>NZ_RXLO01000001.1 GCF_003958645.1 Chitinophaga rhizosphaerae
ATGGTGCAAGAATACCTGGATCACCACAAGGATGACCCAGGTGCTAATGCTGAAAATTTAATGCTGGAGTAGGACTTTAGTCCGGCATACCCAAACCTCTGCACTTTCAGTGCAGAGTATTTTAGTTCCCGGTTTCCGAATGCGGTGCGTCGGTTATGCAGGAAGTCCGGGAAATAGCATGCCAGCCGTGAATCGGGGGATTATTACGCGTTGAATCCTTAATTTGCAGCCTCGTTTTAACCTCGATACCCAATATGACCGCTACGCTCGCATCTATCGAAACCAACGCATTGCATCCCGCAGGACTGCGCATCACGGGTTTGTTGCAAGACGCCGAAAGTGAAGATTATGACGGCCTTGACCTCCTTTGTAACGGAAGTGTCCGCATCAAGTACCGCCAGGCGAAACTAACGCCTAAAAAGGCCGGCAATTTCGTCGCGTTATGGAAAAGAAGCGCCTCCGGCGGAACAGCGCCTTTCACGCTTTCAGATCCCTTCGATTTCTACATGATCGCCGTACACGGCGGATCGCGCAGCGGATTTTTCATGTTCCCGCGGCAGGCGTTGGCCGGCAACGGGGTGTTGACGAACGGGCCGAAGGAGGGAAAGCGCGGCTTCCGGTTGTATCCCGGTTGGGTGGAAGCGCCTAACAGGCAAGCTTTGAATACGCAGCAATGGCAATCCGGTTACTTCGTCGATCTGGACGAAAAGGATGCTGCTGCACGGTTGCGGCGGATTATCCACATTTAGCCGCCATCCCTGAAACTTTTTTTCAAAACACCCCGTATCTGATTTGTCTACGAAATAATCTCGGATTCATTTTTTGTATTCAACATCAAATACAGCATGATTATGAAAAAAACAATGAAGATGGCCTTACTGGCAGCCGTTTTATGTATCCCTTCTTCCCTGGTTTTCGCTTCGCCCGGATTCCAAATTGAATCTTGTGTTCCGGCCTTTGACTGGTCCAAATCCGCGACCGGTACCTGGGCCGGGATGCATGAAGGGAAAATGCTGTGGTACAAGCTGGATGCCAAAGGCGGGCTTTGGCAAAGCCACGATGGTAAAAAATGGGCGGCGGAAAAGGCTGGCACATGGATGGACAAGGAAGGTAAATGGCTGAAGATCCACGAAGGCAAACTGGTTTGGAGCACGGATGGGAAAACCTGGTCCGAAGTGCCGGAATGGAAGTGGGAAGGGGCAGATGGTAAGTGGTATAAATTCGATGCCGGTTGGAAATTGTGGGTGAACGGATAAGGTAATGCGCCCTTTGCAAGTCCAGGCAAAGGGCGCAAACTTCCCTAAAACTGGCTGCGGGATTCTCCCGTATATATGCTATTCGAATTATTCAATTATCTTTTGAAGATTTTACCCAAATATACAGAGGATGAACTTGTTCAGCTGCTAAAACAGCGGGACGAGTCCGCATTCAGGTATTTGTACGATAACTATTCGCCCGCGCTTTACGGCGTCATATACAGCATCGTTCCGGAAGGGCACACGGCGCAGGATGTCTTGCAGGATAGTTTTGTAAAGATTTGGCGATTGATCGGGCAATATGAGCCTGCAAAGGGGCGGTTGTTTACATGGATGCACAATATCGCCCGTTCCGGCGCGATAGACGCAGTCCGAAGTGCGGCCTGGCGGAATGCGAGGAAAACCGAGCCTGTCCAGGATTTTCATCATTCTATCGCAGGGGCGTCCATCGAATACACGGGTTTACGGAAATCGGTGAGTAAACTGGCGGTGGAACACAGGGCATTGATAGAATTATCTTATTTTCAGGGCTATACACATGAAGAGATCGCCAAATTGGCGAAAATCCCGGCAGGGACGGTTAAAACGAGACTACGTGCGGCTATTAAGCAACTCAGGAAAATGATATCTATATTTTTATTTGCGTGAACGTATCGGCATACATACAAAGTGGGGTGATCGAAAGTTATGTACTTGGTCTTGCTACGCCAGAGGAAAGGGCGGAAGTGGATCAGTTTCGTGCGCTGTATCCTGAAGTGGAAGCTGCCATTCAACAGTGTGAGGAGAATTTGGAGACGTATTGTTTTGATCATGCCAAAGAGCTGCCGGAAAGCGACCTGTGGGGCGATCTGAAACGCAGGTTGGCCGAAGGGCTCGAAGGCGATGGTATAGAAAGCAGCGGCCCAGTGCCCGCAGTGCCGATGCCGGAAAGGAACTTTACACGCAGTACATTCAGTTGGGCGGGCGTAGCAGCTGCGGCAGCCATCTTGCTGCTGGTAAGCATTGCGGGGAATATTCTGCTGTATCAGCGATATCATCGGCTGAAGGACGACTATGCGCTGGCGGCACGCCGTAACGATTTGTTACTGGCCGGCAATGCCGCGATCCGGGATACGCTTTCACTGGTGTATTCGCAGGTCAGGTCAGTTGCTTTGCCCGGTACAAGGAAAATTCTCCTGAACGGTGTACCCGGTAAGGAAGGGGAGGTAACCGTCTACTGGAATAATAACAATCGGGATGTTTTTGTTTTTACCCAACATTTACCACCTGCGCCCAAAGGTAAACAATACCAGTTATGGGCGTTGGTCGATGGCAAACCGGTAGATGCGGGTATGCTGGAAAACTGTCCGGGCTATTGCAGGCTCAAGCCCGTCGAACGCGCCGATGCATTCGCGATTACATTGGAAAAAGAAGGCGGAAGCCCCACGCCGGATCTGACCCAGTTATATGTAATGGGCAAGGTTGCCGGGTAAAGCGGGTCCAGCGAAATAAATGTTATAGTAGAAGTTTTCGCTCTGGCGGTGTTCCACATGCGCCGCCCGGCGCATGTACAACTCGTTCGCCAGGCGATGGTGCCAATTTCAGGTGTTGCAAAAGGTTTGCTGAATAGTATGGAGTATCTATAAGAGTAATAGACAAATAAGCTATAAAAAAGCGAAACGGATGTTGCCGTTTCGCTTTTTTATTATTTGAGAATGATCTCTTCGAAATTGCGGGCCAGGCGGATCTCGATCACCGGCGCCTGCAGCACGTCTTGCGGAATGTCCATCACCAGGCCGTCTACCACGCAGGTAGTGGGCCGGAAAGGCAGGCCGTGGATGCGGAGGCGGTGATGCGTGTAATCTGCTTCAAATTTGCCCACGAATTTCTTTTTCAGCCGGAACTGTTTTTCTTCGGATACCTGTTTGAAACGCACGAGGTTGTATTGCCCCGTCTTGTAAGCGTAATGATCGCCGGCGTCTTCGTACAGGATGCTGTGGGTGATGCCTTCGCCGTAATACACCTGCAGGATCATCTCTTCCACCTTGCGCTGGCCCACCCATTCCATATCGGGGTACTGGGGCACCACGGCGCCGCCTTTTACGAAAATGGGCATTTCCGAAATGGGCGTGGGAACGGTGACGGTCTGGCCGCCGGTATGGCGCTGGTCGTTGAAGTAGTAATACCAGGTGCCTTCGGGCAGGTACACCGGTTTTTCCTGCATGCCGGGCTCGCTGACGTGGCTGATCAGGATGCTGTCTCCCAACATGAACTCGTGGTTCAGATCGTGCGTATGGGCATCGTTTTGCGCTACGAAAGCGAGGGGGCGCAGCATCGGCGTGCCATACGCTGCATATTGCCAGAAAGTGGTGTAGATGTAGGGGAGAAGGCGATATCGGAGCTGGATGAACGATTTGATCACCGCTTCATATTCCGGTCCGAAGCTCCAGGGCTCCTGGTCGAACCCGGTATCGTTGCTGGCCGAGTGGGTCCGCATGAGCGGATGGAACGCGCCCAGCTGGATCCAGCGGGTATACAGCTCGCCGCTGGGCTCGCCGATGAACCCGCCGATATCGCTGCCGGCGAAGCTTAGCCCGGAAACGGAGAGGCGTTGGCACTGTACCGACGCCAACCAGAGATGTTCCCATGTGCTCATATTGTCGCCCGTCCAAACGCTGCTCCAGCGCTGCGTGCCGGAATAGGCGGAACGGGTGATGACAAAGGGGCGCCTCGGCATGAGGTGCTTCTTCAGTCCCGCCGCGGTAGCCTTGCTCATAAGGTGGCCATACACATTGTGCGCCTTGCGGTGGCTCACGTTCTCACCGTCGTAATCGTGGCGCACGTCTTCGGGGAAAGTCCCCAGTTCGAACACCGCCGGTTCGTTCATATCGTTCCACACGCCCCTGACGCCGAAGTCGGTCAAATCCTTGAAAAGCCCTGCCCACCAATCGCGCACTTTCGGATCGGTGAAATCGGGGAACGCGCATTTGCCGGGCCATACGTCGCCCTCCATCAGCGCACCATCCGCCCGTTTGCAGGCATAGCCTTTCTGCACGAGCTCCTGGTATACGGAATATTCCGGGTCTACCTTGATCCCGGGGTCGATGATGACTACGGTTTTGAATCCGCCGTCCGACAGTTCTTTCAGCAGTTTTTTCGGGTCGGGGAAGCCTTCCTTGCTCCATGTGAAGCAGCGGAAGCCGTCCATATAGTCGATATCGAGATAGAGCGCGTCGCAAGGGATGCCGCGGTCGCGGAATTCTTTGGCGATTTCGCGTACGCGGGTGTCGGGGAAATAGCTCCAGCGGCACTGGTGGTAGCCGAGGGCCCAGAGGGGCGGCAATTCGGCCGTTCCGGTGATGCGGGCGTAGGATTCGGCGACTTTCAGCAGTTCGGGGCCGTAAATGAAGTAATAGTTCATTTCCCCGCCGCGCGCCCAGAAGCTGGACGCGTCTTCGCGCTCGCTGCCGAAATCGAACAGGGTGCGGAAGGTGTTGTCGAAAAACAATCCGTACCCGATGCCGTTGTGCAGGCCATAATAGAAGGGGATGTTCCGGTAGAGGGGATCGGTATCTTTCGCATATCCGTACGCATCCGTCCCGAAATTCTCCACTCGCTTGCCGCGGAGGTTCAGGTCGGTGGGTTTGTCGCCCAGGCCGTAGAAAGCTTCGCCTTCCTGTATGAGTTTGGTGCAATACACGATCTTCCCGCCTTTCTGCAGGTAATATTGCCAGTGGAAGCCCGTTTCGTCCTGGTTGATGATCCGGCCGTCGATGTCGGTGATGGTGATCCGGAGGTTTTCGCGGGCCACGTAGACGCGGATGGCGGTGGTGAATATTTCAAAAGACTCCTGCCATTCCCGGATATCGAAGTTTTCGGGGGATTCTTCCAGTTTATCGCTCAGGGCATAGGAGAAATCCCGCTGGAACTGCCCGTCGGCAGCATACCTGAACCTGACGATCTTGTCGGATATCACCCTGATTTCCAGTATGGTGGCTGAGGTGTAGAAGTAGAAATAGTTGCCTTCCTTTTTCCAGGATTGAATATTGTCTGGGTAGTGTTTAACCGAGTATTTACCCGAAGATGTTGCCACTTGCATCGTGCCGATCTGTTTCTTTTACTGATAAATGTCACGGCCATTTAAGGGGCCGTATTCCATCTAATATAATTAAAAATTACTTTTTCCCTGCATTTAACGGGGCATTTCCAGCTTTAACAAAAAAAATAACTGTGTTGGCGAGATTGTCCGAAATATTGCAGTGAGAAGGTTTAACTTGTAGTAAATGTACTTTTTGCTTTAACCTATTGTTCCGGTTGTGATACAATAAGCGTATTGTAACGGGCGTCCTTTCCAGGGCGCCCTTTGCATTCGGTCACATTCCCCTTACCACGGCGATCCGCCCTTTTGCGCCTGCCAGGTACACCGCTCTCCCGGTTTTGGCCCTGCGGACCGCGTGGAAACCCTCGCCCGGGAGCGCCTGCCAGGTCAGCCCGCCATCGGCCGACCAATCGGTCCCCGTGGGCCCGGTACAGATCACGATATTCCTGTCGACGTATTCCACGGCGGAACGGTACCCGCGCGGCGGCGTTTTGGGCAGCGCCCAGTTGAGCCCGCCATCGGCAGTAATAAGGCAATTTCCTTGTACGACGTCCGGTTTGACGTAATCGCCCCCCACGGCAATGCCTTGTTTATCAGTAAGAAATGCGAATGAAAATATACCGGTGGATGCCTGCCCCTGCGTGGCGGCCCATTCGGAAACCTGCCAGGTCCGCCCCTTGAGCCGGTAGAAACGGCTGTGGCTCCCCCCGGTGGCGAAAGCCACCTGTCCACCGGGCAATGCCCGCAAAGTGGTGCCGCTCGCCGCAAATATCGCTTCGGCGGAATCCGCTTTGGGCATGGGCAGGTTGTACCAGGTTTTACCGCCGTCTGGCGTAATGAGCCCTTTGAAGCTGCCGCCCAGCGGGTCTCCCGCGATAAATCCTTTCTTATCTCCCCAGAAATCCATGGCATCGAGGAACACCGCGGAATCGCTGTTGTAATAGACCTGTTCCCAGTTCTTGCCGCCGTCTTCGGTGAGCATCACCCGCCCGGGAGACGCGATGCCCATGAGCAGCGCTCTTTCCCCTGAAAAACCTTCCACGTCCCGGAAATCGACGCTGTCGCAGCCGGGAACGGTGATCCAGGTCCAGGTTTTACCGCCGTCTGTCGTACGGCCGGCCTTGCCCTGGGTGCCGGAAACCCATACCACGCTGTCGTTCACCACGCTCAACCCACGGATGCTCCCGATCGGGGCATTCACCAGCTCCTGGATCGAAGGGTCGGGTTTGGGGGCGACGGGGGCCGTCTGCGCCAGCACTGGCCGGCAAGCGATCACGGTCATCACCATCAACAGTCTGAATTTCATACTAGCTTCGTTTTCGGCAATAATAATGAAGAAAAATGCAAATTCGTTACAAAGTGCAGACGAGAATTATATATTTGCAAACCTCCTAAGACATATTCAACTGCACGATGCGATCATTTTATCAGACAAGCATCCTTATACTTTGCTTGTTCCTGGCATGCCTGGCCACTGCCTCCGCACAGGAGCGCAGCTATAATTTCGACGCCTATGGCGTTGATAACGGGCTGTCGCAGAACAGTATCGGCAGCATCATCCAGGGCCCGGAAGGGTTTCTCTGGATTTCGACGTTTGACGGTGTCAACCGGTTCGACGGGTATGTGTTCAACGAATTCCGTACCAATCCCGCCCAGGGCCGGCCGGAAAGGCCCGACGAACGCGTGGTCTACAACTCCGCCGCGCAGCTCGGCCGGGCCGTGATAAAGAGTTTCGGGCTTCACGGCACCCGTAATCACCTGTTCTACCTCGATCACGACAACCAGCTGTTCGTTGCCCACAACGCGGGTATCAGCTTTTACGACAGTTATAAAGGCACTTTCCGCCTGGTGTTCGCCGACAGCATTTACGTCAACGAAGCCGAGCGCGACTTCCTTCCCAAATTCAAGATCCTCGGGGAAGATGTGGCCACACAGTCGCTGTGGGTCTGGCGGCCCGCGAAAGGGCTCTACCAGCTGGACAGTGAAACGTTCGAGCTGAAAAAGATCATCCTCTACCCGCCGGCCTACGCGCGGGAAAATAAAATCCCGCAAACGGTGGCCATGCAGGATAATTACATCTGGATCTGTTTCGAAAACGAGCAATTGTACCGGATGGATGTGCACACCGCCCGGCTCACCACTTATTGCCTGCCCTCGCTCATCGGGAAACCCGTTATCCGCGCCCTGAGCGCCGATTCGCTGCTCGTGGTGAGCAACGGGCACGTCACCATCTTCGATACGAAGCACAACCGTTATTCAGATACGAAGTTTTCCATTTATAACGAGCTCCAGGAACCCTTCACCCCGAACGTCATCGAGCTCGACGAGCGCGGCAACGCCTGGATAGGCGGGAACAACGGCGTGCTGGTTTACAGTATCGCCAATCACGAGGTCATCAATCACATCACCAGTTTCAACGCATTCGAAACCAATTCCTTCAACAAGATCACAGCGCTGTACCGCGACCGTGGCAATAACATGTGGATCGGCACGGATGGGGATGGATTGAAAAAATATGCGCCGAACAAAAAAGTATTCAGCCTTTACCGCTCCCCGCGCATTTCGCACAATATCGTCAAAGCCGTGTACAAGCACGACGACGGGCGGTTGTACGTAGGATTGCTGCAGGACGGGCTGGATATTTACGAGAAAGGCGGCAAATACCTCAAACGGATTTCCAACGAGCTGACGCCGGGGCGCTTCCCGGCCAATAACCTTCACGCCATCTGCCGGGAAGATTACGAAAGCCTGTGGTTCCACTTCGTGCGGGGGCACATCGGGCTGTTCGACATTAAGTCCGAACGGTTCCAGGACCTGACCGGCAAAGTGCTGGCGCTCGGCTTGCCGCCGCAGCTGGTCATTTATCCCTTCGTGAACAAGCGGCCCAACGGGGAAACGTATTTCAATTACGGGGAGTACCTGCTGAAATTCAGCAGTGCGGATAAAGGGCTTTCGCCCGCCATCGTTCACCGGTTCGATAACGAGCAACTGACCTGCTTTTTCGAGGATTTCTGGGGCAACCAGTACGTAGGCACCAAAGCGTCCGTCTATTGCCGGAAATCGGAAGGCTCGAAATGGGAGAAGATACCGCTGTGGGTCAAGGACGTGGAGATCAAATCCATCAACAAGAACGCGCATAAACAGCTGCTGCTCGCCACCAACAAGGGTTTGCTGGTGCTGGACGAGGCCAGTCGCAAGCTGAAGCATTATAACAGTTACGACTACGCGGGCATGGTGAGTGATTACGTGTACGCCGTGCTGCTGGACGATAAGGATAACATGTGGATCAGCCATAACCGCGGCATCACCCACATCCGCCAGAATGGCGATAACCTCGTGACGTTCAACTTCGAAGACGGTTTGCAAAGCAACGAGTTCAATACCGGCGCGTATTTCAAATCGATGGACGGCGAACTGTTCTTCGGCGGCATCCGCGGGGTGACGGGTTTCTATCCCCGCAACTTCCGCAATAATCCCTGGATGCCGAAAGTAATCATCAAGCGGTTGGAGGTGCTCGACAAGCCTTACAAATCGGACACGGCGATTTCGCTGTTGCAAAGGGTGGAGCTGGCATATAACCAAAATACCATCGCCATCGAGTATGTGCCACTGGAATTTACCAATCCTTTGAAGAACAAGGTGCAGTACATGCTGGAAGGGGCCGACGAAGATTGGCTCATGGCCGGCAATCAGAACATGGCGCGGTATACAAACCTTGCACCCGGCACCTACCTGTTCAAGGTAAAAGCCTGCAATAACGACGAAGTCTGGAATACGGAACCCACCACGCTGCAGATCGTCATCAAAATTCCGTTCTGGCAGTCGCTCTGGTTCCGGTTCCTGCTATTGTTACTCATATTAGGTATAGCATATTATTTCTCCGCGCTGTATCTTGACTACAAGATCCGGAACGAGAAACTGAAGCTGGAAAAGGAGCAGGCGGTAGACCAGGAGCGGGCGCGCATTTCGAGCGATATGCACGACGATCTGGGGTCTGGCCTGTCGACCATCAGGCTGCTGAGCGAAATCGCGAAGCGGAAGATCAAGGATTCCGGGCAAACGAAGGAAATCGAAAGGATTTCCGAAGCGGCGGGAGAGTTGGTGGACAAGATGAGCGAGATCATCTGGGCCATGAGCTCCTCGAACGATTCGCTGGCCAACCTCATTGCGTATATGCGGAGCTTTGCGGCTGATTTCCTGGAGCATGCACATATCCAGCACCATTTCATCATCCCCGAAAGCATTCCCAACGTAAAACTGAACGGAGGTACCCGCCGCCATATCTACCTGGCCGTCAAGGAATCGCTGCACAACGTCGTGAAGCATTCACAGGCCACGGAAGTGATCATCGAAGTGAAAGTGTTCAAAAATATGACGATCATGATCAAAGACAACGGGAAAGGATTTGACCCTGAAAAGGTACGCCTGTTCGGCAACGGACTGAAAAACATCGAGAAGCGGATGCAGCAGGTAGGCGGGCAGGCCGACATCATTTCACAGAACGGGACGACAGTTTTCTTAGATATACCATTAAATTAATCTACATTTACTCTTTATAACATCTTGGTGTTATGACTTTAAATTGAAATGATGGTATATTCGAAAAAAAAGCTACAAAATAGCATGGATATCATCTCTGTGGCTATTGTTGAAGACAATCACGATATCAGGCAAGCCATGGAATTGTTGATCAATGGTTCTGAGGGATATGCGTGCATTGGAGCTTTCAACAATGCAGAAAATGCGCTTGAAAAGATTCCTCAGTTGTTACCCAATGTGGTGTTGATGGACTTTAACCTGCCGGGCATGAACGGCATTGAATGCATCGCACGCCTGAAGGGAGAATTCCCCGACATGCAGTTTATGATGCTGACTGTCTATGAAGACGACGACAAGATCTTTATGGCCCTGGAAGCAGGTGCCAGCGGTTATATCCTGAAAAAGACATCGCCCGGCGAATTGCTCGACGCCATCCGCGATTTGCATGAAGGCGGGTCGCCCATGAGCTCGCAGATCGCCAGAAGGGTGGTGGCCTATTTCCAGAAACAGGCCAAGCCGAACCCGGCGCTCGAAGCACTCACTTCCCGCGAAAAAGAAATCCTCGACCAGTTGTCCAAAGGTTTCCTCTACAAGGAAATCGCCGGCAACCTGTTCATCAGTATCGAAACCGTACGCCGCCACGTCCACAATATATATGAAAAGCTGCACGTGCGCAGCCGGACGGACGCGGTCAACAAATATTTTAACCGTTAAAGGTTAACTATTGCCATTTTTGACAGGGCCTCCCGGCACAGGGGGCCCTTTTTCTTATCCTGCTCATAAAAGTTTACCGCTTCGGCACGATCCTATTAGGAAAGATTCCCGTTTTGTCCTACATTCATCTTCAATTTCCACCTCTGTTTGAGCGCATTTGACCACGATATGGATTGGATCCGGATGAAAAGCGGCGACCTCTCCGCGTTCGAGCGCCTGTATCGCGCCCACGTCCAACCCATGATGCGCTACGGCCTCAAAATCACCGACGATCCCGCACTCGTCCAGGATTGCATCCAGGATCTGTTCGAAGAAACCTGGAAGAACCGCCAGCACCTTTCCGATACGCCTTATCCCAAATATTATCTCCTCCGCGCATTGCGCAATAAATTGTCTAAAGCCCTGTCCAAACAGTCGTTCGTCCGTAACGGCGAGTTGAACCTCGCATCCGGCGAGCTCCTTTCCGGCTATGTGGAACTGGAGATCGTGGCGCGCGAAACGGAAAACCTCAACCGCGAAACCCTCCGCCACCTGCTCGACGAGTTGCCCCGCCGCCAGCAGGAAGCCATCCACCTCCGTTTTTACCATAACGTGTCTTACGAAAACATCGCCGAGATGATGGATATGAACTATCAGTCGGTCCTCAACCTCGTTCAGCGCGCGCTGAAAGCCCTGCGCAAGGGGTTTTCGGTAAAAGTTCCCCGCCGCTGAAAAAATAATTCCTGAAAAGTGAGTATCCCGCGGGTAAATTGTCCATTACAGGATATATACGCTCCGCATGCCATCATCCGAAGACAAACTGGAATCGCTGTTGCTCGACAATCGCTTTGTGGACTGGGTACTCAACCCGGGAAGCAGGTATGCGTCGTATTGGGAGTCCTGGACTGCCGAACGCGAGGAGAACGCCGCCCTGGCCGCATGCGCCCGTGCGATGGTGCTGGAGATCGGGATGGAAGAGGAATATGGGGGAGAAGATATGCCCGCCGGAGAAGTGGACGCGCTTTTCGGAAAAATCCGGGAAGGCATCGGCGAAAGGGGACCGCACCGCATGCGCCCCCTCCGCTGGATCGCGGTTGCGGCGGCCGTCGCATTACTGGTAGCCGCCAGTGGATGGATGTTTTTCCGTGGCGAATCGAAACAACGGGAAGTAGCTGCCGTTGCCGAAGGGCGCTCGCCCGAAGTGGTACGGTTCAACGGCAACTCCGGCAGCCAGGCGCTTTTCCTGCCCGATGGCTCCAGGGTTGTGCTGGGAAAAGGCGCGCGTATCGCCTACAACCTGTTGATGGACGGCAGTAAACGCGAAGTGAAACTGACAGGGGAAGCCTTTTTCGACGTAGTCCCCAATCCGCAGCAACCATTTTATATATATACCGACAAGATGGTCGTGAAGGTGCTGGGCACCAGTTTCCGGGTGAAGGCCGGCGCGGAGGAATCCGTAGCGGTGAGCACCGGCAAGGTGTCTGTCTACCTGAAAGGCCAGGATCTGGAGCAGCGGGCGGCGAGCATCGTGATGCCGCGGCAGTTGTGCCGATACGAAGCCGCGCTACAGGAGCTGGTGACCGAAGATTTCGGCGGCAACCTGGTCCAGGAAGCAGAACTGGCCAAACTGAAAACCCTGGTGTTCGAGGAAGCGCCCCTGGCCGAAGTGCTCCGCGCTCTCGAAACGCATTACGCCATCCCCATCACATTCGACACAGACACGTTTAAAAACTGTTATATCACGCTGACGCTTGGAAATGAAAGCCTTGAGGAAATATTGAAAGTCATCACCAGGACTATCGACGCATCGTATACTTTGAGCACGTACGGCATCCGTGTAGAAGGAAATGGGTGCCAGAATGAACAATGAAATAGATTAATTAAAAACTAAACTCAGACAACCAAAATGAACGCATGAGACTGACCGGAGCAGTCCGGACGATCTGTGTCCTGCGGCCAATCCCCCGCAGCGACGGCGTTTGCCTTTAATTTAATTGCTAAATCGTTTAAGTTATGAAGAAGAGCTATTCCACATCGAGGATGCGCGCGTGCCTGTACGGTATGCTGGCCCTCGCCACCGCTTTGCCGGCCGGGGCCCGAGCAAATGCGGAACAGGGCGTGCTAGACAGAAAGCTCACCCTGTCGATCGAGCATGAAGCCTTCAGGGGCGTGCTGGAGAAGATCAGCCGCAAGGCCGACGTAAAATTCTCCTATACCCGCAACACGATCCCGGAGAAAGAAAAAGTTACTGTACGGGCGAAGGACGAAGCCCTCTCGAAAGTGTTCGACGAGCTGTTCCAGCCCTATAATATCAACTACGAAGCCATCGGCAGCCAGATCGTCCTGAAACGCCAGCGGATCGGCGCGATGGCCGGCGGCATGGAAGAGATGGACGAAGCCATCGCCGCGATGGCTTTCAAGAAAATCAGCGGCGTTGTCCGCGATGCGGTGACAAATGCCGCCATCCCTGGCGTTACGGTGATGGTGAAAGGCAGCACCAAAGGCACTTCCAGCAACGGCGACGGCCGCTTCGAATTAGATGCCAACGAGGGCGACGTCCTCGTGTGCTCGGCCATCGGCTTCAAGTCGAGGGAAGTGACCGTTACCGGGGAAAACAGTTATAACATTGCGCTGGAGACCGACGAAAAAGGGCTCGGCGAAGTAGTGGTGACGGCCCTCGGCGTGAAACGTGCGCCCCGTTCTCTCGGTTATGCCGTGCAGAACGTAAAAGGCAGTGAAATCACCATCGCACAGGCGCCCACGATCGCGCAAGGCCTCATGGGCAAAGTGGCCGGCCTCCAGATCAGCAACGCCTCCGGCGGTGTGGAAGGCGGCTCGGCACGCGTGGTGGTCCGCGGCAATACTACACTCACCGGCGATAACCGCGCCATGGTAGTGGTAGACGGCGTTCCCATCAACAACGATCCCATCAACAGGAACGGCCTCAACAGCGGTGGCGGCGGACTGGGGATTGCCAAAGGCGCAGACATTTCCAGCTACAACGACTGGGGTACCGGCCTGAATTTTATCAACCCTGAAGATATTGAAAGCGTAACCGTGCTGAAAGGCCCCGCAGCCTCCGCGCTCTACGGTTCCCGCGGCGGCAACGGCGTGGTAATGGTAACGCGTAAAAAAGGCACCCAGCGCAAGGGGTTGGGCGTGGAATATTCTTACTCCGCCCGCAAAACGCAGGTGTATGAATTCCTCGATTTCCAGAACGACTTCGGATCGGGGCTGGTAGGCTCGCTGTGGACGGCCGACCAGCAGAAACAGTTCCCCGTGAACGGCGCCGGCAAACGCTACCAGATCGGTACTTACACCGGAAGCTATGCAGCGGGCGATTACAAAACCGGTGCATACGGCATGCTGCCCTATAACAACAGCACCCAGGCCTGGGATCTCTTTTCCTTCCCCAGCGGCCTTTCCTGGGGCCCGAAGTTCGACAACCAGCCCATCCTCTGGTACGACGGTGTTGAGCGCCCGTATTCCGCGCAGCCAGACAACTGGAAGGCGTTCTTCCCCGACGGGAATGTAAACCAGCACAACGTTTCGCTGTCTGGCGGCGGCGAATACGGCACCGTCCGCGTTTCCTATACGCGAGACGACAGCAAGGCCAACATCCCCAATTCCAAATACAATACGAACACGTTCAACCTCGGTTCCAGCATCAAGGTGAGCAAGATTTTGACGGCGGATGTGACCGCCAGCTACATCAGCTACTACCGTTTGAATACACCGCCGATCGGTTCCGGCAACTACCTCGCGGGGATGAGCTACGCCGCCACGCGCGATTACCGGCCCGATGTCGACAAGATGAACAACTTTACGCCGCAGGGCGCGCGCAGGGACGTGGGCAACTCCAGCAACTTCCCCGCCGGATCGCCCGCATATCCTTTCTATTCCTACATGACGAACGCCTGGTGGAACATCGAAAAGAACAACACCGAGCTGCGCCGCAACCAGCTGCTGGGCGGTATCCGCCTCACGGCCAACCTGACCGACTGGCTCACGCTGACCGGCCAGGGCAGCATCGATAATTCCAACGACGCTACCGAAATACGGGAATATCCGAAAAATATCCAGGGGACTGAAGGCGCCTATCGCGAAGCCAATTCCCAGAACCTCAGCCGCAACCTCACTGCCATGGCCCGCATTCATAAAGAGGGGCTGGGCAACGGGGATTTCAACGCGAGCCTGACCGGTGGTGTGGAGCAATTCTACCGGAAAGACTATACGGTGAGCGCCTCCACCAAAGGATTACTGCTCAGTCCGTTCGTATTCGCCCTGAAAAACGGTTCCGAAGTGCCCGACGCGCCGAACGAGCTCCGTTACCAGCAAAAGATCAACTCCACGTTCGGGTTCCTCGACCTGTCGTTCCGCAATTATCTCTATTTGCAGATCACGGCGCGTAACGACTGGTCTTCGACCCTCGCCAAAGAATTCAACTCCTACTTCTATCCTTCAGCCAACCTTAGCTACGTATTCTCCGACGGCATCCCCGCCATCCGGGAATCGATGCCCTGGCTGAGCTTCGGCAAACTGAGCCTTTCCTACGCCGAAACGGGCAGCGGCACCACGCCTTTCAGCATCCACAACCTGCTGACCGTAAACAATATCAACGGACAGGCTTCGCAAACGTTCCAGTCGGCTTTGAAACTTCCTGACGTGAAGCCCCAACGCAGCCGCCAGTTCGAACTGGGCCTGCAGCTCGGGTTCCTGGAAAACAGGCTGAACGTGGAACTGACTGCTTACACGATGAAAACGTACGACCAGATCCTCGAGGGTACGCTGCCGCAGTCGGCCGGCTTTACTTCCGTGGTGCTGAACCGCGGTTCCCTTGGGAACAAGGGGCTGGAACTGGTGATCAACGCAACACCCGTGCGGACGAAAGATTTCTCCTGGACGATCGGCCTGAACGCGGCGCATAACAGCAATAAAGTACTGGCGCTGGATGAAGGGGTGGATAACCTCGGCATCGGTAACTTTTTCGGCGGAAGCGGTGTTTCCACCCGCCTGAAAGTGGGCGAAAGCTATGGTACGCTGTATGGGAAGGATTTCACATACCTGAACGGCAAGAAAGTGCTGAAAAGGGCCGTGAACCCGCAATCGCAGCTGCCTTTGACCTACACGGTGAACGGTACCACCTACTATGCCGGTACGCAATGGGTATTGACGCCTTCCGAAGTGCCTATCGGCGATGTTACCCCGAAACTGACCGGCGGTATTTCCAACACGTTCCGTTATAAGGATTTCTCCCTGTATGTGCTGGCCGACGCCAAGATCGGCGGCGATACCTACTTCGGTACCTACGCCGCGGCGATGGGCAACGGCCTGTTGCAGGAAACCGTGAAGGAACGCAATGGCGGCGGTGCGCCGCTGGTGTACCCCGACGGTACGCAATCCAACACCGGGATCGTTTTCGACGGGGTGTTTGCAGACGGGAAACAGAATACCGACGTGGTGGCGGCTCCCTGGTATTACCTCATGACTTACACTTCCTGGAACCACCTCGGCGTGCCGCGTTCCGCTTCCGTGTTCGAGAATTCGTGGATGAAGCTGCGCGAAACGGCGCTGACGTATCAACTGCCCTACAATGTAGTGCGGAAAACGAAAGTACTCCAGGGTTTGAGCGTGTCGCTCATCGGCCGCGACCTGTTCTACATTTTCACCACCATTCCGAAAGGGCTGAACCCCGAAGGCGTGAACGGCATCGGGAACCAGCAGGGTATCGAATATTCTTCCATGCCGCGGATCCGCTCCTTCGGTTTCACCGTGAAAGCATCCCTCTAATCTCAAAACGAAAAGCACATGAAAAGCATCATATATAGTTTGCTGGCCTGCGGGCTCCTGATCGGGGGCGGTTCTTGCAGGAAGGGGTTCGAAGATCTGAACAGACCTTACAGCGACGCAGACGAAAGCAGGATCAATATCCCAGGGTTGTATAACGGACTGGTGGAATCGTTCACCAAATATGGCGACGATGCGCTCAACGTGAGCCTCCTGTATCCCATCACCAATCAACAGGCCTATCAAAATACCCTTGCGCCGTACGTGAACTATGCCGGCGGTTTCTGGGGGAATTATTATCCCGCGCTGCACAACTACCGCGCGCTCATCCGGCTCATCGACCAGCAGCCGGATGCGGCTTCCTTCTCCAACGTACGCCATATGGCCACCATTCTGCTGGCTTCCCGTACGCTGCGGATGGTCGATTACTACGGGGACATCCCTTATAGCAAAGCCGTGAGCGCGGCAGACGGGCCGGCGTTCTTCCGCGTGCCGTACGACAAGCAGGCGGATATCTACAAAAGCGTGCTGGCCGACCTGAAAACCGCTACGGACGGGCTTACCACCGCAGCCGGTCAAACCAGCATCGGTGCGTCGGAAAGCTTCCTGAAGAATGATGTCGACGCCTGGCGCAAGTTCGGCAACGCCCTGCGCCTGCGGTACGCGGTGCGGTTGTACAATAAGGAAAACGCACTGTCCAGCCAGATCATTACGGATATCATCGGCGGCAACAAGCCCTTGCCGAATAACCAGAACGTAGCGGCTACCGATATCTGGAAAGACAATTTCGGCCTCTGGCCAAATAACTTCTCGAACGCCGGGACCTTCGCTGCGCTCGACGCGAAGTGGAATTCCTACGCCGAACTGTCTATTTCCAACATGCGGATGAGCAGCAACGTGTGGCAGCAGATGTCGTCCAGCAACGACTCCAGCGGAGCCGGTATTTTCGACCCGCGCTGCAAGGTGTTCTATATGACCAGCAACCGCGACAAATGGGCGCCTCAGCCGCAAGACGGATCGCAGCCCGAAGGCGGAAGGCCGTATGAAGGAGGGATGACGGTGCGCCGGCCCATTGGTACCGACATCGCCAATAAATTCTCCTGCGTGAACCTGTACATGGCGGCAGACCGCGTTTACCAGCCCATCCTCATCATTACCGAAGCCGACGTCCATTTGCTGAAAGCGGAGATTTACCAGCGCGGTATGGGCGTTGCGAAGGATATCGTGAAAGCGAAAGCCGAGTACGAAGCCGGTTTGCGCTCGTCCGTAGAATTCTGGTACGGTTATGCGAACAATTCCCCGTTCTGGGGCACCAAGCCCACTGCGCCGACCGCGCTGCAGATGACGGCGTTCCTGACCAACCCGAAAGTCCTGTACAATGGATTGAACGATGCCGACGCATTGCGCAAGATCGCCACGCAGGCATGGCTGGCCACGTTGTTCCAACCCTGGGAAGCCTGGGCGATCGTAAGGAGGACCGGCCTCACGCCCAAAGACCCGAACTATGCGCCGAGTGTGGTGAACAAACTGCCTTACCCGGACGATGAAAATATCAATAACCATGAAAACTGGCAAGCGGCAACCGGCGGCGCGAGCCCTGGCCAGCAGGTATTGCAAAAAATCTACTGGATGCCTTAATTGAGCAACCCGGTCGAATATGGAGCACTGACAGGCCGTCTGCATTTGCAGGCGGCCTTTTTTTCTTATCGGGCGGAAAAAAGATGCGAAACCATTAACGAGGAAATGAAATTTTTCCGATATTAGTATTGATAAAGCGTATAATTCACGCTTTATTTTTGCCGGTTGAATGCAAACGATTGCACTGAATGGGTGAAATCCGGCGACAGAAGAGATTCCACGGGATGAGAACGATGTCTTTTCCCCATCGTAACATCCGCTTCCACGATACCGCTCCCCCGGGAGGGCAAGCCTCGCCTTGCCGTTCAGTTCCGGCGGCACGCAGCGGCACGTCTGCAGTTCACACGTAATGCCTTGCGGTAAACGCATGCGCCTAACGCTATGACTGTATGACCAATTACGCACATATCAGTTTTCCACGTTGCAGATGCAGGAGCCCCGCAGCTCCGGCAAACCTTCTTATGCCCGCAGGGCAGTTTCCTTCCCATTATTTCCAGTCTTTAAAAATTCCATGTATGAAAATGTACTTCATGCCGCCATCGGTCCGGCGCCGTTGTTTCGGCGCGATCGTGGCTGGCCTGTTCCTCATGCTGCTGCCGTTGCTGACGGAGGCCCAGCAGCGCAGTGTTACCGTTAAAGGCCATGTCGCCAACCAGCAGGGCGAAGGGCTGCCCGGCGCAGCGGTGGGCGTTCGCGGATCGTCGGAAGGCGTGGCCACGAAGGAAGACGGTTCCTTTTCCATCCGCGTGCCGGAAAACAGCGTATTGCGGATTTCGTATGTAGGGTATGTAACGCAGGAAGTGAATATCGGCACCTCCGCACCGGGAAACCTCCGCATCACGCTGTCTGCCGACAAAGGCGATCTCAACGAAGTGATCGTGGTGGGATATGGTAAACAGAAGAAATCTGACGTTACCGGTTCCATCGTTTCCATCAACGAACAAACCCTCAAACAAACGCCCGTCAACAATATCAGCGCCGCCCTGCAAGGACAGGCCGCCGGCGTCGATATCCAGAAAGGCGGCGGCAACAGCAAACCCGGCGCCTCGCCGCGCATCCTCATCCGCGGCAACAGGTCGCTGAACGCCTCCAACGATCCGCTGTTCGTGGTAGACGGTATTCCGTACAACGGCAACATCAACGACCTGAACCAGGACGATGTGGTGTCAGTAGAAGTGTTGAAAGACGCCTCCGCCACAGCGATCTACGGATCCCGCGGCGCCAACGGCGTGATCCTCATTTCCACCCGCCGCGGTAAATCCGGCAAGGCGCGCGTCACCTACAACGGGTATGCGGGCATCGTGAAGCCCCGCGGAAAATTTCCGGTAATGAACGGGGAGGAGTTCTTCCGTTTCAAACAGTGGGCGAAGTACTGGGGCGCCATCGGCACCGCGGGCGCTTATACCGGCATCGACGATCCGCGCCTGAACCAGGCCGGCGAAGAATTCACGCCCACGGAAATCGATAATTACAAAGCAGGAAAAGGTACCGACTGGCAAGACCTCATCTATCACACCGGCACCACTACCGACCATCAGATCGGTATCAGCGGCGGCAGCGAATCCACCCAGTACGCACTTTCCGGCGCGTATTTCCGCGAAACGGGGATTTATTACGGCCAGTCTTTTGAGCGGTACTCGCTAAAAGCCACTGTAGACCATGCTTTCAGCAACAAGCTCAAGCTCGGGATCAGCTCGCTGAACAACTACAGCGTAACCATGGGCGAAAGCAACAATCCCATGAGCCAGGCCCTTCGCGCCAATCCGCTCGCATCGCCGTACGACTCCACCGGCACCCTCGTGGGCTTCGTGATCGGCAATGCCAACCAGGTGTGGAACCCGCTCGCCAACGAAGTCCCGAACGCGGTGACGGAACGCCGCAAACGCTTCGGTACTTTCACCAACCTGTTCCTCGACTACGAATTCATTCCCGGTCTCAAATACCGGTTCAACGCCGGCGCGGAGATCCGGTCCGACCTCTACGGCAGCTTCTCGGCCAGTAATACCACTTATAATCTGGGGGCTTTATCGCGATCCACGAACCAGAACCGGCTGTCTACCAACTACACGCTCGAAAACATTCTCACCTACGAGAAAACATTCGCGCAGAAGCACCGCCTGCATGCTACCGCAGTATACAGCTACCAGCAGTCCAATTATCAGCGGAACGATTTTTCGAACAATAACGTACCGGGCGATTTCCTCGAGTATTTCGCACCGCAGTTCGCGCAAAACCACACGGGAACGGGCGAACAGGAACAATGGAGCATCATTTCGTATATGGGCCGTATCAATTACGGGTACGACAACCGTTACCTGCTGACGCTGACCATGCGGTCCGACGGCTCGTCGAGGCTGGCGCCGGGGAACCATTTCCAGATTTTCCCTTCCGCTTCCGCAGCCTGGAACATCTCCAACGAAGCCTTCCTGCGCGGCAATTCCACCATCAGTGCGCTGCGCCTCATCGCTTCTTACGGCAAAACCGGCAATACGGCTATCGATCCTTATCAGACATTGGGCAGCCTGCGTGATGTGCGCTATAATTACGGGCCGGACCAAACGGCCATCGGCGCCTATCTCAGCTCGATCCCCAATCCCAACCTGACCTGGGAATATACCGCCACCACGAACCTCCGCCTGGAATTCGGATTGTGGAACAACCGGGTCAGCGGTTCGGCGGAAGTGTACAAACAAAACACGAGCGACCTGCTGCTCCCTAAATCCCTGCCGCCCACTTCGGGCATTCCCGAACCGATTTTGCTGAACGTCGGGAAAACGGAAAACAAGGGCCTGGAAATCCAGATCAACACGCAGAACATCGTAGCGCGATCGCGGGATCACTTTGGATGGAGCACCGACATGAATTTCTTCATGAACCGCGGCAAGATCGTGGAACTGTCGGAAGGCGTGATCAAAGACATCGCCAACGGCCGGTTCGTAGGCCAGCCGATCGGCGTGTATTACGACCTCGTGCGCGACGGCATCTGGCAAAACACCCCGGCAGACAGTGCCTGGGCCCGGGAATACAAGCAAACGCTTACCGGCAACGGGTCCGTGATCGGGAATATCCGGTATAAAGACGTTAATGGCGACAAGAAAATGAACTCCGAAGACCGTACGTTCATCGGTTCCCCGCAAGCCAGCTGGCAGGGCGGGATGACGAACCGCTTTACCTGCAAGGGTTTCGACCTGACCATTTCCGCGTTCGCACGGATGGGCGGGATGATTTCCAGCAACCTGCACAAAAGCGGCAACGCCTTCGTGCACACCTATCAAAGCAATTACAACAACCTCCGCGTGAATTACTGGACGCCTGAGAACGGCGAAACCCGTTATCCGAAGCCCAACGCCAACAATACCAATTCGCCGAACGTAAGCCTGCTCAGTTATTTCGACGGGTCGTTCGTGAAGATCCGCAGCATCGGCCTGGGCTATACGCTTTCGCCAGCGGTGCTCAAGCGCATCGGGCTGGGGAACCTGCGGATTTATTCCACCGTGGAAGACCCGTTCATCGTGTATTCGCCTTTCGTGAAGAAATACGGCGGCCTCGATCCGGAAACGGCGGGGAACCTCGCTGCGGATACGCCGCCCGTTTGGTCTGCCGTGTTTGGCGTGAACGTAACCTTCTAACCTGAAAAAAATCGAACCATGAAAAAATATGCACTGATCCTCGCGGCGGCGATCGCCGTTGCGGGATGTAAGGATAAACTGAAGGAACAGCCGCATGCCCTTATCACGCCGGAGTTCCTGAAAACGGCGCAGGGCTTCCAGTTGACGTACGACGCCTGTTATGCGGGCGGACGGACGGTTTGGGGGACGATGGATTTCTTCTTCCTGACCGTTCCCGGAACGGATGAATTCATTTCCGGGAAAGACGGCGGCAGTGACCTGAACCGCTACGCGAGCGGGTACACGCCATCCACCGGTACGATGAACAACCTGTGGCGCCCCGTCTATCAATATATCAATAACTGCAACGGCGTGATCAATGCCGCACCCAATGTGAAGGGGATAGACGTGGAAAAGAAGAAGCGGATGGTGGCGGAAGTAAAGTTCCTCCGCGCCAATTATTACTTCCAGCTCCTGCAGCAGTTCGGCGACCTGACCGTGTCCACCGAATTCAATATTCTGCCCAAAACCAGTGCAGACCGGCAGCCGGTGGAGGCGGCTTACGACCTGATCGTGGCCGACCTTACGGAAGCGATCAATACGTTGCCGGCGGGGCCGGGCGTAGACGGCGTATTGCCGGGAAAGGCGCACAAGGCGGCTGCGATGCACGTGCTGTCGAAAGTACTCCTCACGCGCGGCTACAGCAAAGCCGCGAAGCCCGACGATTTCACGAAAGCGGCGGAATGGGCCACGAAGCTCATCCATGACGTGGCACCCCAGGCCGGGCTGTCGCTGCAGGAAGATTTCGGGAATGTTTTCAAGGAAGGCAACGAAGCGAACAGCGAAGTGATATGGACCGTCCAGCACACGGCGAACCTCCCGTACAACGGGCCCAACAACAGCAGCGGGCACGATAATATCCTGAACCATCTCTGGGTACCGAAGTACGAAGACCTCGACGGCATGCAGCGCGATACCAAATACGGGAGGCCCTACATCCGCGTGGTGCCTACCCGCTGGCTGACGGATACCGTTTTCAGGGAAAGGACGAACGATACCCGTTACCGTAAAACTTTCCAGACCATGTGGATCAGCAACAACGGCGCGAAACTGCCCAAATGGCCCAGTCCGCTCCCCCCGGGAGCCCCCGCTGGCGCGGTTTCCGGCCAACCGAAATTCCAGGTGGGCGATACCGCGGTCTGGATGCCAGGGTACGATGTGACCGATGCGCAGATCAAGGCGGCGCCGTATACCCTCATCCCGCCGCGTAAATATTCCACCTCCATGAGCCCGGCGATGACGAAATATTACGATACCAAACGGCAGGATATGAACTATCCTTCCATCCGCTCCGTGATCGTGTACCGGCTGGCGGATACGTACCTCATTGCCGCGGAGGCGCTGCTGAAAGCCGGCAGGGCAGGAGAGGCACTGCCTTATATCAACGCCATCCGCCGGAGGGCCGCCTTCCCGACCGGTAATGCCGCCGCCATGGAAATATCGCTGGCCGACCTTACGCTGGATTTCCTCCTGGACGAGCGTTCCCGCGAATTGTGCGGGGAACTGACGCGCTGGCCGGACCTCGTGCGCACGGGGAAGCTGGTGGAAAGGATCGTGTTGCACAATACCGACGGACAAAAGAACATTCTGCCGAGGCACGTGCTGAGGCCGATACCGCAGGCGCAGATAGACGCCACTACGACCGGGCCGAAATATCCCCAGAACCCCGGCTGGGAAGATTTGTGATTACATTGTAAAAAGCAAAAAAAAGATCCGCCCGATTCCGGGCGGATCAATTTTTTTCATTTTGTTCGGGCGGTGTTGTGATCAGCGCGTGGCGGGCACTTTCTGCGTCGTGACGCGCTGCATGTACTTACGGGCGAAATGCGCCAGTAATACCACGGAAGCGATGCATAGACATGCGAGTTTGAATAGTAGACCGGTTTTCATAGGTATAGGGATTATAAGTTTACAAAAGGTGAAAAAATCAAGGGAAGATGGCTTCAGGACATCGCCCGCCAGGGTCCCAGGTGCCTGGAGAACCCGATGCAGGTGTCTTTCAACCGGCGCATATCGCGCTGCTCACGTCTGACAAGTAACAATACGATCAAGGCGATCAGTAAAACAGATACGACGATACCAAAAAATACAGTTTTCATCAGGATATCTATTTAATAATGATGACAGGATAGATGTGCCGTATTCCGGTGTAAATATAGATATTTTAATTATATAAAATATTATTTGAATGGAAATTTTGTTGACATCGAATTCACCCGGAAAACGTTCAAAAAAATATACATTTTTTGATAACATGTTATGATACGAACGGGGGATTTTGCCGCTGCGGTGCCGGCGCAGGCGGCTGACAGTAGGGGACAGGGGGCGTGGATAATTTTACTTCCCGCTGAAAATCAGTGCAGAAGGTATGGTGCATAAAATCTACTTGGCATATTCCGCGAATCCTTTATTTTTGCCAACGACCGGGTTTTGCTAAAAGATTTAGTAAGGGGCCGGGGTCAACCCCACCCCAACGGTTTAATCATCAACAGGTTAACAGTCAGACTTATGGCAGAAAACAAAGAGTTGTTCAACACCTATACGGAGGATTCCATCCGCTCGCTCGACTGGCGCGAGCACATCCGCCTCCGTCCGGGTATGTATATCGGCAAACTGGGAGACGGCAGCAGTCAGGACGATGGCATCTACATCCTTATCAAAGAGGTGGTAGACAATAGCATCGATGAGCACATGATGGGCTTCGGCAAGCAGATAGACATCAAGGTGACGGAACACGCCGTGACGGTGCGCGACTATGGCCGGGGCGTTCCCCTGGGCAAGGTAGTGGACGTAGTGAGCAAGATCAACACCGGCGCGAAGTACGATAGCAAAGCATTCCAGAAATCAGTGGGGCTGAACGGCGTGGGTACCAAGGCGGTCAACGCCCTGTCCAGCTACTTCAAAATCTCCTCCATGCGCGACGGCCGCGTGAAAGTGGCCGAATTCGAGCGGGGGGTGCTCACGAAAGAACATAAGGAAGCCGATACGAAGGAAAGCAACGGTACGCTCGTGACCTTCACACCGGACGATACCGTTTTCAAAAACTACCACTACATCCCCGACTTCCTGGAGAACCAGATATGGAACTACTGCTTCCTGAACGCGGGGCTCACCATTCACTTCAACGGCCAGAAATTCCTGTCCAAAAACGGGCTGCTGGATTTGCTGCAACGCAAAACCAACCCGGACGATCTGCGCTATCCCATCATCCACCTGAAAGGAGAGGATATTGAAGTGGCCATTACGCACGAAAACCAGTACGGCGAAGAATATTACTCCTTCGTAAACGGACAGCACACCACGCAGGGCGGTACCCACCTGGCGGCGTTCCGCGAAGCGTTCGTGAAAACCCTGCGCGATTTCTATAAAAAGGATTACGACGCAACAGACATCCGGGCGTCTATCTGCGCGGCCATTGCCGTGCGCGTGCAGGAACCGGTGTTCGAAAGCCAGACCAAAACCAAGCTCGGATCGCTGACGGTTTCGGAAGGCGGGCAGTCGATGAAAGCCTTCGTGCTCGAATTCCTCAGCAAACAGCTTGACGATTACCTGCACAAGAACCCCGCCGTCGCCGAATCCCTCAAGAAACGCATCGAACAAAGCGAGCGGGAGCGGAAGGAACTGGCCGGCATCAAGAAACTCGCCAACGAACGCGCCAAAAAGGCGAACCTTCATAACCGCAAACTGCGCGACTGCCGTTTCCATCTCAACGAAGAAGCCACCGGCAAACATAAAGACGAACAGGAAACCAAACAGCGGGAAACCACCATTTTCATCACGGAGGGCGACTCCGCAAGCGGTTCCATCACCAAGTCCCGCAACGTGGAAACCCAGGCCGTATTCAGCCTCCGCGGTAAACCGCTGAACTGTTACGGGCTGTCGAAAAAGATCGTATACGAGAACGAGGAGTTCAATCTCCTCCAGCACGCCCTCAATATCGAAGAAGGGCTGGAAGGCCTGCGGTACAACAACATCGTCATCGCCACCGATGCCGACGTAGATGGTATGCACATCCGCCTGCTCATGCTCACGTTCTTCCTGCAGTTCTTCCCCGACCTGGTGAAGAACGGGCACATCTACATCCTGGAAACGCCCCTGTTCCGCGTCCGCAACAAGCAGCAAACCATTTACTGCTACAGCGAAGAAGAGAAACAGAAAGCGGTGAAAAAACTGGGCAACAAACCGGAGATCACCCGATTCAAGGGTTTGGGCGAGATCAGCCCGGAAGAATTCGGACAGTTCATCGGCGACGATATGCGCAAATCGCCCATCATCCCGTCCCAGGAAATGCCGGTCGCCAAAATGCTGGAATATTACATGGGCAAAAACACCCAGCACCGCCAGGATTTCATCATCAGCAATCTCCGCCTGGAGAAAGACCTGGTGGAAGAAACCGCGGAAGCGTAATTATAAAGAAGAAGACGAATACCGACAATGATATTGCATATTGTATTCGGTCAGTCGAGCGTCGCCAACCTGAAAGCGGCCTTCGAACTGGACCCGCAACTGGAAGGGGAGATATTGTGTTACGAGGACGATCTGGCCGTGGGCCCGATCTTCATCCTCGACACGCCGGACGGGCGCGTTGCGCGCCGCGACTGGTGGAACGCCCTGCAGGACATTACCCTGCCGCCGCCCGCAGAAGGAGAGCAGATCCCCGTGCCGGAAGATCCCGTTCGCAGCCTCAAGGCGCGCCTGCGCGAGGAAGAGGAACTCGTGATATGGATTTGGGCGGGGCAAAACCCGACCGACGTTTGCGGGTACTATTGGCTGATCAGCCAGCTCGACCGCTTCTCGGGCCGCATCCACCTCATTTATCTCAACAATCTGCCTTTCCTAAACGAAAAGAACGGCGTGTTTTACCCCACGCACCTCAGCCAGATATTGCCGAAAGAATACCTGAAGGCGAAGAAACTGGCGAGGGAAGTGTCTTTGGCGGAATTTGAGCTGGATGGCGACGAGTGGCGCCGGTTGATGAATGAGAACGCAGGCGTAAGGCTGCTGGAAGGCGGAAAGAAGATCCGCGGTGAAGCGGCCACGCATTACGATAAAGACCTGCTGGCCGCTACGGGCAAGGAGTTCGCGAAAGCGGGCAAATCGGCCGCGGCGGTGATCGGCAAAATGAAATATCCCGTGATGGACCATTACCTGAACTGGCGGTTGAAAGAACTGGTGAGGGAAGGGAAACTGGAAGCCCGCGGGGAGCTGAAAACATTAAAAGATTACGAGATCAGGCAACCGGGCGGCGGAGGCGAATCCGAAGCGGCAGTACCGGAAACCGCAGAAAATGCATAACGATGGCACAGCCGGATATTCAGCCGTTGCGGCAGATCGGGAAAGATGACCGCGGAAGCGGATATGAATGGGAAAGTTTCCGTACCGGAACGTTCCTCCTCTGCTACCGCAACGCCGGCAGCAGCAGCGGTCAGCATTACCACCAGGGGAAATCCGATTACAAGAACCCCGAGATCATGTACCTCCTCAGCGGCACCGCAGCGCTGCACTGGTGCCCGCTCGAAGAATCCGAAATCCGGATGGATACGATCGTGGCCCCGGCCAGGGTGGAAATCCCCATCAACGTCTGGCACCAGCTGATCGCCGTCACCGATTGTTCCTTCATCGAACTTAACACCCTTAACGACGTGCACATCGATTCCGTGCGCGTTTGGCGGGAAGACTTCGAGGCCGGGAAACGTTAGATTTTACTTTTCTGAATCAAGCATATGAGCAATACACAAGAAACACCGGACGAATCACTGCATGGCGCAGCGCACGTAGACGAGAAATACAAGGACTGGTTCCTGGACTACGCCTCGTACGTTATCTTGGAGCGCGCGGTGCCTGGCGTGGAAGACGGGCTCAAACCCGTTCAGCGCCGCATCATGCACGCCATGAAGGAAATGGACGACGGGCGTTTCAACAAGGTGGCCAACGTGATCGGGCAAACCATGCAGTACCACCCGCATGGAGACGCCTCCATCAGCGACGCCATCGTGAACCTCGGACAGAAAGAACTGCTGATCGATATGCAGGGCAACTGGGGCGACGTTCGCACGGGCGACGATGCCGCCGCCGCCAGGTACATCGAGGCACGCCTTTCGAAATTTGCGCTGGAAGTAGCTTTCAACGGTAAAACCACCGAATGGCAACTGAGCTACGACGGCCGTAAGAACGAGCCGCTCGCACTGCCGATGAAATTCCCGCTGCTGCTCGCGCAGGGCGCGGAAGGCATCGCCGTGGGCCTCAGCACCAAGATCCTCCCGCATAACTTCATCGAACTGATAGACGCTTCCATCAAATACCTCCGCGGAAAGAAATTCGAGCTTTATCCCGATTTCCTCACCGGTGGCATGATCGACGTGGCCAACTACAACGACGGTAAACGCGGCGGCAAAGTGCGCGTTCGCGCCCACATCGAGGAGAAAGACAAAAAGACCCTCCTCATCAAGGACGTACCGTACGGCGTTACCACCACCGGCCTCATGGATTCCATCGTGAAAGCCAACGACAACGGGAAGATCAAGATCAAAAAAGTGATCGACAATACCGCCGCCGACGTGGAGATCGAAGTACAACTGGCGCCCGGTATTTCGCCGGACATCACCATCGACGCGCTCTACGCCTTCACGGATTGCGAAGTGTCCATCTCCCCGAACGCCTGCGTGATCGTGGACGATAAACCCATGTTCCTCGGCGCATCCGACCTGCTGCGGCGCTCGGCCGATTTTACGAAACACCTCCTGCAGCGGGAACTCGAGATCCGCCTCGCCGAGCTCGAAGAAAAATGGCACTACACTTCCCTCGAAAAAATCTTCTTCGAAAAAGGGATTTACAAAGAGCTGGAAGAAAAACACAAAGACTGGGAAGCCGTACTGGTAGCCATCGACAAGGGATTCACCCCCTACAAAAAGCAACTCAAGCGCGACATTTCCCGCGAAGATATCGTTAAACTCACCGAAAAACCGGTGCGCCGCATCTACCGCCTCGATATCAACGAACTCAACGAGCAGATCAAGGCGATCGACGCCGATATCAAACAGGTAAAGCACGACCTCGCCAACCTGACCGATTTCGCGGTAGCCTACTTCGAAGGCCTCCAGAAAAAATACGGCAAGGGCCGCGAACGGAAAACCGAGATCAAAACCTTCGATACCATCCAGCAACAATCCGTCGCCATCGCCAACACCAAAATTTACGTGAACCGGGCAGACGGGTTCATCGGCACCTCGCTCAAAAAGGACGAGTTCGTGGCCGATTGCTCCGATATCGACAATATCATCGTTTTCCGCCGCGACGGTGTGATGCTGGTCACCAAAGTATCCGACAAAACATTCGTGGGCAAAGACATCATTCATGTGGACGTGTTCCGCAAGAACGATGAGCGGATGACCTACAATATGATCTACACCGACGGTAAAACCGGTTACAGCCTGGCCAAACGCTTCAACGTTACCGGTATCACCCGCGATAAGGAATACAACCTCACCAAAGGCGAAAAGGGCTCCAAAGTGCATTACTTCACCGCAAACGCCAACGGCGAAGCGGAAGTGGTAACCGTGAAGCTCAGCGCCAATTGCGCCGCCAAGAAGAAGGAATTCGATTTCTATTTCGAGACCATTCCCATCAAAGGCCGCAGCTCCATGGGCAACGTGGTGACCAAATGGCCCATCCGCTCCGTGAAGTTCAAGGAGAAAGGCGTTTCTACCCTGAGCGGACTGAAAATCTGGTATGATGATGCCGTAGGTCGCCTGAACACCGACCAGCGCGGCCTGTTCGTTGGCTCGTTCGAAGGGGAAGACAAGATCGTCGTGTTCTACAAAAACGGGACGTACGAACTGACGAACTTCGAACTGACCAACCGCTTCGATGCGGAACAAGCCATGTACATCGAGAAATTCAACCCGGAAAGGATCGTTTCCACCGTGTATTTCGATGCCGACAAGAAGCAGTATAACGTGAAACGCTTCAAGATCGAAACGCAAACCCTCAACAACAAGTTCTCCTTCATCAAGGAGGGCGCCCATAACCATGTGGAGCTGGTAACCACGCAGGCAGAACCCGTCGTGATCCTCCGCACAGGCAAGAAGCGCGATCCCGATGAAGAGGAAATCTCCCTCCACGAAGCGTATGAGGTGACCGGCTGGCGCACAGTAGGTAACAAGATCGCAGGAGACGATTTCGTGAACATCGAACTCATCACCGAAGACGAAGAAGCCGAACAGGAAGATGACGATGCCGGGAATGTTCAAGGCGAATTGTTCTGATAATCAATGATTTAGTATAAAGGCGCAAGGGTGGCGAAACCCTTGCGCCTTTTTTGTTTTTATCCAGTCAGACGTTTGGGACGAACGGATTGGTCGTATGCAGATTTACCGTTACATTCGGTAAAGGCTTACCCGCCCAACCTGACTTTTTAAACCTGTATTCTATTCCTGACCCTGGAAATTTCGCCCATGAAGAAATCACCCCTTTTATTTCCATTGCTGGTACTGGCGTTATCGGCATCCGCTCAAAAATCGCCCAACAAACCCGCCAACATTTTCATGTCCAAATTGCCGAACGGTTTGGAACTATTGGTGCTGGAAGATCATTCCGTGCCGCTGGTTACCGTTGAAATGGCCGTCCGCAACGGATCTTACACGGAAGATAACGAGTATAACGGCTTGTCGCACCTCTACGAGCACATGTTCTTCAAAGCCAACAAAGACATCCCCTCGCAGGAGAAATACCTCGAGCGCGTGCAGGAACTGGGGATTTCGTTTAACGGCACCACCAGCCAGGAGCGCGTCAATTACTTTTTTACCCTCGGCAGCAAGGACCTCGACAACGGTCTCCGGTTCATGAACAGCGCCATCCGCTACCCGCTGTTTTTGCAAGAGGAAATGAAGAAGGAAAATCCCGTGGTAGACGGCGAGTTCCAGCGCGCCGAATCCAATCCCGCCTGGGCGCTGTTCGACAAGGTGAACCACAAAACCTGGGGCGCGCATTATTCCCGGAAAAACCCCATCGGCGACCACGACATCATCCTCACCGCCACACCCGGGAAAATGCGCATCATCAAAGACAAATATTATTATCCCGACAATTCCATCCTCCTCATCGCTGGCGACGTAAAGCATGAAGACGTTTTTCGCCGTGCGAAGGAAGTGTTCGGGGATTGGAAAGCCGCCGGCTTCGATCCGTTCAAACGCTGGCCCATCCCTGATTTTGAACCGCTGAAAGGAAAAGACAGCCTGCATTTCGTGACGATCAGCCCCAACGCCAAGGTGCCAATTTTACTGCAGGTATGGCACGGGCCGGATACGCGCAACGATATTAAAGCCACGCTGGTGGCGGACGTGTTTTCGTACATCCTGTCGCAGAAAAACTCCCGGTTCCAGAAAAACCTCATCGACAGCGGGTACGCCCTGAACGTGGGGATCAGTTACCAGACAGCGAAATTCGTAGGCCCGATCCAGGTTTTCTGCGTGCCGAACCCTGCAAAGTTCAAGGAATCGTTCAAGGCGCTGGCAAGGGAAATCGAGCAGTTCGACAGCGACGATTATTTTACCGACGAGCAACTGGAAACCTCGAAGATCAAGCTGGCCAACAGCGAGAAATTCAATATGGAAGCCACCACGGAGTACATTCATTCACTGAGCTTCTGGTGGGCCTCGGCAACGCTGGATTATTATTTCGATTACATCGCCGAACTGAACAAGGTGACGCGTAGAGACATCCAGGATTATGTCCGCAAGTACATCAAAAACCAGCCTTCCGTGGCGGGTTTGCTGCTGAGCCCGGACATGCAGAAAGAATGGAACGTAACCGACCTGGATGCTTTATACCGCTAACCTTTTAAACACCGAACATGAAACGAATTATCTATATCATCCTGTGCGTTTGCGGCGGTACGCCCCTGTTTGCCCAAACCACGAAAGAGTTGCAGGTAGACGGGATCAAAGTGATTTTCAAGAAGACGGAAAAATCCGTCGCCACCGTAAACCTCTGCATCCGCGGCGGTGCCGCCAATATCACCGAAGCGCAGCAGGGGCTGGAGCCACTGGCACTGCGGACCGCGCTGAACGGCGGTACGGCTTCCATGAATAAAGATGACCTGTCGGCAGAACTGGAGAAGCTCGGGACCGAGTTTTCCGCCGGTGCTAAAAACGATTTCTCCTTCATGACTATGACCTGCCTGCGCGACAAATGGGACCGCAGCTGGGCGCTGTTTTCCGACGCCGTGCTGCACCCCGTGATGGACGAAGGCGAGTTCAGGCTGGAGCGCGACCGCATGGTGTCTGGCGCCAGGCAAATGGAAGCCGATCCCGATCAATACCTCCGCATACTGGCCGCCCAGCAGCTGTTTGCGGGAACGGACTATGCGAAGCGCGTAAATGGCGTTCCGGAAACACTGGAGAAACTCACGCTCGCCGATGCGAAGGACCTTTACAAAAAACTTCTCGGCAAGCAGCGGATTTATCTCGTGGTGGTTGGCAACCTGGATGAGAAAGACATTGCCGCGAAAGTGAAAAACACCCTGGCGGCGCTCCCCTCCGGCGAAGCCCCGCGCAAGCCTACGGCTGCTGCCATCAAGCCCGGCGTGAATGTTTCCGACCGCCAGCTGGCCACCAATTACATTATCGGTTTCGGGAATGCGCCGAAATATTATTCACCCGACGGGCCGCTTTTCCAGTTTGCCATGAGCATCCTGTACGACCGTTATTTCGTGGAGCTGCGGACGAAGCGAAGCCTGTCTTACGCCCCGGCTGCGGGTTACAACAACGCTTTCATCGAAACGCCGGCCGCACAGTTGTATATTACGACGGTGGACCCCAAGCAGTCGCTGGAGGTGATGACGGCTATCATCAACGACGTGAAGGAGAACGGTTTTAAGCCGAAGGAAATCGAGAACAAGAAGAAATCCTACCTCACCAATTATTACATGACCAACCAGAGCAGCGGTGCGCAGGCTAACGTCATGAGCACCTGCGAGGCTTCCGGCAACTGGCGCATTTTCGACGAGATCAATACCCGCATCGGGCAGGTGAAAACGGAAGACGTGAACCGCGTTTTCGGGAATTACCTCAACGAAGTGCAGTGGACGTACCTTGGGAACAAGGATAAAGTGGCGGAGTCGGATTTCAAGCAGCCGGCGCCGGCGAAACTGCCCGCTTCGAATGTGAAGAAGCCGAAAGATTAAGGGAATTAGCACTTCTTATATCGCAAAATCCGCCGTAATGGCGGATTTTGCTATTTGTACAGTGCAGGGAAAAACGCAAATTGCAGGTAGGATGGAAGCGTGGAATGGCAGGATGCGATGGAGGCGCGGAGTTCGATTAACTTTTTTCGTTATATTGTGCCTATGAAGCAGTACACATGTATGTTTGCGACCCTGTTGGCTGTGGCTTGTGCTTCTTCTGAAAAGCAGCCGAATGAAATCCGTGAGATCCGGGCAACGAGCGAAGCCGTGCTGGCTACGATCGAAAAGAAGGACGTCAAGGCTTTCCGGGAGTTGGTGGGCGTACCGCTGGAGCAGATCGGCCAATCGGAAGCTTCGCTGGCCCGGAAGTTCGACCGGATTTGCCGGGTGTTTGAAGAGTACGCGCCGAAAGAAAGACCGCCGGTTTTTGTGACCGACTCCGTTTCCACTTACAATAAACGCGTAGTTTTTATTCCTGTTTACAGCGGGAAAGGCCTGAAAGGCTCGGTAGGGCAGGTGCGGCTGATGTTGCTCTTCGGCCCGAAGTCGCATTACCCGTACAATAAAATCTCCGATATTGAGCTGCATGTTTTCAACCACGAAATGAACGAGCTTCCGCTGCCGGATGCCGAGCTGCCATCGCCCTGATGCAAAGCTGAAACCCATACTGCCGCCGAAGTGTGCGACGCAACGGCGGTTGCGTGACGTGCCAGGGCTGACCTGCAAGTCACTTCGCTAACCGGATTAGCGGTGTGGATGACTAATTCTTTTTCTTCTTCTTGGCAGCTTTCTCCGCCTGTTTCGCGGCTTCTTCTTCCGCTATTTCATCGTAGGTTTTGGGTTCTTTCAGGTTCGACTTACTCTTGTCGAAAGGCACGCCCACCGGCACTTTGCCTTTCTCCAGCGCGTCGTGGAATATTTTTTCGACATGTACCCATTTGCCGGCCTGCCATTTGAAGCCTTCGTAGTCCATATCGGGAACGAGCGTGTATTTTTTGGTTTCCTCGCCGGTTTCGGAAATGAGGTGATCGTAAATGATGAGGTTGGCTTCGGGGTTCCAGTTGAGGCTGGCGGCCGCGTCGCGCTTGTATTCCAGGATAAACCGGTTGCGCGTGGGCTTGCGGACGGTATCTTCCACGAAACTGAAATAGGGGCCGCCGAACACGGGCACGCTGTCTTTGAACGTGAGCATTTCAGCGATCTTTTTCTGGCTGCGCATGTTGTTGGCGTCCCAGCCGAACAGCGTGTAGTATTCCGCGTTGAAATACCGCCGCTGGATGATGGCGTAATACAGGCATCCGTACCAACCGTGGTGATTGGTGATCGTATCCGTATTGGTGGTGAAGTCGGAATTGTCGAACAGGGGGAACAGCTTCAGGGAGCCGTCTTTGGTGTTCATCTGGATCACGCCGAAGTGGCGGAAAGTGCTGTTGTCGTTCTCCAGCGGCCAGGTGAAGATGCGGAAAGTACTGTCTGCTGGGTACACCTTTGCCATCGTAGTCACCGAATCGAAGGGGTAGTAGAAAGAGTACGGCGTTTTGAGGGCTTTAACGAGCGCGGGGATGAACGCATCGTTTCTCGTGGTGCGCACTTCCTGGGTTTTACCGTTGATGATCTCGTAGCTCATGGCGCGCAGGGAATCCTGCCGCTTTTCGAGTTCGGCGAGGCTGGCTGCCGGGAGTTTCTGTCCAAAGGCAGTACTGGCGCAGCATATGGCGATAAGGAGGAGGATGGCTTTCATGATACTTGTCTTATTAACCCCAAAAGCATCGATTTATTGCAGGGATGCGAGCGTTTTAACGAAATGGCCCCAGGAATACAGCTGCTTTTGCTCCCGGATAAAGTCGCCGAAGCGGCCGGCCGGCTGCTCCAGGAACCGGAGAATACCGTCTGCAATGGCCGTTGCATCGGGCTTTACGACATACCCCGCCTTTCCGTCGGGCACGATTTCCGGGAGGCCGCCCACATCGGTTACCAACATCGGCTTTTCGAAATGGTAGGCCATTTGTGAAATACCGCTTTGCGTGGCGGTACGGTAGGGTTGGACCACCAGGTCGGCCGCGGAGAAGAAATATTTCACGTCCGCATCCGGGATGAAATCGCTGACGATGGTAACGTTGTTGCCGATGAGCGGTTCGTATTTCTTACGGTCTTCGTAGAATTCCCCCGCCACCACGAGCCTCAGATCCCGCATGGCGCGGATGCGCGGATCGGCCATGGCCTGCAGCAGGAGGTCGAGCCCTTTGTAATGCCGGATGAACCCGAAAAACAGGAGGTATTTTCCTTGTATATCCAAACCGAGATGGCGGCGCGCTTCCGGGGCCGGGAGCGTATCGCCGAAATGGTCGTACACGGGATGCGGCGCATATGCGGCAGGTTTATCGGTAAGTTTGCGGATATCGTTCAGCACTTCGCGGCTAAGGGTAATGAACGCATGGCAGCTGTTCACGAAATACCTGGTGAGCGCGGCATCTCCGGGCCGTTTTTCGTGGGGGATGAGGTTATGTACCAGTCCTACGATGCGGGAGTGCCCGTTTTTGCGGATGATGCGCGCCAGGCTGCCAAGGCTCATGGCCATGAGCGGCATCCAGAATGCGATGATCACCATATCCGGACGTTGCTTCCGGATGGCGAGCCCCGTCTTCCGCCAGTTCAGCGGGTTGAGGGAATGCACGCTACGTTTGATACAAAGCCCGGCAGGAGCGGGCGCCGAAGTATACTGTTCCTTCCCGGGGAACATGAACCCGGGATACTGGAAGGAGAACGTATGGATGTCTACCTCATGCCCCTGCGCGATGAGCTCGCGCGCAAGCCGCTCGTTGAAAGCGGCAAGCCCTCCCCGGATAGGGTGGGCGGGACCGATAATGACGATTTTCTGCAAAGCAGCCATCAGTCTTCGTTTTCAAGGATTTCCTCCACGAGATAGGAATTGCGCTCCGGTGCGTTGCGCGCTACCAGTTCGGCGATGAACCCCGTGAGGAACAGTTGCGAACCGATGATGAGGAGCAGCATGGCGAGGAAGAACAGCGGCCTTTCCGTCATTTTGTACTGCATCCAGAATATTTTGGCTACGGCCAGGTACCCCGCGATGATGAACCCGATGAGGAAAAACAGCGTGCCCAGCGCACCGAAAAAGTGCATGGGCCGCTTCCCGAAACGCCCTACGAAAGTGATGGACGCGAGGTCGAGGAAGCCGTTGATGAAGCGCTCCAGACCGAATTTGGTGGTGCCGTACTTGCGCTTGCGGTGCTCCACCACTTTTTCGCCGATGTTGCGGAACCCGCTCCACTTGGCGATCACGGGAATATACCGGTGCATTTCTCCGTACACTTCGATGGTTTTTACCACCTTTTTACGATACGATTTCAAACCGCAGTTGAAATCGTGCAGCTTGATGCCGCTCATCTTGACGGTGGCCCAGTTGAAGAGCTTCGAAGGGAGATTTTTGGTCAGCGTATTGTCGAAGCGCTTCTTCTTCCAGCCGCTCACCAGGTCGTACCCGTCGTCTACGATCATGCTGTAGAGGCCGGGGATTTCGTCGGGCGAGTCTTGCAGGTCGGCGTCCATCGTGATGACCACACGGCCCTGTGCCTTACGGAAACCTTCGTTGAGCGCGGCGGATTTGCCGTAATTGCGCTGGAATTTGATGCCTTTGATGTTCGGGTTTTCGAGGGAAAGCTGGCGGATCACGTCCCACGACTGGTCGGTACTCCCGTCGTCTACCATCCATACTTCATAAGAGAAGCCGTTGGCTAGCATGACGCGGTCGATCCATGCCGCCAGTTCGGGCAGTGATTCTTCTTCGTTTTTTAAGGGAACGATTACGGATATGTCCAGGTGTTTCATTTCTTTTTGGCTAAGGCGGCTCCCAGCAATGCGGCTACAGTACCGGGGAGCACGTACAACATGAGGATGCCGGAAAGCACGGTTACGGGGAAGGCCTGTTTCAGCCGTTCGAATTCTTCAGCATGGGTTTCAGGCATGTTGGCCTGTGGCCCCATGGCGATCATGTCCTGGATGAATTGTTCCTTGTAACCGGGCATCATCATCGCGAAGAGCATGAACAGCGCGGCGAAAACGACGGTAGCGGCGGCGGTGGTGCGGAACCCGGTGCCGAAAACCTCTCCGAAGCTTGCTTTGTGGTCCATATCGCGGGAAAAGCGCAGGCAGGAAGCCACTACGGCCACCACCAGTACGCCCAGCGCGATGATGCGGAAAAAGATATTGTTGGAGCTGGCGCCGGAAAAATGTTGCGTCAGCAGCAGTGCGAAGTTGATGCCTGCGGCCAGGAGGCCGAAGCGGAGATGCGTTTTGCTCTTCATGACCGGAACCAGGATTTTTGTTGACGAATGATGCCGGTTACGCTGCCTTTCGCGGGCTTGCCGAGGAAAGGCGTGTTACGGCTTTTGGACTGGAAGCGGTCGTCGCTCAGCGTATATTCCGTTTCAGGCTCGAAAATGGTGAGGTTGGCAGGAGCGCCTTCGGCGATCGGGGATACTGGTTGACCGAATATGCGCCGCGGATTGTCTGACAGCAGTTTCACCAGCCGGCTCACCGCCATGCCGGGCAAAGCGGCGCGCAGCGCGGCGAAAGCCGTTTCGAGGCCGATCATCCCCGGTTTGGCGTATTCGAATTCCACCTGCTTGGCGTCCCAATCCTGCGGCTGGTGGTGGGTAGCGATGCAATCCACCGTACCGTCTTCCACGGCGGCGCGCAGCGCGTCCACATCGTCTTGCGTGCGGAGCGGCGGATTTACTTTCAGGAAGCTGTCGTACGAAGCCATGTCCGCATCCGTGAACAGCAGGTGGTACGGTGTAACGGAACAGGTTACCTGCAGTCCGCGGGCTTTCGCCGCTGCGATGAGCCGGATGGATTCCCGGGTGGAAACGGCAGTTACATGGAGGCGGGAGCCGGTATATTCGAGGAGGTCGAGGTCGCGTTTAAGCATGATCTCTTCGGCGATGGCCGGTTTGCCGGGCATGCCGAGGCGGGTGGAATGGATGCCTTCATGCATGAGGCCATGGCCGGAGATGGTCGTATCGTCCGGGATCTGGATCACGGTGCCGTCGAAGGCTTTCACGTACTGGAGCGCCTTGAGCATGAGGCCCGACGATTGCACAGGTTTGAGCCCGTCGGAGAAGGCTACGGCGCCGGCCTCCCGCATCTCGTACATTTCGGCGAGGGAAGCGCCTTCGAGCTTTTTGGTGATGGCGCCGACGGGCAGCACTTCCGCCACGCTGTTGCGGGTGGAACTGTGCACATATGCGATCTGCGATTTAGTATCGATCGCCGGCTGCGTATTGGGAACGATCATGACGGCCGTAAACCCGCCCGCTGCGGCGGCGAGGGCGCCGGATTGCAGATCTTCCTTGTACTCCTGTCCCGGATCGCAGAAATGGGCGAAAACGTCCATCCATCCGCCGGAAACGTGCAGGCCGCCGCCTTTGATCACGGTAGCGTTTCCCGGTGCAATTTCGTCGGCGATGGAAGTGATCACGCCATTGTCGATCAGTATATCTTTTCGTTGCCCGTTAAAAGGCGATTGTTCAGAAACGATGGTCGCGCTTTTCAGTAAAATTTGCATCTTTTGATTTTATCCCGTGCAAATGTACGCATAAATGTGACCGGATGTATAGCATACGGGTAGCGGTTGTCAACAGTTTTTTGACAAAAAAACACGGAAAAATTTGTGAAAATGAAAACATTCGTTACTTTTGCATCCCGTCACAAACAAACGGACCGGAAGTTCGGGACGTAGCGCAGCCCGGTAGCGCACTTGCATGGGGTGCAAGGGGTCGCTAGTTCGAATCTAGTCGTCCCGACGAACTTACAAAAAGCTATCTCTTTCAGGGATGGCTTTTTTGTTTGCAGCATATGCCTCTGCTCCAATCCTTACATGGATCCCGTTAAAAATTACAAACTTGATTCTTCCTGAAATTTGCCGGCCGCGCATGCGGGAAACCCTGGAACGCGGTGCTGAATGCGCCGCGAGATTGACCACTCCCTTAAATAGAACAGGCCGCCAATGCTTTTTCGGCGCCTGGTTCTTTTCCGGGTAGCGGATGATTTCCGCAGTCTGTTGCCGGGCGATTTTTCCTGATTGACCGGCGCCTGCGTGGTTGATACTATGTCAGCCGTCGAATATCCGCTGCATTCAAATTTTCTGTAACTTCCGGTGTTCATTTACGACTCCAAATAAAATCTTTTTCCATGGGCATATTCGACTTTATCAAAAATGAGTTCATCGAAGTCATCGACTGGGTGGATGACACTACGGATACCGTGATCTATAAATTCCCCGACAAGGGAGACAAGATCATGAACGGCGCGCAAATGACCGTGCGGGAATCGCAGGTGGCGGTACTCATGAACGAGGGGGAATTCGGGGATATGTACCTGCCCGGCCGGCACGAGCTCACCACCAGCAACATGCCCATCACCACCACGCTGAAATCGTGGAAATACCTGTTCGACTCTCCCTTCAAAGTTGATATTTACTACGTTAGCACCCGCCAGTTCACCAACCTGAAATGGGGGACGTCCAACCCGGTCATCGTCCGCGACCCTGAATTCAAACAGGTGCGGCTGCGCTCTTTCGGGACCTACACGATGCGGGTAACCGATCCAAAGAAATTCATCAAGGAATTCGCCGGCACCCATCCCTGGGTACGCGTGGATACGGTGAGCGAGCAACTGCGTAACGTGATCGTCAGCAAACTGGCCGAAGGACTGGCGGAAGCCGGTGTATCGGTGCTGGACCTGTCCGCCAATTTCACCGAGATCGGGGAGAAGCTCAAGCCGGTGTTCCAGAAGGAATTCGATGTATGGGGCATCGAGCTGGGGCAGTTCTTCATCGAAAACGTCACCCTGCCGGAAGAGGTGGAGAAGATGCTCGACAAAACGACGCAGCTCAACATGATGGCCGACAAGCTGAACCAGTTCAACCAGATGCAGGGCGGCATTGCGCTGGAAAACCTCTCCAACAACCCCGGAGCCGCCGGCATGGCGGGCATGGGCGCCGGTGTGATCCTCACCAATATGCTCCAGCAGCAACAGCAGCCGGCCGCGCCGCAAAACGCACCGGCAGCCGATCCCAACGAAAAGCAAAAGCTGCTGGACCTCCTCAAACAACTGGGCGAATTGAAAGCCCAGGGCATTTTGACGGAAGAGGAATTCAACCAGAAAAAAGCCGAAATACTCGGTAAATTATAAATCTTTCGCAGCGGCCGGAGCAGGGCGTTATACCCGTTCCGGCTGCTCCAATTCAATACAGTCGCCGTTCTCCGATCTCACGCAAACATTAAATGGATTCCCAGACCGCCAACGCTCCCTTACTACTGTTTCCCTGCCCGGGATGCAACGCCCAATTGTATTTCAACCCAAAGCTGCAAAAGCTCGTATGCGAACATTGCGGCACGCAGGTAGATATCGACAAATCCACCGATCACATCCAGGAGCATAACCTGCGCCAGCAGCTGCAGACCGGTAATGATGCGGCCGTGACCGTGGAGCAACGGGTCTATAAATGCAACCGCTGCGGGTCGGAATCGGTATTCTTGTCGGAAACGCCCACGTTTACCTGCAGCTTCTGCAATTATGAAGCCGTGAACCCCGAAGCGTATAAAACGAGGGTCATTCAGCCCTCGGGCATCGTTCCCTTCAAAGTCGACAAGCAACAATCACTCGGTATCTTCAAAAACTGGATCGGCAAGGGATGGTGGGCCCCGGGAGACCTGCAACAAATTGCCCGGCACGATGCATTACACGGCATCTACCTGCCGTTCTGGACTTACGACGCACAAACCCATAGTAGCTGGACCGGCTATGGCGGCCGGTATTACTACGAAACGGAACATTATACCGACGCGCAGGGAAAACGCCAGACCCGCATGGTACAACGCACGGAATGGATTTACCGGAGCGGCACTTTCGATCATTTTTTTGATGACATCCTCATCGGGGGCGCCACCGAACTTTCGCAAAAGGAGTACGAAAGCGTGTTTCCTTACCGGCTGGAAGAATTGGTGAACTTCGACGCGCAATTCCTGTCAGGCTGGGCGGCCGACGTGTACGACGTGGCCGTTCACGACGGTTACACCAAAGCCGAAGCCATCATGGACGATTTCATCGAAAACGCCTGCGCCGGCCTGTGCCGGATCGACACCTATAAAGATTTACAGGTCAATACCACGTACGCCGATCAAACCTACAAGCACATCCTGCTGCCGATCTGGCTTTGTACCTATGTCTATAAAAAGAAAACGTACCATTTCCTCGTAAACGGGCAAACCGGAAAGGTATACGGGAAGAAACCCGTTTCAGGATGGAAGGTGACGCTGGTCGTGCTTGTAGTACTGGCCATTATTCTGATTCTTATCATGATGGGCCAGCAATAGCGTTACTGGAAAGCCTTGATGAGACTGTCTTTGTACGCCGGCGATACTTCCACTTCAGTGCCGTCGTTCAGGTTTACGTACCCGCCGGCACCTTTGTGGTACGACTGTACGTAGTGGATATTGATGATATGGGATTTGTGGACCCTGATAAAAGGATGGGGCAACATTTCTGAAAAGTGTTTCAGGAAGCGGCAAACCATCTTCTTACTCCCATCCGTCAGGAATACGTCCGTGAAGTTCCCGTTCCCTTTCAGTCTTACGATTTCATGCATCTTTACGACATCGAACCCGTCCAGCGTGGGAAGGATCACCTGCTGCATGCCGGGGTTGTTTTCCCTCGCGTTTTCCATGATGATCCGGTTGCGATCGATCCACTGGCGTTGCTGTAGTTGTTGCTGGACTTTGTTTACGGCCAGGATCAGTTCCTCGATGCTCACGGGTTTCAGCAAATAGTAGGCGGCGCTCTGGTTCAGCGCCCGCAGCGAATATTCGGAGAACGCAGTAACGAAGATCGTTTCAAAGTGGAGGTCCTGGCAACCTTCCAGCACATCGAACGCATTGCCGAAAGGCATTTCCACGTCGAGGAACACGAGTTGCGGTTGCAGGTCGTGCAGCACTTCCACGGCTTCGCGGCTATTTTGCGCGGTGCCGATTACCTTTACCTGCGGACAAAATTTCCCCAGGTAATTCTGCAAAGCCACGATGGCGGCGGTTTCATCTTCAACGATGACCGCTGTGATCTTTCCGGTTAAATTCATGCTTGTCCATTAAGGGAAGTTGCAATACCACACGGGTGCCGGTGGCGCCGTTTGCGGTGATTTCCTCCATTTCCAGCCGGATATGGAGATGGTAAATGTCGTTCAGCAGGTTGATGCGTTCGCGGGTATTGGTGATGCCCCGCGACTGGTACGCTTTCTGGTGCGCGGTTTTCAGTTCCCGGCTCTTTGCCAGCCCGATCCCGTCATCCTCGATTTCCACGACGATATGCCGGCCCTCATTCCGGAAACCCACCCGGAGCAGGCCTTTGGTGTCTTTATACCGGAGCCCGTGCCACACGGCATTTTCGAGATGCGGCTGGATGAGCATATTGGGGATCATGGCGGTATCGGGGTCGAGCGATTCGTCGATTTCGAGGATGTACACGAATTTATCGCTGAAGCGGAGCTGCTCCAGGTCGAGGTACCTTTTCAGCTGCTCGGCTTCCACGGCCAGGGGCACGAAATCCCTGTTCGAATGTTCCATCACGTTCCGCATAAGACCGGAATAGGAGGTAAGGTACCGGTTGGCCTCCACTTCGTTGTTTTCCGCGATGTATTGATTGACGCTGTTCAGACTGTTGAATATGAAATGCGGGTTCATTTCCCGCCGCAACGATTGCAGCGCGATCTTCTTGTTCTTGACCTTGATGGCCCGCAGCGACCGTACGATGAACGCCAGCAGCACGGCCATCGCCGCCACGAACAGGATGAGGAAATAATTGAGCGTGTTCTTGTTGTCGATGAGCGCCAGTTGCAGGGCCTTTTCCCGCTCCAGGTCCCTGATTTTCCCCTCCGTAATGTCGAAAAGACTGGCATCCACCAGCGAACTGTCTGTCCGGATAAGGGAATCGAGCTGCAGCAGGAAATTATCGTACCGCTGGATGGCCTGCGCTTCCTTGCGGTGCTGTTTGAGATAGCTCGTCAGCGCCAGGAGGCAATCTTTCGCCCTGGAAGTATTTCCGCTCTTAAACGCCAGCAGGTAGGCTTCTTCCAGAAGTTCGCCGGTTTTATCGGGCTGCCGGTGCCGGGCGTACAGCCGTGCGAGTTCCTGGAGTTGATCGATTTGAAGCGCGGTGTTGTGTTCTTCCCGGGCTTTGGCGAGAAGGCTTTCGCTGAGCTGAATGGCGCCGGCGATGTTATTGTCTTCCACGTACGCACGGGAAATTTCTTTGCTGATGGCGGAAATATCGCCTGTGTTGTCACTTTTATCGAGCGCCCGTTTATAGCTTTCGATGGCTTCGGACTTGTTGTTCTGGTTGAAAAGGCTGTTGCCGAGCTGGCGGTAGGCATCGGCGGCTTCGGATTTTTTGCCTTCCTTTTCGAAGATCTCGACGTTGGATTGCGCGTAATCCGTTTGCAGTTGGGGGTTGTCTGTGTTCAGCAGGCGGTTGGCGTCGTTGAAATTGGCACGTTCGAGCATGGTGTCTGTCGAAAGCTTGCCGGCCGACCGGTAATTGGAAATGGCAGGTTTTATCTTGTGCTGCAATTCCTGCACTTTGGCGAGGGCACGGCTGGCGGGCGCGGCATTCGCGTGTTTGAGCCGGAGGTAGATGTCCAGCGCCTTTTTGAGATATTCTTCCGCTTTTGCATAGTCATTCTTTTCCGTCAGCTCCGTGGCCAGGGCTTCGTAGTTTTTGGCGGTCTTCAGTTCGTTGTCGTCGGCATACAGCGATTTCTCCAGCTCGCGCGCGGCTTTGGACCTGCCGTCGTATTTTACCTTCTTGCTGGCAGGCGTGCTTTTGGGGTCCTGTTGCAGGGCAAAAACGGAAAAGCCGCTGCATAGCAGCCCGATCGATATCAATATGACGAAACCCTGTCGTACCATGGCGATGAATTCCCCTGCAAAATAGGGTTTTTCCCCGCTGGAGCGGAATATTTCACCCAGTGGACCGGCCATTTCACCAAGTGCGCCGAAAGCGTTGGGCGAGACCGGCTAATTTCAGGTCATCAAACTAACGCCAAGCATATGAAAACTGTATTAATTACCGGCATCACCGGTCTCGCCCTGACCTCAGCCCTCCTTGCCTGGAAATACCATGTTCCGCCCGCGATCCATCAAACGCCGGTTACGGCAACAACACCGCTGCCTGCCCAGGCGCCGGCCTCGCCGAAAGACAATACCGGGACGCGGATCCAGGTGGCCCTGCTGCTGGATACCTCCAATAGTATGGACGGCCTCATCGACCAGGCCAAATCCCGCCTGTGGAACATCATCAATACCCTCACCACGCTGAAATACCAGGGAAAAACGCCCGTCATAGAAATTGCGTTGTACGAATACGGGAACGACGGCCTGTCCGAAACCAACGGCCATATCCGCGAAGTGCTTCCCCTGACTACCGATCTGGACCTGTTGTCGGAAAAACTGTTTTCGCTCAAAACCAACGGTGGACAGGAATACTGCGGCGCCGTGATCAATACCGCCGTGAAATCGCTGGAATGGGGACGCGACGAAGCCGATATGAAGCTGATCTATATCGCCGGCAACGAACCCTTCGACCAGGGGCGTGTTTCCTATGTCGTTGCCGCTGGAGACGCCCTGCGGAAAAGCATCTTCATCAATACCATTTTCTGCGGCGACAGGCAGGAAGGTATTAATACCCGCTGGAAAGATGGTGCGGACAAAGGGAAAGGGAAATACTTCTTCATCGACTCCGACGAGAAAGTGGCTTACATCGAAACGCCCTACGACGCCCAGATCGACGCCTGCAATGAAAAACTGAACGACACCTACATCGCATACGGCACTGCAGGACGTGCAAAGAAAAGTAACCAGGCGCTACAGGACTATAACGCCAAATCCATTTCGGCCGCGAATTCGGCAGAACGTACCGTGAGCAAAGCCAAGGAAGTATACAAAAACGAGAGCTGGGACCTGGTGGAGCGGAGCAAGAAGGATAAAGCCGTGCTGAAAAACATTGATAAGCGCGACCTTCCGCAGGAGCTGCAAGACAAATCGGAGGCTGAAATCCAGCAGGTGATAGTGGCGAAGGGCCAGGCGCGCGACAGTATCCAGAAAACGATCGCGGTGCTGGGTAAAAAGCGGCAGGAGTTCATTGATGAGAAGCGTAAAACGGCCAATGTGAAAGACGATCTGGGCACGGCTATCAATCAGTCTATCCTTCAACTGGCCGCAGCGAAAGGGTATTCCGTCGAAAAGTGATCATTTTTCATCCTTATTGTCAAGGGCGAACCCCCCGTCCCAACAGGAGCCGCAGGTAAAACTGCGGCTTTGCCAGTTTCTTCCGGAGGTCTACTTCGTGGAACATGCACGTCATCAGTTCCTGCAATTCCTTGTTCCGCGCACTGAGCCGCATGAGCATATTGAGCAGCCAGGGGAAGCGGATGAGTTTTTGCAGCCGGGTGCTCATGGTCAGCTCGGGCCCCAGTACCCTGGCGATGTTTGCATCGTACGCCAGCAAGGTGGCGGCGCTGAAATCGTTTACCGTCACACAGGCGGCGGCTTGCTGGGCTGCCATGCGGGCGGAGTACATGGCGTTGCCGATGCCTTCGCCGGTGAAGGGGTCGATAAGGAAGGCGGCGTCGCCCACCAGCATGTACCTTTCGCCGGAAAGGCGCCGTTTCTTGCTGCCGAGGGGGAGTCCGTATCCGTCGATATTGCCCTGGAGCGTGGCGTCTTTGAATCGTTCCCGGAGCGTGGGGTCGTTTTGTATGGCTTCCAGCATCAACTGTTTCAGGTTTACTTTCCTGCGCCGCGCCACTTTGCTGAGCATGCCCACACCTACATTGGCTTCGCCGTTCGGCAGCGGGAAAATCCAGAAATAGCCGGGCAGCACGTTTTTGAGGAAATGCAGTTCGATCAGGTTGTCGGCGTGCAGGCCTTTGATCCCACTGTAATAAGCCCTGATACCAGCCACATAATGGTCCGGCTCCATGCGGATGCCGGCCACGTCTTTCGTGAAACCGGAATGCGCGCCGTTGGCGGCGATCACCAGCTTCGCCTTGATCTGCAGGCTGCCGGAGGCGTCGGATAGGAGGTAACCGTCGGGCCGGAGGTCGTATTTCGTAATGGACTTTCCTTCTATCAGTTGCACCTGCTGACAGCGCCGCAGTTCTTCCACGAGGAAATTATCGAAATGAATGCGTTTGCAAACGAAGCCCCGCGGTTCGCCGGGCAGTTTTTCATAGCCGGGTTTATAGGGTATGTTGATGCTCATCCGGTTGGCGGCGACGAACGTAACGCCCCAGCTGTCTTCCTTGAACACATATTGTTGCAGTCTTTCCGCAATGCCGGGATCGATGCGGGACAGGAGCGTCAGCACTTTGCCGCTGAGGCCGTCGCCACAGACTTTATCCCGTGGGAACACGGCTTTGTCGACCACCACGCAGGGGATGCCCATATATGCCAGCTGAAGCGCGGTGGTGGCGCCTGCGGGGCCGGCGCCGATGATGCAGATGTCGGTTTGGACCATATGGGTGCAATGTAGGGAAATGGAGGAATACGGGGAAGGGGATTTTCCGCCGTTATGTTGCTGTACCAATATGATTGATTGATCTGATGCAGTTATCCTAAAAATTTCCATCAGGGGCTGGATGGGCTTTTGGGCGTTTTGTTATCTACCGGATGGTTCGTTTGTTGAGGCAGGCGCGCTAACGATTCGTCGAGCCACGACTCGTACCAGTCGAAAAAGGTAGGAGGTGCGGTATTACCACTGACGCTCGCCGGCTGGATGCCATTATCACTTCCCCGAAGATCTGCCCAAATGGTGCCATGAGCCGGGCCGTTCACAACGAGATGAATGCCTATGCCACAACCATAGTTGCAGATGGCGATCGCGCCGTTCATCCAGGAAGGATCAAAATACATATCGGAAAATGTTTCGTATTGTTCTTCATATCCCTGTAGGTCTTCCTCTTCGGAAACCGTTGGCTTGAATTCGGCATTCCATCCGGTAGTATGTGGAAAAGGAGCTGAGGGATTCAGCAATTCATCAGGTTTCCGGTAATCAAGATCGGTATAAAGCACGTTTTTTAGCATTTCAAGGCCATAATAAGGTCCGGCTCCGCCATTCCCCATTTCGGTGAGGAACAGGGTGTATTCTGCCGGGAGACGGATGCCATGCCGGGTTTCGAAGCTTTCGATTTCCTGAATGGAAACGGGTTGATGGAACAGGTACCGATGACTGGTTGAACCAAAAACGGTCTGACCGGCGTCCCGCGTTGAAAGTTGAGAGAATTTGCTGCGGATTCTTTCAAACTGTTCAGTTATTTCCAGTTTAACTTTCCGGAGATGGGACTGATAATTGTCAAGCAGGCTGCGGATTTGCACAGCGGCAACTGGATTGGCGGAGTGGACGTGATATTTTAATTCCAAAAGGTCGAAGCCGGATTCGAACACCAGCCATTTGGCGGCGGCGTAGCCGTCGGGCGCCAATTTCCCGGATGCGTCCAACCCGAGATCGTTATCGAAACTGATGAAAGCCGGCAACCCGCGCTCGAGGATCGTGGATTTGAACGCGTCGAACGAACGTACGATGATAAAATCACTGACCGGACGGTCTCTATAAACCATGTCTGCCGTCCGGAGATCGTCGAGGAAAAGTTGATATGCCATGATGGAAAGCGTTCCAGCAAATATACGTTCCTCCGTGCAATGAATTTTTCACCAACAATGATGCATAATTGAAAACATTTATTACTTTCGCGTCCCCGTAACACACGAAATTACCGGAATTCGGGACGTAGCGCAGCCCGGTAGCGCGCTTGCATGGGGTGCAAGAGGCCGCTAGTTCGAATCTAGTCGTCCCGACCAAAAAAAAGAGGTCACCAGGTAAATCCGGTGGCCTTTTTGATTTCCGCCCGGTGCCGCATCAAATCGCCAGCGGAAGTGCTACAACCCCGCATGGCGGTCCGGCCTTTGCAGACGGGGTGGTTGCTGCAGGAGAAAAGGATAAATAGTTGTAGGCGGCCAGTTCGCAGCTTAGGGGATCGCTTACGACTACATGTGCACGGAAGGCCATGTTCACGGCCGGAACTTCTCGGAAAACGAGCTGGTCGGCAATTTCTTCATTTTTCCAATACTTAAAAGTGAGTATTTTCAGTAGCTACATCTACGCAAACATGTGAACGTCATGGGTTTCAGGCAAAAATAATATTGTGGTTTGAAGGATTTTTTCTACCTTGGTTTTGTATTGGATTGTGCTGTTCCCTGTAGTATATTATTTGTCAACCAAAATTCGCTGATACCCTAAACTCCTGGATACATTCCCAATTATTCCGTTACATCAACATAGCATTCTTTATCTATGAAGTTATTCCGAAGGATTTTCCTCCTGGGAGCCAGCATCGGCTGCACAGGCATTGCCTGCAACAAGAATTCGCTCGAGCTACCACCAGTCAGCTCACCGCCGGCGGAACTGCGCCTGCAGGCGAAGATTGATGGAATCGCCGCCGTTGAGTTCATTTTTCAGAAAACGACGGTGCCCGGTTCCGATACGGTCCGGATGTTTATCCGCAACCTGGATAAACTGCCGCTTTCCGGCGTTCGGTATGTGGCTGAGCTGTGCAACGCCGCTACGCAGAATTTCGATAATTGCCCCCTTCAGGTGACCGACGTTATTCCCGCATTGGCTGCCGGCGGCGAGCAGGTGCGCCTGGCCGAATGGGTTAACACGGGAATGGTGCTTGATAGCCAGCGCATCAACGTGGGCATCGTATCCGCCGGCGGCAGGGTACCGCATCCGCTCTGCGGAATTTACGGGAATGTTTCCGCCGGTTTCCAGGGAGCGGATACCATAACGAAGTATTACGGACAGATCCGCGGGTATGTGCTGGCCGACGGTACGGCCACGTTTCGCCTGAAATCCGCTTTCGGCAAGAATGTCAACGCGAAAGGCCTTTTCACCGGGCTCCAGGCGTTCGACGGCGAACTGCTGGCCAACGGGCTGCAGCCGATCCCCTTCAGCCTCGATTCCGTGACGGTCGGAGGAACTCGCAAACCGATCGATACAACCGGCGGTACATGCATTTTTCGCATGAAACTCCAAACCGTGTACGATAGCCAGGTCAACTTCATCTTTTCCCAAACCAGCAAGCAGTAACAGCATGAGCCATATATTATTTCGTAGCTTCTTCCTGACGGCGCTCATCGCTTTCGGACCGCAGATCGCCAATGCACAGGAAAATCCCGTCGCGAAAACAATTGAAGAAGGAGGGGAGAAGAGCGTCACAACCTCACCCTCCCGGCAAGAAATAACCATCGAAGCCAAATCGTTCGAGTTGTTTTTCGATGACGAAAAGAAATCGTTCATTGCGCACCTGAAAGCGACCTACAACCGCACCACAAAGCAAATGACCGTTGCCTTTATGCGGACCGGCGACAGTGGGGCAGACACTACTTTTGTCATCGCCGACAACCTCAATCTGAATACTTTTCGGTATTATATGACCGAGAAGCTCGTGAAATACGAAGCCGCCCGGAACGCGGATTTTTTCCATGAATATGGCTTGCAACAGGTATACCTCTGGCTCTATTCGCTGGTGACCGACGATGAAAACGAGGAAATCGGATCGTTGCGGTTCCGGCAGGCGGTTAGGGTAGCGGATTGGAATGATGAGAACACGCCGGCCAAAGAAGAAGAACTGGGCCGCCTTTTAAGGGAATTGCAAACCGAGATCGGCAAGCGAAACACCAGCATTGCCAAACATGAACAAGTCATTTCGTCAATTCTTAGCGAATATAAAGCCAGGACTAATGATGATAGCGGGAACGCACTCACTTTAGAAAGTACCGAAACCAAGAAAAAAACAGAGGCCCAACTTGAAAGCCTGCTGGAAAAAGTCCGCTCACGGGCCATCGATATGGCACAGGTGCAGCAAGACCTGAGTAAACTGGCGGAAAACAAACCATTCAGCAACAGGACCCGCGATCTGACCGCGCCAAACAAAGCATTTACAGGCGCAACTGAACAAATCAGCATCAAACAGAAAGCCCTGGAAAGCAAAAAGATATTTGCCATCAAAGATATTTCCATCACCTTCGAACGCGGCCATATCGAAAGGATTCAGGTTCGGGTGGAAAGGGATTTCGGGGAAATCCACATTTTCGAGAACATTTACGCCATCGGCTTTTCGTCGGTGAAAAACTATAAAAATTTCGAAAATATCCGCCTGTTCAACCGGAAAGGAAACCGCCAGCGGGAATGCATCTGGCTGAGCGATGTCATCGCCAGTTACGACAACCTGGTGCAATTGTTCACACGGGATTACAGCCCGGCAGATATTGCCATCAATCACATCGACCCGGTTACCACACCGATCCTGAAACTGGAGAAGGAGAAAAATATCCGGCTGTTCGACTCGCGCATCTATACCGATCTCGCCGGTTTCTCCGAAGAAGCCCCGAATGGACTGGTACAGGTGGAAGTGGGCCGCCGATTCAATATCAACACCCATCGCATACAGGGAAATGGTCGGTACGATTTCGGGTGGTTCACCTATGCCTACCTCGCCGGTACGATCAGCAAGATCGAGAATAAAGACAGGATTCTCCCGTTGCGCAACGCCGGCGTCATCCAGAACAATGTCATCGTTTCGCCTTCATATGCCACGAACCTCGATCTGCGGAGATACGAAAACACTTCGATCCAGTTCGATCTGAATGTGTTCATGTTCGACTGGCCCGACAATAAATTCAGTTTGTATGCAGACCTGGGCGCGCGCTACGGCCATGTACGCGTGCAGGATAGTTCCCGGCAGGTCAGCAATGGAGTCATCGGGGAGGTGGATCCGGGTAAGCCCTTTGGCGCCAATACCATCACATTCTTCCCGAAAGTCGCGGTCGAATTGTTTTCCGAGCGGAGAGTGGGATTCATGGCCTATTACCAGCTGAACAACACGACTTTGATGAGCAACAATAAATTCGCGCAGATAATGAGCGATACGAAGTCGGATGTAAAATCTTTGTCGCTGGACAAACACGCCCGCTGGTCGCACATGGTGGAAATGCTGGTCAGGGTGGAAACGAACCGCAGTGGAAACGGGATGATATTTGCCCGGGGGCGCTTTTTCTGGCAACAGGGAGATGCAAATAACTTCTTCCCGCAAATTCAGCTGGGATATGCGTACAACATTTTGTTCAGGAAGTAATACCGTGGAGGGGACGTGCCGCAAAATCCGATCGGCGGCGGTCAATTCAGCAATATGAAAGCCATCACGGGGGCGGATATTTGTGCTATAGGAGGGGTTCCGCAGCACGGTGGCCGTCAATTGGTCCGACGGCAATCTGACCGAAGGGAAAGGGCGTATACCTGCGGCTGTTTCCCTTCGGTATCACGGCTGGATTTCGATGCGCAAAAACAAAGTGTGATATGAAAATTGCGGCGTCACGACTTCCGCTTCTTCGCCTAAAATACATGTTAATGAAAAGTAAAATGTGTTTGGCGGGATGGAACGTTGGATGAAAAATCGCTATATTAAATGTATGCAACATTCAGGCGTTATCATCATCGGCGCGGGGCTTTCGGGGCTGGTAGCCGCAGCGGAGCTGGCAGAAGCCGGGATCAAGGTTTTGCTGCTAGACCAGGAAAGCGAACGGCATCTGGGCGGACAGGCATTTTGGTCGCTCGGCGGATTGTTTATGGTAGACACGCCGATGCAGCGCCGGATGGGCATCCGCGACAGCCTCGGGCTGGCGATGCAGGACTGGATGGGCACCGCGGCGTTCGACCGGCCGGAAGACCATTGGCCGCGTAAATGGGCGGAGGCGTACGTGCATTTCGCCGCTACGGAAAAATACGGATGGCTGAAGGCGCGTGGTTTGAAATTTTTTCCGGTGGTAGGATGGGCGGAGCGGGGAGGATACGGCGCTGTGGGGCACGGTAATTCCGTTCCGCGTTTCCACGTGACCTGGGGCACCGGTCCCGGCGTGGTGGAACCTTTCGCCAATCGTGTGCTGGAAGCGGAAAGGAAAGGATTGGTGGAAATCAGGTTCCGGCACCGGGTGGAAGAGCTGATCGTCGAAAATGGTGTTGCCAAAGGAGTGAGGGGCGTGGAATTGGGGCCGTCTGTAGTGGCGCGGGGCGAGAAAAGTCCGGACGATGTGCTGGGGGATTTTCATTTTTCTGCGGACCATATCATCATCACATCCGGCGGCATCGGCGCCAATCACGACCTGGTGCGAAAAAACTGGCCCGCCCGCCTCGGGCCTGCGCCGAAGCATATGGTATCCGGCGTGCCGGAGCATGTAGACGGGCGGATGCTGGGCGTGGCCGAAAAAGCGGGTGCGAACCTCATCAATCCCGACCGGATGTGGCATTACACGGAAGGCATCGCGAACTGGTCGCCCATCTGGAAAAACCATGGCATCCGCATTTTGCCCGGTCCTTCGTCCATCTGGCTCGACGCCGCCGGCAACCGGCTCCCCGTACCGCTGTTCCCCGGTTTCGATACGCTGGGAACGCTGCAACATCTCGGGCATACGGGGCACGACTATTCCTGGTTCATCCTCAACCAGAAGATCATCAAAAAGGAATTCGCATTATCCGGCTCCGAACAAAACCCCGATCTCACGGGGAAAGACTGGAAGCTGGTCGTGAAGCGCGCCTTCGGGAAAAAGGCCACCGCGCCCGTGGAAGCGTTCAAGGAACATGGCGCCGATTTCGTAGTGGCGGATACGTTACACGAACTGGTGGCCGGCATGAATCGCCTGGCGCCCGACCTGCCGCTGGATTTCGCTGCCGTCGAAAAAATCCTCACCGCCCGCGATAACGAATTGCAAAACGGGTTCTGTAAAGACGGGCAGATCATGGCCATCCGCAACGCCCGCCGTTATCTCGGCGACCGCCTCATCCGCACGGCCCCTTTGCATAAGATCCTCGATCCCGCTGCCGGGCCCCTCATCGCCGTGAAACTGCATATCCTCACGCGCAAAACCCTCGGTGGCCTGGAAACCGATCTCGGCGCCAATGTGCTTCGCGCGGGCGGTGAGCGCATCGGCGGCCTCTATGCGGCCGGAGAGGCCGCAGGCTTCGGTGGCGGCGGCATGCACGGGTACCGCGCGCTGGAAGGGACTTTCCTCGGTGGATGCATCTTTTCCGGAAGAACGGCCGCCCGCACCATTATTGCCGCAAAATAAAGGTGAAGCGTCGGGATGATAGGTATGACGATCGGTCCGGGAATTTCGCGGGTTTGTCGATGGATGGGGATTTCCGTTTTCCGCATGGATTAACTTCCCCTGCAAAAAACTCAGCGATGGAAAAAGTAACGGCCACGTGGTGGTATCCCGAAGATAAGCTCATTCATACCCGTATCTGCGGACAGGTAGACGCAGCCGATGTTTCAACCTGGGCCATTTCCTTACGGCAGCAATTAGAAAACGTGGAAGACGGCGGTTCGTTCAAAATTTTCGTGGACCTGCATGGGTTCAAAGCCGTGGATGTCGATACGCACAAAAAGTTCCGCGACGTTGTGCCGCTCACGCTGGCCGCCTATGGCTGGCGCGTGGGCTACCTGGATTTGTTCGAAGAGGCGGACGGTCTGCCGTTGTACAACACGCGCGGCATCCGCTGCTTCGCCGCTGCGCATGCGCACCAGGACGGAACGAAGATCGCGCTGTACGAAGGGCGGTACAGCCGGCCGCAGGAACATTTCTTCACCGATCCGGATGCGGCGGCAAAATGGATCCGTTCCATTCACGAATAACACGTGCTAAATGTATTGCATAGCATTGCCGGGCCGGACGTGAGCCCGGCAATGCCGTTTTCGGTGGATATGGATTATTCGGCCGTTGCCGGATCGATGATCGCACTGACCTCGTGGACCGCGGTGGCGGGGAAGCCGCCTTTTTGCGCATGCTCGCGGATCAGGGCTTCGTTGGGCGAAATGTAAATGCAGAAGATTTTGTTGCCCGTAACATAACTATGGACCCACTGGATGGAGGGGCCCAATTCGGCCAATACACTGCAGGAAGTCTGTGAAACTGCCTTCAATTGCTCCGGGTTCAGTTTGCCGGCACCCGGTAAATCTCTTTCAATGACATATTTAGGCATATACAATGGGGTTGGTCCGCAGGCGAATCTAATGGAACCATGCTGAAGTATGCGCGTTTCCCGCGGAAGATGAGGCGGTCGGGAGTACCCGAATGTACGAAGATCCTGCTATATCATCCGTATTATGAAGCCCTGTTAGCAAAACGTTAAAGAACAGCCGTTTGCCGTAAATGTCGTAAATTTGATATCGATTTTTTGGGGAAATATTATCAGAAGCGATTATATGAATAAAGGAAACGACGGACTGGACATCATCTCGGGGCTCATGCGGCAGGGCCCGCTGCTGGTTTTTGCCTTGCAGTCGGAGGCCGCGGGAGAATTCGACCAATACGAACCCCTGATCGTAGGGATCGGGAAAGTAAACGCCGCCTACCATCTCACCAGGTATTTACAGCAAAATCGTCCTGCCCTCATCCTGAACCTCGGTTCCGCCGGTAGTCATACTTTCGCGCGGGGCGAAGTGGTGTGTTGCACGCAGTTCATCCAGCGGGATATGGACGTCAGGGGACTGGGTTTCCGGCTGTACGAAACGCCGCTCTCCGGCGAGGAGCCTGTATTACGGTACGGGCTTTCGGTGCCGGGGTTGCCGCAGGGTATTTGCGGAACGGGCGACAGTTTCGAGATGGACCACAAAACGGACGATTACAACGTCATCGATATGGAGGCTTATCCGCTGGCGCTCATCGCGCGGAAGGAAGGGATCCCTTTCCTGTGCCTCAAATATATTTCTGACGGGGCAGGCGGCAATGCCGCTGAAGACTGGCAGGTGCTCGTGCATCATGCCGCCGTCGCATTTAAAAAAATCATCGGGAACTGGCTGGCAAACGCCAGCGAGCCCGCTTAAAAACGTGTAGATATGGATTTTGCGAATTACCTGCTGATTTCGGAGCACCTCATCAACAATCCCGAACCGCCTGCGCCGTACGATAATCCGGATTACCTGAATTACGCACGGCTCAATTGGCAAAGGCAGCAACGCTGGCTCAAAACAGGCGTGGTTTCCGACGATATGCGCGATGCCATGGCCCGCATCACCCAGCCGCAGCATTGGATCATCATTACCGAGCCCTGGTGCGGGGATGCGGCGCATAACATCCCGTTCTTCGAAAAGATCGCGGCGCTAAACCCGCTGGTGACCACCGGGTACCAGCTTCGCGATGCCGAGCCGTTTCTCATCAATCAATACCTGACCAACGGCACCAAGTCCATACCCAAGCTCATTGCGCGGGATGCGGAAGGGAAAGACCTGTTCACCTGGGGGCCCCGGCCCGCGGGATGCCAGGCTGTGTACGACCGGCTGAAAGACGAAAAGGCCGACTTCGAGCGGATGAAAACCGATATCCAGAAATGGTATAACGAAGACAAAGGGAAATCCCTCCAGCAGGAGCTGCTTTCCGTGCTCGAATATGCATAGCGCCGCCCGGCATATGACCCGTTCGGCAAGACTGCGCATCTTCGTACTGTTGTTGCTCAGCCTCGTGTCTGCCATGCCCGACGTTTTCCCCGACGGGGGAGGGCACCTCATGGCCAGGGCGCCCGAATCCATCCACCACGAAAACGAAATACCGGAAGCCTGCAAAGTAAGCCTGCGGCTGGAGGCAGACGCCTTTCACAAGCAACTGCGCAAACAGCAGCCTTCCGGTAATATCGCCGCTTCGCCCACGCTCGCCGCGGCCGAAATCCGCCACCAGCGTTACGAATGGGCGCGGCCGGCTTATTATCGCCATCTCCACAGGTACAACCTGTTTTGACCCATCCCCGCATTTTTTTCATATACTTTCACCCGAATTTTTTTCCGCCCGTGCAAGGGCCGGGATGATTTATTTCTGTAAATTATAAACCGTTATACGATGAAATGCCCGAATTGCAACGAAACGTTGCTCATGACGCAGCGCAACAACGTGGAGATCGACTATTGCCCCAAATGCCGGGGCGTTTGGCTCGACAAAGGTGAGCTGGACAAACTGCTGGAGTTCGCCGAACGCCGATCGATGGATGAAAACCGCCACACCGGCGAGCATCGCCGCGATGAACACCACCGGTACGACGAGCGCCGCGACAAGGATCATTACGACGACCGCCATAAATATCCCAGGAAGAAAAAAGGATTCCTGGGCGACTTTTTCGATTTCGACTGAACTACTAAAAACCGATAAATGGAATTCATTACACCCGACTTTGCCGAACTCGGCGTCTGGATCAGTTTGCTCACACTGTGTTTCCTGGAGATCGTGCTGGGGATCGACAACATTATTTTCATCTCCATCGTGGCGGGGAAACTGCCGGAGCACCAGCAAAGGAAGGCACGCAATATCGGTCTTACCCTCGCCATGGTGTTCAGGGTGGCGCTGCTGCTTTGTATCAACTGGATCGTGGGGCTGGTAGACCCCGTCGTTGCATTCAATTGGATCAACGGCACGGAGATCGCGCTGAGTTGGAAAGACATCATCCTGCTGGCCGGCGGCCTGTTCCTCATCGTGAAAAGCACGCTGGAGATCCACCACAAACTGCAAGCGGAATCGCACGACGGCAATAAGAAGACACGCACGCCGCATAGCCTGGGCGCCGTACTGTTCCAGATCGTGCTGGTAGACGCGGTTTTCTCGTTCGATTCCATCCTCACGGCCGTGGGGCTTGTGGAAAACGTCATCATCATGATCATCGCCGTGATCGTTTCGATCCTGATCATGATGTTGTTCGCCGGGCCGGTTACGCGCATCATCAATAAACAACCTACGCTGCAGATGCTGGCGTTGACCTTCCTCATCGTGATCGGTGTGGTATTGATCGCCAGCGGTTTCCACCAGGAGATCAGCAAGAGCATCATCTACTCCTGCCTCGGGTTCTCACTCATCGTGGAGTTGCTGAACATCCGGCTGAGAGGAAGGAACGCGAAAAACATCGAACTGAATACCTCCGAAGTGGAGTAAGTTGGGTACGATATCGCTGAATGGGCCGTCTTGGAAAGACGGCCCATTCTTTTAAAAGAAAAATCAAAAACATAGACAGATTTGTCTATTTCAAAAAATCCATTTACATTTACCGTAAATTCAGGACATGCAAAAAGCGGGACCGAGGGAACGGATCATGGAAACGGCCACCCGGCTGTTTTACCGCCAGGGGTTCAACAGTACGGGGATCAACCAGATACTGGAGGAGGCCAAGGTGGCGAAGGCGAGCCTGTACCAGCATTTTTCCTCCAAGGAGGATTTGGGCCTGCATTACCTGAAGGCCAGCCGGGAATCCTGGTTTGCGGGGTTGGATCAGTGGACGGGCATGAAGAAGGCGCCCGCGCAGAAAGTGGCGGCCTGTTTCGATTTCCTGGAATATGTCATGCAGCAGGAGGATTTCCTGGGCTGCAAGTTCATCAATATGCTGTCGGAAATCGGGGAAAGCTGCGCCGCAATGTATGCGGAAATATTAGCCCATAAAACGAAGCTCCGCGCGTATTTCGCGCAACTCGTCAATGATGCGCTGCCGGCCAGGGAGGGGGAAGGAGCCGGCCTGACGGCAGATGCCATCTACCTGCTCTTCGAAGGCGCCATCGTGGAAACGAAGATCTGCCGGAACACCTGGCCCATCCGGAAAGCAAGGCAAATGTCTTTACAGCTGCTCGAACGGTAGCTGTTTTATTTGGGCTATTAAATAGACAGACCATTCTGTATAACTATATGAAAAGACGCACACTCATCAAACAAATCGCGGCCCTGTCCATTTCGCTGACGGGCGCAACAGCCGCCCAGGCGATCGTGCCCTCGGGCGCGGAAGAACCGGAAACACCTGCGTACGGAAAGGCGGAAGAGATCGCTCCAGGCGTTTTTTTCCTCAAAGGGAAAACCCGCTATTTCGAAGACGGCAATTACCAGGAAGTGGAATGCAACAACGGCTGGATCATCTTCGATGACTTCGTACTGCTGGTAGACGCCAATTTCCCCGGTTCAGGGCCGGCCATCCTCCGCGAAATACGCAGCACCACCAACAAGCCCATCCGATTTGTGTTCAATACCCATCACCACAGCGATCACCTCTACGGCAACAGCTTCTGGATGAAAGAAGGTGCCACGCCGCTGGCGCATGTGGGCGTGATGGAAGAAATCCGCAAGTACGAAACAGGTTGCTTCGGCGGGGCACCCGGCCGCTGGGAACAGGCGCAGAAACGGCGGACCGACCTCGCCGCCTGGCCGCTCCTTCCGCCTGTATTGACCTTTAGCGATACCATGGTCATAGAAGACAAGCACCGTCGCGCAGAACTGATACACCCCGGTGCGGGGCATACCCGTGGCGACGGCATCGTCTGGCTGCCGAAGGAGCAGGTGCTTTTCGCGGGAGACGCCTGCCTGAACGGGCCCTACAACCTCTTCCGTGATGCGGAGGTTTCGTCGTGGACCGGATCGTTGGAACGCATGGCTGCTTTGCAACCGAAGATCGTAGTGACGGGGCATGGCAACCTCGGCGACGGCAATACGCCACGCAACCAGCAACACTATTTTCAACTGCTGCTGGATTGGGTGAAAACAGCCAAATTAAATGGGAATACTTTCGAGGGCGTCCGGTCACAGTTGCCGGTGCTGCGCCAGCGTATCGCTGCCGATCCCGCGGCGGCGGTTTACCTCATTGCCGAACCGGAAATCGCTTCGGGTTTTTCACTCGAAAGTCATATCAAAAGGATTTTTGAAACCTTATAAAACAGTTAAAAATGGAAAAAAGATTCCCCGTGCCGCCGTTCACCGCAGAAACGGCCCGTCAAAAAGTTCAGGCGGCGGAAGATGCCTGGAACACCCGCAATCCGGAAAAGGTAAGTTTGGCTTATTCGCCCGACACCGAATGGCGGAACCGAGATGTTTTCCTCAAGGGGCGTGAAGCCGCACGGCAGTTTCTTGCCGCCAAATGGGAAAAGGAGCTGGATTATAAGCTGCGCAAGGAGCTGTGGTCTTTCACCGACAACCGCATCGCCGTCAGGTTCGAATATGAATGGCATGACGCTGCGGGCCAGTGGTACCGTTCCTATGGCAACGAAATGTGGGAATTCGATGCAGACGGCTATATGGAACGGCGCTACGCCAGTATCAACGATGCCCCGATCGACCCGTCGGAACGGCGGCTGTAGCCCCGAAATCTGACACGCATCCCACAATCCGGGCATTTCATTCATCCGCCGATTGCGTAACTTTACAGCATGAGCGATACACGTAAAACACTCCCGCCAAAAGGCTCTTTCGACAGCCAGATCGTGGAACTGTTCGAGGAAAAACAGCCTGCATCGGTATTGTATGAAGATAATGGGGTAACCCGCGCCAACGGCCTCATCGCCGCGATATTCGAAAAGGAAGGAGAAAAGTGGTTCCGGCTGATGGATGCCACGGAAATCCGCATCGGCTCCCTTATCGCCGTCAACGGTACTTTCGCGTCGGATTATTCGGAATGTTGATCCGCCGTACCCGGATAAAATTGCAACAAAAAGTAAAGGCCATCCATCGGGTGGCCTTATTCATTTTATTTCCAGTGGACCTTGAAGTTCACTATGAACGGCACCTTCTTACCATGACAACGGCCGGGCACCATATAACCTAAACTCCATTGCCTTTCCGTTGTTTATTGCGGATTTTTTGAAGGACGAAGCCGGGGGACGTTTTCAACCGGTATACGGTCTTCATCGAAGATTATTTGTACCGTTACCCCGATCCCGAACGCTTACAATGGCATACACGGAAAATTTAGAAAACCATGCGAGACAGAAAGGCCTCCATAACACCCGGATCCTTTTTCGCATCATTATTTTATCCACACCACTATAATTATCCGGAAAATTGGGTTAAGTTAAAGTACATCAAATGTAACCCGATGAAGAAAATCCTGACCCTTTCCCTGGCACTGGTGTGCCTTTCCCTCAGCACAATTTCGTTTGCCCCCGCCAAAGCCACTCCGGTGGCCCGAAAAGTAGCCATGCTCGACTTTCCGCGCGGTATCGAGTGGCAGATCAATTATTCGAGCGGCCTGCCCATGGTGGCGCTCGTATGGCCGGCTTTCAGCCAGCCGGGCCTGGGGCCGGTGTCTTTCACCTTCATGGGCGACACGCAGTACATCAATCCCACCACCACAACGTCCATTTACTGGGCGGGAACGCAGTACACGCTGCAGCCCAACGTGATCTACACGATGAACATCGGCGGGGTGATCTATTCCTTCAAACTGGGGACTTCAGGTTCTGGATGGTGCGTCATTACCGGGCATACCTGATCCTGACGACGGAAGAATTTCGCAATCCCCTGGCCATGCCGGGGGATTTTTTTACGGGTCAGTCGGACTGTTTCTTCGCGAATTTCATGAACAGTTGCGCCAGTTTATGTTGCTGGCCTTGCGGGTGGATGAAGTGATATTTGCGGATAAGCTTGAACTGTTTGACGGGCAGCATGCGGAGCGTTCCGTTTTCCAGCTCGTTCTGCACGGCGCGGAGGGAGAGGAATGCGGCGCAGGGGGCTTCCCGGAGGTACGATTTGATCCCTTCCGAGCTGCCCATGTGCATGAGGATGTTGAGATCGGTCAGCTTCAGTTCCAGTTTCTTGAGCTCGTTGACGATCACTTCCAGCGTACCGGAGCCATGCTCACGCACGAGCAGGGGGATTTTGCGGAGCTCTTCCGTAGTGAGGGGGCCTTTTCCCGGCGCTTTGAATTTTGCGTTACAAATAAGGGCGATCTCGTCTTTGGCAAGCTCGGTGTATTTGAGTTGCGGGTTGCGGGAATGCCCTTCGATGATACCCACTTCGATTTCCTTGTGCAGCAGCGCATGTTCGATCTGTTCGGTATTGCCGTTGATCAGGGAAGTGCGGATGGCAGGATGCTCCTGGTTGAAGCGCGCCAGCACGCCGGGCAGGTAATACTGGGCGATGGTGGAACTGGCGCCGATATTGAGCAGGCCGCCCTGGTCCTGCTTCAGCTGGTGGAGGTCGTATTCCATATTGCCGTACAGCAAAAAGATCTGGCTGGCGTACTGTAGCAGCAGTTTTCCGCCGGGCGTGAGCCGGATGCGGTTGCCGATCCTCTCGAACAAAGCAATGCCGAGTTGCTCCTCCAGGCCATGGATATGCTTGGTCACGGCCGGTTGGGAAATGAACAGTTCTTCCGCCGCTTTGGTGAAACTGAGCCTTTTGGCGACGGTATGGAATACTTTTAACCTGAAATCGAACATGCGGTAAAAATACGATTTGCGGGGCAGGAAAAACAGGGATTGCGGGAGGGATGGGAGAATTAGCGGGATTGATGCGCCGAAACGGCGGTGGCGGGCTGGCCGGAAGGGGCGGTTTGACCGATGATTCCCGTATTGAGCAGGAAGAGCATTACCAGGAGGAAAGTACCTGCCATTAGCAAGTAGCTGGTGTATTTGCAGCGTAGGAACGCGGGATCGGTAAGCGGTTGCATATATTTTGATTTGCCCTTCAAAAGTACTGCTTGCCGCAACTGCAGGCAAATCACCAATATTGATGACGCATAACTTTAAGTTATGATAATTTAACTTACGATAACTGGAAGGAATGTCCTTTCTCTGGGGCGCATTTCGGCAGCTAAAAATGTCGTTCCAAAGGTCAAAATTGCCGGTTTGTTAACGAGGCGGCCGGGTTGAGCGGGAATATCGCTTTCTTTGTACCTTCGGGTAATTGATTATAATTGTTCAACTCCCAAAAAAATCTTCAACAATGAAAGCATTACGTATGGTAATGTGCATGGCAGGCGCCCTCATGCTGGCGGCCACCGCTCATGCGCAGCGCATCCGCGTGACGGAAGGCAGCCTGGATGTCCTCAAAAACGAAAAAGAAATTAACATCGAGTTTACGTACGACAACATGAAAGTCGGCAAATTCGACAAGGAAGCCGATTACGTGGCCAGCCGGGTCAAAGACCTGAACAAGAAAGAGCCCGGCAGGGGAGACACCTGGGCCAAAGCCTGGGTAGACGACCGCAAGGCGCGCTTCGAGCCAAAATTCGAAGAGCTTTTCACACAGGTGACCGACCTCAAGTTCGCCAACAAAGCGAAGTACACCCTCATCTTCAATACCTCGTTCACCGAGCCCGGCTTCAACGTTGGCGTGATGCGCAAAAACGCTTACATCAGCGGCGAATTCACCCTCATGGAATCCGGAAAGGTGGTTGCGAAAGGCACGCTCGAAAAATCGCCCGGCAGAACGTTTTGGGACAATGATTTCGACACCGGCGAACGCATTTCGGAAGCGTATGAGATGGCTGGAAAGGCCCTCGGCCGCTACATCCGCTAGTTTTTCCAATGGTTTAGCGCCCAAAAACGATCCCCCGCCGGAATACCCAGCGGGGGATCGTTCTTTATTGTCCGGGCAAGCTATACTTCCATCGCGTCGTATACGATCACCTTATCCCACAGGTGGCTGCATTTCTTGATGAATTCCTGGTGGATGGGGTGGACCTGGTAAGCGGCTTCGCCTTCCACGTTGTCGAAAAACATCAGTTCGGATACGCCCCAGGTAGTGTCTACCACGCCGCGCGCTTCGGTATTGGCCACGATGCCCACGCGGAGGTCGCGCACGGTGGGGATTTTAGCGAGCGTTTTCAGCCCGGCGATCAGCGCGTCGCGGTCTTCTTTCGATCCCGGGTTTTTCAGCCAGAAGAATACATGGTGGCACATGGGATATTTTTTGGCAGCGGTTTGTCCCGGCATGGCGGCTGCCGCAGTTCCGGCACAAATAGCCGCCGCGGTGCCCAGGAATTTGCGCCTGTTCGTTTTGCTCATGGGTTTCTCTTTTGGTTTTAGTTGATGATCCGCTTAAAATACGCAACATTCCCCATTTCCGGAAGCCTCCGTGGTGAAATAGGCGTTACTGCCTACGGAAAATGAGCATTGGCACGGATTGGCCGTCGATGGCCGCCGACATAGCTTTGCATTTCAATCAAGCCGGAAATTGTATGCTTACCCCCAATCACAAACTCCTACTACGGTGGGCCCTTGTCCCCGCCATGCTCATCATCGCCGTGGCCTGCGGCAAAAAAGACGACGGAAAGCCCGACGACGGCCCAAACCTCCCCCAATCCAGTGTACCCGCTGAAATGATCGGGCAATACTGGCACGCGGGGTCGTTCTCCATGACCCAATTCTCCAACTACGACGGCAGCTACGCCGGTCAGGCCTTCGAAATCTCGACGGGCTACAAGTTTGCTGCCGATGGCACCGCGGAGCAATATTTCTACTGGACCAAAACCACCACCTATTGCCGCGAACAGGTGCTCGGCTACCGGAAAGGCACGGCGGTGTTCGATGCGGAGAAAAAGACCTTCCGGTTCTATGCCGCTTCGGGCTATTACCGCCGTTATAATTCCTGCGGCGGCAGCCAGTCGCCCGGCTACGGCCAGCGCGTCAACTACGGGCCGGAAGACCTTCATCCCAAATACGTAGACGAGATGAAGAACTGGCAATTGGTGACGGAAAACGGTAAACGCATCTGGAGGATCCCGTATAGTGATGGCTCGGTAAACGACTTCACGAGGGCGGAAGAGCCCCGTTAACGGGGTGTTGTTACATGGCGCCCGCGCTGCCCGGAGGGAACCCCGGGGCGCGGGTATTTTTTATGTACAAACGGAATCATTCGTATATTGCCGGCCAATTTAAAACCTTAACCCACATGAGAAAAATCCCTTACCTGTTGATCGGTCTTTGCCTGCTGATAACATTGACTTCACGCGCACAAGTCAATTTTCAGGATCCGATTTACCGTTATATAAATGATGGAACCCCGGTGAATGGAGTAAAGATCATTACGAACCTCGATTTTCAGGACGGTTCTCAAATGCCCACCCTTATTTTTGAAGGATATTGTTATGGGAAAGTCGCCCCGGTCGGAATTATCCTGAACTGGTATATCTATGGTGGCGCATTTTATAGTTATAAAGCTACTTCCTTCGGAAGTTACACGCCGGTTATCAAGCTAGGGAATGAAAACGGCAAGGTAGTTATATACTTTGAGAACAAGGATTACCACCTACGTTTCAACATACGGGCATTTGCGGGTGGAACGAAGTCGAAGGAAATGTTGGCTTCCTTTCAGGGCTGGTCCGCCGCAGACGGTACAGCTGCCGGTGCCACAAACGTAGTAACGGTTCCATATCAAAATTCATTTGGCGGGAAAGTGATGATCGCTGCCCCTTCAACCGGAACGTCGGCACCTGCGCCTGCGGCACCGTTGCATGTTACCAATGCAGTTATGACGGGGAGCGATGGTATTTCCGCAATTCTGGGCAACAACCACCGCCATTTCACCGCTTTTGGCAGCATTAACGGTGGCCGGATCCGTGGGGCCGATGAAGGTTATCTTGTGGTTGAGTCCAATCCCAACGGAGCAAACAAAACACTGTATCTCAATCATGAAAGTCCCGGCAACGTGTTGATCGCCCGGGGCGGCGGGAATGTAGCCATTGGGTACGATGCCTCCAATCCGTCTACTAATCCGCAATACAAACTACAGGTCCTCGGTACCATCGGCGCCAGAAAGGTAAAAGTGACGCAGGAAACCTGGGCTGACGATGCCCTTCGTCCCGGCTATCACCTTCCTTCGTTACCGGAACTGGCGGCTTTCATCCGGCAAAACGGACATCTGCCGGGTATTCCGTCCGAAAAAGAAGTGAAGTCGGAAGGGATCGATGTAGGGGATATGGATAGCCGGTTATTACGGAAGATCGAAGAGCTTACGCTGTATATTATTAAACAGGACGAAGCGAACGCCGCCATGCGAAAATCGCTGGAAGAAATGCAGGAAAAGTTGAAAAAGCTGGAAAAAGCTGTGGACAGGTAGAAAAAAAGGCGAATCAACCCCGGAAAATAGGGATTCGTTGTTTACCAGGATAGACTTACTTCGCCCGGAAGCCGAAGCGCCACCAGCATTTGGCGGCTTTGGCTTCTGTTGTCGCCTCCGCGCCGGTTTTACGTATATACCGCCGGCCGTCTATCCTTCTTTTGCCAATTACCCTTTAATCCGGTTTTATGCTTTTAGAAAATCTTTCCCCCGAGACCTTCGCCATGAAACTTTCCGACCCTGCGGCGAAACGCAAGCTTTCCTACCTCAACGATCTGCTGGCCAACAGCGAATACCTGCTGATCCAGTTCATGAAACAGCAAAACGTCTGGCAGGGGCCGTTTCCGCCGCCGCCGTCCGGGTTTCCCGGCAGCAGCCAGACGATCGAGCTGGGAACGGTTTTGTATCTTTTCAACAATCCCGCCCAGATCGCCGACCCCGACATCCGTAAGTACGCCCAGTACGCCAAAGGCGCCCTTGGCCTGCCGGATTCGCTGCTCACCACCGTTAACTATAACTGGATCGTTTCGCACGTGCTCGTGTACGACGATGGCAGCATTATTTCGGGCGGAAAATACGAAACCTACGATCAGGGCTGGTTTGCCGCATTCCTGAACATGGTCATCACCGACCTGGAAGACGCCTGGTTCGGTTTCCGGTCGGGATCGCCCAATCCCATTCCCCTCAAGCCCCGCGCCGGCAGTAACGAGGTGCTGATAGCCCTGGTAGGCGATTGGGGGACGGGCGACAATACCGCTGCGGCCGTGATGAACCAATTGGTAGGGCAGGTGCCCAGGTACATCGTGCATGTGGGCGATGTGTATTACTCCGGAACGCCGGCAACAGGTTCGATGGCAGGAACTTATTTCCACCCCGGCGAAGAGAAAAACAACCTGGTGGCGGTCTGGCCGAAGACGAACGACCCGTCCAACTATTCCTTTACCCTCAATTCCAACCACGAAATGTATACCGGGGCCAATGGCCTTTACGGGGATGCGCTCACGTCCACTACGCCTTTCCATGCGCAACAGGGGCTTACTTATTTCGCGCTGGGTTTGGGTGGATGGACGATCCTCGGGCTGGATTCCGCCTATTTCGGGACGAGTACCGACGCGTTCATGTCTGGCTACATCGGTGGCGATATTTTTAACCGCGACCAGATCAACTGGATTTCCGGCCTCAACCTGGACCCTTCAAAAACCATTGTGCTGACGCACCATACCGGGTTTGAATGGGACGGGTCGGGGTTCATGGCGTTGTGGGACCAAGTGTCCGGTGCACTGGGCGGCGATCCGTACGCCTGGTATTGGGGGCATGTACATAACGGGATCGTGTATAATTCGCCGGTTACGATGAATGGGACCAATGGCTTACCGCAAACAACCAAAACCTTCGCCCGCTGCCTCGGGCATGGCGCGTTGCCATATGGCGAAGCGACGGTGCTGAACGGCAATCCCGCCGTGAAATGGATGGAGAAGGGGCCGGGACTCTTGCCCAATGGCTTCGGGACGCTGCGTTTCCGGCTGAATGGCAATGGCATGGTGGATTCCATCCAGGAGCAGTTTTACCATATCGGCTCTTCGGCGCCGGTGTATTCGGGTTTACTTTTCTAGTCGGGGGGATCGCCTGTTGTCGGGATTTACCCTTCTTTTTGTCGTTTTCACACGCGTAAGGTGAAAGTTCTGCGTCGTAAGTTTGTATCGTCAATCACACACAAACGAAAACAAAAAACATTCACCATTTAACGACTATTTTATGGAAGCGACAAAACAAGCGATCACGATCAGCAGCACGATTCAACAACCCGCAGCCAAGGTTTGGGAATTCTGGAACGCCCCGGAGCATATCACGCAATGGTGCGCCGCGTCTGACGACTGGCATGCGCCCAAAGCCAGCAGCGATTTGCGTCCCGGCGGGGCCTTCAGTACCACGATGGCAGCGAAAGACGGTTCTTTCAGTTTCGATTTCGGAGGGATTTTCGATGTGGTGGAACCGCATTCCCGGATCGAATATACCCTGGGAGACGGCCGCAAAGTGAAGATCAAATTCACCGAAGCCAATGGCCAGACGGAAGTGGTGGAAACTTTCGATCCGGAAGATACCAACCCTGAAGACATGCAGCGTGCAGGTTGGCAGGCGATCCTGGACAATTTCAAGAAGTACGCCGAATCCAAATAACGTACCAATGGCCCTCTACGCCACCCGCAAGGGTTTCAACGCGATGAGGGCCATTTCTTTTTCCTTGCCCCTCAGTTTGATAGACCCCAACGTCATCGTCGCAAAAGTACCGCTCAGGTGCAGTTCCGACACAAGGTCCGCGGATGCGATCACCTCTTCGTTAAATTGTTTGCACATGCCCTGGATGCGCGATGTGGTATTGAGCACGTCGCCGGAATAGGTGATGTCCCGCTTGATGATGCCCACTTCCCCCGCCACTACCGGTCCGCAATGAATGCCCGCTTTGAATTCGGGGAATACGCCGTAGCGTTCCAGGTACTTTTCCTGCAGCGAGCGGATGCGGTTTTTAATGTCGAAGAAACACTGTACGCAATTGGCTTCGGCGAATCCTTCGCGGTACCGCCAGGCGATGATGACCTCATCGCCCACATACTGGTAAATTTCTCCGCGGTTTTCGAGGATGGGATTGGTGATGTCGGTGAAGAAATCTTTCAGGAAAGCGTGGTAGCGTTTGTCGCCCAGGGTTTCTGCGATGGTGGTGGATGCGTTGATATCGAGGAACATGAAGATGCGTTTTTCTTCCCGGGGTGTGTTGTATTTGCCGCGGAGGATGTCGCGGAAAACGCCGGCGCCGAATTTGGCGTTGATCTGGAGGAACATCTGCGTGATGGCGACCACCAGCGCCCAGATGAGCCCGTTTTTGGCCATGCGCGCCATGTCGGGATGTTCGAGCAGGCGGAGGGCTTGCCCGATGATGAGGATTACGGCCACGAAGGAAACGGTTACGGTAGCGATCGTGTATCCGTAGGATTTATCGCGGAAGCGTTCGTTGACGAAAAACACGAGCAGGCTCCCGCCGAGCAGGGCGCCCATCAATCCGGCCGCGATATTGACGATGATGGAACGCCGGAGGGAATATTCAGCCGACAAGCCCGCCGATCCGCTGGTTTGCAAAACAAGATGATCGTACAGCGCGATCAGCAGGCCGATGAGCGACCAAATGACCATGATCTGCAACAGCTGGCGCCATTTCACACGCGTCCTGGGATTCATAAGGAATGGTTTTACCGTAATTTATCGCATTTCAACTTTCCGTGCAATTGCAAAGTTGGGGGAAAGGCTTATTTTAGCGCCGCAAAGCTCCGGTGGTGTTAACCTAAAGACCCGCCAAACCGGTCGCAACAGATAAAATCAATACTTCATGAAAAGATCCCTAACCATCCTGGCAATAGCCAGCGGCGTGTTTTTAACGAAAATCGCCATCGCCCAAACAAATACTTTTCCCACAAACGCGAATGTCGGCATTGGTACTACTTCGCCTGATCAGCTATTAACTGTAAGTGGTGGGAACATTAAGGTGCAAAACCCGTCAAACTGGCCTTATGGTGTAAATATTAATATGCAGCTCGGACAATCCAGTGCCTGGGCCAGGGAATTCAGTTTTTCTTACGGAGGAGCCGGGAAACTGGCTGTTTTCGGATGCTATGCGCACGATGCTGCGCTGGATTACGCATATATCGGAGGAAACAGCGCCAATAATTCGGTGCATGGCGCACCCTGGATGGTGTTCATGCCTAACGGGAACATTGGTGTCGGAACTACCAATCCAACAGATCTGTTGAACATTCGGCGCGATATACAAGGCGCTACAATGATGCGCGTGCATAACGAAAATTTGGACATGGCATCGCGCGCAGGAATCGTCCTTGCAACAGCAAACGGCGCCTGGAACTGGTCTGCAGTACGTGGTGGCGGTTTTTCACTCAGTTCGCCCACCACACCCGACTTTTTCTGGGCAACCAACACGGGCAATATCGGCATCGGTACGAAAACCCCCGGGTCCAACAAACTCGCTGTAGAAGGTACGATCGGCGCCCGGAAAGTGAAAGTGACCCAGGCGGCCTGGGCGGATTTCGTGTTTGATCCGGGATATGAACTGATGTCGCTCCCCGATCTCGAACGGTTCATCCGCCAGAACCGTCACCTGCCCGATATCCCGAATGCAGAAACCGTGGTTGCGGAAGGGTTGGACCTCGGTGATATCAACAAAAAACTCCTCCAGAAAATCGAAGAGCAATCGCTTTACATTATCGAACTGAACAAAAAATTGGAAGCCCTCAGCCAGCGTCTCGATCAAATGGAAACGCACCAGTCTGGTACTTCGAAGTAATTCAATTCAGGATTTCAAGGATAAGGTCCGTCATGGCGAACCGCGGAACATCGCCTTTTTTGCACAACCGCCCGGGCGCCAGAAAGCTGTAAGCGTAAATGGACAGGGGAGTGGGGGGATTTGGGTAGATAGGAAAAAAAATGGTAATCTTGAAGGATGCAACTGGATTATCTGAAAGGGCTCCGTGGGAACGGGGCGTTGACATATACCGGTCCGGAGCGGCTGGTGCGCATCAGCAGGTTCAGCGCAGACGAGGCGGAAGGGCTTCGGCGTGCGGTGCAGGAGTTGGCGGACGGGGTGCGGGAGCTGCTTTGGCTGGAAGACCTGTCATTTGTTGCCGGTAACGGCTATTCCCTGGTGATGCGTACGGGGGCGGAAGACAAGGGCGTTGTGACCACAGACGAGCGCGTGTTTTGCCTCGAGCTGTCGGGCGGGGCTTACGGCCGGATCGTCCGGGCGATGGAGGCTTTCTGCAGCGAGGGCTCGCAGGGCAGTGTATGGTTGGCGGAGGCGCCCGGCGGGATCGGGTTGGTACTGTCGACCGGTGGTTCGTTTTAATGGCATACGCGTTACGTATTACGGCATTGGCCGCCTGATCACAAGCACGCTTGTGTGTTGCTCCTGGATTCGTTATCGGGAAACGACTTGCTTACGATGAGTTAGGGTTGATATCATCATCCTGTTTTAGCGGTTTTCTCTTCTATCAGCCATTCGAAGTCATCGTTCGTCATTACTTTTTTTCCCATTTTTATTTACTACACTTTTCTTCCTTCCCTTTCTGGTATTGTTCCATCCGTCAATATTTTCGTATCCTTCGCCAACCATTGCTTAACAAGTGTTTAACGGTTGTTGTGGCCCCTTTGGCCGACATTCGATATATCAAAATGCGCTTTTCACCGCCATGGTATGATCATAAAATATTGCAGCCGCAACATTCGGCAAATGCTGATCAACGCCTCCGGAAGTATGCATACATTGACATTTGTACTAGATTAGATCTGGAGCATTTGCCTGCCTGTTTCTACAGGAGGCTTCCATTTCACGGAGCCTGCGCCTGCTTTCGTCATTCATTTTTTCTCATAAGCATTCGATTTTCTATCCGTTTCAGATGTCGCGTATTCCGTACGTCGATTTGATTTATTTTGTTTACTTCCCGTTACCGGGTGGCTCCGGTAATGGGAAGTTGCTGTTTTTTATTGGGTGTATCGCCGATGAAATGGTGTACAAGAGGATACTTCCCTGTTTGGCTTTACAGTACGATAAAGTAACCCTCACCTGAACGCTTCCCGAAACGCATCGTACATGTTACTTTATAAGGTTTTCAGGATATAGCTTACATCTGACTTTTCGATTGTTCACCCGCTTCGGTCCGCGGGTGTCCGCGGCCACATTATCTAATAGTTTGCTTGCTTCATACGGAAACGCTTTTTGAACTACCCATCCGAAGCGAAATATTATCATAATGAACTGAACAACCTCAAAGGGAAGATGCTCACCCTGCAATTGGTGATGGAGTTCAACAACCGGTAGCGATCGAGTTATTGATCCGCGTGTATTCCTCCGTCGGGCGAAATTCCAACCTCAGCAACAGCGATACGACGGAGAAAATAGAATTGTCATCAATAAAAAATATGGGATCAAATACCGGCTACCTCAAAAGCATTTCCCAATGAATACTTTTCGAAGGAAAATCCGAACTGACGAGTTGCGGAATTACGTGAAGTAGCCGGTACAGAAAGTTGCTGTGCAGGAAATTTCAAAGCTACTCTTCCAGCACCCGGCTGATGTTCCGGATGCGCCGCTGCCAGATGGAGCCCAGCCAGGTCATTTGCGCCAGCGCCACCACGCCGGTGGCCGCCAGCAGCCAACCTTTCCAGGCGTTCCATTCCATGCCATAACAGAAGAACACCAGCAAGCTCGCCAACATCCCCACACGGGAAACCACGCTCAATACAGCGAACCGCCGCATCCCCGATACATGTTGCCGTACCATTTCCTGCAAATGATCGCCCTGCAGCGCGCGGCAGCTGTACACCCATCCCGCTACATTATGTACGATCACCCAGGCCACCGCTGCCACCAGTAAGGCATTTGCGCCCCAGGGCCTCCGGTCCCCGTCGAAAAAGTCGTAGTACACAAATAGAAAAACAGCCAGTAATACAATTTCCAGGATCATTTGCCTGCGCATAGCCCTGCGCGCGGGATGTCGATGAATAATACCGCGCAATGCGGCAGGAGAGGTCTTTTCGGCCGGCAGGTCTTGCCAGGCCTTTTTCAATGCTTCTTCCATGTGTCGGGATTAAAGTGTTGCCTGATTTTTTGACGCGCCCGCGACAGGCGGGCTCCGGCATTGCTTTCTGAAATTCCCATGATCCCTGCCATTTCTGCGTAACTCAAACCCTCGAGGTACAACACCATCAACGCCTTTTCCGCAGGCGTCAACACCGCCAGCATCTCCGCCAGCCGGTCTTCATCCTGGGTTTCGGCTACTTCCGGCAACTGCTCCCGGAATTCGACCTTCGGCCGGCGCTCCCGGTATTGCACCAGCGCCGTGCCCAGCGCCACTTTGTACATCCAGGTACCGAAGCTGCTACGGCCTTCGAACTTCGGGCTGGCCCGCCAGAGCTGGTACACCATCTCCTGGAACAGGTCTTCCCGGTCCTGCGGCGTATTGCGGTACAGCCGGCAGATTTTATGCAGGATCGCTTCGTGTTTCGTCAGTTCTTCCAGGAATCTTGATTCGTCCATTTAGCAATGCTTTGAATAGTTAGTTGCGAAAAAGGGGCGAAATCTTACAGGAAGGCAAAAAAAAACCGCGGAATTCCGCGGTTGCCGTTATCTTTTCTTTTTAATTGCCGTCAATTTCCGGATGGGCGTCAGCTGTACTTTCCGGAACTCCACTTCCGCACCCTCCGCCTGCAGGGCAATGCTCCCGCTGGAAACGGTACAGTCGTACCCGTCGTTCACCAGGTCCCCGTTCACCCACACCCGCACCTTGTTGCCCAGGCACTCTATCACCATATGGTTCCACTCGCCCAGGGGCTTCTCCGACCCGTCTGTCCGGTTCCGCACCCGCCGCTCCTTTCCTTCCACCACGCCCCAGTTCCCGGGTTTGCCGCGGTACACTTCCATACTGTCTACCTTGATATCTTCCCCGATACACCAGAAATCACCGGCATTTTTGCTCATCAGCTGCACTTCCATCGACTTGGGGAACATCCCGTACAGTACCCGTGGGGTAGACGCATGCACCAGCACGCCGCAGTTCCCCGGTTTCCCCGCGAAGCGGTACTCCACGTCCAGCCGGTAATTTTCATGTCGGGCATCGGTGATCAGGTGCCCCTGCGGATTCCCGAGGCTCACCAGCAGCCCGTCGCGGATAACAAAGGGGATGCGGAGGGAAGAATCCTTCTCCAGGTCGGGCACATCCATATGCCAGCCGGAAAGGTCTTTGCCGTTGAAAAGACTGCGCTGCTGCGCATGACATAACGTGGAGGCGCACAGTAGCATCGCGCCGAAAACTAATTGCTTCATAAAGGAAAGATATAAAAATTATTGTCTATTTTGTTTCTATATGCTTGCCGCCACGTCATGATCCGGCACCTGTCTTTCTCCCGCCGGAAAGGCCTGCTGCCTTTCGTATCCGCCGCCGGTACCGGAAAACCGTCCAAACCCTTGAAACAGATTCTAGCGCAATAAATACATTTTATGAAGAAGCAACTGCTCGCATGGTTATTGGCCGCATCCATGGCCAACGCACAGGAATGGAAACCCGTACAGGGCCGCATCATGACGCCCTGGGCCGAAGAATTGAAGGCCGACAGCGTGCTACAGGAGCATCCCCGCCCACAGTTCGAGCGCGGCACCTCCTGGAAAAACCTGAACGGTTTATGGAATTACGCCCTCACGCCCAGGAACGCCGGCCGCCCCGCCAGCTGGGCCGGTAAAATCCTCGTCCCCTTCGCCATCGAATCCGCCCTCAGCGGGGTCGGCAAAACGGTCGGGAAAGACCAGCTCCTCTGGTACCATCGATCCTTCACCCTGCCCGCCGATTCCAAGGGCAAAAAAGTACTGCTGCACTTCGGGGCGGTAGACTGGCAGTCGGAAATCTATATCAACGGCCAGCTCGTTCTCAAACATGAAGGCGGGTTCGACCCCTTTTCCATGGATATCAGCCCTTACCTGAAAAAAACCAAACAGCAGGAGATCGTCGTAAAGGTATGGGACCCGACCGATGAGGGCCCGCAGCCCCGCGGCAAGCAGGTCCGCAAACCGGAAGGCATCTGGTATACCCCGGTTACCGGCATCTGGCAGACCGTTTGGCTGGAAACCGTGCCCGGCACTTACCTCTCCGGCATCCGCCAAACACCCGATATCGATGCCCAAACCCTCACCCTCCAAACCACCGTCGTAAACCCCCTGGCTGGCGACCAGGTGAAGTTTTCCGCGATGAAAGACGGCGCCGTGGTGGCGGAAACCGAAGCCGAGCCCGGCGCAACGGCCGTGCTGAAAATACCTTCGCCGGAGTTATGGTCGCCCGGCAAACCGTTCCTGTACGATTTGCGCGTGAGTATCGTCCGCAAGGGAAAGGCGGTAGACGAGGTGAAGAGTTACTTCGCGATGCGCAAGATCAGCGTGGCTAAAGACCAGGCGGGTACCCAGCGCATGATGCTCAACAACAAATTCCTGTTCCATTATGGCCCGCTCGACCAGGGCTGGTGGCCTGATGGTTTATATACCGCGCCTTCCGATGCCGCGCTCCGTTTCGACGTAGAGAAGACGAAGGAGATGGGCTTCAACATGATCCGCAAACATATCAAGGTGGAGCCGGCCCGCTGGTATTACCATTGCGATAAACTGGGGATCATGGTCTGGCAGGATATGCCCAGCGGCGACCTCGGCAACCATTGGGAGATCCGCCCCGGGATTTTCGGCCGGCAGACGGACAGGCAGCGCAGCCCCGAATCGGAAGGGTACTACCGCAAGGAATGGAACGCCATCATGGACGCGCTCCACAATGTGCCCTCCATCGTGGTTTGGGTGCCGTTCAACGAAGCCTGGGGCCAGTTCAAAACGAAGGAAATCACGGAGCGGACGATGGCGAAAGACCCTTCGCGCCTGGTCAACAGCGCCAGCGGCGGGAACTTCGAGCTGACGGGCCACATCATCGACCTGCACAACTATCCCGACCCCGTAATGCCCGAGCCGGTGTATTTCGGGGAGAAACAGGTGATCGTGCTGGGTGAGTTCGGCGGGCTGGGCCTGCCGGTAGACGGCCACGTATGGCAGCAGAAAGACAACTGGGGCTACCAGACCTTCAAAACGGCCGGCGAGCTGTTCAAGCGGTACGACAGCTATATGGAAAAAATGGAACAACTGATCCGCCACGGGCTTTCGGCTGCGGTGTATACCCAGACCACGGACGTGGAAATAGAAACGAACGGACTGATGACCTACGACAGGAAGGTGTTCAAGAACCCGGTGGAGGCGTTTTTCAAGGCGCATCAAAGGCTGTACAGGCCCGGGCTCGTCAAGTTTCCTTGAGTTGCCCGTCCAGCGAAAATTACCGGTTATCCCAGGCCCGTATCCCGGAATCACGGAATGTCAGTATATTGCCTGTCATTTCCCGGCAACCGTAAAATCGCATATATCAAAACCAACTATCAGTTATGAAACGACATTTTTTAGTAGTGACGCTTGCGGCCGCAAGCGTCTTTAGTCTGATCGAACGCCCCGTTTACGCGCAGAAAGTGGCAGCGGGCGCTTCCTCAGCAACCACAGGGGCGGATCTAAAGATTCCGGCAGATCCGGAACTGAAGATCGGCAAGCTCAGTAACGGCCTCACTTATTATATCCGTAAGAACACCGAGCCCCGCAACCGCGCGGTCCTCTATATGGCCCTGAAAGCCGGTTCGCTCATGGAATCAGACGCACAGCAAGGGCTGGCGCACTTTACCGAGCATATGGCGTTTAACGGAACGAAGGATTTTCCCAAGAACGACCTCATCAATTATCTCCAGAAAGCAGGGGTGAAGTTCGGGGCCGACCTGAACGCCTATACGTCGTTCGACCAAACCGTTTACCAGCTGCCTATCCCGACCGATAGCGCCGAGCTGTTCAAAAACGGTTTCAGGATCCTTGCCAACTGGGCCGGCCACATCAGCATGCTGGCGCCCGATATCGACGGAGAGCGCGGAGTGATCATCGAAGAAGACCGCCAACGTGGCAAGAACGCCCAGAGCCGTATCCAGAAAGAGCTGCTCCCGGTACTGCTGCACGGTTCCCGTTACGCGGAGCGCATCCCCATCGGGAAACTCGATATCCTGCAGCGCTTCAAGCACGAGGAAATCCGTAATTTCTACCGCGACTGGTACCGTCCGAACCTCCAGGCCGTGATCGCCGTGGGCGATTTCGACGTGGCGCAGGTAGAAAACCTCATCAAGGAAAACTTCGGCAAGCTGACCAATCCGGCGAAGCCGAAACCCCATACCACTTACGATCTGCCCGACGGTAAACAACCCGTGGTGAAGATCGTGACCGATCCCGAATTCCCGTACAACGTGGCTATCGCGTTCATCCGCCAGCGGCATAAAGCGTCGAACAACACCGACGATATCCGCCGCAACATGGTGATCAACATGGCCAACGCCATGCTGGGCGCACGCATCAACGAGCTGAAACAGAAAGGGACGGCCGATTTCGTGGACGGACAGGCGAACTATGGTCCGTACCAGCAGGGCCTGGTGCCCGGTATCGAAGCAACTACCGCGCTGGCTGTAACCAAGAGCGGGGCGGAGCTGGCCAAAGGGCTGGCCGGCGTTATGGCCGAGTACCAGCGGATGGTACAGTTCGGTTTTACGCAATCGGAACTGGACGTGGTGAAGAAACAGTCGGAAGCCGCCAATGAAAAGGCCAACCGCGAGAAAGACAAGATCGCTTCCAACACCTTCGTACAGGCTTACCTGCGGAACTATATGTACGGCACACCGGTCTTGAGCCCGGATTTCCGTTACGAGATCACCAAAAAATTCCTGGCCGAGATCACCCTGGCTGAAATCAACGCCGCCGCAAAGAAAATGATCGGCAACGATAACAACCTCACCATCATCGTTCAGGCGCCTGAAAAGGAAAAAGCCACCCTGCCCACGGCAGACCAGCTCCTGGCGGCTATCCGCGATGCAGGCAAAGGCCTGACACCTTACGAAGACAATAAAGTCAACAAGCCGCTGCTGGAAAACAAACCCATCGCCGGTAAAGTGACCAAAACCGAGAAAATCGAAAGCATCGGCGTTACCAGGCTCACGCTGTCGAACGGTGTGGTGATCTACCTCAAACCGACGGATTTCAAGAACGACCAGATCATCTTCTCTTCTTTCGGCCAGGGCGGCGTTTCCCAGGCTGATGACAAGGATTACATGGCGGTGAACTACGCCGGCAACATCCCATCCGACGGTATCGGCGAATTCGATAACCCCTCGCTGCGGCGGCTCCTGGCGGGCACCACGGCCAGCGGATCGAGCTATATCGACGAGCTGTACCAGGGCTATGGCGGCAGCGCTTCCCCCAAAGACCTGGAAACCGCGCTGCAACTCGTATACGCACATGCCACCAATCCCCGGAAAGACCCTGTCGTCTTCAAAAAGAACATGGAAGAATATGCCATTTACCTGCAGAACGCCGACGATAGCCCGGAAAACGTGTTCAACGACACGGTAACCGCCGTACTGTCGTCCAACAGCATCCGGGAGAAGAAAGCAACTGTTGCCGAATTGGGACAGGTGAGCCTCGACCGTTCCTTCGAATTCTATAAAAACCGATTTGCGGACAACAGCGGCCAGACCTTCGTGTTTGTCGGCAACTTCGACGTGGCGGCCATTACGCCTTTGCTGGAAACTTACCTTGGCGGGCTTCCTGCCACTGGAAAAGCGGAGAAATTCGTGGACCGCGGCGTTCGGCCGCGTACCGGGAAGATCGAGCGGATCGTGAAGAAAGGCATCGAAGACAAGGCGATGGTAAAACTGTTCTTTTACAACGATTTCGACTACGCGCCTGAGAACAACATCCAGCTGAGCGCCCTGAGCGATATCCTGGAGTTCAAGGTGCTGGAGCGCCTCCGCGAAAAAGAAGGCGGCGTGTACAGCCCGAACGTGGGTGTGGGGTATGAAAAATATCCTTACGGCAACTACAACCTGTCGGTTTCCTTCAGCTGCGCCCCGGCCAACGTGGACAAGCTGGTGAACGCAGTGCTCGACGAGATCGCCAAGCTGAAACAGAACGGCGCTACGGCCGACGATGTTACCAAGTTCAAGGCAGAATACCGCCGTGCGCTGGAAGTGAACATGCGGGAAAATAATTTCTGGCTGGGTTACCTGACCGGCAAGTTCAAGAATGGGGAAGATCCGACGTCGGTGCTTACCACCAACGAACGCCTGGAGAAAGTGACAGAAGCCAGCGTAAAAGCGGCTGCAGCAAAGTATCTTAACAACGCCAACTACTTCAAGGCAGCGCTCGTTCCGGAGAAATAGCATGACATTTTCATATGGAAAAGCGCCTGCGGCATGTGCTGCAGGCGCTTTTTTCATAATTTTGCGGCCATGTTGGTGGAAACAGTTGTACTATGCCTGGTGGCGTTTTTCGCGGGATTCATTGATGCGATCGTGGGGGGAGGAGGGCTCCTGCAAACGCCCGCCATCATGATCGTTTTGCCGCAATACCCGGTGGCCACGCTGCTGGGGACCACCAAAATCCCCTCCATCTCCGGTACCGCCTTCGCCGCCTGGCGATACTCCCGGCAAGTGACGATCGACTGGAAACTCCTGCCGTATGTGGCGCTGCTGGCGTTCGGGGGCGCTTTCCTCGGTGCGTTTTGCGTGTCGATGATCGACAACCGGATCATCAAGCCCGTCATCTTCTTCGTGCTGCTGATCGTAGCGGGATATACCTTCTTCAACAAAAGCTTCGGCCAGCCCCGGGAGATCAGCCATAGCCGCAAGACGCAACTGGCATTGGGGCTTATGTTCGGGTTCGCCATCGGTTTTTACGATGGGCTGATCGGTCCGGGCGCGGGCACGTTCCTGATCCTGGTTTTCATTGCGCTGATGGGCTACGATTTCATCCACGCTTCCGCGAGTGCAAAACTCGTCAACCTGGCCACGAACCTCGCGTCCATCGCCTATTTCGCGAGCACGGGGCATATCCTCTACGAGTTCGCCCTTCCCATGGCGGCCTGCAATATGGCCGGCGCTTTCTTCGGGACGCGGCTGGCGCTGCTGCGGGGCAACGCTTTCATCCGGATCTTCTTCCTCTGCGTCGTTTTCGCGACGTTGCTTCGTTTCGCCTGGGACATCTGGGCGGCGAATCACTGATCCTCCCCAAACAGCAAGGGCACCCGCAAGCGGGCGCCCCAGGTTGGCAAGGGATGAATATTTTAATTCGATTTCGGTAATTGCCGGATCCATTCGGCGATGAGGTCCACGCCTTCGCGGTGCACGATAGTGCGGGCGAGCTCGGGCATGGCCGTTCCCGGTTCGTTGCTGTTCATCCGGAAATGCAGGATGGAATTGGCCGGATCGCCGGGCACCACGTCGTGATCGAGGCCACCGGCGCCATTGCCGGCAGACACGGGGCCTTTGAGGATGCCCAGGTGCGCCGGGGTTTCCTGGCCGTATTCGAGGAACAGGCCGGTATTGTCGGCGTCGCCGCCTTTAGTGTGGCAATGGGCGCAGTTGACGTCGAGATAGGCGCGGGCGCGCTGGTTCACCGTATAATGCACGCTATCGTTCCAGACGGGGAATTTTTCCACTCTGGACATCTCCGGCAAACCCTGCAAAATACCCGCTGCGGCCCACTTTTCCAGCTGGCCGAGATGGTTGAGGTTACGCGCTTTCGGGCCGATGGGGATCAGCTTGCCGGCAGACGCGTGGCATCGCTTGCAGTCGTTGGTGTTGGGAATTTGGTAATGGGTGGATATATGCTGGCCGGCATCGTCCGTGAGGGTGATGGGCAACCGGTCGCCGGTGATCCATTTCTCCGCTTCGGTCTGCTGCGCGTTCCATTTGTAGTTCATGACTTTCCAGTTGCCGTCTGCCGGATCTTTATGCAGGAGGCGAGTTTCCAGCAGCACTTCTTTTCCCGAGCTGTCGCGGTACGCGAAATTCTTCACGAGGTACGTGCCGTCGGGGAAGTCTACCGGCCCGGCCTGGGTATACTGCATGGTGCTGCCTTCGGGCAAAACGATGAAGCGTTTTTTAATGGTATAGTCGGTGAAAAGGGGCGTTGCCAGTTCGTAAGAATGCACCCGGCCGGCGGGCTGTAAATCTTTCAGCGTTCCGGTAAAGAAACCGTAGTCCGAAAGTTTGTCCAGGAACCCCGATGCCGGGCGCTTTGCGGGCTGGGTGCAGCCCATCGCGAACATTCCCATGCATGCCAGTGCGGTCACTATTCTCATTCTCATTTCGTTGCGCGTCATTTACAGATGAAAGGTTGCATATCGGTGGATGGTTTCCAGTTCGGCTTGCCGATGTTCATGCCGTCTGCATTCACAAGGAGGTTGTCTCCGGTTTGGCGGATGCAGATGGAATCCGGGTTGATTTTATTTTCCTGTGTGATGACGTTGGAGGAAATGCCGTCGTACACGATAGGCGGGATCCTTTTGCCAAGGGCTTTTTCAATCCCCACCAAAATCTGCCCGGTATGGTGATGGTACACCGGTTCGGGGAAAGCGGCGGCCATTTCGAGGGTATTGTCTTGGATGAACACGTTTTGCGAAACGGGGAAGTAATTCGCGTTGATCTTTTCACCCGCTTTCGTATCCACGAAGAAACCCGACACCATGGCGATGGCAGCGGAATTGTTGTTGACGATCTTGTTGTTGTAGATCTCCACGTTGGAAGTGGCCTGGATGATCACCCCGCAGCCGGGCGCAGCGTTGCCTACACCCCAGGTGGTGCCGAAGCTCCCGGATTTGGCGAAGTTGCGCTCGTTGTTGTCGTGGATATTGTTGTTGTACGCCTTCACCTGGCCGCCCCGCTGCGACAGGTCGGGCAGGTCGAACACCAGGAAGCCGGCCGTGTTGCCGTAAAATTCGTTGTCGTACACTTCCGCATTGGTCGTATTCTCGATCTCGCACCCGGCCACGTTCTTGTAAGCTTTGCAGTTCCTTACGATGGCCTTGTTGGATTGCCCTACGTAGATGCCCGCATCAGATGCGCCCTGCGCATAACAGTTCTCTACCAGCACGTTGGTGCAGAGAACGGGATAGATGCCATAGCCGCCGCTGGTGCTGTCTGCTTTCTCCCAAATGGCGTGCAGGTCACGGAATACGACGTCTTCGCTTTTGTTTACCTTGATGAGGTCGCCTTTCGATTCGCGGATGGTCATCCCGCTGATGGTAAAGCCTTTCACTTCCGCCACGCGAATGCCTTCGCCGCCCTGCGTCTGCCCCGAAAAGTCGAGGATCGTTTTATCGGGACCGGCGCCGCTGATCTTGATGTGCTTGAGCTGCACGAGGCTGAGGTTGTTGAATTGGTAAGTGCCGGGTTTCAGCTCCACGGCGCTGCTGTCTGTCAGCGTGAGGAAGGCTTCCGTAATTTTGGCTTCCTCGCCGGGACCGAATACCAGGGTTTGCTTGTAGCCGTCGGCGGATTTTTTCTCCGGGGCGCTGCAGCTGGCCGCTAAAGCCAGTGCCAGCAAGGGAATGGAATATTTCATGTCGATGGTTTTTAGAATACGTTATAAGCGTAAGTGATATAATACACACCGCCGATGCCGGGGCTGCCGAAGCCGGTGTAATAATATTTATTCGTGAGGTTGGTGCCGCCCAGTTTGATCCTGCTCTTGATTTTAGGCAATTTATAACTTACCTGTGCGTCCAACACTACATTGGCGTCTATCGTCCCGCTCGCAAACCCGATGGAGTAGAAATACGCCGGCCGGTAGCGGAGGCTGGTGTTGAAAGAGAACAACTGTTTCTTCCCGAGGCCCGAATTGCCGAATTCCGCATTGATTTTCCAGTTGGGGGTGTTGAAGTTGTTGATCTGGCTATTATTCCTGTTTTTGAGGAAATCGGAAGAGAAATTGACCCTTGCCCCGAAGTTACGGGAAAGATCGACGCTCACGCTGGCCGCATACCCGTAAGTATTCACTTTCTGGGCGCCGTTGAACGCGATGTTATAGGCGATATACTTGTCGCGGTCCTTGAAATCCTCCACATCATTGGAACCCGGCGTATTCGCCACGTTCACGTATCCGATGAAATTCTTCCAGGTGGAATAATATCCCAGCACGTCGATCAGCACGCGCTTTGCCACGAGGGCGGAATACCCCAGTTCGAATGCATCTACCGACTGCGGTTTGATGTCTTTCGGCTCGAATTTCACGAGCACCGACGGGTCGTTCGTCTGCCGGTATTTGTTCACGCTTTCCAGCAGATACGGCTGGTACTGGTCGAATTTATACTCGCCGTACAGCAGCCGCGCCGAGCCGCCGGAAGCATAAGTATTGTAATCTACCAGCGTACTTTGCAGCGATTGTATGTTGGACGGGAAGCTGTATGCATTCTGATAGGAAAACCGCAGGAAGTGCTCTTTTGTGGTCTCGAACACGGCCGACAGGCGGGAAGTGGTCCGGGGGCGGTCGAACAGGGTGTTCTTGTCGAACCGGAAAGCCGCGCCCAGTTTCAGTTTGTTGTCGATCATCTTCTTCGAGAAATGCGCGAAGGCGCTGTATTCCGCCACGTTGATGGGGCCGTTGTAGTCCGGGAACAACGTGCCTTTGGAATCGAGCTTGTACAGGCGGTAGTTCAGCCCGGCGATCACTTCCGCCCACTTCACGAACTTCGTGAAATTATACTGGAACTCTGCGTTGTAGAGTTTGCTCCGGTCGAGGAACAGCGTGCCGCCCTGGGAAGTGGGGATGGCGGAAATGCTGTCGCGCAGCCGGTTGAAATGGTCGCTGCCGGCCAGCGGCCTGCCGATGTCTGCCGTAGCCCGCGCGGTATTGTGCGCGTCCGTGAGGGATTGGCCGGTCGCCAGCGCCGTGATGAGCGCCACGGTGTATTGCGGGTACCAGCCGTCGCCGGTGGATCCGTCGTAACTGGGTTTCCAGGCTTCGTTCACGAGTTGCGCCGTAGGACTGGCGATGATGGTATTCCCCGAATTTTCCCGCGTGGTGTATGCGCGCACGAACCAGTTTTCCGCCCGGAGCTCTGCGCGGTACTGGGCGAGTTTGAACCCGTCAAGCGCGTAACGGGTGTCGTTGCTATAGACCGCGGTGCCTTCGCCGTAGGTGCCGGAAACGATGGCCTGTAGCCCGGGTTTGATATTGTAGCGGATTTCTCCGTTGAATTTCAGCATTTTGGCATCGTTGCTGAGGTAGCCGTATTCGGGGTACCCGGTGCGGGAAACGTAGTTCGTGGGGTTGGCGAGCAGCGGGTCCACGATGGGTGCGGTGGAGGGGTCCATCGCTTTAATAGCTTCGAGGAAGGGATTGATGTCTACCGAGGTTTTGCTGCCGTAGGAGTTGACGCCGTTGTAATTGGGGTCGGTGTATTTCGATCCCATGCTGTTGGTGTTGCTGGTATCTGCCGCCAGCCAGTCTTTCGCTTTGGTGTATTGCGCGTTCACCTTGAACGCCAGGCGGTCGTTCACTTTTTTGGCCCAGCGGAGCGTCCAGTCGTAGTAGGGAGACGCGCCCATGGGGTCGTTGCCCTTTCCTTTTTTGATGTGGTTCACGCCCTGGGTGATCTGGAAACTGAAGCCCTGGTACTTGAAGGGGTCTTTGCCGGTCATGACCAGCGTACCGTTCAGGCCACGGGAGCCGTATAACGCGGAGGAGGCGCCGGAAAGGAGCTCGAGGTTGTCGACGTCCAGTTCGGTGAGGCCGATGGCGGCGCCGAGGGGGAAGTTGAGGCCGGGGGCCTGGTTGTCCATCCCGTCTACCACCTGCGTGAAATTGGTGTTGCCGCTGGTATTAAAACCGCGCGTCGTGATAGTGGTGAAGGTGAGGGAGGATGTGGTGATGTCTACGCCCTTGAGGCCCTGGAGCATGGAATAGTAGCTGGGCTGGGGGGAGTTCATGACATCTTTGTTGTCGATCCGCTCGATGGTTACAGGCGATTCGATTTTCCGCTGGATGTTCCGGCTGGCGGAAACCACGACTTCCGTTCCGAGGATGGAGGCCGGGTCGAGCTGAACATCTATGGCGCCCGCACTGCTGACGAGCACTTCCTTCGTGCCGTACCCTACGGAGGAGAAAACGAGGGTCACGGGGAGCGGGGCCTTCAGTGTAAAGCGGAAGTTCCCCTGGTCATTGGTATAGTCGCCATAAGGCGTATTGCGGGCTTTAACGGATACCGCTGGTACCGTTTCCCCCGTTTGGCTGTTCCGCACCTTGCCTGTCAACACGTGTTGGGCATGTGTAGACCATGCAGACAGCATGGCTATCGTGAACAGTAGCATCAGTTTGTACATGGGCGAGTAATTTTGGTTGGGATGGTAAAGGCGATATTATGCAATTACCATTCACCGGCTGCCTGTACGATGCTGTTTCGGGGTGAAGGAACGGGGTTACGGGGTGAAATTCAGGAATCAGGGGTGAATTTCTGCTGGAACTGGGGCAGGTAACTGGCCGATACGGGAACGGGCTGGTCGTCCAACCCCTCCAGCATCAAATAGTGACCTTTCGCGTTTTTCTTGAATAACAACACGTTGGACATATTTACCATGTAAGACCGGTGCGCACGGGTGATATTGAACCCCGCGAGCTGGGGCTCCAGCTTTTTGAGGGATGAACGCACCAGTTCCTTTTTTATCCCCTGGCCATTCCGGTAAAAAACCTGGACATAATTATCCTCCGCCTTCAACATCAGCAAACTTGCCGGAGGAAGGCTCAGGGCCAATTTGTCGTATTCATCCCTGATGAGGAGGTGTTCCGCCACTTTTTCTTCCACTATCAGGGTAGGGATCATGGCCGGCTGGATGTGCGGGGCTCCCCGCTGAAACCACAGCAAAGCGATGGAGTAGGGAAGGGCCAGCACCCCGAAACCATATTTATAGGTATCCCAATATTCCAACCAGGAGAAAGAAAGGTGATCGTGCAGCGAGACATTGACGATGTTAACGACAGCCGCCACCAGCATCGATTCGCCCATGAACCAGGCCAGGAACTGCCAGTGCCGGAGGGGCTTTTTCCCTTTCAGGCGCATCAATCCGAACTGTGAAATGCTCAGTGCGGCGATCCCGCAGGCGGAAAAAACCGCGAACACGCCCGTAACCGTCACCGGCCCGCCGTTATACCACTGGTTCATGTTGAACGGGGTGAACAGGCACATGAAAACAAAACTGAACGCGCCGCAAAAGGCGATGAGCAGCAGCCGGTTGCCGACTGGCTCCAGGAGCCGGAACGGGGCCGCAAGCCAGGCAGGGATGGCGGGCAGGCGGCTGGAGGGAAGCATGAGCGTTTCTTTCATAGTCCGTGGATTGTTCCGGTAATTTATCGATCTTTTTTCAATTTCCACCACCCGCGCCGCCCCGTTATTTTTATCGTACCTTTACCGCCGAATTTCAAACAGATATGTACAAAGTCGGCGAATATAACCAGCTGGAAGTCAAAAAAGAGACGGATTTCGGCGTATATCTTGATGGTGGCGGGGATACGGAAATCCTCCTGCCCAAACGCTACGTTCCCAACGGCACCCGCCCGGGCGACGAGCTCACCGTTTTCCTCTACCACGATTCCGAAAACCGGCTGATCGCCACTACAGACAAGCCGAAAGGCGTGGTGGGCGATATCGTTTCCCTCAAGGCGGTAGACACTACCCACCAGGGCGCGTTCCTGGACTGGGGCCTTGCCAAAGATCTCTTCGTCCCCCTCTCGCAGCAAGTTTCCAGGATGCATAAAGGACAGGATTATCTTGTCATGATATACCTCGACGAGCTTACCGGCCGCGTAGCTGCCACCGAAAAGATCGATCCATTCCTCAGCAACGATCCGCTGACCGTGCAGGAAAAGGACGAGGTAGATTTGCTGGTGTACCGCCGGTCAGACATTGGCTTCGTGACCATCGTCAACAACCGCCACACCGGGATATTGCATTATTCCGATGTATTCCGTCCGCTCGATATCGGCGACCGGCTCAAAGGTTTCGTAAAAGCCGTGAAGGAAGAAAATAAACTGGACGTAGCGCCGGGCCAATCGGGATACAACCGGGTGGAAGACGAAGGTTCCCGCATGTTGCGGCTGCTCCGCGAGCACGACGGATACCTGCCTTACCACGATAAATCGGACCCCGACGAGATCCGCGCGTTCTTTGGCATGAGCAAGAAAACGTTCAAGATGACGGTGGGGGCGCTCTATAAACAACAAAAAATCGAATTGACGAAAACCGGCATCAAGCTGATAGAAGAATAAACATCCAGCACAACATGAAAGACTTCAAGCAACATTTCGTGATCCCGGCACCGCCGGAAGAAGTGTACCAGGCGCTGACCCGCGAAGCTACCATCCGGTTGTGGACGGGCGAGGTGGCGGAAATGAGCACCGAGCCCGGTTCTGAGTTCTCTTTGTGGGACGGCAGTATCGCCGGCCGCAACCTGGAGTTCGAAGAAGGGCGGAAGCTGGTGCAGGAGTGGTACTTCGGCGACCAGGAGCCCGCATCCATCGTAACGATCATCCTGCACCCGCATAAAAAAGGCACATCGGCGGAGTTGCGCCATTCCAATATTCCCGACGAGGCGTTCGACGATATCGTGGAAGGCTGGCGGGACGCGTATTTCGGTTCGCTGATCGATTTTTATACGGAATAGCCGGACGCGTATGGCCAAAAAGAAAAAGAACGAAGCGGAGATCAAGGCGGTGACGGTCAATGAGCTGAAAAAGGAAATGCTGTCGCTGCCGCACGCGGAGCTGGTGGAAATATGTCTCCGGCTGGCGAAATTCAAGAAAGAAAACAAGGAACTGCTCAGTTACCTGCTGTTCGATGCATCCTATCCCGAAACCTACCTCGACCAGGTGAAGGCTTACATCGATGCGGAATTCGATAATCTTGGTACCACACATGCCTATCTCGCGAAGAAAACCATCCGCAAGATCCTCCGTATAACCAATAAACACATCCGATTTACGCAATCCAAAACCACGGAGATCGAGTTGCTGCTGCATTTCAGCAAGCGGCTCCGTACCGCGGGGGATTTGCTGAAAAGCAGTGTGCAGTTGGGGAATCTGTATTTCCAGCAATTGCGCAAGATCGAAAAAGCGATCGATGCGCAGCATGAAGATCTGCAATACGATTACCGCCGGCAATTGGAGTTGTTGGCGAAAGTGTAGGAACGTTTTGTTACAACCATCATAAAACCCGCAATCATGAAACTCCTGACCCTGCTATCGGGCGCCTGCTTACTGGGATGCCTTATTTCCAATGCAACATTTGCCCAGCAAGCGGTGCGTGCGCGCGACCTGGGAATTCCCCTCAACGGCAAAACCGGAAAATTCAACGCGATCACAGATGTTCCCGGCGTGAAGGTGGGGCTAACCACCCTCATTTCCGGCGAAGGCGACCTGCAAACCGGGAAAGGCCCCGTGCGCACAGGTGTAACAGCCATTCTGCCGCGCGGCAATACCTATGACCCGGTGTTCGCAGGATGGTACGCGCTCAATGGCAACGGCGAAATGACCGGTACCACCTGGATTACGGAATCCGGGTTCCTGGAAGGGCCCGTCACCATTACCAATACGCACTCCGTCGGCATCGTGCGGGATGCGGTGGTGGAATGGCAATACAAGCACAAACATTTCCTTCCGCTGGAAGAAACCGACGAACTTTTCTGGGCCCTGCCCATCGTCGCGGAAACCTACGACGGGATGCTCAATGATATCAATGGCATGCACGTCACGAAAGAACATGTCTTTCACGCGTTGGACAGCGCGGCATCCGGTCCGGTGGCGGAAGGCAGCACCGGCGGCGGCACCGGCATGGTGAGCCATGGGTTCAAGGCAGGGACGGGTACCTCGTCCCGCGTGGTGCGCGTGGGAGATTCGGCCTATACCGTGGGCGTGCTCGTGCAGGCGAACCACGGTGCGTTCCGGCATCTCATGATCGCTGGCGTGCCGATGTGGCCGGAAATGAAAACCAGGGAATGGCGCATGAAATTCGGCGAAGCCAAACCCGGGACCGGCTCCATCATCGTTATCGTAGCCACCGATGCACCGTTGTTGCCGCATCAGCTCAATCGCATCGCACGGCGCGTAGCATTGGGCGTTGCCAGGGTGGGCGGAATGGGAGAGAACTCTTCCGGCGATATTTTCCTCGCTTTCAGTACGGCCAATCCCAAAGCCTCCCGCCGCGACGTAATCCCCCAACTCGACATGCTCCCCAACGATCAGATCGACCCGCTCTTTACTGCCACCGTTTACGCAACGGAAGAAGCGATCCTCAATGCCATCGTGGCCGGGAGAGACATGACCGGGATCAACGGGAACTTTGTGCCGGGGATTCCTCACGCAGAAATCATCCGCCTGCTCAAAAAGTACAGCCGCTATGCGGGAAAATAAATAATTGATTCGCTGTCCGTATCATCGGAAGCCGGTTGCAAGTGAATGTCATACTACTTCAGTTTTATTGTTCAAGAATAAGTGAAATATCAATACGATTGTTGTTCGAAATGCTGTTCATTTTGTTCATTTCGATAGTAGTGTTTATATACCTTTTATATGCTGAATGCTATGCTTTCGATGGCTGCGATGATGATGAAAGCAGGGTTTACGGCATCCGGTCCGCGATGGAACATATTCGTCATGCTCATTCAGGATCTTCAACAGGAATCTCATAGGTAATCAGTTTTAGCAACCAACGATACAGGAATTTCCCACACGAAAAATTTTCCGCCCGGCAATTATTTTTCCGGCACTTTTTTCCATTATCTTGGAACAGTTAAATGTCTACGCTTATGATCAACCGCAGAGATTTTATCGGCCTTTCGCTGAAAAGCATCGTCCTCATCGGCGCCGGTTCCGCGCTGCAGTCCTTTGCGCCGGGCCGCTTCGTCCTGCCTCCCCGCAAAAATGTGAAACTTCGCTTCGCACTGGCCTCCGACGGGCATTACGGCCAGCCGCAAACCACGTACGTCGAGCACCACAACGCCATGGTCCAACTCCTTAACAGGGAAGCCGCCGGCAGAGGGCTTGATTTCACCGTCGTCAACGGCGATGTATTCCACAACGATCCCGCACTCATTCATCCCGCAAAGGCCGCGTGGGACCAACTATCCACCAAATATTACGTCTCCCACGGCAATCACGACATGATCGGGGAACCCGAATGGGAAAAAGTATTCGGCACCCCCTGGCACCACGATTTCACCTTCGGCAACAACGCCTTCATCGTCCTCAATACCGCCGATATCAAAGGCAAATATGTTTGTCCTGACCTGGACTGGACGCGCGATCATCTCGCCAAACACAGCCATGCCAAAATCCTCTTCGTTATCCAGCATATCACCCCCGTGAAATGGACCGAGCACGGCATCGATTGCCCCGAATTGGTGGACATGTTCTCCAAACAGCAAAACCTCCGCGCCATATTCCACGGTCACGACCATGCGGAAGACGGCATGAAGGAAAAGAACGGCAAACACTATTTCTTCGATGGCCACCTCGGCGGCAGCTGGGGCGTGCCTTATTTCGGTTACCGCATCGTGGAAGTGCTCCGGAACGGAGATGTCCTCTGCTACCAGGTCAACCCCAAAGCCACGGACCCCGTCAATTCCACCACCGTCAAACGATAACAGCATTTTCACCGACTTTGGCTGAATCTTCGCATGGCCGTGGCAAACCCGGAATATCTGATTATCTTCTCGTCCAATTACCACGATTATGAACATCAGATTTACATTGCCGCTGCTGTGCGGACTGCTTTGCCTGTCTACTTCCCTCAGCGCCCAATTACAATGGCGGGAAGTAATGCCCGGCGTCTGGAAAGGCACTGCCGGCACTCCGGGCAAAGTGACCCTCCTCGGCATCGCCGGCGCTACGCCAGACAGCAACGCCCTCGCCAAACTCCCGTCGTCGGCCTTCCCGCTCGATCCCAACGAAATCGCCTTGAAGCTCGCAGACGGGAAAGTGTATCTCCGCTTCCCCCTCGAACGCAACGAACAACTCTTCGGCCTCGGCCTCAATTTCAAAACCGTGAACCAGCGCGGCCGCGTCAGCCAGCTGCATGTAGACCACTACGGCGGAAAGGACGATGGCCGCACCCACGCGCCCGTGCCGCTGTACATTTCCTCCCGCGGCTACGGCGTGCTCGTGGACGCAGCGCGCTATATCACCGTTTACGCCGGCACCGCCGTACGCGTGGATACCAAAAATCCGCCCGTCCTGCACGACCGCAACGGTAACAAGGACTGGGAATCCCAACCCTATTCCGACGCCGTGGAAATGCTCGTGCCGGCAGAAGGAGCGGAGGTCTACATTTTCGGCGGCCCCACGGCCATGAACGCCGTGCAGCGGTACAACCTCTTCAACGGCGGCGGATACCTGCCGCCCAAGTGGGGCCTGGGTTTCACGCAACGCGTGCCGACGATGTACAGCCAGGACGATATTATCCGCGAAGCGAAAGAATTCGAAGCCCACAACTTCCCGCTGGATTTTATCGGCGTAGAACCGGGTTGGCATTCCATGGCGTATCCCTGCACGTTCGAGTGGGACGAAAAACGCTTCCCCGACCCCTCGGGTTTCGTTAAAAAACTGGGGAGCATGGGCGTGAAGGCCAATCTCTGGATCAATCCCTACGTTTCCCCCAAAAGCAGCCTCTATGCGCCCATCAAACCGCTGTCGGGTTCGCATACGGTATGGAACGGCCTGGTGGCGGATTTTACCCTTCCGCAGGCGAAAGCCCTCTTCCGCGAGCACTTCATCAAAAACCATATTTCCCTCGGCGTGAGCGGTTATAAAATGGATGAGAACGATGGGTTCGATAAATGGCTCTGGCCCGATGTGGCCACCTTCCCGTCGGGCACGTCGGCCGAAGAGATGCGCCAGATCTATGGTCTTGCCATGCAACAAATGACCGACGAATGGTTCCGCGAACAAAACCGGCGGACGTACGGCCTGGTACGCGCGTCCAACGCCGGCGCCAGCCGATTTCCTTATGTGATCTACAACGATTATTATTCCCATCCCGACTTCATCACCGCGCTGGTCAACAGCGGTTTCATCGGCGTGCTCTGGACCCCGGAAGTGCGTGCCTCCAAATCGGCAGAAGAATGGGTTCGGCGGATGCAGTCGGTATGTTTTTCGCCGATGGCCATGCTCAACGCCTGGGCAGACGGCACCAAGCCCTGGTCGTTCCCTGAAGTAGAAACCGCCGTGCAGGAAGTGGCCATGCTCCGCATGCAGCTCCTCCCGTACATTTATTCCACTTTCGCGCAATATAAATTCGAAGGAAAACCGCCTTTCCGGTCCATGAACCTCATCGACGGTTTCGCGTATACCGCCCAGGTGAGCGGCGGCAAGCTCGATGCCACGCTGAACCCGTACGAAGCCAAAACCCGCTCCGAACTGAAGGATCAGTATATGATGGGCGACAACATCATCGTGGCGCCCTTCTTCGCCGGCGATTCCGTGCGGAAAGTATACCTCCCGAAAGGCAAATGGTATGATTTCTATACCGGCGAACTGGCAGGGGAAGACGGGGTGATCAGCGTGAAAGCGCGGCTCGACCGCATCCCGCTTTTCGTTCGCGACGGCGGGCTGATCCCCATGGTGCCCCCGCGCCGGCAGGCCCCGAAAGCAGGCGAGGTACTTCCGCTCGAAGTGCGGGTATACGGCAGCGCGCCCGGCTCGTTCGTACTGTACGACGATGACGGCAATACCTTTGATTTCGAGAAAGGACAGTTCTCCAAAGTCTTGCTGAAAGCCGAAAACGGAAAGGGAAGCATGGAGAAGCCCGCTTCCGGGAAGCCCTTCGGCTACGCTCCCAAAGTCAAATGGATGTTCATGACCGCACAAGCGAAATAATCCGCCTTTTATCCCATTGATGCAGTAAAGAGCGATTTATTTCCCATATTGGGATATAAATCGCTCTTTATTTGCATATGAAATCAACCTTAGCCGCAGCTTGCCTGCTTTGCTGCACTACCGTCTTTGCTCAAAAAGCTCAAAAACCGGCTCCGGAAGCGGAGAAAGCGGAAGCCGGCGCCGGCGTCGCCGAGCGGAAGCTCGAGATCGACCGCTCGGTAGTCACCACCCACGAAGTCACCATTAAAGGCCAGCGCGTGCCGTATAAAGTCACCGCCGGCACACTGCCCGTTTGGGACGACGACGGTAAAACCATCGCCGGGGTGTTTTACACCTATTTCGAGCGCACCGGTGTGGCCGACCCCGGCGCACGGCCGCTGGTATTCTCTTTCAACGGCGGGCCGGGAACGGCTTCCGTGTGGATGCAGATCGGGTATACCGGCCCGCGGGTGCTGAAAATCGACGACGAAGGGTATCCCGTGCAGCCGTACGGACTGAAAGACAATCCCCATTCCATCCTCGACGTGGCCGATATCGTGTATGTAGACCCCGTGAACACGGGATTCTCGCGCATGGCCAATAAAGACGTGCAGGGATCGAAATTTTTCGGGGTGAACCAGGACGTGAAATACCTCGCCGAGTGGATCAGTACTTTCATTACGCGGAACAAACGCTGGGCCAGCCCCAAATACCTCGTGGGCGAAAGCTACGGGACCACCCGCGTGTCCGGACTGGCGCTGGAACTGCAGAATTCCCAATGGATCTACGTGAACGGTGTGGTCCTCGTATCGCCCACGGAGCTGGGGATCGAGCGGAACGGCCCTGCGGAAGCTGCCCTTCGTTTGCCGTACTTCGCGGCTACGGCGTGGTACCACAAAGCCCTCACGCCCGAATTGCAGCAGAAAGACCTCAATGCCATGCTCCCGGAAGTGGAAGATTTCACCATCCGCGAATACCTGCCTGCACTGGCGCTCGGCGGTAATCTGCCCGAAGGGAAAAGAAAGGAGATCGCCGCGAAAGTGGCGCGTTATGCCGGTATTTCCGAAAAAGTGGTGTTGCAGAACAATCTCGATATTTCGCCGAATTTCTTCTGGAAAGAACTACTCCGCGACCGCGGCTACACCGTTGGCCGGCTGGATTCCCGCTACCTGGGGATCGATAAAAAAGACGCCGGACAGGGTGTGGATTACAACGCGGAACTGACTTCCTGGCTGCATTCCTTCACCCCGGCCATCAATATCTACATCCGCGAGGAGCTGAAATACAAGACCGACCTGAAGTACAATATGTTCGGGCCCGTTTGGCCCTGGGACCAGTCCAACAACCGGACCGGCGAGAATCTCCGCCAGGCCATGGCCCAGAACCCTTACCTGCACGTGTTCGTACAAAGCGGGTATTACGACGGCGCCTGCGATTATTTCAACGCCAAATACAACCTCTGGCAAATGGACCCCGGCGGCAAGCTGAAAAACCGGATGTCGTTCGAAGGATATCGCAGCGGACATATGATGTACCTGCGGAAAGACGACCTGGCAACCAGCAACGAGCATCTGCGCCAGTTCATCCTCAAATCCATCCCGAAAGAGGGGCAGGCCGCCAAATACTGATCTGTTCAAAAGATAATTCAAACCGTCACTCAATGGGTGGCGGTTTTTTTATGTAACTGGAAAGGAGAAATCAAAAAAGGGAAAGCTGGGGCGTATCCGGGCGCTCGTCGTTGAAGTTGGAGACGGTGATGCCGAGCAGGCGGATTTTGGCGCCTTCTTCTTCCGGTTCGGTTTTGGCGAGGAGTTGTTTCGCGGCGCCGGCAATGGTTTCCATGTCGGAAATAGGGTGGATGGCGGAATGGTTCCGCGTGATCTGCCGGAAATCGCTGTATTTCACTTTCAGGGTAACGGTGCGGCCTTTGAGTTGATGCTTTTCCAGGCGGGAAGCTACTTTAACGGCCAGTTTATCCAGCTCCGGGTTCATTTCGGCGAGAGTGGTGAGGTCGTGCGGGAAGGTGTCTTCCGCGCCGACGGACTTCGTTTCGCGATGGGGCTGTACGGCCCGGTCGTCTTGCCCCCGAACGATGCGGAAGTAGAACCGGCCTGCTTTCCCGAAGTGCTGGACGAGATCGTTTTCCGACAGTTTTTTCAGGTCGGCGCCTTTGAATAATCCCATCCGCTGCATCTTGTCGGCCGTTACTTTCCCCACCCCGAAAAACTTTTCCACGGGCAGATTTTCCATGAAGGTTTCGACCTGTGAGGGGGCGATGAAAGTAAGGCCGTCGGGCTTTTGCATATCCGATGCGATCTTGGCCACGAATTTATTGATGGAAACACCGGCCGAGGCGGTGAGGCCTAGCTCATCGCGGATCGCCTGTTTGATTTGCCGGGCGATGGCGATGGCGGAACCGATATTGCGTTTGTCGAGGGTAACGTCGAGATAGGCTTCGTCCAGCGAAAGCGGTTCGATGAGGTCGGTATAGCGTTGGAAGATGGAGCGGACGTGGCGGGAAACGTCGCGGTACACATCGAACCGGGGATATACGAAAACGATCTGGGGGCAAAGTTGCAGGGCTCTTTTGGAGGGCATGGCGGAGCGAACGCCGAATTTTCTTGCTTCGTAGCTGGCCGTAGCCACCACTCCGCCACGCCCTTCCGGTGAGCCGCCCACGGCAATGGGTTTGCCGCGGTACTCCGGATGGTCGCGCTGCTCCACCGATGCGTAGAAGGCATCCATGTCGATATGAATGATTTTGCGGAGCGTCATGTCCGCAATTTACGCAAGAAACGGGAAGGTGCAGCGCAACCCTGGGGTCAGCGAGCGGAGTATTTCGGCATTACGAGCAGCTTTACGACCGTGTGGGCGATCGCGGATAGGCCAAGCGCCACCACCAGGATCAGCCAGCGCTTCACGGGCGTATCGAACACGTCCATCACTTCGGAAATCCCCTTACCGGCAAACAGCGTAGTCATGGCAAAAAGAATAATCCCGCAGATCCAGAGGGTCAGGTGAGACCAGAGGTACTTTTTGCGGTTGTAGCTGTCTTTTCCGAAGGAAGTGAAAAGGAGAAGAACGTGTGCGACAAAAAACAGGGCCGCTGCTGCGGCGAGCAAAACAAATGGAGTCATAGCATCAGGTGTTTAAGGATATAGTACCCCAATATAAGGAATCCCGACAACATTTATGGCCCACCTTTTGTTCTTCCTGTAATATTTCTAAACCGTTTTCTATGCGTATTCTGAACACGATCCCTGTCTGGTTCCTGACGCTCACGGCGTTAGCCTGTTCCTCCACGCAACAGTTGCCTGCTTCCAGCGCGGACAATATTAAATCCATCGTTCCCGGCCGTTCCTTTGTTTTCAGGGTGCAGACCGTTTTGCCGATGAGCGGCAGAACGCGGCAGGTAGCGGGGGATGGGTATGAAGTGATCATTTCGAAAGACACGGTAAATTCCTACCTGCCGTTTTTCGGACGGGCTTATACCGCACCGATAGACCCCTCGCGCAACGGTCTCGACTTTATCTCCACCGATTTCGAATATACCGAAACGGCGGGCAGGAATGGCGGCTGGGAGATCACGATCAAACCCCGCGACAACCGCGATGTGCAGCAAATGAATTTTACGATTTCGGAGAACGGGTATGCGTCGCTGCAGGTCACGAACAATAACCGGTCGCCCATTTCGTATAACGGCATCATTACGGCCGAAAGCAGCCGCAAGCGGAAGAAATAGCGGTAAGCCAGGCGCAAGGGGGCGGCGAAGGGAACATCTCCTCCGTGCATTCCGGATGTTGATGGGCTGCCCGCCCGCGCATCACCTGCTGGCGGAAACTGCGGGGAATTCCAGCAGCCTGCTGCCGGGGCGCTGGCTTTCATAATCCAGTCTGATCCAGTTGGCGTCTTTCACTTTCCCGATCACCCGGGCTTCGTCCAGCACGCCGTCCCAATAACGGCCGCCTTTTTCCGGAAACTGGCTCTGGTTGCCGATCCCCACGGGATGATCGTCCGTTTTCCAGGGCGTATCGAATTTCTCCGTTTTTTCCAGCCTGCCATTGACGTACAGGTGAACGTACGGGAAATCATGCACCCCTGTGATGTGGTACCATTGTTTCAGCCGCATGTCCGTTTTGCCGACCACGCAAAGATCGCCCCGCGGCGAGGCCCTTTCCACGCAAATCTCGATCAGGTCCGCTTCCGGCTGGTGCCAGTTGCGGATGCCGAACTTCTGCAACCGCCACGAATTATCGCCTTTGGCAAACATGGTTTCGTAGCCCGGAAGCACCCTTTTGGCTTCGTCGCCCGCATTGGAATAACTATCGGCATTCGCCCAGATGGAAAACGTCATTCGCTCCACGAGATCGAACAACTTGCGCTTGTCGCCGTCTACCCTGATCCATTGCCTTTCGGGATACCGGAAGCGCTGCGCCTTGCCCAGCACGCCTTTCACGGTACTGTAGGGCATCATGTTGACGCCGGTGGCGTTCGCCTCGTTGGCGGTGGCGTCTGCATATCCGCCGGGCAGGGTGTTGCCGGGTTCCTGGAGGTGCCAAACGCCGGTGAAGCCGTCGGAAACGGGGAAGACGTCGGCGGGGCGGTCGGCCGCTGCCGCGGAAGCATTGCCCCAGTGCATGTAGATGGTCTGTTTGCGGCTGTTCCCTTTTACGAGGGGGATGCGGACCCATACGAGGGCTTCCCTGCCCGCGGGGTCCCACCATTCGATACTCTGCGGCAGGAAAGGCCCGTCGGGCGTTTCGGAAAACCGTATGTCTGCGCCGTTTGCGATAGCGGCGGAAAAGTTGAAATTGGACGCGTTGAGGGAAACCGCCAGCGGATAGCCCGCCACATCCCCGGGAACATTGGCCCCGGAAGCGGTCGTGTTCAGGCGGATAGCGGCACTGTAGCTCCAGCCGCCGCGCTGTGCAAATGCCGTTTGGGCCAGCATGAGCAAAATCAAAGGGAAAACAAGTCGTTTCATAATATGGAAAGCGGAAGATACTAATTTATCTTTTCTTCCCCGCAACAGAACCTCCGCGACCCCCGCCGCGTTATAACGGAAGCGGTTAAACGCATACGAATGGTAACCGATCTAGCCCAAAGAATCCCGGGTAAGAACTTTAGGCTGAATCGGAAAGAAATAATACTTTCGTGTTATGTATCACCACCAAATATCCTTTGCATGAAAAACAGGAAAACCTTTTTGCTGGTCCTGCTGCTCTGTGGCAGCTTCACCGCCAGCGCGCAATTAAAACGGTTCAGTATCGGTCCATATGTGGAAGCCGGCTTCCCGGTCGGGGATTTCAGCAAAACCAACAACACCGGCTATGGCATTGGCCTTAATGCAGACATCAAGCTGGTAGCAGGTTTCGGCGTGACGGGGTCTGTCGGTTACATGCGTTTCGGCGGCAAGTCGGAAAATAATATCGATTATCCTAACGTGGCGGCCGTTCCCGTTCGCATCGGCCTCAAATACAAACTCATTTCCATCCTGTACGTGAAGGCGGAAGCAGGTGCGGCCAACTATACCGGCGATCTCGACGGTTCGGCGTTCCTTTTTGCGCCGGGCGTAGGCATCCGCGTGCTGGGGCTCGATGTGCAGGCCAAATGGGAGGGGTGGTTTAAGAACGGCACCAGCAGCTTCTTCGGGCTGAAGGCCGGTTATAATTTCTAGTAGATTATCCCAAATCGGGAAAGCCTTCCGGCGCAGGTATCAACACCAGCGCAGGAAGGCTTTTTCTATGGGGAACGATCATGTTTAAATGCTGCACGAACCGTCGGAACAGGTATTGTCCGCATCACCCCGTACGTTCACCAAAGCAGGGTGCGATTCGCTCCAAACCTTTTCCATGGTTTGCTGAAAGGCTTCCACAGGCTGCGCCCCGCTGATGGCATACTTCATGTCGAACACGAAAAACGGCACCCCGCGGATACCCAGGTGCTGGGCCTGCGCCTCGTCTTGCCGCACTTCCCCGGTAAAATCCGTCCCGTTCAGCACATCCGATGCATCCAGGCCCGCGTCTTTGGCGATGGCTTCCAGTACCGGGATTTCACCGATGTGTTTGCCTTCCGTGAAATAAGCATGGAAAAGGCGCTCCTCGATCTCATCCTGCTTGCCATGCTGCGCCGCCAGCTGGATCAGCCGGTGCGCATTGAAGGTATTGGTATGGATGAGCTCGTCGAATTTGAAATCGATGCCCACGGCCTTTCCCGACTCGGAAACCCGTTGGGAATTCGCCACGGCCGCCTCACGCGTCATTCCGTATTTCGAAGCCAGCAATGTATAGTGATCTTCCTTGTAATCCTTTTGCGCATCGGGGTTCAACTCAAAACTGTGCCAGGTCACCTCCACGTCTTTCGCATGGGGGAACCGGGCCAGCGCGGCCTCCAGGTGGCGTTTGCCGATGTAACAGAACGGGCAGGCCACGTCCGACCAAATGTCTATTTTCATACGCTCAAAATTTAAGCAGCAAATATACAAATATCAGACCATCAGGGGGCATTTGCGACAAGTTGGCGGTTGCTTATATGGGTAAAAAAAACCTTATATTCGGGTATGTTGTTCAGGGAAAAGATACTGGAGCCCATCCGCCAGGGCAGGGTCAAACTGGCATATCGCCGCTGGAAACGGCCGACCGTCAAAGCCGGCGGCACCTTGCTGACGGCCATCGGCCAGTTGCATATCGACGCGGTAGACGAAGTGCCGCTCAGGGATATTACCGACGAAACGGCACAGGAATCCGGCTACGCCACCCGTCAGGCCTTGCTAACGGAGCTGGATAAACGGGAAGGGACGCTGTACCGCATCCGGTTTCATTATGGGGGAGACGATCCGCGCATCGCGCTGCGGGAATCCGGAGACATGGCGGCCGGCGAATTGGAAAAACTCCTGAAAAAGCTGGAAGGGCTCGATGAGCGCAGTCCTTACGGCCCCTGGACCAAACGTACCCTCGGCATCATCCGCCAGCGCCCGGCAGAACGGGCGGGCAACCTGGCGGAAGCATTGCAGATCGATAAGGACTGGCTGAAGGTCAGCATCCGCAAGCTCAAGAACATGGGCCTCACCGAAAGCCTGGAAGTAGGCTACAGGCTCAGCCCCAGGGGAGAAACCGTGCTGGACGCCTGGAAGCGCCGCTGACCCGGGGCGCCGTTCATACCACATCGCTTTGTTTAACAAATAAATATCCCTAGTTTTCCCCCTTCTTAACAACAGAATTATGCCTGCATTACAGCAAACCAAAATTTGGCTCGCCGCCATGGCGGGATGCATTTGCATCTGCTCCACGGCCGCGGCGCAACAACCAGAATCCCGCTACAATGCCTACGAAGCCTTCAACCCGGTGTTCTATCCCGAAAACGGCACAGAAGAGCGCACCGCCAGCGGCCGCCCCGGCGCCCGGTACTGGCAGAACGGCGCAGATTACAAGATCAACGTTACGTTCGACGATGTGAAGGAAACCGTTTCCGGCACCGTGATCATCACTTACAGGAACAACAGTCCTGAAAACCTGCCATTCCTCTGGCTGCAGCTCGATCAGAACATTTACAAGCTTTCGTCGCGCTCCGTATCCGCCACTTCGCCTATGGGCGGCCGCTGGGCCAACCGCAATTTCGAAGGCGGGTACAACATCACCAACGTGGCCCTGCTGCAAGCGGGCAGATCGCAGAAAGCGGAATTCGACATCAACGATACCCGCATGCGCGTGGAACTGCCGCAGGCGCTGAAAGCCAATGGGGGCACGCTCCAGCTGCAGGTGGATTTTTCGTTTGCCATTCCGGAATACGGGACAGACCGCATGGGCATCCTCAATACGAAAAACGGCCGTATTTACGAGATCGCGCAATGGTATCCGCGGATGTGCGTGTTCGACAACGTACTTGGCTGGAATACGCTGCCCTACATGGGCCAGGGCGAATTCTACCTGGAATACGGCAATTTCGAATATAACGTGACGGCGCCTGCAGCGCACATCGTTGTAGGTTCGGGCGAACTCCTCAATCCTGCCGAAGTGCTCACGCCCACGCAGCTCGCCCGCTGGAAACAGGCGGCAGCGAGCGATAAAACCGTGATGCTGCGCGAGCTGTCCGAAGTGAAAGATCCCGCATCGCGCCCGGCCAAGGAAAAACTGACCTGGAAGTTCCGTTGCGCCAATACCCGCGACGTGGCCTGGGCCGCCAGTAAAGCGTTCATTTGGGACGCAGCGCGCATCAATCTGCCCGCAGGTAAAAAAGCGCTTGCCATGAGCGTGTATCCCGAAGAAAGCGCCGGCGATTCCGCCTGGCGCCGGTCTACCGAATTCGTGAAAGGCTGCATCGAGCATTACTCCGAAAAATGGTACCCCTACACCTATCCCGTTGCCGTAAACGTAGCTGGGATCGTTGGGGGGATGGAATATCCCGGCATCGTGTTCTGCTCTTCCCGCTCGCAGAAAGGCGGACTGTGGGGCGTAACCAACCATGAATTCGGGCATAACTGGTTCCCCATGATCGTAGGCAGCAACGAAAGACGGTTCGGCTGGATGGACGAAGGTTTTAATACCTTTATCAACGGGATTGCCAACAGGGCATTCAATAAAGGGGAGTTCTATCACCCGCGCGACCGCCATTCCATGGCCCGCATGATGTTTTACGATTCCGCCGCTGCCATTCTGCACCGACCGGACGTGATCAGGCCCATGAGCTACGGCACTCTCGGATACTACAAACCCGCTGTAGGCCTGGAGCTCCTCCGCGATGTGGTGCTCGGTGAAGAACGGTTCGACAAAGCCTTCAAATATTATATCGACAACTGGGCGTTCAAGCACCCTACCCAGTGGGATTTCTTCCGCGCCATCGAGAACAGCGCCGGCGAAAGCCTGGACTGGTTCTGGCGCGGCTGGATCATCAATAACTGGAAAGTGGACATGGCCGCCGGTAGCGTGCTCCAGCGCAACGATTCCACCACCGCCATCCAGGTGATCTGCGTGGAAAAAGCGCCGATGCCCGTGACCGTGGAGATCAGGGAAGCCGACGGCAAAACCGCCCGCGTGGATTTGCCGGTGGAAGTTTGGCAAAACGGCGGGGTATGGACGTTCCATCACCTCTCCAAAAGCAAGGTGGTGGCCGTTACGGTAGACCCCGACAAGGTGCTGCCCGACGTTAACCCCGCGAACAATACCTGGAAACCGGCCCCCTGATAACAGGAGCCTGCAATAATTCCGAAGCGCCCCCGGCCGGGGGCGCTTTTTTTCGCCCATTATTTCATAAATTACAGTAGTTCCACGATGTTCCATGTTAAAGAAACTACTGATCACGCTATGTCTCGCCGCGAGCTGTTATGCCAATGCGCAACAGCCGTCGTACCCCTTTTCCAGCCTTAACATTCATCATGGCCTGAGCAATAACCAGGTCAACTGTATTTATAAAGACGACCGAGGGTTCCTGTGGTTCGGCACGCTCGGCGGCCTCAACCGCTACGACGGTACCAATTTCCGCGTCTTCCGCCACATCTTTTCCGATTCACTTTCCCTTAGCGACGATTACATCATCGCCCTGTTTTCTGCGCCGGACGGCCGCATGTACGTGCGCACCCGTAATGGCGACAATGTGTACGATCCCCGCCGCGAACAGTTTTCGCAGGCTGCGCCCTGGCTACGTCAGCGCGGGTTACCGGAAACGGGGCTCACGTCCATGCTCATGGCGGGAGACACCTGCTGGGCGGCGTATGCGGATGCTGGATTGTTCCGCACATTGCCCAACGGCCGTGGCACAAGGATTACGCTGCCGGTACGGCCGGGCGCGCAGATCGTGGACATCCGTCGAGAAGACGAAAAAAACCTGCTGCTCCTTTGGTACGACGGCGCCCTGACCCGCATCGATCTTGGCAGCGGCCGCACCATCTGGCATTCCGAATCGCTTTGTGCAGACGTTACGCGCGGGAATTTACCGCTCGCATTGTTCGTCGACGCACAGAAAGATTGCTGGGTATACCGGCCTGGCATCGACTTTGGCGTATTGTACTTCCGGCCGTCGACCGGCGAGAAGCGCATCGTGTCGCGGAAATCGGGCATCCTTAATAATGATATCGTCAACAGCGTCATCCAGGACGACCATGGATTGATCTGGATCGGCACCGATCATGGCGGCGTCAACATCCTCGATAAAAACACGTTCAAGGCCCGGTTTTTCGTGAACCGGCCCGAAGATTCCAAAAGCATCGCGGAAAATGCGATTTATGCCTTGTATAAAGACCGCCAGGGCATTGTGTGGTGCGGAACATACAAACGCGGACTGAGTTATTTCGCGGAGAATAAAATGAAATTCGCGCTGCACGACAGCAAGCACGGCGATCCGCTTTCCTTGCCATACAACGATGTGAACTGTTTCGCGGAAGATAAGAAAGGCAATATCTGGATAGGGACGAACGGCGGCGGATTGATTTATTTCGACCGGAAAACGCAACGCTACCGCCAATACCGGCACAAACCGGGCGATGAGAACAGCCTTAGCAACGACGTCATCGTAAGCCTCCACATCGATAAGTGGGACCAGCTCTGGATCGGGTATTATTTCGGGGGGATGGGCTATTTCAGCAACGGGCGCTTCACGCATTACCGCCATTCCCCCAAAGACGCGAACAGCCTGGCCAACAAAACGGTCTGGAAACTCTATGAAGACCGGCGGAACAATTTCTGGGCGGGCACCCTGGGCGGCGGGCTCGACCGTTTCGACCGCGGAAACGGGATTTTCTATCATAACAATGTGGACATGGCCAATTCTGTCCATTCCAACTATATCACCGCCTTCGCCGAAACGCCCGCCGGCGACCTCTGGATCGGAACGGCCTACGGCATCGATGTGCTCGATAAATCGAAAGGTATTTTTGTGCACCTGTTGCGCAGCACGCATCAGCTCAGTAACGACAACGTTACTTCCCTGCATTGCGACAAACAGGGCCGTATGTGGGCCGGAACCCGCGAGGGGCTTAGTTATTACGATCCATCCACCCAACTCTTCCGGACGTTCCGGATGGAAGATGGGTTGCCGGACAATACGATCGTCAGCATCCTGGAAGACGATCACGGTTACCTTTGGGTGAGCACGACTCGGGGTTTGTCGCGCATCCGTGCCACAGGGGAAGGAAGCGCGCTGGCCATTTCCTGCAGGAATTACGACGAGCAGGATGGTTTGCAGGGCAAGGTGTTCAACGTCAATGCCGCACTGCGGCTGAAAAGCGGGGAAATGCTGTTTGGCGGGGCAGATGGTTTCAACCTTTTCAACCCGGCGGAGATACGTGAATCGAGGACCCCGCCGGCATTGGTCTTCACGGGATTGCAACTGTTCAACAAAACGATCGCGCCGGGAGAGAATTTCCGTGGCCATACCGTGCTGGGCGCTTCGCTCCCGGAAACGCAGCAGATCGAGTTGCGGTACAATGAAAATGATTTTTCGGTCGATTTCGCTTCGCTGAATTTCCGGCACGCGGACAAGAACCGGTATGAATACAAGCTGGAAGGCTTCAACAAGGAATGGATGCTGACCGACGGCAAGACGCGCCGCATTTCCTATACCAATATTAATCCCGGCACCTACACATTACATGTACGGTCGTCGCCGGAAGACGGGAACCCCACGGGCGGAGGCATCTCGTTGCAGATCAGGATTTTACCGCCATGGTGGGCTACCGGTTGGGCTTACACGTTATATGGGGTATTGCTGGTCGCGGCCCTGTACCTGGGGCGGATGGGCATTATCCGCAGGGCGCACCGCCGTTTCGCCCTGCAGAACGAGCGCCGCGAAGCCCAACGGCTCCATGAGCTGGACATGATGAAGATCAAGCTGTTGACGAACGTCAGCCATGAATTGCGGACGCCCGTTTCCCTCATACTTTCCCCCATTGAGGATTTTATCCGGAAATCGGACGATGAGGGCGACCGAAGGCAATTCCAGCTGATCCGGCGGAATGCGCGGCGCCTCCTCAACCTCGTGAACCAGCTCATGGATTTCCGGAAAATGGAAATGCAGGAACTGCGGACAGACCCGCTGCCGGGCGAGCTCACGAGCTTCCTGCGCGAAGCGGTGCAGTCGTTTTCCGACCTCGCCGAGCGAAAAGGCGTTTCCCTGCATTACGCCGCCAGTCAGGAGCCGGTGTACGCCCGCTTCGACCACGACAAGCTGGAGCGTATCGTTTTCAACCTGCTTTCCAACGCATTCAAGTTCACGCCGGCAGGCGGGAAAGTTGAGGTTACGGTGGACATATCCCCCGGTCCGGAGCGCGCCTGGCTGGAGCTTCGTGTACGCGATACGGGGATCGGTATTTCGCCCGACCGGATCGGCAAAATTTTCGACCGGTATTTCCAGGCGGATCAGCGCAGCGCGTTCGTTAGCCCTGGCAGCGGCATCGGGCTGGCCATCACCCGTGAGTTCGTGACCATGCAACAGGGGACCGTGGTGGTGGAGAGCGTTCCCGATCAGGGGAGCTGCTTTACCGTGCGGATACCGTACCAGCTCGTTTCCGCCGATGCGAAAGCGGAGATTACGGTGCCGGCGGTGCCTGCCCCACCAACCGGCGACCGTTCCGCCGCACCGCGGAAAGGCAAGCGCAAACCGACGGTTTTGCTGGTGGAAGACACGGAGGATTTCCGTTTTTACCTGAAAGAGAACCTGCAACAATATTACCAGGTGCTGGAGGCCGCCGACGGCGAATCCGGATGGCAGAAAGCTTTGTCGGCCCAACCGGATTTGGTGGTAAGCGATATCACGATGCCCGGGATGGACGGGTTGAGCCTTTGCCGGAAAATCCGCGCCAACGCGCGCACGCGCCACATCCCCGTGATCCTGTTAACGGCCATGGGGGAGGAAACGGTGCAGTTGGAAGGGCTGGATGCGGGGGCAGACGATTACCTCGTGAAACCCTTCAGCTTCGAGATCATGCTGTCGCGCGTGCGCAACCTGCTCGAAAGGAAAGCGCCGGTGCAATGGGTCATCCCGAAAGACGCGGAGCCCGAACAGCTGTCGGCCGACGAAAAATTCATGCAGCGGGCATTGGAAATCGTGGAGAAGCATCTTTCCGACGCCGATTTTTCGGTGGAAGCCCTCAGCCGTGAACTGCACATGAACAGGGTTTCTGTTTACAAAAGAATTTACGCCCTTTCGGGCCAGCCACCCATCGAATTCATCCGTTCCGTGCGTTTGCGCCGAGCGGCCGATCTGCTTTCGAAGACGGAAATGAACATCGCCGAGGTGGCGTATGAGGTAGGATTCAATAACCCCAAATATTTCGCGCGTTACTTCAAAATGGCCTACCACATGCTGCCTTCGGCCTATGCAACAGCCATGCGGAAGTCCTGAAGGCAACAAATCATACCCGTGGAATTAACATTTTAACCCTCCGGTGGCAACATTCCCGACCCGGATTATAAACATTGCGGTACCCTGCCTCCCGAAGATTCGGGATACTTTTATCCTGCCCTCCGGATGAGGGCCCACGTTTACAATAGTCAACCAAATCAAACGCGCATTTCATTCCACTTATTAACATTCTACGTATGAAAAAAATCAGTTTAGCGGGCAAGCCGAGCCCGGCCTGGTGGATGTTCCTCTGCCTATGGCTGACCCAGGTAACGGTACTTGCCCAAAATCCCCCGGACCAAAAACGTACCATCACCGGCATGGTCACCGACCGCGCTTCGCGGCAACCCATACCCGGTGCAACGGTGGCCATCAAGGGCACTACGCAGGGCGTGGCGGCCAATAACGAAGGCCGCTTTTCCATCTCCGCGAAAACGGGAGACATCCTCCTGGTCTCATTCATCGGGATGACGTCGCAGGAAATCCGCATCGGCAGCGCTTCAACCTACAACGTTTCCCTCCAAACCGACAGCAAAACACTGGACGATGTAGTGGTAGTGGGATATGGGAAGATGAAGAAGACCGACCAGAGCAGCGCCCAGGTATCCGTTTCCGCCGCAGACATCGGGCGAACGGTCAATACCACCATCGATCAGGCGCTACAGGGCCGCGCTGCGGGCGTTTATGTGACGCAGAACTCCGGTCAGCCGGGCGGCGGCGTATCGGTCGTGATCCGCGGGGTGAATACGCTCAGCGGCACCAACGAGCCGCTGTACGTGATCGATGGGGTGCAGATCCAGCCGGCTACCGTGTCTTACGGCAATACGAGCTCGATGAACCCGCTGGCGGGGATCAACTCCAATGATATCGAGTCCATGGAAATCTTGCAGGGGCCGTCTGCCACGGCGATCTACGGTTCCCGCGCCACCAACGGCGTGGTGCTCGTAACCACCCGCCGGGGCAGGCAGGGGCAGATGAAAGTAGGCTATAATTATATGTATACGCTGCAAGACAAACCTACGGAAGTGGCAACGCTCAACCTCCGGCAGTATGCGATCATGAACAACGAAATCGCCGCACTGCTGGGCCGGACGCCCACCCCGGAATTCGCCAACCCTTCGGTGTTGGGAGACGGTACCCGCTGGCAGAAAGAACTGTTCAAAACCGCGCCCCTGCAGCGCCATCAGCTCACGGTGAGCGGCGGCACGGAGCGCACCGGTTACTACCTCTCGGGGGAATATTTCGACCAGGATGGCGTGGCCGTAGGGTCCGACTTCAAACGGTACAGTTTCCGGCTGAATATGGATAACAAACTTTTCAAATGGCTGACGCTCAACACCAGCGTCAATTTTTACCAGACGAAGGAAAAGTTATCGTCTACCAGCGAAGACGTGATCCGCAACGCCATCAACCTCGCGCCCAACGTGCCCGTGAAGAACCCGGACGGCAGCTGGGGCGGCGCTACGGAAAATGAATTCGGGACGAACGCGCGATATGCGCCCCTCAACCCCGTGGCCATCGCCAACCTCATCAGCAACAACCTGAAAAGGACCGGCGGGATGGGCGGCCTTTCGGCAGAAGTGAACATCATCAAAGGACTGACGTTCCGCACGAGCTTCAACGGCAACTTCGAATACTTCGATGGCGTGAAGTTCACGCCCACTTACCGGCTGGGTTTCAACGTCAACGAAAAAGCGAGCATGTCTGTCCAGAATAACCGCAATTTTTACTGGAACCTCAACGAACTGTTGCAATACAATACGAATATCGGCAAGCACGCCATCAACGCCATGGCGAGCCATGAAGCCCAGGCATGGAACAATGAAGGCTACAGCATCACCCGCGTGGGATTTGCCAGCAACGAAATCCCGTCCATCAACCTCGGAGACGCGCAGGGGCAGACCACGGGCGGCTTTAAGGGATCCGGCGCGCTGGAGTCCTGGCTCGGCCGTGTGATTTATACCTACGACGAAAAATACATCCTGCAAGTGGCGGGCCGGGCAGACGGTTCTTCGAACTTCGGCGCCAACAACCGCTGGGGCTACTTCCCCTCGGCATCCGCGGCCTGGCGGATTTCGCGCGAGCCCTTCATGCAGGCCGTGCCGGTGATCAGCGACCTGAAGCTCCGTGCGGAATGGGGAACTACCGGCAACAGCGGCAGCGGCGGCGCGCAGTTCAGCTCGCTGTCGTCCGTAACAACCCCATGGGGCGCAGGTTTCCGCACGGGGCAATACGGAAACGCCGACCTGAAGTGGGAATCCACCGAAACGAAAAACATCGGCCTGAATATCGGGCTGCTGAAAGACAGGATCCAGATCGAAGCGGATTATTACGTCCGCAAAACCGACAACCTGCTCATGCCCAACCCGCTGCCCGCCTATATGGGCACCCAGGGAGAAGGGGCCATCAGCGCGCCTATCGTCAACATCGGGTCGATGGAAAACAAAGGGTTCGGGGTCACGCTGAACACAACCAACATCAACCGGAACAACTTCACCTGGAAAACCAATTTCAATATCTCGTCTTTCAGGACGAAAATCACGAAGTTCTATTCCGACGCGGCTTTTCTCAGCAGGAGCGCATGGTATATGAACAATTTCACGGCGCGCTCGTCGCTCGGACAGGCACCGTGGATGTTCTGGGGGTATGTGGCGGAAGGGGTTTTCCAGTCGGAGGATGAAATCCATAAAAGCCCCATCCCCACGCAATCCGACGGATCGCCGCTGCCCATCCAGAAAGACGGCGGCGTGTGGGTCGGCGATATCAAATACAAAGACCTCAACGGCGACAAGAAAATCGACTCCCGCGACCAGACCTTCATCGGCAACCCTTGGCCCAAGCTCACGTTCGGGTTAACCAATTCGTTTTCGTGGAAGGGATTTGATCTGAGCATTCTGTTGACGGGCGCATCCGGGAACGATATCTACAATTATGTCCGTTACAGCAATTCCAATCCCAACAACATCAACCTGGGCCGCAACCTTATGTCGGAAGCGTTCGATTATGCGCGCATCGTGCAGGACGGCAGCGGGAAAGATGTACTGTCGAACCCCGGAACTTCCGTACCGCGCATCGTGGGCACGGATGTGAACGGGAACGGCAACCGTTTCACCAATTTATTTGTGGAAGATGGTTCCTACATCCGCATCAAAAACGTGACGCTGGGTTATGTGCTCCCGTCGGAATGGCTGAGCCGCCAGCGGGTGGTGCGTTCCGTCCGCTTTTCGATCGGGGCGCAGAACCTGCATACGTTCACGAAGTATTCCGGTTTCGATCCTGAAGTGGGAGCATACCTTGGCAAGGAAGTGCAGCTCAACAGCCAGCTGATCGCCGTAGACGCAGGCCGGTATCCGCTCACCCGTATGTATAACGCAGCCGTGGCGGTTGATTTTTAAGCACCAAAAATTCCGAATCATGAAACAACACATTTTCAAATATATGCTCCTCCTCGGCTGCGGCGCGCTCCTGGCGTCGTGCAGCAAGGATTTTTTGAACCGTCCGCCGGAAGACGCCATCGTGGACGTGAATTTTTACCAGACGGCAGACCAGGTGCTGGCGGGAACGGCGCCGCTTTACAACGTGGTATGGTTCGCTTATAACGACAAGGCTTCGCACGGGATCGGTGACGGGCGGGCGGGCGTCCTCATGTCTGGCTCGTACCAGGTGGAGAACATCCGCATGCAGACGACCGACGTAACGCCGGAAGTGTATAGTTCCTGGACGGCCTTTTTCAATGTGGTGGCGCAATCCAACATGGTGATCTACAACGTCACGAAGTATACGGCGCCCAGTGTCCCGGAAACCGTGAAGCAGATGGGGATCGCGGAAGGGAAGTTCATGCGGGCGATGGCTTATTATTACCTCGTACAGAACTGGGGGCCGGTGCCGGTGATCACGGATAACAATACCCTGTTGACAGACACCTCCGTGGCAAGGAATACCGTGGAAAGCATCTGGGAATTCATTATCCGGGAGTTCCAGTTCGCGGCAGACAATCTGCCCGCAACTCCCGCCCAGAAAGGCCGCGTGACGAAATGGGCGGCCAAGGGAATGCTCGCGAAAAGTTACCTCACCCGCGCGGGCCTCGCCGGGAACGGGCAGCGCAACGCCGACGACCTCAACAAGGCGAAAGCCCTCGCACAAGACGTTATCGCCAACAGCGGCGCGCGATTGATGGCCAATTACGAAGATCTCTTCCTCACGAAGAACAACAACAATTCCGAAAGCCTCTTTGCGCTGCAATGGAAATACGACGGTGACTGGGGCACGCAAAACAGCGTGCAGGCGTTCCTGGCTTTCGGTTCGGAGATCACCGGCTTCGGAGACGGATGGGGCAGCGATCTGGGCGCTTCGCTCGACCAACTGCGGCTCTATTCCCCGAACGATAAACGGCTGAAAGCTACGTTCATGCTGCCCGGCGCACATTATTCCTACATCCACCAGGCGGTAGACGATCCCGCCAATCCCGGTAAAAAGCTCATCCAGGAATTGCAGGTGCCCTGGAGATGGGTGGGCACGGAAAGGTACAATACAAGGGCCTGGGTGAAGAAATACGTCGTAGGCCGGCCGGAAGATAACGACGGCAAAGTGACGCAGCAACATACGGAAATCAATACCTATATGTTGCGGCTGGCGGATGTGTACCTCGTGTACGCCGAAGCGGCGCTGGGCAATGGGGCTTCCAAGAGTGAAGCGCTGGCGCTCCAGTATTTCAACGCCCTCCGGAAAAGAGCGAACGTGGGTGAAAAAACGGTGATCACAGCAGACGATATTTACCGCGAGCGCAGGCTGGAACTGGCCATGGAAGGGCAGGCCTGGTATGATCTGGTACGCATGTACTACTATGCGCCCGCAAAAGTGCTGAATATGATCAAAGACCAGGACCGCGGTACCTATCGCATAGTCCCCAATTCGGAGCTCAACGCCACTTCCTGGCAGATCACGTCAGACGAGGTGGCCAAATATCCCGTAACGGCGGGCAACTTTTTCCTGCCCATTCCGGCGGTAGAATTGTCGGCCGCCCCGAATCTCCGGAAACCTCCCGTTCCTTTCAAGTTCTGATCCACCAAAAACGAAACTCATGATGCAAAATATCCGATTGCTGCTGGCTGGCCTGATGATCGCGCTGCTGGCCGCCTGTACCAAAGACGACGGTCCCTCGGGCCCGCCGGTCATCCACCGCGTGTCGCTGCTCGATTCCTCAAAAATGGACAGTGCATTCGTGCGCGCTTTGCCTGGTGCGCTCATTCTGATCACCGGCGAAAACCTACAGGGCGCAACGCAGGTCCTGTTCAATAATTTCGATTCGTATTTCAACCAGGCATACAATACGAATACGCATATCATCATCAATATTCCGGAAAACGCTACGACGGAGGCCACCGACCGGAATGTGCCGAACGAGCTCCGGATCAGGACGGACCGTGGCGATGCGGTGTTCAAATTCACATTGGAAATCCCTCCGCCGGCAATCGCCCGGATTAGCAATGAAAACGCATTGCCGGGGGATTCGGTGCTCATATTCGGTTCGAGCCTGTGGCTGATCAATAAGATCACCTTGCCGGGGAACCGCGAAGTAACGCAATTCAACGCCAATCCGGAAGGTACGCGCGTCGGGTTCGTACTGCCTGACCTGGGAGCGGATACGGGCCGGTTGTCGGTAGTGGCCAAGTACGGGACGGCCGTATCCGACGGGCCGTTGAACGATCACCAGAGCGGCGACGTGATCAGCAACCTTACAGACGATGGAGAGGCGGGAGAAGCGCCCCGTTTAAATTGGGCCTGGTGGGGAGCAGACCGCATCAACGACGCCACCAAATTCCCCGGTACGCGGGGCTTCTACCTCAATTGCGTTTTCGGCGGCGTTGGCGAGAACAACGGCGCCTGGTGGGATGGGGGACGATCCGGCAATTTCAACGAAACCGTTTTGTTCACCGACGCTATCCGCACCAAACAGGCGTCCGATTACGCGCTGAAGTTCGAAGTCAATACAAAGGAACCGTGGACCACGGCAGTCTGCGTACTGCGGTTCGGCGAGAATTTCGCGGTGCGCTGGAAGCCCTGGAGCTCCCTGCCCGGCAATTCTTTCCATACCGAAAATACCTGGACCACCGTAACCGTGCAACTTTCGGCATTCAAGACCATGGCAGACGGGGTGGAAGGCACCGGCGCCAACGCAGCGTCGATGGGTGAGCTGGTGGCCGCCGGGGGGAAAGTGGCATTTACTTTCAGGATGGTGTCGGAAGACAAACCCATCGAAGTTTTTAACGCAGCATTCGACAATTTCAGGATCGTCAAGATTAAATAGGAATGAAAAATACGGTAAGAGGGATCTGTTTATGGAGCATGATAGTTTGCACGTCAATCGGCTGCAACAAAAAGTCGGGCGACCGTGTCAACAATGGCGGCGGTGGCGACGGCGGAGATACTACCGGTCCGGTGGCGTCGCCGAAAGACCCGCCCACGGCGGCAACTATCGGATTTTTTATGGATGGCTGGAAGGAGAAAGCTTTCACGGCGCCGGCTTTCATCGAGAAGGCGCCGCCGGCTAACGGTTCGGTCGTTGTTTCGGCCGACGTGTCCAAAATCCTCACCAAAATCCCGCCCACGATGTTGGGCAACAACGCGAATATTTACATGACGCAGATGGTGACGGAACCGAAGCTGCTGCAACAATTGCGGCTGCTTCGCCCGGGCCTGGTGCGGTTTCCCGGCGGGAACATCAGCAGCATCTTTTTCTGGAACGCCGCCCCCGGCCACGCGCCGGCCGATGCGCCGCCTCAGCTCGCGGATGCAGACGGTACCACGAAGCCCGCGGGCTACTGGTTCGGCGGTAATGCCGACGGCTGGACGATGAGCACGGCCAATTATTACGCCATGCTGCAGCAAACCGGCAATGAAGGCGTGATCACCATCAACTACGGATACGCGCGGTACGGAACCGGCGCCGATCCTGTGGCGGCGGCGGCGCACCTCGCGGCGGAATGGGTACGGTATGATAAAGGGCGTACGCGGTACTGGGAGATCGGGAACGAAAGCAACGGCACCTGGCAGGCCGGATACCGTATCAACCCCGCCACCAACCACGACGGACAACCTGCCATCATTACCGGCGAATTGTACGGCCGCCACTGGCGTGTGTTTGCTGATTCCATGCGGAAAGCGGCGGCTTCCATCGGCCATACGATTTACATCGGCGCGCAGCTGCTGGAGCACGATCCGCCCACCTGGGCCACGGCTACAGACAAAAACTGGAATGAAGGGGTGTTAAAGGAAGCGGGCGCCACGGCCGATTACTACATCGTGCATAGCTATTACACGCCGTACAATACGAATTCCAATCCGCCCGAAGTGCTGGCTTCCGCGGAAGCCGTTTCCAAAGCGATGATGGAACACTTGAGAACGACCGTCCAACGCAATGGTGCGCCCCAGAAACCGGTGGCTTTGACGGAATGGAACATTTTCGCGGTGGGTTCACAACAGATGGTGTCGCAGGTGGCGGGGATGCATGCGGTGTTGGTGGTGGGAGAATTGTTGCGGAACGGATTTGGGATGGCTTGCCGGTGGGACCTCGCCAATGCCTGGGAAAACGGTAATGACCACGGGCTTTTCAGCCAGGGGGAACCGGCTTCCGGCGAAACCAAATGGAATGCGCGGCCGGCGTTTTTCTACCTGTACTATTTCCAGCAATGCATGGGCAACCGGTTGGTGGAAACGCAGCTGCCGGCAAACAATCACAACATCAATGCTTATGCTTCCACTTTCAGCAGCGGCCACGCCGGCCTGGTTATCGTGAACCGGGCGGCAGCCACGCAGACGGTGGCTGTAGACCTGAAAAACTTCCGGGCCGGCGCGCGCTATTATTGGTACGAGCTGACGGGCGGCGATGGGGTAAGTCATTTTTCAAGAAAGGTATTTGTGAACGGAAACGGGCCAACGGGCGTTGCCGGTGGGCCGGACGATTCGGGGAGCGTGAAGGCCTGGTCCGCCAAAACGAAGGATGGGCTTCGGTTTACGTTGCCACCGATGTCAGTGGTATTCATCGTGGTTGAGCGTCAGTAGTACAACTCGATGCTACGTGTTATGTAATCATATACGCCGCTGTTTTCAGCGGCGTTTTTTGTGGTGGTAGGTCAGTTTGATATTCAATGGATAGGAGACGAACAGGGTTGCAGTAAGAAATCAGTCGGGAATTAATAAACCCAACCCACAATTTCCTCCAGGTAACGTTTATCCGTTTCATCGAAAGTATCCAGATCCACACTGTCCACATCCAAAACGCCCCTCACATCTCCATTCACCAATAGCGGTACAACGATCTCCGAGCGGGAAAGACTGCTGCAGGCAATGTGCCCGGGGAACGCTTCCACATCAGGGACTACCAGCGTCTCCGCACGTTCCCACGCCGCTCCGCACACGCCGCGACCCTTACGTATACGCGTACACGCTACCGGCCCCTGGAAAGGCCCCAGCACCAGTTCCCCGTCTTTCACCAGGTAAAAACCCACCCAGAGCCATCCGAACTGCTCTTTCAGCGCCGCGGAAATATTGGCCAGGTTGGCCGTAAGATCGGGCTCACCTGTGATCAACGCTTTGATTTGGGGGAGGAGGGCTTCGTATTGCTCGGCTTTCGTGCCCTGAATGATCTGTAAGTCTTCTGCCATATGTGTAGTATTAAAAAAGACGCCTCTTTGCAGGGCGTCTTTCAAATGTTTTACAAAAATCCAAGTTCGAGTTTGGCTTCTTCACTCATCATGTCTTTCGTCCACGGTGGGTCGAAAGTGAGGCGAACATCCGCATCCGTAACGCCCGGGATCGCGGAAACTTTCTGGTTCACCTCTTCCATGATGGACCCCGCAACGGGGCATCCGGGAGCGGTGAGGGTCATGATGACGAGCACCTTGCCTTCGTCTTTCACTTCAATCTGGTAAACCAGGCCCAGGTCGAAAATGTTCACGGGGATCTCGGGATCGTATACCGTGCGCAATGCTTCCTCCACCTGGTCTCTCATCGTTATTTCCATAGTGCGTCAGTTTTGCATTGATTTAGCCTGAAATGCGACGGCGTACAGCTTCATCTGTTTGAGCATGGACAGCAGCCCGTTGGAACGGGTCGGGGAGAGGTGACTGGTCAAACCGATGGCATCGATGCAATAGATTTCCGCTTCTGCGATGTCTTTCGGCGCATGCCCGCTCAGCACCTGGATCACGAGGCTCACGAGCCCCTTGGTGATCACGGCGTCGCTGTCGGCCGTAAAGACCAGCTTCCCGTCCTGCAGTTCCGCTTGCAGCCAAACCTTGCTCTGGCATCCGCGGATGAGGTTGTCGTCTGTCTTGTATTTCGGGTCAATGAGCGGCAGGTCTTTGCCCAACTGAATGATGTACTCGTATTTCTCCATCCAGTCGCCAAACACTTCGAAATCCTCGATGATCCTGTCCTGTTGCTCTTTGATAGTCATGTCGTTCTAAATTTATCCCAGCAAAGTTACGGCTTTCCGCACACCTTCCACCAGCCGGTCGATATCGGCTGTCGTGTTATAGACAGCGAGCGATGCGCGTACCGTTCCGGGGATGCCGAAGCGGTCGCACAAGGGCTGTGTGCAATGGTGGCCCGTCCGCACCGCAATGCCCTGCTGATCGAGCAAAACGCCTACATCAGAGGGGTGCGTATCGCCCACGAGGAACGATATGGCGCCGCTGCGATGCCTGGCTTCCCCGATGAAACGGAGGCCTTCGATCTGCTTGAGCGCGGCTACGGCGTATTCCGTGAGCTGATGTTCGTATGCCTGGATTTTATGGATACCGATCCTGTTCACCCAGGCTACAGCTGCGCCGAGGCCGATGGCTTCACAGATGGCGGGCGTCCCGGCTTCGAATTTCAGGGGAACGTCGGCGTAAGTCGTTTTTTCGAAAGTAACATGTTTGATCATGTCGCCGCCGCCTTGATAGGGAGGCAGTTGTTCCAGCCAGCTTTCCTTTCCGAAAAGAATGCCGATGCCGGTGGGGCCAAACAGTTTATGGCCCGACAGCGCCAGGAAGTCCACATCCAGCTCATGCACCTTGATAGGCGTATGTGCAGCGGCCTGCGCGGCGTCGAGCATCACGGGGATGCCTTGTTCGTGTGCGAGGGCGATGATATCGTGGACGGGATTTACCGTGCCGAGGGTATTGGAAATCCAGGTGATGGAAACCAGTTTCACGCGCGGGTTGAGCATGGAGCGGAAAGCGTCCATGTCCAGCTCGCCCTTGTCGGAAATGGGGACCACCTTCAGTTTCGCGCCTTTCTCCTCGCAGGCGAGCTGCCAGGGAACGATGTTGGAGTGGTGCTCCATGGCGGAAATGATGATCTCGTCGCCCTCTTTGAGGATGGTTTTCCGGAAACCGGCAGCCACCAGGTTGATGGCGTCTGTCGTACCCTTGGTGAACACCACTTCGTGATGATGGGCGCCAATGAAAGCGGCCACGGCGTGGCGGGCGGCTTCGTAGGCCGTTGTCGCCTGCTGGCTCAGCGTGTGCACCCCGCGGTGCACGTTGCTGTTATATTGGGTGTAATATTCCTGCATGGAACGGATCACCGAAACGGGCTTCTGCGTGGTGGCACCATTGTCCAAATACACGAGGGGCCGCCCGTTCACGGTTTGCTGGAGGATGGGGAATTCATTCCTGATCAGCTCCACTTCCGGCCATATGATATCTTGTGCAGTCGCTGTTTCCATGGTCCTTCCGGGTTTTAAGGGTGAAGGCTAGGCGTGCAGGTATTGCGATGCGATTTGCTCTACCTGTTTGCGCACAGCCGGGATGGTCACCTTGGCGGTGATATCGAACGCGAACGCTTTCACCAGCAGGTTGCGGGCTTCCGCTTCGCCGATGCCGCGGGCGCGCAGGTAAAACAGCGCGTCGTCGCTCACCTGGCCGATCGTACAACCGTGGCTGCATTTCACGTCGTCCGCGAAAATTTCCAGCTGCGGTTTGGTGTAGATCGCTGCGTCAGGACTGATCACCAGGTTGTTGTTCTGCTGGAAAGCGTTGGTTTTCTGCGCATCTTCATGCACATAGATCTTTCCGTTGAACACGCCGGTGGCCTTGTCCATCAGCACGCCGCGGTACAGTTCGTTGCTTTCGCAGTGGGGCATGCGGTGGTCGACAGACGTGTGGTTGTCGATCAGCTGGCTGCCGGCTGCGATATAGAAGCCGTACATGTGCGTTTCGGTCCTTTCCTCGTTCAGCGAAATGTTGAGATTATTGCGGACGAAGTCGGAATCGGTGAGGGTGAAAGTATAGTTGTTATAGAGGCTTTTGCCTTTTTGTTCCACCAGGTTCTGGTTGATGAAACGGAGTTGGCTGCCGCCGGTCTGTAACTGGTATTGGCTCAGTTGGGCGCGTTCCGAAACGATGGATTCTGTAACGCTGTTGATCACCACGTTATCGGTAAGACCGATACCTGCGGCCGATTCCACGATCTGCACCGAAGCGCCTTCGTTCACTACCACGAGGTGGCGGGGATTGAAGAGGCGGGGCTGATCGGCGAGGTAGAGATGTACCACCTGGATGGGTTGTTCTACCTGGGCTTTGGCTTTCACTTCGATGAACAGGCCGTCATTGAAAAGGGCGGCGTTCAGTTGCGCGAAATGAAACCCGGCGATCTTGGGGCTTTGGTGGAAATAGCGTTCCACGGCGGGTTGCGAACCGGCTTCGCTCAACTTGCTCACGGTCGCCTGTGTGGCGGGCGGCAGTTGGGAGAGATGAGGTTGCAATACGCCGTTTACGAGCACGAGGCGGTAAGTGTCGGGGAGGAGCAGGCCGGTGGCTTCGAGCTGCGCGGCCGTCACTTCCGGAACTTCCGGCAGGGTAACCTGGATGTCGTTCTTGAAAAACGGCACTACATTGGTGTATTTCCAGTCTTCCACTTTTACCGTCGGGATGCCGCCGAGGGCGAGGAACTGCTTCAATGCCGCTTCCCGGCCGGTGAACCAGCCACCCGTGGAAAACTGCGCGCCGAAAAGCGCGGGCAATGCCTCGTTGAATGATATATTTTTAGTTGCAGTCGTCATGAGTTATTGTACAGGTTCTTCTAAACGGATGTCTTCTTTCAGCCAGTCGTAGCCTTTTTCTTCCAGTTCCAGCGCCAGTTCCTTGGTGCCGGATTTCACGATGCGGCCGTTGTAGAGCACGTGTACAAAGTCGGGAACGATGTATTCCAGCAGGCGCTGGTAGTGGGTGATGATGATGAAGGCGTTGTCTTTGTTGCGCAGTTTGTTGACACCGGCAGATACGATGCGGAGGGCGTCGATATCCAGTCCGGAATCGGTTTCGTCCATGATCGCGAGCTTGGGCTCGAGCATGGCCATCTGGAAGATGTCGTTGCGTTTCTTCTCACCGCCGGAGAAACCTTCGTTCAGGGAGCGGTTCATGAGGTTGGCATCGAATTCCATGAGCTTCTGTTTGCTTTTCAGCATATCCAGGAAAGCTTTGGCCTGCATGGGAGGTTCGCCGTGGTAGGCGCGGATCTCGTTAACGGCCGTTTTGAGGAAGTTGATGTTGGAAACCCCGGGAATTTCTACCGGGTACTGGAAGGCGAGGAACAGCCCTTCGCGTGCGCGCACTTCGGGGCTCATGTCCAGCAGGTCTTTGCCCAGGAAGTCTACCGAGCCGTCGGTCACTTCATAAGATTCACGACCGGCGAGCACGGAGGCGAGGGAAGATTTGCCGGAGCCGTTGGGGCCCATGATGGCGTGCACTTCACCCGGTTTCACGGTCAGATTAATGCCTTTCAGAATAGCATTTCCTTCTACTGCAGCATGCAGGTTCTTGATATCTAGCATCTCTTTGTGTTTATAGGTTATCCTACACTGCCTTCCAGCGTGATGGATAATAATTTTTGCGCTTCCACGGCAAATTCCATGGGCAGCTGGTTCAATACTTCTTTTGCGTACCCGTTCACGATCATGTTCACGGCCTGTTCATTGTCGATCCCGCGTTGGTTCAGGTAAAACACCTGGTCTTCCCCGATCTTGGACGTGGTGGCTTCGTGCTCTACCATCGCCGTGTTGTTTTTCGACTCGATGTAGGGGAAGGTATGCGCGCCGCAACGGTCGCCGATCAGCAGCGAATCGCACTGGGTAAAGTTGCGGGCGTTGGTGGCGTTGGGGCCTACCTTCACCAGGCCGCGGTAGGTATTGTGGCCGTGGCCGGCGGAAATTCCCTTCGAAATGATGCGGCTTTTGGTGTTTTTCCCGATGTGGACCATCTTGGTACCCGTATCGGCCACCTGTTTGTTGGCGGTAACGGCCACGGAATAGAACTCTCCGATGGAATTATCGCCCTGCAGGATAACGCCGGGGTATTTCCAGGTGATGGCGGAGCCGGTTTCCACTTGCGTCCAGGAGATCTTGGAGCTTTTGCCCTTGCAGATCCCGCGTTTGGTCACGAAGTTGTAGATACCGCCTTTCCCGTCTTTATCGCCGGGATACCAGTTCTGAACGGTAGAATATTTGATTTCCGCATGGTCCAGGGCGATGAGTTCCACCACGGCTGCGTGCAGCTGGTTCTCGTCGCGCATGGGAGCGGTACAGCCTTCGAGGTAGCTTACGTAGGAGCTATCGTCGGCGATGATGAGCGTGCGCTCGAACTGGCCGGTATTTTTCGCGTTGATGCGGAAATAGGTAGACAGTTCCATGGGGCAGCGAACGCCTTTGGGAATATATACGAACGATCCGTCGGAGAAAACGGCGGAGTTCAGTGCGGCGTAGATATTGTCGGATTGGGGAACCACCGTGCCGAGGTACTTCTTCACCAGCTCGGGATGTTCCTGAACGGCTTCGCCGAAGGAGCAGAAAATGATCCCCAGCTCATGGAGCTGCGCTTTGAAGGTGGTAGCCACTGAAATGGAATCGAATACCGCGTCTACCGCTACGCCCGACAGCATCTTCTGTTCTTCCAGCGGGATGCCGAGCTTTTCGAAGGTGCGGAGCAGTTCGGGGTCTACCTCGTCGAGGCTGTTGTATTTCACCTTGTTCTTCGGTGCGGCATAATAGGAAACCGCCTGGAAGTCAACTTCCGGCAATTTGAAATTCTGCCAGTTGGGCATAGTCAGTTTCTGGAAAAGCTGGAACCCCTTCAGCCGCCACTCCAGCAGCCATTCCGGCTCCTGCTTCTTGGCGGAAATGAAGCGGATGATGTCCTCGTTGAGGCCCGGGGGCGCAATATCCATTTCGATCTGCGTCTCAAACCCGAACTCGTACTCACGGCCTGCCAGTTCCTGTAATATGTCTTGTTCTGCGCTCATAATAATTATATACTCTACTAATCAGTTATTTCGAATTAACTTTGCGGGGCCGTCGGGATGGCAGGATTCGAACCTGCGACCTTCCCCGCCTTTACCAAGTGCAAAGATAGCGTCCTGAAAGCGGTAATCCTCATCACTGGCCTATTTTCAAACCTTCCCGCTAATTTATTTGCTTGAAATCCCGACAAAGTTACGATATTTGCGAATAAAGCAAGTAAAAACTTGGATAATTATAAGGCACATCATACCTCTTCCGCCGACCGGCTGTTACTGCTGCTCAAAACGAAAGGTCCCCTCACGACCGGGGCTGTTTCCGTAGAGCTGGGCATTACGGCGGAAGGCGCCCGGCAACATCTCCAGAAGCTGGCCGAAGAAGGTTGGGTGCTGTTCGAGTCCATCTCCCGCGGAGTGGGCCGCCCGTCGCTCGTTTGGAGCATTTCCGACAAGGGGAACCGCCGGTTCCCCGATACCCACGCCGAACTTACCGTTCAACTTATAGACACAATTCGTGATGTATTAGGTGTTGAAGCCCTTAATAATGTGATTTCCGCCCGGGAATATAAAGTGTTGTTAAGGTATTACGACGAATTAAAAGAGGAAGAAGGGCTGGAGGCTAAAGTCCGCAAGTTCGCGGAGCTCCGCTCGCGCGACGGCTACCTGGCCGAATACCGCCGGGAAGGCGACGGCTGTTTTGTCATGATAGAGAATCATTGCCCCATTTGTGCCGCGGCTACCGCCTGCCACGACATCTGCAAGGTGGAATTGCAGACATTCCAGGAGATTTTCCGGGAATGGGGGACCATCGAGCGGCTGGACCATGTGCTCGAAGGCGCGCGCCATTGCGCATACCGCATTACCCCGGCCACACCCATTGCCGGATAATTCCATTATTATTCAGAAAGGAAAGAAAGATCGAAACGATGGTTGTCCGTTAGGGCAGGATAGTACCAAATGCGTATGCGTGCCTGTTGCAACAGGTGCATATGAAGGGCTTGCGGGTCGATATTCAATGCACGCTCATAAAACGATGCGTTTTTCCTTGCACCTGCGCTTCGCAACGAATATAGGCCTGTCGCACGGTTTCCATGTACGGAGTAGTGGTGTCAAACGACCTGGGCGTGTCGGAAGTGTCGCGGATAGCAGTGCCGGTTGCGATGGTGCACGCGTCCGGATGAACGAATAGTTCCTTCCAGTGGGCCGGTACGGGTTCCTCGACTGGTATCCCGGCTCCTCTCTTTTTGAAGATCTGCAATAATTTACCGAACATCAGCAATTAACGGTGGTTTTTCGCCGCGGCGAGTTTTTCCTTTGCCAGGCAGAAAACAAAGATGGTGAAAGCAATCAGCATCACGGGCATAGCGAAGCTGCCGATCCGCGACATAATGTCCGCGTTATTTCAGTGATTGATTTTGAAAGCGGCGCTGATCACGACTAATAAAGTGGCAATGATGGTCAGGGAAAGCGAGATTTTTTTCATGTTCATGATTTCGGGTTAACGGCGATTGTAACCGTGAACTAAATATATGGAATAATTCATTGCGCCCCTAGCTTTTACGCCAGCACGAAAGCTTCAGTTTCGGTAGTGCGTTTTCCGTTTTTGCATGGTTTTGGGTGCAGGATATTTTACTGAAAGTTCGTAAGTCATTCATTTTCAATTTGATTAATAGTTGACGCGCATCCGGCATTTGCTTTGGCATACTGTCCGAAAATTGGATTATGCCTACACATCGCGCTTACCGCAAACCGGTGCCTCCGCCGAAGAACAAGTGGATGTATTATGTGATCGCGGGTTCGTTTGCCCTGTCGGTCCTCATCCAGATCGTCATTCAACTTACCCATTAACCATGCTGAATACTTACGAAGTTCCGGCGCTGATAGAAGACGCGTTGCCGGAGCTGCACAAACCCTTGCGTCAATTCCCCGCCATCTTTCATTTGTATGAGACGATGGAATGCCTCCGCGACTACATGCTCCGCCAATGGCGCGATCAGAACATCCCTACGCTGGAGAAATGCCTCCGCGTAGCCGGAAGGCTGTACGAACGCGGCAACCAGCGCGTCCGCGATGCGGTGGAAAAGATCATCGTTCCGGGGATCTCCCATGCGGAGGTCGGCGGACAGGCCGGCCGCATCCGGCTGTTTTCGCTCGTGCCCGCGCCGCTGTACCATCTTTTCATCCGTGAACATCTTAACCCGGAAGATCATGCACGCTCATAATTTATTGTCTACCCCGGAAGCGGAACCTCCCGTCGTCGTTGAAGTGCGCACCGCCACACTGGCAGACGCGCGCTTCGCCACCCTTATCGCCGACACCATCAGTACTGCCGCAAATGCCCGCGGAACGGGTATTGCAGGCCGTACACCGGAAATGATCCGCGGCAAGATCGCACAGGGGAAGGCGGTCATGGCGCTGACGGCCGATGGCGAATGGGCCGGCTTTGCCTACATCGAAACCTGGGAAGGAGGGAAGTTCGTATCCAACAGCGGCCTCATCGTGCGGCCGGAACTCCGGGGCATGGGCGTGGCCGCGGCCGTGAAACAGGCCGTCTTCCAACTGAGCCGGCAATTGTACCCTAATGCCGGGATCATCTCCATCACTACCAGCGCTGCGGTGATGAAATTGAACAGCAGACTGGGTTTCAGGCCGGTTTCCTTTGCAGAGGTTACGCAGGACGAAGCTTTCTGGGAAGGCTGCCGCAGCTGCGCCAACCACGGCATCCTCTGCGCGAAGGAACGGCGCGTTTGCCTCTGCACCGCGTTGCTGTACGATCCTGCAGAAAATGAAAGACCCGCATAACGATCGTTGCAACATCAGAAATGGATTTATGTATCTTCAGGCAGTAAATCCTACATTTCATGAAGTTCCCTGCCTGTATAACCGGAGCCTTGCTGAGCGGCGCTTTTGCCGCGGCGCAGGAAAATCCCGTCCGCCTCAACCAGTCCGGTTTTTATACCGCCGGGCCCAAACATGCGGTGGTCATGAGCCCTGTTACTTCCGGCCGTTTTTTCATCACCACGCCCAACGGGAGCGATACGGTATTCAGCGGTGAGCTGCAGCCGGAAAAGATATCGCGTTATTCGGCGTCGCGTACGCGCATGGCTGATTTCAGCGATCTGGACAAGAAAGGGCGCTTCGTGCTGCGGGTGCCGGGAATGGCGGCTTCGTACCCCTTCGAAGTCGGTGATGCGCCTTATCGCGACCTGGCGGTAGCGGTGTTGAAAGGGTTTTATTTCCAGCGGGCTTCCATGCCATTGGAAGCGCAATACGCCGGCAAATGGGCGCGCCCGGCCGGGCATCCGGACACAAGGGTGCTGGTCCATCCGTCCGCCGCAGACAGCAAAAGACCGGCCGGTACGGTGATCGCTTCGCCCGGCGGCTGGTATGATGCCGGCGACTACAACAAATACATCGTCAACTCCGGCATTACGATGTACATGCTGCTGTCTGCCTACGAAAGTTTTCCCGCATATTTCGATCAGCTCAACGTCAACATTCCCGAAAGCGGCAACGGCGTTCCCGATATCCTCGACGAATCGCTGTACAACTTGCGCTGGATGATGACCATGCAAGACCCCAACGACGGCGGCGTTTACCACAAATGTACCAACGCCGAATTCGACAAAATGGTTATGCCGCACTGTGCCACCACGCAACCGAGGTATGTAGTACAGAAAAGCACGGCCGCCACCTGCGATTTCGCGGCGGTGATGGCCATCGCTTATCGTGTGTACGGAAAATTCGAACAGGCGTTCCCGGGGCTGGCAGACAGTTGCCGGAACGCTGCGGAGCAAGCCTGGAAATGGGCGGCCGACGAGAGGAACGCTAATTTATCATACAGCCAGGCTGCTATCAATAAAGCTGTTTCCCCTCGCATCCGGACCGGGGAATACGGCGACCGGTTCGTGGAGGATGAGTTGAGCTGGGCGGCTACGGAAATGTTGCTCGCATGGGGAGGATCAGGCGCCCGGTTTCCGATTGCCCGGGTAAATTACGGGATGCAATTACCGTCCTGGTGGAGCGTGCGGATGCTGGGCGACTGGTCTCTTTTCCGTTTCGCCGGGGAGAACGGCCGGAAGGATGAAATGCAAGCTTCCATCGTACACTTCGCGGACGAGTTGACCGGCCGTGCGGCACAGAACGCGTTCGGGACGGTCATGGGGCAGACGGCGGGCGATTTCAACTGGGGCGGGAATGCGAACGCCGCTACGCAGGGGATTGCGCTGGTGTACGCCTACCTCGCCACCAAAGACCGTAAATATCTCGATTACGCCCTTTCCAACCTCGACTACCTGTTAGGCCGAAACGCAACGGGGTATTGCTTCGTGACGGGTTTCGGAGAAAAGCGGCCCATGCATCCGCATCACCGGCCATCGGTTGCCGACGGGATCGCAGACCCGGTGCCGGGGTTCCTGGTAGGCGGTCCGAATAGCAAGATGGAAGACGGCGCCCGTTACCCGTTCCGGGAAGTGGAAACAGCTTACGTAGACAGCGAATCCGCCTATGCGTGCAACGAAATTACCATCAACTGGAACGCGCCGCTGGTATTCCTGGTGAACGCATTGGAAGCGTTGAAAGTGGAAGCGGGGTATGTGAAGGAATAAGATAAACTTCCTTATTTTGCGGTCTGCGATCTAAATCCTCAGTCTCATGCCTTTAGCCAGTACTTGCCTGGGATGGATGGCCTCCTGGGCCGGTGTCTTCCTTTTCCCGGCCGACAGTCTCCCGCACCGGGACTCCCTGCCGGTTGGGCGTCCGTACATTGAAAAGATCGGGGATCTGGCCACGGTAAAAGCGACATACAGCGAAGATCTCGAAGCACTGGCGCTGCTTACCCCGGGCCGCGACCTGGAGCTGGCGCCCAATGCCAGTGCGGCGGTGCATTTCGGTTTTTCGTACCGCTTTCTCTCGGTGGGTTTCAAGGTGGCGCCGCGGTTTTTGCCGGGGAGCGGAGATGAAGCATCGATGGGGAAGACGGCTGCGCGGGGAATGGCCCTGGGCTTCTCTTTCCGCCACTGGCAACAGGAATTCAGTTACAGCAGGACCAAAGGGTATTACCTCGAAAATACGGCGGATTACGTGCCCGGCTGGAAAGAGGGGATGCCGTACCTGCAGTTCCCTGACCTGCTGTTCAGGAACTTCCAAGGCATTACGGCTTATAATTTCAATCCCCGGTTTTCGGTGAACGCGGTGCTTACGCAAACGGAGCGCCAGCGCAGGAGCGCAGGCAGTTTCATTCCGCTGCTGCTATACCGGTATTATATCATAGACGACCGTTCGGTGCCGGTTTCGCCGGGCGGGGCCACGCAGAAGACGAACAATTTCGAAGTGTTACTCGGCGCGGGTTACCAGCATACTTTCGTGTGGCGGTACTGGTATGCATCGCTGGGCGTAACGCCGGGGGCCGGATATATTTTCACGAAACTGACGACGCGCTTTCCCGGCGGGCCGGCCGTCGATCATAGTCATACGCCGGCGTTCCGGGTAGACGGCCGCGCGGGGATCGGGTATAACGGTCAGCGGGTATACGCCGGAACGTATATGAACGTTATCTCCAACGCTTCCCGGCAGGAAAACAACGCCGTCATCAACAGCGACAGCCGGCTCATTTTCCGGGTGTTCGTGGGATACCGCTTCCGTGCGCCGAAATTCCTTTCCCGGCCAATGGACCGGTTTAGGGAGATGTACGAGCGGAAGCTGGAGCGCCTCCGCGCGAGGGCGCATTAATCTCCTTTCCAACGTTTTTTCAACTTAACTGCATTTTATTTCAATTACGAAAACAACTGCCATGGCCCGTTGTGGAGATGGTAACGTTTGCGCATCCCATTCCTGCCATCTTTTCCTGAAGAGAAAAAAGTTGCGCATATGAAACCGTTTCCTATATTTGTAATAGAATAGACTAGAATAACACAGTCTTTACGTAGTATCCTGCGGCGCTATTCCCGCACGGTCAACCAAAACTATTGCCATGAAACAGTTTCTTCCACGTAGTTGCGACAGCAGCTGAGGTTGTTTGCGTATTTCCAGGTATGAATAAATTCCACAGCTACAACCAAAAGTAAAATCTATGCAAGCTTATTTTTCCAGGAGCTGCCATTCGCGGGCAGGCTCCCGAACTTCCACGTGCCTATGGAAAACGATGTTCGTGCTGGCTATAATGCTCGCCATCGTTTCCCCGGTTTGGGCGCAGCAAAAAATCCAGGTGAGCGGTAAGGTGGCGAATGAAAAGGGAGAGCCTGTCCCCGGGGCTTCCATCGCGGAAAAAGGGACCTCGAACGGGGCTATCAGCCTCGAAGACGGCCGATTTCAGCTCAGCGTCTCCTCCGGCGCGGTACTCGTTATTTCCTTCACCGGTTACGAAACTCGGGAAATCCCCGGCGGCAGCGGCGCCCCGCTCCGCATTACGCTCGTCCCGGCTTCCAAAGACATCGGCGAAGTAGTGGTAGTCGGCTACGGTTCGCAGAAAAAGACCTCCGTTGCCGGCGCCGTATCTTCCGTAAGAGGCGCAGAGCTGGTACAGAGCGGCTCGTCTAACGTATCCAACGCCATCGCCGGCCGCGTACCGGGCGTCATCGCCAATAACCGCTCCGGGCGCCCCGGGGAAGACGATGCCTCCCTCGTGATCCGCGGCTTCAACTCTTTCGGCGGCGGCACCAGTCCGCTGATTATCGTAGACGGCATCCCCGACCGCAGTTTCAACCGCATCAACCCCAACGACATTGAAAGCGTGACCGTCCTCAAAGACGCATCCGCGGCCATTTACGGCGTAAGGGCGGCCAACGGCGTCATCCTCGTCACCACCAAAAGAGGCAAATCCGGCAAGCCGACCATCCAGTACGACGGCAATTTCGGCTACCAGCAACTCACCCGCCAGCCCGAAATCGTGAACGCCTGGCAGTACATGACCTTTTTCAATGAAGTAAACCCCAATACCTACGCCCAAGGTGAGATTGACAAGTACAAAGCGGGTAACGTTCCCGGATATACGTCTACCAACTGGCTGGACGAGGTTTTCCGCAAAAACGCACCGCAAACTTCGCATTCCCTCAGCGTAAGCGGTGGCAACGAAAACGTGAAATATTACTTCTCGGGCCAGTATGTGGACCAGTCCAGCAACTTCCGCAACAGCATCGAACGGTACCGGCAGTTCAACATCCGCTCCAACATCGATGCGCGGATTTCCTCCAACCTCAAAGTGAACCTCGATATCGCCGCACGCAACGAAGACCGGCGTTATCCCACTTACAGCGTGGGCAGCATCCTGCACGAAACGCGCTCGCTTTACCCGTTCATTCCCGCCCGTTGGGAAAACGGCCTTCCCAGTGCGGGCGTGGCGGCGGGCCGCAATCCCACCATACTCGTAACGGACGCTCCGGGGTACAACCGCGTGAATAATTACGTAGTGACGCCGCAGGCGGGATTCGACCTGAAAATGCCGTTTGTTACGGAAGGACTGTCGCTCAGCGGATACGTGTCTTACGACGTGAACCTCCGTCACCAGAAAGTTTTCAACCGGCCATGGGATGCATATGCGTTCGACCGGTCTACCAACACCTACACCAACCAGCGCTCCAGCACGGTATCGTCGGCCAGCGTGGCGCAGAACGAAGACATGCTTTCCGGCAGCACGCAATTCATCAAACTGGCGTATGACCGCACTTTCGGCCGCCACAAGATCGGCGCGTTCGCGGGATATGAATCCACGACCTCGTCTTCCTGGGGCACCTACGCCTATCGCCGCAACCTGCTGAGCGACCAGATCGACCAGATCTTTACCGGCACGACCGATGGACAGAATGCCACGGGCTCGTCGGCACAAGACGGCCGCGCGAGTTACCTGGGCAGGGTAGAGTACGGGTACGACAATAAATACCTGCTGGAAGTGACGATGCGGTACAACGGATCCTTCAACTTCCCGACGCAGAACCGCTGGGGCCTTTTCCCGGCCGTGATCGCAGGATGGAGGATTTCAGAAGAGCGGTTTTTCAAGGAGAACGTGCCCTTTGTCAATGAGCTGAAGCTCCGCGCGTCGTGGGGCCTGCTCGGCAGCGACGCCGTGGCGCAATACCTCTTCCTGACCCGCTACCAGCTGGTGACGAACAAAAACTACTATACCTACTTCGGCGACGATTATGCATTGAACAATGCCATTTCGCTCACGAGCACGCCCAATCCCAATATCACCTGGGAGAAGCAGGATACGAAAAACTTCGGGGTGGACGCGACGTTGCTCGACAACCGCCTGACGTTTACCGCCAACTATTTCCGGTATGTGAGAAAGGATATTCTCGCCAAGCGCAACGCATCGATCCCCCTGTTTACAGGTATGGCGCTGCCTTCCGAAAATATCGGGAAATCGTTGAACCGGGGCGTCGACTTCGCCCTGACTTATACCGGCGATGCGGGAGAATTGCGGTATTCGGCCGGTGTTAACGGTACTTTCGCGAAAAGCAAAGTGCTGTTCCGCGACGAGGCGGCTTCCGTTCCGCAATGGCAGAAATCCGAAGGATATCCCATCGATTCCTGGCTGCTGTACGCGTCTGACGGCATTTACCGTTCGCAGGACGAGATCGACCGTTCCGTTCACCTGCCTGGCGCCCGCCCCGGCGATATCCGCATCAAGGATATCGATGGAAACGGCGTCATCACCGCCAACGACCAGATCCGCATTTACGAGACCGCCACCCCGAAAGTGGTGTACGGCGTGAACCTCGGCCTTAACTACAAAGGCATCGGCCTGAATATGCTGCTTTCCGGCCAATCGAAAGCGAAGCAGATGATCAACTCCCAGGTGCAGGGTTCCCTCATCGCACCGCCGCAATGGCTGTACGACGGCCGCTGGACGCCGGAAAACACCGGAAGCGAATACCCGCGCGCGCACACGAGCAACAGCGTCAACGCTTCCTATTATAACAATTCCGACTTCTGGCTGCGCGACGCTTCGTTCCTGCGGCTGAAAAGCCTCGAGCTGTCGTGGTCCGTTCCCACAAGGTTCTTCGCCGGCAGCGGGCTGAATGCCCTGCGTTTGTATGCCAGCGGGTACAACCTGCTGTCGTTCGACAAAATGAAGAAATTCGGCGTCGATCCGGAAACGAACAACACCACCGGTATCAATTATCCGCAAACGAGGATTTTCCGCTTCGGGCTCAATGTCGGGCTTTAAGGCTTTCACCTTTCAAACTTTCCTATCATGAAACTGAGAATATTGCTGCTGGCGGGTTTATGTGCAGGCAACTTCCTGCTGCCCGCGTGCTCCAAAGTGCTGGACAAAGCGCCGCTGGATTCGTATACCGATGAATCCGTCTGGAAAGACATCAAACTGGCGGAAGCTTTCGCCAACAACATCTACAACATCCTGCCTACCTGTACGTACGACTGGGGCAGTTCCATCAACCGGAGCTTCCTGCTGTCGCCCGCGTCTGACGAAGGCTTCAATAAATTCAACTACGCCGGTGTCCGCAACGTGATCAACAAAGGGCTGCTTTCGCCCGACAATGCGGGCGGTTTCGATATCTGGGCGAAGAATTACTCGCACATCCAGAACGCCAATATCCTGTTGTCGCGCATCGACCAGGTGCCGGGCGACGATGCCGCGCGCAAGCGGATCAAAGGGGAAGTGACGTTCCTCCGTGCTTACGCTTACTTCCAGCTGATCTGCGACTATGGCGGCGTTCCGCTCGTGAAAACGCCTTTCAGCCTGTCTTCCGATTTCAAAGTCCCCCGCAGTACGTTCGACGAATGCGCGAAGTTCGTGAGCGACGAGCTGGAAGCGGCCGCAACCATGCTGACGGGGATCAATCAACCCAAAGGCCGGGCGAACGCTGCGCTGGCATTGGCAGTGAAATCGAGGCTGCTGCTGTATATGGCGAGCCCGCTCTGGAACCCTTCCAACGATGCGGCGAAATGGACGGCGGCTTCCGCTGCGGCCAAAAGAGTGATGGATTTGCCCGGGTTTACGCTCTATACCGGCAATTACGCAGACCTGTTCACTACTTACAACAGCGAGATCATCGGCGCGCGGCTGTCGAACAAGGAATACCAATGGGATGCGTTCACCGGCATCGAAATGATGTGCTTTCCCAACGGCTATCATGGCTGGGCGGCTTTTACGCCCACGCAGGATTTGGTGGACGCGTTCGGAATGGCCAACGGGAAGAGCATTGCCGATGCGCAATCCGGTTACGATCCGCAGAACCCTTACGCAGGGCGCGATCCGCGGTTTTATGCGGATATCGTGCACGACGGGCGGCCAACCGGGAACGCGGCTTATTTCAGCGACCGTACCACCAACGAAGCGCAGTTCTATGAAGGCGGCTACGACTCCGACCAGGGTTACGATGCCTGGAACAACAGCCTGACACGCTACTCCTTCCGCAAATACATGGATACGACGTTCAATTTCAATACCGACCTGCAGACGAACCGTTTCTGGATTTTATCGCGGCTCGGGGAGATTTACCTCAACTACGCCGAAGCGGAATTCCAGCTGGGGCACGAAGCCGTGGCGCGGGAATACCTGAACAAAATCCGGCTGCGCGCGGGTATCACGGCGCCGTTGACGGAAAGCGGTCCGGCGCTGCTGGCGCGGATCCGCAACGAGCGGCAGGTGGAGCTTTGCTTCGAGGGGCACCGTTACTACGACGTCCGCCGCTGGAAGATCGCGGAAACGACGGAAAACAAGCCCTGCCGCCAGGTGATCATTACCCGCAACGCAACTACCGGCGCCAGGACATACGTGTACCAAACGCTGGAGCAACGCGCCTTTAAGCCGGAACATTACCTGTTGCCCATCCCGCGGACGGAGATCAACCGCACCGGGATGCCGCAAAATCCTTTATACAAGTGATGTATGCTGACTGGTTATACATACAGTTTTTTAATCGAACCCTGCCGTTTCTACGGTCAGGGTTGCTTTCTTTAACTATGCCCGCATCCGGAAACGATTTTTAACTATATTTCATATCAACGTTCCACGTTATGAAACTGCAATATTCAATTGAAAAGGCTTATGAAGTTTGAAATGGTACGCCGCAGGCGGATGAAATGGGCGCATTTCCTGGCCGTGGCCTGTTGGGTAGCCGTGCCTTCGGCCGCCAGCGCGCAGGCGGTATTCACTTCGTCGGATACCGCGCTGGAACAGGCGTTCGCAAGGGCGAGGGATATGGCTTTGTCTTACCGCGGCCCGGCCACCGACCCGGTGGGGCCCTGGTACGAGGCGGCATTGCCCGCCCGCAGCGCGTTTTGCGTGCGGGACGTGTCGCACCAGCTTATTGGCGCAGAGGTGTTGGGCATGCAGGCGGAGAACCGGAACATGTTAACGCGCTTCCTCGAAGGGATCTCCGAAAGCAAAGACTGGTGCACGTTCTGGGAGATTCATAAATCGGGAAGGCCGGCCGTGGAGGATTACCGGAACGACAAGGAGTTCTGGTACAACCTGAACGCCAATTTCGAGCTGATCTACGCCGGCTGGCGGATGTATATGTGGACGGGAGACACGGCGTTCATTAACAGCGCGGCGTTCCGGAACTTTTCCGCGATCACGGTGGGGCCGTTTGTGGACAGGTGGCACCTCCGGCCGAAGGCGCTGCTGGACCGGCCGCCGTTTCCCAACGCGCCGGTGCCTTTCAACGAGAAAGATTACTTCCACCGCTGCCGGGGATTGCCTTCCTATTATGAAGCCATCGCCGACATGGGAATGGGGGCGGATCTCGTTGCCGCCATGTACCGAGGGTTTTCGGCGTATGCGGATATAGCCGGCTGGCGGGGAGACCGCCGGGCGGAAAAGCAGTATCGCACCATCGCGGCCGCCTATCTCCGGCATCTGGAAACGCATTGGTGGGATGAGCAATCCGCAGGATACAATACCTATATCACCCACAAGGGCGTATTCGGAAAAGGGGAGGGGGAAACCTACCTGCTTTGGTACGACGCGCTCACCGATGCCGGCCGTGCCCGCAAAACGATCGCTCACCTGGCCGGCGGGAAGTGGAACGTGGAAAACCTTTCCTACCTTTCGTACCAGTTTTGCCGTTATGGTTACTTCGACGAGGCCTACCGCTTTATCCTTTACCTCACCAACCCGGCTACGCCGCGGCGCGAATACCCCGAAGTGTCTTTCGGGGTGATGGAAGGGATCGTGCAGGGTGTGATGGGCGTTTCGCCGGACGGGCGGAACGGCCGGCTGACCACCGTTTACAACAGCCGCTCGCCGCATTTTTGCGAAATCGGCGGGCTGAAGGTATTATCTTCGGTCATCCGTTTGCGGCACGAACCGCGGCGGAGCGTGCTGAAGAACGAAGGAAGCCGCCCTTTCTCCTGGCGCGCCGCTTTCAACGGAAAGGCAAAGGCTATCCGGATAAACGGAAAGAAAATGAAAACCCGTGTGGAAACGGATGTTATGGGCAACAGCAAAACCTGGGCGGAAGTGGAACTGCTCCCCGGCATGGAAGCCATCGCTGAAAAAGAGGACTAAATATGAACGTTTTTGACAAGATTACCGATCTGGAAACCGTGGTGTCTTACTCCAAGCACGACCGCCTGGTACAGGGCATCATCAATTCCATCAACGATAAGGTGCTGGCTCCCGGAGACACGCTCCCTTCCGTGAACGCCATGATCCGGGAGCTGGGCTATTCGCGGGAAACCATCATGAAAGGGTACCGGGAGCTCACCGGCCGGGGGATCATCGAAGCGCGCAACAGGCTGGGATATTTCGTGTCGGGCCAAAGCACCGAACAACTCCTCAAAGTGGCGCTGGTCATGTATAACCTCGATACTTTCGAAGAGCAGTTTTACCGGAATTTCCGCCAGACGCTGGGGCCTTCCATCAGCCTGCAGATTTATTTCCACCACGGCAATATAGAAGTGTTCGAAACCGTGCTGCAAAGCATCCGCGGGCAATTCGGCATGTACGTCATCGCCCCGATACCGCATCCGAAGTCGAAGGAATTACTGGATACCATCCCGCGGAACAAATTCCTCATGTTCGACCGGTTTGAGCCGCTGGACGGGGATTTCAACCACATCACCCAGGAATTCGAAAAATCCTCCTACCAGGCCTTCACCGAATTGGCAGACGACATCCGGAAGTTCGACGAATTCGTCTTTTTCCATTCCCCCGATTCGCTGGACCCGAAGGAGATCGCCGTGTCTTTCAAGAAGTTCCTGAAAACCCATCACATCAAAGGCCGCATCGAAAAGGAATTTACGGCCGGAACGGTGGAAAGGAATAAAGTGTATTTCACGCTGGACAACTTCGCCATGTGGGAAATCCTCAAGGAATGCAAGGCGAAGCGATTGCAGCCGGGAAAGGACGTGGGCATCCTGTCGCACAACGACGAGCCGGCGAAAGAATTCGTGGGCATCACGACTTACTCGGCCGACTTTGCCGCGATGGGTAAAATGGCCGCAGAGGCCGTTCTCAGCCGCGAGAAAGTGCGAACTACGATCCCGACGACCCTGGCGCGGCGCGCGTCGCTCTGATCAACACATCATCCAATTTAACGACATCAACATGCGATACATTTATTGCCTGCTGCTTTTGCTGCCGCTTGCAGGCCGCGCGCAGCGTACCTGGACCATGACCGGCGACGGCGGGATCCATCAGGCCGCGGCGTCCAAACCGCCGCATACGGACCATCTCGAAATGAGCGGGAAGCAGCTTTCGGCCATCGTACATTATGGCTTCAACGAAGCCGGCAAGCCTGTTTTCAGCCGGAAACTGGTTTTTCCCATGCTGCGCTCCCTCCCCAATAACACCCGCGCCAACCTCATCCGCGAATTCAAAGGCAGCGCCCTGGATGCGGTTTTGATCGATGGAAAGCCGGTCACCGAATCCGTCCAGGGTTTTTATATTCATGGCAAATTAGTTTGTGAAAGTAAGATCGGGACGGACGTCGTGGTGACGCGGCGCCTTTTTCCTTCCCCCGGCAAAGCGGCGTTCGTGGAAGCCTACCACCTGGAGAACCGCGGGAAGCAAAACCTCGTGCTCGATATCCCGGAAACGGACAGCAGCAGTTTGACGGATGCGGCCAAGGGCGTTTATGGCGCATACGTGGTGCAGGCGAAAACCTGGAACGGCGGGCGGAAGGCCCTCGCGCCGGGGCGCTTCGTGGATTTCCACGTCGTGTACTCGGCCCGGAAACAGGCCGATCCCCCGTTATATATCGATCCCGCCTTCGAGGAAAGCCAGCGGATGGCGCTGGTGAAGGAATTGGAAGGCAAACTGGTGCTCCACACCCCCAACGATACCATCAACCGGATGTTCGCATTCGCCAAACTCCGCGCCGCGGAAAGCATTTACGAAACGAAAGCCGGCCTCATGCACGGCCCCGGCGGCGGGGAATACTACGCGGCCATCTGGGCCAACGACCAGGCAGAATACGTGAACCCGTTCTTCGGCTATCTCGGATATGACGCCGGGCTGGCATCTGCACGCAACAGTTTCCGCATTTTTGCGCAATACATCAATCCGGAATATAAGCCCATTCCCAGTTCCATCATCGCGGAGGGCGACAGTTACTGGAACGGCGCGGGCGACCGGGGAGACCAGGCCATGATCGGCTACGGTGCGGCGAAGTATGCGCTTACGGTGTCCAATCCGCAGGATATGACGGCGTTGTGGCCGCTCGTGAAATGGTGCAACGAGTATATGTTGCGCAAGAAATCGGCAGACGGTGTTTATTTTTCGGATTCGGATGAGCTGGAAGGGCGCTTCAAGGCCGGGAAATACAATCTTTCCACCAACGTGCTGACCTACGCCTCGCTGCTGTATGGTGCACGGATGGCGGACTGGACCGGTGACAAGCAGGTTGCGGCGGAATGGAAATCGGAAGCGGAAAAACTTAAAACGAACATCGAAAAATACTTCGGCGCCAATGTGGAAGGTTTTAATACCTACCGCTATTTCGACGGGAACGATAAGCTCCGCGCCTGGATCTGCCTGCCGCTGGTAGTGGGCATTAACGACCGGAAAGATGAGACGCTGGCGGCTTTGCTGTCGCCCAAACTCTGGAGCCCCGACGGTCTCCTCACCGAATCCGGCTCCAAAACTTTCTGGGACCGCTCCACACTGTACGCTTTCCGCGGTATATTCAAGGCCGGGGCTACGGACACGGCATTGAAATACCTGGCGTATTATTCTTCGAAACGTTTGCTGGGCGAACACGTTCCCTATGCGATAGAGGCCTGGCCCGAAGGGAACCAGCGGCACCTTTCCGCGGAAAGCGGACTGTATTGCCGTGCCATCGTGGAAGGGATGTTCGGGTTCGACCCCGTAGGTTATAAAGCTTTTGCGGTGTGCCCGAAGTTGCCATCGAAATGGGGGCAGATGGCATTGCAGAATGTGCATGCTTTCGGTACGGTCATCGATCTTTCCGTGCAACGCAAGGGCAGGAATTATAAGATTATTGTGAAGGAGAAGGGCAAACCGGAGCAATCCCGGGCCTGGGACGGGAAACAGCCCGTTTATTTCAACCTGTAAAATATGAACGCCGTCACCCTCAGCGCATTTTTTATCACGATGGCCACCGCCGCATGGCTGGTGTGGCGAAGTGCGCGGAGGACGAAGCCCGTTACCGCTGCGGGACTGTTTTTCGGCAACAGGAACCTGGGTTTTGTGGCGGTGGGCTGCGGACTGATTTTCGCCAACATCAATACTACCTCGTTTATCGGCGAAAACGAGCTCACGTTCACCAACAACATGAGCGTGATGGCCTGGGGCGTAACATCGGTGGTGGTGATGATGGCCGTGGCGGAATTCATCCTGCCCATTTACCTGAAAACCGGTATTTCCACCACGCCGGATTTCCTGGAAATGCGGTACGACCGGCAAACCAAAACCTTCGTATCCCTCATTTTCCTGCTCAACTACATCGTGAACCTCTTGCCATCTGTGCTGTATGGCGCCGCCGTGGCGCTGGAAGGGCTTTTCGGGGTGTCTGACCTTACCGGATCGGGTTACTGGCCAACGATTTGGTGGTTGGTGGCCGTGATGGGCGCGCTCGGCACGATGTTTTCCCTGAAAGGAGGGTTGAAAGGCATGACGGTTTCCGGGACGATGCTGGGCCTGGCGATGTTTACCGGCGGATTGCTGCTGCCGTATTTCGCGCTGCGGCATCTCGGTGCGGGCAACTGGCAAACCGGGCTGGAAACCGTACTGACAACGGAAACGTATCGCCTGAACGCCATCGGCAGGCCGCACGACGCAATTCCTTTCGGGACGATTTTTACCGGTATGTTGCTGGTGAATTTATATTACTGGAGTACGGAGCAATACATCGTGCAGCAGGCCCTCGGCTCCCGCGACCTGGCGTCTTGCCAGAAGGGGATGGCCCTCGCAGGATTGGGAAAACTGGTGCTGCCGCTGCTGCTCAATGTGCCGGGGATCGTGGCGGCGCATATCTACGGAAGCCTGCCGCATTCCGCGTCCGTTTTTTCGACGCTGATCCGCGACGTGGCGCCGCCGGTGTATACGGGGTTCATGGCCGCGCTGCTGGCCGGTGCATCCCTCGTTACGTTCATTGCGGGCATCAACAGTTCCGCGACGCTGTACGTGCTGAACCTCCGCAAAGGCCCGCCCGGCGGGATGCGTACGGCGCGCAGGTTCGAGGTGCTGCTCTGTGCGAGTGCGGTTTGTATTGCGCCGTTCATTCATTTCACGCAGGACGGTTTATATACCTGGTTGCAGAAGGTGGGGGCGCTCTTCAGTGTACCTATTTTTACGGTTATGGTCGTGGGGTTCCTTACGCGCCGGGTGCCCGCACTGGCGGCCAAAGTGGGGCTGGCGTTCTTCATCGGCTGTTATGGATTGTCGCAGTTTGTGGTGGATGTGGGGCTTCATTTTTTACATGTGCTGGCTATCCTTTTCGTGGTAACGGTAATACTCATGCTGACCATCGGGAAATGGCGGCCACGGGAGGCGCCTTTTGCATTGCAATGGAACAATCTCGTGGAAGTGACGCCGTGGAAATGGAGGTACCTGGCGATGGGGGGGCTTGTTGCGCTGGTGATCGGTTTGTACCTGGTTTTTTCGCCGGTAGGGTGGGCGAAGTGAAGTGCAATTTGAAAGAAAAGACGGCCAACGCCATCGCGCCAGCCGTCATTGTAAATATATCCATCCAATAAGGCTATTTCAACCTTTCCCGCAAATCCTTCCACGCATAAAAGTGAAACACGCGCCCGTTGCTCATGGCCACGAACAGCCCGCCCGGGAATTTACCCCCGAATGTCACCGGCGTGATCTCCGATCCATCGCTTTCTATGGTGGAAACCGGCACTTCGCCCACAAAACCGTTCTTCCCATCCCGTCGGAAAATCATGAATGAATTCGCCTGCTGGTTGGAAACGAGGAGAAACCCCGTGCTGTCGCGCCCCGGATACAGCGAAATGCCCTCGTGATCGGACGCAAAACCCTGCTGCCCGAAGAACCCCAGTTCGCGGTCGTCTTTCCTGTCCGGATCGGCGAAGTACTTGCGCACGCCCACCGTTTCGTCGGAGTAATAAACATACCCGAGGGCATTATCGACGGCGATGGCTTCTATTTCCTTCTTCCCGCTGTATTTCCCGAACTTCCGCACCAGGTCCGCTTTCACCTGGCCCTTGCCGTCGTCTTGCAGGCGGTATTGCCATAAGTATCCTTCCGCAGGCCCTTCCTTTCTTCCTACGATCACAAAAACGGCGGAGTCTGCCGGACGGGTATAGAGCGCCACGCCCATGGGGTCTGCCTGTGCTTCGCCGGCGAACACGGGAATACCGCCGTTGTCGACGGGTTGCAGGCCGGGAAGGCGGAAGATGCGGATCTTGCGGGTTTCGCGCTCCGTTACCACAGCAATGTCTGCCGGGGTGCCGGCCAATGGCAGGTCATACGCGATGTCTACGTTATTGGGGCGTTTCAGCGGCTCCGATTTGCGGACGATCTTCCCGTCGAGATCGAAGGCATACAACGCACCGTCGGAATCTTTATCGGTACCGAAAACGAGACTATGCATCGTATCTGCCCGGTTGATCCAGATAGCGGGATCATCGGTATCGTGCGCCACGGGTTCCGTTACTACGATGGGTTTTACGGCATTTTCCGCCACGGGCGCCAGGTGGCTGCACGCGGAGATGCCCAATGCCAGGGCTATTCCGGATAATTTCAGTATTGTCATATGCAGGTGGGTTTACAGGTCGAATTTGAAGCCGAAATTGTACCGCGGCCGGTAGAATTCGGCCTGCATCGTTCTGGCACGGACGCCTTGGTAATAGCGTAACGGCTGGTTGGTTAGATTGTTCGCTTCCCCGAACATGCGGAGCTGTCGCGTCAGCTTCACGGATGCATTCACATCCAGGAAAAACTGGCGGTCGTAAAAACGGTCTTCGAAATCGTCGCCGCCCAGTTCATCGAGGTAAGAGGCTGCGTAGTTGCCGGAAACACGGGTGGTGAAGAACCTGTTTTCGAAAGACAGCGAGGCATTGAACATATGCGGCGCCGTACCGGGCAAAGTTACGCCCGAACGCTTTTCGCCATCGCCGTTATACACGCCGTCGGCCCGGGATTTGGTAAAAGTGTAATTCACATACACGCCGAACCCTTTGGCGAAACCGGGCAGGAAATCGAGCTGGCGCTGAAGGGCCACTTCAAACCCGTAGACCTTCACTTTATTGCCGTTGCGCGCCTGGGTGTACGACCAGTTTTCGCCTGCGGGAACGGGGTTCGGCTGCCCCGGGAAATCGGCGGCAAACTGCGCTGTATTGTATTGTTCGTTGCGGTAGGTGTAGATGAAATCCTTGATGTGCTTGTAAAACACGCCGCCAGACAGGATTCCCACCGATTTGAAATACTGCTCCGCCATAAAATCGAAGTTGGTGGCATAGGCGGCTTCCAATTCCGGATTACCGGCGCTGATCTCCTCATCTTCCTGCACGATGTTCAGGAACGGCGTGATGTCGTAATAATTCGGCCGGGCGATAGCGGTCGTAGCCGCGAAGCGTAGCACGAGGTTACCGGTAGCGTTGTATTTGATCGTGAGGCCCGGCAGCACGTTGAGGTAGCTGTTTTTGACGCTGCGCGTGCCTTTGAGGGTTTCCTCTTCCTCTACCACATTCCCGTCATAGTTGGTGCTGGTATTTTCGAACCGTACGCCGGCGATGAACGACAGCCGGGAAGTGATGTCCTGGTCCCAGCGCACATATCCCGCCGCGATGGATTCCTTCGCCTTGTAATTAACCGCCAGGAACTCCGACGGGTCGGCTTCTTTCTCAAACCTCGAAGCATCCGCGAGGTTCAGCCCGCCGAGGAATTCCGGGGCAATGAACCGCCCCGGAACGTATTGGCTCCCGGGCTGGAAGGGTTTTTTATTCCACTGGAACAACGGCATTTTGTCGAGCGTGCCGAATTCGTCGACGGGCTCGTATTCGAAGAAATCGTTGTTCCGCTCTTTATCTTTCAGCCGCAGGCGACCGCCTGCGCGCATGCGCCCTTTCTGGCCGGGGATCACGCTAAGGGGAAAGCGGAGGTCCAGTTTCAGGCCCAGCTCACTTTCTTTCGTGTAATCATTATTTTCGGTCAGCGAAGCGAAGGTGAAATCGCCGTCGCTCACGTTGCCCGGCGTCACGGTCGGGCGCTGCGGATTGCGGATGTCCATGGTGAGGGGAACGTCCTCGAATTCGTATTCGATATATCTTTCACCGTCTTTCTTTTCGCTGGCGGATGACCAGGAGGCGCTCCAGTTCAGGTCCACTTTAGGGCTCAGCAGGTGATCGCCGCGGAGGGAATAGTTCTGGACGCGTTGGGTCTCGAGCCGGCGGTTCTTCCCGCGGGTGCCGCCTACGCCGCCTTTGTTTTCGCGGGTGAGGGAGCCGGTATAACCGGTAATCTTGTCGTCGGCATCGTATTCCGGTTCGATGTCTTTCACGTTATAGGCGAAGCGGTTCTCGCGATCGTCGCGCCAGGTGTACATGGCGTTGAAATACAGCGTATGTGCGGGATTGATCTTGTAATCCAGTGCAGCGGAGGCGTTCCTGCGTATACGTTGCACGAAATACTGGCGGACGCCCAGTTCTTCGAGGTATACATTCCCGAAGTCGTCTTTTTTCCAGGTGGGCTCGATGTTGTCTGACCCGTAATCGTTATTGTTGTAGGATGCGCTCAGGATGGCGCCGATTTTGTTTTGGAAGAAGCGGTTTCCCAGCACGAGCGCGCCATTGTAGATGGGTTTTTCGCGGATGGGGTTATAGCCGGACGAAAGCGTGGCAGACACACGCGGCCCATTCGGCGCGGCGCGCGTAACCAGGTTCACAGATCCGCCGATGGCGTCTGCGTCCATGTCGGGCGTGAGGGTTTTGTTCAGTTCGATGGTCTGCACCATATCGCTGGGGATGAGGTCCATCTGTACATTCCGGTTGTCGCCTTCGGCGGATGGGATACGGTCGCCGTTAAGCGTTACGGAGTTGAGCTGGGGCGCCAGGCCGCGGATGATGATGTTGCGCGCCTCGCCCTGGTCGTTTTGCATGGTTACGCCGGGTATCCGCTTGATGGCGTCGCCGATATTACCATCGGGGAAACGGCCGATCTGGTCGGCGCTCACCACATTGGTCACGTTGGGATTGTTTTTCTGCTGGTTGAGGGCCTTCGCCTGTCCGCGGAGCCGGTCGCCCACCACGAGCACTTCCTTCCCGGCGATGCCGCCGGCTTCCAGCGCGAGCTGCTGTTCTGTGTTACGCCCGGCGGAAACGGTCACGGATTTCGACAATTTACCGTATCCGATATAGGTCACTTCCAACTGGTAATTGCCGGCGGGCACGTCCAGGAACTCGAACCGGCCCTGCTGGTCGCTAACGGTATAGTGATTCCCGGGGTTCAGCCGGAGGGTGGCTCCCGGCAGGGAAAGCCGCTGGTTTTTATCTATAATATGGCCGGTCAGCAAACCGGTCCCCTGGGCAAAGGCCCAAATGCTGCAACAGCAAAGGATCATTACAGACAGCAATTTTTTCATGGTATCTTTTTTATTTTGGTTTTCTCCCGGCAAAAGCGGCCGCCTTTTTCCGGGTCCCCAAAGATGCGGTCGAACCTCCCCCGAAGTCAAATTTCCCGCGTTACAAAAAGGAAACAGCGTTAACAGCCGCGTGAACAATCCGGCAACTGCGTGTACAATTGTTGTGTAACATATTGATAATCAAAATTAATGGCCGTAACAAAATGGCTGTTAAGGAATTATTACCGTAACATGAAGGGGATGTTATCTCAGATGGATTGGATGAACGCCGTAAGACTTTCGCCCTGGGGGAGCTGCAGTTTTTTACGCAGGCGGTAGCGGACTACGCGCAGACTGTCTTGCGAAATCCCGAGCAACACCGCGATATCTGCCGAGCTGAGGTTCATTTTCAGGAGCGCCACCAGGCGAAGGTCGTTTTGTGTTAGCGGCACTCCGTATTCCCGTATTTTATCGAAAAAGGATTGATGGATCTGCCCGAAAATGCTCCTGAATTCGTCCCAATGCTGATCGTGGTTGAAATTCTGGTGGATGAGCTGTTGCAACTGGCGGAGTTGTTTTTTCTGATCGCGGCGCTCGTCGTTGACCATGGTTTCCAGCTTCTGGCGGATATCTTCCAGCAGCTGGTTTTTCTGGATGATATGCAGGGTATGGGCGCCGAGCACCTTGGACCGGGTTTCCAGTTCCTGCTTGAGGTTTTCTTCCTGCAGTTGAAGCAGCTCCGTCCGCGTCCTGAACTGTTGCTGCTCCTGCATGCGCAGCAGCGCGGCGTTGCGGATGCGGAGCCGCTGCCTGGAAATGACGAGCACGCCGAGGGTTACGAGCAACAACGCACCGATCACGAGGAAGATGGCCATGTTCCGGGAATTCCGCAGTCCGGCGATTTCCCTGTCTTTTTTGCCGGTGTCATACATCGCCTGGATGACGGTGAGCTGTTTCCCGCTTTCGCGGGAATAGATATTGAGCAGGCTTTCGCGGCTGAGCTCACCGTAAAAAAAGGCGCTGTCGTTGCGGCCAAGGAGGTTGAAAGCCCGCGCCATATCGCGATAGGCGCTGCTGAGCTGGTATTCTTCCCGCGCCTGGAGGGCGAGGTGGAGCGCGTTGCGGGTGAATGGAAGGCTTTCCGTGGCGCGACCGGTTTTACGGAGGATGTCTCCCAGGTTATTGTAAATCTCGATGGTGGCCAGGTTGTTGTGTTGCAGGATGTTCAGTTCCAGCGATTTTTGGAAGTAATGGAAAGCGGAATCGTACTGCTCGAGGTCTTCATGGATGCTGCCGAGGTTTTCGTAAATCTTGGCGATGCCGGAAGGGTCGGTAGCGCGGCTGAAAAGTGCGAGGGCTTTATGCTGATAGTAAGCCGCAGAGTCGTAATCCTGCCGTTTTTCGCAGAGGTGGCCGATGCTGCCGAGGGTTTGGGCCATGCCGGTGAAGTTGCCGGCGCGGGTGTAGAGGGCGAGGGCTTCGTTGTACTGGTTGCGGGCGGCTTCGGGCTGGCGGCTGTAATAATATAAGGTGCCGATGTCGTTGAGATTTTGGGCAAGAAGGGCCCATTGCTGTTCTTTGCGGTATAGTTGGCCGGCCTGGAGATGGTAATCGAGGGCCTGGGGGTAATATCCGAGGTGGTAACATTCGTGGCCCATCCGGCTGAGGAGTCCTGCGGCGGCGATAGGGTTTTTCCGGGCGAGGGCTTTTTCCAGTGAGTCTTTCAGCGCCGGGAACCCCGGGGCGGTGGCGGGCAATCCGTCGGGCTGCTGCGCCCTTGCGCCGGAAAACATGATGGAGAAAAGGAGCAGCGGAAGGAGGAAGTTCTTCATCCTGCAAAGGAAATCGTCCAACATTACCGCAATGTTAAGGCGGGTTTGCATTTCCCCATTTTTCCCGAATGCGTATCTTCGCGCAAACGTTGAATATGAGAACATGCCTGCTGACGGTCCTTTGTGCCTGTATTTTCCTTTCTTCGGCGAAAGCCCACGATCCCCGGACGGAAATTCCCTTCCAGGTAACGGCATCCGGCCACATCCTCCTGAAAGCGACGGTGAGCGGGGTGGAAGGGAATTTCATCTTCGATACCGGCGCCGGCATCACTGTCTTTACGAAGGCTTTTTTCGATAAACTGAAGAATACGCAGCGGGAAGACGGCGGATATGTGGGCTTCAGGGCCACGGGTGAGCGGCTGGACATTGATCTGTACCGGGTGCGCGACGTTGCCTTCGGCCCATTGAAAAAAGCGGAAGAGGAAGTGAGCTTCCTGGATGCCAACCTCGGCGGGATCGATGGGATCATAGCGGTTAAATTGCTGGAAGACCAGCCTTTCACGATCGATTTTACGCAGAACGTCCTCCGGTTCGAGAATAGACAAACCCTCGCGTCGATCCGGAAGTCGGCGAAAATAGTGCCGCTTCAGCTGGAGCAATCCCGCAATCATTCGCTCACGCTGTTCGCGTATTTCCAGGTGAACGACAGCCTGCGCCTGCAATGCTCGCTGGACAGCGGGGCGGGGAAAGACGTATTCCGCCTCAACGCCAAATACCTCGGCCGGCTGAACGTTGACGTTTCGGATACGGCACGGGTGCGGAAGGTGGAGCGGAAGAGCGAATTCAACGAAAATTTCAGGTCGTCCATATACATCACGGAATTGCGGAATCTCGCTGTGGACGGGGAGCCGTCTGTCCGGACAGGGCCGTTCGGTGCGCAGCTGGTGGAGGGTTTGATATACGACGGCATTATTTGGATCAGCTGGCTGGGCCGGAAAATAACGTTTGATCTGGGGGCACCGGCGCTGCTGGTGCGGAACTAGGGGGATTTTCGTTCTTGTTGGGGATTAGACAATAAACATATTTACATTAGACTCCTTGTAACATGCGCTTTATGCTAAAGCTGCGTAGCTGGCTTTTTATGCTGATTTTGATCGCTCCGGTTTCGATTTGGGGTACTTCGTGGTATCTGCCAGTGCAATTCATGGTGGCATTGGGGCTTTGGGGAAGCTGGGGGTATGCGTTTATGCGGTTCGCCCAAAACACGGATGTTCCCGAATTGGAAAGCAGGCTGGAGAATTGCCGGGAGGCCATGCCGCTGTGGGTTTCGTCATTGGTTATGCTGGTTGTATCGATGTTGTTTTTTGATCCGCCCAGAATATTGTCGGGCATGCGTATCGGGGGATTGATGGCAGGAGGGAGCGTGTTGCTGGTGGCGCATGTGTATATTTCCTGGCAGATCGCGCATGTGCTGGCGGTGTTGTCCGGGAAGCCGGAGCAATGGATAGGTTGGTTGTTAGCCGTGGCTACGGTTTTGCCCATTCCTATTTTCGTTCTGGGGAAAGTGAATATCATGTACCGGCAAACCATTGATCAGGCAAAGCGGCGCGATGTCATGTAAAAAGATGCGGAAATGAAAGTTCTCAGGTCGATGGCGGGCTTGTTATATTTGCCGTTACCAGTTTTTGGAAAAGAAAAGAAAATGCGATAATTTCAGTGAGGTCAGTTAGCCCGAATGCTGACGGCAGTGAACACGGATTGTAACCCTTTTTACCCTTATTCTTTACCCAATTAATGATTCGTTATGAAAAGATTAATCCTGTTGGCCTTATTCAGCGCAGGCTGTTATTTTTCGCATGCGCAGACGTTAGCTGAAACTCCGCGCCCTGGGGCAGCAGAGGCGGTTTGTCCGGCCCCGTCGACGGAGGGGATCAAAGTCATTAAAAACGGCTCCTGCGTATCCGGTCCTACGTTCGATGTAGGGCTGGCAGATTATTATGCAACCAGCCCCACCAGCGCGTGCAGCATTTTAGCCGCCCGGAACATCACGGAAGTGGAATGGCAGGTGTATCCCTCGGGTTCGGCGACGTATTCCATTGCCTGGAACACGGGTGTTTTCTATTGCAGCGGGCTGAACTCGGGTTTCAGTCTGACCTTCAACCCTTCAGACCCGAACCTGCCGATCACTTTCCTGTTCCGGATCAAGAACAGTTGCGGGCAGTGGAGCGACTGGAGCGCTGGATTTGCGGTGTTTAAGAACAGGTGCGGGAGTGGGGGAATGGAATAATCGTTCCTATCGATGCAATAAAAAAAACCGTTGAGATGCAACGGTTTTTTTATTGGGTGACCCTGTAGGGACTCGAACCCTAGGCCCGCTGATTAAGAGTCAGCTGCTCTACCAACTGAGCTACAGAGTCGGAATGAGTGGCTGCAAATGTAATAAAAAATTAATCAAACGGCAAAAAACACCGGAAAGACCTGTATTTACGCCAATTTAAAGATCAATTCCTCGATCTCGGCCTGACGGGCATTTGCGAAACCTTTATCGGTGCCGATCATACTGAATCCGCATTTTTCCAATACTCTGCGCGAACCCACATTATCAAATGCGACCCTTCCAAAAACGGGCCTCGTGGTTTCGATGGCCAATAATCGCTTGAGCGCTTCGGTGGCATACCCCTTGCCCCAATGCTGGCGGTCCAGCCAATAAGTGATTGCTGCATCGCCATGCATGATAAATTTAGCCATGCTGCCGACAATGGTTTCCCCGCTTAAAATCGTCTGCATGTTGATGGCCGGGTCGGCCAAATGCTTTGCATATTTTTCAAGATAGGCGGGTTTATCCGTTGGGTCTTTGGAGGTAAATGCCGCGAGGAAATTGGCTTCTTCGTTTAGCTGGAACCGGAAGAAGGATTCCAGGTCGGCCAGTACCGTGGGCCGAATCACTATTTGACTATAATGTGTCATTTCGATTCAATTGAACGCGTTGCGGAAAGTTTTTTTGCAATTGGTTTCTGTATTAATCTACGTTAATTATTTGGGATAATCTGGCTGTCGGTATGAATGCTTATGCTTGGATACTTATCATTGATCGGGAATGTATTTCAGCGAATTCGTCGTTGGGAACGCAATGTATAAGATCTGTGAAATGATGGATCCGGATGTAGGGTTGGATTCTGAAATCATTGCCTGTATTGTGTTTACGGGATATTTTTTAACGTACGGTTAACATGGCCGGTTGGGTGCGTGTCTTATTTTGCGCATTCTTTGTATGCTATTAATGATGCCATCAATCTTCCTATGACTAGAATGCAAGTATTTCGTCGTGTTACATTATGAATCTGTTTAACTCTCCGGTAATATGTGCCTGCCAATTTTTCGTAGCGTCCATCATGCGATCAGTGATGATCATAAGCGGATAGAAGTAAAGTTTTCCCGTCAATTGCGCAAAAAGCGTGTGCGCGCCTGCTATCATAGCGTTCGGTTGCTTGCTATGTTGCTATTTGCCATGCTGATGTTTTTATGGATGGTGCCGCCGCAAAGCCTTTTTGCCAGCGCACCCGCTCCGCTCGGCGTGCGCATTGCCAGGTCTTTTTATGATACCCATATCGCAGGACAGGTGCTGGTCATTCTGGCTTTTTCAACCATCCTGTGGCCGGTCCAACGCATTATGCAGGATCTTTTTGCCATGTACGCCATCGCCCGGAAAAGGGCTTTTTACAGAAAAAGGGCCGCATAAATGCCATTTTTACAACTAAGCTGTTATAACAACTATTGCCCGTTTTTGACACACAAGTTTGTATTTTTCGTCGTTTTGATCGCTTTCCTTTTTGCTGTTTCGTTTTTGCAACTTTTATTTAGTTACGAGGTTGTTAACCAATCTGATAACTCCATGTTAGGTGAAGGAATATTCATTAATTGCGTTTTTAATTCACCCGTTCAAAAGATCTGCAAGCAATTGATATTGAATGTACGATACGGAACTTGCATGCAGCGAAAAATAATTACGCTAACTTATGGAGATCATAATCAGGCGCATTCGCGGTAACCCTGTTGATTTTATGCCAACCAGTAACAATTGCGGAATCAACAGTATTGAAAGAATGCGCTGCCGGCACGGCCCCAACACATCATCGCCCCCTGAAACCCGGCATAACCATTTTCTTTATAAACAAAACTCCTGTGCGCTTTTTCGGGAGAATAAATCAAACCAACCATGAAATATTTTTGGCTTCTATCCTGCCATTCGATTGTAGTGCTATTCCTGATGCTGTTTACACTGAACGCCGAAATGAATTTTCCCGATACTTTCTCTATCAACGCACCCGTCCTCGGTCATTTTGCCTTGGTGCTGGACTGGTTCACCCTCACCATGGGTGCCCTGATTTTCGGATTCGGCATCCTGGTTACCAACCGTTTTTGCTATAACCTGCTTTTCAGATTGAAATTACCCGCCAGCTTCAGCAACGATATCGGGCTGCTGGTGGCCATGTTCCTGAAATACATCATCCCCATGGCACTCGTCGTCTTCCTGGAATTCAATGGAGAATCGGTGATGCTGGACATGCCCGTCACTTACACCTGTTTTCGCATATTCATGTCGCTTTCCCTGTTATTTGATGTGCTGGTATATACTTTTAAGTACAATGAATTGTCGCACGTTACCGTTAGGATCGGCAAGCGGGACTTCGTCTATCCCTGCAAGAAGATATACAACCTGCTCACTTTCCTGCTATGGTCGAATTTCGTAGGTACTATTTTCTGGATGTGCAAGCAGAAGTATGAGACCGTAAAGCAACACCAATCGCGTTAACGTCGCATTCCGGGACGGGCCGGACAGGGGTGAAATCTGGCGGTTTATTCGTAAATTGGGACTATCCCGATTAGCTTATATCCCGAATATGCCTCAACTGAAAGAAGACATCACCGCCTGCTCCGAATGGATCGTTCAATGCTTCGGCAGTATCCAGCTCCTGCTCGATTATTCGCTGGACAGTATCGTCCATATCGACGGATTCCTGCAGAAAAATATCGTAGATGCGCAACCGGTACCCGATTCGGTGTTGGCATCGAATTTCGGACAGATATTGTTCGGCCTGGGCGCCTATCTCGGTGAAACGATCATCCGCCACGTTCCCGGCGCGGTTTGGGTGCTGGAGAATGCCGACCCCCGGGGGGAGATCAATGCGGTCGTCCGCTTCCCCGACGGGGCGCAGATCTGGCCCATGATGAAGATCATCAAACGCGCGCAAAACGGTTTCGAAGCGTCCGTGTATCCTTATGCGTACGAACTTACGAAGTCATACACGAACGGTACGTTCAACGCCGCGTTCTGGCAGATCTCGCCGCGGGAAGCGCCGGGTAAAAGGCCGTGGTATAAATTCTGGTGAGATCATAAAATTGAAAACGCCCGTGGGACCCTTGCTCCACGGGCGTTTTTACTATCTGCTGTATGGTTATTTCTTTGCGATGCGGTATAGCCGTCCCTGGTCGGTTACGGCATACAGTGCGCCATCCTTCCCTTGCGTGATATCGCGGAAACGCTGGCCTTCCCCTGCAAGAATGCGCTCTTCGCCCACCACTTTATTGTTCTCGATAACGATCCGCGCGATGTGCGTGCTGCTCAGGCCGCCGATGAACAGGTTGTTCTGCCATTCGGGGATGTCGGTGCCGCTATAAAACGTCATGCCGCTGGGGGAGAGCACGGGGTCCCAATAGTAAACGGGTTGCTCCAGACCCTGCTTTTGCTGGATGCTGTCGCCGATCTTTTTGCCGCTGTATTCGAGGCCGTAAGTGATGGTAGGCCAGCCGTAATTTTTGCCGGCTTCCACACGGTTCAGCTCGTCGCCGCCACGGGGACCGAACTCCGTTTCCCAGAGATCGCCGGTAACGGGGTGGAACGCGAGGCCCTGAACGTTGCGATGGCCGTAAGAATACAGCTCGGGACGGGCGTTGCTATTGCCGGCGAATGGATTGCCTGCTGCAGGTTGTCCGTCTTTCGTGATGCGGACGATCTTGCCCAGGCCGGATTTGAGGTCCTGCGCCTGCGGGCGCGTAGCCAGGTCGGAGCGTTCGCCGGTGCTCACGAGGAGATGGCCGTCTTTGTCGATGAGGATGCGGCCACCGTAATGGAGGGTGCCGTCGTATTCAGGCGTGGCGCGGTAAATAACGGTGGCGCCTTCGATCTTCTTTTCGTCGGCCGACAATTTGCCTTTGGCAACCGCCGTGAGCGTGCCGCCGGGGCGCTGTTCGGAAAATACCCAGTACACCATGCGGTTGCTGGCGAAGTCGGGATCCACGCGCAGGCCGAGCAGGCCGCCTTGTCCGTTGGAGTTCACGGCCGGGATGCCGGTAATGGCGTCGCTGAGTTTGCCGTCCGTAGATGCGATCCTCATGGTACCGGTCTTTTCGGTGATGAGCAGGCGGCCGTCGGGCAGGGAAGTGATGCCCCAGGGTTTGCTGAGGCCTTCGGCCAGCACTTTGCCTTCGTAGGGCGTTTGGGTTTTTACACCGTTGATCCGTGTTTGTCCTTCAAACGCAGGCTTATAATCGGTGTTGGCGGCCGTGGTTTCCACGGGCGGCATTTTTGTGGTGTCTGACGAGCCAGGTTGCGCGGTGCTGTCCTGGTTCGTGTTCCCGGAAGTGCCCTGGCCGCAGGATGCGATCACCACGGCTCCGCCTACGCAAAGCGCGCGCAGGAAATGGGGAGTCGGATAGATGTTCATATTTGAATGATTTGCTTGGAAAATCGGTGCTTAAATATAACATAAGTAGTCAAGATTACACGCAATTCTCCTGCCGTTCATGTATCTCCATTCCCGGGAAGGCGTTTTTCAATGCCAGCAATCCACGTGTTGGGATTCCCCTTCCGGCAATAAGTATACACAACAGCCGGTGAGTAGCAGCAGCAGGATATCGAGTCCCATGGCCGGCAGATATGCCTGGGTATGGCTGTGCCCGGCCTGCACCAGGCTGAAGAAAACCCCGCCGCAAATGCTCACCCCCAATGCTACGGCGATCTGCTGGATGGTGCTGTACGTCCCCGATGCCGCGCCCGACAGCTCCGCCGGAATGCGCTTCATAGCCATGGTGAGCATAGACGGCAGTACCGTTCCGCAACCCATCCCGTATAAAAACAGCACAGGCAGCAGGGCGGTGATTCCAGGTCTCTCGCCGGCGAACAGGTACATATGCATCAGTAGCATGACGATCATGAGCAAAACGCCCGCCAGCAATACCTTTTTACCATATTTTCCCAATAGCCGCATGGCGATCATGGAAGCCAGCACATATCCGATCCCCTGGGCTACGAACAATAGTCCGGTTGCCGTGGCGCCCAATCCCAGGCCGGTTTGCAATAGAACGGAGTGGATGAGGAAATACGAATCCTGGACCATAAAGTAACAAAGCGTGGCGCAGAGCGCGATCCGGAAATCGGGAATCGCGAACAGCCGCAATTGCATGAGCGGCTCCGATTTCCGGCGCTGTAGCCAGATGAAAGCGGCCAGGATAGGGGCGGATGCGCCCAGTACCCCGAAGCACCACAGCGGCCAGCCCAACTCCCGCCCCTGGATGAGCGGGAACACGAGGCACATCAATCCCGCTGTGAGCAGCCCTACGCCGGCCACATCGAAGCGGGCGCGGGGTGCGAGGGGCGTTTCCGGGAGCTTGCGCCAGGCCAGCACCGCAGCCAGTGATCCGACGGGCAGATTGATGAGGAAGATAAGCCGCCATCCTGCCACGGCCGTATCCAGGTCCGGGATGATCCCACCCAGGAATTGCCCGATCACAGATGCCGCCCCGGCGATGGTCCCGTAAATACCCAATGCGCGGATGCGCTCGTGGTGCCCGGGGTACAGCACATGCACGAGTGCGATGCTTTGCGGTACGAGCAGCGCCGCGCCCACGCCCTGCACGAACCGCGAGAAGTTAAGCTGCAACGGCGTGCCCGCCACCCCACAGAAGCAGGACGCAATGGTGAACAGGAGCATCGACCATACGAAAATGCGCTTCTTGCCGAACCGGTCGCCCAGCCGCCCGCCCAAGATGAGGAACGACGCATATCCCAGCAAATACATGGCGATCACGAGCTGCATGTCTGCATCGCTGCCGTTCAGTCCGGTGCGGATGGAGGGCAGCGCCACGTTCACGATGAAAATATCGATAACGGCCAGAAAGACGGCCGAGGAAATGATGGCCAGCCTTAATCCGTCTGATGTCTGTCTTTTCATTATTCGTTACCTTTAAACCGCCAAATTTCAGGCAGCTGCGGCCCGCAGGCAAGTAGTTCAACGAAAGATACCGGGTATGAAAAAAGATACTAATGAGGAAAATGGCGCCTTTGCGGTAAATGCCGCATCCGCGCAATTGCTGGAAAATAACTGTTCCATGACACTGGCCATGCAGGTGATCGGTGGAAAATGGAAATTATTGCTGCTGAACGCCATCCGGAAAGAGTGCCCCATGCGGTTCGGGGAACTGCGCAAAAAGATGATCGATATCACCCATGCCACGCTCACCGCACAATTGCGCGAACTGGAGGCCGACGGGGTCATTGAAAGAAAAGTCTATGCCGTATCGCCCCCGAAAGTGGAATATAAACTGTCGGCGCTGGGCAAGCAGCTCATCCCCGTGATGCAGGCGCTGTGCGATTGGGGAGACGCTTACCGGCAGCGCGATAGCGGGTTAGCGGCGCGTGCAGAAGAGGGGACCGCCGAATAGACGCGCGCTCGTCCCGGCCGCACCTCCGCGGCGGCTTTGCCGGCAAAGGTGTATCGATCATTATTCTTCCGTTTTGGCGCTGGACAGGAAACTTACCAGGTCGCGGATTTCCTTTTTCGACAGCACGGTTTTCATATCGGGCATACTGGAAGGGGAATAGGTCTTTTTGACGATGTCCGCCGCCGCGATGAGTTGTTCCGGCCCTGACCCGACCTTCACTTTCAGCCCGGCCCTGCTTTCTCCCTGTAATACGCCGGCTATCTTTTTACCGTCTTTCAATTCCAGTACCACCATTCCGAAACCCGGTGCCAGTCGAGCGCTGGGGTTGATGAGGGCTTCCAGTAGCTGCTGGCGGCTGAGCCTCGCGCCCACGCCATTCAGCCGCGGACCGGCATTGCCGCCGCGATCGTCGTACGAATGGCATTTCATGCATTGGGCGTTCTCGTTGCGGAAGAAAATACGTTGCCCGCGATGGGGATCGCCGCCTTCAAGACTGCCGGCATATAGCGCTATCCCTTCGTCTGGCGCGCGTTTGGCGCTGATGGATTTGTAACGGTCGGCCAGGTCTTTGGCGCCGCTGCTGTCGATGGCTTCGCCCAGTTCCAGCAATACCCCGGGCGAAAGGGAACCTGCGGCCATCTGGTCGAGGAGTTTGCGGAGCGGCGCGGAGGAATATTCGGGCTGTAATTTGCCGAGGGCGAGGATGGCCGCCTGTTTTTCTTCCAGCGTTTTGGTGGCGATCACGTCTGCCAGCAGCGCTGACATGGTAGCCTGGGGGATTTTCATCCTGTCGAGCAGATCGAGGCCGGCCACGCGGACGTTCTTTTCCTTATCCGTCAATGCTGTGCGGAGCGCGGTTTCCAGCTCCGGCGCCTGTAAGGTAACCAATGCCTTCAAAGCGGCAATGCGGACTTCCGGTGAACCGTCGGTTTTGACGGCGGCCAGCAGCGCGGGAGCGGCCGCGGCGATTTTCAGTTTTTCCAACGCCAATGCTGCACTTGTTTTTACGCCATTGTCTTTATCTGTCAACAGTTGCATGAGCGATTGTGTGGAAGCGGCGACTACTTTTTGGTCGTCTCGCTTTTTCGGGCCTTTAGGCCAGCCGTCTACCCGGTCGAGGACAGACGGATTGGGCCATACGCCCAGTGCGGCCACGGCTTCGGCGCGCATGGCCGCGGGATTGGATGTGTTGGTTGCATAGGCGATAAGCGTTTGCAGGAGCGAGTCTATGCCGGTTTGCAGGCAGGCGTTGATGGCCCGGCGGATGAGGGGCTCGTTGCTGAATGTGGTACTGCCGAGCAGCGCGCCCAGCGCCGGCATGGCGGCCGGGATGCTGTTGTCGTCATTGATGGCGCGGGCCGCCTCCGTTACCACGAACTCGTCTGCATCCTGCAGGAACCGGGCGATTTCGGGGCTCTTCATCCTGCGCAGCGCCACCACCGCGGCGATGCGCAGCGCGCGGGAGGGATGAGCCGCCAAAGCCGCTACGGGCGCGGGATCGCCGATGCGCGCAAGGGCCAGGGCACCGGCGTGGCGGAGGTAGACGTCTTGTTCGTTATTCGCTTCCAGCATGGCGATGATACCGGGGATGGCGGGCGCGAATTTCATGCGCCCCAGGGCCTCGGCGGCAAAGAACCGCACGCGGCTGGAGGTGTCTTTGAGCAACGGAACGATAAATGGTGCAGCTGTTTTCCGTTTGATATCGCCCAACCATTTGGCTGCGAGCGCCCGGATCTCGGGATCACGTTCCCGGAGTGCATGTACGAGCGCCGCCGCATCGTCCGGGTTTTTCCGGCCCATCTGGCTGAGGCCCTGGATGGCATGCACACGGGCCAGTTGATGGGAGGTTTGTTGCAGCGCTGCTTCCAGGACTTTTTTCCCGGCCTTTCCACGACCCACCAGTTCGAATTGCGCTTTCAACCGCACGCGGTAATCCGCATGTTGTAAATACTTGCCCAATTCTTCGGGCTTCTTATCCGTGAAGCTGCTGGCCAGCAAGGCTTTCACTTCTTTCCTGGCGGCGTCTTCCGCGGCGCCTGCCCGGTCGAGTTTCCAGATACGGCCGTAGTTGTGGGTGTCCCATCCATCGATCCAGTCTGCCACATACAACGCTCCGTCTGGCCCGAAATCGAGGCCGGTGGCCAGTATGCCGCCTAACACTTTTTTCTGGTCTCCCAGTTCAAACCCCGCGCCCGAAGGCTTCAGCCTGAAACTGTGGATACCGGAGCCGGATGGGTTGCCCACGAATTCCGCGATGAAAAAGGTATGATTGTATTCCGGGCCGAGCGCCGTTCCCGGATTGTAGACCATACCAGCGGGGCCGCTCACGAAATTGGCGACCGGCGGAACGATGTACGCGGCCTGTCCGTCCCAGCGCGGGAGATACATTTTTTCCTCCATCCAGACTTTATAGGCATTGTTCTGCGGATCACGGTACTTGCCGTATTGCCAGTTGCTTCGCCAGCCGGCGTCTGCCCCGTTCACGACATACACCAGGCGTTCTTTTTCGCCGGGATGGTCGCCGTCATTGTCTTCACTGATGAGATTGCCGTATTCGTCGAACACGAATTCATGCGTATTCCGCAATCCGTGCGCGAAAATCTCGAAGTCGCTGCCATCAGGGTTCGAGCGGGCGATGACGCCACAGTTCGGGAATTCCCATTTCTTCCCGGTTTTATCCGTTCCGTTGAAACCGATATCGCCGATCTGCCAGTAAATCCTCCCGTCGGGCCCCATTTCCACGCCAGACATGCCGTGGCCGCTGAACCCGATGTGCACCGCGTATCCGTGTGATAATGACGTTTTTTCGTCAGCGATCCCATCTCCGTTTTTGTCGCGCATCTTCCAGAGGTCGGGCGCAACGGCAACGTAGAGGTCATTCCCGTCTGCCAGCACGCCGCCGGCCACGTCGGTCACTTCATCGTGGAAATCGTCGACAACGAGCTGCGACCGGTCGGCCCGCCCGTCGCCATCCGTATCGTCGAGCCGGTAAACGTGCTCGGTTTCGATGGCCAGGTCTCGCCAATCGTGCGAGCTGTCGCCGTTCAGGTCGGCAAGCCATTTGTTGCGGTGGCTGTTTTCAGGGGAGAGCTCCTCATGCAGGAATTTCCGGCGGTCTTCGACGGTAGCCAGGCTGATGGAAGGGATTTCCCATTCCCGGTGGCCGCGGATGTCGAACTCGGAATTCTTCTGCCGGTTGGTGGTGGTGTAATATATGCTGCCGTTGTCGTCGATATCGATGGCGATGGGAGACACCACCAGCGAATCGATCCCCCAGAGCTGCATCGTCAAACCTTCCGCCAATACCGGTTTTACTTCGGCTTCGATGGCGGCGGCGATTTTTGCCGTTTGGGCGGAATCCATTTTTTTGATCCGCAGATCGGTGACAGGTTGTCCGCAACCGGCCAGCAGTGCGGAAAAGACAAGAGCGCAGGCAGGCGCCTGGCGCATTACGGGTTGTTTCATGCTAGCTAACTTGACGTGGAAAATAATAGCCCGGTTTCCCGGATAGTGCCGTTAAAATAGTAAAAATGACAATTATTCACAACCGTTTTATCGTGAAAAAAAGAAGCCACCCGATTGGATGGCTTCCTGAGCATTTTATTCGGTAGTGGCGGGTAGTTCGGTATCTCCGTTCTTGTGTTTCCCGAGATAGGAGGGGAGGTCCATGCCGGCCATGTCGAACATGTCCTGCAAAGGCGGAACGGCTTTGTAGAGACCGCTGATGAACCCTGCGGTCGACGATTGCCCGTTTTGCCCGTTGGCGCCTTCCCAAACGGTGATTTTATCGATCTTGATGTTTTTGATGGCTTCGGTCTGCATTTTCACGAGTTCCGGCAGTTTATCGGCGATCAGCAGCAGCACGGCATCTTTGGAGTTGTTGCCGGCGGCCTGCACGATGCGGTCGAGACCTTCCGCCTGTTTGGTGAGGATTTCATACATCCCTTTCGCTTCGGCCTCCATTTTGGCGTAGATCGCGTCTGCCTCGCCTTTGGCTCTTTCGCGGATTTTCTCTGCTTCGGCCTGTGCTTCGATGATGGCTTTCTGTTTCTGGATTTCCGCGGTTACCACGATGTTGGCGTTTTGGGAAGCGCGCTCGCGGTCGGCACGGGCGTCTTCCGCTTTTCTTTCGGCCATGTACGCTTCTTCGAGGGCTTTTGCGGACTGGATCTTTTCCGCAGCCACGGCGCGTTTGGCGGCTTCGGCTTCTTTTTCGCGGCGTTCCGCTTCCGACTGCGCGATCATCACGCGGGCGGTGTTTTCACCTTCTACCGCGCGGGCGTTGGCTTCGGAGGCGCGGATACGCGTGTCTCTTTCCGCTTCGGCTTTACCGATGGATTCGTCGCGGTTGGCGGCGGCGATGAGCACGGCCTTGTCCTTATTGGCGGTCGCGATCTGGGAGTCGCGGTCGCGCTGGGTTTCGGCGATGCTGACGTCGCGGTTTTTCAGCGTTTGCTGGATGGTGATATCTTTTTCGCGGTCGGCTTCGGCTTTACCGGTTTCACCCAGTTTTTCCTGTTCGGCCACGCTTTTCTTGGCTTCGTTGATGGCTTTGGCGGCGGCTTCCTTGCCGAGCGCTTCGATGTAGCCGGATTCGTCTTTGATGTCGGTCACGTTCACGTTGATCAGCTTCATACCGATCTTCTTGATCTCGGCTTCCACGTTGCTGGCCACGTTGGCGAGGAATTTATCGCGGTTGTTGTTGATCTCTTCGATGTCCATGGTAGCAACCACGAGGCGGAGCTGACCGAAAATGATGTCTTTGGCAAGGTCGTGGATGGCGGCGCGCTGCAGGCCCAGGAGCCTTTCTGCGGCGTTGGTCATGGTACCGGGCTCGGTCGAAATGGCCACGGTAAAGCGGGACGGTACGTCTACGCGGATGTTCTGGCGGCTGAGGGCGTTGGTGAGGTTTACTTCGATGGAAATGGGCGTCAGTTCCATGAACGCATAATCCTGGATCACGGGCCAGATGAAGGCGGCGCCGCCGTGGATGCACCTGGCGCTGTGGGAACCGTCCGGGCCTTTGCCTACTTTACCGTATACGACGAGTATCTGGTCTGACGGGCATCGTTTGTAGCGTTTGAAAAGGGCATAAAAAAGGGTGAACACAAAAACGACCGCTACGAGTACGGCAATCAGCATGTAATCCATGTTACTATCGGGTTTGTTTGGTGACGATTAATACCTGGTTGTCGAGAATGGAACGGACGGTCACGAAAGTGCCGGTGCCGATGGGCTCAGCTTCGTCTGTCATGGCGTCGAGTTCCCGCCAGGCGCCCTGGACCTGGAGTGTTACTTTTCCAGTGCCGGTCCGGGCGGGAGGGATGGTAAGGTATACGGAAGCGGTGGCATGCAGGGCGTTGTGCATCCTGAGCGTACCATCGTAAGCGAGTTTGCCGGTGTAATAGAACATGGCGGCCATGATCAGCATCATGCACAGGCCCGCCACGGATGCGGAAATGATCGTTACCGCGGGCGACAGCCCATTATAGATGCACGCCAGGCCCACCCATCCGAAGATAGTGAAAAAGCCGAACATGTTGCGGATGGTGAAAAACTGGAAACCGATCCCGTCGTCGGCATCCAGCATGTCGCTCACATCACCGGTTGCGCCGTCATGATCCCCGCCGAGCAGGCTCAGTACGTTCTGCACAAGGAACATCAGCGAAAACAGGATGGCCACGGACCAAAAGATCTTGTCAAAAACGGGAAGCGGACCAAACCAGTCCATGATGGTGAGCATACTTGCCATGGCTTCGGGATAAATTGTTTCAGGGGAAGATAATCAAATTCCACAGATTCCGGAAGCGAAAGGCACAAATATTGCCTGGTGACAGGTAAACCCGGATCAGGAACCGCAACGGGACTTTCGGGACGCTGCTGACGGTGCTTGGGAAAAAAACCCTAATTTCCGGGCATGATCGAAGCAACGGACATCCGGATCGGCAACCTGCTGTGGTATTACGACTACCATATGGTCGAAACCGTGTTCCGCGTAGAAGGCATTCATGAAGGGTTTGTATACAATTCCGGCCTCCCGCGCAGCCGGCTCCCCCTCGAAAAAACAAACCCCGTTAAACTGGAAGTACAGTATCTCTTCCAGTTCGGTTTCCTCGCCGGCGACCCCGATTATGGTGAAGATCCGGATGTTTATACCTATAAGTACAACCGGACAGACAGTATCTACATTCGCGACGACGGCGACAAGTTCCAGCCCCTGGCGGCAAACGGAAAGGCATTTGTGCCGTACGGCCGGCCCCTCGTGCATCTGCACCAAATGCAGAATTTATTCTACGACCTCACGAGGGACGATGTATTTATGCAATGATTATTTCATCGCCTCCAATTGCTTCAACCTTTTTTCAAAGGCCATGCGTTTTGCATCCGGCAAATCTTCGTCCATCATCAAGCCGAATTCGATCTGACCGATCACGATGGAACGCTCCCGTTTGGGAAGCGGACGGATGACGCGGATCACCCATTCCGGCGCTGCCTCGAAAAGTGCCGCGATGGCATCGCCTGGATATTCGGCGGCGCTGCCGGTGTCTTCGGCGAATACCTGACACCAGTCCAGCAGCACAAGACTGTCGCGTGTGCGCAGCAGATATGCGTTCATTAGCTCCAATACCTGGCTGTAGGCGTAATCGTGCAGTTCTTCATGCCTTTTGCCTGATTCTTTATAATCTTTATCCTGCACGGGCGTAAATTTTTTACCGTTGGCAAGATAGGTGTCAAATTGCTGGTTGTGTTGCCGGGTGATGTCGTGATACGCATGCAATATATTACGGTAGACGAGGCGCTGTGAAGAGTCGGGCAGATCTTTTAAAATACGGACGCGGCTTTTGTGGATATATCCGGTGCCGTTCGGCAGCTGTTGTGCACCGGGATGGAACGATCTGAACTTCCACCAATCGCCCGTCATTTTTTCGCATTCAAACACTTCCGATGCCGTTACTTTGTAAAGCGCAGGGGCGGAGGAAGCAGGTTGGGCCCTCACATTTGTAAAACCGTCCGGATCTTCAATGATGGCCCGTTCGAATTGTTGGGCGGTTACGAACTTTACGCAAAAGAGCAGGAGAAAGGTAAGGGTGCGCATGGCAGCGGGATTTACAGCAAATATAACGATTGATTTTTATGCAGGAAAGCTGGCGCGGTTGATTATCTTTATCAGGACCATCAAAAAAACAGTGACATGAAATTCCGCAGTATGCTGCTGGCCTCCCTGACCCTGCTGGGATTGGGCGCCAATGCGCAGTCTTCGAAAAGGCCCAATATCATTTTCATTTTCTCTGACGATCATGCCTTCCAGGCCGTGAGCGCCTATGGCGGCAAGCTCGCCCACACGCCGAATATCGACCGCATCGCGCGGGAAGGGGCGATTTTCCAGAACGCCCTCGTCACCAATTCTATCTGCGGACCCAGCCGCGCTACGCTGCTGACCGGCAAATACAGCCACCGTAACGGGTATCCGCGGAACGAACAGCGGTTCGACGTCACCCAGGTCCTCTTCCCCCGGGTGCTGCAGCAACATCAATATCAAACCGCATGGATCGGGAAATGGCACCTCGGCAGTTTGCCCGAAGGGTTCGACTACTGGCGCATCCTGCCCGGACAAGGCCATTATTACAATCCCGATTTTATCGAAAAAGGAAAAGATACCGCCCGGTCGGAAGGGTATGTGACCAACCTGGTGACAGACTACTCCCTCGACTGGATCCAGCACCGCGACACCACAAAACCTTTCATGCTGGTAGTTGGCCATAAAGCGACGCACCGCGAATGGCTGCCCGATCTGCAAGACCTCGGCGCCTACGATCACATCAACTTCCCAACGCCCGCCAATTTCAACGATACGTACGAAGGCCGCGAAGCCGCCCGGAACCAGGATATGACCATCGCCAACACCATGCGCCTCGATTTCGACCTGAAAGTTCACGCCAACTACAAAGGCTGGATTTACAACCGTTTCACGCCGGAGCAATTGTCTGCTTTCAAAGGTTATTACGAAGGAAAAGTCACAAAAGAATTCGATGCATTGAAACCCGCCGGCAACGCCCTCGCCAACTGGAAATACCAACGCTACCTGAAAGATTACCTGGCCACGGCCAATTCGCTCGACCGCAATATCGGCCGCCTCCTCGATTACCTCGACCGCTCCGGACTCGCGGAAAATACGGTGGTGGTGTACGCGTCTGACCAGGGCTTCTATCTCGGAGAACACGGATGGTTCGACAAGCGTTTCATGTACGAAGAATCACTGCGGACGCCTTTTGTGGTGCGCTATCCTGGTAAGATCAAGCCCGGTACGCAGGTGAAGGAACTGATGTGCAACATCGACTGGGCGCCTACGATCCTCGATTGGGCGGGCGTTTCCACTCCCGAAGATATGCAGGGCGCATCTTTCATGCCGCTCGTAGCCAGGCATGGCGATAAATCGAAATGGCGGAAAGCCGCCTATTATCATTATTACGAATACCCGGAGCCGCACCGCGTTTCACCGCATTTCGGGCTGCGGACGGAAAGGTATACGCTCATCCGGTTCTACGGCCCGGCGGATAACTGGGAACTGTATGACCTGGCCAAAGATCCCGGACAGGTACACAACCTCATCGGCCGGAAAGGATTCGAAAAAATCACGGCAGACCTGAAGGCGGAATTGCGCCGGCAGATCGTTCAATACAAAGACGACGACGCCCTCCGGCTACTGGATAGAAGTTAAAACGAAAATCCCGGTCACGCGCGACCGGGATTTTTTTTGCGTCCATAAGTGATCCATCATCAAAACGAAGCCTGCAACTTCATTACCACATTCCTTCCCGGACTGCTGATGCCCGACGCGAATACGCGGTAATGTATGTCGAGGAGGTTTTCCAGTCCTGCCTGCACTTTCAGCCATGGCAGCACCGGGTAGCGCGCGGAAAGGTTCAGCGTCGTCCAGGAAGGCGTGCCATCGGGCGTTGCGTAGACGAGGTTGTCTTCGCCGTTGGGATTGTAATTTTTCACTTTCTTCCAGCCGTTGAAAAGCACGTAACCTTCCGTCTCCAGCTGCTTCCAGCCGAATTGAACGCCGGCTTTGCCGAATACGGGAGGGATGTGGTCCATGGGCATACGGTCGCCTTTCGCATCCGTGTACCTGCCATGCGTATACGTGACGTTGCCATATGCGCGGAGGCGGGGAAGCAGTTGCCATTGCGCCGCAGCCTGGAAGCCCGAAATCGTAGCCTTGGCCTTGTTCTGCGCTGCAACCACAGGTGTGAGTTGTCCGTTGTATACCATGCCGGGCTTGCCGTTGAAAAGGAATGCATCCAGCACGATGGCGTTGCGCAGCAGGCTGTAGAACCCGTTCACTTCTATGAACAGCCGTTTCCCGAATTGCCGCGCCGCACCGAGGTCGAAGTTTAACGTTTGCTCGGACCGCAGATCCGGGTTGGGGACCACCAGTTGGGCGCCGCCGGCAGATTCGAAGACTTTAGCGATGTCGTCGATATTGGGCGCGCGGTAGCCGGTAGATGCATCGAACGATAGTTTGGTTTGCGCGTCGGGAAGGTAAATCAGGCCGATATTGGCGCTCCACGTTACATGCCGCTGGTCCGCTTCTGTGAAGGGAAGATGGAGGATAGACGTGTCTGCGAAGGTGCAGCGCAACGTCGTGTAGTTGGTGCGGAGGCCATCGTTGAGGATCAGTTTTCCGGGAACGATCTTGTACAGGTGCTGTGCGTATGCGCCGAAATAATGCATGCGGTTTTGCCCGTCGGGGTACCGCGTGTCGAGCCCCGTTTGCTTTTCTCCCTGCCGGATGTTTTGCCGGAAGGCGGTGGATTGGAGGAAGTTCAGTTGTCCATCGCCGCCCACGTTGAGCTCATGTCTGCCTTTGCTTTTACGCAGATCGAGATGGAACGCGGCCACGTGGATGTTTTCGATGCGATGCTCGCGCAGCGGATTACGGTAGGCGCGCTGCATGCGGCTTTCTTCCACCGATTGATAGCTTGCCCCGGCCATCAGCTGGTCGAAGAAACCGTTCAGCCGGGAGGATTTGTATTGCCAGGCGGCCATGAGCCTGTCTTGCGGCCCGTAGTACCATTCTGCCCAGCGAAGCTTGCCGTTGCGGCGGTCCGTCAGCCGGTCGTACCGCGGGATATCGCTGCTGGTGGAATACTGGATGTTGATGAGATGTTCGTGCCCTTCTTTCGGCTGCCACCTGAATTTCTGCAACAGATCGTATTGCCGGTAACCGCTATTCCGCTGGATGCGCTCGTCTGAATTGGAAAGTACCGAATCCACCCCGTTTACGGCGCCGATGTATTGATTGCGCTTGCCCCAATCGCCGTCGTGCCGGTTGCGGCGGGCCCCCATGCGGAGGTCTCCCACATCGGAATAGGAAAACGATGTCAATGAAGCGAACTTCCGGCCGCCGGCGTTCACGTCCACATGCCCGGTGTATTCCTCATACGCGCTGCTGTAGCGGGCGGAAATGTTGGTAGAGAAACGGTGGAACTGCGGGTCTTTCGTCCGGAAATGGATAACGCCTCCCAACGCATCGGAACCATAAATGGTGGAGGCCGGGCCGTAAATGATCTCGACTTTTTCGGTGATATCGTCGTCGATGGTGATAACGTTCTGCAGGTGGCCCGTCCGGTAAATGGCGTTGTTCATCCGCACGCCGTCTACCACGAGGAGAATACGGCTGGCTTCAAAACCCCTGAGCACGGGGCTTCCGCCGCCCAGCTGGCTTTTCTGCACGAAAACTTTCCCGCTTTGTTCGAGTAGCCCGCCGGTGTTGTTGGACAGTGAAGCCCTGATTTCCGGGGTGTGCATCACTTCCACTTTCTGCGCCACGAACCGGCTTTTTTCTTCGAATTTATTCGCCGTCACGATGACTTCCGCCAGCGGATGCACGGAATCCCTGGCCGCGGGGCGGTCCTGCGCAGCAGTGCGAATTCCTGTAACGGAAAGAACGGAAGCGAGCAGCAGGGTGATATGAAAAGGAGGGTGTTTCATCGGGTTGTTGTATATCGGGATGTTGAAGTATATCCATGGTAACTAATCTTATCGTTCGAATACACTGTTAATGCAGTACCATGCGAAATCCATGCTACAGCTATGCGTAGCGCAAGCAGCGTCTACGGATCGCTACATCCGGCTGTTTGCTGAACTGTATTTATGACAGGAAAACGGGCACACCCTTCCGGGTATGCCCGCTATTCTATTTACCGTTGAATCACAAAGCGGGAGGTTTCCCTGCCGCCAGGCGTCTCGATGGTGAGGATGTACATGCCGTTCGGCAGCATGGCGGTATTCAGCTGGTGGTTGGTTTGCTGAAGGATGCCGAATTGCCGCAGTTTGCCGTCCATGTTATGCACCCAGAATTTCACCGGCAGTTTCGCGCTGGCCGGTAGCTGGATGTTTACGTATTGCTGGGCGGGATTCGGGTACACGCGCACCACGGAAACCTTTTCCGCACCGGTATACAGGGAATCTTCGACAACTGCCGGCGAAGGTGCATAAACGTTGATCTCCGCCGCGCTGGCCCATGCGCCGTTGTTGGCGGCCGATAAGGTTTTCAGCCGGACGAACCGCGCGTTGCGTGCCGTGAAATTGGCCGTACGCTCGGATTTGCCACCGGCTCCCCAGGTGCCGCTGGCTGCGGCGGTGCCCCAGTTTACGCCATCTGAACTGGTGTAGATTTCATACCCGGTGATCGTGCCGTTGGTGCCGGCATCCTGTCTCGGAAGGTACCCGATCCTGCCGATGGTGGCGCAGGCGCCGAGGTCGATATGCAACTCGTGCGGATGGGTGGGCGTGGAAGTAGACCAGGTGGTATGCCAGTAAGTACCGGTATTGCCGTCGATCGCGTGGATGGCATGGCCGTTATTCGCGCCTTCGCCGGTGAGCTCTTCGGAGGATACGAACTTCACGCTCCAGTTGCTCTTGGCAGGAACGGTGCCGCCGCCGCAGGCGGGGGCGGAGATGATATCGAACCGCCATTTCTGCGAGGCGAGGCCGGCATCCGCGCCGATCTGCACATTCGCATTATCCGCATTGGCGCCGCCCGCCACTTCCATGACTTTGGTAAGGTCGTTGGCCACTTGCAGCTGATAGAGCCCGCCGCCGACGTTGACGATCTTCCAGCGCTGGGAGTTGCCGGTATGCTCGGCGTACATCTGCACATTGGTGCCGTTCGCCGTTCCGTTGGCATATACGTCCAGCGATTTGCCGGAAACGTGCTGTGGCTTCAGGTTGTAATAGCCGCTGCCGACGTTGATGAGGCGCCAGCGCTGGTAGTTGGCGCTGTTGTCGGTCAGGATATTTACGTTGGTTTCATCCGCCGTTCCACCGCCCGTTACGTTGAGGTTGCGCGTGAGGCCATGGCTGGGCTTGAGTTCGTAGATGGCGCTGTCGATCAGCCCGTTGCCGCCCGTAATGGTGATGAAATTCGTTTTGGTAAGACTGTTGTTGCCCTGGTCGTCCGTCACCGTGAGCGAAACGTTGTACTGCCCGGGAGCGCTGTACACCACTTTCGGGTTGCGGGCGGTAGACGTTGCGGGCGAACCGCCGGGGAAGCTCCAGCTGTAAGCTGCGCTGGTTACCTGTTGCGCGGAATTGTTGTAATAGCGCGCGGTATCGCCGACGGTTTTGGTGGGCGCGTCTACGGCGATGAGGGCTTCCGGGGGCGAGGTTTCGTAAAGGTCGCTCGCCCACACGCTGCGGTTGGTGCCGTTGATGAGCTTGGCGTCTTTATAATCGATCGCCAGGCGGGTGCAGAACGTGAGCGCGGGAAGGCCCTGGTTGAAAAGGACCCAATCTGACATGGTGTTATTGCGGTAATAAACCGACCGTTTCGTGCCGATATACACGCCGCCATCGGTGCCCCGCTGGTGGAGGATTTCCGTCACCTGCTCGCCGTTCAGCAACGTGGTACTGAGGTTGGTCCAGGAAGCGCCGCCGTCGGTGGATTTATATACTTTCTGGCCGTCTACGGTAGAATTCACGCGCGCCACCCAAATGTGATCCGGGTTGGTAGCGCTGATGGTGATGTCGAACGCGACGCCGCTGCTGGAAAGCCCTGTGGGCGTTACGTCCGTCCAGCTGCTGCCGCCGTTCGTGCTTTTCATTACTTTCTTCGCCGTGCCCAGCGTAGCGGCGTACATGACGGAAGGATTGCGGTACCCCACGGCAATGCAGCCTATCTTCTCCCCGAAATCATACACCGAAGAATAGGTAGCGCCGTGATCGGTCGACTTCCACAGCGCATTGCCTTCTCCCAGCCAGATCGTGTTGTAATATTGCGCATCCCAGATAATGTCGCTGCTTTGGCCGATGGTATAGGAACGGTTGGGGAGTTTGCCATTGGGGAGATTGATGGGAGCGGTGCTCCTGCTGCCCGTCAGCTGTTTCCTGCCGTAATCGAACACTACGATGCGATCGTTGGCGTAGGAAACGGCGCCGAGGTAGTTGTCGCCCCCGCCGGTACTGATCCAGCCGTCGGTATAGGTGTTATTATCCTTCAGCAGCGTGCCATTGTGATACGTGCCGCCTACCATCACGTTGTTGCCTTCCCAGTTGCCGACGCCGAATCCCCAGAAATCCGTCCCCTTGATACCTTTCATGCGTATCTGGAAGTTGGCGCCGCCATCGTTGCTGTAGAAAATACCGCCGTCGCAGGCAACCCAGAGATCGCTGCCGTAAAAGCGGATGTCGTGAATGTCTGCATGCACGTAGTTCACTTTGTTGGAATGGCTCCATTTGGCCGGACAGGTCCAGTTCACACCGCCGTCGGTACTTACCCAGCGGTTCACGGCGCCGAGCTGGATGTTGTTGGCGTTGGCGGGGTCTACGTCGAGCGCGAGGTCGTAGTAATACTGACCGCCGTCATCGGAGCCGTCGTCTGCCCAGGCCATGAGGTTTTTATTGGTGGTAGCGTTCGGCACGCCGCCGGGGCCGGCGCCGCAGCAGGAGAAAGACCAGCTTTCCCCTGAATCGGTGCTTTTATAAACGCCGTACAGCCCGCTGCCGCCATTCGCCGCGCCCGTTGCGAGGGCGTATACGATGTTCGGGTTGGCCGCCGTAACGGAGATTTCCGTGCGTTTCTGTTCTTCGCCGGAAGCGGTGGGGTTGGGCCATCCCGTCGTCTTGATCGTCCAGGTGGCGCCGCCGTCGGTGCTTTTATAGAATTCGGTCTTTACGCCGGTCTGCCGGATGGCATACGCCGTGGTATTGCTGCCCGGTTTGAATTCCACTTCCTGGAAAACGCCGGTCATGACCCGCGTGAAATTGGCGCCTGCGTCGAGGGAGCGGTACAGCCCCTGGTTAGACGCTACGAAGAGGGTGTTGTTGAAACCCGGCCGCGATACGATGTCGTTGATGGTATGGTTCACGCTGTTGAACGTGGCATCGCCGGCCTGGGCAAAGCTCGTGCCGCCGTTGGTGCTTTTGTAGAGCCTGCTGGCGCCGCCGAAATATACGATGTCCGCATTCAGCGCGTCGATCTCCACGCTCAGGATGCTGCTCACGAGCATGTTGTCGGTGAGGGCCGTCCAGTTGAGGCCCTTGTCCGTCGACTTGAACAATCCCGCATTGGCAGTACCGGCATACAGCACGTTGGTGTTGCTGAGCGATTGCTCCACCGTGTACACATGTGCCGCACCGGAAGCGTAGCTCGTACCGGATGCGCCGTTGTCGAAATTGATCGGCCCCACGCAGGTCCAGTTGGCCACGCCGCTCAGGGCGCGCAGCTGTGCGGCTTCGCCCGAACGCTGCAGGTAAGTACGGCCGAGCTGGCGGTCTTTCTCGTTCGGGCCTTTGTCGGGCGGGGAGGAATACGGGTTGCGGCTCACTTCGCGCAGCCAGCGTTTATAATACTGCGTGTATTCGTTCTTGACGAACGGATGCGTTTCATAATACTTCTCGAAGGCTTCCGTCACTTTATCCGGATCGGGATTTTCGCCATACATGAGCCGCACCCAGTCGGGCAGCTTCGGATTGGCGGCGTTCACCTTCATTTCCATGGATTGCGCGGAGGCAGATCGCCATACTGCGGAACAGAGAAACGTGGTGGCCAGGATGAGGGCCTGTAATAAAAAGGACAGGGTTCGGCGCGTTCGCATGGAACGGCGCAGGGCTTTGTAGACCATGAGGGTTCGTATTAATTGGTTGATGAATGCTTATCGTTATCTACAAACTCGGCCAGGGTTCATGTTCAAGTTGGATGCGCTATCTGACGTGACTTGCTCTAAGGGTTACAATGCATACAGTTCGGTTGACATGATGCCTCACCGGTAAAGTACTTCCCGTTACTGCAACGGGAGGTTGTATCAAATTAGGTTTTACATTTATATTACAAAGTGGGCGGAATTCACAAACTTGTTTGTCAGTCTTTGGTTCGGGGTATACCCTGTGCAGGGTATCCCGACTCGGAATAGGCGCGTCGGTAGGCGAGCGGACTGTACGACGTGAGGGCGCGGAATTGCCGGTTGAAGTTGGAAAGCGTCTGGAACCCGCTTTCATAGGCGATCTGGGCAACATCCATTTCTTTTTCCAGGAGGAGCTTACAGGCGTAGCCGATGCGGATCTCGCTGAGGAAATCGGAGAAGGTTTTGTTGGCGTGGGTGCGGAAATAGCGGCTGAAGGATGTGGGCGTCATGTTCGCCAGCGCAGCCGCGGCGTCCAGGCTGATCTTTTCCCTGAAATGCTGCATGACGTAGGCGTGTACGCTGTTCATGCGCTCGGTGTCTTCGGCCTTGAGCGCGTTCGTATAGCCGGCGCCGGCCAACAGGCGGTAATTGTCGGAGTGGGACAGGAGGTTGAGCAGCTGGAGGAGCGCCAGCACCCGGTCGAAATCGCGCAGCTGCGGCAGTTCCTGCATCCGGCGCGACGCTTCCTGCTGGGTGGCTCCGGTAAACTGGATGCCCCTGGTAGATCGCGTCAGCAGTTGCCGGATGCGGAGCGATTCGTTTTTGGACAGGAGCGCCGCGCCAAGGAGGTCTTCATGAAAATAAATCACCACGCCCTCCGTCTGCCGGCCCCGGTCTCCCTCGAAATACTCGGGGTCGCTGCGCCAGAGGTGCGGCAGGTCGGGCCCCGTAAAAACCAGGTCTCCCGGGGCAAATGGTTCCACATGATCGCCGATGAACCGCGTACCGGTGCCTTCCAGCACCACGAACAACTGGTACTCGGCATGGAAATGCCAGTTATGATCGAAATGCGGCGCATGCAAGTGCTGCACGGCAAATGCACTGTCCGGCGAAATGCGGGCTTTCTGAACGGCTTTCATGTTAACTGTCTTTTGTCCTGATAAATGTAATAAATAGAAATTAATGACAAAATACAGTCTGAATCCGACATAATCGAGGAATGGCGTCTTTTTTTTAAGTTGCAATTTGGGTCGTAATTACGACAGCCAATGAAACTTCGATTCCACGTCTTCAGCCTGATACTGACCGCCCTGTTCCTGACGGCCTGCTCGAAAGCGCCGCAAGGGCCTTTGCAGGTGCTATTTCTCGGTCATCCGTCCACCCATCACCATTCGGAACGGTACATGCCCGTCCTGGCCTCCGCATTGGCTACGGAAGGCATTCAGTTCACCTATGCGGATAATCCGGATGTCCTGAACGAAGAAACCCTCCGGAATTTCGATGTATTGATGTTATATGCCAACCACGATTCCATCACCCCGGCCCAGGAGGCCGCGCTGCTCGGCTTCGTTCGCGGCGGCAAGGGTTTCGTTCCCGTTCACTGCGCCAGCTATTGCTTCCGCAATTCGGAAGAATTCGTGAAAATGGTAGGCGGGCAATTCAAATCCCACGACACGGCCACGTTCAACGTCACCACACTCGATACCACGCACCCCGTCATGAAAGGCCTGCAACCCTTCACGACGTGGGACGAAACCTACGTCCACGATCATCTTTCCGACGACAGGACGGTGCTGCAGGAGCGCCCCGAAAACGGCCGGAACGAGCCATGGACCTGGGTGAAGGAATACGGAAGCGGCCGCGTGTTCTACACGGCTTACGGGCACGATGAGCGCACCTGGTCGGCCCCCGGGTTCCTGCAATTACTGAAAAACGGCATCCTGTGGGCCGCCGGAGACAATGCCCGCGAAAACTGGGAAGCTTACCGCGCCACGATGCCCACGTTGCAGTACCGGGACGAAGCCAATATTCCCAACTACGAAAAGCGCGATCCGGCACCGCGGTTCCAGCTGCCGCTGAGCCCGGATTCCTCCGCGAAACTCATACAGGTGCCGCCGGGATTCGAACTGCAACTGTTCGCTTCCGAACCCGATATCATCAATCCCATCGCCATGGCATGGGATGAAAAAGGAAGGCTTTGGGTAATCGAAACAGTGGATTATCCCAACACCGTCCGCGACTCGGAAGGCAAAGGCGACGACCGGATCAAGATATGCGAAGATACGGACGGCGACGGCCGGGCGGATAAGTTCACCGTTTTCGCCGATAAACTCAACATCCCCACCAGCCTCGTTTTCGCAAATGGAGGCATTATCGTTTCCCAGGCCCCGCATTTCCTATTTCTGCAGGATACCGATGGGGACGATAAAGCCGATGTCAGAAAGATATTGATCAGTGGATGGGGCACTTTCGATACGCACGCCGGCCCCTCGAACCTGCAATACGGTATGGATAACCATATCTGGGGAACGGTGGGCTATTCCGGCTTCAAAGGCAATGCCGGCGGGCAGTACCGCGAATTTTCGCAAGGGGTATACCGCTTTGAACCCAATATGTCTTCTTTCGAATTCGTAACACCGACGAGCAACAATACCTGGGGTTTCGGTTTTAACGCGGCCAACGATATTTTCGCATCCACCGCCAATAATACCCATAGCGTTTTCGTCGGTATTCCGAACGCGGCGCTCAACGGCGTGGAAGGCGCCAACATCGCCGGAAGCATGAAAATCGACGGGCACTATGCCATGCATCCCGTTACGGCGCATGTGCGGCAGGTAGACGTTTTCGGCGGATTCACCGCCGCTTCGGGACATTCGTTTTACACCGCTTCGCAATATCCGGCGGCGTATCAGTCCGTAGCGTTCGTTTGCGAGCCGACGGGGCACCTCGTGCACGTGGCGCGCATCGAAAAAGACGGTGCCGGCTTCAAGGAAAAAGACGGCTGGAACCTGTTCGCCGCCGCGGATGAATGGGTGAGCCCGGTGGAAGCGAAAACCGGTCCCGACGGCGTCGTGTGGGTGCTGGACTGGTATAACTTCATCGTGCAGCACAACCCCACGCCCACGGCGGAACGCGGCGGATATGCGGCCGTTAACGGAAAGGGGAATGCGTACGAAAACCCCCTGCGCGACAAAAGCCACGGCCGCATCTGGCGCGTGGTACATAAAAATGTCCAACCATCAACCAAAATACAACTCGGGAACACCGCATCGAACCTCGATGCCCTTGGCCATGACAACCTCTTCTGGCGAATGACCGCCCAACGGCTCATCGTGGAAAAGAAAGACCCGGCCGCTTTACCGAAACTTGCAGCACTGGCCGCGGGAAAAGCCCCCGCGGCACTGCACGCCCTCTGGGCCATCGACGGGCTTAACGCCGCAGGGCAACACCGCGCAACGGTTGAAAAAGCCCTGCGGCACGAAGATGCGTCGGTGCGCAAAGCAGCTATCCAGATCATGGCCCGCCATCGGTGGACCGACAAGCAGGTACTGGCTTCCGGCGCGCTGCACGACAGGGATGCGAACACCCGGCTGGCCGCATTCGTGGCGCTGGCGGGGATTCCGGCCTCGGATACATTGGGGCGAGCGTTGTACGGCATCAGCAAGGAGCCCGCGGTCCGCGGAGACGAGTGGCTGGCCAAGGGATTGTATGCCGCAGCGGCGCACCACCGCAAAGGGTTTATCGCCGCGTTTATGGCGGAGCACCCCGGGTTCGGTGAAAAAACGGCGGAAACGGTGAGCCGCTCCGTCGCCGATATCGACGACACGAAATGGAAAACCATGCGGCTTCCGCAATACATCGAAAATGCCGGCCTCTCAATCGACGGCGTCGTCTGGTTCCGCACGGTGGTGGACGTTCCGGCGGCTGCTGCAGGGAATGCCGCGACGCTTTCCCTCGGGCCTATCGACGATTCCGATGAAACTTTCGTGAACGGGAAACCCGTCGGCAAAACGGAAAAGAAATGGGCCGAACCACGGAAGTACAGGATCCCCGCCGGCGTGCTCAAACCAGGGCGCAACGTCATTACCGTAAAAATGACCGATACCGGCGGTGGTGGCGGCATCTACGGCAAACCAGATGGTATGTACCTCGAAGCGGGCGGGAAGAAAATGCCGCTGGCGGGCGAGTGGAAGTATGATGTAGAGAAAGTGTTCAACGGCGAAGGCATCAAACTGTTCGCCGACCGCGGCCTGGCCGAAACGTTCGTGTCCACCTACCGCAACCGGCAGGATGCGCCCGTAGCCGGTGCGCCCGCCGGAAAGGCAGACCAGACGGTGACGCTGAAAGTGATCCAGAACGAGATGAAATACGATCAGGCGTCGTTTACGGTGAAAGCCGGAACGGTGGTGGACGTAGTGCTGGAGAACCCGGATTTTATGCAGCATAATCTCGTGATCGTTACCCCGGGATCGTTGCAGACGGTGGGCCAGGCGGCCAACAAACTGGCGGCAGATCCGCATGGCGCGGAAATGAATTATGTGCCCGAGATGCCGGAAGTACTGTTTTCCACGCGGCTCGTCAACCCGCAGGAAACGGTAGTGCTCCGCTTCAAGGTGCCCGGCGAACCGGGCGATTATCCGTTCGTATGCACATTCCCCGGCCATTGGTCGATCATGAACGGTATCATGAAAGTAGTACGTTAATCCACATTTTGATATTCCACGTTTACAGGTTCCCGGAAGGGCGGGAGCGGCAATGAGACCGCTCCTGCATCCGCCGGGCGCACCCGGACAAAACAGATGATCATGCAAAACATTACACTGGGCGCAAGCACCTGGCTCTGGACGTCTCCGTTCAACACCCGATCCATACCGCTTTTGTTCAAGATTCGTGACATGGGTTTCGGAGCGGTGGAAATTCCGGTGGAATACCCGGAACAGATAGATGCGCAGGCCGTGCGCCGCGCACTGGAAGAAACCGGCCTTGCAGCCATTGTTTGCGGTGCCTTTGGCCCGTCGAGAGACCTCACGCATGCAGATGCCTCCGTTCGCGCAGCCAGCATCGCCTATATGCGGCAATGCCTGGAACTTTGCATGGAATGGGACGCACCGGTTTTTGCCGGCCCGATGTATTCCGCCGTTGGGAAAGCCCGCCAGTTGCCGGAAGCGCAGCGAAAAGCGGAGTGGGGCCTTGCGGTGAAAGGCCTGCGGGAGGTGTGCAATATCGCGGGGCAGGAAGGTGTCCGCCTCGCCATCGAACCGCTGAACCGTTTCGAGTCCGACCTCGTAAACACCGCCGCAGACGCGCGCCGTATGGTGGAAGAACTGCAACATCCGTCGGCGGGCGTGGGATTGGATAGCTTTCATATGTCGATCGAAGAAGCAGACCCGGGCGAAGCCGTTCGTACGGCGGGAACCTGGCTCACGCACGTCCAGGTATCGGAAAACCACCGCGGCATTCCCGGAACGGGACAAACGCCCTGGCATTCGCTCCGCGATGCGTTGCAGGAGATCGGTTACCACGGCGTGGTTTCCATCGAAAGCTTTACGCCCGATGTGCAGGAACTGGCCGGTGCCGTTTGTATCTGGAAACAACGCGCGCCCGACCAGGATACCTTCGCCGGGGAAGGCATCCGCTTTTTACAACAACTTTTCAAACACTGAGCCATGTATAACCGACCTATCAACGTAGCCATCGCCGGACTGGGGTTCGGCGCCGAGTTCATTCCCATCTATCTGAAACATCCGGACGCGAAACTGGCGGCCATATGCCAGCGCACCCGCGCCAAGCTGGACGAGATCGGTGACGCCTTTCATATCGAAAACCGGTATACCGATTTCGACGAAATGCTGCTCGACCCGAATCTCGACGCGGTCCACATCAATACGCCCATCCCCGACCATGGCCAGCAGTCCATCAAAGCCCTCCGCGCCGGCAAGCACGTTGCCTGCACGGTGCCGATGGCCACCTCGGTGGAAGAGTGCGAAGAGATCGTGGCGCTGAGCCGTGAAAAGAACCTGACTTATATGATGATGGAAACCGTCGTGTATGCGCGGGAGTTCCTATTCATGAAGGCGTTATACGATAAGGGCGAACTGGGGAAAGTACAGTTCCTGAAAGCCAGCCACCAGCAGGATATGGACGGATGGCCGGGCTACTGGCCGGGCCTGCCGCCGATGTATTATGCCACCCATTGCGTAGGGCCGGTGTTGGGATTGATGCGCAGCGAAGCGGAATATGTGTCCTGCTTCGGCTCCGGTACCATCCGGGAGGAGATGCATGGTTTTTACGGATCGCCGTATGCGGTGGAGACGACCCATATCAAATTCCGGGACAGCGATGTCGGCGCGCATATTTACCGTTCGCTGTTCGATGTGGCGCGCCAGTACCGCGAGAGCTTCGAAGTATACGGGTCGAAAAAGTCGGTGGAATGGCCGCTGATCGAAGGGGAGCCCCTGGTAGTGCATACCGCCAAACGCCCCGAGCCGGAAATCCCGGAGGAAACGGAGTGCCCTGATTTCGCCCACCTGCTGCCCGCGGAGATACAAGCATTTACACGACAAGGCGTTTATGATGCGGACGATCACCAGCACCTGTCGTTTATACAGGGTGGTGGCCACGGCGGTTCGCATCCGCACCTGGTGCACGCGTTCCTGCATGCCCTCAAAACCGGGGCGCAGCCTTATCCCAACGCGGTGCAATCGGCCAATATCACTTGTGTGGGCATCCTGGCGCATGAGTCCGCCAAACAGGGCGGTGCACTGATCCAACTACCTGCATTTACCTTATCAAAATAGTTCATTAACGTTGAATTGGTAAAGGGACCGGTCGGGCGAAAGCTCGCCGGTTTTCTTTTGTAGCAGCCTGTCAGATTTCAAGGTGACTTGTGTTCAATATTTTTCAGTACCGATTACCAGATCATCGGCGGTGCCAGCCGCGGTGAATCGCAGGTATGGCGGACCACGCGTTATGGTGGCGGTTTTTATAGCCAGCTTTCAAACTTGTACAAATGAGCAATGGGGCAGGGGTGTGCCCCGTTTCAAGTTGCTGGGTTTCCGCTTAAATCAGCAATCACTTACCACGCCGCTCTGCCCGGTCGTTGCCGGCTTTCAGGCGGCTACTTCCGCCAGCTCGGCTTCCGGGCGCTGGCCGGTGATTTTTTAATAATCCCTGGTGGTGCGGAATTCCCTACATTCGCGGAAACAACCTGTATGAAGCTGCTCGTTATCACTGCGTTAATGGCCCTGTCTGCCATTTCCCTCCACGCGCAAACGGCCAACCCCGGCTACAATAAGCCCCTGGCCGATTCCCTCGGCGCCGATGCCTACGGCATGAAATATTATGTTCTGGTAATATTGAAGACCGGCCCCCGGCCCGCCGATAACAAAGACACGGTAGCGGCCCTTTTCCGCGGGCATATGGAAAATATCGGCCGCCTGGCCAAAAGCGGGAAACTGGCCGTGGCCGGGCCGCTCGCGAAAAACGACCGCAATTGGCGGGGAATCTTCATCCTCAATGTTCCTACAGTTGAGGAAGCGGAGGCGCTCCTACAAACCGATCCAGCCGTGGCGGGAGGGCTCCTGGCGGCGGATTGCCTCCGCTGGTACGGTTCGGCGGCATTACCGATGTACCTGCCGTATCACGATAAAATCCAGGAAAAAAACTTCTAAACGCCGGAAGGCAGGCGCCCTTCCAGCCAATTCTTGAAATCGTTCACCCGCTCGCGGCTGATGATCACGTCTTCGGCCGCAGCCGGCTCCAGTTGCAGAATGAAGCGGCTATTGTAGTAGGTCATGATCTTTTTGATCCCGTCGATCTGCACGATGTATTGCCGGTTGATCCGGAAAAACTGGTGCCGGTCGAGAAGTTTCTCCATCTGGTCGAGCGAATAATCGAGCGGGAGGCGCTGGCCTTCGAACGTAACGGCCCAGGTTACGCCCTTGGTAAACTGCAACCAGGCGATATCTTTCGCCTTCACATAAATCAGCTGGTTATTGAGCCGGCCGATGAACCGGGCATGATCGCGGCGGAGGAATTCTTCGGCAATGCCTGCAATGTCTAACCGGTAAGGCTGCGCGGGCCTGAACTGCTCGAATTTGTCCAGCGCCTGCTGCAATTCCTTCTGGTCGATCGGCTTCATGAGGTAATCGATACTGTTCACCTTGAACGCCTGGAGCGCAAAGCCGTCGTACGCGGTGGTGAAGATGATGGGCGTCACTACCTGGGCCTGGTTGAACATTTCGAAACAGTTGCCGTCAGACAGCTGTATGTCCATGAACATCAGATCCGCGGGGTGTTCTTCCTTCATCCACTGGAGGCCTTCGGCCACGGAGGCGATCACGCCCACGATCTCTATATCGGCGCGGCATTGGCGCAACAGTTGCGTGAGCCTTTCCGCATTATGGATCTCGTCTTCGAATATGGTTACTTTCATGAGAGAATGACCGGTATTTTGACGGTGAACGTATCCGGTGAAGGGATCACTTCGATCCCTTTTCCAATGGCCAGTTCGTATCGTTTATGAATATTTTCCAGCCCGATGCCGGAGGGCGTTTCGGGATGCAACCTCGCCCGCAGCTGGTTGGTGATCACCAGCGAATCGCCCTTGCTTTTCACTTCGATCAGCAACGGATCGTTCGCGGAAAAACGGTTGTGCTTGATGGCGTTCTCCACGAGCAATTGCAGCGTAGCCGGCGGGATGAGGCCTTTCAGTTTCACGGAATCGTCTATTTCCGCATGAAACCGGATGCTGTTCTGGTGGCGGATTCGGATGAGGAAAAGATAGGACTCCAGGAAATCCAGTTCGGTGCGGATGGGCACGAGGTTCTCGAATTTTTTGTCGAGGATGTAACGGTAGGTTTTTGCCAGCTGGGTGATGTAATCGGCCGCCAAATCAGGACTTTTATATACCAGGTTCGTCAGTACGCTGAGCGAATTGAAAAAGAAATGCGGATCGATCTGGTTGCGAAGTGCATCGTATTTCGCCTGGATGTTCTCGCGCATGAGGCGCTCGGTCTGCAACTGGTTTTCTTTCCAGGCTTTGTAATAATACATGATCCCGTTAACGGTGAGCAGGAGCAGGTAAAAGATCCAGGTGCCGAAAATGAGGTCCCAGCTGAAATGGCTGACGCTTTCCCAGGCTTCATAGCGGTGGAAGAAAACGATGTCGAACACGGCATACGTCAACCCGAAAATATACGACGCCACCACGCCGTATGTGAGCAGGTATCCGGCGAGGAGGAAAAACTTCTTCTGGGTGAACCGCGGTGCGGCCCATTTCGCCACCATGATAGCGCCTTCCCATGCCAGCAGCCCATATAACACGTATACGATGCTGAACATGTGGCCGCGGAGGTTGAAAACGCTGAGGTCGGCGATGAAGGATTGGTCGAAAGATTTGAAGATGGTGGAGATGAGGTACAGGATCACGACCCGTACGAACAGGCGGGTGTATCTGCTGGAAAAATATTTGTCGAACGAATTTACTTCCATGTGTTGCCGTCAGGTTAAAAATAGTCATTTTCCTTCAACCAGGCGCAGGCGTCGGCCACGGCCGTTTCGGTGGAAAGGTACCGCATGCCGAGGTCGCGTTCAGACTTGCGGCCGGAGTAATAGTTCCCCAGGCAAAGGAGCCTCGCTGTCGTATAATTGAGCTTCGGCCGGCGGCCGGTGAATTGCCCGGCCAGCGAGCCCGCCAGTCCGCCCGCCTTTAACACCCATGCGGGGATCGTGAACAGCAGCCGCTTCCGGCCGATGGTGCGGCTCACGATGCGGAAAAACTCACGGTAGCTGTGATTCTCGCCGGCCAGCAGGTAACAATCGCCCGATTTACCTTTCTCGATCGCCAGGGCGATGCCGCGGCACACGTCGCCCACATGCACGAAATTCTTCCCGCCCGGCGGGCACCATACGAAGCGCGACCGCACGCCGTGCAGCAATAATTTGCCGCTGCTGGGGCGTACGTCGTGCGGGCCGATGATGAACGTCGGGTTCACGACCACGGCGGGCAATCCATGCTTTTCGACCTGTTCCAGCACATATTGCTGCGCGAGGTATTTGCTGTTGATGTACCCCGAGCCGGCGGAGAACAGCGAGAACCCCGCCAGTTCGTTCCCCGGTTCGTTTTTGGTGCCGTGGCCGAGGGTGTTGGCCGTGCTCACGTATACAAGTTTTTTCACGCCGTGTCGGCGGCAGGCTTCTGCAATGTGTACGGTGCCGGTGAAATTGACGCGTTCGTAATCTTCGAAGGAAATGCCCCATTGGTCGGTAATACTGGCGGCGTGGACGACGAATTCGCATCCCGCAACGGCCAGCTGAACGGCCTGCGGGTCGCCTACGTCGCCGTGGAACAATTCTGCGGGGATGTCGGCCAGGGTGCGCAGGTTGGCGGAGGGGCGTACCAGCAGGCGGATGTCGTGCCCCAGCCGGTACAGCTCGCGGGTGAGGTTGGCGCCCAGGAGCCCGGTGGCGCCGGTGATGAGGATTTTGCTCATATGCTGAATTGCATTTCTTTTTTTACTTCCCTTGAAATGATCCGCAGGCGCAGGTTGCCGGGCATCAGCTGCATGAGGAAATGACTGATCCTGTTCGCGACGCCGGGGATGATGACCGGTTGCCCCGCAAGCGTGAGCCTTATCGCCACTTTCGCGATCTCGTGCGTAGGCAGCAGGCCCAGCCTGGCTTTCAGCCCCTGACCGATGATCCGCCGCGCCGTCCCGGAATTGGTGAGGATCGGGCCGGGGCAGGCCACGCTCACCGAAAGCCCCGTTCCCGCAAACTCTTCCCGCAGCCCGAGCGAAAAGGAGGTAATAAAGGCTTTCGATGCCGGGTACACCGTTTTGTACGCGATCGGCGTGAAAGCCGCCATGCTGGAGATGTTCAGGATATAGCTACGTGTGTGTTCCAGCAGGTGCGGGATCATGATCCGCGTGAGCAGCGCCGTTCCCCGCACGTTCAGCTGGATGATCCGGTCGATGTTCTCCAACGGCGTTTCCGCCATGGGAGCCGTTCCGCCGACACCGGCGTTGTTGATGAGGAAATCGACCGGGCAGGCATCTACGATGGCAGGCAGGTGATATTGCAATTGGTCCACATCCGTGAGGTCGAATTCGAAAGCGCGCACGTCTACCGGGTATTCTTCCATGATATGGCGCGCCAGCGAATGCGCCTGGCCGCCGGGTAGCGCGATGAGCACGAGGTTCATGCCCATCCGCGCGCATTGTATGGCGAAAGCCTTTCCCAATCCGGCGCTGGCGCCGGTAATCAAAGTGTAGGTCATTGTTCTGCGAGGTGTTTGAATTGTGTCATGGTTTTGACGAGATTGTTGTGCACGATGGGGTCAGACGCCCAGCGCGGCAGTTTCCGGTTGCGGTTGGTGGTAATGAAATATTGCACCTGCACGAACCCCGAATTCCGCGGCTCCAGCAGCCATCTCCCGCGCACGCCGGTGAGCCGGGTTCGGCCTTCTTCAGGCGGGAACGCCGGGTGCTGGGTGCTTTCGAAGCGGACCTCCAGCGCGCTTTCTACATGGAAGGAAAGGCAGCAGTCCTGGTCTTCGAACGGCCAGGGAATGGCATAGCGGATGTAATTGATCCATTTGCCGGGCTCGGGCGCAGGCAGCACCTTGTACTCCCGGGCGGAAGGGTTCCAGCCGGGGCCGCGCTGTGGATCGCGCAGGAGACTGATGATCGAAGGCGCGCTCGCCTTCACGAGAAATACGGCCTTCAGCTCGCGAACGGCAGCATCGCCTTCGCCTATCCAGCGCTCGTACAGGAAAACGTCGCCGGATTGCTTCACCAGCCTGAATTCGGCCGCGTGGAGCGCCGTGGTGGTCAGCAGTTGTATCATGAGGATGAAGCTGGTCAGTTTCATGATCGGAATGATTTACGGCAAAAGTCGCCCCACGGGCCCGGCGCGCCGCCGATTTATCCACGAATCGCCGGATGAAGGGGTTGAGTTGTGGAATTCCGGCAAAGCGGGGAACCGATCGTGGCAAACCCGCTACATAACCCGCCGCATCTTACGGCTGTTCTTCCGTGGCATGGTTATTTCGGCATTTTCTGAAACGAACACCATGAAAAAGCAACCCGGCATCCCCGATAGAAACCTGGACGATCAGCTGCCGCCGTCCGAAGAAACCAGTATGGAACTCCCGGAAGTAAAATATATTCCCGGGCAGGAACATATCCACGTGCTCCCAACAGGGGATTCGGCCGACACTGCCACGTCTCCCGCCGACGAGGAAGAAGAAACGGATGACGATCTGGACCTGGATGGTGACGATAACGTTACCGACCAGGAACGCCGCCTCCTGGATGATGCCGCCAGCTCGGACCCGGATTATGAAGACGAACGACACCTGCACGAGGCCCTCCCCGACGATACGGACGACGACGGCGACCCGCTCAATGAAGACGATGCACTCGACGTTCCCGGCAGTGAAGACGACGACGAAGCGGAGGACATCGGCTCGGAAGACGAAGAAAACAACGGATTCAGCATCGACAAGAACAGCGATTGATCCGTTGGAGGCGCGTATGCGGACCCGCCGCCGCCCAGGCCGCAAATGCCCGGCCTGGCAAATGATGGCCTGAAAGCGGTCTTCACGTACCTGCAATCCGTGAAGCCGGCGCAGAACGTGGTGCCGCAACCGGCGAGCCCGCCGCAGATGGCAGCGTATTACCGCTAAGTATGCTTGTGTTGAAATGGAAAATCCGCAGTACTGCTGCGGATTTTTTATTCGGCGCGCGTCCAGACGGTGGTGCGGCCGAAGAGCGGGGCGCCGACGTATCCGCGGATATCCAGCGTATTGCCTTTGATTTTCATTTTGCTGCTGTAGGTTTTGCCGCTTTTGGGGTCGTAGATCTTTCCGTCTTCCCATTCCTGGTCGTCTGCGTCATATTCGAAACCGGTGAGGATCACCAGGCCCTGCAGCGGTCGGCCGCGGAGGGACGAATTGGTGTTCTTGGCATCGCGGCGCGGTGTTTTGCCGTCGGCCTCCAGCGGGTGGGCCATCCAGATGAGTTTGCCGAAGTATTTGCCGCCGTTTTTATATATCTGGACTTTCGCGTCTTTCTCTTCGTTGAGCCACACGCCATTGGCCGCATCTGCCTGGGCTTTTGCGGCGGAGTGTATGGTGAAAGTGAAGATGATCGCGGCAAATATTGCTTTCATGATGCATGGTTTTGATGCCCGATGAGGCGGCCTTTGCTGTTTTATGACAAGCGCGGTTATTCTTCGCCGGCCGAATAATCGAGAATATCTCCCGGTTTACAGTTCAACTCGCGGCAAAGGGCTTCGAGGGTTTCGAAGCGGATGCCTTTCACCTTGCCGGTTTTGAGCAAGCTGAGGTTGGTGACGGAAATATCGATCCGCGCCGCAAGATCTTTCAACGAGATCTTGTTTTTCGCCATTTCCACGTCCAGATTAACAATGATCGCCATTATACAAAAGCTTCGTTTTCCTGTTGCAGTTGCATTCCGTAACGGAAAATATCTACCATGATGTAGATGATCGCCGCAACAGCGATGTAAGGTAAACCAAAATTCCAATTCATGTGGAAGTTGCGCTCCGCCGCGGGGATGTAGGCGTTTGCGACCTCCGCCTGGGCAACGCTCAGCAGGAAGTTATATGGTGCCAGCAGGCCGATGAAAAGTGCGATATACCGGAGCCGGCGGATGGATTCGCCGGTGAAGGGGCTTTGCCGGTTCAGCGAACGGAAAACAAGGCGAAGGTTGTAAATGGCGGCAATGACGAGGAATTCAAACAGGAAGAAAAACACGAAGGAATAAACCCGGTAAAGATTATTGACCGGAAGGAACATCTTCAGTTGCACGTCCTGCGTTTCCATTTCGCCGCCGGGCACCCCGATTACGGAAAGCGGGGTGTTCAAGCGCACGATGGCGCTGAAATTGAATTTCGTTCCGCCAAACATAGACGCCGCCAGGTAGCAAAGCCCGATGGCGGCCAAAACGAAATTGAGGTACCAGCAAATGTTCACGATCCAGCGCATGGCGTGGAAGAAACGGTTGCGGGATACAGGAGGTGTGTAGCGCATACAGGATGGAATCAGATGTTACGTAAGATAAAGATATACAAAGTGCAGATCACCGCCTCACCGGCCAGCAGGGCAGGGAGGAATTTCCGCAGGGGGATTTTCAACGTACCGGCCACATAGCAAACCAGGTCGGTAGGGGCAACCGGCGCAAAGGCCCATAAGGCTACGAACCACTGGCCGTACGGCCCCTGCAGCCGCAGCCGCATGCGCTCCGTTTTTTCGGGATAATGCTTTTCGAACCACGCCGCCAGGCCCAGCCAGCCCGAGAGGTGGTATAACATCCACGACACCACGGCGATAGACGCCAGGAACACGCCCAGCAGTAGCCAGGGCTCGTTGCGGAACAGGAGGATGCCCGCTGCCAGGAACGGCGTTCCGGGAATGAGGGCCACGCCGCGCGCCACGCAAATGGCGAAGAACACGGCGACCGTCCATCCGGGATAGCGCCCCACGAATGCCGTGAGGTCTTCGGTAGAGAAGCGTTGCGCAAATACCACATACAGCGCAATAGCGGCCAGCAGTACCGATACCTTGATGATCCGGAGCATGCGGCCGGTTGCGGAAGTGTCATTTCTGGGCATAGTAAATGAATGCGGGTGGGATGTTAAGCAGTGTGAAACCGTAGCAAACCGCGGGAAACCGCTGGCGGATGGCGGTAATATCTTTCAGGGAATACTGGAACTGGATGAAGAACCCCCCGGGCTTGAGCGCCTTGTGGCAACGCTCGAGCAGTTGGGATTTGGTGCCGGCGTCGAGGTTGGCGAGCGGGATGCCGCTGAGGATGTAGTCGGCCGAATCATCGGGGATATACGCCGGAAGGCGCAGTACGTCGGCATTGTGGTGAGATGCGCGCCGGTCTTTGACGGCCGACAGGATGCGGTACAATTCCGGGTTTATTTCAAAGGAAGCAAGGGTGGAAGCGGGGCTCATGCGGCCAAGCAAATGCCTGGTCATGACGCCCGTGCCTGCTCCCAATTCCACAATGGATAAGGGTTTCTGGAACTGGATGATGTCGGTCATCCGCGCCGTCAGCGCCGGCGAGCTCTCCACGACGGAACCCGTTTGCCGTAAATTCCGCCATGCCGCTTTGAGGAAGGTATACATAACGAGGTAGAGGTTTGATTATAACATGAAGGTAAAGCTGTATTTTCATTAAACAAAAATAAATTTACGTAAAACGTAAAATGTGTGATGAAATGCATAAATCTGGGACAAAGGGACGAACCCCGGGCCGGAATGGTCCGTACAGGATAACGAGGCACATTATAAATGCAGAAGCCGCTGTACATTGGGATGCCTAACTGAAGAAGGGAATAGGTGAAGCGGCAGGAATCCGCACGATTTTAACTAATTTCGCGCCAAAACCGGAGCGTACATGAATTTTTATACCAGGAAATGGGTGAAACCGGAAGACCTCAACGCCCACGGCACCCTCTTCGGCGGCAGCCTCCTCCGATGGATCGATGAAGAAGCCGCCATCTATGCCATCATCCAACTCGGCACCAACCGGTGCGTCACCAAATACATGTCCGAAATCAATTTCATCAACTCCGCCCGCCAGGGAGATATCGTGGAACTCGGTATCAAAGCCACGCATTTCGGGCGAACGTCCATCACGCTCACCTGTGAAGTCCGCAACAAAATCACCCATAAATCCATCCTCACTATCGATAAGATCGTGTTCGTCAGCGTAGACGAAAACGGTGTTCCCAAACCCCACGGCCGTACGGAAATCACCTACACCGATGAGCGCCTGCGCGAAGAACCGCTCTGATCGTCAAACGTTCCAGGCACAACAAATCCCCGTTATGCAGAAAATCCCGCTCGATGGCGGAACTGGCACGGCTGGCGCCTGTCGTGTTTCGATGTTTTCGTTCGCATCATACTTCCGGTTTTCGAACGGTCCGTCTTCCCATTCCTGCTGCTGAACGAGCGCGGAATAAGCGTTGGCGGGAAGGAGCGCGCGCATCGGGAAAATGTAACGACGTCGCAAAGGTAAGCCCGCACTATCCGGCCGCTTGTCATATAAACAGGTGCCGCCGCTCGACGAATGGATAAAATAAAAATCGTTGGCGCATGGGGGTAGGTTGCAGTGTCAGTGCCGTTCAGGATACGCAACGCTTTCCGGGATCAAACTTTCCCGATGCGCAGCAGGATGGGGAAATGCACTTCCCGCTCGGCGGGCTCGCCCCATGCGGCTTTCAGATCGGTGGAAATGAGTGCCACGGGATCGTGCTGTTCTGCTTTCATGTAATGTTGTACGGCAGACCAGGTGGAGAGATATCCGGCCAGGTGCCCCCAGCTCCAGGTTTCCGTATGTGCGAAATATGGCGTCGGGAAGGCAGGATAGGGGAATGGGATGGTCATGTAGTTTTCATCGACGTATTTCCGCTCGCGGTCCCAGTATTGGCCCAACACATCCACATACAACCTGCGGATCACCGCATCGATCTCCGGCGTGATATGCAGCAATCCATACCCCATCACGGCCAGGATGCCGCCGGGTTTCAGCGTGCGGTTCACTTCGCGGTAAAACGCTTCGAAATCGAACCAGTGGATGGCTTGCGCCACGGTCACCAGGTCGAACGAGCCGTCCGGGAAATCCGTTCTTTCGGCTGGCTGCAACGTATAGCGGATGTTGGGGTGTGGCCGGGCCTTGTCGAGCTGCTGGCGACTGATGTCTGTCGCCGCTACATGGCGGAAATCGGCCGCGAGTTTTTCCGCGACCTGTCCGTTACCCGTACCGCAATCCCAGGCACTTTCCGTTCCGGGTACGATGGACAGGAGGAATTGAAAGAGTTCGTCGGGGTAATGGGGCCGGAATTTGACATAATCCCCGGACTGTTCTGAAAAAACATCTTTCATGGGGCGAGATTTGTACAAAAGTACGCAATCCGCCGCAACGAAACTTCGCGTGGGCGAATTCGTGATTTCCGTCACATGCAAGTTGGGGAAAGGGGCCTAACTTGGCGGGCTAAACGGTTTCTATGCGACCAAATACCATTACCGATATGTTGGGGATCAGGTACCCCGTATTCCAGGGCCCCATGGGCGCGGGACTATCCACGCCTGCGTTGGTGGCCGCCGTAACGAACGCAGGCGGGCTTGGCGGGTACGGGGCTTATACCCTGCAACCGGCAGAGATCCGCGAATTGGGTGCACGGGTGGGGCAACTGACCGCCGGGCCCTGGAACCTCAACCTCTGGGTGTCCGACATCGATCCCGCACTGGAGAACTATACGGAAGCGGCGTTCGATATGGTGAAATCTTTGTTCCGCCCCGTGTTCGATGAACTGGGAATTCCCGTTCCTTCCCCAAAAATTACCATCGAAAGTAAATTCGCACTCCAGGCGGAGGCCATGCTGGCCGTAAAACCTGCGGTTTTCAGTTTCGTTTTCGGCATACCGGACGAAGCTATTTTGCGGGAATGCCGCCGGCAGGGGATCGTAACGGCCGGTGCGGCCACTACGCTCGATGAAGCCCTGGCGCTGGAAGCGGCGGGTGTGGATGTGATCGTGGCGGCGGGCTTCGAGGCGGGCGGGCACCGGCCCAGTTTCCTGGAAAAAGCGGAGGATTCGCTGCATGGAACGTTCGCACTTGTCCAAAAGTTGCGCTGGAAGGTGCGCAAACCCATTGTGGCGGCGGGCGGCATCGCAGACGCGGCGGGCGTGGAAGCGGCCCTGCGGCTGGGAGCGGCGGCCGTTCAGGTGGGGACGGCTTTCCTGGCCTGTGAAGAATCCGGAGCTTCGGCCGCGTATCGCGACAGGTTGTTTTCACCGGCCGCACAGTATACGGAGTTGACGCGCGCGTACACGGGGCGCCTGGCCCGCGCGGTGCGCACACAACTGCCTGCGCGCTTTGCCGGCATGGAACACGAGCTGGCGCCTTTTCCCTTACAATCCCAATTGATGGCGCCCGTTCGCCAAACGGCACTCGAATCCGGTCAACTGGAATACTCCGCCGTTTGGGCAGGACAAAATGCCGGAAACCTCCATCACCGTAAAGCCCCTGACCTGATGGAGGAGCTGACTTCCCTTTGGCGGTAGATTAACTCGATAAGTTTGGTTTGCCGTATCAGGGGATGGGCCCCCGAGGTTGCGCGGCGGCGGCCGGTCATTCCGCGAAATGCCCGCGGCGGCGCCTCACACGAAAGTTTCTTTCAGATTGGAAGTTGCTGATTATCTTTGCGGAACGTTTGGCCCAAATGAATGTTCAACAAATAATCCCTTACATATGAAATGTATCTTAACCAGCCTGCTTTTGCTGGTGCAATTGGCAGCTTACCCGCAATTCCGGGAAATAGCCACCAGTAAATCGTTCCAGGAGCCGGAAGACGGATTCGCCCGCATTATCCAGATGAAGAATGGCTACACCGTGCTGGCCGTCATCGATCTCAAAAAAGGGATCGACATCAAGATTTACGACGAAAAACATAAACAGAAGGTCGCCAAAAACATCCGGCCCAAATTCGGCAGGCTGAAAGCCGGTAATGTGGAAGCCATGTTCGAGATCAAAGGGAACGTGGTGTTCCTCGTCCGCGAAGTTCAGGACAAAGCGCCCGTGCTGCACCGGCTCGTGGTAAATGGTGTGAACGGCAGTATTGTTAATGAGGAAACCATCGGTGAACTGAAGAAGATGAACATGGGGCATGGTTATGCCATGGCTTTCGGAGGTGTTGCGATGCCGGATTTCTACTCGGAAAAAGACCCGAACAGCGATCAGTACGCCGTAGCCCTGTTCAACAGCTTCGAAAGCGACCGTAGCAAACGCCTGGAATTGGTGATATACGACGGCGATCATAAAGAGCTGGCCCGTGCATTCTATAAATCACCGAAAGAAAAGTACAAGTATATCAATTATATGGACATGACCTTCGTAGGCAATACGGTCTATTGCCTGGGTTATGCGCGCAATACCCGCGCCAGCGGCGGAAAGGAGAACACGGTAATCATGGCTGAACTGAAGGCGGGAGATGCTGATATGAAATTGACGGAGCTGAAGTTCACTCACGATCAGGACCTCAAGAAAGGCATGCTGCGCTACAACGCCACTACCAACAAGATCATGCTCCTCGCATTCGCGCCCTATAAAAACAGCGACGGCCGCGGCGAGCTCTGGCTCTTCCATATGGACCCCGCCAATCTGACCGCCAAGGTACACGACGAAATCTATCCCATCGCCATCCAGAACAAGGCCACGGCCGTTTTCGGACGAAGGGAGAAATTCACCGGCACGCCTGTGAATATGTTCGTTTATAAAGACGGCAGCTACACCATTGCCCTGGAGGAAATCCGCCAGGTTACACATACTTCCACCAGCATGCCCGGCGTGGGCGGAACGGGTGCTTCCTTCGGCGTCTCCAGGTCCAGTAGCAGGACCTTCACCATCGTAGAACACCTCGGCCTGATGCACTTCACGGCCGATCGCAAGCTGGCCAATAATTGGTATCTGCCCAAGGACCATCATATGTGGTCTGCCCACCCGCCCACCTTCTATCACCGCCAGCGCGAAGGCCGCGCCGTGATGCTGAACGACGGCGACCAGTACAAAACCTTTACGCTGCTGCGCTCAAAAGGCAAGGAATTCGTGCTGTACAACGACGTGGAGGAGAATGACAAACGCATCGAGAAAGGGAAGGACCCCCAACAGGTAAAAGGTCTCAAAGCCTGCGATGCGTTCTACTTCCCTCTGGAAAAAGAAATGATCCCTGTCCGGACGTTCCTTTTTGGTGAAAGCACCGGCCGAAAAGACCATCGCCTGGCACTGACGCCCATTTCGGACTTCAACGAAGACCAGAATATTTTTGTGACCCTTCGCCTCGATATCCACCAGGCCAAACAGGTACATCTCGTTTGGATGGAACCTTGATCCGGTAAGGATTTGAGGGATGAGAAACAACCAGGAAGACCGGCGGACGCACGTTTCGCCGGTCTTTTTTTATTTGTGGGAAACTATTTCCGCACCTCGGAAAACAAGGCCTATGTTTTGCAAAAAAGATTATCTATTTTTATTTCAATAGCTACAGTGTGGACGAAATTTCCCACCTGGGGCGCTGTCAAAATGTCTATTGTGAAAAAGTTAACCGGTTAATTTTCAAATACTTAAATATTCACCCCAACATTCAGGCCTACTATTTGTTATTTAACGAACAACACAACGCTGAACCTTATGATACACGAGCAGTATACCATTATCCGCAACCTAATCTGGGAAAACAAAATCACGACGTATCAGGAGTTATACCTTGCAGTTCCGCTGCATGAGCTCAGCCGCGACACCCATATTTCGGAATCGCAGCTGCGCGAATGGTTTACGGACATCGGCAGTGTTTCTGTCGAAGACGTGAAACAGTTGTCGGAACTGCTGGAAATACCGGAATACCGGATGATGCGCATCATTGTCGCCACACAGCGATTGCAGCAGTCACAACTGAATTAGCCGATAAAATTGAACGGGCCGGGACGATCTCCCGGCCCGTTCGTATTTTTGCGGTGAATACATTCAGATATGGCTCATCATCATACACCGAAACCCGGATTCGTGACCGTCCGCGGCGCAAGGGAACACAACCTCAAAAACGTAGACCTCGATATCCCGCGGGATGCGCTCGTGGTATTCACCGGCGTTTCGGGTTCGGGGAAATCTTCCCTGGCGTTCGGCACGCTGTACGCCGAGGCGCAAAGGCGATATCTCGAATCTGTGTCGCCCTACGCCAGGCGGCTCTTTCACCAGCTGTCCGTTCCCGACGTAGATGAAATCGACGGCCTGCCGCCCGCGGTAGCCCTCCAGCAACAGCGCGGCGCGCCCACCACACGCTCGTCGGTCGGCAGCGTCACCACTCTCGGCAACCTGCTCCGCATGCTCTACTCCCGTGCAGGGGAATACCCCCGCAACCAGCCCATCATTCACGCGGAAGCTTTTTCCCCCAACTCCCCCGAAGGCGCTTGCCCCACCTGCCACGGCATGGGCATGACTTACGACGCCACCGAAGCCTCCATGGTCCCCGATCCCTCGCTCACGATCCGCGAACGCGCCATCGCCGCATGGCCGCAGGCCTGGTATGGCCAAAATCTGCGCGATATCCTCGTAACATTGGGGTACGATGTCGACAAGCCCTGGAAAGACCTTCCCCAAAAGACCCGCGACTGGATCCTCTTCACCGAAGAGCAGCCCACAGCGCCCGTATACGCCGGATTTACGCCGGAAGAAACGAAACTGGCGGTTAAACAGAAAATGGAGCCCAGTTACATGGGTACTTTCAGTGGCGCGAGGCGCTACCTGCTGCATACATTTTCCAACACGCAAAGCGCGATGATGAAAAAACGCGTGCAGCAATACATGGTAAGCGCGCCATGCCCTACCTGCAAAGGCAAACGCCTCCGTAAGGAATCGCTGTCGGTAAAGTTCGCAGGGCGCGATATCGCAGAAATCGCCCATCTTTCACTCGAAAAGCTTGCGGAAACGCTCGCGCCGTTCGCAAATAATAAAAAGAAGGCCGATCCCGCGCACCCGGAGCGCAACATCGTGGCACAGCGCATCACGGCAGATATTTGCGCCCGCCTGCAGGTGTTGCTCGACCTGGGGCTGGGCTACCTGACGCCCGACCGCAGCACGCCTACGCTGTCTCCCGGAGAATTACAGCGCCTGCGCCTGGCCACGCAGGTGAGGAGTAATCTTTTCGGCGTGGTTTACGTGCTGGATGAGCCTTCCGCCGGATTACACCCGGCAGACACGGAGGCGCTCCTGCGCGCGTTGAAGGGCCTCAAAGCCTCCGGGAACACGCTTTTCGTGGTGGAGCACGAGACGGATGTCATCCGCGAGGCCGACTGGATCGTGGACGTAGGCCCGGCCGCGGGTACCAATGGCGGAGAAATCCTCTACAGCGGCGATCCCCAGGGGCTCGAAAGCGTACAAGGCTCCGTGACGCGGAATTACCTCTTCGGCCGGCAGTCTATCCCCGAAAGACCGGATTATTCACCGAAGGACTGGCTGCAGCTCAAAGGCATCTCCCGCAATAACCTCCATGGCCTCGATGCGGCCTTTCCACTCGGCCTGCTCACTGCGGTGACGGGGATTTCCGGTTCGGGGAAGTCGAGCCTCGTAAGCCAGGCGCTCGTGGAGCTGGTGGCGGGCGCATTGGGCCACGCGCCGGATGCGGAGCACGAAGAAACGCCGCAGGCGCAAGGTTCGGCCGACGGTCAGATCGCCTCCGGTATGGAACACATTGCCCGGCTCGTGCAGGTGAACCAGGCGCCGATCGGGCGGACGCCGCGCTCCAACCTGGCCACGTATACCGGACTGTTCGATCATGTCAGGAAGATATTCGCCGAAACCCCCATGGCGCGCAGCCGCAAATACGACGCCGGCCGCTTCTCCTTCAACGTGGCCAAAGGCCGCTGCAAAACCTGCGAAGGTGAAGGGTTCGTGATGGTAGAACTGCTGTTTTTGCCCAGCGTCTATTCGCCTTGTCCCACCTGCCACGGCGCGCGGTACAATGAAAAAACGCTGGAAGTGACCTACCGCGACAAAAACATCGCCGAAGTGCTGGGGCTTACGGTTGACCAGGCGCATGCGTTTTTTGCCGGTGACGAAAGCGTGCAGCGGCCGCTGGGTGTGCTCCGCGATGTGGGACTGGGATATTTGCGGCTGGGCCAGCCGGCAACGGAACTTTCCGGAGGTGAGGCGCAGCGCATCAAACTGGCGACGGAATTGCAGCGCACGGGTAAGGGAAATACGCTGTATGTGCTGGACGAGCCCACCACCGGGTTGCACCCGTCTGACGTCGACAAGCTCATGCTGCAACTGGAAAGGCTCGTGGCGGCCGGGAATACGGTGATCGTGGTGGAGCACGATATGCGGGTGATCGCCGGGGCGGATTGGGTGATCGATATGGGACCGGGCGCGGGCGAGAAAGGAGGGAACATCGTTGCGGAAGGGCCGCCGTCCGCCGTGGCGGCTTCCCCCAACAGCAAAACCGCACCGTACCTGTCCGCATTCATAGCTTCCATGCAATAGCAATGGTACTATTTATCGATGCCAATCATCCTGATACGGGACGAATTTGCAATGTGTTGTGAAACTCGCTGCTGTGGAGGGTTTCAGACATATGGTCATTTTAACTTTTTGTTAAAAACCCAACCGTTGATCCTCTTTTTATAGGATTTACAACCGCGTTGTATATTTTTGCAGTTGGATGAATTGTATCGCATACTCATGAGGATCAACAGAAAAATATTGTTCTTACTGTTTCTTGTTTGTATCCAGCATTTGGCGGGATTCGTTATTCCGGCGCACGCCGGGGTGATGCCCGTTGAAATGCACATGATCGAAATCGATCTGCAGCCCGAAGTAGAATTGCCGTCGGTTTTCCTGACCAACAATCAGGAAGACGACGATGCCAGCGTTCGGGCAAAGCAATCGCGCCGCCGTGGAAGATATTACCTTAACGCTGCTTCCAAACAGTTCAATTTTACCCAACAGGTGGCGCCGGACCAGACAGACAAGACATTCCGGCCGGAAATGGAGGAGAATAAGACTGGCGTGTATCTCCAGCAAGACGCCTTTCTCCCGGCTTATTACAATTTCCTCTTCCGGTACACGCTATTCTGAGCCGGCCCTTCCCCTGACTTTACGACATTGATCACACCTGCGCCCGTCATGGGCGACAGTTCTGCATTTTCCTAAACGCGGCCGGAAACGTACGTTCCTCCGGCCCCATAAATCTTTTTTACCTATTATGCACCAGATAACAGGAGGCATCGCTATTGCCCTTGTAGCCGCGACTTTGACCGGCTGCGTCACCAAGGGAGATTCCGGCAACAAAGAAAACGACCTGCAATCGTTCCCTGTCCTCAAACTCGAAAAAACGGACACCGTACTTCACCGCCATTACGTGGCCGATATCCAGGCCGTGCGCAACGTAGACGTAAGGGCCCGCATCAACGGGTTTCTCAATAAGATTTATGTAGACGAAGGCCAGCAGGTGAAGAAAGGGCAACTGCTCTTCAGCCTCAACGACGAAGAACACCGTGCCGAACTGGCCCGCGCCAAAGCCGCGCTCAGCAGCGCCATCGCCGAAGCCAAGGCCGCCAGCCTCGAGGTGGACCGCGTAAAAATCCTCGTCACCAAAAAAGTAATCTCCGCCTCCGAACTGGAAGTAGCCCAGGCCAAACTCGCCGCGTACAACGCCAGGATCGAAGAGGCCCGCTCCGCCGAGTTCAACGCGGCCACACAATTGTCGTACACGAGCATCCGCGCACCGTTCGACGGGTTCATCGACCGGATCCCCCTCAAAACAGGGAGCTTCGTGAGCGAAGGGAACCTACTCACCACCGTGTCTGACATCCATGAAGTGTACGCTTACTTCAATGTTTCGGAAACCGAATACCTCGAGTTCATCCGCAGCGGCAACGATGCCCGCCGGGGCGTATCGCTCGTGCTGGCCGATGGTTCGGATTATCATCACGACGGCCATGTGGAAACCGTGGAAAGCGAGTTCGAGGAAAATACGGGGTCTATCGCTTTCAGGGCGCGCTTCCCCAATCCGCAACAGGTGCTCAAACACGGCGCCAGCGGGAAAGTGACGCTCACCAACCGGATCGATAGCTGCCTGCTGCTCCCGCAGAAAGCAGTGTTCGAGATGCAAGACAAAAACTATGTATACGTGCTGGATACGGACAATACGGTGAAGATGCGCGCATTCGAGCCGGGAGCAAGGATCTCGCATTCCTATCTCGTGAATTCAGGGCTGAAGCCGGGCGAGAAGATCGTTTTCGAAGGCATCCGCAATTTGCGGGAAGGCATGAAGATCAGCCCCAAACTCGTGGCTGCCGGCCAGGTGAAGGCTTTGTAAGACAGATTGAATCGTAACCAGAAACCAAACGTAATGTTCGATACTTTTATCAGGCGGCCTGTGCTGTCGCTGGTGATCTCTTTGTTTATAGTATTACTGGGGCTGCTGGCGCTTTTCGGGTTGCCGGTCACCCAGTTCCCCGATATCGTGCCGCCATCCGTTACGGTAACGGCCAAATATACCGGCGCCAACGCCGAAGTGTGCGCCAACGCCGTGGCCATCCCCCTGGAAAGGGCCATCAACGGCGTTCCGGGCATGACGTACATGACGTCTGTTTCCTCCAACAACGGTACCACGCTCATCACCATTTTTTTCAAGGTGGGAACGGATCCGGACCAGGCTGCCGTGAACGTGCAGAACCGCGTGTCTACCATCATCGACGAACTGCCCGAAGAGGTGATCAAAGCCGGGGTTACGACCGAAAAGGAAGTGAACTCCATGCTGCTGTACCTCAACGTGATGAGCGAAGACTCCACGCTCGATGAGAACTTCATCTACAACTTCGCCGATATTAACGTGCTGAAGGAACTGAAGCGTATCGACGGGGTGGGCTTTGCCGAGATCATGGGCGCCAAGGAATACGCCATGCGCGTATGGCTGCAACCCGACCGGATGCTGGCCTACAACGTGTCTGCCGATGAAGTGGTACAGGCTATCCGCCGTCAGAACATCGAAGCAGCGCCGGGTAAAACCGGCGAAAGCTCCGACAAGGAAGCGCAATTGCTGCAATACGTGCTTCGATATACCGGTAAATATTTCGAGCCGGATCAATATGCCGATATCATCATCCGCGCCAATCCCGACGGGTCGGTGCTGCGGCTGAAAGAGATTGCGGACGTGGAATTCGGGGCGCTGACGTACGGAATGGTATCGAAAACGGACGGGAAACCTTCCGCTTCGATCATGCTCAAACAGCGGCCGGGCTCCAATGCGCAGGATGTGATCACGAACGTGAAACTGCGGATGGAAGAGCTGAAGGCATCGTCGTTCCCGCCGGGCATGACGTACAACTTCAATTACGACGTGTCCCGCTTCCTCGACGCGTCTATCGCAGAAGTGTTGCGCACACTGTTTGAAGCGTTCATCCTGGTAGGGATCGTGGTGTTCCTGTTTTTGCAGGACTGGCGCTCTACGCTGATCCCCATCCTGGCCATCCCGGTGGCGCTGATCGGTACGCTGGCGTTTATGCAGCTGATGGGCTTTTCCATCAACCTGCTCACGCTTTTCGCGCTGGTATTGTCGATCGGGATCGTAGTGGACAATGCGATCGTGGTGGTGGAAGCGGTGCATGCGAAAATGACCGAGACACATTTGCCTGCGCTTCAGGCAACACTGGCGTCGATGAAGGAAATCAGCGGGGCGGTGATCGCCATCACGCTGGTGATGTCTGCGGTATTTATTCCCGTGGCGTTCCTCAGCGGGCCGGTGGGCGTATTTTACCGGCAGTTTTCGCTTACGCTCGCCTTCGCGATCATCATTTCGGGGATCAATGCGCTCACGCTTACGCCGGCGCTTTGCGCGCTCATGTTGAAACACGATCCGCACGGGCATATGCGCACCAATCCGCTGCAACGGTTCTTCAATATGTTCAACCGCGGGTATAACAAAACAGAGAACAAATACAAGCGCATCGTGGGCGCCATCGCCGGAAAGCGGGTGCTGACGCTGATCATGCTCATCGTGTTCTTCGTGCTCACCTGGGGCGCGGCGGCCATTCTGCCGGGGGGATTCATTCCCGGGGAAGACCAGGGTATGATCTACGTGAACGTGACCACACCTAACGGCGCCACGGTGGAACGTACCGAGAAAGTGCTGGATTCCGTGCAGGCCGCTGCCGCGGGAATGGATGCGGTAGAATCGGTGTCCACCCTCGCAGGGTACAGCCTCGTGAACGAAGTAGCGGGCGCGTCTTACGGGATGGGGATGATCAACCTCAAGTCCTGGGGCGACCGCGAACAGTCGGTCAACGAGATCATTGAAACGCTGAAACAGCGGACGCGCAACATCGCCGACGCATCCATCGAATACTTCCCGCCGCCGACGGTGCCCGGTTTCGGCAACGCTTCCGGCTTCGAGCTGCGCGTGCTGGACCGCACGGGTGCCGACGATCTGGAACAGGTGGCGGAAGTGACGAATAAATTCATCGCCGCGCTGGAGAAGCGCCCCGAGATCGGGAGCGCCTTCACGAGCTTCGACCCGGCTTTCCCGCAATACATGATCCACGTAGACCAGGCCATGGCGGCCAAAAAGGGCGTGAGTATCGACAATGCCATGAGCACCCTGCAAACCCTGCTGGGCAGTTTTTACGCGAGCAACTTCATCCGTTTCGGACAGATGTACAAGGTGATGGTGCAAGCCTCGCCGCAATACCGTACAAAGCCGGAAGACGTGCTGCTGCTGCATGTGAAGAACGATCACGGCGAAATGGTGCCTTTCTCCAACTTCGTGCGGCTGGAGCGGGTCTACGGCCCGGAAACCCTCACGCGGTACAACATGTACATGTCTGCCATGATCAACGGCGATGCGGCGCCGGGCTTCTCCAGCGGCGATGCTATCAAGGCCATCGAGGAAACGGCGAAAGCCACCCTGCCTCGCGGATTCTCGTTCGAATGGAGCGGGATGACGCGCGAACAGGTGCTGTCCGGCAACCAGGCGATCTATATTTTCGGGATATGCCTTCTGTTCGTGTACCTGTTGCTGGCGGCGCAATATGAAAGCTTCATGCTGCCGCTGCCGGTGCTGCTTTCGCTGCCTGCGGGCATTTTCGGGGCGTTCCTCTGCCTCAAGCTCGCCGGCCTGGAAAACAACATTTACGCGCAGGTGGCGCTAGTGATGCTGATCGGCTTGCTGGGCAAGAACGCCATCCTGATCGTGGAGTTTGCGGTACAGCGGCAGAAACAGGGGCTTACGGTGGTAAGGGCGGCCATAGAAGGCGGGGTGAGCCGGTTACGGCCCATCCTGATGACGAGCTTCGCGTTCATCGCCGGCCTGATCCCGCTGTGTATCGCCAGTGGCGCGGGCGCCATGGGCAACCGCTCCATCGGTACGGCCGCTGCGGGCGGGATGCTGATCGGGACCATTTTCGGGGTGCTCGTTATTCCGGGATTGTATGTACTGTTTTCAAGGATTAAGGTGAAGCGGAAGAAGCTGAAGCCTGCGGTGGTAGCGGCTGCGGCCTTGCTGCTGTTCCTGGGCGCGTGTAAGGCGCCCCAGCCGCTGCAAACCCCGGAACTGCCGGTGGTACCGCAGGCGGAAAAGGATACCCTCGCGCCGGTGAGCCTCCTTCCCGTCAAATCGTTCTTCACCGACCCTTACCTGCAGCAACTGTTCGATACCGCGTTCCGCAATAATGCCGACGTGCTCATCGCCGTGCAGAAAATGGAAACCGTAGAGGCACAACTGGCCATGGCGCGCAAAGCCTGGCTGCCAACGCTCAACGCCGGCGTGCATGCGGGAACGGAGAAATTCGGGAAATATACCATCGACGGGGTCGGCAATTTCGATACGAACCTGTCGCCCAATATCGATAAAGACCAGCGCCTCCCCACGCCGGCGGTGCCGGACTATTTTGCGGGGCTGCGCAGTGCATGGGAGATCGATCTGTGGGGGAAACTGAAGCGGCAGAAAGAGGCTGCGTATGCAAGGTTCCTCGCTTCGGCCGAAGGCCGCCGGCTCGTGTATACGCAACTGACGGCCCAGATCGCTTCGCTGTACTACCATTTGCTGGAGCTCGATTACGAACTGGCCGTTATCGAAAAGAACGTGCTGTTGCAGGAATCCGCACTGGAAACGGTTAAAATCCAGCAGGAAGCAGGGAGGGCCACTGCGCTGGCGGTACAGCAGTTCCATGCGCAATTCCTGAACACGAAAGCCCTGGCATTCGGCATCCGGCAGCAACGCACCGAAATCGAAAACCAGCTGAACGCCCTTGCAGGGCGGTTCCCCCAGGAAGTGCCACGCTCGAAAAATCTGCTGGAAGCGCCCATCCCGGCGAAACTGACGGAAGGCATTCCGGCGAAACTTTTGCTGGCGCGGCCAGACATCCGCCAGGCGGAACTGGAACTGGTGGCGGCAAAGGCCGACGTGAACGCGGCGCGCGCGTCGTTTTTCCCCACGCTGACGCTGAGCGCATCCGTGGGCTACAATGCATTCGACCCGGGATTGCTGTTCAAGAGCCCTGCTTCCATCGCATACTCGGCGCTGGGCGGGCTCACGGCGCCAGTGTTCAATCAAAACCAGATCCGGTCGCGCTACCGGATCGCTACGGCCGAAGGCATGAGCGCGTTCTACGCGTACCGCCAGGCTATCGTGAACGGATACCAGGAAGTATCCACCTCGCTGCAAAAAGTCGGCAACAGCGAGCAGGCATATAAGCTCAAGGAAGCGGAAGTGCTCATGCTGCAATCCGGCGTATCCACCTCGCGCGATCTGTTCGCCACGGGGTACGCCAATTATCTGGAAGTGATCAATGCCCAGAAAAACGTCCTCGATGCAGAACTGGCTCTGGCGCAGCACCGGCGTGAAGTGTTCGACGGTGTGATAGCGCTCTACAGGGCCTTGGGCGGAGGTGCGGAATAGGGCAAGGGCCGGTCAGTTGACCGGCCCTTTTTCTTTTTTATATGCAACGTTTCCGTTTGATTACAACTTTCTAAGCCGGGTGATGGCCAGTCCCGTCTGCTTTTTCTGCGTCACCTGACCCTGTTCCGTAACGGTGCCGGACATATTGATTTCCGACATGAATATCAGGTCGCCGTTCACGATCGTGTATTTGGTGGCGTTCGGCATGGCCGGCATTTCCTGGCCGGTGGAAGGGATTTGTGTTATCCCTTTTTCAAAAAATACGGAATCGGCGCCGATATATTTGAAAGTGCCTGCACTATTGCTTTTGGGCATGGTGAAGGTAAATGGAACGGAGGACACGGGGCCGGCTGTACCATTCTTTACGGAATGCACGTTCATGGTGGCTACGATCGTATATCCGAAACCGGAAGACGTCATCGTATTGCCTTCGATGAGCACCATGCCCGTATTGTCTTTGGAAGTATATTCGATGTCGGAAACGATCTTCATCTCGTCGTTCACCAGTTTATACGACATCTCCGTCCGCGCCTGCAAATACACGGAAACGAACTCGTAAGTGCCGTTCAGGGGATGGTCGGGTTTGGGGTCATCTTCCTTGCTACTGCAGCCGGCAAACACGAAAGCCGCGGGAAGGAGCCAGGCCAGGGATGAAATTTTTCGCATGAGGGATAAATATTTGGAATCCAAAAATAAACATAATCCCCCATCGATCCATCCCACCTTTATTCCACTTTTCCAAACACCATTTTCACGATACTAGATAAGATGAGGTAGCCCGCGCAACTAGCAGCGCCCCACGAAAAGAGGAACAGCAGCGCGCCTTTCACGGTCGACGGGTCGATCCAGTTATAAGCCAGGATTCCGCAGAAAAAACTGTTGGATACGGTGGCAAACAGAAGCATCACCGCGAGAAAAGTAGCGGATACGTTTTTCATAGGACAGGATTTGTCTTAAATATATGTTAAATATATAACATATGCAAGCGATCATTAGTATTCCGCGAAACTTTGGTCTTCGTAGCACCAGATCCACTGTTCCCCCGGCTCCGCGGAAATGACCACCGGATGTCCGGAAGCATGGAAATGCGCGGTCATGTGGCGGGAAGGGGAGCTGTCGCAGCAAAAAGTGCCGCCGCAGGTCTGGCAGGTGCGCAGGTGCAGCCAGGTGCCGCCCGTCTTGACACATTCCTCGCATTCGTGTTTTTTCGGGTGTACCAGCCTTTCCAGTTGCAGGATATGCTGGCAGGGTTTATCGGCCATAAGAACGTTTTTATCAGGTTTCGGCTAAATATTTATGGACGAAGCTGATCGCCATGGAACCTTCGCCCACGGCGGCCGCCACGCGGTTCATAGCGCCCGCGCGCACGTCGCCGGCGGCAAAGATGCCCGGGATGCTCGTTTCCAGGATATACGGATCGCGGGCGGGTTTCCAAAGCTGCCGGAAGGCCGGGTATTGCTGGAGATCGCGCCCCGTTTCGATGAATCCCTTGTCGTTTTTTATGATGCCGTCGCCGATCCAATCGGTATACGGCCGCGCGCCGATGAAAATATACAGCGCATCCGCCGGCATGTCGGTTTCAGCACCCGAGTTGAGATCGCGCAGGCGCAGGTTCGCGAGCTTCGCTTCCCCCGTTCCCTCTGCGATCTCCGCGCAGGGCAGCAGGTGAATATTGGGCGTTTGCGCGATCTGGTCGATGAGATAGGCGCTCATGGACGAGCGCAGGTCGGGCTTGCGGATGACGATATGCACATTCCTGGCGAATTTCGACAGGTACATAGCCGCCTGTCCCGCGGAGTTCCCTCCGCCGAGCACGAACACTTCCTTGTCCCGGCACGATGCCGCTTCGGTGCTTGCCGCGCCGTAATACACGCCGGCTCCCGTAAAATCCCCGATGCCGCGGGTTTCCAGCTTCCGGTAATCCACGCCCGTCGTGATCACGAGGGCTTTGCTGTAGATTTCGGTACCATCGTCCAGCGAAATGATTTTATACTGGTCTTTCACCTGTATGCCGGCCACCGATTGGGGCGACAAAAACTCCGTTCCGAAACGGGTCGCCTGCGTAATGGCGCGCCGCGTCAGGTCGGCGCCGCTCAATCCTGTCGGGAATCCCAGGTAATTTTCGATCCGCGAGCTGGTGCCCGCCTGTCCGCCCGGCGCCCGCCGCTCGATGAGCAAGGTACTGAGCCCTTCAGACGCGCCATATACCGAAGCCGCCAGTCCCGCGGGCCCCGCGCCGATGATGGCCACGTCGTACACCTGGTTGCGCACGGTGGGGTTCAGCCCGATCCGCGATGCGATGTCTTTCAACGCCGGCTTCGCGAACAGCGCGCCGTCTTCGAATATGATAGCGGGTAATTCCTGCGCGCCGAGGTTATTGGCGGCGGCGAGGAGCTTGCCTTGTTCGCTGCTTTCCACGTCCATCCACTGGTATGGAACGAGATTGCCTGCCAGGAAATCCTTGATCTCGTGGCTGCGCGGCGAAAACTGGTACCCGATCACGCGGATGCCTTTGAAATCAGGCCGGTAATTGGCCTGCCAGTCGCCCAGGATCTCTTCCATAACCGGATAGAGCTTTTCTTCCGGCGGGTCCCAGGGTTTCATGAGGTAATAATCCAGTTTCACGTCGTTGATCGCCTTGATGGCCGCTTCGGTGTCGGAATACGCCGTGAGCAGCACGCGCTTCGCTTCGGGGAACACTTTCATGGCCTTTTCGAGGAAATGAACACCGTCCATTTCGGGCATGCGCTGGTCGGAAAGGAACAGGGCCACTTCTTCGCCTTTATTCTGCAATTCGGTGAGGCTCCCCAGTGCTTCTGCCACGGATGCGGTCGACAAAACCTTGTAGCGGTCGCGGAACTGGTTGCGCAAATCCCGGCTGATGGCGCGAAGCACCTGCTGATCGTCGTCTATCAAAAATATAATGGGCTGGTTCATGTATGGATGGTATTGGCTTCACCGTTGATGGGAAAGCAGATGGTAAATACGGTATTCCCTGGTTCCGACGTGGCTTTCACGGAACCATGATGCTGCCGCACGATGTTCATCACCGCGTCCAGGCCCAGGCCGGTGCCTTTGCCGATGGCTTTGGTGGTAAAAAACGGGTCGAAGATACGGGAAAGGTTTTCCTGCGGGATGCCCGGTCCATTATCGCCCACGGTTACCTTCACGAATTCGCCGTCGCGCACGGTGCGGATGGTCAGCACCCCGTTGCCCTGGGCTTCGAGCGCATCGGCGGCGTTATCGATGAGGTTGGTCCAGACCTGGTTCAATTCTCCGGACAATGCAAATACGGGCGGGAGCGTGTCGTCGAATTCTTCTTTCACTGCTATCTTCCCTTTCCGCAGCTTGTATTGCATCATCACGAGCGTGTTGCGGATGCCGGTATGGATGTCGATGAACTGTTTGTCGGCGCCTCCATCCATATGCGTGAAAATCTTTACCGACTTCACCAGTCCGGAAATGCGCTGCGAGGCCTCGCGGATGTCGGAGAGCATGCGTTCCGTGGTGAAATGGCTGCTCATCCAGGAGAGCACGGTGCCGAGGTATTCTGCCGGCAGCTTTTTCGCGAAATCGTCCAGAGACGGGGGATGCAGGCCGTAATGCCGGAAATTCTCCGCCATATCGGGTACATCCGGGATGTGGTGATCGTAGAGCCAGTCGCTGATAGCATCTTCCTGGCTGCTGCGTTCCAGCATGCCGGGAACGGGCCGGTCGGCGACGGACAGCGATTCGCGGATCTGGTCGCACACGAAATCCGCTTCTTCCGGCGAAAGCCGCGTCAGCATCATTTTCCGGAACGTTTCCGGCGCGCCGCGCAAATGTTCGCCCAGCGTATCCGACCCGCGTACGATCGCCGCGGCGGGATTGTTCAGTTCGTGCGCCAGCCCGGCCGCCAGTTTCCCCAGTGCCATCATTTTTTCATTCTGCTGCGTGATGATGGTGAAATCCCGTACGCGGTTGGTCATGACGAATACCAGCGCCTGCGTCAGCTCGTATTGTTGGGCCATCATTTCCCGCAGCTTCGCTTTCGGGTACGTCATCATTTCCACCGCCGTTTTGCAACAGGAATAGCCGATGGAGCCGCGGGCACGGGAATAGGGCAGGATGCCGGTTACCTGGTGCGCGGAGGTTTCGGTCACGGGCACTTTGTTGCCCGCCTGGATGCGGTAGAATTCGATGGTCCCGGAAAGGATGAAATGGACGCCCCGGATTTCGTCGCCGGGTTTGTACAGGTAATCGCCTTCGGCGAAACGTTCGGTTTCGCTGTTATCGATCAGCCATTGCAATTGCGCTTCGGGCACGTCTTTGAGGGCATCGAACAGTTGGAGGTCCTGGATGGTCACGGTAAAATCGCTGTTTTTTTAAAGATACTTATTATCAGCGAATTGCGGACGATAAGGAAATGATGCCGGCACCGGAATGCGGTATCGGCACATCAGCGCGTGAACCGGATGGTAAAACGCGTGTCTCCCGGGAGGTGCGTTTCAAGGGAAAACTGCCAGCCATGCGCCATGAGGATGTCGCGGACGAGCATGAGCCCGATGCCCTGCCCGTCGGGTTTCGTGGAAAAAAACGGTGTGAATACGTCTGCCGGGGCTTCTACGCCATGGCCGGAATCGCTGATCCGGACGGCGTCCTGCAGTTGTGCGATCCGGATGTCGCCATCCGATCCGATGGCTTCCATGGCGTTTTTGATGACGTTGATGAGGACCTGTTCCAGTTGCAGGCGGTCGCCAGAAACGGTGGTATCGTGGGGGAGGAAATCGAGGTGGATGCGGATGTTTTTTTCGGCGGCGCGGGCTTCATGGAGTTGCGCGGCGTGGCGGAGTAGGGATTGGATGGACAGGGGTTTGCGTTCCGGCGGCGGTAATTTGACGAGGTCGGCGAAATTGCGCATGAACCCGTTCAGGTGCTGGTTGCGTTCCACGGCCACTTCCAGGGCGCCCTGGTGCGCGGGGTCGAGCGTATGGGCTTTGAGCGTAGAACCAATGATGCTATTGACGGGGCCGATCGTATTGTTGACTTCATGCGCCATCATGCGGATCACTTTGCCGTAGACTTTCTTTTCCGCCGCCAGGATTTCGGTCGTCAGTTCTTCGATCATGACGAAATGCCGCGCAAATCCCCGGTCGATGAAATGCGATTTCTGCAGTTTGAAGGTGTTGACGCCATTGATGGTCAATGTCCGCGACTCACCGCTTCCCAGTTCCTGTACGTCTTCCAGCAGCCGCGGCAGCTGCCGGAGAAGGATTTCCGCCTTGGGATTGGTTTGCTGCACCTGTCCGTCATAATCGAGGATGATGATACCGGTGGGAGAGGTGAATATGAGTTTTTCGAGGAAGAAATGCTGTTGCTCCTGCAAGGTGCGCTCATGCCGCAACTGGTCGAGCATCTGGTTGTATACTTCGATCAGGGCGTCCATTTCCGATTGCCCCGTTTTGATCAGCCGCACGCTGAAATCCTTGTCTTTCAATGCTTCCGCGCCCTGTGTCAACATCTTCAGCGGCCGCAGCAATTGCAGGTACAGGCTCCGGGAGAACCAGAGCGACAATAATATGAACAGCTCGCTGGCGAGAAAAAGCCATTTGTTTTCCCTGAACACGAACCACGACAGGGTGAGCGCCACGGCATGCAGCACGATCACGAACAGGAGGAATTTAGTCCGCAGCTTCATCGTAAGGTATATTGTATTTTTCCAGCCTGCGGTACAGCGCGCTCCGCGTGAGCCCCAGCGCCGCTGCCGCCCGTGCGATCTTGTTTTGATGGAATGCCAGGGCCTTGCGTATCATTTCCACCTCCAGGTCTTCCAGCGTAATGGTGCCTACGCCCGGTAGTTGCAATTGACCTTTCGCGGCCGGCGAAAGCTCCAGTTGCCCCCTGAAATGTTCGATTTCCAGTACATCGGCGTTGTGCACGAGCATCGTACGCTCGGTGAGGTTCTTCAGTTGCCGGATGTTGCCCGGCAACGGCAGCGATTGCAGCCATTTCAGCGCTTCTTTGGAAACGGTAAGCGCGGGCCGGTTATAGATTTCGCGGAGGTTGCGGATGAAATGGTTGACCAGCAGGGGAATATCGCCCGGGCGCTCGCGGAGGGCGGGGAGGTGAATGGTGATGAGGTTGATGCGGTAGAGGAGGTCTTCCCGGAAAGTGCCGTCGGCCACCATTTGATGAAGGTTCTTGTTGGTGGCGCATACCACGCGTACGTCCACCGTTTTGGTGCGGCTGCTGCCGAGCACTTCGTACGTCCGGTCCTGCAGCACGCGAAGCAGTTTCACCTGGCTGGAGGGTTCGAGGTCGCCGGTTTCGTCCAGGAAGATGGTGCCTTTGTTCGCCAGTTCGAAACGGCCGGTGCGGTCGAACCGGGCGTCGGTGAATGCGCCGCGGACGTGCCCGAACATTTCGCTTTCGAACAGGGAAGCGGAGATGCCGCCGAGGTTCACTTTCACGAAGGGGCGCTGCTTGCGGCGCGAGTTCTGGTGAATGGCTTCGGCCACGAGTTCCTTGCCGGTCCCGCTTTCGCCGGTGATGAGCACGGAAGCGTCCGTCGCCGCCACGCGCCCGATCGTTTCGAGGACCTGCAGCATGGCGGGATCGTCTCCAATGATCTGGCGGAAATCGTAGTCTTTGTCGAGCTGTTTGCGGGTGAGGCCGCGGACGGGCTTTTTGTCCTGCAGCGCCAGCACGGTGCGTACGGATTGGAGGAGTGCCTCGTTGCTCCAGGGTTTGGTGATGAAATCGGCCGCGCCGAGTTTCATGCCCTGAACGGCCAGTTCTATGCTTCCCCAGCCGGTGATGAGGATCACGGGGATGGTGTGGTCGAAGGTTTTGATGCGTTCGAGCAGGGCCATGCCTTCTTCGCCGGTGGTGCGGTTGGAAAAATTCAGGTCGAGGAGGATGAGGCCGGGCCTCGTTTGGGAAATGGCTTCCATAGCCTGTTCCGGCGTGCCGGCGGCGGTAGCTTCGAATCCTTCCTGTCGTAAAAGCAGCAGGAGGGAGGTGCGGACTGCGATATCGTCGTCAATGATCAGGATCATACGCCTTCAGTAAATATTATCGTGTGCTATTAAAAACAGCGCATGGTCAAAAAAAATCCATCGGTTACGCTTCTGCGGCAACCCTGGCATATTTGTTCCTGTATTCCAAAGGTGTTAGCCCGGTCACTTTTTTGAAGGTATCCCGGAATGCTTTGGTATCGGTATATCCCACGTCGAACATCACTTCACTGACATTTTTCCTGGATGCTTCGAAATGACGTTTGGCGGCTTCTATGCGAACCCGCTGGATATACTCGAGGGGCGTGTTGTTGGTGGCCTGGCGGAACCTTCGCTCGAAGGTGCGGCGGCCGGAATTGACGATGGCCGCCAGTTCGTCTATCGTCATTTTTTCGGTGTAATTCTTTTCTATATAATCCTGTACCTGGATGATCTCATCGTCGGCATGTCTTTTCTGTCCTTTGAACACCGTAAAAACCGCCTGGCTGCTGCGCCCGATATCCAGCGCGAAGTTTTTCGAGATCAGAACGGCCGTTTCCCTGTCCGAAAATTTCTCGATCAGGTAAAGTACCAGGTTCCAGAGGCTGCTGGCGCCGCCGCTGCTGTAGATATTGCCGACCTCGGTGATAATGGCGCCGTCTACCACCGCAATGCCGGGGTAGCGCATACGGAACTCGTCCAGGTACGCCCAATGCGTGGAGCATTTCTTGCCGTTCAGCAGCCCGGTTTCCGCCAGCAGGAAAGCGCCTAAACATAAACTGGCCACGCTGCAACCCTTTTTATACAATTGCCGGATATACGGAAAGGCTTCGGCATTGATCCTGATCCCTTCGTCCAGATCGCCGTACACGGGCGGGATGATCAGCAGATCGGTGGTGCCCACATCCCGGAGGAGCCGGTCGGCCTTGATCGTATACTCGCCGTCGTTTGCAGATACATAAGGGGTAAGACCGGCGTATTCCACCTCAAAAACCGGCTCTTTTCCCAAAGCCATCAGAAAGTCGTTCGCTGCCTTGAAGGCACGGTAGGGAGGCGTTACCGCTTCTATGACACCTTTTTCGGGTGCGAAAACTGTTACTCGCATAGACTTGAAAATGTTATAAGTAAAGATACGGCATGCCTGTCATTTTCACCCCCTTAATTTGACGCATTCATGCAGTATCGGTTTCGGGTATTTGGGCCACCTTTGTTTCAACGAACAAAAACTAAAAACACACACATCATGGCAAAGAAAATTTTCATCAATTTACCTGTAGCCGACCTTGGAAAGTCGATGGACTTCTATACGAAAACCGGCTTTACCAACAACCCGGCCTTTACCGACGAAACGGCGGCCTGCATGGTACTGAGCGAAGAAATATATGTGATGTTGCTGACGCACGACAAGTTCTCCCAGTTTACCGACAAAAAGATCATCGACGCAAAAACGGGCATCGGCGTGATCAATTCCGTTTCGCTGGACAGCCGGGAAGAAGTAGACACCATGGCCGATGCGGCTTTGAAGGCCGGCGGCAGCGAGCCCGCTTCCCCGAAAGATTACGGGTTCATGCAGCAAAGAAGCTTCAGTGATCCGGATGGTAACCATTGGGAGGTATTGTTTATGGATATGAGCAAGTACCCTGGATAAATATGAAACGTGCAGGCCCCCTTTTCGCGGTGCACCTTTCCTTTAACGGGAACTGCAGCCAGGCATTCCACTATTACAGCAAATGCTTCGGTGGAACATTGACGGTGCAAACGCTGGCAGACACGCCGCTTGGCACTGGTTTGCAGCCCGAAATGCGGAACGCCGTGGTCTGGGCCACGCTGGAAAACGAATATTTCAAACTGGCCGGCACCGATCTTACGGATGATGCCAGCATCTATCCCGGCAATAACGTCAGCATCCTGATCGAATGTTCCTCCTTTACCGAACGCACCCGGCTGATCAATAAGCTCATCAACAGGAATTTCTGTTCCATGGAAAATACCAATCCGCTCGTCAACATTGTAGATATGTACCGTATCTGCTGGATATTAAGTGTTCATTTATAAATCAATCCAACATGAAAACGACTAAGATTATTTTCTGGATAACCACCATCGCAATTTTCCTTTTCGAAGGTGTTATGCCCATCAGCACCCTGATTTTTACGCCGGAGTACACCTACATAGGCACGCGGCCCCTCGGTTATCCCGACTATTTCGCCCTCGCGCTGATCTTCTTCAAACTCGCCGGCACATTGGCGATATTGCTGCCCCAGGTACCAGGCCGGTTAAAGGAATGGGCTTACGCAGGGCTGACGTTCAACCTGGTATTTGCCGTGATCAGCCACGTTGTGGTAGACGGCAACATCGCATACGTCCTGATGCCCATCGTAGTGATGGGGGTGCTGGCGGGCTCGTATTTCAGCTGGCATAAAATCCATGCTGCCAGGAGCCGGCAGAAGGAGGATGGGCTTTACGTGCGGAGCATGGCCTGATACGCCGCGGAAAACACCTTCCGCCCTTACATTTCTACACACCTTCGCCGGGTTTTAAACGTGTTGTGCCTATTAAAGCACAACACGTTTTTTTATTAATCTTCGTGCAAGGCTACCGCCGGATAGATTTTGGCGGCTTGTCTGCCCGGGTACAGCGCGCAGAAGGATACGAGCACATAAAGGAATACGGCGGCCAGCAGGATGGCGGCAATGTAGGTGGTAGCGGGGAGGTCGAACAGGTGGAGCAGCGGGAACTGTACCGCCAGAATGATCCCGAGCAGCAGCGGGAGGCTTGTCAGCACGAGGGCTTCGCCCACGATCTGCCGCGTGATCCCTCCCGCGGTGGCGCCCACGGCTTTGCGGAGGCCCAGTTCGCCCCTTCGTTTGTTCACGCTGTACCATACCACGCCGTAAATCCCCAGGGCCACGTTCAGCACGAGGAACCCGCTGATCACCAGCATGAGGACGACGGGCACCAGCGCCAGGCGGTTCTTTACCACCCGTTTGTCTTCCAGTTTTTCGATTTCCGTGCTGGAGCCGGGGAGGTGGTGCATGATGGTTTTGTAGATCTGGCTTTCTGTGGAAGGGGCGGCGCCAGCGGTCAGTTTTATGAGGAACTTGTCCTGGAACCCGCTGTCGATGCGCTGATAAATGCCGGGTATCATTTCCGCATAATCGCCCTTGTCTTTCAGGTTGCGCACCACGCCCACGATCTGCCGGTTACCGGAAAGTACCCGGCCCACGGGGTCTGCTGCGCCGAAGAATTTTTCCGCGAGCTTTTCGTTGATGACCACCGGGCGGCGCGTTGCGGCCACGTCCTGCTTGTTGTACCATCTGCCACGGAGCAATTCCGCTTGCAGGGTTTTGGCAAAATCATCGTCTGCCCAGTAAGATTCGGCTTGTACGGAAATGTTGTCGTAGGAAAGGTTGTCGCTCGATGAGCTCAACGTATAAGGGCTGTTTGAACTTACGTAAGATACCGCGGCTACGCCGGGCATATTTCTCAGCGATCTTTTGAGCTGTTCCGAAAGTTGGGTCAGCGAATCTTTTGATGCACCTTCGGGTACCTGGAGGGAAGCGGTGACGGACAGCACCCGCCGGTATTCAAAACCACGCGGTGTACGGAGATTCCCGTAATTGTAAACCAGCATGGTGAATACGGCAAATAAAACGAGGAAGGAGACGAACAGTTCCAGGAACAGCAGGAAATGTTGCCGCTTTTTATTCCAAATGAGGGTGAGCAGATGTTGCAGCATACGGATGTTTTAAACGGTTTTCAATGCGGTGGCGATTTGCATCCGGCTCATACGCCAGGCGGGGTAAACGCCAGACATGCATCCGAACACCAGGCAAATGACCATACTGATGGCGAGTACTTTGTAATTGAGGCTGAGCGTCACATGGCTGAGCAGTTCCGCCTGGTTGAGAATGCCGATCACGATAAAGGAAAGCGCCATCCCGATGATCCCGCCGATCAGCGTAAGGATCACGTTTTCCACGATGAACTGCACCACCAGCGTGCCCGACGAAGCGCCGAACGCCTTGCGCACCCCTATTTCTGACGCTCTTTCGAGGATCCGGCTCAGGTTGAGGTTCACGAGGTTGAGCGTGGGCAGCAGCAGAAAGAACAAAAGGAACGCGCCAAGATAGATCATCAGTTTCGATGTGCCGTCGGAATCGTGTTTGCCCAGCAACATGCGGGTGAAGGTGGTCAGGTAGGGTTTGGCATGGCTTTCCAGTTCGGTAAAATGTTCATGCGGCATGGGTACTTTCGACATCTGGTGCGCATATTCCGCCTGCATCGCCGGTAAGTCGGCCTTCGACGGAGCGAGGAGGATGGGGATAAACATACCGTTGTAGCCCTTTTTAGCGGTGTGCTGCTGTGATACCGTCCATGGCAGGTACATGTCGCCATAGGCGAAAACCTGCGTGATCGCCACGCTTTTCACGACACCGGCTATGCGGTATTGCACATTGTCCGTTTCCAACAACTTGCCCACGGCCGGAACGCCTTTGCCGAAATAGCGGTCGCGCGTGCTTTCTGTGATGACGGCCACCCGTTCGCCCGCGTCTATCTGGGCCTGGGTGTAGGGTTTGCCTTCCAGGAACTGAAATTGCAGCACCTTCCAGAAACCTTCATTGGTGTATTTGATGTCTATGACCAGTTTCTGGTTATTGACGTAGGTGTTGGATGGGGCGAAGATGGATGAAATGGCCACGGCTTCGGGCGTTTTCATGCTTTCCACATAAGTATGGAGAAAATGGTAATTGAACGGGCCGGTGCGCTGGCCCTGTTCCTTTGGATCGGTGAGCTTGAGTGTCATCGAATACAGGCTGCGGTCGCGGTGAACATCCGGGTAGGAGGGGCTCACCAGGTGATCGATGGCGGCGGTGAGCACCATGAGGATCGTGAGGGAAAAGCTGATGCCGAAAAGCGAAATGAAAGTGAAGAACTTCCTGCGCTTCAGTACGGCTATGGCGATTTTGAAATAGTTAATGAGCATGGGTAGCGGATTAAGGGATTTACTGTACCTGGGCGCCGTCGAACAGGCGAACGAGCCGGTGCGTTTTTCGGGCCATTTGTTCGTCGTGGGTCACCATCACGATGGTAGTGCCGTCTTCCTTGTTGAGGCGGAGGAGGATGTCCATCACTTCGTTGCCCATGGCGCTGTCGAGGTTGCCGGTGGGCTCGTCGGCCAGGATGATCGACGGCCGGCCTACGATCGCCCGGGCGATGGCCACGCGTTGTTTCTGCCCGCCGGAAAGCTGTGTGGGGAAGTGTTTCATGCGGTTGCCGAGGCCCACTTTGCCGAGGGCTTCCCCGGCCAGCTCCCGCCTTTCCTTGGCGGTGGATTTACGGTACAGCAGCGGCAGCTCCACATTGTCGAGCACCCGCAAATCGTTGATGAGATGGTAGCTCTGGAAAATGAACCCGATGCGCTGGTTCCGGAAATGCGCCAGCTGCTTGTCGCGCAGGTGGAGCGTGTCCGACCCGGCGATGGTTACCTGTCCGCCGCTGGGCGCATCCAGCAGGCCCATGATATTGAGCAGGGTGCTTTTGCCGCAGCCGGAGGGGCCCATGATGCTGAGGAATTCCCCTTTGGCCACGTTCAGGTCTATGCAGTTGAGGGCTTGCGTTTCCACCGTGTCGGTACGGTAAACTTTTTCAATCTTTTTCAATTGTATCATAACTGATCTTTTTATTTTTTTCGAAATCGTATAGGGATAAATAGCGTAATTCATAATAGGCGCCCCAGAAATCCCGCAGCGCCAGGATGTAGTCGCGCTTGGCCTGGTCTTTCTCCGTGAAGGCGATACTGAGGTCGGTAATGCTCAGGTTGCCCAGCACGTACCGTTGCCGTGCGATCTCGTATTTTTCCGACGCGATGCTGTCTGCCGACGCGCTCAGTTGCACCTGTTCCTGCATCATGGTGTACAGGGTAACCTGGGTGGTAACCGCCTGCGCGAAGTTCTGGCGGTCCTGCTCCACGGCGTACTGGGTGAATTCCAGGTTGGCTTCCGCCGTTTTGGTGCGCGACCGCTGGCGGCCCCAGTCCAGCACGGGAATGGTGAATTTCAGTTCCACGAGCTGCTGGTTTTGCGGATCGCGGTACACTTTCCCGAGATCGGCTGCGCTGTTGGAATAGCCCAGGTTAGCGTTGAGCGCGGCGTTCAGCCCGTTTTCCCCTTTCGCTTTCGCCACGTCGCGCTTCGCTTCCCTGACACGCCTTTCATAGGCGAGCGACTGCGCGTTGTTGGCATAAGCTTCTTCCAGCACCCTGTCCGCGTTAACCTGCATGGCGATCATGGCCGGCGGCAGCTCCAGGCGGATTTTGCCGGCATGCTGCATCCCGGCATAGGCGCGGAGATTCATGGCAGCGATCTCCATATCGCGGCGCGCCGTACCGGCCGCTTTCTCGGCTTTCAGGTATTCCAGTTGCAATTGTAAGATTTCGTTGCGGGAAATTTTGCCCAGCGCAAACTTTTCATCGGCGATCCGCTGGATCTGTCGTGTGTTTTCGAGGTTGGTGACGGCGATCTGGAAATTGACCTGCGCCAGCAGCAGGTCGAAAAAGTAATCGGCCGCCTTCACGCCGATGAATTCCATATCGGCGATAAACTGTTGTTTGCTTTCCGCGAACCTGATGGGCGCGATGCGGTTGTCCCACTTCATCTGGTTAAACTGGAACAGCGGCTGCGAATACCCGATCGTGTAAGGGATGGCGTTATACAGCTTCGTTTTGGCGTCGAAATCATCGAACCTTTGCAGTTGCGTGGCGCCATAGATACGGCCGCCCGTTGCGGTAATCCCCTGGCTGAAGGAGAGGTTGAGCGCCGAGTTATTATAATGTACCGGCTCGAATTTTATGGTGCCGTTCGGCTGCGTAACGGGGTTGAACGTTTTCTGAAACCCCGGCAAAGTACCTTCCAGCGCCAGCTGCGGCTGGTAGTTGGAACGATGGGTGCGCCATTCCCAGTATTTCGTCTTACGGACGGTGATGGCCTGCTTCGCGGCGATGGAACCTTTGCGCGCCATGCCCACCACCTCGTCCAGCGAAAGCTGCAAGGTGTCCTGGGCGGGGAGGAGCACGGGAAACAGCAATAATATCAATATTGGGATGCGCTTCATTGGATGTCGATTTCTTTGGCGTGTTTGAACCCGCTCATGTCGGAGATGATGATAGTTTCACCGGCTTTCAGCCCGGATTTGATTTCCACGAAATCGAAATTCGCCATGCCGGTCTGCACCATTCTTCTCACGGCCTTGTTCCCTTCCACGACATATACCGCCATGGGCGATACGCCGTTGAACGCCGCGCCGTTCGGAGCCCGCAGTACGCCGTGCCCCGATGCGGTTACGGGGTACACGTCTACTTTCAGGTTCGGGCGGAGGGAAGGATAATGGCCCTGGTCCAGCCGGATGTCGAAAGTGACCGTACTGTTCAGCACCGCGGGGTGAACGGTTTGTACCCGGCCACGGATGCTCTGGTCCTGGATGCGGATGATGACGGGCATTCCGGCCGACAGCTTATCGGAATAATTATCGGCGATCGTGCCCGTCACCTTGAAACTTTGAAGGTCCGCGATGCGTACCAGCGGCTCTCCCTCTCGCACGGTAGTGCCGATGTTGCGGTTCACCCAGGTAACTACCCCGTTGCGGTGTGCTACGATGCCGGCGCCGTCGAGTTTCCTTTTGAGCTCGGTGAGCGCCTGTGCCTGGATGGCGGATTCAATCTCGGATTCCCGCATTTCTACCTGCATGGCTTCCTGTTTGTTTTTTATCTCGTATTCCAATTGGGCTTTTTCGTGCTGCGCCACGCGGAGATTGGTTTCGGCCTGCTCCACGCTTTCCCGGGTGCCGCCGCCGGCCTTGTAAAGCCTTTTTGCGTTCTCGACATCGGCCTGCAGCGCCTGGATGCGCAATTGCTTGATGTTGTTGCCGGTTTGGAGGTCGAAGTAGCTTTTGTTGAGCTGGAGGCGCAGTTTTTTGATGTTGTTGCGGCTGGATTCCAGCTGGAACTTACCTTTCTCGTATTCCGTTTCCGCCGTAGCCTTGTCGAGCTTCAGCAGCGGCTGGCCGGCTTTAACGGTAGCGCCCGCGGCGATGGATACTTCCAGCAACGCGGCATTTACCGGGCTGGTGATCACTTCTTCGAATTCCGGCAATACTTCGCCGGATGCGGTGAGCGTATTCTCGATATCACCGGTGCCTACCTGTGCGGTTTGGATGGATGCGCGCGGCACGGTGGCGTTGAAAAAAAAACGGATACACAATACGGCCACCGCCACAATGACGATGATGCCGGCGGCCACGATCCAGCGTTTGCGCCGGCGGTTCTGTGTGAATGTGGATGGAAGCGATCTGTCCATAGGTAAATCTGAAAAATTTGCCTTTCCCTTTCCAATCCGAGTGCCAAACATAATCATCACGTATTCAACTAGATATGGAGCTCCGGTTACAAAAAAGCGTTCGATATCGGACAGAATTTCCGGAATTGGAACAAATGGAACGACGGATCAAAAAGAGGCGGCGCGCCGGGGAACGACGGGGTGGTCATTGCCCGGATTCGGCCGGTGCCTGCACCGCCCAGGTGGGATACTAAAGGCATTTACGCGCTCCGGGTGGATGCAGACGAAGGCGGGTTCGAATAGCGGTGGCGGAAATTGAAATGGGGGCTGAAGTAAAATAATAATTATCTTTTCATTACGAAATAACAAAAATAATATATATATTCGGCCCGGAATCATATGCCTCAACAGTCCACAAAGAAGCGGTTTGAATCGTGCTGTGTAGCCTGCGACACCTGGATCGTTAGCTATCAGTCGGCTACGCTCCCTCACCCGGTGTACCTCGTTTGGTATACGGACAGGGTGAGTGGCGACCGCTTGCTCATGCACCGGAATGGCCCGGTTTTTACGGCGGAAACGCCGGAAAGCGTGGCGGCTGCGGCGGATGCGCAGTTGCCCGGGCTGGTGTACCATGCGCGGTTCCCGCAGTGGCTGGAAAGGGTAGTGGAACTGACCCCGACGGTCTGTAACGCATACGATGCCGATTACATCGAACAGTCGCTTTGCAGCAAGCGGAAGCTTAGCCTCAAAGCGATGGACGCATTGTCGAACTTCATCGATCTTTTCGGCGACTATGCCAATAGCCTGGAGAACGTTTCGCACCTGCAGGCGTTCCGTGATAACCCAGTGATCGAATCGTACATATCCCATTATTACCGCTTCATTTTCTGGCCGCGCCTGCAGCATGGCGCGCAGTTCAGGGATGCGCAAAGGCCCGCGCTGGAAACCGACCACAGCGCATTGTTAACCGTGTTCAGGGAAATGAGGGCGCAATTCGAAGCCGGTCTCAACAACTCATCCGGAAACTGATCTATCTAAAACCTACAAAAATGGAAAATCAAAACCTGTTCGATCTCCACATCGACGAAACCAGTGCCCGTTTTCTGAAAGAAACCGCCAAATGGGGCCGGTTCCTGTCTATTCTCGCCTTTATCGGGCTCGGCTTTTACGGGCTGTGCGTCATTATCATGCTACTGGTTGGCCAAAGGGCCAGCGGGCCGGTCATGGAAACCGCTTACGGGTCCAGCCCCATGAGCACGATGATGGCTACCGGCACGGGCCTGATCTTCATCCTGCTCATCGTGGCGCTGATGGTGATCCCCGTTATCTATTTGTACCGCTTTTCCACGCGGCTGAAAGTGGCTTTGGAGAATAACGACCAGCATACGTTGACCGAATCTTTCAGCAACCTGAAATCACTGTTCAAGTTCTATGGTATTTATACCATCGTACTGCTGGCGATCATGGTGCTGGCATTTATCGGCGGACTGATCGCCGGTTTATCCATGTTGAGTTAATACTTATACAGATGATATTGAAATGGAGCCCCCGCCCGGGGGGCTCTTTCCCGTTTTATAAAATCTCCCGTACTTATGTTCATGTCCATTCAATCCAGGTTCAAATGGGGCGCCTACACGCCACTGCTGGCCGGAGTTCTGCTTCCAGCGATCATTTCGGTCGTGATTTGGTTCCAGTTTATTGCCAAAGGGTACTTTTTTAAAAATGGCAAAATCTCCTGGCCGCTGTTGCTGTTTATAGTAGCGATGTCGTCGCAGGTAGGTATAATGATCTTTTTGTTGCTGACGCGTTTGGTGCGCATGGAGATTTCCGGCTATAGCATCAAAACGAAGAATTTTTATGGCTATGGACAGGAAAAGGAATGGTTGTTCGCCAATCTCGAGGGTTATTCTCTAAAAGTACAGGATTTGAAAAACAAGGGTGTCGTGGAATTTTTGATCCTTTGGAAAGATGGGAAAAAGGTGCTGCGGATCAATGATTCCTATTTCGACAATTACTTCGAAATAAAGGAAGCGGTTACCGGTAAACTGAAAAATATAGGTGAACGATAACGCCAAGTAAAAAAATCGACGACGAAAAAAAAGGCCGCTCCAATACAGGGCGGCCTTTTTCTATTTTTCATTCTTCAATCACGCGGTTGTTATGATGACTGCGCCAGGCTCAGGTTGTAGGCATGTATGCCGCTGAGCTCCTGCATGAATTCATCTGCCCAGAATTCGATATTGTAATGATTTACGTTCTCGAACAGGCGCTGCATGCGGATCTGGCGTTCCTGTTTATTCATGGCGATGGCGCGGAGCAGGGAGTCCGTCATGGAAACATTGTCGTACGGGTTGGTCATGATCGCATCCCCCAGTTCAACCGACGCTCCGGCGAATTCTGAAAGTACCAGCACGCCGTCCGAATTGGGGATTTGTCCCTGCGCGGCCACGTACTCTTTGGCAACGAGGTTGAGCCCGTCGCGCAGTGGCGTGATCCAGGCGATGTCGGCGATAGCGTAATACGCCACCACTTCCTCGAACGAGAACGAACGGAAGAAGAAATGGATCGGCACCCAGTCGATCGTGGAATATTTCCCGTTGATCATGCCGATGAGCTGTTCCAGTTCCTGTTGCACCTGCTCGTAGATCTTCATGCCTTTCGCCGGCGGCGTACAGATATTGATCAGTTCTATCTTGCCGTGGAGGTTCGGATGTTCTTCGAGGAACTGTGCGAAGGCTTTGATCTTCTCCAGCGGCCCTTTCACATAATCGAGCCTTTCGATGCTGAGGATGGTCTTTTTGCCGCCGGTATTTTTCTTCAGTTGCGCGATCATTTCCTTTGTACTGTCTTGCTGCAGCAATTCGCCGATGTAATCCACATGCACGCCAACGGGATTGGCGCCGAGCCGCACTTTGCGGCGGCCGGTGTCGATCTCGCGGGTCATGGTGCCGGTACCCATGGCGGTGCTGTAGGTGAGAAACCGCGGGGCGCAGCTTTCGGTTTCGGTGATCTTTACGGGCATGAGGCTTTTTACGACGTCCACGAAATTCTCCACGTACCGGGGAATGTGGAAGCTGACGTAATCGCACTGCAACAGGCTGTGGATGATCTCCGAGCGCCAGGGGATGATGTTGAAGGTATTGGCCGCCGGGAAAGCGGTGTGATGGAAGAAGCCGATTTTAAGATCGGGGCGCAGCTGGCGCAGGAATCCGGGTACCATCCACAGGTTGTAGTCATGGATCCAGATCATGGCGTTGGGCGCGGCTTCCTTCGCGGCTTTCTCGGCGAACACGCGGTTCACTTTCAGGTAATGTTCCCAATGTTCGTGGTTGAACTGGGCTTTTTCCACGAAAGAGAAGATCGCGGGCCAGAAGGCTTCCTTCGAAAATACTTTATAGAATAGGTTGATGTCGTCTTTTTGCAAACTCACCGGGCTCGCTTCCAGGTTGGGATATTCTTCCGGGTCGATGAAGAAATTCTCTTCCGGCGCGGGGTTTTCTTCGTCCGCTTCCTGCCATGCGATCCACAATCCGGGCCTGCCGGATTTGAAGAAGTTGGTGAGGGTGGGAAGGATGCCGTTGGGCGATTTGGGTTTGCGGCGCACGAGCTCCCCGTTTTCCACCGCCGTTTCGAAGGGGAAGCGGTGGTAGAGCATGACGAGCTGCGTGGATTCCGCAGATTCTGCGGCTTTTTCCGCTTTGGTGTAAAAAGGCCGGAAATCTTTCCAGTGCCGGATGGCTTCGATGATGCCGCCGGCGCCGGGTGCGTTGGCGATGAAGGTGTCTTCCCGGCCGGATACGGCGCGCACGAGCGCGGGCTCCGCTGCGCCAACCACTACGCCGCGGAATCCGCGGCCGTAGAGCGAAAGATCGTTGAGGGTATCCCCGGCTACGAGGATCTTACTGTCGGGGACCTGCAGGAGGTCTGCCAGTTGCCGCAATGTGGCGCCCTTGTTGACGGACGGGGGCAGCACGTCGAGGAATTTGTTGGCCGACAGGATGATGTCGCACCCGAGGGTTTCTTCCAGGCGGGAGATTTCCGACTGGATAGACGGGTCGTCAAAAAAGAAGGAGCAGCGGCGTTGCTGGGGCACGGGCTGGAGGCGCAGGCCTTTCACATCGTTCATCTGTTCCATTACGGCCTGCTTGCCGGGCCATTTCAGTTCGATGTTGTTCTGAATGGGCTGAACGGGCAATAACGTATGGCCGTCGAGAATGGTGGCGCCCACATCGCAGATGATGTAGTCGGGGGTAGGGATGACGGGATCTGCCAGGAGCGGGAGCACCGTTTCTACGCCGCGGCCTGTTACGAATATGAGTCGGAAGTCAGCGTTTTGCCGGATCAGGGCATACAGTTGTTCTTTGTGGGCCTGACTTCCTCCCAGGAATGTTCCATCTAAATCGGTGGCAAGGATCATTATCAGTGTTTTTGGTGATAGAATATATATCAAAAGCCACGCAGGGCTTGAATATCAGTGGGGTTACCGGGTTGGATAGCGTTCACAAAGGTACGGAAAATGCGGGGAGGGCGGGGGTGACAACTTGGCGAAATTTGTGACGATTAGTCACCCCACTGACTTGTTTCATCCAGTGAAATTCATTATATTGGCCATGATGATACAGCCAAAACGATTATACGACGCGGTAGCTTACCAGCAGGAAAAATTCCCCAAACCGGATATGGTGGCCTCCAAGGTGGAAGGCAACTGGAAGCCGTATTCCACGGCGGCCGTCCAGGAAAATGCGCAACGCTTAGCCGCAGGGCTCCTGGAGCTGGGCGTGGGAGGCAACGACTTTACGGCCGAAGGGGCAGACAAGATCGCCATCATAGCCAACAACCGTCCGGAATGGATTTTTACCGATCTGGCGGTGCAACAGGTGGGTGCCGTGTTGGTACCGCTTTATCCCACTACCAACCCGCTCGAAATCAAGTTTATACTGAACGATGCTGCGGTGAAATACATTTTCGTGAGTAACCAGGAGATGTATGACAAGATCAGGGAACTGATGCCCGAAGTGCCTTCGCTCAAAGGTATCTTTTCGTTCGACCAGCTGCCCAATGTTCCGCATTGGTCGGAATTGACGGCCAAAGCTACGCCCGAACTGGAAGCCAAAGTGAAAGAGATCGCCGCGGGCATCCCCGAAGAACATCTCGCCACCATTATCTATACCAGCGGCACCACAGGCACGCCCAAAGGCGTGATGCTCACACATAAGAACATCGTCTCCAACGTCATGTTCTCCAAAGCGAGCTTCCCCTTCCCGGATGCGCCGGAAACCCGCGTCCTGAGCTTCCTTCCGCTCAATCACATCTTCGAGAAAACCGTCACCTACATCTATCTTTTCAGCGGCATCAGTATTTATTATGCGGAAAGCATGGACAAGATCGCCGATAACCTCCGCGAAGTGAAGCCCGATGGTTTCACCACCGTGCCCCGCTTGCTGGAAAAGGTATACGAGAAGATCATGAGCAAGGGCAACGAGCTCACCGGCATCAAACGCGGGCTCTTTTTCTGGGCCGTGGCGCTCGGTAAAAAATATGATAACGTGGTCAGCAACGGCTTGTGGTACAACATCCAGCTGGCGATCGCCAATAAACTCATCTTCAATAAATGGCGCGATGCGCTCGGTGGCAAGATTTCGTTCATCGTTACCGGCGGCGCGGCCGCTTCCGAGGGGTTGCTGCGCATTTTCAACGCGGCCGGGATCCCGGTGTATGAAGGGTATGGGCCAACGGAGAACAGTCCTGTTATCAGCGTGAACCGGCGCTTCCCCGCAGGGCTTACGCGCTTCGGTACCACGGGCCCTGTGCTCGAAGGCGTTGAGCTCAAGTTCACAGAAGAAGGCGAGATTTGCGTGCGTGGCGCCTCCGTCATGAAAGGCTATTACAAACGCCCCGATCTTACCGCAGAAACGGTGATCGACGGCTGGCTCCATACCGGCGATATCGGCACTTTGGTGGAAGGGAAATTCCTCAAGATCACCGATCGCAAGAAAGAACTTTTCAAAACCAGCGGCGGCAAATACGTGGCGCCTCAGCCCATCGAGAACAAAATGAAGGAAAGCCCCTTCATCGAACAGATCATGGTGGTGGGCAACGAGCGCAAATTCGTGAGCGCGCTCATCGTTCCTTCGTTCTCCCTGCTCAAACAATGGATGCACCAGAACAATGTGCCCTTCACGACCATCGAAGAAGCCGTGAAAAATCCGCAGGTGCTGGATATGTTCCAGAAGACGGTGGACCGCTACAACGCCAATTTCAACCACGTGGAGCAGGTGAAGAAATTTGCCCTGATGCCTGCCGAATGGGGCGTGGATACCGGGGAAATGACGCCGAAGCTCAGTCTCCGCCGGAAAGTGATCCTCGATAAATATAAAGACATGATAGAAAACATCTACAACGTCTGACCAGTATATTCCGGGTCCGGCCAAACCAGGCCGGCCCTTTTTCCTGTTGCTTCCCTGCCTGTAAACCCGTTAACTTTGTGACATGATACGTCCTGCAACCCCCAACGACGCGCCCGCGGCCATCCAGTTGCTCTTCCTTGCCATGGAAGACATTGCCCGCAAGATCTCCGGTACCAATGACATGCAGGTGGTCACCCACATCTTCGAGCACCTGTTCCGCGAGCCCGGTAACCAGTACAGTTACGAGAATACATTGCTATATGAGGCCGACAACGGCGTGTCCGGCATGATCGTGGGGTACGACGGCGGCAAGCTGCACCAGCTCCGAAAGCCCGTGCTCGATTACATCCGTTGGCAAACCGGCGCCGGCGTTTGCCCGGAAGATGAAACGGAGGCGGGTGAATTTTATCTCGACAGCATCGCCGTGGCCCCGGGCAACCAGGGCAAAGGGATCGGCGGGCAGCTCATCAACGCGGCCGTGGAACGCGCGGCGGGAGAAGGCATGCGGAAGGCGGGGCTGCTCGTGAGCACCGATAACCCCGCGGCACAGCGCCTCTACGAAAGGATGGGGTTCAAAGTGGAATACACGATGCCCTTCGCCGGCGGGCGCTACCATCATCTCATAAAAAAGATCGATAACGCATAGTACCGGAGCGGCAGTAATGCGTCTTCCTCATTCACCTGACTATTTTCCATGCTGAAACCCATTATTACGCTCCTCTTCGCCGCTTTCGCCCTCCCGGCGTTTGCCGCTCATCAGGAATCGATTGCATCCGAAGATTCCCTCCGCATCGGGGCATTGCCCCGCGCGCTCACTTTCGACGCTTCCAAAGGGAGCCTGAAAGCCACGGGGAACGATGCTTTCATCCTGCATGCCAACAAGAATACCGACCTGTATTCCTTCGTAGACAGCAGTTTCTACGTGCACCAGGTGCCCATGGCCACCTTCGCGGCGGATGAAAAATTCATCTTTTCCGCTAAAGTACGGCCGGAACCCAAGGCGTTGTTCGACGGCGGCGCCCTGCTGCTCTATACCGATTCCTCCAACTGGGCCAAACTGCTCGTGGAACGGATGGACGATGGCCGCATCATGCTGGGGTCCTCCCTTATCACAGACCGGGTCACCGACGACAGCTACCACCGCGCCGTTAATGCGGCGGAAGTATATGTGAAAGTGGTCCGTTCGGGCAATATTTACGGTTTTTACTTCTCCGAAGACGGTAAAAAGTGGCAAATCCTGCGCACTTTCCGCTACCGCCGGCCACAGGGGCTGCGGATCGGGTTCTATGCCCAGTCGCCCAAAGGCGAGGGGATGGACTTCCATGTGTCCGAAGTGCGATACCGGCCGGAAGCTTACAAGGATTTCTACGCCGGGGAATAACGTCCCTTTGCCATTCATCCAATTAATCGATGTCTGACTGACATTTATCCTATTTTGTCACGATAACTTTGAAAATCGGGATATAAATAGCGATGAGGAAATTAGGCTTATTGATATTGATTTGGAGCATGGGCGTGTTCGCGGGAACGGCGGCACTTGCACAGCAGCAACAAGGCAACCAGCAGCAGGCGGAGATACTCGGCAAACTGGTCGACGACCAAACTGGCAAGCCGGTTGAATATGCATCGGTAGCGCTCCTGAAATCGACGGATTCTTCCGTGGTAACGGGGATGCTGTCGAAAGGCAACGGCGATTTCGACTTCCGGAATATTGCGCCGGGGAAATACATCCTGAAAATATTCTTTATCGGGTACGAGACATTCTTCAGGCCCGTGACCGTCCGCCAAAGCAGCGACGTCGGCAATTTGCGCCTCAAAACCACTGCCACTGCGCTGAAAGGTGTGGAAGTGGTGGGCGAGAAGCCGGCTTTCACGATGGAGATCGATAAACGCGTCTTCAACGTGGAAAAGAACCTCGCCAGTGTGGGCGGTACCGCCACAGACGTGCTCCGGCAGGTGCCCTCCGTGAACGTGGATATCGACGGGAATGTGAGTGTGCGGAACGGAAGCCCGACCATTTTCATCGACGGCCGCCCCAGTACGCTTACGCTCGACCAAATACCTGCAGACGCGATCCAGAGCGTGGAAGTGGTGACCAATCCCTCCGCGAAATACGACGCCGAAGGGATGAGCGGCATCCTCAACATCGTACTGAAAAAGAACCGGAAAGCCGGCATCAACGGCCTCATTCAGGGCGGATATGCTTCCACCAAAAGTTCCAATGCCGGTGTAGACCTCAACGCACGCCAGGGCAAGGTGAACCTGTTTTTGAACTATAGCCTGCGCGACCGCCGCTCGCCCATGAAGCAGCACATGTTCCGCAAGAACATCGACGGGAACGGCGTGAGCTATATGGACCAATACCAGGACGGTGAGTTCGGCCGCCGCTTCCAGAACGGGAGGGTCGGGTTCGACTGGTTTATCGACAACCGCAATACCCTGACGGTTTCCCAGGGCATTACCGCCGGGGATTTCAATAACCTCAACACCCAGGAGATTTTCGACCTGAACGGTAATAAGGAGCGCATCCAGCGCGGGGTGGGGCGGAACGACAGTAAGCATAACTTCCGTAACTACGCTACGCAGGTGGGCTACAAGCGGACGTTCTCCAAAGAAGGCCGGGAACTGACGGCCGACGTGACGTACAACCGCGCCAACAACCGGAACAACAGCGACTACAGCCTCCAGTATTTCGATATGGCCGGTGTGCCGGGCAATTCGCCGAACCGGCCCGAGACGCGGTATGGCACGGGGAGCGGGAATACGACGTACCTCACGGCACAAGTGGATTTTGTGACGCCGCTGACCGAGAAATCGAAGGTGGAAGCGGGTTTGCGGTCGAATAACCGGCGGTTCAACAATGTGTTGAGCACTTTCGGGAAGGATTTTTCGAGCGGGGAATTCGCGTATGATTCCAGTCTTTCCAATGATTACCGATATACCGAGCAGATCAATGCCGCGTATGTAAGTTATACGGGAGGATACGGAAACTTCGGGTTCCAGACCGGGTTGCGCGCCGAGCAGTCGTTTTATACCGGAGAATTGCGGAACGTGAAGGGCGCATCCTACGAGATCGATTATCCCATCAGCCTGTTTCCCAGTGTTTTCCTGTCGCAGAAACTGAAGGGCGATCATGAATTGCAACTGAATTACAGCCGCCGTATCCAGCGGCCCTGGTTCCGCGACCTGCTCCCCAATATCGAGTACAACGCCAATTCGGCGCGGAGAGGCAATCCTTCGCTGGCGCCGGAATTCACGAATTCCTTCGAACTGTCGTACCTGAAGGACTTCAACCGGAAAGTCAATGTGCTGGCGTCTTTATATTTCCGGAACACCAATAACGCGATCACCAATTTTTACCTCGATACCACGCTGGTGCTGGACGGGCAGGAGCGCAAAGTGCTGTTGAATCATCCCATCAATGCGGACCATCGCAATTCATACGGCGCGGAACTGACCGTTCGCACGCAGGTGACGAAAGGTTGGGATATTACGGCCAACGTGAACATGGCGCAAACAAGCGTGAGTGCGCAGGATTTGAATAACAGCGGGTTTATCTGGTTCGGCAAGGTCAACAGTAATACGAAACTGCCGTGGAATCTGACGTTGCAGGTGACTGGCGAGTACGAATCGAAGAAGATTCTGCCGCAGGGGGAAGAGGCGCCGGAGTACCAGATCGATCTGGGGCTGAAGAAGGATTTTTTGAAGAAAAAGAACCTCTCCGTGATGGTGGGGCTCAACGATATATTCAATACCGACCGGGATTTGAGCTGGACGAAGACCTCCTTTTCCGAATCGGAGCGGTACCGCAAACGCGTGTCCCGCGAATTGCGGGTGAATGTGAGCTGGCGTTTCGGGAAGATGGACGCAAAAATTTTCAACAGGAAGAAACGTGGTGGTGAAGAAGGAGTTGGCGAAATGGGAGGCGATGGCTTCTGATCCTCCGGATTTCGGAGAAATCCTCTTCTCATAGTGAGATATTCCCGGTCATTTTTCGATGGCCGGGATTTTTTTTGTCCGACATTCGGGTTGATATTTGATACGGTTGATTTAGCAGGATAATGGTCCATTTTTCCATTAATGGGCTGGGATCCGCCGATTTGTCGGGAAAAATGGTTAACTTTTTCACTCATCCATAACGATTTCTATGCTGATTCTCCAGTCCATCACAGATCCGGTGTACACGAAGCCGGCCAAGCCGAGTTTTTTCGAGCGTTTTATCCGCGACCCGAGAGACCTGCCGTTCGTGTACCTGTCTATCCGAATCACTTTGGTGCTGGGTATTACGGCTTTGTTGCTGTACATGCCTTTTGTCGACGGCTGGCTGTGGGGTATTACCGCTACGGTGTACCTGGTGTTCAATAATGCGGTGTTCAAGGGGCCGTTCGGGTTGATGTTGCATTGCACGTCGCACCGGGCGTTTTTCAGGAAGGAGTACGGATTTATGAACCATTACCTGCCCTGGGTGCTGGGCCCGCTGTTCGGGCAAACGCCGGAAACGTATTACAGCCATCATATCGGGATGCACCATGCGGAGAATAACATGCCGGAAGACGAGAGCAGTACCATGAAGTACCAGCGCGATTCTTTCCGTGGGTTTTCCATGTACCTGGGCTCCTTCTTCTTTGCGGGAGTGTATCATTTGTGTACTTACTTTTACCGGAAGAACCGGAAGCGGCTCCTGTACCGTTCCGTGCGCGGGGAGTTATTGTTCATCGCCATGTGCGTAGGGTTGAGTTTCGTGAACTGGCCGGCTACTTTGGTGGTGTTCATCATCCCGTTCGTCATTTCCCGTATTATCATGATGATGGGCAACTGGGCGCAACATGCCTTCATCGATGCCAGCGACCCGGGGAACCATTACAAAAACTCCATCACCTGCATCAATACGAAATACAACCATAAATGCTGGAACGACGGGTATCATATCAGTCACCATGTGAAACCTAACATGCATTGGACGGAGCACCCGGTTTATTTCCGCCAGACGTTGCAGGAGTATATCGATAACGAAGGCATCGTGTTCGACGGGATCCATTTCCTGCATGTGTTCCTTTGGCTGGTGACGCGGCGGTACGACAAGCTCGCCCGGCATTACGTAAACATCGGAGATCGTTTTTCTTCGGATGAAGAAGTGATCGCGTTCCTGAAGGAGCGGACGAAGAAGATTCCGGAATCGGAATTGGAGTTAGGCGTGATCAGGGCCTGATCGGGTTGTCGAAACGGTAACGGTTAATGGGACCAGTAAGATCAACGGCGGCGTTTCCGTGCGGCTGTTGATTCCTTTCCGCCAATCAGCGTTTCTTAAAATCGAGCCCTTTTTCCTGCAGCGCCGCCCTCAACTTGGGTAGCGAAGCCGGCCCCATACCATGCAGTGACATTATTTCCTTTTGCGTATATTTCGAAAGCTTTCCGGGGGTATCTATGCCGAGGGACTGCAAGGCCCTGCGCGCCGGGCCGGAGAAGGCCGCCAGGAACCCGTCGGAAGGCCGCGCTTCGGCTTCGCATTGCGGGCATGCGTGGCAGTCGGACGACTTGTAGTACTGGTGCCCATTTGGGCAGGTGCGGAGTGGTTGTGCTGCGGACATGGGCTCGAGGGTTTGATATGCCGTAAATTACCATTTTAACTGGAAATCATCATGTTGACAGGCACTAATCTCGCTGGATGGATGTTGTTGCTCGCCGGACTGGGCCTATGGTTCATTACGTTACGGAAGGTGCGCAGAGAACCGGAAAACACGAAAAAACGCTGGCTGTTCGCCGTATCGTTCGCGCTGGATGTTGCCGGCATCACTTTGTTGACCGACGGCTGCGGGAGCCGCATTTTATCGGAATAATTCCCCTGGGGCAAAGGGTTACCTTAGTGTTTAACACGATCTCGACCTGGATAATTATGTAAGCATGATTCAATAGCATGGCCCACTACTACATGGAACACCACTCCGACGAAAGCTTCCTGGTGTACCGGGAAGGTGCGCTGCTGCTGACGGTCCGCCGCCGGCGCGGGTGGGACGCTTTGCTGCGTTCCGAATTCTTCCTGGGGGATAAGTGCATCCTGGCGGCGAGCCTGTCGGAATTCCTGTGGTCGTGGCGGTTGCGGATCACTTTCCTCGATCCGGCCTGGTCGATTGCCCGCGAAGGCAAGGGGGTAGGGAAGTTCCGGGTGCCGGAGGGGCTGATCGAAGTGAAACAGGGGACGCTCAGGAACCCGGTCCGGACGTTCTGGCTCAACGGTGAAAAAATGGGCTTCGCGGACATGGATATGCGAAAGTTCCTGCCGCCATTCGAGTATCAGCTGGAACTGAGCGGTTCGCCGGAACTGGAGTTGTACTTTCTGCTGGCGATGATTTTGTCGGAGCCGGATATGACAACTTAGGATAATCATCCCGATGATCTTGAAATGGGGGATGCGCTGCGTTACGCTATCACGGCGGTTTCGGAAGTTAAACGGTTGTAAGCATGGTGTAGAACGAAATGGATAATCAATGCGGCCCTCAAATTTAATTACAAGACATGCTAATATTCGTTTTGGCCAGCCCGTTATTGCCGGCCCGAGACTGCCCGTTCATACTGTGAACTCCATGGCGCTATACATGCCCATCGAAGCATTACCGGAAGATTTTAAATTGTTGCCGGAGGAGGTGAACGCTGCCGTATGATACTGTTTAAGCAGCGTAATGGAGCAAACCACCGATAAGTATTGTGTCGGATGTATGCTGCGGAGTATTCATGAAGGTTGGGGGGTAAAGACGATTAGAAAGAAATGGACGGTATCTATAAGTAAAGGCTATCCTTATTTTTCTATGCGTTGGAACGGGCAGCACAACATCATATGCGACAGGGTGGAATCGATCGATCAGGATGAAGATGTGTATTTGCGGCATTCGACGGATCGCTTCAATGTTTTTTCGCAGCAGATTGGGTAGCTGGAAAAGGGAGACATCGTCACGTTGAAGATTCCGGGGGAGTTGTTTCGGTTTTCGGTTGTGGAGCGGTAGAATTTCAAAAAAAAACATCAACCCATTCACCCTCAAGTCAATTCTTGCGAAAAAAATTAGCAAAAACAGTTTTTGTTTTTTAAAATTTACTTTTATATTTGAATAGAATTGAACCGTTTCCGCCTATGAAATGTGAAATGTTCGATTGACGTGAGTAAAAACAGAGGAATCCCTGCCCAGTTGACCCGGTGCGTTTTGATATTTCATTAGACAGTTATTCCCACATCATTCAAGACTTTTTAAGGAGTCCTTATGCCTGTGTACCGATTGTTTGCAGCCGTTTGCTGCCTCGGTCTGGTCACCTTTGCGCGTGCGCAACAGGTCCCCGTCCGTTCACCCCTTGCCATAGATTCACTCGAGAATGGACTTGGCAATAGCAGCCCCCTCATCCGGCGAGCCCTCGTGGAATCATTGAACCGCCTTCCCGCGAAAGCAAGGCAGCTGCCCGCCATACCCGGCAGCCAACTGCCATCGCCCGCATTCAAGGATATTAAAGACCCCCTCCGTGGGCAATTCCTGTCTTATATCCAGGCTTCTTCCGGCACCGCAAAGTTCAACCAACTTCAGCAGGGATTCGGCGTCCTGAAAGACTCCGCCCGGATGGAACAGTTCCTCGATAATAAACTCCGCGGCTTCTACGCCCTCTTTAAAGACCATCCCGCCGCAAGCCAGCTCAAGCTTCCCGGCAAGCCTGAAAACACCCTTCGGAAAGCCGGCGCACAAACCGCCTTTGGCGATACCACCGGCAACGCCTCCGGATGGTGGTCCAACGTAGAAATCCAGGACCGCTTCACCCTCGGTTCTATCCCCGTCAATCTCCAATACGCCAACGTCTCGGGCTATAGCCGGTTCGGTCATGATTTGTCGGGCGAAAACCTGGGCAACTTCAAATTCGACCGCGAAGCTTATTTGCAGAAGGTATCGGCGCATGTCAAAAAGAACTATGATCTGAAAAAATATTTCCTCGATGATATCGATTTCAAATCCCAACTGAAGCAGTTCGCGGACGTTCGCATGAAATCCCTCGCAGGAGCGGGCGACAGCCTCGCCAGGCTCATCAGGCCCGAAGATCTCATCTATCTGGACAGCGCCCAATTGCGCAATCAGTTATTGGCCATCGCAAATACCGACAGCCTTCACCGTTTCTCCAACGCGGATCTGGAAGCCCACCTGTCCAAACTGCTGCAATTGCAAAAAGAGCTCGGCGGCAGCCTGGACGTAAATTCCATGTTAAACCGACAGCACGCGGTGCGCGGCCAGATCGATCAAATCATTGATAACCCCGCTTCCGTGGCGGATATGGCCGGCAACCTCATCCCCATGAGCGGCCTGCAACGCCTTTTCCTAAAAATCCGCGAATTGAACGTCGGCCATATCGCCGCCAACGCCAGCAAGGGCTCGGTGTCTGACCTTTTCATGTCCGGCGCGGCGGGCTCCCTGTTCAGCAAAAACAAATTCCTCATGCTGGGCGCCGGCAAAACCCGGCAGGCCCTGCCATACGATATGGGGTTGGAAGGCGGATTGAACGCGCCCTCCAGCAGCCTGCAATTCCTGCGGATGGGCAAGGGCGAACTGGGCGGCCCGCACCAGCATGTGTCGATGGTGAATGCCAACACCCGCCGCGATGCGCGGATGCCGGACGTGCGCGTCCTTAAGCAGCATATTTTCGCCGGCGCACTGTCTAACCAGTTTTCTTTCGGTGACTACGGCAAGCTCGATTTCGAGATCTCCAAATCGAACAGTTCCACCGGCGGCGCTGGCCCTGCGGGCGATCATGCCGTCGTATCCAAAGCCGCGATCGCACATTTCTTCGACGATTTCTTCGTGACGCTTTCCACGGGCCTTCGCTACAGCGGCGAAGTCCAGGATTGGGGCACCACGCACAGTATATATTTCAATTATTCCGGCCTGGGTTACAATAATCCCGGGAACCCGTATGCCCGACGGGGCATGTTAGCTTATGGCCTCCGTTTGAAACGTTCCTGGCTGAAGAACAAAGCCAGTGTACAGTTGCGGACCGATTTCCGGGACATGGCCCGCTCCGCCGTGTCGGGCAGCCAGTGGAAGAACCGTACCCTGGCGCTGGACGGGCGTTACCGACTGTCGAAAAAGCTTACGCTGGGCGCCCGCATCCATGAAAGCAGTATGCGCTCCACAGGGGGGCATGGTCGCAGCGAAGTATTCGTGAACCGGAAAGTTTCCTTCAATTCCCAATGGAACGCCAAAATGGGCGGACTGCGCTTCTTCAACCAATCGGTCCTCGGGATGCAGCAATTGCACTACCTCACCGCCGCCGGCCCCCTGAAGAGCCTGTTCCTTAACACGCAGGTCAGCCACACGATCCCGCTGGGAGAACGGATGCTCTCCGCCAACATATTCTACAACCGCGACGTGCGCAATGCGGCCATTTACGGCAACCTGCTCACTATCGACGCGGGGTATCATTACCGCCTCCTGAAGGTCCTGCAATGCGGCAGCAGCCTCACTTTCCTCGATAACAGGAACGTCGTGAGCCAGGCCGGCATCCGGCAGCAGGTGGCCGCCACGCTGCTCCGCCGCTGCCAGGTGAACCTGAGCCTGGACGCACGCAAAAGCTTCATGGATTCTCCGCAGAATTATCTCTACGGGAATTTCCGGAGCGAGGTGTCATTCTTTTACATGTTGAACTAAAGCCTTATGAAGCGATATTTTTCGATGCTGTTGCTACTTGTGTTTCCTGCGTTGGTACACGCCCAGTTGACGGTGAATTTTATGCCGGAAGTGCAGGGCCGCACGCTGGAAGGCGTGATGTCGGCCAAGCTCATGAACAGCCAGCAGCGCCGCAGTTGCTACATGGTGGTGCGCATCACCGTAGCCGGCGGCGGACTGGTAGCCGAAGCCAAAACGCCCGCGTTCGACATACAGCCCGGCATGAACCTCCTCCCGCAGCAGGCAGCCTATAACGCAGCCTGGAAGTTCGGAAGCGGGAAAGTGGCGGTGGTGGTGAAGCAAAGCCACCAGTTCCCCGAAGGTGAATACGAATACTGTTTCGAGCTGTACGAGAACGTGAAAGGCGCGCCGGGAGAACTGGTAGCCGATCAATGTTTCAACTACGATCTGCAGCCGCTTAGCCCCCTCATGCTCACGGAGCCCTACGAAGGCGACCAGATCTGCGAAAAACGGCCGCCGCTCTTCTGGCAACCGCTGCTGCCGGCGATTCCCGGCATGGAATACCGGTTGCTGCTGGTAGAAGTGAAACCCGGCCAGGCCCGCGCGGAAGCCCTCCATTATAACATGCCCGTAATCCGCCAGGCGGGCATCCAGGCGCCGATGCTCCTGTATCCGCCGCTGAGCCGGGAACTGATCGAAGGAAAGAAATACGCCTGGCAAGTGACGGCGGTACGTAACGATATGGTACTTGCCCGCAGTGAGGTATGGGATTTTACGGTGAAATGTGAAGATAGCGTGGCCAAACGGCCTGTTGACAGCTATCGCAGCATAGACGATCTGGCTAAAGGGAATTTTTACATCGCTGAAGGCAATATTCACTTCGCGATCGATAATCCGCACAACGGACAGCCGCTGGAATACAGCATCGTGAGCATTTCCGCGCCAAATGCGAAACTGAAGAAGCTCCCGAAACTGACATTGGCGACCGGGCGCAACCACATCCTCATCGACCTGGAGCGCGTGAAGGGAATGACCGACGGTCATTACTATCTGCTGTCTGTCCGAATGCCCGGCGGAGAAACAAAACAATTGCGATTCCTGTACAAAACTGAAAACGAATAGCCCATGCGAATGGTCCTGATGCTCCTTGCCGGAGTGGTGATGATAGCCTGCAATACCCGAAAACAAAGGGTGGAAAGAATGAAAGAACTGTCGCTGCTGGATGAAAAGCGCGCCGGCAGCTGGAACATGCGCCTGAAATACCTGCCTGCCCAAAACAGGGATACCAGCGCCTGGACGCTCGTGCTGTACGTGGAGCATATCAGCAAACTGCCGCAGAAGGAATTGAACGATCCCCGTTTCAGTTATGGTACCGACAGCCTTTTCCAGTTGATCGCTTCAGGAGATACGCTGGCGCCGTTGATGGTAGTACGTGTGGCGAACGGACAAACCAGCGGAGCGGAATACCTCATGACGTTCGACCGCGCGCCGCTTCGCCGGCCAGGTATGGTGCAGCTCCGGTTCAGGGACTGGCTGTTTTCGCAGCGAGACCTGTACTTCCCGCTGAACGTTCCATCCATTTATCAACTCGACTCAATCAACACCAGGATATGATAAGAAAAGCCGCAACCAAGAAGAGTATCGCCGTTTTCTTTCTGGGCCTCATGACGCTGGAGACTTTGCTGCCGTTAAAAGGACTGGCATTGACGAGCGGCCCTGCCCAGCCTGAAATGACGCAGTTCCAGCCGGCGGGTATGAGTGATATGGTGGACCTGTTTACGGGAGATTTCAAATATAACCTGCCGCTACTGGATGTGGATGGTTACCCGGTGAACCTTTCTTATGCGCAGGGCGCAGGCATGGAAGACGAAGCCTCGTGGGTAGGCTTGGGCTGGAACCTTAATGTGGGCGCTGTTAACCGGCAACTGCGCGGCGTACCTGACGATCATAACGGAGACAGGGTAACGACGAAATATCACATGAAGAAGAAAGTCACCACCGGCGCTAAAGTATCCGGCAGGTTGGAGTTGACGGGGTGGGAAGTGTTGAAGGTGGGTGGTTCGGTATCTGCAGGATTATTTTACGATAACTATACGGGATATGGCGCTGAAGCGGGATATGGCTACAACGCGGGTTTGTCGCTATCCTCCTCCAACGCAGGTTCGCTGACGGTCGGCCTGCGGTCTGACGTGAGCTCCAATACAGCTTCCGGCGTATCCAAAACACTGGGGGCGTCGTTGTCGATCGGGTCGAAGATGAACGATTACGGCAGCAATTCGATCGGGGCCAATATTTCTCAAAGCTACAATAGCCGGGAAGGCATGAAATCGCTGACGCTCGGCGTGTCTTACGGCAACACCTCCGGCAAGGCGGGCCTCAGTTCTTCGGCTACTTTCGAGCTGAATACACCGGTTTTCTATCCGTCCGCCCAGATCCCTTTCAAGAGCGCCAGCCATACTTTTTCCGTAGACCTTGGCGTCACCGCATACCTGGTGAGCCTGGGAGCGGGGTTCTCAGGCTACCGCAGCTCCCGCGAGGTAAAGCAGCCGGTCATGGCCCACATGGCATACGGATCGCTGTATGGCGCCAATGCAAAAAACAACGGGGAAGCACTGATGGATTTTATGCGGGAAAAGGATAACATCGTTGTGCCCGATATGCAGCACATCGCGCTGCCAGTGGCTACTCCGGATAACTTTACCTACAGCAGCCAGGCCGGCGGCGGACAGTTCAAGGTGTACAATGGCGGCTCGGGTGTTTTCTTCAACAACCGGAAAATAGACGACTCCCGCAATTCCTCATTCGGGTCGGACTTTGGAATTGGCGCACTTTTCCACGGCGGCGTGTCGCGGTACAACCAGCAGGTGGAAGATATTTCGCAGAAATGGGAAAACGACAACGGATTCCTCGCCAATGGTGACTTTCCTGCGCCTGCGACGGTAGACGAAGAGCAGGCCTATTTCAAATCCATCGGCGAAAACACGATGGAAAACGAAACCTTTGCCAGCAGGATCAACGGAGAAGAGCCTGTGCGCGTGCCGGTCTACCAGAAATCCGCCGGTAGCAGATTGCAGAAATCGGATAACTCCCTTGTGCCCGACGGTCAATATAAACGCCCCGGCCGCCAGATTCGCAACAATACGATCCAATACCTCACCGCCAGCCAGGCGTCAAAAGGAGGGATGAATATTAAAATCCCCAATTATCCACTGCTCGACGTCAATACTTTTTCCGCTCAGGCCGCGTGCAACCAACCGTTTTCTCAGATAGACAGGGTAGACAACAACTACCGCCTTGGGCATCATATCTCGGAGATCAGCGTGCTGGGTAACGACGGGAAGCGGTTGGTGTATGATGTGCCGGTCTACAACAACTTCCAGCAGGAAATTTCTTTCGCATACAAGCAGGCCAACGGGCAACCGGTTACCTCCAGAACAAATAACCTCGTGCCTTATGTGAAAGACGCCGCAGGACAGATCAAACACAAGCATCCCGGGACGGATGAATATTATAACGAACAGAGGCAACCCGCTTATGCGACGTCGTATCTGTTATCGGCCATCCTGTCGCCGGATTATGTGGACGTTACCAACGACGGCATTACGGAAGATGACCGGGGAACGGCCGTGAAGTTCAACTACACCCGTTTGACGGACAATTTCAACTGGCGGTCGCCCATGGCATCTACTTCAAAGATGGCGACCCTGAACCAGGGAAACCTGGCCGATCCCGACGATGACAAAGCCAGCATTGTATATGGCCAGAAAGAACTTTGGTATCTCCATTCCATTGAAACCAAAACGAAAATCGCTTATTTCATCACCAAAGACCGGGAAGACGCGCTGGGCGTAAGCGGTATGGACGGCGACAAAAAAACGGACGCAAAACAACGCGTGCTCAAGGAGATCCGCCTGTACAGCAAAAGCGACCTCAATACGCCCATCAAAACGGTTTACCTCGATCATGATTACAGCCTTTGCCCTGGCGTGCCGAACCATACCGGTATCGGCGGCACGGGAAAACTGACGTTGAAATCCGTTCACTTCACTTACGGATCATCCAAAATGGGCGAGAATTTTCCTTACAAATTCAAATACAACGCCACAATAGACGGGAAAAGCGGTTATGAGATACAGGCGGCCGACCGCTGGGGGACTTACAAGAAAAAAGAAGGAAACCCCGACGGGATGCTCAACGACGAATTCCCGTATACCCGCAACATTCTTCCCGGGCTTCACCAGTTGTCCGAAATAGAATTGCCAACGGGGGGAAAGATCGAGATCGAATACGAATCCGATTCCTACCGCTTTGTGCAAAACAGGCAGGCCATGGAAATGCGGACCTGGACGCAAATGCTGGACGGCGACAACGCAGAAACGACGGACCTTATCGAGATGAAGCAGCTCGTTATGAATAACACCGCCGGCGCTACAGATCTCGCATCCTTCCGGGAAAAATACCTCAACGGTGGAAAATACCTCTATGGAAAAGTGTTCGTGAACCTGACAGACGAGCCACACAGTGACGTCCTCAAGCATTTCGACTGGGTACCCTGTTACGCTGAGGTAACGGGCGTGCAGACGGTCGCAGACAACAAGATCAGGGTGACTTTTTCGGGCACGCAGGTAGCGGGGAAAGAATACAATCCCTTTGTAGTGGCCGCCTGGCAACGCATGCGGCTCGATTATCCAAAGTATGCCTATCCTGGATACAAGAACAAAATCCCGGACGATCAGCCCATCAGCGCCGCGTTATCGGCCCTGACCAACGCCATCGGCAACCTGCGCGAACTGAAAGAAGACTTCAACGAAAAAAGCGTCCGCAAACGGTTTGCGAACAAAATCAAATTGGAGCGCAGCTTTTTCCGCGTAGCGACGGCGGAAAAGCAGGGCGGCGGCGCCCGCGTGAAAACCCTCACCACCCGCGAGGTGTGGGATAGCGGGCCGGAAGAACAATCGATCCAGCAATACACCTACACCACCCTGGGGCCAGACGGCAACGAAGTGAGTTCCGGCGTGGCCAGCTACGAGCCTTCGCTGGGCGGCGACGAGAACCCCTGGCGCCTGCCGGACCCCTACACGCAGGTGAACCGGAAGGCGCTCAACAATGAATATTACCTGGAAGAACCCTTCGGCGAAAGCCTCTTCCCGTCACCGGTCGTGGGCTACAGCGAAGTAAAAGTGCAAAACCGCTCGGGCCGGGAAACGGCGCCCGTCAGCCAGACGGGTTACCTGCAACATGAATTCTATACCGCCAAAGACTTCCCGACGGAAGTGACCACCACGGCGCTCGACCGGTCGGAAAAGCAACGCCCGGCGCTGGCCTCGTTTTTCGGGAGCAAGAGCGTGTATGAGCTCACCATGTCGCAGGGATACGTGATCCGGCTCAACGATATGCACGGCAAACCGAAGGCGGAACGTGTATTTAACCAGCAGCGGAAAGAGATCTCGGCCACCGAGTACCATTACAATTCGGAAGAGCGCGGCGGCGAAAGGCGGCTCCTGAACAAGGTGGATGTGGTAGACGAGCGGGGCGTGGTCACCAAAAACCAGGTCATTTCCCGGGAGCTGGATATGATCGTAGACATGCGGGAAGGGGAGACCAAAAACTCCGGCCTCGCCGTGAACGTGGGTGCCGACGTGATCCCCATCCTCTGGTTCATCGTTCCCGTTCCGCACTTCCCCATCACCTCCAACTCGGATTACCGGCTGTTCCGCTCGGCGTCGGTCGTGAAAACGGTCCAGTATTTCGGGGTGCCGCAAAAAATCGTGAAAAAAGTAGACGGATCGGAAATTACATCCTATAACCTCCTGTTCGATAAGAATACCGGTGTGCCGGTGGTTACAGCCACGGAAAACGAGTTCAACGACCCGGTGTATTCCGTTTCGCTGCCCGCTTACTGGATTTATAAGCAGATGGGACATGCGTACAAAACTGCCGATTTGTTGCTGAAAGGAATGGCGGTTGATAAAGACGGGCTGATCGATACCAAATACCGCAGCTTCCTCGCGCCAGGCGATGAAATGATCAATCTGCGTGGGCTCAAACAAAGATACTGGGCCATCGCGTCCAACGTGCCCAGCGATCCATGCCCCGTGCGGCTGATCAATAAGCAGGGCGTGATCGTGAAAAGTATGTCGGGCGATTTCAAGATCATCCGCTCCGGCAACAGGAATCTGCTGGGTGCTGTGGCCGGTACCATCACCAGCCTCAACAAGCCGTTTACCGATACACGGCTGAACTTTCCGGAAAATGAAGACCTCACTAACCTGCTGGCGCTGGATGCCAGGGCTACGCTATATGCGGAAGATTGGGGCCAACCGCCGTCGTGCAAGAGCTATGCCTGCCCCGAGGGCTGGGTATTGAGCGAAGATGGTACGCGGTGCCTGGAACCAGCCCGGAGAAGCGAAAGCAATGTGGGCTATTATAACGCCACCGAACAGGTGAAAACCTTCGAGGAAATTTATGCCAAGAAAACGGAGTTTTATGACGCAAACTTCTATGCCGAGCGCGACACGGGATTCTGGTCGAGCGCAGGCGGAGGGCGCTTCACCCGAAACGCCATCTGGAGCAATCGAGGAGACAATGATGTATGGAACATCCTCAAGCGGAAACTTTATATAGAAGAAGCTAAGGATTACTGGATCGGTTTTGGCGGCGACGACCAGATACGCGTTTATATTAACGGTGGGGAAGTGTATGCGCTTGCCGTTCCTTCTGCCTATACTTCCTGGAATATGAGAAAGATTTACCTGCATGAAGGGTATAACGATATCGAGATCATGACTTACAATAATGTTGGGAAATATGGCGCTGCTTTCGAGATTTATAATAATTCCCGTGAAGAGCTGTTGTCGGGAGTGGAAGGTGTCATCGATGTGATTTTCGACTCGCACCGTGCAATTTCAGAAGGGCCATATGAATCTTTTAACTATGACGCTCAGTTTAACGTTCTTAAATCCCTGTATCGCTGTGCGGCCGGTGACGGGCCACCGGATTACCAGATGGACGGACTGTTGCCCTATTGCAACTCCACACCGGTGGGCGAATGCCCGGCAGGTTATGTGCGGAGCGATGATGGGTTGAACTGCATTAAGCCGGTAGCTAAAAATCTCTCGCTCGCGATCGCCGCCAAGGCTTACCAGGCCACTCCCGTGCATATGGTATTTGCCGGAGCGAAAATTTGGGATAATAACCTGTTTCCGGACAACTATGAAACGAACGGTCAGAATGAATTTTTTGGTATAAGGAATACGGCACCGCATACAAGCAGGATAGGCCCCACGGGTGTCTGGCCTAATACTGCCGTGGAAAACGGGGGGGCTGTAGAGATGAGTTTCTGCATCAATTTACCGGAGGCTGGCGCTTATTATGCCGGATTTAGCTCGAACTGGGGGATGAGATTCCAGGTCAATGGGTCGCCATTTTTCGGGTATTCGGGCGACTGGTACCAGGATTCCTGGCCAGCCCCAACGCGCGACTCCGTGTATTGGCAGGTGGTCAAGATCCCGGTGGTCCAGGGAAAGAATAACATCAGGATCATAGCAGATGTCGGCAATTTTACCTGGAACAATTTTTCTTTTGAAATATATAAAAACACGAAGAACGAATTGGTGAGCCTGCCACTGGCGGGCATTCCGAATATCGTTTTCAAAATGAGCGATCTGTATACAGGGGCAACCATTCCTTACAACCTTTCGGTCAAGGGAGCTGGAAATGTACCGCTGCAACAAAGGTATTCCTGCAATCCAAACATACACTTCAACTTATGTGAAGAAGACGCCAGTGCGGCATGCGCTACCATCAAACTGTCTGAAGCCATCAATCCTTACGTCACGGGCCACCTCGGCAATTGGCTCCCTTCGGAAGACAAAGTGTTCCTCACCAACCGGAAGGCTACGCCGAAAGAGTCGGTGGACGTGATCCGCAAGGGCGGCAGCTACGCGAGATTCAGGCCGTTCTGGCAATGGTCGCCCGGCAATCAGCGTTGGGAGCAGTCGACCGACATAGACTGGACCACCGCGCGCTGGATCACCGCTTACGACACCTATTCCCAGGAGCTGGAGAACATGAATGCGCTCAAGCAATATTCGGGCACGCGCTTCGGCTTCAACGGCGCATTGCCGCTGATAGTAGGCTCCAATGCGCAAAGCAGGGAATTGTATGCCGAGGGCTTCGAAGATTATTATTTCAACCGCAAATGCTCAGGCTTCACGCCCTGCATCATGGACGGCTTCGATATCAGGCGGATCGTAGACGGAAATTTCACGCAATGGCTCAATGCCGACGACGCGCATTCCGGCAACTACAGCCTTAAGCTCGCCAGTCCGGTGAAGTTGACGATGCACGCTTTTACCGCCACCCACGGCCCCGGCAAATACCTTGCGCGCAACGCCAAAGGTGAGTACGAGCGTGCCCCCGTCAAAGAACTACAGCTGTTCGGTTTTAATCCCGTTCCGGAAAAGGAATATATCGTTTCCATCTGGATGAAAGACAACCAGCCGCGCACCAAAGACCTGCCCATCCAGATCTCGGTAGATGGCGCCAATCTCCCCGGCACCTGGAAGGCAAACGTGGAAGGCTGGAAACTGGCGGAATACACCTTTAAAAAATCAGTCTTTGGCAGTACTGGCATGCAGCCGATGGAACTGGTGATCAGCGGCGGTACCACCACGTTGATAGACGATATCCGCATCTTCCCGAAAGACGGGCAGGCGGTGACGTATGCGTACGACGACAAAACCCTTCGCCTCATGGCCGAGCTCGACGCCAACAACTTCGCTACTTTCTATGAGTACGACGAGCAGGGCCGCCTCATCCGCGTCAAAAAAGAAACCGAAAAAGGCATTCTGACATTGAAGGAAAGCCGATCCACCTATATAAAAAGGAATATCAATGAATAAGCGTATCACCTTTTTCGCAGCCGCGATCATCGTCATTTCCGCCGGAATTGTAACGGCGATGCCGGTGATCCGTAAATGGACGGCGGCGCCTGCAGCGCCTGTAAAGCCGGATGCCGAAGCCGCGCCTGTGGCACCGGGAGAACTGGAGGCGCTCGAAGAAATGAGCCGCCTGTTCCACCGGCTCGACAGTGTGACCGATTTTGAAGTTTTGGGCACCGTGTCCACCACCGACCCCTCTGACTCCGCCGGCAATGTAATGCAGCAATACCACTACGCCCGGCTGGGTGAAATGGTATACTACAAGATCGGCCAGCAGGAAACGTTTTGCGTGCCGGAGGGCAATATCACCATCGATCACTACGTGAAGAAAATATTCATTTCCCCGCCTGGTAATACCCCGCCGGCCGTATTTCCCGATTCTAAACAGATGGCCAATTTCCTGACAGGGGAGGGGTATGCCGTTTCGAAAAAAGAGGCCGGCGGATTAACGTGGATCGAGCTGGACCGCCCGAACCATATCACCTGCAAGGTGTACCGCGTAGGCTTCGATAAGGACGGGTTTATCCGCGAAAGCTATTCCCGCCTCACCGATTTCAATGATCCGCTGAACAACGCCAAAGACAAGACCGTTAACGCCACGGCCAGCCGCTGGACCGTAGGCCCGCCACCGGCAGCGCTGTTCGATATTTCCGGAAAACTGCAGATGCGGAATGGCGCTTTCGTAGCCCAGGACGCCGTGAAAGACTATGCATTAATTGTGACCCGATAACTCCAGCATCTTATGCGAACGATCGCCCGTTTATCCTTTATACTTTGCCTGCTCGCCAGTTTGCTGGCGCAGTCCATGCCGTGTTTCGCGGCCGTGGAACCCTATCAACAACAGTTGACCGGCCGGATCAGCCAGGGAGATACATTGCTGCTGAAAGACGAGAAATTCCAGAACCCCGTCTGGAACTGGAGTCTCATCAGCAACCACAAAGTCTCCAACGAGATCACCTTTTCGCTGATCCGGTCGCAGCTGCATGCGTTGGGCAAGTCTTTTACTGCCGAGGTGGATTTGAAGGTGGAATACTGGAGCCAGCCTAACCAGGCAGACCCCATCGTCCAGGACCACGTGAAGCTGACGGTCAATTACGATCACGCGCAAGGTGCTGCCTATGCGTCGCAGGACGTATACCGTTTCCAGAACGGGCATAAAGTAAAAATAACGGTAAACAGTATTTCCAGCGCGGAACTGGGGGCGGTGTTGCCGGAGATTTTCACGCTTACGAGCCAGGTGTTTGTGGACAGGAGCTACATCCGCGACGCCAATGCGGCGCCGGTTGGCGTGTTTGCCGCAGAATCAGGACAGGTGAACCGGGTGTTGTTGAACTGGACGGCCCCTCCGGGCGCGGAGCATTACGATCTGGAGTGGACCTTCATCGACGAAACTTCCGCTTTGGGCACCCTTTTGCAAAATACCCCGGCCAACCAGCGGACACCGGCATTTTTGCATAAATTCTTCCGTAACAACGCTACCCGCGTTACGCTCGACGAGCAGGGGTATAATATCAACCTCGTCCATTTCTCCAGGTTCCTGCTCGTGCGCGTCCGGGAAGTGGCCGTGAACGCCGTTACCGGGCTCCGCGAAGAGGAACCCTGGGTATACGATATGTCTTTTACCGCGTCGGGCGGTAGCGCCACACCGGTCAAGGGCGTCATTGAACTGACGAACACCTGGCACCATGCAGACCTTAACTGGCAGTACAACGCTACGTACGCGGAGGAAGGGAAGCGGAAGGAAGTGGTGTCTTATTTCGATAAATCCCTCAAAAACAGGCAGACCGTCACGCTCCTGAACAACGGGAACGTGGTATCGGGAACGGCAGACGTGACGGCCATCGCGCAATCCACTATTTATGACGAATACGGCCGGGCGGCGGTGAATATTCTGCCGGCGCCTCTTTTCGGGCGGGACGCGTTAGACTTTTATCCGCAATTGAACAAGTTGGGCAACGGTACGGCATTGAACTTCCAGCACGTGGGCGCGCCGGGCCTGAATTGCGACTTTGTTTTCCAGCCGCTGGGAACACAAGATGGAGCGGGCAGGTATTATTCACCGTTGAACGATTACCGCACGCAGGGCAATCACAAGTTCGTGCCCGATGCGGAAGGGTTTCCTTTCAGTGCACAATTCTATACGAATGATAACACAGGACGGATTTCTTCGCAGGGGGGTGTTGGAAAACAATTCCAGCCCAATCGCGACCCTTCGGTAGCAAACATGCATTCCACCAGGTACTTTTACAGCAAACCGTCAAAGGAAGAGTTGTTCAGGATGTTCGGTAACGACGTGGGGCAAGCTTCCCATTACTCGAAGAATACGGTGATCGATCCTAACGGACAGATCAGCGTTTCTTACCTCAACTTGTCGGGCAAAACGATCGCCACCGCGTTGAGCGGTAAAAACCCTGAAAACCTGGATGCCCTTGCTTCCAGGCCCGATTCCGTGGAGCGGACGAATACCGTTTTTTCCCCCGAAGATTTTTCTTTTGAGGCCTCACGGCTGCAACTGACGGCTAACCAGACCTATATTGCGGAACAGGCGGGGGAAATGAAATTCCGGCTGAATGTCCCCAAATTGGTTTCGAAGTACACCAACGGGAGCGTCAATATTTGCTCGGAATGCGCGTACGAAGTAGTGGTGACCGTTTTCGACGATTGTCTGGACGATGCGCAAAAAGCTACCCGCACGAAAGAATACTCCGTGGCCGGCACTGCGCCTTCGCTCACCTGTTCCGTACAACCGGCGGACCTCGATAAGGAATTTACCCTGAACTTCACTAAGGCAGGTGCTTACTACATCACGATGGAAATCCGGATGAAGGAAGCCCTCATCCGGCAGAAGGCCGACCAGTTCGTCGATATCAACAGTACGCTCGGCAAGCAGTTCGATTTTATACAGAAAGAACTGGATTCGCTTGATTTGGCTGGATGCTTCAGCGATTGCAGGACCTGTAAAACGGCGTTGGGTACCCGGACCGGCTTCATCCAGCGCGTCCGTGATAAAATGGCGTCGTTAGGCGCAAACCTTACTACCAACGGCGCCCAGATCGATGCCTGGGCCGGCGGCCGCTTCGATGCGCTGAGCGCCACCTGTACTACGGCCCGGCAAACCTGTGGGGACGATCCCTGCGAAGACCTGCGCAAAAGAATGCGCATGGACGTGAGCCCCGGCGGCCAGTATGCGCTCCTGACGGCAGACTCGCTGCCGCTGGAGCCGGATATGAACGTGCTGGCGCTCAATTGGCGCACGGTTTGGCCTGTTAAAGCCGAAGATGAACCGGGTTATTCGCAGTATATGGTGCAGTTGGAAAACGGCGATTCCATGTCGATCAACGACACGAGATTCTCGTTGAAATTGCTGTACAGGCATTGGAAACCGGCTTATGCAGACAAGTTCCTCAATTTTCATCCGGAATACTGCGGGTTGCGCGCTTGTGATAGCAATAGGGTTTACCTGCAATGGGACGAACGTATCGGCAGTATGGTGGAAACGACGGCAGATTTTTCTGAATTCTCCCTGCCTGCGCCTTTCTCTACAGCCAATGGCACCTGGCTGGCCAACATCGATCCGTTTTTCGCGAACGGAGCGCGTGGCGCGGACTACAAGGCCGCATTCGTGAACGATCTGGCCAGTTACTCCCTCAACGTCAAAAAAATCAACCAGGCTGCCACCAAACACCTTGGAGCGTACATAGATTATATGCTGTATTGCTCAGACGATAAGCCTGCCGACCCCTATGCCACATTCGACATCAAAATATGGACGGAGTGCGCCCCACCGGCCAATTGCCGCGTGCCCGACCGGGAGTGGCAGATGTATAAGAAGGCTTACTTCGAGCTGAAGCAGCAATACTACCAGCAGTTGCGCGACTCGGTAGACTGTAAGGTCGCATGTAAGGTAGGGCAGCCGATCTCGGTTTCTCCCGGCGGCTGTCCTGTTGCGGAAGCGTTTACGGTGGTAGCCGATTCGGTTTTCAGTTCCGGCCGCCGCGTGACAATCCGGCATGAAGGTGGGCCGATGGTGTATTCCACCACCGTCAACCTGTACTATCCCGACCAATACCTCGGTACTCCGGGATTGATCCTGTCCAGGTCGTTCGTGCCCGGGCAGTGGATCGATTCGTTTTACATCCCGGCTACGGTGCCGGGAACGGATATTCGCGTGAAGGCCGTGTCTTGCCAATATCCCAACAGTGGCGCCATGCCTTGTAACGGTACTGCTTACACATTAGATTTGGGTACTTCCGGCCGGAAAACCGGTTACAATACATGGGACGGCGTTAGTTCGGGCAATGCATTCAGACAATACTTCATCCAGCGTGGGCTTCGGGATTCGTTGCCTAACCTGGCTAACTATTGCACAGGCGCAGACACCGCTTACTACAACTGCCTGACAATTCAGTACAATGGCATTTTAGAGTATATTCAAAACGCCTGGCTGATCAGTTGTCCGCCAGCGACATGCGCTTCATCAGGCAGCTTTACCGCCACCAGCCGCACCAACGACCTGGTGTTTTCCAACAGTACCAATCTGATCGAGATCGTGCCATTTACCGCTCCGAATTCCGGCGTAACCAGCACGCAGTGCGGTTCGCCTTCGTCGGCCTGGTACGAATGTTTTACGGTGACGCTGAACGGCAATACTTACTATTACCGTAATGCAAGGGTGTTCACCTGCGCGGTGTCTCCGCCCTGTACGCCAGACGCGGACTATTCCTATACCGCTGCCTATAATGGCATCTACTTCGAAAATGATAACCCTCTCGATCCCAAAACCTACGTTGTATCGAATTCGGTGGGTTGCCCGATGGGTACAACCGAATTCAATACGGTTTATTTCACATGCGTTCGCTTCGGCCCTGCGGGAGGGTATTCGGGAAGCACTTTTTATTTCCAGAATACACGGGTAGTGATGTGTAACGGCGTAAGTTCGGGGGCGGGTTTGATGAGTACCCCGCCTGAAACGACGATGTTACTCTGGCCTGGTGGCGGCGAGGGCGGTGGAGGCAGCGGAGGCGGTACTTGTCCGCCGGGATTCCAATTCAAGCAATCGCGGCTGAACGAAGTGAACTTCAACGCGCCTTTAGACCAGCAGCAATTGCGGGCGGAAGGAACGGCACAGTACGCGCAATACCAGCAATCGACCTGCACCAGCCAGGCAGACCTTTGGCTGGATCGGCTGGAGCCATGTTTTGATAAATTTACAAACAGTACTATTAAAGCGCAGAAGCGCGCAGCGTTAAAAGACAAACTGATCGAACTTTGCAGTAAGGGAGTCGATGTCAGCCATCCATACGGCGCGAGCACCTTGCCTACCGGGATAACGATTCCCGGTGGCGGATCGAGTTTCAGGGAAGTTATCAAAACGATCATCGACATCACCCAGTTTTCGCCCGATTGTAACCCATGGTTGCTCGACGGGCCATATCCCTACAATACGCCATTGCTGGCGGCCAACACCACGATCAGCAATTCAAGCCCGGAAATCTGCAAACGGCTGGCGGCATACAAGCAGGCGTTCACCAACGAGGGAACGGGAACCTTCCACCAATATATGGCCGCCCGCTTCGGCGAAGCGATGACCATGTCGGCGGCGGAACTGGCAGACCTCGAGCAGAGCTGTGATGCTTGTAAATACATCCTGAAGAAAGACGTGGAACTGCCGCTCTTCCTGGGCGCCGATTCCAAGGGTTGCATCACCAAAACAGAACTGACCGCGGCATGGGCCGCTGTTGAATCGGAAGTGCCGGGGTTAACGGCGGGACTTCCCGAATACGAGCGTATCATCACCAATTATCTCAACCATAAATGGGGATTTGGGTTGGGATACACAGCGTATCTCAAACTGAAGGAAAACACCAACGCAAACGCCACCCTGTGCAATACGGCACCTTTCAAAAGCACGCCGCCCGATCCGTACGCCTGCCTTCTGGCGCACCTGCATACGGCTACCATCAACGGTTTGCGCAGTTACGACCAGTACATCGCGGAAGTCAAGCGCCAGTATCGCCAGGATTATATCAGCGCCTGCGGCAAAGCGGCGGGCGGCCTGAAAGTGACCTACGCTTCCACCGGTACTTATCACTATACCCTGTATTACTATGATCAGGCTGGCAACCTCGTGAAAACGGTGCCACCGGAAGGTGTTCGCCTCCTCAGCGACGCAGGGATGGCGGCCATGACAGAAGCAGCCAAGGCAGAGGAGAATTGCTTCTACGGAGGGCCGGAAACGGAAACCGACATCGGACTAACGAAGCAGTACGTGCAAAGTTCGCTTAATGCCGGTACGCACGCCATCGAGATGTGGCTGTACAATAACGAGATGCCCCTTGGCCAGGTGCTCATGACAACAGGAGTAGACGGTTATATGGTGAATGCATGCCTGGGTGAACATTTCATGGACGTGGACATTTACAAACTGGGCAGTACGGCGCCGGGGATCGATTTTCAGCGCGCGAGATACTTCCGTGTGTCGATGAATAAAGATCTCATGCGCCCCATGATGCACGTGGTGTTGCAGGGCAACAACATGGGCCTCGACAACGGAACCTTAGCCGTTTACGTGAATGGCGAATTGCGCCCGGCCGTAACCAGCGATGTACCGGCTGCCTGTAGCTGGGAGATCAACTTCGAAAACGGACAGCCCAAATTGCCGCAGAACTCATCCACCCTCAAACACGTTCGCGGCTATAGCACTACGCTGAGCGCGGCGCAGGTATTGGCGCAATACAACATGGCCTGCCTGGGCCTGAGCAATGGCGTGGCCAGCGTTCCCAGGGAACATTGGGGCCGCTTCAACATCGCCCCGCCGGGCAGCGCAACGACATCTGAGAATACCGGTAGGGAATCGCGGTATACGAAAGTGTACCCGCAGCATGGGCTCAACAGCACATACAGTTTTAATACGCTCAACGGCGTAGTGGCCCAGGAAACACCCGACGGCGGCGCCAGCCAGTTCTGGTACGATTGGATTGGCCGGCTCGTTGCGTCGAGGAACGCCATCCAGAAGGGTCGTCTGAGTTATACCGAATACGATCCGCAGAGCCGGATCATTGAGGTAGGGGAGCGGGATGGCATTGGTTGGAACAAGCCCTTCCTGACAATGGGCGAAACGAACGCATTCATCGCCGGAGGAAAGGAGACCCGCCGTTACTTTACCGTTACAGAGTACGATACAGTGATTACCGGCTCCTACGGCACGGGCGCGAACGCCGAATTGGTGGAAGCGAACATCGCACAGGAAAATCTCCGTAAACGCGTGTCTGCAACGAAGATCTACGAAACGCCCACCAGCGAACCAGTGGCCACGTTTTACAGTTACGACATGGTCGGCAACGTGAAAACGCTGTTGCACAAGTTGCCCGATTTCAAGTTCAAACGTATTGACTATAGTTACGATCTGGCCAGTGGTAAAGTGCGAACGGTACGATACCGCCATGATCAGAATTCCTATTTTTATTATGACTACCGCTATGATGCAGAAAACCGCTTAACGAAGGCTTATTCTGGCGTTTCTGCAGGAGGAGCGGACGGATGGTCTGTCATCAACCCCAAGCTGGAAGCGGCGTATTACTATTACAGACATGGTCCGCTGGCCCGTATGGAACTGGGCACCAACGTGCAAGGTGTTGACTATGCGTATACCCTGCAAGGTTGGCTGAAAGCGATTAACGGCGAGCAGCTGGCGGGCGCCAACGATATGGGTCAGGATGGCGTGGTAAACACGCCGAACGCGCCCTTCCAGAAAGACGTATACGCTTTTTCCCTGAACTATTTCTCCGAAGATTACAAATCCATAGCCCGGGGTAACAACGAAGACCCCGTTTTCAACCTACAGTGGGATTACACGACCGCAGCGGCCCCCGGCCGGCAGTTGTTTAACGGGAACATCGCGCGTACCACGCTGGCCATGTCCAAATTCGACAACGGCGCGCCGAAAGGCTACGCCTACCGGTACGATCAGCTGAACCGGCTTACGCAGATGCAGCAACACGCCAATTCGGGCACGGGCATGGCGGCGGCTGGACTGCCTTTCGCGGAGTCGGTCGAATACGACGCCAACGGGAACATCCTCGCCTACAAGCGCAATGGCAACAGGGACAATATGACCGAAGCCCCGATGGATGACCTTCGGTATGGATATGAATACGATTATAACACCGACGGAACAAAGAAGCTGTTGAATAACCGTCTGCAGGTACTGCGGGATGAGCAGCCCGTCGCCAGCCGCTATGAAGGCGACCTCGACGGCACTTACAAATACGCTTACGATAGCATCGGCAACCTTGTCCGTGACAGTGAGTCGGGCGTGGAAGAGATCAAATGGACGGTGTATGGCAAGATCGCATCCATCCGAAAGACCGATGGCACTCTGATTTCGTATCGGTACGACGCTGCCGGTAATCGCATCTATAAAGACATCCTGAAGAATGCGCAGACGCAGCGTACCTGGTACGTCCGCGATGCGCAGGGCAATTCGCTGGCGGTGTATGGCCAGTCGTCTGCCGCATCGGCACCTTCGTTGCAGGAGCAGCATTTGTATGGCACCAGCCGGCTGGGGATCTGGTCGGTGGATGTGGCCGGGAGTGAATCTTACCTTTCCAAATGGAACGGGAAAGACGGTAAAACGCTCTATGAGCTGACGAACCACCTGGGGAACGTGGTGAGTACGGTATCGGGGGCCTACGATGGCAGTGGCGAAGCTACCGTGATGAGCATGACGGATTTCTATCCTTTTGGGATGGTAATGCCGGGAAGAATGTTTAATTTAGAGGGGAGTTCTTATAGGTATGGGTTTAATGGGAAGGAGAATGATAATGAGGTAAAAGGCATAGAAGGCTCGCAGCAGGATTATGGGATGAGGATTTATGATCCTAGAGTGGGCAAGTTCTTGAGTGTGGATCCCTTGACCAAGAGCTTTTCGATGCTTACGCCGTATCAATTTGCAAGCAATAGCCCGGTTCAGGCAATTGATCTGGATGGATTAGAGAGTTACTATTACGGCCTGGCAATGAACAAAGACGGTAAACTAAGCTTGTCGCTCCAGAAAACAGAAGATCTGGTTGAGAAGGTACAAGTGGGTTTTACTAGTACTTCAGCTTCTAGCGTTGCGCCGAGTTTTCAGCCTATTTATAAAGAAGTTGTAAATCAGTCTCAGAGTTACTATATAAATGGGCGAAAGACATCTCAGTCAACTGTAAATCAATTTTTAGATCGAGGTAGTAATGATCCTTTAACCTCCTTAGCGTTGAATAAGATAGAGTCGGATTTTAAAAACTTTGGAGGTAGATTCCCTGATACCTATTATGCAGATTTTGGAAGCTTCTTATTTAGTACAGCTACAGCCCAGGCTAAGCCGTCTTTGGTTGAGTATCCCAATACTAGTAAGATGTCGGCCGGAATGTCAACAGTAATGAATTTTGTGGATAATGAAAAAGGATTTGGCGGGGGGAAGTTTAGTTCTGTGTATCATGCCTATGAGAATGTAGTGCGGAGAAACGACAATACAGGGTATGATAAGCTTCTCCATTTTACGTTTAGTGCAGATAAGGCTTTTTCATTAGGGGCTAGAATGTCTGGTTTTCTCGGTGTGATGAAAGAGGTGTTTAAGGATGAGATCCCGAGTTGGTTTACCGATGATATTGGTTGGGATGATCAGGATATGCGGGCGAATAGGCTTGGTATAGACTTGGGGTCTCAGTTGAGAACCTTGTATAGAGAGCGATATAACGAGGAAACCAAAGCGGCAGAAGCAAAGAATAATAAATCAAATTAAAAATGCAGGAATGAATAAACGAATAATCTTTATACTCCTTACAGTACTATTGTTTTTAGGGTTGATGGTTGGTCTGTCTTTGATACTAAACCATTACTTTGATTCTTCGGATAAAATGAAGTACGATAGTTCGTATAGTCCTGAATTTGATAAGCCCAATGCTATGAGGTACATTTTACTGTTTGGCTTTATAGGGCTATTCTTGTTTTTTGAATACTATTTGTATAAGGTATTTTGGAAAAAGAAGTAATGAACAATTTGATAAAGTACGCCGCCTGTTTGGGCGGCGTTTTGTTTATAGTCAAGTTGTAAATTAAATGGCCTTCAGTTTGGCGGCCTTAATGAGGTTGTCGAGAGTATAAAGAATATTCTGCCTGTCGATATCGGGCAGCTTATCAATATCTTCCAACCGCTGAAGCGTCTTTTTGTCCAGGACCTTTAGATCCCCATCCCCCACGAGGTAATCGAGCGATACCTCGAGTGCATCGGAGAGCTTTTTAGCGGTGTCGATGGATGGCTTCATCTCGTCGCGTTCATATTTACCTATAATATCCCCACTGATGCCGGAGAGCTTGCCCAGGTCAGCCTGCGACATCTTTTTATCTTTGCGGCAGTACGCCACTTTTTGCCCGAAAGTCCTCACTATACTTCAGTTTTAGGTGGTAAAAAGGTGTTGTTTAGCAAAATTAACGGAATGAAAGTTCAGAAACAATTTGCTTAATTCTTGGTTGGTTCGGAATGATCCGCTACATTTGTGAAGGATCATTCAGATTTAGGGGTTAAGAAAATCTTTTCCACAAATGGACATCTCCGAGATTAAACAATCACTTCCACTCGCCCAGGTGCTTACGCACTACGGGTTAAAACCGGACAAGCACGCCCGGCTGCACTGCCCGTTCCACGCGGACAAGACGCCGAGCCTGCAGGTGTACTACAAAACGCAAACGTGCTTTTGTTTTTCTTCCAACTGCAAAACGCACGGCAAGGCACTGGACGTGATCGACTTTGTGATGCACAGGGAAGGGGTGAGCAAAGGGGAGGCGATCCGGTACTGCCGGGAGTTGATCGGTGGCGCACCTGCGGCGGCACCGCTGACCGCCCAGCCGCGCGAGGCCATCCTGTCCCGGATGTTCACCTACTTCAAAAACGCGGTACATAATAGCAAACCGGCGCAGGATTACATCCGCAGCCGGGGACTGGACGCCACGCAGATCGAAGTAGGGTATAATAGCGGTCAGTTCCACCACGGCCGGCGCAAAGACGATGAATTACTCGCCGCTTGCGAGTCCGCCGGGCTGCTGATGGCCTGGGGCACGAACACGCGGGAAGGCGGCCAGGCGTATAAAGTGTTCGGGCGCGGTTGCGTGGTGTTCGCGCTGCGGGGTAAAGCCGGTGAAATAAAAGGCCTGTACTTCCGATCCATCATCAACGACAGCGACCAGCGGCATTTTTATTTAAAGGATCGCGCCGGCCTTTATCCATGTTGCCCGCCAGTGGACACCCGTCGGCTGATCCTGACCGAATCGGTGATCGACGCGGCGGTGCTGCTGCAGACGGAAAGCATCCGCAGGGATTACAGCGTGCTGGCCTGTTATGGTACCAACGGCTTTACGCCAGAACATCGGGAGGCGGTGGCTTCCCTGGGCAGCCTCACCGAAATCATCTTCGCCTTCGACGGGGATGCAGCGGGTAAAGCCGCTACAGAGAAATACGCTTTGCAACTGCGTGACCAGGTGCCGGGTGTTGCCCTGTCGGTGATCGCGCTTCCCGATGGCGAGGATCTGGCAAGCCTTGCGGCCGGCCATGATCCGGCGGTGCTGGAACACCTGATCGCCGAACGCACTTCCTTTTTTACTTCAACTGAAAACACAACTGCAACTGCAGCAGCAACTGAAATACCCACTGCATACGCTCCCCCGATCCCTTTACCTGTACCGTCGCATCCGGCTGCCGGCGTACTGGACAGCCGCGATGATATGCGACTGCGGTACACGGCAGCCACGGCGGTGTACACAGTGCAGGGCGGTATCCCTAAAACCGGTGACAGCCTGAAGGTGACGCTGGCTATCGCGCACAAAGGCAGCGGTCTGAAGCGGCGGCACAAGGTGGACCTGTACGAGGACAAGCAGGTGGAACGGCTGGCGCGGGAAGTGGGCGTGGCGCTGGAACTGGATGCGGTGGTGATGGCCGACGAGCTGCGCAGCCTTGCCGATGCGCTGGACGCTTACCGCGACGAGCAGGTGAAGGCGGCTGCGCCGCAGGTAGCCAGCTACCCGCTGACGGCAGCGGAACGCAGTGCTGCCTTGTCTTTTTTACAGGCGCCGGATCTGCTGAAACGCCTGAATGACTTGCTGGGAAATACCGGTATTATCGGCGAAGAGAACCCACGCCTGTTCCTGCTGTTGATCGCGCTGAGCCATAAAATGGCGCAGCCCTTACATGCGTTGATACAGGGTTCCAGCGGCAGCGGCAAGACGCGACTGCTGCGGCAGATCAGCGACTGCATGCCGCCGGAATCCGTCACGCGGCTCACGCGCGTAAGCGATAAGGTTTTATATAACTACCCGGAGACCTACTTCGTCAACCGGTTGCTGTGCCTGGAAGATATCGACGGCCTCAGTGAAGAAGCGGAGTTTGCATTGCGGGAACTGCAGAGCAACGGGGAGCTGAACAGTGCGACGAGTATCAAGCTGGATGACGGGCGTATCACGAGCGGCCAGAAAACAGTGCGCGGCCCCATCGGGAGCCTTGCTTGCACAACGCGCGGAGAGATCTATGAGGATAACATGAGCCGGGTGTTCCTCGTGGCAGTGGATGAGAGCGCGGCGCAGACGGGCAAGATACTGGCTTACCAGAACCGGGTAGCGGCGGGCGCTGCCAGCCAGGGGGAGGAGGAGCGGGCGAAGGCGCAGGTGCGCAACCTGGTGCGGGCGCTGGAGCCGCTGGGCGTGGTGAACCCCTTTGCGGGCAAGCTGCGTCTCCCTGAACAGGCGCACAAACTGCGGCGGCTCAATGACCTGTTTTTAAGCTTCGTGAAGATGGTGGCGCTCGTGCACCAGCACCAGCGGGAGCGCGATCGTGAAGGGCGGGTGATCGCCGAGGTGAGCGATCTTGCTGCGGCGGTGGATATCATGTTCGACAGCATCGTGCTGAAGGTGGACGAGCTGGACGGGAGTCTTCGGCAGTTTTACGAGCAGCTAAAATCCTTTGTGGGCGAAACTCACCGCGACCGGGAGTTTACGCGCTTCGATATCCGCGACAGCCTGCGGATGGGCAAATCGCAGCAATGCCTGTACTTGTCGCGGCTGGTAGAGCTGGGTTACCTGCAGCAGTACGGGCATATTAACCGGGGCTTCCGTTACCGGATCGCGCATTGGGATGCTTATGCGCTGTTGCGGGAGCAGTTAAAAACCGACCTGCAGTCGCAACTGGCGGCACTTGCATGTGGCCAGCGTCCGGAAGTGGCCGGACGCCAGACCGGACGCCAGGATGTGTCACTGGAGCGGGAAACGGCTTGAAAAAGGCTGGCGTCCGGTGTCCGGTGAAAAATGTTCAAGGCCTGTTTTAAAAAGGGCATAGATATAGAAAAGCGCCGTAGCTATAGGTAAAAAATACCATAGCGCTATCAAATAAGTTTGTTACCCGGAGGTGAAAAACCTCTTTTCTCTTCAACTGATTTTAAACTGAAAATTTATGGAACAGCAAACGACCGGAGCCCTTGCGGGCTTTAGGGATTACCTGTGCGCGGTAGGCTACAGCGCAGGCGGTGTGCGGATGCTGGCGCATTGCATGCGGCACTTTTTTGACTACCGTTCTTTACAGCCGGGCGAAGTGAAGCCGGCCGACATCGTATCGTTTTACGATCACCTGCAGGTGCGGCCGCTGCTGCGTGGGGATGGGGTGCTGAGCGGCAAGATGGTAGATCATTACTTGTACAGCCTTCGGGTGTTTTTTGACTGGCTGCAGGCGATGGGTGCCAGCGATCAGCATCCCATGAGCGGGTTGCAATTACCCCGGCTGGGAGCTGGCAAGCGGCTGCCGTTGTCTGTCGCGGAGATCACTGCGCTGTTCGCTGCTGCCTACCATGAACGGGAAGATGCGGCGCTGCACCTGCTCTACAGTTGTGGCCTGCGGCGCAGTGAGGCGGTGGCGCTGGAAGCGGCGGACGTATGGCCGGAGCGTGGTGTGCTGTACGTGCGACGCGGCAAAGGATCCCGTCGGCGGGTGGTGCCACTGGCCAGTCGTGCATCTGCAAGCCTGTCGGCTTGCCTGTGCTGGTTATCGGTGCGGTTGCCGGGCGGATCGCAGCAGTTGCTGGTAGGCAGTCGCGGCCAGGCAATGACCGGGGATCGTCTTTGCCGGTTGGTGCGGGAGTTGGGTGAACGTGCGGGATTGGAAGCGCCGGTGACGCCACACCGGCTGCGCCACTCCATTGCTACGCACCTGCTGGCGCGGGGCATGGCACTGGAACAGGTGCGTGACTTTTTAGGGCACCGCCATGCGGATACAACGCAGATTTATGCTCACTACCAAAACGGGGGCTTATGACACTGGTGGCTTACCTGCAATCCCGTTACGCAGCATCGACAGCCGAGGCCTACGGGCGGGAGATCGCCGCTTACCTGTCGGGCTATCCCGGTGCCGCCACGGCGGGTTATGGGGATGTGGTGCAGTGGCTGGGCGTGTTGCGAAGCCGTTACAGCAACGCCTCAACGCTGAACGGGATGCTATGTGCTGTAAAGGCTTATTACGGCTGGCTGGTGGCCAGCGGTGCGCGCACGGACAACCCGGCAAAAAGGATCCGTTTGCGGGATATGCGCAGTCGGGACATCCAGTTGCAGGACCTGCTATCGCCTGCGGAGCTGGAAGCGTTATTGCCGGCAAACGGCCAAAAGGGGCGCTATACGGCGCTGGATTATCGCGACCGGGTACTCGTAGGTCTTTTGGTGTACCAGGCCTTAAAGCCCGCTGAAATCGCCGCGCTGCGCGTAACGGACATCGACCTGGAGAACGGGATGGTCAGCACTGCCGGCACGGTATCGACCAACGGTCGGGTGCTTGCCCTACAGGCCTCGCAGGTGTTGTTGCTCTACGCCTACCTCCGTGAAATCCGCCCGCGGCTGCTGAAAGGCGCTGCCTGCGACCGGTTGCTGCTGGGGCTGCGGGGGAATCCCATGGCTGGGGAGGATATTGTAAAGCATGTGCTGCGGCATCATCCGGTGAGCGCGCAGCGCATCCGCCAGAGCGTGATCGCTAACAAACTGAAAGCCGGCGAGGGGTTGGCTGCGGTGCAGGCGTTCGCCGGGCATAAGTACCCATCGAGCACGGAGCGTTACCGGCAGACGTGCGAAGGGGAGCTGGCGGCAGCGGTCGCGGCCTATCACCCGATGGGATAGAAAATGAACAGCATGAACGGGGTGTTCATCCTTATGTATTGTTAACTTCAAAGCGTACACTAAAATGGAGATACGATTGAGCAAGCTAAAGAAAACGAGGATCGAGGCGCGCCAGGACGTGCACGAGATCATGCGGCTGTTGCTGAAGCGGGAACAGAAGATCGACCGCAACCGGGAACACCTGTGGGTGCTGGGACTGGCGGCAGATAACACGATCCTTTTGATCGAGCTGGTGAGCATGGGATCTGTTACGCGCACGATCGCCGAGCCGATGGAGATCTACAGCCTGGCCTTGCAAAAGCGCAGCGTCAAGATCATCCTGGTACACAACCACCCGAGCGGCCTGCTGAAGCCATCTGCGGCGGATAAGGAAATGACGGACCGGATGATCCAGTGCGGCCGGCTGCTGAAAGTGCCGGTGCTGGATCATTACATCATCAGCGACAAAGGATATTACAGTTTTGCGGAGGACGGGTTGCTGGCGGAGCTGGAACAGAGCACCAAATACATGCTGGAGTACGAGGTAAAGGCGCTGGGCGTGAAGGAGGGCAAGCAAACCGGTGAAAAGAATAAAGCCCGTGAAATAGCCCGACACATGAAATCATTGGGCTACGGTGTTCCTGAAATAATGAAGCTGACAGGGCTGGAGAAGGCGGCTATCCAGCGGCTGAAAGTATAGCGAGGGTTGTGGAGCTGGCGGGAATCGAACCTGCGTCCGGCATCATGCGTTATCCGTGCGTCCCGGTGTTTTTTGGGAATGAAACCCTTATCCGTATTGGCTTTTGGGACAGGGTTCGGTTCTATCAGGGGACGGAGCCAAAGTTCCGGCAAGCGGAAGCAGCCTCATCATCAGGCGGTAAACAGGCGTGTCAGGTGCTTCCTGCAATGGAGTGGCCAGCCTGTTTACCGCCTGATGATGCGCCAAGACGATCCTGCCGCCGGGCTATGTTCTGCCGTCGCTGTTCGCGGCAGGTCATGCGCTACTGCCAGTCCGGGTTCCACCGCCTTCCGCTTCGATCAGCCGCTCCCGCCACCTTCACCGCCATGCCTTGCAGGCCACGGGGGCGGGAGCGCGGCACGCGCGTAGCCACCGTAGGGCGGCAAGGCGGGCAGGTGGCGGACAAAGTGGGCGGCGTAGGGCTGCGCAGCGATAGCGAAGCGGACCGGGAGCAGCCCGAGCGCAGGCAGAAGGGAAGGGCAGTTCGGGGAACAGTGGCAGGGAGGAACTGGCCCTTGCCTTTTGCCGGAGCGAGACCGCTTTACCTTCGTTGGCATAGGGTGCGAGTTGCGTCAGCAAGGATTGTTGTATCTTCCCTGTTCTGCGTGGTGCCGAGTCCAGTTCTGGGCACCAAATGGCGGGCATCAGCTTCCCAAGCTGAGGGTGGCCGGTTGTACCACGGAAGTACATCAGGTTCTGGTTCTGAGTGTCCTGGTTCGAATCCGCCAGCCTATAGCCAACTGTACAAATGTCGAACCGCCCTTCCCGGGGAAGATCTACCGATCCCCGTTTACGTACAAAATCCCTTACATACCGGGACAGGAAAAGCGGTCTCACTGCGGGTAAAAGCAAGGGCTTGCCCTGTAGTAGTGAGCCCTTGTGCAGCCCTTCCTTTTACCCTTCGTTCGGGCAGCTCCCGGTCTTTGCGCGAAGCGCGCAAATCCCTCCACTGCCCATTTTGTCCGCCACCTGCCGGCGGCGGCACGCTGCCGGTAGCTCCGTGCTCGCTTCGCTCACCCTCCCGCTCCCGGGCGTGCCGCCGCATGGCGGTGGGTGGCGGGATCGAAGCGATTTTTAGCCAGCTTTAGCATTACTATCGACGTTGGGATGCCTCCACATCGGCAGCAGTCCGCTGCCCCTTTTAAAATAAAAAAGCAAAAAAAAGAAGCACAAAGGTAGCCGCCGCAGGATCGGTGGAACAAAGCCGTGCGGTTACATAGCCCGGCGGCCAAAAGACTACGGCATAAAGCGGCGGTAGGGGCATGGACCGGTCGATCCTGCACCGGCTGCAGTTATGGGCTCATCCTTCCCGTCCACGCATTTATTCCGTTTCCTTTTGGCTGTAGAATAAGCGTCGGCTGGCGGTCGCACTTTCTTTTTTTCTCTTTTTTCTTTTAAAAGCTGTCATGGGGCGGCTCGTTTTTTAACAACTTAAAATATTGGTTTATGGAACTGTTATGGTTTATGAATCCTTCACTGGATGCGGATTACGGCACTTTTACCTGCGTGGTATGCGGAGCGGAGTTTTATTACTCGCCACGTTTAGTGTGCCATTGCAACGGGTGCGCGCTCCGGGAGCTGGTGGTAGGTCAGCGTTCGGCGGCTGATGCGGGTCAGCGCCAGGCATATGATCGTGCTTATACGTTGCTGGCGGGGCTGTAGCGGTAGTGCAAATCCCGGCGTATCATGGATAAATCAGGTGGCCGGCGCTCCCGGTGCCAGGCGCCCTGAAACCGGCCACCTGCTTTACCCATGATGATGTGTGTTTTTTTTCTTTCAGTTGGAAACAGACAGATGAAAAAGAAAATCTATATCTTGGTGGGAGTTCTTTGAGAGTAGCAATGCCACAGTGAAAGTAGTTGCTATAGGAAAAAGCTGTGCGTGTCTGTAGGTATGGGTTTAATGGGAAGGAGAATGATAATGAGGTAAAAGGCATAGAAGGATCGCAGCAGGATTATGGGATGAGGATTTACGATCCGAGGGTGGCGAAGTTCCTGAGTGTGGATCCATTGACGAAGGAATACCCATTTTACTCGCCTTATCAGTTTGCAAGTAACAGCCCTATTTTGGCCGTTGATATTGATGGGCTCGAATCTAGCAATATTTCAAATGAGACTGAGAAACCTAAAGATCCACTTTGGTCTAGGATATTTCAGACACTTCTTGGTACCTCAGATGAGGGAGCGAAATTTAGGGATGGTGTATATAAAGCCGGAGAAGACGCTGTAATTGGTGCATATGACTTTGTTCGAAGAGATGCATATAAATTTAGTACCTATAAGGAGGGTGCACTTAATACTTATTCTTTACTTACAGCAGTGTCACCTGAGGTTCAGGCTTCTGCGGATGCGTATACTTCATTATTTGGGGTGAATTTTAATATACAGGGCCGTGGAAATGCTTTTCGCCAGGGGTTGGATGTTTCAAACTGGGATGCGGAAAGATGGGGGTATGCAACAGGATCTCTTAGCATTGGTTTAGCGACTCCACCTGTTACAAAAGCTTTGGGAGGTTTTGCTTTGGGTAAGTTGGGAGCAGGCGGGAGTTTTGCTTTTAATAGGCTGGCGAATTTGGTTACAGATAAGGAAGGTTTTTTATTTGGAGGGATTACCATAAAGTCGCCTTTTTCGATAGGGGTGCAACGGTTTGGGAATATCAATTTAAATCGACCAGATTATTGGGGACTAAGAATTGGGGAGAGTGCTTTTGCTAATAGAACGTTTGCTGCAATTAAAACGGAATGGAATCCATTAAGTGTTTATACATCAGGAGTGATACCTAAAGGGACGCGCATGAAAGTGGGAATTATTGGTCCGCAATCAGGCGGTTTTTATTTAGGGGGATCGTTACAATTTATTGTTGATTCCAAATCGGTATTAAATCAAACAACAAAGTTAATAGATCGTTGAATTTGATTAAGTTAAATCATAAACAAGTTTAGTTCATGAAGCCATATGAGGATCCAATAAATTTTGATGTGAAGCAATACTGTGGTGATGATATTGTTCAATTTGAAAGAATGTCTGAAATTGGACAAGGAAGCCCGGTTATAGGTGATATGTATATAAATGGTCGGCAGGTTCCTGAGTATCAATTTGGTGGCCCCATTCTTTGTGATGAAAATAACATCTATGCTCCGGTTTTTATAAAGCGATTTTTTACACGAGGTTTTAAGCTGGCTATTGTCGATCGTAAAACATTACAGGTTAAATTGATTGGTCGAGCGATAGGGTTGATTTATTTATATAAAATCGAGGGGGATAAAGTATTCTTCTATGAAGATGTGTTGAAGACAAAGTCTAATTTTTATACCTTAGCTTAGGTAGCTAGTGTCAGTTAAAATAAAATATGCGCAGCTCGCTTAAGGCTGCGCATATTTATTTAGCATACGCCTGTTTAGTTTTAGTATCTCTGATGAACGCCGCGACAACCCTAACAAGAGCTTGTTTATCTTCCTGCGGCATATTTTCTATCTCTTTAAAATAGCGGATCAGTTCCGCATCCTGGAGAGCGGCGGACGCTTTATCGGAGTTGTTGCCGTTGAGCAAAAAATCCACGGTGGTATCCAGTGCATCGGCGATGTTTTTTAAGACCTCCGCCGGCGGCTGTACGTCTTTTGTCTCGTAGCACCGTCACTTCACAAAATCATCTGATGAAAAGTCCTCTGCTTTCATTATTACGAATAAAGATTAAAAAAATCGGAACTCTTATGAACTCCGATTTTTGATGTTTACATAGTTTTTGTTATAGTGTCAATTCAACAGGTTTAAGCCATTTCTCTAAAGAAACAACTTAAACCCGTTGAAAATCAAATACAGGCAATCATAAAGAAACTACTCCTCCTGGATCACCAACGCATTCAAATACCCATACGCACCGTTCGTCGTCAGTGAAGGCGCGTGTACGGAAAGATTGATCTTCCCGTTCGCGTCGGGACTGATGCCGGTCCTCACTTCTTCCAGGCTCGTGTTGTTGAGGGCGTTCATCAATATTTCCGCGCCACCGTTGATGCGCCAGGCGCCGTAACGCGGTGCAGTTGCGGTATTGTTGCGGGATGCATAGAATTTCAGTTTATAGGTTTTTGCGGGATTGAGGCCAGTGATGGCCAGGTTATCCATGCCGGTAGCGTATTTCAGGCTGTAGTTGAACCAATAGCCCTTCAGCGCGATGTCAGGGATGACGCCGGTATTGTTGCCGGTTGTGGTGCCATCGATGTCCGACGCGCTGTTGTTGGCGAACGGCGCCCAGAAATCCGGTGTGGGGCTCAGGTTGTCGATCGTCCAGGTGGTGGCCGGATCGGTGACCATGATGCGCGCAGCATGCGGAGAACCATAAACGTTCACCCAACCCGGGATGGGTTGCACGGCCGTTTTACTGAAGTGCACGCGAAGGGTTTTCAGCCCGCCGTTATCAGGGAATACGCTGACGGTGGATACGCCATTATACACCTTCCCGCCGCTGGCCGTACCGCTTACACGGAAAACATACGTACCGTTAGTGAGCCCGGAAATATTTGCCGTTGCGGATGTGGCGTTGCCGATGGTGGCCGTACCCGGACCGGAAACCTGCTCCCAGCTGTATGCGGAAATAGTAGCACCGTTGATGGGAGTTGCGGTCAGTTGCATCGTCGTTAAGGTCGTGGTCGTGTCGCGCAGACGTATTTGCGGGATGGCAGGCAACGGCCCTACCACACCGATATCGATGAGGCTCACGTGCGCGAAAGTACCGGTTCCGCCTACACGCAGCGTAATGTCGACGGAATCGAGACCCGTAACCCCATTGAATTTAACGGCCTGCTGGTAGTTCGGGCTCGCCGAGGTGGCATATTTCGTTTCCACCGACTGCGCAGTTTCCCAGCCTGCGGTGCCGATCCTCGCCTGCAGGGTGCGCTGGGCGGCGCCGTCGTCGAGCCTGGCGCCCCATATCTTGATGTAGTATTTGTTCGTCGGCACGAGCCCCTTGATGCGGAGCACGATGCCGTTCGGGTTGAGCGAGTTATGGATGAACATGTTGTCGTACAGCGCCTGTTGCGGGTAATCGCCCACGGGAACGGTAAAGCCGTTATAGTTGATGGCCTTGGTGGGAGAAGTGCCAAACGAGCCGGTGGGAGAGCCGATGAACTGAACGCTCATATCCGTGATCTCGTTGGTGGTGGTCCGCATTTCCGAGAAAGACGCATTGGTGCCGAAGCCTTCCACGCCGCCCTTGCCGAACCAGTTGTTCCAGTATTTGCCCCAACCATCGGGCGAGGGCGTAGGCCGGCCGTCGATCTGGTTGGAACCGTTCAGGGTGCTCACGCCGTCGCCGCCCAGGTCGGTGAGGAGACGGTATGTGTAGTCATTGACGCCCGGTAGCAGATCGGGTTCGTTGAGCGTGGCGATGGGAGACCATGGCGTGAAGGTCCCGTTCTTCATTTCCGCCCTTACCCGGAAAAATACCTTGGCGTTGGTGTACCGGTTATAAGTGGCTTTTACGACGTTGGCATCTGCCTGTTGCGCGAAGGGCGCCCAGGTAGTTTGGTTGAGGGAAGAATCGATGTAATATTTTTTTACGCCGGTGATGGATTGAAAATACCCCAGCCACCGGTCGAACAGGCGGTCGGCGATGAACTGGTTGCCCGCGCTGTTGAGGTGGATGCCGTCTCCGTTGTCGTAGGCCGGGAGGATAGCGGCGATAGACGATGGGTCTGCCACGTCCGTAAACCCTTCCACAAACCTGTCTGGCCAGGCGTTGCGGATACTGTCTGCCAACAACTTCAGCATTTGCTGTTGGAGCGTGTTGTAATTGGTACGCGGCTGCGTGGTCTCGAAGAAAACGGTGATGCCGTTGCGTTGCGCGATGCTATCTACCTTTCGCAGGTTGATCATGCTTTGCACCACCGGAATACCGGAAGATGGATCGTTGGAGGGAAGCGATACGAACAGGAAATCCGGTTTCAGCTGTACGGCCGTTTCGATATTCTGTCCGCCGACGCCGCCGTCTTCCAGCGGCAGGATGTCTTTGGTGCTGTACCCGCTAACGGCGAGGTTGGTCCAGGTGTGGCCGGCGGTGTTGTTTGTGAGCCAGGCTGAAATTTTATCCCCGAGCCGGTTCGGCGCGGAGAGCCCTGCGCCCGCGAGCGTCGAGGAGCCGAGGCCCACCACTTTCGGACCGAGGAACAGCGTTTTGGCGTTTGTGGCCCAACGGAGCGTGAAGGTATTGTTCCCATTGTCGCTGGCGCCGGTCTGCATGCGGAGCGGCGAAGCGGTAGATGGGCCCCCGCCGTTGTCGTTGCCGCCGTTGACGGAGAGCTCCAGCCCGAAAATAGCTTCGATGAAAATGTGTTCGTTTGCCTGCAGGGCGGGCCGGAACACGATGCTGCCCGTTGGTGCGTCCACGACAACGCCGTTGCTGCCGCCCCGGTACTGGAGGAGGCCGTTGCGCATGACCTTGATGGAAAGGTTGGCAAGACTGGCATCCTGAAAAACGGAATCGCCGGCTGCGGGGTACCCCGGTGTGCCGGTGTGGAATTCGATGCTTTTGCCGAGTTGGCGGAATGCGGTGGTGCCGTTACCGGTATTATATAAATAGCCGTTCACGTTTTTCGACTGGTTGCGAAGCACCAATTCCGCGTTCATGATTTTTACGGAATCGGGTTCCAGTTTCAACGGCGCGCCCTGGGCCAGGAGCAAGGTGAAGGGATAGCACAAAAGAACAAACAAAAATATTGGGAGATGTCTCATGTATTCAATTGTTTATTGGATGAGGGTTACAATCCGGCATACCGCGCAGGCAGCATGGCGTATTGCATGGTAGCGCGGAACGGATGAAAAGTGAAGTCGGAAAAATTCAGGGCTTCGATGTAGATTTTTTCAGCCGCAACAAGCGCCGGTCTGAAAATGATCTTGCCGAGCGAGGTGTCTACGGAAGTGCTGCCGGGGCACGATGTGCAGATCAGCAGGCCGTTCCGCCAGATCTTGATGTAGCGGCCTTTCCAGGTGGTATTGGTATACACGGAGTCGCCGGCCTGGGGGGCGCCGCTGGCGCCGACGGCGAACTCCAGTGCGTTGCCGATGGTTTTAAAACCGGTTTTTCCGTTGCCGTTGTTGAACAGGAAGCCGGGAATGTGGCGCGTAGCGTTGCGGACAACGAGCTCCATGCCTTCGGCTTTCACGGTGTCGGGCCTGACGGCGAAGGATTGCTGGGCTTTAATGGAATGAAGGGCTGCACAACAGGCAGCTGTGAAAATGAATCGTTTCATCATTCAGGTATTGCATTTAGAACATGTCTCATGTAAAAAGTGAAAGGGAAGGGCGGATGCGGTATAAGGTATCCGGCCTCCGGGGTGTGATCGGGCTACTTCATGGTTACAATTTGTGCGACATGGGAGCCGCAGGTAAGGGATAATGTTTCGGGTACTTCAAATCTAATAAAAATTGGATTGATTTTCAACGAATGTTTTCCGGGGATAAAGTTTCTTAGCCAACCTTTAGGATCGATGGCAGGTCCAATGTATTAAATAGAACGAAGGCGCCTTTCCATCATCCCCAAAAAAAAATTCAAAAAACTTCTGATGGATGTACCGGCGGAGTTTTTAATTCGCCCGCCTTCAACCCATCGTTCCACACTGCATTTGATCGCCTTAAACATATATATTAAATTATATATTATGCTTATAATCAATGCGTTCGTGGGTCATGACGTTTTGAAATATAAGAATTAACCATATATTTACACCGCGGTTTACCTATACCGACTACCTATGCAAACTGAACGTCCGACGAAGCCCTTGACGCAGCCTCAATTTTGGCGCCCATTGCCAGCGGATGGCCTTTTGCCCCGGCAGACAGCAAAGAACACTTAACAGACAATCGTATGGATATTATTGCGTACCAGGACTTTCACGCCATTCGCCTGAGCGATTTTTACGATGGTCCTGATTACCAGGAGGTGGAAGATTATGATTTCATGGGGGAAATCTGGGTAGGAGAGTTGTGCGGCTTCAACACCTTCCTGCGGCCGGTTTCCATCCCCGATGAAACCCGCGCCATTTCACTCGATTTTACGAAAGATCACGATGGCATGGCCCTGCGCGTCCTCGAAGCCCTGCAACTCCCGCTGCCGGCCAATTGCTCGCAATTGCAGATGACCTCCATCCTCGGAGAGCCCAAGAAAATCGTAAAACTGGCGAAAGACACCGTCACTATGGACTTCATCATCGGCGATCGCTTCCGTTATTCGTTGTCCTGCACCATCCACCAGCAAAACGGGTTAATGTACCTCGATGTGGTGAACGAAACCGGCGTTCTCCAAAAAACTTCCAAAAAGAAGAAAACCAAAGAAGAAAAGATATAACTTCCCAGCAAATCTTTTTTCGTGCGAAGCTATACCTTATTCCTTGTTTGTTTGCTGTCCCTGCCCGCCTTTGTCGCAGCGCAGGACAGTTTGCTGGCCAAAGCACAGGCCATGCCCGATAAATACCTGCAACAGGTTACCGGTAAATCGGAAAAATACCAACGCCAGGTGGAAAGGCGTACCCGGCAGGCGCTCGACCGTATGATGCGGCAGGAGAAAAAACTCCAGGCCAAACTCATGAAAGTTGACTCCCTCGCCGCTAAAAACCTTTTCACCAATTCGCTGGACTCCTTGCGGAACCTCCAGGGCAAACTTAAAAGCAAAACGCAGGCGGTAACGGGTTTGCTGAACGGCCAAACCGGCGGCTATCTCGACACGCTCACCAACACCCTGGGGTTCCTGAAAGACGCCAAAGGCCTCCTCGGCAAGGCGGGCGACATAAAAGGAAAGCTCGGCAAATCGATGGACCAGGTAAAGTCGCTGCAAGACAAACTGAAGCAGGCCGAACAGGTCCGCAATTACATCCGCGAACGCCGGAACCTCCTAAAATCCCAACTGGGCCAGTACGCCAACATGACCAAAGATCTCCAGAAGATCAACAAGGAAGCTTATTACTACGCCCAGCAACTCAAGGAATACCAGTCCGTTTTCAGCGACCGTAAAAAAGCGGAAGCCAAAGCCATGGAACTGCTCCAAAAACTACCGGCGTATAAGGATTTCATGGCCCGCAATTCGCAGATCGCGCGGTTGTTCAACCTGGCTTCCGCCGGCGACGGCAACGTGGAGCAGCAGCTCGAAGGGTTGCAGACCCGCGCACAGGTGGAACAACTCATCCAGCAGCGCCTGGGCGGGGGAGGCCCCAACGCCTCGCAGGCCATCCGCCAGCAAATGGATGCCGCACGGTCGCAGATGGATGAACTGAAAAAACATTTCCCCGATCTCGATAATGCCGCCGAAATGCCCGATTTCAAGCCCAACGAAATGAAGACCAAAAGCTTCCTTTCCCGGTTGGAATTCGGCGCGAATGTCCAGTTCCAACGCTCCAACCAGTTCTTCCCCTCCACGGGCGACTTTGCCGGGCAGGTCGGCTACCGATTCAGTAAAAACGGGATCGTGGGGATGGGCGCGTCCTATAAACTGGGTATGGGAACAGGTTTCAACAACATCCGGTTTTCGCACCAGGGCATGGGCGTCCGCTCATTCGCGGATTATAAACTGAAAGGGACCTTCTTCGTCAACGGCGGCTTCGAATACAACTACAACGCTGCCTTCGCCAATCCCAACCAACTGGCCAACGCCAAAGCCTGGACACGGAGCGCCCTGCTGGGCATCGCCAAAAAATACAAGATCAACAACAAGCTGAAAGGTAATATGACCCTCCTGTACGATTTCCTGCATAATAGCCAGGTTCCCCGCACTGATCCGGTGAAATTCAGGGTTGGATATAATTTTTAGCCGGTTGACACAAATATCTGGACCGCCAGTTGGAGCTTCCGGCTGGCGGTATTTTCATGCCCGCATGTTTAAATATAAAATAAATACATGTATATAAACTGACGGAAAAATGGAAGAATAAGCCTCGCTGGTTGAGAAATATCGAAAGTTTGATCGAATTACGCTTGAATATTGTAAGTTGAGCAAAGAAAAAGTTATTTTTATAACAACTAGTGAGAAGATGAGTAAGTGTGATCAAAAATCCCTTACCTGGATGGCCTGGGGCGGGGAGACCGGCGGCGACCCAACTTGCATGTATGTGAAAGCAGCCGGCGCTTCCTGCCTCAGGCCACAACATTCAAAGCCGTGCCATGATCAGTGTGACCGCCGCCATACAACAGATTGCCGCCTGCCGGACTACCTGGGGCAAAACTTCCGTCCCGATTACGGAAGCCGCCGGCAAAGTGATCACCGAATTGGCACCAAACGATAATCCATCCACTTCCTTAGCCGCTCCGGGAACATTTCTGACCAGCCGCCATCTTGCCACCATGGCCCAATCGGGGATCATGCGGGTTTCGGTGTACGCGCCGCCTTCGGTCGCTTTTATCGGTGTCGGGGAAAACGAATGCGCCATCAATCGGCTCACGGTCGAAGGTTCTTTGGCGAATTACAGGATACCCCTGCGCGATAGCGCTACCGCTTCCGCCGGATCGCCGGGTATGCAAAAATTATTAGAAGCTTCGCTGGACGCGGATTTGCTGGTGCTTTGCGGCGACATTTCCCCGAAAATCTTCATCGACGCCGGGGTGGAACAGGTGTTCAACAAGGTAAAAGCGCATCCCTGCCAGGCGTTCTGGTTCGGGTATAGCCTCACTAAAACGCGCGTCATGCTCATGCCTTCGAACCCGTTCGCGGTACAGGTATCGGCCAAGCTTTTCCTCGAATCCTACATTCGCGCCTGCTGGAACATGAGGCCCATACGGCCCCTGATGCTCCCATACGCCGAACATCGCTCGCCGGCCGTTGGGCAGGATGAATATGTGCCCGCGGCCATGGTACACCGGAATGGACTGAAGGTGCGCGCCATTTCGTTTTCCGGTAAAACGGATATCCGGGAGGCGGCGCAGGCGGAAGGTTTCCTGTGCCACGAATCCGGGCATGGCAGCCTGGAACCCTCGTCGCTCGTGCCTTTCTATCCCTGGAACGACCTGGCCTGAATCCGCCTTTCCATCGCCAATCCCCTGAAACGCCGCAACCCGTTACGCATCGCGGTTCGCTGATGCATAACGGGTTGCGGAATATCTCCTGTAATTGTTGCTTAACTGAAGAGGCGTACTTTGATACCCAATCCAAAGTTGCCGCCATATGCGTCCAGTCCGGAACGCTGGTTGGTATAGCTCGCCTGTACCTGGATGGAATTCTTGAACTGGAAGCCCACACCGCCGGTCACGGCTTTGTTGGAATGGTACAACCCGAACACGTTCACCATGTTCCGGGCAAAGCTCACACGGGCGCCGGCATCCACCACGCTGTTGGAATTCAGCATGGGGCGGAAGCTGATGAGCGGCTCGATGGAGGAAATCTTGTAGCTGCGGGTACCGAATTTGTAAGAAGCGGTCACGGCGAAAGTCGACTGGCCGCGGGGCTCCTTTTCGTCGATGTTCTTCAGGGTACGCGTCACATTCGGCATGGTGGCCTGCAGGGTAAGGGCGCCATTCGTATAGGCGATGCCGAGATCGAGCCCCATGGCGTTTTTGTAGCCATCATAGCCTTCGAGGGCCTTGGCTTCCGGTGTTCCGGGCTTCACGTGCTCGGCCCGCTTGTTGTCTAGCGAAACGCTGGCGCCGATATGGAGGAATTCGGTATTGTCTTCGTTGAGGGAAGTATGGTACGCGTAAGACATGGCCACACGGGTTTGCTTCAGCGGACCGGCCTGGTCGTTAAACACGGAAAGGCCTACGCCGAGGGTGCGACATACCTGGTAATCCCCGGTCAAGGCAAACGAAACGGGAGCGCCGTCGGTTTCTTTCCAGGCTTTGCGGTAGCCCATGCTCAGGCTGAGACCGGTATCTGCACCCGCGAGGGCCGGGTTGCCGAGGTACCTGTTTTCAAAATATTGCTGGGGGAGCGGATCTTGCTGATCGAAAATGCGCTGCGCCTGCGCGGCCACCGGCAGTACAAGGGTCAGCAGTAAAAGGCAGAATTGGGTAGAGATGTGCTTCATCTGCGTTCGTTTGGGTACAGGAATAATGTTCTCAGTATCATCCGGGATAATTTACCCCGGGTGACAAATATAGTATTAATGCTTAATTGAACAAAAACATGAATATGAAAAAGTGGTAATGAAACCCGCTATGGGGGCTATTTTGGGGCAATTTAACAATCTACGTGAATTAGAAGCTAATGGAGGTTATATATTGAAAATCAATGTTATATCATTTCTTCAAGGTTGTTCGCAATTAAAATTAAAAAATATGTAAAAAAATTTCCGAGTGATCGGAGGGGATCGGTCGTGGAAGTGATAATCGATTGGAGTAAAATGTGAAGCGGGGAAAGGGAAGGGGGAATCAAGCCTTTCAGCCATCAAATCCCGGCAGGGCCGGCCATCATCAACCTGCCCCGTCGGGATAGTATAATCAGAACGGATAACCGATCGCGATGTTGAGGATCAGGTTTTCTTTCCGCCATTTGTCGTCTCCGATATCGATGGCATCCGGCAGCCAGAGGAACCCTTTCTGGTAAACGGGCTTCCGTAACGGGAACGCCACATCGAACCGGATCAGCAGGATAGACGCGTCGATGCGCAGGCCCAGGCCCGAACCCACCGCAATCTCCTTGTAGAACCGGTCCATCGCAAACACCTGCTCCTGGTTTTCCGGCTTGGCCCTGCCCAGCCAGATATTGCCCGCATCCACGAAAGCCGCCAGTTCGATCAGCTGCTGCACCTTATACCGCAACTCGGAGTTGAATTCCAGCTTTACGTCGCCCGCGGCATTGGCCAGCAGCAGGTTCGTGCTTTTGGGATCCGGGGGATTTTTAGCCCCAGGCCCCAGCGTTCTCGCCCTGAAAGCCCGGATACTGTTGCTCCCCCCTGTAAAGAATTGCTTGATGAAAGGCAGCGTGGCCGGTTGTGTTGGGTCAGAGACGTATTTCCCGTAAGCATAACCATACCCCAGGAAAAGCCGGTTCACCCAGCGGAGGTTGTTCGCCAAACGCCAGTAATGCCGCCCGTCTGCGCTCAGCCGGACGTACTGCGCAAAATCCTGCCGGAACACCTGTTTCGTGCCGTCTTCCTGTTTGGTAGCGATCAGTCCCGCCAGGTTGCCGGCCACGTCTATATTAAACTGACCGAAAAAGGAATGATACCTGAACGGGTCCTGGTTATTGAAAGTCAGCGTGTAATTGCTCCCGAGAATGAACTGTTTGGCGATGGATTGCTTGAGCGCGGGGTCCAGTTCCTGCTGCACCTTGAACGTGTCCGACAGGTTGCTGGGCAATGTATACGTGATCGCTATGGGGTAGAGGGTGTGGTCGAGGAATCTGGTCTGTTTCCAGATATATCCGTATTGCGCCGTCATGGCGTTCAGTGTATACATATTGGGCCGTCGCAGCAGCTCGTAGCCCAGGCTCACCCGCGTGCGCGGCACATACGGCGTGCGGGGATTGAAGCGGATGAACGGGGTGTAGAACCTCGGCATCGTGAGCGCCACTTCCGCGTTCAGGCTATATGCGTTGGTGGAATAGTTTTGCGTCTTTCCGCCGACCTGCGTCTCAAAGCCGCCGCCCAGGTTGATTTCCAGGATGTTCGCCTTTTTCTGCAGGTTCCGGTTGCGCGCGGAGATCTTCACCTGGCTGCCCACGAACCCGTTCGATTTGGAAGTGCCGCTCACTTCGAACTGCAACGACCGCTTCGGATAAGGCGTCAGGTAAAAACGCGCGGCGAGGAGGGAGCTGTCGCGCAACGGCCGGAAGTTCCCCCGGACGAACTTGAATGCACCCAGGTTCACGAGGCGCTGCAAAGTAATATTATGCGAGCTGATGCGGTACAGGCTGTCTTCCTGCAAAAACACGGAACGGTCGAAAACGATAGGCTTGAACAATGAATCGGGGTCTACTACTTTATACCCGCCGTAATCCCGCGCCTGCACAGACTTCAGGGTACTGTCGCGCGTGAGGTCGTAGTTCGGGAACACTTCCACCGACCGCATCCAGTATTGCCGCAACGCGGTAGAAGGCGTGCCGGGCTTCACTTTCACGTACAAATCCACCTGTCCCTTCAACGTACTGTCTACCTGCACGATCATATAATCCGGTGTGAAGTAATAAAACCCTTCTTCCTTCAGGTTGTTATGGATCCGCTCGCGCTCGGCCTTGATCCGGTCCAAACTATAGAAATCGTTGGGTTTCAGGAGGGTTTCCTTCGCCATTTGGATAATCAGTTTACTGATCACGCCCGTATCGGTATCGAACCGCACGCGGTGGATGGTATACCGGTGATGGGGCTCCACCGTCAACCGGAGACTGGCCTTTTTCTTCCCCTGGTTGCGAATGGAATCCTCCACCATCACTTGGAAATACCCGTTGTCTTCCAGGTAGCTTTCTACGATGTTGGTGATCCTTTTAGGCCGCACCTGGCTTAGCAGCACGGGCGCCTCGCCCCATTTGTTCCGCAGCAGGTGATTGAGCCCCTTGCCCTTGGGTTCGTTCCCCAGATTATACAGCCACAGCTTGATGGGCATGCCGAGGAACTTCCGGTTGGGGGAAGGGCGTACCCGCTCGTCGATGCCCGACTGGATCGTAGAGAAATCTTTCGGCCGGTCTTTCTTCGGCTGATCCCAGGTAACATCATGCCCGGTATACAGCCGGTCGCCTTCCGGCACCGTTCGGGTGGTGGAGCAGGCCTGCAGCGTAACGAGCCCTATGGCGAGGATGCGGATCTGTCTGATGGTCATTGGTCTCTCAGTTTTTTCGTCTTGGTCTTTTTGGCCTGTTTACCGAGTATTTCGCGGAATTCGTTGTAGTCCATGATCAGCATGAATGTAAGCCCCGTTTCCACTACCTGCCCCTGGATGACAGTCTCCGTTAGGTTGCGCTGGTAAGCGCGGACGCGGTACCTCCCGTCTTCGGTGAGCTTGTATTCGGCAGACATGTCGCCGATGATGGAACTGGCATTCTGCCCTTGCGTCTGCGCGCCGGAAATGCCGATGTTGGAGCCCACGCTCACGGTGAGGCGGTCGTTGAACAGGCGCTTGGATACGTCTACCTTCAGGTTGGTGGCTTCTTCCTTGTTGCCGGCGTCGTTATATGCCTTTTCGCTTTCGAGGTCGAAGTTGATATCTACCCCTTTGATAAGGCTGCCGGCCAGGTTGTTGAGCTGCTGGGAAAGGATCTTGCTCACGGAGCTCCGCGCGATGTCTTCCGCCGGGTTGCCGCCGCTGCTGAGGCTCTCGAACGGATTGTCGGAAATGAACCGGTTGAGGACGAGCAGCCCCATCACCTGTTTGTTCAGTTCCGACTGCACCTGGTTGATCTGCTTGATACGGGTGTAGACGACGCCGTTCAGCACGCCCTGTTCTTTTTCCGGCATATCCAGTTCGAACGCGATATCCGGTTTGAGCAATTCGCCGGTGATCTTGAGGAATACATAAACGGGTACCTTTTGCCGGTAGCGGTTGGTGTTGGATTTATCGTTTTCCATGGCGTCCTGCACGAGATCGCCGGCCACGGGGTTCGTTTCGTACCGTGCGGTGATATTGACGTCTGCGCTCATGGGGTCGCCGGTCCAGATGATGGTGCTGCCCTTCACGATCTGGAATTCGCGCTTGATAAGCTGGTTGAGCGACATGGCATATTTCCCTTCGTTGATCTCGTACCTGCCCGTGAGGCTCATTTTGCTGGAGGGGTCCATCGTGAGGTTGAGCGAAGCGGTGCCTTTTACCTCGAGGTAGTCGCCGTTAGCCTGGTCGATGATGAGTTTCATGGTGGATTCGGGCGTTACTTCCACGTCGGCGCTCACCACGAATCCTTTCAGGCCCGTTACGCGGGCGAGGGTGTCGGGTTTGGGCCGCAGCGTAGGGTCCAGCCACATGGCGGGGTCGATGAACTGGACTACGCCCGCCCGGTCGGCGATGCCCGGTTCTTCTTCGGGGATCATCACCGTAACCATGGATTTTTCGCGGAGCTTCAGTTTCATCTGGACCCTCGGCAGATCGAGCGTACCGCGGATCTGGGCGGTCACGTCCACGAAGGCCGGCCCATAATAGAACTGATCTTTATTTTTCGGGTCCTGCGGCCCCAGCGCCTGGAAGTTTTCGGCGGTAAGGTCGAGGTTGAGGTTGAAGGATTCGTAGTCTTTCGTCCGGATATCTCCTGTTATAACGGCCTCGTTGCCGGAACTGTCGGCAACAACGAAGTTCTTGAACCTGACGCCGGTCTCATCGAGCGTGAGGTCTTCAGACGGCAGGCGCATGATGCTGTTGATCATGGAAATGCGGCCAGACACCTTTTCGAAATGCATGGCGCCCCGGATCTCGGGCTTGTCCATCGTGCCGCGCAACGTCGCATTGCCGCTCAGGTAACCGTTCATCTCCGTGACGTTACCGAACGTCAACGGCTGTATGCTTTTCATGTTGAGCTTGGTGATATCCAGCTTCAGGTCCATGACATCGGCATAGGTACCGCTCACGCGCAGGTCGTTTTCGTTCCCCTGGCCTTTCAGGGTAGCATCGAGCACCACGGCTTTTTCCGCGTTGGTATTGGCCGTCAGCGCCAGCCTGCCGAGGGAGGAGCCCATCACGGCCAGGCTGTCGATCGTTAGTTTCCCGTCGATGAGCGGTGTTTTTTCGATGTCGCTGACGGTAATGCTGCCGTTGCTGATCCCCTCCGCCAGGGCGGTATCGGTTTCCACCAGCGAGGTTACCGTGCTGAGCCTGAAATCCTTCAGCAGCATGGTCAGATCGGGCAGCAGCGCGCCCTGCGCCAGGGGAGCGGAAGTGATCTTCAGTTCCTGCGCGCCCCGCTGCAGGCCGATGTCGGCAAAAGCCACGCCACCGTAAAGGATCAGCACTTTATTGTCGCCGCTCACGTTCCAGGCCTGCCGGTTCAGCAGCAGGTCTTTCTTAAGGGAAATGAGCAGACTGTCTTTCAATCCATACTGCACCAGGCCGCCGAGCCTGTACCTGGGCGTATTCCGCCGGCCCATGACGAGATCCCAGTCCAGGAGCCCGTTGGCGGCAGACACGTCCAGCCGCGTGCGGCCCAGCGGAATCTGCGGATGCCGGAGCCGCCCGAGCAGCACATCGGCGGCCATCTTGCTGGTATCTACGCTGACATTGGCCACAAGGGTGTCTACGCGGAAGGAGTCGTACCGCATGCCGGGTATGGAAATATTGGCGAAAAGCAGGCTGCTGTCGGTATCCATCCGACCGGTCAGCGTCACGGGCTTGCGCAGTTCGATATCGGGGAGCAGTTTGGCGAGGGATTTCGGGACCACGATGCTGCCATTGAAACTCAGCCGCTGGCTTTCCCCTTTTTTCAACGTTTTGGCCGCCGCAGCGGCTTCCAGGTGCCGCGTTACCATGTCTGTGGCGGCCGTGGCAAACGTTTGGTAATTGAAGTCGCCCCGCGCCGTGAGGAAACCGAAAGGCCCCGTGAGGTCGATTTTCTGTAAACCTTCTTCCACACCGGCTTTGAGCAGGATTGAGTCGAGCATGTACAGGTCGTTTTCGTCTGCGATCTGAATTTTGGAGATGGCCGCGTAGCCGTCCAGCTTCCGTGGGCTCAGGTTGGCGACTTCGGCTTCCACGCAGGTCTTGATGGTCATTGGGCTGCTGGTCCAGTGGGTGGCGAGGAGGTCGAGCTTATCGAGGTCCGCCCGCAGCGCGATGTCCGGATGCAGGGTGTCCAGCCGCCCGCGCAGGTCGAAGCGGGCCAGTGCGTTAGTGTCGCGGATGCTGCCCCTGGCGCCGTATGCGCCATGGATGAGGGTAGCGTCCAGCAAAATGTTTTGATAGGTATAACGGTTATAGGTAAACGCCGTAATGTTGACGCCGGCCTTAATATTGGCCTTGTTCGGGTCGGTCCCTTTGCCGTTGACGGTTACTTTGCCGGAGAGGTTCCCCATCGCCGTGTCTCCCAATATCCGTCCCGCCTGGAGGTTTCTCGTGTCTAACGCAAGCTGGTAGCGGATCTTGTCCATATCCATGAAGCCGGCCACCTCCCCGCGAACGTTTGCGTTGCCCATGTCCGTTTTGATGGCGAGGTCGGGTTTCAGCAGCTGTATGCCGCCGCGGATACTCCCGTCCACATCCAGCCGGGCCGGCAACTGCATCCCTGCTGGCAAAGTTCCCGGTGGCAGCCAGGAAAGCATTCCTGCGCGGGTGGAACGGAGCGTGAGGGTAGTGATGTCGGCGCCCATCCTGTCGGGGTTGGTGACCTGGTAGGCATCTCCTTTAATATACAGGAAGTTCCTGTCGTTGTCCTTTACCTCGATGCCGGGAATCTCCAGCTTGGCGAGACTGCCGCCCAGCTTGCCTTTCAGATCGATGCGCTTTTTCCATAGCGGAGCCAGGGAAGGGTTGCTGCGCATGTCGGGCACAAAGTAAAGGGCTTCTTTCAGCGCGAGTTGCGAAGGCTTGACGTCGGCCGTTATCCGCATGAGCTCGGGGTGGCTGGACAGTGCGTCCCACGAAGGCGTAAAGAGCTGGAGGTCGGCGCTCACCTGGCTTTCGCCGGTCTGGAGGATGAAATCCTTCAATTGCGCTTCCTGCGGCGTGTAGCGCACCTGGCCGCGGAGGCGCTTCAGTTCCAGGCCGCTTTGCTCTTTGACGGATGCGTCGCGCACGGTGAGAAGGGTGCTGTCTGCACTATAATAGATATTACCGGCGTCGAGGCGGAGATCTTTGAGGGCGAGGTAATTATAATCCACCGCCTGCTGGAAGCCCAGCCGCCTGGCGGTATGATCGTTCATCGAGAAATCGGTCTGGCGAACGGTAACCTGACCGGCTATGACCCGCCAGGTATTGGCGGAGCTGCTGTCCGGCGGAGCCGTGGTGGTATCCATGGCCTGGCGCATGTCGAGGCTGGCCGTCGTTTTTTCCAGGGTCAGTTCTTCGGCGTTGATGAGTGTTTCGAGGAGGTTGAACCGCATCTTTCGCAGTTCCAGCTTGCCGAGGGTGCCGGCCGTTTCCAGTCCGCTGCTTTCATCCGAATACAGCCAGCGGGTATTTTTGATGAGCAATTGGCGGACCGCCATGGTGAATGCGGTAGACGAGGTGTCTGCCACCGGCGTGCCGGGTACGTCCGCCACAGGCCGGTACAGCTGCCGGATGTCGGCGTTCAGGCCGTCCGCTTCGAAATTCTTCAGGGTAAACAATCCGTTTTCGGGTTGAAGCGTGTCCGGCGAAGCCGCGAGTTTCCCCAGCTGAACGTTGGCGAGCATGCCGCCGAGGCTGTCGAGGAAGCGGACGTGTATCCGCTCCAGTTGCACCGAGCCGATACTGTACCGCAGCGTGGTGCCGGTTTCTTCGATGAGGGTGTCTTGCTTCGGACCGGGCGAACTGAACGCGTCGATGACGAACTGGTAATTGAACGCAGCGTCGTGCTGTGGACGGTACACGTTTACCACGGCATCTTCCCAGCGCAGGGTATGTACGCTGAGGTTGTTGCGCAGGAGGGAGAGGAGGTTGTATTTGACGGACAATTCACCGCTGGAGAGCAATGTATCTTTCCGTTCGTCTTCGACATACACGTCGGTAAGCTTGATGGCGTTCCACCAGGAGAAGCGAAGGCCGCCGATGCGGACGTTCGTTTTTAACTGCTCCTGCAGGTACGATTCGGCTTTTCCACGCATAAAATTCTGAACCGGCGGCAATTGCAACAGCAGGAGCAACACCACGGGCAACAAAATGATCGTCAGCACAATTCCTAAAATCCAGCGAAATATCTTCTTCCGTCGGGGGGTAGTCACGTATTAATTACAGTTTTATATGGTGAAAGGTTAAACAACGCTGCTTCAAATTCCATACCTGCGGCAAAAATAAGGGAATAAACCCTTCTCCAAGGCGGGAAGGATTGTAAATCATATATATATAATTGTAATGAAAGAGAAAAAATGTATAATTTCGTGCCCGGTTGTGTATGATTCCGGATACTTTTTTGCCGGTTTGTGTCGTTGTTATAGATCAGTCACCCGTAAAACCTTATCACATTGAAAAGAATCACCGGCATCGTATTATTACTTGCTGCCCCTTTTGTTTCCAAATCACAGGACTGGCATATCGGAGGAACCGCAGGGATCAGTAACTACAATGGCGATCTCACGGAGAAGCGCGTTGATTTCACGACCACCGGGCCTATGATCGGGCTATTGGTGAAGCGGGATGTGAACCGTTGGCTTACCTTGCGCGGGGGCTTTACATTCGGCCTGATCAAGGCAGACGATAAAAATAATTCGGATGTTTCGCTCAAGGCGCGCAACCTCAGCTTCCGTTCGCCCATCTGGGAAGGCCATCTCGGTGCGGAATTGAATATCCTCGATATTGACGACAGAGGGTTTACACCGTACGTTTTCGGTGGCGTGGCGCTGTTCAGTTTCTATCCTACCGCGAAAGATTCTTCCGGCGCGCGCGTGCCTTTGCGCCGCCTCAGCACGGAAGGGCAGGGCTTGCCGCAATATCCCGAGCGCGGTGGCCAGTATGCCCTGCATCAGATTTCCATCCCGTTTGGGGTAGGGTTCAAATATTTACTGAGCGACCGTTTTACGATCGGCATCGAACTGGGATTGCGGCCTACTTTCACCGATTACCTCGACGATGTGAGTACCACTTATGTTGATTATAATACGCTGCTGTCCGAAAGGGGGCAGACGGCGGTAGACTGGGCCTGGCGGGGCGACGAAGTCCATGGCGGCGCCTATCCGCTCGATGGCGCCAAGCGGGGCTCGGCTAAATACAAGGACTGGTATACCTTTACCGGCATTACTTTCCTGTATCGCCTGGGCGGCAGCTCCGGCGGCCACAGGAACACAAATTTTTCGAAATGTTTCCGCATGTAAGATATTTTGGCACGATGGTTGCGTATTGTTAGCACACAACATCGCCCCCAATCAAGTCCAAATAGAATAAAGTAAAAGACCGTCTTTCGTGACGGTCTTTTTTTTGTGCTTTTTTTTGGGAAGACGGAGGAAAGAGAATTGGGTGTTGTCGTGAAACTCAAGTGTGTAGCGGGTTTGGGGAGAAAATTCCACATTGGCATGCTTTTGGTTTTACAAGTATCAAGTTCGGCAACCGCCCAAATCAAAAGGGGATGAACGGACCCAGATCAATCTAAAACCAGCGAGCTATGAAAAAGCTAATCCTCTTGACGCTCCTCCTTGGAGCAGCTTATGCCACACAAGCACAGCATGGAAGGCACGACAGAGATTCCCGTTACGAAAGAGATTATCGCCGGCATGACGACGATTGTGACGATGACGATCGCCGCGGCAGGGGCCGTGGTCATTACAAGAAATACAAACACGTACGTTACGACAGGCACCATCACCATGATTATTACCGACATGTGCGATATGAGCGCCGCCCGGAAAGGGTTGTAGTGGTTCGGCCGCGCTACCCGTTCCCTCCGCCGCCCCCGCCCATCCCGCTGCCTCCGAGGCCCAGGGTTTCTGGCGTGATCGTGTTCGGACATTAATTTTGTAATCTTTTGTTGTCACAATAATGTACCGCAAAAAGGCTCCGGTTCCCCGGAGCTTTTTTTATGCCCCTTCCCGCGAAAATCATTATGTTGCCCCTTCATTCAATACCCCGAATTATGCGAAGAAGGGATTTTCTCCGAAGCTCGGTCATCACCGCCACAGGGTTCCTCGTCTGGCCATCGTTGAGCCGTGCAGGTGAAAGGAACGACGCGCCCGACGAGCGCGGATTCCTGCAGCCGCCAGACGGCTACCGGCCGCAGGTTTTCTGGATGTGGCTCAATGGGAATATTTCCGAAGCAGGCATCACCAAAGACCTCGAAGCCATGGCTGCCATGGGTATCGGCGGTGCTATCCTGTTCAATGTGGAAGCGGCGGTGCCGCGCGGGCCGGTAGGTATGGGAAGCCCTACCTGGAGGAATATGGTACAGCACACCCTTCGCGAAGCGGAACGCCTCGGCCTGGACATCACCCTGCATCATTCCGCAGGGTTTTCAGGCACGGGAGGGGTATTCGTGGAGCCGCACCAGGCCATGCAGCAGATCGTTTGGCGCACCGTGCCGGCAACGCCCCGTCAGCAACAGTATCAACTTCCGCAACCATTCACCAGGCTCGGCTACTACCGCGATATCGCCGTGCTCGCATTTCCGGAAGCCCCCGTTCCGCCGGTCACGACTTTCTCCCGCAACGGGCAACGCGAGAACGGGGAATCGCTGCAAGACCAAAACCCCGAATCCGCCATCCGCTTCGAAAATACCGATGTGCTGGAATTCGGGTTCGCGGAAGAAAGCGTTTTCCGGTCCCTATCCTGTTGGCGCCGGCCGGAACCTCCGGCAGACGTCTACAACGGGCCGCCCGACAACCCGCCTACCTTCCGGCTGGAAAGCTCCACGGACGGCGAGCACTTTTCACCCGTATGTTCCATCACCATGCCGCAACTCCGGAAAATGAACGCGCCCGGCGCTGCGGTATTTCCCGCGGTGAAAGCGAAATATTTCCGGCTGTACACCAATACCGCCACCTGGCTGTCGGGCCTGGAATGGCATGCCCATGCCGGCGTGCAGAACTGGCCCGGAAAAGCGAATTTCTATCAACACGTAACCGCCGCCACGAATGATCCGGAAACGGATACCGGCATCGATCCCGAAACGATCATCGACCTGTCCGGACTCCTGCAACCCGACGGATCGCTCCGCTGGTCGCCGCCTTCCGGCAACTGGACGATCCTGCGTCTGGGGTTCACGCCAACGGGGCAGTTAGGTGCTTCGCAACCCGATGGGGCAACGGGCCTTGTGCTCGATGCTTTTAGCCGCGCGGCGCTCGGCGATTGGCTGTCGAAAATGGACGATGATCTTTTTTCATACCTGGAAAACATGCCTGCTTTCCGTGGCATCGAAATCGACAGCTGGGAAGTGGGCGTGCAAAACTGGACGGCGCGCATGCCGGAAAATTTCCTCGCGCATGGCGGCTATCCGATCCTGAAATGGCTGCCGGCGCTCACGGGCCGCATCGTGGTAGATTCGGCCTCCACGAATGCGTTCCTGTCCGATTTCCGCCGCACGCAGGCCACCCTGGTTGCCACGGAATATTACGGCGGCTTTAAGGATTTCTGCGTGTCGAAGGGTTGGCATTTGTGGGGTGAACCTTATGGCGACGGGATGTTCGACAGCCTCCAGATCGCCGCGCCGCTCGATGTGCCGATGGGCGAATTCTGGACGCGGTACGCACCGGGAACGATGAACACCGTCGCAGTGGCGCTTTCGGCGGGGCATGTAATGGGAAAGCGCGTCATCGGCGCGGAAGCGTTTACGGGTTTGCCGGAAACTTCGCGGTGGACGGACTACCCCTATTCCCTCAAGATCCAGGGCGATCATTTCATGGCGATGGGCATCAACCGGCTGGTGTTGCATACCATGGTGCTTCAGCCTTTCGTACACGGAGTGCCCGGGTTTTCGATGGCGCATTTCGGTAGCCATTTCGATAGGACCAACACCTGGTCGCCATACGCCTATGGCTGGACGAAGTACCTTTCCCGCACCCAATACATGCTGCAGCAGGGGCATTACGCGGCCGATTTCGTGTTTTTCAAAGGCGAAGAGCCATCCGCCAGCATTCCCGACATCGATCACGTTTCGCCCAATCGGCCAACCGGTTACGGCGCGGATGTCATGGGGCCGGACGCGCTTTTCTCCGCTATCCGTATCGAAAACAACCGGATCGTTTTTCCCGGCGGTATGACGTATAAAGTGATGGTGATGATCCAGCTGAACAGGGTGTCGCTGCCGGTGCTGCAACGGCTGAAAACTTTGGTGGAAGCGGGGATGTGGCTGGCCGTCAATGAAATGCCCGAAGCACCGCCGGGTCCTGGCGGCGATGTGGCCGCATTGCGCGCAGCGGCAGCTGCACTTTGGGGCGATCTCGACGGGCAAACGGTCACGGAACGCAAACTGGGAAAAGGAATGGTGTTCCGCGGGAAGTTGCTTGCCGACATAATCGGGTTGCCGGCAGATTTCAGTTACACTTCCGTCCGCCGCGATACGGCCATCCGGTTTACACACCGGCAAACGGACGAGATGGATATTTACTTCGTCAGCAACCGGTTGCGGCGCCACGAACGGATCAAAGCGGAATTCAGGGTGAAAGGGAAGCAGCCGGAGCTGTGGAACGCGGAAGACGGCAGCGTGACAGACGCGGTGATGTTCGAGGAAACGGCGCACGGTATCCGGTTGCCGATGGAGTTTACGCCCGGGGGATCGTGGTTGGTCGTTTTCCGGAAGCCAATCCGTGTGAAAGGCGCAACGGTGTTGAAGATGGACGGGAAAGTGTTGACGCATACTTCGGTAGACATCGCGCCCGATCTCCGGCAATTCGCATCGGTCAGGAATACATTTTCCATCGAAACCTGGATCAGGCCGGATACGATCGCCATGCCGGGAAAAGGGTATGTGGTGTTTCCGGCGGAAGGCGGGGAAATCGGTGGCAGCCGATGCGCCTGTGTCGGTATCGCGGCGGGGCAGCAGATGGTCCGCGTTTGCGAGCGGATAAAAGGTGCGGCGTACTTCGCGAAAGACGTGCTGACGGTTCAGCAGCCGGTTTCCGGTTGGACGCATGTGGTGGTCGTTTATCAACACGGCGCCCCATCCATCTACCTCAACGGAAAGCTCGCCGGACAAGCGGCTGCCAGCGGCAATTCCGTGATCCCCGGTCTGGGAACGAAGCCAACAGGCGAGCTCTATTCCAGCGTTTTCGAAGGCAACACAACTGATCCGAAGTTGTACCGCGAAGCCCTCGATGCGAAAAAAATTGCGGCGCTTTATGCCGCAAAACTCCCGCCCCCGGAGCTTCCGGAGATCATCAGTTTGTATCGGCGGCAAAACCGATTGAAAGCGTTGGTGTGGCAAAACGGCCGTTATGAGCTGGATGGAACGGTGATGCTCGTGAAAAACAAGTGTTCGGTGTTGCCGGTGAACGGCGCCTGGCGGGTGCAGTTTGAGCCCGGAAGAGGCGCGCCGCCTGAAATCCAGCTTCCCGAATTGATGTCGTTGCACCGGCATAAGGATTTTAACGTTCGCCATTTTTCAGGGTTGGCGACTTATGAAAAGCACATCGCAATTCCGGCGTCGGCGCTGCAAAAAGGAAAGCGTGTTTTCCTCGATTTGGGAAGGGTGGAAGTGGTGGCGCAGGTAGAAGTGAACGGGAAGGATGCGGGGATCAGCTGGAAGGCGCCTTTCCGGCTCGATGTTACGCCGTTGCTGAAGGCGGGAGACAACCAATTGCGCATCTGCGTGGCAACGCTTTGGCCGAACCGCCAGGTGGGCGATGCGCATTTGCCGAAAGAAAATTCATTCAATGCCGCCAATTACATGACGGCGCTTCCTGCGTGGTGGACGGGCAACGGGGAGCAGCCCGGTCGCCGGGTGACCATTTCCACCTGGGATAATTACCTGCCCGGGGATCCGCTGCTGGAATCCGGTCTGGCAGGCCCGGTGCGGTTGTTGGTGGCCTGGGAATGGGAGGGTTGATGTACCGTCCTTTCACCCACAAACATGGCAGCTATAAATATGTCAGTCCTTTCGTTCTTCGGATGCATTTTCTCATTATTTTTGACTTGTTGATGCATCGATCACGGGCATCGGCAAAAGGCGGCCAGGCAAGTGGTTGCCGGCAAATCCAGATCCAGAAAGATATTTTTTTTAACCCAATTGTTGTATAAACCCAAAGAAGTGATTTCGAGTTAATAGTGTTTGCCTTGGTGCGGCACATTTCTGAACTACTTACCATTCATCATCGCACGAGAAACAAACCGCCGGCTGTTTATCCGGCAGGCGGTTTATTTTGTCATTATCCATGGCAATTAGTGGACGCGGGAACGTGTTTGCCGGGCGAATGCCGGCGGGCAGTTTGCTGGTGTGCGGTATCAGGAACACCAATGGTTTGTTTCGGCATTGGTGCTTCGGCAGCAGTTTGCTTCGCAGATGCTTCGATTACTCGTACAATGTTGAAAGCGTAAAAAAACTTTTACGTAGTGGATGCTTTAGCTATGTATGAAACTCTATTTATGTATCTCTGAAGTGAAATGGAACTCGATATCGGGATTGTTGGCCCGTTCGGTATTGAGGTACCATTCAGATTGCGCGAGGTACACGAGATGACCGTCTTTGTCCTGCACTACATTGGCGCCTTTGAAGCGGGTGAATTCTTCCAGCTTCTTTTTATCGCCCGTGATCCAGCAGGCTTTGTAGAAGGGTAGGGTATTAAACTGGCAGGAAGCGCCGTATTCCTGGAGCAGGCGGTACTGGATTACTTCGAACTGAAGGTCGCCCACGCAGCCGATGATCTTGCGGTTGCCGTTGTGCTGGGTGAAGAGCTGGGCCACGCCTTCGTCGGTCAGTTGGGAAATGCCTTTCTCCAGTTGCTTGGTTTTCATGGGGTCTTTGTTCACCAGTTCCTTAAACAGTTCAGGCGAGAAGCTGGGGATCCCGGTGAAAAAGAAGTTTTCTCCTTCGGTGAGCGTATCGCCGATCTTGAAATTGCCGGTATCGAAAAGCCCCACCACATCGCCGGGGAACGCATCGTCCACGATGTTCTTTTCCCGCGCCAGGAAGCTGTACGGGTTGGCGAAACGGACGTCTTTGTCGAGCCGCACGTGGTGGAAATATTTATTCCGCTCGAAACGTCCGGAGCATACGCGCAGAAACGCGATACGGTCTCTGTGCCGGGGATCGAGGTTGGCGTGTATCTTGAAAATGAAGCCCGAGAACTTGTCTTCCGTGGCTTTTACTTCACGGGTGCTGGCCTCACGGTCGCGCGGGACGGGCGCGATATCGACGAAAGTATCCAGGAGGTCTTTCACCCCGAAGTTGTTCACGGCGGAACCGAAGAATACGGGGGCCAGTTTGCCTTCCAGGTAGGGTTGCGCGTCGAAGGTATCGTATACGCCTTCGATCAGTTCCACATCGTTGCGCAGCTGCGCGGCGTCCTTGGCGCTGAAAAGTTCGTCGATCTGCGGGCTGGACAAGTCGGCCAGCGGCACGATGTCTTCGTCGGTAGCCTTGCGATTGGCGGCGAAGGAAACGAAGCTTTTGTCGTACAGGTTGTATACGCCCTTGAAATCCTTGCCTCCATTGATGGGCCAGCTAAGGGGGCGCACGCGGATGTTGAGCAGTTCTTCCAGCTCATCGAGCAGGTCGAAGGGATTTTTGCCGTCGCGGTCGAGCTTGTTAACGAAGATGATCACGGGCGTGTCGCGCATGCGGCAGACTTCCATGAGCTTCTTGGTCTGTTCTTCCACGCCCTTAACGCAGTCGATCACCAGCACAACGCTGTCGACTGCCGTGAGGGTACGGTAGGTGTCTTCGGCGAAGTCTTTGTGGCCGGGGGTATCGAGGAGGTTGATGAGAATGTCCCGGTATTCGAACGTCATCACGGAAGTGGCAACGGAGATACCACGCTGCCGTTCGATCTCCATGAAGTCGGAAGTGGTGTGTTTTTTTATCTTGTTGGATTTCACCGCGCCTGCCGTCTGGATAGCCCCGCCGAAGAGGAGGAACTTCTCCGTGAGGGTGGTCTTACCGGCGTCTGGGTGGGCGATAATCGCGAATGTTTTCCTTTTATTGATCTCGTTGATGTACTTCATCGTTTTACAAATGGCTGCAAAGGTACATTTTTCCGGGAAAAAGGAGCGCCTTCGAGGCGGATGGCATTGGTTTATATGTTATTTTTGGTTTATGCTATCATCGCTCAAGATATTTTGGAACAGTCTGAAAATGGCACTGCAGGAGCTGCGGGTCAACAAGCTGCGGACTTTCCTGTCGCTGCTGGGCATTACCATCGGCATTTTCTGCATAATCGCGGTACTGACGGTGACGGAGAGTATGGAGACTTCCATCCGGAAAGACCTTAACTCCCTGGGCACCAACGTGATCTATGTTGAAAAGTGGCCGTGGGACGGCGGAGGTGAATGGTGGCAGTATGTGAACCGCCCGCAGCCCAAATTCCAGGAAGTCCGCCAGATCAAAGACAAAGTGGGGTCGGCAGATGCCGTTACTTTCACTTTTTCCACCAGCGGCCGGAAAGTGGAGTTCGGATCGGATTATATGGACCAGGTGGCCCTCATCGCTACATCGGCCGATCTTGATAAGATGCAGACTATCGAACTGGCGGCGGGGCGGTACTTTAGTCCCTCCGAGTTCAACAGCAGTTCCAACGCCGTGGTGCTGGGGTGGAACATCGCCGACGGGCTTTTCGGCAACGTGGACGCTGCCGTGGGCAAGGAGATCCGCGTTTCCAACCGGAAGTGCCGGGTGATCGGGGTACTGAAGCGGAAAGGGGATAGCATGATCGGCGGGGTATTGAACGATGATTGTGTGCTCCTGAACTATCTCTACGCCCGCACGATCGTGGACGAGCGGAACTGGAATACGAATACGACCATATTGGTCCGTTCAGCCGACGGTATCCCCACCGCACAGATGAAAGACGATCTTACCGGGGCCATGCGGGCCATCCGGCGGCTGAAACCGGCAGACGGGAACGATTTTGCCCTGAACGAGATCACGACGGTGCAGGGGGAACTGACCACGCTATTTACCTACATCAACGCCGGCGGCTGGTTGATCGCAGCATTCGCATTGCTGGTGGGCGGTTTCGGGATCGCGAACATCATGTTCGTAACGGTAAAGGAAAGAACCAATATCATCGGTCTGAAAAAGGCCATCGGCGCCCGCCCTGGCGTTATATTAACGGAATTCCTCATCGAGTCCATGATCCTTTGCATGGTAGGCGGCGGCCTGGGACTGCTGTTCGTTTACGGGGGCGCCCTGATCGCCAGGAACATGTTCAGCTCTTTCCAGATCGGGCTGTCGGTCGGCAATATCCTCCTTGGCTTTTCCATTTCCGGGATCGTAGGCATCATTGCCGGGTTCATTCCCGCTTACACCGCCAGCAAGCTCGATCCCGTTGTGGCGATCAGGAGTAATTGACGATTTCCGGAATTCTCCGGTGTGCCGGATTAATTGGACGCCGTGTTCGATGATTACCACATTGAAAAGATATCCGTTGAAAACATCCTGCGGCTCCATAAAGACTTGATGAAATACATCGTTCAATGAGAAGACGACGGTCGCTTTAATCCCGGACGATACAAAGTGTTCGAGAACGCGACGATGCTAAGCAGCGCTAAAAATATGGATATTTATCTCCTCCCGACGTCCCGGGAGCCATGGAAGCCCTTGTAGCCGTCATCGATCATCAACTCGCCGAGGTAGATAGTGATACCGTCAACCGGCATCCGTTGCCGATAGCCACGCAGTTTCATCAACAGTTGCTGGATATTCATCCCTTTAGCGATGGCAATGGCAGGATAGCACGGATTTTCGTAAACTGATACTGCTGAAAACCGGTTTCCCGCCAAATTTCATAAGGGACGTTGATCGGAAAACATATCTCCATCTGTTCGAGCTATCTGAAAAGGAGATACTTCCCATGGAGGATTCTTTTGAACACAAACTCCTTGAAAGCCCGGATGTTAAACTGAATGTCGTGCTTCAGGCGATTGAATCTGGAGAAAGGGCGGCATAGCCGTACTTAGTTTCAAATTTTCTGTTTGGCACATCAATTGCCTTCCCCTCCATATCTTTGCACGCAATTCAAATCAACCGATGAAACACATATTCCTTGCCGGCGCCCTTTGCATGACACTCTTTTCGGGATGCGAGACCACCCAACAGATCCTCAGTACGCTGCCCACCACCACAACCACCGGTCAGCCCAACAGTTTCCAGATCGCCGCAGGCCTCAAAGAAGCCCTCAGCATCGGCGCCCAGAACTCCGCCAGCCGCCTCTCCGCGCCCAACGGGTTCTTCGCTAACGCCATGCTCAAAATCCTCATGCCGCCCGAAGCGCAGAAAGTGGAATCCACCCTTCGCAACCTCGGCATGGGCAACGTAGTCGATAAAGCCATCCTCGCCATGAACCGCGGTGCCGAAGAAGCCGCCAAATCTGCCGCCCCCATCTTCGTAAACGCCATCAAACAAATGTCCATCACCGACGCCATCGGCATCCTCCGCGGGGGCGATTTCGCTGCTACCAACTATTTCAAGCAGAAAACCACTTCGGCACTCACTACCGCCTTCAGCCCCGTCATCAACAATGCACTGAAGAAAGTAGACGCCACCAAATATTGGGCAGACGTATTCACCGTCTATAACAAATTCTCCAAAACACCCGTCAATACAGACCTCACCGCCTATGTCACCGAACGCGCCATCAACGGCATCTTCCATGAAGTAGGGGCAGAGGAGCAGAAAATCCGGAAAGACCCCGCCGCCCGCGTCACCGAGCTCCTTAAAACGGTCTTCGGCAGCTCGCTGGCCCAAAATAAGTAATCTCCTACCCGTATAACGGTTTGGGCGCAAGTGTGCCGGCAAGACATGCATTTCCGGAGGTTTTCGCGTAACTTTGCGGACTTATGCCGGTTAACATACTTGCCATAGAATCTTCCTGCGACGATACCAGCGCAGCCGTCATCTCCGACGGGACCATCCTGTCCAACGTCATCGCCGGACAGGCCGTTCACCAACAATACGGCGGAGTAGTGCCCGAACTGGCCTCCCGCGCCCACCAGGAAAACATCGTTCCGGTGGTAGACCTGGCACTGAAGAAAGCCGGCATGCAGCCGGAAGACCTCAGCGCCATCGCGTTTACGCAAAGCCCTGGCCTCATCGGCTCCCTGCTGGTCGGCAGCTGCTTCGCCAAGTCGATGGCCCTGGCGCTCGATCTCCCGCTCATCGGCGTTCACCATATGCAGGCGCATGTGCTCGCCAATTTCATCGATGATCCGAAACCGGCCTTCCCCTGCCTTTGCCTCACCGTTTCCGGCGGCCATACGCAGATCGTATTGGTAGAAGGGCCGCTGCAAATGAAAGTTATCGGTGAAACGCTCGACGATGCCGCCGGCGAAGCGTTCGATAAATCCGCCAAACTCCTCGGCCTGCCGTACCCCGGCGGTCCGCTCGTCGATAAATACGCCAAAGAAGGCAATCCCAAAGCCTACCGGTTCCCCGAACCGCAGATTCCCGGGCTGGATTTCAGCTTTTCCGGCCTTAAAACATCGATCCTGTACTTCCTGCAGGAAAACACGGCGAAAGACCCGGCATTCGTGGAAACCCACCTGGCAGATATCTGCGCTTCCATCCAGCACCGCATCGTCACGATCCTCACGAACAAGCTCGCGAAAGCCGCACAGGAAACGGGGATCACGGAGATTTGCATTGCCGGTGGGGTAAGTGCCAATTCCGGCCTGCGCAACGCCCTGGAGGCGCTTGGCAAACAAAACGGATGGAATGTCTACATCCCGCAGTTCCAGTATTGTACAGACAACGCCGCCATGATCGCCATGACGGCGCATTACAAATACCTCGCCGGGGCTTTCAGTCCTGCGGACACCGTTCCCACGGCCCGCGCGGCATTCGAATAACCGCAACATGGGCAATTCCTGGTTCCAGTTCAAGCAGTTCAGGGTAGAGCAGGCCGGCAGCGCCATGAAAGTCTGTACCGACGCGTGCATCCAGGGCGCGTGGACGGCCGCTATCCTGCGGTCGCGCCCACCGGCCCGTGTGCTGGACATCGGTACCGGAACGGGCCTTCTCAGCCTCATGCTCGCCCAGGAAACGCCGGCTACCATCGACGCCGTGGAACTGGACGCTGCCGCTGCCGCGCAAGCCATTGCCAATTTCGCGGGGTCGCCCTGGCATACCCGCCTTCGCGGGGTACAATCCGACATCCGGACATTTACCCATCCCGAACCTTACGATTTTATCATCACCAACCCGCCGTTTTTCCAAAACGACCTTCGCGGCCCGGATGCCCGGCGAACCGCTGCGATGCATACCGCTACACTGGGATACGCTGACCTGCTCGGTGCCATCGCCAGATTGCTGTCGCCAGCGGGGAGCTTTTCAATATTACTTCCGTACGCGGAGTTCAGGATTTTCCAGGAACTTGCCGCCGCGCAAGGGTATTCTCTCCGCGCGCAGCTCAACATGCAACAGTCGCCCGCACATGCTCCCTTCCGTTCGGCCGGCATCTTCGGAAAAGGGGGCGCACAGCCCGCTGAAACGCTTGTCATTCATGATGAACATCGGCAATATACTCCCGCGTTTTCCGCACTGCTGCAACCTTTCTACCTCTATCTCTAGCGGTTCTGCCATCGCCTAAACAATCCGCTGAAGCGGTTCAGGACTGTTCTGATTGCACTTTGTGATAGTTGGTGATCGCCCAGGCCTGGAGCGCCTGGATCACCGGTTTGAGGGCGAGCCCTTTCTCCGTGAGCGTGTATTCGACCGTGGGAGGCACGGTGGGATAGGGTTTCCGCGAAACGATCTTCCGTTCTTCCAGCTCCTTTACCGTTCTGGCCAGCATCCGCGTGTTGATGCCCGGCACCGCACGCTCCAGTTCCCCGAAACGCAACACCCCGCCCATCAGCGCGTTGATGACAGACATCGTCCATTTGCCGGAAAGGAGGTCCATCGACTCCTGGAACGGACAGGGCGCCGGATTTTTTTTCTTCGTGAGCGGTGCGGCCATGCTGAATACTTTACTTGTTGTCAGTAGCTGACAGGCTTGCCAGTACTTTTCAAATGTACGGCATCGACCTAACTTTGCGGTCAAACGTCTTTGTATGACTGTAGATCTTATCGAACAATTCATCTTACAAAACTTGCCCGGCACTACCCGGGTCGAGCATGGTGGGTATATTTTTTATTTCTATTCAACAGATCAGATGCTGCCATTCGCAAGCATCGCCATTGCCGACAATGAATACGACAATGTGTCGGAATTGAGCAGGGAAGGGGTGTTCCGGGTGAACATCGGGGTGTTGAAGGAAACGTTCGCAGGGATGTTCCCGGAGCCTGCCGCAGAATGGGACTACGCTGTGCTCGACCGGTTCCTGCCGCATCCGCATTACGCCGCGCAGCATTATGTCTGCATTCTCAACCCGGAAGGAGAAAACGGGGAGAAAACCTTTGGGTTGATAGAAGAGGCTTGGCGCATCGCGAAGCGGCGGTTTGAGAAGAAGCACCGGTAGGGACAGGCCTGAAAAGCGGCCGTCCTGCCACGGTCAATGCGGGGCAGGACGAACCCAATAGCATATGCCGGTCAAACGAAGAGGATCGGGATGTCTTTCTTTTGTGGATTGTTGGGAAAGTCCAGCTGCGGAATAGGATAGGATTCCTCTTCATGAACGATGTCCGACTCCTGGAGCACGGATTTCCTGACCAGCGTGAGTTCCAGCACGTCGGGGATGAGCACGTCGTTGGTGCCGCTGCCCGAAAACTCGTAAGCATAGAACGTATCGCCGTAATTATTGCCATGCACATGGATGAGCGTGTACTCCCGTTCCAGCAGCCGCAGGATGCTTTCCACTTCGCGCAGCCTGTTTTTCAGGTCGTGAAATTCGAAGATCAGCTGATTGACGCGGCCGAGGCAGGCCAGGAACTTAGGATGATCGAGCAGCCCGTATTCCCCGCCTTCGATATCGATTTTCAGCAACACGTTTTCATCGAAAAGGCCGTATTGTTCCATGTGATGTTCCAGCGAATTGTATTTGCCGTTCTTTTCCGGCGCAATGCCTTCGTCTACGAACACGATGTTCCTTTCATTGAGCTCCGTCAGTTTCTTTTTCCATTTCTTGGCGGTGGACAGGTATCTTTTTGCCTTCCGGAAGCGGAAGGAGATCATCAGTTTCGCGAAGTGCCGCATGTTCACGTATTCGCCGTTGAACATGGTGGGGTCGAACATGAGGACGGGTTTGCCGGTACGGGAATTGAAATCTTCCTCGAACGAAGTTTCCCAACCTACGCCATAAGTCAGCAGCCGGTCGGTGTGATGGATCGCTTTCTCGTACACAACGTAACCTCCATCGTAATTTCTACCCAACCGTATCTTGTTCTTGACGTGGACGGGCGATAGGAATTTAATTTTGCTCATATACGGCTGTTTCAGGTCTTTCACTTGTTTTGGTTGCCAGTTTTTTCGCCTCTGTTCCCTACAGCTGCTCCAGGTTCAATTTCAGGCCGGGCGTTAGAAAAGCGGTGCCGGAACCGTGCCGGCGGACACCAATATCTGAAATAAATGCCGGATTACCCAGGAAAGTATCGCCTGTTTGCCATGAAAATCCGAAGGGTCGGATGTAACGGAACATAAAACCCGCAGGGAGGCCATTCTTGAAGGAATTCATTATTTTGGGGATTATCACACGAAAAATGCCATCCCATGAGAAAACTCATTTTCGCCATCAATGTGACCCTGGACGGTTGCTGCTCCCATACCAAGGGGAGTCCCGGGGAGGAGGTACATGAATATTTCACGGCGCTGATGCGGGAGGTCGACCTCATCGTATATGGGCGGGTCACCTATGAGCTGATGGTGCCTTTCTGGCCGGATATCGCGAAAAGCAATGTGGCACCTGCAAAGTCGTTACTCGACTTCGCACATGGGTTCGACGCCCTCCCGAAAGTCGTTTTCTCACGGACGCTGGAGCGAGTGGACGACCGGAATTCCCGGCTCGTCAAAACCGACCTGGCTACAGAAATAACGCGCTTGAAAAATGAGCCCGGAAAAGCCATCCTGGTCGGCGGCGTGGCATTGCCGGCAGAATTGCTGGAGCTGGGATTGGTAGATGAGTTCATCGTGGTGGTACACCCGGTCGTAGCAGGAGCGGGGAGGCGCCTGTTCGATACGGTGCAAATGCCGGATCAACTGGGGTTAAAACTGGAGCAAACGAGGACCCTGGGATCAGGGCACGTAGTGTTGCGATACAGTAAACAATAGCAGAAAACAACGAAAAGCCCCGGGATTAGCGCCTGGGGCTTTTAAAAAGCCGGAATGGCCATCACGCCGTCCCTTCCGCATACGCCTTCATATAGGCATACCGTTCGGTGAGGCTGCCGTGGGCCACGATGGTCGCTTTCCTGATCATTTCGCTGCCGCCGTTCACCAGGTCGTCGAACACATATTTCATCAGGTGGTCGCCGAAAAACTGGGATGCATCGCGCGGGAGCTCGTTGGGCAGGTTGCCCACACACATCATGGTGACGCCTTCCTTTTCATAGGGTGCAATCCTGTTGCGGTGCACGCGGTGTACGCCGTAAACGGGGTCTTCGATGGTGGCGTCTCCCAGGTTGCAGGGCACCGAGCCGCCCTGGTCGTCGGTAATATCGGCGATCACCTGGATGCGGAAATTTTCCTTCGCCAGGTCGTCCCAGGTAAACAGCGGCGCTATCTCCTGGTCCCAGTAAATCCCGTTCATGAGCACGTCCGAACAGGTGACGTAGGGCAGGAATTTGCAGTCGTACAGTTCGGGATGGGCGTGAAAATCTTCCCGGCTGTAGGTTTTGTCTGTACGGCGGAGATACAGTTCTCCCGCCTTCAGCTGGGTGTAAACCGGGTAGGCGTATTCGTTGATGAGGAATTCGTCGGGCGGGATGTATTTGATGCCCAGGAGCCCCATTACTTCCAGTATCCCCGCCGTCACGCGGCCGGAACCGGTGGTGACGATCTTCATGGGCGGGAGCTTTACGCCGAAATAATGGGTGATCAGTTCCTGGAAGTCGTGGCATTCGTACACCCGCTTGAAATCGAAAAGGCCCGTCCGCCGTCCGTATTCCAGCAGGCCGTTATGCGCGCCAACGACGCCGGCGAAGAACCCGAAGCCGAGGATGCGCTGCCCGTCCGGATGCACGAGGCATTCGTAATCGATAAGCGAGATCTTGCGTTCCATGATGGCTTGCAGCATTTCGCGGTTCTGGGGCTGGAGTTTTTTGGTATGCGAAAAGAAAAGGTACGTTTTTCCCGGGATGAGCCTGTCTTTCGGTACTTCCTTGATGCCGAGCAGGATGTCGCAGTGCGACAGGTCTTCGGCAACGTGGATACCGGCGGCGCGGTATTCTTCGTCTTTGAAGGCACGGTGCGGCGAGGGCTGCACGGTGATCTGCACGGTCGGGTAACGGGAAAGGATCCACTGGCATTGCTGCGGGGTGAACGCTACACGGTTATCTTGCGGAATTTTCTCTTCACGGATCAGTCCGATTTGAATGGAAGCCATGATTGTTTATTGGTGTTTGGATCGAATGCTGCAACATTACTGTAAATTTGCTTTTTTGCAAAATCAGATGGAGGTACTGAAACGATTTGAGGGGCTGATGGGCCCCGGAGAGAAATACGCATTGCCCGAAATATTCATGATGGAAATGCTGGAAGTGAACAGCCAGTTGTTCGAACTGGAAAATCGCGGGGATGTAACCGCAGTGCTGCAATTGGGTAACAGGATTTCAGGGTGGATGCAGCACCTGGCGGAAGACGCGGAGCCCGCGCTGTCAGCCTTTGAGAACGGACACGCCAGCCAGGAGCAGTTGGCCCTGTTGAAAGAATGTTTCGTCAAGCTAAAATATTTATTGCGGATTCAACAAAGAATTTCTACATTTGCAACCCGCGATAAGGCTTTATAACCCGGTCGCATGCCCAGATGGCGGAACTGGTAGACGCGCTAGACTCAAAATCTTGTTTCGGAAACGGAGTGCAGGTTCGATTCCTGTTCTGGGCACAAAAAAAGCCTGATATCCCTCGAGATGTCAGGCTTTTTTTCATTTCACGCCATCCTTTCATGACCTACATCATCCCCGCTGTGATACTCTTCCGTCATCATTCGAATGAAATTTTCTTTTCGATGCGAAAAAAATCGGTCCTCCTACTTTAACGGTTACCTGGAAGGCCGCCCGGCGAAAGACACCGCGTTTGCACTGGTACAATGGACTGTCCCCGCGTTCCGGTTTATAGAACGGTTCAACCTGGTGAAACCAGATGGGAAATGGCTGCTGATGGACAGGCTTTCCTATCGCCAGCCCATATAACGGTCCAGCCCCGAAAATATGATATGATGGGTTTCGACCCATCGGCAACGAACCGGGAACGGTTTACCTTCGGGCCTTAATTTGGCACAAAAAAAACGTTTCCAAAAACTGATGGAGCCGGGCATTCCTGTCCGGCTTTTTTATGGTACAATCTGAACGCCGCAGGATGCCCCGGCCAGAGAGGTGCCCCTTCCGCCAGGTTAAAAAATAAACCGCTTTTAAACAATCCCGGCATCTAATGCGTTGATTCCTATGATTTGAGATACGACCGGAACCAACGAATACACCCGTGTTACCCGAAAGATTGCCCCGTTCAGGCCGGTTCCGGTCAGGTTAAAGCAAACGAATCCAATCCTGTTAGTTGTATGGCGAGAATGTTACGTACCCTTAAACTTAGTGTTTCTTCCCGGGCCAAGTTGCCGTTTTTTTTGTCTGCAGCCCTCCGCATCCTGCTGCCTGCCGTGGTATTGCTGGCTTTGTCCGGGAAAGCATGGGGACAGTCGTGTACCGGCTCCCTGGGCGATCCGGTATTCAAGGAAACCTTCGGCACGGCGCCTTCTTCGACACGGCCTACGCTCGGGCCAGCGCTCCCGGCGGGGATGACCACCTACATCCGGTATACCCCCGGGCTGGGCGGCCGGCCGGTAGGACCTTATCCCGGCCAGTACGTCATCAGTAATACGACAAGAGGCTATAATAACACCTATTTCGTGGACCGTCCGGACCATACCACGGGCGATTTTACCGGGTATTGCATGGTGGTGGATGCTGACGCCACCCCCGGGAAGTTTTACGAGAGAACCGTCACCGGCCTTTGCGCAGGGACCACCTTCGAGTTTTCTGCCTGGATCATGAATATCAACCCGAATACGGCCAATAGCGTGTCCAAACCAAGCCTCCGGTTCGATATCATGGATGCCAACAACCCCAATGGCACCCCGCTCACGCAAGTGTCTACCGGGCAGGTGTCTTACCAGTCGCCGGGCACGTGGGTAAGGCTGGCAGGCCTCTTCCAGATGCCGTCAACCACCAGTTCCATCATTCTCCGCGTTTTCAGCAACACACCCAATAGTAATGGTAACGACCTGGCGCTGGACGACATCGCCTTTGCCGCCTGCGGCCCCCCGATATCCTTTACGCAGGGAGCAGGGATCGTTTGCGCCGGCGGTAACACAAGTGTCAGTGTTTCGCTGCCCGCGGGCAGCTATTCGTCGTATTACTTTCAGCTGCAGCGCAGGCTGCTGAATACGACGAACTGGGAGAATGCAGGTACCGTAATTAATAACGGCGCCAGTAACCAACTCACTTTCCCCATCACCGATGCCCGTGCAGGTTATGAATACCGGGTGGAAGCAGCGGGCGGCGTGGCGGAAATCAACAACGCCAACTGCCGCGTGGTGTCTGACCCGCTGGAATTGAAGGTGATCGATTATTCTGTGAACATCACCGGCCCGCCGCGTGTCTGCTACAATACATCTACCACGCTTACGGCTGTTGTTACCCCGAAAGAGGGTACGGGCACGCCTTCTGCCGGGTTTACCTATGTATGGGAATCGGCACCGACGGCTACCGGCCCGTGGGCAGTGATACCCGGCCAAACCGGTGCAACGCTCAATACGGGTAACCTCGTCGGGCCGCGTTTTTACCGCGTAACGGCATCGGTTTCCGGGTGCCAGGGCGATGGGGTTTCCATCGTATTCCCTGTTGCAGTGGAAATGGAGCTGGCAATGGAACTGGGAACGCTGCCGGCCGATTGCCAGGGCACCACCTCCGTGAGCCTGCCATACACCATCAGAACCGGCAGCCCGGACCGCTATTCGATCACAAGTTCCGATATGCCGGGGTTCCAGGCCGTTACACTGGCCAATCTGCCGGCTTCGCCCATTCCCGTGGCAATTCCGGCAAATACACCCCCCGGGACATATAACTTTTCGATCACCTTCAATAAATCGGGACTGAATTGTAATTCGCCCGTTTATCCCTTCACCCTTATTATCGACGCGCCGCCTTCTCCCGCTGTAGCCGGGCCCGACCAGGAGCTGTGCAATGCCTCATCTGTGCCCCTCGCTGCTACGCCGCCAACTGTCGGACAAGGCACCTGGACGATGGTGAACGGCACTGCCAACGTTACTTTCAGCGATATTAATAGTCCCACAGCTACCGTTTCAGGCCTGGTGCCGGGGTCGTACCTGCTCCGGTGGACGGTTGCCAACGGCGGATGCCCGCCGGTTTCCGACGATGTGCTGATCAGCATCGAAGCGCTTCCGACCCCAGCCAACGCCGGTCCCGACCAAACGCAGTACAATTCCGGGACTTTCATTAACCAGGCCAATAGTCCAGGCAATGAAACAGGTACATGGTCGTTGGTAAGTGGGAATGCGACACTGGGAGACGTAAACGATCCTTACATGACCGCCATACTGGCTCCCAATACGAGCGCCACGCTGGTGTGGTCGATATCAAACAGTGTTTGTCCGCCATCAACAGACACCGTCGTGTTGCGTTATGTGCAGGAAGCAGATATCGAGATCGAAAAAACGGTCGTGGAAAACGGTCCTTACATTGCGGGACAGGATTTCTCCTACCTGATTTACGTGCGGAACGCCGGACCAAGCAACAACCCGTCTGTCGTTATTACCGATAATCTTCCCGCCGGGTTTATCCCATCAAACATACATGTGGCCGTATCCGGATCGGCGGCGATCCTGAACAACAACTCATCCGGCCGCACGATCAACGTTACTGCGGATATCCCCGCAGGAGCGTCTATAGTAGAGATTTTGGTGGAAGGGAAGATCGATCCTGGATTTGAAGGCGATCTCACCAACACTGCCACCGCCGTGTCCACCACTATTCCTGACCCGAATGGCGCCACCAGTACGGTGACCGTCCCCGTGGTACGGCGGCCGTTCTTTACCTCGGTTAAAGCCGCGCCATCGACAGCGGTGGCTGGGGAACAGATTTCCTTCAGCTTACGGATAGGAAACACCGGTTTGGGTAATGCGGAGAATGCCGTGTTTACAGACCTGATTTCCGCCAAGATGAGCAACATCAGCTGGTCGGCGGCGGCTACCGGGCAGGTAAGCATCGTTTCCGGCGCTACGGGCACCGGCAGCCCGGTCACCATTACCGCGAATTATCCTGCCGGCGATACGGGACATCTGTACGTCACCGTTACCGGCACGGTGAATTCGGACGCAACCGGAACGATTGAAAATACCGGTACTATCACGCCTTCCGAGCCAACTGTCGGCCCTTCCCAATCTAACACCACTTCCACGCTCATCATCAGCAGCCCGGGTTTACTGATTGACAAATCCGGCCCTCCAGGGCAGACGGCTACTGCGGGCGGACCGATCAGCTATACGATCGTAGTGCTGAACAATGGACCTAGTGATGCGGTAAACACCGTGATAACGGATAATATCCCGGCAGACATTACGCAGGTACAATGGACGGCCACGGCAGAAGGTGCAGCTTCGATCAGCAGCGGCAATTCAGGAACGGGCAATGCGGTACAGTTGACGGGGAATTTCCCGGCAGGTAGTTCCAACCGCGTTGTCATCCGTGTGACCGGCATCGTTAACCCCGATTTCGCCGGAACGCTGACCAACACGGCCACTGCAACCCCTTCGGAATCGGGGGCAGACCCGGTTTCGGATATCGAATCCACCGTGGTGACAAAAGACGTGACGCTGTCTGTCGTGAAGGCAGGCCCTGCGTTAGCCGTGGCGGGAGAACAGATATCCTACACCATTACCCTCACCAACAACGGCATTTCCAATTCTGCCAATACGACCGTCCGCGACCTGCTGCCTGCAGGGTTGACCAACGGCAGCTGGACGGCTTCCGTGACCCAGGGCACGGCCGTGATTACAAGCGGCGCCACAGGGACCGGGTCGCCCATCGAAGTGGCGGTCAACATGAATGCGGGCTCCGTGATCACGATCGTAGTACATGCCACCATTGCGCCCGGCGCCACCGGGGTGATCCGTAACACGGCTACCGTAACGCCTTCCGAACCGGGAACAACGCCCGTTACTTCCAACGAAGTAGTGACGGTACTGGAATCGCGGGCAACGCTGACGGTAGACAAATCAGGTCCGGACAACGCGATAGCCGGTGAAAATATCACTTATGTAGTGACGGTTGGCAATACCGGGCCCAGCAACGCCAGGAACATCATGATCACCGACGTGGTGCCGGCATCCGTCACGCTCACGACCTGGGCTGCCACCGCTTCGGGCAACGCCATGATTTCAAGTGCGCCCTCCGGCACGGGGAACAGTATTTCCCTGACAGGCAATATAGATGCTGGCCAGAACAATCTCATCCGTATAACCGTCAACGGTACCATCAGTTCCGACTTCAACGGTTCCATCACCAATACGGCTATCGCAACGCCGGAAGGGCCGCTCAGCAAGGCCGACACCGCCACGAAAATTACCAATGTGACGCGGACCCCGGCGCTCGGGATACTCAAATCCGCTGTGGATACCGTGCTGGCGGGAGACAGCATCATCTACAATATTGAAGTGTTCAATACCAGCAGCTCTTCGGCTGAAAACGTCGTGATAACGGACGTCGTTCCGGCGGCTGTTACCGGCGTGAGCTGGGTAGCGTCGTCCGCTGGACTGGCGACCGTGATCAGTGGCGCCACCGGGAACGGGAATAACATTTCGGTTACCGCAAACTTCCCCGCAGGAAGTGTGCACCGCATCTTCATCACCGTAAAAGGCAAATCGGGCGCGGCGGCGAGTGGCCAAATAGCGAACATCGCCACCGCCACGCCTTCGGAGCCCGGTACCGCACCCGTTTCCGATACGGCAACGACGGTGATTCAGCGGATACCGGAACTGGTGATCCAGAAATCCGGGCCAGACAAGCTTGCGGCCGGCGAGGAGATCATATATGGCATCGTCGTGCGCAACTACTCATCTTCAGACGCGCAGAATGTTTCCATCACCGACGTGATTCCCGCACCGGTAACCAACGTGAGCTGGACGGCCGTGGCACAGGGAGCTGGCAGCATCGTGAGCGGTGCTTCCGGCACGGGCAACAACCTGGCCATTACGGCCAACATCCCGGGGGGCAGTACCGCCAATGCGATACTGATCACGGTTACCGGCACGGTAGACCCGCTCTTCACCGGCAGCTTCACCAATACGGCCACCGCAACGCCTGCGGAACCGGAAGCGGAAACAGCGACCTCGCAACAGGTTACCACATCGGTAAGCCGGGAAACGGCTATCAGGATCCGGAAATCAGGTCCGGCAACTGCTGCAGCGGGCGAAACGGTCGCTTACACGCTCATTGTGACCAACGGCGGCCCGTCTGCCGCGCCAGCCGTGCAGATCACCGACGCCATCAACACGGTGCTCACCAACCTGAACTGGACGGCCGTTGCATCGGGCGGCGCATCTATCACAACTGGCGCCACAGGAACGGGTAACAGTCTGCTGGTGAGCGGCAGCGTCCCGGCGGTCCAGGGTGCGATCACCATTAATATTACAGGAACGGTCCGTCCGGATGCGACGATCGACACCATACGTAACTTCGGCATCGCGGTTTCGGACGAAGCGCCGGGTAACAGGATATATTCAGATACGGTTGTGACCGTGCTGAACAAAGTACCCAATGTGCTCATCAGCAAAACAGGCCCGGCAACGATCAATGCCGGCGAAATGATCGTCTACAGGGTGCGCATCGCCAATACCGGCCCGTCTAACGCGCGCAGTATCGATATCCGCGACACCATTCCCGCTACGATCGTCAACCCGACATGGACCAGCTCCGTTACCGGTAATGCTGCGGTGGTTGCAGGCTCCACAGGCGCAGGCAATATCCTGGCCGCTTCGGGCGACATTGCAGCTGGCCCCGGCAATGAAATCATATTCACCATCACCGGCCAGGTGGCCGATAATTTCGCCGGCGCCATCACCAACATGGCAGAGGCCGATCCTTCAGAACCCAACATGCCGCCGGTAACATCTTCGGTGACGACTACCGTGTCGAAACTGGCAAGGATCAGGATAGACAAATCGGGCCCGGCGGTGACGGAAGCCGGTACGCCGGGCGAATACATCATCCGCGTCACCAACGACGGCCCCAGCCGCGCCGATAACGTGACGATCAAAGACGTCCTTCCTCCGCAGATCCTGCAGGCAACCTGGGTAGCAGGGGCCAGTGGCGGCGCTGCACTCACCGGACCGGCTTCCGGCACCGGCGATGTGCTCACCACCGCCAATATTCCGCCTGATCCGGGCGCTGAAATTGTAATCGTAGTGAGTGGTCTGCTCGATCCCGCGTTCGGCGGCGCAACCTTCACTAATACGGCCATTGCACTCAACGATCCATCTGTATCGCCGGAGGGCGACACCGCTTCGGTGACGACGCTTGTGAACAGGGTGGCCAACCTCCGGGTGATCAAATCCGGCCCGGCCAACGCAGCGGCCGGCGAGCCGATTGAGTACATCATCAGGGCCTACAACAACGGCCCCACCAGCATCCTGGGGGCAGTGTTCCAGGACGTTATTTCCGCCGATATCCTAAACGTGACGTGGACTGCCACCGCACAGGGCAATGTGACCAACATCACGCCGGCATCCGGTAACAGCAACAATATTTCCCTCACGGCCGATATGCCGGCAGACAATAGCAGCTACCTGGAAGTGACGGTCCGCGGAGTGGTGTCTCCCGCCATGGTCAACGGCAGCACGATTCCCAATACGGCAAGCATTAACCTGCCGCCGGGAAGCACCGCCACCGATCCGAACCCGGCCGACAATACATCTTCCCTGATCACCGTGGTAGACAACGATCCGGTGGTGCGCATCGGCAAAACGGGCCCGGCAGTAACGAATGTGGGCGATACGATCAGTTACCGTGTAGTGATTTCCAACGGCGGATCGGGCAATATCACCGGCGCCGTCATCACCGATAATGTACCCGCATCGATCCGCGTATTCGACTGGACCGCCGCGGGCACCGGGTCGGCCACGGTTACCGGCGCTACTTCGGGCGCTACGAACGCAGTTTCTACAACCGCCGATATTCCTGTTGGAGCGGCCAACACGATCGTATTGAACATCACCGGCGTTGTGCTGGAAAACGCAGGTGTCACGATCGTAAACACGGCCAGCGTTACGGCGGGCTCGCATAAGGAAAGCTCGGTCACCACGTCCGTTAACCGTTCCACCGACATTTCCATCCAGAAATCCGGTCCGCAGGCAGTTAATGCCGGCGAAGTGATCAATTATACACTGGTGGTCCGCAACCATGGCAGGGTAGGCAGCAACGACATGGTGATCGAAGATCAGATCCCCGCCAGCATTACGAATGTTACCTGGACGGCAGAGGCATTCGGGGAGGCATCCATCCTCGACAGCGCACGTATCGACAGTAGCGGCAACCTCATCCGGCTGCCGGCGAAAATCGGACCTGGCCGGGCGAACAATTACATCGTGATCCAGGTGCGCGGCATCGTGAATCCTTCCGCAGGCGGTACCGCCATCACCAATACGGCTACCGTTACGCTAAACGATGTGAATGATTATAACATGCCCAATAACCAGAGCGTGGTGCTGACGGGCGTGGGCCAGCTCACAGGGCTGATCGTCCGTAAAACCGGCGCAGCCACTGCACAGGCGGGCAACGATATATCCTACGACATCGTGGTGATCAACAATGGTCCGTCTGATGCGGCGAATGTATCCATCAACGACGTGGTGCCGCCAGAAATCACCAATGTACAATGGTCGGTAAGCGTTACGGGCGCGGCCGTTATCACCGGTCCGTTCTCCGGAACGGGCAACAACGTGGCCACATCGGCGAACATTCCGGGCGGCACGGGCAACCTGGTGATCATCAGCGTGAAAGGCACGATCAATCCCGACTTCGCCGGAACCATCAGGAACACCGCGGTGGTGACCGCTCCCGGCATCCCCACGGTGACGGATTCAGCGGTGACGGTAGTGGAGAAAGTAGTGGCGCTGAAAGTGAGGAAAGACGGCCCTGCGAGCGTAACCGCCGGTGAAAAGATGCAATACACGATCACCGCCAGCAACGCCGGTCCGGCGAACGCACGCGGAGCGGCGATCACGGATACGATCGACAACAGGCTGATCAATGTTACCTGGACGGCCACCGCTGTAAACGGCGCGGCCGTAACGGCTGGCGCCAGCGGCAGCGGTCCGTTGATTGATGTGACCGGCGACCTTCCGCCCGCTGCAGGAGCGGCGATCACAATAATAGTGAGCGGAACGGTAGCGCAGGACGCGTCCGGGACGATCGTCAATACGGCAACGCTGAAGGGCAGTGAGCCTGGCGATGTACCGGTAGTGTCTCCGCCGGTGAATACGATCATCGACCGCCTCGCGAATGTTTCCATCGTGAAATCCGCACCGGCCAGGCTTGATGCAGGACAACTCATCCGGTATACGCTCAACGTTTCGAACGACGGCCCGAGCAGCAGCATGAATCTAGTCGTAACCGACCAGGTGCCGTCGCAGATTTCGCAGGCGCAATGGGTAGTGGCGCGGGCGGATGCGGGTGTAGTCGTACATTCCGGCGGCGCAGGAACGGGCAGTAACGTGAATGTTTCGGCGGATATGCCGGCAGGCACTTCGATGCTGATATTCGTGGAAGGAAGGATCGACTCTTCGTTCGCAGGAACCCTGCTCAACACAGCGTACGTTATCCCTTCTGAACCCGGTAATAAACCGGATACATCGTCGGCACAAACCATCGTGACCTTACGCCCGGATGTTCAGATATCCAAATCCGGTCCGAGATCCGTTACGGCAGGGTCTCCCATCCGGTGGGTGGTGACCGGCACCAACAACGGGCCGAGTTTGGCGAAAGGCGCGCATATCACGGATAATGTACCCTCGTTCGTAACAGGCGTAACCTGGACGGCAACCGCTACAGGCGGCGCACAGCTGACCGGGCCAACTTCAGGCAGCAACAACCTGATCGATCTTACTGCGGATATCCCGTCGGGACCGGGCAACAGCGTAGTGATCACGATCAACGGCACGATTTCACCGGCGCGCAGGGATTCGATATTCAACACCGCGGTCATCACGCCGGCAGCGCCCGGCGCGATGGCGGATACCGCCACCGTTGGCACGGAAGTGAACGTGCAACCGAGGCTCCTGGTGGCAAAAACGGGGCCGGCAATTATTACGGCCGGCCAATCCATCCGTTATGTCATCAACGTAACCAACCAGGGCCTTAGCAACGCGCTCGGCACGGTGATCACGGATGTGGTACCGCCTTCCATCACCCATACCATTTGGACGGCCGTTGCGTACGGGCAGGCAGCTATAGTGAGCGGAAATGGCGGCATCTCCAATAGTATCGCCGTTACGGCAAACATACCGGCCGGCCAGGCAAACGGCGTCATCATTACGGTGGACGGGCTGGTAGCGCCGAATGTTACGGGCAATATCGTCAATACAGCTACCGCTACGCCTGCAGAACCCGGTGTATCACCGGTGGCTGCAACGGCGACAACGGCGGTTACCACCGAATCACGGCTGTCGGTCTCGAAAACAGGTCCGGCGGAAATGACCCGTGGCGCACAGTCTTCATATACCATTACCTTCTCGAACTATGGCCCCAGCGACGCGAACGGCGTCCGGCTGTCGGACACCATCCCCAATGTGCTCGAAAACGTTCAGTGGACGGTGGTATCAAGAAACGGTGCGATGGTGACCAGTGGACAAACCGGCACCGGCAACATGGTGAATGTTACGGCAAACCTTCCCGCACAGGATACCGCTTCCGTGACCGTGGTGGTAACCGGGACGGTACGCATGAATGCGCCGGACGGAACTGTGCTGAATACGGCACATCTTTATCCGGCGGGTGCAGCTCAGATATCATCGAACACGGTGTCGAGCATCCTGCGGGCACTTACCGATCTTTCCATCCGTAAAACCGGCCAGCGCGAAACCTTTGAAGGCGGTACGCTTTTGTATACGCTTGAAATCGAAAACCATGGTCCATCGGCGGCTAACGGCGCCACGGTGCGCGATGCCATCCCGAACAGCATGACGGACCCCGTGGCCACGGTGCTTTCGGCAACTGGAGGTGCAGCCGGGGTGACTGCGGGTGTCAACGGGAACGTGGTGCTCGCTACGATCGGAACATTACCGCCGGGCGGCAAGGTGACGCTGCGTGTGGAGGTGACGGCGGTAACGCCGGGCGAATGGAGCAATACAGCTTTCGTTGACACACCCACCGGTGTACCAGACAGCGACAGCACGAACAACGAGAGCTCGGTGATGTCGTCGATCCTGGAAAAGAGCCACCTGGAAATCGATAAATCGATCGATCCGCCAACAGGGCCTTATTACCCGGCAGAAACGCTTACCTACACGCTGACGGCCCGGAATACCAGCAGCCGTGGCGTGAACCCGGTAGTGGTGACGGATACGTTGCCCGCGGCAACATTGATTTCTGATCCGGTATATAACGCGCCGCCGCAGGGGACCGTGGTGTTTGACCCGGGCACCCGCGTGCTGACGTGGAATGTGGGACTGGTAAATCCGTTCTCGGCTACGAGCTGGAGTTACCAGGTTACGATAAAAGACACAGGTATCATTCGCAATGCGGTGTTGATTGCTGGTCCGCCGGATGTGTCTACCCCAGATACCTCCACCGTGACCATCAAAACCGATCCGCAAACCGATCTGCGGATTGTGAAATCCGGAACGGCGCAGGCGTATGTGGGCGGTGCGGTGACGTATCAACTCGAAATATTCAACGATGGCCCTGCGCCGGCCAACGGTGCTACCGTGAAAGATACGCTGCCGGCGGGCCTGAGCCAGTTGGCGGTACGTGTGGTGTCTGTTGCCGGCGGCGCGGCGAATGTGCAGGCTTCCCTGAATGGACAGATCGCCGGAGCGGTGATCGGGACATTCCCGAACGGAAGTTCCGTTGTCCTGGAAATCACCGCCATCGCGCCGGATCAGCCGGCCAACCTGGTGAATGTGGGCTGGGTGGATACGCCGGCAGGGTTGAAGGACAGTGATAGTTCCAACAACCGGAGCGCATCGGTGACCACATCCATCGTTGAGAAAAACAGGCTGGAGATCGCCAAATCGTTGGCACCGCCGAACGGGCCGTATTACCCGGGTCAAACGCTGACGTACACCCTGCGCGCCACGAACCATGGCGCGGCAGCGGTGAGCCCGGTGACGGTGGTGGATACGATCCCCGCGGCCACGCTCGTTACCGATCCCGCGTTCGGCACACCGCCACAGGGTAGCGCGTTCTTCGACCCGGCTACCCGCTTGCTGTCTTGGAATATCGGTACACTGAATCCTGGACAGACTTTGGATTGGACCTATCAACTCACGCTGAAAGATACCGGCACGGTACGCAACGCTGCGTCTATCTCAGGCCCGCCGGATATCTCCACGCCGGATACATCTGTCGTAATCATCGAAACCGACCCGATCGCCGATCTGCGGATTTCGAAAACGGGTTCGGCGCAGGTGTACGCAGGCGGAACGGTCACTTATCAACTGGAAATCTTCAACGACGGGCCGTCGGCAGCCGATGGCGCAACCGTAAAAGATACGCTGGCGGCTAACCTTGGCCAATTGGCGATCCGTGTCGTATCAGCGTCGGGCGGCGCGGCGAATGTGCAGGCTTCCCTGAATGGGCAGATCGCCGGAGCAGTGATCGGGACATTCCCGAACGGAGGTTCCGTTGTCCTTGAAATCACCGCCATCGCGCCGGATCAGCCGGCCAACCTGGTGAATGTGGGCTGGGTGGATACGCCGGCAGGCATGAAGGACAGTGATAGTTCCAACAACCGGAGCGCATCGGTGACCACATCCATCGTTGAGAAAAACAGGCTGGAGATCGCTAAGCGTGTGGACCCGCCGAATGGGCCGTATTACACCGGCCAGACGCTGACGTACACCCTGCGCGCCACGAACCATGGCGCGGCGGCGGTGAGCCCGGTAATAGTGGTAGACACGATCCCCGCAGCGCGACTGGTTTCCGATCCCGTATTCAGTGCACCACCGCAAGGCACCGCGTCGTTCGACGCCGGCACCCGCTTGCTGTCTTGGAATATCGGTACACTGAATCCTGGACAGACTTTGGACTGGACCTATCAACTCACGCTGAAAGACACCGGCACGGTGCGCAACGCTGCGTCTATCTCAGGCCCGCCGGATATTTCGACGCCGGATACATCTGTCGTAATCGTGGAAACGAAACAATACGCTAACCTGAAAGTACTGAAGAGCGCCGTGGCGCCGCAGCCGCTGAGCGTGGGAGGCATCATCCAGTTTACCATCACCGCCTCAAACCAGGGCCCCGACGCCGGTACGCAGATCGAACTGCGCGATACGCTCGCCGCGATGCTGAGCAATCCGATCACGCTGGCCGCCAGCAAGGGACAGATCAGCTTCCGCGAAAACGGCCGCATCATCATCTGGACGATCCCCGCCATGGCGAACGGATCCACCGAAACGGCAACCTTCACCGCCAAGCTCCTGAACGGGGAAGCTGTGGTCAACAGCGTAAGTATTAAAGGCAAGGAAATCGATATCGACCTGAGCGACAACCGCTTTACCATTGCACCGATCCCTGTTACGGGAGACGATATCTTCATCCCCAACACCATCACTCCGAATGGGGACGGTCGGAACGATCAGTTCAAAATACCGGGCATCCAGCGGTACCCCGGTTCGGTGCTGACGGTTTACAACCGTTGGGGCAACCTCATCTATCAAAACAAGAATTACGACAACACCTGGGACGGCGGCGGCCTCAGCGAAGGGGTGTACTATTACATCCTGGAACTGAAGACCCCAACGGGCACACGCCTCCTGAAAGGATGGATCGAACTGCTGAGATAGTGCCATACTTTTAACTTCCGGAAAACCCGCGCATTGACGCGGGTTTTCCTTATTTACAGGACATCCCCCTTATCAGATGAAACGCCTGTATCCCGCCAGCTGCATGTTACTGCGCTGCCAGTGATCTGCTGCGCAAAAAATGGCGTTCCTCCGAAAACCGGCGCCATTAGCCCTGTATAGGTTGCGTTAGGAAAAGGCGCAAGGCCTGCAACAATGCGTTCATTTACCGGTTTTGCCATGATCCGGATTCCACACATCCCGTGTAGGTGCCCGATATCTATTTGCCGGCGCAATTGCGATCGCCCGGAACGATGCGCGGATGGAAATTTTGTGCCTGCACTTCCCGGTGATGGGCGGATGCCCAGCGGATTTCAGCAGGAGCAGGGATAGCTTTGCGGGACGGTGGGATTATTGGCCATCATCGTGCCGGAGCATGATGTCTGCAGGGATTCGGGTGCGGGGTTGATAATGCTGTACCACATACATTTTGTCGCCGGCGGGAATTACCTGGCGGGAAAGATCGGGCCGGAAAAGATGAACGGGACCGCTGACACTGATAGATGCATGTGTAATACCATCTTCTGCAAGGCTGTCGATAAATTCTTCGAGGATAATTTTCAGTTGGGCGGCCGGGTTATTTTCCATATGCATGTTTTGGGTGAAAGGGAAACGCCAAAAGATTGGCAGGGTCTCATTTGCCACCGTAGCCTGATGGCTTCCTGTTTATAGCAATATAAGTGAAAAAATGCACGCAGCCTCACATACGAGGTCAATATATTTTCTGCTTTTCTTCAATTTGCCCGGATGGATGAAATCCGGGACGATAAATTGCTGAAAGCCCTCGGCGCGCGCTTTAAACAGCTGCGCGAAGAAACGGGCATGAGCAACCGTGAGTTCGCGGATCACGCCGGCATCGGCCATGCACAAATCAACCGGATAGATACAGGACAGGTCAACGTTTCCATCAGTACCCTCAGCGCCATCGTCAAGCAACTTGGCATTTCTCTCAGCGAATTTTTTCAGGGTTTGTAGGGTTGTGGCCCAACTAACCGCACCATTGATTTACACCAACAAGTTTGAATTATTCCCGGAACGGAATTCGTTCTGCATATATCCTCATTAGTTACTGGAAAAATAAAACCGGCCGCATCGCAGGACGCGGCCGGTTATCGGCTTTGCAAGAATATCAGGTTCAGGAAGCGCCCAGCGATCGCAGCGCCAGCCAGGCCATCAGTCCGGCGCCGATTTCGAGCGACTGCTCATCTGCGTCGAATGTGGCGGTATGCAGCCCGGACGTAATGCCACGTTCCGCATTGCCCACGCCTAGCCGGTAAAAGCAGGCATCCGCCACCTGGGAATAGGATGCGAAATCTTCCGCCGCCATCCAGATAGGAAGGTCTACCACATTGTCTGCGCCCATGTATTCTTCCGTAAGGGCCCGCACTTCCGCCGTCAACGCTTCATGATTGATCAACACGGGATAGCCTACACGAATATTCACATCGCAGCTTCCGCCCATTCCTTCCGCAATGGCATACGCGAGTTTACGGATACGGTCGTGCGCATCGAATCGCCAGGTTTCGTCGAGCGTACGGAATGTACCGTCGATGATCACTTTGTCGGGAATGACGTTGTGTGCGCCATCGGCGATCACTTTACCGATCGATAGAACCGATGGCATGGTAGGGTTGGCGTTGCGGCTCACGATTTGCTGGAACGCGATGATCATGTGGCTGGCGATGATCACGGGATCGACGGTAGTGTGGGGCATGGCGCCATGGCCGCCCTTACCGTACACTTCGATATAGATCTCATCCGCACTGGCCATATACCGCCCCGCCCGCATCCCGATCTTGCCCACCGGCAGTTCGGGCATCACGTGCTGCCCCAGGATGCGCGCGGGCGCGGGGTTCTGCAACACACCTTCCCTGATCATCAGGCTCGCCCCTCCGGGAATGCATTCCTCGCCGGGCTGGAAAATGAACTTCACCCGGCCGGAGAATTCGTGCCGCAATTGCAGGAGGATTTCTGCAACGCCCAGGAGCGAAGTGGTATGCACATCGTGCCCGCAGGCGTGCATGACACCGGGGGATTGCGATTTGTAAGGCACGTCGTTCAACTCCGTGATCGGCAGCGCATCGATGTCGGCACGCAGCGCGATCACGGCGTCTGACGGGCCTTTCGTTCCCTCCAGTATCGCCACGAGGCCCGTGTTGGCCATACTTTTATAGGGGATGCCCAGTGCATCGAGCTTTGCGGCTATGAAGGCGGCGGTTTTTACTTCCGTGAACGATAGTTCCGGGTTGGCGTGCAGGTGCCGGCGCGTGGCTACGGCCTTGTCCTGCAAACTGCGGGCGATGTCCCGGATCTTTTCCTTCAGCATATATGCATTAAATTTTGTCCTTTTCGAGGAAAGCGCGCACGAATTCGTCGTCGGTATGTTCCGGATATTCGCGCATCACCCTTTCGATCTCTTCGGCCTGGCCCGGCGAGAGCACTTCATGGTCGCTCAGGCACCAGGTCCCTTCCATCAACCCCTGTTTCCGCAACACTTCATGCAGCCCGGCTATGGAGCCTTTGAAGGAATGGGAAGGGTCGAACAGGGCCGCGTTCATGTCCGTCACCGCGATGTTGGTGCTCATGAGGCCCATATCTGCAGGGTTCGACCGGATCTTGTTGAACAGCTCCACCACTTTGCTGGTCCAAACCGACCAGTGGCCCAGTAATCCGCCGGCGAAACGCTTTTCCACGATCTTCCCGTTTACGGGAATGCGGTAGGTGGTCAGCAGATCGGCCACGATGTTATCGTCGTTCCCCGTATACATCGCGATTTCGTCGCAACGTTCGGAGTGGCAAACGGCGCGGAACACGTCGAGCGTCTGGTAGCGGTTGAAGGGAGCCGTTTTAATGGCGAGCAGGTTGGGGATATCGGCCATCCTGCGCCAGCAATCGTAACTCAATATACGACCTCCTACAGAAGGTTGGAGATAAAATCCGAAAACGGGGAGCACTTCCGCCACGGCCGCCACATGTTGCACGAGCTGCGTTTCTGAATAGTCTTTCAGTCCGCCCAGGCTTACGAGCCCGATATGATACCCGAGATCCCTGGCGATTCCGGCTTCCTTCACGGCCTGTGCGGTAGGCCCTGCGATGCCGGCCACGCGGATGAACGGACGGTTCAGCCGAGCTTTGCCGATTTCTTCGGCAGCGAGCCGGAGCACGCGTTCGTAGAGGTTATACTGTGGCCAGCGGATCTCGAATTGGGTGGTATGCACGCCCACGGCCACGCCGCCTGCGCCGGAGGCGATATAGTATCGGGTGAGCCGGCGCTGGCGGGCTTCGTCGAGCTGCCGGTCTTCCGTAAGTGCCAGCGGATGGGCAGGGATGACCGTGCCGCTGTAAAGCAGTGATTTGATGGATGCGTCCATATGTATGCGAATCGTAGTTGTGTTTTTTAGAATTTGCCCGTTCTGGTCTGGAAATGGGTAGGTTTTTTGATGGTGGCGCCGCCGCTCTGGTACCATTCGAGCGTCATACGGATCATATCGCGAAGGGTCACTTTCGGGTATCCGAACAGGCGGAAGCTTTCGGCGGCGTTGTTGAGCAGGGCTGTGTCCTGTTCCGAGTTCAGGAACTGCGGCGTTTTGCCGGCGAGTTTACCGAATTCTTCCGCGATCCAGCGAACGGAAGCCGTTTCAGGGCCCGTGATGTTGAGGAATTTGGCGGGAGCGGAAGTATGCAGGAAGGAGCGGAGCGCATATTCGTTCGCATCGCCCTGCCAGATTACGTTTACGTGACCCATGCGCAGGTCGATGGGCGATCCGTTCACGACGGATTTGCAGATCTCCAGGAGCACGCCGTATCGGAGATCGTTGGCGTAGTTGAGGCGGTAGATGAGCAGTTCGGTGCCGTATTGTTGCGAGAAGTGCTCGAAGATACGCTCGCGGCCGAGGCAGGACTGGGCGTATTCACCAACCGGGCCAACGGGCGTGCTTTCGTCTGCACCGCCGGAATACACCGGCACGAGGGGATACACGTTCCCGGTGGAATACACTACGATCCGGGAGTTACGGTATTTTTCCGCCACGCGGCCGGGGAGATAGGCGTTCATGGCCCAGGTGAAGGCTTCCTTACCGGTGGTGCCGAATTTGGTGCCGGCGAGGTAAAGCACGTTTTTAGCGTCGGGCAGCGCGGCGAGATCGGCTTCGTTCAGCAGGTCGGCGGCGATGGCTTCCACACCGGCGGCTTCCAGTTCTTCGCGGAGACCGGGCTCGGAAAGCCGGCTCACACCGATCACGCGGCGGGGAACGCCGGATGCGTCTACGGCCTGTTTGGCCAGTTTGGCGAGGCTGGGGCCGATCTTGCCGCCAACGCCGAGAATGAGGATGTCGCCTTCGAGGCGCGCGATGTCTGCTACCAATGCTTCGGAAGGCTTCAGCAGCTCTTCAACGGTGGAGAATATTGCGTCCATGTCGTATAGTTTGCGAATTGATTATGAAAAGAATAATGTTTTGACGTTGCTGGCGGCGAGGATGAACATGAAAATGAGGCCCAGCGCACCGAAGAACTTCACGTACGGCGGGTTTTTCATGGCGCCCATGATCTTTTCGTCGTTGGCGACCAGGTACAGCGCCACGCCAATGAAGGGAACGATGAAAATGGTGACCGCCTGCGCCAGTACGATCAGTTGGAGCGGCAGTTTCCCGAAAGAAAGTGCGACGGTTGCCCCGAGCGCCATGATGACGCCGATAAGGACCCTTACTTTGCCCGATTGCAAGGAACCCCCGAACCCGAGCGCGTCGCCCAGCAGCGTGCCGCCCAGTGCGGCGTTGCCGATCATCGCGGAGAAAGAGGCGCCGAACAGGCCGGAAAGGAACAGCGCAGAAGCGAAGTTGCCGAAGATCGGCTCCAGGGCGATGGCCATGTCCGTCGCTTTGGTGACGTTGATGTGGTGGCTATGTAAAACTGCTGCGCTGCACGACATAACGATGGCCGCGAGGATACCGAGGATCACCATGCCCGGGATGGCTTCCCGCCCCGTTTGCCTGGCTTGCGGATTGATCCGTTTGCGCTCCTGGACGAGGTAGGCCTGGTACAGCGCGCCCACGATGGAGAAGCACGAGGCGATGAAGGCGATGGTCAGTTGCAGGGAACCTTCCGGGAGCGAAGGCACTGCAAAACCTTTGGCCACATCCGGCAGGGAAGGCTGGGTGAAGAAGAACGTGGCGCAGAAGGCGAGGAGCATGAGCCCGATGAGCGCGATCATGACCTTTTCCAGCGACTTGTAGAAACTGCGGAAAAACAGCATGACCATTGCGGCGAGGTTAAACACGATAATCCAAATGGCCGGTGCGGTTTGCGTGGCTTCGCCCACGGCGATCCCTATGCCGATGGAATTGCCCGCCTGGAATGAGGCGCACACGAAGAAAACGCCCACGCCGATGGCGATGCGCGCGCCTTTGCCCCATTTTCTACCGATGGTGGTGAGGGCGGATTCGCTGGTGGCGATGCCGACCCGCGCAGCCATCACGGCGAAAATGATCATAAAGAAAATAGCGACTACCACCAGCCAGAGCAGGGCATAGCCATATTTGGCGCCCATCATGGAGGCAACGGTGATCTTGCTGGGGCCGAATACGAGCGCGGCCGTGATGAGTCCGGGCCCTATGGCCTGCAGCCAGGCTTTACCGCGGCTGGCGGCGGGTGCGGGAGTGGAGCGGACGGTAGCTGTCGAATCTTCCATAAACGTTTTTTTATGCGATGACCTGGTTGTGTTTCTACGGGTGCGTACACGGCGTCTGCTTTACTTTGCAGGAGCAGATTTCAGGAATACGTGGATGAAAACCGGGTACGTACCCGAAAGTACAAGTCAATTCCGTAATTTGCAAATAAATTTCAACGGGAGGGGATAATTTGAAATAAGCAACGCATTAATATAGGAGAACGGGCAAAATATTTTTTCCTCCCCGTTTTCCTTGGAAATATCCGATTAAAATTATTAACTTCCGGGTGCGTACCCGATGTTACTGGGTATTTGATGAAATACGGTTGCAGGACAACCGTTTTTTAAGGACCGGGTTACGGGTACGTACCCGAAATTACCGGGCCCCTTGTCGAACCAGATCTACCGCGTAATTAATCATTAGAAGAGAAAGTTCCACCATGCAGCCACGCTACGACCGCCGACAGTTCCTCCAGACCATGACCGCCGCAGGCATCGCCACCGGCCTTACCACCAGCCCGTCCCTCCATGCCATGGCCCTCGCCGCCGATCCCGTCCGCATCGGCATCATCGGCTGCGACACCTCGCATGCCGTCGCCTTCGCAAAAAGTTTCAATAAAGATATAGTGACGCCCGGCCTCGAAGGTTTCCGCATCGTAGCGGCGCTCCCCGAAGCCAGTCCCGACATCGAAAACAACCAGAAACGTATGCCGGGATTCGTGGAAGAACTGAAAAAACTCGGCGTGGAAATCGTGACCGGCATGGACGCGCTCCTCGCCAAATCCGACGTAGTGATGGTAGAGTCCAACGACGGGCGGCCCCATCTCCGGCAAGCCCTGCCCGCCATCCGCGCCGGCAGGAAAGTGTTCATAGACAAACCCCTGGCCGCTTCACTCGCGGAAGGCATAGAAATATTCAACCTGTCCGAAAAACACAACGCGCCCGTATTCTCCGCTTCGTCGCTGCGGTACGTGGATAATGTGCAGGCCGTGGCCGGCGGCTCCATCGGCAAAGTGTTCGGCGCCGAAACCTTCAGTCCCTGCGCGCTCGAAAAAACGCATCCCGATCTTTACTGGTACGGCATCCACGGCGTGGAAATGCTCTGCACCGTGATGGGGACCGGCTGCCAGACGGTTTCCCGGACCTCCACGGCAGACGCCGACGTAGTGGTAGGGGTTTGGGAAGGAGGACGGATCGGTACTTACCGGGGCATCCGCGGCGGCAAGCAGGATTACGGTGGCAACGCCTTCGGCGGGAACAGCATCGTGCCGCTGGGGCCCTACAAAGGCTACGAGCCGCTCCTGTTGAAGGTCGCGGAGTTTTTCCGGACGGGAAAGCCTCCCGTTTCCCGCGAAGCCACCCTCGAAATCCTCGCGTTCATGGACGCGGCCGACGAAAGCAAGCGCAGGAAAGGCGCGCCGGTTTCCGTTGCGGCGATGTTCGGCCGAGTAAAGGAACACAAACGCTGATCAACCTTAAAATCCACCTTATGAAAAATACACGCAGATCGTTTTTGAAACAAACCGCGCAAGGCACGGCCCTCATAGCCGCCGGCGGCATCCTGCCCGGCTTCAGCGCCAAAAGTTACGCCTCCATCCTCGGCGCCAACGAGCGCATCCGGGTGGGCATGATGGGTGTAAATGCCCGTGGACTGGCCCTTGCGCAGAACTATGCGAAACAGCCTGATTGTGAAGTGGTATCCGTTTCCGACGTAGATACCCGCGCCAGCGAAAAGTGCATCGCCAAAGTAAACGACATCCAGAAAAAGCAGCCGGCCAATATCCCGGATTTCCGGAAAGCACTGGAGCAAAAAGATATGGACGCGCTCATCATCGTCGCGCCCGATCATTGGCACGCACCCGCCGCCATCCTCGCCGCCAAAGCCGGCAAACACGTATATCTCGAAAAACCCTGCAGCCACAATCCACATGAAGGCGAACTGCTCGTTGCCGCGCAGAAAAAATATAAATCCGTTATCCAGATGGGCAACCAGCGCCGCTCCTGGCCGAATGTCATCAAAGGCATCCGGGAACTGAAAGATGGCGCCATCGGCCGCGTTTACTTCGGGAAAGGATGGTATACCAACAACCGCCAGTCGATCGGCCGCGGAAAGGAAACCCCCGTTCCCGGATGGCTGGATTACGACCTCTGGCAGGGCCCCGCGCCCCGCAAGGCTTTCCGTGATAACCTCGTTCACTATAACTGGCATTGGTTCTGGAATTGGGGGACAGGCGAAGCCCTCAACAACGGCACCCACATGATCGACCTGCTGCGCTGGGGGATGGGCGTGGATTATCCCATCCGGGTATCTTCCGCCGGCGGCAGGTACCGGTACGAAGACGACTGGGAAACGCCGGACACACAGGTCATCAACCTCGAATTCGGCAACAACAGCAGCATGGCCTGGGAAGGCCGGAGCTGCAACGGGAAACCGCTGGAAGGGAATACCGTAGGCGTCGTGTTTTACGGCGAGAAGGGTTCGCTCATGATCGACGGTAATGCTTACACCGTTTACGACCTCGACGGTAAAGTGGTGAAAGATGTGAAAAACGACATGAAGATCGACGCGCGCAACCTGACCAATCCCGCCGAAGCGCTGGATGCGCTGCATTTCCAGAACTTCTTCTCCGCCATCCGCAGCGGCGCGCCGCTAAACAGCGACATCCTCAGCGGTCATCAAAGTACATTGCTCTGCCAGTTGGGCAATATCGCACTCCGTACGCAAAGCACGCTGCATACCGACCCATCCAACGGACGGATCAAAAACAACGCAGCTGCGCAGAAATTATGGAAAAGGACATACCAGCCGGGCTGGGAACCAACAGTATAAACCCGTAAATCAAACCGATGCGGACACATACCGGCATGGTAGACCCCGGCTCGCTGAGCAGGCGGGATACGCGCATATCCATCCTCATTATCGGGATGCTGTTTTTCATCTTCGGCTTCGTGTCGTGGGTGAACGCCATTCTCATTCCCTATTTCAGGATCGCCTGCGAACTGACGAGCCTGCAATCGTATCTCGTTACGTTTGCGTTTTATATTTCTTACCTGGTGATGTCGGTACCTTCGTCGTACCTCTTGCGGTCGACCGGTTTCAAGCGGGGGATGATGATCGGTTTCTGGGCGATGGCGCTGGGCGCTTTCCTCTTCGTGCCGGCGGCCCTCATGCGGGCGTATCCCTTGTTCCTGCTGGGGCTTTTCACCCTGGGAATAGGGCTGGCCGTGCTGCAAACCGCCGCCAATCCCTATATCACGATCCTGGGGCCGAAGGAATCCGCCGCCCAGCGCATCAGTGTGATGGGGATCTGCAACAAATTCGCGGGCATCATTGCGCCGCTGATCTTCGCCGCGGTGGTCCTCCGGGTTTCGGATACCGACCTGGAGCGCACGCTGCCGGGCATGGGCGCAGCAGAAAAAACTGCCGTGCTGGACGCGTTCATCCGCCGTGTGATCGTTCCGTACACCGTGCTGGGAAGCGTGTTGTTCCTCCTGGGCCTCGTGGTGCGGTATTCGCCGCTGCCGGAGATCGATACGGAAAACGAGAGCATGGAAACGGCGGCCGTCAACAGCGGCAAGAAAAGCATTTTCGAATTTCCGCACCTGATCCTGGGTGCCGTAGCGATATTTTTGCATGTCGGCACGCAGGTCATCGCGATCGATACGATCATTTCCTACGCCGGCTCCATGGGCATCCCGCTCCTCGAAGCCAAAGCGTTCCCGTCGTATACGCTGGGCGCCACGATCGTGGGGTATTTCATCGGGATCCTCCTCATCCCGAAATTCGTGAAACAGGTGAATGCCCTCCGCTTTTGTACGGTACTGGGAGCCGTGCTTACCGTCTGCATCGTGAACATGCGCGGCATGGTGCACGTTTTCGGGCATGAAACGGATGTGTCGATATGGTTCGTGGTATTGCTGGGATTGGCCAACTCGCTCGTTTGGGCGGGCATCTGGCCGCTGGCGCTCGACGGCCTGGGCCGCTTTACCAAGCTGGGCGCCTCGGTCCTCATCATGGGGCTTTGCGGCAACGCGGTGCTGCCGCTGGTGTATGGATTTTTCGCGGATATGACAGGGGAACGCGATGCCTACTGGGTATTGCTGCCCTGTTACGCTTACCTCATGTATTACGCATTTCACGGGCATCTGGTGCGCAGCTGGAAGCCGTCTCACAGGGCCGTTCCCTCAACACCCGAATATGAATACTCCGAAGATAAAAATCTTTAACGGCCGGATCATCACGCCGTACCGCATTATCAACGGTGGTACGGTGCTGACGGAGGGCAACCGCATCCTGGCGTTGGCGGAAGATGATATTCCCGTTTCCGGCGCCGTGGAGATCGATGCGAAAGGGCAATACATTTCGCCCGGTTTCATCGATATACACGTGCATGGCGGCGGCGATGCGGATTTTATGGACGGGGACACGGCATCTTTCCTGAAAGTTGCAGAAACGCATATCCGGTATGGCACCACGGCCATGACGCCCACTTCGCTCAGCGGCGATACCGACAGCCTACGGCGTACCATTTCCAACTACGAAACCGCCCATCCGCTCAACCGGAAAGGGTCGGAATTCATCGGCATTCATCTGGAAGGGCCTTACTTCGCCATGAATCAGCGCGGCGCGCAAGACCCGCGCTACATCCGCAACCCGGACCCCGCAGAATACGCGTCCGTGCTGGCGGATACTACGTCCGTCGCGCGTTGGAGCGCTGCCCCCGAGCTCCCGGGCGCCCTCGCTTTCGGCGATTATCTCCGCCAGCGGGGGATATTACCCGCCGTGGCGCATACAGACGCCATTTACGAAGAAATGCTCGACGCCTGGGAGCACGGCTATTCCCACGTCACACATCTTTATTCGGCGATGTCGGGCGTTACCCGGCGGAATGCCTTCCGTTTCGCCGGCGTCATTGAAAGTGCGTTCCTGCTCGACGATATGACCGTGGAAATCATCGCTGACGGAGTTCATTTGCCGCCAGCGCTGCTCAAACTCGTCTACAAATTCAAAGGCCCGGAAAAAACCGCCCTCATCACCGACGCCATGCGCGCCGCCGGCATGCCCCCGGGCGAAAGCATCCTCGGCAGCCGGGAAAACGGACTGAAAGTGATCGTTGAAGATGAGGTGGCGAAACTGCCCGACCGTACGCAGTTTGCGGGAAGCGTGGCTACGGCAGACCGGCTCGTGCGCAACATGGTGAAACTGGCGGATGTGCCCATGGCCGACGCCGTGCGCATGATGACCGCCACGCCCGCCGCCATTATGAAAGTTTCCGGGAGGAAGGGATCCCTCGCCACGGGGAAAGACGCGGACATCGTGCTGTTCAACGAAGACGTGCGCATCGATACGGTGGTCCGCGGCGGAGAAATCCTTCATCGCGCCGCAAACGCCCGGTCGGTGCTGCATCTGCCAACACAAGGATAAAAACGACCACCATACCACCGCTGCGGCAGCCACAGAGCGCCGTCCGGCATCAAAAACCTGTCAACATATGCATACATACCAACGAATCAATGTACACCAGTTTGAGGACAGGCGCCGGATGGGCGCTGCCGCGGCGGCTGCGGTGGCAGGGCGGGTGCATGCGCTCCTGCAATCCCAACCTTACATCAGCATGATCTTCGCCGCTGCACCTTCGCAACAGGAATTCCTGGAAGCCTTCCGTGCTGATCCGTCCATTCCCTGGGACCGCATCCACGCGTTCCATATGGACGAATACATCGGCCTTCCCGCCAACGCGCCACAGGGATTCGGTAACTTCCTCAGGGAGCGCCTTTTCGGGCTCGTACCGTTCAGATCGGTGCATTACCTCGACGGACAAACGAACGACGCGAATGCGGAATGCGAGCGCTATGCCGGGTTGCTGAACGGAGGAACGGATATAGTTTGCATGGGAGTGGGGGAGAACACGCACATCGCGTTCAACGACCCGCACGTGGCGGATTTCAACGATCCCAAACTGGTGAAGGTGGTAGACCTGGACGATGCCTGCCGGCAACAGCAGGTGAACGACGGATGTTTCGCGTCGCTGCAAGACGTGCCCACGCACGCGCTGACGCTTACAGTGCCAGCATTGTACCGCGGAACCTGGATTTATTGCATGGTGCCCGGTGCTGCAAAAGCGGAGGCGGTACGGCACACGCTGCAATCGCCCATAAGCGCGCAACATCCCAGCACTATCCTGCGGAAACATCCGCGGGCGGCGCTTTTCATCGATAAAGACAGTGCTGCGCTGCTTTAGTTTTTGTAATACATGTAGTTTTCGCGGGTGATGATGTCGATCGGCATGAAGTGTTCCTTTTCGACGGGCGCGCCCAGCACGAGGTGCTGATACAGCGTCATGATGCCGCGATAGGCCTGTTCCTGGGGCTTTTGGCAAATGAGGAAATCGATCATGCCTTTCTGGAGCCACGAAACGTTTTCGGGGAGGAAGTCGTACCCCATCACCAGGATATCCTTTTTTCCGGCAGATTCCAGGAATTGCGCGATGAGATGCACGCGGGAACTGGTCACGAAAATGGCTTTGATGGACGCGTCGGCCGCGAGGGCTTCCGCTACCTTCTTTTCTATGGATTTCTCGTTGCTTTCGGGGACGTCGGTTTTGACGATCCTGTCCAGCTTTTCACTGAAATACGCCCTGAAACCTTCTTCCTTCCGCAACAGGGGATGCAATCCTTCGATTTCCTTCGTCATGTTCACCATGAGGATTTTATCATCGGGCTGGAGGCAATACGCCATGAGATGACCGGCGAGGTACCCGCTGCGGAAGAGCTCCGGGCCCACATAGCAGAGACTGTTGAGACTGGGGATGTCGGAGTTGATGAATACGTAGGGAACGTTCTTTTCCTGCAGCTGTCCGCAGAAAGCGGTGGCTTCGTCTATAAAGAGCGGAGCCAGCAAGACTCCGTCCAGCAGCCCTTTCAGCAACTGCCGGGCGGCTTTCGGGAAGGAAGTGCGGTCGTTGAAATCGTAATAATACCGTTCGATCCGGACCCCCATCTGCCGGATTTCGTCTTCGGCCTGGGAAACGCCCGCCAGGAGGATTTCCCAATATTCCGTTTCCGTAGAAACCGCCGGGAGCAATATGGCGAGGTTCAATACTTTGCGCGATGCCAGCCGGCTCGCGATGATATTGGGCTGATAGTTCAGTTCCTGTATGATCTTCTCGATCTTGGCGCGTGTTTTGGCCGATACGCCCGTCCGGTTATGGATGACCCGGTCTACCGTGGCGATCGAGACCTTTGCCCGCCGCGCAATTTCCTTGACGCCGCCGGGCTGATCTGGTTGTTTCGCTTTCATGGATGTGCAGTGTACGTGTACGTACCCGAAAGTAGTGAAAAAGAATTGATTGGGATATTTTATTTTAGGGGACATGAAAACCATGTTTATTTCCCTGCTGCTGCTCGCCACCGTCGCCGGCGCGCAGGCCCAGGATTCCACGTTCACCAATCCACTCCTGACTTCCGGCGCCGATCCGTATTCTTATTTCAAAGATGGATGGTACTACTACACCCACACCACGGCCAATTCTATCGTGCTTTGGAAGACCCGCAGCCTGGCAGACCTTACATCCGCCCAGCACGTCACCATTTACAAACCCACTGAAAACAATGCCTGGTCGAAAGATATCTGGGCGCCACAGGTGCAGTTCCTCCGCGGAAAATGGTATGCCTATTTCGCGGCCACCGGCGGAAAGAACGTGCAGCACCGCATGTACGTCCTCGAAAACCCTTCACCCGACCCCATGACCGGCAACTGGACCTTCAAGGGCCAGGTTACCGACGCTACCAACAAATGGGCCATCGACGCCGATATTTTCGAATACAAAAAGGAACTGTACATGATCTGGTCGGGTTGGGAGGGAGATGCAGATAAGCAGCAGGATATTTACATCGCACAAATGAAAAATCCCTGGACGATTTCGTCGAAAAGAGTGCGCTTGTCCGTTCCGGAACACGAATGGGAGAAAAGCGGCCAGAAAGTGACGGTGAACGAAGGCCCGCAGGCGCTCTTCCACGGCAAAAAACTCATGATCGTATATTCCGCGAGCGGCTGCTGGACAGACCATTACGCCCTGGGGCTCCTCCGTTTTTCCGGCAAAGGCAGCCTCCTCGATTCCGCGCGGTGGACCAAACATCCCGAACCGATCTTCCAAACTTCGGTGGCGAATAAAGTCTGGTCGCCGGGGCATAATTCTTTCTTCAAAAGCCCCAATGGTAAGGAGGACTGGATCCTTTATCACGCCAATTCCCAGCCAGGCTGGGGCTGCGGCGGGAAACGATCTCCCCGGATGCAAAAGTTCAGTTGGACGAAAGACGGCATGCCGGTTTTCGGGGAGCCGGTGGCGGAGGGGACGGTGTTGCGGAGACCTGGAAATTAACTAGTTTTACGTTTTAAATCCTTTATCTATGAATTGGAAATTTTTGTCCATTGGACTTTTGTTGACATGTAGTACCATAAATCTGATTGCGCAGGAAACGTATATTTTGAACCGCGAGGCTCCGGTTCAGATCTCAGGTACTTTCAATATTTCGGGCAGAGGCGCTGCACGAAAATTTGTTGCATTGTCTGATAGGTCTGACAACACAAACGGGCATCATCTCTTTGGGCTCCACAAAATCAACCCCGATTGGGCCGGTGTGAGATGGGGCATAGGGTTGATCGGCAACGAAACAGGTACCAATGCACAAGGTTCAAATTTTGCCATATGGAGTTATAATGATAATGCCTCTTATAAAAGTACTGCATTTTATATTGATCGGCCGACAGCAGCTATCGGTATTGGATCAACTTCGCCAGCAGACAGACTTCACGTTTCGGGCGGAAATATCAGGATTTCCCCGCCGCCAACACAAAATGGAGGTTTAAATATTGGAAATTCGAACAATAATCGTTGGGCATGGGTGAGACTAACTAATACAGACCCTAACGCTCCGGATGGATTCAGTTTATATGAAGATAATACGGGTGTAGGCGGCGGATTGGGAACGCGGCTGTGGATAACGAAAGGTGGACATTTCGGAATAGGCGACCAGCCACCTACTGCGCCTTTTCAAATTAAAAGCGGTGGACAGGTATTCAAATTCATAGCCGGTCCAAACACTTCCGGATATGCGATTACCCAAAGTGTAAATGACGATGGCATGAACTTTTCCCTTAATACCAACGTTCGCGGATTCAACTTCGTAACCACTCGGGGACGTTTGTTTACGATAGATTCTGTGGGAAATGTCCGCATCGGTGATCATGCGCCAAACGGTTACAAACTTTCCGTAAACGGCAGCGCCATATTCACCAAAGCCGTCGTGAAAGCATACGCCAACTGGCCCGACTTCGTATTTGAGGAAGATTTCAAATTGCAACCTATCGAGGAAGTAATGGCGTATGTAAAGGAAAACAAACATCTTCCCGGCATCCCCTCGGCCAAAGAAGTCGCCGAAAAAGGGCAGGACCTCGGAGAGATGAACGCCAAACTCCTGCAGAAAATCGAAGAACTGACACTTTATATCGCAGAGATGAAGAAGGAAATCGATGCGTTGAAGGCGGAAAGGAAGTAACGTATATCTAAGAAAAAACCGGGCCCCCAACGAGCCCGGTTTTTTTCTTATTTCACGTCCGGAATCAAAGTCCGGTAATCGCTTTCGCCATTTGTGCCGCCACGAACGCGTTGCCTTCTCTGTTAAGGTGCACACGGTCGGAGGTGAGCAGGCCTTTTTCGCTGTTGTCTTTATTATTGGCGGCCTCGTAGTCCAGGAACGCCTTGCGGAGATCTACCAGCGGCAGGCTTTGTTCCTTGCTGATGGACCGGATCAGGTCGCTGTATTTGTTGAGGTCCGCGTCCTGCTCGTTATCGCCGTCTTTCTTTTCGCCGATGACGGAAGGTGTGCAAACGATCACTTTCGCGCCGTTGTCCTGAATCTTTTTGATGAGCGCGCGGTAGAAGCCGCCGAATTTGTCGAAATCCGTACCGGTACGGTGGGAGGCCTTATGCCAGACATCGTTGATCCCGACATAGATCACCACCACGTCCGGTTTCTTTTCGAGCACGTCTTTTTCCATGCGGAGATAGAGATCGTAGACTTTATTCCCCCCGATCCCTGCCCCGATGAGCTCATACTGCCCGGCATGCGATTGCTGCAACATAGCGTTCAGTTGCGTGATATACCCTTCCGGGCCAACGCCGGCCTGTGTAATGGAATCCCCGAAGAAGATGACTTTTTTCTTCTTCTTCGCTACCCCGGCAGACAGGAGTGCCATGGCGCCCAGGGCAAAAAGAAGCATGGATAGTTTTTTCATAATCGCTGAAATGTTTATGGACGAACAAAATAGTAAAAAGTCCTTATCCACGCCAGCGTTAATATATGGTCGGCACCAGTCCGCCTTCCACCCGGATGGCCGCGCCGTTGGTGGCGGACGAAAGCGGGCTGGCGATATAGGCGATCATGCTGGCGATCTCCGAAACGTCGGCGAACCGCTGCAGGAGCGAACTGGGGCGCATGTCCCGGAAAAAGTTCTTTTCGGCTTCCGCCGGCGAAACGCCCTGTTCCGTAGCCAGTTTGCCGAGAAAATCCACCACGCCTTCCGATTTGGTGGGGCCGGGTAAGATCGTGTTGACGGTGACGCCCGTGTTTTTGGTGCGTTCCGCCAGGCCCCGGCTCACCGCGAGCTGGGCGGTTTTCGTCATACCGTAATGGATCATTTCGCTGGGGATCATGATGGACGATTCGCTGGAAATGAAAATGATGCGGCCCCAGTTGTTGGCGATCATTTTCGGGAAAAAGTGGCGCGACAGCCGCACGCCGCTCATGACGTTCACTTCGAAGAAGCGGTACCAGTCTTCATCGGGGATATCCTCGAATGCTTTGGGCTCGAAGATGCCGGCGTTGTTGACGAGTATATCTATCGAAGGCAGTTTTTCCATCAATTGCTCCACATCGGCCAGTTTGGTAAAATCAGCGGCGATGCCGGAAACGGGACAGTTGGGGACGAGGTCTTTCAGTTTTTGCACGGCCTCTTTCACGCGGGCTTCCGTTCTGCCGTTGATAATGACGGTGGCCCCTTCCTGGAGGAGCAGTTTGGCGGCGGCGAACCCGATTCCCTGGGTGCTGCCGCTGATAAATGCGGTTTTTCCTTTCAAATGTAAATCCATATGCACAGTTTTTTAAAATTCTAGAATTCGTTGCTGGCGCCACCTCCGCCGCCGGAGCCGCCGCCGAACTGGAATGCTTCGCCGGCCTGCGGGGTAGGTTGCATCGTTTCTGCGATGATGAGCCCTTCAAGTTGTTGCGCTCCGAAGCTGCGCGTATGCATGGCTTCCGTGGTGAACCCGTGTTTCGGTTTTTTGAGGTAGCGATGCACAAAATAAGATACCCCTACCAGAAAGATCCCGCCAAGCACCATTGCCGTTTCGATGGGCATTACGGCGTGGTACGCCCTGATGGTGAATACGGCCATGGCGATGAGGATGAGCCCCATGGCGAGGGGGATCCTGTCTTTCCGCAGTAGCCCCATCCATATATAAACGGGCGGAATGGCGATCGATAGCGTCCAGAAGAGCCATGGGAGCGGAGGCTCGCCTTCCATTCCCAGCAATTCCATGCCGGCGATATGCACCACGTAATAGTTACCGGCGAGGTACAGCGTAGCCAAAGTGCCCAGTCGCAACACATCCAGGCAAAGATCGTAATGCCGGAAGCGGAAATTCCGCTGTATACGGGTGAATAGCAAATACGCCCCTGCGGAAATGCCCATCACCAGGAAAGGCAGCAAATACCGCGCCCCGGGAATATACGCGATGGCGCCATATACCACAATCATGATGCCACAAACCCAGCCACACAGGGCAATCCCGGGGTCGGAAGTGCGGACCGTGTACCAGGATGCGAGCGCCGTTAATAATATAAAAAGGAGGACCGGACTGTCGTTTTCCATAAGCGCCACCAGCGCGCCGGCGATATATACCGCCGAAACCCAGGTGAGCCCGTCGTCTACCCCCGAACGGTAATGCCGGTGGCCAGACATCCACATTTCCAGTGTACCATATGCCAGCACGCCCCACACGAGGAAAAATATTTCTATCGAACGGATCGCGCCGTCCATCATCAGGAGGAAAAACAGACCGGTAGCAAGCAGTACGCACAACACGGTAGCGAGCCCCAGCCCGATGCGTACGAAAATATTCGGTGAATACAGGGTGTAAGGATGCGCCGCTTTGATCCGCTCCGCCGTTCCCTGCACAATCACACCCGCAGCTTTCGCATCGTCGGCCTCCTGGCGGATGAGGGCGTTATCTAGCTCGGCGGTATTATAGATCAGCATGTGATTTCAGTTTTCGGTTGAGGTGGATGAGGATACGCGCCATGGCGATGGACGAAACGATCAGGTACAGGATGGAAAGGTAGAGCACGCCCATTTCCAGCGAATCCATTGCCAGGATGAGCATGAAGATGACGAGATACCCCAGGCCGATGTAGGCGTAAATCACCGTCATGAGCAAGAAATAAAACGACCGCAAACGCACGCCGAGGAAATAATAGAAAGCCAATGCCGCAGCCAGCGCCGGCGTGTACAGCAACAGCATCCCGTCTTCGAAGAACATGCCGCACAACGCGCCGATGCAAAAAACATGGACCGCGAAATTGTAGTACGTAAAAGAGAAATGGGCCTTCCTGTTGAAGCGGCCGCTGGCAAATCCCGCCGCCGTGAGCACCAGCCCGATAAGCAATGCCGTATCGATGAGCCGGCGCTCCGTGCCAAACGCGTTGCTGGAAAGGAGATGCATGGGCGTGATGGCGATCCCCAGCCAGGCCGCGAAGTTCGTGATGGCAAGGCTCAAAACACCCAGGTGATCGAAGTAATAAGCACAAAAGAACAGGACCACCATCGGGATGAAAGTGGCGCTGCCCAGCCGCGTCCCGAAAACTTCGTATTGCCCTTGCAGGTAGGTGATGAACGAAATGAAGAGCAGGCAGCCCAGTAACACCACATAATCCCACCAGGCGTTGGGCGATTCGGTTTTTTCCCAGGTGAACGGGGCTGTATGTTTGTTCGCGTACCAGAAGCACGCGGCGCAAAGCAGCCCAATGCCCGCCAGGATGGCCTGGTGGCCGATGGTGTCGATATTTTTATAGATCAGCGTGCCCAGGCCGCCGCTCAGCAGGAGCACGCCCAGGTACAGCATCGTCTTCAGTTCCCAATGGAGGGAAAATAACCGGCTGCCCGATTGCGCCTCCAGCCGGAGGCGTTCCGTTTCGCTCAGCAGCCCTTCGTCTGCCAGCTGATGGATGAAATTTTTTCGCATAGGTGGGGTTTGGTGTGCGGGATCAATATTCGAGTTTGCCGAAAACGCCGTTACGGTAATCTTCCAGCGCCTGTTCCACTTCTTCGGCAGTGTTCATGACGAAATTGTCTTTCGCGGCCACAGGCTCGTTAATGGGCTCGCCGGTGAGGAAAAGGATGCCTGCGTCTGATTGGGCCGTTACTTCGATCTCGTCTCCGGCAGTATCGAACACATACAATTGGTGCATGGCGGCAGGCGTTCCGTTGGCGGTTACCTCACCGCGGAAAACATATAACAGCGCCGGATCGCCGGGCCTGGCGGACAATTGCACGGTTTTGCCTGCGGCGATGGTACCGATGATCGCTGTAACGGGGGTGAAGCTCTTCATGGGACTACGTTTCCCATCCAGCTCACCGCTGGCCAGCCGGAGCGATACGCCTTCCTGTTCCAGCACGAAAGGCAGCTGTTCTGCCGTGGCGGCCTGGTAATAGGGATCGTCCCACTTATTTGCTTGGGGCACGTTCAGCCAGATCTGGATCATTTCCCAGTTGCCGCCGCGGGCAAGCATTTCTTTCGTAGGGCCCTCGCTGTGAAGGAGGCCTTTTCCCGCAAACATCCACTGGATGCCGCCGTCGCGGATCGTGCCGGAATGGCCGGCATTATCCATATGGTACCCTTCCCCGGAAATCATGAACGTAACCGGCGAAAATCCACGGTGCGGATGCGGATGAATACGCATTCCGGAACCCGCCGCAATGGTTTCGGGGCCGATATGATGTATCACGATAAACGGATTGGCGAATCTGAAATCCTTATGCGGAAGCGGCTGTATCACCGTTTCCTCCGGGGTAATCTGCTTGGCCCTGCCCGTCAGCACATGGGCGATGTTCTTCTTCATGGGTTTCAGTTTTATGGAGGTAACAAATGTAGGGGTTTGCGGCACGCAAAAAAAATTGTTGCCCGATGCGGATGTCGGGAAAGGGATTATCTTTAAACCCGTGTTACCCGCCATGAAAATCGATCTGTTTTCGTTAGTCGTCCTGCTCGGTGCGCTGCAAGCCCTTTTTTTCGGGATATTCCTCCTCCAGGCCCGAACGGAAAACCGCTTCCAGAACCGGATGCTGGCGTTTTTCATGTTCATCTTCAGCTATAACGGGTTCGAGACGCTGCACTGGTCGTCTGGCCTGTACCCGGATATTCTCGTTTTCGATGTGCTTGCCTTCGTGCTCATTTTCGCGGTGGGGCCGTGTTTATATTTATATGTGCGGTCTTTCGGAAAGGAGGGAAGGCCGCCGTTCGCGGGCCGCCATTTCATCGTGGTCTGGATGGCCCTGGCCATCAGGGCGGCGTTCCTGGTGTGTTGGGGACTGTACGTAATCGGCTGGCAATACCCGAAATGGATCATATGGCTGAACACCGCATTCGATCGAATCGCGGAACCATTGTCCGTATCGTGGTTTGCGGCGTATTACGTGTTGTCTGTACGGGCTTGGCTGAGCATGCGGAAGGGGTTGATGGACGAGGAAGCGCGCTGGCTGAAAACGCTGGTTGGTGTGATGGGCGTATTTCTTTGCCTCTGGGTAGCTACGGTGGCGACGCCCATGATTTGGCCGGTCACGGGTTTGCATAAATATACGATGATCGAGGTGCTGCTCGTGGTATTCGTTTACTGGATGGGCTTCGCCGGATATCATAGGACCCGTATCATTTATGCCGCGCGACAGCAACAGGCAGGTTCCTATTTCGACCAGTTGGGGGATGATGAAGTGGCCCGCTGCGCCGAAGCGCTGCACGAGGCCATGGCATCCGGACAACTGTATCTCGACCCTGAAATGACCGCCGCCACGCTGGCTGCGCGGATCGGGGTGCCGGTGAAGACGTTGTCGGCCGTGCTGAATCGCCGTATCGGAAAAGGGTTTAATGAATACCTGAATGGCTGGCGGGTGGAAGCGGTCAAAGACCGGATGAAGGATCCCTCGAGCAGGCATCTCACGTTGACCGGCATCGCCTATGAGTGCGGGTTCAATTCCCAGCCTACTTTCCAGCGCGCCTTCCGGGCGATTGCGGGTTGTTCGCCCAGGGAGTTCCTGCGGCGGCAGCAAGGCTCATGAACATGAAAAAGGCCCGGGAAACCAGGCCTCGCCACTTCAATCTCAAATAATGCTACTAATAATTACGGGTCATGTATGAATAGTGGAGTGCTCCACAAAGTAAACCCTTCCTCCCCGCAAGCCCCCGGTAGCAAATACGCGAATCTTCCCGTAGAAATACGCATTTCTTCCCCCGGAAACTTGATCAAGTCAACCAATATGTTTGACAAAAGCAACGAATAGGCTAACTTGCCGTAAATTTACAATCGATGTCAGACCTCGAAATCATATCAGACATCCGGCAATTCAACCGTTTCTACACCGCCCAGCTCGGGCTTTTGCAACAACATATCTTCGACAGCGAATATTCCCTCACGGAAATCCGGGTGCTATACGAAATCAATTTCAACCGCCAAACCACCGCCACCGGCATCCGCGAAGCGTTGCAGATCGATGCGGGCTACCTCAGCCGCATGCTCCGCAAACTGGAAAAAGCCGGCCTGGTGTGGAAGCATCCCCTGCCGGAAGACGGCCGGTCCAGCTACCTCACACTGTCCGACCGCGGCCGGCGCCTCATGGCGAAAATGGACAACTTGTCCGACGACCAGATCCGCCAGATGCTGGCGCACCTTCCAGCGGACGATCAGCAAACCATCGCCGCATCCATGCGCGACCTGCGGCGCTTGCTGGGCGCACCGGGCAGCGAAATCACCATGGAGCAGGTGGAGGTCCGCACGGAATTAATCCCCGGCGATCTGGGGGATATCATTTCCCTGCACGGACAATTGTACTGGAAAGAATACGGGTACGATGTCCGTTTCGAGCAATACGTCCTGGAAACGGTGCACGATTATATCCGGGCGTTCGAGCCCCGCCGCGACCGCATCATCGTGGCATCGTCCATGGGCCGGCTGGCGGGCGTAGTGGCGATCCAGCACCGGGAAGGAAAGGAGGCGCAGCTGCGGTGGTTCCTCATACGGCCGGAGTACAGGGGCATCGGTTTGGGAAAGGCCCTCATGCAGCGGGCCATGGACTTCTGCCGCGAGCAGCGGTTCAGGAAAGTTTACCTGCTCACCACCAACCAACAGACGGCTGCCGCCGCGCTGTACAAAAAATGGGGATTCGGGAAAAAGGAGTCCATTCCCCAAAAGCTATGGGGCCACGATCTGTACGAGGAACGTTATGAATGTAATCTCTGATCCCTACACATAGCTTAGCCACCATTGGCGATGGCTGCGCTTGTATTCCGCGAACCGCTTGCAGGGCTGGTACAAAACGGCCACCACGAAAATCCAGATAGCGTAGACTACCGGTAACGGATACCCGAAATCGATTGGGCGGAACAGGAACGGCGAATTCGGGTCTGCGATCTGGTCTGTACCATATCCGCTGATGAAAAACGCCACTACCGTAAGCCCGTGGATCAGGTAGAAATGCAAGACGTAATAGAAGAAAGGCACACTGCCGTACACCTTGCAAACGGCCGTAAACCGGTTGCGGGCATGCTCCAGCGCCGCCAGCGCCAGGAGCCCCGGTCCGATAGTGATACAGGTATACAGCAGCGACGGCGGATATTTCTGAACGTTGAAGAAGGAGAAAACCGTCTGCGATATATGGGGCCAGGCATCCCAGCGCAAAGGATCGCCATACGCATTCAGCGCCCGCAGGAAAAAGAACAGGCCCACCATCCCCAGGCCCGCCGTCAGCAGCACCGAGCGCCGTATCGCCGGGGAAACATCGCCCGCGAACACCCGTCCGCAGCCATAACCCAGGAACATGACGCCCACCCAGGGCAGGAATGGATACAGCACCAGCGCGATGTGCCCCGGAAACAGCGGTAACGCAGCACCCGGCCGGTGCAGCAACGCCCACCAGGGCGAAGGCTGGAAGCCCGGCTGCGCTTCGTAAAAATCCAGGATGTTGTGCGACAGGGTGATGGCCGCGCCAATAGCGAGAACGGCCCACCAGGGCAGGTACACGAACAACGAAAGTATCACGAAACTGATGCCGATGGCCCAGATCACCTGTAAGAAGAAAATATTGTACAGCGGGTTGAACGACAGTCCCAGCGAAACGATCGCCAGTTCCACGAAAATCAGCCACAAACCCCTCGTTAGCAGGAATTTGCTGATCCCGCCTTTGGTTTTTCTGCCGTTCATCAGGTACACCGACATGCCGGAAAGAAATACGAAAACCGGTGCGCAGAAATGCGTCACCCAACGGGTGAGGTACAGCGCAGTATGTGTAGTTTCCGGATTCAGGGGGTCAGACGATAGTGCGCCTGCGTGGAAAAAGTCGCGGACGTGATCAAGCGCCATCACGATCATCACGATGCCGCGCAGCACGTCGATGGAATAGACCCGTTCACGGGCGGGGTTTTGGAGTTCCATGGCATAGTATTATACCCGAATATAACCAATTTCCATCGCGTGAAACAATCCTATGTATTTTAAATTAATTATATATATTCGTGTTCGATACCGGTAACGGTACTTTTAACCATTTCCTAGGAGAAACGCCGTTTTCCAGCGGCGTTTTTTTATTCGCTTTCGGCGTACTTGCGGATCAGGACGATCTGGCCGAGGTGATAGGCCGCGTGCTGCAATATGCCCTGGATATAATAATAGGCGTTGTGCTGGGTATTGGCTACGTTGGAATAGAGTTTTTCTTCCGGGAAATTGCGGATCGTTTCTGCCATATGCGTGATGGAATTTTCGAGCCGCTGCAGCGTGGCCTGCCAGTTGTTTTCTCCGTGGTTTTCGGGGAAATAGAAGTCCGGAAGATCGCCTTCCTGCTCCGGTTTTTCACCTTTCAGTTTGCGGTCTACGTTTTGATGCCAGAAAATGATGTGGTTGACCAGTTCCCAGATATTATGCGAAGTATCGAAACGGCGGGAGGCTTGCGCGGCATCGAGCTCCCGGAGGTGCTCCATAAAGGTGACGTCGAGCCAGGGCTGGCCCTGGTATATGTGTTGCAAGGCTTCAGACAGTACTATGGGTAAAGACATATGGTTAGATTTTAGGGTAATCGTACAATTTATGTTCCATTCCTGCCACGGACTGTTCAAATTTAACACTACTTTAGATATGATGACAAATAGCGGAAAAACATTCCTTATGCCCTGAAAATCAGATTTTTTGAAACAGCCTTACTCCTGATAATCGTGCTGGTTTCGGCATGGCGCTCCGAAGCCGGCAACGGTTGTCCGGCTGCGCGATCGACATCCAGATTGGTGACGCCATTTACATGCACATAGTCGGCTGTGTTTATGTGCGTCCGAAGTTTCCCTGCGTCGCATTGCGCGGTTTTCAGTCTCCCGGCATTTTTCATTACATGGGGAAGCCTATCTGTTTATTTTTGTATTGGCTGTTGGCTTTCGGTGGGATGAAGGACATGATTAATACCTATTCCCCCAAATTCCCTTAAATTGAATCTCTAAACAAAGCCACATTATGGATATTCAGCAGATGGAATTCAACCGGAACGAAGATCATTTGAAATTGCTGGTCAGCACCATGAAACAAAGACTGGCGGTCATCGAACAGGGAGGAGGGAAGAAGGCGTTGGAGAAAGTCCGCCAGCGCGGCAAGCTCACGCCCCGCGAACGAATCGCCAAATTGATCGATACAAACAGCACGTTCACCGAACTCGGCGCTTTCACCGCCTACGACATGTATGCTGAACACGGCGGATGCCCCGCCGGCGGAACCGTAGCGGGACTTGGGTACGTGAGCGGCCGCCTCTGCATGATCGTGGCCAATGATATGACGGTGAAAGCCGGGGCCTGGTTCCCGCTTACCGGCAAAAAGAACCTGCGCATGCAGGAAATCGCCATGGAAAACAGGTTGCCCGTCATCTACCTGGTAGATTCCGCGGGCGTATATCTCCCCATGCAGGACGAGATCTTCCCCGACAAGGAACATTTCGGCCGCATCTTCCGCAACAACGCGAAAATGAGCGCCATGGGCATCACGCAGATCGCGGCGGTTATGGGGAGTTGCGTGGCCGGAGGGGCTTACCTGCCCATTATGAGCGATGAAGTGCTCATGGTCGAAGGTAACGGTTCCATTTTCCTGGCAGGGCCGTATCTCGTGAAAGCCGCCATCGGAGAAGATATCGACGCAGAAACACTCGGCGGCGCCGTTACCCATACCGAAATTTCGGGCATCGCGGATTATAAATTCAAATCCGACGAAGAATGCATCGAACGCATCCGCCACATCGTATCGCGCATCGGCAAACCCGCCTCCGCAGGGTTCGATCGTATCGCCCCGGTAGCGCCGGAGAAAAGTAACGATGAAATATACGGCCTCATTCCGGCCGACAGTTCCAAATCCTACGACGTCCGCGAAGTGATCCAACGGATCGTAGATGGATCGGTGTTCGAAGAATACAAGGAAGATTACGGAAAAACCATCCTCTGCGGTTATGCCCGTATCGAAGGCTGGGCCGTGGGCATCGTGGCCAACCAGCGGAAAATGGTTAAAACCAAAAAAGGCGAAATGCAGATGGGCGGCGTAATTTACAACGACTCCGCCGACAAGGCCGCCCGCTTCATCATGAACTGCAATCAGAAAAAAATCCCCCTCGTTTTCCTGCAAGACGTAACGGGTTTTATGGTAGGCAGCCGATCGGAGCATGCCGGCATCATTAAGGACGGCGCCAAGCTCGTGAACGCCGTGAGCAACAGCGTTGTCCCCAAAATCACCGTGATCATCGGGAATTCTTATGGCGCTGGCAACTACGCCATGTGCGGCAAAGCCTACGACCCCCGTTTCATCTTCGCCTGGCCCAACGCCAAAATCGCCGTGATGGGCGGCGAACAGGCGGCGAAAACGCTCCTCCAGATCCAGGTAGCCTCGCTGAAAGCCAGGGGCGAAGAAATCTCGCAGGAAGCCGAAGAAAAGCTCCTGAAGGAAATTACCGACCGGTACAACAGCCAGACTACGCCCTATTACGCCGCGGCGCGCCTGTGGGTCGACGAGATCATCGATCCCCGGAAAACCCGTGAAACGATCGCCAGGTGCCTCGAAGCGGCGGACTTCGCGCCGGTGGAAGAGGCTTTCCGAACGGGCGTGATACAGGTGTAGACGGGACGGGAAGCGCGCCTGATGGAATTCCGCCATCGACTGATGCATAATTCCATTATTTTTGCTCCCTTAAAAAAACAGGCTTTGACGAATCAGCATTTGATCATATATACAGACGGCGCGGCAAGGGGAAATCCCGGAAGGGGAGGATACGGCATCGTTTTGATCTGGGGAAACATCCGCCGTGAAATGTCGGGCGGCTACCGGATGACCACCAATAACCGCATGGAACTCCTCGCGGTGATCGTGGCGCTGGAAGCGCTCACCCGCGACGGGCTATCCATCCAGATCTATACAGACAGCCAGTACCTCGTGAACGCCGTCGAAAAGGGATGGCTGTGGAATTGGGTCAAAATCGGGTTTAAAGACAAGAAAAACCGCGACCTCTGGGAACGCTTCATCCCGCTTTACCGCAAACATAAGGTCAAATTCAACTGGGTCAAGGGCCATGCCTCCAACCCCGAAAACAACCGCTGCGACCAGCTGGCCACCGCTGCCGCAGATGGCGGCAACCTCCTCGTAGATACCGGTTACGAACAGGGAGAATAATTCCGGAAAATATAGTAAATTAGTCTCGTCTTACAGCAATTAACTATTTGAACCGTCGGGCATTCAACTTGAACCTTGAATCCTGACCATGCCTCAGATTTTTCCCGTAGCGGTCATCGAGCATTCTGCCATGTCGTGGTTACCCCGCGTGCAGGTGCGATCCCAGATGATCTACACTTCCGTTTTGCTTGCAGTGCTCGTATGCATGCTGGCACTTCCGTTTATTTATGTGGACGTTTCCGTGAAATCCGCCGGCATCGTGCGGCCCGTTGCGGAAAAGAACGAACTGCGCAGCCTCGTTTCCGGTACCATCGCCGAAGTGCTGGTCCGCGAAGGTTCGTATGTCGAAAAAGGACAGCTCATCCTCCGCCTGCAGGAAGATATTTCCAACAGTAAAATATCCCAGGCTTCTTTCGAACTGCAACAGCGCGAAGCCTATATCGCCGACCTGGCGCGCCTTTCCACCGGCGGCGGCGCTCCGCGGACGGCCCTTTACCAGCAGCAATACAGCCGGTTCATGGCCGCCATCAGCGAGCAACAGGCTACGATGGACAAGCTCGCCCGCGATCTCGAGATGTATAAAAAGCTGTTCGCGGACAAAGTGGTGGCCGAAAAGGAGCTGCGCGACAAGCAATACGAATACGACCGCTCCGTTACCCTCTACCGCTCGGCCGTTCAGCAGCAGCGAAGCGCCTGGGCGGAGGAGCTTAGCCGTTTCCGCATGGAAAGCAACCGGCTGCAGGCAGACGCCGAGCAGTTGGAAAAACAGAAGGAGTGGAATCTCATCAAGGCCCCCGTCAGCGGCACCATCCAGCAATTCAACGGAAAATACCCCGGCGGATACCTGCAAACCGGGGAAATGATCGGCATTATCAGTCCAGACAGTAACCTCGTAGCCGAATGCCTCGTGAGCCCCAAAGACATCGGCTATCTCAAAGCCGGCATGCCCGTCCGTTTCCAGGTGGATGCCTTTAATTATAACGAATGGGGCTCGGTGGAAGGAACGGTGCAGCGTGTAGATAACGACTTCACGCTGGTCGACAACCAGCCTGTATTCAAGGTGCGCTGCAAATTTGCCGCCACGGAAGTAGCTACCGCCAAAGGCATAAAAGGCCAGTTGAAAAAAGGGATGACCCTCCAGGCCAGGTTCCTCCTTACCCGCCGCAGCCTGTTCCAGCTCCTGTACGATAAAACGGACGACTGGATGAACCCGAACGTTATCGCGAAGCACTAACATATCCCAGCCAGACAGGAAAAGCCCGTCCAGACCGGAAAATACTGCACCATGTCCACCAACACCCGACTCAAGAAAAGCGCCCGCGTTCGCCAGCGGGACCTCAGCGATTGCGGCGCCACTTGCCTGGCTTCGGTCGCGGCATTCTACAACCTCGAAATCCCCGTTGCCCGCATCCGCCAGCTGGCCGCTACAGACAGCAAAGGCACCAATGTGCTCGGCATGGTGGAAGCCGCCACCCGACTGGGGTTCCAGGCAAAGGGCGTAAAAGGCCCGTTCGAAGCGCTGTACAATATTCCCAAACCCGCCATCGCACATGTGGTCGTGAAAGGCGTGCTGCATCATTATGTAGTGATCTATCGCGTCACCAAAACGGATGTGACGGTGATGGACCCGGCAGACGGGCAATACCATCATATCCCGCACGATACATTCAAACAAATGTGGACCGGCGTACTGGTGATCCTCATGCCGGGAGACGATTTCAGGGCAGGCAACGAGCGGACGTCGCACCTGGCGCGGTTCTGGTTCCTCCTCCGGCCCCATCGCACCGTGGTGGCGCAGGCTTTGTTCGGGGCGATCATTTATACGGTACTGGGTTTGTCCACTTCCATTTACGTCCAGAAAATAGTCGACAACGTATTGGTGGAAGGGAACCGCAATCTCCTGAACCTCCTCGGTATCATCATGATCCTCATTTTACTGCTGCAACTGTTCATCGGGCACGTCAAAAGTGTTTTTGCGCTGAAAACCGGCCAGCAGATAGACGCGCAGCTGATCCTCGGTTACTACAAGCACCTGCTCCGCCTGCCGCAGCAGTTCTTCGATACGATGCGGGTGGGTGAGATCACCTCCAGGATCAACGATGCAGTGAAGATCCGTGTATTCATCAACGATGTGGCGATCGGGCTGGTGGTGAACGTCTTCATCGTGTTCTTTTCCTTCGCGCTCATGTTTACCTATTATTGGAAACTGGCGCTCCTGGTACTGTCGATCCTGCCCGTTTACGGCCTCATTTACTGGATCAGCAACCAGGTCAATAAAAAAATGCAGCGCAAGCTGATGGAAGACAACGCCGAACTGGGGAGCCAGCTCGTGGAATCACTGAATTCCGTGGCCACCATCAAGCGTTTCGGGCTGGAAGAATTCGCCAATATCAAAACGGAAGCGCGTTTCGTGCGATTGCTCAAAACGATCTTTTCGTCTTCCGTCACCAATTTATACCTCGGCAACGCCAGTAGCTTCGTAACCAATGCGTTTGTGGTGATCCTGCTGTGGGCGGGCTCGTATTTCGTGATGGACAGGCAGCTCAGTCCGGGCGAACTATTGTCTTTCTACGCGCTAATCGGGTATTTTACCGGGCCGGCGATGAGCCTCATCGGGGCCAACCGCAGCATGCAGGACGCGCTGATTGCGGCCGACCGCCTTTTTGAGATCATGGACCTCGAGCAGGAGGAAACTGCCAACAAAGTTGCGCTTACACCTGAAATGATCGGAGATATCCATTTCCAAAAGGTAAGTTTCCGTTATGGCACGCGGGTAGAGGTTTTCAAGCATTTCGATCTGCATATTCCGCACGGCCGGATCACAGCGGTGGTAGGCGAGAGCGGCAGCGGGAAATCTACGCTGATGGCGCTTTTGCAAAATATTTACCCGTTAATGGAAGGAAGCATTCTCATCGGCCAGCTGGATATCCGGTATATCGACAACGAGAGCCTCCGCAGGCAGGTGTCTGCCGTTCCGCAACAGATCGATCTTTTCGCGGGATCGGTGCTGGAGAATATCGCTGTTGGCGAATTTGAACCGGATGTGCAGCGTGTGCTCCACGTCTGCAAGCTGTTGGGCATCCTCCAGTTCATCGAAAAACTGCCCGAAGGTTTCAATACACCGCTGGGGGAACATGGCGTCAATCTCAGTGGTGGACAAAGACAGCGGATCGCCATTGCGCGCGCGCTTTACCGCGACCCGCAGGTACTCATCCTCGACGAAGCCACATCGTCCCTCGACTCCGTTTCGGACCAATATGTGCAGGAAGCGATGCAGCAACTAAGAGACCAGGGTAAAACGATCGTCGTGATCGCGCACCGGCTCAGCACGGTCGTGAGTGCGGATAAAATCGTAGTGCTGCAGGAAGGGAAGCTGGTGGAAGAGGGGACGCATTCCGAGCTGTTAGCCAACAATTCCGTATATGCGAAACTGTGGCATCATCACCAGGCGGTGCTGGCCTGATCATCCCGTTTTTTCATCCATATGCAATAAAAAAAGGCCCGCATAACGCGGGCCTTCCGATGTCCAAATCAGTCAGGCTTTTACTTAGCCATCAGCCTGACAAGTGTCTTGCCATCCGTGTCTCCCAGGGTCAGCACCCCGTCGACTACGGTCCATGTTTTTATTTTATCGGTAACACCGATGAATTTTTCTTCGTATTGCATCTTGTCCATGCACATCATTTTCGTGGCCGCCATGGGCGTGAAGGAGATCTTGTTGGGTGCCTCCAGCTTGAAGCCTCCCGTGATCATGTTGCAACCCGCCGAACCATGCACTCGGCTGTCTGCCTGTTGGAATGTCAGCTCCGCGGGGCGCATGAGGCCGGCGGTGTCTACCGGCAGGCCGTCCACTTCCACCATCCGCCAGGTTTTATACAGGTCGGCTTCGTTGTTGGTGCCGCCCGTGGCTTTGTTGGCGTTCGAACATCCCGCCATGAAAGCCGTTGCGGCCAGTGCGGTGCAAAAAGTCAGTATTCTATTCATATCGTCGCTTTTTCTCTCTCTATAACAATGCCGGCCTTAAAAAGTTACATTTTTAATACTGGCTGTAAAAACTTTGCAGGTCCCGCGCCAACCGGTCGTATATGGGACGGGTCAGTTCGAGGAAAAGGTCTTGCGGGGGCGGCGGGGGAATGTCGCGGCCGCGGATGAGGCCCTTGTCGGCATCGCTGAGGGCGCGCTCGTCGCCACGGAAAGTGCCGAACTGGTTTTGCCAGGTAAATGAACCGGGAAGGCGGTCTTGCCGGAGGATGCGGTCATTGGTGACATCGATGATCCGGTAGTCGAGCAAGCCGCTGGATTCCACCGTTTTCCTGGTAACGAAGATGGTGGCTTTCACGGTGATGTCTACCATGGGATATTTACCGGTGCTGTCGGGCTTATTGCCCTTCACCTGGATTACTTTCGAAACTTCGCGCTGGGAGCGGTCTACATAGGTTTGCCCTACCACGAAATCCATAAACCGCATTTCCATGTATTGATCGGGTTGGAAATCCTTTTCGCCGCGCACCCTTCTTTCATCGTAAAACCGCACGAAAGTGTTGATGCGGCGGTCTTCCAGGTTGCGGACGAGTGCATCGCGGAACTGGTCTGCGGAAAACTGGAAGTAGGAGGAACGGACGTCGATTTCGCTCACTACTACATGCACGAGCCCGAGTTGGTAGGCCTGTTCTTTCAGGCTGGCGGCGTCGCGGAAATTGGGGCTGAGGCGGAGGGCGGCGTCGAACTCGTCATAAGCTTGCCTGGCCGCGGCCTTATTGCGCTCGTCCAGGAGCTGGATACCCCTGTCATAACGGACTTCAGCGGCATTTTCGCCCGAAGCGGCGATGGCGGCGCTGTAATCTTTGGGCTTCACGACCGAACTGGCGGCGGGGGAGCTGCGGATAACGTTATAGAGCGCCTGCATGGAGCGGTATTCATGCTTGACGTCTTCCCATTTGAGGGGATTGTTGGAAGCGAGCGCCTGTTTGGCGCGGCCTTCATAAAAATCTTTGGCGGCATCATATGCAGCGGGGAGGAGCCGGAGGGAGGCCTCGTCTTGCGGGCGGCGTTGCAGCTTTTTCACGAAAGCTTCCACCGCGGCGGAATAACGGCCCTTGTTATACAGTTTTTCGCCGGATTTGCAGGCAAAGAGGATAACAGCCGGCAGGCATACGGATAGGTAACGGAGATACTTCAACATATAGCTGTGTTTACGAACTTATATATTCAAACGGCACGCCAAATTATTCCCATCGGATAACAAAAGGAAAATCAAGATGGTTTTACCATAGCTGGGTCAGATTTTGAAATTGCGGCGGAGCTCGCGGTCCACTTCGCGGGCCTTGATGCTGTCGCGCTTGTCGTGCAGCTTTTTACCTTTCCCGATGCCGATTTCCATTTTGGCCAATCCTTTGTCGGTAATGAACATCCTGAGGGGGATGATGGTGTAGCCGCGTTCCTGGATTTTCTTTTCCAGTTTTTTCAATTCTTTCCGCTGGAGCAGGAGTTTACGTTCACGAAGGGGATCGTGGTTGGCGTAGGTGCCGAATTTGTATTCGGCGATGTGCAGGCTTTTGACGAATAGTTCGCCTTTGGAGAAGTAACAGAAGCTGTCGTTAAAGCTCACCTTTCCACCGCGGATGGATTTGATCTCGGTTCCGGTCAACACCATTCCGGCGATGTATTTATCTTCTATCGCGTATTCAAAATAAGCCGATCTGTTTCTTAATTCTGCCATGTTGAGGGTTACAAATGGGCCGGCTGCGAGGGCAGCCGGCCGGGGAATATCTTTTTAGTGTTTGAACAGCTGGAGCAATGTTCCGAGCTTGTTCTTCAGCTCTTTACGATCGGTGATGAAATCGAGGAAGCCGTGGTCCAGGAGGAATTCCGCACTCTGGAACCCTTCCGGCAGGTCCTTTTTAATGGTTTCCTTGATCACGCGCGGGCCGGCGAAACCGATGAGGGCGCCGGGTTCGGCGGTATTGATGTCACCCAGCATGGCGTACGACGCGGTAACGCCACCGGTGGTGGGGTCTGTCATCAAGGAAATGTAGGGAAGGCGGGCAGCGGCCAATTGGGTCAGCTTGGCCGAAGTTTTGGCCATCTGCATCAGCGAAAACGCGCTTTCCATCATGCGGGCGCCGCCCGATTTGCTGATGATCATCAGCGGAAGCTTGTGCTGGATGCAATAATCGATGCTTCGGGCAATTTTTTCGCCCACCACGGAGCCCATGGAGCCGCCGATAAAGTTGAAGTCCATACAGGCCACTACGAGCCCGTTGCCGTTCACCGTACCCACGCCGGTGCGCATGGCGTCGGAGAGCCCGGATTTCTTCTGGGCGTCTTTCAGCCTGTCGCCATAAGGTTTCAGATCGTTGAAGCCAAGGAAGTCTTTCGGATAGATATTGGTGAAGAGCTCTTCAAAATTGTTATCGTCGAAAATGATCTCGAAATATTCGGGCGAATTGATACGGTTGTGATAGTTACACTTATCGCAAACGTAAAGATTCGCTTTCAGATCCTTCATGGTGGTCGTCTTCTTGCATTTCGGGCATTTGTGCCATAAACCGTCCGGTGCCTCCTTCTTCTCACTGGTACTGGTGGAAATACCCTGTTTAATTCGCTTAAACCAGCTCATACAGAATGTGTACTAAGTAATTAGATTAAAGATTAGTGGTGCAAGATACGATAAAATTAAATTTTTCCGTAAATCAAAAGCCCCCTGAATGTATCAGGGGGCTTTAACATATCATAACAACCTGTAAATTATGCGTTACGGTTGATGCAGTTGAGGTCTGTGAAAGCTTCTTCGAGGCGTTTCACGAAAGATTCCTCGCCTTTACGGAGCCATACGCGCGGGTCGTAGTATTTTTTGTTGGGCTTATCTGCACCGTCGGGGTTGCCGAGCTGGGTCTGGAGATAGCCTTCCTTGTCTTTGTAGTATTTAAGGATGCCTTCCCAGAACGCCCATTGCATATCGGTATCGAGGTTCATCTTGATAACGCCGTATCCGAGGGTTTCGGTGATCTGGTGCTTGGGAGAGCCGGAACCGCCGTGGAACACGTAGTAAACGGGTTTGGCGGCCGTGCCGAATTTTTTCTCAATATATTCCTGGCTGTTTTTCAGGATCTCAGGGCGGAGTTCCACGTTTCCGGGGCTATACACGCCGTGAACGTTGCCGAAAGCGGCGGCCACGGTGAAGCGGGACCCAACCTGGCTCAGCTGCTCGTAGGAATAGGCCACGTCTTCGGGCTGGGTGTAGAGGAGGGAGTTTTCAACGCCAGAGTTATCTACGCCGTCTTCCTCACCGCCGGTAACGCCCAGTTCGATTTCGATGGACATGCCCAGTTTATTCATTCTTTCGAAGTATTTCTTCGAAATTTCGATGTTTTCGTGGATGGGCTCTTCCGACAGGTCGAGCATGTGGGAGCTGTAAAGGGGCTGGCCGTTCTCTTTCATGAACTTCTCGCCAGCGTCCAGCAGCCCGTCGATCCAGGGCAGCCATTTTTTGGCGGCATGGTCGGTATGGAGCACTACGGGAACGCCGTAGTATTTGGCTACTTCATGTACGTGTTTCGCTCCGGAGATACCACCGGAGATATTGGCCTGCAGCTTGTCGTTCGGCATCCCTTTCCCCGCGAAGAATTGCGCCCCGCCATTAGAAAACTGGACGATCACCGGAGAATTCACTTTTGCGGCGGTTTCGAGAACGGCGTTCACAGAATCCGTGCCTACCACGTTTACCGCGGGCATGGCATATCCGCTATCCTTGGCATCCTTATAGAGCGCTTCCAGCTCTTCGCCGAATAATACGCCGGCTTTGTACTTTCCCATAGACGATGTAACTTTTAAATTTTAAAGGAAAGCAAATATAGGCATTTCAATTTTTAGATTTCTCTAAACTTATGGCCTGAAACAGGCGTTCGGCGTTGTTTTCATTCATTTGGGCACGCAAATTCGTTTGGATTGCCGACGGAAAAAGGGGCCGGAGTATCCGGCCCTCCAGCGCATCAGGTAACGGTCAGGGTAGTTCCATTGATGTTCACGGTGTATTTCGGCAGCGGGTTGGTGGCGGGCCCATTGGCTACGGAACCGTCGGTATTGAACTGGCTCCCGTGCCCGCAGGTACTGCCGCAAACGATCTTGCCGGCGTTGTAGGCAGACAGCGTGCAGCCCATGTGCGTACAGGTGCTGGTAAACGCTGCGAAAGACGCGGGCACATTGCCCGCAGCCAGGCGTATCAGCACTACGCCGCTTCCGATCATGAAACTGCCTACAGCCGTCAGGTCGTTGGCCAGGTTTACGGTCAGCTTAACATTGCCACCGCCGCCGCCGGGAGGGTTCACCGGTGCAGGATCGTCACCCTTCCCGCCGCAAGCCGCCAAACCGCCTGCGCAGAGCACCGCCAGCGTGGCGCCCATGCCGGACAGAAAATCTCTTCTTTCCATATTGCATAAAGTTGTTCGGAAAAGGTTACGGCGCGTTTCGCCAAGCGGTTGCCTGTCCCCGGAAAATCATTCCGGGAACGAGGGGAGGTGGAGCGCCTGTCAGCATGAAACCCTTGCTGGCAGTACGTTGTATGTAGTGAAATTATTTTTGGATACCGGGGAGGGTTAACGGAATTTGTCCAGCAGCCCGTTGAAATAAGCGGGCGCATGCATCAGCCGGCTGCCGTACCAGGAAAACATTTCTCCATCTACCAGTGCGATCTCCGCATCCGGCAGGTATTCCCGGATTTCATCGATGTGTTTCGTCTTGAAAGGATAGGGCTCGCTGCTGAGGAGCACGCGTTTCACGCCGCTTGCCGCCAGCTGGGGAAGCGTAACGGACGGATATCTTCGCAGGTCTTCGAAAACGTTGCGCAGCCCGCATCTGCGGAGCATGTCGTTGATGAAAGTATCGCCACCGGCCACCATCCACGGGTTGCGCCAGATGAAATAGGCCGTGGGAACGGAAGGGTAGAGGGGACGGATAGCGGCAAATCCCCCGCTGATCCGGCCTGCGATTTCACCGGCCGCTGTCCTTTTATCGAGGATTTCGCCGAGGGAATAGATCATTTCGAGCGATTCCTCCAGCGTATGGATGTCGCTCGTCCAAACGGGGAACCTTTGCGCCAGGGCTTCGATCTGCGCCCGCTCGTTCTCTTCCTTATTGGCGATGATCAGTTCCGGCCGCAGCGCCGCGATCTTATCGATATGCAATTGCTTCGTGCCGCCCACGCGTGTTTTTTCGCGGAACCATGATTCCGGATGCACGCAGAATTTGGTGATGCCGGTTACATCGGCCCCCAGGTCGTACAATAACTCCGTCTGCGACGGCACCACCGACACGATGCGCACCGGTGGCGCATCCAGCGAAATCGTATGCCCGATTTGATCTGTATACCGCATGCTAATTCCCCAGTGCCTGGATGATGTCGTATTTGGTGACGATATGATAATTGCCGGAATCGTCCTGCGTCAGCACGGCGCCGTTTTCCTTGTTGATATATACGGTGAGCTTTTCGATAGGCGTGTCCATCGCCACTACGGGATAGGCTTTCTGCATGACGATGCGCACGGGCTGCTCTTTCAGGTCGGGCTGATCGATCAGTTTGCTGAACAACCCGCCTTCGGAGAGGGCGCCGATCAGTTCACGGTCCTGCAGCACGGGCAAATGCTCGATGTCGAACTTTTTCATTTTACCGATGGCTTCGCTCACGCGATCGTCCGGCGAAATCGTTACCAGTGGCAGGTTCCGGCGGCCATTCACCACGTCGCGCACGGTTTTTACGTCGAGGAACCCGCGTTCCATCATCCACTGGTCGTTATATACTTTCCCCACGTACCGCGATCCGTGATCGTGGAAGATCACCACTACCACATCGTCTGCCTTCAAGCGTGTTTTGAGTTGCAAAAGCCCTGCCACGGCCGATCCGGCGGAATATCCCACGAAAATCCCTTCTTCTTTCGAAATCCTTCTCGCCATTACCGCACCGTCTTTATCGGTCACTTTCTCGAAATGGTCGATCACGCTCATGTCGTAATTCTTCGGCACGAAATCTTCACCGATGCCTTCGGTAATATAAGGATACACTTCACTCATATCGATTTCGCCGGTATCGAAATACTTCTTCAGCAGCGATCCGTAGCTGTCTACCGCCCATATCTGCACGTCGGGGTTTTGTTCCTTGAGGTATTTTCCCGTTCCGGTGATGGTGCCGCCGGTGCCGGTGGCCACTACGAGATGGGTGATCTTTCCCGCGGTCTGTTCCCAGATTTCGGGGCCGGTCTGTTCGTAATGCGCATCGCGGTTGGCGAGGTTATCGTATTGATTAACGTAAAAGCTGTTGGGGATTTCGCGCGCCAGGCGGGCAGATACCGAATAATACGACCGCGGATCTTCGGGCAGCACGTTGGTGGGGCATACGATCACTTCGGCGCCCACGGCCTTGAGGATGTCCACTTTCTCCTTGGATTGCTTGTCGGTAGTCGTGAAAATACATTTATAGCCTTTGATAACGGCCGCCAGCGCCAGGCCCATCCCGGTATTGCCCGAAGTGCCTTCGATGATTGTTCCGCCGGGCTTGAGCAGCCCCCTTTGCTCGGCTTCTTCCACCATTTTCAGTGCCATACGGTCTTTTATGGAGTTGCCGGGGTTGAAGAACTCTACTTTGGCGAATACGGGGCAGGGCAGTTCGGCCGTTACGCGGTGCAGTTTGACCAGTGGGGTATGGCCGATCGTTTCGAGGATATTTTCACAGTACTTCATATTCTTGGTGCTTGGGAAACGAATTTAAGGTAATTGGACGAATGATGATTTATATTTGCTTCCATGAACAACATCTTCATAACCGGCATCGGCACCGGTGTGGGAAAGACGATAGCGTCTGCCTGTGTGGCGGAAGCATTGGGCGCGCAATACTGGAAGCCGGTGCAGGCGGGCATTGAGGACGGGACGGATACCGAAACGGTACGGGCCCTCACTTCGCCGCAGGTAACCGTTCACGAAGAGCTGTACCGCCTGGCCATGCCCGCGTCTCCCCACCTGGCGGCGCGTGCGGAAGGGATCGTGGTGCAGGAAGACCGGATTTTGCAGCGTGCACGCCAGTTGCAGCAGGAAGGGAGACCTTTGGTGATCGAAGGCGCCGGCGGGCTCATGGTACCGCTCAACGGTAATTATTTCTTCCTCGACCTCGCCCGTGCGCTCGGCGCCCGCGTGATCGTGGTGGCGCAGAATTATCTCGGCAGCATCAACCACAGCCTCCTCACGGCCATGGCGCTACGAAACGCCGGCCTCAACGTTACCGGATGGATTTTCAGCGGCGATTATCATACCAACGAAGACGACGTGGTGGCCTGGAGCCAGTATCCGCTCATCACCCGCATCCCGAAAGCGCCGCGGCTCGACAAAGCCTTTATCGCCCTCGAAGCCGAAGCGATGCGCCCAAAATTGCAAGAACTCCTGGGCCGATGAATACCGCTGCCGCCAAACAGGCCATCCGCAAGGAATACCTGGCCAAAAGAAAAGCCCTTTCGCCGGAAGCCCTGCAACGGCTGAACGCCGCGCTGATGGCGCAATGTAGCCAGCTGGCATTTGGAGACCCTTCCTATATCCACCTCTTCCTGCCCATCACAGCCAAAAACGAAGTGGACACCTGGCCCCTGGCCGATTGGCTCCGCGCACAATTCCCCCGCGCCAAACTCGTGCTCCCGCGCTCGTTCATCGCCACCGGCGATATGCAGCATTTCGTGTGGGACGCGGGCACCCAGCTCATCGAAAACGCCCTCGGCATTCCCGAACCGGATGGCGGGGAACCCGTTCAGCCCCGTCAGCTCGACGTAGTTTTCGTACCCCTGCTGGCTTTCGACGAAGCCGGGCACCGGGTGGGATATGGCAAAGGCATGTACGACGGCTTTCTCCGCCAATGCAGGGCAGACGTGCTTTCCGTAGGGCTCAGCCTCTTCGGGCCGCTCCCCGAGCCGATCGCAGACGCCTGGGATGGCGATGTTCCGCTGCGGGCGGCCGTCACCCCAGACAAAGTATATTACTTTAAAGACGAAAAACGATGAAAAGCCCTCTTTGGCAATATCTTGGCTTCCTCCTTTATCCCTTCGCATTGCTCTATGGCCTGGCGCTCTGGGTCCGCAACCGCCTGTACGACGCCGGCATGCTCACTTCCGTGGAATTCAGCGTGCCGACCATCGCCGTAGGCAACCTTTCCGTTGGCGGCACCGGCAAAACGCCCCATGTGGAATACCTCATCCGCCTGCTGAAAGACCGCCACCGCGTGGCCACCCTCAGCAGGGGATACAACCGCAAAACGAAAGGTTTCCAGCTCGCCGCAGCCAAAACCACCGCGGCAGACATCGGCGACGAGCCCATGCAGTTCCACCTGAAATATCCGGACATTACCGTTTGCGTAGGCGAAGAACGCATGCTGGCCGTGCCGCAGCTCATGAGCGACCGCCCGGACACGGAGGTGATCCTGCTGGACGATGCTTTCCAGCACCGTTCCATCAAGCCCGGTCTCAACCTCATGGTGACCGATTACAGCCGCCTTTTCACACGCGACCATGTAGTGCCGGCAGGCCGGCTGCGGGAGGGAAGGAAGGGGTATCACCGGGCAGACGGGATCATTGTGTCGAAATGTCCGGTCGATCTTTCGTTGGCCGAAAAAGAAAATATCCGGAAAGAAATCAACCCGCTGCCACACCAGGAATTATACTTTACCACCCTCCGGTACGGCGTTCCAGCCGATATGCTCAGCGGCGAGCCCGTTCTCATTCCGGAGAACGCGAAGGTCCTGGTGGCCTGCGGGATCGCCCGGCCGGAACCGCTGGTACAACATTTGCGGCAAAGGCACGGGAACGTGAACCTCCTGTCGTTCCCCGATCATTATTATTACACCCGGAACGACCTGGAAAAGATCAAACTGGAGCTGGGGCATATGGATGGAGATGGCCCCGGCTATATCGTAACCACGGAAAAAGATGCGGTAAGGCTGAACCTGCTGCGCGAGATCATCGCGAACATGCAGCTGCCTTTTACCGTTATACCGGTGGAAGTGGCCTTTCTCTTCGGAGAGGCCCCGGCTTTCGACCGGTTCGTTACCAGGTACACGGAAAATGCATTGTTGGCGGCGAACGAAGACCCTGCGGGAACGTAGGCGCGCCGCACCCCCTAAAATCATGTAAATGACCAAAAAGAAAGAAAAGAAACAGAAAAGCAGTAGCCAGAAGAAGACCTATAAAGGCATCGTGGACGTCACCCGCTCGGGTATGGCGTTCGTGGTAGTGGAAGGGTTGGAGAGTGACATCATGGTGAAACAGAAAAACCTCAATTCCGCCCTGGACGGCGATGAAGTGCTCGTAGACGTCATCCGCCAGGGCAAAAGCATGGGCAGGATGGAAGGGCATGTGACAGACGTGCTCGTCCGCAAAAAGACCGAATTCACCGGAACCATCCAGCTTAGCAAGACATTCGCGTTCCTCGTGCCGGAAAAAGGCTCCTGGCTCCCCGATATCTACATCCCCGAAAATTCCCTCAAAGGCGCCAAAGACGGCGACCGTGCCGTGGTAAAGATCGTGGCATGGGGCGAAAAGAGCCGTAAACCCGTGGGCGAGATCGTCGAAGTCCTCGACGCTACCAACGCCAACGACCTGGCCATGAAGGAAATCCTCGTGGAAAGCGGATTCCCGCTGCACTGGCCCAAAGATGTGCTCGACGAACTGGCCGCCATGCCGGGCGCGGGCAATCTGAGCGCCAAAGACCGCGAAGGCCGGAAGGATTTCAGCAAAATACTCACTTTTACCATCGACCCTGTAGACGCCCGCGATTTCGACGACGCCATTTCCATCCGCCGGTTGAAGAACGGTTTGCTGGAAATCGGCGTGCATATCGCAGACGTGAGCCATTACGTGCAACCCGGCACCGCACTGGATAAGGAAGCGGAGCACCGCGCCACGTCGGTGTACCTGCCAGACCGGGTGCTGCCCATGCTGCCCGAAAAAATCTCCAACGAGCTTTGTTCGTTACGGCCGCATGAAGACCACCTGTGCTTTTCCTGCGTGTTCCAGGTAGACGATAAGGCGAAAGTGAAGCAGTACTGGATGGGGAGGACCATCATCCATTCCCGCCACAGATTCACTTACGAAGAAGTGCAGGAGATCATCCAGACCGGTGAAGGCCCGTATTTCGAGGAAGTGTTGTTGCTGAACAAACTTTCCCAGACGCTGCGTGCCGCGCGCTTCAAGGACGGCGCCATCAATTTCTCGAGCCAGGAAGTCCGCTTCCAGCTGGATGAAAACGCCAAACCCGTGGGCGTAAAGGTTAACGAAAGCGACGAATCGCACCAGTTGATCGAAGAACTGATGCTGCTGGCGAACCGCACGGTGGCCGAATACGTGTCCAAACAGAAAGTGAATACCCATCCCGTTCCGTTCCCATACCGGGTCCACGATACGCCGGATGAAGAAAAAATGCACGTTTTTGCCGTATTTGCTGGTAAATTCGGCTATAAATTCGACGCCACGAGCCCCGATACCATCGCTGCATCCTTCAACAAGATGCTGACGCTGGTGAAAGGGAAACCGGAACAGCATGTGCTGGAAACCCTCGGCATCCGTACCATGGCAAAGGCCATTTATACGTCCGACAATATCGGGCACTACGGCCTGGGATTCCCGCATTATTGCCATTTCACCTCGCCCATCCGCCGGTACCCGGACGTGCTCGTGCACCGCATCCTGGCGCAGGTTTTGGCGGGCGACATCAAGCCCGACAAGCAGCTTGAAAAACGCTGCAAACACTCGTCAGACATGGAGCGCAAGGCCATGGAAGCCGAAAGGGCCGGCAACAAGTACAAGCAGGTGGAATACATGCAGGATTTCATCGGGGAAACTTTCGAAGGCATCGTTTCCGGCGTGGCGCATTTCGGGTTCTGGGTGGAAACCGTTTTCGCGAAATGTGAAGGCCTGGTAAGCGTGCATGGGCTGCGGGAGGATTACAGGCATTCCGAGACCGATTACGCCCTCATCGGCATGAGAACGGGCAAGCGCATCCGGATCGGCGATAGGGTGACCATCCGCGTGGTATCCGCGAGCCTGGCCAAGCGCCAGCTCGATTATGAACTGGTGGAAGAAGGCAGCGATCTGCCGCCGTTGAAGAAAGGCGGCCGGAGCGAACGGATGGAGCGGCCAGACCGGAGCGATAACAGGAAGAAGACAGGCAAGGCGCCGCAACATAAATCAAGGAAGAAAAAGAAGTAAGATGCATTCATTCAAAGAATTATCAGCGAAATTCGAACAGCAGTTCAGTCAAAGACAATTTCCCGAACACCCGGCCAACCTGTACGATCCCGCCCAGTACATCCTGGGGATCGGCGGCAAGCGCATCCGCCCCGTGCTTTGCCTGTTGGGCAACGAGCTCTTTACCGACCTGGAGCCGGACGCCTTCCATGCCGCCAACGCGGTGGAACTGTTCCACAACTTCACGCTCATTCATGACGATATCATGGACAAGGCGCCCCTGCGCAGGGGGATGCCCACCGTCCATACGAAATACAGCGATCCGGCAGCGATCCTCGCCGGCGACGTGATGCTCATCCATAGCTACGAACATCTCAACAGAATCACCGGAAAGTACCGCCAGAAGATCGTTTCTGTATTTAACCGCGCCGCCCGCGAAGTATGCGAAGGGCAGCAGCTGGATATGGATATGGAGCAAACGGCGCCTGAACAGGTGAAATATGAAGACTACGTGAACATGATCGCCCTGAAAACCTCCGTACTATTGGCCGCCAGTCTGCAAATGGGCGCCATTTGCGGCGGCGGGAGCGAAGGGAACCAGCAGCACCTGTACGGATTCGGCAAGAACGTGGGCATCGCCTTCCAGATACAGGACGATTACCTCGATGCCTTCGGCGACCCGGATAAATTCGGCAAGCAACAGGGGGGAGACATCCTCGTCAACAAAAAAACCTTCCTGCTCCTCAAAGCCCTCGAGCTCTGCAACGGCACGCAACGCCAGAAACTACACGAGCTGCTGGAAAGTAACCCGGCCGATAAGGTAGCTTCCGTGCTCCAGATCTTCCGCGATTGCCGGGTAGACGCCTGGGCCGAGAAGGAAAAAGAACGTTTCTCCCAGATCGCTTATGAACACCTGGACGCCATCGCCGTGATCTCCGGCCGGAAGCAGCCCCTGCGCGAACTGGCGGATTTTCTCCTCGTCCGGCAACATTGAGTAAGGATTATTTTTATATTTGGCCGTTATTGACAGTTTTTAGCCGTCAGTAACGGCTTTTTTAATATCAACCCTTAAACGCAACAAATGTCTAACTCGCTTTTCAGGAAAAAATCCCTGACCAGCATTCTCCATGAAGCAAAAGCCGGAGACGGCGACGCGCACATGTCGGGCCTGAAGAAGGTGCTTACCGTACGCGACCTCACGCTGATGGGCGTGGCGGCCGTGATCGGGGCGGGGATCTTCTCCACGATCGGGCAGGCGGCTTTTAATGGAGGACCTGCGGTAATTTTCCTGTTCCTCCTCACCGCCGTTACCTGTGGCTTTACCGCGCTTTGCTACGCCGAGTTCGCTTCCAGGGTACCCGTGGCCGGGAGCGCCTATACCTATTCGTACGTTACTTTCGGCGAAATGGCCGCATGGATCATCGGATGGGCGCTGATTCTCGAATATTCCATCGGCAACATCGTGGTGGCCATTTCCTGGAGCAGTTATTTCAACAACGTCCTCGAAGGGATGGGCATCCATCTGCCCGCGTACCTCACCACCGATTACAATACCGCCAAAGCCGCCGCCGGCGACGCATGGAACACCGCGCCCCTCATCGGCAGCTGGCGCGTCATCCTCAACATTCCCGCTTTCATCATCGTTGTGCTCGTGACCATCCTGGCGTATGTAGGCATCCACGAGAGTAAGAAAAGCGCCAATTTCATGGTGGGGCTCAAGATCGTGATCCTCCTCGTTGTGATCGCCATCGGCATGTTCCATATCAATTCCGACAACTGGCAGCCTTTCATGCCCAACGGCTTCAACGGCGTGCTGATGGGCGTTTCGGCCGTGTTCTTCGCCTATATCGGGTTCGACGCCATTTCCACCACGGCGGAGGAAAGCGCCAATCCGCAGCGCGACATGCCCCGTGCCATGATCTATTCCCTCATCATCTGCACCATCATTTACGTGATCGTTACCCTGGTGATCACGGGCATGGTGCATTATTCCGAGTTCCAGCACGTGAGCGATCCGCTGGCGTATGTGTTCGACAAGCTGAACATGCGCACCATCGGGTATATCATTTCCATCAGCGCCGTGATCGCCGCCACCAGCGTGATCCTCGTGTTCCAGATCGGCCAGCCCCGCATCTGGATGAGCATGAGCCGCGACGGCCTCCTCCCGAAGAAATTCGCCAAAGTGCATCCCAAATACCACACGCCCGGCTTTTCGACCATCGTGACCGGTGTGATCGTGGCCATCCCTTCGCTGTTCGTGGAAAGCGGCATCGTGACGGACCTCACCAGCATCGGCACCCTGTTCGCTTTCGTGCTCGTATGCGGCGGCGTGCTCATGTTGCCGAAAGTGCCGAAAGGAGAGAAGAAATTCAACCTGCCGTATGTGAACGGCCTGTTCGTGGTGCCGGTCATATTTGCCGTGTTCACCTGGTTCTTCCGCGACCGCATCGGCGAAAGCTTCGCCGGCATCGCCGCGCTCGACCACGACCGCGTACTGTTCGTCATCTTCTACATCCTGGCGTCCCTCATCACCGTGTTCACCATCATCAAACGGCTGTCGCTCATCCCGGTGCTGGGCATGCTTTGCTGCCTCTACCTCATGATCGAGATCCCCGTTCGCAGCTGGGTGGTGTTCTTCGGCTGGATGGCCGTAGGCCTGGCGATTTACTTCCTGTATGGTTACTGGAAAAGTAAATTGGCGGCCAGGAAAGCGTAATTAATTGATAAACAATCAGATAATTCAAAAGGCGGGCAACTTGTCCGCCTTTTGCCGTTTTTAATGCCGGACACAGCCATAGCAAAGGATTTACAACCAATGGCATGGAAATTTCGTAACTTCAGGGGAGAGTTCTTTTCACTGCTAAAACTTTCGTTATGAACCTCCTGCAACGTATAGAACGTTGGGGTGATAACCATCATCCCAAATGGGTGGACGGTTTGCGGATCCTGCTGGGATTGTTCCTCATGTGGAAGGGTATCCAGTTCGTCGATAACATCGACCTGCTGAAATCCCGCATCGCGGAACAGCCATTTTTGACCGCGGTATCGTTCTGGCTGGCTCACTACATCGTTTTTGCCCACACCGTAGGCGGACTGTTCATCGCACTGGGCCTGCTTACCCGGGTAGGCGTCATCGCCAACCTCCCGGTACTCATCGGCGCGGTCTTTTTCATCAATTCTTCCACCAATCTTTTCAGCGTGTATCCCGAAATGAGCCTCTCCGTTGTAGTGCTGGTCGGGCTGTTGTTCTTCCTTGTGGAAGGCAGCGGCAGGGTTTCGGTGGACGAATATATGCGAACGCACCCGGAGAAAAGCGCCGCCTGATTGCAGTAACCGCACCTTTGCTTAATTTTGCCTGCTATGAAATATACAGTAGGCGACAAGATACTATTGCTCCATTCCAAGGAAGAAGGGACTGTGCTGGATATCATCAACGATAAAATGGTGCTCGTTGAGGTAGGCGGCACCAAATTCCCCGTGTACCTCGACCAGATCGATTTCCCCTATTTCCACCGCTTCACCCAAAAGCAGGCCCCGCTGCCGCCCAAGCGGACGCCGGGAGAAGAAATCAAACGGGAGAAGCCCCAGCCGAAGGTCAATAAGCCGGAGAGAGGCGTTTTCCTCACCATGCTGCCCGTCTGGAGCCACGACGGGTGGGATGATGTCGTGGACACCCTCAAATTCCACCTCCTCAATGAAACCAACCGCGCCTACACCTATCGTTTCGAGATCTGGCTGAACAACACGCTGTTCCTCGAACTGAAACAGGAAGTCCCTGCGCAGCAACATATCTACCTGGCCGACCTCAATTTCGACCAGCTCAACGATAAAGCCCGTTTCGAGTTCAAATTCCAGCCGAAGGAAGCCGACCTGACGCTGGCCCCTGAATTGGCGAAAACCTGGAAAATCAAGGCGAAACAGCTCTTCCAGCAGCTGGAGAAAGTGCGGGAGGAAGGAAAAGCGACCATCGAGTACGAATTGTTCATCAAATACCCGCCGCGCCAGGAAACCGACTCGTTCGGGTTCACCCCGCAGGAAAAGAAGAAACTCAACACCCTGACCGATGTCCGCCAGCTCAAGTCGCCGGAACGGCTGGACGCGCGCTATGAAATCGATCTCCACATCGACCGCCTGGCCGATAACTGGCGCGATCTCAAGCCCCTGGAAATCCTGGCCATCCAGCTCAACGAGTTCCAGCATTACCTGGACCTGGCGATTTCCCAGCGGTTGCACAGCATGATCATCATCCACGGCGTGGGAACCGGAAAGCTCCGCGATGAGCTGCACGACATCCTGAAAACCATTCCGGAAGTGAAATTTTTCGTGAATCAGTACCATCCTTTCTACGGTTACGGGGCAACAGAGATATTTTTTAAGTAATTTCGCAGCTCGTTTTTACGTCACCCGGCGCAGTGGTGCTGCCGTTCCTGCTTTATGCAGGGAAGGAAAGTCCGGACAGCGCAGGGCAACGCACCACCTAACGGGTGGGGCGCCCGGAAACGGGCGTACAGAAAGTGCCACAGAGAATAACTGCCACGGAGCGATCCGGGGCGAGGGTGAAAACGTGGGGTAAGAGCCCACGCTGGTTGCGGGCAACCGTTATCAGGGGTAAACCTTGCGTGCTGAAATGCCATGTATACGGTCGATTGAAGGCGGCCCGCCTGATGACCGAGGGTAGGCAGATACAGGCGCACCGTGAAGTGCGTCGCAGATAAATGGCAGCAACGTTTGCTTCGGCAGGCGTACAGAATCCGGCTTACAAGCTCGCCGGGTGACGTAAATACGAAAAAAAACCGGGCGCATCCGATAGGGTGCGCCCGGTTTCTGTTTATACGTGTCCGTGAATCAATCCTTTTTCAGGTTCATTCTGGCTTTGTTCTTTTTGGCATTCTCGCCTTTGGTTTTCGCCGCCAGCTTGATGGCCTCGTAAGCGTTCACCATGCCGCCGGATTTGGAGAGCTCGGAGAATTCAACTTCTTCGTCTTTGGCGCCCGGTTTGTTCACTTTTTCGGCACCGGGAAGGGGCGTAGCCGATTTCTCGATGATCTGCTTCAACTGGCGCGCGCTCAGGTCGGGGTAGTACGACAGGATCATCGCCGCCAGGCCGGCTACAACGGGCGAAGCCATGCTCGTACCGCTGGCACTGCCGTATTTATCGCCGCCTGGAACGGTGGAATAGATCTGCACGCCGGGGGCGAACACATCCACTTCCTTCTTGCCGTAGTTGCTGAAACCCGCGATCTTGCTGCCTACGCGGCCGTTGGAAGAAGCGCCCACGGTAATCATGTTATCTGCTTCCTTGCCGTCTTCGAAAGTATCTTTGGGAAAGTTCTCGGTCTGATCGTTGTTGGCCCCGTCGTTACCTGCGGCATGTACCAGCAGTACGCCTTTTTCCTGCGCGTAGCGGATGGCGTCGTCTACCCATTGTTTCTGGGGAGAAAAGCCTTTGCCGAAGCTCATGTTGATGACTTGCGCGCCGTTGTCTACCGCATAACGGATACCCAGCGCCACGTCCTTATCGCGCTCGTCGCCCTCGGGCACTACTTTCACGGTCATGATGCGCACATTATCGGCCACACCGTCCATGCCCACGCCATTGCCGCGCGCCGCACCGATGATGCCGGAAACGTGCGTGCCGTGGAATGCGAACTGGCCCATTACATCGGCGTTGCCGTAGTAGCGGTCGTTGATGTCGTTGATATTGTCGCCCACGATGATGGTGCGTTTATCCACCGGTTCGGCCCCGGTTACTTCGGCTTTCTTTTTCAGTTCCTTGATGTATTCTCCCAGGTCGTTTTTGAGGGCCTGGTAGGTCATTCCTTCTTCACCGGTGCTGCCGAGCAGGCGCAGGGCGAATCCACGGGCGAACATGACGTCGGAATCCGTGGAACGGAGGGTATCGAGCTGTTCTTTGGTGAAGTCGTTGGTTTTGAGGAATTCTGTGAGGACGCTCTCGCATTTCAGGAGGTTTTCCTGCACTTTGAGCATCATTTTGTAATCCGTTTTGGCCTGCGTGGAAGGTTTCTGGCTGCGGTCTTTCAGGCGCGTCCAGTAAGCATATTCCTTCGAGTCGGGCTTCAGGGCGGAGTCCGGGTTGCCGTAGAGGCGGCGGTAGCGGTAGAATTCGCGGGTGGCCTCGTCGGAATCTTCTTTTACGGAAGATCCGTCTTTGGCGCCGAGGAAATTCCATCCGTAGATATCGTCTACATATCCGTTGCCGTCGTCGTCGATATTGTTACCGGGGATTTCGTTGGGGTTTTTCCAGAGAATGGGACGAAGGTCTTCGTGCGTGGTATCCACACCGGAATCGATCACGGCTACGATCACCGTTTTCCCGGTCTTGCCTTGCAACAGTTCGCGGTATGCCTTTTCGACACCGATCCCGTACACGCTGTCTGTTCCGTAACTCAGCAACTGCCAGTTTTGGGGAACGGACGGCCTGGATTGTCCGTATCCTTCAGAAGTAATCAACATGGCTACACTTGCTCCAACGGCCAGGGCTCTGCAGATGCTATTCATTGTTATGTTCAAATTTTCCAGATTGTTTTGCAATTCAGGTACCGCAATTAGTTAAAGATATGGTAAATGCGTTACAACAGTTACCGGGATGTGGTGAGTGGCTTGGCGGGCGGACTATTGGTCTGTAATCCAACTAGGCAACTATGCCCTTCCGGCTTATCCAGCCATTCCGATTCGCCCCTCCAATTGCCCCTTTGATCACATACCGCTGGTACCCGCCGGACAGATTGTTTAATTTTACCATATCGGTATAAAAGCCGCAAAGATTCTCTTTTTCACTGGATTCCCGGAGCGGTTTAACATTTCCTTCACGAAATCACAAACATCTATGTAAAGTTTTTTCATAAACCAAATCTTCCGCCATGATTAAAACCATTCTGATGACGCTGGCACTATGGGCCAGCCCGCCCGATCAGGGCACTGTCCGTACGCCTACCACGGTCATTTTCGTGAACTGCGCCGAACAGGAACGGGGGCAGCTTACCACTACAGGCCGCGACCAGGCCGGCCTGCTGGTCAATTTCCTGGAAAATGAGACGATCAGCGCGGTATATGCGCCGTACACTCCCTGCCTTGTGGAAACCGTCAAACCGCTGGCGGCGTCGAAAGGGCAGGAGGTGACCTATTTCCGGGACGCCTGCGATGATGACGCGCCCGTCATGGAGCACATCCTGGACGTGATGCTGGAGAAAAATGCCGGCAAAACGATCGTGGTATGCGCCAAAGCGGCTAGTATCGAAAAAATGTCGAAAATGCTCGGAATAAAGAAAAAATCGCTGAAACCCAATACAGGCGCGTTTGGAGAGGTGTTGATCGTCAATATTTTATATAAAGGTGAAGCGGTAGCACAAAAGTTGAATATGAATTTTCAAAAAAAAGTGTAATATTTGGTTCAGAGAGTGCGCAGCTTGCACCCTGCAACTCGCACTTTCTCATAAGCATGGTTTCCGTTTAACGAAAAAGCGGGGTTCTCCAACCCCGCTATTCTCTTGCCCGTCACACCTTTTTTTCGTGTTTCCCTCACACCTTTTTTCGCCTGGATGCCGGGCTGAAGAACGTTATAGCAATTTCTGCCGGCATTCCGACTCAATATGCTCATTTGAAACATGTCTGCAACAAAATGCATTAAAAAATCCCTCCAGGCCAGGGCCCGGAGGGATGCGTATGTTTACCCGTAACGGGAGATCAGAAATCGAATTTGATCCCCTGTGCCAGCGGCAGTTTCGTGCTGTAGTTGATGGTGTTGGTCTGCCGGCGCATGTAAGCCTTCCAGGCGTCGGAACCGCTTTCCCGGCCGCCGCCCGTCTCTTTTTCGCCACCGAAAGCGCCGCCGATCTCCGCACCGCTCGTACCGATGTTGACATTGGCGATGCCGCAGTCGGAACCCGCCTGAGAAAGGAATAGCTCCGCTTCCCGGAGGTTCAGCGTCATGATGGCCGATGAAAGCCCCTGTGGCACACCGTTCTGCAGCGCGATGGCCTCGTCCAGCTCCGAGAATTTGATGAGGTAAAGAATGGGCGCGAACGTTTCGTGCTGCACGATCTGGTATTCGTTCTTCACCTCGGCGATGGCGGGTTTAACGTAACATCCCGATTCATAACCGGCCCCTTCGAGCACGCCGCCTTCCACCACGAATTTGCCGCCTTCCTTTTTGCAGGCTTCGATGGCTTTCTCGTAAGCCTGAACGGCGTCTTTGTCGATCAACGGGCCCACGTGATTGTGCTCGTCTAGCGGATTACCGATGCGCAGTTGCCTGTAAGCGTTCACCAGCTTGGTTTTGAAGGCCTCATACACGCTGTCGTGGATGATGAGCCGGCGGGTGGAGGTACAACGTTGCCCTGCCGTGCCCACGGCGCCGAATACACAGCCTACGAGCGACATATCCAGGTCCGCGTCTTTGGAAATGATGATGGCGTTGTTGCCGCCCAATTCCAGCAGTGCCCGGCCCAACCTCGCGCCTACGGCCGCACCTACGGCCTTACCCATGCGGGTGGAACCGGTTGCGGAAACGAGGGGCACGCGCCCGTCGGCCGACATCCATTCGCCCACCTTGCGATCTCCCACCACCAGGCAGGAAACGCCTTCAGGCACGCCATTGGCGGCAAACACCTTTGCGGCGATATGTTGGCAGGCAATGGCCGTGAGGGGCGTTTTTTCGGAAGGCTTCCAGATGCAGACGTCGCCGCAAACCCACGCGAGCATGGCGTTCCAGCTCCACACCGCTACCGGGAAGTTGAAGGCGGAAATAATACCTACGATGCCCAGGGGATGCCATTGTTCGTACATCCGGTGGCCAGGGCGCTCGGAGTGCATGGTCAGCCCGTGCAACTGGCGGCTGAGGCCCACCGCGAAATCGCAGATGTCGATCATCTCCTGCACTTCGCCATATCCTTCCTGGAGGCTTTTGCCCATTTCGTAGGAAACGAGGCGGCCCAGGGCTTCCTTGTTGGCGCGCAGGGCTTCGCCTACCTGCCGTACCACCTCGCCGCGGCGGGGCGCCGGCCACATGCGCCAGGCTTCATAGGCCGATTGGGCGGTTTTGATTACTTCGTCATAATTCTCCCGCGAAGCGCATGTCACGCTGGCGATCGATTTTCCGTCTACCGGCGAATGGGAGGTTATCTCCGTACCATTGGCTTTCAATATTTTGCTGCCGGTGGATACGCCGCTGTTACTGCCGGCGATACCGAATTGTTGCAGTATCTGCTCCATCTTGCTTGTGTTTTTTGTAAATTTCGTTCATGAACTTTTTAAAGTCTCCCTGGCCGTGGTACGTTGCCGGACCGCTCATCGGCCTGTCTGTTCCGCTGCTGATGCTGATCGGCAACAAGGCGCTGGGCATCTCGTCGTCGCTCCGGCACATCTGTGCGGCCTGTCTTCCCGGCAAAATTCCGTTTTTTCAGTATGACTGGAAAAAAGAAAGCTGGAATCTCTGGTTCGCCGGCGGTATTGCCCTGGGCGCCCTGCTGGTGCTGCTGTTTCTCGGCAACGGCGAGCCGGTGGCCCTGAACCCCTCCACCATTTCGGCCCTGAAGGCCAATGGGGTGCAGGAGTTCGATGAATTACTGCCTGGCGATATTTTCAATTGGGGCAATGCCTTTAACGGCATCGGCCTGCTGTTCTTCGTTGCCGGCGGCTTCCTCGTTGGTTTCGGTACCCGGTACGCCGGCGGTTGCACGTCCGGCCATTCCATCTACGGCATTTCCACCCTGCAATGGCCGTCGCTCGTAGCTACCATCTGCTTTATGGCCGGCGGCTTCGCGATGACGCACCTCATTCTTCCACCTCTCATGCGCTGGCTGCTCTTATGAAAAACCTGAAATTCGGTATCGCCGGCATCCTTTTCGGCATTATCCTCGCCAAAGCGGAAGTTATTTCCTGGTTTCGTATCCAGGAGATGTTCCGGCTGGAATCCTTCCACATGTACGGCGTGATCGGCTCGGCGATCGCCACGGCCATGCTGGGCGTATTGCTCATCCGTACAATGGGCTGGCGCAGCATGAGCGGGGAGGAGATCGTTGTCCGGAAAAAGCCGTTCACAAAGGGCACCGTCATCGGCGGGCTGCTCTTCGGCCTGGGCTGGGCTGTTACCGGCGCCTGTCCGGGACCGATTTTCGCCCAGATCGGGAGCGGTTTTACCGTGGTGGTCATCACGCTGCTGAGCGCCATTGCGGGCACCTGGGTGTACGGCAAACTGAAAGACCGCCTGCCGCACTGACCGCCCGTCAATCCTTCTTGCCCGTTTGCGCCGAATAGGTGCTTTCGAATATTTTGTCTGCGTTGTTGGCTTCGAAACCTTCGCGCCGGTGCTGCCTGCGGATATCCGCGGGCGCGAGGCCGGCAAATTCCGGTAGCACTCTTCTTTCCGCGAACTCCACGTACGATCCCGCGATCTCCTTTTTCTCGCCGCCGTCGAATTCCGCTTCGATCATACGCGCAACGGTGCTGCTTTGCAGTAAACCCTTGTCCGGACTGGTTTTGATCTTACCGCCGGAATCATTGAGCCGGAAGCCTTCCCTTTCCAGGAAGTCATTGAAATCCGCGATGGTATTGTATCCGGGAGGCAGGTTGTGGACGCTGACAGTAAAATGGTTGAGATAATAGCGATTGTAGATCACCCAGGCCGCGTATTCACTTTCCGCGCCGAGCAGCAGGTAATCGGAGAGGGTAGGCGTGCGCCAGAGGCCGGAATGGAGGAAATGGTCCACGGCTTCACCATCGTCGAGGTCCAGCGCGTCTACCGGGTCGGAAGTTACTTCGTCGGTATAGCTGTGGATGGTTTGCTGTGCCTTTTCAGAAAGGTCTTTCACGCGGAGCTCGGAGATGAAGATCCGGGGCAATTTATCGGACGGCGGCGCATACCAGTATGCGTCGAGTTTCTTTTCCGGGAAGTTGTAGAAATCCATTTTCCGGTAGCCGTAATGGAGGAAAATCTTTTCGAGGGACCGGATACCGAGGTGCGGCACGCCGAGGGTCCGGAAAGCGATGTGATCGTTTTCGATATCGGTGGCTTTGGCGATAATCCCTTCACGGACCATGGCCCTGATAATGGCGCCCACGTCGGGAACGCGTTCCTGGTAACGGCTCATGAGTCCGTTCAATACTGTTTCCAGCGTTGTCATCAGCTTAGATTTTGTAAAAAGTTTTGGTGAATGCGGTTGGCGGGGTCGGTCGCCGGGATCATGGCACGTGCGAGCAGGTGCTGCGCAGGTACGAAAGCAGGGAAAGTTGTATGTTGATCATGGCGTTCACGAAAGCGAATATAACGAAAGCGGTGGAATTTGGGGCTAGTGCATAAAAAAAGCCCCTCCTGCGGAGGGGCCACTCTTTGTTCGAAAAAGCGCACGGCCTTAGTATTGTTCGTTGTCGTTGGGAAAATCCTTCCCTTTCACGTCGGTAATGTACTGTTTGGTGGCGCCCAGGATCTGGTCGTACAGGTCGAGGTAGCGGCGGAGGAAGCGGGGTTTGAACTCCTTGTTGATACCGAGCATATCGTGCATTACGAGTACCTGACCGTCAACATATTTGCCCGCGCCGATACCGATCGTGGGAATGGTGAGCGCTTCGGCTACGCGTTTGCCCAGTTGGGCGGGGATTTTTTCCAGTACGATGGCGAATGCGCCGGCTTCCTGGAGCAGTTGCGCGTCGCGGATGAGCTTTTCGGCTTCGGCATCGTCTGTAGCCCTTACGGCATAGGTGCCGAATTTATAGATGCTCTGGGGCGTGAGGCCCAGGTGCCCCATAACGGGTACCCCGGCGCTGATGATCCTTTTCACGGACTCGATGATCTCTTCACCGCCTTCGATCTTCACACCATGCGCACCGGTTTCTTTCATGATCCGGATAGTGGAAACGAGCGCTTCTTTCGAGTTGCCCTGGTAAGAACCGAAGGGGAGGTCTACCACTACGAAGCTGCGCTTGATGGCGCGCACTACCGAGGCGGCATGGTAAATCATCTGGTCGAGGGTAATGGGGAGCGTGGTTTCATGACCGGCCATCACGTTGGAAGCGGAATCGCCTACCAGCAGGATGTCGATGCCCGCGTCGTCAAAGATGCGGGCCATGGAAAAGTCATAAGCGGTCAGCATGGAAATCTTTTCTCCGTCCGTCTTCATCTTTTGCAGCACATGCGTCGTGATGCGTTTGATTTCTTTGTTTACAGCAGACATTGCATTACGTATTTACACCGGGCCCAATGCCCGAAGCGGCACAAAGTTTGGAATATTTACCGGATTTGCCTACATTTTTTTGATCTACGGTCGGGCCAGTGCGGAAATCTCCTTGTAGAGGGCGCGCACGAGCCCGTCGGCCAGGCCGATCTTGGGCACGTAGATCTCCTGGATGTCCGTCCACCGCATCACGTTCACGTATATCTGCAACGCCGGCACGATCACGTCTGCACGATCTTCGCGGAGATTATAAAGATGGATACGCTCTTCCACCGAAAAACTGCTGAATTCCTTGTAGTAATCCTTCAGCAGGTCCAGCGTGAGCGGTTTTCCTTCTTTCTTTTTGGAGAGGGAAAATACTTTGTTGATGTTTCCGCCCGAGCCGATGGCCACGAGCTGTCCGAAATTTTTGAGGTTTTGCCGGAGGAAGTCTTTCATCTGCTGCCAGTGCTTTTCCTCCACTTTCCCCTGCAGCAGGCGGATGGTGCCGATGTTGAACGATTCCTTGAAAACGAGGCTGTTCCCCTTGAAAAACGTCATTTCGGTACTGCCGCCGCCCACGTCGATATAGAGATACCCCCGGGTTTTGTCGAGGTTTTCGGCGATGTGGTTCTCGTAAATGAAATTGGCTTCTTCCTGCCCGGTGATCACCTTGATCTCCATGCCGGTCTCCAGCTTCACGCGCTCGAGTATCTGCGCGCCGTTGGCCGCATCGCGCATGGCGGAAGTGGCGGCCGTTTTGAGGTATTTGACCTCGTAAACGTCGAGCAGCAGCTTATAGGCTTTGATGGTGTTGACGAAGCTTTCGGCCCTCTTTTCAGAGATGGCCCCCGTCGCAAAAACGTCCATGCCCAGCCGGAGGGGCACGCGCACGAGGTTGACTTTCGTGAAATCCATTTCTCCGTTCGCCTTGGGCGACGCTTCCGTGATGAGGAGGCGCGCCGCGTTCGATCCGATGTCTATAGCTGCAAGCTTCATTCCGTCATATTCCGGTTTTGGTGTACCGATGCGTCAAAGATATTAAAACACATGGATTTCCACGATTCCGGCATTAATTATACGACTTGTCGTGCAGGTATTTGAAAATTTCCAGCTGCGCCCGGACCTTCCGGCCCGGCGAGTGTTTATAGGCGTTCCGCTGCTCATTGTCCAGGATCCTGACCTTCACGTTGCTCAACAGCTGTATGTTCAATATCTCGATCAATTCCTGCCGGATCACGGGGTCCAGGATCTCCGCCGCGGCTTCCACGCGGTGATCGAGGTTGCGGACCATCCAGTCAGACGAAGCAATGAAAACCTTTTCCTGCCCGCTGTTATGGAAAACGAAAACCCGCGCGTGCTCGAGGTACTCGTCCACAATACTGATGGCCTCGATATCTTTCTTCCATTTCTTGTTCGAAGTATAGGCGCAACAGATGCCGCGGATGATCAGTTTCACTTCCACACCCGCCCTGGCGGCCTCGTACAGCTTATCGATCATGATCTCGTCCGACAGGGAATTCATCTTCAGCATGATGCCAGACGCTTTTTTACTGCGCGCGTTGCGGATTTCCCTGTCGATCATGCGGAGGAACGATTTGCGCATGTTATGCGGGCTTACCAGCAGGGTTTTACATTGCTGGAGGATTTTTTCATCGTGCCGCGGGCTTTCCAGGTAGCGGAATATCCGGTTGATATCTGCCAGGATGCCCCTGTCGCTCGTCAGCAGGCAATGATCGCCATACACTTTGGCCGTGCGCTCGTTGAGGTTGCCCGTGCTCACGAAACCGTATTGCACGGTGGAGTTGCCGTTGCGCTTCTTGATGACGCAGATTTTGGCGTGCACTTTCATCCCCGGAACGCCGTACAGCACTTTCACGCCTTCTTCCTCCAGCCTTTCCTTCCACTTCAGGTTGGCCTCTTCATCGAACCGGGCCCGCAGTTCCAGCACTACCACTACCTGTTTGCCGTTGCGCACGGCGTTGATGAGGGCATTGATGATGCGGCTGTTCCGGGCCAGGCGGTAAGCGGTGATCTTGATAGTGGTCACCTGCGGGTCCATGGCGGATTCGCGGAGGAGGTCGATGATGGTGTCGAAGGAATGATAGGGCGTATGGAGCATCACGTCCTGCTCGCGGATAACGCTCATCACGCTCGGAACGTTCTGGAACAGAGGATGGATGAGGGTTTTGCGGCGCATGCGCTCGCGGGTAAAGACTTCGTCGGGGAAATCCATGAAGTCTTTGAAATTATGGATACGCCCGCCGGGCAGGAGGTTGTCTTTCCGGGAAAGGCCCAGCCGGCGGATGAGGAATTCGAGGAGGTAGGGGTCGATCTGGCTATCGTAGATGAAGCGGACGGGCTTGCCTTTCCGGCGGGCCTTGATGCCTTTTTCGAGCTGGTGGATGAGGGAAGTGGCGATGTCGTTGTCGATATCGAGCTCCGCGTCGCGCGTTACTTTAATGATCGAAGAACTGAATTTGTCGTACCCGAAATACGAGAATACATGCGGCAGGTTGAAGCGGATGACGTCCTCCATCAGCATGATATCGTGCTCGCCTTCCTTGCTGGGCAGGATGAGGAAGCGGGGGAGCACGGTGGTGGGGATTTCGATGAGGGCATACGTCTGCCGGACGGAATTATCCTCCTTGGCCAGAACCACGGCGAGGTAGATGGATTTATCGCGCAGGTAGGGCAGGTTGGGGATGGATTCGATCATAAGGGGAATGATGTTGGTCCGCACATGATCGTTGAAATAATTCTGGACGAATTTCTGTTGTTCCCGGTTGAGGTGCTTTTCCGTCCGGATGAAAATATGTTCGTTTTTCAGTTCTTCTTCGATCTCTTTCCAGATACGGTCGAATTCCTGTTGCTGGGAAATGACGGTTGCCTGGATTTCTTCGAGGATGAGTTCGGGATTTTCTTCCAGGTGCATGCGGGCGCTGCGGCCGAAGGCCACCATACGCTTGAGGGTGGCTACACGTACGCGGAAAAACTCGTCGAGGTTGTTGGAGAATATACCAAGGAAGCGGATCCTTTCATATAGCGGCACTGTTGTGTCTGCCGCTTCCTGTAATACCCTGGCGTTGAAGGAAAGCCAGCTGATGTCCCTTATGATGGTCTTCTTTTTCGTAAGGACCGATTTCAATTTCGTCGTCTTCTTCACCGGTTTATGTTTAAGGGGCGCCGGTAATACTGCGGCGGCTGTCGAGTCCGTTCTCATAGATGCACATGATTTTTTGGAGCGTTGGCGAGGCCAGGAAAATTATGATCGCAAAAATGAGGAAAACCCGGTCGCCGGGTGTCCGTGCCGTGTTAACTTACCATTAAATTACGGATTTTCAGCCTCTTTTGTTGCGCAAAAGAAAGCATTCAGGGGCAAGGTGCATGCCGTGCAACAGGGATGCGGCTTCATAACCCGTCAATGATATGAAGTGCGGAAGGTGATTTCCCGGTGTTGAAAATCAGGGCTGCGGCGCATCCGCGGGTTTCTTGTTGAAGAGCGGGATGGCGGCGAGGCTCCCGAATCCGAGCACGAGCATCAGGGCCGTTTGCGCGAGCCAGATGATCCATCCGAATGCGAAGCCGATGGTGGCGGAAATGCCGTACAGTACAAGGATTTGCTGCACGATGTATTGATATGCGCCGATACCGCCCTGCGTGGCGATCATGCCGATGCTGCCGAAGGCGAGGATAGACATGGCGGCTTTCGCGCCGAGGCCTGCCGTTTCCTCCATGCACCAGAAGGCGATGTAGACCTGCGAAAAATACAGCGCCCACATCAGCAGCGTATAAAACAGGAACCAGCCTTTATCGCGCAGTTTGCCGACGGAAAGGATGCCTTCCACGATGCCGCGGAGGAGGTTACGGAAAGAAATGCCCGCTTTGGTGGATTTGAAACGGCGCAGCAACCAGGTTGCCAACATTACGAAGAGCAATCCCCCCGCCACGATGATCCCCCAGGTCAGCACCGGTACCCCGGTGAACTTGGCGGACAGCGGCGTCCAGATGTACTGGCTCACGAAAGCGCCTACCACATCCACCTGGATGAGCACGGTTACGGTCAGCAGCAAGACGAGGCAAAGCAGATCGATGGCGCGCTCGGCGATCATGGTGCCCACGAGCCGGTCTACGGGAATTTTCTCGTAGCGCGACAACACGCCGCAACGCGCAACTTCACCCAGCCGGGGAACGGCCAGGTTGAGGAGGTAGCCGATCATGACGGCGAAAAAGGTATTGAGTTTTTTGGGTTCGTAGCCGAGCGGGGAAAAGAGGAGCCGCCAGCGGATGGCGCGCACCCAATGGCTGCCGATGCCCAGGATCATGGTCGGGATAAGGAGCCAGTAATTGCCATGGCGCATGGCGCTTTTGATCTCCGATATCTGCTGCGGCGTGAAACCCCGCACCGTCCACCAGATGATTAATATGCCCAGCCCGAGAAAAACAGCGAACTGCAGGATGGTTTTGAGCGTTTTCGGCATAATAACGGGGAGAATGTGCGGGTTACGGACTATAATTTATTGCCTTCTTTCGGAAAAACGGCGATAGGCGTGAATTTTTTGGCTTCCTCGAAATCGAGGGTGGCGTATGAAATGATGATGACGATATCGCCCACGGCTACCAGGCGCGCGGCCGGACCGTTCATACAAACCACGCCGGAGCCGCGTTTGCCCTTGATAATATACGTTTCGAGGCGCTCGCCGTTGTTGACGTTTACGACCTGAACTTTCTCATTGGCGATCAGGTTGGCGGCATCCATCAGATCTTCATCGATGGTGATGCTGCCCACGTAGTTCAAATTGGCTTCCGTGATAACCGCGCGGTGAATCTTCGATTTTAATACTTCGATCAGCATATTTCTGGTGTAGTCCGCAAAGGTAGAGGAATTTCCGGGAAATAACCTAGGCCCCGGCCGTCATATTATCTATCAGCCTGATATCTCCCAGCCTGGCTGCCACCAGGATTGCCATGGGCCCGTCTTCCGGGGCCTCCAGCAAGCGGAGGTCGGAGCCGGAGGCCAGTTGCAGGTAATCCGGTTCAAAACCGGCCTTTTCGAGCCGGGCCAGGCCTTCCGACCGCAGTTCGGGGAAAGGGCGGTTATGCAGGTTGTCTTTTACCCATTGCAACGTCCGGCTGATCTCCACGGCCGTAACCCGCTGTTCCGGCGAGAGGCGCATATTGCGGCTGCTCATGGCCAGGCCGTCGGGTTCGCGGAGGGTGGGGCATATATATAATGTAGCCATACTTCCGGTGATCTCCAGTAAACGTTTGATAATCATGCATTGTTGAAAGTCTTTCTGTCCCATGAACAGGTCGTCGGGCCCCACAGCGTCCAGTAATTTATGCACGATGATGCCTACGCCCTGGAAGTGCCCCGGGCGGGAGGCGCCTTCGAGCACGGATTCGATATACCCGAAATCGTAATGGGGATGGGATCCGTTCACGCCTTCGGGGTACATTTCCGTCACGGAGGGCAGAAAAAGATAATCGGCCCCGGCGGCGGTGAGGAGGAGAATGTCTTGCTGAAGGGTGGAGGGGTATTTTTCGAAGTCTTTCGGATCGTTGAACTGAGTCGGGTTGACGAAAATGCTCGCTACCACGATGTCTGACTGTTGTTTTGCGGCCTGGACGAGTGAGATGTGCCCTTGATGGAGGGCGCCCATGGTGGGGGCGAACCCGATGCGTCTTCCTGCCTTTTTTTCCTGTCCCAGCGCCTCCCGGAGATCCGCTGCCCGCTTGAATAAATACATAAACCTTTGCTTAAAAGGATGTTAAAAGTGACAATTTGGCCAGTATTACCTAAAAATTTCGTAGTTTTGCAAGCCAAATTAAAAATAACTGCATTAATAATCAGCAATAAATGTCCACAAAGAAAAGAATTCTTTTTATTGCCCAGGAAATGTCGCCTTATCTGGATTTGACAGAGTATGCGAACATGGTCAATAAGATGGCGATCAAGTCGAATGAGGCGGGCCTGGAAGTGAGGGTTATCATGCCGAGGTTTGGGAATATCAACGAACGGAGGCACAGATTACATGAAGTGGTAAGATTGTCAGGCATCAACATCGTAATCGATGGAGATGACTACCCGCTGATCATCAAGGTGGCTTCGCTTCCGAACGCGCGCCTGCAGGTTTACTTCCTGGACAATGAAGATTATTTCAAGCGGAAAGGCGTTTTCGCGGATGACGACGGTACATTCTACGATGACAACGCGGCCCGGATGGTGTTTTTCTGCAAAGGCGCCCTGGAAACCGTGAAGAAATTCGGATGGCCGCCGGATATTATCCATTGCAGTGGGTGGATGACTTCGCTCATCCCCGTTTACCTGAAAACAGCCTATAAGAAGGAGCCGGTCTTCGCACAGACCAAAACGGTATTCTCCATGGAGCCCAACAGCTTCAAGGATAAACTGGGCGCTACCTTCATCAAAAAAGCGATCATCAGCAACCAGATCAAGGAAAAAGACCTGGAATTGTATAAAGACGGAACCAATTCGGCCCTGAACCGGGGTGCCGCCAAATTCGCCGACGCCGTGGTGCTGGCAGGGGAGAAGGTCGATAAAAAGACGTTGGACGAGGTGAAGGCGGAAAAAGGCAAGATCATCCTGCCTTACAAGAAGGAAAACGAAGACCTGGTGGACTATCTCCAGTTATACCATCAGCTGTTAGGCGTAAAATAAGTCCGGGAAAAATTAAAAATGAAAAGTTAAAACTGCTGACGGCATGCCCGTTATACAGGCAAACTTTCTATTTTTAGTTTTTCTATCTAGTTAGTCAACAAACCGAACAAACCAATTACGTGAAGATTCAATTCAGGACCCTGGGCTTCGCCGCCACCTGCCTCGCCGCCCTTTATGCTTTTACAGGCTGTAACGAGGCTACCGTCCTCGGCAAGGAACTCATCCCCGGCTCAGACAAGGTTGTCGTAAAAGACACCACCATCAATAACCTGAAGACGCACAACATTTTCCGGACAGACTCCAGCATCAGGACCGGCGGTGGATATTACACCGGCGTGCTGGGGACCATCGGGGGAGACCCGATCTTCGGTAAATCGCACGGCTTCCTCTATACGCAGCTCGCCCTCCCCAAATCGGAATTCACGTTCGAAGGCACCGGCTGGGTCCTCGATTCGGTCGTGCTCTACATCGGTTGCGACACCACCTGGTACGGCGCCAATGCCGGCTTCAAAGTGGATGTTTACCGGATGAACGAGACTAACTTCAAGATCGACACCAATTACCTCTACACCCAACCCCGTTCCTACGATCCGTCCAAGAAAGTAGGGACTTCGACGATCTACCCGGTATATCCGAAAGATTCATTGTCCATTTACGGTGTAAAATACGCGCCGCAGCTCCGCATCCCCCTTTCCGCCGCTTTCGGCCAGGAACTGTTTCAGCAGCGGGCAGACGGCGCATTCAAGAACGACAGCGCATTCCGCGTCTGGCTCAACGGCCTGGCCATCGTGCCCGACACCACCATGGGCGCCAACACCATGCTGTATACCAACCTGAACAGTGGCGATACCCGCATCACGGTATATTATAAGAACTCCGAAAAGGATTCCCTCACGGCCAACTTCAAGTTCGACGCATATGGCAGCGCCCACGCCAACTATTTCGTGCGCAACTACACGGGCACCGAAGTGGCGAACTTGCTGAACACGAACAACCCCGCGGGCGACAATATCCTGTACATCCAGGAAGCGCCCGGCATTTACAGTAACATCACCCTTCCCGAGATCGCTGAAATACCGAATGCCGTGATCAATAAAGCCGAACTGGTGATCACGGAAATCAACAGCGGCTCCGCCGGACGGGACGATCTTTTCACCGAGCCTTCGCGCCTGATGTTGCGCAGGTACATTACGCACGACAGCCTTTCCTTCCTCTTCGATTACGGTAATCCGCAATCGCCGGAGCTCGCGTATTTCGGAGGTAATAAAACTGTCATTAGTGATCTTGGCCCCTATAAAGTTGTCCAATATAAATTTAATATTGCACGGCATTTGCAGCTTGCCCAGCAGAAGAAGATTGAAAACTCGGTGCTCAGATTGGAAGGCTGGTCCAGCAGGATGATCGACCTCCCGCGCCTCAAAGCGGGCGGCGGCAGTGCAACGCCCCCGGCCAACGTCAAACTCAGGATCATTTATACAGAATTATAATCTTAGCACTCATGCCTTACTTATTTACATCGGAATCCGTATCGGAAGGGCATCCTGACAAGGTCGCCGACCAGATCTCGGACGCGCTCATCGATAACTTTCTCGCATATGACCTCAACTCCAAAGTAGCTTGTGAAACCCTGGTTACTACCGGGCAGGTAGTGCTGGCGGGAGAAGTTAAATCCGAAGCTTACCTCGACGTACAGGACATCGCCCGCGAAGTGATCCGCAAGATCGGGTACACCAAGAGCGAATACATGTTCGAAGCCAATTCCTGCGGTATCTTTTCCGCCATTCACGAACAATCTCCCGACATCAACCAGGGTGTAGACCGCTCCCAACCCGAAGAACAGGGCGCGGGCGACCAGGGTATGATGTTTGGCTATGCCACCCGTGAAACCGAAAACTACATGCCCCTGGCGCTGGACCTGGCCCATAAGCTCCTCATCGAGCTGGCTGCGCTCCGCCGCGAAGGAAAGGACGTTGCTTATCTCCGCCCCGACGCGAAGAGCCAGGTAACGATCGAGTATTCGGACGACAACCAGCCCATCCGTATCGACACCATCGTGATCTCTACCCAGCATGATGATTTCGGGAAAGACCAGGAAATGCTGGCCAAGATCAAAGCAGACATGATCAACATCCTCATTCCGCGCGTGAAAGCCAAACTCAAGCCGGAACTGCAGGCTTTGTTCAACGATAAGATCACTTACCACATCAACCCCACCGGCAAATTCGTGATCGGCGGTCCGCACGGCGATACCGGTCTCACCGGACGCAAGATCATCGTAGACACCTACGGTGGCAAGGGCGCTCACGGTGGCGGTGCATTCTCCGGTAAAGATCCTTCCAAGGTAGACCGTTCTGCGGCCTACGCCACCCGTCACATCGCCAAGAACCTCGTGGCAGCCGGCGTGTGCGACGAAGTACTGGTTCAGGTTTCCTACGCCATTGGCGTGGCCAAGCCCTGCGGCGTATTCGTTGATACTTACGGCACTGCGAAAGTGGGCCTGAACGACGGCGAAATCGCCCGGAAAGTGGAAGAAATCTTCGATCTCCGTCCGTACGCCATCGAGCAACGCCTCAAACTGCGCAGCCCGATCTACGGCGAAACCGCTGCATATGGCCACATGGGCCGCGACAATAAAGTCGTGACCAAAGTGTTCAACCGCGGCAAGAAAAACGAAAAGCAAGTAGAAGTGGAGCTGTTCACCTGGGAAAAACTCGACTACGTTGAGAAAGTGAAAGCCGCTTTCGGTATCTGATTTTCCGGTACCATATATCATTAAAAGAGGAGGCCTGAACGGTCTCCTTTTTTTATCTTTATCCCGTCCAATTCCCCATTCATGTCTATCGCCAAGCAATTATTCTACCGTGCGGCCAGCCTGACGCCCGTTTCATTCCTGCAAAAGGCCGCTGCCCGCCCGCTGCTACTCCCGTACCAGCACCTCGTGTCCGATCGGGAAGTACCTTATATATCGCCTATTTACCCTTTTAAGGACCGGAAGGCATTTGCCCGGGACCTGGATTACCTGCTGCGGCATTTCAGGCCGGTAACGCTGGGTGAAGCGGTGAACGCGATGAAAAGCGGGGATCCCTTGCCGAAGGATGCTTTCCTGTTGACGTTCGACGATGGATTGCGGGAGATCGCGGAGATCGTGGCGCCGATGTTGTCGGCCAAAGGTGTGCCGGCCGTATTTTTTCTCAATCCGGCTTATCTGGGTAACAAAACACATTTTTACCGGTTTAAACTGGGGCTGATGCTGCACGCCCTGCGCTCCGGTTCTGTACCGGCCATCGCGCGGAAAGCGGCTGCGGAGCTGCTCGGCGCCAGGGAGGAGGCACTTGAAGCTGCGATCCAGGGGGTCGGTTGGCGGCGGCGCGCATTGGCCGATGAACTGGGCGGGCTGTTCGGGCTTGATTTTGACGGGATTTTCGCGAAAGAACGGCCTTATATGGATCAGGGGGAGGTGGAAGGGCTCGTGCGCGCGGGGTTTTCGCTCGGCGGGCATAGCATGGAACACCCTTATTACCAGGAGCTTACGCTGGATGAGCAGGTGGCCCAGACGTTGGGGTCTGTAGATGCAGTGTGCGGGCGATTCGGGGTGAAGGAACGCGCATTCGCCTTCCCGCATTCAGACGAAGGGGTGTCCCGCGCATTTTTCAGCCGGGTTTTAGAGGGAGAAGGGGCGGTTGACCTCATTTTCGGGACGGCGAACCACCGGGCCGACATTGACCCGCGAATTTTGCAGCGGTTCAACAGTGAGCGGCCCGATATTCCGATCGGGGATTGCGTCAAAGGGATCCTGCTTTTGGAGGCGTTGCGGAAGGCTTCCGGCCGAAATCTTGTCACGCGTAGCTGACAATGCCATTTTTTGTTAATGATGACAATTCAAAAATGATTCAAAATAATGATATTTAATTCTGTACATGTATAAATTATTTATGAATTATTTAATAATTAATATATGTATTTTTTAACCCCCTCATTGAATTCTAGCTATTTTTGCTGAGCCTATTTTTATATCTATTAAGAACTGTCTTGTGTGGTGCCCTACTTGTATTCATGAATTTTTAAAATTTTGACCACCTTGAGGAACCTGAAAACTGGATTTGCGCGATTAAGTGCCTGTATCTGTATCTGTGCTATCATGCTAGTAATGCCCCGGCGGGCATTCAGTCAGGGCGATCAAACAAAGATCGCCGTTACGATGAACAGTTCTTCTACGCTGAACGCGTGGCTGCACTTGCCGGACGATTACGGACAGACTACCCAGCAATATCCTTTGCTGATTTTTATTCATGGCGTCGGGGAAGGCGGCAACATCAATGATGTTTTGCGGCACGGCGTTCCAAAAATGATTGCCAACGGTGCGAAAATGCAATACACCGTAGGCGGTAAGCTTTTCAAATTCATTACCGTTTCTCCGCAAATCGTGGGGGGCTGGGCCAACCAGCAAACGATACAGAAGCTCATCGAGGAGATGAAGCGGCTGTACCGGGTAGATGCGTCCAGGATTTACCTCACAGGCCTCAGCGCCGGGGGGTACGGCGTATTGAACTACGTGGCTTCCGGGAAGGAATTCTCCGACAATCTCGCCGCCGTCGTGCCCGTTTCTTCCGCCCCGATCGACGACGTCAAAATCCCCGGACTTTGCAACGTAGCCGCCAGCAACCTGGCGGTTTGGATGCTTTGCGGAACGGACGACGGATTCCTGAAATACCAGGTCGATTACACCGCCCGCATGACCGCCTGCAACCCGGCCGTAAAACCGAAAGCCACGACCTTCCAGGGCGGGCACGACAGCGGCGTCTGGGACAAGGCCTACAATACCGAACACACCTATCAAACGCAGAACATCTATGAATGGATGCTGCAATATAAAAGGGGAGGCTCCACCGAAGAGCCGCCACCGGCCACCCCGCCCGTAGCGGACGTGAAAAACGGCAACGTAACGCTGACCCTTCCCGCCGCCTCCGTGCAGCTCGACGGATCCGGTTCCACTGCGCCGGGAAGCACCATCGCCAATTACACCTGGAAACAGGTTTCCGGGCCCGGAACCGCCGCCATCGCAGGCGGCACCAGCGCAAAAGCGACCGTTAGCCAACTGCTGGCCGGCAAGTATGTGTTTTCGCTGACCGTTACTAACGCTACCGGACAAACGAGCATAGCCTATGCCAACGTAACCGTAAATGCCGCATCTACCGGTGCCGACTGTGCCAACTGTAAAGTCGTGATCACACCAGGAGCGGACGGCGGTGCTTATATCAACGGCGATAACTACAATGTCCAGCCCGGCGATACGGTTTGTGTCAAAGCCGGGAATTATGCCTATATCCAGTTCTATAACTTTACCGGATCAGCCACCAAACCCATCGTGTTCATCAACTGCGGCGGCCAGGTGCGCGTAGGCGACGGCGGTAACTACGGCCTGATCTTCAACAACGTCAAGTATTTCAAAATTACCGGCTCCGGAAGCGTCGACAAATACGGTTTCCGGATAGACGGCGTCAGCAAACGCCTCAGTACCGGGCTTGCCATGGGGAAAGGCTGTACCGACTATGAAGCCGAGCGAATCGAGATCACCGGTTCCGAAGCGGGGCTCATGGCGAAAGTCAATCCCGACTGCGACCCCATGAACCAGTACCCGAACTTCGCGATCCGCAATGTGATCATCCACGATATCTATATCCACGACGTGCTGGGTGAAGGGATGTATATCGGGAACACCGCGCCCAACGGCACCGAAACCCTTTGCGACGGCGTGATGAAAAATCTCCTGCCCCCCCGCATCTACAACCTGAAAGTCTATAACAACATCACCGAAAACACCGGCTGGGACGGTATCCAGGTAGCGTCGGCTCCGGAGAACGTGGAGATTTACAACAACAGCGTGTACAATTTCGGTACGGTGAACAAGGGAAGCCAGCAGGCAGGGATCATCCTCGGCGGTGAAAGCAACGGTAAGGTGTATAACAACAAGATCATCAAGGGAACAGGCAACGCGCTGGAAGTGTTCGGCGTGGGGCGCTGCCTCGTATACAACAATATCATCGCCGATGCGGGTTATGACGGAACGGCGGCAGGGCAGGACGCGCTGTTTGTGGACGACCGCCCCACCGATAATAACTTCAAACCGCTGCAGGTATATATCCTCAACAATACGGTCGTAAATTCGGCCCGCGACGGGATCCGTGTGTTGAATTCTTTCGGCACGATCAGCACCGGGAACATTATCCAGGGCAACCTCGTAATCAATACCGGCTCCGCTGCCCATGTTGCCGTGCAGAAAGGCATCGATGCGCTGACCACAGCCAACGTAACCGGTCAGGACATTAACGCCGCCGGTTTCGTAAATGCGGCCGGAAAGGATTTTCATATTACGTCCAGCTCCATCGCGATCGACAAGGGGCTTGATTTCACGACATATTACAATTACGATTTCGACGGACAGGCGCGCCCCCAGGGCGCAGCGTTCGACGCCGGCGCAGATGAATATTCGACCGCCGCGGCGAACAAGCCTCCGGTAGCCAACGCCGGGAGCGCCATGACGATCACCCTGCCCACCAGCACCGCCAATCTTGACGGCTCCGGTTCTACAGATGCGGATGGTAGAATTGCCGCTTACGCCTGGACGTTCGTGTCCGGTCCGGCAACTCCTGCCATTGCTTCCGCAGCTGCGGCAAAGACCGCAGTTACCGGCCTCACCAAAGCCGGGAGCTATGTTTTTCAGCTCGCAGTGACAGACGATAAAGGCGCACGCGCCACCGCGCAGGTAACTGTTACGGTGGAAGACGCCGCAACGCCGCCCACGGTAAATGCAGGCACCGATAAATCCATCCGGCTGCCGGCCACTACATCCAGCCTGAGCGGCACGGCTACCGCATCCGCCGGCGCTACGATCTCCACTTATGCCTGGACGCAAACCGCCGGACCGGTGACCGCTACCATTGCTACACCTGCCACCGCGAATACGGCCCTCAGCGGACTTACCGCTGCCGGCGCATACGACTTTCGCCTAACAGCTACAGACAGCCGCGGCACTTCCGCTTCAGACGTTGTCCGGGTTACGGTGCTGCCCGCATATACCGCTCCAACGGCCAATGCAGGTACCGCCATCAGCGTCCGGTTACCGCAAACAACCGCTACCCTTACCGGCAGCGGTACCGCTGCCAGCGGCAGCACAATAGAGAGTTACGCCTGGGAGCAGACCGCCGGGCCGGCCACAGCCGGCATTTCCGCCCCGTCTTCTGCAAGCACGGGACTTACGGGGCTGTCCGCAACCGGGACCTATACTTTCCGGCTGACGGTAACCGACGATAAGGGCCTTTCCGCATCCGCCACCGTGAACGTGGTGATACTGGCCGCATATGTAGCGCCTACGGCGGAAGCGGGTGGCGACAAAAGCATAACCCTGCCCACGTCTTCCGTGACGCTGACCGGGACCGGTACGCCGGCAACCGGGAGCACTATCTCCAAATACGCATGGACGCAAACCGCAGGTCCGGTTACGGCTACCATCGCGAGCGCCTCCGCAGCTTCCACCGCCATTTCAGGACTGAGCACCGCGGGCACTTATACGTTTCGACTTACAGTGACCGATGATAAAGGTCTTACCGGAACCGCCACTGCAAATGTTGTCGTGGATGCCGAGAACATTCCGCCCACTGCGGATGCCGGTAGCGATAAAAGCATAACCCTGCCCACGTCTTCCGTGACGCTGACCGGGACCGGCACGCCGGCAACCGGGAGCACCATCACCAAATACGCCTGGACGCAAACCGCAGGTCCGGTAACAGCAAACATTTCAAGTGCTTCCGCGGCTTCCACCGGCATTACCGGCCTGAGCACTGCGGGCATTTATACTTTCCGGCTTACCGTAACCGACGATAAGGGGTTGACCGGTACGTCCACAGCAGACGTCGTGGTTAATGCCGCGAACATTCCGCCCACTGCGGATGCCGGCAGCGACAAAAGCATAACCCTGCCCACGTCTTCCGTGACGCTGACCGGGACCGGCACGCCGGCAACCGGGAGCACCATCTCCAAATACGCCTGGACGCAAACCGCAGGTCCGGTTACAGCTACCATCGCCAGCGCATCGGCGGCATCCACCGGCATTACCGGCCTGAGCACTGCTGGCACTTATACGTTCCGGCTTACCGTAACCGACGATAAGGGGTTGACCGGTACGTCCACAGCAGACGTCGTGGTTAATGCCGCGAACATTGCGCCCACTGCGGATGCCGGCGGCAACAAAAGCATCGCCCTGCCCACGTCTTCCGTGACGCTGAACGGATCAGGGACCGCAGCTTCCGGTAGTACCATTACAAAGTACGCCTGGACGCAAACCGCCGGGCCGGTAACAGCAAACATCTCAAATCCTTCCGCAGCTTCCACCGGCATTACCGGCCTGAGCACTGCGGGCACTTATACTTTCCGGCTTACCGTAACCGACGATAAAAATCTGTCTGCTTCAGCCACCGCGAACGTGCAGGTACTTCCTGCCGACGTTCCGCCGGTTGCCGATGCCGGCAGATCCCAGCAACTCACGCTTCCTGTTAGCAACACTACCTTAACCGGTTCCGGGACAGCGGCATCCGGCAGCAGCATCGCTTCCTATGCCTGGGCGCAGGTTTCAGGGCCGCGCAGTGCAACGCTGGCATCGGCCGGTTCTGCCACTACCGGCGTTTCCGGTCTCACCCAGGCCGGGACTTATGTGTTCCGCCTGACGGTGAAAGACAACAACGGCTTGACCGCAACCGCTACGGTTGATGTGGAAGTCCTCGCTGCGAACGAGCCGCCGGTGGTGAATGCGGGTAACGCACAAACGATCGTTTTACCGGAAACCAACGCCACACTTACAGGCAGCGCCACACCGGGGAACGGCAGTAATATCACAAAATACGCCTGGACGCAGGTTTCCGGGCCTTCTACGGCCGTGATCGCTTCACAGGGATCTGCGGTGACTGCGGTGCGCCAGTTGACAAAGACAGGCACGTACACTTTCCGGCTCACGGCAACTGATGACAAGGGGCTTTCCGCATCTGCGACCGTAACCGTACAGGTGAACCCGGCCGCCAACATTCCTCCCGTAGCGAATGCAGGCGCCGACCAGCAGATCACACTGCCTGAAAACGCAGCCGCGCTCAACGGCCAGGCTTCCCGCGACGACGATGGCTCCATCGCAACCTGGCACTGGGCGCAGGTTTCCGGGCCAGCCCTGGCTACGATCACGCTGCCGAACCAGTCCAACTCTTCCGTTCAGCAATTAACCATCGCCGGTTCATACATTTTCGAACTAACGGTAACGGATAACCGTGGCGCATCGTCCAAAGACCGTGTCACCATCACCGTCAATCCGGAACCGGCAAAACCGCCGGTAGCCGATGCCGGGCGCGACGAGGAAGTGATTCTCCCTGAAACAGTGGCAACGCTCAGCGGCGGCGGATCCCGTCCTGCCCCGGGCAGCTCCATCAGCAAATACCAGTGGACGCTCGTGAGCGGTGGATCGGACGGCGTACATATCAGCGTGCCCACGGCCGCACAGTCGTTCGTTGCCTTCCGTTATGCCGGTGTGTATGTTTTCAGGCTGACCGTTACCGATGCCAATGGCCGTGAAGATTCGGATGAGATGACCGTGACGGTTCGCGAAGGAAATAACGGACACGGCGGGGTGAAAGTGGAACTGACGCCGAACCCCGTGCAGGACCAGTTGCGCGTATCGATCAACCTGCCCGACGAACAGGCCGTAACCCTCCGGATTTTCAATCTTGCCGGCGGATTGCAGGGCACTTACCAGTTCGGGAACATCATCAGCGCGGTGAAGTTCGTGGATATGGGATCATTCCCCGGCGGCATGTACGTTGTACAGGTGCAGGCGGGACCGTATCACCAGGAAACTTTCAAGATCATGAAAGCCAAATACTAGGCGGGAAATCATTACCGCTGTAAAAAAATGCCCGGCCAAGTAGCCGGGCATTTTCTTTATATGCGTGTCTGGACCACCGCGTAACGCGATTTGATCCGGAGGAAATATTTTTCGAAGCATTCATATGACAGGTAAGCGATCCCGCAGGTGAGCCCCACGCAGGTGAGCGGATAAAGGAGCTCCCAGGTAAGGATGCCCGGCGTTTGGCCGAATACCTTCAGAAATACGATCATAACGAGTTGGCACACGGGTGTATGGAACAGGTAAATGCCGTAGCTGACTTTTCCCATAGACTTCATGATGGGTTGCTCCAGGTGCAGGATGCTGTTTGGTGCAACGGCCAGCAGCATGAGGTAGCCGAAAAGGAAGGCATGAATAAAATGGTCGAAATAATATTTGCTGAGCACGGGGATCTGTGCCACGCCGAACACGACCAGCGCCGTGATCAGCAGCATCATCCATTGCACGGCAGGGGAGAACGCAGCCTGGAAGAACCGGGGGAAGCGGTCTCTGTTGAAAAGCAGCCAGGCGGCGAACATGCCGGTACCGAAAAGCTCCAGCTTGTCGAACAGCAGCACGTAATTGATACCGAACAACTGCAAACTGGTTACCGGGAAAAAATAGGGCAGCACCAGGCACAATAGTTTACTGAGAAAGCCGATAGACAATAAAATCACGAATAGCGTTTTCAGTTTATTGCGGAACGCGGCTACCAGCAATGGCCATACCAGGTAAAACTGTTCCTCGATGCAGACGGACCATGTGATTTCCACGATCCCTTTGTTGTAGGGGAAAAAGGCCAGCTGGATGTTGACGGCGAAAAGGAGCAGGAATACGAGATTGACGATCGTGGTTTCGAGCCCGATGCCGGTATCGATCCCTAATTTCGAGAAGACCCAGGGCGCCAGCACGATCATGCCGATACCGTACGCCAGGTACAACGGCCAGATACGGAGCATCCGGCGGATGTAGAAATTCTTGAAATTGATACTTCCCTTTTCCTTGTTCTCTTTGAAAAGGAGGTAACTGATAAGGAAGCCGCTGAGCACGAAAAACAGGTTCACGCCCATACGCCCCGTATCTTTCAGCATATAGTCCATCCATGACCAGGACGATACGCCCTCTTCCGTTTTGAAATACTGCCCATGATGGAGAATAACCAACAGGGCGGCTATGAAGCGGATGGCGTCGAGGTTTTTAAAATATACTTTCATTACTGGTTAACGTAAGTTATTTGCGGTACTGGAGCATCCATTCATAGATGTTCATACCGACACCATGTTTATTAGCCGGATCGTAGAGCGAAATCCAGGAATGATGCCGGAATCCGGGCACCACCGTCATCTTCGCCAGGCCGGGGCCGTACTTGTTGGTGCTGTCTACGTACTTCTGGCTGTCTTCCTTGAAATGCAATTCCTGATCTCCCGCAAAGTACCAGCTATGCACTTTGGCGTCTGCGACCATTTTGAAATTCTTCCGGTTTTTATCGTCGATGGTAGACACCGACATGGGAACTACGGCTGCGAATCTCGCGGTAAGCGCGGGCTTTTCCGTCAATGCCATTACCGTGGCCCATCCGCCGGCGCTATATCCGGTCATGTAAATGCGGCTGGGATCGACGCGGTATTTGGCGCAAACATCGTTCAGCAACCTTTCGATCTCGTCCGGCTTCAGTCCCCAGCTGGGCGCCTGCGGAGAAACGACGATGAAGTCGTAGAACTTTCCGTCTGCCGGGTTTTTGGCCCTTATTTTCTTACCGCGGTTGAGCCAGTAAGGAATCCCTTCCAGCAGCAATTTTCCGAGATCGTTCCCGGATTTGCTTTTACCGTGAAGGTAGATGATGACCGGGTAGGCCATCTTCGATACGCGATAGCCGTCTGGCAGGAATACCAGCGAGTTCACCGTGCTGTAAGCAGTCGCTTTCAGCTGGACGGTGTCCCTGGTTTGCTGCGCCTTAGCGGTAGAAACCGTCAACAGTAACATACTGATGAGCGCAGCAGGAATATGCTTTTTTGTGAACCGTAACATGTAATTGAGAATTTATTTACCTACAACAGTCTCAAGCTTCTGGCCGATAATTTCTTCCAGCTCGAGCCCCACAACGATCAGATCTCTTTCAAGGTTGAGTTTTCTCACGCGCCCGTCGTTGTATTTTTTGGAAATGGCGCTGTATTGTTCATAAGTGACGCCGCCGGTAGCGAATTTGGCTTCGGCCTGGTCGAATGCTGCCTGGTCTTCATCATTGAGCTCCTGTTGAATGGAGAGTTGCTGTTTCGTGGTGATGTAGTCCTGGTATTTTGTCAGCACCAGCGCTGTGATCTGGCGTTTGGCAACTTCCTGTTGCTCGGTGGCGATATCGATATTGCGGCGTGCGATTTTTACGTCGTTGGCCTTGCCGATGAAGGAACCGAGGGGCACGTTGATACCTACGTTCCAAAGGGGATAGTAGAGCTGGGTGCCGTTCTGGTTGCCGCCAAGATCGCGCATCCTGAGGGTGATCTCGTTCAGGTTCATGCTGGCAGTTACATAATTCAGCCAGTTGCCGTTAGCTTTGGCCAACTCCGACACGGATTTGTCGCGCTCCGCGGTACGGATACGGATGGCGGGGTTATTCAGCGCCAGTTCCACCAGTTTGTCCTTGATGGCCTGCTGGCTTTTGGGGGCCTGCTGCGGGTTAGTCTGCGCGATCGAAGGCAGCGCGGAGATCAGCAGAAAAGAGAGAATAAATGCTTGCTTTTTCATATTGCATTTGTTTTAGAAATTTTTGAATCCTGATTTTGAGCGGCCTCTTCGATCCCGCGGAGGTTCACGATGATGGCTACGGCGCTGTAAAAGAACAGCGCGCCCGGTATCTGCCCGATGGCCACCTGCGCATAATTCGCGATGATATACGCATAGATGCTGGCGACGATACCAAGGTAAATAATTTTAAATTCCCGCGATCGGCTCCGGTAATAGTTCCGGATACCGGTAAAAAGGATCGTGAAATAAATGGTACATGTCAATATCAGCCCTACCCACCCGGTTTCGATGGCTACGCGGAGGTAGCCGCTATCCGGCGGGAACCCCGCCAACGGGTGCTCCGGGTTATATTCCAGGCCCAACACACCGCTGGTAGCCACGCCGCCGCCCAGGGGGTGCTTCATAATATAAGGCTGTATCCTGGCGCGGTTCTCGTCTCGCACGTTCAACGATTCATCGTCAGACATCTCGAAAGTGGAACGGATACGGTTGATGGTGCCGTTGCCGTAGAAAGGGCCGAATATCAGGACACAGAACAGCATCATGAACCCGATGGCGAAAAACATCGTCCTCCGGTTGGTAATGGTCATCAGCACGTACAACGACAATCCCGCCGGAATCATGAAATAAGCCGTGCGTGTCCCCGAATAGGCCATCCCCAGCGCCATGCACAAAGTGGAAAGGAAGAGCCACTTCCGGTCGCGTTTTCTTTCCGCGTTCAGCAGCAGGATGATGGAGAATACGACCCCATGCGCCATGAGTATCCCGAATGAGGTGGGGTCGGAAAGGAACGAGAACTTCCGGATTTCACCGCCCTGGAAATAAAGTTTATAGCGGATAGGGTCAGACATTACCCAGTTCATTTCAAAACCGAGCAATCCGAACCATTGCTGGAAACAGCCATACAGCCCTGCAATGGCAGATAAGACCACCCATAATTTCACATAATCGATGATCGCCTGCCGGGTATGGAAAATATGCAGGCCGATAAAATAAATCATGATGAAATTCAGCGCCTTCCGGACCGTGAAAATCCATCCGGCCACGGAGTACATCGACGGGTTGAAAAGCTGTACCATCAAGAAACCGAAGTTAATTACGTACAGCAGGGTGATGACGTTGCTGGAATATTTCCACAAGCGTTCCTTGAGCACGGTTTTCCGGTAATAGATCCCCAGGAAGGTAACCGCCAGCAACACATCGCCAACCGCCCCCATGGGAATGGCGTCGTCGGCGAACCGCTTGATGTAAAACATGAAGAACCCCAGCACCGTTACGATATAAAAACCGTTCCGGGTATTGAAAAGGCAGACCAGGGCCACGGCGATACCGATGAGCCCTGCGGCGATAACGAGCCCCAGGCGCTCGTCGATATAGCTCACGGCATATCCGATCGCCCCTGCCACCAGCGCCATCGCCACCCAGAAGTAGGGGGTGTCTACCAGTGAAGAAACCGTCCGGTTCCGAAGTATAAATGCGGTCAGCGCTTTCATTAGAAGAACAATATTTTGAGACAGAGGAATATCATCGTGAACGCCAGGAACGCGGTTACCATGATCTCGAGGATCCTGTCGTTTGAAAATCTGTTATCTGGCATTGTCTGCTGTTTTAAGTGTTACGGAATCCAGCGCGCGTTCCAGTGCCGCCAGGGAATTTTCCCAGGTGTGCGACAGCGCGAAGGCGCGCCGCTGTGCCGGCATTCCGGTATCGCTTTCCGCCAGGCCTTTCCTGATCGCCGCTGCGTAATCGTCTGCGTTGCGGGATAAATATACATACGGCGCAAACATGTTCATCGCTTCGGTGGCCGTGGCTACTACGGGTTTGCCGAATGCCAGGTACTCGTCGATCTTACGCGGGTAATTCCCGATGGTCATCGGGTTTACGAGCTGGGGGTTGATGCACACGTCGAACGATTGTATCCAGGACGGAAGCTCCGCCGCCGGCCGGTTGCCGGTGAAAAGGACGTTGTCCATGGCATGGAGGGAGCTTTGGCGGAAAGCTTCGTCTTCCGGGCCTACGAGCACGAATTGCCATTCGGGGTGTTTGGCGGCGAGGGTTTCTACCAGCCGGATGTCCAGCCGCGAAGCGATCAAGGCGCCCACATAGCCGACCACCGGTTTACCACTGTCCTGCAGAAGCGGGTTCGCCGAACCGTTGCCTTTTTCCATCCAGCTGAAATCGCAACCCTGGCCGATGTCGAACGACGAAGGGTTGTGGCGGCGGGCATACGATGCGAGCCAGGAGGAATTCGCGGCAACGAGGGTCGCTTTTGCCATCAGCGCCTGTTCCAGCCGCACGCCATGGCGCCGGAAATAAGGCTGGCTGGTGAGATTGTCGCGTATATAATAGATCGTGCTGCTGATACCGTCCAGCATTTCGGGGAGGTAAAAGGCACGGAAAAAATCGTTGTCGATGAAAAGGAGCGGGTCCCTGAACCCGAGGCGCGCCGCGGCATCGTTAATGGCACTGGCCAGCCGGCGGTTGTTGATGCGGTTGAACCGGTCGAAAAGCCCGGCGAAGGGGATCCAGTTGATGGATTCGAGCATGGTGCGGGGATCGAGCGTCCAGAGTCCGGGCGCAATATTGCGCAGGTCGGGCGCCTGGCCGGCGATGCTTTGCTTGCGTACGATCGTTTTCGGATCATTTTTTCCGCGGAACGCGGAAATGCGGTCCAGCGCGCGGTTAACATACAACACACGGTTGCTGCGGGCCATCACGGCAGCGATGTTCTTGCAATTGCTGCCGATCTCGATGTCCCAGGGTTGCAGCCCCACGATAATGATATCTTTATTCTTGATCATTCGGAGCCGGCTTTTAGGATGAAACGCTGACGGAGCACCTGGTACATTTCCGGGTAAAAACGGACGGTATAACCGATCGTCCGCAGGAAATTCGTGCCCAGTGTCTTCCGCAGGTAGACTTGCGTGATAAGGAAACAGATGAAATAGGAAGTCATCATCCCGTACGCCGCGCCATGCAGCCCAAAGGCTTTCGTAAACCCGTAACATATGGGAATATTCAGCAGCGCGGTAGTGGTGATGACGTAAAAGTTCATTTTTGGTTTGCCGATTGAATCCATAATTGTGCCGAACTGTTTGATGAAAGGGAGAAACAGTCCGTAGAGGATCGTCAGTTGCAGCAGGGTAGCGGCTTCCAGATATTCGGCGCCGGCAATGATACCGATCACCAGGCGCGGCAACAGCAGGATAACGATGCTGGCCGGTACGGCGATGGCGAGAATGGAACCTACTGCTTTCTCATAATAATACCGCACGCCGGCCAGGTTGCCGCCTTCCATCATTTTGGCGCTGCGGGGGAAAAGGATGTCGCCCAGTACCTGCGAAGGCATATCTACCAGGTTGGATACCCGCAGGCAAACGCCGTACATGGCCACGGCGGGCGCGGAGATGAGGGAAGAAACGATGAACTGGTCGGTATTGCGGAAAATGCTGGAACTGATGTTGGTGGCGAATACGAAGCGGCCGAACTGCCAGAGCCTGCCCATCCATTCCGCATGGAACTTCACCGCGCCGGAAATGAACTTCCGTGCGAAGAACCATCCCGCCATTGTTCCTGCCATGATACCTACGCTGAAATACAGTGCAAGGTCCAGCAGCCCGATAGGCCCCATGAACACCAGGTGCGCTACGATCAGGCCGAAGGCCGTACCCTGGCGGCAGGTGTACGCCCAGAAAATCCCCTTGAAATCCGCGTTCGCGTTCTGCATCCATTCAAAATGGGAAAAGGGGATGAGCAATAGCAGCCCCGGCAGAAAGTACCATACCACCAGGTCGAGGCCCGGCGCCTGTAAAACGCGGGAAAGCGGAACGATGGCTACGGCGAGCACGATCCCCGTTACCAGCGTGATCACCACGTTGAGCCCCAGCGCCGCACCTTCAATGTGCCGGTGCGATTCCGCAGGATGGCCGTTGATATATTTGATCACCGCATTTTTGACGAGCGATTGCCGGCATATTTCGATGATACCGGTAATCATGAGGAAGAGGTTCCATACACCCATTTGTTCTTTGGTCAGGAAGCGGGTGAGCAAGAGCACGCTCCCGATTCCGAACAAAAGTACGGCGGCCTTCTGCAATCCGCTGTAGATGCCGGATTTCAGCCAGTATGAGTATGTAGGTGCAGGCATATCGGTTTTACTTCAATTTTTTATAGTTGCTACTTTCTGCGGAACGGGCCTTTCCAGGCTATACAGCCACCAGGCCCCGCAGCGCATCGCCAGGCGGTACAGCAGGATCGGGACTACCACCGCAAGCGGAAGGCAGATCGCCAGGAGCACGGGCACGCTGGTGATCCCGAAAACTTTAACGAGCACCATCCTCGCCGCCGAAGCTACGAGCACGTGCGAAACGTAAATGTAAAGTGAATGGAAACCCGCCACCTTCAAGGGCTTCAGTACATCGTAGCGCTGCAGCAGGAACGACAGGCTGAGCATCGAAGCGCACCCCGTCAGTGCGATCACCGCAAATAGCACGGGCTGGTATTCTTCCACATACAACGTGCTGCCATGCTGGAGATTGGCGTGCAGAAAGTACCATTGTCCCCCCACAAACACCGGCAACAGTACGAGAAACAGTTTCCAGGAACTGTAAATGGTGTACTTCGACTGATCCAGCATCCAGTTGGAGACCAGTTCGCCGATAGCGAAAAACACGTAGTAATGGCAAATGTCGTAAAGGAAACCCAGGTCGACGTGCTGTACCGAAACATAACTGCTTAACAGGTACAACGCCGCGCCGAGCACCAGTTGCGCGCCCACTTTCATCTTCAGCCTTTCCCGCGCGATGATGTACAGGACCGTCACGTTGAACAGGGCGTAGAGGTACCAGAACTGGTCGATCCGGCGGGGATACAGGAATACATACCCGTAATCGGCCCAGCTCCGGTCCGCATTCACATATCCGCTCAGGGCGAACTGGATCGTTATCTGGATGAACGACCACAAGATATAGGGATAAAACAGGATGCTGAATTTATTGCGGATAAGACCCTGCAAATCGCGCTTGGCCAGGCTTTTGGCGATAAAAATGCCCGACAGGATGAAAAACAGCGGCATGCGGAAGCTGTAGAAAATGATGTTGGCGTTCTCCAGCCACTGGTACTCGGCCGCATCCACACCGGAACGGGTGATCCCTTCGAAGATGTGACGGTATAATACCAGGATGATAGCGATGCCCCTGGCGTAATCTATCCACGCCAGCCTGTTGCCCTTTGCCATGCCGTTCTGCGTCTGACTCATCAGAGATCGATATTTTGTTGCTCTACCAGGTTCAGCACGGCGCCGGTAAAGTGGCCGTTCAGCGATGCCAGGTACTCGATGGATTCCTTGTCGGTCTGCTTGATGCTCGATCTGGCCGATACAACGGCGATGATGGTATCGGCATATTTCAGCAGTTCCTTACTGTCTGACCGTTCGTTCAGTTGCGCACCTTCCATGAAGATGAAGTCGTACCGCGATTTCAGTGCGCTCATATGTTCCAGCAGGTTACCGGGGCGCAGTACTTCCGCAGGCGTGAATTGTCCGCCGCGGCACCCGATCACGTCTACATGTTCGATGCCGGAAGGGGAAACGAGGTTGACGAGTTGTTTATCGAGGCTGCCTGTTTCGGTGATCGTGGCATCCTCCAGCACGGGTTTCGCATCGAAATCCTGCGTGAGCGTATTATGCGGGAAATTGGTGTCGATGATCAGCACTTTCTTGTGGCTGAGGCTCAGGCTGTGCGCCAGGGCTTTGATGATGGTGGATTTGCCTTCGCCGGCACGCGGACTGGTAAACAGGAAAACCTTTTTCCCGCTGTTGTCCACTTCGTAGCGCAGCTTCCGGAGCAGTTCGCGGAATGCGCTGCTTTGCGCGGGGAGCGCATCGTCGGTGAAAATATTGCTGAAAGTGACGCGTTTCATGTTAACCCGGTTCACCACGCCCATGAGGCGCAGGTCTGTCACCTTCTGGAATTGGGAAGGGGTTTTGATGGACAGATCGATGTATTCCATGAAGATGATGGAGATACAGCAGAACACGAACATCGCCATCGCGGCCATGGCCAGGATCAAAAGGCGCTTGCTGGGCTCCGGCTCTACGGCAGGTTGGCCATACAGAATCTGACGGAAGTTCTCCATCGGCGCGATGCGGTTGTTGAGGGCCGCATCGTAACGGGTTTTTACGCCCTCATATTCCTGCTGTGCCAGTTCCACTTCTTTCTGAAGGGCGAGGTTGTTGGCGCTGCGGGATGCGGCTGCACCGATGCTGGAGTTCAGCTGGCGGACTTTAGTCTCGTAATCGGCAATATTCTGTTGCGAACTTTTGATCTGGAGCTCCAGGTCGCTTTTCTTCTGGAGCAAATCGGCTTTGGTCGCGCCGCCGGTTGCACCGGGCGAAACGGCGGCCATGGCTACCAGTTTGTTGCGGTAGTCCGCTTTCCTGGCGAGGTATTTATTGTACAGCTCGGTGTTGTTGCTGCCTTTGGCCTGGTACTCGTTCAATGCGTCGTTCATTAATTTGCGGAGGTTCGCCAGTTCGTTGTTGGCGGTGTTCCCGCTTGCGGCGGCCGCACTGCTGCTCTGGTCGATTTCCGCCAGGCGGGCGTTTACCTGCTGCAGCGAAAGGGTAGCGGTATTCATTAAGGTACGCTCGTCTGCCAGTCTGTTCTCGAAATTACTGATCTGTTCCAGCTTGCTGGAGCTTTCCACGGACGCGTCCATCGTACCCATGGTTTTAATATTGCTGATCTTGCTATCCAGCTCGCTTTTCTTCTGGTCTACGAGCTTTTGCAACGTTTCGATGTTCTGCGCCGATTGCATATTGCGGGACGATTCGTAGTTCCGGAAAAACTCGGTTACGATCTGGTTCACGAAATAGGCAGACAGCTCGGGATTCACCGAACGGTACTGGATGTCGATATAATCGGTACGCGCCACACGGTTGGCGTAGAGTACATAGCGGAAAGTTTCGAGATCGTATTTGTAGAGTTTGAGGATCTCCAGCACCTGCCGTTCTTCGGGATTGTAGGAGCTGAGGAGCTTTTCCTCGTTGTATTTCTGGCTGAGTATCTTGATGGCCTTTTCTTTATCCATGGCCTTGTATACATCGCTGTTTTTGTCTTCCGGGGTCAACTGGCGGAACTCCTTACCGGGGTTCTGAAGGTCGTGGAGCAGCATGTTGTAACCGGTCATGCCAAGTACTCGTGGCGATTTCAGGGCTTCGATGACGTTGCTGAACTTGGCGTCGATCTCGTAAATGTTAAAGCTTTCGTCTTTCAGTTTCACCTGTTCGTTACTGGTGAAGCCGGTAGCGATCTGGGAAACGGATTTGTAAAGCTTTTCCTGGTTCATGGTTAACAAGAAGGCACCGACAACCGCCATCAGAGTGCAAATGATAATCAACCATTTCCTTCTCAATAACGCTTTCAGCAGATAAATCAGGTCCATATGGATGCTTTTGTTAAAGTGTGAAATTTTTTAATCCGACAAACCCGAAAAAATCCGGTTTGACCCGGATTTTTTCGGTAATCATTTAAAGGTTAAAATCGTTAATAATTGCTTTTTATCAGTTTAGCCGAGTTGACGATTTTGCTTCCATCTACCAGTTGCAGGAGGTACAGGCCACCGGGGATGCGGTTGGAGCCCATATCGAGGAGTACGCGGTGCGTGCCTGCGGGCAGTTTGCCGAGCATCTTCGTGTGTACCGATCTGCCGGAAACGTCTGTCACATTCAGGATGAAGTTGTTTTGAGACTTGCCGTCGCTGATGATCTCTACGTTTACGTTGGAAATGAACGGATTCGGGTACGTCTTATCGATCTTGACGCCGGTTTCCAGGATCTGCTCGCCTTTGTTGTTGGCGGCTTTCTGGAGGATGAGGTCCGGATCGATCTGGCTGGCTTCCGGTGTGTACGACTGGATCACCAGGGCGCCGATGTAACCGTAGATCGACTGTCCGCCGGAGGTTACCGAGATCAGGACTTCACCGTTCTGGTCGGGCGATACGTCGTTGATCTGCACGGTCTGGTTGATGTTGTATCCGGCGTTCAGGGAAACCATCTGTCCGTTGATGTTATAGATGGAAGTACGGTCGCCCGCGCCATTCCGGCTTGCGAAGAATACGAAGTTGTATTTCTTGGCAAGGTTCAGGCCCTTGATCTTGAGCTGTCCGCTTTCGTTGATATCCACCCAGTACGTGCTGCTGATAACGTTGTCGGGATAAATACCGCTGTTGTTGCCGGTGTTCATACCGAACGGATTATCGCCCGTAAAGGCTTTGTGGATCACCATCGTCATACCGGTGTTCTCGTTATTATCATCCTTCAGGTTCGGGAATTCGAGGCCCTGTGCAGGAGCGGAGTTGGTGTTGTTCCAGGGAGCACCTGCGGGGTTGAACACGTTGAAGTTGATGTACACCGCATTGCGGAAGGTTGCCGCAGTGGCGATATTGCTGAAATCGGACTGGATGGCGGCTTTCAGTGCGCGCACCTTGTAGTAGTAACGGGTGTCGATGCCGAGGCCGTTATCTGTATAGGTGTTCACGTTGTTGCCAACCGTTGCGAGAAGGGTGTAGTTCACCTTGTCGGTAGAACGCCATACTTCAAACCCGGTTTCGTTGTTCGAATTGTCGAGCCAGTTCAGCTGGATGCTGGTTTTGGACTTGGCAAGCGCGGTGGCGTTGCCCGGCGCGAGCGGCGTACCGTTGTCGAGGTAGTACTGGATCACTACGGAGTTGATGTAACCGTAAGCTGCACCGCTAGCCTGTTTAACGGTAAAGTCGATGTTGCCGGACGCATCCGGGCTGATACCGTTGATCTGAACCGTGTTGTGGGTGTTGTTGGCCGCGTTCAGGGTTACGGTGCTGCTGCCCACGGTGTAATCCGTGTTCTTGTTATCGTTACCCTGGCGGCTTCCGAGGAAGATCAGGTTGTAACGGTAAGTGGCATTCAGGTTGGAGATGCGGATCCTCCGGGCGGTAGTTTCATTCGAATAATAGTTGCTCGCCAGCACATTGTCGGGGTACACACCGGAGTTGTTGCCAGTTGTGGAACCCACGGTATTGGTACCGGAGAAACCATCGAGCAATTGGATCCGGATGCCGGACAGGGTACCGGTTTCATCGGCCAGGTTGGCAATCGCCGCGTTGGCGCCGGGATAGGAGTTGAAGTTGTTCCACGGAGCGTCTGCAGGCAGCGTCTGGTTGAAGTTCACATACACGGTGGTAATGTTCTTATCACGCACCTGGAGGGTGAACGTCCGGGTAGAAGCGCCACCATGATTGTCGGAAGCGGTCACGTTGATGTTCGCGAAGCGGCCAACATCTCCGGAAGACGGTACGATGCTGATGCTGCCGGTACCATCACCATTGTCGGTCAGGGTTGCGAACGGCGGCAGGTTGGTAGAACGCAGGGTCACCACGTCACCGGCATCATCGGTCGCATGCAGCGGGATGGTGAAGGTTTCGTCGTTCTTGATGCTTACGTTGCCGATGCTGTCGAATTTCGGGTTGTTGTTGCCGGTCAGGATACCGATGGTATCGGTGTAACCGGAAGGACCGTGGTCATTCACAGCGCGGAGCGTATAGTAGTATTGCGTGCTGGCCACGGAAGTTGCGTCGGTGAAGCTGGTAGCGTTGGCATTGCCACCGGCGGGGTTCAGCAGGGTGAACGGACCAGCGGGTGCGGATGCGCGGTATACTTCGTAGGCAGCTTCATTGAAGGCTACGTCTTTCCAGCTCAGTACCACGCCATCGGTAGACGGTGTTGCAGCGAACTGGGTCGGCTTGGCCGGCGCGTTGCCGTCGTCGTAGTTCACCTGGATCACCAGTGCGTTGATGTAGCTGTATACCGACCCGGTGCCATTTTTCAATGTGATCAGGATCTCGTTGTTGGCGTCGGGCGAGATGTTGTTGATGGAAACGGTATTCTGCGTGTTCTTCGCGCTTTGCAGGGAAACGGTAGTACCGCCAACGGTGTAGTTGGTCATGCGGTTATCGGTCACATCTGCACGCGCGCCGAAGAAGGTCAGGTTGTACTTGCTGGTTGCGCTGAGGCCTACCAGTTTGAACGTTTGCGCCGTGGTATTGCTCCAGTAAGCGGTCTTCATCACGTTATCGGGATACACACCGGAGTTGTTGCCGGTTGTAGTACCGAAGTAGTTAGAACCGTTGCCCAGTGCGCCCCAGTTGCTCGTTACGCGGATACCCACGCTGGTAGTGGCGCCTGAATTGTCTTTCAGGTTGGCGAACAGATCGTTCAGCACCGGCTGTTTGTTGGTATTGTTCCACGGTGCGGGCGCCGGGTAAGAACCGTCGGTGAAGTTCACGAAGATCGTTCTGCTCGGGTTCACATCGTTCACGGTGATGGTGAACGACTTGGTATCGATGCCGCCTCTGCCGTCGTCCGCTTTCACGGTTACGTCATAGGTACCTGCGTCGATGAAGCCCGGTGCGAGCGCGATGCTGGCGCTGTTGCCCGAAGGCGTCAGCGTTGCGAAGGCCGGCAGGCCGGTTGCGCTCCAGGTCACGGTTTCGCCTGCGTTGTTATCGGTAGCGGAAAGGGCAACGTTAGCCGTAGCGTTTTCGTTCAGCGAAACGTTGGTTACAGCCCCGATTACAGGAGAGTAGTTATCGTTAACGGTCAGGTTGAAGGAAGAGTTGGTTACTCCGCCATGCTGGTCCGTTGCCGTTACGGTGATGTTGTTGTACACGCCTTCGTTGGCCTGCGTGGGGTTGAACGTCAGGGTAGCTGTGCCGCCGCTGGTGTTGAACTGGCCGAATGCAGGTACGTTCGCGGAAGTGATCGTGATGGTTTCGCCGTCAGGATCGGTAGCGGTCAGCGCCAGGACCAGTTGCGTACCATAACGTACGGAACGGTTCTCGAGCGGCGTGAGGGCCGGTGCCGTGTTCAGCGTGGTTTTGCTGGCCGTATTGCTGAATGCGGAGCTGCCGCCTTCGTTTTTCGCCAACACCTTATAATAATAGGTCACATTGGCAAACAGGCCGGTATCGATGTAGGTGGCCTCAGATCCTGCATTGGCAGGGATAGAAGCGAACTGGCGGAAGTTGGACGCGTCGTTGGCCGAGCGATACAGGTCGAATGCCGTTTCGGTAGTGGAGTTGTCGTTCCATTTCAGCTCCATGTTGCTGCCGCTGAGCGCGGTCAGTGCCAGGGCGGTCGGCGCAGCCGGGATAGCCGGCATGGCGAGCGTTTTGGCCGTCGCATTCTTGTTCACGTACATCGAGTCGGGGATGAGGCGTTTGCTCACGCCAGGGCCGGCATAGCTGGTAGTCAGCGACTGGCTGCCACTCCTTTCGTAATAGGTAACGTGAATCTGGTATTTACCGGCCGTCAGCGACTTGGTGCCCGATTTTTCGGTCGGCCCGTTCTGGTGGTCGTTACTTACCACGAGGTTAGACTCGGTGAAATTACCAATATACAGCTTGCTGCCGTCGTTAGAGTTCGTATAGAAAGTATAGGAACCGGTAACCGGGATATTGATCCATCCGGAGAACTTCAGCGCAAAGGCATCATCCTTCGGGCGAACGTCCAGCGTAACGTTGGAAGTCAGACCGGTTGCTACCGGCGTGAGGGTGTTGAAGTTCGGGAGGGAAGTGATGGAGGTCGACGTGTTATAGGCGCTGTAAGAGAACCCACCGGTTTCGTTGGGGTGGAATCCGGAAGCACCATATTTGTTGATCGCCTGGATGCGGTAGTAGTAAGCGGTGGAGGCGTTGAGGCCGCTGTCCAGGTACGCTACTTTATTCGCCGCGGTGGTATTCACGATGCTGAACGGACCGGCGGCGCTTTCGGCGCGGTAGATTTCAAAGCCGGTTTCGTTGTTGCTGCTGTCTGACCAGGTGAGCTGGATCTTGTTGTAAGACAGTGCGGTGGCTTTGATATTGCCCGGAGCTTTCGGCAGGGCGCCGCCCGGAGCGGTGTTCAGGTCTTTGAAGTATTCGGCCGGGATGGTTTGCTTGGTGCTGCCAACGCCGTGTGCGGTGTTCTTCCAGGAAACCGTCATGGCTTCGCCGCCGCCCTGTTCGAAGAACGCCATGGCGATCTTGTGCATACCTGCGGTGAGGTACTTGGTGCCTTGGCGGTCTTGCGTGCCGTGCAGACCATCGTTGTTCACGAGCGGCGTGGCGGCATTGTCGTAGTCGGTATCGATCCACAGCTTGCTGCCATCGTCGGAGTTGGTCACGAAAGTATAGTTACCGGTAACCGGGATGCGGATCTGGCCTTCCCATACGAAACCGAACTGATCGTTACGGTTACGCACGCTGAGGTCGGGAATTTCAGAAATACCCGTCTTGATCGGCGTCAGGGTGTTGAAGTCGGGCAGTGCAGACCAGTTGCCTTCATAGTAACGGTAGTTAAGGCCGTTCGCTACGGGGCGGGTGCTTACCTGGTTGCTCCTTGTAGAAGTGTTGCCGGCGAGGTCGCGGGCTTTCACCACAAAGGTGTACAGGCTGTCCGATTTCAGGTTGAACACGGTAAACTCGTCTTCGGTGGCATCTACGGTGTAAGACTTGAGACTGTTTACGTAGATGTCGTATTTGAATACGCCTACGTCGTCGAAAGACGGGCCCCAGCTCAGTTTCACGGAGGTAGTTGATGTTCCGGAAATAGCAAGGTTGGAAGGAGCCGTCGGCGGATTGCTGTCTACCTGCGTAGTAGCCGTTGCTTCATTGCTTACTGCAGAAGCGGCGGTAGTATTCACCGCACGCAATACGTAGTAATATTTCGTGTTGGGCGAAAGATTGTTGTCGGTATACGTAACCGCATTCGGAGCCGTGATGGCGATCAGCTCATAATTGACGCCGGCCGAATTGGAACGGTACACTTCGTAGCCGGTTTCATTGTAAACGGCATTCGGATTGTCTGTCCAATCGATCGTGATCGCTGTTTTGCTGATGGCGGTAGCGGTAAGGCCGGATGCGGGTGCCGGCGGATTGGGGCCGTTGGCGGGGATGATGGTGAAAGGAGCGGACCATTCGCTGGAGCAACCGAACTTCTCGGTCACGTTCGCCTGGTATTGACCGGGCGCGTTCACCGTCTGCGTTTGTGCGGTACCGATGATGGCGGGGTCGCCAACTTTGCGCCATTGGTAAGAAGTATAACCTTCGGGCAGGGTCAGCACTACGTAGTTTTTGCCGTCTACGGCGGGGATGACTTTACTCATCAGTCCGGAGATGGCAAGCGGCGGTGTTTGGGTCGCTTCTTTCTGTTTAACGACTACGGGTGTGGGCGACCAGGGAGACCATTCGGTGCCTCTCCTGATCCTGGCATCGTAGGTGCCGAATTCCGTGGCCGTGTATTGATAAGTGGTGGCACCTGCGATCAGGGTACCGTTTTTCCGCCACTCATAACCGTCGAAGCCCGGGGTAAGTCCGAGCACAACACTTACGGTTTCGCCGGGGCAGAATTCGTTGTGACCGAATGCGGGCCAGGGGTTCGCTTTGTGCTGGCGGTTAATGAAGGGCCAGAAATCGGGTTCGTTCCATGCGGTGTTCCAGATACCGTGGCCACCGTTGGGGTACAGCGTCATTTTAGCATTGCCACCTGCCTCCTGATCGGCGGTAACAACGGCTGTGGTGGTGGAAGGGTGGGGGTTGTTGTCCAGCCCGCCCTGGAAAATCCACAAGGGGATGTTCTTGAAAACGTTAACCTGGTCGCGGTAGGCGATGGAGCAACCGCTGATAGGCAGGAAACCGGCTACTTCCTTGGGATAGCGGAACATGAATTCCCATGTTTCGGTACCACCGGCGGAAAGGCCGTTCGCGAAAATCCTGTTGGGGTCGAGCTTGTTGTTGAGTTTCAGCTCGTCGAGGATCTGTTTAACAAAATCGTACTGGGGTTGACCGAAAAAGCCGGTAGTGCTTTGCGGAACAAGGATGAATCCATCGAAATTACCATTGTCGACAGCAGCACAGAACTTGCCGCCGCCATGGTACAGGGAATACTCGTTGTCATAAATGCCACCACCTTCACCACGGCCATGCCAGAAGATGAAAATGGGGTATTTCTTACCATCACTGACACCGTGCTGGTAAGATTTGGGGAATTTCAGGCGGAAGGGCATCCCACTCAGGTAATAGCATTTGTAGGAATCCTTGTTGCTGAAATTCACGGAAGAGCGGACGGTGCGCACCCATTTGGAAATGGTGCCCCAGGCCGGCGTTTCCGGAGGATCGTTGGGGTTGTAGGTAATCACCGGGTCAGCGGGATTAAATACCTGTGCCGAACCGGGAAAAGCAAATCCCAGCAGGCAAGCTAATAGTAACAGGTAAAATTGTCGCATATGGTAAGTGTTTCAGTATGTTCAATTTGAAACTTACCCAGCAAATGAATGGGACAGTCATTAATTTTTTGGCCTACTCAATCACTGAGCGGCTTTTCGAAGGAAAACGGTTAAAAAATGTGGAGGTTTTTTTGAGAGGATAAGGTTGGGGCATCTATTCAGGATGTAAAACTAGGAAATATTTCCATTATTACAAATATTTTAAGCGCATTAACAAATCATTTAAGTTGCAGGCTGGCGGCCACCTACGTCACTTTTCGACAAAGTCCCCACTGCGGGCCGTTTGCGGGGGCCATGCAGGTAAAATCCGATCTTCGTGTACCGCACCCACCACTGGTATGTAGCCAGGCTTACCGCGATGGTTACCCCAAGCGCGATGGCATATTTGGCCGGGCCCCAGAGCCCGAACCGGCCGATATACATCTGCACGGCGCCCAACAGTCCCACATGTACCAGGTACACCCAGTAAGAGGCGTCCGACAGGTACCGCACGGCAGGCCGCTCGGCGTTCACCCAACGTAAAAAAACGCCTGCCACACCCGTTACCAGGCAAATCGTAGTGGCAGTGGCCCCAGCCTGCAGCAGCGCCCTGTCCACCTCCGGCGCCCCCGGCACGATCTTCACCCATCCCACGAGAAATCCTACCGCCACGCCTGCCAGCGTAAACGGCAGCGCGTAACGCTTCAGCAATGGGAAAATCCGTCGCATATGGTGGTGCAACACCCATCCGGCCAAAAAGAAAATCCCGTAATAAGTCAAAAAAGAAACTTTCGGCACCAGCCCCGGCGCATACTCTACGAACGGTCTCGCAAACATCCAGAGGCTGATATAACTCGCCCCTGCCATCAACACGAGGATCAGGCCGGGCGAAAAATCGCCGTGGAAAAATTTCAGCGGCAGCAATCGCTTCGCGGCGCCGCTTCGCATGCAATGGTAAATCACGAGCCCTGCGGCATAAAGGATCGATAAATAATACAGGAACCACAAATGCAGGGGCCCCCTCCAGGTAAAAATATCCTTCAGCACCGCTGGAACCGTCGCCCAATTCCAGCTCCCGCCCGTATCAGACACGCGCTCCACCGCACCAGGGAGGTAGGTGAGCGGCAATATCGTGACCAGCCCCACCACGAACGGAACGAGTATCCGCTGCGCGCGATGGCGGATAAACGGCCTGGTGCCGATCTTCAAAAACAACAGCCGGAAAAAGAACCCCGCTATGACGTAGAATAACTGCATCCGGAAAATATGGATGAAGAAGAAAATAAAATCGTACGTAATGTCGGTATAATACGGATCATGGTACAATCCCTCGAACGGATGGAACGTGTAAGGCATGGCCGCATGCAGCCCCACGCCGAGGAACATCGCCAGTGCACGGAGCGCGTCCATGCTGGAAATTCGGCCCAGGCCGGAAGGTGCTGTATGGGGTGCTTGACTCATGAATTTTGCAGTGTTGGGGCGCGTACCGCTTTTTCCCACGCGGCTTGCTGTTTTTTACGGATAAATCGGAAAAATCCTTCATAAATGGACACGTTCATGAACACAAAGTAAAACGGCACGTAGGCCGGTTTGAATTTGATATCGCGCAAAGCCAGCGCCCAGCCTGTCAAAGCCGCGGCATAAAAAACGCATTGCGCTGCCAATAGTATCGTGTATATACCTCCATATCCCGCCATCACCAGCCAGACGTTGGCTACGAGCGCCACGGGGAGGCACAGGGGCGCCAGCGTCCATCGCAGTACGCGATGGCCCAGGTATTGAAACGTCAGCACCGGGTGCCTGAAGAAATTGAGCAGTCCGCCGAGCCGGCCGATCGCCTGGAACCCGCCCGCACTGATCCGCACTTTCCGCTTATGCTCTTCGCCGATGCCGGCCGAAGGGCTTTCCATCGCATAGGCATCCGGCGCATAGGCGATCCGGTAGCCTTCGGCGCAGATCCGGAGGGAAATGATGAAATCGTCGAGCACCACGTCTTTCTCAACGGGGCGGTACAGTTCCGTCCGCACGGAAAACAATTCCCCTGCAGCGCCGACCACACTGAAAAGTTCCGCGTCCAGCCGCTTGAGGAGCGATTCGTATTTCCAGTAAATGCCTTCCGCATTCTCCGCTCCGCCTTCCCCCGCGATCACTTTCTTTTCTCCTGCCACGCCGCCGCACCGGGGATCCTGGTAATGGCGCACGATGCACTTCACTGCCTGATCGTTCAGCAAAGTGTTCGCGTCACAGAATATAACGATGGGCGTCTGCACCTGCTGCATCGCGCGGTTCAGTGCGGCCGTTTTTCCCAGTCGCGCCGGTTCATGCATCAACTGAACGGAAGGGTAGGAGGCCACGATCGCATCGGTACCATCCGTACTTCCGTCGGTGATAAATAATATATGCAGCTTCCCTTCGGGATAATCGAGGGCAAGCGTATTGGCGATTTTTTCGTGGATAAAGCCGGCCTCATTGTAAGCGGCCACAACCAGTGTTGTTTCCGGGAAATAGCCGTCCGGCAAGGGTTTGGGACGGCGGAAGATGCGCTTCAACCGCACGGCTACGGCTATCGCTATCCCATATCCCAGATAACTGAAAAACAGGATAAAAAGACTGAAAAACAATATGACTTTTATAGTGATCATCTGGTTTGGGGGGCATTTCAGCTGCCAAATTATATAACAATCCTGATATTCAAATCACTATTGCGCTCGTCAACTTACTTAAATTCATCGTTTACTATCGATAATCCGTATTTCACGAGAAAAAAGCATGCATTCGCAAATTTCAGATATTATCTTTTTTTGGGGTGACGTACTTTTGCATCAGTACGAAGAACGAAAGTAATGCTCCAATGTTTGCCGACCTCTTTTCAAATCTAATGTGAAAAATTTTATTTGTGAGATTTGAAAATAAACTTATAATTTTACTTCAGCTTTTGTACGACCCTATAATTCTAACCATTCCTCTGAGTAATTCCTGCAATAATTTAACCGCCGGCGCCGCAGCGTCAACGTAAAGCGTTGTATCATAGCTGCAATGGTTCCGGAAACCTGACCAAATCCTCCCTGGAAAATCAAAGATGACCACGCGGGGCTACATGCCTTTTGCCTGTTCACCGCAGTGGAAGAAAACTAAATCTTTATTTTCTAAACGTAGGAAACAATGAAGAAGACTATACTCGTAGTAGACGATAGCGTGCACATCAGGATGTTGCTGGAAGCCATGTTGCAACATAAATATAAAGTGTATACGGCGGAAGACGGATTGAGCGCCCTGATGTGGCTCGCAGCCGGCAACACACCGGACATTATCATTACCGACATCCAGATGCCGCGGCTAGACGGCTGGGAGCTGATCAGCAACCTGAACAGTAACCTGCTTTTCAACGACATCCCCGTAATGGTGCTCACCGGCATTTCACTGCACGATGTCAATTTTGTTCACCCCAACGTGGTGCACGTCATCAACAAACCTTTCGACCCCCGTGATCTTATAGAGAAAATCGGGCATCAGCTCAGCAGACAGCTGCCCATGGCCGCGAACGGATGAAACGCATCCGCGCTGATACCGCTATTAGCTATTGAATAACACCTATAATCCGAACATGATGATTCACCATTTGTCATTACCCCTAAAAAAGGAAGTTACGACCAAGGTAGTACCTCTGGCTGCGAGCGCGGCACGGTCCTGGGCGCTTTGTATAGGCGATCCGGGATTCATGCAGCGCATGCAGCCAGACAGGCCCGACCGGCTCCTGGTTGTCAGCAGCATTCACTCCGCCGCGAAAATACTGCGTGACCAGTTGCCGATGGACGTGAAGCCGTCATATATCATTTGCAACATCAGCTCCACTGGCCGCCCCGCGGAACTCGTAAAGCAAATCCGCTCCCTTGATGCGCTGGCAGACGTGCCCATGTTCGGATATGTGCAACAGCTTACACCGGAGCTCCGCCACCAGATCCGCTCCGCCGGCGGCATCGATAACGTGGTAACGGCCGATACTTCGGTCGATGAATTCGTTTCCATCCGCGACCAGGCCATCCGCCTCCGCTCGCTCGCCACCCGGCCCGCCCAGACCGCCGGCGACATCAAGCCGCGCAGGGCTCCTTCCGCCTACGTTAACCATTATATAAAAAGAGGGATCGACATCCTCGCCGCAGGGTCGGGATTGCTCATCCTCAGCCCATTGCTGCTGCTCATCGCCGCGCTCATCAAACTGGAATCGAAAGGGCCCGTTTTCTACATCTCCCGGCGCGCCGGCCAGCGTTACCGCATCTTCAACTTCTACAAATTCAGGACGATGGTCAACGACGCCGACCAAAAAGTGAAGGATATGGCCCATCTCAACCAGTACGATACCGGCGAAAAAGGTCCCGTATTCTTCAAGATCAGCAACGACCCGCGCGTAACCCGCCTCGGCAGCTTCCTGCGCAATTCCAGCCTCGACGAAATCCCCCAACTGCTGAACGTGCTGCTGGGGCATATGTCGCTGGTTGGCAACAGGCCCCTGCCGCTGTACGAAGCCGCATCGCTCACTACCGACAGCTATTGCGGAAGGTTCATGGCGCCCGCAGGGCTCACCGGGCTCTGGCAGGTGAAGAAAAGAGGGAAGAAGGATATGAGCGTGGAAGAAAGGATCAAGCTGGATATCGAGTACGCCCAGAAACATACCGTGCTGTTCGACATGTGGATCCTGGCCAGCACGCCCAATGCGCTCCTCCAGAAAGACAACGTATAATAAATAATACGACCGGGCCTGCCCGGACACAATAATACCCCACCGGAAAAGGATTCCGGCACCGAATCACCGAACAACACCGAATGAAACAGAATTTACCAGATATGGAACAGCTGAAAACAGCGCCCCTGGTTTCGATCATCGCATTGAACTTTAACCAGACGGCCGTTACCTGTGAGTTCCTGGAATCGACGAAGCAATTGACGTACCCGCATTTCGAAACGATCGTCATCGATAACGGTTCCAAAGTAGATCCCACAGCCCAGATCGAAGCCGGGAACTATCCCAACTTAAAGCTTATCATCAGTCCCGAAAACCTCGGTTTCACCGGCGGTAACAACCTCGGCATCGAGCATGCCAAAGGCGAATTCGTATTTATCGTGAACAACGATACCGAAGTAACGCCAGACCTGTTGCAACACCTGCTCGCACCGTTCGAAACCGATCCGAGCATCGGCGTCGTATGCCCGAAAATCCGTTTCTGGCATCACCCCACCGTGATCCAGTATGCCGGTTTCCATAAGATGAATTTGCTGACCGGGCGCACCTGGGCAGTAGGCAGCAAGGAAGAAGACAACGGCCAGCACAACACTTCCGGCCCCACCTGGTGCGCACACGGCGCCGCCATGATGGTGAAACGCGAGGTGATCGAAAAAGTAGGCCGCTTCGCGGAGAAATTCTTCATTTACTACGAAGAATCCGACTGGTCGGCCCGCATTCTCCGCGCCGGGTATAAAATCTACTACAACGCCGACGGACTGATCTTTCACAAGGAATCCATCACCATGGGAAAGGAAAGCCCCATCAAGGTATACTACATGACGCGCAACCGCATCCTGTACATGCGCCGCAACACGTCGAAACGGCAGCTCGCCGCTTTCTACCTGTTCTTCGGTTGCCTGACCTTCCCGAAATCGGTGCTGAAATACACGCTGAAAGGCAAATTCGACCATCTCGGATCGTTCCTCCGCGGAACTTTCTGGAACCTGAAGGAATCTAAATATTCCCCCGTTTAATACACACATCACCCGTTTAATCAATAAAAAAAGTTCAAAACATGTCTAAAATTACTTCACTGGTTACCGGCGGCGCCGGATTTATCGGATCACACGTAGTACGCCATTGCCTCGAAATGGGGCACGAAGTGGTGGTACTCGACGATCTCAGCGGCGGCTTCGAAGATCACATTCCCGCAGGTGCCCGCTTCGTTCAGGGCTCCATCACCGACGATCAGCTCGTGACGAGCCTCTTCGAAGAACACAAGTTTACCTACGTATACCACCTGGCCGCCTATGCCGCAGAAGGACTGTCGCATTTCATCCGCCGGTTCAACTACAACAACAACCTCGTAGGCAGCATCAACCTTATCAACGAATCGATCAAGCATAAGGTGAAATGCTTCGTCTTTACGTCGTCTATCGCCGTATATGGCGCCGGACAACTGCCCATGCGCGAAGATATGACCCCCATGCCCGAAGATCCCTACGGCGTTTCCAAATACGCTGTGGAACTGGATTTGAAAGCCGCCCACGAAATGTTCGGCCTCAACTACGTGGTATTCCGCCCGCACAACGTGTATGGCGAAAACCAGAACATCGGCGACAAATACCGTAATGTGATCGGCATTTTCATGAACCAGATCATGCAGGGCCAGCAGCTCACTATCTTTGGCGACGGCGAACAAACCCGCGCATTCAGCTATATCGACGATGTGGCTATCCCCATCGCGCATAGCGTGAATACGCCCGCATCCTACAACCAGGTGTTCAACATCGGTGCAGACAAGCCCTACACCGTGAACGAACTGGCGAAAGTAGTAGGCGCCTGCTTCGGCGTGGAGCCCAGCATCAATTACCTGGCGGCCCGTAACGAAGTCATGCATGCCTATTCCGACCACTCGAAAGCACACGCCATTTTCGGCGCCGGTTCGGGCGTATCACTCGATGAAGGCATCCGCCGCATGGCCGAATGGGCGAAAGTGGTAGGCGCGCGCAAAAGCAAGGAATTCGAGAACATCGAGATATACGAGAAACTTCCGCAGGGTTGGGAAAAAGCTGCCCGTCCCGCGACTATTCCCGCGTGATGAGCCAGCACCGCAAAATACGCGTACTGCAGGCCATCCGTCAGGGCTTGATCGGCGGGGGAGAATCGCACGTGCTGAGCCTCGTCTCCGCGCTCGATCGCGACCGCTTCGACCCCGTGGTGCTTTCCTTCACGGAAGGCCCCATGATCGACCGGCTCCGCGAAATGGGCGTCAGCCACCACGTCATCCCGTCTACCCGCGCATTCGATCCTTCCACCTGGAAAACGGTGAAGCAACTCATCGAAAACGAAGGGATCGACATCGTGCATGCCCACGGTTCCCGCGCAGCCAGCAACCTGCTGCTGCCGGCGAAGTGGAGCAAACGGCCCATGATCTACACGATCCACGGCTGGTCTTTCCACGACGATCAACCCCGGGTGCAAAAGCAACTGCGGATCTGGTCGGAACGGCTGCTCACATCGGCCTCCGCCGCCAACATCGCCGTATCTGCCTCCAACCGCGACACCGGTTCGAAACACTTCCCCGGGTTCAAAGCCGACGTGGTAAACAACGGCATCGACCGGCGGATTTTCGACCCCTCGCGCGAATTCCCCGACGTCCGGAAAGAACTGGGTATTTCACCCGATAAAACCGTGGTGGGATTCATCGCCAGAATGACGGCGCAGAAAGATCCGCAAACGCTGATCCGCGCATTCGCCGAGCTCCTCCGCACGCAGCGCGACATCGTGCTGCTCATGGTGGGCGACGGCGAGCTGAAAGCGGAAGCCGTGGAGCTGGCCCAATCGCTGGGCATCGAACATTCCATCGTGTTCCAGCCATTCCGTACGGATGTTCCGGCACTCCTCCAGGCGATGGACATCTACTGCCTGCCTTCGCTTTGGGAAGGGCTGCCGATCGGCCTGCTCGAAGCCATGGCCATGGGAAAAGCGGTAGTGGCAACGGCCACGGACGGCACGAAGGAAATCGTCCGCCACGGCGGCAACGGCGTCATCGTTCCGGAAAAGAACCCGGCTGCACTAGCGGCCGCGCTGGCGACCCTTCACCTCAACCCGGAAAACAGGAATTTCCTGCAGCGGGCGGCCAGAGCCACCATCGAAGACCGGTTCAGCCAGGAAAGCATGGCGAGGCAGATCGAAGACATCTATCTCCGTATTGTTTCAAGACAACCAAGCAAGCAACATGAGCGAAATAACGCAAGAATATAACAGGGCTGCCGACCAGAAAAGGTTGCAGTTCATCACAGACGCGGTCTCGTCGAGGTTTGCGCCGGGCGCAAGTATCCTCGACGTAGGCTGCGGCAACGGGGTCATCAGCCGCCACCTCGGCGGAAAGGGATTCCAGGTGCTGGGGATCGACGTCAGCCCGCAAAGCATTGCGCGGGCCAACGAGCTCAATCAGAACGCCAACACCCGTTTCGAAGTGAAAAGCGCGGAAGAGCTCGTAGCCTCCGGCGCATTGTTCGATGTAGTCATCTGCAGCGAAGTGCTGGAACACCTGCAGGACCCTGACGCCCTGCTCCGTGTGCTGTACCAGTCGCTCAAGGACGACGGTATCCTCATCGTGACCGTTCCGAATGGCAACGGGCCGCGGGAACTGCTCGTGACCCGCCCGGTACTGGCCATGCGCGAAAGCAACGGATGGGCCTGGAAGCTCATCGTGAAATTGAAAAAATCGATGGGGTATTCCGGCACCACGGTCCAATCGGCGGCGGATAACCTCGACCATGTGCAGTTCTTTTCACGGAACGACCTGCAGCGCATGTCTGCCGGCAACCGCTTCCGCATCGTACGTTTCGGCAAGGCCAACTTCCTGGAAGACGTGTTCCCCTTCTCTTTCATCACCAAAAAACTGCCCGCGCTCCAGCGGCTCGACTGCAAGATCGCAGACCTGCTGCCGGCCGGCATGACCGGTGGATTTTTTACCGTTTGGGAAAAGCATAAATAATCGGGTATGGCGAATGTTCTTTATTATGCATGGCTGGCCGTGCAGGCGCTGCTGGCGCTGTACGTGCTGCAACCCCTCATCCTGCTGCTGATATTCGGCCTCAAACGGGCTTTCAGGGCTGTCGGGGGAGCACGTAAGGAAGTGGCGCCCGTGGAAGAAAGGCCCCGTTCTTTCGGCATCGTGGTAACGGCGCACAAGAACCTGGAGCTCATCCCGCCGCTGGTGGATTCGGCACTGAAACAGACGTACCCGCATTTCGTGGTGTACGTGGTGGCAGACGCCTGCGAACAAACCGATATCGGGATCACGCACCCGCAGGTGAAAGTGCTGGAACCTGCCACGCATCTCAACGCAAAGATACGTTCCATCGATTTCGCCATCCAGCAGTTCGAAACGGAACACGATGTGATCGTGATCCTCGATGCAGACAACCTCCTGCATCCCTCGTACCTGGAAGTGCTGAACGGTCATTTCGCGAAAGGGCACCGGGCCGTACAAACCAACATGCTGGCGAAAAATACCGATAGCGCATACGCCTGTCTCGACGCGGCGGGGAACTATTTCTACAACTTCATCGACCGCAGGATGCGCATGGAACTGGGCTGCTCCGCCAACATCTGGGGGCTGGGCATCGCCATGGAACTATCGCTGTATAAAAGCATCATCTACCGCAACTTCCTCGGCGGGTTCGATAAAAAGATACAGGCCGACATCGTGAAACAAATTCCGCTGCTGGCTTACGCCGAAGACGCGAAGGTGTACGATGAGAAGATCGATTCAGGCGAAGCGATGGAACGCCAGCGCACCCGCTGGATCAACGCTTACTTCAAATATTTCGCATATGGATGGGATGTATTCAGCACCGGCCTCCGGAGAATGAGCCCCAATCTCATCTATTTCGGCATCAACCTGCTCCGGCCACCGTTATTCATGCAGATCGGTGCGGCTTTGCTCATGGTGGTGGTGAATTTCTGGATCGATCCCGTGTTCTCCGTCGTATGGCTCGCCATCCTGGCACAATTCCCCATCACGTTCTTCGCCATCGTGGCGGTAATGAGCCGCGATAAAAAGATCATCGCGTCGCTGGTTTGGCTGCCCGCGGTTTTCCTCCGCCAGGTGAAGGCGATGTTCCAGATCCGGAAAGCGAACAAGAGTTTTCTGCAAACCTCCAACAACAAACGCATCTATATCGAAGACGTGCTCCGGCAGTAAGTTTTTTTTTTTAATTCACGGGTGTATTACAGGCCTTGCTTGCCTGTGGGTCCGTCTGCGGGTTTGAACTTCCCGTGACGGGCCCAATCTTTTTTAAAGCCAAAAACGTTAATTTGTGTAAATAACCCAAATTAGCGGAAAATGGCAGAAGAAACGATTGATATAAGGCTACTTACGGCGGAAGATTACCGCGACCTCAAAGAATCCATGATGAGCGCGTATGCAGACATGCCCGGCAGCTACTGGCGCGAAGGCACCATCCAGCGGCTCATACAACTCTTTCCAGATGGACAGATCGCCGTGACCGTAAACGGTAAAGTGGTGGGATGTGCGCTTTCCATCATCGTGGATTACGAGAAATTCGGGGACGATCACACCTACGAACAGATCACGGGCTATTATACATTCAGCACCCATAACCCGAAAGGCGACACGCTGTACGGCATCGAAGTGTTCGTACACCCCGATTACCGCGGGAAACGCCTCGCCCGGAGGCTCTACGACGCCCGCAAAGCCCTTTGCGAGAACCTCAATCTCGAAGGCATCGTGGCCGGCGGGCGCATTCCCAACTACGAAAAGTACGCCGACCGCCTGAACCCGCGCCAGTACCTGGAAAAAGTACAGGACAAGGAAATCTACGATCCCACGCTCACCTTCCAGTTCAGCAACGATTTCATCGTCAAGAAAATATTGAGGAACTACCTCCCGAACGACACCTCGTCCAAAGGCTTCGCCACTTTGCTGCAATGGTTCAATATCTATTATGAAAAAGACCGCGACACCATCCGCTACAACAAATCCACCGTACGGATCGGCCTCGTGCAATGGCAGATGCGGACCTACGGGAGCATGGACGGCCTCCTCCAGCAGGTGGAGTTTTTCGTGGACGCCGTGAGCGACTACGAAGCGGATTTCGTCGTATTCCCGGAATTCTTCAACGCGCCCCTCATGATCGAGTTCAACCAGCTCGATCCCGCGGCGGCCATCCGCGGACTGGCAAAATATACCGAGTTCCTGCGCGAAAAGTTCTCCGAATTCGCCGTGAGTTATAACGTCAATATCATCACCGGCAGCATGCCCATCGTGATCGACGACCTACTGTACAATATTTCCTACCTCTGCCGCCGCGACGGCACCTGGGAATCCTTCCGGAAAATCCATCCCACGCCCAGCGAAGTGTACAGCTGGGGCATGAAAGGCGGGAACGAAGTCAAAGTTTTCGATACGGATTGCGGGAAGATCGGGATCCTCATTTGCTATGACGTCGAATTCCCGGAGCTGGGGCGGATCCTGGCCGACCAGGGAATGCAAATCCTCTTCGTTCCCTTCCTCACCGATACGCAAAACGGCTACAACCGCGTACGCTTCTGTGCACAGGCCCGCGCGATCGAAAACGAATGCTACGTGGCCATCGCCGGCTGCGTCGGCAACCTTCCCCGCGTCAACAATATGGACCTGCAATACGCACAGTCTGCAGTGCTTACGCCTTCCGATTTCGCGTTTCCCGTTACCGGCGTAAAGGCCGATGCCACGCCGAATACGGAAATGATCGTGGTGGCGGATGTGGACCTCGTGTTGCTGAAAGAATTGCATGCATTTGGAAGCGTCCAGAACCTGAAGGATATTCGCAAAGATTTATACGAAGTGATCACCCGGAAAAAATAAGCCATGCATCAGCATCATGTGAACCTGGCCCTGCAAATCGTGCCGCAGGTGGCCTCGGAGAAAGTATACGCGGTAGTAGACGAAGCCATCGCCATTATCCGGCAAAGCGGCCTGAAATACCGCGTTTGTCCGTTCGAAACCGTCATGGAAGGCCCGTACGACCAGTTGATGGAAGTAGTGCGCCTGGCCCAGGAAGCCTGTTTCAAAGCCGGGGCGGGCCAATTGCTGGTCTACGTTAAAATCCAGAATAACCAGGAACGGTCGGTCACCATCGAAGACAAGACCGCGAAATACGACTAAATCACTTTTTCCCTTTCGATCTGCCGGTGCGGACGATCTCATAGGCATACAGCGGAACGGCCCATCCCATCCAGAACATGGGAACAGACACTTCTTCGAAGCTGCCCAGTTGCTGCACGTAAGGGATTTTCAACGCAAAGCCCGATACCAGGAATGCTACGGTCACGATGTAGCTCCTGACCATCCATTCCTTGTGCAGTTTGAATTGGCGGCGGAAGGCCGTCCACCAGGCAATGAAAGTAGCGCTGATCCAGACGCTGGCCCAAACCTGCAAGGTAAAAGCATACCCCCAGCTGATGCTGCGGGCCGTCGTGGAAGCCAATACGAGTGCAGACAGGCTGCTGACCACGATGGCGAGGAGATAGAGGTAACCGATGGCGCGGTGATGTTTCCAGCTGAAGTTGCGCAACTTCGGCCAGAACTGGACGATCCCCGAAATGAGGGCGCCGCCGCCTGCGGTAATATGTGCGATGAGGAACCAGCGGTAATCGTAATACCTGCCCAACGCTTCCGGCGTCATCTGCAGATAATGATCGGCCCCGTGCATGAAAAGCCAGGTCATGAAAAACACCCCGATCCAGATCATTAAGGGCAATACATCCTTGTAACTCACCGTAAAATGCGCGCCTGCGCTGATTCCTTTTTCCATATCGATAATTTTTCTTCGGCACAAAGATCACGGGAAACAGGAGGGGAGTCAATAACCGATAAAATATTCGGTATGCCTGCGGCAACGGCATTGCGAAGAATGGCGTAAATTTATTATGCTATGTATACGAGAAAAATAGAAGAAGACCTCGACTGTGGCCTCTACCTGGCCATGAAAGTGCTGGGCGGCAAATGGAAATGCTGTATCCTGGATGCCATCCACCGCGGTATGACCCGGCCCAGCGAAATCGCGAAATACATCCGGGAAGCCTCGCAACGCGTCATCGAAATGCAGTTGGCGGAATTGCTGCAGTTCGGCGTCGTGGAAAAGACCGTGGAAAATGAACTGGCCTATCCCAAAAAGTCGGATTACCGCCTCACCGCATTGGGCGAGAGCCTGCTGCCCATCCTCTCGCAGATCGACGGATGGGGCCTCCGCCATGCAGACGTCATCAAAGAACGGATGTCTGAACAGGAAGTGAATTAACCGCCTTCCACCCGCACCGTTCGTCATCGCGCCGTGAATTCCGTATTTCCGGTCTTTTCTATTCGTATTCGTACACAGACGTCGCGGAAACATCCCCACCATCTTTTTCCACGCCCGAAACCGGGTATCCCTGCGCGTCGTATTTGTATTCAAAAATCGTAACTATTTCCGCATGCACCTGTTTGCTGCGCATGGCCATGGAAGTCATGTCGTTTACGGATTGTAAGAAGAACAGCGCAGTAGGGTGGAGGAGCGGCTGGCGCATCCCTGCAAAGGGGCTCGATCGCTTACCGTACGCCATACTAGTAACACCGGCCGTGTCTTTCCCGTTAGCCGCCATGGAAGCGATGTAGATAAGGTTGTCGCCCTCGTAGCGGTACACCTGGTAAGCATTTTCGGACGGAACTTCCGTGTTCGTTTTCCGGATGGAAATTACTTTCCCCTGCTGCATACCGAAGTTCCAGGAAACGGTGCTTCCTGCCTCGGTTTCACCTTCTTCGAATAGCTGTTCCGTGCCGGTGGCGCCGCTGCCGGTATAAGCGTAGCTGATGACGTGGCGGCGGCCATCGTGCCAATACGTCAATTTCGTCAGCCGGCTGTTCCCGTCGTATTCCAATTGCTGTCCGCCTTGCTCGTCGCCCTGTTTGATAACGGCCGTCATGCGATGATGTGCATCATAACGGAAAGTAAGTACTTCCGGCTCGTCGTCCGTCAAAATGCGGGTATATTTCTTCAGGTATTTGATGGGAGCGGAGGCCGCAGGCGCTACGGGCGCGGCTTGCAGCGCGGTAGAATCATGGTTGGATGCGGCGCCGCCGGACTGGCAGGAAAGGCCGATGAGGCCGGATGCGGCCAGTGTTAACAGGAATGTCATTTTCTTCATTTTAAGTTATTTGGATAGACGGGATGATCGCCGTCCCTACTTCAGACATGACCACGTTGCCGTTGTTATCGTATGCCATAGGCGAGCTTTCGCCCACGCCCCGGCTGAGCAAGGAAAATGGATTGCTTCATAAAGGGGTGATCGGGGGGATGATAACAAGATGGTTCCTGTAGCGAATATGGGGGATGCCGGATTGAATATCAATACTGTCGGACTGAATGGAAGATCGGGGAGCGTGAATGGTAAGATTCCCGGTATGAAAAGAAAAAGCCCGCGCCCGGAGGGGCGCAGGCTTCCGCAAAATGAATCCTGAATATCGTTAGCTGAATAGATAACCGCCGAACACCAGGTACGCGATACCCAACGTCACCAGGACGTTGAACACCTGTGCGATGATGAACGCCATGGCAGGACGGCCGTTTTCCATCCTGAAAATATCGGTGAACTTCGTTTCCAGGCCGATGCAGGTAAACGCCAGCGCGAAGAAGCAGGTTTGCAGCTCCTTGATGGGCGCCTTGATCGACTTCACGGTTTCGGGAGAAAGGACGAACGAAAAAACGAGCGACACGAGGATAAAGCCCAGCACGAACTTCGGGAAGCGGTCCCAGATCGTACGGAGACCGGGCCGGGGCTGATTTTCGGCTTTTTTGGAATATGCCCACCAGAACGAAATAAGGAAGGCCGCGATACCGAGGAGCACATTCTGCGAGAACTTGACGATCGTCGCGTATTTGAGGGCCTCTTCGCCAAGGAGCGTGCCCGCCGCCACAACCGCGCCGGACGTATCGATGGTGCCGCCCAGCCAAGCGCCCGCTACCGCAGGCGGCATATTCATCCACTGCGCGATATATGGCATGAAGATCATCATCGGAATGGCGACGATCAGCACCAGCGAGATCACGTGCGAAAGTTTCTTGTTGTCTCCTTCGATGGCGCCCGATGTGGCTATAGCCGCCGATACGCCGCAAATGCTCACGGCGCTGGAGATCATCATCCGGAATTCATCGTCCAGCCCGAATTTTCTGCACAGCCAGAACGTGAAATACCATACGGAGAAAACCACGACTACGGATTGCAGCACGCCTAATCCACCGCCTTTCAACAACTCCTGGAAAATGATCCCTGAACCGAGTAGCACAAGGCCTGTTTTAATGAACAGTTCCGTCTGCAGCGCCGGTTTGATCCATTCCGGCAAGCCGATGACGTTGCTGATGAATAGCCCCAGCAGCAGGCTGAACAGTACGATCTCGATCCCGAGGTCTTTGATGGCCGCGTTGCTGGTGATCACCTGCGCAAACATGGATACGGCGAAAATGGCGAGGGCGCCGGTAAACAGGCCTGCCGGCACTTTCCTGCCGCCCAGGATGTAGGCGATGAGCAATGCGCCGATCACCCAGGCGAACATGGCGAGCATTTTACCATAGTTGGAAAGGTCGGTCATCCGCGCGAGGAGATCTTGCCCGCTGTTCCAGTCGAATTTCGGCATGGCGGGCCTGACGCCGAGGAGAATGAGGATGATGGCTGCAAAAGCCAGGATCACCGAGATCCAGTCTTCATGAAGAGAGAATTTTTTCTGCATCAGATTGTTGTTGGTTCCGTTTTTAATGGTTAATGAAAGAAAATATATCCGATAATTATAGCTGCGATGATACCCGCCGCATCCGCTATGAGCCCGCAGGTAAGTGCATAGCGTGTATTTTTGATATTGACCGATCCGAAATAGAGTGCCAGTACGTAGAACGTCGTTTCCGTGGACCCCTGCATGATGCAGCCGAGCCTTCCTACGAAGGAATCCGGGCCGTAGGTGTTCATCAGCTCGGCCATCACGCCGCGCGCGCCGCCGCCGCTGAAAATTTTCATGATCCCCACGGGCAGGGCGGGAACGAAGTCTGTATTCAGTCCGGCGAGGGCTACCAGGTAAGAAATGCCGTTAATGATGACGTCCAGGCATCCGGAGGCACGGAACACGGCAATTCCCACCAGGATCGCCACGAGATAGGGGATGATCATCACCGCCGTCGTAAACCCTTCCTTGGCGCCGTCGATAAAAGCGTCGTAGACATTGATCTTCTTCCTCATGCCCATCAGCAAAAAGGAAACGATCACTGAAAAGATCACGATCCCCCCGATGATGGCTGTATTTGTGGCGATCTGGCCGGAAGGCATGTCGCGCATCCACCAGTAAAGCCCGCCCATCAGGCCGATAAACCCGCCGATGAATACGAGAATGGGCAATTTGAACAGGTTGATACGCTGGAAAACAGCCACCGCGATCATCCCGGAAATGAACGAAATGAAAGTGCCGATCATGGTCGGGATGAAGATATCCGCCGGGTTGGCGGCCTTCGCCGATAGCCGCAGGGCCATCACCGCCGTGGGGATCATCGTGATGCCGGCCGTGTTCAGGACCAGGAACATGATCTGCGCGTTGCTGGCCGTATCTTTGTCGGGATTGATGTCTTGCAGTTCTTTCATGGCCTTGAGCCCCATGGGCGTGGCGGCATTGTCGAGCCCCAGCGCGTTGGCGCTGAAGTTCATCACGATGGAGCCCATGGCCGGGTCGCCTTTGGGAATTCCGGGGAAGAGCCTGCTGAAGAAAGGGTTCACGCCCCGTGCAAACACCGATATCATACCCGCCCGCTCACCGATCTTCATGATACCCAGCCAGAATGCCATGACGCCCGTTAAACCCAGCGCCAGTTCCGCGCCGGTTTTGCCGCTTTCGAACAGCGATTTGGTCATGGCCCCGAAGATTTCGGCGTCTCCCATGAAAATGAGGCGGAACAGTGCCACGGCAAAGGAAATCACGAAAAATGCGATCCAGACGTAGTTTAAGGCCATATAAAGTCCTGCGATTTGGTGGTATAAACGGCCAAAATACGCTTTTCATTCCATCTCGGCCATATTTTTGTGATATGTAACATGCAGGCTATAACTCTTTCCCGGTTATCTCTGAAATTCAGAATGGTTTTCATATCTTTGCGCAAATTTTTTGAAAAATGGCCTTGCAAGCAGGAATTGTCGGATTACCGAACGTAGGGAAGTCAACCTTGTTTAATGCTGTATCCAACAGCGCAAAAGCTGAAGCGAGCAATTACCGCTTCTGCACCATCGAACCCAATGTGGGATTGGTGGACGTGCCTGACGAGCGCATAGACAAGCTCGCCGAGCTCGTAAAACCGAACCGCACCGTGCCCACCACGATGGAGTTCGTGGACATCGCCGGCCTCGTAAAGGGCGCCAGCAAAGGGGACGGCCTTGGCAACAAGTTCCTCGCCAACATCCGTGAGGTAGACGCCATCGTGCATGTGATCCGTTGCTTCGAAGACGAGAACATCCTCCGCGACGAAGGGCCCATCAATCCCGTGGCAGACAAAGGCATCATCGATACCGAACTGCAGCTTAAAGACCTCGAAAGCGTGGAGAAAAAGATCGCGCGCACCGAGAAAATGGCGAAAACCGGCGGCGACGCCAAAGCCAAAGCCGAGTTCGAGATCCTCAAACGCTGCCAGGAATTCCTCGAACAGGGCCGCAACATCCGCGAACTGGGCCTCAGCAAAGACGAAAAATCCGCTATCGCCGATCTTTTCCTGCTGACAGACAAACCGGTTCTCTATGTCGCCAACGTAGACGAGGCATCCATCCTCACCGGCAATAAATTCTCCCAGGCGCTCCAGGAAGCCGTAAAGGCCGAAAATGCCGAGGTGATCATCATGAACAACTCCATCGAAGCGCAGATCAGCGAACTGGAAGACGCGACCGATAAAGAACTGTTCTTCTCCGAATACGGTCTCACCGAGCCCGGCCTCAACCGCCTCATCCGCTCCGCTTATAAACTGCTGAACCTCATCACCTACTTCACCGCCGGCGTGCAGGAAGTGCGCGCCTGGACGATCCACCGCGGCTGGAAAGCCCCGCAGGCCGCCAGCGTGATCCACACCGATTTCGAAAAAGGGTTCATCAAAGCGGAAGTAATCGGTTATGAAGATTACGTGAAGTTCGGCTCCGAAGCGTCTGCGCGCGACAATGGCCGCCTCCGCATCGAAGGAAAGGAATACATTGTTAGCGACGGAGATGTCATGCATTTCCGCTTTAACGTATAAAGATACTCTTGAGCAATCATGAGGGTTACAACAAAAGAAGGCCCCGGTGTAAAACCGGGGCCTTCGCTATTATGGCAATTCAGAAAATGACTACAGGTTGTAACCGATCGATGCATAGGCCTGCGTGCCCACCATGGGGTTACCCCACGATTGGATGTATTGCTTGCCGGTGATGTTGGCGCCGCCGATCTTCAGCGTAACCTTCGGTTTGGGGAACAGGTATGACACCTGCGCGTCCAACGCACCATAGGCCGGGATTTCCCCGAGGTTGTTCACCCGGACCAGCGGTCCTACGAAGGAAGAAGACCATACGAAGGCTTCCTGCCAGCGCCAGGAGATGTTGAACCCGAAATTGCTTTGGGCCACGTTGCGGTTGCCGAAGTTAAGGTTGTAGCGGTAGCGCGGCGTATTGTACATAGCCTGGAAGCCGCCCAGCTCGTCTTCGTTCCGCAGTTTGTTGTAAGACACGTTGCCGCCCACCGTGAAGTTGGCCGGCAGGCGGTAATCCAGCCCCAGCGCCCAACCCCAGGATTTGAGGTCTTTTTCGTAGTTCACGGGGACGCTGTACACTTCCTGGCCGGCAGCCGTCACTTTTACGAGCACCTGGCTGCCGTTGAAGTTTTTGAAGGTATTGGTATACACGTACGCGTCGATGAGCAGTTTGCCGGAAATGAGCGCCTTGTACCCCAGTTCGAACGCTTCCACTTTTTCAGGCTTGAATTCCCGGAAAGTGTAAGGTTTGGGCGCACCGGCCTGGATGGATTCCAGCGAGAACACGTTGGGACCGTTCAGTCCGTACCGTTCGCGGAGGAAGGGGAGGCCGCCCAGCAAACGGGCCTGCGGCGTCAGCAGGTCGATGTACTGGTCTTGTGTATGCGGGATGCGGAAACCGGTCTGGAAAGACGCGCGGATGTTGTGCGTTTTCAGGAAAGTGTACACCGCGGAAAGCCGGGGGCTGAACTGCCCCTCGAAATTCTCGTTCTTGTCGTAACGCAGGGCCGCGCTCAGTTTGAGGCGCTCTTCCAACAACCTTTTACCGACCTGCACATAACCGCCGTATTCATGGATGCGGAATTCCTTGCCGTTATCGTCCAGCGCGAAAATGGTTTTTTCAGAATTCAGCGCATACACGCGGTAGTTACCGCCCACCATCAGTTCCATGAAGCTGATCTGGTTCTTGAAGTTATACATGAACTCGCCCTGGTACAGGTTGGTTTTGTCCATGAACTTGGCCCCCACGCCATTGGCGTCTCCGGGGATGGGTTTGTCTTTCACTTTGTTGGCCGCGTCTTCGAACTCTTTCGAGCCGGGCAAGAGCCGTCCGCGGTCAGCGTATTTACGCGCTGCGTCGTGGAACCCGCCGGAACCGCCTTTCGCTGCTGCGGTTGCGGTGCCGAAAGCCTGTGCGGGTGATTGCCCTGCGCCCAACGCCTGTTGGAAGGCGGTCGAGAAAGCGGTCAGGCCTTGCGTGGCATAGGTCCCGAAGTATTCCGGGAACCATTTGGCGGCGCTGGGGCTCCAGGCTTCGTTGATGCCGGCGCCGAGCGTGCCCACGGCATAGGAATCGCCGGAGCGCTCCTGCGTGGTATAGGCGCGCACATAGAAATTATCCGACCTCAACTCGATCTTATATTGTCCCATCCGGAAATTCTTGATGGAATAGCGGTCTGCGCCGGTATACACGGTAGTGCCCGTTCCGTAGCTGCCCTGCGCGAGCAGTTCCAGATTGGAATTGATCTTGTAATGCAATGCCACGTTCGCTTTCAGGTTCTTGGTATCGTAATCGGCGAGGTCCCTTTCGTTGTAGCCCGTGCGGGAAACGTAGCTCCGGGCGCTGTCTGGCATAAATGCGCGGTAGATCTGATCCGGTGTGATAAGGCCGTTCGTGGCGGCAGACAGTTGTGCGATGCCGGTGCTCAGCGGATTCCCGGGCGTAAAGGCCGTAGGTTTCAGCGCCTGGAACATGTTCACGTTGGTTTCGTCGCCATATATATTGACGCCGTTATATCCCGGGTTGCTCCGGTTGCCGGATTTCAGATCGAACCCGTTCAGCAGGCTCTGGTCGCGGTCGTCGTACGCCTGCCAGTCGTCTGCCTTGATGTATCCCAGGTTGATTTTGAAGGCGAATTTATCGTTGAAGGCTTTCGCGTAGCGAACGGCCACGTCGTAATAACCCGTTGTGCCCTTGCTTCTGCCGGATTCGCTCAGGATACCGGATTTCACGATGGCGCTGAGGCCCTGGTACTGGAAAGGGCTTTTGCTGTTCAGCAGCACGATCCCGTTCAGGGCGTTCGGCCCGTACAGCGCGGAGGCCGCACCTGGCAACACTTCCACGTTGTCCATATCCAGTTCGGTAATGCCCACGATGTTGCCCACGGAGAAGTTGAGGCCGGGTGCCTGGTTGTCCATCCCGTCGATCAGCTGCAACATACGGGTGTTACCGTTGCTGTTGAAACCGCGGGAGTTCACGGATTTGAAGGTGAGGCTCTGGGTACTGAGCTCCACGCCTTTCATATTGGCCAAGGCATCGTAAAACGTTGGGGCCGGTATCGCCTTGATGGCGCGACTATCGATTTTTTCAATGGAAACCGGCGATTCCAGGGCGCTTTGCACGCTTCTGTTGGCCGATACCACCACTTCCTGCCCAAGGATTTCAGTGGAACTGAGCTGCACGTTCACCGCTATGGATGCATCCGTCACCGTTTGTTCCAGCGGAGAATAGCCCACGTAGGAAAAAACCAGCGTCAGCGGCAGTTTATGGGTCGTGCGCACGGAAAATTCACCGTTCGCATTGGTGACAGCCCCCGCATTGGCACCTTTGACGGACACGGTCACGCCCGGCAATGCCTGTTGGGTAGTGGCGTCCAGCACGGTACCATTGATGGTTTGCTGTTGTTGTGCGAAGGAAGTCTGGCAAAGGAAAACCAGCAACGTGGCCAGCCAGCAAATACTTTGTCTACATACTTTCATAAAGTCTGGATTTGGTGATCGGAAAGGGCGCAGATAAGGAAATTGGTTAATGAAAATGAACAGGTTATAGTATTGTATCAGTTGCTAAAGAGAAGTTAAGCTATTTTTTGAAAACCAAAAATTTTTCAATTAGAAATATGGGTAATACAAGGATGACCGGCGCCCTCAAAGTAGTTTGACGGACCGCCGGGAGCGTGGTTTTTATTTCCGGTGGATGGATTATCGCAGTTCCATGAAATCGCGGAGGATCCGGCCGATTTTTTCGAATTCGATGAGGAATCCGTCGTGCCCGTACGGCGAATCGATTTCGTGGTATACGCAGTTATGCATGTGGCGGGCCAGGAGCATTTGCTCTTCCGGCGGACAGAGGATATCGCTGGTGATCCCGATCAGGAGGGTTTTGGATTCGATCTGGCGAAGGGTAGTGGCCACATCGGCATGCCGCCCGCGGGAAACGTTGTGGCTGTCCATCGCCTTGGTCAGCAGCCAGTAGCATTGCGCGTTGAAGCGGCGGACGAGCTTGTCGCCCTGGTACACGATATAGGAAGACGCTTTGAAATGATCTGTTTTCTCGTTATCGGGGTCGGTTTGGGCCTTCATGAAGGTCTGGTAGTTCCGGTAAGTGAGCATCCCGATGGCACGGGCGGCTTTGAGCCCTTTGGCGCCCGCATCCCTGCGCGGTTCTTCCCAGCTCCCGTCTGCCTCAATGGCCAGGCGCTGCGAGGTGTGCACGGCGATGCCCCAGGCGCTTTCGGCCGCGCCGGTGCAGAGGAGGAACAGCCGCCCGATGCGCTCCGGCTCCATGAGCGCCCATTCCAGCACCTGGTAGCCGCCCATGCTGCCGCCCGCCAGCAAACCGATCCGGTCGATGCCAAGATGTTTGCGGAGGAGGATGTGCGCATGCACGATGTCGCGGATCGTCACCTGCGGAAATGCCCGGAACCAGGGCTCCCCGGTTGCCGGGTCTATGCTCAGCGGCCCGGAACTGCCGTAGCAGGACCCTAAAATATTGGCGCACACGATGAAATGCCGCGCCGGGTCAATCACCTTGCCATCGCCCACCAGGCCCGTCCACCAGTCGGCGACATCCGAATTCGCGGTTAGGGCATGGCAGATCCAGACCACATTATCTCCCGTGGGGCTCCTGGTCCCGTAAGTATGATAGGCGATCTCGATCCCCGGCAATACCGCGCCGGATTCCAGCCTGAAAGGCTGCTGGCTGTGAAAGGTCTGCAATGACAACGGCGTAAAAAATTTTGCGCAAACCTACAAAAGTCGACGCCCATTTACAAATCCGGGCTGACGAACCCCGTTTGTCATCCGTATGTTATTCATAGAGATATTTTATCTTTGAAGCGCAGCATATCTGCTAATTTTACATTAAACCGAACAAACAAGAGATATGAAGATCGCTTTACAACGCATTGACGACGGGTTTAACATGGAAGCCGTGGACGAACAGGGCCACAAGGTATTAATGGACTCCTCCGTAGAAAACGGCGGTAAAAACAACGGCGTTCGCCCCATGCAGATGTTGCTCATGGGTCTCGGCGGCTGCTCCGCCATCGATGTGGTGATGATCCTCAAGAAACAGCGCCAGGAAATCACCGACTTCCGCATCGAAATCGAGGCAGACCGGGAGAAGGGCAAGGAACCGTCGCTCTGGGAAAAAGCACATATCGTTTTTCATATCGCAGGCAAGGTAGACGCCGACAAGGCCGCCCGCGCGGTGGAGCTGTCCATGAACAAATACTGCTCCGTCGCCGAAACCCTCCGCCGGGGCAACACACAGCTGACCTGGGAAGTGAAACTGAATGCCTGACACCAACTGAACCATGAAAAAGAGAAAAATCAAACCGACCTACCGGCCCGAGACCCGGGCCATCCGCATACAACCCGGCAGAACGCCGAACATGGAACACAGCAGCCCGCTTTACCTGACTTCCAGCTTCTGTTATGAAGATTCGGAAGCCATGCGGGCCGCATTCGCCGACGAAACCGACGCTTACATCTATTCCCGTTTCAGCAACCCGACCGTGGAAGAGTTTTCCCAGCGCATGAGCGCCCTGGAAGGCGCGGAGAGCGGTTTCGCCACCGCATCCGGCATGAGCGCCATTTTCGGCAGCTTCATGGCTTTCCTCAAAGCCGGCGACCACTTGCTGAGCAGCGCGTCCATCTTCGGTTCCACGCATACCGTCATCACGAAGTTCCTGCCCAGATGGAACATCCAGCACACGTATTTCGACATCACCAAACCCGAAACCATCGAAGCCGGGATCCAGCCCAATACAAAAATGATCTTCATCGAGACGCCCTCCAACCCGGGCCTCGACGTGATCGACCTGGAACTGGTATCGAAAATCGCGAAGAAGCATCATGTGCTCCTGAACGTCGATAACTGCTTCGCCACGCCCGCCATCCAGCGGCCGCTGGAACTGGGGGCCGACCTGGTCACCCATTCGGCCACCAAGTGGCTCGACGGGCAGGGCCGCGTTCTCGGCGGCATCGTGTTGGGTAAAAAGGAGCTGGTAGACGAGGTGTACGCCTTTTGCAGAAGCACCGGCCCTTCGCTGAGCCCGTTCAACGCCTGGGTGCTGGCCCGCAGCCTGGAAACGCTCCACGTGCGGATGGAGCGCCACGCGTCCACGGCGCTGTCGCTCGCGCAGGCGCTGGAAGGCAACGAGCACGTGGAATGGGTGAAATATCCCTTCCTTGCATCGCACCCGCAATACGAGATCGCGAAGAAACAAATGTCTTCCGGCGGAGGGATCGTTTGCTTCGAGATCAGGGGCGGACTGGAGCGCGGCCGCAGGTTCCTCGACCAACTGGAGCTCCTGAGCCTCACGGCCAACCTGGGCGACAGCAGAAGTATCGCTTCACATCCCGCATCCACCACCCACGCCAAGCTCAGCGAAGCGGAAAGGCTGAAAGTGGGCATTACGCCGGGGCTCATCCGCATCTCCTGCGGCCTCGAACATAAAGACGATATCATGGAAGACGTGCTGCAGGCGCTGGACGCCAGCCGCTAACGCACGGAAGCATAAACGATGCATGTAATTGGGAAGAAATATGTAAATTCCTTCCCGATTACATGCATTTTCTATTAAAACCACCCGCATGCGCTTTGTGCTCGCCATCTTTCTGACCGCCCTGCTGGGCTACATTCTCGGTCTCTTCCTGCCCTGGTGGGCCATTGCCGTGGCAGCGTTCGTCGTGGCGCTCGTATGGCAACAGCGGCCCGGAAAGGCTTTCCTCAGCGGGTTTCTCGCCATTTTCCTCCTGTGGGGCGCCATGGCGCTGGTGGCAGATACCCGGAACGATCATATCCTGGGCAACCGGATGAGCGAGCTGATCGCCGGGAGCAAAATGCCCATGGCGCTCGTATTGGCATCGGCGCTCATCGGCGGGCTGGTTGCCGGCATGGGCGCGCTTTCTGCGAGCGTGTTGCGCCCCGCGCCCAAAAAGGCGGGCTGATCTGTTCTTGTGTGTTAAAGTTTGTCTAAAAGCCCGGGAAAGGGTAGCCGCGTGCAGGGCCAACCGTTACATTTGACACATGATGAAAATTGTACTCCCGTTTCTCCTCCTCCTGTTTGTACTGCCCGCCTCCGGCGCCCAGATCCGCGGTGTTGTCACCAATCGCCAGGGCGAACCGCTCCCTTTCGCCACCGTCATGATCAAAGGCACTACCCTCGGCACCACTACCAATGCCATGGGCGCTTATGTGCTGGACGTGCCGTCCGGCAGCCATGTCATCGTTTGCCAATATATGGGGTACAAGAAGGAAGAGAAACGCCTGGAAGTGGGAAGCGGGCCCCGGGAGCTGAATTTCTCGCTGGAACCGGTAAGCCTCCAGATGAAGGAAGTAGTCGTAAAATCGGGCGGGGAAGACCCTGCATATGCCATCATCCGGCAAGCCATCAAAAAAAGGCCGTATTACCTCTCCCAGGTGAAAAACTTTACCTGCGAATCCTATATCAAAATGCTCGCCCGGATGCGGAACATGCCCAAACGGTTCTTCGGCACGAAAGTGGACCCGGCCGATATTGGCGTAGACTCCACCGGCAAAGGGATCGTGGCGCTCACCGAATCGCTCACCAAAATCGCCTGGCAGGCCCCCGATATGAAGCTCGAAGTGATCTCCAGCAGGTCCAGCGGCGGCGGGCTCGGGTTCGACATCCCCACCATCATCAATTTCTACAAAAACAACGTGGAAGCCATGCAGACCCAGGTGGGCCCCCGGGGATTCATTTCCCCGATTTCCGACAACGCGCTGTTTTATTATAAATACAGGTTGGAAGGGACTTTCGTGGACGATGGCAAACTGGTCAACAAAATCCTCGTCATCCCGCGGCGCAAATACGAACCGCTTTTCGCCGGGCATATTTACATCACGGAAAACGACTGGCGCATCCATAGCACCGACCTCATGCTCACCAAAGAGTACCAGCTTGAGCTGATAGACACCCTCGTGATCCGGCAAACCCATGTGCCCGTATCACCCGATGTCTGGCGAACGAAAGACCAGGTCGTGTACCTCGCCGCGAAACTTTTCGGGTTCGACATAACCGCCAATTCCGTGAACGTATATTCCAAATACGACCTCAACCCGGTATTCCCGAAAGGTTACTTCAACAAAGTGATCATGAAATACGACAAGAACGCGGAATGGCGGGATAAGCCGTATTGGGATAGCGTGCGCCCGCTGCCGCTGGAAGCGGATGAACAGCGCGATTTCCATGTGAAAGACAGTACCGCCCGCGCCCGCCGCGATTCCGCGAAAAGCCGCATGCAGCTGGATTCCCTCCGCGCCAAACCCCAACCCGTGAAAGTGATGGACGTGGTATGGGGAGGGGTGAACCATCGCTGGTGGTTCCAGGGAGACACTTCGGTACAGTCGCATGCCCTGCACATTCCCGGCCTGCTGAAAGGCGTGAGTTACAACACGGTGGAAGGCGTGGCTTTGCAAATCAATCCCGGTGTCACGTTCTCATTGCCGAACCGGCGATACCTGACCTGGCTGTCCAACATCCGATACGGATTCTCCAACACGCACCTGCAAGCCAGTACGGGGCTCACGCTCACGAGGGTGCCCGACGGCGGCATCGGGGCAAGAAATACCTGGTCGGCCGGCGGCGGGAAACGCATCGCCCAATTCAACCGCGCCAACCCGATCGGGCCGGTGATGAATTCGCTCTACACTTTGTTGCTGAGCGAGAATTACATGAAATTGTACGAAAGCCGCTTCGCAACGTTGGGTTTCAGCAGGGTATACGAAAGTTCGCTCGCATTCAGCGTGAGCGCGCTGTACGAAAACCGTAACGCCGTGGAGAACACAACTGATTTTACGCTCTTCAACCGCGACCCGAAATCCTTCACGCCCAACCATCCTGAAGACCTGTCCGCCATTCCGTTCGGCAGCGAACAGGTGCTCACGGTCGGCGGCAACGTCAGCTTTCAACCCGGACAAAAATACATCGAATACCCGCGGGGCAGACGGGCCATCGGCTCCAAATACCCGACGCTGTCTGCCGGCTACCGTAAAGGATTCATCGATGCGAATTTCGATAAATGGAACTTCGACGTGAAAGATGAAATGAATTTCAAGCTGTTGGGAGAACTGAAATACCATGTGGGTTTAGGCGGCTTCCTCAACTCCCGATCCGTTTCCATCCCCGACATGCAGCATTTCAACGGCAACCAGACCTTCCTCAACATCCGCTACCTCAGCAGCTTCCAGCTGGCGGGGTATTACGAATACAGCACCACGGCCGATTTTTTCGCCACGGCCAACGTGGAGCATCATTTCAACGGGCTGCTGACCAACCGCATCCCGCTGTTCAACCGGTTGAAGTGGCACCTGGTGGCGGGGAGCAATGCGTTTTACGTGAACAAAAACAATAATTACGTGGAGGTTTTCGCAGGATTGGAGAATATCTTTAAAGTGCTGCGGGTAGATGTGGTGGCCGGGTACCAAAGTCAAACGGACACGCGGATCGGCGTTAGGCTTGGGTTTGGAGGGATTTTAGGCGGAGCGTTCAAGGTAGAATAGCAACGGTTTGTATAAAGACGAAGGCTGTCTGCCCGAAAACCGGGAGACAGCCTTTTCCTTTTTTAGCTTGCCAAAGGATATCGTTGGGAAGCGGTTAAGCGCGGGCGCGGAGTGTTTTCCGCCGGCCGTTGCCTGCCGCTTTTTTAAGTTTTACTTCGCTATGTGCATGATATGCTCCAATGCGATAAAGACAAAACAAAACAATGGCGCTGATGAGGTAAATTGCATAAATACTCATATAGGTTACTGTTTAGGGTTAAGAAAATCGGGGCAGCACACGGACCATTCTCACATTCATATTCCCCTTTTTCCAAAAGCGTGCCATAATTTAACCCGAATATCCTGTCATATGTTCGATACGAATTCATTATTTGATGAATGTGATATGAAACACAGCCAATTGCTGCCTCATCCCCGGCCGGCGAAAAAAATTTCCGTACCTTTGCGCCGGTTGCAACCTGTCAGGTAAACCAGCACAAAGCTTCCGATTGATAATCAATTATTTAAAGAATTTTGTTCGACCGGCGTTCGTCCTTAAAATTCTCATATGGCACTACACAACAGAGTTTCAGCCACCGAGTTAAAACAACGGCTGGCCGCGGAAACCTTCCGCCGCGTTACGGTATCGTTTTACCAGTACGCCAAAATTTCCGATCCGCAGATTTTCAGGGATGATTTGTACCTGGCCCTCAACCAACTGGGCGTGTTTGGCCGTATTTACGTGGCCAGCGAAGGCATCAATGCGCAGATCAGCATCCCCGAGCACAATTACGAAGCATTCCGCGATCATTTGTATTCCATCCCATTCCTCAACGGCATCCGTCTCAACATCGCGGTAGACGATAACGGGAAATCTTTCTGGGTATTGAAGATCAAGGTGCGGGAAAAGATCGTGGCAGACGGGATCGACGATCCCACGTTCGATATGGATAACCGCGGCAAGTACCTCGACGCCCGCGCGTTCAACGAACTGTCCGACGACCCCGATACCGTGATCATCGACATGCGCAACCATTACGAATTCGAAGTAGGGCATTTCGACAAGGCGCTCGAAGTGCCGTCAGACACTTTCCGCGAACAGCTTCCCATGGCCGTGGATATGATGAAAGACAACAAAGACCGGAACATCATCATGTACTGCACCGGCGGCATCCGCTGCGAAAAAGCCTCCGCTTACATGCTCCACCACGGCTTCAGCAACGTTTTCCACCTCGAAGGCGGCATCATTGAATATGCCAACAAAGCCCGCGAACTGGGGCTGCCGAATAAATTCCGGGGCAAGAACTTCGTGTTCGACGACCGCCTCGGCGAGCGCATCTCCGACGAGATCATCTCCCAATGCCACCAGTGCGGCGAACCTTGCGACGAGCACATCAACTGCGCCAACGAAGGCTGCCACCTGTTATTCATCCAGTGCGAAAAATGCGCGGAAAAATATAGCAAGTGCTGCAGCGACGCCTGCGCCGAAGTGATCGCCCTGCCGGAAGAGCAGCAGGCGGAAATGCGCAAGGGGATCGACAAAGGCCTCATGCTTTTCAACAAGCGCAGGAAACGGCGCCTGCCGTCCGCCGGGGATTCAACGCTTTAGATAGCGGTCCTGCAGGATTTTTTCCATGACTTCGTCGCGCAGCGCGCGGCTCACGGGCACTTCGTGCGCGCCCACTGAAATCGTATTCCCTTCGATGCTGTCGATTTTCGCGGCGGCTACGATGTAGGACTTATGCACCTTGATGAACTGCTCCGCCGGCAGGTATTCTTCCACTGCTTTAAACGTGAGGTAAGTGATGTATTTCCGTTGCGCGGTATGCACGGCGATATAGTTTTGCAGCGCTTCCACGACGAGCACGTCCGCCAAACGGATCTTCTCGATACGGTGCTCGCACTTGATATAGAAATGGTCGGTCGACTCCGCTTTCAATTGCGCTTTAGCTTTGTTCGCAGCTTTAAGGAAACGTTCGAAGGAAACCGGTTTCAGGAGATAATCGAGCACATCCAGTTCAAATCCTTCCAGCGCATGATCGGGATAGGCGGTGGTGATGACGGTAAGGGGTTTTTGTGGCAGGGTGCGCAGGAATTCCAGTCCGCTGAGCCGCGGCAGGCGAATATCGAGGAAGAGGAGATCGACGGGCCGGCGATGGAGGAAATCCGCCGCTTCGGGCGCGCTGCCGCATTCTCCGGCCCATTCCAGGAAACTGACGTCGGCGATGTATTCGCGGAGGCCCTGTCGCGCCAGGGGTTCGTCGTCCACGACGAGGCATTGTAATTTCATACCTGCAAGGTTAAGGTGACCGCAAAATGCTGTGCGCCCGGCACGATGCGGAGCGCATGTTTCCCGTTATACAAAAGTTCCAGCCGCCGTTTCACGTTACTGAGGCCTATGCCGCCCGGAGCGCCCTGCGGCTGCGGTTCACAGGTATTTTCCACCGTGAACGTGAACCGTCCGTTTTCCCTTTCCATCTGAATATGAACCGAATTCGCAGCGCGATGGGAAATGTGCTTGAAGGCGTTTTCCACGAAAGGCATGAGCAGCAGCGGGGCGATGTCGAAATCCTTCACCCCGCCGCCTTTCTCGAAACGGATCTCGTACTGCGCGCCGTGGCGGAGCCTTTGCAGCGCGAGGTAATTCTCCACGCAGGAAATCTCTTTCGCAATGTCGATCTTTTCGGTATTGCATTCGTACAGCTGGTAACGGAGCAGATCGGAAAACCGGAGCAGCGTTTCCCGCGCCAGCGTATTTTCCTTATGAATGAGAAAATAGATCGTGTTGAGGGAATTGAAAAGCGAGTGCGGGTTGATCTGGGAACGGAGGAACTGCAATTCCTGTTCGGCCCCTGCGCGCAGGGCGCTCTGCAACCGGTGAACGGTCCGGATCTGATCGATGTAAAACTTGATGCCCGCCGCTGCGCCCACCATGAAAAACAGGGGGATGTACACATCGTACAACTGGCTGTTCAAACTGGCATTCGGCCAATGCGTGATCGTGGACGCATAAGGCAGCAGGATCATGTTCAGCACCCTGATCACCGCAAATCCCGTAACGGCCACCAACGCAGTGAACCCCGCGGCAAAGGCCACGTAGCGCTTCGTATAGAGGAGCTTGGGGATCAGCACGTAGTTGGTAAAATACACCGCGCCTGCCAGCGACAGCACCTTGAGCAGCCCGGCGAGAATGGTAGGCGTAAGGTCGGGGTAATCGTCTATCCGCAATGTGATCCACACCACAAAGAACGCGGCCCAGAAAAATACATGATGCAGCCGCAGCCGGGTGATTGTTTTCAGGATATCCATATCGCCGTTAATATAAATGTACGCAATTTGACGGGGATCGGAATTACACGAAATGCGCAACAAGCCGGACGAATTGCATCATTCCCAATGGAAAAGGCGGCCCCCTGTCAAGGGCCGCCATGTCTGGAATTGGTCATCCAGGGGCAGGGTTTTACCAGGTAGTCTGGAACAAAGGCTGGTCGTGGTACTTATCCCTTCTGGGAACAGGATCTTCCGGTCCGCCCATCTTCAGAATGGATGTAATGAATTTGTATACCGGCAGCCCGTCGGCCGTCGGAGGCCGGTTGGCATAGATGGATTCGCTGTAGCCCTTCGTCCGCGTAAACGGGGAGGGGAAGATGACGATATCCTGTATAACGGCGTCGTTAGACGGATCGATCAGTTTAAACAGGTAAGTGGTGTTCCGGCCATACACGGTCATGGGCAGCTCCAGGTAAGCGGAGAATTCTCCACGCTTCAGGCGCAGTTCGCCGAACGGCGTCTCTTCCGTCGCGAAGGGGCGCACGCCCAGGTTCACGCGGTAAAAGACCATCTTCAGTTCATCAGGTAATTGGGTATCGTAATAGTAATACCGGATCTTTCCGTCGGAAGGCAGGGAAGGGTCGGCCTCCGTTCCGGAGCTGGCGCCCTGGTAAATACGGGGTTTGTCTTCCGGGCCGATCGCCAGCAACTGGTAGCTCGTTTTTCCGTTTACCATCACAGAAGTGTCGAGCACCGTACTGTCTGTACCGGTCACTTTCAGCACCAGGCGCTTCAGGCCCTGGCTGGGGCCCGGGATGAGCTTGCTGGCGAAATTCTGTCCCTGGTTGAACAGCAGGCTGTCGGTAACCACCGTTCCATCCACGATCACCTGGAAAGCGGTTTCGGCGTGCGGGGTAAAGAACCAGGACAGCGTCAGCTGGTAGAACTCGGGCTGCGGCACCGTCTCGCCGTCTTTTTGACAAGCGGCCAGGCACAGGAAAGGCAGCAGCAGGAAAAGGATGTATTTTTTCATGTGTCGTATTGTCGGAATGGAAAAGAAAGGGCGGACGTGCATCCGCCCTTTCCGGTTATTCATCATGCGGATGATTTTTTAGAAACGGATCCAGGAATCTCCCAGCCAGTAATTACCGGAAGCATCCAGGGCGCCGCCTTTATACGTGGTGGAATTGTACGCGAAGCCGCAGTTCAGGGGCGACAGGCCACAGAAGTTCGTACCGTTGCTCGTGGGTGCACCAGCAGGCGCCAGCGAAGCCGTCAGGGCATCGAAGTACTCGGCGAAAATGGCCGGGAACGCGTCTGTCAGGTTCAGGCCGGCTACGGTATTGCTCGTAGTGGAAGCATGCGGCGTGAAAGTAGCGAACGCTGTTACGCAGGCCTGTACGGCGTTGTTGAAGAAGTAGCTGGAATCGGTACGGGTGCCGCACAGCACGCTGTTGTTGTAAGAGTTGATCGTCGGGGTAGATTCCAGGCGAACAGCGGTGGGGTAACCGTAAATGATGGAGTTGCGCATCGCAAACAGCGAGTTGTTGCGGAAACGTGCGCCGTTCAGCAGCTGGTTGGCGCTGGTAACGGTGCAGTTCGGCGCGCCTACGATGGTCATGTTGCTGATAACCGGACGGCTGTAGCAGCTGGAAACCTGGCCGCCGTCTGATTCGATACCGTTGGAGTTGTTGGCGGCATACTCTACGGAAGGCTTGATCACGGAAACGATAAACTGGAGATTGCCTTTGTAACCGAAATCGAAATCGAACTGATCGTCGTTGTTGGCCAGAGACAGCAGGTATTTGCCGTTCACGTTGCCACCGAAGATCTCGAATCCGTCGTCGGCGCCATACATCACTTCTACGTGATCGAGAGTTGTGCCGCAACCTACGCCGCCCAAAGTAAGGCCGTTCAGCTCGTTACCTTCCTGGATAACGGCGCCGGCATATTCGATGCGGATGTAAGACAGGGTGCCGGAGTTGTCGCTGGCGATGTTACCGCCATAGGTATAATCGATACCGGCGGGAACGATCACGGGATTGATCCCTTCGATCTGGGCAGTTCCGGTGGTAGTGCACACCAGCGCGTCGCCCAATACCACTACACCACCCCAGTCGCCGGGCGCTTTGGTGGTTTCGTTGGAAGTGAACACGATGGGGCAATCTGCCGTACCGGCGGCGTTGATCGTAGCACCACGGGTAACGATGAGCGCGGAAGCGTCGCTGGCGGTCGATTTCTTCACGCCTTTAATGACAGTGCCGGGCTGAATGGTGAGGGTACCATTCTTCACCCAGGTTTTGCCGTCCAGGATGTAGCAGGTATCGGCGTACAGGGTACGGTTGCCGCTGATAACATCGGGGAGGTCTTTGGGAGCGGTTTGACAGGGTTCGCAAACGGCAGCGGCGGTTCCGGCGAGCAGGGAACGGTCGTCCTGCGGCTTTTGACCGTCTTTTTTACATGCAGCAAACGCAGTAGCTGCCAGGGCCATCAATAAATAGTGCTTTTTCATGGTGCAATTTTGTTGTCGTTAACTTGTCGGGTTTATCATGATGAATAACTGCGAAATCATAACCGGTAACTGACCGTCATCGACCAGTTCGTCCCTTTCCGCGTCCGCTTCAGCTTCCAGTCGGAATCGGGATTGTATCCCATTCCTTTCGGGTCCGCGGAATTGCTGTACTCGATGTTCGGCGGGCTTTGCGGTGGACGGGCGTCCGGATATTTATTGAAATAATCGATATAATATTGATTGAGGACATCGGCCACGTTCAGCCTGATTTCCATCCGCTGCTTCAACAGGCGGGCGTTCAGTTGCAGATCGAGCTGGTTGCGGGGATTTTCATAGGTGTCGTCATAATCGTCCAGCCCCGCGAAAATCACTCTTCTGCCGAACCGGTTGAAAGTGACGTTTGCCCCGAAATACGTGCCCTGCCAGGAAAGGCCGGTGTTGATGATGTAGGGAGAAAGCCCCTGCAGCGGGCGCTTCCGCTCGTTCTTCGTGGAGTCTGTCGAAGGTTTCGGCGGATGACCGGCCGCCACCAGCTGGATGTTCTCGTTGTCGTAAGTCACCTTACTGTCCATCACCGTGAGATTGGCGGTGAGGAACAGGTTTTTCCAGAAACCGGAAGTTTTGCTGATAAAGGAGAAGGAATGCCGGTAATCCAGTTCCAGCCCTTTGTTGACCGCACTTTCCAGGTTGAAGTAGAATACGCCGTACCGGTTGTCTGCAGATACGTAGCTGACGGTTTCCACCGGTTTATCATACTTCTTGTAGAACACCGTGAATGCCAGCACTTCCACCGGACTGGGGTACCATTCCAACCTTAGGTCGGCGTTGTGCGCGCGACTGTATTCCAATCCCTGGATGCCTTTCACGTCTTGCCGCAGTTTAAGGTCGTAGTACATGAACGATGCGCGTTCCCGGAAGTCGGGGCGGGCGAGCGTTTTGCTGTAAGCGCCGCGGATATTGATTTGTGGCGTTAGCTGGTATACGACATTGACGGAAGGCAGCCAGTCGGTTTCGCGGTAGCTGATGGTGGTGTCTTTGGCCCTGACCGTGCTGCCCTGAACGATGCGCGTGTAGGTATGAACGTCCATCTTGCTGCTTTCCAGCCTTACACCGGCAATGACGCGCAGTTTCGGCATCGGCGTTACGTCTGCCATGAGGTACCCGGCATGCAGCGCCTGCTTGCCGTCGTAATGGTCTGCCGCATCGAGGCCGGAAGTGGTAGTGGGGAAGTAGGTGAAGTATCCCGCGCGGAAGTTTTCCGGTTTGAAAACTTCATAGTCCGGCTTTCCATACCCCAGCGAATCGGCGATCCGGATCCGGTCGGGGTTGTTCATGCCAACGGAAGTCGGCGCCAGCATCACCTGTGCATATTCCGCTTTCCGGAAAGTGCCCCAATACCCGGTTTTGATCTTCTGCGCCCGGCCGGCAAACTGGAAGGGAAATGTGAGATCACCGCCGACATTCCTTTTCTTTTCCTGCAGCCTGTTGGCATAAAGGCCGCCTTCCTTGATGGTGGATGTTTGCAGGCGGGAATATTGGTACATCAGCAGGGGGAGGCCCGTTTTCGGGTCAACGCCCAGGCTGTCGCCCACGGAATACCGCGTGTCCGGCTGTTCCTTGTTCACGGTAGCGTGGTCTGCGAACCAGTTCAGTTTGAGGTGTTGCCCCAGTTTGTGTTCGCCTTCCAGGCGCGTCTGGAAAAGGCGCCCCACCTCCACGATGGAGATGTATTCATGCGAGCGCCCGGCGCGGCTTTTATCTTCCGCCACCTGCACGATGTTCTCATGCGTAAACCGGTTATTGAAAACGTTCCGCCATACCAGTTTGTGCTTCGGCGTCTGAAACGCCAGGTTACCCAGGGCGCCCACGGCGGAAATGAAATTGAACTGTCGGCCATTGTCGACAATGGTGGGACTCTGCCGGAACCAGGCATCGAAGGACTCGATGTTTTCTTCATGCCGGTAAGTGCCGGCCAGCACAAGCCCCAACGTCCGGTTCCCCGAAAAACGTTTGCTGCCGCCCATCGACAACTGGTACTGTTGCAGGGGCTTCGCGGTGAAACGGCGAAGGCCGTAGAAGTTGGGGATTTTTCCGTTCATGGCGTTCAGTCCGGCCTGGTTTCCCTTTTCGGAAAGCTTCGCGAATTCCGTGCTGCTCCATTGCCGGTCGAACCAAAGGCGCTCCTTTCCCGGCGCGCCCCAATAATCGCTTTGGAGGCGGCGCGTGCTGAGAAATTCCTTCCCTGTGCTTTGGGAATTGAATCCCGTACCGGCCAGCACCTGCAAAAAGGGCGAGGCCGGAATGTCGAGCGTATTGACCTGCACGAGGCCGCCGGTGAACTCGCCGGGCAAATCGGGCGTCGCGGTTTTGTTGACCACCACGTTGTCGATCAGGTTGCTGGGAATGATATCGAAGGAGAAATTGCGGCGGTTGGGCTCCGTACTAGGGAGGGAAGACCCGTTCAGCAACATGTTATTATACCTTTCGCTCATCCCGCGGACGATCACGAATTTGTTATCCTGCACCGTGAGCCCGCTGATGCGTTTGAGCACCTGGCCCACATTGTTGTCGGGCGTGCGGCGGATTTGCTCGGCGCTGATCCCGTCGCTGACGGCGGCGTTATTTTTCTGCCGGGCATATAAGGATGAAATGGATTCCTTATTGGCGGACGAAACCACTTCCACGCCCCGCAATGTGCCTTTGGCGGGCTGCAGCGTCAGGTTGAGGGTGCGCGTCTGGCCGGCGGCCACGGTTACGTCATTGATTTTCTTGGGTTGATAGCCGATGTAGCGGACCTGCAAAGCATAAGTCCCTTCCGGCAGATCGAACAGGAACTTCCCGGCGATGTCGGTGACCTGTCCTGCGCTGCCTGCCATGATGGTGGCTCCCGCCAGCGGATCGCCGGATCCGGCGTCTACCAGCACACCCGCCAGCCTGCCGTTGGCTTGTTTTGCGGGCGCGGCCCTTCTGGCGATGATCACCGACCGCCCGTCGATCTTGAACCCGTAGATCGTGGGCGCCAGGGCTTCGCGGAGCGTTTGCTGCAAGGTGGCCTGCCGGAGGTTGACGGACACGGGGGCGCGGAGGTCCACTTCATCCTGAAAGTAATTAAACGTGAATCCCGTCTTGCTTTCCAGGTAATTGAACAAATCCTTCAGGTTGGATTTTTCCAGCTTCACATCGATTTTCTGCTCCGACTGCCAGGCGAATGCGAAAGCCGGCAGCAGCGACAGGAGAAGGGCAAGGCAAGCCCTGTTCCCCGCGCGGAGGAAGAATGGTAAAAGTGCATTCATGCGTAAATTCTGTTTTTTTAAATTATGGCAGGTGAGAAATGGCGGTGATGATAATGAGACTGTCCTGCTGCCGGTACCGGAAGCGCCCCATGCTGCCCAATACCCGCAGGATGTCGCCATGCCGCTGGTCGCGGAACGAGGCTTTGACGGGGCGCATGAGCAGCCGTTTGTCTTTCGTGTAATACCGGTATCCGAAGGCGTGTTCCAGTGCGTCGAGGGCTTCGCCGAGCGTTTCCCCGTCGAAATGGAACTCCCGTTGTTTCCAGCTGCCGGGTTTGCCGGAGGGCTTTCCCGGCACGAGTTTCCCGTCGTGCTTCGACCATATCCCCGTTTTTCCGGGCGTCAGGATGAGGGAAGTGCTGTTATGCCGCATGGCCACTTTCCCCGTGGCAACAGATACGCTGGCACCCGGATCCTTGCGGTAATTGCGCATGTTGAAGGAAGTTCCGAGCACATCTACTTTCACACTGTCCATTTCCGCGCGGAATGGGCGGGAAGGATCGATGCCTGCTTCCACGAAAATCTCGCCTTCCAGCAAACGAACAGTGCGTAAACGGCCGTAGAAGGTTTCGGGAACTTCCAGCGTGGTGGCGCCGTTCATCCAGATCCGCGTCTGGTCAGACAGGGTTACGAGCCGGTGTTCTCCCGCTCCGGTGCTGAACTGCATCCAGTGCGTTTTGGCGGCCATGGTTTGTTGGCTCGCTTCCAAACTACTCCACCAGGTCAGGGTGGCCAAAGTGCCCGCCACAACGAACAGCAGCGCGCAGGCGGCCCGTAACCAGGTCATGCGACGGACCCTGGCCCTGGGCCTTACCTGTGCCATAATGCTGCTGTACACTTCAATCTGCTCGCTTTCCGGAACGAAGGCAGGCACGGTTTCCGTCCATTCCCTTTCCGGGAAAATGCGGTCCAGCTCATCGTCTTCCAGCTCCTCCAGCCGCTCCAGCAAAGCCTTTCTCGCGGCTTCGCCGAGCGTTCCGCCGGACAGCGAGCGGAGATATATGCGGATCTGTTGTGCGTTCATGACAGTAATACGCTAATGGGGAAGGGTGACAGACATTTTCCGTGTTACCATAACGTTAAGTCGCCGGCAGACCGCAGCAACACCAATACATACAATACCTGCACATCCAGCCGGGTGCGCAGCAGCTTCCGGATTTCGTTGACATGGCGCTCTACCGTTTTGGCGGAAATGCCTTCCATCTCGGCGATCTGGCGGTAGGTGAGGCCATCGTCCCAATGCATGCGGAAGCACCGTTGTTTGGCGGCATGGAAGGTGCGCAGGGTGCGTTCGTAAATGGCGAGATAATCTTTTTCCAGCAGGGATGAAGTGGTACTGTCGGCGGCGGAAGTTTCCTCCTGCCTTTCGCCGAGCTCCTGCACGGGCAGGCGGCGCGCCCGGAAATGGGAGATCATCGTATTCCTGACAACGGTGAACAGCAGTGCATCCGGCGGTTCGGACGTCGTGAGTCGGTCCCAGTGCTTCCATAGTTTGATATACACTTCCTGCGCGATGTCGTCGGCATGCATATTCGCCCCGATCACGGTGGCCAGGTAGGCTTTTACGCGCGGGTAGGTTCGCTGGAAGTATTGGCGGAAAATGATGTTTTTCTCTGCAGGCATGCGTTTCAATCTTGGTGGATGATGGGGAAGGATGCGCCGGCGGCGTGGATATGTGGACTGCTGTAAACAGCTTTCATGGAAGCGTTCCGCGCATCGGGCGGACTTCGGTACCGGCCCGGATAGATGAGTGAAAGCGCCTTCCCGGTCAGTGCGTCTTCCGCGGCAGACATAGGCGCCAGCGGCAGGCGTTGCAATTCGTTCACCGTATATGTGGGTAAAATCCCGGCATGGTAGGCGCCTTCTCCACGCGCATTGAACAACCGGTAAGCGATGAGCTGGATTTTCCAGGGTACCTCGCCATCTGAAATAATAAACCCTGCCAGGTCTTTCCCGAAAGTGGTGTCGCCGATTTGTATTACTTCCGTCCAGGGTTTGAGGTTATTGATAAGCAGTTCGGCGGAAGAAACGGTGGCGCGTGTGGTGAGGATGAAAACCCTCCTGAGCGGGAGCCTTCCAGCTTCCAGCGATTCCATCGTACCACCGGCCATCTGGCCGGAAGTGCGCAGTATCTCCGCCAGACTGCGCGCAAAACGCCCGGTCAGCCGGTTCCCTTCAAATTTTATATAAGTATCGCTGCCCCGGAGCGCGGGGGCCAGCAGTGCGGAAAGCTTGGCGCAGGTGGCCACCGAGCCGCCGTCGTTGTACCGCAGGTCGAGGATGAGCTCCTGTGCGCCGGCGTTCCTTATTTTCCGGAAGGTTTCCAGGAGCGATGGGTCGCCGTATTCCTGGAAGGAACGGTATGCAAGATAGATTGTCCGCACCCCATCATGCAGAAAAGTTACCGGCGAAGATAACAGCGCACTGCCGCCGGGCAAGGGCGCCAGTTGCCGGGGCGCCATTTCTGTCAGCACACCGCCTTCCGCTTTCGCCGGGGTGACCGCCACGATGCCGGCGGGCCCCTGTAATAAAGCCACCTCGCGGCTGCGGATGGGCGCACCGTTGACCGCCACGAAATAATCGCCGCGGCTGAATCCAGCCCGTTCCGCCGCGCTGCCGCTGCTGACGTACAACATTACGCCCGTCAACCCTTTCGTCCAGCCAGGATGCTGCACCAACGCGAAATGAAAACCATAATGGTAAAACGTGCCCCCGGGAACGGGAAGGCCCGGCTGCCGCACGATCCACGAGAAGGGATCGGACGCATTTCGCAATGCATGGAAAAATTCAGTTGGCGCCAACTGCATATCCGGATGGGCCGGCAATTGATCCGACCATAAATAAAACCGGCGCATACTGTCCAGTATCCATTGGTTGTAACGGTGCAGGGAATCCCGTTCCGCCGGCGCAGGCAGATCGCCTTTGCGCCCGCAGCCGGTCCAGAGCAAGACCAGGATAACGAGGCAACGGATGGGAAGGGGCGGTTTCAATTTGCGGGTTCGTTTCTCCAAAAATTAAGAACTCCCGCAGCAATGCCAATTTTAGGAGGTTAAGTTTTAATTAAGGCTGCCGAAGTGAAATCCTGCTTGCTGATAGCCAATATCTTGCAAAAAAAATCCTCCCCAGCCACGCCGGGGAGGATCGCCATATTGTAAAAGCCTGGGTTTATCCCTGTATTTTATCTTCCAGTTCCATCGCCTTTTCGAAGGCCGCCTCATATTCGCCCGTTGCTTTCGCCAGCTCGGCTGAAGCCGATTTATAGCTGGTTTCGGCGGATTTGAACTTCACTTTATCGGCGTAAATCTCCGGGTTGGCCATGTCCGCTTCCAGCTGCTCCACTTTCGATTTCAGGTCGCTCAGCTGCTTTTCCAGGTTCTGCACCTGGCGCTGTTGTTTCTGGAGCTCTTTCTTCAGGTTATTATCGACCGGCGCTTTGGGCTGAACGGGGGCGGGAGCGGGAGCGGCTTTCTTTTCCTTTTCAGCCTTCGCGGGCTGTGCGTTCGCCGCCATACGCTTTTTCCATTCTTCCCATTCGCCGTACGTGCCGTCGAATTCCTTGATCTCGCCGTCTACGATCTCCCAGATTTTATTCGCCGTTTTGCTCACGAAATAACGGTCGTGGCTCACCAGTACGAGGCTGCCTTCATATTTGCCCAAGGCATCGATCAGCATGTCTACCGAGTTCATGTCCAGGTGGTTCGTCGGTTCATCGAGCAGCAGGAAGTTCGCCTTGCTGATGATCACCTTGGCCAGCGCCACGCGCGCTTTCTCTCCACCGGAAAGGATGCGGATCTTTTTGAAAACATCGTCGCCCTGGAACAGGAACGCCCCCAGGAGGCCGCGGAGTTCCATTTCAGTATTGCCGCTGGCGCAGCTTTTCAGCTCTTCCAGGATCTCGTTGTCCAGATGCAGGGATTCCAGCTGATGCTGTGCGTAAAAGCTCGGCACCACGTTGTGCCCGGGAATGCGTTCGCCTTCAAAACTGTCCGTTCCGGCAATCACGCGCAGGAGGGTCGATTTCCCTTTACCGTTCGCCCCGATCAGCGCGATCTTGTCGCCGCGGTTGATTTCGGCGCGGGCGTTCTGGAGGATGCGTAACTGGCCGTATGCTTTAGAAACGCCGTTGAGCGTGCAGAGTATTTTGCCGGGGATTTTGTCTACGCTGAAGTTCATCCGGATTTTCGACGGACCGTTATCTACCTGCTCCACGCGCTCCAGTTTGTCGAGCCGTTTCATGATCGACTGTGCCTGTGCGGCCTTGGAGGCTTTGGCTTTAAACCGTTCGATGAAGCGTTCCTGCTGGCGGATATAATCCTGCTGGTTCTCGAATGCGCGCTGTTGCAGCTCGCGGCGGAGCGCCTTCTCCACTTCATAATCCTCGTAGTTGCCGGCGTAGTGGTGCAGTTCCTGCTGGTACAGTTCCACGATCTTATTCACCATGCGGTCGAGGAAGAAACGGTCGTGCGATACGATGATCACGGCCCCGTCGTAATTGCTGAGATATCTTTCCAGCCATTCGATGGAGGGAAGGTCGAGGTGGTTCGTAGGTTCGTCGAGCATCAGCACGTCGGGCTGCTGCAGGATGAGTTTGGCCAGCAGCACGCGCATGCGCCATCCGCCGGAAAACTCGCTGTAGGGCCGCTCCAGGTCGGCGGTGGAAAAGCCGAGGCCTTCCAGCACGGTAGCGGTTTTGTGACGGATGTTGTAGCCGTCGAGGATATCGAATTCATGCAGTTTTTCGCTGTAGGCCATCAGCAGGGCTTCGTCTTCGGAATTTTCCAGCTGCCGGGTCATTTCCTCCAGTTCCTTTTCGACTTTCACCGCTTTTTCGAAGGCGGTCATGCCCACATTAAGGATGGATTCGTCAGATTCGAAGCTGAGCAGGTCCTGGTTGAAGAACCCGATGGTCGTGTCTTTTCCTTTATTGAGACTGCCTTTTGAAATGGTGTATTCTCCGTTGATAATGCGCAGCAGCGTGGATTTGCCGGTACCGTTGAGGCCAATGAGGCCGACCCGGTCTCCGGGTACGATGTGCCAGGTGCTGTCTTCTACGATGGTCCTTGCGCCGAATTCGAAAGTAATGTCCTGCAGTGCGATGAGCATGTTGAAATCGATATTAAACCCGCAAAGATAGTCAAATTATTCCATCTATATTTGTTGAAAACATGGAACGCATGGGCAGAAATTTATGGTCGGGGGGATGGATGGTGCTGCTGGCCGCCGCAGCCTGCACGCAACCCGTGAAAGCGCCAGCCGGCGAAGGGGAGAACCCGGTCGTGGAATTTACCGGGATTGCGATCCCTGCGGTGCTGAAAGACTCGCTGCGCGGGGTGATGGACGGATATACCGTGCTGACGGGCGCGCTGGCCAAAGAAGACACGCTGCTGGCCGATGCGGCGGCAAGGCTCATGCGCCAGCGGCTCGACAGCCTCCCGCTATACAGTTCTGGCCTGGATTCCGCGCACGCAGGCGCCCTGGAACTGAATGCAGGCAGCATTTCGGCAGAACTGGCGGCCATGGCGCTGGAAGGCGGCGGACTGGAAGGCCGGCGGCAGTCGTTCTGGATGGCCTCCGAGCTGCTGTACGACCTGTTGCAGCAAACGGGTTCGGTCAACGGCGTGAAATTTCATTACTGGTGCGGGGAAGCTTTTGGTGGAAAGGGGGCTTTCTGGCTGGGGGATTCCACAGCCCTGGCCAATCCCTACGGCGGGAAGGCGGATTGCGCGGAGCCGCGGGATACCATTCATTAAAAAATCGCAGTGGCAGTAAGGATGAAAGGATTTACGAAACCAGCAAACTGACCATCAGCCTTCAAACGCCATAAGATATTTGTCTATATATTTCTGCTTGCTTTTCAACTTGTATTGCATAACGAACCGCGGATGTTCCAGCGGGATTAGCTTTTTGAAGAACCCTTCCGCCGCATTTACCTGCTGCACGAAAGCGGCATTTTTCCCCGTTCCCAGCACGTAGGCCACATCCCGGTTAAGGCCGAAGGCCACCTGCTTGCGGAGGCTTTCCACCATAAACCCGTACACCGCTGCGGTGAGGGCTTTGCTGTCGTAATAATTGTAATTCACTTCCTTTCCGCCCGGTTGCCGGATGGTAAAGCCCAGCGGGCACATCGAGCCGATGTAAAAATCCCGGTAAAAGGCCTCCGGCCCGCCATACGCGGCGATCACGTCGTACACGAATACGGAAGAAACTTCATAGGATTTAAAGCCGGGGTACGATATGCCGCAGGGGTCTGCCAGGCGCGCGGAGTCCGTAAACGGAACGCCGGAAAGCGCGGCGCCGAAGCGGCCGGGGTTGATGCCGATGATCATCCGCCGCTGGTGGGTTTCCCCGTAAAACTTGCGGTAGAACGCTTCCATTACGGGGACGACGGAGGGATTTTCGGCGAAAGGGTTCATGATCCGGATGCCAGGCGGCAACTTGCCGGTGAAGGAGAGATGCGTGTTGAAGTGAATGATCTTGTCGGCCATCGTTTTCATGCCGCAAAAATAGGGAAACGGGAATTGTTGGCCGGCCGATGGCGAAAACGCCCGGAAACGGGGCGCCTGCAGGGTTATTTCAGCCCGATTATCGTAATTCGCATGCATTCATATCCCGCTGATTTAAATCAACTCATGCGGATTTTCAAATTCGTTGCGGATTTTGTAATTTCGCATGCATTTTATTTGAGAAAAGGATTTATGATCAACATTACATTCCCGGATGGCGCTGTAAGACAGTATGAGCAAGGCGTAACTGCACTGGACATCGCAAAATCCATCAGCGAAGGGCTGGCCCGAAAGGTGCTGGCGGCGAAGGTTAACGGTCAGGTGGTAGACGCCACCCGCCCCATTTCGAAGGACGGCACCCTGCAGTTGCTGACCTGGACGGATGCGGACGGCAAGGCTACCATGTGGCATTCCTCTGCCCACCTCATGGCGGAAGCGCTGGAGAGCATGTACCCGGGAGTGAAGTTCGGATACGGCCCCCCGCTGGAAAACGGCGGCTTCTTTTATGATGTGGACCTGGACGGCCGGCAGATTTCCGACGAGGAGCTCCGCCAGCTGGAAGCCAAAATGAACGAACTGGCCAAACAGAACAACGCCTATGTCCGCAAAGACGTGGCTAAAGCGGACGCCATCGCCTATTTCAAGGAAAAGGGCGATCCCTACAAACTGGACCTCCTCGAGAAACTCGAAGACGGTTCCATCACCTTTTACACCCAGGGCGCGTTCACCGACCTCTGCCGCGGGCCCCACATCCCCAATACCGGCTTCATCAAAGCCGTGAAACTGACGAACATTGCCGGCGCCTACTGGCAGGGTAACGAAAAGAACAAGATGCTCACCCGCATCTATGGCATCACGTTCCCTAACCAAAAGGAGCTCGACGAATACCTGGCCCTCATCGAGGAAGCCAAAAAACGCGACCACCGCAAACTGGGCAAGGAGCTCGAGCTCTTTGCGTTCTCCGAGCGCGTAGGCCTGGGCCTGCCCCTGTGGCTGCCCAAGGGCGCCATGCTCCGGGAGCGCCTGCAGTCTTTCCTGCAGCGCGCCCAGGTGGAAAGCGGGTACCTGCCCGTGGTAACGCCCCACATCGGCAGCAAACAACTCTACGTGACCTCCGGCCACTACGAGAAATACGGTAAAGACAGCTTCCAGCCCATCCATACGCCTGAAGAAGGCGAGGAGTTCCTGCTCAAACCCATGAACTGCCCGCACCACTGCGAGATCTATAAAGCTTCTCCGAAGTCATATAAAGACCTCCCGGTACGCCTGGCGGAATTCGGCACCGTTTACCGGTACGAACAACATGGCGAACTGCACGGCCTTACCCGCGTGCGGGGCTTTACCCAGGACGATGCGCACCTTTTCTGCCGGCCAGACCAGGTGAAAGACGAGTTCATCAAGGTGATCGACCTCGTGCTGTATGTGTTCAAAAGCCTCAACTTTACCGATTATACGGCCCAGATCTCCCTGCGCGACCAGGCAGACCGCAGCAAATACATCGGTTCAGACGAGAACTGGGAACGGGCGGAACAGGCCATCATCGAGGCGGCGGCCGAAAAAGAGCTGCGCACGGTGGTAGAATATGGCGAAGCCGCATTCTATGGCCCGAAACTTGATTTCATGGTAAAGGACGCCCTCGGCCGGAAATGGCAGCTGGGCACCATCCAGGTAGATTATAACCTGCCCGAGCGTTTCGAGCTGGAATATATCGGACCAGACAACAAGCCGCACCGCCCGGTGATGATCCACCGCGCGCCCTTCGGCTCGCTGGAACGCTTCATCGCGGTGCTGATCGAGCACTGCGCCGGTAAATTCCCGCTTTGGCTCACGCCGACGCAGGCCAAAATCCTGCCGATCAGCGACAAGTTCCTGCCTTATGCAGAAAAAGTCGCCGAATTGCTCAAAAAAGCCGAAATTCGCGCTGAAATTGACGACAGGAACGAAAAGATTGGGAAAAAGATCCGCGAGGCGGAACTGGCGAAAATCCCCTACATGCTGGTGATCGGCGAAAAAGAGGAAACCGAAGGCAAAGTGGCCGTACGCCGCCAGTCGAAAGGAGACCTCGGCGCCCTGGATGTAGACGGATTCATCAGCCTGGTACAGGATGAAGTGATTAATCGTAAACCATTTGAATAATCCTTTTGTTCTTAATAAAACAATTTTAACCAATGTGTGGTATGCCGGTCTTAAACAGTCCACCGTCAGCACCATTCTCTTTTAACAACAAACATTTTAATGCAACAAGGACCAAGACCAAATTTCAGGGGCAGAAACCCCAACTTCAGAAGAGAACAACAACAGGAACACCGTACCAACAGGATGATCCGCGTTCCGGAAGTAAGGCTGGTAGGCGACAATGTTGAGCCGGGTGTTTACAGCACGGAAGAGGCGCTTCGCATGGCGCAGGACCAGCAGCTCGACCTGGTGGAGATTTCCCCCAACGCCGCGCCCCCTGTTTGCCGGATCATCGATTATAATAAATTCCTCTACGAGAAAAAGAAGAAGGAAAAGGAAATGAAGGCCAACGCTCACAAGAGCGAGGTTAAGGAAATCCGCTTCACGCCCAATACCGACGATCACGACTTCGACTTCAAGGCCAAACACGCCGAAAAATTCCTCAAGGAAGGCAACAAGGTTAAAACTTATGTGCAGTTCAAAGGCCGCGCCATCATGTTCAAGGAGCGCGGAGAACTGATCCTGCTGAAGTTCGCCGAACGCCTCGCCGAAGTGGGTGCCCTCGAAGGCATGCCGCTCATGGAAGGCAAGCGCATGATCGCCATCTTTGCTCCCAAATCCAGCAAGAAGGCCGCCAAACCGCCCAAAGAGCCGAAAGAAGGCGGCGAGCGCCCGGAACGTCCGGAACGCCCCGAGCGTCCGGAGCGCGACCAGGCCCAGCAGCAACCGCAGCAACCTCCCGTACGCCGGCCCATCGAGATCAAGTACGCTACCCCGCCCCCCAAGCCCAACGTAGATAACAACAACAGCGGTAACTAATCATTACCCCGTACATAACAGCTGACCGGAGCGCACCCCGCATTCCGGTCAGCTTTCTTTTTTCCCGGGCTTCGACAGCTCCTGCAAAGTCTTCTTCGCACGGCTCCTGAATCCCGGCGTTGCCCCCTCACGCAACTGATCCTCGATCAGCAATACGATCTCATTCTTTATTTCAGGATAAGTTTTCGCCAGGTTCGCCAGCACCGTCATCGAAAATGCACGGACGGCAATGGTTTCCTCCGGGTCTTCCAACATCCGGAAACAAACATCCATCACCCGGCCGTGCAGCCGTTCGGGTATGTCGAGGAATTGCAGCACGCGCACCACGTTCCGTTTAACCGATACCGGTATGCCGGCATCGTCCATCCGGAGCACCATCGCCTCCAGGTGCGGCGCCACCAGTTCCGGGTGCTGCTCCGCCACCAGGCTCAACGGCCACGCGGCACGCTGCACCACACGGTACTCGTCGTGCAGGAACAGCTCGATCAATTCACCCATCCTTTCTTCGCTTCTGCCGATATATGCGGCAATGGCTTCGGCCTGGACCCGGGAATGCGCGTCCAGCAGCATCGATCTGATAGTCATATTTACAAAGGTAATTACCTCGCATCTAACACATTTTCGTTTTCTTTGTTCTACCAACAACAAATCTGACCCAATTGATCAGGAAGGAACTACGGATCATTCTGCTTTCGCTGGGCGTGAGCGGGGCGCTGACCATCGCCAAGTTTGCGGCGTATTTCCACACGCACTCCGTCGCCATACTTTCCGATGCGCTGGAATCCATCATCAACGTGGTGGCTGGCGCTTTCGCGTGCTACAGCATATACCTGGCGGGCAAACCCAAAGACGAGAACCATCCGTACGGCCATGGTAAAGTAGAATTCTTCTCCATCGGCTTCGAAGGCGCCATGATATTCATCGCCGGCGTACTCATCCTCTACAAGGCTGTACAGTACTTCATTTCACCGCCGCAGCTCGAGCATATCGACAACGGTTTGTGGATGATCGGCGGCACCGCCGCGGCGAACCTGACTTTGGGGCTTTACCTCATCCGGTCGGGCAGAAAACTCGGTTCCATCACGCTTTCGGGCAACGGGCAACATTTGCTGACAGACGCGTACAGCTCCCTGGCGCTCATCGCAGCCTTGCTGGTATTGAAGTTTACGGGACAAATGTGGATAGACCCGCTCGTGTCGGTAATTGTAGCGGGATTGATCCTGCGGAAAGGGGTTCAGCTCATGCGGCAGTCTATCAGCGGGCTGATGGACGAAACGGATATGAAAGTGGTAGACCATGTGGCGGGGATCCTGAACCGGAACCGCCGTCCTGCCTGGATCGACGTTCATAACATGCGGGTACAGCAATACGGGAACAACTATCATATCGACTGCCACGTAACCCTGCCCTGGTACCTGGAGCTTAGCCAGGCGCATGAGGAGCTGAAACGCATGGAAGATTGCGTGAAGCGCGAAATGGGCGCGCACGAAGTGGAATTCTTCATCCATGCAGACCCCTGCGTCCCCGAAAGCTGCCGCCACTGCGGGATAGACGATTGCCCGGTCCGGAAACACCCTTCGGAAGGCCGCATCGAATGGAACCGCGCCAACGTACTGCCCAACCGGAAACATTAGTCATTCCCACTTTTTTCCTAGATTAGCGCCATGCAAAGGATACTGATCGTTGAAGATGAAGTGAAAGTCGCCAACGCCGTGAGAATGGGGCTGGAGGAAAACGGATTCGAGGTGGAAGTGGCCTACGACGGGCGGATGGGGAAAAGTCTTGCAACCAGCGGCGATTACGACCTCGTTATCCTCGACCTCAACCTTCCCCACCACAACGGCTACGAAATCTGCGAACTGATCCGCCGGCGGAACAACAAAGTGGCCGTCATCATGCTGACCGCCTTCGGCGGGATGGACGACAAGATGCAGGCCTTTGAACTGGGGGCGGACGATTACCTCGTCAAACCCTTCGACTTCCGCGAGCTGCTGGCGCGCATCCGCGTGTTCCTCAAAAGGGCAGGAGCGGAAGTGCCCAACCATCGCAACGACAAAATCTCCATCGGCGACCTGGAGATCGACCGGGAGCGGAAAGAAGCCTGGCGCGCCGGTAAAAAAATCCCCCTCACCGCCAAAGAATACCAACTGCTCGAACTGCTGGCCCTTCATAAAGGGAAAGTCATCTCCAAAATGACGATCGCCGAAAAAGTCTGGAACATCGATTTCGACACCGGCACCAACGTGATCGAAGTGTACATCAACTTCCTCCGGAAAAAAATCGATAAGGATTTCGACGTTAAATTGCTGCACACCAAAACGGGGATGGGATATTTCCTGTCCGACGAACCCTGACGCCGCTTGAAGATCAAGTATAAAATAGCGATTTACTATACGCTGTCGGCCGCCTTCCTGCTGATCGCCTTCGCCGTGCTGGCATATTACTTCTCCGCCAAATCCCGGCGCAACGAGTACCTGGAGCGCCTGGAATACCGTGCGCGCTCCATCGGCAGCGTCATCATCGAAAACGACCAGGTGCAGATCGGGCTGCTGCGCAAGCTTGACAAAACCACTTTCCAGGACCTTTACCAGGAAACGATCCTCGTATATAACGAGCATTACGACCTGCTCTATACGAACGTGAAAGACTCGGCAGTGCGCATTCCGCGGGCGCTGCTGGACCAGGTAAGGCAACAGGGCTCGCTCATCCGCAATCAACAGGGAGGAGAGCTGGCGGGGCTTCATTATACCGAAGACAACATCAGCGTGCTCGTGCTCGTCTCTTCATTTGACAAATACGGATTCCAGAACCTCCAGAACCTGCGGCGTATCCTTATTATCGAGCTCGTCGTGGGTGTGGTGCTGCTGGTGGGCGTGGGGTATTTCTTCGCACGGAAGATGGTGCAGCCCATCGACCGGCTGGTGGAACAGGCAGACTCCATCAATGCCAACAACATGCAGGATTCGCGGGTGGAGATCAAGGGGAGCGACGAGATCGCGCAACTGGGCGCGAATTTCAATACCATGTTACAACGCTTGAGCCATTCGTTCGACCTGCAGAAGAGCTTCGTGAGCAATGCCAGCCATGAGCTGCGGACACCGCTGGCGGCGATCATCAGCCAATTGCAGGTAACACTTGCCAAGGAGCGGACGGGGCCTGAATACGAAGCCGTGCTGGAATCGGTGCTGGAAGATGCGGAGGGGCTGAGCGAACTGACGAACGGCCTGCTGCAGCTGGCGCAGTCGGAAATGAACCGGAACGAATTCGCGTTCACGCCGGTTCGGGTAGACGAGTTGTTGTGGGATACGGCGGATTTCGTGCGGCGGAAATGGAAATCGGTCGGGAAGGTAGACATCCAGTTCCTCCGCGAGCCGGAGCAGGACGAGATGATCACCTGCAACGGGAACGAAGCGCTGTTACGGATCCTGTTCATCAACCTGCTCGACAATGCCTGCAAGTTTTCCGAAGACGCCTCCGCCCGGGTGATCCTCGATTTTAACGAACGGTATATTATCGTGCATGTGAAAGACCTCGGGCCGGGGATCCCTTCCGGCGAGCAGGAAAAAATATTCGAGCCCTTCTTCCGCGGCACCAATGCGGCGCAGGCGCGGGGCCACGGGCTGGGCCTCTCTATCTGCCGGCGCATTACCGATTTGCACGACGGGCGGCTGACCGTATTCTCCATCCCCGGAGAAGGCAGCACGTTTACCGTACAATTGCCACACATTATCGCTTAATGCTGTTTTTAAGTCTTTTTTAATCCGCTTTAAAGGCTGGTTTAATTCCCGGTGTGGAGCTTTGTGTCATGAAATGGCTCATAGTTCTCCCGATGATTTTTGTCCTGACCCTGAAAGGATTTTCCCAGGAGGCCCGTTCCCTTACACTGCAGCAGGCCGAACAGGAATTCCTGCAGCGCAACTTCCGGCTACTGGCCGAACGGTACCGCGTCAATGCCGCGGAGGCGCTCGTGGATCAGGCGAAGAAATGGGATAACCCTACGCTTTCAGGGACCTTAGGCTTCGGTTCCCTGGACAAGGTACAGCCTTTTCATATCGGCGGCGGTGGACAGCTCGAGGGCTCAGTGGAACAGATCGTCCAGATGGCAGGCAAACGCAACAAACAGGTGCAACTGGCCCGTTGGAACGCAGCTACGTCTGCCGCCGCTTTCTCCGAACTCATGCGGACGCTCCGCCTGGAGCTGCGCAGCAGTTTTTACCAATTGTATTTCCTGAAAGCATCCGAAAAGACGCTGCGCAACCAGCTCGGTAATCTCCAGCGGATCCTGGAAGCTTATCGCAGCGCAGACGCCAGCGGGAGCGTGGCCCATGCCGACGTGATCCGCCTGCAAGCGCTGCAGGTAGGTATCGCCAACGACTATACGGACCTTCGCCAGCAGGAAATGGACGCCTCCCTGCGCCTGCAGCTCCTGTTGGGCAGCAAGGAGCCCGTGGCGCCGGACGCCGGCCCCGATGTGCTGCAACGCTATGTGTTGGGGCGGTACGACCTTGCTGCCCTGACGGATACCGCGCTGGCCAACCGGCCCGACCTCCAGGTGGCGGCCCGCAGGCTGGAAGCGGCCAAAATGAACAACCGCCTGCAAAAGGCGCTGGCCGTACCCGATCTGCACCTCGGCGCGGCATACGACCGCCAGGGGAGTTACACCAATAATTTTATCGGGCTTACGGTAGGGGTAGACCTTCCGTTATGGAACCGCAACCGGGGCAACATCCGGGCTTCGGCGCAGGAAGTGAAAGCCCAGGCCGCGGAGCTCGACGAGCAGCAACTCACCGTTTCCGCCGAAGTGGCGAACGCGCTGGAAAAAATCCGGTTCCTGGAAAAAGGGACGGAATGGCCCGACCTTAAATCGTTCAACGCCGAATATACCCGTCTCATCGATGAAGTAGCGGCGAACTTCCGGAAAGGGAACATTTCGCTCCTGCAGTTCATCGATTACTTCAACAGTTACAGCGAACACATCCTGCACGCCAATAAATTCCTCAGCGACCGCGTGCTCGCGTACGAAGAGCTGAATTACACTACCGGCACGCAATTATTCAACAATCCGCAATGACGCGCATGAAAACATATACGATCCCCCTGTTGCTGGCCGCTGCCGCCGCTTTCGGCGGATGCAAGCACTCCCTGGCGGAAGACACCGAAAAAGCCACCTTCGCGCTCAGCGACACGATGCTGGCCACCATCAGGATCGACACCACGGCCGTAAAACCCGTCGAAAACGAACTGCGCCTCTCCGGCAAAGTGACGCCAGACCTCAGCAAAGTGCTCAAATTATACCCGATCGTGAGCGGTTATGTGAAAGACATTAAAGTACAACTGGGCGATTACGTGAAAAAAGGACAGGTGCTCGCCGTGATCCAGAGCGGCGAGATCGCAGATTACGATAAACAACTCGCCGATGCGCACTCCGACCTCGCCATCGCCGAAAAAAGCCTCAAGGTAGCGCAAGACCTTTACCAGAGCCAGCTTTCCACGCAGAAAGACGTAGTGAACGCCGAGGAAGAACGCAACAAAGCCCGCGCGGAAATCGGCAGGCTCAACGAACTGATGAAACTCTACCGCAAAGGCAGCGGCTCCACTTCCATCGTAACGGCTCCCATCAGCGGATATATCATCGAAAAGAATATCAATAACGGCATGGAACTGCGGGCGGACAACAGCGCGCATATGTTCACCATCTCCGAGCTCGACGAAGTCTGGATCATGGCCAACGTCTTCGAGACAGACATCGCCAGGGTGCAGGAAGGGTACCCGGCAGACGTGACCACCATCAGCTATCCCGACCAGACTTTCCACGGAAAGATCGATAAAGTATACAATGTGCTCGACCCGGATACCAAGACCATGCAGGTCCGCATCCGGCTGAACAACGAAGGCATGCTCCTCAAACCGGAGATGTTCGCCACCGTGCTGCTCAAATACCGCGAAGGCGCCGAATTGCCCGCCATTCCCAGCTCGGCCGTCATTTTCGACAAGGGGAAGAATTTCGTGATGGTGTTCCGCGACCGGAACAATATCGATACCCGCGAGGTAAAAATTGCCAAATCGCTCAATGATGTCACCTACATCAGCCGCGGGCTGCAACCCGGCGACAAGGTGATTTCCCACAATCAACTGCTTATTTACGACGCCCTGAACGACTAACCGCATGAACAAATTCATTAGAAATATCGTTGGATTTTCGCTCAGGAACCGGTTCTTCGTGTTCTTCATGCTGGCGGTGCTCACCGTTGGCGGCGTAGTCGCCTATCTGCATACGCCCATCGAAGCTTTCCCGGACGTCACCAATACCCAGATCGTCATCGTTTCGGAATGGAACGGCAGGAGCGCCGAAGAAGTGGAACGCTTCGTGACCACACCCATCGAAATATCCATGAACGGCGTCCAGAAAAAGTCGAGCGTCCGCTCCATCACCATGTTCGGCCTGTCTGTCATCAAGATCATTTTCGACGACGATGTGGAAGACTTCTTCGCCAGGCAACAGGTCAATAACATGCTCCGCAACGTATCGCTCCCCGAAGGCGTGGAGCCCGAAGTGCAGCCGCCGTACGGCCCCACGGGAGAAGTGTTCAGGTATTGGCTGAAAAGCCCCCATCGCGATTCGCGCAGCCTGCTCACTTACCAGAACTGGGTGATCGACCGCCAGTTGCGGAGCGTGCCGGGTGTGGCCGATGTTGTCGCCTTCGGCGGACAGGAGAAAATTTACGAGATCACCGCCGATCCCATCAAACTTGCCAAATACGATATTACGCCCCTGGAACTCTACCAGGCCGCGGCGCAAAGCAATATCAACGTGGGCGGCGACGTGATCGAGAAAAACGGCCAGGCGTACGTGGTACGCGGCATCGGGTTGCTCGACAATATCCAGGACATCGAAAACATTATCATCGAAAACGTAGACGGAACGCCCATCCTCGTCAAAAACGTGGCGAACGTGCGCGAGGCGTCGCTCCCGCGCGTGGGCCAGGCAGGCCTGAACGAGATGGACGATATCGTGGAAGGGATCGTGGTGATGCGGAAAGGGGAGAACCCTTCCGAAGTGCTGGCGCGGATCAAGGATAAAGTACGGGAACTGAACGATAAGGTGCTGCCCGGCGACATTAAAATGGAAACCTTCTACGACCGCGACGTGCTCATGAAATACTGCACCGAAACGGTGATACACAATCTGCTGGAAGGGATCATTTTCGTGACGGTGATCGTGTTCATTTTCATGGCCGACTGGCGGACGACGCTCATCGTAGGGATCATCATCCCGCTGGCGCTGCTCTTCGCCTTCATCTGCCTGAAACTGAAAGGCATGAGCGCCAACCTGCTCAGCATGGGCGCCATCGACTTCGGGATCATTATAGACGGAGCGGTGGTGATGGTGGAAGGGATATTCGTGATGCTCGACCACCGGGCCAGGCAGTTCGGGATGGAGAAATTCAACCGGATGGCCAAGCTGGGATGGATCAAAAAGACCGGCGGAGAACTGGGAAAGGCCGTTTTCTTTTCCAAACTCATCATCATCATTTCCCTGCTTCCCATTTTCTCTTTCCAGAAAGTGGAAGGGAAAATGTTCTCGCCCCTGGCCTGGACGCTGGGATTTGCGTTGCTCGGCGCGCTGCTGTTTACGCTTACGCTCGTGCCGGTATTGACATCTATCCTGTTGAACAAAAACGTCCGCGAGAAGCACAACCCCGTGGTGAACTTCTTCAACCGCATCGTGATGGGCGGTTTCAACTGGACGTATTCCCATAAGAGATTATCACTGCTACTGGCGGTATTGTTCATGGGGGCCAGCTTCGGTTCCGCGAAATTCCTTGGCTCAGAGTTTCTTCCACAGCTGAATGAAGGGGCGCTGTGGGTGGAAGCGAAGCTCCCCATGAGCATGTCGCTCAATGAAACCGTGCAGTTCGTCCATAAGTTCAGGAAAGAGCTGGGCAGCTTCCCGGAAGTGAACGGGGTGTTGTCGCAAACGGGCCGTTCCAACGACGGTACCGACCCCAGCGGGTTCTATTACGTGCAATGCCAGGTGAACCTGAAACCCAGGAAAGAATGGGGCCGCAAGATCACGATGGACCAGCTTGTCGAGGAAATGGACAAACGACTCCGGCAATACCAGGGCGTGGTGTACAACTACTCGCAGCCCATTATCGACAACGTGGCCGAAGCCGTGGCCGGCATCAACGCCAGCAATGCGGTGAAGATTTACGGGGACGATCTCAATGAGCTCGACCGGATCGCCAACCAGGTGATCACGCAGGTACAGGGTGTGCGGGGGATCAAGGACGTGGGTATCCTGCGTAACATCGGCCAGCCCGAAATGAGCGTCCGCCTCAGCGACACGAAAATGGCGCTCTACGGTGTAAAAACCGCCGATGCCCAGGCCGTGATCGAAATGGCGATCGGCGGTAAAACGGCCACCCAGCTGTATGAAGGCGAGCGCAAATTCGACGTGCGCGTGCGGTACGACGCCGATTACCGGAAAGACGAGGTAGACCTGCAGAACCTCATGGTGCCCGCCATGAACGGGAAGAAAATACCATTGAAGGAGATCGCTACCATTTATACGCAAACCGGCCCGGCGTTCATTTACCGCGACAATACCAAACGTTTCATCGGGGTGAAGTTCTCCGTCCGCGACCGCGATCTGGGCAGTACCATCGCCGAGGCGCAGGCCCGGGTGAATAAGGGCATCCAGTTGCCGAAAGGGTATGCGATCGGGTGGACGGGCGAGTTCGAGAACCAGGTGCGGGCAACCAAAACCCTGGGGCAGGTGGTGCCTGTCAGCCTCATCGCCATCTTTATCATCCTGTTCATTATGATGGGCAGTGTGAAAGATGCGGGGCTTATTCTCATGAACGTACCGTTCGCGCTCATCGGGGGGATCCTGGCGCTGCATGCGTCCGGCATCAACTTCGGGATTTCGGCGGGGGTCGGTTTCATTGCGCTGTTCGGGATTTGCATCCAGAACGGGGTGATCCTCATCTCGGTGTTCCACAAGAACCTCCAGGCCAGGATGCCCCTGAACGAAGCGATTCGCCGCGGCGTGGAAGAGCGCATCCGGCCGGTGGTGATGACCGCCCTCATGGCCGCGATCGGGCTGATACCGGCGGCGGTGAGCAGCGGCATCGGTTCGGAAACCCAGAAACCGCTGGCAGTAGTGGTGATAGGAGGGCTGATCACGGCTACCGTGCTGACGCTCCTCATCTTCCCCCTCATTTTCTATTCCGCTTACCGGCGCAGATTTGCAAAAACGCTTTGATTATTTAAATCACCATAAATACAAACACAATGAAAAAGATCATGTTTCTGATGGCCGCCGCGATGATCGTTACCGGTGGCATGACAACAGCTTCCGCACAGGAAAAACACGCCGCTAAAACAGAGCAGTCGGCCCAACACGCCGCGAAAGCAGAAAAAATGGAACACAAAAAAACCGCGAAACACCATCACGCGGGAAAAAAGCAGTCAGTAAAGAAAGCTGGTCGATAGGCCAGTCATAGGTTTTAGTTCGCATAAATAGGTTGATAGCATTCACCGGCGGAAGTTTTTCCACCGGTATCAACATCCTCTCCGCCCTGCCTGATCAATAGCCAACGCAGGGCGGATTTTTCATTTGTTAAAATACTATCACTTAAAGAGAAGATAAGGCGCACCCATAATTGTGATTGTCACTACTTTAGTTATGCATCCCATGTGATGAACACGTCCACCACACACGAACATGAATTACTGATACGGTTATCGGAGGGAGACGGCGCCGCCTTCGCCGAACTATTCCACGAATACAGGGACCGTATTTACGCTACGGCCGTCAGGCTGATGGGCAGCCATTCCCATGCGGAAGAGATCGTACAGGAAGTATTCATGAAAATCTGGCTTAACCGGAGCTCCCTTCCCCAGGTCACCTTTTTCCGCGCCTACCTTTTCACTACCGCACGCAACCAAATATTCAACAGCCTTAAACAGCTGGCACGCGAACGCACGGCCGACATCCTCCATGCCGAGCCTGCCTGCAAGGGCACCGAAGAGCGGGTGCTGGGCCGCGACTTCGAGCGGGTGCTCCAGAACGCCGTTCGCCAGCTGCCGCCCCAACAGGAACGGGTTTATCATCTCAGCAAGGTAGAAGGGCGCCCCCGGCACGAAGTGGCGCATCTGCTGCAACTGTCTCCCGAAACCGTAAAAGTACACCTGGCCCGGGCCATGCGCTCCATCCGCGAGTATTGCACCGCACGGATGGACATTCCCGGCCTCATGCTCTCCTCGGCCTTCGCTTCGGAACTATTTTTTATGGTCGTGTAACCCATCCTTATTTTCTTATTGTCTCATTACTACACAAGCAGGCATTCATGAAAGCTTCGAGATTCTCGCATTTGTTCCATAAGTATCGGTCAGGGCTGGCCACGCCGGAAGAGGAAAAGGAATTCCTCGGGATGGTGGCGGCTTCCGGCCACGACGACGAGCTGAAGGAAGCGATCGGCGGGATGCTCGATAGCGGGCTGGACGATGATGCCGCCATGCCGGAAGAAAGCGCGGAAAAAGTGCTGGGCGAAATCCTCCGCGGCGATGCCCCCCGCCGCAAGGCGCACATTTTCACCTGGGCGGCCGTAGCCGCAGGGCTGCTGATGATCCTGGGCATCGGGTTCCTCCTCAAATCGCAGCGCCACGGTCAGCAAGACGCCGGAACCCCGCACGCACAGATATCTCCGGGGAAAGACCGCGCCATATTGGTGCTGGACGATGGCCGGGAGATCGACCTGGAGCGCGCCGGCAACGATACCATCGGCGTACAGCAGGGGCTCCTGGCACAGGTGAACGGTAACGCACTCCATTATGATACCTCCACCGCCGAACCACCTACCATCAATACCATCCGCACGCCGCGGGGCGGCCAGTTCAGGGTGGTATTGCCCGACGGATCGAGGGTATGGCTCAACGCAGCCTCGTCTATCCGCTTCCCGACGGTGTTCAACACCGGAGAAAGAAGGGTGGAAGTGGAAGGAGAAGTGTATTTCGAAGTGGCGAAACGGGCGCAGCAGCCTTTCATCGTGAAGGCAGACGGGATGGACGTTCGGGTGACCGGCACGCATTTCAACGTCATGGCCTATTCAGACGAGTCCAGCATCGAAACCACGCTGATCGAAGGCGGTGTAAAAGTGTTTGGCGGCGGATCGGAAGCCACGCTCATACCGGGGCTCCAGGCCGTGATGAACAGGAAGGAAAACGGCATCAAAGTAAGAAAAGCAGATACCGACCGGGTTGTTGCCTGGAAAGAAGGAAGATTCGAATTCAGGGGTAATATTCGTGGCATCATGCGGCAAATTGCCCGGTGGTACGACGTAGACATTGTTTATAAAGGAAATACCGAAGGCAAGAATTTCGGCGGCGCCATATCACGGACGGAAAAAATAGAAGACGTCCTGAAAATGCTGGAATTGACCGGTAGCATACAATTTGAGATCAACAATAATACCGTAACAGTAATTCCTTGATCACCTAAGATGAGTACGTAAGAAAATTTCACACAACAAAAGTAACCGACGGAGATACTGGAAAACCGCCACCCGGACCCCGGGCAGGGTTCCTGTTGCCTCCTCATTCCATGCAACCAAAATTAATCCTTTATGCAACGACTACGTTTCGTTCAGAAGACGTTGCTGTGGCTGTGCCTTGCCCTTTCCCTCCAGTTCCGGGCCAGGGCATATGCACAACAGGTAACGATCCACGTTAAGAATTCATCGCTGGAAGATGTCATGAAACAGATCCGCCAGCAAACCGGCTTCCTTTTCGTTTATGACCTCGACATGCTGGGAGACGCCCGCAACGTGACGGCCGATGTTGCTGCCGCACCGCTGGACAAAGCCCTGAGCGCGGTGTTCGACGGGCAGCCCTTTTCCTTCGCCATCGTCGACAAGACGGTTGTGTTGAAGAAAAAAACGGCCTCAGCAACTACCGCCGCCAAACCTGCCCGTTTCATGAAAATAAGGGGCATGGTGTCTGACGAAGGCGGACAGGTGCTCCCCGGCGTCACCGTTCACAACAAAAACAGCAAAGCCAATGCGTTGACAGACGCGCTCGGCACCTTCATCATCGACGCGGAAAAAGGCGATTCCCTGATTTTCACCATGATCGGGATGCAGCCGCAGGCCGAAGTGGTGCGCGAAGAAAAGCTCCTGAAGATCATCCTTAAACAGAAAGTTTCGGATGTAGGCGAAGTGGTGGTGGTAGCTTACGGAACGCAGAAGAAAAGCAGCATGGTGAGCGCGGTAACATCCATTAACCCCAAAGAGCTCAAAGGCCCTACCAGCAACCTTACCACCATGCTCGCCGGCAGGCTCAGCGGTGTGATTTCGTACCAGCGGAGCGGGGAGCCCGGGCAGGATAATGCCAGCTTCTTCATCCGCGGCATCACCACCTTCGGCACCGGCAAAGTGGACCCGCTCATCCTCATCGACGGAATGGAATCCACCACCACCGACCTGGCGCGCCTCCAGCCCGACGATATCTCCGGCTTCTCCATCCTGAAAGACGCTACGGCGTCCAGCCTCTACGGCGCCCGCGGCGCCAACGGCGTAGTGCTCGTGAGCACCAAAAGCGGCCAGGAAGGGAAAACCCGGTTCAACGTGCGTTTGGAAAACTCATTGTCGACCAACACCCGCAACTTCAAATTCGCCGACAACATCACCTATATGAAACTGGCGAACGAAGCCGTGATCACCCGCGACCCCCTGGGCGATCTGCCTTATTCCCAGGAAAAGATCGAGCGCACGGCGGCCGGAGACGATCCGCTGCTGTACCCGAACAATAACTGGATCAAGCAGCTCATCAAACCATCTACCAACAACCAGCGCCTCAACTTTTCCATGAATGGGGGCGGAAAGATCGCACAGTATTACATCGCCGGCACTTACAACATCGATAACGGTGTGCTGAAGGTGGACAAGCTGAACAATTTCAACAGCAACATCAAACTGCGCAACTATTCCATCCGCTCCAACATCAATATCAACCTGACGCCCACAACGGTCGGCATCGTTCGTACCTACGGGCAGTTCGACGACTATAACGGCCCCATCGGCGGCGGCGCCACGCGGTTTTCGCAGGCGGTATGGGCCAACCCGGTAGATTTCCCGGCCGTCTACCCCAAAGAATACGCACCCCAGCTGAAGCACCCGCTTTTCGGCAGCGCGGTGATGCGCGGCTATGGCAGCACTCCCGGCGATGGCGGCAACCTGTTCTTTAATCCCTACGCCCTTTCCGTTTCCGGCTACCAACAGTCTAACACCTCCAACCTGCTGGCCCAGCTGGAAGTCCGCCAGGATCTCCGGTTCGTGACGCCTGGCCTGCAGGCCCGCGTTATGGCCTACACCGAGCGATACGCCTTCTTCCAGGTGCAGCGCGGGTACACACCGTTCTATTACAAGCTGCAACCCGGCATCGACGGCGATCCTGCCAGGCTGCTGCCCCTCAACACCAATGGCACCGAATACCTGAGCTATTCTCCAAGCGACAAGATTACCGGCACCACTTCCTACATGGAAGCGGCCGTGAACTACAACAAGAACTTCAACAAGCACACCGTTTCCGGGATGCTCATCACCATCTTCCGCGGTTACCTGACGGGGAACGGCCGAACGTTGCAAACGTCGCTTCCCTACCGCAACCAGGGCGTGAGCGGGCGTTTCACCTATGACTACGACGACCGTTACATGCTGGAGGCCAACTTCGGATACAATGGCTCCGAGCGTTTTGCGGCCAGCCACCGGTACGGGTTCTTCCCGTCGGTAGGCGTGGCCTGGAATGTATACCGGGAGAAGTTTTTCGAACCTTACGTACACCTGGTGGACAAGCTGAAGGTCCGCGGCACATACGGCCTCGTAGGCAACGACCAGATCGGCAACGAGTTCGACCGGTTTTTCTACCTGTCTGACGTAAATATGAACGACGGTGGCCGCGGGGCTACTTTCGGCGAACGGTACGGTGTATCCAAACCCGGCGTATCCGTCCGCCGGTACGAGAACAAATTCATCAGCTGGGAGAAATCGCAGAAAGCCAATATCGGCATCGAACTGGGGTTGTTTAACGCCCTGAACCTGCAGGCAGACATCTTCCGCGAGCGCCGGTCCAACATCCTCATGCAGCGGAACACGTTGCCCTCAACGCTCGGCCTCAACGCGCCCATCAGCGCCAACGTGGGAGAAGCAGAAGGAAAGGGGATCGACCTCTCGCTCGACTACAACTTCAAATTCAAGCGTAACGCCTGGCTCCAGGTGCGCGGCACATTCACCTTCGCCCAGAGCAAACTGCTGGTGAACGAAGAACCCAGGTATAAGGATAACGAAGCATACCGCTCACAAGTGGGGCAGCCGCTCAGCCAGCGTTGGGGCTACATCGCGGAAAGATTGTTCGTAGACGACCAGGAAGTGCTGAATTCTCCCCAGCAGAACTTCGGGCAGCGGGTGTACGGTGGAGATATCAAATACCGCGACGTAAACCGCGACGGCGTCATCAACTCCGCGGACGCAGTGCCCATAGGCCTGCCGCAGACGCCCGAGATCACTTACGGGTTCGGCTCTTCCATGGGTTGGAAAACGTTAGATTTCAGCTTCTTCTTCCAGGGATCGGCACGTTCGTCTTTCTGGATCGATTCCTACATCACAACACCTTTCGTACAGAACGGTGGCGGCCAGCATGGTTTGCTGAAAGTGATCGCGGAAGACCACTGGAGCGAAAGCAACCGGAACCTCTATGCCTTCTGGCCCCGACTCAGCAATTACTTCGTGCAGAATAACTACCAGTCTTCTACCTGGTGGATGCGCAGCGGCGACTTCCTGCGGCTGAAAACGGTAGAGCTGGGCTTTACCCTGCCCGATGCTTTGCAGAAACGCCTGAAAATGACCAACACCCGCCTGTACGCAAACGCCATGAACCTGTTCGCCATCAGCAAATTCAAACTGTGGGACGTTGAAATGGGTGGAAACGGTCTAGGCTACCCGGTACAGCGCGTCATTAACATCGGCATCAACCTCGGATTCTAACGCGGACTAAAACTGAATTGTCATGAAGAAACTCTTTTATATCGCCGGATGTCTGCTGATGCTGTCTGCAGCCGGTTGTAAAAATTTCCTGGACGTGGTGCCCGATAACGTGCCCACGATCGATAATGCCTTCACCATGCGCCAGGAGGCGATGAAATATCTTTTCACCTGCTACAGCTATCTGCCCCGCAGCAGCGACCCCAGCACGAACCCCGGCATCTCCGGCGGCGACGAATTCTGGATGATCAGGCCGTATGCGATAGACGACCGGGCTTTCCAGCTGGCGATGGGGTATATGTCGCCCTCGGCAGTATACCTCAGCGGCTGGGGCAATAATTACCGCGCCCTGCGCGACTGTAATATTTTCCTCGACAACATCGGCAAAGTAGTTGACATGCCCGATTACGAACGCATGCGCTGGATTGCTGAAGTGAAGTTCCTGAAAGCATATTATCACTGGCTGCTTTTCCGCCAGTACGGGCCCATCCCGCTGGTCGAGAAAAACCTTCCCACATCGGCCTCGCATGAAGAATACAAGGTACACCGCATGCCGGTAGACTCGGTGATCAGTTATATTTCCAACCAGATGCTCGAAGCCGCGGCCAGCCTTCCGCCCGAAATCGCCGACCGTTCCTCCGAACTGGGCCGCATCACGCAACCAGCCGCGCTCGCGGTCCGCGCCCGCGTACTCGTAACTGCCGCCAGCCCCCTTTTCAACGGCAACCCCGACCATGTGCTGCCCGGAAAGGAAAATGAACGGCTCTTCTCCACCACGTACGACGCCACCAAGTGGGACCGTGCCGCCGAGGCCTGCAAACTCGCCATCGAGAACGCGCACCGTAACAAACACAAACTATATACCTTCAGCGATATTGGCACCACACTTTCCGATACGATGACCACGCAAATGAGCATCCGCAATGCGGTTTGTGAAGACTGGAACCCCGAGATCATCTGGGGCAATTCCAATTCCCGTACCTGGGATATCCAGCGGATCTGCATGCCCCGCCTCGATCCCGACAGGCTGGCGAATGAACAGGTGCTCGGGTCTTTTGCGCCGACCATGAAAATCGCAGAGCAATTCTACACCGATCATGGCGTACCCATCAATGAAGACAAAGGTTGGGACTATGCAGGCCGGTACAAACTGCGCACAGCCACCGCTGCCGAAAAGGAACTGATCCAGGAAGGATATACCACCGCCGGCCTCCACTACAACCGCGAATTGCGCTTTTATGCTTCCCTGGGCTTCGACGGAGGGGTTTGGTATATGAAAAACAAAACCTTCCACATCGAGAATAAACTCGGCCAATGGCAGAGCCGGAAGAATATCTACGACTACAACGTAACCGGTTACTACGCCAAAAAACTCATCCACTGGAAAAACGAGATCCAGGCAGAGCAGAGCGTGCACATCGAACAGTACGCCTGGCCGGAAATGCGGCTGTCTGACCTCTACCTCATGTATGCGGAAGCGCTCAACGAATCGAAAGGCCCCGTTGCCGACGCACTCGAATACGTCAACCGCGTTCGTGCCCGTGCGAAGCTGCCTACCGTGCAGGACGCCTGGACCAACTGGTCCCGCAATCCCGGAAAATTCACCACCAGGGAAGGCCTCCGCGCCATCATCCACCAGGAAAGGCTCATCGAGCTCGCATTCGAAGGCGCCCGGTTCTGGGACCTCCGCCGCTGGAAAACCGCCACCGAAGAACTGAATAAACCCGTTATGGGCTGGGACATGCTGCAGGAAAAAGCGGAATTCTATTACCGCCCGCGCCTCATATGGCGCCAGGCGTTCCAGATGCGCGACTACCTCTGGCCGATCTATGAAAACGACCTCCTCATGAACGAAAACCTGGTGCAGAACCCGGGATGGTAAAACCTTCAAACCGCATGATCATGAAAATGACATATATCCTGCTGACAGCGGCGTTCCTGGCCGCAGCCTGCGGAAAAGAGACCCACGAGCCCGTGAATCCCAAAGGCGGCAGTCCCGCCACCATCAGCAACGTGCAGGTCGAAAACCTGAACGGGTCCGCTAAAATCACCTACAGCCTGCCCGACGATAACGACGTGCTCTACGTTAAAGCGACCTATGAAATGCGCCCGGGCAAAACGCGGGAAGTGAAAAGCAGCTACTACAACAACTTCCTCGTGGTAGACGGGTTCGGCGACACGCTGAAACACCAGATCAAACTCACCGTCGTAACCCGCAGCTCCGTGGAATCGGCTCCGGTGAACGTGGAAGTGGAGCCCAAGCTACCGCCCGTACTCATGATCCGGAGAACGTTCAAGGTACGCGAAGACTTTGGCGGCGTGAACCTCTCCTTCACCAACGACACCCGCGCCGAAATCGCCATCGTGGCCATGACGAAGGATTCTACCGGGAAAATGAAGGAATTCAACACCTTTTACACGAAATCGGTAGGCACGAATTACTCGCTCCGCGGGTTCGAAGATACCAAACGCGAATTCCGCTTCTTCGTCCGCGACCAATACGGTAATTACAGCGACACGCTCACGGGCGACTGGGTGCCCATGTACGAAAGGCAGCTCGACCGCAGCAAGTTCCGGGAAGTCATCCTCCCAGGCGATATCCCCGACGGATGGCAATTCTATCCCATCCCCAACCTCTGGGCCGGCACCATGTGGCATAGTGCCGACAAGCTGGACGGCATGCCGATGTGGATCACGTTCGATCTCGGCGTAGTTGCGCAACTGAGCCGCATCGGCCTTTGGCAGCGGCCCAACGAATGGTTGTACATGCAGAACAACGTTCGCCAGATCGAGATTTGGGGCATGGCCACCACGCCGCCGGCAGACGGCAGCTGGAACGGCTGGACGCGCCTCCTGGAACACACGCTCATCAAACCCTCCGGCCTGCCCGTAGGTCAGCTTTCGCAGGAAGACCGGGATAAAGGCGCCGCCGGCGAACAAATGAACGTGCCGCTCACCATGCCCAAAGTGCGATACATCCGTGTGAAAATCCTCCGCACCTGGACAGACGGCGGATATGCCGCCAACATCCAGGAAATGCGCTTCTGGGGAAATGACAAGTAATCCGTAAAACCGAACAACATGCGAAATCCGATCATCATCATACTGCTCGCAGCGGCTGTTTTCACCGCCTGCCGGAAACAGGACGATTATAAAAAATACCTGGAAGGAGGGGAGATCCTTTACACCGGGAAGGCCGATTCGATGCGCGTGCACGCAGGCCGAAACCGTGTTCAGGTGTCGTGGCTGCTCATCGCCGACCCGAAAATCGCTTTCAGCAAACTGTACTGGAACAACCGGAGAGACTCCGCTACCGTGCCCGTCAACCGCACGAAGGGGATCGACACCATCCGGTTTGTGGTAGACAGGCTCGACGAACGCACCTACGAATTCGAAGTCGTCAACTACGACAAGGCCGGCAACCCGTCTGTCAGCAGCCGCGCCTCCGGCGTGTCTTACGGGACCATGTACGAAACTTCCCTGCTGAACCGCGCGTTCGCGGAGATGGAAGCGCTTTCCGACAAAGTGATCATCCACTGGAATGATGTGGATACGCTCGACGGGATCCATTCCATCCAGATCCGCTACACGCATCAGAACGGTACCCAGCGCGACACCATCGTCCGCAGCTGGACCAAGGAAATGGTAACGGTGCTGCCGAAAGTGGCGCCTAACTCCGAGTTCAGCTACCGTACCCGTTATCTGCCCGACTCCCTGGCCATCGATACCTTCCTTACCGTATTCGACAAGCGTACCATCGGCGAGCTCGACGTAACGGCCGATTACATCAAAAATCCCGGCAAGCCTTTCCTCCGGAACGACGCCGGCGATAGCCGGTTCTCCGTATTGGCAGACTGGCAGTCGAACGACGAAGCGAAGAAAAATGGAAATGCCGACCAGATAGATGGTGCGGCCAAACGATACCTGACGCTCTGGATCTGGGGGAACGGCACGATCATCAACGGAAAGATCTGGCAGGTGGTACAGCTGCCGAAAGGGACCTTCCGGCTCGAAGCCTTCCAGCAGAACGTAGACGGCACCCTGGAAGCCACGTATTTCACCGTTGCGGCCGGAAGCGGCGGATTGCCGGACGTGGAACAGATCAATACGGCCATCACGTCCAAAAAACTAAGCGATAACAGCGACAAACACCACGTCGTGACATTTACGCTCAACCAGCCCGCCACCGTGAGCCTCGGTTTCGTGGGCACTTATATCAACCCTACGGCCCAGACGCTCCGGGTCGAACAGATTAAATTATTCCAGACCCGGTGACCCATCCGCAAAACGCCCCCAGGTGCAAACCTTGGGGGCGTTTCTATGTTGAAATATTGGAGGCTTATTCTTCGCCGGCTTCCTCACCGTCTCCATGGCCGAGCACCTGGCGCAGCGGGCGCACGACCTGGTAAATACCGCGGTTATAGCGGTTGCCGAGGATCACGAGGGTAGTGGTATCCTGCACAAAACGGTAGAACACGGTATTGTTGCCATGCCACCATCCGTTGTGGTATACGATCTTGCGGGCGCTGTCGGGATACGTCATGAGGCGCCACCCGAGGCCGTAGTTACGGATGCCGGGCTTTTCGTTGGAATACGGTTTGTACGCTTCCGCGAGCGTTTCCGGCTTGAAAAGCTTCCCGGAATAGATGGCCTGGTCCCACTTCAGCATATCGCGGACGGTGGAGTAGATGCCTTTGTCGCCCGTAACGCCGTCGAAACTGTTATCCGCTTCCGGCCGCCAGCTGGAAAGGTGGGAAACGGTTTGACCGGTCCGCGGCGCCAGGGTAGGGTCTGCCACGAAAGTGTGCGTCATTTCGAGGGGGCCGAAGAAAGTCTGCTGGAGGTAATCCGCATATTTCTGGCCGCTTACTTTTTCGATGATGGCAGACAGGATGAGATAATTGGTATTGCAATAGTTGAAATGCCTGTCTGGCTGGTATTGCGACGCCGGTTTGTGGACGATCATGAGGTGGATGACTTCCTCGTTGGTGAGGAAATGCGCTTTGTCTTTATTGAGGCTGTCGCAGAAGTAGAGATAATTGGGCAATCCGCTCCGGTGATTGAGCAGGGTGCGGACGGTGACGCCGAGGTACGGAAAATCCGGCCACCATTTGGTGACGGGGTCTTCGAGCGACAATTTCCCTCTTTCCACGAGCGTTAGCACGGCCATACCGGTGAATGTTTTGGAGACGGATGCGAGTTGGAAGGAGGAAGAGTCTGATACCGGGATTTTGGTGGCGTGGCTTTCGAGGCCCTGGTAATGTTCGTAGAGCACTACGCCTTTCCGGGCAACCAGCACGGCGCCACTGAAAGAGGAGGCTGGCAGGCGATGTCTGACCAGGTCTTCCACTTCCCGGCCGATCCGCTTGTTGCGGGGATCGGCGAGAATGGCTTGTACCGCTTCTTCGGAAAGCCCGAGGGTGTATTCAGACGTTTTGGCCGGAGCCTTCTTCTCATCTTTCCGGCTGGCGGAACTGCTGCTGCAACCGGAATATATAAATAAGCCAGATATGGCTAATAACACAATTGCCTTCGACCCTTTCATTTCAATGCTGCTGGTATATGTTGATTGATATCGATTTCTTAACAAGATTCATGCCCGAAGCGGCATAAACGGCGAAAATAATTTAAAAAATACGAATTGTGAGGGGCTTTTTTTGCGTAATGTCGAATTCCGGAGGCCCTTTATTTGATTTCTCCTTAAACTAGGCTAGGTTTGTGCCACTTTTTGATGACAAATCTATCACCGGAAATGTCATCGCATTGTAATCAGCAGATATATATCCAACACCATGAGCCAAAAGAAATTAACGAGTTACCCAAAAGAGAAGATCAATATCCTTTTGCTGGAAAACATCAGTGACGCCGCGGTGGCAGAGTTCAAGGAAGCGGGGTATGTGAATACCCGGAAAGTCACGGGAGCCCTCAGCGAAGAGGACCTGATCCGCGAAGTGAAAGACGTCCATCTGCTGGGCATCCGCTCCAAGACCCAGGTTACCGCCAAAGTACTTGACGCCGCCAAGAAGCTCCAGGGCATCGGCTGCTTCTGTATCGGCACCAACCAGGTAGACCTGAAAAGCGCCACCGAGCACGGTGTGGCCGTATTCAACGCCCCGTATTCCAACACCCGCTCCGTAGCGGAACTGGTAATCGGCCTGTCTATCCTGCTCATCCGCCGCATCCCCGATAAAAACGCCGCTGCCCACAAAGGCATCTGGATGAAAGAAGCCACCGGCAGCTATGAACTTCGCGGCAAAACCATCGGCATCGTCGGCTACGGCAATATCGGCAGCCAGGTGAGCGTACTCGCAGAAGCACTGGGAATGAACGTCCTCTATTACGACGTGGAAACCAAACTGCCCCTGGGCAACGCTACCCAGATCCGCAACATCAAAGACCTGTTCTCCCAGTCAGATATCATTTCCCTGCACGTACCGTCTAACCGCAGCACGGCAGACATGATCAATAAAGAAACCCTCAAGCACGTCAAGAAAGGCGCGATCTTCCTCAATTACGCCCGTGGCGAAGTAGTGGTACTCGAAGACCTCCGCGATGCGCTCGAAAAAGGACAGTTGTCCGGCGCAGCGGTAGACGTGTTCCCGGTAGAGCCGGAAAAGAACGGCGCCGCTTTCACAACGCCGCTCCAGGGCCTGCCTAACGTGATCCTCACCCCGCACATCGGCGGCAGCACCGAAGAAGCGCAGCACAACATCGGGCTGGACGTGTCTTCCAAAATGCTGAATTACCTCGAAAAAGGCGCCAGCTTCGGCTCGCATACCGTGCCGGCACTGAGCGTTCCCGCCATCGAGAACACCCACCGCATCCTGCACATCCACAAAAACGTGCCGGGCGTGCTGTCGGAGATCAACAGCGCACTGTCGTCCAAAAACATCAACATCGTGGGCCAGTACCTCAAAACCAACGACCAGATCGGTTACGTGGTGCTCGACGTGGATTCCAAGCTTTCCCAGGAAGCGTTTTCCCTGCTCAAGGATGTAAGCCATACGATCAAGACCCGCATGCTGTATTAATACGGCCCGCCTCAACGATACCAGGCCTCCCGGCGTTCCGGGAGGCCTTTTTTCATGTGGAAATATTTGGTGAGGATTCCGAAAGAAAGCGCAACTTTGCGGCATATTTCAGACAAGTATGTCCAAATTGATAAAACTGGAGGAAGTGGCGATGTTCCTGCTCGCCATGCTGATGTTCGAACAACAGTGCACCTTATCGTGGTGGTGGTTTTTCGGTTGCCTTTTATTACCCGATCTGAGCATGCTCGGGTACCTGGGCGGCCCGCGCACCGGCGCCTGGCTGTACAATTTCTTCCATCATAAGGGCGTAGCCCTGCTGGCTTATTTCGCCGGTACCTGGTTCGCCTTCGAGCCCCTGGCGTTCGCAGGGATCGTTTTATTCGCCCATTCCTCGCTCGACCGTGTGTTCGGTTACGGCCTCAAACTGGCTACCGGCTTCCAGGATACGCACCTGGGCCGGATCGGGAAGAAATAATACCGTAAAATTAGGAATGGCTGCCCGCACGCTGCCGCCAGGCACTACTTCACATACAACGAGTCGATCAAACCCGCCGCCGACCCGTCGTGGAAGCGGAAGTACTTGGGCCCGGGCGCACCGATGGCCAGGGAAAGCATATGGCTGCGCGGTGTCGCAGATTGGCTGCAGTCGGGCGTTTCGGCATTCCGTCCACCCAAACTGGAAATAACCAGCGTATCGCCGTAGGTAATGGCATGGATCAGGGCAACGTCTTCACAAGCCCCGGCAAGCACCGTCACCTGCAGGCTCACTACTTCACCGCGACGGATGGTGTCTGGCCCTTCCATGCGGGTTACGACCAGCTGGCGGACGACCCGCGCGGTTTCGGTTTCCTTGTCACATCCCCAAACGAACATCAATAAGGCCGCAACGAGCCCTGGCAGGAAGGTTTTCTTCATCAGGATTAATTCTACCTAAATATGCAATTTTTATTTGACATATATGGGATCCAATCGTTGCCCGTTTTCCGCCCCGAGGACGAGAAACTGTTTCCCCGGCAATTGATACCGCCAGTTCATGGTACCGATAACCGGCAGCGGTCTATCGCACAAAAAAGAAGAAGGCCGCCCGGAAGGACGGCCTTTTCTATTCATATATTCCTGTCAAAAATTACCGGATCACGGTCACATCGCCTTTGATGATGAAGGCCGGGCCGAAGGTGGTCCGCTTGTAAGTGAGCCACCATACGAAGGTGCCTACGTCTACAGGGCGGCCTTTGTACGTTCCGTCCCAACCCTGGTGCTGATCTTTGCTGATGAACACCATTTCACCCCAACGGTTGAAGATGCGCAGTTCGTATTCGTACATCGGGCCTCTCAGTACGGGGCGGAAGAGATCGTTCTTGCCGTCGCCATTGGGAGAGAAGGCATTCGGTACTTCGGGTTTGCTGTCGCAATCTTTCACATCGATAGTGATTTCGTCCGTACTGCTGCCGCAATCGTTGAAGGCGGTCACGGTGTAGGTACCGGGTTCTTTCACTTCGATGGAAGCCGTGGTGGCACCGGTGCTCCAAAGGTAACGGCTGGCGTTCGTAGCGTTGGCTTTCAGCATGAAGCGGCGGCCGCGGCAGATGATCGTGTCGTTCCCCAGGTTCACCGTCGGCGGGCCGGCGAAAGATACCTTGATGCTGTCTGTTTTATAGCGGTCGCAGTATTTATCGAGTACGCCGAGTACGTAGGTGCCGGGCTGGGTGATGGACTTGATCGGGTTGAGGTCGCCATCGTTCCAGCGGTACACGTTCACGTCGGGGTGCCTTGCATCTACCAGGATACTGCTGCCGGGGCACATGTAGCGGTCCGGACCGAGCTCGAGCTTCATATCCGGGCGCTCGCTCACTCTCACGGCTTCTTTCACCACGCAATTGTCCCTGAACACGGCCACCTGGTAAGTGCCGGCCCTGCTCACTACGATGGAGTTGCTGGTTTCACCGGTAACCCACTGGATGCGGCCTGCGTTGGTGTTGACGGTCAGTATAACGGACTGGCCGGGGCAGATAGACGTATCTCTGCTGAGGGTTACGTCTGGCGGCGGGTTCACCGTTACGTTCACGGTATCGATGGTGATACATCCGAGTTTGGTGACGCGTACCCAGAAACGTTCCTGCGTGCTCACCGTGATGATGGGCGAGGTGGCGCCGGTGCTCCACAGGTAAGTGGCGTTGCCTTCCACGGTGGCGTCCAGTTTAACGGACTGGCCGCGGCAAATGGTGGTGTCTTTCAGATCGATGAGCGGCATCGGGATCACACCCACTTCGATGGAATCGGCCGCTTCGCACATACCGTTGCTAACGGTCACTTTATAAGTGCCTGCGCGGGTGATGCGGATACGTTGAGTGGTTTCACCCGTCGACCATCTGATCTGGTACCCGAAGTTGGCCGGGCCCGCATCCAGTACCATGCCGTTACCGCCGCAGAGACTGGTATCGCTGCCCAGGTTCACCACAGGCATTTGCAGGTAGTTGATGGTGTAGGTCACCGTATCGGACACACAACCGGTGATACCGTCGCGCACCACGAACGAGGCCGAAGTAGCGCCGTTCACATTGAAGCGCGGGTTCGTGGAGGTCATCGGAACGCTTACCGCATTGGCCGGCGTTACGCCTACCAGGGTGTATACAGGTCTGTTCACGTCGCCTTTGGTTTTCAGGGTGATGAACGGATTGGTAGAGCAGTTCGTGAATACTTCCGCTTCCAGTTCCGGTTTCGGACAGGGCAGCACGTGGATCTGCTGGATCACGTCGTCTGCCGCGTTGCCGCAATTATCGGTCACTTTCCATCTTCTGGTGATGGTATAACCGGCACACAGGTCAGGCGTATACGGGTCGATGGTGTATTGGACCTGTTTGGGGAAACCTTCCGAGCAGTTGTCGGTCGCCGTCAGTGCGATCGGGTCTGTCGGGATGGCTTGTCCGCAGGTCAGCGTAATGTCTGCCGGGGGAGCGGCGATCACGGGTTTCACCGTGTCGATCACCGTGATCACCTGGCGCATTTCGTTGGCGTTGCCGCAGTTGTCTACCGCCGTCCAGATATTCACGATCCGGTAAGCGCAATTGCCCGGTACGGTTTCGCGAAGAGATCTGAACCTTACGGTCACACCGCCACTGGGCGTACAGTTGTCGGTAGCGTTGATGCTCACCGGAGCCGGGAGGTTATCGCACATCACCGTGGTATCTGCCGGTACGGCCATGGTGAACGTCGGCTTGGTGGTATCCATCACCGTGATCACCTGCGTAGCGATGGCTACGTTGCCACATTCGTCGATGGCTTTCCAGGTGCGGGTCAGGCGGTAATTGTCGGCGCAACGGGTGGAGAGCGGGCGCTTGCTGAAGCTGTACTCGATCCGTACGTTATTGCCGGAGCAATTGTCGGTTGCGGTCATTACCGGCACCGAGGGCACTTCGCTGCAAGACAGTGTAATGTCGGTCGGCGGCAGGGTAGTGAAGACCGGCGCTGTGGTATCCTGTACCGTGATCGTCTGCGTTACCGTGGTTGCGTTGCCGCATTCGTCGGTAGCCGTCCAGGTACGGATGAGGCGGTAGTTGTTCGCGCAGGCGCCGGGGATATCTTCGCGGCGTTCGTATTTCACGATGCGCACGTTCGCAGCGGGCGAGCAGTTGTCGGTGGCCGTCAGGTCCGGCTGCACCGGGATGGCGCTGCACTCAACCGTCGCATTCGCGGGAACAGGCATGTTGAACACGGGTTTGGTGTTGTCCACAACGGTCAGTACCTGTGTCACGGTGCGGGCGTTGCCGCATTCGTCGGTAGCCGTCCAGGTACGGATGAGGCGGTAATTGTTCGCGCAGGCGCCGGGTATGTCTTCGCGGCGTTCGTTCTTCACGATCGTCACGTTGGTACCGGAGCAGGCGTCGTTCGCCGTCAGGTCGGGCTGTGCCGGGATAGCGTGGCACTCTACCGTAGCGTCTGCCGGAGCAGGCGTAGTGAATACCGGTGCGGTGGTATCTCTCACCGTCAGTACCTGTTGAACCGTGGTGCTGTTGCCACACTCGTCGGTCGCCGTCCAGGTACGGATGAGGCGATAGTTGTTCGCACAAGCGCCGGGGATATCTTCGCGGCGTTCGTTTTTCACTACTATCACATTATTGCTGGCAGAGCAGTTGTCGGTCACGTTGAGGTTCGGCTGAACCGGGATGGCGCTGCATTCTACCGTAGCGTCTGCCGGCGTGCTGCCTACGAAAGTGGGACGGGTGGTGTCCTGAACGGTCAGCACCTGCGTCACCGTGCGGGCGTTGCCGCATTCGTCGGTCGCGGTCCAGGTACGGATCAGGCGATAGTTGTTCACGCATGCACCGGCGATGTCTTCGCGGCGTTCGCTCTTCACGATCCTGATGGCGCTGGTAGCAGTACAGTTGTCGGTTACCGACAGGTCGGGCTGTGTCGGGATGGCGTCACAATTCACCGTTACGTCGGCCGGTACCGGCATCGTGAAATTCGGGCGTGTGGTATCCTGTACCGTGATCACCTGTGTCAGCACGGCGTTGTTGCCGCATTCGTCGGTAGCCGTCCAGGTGCGGATGAGGCGGTAGTTGTTGGCGCATGCTCCGGCGATGTCTTCACGGCGCTCGTTCTTCACGATGGTCACGCGGTTTGGTGCGGAGCAGTTGTCGGTAGCCGCAATGTCGGGTTGTGCCGGTACGGCGTTGCAATCTACGGTCGCATCCATGGGAACGGGCAGGGCAAACACGGGCCTGGTCGTATCCTGAACCGTAACCACCTGGCGCACGGTGCGGGCGTTGCCGCAGGCGTCGGTAGCCGTCCAGGTACGGATGAGGCGGTAGTTGTTGGCACATGCGCCGGCGATGTTTTCACGGGTCTCGTTTTTCACAACGGTCACGTCGCTGGCGGCGGAGCAGTTGTCGGTAGCCGTGAGGTCGGGCTGCACGGGGATGGCGTCGCAATTCACCGTCGTATCTGCCGGTGTAGGCATCATGAACGCGGGACGGGTGGTGTCTCTCACCGTGATCACCTGGATCACTTTGGTGATATTGCCGCATCCGTCGTTGGCCGTCCAGGTGCGGAGCAACCTGTAATTATTGGCGCAGGCGCCGGGGATGTCGATATGTTCTTCTTCGAACTGAACATTGATAACACCTGCACAGTTATCGCTGGCCGTGATCACGGGGCGTGCCGGGATGGCGTCGCAATTCACCGTGGTATCTGCCGGGATCGGGGTGGTAAACACCGGCTTGGTACGGTCGGCCACGATGATGGTCTGCGTGAGCGTGGTGCTGTTGCCGCATACATCGGTAGCCGTCCAGGTGCGGATGAGGCGATAAGTATTGGCGCAGGTGCTGTCGATGCGCTGTTCGTTTTTCACGACGGCCACATTACCGGCGCAGTTGTCGGTGGCAGACAGATCAGGCTGTGCGGGCACCTTGTCGCACGCTACCGTTGCGTTGGCAGGAGCGGGGCTGGTGAACACGGGGGCCGTGGTGTCTTGTACCGTTACGGTCTGCGATACGGTATTGAAGTTGCCGCATTCGTCGGTGGCGGTCCAGGTGCGGATCAGTTCGTAGTGGTTGATGCAGGCGCCCGGTATATCGCGGCGGGTTTCGCTGAAGCGGACGGTCACGTTGTTGCCGGTGCTGCAATTGTCGGTAGCGTTCATGTTCGGTGCGGCGGGCACTTTGTCGCAATCCACAGTGGTGTCTGCAGGTGCTGCGCTGGTGAACACGGGCGCTTTGGTATCTACTACGGTGATGGTCTGCGTCACGGTCTGCGCGTTCCTGCACTCATCGATGGCCGTCCAGGTGCGGATCAGGAGGTAGTTGTTGGCGCAGGCGCCGGGAATCGGGTTCCTGTTTTCGTTTTTCAGAACGGTCACTTTACCGGCCGGGCTGCAGTTGTCGATGGCAGTGAGGTCGGGCTGTGCAGGGATCTCGTCGCAGTTCACCGTTACATCTGCAGGCGCAGGCATGGTGAACACGGGAGCGGTCCTGTCTTCTACGGTCAGCGTCTGTACGAAAGTCGCGCTGTTGCCGCAGAGATCGGTGGCCGTCCAGGTGCGGCGCAGGCGGTAATTGTTGGCGCAGGCACCGGATGTGCGGATGGTATCCACTTTCAGGGAAACGGTCACCTGGTTGCCCATGCTGCAATTATCCGTTGCGTTCACCACAGGGGTGGCAGGAATGGCGTCGCAGCTCACGGTAGCGTCTACAGGCTGTCCGTTCGGGAAGGAGAACACCGGATTGGTGGTATCCTGAACGGTCACCAGCTGAACGTGCGTGCTGAAATTACCGCAAAGGTCGGTGGCAGTCCAGGTTCGGCGCAGCTGGTAATTATTGATGCAGGCGCTGTTTGCGCGAAGGGTATCGGTCTTCAGTTCGATGGTCACCATGTTGCCCGGCGTACAGTTGTCCGTAGCGGCCGGCATGACGGCGGCAGGTACGGCGTCGCAGTTCACGGTTACGTTGGCAGGACGGCTTGCCCAAACCATTACGGGCTTGGTAGTGTCCTGTACGGTAACGGTCTGAACGTGGGAGATCACGTTGCCGCAAAGGTCGGTAGCGGTCCAGGTGCGGCGCAGTTGGTAATTGTTCACGCAGGCGTTGGAAGCGCGCACCGTATCCTGGCGGTAATCCATATCGATCTGGTTCACAGGCGTACAGTTATCCGTTGCCATGGCGGTTGCTGCGGCCGGGATGGCATCGCAGTTCACGGTTACGTTGGCAGGGCGGGCACCGGTCCATACCAGCACGGGGCGGGTAGTATCCCGGACGGTGACAGTCTGCACATGCGTAGCCACGTTGCCGCAAAGGTCGGTAGCGGTCCAGGTGCGCCGAATGGTGTAATTGCTCACACAAGCGCCCGGAGCGCGGGTGATCACGGAATCCATCACCAGCGTGATCTGGTTGGCAGGCGTACAGTTATCAGAAACGGTCGGCACCGGCCTTGCGGGAAGTGCATCGCAATTGGCGGTCATATCCGCAGGCAATCCGCCCGTCCAGGTGAATTTCGGCATGGTCGTATCCTGTACGGTGATCAGCTGTTCCCAGCTGGTGCTGTTGTTGCACAGGTCGGTAGCCGTCCAGATGCGGCGGATGGTATAGCTGCTGATGCAGGCGCCCGGTGCGCGGGTGATCACGGAATCGCGACGGATCGTGATCTGGTTGCCGGGCGTACAGTTGTCGGTAGCCGCCGGCATCATAGCGCCGGGGATGTTATCGCAGTTCACCGTTACATTGGCAGGGCGCGCACCGGTCCACACGAGGGTGGGGCGGGTGGTGTCCTGAACGGTGATCAGTTGTTCGTGGGTGGATGCGTTACCGCAGCCGTCGGTAACGGTCCAGATACGGCGGATGGTGTAATTGCTCACACACATGCCAGAAACACGGGTGATCACGGAATCGCGGCGGATGGTGATCGCATTGGCGGGCGTACAGTTGTCGGTTGCCGCCGGCATCACTGCTGCCGGGATGGCGTCGCAATTTACGGTGATGTTGGCAGGACGGGCACCGTTCCAAACGATATTCGGGCGGGTGGTATCCTGAACGGTCACCAGTTGCTGGTGCATGTTCATGTTGCCGCAGCGGTCCGTGATCGTCCATCTCCGCATGATCTGGTAGCTGCTTGCACAGGCTCCGGGGGTACGGATGATGGTGGAGTCGTATACCAGTACTATTTGATTGGCCGGCGTGCAGTTGTCGGTCGCGAGCGGGATCGCCCTGGCGGGGATGGCGTCGCAATTCACCGTGATGTTGGCCGGTGCCGGACCGTTCCAAACAAATCCCGGGCGGGTGGTATCCTGTACCGTGATCAGCTGCTCGTAGCGGGCCACGTTACCACAGAGGTCGGTAGCCGTCCAGATACGGCGGATCGTGTATTTGCTGATGCAATCGGCAGGATTGCGGGTGATCACCGAATCGCGGCGGATGGTGATCGCGTTCGCAGGCGTGCAATTATCGTTTGCAGTCGGCATCACCGCGCCAGGGATGTTGTCGCAGTTCACCGTTACGTTGGCAGGAGCGGTAGTAGCCCATACCATCGTCGGACGGGTAGTGTCCTGAACGGTGATCAGTTGTTCCCAGGTAGTGCTGTTATTGCACAGGTCGGTGGCCGTCCAGATGCGGCGGATCGTGTAGTTGCTCGTGCAACCCGAAGTCGGGCGCGTCACAACGGAATCCCGGCGGATCGTGATCGCGTTGGCAGGTGTACAGTTGTCGGTAGCCGTCGGCATCACCGCGCCAGGGATGTTGTCGCAGTTCACGGTGATGTTGGCAGGACGGGTGCCGGCCCAAACCAATGTCGGACGGGTGGTGTCCTGCACCGTGATGAGCTGCTCCCAGGTGGTGCTGTTGCTGCACAGGTCGGTGGCCGTCCAGATACGGCGGATCGTGTAGTTGCTCGTGCAACCCGAAGTCGGGCGCGTCACAACCGAATCGCGGCGGATCGTGATCGCGTTGGCAGGCGTACAATTGTCGGTAGCCGTCGGCATCACCGCGCCGGGAATGTTATCGCAGTTTACGGTGATGTTGGCAGGACGGGGGCCAGCCCAAACCAGCGCCGGACGGGTGGTATCCTGTACCGTGATCAGTTGCTCCCAGCTGGTGCTGTTATTGCACAGATCGGTGGCCGTCCAGATGCGGCGGATCGTGTAGTTGCTCGTGCAACCAGAAGTCGGACGCGTCACAACGGAATCCCGGCGAATAGTGATCTGGTTGGCAGGCGTACAGTTATCGGTAGCCGCCGGCATCACCGCAGCAGGGATGTTATCGCAGTTTACCGTTACGTTGGCAGGACGGGTGCCAGCCCAAACCAGCATCGGACGGGTAGTGTCCCGTACCGTAATGAGCTGTTCGTGCGAGATGGCGTTGCCGCACAGGTCGGTAGCCGTCCAGATACGGCGGATGGTATAGTTGCTCGTGCAACCCGAAGTCGGGCGCGTCACAACGGAGTCGCGACGGATCGTGATCCTGTTGCCAGGCGTACAATTGTCGGTAGCGTTCGGCATCACGGCACCGGGAATGTTGTCGCAATTCACGGTGATGTTGGCAGGACGGGCGCCGGTCCACACGAGGGCAGGACGGGTCGTATCACGCACCGTCACCATTTGAATATGCGTATCGGTGTTACCGCACAGGTCGGTAGCGATCCAGGTGCGGCGGATCTGGTAGTTGGAGATGCAGGTACTTCCGGTACGCAGCGTGTCGAGACGGATGGTGATCGTCACCTGGTTCGCAGGTGTACAGTTATCCGTAGCGGTAGCCGTTACAGTGGCGGGAACGGCGTCGCAATTCACCGTCGTGTCGCGCGGAGCGCCATTTGCGAATGCCAGTACCGGGCGGGTGGTATCCTGTACCGTGATCAGCTGCTCGTAGCGGGCCACGTTACCACAGAGGTCGGTAGCCGTCCAGATACGGCGGATCGTGTATTTGCTGATGCAATCGGCAGGATTGCGGGTGATCACGGAATCGCGGCGGATGGTGATCGCGTTCGCAGGCGTGCAATTATCGTTTGCAGTCGGCATCACCGCGCCAGGGATGTTGTCGCAGTTCACCGTTACGTTGGCCGGCCGTGTCCCAGCCCATACCATCGTCGGACGGGTAGTGTCCTGAACGGTGATCAGTTGTTCCCAGGTAGTGCTGTTATTGCAAAGGTCGGTGGCCGTCCAGATGCGGCGGATCGTGTAGTTGCTCGTGCAACCCGAAGTCGGGCGCGTCACAACGGAATCCCGACGGATGGTGATCGCATTGGCAGGTGTACAGTTGTCGGTAGCCGTCGGCATCACCGCGCCAGGGATGTTGTCGCAGTTCACGGTGATGTTGGCAGGACGGGTGCCGGCCCAAACCAATGTCGGACGGGTGGTGTCCTGCACCGTGATGAGCTGCTCCCAGGTGGTGCTGTTGCTGCACAGGTCGGTGGCCGTCCAGATACGGCGGATCGTGTAGTTGCTCGTGCAACCCGAAGTCGGGCGCGTCACAACCGAATCCCGGCGGATCGTGATCGCGTTGGCAGGCGTACAATTGTCGGTAGCCGTGGGCATCACCGCGCCGGGAATGTTATCGCAGTTTACGGTGATGTTGGCAGGACGGGGGCCAGCCCAAACCAGCGCCGGGCGGGTGGTATCCTGCACCGTGATCAGTTGCTCCCAGCTGGTGCTGTTATTGCAAAGATCGGTCGCTGTCCAGATGCGGCGGATCGTGTAGTTGCTCGTGCAACCCGTGGTCGGGCGCGTCACAACGGAATCCCGGCGAATAGTGATCGCATTGGCAGGCGTACAGTTATCGGTAGCCGTCGGCATCACCGCAGCAGGGATGTTATCGCAGTTTACCGTTACGTTGGCAGGACGGGTGCCAGCCCAAACCAGCGTCGGACGGGTAGTATCCCGTACCGTAATGAGCTGTTCGTGCGAGATGGCGTTACCGCACAGGTCGGTAGCCGTCCAGATACGGCGGATGGTATAGTTGCTTGTGCAACCCGAAGTCGGGCGCGTCACAACGGAATCGCGGCGGATCGAGATCGCGTTGGCAGGCGTACAGTTGTCGGTAGCCGTCGGCATCGCAGCGCCGGGAATATTGTCGCAATTCACAGTGATGTTGGCAGGAGCTGTAGTCGCCCAAACGAGTCGGGGGAGGGTCGTATCCTGTACCGTGATAAGCTGGATATGCGTATCGGTATTACCGCACAGGTCGGTAGCGATCCAGGTGCGGCGGATCTGGTAGTTGGAGATGCAGGTACTTCCGGTACGCAGCGTGTCGAGACGGATGGTGATCGTCACCTGGTTCGCAGGTGTACAGTTATCCGTAGCGGCAGCCGTTACAGTGGCGGGAACGGCGTCGCAATTCACCGTCGTGTCGCGCGGAGCGCCATTTGCGAATGCCAGTACAGGGCGGGTGGTATCCTGTACCGTGATCAGCTGCTCGTAGCGGGCCACGTTACCACAGAGGTCGGTAGCCGTCCAGATACGGCGGATCGTGTATTTGCTGATGCAATCGGCTGGATTGCGGGTGATCACCGAATCGCGGCGGATGGTGATCGCGTTCGCAGGCGTGCAATTATCGTTTGCAGTCGGCATCACTGCACCGGGGATGTTGTCGCAGTTCACTGTTACGTTGGCAGGAGCGGTAGTAGCCCATACCATCGTCGGACGGGTAGTGTCCTGAACGGTGATCAGTTGCTCCCAGGTAGTGCTGTTATTGCACAGGTCAGTCGCCGTCCAGATGCGGCGGATCGTGTAGTTGCTCGTGCAACCCGAAGTCGGGCGCGTCACAACGGAATCGCGGCGGATCGTGATCGCGTTGGCAGGTGTACAGTTGTCGGTAGCCGTCGGCATCACCGCACCAGGGATATTGTCGCAGTTCACGGTGATGTTGGCAGGACGGGTGCCGGCCCAAACCAATGTCGGACGGGTGGTATCCTGCACCGTGATGAGCTGCTCCCAGGTGGTGCTGTTGCTGCACAGGTCGGTGGCGGTCCAGATGCGGCGGATCGTGTAGTTGCTCGTGCAACCCGAAGTCGGGCGCGTCACAACGGAATCCCGGCGGATCGTGATCGCATTGGCAGGCGTACAGTTATCGGTAGCCGTGGGCATCACCGCGCCAGGGATATTATCGCAGTTTACGGTGATGTTGGCAGGTGCTGCACCAGTCCATACGAGGGTAGGGCGGGTGGTATCCTGCACCGTGATGAGCTGCTCCCAGGTAGTGCTGTTGCTGCACAGGTCGGTGGCCGTCCAGATGCGGCGGATCGTGTATTTGCTGATGCAATCTGCCGGATCACGAATGATCACCGAATCGCGGCGGATCGTGATCGCGTTGGCAGGCGTACAGTTATCGTTTGCAGTCGGCATCACCGCGCCAGGAATGTTATCGCAATTCACGGTGATGTTGGCAGGACGGGGGCCAGCCCAAACCAGCGCCGGGCGGGTGGTATCCTGCACCGTGATCAGCTGCTCCCAGGTAGTGCTGTTGCTGCAAAGATCGGTAGCCGTCCAGATACGGCGGATCGTGTAGTTGCTCGTGCAACCCGAAGTCGGGCGCGTAACAACGGAATCGCGTCGGATCGTAATCGCATTGGCAGGTGTACAGTTGTCGGTAGCCGTCGGCATCACCGCGCCAGGGATATTATCACAGTTCACCGTGATATTGGCAGGCCGTGTTCCGGCCCAAACCAGCGCCGGGCGGGTGGTATCCTGTACCGTGATCAGTTGCTCCCAGGTAGTGCTGTTGCTGCAAAGATCGGTAGCCGTCCAGATACGGCGGATCGTGTAGTTGCTCGTGCAACCCGAAGTCGGGCGCGTCACAACGGAATCCCGGCGGATCGTGATCGCGTTGGCGGCCGTACAATTGTCGGTAGCCGTCGGCATCACCGCACCAGGGATATTATCACAGTTCACCGTGATATTGGCAGGCCGTGTTCCGGCCCAAACCAGCGTCGGGCGGGTAGTATCCTGCACCGTGATGAGCTGCTCCCAGGTAGTGCTGTTGCTGCAAAGATCGGTAGCCGTCCAGATACGGCGGATCGTGTAGTTGCTCGTGCAACCCGAAGTCGGGCGCGTCACAACGGAATCGCGGCGGATCGTGATCGCGTTGGCGGCCGTACAATTGTCGGTAGCCGTCGGCATCACCGCGCCAGGAATATTGTCGCAATTCACCGTTACGTTGACAGGCGCTGCACCGGTCCATACGAGGGTGGGGCGGGTGGTATCCTGCACCGTGATCAGCTGCTCCCAGGTGGTGCTGTTGCTGCACAGGTCGGTGGCCGTCCAGATGCGGCGGATCGTGTAGTTGCTCGTGCAACCCGAAGTCGGGCGCGTCACAACGGAATCGCGGCGGATCGTGATCGCGTTGGCAGGCGTACAGTTGTCGGTAGCCGTCGGCATCACCGCGCCGGGAATATTATCGCAATTCACGGTTACGTTGGCAGGACGGGTTCCGGCCCAAACCAGCGCCGGGCGTGTGGTGTCCTGCACCGTGATCAGCTGCTCCCAGGTGGTGCTGTTGCTGCAAAGATCGGTGGCCGTCCAGATGCGGCGGATCGTGTATTTGCTGATGCAATCTGCCGGATCGCGGGTGATCACGGAATCGCGGCGGATCGTGATCGCGTTGGCAGGTGTACAGTTATCGGTAGCCGTCGGCATCACTGCACCGGGGATGTTATCGCAGTTCACCGTTACGTTGGCGGGTGCTGCACCGGTCCATACGAGGGCGGGACGGGTGGTGTCCTGCACCGTGATGAGCTGCTCCCAGGTAGTGCTGTTGCTGCAAAGATCGGTGGCCGTCCAGATGCGGCGGATCGTGTAGTTGCTCGTGCAACCCGAAGTCGGGCGCGTCACAACGGAATCCCGGCGGATCGTGATCGCGTTGGCAGGCGTACAGTTATCGGTAGCCGTGGGCATCACCGCGCCAGGGATATTATCACAGTTCACCGTGATATTGGCCGGCCGTGTTCCGGCCCAAACCAGCGCCGGGCGGGTGGTATCCTGTACCGTGATCAATTGGGAATGGGTGGAAGCGTTACCGCACAGGTCCGTTACCGTCCAGTTACGGCGAATCGTGTACTTGCTGACGCAATCGCCGGCCACGCGCGTGATCACGGAATCCCGCCTGATCGTGATCGCATTCACCGAAGCACAGTTGTCGGTAGCTGTGGGGTTGATCGCTGCGGGGATATTGTCGCAATTCACCGTCACATCTGCAGGAGCGGCGCCACTCCAGATGATCGTCGGCGGCACATTGTCTACCACCTTCACGATCTGGATTCTTTCGGATTTGTTACCGCAAGCATCGGTAGCCGTCCAGGTGCGCTTCAGCCAGTAAGTGTTCTGGCAGGAGTTCGCCACCCCGGTCCTGATGGTATCCTGTGTATAGTCCAGTCTTACGGTCACGCCGGCAGGCAGACAGTTGTCGCTCACCGTGGGCGTTACCGCAGCAGGAATGGCGTTACAGTTCGCATTCAGCGTATCGGCCAGTACAGGGCTCCAGGTCATGGTGGGTTTCGAAGTGTCCACCACCGTGATCCGCTGGGTATGTATCAATTCGTTATTGCAATTGTCTTTCGCTGTCCAGGTGCGGATCAGCACATAATTGTTCACGCAGGTGCCGGTAAACGATGCGTCCAGAACGGTATTCACCGTTACGGTCACCGCAGCGTCTGCCGTACAATTATCCGTAGCGGATGCCGTGATCGCCGCGGGTACCGCCGAACAGCTCACCGTCGTGTCAACAGGGACGTGGCCGTTGGGGAATTGTAGGACGGGTTTCATCGTATCCGTCACCGTGATGGTTTGGGAAGTGGTCACTTTCAATCCGCAAGGGTCTTCGGCCGTCCATGTACGGGTAATGGTCATGCCGCAGGTATTGTTCACTGTAACATCGGCATGCGTAATGGTAAGCGCCAGGCCCAGCGGGTGCTGGAACGTAGGCGTACCGAAAAGTGTCGTATAATCCAATGTTTTATCGCATTCCCTGCTCAGGTTCGGCGGGGTCGTTACCACTGTAGGCGGATTGGTGCTTACCGTGATCTTAACCGGCGCGGAAGTATCTGTACATGCACCGGAGTTCACTATCCTGCGGAACCATGTAGTTACCGTTAGCGCGCCCGGCTGATAATACTCACCCGTGGCCGCTGCACCGGGGATCGTCGTAAACCCGGCGGTGGCGCTGGTGGTGCTGGACTGCCAGCTATAAGTGAAGGTACCGGTGCCGCTGGACGGATGCCCAACGTCATAAATCTGCGCCGGAACGGTGTTCGGACAAATTACCTGGTCTTCCCGGATAATATTCTGATTGATTTCGTTGAGATTGGTCAGCAACACCGTGTCAGACACTGCCGCGCAATCGCCGTTCGTGACCGTCCAGATAAGCATGGCGGTGGTACCCACAAAAACCCTTGCCGTGCTGGTGGGGCTATGGATATCGGAGAACACCACGGAAGCGGGGTTCGCCGTCCAGGTGCCTACCGCGCCGGCAACGCCCGGAGCAGATGCCGCCAGCTGGAACAGTTCATCGTTACATTTTTCCTGGTCAGGACCGGCGTTCGGCTTAACCGGTTGCTGGAACACGGTTACCGTAGTGCTCACGCAGGCAGAATTGCCGCATGTTGTACTGCCGATAGCATGTACGGAATAAGTGGTCGTAGCAGTGGGGGAGACGTTGATGGAAGTCACGTTCCGCCCGATCTCCACGCCCGTAGCGCAATCGCCGCGATACCATACCCACTCCGAGTTGGAGCCGATCGTTCCGCTGGCGATGCTCAGCGTCACGGTTTCACCCACGCAGATGCTGCCGTCGGTTACGCCGATGGTTGGTGTGGTAGACGGGGTATTCAGCACTACGTCGAACTCCTTCGCATCAAAGCAGGTATCATTGGTGGTTCCTACCGGTTTACGTACCGTCATGCGGAAGCGATATGTTCCTGGAGCGGCGGCGGACGGATAGGTTACCGTGATGGTACCACCGGTCGTGCTGGGCAGGGGCATATCTTTAATATCCACGAAGCCCGGCATTATGGGCGCAATCGCTTCGAGGTCGTACCGGGACGGTGCGTTCGTTGCCGTATATGTCAGCGGGAAGGTAAATGGCGTTGCCTTGCAGACATCGATGGCCGAGGGGATCGTCACCGTCGGACCATTGAAGTAACGCAGTGTCACGGGAATCGTAACCGGGGGACAGCTTTTCGCATTGCCGTTCCGTTTACGCACCACCCAATTCACGACGGCAGATGTGCCCGCAGCGCCGTTGTAGGTGATCACCGCATTGGGGTTATTTACTTCGCTGGCAGGAATGGTAAATGGAGCCGGCAGTATGTCGGGCTCCCAGGTACCGATCAGCGATGTATCGGTGAGGGGTTGCGCCGTCATGGTAAATGTGCGGGAACATTGCGACATATCCGTCTCCGTTACCGTTGCAGTGGGCCTGGTATACGTGATAAATTCCCTCTCCGAAACGGTTTTACAATCCGCCAGGTCGGAAGATATCGTCAACCGCACGCGCACGGGCACGTTCGGCGGCATATTGATCAGGTCGCGCTCGTTGGTGGCCGATGCCGGGATTGTCAGACTGGCACCGTTCGCGGCACCTACGATTTCCCAGGTTACGGTATACGGTGTTTTGCCGGCGGGAGTACCACCGGTATTGCGTATGCGGTAAGTTGTGGTCACCGGATTGGTACACTGCGCGTTCACGTTCTGGATGTTGGCCACGGGGTTCTTTACCGACGAGATCTTTATCGTATCCGTCCGTAAACACTGCCCGTTCCGCACTTCGAGGTATGGCTTGATGGAATCGCCGTCCAGGGGAGGCGCCGTCACGTTGATAGATGGCGTGATGGAGTTGCTCGGCATCCAGCGGAGCTTGTATCCGGCATTGGCCGCTCCTGCGTCCAGCGTTACAGACGAGCCTGCGCAGACAACCGTGTCCGGCCCCAGGTTCACTACCGGCGGCTCGTCCACATATATGGTTACGGTATCGCGCCGCGTACAATAACGCGGAACACTGCCCACCATACCAAAATAGGCCGTACCGGCCACGATGTAGGTGGAAGTTACGTCTGGCTGGATGAGGATCTTGTCTTTCGGTTGCGGTCCCGACGGCCAGGGCATAATATAGTTACCGGTGAAATCGAACTGCTCGTAACCGTTAGGGTTGGCAGAAGATTCCAGCGGCACCGCCGTCAACACCAGCGATTCGCCTTTACACAGCGAATCCTTCGGCACAACGATATCCGGTAGTGGTATGACGCCGATCAATACGGGCGACGATGGCGTATAACATTTCGATCCCGGAACATTGTTCCCGTTTTCGATCACCATCAATCGATAATAAAAATCCACATTGGGTTCTGTGAGGAGCCCTTCGGGGATGGTGAGCACGGCCGTGTTCACACCGGTATAGCCTGATGCGGCGGTGATAGGCGTCCATGTACCGGTCAGGCCACGGCGTACTTCCCAATGATAAACAGGATTGTCGAAATAATCGATCGGGTCGATGGTGGCTTTAACAGTAAGGCCTGCGCCCGGGCAAATATAATCCGATGTACCAACGCCGTCGATATAGGTAAAGATCTTGGGCGCGCAGAATTCGAATTTGATGTCGTCCACCGCAATGTCGTTACCACAACCGCCGTCATTATTGTTCTTGATCTCAACCGTTACATCCTCCACGCCAGGTGGCAATGTCACGGTACCCCCGAATTGCTGCCAGCCGGTCAACCGCTGATCGCCCGCATCAAGGCGGCGGAGGTCCATGGACACATCGCCTGTATAAAACTGGCCGATGATCGCATTTGTGGCTTTGTTCCTGATGATGAAAGTCACACCGGCATATTGGTAAGGACTTCCATAGCCGGCACAGACACTTGACAGCACCTGGTGGGAGTTAAGGTTGATAAACCAGGCCGAGAAATTATATTTCGCACCAGGGCAGAGCGCGTTCACTTCTCTCTTATAGAAAGTTTTAGGCTGTTCCGAGGAGTTGGCGATCAGCATGCCACCATAGCCATTATTGGTATGATCGTCCACATTGTCCCACTCCGCCCGGCCGCCGCGTATCGAATTGTAATAAACAGTATACCAGTCGTCGGCGAGGGGCCATCCATTACTGGTGTTACCTGCAACGTATGGGTTGGAGTTATAATTATAATCGATCGTACCGGAAGTAACAGGCCGGCGAGGACCGCCCGCCGTGAAAGTCCCGAAGTCTTCTTCGAAGTTCGTATCGGGCGCAAAGTCGCCGAGGCACTTGGTGATAGGGCAATCCGACACAGAAATGTTCTGCTGGACCTCCCGCACATAATTGGTCCCATTATATCTTCTATATAATGTAGCCCGGATCGTGTAAGTGCCAACCTCTTTCATGTCGAGCAAGATGGATTGGCCGGGATTGATCTGTCTTGAACCGTATGTGACCTGGCTGTTTACCCATAAAATCGGACTGGGCCTTCCCATGGAAGCCCGGTATACGAAGACCGAGCCGGAGGGCAGCGTAATTGTCCATTTGACGCTGTCCGGGCTGCGCGTGCTTCTGAAGAATACGTGGATCGCCGCGTATTTGTCCAGACAGACGTTCTCGGGAGCATTCATCCAGGAGTCAAAGTCATCGTTATAGACCCTTGGTAAGCTGGTTTGGGCCAGTGTCATCCCGGCGGCGGACATTAATATAACAAGCAGTAGTAAAATTCGTCTCATTGTCGCAAACAATTTTGTGAATGAAATACCGAATCCCCGGCTAATGAGCAGGGGAGCGGAGGTGGTCAGAACCGGAAGGCCGGTAAGACGACTTGATAATTTGTTTGAAACAATGCGGGACGATGGGTCCGGCGCTGGTTTTCATAGGCGTACAGGATCGATTTCATAGGCTTCGGTTAAATTCAGTCAATACCGATATGGACAAATTTTAGAAATTCTGAATTTAAAATTAATCATAATATGGTTATATCCAAAAATATAAATTTACCAGTACGTGTTAAAATTGCAGTTAAGTATGGTTAATAGAGTATTGGCGGATTGACTTTCAAATGATTATTGAAGTGGAAAAAATGTTAACTTTTTTTCAGGTATACCGGCAATATTTTATTTTTTTTATGCTGCTTGCGCTATTTGTAAAATAAATAACTACCTTTGCAGACCAAATTCGTAGTAAGATGCCTAAAGTAAAGACTCATAGCCGTGCGAAGAAGACGTTTACGGTGACCGGCAGCGGAGCGATCAAACGTCCGAAAGCATACAAAAGTCACCTGTTGACCAAAAAGTCAAACAAAAGGAAACGTTCTCTCAGAGGAAGTAGCCTGGTAGCAGATGCCAATCTGAACCTGGTAAAGCGTATGCTCGTACTTCGCTAACTCATTAATTTTCGTTAAACAAGTTTTAAAAAGCATAACATGCCTCGTTCCGTAAACGCAGTTGCGTCCAGAGCCAGAAGAAAGAAGATCCTGAAGCAAGCCAAAGGATTCTACGGTAAACGTAAAAACGTATATACCGTAGCCAAAAACGTACTGGAGAAAGGGCTCACATATAGCTACGTAGGTCGCAAACTGAAGAAAAGAGAATACCGGACACTGTGGATCGCGCGTATCAACGCCGCCGCTCGTGCCGAAGGAATGACCTACTCTCAGCTCATTCACAGACTGACCGAAAAGAATATTGGTCTCAACCGTAAAGTTCTGGCTGACCTGGCCATGAACGAACCGGAGACTTTCAAATCTCTCGTAGCGTCTGTAAAATAAGTCGATTCAACATCGCTATAAATCAACCGGTTACATTGTGACCGGTTTTTTTATGCCCCTCACTTTCCCCTTCCAGCCCTGCGTTTATCAACCTCCTGCCCCCAATTCACTCCCCCATACACCTACGCCTTCCGTAGACGGCGGCAAAATATGCCCAATCCGGGACCCGCCATGAACAGCTAAGTTTTCGGCAGAACCGCACCCCGCGAAGTCAGGCTTTGACACCCCTGCTCAATACCAGGCACATTTTCGGTGACAACAAAACTTAACCCTTTCTAAAACAAAAATCGGTTACCAATAGTAACCGATCAACATCTTTCCTTTTTCAAGCCTTATGAGATTTTTTACAAGTATTTCCGGAACACCTTATCATCCCCTAAAAACAGTATACCCTTCCTTCCATTTCAAATCCGGTACTTTTCCCGCTTCATAGATCCCGTACACCGCCGATCCACTGCCGCTCATACTCGCATAAACCGCCCCTGCGTCGTACATCCGGTCGCGTATCGCAGCGATCTCCGGATGTTTCGTAAAGACCGGCGCCTCAAAATCATTCGTCAAACGGCCTTTCCAGCTTTTTACGTCTTTCCAGTCTATGGCCGACAACGGGATTTCCGGCGCGCCCGGGTGCAATTGCCCGAACGCCCAACCCGTGTTCACATGAACACCGGGATGCACCAGTAAAAATGAATACCCCGAAAGGTCTACCTGGAAAGGCGAAAGGACCTCGCCGCGCCCTTGCCCCAGGCTGGCCCGGTTGCGGATGAAAAACGGGCAATCGCTCCCCAGCCGTGCGGCATAGCCCATCAGCCGGGCCTCGTCCAGCCCCAGGTTGTATTTCGTATTCAGTAAAGTCAGGGTAAATGCGCCGTCTGCCGATCCACCGCCCAACCCCGCGCCGGTAGGGATCACTTTATGCAAATGAATATGCACCGCGGGCAATTCGGGAAAATCGGCCTTCAGCAGCTGGTAAGCCCGCATGCAAAGATTATCCGCCGCATCTCCGGGAATGGCGATCCCCGACTGACTGAAAGCCAGTGCAGGCGCGGTAATTATCTCCAGCGCATCGCGGACGGGCAGGGGATAAAACACGGTTTCCAGGTCATGAAAACCATCGTCCCGCTTCCGCAGGATGTGCAGGCCCAGGTTGATCTTGCAATTGGGAAAAACGATCACTTCCGGTTATTTGCTTTTACGGCTGTTGATCTCGTCGCGGATGGCGATGGCGCGGATGTAGTCTTCCTGCTCCAAAACCTCCTGTAGCAGCGTATTCAGTTCCTCGAGGTTCAGGGCTTTCAGATCGTCTTCGGTGCCTTTTTCATGCTCTGAAATGGAAGGCGTGCCGGCCGCTTTGGTGGCCTTCTTACCGGGGTCGTCCAGCAAAATGCCGGCGCTGTTGAGAATATTCTCGTAAGTGTAAATGGGGCATCCGAACCGCACGGCCAGGGCCAGGGCGTCGGAAGTCCGCGAATCGATTTCGATAGTATCGTCGTTATTGGAGCAAACCAGCTTCGAGTAAAAAATACCTTCCTGGAGATTGCTGATCACTACTTCATGCAGTTCAACACTAAACGCATTCATGAAGTTCTTCATAAGATCATGGGTCAACGGGCGGCTGGGTTGCATCTTCTCCAACGCCACCGCAATAGCTTGCGCTTCAAACCCTCCGATTACGATGGGAAGCCTTCTTAATCCGTTCACTTCTCCAAGTACAACGGCATAAGAATGGGTTTGTGTTATACTGTGCGACAGTGCGACTATTTCCAATTCTATTTTTCTCATACGGTCATTATGCGTAAGCGCTCACAATTAAACGTGTATAAGACGTGAAGTTAGAAAAATATTCGATATAGAAAAAGCGTGACTGCCGCTGTTCGCGCAGGAAGCCGGTTTTATTTTCCGGCTGCGGCTGTACGAACGGGCGGCAGTCAGCACATTATCATTAATTCCCTTTATATTTCTTTACAGCTTCGGTCAGCCTGGGCACCACTTCGAACGCGTCTCCCACGATCCCGTAATCGGCCGCTTTGAAGAACGGCGCTTCGGGGTCTTTGTTGATCACGACGATGGTTTTGCTGCCGTTTACACCCGCCAGGTGCTGGATAGCGCCGGAAATGCCGATGGCGATGTAAAGGTTGGGACGTACGGTAAAACCGGTCTGGCCCACGTGCTCATGATGCGGCCTCCAGCCGGCGTCCGCCACCGGGCGGCTGCATGCGGTAGCCGCGCCCAGCGTATGCGCGAGTTCTTCCACGATCCCCCAGTGCTCGGGGCCTTTGAGGCCTCGGCCGCCGCTCACCACGATCTCGGCCTCCGTCAGCGGCACTTCGCCGCTCACCGTTTCCACTTTCAGCGTTTTGATCCGGAAATCCGCATCGCTCAAACCCGCCGCGAACGCCTCCACCGAAGCGCTCCCGCTGCCGGGATTCAACGAAAAGGTATTCGGCATCACGGATACGATCTTTTTGTCGGTAGTAATATTCACGTTCGCGAAAGCCTTTCCGGAAAACACGTTTTTCTTCACCACGAAGCCCGCCGAAGTATCCGGCATACCGATGGCACCCGCTACGAAGCCTGCTTTCAACTTGGCCGACAGCTGCGGCGCGATGGAGCGGCCCGCGAAGTTGTGCGAAAACACGATCACAGACCCGTTTTCTTTCGCTACGGCTTCCGCCATCACTTTGGTTACCACGCCGGATTCGGGTTCATTCAGCCGCGCATCCACTACATGCAATACTTTCGACGCGCCGTAATGGCCCAGCGCCGCGAGCTCCGCATTGTCGATTTCCCCAACGGCTACCGCAACCGCCGGAACGCCCAGCTGCTGCGCGATTTGGGCGCCGTATTGTACGGCTTCGTTCGCTGATTTCTTTACTTTTCCCTGGAATTGATCGGCAAATATGATGACTGACATTTTCTACTTTTTTTGTTGGTAATGAATGAATGGAAAGGGGAGGCCCTAGATCACTTTGGCTTCTTCATGCAGCAAACGGGCGAGCTCTTCCGCCTGGTCTGCCGCTATCATTTTCACGCCCGCCTTCGCAGGGGGCAGTTCAAAGGATACGATGGACGTCAATGCCTCCACCGCTACGGGTTCTACCACTTTCAGGGGCTTGGTCCGCGCCGCCATGATGCCGCGCATATTGGGAATACGCGCTTCCGCCATGCCTTTCTGTGCGCTCAGCGCCAGCGGCAGGCTCACTTCCACCAATTCCTCACCGCCTTCGATCTCGCGTTTCAGCGTGGCGGTAGTGCCGTTCACGTCCAGCTTGCTGGCGATGGAAACGAAAGGCAGGCCCAGCAATTCTGCCACCATGCCGCCCACGGAAGAACCGTTATAATCGATCGTTTCCTTACCGGTAAATATGATGTCGTATTGTTCCTGTTTGGCCACCGCCGCAATCTGCGAAGCGATGTAGAAGCTGTCCTGGCTATCGGCATTCACACGGAAGGCTTCATCGCCCCCCAATGCCAGCGCCTTGCGGATAACAGCCTCGGTATCGGCACCGCCCACGGTGATCAGGTGCACCGTGGCACCCTGGGTTTCCTTCAGCTCCAGCGCCCTTACCAGCGCATACCACTCATCGTACGGGTTGATGATAAACTGCACTCCCGCCTCACTGAATTTCGTGTTATTGTCCGTGAAAGCTATTTTTGCAGTTGTGTCGGGCGTTTTACTGATACATACTAAGATCTTCATATCCGTTTACTGGTTTTGGTGAAAAATGCAGTATTTACAAATATATGGGATTTAGGGGTTCAGCCATCAGCAGCCACGATACGTTTAACATATTGCTTAGAAATCGACCGCATGGACAAAATCGCACAAATAAAATCATTTCTTGAAAGCGCCCCGGCAGACAGCTTCCTGCGTCATGCCCTGGCCCTCGAATACGTGAAAATCAACGACGACACGGCCGCCCGCGCCACGTTCGAAGCCCTCCTGGCCGCAGATCCCGCCTACGTGGGCTCCTACTTCCATCTCGGGAAAGTGCTCGAGCGCCTCGGCGAACGGGACGCCGCCGCCGCCACGTACGAAAAAGGAATGGACATGGCCCGCCAGCAGCGCGACATGCACGCTTACAACGAACTCCAGGCCGCCCATGAAGACCTTTAACCCCTTCGACGCGGCGAGTTTCCGCGCCGCCCTGCGCGCGTTCATGGACCGCGAATCCATCGTGCCCGCCGGCGCCACGCTGCTCGTTGCCGTAAGCGGAGGCGCCGATTCCGTGGCGCTCGCGCACCTGCTGCACACCTCCGGCATCCCCATCCAGATCGCACATGGCAACTTCCGGCTGAGAGGCGCAGAATCCGACCGCGACGAAACCTTCGTCCGCAACTTCGCCGCCCAACTGGACGTCCCTTTTCATGTCAAACATTTCGACACAAACGAATATGCATCCACCCAAAAACGATCCATCCAGGAAGCCGCGAGGGATTTGCGGTACGCCTGGCTGGAGGAACTGCGCATCCAGGCCGGGCTGAACGCCGTTGCCACGGCGCATCACATGCAAGACAGCGTGGAAACGCTCTGGATGAACCTGTCCAAAGGAACGGGGATTTCCGGCCTCCACGGCATCCTGCCGAAACAGGGCGCGCTCGTAAGGCCGCTGCTGTTCGCCACGCGGGAAGATATTGCGGGCTATATGATGGCAGAGCAACTGGCTTTCGTGGAAGACAGCTCCAACGCATCCGATAAATACACGCGGAACTATTTCCGGCACCACGTGTTGCCACAGTTGCGGGAAGCGTATCCGGACGTGGTGCGCCAGACAGGCGCGTCCATCCTGCGTTTCCGGGAAGCGGAAATGCTCTACCAGCAAGCTGTGGAAGGGTACCGGAAAAAGCTCCTGGAGAAAAAAGGGGAGGAGTATTTCATCCCCGTGCTGAAACTGAAACAGGTACAACCCCTGTCTACCATCGCGTACGAACTGCTCAGGCCCTTCGGCTGCAATACCCACCTGGCCGCACAGGCAGTGGATTTGCTGGAAGCAGGCCCCGGCAAGTTCGTCACCACCGCCACGCACCGCATCGTCCGCGACCGCAAATGGCTGATCGTTACGCCGCTACAGGAATCGCTGTCCGCGCATTTCCTCATCGAAGCCGGCCAGCGCGAAGTGCTGCTTCCGGGGTTCCGCATCACATTGCGCGAAGAAAAATACGAAGGCCGCCCCATCCCCGCAGATGCGGATGTGGCGTACCTCAACGCGTCGGAAATTACGTTCCCGCTCATGGTCCGCAAATGGAAAACCGGTGATTATTGCTATCCGCTCGGCCTCAATAAAAAGAAGAAACTCAGCCGCCTGTTCATCGACCAGAAACTATCCCTTCCCGACAAGGAAAAGGTATGGGTGCTGGAATCCGGCAAACGGATCGTATGGGTGATGGGCATGCGGCTGGACCACCGTTTCCGCGTTACGGAACATACGGAGCAGATACTCGTTTTGAAGATGGAAACAACCCGCTGATCAGGGATTGAGCAGGCGCTGCAGGAAGTACGTGAACACGGCAGGCTTGATGACGATGGGAAACACCAGGCCCAGCACGGCGCCCCAGAAGTGCGCGCTATGGTCGATCCCGTCGCCCCCGCGGCGCGACATGTACGCCGAATACACCAGGTACAGCACGGCATACAGGATGAACCACATCGGGATGAAGAAATAGAGCCCGATCTTCTGCCAGGGGTCGAACAGCACGCAGGAAAACAGCACGGCAGACACCGCGCCGGACGCGCCGATCGACTGGTAACCGTAAATATCCTTATACCTGAAATAATTCGCTATGTCGGGCAAAACGAGGCCCAGCAAGTACAGCAGCGGAAAGTAATACACACTGCCCAACACCCTTTCGAAATAGAAGGAAATATAATCCCCGAAAAAAAACAGCGACAGCATGTTGAAGAACAGGTGCATGAAATCGCGGTGTACGAGACCCGAGGTGAAGAAACGGTAATATTGATTGCGGTGATTTACCTGGTAAGGCCAGAAACTGAGCTTCTCCATGTCTCCCGGCCGGGTAAAGGTCGTAATGGAAACGAGGGAAGTGATAACGATGATGATAAGGGTAATGCTCATAAGCTGCACGGTAATTAATCCGTAAATATAATCATTGATGGTGATACTTCTCATTATTGAGGACGGTATACGCCCTGTAGAGCTGTTCGGTCATGATAAGGCGGACGATCTGGTGGGGGAACGTCAGGTCGGATAGCGACATCTGCACGTTGGCGCGTTGCAGCACCGCGGCATCGATCCCGAAAGCCCCGCCGATCAGCACGATCAGCTGGCGCGTGCCGGCATTGTTCCGCTGCCGGAGAAAATCCGCCAGTTGCAGCGTACTGAAGGCTTTACCGCGCTCGTCGAGCGCGAGAAGATAATCCTGCGGCTGCAGCATATCGAGGATGATCTTTCCTTCCTGTTTTTTCAGTTCGGGGATGGAAAGACTGGCGGCCTGTTTCACTGTCGGGATCAGCTTGATATCGAAATCGGTATAGTGCTGTAATCTTTTCCGGAATATTTTAATCCCTTCATCGATCCACGCGTCATTTTCTTTACCTATGCTCCAGAGCTGTATTTTCACGGGTTTCAGCGTTTTGTTACTGCTGTCAAAAATAATTGTAAAATGTAAATTGCTGAAAAAAAGGGGAGAAAGATTTGCAGAAATAAAAAACTTCCCTACATTTGCATCCCGTTCGATACAAAGGGAATGGCTCCGTAGCTCAACTGAATAGAGCATCTGACTACGGATCAGAAGGTTTCTGGTTTGAATCCAGACGGAGTCACGAAACAGACCCTCCAGTTTAACTGGAGGGTTTTTCAATTTTATGCCTCATTACATTAGGATCCGGTCAGATCACGGATCACAAATCCTGAAAGCTTTAAATACTGATGTTCATTCACCCTGGAAATTCTCCCTTCGCGATAGTGGCGGCATTATGGTTCTCTCAACACGAGGGCGAAACGGGTCTATAACAGTTTTCTTTGCACGGCGGCCATGATGAGCTCGGCCGCGTTTTTCACTTCGAGTTTCTGCATCATGTTCCGGCGATGGGTTTCTACCGTGAGCGGGCTCAAATGCAGCTCCTGCGCGATGCCGATGGTCGTTTTCCCTTCGGTGACGAGTTGGAGGACCTGTTTCTCGCGGCGGGTCAGGGTAGCAGGCGCACGAAGCTCTTCGCGGCCGGGGCGGGCCAGAATCTCGCGGACTTCCCGGCTGAACGCCACGCCGCCGTTCAGCGCTTCGACGAGGCATTTTTTGAATTCCGCGGCCGAGGCGTTTTTCAGCAGGTAGCCGGAGGCGCCATTCTGGAGGATCTGGAGGATCATGCTCCGTTCGGCCTGGTTGCTCACGGCCAAAACAACGGTCTCCGGCGAAATACGCTTGATGTCTTTACAGAGATCGAGGCCGTTGGCATCGGGCAGCATGATATCGAGGAGCACGAGATCGGCATGGTTACGGCCCAGCCATGCCATGAAAGCGCCGCCCGAAGTGAAGGCGTGCATCCCGGAGATGCCGGGCGTGCTTTGCAGGAGCGCCCGCAGACCTTCGATGACAACGGGATGATCGTCTACGATCGCTATGGTGCGCTTAACTGTCTGCTTCCACATGGATTTCAATATTGATGGCGGTGCCTTCGCCGATAACGGAATTGATGTCCAGTTTGCCTTTCAGGAAATGGACGCGGTTGCGGATGTTGGAGAGCCCGGTGCCGGGGGATTTTTCCTTCGCCGGAACATCGAACCCCTTTCCATCGTCTTCGATGGTAATGAAAAATATATCCCCGTTCTGGCTGCATTGCAGGATCACTTCCTTCGCATGCGCGTGCCGGATAGCGTTCGCCAATGCTTCCTGGACGATGCGGTAAATAGTGACCTGCGTTTGCACGGGAATGTCAGCAGCGATGCCGAACGCCTGGTAACTGATGCGCGTGGCGGGGGTGGACAGCGATTCGCAGAGATCGCCGAGCGCTGTTTCCAGGCCGAACTTGAACAGGTTCTCCGGCATCATGTTCCGCGCGATGCGGCGAAGCTCGTTCACCGAATGATCGAGCTGGCCGATCACCTGGTCCAGCGGACCACTTTCTTCGCCGGCCGCCATGCCTGACAAGCGAATCTTCATCCCTGCCAGCATGCCGCCGAGCCCGTCGTGCAGATCACGCGCAACACGCCGGCGCTCGCGTTCTTCGCCTTCGAGCATGGCGTGGGAGGTGGCGATCATTTGCCGCTGTTCCATGTCTTTCAGTTTCTGCAAAGCCAGCCTGCGCCCGTTCCGGTACTGGAAGTAGATAAAAACCGCGGACGCCAGTACCAGCATACTTCCTACGGCCAGCAGCCAGAAAGACAGGCGGGAGTTATGACTGGCCAGCTGCGCCTGCCGGTTCTTCGCTTCCAGCGTGGCGATCTTTTCCTGGTGCTCCGCGTTGCGGTAACGGACTTCCATGGCAGAGATTTCATTCCGGAGGTGGCTGGTATGCAAACTGTCACTCACGGTACTGTATTTCTTCTGCCATTCGTAAGCCGCGATTCCGTTGCCCATTGCGGCGTAGGTTTCGGCCAGCCCGGCGTACACGAGGAGGCGGTTGGTGGCCACTGCCATCATTTCCGGCTGGTTGGCGAGGTATGAAATAACGGTCAGCGCTTCCCGGTACCTGCCGAGATTATGCAGGGCGTAATACTGTTGTAGCTCGAGGCGTTGCTGCTCGTATCTTTTCTGCATCCTGCCGGCGATGGCGATCCCTTTGCCGAGGCTTTCGAGCGCGGCGGTCCAGTTTTTAGCCGTATTGAAATAGAGGCTTTCCGCCGCGTAATAGTCTACCCAATGGTAGGAATCCGGGTACGGTGCGAGCAATGCACGGGCGCTGTCGAGCATTTCGGGGGCCTGGTCGTTGCGCTCCCACAGACTGGAATTCTCCGCGAGGGATATGTAGGTGACCAGCAGCTGGTCTGGCGGCGAGTGGCCTTCGCGCAGTACGCGGAGCGCGGTGCGCATGTATTCATCCGCCACATCGTGCTGGCCCTGGTTGCGGAAAACGTGCCCGATGCCCAGGTAGTGCTTGCTGATGAGGGAGCTGTCGCCCGTACGGCGCGCGAGGGGAATGGCTTTATTGAGGAGGATATCCGTGAATTGTTTGGGATCGTCATGGAATAGCCGGAGCCCACCGTAGCGGTGCCATGCTTTGGACCGTACGGCGAGCGCAAGGCTGTCGGCGAAAGGAGAGAGGAGAGAATCCGCCTGCAGATACAGGCGCGCTGCGGCGTCGCGGTCCGTTTGGGAAAGCAGGACGGCGGCGTAGTAGGGATGGAGGGCTTTGGCGAGCGGGGAGCCCTTTGCCCATTGCAGCCCTTCGGAAACGAGGTATGCAGCCTGCTGGGCGTCTCGCGTGGCGAGGTGCTCCGACAACTGGAAAGCAGCCACGGCCCGGGCGCTGTCGGTCGGTGCCGCAGCAATGGCCGTACGCAGGCTATCCTGGTACAGCCTGCTGTTCAATTGTTGTGCCCTCGCCGGTAAGCCGCCCGCCACTACAAGGCAGCAGGCGATAAAGTGTCGCATCATAGGGAAGAATTCCACTGTACGAAGCTACGGCAGAAAGGCGCACCGCCCAATACCGGTTTACAGGTAGAAAAAATCACCCGGTTACGGCGATTGTCCTGCTATCGTACGATACTTATTTTTGTAATATCCTATCCAAGGTTGACAAAATTACCGATTCAACATCCCCCAAAATCTAAATCGGCAACTGAAAAATTCATCAAACTAAGCAGGATGTCAGCGAGCTACACGCCCGGATTCACTCCGGGCGTACCTTTTCCCCCAATACCCGAAAAAATATGTACGCTTTTGTAAAAAATATTTGCGCAATTGTAAAAAATCCCTACCTTTGCATCCCGTCAAACACGGACTGGCTGCGTAGCTCAACTGAATAGAGCATCTGACTACGGATCAGAAGGTTTCAGGTTTGAATCCTGACGCGGTCACAAAGCCAACAACGTAAAAGCCGCTACTATAGCGGCTTTTCTTATATGGTACGGCATCTCCGCCGTTTTCGTAACCCGCTTAAACGGATCCAGTTAAATCTCTGGGTTTCTCCTTCACATTAGAAACCATTCCGCCACCAGGAATCATGCTTTGTCATGATCTTGATCATCGGCGAGGAAGCATGGTCAGATTAACTTACAAACGATCGGAATAAAGTAGCGCGATCCCCTGATGAATATGAACGGAGGAGGCCAGCCGTTCCCTGCCATTCCCCGGCCTGCCGCCCAGGTACCTGAGTATAGTCGCGTTAAAACCTTCTCCATACATAACTGTTAGCACCATGAAACGCATACTAGTACCAACAGATTTTTCACCTACTGCCGAAAAGGCGTTCCGCTTCGCTCTCGACCTGGCGCAGCGTTCCAACGGCTCCATTATCCTGTATCACGCATGTACACCGGTGGAAAGTATTTTCGTGGGAACAGCGGAAACGCGAAATGAGTATAATACCAAAAGCAAAATCGATACTTTAAAACGTCTTCAGCGTCTCCGTAAAAAAGTAGCGGCTGGCAGCCCGGGGGTCGCTGTGTCCACGATTGTGGGCAGGTCGCCGTTCATAGACAAGCTGCTTGAATTCGTAATCGATCATCACATTGACCTGATCGTTATGGGTACCCAGGGTTGTAGCGGCTTAAAAAAGACGATTATAGGCTCAGAGGCGGCACGGGTGGTAGAAAGGGTAGATCGGCCCGTCTTGCTGGTACCCGGATCCTACGAATTTAAGGAACTCGGACGGTTCGTATTTGCGACCGACTTCTTACAAACAGACAAGGCGGCCCTGGCCACTGTTAGTGAAATGGCAAAGTTGTACAAGGCAGATATCAATTTACTTCACTTCCAGAACGCCTATAATACCCCGGTTGATAAACTCCGTGAAAAGAATGACTTTGATACCTATGCCCACAACTTACAACGAGAGCTCAATGCGTACAAAATAGAGGCTCATTTGCTGGAGGCTGGTTCGGTAACAGCCACTATGGAAACATTAGACAAAAAATTCCCACACGATATACTGGTGATGGTCCGAAGGAAAAAGACATTCCTGGAAAAATTCTTTGTAAAAAGTTTTACACGAAATATGTCTTTTGTGACTAAAAAGCCCTTACTGGTCATACCGGAGTGAATAAGCGCTGAAGTCACGGAAAATTGAAGGAATTAATACAGGCCAGCTTATAAAATCATAAGTTATGGAATCAATATTCAAAGATAAAGTTGCCGTTGTAACTGGCGGATCATTTGGCATCGGCAGGGCCGCCGCGATTGCATTCGCAAATAAGGGTGCGAAGACCGTAATCGTTGATTGGCTGGAAGATGGCGAAACGCTAAAACGTATTAAAGCAGCGGGCGGAGAGGCCATTTTCATGAAATGCGACGTCTCGAAGTCGGATGATGTAAGAAAAATGGTTGAGAACACAATTTCCACCTTTGGCCAGCTGGATTATGCGTTCAATAATGCAGGTATCGAAGGGATATCTGCCCCGGTGCAGGATTGCACGGAGGATAACTGGGACAAGACGATTGGCATTAATCTTAAAGGCATCTGGTTATGCATGAAATACGAGATTCCCGAAATGCTTAAACAAGGCAAAGGCGCAATTGTCAATTGCGCTTCAATTGCCGGGCTGGTGGGATTTCCGGGGTTACCCGCGTATGTGGCATCCAAACATGGCGTGCTGGGATTGACCAGGACAGCTGCACTGGAATGCGCAAAATTCGGGATCCGGGTGAATGCGGTATGTCCCGGCGCGATTAAAACCCCAATGATAGACAGAATCACGGGAAAAAAGAAAGAAGCGGAAGAGCTATTCGCCGCAATGGAACCGATCGGGCGGCTGGGCAATCCAGCGGAAGTTGCCAATGCAGTTGTATGGCTTTGTTCGGATGAAGCATCATTTGTAACCGGGCATGCAATGGCTGTGGATGGCGGATGGGTGGCCCAATAAATAAACGTACAGCTGCGACAGGCCAACTATACTGCTACACAACGAATTAAATATCTCCGCGGTAATTTATATGGAAAGTCTGTTTTTTAACATCCCGGGGTTCCTGTTATGCGCGGCTGTCATCATCTTCAGCGGTACCAGGCTTTCATTTTACGGCGACAGGCTCGCCGAACTTACGGGGATGGGCAAGGCATGGATAGGGCTTATCCTGATGGCCGCCGTTACCTCCCTGCCAGAGCTGATAACCGGCATCAGCTCCGTAGCCATCTATAAGGCGCCAGACCTGGCAGCAGGAGACCTCTTCGGTAGTTGTGTATTCAACCTGCTAATACTTTCCCTGCTGGATGCGCGTATCAAGAAACCCATTCTTTCCGAAGTCAAATCAAGTCATGTTGTTGCAACCATTTTTGGAATCATTTTGTTAACGGTGGCTGGTATGGCCATATTCCTGGCAGACAGCATCCCTTCGTTGCTCTGGATGAGCAGTTTTACATTTTTACTGATTGCGATCTACCTGGTGGCCGTATGGGGCATCTTTAGGTATGAACATATTGCGATGATGGAATCTCCGCCCGCAACGGTAATGCTAACGCCTGCACGTTCGGCCGAACTTCGAAATGCAATAGGGAATTATGCCCTGAATGCCTTTGCTGTAATCGGCGCCGCCGTATTCTTGCCTTACTTCGGAGAAAACATCGCTATGCAAACGGGGGTTGGAGACTCATTCTTCGGAACGGTTTTTATAGCCGCAACTACCTCCCTGCCCGAACTGGTGGTGTCGCTTGCCGCTTTAAGGTTGGGAGCGCTGGATATGGCCGTCGGGAATCTATTGGGGAGCAACGTTTTCAATATGTTTATCCTCGGGCTGGATGATATGTTCTTCCGGGAGGGCCCGCTTTTCAAAGCTATTTCACCCGCTCATTTGTTATCGGTTTTTACTACGATCATCATGACCGCCGTGGTTGGATTGGGATTACTGTTTAAACCGAAGAAAAAACAGTTTTTTCTGTTCAGCATTGATACATTTATCATCATTATCCTCTACCTGGCGCTGATCATTTACTTGTTCAATGAAAAATAGGCCCGGATTCAACCGCACGAAAGCCATATAGCGCATATAGCAGCGCCCGCAGCACATAAAGTACCGCGGGCGCCGACATATGATGGAAGATGTATGATGCAGATTAATTATACACCGGCCGCTGGTGAACGATTTCATTGGCCAGCTGGTAGAGGAACTGCACGTCGAAGTCCTCTTCATGGTTCAATGGCCGGAGCCCGCAATGACGGTCGCGCGTGAAGGAAATCTCCGTCCCTTCCACCCAAGCGCTGATCTTGCAATAGGGGCCGGTGAGGGTGATCTGTACCGGCAGCTCGAACGTTTTGCCGCCGTAATGCATTAGGATCTGATACTGTTCGGTTGTCATAAGGATGCTGGTTTAAAAATTCACATGATCATATCCCTTATCCAAGGAACATCCAATACAATTGCATCAACAAGGATGCCAGCAATTGCCGTACGATGGGCAATGCCGCGATCAACAATACAAAAGTAACAATCCACGAAATGATGGCGGAAGTGAGCGCCCATCGCGCGGGGCGCGCATGTGCCCGGGGCAGTTCTGCGTAAATCATGAGCGTCGTTTTTACGTAAAGTAATCGGCTTGCTAGATTCACTGGAGCGTAACGTCGTAACCAAATATACCCCGATTTCCCCGGATTTACCGGGAAAAATAAAGCGCCCCTCACAATCAGGGCGCTATCCGATAACTTTTATTCATATGTAAAAATAAGCAATATCTCAGGTTGTGGAGGGATTTCCCCGCGGCACAAGGTTGTTCTACAACTTCGCCACACCCTGCACCATCGGTGGTACCACTTCTTCGAGCAGCAGGAACACATCGGGCAGGCTCACCATCGTCAGCACCCGCTTTTGTCCCAGCGCAATGTTGCGGTCTGACCCGAGGGCTTTCCAGAGCTGGAGGTATTCAGCTTCGGTGTTGACCGACAACAACATTCTGTCGTCGATAATCCCTTCCTGGAACCCCGCCACAATGATCTGCCCGATCATGGCCGCGGCTTCTTCCAGTTTGTTGCGCGAGGCGGTATAATCTTCCCGCAGCACGGCTTCCAGCCCGCGGAGCACTTTCAGCATGACCGATTGTTTCATTTCGCCGCGGCGGACGGTCACTTTTTCCAACGTGCAGGGATCGAGCCCTTTCTCGGCGGCCGACCATTCCGCCCGCAACAGCTGTAACTGGCTTTCGCGGTCGGGGAGGCCTTTGTCTTTGTAATCGGCGTTCGCGCGGTCGAGCAGCGCGCGCAGGGCCGTACCGGTATCGTAATCTTTCCGGCTGTATTTTTCGGTCACGGTGTTGAGCGCAGCCAGCAGGGCGGCGAGGTCTTGCCGGATCTGGTGATGGAACCTTTGCATGACGGCGGTTTATTCGAATTCTACAATTTGCTGGTCCTGGCCCGTTTCCTCGTTGCGCACCGTTTTCACGAACACGCCTTCTTCCTGGATTTTGGCCTTGATGGTAAATACGGTAGCGTCGCTGCTGCCGTTTTTCACGATGTTGGTTTCGGGGTTCACGAGGAGGTTTTCCATTTTGCTCTGCGTCACCATCGTATACTCCCTGATGCGCGTCACCACTTCCGCCACCATCTGGGTAAACATCTCGTTGCCGGGATATTGCTCCTTATAAAACGCGCTCAAATTATATTGCACGAGCCGCGCGTTGAAAACTTCCGCCAGGCAAACCTGCGCGATGTTCTCGGGTTTGGTGGGCTCGCTGTTTTCTTTCAGCAGGCGGTAAAATTTATCGATCGGGTCTTCCGCAGGAACGGCCGCCGCGACCGCTTTTTTGCTTTTCCGCGGGCGAACGAGCGAGGTTTCGTATTCGACCGGCTGGCGGAAGATGGGAATATCGAACACATCGTCTTTCACGTTTTCCGGGCTCTGGCCGAGTTTCGACTTCTGGATCAGCAGCGTCTGGATAGCGGAATTGACGCGGTTGTTGACGTATTTGCCGAAATCTTCCGCCGGCATGGTGAAGGCCATGGCATTGGAGAATTTGGCGGAGGAAATGAGTACGGGGATGGTGAGTTCCATTTCCGGGATCTTGAACCGGGGAACGGAGAAATGCTTCAGCACATCGTCTTTGGAATATGCGATCGCCATGTCTTTGGCCACACGGTCTGCATGGTCGCGGGCGCGGGTGATCTCGGAAAAAATGAAACCTACGTAGTCTGCCAGGGTGATGTTTGACATGTTGCTAAATGTTGAAGGCTACGAAAAGAGAAAAATCGGCGCCCCATGCCGGTGGGCCGGATGCGGGCGCCGGTATGAAATTATGCGGAAAGCATGCCGAGGATCCTTTCCAGGCCGGCGGGCATTTCGTCCTGCACGGCTTTTACGTTTACGTTCAGCGCGAATTCCTTCTTCACTTCCACACCGGTCACGGATTTGCGCTGATAGGAAGCGGACACCTTGAAGCTTACCGGTCCCCAACCTGCTTTCACCTCTGCGTTCACGCCGATGTCTTCGCTCACTTTGGAAGATTCGACGGAGTTGAGCTTGGCGTTGAAATCGATGATCACGTGCTCGATGCGCAGGCTCGGAACGGGGAGCATGGCGATGAGGGGCACTTTCACGTAGATTTTCTTTTTTACTTCTTCACCGGCTTCGTTCACATCGCTTCTTTCGTGGGTGAAGTCTACCATGATGAGCTCCTTTTCGTCGCTGCCTTCGGCCTTGGTGAAACCGACTTCGTTGATGAAGTTCACGGTAGCGAGGGCGGAGGCCACCTGGGCGTCTACGGCTGCCTGGAGCGGGCCGCCGATCATTTTCTTGAAGTCGATGGCGTTCAGTTGCGATACCAGGTCGGTATTGATCGCTTTGGCCATGGGCGCGCGGCCGGAGGAAACAGCGCGGGCGAGTTTTTGGGTGGAGGCGGCGGCTACGTCGGCAGCAGCGCTGACAGCGGGGGTGGAGGGGGTAACGGCGCTTGCGGGCGCTACGCGGGGCCGGGGGTTAGTACGGCTTTTCGGATTGATCTTTGCCATTGTTTTTGACATTTAATTATTGAATAAATAGAAGGTGTGCGAAGGGGTTAACCGGGTAGTACGCCCAGTTCGGCGAGGAGGGATGCCGGCAGCTCGTCCTGCACCACGGAAACCTGCATATTCATTTCGAAATGCCGTTGCCGGTTTCCGCTCTTTTGATAGGCCGGTGCGGCTTTTACGCTGCCGCTCTGCCTTTCGATCCGGATCATTTTGACGTTGAACGAAAGCTTTGCTTCGGCGATGCGGAGGGTCTGGACCGGGACCAATGAAATGAGCGGTACGCTGATCTCGCGGGTTTCGCCGTTGCGGGTGTGCGTGAAATCCGCCATGGCGATCTCCCGCTGGCCGGGTGCGGGCTCGAAGAAGCTGATCTTGCGGACGAGCTCCGCCGAAGCGAGCGCCGATGCCGTTTGCGCTTCCATCATGGCGCGGAGGGGTGCGGAAATCATCTGTTGCAATGCCAGTTGTGAAACGGGCCATTCGCGGGTGGATTCGTTTGCGGGGGTCATAACATGCTTTTTCCGGAAGGGATGCGAACGGGCATTGCCTTCCTGTTGCTTTCCGGCCTGCGGGATGAGATGCCATGCGTTATGGGCCGGATGGCGCCCGGGCGGATGGGGTTACTTAAAAAATGTTTTTGTTGATGCGACGATTGTGAAATCAGTTTTTTGGGGGACGCACGCGGGTTTGGGCTTTCTCACAAATTTTCGGGGTTACGGTTGCCTGGCGCGCGTTCGCCGTAATTCGAGTGCAAGTTTAAAGAGGATTTTTCAATCACACAAAAATAAAATCTACGAGAAAAGGAGCGGCCACGGCCTGAAAGCGTTTACCGCGGCCGTCCTGTTCCTACTGAGCGGGCAGCACCGAAATTTCGGTACCGGCCTGCCAGTCCCTTTGTTCCGGGACATAATATAATCCCGCGCAACCGGCCTGTGCATGGTACTTTCCGGGGAAGCCGGCTTTCAGGTCGAGGTGAAGGGTTTTACGTTCCCCCGGCCGGAAATGCCGCCAGTACAAAACGAGATATCCGTCGAAGATTTCATAATAGGCAACGTCCTGTTTATCCGTCCATTCCTTCAACTGCCAGGGCTGCAATTGCAAGCCACCGGGAATGCCGATTTTAGCGATCGTCATGGCTTGTCCTTTCGCTTCGGTGTTGCGCACTTCGATGCGCATGCGCACGGTGGAGCCAACGCTCGCCGCATCCTGCCCAAGTTGCGTCTGCAAGCGGATAGGCTTTTCTTCGGAAGCAGGGGGTGTCAGTGTTCGCCAGTACGCTTCCACCAGGTAAGGCATGCCATCGTTTATCCCGGGATAAATCACTTCCACCCTGTGTTTACCGGCATCCAATGGCTGCGGTTTCCCATTGGTTACTGCGGGCTTTCCGTCGATCAACAAGGAAAGCGGCCCTTCCAGGCTACCGGTCTGCAATGTGGAATATGCCGCGACCGCCTTCAGCGCCATCACCGTTGCCTGCGTTGATCCGTATCCGTAGCTGCTTTTGTTATTCATGATCACACCCATTTCCCGGGCGATTTTCGGTATCGGTGGATTCTGCATCCGGCTCCAAGCCATCGCCCGCAAAGCGGCAATTTCCACTTCCAGCGATCGCAACCCGGAATAGAATGGCGATTCGCCCGCGCGCGGAAGCGCTTCCAGTTTGGCCACGAGCCGCTGAAAATCTGCGGTGCGGCCGAGCCGGTGCGCCGCCAGTGCCATAACGCCGGCGATATAGGCGTTCCGCCCTGCCAGCGCCTGCTGAAAAGCGGTATGATATTCAGGCAGAATCGAATCGCCAAGACCGGATTCCACCATGGCATACACCACATAGGCATCCCGCGCTTCGTCTGTCGAGGAACGGGCCCGTTTTTCGCCCTTGTCACGGAAACAGCCATCTCCGTCGCGCCTCGCCAGCAGGAAGCGTTTCGTTCTGTTCAGCAAACCGGTATCTACCTGGATGAACCGCCGCATGTCCGTGAATTCCATCAATCCGTACGCCGAAAGCAGCGTGCTCCCCGGCGCACGGCCAAACCAGTCGAACCCGTGATCCGGCGTTTCGAATGCCGCCAGTTTCCGGTATCCCCGTTCCAGGTAGCGCATCGCTCTATTGCGGGCCCCTGCCCGCAAATGCCCGGAATTGCCCAGCATTTCCAGAATGAGCAGGTTCGGATGCGTGGTGGACGACACCTGCTCGAAGCAGCCATGCGGCTCGCGCAACATCGCCTTCAAGCCTTCTTCCAACTGTTCATCGGTATACTGGAAAATCTGCGCCGTGTACCGGAGGCTCCCCGGCACGATGCCTTCCGCCGAAAATGCATGCTTTTCGGTCCGCTGGCCGGTAAAACTGCGCGACGCCGGGAATCCCCGTTCCCGCGCTTCCACGTCGAAACCTTTCCGGCTCTTCGTCCGCGAACCTGATTCCTGATACAGGAAGATCATCCCGCTTCCCGCCCCCGTCACCACCACCGGGATATGCATGACCCGCGACACACCGGGTAACAGCGTCACGGAAAACGTATCGACCTTCGCCAGCAAAAATTTATCCGGCACTTCCAGCCTGAAATTCACGCCCAGGGGAACGGTATCGTTGTTTTTCAGGTGCAATTGCAAAATGGCGGAATCGCCTGACAGTAAATCCTTCGGCACCGTCAGCTCCGCCGCAATGCGCGACTCGGCTGCATAGGTCGCCTCGGTCCGTCCCGGCGAGCCCTCATGCCCGATCCCTTCCGCGATCATCCGGAAAGTGGTATTGGCGTCGGAATTGCTGAACGTAACGGTAGCTTCGCCCCTGGCGTCCGTGAAGACAACGGGCGCCCAGAAGATCGTTTCCCGGAAATCGTCCTGCACATTTCGACCATCTCCATAAATCGGCGTATAAAACCTTTCCGCGTAATTGTAATTCGACCAGGGGCGCACGTAATCCTCTTTCAGGTAGGCCGATTCCTTGTACAATGCAAAGGATTTCCAGCTGTAGGGATAAAACGAACTGTTGACGAGGATAACCCCGTTAATGGCGCGGCTTCCGTAAATTGCCGTGGCTGTATTGCCTTTCAGGACCGTTATGCTGGAAATGTCTGCGATATTCTGTTGCACATCTGCCATGGCAGCCGGTATTCCGTTGACAATCACCAGCGGTTCGTTGTTGCCCGCCATCGTGGATGCGCCCCGGATGGACATCCGGTTGCCCGACAAAGGGTTTGCGGGCGTCTGGACCGTTATTCCCGCTACAATTCCCTGCAAATTGCCGGCCAGCGCCCCCCCGGGAACCGGGCCAGCCGCATTCAGGTGAACCACCTGCGCCCCAACCTGTTCATGGCGCTTCAATGCGCCGTATCCCACTACCACCACATCGTTTAAATTGCTGCCGGATGCCGGTATTTTGTCTAACAACCCAAAAAAGCCATTCCCCATGGTATCCGCCGCAACAGCAGGAACAGGAACCGCCACCGGCTGCGGCGCCCTGGCCTGGTCCACTATATTCTGCTTTGCTTCGGAAAATGCGGAACCGTGAAAGAACCTGATAAATGCTGCGCTATCCGGCGGTAATGGCCCGGCCACGGCAGAATAATATTCGGTCGGTGAAACGCCGGCAAACACAAATCGTCCCAGCGAATCCGTGACCGTTGCTGCAGCCCATTTCCGGCTTTGTGTATGATAGAGGTACACGCGGCATTTCATCGGCACCTGCCTTTTCGAATATACTGCCCCGATGATGTAATGTTCTTCCCCGAAAGAAAACGGCTGAATGCCCGTTTCCCGGAACCGCGGCACCGGATCAAAGTACCGGTAGCCATGGGTCAGCATAACGAGGTCGAGGGCCGGCAGCGCCTGCGGTTCGTTTGCCTTGAAGTAGAACGCCGGCTCCTCGATCTTTCCCCGTAATTCGGAACTGAACAGGAGCCACGACAGCAGGTTATCCTGCCGGTCGTCCGCAAACGTCCATAGTTTATCGTCCACGACCGACAGCGAAACATTTGCCGGCAAAGGTTGCCCGTCGGCGGTGGTTGTCTTTATCCGGACTTTGACCTTTTCCCGCGGCAGGTATTTTTCCTTTTCCGGGACGAGGGAAATGATCATCTGCCGGTCTCTCCGCACGAACGCCCGCCTCTCCGCCACCGGCGCGCCTTCCGGGGTTTGAAGGCGGATGCGCAGGATGCCGGCGGGGAAAGAATCGGTGGGTATCGCAATGGATGTTGATCCGGTGAATGATTGAATCGGGAATGATTGCAATAATTTTTCGCGGGAGTGGACGGTAAGCCGGTAAGCGCATGTATGATTGCTCGCTATCTGAATCCCCAGCTCCAGGCTATCGTTCCAGCAGGTAAGCACCGCTCCGTTATCAGTGGCCAAAGGCAGGAGATAGGCCGTATCGCCGCCCTGGCTGCCGGCAAGCCGGGCCTTGTATTGACGGCCTTTGACCGGCCTGATGGAGAACTTCCCCATGCCGTAGCGGTAGGTATCGAACGTGGCGGCCACATTCCCGAATTGGTCCGTCACCGCGCCACTGACTTCTGCCGGTTTTCCGAATTCATCGACCGCGCGGAATGCCATTACCGAAAGCAGCCCGTTCACAAAGGTTCCGCCTTCCGGCAAAAACTGCAAATCGATTTTATTCAACACCACCGGCACGCTTCTGGAAATGCTTTCCCGCAGCTGATCGATCTGGAGCTGCAGTAACAGGAGCACGTCGGTAGACCGGAGCTCGTCCGGCAACCGGAAGTGCACGTTGGCCTTGCCATCTGCACCGGTAATAACGGCCCCGCTGGTGAAGGGCTTCCCTTCCACCATCACCGTAAACTGAACTTCGCGGTTGAAGACCGGCTTATCGTCGAGGGTACGGGCGGTGAAAGCTGCGTTCACGGTTGCGCCGGGCCCGTAGCCTTTCTGCGGAAAATCCAGCTGCAGGAGGATCCTGGGAGCCACCACCCGCTGCACCGTGATCTCTTTCGAAAACCAGGTAGCGTCTGATTCATTGCGCATCCCGTTCGTATACGCCCGTACTTTATAAATCCCGCCTTTCGTATTCCCGCCAAAATGAAACGAGCCTTCCGCATACCCGTCGCGCACCGGGAACTGCTGGACAGCCAACTGTTTTCCATCGGGTGAAAACCATTCCACCTGTACGCTTTCCGAGAGGAAAGATGGCCGTCCGTCCTGGCCCCGGGTCACATACACCTTGTAAAAAACCACATCTCCCGGTGAGAAGAAAGTATGATTGAAATGAACATACACCTTTTGCTTCGCGTTGGCGTACCCTTTCAGTTGCGCGTGGCCGGAACCCGCCATCATGCAGCATATCGATAGTATTGCGATAATCAGTTTCATGGATCAGAATTGAAGATGAAGGGAAGCACCGTACCGGCGGGAAGAAGGCAGACGGAAATAATCGATCCCCGAAAACCCGGCCTGTCCATACAATTCCTGTCCCGGCGCGGCGCCGGAATAGGCTTGCCACAGGAACAGGTTTTCCGCGAACACGGATAACATGATTTTCCCTGGCTTGCCGTAGCGAAAAATGTCATAATTCAGCGCGATCCTCCGGAGATTGAGCCAGTCGTTCGGCTCGATGTAATCCTCCGCCACACCGCCCGGCCCGTAACGTACCCAGCGGTTGCGCTCCACTGGCTGCGACGGGTCGTAAAACCGGACGGGCTTTTCGTTCGGATGACCGGCAAGGTCTACACCTGGAAAAACATAATCGCGCACATTCCGCAATTGACCGGAGGTTTCCGAGCGGCCGTAGTAATCCAGCGCCGCGGCGGTGCCGTTCCAGACCTCGCCGCCTTTCTGCCATTCAAGCGTGGCTTCCAGTTTTAAAAACCGCCATTCGACGCCGTTGGTCAGCGACATCACGAAGTCCGGTTTGGCATTGGCGATCTTGCGTGTGCCCGGCCCGCGTAGCGGAAAGCCGTCCGGCCCGATGATCAGGCGGTTTTGCCCGTCGCGCATCCAGTATGTTCCGGCGATCGCGTCCATCGGATATCCTTCCGCGAATATTTTGAACACGTCCCGGAACCCTGCAACCGGAAGGTAATCGTTACCCGCGTAAGCTTTCGTGACCAGATGCTGCCAGGTGGAGAAAAGGAGGGAATGGCGGAAATGCATACCGGCACTGCTATAAACAAACTGCTCGTGGCGATATGATAATTCGACATCCAGTCCCTCGCGGATATGATCCCCGATCTGCCGCAATTCGAGACGGTCGCCGGCAGGCAGGGCCACCACATCACCTTCTGCCTGCCGCCTGAACAGGGACACACCGATCGTGAAATGCTGTTCGATGACAGCCTCCAGCCTTGCGCTCCATTCCGAATGCCGGATAGCCGGCTGCCCGTCGAAGGTTTGCACTTCAGCGCGGGGCATGGACCCAGCGGAAAAATAACTTTCGATGTTGAGGAAGTTCGCCGTGGCGAGGGATTCATCCAGCCTAAGCTCCGTTGCATCTTTACGGTAAGACAGCGATCCGGTGAACGAAACCCCATCAGGGTCCCATCTGCCATCCACCTTGAACCAGGGCAGCAGCGACGCCGGTTTTGAGAGGGTGTTCGACCGGTATGCGGTTACACCGGCGAACAGGCCTCCGTCCACATCATTGCCATCCACTTCCAGTTTGGTCGAAAGGGTAAGCCGGTGGCTGCTGCGCTGGTAGCCGTACCGCATCCCGGGATCGTTTCCCAGCAGGCCGATGGCCGTCTGATCATCGTTGAACACATAATCGGCATGCCCGAACAATTTCCATGCGCCCTCCTTAAATATCCGGTAATCGGCGGCCGACCGCAGTTGCCAGAGTCTGTCCTGCTGGGAACGACGGAGCGTGTAGCCGTTGGGGTAAATTCCGCTGCCGGGCTTGAATTGATAATTGATATCGTCTTCGGCGGTCCTGAGCGATGGTTCCGCCAATATCCGAAACCGGTCTGTTTTATATTGCGCAGAGAATTTGCCGGAGCGGTTGCGCGTTCGCGCGAACTGGCCGTTGTTGTTGAGCAGGAAGAAGGGATTATCTTTTTCCGTGCCGAAAGCCATGTTACCCGTTCCGTTCCGCAGGTCAAAGCTGGGCGGGGCGAGGAGCGATTGGGCGTATGCGTACTGCAGGAACCCGTTTCCGTTGGGATTGGAAAATTTTGTGGCGGAATAGGCGTAACCGGCATCCAGTTCCCAGGCTTTGCGGCTGAAAAGCAGCGAGGCGGCGAATTTCTCGCGGCGGTTGCGGTTGCTGAGGAGCGGGAGGGCTTCTTGCTGTTGTTCCGCCTCCACACGGAGCCCGGCGGAAGGCCCGTCGAACTGCGCCACCCGGCCTTCCAGGGTCAGCTGGTGGGAGGTTGAATGGCCGGTACGGAAAATGGAGTTGCGGTAGGCTGCGGCGGGGCGGCCGTTGCCCGTGCCGCTGGGCACGAGCCGGCCGCGGGGGTCGTAGGGATAGGACAGACCGTCGTATTCGAGGGAGGAAAGGGCGGGGCCGTAGCTGAAGATTTCCCCTGTTTCGGCGCCTTTCCATTGCAGGGAACCGTTGGAAGCGCGCCCCTGCGCCCAGGCGCTTTGCAGGGCGGGCAGTTGCCCGGCGCGTTGGAAGCCGGCGCCAAGCACGTAATTGCCGCGGAGGTAAAGCCGGGCGGACTTGAACCGGACGATTTCCACGGAGGTGTCTGTTTCGTGTACCCGGCGGATCAGGTTACCCGGGGTAATCACCAGGCGCCGCCATTCGGGAAGGGAAAGGCGTTGGGCCAGGGAATCGGTCCGGATCAGCCGGAGGTATTCGGGCGTGGGTACCTGGGCAGAGGCCAGGGCCGGGAGCAGCAGCAAAAACAGGGCGCGCATGGTCAGGGAGTTTGCTTTTGGTTGTACGCTTCGGATGCAGCGATTTCCCCGATTCCATAAAGCGGTCGAAAAAAATTGTATCTTGGACGGAATTACTGTTACTACAACTGATTACTGGCATTAGCGAGACACAGCTGATCAATTACCCGCATGCATGGAAACTAGGATCCCTGGCCGACGATCCCTACTGAAGGATATCCTGCAACGCTGGATCCACACCGGCACCGCCGGTGTCGAAAATCCCCGTGTTCGCCGTGGCATCGTCATCATCAACACGCTTTCGCTGCTGACGGCTTTCCTCATCGCCGTAGTGGCGTCGCTTTTATATTGGTTTACCGGTTCGCTTCTCATTCTCGTCCCCGCCGCCATCGAATGCGCGTGCTGGATAGGCGTTATTTATCTCAATCATAGCAAACGGCATTCCCTCGCCAACCTGGCTACGCTCGTCATCCACTGCACGTTCGCGGTCTATTTCGGGTCGATCCTCGGCAACGCCATGCCCATCGAGATGATCACGGCGTTTTTGCTGACCTTTCTCATCGGTGCGTCTTTCATCGTCTTCAAGCATAAAACCCTCCGCCTCATCACCTTGCTGGCCGCCCTCACGCTCCTGTTAGCGGTGGAAGCCAATCACTTCTTTCAGATCGTGACGCCCGTTTACGTGGTGCCCGCCAACATGCCCATCATAAAAATGGCCTGCTGGGCCGGGATGCTCGCGCTCATGGGGTACGTGACCTATTTCCTCATCCGCCAGAACGATATGTTCCTCCGCGAGAACGAAGCCCTGTTGCAGGCGCTGCAAGAGGCCGATGCGGCAAAAACGAAATTCCTCCGGGAAACGAGCCACGAAATCCGCACGCCGCTCAACGCCGTATTCGGGATCGCGCAGCTGCTGAATGAAAGGAAGATGCAGATCGGCGACCCGGCCCTCCGGGAAGAGATCGGCTATCTGTATGCCGCCAGCTACCTTTCCCGCGAGATCATCAATAACGTGCTCGACCTCGCCAAAATCGAAGCCGGGATGCTCGACGAGCCCCATCCCGCGCCGCTCCGGCTCCGCGAAAGCCTCGAAGCCAGCGTGGCCATCAACCGGTACGTCGCCAATACGCGCAACGTGCGCATCCAGCTGCGGATCGATCCCCAATTGCCGGAATGGGTGCTGACCGACCGAATCTTCCTGGCCAAGATCGTCAACAACTTACTGTCCAACGCCGTGAAATTCGCGCCCGCCGGCTCGCTGGTGGAAGTGGAAATGACCCGGCAGGATGGCAGATTGACGGGAACGGTGCGCAACGACGGCACCATCCGCGCCGACAAGCTCGCCAGCATGTTCCAGCCGTTTGTGGCGGAACGGAACGGCGAAGTGGAAGGCACGGGCCTGGGCTTGCAGATCACCCGCCAGCTCACCGAGCGGCTGGGCGGACAGGTGTCTGCCGAAAACCAGCTCGGACAAACCGTTTTCAAGTTTTACCTGCCGCTCGCCGCCGCCGAAGTGCCCGCGGAACATGCAGCACCCGTGCCGCGCGCTGCACGGTTCGACGGCTATACCGTGCTCGTAGTGGAAGACGACCTCATCAGCCGGCACGTGCTCCAGCGCTATCTTTCCGACGCCGGCGCCGTGGCGCTCATGGCCGAAAGCGGGGAAGAGGGCCTTCACATGCTGGAAGTCACAATCCCCGATCTCGTGATTTCCGACAGCCATCTGCCCGGCATCCAGGGTGCGGAACTGCTGGAGCATATCCGCCACCAGCCGGCGTTGCGCCATCTGCCGGTGATCATATCCTCCGGCGATGCGTTCAACGAAGCCCGGGAAAGCATGCTGCGCCTGGGCGCGAGCGACTACCTCGTCAAACCGTTCCTGTATTCCGACCTCCAATCCCTCCTCGAAAAACATCTGCCGGTCCGCCGCGCGCAAATCGTGTAGTAGCGCCGTATTTAGCGATAACACAATGATTTGCTGTCGAAATGTGCTAATTTTAGTGATACAAGAATTCTCCACCTTCCTATCACTGATAAAAGTATGTTTTACCTATGCAAATCGGCGGTTACCGCCTCCATGCGCGAATTGTACCTGATCTGGCGCTTTATCAACAATGATATCTGGGACACCGTGATCCCCTGCATGATCACATTCATCGCCGCCTGGGTGTACGTGGGCCGGCCGATGTCCGAGTTCCCGCAGTATTTCTTCTATTCGGCGGTCTACACACTGCTGTATATCCTCACTTTCTGCATCGCCAACCAGGTGAATTCCGTGGAAGAAGACCGCATCAACAAGCCCGACAGGCCCCTCGTCCAGGGCCTGGTCACGGAATCCGAGACACGCCGCAGGCTGATGGTCTATAACATCCTCTTCCTCGTGGTGGCTGCGTTCCTTCACGTGCTGCCGCTGGCCGCCGCCTGGATGGTGGTGACGCAGATGCTTTGCAAATGGGGATGCAGTAACCACTGGTTCACCAAAAACGTGGTTTGCATTTCGCTGGGAACGGTTACCCTGCTGGCGGCGGAATGGAGCATCGTGGGCGAAGTGAGCGCCAAAGCCTGGTGGTTCATCATCACCATCAGCCTCTGGGCCGGGTTCGGACTGCCGGTGCAGGACATGCGTGATCAGACCGGTGATGCCATCATGGGCCGCAAAACGCTGCCCCTGGCCGTGGGCGACAAAATGGCCCGGGTACTTCTCAGCGCGTGGTTCCTCGTGGGCTCGCCGTTGCTATATTTCTGTATTTTCCGGTCGCAGGCGTCGTGGGGCGAGATAAGCGGGAGCCGGGTGCTGACGGGCATCCTCATCGCGCAAACCCTTTGGCACTGGGGGATCGCGCTGCGGCTGTGGCTATACAAAACACCAAAGGCCGATGACCAAACCTACCACTGGTTCGTGTACCTATTCATCGTGACCATTCCCATGATCTGCCTGTTCCCGCACTGACGACAATCAATGGGCGCCGCTTTTGGCGGCCGATTTCCTTTTGGTGGATGATGTAGGCGCGGACTTTTTAGCCGGTCCTTTCTTCGGGCCCGGCTTCGATACCGCCTTTTTGGCCGCCGTTTTCCTTGTGCCGGATGTTGCGGTGGATTTCGTGGCAGCTTTTTTAGCCTTGGCTTTTTCCGGCACTTTCCCGCCGGCCTCTCTCGCTTCGCTCAAACCGATGGCGATGGCCTGTTTCGGGTTGGTCACCTTTTTGCCGCTCCGGCCGCTTTTCAGCTTGCCTTCCTTCATCTCCTGCATGGCTTTTTCCACCTTCTCCTGGCTTTTCTTTCCATACTTTGCCATATATTTGATTTTAACGGAAACGCTTCAAAAGACAGGCCATCCATCGTGGCACATCTTTTTCTCTACCACCCAAAACTTACGTATGACCCGGAAAAGCCACCTTATCTTCCTTACCGCATTCCTGTTGATTTCCACAGGCGTTTCGGCACAGGCAACGTATAAAATCAAGCTCACCAATCTGGAAAACAAAAAGGGCGATGTCTATATCGGATGGTACACCAACCCGTCAGACTTTATGAAACCGAAAAAGGCCACCATCGCGAAGATCGTTCCGGTGAACGGGGTCGGGCAGGTGATCGTTTCCTTCAACAGGGTACCCGCCGGCAAGTATGCCATCAGCGCATTCCTGGACGAGAACGGCGACAAGGACCTCAACCTGGGTTTCTTCGGAAAGCCTACCGAGAAATACGGATTTTCCAATGAAATACGGCCGACCATGCGCCCGGCTTTTTTCAGTGAAGCGGCGTTTGACGTGAACGGAAAGGACGGGGAAATGACGATCGAGCTGAAATAGCACACTGTGGAAGGAATGCCCCGTTCCGCGCAGGAACGCCGCAACCAATCGGGCTGAATGGTTGTTGTATTGGGTAAACCTCGTTTTCCTTTATGCGATTCGCCGCTTCCGGGCTAATGGTCCTTTTCTCTTCCCTCGCAGCCGCGCAAACTCCCGTCAAACAAATCACGGACAACCAGCACGTTTGGCTATCCGTGAACTCCACCATGCGTTTCAGCGAACGCTGGGGCGCTATCGCCGATCTCCACGTCAGGCGCACCCACTACATCGCCGATCCCAGCTTTTACTTCGTGCGTGGCGGCGCCAGTTACTGGCTCGCCGATAACCTTTCGCTGGTAGCGGGTTACGGGCATATGTGGCTCGCGTCGGCCGTCAATGGAAAAACGGCGTTCGCGGATGAGAACCGCATTTACCAGCAGATCATTTACAATAGCCGTATCGGGAAAGTCAGCGTGCTCAACCGCCTCCGCAACGAACAGCGCTGGCGCGAAACCCTGGACAACGGCAAATCCACGGGCGATTTCGCATTCTCCAACCGGCTCCGGTACCTCATCAGCCTCGGTATCCCCGTCGTGAAAAACCCCAAATACCCGCAGATCAGCATCGCCAATGAAGTAGCCGTTCAATTCGGGAAACCGGTCGTTTACAATACGTTCGACCAGATCCGGCTGTTCGGCGGCATCCGCCAGGGTTTCGGCAGGGGATGGTCTTACGACCTCGGCTATATGCTTCTGTACCAGCAGGGCGCCGGCGGTAATTCCTATTCCCGCAACCATACCATTCGCCTGTTCTTCTACTACACCGTCGATACGCGCCGCAAGCCTGCAGCCATCAAGGAAACGCCGCATCATTTCGAAGATGAGTGATCCTTTTTGACAGCTGCTATTCCTGCAAACTCCATGATCCTTTTCCTTAATCCGGCCCCCGGTCAACCCGTTTTTTTCGGGCCGCGGATGGCTTTGTAGGCTTCGAACCATACCACGCTTGCGAACGATACCCCCAGGCACAGGAACCCGTCTTGCAGCGGGATGCGCGTCATCCCGAAAAGCACGCGCACGGCCGGTACAAAATGAATGATGCACAGGAAAAGGATGGACGCCCCCAGCACCAGGGGCACCAGGTTATTCCTATACCTGACCGTATGGAAGAAATGTTCCGAAAACGACCGGTCGGCAAAAGTGAGAAAGATATTGGCCATCACCAGCGTCGTAAACACGACCGTCCGTGTTTCCTCCAGCGAATGGGAAGGCATATAATAACGATACAACCCCAACACGCCCGCCGCGATGGCCAGGCCCTGTGCAACACTGACCCACAGCTCGTTCCCGCGGAACAGGCTCATGTTGCTCCCGCGAGACGGGCGTTCCATCAGGTTCTCTTCCGCCGGCTCCCTTTCGTAAAAGATCGAGCAGGTGGGCCCCATGATCAGTTCCAGGAAAATAACATGAATGGGCGTGAAAATATTCGGGTAGGCCCAGCCCAGCAACAGTGGCAACGTAGCGGTGAAGATGATGGGGATGTGGATGGAAATGATGTACCGGATGGCTTTCCGCAGGTTGGTAAAGATCTTTCGGCCCTGTTGGATGGCGATGAGGATCCGGTCGAGGTTATCGTCGGTAATAACGAGGTCTGCCGCCATCCGCGCGATGTCCGCACCCTTTTTGCCCATGGCGATGCCGATATGCGCCGTTTTGAGCGCCGGCCCGTCGTTAACGCCGTCGCCGGTCATGGCCGTAATGTCGCCGATGGATTTGAGGGCTTCCACCACTTTCACCTTCGCGTCGGGGAACATGCGGACGAACAGGTTTACCGTCTTTACTTTTTCCTTCAGTTCCGCTTCCGTCATCGCCATCACCGACTCCCCCGACTCCGCATGGTCCAGGTTCCGGATCCCTACTTCCGAAGCGATGTAGCGCGCGGTAGCGAGGTAATCTCCCGTGATCAGCTTGACGTCGATCCCCGCGGCATACAGCGCCCCGATTACCTCCCGGGCGTTTTTGCGCGGAGGGTCCTGCAGGCTCACCAGTCCTTCGAACCGCCAGTCAAACCCGTCCTGCTCCTCCGGGAACGCGCCACCGGCATGGATCGCGCTGGCTACACCCAGCACCCTGAACCCTTTGGCCGCCATTCCGTCTGCATACGCCGTAACTTCGGCGGCCCTGGCCGCATTCAGTTTGCAGACCCGCACGATGCGCTCCACGGCGCCTTTGGCAGTGGCGGTGATAACACCGTCGAGGTTGTAGACATGCGTCATCATCGGCGGATGGCCGCCCAGTGGATATTCGTGCACCATATCCGGCAGGGGCTTTCCCCAGCGGTCGAGGATCGCTTTTTCCATACTGTCGAACGGGTGCTTTTCGCTGGCGAGGGCTGCGAATTGCAGGGCGTTTTCGCCGTACACGTCCGCCACGCGCATGACGTTTTCGGTGATGGTGCCGGTTTTATCCAGGCAAAGCACATTCACGGCGCCGAGGTTTTCTATCACCTGCGGCTGGCGCGGAATGATGCCGCGTCGGCTCATGTAAAGGGCGCCCAGCGCCATGAACGACGAAAACGCCACGGGGATTTCTTCCGGGATGGCGGCCATGGCGAGCGTCAGGCCCATGAGGAGGCTTTCTGCCCAGGAGTTCGTCTGGATATAATTCAGTACACAAACCAGCACAAACGCCAGGAACCCGAAAATCGCCAGGCGCTTCACATACCGCCAGGTTTGCCGCTGGATGATGGTTTCGGGATTGGAAGTTTCACTGACCTTTATGCCCAGTTTGCCCAGCTCGGTTGCATTGCCCGTGGCGGTCACCTTCGCCACGGCCTGCCCCGTATTCACCTGCGTGCCCCTGAAAACGGACTGGTCGGCCACCCTCGCCGCCGGCATCGATTCCCCCGTAATTACGGATTCATTCACGGAAAAGTCGTTGGCCAGCAGCAGCGTAGCATCTGCCGGCACGAGGTCGCCCTCGCTGAGCACGAGGATATCGCCCGGCACGATGTTTTCCGTATCCGTTTCCTGCAACTTCCCGTCCCGCAACACACGCGCACGGGGAGCGGTAAACGCCTGCAGCGCCTTCATGGCCTTGTTGCTGCGGGCTTCCTCGAAAAACTCGATGGCAGACACGAGCAATATCGCGGCAAGCATGAGCAATCCTTCGGAAACACTTCCCAGTATAAAATACAACAGGCAGGCTGTGAGGAGCAGCAGGAACATGGGCTCGCGGACCATATTCCAGATGATCAACAAAAACCGCGGCACCTGCTTCACGCGGAAAACGTTCTTTCCATATTGCCGGAGCCTTGATTCCGCTTCCGTGGCCGAAAGTCCGGTAAACTGATCTGTCTGAGGCGTCTGTTTCATCGATTTGATATTTCTTTACCTTTAACCGCGCTACTTCAACAATCCTGTTGAGCACATTGTTACCTTAAAGCTAATCCAAATATTATGACAACAGTAAAAGCTTATGCCGCGCAAGACGGAAAATCTGCCGTAGCTCCCTGGTCGTTCGAACGCCGCGATCCCGGTCCGCACGACGTGGCGTTCGATATCCTCTATTGCGGCGTGTGCCATTCCGACCTTCACCAGATCCGCGACGAGTGGGGCAATTCCATTTACCCCATGGTGCCCGGGCATGAAATCGTAGGCCGTGTGACCCGTACAGGCGATAAGGTAACGAAATTCAAACCGGGAGACCTGGCCGCGGTAGGTTGCCTGGTCGACAGTTGCCGCACATGTTCGAACTGTATCGACGGGAACGAACAATATTGCGAAAACGGCTCTTCCGGCACGTATAATTCCTACGAACAGGACCATAAAACACCTACCTATGGCGGATATTCCAACATGATCGTGACAGACGAGGCTTTTGTGCTGAAAGTGTCTGACAAGCTGCCGCTGGCCAATGTGGCGCCGCTCCTCTGCGCCGGCATTACGACTTATTCGCCGCTACGCCACTGGAAAGTAGGTAAAGGGCACAAAGTGGCGGTGATGGGGCTCGGCGGATTGGGGCACATGGCCGTGAAATTCGCCGCGGCATTCGGGGCGGAAGTGACGATGCTCAGCACCAGCCCGAAGAAAGAAGCCGACGCCAGGGCGCTCGGGGCGCATCAGTTCGTGCTCACGACCGATAAGGCCCAGCTGAAATCCGTCCGTAAATATTTCGATTACATCATCGATACCGTTTCTGCGCCGCATGATTATAATATGGCCCAAAGCCTCCTGCGGACGAACGGGGTGCAGATTTGCGTGGGCGTACCGCCGACGCCGATGGAGATAGCCGGGTTCAGCCTGATCGGGAACCGCCGCAGCATCGCGGGGTCCATGATCGGGGGGATCGCGGAAACGCAGGAAATGCTGGATTTTTGCGCGGAACATAATATCGTGTCCGACGTGGAAGTCATCAATATGAATTATATCAACGAAGCCTACGAGCGCATGCTGAAAGGCGATGTCCGGTACCGGTTCGTGATCGATATGGCTACGCTGTAAAATGGTAACAGGCAGCCCGGTGGCGCTTTCGGCAGACCGGGCTGTTTTTTGTCAGGTCTCCCCATGATCCCGGAACGGTTTCTGGCGATGGGGATCATTGCGCCGGGGGCCTTCGTCCGGTAATTTTGTTCAAAACCGCAACCCATTCATGGAATTACGATACATAGACGCCGCCACCGCAGTGGCCAATATTCAATCCGGACAACGCGTATTCGTACATGGCAGCGCCGCCACCCCGGCACTGCTCGTACAGGCATTGCAAAACCGCGCGGAAGTACTCAAAGATGTAGAACTGGTCAGCATCACCACGCTCGGCAACGTGAATTTCGACCAGCCCGCCTGCAGGAAAGCCTTCTTCTTCAATTCCCTGTTCGTGTCGGCCGCTACGCGCGCTGTTTCCAACAGCGAGTCGGGCGATTACGTGCCCATCTTCCTCAGCGAGATCCCCCAACTTTTCTACCGCAACATTCTCCCGCTGGATGCGGCATTCATACAGGTTTCCCCGCCGGATGCTCATGGATACGTGAGCCTCGGCACGTCGGTAGACATTGCCCGCGCGGCAGTGGATACGGCGAAATACGTAGTGGCGCAGGTGAACCCGAATATGCCGCGCACGCATGGCGACGGGTTCATCCACATCAGCCGGATCCATGCGATGGTGTGGCATGAAGCCCCGCTGCCGGTGGTCGACTATTCATCCGGGGCAACGCCGGCGGTGGAAGCGATCGGGAGACATGTGGCGGCGCTCATCGAAAACGGCGCCACCCTGCAATTGGGCATCGGCACCATTCCCGATATGGTGCTGCACAACCTGACGGGCCACAAAGACCTTGGCTTGCATACCGAAATGATGTCAGACGGCGTGATCCCGCTCATCGAAAGCGGCGTCATCAATAACACACGGAAAAAGATCAATGCCGGGAAGTCCGTCACGGCGTTCATGACGGGGACGGAAAAGCTGTACAAATTCGTGCACGACAATCCTTCCATCCGCGTCATGGACATCAGTTACGTGAACGATACTTCCGTCATCCGCCGGAACCCCAAGGTGGCGGCGGTGAACAGCGCCATCGAAATAGACCTTACCGGGCAGGTGTGCTCAGATTCCATCGGCACTTACCAGTACTCCGGGATCGGGGGGCAGATGGATTTTATCCGCGGCGCATCGCTATCGGAAGGGGGCAAGCCCATTATCGCCCTGCCGTCTGTCACCAGCAAGGGGATTTCCCGGATTACGCCATTCCTCAAGGAAGGCGCGGGCGTGGTGACGACCCGCGGGCACATCCATTGGGTGGTGACGGAATACGGATCGGCGGATCTTTTCGGGAAGAACCTGAAACAACGCGCCAGGGCGCTCATCGGCATCGCGCACCCGGACCACCGGGAGACGCTGGAGCGTGCGTATTTCGACCGGTTCCTGAAAGGGAAGGGGTGATCCAGGCATGTTTTAATCCAACGGGTGTAACTGCACGGCGCTGAGCCAGCCCGCCATGAACTGGAAGATTTCCGGGCGCTGGGGCTCGTTGTGCATCTCGTGGTAAAGGCCGTTCCATTCTTTATAGGTAATGAGTTTTTTCGGGGCCTTGTCCGCGAACAGGCGCGAACCATCTACGCTCGTGAAGCTATCGGCATTTCCGTGCATGAGCAGTGAGGGAATTTGAAGGCGGCCGGCATGACGGAGGCACCACAATCCATTGCTCACCAAAATATGCAGGAGGCGCAAACTGGCGAACGGGTGGCGCAGCGGATCGTTCTCGAACTTCGCTACTTCATTCGCATCGTGTGATATCTTTTGGATATCGAGCGGTGTTTTGACGCGGAGATGGGGCAGGAGCGATGCGCCGGTTTTCAAAATACCTCTCAGCAATGCATTGGGCTTTTGCGGGAGGAGGAGCGCGGGTGCGGAGATGACGGCGGCTTGCACGTCGGGCTGGCGATGGAGGAGCAGGCCCGTCAACAGCCCGCCGCCCATGGAATGCCCGTAAAGCACCATGGGCGCGGGGTGCGCATCCCAGGTAAATTGCAGGAACGCTTCCAGGTAATCGAAAATTTCTTCCAGCTTCAGCGTATCGCCGCGCTTGCCGTCACTTTTGCCGTGGCCGAAATGATCGATCCCCGTTACCAGGTACCCTTCCTTATTGAAAAATTCCGCCAGCGGCGCGTAGCGCTCCACGTGCTCGCCGATGCCATGGATCACGGCCATCACACGGTCGTAATGTTCCGGCTGCCACGTTATGCCGTGGAACCGCCGGCCGTTGAATTCCCAGGTGAAATCATGTTGCATATGCTTTATTAACGGGCAATAGGCAAATTTGTTGGACGCCCCGATGATACGAATCATTTGTTTTATTCCCACCAACACCGTAGGTTTGCATCGCATTTGGTTGCAGACCCCTCACCAGGGGCGCGCATTAAAAGGGAATCCGGTGCAAAACCGGAGCTATCCCCGTAGCTGTAATCCTGCATTCGTTTTTACCGGCATCACTGCATGCCACTTTCCAAAAGAAGGGAAGGCTAGCCGGTAAAGCAGGAGAGCCAGAAGACCTGCCTCATGTATTTACCATTCAACGCTTTCGGGTGAAAAGCCAGGGATGTAAAGCCTTTTACCAGGTATTTATATTCTTATTCGTATAACCCTCCATGCGCGTTGGGATCGTCCCGCGTCATACACTTGCAAACTTATTTGCGGGCATGATGCGTGCTTCCCGGATGGTTGTTTCAAAACAAATAAACCAACATATGAAACAACACGTACGCATGCTGCTCGGCCTCGCCTTCCTGGCTACCGTAGCCGCCTGTAACAAATCGGACGACGTAAGGCCCTCCGGCCCCAAAATCCATATCGCCAAGCCGGAACAAACCATCGCCGTAGGCCAGGAGCTCGAGCTGAAGCCCGAGATCACGCAGGACGCGGGGATCGCCTTCCGCTGGACCCTCAACGGCGAACCCGTTGGCGATAAAGCCACCTACACCTTCAAACCCCGCGCGCACGGCGATTATAAAATCACTTTCGCCGCCTCCACACCCAACGGTAAAGACTCCGCAGTATACAACATCACCGTGCTCGGGCAATACGCCAACGGCGTGCTCGTCCTCAACGAAGGCTGGTTCGGTACCCAAACTGGCAGCGTCTGGTTCTACAAATACGGCGCGGATACGCTCGTGCCCACGGTGTATGCGGCCATGAATCCCGGCAGGCAACTTGGCGGCCTCATGAACACCCTCCAATACGGCGCCATTCATAACGGCAAATTGTACCTGGTCGTGAAAGCCGGCGGACCGCTGGTGGTGACAGACGCTTCCACGCTCGTGGAAACCGGTCGCGTGGAGAACGCCGCTTCCGGGAAAGCGATGTCTTTCGTCGGGCTCGACGCAACGCGGGGCCTCATCGGGGCAGACGACGGTATTTATCCCGTCAACCTCACTTCCCTGGCCATCGGCAGCAAAATCACCGGCGTATCGGGTGCCATCGGCAATATGGTGAAATCCGGGAACTACGTGTTCGCCCATAGCAATAACGACGGCATGATCGTGCTCAATGCTACTACATATGCCGTGGTAGACAAGCCTTTCAAGGCCACGGTAGGTTTTGTGACGGGAAAGAACGGGCGGATCTACGGCGCGAAGGATTCCCTGCTCATGTCTGTCCACCCCACCACTTTCGCAAAAGATTCCGTGAAAATGCCGTTCGCTTCGGTGAACCCTTTCGGCGCGTGGAGAAGCGTGCAGATGGCGTCGTCTACCGTCAACGACCACATCTTCATCATCCAACCCGCCGCCAACTGGCAATATGGCACCAAATTATACCGCTATATAGTGGGCAACGCCGCATCGCTGGCCACGCCGTTCATCACGCTGCCGGCCGGTCAATATTTCTACGGTTCCGGCGTGAATTACGACCATCATACCGACGAGCTCGTGATCACGACGATCAACGGGCCGTATACCGGCAGCGAGAACCGCGTGCTGTTCTACAACGCACAAACCGGCGCGCTGAAGAAAACGATCCGATATGACGGATGGTACTTCCCTGCCATGACCGTTATTCAACCATAACCATGAAATCCTACTGGAAAATCCGCTTTACCGGAGCCTGCCTGCTGCTTGCAGGCAGTGCCTCCGCGCAGCAGGGCATTGATTCAGCGAAGGTCCGCGAGCTGAAGGAAGTCCAGATCACCGCGCCGCGGCCCGTTCGCGAGATCTCGCCTGGGCAGACGTTGCAGGGCGCGGCATTGCAGCAACTCGGCGCGCAATCCGTAGCCGATGCCATCCGGTTTTTCTCGGGTTTGCAGATCAAGGATTACGGCGGCGTGGGCGGTTTGAAAACGGTGGACGTCCGCGGGATGGGCACCAACCACACCGCGGTGTTCTACGACGGCATCCAGCTGGGCAATGCGCAGAACGGGCAGATCGACCTGGGCAAGTTTTCCATGGAGAATATGCAGGCCGTATCGCTCTATAACGGTCAAAAAAGCAATACGTTCCAACCCGCGAAAGATTACAGCGCTTCCGCCGCCATATACCTCACGCCGCTCCGCCCGGAATTTAAGGCGGGTGAGCGTTTCCACATGAAAGGAACGGTGAGGTCGGGATCATTCAGCCTCTTCAATCCGTCTTTGCGTTACCATAGGAAATTGTCGGAACGTACCACGCTTTCAATGAGCTCGGAATGGGTGCATGCCGGCGGGCAATACAAGTTCCGCTACCGGAAAGAGAACGGTTTCGATACCACGGCCATGCGCAAGAACGGCGAAGTGGACGCCCTGCGCCTGGAAGCTTCGCTGCACGGCCGCATGCCTTCCGGCGAATGGCATACGCGGCTTTACTATTACGGTTCCGAACGCGGATTGCCAGGGTTCGTGGTGAACGGGGTGTTCGGGCATATCGACCGGCAGTGGGACCGGAACTTTTTCTGGCAGGGGCAATTGCGCAAAGACCTTTCCCGGCGATACAGCGTACTTTTCAATGCCAAATATGCGAAGGATTTCACGCGGTACTTGGCGCCGGATACGCAACTGTTGCGCATCGACAACCGTTATCGCCAACAGGAAGCCTACGTTTCCCTCGCGCAGCAGTTTACCATCAAAAACTGGTGGACGGCCGGCTTGTCGGCCGACTATCAGTTCAACCTCCTGAACGCATCGCTGAAAAACTTCTCGTATCCGCGGCGGCACACGGTGCTGGGGGCGCTCAGCACGTCCGTGACTTTACCGCGGTTCAATGCGCAGGCGGCGATGCTGGCTACGATCATGAACGAAAGCGTGAAAAAGAATGCCGCATCGGCGCCCAAAAGGGAATTCACGCCGTCGGTTGTGATGGCGTGGCAGCCTTTCGGAAAGGAGGATTTCAGGGTGAGGGGGTTTTACAAGCATATCTTCCGCATGCCGACGTTCAACGATCTGTATTATACCGACATCGGCAATTCGCGCCTCGACCCGGAGTACACACGCCAGTACGACGTTGGTTTCACCTGGAACAAGGCGCGTCCCGGAAAAATACTGGAAGCCGTTTTCCTCGAAACCGACGCCTATTATACCGAAGTAACGGGCAAGATCGTGGCGGTGCCCACCGTTAGCCAGTTCCGCTGGACGATGATGAACCTCGGCTTCGTGAAGGTCCATGGCCTCGACCTTCGCGCCGGCGCCACGCTGCTGGCCTGGGAGCGCCTCCGGATGGGGGCGCGGATGACGTACACCTTCCAGCAGGCGCGGGATTTCACCGACCCGGCGGATAGTTTCTACGGCCACCAGATCGTGTACATCCCCCGGCACGCAGGCTCGCTCATCGCCAGCGCGGATTACGGGGATTGGGGACTCAACTACAGCCTCCTCTATACCGGCGAACGCTATAACGGCAAAGCCAACATCCCCCGCAATTACATGCAGCCCTGGTACACCAGCGATCTTTCGCTGCGCAGGGCCTTGCGGACCGAAAAGAAAGACGTGGCCCTCACCGCGCAGGTCAACAATCTTTTCAACCAGTTCTACGACGTAGTGCTCAATTACCCGATGCCCGGCAGGAATTACAAGGTAACCCTGTCTGTGCAACTGTAATCAAACGATACGACCATGCAAAAAATACAACTCAGCATCCTGGCGGCCTTCGTGCTGCTGACCGCCGCCTGCCGGAAGGGCGACCCCATCGTTCCGCCGGTAGTGACACCGGTAGATACGGCGGCGATAAACGGCTACCTCGGCTTTTACCTGCTCAACGAAGGCAATATGGGCAGCAATAAATCGACGCTCGATTATTACGACTACACCACCGGTAAATACAACGAAAATATTTACGCCACCGTAAATCCGAATGTGGTGAAGGAATTGGGGGACGTGGGGAACGATATCCGCATCTATGGCGGAAAGCTGTATGCCGTCATCAATGTTTCCAACAAGGTGGAAGTGATGGACGCCCTCACCAGCAAACGCATCGGCCAGGTCAACATTCCCAACTGCCGCTATCTCGCCTTCGCCAACGGAAAAGCTTACGTGAGCTCGTATGCAGGGCCGGTGGAAATCGACCCCAACGCGCCCATCGGGTTCGTAGCCGAAGTGGACACCGCCTCGCTGCAGATCACCCGGAAAGTGATCGTGGGTTACCAGCCGGAAGAAATGGCCGTCGCAGGCAACAAACTCTACGTCGCCAACAGCGGCGGATACCGCGTTCCGGACTACGACCGCACGGTTTCGGTGATCGACCTGCCCACCTTCAAGGAAATCAAAAAGATCGATGTGGCCATCAACCTGCACCATGTGAAACCCGACCGCCATGGCGACCTCTACGTCACCTCACGTGGGGATTATTACCACGTGCAACCCTCGCTGCACGTCATCGACACCAAAACCGACCGGGTGAAGAAAAGCTTCCAACTCGCCTCCAGCAACCTCTGGATCCATAACGACACCGCTTTCATCTACGGCACCGCGTTCAGTTACGACACGCATTCCTGGAAGATCAGCTACAATATGCTCGATGTGAATTCGGAAACCCTGCTGCCCGGGAGCTTCATCAACGACGGAACGGAAAAAAACATCAAAATGCCCTACGGCGTTGCCGTTCACCCCGTTACCGGCGACATCTTCGTGACCGACGCGCGCGATTATGTGTCGCCCGGAACGCTGTATTGCTTCGATAAAAAAGGGAAGAAAAAATGGTCGGTTACTACGGGCGACATTCCCGCCCACATCGCGTTCCTTCCCGTTCCCTGATCCATCAACTACAACAAAAACAACCAGTTAATATGAAAGGAAATCTACAATGGCCGGTGATGGCGCTCCTGCTGGGAGCCGCCGCCTGTTCCGGCAACAACGACAAAGCAGATACCCAACCGCTGCCCCTCATCGACATGAAAGCCCCTGCCGGCGGCTATTCCGTACATACCGCGCAATGGGTGCGCATTTCCCCGGAAGTGAAAAACGCCGAAGGTGCATCTTACGTCTGGACGCTCGATGAAGACACCGTTTCCCGCGAGCGCGAACTCGTCCACGTATTCGCCGCCGCGGGCGAAAGCACCTTCAGGCTGAACGTCAAAACCGCAGCGGGAGAAGCCAATCAGAACGTGACCGTGACCGTTAACGCACAGGTATACACGAACGGCGTGGCCAAAGTGTTCGACTTCCAGCCGGCGCCGGCCCAGTTCACCAACAAACTGCCCCTTTGGGAAGCCGGCGATTCGGAAGCCAGCATGATCGCCAAGGCGGAATCCGCCATTAAAAGCAATGGCCTCGTTTGCCTCGGCGGCTTTGGCGGGTTCATCGTGATGGGTTTCGACCACACCATCGTGAACGTACCGGGAGCATACAACTTCCAGGTGCTGGGCAATGCTTTCAACAACTGGGCGGAACCCGGCATCATCCAGGTGGCGGCAGACGCGAACGGGAACGGACTGCCAGACGATACCTGGTACGAAATCGCCGGATCGGAGTATAACTCCCCGAAAACCGTGCATAATTATGAAATCACGTACCATCGCCCGGCGGCCGACCATGTAGCCACGCCAAATCCCCAGTATTCATACATTACGGATATGAATTATATCAAATGGACGGACAACAAAGGCGGTTCCGGTTACATGGAGAAGAATTCCTTCCATTCGCAGCACTACTATCCCAACTGGAAAGGCGACAAGATTACCTTCAGCGGCACCATGCTCGACCCAGACCGGATCAAAGACCAATCGGGCGCGGGTTCCTTCTTCGTTTGCCCGGCTTATGATTTCGGGTATGCAGACAACTGGGCCAATATGGACGCCAAATCTGGCATCAAGCTCGACTGGGCGGTAGATGCGGACGGCAAACCCGTGAAGCTGAAAGGTATCGATTTCATTCGGGTGCACACGGGCATGCGGGCGCAGGGCGGCTGGCTCGGGGAAGTGTCTACCGAAGTGAGCGGCGTAAAGGATTTAAATCTGAAATAATATTTAACAAATTGTCCCGGTGCTTCATGCCGGGACAATCCTCCCATTTTTCGTATTTTTGTGGCCATCATGGTAATCGATCAGGCTACATATAACCAGAAGAAGATCCGCCGGCAGGTACTCATTTTTATCGCCAAACTGCTGGTATATGCTGCGGTGGTATGGTTTAACTTCACCCAGCACGACCTTTTCAATAAATACAAAGCGATCGGCAGTATTTCCAACGCCCTGTCACTGTTTCTCGGCGCCAACCTCCTGATTTCCATCGGCTGGCTGGTTATGATCAGCTGGTACATCCGGAAAAACCACCTCAAGCGGCTCACGCGCGACAACTTCGTGCTGGGCATCAACCGCATCAGTTCCGTCCTCAATACCATCATTGCGCTCGTTTCCCTGATGCTCCTTTTCGGGGTGAACCCGATTGACATGTTCGTGAGCGTGAGCATCGCGGCGGCGGCGTTTGCGCTGTTGTCGAAAGATTATGTGACCAACATGATCAACGGGCTCATCATCATGTTTTCCGACCAGCTGTCTTTGGGCGACCAGATCAGGGTGGGGGAGTTTAAGGGGAAGGTGCTCGATATTACGCTGATCAATGTGGTATTGCAGAACGACGACGACGATCTCGTCCTCATCCCCAATTCCGTTATTTTCTCCACGATGGTGCTCAACCAGAGCAAACAAAACATCAAGAAACTGACCATCGAATTCGAACTGGATATTAAATACCAATCGTCGCCCGACGAGCTGGAACAATCGCTGAAAGGCGTGCTGCGGCCGTTTGCCAGCAATATTACCGAAAACAGTTTTTCGTTGAAGATCCTGGAGATCAGGAAAGACCTCGTGCATTACAAAGTGCAATTCCTCATTCCGCGGCCGGATAAGGAAACGGAGCGCAGGATGCGGCGGTTGCTGATCAATACGATCCTGTCTTTTTCGGGAAGGGAGGTGAATACCGTCGAAAACGACGGATGATTTGTAAGCATTCCTTATCTTGGGCCATTAAAATTCGAACTACATGATGGAAGAACTGACCGCAGGCATCGGCTCACGTGTACAGCATGCCCGATTCGGCCCCGGTGTGATCATCGGCGTGAAATATGCCCAGTACGTGGTAACATTTATTAATGAAGGCGTGGTAGAAGTAGACAAAACGGACCCCAAGTTCGAAGTGCTCTATTCTGAGAACCGCTCCGCCGAGATAGAGACCGCTTCCGAACTGGAAACCTCCCTGCTCAAAATCCTCCGCCTCTGGAACGGTTTCAGCGAAGTAGTGCCCCTCGGCGACCGCTGGGCCGGCGGCACCATGACCCTCACGCCCAAAGACGCGAGCCAGAAAGGGAAAGACGTGCCGATCGAGGTGTTCTTTCACAAGATCGTTATGGTCCGCGACCGGCTCCGCGTGCTGGAACAGCAGATCAACGCACACAAACTTCTTAGTGACGAAGACAAGGTCAACCTCCAGCAATATATCACCCGGATTTACGGATCGTTGACGACTTTCAATGTACTTTTCCGGGACAAGGAACATTGGTTCACCGGCGAGAAAGGAGGGAAGGAAGATTAATATTATTCAAATGAATTTGGAAAAAGCCTGTTCTCATGAGAGCAGGCTTTATGCTTTTATATATTTCACGAAGTATGACCGGAATTTAAAACCGGCACCCGCCATCGACACCTATTTTTCCCCATAACCACCGGTCCATGGCCTGAAAACCTATTTGCGTACATGCAACATAAAACCACCACGAACTTCACCCTACCGAAAATCAACCTATTACATATAAAAACTAACGGCAAAGAATACACTCCATTACAACATTTGCGTAAAACATACAGAAATCAAAATCCACCCCCAAAGTCCAGCAAAACGTCAGAAAGTATACCTGAACACCCTGCTCTGGTCAGACGTACCGAGGAAGTGAGCACTTTGCCGAAGGGCAATTTGCCGCCGGGGGGGGCCATGTTGAAATCGCGGACCTTCGCAAAGCGGGTCTTCACGTTGCACCTCCAGACGATCGGTACTGGCCTTTAAACTGGACGGTCCCCACCGAAATACCCCGCAGTTCCCCGATGATGCGGGTACCATTGACCATCCGGAGCGTATCGATCCTTTGGGGAAAAGCCGGGTAATGGAGCAGCTGGAGAAGGGCGGTAACGATATGTTTGAGGGTATGGATGCGGAACGGTTTCCACATTGCAAGCCGGACATCGAAAATGTTCAGGCACAGGGAGTTGTAGGAAAAGAAAAGCCCCGGCCGCGCCGGGGCATTATTTCAGCAGGTAATGTCTTTGTATTCAGTTATCGGAATTTCAGTAGTAAGCGGGCTCTTCACCCCGCAAGGTGCATTCGATCTGGTGTTTTACAGGTGCGCTAAAACCTTCCAGTTCAATGTTGGGCCGCTCGTCCAGGCAAATCCGGATCTTCCCGTTTTCATGCACCATCACTTCGTGGATGGGCTCCAGTAAAGCGAAAAGCATACGGCGCCCGCTTTCCGCGATTTGGTCCATGATGGAATCTTCCAGGTTCACGAACTCACGGTTCTTGTAAGAATAAGATACTGTAACCATTTTCTTAGTTTTTCAATAGGATCACTAATGACCCTAAAAATACGACAAATAATAAATTGTCAAAATTTATTATGAATAATTTCTATAAAAGTCAACCGCGTACAAGGCACTTTACTTTCAGTTAACCTTCATAACTGATCATAAAGCAAGCAGCATGCCGGAATTGCCGTTTAACATAAATGCCCGTGGCAGTTCTCCCGGGAACCCTTATTTTTATGCATTATCATTTACCTCAAACCTGCATATGCATCCCATGCGTTACTTTTTATTGATTTTCGCCCTGGCCGTTTCCCTTGGCTCCATGGCGCAAGACGTTAAATGGAACAAAGCCGGCGACGCTTTCTACCTGGAAAACGACGGCAATATCGTTTCCATCCAGCTACCCGGCCGCCAATCCACCACGCTCGTACCGGCATCGGCCCTGACACCCGCCGGCGCATCCGCTCCCCTTACCGTGAAAAGCTTCCGGTTTTCAGACGATGAAAAACAGCTCCTGATCTACACCAATGCCAAACGCGTCTGGCGCTACGAAACCCGCGGCGACTACTGGCACCTGGACGTGGCCACCCGCAAACTCCGCCAGCTCGGCAAAGGTCTACCCGCATCGTCCCTCATGTTCGCCAAGTTCTCGCCCGACGGCAAGCGCGTGGCCTACGTGAGCCAGCATAACCTGTACGCCGAAGACCTCGCTACCGGCAAGATCGACCAACTCACCAAAGACGGGGACCGACGCCTTATTAACGGTACCTTCGACTGGGTGTACGAAGAAGAATTCGGTTGCCGCGACGGCTTCCGCTGGAGCCCGGACAGCAAAAGCATCGCTTACTGGCAGATAGACGCCCGCCAGATCCACGATTTCCTCATGATCAACAACACCGATTCCATTTATTCTTTCACCATCCCCGTAGAATATCCCAAGGTAGGAGAGAGCCCCTCGCCCTGTAAAGTTGGCGTGGTGAGCCTGTCCACCAAAAAGACGGTTTGGATGAAAGTGCCCGGCGATCCCCGCCAGCACTATATTCCGCGGATGGAATGGGTACCCGGCAAACAGCAGCTCATCATCCAGCAGCTGAACCGCAAACAGAACCAGTCTAAAGTCATGCTCCTGCAACCCGCCACCGGCGTTGCTTCCACCATTCTCACCGAAACGGACGACGCCTGGATCGATGTTAAATCGTATTGGGACGACGGCAATATCATGGGATGGGACTGGCTGGAACAGAACAAGGCCTTCGTATGGGTGAGCGAAAAGGACGGATGGCGCCACCTGTACAGGGTTTCGGCAGACGGATCGAAAGAAACACTCATCACGCAGGGGAATTATGATGTGATCAACATCTCCCGGATCGATGAAACCAACGGCAAAGTGTATTTCCTCGCATCTCCCGAAAACGCGACGCAGCAATACCTCTATTCCGCACCCCTCGCCGGCGGAGCACCCACGCTCGTAACGCCCGCCGGCCAGCCGGGAACGCACGGTTACAACATCGCGCCGTCAGGCCAGTTCGCGCTGCACAGTTTCAATAGCCACCTGCTGACGCCCGACCAGGAAATCGTTTCCCTGCCCGACCATAAAAGCCTCAACGGCAAAGACTTTACCGCCCGCGCCCAAAACGCCTCATCCACCGGGAGCCCGCTCCGCTTCTTCCAGGTGACTACAGCCGACGGCGTTACGATGGACGGCTGGATGAGCCTTCCCGCCAAATTCGATTCTACCAGAAAGTACCCCGTGGTATTCTATGTTTACGGCGAGCCCGCCTCCTGCACCGTGAAAGACAGCTACGGCAACGGCCAGAACCCGGTGTACGACGGCAGCATGCCCGACGACGGTTACATCTATATTTCGCTGGACAACCGCGGCACGCCCGCACCCAAAGGCCGCACCTGGCGCAAGAGCATTTACCGCAAAGTGGGCATCCTCAATGCCCGCGACCAGGCCATGGCCGCTACCGAAATCCTGAAATGGCCGTACGTGGATAAAGACCGTATCGCAGTATGGGGGTGGAGCGGCGGCGGCTCCATGACGCTGAACCTCCTCTGCCAGTATCCCGAGATCTATAAAACCGGGATCGCCGTGGCGGCGGTCGCCAACCAGCTGACCTACGACAATATCTACCAGGAACGCTACATGGGCCTGCCGCAGGAAGACCGCGCAGCGTTCATCGCCGGTTCTCCCATCACTTACGTGAAAAACCTGCGCGGCAAACTGCTGTACATCCACGGAACGGGAGACGACAACGTTCATTACCAGAACGCCGAAATGCTCATCAACGAACTCATCAAATACAAGAAAACCTTCCGCCTCATGAGCTATCCCAACCGCTCGCACGGCATTTATGAAGGAGAAGGGACCTCGGAGCACCTTTCCGCAACGTATACCGAATTTTTGCGGGAGAATTGTCCTCCCGGGGCACGCTAACCGCCATCTGACGAAAATCACCTTCCGCCAAACGGGAGGTGATTTTTCTTTTTCGGAGATAACCGTTTACTTTGCGGGCTAATTACAAACCGGAACATGAAAAGAAACGCCATCATAGGACTTATCGCTGTCATCGTCGTTATCGTCTGCGCTTTTTTACCCTGGATCACCGTCCCGGCCGATGAAGGCCTGCGCACTTATACCGGGCTGAGCAGCGAAGGCTCCAGCTTTGGGGAACCGGGCAAACTGAGCATCTTCGTGGCGGTGCTGACGGGCGTGTTCTTCCTCATCCCGAAAGATTGGGCGGCGCGTGCAAACCTCTTCCCCAGCGCGTTCCTCGCGGCATGGGCGTTCCGTAACATGCTGCTGTATTCCCGCTGCGAAATGGGCATTTGCCCCGATCAGCGGTATGGACTGTGGCTGTCGCTGCTGGCGGCGCTGACCAGTTTTGTATGCGTGCTGATGCACCGCAAGAAATTCGTGTAATAACCGAAAGGGACCATAAAAGCAACAGCCGGCGCGGGAATCCTGCGCCGGCTGTTGCTTTTATAACCGATTGATTAAATGACGGAACTGATGATGTAAGATGTCAGCACCACAACACCCCCTGTTACCAGGTACCGGACCGTGAGCGCGAACAGCTTCTGACCGGTGATGCGGGATTTCGTCCAGCCGAAAACCAGCAAACCTATCATACTGAATATCAAACTAGTACGCCCTGCAGCCGAAAAATCCTCCTGCATCAGGAACGGCACAAAGGCCACGCATCCACCCAGCAGGAAAAACGCCCCGGTCAGCAGCGTGCTGCGAACGGCATGTGCCAGCCCGAACTCGCGCAGCGGAACCTGCTCGGTCTTGAGCGTGGCTTCCCACTGCGCCTGGTCTTTCTCCATTTCCCCCGCGATGTGCGCGATGGTTGGCTGGGAGATATCCAGGTTGCGGAGCTTGATTTCTTCCTCCGGCGTCATGATCCCTTCTTCCGCTTCCCCGCGATTGGCGCGGAACACCGCGATCATCATGAGGAGGGTGGCTACGCCGAGGATAATGAGATGCAGGGAATAGAACGCCTGCACCGTGAGGTTCTTGGCGTACAGCACCTGCGTGGTGAAGAGTAGGAGCAGTACCCCGTCGGGGAATCCGATCATGAGATCGGTCCGCCAGCCGGAACTGCGTATGGCTTTTTGCGGCTTCGTCATGCGAGCGTTTCGAGGCTTTTCGAAATAATGCCGACGCATTCGTTGATTTGATCGGCGTTGATGGTAAGCGGCGGTGCGAAACGGATTTTATCGCCATGCGTAGGTTTGGCGAGCAGCCCGTTTTCCTTCAGTGCAAGGCAAAGGTCCCACGCGGCATCGGGGTTTTCGTGGGCGATCTCGATGGCGTTCAGCAAACCTTTTCCCCGGATCACCCGGATGAAAGGAGAGTGGAGGCTGGCGAGGCCCTGGCGGAGCAGTTCCCCCATTTGCGCGGCGTTATCCGCCATCCGCTCGTTGCGGAGCACTTCCAGCGCGGCGATGGCGACTTTGCAGGCCAGCGGGTTGCCGCCGTAAGTGGAGCCATGCTCGCCGGGCTTGATGGTAAGCATAACGGCATCGTCTGCCAGCACCGCCGAAACAGGCAACATCCCTCCGGAAAGGGCTTTGCCGAGGATCAGCACATCGGGGCGCACGTTCTCATGGTCGCACGCGAGCATTTTGCCCGTACGCGCCAGCCCGGTCTGGATTTCATCGGCGAGGAACAGGACGTTGGCATCGGTGCAATATTGGCGGACGGAAGACAAATATCCTTCATCCGGCACTTTCACGCCGGCTTCTCCCTGGATGGGCTCCACGAGGAATCCGGCCACGTTAGGGTCTTGCAGGGCGCGGGCCAGTGCGGGGAGATCGTTGAATGGAATCACTTCGTAACCAGGCATGTACGGGCCAAAGTCGCGCTTGGCGACGGGGTCCGTGCTGAATGAAACGACGTTCAGGGTGCGGCCGTGGAAGTTTTCGGAGCAAACGATGATCTTCGCCTTGTTTTCCGGGATCCCTTTCACGACATACCCCCAGCGGCGGCAGAGCTTCAGGGCGGTTTCCACGGCTTCCACGCCGGTGTTGACGGGCAACACGCGGTCGTACCCGAAATACCGGGTCACATAACCGGCATATTCGCCCAATAGGTCGGAATAGAAAGCGCGGGAGGTGAGCGTCAGCCGGGAAGCCTGTTCCACGAGGGCGGCCACGATTTTGGGATGGCAATGGCCCTGGTTGACGGCGGAGTACCCGGATAAAAAATCGTAATATCTTTTCCCGTCCACATCCCAGACATGCACGCCTTCGCCGCGGGTGAGGACCACCGGGAGCGGGTGATAGTTATGTGCGCCATACCGGTCTTCCAGGTCCAGGAAATGCTGTGTCTTCTCACTGATCGTATAATTGGGTACCATACGCAAAATTACTTATTCTTCAGCTGATTCACCAGATCAATATAATCCTGCATGGCGGCATCTTTCGATTTGCCTTTCAGGTTGTTCCACGCATCATATTTGGCTTTTCCCACGAAATCGAACATATTGGCGGGGGGCTCCACGTTGATATCGCCCTCGGTGGCTTGCTTGTACAGCGAATACAGCTGCAGCAGCACGTCGTTATCGGGCTTGGCATCGAGCGTTTTACTGGCCGCCACGGCGGCTTCGAAAGATTGTTGCAATGACATGGTGAATATTTTAGCTTTAAAAGTAAAGAAATACGGGCAAAAGGCGGTTTGCCCCTTTAAAGAAGATTAAAATTTAATACCTTTGCGCAAATAATTAATTACGGATTGTCGACCGCGGGAAACGAGTAAGTTACGCGAAGCGTGCGGTAGGATGGTTCGTAATTTTGTCTTTTATATGAAGAATATCCGGAATTTCTGCATCATCGCACACATCGACCATGGCAAGAGTACCCTGGCCGACCGTTTACTGGAATTTACAAAGACCATTTCCGACCGGGACATGCAAGCCCAGGTGTTGGACGATATGGACCTGGAGCGGGAGAAGGGCATTACCATCAAGAGCCACGCCATCCAGATGACCTATAACGCCAAAAACGGCGAAAAATACGTTTTCAACCTGATCGATACGCCCGGCCACGTGGATTTTTCCTACGAAGTGTCCCGCGCGCTGGCCGCCTGCGAAGGCGCCCTGCTGCTGGTAGACGCCGCCCAGGGCATCCAGGCGCAAACGATCTCCAACCTGTATTTGGCGATGGAAAACGATCTCGAGATCATTCCCGTCATCAATAAAATCGACATGGCCGGCGCCATGATCGAAGAAGTGAAAGACCAGATCATCGACCTGATCGGTGTGAAAGACGAAGACATCCTGCTGGCTTCCGGTAAATCGGGCATCGGCATCGAGGAAATCCTCGAAGCCATCGTGACCCGAATCCCGGCGCCGACCGGCAATATCGAAGAACCGCTCCAGGCGCTCATCTTCGACTCCGTTTTCAACTCCTTCCGCGGTATCATCGCTTACTTCCGTATCTACAACGGTTCCCTCAAAAAAGGCGATATCATCCGTTTCGTGAACACCGGGGAAGAATACGAAGCCGCCGAAGTGGGCATCCTCAAACTGGGCCTCGAGCCGAAGAACGAAGTGTTCGCCGGAGACGTGGGATATATTATTACCGGTATCAAAAACGCGAAAGAAGTAAAGGTAGGTGATACCATTACCCTCGCCAACCGCCCCTGCGCCGAAGCCATCAAAGGTTTCGAAGAGGTGAAACCCATGGTGTTCGCGGGTATTTTCCCCGTGGTTACCGAAGATTTCGAAGAGCTGCGCGATTGTATGGACAAGCTCCAGCTGAACGACGCATCGCTCACCTATGAGCTGGAAACCTCCCAGGCACTGGGCTTCGGCTTCCGTTGCGGCTTCCTCGGGATGCTGCATATGGAAATCATCCAGGAAAGGCTGGAACGCGAGTTCAACCAGACCGTGATCACCACCGTTCCCAACGTAGGTTTCGTCGCTTACGACAATAAAGGCGTGAAAGTGATCGTGAACAACCCTTCCGAAATGCTGGAGCCCACGAAAATGGACCGCATCGAAGAACCCTGGATCCGCGCTCAGATCATCACCAAACCCGATTACATCGGCAATATCATGACGCTTTGCCTCGGCAAACGCGGCATCCTGCTCAACCAGAGCTATCTCACCACCACCCGCGTGGAACTGATGTTCGAACTGCCGCTCACCGAGATCGTGTTCGACTTCTACGACAAACTGAAATCCCAGACCCGCGGATACGCATCGTTCGACTATACCCCGATCGGCTTCCGCGAAAGCGATATCGTGAAAATGGACATCCTCCTCAACGCCGAGAAAGTGGATGCCCTCAGCGCCCTGATCCACCGCAGCCGTGCGCAGGACTTCGGCCGCAAGCTCTGCGAAAAACTGAAAGAGCTCCTCCCGCGCCAGCAATTCCTCATCGCCATCCAGGCCGCCATCGGCGCCAAGATCGTAGCGAGGGAGAATATCAGCGCCATGCGGAAAGACGTGACCGCCAAATGTTATGGCGGCGACATCTCCCGTAAACGTAAACTGCTGGAAAAACAGAAAGAGGGTAAGAAACGGATGCGCCAGATCGGTAACGTGGAAGTACCGCAGGAAGCGTTCCTGGCCGTGCTCAAACTGGATGACTAATCCCCCTGAAAATATCATTTGTTCATGGAGCGGCGGGAAAGACAGCTGTTTTGCGCTGATGACCGCCGTGAAATCGGGCCATAAACCCGTAGCACTCCTGAACGTACTGAACGAGAACGGGCAGATTTCCCGCTCCCACGGCCTGCCGCCGCAGATTTTGCAACAGCAGGCCGCGGCGCTGGGGCTGCCCGTTTTGCTGCAGCCCAGTACCTGGCAAGACTACGAATCGCATTTCGTGGCATCGCTACGCCAGCTTAAATCCGCCCACAATGCCACCGCCGCCGTGTTCGGCGACATCGACCTGCAGCCGCACCGCGACTGGGAAGAGAAAGTTTGCGCCGCCGCCGGCCTTAAAACCCTGCTGCCGCTTTGGCAAGAGGAACGCAAAATGCTCGTATACCGGATGCTGGAACAGGGGCTCAAATGCCGCATCGTGTCGTGCAACGATACGCTGGGCGCGGAATTCCTGGGCCGCGAAATGGACGATGTCCTCATCGCCGACCTGGAAGCTGCCGGGGTAGACGTTTGCGGCGAGAACGGCGAGTTTCATACGCTGGTGACGGATTGCCCGCTGTTTTCGGTGCCCGTGCAACTGCCACCATCCGAGAAAGTACAGCATGAAAAATATCACTTCCTCCAGTGGAAACCGTAGCCCGAAACAGGGCATAAAAAAGCGGTCCCGGTATAACCAGGACCGCTTTTTTTATGGAATGCGTTCTTATTATGCGATCGTTGTTTCTCCTTTGCGTACGAATACGGGTTTCAGTACTTCGTAAGCACCAAACAGCAAGGCGCTGTAGAATACGTTGCCGAGGATGGTGTTGAGGGCGAAGCTCCCGAACAGGTCTTGCTTGTAGAAAGGAATGGCAGACCAGTAGCAGGTCAGCAATCCGCTGAATGTATGCGGGTATATGTCACGGAAAAGGAACGTACCGAGATTGGACATGAGGAAAAAGATCACGCCGGATGCAACGGCGCCGAGGAATACCCGGCCTGCGGTCACTTTACGAATGCGGGTGCCCAGGAAGGTGACCATCATAAAACCGGCATACACGAACAGCATTTCGCCGCCATACACACCCTGAATGTTTGTGAAGAACTGGAAGAACAGGTCGCTCAGCAACAACGAAACGAGCGGCACGGCGTACGCATACTTCTTGTCTTTAATGATCACACCGGCGAAAAGCGCGCCTGCGCCCATGGCGGTGAAATTGTAGATCTCGAAATAGTTCGTCACCAGCCGGCCCAAAACGCTGATGAAGATCAGCACGGCCACCAGGATGATATTGGATAAAGTTTCTTTCTTCATATAAGCGTTCGTTTGCTTGCCACAAATATAACCAATTATGGAATTGCCGCCTTGAAAATCACGAGATCGGTGCCGCAAACAACCTTGTAAGCGGTCCCGAACGGCGCGAAGAGCGTTTTGCCTTTGGACAGTTCCAGGCTGTTGTTGCCCGGTCCTTCCGCGCTGCCCGTGCCTTCCAGCACGATCCAGGTTTCGGGGGCAACAGACGTATGCGTGTACGTTTCCCCGGCCTTCAGCGCGATGCGGCTCAGCACGAAATCCGGGGCGGGGGTATTGTAGATGCGCTCCTGTCCGCCATGAATGGCTTCTCCTTTCAGGATATTCGGGTGTACGGCTTCGAAGCGGGTGTGTTTCAGGAGCTCGGGCACGTCGATATATTTAGGTGTGAGGCCGCCGCGGAGCACGTTGTCGGAATTGGCCATCAGCTCGGCGTTCTGGCCTTCGAGGTAGGCGTGGGGGATACCGGCGTCCTGGAACACGGCGTCTCCCGGTGCCGCGTATACGATATTGAAGAAATAGATGGAGAAGATACCGCGGTCGAGGCGCTCCATTCCCTGCGGGTCGTTATCGATGGCGCGGCCCGTCCAGAATGCGGGGTCTTCCTTTTTGAGCGACCCGGCGCGATAAGCGGGGAGCACTTTTTCCGCGAGGGGGCGCAGCATGGCGTTCACCTCTTCCTGCGGCATTTCCATCACTGTTTTATAGAGACCGAAATATCCGTCCTTTTCGAAAACGGGGCCCAGCGCCGAGAATACGGGTACTTCCGCGAGTACTTTGCGGAGCTTGTCTTCCGGCAGGAAGCCGTGAAGGAGCCAGAATTCGCTGAGCGCCACCATGATCTCGGGCTTATGGTTGGCGTCTTTATAATTGCGGTTGGGTGCATTAAGGGCGATGCCGGCTTCATTTTCCCGCGCGAAGCCTTTTTCCGCTTCCGATTTGGTGGGATGCACCTGGATGGAGAGCATATCTTTCACGTCGAGGATCTTGAAGAGATAGGGCAGTTCGCCGAACCTGCCAGCGGCGGCGGGGCCGAGGGCGCCAGCGGGATCTTCGGCGATCCAGGCGTTGAGGGGTTGCGGTTGATCGCATTGGAGCAGGGAAGGGGCGCTTTGGTGCGCACCCATCCAGTATTCCGCGCTGGGCTGGCCGGTAACCGGCTGGCCAAGGAGTTCGGGAATATACCGGAAGCCGCCCCAGGCGTAATGTTGCACTTTTCCTGTCAGGTAGAATAAATTCGGGTCTCGCATACTTTTCCTTTATTAAACCGTAAAAATAGACAAAAACGCATGGCTTGCGATGCATCACTGGGAAATTTGGGAGAACGGCTGGCCGCGGAGCACCTGGCGGCCGGCGGATACCGTATCCTTTACCGCAACTGGAAAGCGGGGCGGAAGGAGGTAGACATCATTGCGGAGAAAAGCGGGACGGTGGTTTTCGTGGAAGTGAAAACCCGCAGCTCGCGTTTTTTCGGGATGCCGGAAGAAGCGGTGGGTTGGAAGAAAGAGGAGCACTTGCGCAAGGTGGCCGAACATTGGCTGGAACTAAACGGCGGGGATGTCAAACACATCCGGTTCGACATCCTTTCCATCTTCGCCGTTCCGGGAGAAAAGCCTGAAATCCTGCACCTGCAGGACGTTTTCTGACCCGTTAACTCGGAGTTAACAAAATTGAAATATGAAAGAAATTAAATAGTTGTATATTTGGGCATCCAATCTAACCAGCTCCTGTAAAAGAACCTGATCAGCCTAAACGGTTCTGTATGAATTACTGGAGTTTTTTATTTTTCATCCATACGCACCTGACCGAACCGGTGCTGTTGCCTGTGAACAACAACAGCGTCCGAATACAGGTCCTTTCGCTGGAAACACATGCGGGAATGATTCCCTTAACGATCTATAACGGGCAAAACCTGCCTGTGCGGATCCTGCCGTTGGAAGGAGGGCACCGAAAGGGTGTGTACACCATCCGGCTGTCGACGTTGCCCGAAGGCGATTATTCGCTGGAGGTCAGCGGTTACAAAGCAAAATTCCGGCGCTGCCGGCCATGATATTCTCATTACTATCATCATCCCCCCAAACATAGATCCTCCCGGTAAAACGGGAGGACTTTGTATTTTAAGGGGTTCCGTTGTTCACCGGTTCCAATAAAAAATCCTCCCGCACGGGGAGGATTCCGAATTACTTTCTGATAACGATTACAGTCCGTCGACAAGCACTTCGTACAGTTTCACTTTCAGTTCTTCCAACTGCACGTTCTGCACCAGTTGCCCGTCTTGCGCATAGGAAATCGTTCCGCGCTCTTCCGACACGATGATCGCCAGGTTATCGCTATGTTCCGTAATACCTACGGCGCTGCGGTGGCGCATCCCGATCCGCGTGGGCAGGTTCGGGTTTTCAGACATGGGCAGGATCACTTTGGCCGCGAGGATCTTGTTGCCGACGATGATCAGCGCCCCGTCGTGCAACGGACTGTTCTTCTCGAAAATGCTTTCGATCAGTTTGGCACTCACGTTCCCGTCTATCGCTATACTCGATGCCGTATCGAACTTCACGCGGTAGGTCGTGGAAATGACGATCAGGGCGCCGGTCTGGCTGGCGGCCATATGCCCCGCGGCCACGATAATCTCGTTGATGATGTTCTCTTCTTCCTTGTAACTCTTGAACCGGTCTGGCAGGAACAGTTTGGTGAAGAAGGAATCCTTGCTCAGCGGCGTTTTCTTACCCAATACCAGCAAAAACTTCCGGATTTCCGGCTGGAAGATGATGATAATGGCGATCAGGCCGATGTTGATGAAGTTCTCTAAAATATTCGTGAGGATCGGCATCTGCAGCGAGCGCACCAGGAAGTAGGCGGCGTACACCATCAGCAGGCCGATGAAAATATTGAAAGCGAGACTGCCTTTCAGCAGGCGGTACAGCTGGATAACGAGAAAAATCACAATCAGCAGGTCCACAACATTCAGCCAACGAAACTCAAATCCGTAAAATTCGTATACATCCTTCATAGCTGTAAAAATAGAAATATTTGGCCCACTATGCGCTTTCCATGAAAGAAACGATGCGCACCGCTTCCAGGGCGGCTTTTACATCGTGCACCCGCAGGATATGCGCACCCCGCTCCAACGCGGCGGTATGTAAAACGGTGGTGCCGTTGAGGGCTTCGGCAGGGGTGGAGCCCAACAATTTGTAAACCATCGATTTCCGGGATACGCCCACAAGCACGGGCGCGTTTGCCAGGTGCAGCATTTCCATGCCCCGCAGTAACTGGTAATTGTGCGACAGCGTTTTACCGAACCCGAACCCCGGGTCCAGGATCACATCGTGGATGCCGGCGGCCCTGCAGACCTCGGTTTTCTGGATGCAATAGTCCAGCACTTCCTGCACTACGTCCTGGTACTGAGGGTTTTGCTGCATCGTGGCCGGCGTGCCCTGCATGTGCATGGCGATGTAAGGCGCCTGGAGGGCGGCTACGGTCGGGATCATTTCGGGGTCCATGTCGCCGGCGCTGATGTCGTTTACGATCGCCGCCCCGGCCAGGATGCATTTTTCGGCCACGGAGGCGTGGTAGGTATCCACCGAGATCACGGCTTCGGGGAACTTATATAATATGGCGTGGATGGCAGGAACCAGTCGCGCGGCTTCTTCCGAAGCCCCCACTTCCGGCGCGCCGGGCCGGGTGCTCTGGGCGCCGATGTCGAGCAGGGCGGCACCATCGGCCAGGAGGGCTTCGGCGCGCACCACGGCGTCGTGCAGCTCACGGCTGCGGCTGTCCGAATAAAAGGAATCGTCGGTCACGTTGATGATCCCCATCACGAGGGGCTCGGCCAGGCTCAGCAACTTTCCGCGGCAGCGGATAGTGAAATCTTTCCGTAATGATGTATTTTTGAAACGCAAGAGGCAGTGATTATGAAAGTGATGGATGGCCAAAATTACCGAAATCCTTCATTCCACACCGCCTTTCACGGCAATTAAAATCAGCAATTGAATGACATACCAGCAGGTGATCGACAGCAGTAAGGACATTTTCATCAAAAAGACGAAAGATTACGGCACTTCCTGGCGCGTGCTGCGCCCCATTTCCATCGTAGACCAGATCTTCATCAAGGCCCAGCGCATCCGCACCATCCAGGAAACGGGGGTGCAGAAGGTAGCCGATGATATTGCGGGGGAATTCCGTGCCATTATTAATTATGGTGTCATCGCGCTCATTCAGTTGCAGCTGCCTTCGGACGATATTTATACCGACCTTCCCGCCGACCAGGTGTCGAAATTGTATGACGGACAGACCGCCTTCATCCGCACCGTCATGGAAGCCAAGAACCACGACTATGGCGAAGCCTGGCGCTCGATGAGCCAGGAATCGTTCGTAGACCTCATTCTCACCAAGCTCCTCCGCATCAAACAGATACTGCGCAACGATGGCAAGACCCTCATTTCCGAAGGGATCGACGCCAATTACGTAGACATCGTCAACTATGCCGTTTTCGCCCTCATCCTGCTTGAAGAAAAGCATTAACATTCCTATCTTTAACCACTATGAAACCAATCATCACCATTTTTCGCATCATCGTAGGGATGCTGTTCATCTTTTCCGGACTGATCAAAGCCAACGATCCGCTTGGCCTCAGCTACAAGATGGACGAGTTTTTTGAAGTGCTCCACCTGCACTTCATGATCCCCTTTTCCCTGGCCCTGTCCCTGATCATGAACGCTTTCGAGATCATCGCCGGTTTTGCCGTGCTCATCGGCTACCGCATGCGCTTTTTCTCGTTCCTGTTACTTTTGCTCATCATCTTCTTTACTTTCCTCACCGGCTTCGCGCTGTTCAGCGGCCTCATCCGCGAATGCGGCTGCTTCGGCGACTGTATCAAGCTCACGGCCGAACAGTCGTTCTGGAAAGATATCATCCTCCTGGTGATGATCCTCGTGATCTTCATCTTCAACAAGCGCATCCAGCCGCTGTTCCCTCCCAAATCCAACAACACCGTGATGATCTTCGCCGTGCTGTTCCCCATCGCCGTACAATGGTATGCGATGGCGCACCTCCCGATCGTGGATTGCCTGCCATACAAAGTCGGCAATAACATCATGGAAAAGATGAAAGCGCCCCCCGGTTCCACGCCCGACGTGTATGAAACCGTGATGATCTATGAAAAAGACGGCAAGCAGCAGGAATACACGACGGAAAACTACCCCTGGCAGGATACCACCTGGAAGTTCGTGGACCGTAAAGACAAGCTGATCAAGAAAGGCAACGCCGAACCGCCGATCAAGGACTTCATCCTGAACGATTTCAACGGAAATAATATGAACAGGGCCGTGCTCACCGAACCGCTGCCCGTTTACCTCTTCCTCGTGCTCGACGTGAGCAAGGCCGGTAAAGGCTGGGAAGAAAGAATGAAAAAATACCAGCAGATGGCGACGGAAGGAAAAATCGTGCTGATGGGCGTAACCAGCTCCAGCCAGGAAGCCGTTGAACAGTTCAAGGCCAACCGCGGCATTACTTTCGAGTTCCTGCAGATGGACGGTACCGCCATCAAAACGGCCGGCCGGAGCAATCCCTGCCTGCTGGTGCTCGAAAAAGGCACGATCAAGGCCAAATATCACCATAACGATATCCCGTAAGCAATATGCTGCGATTCCTTTTCCGCAAAACCGGCTATGGCCTGCTCGTGCTCTTCGGGGTCGTGAGCATCGTCTTCTTGCTGTTCAACGTACTCCCGGCCGACCCGGCCCGGATGACGCTCGGGCAGCGGACGGACGTGGCCAGCCTGGAAAACGTGCGGAAGGAATTGCATTTGGACAAACCGGTGGGCGTACAGTTCCTGTATTATTTACATGACCTGTCGCCCATCGGCGTTTTATCTGCCGCCGAATTGCAGGAAATGCCCGCCCTACGGCTATTTTCAGTGGGCGACGGCGCTTTCGTCATCAAAACGCCTAATCTCCGCCGCAGTTACCAAAGCAAGAAGCCTGTTTGGGAGATCCTCACGGAAGCGCTTCCGGGAACGCTGGTGCTGGCGCTGGCCGCGATGCTCTTCGCTACCGTGGTGGGCATCGGGCTGGGGGTGCTGTCTGCCGTGAAGCAAAACACCTGGATGGATACGGGCGCCGTGTTCGCCAGCGTAACGGGGATTTCGGCGCCGTCGTTTTTCGCAGGGATCGTGCTGGCTTACCTTTTCGGTTTTGTATTGGCCGGCTGGACGGGGCTCCATATGACGGGGAGCCTTTACGACATCGATCCTTTCCGGGGCAGGGTGCTGAACCTCCGGAACCTGGTGCTGCCCGCGCTGACGCTGGGTATCCGGCCGCTGGCCATCATCGTGCAGCTCACCCGCGGCGCCATGCTGGATGTGCTGAACCAGGATTACATCCGGACCGCCTATGCCAAAGGGCTCCGCCGACGGACGGTCCTTTTCCGCCACGCCCTCCGCAACGCCCTCAACCCCGTGATCACCGCCATCACCGGCTGGTTCGCCGAACTCCTGGCCGGGGCGTTTTTCGTGGAATATATCTTCGGATGGAAAGGAATAGGCAAAGTGACGGTAGACGCGCTGGAGAAATTCGATTTCCCCGTGGTGATGGGTGCCGTCCTGTTCACCGCCGGCATTTTCGTGATCATCAACCTGCTGGCCGACCTGCTATACAGCGCCATCGATCCCCGCATTCGTTTAACCACCTGATAATCAGCATCGGAAAAATTTTTTCCTCTTATTTTGTAACAAACGTATTTGGCAGTCGTCTTCTTTTTGTAACAACGAAGGAACCGCCTCCTTCTGCCATTCTAAAATAAACGCATGACATCCAGCGCATTTCAATCCCTCATCATACCGTACAGGCAAAAGCTCTACTGCTTTGCGTTCCGCCTGCTCGGTAATGAGGAGGATGCGAAGGATGTGGTCCAGGACTGCTTTATCCGGGTTTGGAACAGTCGCGACAAGATGCCCGAGCTTCAAAGCCTCGAAGCCTGGTGCATGCGCATTACGCGCAACCTGGCGCTCGACCGGCTGAAGAGCCGCAAGTATCGTGTTACCGACGACCTGGACAGGGCCGGCGAAGTGCCGTCCGTGCATCAAACGCCTCATCAGCACGCCGAAAAAAGTGATGTGATGCGGAGGGTGCACGGGGCCATCGCCAAATTGCCGGAGAAATACCGGACCGTTTTGCGGCTCCGGGATATGGACGGGCTGAGTTACCAGGAGATCGCCGACATGCTCGAAATCGGGCTGCCGGAAGTAAAAATCAATCTGCATCGCGCCCGTAAACAGGTGCGGGAGCAGCTACAAAACCTGCAAGTGTATGGAATACAATGACATCAGGGCCCTGCTGAACAAGTATTGGGCCTGCGAGAGCACGGAAGCGGAAGAAGCGGAGCTGCGCGTTTTTTACGCCGGCCATGAAGGAACGTTGCCCGCAGACCTCCAGGAAGCCGCCCCGCTGTTCCGGTATTATCATGATTGCAGCGACATACCGGAAATGCCGGAACTGTTCACCGACCGCCCGGCACCGTGGGACGAACCGCAGCAGGCCTCCATTATCCGGTCTATCACCCAGGGATGGATGAAATACGCCGCCGCCGTGCTCGTGGCCGCAGGAATGCTGTATTCGGCAGACAGTTTCCGCGACAAACGGACGTCGGAAGACCTCGCTTTCCGCGATACCTTCTCCGATCCCAAACTGGCTTACCAGCAAACGCAGCGCGCCCTTCAGCTGCTGTCCAAAAACCTGAACAGGGGCAAATCGCAAATGGAAAAGATCGCCTATTTCAATGAGGCCACAGACCTCGTGACGGGCAAAAACTAAGGCCATTCAAAAACCAATATAACCTTGATTGATTCTTTAATTCAACGCACATGAAACGTCTCATTCCACTGGTCGCCTTACTATGCCTCTTGTGCAGCAGCCAGCTGGCCGTTGCGCAATCCACCATCGACAAGTTCTTCCAGAAGTATCAGAACGACAATTCCTTCACCGTCATCAACATCACGCCGAAAATGTTTTCCATGTTTTCGAAAGTGAGCTCCGATGACCCGGACGCCAGGAAGGTAATGACGCTGGCCAGCAAACTGAAAGGCCTGCGCATCCTGATCAAGGAAGACACCAAAGATGGCCAGCGCCTCTACCGCGAAGCCGCCCAGTTCCTGACCAACGGCATGGAAGAATTGATGAGCCTGCGCGACAAGGACACCGACCTCAAATTCATGGTCCGCGAAAACGCCAAAGGCAACGTAGCGGAACTGGTGATGCTGGTCGGCAGTACCAACGAATTCCTCGCGCTGCTGCTCATGGGAGACTTCTCCATCGAAGAGCTCTCCGACATCGCCGGAAGCATGAACATCGACGGTTTCGAGAACCTCGGCAAGCTCGACACCAAAGGTCCCAAGGGACCGAAAGGCAAAAAATGACCGTACCGGACAAGCCGCCGTCCTCCATCCGCGGCCGCTTTTCCATTTTCCATCCTTTACCCGAAAAAATCCTTCCATGATCCGCACCCTGATTATCGCCATTACCTGCATCCTGTTTGCCACCACCGCCAGCGCACAGCGTAAAACGCTCCGCCACTTTATGGTACAGCATTACGACGTGGCATCCACCCAAAAAATAGGACTGGGCTTCCTCACATTCCGCGTAGTGAGCTGGTTCATCCCCGACCGGGCTTTCGACGGCAAGATGAAAGACATCAAATGGGCATTGAAAAAAGTAAGAAAGGCCAGATTTTACGCGCTCGAAATGGATTACGGCGTATTCTCCACCGAAACGGTGATGGGCCTGCGCCAAGCGCTGGAACAAAACAATAAATTCGAATTACTGGCGGAAGTCCGTCACGAAAACGCCAACATCCACCTGCTCAGCAACGGCAGGAACGAAGACAGGATCGATAATTTAGTGGTATTGGTGCAGGAAGACGGAGAAATGATAATGCTGCACCTGCGTACCCGCCTGACGATGGACGATATTACCCGCATCGTCAACACCGTAGCCGACGAAGTTAAGCTCGCCGGCCGCTAACGGATAATTACTTCCGTCACGACTTTTTCCCCCAGCATTTCATTTACCAGCCCGGCGATCCGGTCTTTGGAATAATTCAGTTCCTGCTTGAGGGGCGCTACGCTCGTCACGATCACCAGCTTGCCATCGTAGAGGTGCACGCTTTCGGTGTATCTCGCGATCGTTTTACCGACCACCTGCTCCCAGTTTTCCTGGATACGCACTTCCATGAGGCGCGGTTTGAGCTTGCTTTTGTTGAGATACTCCCGCAGGGCGTCGCCCATGCTGACAAGGTTGTTTCGCATAGCGCAAATGTAGGGATTAATTTTCAGGGATCAGTCCATGTTCGCGCAGCACTTGCTTTTCATCGCCGGTTATATACGCAAATATTTTGAGCGCTCCCGACGCCGATGTGAGCAGGTACCACACATCAAATTCGATCTCAATCGTTTGGCCGCCTTTATCGTAAGCGGAATCCCAATGCACTTTTACCAGGAAATGCTGCTCATTAATTTCAGTCACATCCAGCCCGGCAACACGCATCCTTTTGGTACCGATCTTCCGGTAGAACGCGTTGCCTTCCGGGACGGCTTTCAGGAAGGATTCGTCGTTTGGGCCACCTATTACCCCGCGGGCCGACGATTCCACGAAATAATCGGCGAACGCGGCCGCCATGGCTTTTGGATCCTCGTTACGGCCCTGCACACCGTCGTTAAACCGATGTTCGTATGCCTGGAAGAATTCCTTAATCTTATCCATATACCAGCGTTTTCCGAAGCGTCACAATATTCGGGCCATGGGCCCGGTTATCGAGCTGAAAATACGGTTCCGGCGGATAGGAAACCTTCGGAACTTTGCGTAAATTCCTGTCATGAAGCATCTATTTGTTCCCCTCTTACTGCTGACCGGCCTGCAGGCCGTGGCACAGCAATCACCCGCCAAATTCACGCTGGACGTACGTTACCTGATTTCGCTCCCCGATGGGTACAGCACGGATTCCACCGGCAAATGGCCATTGCTGATCTTTCTGCACGGGTCCGGCGAAAGCGGGACCAATCTCGATAAGGTGAAAGCGCACGGGCCGCCGAAGCTCGTGGAAGCGGGGAAGAAATTCCCGGTCATCATCGTTTCTCCCCAATCCGACTTCGGAGGGTGGGACGCGGGCATCCTCCAGCGGCTGATCCACGACCTTAAAACCCGTTACCGGGTAGATGCGGACCGGGTGTACATGACGGGCCTCAGCATGGGGGGTTACGGCACCTGGGAATACGCCTCCCGGTTCGCCGGCGACCTGGCGGCCATTGTGCCCATCTGTGGCGGCGGCCGGCCGGAAGACGCCTGGAAGATGCGATACCTGCCCACCTGGTGTTTCCATGGCGGGAAAGACAATGTAGTGCTCCCCAGCCAAAGCGCCGATATGATCAATGCCCTGAAACCTTACCAGCCCGGCGTGAAATTCACGGTGTACCCGGATGCGGGGCACGACAGCTGGACGGAAGCCTACAACAGCGACAGCCTGTGGACGTGGCTGCTGGCACAGCGCCGCCACGAGTTCAAACCCGTGCCCGTGGCGCCGGCCATACTGGCGAAACATGCAGGTATATACGTCCGCGGCGAGCGCGATACCGTAGTGATCACACCAGCCGAAAACTCCCTGCAATTACAGGCCGGCCGGGGCAAGGAAACATTGAAACCTGCGTCGGAAACGGTTTTCTACTGGATGGAAAAAACACCGGTGGATATCATTTTCAATAAAGAAGGCTTCCTTTTCCGCGGCCGGCTACAGGAGCAGTACAAAAAGGTGAAGTAGCGTTATTCCAGTTTTCCGATGTAAAGGCGCGTGGTGTACATGAATTTCACCATGCCGTTGTGCGCGTATCGCGCAAACAGTTCTTCCAGCTCGCTCATCATGGGAGCGTAAAGCGCGTGCCCGGGCTGTGGCGCGTAGGAAGCAGACAGCAACCTGCCCTTGAGGCCCTGCAGATCGAGCTGCTGCGCGTTGCGAAAAACGTGGGCGCTGTACACGGCGGGGGAGAAGAAGGCCGACAGTTGGGCGGGCCCTACGTTCCGGTGATTGGTTTCCCGGTAATCGACGGCGTATTTCTGGAGGAGGGATTCGTAGGCTTTTCCCAGTTCGTCTTGCAGATCGCGCTCGTTCCACATGAGCACCGTACAGGCGCCGGGCTTGCCGATCCGCAGGAATTCGCTGCGCGCCGCGCTGCCGTGGAACCAGTGAAATGCCTGGGCGGCCACGATCAGGTCGGCCGAGGCGCCGGGCAGGGTGGTTTTCTCCGCTGTTCCCGCCACCGCGCGAAACCCGGGATAACCGTGTAGCAGCCGCTCGGAAGCCTCCCGCATATCTGCATTCGGCTCTATGGCGAATACCGTATTCCCGTTTTCGAGGAACGGCATGCAGGAAATCCCCGTGCCAGAGCCGATATCGGCTACCACGGCGTCTTTCGTAAGACATGCTTCCTGCTCCAGGCAGGTGATGATGGCATGCGGATAATGTGGCCGGTACTTGATGTAATGTTCAGCCCTTCCGCTGAACCGTTCGGTGTTTTTCATATGCAATGGTTGTTCCATGGGTTACATGTCTAATGTCAAGATTATCATTATCATGCCAAAATTTCCCCAAATGAATCTACACTAACAAATAAAAGTACCAGTTGTTTGCTGTAATATTATAACAACATCTGTTTTTTTACATTTCCGCCATGAAAAAAATTTGCATCTGCTTCGGTATCCTGTTGACTTTCACCCGCGTCAGCGCGCAGTCCGACGCCGTGATAGCCGACCTTATCCTTCAAAAAGACAGTTTATTCTGGAAAGCGTATAATAGTTGTGATCTCGCGGCGATGAAGACTTTCTTCAGTTCAGATCTCGAATTTTACCACGACAAAGGCGGTCTCTCGTTTGGGGTGGATAAAATGGTGAAGAACTTTGGGGAAGGGCCCTGCAATCCCAAAGGCGATTACCGCCTGCTGCGCGAAGCTGTGCCAGGGTCCGTTAAAGTGTACGCCTTGCGACAGGCAGATACGGTTTATGGCGCCATCATCCACGGCAGTCATTACTTCAGCATCGTGAAAAACGGGCAAACGCGCCGCGACGGGCTGGCGCAGTTCACGCATGTCTGGATGAAAAAAGGAGGTTGGAAAATGACGCGCGTCCTCAGTTTCGACCATGGACCGGCGCCTTACGACAATGGCAGGAAGATCGTGGAATTGACGGCAAAGCAACTGGAAAGCTGCACGGGCACTTTCAAAGGCCCGCAAACGACGCTGGTTTTCACGGCAGGGAATAATATGCTGATCATGCAAACACCCAAAAACACCGTCAATTTATACCCGCAATCTGCCGATATATTTTTCATGAAAGAAGCAGACCTCACGTTTACTTTTTCCCGCGATGCAGCAGGCCGGCCGGTGAAGCTCGAAGTCCATCAAAAGGGCGAGCTCGCCGAAACACTTACGCCGCAGCGTTAAGCCGCGCGTTCGCCGTCGGCCGCCGCCGTTACCAGCAGCGCTACGATGAGGATGAAGCTGTACTCACATCCGCCTGAGCCGTGTTCCCCCACGAACCAACCCAGTTCCGCGTGGATGATAACGATCCCGACCAGCAACATCAACACGAATCCGGCGCTCAGCCAGCGCACGAATTTGCCTGCGGCCAGCAAAATCCCGCCGGCGATCTCGAAAACGGTGATCATCCATACCAGCGCTTCGCCGGCCGGGAACCCTTTTGATTCGAGGAATCCGCCGAACCGGGGCACCGTTCCGCCCGTCACCCGCACAACAGCATGCGCGATGAAGATAATGGCGATGGATATACGTAATATAAGCAGCGTGTGCCGCAGCGACAGATAAGGGAAACGCATGTCGTGTTCAGGTTTTGGTGGTGCAGAGTTGCTTCCAGTAAATGATGGTGCCGGTGAGGCCGCCAAGCGGTTTCAGCGCGAAGCCGGGTATGACGCCCGTTCTGTTGTACCCCTGCTTTTCATAGAACCCGGCCGCGCCTTCGTCTTCGGCGGTATCCAGTGTAATGAGGCTGCGCCCGTGAAGGCGGGCGAGGCTTTCCGCTTCGGCCAGCAGCGCACTGGCGATGCCTTTCCCGCGATGGGCCACCGCCGTCATCATTTTGGCGATTTCGGCGCGGTGGGGCTGATTCGGGGGAAGGTCGAGCAGCAGCGTCACCGTTCCCGCCAAATCGCCGCTTTCCGTAAAAGCCCCCAGGATAATTCGTCCACCTTGTTCCGCCGCTGCCAGCGAGCCTTGCCAGAAGGCACGCGCATTTTCCCCGGAAAGGGGATGCATGAAGCTTACGGAGCCGCCGTTCGCCACGGTTTCGATCAACAATTCAGACAGGGCAGACAGTGTGAGATCATCGTGCGCCAGTGGACGGATAAGCACAGGATCGTAATTCATACAATACGGGTTGTTTCATCCTGAAATTACGGTTTTCCGGGCCCCGCGTCAACAGTAAAACGAACAGCCGGCCAATAGGCGACCGGCTGCAGGGCGGAACGTGCGCTCCGGATTAAAAAACAATCTGCGCAACGGCGGAAAGCGCCGTACCCGTAGATGTTCCCGTTTTAACGAGATTTCCGTTCACGAACATTTCGACTTTCAGGTTGGCGTTGGCGTTGGGGCCAAGGGCGCCGATTGCACAGCTACTGCTCAGTGCACTGGCGGGAACGTCGAGCACGGGGCTTTCCCAGGTATTCTGGTTGATGCTCGAAGCCGTGGTGATCGACTGATCGTACCCGTAGACGGCGTTCTTGATCACGACCCCGGAGCTGCCGGTAGCTTTAAACTGCACTTTCTTCGCGGTGCGGCCAGGTGCCGGATCGTCGTCTTTCCCGCCGCAGGCGGCCATACCGATGGAAAAGGCTAACAATGGCAACAGGAACATTTTCAATGATTTCATATAATGATTGTTTAGATAATAAATAAGCTGCTCGCCACAAAAGTAAACCCGTCTGCCACCCAGTTCAATACCCTATTCCCGGGGAAATTTCCTACTGGTTTTCCGGTAGATGCGCGTAATTTTATCCGCCGGACGCGAATAATCTATATTTTTGGGGACGGGGATCATCCGCCCCGGTAAACCATGTCCGGAAACACCATTCAAATTGCCATTGTAGACGACCATCCGCTCATCCTGGAAGGATTGCAAAAGTTACTGGATAATACCCCCGGCATGGAAATCGCCGGATGTTTCAGCACTGCCGCCGAATGCCTGGATTTTCTCCGCACGTCTTATGCAGACATCCTTTTGCTCGACATCGGCCTGCCAGACGCCAGCGGGCTCGACCTTTGCCGCGACGTCAAAACCCTTTCGCCCTCCACGCGCATACTGGCGCTCAGCAATCATTCCGAACGCAGCATGATCCTGCAGATGCTCCAGCAGGGTGCATCGGGTTACCTGCTGAAAAACGTAGCGGCCGACGAGCTGGTGCGCTGCATCCGCGAAGCTCACGAGGGTTTGCTCACCTTCAGCAAAGCGATCCGAGAGATCATGGCCAAACCCTCCGCATCGGCGCTCCGCGAAACACCGCAGCTCACCCGCCGCGAAAAGGAAATCCTCCTCCTCATCGCCGACGGTAAAACCACGGCCGACATCGCATCATTCCTCCACCTTAGTCCGCTCACCATAGAAACGCACCGCAAAAACCTCCTGCAGAAATTCGGGACGCCCAACGTGGCCGCCATGATCAAGCTCGCCGTGCAACTGGGGCTCATGTAAAACAAAAAGGAACGCCCGAAGGCGTTCCATTCTTCCGTTTGCATATATCAATTTACCAATCTATTCGCCCAAAAGTTCCTTGATCCTGGCGTCGAGCTCGTCTTCGCTTTCCTTACCGCCGCCCACTTGCTTGAAGATGATCTTGCCGGTGGGGTCGAGGAGGAATTTGGTCGGGAAACCGCTCACACCGTATTTCTGTACGAGGTCCAGCGATTCCTTTCCGTAGTTGTTCATGACGTGCAGCCAGTCGATACCGTCCGCTTTCACGGCGCCTTTCCAGTTTTTTTCCGAAGTGGCCAGGTCGGCGGACTTTTCCTCGGCGATGCCCAGGATCTCGAAGCCTTTCCCCTTGTATTGTTCGTAGAGCTTGCGCAGATGCGGGTGGCCTGCGCGGCAGGGGCCGCACCAGCTTCCCCAGAAATCCACCAGCACGTATTTCCCTTTGAGGGACGACAGGGAAAAATCATGGCCCTGGATATCCTTTTTCGTGAAATCCGGGGCGATCTTGCCCATCGCCGTAGCCTGGACGCTTTCGATCTTGTTAGCGACCCATTTTCCGTAGAAGGACTGCTTCCAGGTGGGGGCCAGCTTCGCGAAAGCCTGTGCGTATGCTTCCGGCGTATAATCCTCGAACATCTGGGTGAGGTAATACATGCTCAGGAAGGAAGCCGGATTCCTGGCGATGTACGCCTTCCGCAGTTCCTTTTTCTTTCCGTCCAGTGTATTGCCTTCGGTCCGCAGGGCAGACGCGCGGGCGGTATCGCCGCTTTTATAGGCCGCCTGTCCGTCTTTCGTCAATTGCCAGCGTTTGCTGATAAGCGGCAATTCCCGGGCATGGAACTGAGCGAATTCGGTATTCAGCCTGCCGCCTTTCGCCAGCGCCTTGTACGATTCTGCAGATTTACCCCGCATGACGATGCGGCCTTCTTCCAGTACGAGCTCCGCTAACGGCCCCGGTATGAACATTCCGCCTTTCGACACTTCGAACCTGCTGGAAGGGTTGCTGTTGAACAGCACCGCCACTACAGGCTCGGCTATTTCGCCGGTGAAGCGAAATGCACCGTCTGGCTGCAGCTGCGCCGTGTCCATTTTACGGGCGCCGTGCTGCATGTAGCTCAGCGTCAGTTTATGCCCTTCCTGGCCTTCCATGTACACATCCAGCGTAAAATGCTGCTGGGCGGAAGCGGAAAGCCCCGCGGCCAGTAAAAAAGCCGATATGATTGTTTTCTGCATGATGGGTATTAATTACATGGACATGGCCTTCATTACCTTGTTTTCGCCGGCGGGTTTCGCACGCAAACCTTTCTCGATGAAGGATTTGATCTCGGTTTCCGCTTCAGGGCTGTAGCCGGTGAACTTGGTCACGATCTTGCCTTCACGGTCGATGAGGTAGAGCGTGGGGATGCCGGAGAACTGGTAAGTTTCCATGGTTTTGTCCTTGTTGTCGCTCAGCAGTTGTTCCCAGGGCATGTTTTCATCCGCCATGGCTTTTTTCCAGGCGTTTTTATCGGTGTCGATGGAAATGCTCACCACTTCCAGCCCGTGCTTCTTGTAATCAGTATAGAGCTCCTTCACTTTCGGGATGGCCTGGCGGCAGGGGCCGCACCAGCTGGCCCAAAAATCGACCAGGAGATATTTGCCTTTGTATTTTTCGAGGCCCTGAACCTTGCCGAGATGATCGGGGTAGGAGATGGAAGGCGCGGGCTGGCCGGGCTGGAGTTTCATCATCTGCGCGCGGTTCTTGATGATGGTGTTTTTCAGGTTCTTAGCCTCGCTCAGCCAGGGGTACAGCTTCATAAGGTGATCGAGCTGGCGGAGCGTGGCGGCGTACTGCGTGGTATCGTGCGGACTGCCGGCGCCGCGGAGGGCGTACATGTAAACCGGACGGTCTTTGTAGATGCGTTTCATCAGTTCGTCGCGCTGCTCCTGGTCGTCGCGGGGATCGTTGTACCGGCGGCGGCCGACCCAGTAATTCGCCCAGGTGGAATCGCCGGTTTTGGTTGTATGTTCCTTCGCATAATACTGCTGGTTATAATCATCCACCATACGGAGGTAGCCCAGCGTGTTGTTCAGTTCCATCTGGTTGACGAAGTTGTTGTCGTGCGAGCCTTCCACGAAAGTGAAGTGCGGGATCTTGATCTTCATTTTCGCGGTGTCGTAGCCGCGGGAAGAGATTTTCACGTCGGCGTCGCTCCAGAAGGTGATATGTTCCCAGTTCATCACGTTGATCTTGTAGATGCCCGGATGGTCCTGTTTAACGCGGAAGGTGTAGGTGAGGTCTTTCCCCAGTTCCACGGAATCCACGATGGGCGATCTGCTGCCTTCGAAGGTTTCGCGGCTGAGATAGATCATTTTGGGCTGTCCTTCGGGCGTGGGGAACTTCACCGTGCCTTTCACCGTAATTTGCTTTGGTAAGTTGGCTTTCTGGGCCATGAGCGCCGCCGGAGTCATCAACAGCGCCAATAAAGCAGGTTTCAACATTGCTTTCTTCATTCCTGTGTTTTTAATTATGCTTAATAGTCTGAATTCTGTTTGATGTTGGGATTGAGCACCAGCAGGCGTTCCGGCAGCGGCATGAGCACATGGCCGGCTGGCTGTTGCAGGCTGGATAGCCAGGGGAGGGCTTTCCCGAACCGGCGCATATCGCTCCAGCGCAGGCGCTCCCCTGTGAATTCGCGCCTGCGTTCGCTTTCGATCATGTCGAGGAATGCTTGCGCGTTGGCGAAATCGCCGTTGGTGCGCAGGCTGGCTTTGCGTTTCCCGCGCAGTGTATTGAAGTGAGTAACATCCACGTTTCCTTGCCGGGCTTTCCCTTCCGCAGCGATGAGGTAGGCTTCCGCCAGGCGGCATACCGGGTAGGAGGGCGTGGCTTCCATGGGGAACTTGTTGAGGTAGTTCACTTCGAGGTCGAACGTGAGCCCCTTGCGCTTGAAATACCATTTCTTCCGGACGTCCGTATCTTCATAGGTATTGATCAGCGCTTCATCGATCCAGGTGTTGCCGTTGCCCGCGAGCTGTTCGCCGCCCCAGGGCGCAAATCCACCGGCCCCGAAAACGGAATTCAGGCCCATCATCTTGCTGCCGTTATTGGAAGCCTCGCCAATGGCATAGATCATTTCCTTCGACGAAGTGTTGTACATGAACATGGCGGAATCCACCTTGTCTGCCAGGGAGAATTTCCCGGAATTGATCACGGCTTCGGCCATATCCACGGCGTCCTGATATTTCCCGTTGTTGAGGCAGTGGCGCGCCAGCAGCAGTTGTGCGGCCTGTTTGCTCGCCTTCGTAATACCTGCCGTAAAATCGGGCAGCAGTTCCACCGCCTGCCGGAGATCGGCTTCCACGAATACTTTCACTTTGTCTTCGGATTCGCGGAGCGGGAAGGTAAGCGGGTCTTCCCCGCCTTTCATCAGCGCCACCTGTCCGAATTGCTCGTTGAGGAGGGAATAGGCGTATCCCCGCAACAGGTAAGCTTCCCCGGCGATGGGGCGCAGTTCGCTTTCGTCTTTATGCGATTCCCAGTAATTGATCGCTGCGTTGGAATTGCCGACACACTGGTAAGGATAGCGGTAAGCGAACTGAAGGGCGTTCTCGGCAACGGGGATATTACAGCGTTCATAGCCTGCATAGGCAAGGGTCTGCACGTCGTCACCCATTATTTCGGTAAGACTGTAATACAGGTTGAATGCGTTGTTGGTAAGCCCCAGCTTGGCGCCGTTAACCACCAGCGCCAGGTTGTTGCTGTTGATCATGGACGGCGAAGCGAGGTGATCGGGCCGCACGTCTAATTTATTGCTGCAGGCGGAAAGCCCGATGATTGCTGATATGGAGAGGTAGAGCGAATGTTTCATACCGGTAATTTTTTAGAATGAGAGATCGACGCCCAGTACCATGGCCCTGGGATTGGGAACGTTGGACGACACGATCCCCGAATTGCTGGCCGCTTCCGGATCGAAGCCGATGTACTTTGTAATGGTAAACAGGTTCTGCGCGGAGGCATAGACCTTGGCACGCGTAATGTGCGCACGCTGCAACAGCGATTTCGGGATTTCGTAACCCACCGTCAGGTTGCGCAGCCGCACGTAAGACGCGTTGTAGATGAACTGGGTAGAAGCCATCGAGTTCCAGTTGGTCATGTTGCCCTGACCATGCTGCCCCGCTACGGCGCGCGGAACATCCGTCACATCACCGGGCTTGCGCCAGCGGCTGTTCACGATATCGAATTTGTTGGGCATCACACCGAACCAGTCGAGGTCATAATTGCGGAGGGTCTGTTCGTAAAAGTCATATATTTTCGAACCTGCCACGTAATAGAACAATGCTTCTACCGTCACCCCCTTGTAACCTGCGGAAAGCGTGGTGCCGCCGGTGAATTTCGGCAGGGCGATGGGAATGTTCACGTAATCTTTCGCATTGATCATCCCGTCTTTGTTCAGGTCGTCATACATCATGTCTCCCGTTGCAGGGTCCACGCCCAGCGAGCGGTACACCAGCACGGAGCCTACGGATTCGCCTACTTTCACGGTAGATTGCGGTCCGCCGAAAATAAACGTACCGAACTGCGCCATGGTATCTGCCAGTGAAAGCACCCTGTTGCGGTTGAGGTTCATATTCGTTTCCACGCGCCAGCTGATGGCGGAACCCGCGGCACTGGCCACAGACAGTTCCATATCGAAACCCTGGTTACGCACGCTGCCCACGTTGTAGGGAATGTTGGTGGCGCCGAACTCCCAGGGGATGTTGCGGTTGCTCATCAACTTGTCGGTAGTCTTGTTGTAATAATCGACCGTCAGGTTCACGCGGTTGTTGAACAATGCCGCATCGATACCGGCGTCGAACTGCCTGGTCTGTTCCCAGCGCACGTTGGGGTTGCCCACGAGATCGCGGATTTTGAGGGCAGCGTCGCCGATATAGGACGTACCCTGCATGAGGACTTCTGCGCCGTTTTGCGCAAGCGGACGGATGTTCCCGCTAAGACCGTAGCTGGAACGGAGTTTCAGATGATTCACGACCTTCTGGCCGAGCATGAAGTTCTCCCGGGAGATGTCCCAACCGGCAGATACGGCCGGGAACCAGCTGTAGCGGTTGTTTTTGGCCAGCTTGGAGGAGCCGTCTGTCCGGAGGCTCGCCCCCAGCAGGTAACGGTCTTTATAGTCCACACCCACCCGCGCGAAATACGCTTCGGAAGTTTCCTTTCCGTTACCGTTCAGCGAACCGATGCCGAACACGCTGCCGTAAGATGCGGCTGCCTGTCCGCCGCTAATGCCCGGCACCCGCGGGAACCCGTTCAGTTCGTACCCGAAGTTGCTGGTTTCCATGCTGTAGAACGTCTGGCCCGCTGTGGCGGTGAGGCCCAGGTCGTGCCAACGGTTATTGTAAGTGAAGTAGTTGTCGACGTTGTAGTTGAAGTTATCCGTTCCCGTCACTTTCAGGCTTCCTTTGTTAAAGTAGCCGAGGTAACCCAGGGGCGACTGGAAATCGTTGCTGTTGATGTTATATTTATTGGCGGCCAGCTGGGAACGGAACTGCAGGGTTTTGTGCAGTTTCACTTCTGCGAAGATGTTGCCGAACCAGGTTTGCTGTTTGCGTTTGTTATTGTTTTCGAGCATTTCCCCCAGCGGATGCTGCTGTTGGCCGATGTAATAGCCGAGGCTGCCGTCTGGCCGGCGCACAGGCTCTTCCGGTGTATCGGGCCGGGCGTTGAACGCGCTGACGATGGGGTAGCTGTTGTTTCTATTGACGCCCTGCGAAAGATTGATGTTACCGCCCAGTTTCAGCCAGTCGCCTACCTGCTGGGTAACGTCGATCTTGCCGGTATATCTTTCGAACTGGCCGGTGCCCATGGCTGCCTGTTCGGAATAGCGGGCGATAGACATATAATAGCTGTTCTTTTCCCCGCCGCCGTTCATGCTGGCCTGGATGTTGGTTACCGGTGCCGTTTTGTTCTTGATCCGGTCGATCCAGTCGGTGTTGCGGTCGGCCATTTTGAGGCCAGACACTTCGCTGCCGAGGCGCGTTTTTTCCGATTCCAGCCTTGAAATCTGTGCAGGCGTGAGGCCAACGGGATTAGCCAGTATTTTTTCGATGTCGCCGATTCGGTTGTTGCGGGAGTCGGAGAAGGCGGATTTGTATTCGTCGGTGGATAGCATCCTCCGCGTGGCAGGCACATTATTGAAGCCCGTGTACGCATTCACCGAGAAAGATGGTTTAGCGCCGATCCGGCCTTTTTTTGTGGTGATGATGATGACGCCGGTGGAGCCGCGTGCGCCGTAGATGGCTGCGGAAGCGGCGTCTTTCAGTACGTCGATGGTTTCCACGTCCTGCGGGTTGAGGCTGTTCAGCGCCACGGCGCCGCCTTCGATCACGAGCCCGTCGATCACGACGAGCGGAGCGGCCGAATTGGCGCTGGCGGATTGTACGCCGCGGATCTGGATAGTGGGCGGGTTGCCGGGTGTGCCCGACGAAGATACCACGGTAACGCCGGGGATGCGGCCCTGCAGGGCTTTGCCCACGTCAGACACGATGTTGTTTTCCGGAGCCAGGTCTTTGGCCCCGATGGAAGAAATGCTTGTGGTCACGTTGCGGCGCTGCTGCGTACCGTAACCTACTACCACGGCGGATTTCAGCTCCAGTGCGGAAGTTAGCAGCATGATGGGGCGCATGATGGCCGTGGCCGGCACCATTACGGTTTCGAAACCCATGGAGGAGATTTTCAACTGGGCATTGGCGGGCACCCGCAATTCGAATTCCCCCTTTTCATTGGCGGTCACCCCGCCGGTGCCGTTCACCACCTTGATCGTGGCCCCGGGAATCGGCGCCCTGGTGAGCGAATCGCGCACCGTTCCCCTGATAACCTGCTGGGCAAAAGCCCCTGCGCTCAACATACAGGCAAGAGATAGCAAATAGACATGTTTCATAAACACTACTGTTTGGAAAATGAATGGTTGGAGATTTGGTTGATTCTTTCGTTGGTTGGTCTTTGATCGGTTGAAATGAGCCTCATGACCCCACCAAAATAATCGCGGCGTTCCATTCAAAAGGTCAAAATTGTACGTACCGGCTTCCCGCAGGTACAATCCGGCAAATCGCGGGGATGAAAAAAAATCGCCTGTAAAGCCCTGATATCGCGTATCTTAGCATCTCATGCCTACACAAAAAACATATAGGTACTGGATTCATCTCGCCGTCTGGATGGCGCTGGTGCTATTGTATGCATTCCCCATGCTCAAAGGTAACATTTCCAGTCCTTTAGGCCTCCGGTACACCCTCGTCCGTTTCTTCGTCTACGGATTCATCAACTTCCACCTCTTTTACATCCTCACGTTCGCGGTCTACCCGTTGCATGCCCGCCTGGGAACGGCCAGGGCACTGCTGATCAGTTTTGCCGTGATCCTGGGTTTCTGCTTCCTGAAATATGGCGCCGGACATATCTGGCCGGACGAAATACTCCAGCTCGCTATTGCCATGATCGGGGCCAAAAAAAGTTATCACAGTTTCTGGAGCTACCTGCGCATCAGCCTGCAAACGGGGATACTGGTGGGTTTCGCCGCCTATGCGTATTACGTCTTCCTCATGTGGCGCACGGGCGACCGCCAAAGCCGCCGGCTGGAGCTGGAAGCGGCCGCCGCGGGGAAACAGTTCGCGCAGATGCAGGTTTCGACCGGGCTGCTGCTCCGTAAGCTGAAAGCCATCAAATCGTTGCTGGAAACGGAAGAGAAAAGGGAAAAAGAAGGCGCCGAAGCCATCCTTCAACTGTCTGAACTGCTGCGGTATATGCTGTACGACAAAGGCGTGAAGCTCGACAAAGCCCCCCTCGACCGGGAGCTGTACTATTTCAATATCTACCTCAAACTGCATAACCGGCTCTTCCCCGGCCAGCAGGTAAGCCTGCATATGACCGGCCCCACCACCGGCCGGTACGTAACGCCCCTGCTGCTGCAAACCGCCGCGGAAAAGCTGCTCGCCCGTTCCGACAACGGCCTGCCCGTGATGTTGAAGCTTGAAATAGGGGAAGACGAACTGGCGCTCAGTTCCTCCGCCGGAATTTCATTTTTACAACGATTGGCGGCCTGGCTGCCGGGTACCGCCAATATGCGCCGTTTTAAAACCCCGCTGTATGCCGGACCGGCCTGACCACCTCCGTCGCCTCCGGGAATTCGCCGCATTGCTCGTGTTGTGGATGCTCGTGATGTACGGCCTCAGCATCCTGGGGATGCCGCGCGCATTCACCCCCCTTTCGTTCCGATACCTGCACATTAACCGCGGCGTGTTCGGACTGTTGAATTTCGCGCTGTTCTATACCGCCATCCGGCTCGTTTTCCCGCAATTCCTGGAACACCGCAAATGGGGACGGCTCGCGGCCGGACTGATATTGCTCCTTGCCGTTGCAACGCTCGCGAAGTTTACGGTGGCCGATCATTTTTTCCGGGATGAAGTGCTGCTATTAGGATCCCGCGACGGTAAGCCGCTCTACAAAACTTTCTGGATGTATGTACGCACCGAAATCTGGACCAACGCTATCGTACTTTGCGCGGCGCTGGCGTACGTACTGTTTTTCGCCTGGCTGGCGGAAGACAAACGGCGGAAACAACTTGCGCTGCAAAAACAGGACGCCGAGTTCGCCATCCTCAAGATGCAGCTGAACGCGCATTTCCTCATGAACAGCCTCAACAGCATTTATAGCCTGGCGCTGGTGCGCTCGCCACAAGTGGTAGTTGCCGCACATACGCTTTCCCAGATACTGGAATACATGACGGAACAGCCGCCGGTGGCGGGTTATCGCACCCGGCTGTCTGACGAACTACGGTACCTGGAAGATTTCATCGCGATGCAGCGTTTGCGCACGGGATGCCAGGACTGTGTCCGCATGCGGGTTTCCGGCGATCCGGCTGCATTCGGGATCGCACCGCTACTGCTGGTCCCGTTCGTGGAAAACGCTTTCAAGCATGGCGTGGCCAACCGGCCGGAGCAGCCGGTGGAGATCAGCGTGGATTGCTCGGGCGAAGGGTTCGGGTTTACCGTCCGCAATTTCAAGACCCGAAAGCGCAAAGACCAGTCCGGCGGCATCGGGCTCGTCAATGTCCGGAAGCGCCTCGAGCTGGTCTATCCCGGTCAATACGAACTTACCATCCGCGAAACGGAACAGGAATATTCCAGTCACCTGCAAATTCATTGGGAAAATGGCCATTCAATGCATAGTGGTGGACGATGAGCCGCTGGCCGTCCAGGTTATCACCGAATTCATCCGGAAAATGCCGGAACTTTCGCTGGCAGGCACTTTCAACAATCCGCTGGAAGCCTTGGCCTTCCTTCGCAACGAGCCTTCCGTCAAGCTCGTTTTCCTCGACATCCAGATGCCGGAGCTTTCCGGTATCGAATTCATGCAGCTGCGACAGACAGACGTGGCCGTGATCGTTGTTTCGGCGTACGACGAATATGCGCTCGACGGGTTCCAGTACGATGCGGCCGATTACCTGCTCAAGCCCGTTCCGTTCGACCGGTTCGTGAAAGCCGTCCAAAAAGTGACGGGTAAACAGGCGCAGCAACCGGTAGTAGCCGCGCAGCCGGATTTCATTTTCATCCGTACAGACAAGCGGATCATCCGCCTCAATTTCAGCGAAATCCTTTTCGTGGAAGCCCTCCGCAATTACGTGGCCATCCAGACGGCTACGCAAAAAATCCTCACCCTCCAAAATCTCCGGAGTTTCGAAGAAGCATTGCCGCCACGGCAGTTCATCCGGGTGCACAAATCCTTCATCGTAGCCATGAACAAGATCGACAGCGTGGAGAAACAGCGGATTTTCATGGGCCAGCACATGGTCCCCGTTGGCGATACTTACGTAAAACAGTTTTACGAGGCCATGGGTATGAGTTAAGGGGAACATTTCCGGGGATTGACTGTTAATAGAATACGATGTCGACTTACCCGCTATCCTCACCCACAGGCCGGAACGTAATGGCCGCCACCATCCTGGCGTCTTCCATGGCATTTATAGACGGTACCGCGCTGAACGTGGTGCTGCCATCCCTGCAGGACCAGTTACAGGCCACCGCGGCCGGGCTGTTCTGGGTCCTGAACGCCTACCTGCTCATGCTCGCGGCGCTCATCCTTGTTGGCGGAGCGCTGGGCGACAGGTTGGGGCGCAAGCGCGTATTTATGACGGGGATCCTCATTTTCATCGCAGGTTCTGCGGCATGTGGACTGGCGGGAACGGTGGAGCAGCTCGTCCTTTTCCGGGTGGTGCAGGGCGGGGGCGGGGCGCTCATGATCCCGGGGAGCCTGTCGCTGTTGTCTTCTTCGGTGGATGAAAATGAAAAGGGGAAAGCGATCGGCACCTGGTCTGCCTTTACGACGCTGGTGACCATGGGAGGACCGGTGCTGGGAGGGGCTTTGGCGGATGCGGGGCTATGGCGGTACATCTTTTTCATCAATGTTCCGCTGGGACTGGTGTCGCTGTTCATTTTGCGCCGCCACGTTCCCGAACAGCGGGATGCGTCGGCTACCGGCGGCATCGATTACCTGGGCGGGGCGCTAACTGCGCTGGGGCTCGCTTCCCTGACTTTCGGTTTTTTACGGATGCCCGAATACGGTTTCAATCATTGGCAATCGTGGGGCGCTATTGCGGCGGGAATTGTGCTGCTGGGGGCTTTCATCGTGGTGGAAATAAAATCCCCGCATCCCATGTTGCCGTTGCGGCTATTCCGGAACCGCACTTTTTCCGGTGCCAATCTATTGACATTTTTCCTCTATGCCGCCATGGGAACGGGTATGCTGTTCCTTTCCCTCAACATGGTGCAGGTGCAGGGATACAGCCAGCTGCAATCCGGACTTACTTTCCTGCCGTTTACCGTACTCATGATTCTGCTGGCCCGGCCGGCGGGAAGCTGGGCCGATAAATCCGGGCCGCGGCCTTTTCTCGTTGGCGGGCCGCTGCTGGCGGGAACGGGGTTGTTCCTCATGTCGCTGGTCGGGCAAACGGCCGGCCCTTCCGCATACTGGACTACCTTTTTCCCGGGGATCCTCGTGCTGGGGCTGGGCATGTCTTTCACCGTGGCACCATTGACGGCCACCGTGATGGGCTCACTCCAGCCACAGTTATCCGGAACGGCGTCGGGCGTCAACAATGCGGTGACGCGCATCGCGAGCGTGTTCGCCACGGCCATTTTCGGCGCGCTGGCCGTGTTGTTGTTTGCGAAGGATGTGAGATCGGGATTGGACCCCATCGTCATGAACGAATCGCTCAAAACGGCTGTGGTGGCGGAAACCGTAAACCTCGGCAATGCACATCCGCCCGTTGGCGTACCTGCGGAAATGACGGGTCCCGTAACGGTATTGTATAAGGAAGGCTATATCGCCGCTTATCAAAAAATCCTGCTGATTTCCGCTATCATGGGCTGGCTGTCGGGCATTATCGCCTGGTGGATGGTCCCGAAGAAAAAGTCAACTCCGCGCTGACTGTCGCATATCTCTTTTCAATGCCGGCTCGGTGGGGCCATCGTACGAAGTGAGGTTCGTGAGCTCACGGACTTTCCGCAGCAGCGCCAACATCATCGCCGGATTACGCAGGCCGAACGCCAGTTTTTTCCTTCCCAGCAAAGCCAGTTCCGCCACATCCCTGACACCTGCGGCTTCCTTCCGCAGCCTGCGGACGGCGAGCAAGCCCATCGCATGGACCGCATGCACCGTCAGCGCATATTCCTGTTTGCGCGCGGGCGGATAGGGCAACCGCGCGAGGGCCTGGTTGAAGCGCGCACTTTCCGCCTGGAACCTTCTTTCCAGCCGGCCGAATCGCCTGTAAAGAATGGGAATGGTATAAATACCCGAACGGATATCCGTCCAGATATCGGCCATGTCATAGGTCAGTTGCATCAGGCCCGCCATGGGAAATGCCATCGCCGTTTCCTCGGGCGACGGATACTTATCAAACACCGTATAGAACAGCAACACCGCATGAAAACGCTTGTGGTAGGTGATGCGAAAAAGTTCCGCTTCGGAAATGGTGGCGTCTTTCTGCCGGCCCGACGCTTCCTCCCAATTGAATAATTCACAGCAATGGGCCGTTACGCGGCGGGGCTCGGCGGCGATGGTCAACAGCCGGAGGTAAGCCTCGCGGAGCAACGATTCCACGGCATCCCTCGGCTCGAATCCGGCGGGGGAGCACGTCAACTGATAAATCCTTGAGCGATCGCCGGAATGGTTGCCGACCCAATCATGCAACAACGTACTGATGACCGCCAACAACTGCAAACGGGTTTGTTCCGTTTCGCTGGGACGCCGGCCCTGCATGCGCGCCAGGGCACCGCATACGATATGTTCCGCGCTTTCCTGGTATGCGGCCATTCGTTGAAAAGTGGCAGGGGAAAGAATGGCGGCTGCGCCTGGATGAAGGCTTTCCAGCATGCGGATCAAACGATTCTTCATGCCGCTGCGTTGCCGCCGTATCCGGCAGTACAACCGGAAAAGGAGCAGGGAAGTTTCCGTCAAATGAACGTAGGGATAGTACATAACGGTCAGGGATATAGGGTTTCCGTCCTCCAATATAAACTTTTCCTTGTATGCAGCGCAGAAAAAGTCGCGGGATCGGCTCCATCATACCAGCCCCTTTCACGAAAAAAGCCCCCGGAATACCGGGGGCGCCTTCATTCACGGATATACGGTTAATACTACTTCCAGGATTTATTGTAGGCAAGCGCCACGATGTCGTACACCTTGCGCCAGTCGGCCCCCAGGGAGTTGATGCCCATGGCCAGTTCCACTTTCGCGGGCAGGCGGATGATGAGGGTCTGGCTGCCCACATCGCCCCAGTTCAGACCTTCCACCTTGTTTCGGTCTACGTACAAAGCGCCGTCATGGCCGTAAGCGAGGCCTCCGGTTACGGGGAAACGTGCGATCCAACCCAGGCGGTTATCATCCATCAACTGGCGTTCTTCCGGGGAAAGGATGTTGTTGGAATGCGTGAGGTAGACGATGATGCGCGACATTTCCATGGTGGTGAGCACCCATCCGCCGCCGCCGCACTTCTCCGTCCAGTTCCCGAAATCGCTGCCGATGAGCCGGTAAGGCGCTTCAGACATCATCTGGGTCATTTTGCCTTCTACCGGCGCGCAGCCGCGTGTGGGAATCCCGGCTTTCGAAAGCACATGCACGTTCACGAGGCGGATGTATTCCTGGCTCATCCATTTGCGGAAATCGGCCGGAGCGAGCAATTGCTCCTGCTGGCGGAATTTCACCGAATCGTTCAATTTGGGAAGGATGGCGCGGAACAACGCGAAATTGATATTCGAGTACACAGCGGTTTTCGCCGCCGTGATGGGCGATGCCACCGTGCTCATGAGCGGCTCCCATTCGGTCTGGCTGCCCCTGATGCCCGAGGTATGCGTCATCAATTGTTTGAACGTGATGTTGCGGATACTGTCGTGAATGGGCCAGGAAGCAGGCAGCCATCGCCCGATCTTCGACTCGATCGTCACATCCTTTTGCAGCATGTACTGCGCCACCGCGGCGGCCGTGAGCGTTTTGGTGACACTGGCGATGTTGGTGAAGGCATGGAGGTCCGATTTTTTGCCGTCGATGGTTTGAATACCATATTCCGCCGTGTCGGCCACCTGTCCGTTTTGCGTGATGACGAACTGGTACCCGCGCGCACTGGCAAGGCCTTCCTGCAGGTTTTTCTTGAAAAGCGAGGTGCTGAATTTTTTGTCGTTCGACTGGATGGGCGGTTCCTTTTTACAGGCGTTCAGCCCGGCGAGGGTTACAACTGCAATGGCGCAGCATGCGAAGGGTTTAACTACGTGTTTCATTTTTTTGAGGTTTTAACAGTGATGGCACCAAAGGTAATATCACTCACCTCCGGCCGCGGTGGCCGTTTCATGAATGGCAGCTGCGGGTTAACGGAAACGGGAAGCGGTTTCATGGGAATGGGGTCCCCCAATCTCACACCGTCTTATCCAACCGCATTCTGAAAATGGATAAAATGAACAACCGCACAACCTTCGTAAAGGCTGCACGGCGCTCATGCGGCAGGATTGTGTATCATCATCTTACAATCGCCTGCCTTCTCTCCGCATGCTCCCCAATTATTCCGTCATGCTTTATACGAACAAGGCCGCTTCATGCGCCGCGTCCTGTTCTTTCGCGTCGCCGTCTTTTTAACAACGGTTATTGCAATTGGGTACCGACCAGGGCCGCCAATCCGGCGATATCCGTTTTCCGGGTGAAATAATCCGCCACAGCCGGCGTAGCCCTGAATTTGATTTCGACATTGTGCAGCGTAAACGCCCCTCCGCCCGTCAATATCCCGTTGACCGATACGGTGCCCGACTGCCCGTCGAGCATATCCGTCTGCGGCCTGGAAAACTTACCGATGAGGAGCATGGTTTCCGCATCGCAGGAAACGCCCGCCGGCACGCGAACGGCGGCCATGGTAGCGGGGTACGTGGGGAAGGAGGGCTTCCCTGCGCAAAATCCCAATGCACTGTAATTCGAATTCACGATCATCACGATCCGGCATTGCGCGTCGGCGGAAATGCGTTCCATTTGCCTGACCAGCTCATCGGCCCGTTCGGGCGCTGTAGCGATGCGCTGCGCCACGGAATCCAGTTGGGCTTTTAAGATTTGGGGGTTGAGGACGAAGGTGATTTCGTAGACGTAGGAATAGGGGCCATTATCTTCCGCCCGTGTTTTATCCGGCTGAAACCCGGAATCGTCGATCGTTTCGGAGAAAACCTCCCAGCCATTGCCCGGCGTATGGGAGATAGCGTTCCTCACCACTGCGTCCGCTTTTTTCCAGAAACGGTCTTCACCGCTGGTCCGCGGGCGCAGCTCCTGCGTAAATCCTGCGATGGGCGCCAGGCTGATGAGGCCGGCGATAAAAAAAGTTATTTTCCGCATGGGGTTCGTAGTTTCGTGATGGGCCGCTCCGTTGGTTTGTCAGGGAAAGGCACCGTTGTTTCGAATGCAAAGGAACCACGAAACCCGCCGCCGGGCTACCGTGCGGCAACGTAAATATTATTCTGCGTAAAACACTTACTTTTGATGGGCCGAATCCTGCTAATTTTGCCCCGAAATCAGCCCCGATGTACATCCCTGGTCTCAAAAAAACATCTGCTGTCCAAAAATAAAATTTGCATGTCCAATAGCATTAACATCGCCATTGCAGACGACCATCTCATCGTCGTGAACGGATTACGGGCCATGCTGGCCACGCGCCCCGATTACCAGATACTGTTCCAGGCGCAGGACGGCGATTCGCTGTGGGAGCAGCTTCAGACCCGCCAGCCGGATGTGCTGCTGCTAGACATCCAGATGCCCGGCCTTTCCGGTCCCGAGCTATGCCGCAAAATCCACAAACAGTTCCCCGACATCCGGATCGTGGTGCTGACCAGCCACGATACGCCCGCTTATGTCAAGCAAATGATCCGCAGCGGCGCGTCTGGTTACCTGGTCAAGAATTCGGGAATGGACGCGCTTTTTACCGCCATCGGCAAAGTGATGGAAGGAGAGAAGTACATCGACGATCATATCCGCAACGGCCTGGTCCGGGAAGCCCTGGCCGAGCATCCCGTAAGCCGGTACGAAATCCCCCTCACCCGGCGCGAGAAAGACATTCTCCAGCTTATCGCCGAAGAATTATCCAACCCGGAGATCGCCGCGCGCCTCTGCATCAGCCTCCGTACCGTGGAAACCCATCGCCAGAACATCATCCACAAACTGCGGGTCAAAAACACCGTCGGCCTTGTGAAAGAAGCCATCCGCCGCGGGCTTATCTGATACAACATTCACTTTACAGGACATAAAAAATCCGCCCGGCACTCCCGGGCGGATATTCCCATGCTCCAACCGCATGCCCTGATCAAGGCAAGGTAGCCAGGTTGACGGTGGGCGCCACGCCGAGCGCAGGCCGGGTAAACGTGGAACCATACGCGGTTGACGTAGCGAAATAACCGCCGTTCCGCAGGTAAAAACTGCCGCCGTCGAGCCCGCCGGCGTAATCGCGGCGCTGATCGTTGGTGCCGGTCGCATCCGTCGTGAACCGGCCCTGCGTCAGCTCTAACCAGGTGCCCGCGGTATTGCGGACCCATTGGTTGTTGTACCGTACTTTCCGGCCGAGGTAGCCGCGGGTATCGATGAAGTTTTCGAGGAAGGAATGCGCGCCGGTATAATACGTCACGGTATTGGGGCGCTTCCAGGTGGCGATAAAGCGCCACGACGAAGTTTCGGGCGTATAAATCCATGAAGAGAACAGCGAAGCGCCCGTTCCGTCGGGCTTGATCTGGGTCAGGAACCGGTATGTGGTGCCTGCGGCCCAGTTGAAGATCAGGTAGCTTTGACCGCCGGTGCCTTCGCCCCCGAACGTATTATCGACAACGTTAGGCCCTTTGCGCACGAGCGTGGTTTTGCCCGAGCCGGGATCCCAGACGGAAAAGAGGACGCGGCGCTCGGTGGCGCTGTTGACCTGGATCCCGAAGTAGCCTTGCGAGAAACCGTTGCTCATGAAATAGGAGCCGATCTTGTCTTCGCCGGAGGGGATGGTCATTTCGTTATAAAACCACTCGGCCGTGTTCCCCGCGGGGATCGTGTAGCCCATATGCACGGAGGGGCCGCGGCGGCTCCAGTAATAATTGGCGGGATCGTTGGCGTATACGACGTCGCTGGCCGTAGACGCACCACTGATGATGATGTGGGACACATCGCCGAAGTAGCTGCCGGTTTTGGAAATCCCTTTCAGGTCTACCCGCACATACCCCGCCGCCGCGATGGTCACGGAGCCGATGGCGTGCGTGGCATAGGAAGAACCGGTCATCGTTTTCGTGAAATTGGTACCGTTAACGGTCACCTGGATGGTGCTGGAGCCCGAGGGCACCTTGGCGCGGATAGACACGTTCAGCGTGCCGGTTTGCGCGAGCCGGAACCAGGCGCTGGCGATGCTGCTGGCGCTGGTCCAGTTGCCGAGGCCGTTGCTGGTGATCACTTCCGCGCCGCCGGCCGCGAGGGTGGTCACATAGCCGTTGCCGGCGAGGGGAACGGAATAGGAAGAAGCGGGCGGGAGGGCGGACAGGGTTTGATCGGGTCGGGGGGCGGCGCCGGGCGTTCCGGCTTTTTCCTTGCCGCAGGAGCAGAGCAATGCGCTCATCGCCAGGGCGCAACCGCTCAACAGGAGCTTGATTTTCATGATTTTGGCAATTTTGTGGGTTTCGGATAAAGATGAGTGAAAACAAAAGAGTAGCCGGGTCACCGGTTGGAGCATCAACACGGTAACAGGACAACGCCGGTGGCAAAAAGGGGCTATGGGATGGGGGGATTGTCAGGATATTTTCCGGAAAGTAATGCTGATTCGGCCGTTGGGAGTAGCTGCCGCGGGAATGGCATGCTGCCAAAGGGTTTGTACTTCCCGGGGCATGTAGAACAGCGAACCGGTCGGGAGGTCGTGGTCATGGGTAAGGTATTTTGTTACCTGACCGTCCGTCAACGGACGTAAAGTGTCCGGAACCGGACGGCCACCGATCTTCCGAAAAACCCAAACGCCCGTCCATAGCGGATTTCCAAAATGGCAAGATGCTTGATCGCAAACCTGCATACATTTATCACATGGTCAGGAATTACATCAAGATAGCTTTCCGGAATTTATGGAAACACCGGTCGTTTTCCGCGATCAACATCGCCGGGCTCGCTACCGGGCTCACCGCCTGTTTCTTCATCCTTTCCTATGTCCGCTTCGAATTGAGTTACGATTCGTTCCACAGCAAAGCCGACCGGATCGTTCGCCTGTCTGACGATGTCGTCACCCCCACGGAAACCATCGAGAACGGAACTTCCGTGTTCCCGGCAGGGCCTGCCATCGCCGCGTCTTTTCCGGAAGTGGAATCCTACGCCCGCGTGGCTATGCAGGGACTGATCATGGTCCACGGCGACAAGAAATTCGTCGAACCACGCGTTATACTCGCCGATTCCGCATTCTTCAGCATATTCAGCTTCGACCTGCTGGAAGGGAACCCGGCCAGCGTGCTGGCTGCGCCCAACAGCATCGTGCTCACGGAGCAAACGGCCATGAAATACTTCGGTAACACGTCGCCCATGGGCAAAACGCTGCAATTGCCGGGGGGAGATTTTAACGTGGCGGTGACGGTCACCGGTGTAATGCGCGCCATGCCTGAAAACTCCCAGTTCCAGGGAGACGCCATCATTTCGCTGTCGACACTGAACAATGTTTCCGCCAACGTGCTCACCAACTGGACCAACCACTCACCCTACACTTACCTGCTCCTCAAACCCGGCACCGATTACAAAGCCCTCGAAGCCAAACTCCCCGCTTTCCTGGAAAAACATATCGGGACGATGATGGACCAGTTGCAGATGCACTATAAATACCATCTGATCCCGATGCAGGATGTTTACCTGAATTGGGGCCACCGCCTGTATGCCGGTACCTCCGGCAGCAAGGGCAATATCCGCATCTTTGCGATAGTGGCCATGATGATCCTGCTGATCGCGTGTTTCAACTTCGTTAACCTTTCTACGGCCCGCGCCGCGGAGCGCGCCCGTGAAGTGGGCGTTCGCAAAGTGGTAGGAGCAGGGCAACGGCAGCTGGTGATGCAATATCTTGGAGAATCGGTGCTGCTGTGCCTGTTCGCGTTCCTGCTATCGCTCTTCCTTTGCCTGCTGCTGACGCCGCTTTTTAACGACCTGGCAGGGAAGACGATCATCAGCCAGGAATTTTTAGGTATGCGGGCGTTACTTTACCTGTTCTTCGGCGCCATCGGTACCGGGATGCTGGCCGGCACTTATCCGGCATGGGTGTTATCTTCCTTCCAACCCATGAAAGTGCTGAAAGGCAGGATGGTAGCAGGAAAGAATGGGGTATCCATGCGCAGGGGGCTTGTGGTGGCGCAATTCGTTATTTCACTTTCTCTGATCATCGCCACCATCGTAGTATACAAGCAAATGCGGTTCATGCAGGACCAGGATCTCGGCTTCCATCCGGACCAAACGCTCATCCTGCCCACAGGCACGAGCGCGGCTGCGGAAACCTTCCGCCATGTGGTCAGGGAAATGCCCGGCGTTCAGTCTGTCAGCCGCTCGTCCAGCGTACCGGGCCGCGACCATTCCGGCGCTTATTCCCAACTGGAAAACGTACATGGAGAATGGCAGAAAACGAATATAGACCTGTATTTCGTGGATTTTGACTTCGTGCCGCAATACCAGTTGAAACTGGTAGCCGGCCGCACTTTTTCTACCGATTTCAAAACCGATTCCACGCAGGCGATGCTGCTGAACGAAGCCGCCGTGAAGATGCTCGGCTATCCTTCTCCACAAGCTGCCATCGGCCGGAAATTCAAACAGTGGGGGAAGGAAGGCATGATCATCGGCGTCTTGAAAAATTTCCATTATCATTCGCTTCAACAGGCGATCGAGCCCCTCTGCATGCGGATCGAAGCCGATACGTGGGAGCTCATGTCCGTAAAACTGCAGGCCGCGTCCATTCCCGCAACCGTTGCCGCTATCGAAAAAGCCTGGAAAGAACGGATTACCGACGTTCCGTTTTCTTACCGGCTGCTCGACGAAGATTTTAACCGGCAATACAGACAGGATCAGCGTTTCGGCACCCTGTTCCTTTACTTTTCCATCCTCGCCGTTTTCATATCCTGCCTGGGCTTGCTGGGCCTGGTGGCCTACAGCACCGTCCGCCGTGCGCGGGAAATCGGGATTCGAAAAGTACTGGGCGCTTCCGCTTCCAGCGTCATGATATTGCTATCGCGCGAGATCATTATCCTGATCGGCATCGCCGCGGCGATCGCTGCGCCCATCGTCTGGATCGGGATGCGGGAATGGCTGAAAGGATATGCCTACCAGACAACGCTTTCGTGGTGGGTATTTACCCTGGCGGGAATTTTCACGATTGCGGTGGCAATGCTGACCGTAAGCTTCCATTCCCTCAAGGCAGCATTCACGAATCCCGTCAAATCATTGCAAACTGATTAGCGCTTAGATTAAATACGCCATGCGCCTGTCTTTTCAGACGGGCGTTTTTTTTCGGGGACCGGGCAAGGCAACGCCTGGCGGGCGGTAAATACGCAACGATTGTTCTTCGGGACGATGAGGTCGGGACCGGGCACCTGCATGGAAAACAGAAAACAGGCATGATGGAACAAATTACCGGCCCGGTCAAACAATAACATTTCGCCGGAAGGTATTTTTGAGATGGGCGAAAACGAAAAAGCGGCAACAGGAGGTTCCCGTTACCGCTTCATCCGTCCCGTTAAATGTTCACGCAACCGCCGGCACCCTGCGGTTCTCCGGCCGGAAGAACCACGAGATCACGGTGAGGATCAGTGCGAAGAGGGAGGGCGCAATCTGTGCGAATCCATCCCCGGAAATCACGTGAGAAATCACGGCGCCGGACATGGCAAAGAAAAAGCCCGCGTACGCCCATTCCTTCACCACGGGGAAGCCGGGCACGAGCAGCGCCACTACGCCCAGGACCTTCCAGACGCCAAGGAGCGATACGAAGTAGGCAGGATATCCCAGGTGCATGATGCCCTGTACGGAGTCCTTATATTGGATCAATTGCATGATGCCGCCGGAGAGCATGCCCAAAGCCAGCCAGATGGTGGCGATCCAGTAAATGATTTTGCTGCTTTTTTTCATAGTAAGTGTGTGTGAGTATGTGAGGAAAAGTTGGATCAATCGTCGAGCCCTTTGCCGTCCATGATCTGCGGAATGTATTTCTCCACGCGGGCGGCGCGGGTCTTTGCCTGTTTGGCAGCCGCGAAGTAGAGGAGGTAGCCGCGTTGCCGGCCGGGCGTCAGCGCTTCGAAGGCTTTGCGGAGCGCGGCGCTTTTGTCCAGCTTCACCTGGAACTCTTCCGCCACCGCGAATTCCGCGACTTTTTTATACTGCGGCTCCAATCCCTGCGCTTCCACCTGGATGGCGTCTTGGACATAATTACGGATCACCGCTTTCAGTTTCCGGATGTCTTTGGCGTTGGTGAACCGGAGCTGCCGGCCTACCTGCACGTTTTCCGTCTGCTGCACCAGCAGGCCGTTAGGGTCGGGGAGGAGGGAGCCCTTGAAGAACAGCAAGGCGCAATAATCCTTGAAACCATGCATCAGTACTACGTTTACATTCTGATACGTGTAACAGGGAACGCCCCATTTCAGCGTTTCGCCCAGCTGGCAATCGAGCAATATGTCGCGCAAAGATTCGAAAGCCTCCTGCCATTTATCTTCACGGCCGATGAAGGCGTCTACTTTCGGATTGGTGACGATGTGTGCCATGATGGATTATTTAAGTTTGTTAACGACTTCCTGCAGTTTATTGTGCGCCATATTGATGCCCTGCGCAAAGGGGAGTTTCAGCATCTGGTCGCGGTCGGCCACGGATTTATAAACGATCTTCATGACCAGTCTGCTGGTTTCGGGAGAAAGCGATTCGAATTCGAAGAACTCCAGCTGCACGGGGAACGGGGTGTTCTCCATCTCGAACGTACGGGTGATGCGCTGTTGCGGAACAAATTCATGGATAACGCCGTTGGCCCTGAAAACCACGTTGCCTTTCGGATCGCTGGTCTCGTATTGCCAGCCGCCGTGGGCGTGGTTTTCCAGTTTGAGGACTTTTGTTCCCATCCATTGCTCCACGATCTCGGGGTCTTCATAAGCTTTAAAGAGCAACTCCAGCGGCAAATCGAATTCCCGGGTGACCACCAGTTCCTGTTTGCCTTCTTCAGCGGTGAGTTTGGTTTTTCGTTCCATAAGATACTATTTTTTAGGTTTATAGTTTTTCATGATCGCCTCCAGCTTGTTGAACCTGTCTTCCCATAACTGCCGGAACGGTTCGATGAAATCCGCGATCTCTTTCATTTTTTTAGGATTGAGGTGATAAATAACTTCCCGCCCGCTCTGCTCCGGCTCCAGCAATTCACATTCTGTGAGAATGGACAGGTGCTTGGAAACCGTGGGCCGCGCCGTGTCGAAATTGGCGGCGATGGCGCCGGCGGTCATGGACTGGGAGGCTACCAGCATCAGAATGGCCCTTCTTGTCGGGTCCGCTATAGCCTGAAAAACATCTCTTCTCAGATTCATAATGTAGCTATTTGACTACAAATATAATCGTAGCTATTTAACTACACAAATTTATTTTGCCATTTGGCTACATTTTTTTGTTCGGTGGATAGAAAATGATTGATAATGATGGATATAGTTCGTAGATTAAGGGACGGGGCTCTGCAAACCCGCTACAGGCCCGTCAAATAGACTGCATCTATTCGATAATCGAATCAATCAATTTTCTTTATATTCATAAGCGGTTAATTTTACCGCCGAACATCAACGTACCGGAAATTGTTTCTACTAATACGCAAAAAACATTTTACACATGGGGAAAGAATCAAATGACATCAGCAAGTGCCCGTTCCACAACGGCAGCATGAAACACAATGTAGGCGGTGGCGGCACCAAGAATCGCGACTGGTGGCCCAACCAGCTGAAGCTGAACATCCTGCGCCAGCATTCCCCGCTTTCCAACCCGATGGGGGAAGACTTCAATTATGCCGAAGCCTTCAAATCCCTGGACCTGGAAGCGGTAAAAAAAGATCTCCATGCATTGATGACCGATTCGCAGCCCTGGTGGCCGGCAGACTTCGGGCATTACGGCGGCCTGTTCATCCGCATGGCCTGGCATAGCGCAGGCACCTACCGCGTGGGCGACGGCCGCGGCGGCGCCGGGTCCGGACAGCAACGCTTCGCACCGCTCAATTCCTGGCCCGACAACGTGAGCCTCGACAAAGCCCGCAGGCTCCTGTGGCCCATCAAACAGAAATACGGCAATAAATTGTCCTGGGCCGACCTGCTCATCCTGACCGGCAACATCGCCCTGGAATCCATGGGCTTTAAAACCTTCGGTTTCGCCGGCGGGCGCCAGGACCGTTGGGAAGCGGACGAAGACGTTTACTGGGGCTCGGAAACCACCTGGCTCGGCGGCGATATCCGTTATGCAGACGGCTCCGCGGGCGTAGCAGAAAACCATGGCGTGGTTTCGTCTGACGACGATCCCGGCCAGATGCATCACTCCCGCAACCTGGAAAAACCTTTAGCGGCCGTACAAATGGGGCTTATATATGTAAACCCCGAAGGTCCGGACGGCAATCCCGATCCCATCGCCGCGGCAAAAGATATCCGCGACACCTTCGGCAGAATGGCCATGAACGACGAAGAAACCGTAGCCCTCATCGCCGGCGGCCACAGCTTCGGTAAAACCCATGGCGCAGCGCCGGCCACACATGTCGGCGCGGAACCCGAAGCGGCAGACCTGGCGCTGCAGGGCCTTGGCTGGCACAACTCCTACGGTTCCGGCAAAGGGGCAGACACCATCACCAGCGGCCTCGAAGTAACCTGGACCACCACGCCCACTAAATGGAGCAATAACTTCTTCGAAAACCTCTTCGCGTTTGAATGGGAACTCACCAAAAGCCCGGCCGGCGCACACCAGTGGGTCGCCAAAAACGCGGGAGACATTATCCCCGATGCGTACGACAGCAGCAAGAAGCATAAACCCACGATGCTCACGACCGACCTGTCGCTCCGCTTCGATCCCATCTACGAGAAAATCTCCCGCAGATTCCTCGAAAACCCCGACGCCTTCGCAGACGCATTCGCCCGCGCCTGGTTCAAGCTCACGCACCGCGACATGGGCCCGCGTTCCCGCTACCTCGGGGCAGACGTTCCGTCGGAAGTACTGCTCTGGCAGGACCCCATCCCGGCGGTCGACCATCCGCTGATCGACGATAAAGACATCGCCGACCTCAAAGCGCAGGTGCTCGCCAGCGGCCTCAGCGTATCCGAGCTCGTAAGCACGGCCTGGGCTTCGGCATCCACCTTCCGCGGGTCAGACAAGCGCGGCGGCGCCAATGGCGCACGCATCCGCCTCGCGCCCATGAAATTCTGGAACGTGAACAATCCGCCGCAGTTGCAGAAAGTGCTGGGCAAACTGGAAGCAATCCAGCAATCATTCAACGGCGCGCAGAAAAACGGCAAGAAAGTATCCATCGCCGACCTGATCGTTCTGGCCGGCGTGGCTGGCGTGGAGAAAGCCGCCAAAGACGCTGGGAACGCCGTGAAAGTGCCTTTCACGCCCGGCAGGATGGACGCTTCGCAGGAACAGACAGACGTGGAATCCGTAGGCTTCCTGGAGCCCATCGCCGATGGTTTCCGGAATTACCGCAAGCCCCAATTCCCGGTATCGACGGAAGAGCTGCTGATCGACAAGGCGCAACTCCTCACGCTCACCGCGCCCGAGCTGACCGTGCTCGTTGGCGGGATGCGCGTGCTCGGCACCAACTTCGACGGATCGAACTACGGCGTGTTTACCAGCAAACCCGGCCAGCTCACGAACGATTTCTTCGTGAACCTGCTTGATATGAACACCGCCTGGAAAGCGACCTCGGACGCCCGGGAGATTTACGAAGGAACAGACCGCGCTACCGGCAAACCGAAGTGGAGCGCCACCCGCGCCGATCTCGTTTTCGGATCCAACGCGGAATTGCGCGCCATCGCCGAGGTCTACGGCAGTTCGGACGGACAGCAGAAATTCGTGAACGATTTCGTGGCAGCCTGGAACAAGGTGATGAACCTCGACCGCTTCGATCTCAATTAAGGCAAACACATCCGATATATGAAGAGCAGTCTCCGCAGGGAGGCTGCTTTTTTTTGGGCCCGTTGATTTACCGTAACCAAAATCCTCCCGATCTTGTCACATGTTTCCGAATTGGCCGCGGGACGAAGTAAGAATGGTGAATTGTCCGCGGATGAGCGCCTCGTCTGCATCGATGGTGGCGGCGATGGGAATACCGAGGGTTTCGCAGGCCAGGGAATACAATGCTTCGTGCGTGGGACCGGCAACGAGATAAACGGCCACCCCGGCCGGAAGCGCCGCCAGTTCCGACCCGATCATCAAACCACTGAGATAGTACCAATTCTCTTCCGGATCCATGTCCTGCAACAACTGGTTCGTCCGTACCATGAACAACTCGTGCAGCAGATTCCCTGAAAAACCAGTCCTTACACCCGCCTGGAACCGCCAACGGCAAGCTTCGGATTCGACATTCCCGCCTGTATTGACGGAGGCAGAAAGAATGCTTTCCGTACTAAGCAGACCGAATATTTCCCCGGTCATAAAAGTCCTGAAACCCGTTACGCGGTGGTTATTCACGACGATGTGCTTGGGATGCGTCCCGGGCATGATGAGAAACACGTCTTCCCGAATGGCCGGCAAATAAGCGGCGCACCCGATGGCTTTGGTTTCTTCACCTCGCATCACGTCGTTATGTCCCGACACACCCGAAATGAGCAGAAAACGCCCTGTACCGTAAGTTCCCGATCCGGAGCCATCCAGCGACATGGGTAACGCGCTATAAGGCAATTCCTTCATCCCGATGCTCGAAGTCGCCATCCCTGCAACCATCACCATTTTTTCCTCCAGATCGATGCCCGACCTTTCAGACAGGCGGCCCAGCTGTTCAAGGAGGGTCCCGGCGTAGAATTCTTCCCGTTGTCCGCCTTCCTGTTGCCATTGCTGCCAGGTTTTGGCAATGCCGGTATCCGAAGTTTCCTCCGCCACGACATGTAATCCGTCGAAGCTGATTATCCGCAGCCGCAGTGTGCTCGTCCCCCAATCGCAACTGATGAAATATCTATCGTTCATGATTCCGTTTTTATCCGTTCCACGTTTCCGACCAAAAACAAATACGAGCCCGCCCCCACCAATCCCAGCACCGCCACAAAAACCAGTGCAGGCGCAAAATTACCGCCGCTCGCCAGCAACCCGATCACGATCGGCACTACAATCCCCGCCAATTGCCCGATGAAGTTGAATACGCCGCCGGTAAGGTTGATGAGGTGCTTCGGCGCCAATGTCGACACGAAAATCCAGGTGATGGAGGCAAACCCCACCCCGAAAAACGACAGCGACATGAAAAAGATGATCCATCCGGGTGTGTCTGCATAATTGGCGCCCAGGATCGTGGCGGAAACGAGCAGCCCGATGATGATGGGGCGTTTGCGCGCCTTGGCCGGGGAAACGCCTTTTTTCACGAGCCAGTCTGACAGGAACCCCGAGCACAAAATCCCCACGAAAGCCGCCAGGTAAGGCACCGCCGCCCAATATCCCGATTGGATGAAATCCATGCCGCGGTAATCTACCAGGTATTTCGGGAACCAGGTGAGGAAGAACCACAACGTAGAATTCACGGCGAATTGACCGATGTAAATGCCCCATAGCTTGCGGTACGACAACACCGCTTTCAGATCCGCCCACCGGAAGGCTTTCTTTTCGCCGGCCTGCTGCTGATCGAGCAATCCGCCACCGCGTTCGATATGCGCAAGCTCCGCTGCGTTCACGCTTTTATGGTCCGAAGGATCGCGGTAGCACACCCACCAGACGAGCCCCCAAACGATCCCGATCAAACCCGTCACCACGAACAATCCCCGCCAACCGAACTCCAGCTGGACCGTGGAAAGTACCGGCATAAGGAAAGCCAGCCCTAAAAACTGCCCTGAAGTATATACGGCGATCGCCGAAGCGCGCTCCTGGTCGGGGAACCAGTTGCTCACCACGCGGTTGTTGATGGGAAACGCCGGCGCTTCGAACACGCCCGTGGCCATCCGCAGCCCGAACAAAGTCACGAACCCGCGCGCGAATCCCTGCATGACGGTCGCCAAAGACCATGCGATCAAACTGAAAGCATACAGCGCCCTCGGCGCAAAACGGTTCACGAGAATGCCGCCGGGCACCTGGAAGGCGAGGTACGTCCAGCTGAAAGCCGAGAAAATCAGCCCCAGCTGAACCGGCGTGAATTTGAACTCCCTGTCGATTTCGGAAGCCGCTACGGCCAGGTTGCTCCGGTCCATGTAGTTGATCACAACATTGACGAACACGAGCAGCAGCACGCGGTAGCGGATTTTGGTGGGTGTAACGTTGGAATTGATCGTTTTCATAAAGTGGATACGCATCGCTGTTTACCATTCCGCCACACTGCCGTCGGTATGCCGCCATACCGGGTTCCGCCAGTTGTGGCCTTCTTCGGCCATCTTCCTGACGTGAGATTCATTGATTTCGATGCCCAGGCCGGGTTTCGACGGAATATCGACGTAGCCGTCCCGGTACTGGAACACAGTTTTATCAGTCAGATAATCGAGCAGATCGCTGCCCTGGTTGTAATGGATGCCAAGACTTTGTTCCTGGATGAACGCGTTGTGGCAGGTAGCGTCTACCTGCAGGCAGGCCGCCAGCGCGATGGGGCCCAACGGACAATGCGGTGCCGCCGCCACATCGAACGCTTCCGCCATGGAGATGATCTTTTTGCATTCGGTGATGCCGCCGGCGTGGGACACGTCGGGCTGGATAATGTCTGCATAACCATCCATCAGCAACGATTTGAACTGCCATCTGGAAAACATGCGCTCGCCGGTAGCGATGGGTATAGCCACGTGCCGGGCGATTTCGCGGAGGTCTTCGTTGTTTTCCGGCAGCACGGGCTCTTCGATGAACATGGGCCGGAAAGGCTCCAGTTCCTTAGCGAGAATTTTTGCCATCGGTTTGTGGACCCGCCCGTGGAAATCGATCCCGATGCCGAGGCCGGGGCCGCCGGCTTCCCGCACCGCGGCGATGCGCCGGATGGCGGCGTCGATCTTGTCGTAGCTGTCGATATACTGAATCTCCTCGGTGGCGTTCATTTTCACCGCCAGGAATCCCTGCTCCGCCATTTTGCGGGCGGCTTCGCCGACTTCGTTGGGACGGTCGCCGCCGATCCAGGAATAAACCTTCATGCGGTCGCGCGCTTTGCCGCCGAGAAGCTGGTAGACGGGCGCGTTGTAGAATTTCCCCTTGATGTCCCACAGGGCCTGGTCGATTCCGGCGATGGCGCTCATGAGGATGGGCCCGCCGCGATAGAATCCCCCGCGGTACATCACGTTCCAGTGATCTTCGATGTGCATGGGATCTTTGCCGGTGAGGTATTCCATCAGCTCGTCCACCGCGGTTTTCACCGTAGCGGCTTTCCCTTCGATGACGGGTTCTCCCCATCCCGTGATGCCTTCATCCGTTTCGATTTTGAGGAACAGCCAGCGCGGCGGTACCTGGAAGAGTTCGTAGCTTATGATTTTCATAACGTGCGATATGGTGGATCAGGATTGTAGTGCGTGGACGAGCTTTCTTGATTTTTCCGTCAGCTGTTGCAGATATGCCGGTGTAACGGCAGCATTGGCGTTGACGAGCGCGCTGCCGATGCCGAAACCGGCTGCGCCCGCCTTCCGGAATTCCCCGATATTTTCGGGTGTGATGCCGCCCGTGGGCAGGAGGCGCATTTTGGGCAACGGCGCGGAAATATCCTTGATATAAGCGGGAGACGTGGCGGGGAATACTTTTATCATATCCGCTCCCTGCTTCCAGGCCGCGTAAATCTCCGTGGCCGTGTACGCCCCGGGAATGCTCACGATCCCCAGTTCGCGGGCGGTTTCGATCACGGACGGTTCGAGGATGGGAGAGAGGATGAATTTCGCACCGGCAGCGGCGGCTTCGCGGGCCGTGGGCGCTTCCAGAACGGTGCCGGCGCCGATGATCATTTTGCCGTCCATTTTCGACGACACTTCGCGGATAACGTTGAGCGGATCTTCGGAATTCATCGTCACCTCCAGCAGGCGGATCCCGCCGGCATACATGGCTTCCGCGAGCGGGAGCACGTTTTCCGGCTTCACGCCGCGCACAATGGCAATGATCCTGTGTTCCAGGATATGTGAAAGTATTGACATGGAACTTTCGGGCTTGGGTTGCAGTAAGTAAGATAAAAACAAATAAGTGTATTTTCAACGTTTTTCGTCCTTCAACACTGAACAGCCATTTCCCCCCATGAAAAATCCCCGCCCGTCATGGGACAGGCGCGGATTTTCGAATCATAGGAACATTACTTGTCCTGTAACAAAATCAGGTCTTCGCCGTAAAACCCGGAAGTATTGAGGAAGCCCGTCACCGCCCTGATATCGGCGTAATTGAGCGAGATGATCTCGCGGAGGGCGCGTTTCTTATCTTCCGACCGTTCATAATAAGCTTTACTGATGGCGTATCCCATGAAATATCCCAGGTCGCCCACGGCTACTTTATTACCGTTGTACAGCCAGTTCGAATAGTCTTCGGAATACATTTCTTTCCGGAACCGCGCTTTCAGTTCGGGCAAATGCTTCTTGCCGTACAGGATATAGGAATGGGTCAGCGGTTCGCCGGTCACCAGCTCCGTCACAAAATCGCAGGCGCCTTCGTAAATGCATTGCCCGAGGAGGGATTTCCCTTCGGTAGACTGCTGGGTATGCACGTATTCATGGACGGAAACGGGGATGATGTTGTTCGTTTCTTTGGACTGGAAGAAATTGGCCAGCCGTTTATCCGGAAACTCCGACACATCGGTGTATTTGTTGCCCATGGTGATTTCCGTGCCGATGAGCGCCGTGGAATCTATGGCCACGCCGGCGGCGCGGATGGCGGTGATGGAGAAATACATGTTGGCCGGCCGCAGTTCCGGGTACAGTTCCCGGAATTTTTCGATGTATTGTTGGATGACGGGCACCTGGGGCTGCACCTGTAGGGTGTTCTGGCGGATGGATGCCCAGAATTTCGGGTATTTGCGGATGGTTTCCACCAGCTTTCGTGCATCGAAGTTCCGCAGCTGCATGAAACGCTTCAGCCCGGCGGTCCCCTTGTCGATATACAAAACCTGCATCAATTCAACCTGCCGCCCGGCGTCCTGGGTGGCATGCACACTGTCGAAAGCCGTCCAGAAAAGAGCGATATCGGAAGTAAAAACGTTGCCTGGCCGCTGTGCGGATACTTCTCCGGCCCCCGTTCCTAAAAACACGGAAAGGGCCAACAGGAAAGGGTTACGAAAAAAGAAGCTGCGCAATTGGCATGGATTTTTTAAGGATTCTTTTTTGGGCAGGGGAGCGGCGTGCCGCTATTCCCGGTCGCTAATTTACCGTATTATCGGCATCCGGCAACACCATCCGCGAAAACGCGCTCCGGCTGCAGGCAATCATCCTTTCCCTGCTGCCCGGCGTCACCGAACCGGCAGGACCACCCCATAAAAAACCAGCCCCGCAAAGAATGCGGGGCCGGTTCGGTCAATAAAACGATGGATATCAGTTTTTCGGTGTAAATACTTTCACTACACCGTCGTCTTCACTGCTTACGATGAGGAGGCTCTTTTTCGTTGGACTATCCTTCGCCGCCACGAACAACACCCCTTCGGGTGCGTCGCCTACTTTCAGGATGTTAAGGAATTGCGGCCGGGTGGGGTTGGTCACATCGTACACGGCTACCGCGTCCACACGTTCCATACCAACGAACGCTACGGTTTTCTTGCCCATCATGCCCAGCGCGATGCCTTCCGGCTCGATGCTCTTATCGTCGCTGCGGCCATCAGCGTAAATGCCGGCTTCTTTGGCTTTCACGTCCAGTTCGTTTTTGCTGTCGTACAGTTGGGTGCCGGTGTTGCCGTTCCAAACAGAAAAGGAGCGGGCGCCGAAGGAATAGAGCGCTTCGTACAGCCCGTCGCCGTTAGCGTCGCCGAGGGTTTTGGTAACGTTGAGGCGGCCGAGCACGGCATCCGCTTTCAGCGCGGCGGCATCGGGGAATACGGCAGGGTCGAGGGAAAGTGATTTGATGCGTTTGTTTTCGGCATACGCGTCCCATTCCCGGACGTCGCCTTCGTTGGCGGTGAACAGGTGCGGCACGCCGCCACTTACGAGCACGGCGATGGCATCGGGCTGATACATGCCTTTCACGGGCCATTTTTTGAAGGTAATGCCGCCGTCACTGTCAGACAGGTCTACGGCATTGGCGTCCGTATTGTAATCCTTGAATCCCAGCGGAAAAATGTCGGTAATGGTTTTCGACGCGAGATCGATTTTTGCAATGGCGTTGTTTTCCTGCAGCGTTACCCAGGCGGTTTTGGAATCCGGGGCAACGGTGATGTATTCCGGCTCGATGCCGGCGGTAAAGGTGCTGCCGGCGGGCCCGAAGTTGCGGAAACCTTTCGCCGCAAGTACCGCTTCCTGCGAGGCGAAACCGTTGAAATCGAGGTGCGTGGCGGTGTAATTGTTTTCCATGTTGATGATGGTCACTGAACCCGCGGGGTCGGCGGAATAATCCGTAGCGGGTTCACCTTCGTTGGCGGTCAGGATAAGCTTGCCGTCGGGCGAAAACGTGACCATATCGGGCAGCGCGCCGGTGGGGATGGTTTTGATGAGGGCGAGGTCGGAAGTATTGAATACGTCTACCCGGCCTGCCAGCGTTTTATTCGTAGCCTCGATGGCCGCGGCCAGTTTACCGTTGCTTACGGCCAGGCTGTTCACGTTTCCGCCATTGGTGAGGATGTCCTTTTTCAGGTCGGTGATTTTGGAGGGATCGCTGAGGTCGAGCACCTTGATCATGTTGGTGCCGTCGTTTTTCACCACAAAGAGGCGTTTGGTGGCGGGATCGAAGGCGCTGATCTCCGCGGCGCCGGATTCGCCGATGTCGATAGACCCGATCTCTGCGAAAGAGGATGGATCTTCGGTGATTTCGGTACCGGGGTCATTCTTCACATCGTCTTTCGAACAGGCAGCAAATGCCGTCATGGCCGCGATGGGCAAAATGTACTTGATTGTCGTGCGCATGTATCAGATAGGTTTTATACCGCGCAAGAGTAGGGAAGATGTATGACCGCGATGTAAACCGCAGGTTATGATATTGTTACCAAAGGCGGGACGGTTTATAGCTGTTGAACGGTCCATGCTTTGGCGGCGGCGGCCAGCAGCGAAATGACGTCCGTTTTGCCGGCTTTGAACGAATGGTCTGCCCCTTCGAATTTCTCGAGCGTGGCCGTGGAGAGCGATTTGCAGACGGACGCGATCATGTCCCAGGTAGCCAGGGTGTCTTTCGAACCTTGCAGGAACAGCATGGGGATGTGGATTTGGTGAAGATGTTCGGCACGGTCGATGGAGGGTTTGCCGGCGGGATGTAGCGGGAACCCGAAGAAAACGATCCCTTTCACCGGCGAATCCGGGTGGGAGGAAATGTATTGGGACGTCATTCTGCCGCCGAAAGATTTGCCGCTGGCGAACAGGGGGATCCCCGGCGCGAGCGCGCCCGCTTTTTCGATGGCCGCCGCAATGGCAGCCTGCGCCACCGCCGGCGAATCGGGCCGTTTCTTCTGCTGCTCCGTAAACGGGAAATTGAACCGCAACGTAGCGATGCCGGCTTTGGACAACGATTCCGCGAGGGCTTCCATGAACGGATGGTCCATGCCCGCACCCGCGCCATGCGCCAGTGTCATCACGCAAACCGGGTGCGCGGGCGACACATACTTTGCCGAAACCTTGCCGATCTCCGGCGAAACTTTTATTTGTAAGGATTTGGTGCTCATAACCGTAAAATTACATCAACGCTTCAAAACGAAATACCTTGTCCAACCTGTAATTCAATATTGACTGCCGTTCCCGCACCGGGCGAAGAATCAATGTCCAGCCGGCCCTTCATATACTGTACCCTCGAACGGATGTTCGACAACCCGATCCCGCCGGGAGCCGCATTCCTATCGAACCCGCGGCCGTTATCTTCCGCCGTGATATAGAACATATGTGCTTCATGGATGCATTGCAGCAGGATTTTGCTCGCCCCGCCATGGCGTATCGCGTTGGATAAAACTTCCTGCACGATGCGGTAAATATTGGCCTGCGCGGTATGCGGCAGGTCGCCGCCGGGCCCCGACCATTGGAATTCGATACCCAGGTCTTCGTTCGCCAGCCCGTCGCACAGGTCGGTGATGGCCGACCGGAGGCCTACTTTCAGGAGGCTTTCCGGCATCATATTATGCGCGATGCGCCGCAGTTCGGACATGGAATCTTCGAGGAGGTACATCACTTCGTCCAGCTGCCCGTTTACCTGCTTCTTTTGTTGCCCGGCAAGTTTGATGCGGATCCCCGCCAGGGAGCCGCCCAGGCCGTCGTGCAGATCGCGCGCCAGGCGGCGGCGTTCCTTTTCTTCCCCTTCCAGCAATGCATTCGCCACTTTCAATTCCTGCCGCTGTTCAATTTCCTTCAGCTGCTGCCGCGCCTGTTTCCTGCTGGTACGGTAAAACACGATCAGCGACAGCGTTGCCACCAGCAACAGCAGCCCCGCAACGCCCAGCAGCCCGTTCCAGAGGCGCTGGTTCTTTTGGGTCATGAGCGCGTCCTGTTTTTCGGCCTGCAGCTGGATGATGCGTTTTTCCTTTTCGGCGGTATTGTATTTCGTTTCTATCCGGGCGATGTCGGTCTTCATTTTTTCGGGGTAGGTGCTGTCGCGCTCGTCGCTATAGCGTTGTAGCCATTCATGGGCTTTGGGGATGTTGCCCATTTTTTCGTAGGTTTTTGCCATGCTTTGGAAATACAGCATCCGGTTACCGTCGAGGTTCACGGGTATTTCGTCGATCGCTTTCTGCAGGGTTTCCAACGCTTCGCCGTAATGCCCCATGTCGTGCTGGATCTTATACTGCATGAACCGCAGCTCGGCGGACTTATAGGTTTTATCCATTTTTTCAGCGAGCAGGATGCCGCGGCGCGCGTGGAACAGCCCCTGTTCCCAGGCTTTTGCGGCATGGCAATATTTGATGGCGGCGATGTGGTAATCGATATTGAACTCGGATGCAGGATATGGCCGCAACAGCTCCCCCGCGCGGTCGATCATCACTTTGGCCTGCGCAAGGCTGTCCATATAACAATAATTATTGGCGGCGTAGAGCGTTGTCGTGAGGCGGTCATGCATGTTCGGCGAACTTCTCGCGTAACATTCGAAGCTTTTGTCGAAGTAAAGCGCCGCCTTCCGGTATTCCTGGATATTCATGAAGATCATCCCCACATCCGTATAATAACTCCCGACCCGCGCGATCTCGCCCGCTTTTTCTGCCAGGGGGATGGATTTGGTGATGATGAGATGCACCATTTCGGATTCATTGTCTTTCCGCTGATAAATTGCCCCCATGTTCCGCCATGCCCTGGCCTGGTACACGTAGCTTTCTTTCGTCGGAAACTGGCTGAACCGGTTGGCGGATGCTTCATACAGCGCCAGCGCCCGGTCGTAGTCCAGGTCGAAGTAGAACCCCGCTTCGAAAAAGATGCCCATGGCCTGGAGGTAACCATGCTGGCCAGCGAGGCGTTTCCCCAGTTCCAGGTGCCGGCGGGAACGGGCGGTATCCGAATACGACCAGAAGTCGGACAACAGGAAGCTGGCACAGGCGCGGATACTGTCGTCCGCACCGTTCTTCTCCAGCTGGAGCAGACTGTCCACATACCGAGTTTCGTTCACCACCGGCTGCGCCGCAGCGGCGAAGGCGGCAAGGGTTAAAAGAAAAGTGAAAAAGCTTGTTTTCATATAGTCGGGCTGCTGCAAAATGATGGCCCCGGTACATGATCCCGGGTGCTGCATGGTTTTAATGATCGGAGGTTAAAAATACCGATGTTTGGGTAGAAAACAATCGCCGGGAAAATCGGGACGGGGCTGGATAAGAAAAGCCGCAGGGCCGGCGGGCCCCTGCGGCTTTCTGAACTTGTTCGTTGCAGGTATCAGTATTGAATGACGATTTTTCCGATGGTGCGCCCGCTTTCGAGCTGCCGGTGCGCTTTTTTGAAGTTGGCGGCAGTGAGGCCCGGAAGCGTTTCGGTGAGCGTGGGCAGGAGGGTGCCTTCGTCCAGCAGCGCCGCCACTTTGGTGAGGATGTCGTGCTGCGCCTGCATATCGGGCGTTTCGAAATTGGCGCGGGTGAACATTAATTCCCAATGGAAGCTCACGGATTTGCCTTTCAGCTTGCGGATATCGACCCCTTCGGCCGGGTCGCTGATGGACCCGATGCGGCCCTGCGGCACGATGAGCTCGGCCATGGGCTCCCAGTAACGGATGAGGTCTACCAGGTCCACAATGATGTCGACATGCTGAAAACCCGCCGCCCGAACGGCTCCCACAAGATCCGAATGGTCTACCACCACATCGGCGCCCATCTTCCGGCACCATTCAGCCGATTCCGGCCGGGACGCGGTAGCGATCACGTTGAGACCGGCGATTTTTTTTGCCAGCTGGATGGCGATGGACCCCACGCCGCCGGCGCCGCCGATGAAGAGGATGGTTTTGCCTTTGTCGCGCCCGCCGATCCCCATGCGGTCGAACAGCAATTCCCAGGCCGTTAGCGCGGTAAGGGGAATGGCGGCGGCCTCCGCAGCACCAAGCCGCGCCGGCGCTTTCCCCACGATCCTTTCGTCCACAAGCTGGTATTCGGCGTTGCTGCCGGGCTTGCGGATGTCTCCGGCATAATACACGGCATCTCCCGGCTGGAAGAGCGACGCCGCCTCGCCAACGGCTTCTACCACACCGTACGCGTCCCAGCCGATGATCTTCGGTACGGGTAAGGGCTGGTCTTTGGCGGCATTGCGGCGTACTTTATAATCGACCGGGTTCACGGAGGCCGCGACAATCTTCACGAGGAGTTGCCGGCCGGAGGGCACCGGTTTATCGGTTTCGAATTCGATGAAACTGTCTGTCCCGGTAATGGGCAACGATTGCCTGAATCCTATGGCTTTCATGTGTGCTAGTTATTTTAAGCAAATTTATACCAGTAAACATGATGTTTATCAGTACTATTCTACCATAATATTGTATAATTTCGCTCCATGCGCACACAACAATTATACGGGCCTTACGCTTTCCAGGTGGAAACGCTGGATGAAATGCCGGTATTGATGCCCAACAAGCACTTTTTCGAACTGGTATATATCCTGTCCGGAACGGGCCGGCATTGCATCAACCAGCATACATTCGATTACGGCGCCAATCATATGTTCCTCATCACCCCGCAAGATCGCAGCCGGATAGACATCGCGTCTACCACCACGTTTTTCTTCCTCCGGTTCAGCAATATCTACCTCAAAACGAACGCCCTCGCCACGGAAAACATCCGGCGGCTGGAGTTCATCCTGCAAAACGCCAACCACAAACCCGGTTGCATTCTGAAAAACCTGGCCGACAAGCAGCTCATCCGCCCCATGATCGAGGGCATCATCCGCGAGTCCGTGAACCAGGACCTGTACGACCGCGAAATCATCCACCAGCTCGTCAACAGCATCATTTTGCTGGTAGCCAGGAACATCGCCAAATACCTCCCCGAAAAGGTGGACGCCAATTCGGAAGAGAAAATCCAGGATATCATCGGCTACATCCAGCAACATATCTACGAGCCGGAAGCCCTGCGCACCGCGGCCATCGCACAGCATTTCGGGATGTCGGAAAATTACCTGGGGAAATACTTCAGGAAGCACTGCAACGAAACGCTGCAATCCTACACCGCCAATTACAAACTCACGCTCATCGAGCACCGCCTCCGCCACAGCGACCGGCGGATCAACGAGATCGTGCATGAACTGGGGTTTAACGACGAAAGCCACCTTAATAAGTTCTTCAAACAGAGAAAGGGCGTCAGCCCCCGGCAATACCGGCTGGAGCTGCAAAACGCGGCCGGTCATGAATCTTAACAGGAAATAAACATTTCCCGGCAAAACTTTCCCGAAAAAGTTCCGCATCTTGGGAAGAGAAACAATGCTTCGCGCTATCATGAAAACGATCCTCTTTTCCCTGGTGGCACTTTTCGCCGCCTATACCGCCAACGCACAGACATCCCGTGCAGACAGCATCCTGAAAGATTTCAAGAAAAACCCAAACCACGTGCTGGTAGCCGCCCACCGTGCCGCACATACGCACTTTCCCGAAAATTCCATCCCGGCGATCCGGGAAGCCATCCGGCTCGGGGTCGATATCGCCGAACTGGATGTACAGCGCACGAAAGACAGCGTTTTCGTGTTGATGCACGACCGCACCATTACGCGCACCACCGGCCAGCCGGGCTCCGTGGCCGACTACACGCTTGCCGAACTGCAAAAATTCCCGCTGCTCCATAATGGTCGGCCGACGAAAGAACGCATCCCCACTTTCCGCGAGGCATTGCTGGCCGCGAAAGGCAAAATACTGGTAGATGTGGATTTTAAGGTAGACGGGACCGGCGCTGCGAAAGACTGCTTCGTCCTCATCCATAAAACCGGCATGGCGCCATATGTTCTTTTCTTCCTGTACGACCACCCCGATGCGGCCATCCTGCGCGCGCACGACGCTTCCATCCCCATCATGCCGCGCGTCCGCGATGCGGCGAGCACGCATGAAACGCTGGGATATGGCAAGTTTCCGGCGCTGCATCTCGACGAGACCTTCTATTCCGACCGCCTGGCAGACAGCGTCCGCGCCACCGGCGCGCGTGTATGGATGAACGCGCTGGGCGATTTCGATAAAGCGGAACAGGCACAACCAGGCGCAGGGTTCGACAGGTTCTTCCAATCCTTTCCCCGCACCGGCATCGTGCAAACCGATTTACCCGGCGAGCTGATCAAATATCTCCGCAAGAAAGGGAAACACCGTTTACAGCATCTCGATAAACCCGTCCGTTCCGTTCACGCGGATCCGCTGCCCGTCGGCAATTAGGCGGGTAGCATTGTCTACGCCCACCACGGCCGGCAATCCATATTCCCGGGCGATGACGGCGCCATGGGTCATGAGCCCGCCTACTTCGGTGACGAGGCCGCTGATGGCGACGAACAGGGGCGTCCAGCTGGGGTCGGTGAACGTGGTAACGAGAATGTCTCCCGGTTCGAGGACGGCGGCTTCCATATCGAGGACCACGCGGGCGCGGCCTTCGATGATGCCGGAAGACACCGGCAATCCGGCGATGGCGCCTGCAGGGAGATTTTCGCGACGGTAATTGCCGGTCAGTACTTCGCCTTCGGAAGTGATAACGCGGGGCGGCATAAGTTTTTCGTAAGCGATAAAATCGTCCTTTCTTTTCCGGAGAAGCTGTTTGTCGAATCGACGGGTGCGGATGAGTTCCCGGATTTCTTCCAGCGAACAATAGAAAATATCTTCTTTTTCAGCTAAAACCTGCGCCTGCACCAGCTTCTCCGCTTCTTTCAGCAATGCTTTCTTATACAGGGAATAATGGCTTACGATGGTGTATTTCGGGTATTCCCGGAAGCCGATGAGGTTGCGCATGAGGCGGATCATACGATGCGTTTCGGCAGCTTTCCTGTCGCCGTCGGGCAAAGTACGCAGTTTTTGGAGGAGGCGCCGCTCCGTGTCTTCCGCTTCCCGGCGGCCCTGTTCGAACTTTTGGCGTGCGGCGCCGTGGGTAAAAGCGCGGACGTTGCCAAGCAGGATCGGGACCAGCGCTGCGGGATGCTCGTGCCAGCGGGGCCTGGTGATGTCGATTTCGCCGGGGCACCGCATGCCGTAGGTTTCCAGGAAAGCTAAGAGTGCTTCGTGTACCCCGGCACCGCCTTCAAGCTGTAAAAGGGAATCGGGAAATCCGTCCAGCCGTCCTTTTTCGAGGTAGCCGACAATTGCCGGAAAAGGGCGGATCGTGTCGGCCACGTCCATCAGGGCCAGCCCCATTTCGGAAGTGATGTTGTTGGGGACGGATTGGGTGAGCATATCGGCCACGTTCGTTTCCCCGAGCCATTCTTTTATATGGTCGTTGATCCAGTGCGTGGCGTTCATACCCGTCATCACGACACCGAAAAAATCAGGGGCGGAGCGGCGCTCTTTCGCCCGGCGGCTGTCTTCCACGATAAAATCGATCAGCTCCACACCGGATTTCGTACTGATCGTTTCCGCCAGTTCGGCGATGGCTTTGTTCCCGCTTTCCATGAGCGCCGTTACGATCGCCGGATCGTAGGTGTTTAGCGTTTCGTAATCGGGCGGCTGGATGCCGGGGCCGGGAGCGGGGAGGGGTTCGCTTTCGGGACCGGGGATGAAATTGCCGCGGTCGATGAGGGATTGAAGGGCGTCGCGCATGAGGGGGTCGGATTTCCCGAAAAGGTTGAGCATGAATGCACGCCGGGGCGAGGCCAGCTCGGGCATCACATCCACGAAAATCCTGCCGCCGGCCGTGGCCATGGGCCTCCCGGCGGTTTGCATGAAGAACGATATGCCGAGGGGTTTCATCGCGTCGGTCATCATTTGCTGGTGGCCGGTAGATAGATACACGCGATTTGCGTCGTCGTTTTCTTCCGGGACCGGGTACAGCGTGGTGATGGGCCGGCTTTGCACGATGTAGCATTTCCCGTCAGACAAACACCATTCGATGTCCTGCGGTGCTTTAAAATGCGCTTCGATCCGTTTGCCCGTGCGCGCCAGTTCCCCGATTTCATCGTCGGTCAAAGCCTGTTCCCGCTGGCGTTCCGGAGCGATCGGCCGTTCTTCGGTGCCGCCGTTTTCCACAGCGAAAATCCCCAGTTGCTTGGCGGCAATATGCTTTTCCAGGATCCGCCCATCCCTTACCTTGTACACATCCGGGTTCACTTTTCCGCCAACGAGGGCTTCGCCCAGGCCGAAACCCGCGTCGATAGACACTACTTTCCTGTTTCCGGACACCGGATCAGCCGTGAACATGATCCCCGATACTTCCGGGAAGATCATTTCCTGTACAACTACCGCCAGCAACACTTTCCGGTGACCGAATCCGTGCTGTATCCGGTAAACGGCAGCCCTTTCCGTAAACAGCGAAGCCCAGCATTTGCGGATGTTCGCAAGGATGTTTCCCATGCCGGAGATGTTGAGGAACGTGTCTTGCTGCCCCGCGAAAGACGCCGTGGGAAGGTCTTCCGCCGTTGCGCTGGACCGTATGGCGAAGGCTGTTCCTTCGCTGTAATCCGCCAGTTTTTTTGTTATCGCAGCGATAAGCTGTTCAGATAGCGGTGCGGTTTCGATGGATGAACGTATCGCGGCGCTGATGCGGGCGATGGACGGGTGGTCGCCGGGTCGGGCGCGTTCGAGTGCCGCAATTTCCATTTGGATATCTGTATGTCCGGCGATGAGGGATCGGAAGGCTTCCGTTGTGACACAAAAGCCCCGCGGCACGCGGAGCCCTTCAATTTTTCCCAATTCCCCGAGGTTGGCGCCTTTGCCGCCGGCCAGGGAAACCATGGAAGCGTTCGCATCCTGCAAATCGAGAAGGTTACTTTCCATTTGTTTGTTGGGTTTTGGTAGGTGGATGATTGAGCGATTGCGTGGTGGATTCCATAAGCGCGATCGCCTTTTCGAAATACGTTGCGATGACCTGCTGTTCCGCTTCCGAAAATGAAGCCAGGAGCGCCGTGGATTCCTGGCGAAAATCCCGGTAGAGGGGCTCCAGGAGCTGCTGTATTTTTTGGGTGACGGGCTCGATGATCACTTTACGGCGGTCATTTTCCGCGAAGCGCCGCTTCACCAGTTTTCTTTTTTCGAACCGGTCGATCAGACCCGTTACGGCGCCCGTGGTGAGCCCGGTAAGGGCAGCAAGCTCGCCGGCCGTCATTTGCCCTTTCTGGATGAGGAAGCCCAGGTACTTATGGTCCGTCCCCGATAGACCCGCTTTACGGGCCACTGCTTCGTGCAGCTGGATCGACGAAAAAGCGAAGTGCTGGCTGAGTTTCCGGAGGAAGGAGATATCGCCTGTTTCCATATTTTATCTTATTGAATTAATATCTTTGTTACTAAGATAATATTTTCCGGTGACAAAAGGGGAGATTAACGGATAAAATCTTCATAAACCCGGGATTTTCGAATCAACTGAAGCTACTGCTGGGTCAAAGCCCAATTTCTGCAAACAACTTTGAATTGCTAATATTTTTAGTATTTTTGCTAAAGAATCACGTAAGTGATCATTGGCGCATGGGACCGGCAAAACACGATATCATCCAGGATTTGCGGAGGGAGATCCTCCGGCTCCAGGGCTTAAAGGCAGCCACCACCGAAATCCCGGAAGATTTTGGTCTCGGCGCTATCAGCCATGTTTTCCCGCAAGGCGTTTTCCCGACCGGAGTAATTCATGAACTAACAACTGCCGAATCACCCATGTCCGCCACCAGCGGCTTCGCCTGTTATCTACTGAGCCACCTCATGCGCAGGGGCACCGTTTCCGCCTGGGTCTCCACACACCGCACCTTATTCCCGCCCGCGCTGGCCGGCTACGGCATCGAGCCAGACCGCATTCTATTTATCGACGCCGCCAGCGGCCGCGATGCGCTCTGGGCCATGGAAGAAGCCCTTCGTTGCTATCAGCTGGCCGCCGTGGTCGGAGAAGTCCGCGACCTCGATTTCACCGCCTCCCGCCGGTTACAACTCGCGGTGGAGAAAAGCAAAGTCACCGGCCTGGTATTACGCCCCCACGGCAGCCCGCTCGTACAAAACTCCTGCGTTTCGCGATGGCACATTTCCTCCCTGCCCAGCACACCTACTGCCGGCCTCCCCGGCGTCGGGCACGCCCGCTGGAAAGTGGAACTCCTTAAAATGAGAGGCGGCAAAACCGGGATGTGGGAAATGGAATGGTCGCCCGAAACATTGCACATCCTTCCTCCGGCCCAAACACCGGCCACCGCAGCCGAATGGAGAAAAATCGGGTAGCATGGAACAGCGGTACGTTTCAATATGGTTCCGTCACCTCCTGACGGACTGGAAGGCCATCCGCACCCCCGCGCTCGCGGGAACAGCCTTCGTATTCACCACCAAAGACAGGGGCAGGAACATGGTTTCCCATGCCAGTGCCGCTGCGCAATCCGCCGGCATTGCGCCCGGCATGCTGCTCACCGATGCGCGGGCACGGGTGAACGGGCTGCAGGATTTCGAATTGCCCGAAAACCAGGAAACGCACATCCTCCGGAAAATCGCCAACTGGTGCCTGCGGTTCACGCCTGCCGTGGCCCTGGACGCGCCCGATGGACTGTTGATGAACGTGACCGGGTGTGCGCATCTGTGGGGCGGGGAAGCGGCTTACCTTGCTGATTTGATGGAAAAACTCACCGCATTCGGGTACATCCTGAACGCGGGCATGGCGCCTGCGCCCGGGAGCGCCTGGGCGATAGCGCGTTTCGGCACCGCCGGACAGATCATTCCCAACGGCGATCAGCTCAAAGCTTTGAGCGGTTTGCCCCCCGCTGCATTGCGCCTCCAGCAGCACACCGTAAACCGCCTCTATCAACTGGGCCTGGAGCGGATCGAAGATTTCATCAAAATGCCGCGCCCCATGCTCCGCCGCCGGTTCGGACCGTTGCTGCTCACCCGGATCGACCAGGCGCTGGGGTACGGGGAGGAACCGCTGACTTACATCCAGCCACCTGTTCCTTACAACGAGCGCCTCCCGTGCCTGGAGCCAATCATGACCGCCACCGGCGTCACCATTGCACTGGAGCGCCTGCTCGAACACCTTTGCGCGCGCCTCCAGGCCGAAGGTCAGGGCCTCCGGAAAGCTACGCTGCTGGGCTACCGCATCGACGGCAAAACCGTTTCCATCCAAATCACCAGCAATCATGCTTCCAGCCATGCCGCGCACCTGCTGCACCTGTTTTCCATCCGCATCCCGCAACTGGAGCCAGGCCCCGGCATCGAAACCTTCGTATTGCAAGCCGAACGCGTACAACCCGTAGCCTCCACCCAGGAAGGGATATGGCGCAGCAACGGCGGCTTGCAGGATGTGGCGATCGCTGAAATGCTGGACAGGGTTTCCGCCAAGCTCGGGCCCAGCGTCATCCGCCGGTACATGCCGCAAGCGCAGCATTGGCCGGAACAATCGTTCCGGGTTACCGACAGTCTGACCGACAATCCATCCATCCCCTGGCCGGAAAAACTGCGCCCGGTTTCCCTGCTCGCAAAACCCCAGCCCATCACCGTCACCGCCCCGATCCCGGATTATCCGCCCATGCTCTTCATCATGAACGGAAAAATCCACACCATCAAAAATGCCGACGGACCGGAACGCATCGAACGGGCGTGGTGGACAGACGCCGGCGAACACCGTGATTACTACATCGTGGAAGACCAGGAAGGCCGGCGCTTCTGGATTTTCCGGCTGGGGCATTACGATCCTGAAAAACCCGCCGGGTGGTTCGTCCATGGTTATTTCCCCTGAATCGAAAAAATAACGGTATGGCATATACGGAATTACAAGTCACCAGCAACTTCTCCTTCCTGCAGGGGGCCAGCCACCCCGATGAACTGGTGGAAGAATCGGCGATCCTGAAGTATGGCGCGCTCGCTATTACCGACCACAATACCATGGCCGGCATCGTGCGGGCGCATACGGCTGCGAAGGCTTTCGGCATCCGGCTCATCGTGGGCTGCAGGCTCAACCTGACGGACGGGCCCAGCCTGCTGGCATTTCCGACGGACGCAGCAGCCTACGGCAATATTTCAACGCTGCTGTCTACCGGGAACATGCGCGCAGAAAAGGGGAGATGTGATATTTCGCGGTCGGACCTGACAAAATATGCGAAGGGAAGCCGTTTCATCGTTATTCCCCCGGCCACCCTCAACCGCTCCTACACCTTCGATCCCGTTTTCGAACAGCAAATGGGCGATTACCACGATCTCCTCGGCGATCAGCTCTACATTGCGGCCAGCCATGGTTATATGGGAAACGACCGCAAGCGGATTTTCCGCATCCAGCAATTGGCGGAACGCTTCAAAGCGCCTATGGTGGCTACGAACGACGTACATTACCATATTGCCGAAAGGCGCCAGTTGCAGGACGTGCTGACCTGTATCCGTAACAAATGTACCATCGCTACGGCGGGCTACCTGCTGCATCCCAACGCGGAGCGGCATCTGAAGGCTTCGCATGAGATGGAGCGCCTGTTCCGCCAATACCCCGACGCCATTGCGCGGACGCAGGAGATCGCGGAGGCGGCGCGCTTTTCACTCGACCAGCTCACTTACGTATATCCCCGGGAAATCACGCGGGAAGGGCGTTCCCCGCAAGCGGAACTGGAAGTGCTGGCCTGGGAGGGCGCGCATGAACGGTATGGACAAATCATCCCCCAACAAATCCAGACCGACATCCGGAAGGAGCTGGATTTCATCGAAAAAATGGAATATGCACCGTTTTTCCTCACCGTGTACGATGTGGTCCGGTATTGCAAAGCGAATGAAATCCTTTGTCAGGGGCGGGGATCGGCGGCCAATTCCACCGTTTGTTTCGTAACGGGCATTACGTCCGTCGACCCTACCAAATTCTCCCTGCTGTTCGAACGCTTCGCATCCGCCGCCCGCCGCGAACCGCCCGATATCGATCTCGACATCGAGCACGAGCGGCGGGAAGAAGTGATCCAATACCTCTACAACAAATACGGCCGGCACAGGGCCGCCATCATCGCTACCGTTACCCAACAACGCACCAAAGGCGCCATTCTCGATGTGGGCAAGGCGATGGGACTTTCCACGGAAACGACCGGCAAGCTCGGCGGCCTCGTCCATGAAGAAGATGACGAACATGCCGGTGAAGTGGCGATGAAGGAACTGGGCCTCAACGCCAAAGACCCGCATCTGCAGAAAGTGCTCGCCATTACCCGGCAGTATGTCGGTTTTCCGCGGCAATTGGGCCAGCACGTCGGCGGGTTCGTGATCACGGACGGCAGGCTGTCTGACCTCTGTCCCGTTTTCCCGGCGCGCATGGAAAACCGCAGCAACATCGAATGGAACAAAGACGATATCGATGAGCTGGGTTTCGTGAAGGTGGATGTGCTGGCGCTGGGGATGCTGACCTGCATCCGTAAATCGTTCCAGCTGCTGAAAGCACATTATGGACAGGACCTCACGCTGGCCACTGTTCCGCAAGACGATCCGGCGGTATACAAAATGATCAGTGCGGCGGATACGATCGGGGTTTTCCAGATCGAAAGCCGTGCGCAGATGTCGATGCTCCCCCGGCTGGCGCCTAAAACATTCTACGACCTCGTGGTGGAAGTAGCGATCGTACGGCCCGGGCCCATCCAGGGCAACATGGTACATCCGTATCTGCGGAGGCGCATGGGCCTGGAGCCGGTCAGCTATCCGTCGCCGGAGCTGGAGCAGATTTTGGGGCGTACTCTCGGCATCCCGCTCTTCCAGGAACAGGCCATGAAAATCGCCATCGTGGCGGCGGGGTTCACGGCAGAGGAGGCAGACCTGTTGCGCCGCAGTATGGCCAGTTTCAAGGTGAACGGAACGTTATTCAAGTTTGAAAAGAAATTGGTGGAAGGGATGACTTCCCGCGGGTACGACCGCGAATTTGCGCAAAATATCTTCGAGCAGTTGAAAGGGTTCGGGAGCTATGGGTTCCCGGAAAGCCATGCCGCATCTTTCGCGCTGCTGGTTTACATTTCAGCCTGGATCAAATGCCATTACCCGGATGTGTTCGCCTGTGCTTTGCTCAACGCCCAGCCCATGGGTTTTTACGCGCCCGCCCAGATCGTCGCCGATGCGAAACGGCATGGGGTAGAGGTGCTGCCTGTTGACGTGAATATCTCCGAATGGGACAATACCCTTGAGCCCTCCAACGGAAAATACCATGCCATGCGCCTGGGCCTCCGGCAGGTGAAAGGCGTGCAGCAGGCGGAGATGGAAGTAATGGTAGCGCACCGCAAAACCGGCTATCAGCGCGTTTCACAACTACGGGACGCAGGCGTAAGCCAGGCCATGATCGAAAAGCTCGCCGAAGCCGACGCGTTCCGGTCTGTCGGCATCGACCGGAGGCGGGCGCTGTGGGAAGCCGCGGCGTTGACAGACCGGCCAACGGGCATGTTCGCCGGTCAGGCCGTAGAAACGAAACCGGAATCGCAACTGTCGCTGCCGCTGATGACCGACGCCCAGCACGTGGTGCAGGATTACGCCACCACCTCGCTTTCCCTCAAAGCCCATCCGCTGAACTTTTTACGCCCGCGGCTGGAGATGCTGGGCGCCGTCACCTCCGCCGCGCTCGGCGCCCTGGGCCAGGGCGCCTTCGTTAAGCTGGCGGGCCTGGTGCTGGTACGCCAGCGCCCGCCCACTGCCAAAAACGTCACGTTCATTACACTCGAAGATGAATCGGGAAGCTGCAACCTCATCGTTTATGAAACCGTTTTCGAAAAGTTCAGGCATGCAATTTTGCAGGCGGATTTATTGCTGATCGAAGGGAAAGTGCAGCGGGAGCAAAAAGTGATGCACATCGTGGTAAGCGCGGCGCATGACATTAGCAAAATGCTGGCGGGATTATCGAAATCCGGCAAACGTGTATACGACGGCGGCGGGGAAGAACGGCCGAAAGGGAAGGTGTTCCCAGGGTCGAGGGACTTCAAATAAAGCTGTCGTTTTCAACCCCGGTAATTGTCGCATCTGCACAGTAACCAATAGGAGATAGTTCACGAGTTTTGTTGCATCATTTAAACGAAACTATATGAACAAGCACATCCTGGCCCGCATCGTCCTCATCCTCACGGTAGCGGCCGTTTCCTGCCAACAGGCCACTAAAGAAAACCCGGCCGGCGTATCCAAAGGTCCCGCCACCGATCAACAGCCGCTCAAACCCTCAGACAGTGGTTTTGCGGACGTCAACGGGATCAAACTCTATTACGAAGTATATGGCGAAGGGAAGCCCATCGTGCTGCTCCACGGCTCCTTTATGACCATCCCGCTCAACTGGTCGCAGATGATCCCCATGCTGAAAGGCCGGAAAGTGATCGCCGCGGAAATGCAGGGGCACGGCCGCACGAAAGACACAGACCGGGCATTTAACTACGAAAACATGGCAGACGATGTTTCCGGGCTGCTCAAACACCTGAAAATCGATAGCGCGGACGTGCTCGGATACAGCATGGGCGGCGGCGTAGCTTTCCAGCTGGCCGTGCGTCACCCGGAACAGGTGCGCCGGCTCATCGTTTTGTCTGGCTCTTATGCGCACGACGGCTGGTGGCCCGATGTAGAAGCGAGCTTCGCGACCATGAACGCGGATATTTTCAAAGGCAGCCCCATCGAGCAGCAATACCTCGCTAACGGCAACGATCCCGCCAAATTCCCGGCGTACGTCGATAAAGTGATGAGCCCCGATCTGACTTCCTACGACTGGAGTAAAGACGTGAAAAACATTAAAGCCCCGCTGTTTTTCGTGATCGGCGATGCAGACGGGATCCGTTACGAACATGCGATCGAGCTGTTCAAAGCCAAAGGCGGCGGCAAGATGGGCGACATGTACGGCCTGCCCCAATCTCGCCTCGCGATCCTGCCCGGCACCACGCATATCGGGATGATGCAGCGGACCGGCTGGCTGATCCCCATGGTGACGGATTTCCTGGATTCCAACCTGGACCCCACGCCGCCGACGTTCTAAACATCTGTGGAGAAAATATGGACCGTGATGGGCTGAAGGCCAGCTGAAAACCCCAGTGTTTTCAGCACTTTTGGCCCATGACGGTCATTCGTTTTTCAGCTACTTTCGGACATGAGATCAAAACCGTGGAACTCAAGGAAGTTTCCGGGACGGGCGGGCTTTGGTTCCTGCTGATCGATAATTTTTACGTTGCTTCTTTAAGGAAAAACGCGGCCGCCTGGGAATGCGGGTTCCAGGAACCTCCGGGCTGGGTGACTTCGGCCGACATGCAGATCCTTTGCGACATGATCACTTCAAACCCGGACTGCTAGCGCGATTTCGCTTCCAGCTTTTCTACTTTCGTCATTAATTCTTTCAGCAGCACGAGTTGCGCTTCCTGCGACTTGTAAAGCTCCTGCACCTGTTCTTCCAGGAGGATGTCGAGCTTCTGGTGCAGGCTGCGGATTTCCAGTTCGGCTTTCAGGTTCACCAGGTAATCGTTCTCATTCCGCATGCGGTCTTTCTCCTCCTGACGGTTCTGGCTCATCATGATGATGGGCGCCTGCAGCGCCGCGATGCACGACAGCACGAGGTTCATGAGGATGAAAGGGTAGGGATCGAACCGGTCGGACAGCGGGCTGAGCACGTTAAAGAGCACCCAAACCACCAAAATCACCGCAAAGGAGGAGATGAACGCCCAACTGCCGCCGAAGCGGGCTACCTTGTCGGAAATCCGTTGCCCGCGGGAGAGGGTTTCCTTCGGCGGATGCAGCAGGTTATTGACGATCAGTTCTTCTTCTTCCATCGTTTTCTGCACGATATCGTGGAGCTTCCTTACCTGTTCGTTGCTCTGGCCGATCATGCCGGTGATTTCTTTTTCAACCTGTTCCATAGTTCGAGGGTTAGTGAGGTGATTATCAAATGTAGGAAATCTGCCGTATCGCCGCAGCCGATTTGGCCGCTTGCCCGAAATTTCGTAATCTTTGTGCGTTGCAGCCCCGATAGCAAGCCCCATTTCCAAACAGGCAGGATCAAGCCCCGGTATTTCTTTCCATCCATCGTTCATGACATGAAAAACAACCCCTCCACCGCTACACCGCAGGTTCAACCCAAAACGCCCGCACCGTTTTTCCCCGCTGCAGGCACATCCTTTTTCGCGCCCGCCGCGCCTGTTGCGCCACAAGCCCAATTGCTGCAACGCGTTCCGGAAGATACCGGCACCATGCATGAAGGTATTGCGGAAGAATACCGCCGCTCGCACGGGTTAACGGACGAAGACGGGCTTTCCACCGCAGAGATCGTTTATCATTTGAGCGACCCCGTATACGTGCTGAACCACGACGCCTGGACTTCCCCCAACTATTCCGCGACCGTGCAGGCCTGGCAAGACAGCCGGCCCATCTGGCCCGAGTTGAACAGTCCTTCCACGAAGATCAATTTCCTCCGTTTCATCCTTCATTTCGACCAGACGAACTGCCGTCCGTACCGGACCGGGGGCGCCAGTTCTGGCGGGAGCTGCGATGCAACGGCCACAGCGCTGCAGACTTTCGAGAACGTTTGCCAGGGCTTTGCCACGCAGATGTACGCCCGGTACACATCGGCCGCCCGGATGGACGATGCAACGACGGCGCGGATGTCGTCGCTCGCGCGGATAGACGTGGGCACCGTGCCGCAGAAGTTCCACATTCCCATCTTCATCGCCACTGTTCCGGGACATGCCTTCAACGCCGTACAGATCGCCGATAACCCCGCCGATATTCACTCCTACGTTTTCTTCGAGCCGCAGAACGACCAGATCATGACGGCCGACGACCCGCAGCTCCGCTCCAGCATTTACGCCACGGCCGGCACGTTTACACTGAGCCGGCTGACCGGTTTCAATGATCGGGGGCAATATGAGCAGGAATCCACACACACCTTCATTATGGATGCCACGAATACATTTACAGGGCTCCTGTTGCGGGCAGACCAGCGGATGCACGTGAGCCGCCTGTTGCGGGATATATTCATGGTGGAAGACCACCATGCCTGGGCTTTCCTGCAAAACGAACGGCCCGGCACTACAATCGATACCGTGGTGCAGGAAGCGATCCGCGGGATGCCGGACGATACGCTGGCCATGATATTCCCCTTCCTCAACGGCCGGCAATTCCGCAGAAGCAGCGGCGGGGCCATGGAAACGATCGACAGGACGGTCTACCTGGGGTTGATGAACAGGCCCGGGCTGGAGGCGTTGATTCCTTGAATTCAGATCATGCCGGAACCTTTTTTGCTGCATTTCCTACAAACCAGCCTTATTACGGCTCCCTCTTCAACGGTATCGAAATCAACCGTCCGTTTTACACCATTCCCCTGGCGGGCACGGTGAAACGTTGGGTGGAAGAAGTTCCCCAGCAATTCACGTTCACCTTCAAATTGTGGCGGGGCATCACGCATGTGAAAGCACTGGCTTATTTCGATGAAGACCTACATCGTTTTATGCAGGCCATCCGGCGGCGCCTTTCGTTTATCCGCGCCTACACGGCCCTACTGGTGATTATAAAGGAGGATACGACCCAACGCACCTGCGGTTCCGATACCGGCAAATCCGCTGTCGATGTCCCCATCGGCAAAATCTTGCCGTCAATCGAAATGAATTGCAATAAAAAGCAAGTTTTACTAGCTTTAAACGAAACTTCATCCAATTACTTACCAATTTAATCTAATGAACGCAAGACGACAGATGTACCGTTTCATTTGCTTCGGCGCCCTCACAGCGGTCGCCACAGCAGGTTACAGCCAGCAGCAGTGGGATAGGGGACAAACATTTATCGAAGCTCCGGACCCCGTCAAGGTCAACGATGCAGCCTGGCATTCCGTAAAATCCGGACTGCACAGCTCTTTCGCCTCGCTCGACAAGCGCTATGCCAAATCGGAAGTGCCCGCGGTCAAAACCACCCGCGCCATCAAACTGAAAGGCTGGAAAGGCGAGCGTATTTCCGCGCAGATCGTACTATGGACGGGCGATTCCATCTCCAATGTAAAAGTACAGGTGGGCGATTTCATCGACAGGAACGGCCAGAAACTCGGGCCCATCGGATATGCGCGGTTCGAAAGGTACGTGATGACCGACGAATACGGCCCGGGTTGCGGCTACCGCAAGAACGGCGACTTCCCGGCTTCGCTTTCGCCCGATATGCTGGACGATCTGTCTGCCTTCAGCCTCGAAAAAAACAAAACCCGCCCGGTCTGGATCACGATAAACGTGCCAGCGGACGCAGACAAAGGCACCTATTCCTCCAAAGTCTCCATCACGTCCGACAAAGGAAAAAAACAGGAACTGAGCATTTCCCTGGATGTGATCGACCTCGTACTGCCGCCGGCCTCCGCCTGGAAATTCCATCTCGACCAATGGCAACACCCCTCCGCCGTGGCCCGTATCAATAACCTGCCCCTGTGGAGCGATGCACACTTCGAAGCCATGAAACCGCAGATGAAAATGCTCGCCGACGCCGGGCAGAAAGTGATCACCGCCACGCTGAACAAAGACCCCTGGCACGTGCAAACCCTCGATCCATATGCAGACATGATCATCTGGACGAAAGAAGCGAACGGCGCCTGGTCTTACGACTACCGCGTGTTCGACCGGTGGATTTCCTTCATGATGGACCTCGGCGTTCGCCAGATGATCGACTGCTACTCGATCGTTCCCTGGAACAACGAAATCCATTACAAAGACGCCAAAACCGGCAGGTTCATCGATGTGATCGCCAAACCCGGCACCGAAACTTTCCGGGTGATGTGGGAACCGTTCCTGAAAGATTTCGCCAAACACCTGAAAGAAAAAGGATGGCTGGAGATCACGAACATCGCGCTGGATGAGCGGAACAAGGAAGAAATGGGCGCCGCCTTCGACCTCATCGCCAAAGTGGCCCCTGAACTGGGCGTTGCCTATGCCGACAACCAGCAAACCTACAAACGCTACACCAACAGCGATAACGTGAGCACGGCCGTGCAGCACCCCATCGATCCGAAAGACCTCGCGGAGCGCCGCGCCAAAGGCCTGAACACGACGTTTTACGTTTACTGTGGCAACCGCTTTCCCAACCAGTTCACCTTCTCCGCACCCGCAGAATCCGCTTACATGGGCTGGTATGCCGAAGCAGCGGGGTACGACGGCGTTTTGCGCTGGGCATTCAACTCCTGGGTGGAAAACCCGCTGGTGGAATCCCGGTTCCGGACTTGGCCCGCTGGCGACACCTACATCGTGTATCCGCAGGCCCGCAGTTCCATCCGCTACGAACGCATGATCGAAGGCATCCAGGATTATGAGAAAATCCAGATCGTGAAGAAAAAGCTCGAAGAAAAAAACGACACCGCACGCCTGAAAGCCCTGCAGACCGCGATCGCCAAACTGAGCGACATTAAAAACACCCGCTGGAACGAAGACCTCAACGCAGCGAAAGCCTTGCTGGACGAAGCTTCCGCTTCACTGACAAAATAATCTGAGCACAGGTCCATACAACGACAAAGGGAGCCAACGCGGCTCCCTTTGTCGTTGGAAAACATTATCCTCCCGTCGTAAAACCGTACTTCCGGTAAATTCCCCGGGCGGTTTCGCTGGTGAGGAACCGCATGAAATCCGTTGCCGCCTGTTGATGGGGCGCGTTTTTCAGCCGGCCGGCCATATATGTGGCTTTTATATTTTCCGAATCGGGCACGGTGACCATTTCCACCGGATGACCGATCATGCGCTGGTAGTGCGCTTCGGAATACCAGACCGGTCCTGCATCGCTGGTGCCGTACAGCATGCGCATGGGCGTCTGGCGGTGGTGGATCTGCGTCAGGTAGGTAGAACTGTCTGCCACTTTATATTGCATGATCTGATCCTTCAGCGTTGTACCGCCCGCTTTCACGTACGCTTCCTCGATCCGCCGGCCGATACCTTCCCAGGCGGGGTTGGGCATGCTCACGCGCACATCTTTCCGGGCGAGGTCTTTCCATCCGCGGATCGCTTTGGGATTGCCTTTGGCCACCATGATGGCGAGTTTGTTGTAAGCGTAGGTAACCGTGTCCGAAAATTTATCTGCCATCTGATCGATGCGGGTTTTGCCGGCAGTGTAAACGTCGGGTTGCAGCGTGATGCGCATATTCCCGATCGTGATCGATCCGCCTTCGATCTGTTTGGCGAGGATCCCGGGCGGGAGGGTTTCGGCGAAAATCCGCTGGTATTGCGGATGCGCTTTTTTGAAAGCCGCCAGCAGATCGTCTATCACCATAAACTGGTTCCCTGCGAAAAAGATGACGAGCTGGGGATCGTTGATGTCTCCGAACAAATCGGGCACATTGTCGACGCCGGGTACCGTAAACATGACTTTACTCTCCGGGGGCGTATTCCAGGGCGGGTCGAACCGGTATTCCTGGGCAAAGGCGTGGCCTGCGGCGGCCGTCATCAGTACGGCCGCCGTTATTTTTCGTATGAATTTTTGCATGATTTTTTCTTTTATGGTTTGATGACGGACCAGCCTTCCGCCTGGCGGATGATCAGTTCGCCGTTGCCGCTGGGAACGAGGGCGATGAAATCGAATAACAGGTTGCGGTCGATTTTACGCTCGCGGAGGGTATTGCTGCACTGGGCAACGATGACGCCTTTCTCCGCCAGCGCCTTGATCTGTTCCTGGTATTTGCCGGACAGCAGGTAGGCGTCCGTTCCGCCGCTGAAGGCCACCAGCTCCACTTCCAGTTTGCCGGCCAGGCGAGGGTCTGTCATGGCGTTGTTGACGTTGCGGATCGTTTTTTCGATGATCTTCGGGTCGTTACTGTCGAGCTGATAAATGACGCGATACTTCTTTCCGTTCGCTTTCGCGCCCGTGTACGCCGCGTTCTTCTGCAAAACGGATGAATTTTCCTGCTGCGCCGTCGCTGTTCCCATACACAGGCCGAAACCCAGGAAGAGCATTGCCAATTGTTTCATAATTCTCATTTTGATGTGTGATGATTTGCTTTCCAAACTTCCCGCGCGATCTCGATCGGGCCGAACGGACCGTACTTATGCTGCTCCTCCGTAAAGGAATCCACATACGGGCCAAACGGGTAATCTACGGGCTTTTTTTCAATGTCGTGCCAATCCGCCCGCTGATCTTTGTGCGGACGGGGCTGGCTGTTGATGAACGCGGCCACGTCCCACGCTTCTTCCACGGTCAACAGCGGCTGGTGGTAATCGATGCCGTGGGGCATGTTGTTCCGTACGAAACCCGCCATGTTGCCCAGCCGGTGAAGTCCGGCGCCGTCGTTGAAGCTGTGCGGCCCCCAAACGGGCGGATAGGTGTAGCCGGACGCATCGGCATTGCGTTGTCCCTCTCCATTTGCACCATGGCAGCGTTGACAGTTGGCGCTGTAAACGAGTTGCCCGGCGGCCGGGGAGGCAGGACGTTTCAGATAGGGGAGCTTCGCCAGGCGGGTGCCGCCGCGCACGGTGCCTTTCGGGATATCCTCGCCCAACCAGCGGATATAGGCGTTGATGGCCTGCATTTCGCGGGTGGTGCTATCCATCGGCGAACCGTTGAGGCTGCGTTCCAGGCAATCGTTGATACGGTCGTAGATAGATTGCACGCCGTTGTTGCGCGCCCGGAACTGGGGGTAAGTGGCGGCCACTTTCCCGAAGTTGTTGCCGAAGGGAATGGTACCGCCTGCGAGGTGGCAATTTTGACAATTCATGCCGTTGGTGATACGGCGTACCGTGCCGTTGGGGCCCAGGTACTTCGATGTGTTTTCGATGAGCTGCGCGCCGTACCAGATCAGTTCTCCGGCCGCTGTGCCGCGGGGGATCTGGTATTTATTCCATCCCCGCCAGACGGTGTCTGTGGGCAGGGAAGCTTTGTAGGCGGCAATTTCACGGTTGATCGCTAACTGTTTACTGTGGCTTTTTGCGTATTCACTGCCGGCAACGATCGAAGTGATCAGTATGATCGAGCCCGGCAGCCAGGAATGCTTCATCATCATGGTTGCGTTTTTGTTGCATACAATTGCAGGCTGGTTACTGAAAGAATAGTCAACAAACGGCGCCGTGTCGAATGGTCAGTTTCCTTATTTCCTGATTTCCGTATTGCAAATATGAATTGCAATTGCATGGAAAGGAAATGATTAATTGCAATCCCGGATAACCAGAAGTTATTGATTTCCAGAAAATACCGTACAGGCAACGGTTACACGAAAAAACCGGTCATCAAAATAAATGACGCGGTCAGCTTTGCAGCATTCACGCCCCCTGGTGCAGCGTAAAGAAGGCCAGGTTGGGCCATTGGCCGGGGAGGTATTCCCGGATTTCGTCGTCCAGCCCCAATTGTTGATCCAGTTGCGCCTTCGGTAGCACAATGCCGGTAAACGACTTGGTGATGGAACCGGTTCCATAGTCGGTTCAATGATTTGCGATCAGGTTAGTGCGCGTGCGCCTCGCCGGCATTCGTCATTTTCGCCAGTACGAAAAACGCACCTTTTACGACGATCCTCGCATTGGCGGGTATCTCCTTCAGCAGCGTAATTTCCGTATAACCGATGTCTGTTGTGCCTTTCACAACAGGTATCTTCTCGAACGTAACGCCATCCACGGATACGGCAGGCTTTCCCTCCTTATGATCGTGCGCTTCGCCTTCGTCGTGCGTATGCCCGTTGACTTTTTCGTCGTGATGTTCTTCTTCCGTGTGCGCGTCTGTCACGACAAAAACGAAATCCCGGCCCTGATAATTCACGATCGCTTCCGTCGGCACCGCGGGCACACTGGCTTTTTCGAGGCTGATGATGGCGGTAATGCTCATCCCGTCTATCAATCCGGTTTTATCGCCTTTCACTTTCGCGTGAACGGATACTGCTTTCGCTTCGCCTTCGAAGGTGGAGCCGAGCGAAAAGATCTCCGCATCGTATTCCTTCCCGGGGTTGTTCGTCAGCGTGAAATGGATCACCTGGCCGTTGCGGAGTTTCGACAGGTCTTTCTCATACACGAACAGATCGAGGTGCAGCTGAGTGTTGTCGACGATATCGGCGATGGGCGAAGTCAGGTCCACATAACTACCCATCTGCACGCCCACGCTGCTCACCACGCCGCTGATCGGACTGCGTACCGCCAGTTCCGACACCAGTTTCCCGTTGGAAATAGACGCCGGTCCGATGCCCATCATCCGGAGCTGCTGGCCCAGGTTCGACTGCTGGGTTTGCAGGGTTTTTAGCTCCGCTTCGGCCGCCTGGAGGTTCTTCAGCGCGCCGGCGTTACCCGCCGTTAGTTCGCGTTGCCGGTTCAATTCCTGTTCCGCCAGTTTGATCCGCGTCTGCACCGTCAGGTATTCGCTTTGGGATTGGGCGAAAGCAGGGTTACCGATCGTGGCGATGACCTGTCCCTTTTTCACCGTATTTCCCGGCTGCACGAGCAGTGAGCGGATGACGCCGCTGTATAGGGAATTGACGATCGCTTTGTTCTGGTTCGGCACCCGCAGCACACCGTTCGTTTTCAGGGAAGCCGTGAGCTGCTTGGTTTCGAGCGATCCGGTGGTCAGCCCGATAGATCTGACCTGTTCCGCCGTAAACGAAACGGTATTGGGATTTTCATGTGCGTGTTCTTCGGGTTCACCCGGCTGCGCTTCCTTTTCCGCGTCCTTTTTACCGGAAGGGGAACAGGCGGCGAGCCACAGGGCGCCGGCGCAAAGCATGGAGATAATGATATTGCTGCTCATTGTATACAAGCTTGAATTTTTACAAATTATTAAAGTAGTTGTACTGGATAACGGCCTGGTTATAGTTATTGAGCACGTCCAGGTAGTTTTGGCGGATGGTGATGGCCTGCGTCATGAACTGCGACAGTTCCGCGAAGCTGATTTCACCCGAACGGTAGGCGAGGGCAGCGGCGCTGATGATCTGATCGGCCTGCTTCAGCCCGGAAGTTTCGTAAAATGCCAGCATGCGCCCGTTTTTCTCGACCTCTTTCATCATTTGCGCCTGCTGCGTCGAAAACACCTGCCGGTCGTACTCCAGCTGTTTCTGCTGAACATCGGCTTCTGCGCGGGCTGCGCGCACTTTGTTGCGATATGCGCCCATGCCGAACAGCGGCACCGAAGCCGTTACCGAAAAACCGCTGAACGGATCGTTCACACCATATAACCTTTGACTGAAAAACCTGCCGGAAAACTCTGGCCGGTTCTCATTTTTCGCCACCGCCACACCGGCCGAGGCGATGTTCACGTTCTGCTGTTGCAGCGCCAGCGTAGGATGCAGGCTATCCGGTCCCGGCACCACGAAATTAAACGCCATTTTTTCCAGCGGTTGCGCCACGGGAAGGATAGACGCTCCGGTATTCAGAATCTGCCGGAGCGATTGCTGCTGTATCGTGATATCGTCTTTCACCTGCGCCAGTTGCGCCTGCAGCTCCCGGAGCTTCGCCTGCGCGGAAATACTGTCCAGCCCCGGGTTTTCGCCTGTTCTTACGCGGAGTACGGCGGCATCGGACATGGATTTGTAAAGACTATCGAGCTGCCGGAAGAGGTTTTCCTTATCATTGAGGTACCAGAGTTGATAATACACCTGCCGGATGTCGCGCTTCACGGCAATGTCCAGCAATGCGCCGTTGGCCTGGAAGTACCGCGCCTGTTCGGTATACAGCTGCTTCTGCGCCTTGTAAAGCCCCGGCCAGGCGATGGCCTGGGTGATGCCGACTTTCAGGATACCGGTATGGTCTGTGGGCCGGAGGTCTTCATTTTCCGCGAAAACGCCCGTTTTGGGCAGCATACCGGCAGATTTGACCTGCACGTTGGCTTTATTGAGCTGTGCGGCGTTGATGCCGAATTGCCGGTTCTGCTGCGCCATTCCCATCACTTCACCGATCCCCATCCGTTTGCCGGGATCCTGTGCAGACGCGCCCCGCGGGACCGTCAACAGCCCCAGCACAAAAATGGATACTACGGCAGGAGGGAACTTCCGCTTCCAGCCGCCGGAAAACAGGATGTACAATAAAGGCAACACGACCAGCGTGAGGAAGGTGGCGGAAGCGAGGCCGCCGATCACCACCGTCGCCAAAGGCCGCTGCACTTCCGCGCCCGCACCGCTCGACAATGCCATCGGTAAAAACCCGAACGAGGCCACCATGGCGGTCATCAGCACCGGCCGCAATCGGATCTTCGTTCCCTCGATCACCCGTTTCACCACATCGGCAATGCCATCTTTTTCCAGCTGGTTGAACGTACTGATCAGCACGATCCCGTTCAGCACCGCCACGCCGAACAGCGCAATGAACCCTACACCGGCGGATATACTGAACGGCATCCCGCGCAGCAGCAACGCAAATACGCCGCCGATGGCGCTCATGGGGATGGCCGCGAAAATCAGCACCGATTCTTTCACGGAACGGAACGTAAAATATAACAACATAAATATCATTGCCAATGCGATCGGAACGGCGATCATCAACCGGCCGGACGCTTCCTGCAGGTTTTCGAACGTACCTCCGTAAGTATAATAATAACCTTCGGGCAGGATGTTTGCAGCGGTCAGTTGCTGCTGGATTTCCTCCACAACGCTCTGCACATCGCGGTCGCGCACGTTGAAGCCCACCACGATCCGCCGGCGGCCTTCCTCCCGGCTGATCTGCGCCGGGCCTTCGCGGAACGAAATGTCTGCCAGCTGCGAAAGCGGCACCTGGTTGTTGTTGGGAAGGGGCACGAAGAGATCGCGCACATCGTCGATAGAGGAGCGGCTGGCACTGTCTAGCCGCACCACGAGGTCGAACTTCCGTTCGTTCTCGAAAACCACGCCCGCTGTTTGACCGGCAAACGCGGTGCGGACGGTCTGGTTGATATCGGCGATGTTCATCCCGTAAGCCGCGATCCTGGCGCGGTCGTACAGAACGGTAATTTGCGGCAATCCGGTGGTTTTCTCGACCTGGGGCGCTGTGGCGCCGCGGACCGATTGCACCACAGCCGCTACCCTCGGTGCCAGGGCGGCGAGGGTATCGATGTTTTCGCCGAAGATTTTCACGGCCACGTCTTGCCGAACGCCCGTCATCAGCTCGTTGAACCGCATCTGGATAGGTTGGTTGTATTCGAAGAACACGCCGGGGATCGCTTCCAGCTTTTCAAGCATCGCTTCCGCGAGGCCTTCGTAGGTTTTGGCCGTCGTCCATTCCGACTTGGGTTTGAGGAGGATCATCACGTCTGTGGCTTCGGGGGGCATGGGATCGGTAGGTACTTCGGCGCTGCCGGTTTTGCCTACCACCATTTTCACTTCCGGGAACTGGCGGACGATCCGGCTCGCCTGCATGGAGGTTTCAATACTTTGCGACAGCGATGTTCCCTGCGGCAGGATGCAATGGAAGGCGAAATCGCCCTCTTCCAGCTGCGGGATAAACTCGCCGCCCATCCGGTTGAAAAGCATGACGGTCAATATAAAAACCGCTACAGTTACCGCTACCACGGCTACTTTGAACCGGATCGCCCAATCGAGGACAGGCCTGTACAGCCGGTGGAAGAAATCCATCATCCCGTCGGAGAAATTCTTTTTGCGGGATAATTGTTTGGGAAGGATGAGCGCGCTCATCATGGGGATGTACGTCAGGGAAAGGATGAGCGCGCCGAGGATGGCGAAGGCCACGGTTTGCGCCATGGGTTTGAACATCTTGCCCTCGATGCCCACCAGCGTGAGGATGGGGATGTAAACGATCATGATGATGATTTCTCCGAAAGCGGCACTGTTCCTGATTTTGGAGGCCGACACGAATACTTCCTCGTCCATTTCCGCCTGGGTGAGGCGGTGCGTGGTTTTCCGGAGGCCGAGGTGATGGAGGGTCGCTTCCACGATGATCACCGCCCCGTCCACGATCAATCCGAAATCGATCGCGCCGAGGCTCATTAGGTTGGCGCTCACCCCGAAAAGCCGCATCATGCCCAGGGCGAACAACATCGCCAGCGGGATGGCAGACGCTACGATAAGGCCCGCCCTGAAATTCCCCAGGAACAGCACCAATACGAATATCACGATGAGCGCCCCTTCGATGAGGTTGGTCTTCACCGTACTGATGGCGCGGTCTACCAGGTCTGTCCGGTCGAGGAAAGCCTCCACCACCACATCGTCCGGCAATGATTTCTGGATGGTGACGAGCTTCTCCTTTACACGGTTCACCACATCGGCGCTGTTGGCGCCTTTCAGCATCATGACGATGCCGCCGACCACTTCCTTCTCTCCATTGTATGTCACGGAGCCGTAGCGGATGGCGCTGCCGAGCTTCACTTCCGCCACGTCGCGCACCAGCACGGGAATGCCGTTGACGGTTTTCACGACGATGTTGCGGATGTCTTCCATATTGCCTACCAGCCCGATGCCGCGGATGAAATAGGCGCTGGGTTTCTTATCGATATAGGCGCCGCCGGTATTTTCGTTGTTTTTGGCCAGCGCATTGAAGATCTCTGCGATGGTGACGTTCATGCCCTTGAGCTGCGCCGGGTTCACGGACACTTCATATTGCTTGAGCATCCCGCCGAAGCTGTTCACTTCCGCGACGCCTTTGGTGCCGTAGAGCTGGCGGGCCACGATCCAGTCCTGCATCGTGCGCAGGTCCATGGCGGAATATTTGTCTTCCGACCCTTTTTTGGGGTGCAGGATGTATTGATACACTTCCCCCAATCCCGTGCTCACCGGCGCCAGTTCCGGGGAACCGATGCCTTTGGGGATATTTTCCTCCGCCTCCTTCAATCTTTCGCCGATCAGCTGCCGCGCGAAATAAATATCGACTTCATCGTCGAATACGACTGTCACCACGGAAAGCCCGAACCGCGAAATGGAGCGCATCTCCACGAGATCGGGGAGGTTGGCCAGGCACTGTTCGATTGGATAGGTCACCAGTTGTTCGGTTTCCTGGGCGGCGAGGGTAGGCGTTTGGGTGAGGATCTGCACCTGGTTGTTGGTGATGTCCGGCACGGCATCCACCGGCAGGCGCATCGCGCTCCAGGTGCCCCAGGCCACCAGCGCCAGCGTGAACAGGCCGATCATCAGCTTGTTCTTTATACTGAAATGGATAATTCTGTTGAGCATAGTCAATAAATCGATGAATAAATCGGGGTACGCGGCGTGCGATCGAAGATCGAAGCACGTCCTTGCGAAAACGGGCACCAGCGTCATGCGCAGCTATCGCCAAAACGAAGTTCTCACTTCGAAATTTGGCGGATACGCGATCACATATTGCCGGTGACGGCAAATACAAACTTGTTGGTTAGATAAGATTAAGCCTGGGGAGGTTGCCACACGGCCGGAGACACATCGGTAATGATGCCGGTGGGCATTTCGGAGTAGTTAAAAGCGGAATGGCCGGATTGAACGGGGATGAGATACCCGACCGGCAGAATTACGGACGCCGCACAGCAACCGCAGGCGCAGAGGGGCGAACAGAAGTCCACATGTTCGTGATGCTCCGTTCCCGCATCCGCCAGCGTATAACCGCTGGCATCGGTCACCCGCACCGTCGGCTCGTCGCTGCAGGTAGTAGTGCTGAATGCCAGGATCACAATGCTCAATATGAGGGCGATAATTCTCACTGGAACAAAAATAAGTCAATTTGCCAACCGGTGTTTTTTTATTATAATAACCATGTTGCAATTTTAACGCTCATCGCTGCGGCGCAGCCGCCGTTGTTCCGGTTTTATGTTTGTCGAGTATGCGTTTGATGAGCTGCGCCTTATCGTCCGACAATGGTACCGGCAAATCGGGTATCAGCTGGTTGTTTCGAGTATCTCCGCTGGGCCGCAACCACCGTTTCACGCCGAAAAGCAATCTCACTTTGGTGTTTGGCAGTTGCGTATTGTACATTTCCCCGAATTTGTTGGGATGCCCGAGCGTGGGCGTTTCTCCCGCGATGGCGGCCAGGTGGTTGTCTTTAATGATCGTCGCGAACATCATGGCGCTGCTGAAAGTACCGTTGCCCACCACGATGAACACCTTGCCGGCAAAGCGCCCCGGTCTTTCTTCGGGGCGGACGGTGTCTCCGCTGATATGGATCAGATCGCCTTCGTTGGCGGTTTTGTAATAGTCGGGCGCTTCCATGCCCCAGGATTTCAGGAGTTTGATGTACGATTCGCTCCGCCTGAAATCGACACTGTACCCGCGGTAAGGTTTGGAGCTGAAACCGTCGATGAGCATATTGCCTACGACCGATTGCCCGCCGCTGTTTTTGCTCACATCGATGAAAAGATATTTCGGCGCATCGGCGTTCACGCGTTCGAAAATCGAGTCGATCCGGCGCCGGACGGCGTCGAGGTCCTGGTGCGGAACGTTGAAGGAACAGGCATTGATATATCCGGCGTCGCCGATTTTTTCATAATACACATAATCTTTGCATTGAACGTTCCATCCGGATTGCCGGTCGAGCTCCGCTTTCCATGTATTTGCGGAAACCCCGGTCAGGCGGACCGTTTTTCCGTTCCGGGTCGTTACTTTAAAATGCGGGCGGGCATCGGGGAGCGTCCAGGTGTAGAGGTAGCCGAATTGTTTGAGGGCTTTTTCCAACCGTTGTTCGGGATATCCGGATGAATAGCCGGCGGACCGTTCCACCAGTTTATCTATGTCAACGAAGTCGATTTGCGTGATGGCGTCTCCCGGCTGAAGGGAGCTTCCTTCACCCAGCACCTTGTCGATCCGGTAATTTTCCCCATCGAAAACCAGGGAGATGGGAAGAAACGCGCCGCCGGTCCGGTAGGGAGTTTCCAGCAGGGTGTCCGGCAAAAATACCTGGGCGTGCTCGTCGCACAGCCTGGCGAAAAGCGGTTTTATTTTCTTCATGAAAGCCGTGGCCGTGAGGGAATCCGTCAGGCCGTTACCGATCTCCGTAAAAAGCTGTTCATATGCCGGCTTGCCGATTTCCGTGTAAGGATATGCGTGCACGTTATACATCTGTTGCTTGACGAACGCGAGATCGTCGCGGAGCTGGCGAGGCGAGAATTTTGCGTCTTGCTGGCCAAAAGCATGGTATGCTGCGAGTAGCAGGGGAAAGAATGCAAAAGCGGATTTCTTCATGATATAACGGGAGAATGGCTACATATAAAAATTTCTTCCGGCCAATTTTCATTCCCCAATGCAGGTCCCTACACTCGACAAATAGAAAATAACAGCCGGCGACGCTGGATAAAACGCCACGAACGTGCAAAAATTATCCCTGAAAACAGGTAGCTGATATAATTTTAACACAATATTATCATGTGAATCACACTAAAGTATTACGATATTCAGTTAAAGGAAGGTAATTTCACAATTTAATTGCAACCTACAACTTTTGCCATTTTGAGTATTATTCTCTACTACCTTTTGCTACCGGTGGTTTACTTCATCAGTATCCTGCCGTTTCCGCTCCTTTACGGGTTGTCAGACGTATTTTTCTGTCTGCTGTATTACGTAGTGGGTTACCGTAAGAAAGTTGTACTGCAAAACCTGGCGAATTCCTTTCCGGACAAGTCGCCGGAAGAGCGCGCCCGGATCTGTCGGGATTTCTATCGTTATTTCTGCGACCTTTTCCTGGAGACCTTCAAAACCCTGACCATCAGCAAAGCGGCCATGTTGCGCCATTGTGCGCTCACGCCGGAAACCGTTGCGCTGTTCGAACGGCTGCATGCCGAAGGCAAAAGCGTGGTGCTGGTGATGGGGCATAAGGGCAACTGGGAATGGGCGGGCAATTCGTTCAGCATTTTGTGCCCGCAGCAATTGTACGTGGTGTACCATCCGCTGGCCAACAAACATTATGATGGTTTGATGTACAGGATGCGCACGCGTTTCGGCACCAGGCTCATTGCCATGCAGGACACGTTCCGGGAAATGGTGAAGCTCCGGGGCGAAATCAATGCCACGGCGCTGATCGCCGACCAAAGCCCCCCGCCAGACACCGCCCAGTGGGTGAATTTCCTGCACCAGGATACGCCGGTGTTCACTGGTACGGAAAGGATCGCGTCGAAAATGAATTACCAGGTGGTATATGTTTCCGTTACCCGTACCAAACGCGGTTACTATTCCGTATCCGCGGAAGTATTGGTGGAATCTCCCGCGAAGGAGGCCCCGGGGAACATCACCACGCTTCATACCGCACGGTTGGAAGCCGACATCGTAGACCAGCCCGCCACCTGGCTCTGGTCGCACCGCCGCTGGAAACACAAGAGAAAAATGGAACCCGCCACAGTTTAAAATATCGTGATGTTAGAAGGAAAACAACTCATTTTGGCCACCAAGCCTTTTGCCCAGGAAAAACGTGCCCTCAGCTGGTGGTACACTTTGTCTACGCTATGCCTGCTCATTGCGTCGCTCGCCGCTACGGTGGCAGTGCCATGGCTGGGATTGCGGATCGCTTTCAGTGTATTGTCTGGCCTGCTGATCGTCCGCATGTTCGTCATTTATCACGATTACCAGCATCATTCCATCTTAAAGAACAGCCCGGCGGCCAATGCCATCATGACCATCTTCGGTATTTATATTCTCGCCCCTTCCAGCATCTGGAAGCGGTCGCACGATTACCATCACCAGCATAATTCGAAACTATATAGCGCCAGCATCGGATCTTACCCCATCGCTACGATCGACGGGTTCCTGGCCATGAGCCGCGGCGAGCGCCGGATGTACCTGTTTACGCGCCATCCGCTCACCATCCTGTTCGGCTACCTGTTCATGTTCATCATCGGGATGTGCGTGAACTCTTTCTTCGCCAGTCCCCGTCGCCATTACGACGCCCTTATCGCGCTGGTGGCGCATGTGGCATTGACGGTCGCCGTTATTCTGACGGCCGGCTGGCTGACGTGGCTCCTGCTGGTACTGGCGCCCGTTTTCATCGCCTGCGCGATCGGGACTTACCTTTTCTATGCGCAACATAATTTCCCCGGCGTGGTCTTCAATACGAAAGAAGAGTGGTGTTACGACGATGCGGCGCTGCTGTCGTCCAGCCACATGGTGATGAGCCCCGTCATGGCCTGGTTTACCGGCAATATCGGCCTTCATCACATCCACCACCTCAACGCCCGGATACCTTTTTACCGTTTGCCGGAGGCTTATGCGAAGATCCCCGAGCTGCAGGCCGCCGTTACCACCACTTTATGGCCGAAAGATATCCGTGCCTGTTTACGGCTGAAGGTTTGGGACCCGAAAACCCGGATGATGACAGGGGTTAAGGCGCTTCGGAAAGACGAGGCGTATGCCGCAAAATTCCGCCCTTCCGCATTGTAGGCTGAATGCTGATAAGAAAGCCACGCCGGTCTCCAGGGCCCGCGTGGCTTTCCTGTTTTCCGTCCGGCGCAAACTGCCTTCGGATTGGCATAAAAGCACCGTGGAATTGCCCCTGAACCGCGTTACATTTGTGACCACACAAAACCCGACAATCATGAAAACCATGCCATCAACGCTCGCCAAACTGGAATTCGCACAGGTAGGCTGGGTGGTGCCCGACATCCGGAAAGCGGCGGATTTCCTGTCGAAAACCCTCGGGATCGCGGGCTTCCCGCCGCCGGAACACTTCCGGGCGCAGGACCTGGGGATGACGTATTACGGCCAAAACGTTGCGGGCGACTGGCTGACCACCCAAACCTGCAACGGCGGGACTTTTATCGAGCTTATCCAGCCACTGACCGGCCAAAGCATGTTCCACGACTACCTTGCACGCCACCCCGAAGGCGGCACACAGCACATGGCTTTCCGCCTGCCGATCCTTGAATTCGCGCAGATTACCGGGGAATTGCGGGCACAGGGATACGCCGTCATCAGTGAAGTGGACCACCCCATCGCCAGCATGGCATTTTTCGATACCTACCAAACGCTGGGCGTTGCCACCGAGATCATGGGGATCACGCCGGAAGGGTGGGAAGCGATCCGGAAGATGGAAGGGAAACGGTAGCATCCCATAATTCGCTGTCGGTTGGCGCCTTTCCGTTAATGCCGCAGGTTAAAGACACGCATGCACAGGGGAACGAGGCCGATGGAAACCGCGATGAAAATAGCCACCCGCACGTAGTTAAGCGTTTGCCAGCGGGATACTTTGGCCACAAGGTCTGCCGCCCCGGCCTCCGTTTCCGCGATCTGCTGAAACTGAATGATGTTTGGCGCGAAGAAAGCCAGCGTCCAGGCGCGTACGGCAACATGCACCGCAAACGAAACCAGCAGCCAGTTCCGCGCGAAATCGATCTTCCAGCAGAAAATAATAGCGAGGATAAAAGTGATTTCGTGAATGGAATGGAATACGATCCAGAAAAACTTCAGGCTGGCACCGGGCCCCAGCAAAAGGTTGAAATGCTGCGGCGGGGCGTCTGCCCACTTCGGGACGAACACCAGCGTTTCGAATACCTGCGCCCCGTTCATGAGAAAATATAACAATGTGGTAATGAAAAGCCAGATTTCGGCCCGGGTGATGCTGTCCATATAGTTAGGTCGTTTTCGATATTGATTTAAATCATTTACATCTTTTCCGATGCAATAATACGGATATTCTGGAATCCGACAAGGATTTTCGCTATTTTTCCTATAGTTTTACATCGAAACCGACATAACTCATGAGCGAACTTGTTAAATTGATCAGCGCGTGGGAAGCGTATGCGCATAAAAGCCCGCATGCCTCCGCCACTGAATTCTGCATGCATTTCCTCGCGCAGGAAAGCAATAACCAACTTTTCGGCGGCCTCACACCACCCGATCTCGACACCGTTTTCGCCAAACTGATCGGCCGGCTCGCGGGGATGCAAACCGTTTATTCCAAAATGGCCCTGCAGGAAATCCCGGGGTTCGAACTGGAATGGTTTTACTTCCTCAGTTCCATTTATCATTTGAAAGAGGTCAAAAAGACACAGATCATCCAATACAATTTCACGGAACAAACCACCGGCATCGATACCCTGAACAAATTGAAAAACCAGGGATTTATCGCCGAAAGGCCAGACCCTGAAGACAAGCGGGCCAAACTCGTCAGCCTTACGACAGCAGGGGAGCAGGTCCTTTTCAGGATTTACCAGCTGCTGCACAAACCCACGCTGCTCATGTATCACGATATCGACCCAAAAGACAAACAGGTGGTCATCAATATCCTGAAAAACACCGAGCAAAAGCACCAGGAGCTATTGTCGAATGCGCGGAACAAAACGCTGGACGAGTTGCTGGCAGCCGAATTGGGCGAAGAAAAACTCGCGGAGAAGGCGCAGGAACAGCAAATCAGGATCTCGCAGTTTTCCGAAGCGAAACGGGGTAACAAACATCCATAAACACCTATCTTCAGCAAAATTTTCACCTTTCAAATGGCCATCAACATCCTTGCGATTTCCGGCAGTACCCGGCTGCAATCCACGAATCATACGCTCATCGGCATCATCGCCGCGATGTACGCGGGAATAGCGGACATCGCGCGATTCGACGGGCTTTCCCAACTGCCACATTTCAACCCCGACGATGACAACGATACACCACCGCCCCCGGTAACCGCCTTCCGCGACCGCCTGCGCGCGGCCGACGGTATCCTCATCTGTACGCCGGAATACGCGATGGGCGTGCCCGGCAGCCTGAAGAACGCGCTCGACTGGGTGGTTTCTTCCATGGAAATGTCCCAAAAACCGGTTGCCCTCATCACGGCATCGTCTATGGGCGAACTGGCGCACCAGTCGCTCACGGGCACCTTGCGGGTTATTGAAGCCGGCTTGCCGGATGCCTCGCGCCTGCTGATCCCTTTCGTGAAAGCGAAAGTCCGTGATGGCGCTATCGTTGACGCACCTACGCTGGAAGGCGTGAAAGGCGTCATGGAATCCCTGTTGCGGGGGATTGAAATGTCGCGCAGCTAACCATACAGCAACCTCATAACCCCGCCAGGATGGAATATATCCCGTCCACCGCGTTTTCCAGCTCTTCCTCGTTCATCGACGCGAAACCGAAGCGGAACGCGTTCTCCGGGGCATACATTCCCTTGATATGCAGCTGGCGCGAATGTTCCAGCGCAGTCACCGGGAACGCCGGGTGCAACCGCACCCAGATCGCCATGCCGCCCGAAGGCAACGTATAATCCAGGAACCGGCCGAGTTTTTGATGCATCAATCCATCCAGGAAATCCCGGCGCTGGTGATAAATCTTCCGCGCGCGCTTCAGGTGCCGGCTCAGTTCGCCTTCCATCATCAAACCTGCCAGCGCATTCTGCATGTAACTGTCGTTCCCCACGTCGATGATCATTCGCAGCGCCGCGCACTGCTCAACGAAGTTCTTCGGCGCGATCATGAAACCGATCCGGATAGACGGCCCCAGAATTTTGGAAAACGACCCGATATAGATCACGTTGCCATGATGCCCGGCGCTCGCCAGCGGCAGGTATGGCGCGGAATTGTAATGGTACTCGAAATCGTAATCGTCTTCGATGATGGTAAAGTTGTATTGGCGGGACAGCTCCAGCAGTTTCATCCGCCTTTCCACGCTCAGCGTCACCGTTGTAGGGTAATGGTGATGGGGGATGACGTACACCGCCGCTATTTTTTTCTTTTGACAGATACGCCCGATCGCTTCCGTATCGATGCCGTTTTCGTCGACCTCCACTTCCAGGATATTGGCGCCGGTTACCCCGAAAGCCATATTGGCGACGGGGTAACCCGGCTTCCCGACGATCACGTTGGCACCTGCGCCCAGCAACAATTGCGCGGACAGGTAAATGCTCATCTGCGCACCGTGCGTGACGAGGATATTGTCCATCGAAATATGAAGCCCGCGGCTTTCCGACAGATATTTGACCATCTCTTCGCGCAGCAGGTGCGTGCCCTGCGCGGAGCCGACGTTCGCGCTTTTGACCGCGTACCGTCGCGTGGTATAGGCGCGGTAGGTTTTAAGGAGGGGATCGATGGGAGAGAGCCGGATATCGGGATGCCCGTCGTCTATCACCAGCTCCGGCACTGCGGCGCCCGTTTCCCCGTTCGTTGCTTCGAAGATCGTTCTGAAAGGTAGTCCGAAAGGGCGCTGGTACCCTTCGCGGACGTCGTCCGGTTTCCAGCTGGCGGGCTCCAGCTCCGGGATGCGATCCGAAACGGTGATCCGCTTCCGGGGCACCACCGTGATCCATTCCTGGGCCGACAGCTCTTCGTACGCCGCCACCACCGTTTTCCGGTGAACACCGAGGTCTTTGGCCAGTTCGCGGCTCCCCGGCAGCGGAGCATTGGCCGTCAATGTGCCGTTCCGCACAGCCAGGATGATAGACACGGCGATCTGCCGGTAAACCGGTAGATTGCTTTCCTTGTTGATGGATATAAGAGGCGCTATCGGGATCATCTGGACTACTTGATACTTATAATCTGGACCCCAAATATAGTCCAATAACCCCATAGCTTTGCCTTCGTAATCAAAACTTTATACCCAATGGAATTCAACATCAGGAAAGCCAGCCTGGAAGAACTGGACGACGCCGCGGCATTGTTCGACAGCTACCGTGTTTTTTACCGACAGGCGCCGGACCTCGAAAAAGGGAAAGCTTTCCTAAAGGAACGTCTCCTCAACAATGAATCCGATATTTTTCTCGCCTATGCGGATGGGAAGGCAGTGGGGTTCGTCCAGCTCTACAAACTCTTCCATTACACCAAACTGCAAAAGCAATGGCTGCTGAGCGATCTGTTCGTTCACCCGGATTACCGCGGCAAGGGCCTTTCCGTAGCCCTGATCGACCGCAGCAAGGAATGGAGCCGGGAAACCGGCGCCTGCGGCCTCATGCTGGAAACGGAAAAAACAAACGACATCGGGAACAACCTGTATCCCCGTTGCGGGTTCGAGTACGATGGTTTGCATAATTATTATCATTGGTGGGGCTGATAACTGATTCCCCAGGCCGGATAGCCGAGTGGCGAGGCGTGGGATGGCACATCCCTTCACAATGGTTCGATTCCATTTCCGGCCTCCATAAATCATGACGACCATGCCCGTAAAGCGCGACAAAACGATCATCATCCACAGCAAGGTTTCCTATGGCTATGTTGGCAGCAGCACCACCGCCCTGGTATTGCAAACCGGCCGGCAAGACGTGATAACGGTGCCCACCGTATTATATAGCAACCGGCTGGGCCTGGCTTCCGTGGGCGGAGACGTGCTCCCCACTGCGCTCTTCGCTTCCATCCTGGACGGCATCCTGCAGCTGGACATCCTGGCCGAAGTGACTTCCATCATCACCGGGTTCATCGGTTCGGCGGAGCAGGTGGGCATCACGGCCGGATTCGTGGAAAAAGTGAAAGCGCAGCACCCGGAGATCATCTACCTCTGCGACCCCGTGATGGGCGATGCGGACGAATTCTACGTGGCGCCCGGCGTACCCGGGGCGATGATCAACCGGCTCATTCCGCTGGCAGATGTGCTCACGCCGAATTTCTTCGAATTGCAGCAGATGCTGGGCGGCCATTTCTCCTCGCTCGAAGAAATGGCCGCCGCGATCCGGGAGAACGGCCGGTTTTCGGAACAGGAACTGGTGGTGACGAGCTGCCGGTTCGCGGATACGCCCCCAGGGTGGCTCGACATTGTTTCGCTGGACAACGGCCAGCTTCACCTGGAACGGACGCCCCGCGTGGCCGTAGACCCGCCCGGCACCGGCGAGCTCTTTGCCGCGCACATGCACCTGCAAATGCTCCATGGCGTGGCATTCCCCACGGCCATCCGGCGGGCGGCGCGGGTCATGCAGGCCGTGCTGACCGGGATAAAGACGGACAACCGTAGGGAAATGGCGCTGCAAGACATCCTGCATTCCATGGAGATCGCGGGGAGGGAAGCTGCGGGTCGATAAATTTTACGAATTTTGCGAACTATGAACGTACTGGACCTGATCATCAACGACCCGGAGAAAGTGCTGCTGGACAGTATTTTCCTCGACGATCACAGCAAAAACATGTGCGCACAGCTCATCAAGGAGCGGTTGTATTTCGAAGAACTGCGGCAATACGGTTTGCCGGTCAATAATAAGGTATTGCTGCACGGCGCGTCCGGCTGCGGAAAAACGATGACGGCGAAAGCGTTGGCCCATGCGTTGAACAAACCCATCCTCATCCTGAATCTCAGCAACATCGTCAGCGCCAAAATCGGGGAAACGCCGCAGCAGCTGAAAATGGTGTTCGACAAAGCCGCGCGGGACGGGGCCGTCCTGTTCCTCGACGAGTTCGACCAGATCGGGAAATCGCGGACAGACGACAAAGACGTAGGGGAGATGCGCCGGCTGGTGAACACGTTGCTGCAACTGATCGATTATTTCCCCGAAAAAGCCCTGCTCGTCTGCGCCACCAACCACCCCGAGGTTATCGATACCGCCTTGCTCAGGAGGTTCCAGCTGCGGATAGATTTCCAGATGCCTGCGGCCAGCGTGCTCGATACCTACTACGATCAGCTGCTGGCGCCCTTCCCCGAAGAAATGCGCGGAATTGCACGCCGGTACGATGTTTCGTTCGCCGAAGCGAGGGATTATTGCTTCACCCTCGTCAAATCCTTATTGATCGCCAAACTGGAAAAGGAGCGGGAAGCGGTTGCCATCGCTCCGCTGTGCCCTTCCTGATGGCTCCGGACCGCCTGTAATGCACCACGATGCACCGTCTCACGCATCGTGGCGCATCATCCGACTCCCATATCCATGGCGTTTTCCCACCCAAACTGCTTTACTTCGCCAATTGTCGATTAATAATCGTATCTTTGCAACGATTTACTACAGGCTCCTGCCTCTGCTTCTTCTGAATTAGTCTGGATTATTCTTTTCTTCCTCAGTCTTCGCTTTTCCAGCTGCCGCCGACCCTGATAGCATCCAGAGGCCCAGTACTGAAATCAAACGGCTCACCTGTACGCACAGTAAGCCCAAACGCTACATATCGCATAACGCAATAACGCACCATAACTAAAACCACACAACATGGGTGAATCTTTTTCAAAAAAGGAAAAGAAAAACAAAAAAGCAAAAGCCAAAATTGAAAAGGCACAAAAAATGCTCGATCGAAAGTCGAACAACGACAAAGGCAAGCCGCTTGAAGAAATGCTCGCTTTCGTCGATGAAAACGGCAACCTTAGTTCCGTTCCTCCAAGACAGGGCAACGAAGACGTGACGATGCAGGAATTGACTGCCGTCGCGAAAAGCAGGCACCGGCCAGTGGTGGAAGCCACCCGGACAGGATTCGTTTCCTACTTCAACCAGGCAAAGGGTTTCGGTTTCATCACCGACGACAATGCCCGGGAAAATGTCTTCTTCCACGCCAACCAGTTATCGGAGCTCCTGAAAGAAAAGGACAGGGTTTCCTTCACCCGGGAGAAGACGCCGAGAGGCTTTAGCGCCGTGGATCTGAAAAGGATCGGATGATTTGCGACGAAAAAAGAATTTAGATATAAAAAACACCTGCAACCCGCAGGTGTTTTTTTGTGGCAGGAAATGCCGGGAATTCCCCTTATCTTGAATTTACCTTCCGAAGTTTCATTATCACCTGTACCACCAGCATCGACTATGAAAAGTTTCATTTTTCTCGCCGGATGTTTACTCCTCCATGCCAACAGCTTCGCACAGCGGCCGGTGCTCCCCGCTCAAAAACACGGGTTCGTTGTGATCGCCCACCGCGGGAATCATGAAAACGTTCCTGAAAACACGGTCGCATCCGTGGAAGCGGCATACCAATGCGGCGCCGACTATGCCGAGCTCGACCTTCGCACTACCAAAGACGGGCACCTCGTGCTCATGCACGACGCTACCGTAAACCGCACCACCAACGGAAAGGGGGCCGTGGCAGACTATACGTTCGCCGCGCTCCGCCAGCTGACCGTCAACAGCAAAGATGGTAAAATTTACCGGGTCCCCACGTTCGCGGAAGCCCTGGAAGCCGCCAGGGGCAAGGTGCATATCTACCTCGACTTCAAGGAGGCCGATGTAGCACAGGCCTGGCAGCAAATCCGGGAAGCAGGGATGGAAAAACAGGTGATCGTGTACATCAACAAAAAGGAGCAATACCAACCCTGGCGGGAGATCGCGCCGCAAATGCCGCTCATGGCCAGCCTGCCAGACGATGCCCACACGCCCGCGCAAATGGAACAGTTCCTGGATACATATACTTTTGCGGTGCTGGACAATATTACCGACAGCAGCCGCTTGACCATCGCCCGCCGCCGTCAAATATCCGTTTGGCTGGACGCGCAATCGGCCAACGAAGGCCCCGATGCATGGAATGCAGTGCTGGAGCGGAAAGTGCAGGGCATGCAGAGCGATCATCCGGGCGCGCTGGTCCGCTATCTCCGCGATCACAGGCTGCGCGACGGACTAAAAAAAGTTACAGGCGGGAAACGGTTATCGGCGTACAGCCAACCCGTCGTTCAATGATAAATATCGCTTACAATTGTTGGGCTACGAACCGTTCGCAATAATTGCGGATGATTTCCCGTACATCGCGGAATTGCTGCATGATCTCGGCTTCCGTTCCAGTGGCTTTCGCCGGGTCGGGGAAGTTTTCATGGAATTTTTCGGCGCGGGAAGGGAATACGGGGCAGCGTTCCTTCGCGTTGTCGCAAACGGTGATCACATAATCGAAATCAATACCGGTATATTCCGCAACGTTGTTGGACGTGTGCCCGGAAATATCGATCCCTGCTTCTGCCATGGTGGCGATGGCCCGGGGGTTCACGCCGTGCGTTTCAACGCCTGCGCTGTAAATTTCGGCGGCGTTTCCCGCGAAATGACGGAGAAAGCCTTCTGCGATCTGGCTGCGGCAGCTATTGCCTGTACACAGCACCAGGATTTTTTTCATTTGGATTGAGTTGTTTTTAATGATGCGAAAGGGTAGAGGCGGATACGGGGCCATACCAGCGCCTGCGAAGCCAGAAGGCTACGTTTACCAGGGCGATCAGGGCGGGCACTTCCACCAGTGGACCGATCACCCCGGCAAAGGCTTGTCCGCTGTTGATACCGAACACCCCGATAGCCACGGCGATCGCCAGTTCAAAATTGTTGCCTGCCGCCGTGAATGCTATCGAGGTGTTTTTGGCGTAATCGGCGCCCAGGGCTTTTCCGATCCCAAAACTGATCCCGAACATCAACACGAAATATATAGCAAGCGGTAGGGCGATGCGCAGCACGTCCATCGGGATCTGTACGATCAATCCGCCTTTCAAACTGAACATCACCACAATGGTGAACAGCAGCGCGATCAGCGTGACGGGAGAAATCAGCGGGACGAATTTTTCCCGGAACCATTCCTCACCTTTCCACCGGATCAGCACAAGGCGGCTCAGGATGCCGGCCGCGAAGGGAATACCGAGATAGATGGCCACGCTTTCCGCGATCCTGCCGATCGTCACGTTCACTTCCAGGCCCTTCAATCCGAATACCGGCGGCAATACCGTGATGAAGAACCATGCATACACGCTGTACAACAGCACCTGGAACACACTGTTCAGGGCCACGAGCCCGGCGGCGTACTCGCGGTTGCCTTCCGCCAGTTCGTTCCACACGATCACCATCGCGATGCACCGGGCCAGCCCGATCAGGATGAGGCCGATCATGTATTCGGGGTAACCGTGCAGGAAAAGCAAGGCGAGGCCGAACATCAGCACCGGGCCTATCACCCAGTTCAGCAGCAGCGACGCGCCGAGGACCTTCGTATTCCGGAACACTTCCCCCATTTTTCCGTAATTCACCTTGGCCAGCGGCGGGTACATCATGAGGATGAGGCCGACGGCCAGCGGGATGTTGGTGGTTCCCGCGGAAAAGGAGTGGATGACCGTTGCGCTGGACGGTACAAAATAGCCGAGGGCTACGCCGGCCAGCATCGCCAGTAATATCCAGATCGTCAGGTATCTGTCGAGAAAGCCCAGGCTTTTCCGCCGGGCGGGATTGCATTGCTGCATATTATTCTTTCTGTTTGGTTTGAATGGCTTCGTTATGAGCAGCAATCCGGTCCGCAGCAGGCAGCGGCAGGCGCGGGCTTTTCGGCGTAAACCGTGATGCTCAGGATGCCGGTCTTTTCCGATTTGAACGCCGAGAGCTGTTCCGGGGTGAGATATTTGCGCAGAATGTCTTCCGGGATGTTGATGGCTTTTTCCTGTTGGACCTTCACGTTCCGGAACCCGTTGGCGGAGATCAGCGCGAGGTAATCGGATTGCTGGCTGGCGCCGGATACGCAACCGGCGTACATTTCCGCCACTTCCTTCAGGCTGGCGGGGAGCGTACCGGAAAGCACCACGTCGGAGATGCTGAAATGACCACCGGGTTTGAGGACGCGAAAGATTTCAGCGAAGACGCCGTTTTTGTTGGGGACGAGGTTCAGCACGCAGTTGCTGACCACTACGTCGGCCACGTCGTTGCTCAGCGGCATCTGCTCTATGTCTCCCTGGCGGAATTCGACGTTATGGAAGCCACGGGCCTCCGCGTTCCGGCGCGCCTTCGCGATCATGGCGTCTGTAAAATCGATCCCGATCACTTTCCCGGTTTCACCGGTTTCTGCGCGGGCGATGAACGCATCGTTCCCGGCACCGGAGCCGAGGTCGACAACCACATCGCCGGGCCGGATGTTGGCGAACTGCGTGGGCAGGCCGCATCCCAGGCCGAGGTCGGCATCGGCGTTATAGCCCTCCAGCTGTGAATAGTCTTCGCTCATGATATTATAAACTTCGGTGGAGCAGCAGCTGGCTCCGCAGCAGGAGGAGGCGTTCGTTTCCTTGTCCTGCAGCGCGATCTCTTCGTATTTCCCGCGGACGAGATCTTTCAGTTCCTGGTCTGTAGGCATTGTTGATAATTAATCGTTTAATTGCAATATTGCGATAAAAAGAAGCAAAAAAAATCAGCAGCAGTTACCGTTGGCCACGCTGCAATCGAAGAATTTCCCGAACAGGTCGCGGTATTGCTTCCAGGTTTCGGGGTTGATGCAATAGCAGATGGAGGTACCTTCCACCGTGCCCTGTATCAGCCCGACCGCTTTCAGTTCTTTCAAATGCTGGGAGATGGTAGCCTGGGCAAGACCGAGCTCTTCCACCAGATCGCCGCAGATACAGGCGTTGATCTTCACGAGATGCTGCAAAATGGCGATCCGCGCCGGGTGTGCCAGCGCCTTGGCCAAATTGGCGGCGTCGTTCTGCTGTTTGGTAAATAAACCGGTCTTCGTAGCTCCCATATATTGCAATATTACGATGAATGGATTCAATTATCCAAATTTATTTTTCCGGTCCTATTGGTTCGACGCCACGAACGAACGTACCAGGAACAGTTGCACCGTATCGATCCCGATTTGATATTTCCAGATCATCGTGTTATTATTGACATGGTTGACATGGATGTGCAGGTTCCGGGCAGGGTTGAACATCCGCACCGTCAACGAATTGTCGCCCGGGTTCACTGCATATTCACCCGTTTGCGATCTTTTCACGTCGGCGAAAAAGGGGTTGGGGGAACAGGTGATCCACTTGTAGTGTTCGATATAGATATTCTGCCAGGCGGAATTATCGGTGAGCCAATCGTTGCCGGATACTTCGATATTATTCCTGACCGTTTTCGTTACCCTCCATTTCCCGGCGATGGACTGTTTGGGGAGCAAGTACGCATTGACGTACATGAAAAACCCGAGGCTGCAACCGATCACCAGTACCCTGACCAGCAGCTTCAGCGGTTGCGCAACCAGGACGGGCCGGAGCAGGGTTTTCGTGAAAACGGGTTTGATAATGTCCCAATGCAGGAAGAACAGGTACGCCAATCCCACCGTAAAATAAATCGCATTGAGGGTGGCCGGAACCGGGATCCCGTAAAACAGGTCGATCAGTACGATATTGACCATCACCGGCAACAGGATCAGCACGCCGGGCAAGGTCGTTCTCCTGAAAAGCAGCATGACGGACCCGGCGACCTGTACCACCGCGATGATGCTGCTGAAAACATACGAATGCCCGAAATAATTCCAGGTGAGGTTGAAGCCGGACAATCCGCCCACGATGCTATCGTTCCGGACGAACGATTCCCCGAACTGAATGCCCAACAATTTGCTGAACCCATATCCGCTTATTTCCAGTGCCAGCCAATATCGCACGATGGCTACCAGGACCGCCTGTACCTTCTCCGAACCGATCTTTCCCGATTTCTCCCGGAACTGCCAGTAGAAGGGAAACCCGCACGCGAATACGATCCCCAGCACGATCAGCGAAGGGTACATATATTTGTAAAGGGTATAGATACCTTCCCAACTGGTAACCATCGTCAACCGGGAAAAAAATACGGAAGAAAAAATATTTACACAGGCGAGGGCCACCAAAATCGACAGGATCGACTTGTGCCACCAGGGATTTTTTGCGGTTTGAGGCATAATCGGGAAATTCCCCATTAATTTAGCAATTTACCCGGTATGGAAGAAAAACTCGCCCACAAACTTTTACTGAAACAATTCTGCGAACAGGTGATCCTGCAACGCATCGCCATTTCGCGCCAGGCGATGGACGAAGCCCAGGCCGCCGCCAACCAGGAAGGCAAAAGTTCGGCGGGCGACAAATACGAAACCTCCCGGGCCATGGGCCACCTCGAAAAGGATATGCACGCCCGGCAACTGGTGGCGCATCAACAGGAACTGGCCGCGCTGCGTGCCGTTAACGTGCAAACGATCTGCCTCGTTCCTGCAGCCGGCGCCTTCGTGCGGTCGGCCACCGCCGGTTTCTTTATCGGCGCGGGTTTGGGCAAACAAATCGTCAACGGGGAAACGGTTATTTTCCTATCGCCCGCGTCTCCGCTGGCGCAGCAGCTCATGCGCAGGAAAGTTGGGGATACCTTCGATTTCAAAGGGAAAGACCAAATACTGGAAATATATTGACATTGAAAACCTGGTCGCGATGCCCCGTTTTCCTTTCATATTATACTTCGCAACTACTTCCGCAGCCATTGTATTATCCGCATAAAAGAATGCCAGCGCGCCCAGCAGCGATTGTTTGGTGATGACTTTACACGAAAGTAGCAGCAACGAGATGCCCGGAACTTGACCTGGGTCAAGTTCCCCGATAAATTTTCCACGTTACTGCAATTTGATGTCCAGTTTTTTCAGCATGCGGTTGAAGAAAGACGGCGTAACGCCGGTGTAGGAAGCGAAGTGAAATCTGTACAAACTTCCCCTTCGCGCAACTGGTGTTTTTCCGGGCGTAATGGCCGGGTTTCAGCAGGCTGGTGAAATAATCGCCTTTCTCCTGCATGAGGGGGGGGGATGTGCTTGCGGATGTTGCTGCGCATCAGCTCGAGGGGACCGTTCATCTACTTGCGCGTTGCTCGCCACATGAAAGTAAGGAGTAGGCGCGAAACAAATATTTTGGTTTAAATTGCAATTATGTGCGAACACGAGCAAAAACATTGTCCAAAGTGTAACGCCTCCTTTGAATGCAAGGTGGGATCGATCCTGCTTTGCCAATGCACCGCCGTGACATTATCGCAGGACGAACGCGATTTTATAGCTGCGCAATACGCCGATTGCCTGTGCGCCGCTTGTCTCAAAGACATGAAATCCAGCTACCATCAGCAGCTGCATCACGACAAATTGCATACGATCTCCCCGCTGTTGTTCCCGAAAAAATAAGGGAGATACGCTAATACAGCAGGTATGGCGCAATGGAGTGCTCCCAATCTCCGGGATCCGTAAACTTTCCGATACTTTCTAACGCTCCTGATCCCGTTACCAGCGATCCGGCATTTTTTACGCCCAATAGCAAATCGAGGTGCCCTTCCCGCCGGGATTTACATGCGTAGGGTAGGGCGCCCAGTCGAAATGAGTGGGTGAAGTTGCTGAACGAGGCGGATCAACAGCCATCCGAGTCCGACTGGCCTGAAAACTGCCGGGTTATGGACATGCAACATGATGCCATTGCATTGCTGCCCCAGGTATTTCCCCTCGGCGGGCGTGAAATTGACCGGCCTGGCATGCAGTCCATCGGGATGATATTCACATGCGCTGCGAGAAGCGGCCCGTTTATCCAGGGCGCACCGGCAATGCGGAAGGGTGTTGCCGTTCCCCTGCCTTCGCTGATGTTGGTGGCTTCCTGCAGGCCGAGGCCCGGATAAGTAATGCGGATTCGCAAGCGGGAATGGCCGGGGATATGGGGACGAAAGACGGGTTCCATTCGGGATGGAACATTGTGCGCCGCCAGTGTTGGCAAGGTTCCGGAAGGTGGCGCCGGGATTGTTAGTCATAAAAGAGCCGCGCACTGCGCAGCTCTTTTATTAGCGAAATTACTGAGCGGATTACTTTTTGACGATCACCAAAGCCACTGAGCCATCCTCCAGTGCATTCAGATCATCCAGGTGGATGTGATACCCACCAGGTACTTCCTCCTGCGCTAAATTCAACAGATGATTTGCTAAAGAAATCAGTCCAGCTGCGTTTCCTTCTATCTGGATTTCTCCGTTCACAACTTTTGTCTCGATTTCAAACCCGGCTTCCCATTTGAATTCCAATCCCTTTTGAGCGTTATAAGGGAGGATGGATATTGTGATATTCTTCATATTTATTATTAATTAATTAAGTATATATGGAAATTCATATCGATTTTCATCTTTCCTGGCTTCAGTGGATTGGGAATGAGCGTTTCAAAATTCACATGAGGCCCACCGCCATGAGCACCGGTGATGTCGTTTACACCCATCCTGAAAACCCGTTGTCCATCTGCCGATACAAACCGGCCTGTGCCATGCCCTACTTCGGTATATCCTTTACCCAGGAAAGCTTCTCCCATTTCAAGCGCCCTGCTGGATGACATGCTCATCCCATCGGTCAAGCCCAGTTCGGCTAATGTTTTGAAGCCTTTATCCGAGGCCATTGCAACATTCCTCCCTTCCGAGAAGGTCGCTAAAGAAGACTCTAAGGTAGGCAAATTCTTGGCTGGCTGCAGCATACTCGGCTTGACCATTGGCTTTTCCAATGTAGCATAGGCTGGTGCCTGCATGGTTCGCAACATGGCGATGTGAGGTACCCATGACAACACCAACAGTTCCGTTGTAGAATAAAGTTTAGCCTTCGCCTCTTCATTCGTAAGAATCGTCAGGTTGGGATCTCTGCCCGGATACATCGCTGCATAAATTTCCCTCAGCGTGGGCAACATTTGCAAGTCGGATTGAATTCTGATACGATCGATCGCCTCCGGAGTTAAGCCGCCATATATTCCCCTGGCATAAGTAGCCTCACGGGCCAGGTTATGTTTGAAAATTGATTCTCGGATTTTCGGAAGAAGACCGTTTGCAGCCAAACCGGAAGTAAATTTCACAAATTGTTCCTGGCCTTTAAAGTACGGGGTAGCATACTCTGTATAACTTACCAGCACCGGCAGTCCTGGTACAATATTTATGTCCGTGCTTTCAATACTATAAAGCTGGTCGTTATAATAGGTCTGTATCGCTCCATTAAGTCTGAATGAGAACCACGGGCCAATATTTTCAAAAAGTACACCATTACTAACTTCGTAAGCGGCGTTTGAATTAATCCATTTCACATTTCCCCGGATATCCCGAAAGTAATCGTCGCCCAAAGGATCAGCAAAGTTAACGGGATTATTTCCGCTAAGGCTCCATGGAGACTGTCCATTGTACTTTTCTGTCATAGGATCCCGCTGCCACCAGCGTCCGATCTGCGGGTCCAGGTTTCTGTATTCGGCATCATAAATTTCCAGATCGTGGTCATCAATCAATTCAATGCCGTTAAACAGATATTTGTTTACCAGTCTGTTAAGAGCTTTGGCACTTAACGCGCGGATACCAAGTCCGAAGGGATAATAGGTATCTTCTTGTAGTAAGGGGCCGGTGGTATGCTTAACCACCAGATCGTCGAAGCAAACATCGGTAGGACTTTCGTTGCTGACATAAACATACAGATAGCCGTTCTTATTTATATTGATCTGGGCAGCAAGAGGGGTGACGGCGTCCGGAGTTTGCACCCTTTGCACTCCTCCCGTGATCAGTTTAAAATTGTCATCGAACAGTGCATAATTCAGGTAAGCCTTTGGCACCTGTGAAGCGGGCTGTTGCTGCTGGTTGCTGCTGATGAAGCTGCTGAAATCGGCGGTATTCAACACCTGTTGATTAGCACTGCTTTGCACAAGATTATTGTGCCCATTGGGTATTACAGTGGTGGCCGGGCCCAACATAACATTCACCAATGCGGATACGATGCCATTCACCGGATCATTGGGTACATTGTTACCCGGTGAATTTTGCTGGTAATAATAATACACGCCCGTTTCCACCTTGTCGCCCGCCATTACCCGCAGTACCTTCGATGTTCCAATTTTACGACCATTCATGCCCGAATTGAGCTTCACGAATTTCCGGTTTATTCCATTATAATCATAAAATTTGTGGCCAGCCTGAATCACATCAACGTTTGGCGGAAAGTGGAATGCATCCCTTTCTTGAACAACCGGCGCGGCGGGCTGCGGATTATCTTCGTGCGTGGCTTTATAATAGGCGATATTGGATTCTTCCGTCAAAACAGTGCGAATGTTCCCCAGATTGTCATGAATGAAATAATCATATACGAACGTTCCATTCATATTTCTTCGTACTCTGCCTTGCTGATGTGGAAACATTTGCAGCACGTCATTTTTATATACAAATCCGTTAACATACGTATAAGTAGTTGTACCGGAGGCATCCTTTATGACCTGGCGTAGTTTCTCACCATTAATGGTATAAACGTATTCGATACTTTTTGCGGGGTCAGCATCGAATGTAATTTTTATCGGTTTGCTGATCAGGTAATCATAGGTGATACTGATCCCTCTGTTCCTATCCCGGATTATATTTCCGTCCTTATCATAGGAATAATCATCCTGTGCATCGTTAACATCTTTAAAATCTCCCTGATGCTGGTCTCCTTTCACGTCAGTTACTTTCAACAATTTGTTGCTGAAACCACCGTTCCCATATTGATAGGTCAGATCATCGAGTTCAGTTTTAACGTTGCCTAACAACATCCCATTTTGCTTCATCTTCAGGATATTCCCATTCTCGTCATAAGATGGGATTTTTACGTCGTAATCGGCGACGATATTATCCCAAATGGCACCGGCCTGTCTGGAATAATCTGCTTTCGTTAGTCTGGCCCCTCCATCATAGTCATAGCCATATGCATGATATTCTTCCGGATTTCCAAATCTCCGCCATTGCGTTCCGCTGATCATTCCGTCTCTCCGGCTTTTCTGAAAACCTTCGTCGTACTTCAATATTTGACCAAAATAGTGCCCTCCTGTGCCAGATTGGGCATAACCGGCATTGATGCCGGCCAGTTGGCCCAGTGGCGTATAGGAATATTCCAATGACTCAATGGAACCCAGGTTTTTCCTTATAAGCCGTCCTACTTCATCGTAGGTATAGGAAGTAAGATCTTTGGCTAGTATCCCGGATGCCTGGTATATTCTATGTTTAGATCCTATAGGCCGGCCGGAAGGAGTATATGCATTGCTAAAACCGATTTTTGTTTCAGGATTACTGGTACTTTCCGGGTTTTTGTGATGAACGTAGCCCGAGAGGAGCTTACCACTGAAATCGAACTGCCTGGTGATGACATCCCAACCTCCTGCGATATTTTCTTTATGAAATTGGATCGGATTACCCTTGTCGTCATAGTAAATAACGCTGGTAAGCATTTTATCTTGTCCAATAACTTTAGTTTTAAACCCGGTCAGCATTTCAAATGCCGAACTCCGCGGAGTGGCAGGCAAACTATGCAAATTACTTCCTGCATCCAGCTGGAATGACGTATTGAACCCTTTTACACCAGGCCAGTTGTAATTGTCGAAGTACAATACTGTCAAAATCTCGTATCCAGATACTCCAGGAACAGGATTGCTGACGGTGAAGGTTTCAGCATTACTACTCATCGAAGGGTTGATTATCGCATCAAAGGATGCATTTGTCTCGGATTCAAACCCGGCTGTAAAAGTGATAGATTCCTTTGCTTCATATTTCGAGGGCTGTCCATCCCTGCTATCAACCATCAGATGAATGGGGGCCGGAGTTGAAAGCTGTACCTGCGTAACACCAGAGGATTGATTCACCAACGTCTGCAAACTGGTATAAGTTGCAGATGCATTTTTATACAAGCCTATAATAACGGGCCGGTCCAGCGGATCGTACAACGTCAGCACCCATTCTCCGAGGTTTCTGGATCTCAGTTGTGCATTTCTGCTGAAAACCAATCGTCCCCTCGCATCGAAGATGAATTCATCTTCAAACTCGGCCCCAGGTTGCTGCTGACTAATTCTGTCACCTCTTTCGTTATAAACAAACTTGTAACAAAGCGATTTGGCCGTTGCGATGGTAGCCGCAGACGCGTTAAAATCCGGGTACTGACGACTATATTTTTCAGCCAGTGGGGGAATAATACAACGGATTTGATTCAATTCATTGTATACATAATAAGTTGTCAATGCCTGATGCTCTTCCGTGATGGCAGAAGGATATTCTCTGCTGCATATCAGCAATCCATTTTTCAACCGATATTCGCGCTTCCTGTTTCCTTCAGGATTCACGATCGTCGTAACTGTTAATGTACCTGTGGAGTATACCCCTGCGCCAACTGGATAATCTGCCGCGTTATCACCAATTGTCCAGATCCGCACTGCATCAACAGGCGTATTGAACCTTAATTCTTCTTTGCCACTTACATTGGAGCCTACGTATGCGTTGCCGGGAAGTTTAGATATACTATACCGGCTCTGTGGCCCGGACTCCGATTGCCGTGTACTGTAAAAATAGTTCTTGTCGGCTCCCATGAGAGTTTTCAGAAAATTGGGTTGAGCCGTATTCGCATCTGTCCTGAATGTGCCCGTGGTTTGCGAAGTAGTGGCAGCTACGTATGGGAGATGATCAACTTCAGATCGGCCGAACTGGTCAAAGACGTTCACAGACACTATGTCTTTCCCGGAAACGGAAGCCTGTTGCGCGATACTCTGGATCACCCGGCCCATGCCATCTGCATAGTGTACCGAGCGGCTGACCTTTCCACCTGGCGTTGCGTTCAATAATTGCGCTTCCGTAGTTATACCAGGCTGTGTAACAAAATGTTGCGTGATTGTGTTGAAATGTCCGGCAGTGAGCGACTGATAAGCCGGAATGGTTATCACTGGCTGTGTAGAGGCCTGTGTAGCTGATGCAGGGATGTTTCTCGCTGTAGTTCCGTTAACAAGTACCAAAACCACATTTGAGTATCTTGATTGGATGCCGGACACGATTTTACGACGGTAGTATTTCGTGTTGGCCGACGCCGGAGGCTGATATCCGCTGCCGGAAGCACCTACAATCGTTTGCCAGTTTTCATCATCTTCCGAACTTTCCCAGGAATAGACGTAAGTTGCCGAGTTGCCACCTGTCGGAAGCAATACGTTGCTGACGGGAGCAGCCGTGCCACCAGGTTGAATCTGCTGATGATAGCCAATAGTTCCTCCCTGCAATAAACTCACAGGTGAAACAGACAGCGTATTGGAATAATAATCAACAGTTTCAGACGTTGCTTTTCTCCGATAATAAGTTGTTTTGGTAATGTACTCGTTGTCCTGAACAGTGGGACCGGAATAATCCGCCAGTTTCGTCCAGGTTACATTGTCATAAGATTTCTCCCAACTAAGCTCAATATTCTGGCAGTACGGAAGGCTCTCCTGTACTACATTCAGCTTTACCATTTCAAAACCTTTTACAGGTGATGGATTGATGGCCGCAATCTGGGCAGGGGCAGGATTTTTGAATGTACCATGAAAAGTTTCCATGCTACTGCCACCATTCAGGTATGCTTTAATATAGAATGCATCAGGGTCTGGGTACCCCCAGAATTGAATGTCAACATGATAAATGCTGGAAGATGTGACATATCCTCCACTTACTTCCCAATCAATGCTCCTCACATCGTCACCGAAACTGATCATATAGGAAACCAGCTGACAACGTTCTACTTGAGTAGGGCCATCGATATACGGTGAATTTTGGGCAGAAGCGCCTTGATACCAAAACAGCAGGATAGTTACAAGTATACTGAAATATCTATTCGTATGCATGAAGTTGGGTTAAAGGGATTTTTGAGTATATTGATAAGCTTCCAGGATATTATTGTATTGATCACGACTGAAACGAAGGCGGTTCAAGCCGTCATATTCCTTCTTGACTGTTAAATCAGTACCCGTTGTTTCAGAAATAATATTTCCAGCAATATCATAGGTAAAAGTCTGGAGTACGGAATTGACGGGGTAGAGGCGCAATTCATCGATTATCCCTGTTCCGGTAAGAATAATTTCGGAATTCCCGGAGACGGTTAAATAGCGAATCGTCCAGCCATTGACCGTCCTGCCGGTCCTGCTCTCATGCACAGTACCATTGACTGATAACGAACCGCTTTTGGCCCAATAAGTGATCATGTATTTGCTAGTCGCATTCAGTCCGGCTTTACGGATGGAGGTAACTCCACTCATATCAAGCGAACGCAGCCCGGTTGGTGTAGTAACATCCTCAACAAAGGCGGGAGTACCAGTAATTGCCCAGTTCCCCGTCTGCCCTTCTTCGAAACTGCTGTAAGCGATTTGATTGCTTGCGCCATGTTCAACCCTCCCGATTATGGCAGTACCGGCATCGTTATATATCATCCCTACGATCCTTCCTCCACTATTGATATCGGAAATCTCGCCGTGCGAATTAAAAATGTGAGAAGTTACCTCCTTTATATAGTCTGTATTTCGAACAAGCGAAGCCGGGTTGAATTCGCCGATTGCCGCTACAGTGAGGGGCTTATTGGTCTTTAGTTCGAACTTTTTGGTAGCCCGGAAGTCTCCATTCGCTATTATTTGATAATCAAAAGCTTCGAAACTCAATAAACGCCTGTCTGTCTCGGATTTAACCAACCACGTTTCATTCGATACGGGTAAATTTTTTACATGGTTGGAACGTAAGACGCCCAATGCTCCCTGTGAAGACGTGAAGTCGGCGGCATAGTACACTTTCTTCTCTATCTTTTCTCCTTTTTCATTCATTGTGACCACCTTTTTCAACAACATCGTGGTTGGATCATAATTATAATCAACGACATCTTCTGAAAAATGGCCGTCCCTGCCATATATGCGCTGAATGGTACGTTTAAGTTCCGCTCTGCCAAAAAGCGTAGAAAAATTATCAATAGCAAATCTGATCCTGTGAAAATTCCCGTTGTAGTAGCCGACATCGGCTACCAAGGCTGTTTGCGGAGCTGCCACCATATTCGCGTGGTTGCTCCCTCCTTCCAGGGAAACAAGATTGTATTCGTTAATGGTTTCGCTGATCAATTCATTCTTGCTGTTGTAGTGGGCGGCGGATTTAAGTAAACCATATGCCCATGGCATATATCGGGGAATATTGGAATATGGAAGTTGCACGGTCGGGCGGGTAAGGGGTACGTCGGCATCAGAGGTAAATTCATATACGGTTTTACCCAGGTTACTCGTTTCTGTACCGTTAATCACTTCAATTCTGGAATACAGTTTAGGGATTGGGTTCAGGTTTGCATATCCATTCGGATGGTGCATAATCAGGTCATATTCTGTAGTGGTGCCGTTGCTGAACAACAATTTCAGGTACATGATAACATTCATCGCGATGTTCAGATATGTATTTACTGTCTGGGAAACGCCCAGTTTCTGATTTTGATCCGGCAGGCGGTTGCGTGAACTATACAATGACTGTATCTGCCCGGCAGTGCCAGCAATCATCTTGAAGGTGGAAGATGCGATTATGCCTGCGGAATTTGATGGTGTATGCATGATGATATGTCTGGTGGATGTAAATACAGGATCTTCATAGCCCCAGCCGGAAGTATTCCCGTCCTTTCGAACATATTTGTAAGTTGTAACAATAGGCTGGTTGCCTGGCATACCGTCAGTTATTTGCACGTTTTTTACGCGAACGCCCCCCATAATCGCAGTTCCATTCGGCCCTAGAGCTGTATTGCCTTCATATTCATACTCGATTTTACCGCCATTGGGCGTTGTCACCGATTTAACCATTCCGTTTTGGGAAAGTGCTGGCATGTTCTGGGGTGAACCGGGATGCCTGGCGGGGTCATTATAAGGAAGCTTCAACCGGTAATGAAACAGCCAGTTAAAGTTTTCGAAATGGCTGCTGTTAATTGTCCACTGATTTGTTTCGTTAATAGGTGCTTCCGTAATTGTGTTGAAATATCCCCAATAATCTCTGGACAACCCGGCACGGCGGGGGATCCAGTTATGATTTGCAGTTGCATTCCCTCTTGCGTAAGTAAATACATAGGGCGCTTCCGTTTCATTGTTTCTACCTGTTTTCCGGAAAGACGCAAGGCATAATCTCGCATATTGCTTTTCATCTGCAGGGAAGGCGTAGTTTTCCGCCCGCATATCCGCTTTTGAAAAATAACTGTATGTAAAATTATACCTGTACATTTCGGCAGCGCCATTCTTAACCGCCAGTTTCTGAAGAGAACCGGCACCGGCCAAATCTACCCTTTCTACAGGGTTATATGTTAATTCAACCGACAGATTATCCGGGAAAACAATATTCTTCAAGACCTTAATTATACCTTTAAATTTGTTTTCAGTTACCTGTATTACCTCGTCAGCCTCTCCATCAATCGTTTTGGTATATTTCATCGGATAAACCCCTTCCACATATTCCTGGTTGCTATCTTCGTATGTAAAAGTGATCTTCTTACCACTCAATGGATTCAGAATTTCGGACAGGTGCCAGCTGGTAACAATTGAGTTTTCAGTCAACTGCTGATTTTGCCAACCGAAATATTTGAATGCCTCGCCAGTTTTGCCTGATCCGCTCGAACCGAATCTGTATACCCTGGAAGTAGAGAGGTCCCTGAATTTATACTGGATGCCGTTTTCATCGGTGACAATAAACTGATTGATCCTTGTCAGGATATTATTGGCGGTCATATCCAGTTCAGTTTTCGTAATGGTAAATCTGCTTTGGATCAGGGTCCTGATTTCCCCGTTTCTGCCAATCACAAAAGAACCTGCATTTCCATTAATATTGAAGTGAAAAATATCCTGCTGCCTGTCGTCCAGGATCTCCGGCGTAAACCTTAAAGGATCGAAATCGGTGGAAAGGATAGTATAGCCAATCCATGGATGAACCGGACGAAGCGGGTCATAAGGTGTATTAAGGTATCCGTCAAACGCCGAGTTGATTCCAGGAACGTTCAATCTGCTTTGATCATCAGGTTCTCCCATCGTCTGCCGGTTTATGACACCGCCGAAAGAGATATCCCATCCCAGACCTACACAGGAAGCCATTTCGTTTACGGGAATCCCGCTCCCTGTTTTATAATTCAGCGAAATTTTCGTCGCCAGCCGGCTGGCGTCACTATATTCGAATAGCGGGAAATTGAGATCTACCGTTCCTGCAGGTAAACTTACCTGTGCAAACATCGATTGAGACAAAAAAATACAAATCGTTAAAATCCGGGTTAATGGGTTCTTTACGCAAAACATAGATAAGGGACTTAAAAATGAAGCAGCTAATTTAATGGAAGTTCATCATTTAGAATAATTTCACGGAAATAATTCCGAAAAGTAATGAACGGCTGGCTGGAAAAATTCGCCTACCGGATGCAATGCAGCGGGTGTATTTCCTTTGCGGCCGGGCTGATGTCTGTAGTGATCACTTTCTGACTATCGGGTACCAATCCCTGCAGGCGGCCCCACTGAACCCCGTCAAAAGCCTGAAAATGAATTAAGTTTCCGTCAATACAGCAGGTATGGTGCAATGGTGTGCTCCCAATCTCCGGGATCCGTAAACTTTCCGATACTTTCTAACGCTCCTGATCCCGTTACCAGCGATCCGGCATTTTTTACGCCCAATAGCAAATCGAGGTGCCCTTCCCGCCGGGATTTACATGCGTAGGGTAGGGCGCCCAGTCGAAATGAGTGGGTGAAGTTGCTGAACGAGGCGGATCAACAGCCATCCGAGTCCGACTGGCCTGAAAACTGCCGGGTTATGGACATGCAACATGATGCCGCTGCATTGCTGACCCAGGTATTTCCCCTCGGCGGGCGTGATATTGACCCGTCTGACATGCACTCCATCGGGATGATATTCATTCACATGCGCTGCGAGAAGCGGCCCGTTTATCCAGGGCGCACCGGCAATGCGGAAGGGTGTTGCCGTTCCCCTGCCTTCGCTGATGTTGGTGGCTTCCTGCAGGCCGAGACCCGGATACAGTAATGCGGATTCGCAAGCGGGGATGGCGGGGGATGTGGGGACGAAAGACGGGTTCCATTCGGGATGGAACATTGTGCGCCGCCAATGCTGGCAGTGGATTACGTCTAATTTCAATCCGGTCAGTGATGGTCTCGTTGCGCTCAAGTAGCGCGTCAGTTCGCCGAACGTGCAGGCGTGTCTGACGGGGATATCCCATCTTCCGATGAAGCTGCTGCAATGGGGTTCGTCGAGCCGCGGGCCTTCGGCGAGTTGCAGGCTGCCGGACAGGGGATTCGGTCTGTCTGCGATGATGAGTTGTTTGCCATGCGCGGTGCAGGCTTCCATGACGTGGGTCATCGTCCATAGATAGGTGTAGGAGCGGCAGCCGATGTCGGGGATATCGAACAGGACGATGTCGAGGTTGGACAGATTGTGCTGATCGAGCGCCAGTTTACTACCGTAGAGGCTGGTGACGGCGATGCGGGTAAGGGGATCGGTGCCGTCGGGCATTTCACGGCCGTCTTCACCAGTGTTTCAAGGCCATGTTCCGGGGAGAAAAGTTGGGTGATGTAATAGCCTGCGGCCAGCAGGGCTTACCGGGCGGGCCGGAAGGCTGCGGTGCAGGCCGCGTGATTGGTGGCCAGGCCTATCCTGCGGGATTTCCAGGCTGGAGGGTTTGCGATGATGACGTCGATTCCGGTCATTGGGAACTTGTGTGGTACAATTTAATGATTCCGGCGGTAGAAAATATGAAGCCCATTGGGCGATTGAGTGGTTTTGATCAGGCCAAAATATTCGAGTATGCCGGCTGGCAAAAGAAGTTCGATGAGTTGTTTATAGTTCTGGTCCACGGAGATCATTGATATAGCATGCAAAACAAAGCATTTTTTACTCTTTCCCCCAACTTTTCAACTTGATCCCTTTTATGCCACCATTTAGAGTGGTTTAACAAGGTTTAACAACACCTGATAAAAAGCGAAAAGCCGCGCCGATCATGCGATCTGCGCGGCTTTTACTTACTTTGATTTTCATCTTGTGATCCCGCTGGGACTCGAACCCAGGGCCCATACATTAAAAGTGTATTGCTCTACCAACTGAGCTACGGAATCATCCCTGTTTCGTTTGGGATTGCAAAGATAGGAATTAATTCATTCGCTCCAAATTTTCACATGAAAATATTTTTCACAACTCGCTCATCCTCACTTACGGCGCACGTTAAAATTCGTAATTTCCTGAATTAGCTGAGACCGCCCTTTCTCCGGACGGTCCAGGAATACATGATGCGTACCCTCAGGCAATGTCACGAACTGCTTGCGTGGACTATTCACCAGCCGGAGTTGCAACGCCAGCAAGTCCTGCTGACGGCTCCAGTTGTCGTACTTCCCGCGGATATAGAGCACCGGGATATGAATGTCTTTCGCATGCCACTGGCCACGGCCCTGCGCCGTATAAAACGCCTCGGCCCGGTATCCCCCCGGAACCGCCAGGATGCTGTCTTCATAAAACCCAACGGCCGTCTTGCCGTAAAGCTCCGCCAGCGCAGGATCGCGCCACAACGCTTTGTTGCTGTCGGGAATGCTGCGGTCCCAACTGTCGATCAGTTGGCTGCGGGTAGCACGGCGCAAAACCGGCGTAGACGCATAATTGAATTGCGAAGTATCTAGCGGGGAACGGAAGTAGTCGGTAAAATCCCAGGGCGCTTTTTCATTGTACAAACTGTTCAGCATGATCAGCGAAGCCACGCGATTGGGATAAATGCAGGAATAATATCCCATCCACTGCCCGCCGGTAGCCCAGCCGAAGAGCGTCACCTGCTTCACGCCGAGGCGCTCGCGGATGAAATCCACCGCGGCATTGATGTCATGCGAAACTTCGGCAGATGATCCGGTGATCGTCCAGCGGCGAAGCGTATCGTAATCGGGACGGGTAGAAGACTCCCAGCCACGGGCGTCCATAATATATACATGCTGTCCCTCTTTGGCCAGGTCTTCCGCCAGCGAACCGCCGGCAATGGGCAAATCGAACGAAGCCACCGCACCGGAACCTCCTCCGTGCAACATCAGGATCGGCGGTTTGCGGCTGCGCTTCTTCACGGTGATCTCCCTGACGAAGATCTTCACGCCGGGGTCGCTGTCTAACATAAAATCCTCACGATGCACCGTCTGGCCAAAAGCAACAAAGGGTAACAGCAAGGGTATTACGAGCAAGGTTCTCCACATAAGTTTTTCTGAGGTTCCACTGCAAAAATACTATAAATTGCGCGGATGACGGACACGTATATCCGCCGCGCCACGGAAGCCGACCTTCCGGCGCTGGCCGCACTCGAGCACCAAACCTTCGCCGATGCATTCCGCGAACAATATCCGCCCGCCGACTTCGAAGCATTCCTGCGCGATCATAAAAGCCCTGCCGCTGTGGAGAAAGCTTTCCGGCAGGAGGGGACGGAGTATTACGTCACCACCGACCATCATCAACTCACCGGATTCATCCAGCTGAACTTCAATAAACAGCCCGACAACGGAACGCTCTTGCCCGAGCCCGCCTGCGAGATCGAGAAAATCTACGTCAGCAAGGCCGGTCAGAACCGAGGCCTCGGTCAACAACTCCTCCGCTTTGCGGAAAAAACGGCGCGCGAGCGGAACGTGCGAACGCTCTGGCTCGGCGTCTGGGAACACAATCCCCGCGCCCGGGCGCTCTACGAACGCGAAGGGTTCTCCGCCTTCGGGGAACATACCTTCGTAGTAGGATCCCGCCGCGACCGCGATCTCCTCCTGGGCAAAGTACTTCCGTCCATCGGTTAAAATCCTACCACTATCCGGTAAAAATATCCAACCCGAATCCCGCAATTTATCCGAACTTGCCACAATGCAATCGTTTGCATTAAAATTGAATTCCATGAGAAAAACTGTCCTCCTGATGGCCGCACTGCTCGGCGCACAGGGCCTTTCAGCGCAACAAACCGATAAAAACGCCCGTATGCAATGGTGGCGCGAAGCCCGGTTCGGCATGTTCATCCACTGGGGCGTGTACGCCGTCCCCGCCGGCACCTACAACGGATTCCCCATGAACCGCGGCGGCGGAGAATGGATCATGAACCGCAGCAAGATCCCGGTGGCGGAATACCAGGCATACGCAAAACAGTTCAATCCCACCAAATACGACGCCGAACAATGGGTAAAAATGGCGAAAGCAGCCGGGATGAAGTATATCGTCATCACCGCCAAGCACCACGACGGCTTCGCACTGTTCGATTCCAAAGCCAGCGAATGGGACATCGCCGACGCCACGCCCTATAAAAAAGACCTCCTCAAACCCCTCGCGGAAGCCTGCCGCAAGCATGGCATCAAGCTTGGGTTCTACTACAGCCAGGCACAGGATTGGAATAACCCTGGCGGCTCGGTAGCACGAAAAGAAATGCGCGAAGGTTGGCCGAACCCTGACTCCAGCCGCATCGACGCCTACACGAAAGCACACGCCGGCCACTGGGACCCCGCGCAGGAAACAAAAACCTTCCAGCAATATATAGATGCCGTGGCCGTGCCCCAGGTAAAGGAACTCCTCGCCAATTACGGCGATGTAGCCGTGCTCTGGTGGGATACGCCCACAAACATGACCGACGAAGCCGCGCAAAAACTCCAGGCCGCGCTTGCCGCCCAGCCCAATATCATCACCAACGACCGCCTCAAACGGCCCAACTTCCCCGGCGATTACAAAACGCCGGAGCAGAAAATCCCCAACCTCAGCGAACTCGACGGTACCGACTGGGAAACCTGCATGACGATGAACGGCACCTGGGGCTACAAAAGCTACGACCATAAATGGAAATCCGTGGAAACGATGGTCCGCAACCTGGTAGACATCGCCTCGAAAGGCGGCAATTACCTGCTGAACATCGGCCCCATGGCCGACGGCAGTTTCCCCGAACCGAGCATCGAAAGCCTGAAAGGAATAGGGGAGTGGATGAAAATCAACGGCGAAGCGATCTACGGTACCCAGGGCAACCCGCTGCCCACCCAAAAATGGGGACGGATCACCCGGAAGCATAACGGTAACGGCACCACGCTCTACCTTTCCGTGTTCGAATGGCCGTCAGACGGGAAACTACTGGTCGAAGGCCTCACCGCCAAGGTTTACAAAAGCAGTATCCTGGGGGCCAAAGGCAAAGTGGCAGTAGCCTCCAGCGGTTCGGGCACCACGATTTCCGTACCCGCCAAAGGCACCAATGCCATCGCAACCGTCATCAAACTGGAACTGGAAGAAAAATTATAAACAGGTATTGTTTTATCCGGAAATTTGATTTTACTTTGTATTGCAAAGTGAAAAGAACGGGAGGCAACTCCCTTCTTTTTGATCTAATTACTTTGAATTACAAAGCACTTTTCAAATGAAGAATAGCTTATCCCTTCAACAACGGCTTACAGATTTTCGTTACCTCAGGTTTTTCTCCGTGCTGATAATGAGCCTCATCATTTATTTCATCGGCAACGAACTGAACCTGGGCAGGGATGAGCACTGGTTTTCCCTGTTCCTTATTCATGCCGGCCTTTCCATCTTTTGTTTGATTGACTACCTCATCCTGCGCAAAAAAGACGACCCCATAAAGCGCGATGCAGGCACCGTATTCTGGCTCACAGCACTCATCAGCTGCTACGCGCTGAACCGCGAATGCAAGGTTTTCGAAACCACTACGCCCTGGTTGGCAGTAATGTTGCTCATCTCCGGGGCCGCATTGCTGCTATTCCGCTATGCAGACCTTATGCCGCGGTGGGCGCGTATTTTACTCGGTTTCACAGCGGGCATTTCATCTGTACTGTTCGCTTATCTCGCCATTTACCTCATCCCGATCTACTGGATCGGCGCAATTACGATACTTTTCCTGGGATTAGGATTTCACGTATTCGTGCCCGCATTCCTTGTGTATCACACCCTCTCCGCCATAAGAAGCCTGAAGCTTGGAAAGCCCGCTCTTACGGGGGCGGCGCTTTCCCTTGTTTTTGTAATCGTTTTCTGTGTGCAATATGCTTCCGTTGTGAGCGACATCAACCGGATCTACAACCGGAAAGTAGTGGAAGGGAAAGACGATCTGCCGGCATGGGTGGAAACGTCGCGCCAGGTGGCGCCGGGGTTCGTGACAGACAGGGTGCTGAAAACTGAGCTGGTATATAATACGGTGAACTTCAAAGATATTGGTATGGGCGAGGGAATGTTCCTGCGTATGGGATTTGAAAAATTTCATGATCCGCTCATTATTATCGCCACTCTTTTTTCTCAGGAACTCGCACCTTTACGGTCCGACCGCTACAAAATCCTCGAAACCCTCTACGATGGCTGGCACGATCAGCAAGACCGGCTCTGGTCGGGCGATGACCTGTCTACCCGCTACATCCATACCCAAATCCAGCTCTGGCCCGATCAACACCTGGCCTACACCGAAAAAGCACTCACCATTTACAATCATAGCAACTGGCGGACGGAAGAAGCGATCTATTCCTTCGAGCTCCCCGAAGGCGGCGTCGTCACCTCGCTTTCGCTCTGGATCAACGGGAAAGAGGAAAAAGCCGTGCTCACCACCAAAGAAAAAGCCGATTCCGCATACAAAACCATCGTGGGCAGGGAAGTCCGCGATCCTTCGCTCGTCCGCTGGCAGGAAGGGAACATCGTTTCCGTGCGCGTTTTTCCCGTTGACCCGCAAGACACACGGGTCTTCAAAATCGGCGTCACCGCTCCGCTCAAATCCGAAAACAGGAAAATGGTCTACGAAAACATCGCCTTCAAAGGCCCGGATTTCCGCAAAGCCACCGAATTTATTTCCATCGGCAACCTCGGCCCCAAACTCCTCGCCCGCAAACCCGCCGGATTCGACCGCACGGAAGGCAGATTGGAAAGGGAAGGGGCCTACAGGCCCAACTGGCGCCTCGAAATGGAAGACACACCCCTCCGGCCCAGCACCTTCACGTTCAACGGAAACGCCTACACGATTATGCCGTACGAAACACAGCGCTCCACAGTGGCCACTTCCGCCATTTATCTCGATATCAACCGCACCTGGACTTACGGGGACGTCCGCCGCATCATCGAAATGGCTGCCAACCTGCCGGTTCGCGTGTTTTCCGACGGTAAGTTCACCGACCTTCCGAAAAACAACTTCCAGGCATACATCGCGCCCCTCCAACGCCACCGTTTCAGCCTTTTTCCATTCCACCAGCTGCCAGATCCGGCCGGCGCACTGGTTGTTACCAAAAGCGCGGAAACCTCGCCCATGCTCACCGACCTGGAAGGCAGCGCATTCCGGCAAAAACTCGCTGAACGGCTCGCCGACCCTTCGTTCCCCAAAATCCGGCTGTACGACTTCGGCGGCCGCCTTTCCCCGTACCTCGCCAGCCTCCGCGCTTCCCGCGTTTTCCGGTACGAAAAAGGCTCCCAGGAACAACTGCGGGAACTGCTGAACAAGGGCATTTTCGCGGACGACCCCGAAACGCCCGACAGGGTGGTCATCCACGAAGCCAAAGCCGCCATCGCGCGGCAGGCCGACAGCGCCGCCGCCGGCACGGGCCCCGACCATCTCATGCGCCTTTTCGCCTACAACCACATCCTCCGGCAAACGGGCAAAGGCCTCATCACGGGGAGCCCGGGGCAGGAGCAGCTGGTAGCTGCAGCCAAGGAAGCTTACGTGGTATCGCCCATCAGCAGCCTGGTGGTGCTGGAAACGAAAAAAGACTACGAACGTTTCGATATCAAGGATTCCGGGAACAGCCTGCTCAACGCGGCGCTAAACGATTCCGGCAGCGTGCCCGAACCACATGAATGGGCGCTCATCATCATCGCCATTTTATCCGTTTACCTATACCTCAACCGCCGCAGATGGACCGTCTCCAACGCTTAATACCCGCCTTGATCTGGACGGCCCTTTACGCCGGCATCGCGCTGTTTGCCCTGGATGATTATATGGAGTGGGGCTCCAACGGGTTTATCCTCGGCGCGGCGACGGTGCCGGTCGTACTGCGGGCGGATGCGGACAACAAGCGCAGCCTGCGCTATTTCTACGCCGCCCTGGCCTGCTGCGTCCTGGCCTGGATGGTGCCGGCCAAAACATTGCTTTTCGCCACCATCGTACTGGCGCTGTGCTTCCTGGCCGACAGCTTTTTCGGCAAGATCAACGCGCTGCCCGTGCTCGCGCTTATGCTCATGGCCCCGGTGTTCCGGTACCTGACCAACATTTTTACCTTTCCTATCCGCCTCCACCTCACGCGCCTTGCCGGCGGCATTTTGCAGCTGGCAGGGCGGGAGGTGACTACCGAAGGCAACGTGCTCGTACTGAGCGGTACGGAATTTTCGGTAGATCCCGCCTGCATGGGCCTCAGCATGATGGTAACGGCACTCCTCTGCGGGATCGCCGCGATTGGCATCGCACAGCGGAAACTGGGGAAAAGATTATCCTGGTGGATACTGGGTGCCTGGCTCGGGTTCATCCTGTTGCTGAACATCGGCAGCAACCTCTTCCGGATCGTGTTGCTCGTTCAGTTCAGCATACCGCCGGAAAATTACCTCCACGATGTTGTAGGGCTCCTCTGCCTGGGGATGTACGTCCTCATTCCCGTGTTCTTCCTGGCGCCAAGACTGGTGGCCCGTTTCGGCAAAACGGCCATGGAACGGATGCCCGGCAAAACGCCGCATCCCCGGTACGTTGTGCTGCAGGCACATCTTTCCCTCGCCGCATGCATCTTTTTGCTGGCTTATAAAATTTCGCTGCCGCAGGAATCGATTGCCGCGCAAACGCCCGCTGTTGCCGGGTTTACCGTTAGTGCGCTGAAAAACGACGTCACCAAAATGGAGCGCAACGGCGTGTTGGTATACGTCAAAAAAATCAGGGATTATTATTATACGGATCATCATCCCACCATTTGCTGGCAGGGGAGCGGGTTCGTTTTCCGGAAAGTGAAGGAGGAGCAGATCGCCGGGATGACGCTTTTCACCGGCACGCTCGAAAAGGGGAAAGAGCGGCTATACACCGCCTGGTGGTATGATAACGGTTCGCTGCAAACCGTTTCGCAATTCGAATGGAGATGGAACGCCCTCAGCACAAGGAGCGCCTTTTCCCTCGTCAACGTAACGGCATCCAGCCGCGAAACCCTCGCCGCAGAAATCGGCCGCATGCGCAAAGACGGCTCCGTCCGCCGCGCGATGGGAATGCCCTGATGCATCAGGGCACACGGGCCGCGGGGTCTTGCCTGAATATCTCGCTGAGCAGGCGGTACAGTTCCGGATGATGGGTTTGCATGCTTTCGGGCTTTTCGAAGAAATATTCAGACACCACCGCCAGGAACTCGCTCTGGTTCATGGCCGCATACGGATTGATATCGCTATGCCCCGACTCGATCCTGCGGACCTCTTCATGCATCACCTGCAACCACGGAAGGCTCGTCACATTCCGCAACAGCGATTCCGGCAGGCCGTCTACATACCCGTCGGTCTTATCCACCAAATGCACGAACTCATGGATAGCAGTATTACTTTGCCCGCCGTGCTCCGAAAAGCCCGTCCGCAGCGCGCTGCGCGACAGCAGCATTTGTCCGTTCAAATGCCCGCTGCCCACCATGCCGAGGATATTGCGGCGGTCGCCCTCGAACTGGTAATGCTCGTCGAACGTATCGGGATACAGAATGATATTGGTAAGATTGCGGTATTTCCAACCGGGAAAGCTGAAGATGGGAATAACGGCGCTCGCGGCGATGAGGACCTTGTCCAAATCTTCGACCGGCGTGCCCACGCCCTCGATCGTCACATGTCCGAGAAAGGATTCCACTTCGGAAACGAACCGCTGCTGTTCGGGTTCAGTGAGCTGGCGATAGTAGCGGACATGCTCCTGGAGCATGCCGGCGGTATCTGTAGGAACGGCGCTTTTAGCGGACTTCCTGGGGCGGTAAAACCACCAGAAAAGGAAAAGGATCACCGCCACGGGGATCAAAACGGGTAACATCTTCCCAATTTCGTAATTAATAGCCATTTGGAACAATTTTCGAAGGTAATTTGTTTTTAATTACGAACAATCAACTGACCCATACATGCCCCGCTGGTTAAGAATCATGCTTATCTCCGCCGGTAGCCTCCTGGTGCTGGTTATCGTACTCTGGCTCGTGCTCGCGCTTATCATCCGCAGCAGGAAAGCCAGTATCCTCGCCGATATCAGCCAACAGCTCAGCGAACGCCTCAACGGAGACCTCACCATCCGCGACATGGAACCCTCGCTGGTGCGCAGTTTCCCGCAGATTTCAGTGACGCTCAAAGACGTGACGCTGAAAGACAGTCTTTTCGACCGCCACGGCCACGCCCTGCTGCACCTGAAGGAAGTGTACGTGAAGGTCAACACTTTCGCGCTCATCCGCAAACGGGTGTCTATCCGCGAAGTCAGTCTCGAAAACGGGGACATTTACCTGTACACCGACAGTCTTGGTTACTCGAACGGCTACCTGCTGAAGGGCAGGGAAAAGAAAGACACATCCGCCGCCAAAAAGCCCACGCCCGTCATCGCCGAATTTTCGCTGGAAAACGTCCGTTTCACACTGGAAAACCAGCAGAAATTAAAATACTTCCATTTCGATGTAAAGCGCCTCGAAGGCCGGATGCACGAAACCGATTCCGGCTGGCAGGCCCGCATCGATCCGGAAATCCTGATCCAGGATATGCAGTTCAACACCTCCAAAGGCAGCTATGCGAAGAACAAAACGCTGTCGGGCCCGCTGGACCTCACTTTCATCTCCTACAATAAAATGCTCCGCATCGCGCAGCAAACGATCCGGTTCGATCAGCAGCCCGTGCTGCTGGAAGGTGCGTTCATCTTTTCGGAAGCGCCGCCCGCATTCCGGCTCAACATCAAGGCGGCCGGCATTCCGTTCAAATTCGCCACTACGCTCGTGACGCCGAACATTACCGCCAAACTATCACCCATCGATTTTGAAAAGCCGCTGGACGTGGAAGCAGAAATCCGCGGCCACATGAAATTCCGCGACACGCCTTACGTGCGCGTGGGATGGGTGGTGCGCGACAACCGGCTGACGGGCGCCAATCTCGCCCTCGACAAGGTCAATTTCGACGGCGCGTTCCTTAACGAACTGGTTCCCGGCCAGGGCCACAACGACGCCAATTCCCGGTTAAGCGTATACCGTTTTTCGGCGGAATACGACAGCATTCCCGTTACGGCCGACACGATACGAGTCATCAATCTCCAGAAGCCCCTGCTCACCGGGCGTTTCCGTTCGGATTTCCCGCTCACCCGCCTCACAAATGCGCTCGATCCGCACCTCTTCGAATTCACTTCCGGGAAAGCCGCGCTGGATCTTCAATATGCCGGTTCCTGGGACGCGAAAGATACTGCAGGCGGCGCGCTGGAAGGCTCCGTTTCCATCAGCGGCGGCGCCTTTACCTACGTGCCGCGCAACCTGGCCGTCCACGATTGCCATGCCACGCTGGCGTTCACGCAGGGACATCTGTATCTCCGCGGCATCCGGGCGCAATCGGGCGCCAGCAGGGTAGAGATGGACGGAAGCATCCTTAATATCCTCAACCTGTATTTTTCCGCGCCGGAAAAGATCGTGCTGAACTGGAACGTCCGCAGCCCGCTCATCAACCTCAACGAATTCCAATCGTTTTTCGGACGGAGGGCGAAAAGTAAATCCCGCGCGCAGACGCGCCAGCAGAAGCATATGCGGGCGCGGTTCGTGCGGCAGCTAGACACCATGCTGGAGGCCTCCAGCGTGCATATGCAGGTGGAGGTAGACAAGGTGCGCTACCGGAAATTCAACGCCAGCAACGTGCGGGCGGATGTGCATATGGGGCAGGACGGCGTACGGTTCAATAAAGTGGGCCTCAACGCCGTAGGCGGGCAAATGCAACTGAGCGGCGCCATCCTCCAGCAGCAGAAGGGCGACCGATTCAACCTGGACGCCGACATCCGGCAGGTACAGGTAGACCAGCTGTTTAGCGCATTCGAGAATTTCGGGCAGGACGGGATCACGGCGCAAAATCTCCGTGGCGTGTTTTCCGCGAAAGCGAAGCTGACGGGCGGGATGAAGGAAGATATCAGCATCCAGCCCCATTCCATGAACGGGTCCGTGTCTTTCAACCTCAACCGCGGCGCCCTGCTGGATTTCAAGCCGCTGGTGAACGTCGGGAAGTTCATTTTCCGCAAGCGCGATATGAGCAACATCACGTTCGACAACATCCGCAACACCCTCGACATCCGCGGCAACAAGATTTACATCCATCCCATGCTCATCGCGTCCAGCGTTTTAAACATCGAAGTGGAAGGGACATACGGCATTCCGAAGGGTACCGACATCAAGCTGAAAGTTCCGCTCCGCAATCCGAAGAAAGACGAACTGGTGACAGACGCCGACGAACTGCGGAAACGCCGCAAAAGCGGCATCGTGGTGAATCTGCATGCGGTAGACGGAGACGATGGAAAGGTGAAACTGAAACTCGGGAAAGGGGACTGACCCCGGATTTGGGAAATCCGGCCCCGCGAACACTGCCGCTATCTCCGGTGTTATAACTACAGTACTTCCCCTCACAAACAAGCTTATGCATCCAAATAACAACCGCCCGCGCGCGGGCACGCTGTACGAAAAATCGACCGTCATCAATGTTTCCAAAACCGGCAGGATGCTTTCATCGGCCGCCGGCGCCTCGTTGATTTACCTGGCGCTTTCCGGCATGAAGCGATCGCCCGTCAAAAACATCGGGAAACTGCTGGTGGGCGGGTATCTGCTGTACCGGGGGCTTTCCGGCAATTGCCCCATCACCGCGGCGATAGACGATGAGCAAAGGCCCAAACACGCCCGTGCCGTCAATATCCGTACCTCGCTGATCGTGGAACGCCCGCGGGGCGAAGTATACGCGTATTGGCGCCAACTGAGCAACCTGCCGCTTTTCATGGCGCATCTCGATGACGTGGAGGTGCTCGACACCAGACTTTCGCACTGGACGATCAAGCTGGCCGGCAATATGAAGCTGGAGTGGGACGCCGAGATCACTGAAGACAAGCCTGGCGAAGAGCTGGCCTGGCGCTCGCTGGAAGGCGCGGAAATCGCCAATGCCGGCAAGGTCCGCTTCCGGGATACGGAAAACGGCGGCACCGAAATCCTGGTCACCTTCACCTATCGCCCGCCCGCCGGATTCATGGGCGCGGGGCTGGCAAGGTTGATGAACCCTGCATTCGCGCAACTGGTGCGCCATGATATCATCCGTTTCAAACAGCACCTGGAAGAGGTGCCCGCGCCCGACAATTCGGGCCGCGGATAGCTGGTAGGCAAATCTCCGGATCACTAACCCAAACGAAAAAATGGCTGTTCCCGCATTGGGAACAGCCATTTTCATGTAATCCCGAACATCCTGTATGCTATGGCCTAAAGGTCCGGAACGTATCGGGCCGCGGCTTGTTGGACGTATCCTCGCGTTCCTTGCGGTCCTTTTTCTTTTTCTTTTCCTTTTTTGGTGTGGTATCACCCGGTTCCATAGGAACGGTGTCTGTCCAATGAACATAAGGCGTTGATCCTGCGGCGGTGGAAAGTCCGCCGGAGGCGCTCCATGCTTGGGTCATCGCTACCACCACGAAGGCGGTGATGACGCTCAGGGGAGTGATCGTCGATTTCATGTGCGTGATATTTACTGGTTATCAATAAGATATGATTGAAAATTAATAGATTTTGTATTCACGGATAATGCGTTCCCATTCATCGTCATCGAACAATTCATCGTCCGAGCCGGGCCGGCTGCGGGCGCTTCCGGGCTCTTCATCTTTCTCAGTGAAAGCTTCGGCCTGGGGGTCTTCCGGCCATCTTTCCTCTTCGCCGCCGGGGCGGAAGTCTGTATTGAGCGGATTGTTCCTTGCAGGCGCCTGTCCGTCCTGCCATTTCTTTTTCTGTTGCATGGTATAACGGTTTTGGTGATGAATGATTTCAGGTAAAAACCGTCAAATACCGATCCATGCGCATGGGCCGTCAACAGCAGGAAAAGATAGGGAAGGAGTGGTACAGAGTGGGTAATTGGCGCAACTAAAAGGCCCGCCCCCTTGCCGGGAACGGGCCTGCCCTTGATTCCCGGCGTCACCGACCGGGAAAATTCGTCTGGCTATGAAAACAGGATACCGATCCGTTAGAAACGGCCGGCCACACCGAGCTTGATCCAGGTTACATCGTATCCCAGTTCGGAATACACACCGAAGCCGGGCGTAAAGAAGTAACGGGCGCCGGCGATGAAGCCTACGTGGAAATCGGTGTCTTTGGATTTGAAGTTCGCATCGCCGTAATCCCCGGTTCCGCCGCTTACCTTGCTGGACCAGAAGCGCGCGCCGAGCTGGAGGGCGCCGTAGAGGTCGAGCTTTTCGATCTTGATCAGGTCGGAATTGAGGTGGTACGCACCGCGCAGGGCGATCACGGAATTGGCATACTTCCATTTGCGGGACGCTTCCACGTCTTCGTAGTCAAAAAAATGATCGGTGTACTTCACGCTGCGGTACGAAGCGGTGATCCCTGCGCCGAAGTAACCCGGGCCTACCTTGTAAGGTAAAATTCTTTCGTAGGTGAAATTCAGGGTGGGCATACCTTTGGCGCCCGAGGCGTAATCGAGGGTGTTACCGAAACCGATGCCGGCCTGGATAATGTTCTTCTTGTCTTGTGCACTGGCACCTCCGATGATACCGCAGAGCAAAATGACGGTAAAAATTCTCTTCATGTTTGAATAAATGGTTTAATGAATTGACGTTTTTGGGATTACGGCTGCAAAAATATCATCGAGCGGGGTGTGCTGTCTCAGTATCCGTACCTATTTTTGAAATTGAGTACTTCCCGCAGTTTTTCCCCGGTCCGCTACGCAGATACACTGCGCACGATGCAGTATATTTGCCGTATGTACGCGATCGTAGACATTGAAACCACCGGCGGGCACGCCAGCGCGGGGAAGATCACCGAGGTAGCCATTTTTTTGCATGACGGCATGCAGATCACCGGCCGGTACGAGACCCTGGTGAACCCGGGTATCCCCATTCCACGGTACATCCAGGCGCTGACCGGCATTACGGACGAGATGGTGGAAAGCGCCCCGCAATTCGAAGATATCGCGGAGCATGTCTTCAACCTTCTCCAGGGCCAGATCTTCATCGCGCACAATGTCAACTTCGACTATTCGTTCCTCCGCCACGAGCTTGGCCACTGCGGCTACAAGCTCCAGGCGAAAAAACTCTGCACCGTTCGCCTCAGCCGCAAGGTGTTCCCCGGTTTTCCGTCGTACAGCCTGGGCAATCTTTGCCGCCAGCTGAATATCGGTATCGTGAACCGCCACCGCGCTTCGGGAGACGCCAGCGCTACCGTCCGCCTCTTCGAACTGCTGCTCGCGGCAGATAAAATGGGAGCCATCGCACAGGCGCTCAATGCCCGTTCGAAAGACAAATGGCTGCCGCTGCACCTTTCACAGGATTATGTAGACGATCTGCCCGCTACGCCCGGGGTGTATTATTTCCATAATGAAAAAGGGAAAGTAGTCTATGTGGGAAAGGCGAGGAACATCCGCAAAAGGGTCACCAGCCATTTCACGGGAAACAGCGCCGGCCGGCAACGCCAGGAATTCCTCCGCAACATCCACAGTATCACCTTCGAGAAAACCGGGACGGAACTGATGGCCTTCATCCTGGAATCCATCGAAATCCGCCGGTTGTGGCCGCAATACAACAATGCGCAGAAACGCATCGAATCGAAATTCGGGTTTTATACTTTCGAAGACCAGCAAGGCTACCTCCGCCTGGCCATTGAAAAAAGAAGGAAATACACGACGCCCGTTTTCGCCTTCAACCTCCTGGCCGAAGGCCATAGCCTGCTCAGGCAGCTCATCCGGGAATTCAAGCTTTGCCCGAAGCTATGCTTCCTGCAAACCAGTCCCGATCCCTGTACCGGCCTGGCGGATAAAACCTGCAAGGGCGCCTGCGAGAAAAAGGAGAAACCGGACAAATACAATCAACGCGTGCTGGAAGCCATCGGCCACCTGCAATCCCAACAGCCGTCGTTCCTCATCCTCGACGCCGGCCGCCAGGCCACCGAACAAAGCTGCATCCTCATGGAAAAAGGGAAATTCTATGGAATGGGCTACGTTCCCCGCGATGTAGCCGTATCCGATACCGCCATGCTGAAAGACTGGCTGACGCAATACCCTGAAAACGAATTCATACTCAATTTGTTACGAACTTACGCGAATAATAACGCGGGACGGTTGGTGCAGGTACCTGCATAACCTGAAATTATAACCATCAATGGCCACCAGGAAAGGCTTCAACTCCCGGGTGGCCATCGATTTTTTGGTATGGTCTCTTCAATCAGCTGGCAGCCAACTCCCGCCATCCCGCTGCTTTCTTCTCCGCGATGGCCTTATCCATTTCCTTTTCCGCATCCGCTTCATTGATGCAGGTTTTCACCTCGATCTGCCCCTTCGTCCCGGATTTACCGTGGCGGATAAAGAGCTTCGGGCCGGTGGCCGTTATTTCCCAGAATTTCTCCTGTTTGCCCTCGCCGGACAATAGGCGAACCGTGCCCTCCGGCAACGCGTCTTCCTTCATCACCGCATTCCCGTTGGCTTGCGCCTGTTTGCCCAGGCGTTTCATAATATCCTCGACCACTTTTTCCGGTTCCGACAGCCAGTCTTTTGCGTACACCGTCATCGTCCGCCAGCCGAAAGTCTCCATCACGGCGGGCCGCTGGTAATATTGCTCAAGCACGTTGTCGTGCTGGTACCATGCTTCGTCGTCTACCTGGATGCCCAGCGCGAATTGCGCGTCGTCGGGTTTGGATTTCACCGCTAGCGAACAACGGAAACCGCTCTGGCCTACCTGTTCGGCAACGGTCAAACCTTCTTTTTCCAGCGCTTCGCGGATTTCCTGGAGCACCACGGTATCGCCGCTGCGGAAACGGCCTTGCGGACGGGCGGCCGTTAGCCCGTCGAGCACCATCCTGGCCTGTTTCATATTGCCTGCGCTCACCTGCTCGGCATATTGCAGGAAGCGCGACAGGAAGTTGGCGCCGGGGTTGTAGAGATTGGTGATCTGGCCGTGGCGGATAGAGCTTACGATGGCCATATGCCGCCGTGCGCGGCTAAAAATCACGTTCAGCCGTTTTTCACCGCCTTTTTTATTGATCGGCCCGAAATGCATGGACATCTTGCCGCGGGGATCGGGGGCGTAGCATACGCTCATGATGATGATATCGCGCTCATCGCCCTGCACATTTTCCAGGTTTTTCACGAAAAGCCCCGTGAACTGGCCGTTTTCGGTTCGGGCCATGGCTTCGTCGAGGAGATCGTCGAACGCGGGGTCCTGTTCCGCCAATACATCGAGCGCGGCGTTGATGGCGCTTTGCTGTTCCTGGCTGAAAGCCACGATGCCAATGCTGTCTTTGGTCCGCTTACCCAGCAATTCCCGCACCAGGTGGGCGATGTAGCCGGCTTCGGCCGTATTGCCGCGTTTGGCGTAGACGCCCTGCGGAATATGGTGGTAGCTGATGCTGCGGTCGAAAATGGCTTTGATATTGAACATGGCATCTGACGGCGCTGCCACGCTGATCGGCTGCCGCTGTGCGGCATGCTCGCTGCGATCGGGGATCGTGAGGAGCGCGGCGTCGTAAAAAGCGTGGTTGCTGTAGCTGATCAGCGTTTCGAAGTGACTGCGGTAGTGCCAGCCGAGGAGATAGCTGTTCATTTTGCGGGCGCCCTGGGTGAGGAGGCTGTCCGCATCCGCGCTGAGGATATCATCGTCCACAGGGTCGGCGCCGAGATCGTCGGGGTCGCCGGTGCGGGCGGAGAAGAAATCGGTCGGCGGCATTTGTTTTTCGTCGCCCACGATGATGGTCTGCGGAGCGCGATAGAGCGCCGGAACGCCTTCTTCCAGCGTGATCTGCGAGGCTTCGTCGAAAATAACGGCGTCGAAGAAAGGCTGATCGAGCGGGAAGGCGTCGCTTACGCTGAGGGGGCTCATGAGCCACACGGGCTTGAGATCGAGCAGCACGCGGCCGCTTGCTCGGGAGCAAAGTTCGCGGATGCTTTTGAAGCGCATGCTTTTCGAAAATTCGTTTTCGAGGATACGGCGCCCTTCCATATAGGCTTCATCGGCTTTCTGGCTGCGCTGCACGTTTTCGAGGAACTGCCGGCGGATATTGGCGCGGATATACGCCGCGTTGAGTTGCAGCAGCTCGCCGTAACAATGCTTTACCGTGCCCACGGCCTGTTCAACATTCTGCGCGCCAGCCTGCGCGAAGGCTTTGTTGGAACGGTACAGCTGGCGGAGCGATTTCCCGGCCATGCCGGCTTCCAGCTCCCCGGGCGACCAGGGAAGTTTACGCAGGGCCGATTTGAAATCGCCCGGTAATGCGATATAGTTGCCCAGCACGGGAAGCAATTCTTCGAGGGCGGGGGCGTTGAGGCGGATGGATTCCAGCAGGTCGGCCAGTTCACCGAAAGGCTGGGGGGCCGGGTCGGCGAGGGTTTGGGCGAGGAGGGACTCCAGTTTGAGAAGGGATTCCTGCAATGCGGCGAGGTGCTTTACCGTGTCGGCGGCCTGCGGGTGATGGAGGAGATATTGGAGCGATGGCTCGTGCAGTTTCCCGCGCAGCCTTTCCACCGCCAGCCATGTCATTTCCAGTTGGGAAATGCGGTAATCCGATTCGAGGGATTGCCGGGCGCGGGAGGCCGTTGCCGCCGCTTCGTATTCGTGTTGCAGTTGTTCAAGAATGGATACGGCGGACGGAGGCACCGCACGCGCAGCAAAATCGTATTGCGCACGCAGCGTCCTGTTCAGCCGGCGCCATCTGCCTGACAAAAACCGCCAGAAAGAACCTTCGTGCCGGCGCGCCACTTCCAGCCCCGTAACCGTATCTTCCACCGACAATTTCTGCCGCCAGCCCGTGTTCTGCGCCGCGGCTTCCCCGGCCGATTTTTGCAATCCCTTCACTTCCGCGAACCGCTTTTCGAACGCCTGCGCATCGGGATGCGACGGGTCCACCAACCGCAACAGCCCCGCACCCGCCAAAGGCAACAGCAACGTGGCCTGGAGCACCAGCGCCTTCAGCTCGTTCAACCGGGAAGCATGTTCCCTGGCCGATTGCAGCGCCTCCAGCAGCGCCAGCGCGTCTGCCGTCAATTGTTTCAGCATGCCGATGGGCTGCGGCGACGCGAACACAGATTCATTGACCCGGCTCAGCGGGTGACTGGCAAACACCGGCTCGGCGCCCGTCTCTTCCAGCGCCTGTCCCAACTGTTCGACCACGTTACCGAACTGCAACCACTGCAGATACCCGGGCACGATTTCCTCTGTTTCCGCGTCGGTGGCGGGGATCAGCGGTTTTAGCGACAACAGCCGCTCGATGAGCGTACGCACCGGAACGCCGGCGGATTCGGTTTCATCTGCATGCGTGTCGTGAAACTCCTGCAACAATTGCAGTTGCCGGCGCAGGTTGTGCAGCAGCGCATCGCGGCGGAGGGTGATCGTGTGGAGATCGGTGTCCGGCTTGAGGGCGGCTTCGTAACTCTGCTTGAGGTCTTTGATGAAAGCGCGCTTGTCGCCCTGACTGTCATGTATATACGAACACAAATCCGAAAGCCCCTGTTGCTGCAGGCGATGGAATACCACGTCGAGCGCAGCGCGTTTCTCGCAAACGAACAGCACTTTCTTCCCCCTCGCCACGAAATCGGCGATGAGGTTGGTGATCGTCTGGCTCTTGCCCGTTCCCGGGGGGCCTTGAATGATATAACTTTCGCCTTTCCGCGCTTGCAGGATGGCCCGCGTTTGCGTAGGATCGGCCTGTATGACGTGGAACCATTCTTCGGGCAGGGCCGGCAGTTCCGTTTCTTCCGCCAGCGGCCGCGGATGGTCGCTGAAGAGATGGTCGAACACGCCATGCCGGTGCCGCTGCTCGATGGCGGCGTTGTAGTCGCGCACCAGGCTCATTTTCTTGTAGTTGAAATTCCCCAGTACCACCTGGCAGGCGTCGAACTCCCAGCGGTATGGGTTCGCTTCGGCTTCCGCCCATTCGAACAATTCCTTTTCGGTTACCTCGTCCGGTTCGGCAGGCGCGTCTTTCGGCTTCGGCACTTCCGCGCCGCTGGTCTTTTTCCGGTATTGCTCGGCGGTTTCGCGCGCTTCCTTGTAAATGAGGCGGATGCGGGGCTTACGGAGATATTGCAGCACGATGCCGCGGTTGGCGCCCTCCACCTGCCGGCGGATGTGATCGCAGAACACCTCGGGCGACATGTCTTCCAGGTCCACACCGTCCGGCAATTCGATACCGAACAGTTCCCGCAGGCGGTTGGCCAGCACGGGATTCACTTCGGCGTTGTTATCGGTCACCGTCAGCACATATTGATCGCCGCCGGTCTGTTTTTTGTTTTTCAATTCCACGGGCAGCAGCAACAGTGGACTGTGGATGCTTTCCTGCGGTTCTTCGGCGAGGTTGTGCCATTTCAGGAAAGCTATTACCAGCTTGAGTTGCGAGAAACCGAATTCCTGCACGTCGCGCTGCGCCTCCAGCCTGATCTTGTTCAGCACGGCAGGCAAATAGGGATGGTCTTCGAAACGGAGGTATTTATTGAGGGACAAATCGCCCATGGCCACCACTTTCGATTCGATATCCGCATTCCAGGTAAACAGCAGTTCCGGCCGGATGCTCTGGTGGTGCAGTACCATGGGAACGCTGCCGAAAGTGAGGTTGGCGAAGCGGGAATTGGGTTTGTAGTACAGCAGGCGGTTGCGGCGGCTGATGTCGAACAGCCGGTTGCGGAGTTTGTGGAGGATGAATTGTTGCTTCTCGCTGCGGTCGTGCGTTACCCAGCCGGCTACCTGCGCCAGGTCTGTCTGTTTTTCGGGGTCGAAGTCACGGTAATTTTCGAGCCGGTGAATGGCTTCGCGCAGATCGGGCGTTCTGTTGCCGCGCTCCAGTTCCGTCATTTCGGTGATGAGGGTGCCGAGGGCGGGATGGAGGTTTTTATGGAGGAGGGGGCGCTCACGCTGCGCCACGAGGGTTTGCAGCGTTTCCGGATCGTGCAGGTCGAGCCCCAGTGCGAGGCTGGCCAGCACGAGGCCGAGCACGAAGATATCGGTCTGTTCGTCGTGATGCCCCAGCAGCATTTCGTAGCTGTTGAAACCCGGGATGTAGGCGGCGTGTCGGAGCGGTTGAGCCGTATCCGTATGTATGCGGAGCGATTGCGCCGCCTGGCCTTCGGGCAGCCGCACTTTATCGATCACATCGAAGTGGGGATTATGCCCGTTGAAGAGGGCATCTACCTTATCGGCGGCTTCCTGTGGCGGGAGGGCGCCTTCCGGGTTGAGCCGGAGGGTGCGGGCCGTGGCCTGGATGGCGGATTCGGGGCCGAAGGGAGCCACGAGGCCTTCGTCGTGCAATGCCTGTACGTCGCGGAAAAGCGGGAGTACGGCCGCGATAACGTCGTCTGTGGTGTATGGTCCGTGCTGGAAGGCAGTTTGCAGGAACTGCCGGAATGAGATCATCGTCAAGGTAAAAAATTAAGCGCCTGGGGCCGGGGGTTCGTTTTCCGGCCGCCCAAAATTACCAATTTCCCCGCCGCCTCAAACCGAAATCGCCTTCATTTTCCGCTTCGATGTCGAATATTTCGTTCTCGCTGCATCCCGTTGGGCCACGGGCCCCATGCCCGGTAATTTGCATGGAAAAGCAACGGAAATGAAAACCATTTGCCTTTTGGCCCTGGCGGGGCTTTTAGCTCACTATAACGCATCCGCGCAGCAGATTATTGGCCGCGTCACGGATAAAACCGGCCGCGGGCTGGAAGGCGCCAGCGTCATCCTAGCCGGAACGGCGGACGGCGCCACGGCCGACAGCCTCGGCAGGTTCCGGTTCACCACTTCCGCGCCTGCACCTTACCGGTTGACGGCCAGCTATATCGGCTACAAACCCGCCACCATGGAAGCCACTCCGGGCATAGACATCCGCATCGCGCTGGCCATCGACCCCTCGTCCCTGCAACCCGTCGTGATTTCCGCCGGCTCCTTTTCCGCCGGGGACAAAAACAAAGGCGCCGTCATGACCGCCATGGACGTGGTTTCCGTGGCCGGCAACGGCGGCGATGTGGCCAATGCTGCGCGCACCCTGCCCGGTGCGCAGCAGATCGGGGAAAGGGAAGGGCTCTTCGTACGGGGAGGCGCCGGGAACGAAACCCGCCAGTTCGTAGACGGTACGCTGGTGCCTTCGCCGTATTTCGCGGCCATGCCCGGGCTGCCGCAGTTCAACCGCATTTCATCGCCTTTCCTGTTCGACGGCATCATTTTCAGTACCGGCGGGTATTCCGCCGCATACGGCCAGGGCCTCAGCGGCGCGCTCATCCTCGAAACGCAGGACCTGCCAGACAAATCGTCAGCCGTGATCGGGATATCGCCCATGGTGGCGGTGGCCGGCGTGCAAAAACTGGCGAAGAACGGCAACAGCAGCATAGGGCTCAGCACGAGGTTCATGTCCTGGCAATACTACGCCAAAGCCGTTCCCCAAAATCCGGAATACGCCAAAGGTCCGGCTTACTCCGTCACGGAAGCGAATTTCCGCGCCAAAACGGGCAAGACCGGCATGCTGAAAATCTACGCCAACTTCGGTTTCCATCAATCTGAACTCTACCGCGAAGATGTAGACAGCGCCGCGCTGCTGGACCGTTTCGCATCTACCGACCGGAATATTTACCTCAACCTCAGCCACCGGAGCCGCCCGGGAGAAAACTGGCGCCTGGATCTGGGGGGATCGCTGAATTACAACAGCGCGGACATTAGCCGGGGTGTAACAGGACAGGATAAGGCAGGTGTTCATCCGGAAGGTGCGGCCTTCGAAAGTAAAACCGCCGAAATCCGCAGCCGTGAGCGATCGCTGCAGGGGAAGGCCGCGATCACCCGTTATCTCGGCGGCGGACATTTGCTGCTGGCAGGTTCGGAAGTACAGATCGGCGAGTTGGATGAATTGTATGCCGCATTCGCGGAAGGAGCGTGGCGGCTGCATCATGCCGTGGCCCTGCGAACGGGCGCACGATGGGAATTCAGCCGGCTCTCCGGCCGGGGAGACCTTGCGCCCCGCCTGAGCCTCGCCGTGCGGACGGGCGCCAATTCCCAGCTCAACGCGGCCTGGGGGATGTACTTCCAGCAGGCGGAAAGGCGCTGGCGGGCGGAAGCGCCCTTCCTGCCGCAAGCCAAAGCCACCCATTACATCCTCAATTACACGCGGAAGGAAAATGGAAGGCTCTTCCGGGCGGAGGCGTTCTACAAAAAATACGACCGCCTCCTCAAAACGGAACCTGACATCGGTATGAACGGTTCCGGCTACGCGAACGGACTGGAAATGTTCTGGCGCGATAAAAAGTCGGTCCGCAATTTCGATTACTGGGTCAGCTACAGCTATCTCCACACCCGCCGCGATCACCTCGATTTCCCCATGCCGCTGCAACCCGATTTCGCCGCGCCGCACACTTTGTCGGTAGTCACCAAACGGTTCTTCGAAAAGCTCAGCACCAACGTGAATCTCTCGTGGTCCCTGGCAGCAGGGAGGCCTTACTACGACTTCGCGCCGGGAAGCGCCATCCGCCAGCAGGGCACCACCAAGGGGTACAACGTCGTCAATCTCGGACTGGCGCACATGCTGTCGCTCTTCCCGAAATGGAAACAGAAAGACTTCACCGTAATTGCATGTGGCGTCAACAACCTGCTGGGAACCAGGCAGGTGTTCGGGTACACGTTCAGCTACGACGGCAATAACAGATCGCCGGTAACCTTACCGGCTACACGAAATTACTTCATCGGGATCTTCATGAGCCTGGGCATCGACCGGACGGAAGATTACCTCAACGAAAATTTGTAACAAAATCCATAACATGAAAAAGATCACCACCATCGTCATCGCCCTGTTTGCAATGTTGGCCGCCAGTGCGCAAAGTCCGCAACTGGAGAGCGCCGTGTCCAAACTGAATTCCGCGCGCACCGCGGCAGAATACCAGGACCTGGCCAACACTTTCCAGCGGCTGGCTTCGGCCGACGCCAAATCGTGGCTGCCGCCGTACTACGCTGCCGTCGCCAACATGAAACTGGCTTTCCTGCAGAAGGAGAAAGCCATGGCACTGAGCGCCCTTGCGGAAGAACAGATCGCCAATGCGGAGGCGCTCGTTCCGGCGGGCAACGCCAAAGAAATGTCGGAGATCTACACCGTGAAAAGCTTCATCGAACGGAGCAAGGTCGAAGCCGATCCCATGACCAACGGCCGCAAGTTCGGGCCCATCGCCGGAAAATACCTCGCGCAGGCACGGAAACTGGACCCGCAGAACCCGCGGGCCCTGTACCTCGACGGCCACATCAAATTCCACACGCCCGCGCTCTGGGGCGGCGACAAGAACAAAGCGAAAGCCCTTTTCACCGAAGCCCTCCACCATTTCAACGAACCGCCGGCATCGGCCACAGCGCCACAGTGGGGAAAAACCGAATGCCAGCAAATGTTGCAGTAATCCACGGGGAGGAAGGCAGGGCCTTCCTCCCTTAAAACCAACAGCATGAAAGCATCTACCGAACGCAAAATCATCCGATGGGTCCACATCCTGTTCAGCATTCCCATCATCGGGTTCATCTACGGCCCTGTCGCGGAACTGCCGTATGCCGCCGGCGCGGTCAGGTTCGTTTTCTTCCCCCTTATCGTTCTTTCCGGATTCTGGTTATGGAAAGCCAATGGATTAAAAAACACTTGTTAAATTAGCCGAAAGATGAAAGCCTTCCTTCGAAAATACGCTGTCCGCATCGCGGTTACCTTCATGTTCGTTGTCATTGCCTGGACGATCCGGCAGGGCATTGTACCCGATATGACCATAGGCCGCCACCTGCTAACGAGCATCCCGGTGATCATCGTCACCCAATTCGTCTGGACGGTACTTTCGGGCGTACATAAGCTGCTCGACAAAGTATTCCCTTTCACGAAAAGCGACGCCGGGCGTATTTTTCTTCAAATCGTACTGGGAACCATCCTGATCTACGTGATCCGGAGCATCGTTTTTTCAATCATCCAGTCCAACTTCAAAATCGAGATCGACCAGCTCACATCCGCCATGATCGCCACCATCAATAATTTCGTATCCATCACCATCAACCTCGCGCTGATCGGCCAATATTACACGAACCGCTGGCGCGAAGGCATCTTGAAGGAAGAAAGGCTCGTCAGGGAAAAGATGCAATTGCAGTTCCTCCACCTTAAAAACCAGGTAGACCCGCATTTCCTGTTCAACGCGTTCACGTCGCTAGACAGCCTCGTCCATTCCAATCCCGACCTGGCGTCGCAGTTCATCCGCCATCTTTCCAAGGTATACCGCTACGCATTGCAGAACCGCGACAAGGATATGGTGAGCCTGCAAACGGAGTTGGAAATGCTCCATCACTACATCGCCTTACAGAAAATTCGATTCGGCACGGCGCTGGTGGTTGATATTGAGCTGGATGCATCGCTGATGGACAGGCGCATCGCAGCGGTGACGCTGCAGATGCTCATGGACAATGCCATCAAGCACAACGAAATACATGCCGACCATCCATTACGCATACGCATATACGAACAAGACGATTACATCATCGTTTCGAATAACAAGCAGATCCGCAAGCAGTTGGCGGCTTCAGATAAACAAGGCCTTGAGCAGCTGAAACAGTTATATACGTTCCTTTCTGCCAGGCAGGTCAGGGTGGAAGACGGGGTGGCGGAATTCACGGTGGCGCTGCCGCTTTCTTAAAATTGAATTATGCGAATTTTGATCCTGGAAGACGAGCCCCTCGTGGCTGCGCATCTCATCAAACAGGTACGGGAACTGGAACCGGAATGGCAGATCATCGGCCCGGTAGCCAGCCTGCGCGAAGCGGAGCTGTTCCTGCAGGCGGGCCCTGATCTGGTGCTGGCAGACATCCAGCTGTCTGACGGCATCAGCCTCGACCTGTTCCATCACCTCGAACCCGCCGTTCCCGTTATTTTCACGACGGCTTACGATCAATACGCCATCCGCGCGTTCAAGATCAACAGTATCGATTACCTCCTCAAACCCATAGACCCCGACGAACTTGCCGCCGCCTTCCGGAAATATGCCGTATTGCGCGATAAATATGCCAGCCCGCAGTTCATGGGCGAACTGATGCAGTTCGTCCGCCACCAGCAACAGAAGCAGCTTTTCAAGGAATCGTTCACCGTCCATTCCGGTAAAAGCGTATATGTGTTCCCGTTAGGCGAGATCGCGGGGTTCTCCAAAAATGAGGTGATCTATCTCCATCATGCCGATGGCCGCAACTGGATCACCGATTACCGCTCGCTCGACGAGATCGAGGAACTGCTCGATCCGCAGCAATGCTATCGCGCCAGCCGCCAGTTCATCGTCAACCGCACATGGCTCGCTGGTTACAAGACCGATGATACGAGCCGTCTCACATTACACTTCAAGGCCGGGAAATGGCCGCCGGTAACGGTGAGCAAAGACAAGGCAGCCGCGTTCCGTAGCTGGTTCGGTTGACGGGGTCCGGGATACAGGTGATGTCTTTTTCCAGTAATAATCAATGGGAAAACTGTAGTTCGCTGAGCCCGCGGTAAAGTCCTTCCGACTTCCGCATGAGCTCTTCATGCGTGCCCGATTCCACCACGCCGCCTTTATCGAGCACGAGGATCATATCGGCGCGGCGAACGGTGCTGAGGCGATGGGCGATCACGATAGAGGTGCGGCCTTCCATGAGTTTGTCCAGCGCTTCCTGCACGAGTTTTTCCGACTCGGAATCGAGGGCGGAGGTGGCTTCGTCGAGGATGAGGATGCGGGGATTGCGGAGTACGGCCCTGGCGATGGCGATGCGTTGCCGCTGCCCGCCCGACAGCTGGATGCCCCGTTCGCCCACGATGGTATCGAGGCCTTCGGGGAACTGGCGGATGAACTCCCAGGCGTTGGCCTGCCGCGCGGCTTCCACGATCGCTTCTTCGGAGGCGGTGGTATCGCCGTAAGCGATGTTTTCGCGGATGGTGCCGCCGAACAGGAACACGTCTTGCGGCACCACGGCCATTTGGGAGCGGAGGAGCGAAAGGTCGTATTCCCGGGTATCCTGGCCGTCGATATAGATATGCCCGGCCGCGGGGTCGTAAAACCGCAGCAGGAGGTTGACGATGGTGGATTTGCCGGCGCCGCTGGGCCCCACAAGGGCCACCTGCCAGCCGGGCTCGGCGTGGAAACTCACGTCGCGCAGCACGGGAAGGTCTTTTCTGGAAGGATACTGGAAACCTACGTGCTGGAACCGGATTTCGCCGTTGAAATGCTGGCGGCGGGCAGCAGGAGGGATGAGCTGAATCTTTTCTTCCGGTTCGTCGAGGATTTCGAGGAGGTGCTCCGATGCGCCAAGGGCGCGCTGGATGCGGGTAAAGATCTCGGCCAGCCCGGAAATCGATCCGCCGATAAAACCGGAATACAGGACGAAGGAGAACAGGTCGCCCACGGCAAAGCCATCGCCGATCATCAGCACGCCTTTCCAGATCACGGCCACCATGGCGCCGAAGAGCCCGAAAATGAGGAACGATACGAACATGCCCTGGTACGTCCCGGATTTGATGCCGGTTTTCACGACCTCGTCTGTCTTCGCCTTATACCTGCCGGTCTCGAAAAACTCGTTCGCGAAGGCTTTCACGTTAAAAATCCCCTGCAGCGTTTCTTCCACGATGGTATTGGATTCCGCGATCTGCCCCTGCACCTGTTTGCTGAACCGGCGGATGAATTTCCCGAAGACCACGGCCAAAATGCAAATGGCGGGAACGATGGCGAGCATGAACAGGGTCAGTTGCCAGCTTGTATACGCCAGCAGCGCGATGCCGCCGATGATGGTGATCACCTGCCGGAGGAATTCCGCCAACGTGGTGGTGAATAAATCCTGCAGCTGGGAAATATCGGAGGAGATGCGGCTGTTCAATTCGCCCACGCGCCTTTCCGAGAAGAATTTCATGGGCAGGCGGATGAGATGGGAATAGGTGGCCTGCCGGAGCGCCGCCACGGTTTTTTCGGTGACCGACACAAAAATGCGGATGCGGAAAAAGGAAAAGATGGATTGAAGCGCCAGCACGGCCACGAGCATCAGCCCGATGCGGTTGATATGCAAATGCAGTTCCCCGGCCTGCCCCACGTTGATCAGATCGCCCAGGAGCTTCGGGAAAGCCAGGCTCGTGGCGCTCGACAGCATCAGCATGACCAGCCCTCCGGCGAATTGCCAGCGGTAGGGTTTGGCATATTGGTATAACCGGGATGCCCTGCGAATACCGTCAAATGAAAATTTTGCGCGCTTTTGCTGTTCCTCCATATAATGAAATTAACGATTCCTGATGGAGAAGACGGGTGGGAAAGGGAAATATTGTAGGGACCGACGAATTTCTTCTTCGCGATATTTATTGATTATCAGGCATTTCTTACTCTCATCGCCCGCATCTTTCCTTCCAGCACTGCCGCCACGATGGCCATTCCGGCCAGCAGGAGGTCTGCCGCCGGGGTATTCCAGCCATTGCGCAGGCTGCGGGGGAGGATGAACGTGAAGCATATCATGGCGAAGGAACCGTACAGCCCGGCCTGCTTCGTCCGGGCCAGGGCCAGCAACAGAACGAGCGCGGCCTGGGTGAAAGGGACCGTCAGCACCAGTTCATCTGCGAACATCCGCCAGGTATCATACCGGCTCAGCCGCATATGGAAAATCCCCGGCGCCAGGAACCCCGTGACAGCCGCGTAAGCCAGCCGTACGGCGAGCAGGCCGGTGGCGATGTCTATGTAAAGTTGGCGAAGCACCAGGCTCCGCAATCGGTTGGCAGCCGGGAAATGGATACCGGCTTCGGAAAATTTGCGCATATAGTTAGCGAATATCGCTGGGTGGAATTTTATTCATCAAAAGCTGACAAACATGCCTAAAATAATGAAATCTGCCGTCAAGATACGAATGTGTTCGCATTCCACCATCATTACTCGAATTCCCGGAAGCCCTTATGCTGGGCGAGCGCCAGCATTTCGCGGTCGCCGCTGCTGTCGCCATAGGCATAAACGGCCTGGTACGGCGTGAGTTTCACGGCTTCGCGGATACGGCACACTTTTTCCTCCCCATTACAGTTTTTCCCGGCGAGCGCTCCCGTCAACCGCCCGTTCACGACCTCCAGCCGCGATCCCAACACGGGCACCCCGGCTCTTTCGGCCCAGGGCTGCACCCAGTTTTCCGCGGAAGCCGTCACGATAAACACGGTATGGCCTTCGGAAATATGCCAGGCGATGGCGTTTACCGCCCGCGGGCGCAGCAACGCCGGCAACCGCTCCTTGCAAAAGGCGTCGCATTTTTCCTGGAATTCGGCCAGGGGCATGCCTTTGAAATAAAACTTCAGGACGATCTCCTTCATCCGCTGGTTTCCGATCACTTTCAATTTGAAGAGTACCAGCAGGGGCAACAGCAGGGCCATGCCGGTATACAGCGCCACCGGCCCCTTGTGGAAACGGATGATCTCGAAAAGGGTGTCTTTCCGAGTAATGGTACCATCGAAATCGAAAAATGCGATCGCCTGCTTCACAGTTTCTTCTTTTTGAAAATAGGCTCGGGTATGTTTTTGATGATCATCATGATATATCGCCAGAACCACTTCGTGTACAATACGTTTTTCTTCTTTTCCGCCGCTTTGAAAATATCATCGGCCACTTCGCCGGGCTGCGCGGTGAGCAAGGCCGGAAGTGCGAGGTGCCCGGTCATCTGCGTAGCCACGAACCCCGGTTCCACGGTCATCACGTGTGCGCCGGAATGCCACAGGCGGTTGCGCAGGCCGGAAAGATACGCCGTAAAGCCAGCTTTGGCACTGCCGTAGAGATAATTGCTCATCCGGCCGCGGTCTCCCGCAACGGAACTGATCCCTATGATCGTGCCTTTTCCCCGTGCGGCCATGTCTTCGGCCACAATATTGAGGATAGACACGGCGCCGGTAAAGTTGGTATGGAGGATACGGGAAGCTTCCTGCCAGTCTTGCTGGCCTTTTTCCTGCGAGCCGAGGTAGCCGAACACACAAAGCACCACATCCGGCGGAGCGGGGAGCGCGCGGTAAAAACCGGCGTGGGAGGTGAAGTCGAGCGCGTCGAAAGCATGCACGGTAACGGCGATGCGGTGCCGGATGCGCAAGTCCTGCTCGAGGGGGCGCAACTGTTCGGGGTTCCGGCCGGCCAGCTGGAGGGTAAAACCTGCGGCGGCGTAGCGGCGGGCGAGGGCAACTGCGATATCTGACCCGGCGCCCAGGATTAATACGGTAGGCATATTGTTCGGTCGGGTTTTATCCACCCGTTTGTTTATGCGAATTGAAAATTAAGCCGGTCGGATTGTGCGGACCTGAATTTACCGGCGGGGTTCCAGGTTTTCACGATTTCCCGGAAACGCTCCGCATTGGGGTAGCTGTCCCAGAACACGCGCTCCTGCATCCTGGCGTCTTTCGTCAGGTACAGGCGGCCGCCGTATTGCAGCACCAGCGCATCCAGCTCGTCGAGGAACGGGAAAAGGCCGTTGCGCACGGGAAAATCGAGCGCCAGCGTATAGCCTTCCATGGGAAAGGAGATCAGATCGTCCTGCTTCCCGAAGGTTTTGAGCACCGCCAGGAACGAGCCCCAGCCTTTTTCGCTGATCTTTTGCAGAATGGCCACCAGCCCGTCTTTCTTGTCCATCGGCAGCACAAACTGGTATTGCACGAACCCGTCTTTCCCGTAACCGCGGTTCCAGTGCAGGATGGCATCCAGCGGGTAGAAGAAAGGCTCGTACGGCACCGTGTTTTCGATGACGCGTTTGGTATTCTTCGCGTAGTACAGTGCGTTGAAAAGCTTGACGGTGAAGTTGTTCAGCACGAAGCCCGGCAGGTTGAAAGGTACGGTGAGCTTCATTTTGCGGGGCAGCTCCAGGGGCGCTTTCGCCGCTTTGGCGGCCACCTGGTCTTTGGTAGCATGCTCGCCGACGATGAGGATGCTCCGGCCGAAGGAATCGCCCTTTTGCAGGCAATCGATCCAGGCCATGGAGTAGGTATAATGTTTATGTTCTTCGAAAAGCTGCAATACTTCATCGAGGTTCCTGGCCTTGATCTGCTTCTGACGGATATACGCCGTTTCGATCTTCTTCAGCGTGAACCTTACGGTTGTTATGATACCGGTCAATCCCATCCCGCCGCAGGTGGCCCAGAAAAGATCGGGCTCCGTTTCAGGCGAACATTCCGTCAAACCCTTAGCGGTCAACACTTTCATGGAAACGATATGATTGCTGAAGGAACCTTCGGAATGGTGGTTTTTGCCATGTACGTCAGATGCCACGGCGCCGCCGATGGTTATGAATTTGGTCCCCGGCGTTACGGGCAGGAACCAGCCGCGGGGAACGATGATGTCGAGGATCTGGTCGAGCGTAAGGCCCGACTGGCATTCGAACACGCCATTCTCTTCGTCGAACGCCAACACCTTGTCGAACCGCAAAGTGGAAACGCTATGTTCGCCGAGCGACGCATCGCCATAACAGCGGCCGTTTCCCCTGGCGATCACGTGGTCGTGGGTGTTTACGTACTGCGTCAGTTGTTCCTCCATGGAGAAGGAGACCTCTTCACAGTTCAATACGGGATAATTGCCCCAATTCGATATGTTTTTTCGCATTATTCAAAAAAACTTTTATTCGTCGGTAAATAAATGATCACATAAAAGCTTAGAATCCACAGGAGAATGGTTAGTTGAATAAAGCGGTCTTTGTATAGGATTTTGGTGGGAGAACCGGTGTCGTTGTCGACGTAAGTTATTTGCAAATATCGTAATAATCCGGCAATAACAAAAATACTGGTATAGTAAAGGCGGTAGGTTTTGAAGTGGGCCATGGTTTCGGGGCTCATCGTATACATGAGATAGGCCACGATGATCACGGCGGAAACGACCGCCAGCGAGGCGTTGAGGAAATCGAGATTATACCCTTTGGACGCCTTGCGGAGGTCTTTGCCCGACTGGAGCTTGTGCAGCACATCGTCTCTCCGTTTGGCGAACGCCATGAACACGGCCAGGAGGAACACCATGATATTCAGCCATTCCGAAATGGCGACATCCGCCGCCACGCCGCCGGCCTTCACCCGCAGCACGAACCCGGAGGCAAGGATGAGGATGTCGAGGATGGACACGTTTTTCAGCCCGAAAGAATACCCCAGGTTGAGCACGAAATAGATCCCCAGCACGAACATGAACTTGAAACTGATGAGCGCCGCCAGCCCGAAGCCCGCGAGCACTACGAACACGAAGATCGCCAGGCCGGCCGTGGGAGATACGGCGCCGGAAGCGAGCGGACGGCTCCTTTTCACCGGGTGCGCCCTGTCTGCCTCGATATCCATGTAATCGTTGATCACATAAATACTGCTGGCCACGAGCGAAAAACTGGCGAACGCCAAAGCCAGCATCTCCATTTTATCCATCGAAAAAATTTCGCCCGCAAAGAAGGAGGGAATAAAAAGGAAAAGGTTCTTGGCCCAGTGTTTCGGGCGGAGTAGTTTTAAGTATTGCACGGGATTACACAATTAAACAAGGCGCAAAATACAATGTTTATCAGGAATTGTCGCTAGATTTGCTACCTTAAATTTACATTACCTAGTTTTACTTTTACCCAGAAACACTTCCCCAACATGTCGAATCCCTTCCTGACACCGCGCCGGGCCATGATACTGGAATGCCTGTTAATCGTTGGACTGGCCTGCGTTCCGCTATTCGCGACATTTCCTTACCGGGTCAATATTTTCCTGTCCTGGGAAGGTGCATACCGTATGTCGGAAGGCCAGGTGCCTTACCGCGATTTCGGGATGCCGTTGGGGTATGGGTACTGGATCGTTCCGGCGCTGTTTTTCAAACTGTTCGGTCCGCAGATGATCTCGCTGGTAAAGGCGCAGGTATTCCTCAATATCCTGGGCGGGCTCAGTTTCCGGTACATTTTGCAGCAGATGCGTGTGTCCCCCGGCGTGAGGCTGCTGTCGGTCATCGTGTTCGTCCTGTCGTATTCTTTCGTTAATTTCTGGCCCTGGTACAATAATACCGTGATCATTTACCAGCTCGTGGGACTGGCGTTCCTGTTCCGCGGCCTGGGAAGCGGGCGCTGGAAATGGCCGGCGATCTTCCTGGCGGGGGCTTTCACATTCCTGAGCTTCTTCACCAAGCAAGACGGTGGCGGGCTGGCCCTGTTGCTGGCCCTGGCGCTCCTGGGCTACCATAGCCTCCATGCCCGCCGCTGGCAGGAGCTGGCCGGGTTCCTGGGGAGCTACGTCCTGGTAGCCTGCATTTTCATCGTTCCCGCCGCGCAGTACGGGTTCGGGTACTGGTTCAACCACGGGCAGCCGCCGCATTCGTCGCGCCTGGCCCTGATGGATTTCATCGATGTCTTTTTGATGGAATCGCAATGGATCAAATTCTATTTCGCCCTGATCGTGATCCTAATGTTCCCGGCCATCAAGAACATCCGTTCGCTCTGGCAAAACCGGGAGCTCATGCTGTTCCTCCTGCTGACGGTGGGCATCCTCGTGGAAGCCACGCTCTTCCAGGTAACCAGCTACACACCGCCCGACAATAACATCTTCTTCCATGGATTCGCTATCGCGTTCATCTTCAGCCGGATGTACGACATTTCGGCCGTCCGCTTCGAAAATCTCAAGCCATTCCTGCTCACCGCAACGGCCATACTGCTATGGTGGTCGGCGTCCTATTATAAATACATCCAGCGCATCCTCAGCCAGCTGAGCCACACCGAAGAAGTAGCCGCCGTTCCCGGAGGAGAAAACGTCGTGAACCGGCATAACTTCATGGTAAACCTCGATACCACGGATGTGCCCACCGGCAAATGGACCTTCTCGTCGCTCCCCGAATTCCGTAAAATCTACATGCCGCCGTCTACCGTTGCGGGTATCGACCGCGTGATGGCGCTCCCGGAAGTGAAAAAGGGGAAAGCCGCCAAAGTGCTGAACCTTACCGAGCTCACCCCGCTCGACCACGCCATCGGCTATACGCAGGAAACCGGCCCGGAAGTGCCGTTGTGGCACCACCTGGGCGTGGCCATGTTCAACAAACAACTGGCCGACTATACGGAAAAGGTGCGCAACAGGCATTACGACCTCATTTTGTACGAATACGCGCCTACGCTCAACAACTTCTTCCCCTGGGCGTTGCGCAACGAGCTGAAGCAGCATTACCGCCAGATCGACTCGTTCCACGCACCGCGCCGGCCAACGAATGCCATTATCGAAGTATTTGTAAGGTGATGGAGGAAGCGTAGCTTTGCGTGCCGGTGCTTGCCGGGCAGAAAACCATGCAACAACGTTCCAATCGTTCCAAACTCATACTGGCACTGAGCCTCGTCTATGTGCTATGGGGCTCCACGTACCTCGGCGTGAAAATCGCCACGGAAGTGCTGCCGCCATTCCTGCTGTCCGTTCTCCGGTTCATACTCGCCGGCGGGCTCATGATGGGGATTGGTTTTACCGTGGAATAGCAAAGGCCCACCCGCGTTCAATGGAAAAACGCCTCGATCATCGGGGTGCTGCTCATCGGGATCGGGAACAGTTCCGTGGCGTTTGCCCTGGCGTATATGCCTTCGAGCCTCGTGGCGCTGTTCATCGCCGCGCTGCCGGCCTGGTTCATCGGGCTCGACTGGCTGTTTTTCAGCAAGAAACGGCCGTCCCACCTTACTGTATGGGGGCTTGTCCTGGGTTTTACCGGGCTTTTCTTCATTTTCGACCCGTTTTACCTCCTCCATCCCGATAATGTGGTGAGAAATTATCCGCTTTGGCCCATCGCCGTGCTCACGGCAGGTTCCATTGCCTGGGCTTACGGCTCGCTGCTGAGCCCCCGGCTGGATACGCCGCCGCAGCTGACTTCGTCTGCCATCCAGATGCTGTCTGGCGTGGTGGTGACGGCCCTGATGAGCGTGGTGCTGGAGCGGGGGGAATGGCATTCGGTCGGGGAGATGACGGCCCGCACCTGGCTGGCCATCGGGTACCTGGTGGTTTTCGGTTCGCTGGTGGGTTATACGGCTTTCAGCTGGCTGGTAAACAACGCGCCGCCGCAGGTTTCAGCGACCTATGCTTATGTAAACCCTGTGGTAGCGGTGATCCTGGGCTGGGTGTTCCTGAAAGAAACCCTCGCCCCGCATGCCATGTTCGGCTCGGCGGTCGTAATTGCGGGGGTGGTGTTGATGACCCTTCGGAAAAAATAACCTATTTGGCCAGCTCCACGTCGAAACGGATCACGTCCATATTGGCCAGCAGCGCGTCGTTGACGGCTTTGAGGCGGGCGGCGCTGCCAATCAGTTCATATTTCCCTTCATATATGATACGGCCAGAGCCCGGTTCTATGGTCTTGGTGGTGGAAATGCTCTGTGCATTCAGGCGGTGGGTGCGGAAGATGTTTTCGAGGGATTCGGGGCTGAGGGCGCTTTCGGTATACTGAATGGCGTAGTATTTACGGTCGTGCCGCCGCTGGATGATACGCTCGAATATGCTGAATACCCACAATGTAAACAGCGTAAAAAACACCGCAAAAGCCGCCAGGTCGTATTTCCCGACGCCGATGGCCATGCCGATGGCAGCGGAAATCCAGATCACCGCGGCGGTGGTGATGCCGTCAATCGTAAATCCCCCCCTGAAAATAACGCCCGCCCCGATGAAGCCTACACCCGTCAGGATGTTACTGGCGATACGGTCGCCCGACTGCATGCCGCCGAAATGGATGCTCAGCATGCTGAACAGGGCGGAGCTCATGCAGATGAGGGTGATGGTGCGCACTCCGGCGGCCTTGCGCTTCACTTCCCTTTCCAGGCCCAGCAGGAAGCCGGCCAGCATGGCAACGGCCAGTTTCACGATCATGGCGTATTCGATATGAAATTCAGTCATCGGGTTCAACAGGTTTTGGGTACTGGGAGATGGTTTACGGCCACGAGGCGGTCGAGCCGCAGCTCCCTGCCTGCATCCGTCAGCAAAAACTCTGCCTTGTTGCGGACGTAGAGGTCGCGGATAACGGCCGTTTCCGCCTGGGGGCGTCCGGAATCGTCGAGGAATTCCAGCAGCACGGGTTCCCGGAGCGTGGCCCAGGCTTCCAGGCGGTCGTAATAGTTACAATCGATCGGCTGATAGGAGGGGTTTTGGCTGTCCATAAAAAAGCTTTTATTTTTTAATCCCGGCTGGCCTATTTTTGCAGCACTATTCAAACAGGTAATCTATTAAAATAAACCGGAATGTTAGAATCTGCATTTAAATTTCCGAACCAGACGGCCTTTTACAAAGGTAAGGTACGGGACGTGTATACCATCGGCGATAAATGGATGGTAATGTTTGTGAGCGACCGTATCTCGGCATTCGACGTAGTGCTGCCCCGCCCGATCCCCTACAAAGGGCAGGTGCTGAACCAGATCGCGGCTATTATGCTCGACGCAACGAAAGACATCGTACCGAACTGGGTGAAATCCGTCCCCCTTCCCAATGCTACCGTGGGCCTGAAGTGCGAAACCTTCCCCGTGGAAATGGTGGTTCGCGGCAACCTCACCGGTCACGCATGGCGCACCTACAAAAGCGGCAAACGCGAACTTTGCGGCGTCACCTTGCCGGAAGGCCTGAAGGAGAACGATTTCTTCGCTTCCCCCATCATTACCCCCACCACCAAAGCCCACGAAGGCCACGATGAAGACATCTCCCGCGAGGAAATCATCGCCCAGGGCCTGGTCAGCAAGGAAGACTACGAAAAACTGGAACAATACACCCTCGCCCTGTTCCAACGCGGACGCGAGCTGGCGGCCAAACGCGGCCTCATCCTCGTTGATACCAAATATGAATTCGGTAAGATCGGCGATACCATCTACCTGATCGACGAAATCCACACACCCGATTCTTCCCGCTTCTTCTACGCCGAAGGCTACGAAGAAAAGCAGGCGAAAGGCGAGCAGCAAAAGCAGCTCAGCAAGGAGTTCGTACGCGAATGGCTCATGGAAAACGGTTTCCAGGGCAAAGAAGGCCAGCAGGTACCGGAAATGACCGATGCGTTCGTTAACAGCGTAACCGAGCGTTACATCGAGCTGTTCGAGAACATCACCGGCCAGCAATTCAAGAAAGAAGACTTCAGCCGGGAAGACCAGGAAAAGGTCATCCTCGAAACCCTCTCCAAAATGGGTTAATATAAAAGGGAGCAGCCGAAACGCTGCTCCCTTTTGCTTTTTATGCGATCTCCATCATGGGGGCGCCCTTCCGGAAAGGCTGCCGCTTCCAATACGTCAGCGAACGCCAGGCCCATTCGAACGGCCCGAAGTGGAAATGCCGCAGCCATATATTGCTGTAAATGAGTTGCACCCCCCAAACAGCGAACACCACGTAATAAATCTCGTGCCGCTCCAGCGCCCCGTACCATCCCAGCCCGAAACCGTAGAAAAACAGTCCGCACAGGATGCTTTGCATGAGGTAATTGGTGAAAGCCATTTGCCCCACGGCCGCCATCCACGCCAGCAACCGCTTCGCGATGCCGGCCTTGTATACCAGCATGATAAGCCCGATATGCCCCAGGAGCACCAACACCCGCCGGATCTCGTACCAGCTGATGAACACCCGGTCTGCCAGCAGCGTTTCGTCCAGCTTAACGCCCATCCAGACGCGAATTTCCCAGTAATTCAGTGCAAGCCCCAGCCCGTAGCCCGCCAGCATCATTCCTGCGTAAAAGCGCCCGGAACGCAGGCCCGTGAGCACACCGGCCTTGAAAAGCGCCATACCCAGGAAGAAACAGACCATGAGGTCCCAATAGAAGAAGCCGTAAGGCGATAAATGCTGGTTCTTCTCGTTGCTGGGAAGAAGATGAGTCATCACCTGGAAATAGCCGCCGCGCATGGTTTTCACCTGTTCCGCATCCGCTTTCAGACGGGCGGCCGGCGCCATTTCCCGGAGATGCTCTTCCCAGGCTTCCTTTTCCTTCGTTTGTTTGGTGTTTAGTTTTGCGCCCTGTTTGGCCAGCAGCACCGCCTGTTCGCCTTTGATACGGAGCTCTTTTTTCCCATGCATGTGGAGCGTACCCAAAAGCGTGCCCATCACGAGCGCCACAGCGGCAATGATGAGCAACGGACGGATGCCCAGGCGCCGGAATGGGTAGAGGACCATACCGCCAAGGGCATACACGAAAAGTACGTCGCCCGTCCACAGCAGCAGGTTGGCGTCGATCAAACCGAAGGCCAGGAGCCACAGGAGCCGGCGGTAGTAAATGTCGGCCGCAGGCGTGAGGGGATCGGTCCGCCTTTCCAGCCGGTCCAGCAACAGTACGCATCCCGCGCCGAAAAGGAGCGAAAAAATACCGCGCATGGTGCCTTCGAAGAACAGGTTGACCGTCCACCAGGTGTAATAATTCGGCCCGGAAAGCTCGTTGTACAGGAAAATATCGTTCTCCCGGTTGTCGGGCAGGGCGAACATGAGGATGTTCATGAGCAGGATGCCCAGCAGCGCGATGCCGCGCAGGCTGTCGATGATCTGTAGTCGTTCTGTAGCGCGTAAGGGTGCCGCGCCGGGGATAGTCAGCATAAGTCAGGTTTACGCTAAAAATAAGGTGGGACGGCCTTCCCGCGAAATGAAAATGACGAGTGCGACTGGTCAATTTCAACGGGTGGGGAAAATCCGCCGCAATCGCTACATTTGTATAGCTTTATGAAACACCTCGCAGCCTTAAACAAGTTTTTCGTCCGATATAAATGGCGTTTCCTCCTCGGGATGCTTTTCACTTCGGTTTCCATCGTATTCAGCGTGTTCCAACCCATCCTGGTCCGCCAGATCTTCGATCTGCTGGAACAGAACCTGAAAAGTTACCGCATGCTGAGCGATACGAGCCTTAAAGGCGCTTTCCGCGCCGTTTTCAGCCAGACGCTCGCGTTCTACGGACTGTCGATCCTCGGCCTGGCGTTGCTCAGCGGATTTTTCATGTACCTGCAGCGGCAAACGCTCATCGTCATGAGCCGGCATATCGAATACGATCTGAAGAACGATATCTACCAGCAGTACCAGCGGATGGACCTGCATTTCTTCAAGCTCAACCGCACGGGCGACCTCATGAGCCGGATCACCGAAGATGTGAGCAGGGTGCGCATGTACGTGGGGCCGGCGCTGATGTACGCCACGCGAACGCTCATCATGATGGTGATGATCATCTGGCTGATGTGGGCCGTGAACCCCATGCTCACGCTCTATACGCTCAGTCCGCTGCCGATCCTGGCGGTGACGATATATTTCGTGAACCGTATCATCCACAAGAAAAGCGAGCGCATCCAGGCGCAGTTATCGAACATTACGTCGGTAGCCCAGGAGAACTATTCCGGTATCCGGGTGATCAAGTCGTACGTACAGGAGGAGCCTTCGGCACGGCATTTCGAAGAAGCCAGCGAAGCGTACAAGCAAAGCAGTATCAGCCTTGCCAAAACGGACGCGCTGTATCAGCCGGCCATGGCGCTTATGATCGGCCTGAGCGTGATCCTGACCATCTTTATCGGCGGCATGCAGGTGATCAAGGGCAACATCACGGTGGGGAACCTCGCCGAGTTCGTCCTCTACGTGAACATGCTTACTTTCCCGTTTTTCAGCATCGGGTGGGTGGCGTCCATGATCCAGCGGGCGGCGGCGTCGCAACAGCGGATCAACGAGTTCCTGCTGCTGGAGCCCCTGATCAAGGATGCGCCGGATGCGAAAGACGCGCCCCTGGGCGGGGAAATCCGGTTTACCGGTGTGAATTTCACCTATCCGCATACGGGGATCCAGGCGCTCAAAAATTTCAACCTGCATATCAAACCCGGGGAAAAGATCGCGGTGATCGGGCGGACGGGTTCCGGCAAAACGACCATGGCCCAATTGCTGTTAAGGATGTACGATCCGCAGCAGGGGGAGATTTCGGTGGACGGCAACAACATCCGCTCGCTGAAACTGCATAATCTCCGCAACCAGGTGGCGTATGTTCCGCAAGACGTGTTCCTGTTTTCCGATACCATCGCCAACAACATCCGTTTCGGCGAACCTTCCGCCAACGATGCGGCGGTGCAACAGGCGGCGCGCCAGGCCAGCGTGGAAAAGGATATCCTCGGCTTCCCCGACGGGTTCCAGACCGTGGTGGGCGAACGCGGCGTAACGCTGAGCGGCGGGCAGAAACAGCGCGTTTCCATCGCCAGGGCGCTCATCCGCCAGCCGAACATCCTGCTGTTCGACGATTGCCTGTCGGCCGTAGACGCGCGTACGGAAAAGGAGATCATCGGCAACCTGTATGCCTATCTGAAAGACAGAACGGCCATTATCATCACGCACCGGATCTTCTCGCTTTTTACGTTCGACAAAATCATCGTACTGGATGAAGGAAGGATCGCAGAGGCGGGTACGCATGAAGAATTGCTGGCTAAAAACGGGTATTACGCGGAGCTGTATGCACGGCAGCAAACAGGGGAGGAGGAGCGTGTAAACGAATAGTTTTCACATAGTTGTAAACAGCCGTAATTCCCTCCTGCGCGGAATATAAGATGATTTTTGAAAATCATTTAAAAATATTTTGATATTTGTAAAACAATAGTATATTTGTTGATTATTGATCACTCAAACAGGATTTGATTCGTTAACACTTAAATCTATCAACTGTGGCGTACGAAAACAACAATCAACAGGAAAGAAACAACGACAGCATCTTTTCCAAGCGATTGAAAGCGGGCAAAAGGAGAACTTATTTCTTTGATGTAAAAACGACTCGTGGCAACGATTACTTTCTCACTATCACGGAAAGTAAAAAACGTTTCAACGACAACGGTTACGACAGGCACAAGGTATTCCTGTACAAAGAAGACTTCAACAAGTTCCTGAATGCCCTGACGGAAACCATCAACTACGTAAAAACCGAGTTGATGCCCGATTTCGACTTTGATGCTTACAACCACGACTACTCGGATTCCCGCGAAGACGAGCAGGACAGCGATGCGATCGAAGCAGTTGCTGCCGTTCGTTCCGAAGTAGCTGCTGCTGCAGAAGAAGCTCCCGCTCCGTCTGCCGAAGACGTGGACAAATGGTAGTTTCGACTTTATTCTCTCCCTGTCAACGATAAGAATTTTTTAAAGCCTCCGCAATGCGGAGGCTTTTTTTATCGCCATCACCCATTATCGTATAACCATCTGCGTTGTATCGCCTCCCGCAACATGGATTGCATAAAAAAACCGCCGGATTATTACCCGGCGGCCATATTCCTTTTGCGGCAACTTATTGACGCATTGCCTTATATGCATTGATGAGCCCGTTCGTAGACGCATCGTGCGAGGCAACTTCCCCGTTCCCGCCCAGTTCCGGCAAAATGCGGTTGGCCAGCTGCTTGCCCAGCTCAACCCCCCACTGGTCGAACGAGTAAATGTTCCAGATCACGCCCTGCACGAAGATTTTGTGCTCGTACAGCGCCGTGAGCATGCCCAGCGTGCGCGGAGTGATCTTTTTGATGAGGAACGAGTTGGTAGGCCGGTTGCCCGTAAAAACCTTGAATGGCACCAGGCTCTCCGGCGTCCCTTCCGCACGCACTTCCTCCTCCGTTTTCCCGTTCATCAACGCTTCCGTTTGCGCAAAGAAGTTGGAAAGGAGCTTATTGTGATGATCGCCCACGGGGTTATGGCTGATGGCCGGTGCGATGAAATCGCAGGGAATGAGCTTTGTTCCCTGATGGATGAGCTGGTAGAACGCGTGCTGGCCGTTGGTACCGGGCTCTCCCCAAACGATGGGGCCGGTCTGCCATTCTACCGACTGCCCGTTGCGGGCCACGTATTTGCCGTTGCTTTCCATATTCCCCTGCTGGAAATAGGCGGCAAAACGGTGCATGTACTGATCGTAGGGAAGGATGGCTTCGGATGCGGTATCGAAGAAATTACCGTACCACAGGCCGATCAGCGCCATGATGAGGGGAATGTTCTCTTCAGCCGGGGCCTGCTGGAAATGGAGGTCTGCCGCATGGGCGCCGCCAAGCAGCTCGCGGAAATTACCGTAACCCACCGTCAGCGCGATCGACAAGCCGATGGCGGACCACAGGGAATAACGGCCGCCTACCCAATCCCAGAACGCGAACATGTTTTTGGGATCGATGCCGAAAGCGGTCACGGCTTTTTCGTTGGTCGACAGTGCGGCGAAGTGCAGCGCGATGTCTTTCTCGGAACCACCGCTGGCCAGGAACCATTCCCGCGCGGTATGCGCGTTGGTCATGGTTTCCTGCGTGGTGAAGGTTTTGGAGGCGATGAGGAACAACGTTTCATCTGCCTTCACTTTCTTCAGCGTTTCCACGATATGCGTACCGTCTACGTTCGACACGAAGTACGGTTGTATCCCTTCCACCCAGTAGGGCTTCAGGGCTTCGGTGACCATTACGGGGCCGAGGTCCGAGCCGCCGATGCCGATGTTGACGATGTATTTGATCTTTTTACCGGAGAAGCCCTTCCATTCACCGGAATGGATGCGGCGGCAGCAATCTTCCATCTGCGCCAGCACGGCGTTCACTTCGGGCATGACGTCTTTCCCGTCCAGCAGCACAGGCGTGCCGGAAAGGTTGCGCAAAGCGGTGTGGAGCACGGCACGGTTTTCGGTGGCGTTGATCTTTTCGCCGGCGAACATGGCCTTGCGGGCTTCTTCCACTTTACATTCGGCGGCCAGTTCATGCAGCAGCTGCATGGTGCCTTCGGTTATGATGTTTTTGGAATAATCGAACAGGATGTCTTCCAGCTGCAGCGAGAACTTCCGGAAACGGTCGGGGTCTTCGGCGAAGAGATCGCGCATCTGGGAAATGCCCATCATTCCTGCATGGGCGAGTAGATCTTGCCAGGCTTCGGTGGCATCGGGCTGTACGGATGGGAACATGATTCGGTCTTTTAAGTTTTGATCGCGTCAAAAATACACATCGGGATCGATAGTTGGGTGCGTTTTTATCAGATGAGCGGCCGTTTTCGCAACAGTTGCATGAGGACCGACAACGCGAGAACGGCCATGATGATCGTTCCGGCGGCTACGATGGGAGGGGAGTCCGGGCTGGCGACGGCGTCGCGTTTGAGGATGATGCCGTAGAAAGCCCATACACCGGTAACGCCGTACCACACATTGTTGAACCGGAAGATCATGAGGAGCCCCGCGAGGGTGCCGAGGATCATGCATCCGATCGACCAGTATACGCCGCCTACGCCGTACAGGCTCCATCCCATGGCCACGCCCAGGGCGGTGACGTTGGCCAGCAGGGCGATGGTGACCCATCCGAAATATACGCCGAACGGGAAAAAGATGAAGGCTTTTTCGGCCAGGGGAGCGGTGCTGTCGGCGATCCGGAAGCGGGTGTGGATGCGGACGAGCGTGAGGAGGAGAAAGATCATGAGGATGACGGACAGCCAGATCAGTTCATAGTGCCATGCGAACAGCCAGCAGGCGTTGGCCAGGCAGTTCAGGAGGAACCACGGCCCCATGCGCGCCATCAAACGCGACAGCTCCACCTCCCGGCCGGGCGCGAAGGCCAGCCAGAGCTGGTAACCCGCAAAAGCGAGAAGCCCCAGGTAAATGACGCTCCAAATACTGAAAGTAATGCCGGCTGGCGTAAACAGGTTCGGATACAGCTCGGATATTTCACCGGTAGTGCGGCCGTTCAGCGTGGCCGTATTGGCCAAAACATTGACGCCGATCACTACCAGCAAAGCCACCAGGTTGAAAAAAGCCTGCTGCCGGAAATGAGGTATGCTCATGCGGGTCTCCATACGGATTTTCTTTAAATGACATTCTCGCGCAAAAATCTTTCCAATCTGAATTTACATATTAAAAATGAATTGATTAGCAGCCGAATTCCGTTTTCGTATTTCGTTAATAATAATTTATCTTTGCGGACTTATGACAACAGAACAACTTAAGGCTATGAGGGATCGTTTGTACGTCCTGGGAGGTTTTCTTTAACGTCCAGGACCGTATAGACAAAATCGAAAATGATAAGCAAATGACCCTCGCTCCCGGCTTTTGGGACGATAACGAAAGGGCGACCGCCATTCTCAAGGAAATCAAGGTAAACAAGTTTTGGGTTGACCTTCACGATAGTGTGCGCACTTCTATCGAAGACAGTGCCGTACTGCTCGACTTCCAGAAGGAAGGAGAGGCTACCGAAGAAGAAGTGAACACGGCATACAACAGTGCCCTTCAGGCGCTGGACGAGCTGGAGTTCAAATCCACCCTTAACCAGCCGGAAGACGAGATGCCTGCCGTGCTCACGATCAACTCGGGAGCGGGCGGTACCGAAAGCCAGGACTGGGCCGAGATGCTCCTGCGCATGTACCGCATGTACGGCGAAAAACAGGGGTGGAAAGTCAGCGAGATCGACGTGCAATACGGAGACGGCGCGGGCATCAAATCCGCTACGCTCGAATTCGACGGAGAGTTCGCCTACGGCTTGCTGAAGGCCGAAAGCGGCGTGCACCGCCTGGTGCGCATTTCCCCGTTCGACTCCAACGCCCGCCGGCATACTTCCTTCGCTTCCGTGTTCGTATACCCGCTGGTAGACGATACCATTGAAGTGACGGTGAACCCGGCAGACCTGGAATGGGAATTCTACCGTTCCGGCGGTAAGGGCGGACAGAACGTGAACAAGGTGGAAACCGCGGTACGTTTGAAGCACATCCCTTCCGGCATCATCATCGAATGCCAGCAGGCGCGTACGCAGGGCGAGAACCGTGAAAAGGCGCTCACCATGCTGAAATCCCGGCTGTACGAAGAGGAGATCCGCAAGCGCGAGGAGCTGAAAAACGCCACCAACGCCAACAAACGCAAGATCGAATGGGGCTCCCAGATCCGGTCGTACGTTTTCCATCCCTACAAAATGATCAAAGACCACCGCACCGATTTCGAAGTCGGCAACGTGGGCCCGGTGATGGACGGCGAACTGGACGGCTTCATCAAGGCTTACCTCATGATGCAGAAAGAAGACGAAAAAGGCTGACGCTTAGCCTGAAGTGAACAATATTGATAACCGAAACAACAATCTAAGCCATGCATAATGCTTATTTTGACTTTGCAGCACCAACCAACGAGCCGGTTCTCACTTACGGTCCCGGCACCCCCGAGAAAGCAGCACTGAAAAAACAGCTGGCCGCCTTCAAGGCCGTGGAAATGGACATCCCGATGTACATCGGCGGCAAGGAAGTACGCACCGGCAAAACGGTAGACATCCGCCCTCCGCATGAGATCAAACATAAGCTGGGCCACTTTCATGCGGGAGACGCCAGCCATGTGAATGAAGCCATCGCCGCCGCACTGGCAGCACGCCAGCGCTGGGCCGATACGCCCTGGGAGCAGCGCGCCGCCATCTTCCTGAAAGCTGCCGATCTCCTCGCCACCAAGTACCGCGCGCACACCAACGCCGCTACCATGCTGGGCCAGAGCAAGAACGCCTACCAGGCCGAAATCGATTCAGCCTGCGAACTGATCGACTTCCTCCGCTTCAACGTACACTATCTCACCGAGATCTACCGCCAACAGCCCGTTAGCTCGCCCGGCGTTCATAACAGAATGGAATACCGTCCGCTCGAAGGTTTCGTGCTGGCCGTGACGCCGTTCAACTTCTCCGCCATCGGCGGCAACCTGCCCACCTCCGCCGCCATGTGCGGCAACGTAGTGGTATGGAAGCCCGCCAACACCGCGGTGTACCACGCCAGCTTCTTCATGAAAGTGCTCATGGAAGCCGGTTTGCCCGACGGTGTGATCAACCTGGTTTATGCAGACGGGCCTACCATCGGCGATATCTGCTTCGCGCATCCCGACTTCGCCGGTATCCACTTCACCGGTTCCACCGGCGTGTTCCAGACCATGTGGAAGACCATCGGCAACAACATTTCCAAATACAAGACCTATCCCCGCATCGTAGGCGAAACAGGCGGTAAGGATTTCGTGCTGGTGCACAAATCCGCCGATGTAGACGCCGTTGTGACCGGTCTTGCCCGCGGGGCCTTCGAGTTCCAGGGCCAGAAATGCTCCGCCGCTTCCCGCGCTTATCTCCCCAGCAACCTCGCCGAAGAGATCAAGACGAAACTGGCTGCCGAGCTGAAAACCATGAAAATGGGCACCACGGAAGATTTCACCAACTTCATCAACGCCGTGATCGACGAACGTTCGTTCGACAAGATCGCTACCTATATCGACAACGCGAAAAAAGACCCCAAGGCGAAAATCATCGCCGGCGGTAATTACAGCAAAACGGAAGGCTACTTCATCGAGCCCACCGTCATCGAAGCTTCCGACCCGAAATACGTGACCATGTGCGAAGAGATCTTCGGCCCCGTGCTGTCTATCTATACGTACGACGCGGATAAATTCGAAGAAGCCATCGAATTGGTAGACGGTACCAGCGAATACGCCCTCACCGGCGCCATTTTCGCGCAAGACCGTTACGCGCTGGAGCTCGCTACCAAAAAACTGGTAAACGCAGCAGGTAACTTCTATCTGAACGACAAGCCGACCGGCGCAGTGGTAGGCCAGCAGCCCTTCGGCGGCGCCCGTGCATCGGGAACCAACGACAAGGCCGGCTCCCAGCTGAACCTTTACCGCTGGCTCAGCGCGCGTACCGTGAAAGAAACCCTCGTTTCCCCCACGGATTACCGCTACCCGTTCCTGAAAGAAGCGTAATGCCGAAAGCATACAACTTATAGCGAAGCCGCTCCCGATGGGGGCGGCTTTTTTTTGTCGAAAAGCAGGGGATTCACCTATTCCGGGGGAATAAAAAAAGCACCCCTTGCAAGGCGCCTCTTTCCAATTTCGTGCGGTAAGGATTACAGCTTCCTGATCGCCGCCAGGGCTTCGTCCACATGCTGGGTAGCCTGCGTCATGGAGTTGAACTGGTGCACCACGGTCCCCTTACGGTCAAGCACATACGTAACACGGCCGGGGAGCATCATGGTTTTGGGAACCCCGAACAACTTGCGGACCTCGTTCTTTTCGTCGGCCAGCAGGGTGAAGGGGAGATTATGTTTTTCGGCGAATTTTTTGTGGGAAGCCACGTCGTCCGAACTGATGCCTACCACCTGTGCGCCGGCGTCTGTGAACGCAGCGAAGCTGTCGCGGAAGGAGCAGGCCTCCCTGGTACAGCCGGGGGTATCGTCTTTCGGGTAGAAATATACGACCACAGGCCCCTTTGCCAGGGCTTCAGACAGGCGGAACGTGTGGTTGTCCTGGTCCTGCAGCGAAAAATCGGGAACGGTTGCGCCAGTTTTGAGCTGGGCGGAAGCGTCGGAGAACAGGCCGAACAGCGATAAGGTAATGAGCATGGTTTTCAAGATTTTCATGACCGGTTGCATTTGTCTTTCCAAAGTTACGGCAACCCGCCTCTTCCGCAATCATTTTTTATTCCGGTCCTTCATCCGTATTTTTGACTTTTAAACTTGACCTGATTTGAAATCAATCCTGACAGACCGGCAATTGGCGATCACGATCGAAAGGCTGAGCCACCAGCTGGTGGAGAACCACCTGGATTTCAGGGATACCGTGCTGATCGGCCTCCAGCCCCGGGGTATTTATTTGTCGGACCGGATCCACCGCCACCTCCAGGCGCTCGTTCCTTCCGCCAATATTCCCTACGGCAAGCTCGACATCACTTTTTACCGCGACGATTTCAAGAGCGGTAAAACCCTGCATGTTCCCAATGAGACCGACATCGAGTTTTCCATCGACGATAAAAAGGTGATCCTGGTAGACGACGTGCTGTATACCGGCCGTACCATCCGTTCCGCCATGGATGCGATACTGGACTTCGGCCGGCCGGCGAAAGTGGAGCTCTGCGTGCTGATCGACCGCCGCTTCAGCCGCGAACTGCCCATCCAGCCTGACTATACGGGCCGTACGATAGATGCGATCATCACGGAACGCGTAAAAGTTTTGTGGAATGAGCGCGACGGGAAAGACGAAGTTGTGCTGACAGCATAAAAACCATATATTTGCACCTTAGAATGTCACTGTCTGTAAAACATCTGCTGGGTATACGTGACCTGACGCGTCAGGATATAGAACTCGTCTTTCAAACGGCTGATCAATTCAAGGAAGTATTGCAGCGCCCGATCAAGAAAGTGCCCACCTTACGGGATACCACCATCGTCAATGTATTTTTCGAGAACTCCACACGCACGCGGCTCTCTTTCGAGCTGGCGGAAAAGCGCCTTGGCGCCGATGTGATGAACTTCTCCGCTTCCGGATCTTCCGTATCCAAAGGCGAAACCCTCATCGATACCGTCAACAACATCCTGTCCATGAAAGTGGATATGGTGGTGATGCGGCACTCGGCCACGGGGGCGCCCCACTTCCTCGCCAAACACATCAACGTACCCATCGTCAACGCCGGAGACGGCATCAACGAGCACCCCACACAGGCCCTGCTCGACGCGTTTTCCATCCGCGAGAAACTGGGCTCGGTGGAAGGGAAGAAGATCGCCATCTGCGGCGATATCATGCATTCCCGCGTGGCCCTGTCCAACATCTACTGCCTGAAGAAACTGGGCGCCGAAGTGACCGTTGTGGGCCCGCCGACGCTCATTCCCAAACATATCGGCAACGCCCTCGGCGTGAACGTGTCTTACGACATCAGGGAAACGCTGAAATGGGCAGACGTGGCCAACGTGCTCCGCATCCAGCTGGAGCGCCAGAACATGCCGCTGTTCTCGACCCTGCGGGAATATTCCCTCGCTTACGGCGTGAACCGCAAACTGCTCGACAGCCTCGGCAAAGAGATCGTCATCATGCACCCCGGGCCCATCAACCGCGGTGTGGAACTTAGTTCCGACGTAGCGGATTCCGGCCAGAGCATCATCCTCGACCAGGTCGAAAACGGGGTGGCCACCCGCATGGCAGTACTCTACCTGCTGGCCCGCAAAGAGAATTGATTCCGTTCAAAATATTCCAAGGAACTCCCGGCCGCACCGGGAGTTTTTTTATGCCCAAAACTGTAAATTAGCACATGCGAACAATCTTCCTGCTCCTCATCTCCAACGTCTTCATGACCTTTGCATGGTACGGCCACCTCAAGAACACGAACGTGCCGCTGTGGAAAGTGGTGCTGGTGAGCTGGGGCATCGCTTTTTTCGAATACTGCTTCATGGTGCCGGCCAACCGGATCGGGTATCTCGACGGGTTTAACGGGTTCCAGCTAAAGATGGTCCAGGAAGTGATCACGCTGACAGTTTTCTGCGTGTTTGCGGTGATCTGGCTGAAGGAGCCCCTGCGCTGGAATTACCTCATTTCCTTCTCGCTGCTCCTCGGGGCGGTGTACTTCATGTTCAAAAAATAAGCTAATCCCTTCGCCATGATGCGCTTCGTCCTTATCTCCCTGCTATGCCTGCCCGCCCTGGCCGCCTTTTGTCAAAAATCCGGTAACCCCATGCAATCGCCTTTGGACAGAAAGGTGGATTCGCTCGTGCGCGCCGCGTTCGCCCGCGGGGAATGCGTGGGGCTCATGGTGGGGGTGATCGACGGGAAAAAGTCGCATGTGTATGCCTATGGAGAAACCGCGACCGGGAACGGCAAACTGCCTACCGGCCAAACGTTGTTCCAGATCGGTTCCCTCTCCAAAACGTTTACCGGCATTTTGCTGGCTGCGCAGATCGTTCGCGGGGAAGTGAAGGCCGACGATCCCATCTCGAAATACCTGCCAGACACGGTGAGGATGAACTGGTTTGAAGGCCAGCCCGTTACGATGCTCATGCTCACGAACCATACATCGGCCATGCCGCGCTGGGAACCGGTGATGAAGTATCCCAATTTCGATATGAAGCAGCCGTACCGGCATTTTCAGCTTCCCCAACTCTACGATTTCCTGAATAAATACACACCCGCAGCGGCGCCCGGCAAGCGATACGATTATTCCAATATCGCCGTTGGCCTGTTGGGGGAGCTGCTTGGCCGGAATAAAGGAATTGGTTACGGCGAATTGCTGTATCAGGGAATCCTGCGCCCGCTAAAAATGCGCAAAACCCGGTTGACGGCCAGCCCCGTTGCTTCGCGTACAATGGCATCAGGGTACACGAAAGAAAAGAAGATACAGGGTCCCTGGGTGATGTCGGCAGTAGCCGCCGCCGGCGGGATCGAATCCAATATGGACGATATGCTGAAGTACGCCCGTGCCAATATCAATCCCGGGAAAGGGGAACTGGGCGATGCGATCCGGCTGAGCCACCAGCAGACCTTTGCCGGCAGCAATGCGATTATCGGGATGGGATGGCACATCAGCCGGGTCCCTGGCCACACTATTGTTCAACACGGCGGGCAAACCGGCGGTTACAATGCCTACATCGGCGTGGAACCCGCTACCCGAAAGGCGGTGATCGTTCTTTCGAACGTTGCCGCCGACAACCAGGTGGGATGGCCGCTCCAAATGTACCTCACAAGATAATTTCCGCTTACTGATTTAATCCACCAGCGGCAACGCGTTGCAACATTTAATCCCTATTTTTGACGACTGACAAAACCGGTAACTATTTCATGTTGAACATCCGAACCCTTACGGGACTGGCTACAGCCTTGCTGCTGGCCGTTTCCGGCACAAATGCGCAAACCGCCCCGGTAATGCACGCAGCCGATATCCAGTTGCAGTTGCAGAAACTGAATACGCTGGGCAGCGTCCTGTATGTTGCCGCCCATCCCGACGACGAAAATACCCGCCTGCTGGGCTTCCTGGCCCGCGAAGGCAAATACCGCACCGGCTATCTTTCGCTGACGCGTGGCGACGGCGGGCAGAACCTCATCGGCAACGAACAGGCCGAGCTGCTGGGGCTCATCCGCACCCAGGAGCTGCTGGCGGCCCGCAGGATCGACGGGGCGGAGCAATTTTTCACCCGCGCCAACGATTTCGGCTTTTCCAAGAACCCGGAAGAAACCTTTACGATCTGGGACCGCCGGAAAGTGCTGGGAGACGTGGTTTGGGTGATCCGCAAGTTCCGGCCGGACGTGATCATTTGCCGTTTCCCGGCGGATAGCAGGGCAGGGCATGGCCACCATACCGCCTCCGCCATGCTGGCGGCCGAAGCGTTCAAAGCCGCGGCCGATCCCACGCAATATCCCGAACAACTGAAATCCGTTGAGGTATGGCAGGCGAAAAGACTGCTGTGGAACACTTTCAACTTCGGCAGCAACAATACCATTTCCGAAGACCAGTTCAAGATGCAGGTAGGCGCCTACAACGCGCTCCTGGGCAAGGGTTACGGCGAAATCGCCGCGGAAAGCCGCAGCCAGCATAAAAGCCAGGGCTTCGGCGTGCCTTCGGGCCGTGGTAATGCTACGGAGTACTTTATGACCATCCAGGGAGAAGCACCTTCCAAAGACCTTATGGACGGTATTAATACCACCTGGGCACGGGTGCCCGGCGCTGACGCCGTGGCGCAGCAGATACAGGCGGTAACGAAGGATTACCGTGCCGAAGCGCCCTCCGCCAGCGTGCCTGCACTGCTCGCCGTGCGCAAAAGCCTCCTGGCGCTGCCCGACGGTTACTGGAAAACACAGAAACTGAAAGAAACGGAACAGCTCATCATCGCCTGCTCCGGGATTTGGGCCGAAGCGTTCTCCACATCCGCAGAAGTAGTGCCCGGCGGCCCCATGAAGAGCCAGTTGCAGATCATCAACCGCAGCAACGTGCCCGTCCGCCTCGAAAAAGTGACCTACAACGGAACGGAAAATACCTCGCTCGCCCGCGACCTCGCATTCAACGAGCTCAATACCATCCCCGCCGATTTCCCCCTGCCGGCGGAAACGCCTTTCTCGCAGCCTTACTGGCTGCAAGACCCGCATCCGCTGGGCGCCTACGTCATCCGCGACAATAACATGGTCGGCTACCCGGAAAACAAACCTTCCCTCACCGCCACGTTCTTCCTCCGCTTCGGCGACCAGGCCATCCCTCTCCGGCGGCCGTTCATCTACAAATTCACCGACCCGGTGAAGGGCGAAGTGTATAATCCGCTCGTGATCGCTCCGCCGGTAGTGTCTTACCTCCAGAACCAGGTTTACATTTATACCCAGGCCGCGCCGCAGGCCGTTCCCGTGAAAGTCCGCGCCATCCAGCCGGGCGTTTCGGGGAAAGTGAAGCTGCGCCTGCCGCAGGGCTTCTCCGCAGATCAGGCCGCCATCCCCTTCAGCCTGAAAGAAAAAGGCGATGAGACGGAAGTGGTTTTCCAGGTGAAACCGCAACAGGTCAACGGCCGTCAACTTACCGACACCATGAGCGTTTCGGTGGAAGTTAACGGGAAGGAATACACGAACAGCATGACTGTCATCGCCTACGACCATATTCCCGCCATCACGCTGTTCCCGCCCACGGAAGCGCGGCTCGTGACGCTCAACCTGAAATACAACGGGCGCAACATCGGGTATATCCCCGGCGCGGGCGATAAAGTGGCGGAAAGCCTCCGCCAGGTGGGCTATACGGTTACCATGCTGGGTGAAAAAGAAATCATGCAAGGCAACCTTTCCGGTTACGACGCCATCATCACCGGCGTGCGCGCCTACAACACACAGGAGCGCCTCCGCTACTGGCAACCGCGCCTCCTCGAATACGTGAAAAACGGCGGTACGCTGCTGATCCAGTACAATACCAGCGGCGCCCTCGTCACCAACCAGCTCGGGCCTTATCCGTTCACGCTGTCGCGCGACAGGGTGACCGACGAGCACGCGGCCGTAACGTTCCTCACGCCGCAAGACCGGTCTATGACCTATCCCAATGCCCTCACCACGGCCGATTTCAACGGATGGGTGCAGGAGCGGGGGCTGTATTTCCCGGCAAATGCAGACGCGCAATACGTGCAACCCTTCAGCATGAAGGACCCCGGCGGGAAAGACCTCTCCGGGTCCACGCTGGTGGCCCGTTACGGGAAAGGGAAGTATGTCTATACCGGGCTGTCGTTCTTCCGCCAGCTGCCCGCCGGCGTGCCGGGCGCTTACAGATTATTCGTGAACCTGATCGCTAAATAAAGACAGATATGAGTGGTAGAAAAGACCGCGTTACGATTTCCGCAGGGCTCTGCATCGCCATCGGGCTGGCCATCGGGTTCCTCATCAAGAAGGTCCACATCGGCCTGCTGATCGGCCTCGCCCTTGGATTGCTCGGCGGCGGATTATTGTCCAAACGCAATTGATTATGGAAGATCATCAATACGAGAAACCGCCGCTTTTCAGCCGCTGGAGCACCTGGTACGCCCTGGTGATCGGCTGGCTCGTTGCACTGGTCGTGTTCTTTTATTTCTTTACCAAACACTATTCATGAGTTATGCCGACTGGGCTGTGCTCGGTATTACCCTGATCGCCATCATTTTATACGGCGTCTGGAAAAGCCGCGGCCAGCAAAACCTCGACAGCTACTTCCTGGGAAACCGTTCCGTGCCCTGGTACATCGTGCTCCTGTCTATCATGGGCACACAGGCCAGCGCCATCACCTTCCTGAGCGCACCCGGCCAGGCGTATACCGACGGGATGCGGTTCGTGCAATACTACTTCGGGCTGCCGCTCGCCATGGTGGTCATTTCCGCGGTTTTCGTCCCGATTTACAACAAACTGAAGGTCTACACCGCGTACGAATACCTCGAAAACCGGTTCGATCTCAAGACGCGCACCCTTACTTCGTTCCTGTTTTTGCTGCAAAGGGCGCTGTCGACCGGGATCAGCATTTACGCTCCATCCATCATCCTGTCATCTTTACTGGGTTGGAACATTTACTATACAAACCTCTTCATGGGCGGGCTCCTCATCATTTACACGATGTACGGCGGCACGAAGGCCGTGTCTTACACGCAATCGCTGCAGCTGGGGGTTATTTTCGTAGGGATGTTCCTGGCAGGATACATGGTAGTAAAACTGTTGCCTGCCGATATCGGATTCTCCGATGCGTTGCATGTTTCGGGCAAGATGGGGAAACTGAACGTGATCGTGACGGATTTTAGCCTGAAAGACCGGTACAATATCTGGAGCGGGGTGATCGGCGGATTTTTCCTGGCGCTGTCGTATTTCGGGACAGATCAGAGCCAGGTGGGCCGCTACCTCACCGCCCGCGACCTGACCGAAAGCCGGATGAGCCTGCTGATGAACGGGCTGGTGAAAGTGCCGATGCAATTCCTCATCATGCTGATCGGCGCGCTGGTGTTCGTGTTTTACCTGTATTTCAAGGCGCCGATCAATTTCAACGAAGGCCTGATCCAGCAGGTGCACCAGTCGGAATACGCCCCGCAGATGCAGGCGCTGGAGCAACGCTTTGATTCGCTGGAAGGCGTGCGGCAAACGCAGGTTAAAACCCTCGTGACGGCGCTCGACGCTAAAAACGAAACCGCCATCCGCACCGCGCAGGCCGGCCTGAAGGCCTCCGAGACCGCGTCCAACTCGATCCGCGACGAAGCCAAAACCCTCATCCGCGAAGCCCTTCCGGCCGCAGATACGAGCGATACGAACTATATTTTCCTCCATTTCGTGGTGCATAACCTGCCCAAAGGGCTCGTAGGCCTGCTGATCGCCATCATCTTCCTCGCATCGTGGGGCAGCATCGCGGCCGCGCTCAATTCCCTCGCGTCTACCACCATGGTGGATTTCTACAAACGGATGTACAAACCCGAAGCCAGCGACCACGAATACCTGCGCGCGTCCAAATTCTGGACGCTCATCTGGGGCGTCTTCTCCATCGGCGTGGCGCTGTTCGCCACCAACCTCGGCAGCCTCATCGAAGCCGTGAACATTCTCGGGTCATTGTTTTACGGGACGATCCTGGGGATTTTCGTGGTGGCCTTCGCCATGAAGCGCATCCGGGGCAACGCCGTTTTCTGGGGCGCGCTGCTGGCGGAAATCGCCGTGATCACCGTGTACCTCTCCGATATCGTTTCCTTCCTCTGGCTGAACGTGATCGGCTGCGTGCTCGTGATGCTTTTTTCTGCCATCCTCCAACCCATCCTTCCATCCCCCCAAACCAAACAGCCGGCGTAACACCGGATCCGGAATAAAAAAAGAGGATGGCCCCTTACGGACCATCCTCTTTTTTTACGATCACTTTTCCGGTTACAGGGTAGCGATCAGCTTTTCGTTGAGGGCTACGTAGTCGGCGTTGTTGGCAGCTTTCGCCAGCTCGGTGGATTTGGCGGCAGTGGCTTTGGCGCCGGATTTGTCGCCGGCTTTTGCCTGCATGCGGGCTTTCTGATAGAACATCCAGAAGGCTTTGGCATTAGCGGGCTCAGCCAGGGCCTGGTCCATCCACTTGATGGCCTGGTTCACGTCGCGGCCGGATTCGAAGTAGTACATGGCGGCCTGGAAGTAGGGCTTCTTGTCGCTTTTCATGCCTTCTTCGATAGACGCCATGATCTTGCCGTCGATGTCGGCCGTAACCTGGATGGGCACCATCGTCCTGTCCCACAGGATCATCATGGTCATGGAGCTGGGCGCCACGTCACCGAAGGTGATCAGGAACGATTCGACGGAGAAGGGCATTTCGGTAACGTCTGCAGTGAAGCGCACGACGTCTTCTGCGGGGTTATACCCGTCGATCCCCCAGTTTTTGAGGCCTTTGTTGACGATGATTTCCCAGCTGTTGCGGTTGGGAATGGCATAAAGCACGTATTCGCCTGCGGGCACGGGTTTGCCGTTGAGCTTCACGTCTTCTCCGAATTTAACGCGGGTGGCTGCGTTGGCCCCCATGCGCCAGATCTTGCCGTAAGGCACCAGGTCTCCCATGATGGTACGGCCTTTCATGGCCGGACGGGAGTAGGAAACTTCCACGGAAGACAGGGCGAAGTCCTGTTTGATGGTCTGGGCAGGGCTAGGGGCGGGCAGTTTCACCTGCGCCTGGGCGGTAACGGTCATCACTCCGATCGCGGCGGCAGTGAGGAACGCGGATAGTTGTTTCATATTGATTTTGTTGTTGTTATGGATAATTGTGTATTTCTGCCATTATTCGACCAGCCCGTTCCGGAAGGCGTATAACACGAGGCCGACGGTGTTTTTCACCCCGAGTTTTTCGAGGAGTTTTTGCCGGAGGCCTTCGACCGTCCGCGGACTGAGAAAAATCTGTTCGGAAATCTCCTGGGTCGTCTGTTCACTGCAAATGAGCTTCAGCACTTCCAGCTCACGGTCGGTGAGCTGTACTTCGTTCTTGAACGTGGGCTTGAACTGTTGCTTGTTTTTATGGAGGACCTTCTTCAGAAGGGCCAGGTTCACATTTTCGTTAAAGTAAAACCCTTTTTCGTAAGTGGTGCAGATCGCTTCGTAAATTTCTTCCGGTTCACTGTTTTTGAGCAAATAGGCATTGGCGCCATTCTCTACGAGATGGACAATAAAGTTGTCGTCTTCATACATGGTGAGGATGATGATCTTGACCTGCGGATACTTCTCGCGGACCTTGATGGTAGCCTGGATGCCGTCCATTTTGGGCATTTTCAGGTCCATAAGGATCACGTCTGGCAGCTGGTCCTGCATGATTTGCAGTAAATGTTCACCGTCCTCCGCTTCAAAAACGACGTTGATGTTTTCGTACGGCGTGAGGGTTTGGATGACTCCGCTCCGGAAAATCTTGTGGTCGTCTGCGATTGCGACCTTAATAGGCAGCAGCATACTGAAAGTTTAAAGATATAGCTATGCTATGGGCTGATAATTCTCCACCCTGATCTCGGCGCTTGTGCCTTTGGGTGAATTTTTTACAAATGTGATGTTTCCGCCGATAATATTCAAGCGGCTTTCGATATTTTTTAGTCCCAGGTGCCCGGTTTTCTGCCGCGAGGCGGCCAGATTCTCGATGAGTTGCTCGTTTCCGTCGTCTTCCACGCGGATGGTGAGCGTTTGCGGGGTGCTTTGATAGGTGATGAGGACCTGCCGGGCTTCGGCGTGTTTGAGGATATTATTCATCAGTTCCTGGACAACGCGGTAAACGTTGAGGGCTTTTTCGCGGTCTACGGGGAAAGTGCTCCCGTCTGTCCGGAACTGGATGGCGATCTGCCGGTTTTTGTTCATGAGGCTGGCGAAGGAGTCGAGCGCATGGCTGAGCCCCAGGTTTTCCAGCGTGGTGGGGTGGAGGCTTTGGGAGATGAAGCGGAGTTGCTGGATGATGGTGTCTGTGAATTCCTTCGTTTCCTTGATCCGTTCCTTTTCCCCGTTTCCGGCGAGCTGCTGGAGGGAATTGAGGCTAAGCTTGAGCACGGAGAGCTGGGCACCGACTTCGTCGTGCAGGTCTTCGGCTATTCTTTTCCGTTCGATTTCCTGGCCCTGGAGCACCGCTACGAGGCGTTCCTTCTGCAGCTGGAGGTCTTTATCCTTGAGGATGAGTTTGTACTGTACCACCTGCTTTTGTTGCAACACCACCATGATGACCACGAAAATACCGAGGCTCATCATAACGATCGTACCCGCCAGAATTAATTGCAGCGTGTTCATGATCTCGCTCGTTTGATTTTTAAGAGCCCAATATAAAAAACTATTACCTGAATGATGCCGGCGATCCATCCGAGGCCCTGGGTGATCCGGAAAAGATTGATGATTTCCGGGCCGGGCTCGTCGTTGAGCAGGAAGTTGAAAGACAGGTAAAGGATGAAGTTACAGCACTGGTAAACGAAAATGCCGGAATTGAACCAGAATTCAGGTATGGAGGTGATGTAGATGGAACGTTCGATGAGGGTGTTGTCGCGGACGAGCTGCATGAAGAACAGGATGCCGTAGACGATGAGCACGAAGGTGCGGACCGACACGAAGATGGAACTGAAGCCGCTGGGGCCGCTGATCCAGAAGAAATCGACCACGAAAAGGACGGTGATAGCGGGTATGAGGCCGCGAATGATTTTTTTGGTATGGGGCTTTTTGAGGACTTTAATATAGAACCAGGAAAGGATGTAAAACCCTATCAGGAACATGACGGCATGCCATGCCAGGTTATGTCTGAAAATACGGGCCAGCATTTCGGCCCCAACGCTCAGTACGGCAGAATAAATGGCGTACACGTACATGATACGTTGGTCCTTATCGAACAGCCTGTAGTTTAAAGTGAAGGGGATCAGAAGCAGGACTTCGATCCCCATCATGAAATAAAAAATGTAGTGATGCAGCGGCACGTAATAGACTTTATCCTTGATTTACTCGATGTCAGAATTCAGGGGGTTCGCTACTTTGGGGCAGTCGAAGGGGCAGAATCCGTCGGTGATCAGGGCTCCGGTATTGGCGGAAGCTTTCTTCCCGACGCTCCGGGTCTGGGCCGGCAGGATATCTTCACCATCGGCATCCGTGGCAGTGAGCACGAAATGCTTGTCCACCTTACCGTCTCCGTCCACGTCCAGCCCGTAATAAATGCGAAGACCGATCGCGCCTTCCTGCGAAAGCAGTTCGTTCAGTTTATCGATCCCGAAGAACTGGGACATGACGGGATCCTTGTGCTTTTTGCGGTCCAGCTGATCTACCCGGTAGTTTTTCGTGAGTTTGGCGGCATGCGCCAAGGGGATGAAAATCCCCGTGTCTTTCTTAAACTTTGACATGGTGTTTCATTTAGGAGTTAGTAATAATGAAAAAAAAGTTGCCGGTAAAATTATCACAAAATCCCAATCCTCAAACTGTTGCTGAAAACGCCTGCCATGGCTGTCATGCGTATTGAAAATCAGGTATAATTGCCGCCACTGCGGATTTGGCAGCATGGGGGAGGGCCCTGGCGAAGGGGATTTTACGTAATCCACGCGTAAAAATGCGTAGAAGTACGCATTCGGTATTTCCCGTGATAGTTCGCTTGATTAAGGCCCGAAAACGCTCAACCTTTGTACGGTGGAAAATGACCATGTAGACAGCGCAATCAAAGGCCTTTCTACCATAGTTTGTTTCGTTAGTATGCAGAGGGCTCCCGGTGCCCCAAAACCGGATGTAACACAGCGTACCCCAAAATGTAAAGCCCAAAGTGAATCGCCATGAGTTACCTATTGATCGGCAACATCTCTGCGTTGATCTGTGAGGAGTGCATGGAACCCCTGGCCGACGCGCGCATCAGGATTTACCTGCCCGAAGGCCCGCACGACCCCGATGTTCTGGCCCGCGGTATCTTCAAAGATCTGCGACAGATCCCCGGCACCCAGGTGAGGGCCAAGGCAGACCGCCTCCTCGCCGAAGCCGACCTCGACGGCAAAGGGAACTTCTGCCTGTCGTGGGACGAGAGCCACCTGTTCACCGAACCGCTGGAACTCGACATAACACTCAACAGCGTGCCCGGCGCACGCAACGCAAGAGAAGGAAGTGCACAGTACCATCTGAGCACCTTCGTGCCCCATTGGAAAAGAGACCGCGACAAGTTCCTCGCCGCATTCGCGTACGTGGTGCCTGCCGCAAAATGGTCTAACATCCGTCGAGACTTCGGCGCATGGGCCGTAGCCGGGACCGTCCGCCATGCAGACACCGGTGAAGCCCTGCGGACCGTAAGGGTCGAAGCCTATAACGCCCTCAACGATAAACTGCTGGGCCGCGGCTATACCAACGAGCTGGGAAGGTATCAACTCTACTTCTCCCGCGAAATGCTCACCGGAAGCCGCATGATGCAGATCATCCGCGAAGGCAGATATGGGATTTCCGACTCGCCCGACGTCTACTTCAAAGTCTTCGACCGCGGCCAGACCGTGCTCGAAGAAGACGGTTCAATAGCCCGGCAACCCGGCCGGCGGCGGATCGCCCACTGCTCACGGCAGAACCTGAACGCCAGGCCTGCAACCCAACCCCGAAAAACCGGCTCCTTCTCCGGATGGATCAATGGATTCATCTCCGGGAAAGTCCGCAGTCAGAATAAGGACAAATATGTAATGTACTAATCTGACCATGATGGAAAGCCCCAAATACGACAACAGCTACCTGCATTCAGCCAAGCCGCCAAAGGTAGCTGTTCTTTCCCTTTCTGACATCATAGACAAGTCCCTATAGCTCCAAACCCGGTCTGGTCCCAGGACCGCCGGGCGTTGCCATAACCCTCGCAGCTATTTATTATCACAAACAAGTTTGAGAAACATTACCGGTTGAATGCCGGATGGAACTGCACGAGCATATCGCGGAGGTATTCGCGGTTGAGATGGGTATAGATCTCGGTAGTGGTTATGCTTTCGTGGCCCAGCATTTCCTGGACAGACACCAGGTCGGCCCCGGCTTCCACCAGGTGCGTGGCGAAGGAATGCCGGAAAGTATGGGGCGAAATATTCTTTTTGATGTTCGCCAAAACGGCCAGCTCCTTGATGATGAGGAACACCATCACCCGCGTAAGGCCTCTTCCCCGGCGGTTCAGGAACAATATGTCTTCATGCCCCCGGGCGATATCGATCCTGCTCCGGAAGTCCTTCCTATATATATTAATGTGCTCGACCGTAGAATCACCGATGGGGATCAGCCGCTCCTTGTCGCCCTTCCCCGTCACCCGGATAAATCCCTCCTGGAAATACAGCTGCGAAAGCCGGAGCCCCACCGCCTCGCTCACCCGCAGGCCACAGGCGTACATCGTTTCCAGCAGGGCGATGTTGCGCTGCACGAGGTGCGCGTCGTTGGGGATTTTCTGCCCAGTTTCCGGGTCTAACTTGTATTCGCCCGTCTTCGGGTCTTTTTTGTACCCCACATGCTCCGGCACCCGGGCGATCATGGCGTCGATCTCCTCCACACTGAGGAAATCGGGCAGCTTGCGGGGCGTTTTGGGCGCCTCCAGCAACTGCGAAGGATCGTGCGGGATCATATCTTCCAGCAACAGGTACCGGAAAAACGTCCGGATCCCGGAGATCATCCGCGCCTGGCTGCTGGCCGTCATCCCCAGTTCCGCCACCCAGCGCACGCACCCCTCCAGCTCTGCCAGCGAAACGGATGCCGGTCCAACAGGTTTGCCGGCCTGCAGGAGGTACCGCGTCAGGATCTTCACATCCCGCTCATACGCCTCTATCGTATGCGCCGATAAAGAACGCTCCATCCGCAAATGGACCTTAAACCCGTTGATCGATGCTTCCCACATAAAAGTAAAAATACCGCAATGCCCCGAAACTATTTACTTGCATTAACAATTTTAATCATGCAAGCGTTAGTATTGGATAAAACGGTTCTAAACCTGCCCTTGTTTGAAAAAATTCAACAAATTCGTTTGAATGTTTAGAAATAAACAAAGAAAAAATACATTCTTTTACTACTTTTATACCCGCTGAATTTTAGCATTAATGTTAAATTGATTGTCTGAATACCACAGTTATGTCTGATTCATCGCTCAAAAGGATACACAAGCTGTTAGTGGCCAACCGCGGCGAGATCGCCGTTCGGATTTTAAGGGCAGCATCGGAATTACGGATCAGAACCGTAGCGATCTTTACTTATGAAGACCGATACTCCCTCCACCGTTACAAGGCTGACGAAGCCTACCAGATCGGGAAGGACGACGATCCGCTGAAGCCTTACCTCGACGTGGAAGCGATCATCCACATGGCGAAGAGCCAGGGGGTGGACGCCATCCATCCCGGATACGGCTTCCTCAGTGAAAATGTGACCTTCGCCCGCCGTTGCCGCGAGGAAGGGATCATTTTCGTAGGGCCCGATCCGGAAGTGATGGCCCAATTGGGCGACAAGGTTGCCGCCAAAACATTGGCGCGCCGCGTGAAAGTGCCCCTGATCGAAGACAGCCAGGTGAAGCTGGATAACGTAGAAACCGTGAGAAAGGAAGCCCTTCGCATAGGCCTCCCCATCATCCTCAAGGCTGCGGCCGGAGGCGGCGGGCGCGGCATGCGCGTGGTGCGCGACGAAAACCAGCTGGAACGTTCATTCCTCGAAGCCCGCAGCGAAGCCGGCAAAGCTTTCGGGGACGACACCATCTTCATCGAAAAGTTCATCGAAGAACCCAAGCACATCGAAGTGCAGCTGATGGGCGACAATTACGGCAACATCGTGCACCTCTATGAGCGCGATTGCTCCGTGCAGCGCCGTTTCCAGAAAGTAGTGGAGATCGCGCCCTCGCCGAACCTCCCCGTGGAAACCCGCGAAGAAGTATATAAATATGCCCTCGCGCTCGCACGCGAAGTGAAATATAATAACGTAGGCACCGTAGAATTCCTTGTAGACCGGCAGAACAAGGTCTACTTCATCGAAGTGAACCCCCGCATTCAGGTGGAACATACGGTGACGGAAGAAGTGACCGGGATCGACATCGTGCGCTCCCAGATCCTCATCGCCAAAGGCCATCAACTGTCTGACCCCGAGATCTTCCTCAAAAGCCAGGACGACGTGCGCCTCAACGGTTTCGCCATCCAGTGCCGCGTAACCACGGAAGACCCCGAAAACAATTTCACCCCCGATTACGGCACCGTGATCGCCTATCGCAACGCCGGCGGCTTCGGTATCCGGCTCGACGAGGGCAGTGCCTATTCCGGCGTGAAGATTTCGCCTTTCTTCGATTCCATGCTCGTGAAAGTAACGGCATCGGGCCGCACGCTTTCCGGCGCCGCCGGCAGGCTGCACCGCACGCTGAAGGAATTCCGCATCCGCGGCGTGAAAACCAATATCCGCTTCCTCGAAAATGTAATTACCCACGATATTTTCCGCAAAGGAAACTGTACGGTTGGCTTTATCGACCAGCACCCCGAGCTTTTCAAACTGTCGCCCATCCGCGACCGCGCCACGAAAACGCTCATGTACCTGGCAGACGTGACGGTAAACGGGCATGTAGACGTCAAAGGCAAGCATGATGGCCGCAAGTTCCGGGTACCGCACGTGCCATCCTTCGACCCCCTGGCGCCGGTGCCCGAGGGCACACGCAACAAGTTGCTGACCATGGGCCGCGAGGAATTCTCCAAATGGCTCCGCAACGAAAAGCCGGTCTATTTCACCGACACCACTTACCGCGATGCGCACCAGAGCCTGCTGGCCACCCGCGTGCGCACCAACGATATCCTCGCCGTGGCGGAAGGGTATGCCCGCAACAACCCGCAAATCTTCTCCATGGAAGTCTGGGGCGGCGCTACCTTCGACGTGGCCATGCGCTTCCTGCACGAATGCCCCTGGCGGAGGCTCCAGCTCATTCGCCACGCCATGCCCAACGTGCTGCTCCAGATGCTGTTCAGGGGCTCCAACGCAGTGGGGTATTCCGCTTACCCGGAAAACCTCATCGCCAAATTCATCGAAAAAGCGGCGGAAAACGGGATCGACATCTTCCGCATCTTCGATTCCCTCAACGATATCGACGCCATGACGCCCTCCATCGGGTTCGTACGCAACAATACGACCTCCCTGGCACAGGCCGCCATCAGCTACACCGGCGATATACTGCACAAGGACAATAAAAAATATACGCTCGATTATTACGTTTCCCTCGCCAAACACCTCGAAGACGCCGGCGCTCACATGCTCTGCATCAAGGACATGGCCGGTCTCCTCAAGCCACAGGCCGCCACCGTGCTCGTTGGCGCCCTGAAAGACGCGGTGAAACTCCCGATCGTACTCCATACCCACGACACCGCCTCCGTTCAGGCCGCCACTTACCTGAAAGCCATCGAAGCCGGCGTTAACGCCGTGGATTGCGCCATCGCCTCCCTGAGCGGGCTCACCTCGCAGCCCAACCTCAACGCCATGGCCGCCATCCTCGAAGGCCACGAGAGAAGCCAGTTCATGAACCTGCCGTCCCTCAACGAATACAGCAACTACTGGGAAGACGTCCGCGAATACTATTATCCCTTCGAATCGGATATGAAAGCCGGTACCGCACAGGTCTACGAAAACGAAATCCCCGGCGGCCAATACTCCAACCTCCGCCAGCAGGCCGAATCCCTCGGGCTGGGCGACAAACTGGAGACCATCAAGCACAATTACGCCGTGGTGAACGACCTGTTCGGCGACATCGTGAAAGTGACCCCTAGCTCCAAAGTAGTAGGCGATATGGCACTGTTCATGACCGCCAACGGCCTTACCGCCGCCGATGTGCTCGACGAATCCCGCAACCTGGCGTTCCCCGCCAGCGTTCAGGGCTTCTTCAAGGGCGAGATCGGGCAGCCTTACCAGGGCTTCCCCGAGAAAATGCAAAAGATCGTGCTGAAAGGGCAGGAGCCCCTGAAAGGTAAACCCAACGCACATCTTGCACCGGTCGACTTCGATAAGGACTTTGCCGCTTTCCAGCTGAAATATCCCCTCGCCGAATTCCTCGATTACCTCAGCTATCACATGTTCCCGAAAGTATTCGAAGAATACTATCAGCATGCACAGGTATACGGCAACGTGGAAGCCATCCCCACACCGGCTTTCTTCTACGGGCTGAAACTGGGTGAGGAAATCCTCATCACGCTGGGCAAAGGCAAGACCATCATCGTAAAACTGCTCTACGTACTGCCGGCCGACGAAAGCGGCATGCGCACCGTAGTATTCGAACTGAACGGTTACGCCCGCCGCGTGCAGGTGCGAGACCGCTCCGTGAAGAGCGAAGTGCCCGCCAACAAAAAGGTCAGCAACACCGAACAGGAAGTAGGCGCGCCGCTGCAGGGCAAACTGTCGAAAATTCTGGTGAAAACCGGCGACTCCATCGGCGCCAACACCCCGCTGTTCATCATCGAAGCCATGAAAATGGAAACAACGGTGACGGCCACACGCGAATCTAAAGTGAAATCCGTCCTTCTGCGCGAAGGCACCATGGTACAGCAAGACGACCTGGTGGTGGAACTCGAATAATTTTGATTTTAAGATTGGTTATAGGCCTCCCGGGAACCGGGGGCCTTTTTTGTCGCCACGACCCGTCGCTTCAACAGGACAGATCGCTGCATCGACGAACGGAGGTGTTTTTACAGGCCGGCTTTCCCGCGCTTCCGGGGGCAGGTCGAGCGACTTTCAGACCGCCATCGTCATACATTGGCCCGAAGGCAGGGGTGATCACGGGTTCCCGATAGTGATGTATTATCCGTAAAATAAAGCACCCGCCGGCTGGCGGGAGCTTCTTTCATATACGGACTGCTGCTAACTGAGGGAATATAGTGATCCTGTCCAATACGGGTCGGTCAACAGGAAAGGGAAGTAAAAGCCCTGCGAAAATACGTCCGCCGGCAATCCCGGCCTACCGTATTAATACGCGAATTCAAAAAAAAGGCGGTACCGAGGTACCGCCTTTCGTTCGTTATTCCGGGGCCGGATTAGAACTTCTCCAGGCCGGAGAAGAAGAAATTACCTTCGATAGCCGCGTTTTCGTCGGAATCGGAGCCGTGAACGGCGTTACGGCCGATAGATTCTGCGTAGATCTTGCGGATGGTGCCTTCCTCAGCCTGGGCCGGGTTGGTGGCGCCGATCAGTTTGCGGAAATCTTCCACTGCGTTCTCTTTTTCGAGGATCGCCGCCACGATGTGGCCGCTGCTCATGAACTCAACCAGCTCGCCGTAGAAGGGGCGCTCTTTGTGCACAGCGTAGAATTCGCCGGCTTTCTCAGCGGAAAGGCGGGTCAGTTTCATTGCGGTAATGCGGAAGCCTGCAGCGCAGATCTTGTCCAGAATGCCGCCGATGTGCCCGTTTGCCACAGCGTCGGGCTTGATCATGGTGAAAGTTTTGTTGCTCATATTGGTAATTGGTCGTTATACGTGAGAAAATGCCTTTTTGCGCCGCAAAAGTAATCACATTTTGTTTACCCGTAAAAAATTTTGAAATTCTGGCGCAATTGGTGAACTTCGCACTTCATTTGCTTAAACGAAAATAACACGCCGCAAGGCAGTCGCAACCTTTAAAAATCATAGTTTTAGGAATGAAGCCGATCGAGGATATCAAGCCACTGCTGGAAAGCCCCAAGAAGGTGGTCATCACCATGCATCAAAAACCGGATGCCGACGCTATGGGCTCTTCCCTGGCCATGTATCACTACCTGCGGCGTAAGGGTCACGACGTAACGGTTATTTCTCCCACCAACTTTCCCGACTTCCTGAAATGGATGCCCGGATGTGACCAGGTGCTGGATTTCGAGTCGCAGAACGAAAAGGCCCTCAAAGCCATCGATGGCACCGAGATCCTTTTCTGCCTGGATTTCAACGCCATGAGCCGCACCCGTAACATGGAACCGGTTCTGGAAAAGCTGCAATGCGTGAAAGTCATCATAGACCATCACCTGGAGCCCCAGCCCGTATTCGATTTCGGCGTGAGCGACACTACCGCCGCCTCCACCGCCCAACTCGTGTACGAGATCATCTACCGCTTGGGCGACGAGCATTACATCGATAACGACATCGCCCAGTGCATTTACGCCGGCACCATGACCGACACCGGATCTTTCCGGTTCGCTTCTACCAGCGCCCGGGTCCACCGCATGGTGGCGGATTTGCTGGAACGGGGGCTCGAACATGAGTATATCCACCAGGCCATTTACGATAATTTCCTCGAAAACCGCCTCCGGTTCATCGGCCATAGCCTCCTGAACCGTATGGAAGTCTTCTACGAGACCAATACCGCCATCATGGCGATCCCCTACAGCGACCTGAAAAGGTTCGATTTGCAGACGGGAGACACGGAAGGACTGGTAAATTTCCTTTTATCCATCCAAGGCATTAAATTAGCGGCGCTGATCATCGACCGGAATTCCGAAGTGAAGCTGTCTTTCCGTTCCAAAGGCAACTTTGACGTCAACACCTTCGCCCGGAAATACTTCGAAGGCGGCGGCCATTTCAACGCCGCCGGCGGCAGAAGCGCCGATTCGCTCGATCGCACCGTTCAACGATTCATCCGTGCCATGCACGAAAACGAAGATATTTTGCAATAACATAGTCCGGACGGCACCCGGTAAGGGTTTCGGCCACAACACACGTTTCATAAACTCAATCGTAAAGATGAAAACAAACAATCTGTTACTTGTTGCGCTGGGAGGTCTTGCTCTGGCCAGCTGCGGTAAAAGCGGCCCGAGAAAAACCCCGGGTGGCATCGAGTTCATCGTTCCTAAAGAAGGTAAAGGTGACAAACTGAAAGAAGGCGATACCATCGTGGTTCACTTCTCCTCTTTCCTGAACGACTCCCTCATGATGTCGTCCCGCGAGCAGGCACCCACCGGTATGCCGCTGGTACTGCAGAAATCCCAGAACAAGTATGACCTCATGGACGGTTTCGCTATGCTGACCGAAGGCGACAGCGCCGTGTTCCTGCTGCCTGTTGATTCCATGCCGCAAATGCCTCCCATGGCTAAGAAAGGCGACGTAATGAAAGTTGCGTTCGTGGTAGAAACCAAGTATTCTTCCGCCAAACAAAACCAGAAAGACGAAAAGGAAATCGCTGAATACATCAAGAAGAACAACCTGAACACCCGCAAGTCTCCCAAAGGCGTCTACATCGCCGAGACGGTTGTTGGTACTGGCGCACAAGCCAAAGCCGGCGACGAAGTGAGCGTGAACTATACCGGTAAACTGCTTGACGGTACCAAGTTCGATTCCAATACCGACAGCACCCTGCGCCCCGGCATGCCGCTGGAGCCCCTGAAATTCAACGTAGGCGAAGGCCGCGTGATTCCGGGATGGGACGATGCGCTGGCCCAGCTGAAAGCTGGTTCCAAAGCCACCCTCGTTATCCCATCTTCCCTGGCTTACGGCCTGAACGGCTCCGGCCCCTTCATCAAGCCGAACAGCATCCTGGTGTTCGACGTGGAACTGCTCGACGTGAAACCCGCCGCAGCAGCACCCGTAGCTCCGGCTCCTTCCAAATAAGCAACAGCAATAGATTGCAGATATCGAAAGCCCGGCCATCGCACCGGGCTTTCCTGTTTCAGGGCAGTTTCAAAATTCACCCTGTTAGCAAAAATTAAAAAAGCCCTGTCCGAAAAAGACAGGGCTTTTATCTCGATAGATGATACGTCAAAGAAACTTCCCGCGAACCCGCGCATCCGGGACCATACAAACATCCATCTTCCCGAACCAGCGGTAGCGGTTCCGCGCGATCCAGTCGTACACCGCATCTCGCAGCATCCGCGGAACAATGACGAACACCCACAGCAGATTCCAGGGAAACCCCAGCCCGCGGGCTACCCGCAAAGCCGCCGAGCTCTTCACCCACGATTTCCCTCCGCGTATCAGCACAAAAGAATCCGTTTCCAGGGCGTCGATCCCATGCGTCCGCAAAAGCGACTGACCCGCTTCCGACTGCAAAGGCGCAAACCGGAAAAGGTCGCGCCGGTCGCGCCGGATCACGAAATTCACGCTGCCATTACAAAAATGGCAGACACCGTCGAACAATATGACGGCTTTGTCGTGCATTAGTGGATACCGGTATAGTTATGCGGCGTGATGGCTTTCAGCTCTTTTTTCAGGGCGGCCGTGATCTTCAGTCCGTCGATGAACTTGTGCATCGTTTTCTGCGTGATCTGTTCCCCGCCGCGCGTGAGCGCTTTCAGCGCTTCGTAAGGCTGGGGATAGTTTTCGCGGCGCAGCACGGTCTGGATGGCTTCGGCCACCACGGCCCAGTTGTGCTCCAGGTCTTCGTGGAGCCTGGCCGCGTTGAGGATGAGCTTGTTCAGCCCTTTGTCGAGGCTCTTCAGCGCCAGGAGGCTATGCGCGAAAGGAACGCCGATGTTGCGGAGAACAGTGGAATCCGTCAGATCGCGCTGCAGGCGCGAAATGGGCAGCTTGGCCGCCAGGTGTTCGAACAGGGCGTTGGCGATGCCCAGGTTGCCTTCGGCGTTCTCGAAATCGATGGGGTTCACTTTATGCGGCATGGCGGAGGAACCTACTTCGTTCTTCTTGATCTTCTGCTTGAAGTAATCCATCGAAATGTACGTCCACACATCGCGGGAGAAGTCGACCAGGATGTTGTTCACGCGTTTCAGCGTATCGAACTGGGCCGCAATATTATCGTAATGCTCGATCTGCGTGGTAAACTGCATACGTTGCAGACCGAGGGTGTTGTTCACGAATTTATTCCCGAATTTCTCCCAGTTTACCGCCGGGAACGCCACGTGGTGGGCGTTGAAGTTGCCGGTGGCTCCGCCGAACTTGGCGGCGAAGGGGATTTCTCCGAGGAGCTTCACCTGGCCTTCCAGGCGCTCCACGAACACCTGGATCTCTTTACCGAGAATGGTGGGGGAAGCGGGCTGGCCGTGGGTGCGGGCGAGCATGGGAACGGCTTTCCAGTCTTTGGCCAGCTTTTTCAGGTGGATGATGAGGTTGGAGATGGACGGGAGATATATATGCTCGATGGCTTCTTTCCAGAGCAGGGGCGTGGCGGTGTTGTTCACGTCCTGGGAAGTGAGGCCGAAATGCACCCATTCCAGTTTATCTTCCAGCCCGAGGCGTTTCAGTTCGTTTTTAAGGAAGTATTCCACCGCCTTTACGTCGTGATTCGTCACTTTTTCCGTGTCTTTCACCAGCTGGGCCTGCTCCACGGTGAAATCGCGGTAAACGGCGCGCAGGGCGGGAAGCTTGGCTTTGGGTAGGGTGAACAGCTTCTGTTCGGACAGGGCGATGAAATATTCCACCTCCACCTGTACACGGTACCGGATCAACGCAAATTCGGAAAAATAAGGGGCCAGTTCTTCGAGCTGACCTCTGTAACGCCCGTCTACCGGGGAAATAGCAGTTAAAGCTTGTAATTGCATCATGTTAATATTATCCTGTCAATAAAGCCCCCGGTTATCCCAAAGCAGGTAATTACGGGAATTACTTTAATTTAGCAGGCTCAAAATTACAGAAATTGGAACGGAAAGTAAAAGTAGCAGCAGTGAGTTATCTGAATACGAAGCCTTTATTATACGGATTCAGGGAACACCCGGTACTGCGGAACATGGAACTGACGGTGGATTACCCGGCAAAAATAGCCGGAGAACTGGTGGAAGGAACGGTGGACGTAGGGCTCGTTCCGGTAGCGATCATCCCGAAAATGAAGGAATCGCACATAATTTCCGATTTCTGCATCGGCGCGGAAGGCCCGGTAGCGTCCGTCTGCCTCTTCAGCGAAGTGCCCCTGCAGGATATCAAAAGAATATATCTCGATTACCAGAGCCGCACCTCCGTGGCGCTCCTCAAAGTGCTCGTGCGCGAATACTGGCGCCTGGACGTGGAGTTCGTGGAAACCACAGGCGATTACCAACACCTTATCACGGGTACGGACGCCGCCCTCGTTATCGGCGACCGCGCCCTTAGCCAGCGGCTGATCTCGTCTTTCATCTACGACCTGGCCGAACACTGGATCCGCTTCACCAGCCTGCCATTCGTGTTCGCAGCCTGGATCAGCAACAAACCGTTGGACATCAAGTTCATCCAGCAATTCAACGACGCCAACGCCATCGGCCTCAACAATATCCCCGCCGTGGTGGGTGAAAACACCTATGGCGCCTACGATCTGACCGTCTATTACACCAAAAACATCAGCTACCGCCTCACGCCCAGCAAGCGCCAGGGATTGACGCGTTTTTTAAGCTATCTGCAATAATCCCGCAGGATTTGCTTAAATTAGGATAGAAGCAAATCTGTTCGGTATGAAGATCGCCATCCTCGGGTCCGGCGACGTAGGCCTGACGCTGGCCGCCGCTTTTTCGGAGCGCGGCCACGCCGTGATGATCGGGACCCGGCACACGCAAAAGGAAGGTTTGCGGGATTGGCTCCAGGCCCATCCCGCCGCCCAATCAGGCACATACTCGGAAACCGCCGCCTTCGGGGAAGTTATCGTGCTTTGCACGGGGTGGACCGGCACCAAAGCCGCCATTGAAATGGCCGGTATCTGGAATTTCAAGAAAAAGATCGTGATCGACGTGACCAACCCGCTGGACGGGAAAGGGCCCGACGCGGCCGGGCGCCTGCACCTGGCCACCGGCCACGCCAAATCGGGCGGGGAGCAGGTACAGTCGTGGCTGCAGGACGCGCACGTCGTCAAAGCCCTCAATACCATCGGCAACACCCGGATGGTGGCGCCTTCGTACGAAGACGGCACCCCGGCCATGTTCATCGCCGGTAACGACGATCTGGCCAAGCTCGCCGTGACCGACATTCTTGGCCAGCTGGGCTGGAAAGACGTGGTGGATGTGGGAGAAATCCCTATGAGCCGGCACCTCGAATCCATGTGCGTGGTCTGGTGCGCATACGGCTTCCGGAATGGCAGCTGGAACCATGCCTTCGCCCTCCTCCGGAAATAACCTTACTGCTCCGCTGCCTTCGTATGCTTCCGGAATGCCCGGATAGCCAGCGCAGCGCCCAGCAGGGTGAGCGTCGCCGCCATGAAAAAGGGCGCGCCGGGGAGATGGACCGTTGCGCCTTCCTGCGTGCAGAAATGGAAAAGGCCCGTCATCAGCAGCGGCCCGATGATGTTCGTCAAACTGATCAAACTCGTAAACGTACCCTGCAGCTCGCCCTGCTCGTTGGCCGGCACCTGGTTGGAAACCACCCCTTGCAGGCTGGGGCCGAATATCCCGCCCAAACCGTACAGGCCCAGGATGGGGAACATCATCCAGCCCTCCGTGGCCAGCGCGAATAGCAGGAAGGAAACCCCGTAAATCAGCAGCCCGATATATACCGCCCGGTGGTAGCCCAACTTCGGCAACAAGATCCGGATCAGCCCGCCCTGCACGATGATGAGCATCAATCCCGCGAATGAAAGCGAATAGCCCACCATCTTTTCCGTCCATGTAAATACGAACATGGTATAATAGGTCCAATTGCTCTGGATGGCGTGCGTAGCGGTGTAAATCAGCACCACGGAGCCCAGCAGCGGATAAATGTACCGGTACCGCTTCATCTGCCGCAGCCCGCCCCAGGGGTTGGCGCGCGACCAGTCGAAAGCTCTGCGGTTCTCGGGCTTCAACGATTCGGGGAGGATGAAATAACCGTAGAGCGCATTCAGCAAAGAAAGCCCGGCCGTCAGGAAGAAAGGCGCCCTGATGCCCCAGGTATGACTCACCAGCCCGCCGATCACCGGCCCGAGCATAAAGCCGATGCCCACGGCCATGCCCAGCAGCCCGAAGTTCTGGGCGCGCTTTTCAGGGGTGCTGACGTCGGCGATGTAGGCGGAAGCGGCGGTCATGCTGGCGCCCGTGATCCCGATGAAGATCCGGCCTACGAACAGCCAGAAAATATTGGGCGCATAGGCCAGGAACAGGTAATCGATGCCCATGCCGGCCATAGACAGCAGCAGTACCGGCCGGCGGCCGTATTTATCCGAAAGCCCGCCCAGGATGGGGGCGAAGAAGAATTGCATGAAGGCATAGGCGAAAGTGAGCCATCCGCCATACCAGGCAGCATCGCTTTCGTTGCCGCCGATCAGTTGTTCGATCAGTTTGGGAACCACGGGCATGATGATCCCGAACCCGATAAAGTCGATGAGTAACGTAATGAAAATGAAGGTCAATGGCCCCGAGAATCGCCGCATTATGTGGTAAAATTTGCGCAAAACTACAGGAATCGGGATACGAAAGGGCCTCTAAATGACATATGGCATTCGTGGAATGATGTTTGCCGAACATTGTGTATAACATCATTGTTTCACTTTAAATCCCTTTATTATGTTACGTTGGGCAGTCATTTTCCTGATCATCGCCATTGTGGCGGCCATATTCGGGTTCGGCGGCATTGCGGCGGGCGCCGTGGGCATCGCCAAGATCCTTTTCTTCATATTCCTGGTATTGTTCCTGATATCCCTCATCAGCGGGCTTATCCGCCGGTAGGATCAGTTTTCCTGCATGGAGATCAGCTGGATGGCGTCGGGACAGGCGGCGAAGGCGTCTTTGAGGCGCTCGCCGTGGGTATCGGTGATGAAAACCTGCCCGTAATCGGGCTGCAGCACCAGTTGAATGAGCCGGGAAACCCGCTCCTGGTCCAGTTTTTCGAACACATCGTCGAGCAACAGGATGGGAGGGAAGCACTTGTGCGTCCGGATCGCCTCGTATTGTGCCAGCTTGAGCGCGAAAAGAAAGCTCTTGCGCTGGCCCTGCGAGGCGCTCGATTTCATGGGGTGCTCGTCCAGCAGGAACAGGAGATCGTCGCGATGAATGCCCTGGGTCGTCCGTTGCACCTGTTTGTCGCGCAGCCTGGACTGTGCCAGGAGCGTGGCCAGCGGCTGTTCCAGCAATTGGCTCTGGTAGCGGAAAGCCACGGTTTCATGGCTGCCGGCGAGGTAATCGTATCGTTCCTGGACCTGGTCGATGAACGCGGGCAGGAATGCCTTCCTTGCTTCGAACACGGGCGTGGCGTGCTGTACGAGCTGTTCGTCGAAGATGTCGAGCAGCGGATCGGGGCGCTGGACCATGGAGGCCATGGTTTTGAGCAGGGAGTTCCGTTGCTGGAGGATTTTATGGTAGGCGAGGAGATGATCGAGGTAACCGGGCACCAGCTGCGACAGCAACCCGTCGAGCCACTTGCGGCGGTCTTCGCTACCGCCAAGGATGATCTCCGCATCGTCCGGCGCGATCATGACGGCCGGGAAGTGACCGATATGACGGGAGAAGCGGTCGTACGGCTCATCGTTGAGCGCGATGTCCTTTTTCCCGTCTTTGACCGTACAGACGATCTTTTCGGGTTGGTCGTGGCGGACGAGCGACGCTTCCAGCCGGAAACCGTTCGTGGTGTACTGGACGTTCTGGCTTTCGATGGAGCTGAAATAGCTTTTGGTGAAGCAGAGATAATATATGGCGTCGAGCAGGTTGGTTTTGCCCGATCCGTTCCTGCCGGTGATGCCGACGATGCGGGAACTGAACCGGAAGGTGCGGTGCGAATAATTCTTGAATTGCGTGAGCGCTATGGAGGATATCGTCAACAAGCTGTCTGAATGGTTTGAACTGCCGGAATGCCGTCTGCCGCAAGGCGTTAAGACATCCTTCTGCAAAATTGCTTGAATTTGCAGATTTTCCTGTTATATTTGCGAACAAATTTAGAAATAGTGCAAACTTTAACAGACGTGAAAACGAAATTCACCAAAGAGACATATCTGTACTGGTACGAATTGATGCTGTTACTGCGTCGCTTCGAGGAGAAGTCAGGGCAATTATACGGAATGCAGAAGATACGCGGTTTCTGTCACCTGTACATAGGTCAGGAGGCGATTGCGGCAGGCGCTATGACGGCCACGAAACCCGGCGATAAATTTATTACGGCATATCGCGACCACGCTCTGGCGATCGCGAAAGGTATTTCGGCGAAGGCCTGCATGGCCGAGCTGTACGGTAAAGCAACCGGCTGCTCGAAAGGCAAAGGCGGATCGATGCACTTTTTCTCCAAGGAACACGGATTTTTCGGCGGTCACGGTATCGTGGGCGCACAAATCGGCACCGGCGCAGGCCTGGCATTCGCCGAGCAATACCTGGGCACAGACAATGTAGTGCTCGCATTTTTCGGAGACGGCGCCGCCCGCCAGGGTATGCTGCACGAAACCTTCAACATGGCCATGCTGTGGAAACTTCCCGTAATTTTCATTTGCGAGAATAACCACTACGCCATGGGTACTTCCGTTGAACGTACCTCCAACGTACTCGATATCTACAAACTGGCAGACGCTTACGAAATGCCCGCCGATTCTATCGACGGCATGAGCTGCGAAGCCGTTCACGAAGGCATCGCCCGCGCGGTGGCCCGCGGCCGTGAAGGCGGCGGACCGACCCTGCTGGAAATCAAAACCTACCGCTACCGCGGCCACTCCATGTCCGACCCGGCCAAATACCGCACCAAGGAAGAAGTGGAAGAATACAAACAGCGCGACCCCCTCACCATCGTGGAAGAAACGCTGCTGAAAAACAAATGGGCTACCGAAGCCGACATCGAAGCCATCGCGGAAAGAGTTAAACAGGAAGTGGAAGAATCCGTTCAATTCGCGGAAGAAAGCCCCTGGCCGTCTGACGACGAGCTGCTGAAAGATGTTTACGTCCAGCAAGACTATCCGTTCATCGTCGACTAAATCCATCCCTGTCTACCTATTATAGTTCATTATGCAAACAACCATGGCAGAAAATAAAAACACCAAACAGCCGGAAAAGGCGGTGAAAAACCAGGACTTCGACCTGCAGGCATCTGCAGACAGGGCTTCTGATTTCTACAGCAAGAACAAGAACGTCATCAACATCGCACTGCTGGCATTCGTGCTGGGCTTCGGCGGGTACTTCGCCTACAAGCGTTTCGTGAAAGCTCCGGCAGAAGTGAAAGCACAGGAAGCCATCTTCCAGGCGCAGCACTTCTTCGCAGCCGATTCCCTGAGCAAAGCGCTCAACGGTGACGGTAACAATTACGGTTTCCTCCAGGTGATCGATAAATACGGCAGCACCAAAGCCGGCAACCTCGCCCACTACTATGCTGGCGTTTGCCACGTTCGCCTCGGTGAATTCCAGAAAGGGATCGACCAGCTGAAACAATTCTCCAGCTCCGACATCGTGATCTCTTCCATCGCCAACGGCCTCATCGGAGACGCTTACATGGAACTGAACAACGCTGCGGACGCTGTTAGCTACTACAAAAAAGCAGGCGCTACCGATAACGAGATCACTTCGCCCATGTACCTCATGCGCGCAGGCCTGGCCCTCGAAAAAGCCAACAAGCCTGATGAAGCGATCGCCGTTTACCAACAAATCAAACAAAAATACCCCCGCACCAACGAAGGCCGTGAAATGGAGAAATACCTGGCAAGATTGGGCGTGGTGAAATAATCCGGGAAATGTCCGTACACAATCAGACTTTACTCAACAACACTGGCATTCTTCAACTGGAGGGTGCCAGTGTTGTTATTGTATCTACAGAATGGAACGATTTCGTCACCAACGAACTGGTGGCGGGTGCCGAACGTACGCTCACCGAGCAGAAAGTAAACTTCAGCACCTACATCGTGCCGGGGTCTTTTGAGCTGCCGTTCGCCTGCAAACAAATCTGGGAACAAACCCGCGGCACCGGCGCCCAGCCGTCTGCCATCATCGCCTTCGGATGCGTCATCCGCGGAGAAACCCCGCACTTCGATTACGTGTGCAAGGCCGTGACAGACGGGATCCTCGAACTGAACCTCGAGCTCCCCATCCCCGTGATCTTCGGCGTGCTCACCGTTAACACCGTAGAACAAGCCACTGACCGCCTCGGCGGCGCTCACGGCCATAAAGGGGAAGAAGGCGCGCTCACCGCCCTCAAGATGATCGGATTTCAGCGTCAACTGGCAAAAAGTGCCCGATAATAGCGAAGTTAACAGCAGCTTGAACTGCTTGCAGCCCTTAACTTTGTCTGCTCATTACCCAAACTGATACCACCAGCATGAACGTACATCTTTTCATACCGTGCTTCGTAGACCAGCTCTTTCCTGAAACCGCCTTCAACATGGTGAAAGTCCTGGAAAAACTCGGCTGCACCGTGCATTACAATACCGAACAAACCTGCTGCGGCCAGCCCGCCTTCAACGCAGGGTACCAGGACGAATGCCGGAGCGTGGCCACCAAGTTCCTCAAAGACTTTCACGTGTACGACTATATCGTGGCGCCCAGCGGATCCTGCACCGGCTTCGTACGGAATTACTACGGCAAACTGTTCGATAATTCCGCCGCACATAACGATGTAAAACTCCTCCGCAAAAACCTCTACGAATTCACTGAATTTCTCGTAGACGTGCTCGGCGTAACCGACATCGGCGCCACCCTCGAGGGCGTCGGCACCTATCACGATGCCTGCGGCGCCCTGCGCGAATGCGGCATCAAGGAAGGCCCCCGCAAACTCCTGGCCAACGTGAAAGGCCTCGAACTGCGCGAGATGAACGAATCGGAAACCTGCTGCGGATTCGGCGGCACCTTTGCCGTGAAATTCAAACCCATTTCCCTCGGAATGGGCGAACAGAAAGTGCACAATTCGACAGACACCGGTGCGGATTATCTCATCTCCACCGACCTTAGCTGCCTCATGCACCTCGACGGCTATATCCGTAAACACGGACAAAACATTAAAATCATGCACATCGCGGACGTACTGGCCAGTGGCTGGTAATCCGCGCCCATAAAGCGATTCGGAATGCAATATTGGTTAGTGAAATCGGAACCGTTCAAATATTCCTGGGACCAATTCGTGAAAGACAAGCAGACGTTCTGGGACGGCGTGCGCAACTACGCCGCCCGCAACAACCTCCGCTCCATGAAGAAAGGCGACCAGGTATTGTGGTACCACAGCAACGAAGGCCTCGAGATCGTCGGCATCGCCAAAGTGGTGAAAGAATCCTACCAGGACCCCACCACGCCCGATCCCGCCTGGCTCGCGGTAGACCTCGCACCGGTGAAAAAGCTCAAAAAGCCCGTCACCCTCGCGCAGATCAAAGCCGAAAAAAGTCTGGCGAACATGGACCTCATACGGCTCGGCCGCCTGTCGGTCGGAACGGTGAAACCCGAAGAATTCGAAAAAATCATGGAAATGGCAGGCATGTAAGCCTGTCATTTCTTATTAAACCCGAAAGATATGAAACCCAAACTGGTCGTGCTTTCCGGCGCAGGCATCAGCGCCGAGAGCGGTCTCCGCACCTTCCGCGATTCCGACGGCCTGTGGGAAGGGCACGACGTCTTCGAAGTGGCCTCGCCCACGGGCTGGGAGAACAATCCTTCCCTCGTCCAGGAATTCTACAACCTGCGCCGCAAAGACGTGCTGGCCGCTGTGCCCAACGCCGCACACAGCGGACTGGCACAGCTGGAGCAGTGGTACGATGTACGGGTGATCACCCAGAACATCGACGACTTGCACGAACGCGGCGGCTCCACGCGCGTGCTGCACCTGCACGGCGAAATCCTCAAAATGCGCAGCGTGTATGATGAAACCACGCTGTATGAGATCCGGGAAGACATTCAAATGGGGCAGCTGGCGCCCGACGGCGGACAGTTCCGGCCGCACGTGGTGTGGTTCGGGGAAGATGTGAGCATGATTCAGCCGGCGGTGCTGGAGATCGTACAGGCAGATGTGTTCGTGCTCATCGGCACCTCGCTGAATGTGTACCCCGCGGCGGGGCTGGTCAACTACCTGCGGGCGGATGTGCCGCGGTTCATTATCGACAAAAAAATCCCGCCGGTAAGCGATTCCCATAGCTGGACGCTGATCGAAAAACCGGCGACGGAAGGGGTGGCGGAACTGCTGGCTTTGCTGCAACCCTAAAAAAATAGCCGTCCCGGTACTACCGGGACGGCCCATACTTTCACTTGTTCAAAACTTCCTCTTCTAGGAGTAGTCATAGGAAAAATGACTTGAATCCCGGGATGAAAGCGGTTGCATCTTCGGCCTGTAAGTAATGTGTTTTTCCTCAATCGAAAGTTTCCTCGAACCTGATATCGAATTCCTCCAGTTCACGGAGGACGGGATTGTAGATGTCCGGCATAACGGGGATCTGCAGGCCTGTGAGGCTTACCTGGCCGGAGAGGACCAGTTTGGCCAGGATGCCGAGGGGCAGCCCTACCGTTTTTGCCATGGCGGTGCGCAGGTTATCTTCTCCCTGCACGATCATATAACTTGATAATTTAGTGCTCATGTTGCGCCGCTCGAACTCGATCTCGTGCAACATTACGATCATGTCTTTATCGGATGGCTCCATTCTCAGGCGGGCTTCGAGTACATGCTGCAAAACGCCCGCGTTGGTCTGTTCCCCTAAGTTAATCAAATCTCCGTTCAAAATGCCCAAAAATTTCAGCTGGCGGATCAGTTTGCTTTTGCTGCTGACGCCAAGGAACTGGGCAACGTTCTCTTCCGGGCTGAGCTGATCGTCTGCCGCCACGTTCTGCATGGCCCATGCGGAATAGGCGAGCTTGTCGGTCGGGCGTTTCTTCTTGTCGTCGGTAAGCCCGAGCCTGACCACCGCGTTCCAGCCTTCGCAGAAATCGGGGTAGCGGAGGGTGGCGCGCATGAAGGTGGGCACGTTGGAGAGGTTGTAGATATCGGTGTAGTTGAGGGAATCGCGGTTGGGATACCAGGCGAGTTTGCCGAGGCCGGGCACCTGGATGGTTTTGGACTGGTCGAACAGGTGTTCGTATTCCACTTCCTTCACTTTACCCTTTTCACGGTAAATGGCGCCGGAAGCGCCTGCCAGCACGATGTTCCGCGCATTCCAAGAGATCTTGTACTGCCAGGGGTTGTCGTTGCTTTCGGGGGAAATAAGCCCGCCGCAATAGGAGCGGAAGCAGGAGATCTGGCCGCCTTTCTTTTCGATCGACTGGATAAGTTTCATGGCAGACATATGATCGATCCCCGGGTCGAGCCCCATTTCATACATGAAGAGCAGGCCGGCCTGTTCAATTTCCTTTTCCAGTTTGCGGATTTCCGGGTCGATGTACGACGCGGTGAGGAGGTTCTTGCCGAATTGCAGGCAATCGCGCGCCACCGTGATGTGCAGGGCGGGCGGGAGCAGGGAAATGACGAGGTCGGTTTCCCGGACGAGGGGCTGGCGGACCGATGCGTCTTTCACATCGATCGCCGCTGCCGTGGCGTAATACGACTTTCCGATCTTGGATTTGATCAGCATGAGGTCGTTATCTACAACGGTGATATGCCATTTTTGCCGGGGCGCATTGGCCAGCAGGTAATCGATCAGTACGGTCGCTGACTTGCCGGCGCCAAACAATAGAACATGCTTCATAAGAGACTCTGGTGGTTAAAACTACCAAACGAAAACAATAATTTCCGGCGAATGTTCAGATAACCGCAGTTTTCCAGAACATTCGAATAATTGCTTCCGCTCGATTATAAGGGCTGATTTTCATAGGGTTATAAACAAATTGCTTGCCAATTTGTGATCGGCTGGTATATATCAATTTTAAGATATATAGAACATTTACCGGAGATGACGCGAAAGTAGGAATATTCCCTCATTTTTATTCACAATTAGCCCCCAAAGCACCGGAATCCGGCCTGAAATCGTTATATTTGCTCTTTATTTAAGGATACGGAAAAACCTGTAAACCAATAACATAATGATAGAGAACACGGACAATCAAGACAATCAAAAGGAAGGTAGAATTGTTCCGATCAACATTGAGGAGCAGATGAAGACGGCGTACATCGATTATTCGATGTCCGTGATCGTAGGCCGCGCGTTGCCGGACGTCAGGGATGGTTTCAAACCTGTTCACCGCCGCGTGCTGTTCGGCATGCATGAGCTGGGGAATACGCACAACAAGCCTTACAAGAAATCTGCCCGTGTTGTTGGGGACGTAATGGGTAAATATCACCCGCATGGTGACGCTTCCGTGTACGATACCATGGTACGTATGGCCCAGCCCTGGTCGCTCCGCTACATGCTGATCGACGGGCAGGGTAACTTCGGATCGATCGACGGCGACATGCCTGCGGCCATGCGTTATACCGAGGTGCGCCTGCAGAAGATCGCTGAAGCGATGCTGGAAGACCTCGAAAAAGACACCGTGGATTTCACGCTCAACTTCGACGACACCCTCGAAGAGCCTTTGGTGCTGCCCACCCGCATCCCGAACCTGCTCGCCAACGGCGCCAGCGGCATCGCGGTAGGGATGGCCACCAACATCATGCCCCACAACCTGTCCGAACTTGTAGACGGGCTCACGGCCATGATCGAGGACCGTGACATCACTACGGAAGAACTGATCAAACATATCAAAGCCCCCGACTTCCCGACGGGCGGTATCATATACGGTTTCGAAGGCGTTAAACAGGGCTTCGAGACCGGCCGCGGCAGGGTAGTAGTGCGCGGCAAGATCATGTCCGAAACGGCTAAAACCGGTAAGGAAAAACTCGTGATCTACGAACTGCCTTACCAGGTGAACAAAGCCGTGCTCCACCAGAAAATCGCACAGCTGGTCAACGATAAAGTGATCGAAGGCATTTCCGACGTGCGCGACGAGAGCGACCGCGAAGGCATGCGCCTGGTGATCGACCTCAAGCGCGAAGCGATCCCCAACGTCATCATCAACCAGCTGTACAAATACTCCGAGCTCCAGACTTCTTACGGCATCAACAACGTGGTACTCGTAAAAGGCCGGCCCCGGATCATGAACCTGCGCGACCTCCTGGCGGAATTCATCGAGTTCCGCCACGAAGTGGTGACCCGCCGCACGCAGTACGAACTGCGCGAAGCGGAAAAGAAAGCCCACATCCTCGCAGGTTATCTCATCGCCCTCGACCATCTCGACGAAGTGATCGCCCTCATCCGCAACTCGGCCACCCCCGATGTAGCGCGCGAAGGCCTCATGTCCAGCTTCGGGCTGAGCGAAATCCAGGCGAAAGCCATCCTGGAATTGCGCCTGCAAAGGTTGACAGGCATGGAACGCGACAAAATCCGTGAAGAATACGAAGAGATCATGCAACTCATCGGCCGGCTGAAGGAAATCCTCGGAGACGAAGGCCTCCGGATGCAAATCATCAAGACGGAACTGGAAGAAGTGAAAAAGAAATTCGGCGACGAAAGAAAGACCGAAATCCAGTACCTCGCAGCCGAAATGCGCATCGAAGATATCATCGCCGAGGAAGACGTGGTGATCACCATTTCCCACCTGGGTTACATCAAGCGCACCTCCGCATACGACTACCGCCAGCAGAAACGCGGCGGCCGCGGCGCCATGGGCGGCAAAACACGTGACGAAGATTATATCGAGCACCTGTTCGTAGCGTCTACCCACCACACCATGCTGTTCTTCACTGAAAAAGGCCGCTGCTACTGGCTCAAGGTATACGAAATCCCCGAAGGAGAAAAATCCGGCAAGGGCCGCGCCATCCAGAACCTCATCACCCTGCCGTCTGACGACAAGATCCGTGCGATCATCGACATTAAGGACCTGGGCGACAAAGAGTTCATCAACAGCCACTATATCGTGCTCTGCACCCGCAACGGCATCATCAAGAAAACCTTGCTGGAAGAGTTCAGCCGCCCGCGGACCAATGGCGTGAACGCCATTACGGTGAACGATGGCGACCAGCTGCTGGAAGCCAAGCTGACCAACGGTAACAGCGAAATCATGATGGCAGTGAAGAGCGGCCGCGCGATCCGCTTCCCTGAAAACACCGTGCGCGACACCGGTCGCGGCGCCATCGGGGTACGGGGTATCGAGGTCGATAACGAAAAAGACGAAGTGGTTGGTATGATTTGTGTTGATAAGGAAGACAAAACGAAAACCGTGCTGGTGGTATCCGAGAAAGGATTCGGCAAACGGACCGACATCGAGGAATACCGCATCACCAATCGCGGGGGTAAAGGGGTAAAAACTATCAGCATTACCGAAAAGACCGGCGCCCTCATCTCCATCGTGGACGTTACCGAAACAAACGACCTGATGATCACCTGCAAATCCGGCATCACCATCCGCATGGCGGTGGCTGACGTCCGCGAAGCAGGGCGCGCCACTCAGGGCGTAAGGCTCATCCGCATGGACGAATCCGACGAAATCGCCGCCGTAGCACGGCTCGACGAGCAGGAGGAAGACGAGATCGTTGAAAACGCCGAAGGCGTGGAAGGTGGTGAAGCAGGCGCGGAAGGTATTGCAGAAGATGCCGGATCAACCGGTGAAACGGCTGAAGGTGGTGAAGAAGCCGCTGGTGAAGCTGCTTCCGAACCCACTGAAGAATAAACCATTAACAATTAACGATAATTATTTAAAAACCTGAGCCACATGAAAAAAATATTTGTAACGCTTCTCTTTTGCGGCGCCGGATTTGCAGCCATGGCGCAGAAAGCAAAAGTGAACAGTGCAGATGAATACCTGAAAAGCGACAAAATCGACCAGGCGAAAGCTGATATCGAAGCGGCGCTCGCTCATGACAAGACCAAAAACGATGCACGTACCTGGTACGTAAAAGGCAAAATCTACGAAGCCCTTGCTACCAAGAACAAAAGCGCGGCCGACGCGGAAGTTGCTTTCGAAGCTTTCAAAAAAGCCCTCGAAATCAACCCCAAACTCCCGGAAGCCCTCCTGGAAATGAATAACCGCATGTTCAACGTGTACGCCACCATCGGCAACGCCGGTTATGGCAACCTGAACGATCAGAAATGGGACTCCTCTTTCATCTATTTCAAAAAAGCGGTAGAAGTACGCGACTACTACAACGGTAAAGACCTCGGCGGCTCCATCCCCACAGATACCGCCATGGTATTCTACGCCGGTTACGCCGCCCAACAGGCCGGTAAAAAGGACGACGCTTTCGAACTGCTCAAAAAAGCAGCCGAGCTCCAGTTCAAAACCGAACCCGCCCTGTACGTAGTACTGGCGCAGCAATACGAAGAACGCGGCGATAACGCCAACTGGCTCGGCACCATCGAAAAAGCGAAAGGCCTCTTCCCGGCAGACAAACGCTTTAACGACATGGAAATGCTCTACTATTCCAAAACCGGTAAAACGGACGACCTGTTGAGCATGCTCGAGAAAAAAGTGAACGAGAACCCCAGCGATTTCAGCCTCGTGCTGGATTACGCCATCCGTCTCGATAACGTAGCCAACCCGCGCGACGAGAAAGGCAACGATGTAGAGAAACCCGCCAACTACGACGCGCTCATGAACAAAGCGGAAGAAGCTTATAAAAAAGCACTGACCATCAAGGCAGACGATGCTACCGCCAACTTCCAGCTCGGCGCCCTTTACTTCAACCGCGCAGTAGCCAGCAACAAAGAGCTGAACTCCCTGAGCAGCAAGGAGCAAACCGGCCCCAAAGCGAAAGAACTGCAAACTAAAGTGCAAGGCCTCATGGACCAGTCGCTCCCGTACTTCGAGAAAGCCGACGCCGGTTTCACCGCCATGGGCAGCAAAATGGAAGCCAGCGACAAACGCACTTTCGAAAGCGCACTCTACGCACTCCAGAAAATCTACGCGATCAAAAACATGACCGATAAAGTAGAAACCGTGAAAAAGAAACTGGAAAACCTGAACTAATCAGGTCCCATTCCATAAATTAAAGGCAAGGGGCAACCCTTGCCTTTTTTTGTTGCCCACCGCTGCCGCACGTCCCAATCTGCCGCCATATTTCCACAGTCGTTTCCCTACGCAAACAAGTAAGTGATTTTCATGGGGTTGTAATAGCGTATTGTTAATCAGGCATTATCATTTTAACATCGATAATATGTATTCAGCAGGATGCATTGGCATGGTAATTCGCGTATGTGTTTGGAAAACATGTAACTAATTCCAATAACCATATCAAATCCTTACAATTATGGTCACACGAACAAAACCTACTGACATGCAGGAGCAACATCACGAAAACATGCTGATGAAAGACGCGAACAGGCAGGAGCGTTACGGAGAACAGGAATTTAACGACGATAATAACAACCAGCTGGAAGGATACGACGAAAACGAACCGAACACTACCGACCGCCGTCACCAGCGTGAAGCCGAAATGGCCGACGGAGATGCTGCCGCACATGGCGAAACGCCCAAAAGGACGCCCAGCAGAAGGGGATTTGCAGCTATGGACAAGGAAAAACAACGCCAGATCGCCAGTAAGGGTGGCAAGGCCTCGCATGGCGGCGGCCGTAAACCCAGCAAACCCCGCTGAGGCGGATAAGGACATTCAGAAGCGTGTGCCCGTCTGCGGTACACGCTTTTTTTATGCCCGGGCCGGCTTTTTGCGTAAATTGACATTCAATCATCTATTATGAAAGCTGTAGCAGTTAACCAGTTCAAAAGCAATCCAGCCGTAATGGACTTGCCTGTACCACCACTAAAAGCCGGCACCATCCGCATCCGCCTCGCCGCGGCGGGGCTCAACCCGTTCGACTGGAAGTTGGCAGACGGCATCCTCGAAAACCAGATGCCGCATGTATTCCCCATGATCCTCGGTACAGACGGGGCCGGTGTGGTGGAATCTGTCGGGGCGGGCGCAGACCGTTTTAAGGTGGGCGACCGGGTATATGGCCAGATGATCCATCCGCCGATCGGCGAAGGGTCGTATGCCGAAATGGTGACCGTTCCCGATTCGGCGGCCATCGCCGCAGCGCCGAAATCCATTGCGCTTTCTGACGCCGCGGCGCTGCCGACGGCGGGGATGACGGCGCTTCAGCTCCTGGACCGCTCGGGGCTGGCGGAAGGGCAAAAGCTACTGCTGGTGGGTGCAACGGGCGGCGTGGGCTCTTTCCTGACGCAAATCGCCAGGGCAAGGGGTATTTACGTCATCGCTACCGCATCTAATGAGGAATCGGCGGCGCGGATCAAACAGTTGGGGGCCACGGAAACGATCAATTACAAAACGGCTCCTGTGGAGGAGCAATTTCCCGGCGGGGCCGATGCGTTGATCGACCTGGTGAGCGATAAAGTGAATTTTGAAAAGATGCTGCCGCTGGTAAAGAAAGGCGGACATGTACATACCACGCAGTTTGTGGCGGATAAAGACCGCATCCATGCGCTCGGGCTGCGGGGCGGGAATTTCGAGACCCAAGGGACCCCGGCTTCACTCGATGCGCTCCGCGAACTGATCGATAGCGGGGGGCTTACCGTACCGGTGGAACGCCGGATCCCGCTCGACCAGGCACCCCAGGCTATCGCGGATAGCCGTGCGGCGAAGAGCAAGGGTAAGACCATCCTCCTCATCGACACTTCGCTGGATCAAGTCTGACGATATTATATCACGATCGCCGCTGTGGCCGGGTACAACCGGGCAGCGGCGGCGGTATTTTCAGCCGAGCTGTTCGCGGACCTTTTTGGGCAATCCTTTTACGACGAGGTCGTAGGAGTTGCGGGTCCATTCCAGGAGCAGCCGGTCCGGGATGGAGCCGTCGAGCAAAACGGTGTTCCAGTGCTTTTTATTCATATGATAGCCGGGTAGCACGCCTTCATATCTTTCCCGCAGTTCTTCCACCAATTCCGGATCACATTTCAGGTTGATGCTTTCGAATGATTCGATGTCGACCAAAGCGAACAGTTTACCCATGACGGTAAATACCAGCGTGGTTTCCCCGAAAGGAAATCCTTCGGCGGTGCCCGGAAGGGAAAGGCAGTATTCCTGGAGTTTTTCGAGATTCATGCCCACAATTTACTGAAAAACTCCGTTGTAAAGGAAAAGCGGGCCCCGGATAGGATTCCTTACATTCTCGATAAAACCATCACCTTGATTCATAACAAAATAGGTTCAACCAACGAACATTTTACATCAACCCAACTCACTGAGAATCAATATCTGCTTACAATTAAATGTTAAATAGCGGCCGTTTTGGATAGGAATGGTTAGGGTAGGAGTTGAAGTAACCCGGGTTAAGTTTTTAACATCCAGTGCGTTGACCGAGACAAGAAAATGCGTTATTGTTTCAGTATTAACCTTACATCCCCCTGAAAACAGCTTTTGGGAGAGCCGAAAAACGCCTGTGCGGAAAATCCGGTGCAACCGAAATTTACATGGGTGGATTCTCGGAATATGTGATGAAAAACGGTAATTTGGCTCGCCATGAAAACCGTAGGCTAATCCCGATTCCTTCCACTTTGCATGCAATAACAACCTATATGAGTACATTTAAATCCATCCTGATCCCAGCTATTACGCTGGCCGCCGGACTAGCGGCAGGTTACTGGTGGGCGCAATCCGGGAATCCCGGGGCCGCTGCCGGCAAACCCAATCCTGACGCTTCCCGGTTCGTATGCAATTCCTCGACGGATGTGCCGGAAAAAGACCTGTTGACGGTAGACACCGCGTTCAACATGATTGCCCGGTACGGTAAACGCCTTCCGCCGGACTCCGCCCAATCCCGAAGCATTTGGTTCTCAACGGAGCGAATCCACGCTTTACTTTGCGTCATGAAAAGGGATTCCATGAGCGGTGTCCGTTTTTATTACGCCAAGTACGCAAACGATTACCCGTCCAAACTGGATGAAGGCAGCATCGGTCACAACCCGATCAAGCCTTACTGGGGCCAAACCACGCTCGTGCTGGTTACCACGCGCGCCCAGGGCAAAAAGCACCTGGACCATATCAAAGTCAAGGAAGGTGGAAACGGCCGCCCGCACATCGGCATGATCCTGACCAGCCCTCCGCCAGACGATCCGGAAAACAACGGGGAACTCTGTCCGCCGCCTAAAAACTGCTTCTCGAAAGGCGCGTATTTCCTCGCTCCGAACGTCGACAGCACCAAAAAACACATTTACAACTAATGCATTATTTCACCGTCAACACGGTAGCCGAATGGATCTGCTTCCTCACCGCCCTTGTCTGCCTCCGGCACGACAAGGATCCGGTGTGGAGGCGGTTTCCGTTCTACCTTCTCCTTGTTTGCCTCGTCGAAACCGGCGGAATTTTCATGCGGACGGAACTGAAGATGCCCAATGCCCCGATCTACAACGGCTATATGCTCGCCGAATGTTTCGCAATGACTACATTCCTGTACCATCTTATTAAGCCCTATGGCATGAAAATCTGGGTGCCCCTGGCATGGGGCGCCATCTTCCTCACTGCTTGGCTCGCGGAATCGCTCGACGGCGACTTCGGGACGTATTCCCGGCAAACGGCCATCCTGCTTTCCATCGCCGTCGTAGTGGCCTGCCTGTATTATTTTTATCTCGTGTTGCGGGACGACCGGTACGTTCGCCTGGCCACCCATCCGCCGTTCTGGTGGGTGAGCGGGACGCTGATGTTTTACTTCGGCGGCATCGCCACCTACATCTTTTTCCAGTACCTACTGGAGGCTTCTTCGGTCGAGGGTATCCGGTTTTCCCTCAGGTATGTTATTTTTAAGGTCCTGAACGTACTGTTATACGGCAGCTGGACTTACGCTTTTATATGCAGGTACCGACAAACGAAATATTAACCCTGATCATCTGGGTGAGCGCCGTCTTCCTCATCGCTCCGCTGTTCCTCATCGTATATGTGAGCGTGTATAACGCCCGCAAAAAGAAGCACCTGGAAGAAACCGAGCGCATGCGGAACGCATTCAAAACGGAGCTTTTACAGACCCAGATGGAGGTGCAGGAGCAAACGCTCAAAACCATCGGCAACGATCTGCACGACAATATCAACCAGCTCCTCGGGCTGATGACCATCACTCTAAGCGCGGTAGACCTTTCCGACAAGGAAAAAGCGGCAGAGAAGATTTCCGCCGCAGAAGCCCTGGCGCGCCGGTCTATCCGCGAAATCCGCGCACTGTCGCGCCTCATGCATGGCGAAGAGCTCGTAGGCAAAGGGCTCCCGCATGCCATTTCGTTCGAGCTGGACTGGCTGGAAAAATCGGGCCGGTACCAGGTCCACCGGAAAGGCACGCTCAACGGCATGCCCAAACACCCTGAAACCGAGCTGTTTGTGTTCCGCATTTTCCAGGAAACGCTGCATAACATCATCCGCCATGCCCAGGCCACTTCGGTGACGGTGGAACAAGCCTGGGCGGATAACATCCTGACGCTCACGCTTATCGACGACGGCGCCGGTTTCGACGTAGAAGCCGCGCTTTCGAACCCCTCGGGCATGGGCCTCCAGAATATCCGCAAAAGAGCCGCCATGATAGGGGGCTCGGCCGTCATCAAATCCGTTCCCGGAAAGGGATCCTCCGTCACCATCACCGTTCCCCGTGCAAATCACAACCATGCAACATAAAACCATCCACATCGCTATCGTAGACGACCATACGCTGTTCCGCCAGGGGCTTACCAGCCTGCTGTCGGAATATCCCGATATCCGCGTTGCCTTCGAAGCCGCTCACGGCAATGAAATGAAAGAGCGCCTCGGGTCAACACCGCCGCCAGACGTGGTTTTGATGGACATCAACATGCCCGTCATGGACGGTTTCGAGTCCACCCAATGGCTCAAGCAGCATCACCCCGACGTGAAAGTACTGGCACTCAGCACTTTCGAAGACGATAAGCCCATCATTAAAATGCTGAAGAACGGCGCCGGCGGTTACCTTGTCAAGGAATCCCGCATCGCCGACGTGGTGCACGCCATCCGCACCATCCATGAGCAGGGCTATTTCCTCAACGAGCTGATTTCCGCGAAAATGCTCCGCAGCATTCAGGACAATCCCACGCCCGGCGCGTTGCAGGTACAACTGAGCGATAACGAGATCACTTTTCTCCGGCTTTGCTGTTCGGAATTGACTTACAAGGAGATCGCTTCGGAAATGAAGCTCAGTCCGCATACGATCGACAATTACCGACAGGAGCTGTTCGACCGCCTGGCGATCAAATCGCGCACGGGATTGGTGCTTTTCGCCATCAAAAACGAACTTTACGCGCCCTGATCCAGCAATCAGGCGTAAAACGGATATAAAAATCCCCGGTCTATCAACCAGACCGGGGATTCTTGTTTTCGATTCGGATGGAGTGAAGGAAACCGGCGCGGGAGAACCAGCGCCGGTGCATGTTTCATGTGTTACTTAGTGAAAACTGAAGGTAAATGGAATAGGGATCCTTAGGATGGCAAGACAATTAAGTTTAAACGACAGCTGCCAGCATCCTGGGTTCCATGAAACCAGCCGGCGCCCTGGCAACGGTAAGCCAGGTGCCGTCGGTTTCGTACTTGTACGTGCAGAAGCCTGATTTCCAGGCATTATCCAGTTCGAGAAAGATTTCCATGTTGGGCTGCGGGACCACGTTGCTGTAAGGCGGCGCCAGGTACGGCATACCCATGATAATCAAAACGTTGGGGAATTCCACAATGGGTGAGGCCGGCGAGGAGAAGTAGTAACCTTTCAGATAACTGAGGCCAAACGAATGGTGAAATGCACCGGATCGTAGTTGTCCGGTGCCGGTCAGCTGCTTTGTGAATTCATTGACAGTCAACGAAATGCGCAGCGCGGGGGCGCCGGATTGGGTTCCGCCGATATCGATATGGACGGAATACAGCCCGGGGGCGATGGGAGTGTCTGGTAAAATGGTCTTAAGCATACAGAGAAAAGCGAACGATCAAATTTCCAAAATGGCGGCCACCCCTGAAAGGTTGTTTTTCCCCTGGGCCGGGGGGATTTTCAGCCTTTTATAACTGGCACAGGGAGATTTGATTTTCAATGCATTACGGAATGACTCGCTGAATAAGGATATATTTCAGGTTCCTGGATACCGGATTTCAGCGCTGGAACGCGTCGCCATCCATTCGAAAATAATTTCGGGGGATGAGCAAATATTTACAAAATCCTAACCGCTCCGTCAACGGCAGAATGGGATCGCCGTTTTGCCGACATTGTCCTAAAAAGGAATAGCCTGCGGCCATCATAAATTAGAATATTTCCATTTTAAAATCGAATCAAAGGGGCGTTGCGCTATCCCAAATTCTTCAACTCACGAATCGAATAATTTCCAAATCCATGGAATCGGGATGCGTTTTACAGGCCAGGAATAATGATAAACTTGAAGGGGAGATTTCTCCGGGTATTCAATATGTTTTATTTAACATAATGTAAATTATAAAGCAATATAGGCAAATGACTGAATAGAAGTATTTGCTTATCAATATGTTATATTCTGCGGCTTTCTGCAAGAATCCGGTTAGACGGTCTCAAACTGTTCCAGGTACCTTTATTCGAACCCAACATCCCATAAATTCAGGAATCTGATCAAGTTTTGTGACAATTTGGAGGAAGGATCAGTTAGGAATTTTCCGAACTAGAATACTCATAATCAATCAGATCAATCCATTCAACTCATGAAAAACTGGAGAAGTTTTCCACGTCGAAAATGCGCGGGAGTATTGTCACATTTCGTCCGGAAACCCCTCGCCCGCCGATTTTTTAAGTTGAGGCCCCCTATCGATCGTTTCGCTTGGATTTTGCGCGAAAAATCGGGCACATCCAATTGGACATGCCCGTCCCCGGTGCTTTTGTTTTAATATGATATCATCCTATTCCACAAATCCCGCGATGTCAACTTCACCACCGCCTCCATCAATTTGTCAGGCTGCCCGATGCGGTCAAGAACACACGAAAGCCATTCGTCGCGGACCTGGAGGCTGAGGCGTTTTTCCGGAAGTTAATGGGGATTGTCGCGGGATGGGCCTTCGATTGCCCGAGGGAGCAGCTGGCGGTCCATACATACGTTCTGCGCATACAGGTCGGGCATGCACAGCCAAGCCGTGCTGAATTACCGATAAGGCTTAAAAAAGGTCGGCTGTTACGGGCATAAAAAAAGGCGACGGACATTTCCATCGCCTTTTTAATATTTTGAATATCAATTCCTTAAGCCGCACTGCGTTCTTTCTTCGGCACTGCGATCTTCGCCGTTGCCGTCTGGCGCAATTTGATAATGCCCAGGAAATCCATCGCGCGCATTACCGGGTAGGTAGGATCGAACTCGAACCATTTCTTCGCGAAATTGGCGCTGTCCTTATGCTTGTGGTGGTTGTTCTGGAACAGTTCGCCCAGCAGGAAAATACCCCAGGGCTCGGAGTTACGGGAATGATCGCCGTTGTCGAAATTACTGTAACCGTATTTGTGACCGCACCAGTTCACGATCGCACCCTGGATGGGGCCCATCAGGAAGTGGATCGGCAGCAGTAAATACCACCACCAGGCCGCGCCGGCGAAAATCACGTAAAACGCGATGTAGATCGCTATCCAGGTTAAACGGGTTGCACGGTGGTCACCGAATTTGTCCATACCATTCCAGATCGGCAGCGGATCTTTGGTAAACTGCTCTGCGGGCAGTTTGTCTCCCGATACAAAACCTGCATAGATTTCGCGGGTATGGATCATCATGTGCCAAACATCCTTAAAGAAATGCGGGCTGTGCGGATCGTGCTCCGTATCGCTGTATTCATGGTGCATACGGTGCATCACACCGTAAGCGCGGGGGATCAGGTAAGAAGAACCCTGGAAAAACCAGGTGCTGAAGTAAAACACGCGCTCCCAACCCTTGCTGGTATCGTACATCTGGTGAGATGCGTAACGGTGAAGGAAAAATGTATGGAAGAAGAGTGATAAAAACCAGTGTGAGAAGAAAAAGATCAATATCGCAGTCATGAACGCCTCAATTTTAGTGTTGAAAGTTGAAGGGCAAAGGTAACCCATTAATCCGGCCTAACCTAATAATCAAGCCCCCCTCCAAAAATTAACCCCTTCTTAATGAATATATTATTACATGATATATGCAGCCTTATTTTTCCCCGATCCGCACCCGCCGCAATTCCAATGTATTAAGCCCGTCGCTGCTGAGGCCCAGCACATTAGGCTGCCGGAACCGCATCACCATATCATAAAAAACCGGCACCACCGGCGCATCCGCCACAATCATCCGGTCCATCTCCTGGTACATTTTATACCTCACGGAATCGTCATTTTCCTGCAGCGCACGCTCGTACAACCTGTCGTACGCAGGATTGCCATATCGCGTATAATTCGGCGGCGCGGGATTCTTGCTGTAAAACATCGCCAAAAAGCTTTCCGCATCGGGATAATCCGCGATCCAGCTGGCGCGGAAAAACGGTACGGCCGATTTGGCCACCAGGTCTATCAACGGCCCCCGCTGCATCACTTCCACCTGCACTTTCACCCCCAGTTCCTGCAACTGCCGCGCGGCATAATCGGCCAGGTCGGCATACAACGGTATCGACACCAGCGTGATCACCGGCATCCCTTTCCCATTCGGGTACCCCGCCTCCGCCAGCAACTTCCGCGCCTGCGCAGGATCGTAATGATAACCCTTCACCGCCGCCGTATCGAAAGAGGGCAACCCTGCGGGCACAAATCCCGAAGTGGCCGGAATGCCCTTGCTGTTGCGCAAATAAGTCAGCATCTTCACCCGGTCGATCCCGTAATTCACCGCCTGCCGAACACGGAGATCGCGGAGGGGACTGCTTTTCACACCGGGTTTTCCGGGATCCATGACGATGCCGAAATATTCCGTGCTCAGGTACGGTGTTTTCATCATGACGATCTTCCCTTCCCACTCCTTTTTCAGTTCGCCCTGCCGGGTGATCACCTCATCCTTGAACGTGGCGTCTATTTCGTTGATGAAATCCAGCTGGCCCTGGCGGAACAGGAGGAATTCCGTGCCCTTGCTGTCTACGAACGATATCTGTACCGCGTCCAGGTACGGCAGGCGCCGCCCGTTTTCGTCGGTTTCGTGGTACCGGTGGTTTTTATGCAGTACCAGCGCCTGTCCTTCGTCCCAGAAAAAAAACCGGAACGGCCCCGTTCCCACAGGTTTTTTCCGGAAATCCTTCCCGTAATGCGCCACGATTTCCTGCGGCACCACGCTGCAATATTGCATGCTCAGGATGCCCATGATGGGTTGGAACGGCTGGAGCAGCCGAAGGCGGAAGGTGCTGTCGTCCAGCGCGGCGAACCCTGCTTCGGGGTCTACTTTCCCGTTGAACACCCAGGCGCCCGACGAAGCCGTGGCGGGGTCCATGATCCTGCGAAAACTGTACACCACGTCATGCGCCGTCATTTTCCGCCCAATTCCGCCCGGAAAAAGCGGATGGTCGTGGAAATGGACGTCGGTACGGAGATGAAAAACGTATTCTTTCCGGTCGGCCGAGACGTTCCAGCTTTTGGCGAGGGACGGGCGGATGCGGAGCGCGCTATCCGTTTCCACGAGCGTGTTGAACACCTGGCGCACGGCCCACATGATGGCCTGGTTCTTGGCGAAGGCGGGGTCCAGCGTGGGGATGCCGCCTTCCTGGTTGTACCGGAACACCATTTTCCCGCCGGAGCGGCGTTGGCCGCAGGCGCAGCCGATGATCAGCAGGAAGAGAATGGAATATCGCATAGTCGAAGGCAACAAGTTAATCAGATTTCGGGGGAATGACAAGGCCGGGTTGCCGCCTGTCAAAAAAATGCCGGACCGTCTCCCCCAACTGGATTATATTGCCGTTTAAACTTTACCTGTATGATGAGGCTGCTGCCTTTCCTGCTGACGTTGTTCACCGTTTCCAACGCTTTCAGCCAGCACAACCCACGTTTTACGCGGCAAGACACACTGCGCGGCACCCTCGGGCCGGAGCGCTCCTGGTGGGACGTAACGTTTTACGACCTGCAGGTCCGCGTCTTCCCCGACACCAAATCCATCGAAGGCACCAACGTGATCCATTACCGGGTAACGGGTGCGGCGGGCCGCATGCAGATCGACCTGCAGCAACCCATGGAGCTGAAAAAAGCGGTGCAGGACGGGAAGGAACTGACGTTTGTTCGGGAAGGCAATGCTTTCTTCATCGACATGCCGGCCCACCAGCCCAGGGGCCAGGTAAAAACCATCGCGCTTACGTTCGGCGGCAAGCCCCGCGAGGCGAAGAATGCGCCCTGGGACGGGGGGATCGTCTGGAAAACCGACTCCCTCGGCCGCCCCTGGATCGCCAGCGCCTGCCAGGGCCTCGGCGCCAGCGTGTTCTGGCCCAATAAAGACCATCAGTCCGAAGAGCCGGACAGCATGCGCATCGCCGTCACCGTGCCTGCGCAGCTCACCAATGTGTCTAACGGCCGCCTGCGTACCGTGAAAGACGGGCCGGAAGGTACCCGCACGTTCACCTGGTCCGTCGCCAACCCGATCAATAACTACGACGTAGCCCTCAACATCGGCCATTACGCGCATTTCTCCGATACTTTCAAAGGCGAGGCCGGCAGGCTGCCGCTCGATTTCTGGGTGCTGGATTATCACCTGTCTGCCGCTAAAAAACATTTCGGCGTCGTAAAGCCCATGATGCAGTGCTTCGAGCATTGGTTCGGCCCCTACCCTTTTTATGCTGACAGCTACAAACTCGTGGAAACGCCGCACCTGGGCATGGAGCACCAGAGCGCCGTGGCGTACGGGAACCAGTATAAAATGGGCTATCGCGGCAAAGACCTGTCCGGTTCCGGCTGGGGGCTGAAATGGGATTTCATTATCATCCACGAAACCGGTCACGAATGGTTTGGCAACAATATCACTACGAAAGATATTGCCGACATGTGGGTGCATGAGTCCTTCACCAACTATTCCGAAACGCTTTTCACCGAATGCCGCTATGGAAAGGAAGCCGGGAACGCCTACCTGCAAGGCATCCGCAAGAATATCGCCAACGATGTTCCCATTATCGGGCCCTATGGCGTAAATACCGAAGGTTCGGGGGATATGTACTATAAAGGCGCGAATATGCTGCATACCATCCGGCAGATCGTGGGCAACGACGAAAAATTCCGCCAGGTATTGCGCGGGCTTAACAAAACGTTCTGGCACCAGACGGTGACCACGGAACAGGTGGAGGATTTTATCAACAAAACGACCGGCATCAATTTCGATAAGGTTTTCGATCAGTATTTACGGCATACCCAGCCGCCCGTTTTCGAATACGACATCGCCGACGGACAGTTGAAATACCGTTGGGTGGCGGATGTAAAAGGGTTCGACATGCCGTTGCGCGTGAGCGCAGGTACCGGAAAACCGATCCTGCTGCAACCTACCGGCGAATGGAAGTCGATGCCGTTGAAAGACGCGTCCAAATTCACGATCGATCCGAATTTCTATATTCTGGTGAAGAAAAACTGATCATCACCTCGTAAAAAAAAGGCCGCACCATGGAAAGTGCGGCCTTTTGGCAAGCATATGCCTTGTTATTCCATCGTGGGATTGAAAGTGCCGCCCCAATTGTTGTTTTGCTGCAACTTTGTGTTACGGTCGAGTACGTCTTTCAGGATGGGAAAGAAATAGTACGTATCCGGCACGGAGGTCACTTTCACACCGGTGCGGGGCACCTGGAGGAGGCTGTATTTGAAGTTGGCTTCCGTCAGCTGGTTGGCGGTGGCTTTCACACGCGCTTCGCTGATCGGCATTTCCGAACCATCAGGATTGATGGCAATGGCTTCCACGCCCCACTTCGTAAGGCCATTCAGGCGGTTGAGCATGCGCAGCCTGCGGAGGTCCCAGAAGCGTTGGCCTTCGAAGCAAAGCTCGATGTTACGCTCGTCCAGGATGGCTTCCCGCATTTGATCGCGCGTGGTGGCGGTAATGCCGTAGTTGCCGTTCGTTCCCGGTTCGATGCCCGCGCGCTGGCGGATCTGCTTCAGGATGTCGAGCGCATCTGCCATGCGGCCTGTCTCGTTGGCGGTCTCGGCGTAATTGAGCATTACTTCCGCGAACCGCATCAGCACAAAATCCACATCGTACTGCTGCACTTCCGCCTGTTTGAGGCGCAGCAGGCTGTTCTTCAGAACAAAGAAGCCGGTGTAGCGGTCGAGGTTCGTGGAGTTGATCTGCGCTTTGGGGTTGATGCCATAATCGTCCAGTTCATGCGCCACGCCCAGTGCCGTATACTGGCGCTTATCCGCTTTCCCGGAAACGGCGTAGGGCTTGCCGTTCCACACAACAGATTTGTTGAAGCGGGGATCACGGTCTTTCCAGTAATTCTGGAGGAAATCGGCGTCCGATTTATAATACGCACCGGAATTGTCGTTGTATTTCTTACCATCCTTCATGGGGAACGTTTTCACGAACTCCCAGGTGGGCACGGCAAATGCAGGCCCGCGGCTTTCGGAACCGGGGCGAACGCCGTTGTCCCATTCCGAGGTTTTGTTCGGATATTGGTTCACCACGGCGAAAACGGTCTCGGTATTTTTCTCCTGCAGCGCGATGTTGCTATAATCCTCCACCAGTTCGAAGCCCAGCGCTTTCAGATCGTCGTACGCCTTTTTGTTGGCGGTATACGCTTCCGCCCAGTAAGCATTGTTCCAGGGATTGGAGGGGTTGAACTGCGGAGAGGCTTTATACAACAGCACTTTCGCTTTGAATGCGAGGGCGAAGGCGCCGTCGATCCGGCCATAGTCGGCCGAGGAAGTGGCGATTCTGGGCGGCAGTTTGGCGATGGCGTCGTCCAGGTCCTTGATGATAAGATCGAAGCATTCTTTGGTGGAGTTGCGTGGTGTATTGAGGTCGTCGGTTTCGCGGTCCTGCGGTTTGGTAATATAGGGTACGCCGCCATGGTACAACACCATGTCGAAATACGCGTATGCGCGCATGAAGAGCGCCTGGCCGAGGATCCTGTCTTTCACGTCCTGCTTCAGGCCGCCCGTCACCACTTTTGCAGCCGCTTCATTGATGAGCCGGATACGGTTGTAGTTCCAGCTTTTGAACTCGCCGTTCGTGATGGTCACGCGGTCGGGATAGAAGAAGATGCCCGCCATCTGTTCGCTCTTTTGTTCGAGCCCGGGGCTCCAGTTCCCGAACATGGGATAGATATTGGTGATGAAGGCGTTGGCCAGGTTCTCGTCGTTCCAAACCTGTTCGGGGCTATAGCCCTCCAGATCGTCTATCTCCAGTACTTTTTTGCAGGAGGCGAACATCCCGCCCAGCAATAGTATGCCTAATAATGTCTTTTTCATAATCATGCGTTTTACTAGAATCTGATGTCAGCTCCTACAGTGAAGGTTTTCATGAGAGGATAAGAATCGTAGTTCTTTTGTTCCGGATCATGAAACTCGTTCATGGGTGAAATAGCGAAAAGGTTGGTGCCGTTGAAATACAGCTGCGCGCTCGTGAGGCCGATGGTGCGAACCCAGCTCTTGGGCAGGCTGTATCCGAGGTTCAGCATCTTCATACGAAGGTAGGCGCCGCTGCGCATCCAGAAGTTGGTGGCCACGCTGCCGGACTCCTGCCAGTTGCTGCCTACAGGGCGTGGATATTTCGCGTCGGGATTCTCGGGCGTCCATACGTCGTCTGCCCAGATCGGGTAATACGGACGAACGCTGCCACCGTGCTGGCGCATCCCTGCACCTTCCTGGTTGCTGATCACGCGGTCGTAAGCGGTAACGCCCTGGAAGAACGTCTGCAACGCCCAGTTTTTGTAAGACAGGTTGAGGCCCAGACCAAAGTTCACGCGGGGCGTAGCGTTTTCGGAGAGCAGCTGCATGTCGTTGTTGTCGATTTTACCGTCGGGACCGGGCGCATAGTTTTCGCCGCGGATATCTTCGAACAGGATGGCGCCGAGGTAAGGATTACGGCCGTACTGTTTGAAACCTTTGGCCAGCAAACCATCCAGTTGCTCCTGTGTCCGGATGAGGCCGAGCGATCTCAGGCCAATGATCCTCGTTTCCGGCCGGCCGATACGCGATTCGAAGTTGCGCAGGCCGTTGGGCCCCAATGCGGCAATTTCATCATAAATATCCCAGCGGTCTTTTACATAACCCACATTGGCGTTGATGGAATAGTTGATCTTTCCGGAAGCGGCTTTGTCGCGCCATTCCAGCGTCAGCTCACCTCCTCTCCAGGAACGTGCTGCGTAGTTTTCGGGCGCCAGCGACTGGCCGTAGTTGTCCGGCACGCGCACCTGGCGGTAGCCGAGAATATCGGTTTCCTTGCGGACGAACACGTCTACCGTACCGTTGAAGCGGCCACGGAGGATGGTAAAGTCGATACCTGCGTTATAGGAAGCGGACTTCGCCCAGGTCAGGTTCGGGTTGGGCGTAGCGCCGGGAGCGATGCCCTGATAGAGGCGATCGCCAAACATATAGCCGCTGCCGTTCACGATCCGCTGGCGGAACGAGAAAGGCGAAATCCTGTTGCCGGCCGCGTCCAGGTCGTTGCCCGTTGTTCCGTAAGATGCGCGGACCTTCAGGTCGTCGAACGCGCGCGTGGCGTTTTTGAACCAGGTCTCTTCCGAAAGGCGCCATGCTGCAGAAACGGACGGGAAGAAGCCCCAACGGCTATTACTGGGGAAAAGCGTGTTACCGTCGTACCGGAATGAAAATTCGGCGATATAACGGCTGTCGTAGTTATAGTTCACGCGGCCGATCCAGGACTGGCGTGCGCCTACGGAGTCTTTACCGCTGGAATTGCGGAACTGCCGGTCGGTCGGATAGGCGATGAACTGATCATACGGCGTGATGGGATTCTCGGCGCGGGAATACGCGATGCTGCCACCGGTTTCCGACTGTTCGAATACCATCAGCGCATCGATGCCATGTTTGCCGAAGGTGCGGTTGTAATTCAGGAACCAGTTCAGCTGATAGCTCCACCAGGTGGAGATATTGTAATCCATGAAGGGCTGATTGGAGCTGAAGGTGAAGATGTTGGTCTTGTTCGGGTCTGGCGGAGCGGGAATGAAACGGTTGCCGTCAGGGTCTTTCGGATTGAACACGTAGTTCTTCTGGTACGTGAGGAAGCGCTTGCGCATGTAGTCTTCCGCCAGGTAGCTGCCCGTCACTTTCGTGGTCAGGCCTTTCACGTATTTGCCGAGATCGATGTCGATCCCGAGGATCGAGTTCAGCTGGCGGTTGCGCGTTTTGATATAGCGGTTGCCGATCACCTGATCGATCACGCTCCAGGCCTGCCAGCTGCCCATGGGCGTCTGCACCGGGTAATCGGTTACATAGTTGACGGGGGTACCGTCGGCCAGCGTATAAAACGGAAAAGTTTTGGGCCAGTTGAACGTTACCCGGTAAAGATCGGATACATCGAAGTCGTCGTCGCCGGTGAATGGCCAGTAGAAACGGTCGAGGTTCTGCTGGTTAGCGGCGATGTTCAGGTTGATCTTGATCGCATCCGATACTTTGGCGGTAACGTTGCTCCGGAGATTCACCTTGCTGTTGTCCAGGCTTTTGTAGGATCCTTTTTCTCCCCGGTAGCTTAACAGCGAGTAGTAGGTGATCTTTTCGCTTCCGCCTGCAACGCTGAGCGAGTGGCGGTGGCTGGAGGGATCGCGCCAGATGAAATCGTGAACGTTATAATGTTTGTCTTTGAAATAGTCGAACTCTTCCTGGCTGTTGGGGTTCGGAGTACCGCGGAATTCGGCCACACGGTTTTGATAGGTGAGCTCGTCTGCCGCGGTGGTTTTGTCTGACAGCAGTTCGCGGGTGGGGCGTGCGGTGGTGTAGTTGGTCTGGAAGCTGAACACGGGTTTACCGAGCGATCCTTTTTTGGTGGTCACCAGCACAACGCCGTTACCTGCGCGGGAGCCATAAACGGCAGCGGTAGCCGCGTCTTTGAGGAAGCTCATCTGGTCTACTTCCGCCGCCTCGAGCGCGTCGAACGCTTCCTTGTCGCGCACTACCCCGTCGATCACATAAAGTGGTTCGGCGAAAGCGCCGCGGATGCGGATACCTGCGGTAGAACCGGAGAGCCCGGAAGTATTGGTCACATTGACCCCGGGAGCGCGGCCGGCGAGGGTGTTGGAAAGATTGGCGGGCGCCATGTTCACCAGTTCCTCCGCGCGTACGGCAGTAACGGGACCGGTGAGGTTTACTTTTTTCTGGGTGCCGTACCCCACAACCACTAGCTCGTTGAGCCCTCTGGCGGAGGCGGTCATCACTACATCCAGCCGGGCCTGGGTGCCGACGGCGATTTCCTGGGTGTTGTAGCCCACGAATCGGAAGATGAGGACGGCTCCGTTGTCGGGCACGTTGAGGGAATACTCGCCGTTAACGTTGCTAACGGTGCCGGTAGCAGCACCTTTGATGGCGATGGTTACACCGGGCAATCCGCCGCCGGTTTCGTCTGTAACGCGGCCGGTGATCTTCCGGTCAAATGCAGCCGCTTCGTACGGAGCGCGGGCGATGCCCATGGAGGCGTAGCCCATCAGGAGGCAGACGGAAAGCGCCGCCGGGACAAGCCCGGCGATCCGCCGAACCGTCCGGTTACAGCCACTGTTGGGCTGCCGGGATTTCGATTGATGGAATAGCATATCGATTTGGTTTATGAAAAAGCAATGATGAACGGCTTTGATCCGCGCGCACAAGGGCGCAATCGGTTGCAGGCATGGCAGTCCCGATCGGCGCTATGCACGTCGTTTTTAGATATTGAAATGGAATCGGATTTCCCGGTTCGGGGAAAATCAGCCGGTTAACCGCAGCAACAGGCTACGGCACGCATGGCTCAATGTCCAATAAATGCATCATACTTTGGTCAGGTTTAATGCTTAAATAGAAATGGCATGTAAAAACGTTCGCCTGCCGGATGGATCCGTAAAAAACAATGTGTAATGCTTACTGTAAAAACCTTTTCACTGTGACGAATGCCCATACTTCGATTAGATTTTATTCGCTGTAAATAGTAAGTCGATAACCCAGGTGCCAGCGCACGAAAGCTATTTGAATGGAAATGAAAAATATGGTCAGACACGACGGGTGCTATATGCTCGATATACGGTTTCTCAAACCTGGCACGCCGTTGTGCGGTTGTAAATAGTGTTTCCCTGATGATGACGATCAGCCTTTGGTTTCTTCGTGTTCCTTACAAATATATTCTTAAAACTTTCTTTTCCTAACTTTTATTTAACAGATCCATATTATATTTTCTTCACTTTTATTAAAGTCACTAAAACTTCTATAAATTTTTTCACCAAGTTTCAATTCTGAAATATAAAAAGGCCCGTTTCCGGGCCTCATGAAAAGTTGGCGGTAATGACAGGATCAGGGGTATAACAGGTATTTCTTTCGCATCTGTTTGTATTGGCTTAAACCGGGCTCCCAGCTCTTGCGGATCTCCGCTTCCGACAAACCGGCTTCTATCTGCCTGCGGAATTCGCGCGTGCCCACCAGCCCGTCGATACTCCCGATCTGCGCACTTAAACTGCGGTCGAAGAACTTCGACTTATCGGGATAGGCTTTGTACAATTCGATCATCCAGCTGATATTAAGCTGCCCCCGCTTGCGCCAGGGCGATATGTCGAACGTACGCAGATCGAGCCCGTAACAGGTTTCGTTCTGATGCAGCGGCGTCTCGCTTTTTCCCGGGATGCTCACCGGCTTGAAGCTGAATTCATATTTCCCTTTCAGCTCCGGCGCCCCCAGCACGGTAAACGGCATATACGTGCCGCGGCCCTGGCTGAGCCGGGTACCTTCAAACATGCACAACGAAGGGTACAGGATGATCGACTGCTGGGTATTCAGGTTGGGCGACGGCGCCACGGGCAGCACGTAATCCATATCATGCCGGTAATTTTTCAGGGTTATGATCTTCAGGTTGCATTTTTTTTTGTTGCGCATCCATCCCTGCCCGTTGATCATGAGCGCAAACTCGCCGATGGTCATACCGTGCGTCATGGGAACGGGATACCGCCCGATCCCCGACTCCAGCGTCATATCCAGCACCGGCCCGTCTACAAACCCGTTGGGATTGGGCCTGTCGAGAATGATCAGCGTCTTCTTCGCATCGGCGCAGGCTTCCATGATCTCGCGGAGGGTATTGATGAGCGTATAAAACCGGCAGCCCACGTCCTGCAGATCGAACACCATCACATCGATGGCGGCCATCTGCGCGGGCGACGGCTTCCTGCGGTTGCCGTACAGCGATATAACGGGAATGCCTGTCTGCGGGTCTACCTCGTCTTTCACCGCCGCGCCGTTACTGGCGCTATTCCGGAAACCATGCTCCGGGCCGAAGATCGTTTTGATCATCACACCGCGCTTCAGTAAACTGTCTACAATGGGCTGATCGCCGATGATGGACGTCGGGTTGATCATCATGCCGACTTTCTTCCCTTTCAGCAGCGGCAGGTACGCTTCCACCTGGTCCGCCCCCGTCAGGATGGGCTGTTGGGCCTTCGCGGCCGACAATCCGGCAACGGCGATCAATACGAGTAAATACTTCATAAACGTGTTTTCGCTTTCCTTTCAGACAAACTTAACACTTACAACCGTTATCTACCGTCAAAAAGAACGGGTGGTCAGGGGAGCTCTTTCAGCCATTGTTCCGCGTAGGAACGGGCGGCTTTCACCGTTTCAGACCCGGCGCGGAAGCACAGCTTCCAATCGCGGCTCTTTTTCTCCAGTGCCGGATCTTCAAAAACCATTTTACTGCCTTTCTTCACCAGTTTCGCGTTGAAATCGATGTCGGAAGTGAGCGCCAGAAAGGCTTTCAGGCGGAGCTTGAGCATGCCTTCCAAGGTTCCGGGATAAGTTTCCCCGTACTTCGCCAGTTCGGCTTTGAACGCGGCCGTCGGGGGACCGGGCAGCTCACCTACCATGGATTGTACGTAAATCTTGTGCATTTTGTGCCTGGGGTCTTTCATCGCCGCCACGATGTCTTTCATCGCCTTGAGCGATTCTCCGTAACTTTCCTTGTACTCCGCATCGGCGGTTTCGTAGAGTTTCTCCAGCTCCTTCGTGTCTTTTTCGGCTTTACGGATGGCTAGTTTCAGTTTGGCGTTGCCGTCTTTCGGCGCGCCTTTTTCCCATTCTTCCACATAGGCATTTTTGTATTCCGGCGTGGAAACGTACGCTTTGATATAGTCGCCCATTTCTTTGACGGCCTGCGCGCGTTCTTCCGGCGGAATCTGTTTGCCTTTGTAAGCGCCGATGAGTTCGAGTTTTCCGGAAAGCAGGTTGCGGTCGATAGCCTTATGCGCATCTTCGTCCGTAACACCGAGGCGGGAGATGATGTTGCTGGCGCCGAACGCCAGGATGCCCGTGGCGAGCACGGCAATCGTTAATTTGATCATAACCGAAAAATGTTAGGGGTTACCAATATGCAAAAGTATCGCTACCGCTGCAGCCGGGATCGATGCAGCATTCGGACCGTCGCTTCCATCCGCCGAAGCGCATTTTCCGCATCCTGAAACGAAAAAGCCCATGCTCACAAAGACGACGAAGGCAGCCATGCCTCCGCCAACTTCATCGCCCGGGATGCCGAAGATGCTATGAAAACTCAGCTCGTTGCCCAAGGAGAATGCCCCACGAGCCCCGTTGCATCGGGGAATTTGCGCCAAAATTCGGACTTCGGGCGGCCGAGGCTTTCGCGGGACAACTGATCGAGCCGCGCTTCGGACGCTGCTTTACCGCTGGGGGGCATAGCCTCGGCAGCATGTGTTCGAGAAGTTCGCCCAAGAGTACCGGGAGAGTTACGGGCAGGATTTTGGGACGGCTTTCGTGGATGTGTTGCAGCATTGAGAAAGTTCGATCGTTTTCCTGCAAATCCCCATTACTAATCGCATGGCACATTATCGGTAATGGCCCTAATCCCTATACATTCTCACCTTCCGGTGAATGAACGCAAGTCCTCTGAACGTGATCTTGCCAGGCAGAATGGCTGCGCCCCAAAAGCGAAGATAATGGCCAATTCTCCCCGCTTAGCCAGGCTTATCCTGCAATTTCAGTAGCAGCCCCATTCCTGTGCATTCCCCTATCAGGCGATTTTATACAAAAGCCCGGTAAACGAGATCATAACAAGCACGGTAATCACCGCCCCGAACGCAAAGATGGTGAAAGATTCCCGCTTGATTTTCGCCATCATAACTGAATCAACGATCGTTTCCGGATAGTTCGTTCTTTTCAGGAAGTGAATGCTTGCGATATGCGCGAATACACTCAGGATCGACAACGTATAATATGGGATAAAGAATAACTTGGACGGGAATTCCACTGCCACGTTCGCGGCGAAGTAAAAGTCGGTTTCAATATGCCATTGATAGCGTGCCATCATGACCGCGGCTACGTGATTGATGAGGAATAAGGCCAGATAGCCCCCACTGAGCACCTGCACCTTAACGGCAACAGGTTGCCGCCTGAAACCTTTTTTTGCGACGAGGGTGGCGCCGCTGACGATCTGCGAAGCAACACAGGCCAGCAGCAGTATTTCCACCGGAGGAAAGCGGTACAGTTCCCGGAAAATTTCCATCACCCTGATATGCACTTGCGGCCCCGCCAGCGCGAAAAGATGATTGGTGAAATGCAGTAACAGGAAGATTGCAATGATCAATCCGGATGCCCGGTGAAATTTCTGGAGCGCCGTTGCCATAGGTGTTGTGGTTTCAAGTTGCAGGATGAAGGTATCAATCCCTCAGCGAATTCCGGCTTGTGCAAAAATTCGTCCTAAACGTAACGAAGGTACGCAACACATGCTATGCATAGAAATGAATGTTGCTTTCTTCCGCCAAAATACCTGAAAACCGGTATGCACGAACAGTCTCGCTCATTGCAGCAGCAGCTTCACCACATGCCGGTAATTCTTCCCCAAAGGCAATTGCTTTCCCGATTTCAACTGGATCACGTTCCCTTCTATCAAGCGAACAAATTTTCGGTTAAGGATGAAAGATTTATGAATGCGAATGAACGTCTCTGAAGGCAACTGTTCCCCGAAACTGGACAGCGTCCTCGGCGTGAGAATGAATCGCTCTGCCTCCCATATCTTCACATAATTGCCCAGGCTTTCCAGGTATTGCACTTGCTCCAGTTCCACCTGGACCCATTTCCGATCGCTTTTCACGAATAACCGCGAAATATCTTCAAAACCACCCGATGGACCCGTTGACGATGCCTGAGAAGGAATGGATAATGGATCGTGCGGTGTTCCGGATGTTCCAGCCGTCCTGGAAATTCCAGATGCTCCGGGCGTCCATGATGTGCCCCGTGGTCCGGGTGACCCTGATGTCCCTTGCGATCCGGGTGCCCCTGTTGATCCTGGTGATCCCAATGGCTCGTTCGCTCCGGGCTGCGGGTGCTGGGACGAATGCCGTAAACCCGGATGTATAGGCGCGTCCGGCGGCGGCGAACAGGATGTACCCGGCGCCCCGGTCGAATCCGGTGACGGAGGCGCCTGCCCCACTGGCGGCAATGTTGGCGGATGAGACCGTTGCCCCTGCTGGGCCCGTTGCTGGTTTTCCCCTTCTGCCCACAACCTGAAAATACTTTGCGCCCGGTTCACCGCTTTCAGGAAACGGTCGAACCGGAAAGGCTTCAGCAGGTAATCGCAGACTTCCAGCTCGTACCCTTCCAATGCATGTTCTTCAAATGCCGACGTAATGATCACCAGCGGCCGGTGCTGCAACGTGCGCAGGAAATCCAGCCCGCTGAGCCGCGGCATCCGGATGTCCAGGAAAATCAGGTCTACCGGCCGGCGGTTCAGGAACGCCAGCGCCTCCGTGGCCAGGTAACACTGCCCCACGATCTCCAGGTCAGGGACATCACGGGCGTATTGCAGGATCACGTCGTGTGCCAGGGGCTCGTCGTCTACGATGAGGCATTGCAGGCTCATGAGAAATCAATGATAAGTTCCGCGATAAATGTATGATTTTTTGCGCCGGTTTCGATCGAATGGTGCCCGGGATATAAAAGCCCCAGCCGCCGCCGCAAATTAGCAAGCCCTATGCCCGGGGGGCCCTCCGGCACGGAAACGAACGAGTTCTCGCACCGGAACCGCAACTGCGCTTCATCACAATACAACGAAATATGCAAATGCGCCGCCTCCGCAGCAGGCTCCACCCCATGCTTGAAAGCATTCTCCACCAGCACCGCCAGCAACAACGGTGATATCTGCTTGCCCTGCACCCGGATATCCCGCTCGAAACGGATATCCGCCCGGCGCTTCAACCGAATCTCCGCCAACGCAATGTAATTCTCCAGGTACCGGACTTCCTCCTCCACCTCTACCGCCTCTTCTTTGCCCCGGTAAATCACATACCGCATCAGTTCCGACAATTGCAGGATGCTTTCCGGCGTCCTGTCTGACTGGGTAAGGCTCAGGGCATAGAGGTTATTGAGCGTATTGAAAAAGAAATGCGGGTTCAACTGTTGTTTCAGCAAATCCAGCTCCGCCTGCGCTTTCTCTTTCTCCAACGCCGCGATCTGGCTGTTTTGCCGCCCCCACTGGATCGCCACCACCAGCGGCAGGCTGATGAGCATGATCATGATCGCCGCGAACGCATTTTCCAGAACGAACGGATTGGATGGAAAAACCCCGCCCAGCAATCGGTTCACCGGCAACCACAGCAACAGTTGCGCGATCACCGGGTACAACAACGCCGCCGTTGCCAGCACGCCCCCCGCGTACAGCAAAATCCCGTAACGCTTCAGGACCCTGGCCACCAGCACCCGGCTGTTGATGTAAAAGAACAGGTACCCGCAGGCGTACATCACGCAGAATTGCAGGGCGAACGACCAAAAACTCCACCAATGCCGGAAAAGCGCAGGCAAACTGAACTCGAACCCGATCAGCAAGAATCCCTCTTCGTTATACCGGGGATCATCCATACTGGAAACCGCCATGGCCGCCAGCGTAAGTGCGATCAGCACGATCGTGAACAGCACCGCCCGCTCCAGGCTGATCCGCCGCCACCAGCCACTTACCCCGCCGCTTTTGCGCAGGCAGGCTTGCAAAAGCACCGCCACTTCGATCACCATCGTACCCATCGCCGCCGTGGCAAAACATCCGCCGGGTATATCCGGCAGCCGGAGACTTTCCATCCCCAACACATTCAACCACAACCAAACGACAAATACAAGCCCCCAGGCACTTATACGCCGCCATAGCGCGGTACTTTCCGCCCATCGTCCCCGCAGGGCCACGTATAGCCATACAGGTAGCTGACAGATCGCCACCAGCCCATATATCATTCCATACTCCGCCCAACCGCCGCCGGCAGCCCCCAACGTATAGACGGCCGCTATCCAGGCGAACCACCCCGCCAGCAACCACAGCTCCAGCCCGCGCATCCCGGCCAGTACGTTTTCGTGCCTCTTTTTCGTTTTCATACGGGTTAAAAGAAATCAATCCGGGGAATCTGGACAAAATTTAATGACGAACGACCCTGTTTTCGTGATGTAAGTTCGCCGGTCCGGAAATCATGGTTTATACACCATTCGTCATGGTCCAGGAAGTGTACGGCATATCGAATTGCCGGTGAAAAATACCAGCGATAATTTGCCATCAAATCAAAAAACGAACCCGCATGTCTCGTCTCCACATTCACCGACTCTGCAAAAAATATGGCAGTCTTACCGCGCTCAACGGGCTATCGCTCTCCATCCCCAACGGCATGTTCGGCCTGCTGGGCCCCAACGGCGCCGGCAAATCGACCCTCATGCGCACCCTCGCCACCCTGCAGCCGCCAGACGAAGGACAAATCCTGTTCGACGGAACCGACATCCTCCGCAACCCCGATTTCCTCCGCAGCCAGCTGGGCTACCTTCCGCAGGATTTCGGCGTCTATCCCCGTGTTTCCGCCATTTCCCTCCTCCACCACCTCGCCATATTAAAAGGTATCCTTCACCCCGGGGAGCGCCGCGAACAGGTGGACGCACTCCTGCATCAAACACATTTGTATCACGTCCGGAAACGCGCCGTGAGCAGCTTCTCCGGCGGTATGCGCCAGCGTTTCGGCATTGCACAGGCCTTGCTGGGCAACCCGCAGCTCCTGATCGCCGACGAGCCCACCGCAGGCCTCGATCCGCTGGAACGGAACCGTTTCCACGACCTGCTCAGCGAAGTCGGCGAACAGATCGTCGTCATTCTCAGCACGCATATCGTGGAAGATGTGCACGACCTCTGCCAGGACATGGCCATACTCGCCGCCGGCAACATCATCCTCCGCGGTAAACCTTCACAACTGACCGAATCGATCCGCGGCCGCATCTGGCGAAAATCGGTGGAACATAACGCCATAGCGGCCCACCAGTCGGCCTGGAACGTAGTTTCCGTAAGGCTTTCCGGGGGTAAAAAACAGGTATTCGTATTGTCTGACAGCGACCCCGGGCAAGGCTTCGAGCCCATCGAGCCCGGCCTGGAACTGGTTTATTTCACCGCCCTCAACGGCGCCGCGCGCCCGGAAAAGGAGACAGCCGTATGTTAACGAAACTCCTCGCTTTCGAGACCGCCTATCACTTCCGGCAATCCGCCTGGTGGCTGGCAGCCGCGGCTTTCCTGGGACTGGGCATGGTGACCGTCCGCGGGAATTTCGGCGGTGACGAAGTGCATCGCAACGCCCCTTACGCCATCACGGTGGTGGTCGCATTATTATCGCTTTGCTCGGTGTTCGCCGCAACGGTTTTCAGTGCCGGGGCACTGCTGCGCGATAAAACGTTCCGGATGGACGCGCTCGTTTTTTCCACGGCCATCGGGAAGGCCAGGTACTTTAGCGTGAAGTTCGGCGGACTGTTCATTGCCGTTTTCACGTTGCTGTGCCTCGCCGCCACAGGGATCTGGCTGGGCAGCCTGACGCTGGAACCTTCCATGCGCGGGCCTTTCCATTTACATCATTACTTGCAGCCTTTGCTGGTTTTCGGTTTGCCGAACGTCCTGTTTACCTGCGGGATCCTGTTCGCACTGGCGATGCGCACCTGGAACCCTAAAATGGTGTATGCCGGCGGAGTGTTGCTATATATTCTGTACCTGACGGCCTCCATCGCCGCAGGATCGCCGCTGCTGGCGGGTTCCAACGGCACCGGGCAAAGCCTGGGCGCGATTCTCTCCGACCCTTACGGCCTGGCGCCCTTTTTTGGTGGAACGCGCTACTGGACAGACGTTCAACGGAATACCGAGCTGTATCCCCTATCCGGCGCGCTGTTGGTTAACCGCGGACTGTGGGCGCTGCTGAGCGCGGGCCTGATATGGGTCGTGTACCGGCGATTCCGTTTATCCGCCGCCAATACCGTTTCGAAAGCCGAACCGGCGCAGGAGCAGGAAACGACCTTCGCAACCACTTACGCAACCGCCTACACGCAAACATCCGGTGTAAGATATTGGATGTCCGCTTTCCGTGCGCGGCTGGGGCTGGAAGTGCGCGCCGTTTGCCTGCACGTGCCGTTCCTGTTGATGATGGGACTATGGGCTTTTTACATGTTCGTGGAGCTGGACGGATCGCTGCGTGGGTTATATGGTATACAAACCATTCCCGGCAGCGGACAGATCGCGCAGCACCTGCTTTCCGTGCGGCCGGCGATTTTGCTGATCATTTTTTATGCCGCGGAACTGGTGTTTGCCGAGCGGGCCAGCCGGATAGACGGCATCATCGGCAGTACGCCATTGCCTTCGGGGATATTGTGGGCGGGGAAAGCCGCGGCGCTGGCTGTAATGGCCGTTTCGATCGTGACGGTGAATGTGGTGACGGGGATCGTGGTGCAAGGGATACACGGCGTTTTCCCTGTTCGACCGGGAATTTACGCATCGCTGTACTGGTACGCCGCGCTGCCGCTGGCGCTGCATGGTGTGCTGGCCATTTTCGTACTGACGGTGGTGAGAAGGAAGTTCGCGGGCATGATGATTTGCCTCATCGTGATATTGCCCGTGCTGTTCGGATCGCGTTTCGGGACGGAGCATCCCATGCTGCGGTTTGCGCTGCCACAGCATTTCAAATGGTCGGACATGGACGGATTCGGACGGGGAGCATTGGCCCATGGTTGGTGGATGTTGTATTGGGGGGCGCTGGCAGCGTTGATGGGCGTATTGTCCGTCCGCGCCTGGCAGCATGGCGTGAAAGGCTGGTTCCGGGGATGGAATACCGCCGGGGCCGGTGCGCTCCTGGCTTCCCTGGTGGTTTTCATGGCCTCGGGGGTTTACATCCATCGGCAGATGCATGCGCCTTCGGCCTGGCAAAGCGATGCGGACGCTGAAAAATGGCAGGCGGATTATGAGACGGCCGTAGCTCCCCTACAACCCATATTTCTCCCCGATATCACGTCCATCAACACCCGAATAGACCTCTTCCCCGAAACCGGCAGATACACCGTAATGGGTGAATACATCATCCGGAATAATACGGCCGGAATGATCGATACGCTGTTAGCCGGCGTTAGTCCGGAAATACGCTCGTGGAACATTTCCATCGACAAAGCACAAAGTATCGGAAAAAACGATCTATTGCATATACAAAGATTCATATTGCAAAAACCGTTGCGCCCGGGCGATTCCATGCGCGTACGCTTCCAGCTGGAAGCCGACCGTTCGGGCTTCGTGCCTTACAACAGCGAACACTCCGTGGCGCGCAACGGCAGCTACATCGAGCTGGACAAGCAACTCCCCTACTTCGGCTACAACGCCGGCTACACCCTCTCCGACCGCCAAACCCGTGCAAGGTTCCATCTTCCTGAGACTGCCGCCACCGCGCTGCCCGATACGCAATATCATCGCATCCTGTACACAACTACCATTTCCACAGCAGCCGATCAAACCGCCCTGGCACCCGGCCAGCTGACGCGCCGTTGGCAAAAGGATAACCGTGCGTATTTTGAGTATGCGACGAATGGCCCGGCGCCTGAAGGTCTTGCCATCAGCTCCGCCCGCTATGCCGAAAAAACGGTGCAGCACCGGGGCCGCAATATCACGGTGTATTATCATCCCGGCCATTCCGTCAACGTTCCCGCCATCCTGGAAGGCATGCAGGCCGCGCTGGATTATTGCGAGACGAATTACGCCGCCTATCCCGCCAAAACCCTTACCCTGGCTGAAATCCCCGCGTACCCCGGTGCCGCCACCGCTTACCCGACGCTCATCTTCGCGAAAGAAGCCGTGCTGTTTACCGCGGATTATAGCGATACATCCAAAATAAACCACGCTTTCGCCACCGCTGCGCACGAAACCGCGCACCAATGGTGGGCAGGCCTGCTAACACCGCAAGGCGATTCGTCGTACAAATTCCTCACGGAAACCATGGCCAAACACATTGAAGGCCGTGTGCTGGAACAGCGCTTCGGCCGGGACAAACACCTGCAATACCTCGCCGCCGACAAGCAATATTATTTCGGTATGCGCTCCGGCAAAGAGCTTCCGCTCGTGCGCTCGGCAGACCAAAACTGGGTGCATTATCAGAAAGGCGCCCTCGCCATGGATACGCTCACGCAGCTCATGGGCGAAGCGCGCGTGAACGCGGGTATGCGGGAGCTTTTTCAACGGCATTCCCCGCCGAATGGAAGACCTACCGCGGAAATGTTACTGCAGATTTGGGAAAGAGGGGCCGATTTGAAGGAAAAGGGGATGTTGGAACGGTGGTTCCGGAAGGTGGGGGAATTGTGAACATCCAAAAACTATCACGGGGCGCATTCAGACATCTACAGCAAGTGACACAAGCCTCCAAACATGCATGCATTATGCCCACATCAATCTTAATTTCCAAAAATGGAAAGACTTGCGTACTGTGTATACACCACGCAAGTCGTTTAAGGTATAAAGTGCGTCCTCCAACACGCCCATTTTCCCCATAACCTTTAGCATGTAGGTTTGATTCACTTGCTGTTGACTTAGCACCAACCGTTCCAATTCCACCCTTACTTCCGGAACGTCCTTTTCTTTTGTGCGGATATCATCACAACCACCTAGTACGATCCAACAAATTAGTAATCTAGTGAAATTCTTCATGCTCTCGATTTTTCAACTATTGTGTTATTCTCCGGATCTATCCCCCTGCGGTTCTACCCAGGGCGCCAACCGCCATTCATCCGTCCCGGAGCGCCGTAAGCGCTTAGCTGCCGCCAGCAAACAATTCTATTCCTCCATCGCTAACAGCAAATCCTGCAAATCGCCATTAAGTACGGCGCCATCGCTTGCCGAAGTCAATTGAAATACTTCACGTTTCTCATTTAGGTAAGTTGAACCATCGAGTACGCCGAAAACATGAGATAAGGTATCTACCTGCACTTGGCGGATAAATAACAAGAAAGTATCTCGATCAGCTGCGGATAATGTATCGTATAATTTTCTTACTGCCATCCATAACGGATCAGTGGCGATTATTTCGTTGCTCAGCATATCCTTATATTGCTGGATCCCACTTTCAATTGACGTATTTCTTACTGCGGTTACAAACGCTGATGCTTTCATATATGGTTCAGTTTAATAAAGGATCCCACAATCAACGCAGACCTTTCAATACTTGTTTCCGGGGAAGTACGCCCGGGTAACACTACCGACGGAGCAGGAGGATCGTTCTAATCATTTGGTTAGGAATGTCTTCCCAAAATAGGGATATTATAATTATCAATACTATTGGCCGACAAAATCATGACAAAATACACAGCCCCCCCCCTGCCCCATTCCGCGCCATTCCCGCCTTCAATCCTCACCGCAATGTCAAATCCCCGCCACGATTAGACCATCCGCAGAAATAATCGAGAAAATGTAAATATTTTTTAACAATTTTACAGTTACATTACATAAATCGTAAAAAATGAGCCAACAACCCGCTACATTATTTGACAAAGTATGGGATGCGCATGTAGTCCGGAAAATCGAAGACGGGCCGGATGTGTTTTTCATCGACCGGCACTTTATCCACGAAGTTACCAGCCCCGTGGCTTTCCTTGGGCTCGAAAACCGCAAACTGCAGGTGATGTTCCCCAACAAAACCTTCGCCACCGCGGACCACAACACTCCAACCATTAACCAGCACCTCCCGGTACAGGACCCCCTGTCGGCCAACCAGCTGAAGGCACTGGAAACCAACTCCGCCAAATACGGCATCTCCCACTGGGGCCTCGGTAACCCGAAAAACGGGATCGTGCACGTGGTAGGCCCCGAAAACGGGATCACCCTCCCCGGCATGACCATCGTCTGCGGAGATTCCCACACCTCCACCCACGGAGCATTTGGCGCCATCGCTTTCGGCATCGGCACCTCCGAAGTGGAAATGGTACTCTCCTCCCAGTGTATCATGCAGCCCAAACCGAAGAAAATGCTCATCAACGTAAACGGCAAACTCGGTAAAGGCGTAACCCCTAAAGACGCTGTCCTCTATATCATCTCCCAACTCACCGCAGCAGGCGCCACCGGCTATTTCATCGAATACGCCGGCGAAGTGTTCCGCGAAATGAGCATGGAAGGAAGAATGACGGTCTGCAACATGTCCATCGAAATGGGCGCCCGCGGCGGCATGATCGCGCCGGACGAAACTACCTTCGCCTATATCAAAGGCCGCGAAAAAGCACCGCAGGGCGAAGCCTGGGACAAAGCCCTCGCTTACTGGAAAACGCTTACAACCGACGAAGGCGCTACGTTCGACGTGGTATACGATTACCAGGCGGCCGACATCGAGCCGCAGATCACTTACGGCACCAATCCCGGTATGGGCATAGGCATCTCGCAACGCATCCCCACGGCGGCGAAAGCAGGCGGCAGCAAAGCCAGCTATGAGAAATCGCTCGATTACATGGGCTTCCATGAAAACGACGCCATGCTCGGCAAAAAGATCGATTATGTGTTCATCGGCTCCTGCACCAACGGCCGCATCGAAGATTTCCGCGCCTTCGCTTCCATCGTGAAAGGCCGCAAGAAAGCCGATCACGTTACCGCCTGGATCGTTCCCGGTTCCCACATCGTGGAAGCCCAGATCCGCGAAGAAGGGATTTACGACATCCTGACCGAAGCCGGCTTCCAGCTGCGCCAACCCGGATGCTCTGCATGCCTGGCCATGAACGACGACAAGATCCCCGCAGGCAAGTACGCCGTGAGCACCAGCAACCGCAACTTCGAAGGCCGCCAGGGCCCCGGAGCGCGCACCCTGCTCGCTTCCCCCCTCGTAGCTGCCGCAGCGGCCGTTACCGGCGTGGTGACCGACCCGAGAGACCTGATCGCTTAACTTCCTTCCAAACCACAGAGACTATCTAAAAATGGCATACGATAAATTCACCGTTCTCACCAGCACCGCAGTGCCCCTGCCCATCGAGAACGTAGACACCGACCAGATCATCCCCGCGCGCTTCCTCAAAGCCACCGAGCGCAAAGGTTTCGGCGATAACCTGTTCCGCGACTGGCGGTATAACGGAGACGATTCCCCGAAGCAGGACTTCGTCCTCAACAACCCGATCTATTCCGGTAAAATCCTCGTGGCCGGCAAGAACTTCGGCAGCGGCAGCTCCCGCGAGCACGCAGCCTGGGCCATTTACGACTACGGGTTCCGTTGCGTAGTGTCCAGCTTCTTCGCCGACATCTTCAAAAACAACTCCCTCAACATCGGCATCCTCCCCGTTCAGGTAAGCCCGGAATTCCTCGACAAAATCTTCCTCGCCATCGAGGCAGACGCCAAAGCCGAAATCACCGTAGACCTGGACAAGCAACTGATCACCATCGCCGCCACCGGCGAAAGCGAATCGTTCGCCATTAACAGCTACAAAAAACATAACCTCATGAACGGTTATGACGATATCGATTATTTACAGGCGATGAAGGACGAAATCCGGACGTTCGCCGACAAAAGCATATACTAGCAATGCCCGCCCAGCGATATCTTGAGATCATGGACACCACGCTTCGCGACGGCGAGCAAACGAGCGGCGTCTCTTTTTCCCCTTCGGAAAAACTGACCATCGCCCAGCTGCTGCTGACGGAAGTGAAGGCAGACCGCATCGAAGTGGCTTCGGCGCGCGTGTCTGACGGGGAAATGGCCGCCGTGAAAGCCATCACCAAATGGGCGAAGGCCAACAAGCTGCTCGAGCGCGTGGAAGTGCTCACGTTCGTGGACGGAGACGTGTCTATCCAATGGATGCAGGAAACCGGCGCGAAAGTAATGAACCTCCTCACCAAAGGTTCCCTCAACCACCTCACGCATCAACTCAAAAAGAAACCCGAGCAGCATTTCGCCGATATCGCCGAAGTGATCGCCAAAGCGAAAAAGAAAGGCCTCATCGTGAACGTGTACCTCGAAGACTGGAGCAACGGCATGCGCCATTCCCGCGATTACGTGTTCCAGTACCTCGATTTCATCGCCACACAACCCGTCAAACGCGTGATGCTGCCCGATACGCTGGGCATCCTCACACCCGATGAGTCGTATCAATACCTCACCGAAATCGTGGAACGCTATCCCAAACTGCACTTCGATTTCCATGCGCATAACGATTACGACCTGGGCACCGCCAACGTCTTAGAAGGCGTGAAAGCCGGCGTGCACGGCATCCACCTCACCATCAACGGCATGGGCGAACGAGCGGGCAACGCGCCCCTCGCCAGCGCCATCGCCGTGCTGAACGATTTCATGCCCGGCGTCAAAACCAGCGTGGCCGAAAAATCGCTCTACGGCGTGAGCAAACTCGTGGAAACGTTCTCCGGCATCCGCGTTCCCGCCAATAAACCTGTGGTAGGCGAAAACGTCTTCACCCAAACGGCCGGCATCCATGCCGACGGCGACAAGAAAAACAAACTTTACTTCAGCGATCTCATGCCCGAACGCTTCGGCCGCCAGCGTAAATACGCCCTGGGCAAAACGAGCGGGAAAGCCAATATCGAGAACAACCTCCAGCAGCTGGGCATCCGGCTGTCTGAACCCGATCTGAAGAAAGTGACGCAGAAGATCATCGAACTGGGCGATAAGAAAGAAATGGTGACACAGGCAGACCTGCCCTACATCATCTCCGACATCCTCGACAGCAACACCATCGAACAGAAGGTGCATATCGAAGATTATGTGCTCACCCACGCCAAGCACCTCAAACCCTCCGCCACACTGCGCATCAGCGTTCATGGCGAGAGTTATGAAGAACACGCGCAGGGCGACGGGCAGTACGATGCTTTCATGAACGCGCTGAAAAAAGTCTATAAAAAACGGAAAGAAGAACTGCCGCAGCTGACCGATTACACCGTGCGCATCCCGCCCGGCGGTAAAACGGACGCACTCTGCGAAACCGTCATCACCTGGCAGGTTACCGGGCAGCGGGAATTCAAGACCCGCGGGCTCGACAGCGATCAGACCGTTTCCGCCATCAAGGCCACGCAAAAAATGCTGAACTTACTTTAAACCCATCACAACCGAATGGCAACAAAGCATATATTAATCGTTCCCGGAGACGGGATCGGGCAGGAAGTAACTGCCGAAGGCAAGAAAGTACTGGACAGGATCGCCGCGAAGTTCGGCCATACTTTTACTTACGACGACGCACTGGTGGGCCACGCAGCCATCGAAGCCACCGGCGACCCGCTGCCGGCAGTAACCCTGGAGAAGATGCACAAGGCAGACGCCGTGCTCTTCGGCGCCGTAGGCCATCCCAAATACGACAACGATCCCTCCGCCAAAGTACGCCCCGAACAGGGATTGCTCAAAATGCGCAAGGAACTCGGCCTTTACGCCAACCTGCGCCCCATCAAACTGTTCGACGAGCTGCTGGAAGCTTCCAGCATCAAACCGGAAATTCTCCGCGGCGCGGATATCCTCTTCTTCCGGGAGCTGACCGGCGACATCTACTTCGGTGAAAAAGGCCGTAAAAACAATGGCGACACCGCATACGACATCGCCGAATACAGCCGTTTCGAAGTGGAGCGCATCGCCCGGAAAGCTTTCGAAGCCGCCCGCACCCGCCGCAAAAAACTCTGCTCCGTAGATAAAGCGAACGTAATTGAAACTTCCCGCCTCTGGCGCGAAGTAATCCAGAAAATCGCGCCGGAATACCCCGACGTGGAAGTGGAACACCAGTTCGTGGACGCCACCGCCATGCTGCTCATCAAAGACCCGAAACGTTTCGACGTGGTGGTGACCGCCAACCTGTTCGGCGACATCCTCACCGACGAAGCATCGCAGATCGCAGGGTCCATGGGCATGCTCGCCTCCGCCTCCATCGGCGACGGCACGGGCGTATACGAGCCCATCCACGGCTCTGCGCACGACATCACCGGAAAAGGCGTCGCCAACCCGCTCGCCTCCATCCTTTCCGCCGCCCTCCTGCTCGACATTTCGTTCGGCATGAAAGCGGAATCGGACGCGGTGATCGAAGCGGTAGACAAAGTGCTGAAAGCTGGTTTCCGCACCGGAGACATCGCCGATGCGAAAACGCCCAAAGAGAAAATCCTGGGTACCGCCGCCATGGGCGACCAGGTGCTGGCGCAACTGTAATCGAATTTTTTTGGAAATATCGTCCCGCACGGAGGCTTCGGCTTTTGTGCGGGATTTTTTTTGTTGGAAGGGTTATACCGCCACCGTTTTCCCGGTAGATATATTCCGCGGCAGTGCAAAATAAAAGGTGGTGCCGATGCCGGGCTCGCTTTCCGCCCAGATGCGGCCATGCATGCGCTCGAGCATGTCCTGGCTGATGATCATGGCGATGCCGGCGCCTTTAAGGCCGTCTTTCGTGGCCATGCTTTTCTGATCGGGATGGAATATTTTATGGATTTCCGCTTCGCTGAGCTCCTTGCCGTAGTTGGTGATCGCGGTAACGAGGCTGTCTCCCTCCGCGTAAGCGCGCACCACGATGGGTTTGCCTTTTGCGGCATATTTGGTGGCGTTGTTGAGGATATTGCGGCAGATGAAACCGAGCATGTTCTTTTCCGCGAACACTTCCTGTCCTTCCAGGCTTTCGTCCAGCACCAGGTGCACTTTCTTTTCTTCCTGCGCCAGGCTGTAAAAACGGTTGGCATCCCGCATAACATCCTCCAGCTTAAACGATTCCGACTGGAATTTCCCGCCCTTGCGCTTGGCACTGATCCAGGACAGGAGCCCTTCCATGAAGCGGATACTGTCTTCCGAGGTTTTCTTCAGACTGGCCATCATTCCCTCGATTTCCTGCGGCGTAAGGTCATGCGCCATTTCGAACAGTTGCGAAATAGTGATGATGCTGGAGAACGGCGCCCGCAAGTCGTGCGCCATTACGGAAATGAGCATGCTGTGGAATTGGTCCCAATCTTCCAGCTCGCGGTTGCGCTCTTCGGTCTTCTCCCGCAGCTCCTGCTGGATACGCGCCATTTTCCGGGTCTGCGACTGGGACCGGTACAGGAAGAACAGCAGCCCGCCGGTTACGATCGTCAGCAATATCAACAGGTAAATCGTCCGTTTCTGGGCCGCCTGGTGCGCCTGCGATTCCCGGAGATTGCGCTCGTTGAGCACATAATCGAAATAAGTGAATCCGGAAGACTGCAATTCGGTGGCAGCTTCCGCGTTCTGCGCCAGTGCCATCTGCGCATAGTGCAGCGCCAGGGCGGTGTCTCCCCGGGCTTCCGCAAGGCTCATCAATTCCGGTAGCAGGAGGCTGGCTACGTAAGAGAATTTCTGCCGCTGCGCGATCTCGAACCCCTCGGTAAAATGCTGCATCGCCAATGTACTGTCGCCCCCGGCTTCCAGGATCATCTTGCCGATATCGTGGTGGAGGAACGACACGAAATTGAGGTTCCCTTTGTTGTCCGCATCCGCCAGCAGCGCCAGGAAATCTTGCAGCCCCTCGTTTCCGCCTCCTGCATTTATCAGTCTTTTCGCCTCCAGCTGATGGCAGTAATTGAGCATCACCTCATCCTTCCATTTTTCCGCGCAACGCCGTGCCAGCACGAGCATGGAGTCTCTCTGGCGCTTGGTGAGCGTAGTATCGATATCGATGAGATTGAGCAGGGCGATGGAGCGGATGCTGTCTTTGGGTGCCGAGCGCGCTACCCGTTCCGCTTCATATAATTTGGCGACGCATTTGGCATAGTTACCGTCGAAAATGAAGTTAATGGCGATATTATTAAGCAACAGCGATACCCTGACGCTATCCCCCATTTTCCGGTATAACCGTAACGCGTCGTTATTGTAACGCGAGGAAAGATAGTTGTTGCGGGTCATGAAATAAACGCCTTTGCCCGTGAGCGCCGCGGCGATGCCGCGTTCGTACCCATGGCGTTCGGCGATGCCCATGGCCTGGTTGGTGTAATATAAAACACTGTCCCATTGCCGGTAATGGTAATAATCAGCCAGTTCGGCCAGCGCATCTGTATACGCCAGGCTATCCTGGATGGTAAGAAGCGATTGCTGCAGTTGCCGGATGTGCCTGAGCTGACCGAAGCTCCTGGCGGAGCATAGCACTGTCAAGACACCACACAACCATAAAGCCCGGAAGCGTCGGTAATGCATATGAGTTCGTTTCCATCGGTGAAGGGGCCTTCGTTCATTGATTATTCGGTTTCGTCTGTCAGTAGGTTATATTCATCGTTCCGGAAATGCGTCGGGGCCCTTTTGGTTACTGTTACAACCCCGTAAATCAAAAGGGATGCCAGAATTTCAGAACCAGCCATGGATAAGGGTTTTCAACATCCAGCGCGGCCCTTCCCTACACAAAAATAAAGATTTCGCGCATAAAAAAACGACATCGCCGCCGGGTAAGGGCGGGATGTCGTTTTCGGGGCATGATTTCCGTTACGTGCGGTTATTTCACGATCCACTCGGCTACAACGGCCAGGTGGTCTGAGGGGTAAGGTTCGTTGATCACTTCGGAGCGTACCGGCGCCCATCCGCTTTTCTTCGTAGCCAGCACGAAATCGATCACCCTTTTGGGGTTGATGACGGGGATCGTGTAGCCGCAATCGGTACAGGAAGGCCGGTATTTCTCCAGCAATGTGGCAAATGCATTGGTGGATGGCGTGGTATTGAGGTCGCCGGAAAGTACCAGCGGCAGGGCCAGCGTGTCCGCCAGGCGGTTCAGGGCCGCCACCTGTTCATCCCGGTTGGCAGGAGTACTAACATCCAGGTGGGTACTGCCGATGGTGAGCTTCTTCCCGTTCCGGAAAGTGATGTCGGCAAGGGCTACCACCCGGTCTTCCGCAGCGGGGTTCGACGTTTCGGGCAGCCTGACCGTCCGCCCGTTCCGCAGCGGGTACTTCGACAGGATGGCTACGCCGTATTCACCGCCGTCGTGGTCGATGGCTTTACCGAAATACACCTGCATACCCGTTTTTTGGGCCAGCAGGGCCGCCTGGTCGATGTTACCGGAGCGCTGGGTACGCACGTCCACTTCCTGCAGGGCCAGCACATCGGGCTGCTGGGCCCGCACCACGTCGGCGATGGCGTCTGCGTCGACGACGCCGGGTTTGGTGGGCGGGTTGCAGTGGTGGATGTTGTACGTCATGACACGGAGCGTATCGCCCGTAGCGGCGGGCTTCGGCCCGGGGGCGGCCTGCGGGCCGTTTTGCGCGCAGGCTGCCAGGATGAATGCAGACAGTATGAATTTCATGTTATGCGGTCTTTTTTGTCAGAAAGATCATTCCCAGCCCGGGTTCTGCGGCGCCAGGTTCGGGTTCCGCTGAATTTGTAACAGGGGAACGGGGAAGCGGTAATGCTTCGGCGCCACGAATTGGCGGCCGCTCATCACAATGATGTACCCTTCGGCGTCGGTCTTGAAATTAGCGACGTGGGAAGGCACCAGCGCGAGGGATTTCTTCATCCCCTTCACGTCTGCCGCCAGCTTGTCCCCTTCTTTCCACCGCACCATATCGTACCAGCGGCCACCTTCGCGCGCCAGTTCTATGCGGCGCTCGCGGCGGATCTCCGTGCGCAGGTCCAGCCCGTTGGCCGCCAGGAACGACAGCGTCATGGGCATCATGCCCACCCTTTCGCGGAGCTTGTTGATGGAAATATCGATATCGCCCTGGGTGAGCTTGCCCAGCTCGAAGCGTGCCTCCGCCCAGGTGAGCAGCACTTCGGCATACCGCAACACGTGAATATCGTTGGCATCGCGGGTAACGAGAGCCACTGCGGGGATTTCCACGTATTTGGTGTAATAATACCCGGTGATCGTCACACAACCCTGTTTGTCGGCCAGGAACTTCGGCGCGGTGAAGGTGGTGATATCGGTATTCTGCGGATTGCCATCGCGCTTGCCGCCCCATTTGGAGCCCGGCGCCAGGATGGTCATCTTCATGCGGGGATCGCGGTTTTCGAAGATATCGGCATAGGTATCTTCCCTGTAGGTGGGCGATTGCGTGATGGGAAGCCCGTCTGCACAGAGATATGCATCTACCAGCGACTTCGTCGGGTTGTAGCGGCTCGACTGGTCGGGCACCTGCGTTTCGCGGCTGATGTTGTGCATGCTCACGTCCAGCAGGTTAATGCGGGCGATGATCGTTTCCTTGTTGGCGCCGTTGGCGAGTTTTCCTTTCCAGGTGAAGAAATTGTAATAATCTTCTGCCGGCCGGCCGGTGGAATAGAGCTGGTACACGTTCATGTCCATCACCCGTTTGGCGGCGTCTTCCGCATCGGCGAACCGGTCGTCATACAGCGCCATGCGGGCTTTGAGGGCCAGCGCGGCGCCTTTGTTCATGCGGCCGAGTTTCGGGCCGGTCATGATAGCCGATTGCATGAGGCCGGCGGCTTCTTCCAGCTCGCTGAGGATGAAATCGACGATCTCCTTTTTGGAATTCCTCGGGCCGTAGAGCTCCGTAATGTTCAAAGGCTCCGTTACCAGCGGCAGGTCGCCGAAGTACATCACCAGGTTCATGTACATGTACGCACGGATGGTTTTGGCCTCACCCACCAGTTGGTTCAGCGTAGCTTCGGGCACGCCTTTGGCACGGTGATAGTTGGCCAGGAAAGCGTTGCAGTCGCGGATGCCGGAGTATTGGGACACCCATTCGGCGTTTACCGACGACAGATCGGAATCGTAGTTGCCGCTTCCGAAAATGCGGTATGCGTCGCCCGTGGAGGAATTGATGGAGTTGTCGCCCATCTGGTCCATGGCGATGGTATTGTTATTCTTCACGTTGGCGTAGAGCGCGTTGATGGCCAGCGTCAGCTGCTCTTCGTTCTGCCAGAACGTTTCGTCGGAAATCGCGTCCTGCGGGTTTCGGTCCAGGAAATCCTTGCGGCAACCGGTGGCAGTGATAAGCAGGATGGCGGATATGCTGAGAAAAATCCTTTTCATGATCATTTGAAATTGACATTTAAACCAAATACGAACGTCTTCACCTGCGGATAATAACCGCCGAGGGTAAGGGGCGTTTCGGGATCGTATCCATAGAAGAAGTCTGTTTTCGTGAACAGGTTATCGGCGGAGCAATAGAACCGGATCTTTTCCGCGCGGATGCGGCGGGTCAGGTGGCCGGGCAGCGTATATCCCACCTGCACGTTCTTCAGGCGGAGGTACGATGCGTTTTCCAGCCAGAAGGTAGACAGCTGCTGGTTGTACGTGTAGCCGTAGGCGAGGCGTGGATAGGTAGCGTCGGTGTTCTGCGGCGTCCAGCGGTCGAGGTGGATTTCCTGCGGGTTGGAGCTTTCGTTGATGAAAGCGTGACGGGCCGCGCCGGAAATGAATCCATCCGCCTTGCCTACGCCCTGCAGGAAGAAGCTCAGGTCGATCCCCTTATAGCCCACGTTCCCTTTGAAACCATAGGTGTACCGGGGAATGGAGTTGCCGATCACTTCGCGGTCGGCCGCCGGGGTAATTTCACCGTCTCCGTTCAGATCGCGGTAGATGAGGTCGCCGGGCTGCATGGGGAAGCTCTTGTTATACGGGAACAACGGCGTGTATTTGCCGGTAACGTCGTCGTATTTGAAGTCAGACACCTGCGAAATGCGTTCGGCCACATACCCGTAATACGCGTCGATGGGGTAACCCACCATGCGGATGCGCTCTCCGGGCGTGCTGGGGGCGTTGCCGAGGCTCACCACCTTATTGCGGACGTCGGAGATATTGAAGTTGGCGCCGTACGACCAGTCGTTCACCCGGTCTTGCCAGCCGGCCATGAATTCCCATCCCTGGTTGCGCACTTTACCGGCGTTCTGTGCCGGGTACGAACCGCGCAGACCGAGCACGTCGGGCAGGGGCACTTTCAGGAGGATGTCGTTGGTATTATTGATGAAGTAATCCGCCGTAACGGTGAGCCGGTTATTCAGCATGGCCAGATCGATGCCCACGTCCTGCTTCACGACGGATTCCCAGGTGAGCAGTTCGTTGGGAACGCCCGTCTGGCGGTAGCCTACGGTCAGTACGTTGCCGATAGGCATGGTGGCAACGGAGTTGATGATGGACAGGTAAGCGAAATCGTCTCCCACCTTGTCGTTCCCCTGCGTACCGTACGACAGGCGCACTTTACCGAAATTGATGACGTGTTTCAGCCTTTCGAAGAAGGGCTCGTTGGAAAACACCCATCCGGCGGAACCGGAGAAGAACCAGTTCCAGCGCACCGGCCCGGCGAAGCGGGTGGAGCCGTCGTACCGGAAGTTCCCTTCCAGCAGGTATTTATCGTTGTACACATAGTTCAAACGGCCGAAGAGCGATTGCAGCGCGTTTTGCGCGGCGTCCGAATTATTTAGCTGGTTGAGGGTGCCGAGGTTGATGGATCCCACTTCCTGCGTAGGCAGGTTAGTGCGGGTGGCGCTGAAGTTGCGGCTCACATTTTCTTCCGCAGACGCGGCCAACATGCCTTTCAGGTAATGACCGCCGTGGAAGGTTTTCTCGTATTCGGCCATCCCGATGATCGTCTGGTACAATCCGGTATAGTCGCGGTTGTCGATCTTGTTGGGATAGTTGGATTGATAGATGAGCGAATTATCTACCGGGCTGTAATAGTTGATGGTTTTGGAGAAGATCTCGCGGAAGGAGTTGTACTTCACGAGGCCGTACTGCGCACGCAGCCGGAACTCCTTCGTAATGTTCAGCGTACCCTGCAAGTTGGCGGTGATCTCCTGCGACGCGAATCTATTGGTTCCTCCGTCTGTCGTAATGGCGATCGGGTTCTGCGAACCGCCGTGGTATCCCCAGCTGCCGTTGGTGAAACGTACGGGAATGAGCGGGGAAATCTGGTGGGCGGAATAAAGCGGGCCCGCGTTGAAGTCCACACCCGCGCTGGAACCGCTGTTCAGCCGGTCTACGTAACCGATGTTGGCATCCAGCTGGAGGATGTCGAATACGGTCGTGTTCACGCGCAGGCGCACGTTGTGGCGCTTGGCGGAGAAGTTGTCGCCCGTTACGAGGCCGCCCTGTTTCAAATACGAATAGGACAGATAATAACTGGTATTATTGGCGCCGCCGGAAAGGTTGAGCATGTGGCTCTGCTGCGGGGCGCTGGATTTGTAGATTTCGTCGATCCAGTTGGTATTGGCGAAATAGTTGGGATCGGAGCCGTTGCGGGCGGTTTCGATCTGCGCGTCGGTAAACGTGGGATTCTGCCCTGCGTTCACTTTGGCTTCGTTCTGCAAGGTCATGTAATCCACGGAACCGAGGAATTTCGGCAATGCGGTCGGCGTCTGGAGACCGAAATAATTGGCATACGTGAGCGAAGGTTTGGCGTTGCCTTTTCCTTTTTTGGTAGTCACGAGGATGACGCCGTTGGCGCCGCGCACCCCGTAAATGGAGGAAGAGGCCGCGTCTTTGAGCACGGTGACCGTTTCGATATCGTCTGGGTTGAGGATGTTCAGGTTGCCGCCGGGGATACCGTCTACCACCACGAGCGGATCGGGATCGTTGAGCGTCCCGATGCCGCGGATGCGGATTTTGGTAGTGTTATCGCCTCCGCCGGGAAGCGCGGATGCGCTCTGGAAGGTAACGCCGGGCATGGTGCCCTGCAGCGCCGCCGTGGGCGAAGTAACCGGGCGGCCGGCGAAATCTTCGCTGGTAACGGTGCTCACCGCGCCGGTGAGGTTCGCTTTCTTCTGGGTGCCGTAGCCTACTACCACTACTGCGTCGAGCGCGGTGGTGGAGGGTTTGATGGACAAGGAGAAGGAGCTGCGCCCGTCGGCCGTGAATGCCACGTCTTCATACCCCATCATTTTCACCACCAGCTTATCCCCTTCCGAAGCGGCGATGCGGAATTCGCCTTTTTCGTTGGTGATGACGGATTGATTGGTGGTCTGGTTCCAGACACGGGCGCCGGGAACGGGAGCGCCTTTTTCGTCGGTCACCTTTCCACCGATATCGGCCTTCTCGACCGATTTGCGCTGCACCACGATGGTGTTCTGGTTAATGGTGTAAGTCAGCGGCTGGCCTTCGAAACACTTGGCCAGTACCGTTTCGATGTCGGCATTGCGGACGTGTACCGAAACGGGCAATGCATCTTCGAGCATTTCGGTGTTAAAAAGGAAATTGTAACCTGCCTGCGCCTTGATCTGGCGGAAGATTTCGCGGAGCGTGGTCCTGTCTTCCGACAGCGTGATCTTCTGCGCATAGGCGGCCGCGGCGGCCTGCAGGGACAGGAACAGCACCAGGGCCGCCGTGATACGGATCACCCTGCGGGCCTTTCCGGGCAATAGCTGTCGCTTCCCCGGGGTGGAGACGTGAGATTTCATACGTTTACAGATTGTTCTTAGTAGTTAAAGCTGGTTGACGCGTGTATATTGAATTTTGCTAGTTCATGACTTGAATGGTGTTGCCTTCCACGCGGAACTGCACGGTGCCGGTGAGGGAAAGCATATGCAGCACATCCTGCACGTTTTTGAAACGGGAAATGGAGCCGGCGAATGAAATCGTGGTGCCCGGATCGCGGAAGCGCACGTCCACATCATACCAGCGGGAAATTTTCCGCATGATGGACGGCAGCGGCTCGTCGTTGAAAACGAACATCCCGTTCTTCCAGGCCATGGCCTGTTCCAGGTCTGCGCTGCGCACCTGGATCCGCTGCCCTTCCGTGAACCGGCCCTGCTGCCCTGGCTTCAGCACCACGGCGGCTCCGCCGCCGCTGAGGCGCACCTTGCCTTCGAGCAGGGTAGTCTGGATAGCGGGCTCGTCGGCATACGCCATTACGTTGAAATGTGTCCCGAGCACGTCCACCTCCAGGCCGCGGGCTTTGACGCGGAAAGGCTGGCGCTCGTTGCGGGCCACTTCGAAATAGGCTTCACCGTCCAGCTCCACGGTCCGTTCCGGACCATCGAAAACAGCCGGGAATCGCAGCCGGGAAGCCGCATTGAGCCAGATGCGGGTACCGTCCGGGAGAGTAAGGTCGTATTGCCCGCCGCGCGGAATGGCGATGGTATGGAAAACAGGCTCCGCCGGCACTTCGCCATCGCCGGAATAGATGATTTGTCCATCGGCGGTTTTCTGCACGAGGGCGCCGCCTTGCCGGGCGATCTGGCCGGAACCGGCATCTCCCAGGGCAATTTCGCTGCCGTCGCCCAGGATGAGCACGGCTTTATTGGAACCGGGAACGATATGCTGCTGGACAGAATCCACCGCAACGGTTTTATCTGCGAGCGGTGCATTTCGTTGATGAGGCCGAAGGAGGAAGAAAGCGGCCCCTGCGGCAAGGAGCACCGCGGCAGCGGCGGCGAGCTTTTTCCAGGGGAATAGGCGTTTGACCTTTTCTTCGCGGGAAATGGAATCCTGCAGGCGGGCGTAGACAGACTCCTGCTGGAGCGCATCGTCCCACTGGCCGTCCACCCATTCAAAGTCATCCTTATACGACCGCAGGAGTTCCTGCTCCCGGGGGGTACATTCTCCCCGGAGCGACTTTTCGTACAGTGCGATGAATTCGTTTTTCGATAACATAGATGGCCTGCTTTCCTATATAGAGCCGTTTATCCATCCGCACACACATACTTTTTGAAAAAATTGTATTTTGCCGTCATCGGGAATCATTGCCGCGGGAAGACTGCTCATCCATCACCCTCATTCATAATTATTTAACGCGGGCTTTTTTAATTATTCGACCAACTTTGGGGCATGAACACGATCGATGCGAATGCGGCGGATGCCGTTTTGTGGCTGGGAGTAAGGCAACACGACAGGAGGGCGTACAGGATACTGTTCGACCGCTACGGCGGCGCGCTTTACCGTTCGGCCTTCCGCCTGCTGCAAGACCGGGAAGCGAGCGAGACCGTAGCGCACGACATTTTCCTCAATCTCTGGCTGAAGCGGGAAACCCTCCAGATCCGGGACTTCCGTTCCTATATCATGACCGCCACCCGGTATCATGTCTATAAAGCCCTCCGCGCCAGGGCCGCATCACCGGAAACAACTGTAGAAACAGATATTATGGAAGGAATTTCCGGCAGTATCGTGAACGGCGCCGAAGAAAAATTGGCGGAATTGCGGGTGAGGGAACTCATCGGGCGGCATATGAACGATCTTCCCAAACGTTGCCGCGAAATATTTTTACTGAGCCGGGAACAACATCTTACCAACCAGGAAATCGCGGAAAGACTGAACATTTCCCGCCGCAGCGTGGAAAACCAGATCACTTTCGCCCTGCGCCATCTGCGCATGCATATGAAGGGATACAGCCTCCTCGTGGCCGTGCTCCTCGATGTCTGATCTTCACATTCCCCTATCTACGTAAAAGATACAAACCGAAATGCTGCACGTCTTTTTGCCGCGTGCGCGCATTTACCTGCTTGATGCTAAGCTTGCTGACATGGATATGCCCGAAAGTCTGCACGGGGCTCAGGCCCGATCCCGCCATGGCGTTTACGTCGGCGAACAGCAGTAAGGGGCCGCCCGTCAAATGCGACGTATCGCCCAGCTGATGGATCGTTTGAAGGGGCGAACGGAGATAAAAATCCAGCGCATGGTTGTATTCGCCGGTTTGCAACTGCACGACCTTCGCGGCGGGGAATTGCCGGTTAGCCACGAAAGCCGCTTCGCTGCCGGATTGGTATTTCAATAAAGCCGGATAGAAAACGAGGTTGAGATAAAAATTCACCAGCACGGCCGCCACCATCGTCCGCACGAGCAAATACTGCACGGATTCGCTTTTCTTCAGCAACGGCCGCAGGCGCGCCATGACCACAATCCCTCCTATCACCAGCACCAGCAACGCCGGCGTTTGTCCGGGCCGGAACAGCAGGTGGATGGCGATTGCCGCCACGGGCAGCAGGATCGTGAAAACGGTCTGCGTGATGCGGATGAACTTCCTCCCACCTTCCGTCCGGCCGTTCAGCACATACTGCGCCGTCAAAATGGCGAAAAACGGGAAGAGGATATTGAGATAATGCGGCAGCTGGAATTTCGATAGCGAAAACACGATAAAGCAAGGCAACGCGCCTGCCACCGTTAGCCATTCCGTTTGAGAAACGCGCGTCCATCCCTTCCTGATTTTATTCACCACCGCCGCATACAGCAGTACCGACCAGGGTAAAAACGCCCATAAGACCGTGTGCAGGTAAAAAGCAGGATCGCCCTTTCCCTTGATGGGCCCGGTATTGAGGAAGCGCCCGAACTGGCTGTCCCAAAAGAAAAACCGGATGCCCGAGACGCCCGTTCTGCCGAAAACCGTTTTTTCCGGGTGCGCGTCGAACTGGACGTAGAGGCAATACAATTCGGGAAGTATGAAGAGGAACGTGAGTGCTGCGGCGATCATCCAGCGGAAATGAAAAAGTGCCCGCCAGTCCTTTTTGATGATCAATTCCCCGCCGATCGCCCCTGCGATGGGAATGAGCGCGAACGGCCCTTTGGTCATGACCGCTACGGCAGCGAACAACGCGCCCGCTGCCAGGTGCCCGAATCCCTTCCCCGACCGTGCCCTGTAAAAATGGAACACACTGGCGATAATGGCGCCCGTGAGGTATGGTTCCGCACGCACATCGGTGTTGGAAATGACGGTATGCCCGGCCGTCAGTAATATCGCCGTGGCCCACCACGCTACCTCACCGTTGTACAGCGATTTCGCCAGGCGGTACGTATAAATCGCGCCCATCATGAGAAACAGGACGGCCGGCAATTTATAGGCCCAGGTCGCATACCCGAAAAGTTGAAAGGAAAACGCGGCCATCCAGAACGGGAAGTGCGGCTTGTCGAGCCAATCCCTCCCTTCCGCGAACAAACGGATGTAATCGTTGTGTTGCGCCATGGTTTTGGCGATGGACGCGTACAGCGCCCCGTCCGGCCCCATGACTGTCACGAACATCCCGCTGAAATTGACGAGCACGGCCAACGCCATCAGCAGCCTGAAATCCATACCGTTCGCCCCTGAAATTTCCTGTAAACCGGTACGTTTCGCGCGAACGGGAAACGTGCTGCCAGTGAAACTATAATCCATATTCCGGTTGCATTTGGTAATGGACGCGGCGCGATTCGCGCACGAACCAGCGGTCGAAGAAATAGGCGCACGCCGCGCCTACGGCAGCTCCGTATACGGCGCCGGCGATGATATCGAACGGGAAATGTTTGCCAACATATATCTGGGCGTAGCCAACCGCGAAGGCCCACAACCACAGGAGGTTCCAGCGCTTTCCTTCCAAACGGCACACCGCCATGAACCAGAAAGTGGCCAGGCCGAAGTGGTTGGATGCGTGCGACGATGGAAGGGAAAATTGTCCGCCACAATCGATCAATCCCCGGATCTTCCCCTGCAAATCCGGGTCAAAACACGGCCTGATCCGCGCGAACAAAGGTTTCAGGATGCTGGCGCTGCCGTAATCGGTAATCGCGAAGCAGACAATGGTCATGAGGATGAATTGTGCGGCGTATTTCCGCTGGTGGCGCAGGACCCAGTACAGTACGAATGCGTACAGCGGGATCCAGGTGAGGGCATTGCGCAGCAGCTTCATACCTCCGTCCAGCAAAGGAGACGACGCATCGGCATGAATGAATGTGAAAAGCGTTTTATCCAACGCGTCCATCAATTCCAGGATATTCATATTCGGCAGGATTGGGTGACAGTTCCTGCGTAAGGTAGGCCGCCCATATTACCGGAAAATCAAGGGAATATTATGATAGCATTATGTAGTGGCGGAGGTGCATCTTGTCGCAATTCGCCCATAGTTTGTCGCGTTTGCACAGGGTTTGCTGTCGGGAATCTGACTAGGTTTGTAGTGTTGTTATTCCTCAACGCTTAAAACCTGATATTATGCAAAAGATCACTCCCTGTTTATGGTTCAACTTCAATGCCGACGAGGCGCTGGCTTTCTATGAAACCGTGTTCCCGGATTTCAAGATGTTGAGCAAGAGTCATTATGGTGAATGGGGAGGCCCCAATGCCGGGAAGCTCCTGACGGCGGAATTCGAGCTGTTCGGGTCCCGGTTCCAGGCACTGAATGCCGGGCCTCAATTTCCTTTCACGGAAGCGATATCCCTGAGCATCCGGTGCAAGGGGCAGGAAGAGGTGGACCGTTATTGGGATAAATTAACGGCTGACGGCGGCCAGGAAAGCATGTGCGGCTGGCTGAAAGATAAGTTCGGGCTTTCATGGCAGGTGGTGCCGGAAGAATTGACGAAACTGATGTCTGACCCCAACAAGGAACGCGCTACCCGTGCAGCCCAGGCGATGATGAAGCAGAAAAAGATCGTGATCAGGGAGATCCAGGAAGCGGTGGATGCGGTGCCGGCCTGATATGAACCGGATTACCGGCCTCGCAGCTTTTCCCAGGATGCCGTAGATGCCTGACACCAATCGGGTAATTGGACCCGCAGGAGTTTTCAGACACTGGACGGATGCAAACCGGGCTCCTGGTACTGATGCCTGTTTAACCCTCTCCGGACAGGCCTTCCCGGATGCGTTGATACATGCTTTTATCGTCTAGCGCGATCTCCAGGTCTCCCAGGATGCGGAGCAGATCGCCGGAAGACTGCTGCAACCATTTGCGGTTTTCTTCCCGGATGACTTGCAGCATAGGCCCGATGCGTTTGTACATGTTTTTGCCACCGGCGCTGAGCGAAAGCAGGCGCCGGCGGGCATCACGCGGATCGGGCGAAGCTTTCATCAGGCCGTGTTCCAGCATTTGGTCTGCCAGTTGCACAACGGCGGGATGGCTGATTTGCAGGGCATCCGAAATCTCGGTGATCCCCATTGTTTTCTTCCGGCTGAGTAGTTCCAGGATCAGGAACCACCGCGCTTCGAAATCCAGGGAAGATTCCCTGTAAATCCGGCTGACATCCTGGGACAGGCGCTCTCCCAGCCTTTTCAGGCGGGTCGCCAATGCAAGTTCTTCCAGTTCGTGGACGATATTCATGCCTTAAAAATATCCCTTTTTAGGGGTTACGACAGTATTTTCCAAAAATTCCTGTGCGGCTCCCGCGGCGGAATGTCGTACCATATGCCCGGAACCGGCAGCGCCGGCTCCGGGATGTCGTTTCATGATAACGTGATGGATGTGCACTGCGCAAATAAACATGCCGACCGGTAGCTGAATTTTGGTGAATCCATGCCTGCGGCTGCAAGCCATGCTCAATTCGCGCGACGCTTCTCTTCTTCCGCCCCACCAGTCCGCCGGCGTGGCCCGCCCTGCTGCTGGCCACCGAAGCGGTAGTTAAATGTCATCGTCAGCACCCGCGTGTCCCGGAACTGGCGAAAAGCTTCCGAATAGCCGGTCAGTTTCGTGAACGCTTTCACCCGTCCGGTCAGGAAAACGTCGCTCAGATTCAGTTTGAGCGACCCTTTCCGCTCCCAGAACTGTCGCTGGGCGCCAATACCGAGCTGCCAGTTGCTGGCGATATCCAGGAACCCGTACCAGTTGCGGCTTTGGAAATTGCCGTTCACCTCCATCGTTGTTTTAGGATCGAGGGTGATCGTATTGCTCGTGTTGAAATTGAACACCACCCGGCCTTCATTCAGCTCAGTATCAACCAGCTTCCCGCGGTAAAGCCCGTAATATGCCACCACCGTATTGCTGCTGTTCAGCCATTTGATGGAATTCACCGGCACACCTACCGTCAAATGGTAATAATCATACCGCGCGAGGTTACGGTTCGTCTGCAATACGGTGTTCGGCTCCACGTCGGGCGCCAGCACGGAGAGCACGTTGTCCTTCGTTCGGCTGTAGCCGGCTTTGGCAGTATAGATTTCGCGGAAAGCGTACACCAGCTCATAAGACGCCGTGATCTCAGGCCGAAGCGCGGGGTTCCCGGTCGAAGATGTCAGCGGGTCCAGGAAAACGCGGAAAGGATTGAGCTCGCGGTACGAAGGCCGCTCGATGCGCCGGCTCAGGGTAACGCCCACGTCGTGCCGGTCATTGAATTTGTACCCCAGGTATCCGCTGGGAAAAAGTTGTACATAGTCGCGGTCGAAGGTTTCTTCATGAATCACCTGGCGGCCATTGGCAAGGGTTTGCTCTAACCGCAGACCAAACTGGCAGCTTAACTTCTTCCTGTTTCCGGAGCCGTTGAGATAGGCCGCGTTGATGTTCTCCTTGTATATGAACCGGTTGCTCTTTCCTTCGTCCAGTTTATACCCGCCATCGCTGCGGTCGAAAAAGCGTACATCGTTATCGGTACGCACCCAGCTGCTTTTGATACCGCCTTCCAGCTTCATCCCCCATCTTTTTATGGGGTGAACGTAGTCCACTTTTACGGAGTAGATGTCGAGCCGGCCGCCCAGATCCCCGAACAGCAGAAAATCCTGCCGCGCGGGGGCATTGTCCGCATCCAGGTAGGCAGTTCGATAGTTCTGGTACTCCCAACTGGTATACCGCGCATAGTCGAGATCCGACGTTAATTCACGGCCGGCGGTATCCAACTGGCGACGGAAATTGAGATTGAAGCTGTAGTTACGGCGGTGGAGATTGTTGTTCCCCAGGGTGTTGAACCGCCCCGCGGGCGATTGGGCGGCGTCGAACGACTGCGCCTTGCTGTCCGAACGGACGATCCCGTCATTGATAACCGCGTTGGCAGCGAAGCCGAGCGTGGTACGGGAATTCGGCTGATAATCCATGCCGCCGCGGGCGTTATGTGTATTGAACCGGAATCCGAAAAAGTTATCGTAGTCGTTGCCGCCGGTTTCCGCGCCTTCTTTGGTGAAGAATTTCCGGTGGATGTTGAGATCGTTGTAATCGCGGCGATGGCCCAAATTATAGGATGCGAAATAATTGAGCGGACCTTTGCGATGGTTGATACTCAGCGAGGGATTGACCTTTGCATACACACCCTGGCCAAGGCTGAGCCCCACCGTGCCGTTGGTGCCGTTGTTCCTGCCTTTTTTAAGCCGGATATCGATGATACCCGCGTTGCCGGCAGCATCATATTTCGCGGAGGGATTGGTGATGAGATCGATCCGGTCTATCTGCGCGGCATTGAGGCTTCGCAGGTAAGTGGCGAGGTCTTGTCCGGACATGGGCACCTGTTTCCCATCGATCATTACCAGCACACCCTGGCGGCCTCTCATGGCGATGTTGTCATTTTGATCGACCGTGATACCCGGGGCTTTCTCGAGCACTTCCAGCGCATGGCTACCCGCCGCCGAGATGGAGCCGGCAACATTCAGTACGGTTTTGTCGTACTGCTGTTGTACCAAAGGTTTCCGGGCCACCACGTTCGCTTCGTGGAGCTGCCGGGCAGCGGCCTCCAGCCTGATTTCCCCGAGATCGGTCGCGGTGGAATGCACGATCTCGGCAGACAGGTACCGGTGGTAAGCCAGGTGCTGTATCGCCACCTGGTATTTGCCGGCACGGACGCCCGGAATACGGAAATTCCCCTGCTTATCGGCATATTCCATCTTCACCAGTTTCTTATCGGCAGCATTCAGCAACTGCACGATCACCTCTTCCGGCCGGAAACCTTCGCCGCCGGAAACCTTCCCGCGGATGTCTCCACCGGCCTGCGCCAGCAATCCTGCCGGCCAGGCTATCGTTAAACTTAAAATAATGCGAACCAATAGTAAAGGAAAACGCTTCATCGGGGAACAGATTTTGGGTAATGTTTCCACGAAATTCCGCCGATTCCATCACGCTTCCAACCGATTTTATGTAAGTGCTTACCATTATTTACGACCTGTCCGGTTCCGGACATTCCCGTCACCGGTCTTCACATATTTTCCGCCGCCATTTACCGCTACCTTCGGCTTCCCCCAACCCCCGTTTTGCGCTTCCGGACCCACCTTCCACCGCTCCCAGTCAGCATTTCAGCCTCCCGGCCCCAGGTCTCCCCCCATCGCCCACTGTCCCATTCTTCCCGGAAAGCACCTCATCCCCGACCGGAACTGCGTTTTTCGATTTTATAGATGAACGGTATTTAATGCCTCCCGAAACTGGCCGAAACCGGCCGAAAGTAATCTGGCCATACCCCAAAAAACCAGGAAGGCGGCGATACCTGCCATTCCGGATAACGACCGCCTTCCCGGGCGAAGCGAAGCCCAAACATCAAACCCGCAAAACCTTGATCATCGCCGACAATTCTTCGTCTGCCAGCCCCATGTCCGCCGCGCGACGGAACATCCCCGCCAGGTAATCCGGGAAAGCGCTGTTGATGCCCGCATCTCTGGCCTGCTCCTGTATCCTCGCCGATGCATCTACGGAAATACTCAGCGGACTTTCTGTTTTGACAAAGCGATTCTCATGCACCAGTTGCCCTTCGTACTTGATAAATTCCCCGAAAGTGCTGAGGATCCCTGTCAGCAGTCCCGCGTACTTATCAACCGGGAATCCGGCATGTTCCATGATCCGCGCGCCATGGAAAAAGCCCATCAGCGTTCCGTAAATCCCTGAAAGCGTGGCCAGGTCTACCGACGATGCCAATCCCGCTCTTTCTCCCAGCCATTCCGGCGCGCCGGCGAAAGTTTTCAGTACCGGGAGCGCCGCTTCCCAGGCCGTTTTTTTACCGGAAATATATAAAGGCGTGTCTTCCCGTCCCATTTGTTGCGGCGCAGCCTGGATGGCGCCATCGAGGTACCCGGCGCCAAGGGCTTCCGTCCAGGCTTCCAGGCGTTCGGCTTCGGCAGGACTGCCGCTCGTCAATTGCACGAGTACTTTTCCTTTCCAGTCCGCGGTTTCGGTCCGGGCGAGGATGGCGTTTGCAGCGGCGTAATCATGCACGCACATTACGATCACGTTTCCAGAGTTCACGGCTTCTTCGGGCGTTGCGGCCACTTTCGCACCCGCTTCGGCGAGGGGAACAGACTTATCGGCACTGCGATTCCAGACCGTAACGCCGTAACCTTGTGCCAGGAGCAATTTCGCAAGTGTGGCGCCCATCATGCCGAGGCCCAGTACCGCCGCGGATTTTTCATTGTGTTGTTTCATCATTCTTTTGTTTTGCTGGAACAAAGGTGCGGCGCAACGGGAAGGCGGACAATAACGGAAAAAAGATTCGGTAGGGATAAAAAGTTCCCTATGGCGGCAAAAGTTCATTCCCGAAAAAGGCCTACCTTTCCCGAAAGGAATGATCATGTACGAACGGAAAATTTTGGAGAACCTGGATTGCGGCGTCAATGTAGCCAACAAGATCGTTGGCGGTAAATGGCGTGCCTGTATCATCGATTCGATTTCGCGGGGCATCAGCAGGCCCAGCGGAATACAGCGCGAAATTCCTGAAGCGCCGGCGCGGGTGATCCAGATGCACCTCCGCGAGCTGGAAGCCCTCCAGGTGATCCGGAAAGAAACTTCGGGCGGGTTCCCCCTGAAAACGGAATACTTCCTCACGGATTTCGGGCGCTCGGTTCTGCCGCTTATCGCCGCGATGGACGCCTGGGGCAATGCGAACAAGGCATTTGTCCAGGAAATGTCGGCGGCCATGACGGAAGAAGCGCTCAATGCGCCATCATGAAAGTCATCATCGCACCATATGACCCACTCTGGCCCGGCGCGTTTCTGGAGCAGCAGCGCCTCATCTCGGAGGCGCTCGGGCACCTGTTCCCCGTTATCGACCATATCGGCAGTACATCCGTGCCCGGGCTCGCCGCCAAACCGATGATCGATATCCTCGTGGGTGTTGCGTCAGACGAATTGCTCGATGCAACGATCGAACCGATGAACCGCCGCGGATATACCTACTTCCGGAAATACGAACCTTCCATGCCCTACCGCCGCTTCTTCGCGCTGCTGGGCATGCCGCCCGGCGAATCGGCGCCCTGGCTGGTAGATATCGGCGATCCTTTCGTGACCGGCGGCCCCATCCCGTCGCTCGTCAACATCCACATCATGGTCAAAAACACCTGGCATTGGAAAAGGCACCTGGCGATGCGGGACTTCCTGCGGTCGCACCCCGATGTAGCCGATGCCTATGCCGCACTCAAGATCGGGCTCTCCGCCCGGGAGTTCGGCGACACCAACGAATACAACGCCGCGAAAGATGCCTTCATGAAATCCGTTGAGCAGCGCGCCCTCGCCTGGTGGAAAGGCTGATTCCCCGCTTTGTTGTTCCCTTCCCGGCAATTGTGTAAATTAGATGGTAAACCATGCCATATGCCGCAACCCAATCTTCCCTTATCAGACGCCGATATCCGGCATTTCATCACGGAAGGCTACGTTCGCCTCAACCAGGCATTCCCGCGTGAACTGGCGCTGGAAGTGCAGGATATTTTATGGAAGGAAATGAACCTCCGCCCGGATGCGCCCGCGCAATGGAAAGCGCCTGTGGTCTGGCTGGGCGAGTTTTCGCAGGAACCTTTCGTTCAGGCCGCCAACACGCCCGTGCTGCATGCCGCGTTCGACCAGCTCATCGGCCCCGGCCGCTGGGTGCCCCGCCAAAGCATTGGCACCTTTCCCGTTCGATTTCCGGGCAATGAGGACGCGGGCGACGATGGCTGGCATGTGGACGTGAGCTTCCCCGGCCGCGAAGCCGCCAGCGATCCGGGAAATTTCTTCAAGTGGAAATCCAACCTCCACTCCAAAAACCGCGCATTACTGATGCTGTTCCTCTTCTCCGACATCGGTGAAAACGACGCTCCCACCCGCATCCGCGCAGGTTCCCATCTCGATGTGGCCAAACTCCTTCGTCCGCATGGCGACAAAGGACTCACGGCCCTGCAGATCGCCGAAAAACTGGGCGGTACCGGCCACCGGAAAGAAGCCCTCGCAACCGGCGAAGCCGGCACCGTATATCTTTGCCACCCGTTTCTCGTTCATGCGGCACAAAGGCACCGCGGCACACAGCCCAGGTTCCTCGCGCAACCCGGCTTGTTTCCCAAACAACCGTTTTCGCTGTTCAACAAAGCAGGAACTTACAACGCCGTAGAATCCGCCATCAGACTGGGCATCGGGCTGGATAAAGAATAGCGGTTAAAAAATATTTTTATGGAACGGACGCGTGATTGCATCATCCTGAAGCTACCAAATCCGGATCTATCACGAAAACGGATACACGCTGGCAGACACGATCCTGGCCGGAAATGAAAAAACCTTTGTCTACAATGGTGATGCCTGTTATGCCATCTGTTATATCGGTGCTGATGAGTTGTCAATCCTCCGGAATCCAGCTCGTGCAGAAACTGCCGTTGCTATTCATTTTCAGGAATTCTTTCGGCGGCGCGCCGGTGTAATGTTTGAAATCCTTGATGAGGTGGCTCTGGTCGTGGTAACCGAACCGCTCGATGAGGAAAAACCAGTCCGGTTTCTGCGAAGGGTGCTCCAGCAACCAGTTCACGACGGCTTTGAAGCGCAGGAACCGGATCAGTTCCTTGGGCGAGTACCCGCCATATTTCCGGAATCGCTGCTGAACGGCGCGCTCGGTTATATCCCATTGTTCCGCGATCACTTTTACCGGGTTGAGCGCCGGGTTCCGGATGGCGTCGAGGTTTTCGAGGAGGGGAACAGACGCCGGCTCCGAAGGCGCCACGGCTTGCAGTATCATTTTTTCCGCAGCGGCGGCACGTTCCATCGGGTCGGAATACCGGGCGAGGGACGCATGCATCGCCTCCAGCCAGGCGGCCGTTTGCGCGAAGCGGGGATCGTCTGCCGCCGACAGATCCATATCGTCGGGAGAAATGCCCAGCAGGCGATAAAAACCGTCGAGCACGAAAGGCAACACCAAAATATCGGTACCGCCGGGGCGTTCGTAAGTGAGCAGCCGGCGAAGGGGGCCCAGGATCATGATGTCGTCCATCGTTTGCTGCAGGGCCTCCGAACGGTCGAACGTATAGCGTAACGGCTCTCCAAAACTGAATATCAGCAACATCTCCAGGTTGGGTGACAAATGAAACACTTCAGCAGCGGCATTCTCCGGCGCCCTGATGGCGTAAAGCGGCTGCAGTACGTCTTTCAACCTTTCATCCCTGTCATATTTCATTCCGTATATATCCATGGCGTTCGTTTTCTTACAATTTCCGGCGGGGCGCCGGTGGTAAGTTTGCATCATCAAACCGATAACAAAAGTAAAACATTCTACCATGGCATTACATACGCTCCTCGGCGCCAACGGCACCATCGCCTCCGCCCTCCTCCCCGTGCTCCAGGCCGAAGGCCAGCAGGTCCGCCTCGTTTCGCGGAACCCGAAACCCGTTTCCGGAACGGAATCCATTGCCGCCGATGTTCTCGATTACGAACAGGTGCTCCATGCGGTGAAGGGATCGGATATCGTGTATATGCTCGTCGGCATCCAGTACAATGCTTCGATCTGGGAGCGCGACTGGCCCGTGATCATGCGCAACGTCATCAACGCCTGTAAAGCCGCCAATGCCAGGCTCATTTTCTTCGATAATGCCTACATGTACGGAAAAGTGGACGGCGATATCACCGAAACCACGCCTTACCGCCCCGTTAGCCGCAAGGGTAAAGTGCGCGCCGGCGTAGCCAGGATGCTCGAAACCGAAATGCAAACCGGCGCTTTAAAAGCCGTCATCGCCAGGGCGGTCGATTTTTACGGGCCCGGTGTTACCGACAAAAGCGCCGCCGGCGTGCTCGTGTTCGCCAACATGAAAAAGGGAAAAAAAGCGCAATGGTTCCTCAACGCCGACGTTCCCCGCTCCTACAATTATACCCCCGACGCCGCAAGGGCTTTGTATATGCTTTCCCAAAGCGGGGAAGCGTTCGGACAGATATGGCACCTGCCCAGCGTCAGCCCCGCACTCACCGGCCGGCAATTCATCCAGCTCGCCGCCAAAGAAATGGGCGCAAAAAACAGCGTGACCGTTTTGCCGAAATGGCTCCTCAAAGCCATTAGCTGGTTAAACCCCTTCATGCGCGAAATGCAGGAAATGAATTACCAGGACGCGTTCCCGTTCCGCTTCAGCTCCGCCAAATTCGAAAAGCATTTCCAATTCACACCCACCTCTTACGAAGCCGGTGTGAAAGCCACCGCCCGGTGGTACCTCGCGCAACCCTGACCCGGAGACATGAAAATCCGGCGGCAATGCCTATCTTGAGCGTTCATAAAACCTGTGAAAACGGATTGACCAACGTTTAAACAACAGGTGCGCACCGCCAAGCAGGACGATAGCGCTTTAAAACACCAGTCAATGAGAATGTACCAGGAAATGTTGCGGTTGCCGGGAAAACGCAGGGGCTTCCACCTTGTTACGGACGAAGTGCTCCGCGCGATACCGGCCATCCGGGAGATAAAAACAGGCATGCTGCAAGTATTCATCCAGCATACGTCTGCCTCGCTGACCGTGAACGAGAACGCCGACCCCACGGTGCGCCGCGATTTCGAGACGTTCTTCAACAAGGCCGTTCCGGAAAACGATCCCGATTACGAACACGACTACGAAGGTGCGGACGATATGCCGGCGCACCTCAAATCTTCCCTGCTGGGATGCTCCGTGCTGCTGCCCGTTCGCAATGGCCGGCCTGCTCTTGGTACCTGGCAGGGGATCTATCTCTGCGAACATCGCGACGAAGGCGGCCCCCGCAACCTGGTCATTACCCTCTGGGGCGAATAACCTATATTTGAAGATATGCTCGTTCAACCCACCATCAGCCTCCTCCGCGAACAGACCCTGTCCGATTTTCCTTCCGGCTCCGCACTCGCTTTTAAAGACGGACGGCTGTACCTCGTGGGAGACGATGCCCGCGAACTGCGCATCCTCGATACCCAATACAGGACTACCGGGTCCGTGACGCTGTTCTCCCATCCGCAGTACCGCATTCCCAAACCGGAGAAAGCCGACCTGGAATCGGCCGTGGTGCTGAAACACAAACAGGCGCAATACCTGGCAGCCTTCGGATCGGCCAGTCTGGAAACCCGCCGGCAGATATTGCTCGTGCCTTTGCCCTTCCGTACCAGCGACCATCCCGTCATCTACACCCATTACGCCGCCGATTTCCTCGACGCCATCAGCAGGCAATTGCACGATGTCAATATCGAAGGCGCCGCCATCGCCGCCAACAAGCTGGTGCTGGCGAACAGGGGGCATGAAGACAATCCGCATAATACCCTCATCATCGCCCGGCCGGATTGCTGGAACCCCGTGCACAACGACCCGCCTTTTTTCCAACACGTCAAATTACCGGAATCCAGCCAGGGATTCCGCGGCGTATCGGACCTGTGCTACATTCCCGGCCGCGACCTGCTCCTCCTTACCCTGACCACCGAAGCCACCGCCAGCACATACGACGATGGCATTATCGGCGACAGCTACCTGGCCGTGGTCCGCGAATACAGCAAAAAAATGCGGAACGGAACGGTGATGCCCGACGAAATGGTGAACCTGACGAGCGTATCGGCCGTATTCGCCGGACAAAAGATCGAGGGCATCTGCCTGGAAAAAAACCGCGCGGAAGGCCTGCTGCTCCACCTGGTGGCCGATAACGACGCGGGCAACAGCCATCTTTTCGCCATCAACGCCATACTGTAAAACACGCTTTGGCGGATACATCGCGGCAACTTACCTTTATAGTCTCAAACACAGTTCCTTATGCGCGACGTCAATCTCTCGAACCTTCCCATCGCCGCTGCCCCCTGGAAAGAAAACGCTTCCGAGGTGCTGTACCTTTTGCAACAGGTGTACCCGGACATGGACATCCTCCAGTCTGCCGAAATGGAACAACTGGCCGAGATGCGCGACGATGATGACCAGGAAGACGCGATGGATTACCTGGGACAGGCGCTCAGCGTGTATGGATATGCGTTATACAAGATCGATTCGCTGCAGGAAGAAAACTGGTACGCGATCCTTTCCACCGACGAAACGCCGCCCGAAGCGGCCGTGTACCAGGTGAGCGAAGAAGAGATGGACCAGGAAGGCATCGCCGAGGAAAGCCGGAAAACGTACGGCCGCCGCGAAGCCACGCTCTGCAAGCTCTTCGGCCATGAATGGGGCGATCAGTTCTAATAAAACCAGCAACCATGAACATTCTCCGGCTCGATCATTTGGTGCTTACCGTGGCAGACATAGACGCCACCTGCGCATTTTACACGGTGGTACTGGGCATGGAAACGACGATTTTCGGCGAGGGCCGGAAGGCCCTGCGTTTCGGGGACCAGCAGATCAACCTGCACCAGCGCGGGCAGGAAATTGAGCCCAAAGCCGAACATCCCCTCCCCGGCTCCGCCGACCTCTGTTTCATTACGGACACGCCGCTGGAAGCCGTAGTGCGCACGCTGGAACATCACAACGTTCCCATCATCGAAAAGGGTGTGATCCGCACCGGCGCCACCGGCCCCATCCGTTCCGTTTACTTCCGCGATCCTGACGGGAACCTGGTAGAAGTGAGCAATTATCTGAAATATGCTACCGCGCTGTAACGCACTCCCATCTCCTTCTCATTGCCTTCCGCGTCAAAGATATTGATCCATATTACGCTATACTGAAGCGCCGCCGCGGGCTGGCTTTCGGAAGCGCGCGACCTTGCATCGCCCAATGAAAAGAAATGCCTATTTTTACGGGAGTTACTACGAACAGTCAATACGCCCGATACCATGTCCCATCTCCCTATCGCCTGCATTTTTCCATGCGGCGCACGCCTTGTGAAATTGAATATCATTTCGAAGCACGATTCAACCCCACGGCAGCCTTCCCGGCATCGCCGGAAGCAGATAAACCGTCATAACCGATAAGTACACCCCAAAAAATATCCCGTTTACCGGAAAATTACGAACATGTCTATCAACGAATTGCAAATATACGGCACCCGCCGCCCCGCATCCGCCGATGTACCGGGGCTTTCCCATCTGGCCAGTTTCCAGCTCAGCGGCGCCGGGCGCGGCACGCAGGAAGAACACACAATCGCCGTAACGGAGGAACATATCCTCGCCATTACGCTCGACGACGATACCATCTGGTATTGCGACCCCGCGCAACTGGAATCGCTGTTTCCCGGAACGGCCGTCCAGCAGCGCGGCGGGACCGCGGTGTACCGGTTCCCCGACACACTAACCACCGACCTTCCCGAACGCGGCGCCATGCCTGTGCTGGCGGTCAAATTGCTGGAGGTTTTCGTCAAAAAAGCCGCTGCACCCGCCATCCGCGACCTCGCGGGCGTGCTGGAAGACCGGCAGACCGGCGGCCAATATGGCTTGCTGCTGGCCGGCGACGATCTTCTTTTGACAGCCGCATCGCTGGCGGAAGGGGAAACCGCCCCATACCTGCTTTTCATCCACGGCACGGCCTCCAGTTTCGCCGGCGCTTTCGGCGATCTGCGGGACACCGACACCTGGAAGCGCCTTCGCAACATGTACGGCTCGCGGATACTGGCTTATCAGCACCGGACGCTCACGCTGTCGCCCCTCCAGAACGCGACGGAGCTGGCCCAACTATTGCCCGACGGCGCCAACCTGCATATCGTGACGCATTCGCGCGGCGGGCTCCTGGGCGACGTCCTCGCCCGCTATTCCGCAGAAGGGAAAAAAGCAGGTTTCCATGCCGTCGAAACGGAATACCTGCGCAAACACGACCGTATGGCCGACCTTGCCGCCATCGCTTCCCTCGGCGAAATTTTCCAGCACAAAAATATCCGTATATCCAAAACAGTTAGAGTGGCATGCCCTGCCAGCGGTACATTGCTGGCATCGCGGCGGTTGGACCATTATTTCAACGTGATCCTGAACCTGTTGGGTCTCGCAACCGGCTTCCATCCCGTGTTCCAGGCGTTCAAAGCTTTGTTGGGCGCGCTGGTGGCCGCCAAGGGCGATCCGGAATCGTTGCCGGGGCTGGAAGCCCAGCAGCCTGCATCCCCTTTCATCCGCGCGCTGAATAATCCCGGGCCGGAAACGCTCATCGATTCGCCGCTATTCGTTATTTCCGGGATCAGCCGGATCAGTGCGGGCTGGCGCGGACTGGCGGCTATTTTGGGGAAACTGTATTTCCGTTCCGGGAACGACCTGGTGGTGGATACCGCTTCCATGTACAACGGCGCGCGCCGGGTGCCGCAGCAGGTGCAGTATTTCCTGGACCAGGGCGCGAACGCCAATCATTTCAATTATTTCTTCAACAACGGCTCCGCCTCGGCCCTCCTGATGGCCCTCCAGGCAGACGGAGAAGGTACGGTCGCGGGATTCAATACCGGCGCACAAATGGCCGGAGACGCGCTGCGGACCGGCGTAGCGGCGGGCGGGAAGCTCGTCCGCGACCAGGTTTCCGGCAACAGGCCGGTGGTGCTCCTCGTACCGGGGCTCCTGGGCAGTTGGCTGGGCAACGGTCAAAAAACGCTCTGGCCCGATTATGGAGAATTGCTGGAAGGCGGGCTCACAGAACTTTCCATGGAAAATACATCCATCGTGGCCGAAGCCCTCCCCGCTTCCGCCTACACCGAACTGGCCGATGCGCTCCTCACTTCCCACGACGTGCTGACTTTCCCTTACGACTGGCGCCGCTCGCCCGTGGAAACAGGCGCATTGCTCGCGGAAAAAGTGAACGTGCTCCTGCAAGCCGGGCTGCGCGTACAGATCCTCGCACATGGTACGGGCGGACTGCTCGTCCGCGAGCTGGCCTACCGCCATCCCGAAACCTGGAAAGCTTTGCGCACACAGGGAGGATGCAGTGCGTTGCTGCTGGGAAGTCCGCTGGGCGGCACTTACCGCATTCCGCAGATGCTGTTCGGGGAAGACGCGGTGATCCGTCAACTCGCGGGGCTCGATCTCCATCATTCCACTGCCGAGCTTACGGAAGTGTTTGCCGGGCTCCCCGGGCTGATGTGCCTCCTTCCCTTCTCCACGGCTATTGCCGACTATGCCGATCCCACATCGTGGGAAGCGTTGCGCATCGCGCTGAAACGTCCCGGATGGCCGGTGCCTTCCGGTGAACATCTCCGGCTTTTCGCGCAATACCGGGATGATGTACGAACTGGGATGGAACATGCAGATGCCAGCGGTATCGTGTTCATCGCCGGACAATCGCCCCCGGGGCGCCATACGCCAGACGGGCACCGCATCGAACGGGACGGACGGCTCACTTTTACCGGAACGCCGGCCGGCGACGGCAGCGCGCCCTGGGCCGACAGCATCCCGGCCTACCTGCAAAAAAACGGGCAGGTGTACTTTACGGACGTTCCTTACGGCGCCCTTCCCTGCGACAAGCGGCTCTTTACCGCCATCCGGGAGATCCTGGGCACGGGGGCCACGATGTTGTTGCGCACCGAACCGCCCGTTAGCAGGGGCATCGGGAAAAGCCAGCCCCAGAAAGCCATGCTGTCTTTCGGATTATCGCCCGAAAACCTGGAACGCTCCATGCTGGGGCTTCCGCAGGATACCGTTTACCGCGAAGGCGCGGTGCCCGTTACCATCACGCTCAGCAACGGCGACTGCAAATTTGCGGCGCACCCGGTGCTGGTGGGGCATTTCCTGAACGATGGCCTTTTTTCCGCCGAAAAATCCATCAACAGGTACCTGCAGGGCGAACTGGCGCGGAGGCATGGCCTGGGCCTGTATCCCGGCGAAACGGGCACAAGCGAAACGTTCATCGTGGAAAAGCCATCGCCGTTCAAAGGCGCCATCATCGCTGGTTTGGGAAAACAGGGGGAATTAACGCCCTGGCTTTTGGCGCAAACCGTGGAGAAATCCGTCCTGAAATATTTATCGATTTTCAATAGCCCGATCGCCGTTCCCGAATCCGTGGCTACGAACAAACGTACCGTGGGCATCAGCGCGCTGGCGATCGGTTGCGGATATGGCGGGTTGAGTATCGAGAGTTCCGTGCGCGCGCTGATCGCGGGCGTGCAGGCCGCGAACGATAAAATCCGCGATAATTACGACAACGCCATTACCGTCGGCGAAATAGAATTCATCGAAATGTACCGCGACCGGGCGATGAGCTGCTTTTTGGCCATCAACCACATCGCAGAAGAAGAAAAGCAGCAATTGCATATTCTGTGGAAGAACAGGACGATCGTAAAGCGCCCCGGCAGCAGGGAACGCATGCTGATCGACAATAACAGCGACTGGTGGACGCGCATCCAGGTGCGGCAGATGGAAGACGGCGACACGGGCGACGGGTCGGGCGCGCTGCGCTTTACCATGTCTACCGACGCGGCGCGGGAAGAAGAGCGCATCCTGCACATTTCGAGAAGCGGGCTTCAGTCTTTGCTCAATACCATGAGCGGACAAAACCGCTGGAACCCGCAGCTCGCCAAGTCCATGTTCGAAATGCTGATCCCCAACGATTTCAAGGAGCAGGTGAAACGGCAGCGCAACATCAACTGGATCGTAGACACCGAAACCGCCGCATACCCCTGGGAACTGCTGCAGGACGCACTTTCCGACGCCTTACCCCTCAGTGTGAACGCCGGCATGGTGCGCCAGCTCGCCACGCGCGACTACCGCATCCGCATCAATCCCGTAGTGTCCCGAACGGCGCTCATCGTGGCCGATCCCGATCTCAGGGAAGCATTCAGCCAGCTGCCGGGCGCCCGGCATGAGGGGGAGAAAGTGCAGCAGCTCCTCGAAGCGCAGGACTATAACACCTGGCCATTGCTTAACGCGTCAGACGCAGACATCCTTACTACCCTCTTCGCCCGCGACTACAAGATCATCCATCTTGCCGGCCACGGCGTATTCGACCCGGAAAACTATCTCAAAAGCGGCATGCTCATCGGGCCTGACGCCTGTCTCAACACGACCCATCTCCACCAAATCCCTACCGTTCCCGAGTTCGTATTCGTGAACTGCTGTTTCCTGGGCGAAATGGACAGCGGCGCAGAAGCCCGCTACCAGCAAAGATATCAGCTCGCTGCCAACTTCGGGACGCAACTGATCAATAACGGCGTCCGCGCCGTGATCGTGGCGGGATGGGCGGTAGACGACGCTGCCGCGCTCGATTTTACGGAGAAATTATATGGAGAATTATTCGAGGGAAATAATTTCGGGGATGCGGTGAAAGCCGCGCGCCGGCACATTTTCGATTTGCATGGCCACCGCACCAACACCTGGGGCGCATACCAGTGCTACGGCGACCCTTTTTATATCATGGAGCCCCGCGGCAATGCGCGGCAAACATACGGACAATTCCTCCTGGCAGACGATGCGGAGATCATGCTGTCGAACATCCTCAGCGCCCTCGACCTGGGAGATGGCGATCCGCAATACACGCTCCGCCAGGTGGAAGATATTTGCAGGCGGGTGGATGAAAACCATATCCGCACTTCCGCCATCACCGAGTTGGAAGCCTTGCTCTACGCGAGCCTCCGGCAATACGGCCCCGCGATTCAGCTATTTACCCAACTGCTGCAGGCCGAAGCCGCCAACTTCTCCGGCGCTACGGTGGAACGCTACTGCGCCGTACGGCTCGCGCATCTCATGCAGCAATACCAGTCGGACGCTGCGCTCAAAACCGACCCCGCGCAGCGGGAAACCTTCATCGCACAAACCGACCGCATCATCAGCGATATTGTTTTTCTGCGGAACATGGGCGCCACTTCGGAAAGGCTGCACCTGCTCGGCGGCGCATACAAACGGAAAGCCTACCTCAGCGAAGGCAAAGCGAAGAAAGCCGCGTACCGCGCATCCGCCGATTGTTACCGCGACGCTGCCGGCATGAACGCCAACAGCACAAAAACGTATAGCCTTTCCTGTTACTACCTGCTGCAAAACGCGCTGTTGCTCGCCGGCGCGCAGGGCCCGGCCAAAGAACTCGCCGGATCGGAACTGAAACAGGCGCTGGACGCGCATCGCCGACACCCCATCGATCTGCTCGACGGACAGGCTTACCGGCATCTTGTCACAGAAGGGCACCTGCTACTGGGGCTGCATCTGCTGCACCCCAACCCCCAATTTTTCCGGGAAGCGGAAACCGTTTACCAGTCGGCCATGCGGCAGCCGGCGCACCCGGTGATGAAGCAGGCGGATGCGGGCGTGTTCGAGTTTATAGACGATGTGTTGTCGCTCGCGGGCAAAAAACGGCTCGCCCGTGCTGAAAAAGCGCGGGAGGAATTGCGGCCGCTGCGGGAATTGATGCCCTAGGATCCCGCTTTCCTGGAGCGCATGGCTCTTGTGTGCTGGAGTGAAGGATCTTTACTGAAGCGGTCGTATTCCGGGGTGCCTTTGGCGTAGATGGCGATACGGCCCTGTTCGTCGTAATGGATGCCCCACCCATAACGTTTTCCCAGCGGGGACGCGCGGAGACAGGCGCGGCCCGTCTGGAAATATTCGGTTCGGGCGTCTTTGCGGGCCTGTCCGGCAAGGCCTTCCTTATCGGCGTACTGGTTGAAAATGATATCGTCGGAAGTATATTTATAGGGATGGGCGATGATCATATCGAACTGATAGGACGCTACGGTGATTTTGCCGCCTTTTGCCTGGGGGATTTCCCCTTCCGCCACCGGACAATCTTCCGCCACTTCGATAAATGTATTGATGTAATTGGTTGTTTTCATGGATGCATCGTTTGAAACGGGAATCAATCGGACTGAAATCTTTCTGGACATCAAAATTAAGTTTACGGCGCCGTTTGTTGAAATGAATTACTTCCAGCGCCCGAACTTCGGATGATGGATGCGTTGTGAGGAATATATACCCGCATGGCCGCTGCAAAAATACGCCGTGAGGCAAGCTGCGCCAAAGTACACTACATTGCCTGCGCCAAAAAGTTCGATGCCCATGAGCGTGCAGGCGATGGGCGTATTCGTAGCACCGGCAAACACGGCGATGAAGCCCAGGCCGGCGAGCAGGTCTACCGGCGCCCCGGTATACAGCGCAATGGTGTTGCCGAGCGTGGCCCCGATGAAAAAGAGCGGTGTCACTTCTCCCCCTTTGAACCCCATCCCCAGCGTCACCACGGTAAAAACGAGTTTCCACAGCCAGCTGAATTGGGCTACGCCGCCTTCCCTGAATGCGTTCACGATGGAAATGCCTGCCGGGTCCGGCGCGTGAACGCCTAATCCGATGTAATCCTCCGTTCCCGCGATAAAAACAAGTGCGATCACGATACAGCCGCCCACGAATGGCGTCAGCCAGGGCGTTTTCACGAATATTTTGCCGGATACATCTTTCAACGCATGCATGGCCCAGGAAAACAGCCGGCCGGCAAATCCGAACGCCGCGCCTGCAACGATCGTGATACCGAGCAACCACCCGTTGAACGCACCACCGAATTGGATGGCGTAATGGGTATGGGTAACGCCCCAGAGCTGGCAAACCTGGTCAGACAGGTACGCCGCAATGAAGCAGGGCACCAGGGCTTTGAAATCGCGCAATTTGCCGTTCCCGATCGCCAATACTTCCAGGGCAAATACCGCACCTGCGACAGGCGTTCCGAAAACCGCACCGAACCCGCCGGCGATCCCCATCATGAGTACGATCCGCGTATCTGCTTCGTCCAGCTTCATCCACCGGCCGATCCTCGACGCCAGGCTGCCGCCCATTTGAACGGCCGTTCCCTCGCGGCCGGCGGAGCCGCCGAACAGGTGGGTCACGAGCGTGGTGAGCAGCACGAGCGGCGTCATCCGCAAAGGCACGCCGCCACCGGGCTCATGGATTTCGTCGATAACGAGGTTGTTGCCTGCGCCGGAGTTTTTCCCTAAAAAATGATACAGGGCCCAGATGCCGATCCCCGCCAGCGGCAACAGGTACAGCAGCCAGGGATTTCCCCAGCGGGTTTCCGTTACGAGATCCAGCAAAATGAGGAAGACAGCCACGGCCGATCCGGTGAAAAGCGACACGAGCAGGGCGATGAGCGCAAAATAAACTAAATAAAACCTGGAGTAAAAAACGTCGATCGGAGAATTTGAATCGTTCATACCTACAAATAGTTTAATAACCGGCCGAAGCCGTCAATATTTGCAGGCGCCATCAGCTGCGAAGCAGCGGTTTGGGTCAGGAAGACACCATTTCCTGTTTTAATGGCTGCAAGGTAAGCAATAATTTCTTGCCTGTCAAGCGCAGCGCCGCCGTCCACGGATCGGCAGACGGCGGCGCATGGTTCCCTTTGATATTTTCAGGATGTCGTTTTGCCGAGTGCATCGCGCACGGCGGGCGCTACGCGCGTTCCGAACAACTCGATGCAGCGCAGCACTTTTTCCGGTTCGATATACCCTTTCACGAGCTGGCCGAGGAAACGGGTATGGCCGAAAAGCTGGTGCTGGTAGAGGATCTTGTCCACCACTTCCTGCACGCTGCCCACGAAGAGCGGGCCGTCGGGTAAACGGAGGTATTCGAATTGTTCGCGGGTGATGGGCTGCCAGCCGCGGTCGAGGCCCACGCGGTTCATGAGCGCCTCGTACGAAGGCCAGAATTCATCGGCGGCCTGGTCGGAATTTTCCGAGATATACATCTGGCTGTTGATACCGAATTGCAGTTTGGACAGGTCGTGCCCCGCTTCTTCCGCCGCTTTTTTATAGAGGTTCATGAAGGGAACGAACTGCGCAGGGCGCCCACCGAGGATGGCCACGATAAGCGGCAGCCCCAGCTTTCCGGCCCTGACGGCCGACGCAGGCGTACCGCCCGCGGCGATCCATACGGGCAGGGAAGGTTGATAGGGCCGGGGATATACGCCGCGGTTGGTGACCGGCGCGCGGTACTTCCCTTTCCAGGTAAGGGTTTCGTTTTCGTTGATCTCCAGCAGCATCTGGAGTTTTTCGATGAACAGCTGATCGTAGTCGCTCAGGCTGAACCCGAACAGCGGGAACGATTCCGTAAACGAGCCCCGGCCCGCCATGATCTCCGCACGGCCGCCGGAAATGAGATCCAGCGTGGCGAACTGCTGGAACGTGCGGACGGGGTCCGCCGAACTGAGCACCGTCACCGAACTGGTGAGCCGGATATGCTCCGTTACGGAAGCGATGCCGGCGAGGGCTACTTCCGGCGCGGAAATGATAAAGTCCGGGCGATGGTGCTCGCCCAGGGCGAACACGTCGAGTCCTGTCTGATCGGCCATGCGCGCTTCCGCGATGAGTTCCTGCATGGCGAGGAAGGATGCGCGGGCGCCGCCGCTCACACCTTCCGGTCTGATTTCTCCGAATGAGCTGATTCCTAATTCCATAGTTCCGGTTTGAGGTACAAAAATAGGTGAAACCCTCCAGCCCCCGCCCCCCGGTGACCTGCAGGTAAGTACATCCAGCCGGGTGGAATACGTACCCGATCGCAACAATATATTGAATATCAATTTATTATCTTTCAGCACATGTATAACACGTTCCCATCCGGCGGCATTACCCACAAAAAAGCCCCCCGGTTCCCGGGAGGCTTCGAAATTTCTTGTTGCGTTTCGTAAAGCGGAATTATTGCGGTTTGTGCTCCATCCCCACCATCCACTGAATGCCGAATTTATCCGTGCACATCCCGAAAAGCGGGCTCCAGAACGTGGGCGCCAGCGGCATGGTCACTTTTCCACCTTCGGAAAGACCATCGAATATTTTTCTGCTTTCGGCTTCATCGGCGGTGGTAAGCGAAACAAAGCTCGCATTGCCCTGGTTCACGGTGCCAAACGACGGCGGGCAGTCGCTCCCCATTAAAACGTTGTTGCCTACGGGCAAAGCTACATGCATCACCAGGTTGCCTTCTTCGGGTTTCGAGTCGTGCGCCGGGGAAGGCGGGGCATCCTTCATCCGCATGATGCCCGGAGGTGCAAAATCGCCGCCCAGCACGGATTTGTAATGCTCGAAAGCTTCCGCACAATTGCCGTTGAAGTTCAGATAAGGATTCATTGTTGCCATGTTGCAGTTTTTTTATGATTTGATAGATTGAGCGATAACATCTTCCAATACCTCCGCATGAAACCCGGACTTCTCCAGCAAGCCGATCACCGCCTGTGCATCCACCTCGGCGCCGTCGCGGCACACCCGGAGGATGCGGTCGCAATCTTCCAGGTCGAAGTTGGCGCGGCATCCTTCCAGCACTTCCGCAATGGCGGCCACCAACTGCCGGGCGATGGCTTCCGAAGCTACGTCTGTTTTGAATATTTCGATCATGCGGGGGATTTGATAACGCAAAAATAGCGGGCGATGTTCACAAATGTGGGGTGTAAAAAAGGCAAAATACGGGGTGGATTGCGCCAATTATTCTACTTATTTTTGACACATGAAGCACATCTCCATTCTCATTCCCAAAGGCGCCGTGGCGCTGGGCTGTATCGAAGGATCGTTCAGGGTGTTCACCCAGGCCAACGAATTTCTCCGCGCCGCTGGGGAAGAACCCATGTTCAACGTGCAGTTTGTAGGGATGACGGACCAGCCGCAGGTGTACGACCGCCTTTTCACCGTTCAGCCGGATACCCGGATCGCCGACCTCCGCAAAACCGACCTCATCATCATCCCCGCCGTGAACGGCGATATGGACGAGGTGATCGCGGACAACGAGGAATTCCTCCCCTGGATCCGCCAGCAGCACGCGCGCGGCGCGGAAGTGGCGAGCCTTTGCGTAGGGGCTTTCCTCCTCGCGGCGAGCGGATTGGTTGACGGCAAGAAATGCTCGACCCACTGGCTGTCGGAGCCCCTTTTCCGCGATATGTTCCCCAAAGTAGAACTCGTTCCCGACCGGATCATCACCGACGAACAGGGCACCTATTCCAGCGGTGGCGCCAACTCTTTCTATAACCTGCTGCTGCACCTCGTGGAAAAATTCACCTACCGCGATGTGGCGATCCTTTGCTCCAAGTATTTCGCCATCGAGATCGACCGCGACAGCCAGAGCGCATTCATCATGTTCAAAGGCCAGAAAGACCATCCAGACGATTCCGTGCGCGAGATTCAGTCTTACATCGAATCGAATTTCGCGGAGCGCATTACGGTCGACCAGCTCACATCGCACTTCGCGATCAGCCGGCGCAGCCTGGAACGGCGTTTCAAGAAAGCCACGCGCAACACCGTTACCGAATACATCCAGCGGGTGAAGATAGAAGCGGCGAAAAAAGGGTTCGAAACGAGCCGGAAAAATATCACGGAAGTGATGTTCGAAGTAGGCTATACCGACAACAAGGCTTTCCGGACGCTGTTCAAACGCACGACCGGCCTCTCGCCCGTGGAATACCGCAAAAAGTACAACCGCGAAGTGCCGTTGCCCGCGCGCAACTGACGCATTCCCGGTTTTTCTTTATATTGTAACCCGAAACCCTGGACACACATGCAATTTCAGTATCCATCCACTCCTCCTCCTGCCGTGCAGCTGTAACCACAGATGATTCACGGACGTTCGTAAAAAGCCGCACCATCCTTCGCGGCCCGCTTTGCTATTCCTCCCAGGGGTTGTCTGACACAGCTTTTCCCGCTACTGAACGGGCGTGAATGTTTTTGCACGCTCATTTCCCGTTCCGGCTTTCCGCCGGACGATTTCCTGTATCCGGGAACGCACGGCCGTTCCCCCAACCCGATCATCGATGACCAGATATATGTTCATGGTATTTGCCGGTGCGTGCAGCTACGGCATGTTGTCTACTTTCGTCAAACTCGCATACCGACAGGGTTTCGGCCCTGTCCACATCGCTTTTCTGCAGGCGCTCACGGGCATGTGCGTGCTGTGGGGCATTTCTCTTTTGAAGGAAAAATCGCGCTTCCGCATCCATATGCCGCTGCTGGCGACGGGCGCCGCCATCGGGCTGACGTCTTTCGTCTACTACGTTTCCGTGCAGTACATACCCGCGTCGCTCGCGATCGTTTTGCTGATGCAATTCGTGTGGATGGGGATTTTGTTCGACTGGCTGTTGTTCGGCCAACGGCCCGGCGGGCGGCATTGGCTGTGTGTGGGGCTCATTCTTGCGGGCACGTTTTTATCGTCCGGCGTATCGGCCGGCGCTCAATTTCCGGCCGGTTATTGGAAAGGCGTTGGCCTGTCGCTGTTGTCCGCTTTCTTCTATGCGGTGTTTATCGTCGCCAACAGCAAGGCCGGGCAGGACGTGCCCCCTGTGCGCAAAAGCGCCGTGATGATGACGGGCGCATCCCTGGCGATCTTCCTCGTCAATTGCAGGACGCTCGTGCCCATACCGTTCCCCGGCGCGGGGATTTTGCCATGGACGGCTTTCCTGGCGTTTTTCGGCACCATTCTGCCGCCATTGCTTTTTGCGAAAGGGATCCCGAAGATCGGCGCATCGATGAGCGCGCTGGTCATGTCTGCCGAATTGCCCGTGGCCGTGCTTTGCTCCAGCCTGCTGCTGCGCGAGGCGGTAAATCCGCTGCAATGGTGCGGTGTGGGGTTGATGCTCGCGGCCATGGCGTTGTTGCCGAAAACCGCCGTTAAGGCGGCGCTAAAGCAACCCGGGCAAACTGCCTGACCGCCCGCGAAATACCCGCTGCAAGCAATGCAGCTAAACGCTTTGTGGCCCGGAGGAACGTCTGGTCAGACCGTTCTCCCGGGCCACGAATGCGTATTGAAAATATGGGTTATTGCGCGGACAAGGAATCCTTCCGCGCGCGTTCCGCTTCTTTTTCCAGGCGTTTCTGTTCTTTGGCTTCCGCCTTGTCTCTCCGGCGGAAGAACCCGCGGAGCAGGAAGTTGTGCTGCAACGCTTCCATGTTCTCATCGAGCTTGTAGGTGCTGGATTGCAGGTTCCTGATCGTGGTTTTGAGGGATTGGGCCGTGGCTTCATCGTTCAGCAACATCCCGGCCGGCGTTTTACTGCTTTTCAGGTTATCGTTCACGCTGGCGCTCGCGGCCTGGAGGTTGTTCATCACGCTGTCTATCCCCTTCGACGCCGATTCGATCCTGCTCATCGACGAGCGCAGGTTCGAAAACACGATGGTATCCGTCACGAGATCGTTGGCCAGGGAACCCTTGCGCTGCAATTTCCCCGTGTAGTCGGTCAGGTTAGCGGTAATGCGGCGGGTGTTTTCCGTTGTGCGCTGCAATCCGGCGATGGCGCCCTTCAGATCGTTGTACACCGTGTCACTGGAAATCAACCGTCCCAAAGAACCTTCTCCGTCCGCGATCTTTTTGGTGATCGTTTTCAGGTTCCCGGTAATTTCCACGAGGCTTTTATTGTTGACCTGCAGCGTTTCGAGCAGCTCGTCGCTGCTGATGGCGGTCACCACCGCAATGGTATCCCCGTCTTCCACCGCCGGTACGCCGGCCGTTCCGCCAGACAGTGCGATGATCTTGTTGCCCACCAGCCCGTCGGAACTCACTTTGGCCACCACATCCTTATGAATGAATTCGCGGCTGCGCTTGTCGATCTCCATCCGCACCTGGATGCGGTCGTGCCCCAGGAAGCTGATGGATTTGATGGTGCCGACCTTCACGCCGGAATACCAGACGTTGTCTCCTTTGGCGAGGCCGCCGATGTCGTGAAACACGGCCACTACGCCGAGGCTGGACATGAATGTTTTTTTCTGTCCTCCCAGGATAAGGATTCCCGCAACGAAAATGAGCAATCCGATAAACACGAATATACCTACGATGACGCCTCTTTTTGTGCTTTTATCGTTCATGGCTTACTGAATAAAATTGTAATCATAAAATTCCCGGATCAGTTCATCACTGTTGTCGGAAAATACCGTATCAAAATCTCCCTGGCGGATGAATTTCCCTTCTTTCATCACGGCTATTTTATCGCCCGTGGCGCGGGCGCAGGTTAAGTCGTGCGTGATGATGATGGAGCTGGTCTTGAACCGTTTTTGTACTTCATTGATGAGCGTGTTGATCTCCGTGCAGGTAATGGGGTCCAGACCGGCCGTGGGCTCGTCGTACAGCATGATTTCCGGCCGCAGGATGAGCGTCCGCGCGATCCCGATGCGTTTTCGCTGGCCGCCCGACAATTCTGCCGGCATCTGGTTGATCGTTTGCGACAATCCTACCGCCTCGAGTACGATATCGACCAATCTGCGGCGCTGGTCGGCCGTCATTTTCGGGTCGTTCCGTTTGAGGGGGAATTCGAGGTTTTCGCCGACGGTCATACTGTCGTACAGCGCGCCGTTCTGGAAGCAAAACCCGAGTTTGAGGCGGAGCTCGCGCAGTTCTACGGTTCCCAGTTCGGGAACTTCCTGCCCCAAAACGTTGACCGTTCCTGCATCCGGTTTCAGCAGCCCGGCGATGATCTTGATCAGGACTGATTTTCCCGTTCCCGATCGCCCCAGCACTACGATGTTCTCGCCTTTGAACAGGTCGAGGTCTACGCCGCGCAGTACGTGGTTGGCCCCGAAAGATTTGTACAATCCCCGGATGCTGATGACGGTGTCATTCCAATCAATTTCTGGCGTAAATGGTTTCATATGCTGTGTTTACCGGATCGAGTTAACGATTTGCACGATCACGATCTCTTCGATAAAGATCAGGAACATGGATATCACCACTGCCACATTCGCCGCTTTCCCCACGCCCGTGGTGCCCTGCGAGGCGTTGAAGCCCTGGTAGCAGGATACGACGCCGATGGTAAATCCGAAACAGATGGATTTGAATAAGGACGAGGCCAGGTCGAGGAAGGAAATATTGGCGAAAGCCTTGTTGAAGAAGGCGGTGATGCTGGTTTGTTCGTTAAGGTGGATGTCGAGGAAAGAGCCCATCATACCCACGAGCGCCGTGTACGACATGAGGAGCGGCAGGCAGACGGTGCAGGCCAGGATGCGCGTCACCACGAGGTATTTGAACGGGTTGATGGCCGACACCTCCATGGCGTCTATCTGTTCGGTCACCTTCATGGACGCCAGTTCCGCCCCGATGCTGGAACCTACCTTGCCGGCACAGATGAGCGCGGTCACCAAAGGCGCCAGGGCGCGGATCACCGCGATGGAAATGAGGGAAGGCAACCACGACGTGGCACCGAACTCCGCCAGCGATGGGCGGCTTTGTTTCGTGAACACCAGGCCCGTGATGAAACCGGTGAGACTGATCAGCGCCAGCGATTTGTAGCCGACCATGAAACACTGGCGGATAAATTCCTGTACTTCCAGCGGCGGGCGCAGCACTTCGCGGAAAAAGCGGCTGATAAATCGGAAAATATCATAGACGCTTAAAAAGAAAGCATCTACCTTACTGGAAATGAGTGGCTTCTCCGGTTGATCGTTGGATTCCATGTGCTGCATTTAGTTCAATACTATTACAAATTCCGGTAAGGAATTGTTAACATTTGAATTTGGCAGGCAAATGTCATGCCCAAACTCATAACGGGACTGATTTCCCGGTTTTTGCGGAGATTTTCGCCGCTTCCAGGATGCGGACCACCATCACGTTGTTCTCCAGTGAATAGAGGCTCCAGGGCGCCACGGTCTCTTTCCCTTTCACTACCGCCGCCAGGTACACGAACGGATCGGTATAAACTTTCAATGCTTCCGGCGTCACTTTGGATTCCTGTGCGCGGCCGTTGGTGCCGCGGCGGATGAGCGTGGCCGCGTCAGGGGCAGACAGGGCTGCCTGGGTGCCGTAAATCTCCATGTCTTTGCGGTTGAACGTCCAGTTCCACGATGCCTGGATCACCGCCTGCGCACCGGGGTAATCCACGATGATGGTAGCGTCGTCGTCCACTTTCGGGTACACTTCCGGCTTGAACCGGCGGGTGACGGCGTTTACGGATACGGGAGACCGGTCCCGCATGAGAGCGGTCATGATATTGGCGCCATAGCACCCGAAATCGGTAAGCGCGCCGGCGCCGTTTAGCACCGGGTCGGTAAGCCAGGCCAGGAATTCGGGGCTGCACCCGATTTCTTTGGGGCCCTGGTGGCCGTGGTTGAAGCGCGCCATGCGGAGGGTGCCGGTGTAGTTGCTGTCGACCGCGAGCTGGAGGGTTTTGTGGACCGAGGGGTACCAGCTGGTTTCGTAATTGGTGAGCAGGTGGATGCGATGCTTCCGCGCCAGGGCTTCCATTTTTCGGGCATGGTCCAGGTTGGCCGCGAGCGGTTTTTCCACCATGACGTGGATGCCCCGGGGCGCGCAGGCTTCCGTGACTTCCAGGTGCGCGAATACCGACCCGAAAGCCAGTACGGCTTCCGGCTTCAGGGCGTCGAGCATGGCGGTGAGGTCCGTGTAAAACCGGTTGCGGGGGATGTTGTACTGGCGCGCGGCTTTTGCGGCCAGGGCGGTATCCGGTTCCCAGATGCCGGTTACTTCGATGTCCGGCTTGCCCGTTCTCCCGAGTATCCAGCCGGAATGGCCGTGTGATATACCCGCCACCGCCACGCGCAGCGGAGGCGCCTGGGCCCGGGTATCCGATATCAGGAGGAAAAAGAGGGCGGACAGGAAAAATATCGATCGGTGCTGCATGGTAGAACGGGTTTTTCCGCAGACAATATCTAAAAAATATGTAACATTCTTCCCTTCTCCCCGTTCAACATTCCGTGCGTCGTCCATTATTTCGTCATCCCTGCAACCGACCCTCATGTATCGCCTTCGTTTCCCGTATGTAGTTTTCACCATTCACCACCCATCGAAGTCGATATCCGGGATATGATGCAATTGCCCGAACGCTATAAAACGTTTGATACCATGAAATTGATCCTTACGCAAAGCAGCATGCGATGTTTCTTTCCCGCCGTCGTTACGGCAACCATGACGTTTTCCGCCTGCAAAGAATCGCCCGGTACGGTAAGCGGCGCAGTTCTGAACAGGTTTTCGGACATAAAGCCGTAGATGTGCCCATTGCAACGGGCAACAATACGGTCACGCGCATCGATATTGAAGATGTTTCGCTATGGCCCCGCATGTAATAAAAACCCGAACCTGTAAAACATACCTCCGTAACCATGCTTGAATTTTACCCAAAAAACAATGCCCGATCAATGACCTGGGCACTGATGGCAGCCGCGCTAATTTTCACCGCCTGCAAGAAATCGGACAGAGACCGGCCCGGCATCGTGGAAGGCGAAGTTGTGGACGTGGACACGGGGCTCCCGATAGCCGGTGTCACCGTCTGCCTCAATACCTGCCAGCGGGTGGGCGGCGATGCTTTCCATTGCGAAACAACACATGAAATGAAAACGGGCGCCGACGGAAAATACAGCCTTACTTTCCGGGGCCGGCGCTCGAAGAATTTCCGGCTGGAACTGGTGTCGAGCGATAGCATCCTTCCCTACACTTCCTACAATATCCAGCCCGGCCAGAAAACACGGATACGCCTGGAGGCCATACGCGCATTTCCCGCGAAGGTCAGACTCGTGATCCGGAAAAACGAAGCCCCGCAGCTGTACTGCAAAAACAGCATATTGCCCCCTGGGCCGCTGGATACGACGTTCAGCGTATGGGGCCCTAAAAACACGGATTTCATCCTTCATTTGGGGGCGCAGGATAAAACGGCCGGATTTGTCCGCGGCGTAAGGAAAATCATTCCCATCTTTCCCGGCAATTCGGAAACTACGCTTATTGTCATCGAAGACATGCTCCAATTGCCCAAACTCCAGTAAAATTTCAAAAACCGACTTGCATGAAAATCATGATACCGATCCTGGCTTCGATCGTTTTTTTGGGTGGAGCAGGATGTAAAAAGGCTGCAGACCTGAAGGCGACCGGCCATGTGGAAGGTCAGGTGATCGACCGGAATACCGGAAATCCCATCCCCGGTGCCAAATTGTATGTTTCTGGATGCAAAACCGGGTTCCTCGGCGGCAGCGGAGACTGCAACCAGCTGGCAACCGCCATTACCGACGCGGAAGGCAGGTACCGCATCACCTGGAACGGCGACGGATATTCCAACACTTTTTACCTGAGGGCCGCATATACAGACAGCGCCCAAATCGCGGACATGGGATACGGTACCCTCCTGACATTGGAAAAGAATAATTTCGTAACCATACACGGTTTCAAAGGCCGCAAAATGAATGTACGGGTGACGGTGAACAAAAACGAAGGCCGCCTGCTGCGGCTCCGTTATGGTACCACTTACCCTACACGTGGATGGCTTGGGCCCGGGGTGGCAGACACGACGTTTACCGTATGGGCGGTGCCCGGTAACAGCACGCCGCTCTGGATTGCCGCGCTGGACCAGCAGCAGGAAAACTACCACGGCATATCCGTCCTGATCCGCGTAGCACCGTGGACGGAAGCGGTACGGGACACTGCGTTCGCGATAGACGATATCCTGGCGCAGCCAAAACTGCCCCAGTTTCAGCCTTGACAGCTTACAGCCATAACGAAAGAAGCCCCCGCGCGGGGGCTTCTCCTGTTTCAGCAAGAAGTTCAGTTACATGGTGTAAACCATTAGATCATGGTGCGCTCCCAGAACGGAGGAGGCTCGATGCCCAGCGACCGCAGGTATACATACCCTTGTCCTCGGTGATGGTTCTCATTATCGAGGAAATAAAACCAGGCGCCCACCATCGGCTGCTCACCGTATCCGAATGCGTTCACCGTTTCCAGCCAGCGTTCCGGTGCGATCTGGGGCCATACGCGGTCGATCTCCGCGGTGATATCGTCCCAGAGCTGCAGCAGTTCCGCTTTGGTGGCCGGGGGCGTATAATCTTTCACACGGGCGGATACGCTTTCTGAGGTTGCCTCGTTCCAGTCGTTCGTCAAAAAGCCATTAGCGCCTTTTGCGGCGATCAGCGCCAGTTCCATGGCCATTACCGCGAAAGGGCGCATGCCGCCGATACTGTATTCATACAGCTCCTTTTCCGGGAATGCGTCGATCACGCGACGGGTAAGGGCGCGGTGGCCCTGCCAGTGTTTACGGATCTGTTCGGGCGTCATCGTGTTGGCCGTAGCCTGGATAGTGGTGCTCATATAAAGGTGATTTTTTGTTTGTGACACAAAGAAAACCAGGGGCTGTGACAACCCTATGTCAGCAGAAAAAAATCTTTTTTTACTTAAATCCTGCTGACACACTGTTGTCAAAACCCGGTCGGACATTTGTATCAACAAACACAAAAAACCAAATATCATGCAAACCTCCTTCGCTACCGCCGCCCTTTCCGTATCCACCCTGTTGCAGGATTTCGCCCAATATAACCTGTGGGCCAATACCACGCTCGCCAACTGGCTCCGCACCAAACCGGACGATAATATGGCCATAACGGTCCCTTCCAGCTTCAGCAGCATCCGCGCCACGTTGCTGCACATTTGGGCCACCGAGAATTACTGGCTGTCGATGATCTGCCAGCGGGAATATACACCCATCGATGCGGAGCATTACGACGGTGATTTCGATTCGATCATCGAAGGGCTGCTGGACACTTCGGAAAGGCTGGTGGCGTTTACCGATACGCTGGAAGACGATGCCGCAACGGGCGAGCTGTATTATGATTCGCCCTGGGTGAAGGGATTCCGCCCCCTCGTGCAATACGGGCTGCATGTTTTCAACCACAGTACTTACCACCGCGGGCAGATCGTGACCATCGGCCGTGGATTGGGATATAAGGATGCACCCATGACGGATTACAATTTCTATAATTTCTTCGCTAAATAAGGGTGCTTTTGCGCCAAGGGTACGGGGCGTTCCTGCGGAAGGGGCGCCCCGTCGTTTTATCGCCAACGGGGCGCAAACGTGCCGGTGCGACAAGTTGCAGGGGCATTTGTGACACGCCTATATTTCATACAATTATCTATCAATATCTTATTGAAAAACAACCATTCGCAACCCTCAAACATATTGGTGTCCGGGGGCCTTTCCATGCCAAAAAGAGGGGTGTTTTGTGACAGGGTAATCCTTTACCTTTACTGTCGTTAATGCACGAAACACCATGAAAACTGTATCACTGGTCATTTACGAAGAAGCCATCCTCTCGGCCATCGCTGGCGTGCTGGATGTGTTCGAAGGCGCGAATGCGCTATCGGTTCAGGCTGGCAAGGAGCCTCCTTTCAAAGTGGAGTTGGTGAGTGAGAAAGTGAAGCATATCCAGCTGAACGTACCTGCATTGTTTTTCTGTTACAAATCCATGGCCGATGTGAAGGAAACGGACCTGGTGATCGTTCCTGCGTTCCACGGCCGGCCGGACCAGGTGCTGCAAAAGAACGCAGGCATCGCGCCATGGCTGTCGGAAATGCGGAACCTCGGGGCCGAAGTGGCCAGTCTTTGCCTGGGCAGTTATTTCCTCGCGGAAGCCGGGCTGCTGAACGGCCGCACCTGTACCAGCCACTGGCAGGCGATCCCCGACATGCAGCAGCGGTACCCCGCCGCCAAGGTGCTGTCTGACAAGGTCATCACCGACGAAGACGGGGTGTATACGAGCGGAGGGGCGTTTTCCAGCCTCAACCTCGTCTTGTACATGGTAGAGAAATTCTGTAACAAAGATATCGGGGTGATGCTCAGCAAGATGTTCTCCATCGACATCGACCGCGTCAACCAGGCGCATTTCATGGTATTCCAGGGCCAGCGCCGGCATGAAGACGACCAGATCCTCCGGGCCCAGGTCTTCATCGAAGAAAACTACCACCTCCCCATTTCCGTGGAGCAGATCGCGGAGCAAACCAGCATGAGCAAACGGAACTTCATCCGCAGGTTCAAAAATGCCACCAACAATACCCCCCTCGAATACCTCCAGCGCGTGAAGATCGAATCCGCCAAAAAAGCCCTCGAAAGCAACGCGCAAAATATCAGCACGCTCATGTACGACGTGGGTTACAACGATCTGAAGACCTTCCGTTCCGTATTCAAGAAAGTAACGGGCCTCACTCCCCAGGAATACCGCAGGAAGTATTGCCGTACCGCTGTGGCGTAATCAGGTAAAATCATTCATTCCATCCTGCTGGCCGTTCCATTCGCGGTAGAACTGTTCGAGGTAACGTTCCATGAAAACATGGCGTTCTTCGGCGAGGGCTTTGCCCGTGGCGGTATTCATCCGGTCTTTGAGCAACAGCAATTTTTCGTAGAAATGATTGATGGTCGGGGAAGCGGACGTTTTGTACGCTTCCTTCGTCATATGCATATCCGGCGCAATGGCCGGATCGTACAGCGCGCGATTGCGGAAACCGCCGTAATTGAACGCCCGCGCAATACCGACTGCCCCCAGGGCATCCAGCCGGTCGGCATCCTGCACCACGGCCAGCTCGGCAGACCAGTACGTCCGCGCTTCGTTGCCGCCTTTGAAGGAAATGTGCCGGATGATCTGGGTAACGGGAACGATAATATCCTCCCCTACCTGCAGGCTCCGCAGAAATGCCGCAGCCTTCGCCGGCCCGATCTCTTCGTCGCCATCGTGGAACTTCGAATCCGCAATATCGTGCAGCAGCGCCCCCAGCTCCACGATGAGCGGGTTTACTTCTTCATGCCTGGCGATCTGGCGCGCAGATTGCCAAACGCGGTGGATGTGCCACCAGTCGTGCCCGCCTTCGGCTTCGGCCAGTTCCTGTTTAACGTATTGTACGGTTGCGTCGATGATCGCGGTGTGGGAGGTATGGTGCAAAGTCGTTATAGCTGAAGAATTCATTTTTGGCAATGCTATTATTTACTTTCTCTTAATTCCCTTATTTTTTCCAGTTGAATAACGTCGACTTTATCTTTGGGGCGATCTATCACTTTCTTATTCTGAATAAGGTGATTAATATGCAAAAAAGGTACTTTTACTGTTCCCAGGTCGGCAATTGACGCCATTTCAAAACATTTATCGAAACTTAGATCCTCCAACCCCTTCATTTCGGTCATAATATCCAACTCGATACCTGTTCCAATCCTAAAACTGGTCCAATCAGGAACAAACTGCATTGTTTCTACGAATGAGAATTCTGTCCCATAGCCAAGATCGGTAAATGTTTTCGCCAGGCGCTTCCTGTTTTCCAAAGTATCATCCAGCCAAATATCCAAATCATCGGTACTTCTGTTAAACCCATGGAATCGCGTCGCAAAACCACCGATCATGATATATCGTACGTTATTCTTGGCAAGTGTTTCCCAAAACTTCAACAATTCTTCGTTGAGAACATCCATGCAAGCTTTATTTATGGGTTATTTTTGCCTTTTTTAGAAGATTGTTTGTTCTCAGCATCTGCGTGAAGAGATACAATTTTTCGATATCAGGGCGATAAATATCCCTTAGCAGTCTTTCCCTTTCATCTTCCGTAATTACAACAACCCGATTCGAAGGGCGCGGATCTTCTTTCTTCAATTCCGACATATGAATTTCGTTTAACTCCAATATCAAATATAGCACTTTTGGGTCAGGTACCCTGCCGTCCGTCGAAATCACATTATATATTACATAAAAGTCCTGATCTGGGAACCCCATTTCCAGAAATATAAAACTTTGCAAAATTATGTAACGATAGTCCCGGACAGGCCGCCTATTTTTGTGGTGCATGAAGCAATTCCTCACACTCATACTGGCCCTGCTCTACATGAGCACTTCCACCGGCGCCACTTTCCACATGCACTACTGCGCGGAAAAGCTGGTGGACGTGAGCCTGTGGCATGATGAGGACACGCATGAATGCGGGGTTTCCTGCACCAAAAAGTGCTGTAAAGACGTTCACCTCACGATAAAGCTGGAGAAAGACCAGCAAATGTCGCCTAAGGTGGCCGTCGATATGCTGCCCCTGTCGCAGGCCGCCCTGTTCCCGGTTACTACCTTGCCGGTATATGAAATCCCCGCGCCGGCACCTCCGGCGGATCCCGCGCCACCTCCCCTGCCGCATGTTCCGGCACATATTCTCCACTGTCATTTCAGGATCTGATAGCGGTATCCCCCACCGTTTCGTATCAAGACCAACCTACCATTCCAACATCATTTCAAAACTGTTCATCATGAAAAAGATCCTCTCTTTCATAGCCCTTCCCTTGTCCCTGCTCGCCGCGCAAAACGCCGCCGGCCAATCCCTCAAGACCGACTCCTTCACCGTTTCCGGGAACTGCGGCATGTGTAAGAAACGTATCGAAAAAGCCGCGCAGGTAAACGGCGTGAGCAGCGCCGTGTGGGACGTAAAGTCAAAAACGATGACCGTAAAGTTCGATTCCGCCAGTGTGAAACCGGAAGATATCCGCAAAAAGATCGCGCGATCCGGGCACGACTCCGGTCCCTTCAAAGCCACCGATTCCATTTACCAGGCACTGCCCGGCTGCTGCCGGTACGAGCGTCACTAACCCATAACGCTTACTTATGATACACAGGATCATCGAATGGTCCGTCCGTAACCGTATCACCGTGTTGATACTGGCGGCCGTACTGTTCGGGTGGGGCTGGTACGCCGTGAAAACGAACCCGGTAGATGCCATCCCCGACCTCTCGGAAAACCAGGTGATCGTTTTCACCGAATGGATGGGCCGCGGCCCCCAGCTCGTGGAAGACCAGGTCACCTACCCGCTCGTCACCAACCTCCAGGGCCTGCCGAAAATCAAATACGTGCGCGGCTCCTCCATGTTCGGCATGAGCTTCATCTATGTCATTTTTGAAGACGACACCGATATCTACTGGGCCCGCGAACGCGTGCTCGAACGCCTCGGCACCGCCACCCGCACCCTGCCCGAAGGCGTAAGCCCGCAACTGGGGCCAGACGGCACCGGCGTAGGGCACATCCTCTGGTATACGCTCGACGCGCCGGGGATGGACCTCGGCGAGCAACGGGCGCTGCAGGACTGGTACATCAAATTCGCGCTGCAAAACGTGAAGGGCGTGAGCGAGATCGCCTCGTTCGGCGGGTTCCAGCCGCAATACCAGGTTACGGCCGATCCCAATAAACTGCTCTATTACGGCCTTACGCCGGCAGACGTCATCGCCGCCGTGCGCGCCAACAACAATGAATCCGGCGGCCGGAAATTCGAAATGAGCGACATCGGGTACATCATCAAAACCACCGGCTATCTCTCTTCCATCGCTGAAATCGAACAGATCGCCGTAAAAACCGTGAACGGCGTACCGGTAAGGGTGGCAGACGTGGCCACCGTGCAGATGACAGGCGAACCGCGGCTCGGCATCTTCGACCAGGACGGCGAAGGCGAGCGTGTAGGCGGCATCGTGGTGATGCGATATGGCGAAAACGCCGCCGGGGTCATAGACCGGGTGAAGGAACAGATGAAGGAAGTATCCCGCGGATTGCCCGCCAATGTGAAGTTCGATATCGTGTACGACCGCGGCGAGCTCATCCGGGAATCCATCAGCTCCATCAAACACACGCTGATCGAAGAAATGATCGTGGTGTCGCTCGTAGTGCTCATCTTCCTGTTCCACTGGCGCAGTGCGCTCAGCATCCTCATCCAGATCCCCATCACGCTCGCGGCCAGCTTCATTCTGCTCAACGCTTTCGGGATTTCGTCGAACATCATGTCGTTGACGGGCATCGCCCTGGCCATCGGTGTGATCGTAGACAACGGGATCATCATGAGCGAAAATGCGTACAAACATTTATCCGAACGGTATGCGCAATGGCAAGCCGAACAAAAAATTGAGTCAACATGAACTTCATAAAACGCTTATTCCGCCGCCAGCCTTCCTGGATCAGCGAGGAAGAGCGGCTGGACATCATCGCCAAGTCGGGCAAGCAGGTGTCTCGCGGGGTATTTTTCGCCACCGTGATCATCATCACCTCTTTCCTCCCCGTGTTTTTGCTCACGGGGCAGGAAGGCAAGCTGTTCCACCCGCTGGCGTTCACCAAAACCTTCATCATGATCGTGGACGCGCTGCTGGTCATCACCCTGGCGCCGGCCCTCATTTCCATCTTCATGAAAGGCAAATTCCGGCCAGACAGCGCCCATCCCGTCACCCGCACGCTCGAAAGGATGTACGAACCCGTTATCCGCATGGTCCTCAAATGGCGGAAAACGACGCTGGCCGTCAACATCGCCGCCCTCGTGATCGCCATCCCGCTGCTGAAAAGCCTCGGTACGGAATTCATGCCGCCGCTCGACGAGCAAAGCATCCTTTTCATGCCCGTTACATTGCCTGATATTTCCAATACCGAAGCCAGGCGCATCCTCCAGGTGCAGGACCGGCTCATCAAATCGGTACCGGAGGTGGACAAGGTACTGGGCAAGGCGGGACGGGCGTCTACCGCTACCGACAACTCCCCCGTCAGCATGATCGAAACCATCATCATGCTCAAACCGCGGACGGAATGGCGGGAAGGGAAAAAGAAGGAAGACATCATCCGCGAACTGGACAGTCTTTTACAAATCCCCGGCGTTGTCAACGGTTGGACGCAACCCATCATCAACCGCATCAACATGCTTTCTACCGGTATCCGGACGGATGTGGGCATCAAGGTGTACGGCCAGCAGCTGGACACGATCGCCAGCGTATCCGAACGGGTGCGCAAAGCGCTGGAAGGCACGCCGGGCGTGTCTGACCTGTACGTGGAGCCGGTGACAGGCGGTAAATATCTCGGGGTGAACATCCGCCGGGCCGACCTGGCGCGTTACGGCCTCAGCGCCGACGCGGTGAACCAGACCGTGGAAACCGCGCTGGGCGGCGCGCCCATCGGCACCACCATCGAAGGACGGCGGCGGTTCTCCATCAGTTTACGGCTGGCGCAGGATTTCCGCAACAGCCTCGAACAGGTCCGCCGTATCCCGCTGGGCTCTCCCGCTTTCGGGGAAGTGCCGCTGAGCGCGGTGGCGGATGTGGTGCTGGAAGACGGGCCGCCGATGATCACGTCCGACAACGCCATGCTGCGCGGCGCCGTGCTGTTCAACGTACGGGGCCGTGATCTGGGAAGCACTGTCGAAGACGCCATGAAACAGCTCCGTTCGCAGGAGGGCTTGCTGCCGCAGGGGTATTACCTGGAATGGAGCGGGCAATACGAGAACCTCGTGCGCGGACAGCGCACCCTGCTCTGGATCGCGCCCATCGTGCTGGTGATCATCTTCGCATCGCTGTATTTCGCCTTCAAATCTGTCCGCGAAGCGTTCCTCAGCCTTATCACCGTGCCTTTCGCCCTCATCGGCGGCGCTTACATGATCTGGATCTGGGGCGCCAACCTCTCGGTAGCCGTGGCGGTCGGGTTCATCGCCCTGTTCGGGATCGCCGTGGAAACGGGGATCGTGATGGTGATCTACCTGAACGATGCCATGAACCGACTCGTAGCCCTCAAAGGCAACAGTTCCGCCACCATCACCAAGCAGGACCTCCGCGAATACGTGATCCACGGCGCCGCCAAGCGTTTACGGCCCAAACTCATGACCGTATGCGTATCGCTCTTCGGCCTCGTGCCCGTGCTCTGGGCCGGCGGCGTAGGCACCGATGTGATGCAGCCAATTGTATTACCGATGATCGGTGGCGTGCTGACCAGCTCTACGCACATTTTGCTGGTAACGCCACTCATCTTCCTAATGACGAAAGAATATGAATTACGTAAATACGGCAAGCTGGAAATCCATCCTGGCGGCCATTAACATACTCCTGCTGCCCTTTGCGGCGGCGGCGCAAACGCTGCCGCTGGACAGTATCCTGGCGCGCATCGAGGGCAATAACCTGCTGCTGAAAAGCTACGCGCAAAAGGCCGAAGGCTTCCGCCACAGTGCAAACGCCGCCATGGCCTGGATGGCGCCCATGGCCGGTGCAGGCACTTTCATGACCCCGTATCCTGGGCAAATGGTGATGGACGGGCGCGATAAAGGCAGCCTCATGATCCAGCTGGAACAGGACATTCCCAACCCCGCAAAGCAACAGGCTAAAAAGCGGTTCATCGCCTCGCAGGGCAACGCCGAAACGGCCGCCCGGGGCGTAACGCTCAACGAATTGCGCGCCACTGCCCGGAAACTGTATTACGGCTGGGTGATCTCCGAAAGGAAGCAGCAGTTACTCCGACGGAATGAAAAGATCATGCAGATGATGCTGGAGATCGAAAAACTGCGGTATCCGTATAACCAGTCGCAACTCGGCAACAGCTTCCGTGCGGAAGCCAAACTCGAAGAAAACGCCAACATGCTGCGCATGGAAGCAGGGACCGTGCTGAAATCCATGACCTGGCTGAACAGTTTGATGAACCGGCCCGGCATGACCGAATTCAGTGTGGATACCGCCTGGGAACCGGGTTTCGCCCCGGCGATGCACGACACCGCTTCCATCGCCGCCGCACGGCAGGATATCCGGAAGATGGAAGAAGGCATCCGTACCATGCAGCTCGGCATCCGCTCCATGCAGGCGGAAAAGAAACCCGATTTCAGGATCCGGTTCGATCATATGCTGCCGCTGGCCAGCGGAATGCCGAAAGCGTACAGCGTAATGGGGATGCTGAGTATTCCGATAGCGCCCTGGTCGCGGGGGATGTATCGATCCGAAATCAAATCCATGGAGCAGAATATCGCGGCGATGGAAAACGAGCGCAGCGCGATGCTGCAGGAAACGCAGGGCATGCTCTACGGCATGCTGGCGGAAATCCGGCAGATGGACCGCCGCATCGAATCCATGGAGCGCGTGATCGTTCCCTCCCTCCGCAAAGCCCTCGACGCCAACTTCGCCGCCTACCAGGAAAACCGCCTGCAACTCCCCACCGTGATAGACGCCTGGGAAGCACTGACGATGACCGAAACCGGCGTGCTCGACGAAAAATTGAAACGTTACGAAATGATCGTGGAATATGAAAAAGCGCTTTACCGTTAATATACTCACCGCGCTGACTGCCCTGCTCTTCGCAGCCTGCAGCGCCGCGCCGGTGGAAGAGAAACAGTCCTCCGCAAAAACGCGCGATTCCCTCCCGCTGCTGTTCCCGAAACCGCAAACGAGGATCGTGGTGATGGAGGCGCCCGGCACCGTGCGCTACGACAGCCGCAACCGCGCCATCCTGCCCTCGCGCGTGGCCGGCCGTATCGAAAAACTGCACGTCCGCTATAATTACCAGCCCGTCCGCAAAGGACAGCTCATCCTCGAAATTTACGCGCCCGAGCTCGTAGCCGCGCAACGGGAATTGCTGTCTGTCAGCAACGATCCGGCGATGAAGGAGCTCGCAATGCGCAAACTCGCGCTCATGGGGATGCCGGGAACGCTCGCTGCCGAAGTGCTCCGCACCCGCCAGGTGCGCGTCTCCATCCCGTTGTACAGTAACGCAGACGGCTATATCCTGGAAGAACCGCTGGCCGCAGCGGCCGCCGAACCTTCCACCGCCGCTCCCGCCCCATCGTCGGGCGGCGACGCGATGGGCAACATGGGCGCCGCCGCACCGGTGGCCGCATCCGCAGCTCCTGCGCCTACCCGATCGCCCGTGATGCTGCGCGAAGGGCAATACGTTTCCGCCGGACAAAACCTGTTTTCCATCTACAAAACCGGCCGCATGATCGCGGAATTCGCGCTGCCGGCCGATGTAGCCTCGGCAGTTGGGCCCGGCAGCCGGGTACTGGTTTCGGGGAACGGGATGCAGGGCGAACTGAAAAGCGCCGCCATCGATCTGCTGGAACCACTGTACGCCAATGGCGGGAAGTTCAGTCGCGCCAGGGTATACCTCAGCGGCAACTATCCCGCCGGGCAACTGCTTACCGCTTACATTCCCGTGCTGTTCCGCGAAGGATCGTGGGTGCCGGCTTCGGCGATCGTGATGCTGGGGCGGGATAACGTGGTATTCCGGAAAGAAGGCGCAGATTACCGTGCCGTTCCCGTTCGCATCGGCGCCAGGGCCGGCGGGCTGGTCCAGCTGTTCGACGCAGTATCGGGTATCGCCGCAAACGCAGCGTACATCGCCGACAGCGAAGGTTTCATCAAGCCGGACGCCCATCCATCATCACATCCATAACCGAAAACATATGGAAAGAAGACATTTTCTCAGATCGCTCGCCGTGGCCGCCGCCGCGCCTGCCGTATGGCTCGCAGCATGCGGCACCGCGGAAAAAAAAGGCGCCGCCGCGCAGCAGACATATACCTGCCCCATGCACCCGCAGGTAGTGCAGAACGCGCCGGGCACCTGCCCCATTTGCGCGATGGACCTCGTACCGTTCGATAAAAACAGTACCAGTACGTCGCTCCAGCTGATGGACAGCCAGGTCAAACTCGCCAACATCACCACTGCGGCCGCCGGCGCAGGCATGTTCACGCAAACTCGGAGCCTGAACGCGCGCCTCATGCCCGATCCGCAACGGACCGGCATCATTTCCGCACGCATCGCCGGGCGGATAGACAAACTGTTTGTCCGCGAAACGGGCGTGCGCATCAAAAAGGGACAGGCATTGTATGCCGTGTATTCCGAAGAACTGGCGACGCTGCAATCCGAATATCTCCTGGCGGCAGCGCAAACCCGCAAATTCCCTGAAGACGCGCGTTTCAAGCAGATCGCCGAAGGCGCGGAACTGAAACTCGAACGGTATGGGCAAAGCGAAAACGCCATCGGCAAACTGCTGCAGGAAGGCAAGCCCCAACCGCTGGTCACTTTTTATGCCGGACAGGACGGGCTTGTTACCGAACTTGCCGTCACGGAAGGACAGTACATCGCCGAAGGCGGCACGGTTTTGCAGGTAGAAGACTACCGTCGTTTGTGGGTGGAAGCGGACATTTATCCGTCGGAAGCCGGGCTGCTGAAAACCGGTCAAACGTTGCAGGTGATCGTTCCCGGATGGGAAAACGACCCCCGGAGCATGCAGGCCGAGTTCGTCTATCCCGCGCTGCAAACCGGCCGGCAAACCCTCCAGCTCCGCGGCTCCGTTTCCAACCCGGACGCGCGCTGGCAACCGGGAATGGCCGCCACGGTACTGCTGCCGGTGGCGTCGCGCAGTGAAACGATGCAACTGCCTGTCGACGCCGTGATCCGCAACGGGGCGGCTGCGCACATCTGGATCGAAAAGCCGAAGAACACCTTCACGCCGCGCAAAGTGAAGACCGGCCTGGAAACCAGCCGATCCATCGAGATCACGGAAGGCTTGCAGGATGGCGAGAAAGTGGTAATTACGGGCGCTTATCTGCTGTACAGCGAATTCGTGCTCAAAAGAGGCAAACAGCCCGTTTAGAAAAAAAAGCATCATATTCATCACATAAAAAACACCTGAACAGCATGAAACAATGGATCCTTCCCGCCGCAATGGCTTTCCTCGCGGCCTGCGGCGGAAACAACAATCCCCAGCAGGAAAAGGAGAATACCGCGGAAAAAGCCGCGCCGGCCACCGCCACCGTGGCGCTGAAGAACGACGCGCTGAACGCCGTGCTCGAACATTACGAAAAACTCACTGACGCCCTCATGAAAGGCGATGCCGCCGCCGCTAAAGTATCCGCCGCCGCCATCGAAACCGGCGCCTCCGCAGCAGACCCTTCGGGCAAGCTCGCGGAAGCCGCGCAGAAAATCGGCGCAGCCAGCGATATCGAGGCCCAGCGCGGTGCCTATTCAGCGTTCAACAATACTTTTATCGGACTGGTAAAATCTACCGGCATGAGCAGCGGAGAACTGCACGTGGAATTCTGTCCTATGGCGCTCGATAACACCGGCGCCCGCTGGCTCAGCCGCTCGAAGGAAATCCGCAACCCTTATTTCGGCGATGCCATGCTGACGTGTGGAAGTGTGGAAGAAACCCTGCAATAAGATACCATGTTGATAACCGGCCAAGTGTCCGGTGTAAATGAGAAAGCCGGCCCGTGGGCCGGCTATTCTTTTTTTCAACTGCAAGTGTTTTACGCTGCTTGCTGGAGAAATTCCGGCAATGCGCGATCGAGGAAATCGCCCCAGCCGCCCATGAAGCTGCTGCGTACGAACGAAGGATGATCCTGCGGGAAGCTTTCCAGCCCCGTATGCGTCAGTTTCAGCCGTGTTCCGCCGTTTTCGGGGAACAGTTCCCAGGTCACTTCCGAATTACCCGGAAAGCCCTCATAGCGCCAGGTGTAAGCGATCTTTCGCTGCGGCACCACTTCGGTGACCACGCAAAGGTGCCGGAACAGGGTTTCGTCGCAGAAGCAATCGAAGGAAAATTCCGTTCCCTTTTCTACCTTGAAACCTTTTGTGTCAAAATACCATACCCGCATTTTATCGGGGTCTGTGATGGCATCCCAGACTTTCTGCGGCGTTGCCGGATAAGTGCGCTCCACGATCAGTGGCTCCGGTTTGATGAGAGATTCCGTTTTCATACGCTTATGTGTTTAGATTTTAGAAAGGTGCTGATTATCGATCGGGCTCGTTGGCCAGGAAATCGCCCAGGGCATCGAGCTTCTCGTTCCAGAAAGCTTCGTAGCGGGCGGTCCAGTCGCGCACTTCGCGCAGCGGCCGCAGGTCTGCGTGGCAATACCGTTCCCGCCCCTGCTGTTTGATGACGATAAGCCCGCATTCGGTGAGGATGCGGATGTGTTTGGACACGGCCGGCCGGCTGATGGGGAAATGTTCCGCCACCGCGTTCAAATGCCGTGGTGCCCCCGCCAGCAGCTGGATGATCTCCCTGCGCGTGGGGTCGGATATCGCCTGGAATACGTCTCTTCTCATAATTTTCGGATCGTTATGTAACCAATCGGTTACAAATATAGGTAACCATTCGGTTACGCAAAAATTTATTTTCAATCGGGGGCAAAAAAAAAGCGCATACATGTGAGTGTATGCGCTTTTCCGGACATCGGCAAACAACGGAATATCGTTAACTGCCGGTAGCCCTGCCGGTCATTTCTATGGCTGTACCAATTTCCTTCGTTTCCTGCGTTTCATTATCTGCTCCTTCTTCAAACCAGTGCGTAGCACCTTCATTGTCTTCTTTCCTCACAAGGTAGAGACTTTTCCACGGCAGCGAAACGAGGAAGAGGTTTTCTTCCTCCAGCGAGACCGGGATGTCGTGGCTCCTGTAACGGATGTGAAATGTGTTCATAAACGAATATATACAATCCCTGTGCCTAGATGCGGTATGCTACGCCAAGCGTAACATAAATATTATACATCGGAAAATCCATTCCCCTGAAATCCGACGGAAAAACCGGTCTCAATCCCCAATTCAGGTTGCCCGTCACACGGAGTTTTTTTCCGACGCGGCGCTCGGCCCCGCCTTGCAACCCCACGTCAAAACGGCGCATGTCAGTACCGAAATCGAATTCCGCCTGGGAAACTGCCACTTTTTCACCCAGCGATCCGCCATTCCGGATGTACCCGTCGCTCACGTTGCCATGGAAATTGGCGCTGAAGAGCCAGGCCATGTAGGTACCCAGGTTGAACCGCCATTTATCGTTCGGCATATAAATGGCGCTGATGGGGAAAGACACGTACGCATTGCGCACCGTTGTCTTGTTCTTGCCCGTAAACGCACCTTCGAACTCGCTCTTGCCGGAACCATCGTCCATCGTGATCATCGTATGGAAATACATCACCTCGTCTTTCACGGTCATGCCTTTATAATCAAGCTTCACGCCCGCCGCTGCACCCCATTTGTGCGTCGCGGATGGGCGCCACGAAAGTTCGTAGCCCAGGGAGGGACTAAACTCCGGACGGTAGGAATCTACTTTGCGGATCGTGTTCGGAAATCCCACGGGAGCGGTGCCCCCGATATTGAAGCCCGCCTGTATGCGGTGTTCCAGGTGAATTTGCGCCTGCGCGCGGGCGCCGAAGGCCAATATCGAAATGAGAAATATATTGCGGATGTTCATGTTACTGTTTTACTGGATGATGGCAAGACTGTCGATCACAAGCCGGCTGCCGATGGCGCCGCGGTACTGGTCTCCGTCTTTACTGGACGAGGCCACGATGGCCATCATCATGTCTCTTTCCGATTTGCGGCCCGGGATGTAATTGAAAGGAATATTGAAATGCGTCCAGTTGCCGCGGCCGGAACCGTCGGGCAATTGGGCAACGGCCACAATGCGGTCCGACGTGTGGATGTTGGTGGCATCCAGCCGGGTGCGGCCGGTGTACAACACGGCGTAGATCGCGCAGGAATCTGTATATCCGGGCACGGGGTTGCCCGCTTTGTCCTGGTAGGTGGCGCCGGGCGTATATTTGTAATGCCCGGTGAAGCGTGTAGCCTTTCCCGCGAATGGCTGCCCGAATTGTGTGGCCTTCAGCGGCTCGAGGAAAGCGCTGTTGATGTCGAAATTCCCCAGGAACAGCGATCCCGCAAAGAGCTTGATGCCTACGATCCCGGAAAGCGTAGTGCCTTTCAGCGTTACGAGCTCCGCGGCATGCGTCCCGTCTTTGGAATCGTCGGTAGAACGTAACGGGTAACCGCTGGGCTGCTTGGGAACGCCGCTCAGGGCCACGCCCGGGTTGCCGGACGACCAAACCTGCTCGCCTTCGGATTCAACAGGATACTGGTAATTATCTACATCTTGCACGAGCCATTTCTCGAACGACCATTTCCATTCCCCGATGGAAACCACTTCCACGGTGTACTGCTTGCGGTTTTCGCCGCTGGCGGAGGAAACCGTGTACACGACTTCTTTGGTGAAGTGGATGGAATCGCCGGAGGCGGGAGAAACGGTGGCGCCGGCCGACAGGGTGATGCGGGGCGCAATGCCGCTTTCAAATGCTTCGGGCTCCAGGTAGAGGAGGATTTTCCGGTTCGATTGGTCGATGAAAATATCACCTGTAAGGAGCGAATCCGGGACGGTAAATGTCTCGATATCCGCTTCCGGATTGGGAGGTTCCGGTTTGATGCATGCCTGCAGCAGCGCGAAGGCGGAAATAGCTGCGACGCTGCGCAAGAGGACGTAAGGGCTGATGTGGGTCATATTGGTATAATGCCTAAAGATAGTGGAATGTTTCAGAAACGGAAGACCCGCCAGGTAAGTGACGGGCCGAATCCGGTGTAAGACAGCAGCATGGATTCCGTTGCGGACAAACAACGTTCAGTATACGATTTCCACAACCCGGCCTACCTGCCCGTCTTCCAGCCTGACCTTGATACCTCTGGAGTGGTATGCGGCGGAGGTGAGCAGGTCTTGAACGATACCGTATGTCACTTTTCCGCTGCGCTGGTCTTTCTTCAGTACGATGCCGACCTCGAGGCCGGGTGTGATATTTTTCCTGTATTGCGCGTCTTCCCTCATGCTTGTTTGGAGATTTTCGCGCGAAGGTACGAAAATCAGCCCCAGTTGCCGCTATAACCGAACAGGTAACTGAACATGTGGGGATCGACGGACCTTTCGCGCCGCGCCGCTTTGCGGGACAGCAGGAAGCGGACGTTGCCCGGCGCTTCCAGTGAACCGGGATTGGTTTTCCCCTTTTCCACGTGCAGCACGAAATGCACATTATCTTCCACCACGCAAGAGGCGGGCTGAATGTATGCGGGGCAGCCTTCCACCAGGCCCAGCGGAAAATGCGCTTCCCCCCGCCGCCTTTCATTGCCTTGCACGCAACGGGGAACGAAGCCGTCTGCACAACTGCCGCTGATCCGGAATTCTAGCGGACCGTGCTGCGATACGAGTTGCCGGATTAATTGCACAGCCGGCCTGGCGGCTACGATCCTGGCGTCAATCATAATGGGCAAATTTTTCAAAAAATCCGTGCTGATGTCCCTCATAGGGTCTGCTGTATGCATTCGAACATCATGATGCTAAATTGATTTAAAAAAAATATAATCCGGGAAACGTTCGTACTGATTAATAGCACGATCGTACCTGACTTCCTCCCTCATTCGGGATTTATTCCTTATTTTGAATAAGTTATGTATCGCTATGGCCCGCAAACACCTGTTAGAGCATATTGAGTTAATGCCCACCAGAATGTTGAAAACGCTGGTAGAAAACCGGCGTGTTTTCAATTTGAACAACTGTGAGCTGAACGTATTCGAATGTTTTGAGACCGCATACGCCGTACCCATGCAGTTCAACGAATTTATCATCACCAGTATGGTCCGCGGCAGGAAGGTCATGCATCTGCCCAACCAGCCCGGTTTCGATTATCTCCCCGGCGAAACCGTCATTTATCCCGCGAACGAAAAAATGGAGATCGATTTTCCGGAAGCATCGTTAGACAATCCTACGCAATGCATCGCGCTGGCCATAGATGCGCTGTACGTCCGCGGCACGATCGATTATCTCAACAGCTACTACCAATCGCCCGACGAGCGGCGTTCCTGGCGGTTGCAGTTCAACCAGTACCATTTCGAGAACGACGATGAGATCAGCGCGCTCATCAACAAACTGATCCGCATTTGCTGCAGTGCAGACAACAGTAAGAACATCTATGCCGATCTCAATCTGAAAGAGCTGCTGATCCGCCTCATGCAAAGCCAGCACCTCACGCAGGTTATGACAGAATCGGCCGTGAGCAACAACCATAGCCGCCAGCACTTCGTCCTCAACTACATCCGCGAGCACCTTACCGAGCGCATTTCGGTAGACACCCTCAGCAAGAAAGCCTACCTGAGCCGCAATCTTTTCTTCCGCTGGTTCCGTGAACAATTCGGCATCACACCGCTGGAATACGTCAACCGCGAGCGCATCACGCTCGCCAAGCGGCTCCTCTCCCAGCCCGATACGAGCGTGAGCGAAGTGAGCGAGCGCTGCGGGTTTGCGGACGTCAATTATTTCATCCGCATGTTCAAAAAAGTAGAAGGCATCACGCCCAAAACTTACCAGACCATCAGTTCCGACCATTTCCGCATCATGGCCGGCAAGCCGCTGTAATGGCAAAAAAAAACCAGGCCCCTGTGAGCAGGGGCCGGCGGATTGCTTCCATATTAATCATTACACATTCTGCTTGTTGAAATAGGCCGGGGTCCGGCGCTTCCCGGGCGCGGCACCGTATTTTCCCCGGCCTTTGTCTTTTACTTTTCCTGCAAATAGCCTTTCAACCATTTGCCCGCCTGTATGCGGTCGTCTTCCCCCGCCGCGCCGAAGATCAGCGTGAGGCCCCAGGCGCGCCCGCCGAGCTGGAACAGGGGATTTTTTTCATCGGCCCGCCATACCGCATACCGACCGGTACGGAACAGCAGGCGGCAATCCCACGTGAAATAGTACGGCTGATCGGCCGGCGGCGTGATGGTGACTTCGTATTTTTTGTAATGGGAAACGGCATGGTCTTTCACGAGCTGGCGGCCGTAAGTATCGCCCGGCATCACGTGGCGCTTGCCCGCGCCCGCTTTGGGCGGCTGGTACAGGTGTTCCTGGAACAGGTTGAACCAGAGGCGCTGCACCTGGTGGATGTATTGCAGGAACCCGGCTTTAGGCACGCCTTCGAACTGGACGAGCCAGCGGTGGAGGGTGGCGGGCTTGAGGTACACACGCACGCCCTGCCAGTCTTTATAACTGACGCCCGTGTTCACATACCGGGAGAACCCCAGCTTCCAGAGGCGCTGCGGATCGATGGGGATGGGCGAGAGTTCGGGCAACAGCTGCGGCATGGCGGCGAAATGTTCGCTGCGGATCTGCATGACCTTGCCGTTACGGTAAAACAGGCCACCCAATGCTATTTCTTCCAGCGCTATCATGGCATTATCTTTTACGCAGCCGCATTTCTTTCCGGTCGATCACCACCTGCGCCACCACGCCCCAGACCTGGAAGGCGTCGGTATCCCGGATCACAATGGGGTCGTACATGGCGTTTTCGGGATAAAGCATCCAGCCGGTGGAGGATTTTACGAGGGTCTTGACGGTGAATTCGCCGTTGAGGACGGCCACTACAACGTCGTTAGGCATAGGTTTGAGGGACCGGTCTACGACCAGGTAGCTCCTGTCGGGCACATGCGCGTCTGTCATGGAATGACCGTCTACCCGCACGATGAAAACGGATGGTTTGTTCATGCCCAGCAGGTTGACGAGGTCGATTTCCTCTTCCATGTAGTCTTGCGCGGGCGAAGGGAATCCCGCTTTCAGCGGGGTCCAGATAAAGGGCACGCTTATCTCTCCGGTGGCTCGGACGGCGTAAAAGGAAAGGCCGTTCCGCTGGTTAACTGCATACATGTATTACTAATATTTTTAGCAATATTAACTAAAGATATTAGCACAAATGATGGGTAGCGACCCAACAATAAAAGTTATGTTAAAGAACAGCCGTATATCACACAAAAGTGCTACCTTGACCATTCGCCATCGCATAGGAAAACCAGCAAGACCATCCCAACCCGAGAACTGAAAAACCGAACATCATGCAATCACGTATTCTGTACATCGCGCCAAGCGGCCCACTCTGTTTTATCGACTACCTCACGGTCGCCGAAGGTAGAGCAGTGCTGGACAAGCTGAGGAATACGATGGACATTTCCCGGCTCACGCAAATGGTGTATGAATTCCGGCTCGTGAGAATGATGAAAGACAGGATCGTCGGCATCGACCGGCTGTTTCTACCGCGGTTCGACCGCAGGCTGATCGAGATATTCCTGGACAGTTGCTGTCCTGCCCACACAATCTAACAATATCCCCGCCCACAGGAATCCCATGGCAACGGATACGATAACTGCCCTGGGAATACAGGTGGATGTCTGACGGCGCCTGCAGCCCATAGGCCACGCGCACGGGTGTGCCGTCTTCCATTTTGGACAGGCGTTTCACCGTGGAGGGAACCGGGCTTCCATCGCGGCCGGACCGGAGCCCGGGCGCAGCAGCCGTTGCTGCTCCACGCGGTAGATGCGGTCCTTCTTCTCATGGAAACTATCTTAGCCCTGCCCGTTGGAAACAAATTACAGGATCGGCAGCGATGCGGCGATGCCGTGGATATCGATGATGGAGAACAACCGGTTGCGGCTGCGGTTGCGCCACGCAATTTTGATATAATTCATCCACATCAGGAGAGGATTTACGGGAGCGCCGCATACAGGTTGCCATATATCGGTATGCAGTACGGGCGCGGGTTTCGCACAACCCCGACCAGGAAGGATGTCCGCATTCGGACCGGCCCCGGCCGGCCGCGGGCGTTTCCGGGCAGGCGGGCGGCTTGCAGAAACGGGCGCGTTTGAATATTTTTATACCCGAATGAAAAATACGAACAAACCGATACTTGTCATAAAATTCGGTACCGCTTCCATTACGCACGGCAACGGCGAACTGAACGAGTCCGTCATCGCCGAGATCGCCAAGCAGGTGGCGGCCGTGCACGACCGCTATAACGTGGTGCTCGTTTCTTCCGGCGCCGTGGCGGCGGGAAAGCGTTTCCTGAAAGATTATGCCGGCTCCATCAGCGAGCGCAAAGCGGCGGCAGCCATTGGCAACCCGTTACTGCTCAACCGGTATACGCATTATTTTTTCCAATACGGCATTCCCGTGGCGCAAAGCCTCTGCGAGCGCAGCCACTTTTCGAACCGCAACCAGTTCCTGCAGTTGCATAAAACGTACGAGGAGCTTTGGGCCAGCGGCATCATCCCCATCGCCAATGAAAACGACGTGGTGAGCGACCTGGAGCTGAAGTTTTCCGACAACGACGAGCTGGCGACCCTCATCGCCGTGGGTTTCGGCGCCTCCATGCTGCTGTTCTCCACCAGTGTAGGCGGCGTGCTCGACCGCGAAGGGAAGATCGTTCCCCTCATCCCCGAAATCGACGAAGCCACCTTTTCGCTGGCAGATACCAGCAAATCGAGCCTGGGCCTCGGCGGCATGGTGTCCAAGCTCACCTTCGCCCGCCTGGCCACCCGCATGGGCATCCAGGTGGTGATTTTCGGGATCGGCACGCCGGAAGGGGTTTCCCTGGCCACGGAAGGCAAAACGGGAACGCTCTGCCCCCCGCAGCCCTGCAGCATGCCCGCCCGCCGCAAATGGCTGGCCAGCGGCAGCCTGGTGACCGGCAGGATACAGGTAGACGCCGGCGCGCAGAAAGCCCTGGAAAAACGGCACTCCCTCCTCGCCGTCGGCGTCAGGGAAGTACTGGAGAAATTCGAATGCGGCGAAGTGATCGAAATTGCGGGAGAATCCGGCGAAGTGTTTGCCGTGGCCCGCGCCAAAGTGAGCTCCGACGACCTGGCCGGCGACCGCCGCGTCAAGAACCTGGAAGTAGCCCATGCCGACGAAATCGTCATCCTTTAAACTGAACATTATGACCACCATCATACCCCTGCTCGAAAAAGCACAAAACGCCTCCCGGTCCGTCAAGTCTTCGGGAGACGCGGCCAAACAGGCCATCCTCCGCCGCATCGGCGAACTCCTGCTGGCCAATGCCGCCGCCATCATGGACGAGAATAAAAAAGACCTCGACCAGATGCCCGACGGCGACCCGCGGAAAGACCGGCTGCTGCTCAACGACGCGCGCATCCGCGACCTGGCCGCCAGCCTGGACGACATCGCCCAGCTCCCCGACCCTTCCGGCCAGCTGTTGTCCGAAAAAAAGCTGGATAACGGGCTCCTGGTGCGCAAGGTGACGGCGCCCCTGGGCGTGGTGGGCGTCATTTACGAATCGCGGCCCAACGTAACGGTAGACGTGGCCGCCCTTTGCATCCGCTCCGGCAACGCTGCGGTGCTCCGCGGCGGAACGGACGCGTTCCATACCAATACCGCGCTTGTTTCCCTCATCCGCCAGGCGCTGGAAGAAAACGGCGTGGATCCCGATGCCGTGGTGCTCCTGCCGACCGACCGCGCGCTGGTCAACGAGCTGCTTAACGCCACCCAGTTCGTGGATATCATCATCCCCCGCGGCTCCCAATCCCTGATCGATTTCGTACGGCAGCATTCCCGCGTGCCCGTGATCGAAACCGGCGCCGGCGTTTGCCATACTTACGTGGAAGCTTCCGCCGATCTCGAAAAAGCCGCCAGTATCGTCACCAATGCGAAAGTGAGCCGTCCTTCGGTGTGCAACGCGCTGGACACGGTGATCGTCGACGGCGCCATCGCCGGCAGTTTCCTCCCCATCCTCGCGCCCCGGCTGGCGGCGTACCAGGTGGAGATTTTCGCGGACGAATCAGCGTTCCCCATCCTGCAGCAAGCCGGTTACCCTTACCTGCAACACGCCGGGGAAGCGGATTTCGGACGGGAATTCCTCGATTTCAAGTGCTCCGTCAAAGTTGTGGGCAACGCCGGGGAAGCACTGGCGCACATCCGCCGTTACTCCAGCCGCCATTCCGAAGCCATCGTAACACAGAATACCGCGCTGGGTGAGCGTTTCCAGCAGGAAGTGGATGCTGCGGCGGTGTACGTCAACGCCTCCACCCGGTTTACCGACGGCGGCGTATTCGGTTTGGGCGCCGAAATCGGTATCTCGACACAGAAACTCCACGCCCGCGGCCCTTTCGCACTGGAAAAACTGGTGACCGAAAAATGGATCGTGACCGGCGACGGGCAAACCCGCTGATCCTTCCCGCTACGAACAAAAGACATGGAATGGTTGTTCTCATTTAGAACAACCCAGAATTCCCATGTTGAAAGATCAAATGCATAAGCTCGCCCAAAAGCAGGAAGGCCCCTGCGTCACCATCGCGCTGGCGACCCACCGCACGCATCCGGATAACCAGCAGGATGCCATCCTGCTCAAAAATCTCGTCAACGAAGCGGAAAACAGGCTCCTGAAAGATTATGACCGGCGCAGCATAGACGCCCTCCTTAAAAATCTCCATTCCCTCGAACCCCAAATCGATAACCGCCTCAACGATTTCGGGCTGTATGTTTTCGCCTCCGCAACTACCGCCGAATATGTGCGCACCATGTGGCCGCCGGCGGAAAATAAAGTGTACGTCGACAAGGAATTTGCCCTGCGGGATATCATCAAGGCATACAACGTTCGGAAGATTATTACATCCTCCACCTCAGCCAATCCGGCGTGCAGCTCTACGAGGCGCTGAACGACCGCATTTACGACGAGGTTTCGGGCAACGGGTTCCCTTACCGCGACAATCCGCATTACATAACCGACCGCCTGGCAAAAAGCGATCCCAAAAAAGTCGACAACCAGATAAAAGAATTTCTTAATAAAGTCGATAAATCGATGGTGGCCATCCATGGCGTGCATCCGCTGGAAATCATTGTGGCGGCCACGCGCGAGAATTTCGATTACCTGCTGGAAGTGGCCGACCAGCCGAAGATCTATTCCGGTCATTTCACGATAGACGCGGGCCGGGCGGATATTCATTATTTGTCGGACAAGGCCTGGCCGGTGGTGAAAGATTTGCAGAAAGCGCGGCGGACCGCGGCAATAGAAGAGCTGATGGCCGGCGTTCCGAGCGGGAAGGTGTTGACAGACATGCAGGAAATATACCTGGCGGCCCGGGAAGGCCGCGGAGAGCTGCTCCTCGTGAAAAGCAATTTCAACCAGCCGATCAGTATTACGCCCCAGGGGTTCGGTTACGCGAAAGACGGCACGGTGCCCGGTATCAACGACGATATCGTGAACGACATCGCCTGGGAAGTGGTCGATAAAAAAGGCCGGGTATTCTTTACCGACCAGGCGGCGCTCCGCCAGTTGGGCGATATCGCATTGCTCACGCGGTATTAATTCAAATCCGGCGGAATTGCGCTGAATTCGTTTTCTTTGCAAAGCATGTCGCTTTATTTCACATCGCTCAATTCGGGCAGCAACGGGAACTGTTATTACATCGGGAACGACCGCGAGGCCGTGCTGGTGGATGCGGGTATTTCGTGCCGGGAAACCGAGCGCCGGATGGCGCGTTTGGGGCTCGATATGGGAAAGGTGAAGGCGATCGTGGTGTCTCACGAACACGTGGACCACATCCGCGGGATACCCGTGCTGAGCAAGAAATACGATCTCCCCGTTTACATTACCGAAGCCACGCTGCGGCATAGCGGTATGCAGCTGGAAGGGCGGACTTTCCGTGCGGACGAGGCCATCCGTATCGGCGACCTGCACATCCAGCCGTTCGTCAAATACCACGACGCGGCCGACCCGCACAGTTTCCTTATCAGCTGCGGCCAGGCGCGGGTGGGCGTTTTCACGGACATCGGGCGGCCCTGCGGCGAGCTGGCGCGCCATTTTTCCATGTGCCATGCCGCGTTCCTCGAAACCAATTATGATACCGAAATGCTCGACAAGGGGCGCTACCCGGTTTTCCTGAAAAACCGGATCAGGGGAGGCCACGGCCACCTGTCGAACAACGAAGCCCTGGAAGTTTTCCTGCGTCACCGCACCAGCCACCTGAGCCACGTGCTGCTGTCGCACCTGTCGCAAGACAATAACGACCCCGATCTGGTGCATTCCCTCTTCAGCCGGCACGCCAACGGTACGGAGATCGTTGTGGCAGGGCGATACGCCGAAACACCGGTGTTCCATATCAACCCCACGGAAGCGCCGCTGCCGCCGGTACATATTCCCATCCCCCGGCAACCGGCCATCCTCCCCCAGCCTGCCAGCGGCAAAAAGAAATCAAATGAAAACCGGCCTGTCCAAACATCTTTGTTCTGAACAGACCGGAATCACATCGCATGGTCACCAGCTAACCCACTAGAAATATCTTGGACTGACTTCCCGTATACCTTTTTTCGGCATGAAAAGGCTGATGGAAATCTCGTGCGAGCCGGATTGGTAGTTCCGCAGCCCGCTGGTGGTAAAATCATATGCATACCCGACCCGCAGCCATTTTGCGGCCATGAATTCCACCATGGCGGAAGCTGCGTCGCGGTTCGTAAGGTCCATGTTTTTGCCCGATGCGTCCCAGATGCGGATGCCCGTGCGGTACGATCCGCCGATCCATACCAGTTCGTGGATATTCAGGAAGCAGGAAAGATCTACGTTACTGGGGCCTTTGAAATCGTCTTTCCAGAGGAAGGACGGCTTCAGCTTGAAGTTCTCCGCGAGGCTGATCACCGTTCCAGCGCCCAGGTACAGGTGCGGATTGCGCTCCAGCGTGCGGAAGTATTCGTCGTTCCAATTGAACCCCTTCACCCCCGTGGTTTGCAGCAGATTGCGGATGGAGGCCGTGGCGTACCATGCAGGTGTATGGTAAAACACCCCGAAATTGGCGTCCGGCTCCATATGCGAGGCATTCGTCACGGGGATGCTGTTGTCGTGCTCGTCTACATAGGTCAGCAGCGTACCGTCGAGCCGGTACTGCGTGAACCCGCCGCCGATGCCGAAGCAGAGGCGCCTGGCGCCGGAAGCGTCGAGCGGAATGCGGTAAGTATAACCTGCGCCTACGCTGAGGGTCTTTTGCGGACCTAGCTCTTCGTGCATGAAATTGGCGCTGAGGGCCATGCGGTCTTCCGCCGCCGGCGTGAGCCAGTCGATAGACGCGCCCGCCGTTTTGGGCGATCCGGGAATGCCTTCCCATTGCCGCCGGTAGATGGCGTTGAAACTGGTGCCCCCGCGATACCCGGCGTAAGCCGTGTTTACGTTCAGCATATTGAAGACATACTGGCTGAACTGCACGTCTTGCTGCGCCCGGGCGCTTTCACATAGGAGCATGGCTAAAAGTAACAAACAAGCAGGGTAGTGTTTTGCCATAAAGAGCGGTTTAAGCCGGCCGCTGGCCGACATACTACTCTATAACACGCGGATTCGCAGATGGTTGCAAAAATTTTCAGGAAGTCTGGACCACCATATTGAAATGTTCGTCGAGCGCCAGGCGGCCTTCTTTTTCGCCATCCGGCGTAGCGAGGCCTTTGATTTTCCCGGTTTTCCCTTTGGTGAGGAGGTCTTCCAGTTGTTTGTCCGTCAGTTTTTTCCCGAACAGTTCGAACGGGATTTTGAACCCGCAGGCGGCGAAGTTGGCGCAACCGTACGCGGTGTTCCCTTTTTTGACGGGGTGGGCCTTGCATTTGGGGCAGGTGGCGGCGGTGGGATCGGCCGGTTTCTTCGGCGCTTTGGGCTTGGCTTCCTTTTCCTTTTTCCCGGGCTCGGTCGGGCGTTCCGGCGCGATGGTGATGGATTTGCCGGTATTGTTCTTTACGTCGCGGATAAGGGCGATCACCATGTCGGTCAGTTCCTGCCGGAAGGCGTCCATGGCATATTCCCCTTTCTCCATGAGGCGCAGCTTGCGTTCCCAGGCGCCGGTGAGCTCGGGGCTTTTGAGCAGCTCGTTTTCGATGGTATCGATAAGGTCGATACCGGTTTGCGTGGCGAAGATGTTCTTTTTCTTCTTTTCGATGTATTTGCGGCGGAAAAGGGTTTCGATGATGTTGGCACGGGTGGAAGGGCGGCCGATGCCGTTGTCTTTCAGCAATTCGCGCATTTCCTCGTCTTCCACCTGCTTGCCGGCCGTTTCCATGGCGCGGAGCAGCGTGGCTTCCGTGTAGGGTTTGGGCGGCGTGGTTTTGCCTTTGTGGATGCGGGGCTCGTGCGGACCGCTTTCCCCAACTTCGAAAACGGGCAGGATCTTTTCGCCTTCTTCGGCGGGCTCGTCGCCCTCCCTGGGTGTGGGTGCATCGTTGGCGTAGACTTCCTTCCAGCCGGGCTCGAGGATCTGTTTGCCGGTGGCTTTGAATTCGACCTGGCCTACTTTGCCGAGTACGGTGGTGTTGGATATTTTACATTCCGGATAGAACGCGGCGATGAACCGGCGGGCTACGAGGTCGTAGATGCGTTTTTCATCGAGATGCAGGTTTTCGGGGTACATGCCGGTGGGGATGATGGCGTGGTGGTCCGTCACCTTTTTATCGTCGAACACGGACTTGAGTTTCGGGATGGGCTTTTCCAGCAGCGGTGCGATGAGGGCCGCGTAGGGCGTCAGGTCTTTCAGGATGCCGGCGATCTTGGGATGGAGGTCTTCCGAAAGGTACGTGGTGTCTACCCGCGGATAGGTGACCAGTTTCTTTTCGTAGAGGCTCTGGATGTACCGCAGGGTATCGTCTGCCGAATAGCCGTATTTCTTGTTGGCTTCCACCTGGAGGGCGGTAAGGTCGAACAGGCGGGGATTGCCTTCCTTTCCTTCTTTTTTCTCGAATGAGGTGATCTCGAAGGGGTGTTCCCTGAGATAGGCGAGCCCTTTTTCAGCGCGGTCCACGACAACGATACGATCGATGACGGCCGTGAATTCGACTTTTTTATAGATGGTTTTCAGTTCCCAGTATTCGGCCGAAACGAAGGCGTTGATCTCCTTCTGCCGGGCTACGATCATGGCGAGGGTGGGCGTCTGGACGCGGCCGATGGAGAGGACGGCCTTTCCCTGCGCGAACTTCTTGGTGAAGAGCCGGGTGGCGTTCATGCCGAGGAGCCAGTCGCCGATAGCGCGGGCGCTGCCGGCGGCGTAAAGGTTATCGTATTGGGCGGCGTCTTTGAGGGACTGGAACCCGTTGCGGATGGCTTCTTCGGTGAGCGAGGAAATCCACAGGCGCTTGACGGGCGCGGTGCACCGGGCTTTGAGGAGCACCCATCGCTGGATGAGCTCCCCTTCCTGGCCGGCGTCTCCACAATTGATGACCTCTTCACATTGCTGGATGAGGGTTTCGATGACACGGAACTGCTTTTCCACCCCGGTGTTTTCGATCAGTTTGATGCCGAACTGGGCGGGGATAATGGGCAGGTCGGCCAGCGACCAGTACTTCCAGTGGGGAGAATAGTCGTGCGGTTCCTTGAGGGTACAGAAGTGCCCGAAGGTCCAGGTAACCTGGAACCCGTTCCCTTCAAAATATCCATCTTTCCGGGTTTTGGCGCCCAACACTTCGGCAATGTCTCGCGCTACGCTCGGTTTTTCCGCTATACAGACTTTCATATCAGCCGCGAATTTCGGGGAAAAGGGGGAATATTTCAAGTGAATCGCTGTTCACGGCTTGCCGTTTTGTACCGGCGATGGTGGATATATCAAATGGAAGATTCCGGATAATTCCTGTATCCGTGCGCGTGAAATTTCGTGCCGGGTTGATTACATTTGATATAGTTTTCATACCATTATCTACTGTTAAAATCCTACGTATATGCCCACCACACCCAACAGCAAAAAGAAGTTAACCGCAGATCAGCGGGATGCGCTGCTCAAAACACTGAAGGCCCGCTTCGAAAAAAACATGCGGCGTCATAAAGGGATCGACTGGAGTAAGGTCCAGGAAAGGATCGAAGCGCATCCGGCGAAGTTATGGTCGCTGAACGAAATGGAGGAAACCGGCGGCGAACCGGATGTGATCGGTTTCGACAAAAAATCCGGCGAAATCACTTTCTGCGACTGTGCTCCCGAGAGCCCCAAAGGCCGGCGGAGCACCTGTTACGACTATGAAGCCCTCCAGTCCAGGAAAGAACACAAGCCAAAAACGAGTGCCATCGATATGGCGAACGAAATCGGCATCACGATCCTCACAGCAGCGCAATACCGCGAATTGCAGGAGCTTGGGGAATTCGACCTGAAAACGTCGAGCTGGGTCAAAACCCCGGACGATATCCGTGAGCTGGGAGGCGCCATCTTCTGCGACCGGCGGTACAACAAGGTTTTCATGTATCATAACGGCGCCGAGTCGTACTATGGGGCGCGCGGGTTTCGGGGGATATTGACTGTCTAGCAGCATCCAACCGGATTCCGCGGGAAAGCGATGTAGAGGCGGCGATCGCCTGCTACCATCCGCAGGTGGTCTCTTTCGACGTTGTGAAGAACTTTTCCTACCGGGGCACCGGCGCCCTGCGGCTCAGGCTCCAGGAGTGGCTGGGAACGCTGGCCAAAGTGATCGATTTCGAGATACAGGTGATACATGTTGAACAGGAAAGTTCCATTGCGTGGTGTGCCACGGAGAATCATGTTGTGGCGGAAATGGTACAGGGCGGCAAGCTGGATATGTGGTGGCGGGAAACAACCTGTTATATTAAGGAATCCGATCAATGGCTGATCCGGCACACACATAGCTCGGTGCCTTTCGATCCCTCAACGGGCAAGGCTTCGGTGGATTTGAAGCCTTAGCGCGACCCATTTAGATAAATCGACCATCGTTCCCTTAGCCATATCAGCGCAACAACCGCATCCGGTAAGCGTTGATCGCCGTTTCGCCCAGTTTCTTCACCAGCCGGTAATTCACGACAACGCCCACCGCCGCACCGATCACCGGCATCAGCTGCGCCATTTTGGCGATGTCGAGATAATCGCGGTATTCCTGTTGGAAAGCCCTCCAGTCAAAGGACTCTTCCTTTTCCGGCAGCGTATCCCACCGGCGGGCCCAGTCTTCCATCTGCGAAAATACCTTCCGCCGATGGTCCTGGCTGCTGAAAGCCAACTGGAAAATCAACAGGATGTACAATCGCTCGCGGTAATCCTTCACATCAAAACCATAGATGGTAGCGATATCGAACAGCAGTTTCAGTTTCATGGATAACAGGATCGGGAAATCCGCCAATCCCAGCAGGATCCCCCCGGCACCGGTCACCCCGCCTTCCGCCGCGGCGGTATGCTTGTAAAAATCGGTCCGCTTTCTCACGGCGGATTCCATATCCGCAAAAGACGCATAATCCTGTTTACCCGGCACGGTGTACTTCGACCCGAACAGTACCCCGCGCACCATTTCCCGGATCGTGGCCGTGATGGCGCGATGCACCTTTTCAGGGATGATCCGGTTCACCCGCGCCTGCAGGGTGTGCGACAGCCGCTGCACCATGCTGGGCGCCTTCCGCATGCGGAGCTTCCAGGTTTCCATCTCCGCACGCGCCTGTAATTCGTATAGCATGTTGGATCTTTAGTAAATGATGACGCGTTTTCTGAATGTACGATCACTTCGGCTGCTGCCAAAATCATTTACGGTGCAAATCTGCCGGTTCAGTCCATTGAATTCCTTATTAATAGTCCGGTTTTCATCCGGAAAACGGATCTGCTCAAACATGCACCACCAGTTTGCAGGGCAATTGGATACTCCGGGCCGATTGTTCCGCTCCTTCCCTTTCACGTATCCGCGAAAACAGCTGCATCGCCGCCTCCAGCCCCATTTCATGGGAGCTTTCTTCGATAGACGCCGCGGGCTTATGGTCCAGGTAATCGAGGATCGGCAGGTTCCCGAACCCTGTAAACGGCATCACCCCCACCAGCAGGGGATGGTATTTCTTTAAAAAAGCGATCCCGTCCAGCGCCATGTAATTCTTGAATGCGAACACGGCCGTGGGCGGCACTTCCAAGGCCAGCATCCGCGCCAGCGCCACCTCTGTATGCTCCCGCGAAAAATCCACCACTTCCACAAGCTCTTCCCGCAACGGGATGCCATGCTGCTCCAACGCCAGTTTATACCCCTCGTACCGCGCATTCCCCGTCCGCATCCCTTCCGGCCCCCGCAAATGCGCGATGTGCCGGTGGCCCTGGCGAATAAGGAAATCCGTAGCCAGGCGGCCGCCCTCCATGTTATCGCTCGATACAAAATCGAACGCCGGCGTGGCCGGCTCCCGCCCGATGCACACCACCGGGATCCCGATCGACAATAACTTCTGATATGGCGCCATGTCGGTCCGCGTCTTAGAAATCGCCGCCACCACACCGTCTACCCGGTTGCGGATCATCAGGTCGATGATCCTTTCTTCCTTCTGCTCGTCTTCCCGCGACTGCGCCAGCATCACATGGTACCCCCTTTCCTCCGCCGCCGCTTCCACGCCATTGGCCGCGAAAGCATAATATTGGTCGAGTATGTCGGGAACGATGAGGCCCAGCGTAGACGTGCGGTTCAGCTTGAAATGCCGCGCCGCCTCATTGGGAATGTAGTTCAACTCCAGCGCCAGCGCCTTCACCCGCTCGCTCGTCAGCGAACTGATCGTGGCATCGTTGTTCAATGCTTTAGACACCGTCGATACAGACATATTCAATTTCCGCGCAATATCTTTGATCGTTACTCCCCTTTTCATATTTCAATAAACGATTTCAAACGTTGTAGTAGACTTTTTTCACCCCTTGTGTAAAGTTAAATCGATTGCAAATACTAATTTGGTAAAAGAACAATGAAAAATCACGTTTGCAGCAATTTAATTTTTTCACGTTAAAACAATCCGTTCCACTACCCGCCATTCGAACCATATTGTACAACGCGACACACGAACGATCGCTATTTAATCATGTATTGAAAACTGATATGGGTCCGTCCGCCATCCGGATCAAATTACATCACGTTTGCGGTAATTTAATTTTTCACGTTTAAAACTGACATTGGCCAAACAAGCCTGTTCGACCATTTCACACAGCACATTTAACACTAACACGTCGATATTACCATTTCTAAATCCTTAATCTGATTTACCATGACAATGCGTATCGGAAGGAGGCCTTATTGGACCTCCCCGGCCTGCTGCGCCCTGCTACTCGCGCTATCGGCCGGAATCCCCGCCGCCAGCGGCATGTATGCAAACGTTCCCAACACTTCCCTCCGGGTCGTCAAAGACATCAGCGGCGTAGTCCGCGACAAATCCGGCGCCGTGCTCCCCGGCGTTACCGTCGCCATCGAAGGCACCACCAAAGGCACTACCACAGACGCTCAGGGAAAATTCTCCCTCGCTGCCGTGCCCGACAATGCCGTCCTCGTTTTCACCTTCATCGGTTATCAGCCGCTGAAAATGCCGGTCGCTTCCACGAGCTCATGGAACATCATCCTGCAAGACAATGCCACGCAACTCGACCAGCTCGTAGTAGTGGGATATGGCACCCGTAAAAAATCGGACCTCACCGGCGCCGTAGCACAGGTACAGGTGAGCAAACTGGAGAACGAAAATCCAGCCACCGTCCAGGACGCGCTCCGGGCCAATGTTCCCGGTCTTTCCGTGACATCCTCCAACTCCGCGAAAGGCGGCGGCGACCTCCAGATCCGCGGCCGCTCTTCCCTCAACGCCAACAGCGCACCGCTCCTCGTGCTCGACGGTGTCATCTACCCCGGCGCATTGGCAGACATCAACCCGAACGATATTCAAACGATAGACGTCCTCAAAGACGCGAGCGCCGCTGCCGTTTTCGGCGCCAAATCCGCCGCAGGCGTAGTATTGATCACCACCAAGAAAGGCTCCTCCGGCAAGCCCCAGGTGACCCTCAACAGCAACATCGGCCTCGCCACCCTCGCCATGGACCAGCCGCTGTACGACGGCCCCGGTTTCGTGCGCTGGCGCACAGACGTGCTAAAAAGCATGAATGCCAACGCAAAACCTTACCAGTTCGACGATCCCCGTCAGCTCCCGTCAGACATCACCATCGACCAGTGGAAAGCCTACGACAACTCGCAGGGCGACCCCGTCGATATCTGGCTGAACCGGCTGAAGATCCTCTCGCTGGAAGTGAAAAACTACAAGGCGGGCAAGCAAACCAACTGGTACGACCAGATGTTCCAGAAAGGCCTTCGTAACGATCATACGATCAGCGTGGGCGGCAGAACGGAGAACACTTCGTATTATATTTCCGCGGGATATACGAACAACGAAGGCGTGATCCTCGGTGATAAATTCAAGACTTTCCGCACCCGTATCAATATCGAGACCAAAGCCGCCAAATGGGCCACGATCGGGATTAACATGCAATTCGCCGACAGGGATGAAAGCCAGGTGACGGTAGACTGGGGGCAGATGATCAACGCCAGCCCGTGGGGAGAAAAATACAAAGACGACGGGGTGACGCTGCGCGACAGTCCAAACGATGACATCGGCAACAATACCAATCCCTTCCTCAACTACGAATATACCGACCGGCTGCAGAAGTTCCACACGCTCTTCGGGAGCCTGTACGCCAAGGGCGAGATCGGCTACGGGTTCTCGTACCAGGTGAACTTTACGCCGAACTTCGAATGGGGAAAATACTTCAACGCCAACCTGGCCAAGGATTTCCGGTATGCGGCCCGGCGTGGTTACGCCGTTCGCCGGCAGCAGGATTTCTTTAACTGGCAGATAGACAACATCCTCCGCTGGAACAAAACTTACGGCGATCATGACTTCGACGTAACGCTGCTGTACAACGCTGAAAAATACCAAAGCTGGCGCAACCAGATGGAAAACGAAGGCTTCGACCCGAACGACAACCTGTCCTGGCACAACATCGGCGCGGGCATCAAGCCCGTGATCAGCAGCTTCGACTCCCTGGCCACGGGAGACGCGCTCATGGGGCGCCTCAACTATGCCTGGAAGCAGAAATACATGCTGACGGCGTCTATCCGCCGCGACGGATATTCCGCCTTCGGACAGGCGAACCCGCGCGCCAACTTCCCCTCCATCGGCCTGGGATGGGTGTTCAGCAAGGAGAAATTCGTGAACCTGCCCTGGCTCGACTTCGGCAAGCTGCGCGCCTCCTGGGGCGTGAACGGCAACCGCGACATCGGGCGGTACGTGGCGCTGGGAGACCTTTCCACCGGGAAATACCAGTACATCATGCCCAACGGCAATATCGTGCTCGTATCGCAGCTGTATGGCAACCGCATGCCCAACCCGCTCCTCAAATGGGAAAAAAGCAAATCGTATAACCTCGGGCTCGATTTCGGTGTGCTCAACAACCGGCTCACCGGCACCATCGAAGTGTACAAGAAAATCACGACCGACCTCATCGTCAACCGCACCATTTCCGACGTAACGGGCTATTTCAACGTGATCTCCAACCTTGGAGAAGTCCAGAACCAGGGGATCGAACTGAACCTCGCCAGCGTGAACGTGAAAACGCCCGACTTCGAATGGGGCACGAACCTCAACTTCTTCACCAACCGCAACCGCATCGTGAGCCTCTATGGCCCCGCGCCGGTTAAAGGGCCAGACGGGAAGATCGTCATGAAAGAAGCCGACGACCGGGCCAACCGGTGGTTCATCGGCCGGGACATCGAAGAGATCTGGGACATGAAAGTGCTCGGCGTATGGAAAACCACCGAAGCAGACGAAGCGAAGAAATTCGGCGTGAAACCCGGCGATTTCAAACTGGAAGACACCAACGGCGACGGCAAATTTTCCGACGACGACCGCCAGTTCCTCGGCTACCGCTCGCCCCGCTACCAATGGACGCTCCGTAACGACTTTTCCTACAAAGGCATCTCGCTTTCCTTCATGCTGTACAGCCATTGGGGGCAATACAAGGAATACAACCAGGCGAAGAACAACACCGGCTTCATCGACCGCCAGAATTCCTACGTGCTCCCCTACTGGACGCCGGAAAACCAGATCGACGATCATGCCCGCCTGTTCTCCAACAACGGCAGCCTCAGTTTCACCAACTGGCGAAAAGCTTCGTTCATCCGCCTGAGCACCGTGGCGCTGGCCTATTCCGTTCCGAAGGAAATCAGCAAAATGATCGGCATCGGCTCCCTGAAAGTTTACGGGAACGTCAGCAACGCGGCCATTTACCAGCCCGACTGGATGTTCTGGGACGCCGAATACGGCAATACGCCGCCGGCAAGGAACTGGTCGCTGGGTATCAATGCTACTTTTTAACGAGTTGAAAAAAAAGAACCATCATGCGTAAGAACTTCACATATACCGGCGCCGCCGTCCTGATCGCGGGGGCGCTCACCATGGCAACGGGTTGCGGGAAAGACTGGCTCGTTCCCAAACCGCTTTCCTTTTACGAACCCGACGAAACTTTCGTTGACGCCGCCGCCATGCGCGCCGGCCTCGTTGCCTGCGCCAGGAACGCCAGGATCGAGTACTACGGCGACAATCCGCCCATCCTCACCGAAATGCTGTTCTCCGAAGTGACGGTGGAAGGCACGACCGACAAATCGGGCCCTGCGCAAGACCTCAACTTGCTCATTACGCCCGACGGCGCCAATCAGAACAGTGCAGACCGCGCGCGCATCTACCATTACTGGAGCGAAGGCTACAAAGGCATCAAATACGCCAATACCATCATTTCCAGGATCGACAACGCCAAGTACGCCAACACGGCAGAACGCAATGCCATCCTCGGTTCCGCGTACTTCCACCGCGCGCTGCGCTATTACCGGCTCTGCATGCAGTTCGGGGATGTGCCCGCGCCCATGAAGGAAATCATTTCTCCGCGTACGGATTTCAATTCCACGAAGCGCGATGTCATCCTCGAATACATCAAAAAAGACCTCGATTCCGCCAAAGACTGGGTTACCGACAACGTGGCCCGCGGGGAAGTGACCAAAGGCGCCGTGCTCCACCTGCTCACCAAAGTGAACCTGGCGCTGGGCAAGTTCGACGACGCCATCGCTTCGGCGAGCGCCGTGATCGACGGAGGCGCGTATTCCCTCATGCGGCAGCCTTTCGGCGCCACGAAGAAAAACGTGATCTGGGATTTGCACCGCCCGGAAAATAAATCGATCGGCGAAAACCGGGAAGGGATTTTCCTCGTGATCGACCGGTTCGGCGACGGCGGGTACGACGGCGGGATGCGCATCATGCGGCAGGCCGTTCCCTTCTGGGGCACCAACGTCTCCACGCCTTCGGGTAAAAAAGGTACTAACGACAACGTGAACCCCGAATTCATTCAAAGCAATTTGTACGGCCGCGGGATCGGGCGTTGCCGCCCCACGCCTTACAGCCTCTACGAAATCTGGAACGATCCCAACGATCTCCGCCATGCCAAAGGCAACTGGATGAACATGGAAGATCTCGTGTACAACGATATGGGCCTCAAGAACAGCAACGACCCCTGGTATCTGAAAAACCTCCAGCTCCGCAACGCCGCCGGTGGTATTTTGTGCACAGACACGATCCGCTGCTGGTTCGGCTGGCCGCATTACAAGATTTTTGTGCCCGATACGGAAAACTCTCCCATGCAGGGCGGCCACTCCGACTGGTACATCTTCCGGCTCGCGGAAACGTACCTGCTGCGCGCGGAGGCTTATTACTGGAAAGGCCAGTCCGGCCCCGCGATCGCCGATCTCGACCAGGTGCGTACCCGCGCCGGTTGCGCCCCGTTCACCGGAACGCTGGATATCGGCACCATCCTCGACGAACGGGCCCGCGAACTGTTTTTCGAAGAACCGCGGAAAACGGAGCTGACCCGCATGTCGATCATCTTCGCCAGAACGGGCAAAGCCGCGCCTAACGGTAAAACCTACACGATGGACCGCCTGTCCGACGACAATTTCTTTTACGACCGCGTGATCGCGAAAAACGACTTCTACCGCCTGGGGATCGTGACCAATCACGGCGATAAGTTCACGATCAGCCCTTACCACATTTTCTGGCCCGTACCTGCCAAGTCTATCCAGGCGAACGTACACGGCGTGATCAACCAGAACAAGGGATACGTGGGAACGGAAAGGAACGAGCCGGCCAAAGACGTGGTGGATACGAAAGCGGATTGATGATTTGCATATACATCCCCTTTAGCACAATGAACAGCGGTCGCCGGTTCCGGCGACCGCTTATTTTTCCCCCCTTGCAACCCTGCCGCCAATTCTTTATTTTTAAGGACATCAACCCAAATTCCACGTTATGACCCAGTTCCATATCAACCGCCGTCATTTTCTGAAAGGGGCTACCGCCGCGCTGGCACTGTCTACCCTCGGCGCCTACGGCCTCGATGTCATCAACCCATCCAAACCTTACCGTGTTGGGCTCATCGGTACCGGCTGGTACGGCAAAAGCGATCTTTTCCGGCTGATCCAGGTGGCGCCGGTGGAAGTGATCGCCCTGTGCGATGCGGATGAAAACCAGTTGAAGGAAGCCGCTGTGCTGGTATCGCAACGCCAGCAATCCGGCAAAACGCCCAGGCTGTACCGCGATTTCCGGAAACTGTTGTCTGAAAACCAACTCGATATCGTACTCGTGGGCACGCCCGATCATTGGCATGCACTGCAAACCATCGCCGCCCTCAAATCGGGCGCCAATGTGTATGTCCAGAAGCCGATCAGTGTAGACGTATTGGAAGGCGAAGCCATGGTGGCGGCCGCGCGGAAATACGGCAAAGTGGTGCAGGTGGGCACCCAGCGCAAGAGCACCCCGCATCTCATCGATGCGAAGAAACATATCGTGGACGCGGGGCTTTTAGGCAAGGTGCATCACGTCGAAATGTGCTGCTACTATCATATGCGCGCCAACGGCAATCCGCCCGTACAGGCCGTCCCCGGTCACTTCGATTATGAGATGTGGACCGGCCCCGCCCCCCGCCGGCCGTTCGACGGCCTGCCGCACATCCGCTGGTGGCGCACCTTTATGGAATACGGCAACGGCATCATGGGCGATATGTGCATCCATATGTTCGACACCGTCCGCTGGATGTTGCAGCTCGGATGGCCCAACCGCATCAGTTCCACCGGCGGCATTTACGTGCAGAAAGAAGGCAAGTCCAACATCGCCGACACGCAATCCGCCATTTTCGAATACGATGGCCTTAATTGCACCTGGCAACACCGTTCCTGGGGCACGCCGGCCGATCCCAGGTACCCCTGGGCATTTACGCTTTACGGGGAAAAAGGCACCCTGAGAGCCAGTACCATGTCTTACGACTTCACGCCCCAGGGCCAGGGCGAAGCTATCCATAAAGATGTGGTGTACGAAAAGGAAAAATACCCGGAAGACGTAACCGAAAAAGGCATTGAGCTGAACGCCGCACCGGCCACCCGGCTCCATATGCTCAATTTCCTCGAAGCCATTACCAGCAAAGGCAGACCGGTGGCCGATATCGAAGAAGGGCACATCAGTACGGCCAGCTGCATCCTCGCCAATATTTCCATGCAAACCGGCCGGCCGGTGATCTACGATCCGCAAAGCCGCATCATCAAAAACGACCGCGAAGCCACGGCACTCCTCCAGCGCCCTTATCGCGGCAACTGGCAGCATCCGTCTGCGTTGCTGGTGTGATCAGGATGCGTACAGCTCCAGCGGAAGGCCGTCGGGATCTGTGAAGAAAGTGAATTTTTTACCGGTAAATGGATCGATGCGCACCGGCTCGCAGGTAACGCCATGCGCGGCGAGGCTTTTCACCGCCGCGTCGATATCATGGACGGAAAACGCAAGATGGCGCAAACCCCGCGCTTCGGGAGACGAAACCCGGGGCGGCGGTTCCGGGAAAGAGAAAAGCTCGATGGTATATATCCCGTTGAGTGAGAGATCCAGTTTCCAGGATTCGCGCTCGGCGCGGTAATGTTCGGCGATGATGGAGAACCCCAGCACTTCCGTGTAAAACTGTTTCGAACGGTTATAATCGGAACAGATGATGGCGATATGGTGGATGTTTTGCAGTTGCAGCATGGGCAAATGTAAGTAATCAGCGGATGAGGGTCACCGTTCCCCGGCGACTGAATTTCCGCCCCGTATAATCCGTTCCTTCCACGATCCAGACGTAGGTGCCTGCAGACGCGGGGCTGCCGTTCACTTCCCCGTTCCAGTAATCGGACAGCGATTTCGATTCCCAAATGATCTTGCCCCAACGGTCCCACACCCTGAAAAACGACAACTGTGTAACGCCCGGCGCGATGACGCGGAAACGGTCGTTCACCCCATCGTTATTCGGCGTAAACCCGGTGGGGACGTAGAATTCCGGGCCGGTATACACCTTCACCATCAGTTCGTCTTCCTGCACACAACCTTCCGGCGAGCGGACGGTCAGCCGGTACAATTGGTCCCTATCCGGAACGGCAATGGTTGCCGGCGACGAAGGATCGCTGAGGCCGGTGCCGGGCCACCAGCGGTATTGCAGGTTGTCGCCGACCGCCGTAGCGTGCAGTTGCAGCGGCTGTCCGCGGGAAACGACCGTGTCGCGGCCGGCATCCAGCCCGATGTCCGTCACTTTCGCTTCCAGGGCGATGGGATTTGCGGCGCATCCGTCATCGGAAATGGCGTGCGCGGTTACGGCGTAGGTGCCCCGTTCCGGAAAGCGGTAGCCCGTATTTTGCCGATGAATGGTTTCTTTTTCATCGATATGCCAATACCAGTCGGCAATGTTGACGGCCGGTGTGCGATTGGCGGCCCGCAGAATGGTCGGCTCCCCGATGCAGGCGTGCGCTGCCGTAGCGGAGATTTCCGGTGTGGGGTAAATGGTAATATCTTTCGTGACAACGTCGCCACAACCTTCTTCGGACGTGGCTTCCAGGGTTACGGAATACGTTCCGGGCGCGGAATGGGGCGCTACCGGGTGTTGCGCGGTGCTGGTTTTGCCGCCGCCAAAATCCCAGCGCCATTTGCCGAGGGTGCCTACTTCCAACGTGGAGGTGTTTTTCAGTTGCAGCGGGGTGCCGGTGCAGAGGGTGTCGTGCCCGAAATCCGCTTCGGGATAGGATCCGATCGTCACGGTATTTTTCAAGGTATCGGAAATGCATCCGCTATTGTCTTCTATCACCATCTTCACTTCATATTTCCCTGCTGCGGGATAGAGATGCGGCTGCGGAAGCGGATCGCCGAGCTTGGTGCCGTCACCCAAATCCCAATACCAGCGCGTAATGGATCCGAACGAGCTGGAATTATCGAGAAAGGTAACGGGCGTGCCGTCGCAGAAAATTTGTCCACCGCTGAACTGGAATTTCGGGCGAAGCGCCGCGCAGAATTGCTGCAGGTTGGAAGCGCCTGCGGTGGCGGCGGCAAATCCCCAATACACCATCGGGTCGTTGCCGAAAACTTCGCCCACCAAATCTTTCACGACAGACTGGCGGAGCTGCCCGTCCACCCAAACATCCAGCTGATGCGCCGTTGCGTTCCACCGGATGCGGAATAGATGCCACTGGCAATCTTCGATATTATCTTTCCCGGCCAGCAATTGCGTAGGCCCGGCGATGTTTTCCGGCGCCGCGTGGTGAGACACGCCGTTGATCTGGATGGAAAGATGATCGAACGCGGGATCGTTTTCGTCGGCATTATGCCAGGTATCGACGAGGATGCCCACCGAAGGGGAAATCCCTTTGAAACCCAATCCCTGCCCGTTACCGCCGAGATTCGTGCCTTTGGTCTGCAATACGAAGCCCATCCCGTCTGCCCCTGCCTGATCCTTACATCCCAGATAGATCTCGAACGTATAATCGAAAGACTGCAGCAGGCTGACTTTGTTTTTATTCCACACCGAGCCGCTGGATTGCAGCTGGTCGGGCGTGAGCACATAGCAGTTGCAGCTCTGCTGCGTAGCGGAGCCGTTGAGGATGTAAGGCTGCTGTGCAGACTGTGCCGATGCTGCGATCCACGAAAATAGCAGACAGGAAATAAGGCTGTTGGCGCGCTTCATGACGATTGCTGGGCGATATCCGGACAAGATAGGTAAAAAACAGGCGGGATGGGGCGATGTGCGGGATAATCCGGGATATTTTACTGGTTTAGGTAATGTGAGCTGCCTGATTGCCCCGAAAAAGTCTAAATTAGCACCTCCAAGAAACGTGCATATGGAATGGAAGAACGGCACCACCTACCAGGCGGCCGCTAATGTAGCCGGGACGATCGAGCAGCATTTTTTGCGGCACCTGGACGAAGCCCGGGCGCAGCAAGACGAAGAAGGACTGGCGAGCGTGCCCACGGCCCGGCAAATCGAACAGATCATCGACGTGGCCTTCTGGGCCAGTTTACGGAAAGAGGAAGGCCTCCCAACCCGCATCTCGATCGCATTTCTGCAACCCGCGGAAGCAGGCAAGCCCCTGCTGTTCGAGCACCGGCTGCCCTATTCGCCCAAAGTGCTGGCCAAGCTCGCGCCCGGCGTGGAGCGCGCCGGCGTGCATGTGGGCGTGTGGGAAGAGAACGGGGAGATGGTGATCTGGGGCACTACCCTCACCCTGCCGAAATACTGCTTCGTGCTGGACGTGTCCGAACCGGGGCTCCTGGTGGTGAAGCACCGCCGTGCGGCCGGGCTCGGCAAGTTCATCAACGTGGCCGTGCTGCAGGGCGATTCGGTGAAAGTGGTCAACGAAAAGTGCGGCATCCGGACCGATTGCCCGAACATGCTTACTTCGCTCCTGGGTATCCACGCCTCGCCGCTGTGGAACCACCCGGTGAACGTACTGATACAGATCGCCGTGTCCATGCGGGCGCACCGCCGCGGAGGGACCCTCCTCGTGACGCCGCACCAGCACGATAAATGGAAAGAATCCATCGTGCAGCCGCTCACCTATCCCGTGTCTCCCGCCTTCGGCGGCGTGGCCGACCTTATCCGGCAAGACGGCGAGCCTACCAGCGAAATCTACTGGCAAAACGCGCTCCGCCGCGAAGTTGCCTACGTGACGGGGCTCACGGCGGTAGACGGCGCCACCGTCATCAACGACCGCCACGAACTGCTCGCCTTCGGCACCAAGATCACCCGGGCCGCCAGCTCCCAACCCGTCGAAGAAATACTGCTCACCGAGCCCGTTACCGACCGCCAGCCTCTCCTCATGCACCCTTCCCGCCTCGGCGGCACCCGGCACCTCTCCGCCGCGCAGTTCGTATTCGACCAGCGCGATGCGCAGGCGCTGGTAGCCTCGCAAGACGGATATTTCACCGTTTTTTCCTGGTCGCCCGACTCACAGATCGTCATGGCGCACCGGATAGACGTATTACTGATCTGACCATCTATCATATCCCGATTTCACCATTATGTCACAACAAACGATCGATAGCCTCCGCGAGGCGTTGAAATTTTCGCCAGACAATGTGCCGCTCCGGCTCCATCTCGCCGAAACCCTCCTGCAAATGGACCGGTTCGACGAAGCCGAGCAGGAATTCCGCGAAGCCCTCGCCAAAGCTCCCGGCGACAAGGCGCTGATCGGCCTGGCCAGGGTATACTATCGCAAGGGCGCTTACGCCACCTGCAATGTTATCCTGGAAGACCTCATGCGCACACAACCCGATAACCTGGACGTGCTCCTGCTCTATACCCGCTCCCTGCTGAAGGAAAACGATATGGATGCCGCCATCCGCACCTATCAGCAACTGCTGGACATCCATCCCGAATTCTCCGATCCGGAACTCGACAGCCAGTTGCGCGTCCGCAGTTATACGAACGATATGGGTGGCGACGATGATGAATATGACGAAGAAAACCTCACGATGTTCATGCAAAAACCCGACATCACGTTTGCGGACGTGAGCGGGATGGAACATGTGAAGAAGGAAATCGATGTCAAGATCATCCGCCCCATGCAGCATCCCGAACTGTACAAGGCTTACGGGAAAAAGACGGGCGGCAGCATTCTGCTGTACGGCCCCCCGGGATGCGGCAAAACCATGATCGCCAAGGCTACGGCCGGACAGGTGAACGCGCGGTTCATCAACGTGGGGCTCAACGAGATCCTCGACATGTACCTCGGCAACAGCGAAAAAAACCTGCACCGTATTTTCGAATACGCGCGCGACAATACGCCCTGCGTGCTTTTCTTCGACGAGATAGACGCCATCGGCGCCAACCGGAACGATATGAAGCAATCCGCCGGCCGGCAGCTCATCAACCAGTTTTTACAGGAGCTGGATGGTGTGGAATACGACAATTCCGGCATCCTGATCCTGGGCGCCACCAATACGCCCTGGCATATGGACCCCGCGTTCCGCAGGCCGGGCCGGTTCGACAGGATGATTTTCGTTCCCCCGCCGGACCAACCCGCGCGCACGGCCATGCTGCAAAAGAAATTGCAGAGCAAACCGGTGGACCAGGTGGATTATGAAGCCGTCAGCAAACAGATCCCCGAGTACTCGGGCGCCGATATCGAAGCGGTGATCGATATGGCGGTGGAAGCGAAACTGGAAGAATCCTTCAAAGACGGCATCCCGCAACCCATCCGCACCAAAGACCTGCTGGCAGCGGCCAAGCGCCACCGGGCCAGTACGCGGGAATGGTTTTCCGTAGCCAAGAACTTTGCCCTGTATGCCAACGAAGCAGGGCTGTACGACGACATCCTCCTGTACCTGAAAAACATGAAATGACATGGATCACAACATGATCGAACGCGCTGTATACCTCATGCAGCACCGAAAATACCGCGAAGCGGAAACCGCCATCCAGCAAACGCTGGCCCGATATCCCATGGACACCAACGCCCTGGGACTGCTGGCCGAAGTGAAAATCCAGCTGGACCAGCACGACGAAGCCCTCCAGATCGTGAACGATACCATCGGCCTCGACCCGGCAGACGACAGGCTGTATTACCAGCGCGCGCGCATCCACCTCAATAACGAAAATTACAACGCCGCCGAAGCCGACCTGCGCGAAGCCATCCGCCTCGATCCGCAGGAAGCGGGATATTTCGCTACGTACGCCCTGCTGCTCAACCAGCGCAAGAAATTCTCCGAAGCGCTGGCCATGGCCGAACAGGGCCTGCAAATCGACCCCGAGAACATTTATGCCATCAACGCCCGCAGCACGGCGCTCCTGAAACTGAACCGCAAGGAAGAATCGTTCGAGGGCATGGAAAACGCTTTCCGCCACGATCCCGAGAACGCCTACACGCACGCCAACTACGGCTGGGGCCTCCTCGAAAAAGGCGATTCCAAAAAAGCGCTGGAACATTTCCGCGAAGCGTTGCGCATCGATCCGTCCATGCAAATGGCGCAGGCCGGTATGGTGGAAGCATTGAAGGGCCGTTACCTCGTGTACCGCCTTTTCCTGAAGTACGCTTTCTTCATGGCCAAACTCAGCGAAAAATTCCAATGGGCGTTCATTATCGGGCTGTACCTCGCCACCAGGTTCCTCAGCGGCATGTCTACGGCCAGGCCCGAGCTCGCGCCTTACCTCATGCCCGTGGTATACCTCCTCATCGCGTTCGCCTTTACGACCTGGGTGATGGAACCGGTCAGCAACCTGTTCCTCCGGTTCAACAAATACGGCAAATATATGCTCGACGATAAGGAAATCAGCGCTTCCAACTGGGTGGCGGTGAGCCTTGGCGTGGCCGTTGCGGGCATCATCGGCATGTTGGCCACAGGCGGCGGTGCGGGATGGCTCGTGATGATCTACGCGGGCATTTCGTACATGATCCCCCTCAGCGTGCGCAACCGTACCTTCAAGCAGCAATTATTGATGCAGGTGTATATTTACGGACTTGGCGCGCTGGCGATCGCCGCTATCGCAACGGGCTTTATGACCGGGAAACCTTTCTCCACCTGGTCGATGATCTACCTTTTCGGGTTCATCGCTTTCCAGTGGGTGGTGAATTTCATGACGATCCGGAGAAACAACCGATAACATTCCTTTTGAAAGCGATTCGTTCTATAGCCCGCGGCACAAAGTGCCGCGGGCTTTTTCCTTCCCGCGACAATTTCCTCCCCTCCTGCCGTTATCCCGCCAACCATTTTATTTCCCGTTGCAGCGCGGTATCTTGGGGATCATGAAAACATGCTTAGCCTGGCTGCTGGGAGCGCTCCTGCTCTCCGGTACCGCCACCGCGCAGGATACCCTTTTCCGCTTCGCGCTCGTCACCGATACGCACGTAGGTACGGAAACCGGGCTGGAAGACCTGGAGCGCACCATCCGCGACCTCAACCAGCTTCCCGGGATCGATTTCGTGATTTTTTCGGGGGATATAACCGAATTCGGGTCGGATGCGGAACTGAAGATCGCCAAACAGGCCATCGATAAACTTGGGAAACCCTGGCACGTCATCCCCGGCAACCACGATACCAAATGGTCCGAAAGCGGATGCAATTCCTTCCGCACCGTGTTCGGCAGCGAAACCTTCCTGTTCGACCATAAAGGCTACCGCTTCATCGGCACCAACAGCGGCCCCAACATGCGCATGGGCCCGGGACAGGTGCCGCGGGAAAACATGGTCTGGCTCCGCAAAACCCTCGACCGCACGCCCGCTTCCATACCTATCGTCTACATCAACCATTACCCGCTCGACGAAGGGCTCAACAACTGGCTGGATGTGTACGGCATGCTCCGCGAAAAGAACGTACAGCTCATGCTTTGCGGCCATGGACACGCCAACCGGACCTACACCCGCACCGCCATCCCCAACGTGATGTGCCGCTCCAACCTCCGCGCCAAAGACAGCGTGGGCGGATACAACCTCGTGACCGTTCGCCGCGATTCCGTGCTCTTCGCCGAAAGGCGCCCCTCCGTGCAAACGCTCACCGCCTGGCACCGCATGCCCCTGGTAACGGGAGGTGCGGACAAGTATCCGCCGATCGCGGATAATGCGGCCAAACGCGTCAACGACTCGTTCCCGAACGTGAAAATCAAATGGCAGATACAGGAAAACGGGGACATGGGCAGCGCCGTGGCCATCGCCGGCGGGAAAGTCATTTACACCACCACGAACGGCGATATCAAAGCCGCCGACCTGCAAACCGGCAAACTCCGCTGGCGTTACAAAGCCGGCGGTAAAATATATGCCACGCCGCTCGTCCACGCCGGGAAAGTGATCGTTCCCTGTTCCGACGGCAAAGTGTACTGCCTCCAGCTATCGAACGGCAGGCGTGCATGGATACGGGAAACCGGCATGGCGATCGTTTCATCGCCCGCGCGGGCGGGCAACCTGGCCATTATTGCAGGATCGGACGGGTATTGCCGCGCATGGGACATCGCCACGGGCGAAATCGCCTGGGAGCGCCCCGGTATCAAGGGCTTCGCGGAAATGCGGCCGCTCGTGTACGGCAACAAAGTGTTGTTCGGGACCTGGGGCAACCGGTTTTACGCGCTCGACGCACAAACGGGAGATTCCCTCTGGCAATGGTCCAACGGCGCCGCCAACCGGATGTTCTCCCCCGCCGCCGTATGGCCCGTAGCCACCCGCAACCGCGCGTGGATCGTGTCGCCGGACAGGTTCATGACCGTCGTCGATACCGAAAACGGCCAGCAAATCTGGCGGTTCCGCGACGATGCGCAATGGGTCCGCGAATCGATCGGGATGTCGGAAGACAGTTCGCGCGTTTACGCCAAAACCATGCAGGGAAACATCCTCGCATTCGATGCAGGCGCAACCGAAAGGAAAGTAGTTTGGCAATCGCCTGTGCAACTGGGATATGAGATTTGCCCCACCCCCATCGCAGAAAAAGATGGTGTGGTTTTCATCGCCGGACAATCGGGCCTGGTTTGCGCTATCTCGGCGACGGATGGTGCTTTGCGCTGGAAGCACCAGTTCTCCAACTGCCTCGTCAACACCGTACAGCCCCTCGCCGGCAATCGCGTGCTCGCGTCTTCCATGGACGGGAAGCTCGTTTGCCTCGAAGTAACGCCATAAATCTTTTCAAACGGGAATCATCCAGAACATCGAAAGCCGGCGGGGACTACCTGACCGGCTTTCCCTTTCGGGATCAGCTCACGGCCTCGAACGGCTCCGGGTACAACACCTGCCCGGCTTTACCGGCCAGCGCGCCCGGCGTCAGTTCCTGGGCCATGAACACATCGTCCGGCACATCATACGCCGTACGGATACCGAATTTCGACGCCGGCACAAATCCGAAGCGCGGATAATACTCCGCATGGCCGAGCACGACCACCGAGCCGAAACCCAGCGCCCGCGCCTCCTGCAAAGCATGACGGACCATCTGCCCGCCTATGCCGAGCCCGTGCAACGCCGTCGTAACCGCCATGGGCGCCAGCGCCAGCGATTCGTACATTTTGCCGTCGTCTCCCAGCAAAGGCAGCCGCGTCAGCAGAATATACCCCACAAGATGCTCGCCGGCCAACGCCACGATGGATAATTCCGGAATGAACCACTCCGTTCCGCGCAGTTCGTCGATCAACCGGCTTTCCCCTTCCTGGCCGAATACCAGGGAATTCAATTCGAAGATGGCCTTTCGGTCGGCCGCAGTTTCTGGTCTGATAGTAAGTTTCATGTGTTGTGCAGGGTTAACAATCTACATTTTGATATATGCCCCAAATGTAATGGGATTATCGCTTACATCCATCAAAAAACGAGCCGGGGCACGCATGAATTTCTCAAAAATAAATGCGCGGACTTTCGCCCGCGCACCCGTCATGACTGACGCTATCCTATAAACCCTGGTATTGCATTCCATTGGGATGTTTCACGGTGTAGGTAAGCCGGAGGACTTTCGATTCGCCGGGCTTCATATCCAGCTCCCAGGTAAGTTCCCCGGTTTCGGCATTTTTCTCCGCACCGGAGGCTTCGGTCAGTTCCACTTCCACGTTTTTGTCGGTAGACACGGGATACTGATCTTTCAACTGCAGCCTGATCGCTTCCTGCTTCCCGTTGCGCACCCTGATTTCGTAGGTAAACGTTTTGCGGACGGAGCTGCCGATCATTTTAGTACCACTCGTCTGCGCCATGAGCTCCCTGCGTACCACCACCTGCCGGTCGCGGCCGAGGCTCACTTTCAGCGTATCTTCCGTAGCCTGCGGATCGATCATCGTTTTGCCGGCGTAAAGGTTGCCGATCATGATGTTTGCTTCTCCGGGCAATAAATTGAAGGCCGCGAAATCTTTCACGTTGGCCACGAGGAACGCGTCCTGGTCGAGTTTCGGAACGGAATAGTAGGTGTACGCGGACGGCATGTCCATTTCCTTCAGTACCACCGAATGGTTTTCGCCATTACCGGCGATGTCATAAGGAATATCGATGTCGAAGCTCGCGCTGGTCTGGTGTTGCACGATGTTGGCCGGAACGGCGGAAACAGGCGGCGGAGGCGCGGGGGCCATTTTCGCTTTCGCGGAATAGCGCTCCATCGAATCTTCGCTCTTCGCATAACCTACTACCACCACTTCACTCAAACCGGCCACTCTACCGGATAATGCGTGCTGTATTTCCGGGTACAGGAACCAGGTGCTCAGCTCCGGCGCTGTACCTGCGCTGGAAGGATTGCCTGTATTGAGCGTTAGTTTTACATTTTTCCAATCGAGACCGGTGTTTTGATGCACGTTCGCCTTGTAAATGAGTTTCAGGGGTTTGGCGATGGATTCGAGCTTCAGGTCGTAATGCGTTTCCCAGCCTGCGTTGGGGGTGACGTAACGGATTTCCATCGTACCGTTCACTTCCGCGGGCGTGGTGAGCTGCAGCGCGATCTGGCCGCCGGCGGCTTCGGGGTTTTCGTTCATCTCCCTGAGCTGCTGTTCTATCCGCGCGACGAGCTGCAGCTGCTTCGTTTCCTTTTCCACCAATCCATAAATACTGTTGCGCAGCTCGATCTGCTTGGCAGTATAATATTCCGCCAGTTTGGTCAGTTCGGCCACCGTGGCGTCTTTACCTCCCAGCGACTGGTTCTTGTCCAGCAACGCGAGGGTACCTTCCTGCGCCGTGCGCACATTCCGGATCCTGGACAGGGATAATTTCACGGATTCGAGGCTGTCTTTCAACATCCGGAAACCCGGCTTTTCCTCGATCACCGGCAGAAAATTCCGGCCGAAAGTGGCGCTCATGACGGTGACGCCGCCCGGAGCGCTTACCTGGATGCTGCTTTGGTCGATATTGCCCGCCACTTTCGTGATGATCACTTTACTGACACCTTTGGGTACCGACACACGTGCCGAATGCACCATTTCCGCGCCATTGCCATAAACCGTCACCGATTTGAGGGCGGCGGGAGAAAACTGTTGCGCGCCGGCGTTCAGCGCCATCAACGTTACCAACCCGAAAATTGTGGATCCTTTTATCATAGCCGTGCTTTTTTACCTTCCGGATGCGGTATTTTCCCCTTTTCCATAAATGAAATGTTAAAAAATCCCAAAAGGCGTTGCAACATGATTTTTGTCATAATCGGGGGAAGCGTTCGGTGGTACTTTTGCCCTACACCAAAACGAACAGCATGAAGCGCATATTTCCGACTTTATCTGCCGCCCTGTTAGGTGTTGCGCTCAGCCTTCCGGCGATGGCGCAAACCGGTAAAACCGGTCTCTATCTCTCGGCAGACGATTTTGCAGCCGGAAAGGTGAGCTACGGGGCCGCCCATCACAAGATCAGGCCCAACGTACCCTTTCAGCACGGCAAAGTAAAAGTGGTGCATGGCGATCGGGCCATGATGCTCGAAAAAGGCCATTTGTACGGCTACCGCGATAAAAAACAGCAGGATTTCAGGTTTGTTGGGAACGACGCCTACAAAATCATCGACACGAAAGGTTTTCCGATATATAGCAGGGATGTGGAAGTGACGAAAGGCAAAGGCCGTGTGAAGGAAACGAAATTCTATTTCAGCGCCGGGCCCGGCGGCGAAGTGAAAGAACTGACCGTCGGCAATCTCAAACAGGCATTCCCCGCTAACGGGAAATTCCACCAGCTGCTCGACATGCAGTTCCGCAGCAACGAAGAACTGGCGCGGTACGACGAGTTTTCAAAAATGTTTAAACTAAAGACGATATATAACGAAACGATTTAATCAAAGAATCAACAGCAAGTAAGTGTGAGCGAAAGGAATCGTGTGAGTGTTTTCAGTAGAGGATTAAAAGACCGGCTTGATGCCGGTCTTTTGCTTTTTACATGAACGGAGATACAACCCGGTCCCGTTTTGTGTATTTTGGCTCCCCTAACCCGGAAACACATCACACATTGCGACGAATAATTCCATGTTTATTGAGCTGCATATTCGCGCTCCATGCGGCGGCACAGAAGAAAAACGATAATTACCGGCTGAAGATGCGTAAAGCTTCTTCCGCTATCAAAATAGACGGCATCGTAGACGAGCCCGCCTGGCAAAATGCGGACTCCGCGTCCGACTTCTTCATGATCCTGCCGATGGACACGAGCTTCGCCAATGTGCGGACAGACGTGAAAATGACGTACGACGACAACCAGATCTATCTGCTGGTCATCAACTACAACGGCGCCCCGGGGCCGTATATGGTGGAAAGCCTCCGCCGCGACTGGTCTTTCCTCAAAAACGATAACTTCCTCATGTTCCTCGACCCGTTCGACGACCAGACCAATGGCTTCGCATTCGGCTCCAACGCCGCCGGCGCGCAGTGGGACGGGCTCATGTACGACGGCGGGAAAGTGGACCTCAGTTGGGAGAACAAATGGACGTCCGTTGTAAAGAATTACCCGGACAAATGGGTGTTCGAAGCGTCCATCCCGTTCAAAACCATCCGGTACAGGAAGGGCATCCGGCAATGGGGGATCAATTTCGGGCGGAACGATCTGAAAACCACCGAAAAAAGCAGTTGGGCCCCGGTGCCCAGGCAGTTCCCGTCCGCCTCGCTCGCCTATACCGGCGTGCTGGACTGGGATACCGTTCCCCCGAAAGCAGGGCCCAATATTTCGCTCATCCCTTACGTACTGGGCGGCCTCAACAAAGACCATATTTCCGGCAATCCCACCAAATGGCGGAGAGACGCCGGGCTGGACGCCAAGATCGCCGTCACCTCGTCCCTCAACCTCGACCTGACCGTGAACCCCGACTTCTCGCAGGTGGACGTTGACAAGCAGGTGACGAACCTCGACCGCTTCGAGCTGTTCTTTCCCGAGCGGCGCCAGTTCTTCCTCGAAAACGGCGACCAGTTCACCAATTTCGGGTACAGCACGCTCCGCCCGTTTTTTTCGCGGCGCATCGGGCTGGGCGCGCCCATTCACTTCGGCGCGCGCCTCAGCGGCAAGCTGAACCGCAACTGGCGACTGGGCGTAATGAACATGCAAACGGGGAAACAGTCGGCCACGGCGCAGCCCACGCAGAATTTCACCGTTGCCGCGTTGCAACGCAGGGTATTTTCACGGTCTAACGTAGGTGTACTGCTCATCAACAAGGAATCGATCAATTACGATCCGGCCGATGTAAAGCCCGGAGATCCCGTCTATTCCCGCTACAACCGCAACTTCGGGATGGAATACAACCTCGCTTCCGCCAATAACTTCTGGACGGGAAAGGCGCTGGTGCTCAAATCCTTCTCGCCGGGGCTCAGCAGCCGCGACTGGGCGCATGCCGGCAACCTGCAATACACGAGCAAAAACTGGAGCATCGGCTGGCAACACGAATACGTCGGCAAGCATTACAAAGCGGAAGTAGGATACGTGCCGCGGACAGGCTACATCAGGATAGCGCCAACCGCTACCCGCCTGTTTTTCCCGAAATCGGGCGCATTGCTCAGCCACGGGCCGCAGCTCACGTCCACCAACTTCTTCACCGAAAAAATGGAACGTACAGACAATGAAGTGATGCTGAACTACGGGATGGTCTGGCGCGCGAGAAACACCCTGAACGTCTGGGCCAGCACCACTTACATCCAGCTGCTGCAACCGTTCGACCCGCTGAACCTGGGAAAAGACAGTCTGCAGGCCTTCAGCAAACACAGTTGGAATACCGTGGGCGCGGATTACGTGTCCAAACCGCAGCGCCTCCTCACCTACGCCCTCAGCGCCCGGTATGGCGGTTATTACGCCAACGGGAAACGATTCACGGCCACGGGAGAACTGGGCTACCGTTTCCAGCCGTACGTGAGCATCGCCATGAGCGCGAATTACAACCGCCTGAGCCTGCCGCAGCCCTGGGGCGATAATGGTTTCTGGCTCGTAGGCCCGCGGCTCGACGTAACCATGACCAACACGCTCTTCTTCACGGGATTTGTGCAGTACAACGAGCAAATGAAGAACATGAACCTGAACACCCGGCTGCAATGGCGCTACCGCCCGGCGTCCGACCTGTTCATCGTCTATACCGACAATTACCTGCCCGAGCCTTTCTACGTAAAAAACCGGGCGCTGGTGCTTAAACTCGTGTACTGGCTGAACCTCTAGCCAAAAAGAAACCGGGTGCGCCATCGCGCCCCGGCTTTCGTTACCATTTATCGAACTTACTAAACACGCTTGTTTGCAGGCGTTACCACACGTACGTGCCCACCGCTCCGGCCGGCAGTTCCGTGGTCACCTGTTTGCCCTTGTACCGGATGTTGAACGACTGTGCATTGCCGCCGCCGTTGAGCACGATAAGCACTTTTTTGCCTTCCGGCGTGCGGAAAGCCACGTTTTGCAACGATCCCGATTGTGCGGAAGCGATGCGCACCGATCCGGGGCGCACGAATTTGGACGCATGGGCGATGATGTAAAACGCCACATTCTTCGTGTAATCGTTTCCGATAGTGACGGCACCCAGGCAGGTAGTGCATCCGCCGGGAGTGTGGGGCTTATAATCGGCCGTGGCGGCGAGGTTCCATTCCAGCACATTGCGGCTCCAGTTGCGGGGTGCGCCAATGATGAGGTTCGCCACGTGCCATTTCAGGTCTTCCCCGAAATTACCGGGCCCTCCCACCCATTGTTCCGTAAAATAAATATGCTTGTCGGGGAAAGCGTTGTGCAGCTCCGTAAGCGCGGAAATAGGACCGCCGTAAAGGTGGAACGCGGAACCGTCGGTAAATTGCGCCGCCTTCGCGTCTTGCAGCACCGTTGCCGGATAATCGGGCCGGTCGGCATTGTGGTCGTAGCAGATGATCTTCGTGGAAATGCCCGCCGCACGGAATGCAGGGCCGAGATGGTTGCCGATGAAATCCGCCTGTTCGGGCGCCAGCATCTCCAGGCTGGGATTGTTGCCCGGGTGCAGCGGTTCGTTTTGCGGCGTGATGGCGTCGATGGGAATGCCTTCGGCCTGCATCGCCTTCACATATTTCACGAAATACTGCGCATAGGCCGCGTAATATTCCGGTTTTAGTTTTCCTCCCTTGAAATTGCCGTTCGTTTTCATCCACACCGGTGGCGACCAGGGAGAACCGAGGATTTTAATGGCGGGATTGATGGCTAATATGCGCTTCAGCACCGGGATGAGATCGGTTTTCTCCGTTTGGACGGAAAAGTTCGCCAGCGTGGGATCGGTTTGCCCGTCGGGCATGTCGTCGTAACTGAAAGTAGTGGCGCTCAGGTCGGATGCACCGATGCTGATCCGGAGGTAGCTCACGCCGATGTGTGTACTGTCCCAACGGAACAATTCGTCCAGCAGCGCGGCTTTCCGGGATTCAGGCAATTGGTTGATGAGTGTGGCGCTGCCACCGGTGAGCGTATATCCGAACCCGTCTATCCCCTGGAAAGTCTGCGATTCGTCTACCGCGATATTGGGCCATGGGTTCAATTGGTCGCTGAAGTTGAGGATAACGTCCTGCTTTTTGAACAGGGCAGACCTGTCGCCTTTCGTGAGCCAGAAAGCCACGTCAGACGGACCTTTCGGCCCCGGCGGCGGATCTGCAGGCCCGGGCCCGTCGCTTCCCTTGCAACTGAAAACGCAGCAAACGAAGCCCAGTACGAGTGTCTTTATCGGAAAATTCATTTGTCGATCATTTTATAGGCGCGTACGTAATCGATTTCCATGGTGGCGGGAAAAACGGCATCGTCTATCCCCTGCTGCCCGCCCCAATTTCCGCCCACGGCGATGTTGAGGAGGAAATGGAATTTTTTGTCGAACGGCCAGGTTTTGTAGCCTTTGCTTTCGTTGGTAAAAGTGAACAGCAGCGACCCGTCGATATATCCGCGGATAGCGTAGGGCGTCCAGTCTACCCGGTATACATGGAATTCCCCGATCGCCTTATCGACCGTTGTGGTAGCCGTTTTCTGGGTGCCGATGGCGTGATTGTAAGCTTCGGTATGCACGCTCATATGTACCCGGTTGGGATCGTAGCCCACGTGTTCCATGATATCGATTTCGCCTGATTTCGGCCAATCCCCATACGCCCAGTCTGTGGGCAACATCCAGATGGCTGGCCAGGTTCCCTTGCCCGCGGGCAGTTTCGCCCTGATCTCGAACCTGCCGTACAGGAAATCGCCGCGGCCTTTGGAAACGAGCCGTGCGGAAGTGTAGTCCCGGTTGTCCATCTTTTCTTTCCGGGCTATGACCGACAGCATTCCGTTGGCCACCTGTGCGTTGGCGGGTTTGTCGGTATAATATTGCAGTTCGTTGTTGCCCCAGCCGCCGCCACCCAGGTCGTAAGTCCATTTCGCGGGATCGGGCAGGCCGTTGTAATCGAATTCGTCGGCCCAAACGGACGTGGCTTCGAATTGCCAGTCTTTATCGACGGGCGCCGGCGGAGAGAAAGGCGGTGGCGCGGGATCGTTGTTTTTGCCACCGCAGGCGAGCATTTGCAGGCCGATCAGCATAACCGGCAGAAAGTGGATCGTTTTCATAACGTTTCGGTAAAAACCGGGACCGGCATACCGGCCCCGGATGGGTTTTACTATTGTTCTTCGAGGAATTGCACATCGTCCATCTGGATGCCGCCGGTGCCGAGGGTGCCCCCGCTGCTGCCGGCTTTGATCACAAGATACACTGTTCCGTCTTTATCGAATTTGATGGTGCCGGTATTGGCGCCGTCGCTGGAGCAGCTGAGCGCGGTGAGATTGCCTTCGAACGCCACTTTCCCGCAACCGGCCCAGGTATTGAGCGATACGAGCTTGAAGGCCGCATAATCATTGCCCTGCACGGGTTGTGCGGTTCCGATGATCACTTCGAACCAGGTGTTCGTAGCGCCGCTGCCTTTCACTTTTCCGGCGAAGGTATATTCCACGTCCTTTTTTACCGTTACGGCCTGGTAGATGGCGCCGTTGGAGTTGCCCGTGTTCGAGAATACCAGTTTTCCGCCGGTGAACCGGATGGCCGTCTGGTCGCCGCCGGTGTTGAGGATGGTCCAGTGCGCGTCTGCGCCGGTTTCCATGTCACTGCCTTTGAGGATATTGATCCGGCGGATCCCTTCCATCGTCATTTTTTTGGATGCCGTGGCGGAGCCTCCTTTCCCGAAAGCCCTGAGCGAGATCACGTATTCTCCCGCTTCGGGGAAAGTGAGCGTGTCCCGGGAACGGGTGCCGATAGGGTTGGCGGCCACACCGTTATACCAAAGCCACCGGAACGCGCCGGGCGTGGTGCTTTCCACGATGATTTTGTGCGGTTTGTCGGGCATGGGCGTGGCGGTGAAAGAAACCTCGGGCAAAGGCCCCAGTTCCGCATCGCCGGCGTCTGGCGAGCAGGCGGCCATCAACATGGCGGCAGCCGCGATATATGGTATGCGTTTCATGTGGTCATGTTTTGTAATGAAGGATTATTTCGAGCCGCCCCATTCCTTGTTCTGCTCCATTTTCGTGCTTTGCAGGTCGTTGAACGGGATCGGGAACACGTAGTGCTTCTTTTCGTCGAACCCGCGCGCTTTCAGTACCACTTCGGCCTGTTTGGTCCGCAGCAGGTCGAAGAAGCGGTGCCCTTCGCCGGCCAGTTCCTTCCTTCTTTCCCCGAAAATATTGTCGATGGTAGCCTCTACCGGCGGCAGCCCCACCCGGCCGCGCACGGCATTGAGGAGCGCATACGCGCGTGATCCCGCGCCGCCGCCCTGGCCTTGTCGCACGAGGGCTTCGGCTTCCAGGAGGTAGGTATCCGCCAATCGCATATCGTAAATATTCTGCGGAAAATTGAGCTCCGGGATACCGCTGGGAACGCGGTTAGAGGCGCGCCCGGCGAATTTTTCGAGGAAGTACCCGGTATCGTCGTGCCCCGGGGAATACGATGCCTTCCCCGCCGCCACGAGCGCTTTCAGATCGGCGATGGTATAGGGGAACCGGGGATCGTCTTTCATCACGGCGTACAATTCTTTCGTCACCGTCAAAAAGCTCCAGCCCGACACATAATCCGGCGCATCAGCGGTTTTGGCCGTATAGCTCCTGGGGCCGGTCATGATGTTGAGGACGTTGCCTTCCGTGCAGGCCACGCAATCCCAGGTGCCCTGCGACGTGTTGGTATACGAAATCTCGAAGATCGATTCTTCGTTGAACTTGAACTGCGGCGTGGATTTGAAGAGGTCGCCGAAGTTGGTGAGGAGTTTGTAGCCGTAGGTCGGGTTGGCCATGCCGGGCGTAGCGTTCACGAGCGCCAGTTCCGCAGCGGCCGCGGCCCATTTTTCCTGGTAGATGTAAACCTTTCCGAGCAAGGCATGCGCCGCGCCTTTGGTGACACGCGCTTTTTCCTCTCCCGGCGGAATGCGGTCGGGCAGCCGGGCTTCGCCGATGGCTTCTTTCAGGTCTTTTTCGATCTGCGCCCAGACTTCTGCCGGAGCGGCCTGTGTGGCTTCGAACATCTGGTTGATTTCGACGGGCTTCACGAACAGGGGGATGTTTTTGAACATCCGTACCAAATCGAAATAAAAGTACGCCCGGAGGAATTTACACTCCGCCGCGAAGCGCGCTTTCTTCGCCTCGTCCATGGGAATGGCGGGCAGTTTTTCGAGGAGTTTGTTGGCGCGGAAAATCCCGGAGAAGCCTTTGCGCCAAAGGTCGTTGTGCGGCCCGATCTCGGGCGTCAGTTCCCAACGGGTCATCACCTGCAGATCGTTCACGTCGCTGGCGCCGCCGCCACCGGCAAAATGGTCGTCGGATGCGGCGTTGGCCATGCCCGTGCGGGTCACGTATCCCCCGCCCTGCCATCCTACCACGTCGTACACCGCTACCAGGCCTTTGAAGGCTTCCGTTTCGTTTTTGTAAAAATTCTGTTCGAGGTCGGTGCCGCGCAATTCGGGCTCCAGCCAGGAATCGGCGCAGGAACTAACCGTTAAACCGGCCGCCAGCGCACATATGATGGGAAAATATCTCGATTTCATGTGTGGATCTTCTTTTGCGATTAATAGGTAAAGTTCAGTCCGACCATAAACGTCCGCGCCTGCGGATAAATGCCCCGGTCGATGCTCAGGATGCCGCCACCGATCTCGGGATCGTAGCCGGTATATTTCGTGAAAGTGAGCAGGTTCTCGCTCATTACATGCACCCGTACCCTTTCGAAACCAGCTTTCTTCACGAGTTGGGAAGGCAGGGTATAACCGAGCTGGAGGATTTTGATGCGGAAGTAATCACCGTCTTCGAGGTAGAACTGCGAGCCGCGCGAATAGTTGTCGTTATCGTCGGTGAACGTCATCCGGGGGTGGGTGTCCGATGTGCCTTGGCCGTGCCAGCGGTTGAGGGATTTCTGCTGCCAGTTGGCGGTCAGGATATCGAGCCGGCGCAGGCCCTGGAAGATCTGGTTGCCGGCGGCGCCCTGTCCGAATATGACGAGATCGAAACCCTTGTATGCCGCGTTGATCGTCATCCCGTACGTCCAGTTGGGCGTGGGGTTGCCGATGTAATCGCGGTCGTCGTCGTTGATCTGTCCGTCGCCGTTGTTATCTTTCCACTTGAAATCGCCCGGCTTCGCTTTCGGCTGTATCTTCTGTCCGTCCTTATTGACATACGCGTCTATCTCCGCCTGGTCCTGGAAAATGCCCAGGTGTTCGAACATGTAGAACGCGTTGAACGGACGGCCGATTTCGGCGCGGGTGATGTTGCCCATATTCTGGAACGATGCGGAACCGAGGTAAAGGAACTGCCGGTTTTCACCGAGATAGGTCACTTTGTTTTTCATGTAGCTCACGTTGCCGCTGAGGTTCAGGTCGAGATCGCCGAGCTCCTGGTTGTACTGCAGTTCCAGTTCCACACCGGCGTTCTCCATGGAGCCGATGTTGGCGTTGGGATCGCTGACGGATCCCACGTACCAGGGCAGCCTGCGCTGCATGAGGATGTCTTTGGTATTTTTCCTGAACCAGTCGAACTGTACGTTCAGTTTTTTGAAGAGATACGCTTCGAAACCGATATTGGTCTGATGGGTTTCTTCCCATTTCAGGTCGGGGTTTGCGGGTGCGTTGGGACTGGAACCTTCTGCACTGGCCGGCAGGGAGCCGATGGTGTAGTTTCTGCCGCTGCCCACGGTGGGGAGATAGGAGAAATCGCCGATGGCATCGCTGCCCACAACACCGTAACCACCGCGGAATTTGAGCAGGTCTACCACATCGTTCTGCGGCCAGAAGCTTTCCCGGCTGGGCACCCATCCGAGCGAGAACGAGGGGAAAATACCGTATTTGTTGTTGGCGCCGAAACGGGAGGAGCCATCGCGGCGGATGATCCCTTCCAGCATATACCTTTCATCGTAATTGTAATTCAACCGCGCGAAGATGGACGACACGAGGTGATCGATCCCTTCGCTGCCGTCTGCCCGGCGCTTATCCTTGGCCACTTTGTAGTTGAAGGAAGCCTCATCGAAAGTAGTGGCCGGCACATCGTCGAAGAAAATCTCCGAGCTCCGCACGCCTCCTTCCTTGTAGGCGCCCTGGCCCACGAGTACCGTTCCCGTGTGCAGCCCTATTTCCCGGGTATAGGCAAGCGTGTTCTCGATGTTCCAGAAGAAGACGTTGTTGATGCCGCGGTTGAAGATGGCGATGGTTTGACTGGTGGACGAATTGAGCAGGAATTTGGGTGTAAACGCTTCGTGCCCGTAGAACGCCAGTTTGGACCCTACGGAAGAGCGCGCCTTCAATCCCTTCACCGGTTCCGCCTCGAGGTAGACATTGCCCACGATGTTATGGCTCCAGTTGTAATTGCCGAGGCGGGTAGACATGTACGCCAGCGGATTGGTCATTTCCTGCGTTACACTCGTCGAAATGCCGTAAGGCTGGCCCAGTGCGTTCCTGCGGACGAACGGGTGATTATACGGTTCCGCGTACATCTTCGCCGGGTCGGTTTCCACGACGGGCGTGATGGGATCGAGGTTGATGGCGGAACTGAGGGGGCCGCCGAATTCGGAATTGGTGTTCCCCAGCCCCACCGATTTATCGTAGGAATACCCGATGTTCTCCCCGAAAGTAAGCCATGGCGTTACTTTGTACGTGGAATTGAGGCGGGCGTTGAAACGTTTGTAGTTGGAGATATCGCTGGCCACGATGCCTTCCTGCGAGAGGTAGCCGAAAGATGTGTAGAACGTTGATTTCTCGCTGCCGCCGCTGATGCTCAGCTCATGGTTCTGGCGAACGGCGCTGTTGTTGAAGATGGTCGACTGCCAGTCTGATCCCTTTCCCAACGCCGCGGGGTCCGCGTATTTCGGCGCGGCGCCGTCGTTCACGTTCGCTTCGTTCACCATGGTGGCGTACTCCCGCGCGTCCATGAGATCGAGCTTGCGGGCGGGCCTCGAAACGCCGTAATAGCCGTTGTAATTGATCTGCAGCTTGCCGGCCTTCCCTTTTTTAGTGGTGATGAGGATTACGCCGGCGGCCGCGCGGGCGCCGTAGATGGCCTGCGACGCGGCGTCTTTCAGCACCTGGATGGATTCGATGTCGTTTTGATTGAGGAACCCGATCCCGCCGTTATCCACTACCACACCATCTACCACCCAAAGCGGGTTATTATTATTGAACGTCGTAAGGCCGCGGATGCGCACCGTGGCCGCGGAGCCCGGCTGTCCGGAATTGGAGGCGATGATCACCCCGGATGTGCGGCCCTGCAGCGCCTGCTCCACCCGGTTGATAGGCATGTTTTCCAGGTCTTTGGCGCGGACGGACGAGATCGCCCCCGTCACCACTGCTTTCTTCTGCGTACCATATCCCACCACCACCGTTTCCGTCAGGGAAGTTTCTGACAGGGCGAGCTGCACGTCGAGCGTTCCGCCGCTGGTACCGAGGGTGCGGGGCGTGTATCCCAGAATGCTGAAAACCAGTTGCCCGCTTTTGCCCGGCACGCGCAGGCTGTAGCGGCCGCTCCCGTCGGATGTGGTGCCCACGCTGGTGTTGAGGACGCGCACGGTTACCCCGGGCAGCGGCGCGCCTTTATCATCGGTAACGGTACCTGTCACGGGGAACGTAGTGTCTGCCGCCGTAACGGGAATGGTCATGGGGCGGATAACGATTTTCTGTCCCTCCACAACGTACCCCACGGGCTGGTTGAGCAACAGCAGGTTCATGGCCTGTTTTACCGGAACGTCCTTAATGTCGATCGTGACTTTGCTGGTGCCGGCGAGCAAACTTTCGTCGTACACGATCGACAGGCCCGACTGGCGTGATATTTCTTTCAACACCTTCTTTAAGGGCGCATTCCGCTCCTTGAGGGTGATCTGCTGAGACAAACCCTTGGCACTGATCTGTAAACAGGCTACCAGCAGGATAAAGGCGGTGAGTTTCATAACAATGCAGAATTTACCGAAGCGTTCCTTCCATGGTCTGTACCCCGGGATAACGTGGAATGCGGGATATACAGCGCGAACGAGCCGGACAAAGGAAGCTCCGCCGCTAAAGTTAAATTTCATACTTTTGCAGTGTTTGGGAATTACGAGATAAAAGTGCTGTCAGAGGTCTTTTTTTCGGAGCCCGAATATGCCGGAAGTGTTGCGAGCGCTTCCGGCTTTTTTATTGCAAGGCGTCCGTTAGTTTCATGAGGTGGAATGTCTGTTCATAACGTTGTGTTTAGTTTTGGTTTATATAATTGAATGGTAAAGCGTTAGGTCAAAGCACGATAAGGTTCCGGCCGTCCAGGCTGAACTTCGCGCCGTTGGCTTCCAGCATTTTGAGCAGTTCGGACAGGGGCAGGTTGCGGCTGATGCGCCCCCCGATCCGCAGGTTTCCCGGCTTCCCCCGGTACGTCACATCCACATCATACCAGCGTGCCGCCTGGCGGAGGATGTCTTCGATATCTGCATTGTCGAACTCGAAGAAGCCCGTTTTCCAGGCAATGACCTGCGGCACATCTGCCGGCGCCACCGTGATGGTGCCCGTTGCGTGCTCCACACGGGCCTGCTGGCCGGGTTTCAGCTTCACGTCCTTCACTTTCACCGCCCCTTCCACCAATGTGGTGTTCATGGTTTTTTCGTCCGGGTATGCCATGACGTCGAACCCCGTTCCCAGCACTTCCACGTTGGCGGCGCGGGTGTGCACGATAAACGGCCGCTGGGCGTCGGGGCTCACGTCAAAATACCCCTGCCCTTCCAGCTCCACGATGCGCCGGCTATCATGAAAGGCCGTGGGGAAGCGAAGTTTGGAGGTGGAGTTCAGCCATACGCGGCTGCCGTCGGGCAACACGATCTGGAATTGCCCGCCACGGGGCACGGTAAGGGTATTGTAACCTACGGCCGGTTGGGTGCCGTTGCTGTACAGCAATTGGCCGTTCTGCTGGCGGACGACCGTTTCGCCCTGGCGGATCACCTGGTTGCCGGCACTGTCGAGCGTAACCACGGACCCGTCTGCCAGCGTCAGTTCCGCCTTGTCGGAGCCCGGCGCAATGTCTGCCGGGGACACAGGATTAGCCTGCACAATGGGTTGCTTTGGAATAGATGGACGGGTAAGGAAGTAGAGCCCCCCGGCGCCCAGGAGCGCCAGGATGGCCGCGGCGGCGGCCCAGCGGCGGACGGGCAATCGGCGAACGCGCGTGGCGCGGATGCTCTCCAGCAGGCGGGTTTCCATACGCTGGCTAACTGCCGGGTCGATTTCCGGACGTTCGGCCACCATTTCCCGGAATGCTCCCTGCATCTGTTGCAGCACCTGCCGGTGCGCGCCCGTTTGCCGGAGCCATTCCATGAGTCTGATGGCCTCTTCAGGGGCAATTTGCCCGTCGAGATATCGTTGCAGCAGTTTTTCGTGGTCCGTGGATGTTGACATATCAGCCGGCACCTTTTACGCGGTACCTGCATATAATATCCCGGAAATCATAAAGAGGGTACCCCGTCCGGAAAATAATTTTTCAGGTGAAAGGCGATCGCGAGGGAAATACCGCCGTAGCGGAAGATGTAATCGTGGATGAAACGCATGCCCAGCACCATGTGCTTCTTGACCGCGTTGCGGGAAATGCCCAGGATCTCGGCGGCTTCGTCGTACGTCCGGCCTTCCTGCCGGCAGAGGCGGAAAACATTGAGCCGCTGGGGCGGCATCTGGTTGAGGGCTTCGTGGAAAAGCCGGTCGTATTCCTTTGACTTGATGCGCTGCTCGGGGTCGCCGGATTCGGGGTAAATGTTCAGCTGCGCCAGGATCTGTTCCCGCAGGTTGCGGTCTGTAGCCGCACGCTGGAGGGTCTTGAATGCGTGGTTACGGGCGATGCGGTATAAATACCCGACGAAAGGCAACTCCGGCCGGATGCGGTCACGGATTTCCCAGACTTTCAGGAATACGTCGTGAACAAGGTCCTCCGCCAGCGAAGGCACCTTGCAATATCGCAGCATAAAAACGTAAAGGGATGGGTGGTACTGACGGTATACGGCCGCAAACGCTTGTTCATCGCCGTTCTTCATCCGTTTCAGCAAATCCGTCCCGGATAGATTGCTATCCATGCCGACGCTAAATTTTGGTTGTATGGTAGGTTGTAAAGCTAATTAAATTCGGTAAATCGCCAAATCGGTCATAATGCCTACATTTATAGGCCGGATATACCGGATGGATCTAACCGACAGAAGATGAAGCAGATAAAATTGAGTGTACTGGACCAGTCCGTGATCCGGACCGGCAGTAACGTACGGGAAACCTTGCTGGAAACCATGGCTTTGGCGCAGCTGGCCGACAAACTGGGCTATTCACGCTTCTGGGTGTCCGAACACCACAACATTTCTACCATCGCCGGCTCCACGCCGGAAGTATTGCTGGCTTTTCTTTCCGCGCACACCGAACACATCCGCCTGGGCTCCGCCGGCGTGATGCTGCCCAACCACAGTTCGCTGAAAGTGGCCGAGAACTTCCGCATGCTCGAAGCCCTCGCGCCGGGGCGCATCGATCTCGGCGTGGGGCGCGCGCCCGGGGGCGACCGCCTCACCGCGCGCATCCTCAACCCGCAAAATACGTTCAGCGATAAGGATTTCGTGCAGCAGATCATGGACTTGCAGCATTTCCTCACAGACAATGCGCCCGAAGGCACGCTGTACGAAAAGGTGAAAGCCATGCCCCAGGCGGAAACGGCGCCACCCATCTGGCTACTCACGTCCAGCGGCGGCAGCGGCAGCGTAGCGGCGCATTTCGGCACGGCGCTTTCCTTCGCCCATTTCATCAATCCCGGCGGCGGACCGGAAGTGGTGCATCAGTACCGCGAAGCTTTCCGTCCCTCGGAAACGCTTTCCGCTCCCCTTGCCAACTTCGGTATTTTCGCGTTCGCTTCCGAAAACCCCGAAACGGTGGACCGCTGGCAAACGATCATGGATTACCGCATGCTGCAGATCGAGCGCGGGCGCGATGCACCTTTGCCGTCGTACGAAGAAATCCGTGATCAGGAATACATGCCCGACGAACAACTGCGTGTGAATTACAACCGCCGACGCATGGTGTGCGGATCTGCGGACGCAGTGAAAGCAAAGCTCACCGCGCTCTGCGAACAATACGAAGTGGATGAGGTCGTGATCAGCACCATCGCCGAAAGCCACGAAGAACGAATGGACTCTTTCCGCCTGCTCGCAAAAGCATTCGGACTTTCGCCCCGCAACTGATTTTAACATTTCGCTAAGGTTACATTTTGCAGGCGGTGCGTATAAAGGGAAAATCCTCCTCCTTATGCAACGTCATTCCATGTTGTGGGCAGCCGCGCTGTTGCCCGTACTGACCCTCTATGCCTGCGGGCATCACTACGAATCAGCCCGCCAGATCGATGGCGCACCGGTATCCGACTCCGCGTATTCCTCCCCAACCGGTGTACCGCCCAATGCCGCCACTATCCCCGAAAAGCGGGTAAAGACGGGCGAAATGCGGTTACAGGTAGATAACGTCGTACAAGCCACCATGCGCATGGAGCAGCTCGTCACCCGCGCCGGCGGCATCGTCGAGCAAAGCGAGATCAGGCAAACCGGCGGCCGGCAGGATGACACGCGCTACAGCAGCGATTCCCTCCGCCGCGTTACCTGGTATGCTCCCGAAGCTACTCTACGTTTGCGCGTTCCCGTTATGATTTTGGATTCCGTCGTGCATGCCATCACCGGCATGGCCGCGTTCGTGGAATTCCGATCACTGGCCGATGCGGACCTTTCGCTCCGGCACCTGCAAAACAACCTGCTCAACAACCTCACCCAACAACCCGGAAGGACGGTGGAACACACCAAACCGAACCAGGAACTCGACCTGCGCCAGTACGAAGACGAAGCCAAACGCGGCGTCATCGGCCGCACGATCGAAAACCTCGGGATCGACCAGCTGGCGGCATTTTCCACGCTTACCGTCACGCTCCGGCAGCCCGATCTGGCGGTGGTTTCCATCATCCCCGATCCTGAAAAATTCGCGCGAAGTTATTTCATGGCAGACGCGTCGCAGGCGCTGGGCAACGGACTTTCCGGGTTCCGCGCAGCGCTCATTTTCCTGCTCAACATCTGGCCGCTGCTGCTGGCAGGCGGTATTACGTGGTTCCTTTACCGGAAATGGTTCCCACGGCTGAAGGTGGCACTCGCCGAAAAGCCCAAACCCTGATGCAGCGCAAAAAAGAAAAAGGCGGTCCCGGGTCCGGGACCGCCTTCCATTTGTATACCAGATCAGTCTCTATTCTTGTAGTATCCGCACTTCTGTGCGCCGGTTCGCCTGGTGCTCTTCTTCCGTGCAATTCACACCGTTCGAGCAACGATTGACGAGCCGCGATTCACCATAGCCCTTCCATTCCAAACGGTTTTGCGCAATGCCTTTTTGAACGAGATAACGCACGGCCGATTCGGCGCGCCGGTCAGACAGGCGCATGTTGTACGCATCGTTGCCTCGACTGTCTGTATGCGATTCCAGCGAAATGCGCATGGCGGGATGTTCCTGCAAAATGATCGCCAGCGAATCCAGCACATGCGCGGCGTCCGGATAGCGGATGGCATATTTGTCGAAGTCGTAATACAGGTCTTTCAGCACGAACACATCCCCTACTTTCGGCGGTGGCGGTGGCGGAGGAGGTGGTGGCGGCGGCGGCGGTGGTGGCGGGATGACGGCGAACGCATAGATATCGTCGCTGCCTTTTCCGCCCGGCCTGTCCGACGCAAAATACCCGTTCAGCGGTTCCGTTTCCACGAAATAAAAATCGTCTCTGCCGGAATTGAACGGCGGATGGAGGTTGCGCGGCGCAGACCAGTTGTTGCCGCTGCCGGTGGAATTGAAAATATCGAGCCCGCCCATCCCGGGATGCCCTTCGCTGGCGAACGACAGCGACCCGTCGGGCTGGAAAACGGGGAACATTTCATCGTCGGGCGTATTGATGCCGGGGCCACAGTTCACGGGCGTGCCCCAGCTGCCGTCTGTCTCCCGCGGGGAGAACCAGATATCGGTGCCGCCCTGGCCGCCGGGCCGGTCGGATACGAAATATAAAGTGCGGCCGTCGGGGCTCAGCGCTGCGTGGCCTACGGAAAAGTTTTTGGGATCGTTGTAAGGGAAAGGCGTGACGGTTTCCCCGGAAACGAGGAACAGTTCCAGCCGCCGGGTTTTCACGCGGAGGGCGCGCCTCCACCCCAGCCTTTCCGTTTCCGGGCGGCCGGGCCGGCTGATGGTCAGGTAGGCCGTATCGCTCCCGTAACACACCGGGCCGGTGTGGAAATTACTGAGATCGAGCATATGCGCCAGGTTATCGACGTTCATCCGGCTCGTTTTTTCATCGTTCCAGCGGAAAACGGCGAAATAAGGCAAATGTGTTTGTTTGGATATTTTTTGATCGAGACTGTTCAGCCGGTTGAAGTTCGAGGTGTACCAAAGTTGTTGCTGGCGGCGGAAAGCGCCCCAGTCGGAATACGTGCTGTTGACCTGATCTTCGTTCCTGACGCGAACGGTTTCCGGATTGGCGCGCCACAGCAGGGCGGAATCGCAGCCGGCCATCCGCACCCCGGCGCGGGCGGCTTCCGGGCCGCCGGCGGGGTAACGGGCGTAGGCCTGGCGGGCGGAGTCGTATCGTTCTTCCATTTTGAAAAGGTCGCCGATGCGGATCCAGAGGCTGTCGGCCGCGGGGTCCCGGGAAATGCAGTTCCGGTACGCTGCGATGGCGGCGGGGGCATCGCCATTCATTTCGGCGCTGTATCCCAGCCGGTAAAAAACGTACGGTTTGGCCCGCTTGCGGCCTGCGAGTTGCTGGTATACCGGTGCGGCTTTATCGAACTGCCAGGTCACGAAATAGCGGTCTCCCAACTGTTCGTAAGTGGGTTGCTGCTGTGCCGAGGCAGGAAGGGTTAATACGGCCCCCAGGCAACCGAGGGCAAAGAAATGCGGCTTTTTACACATCGGATAGTTTTTCATGTAACCTATCATAATAACCCCCATCCCGCAGAATTGTTTGTAAGAAAAGGAGTTACGGGCATAAAAAAAGGGGTTGCCCGGCCGGACAAGCCCCTCGTATAGTACCCGGCTGGCAGGCACCATATTGGTTTTATCATAGGAATATGGTATGACTTTATTGCGCCTTGATGAGTTGTACAGGCCCCACCCGGAAGTATTTCCGGAAGGCGATGCGGAAAGCCGCCAGGGAATCGAAGCCGGTGTCGGCTGCGATCATGGTAAGACTGGCTTTCGTTTTCATCAGGGAGTGATAGGCTAAATTCATCCGCAGATCGGTGATGAATTCACCGACGCTGCGGCCATACCTTGCCAGGAAGCATTCCTCCAGCAGACGGGCGTCCAGCGAAAAGCGTTCGGCCAGGCTTTCGGATGTATGCGGCCCGGTGAAGTTGCGACGAAGGAAGTGATAACAAGCGGCGGTTTTGAGGCGGTTCTTGGTAGACATTTTGTACGCCCCGGCGCTGAGGTGCATCGTCCGCAGGAAAACGGTCAGGATAGTGACGGCCTGGCGGCGGACGAAATAGCCGCCCTGGTCGCCGATCTGTTTGCAACAGAGGATTTCCTTCAGCGCACGCTGGCAAACTTCATTGAAAAATACCGACCGCGTGTTCAGATGCCCTTCGCCCTGTATGATGGCCGGCGTCAGCAATCCGTTGAGTTCCGGGTATTCATCCATCAATTCCTTCGCCATTTCCGGCCGGAAATTGAGGTGGAAGCTGTCGAACCACTGCCCCGGCTCGAGGGGGACCGTGTTCAGGTAATCGCAGAGGTTGAAGAGGTCCATCCGCTGGTTCCGCAAATCCGCCAAACGGCCGTTCCCCATGAGCACACGCACGTGGCTGCCGAGCATGACATGGAGGATGACGTTCTGGAAAGGCGTTTGGGGGAACAGGATCATGGAGGTTTTGGGCATCACGTGGTGGAACCAGACGGAAAGCGGCCCCAGCGGTATTTCCTGGGTCACGATCTTGCATTCCGCATCATCCTCGAAATACACGCGGGCACTCCACAACAGGCCCTTCAACTGTTCTTTGGGCAGGCTGGCTACCGGGATGGGCTCGGCATGCTCCGGCCGGTCTATCCACAGAATTCTGGTTGGCAATAATGGCATATCCATACCGTATTCATTTAGACGGTTATTCAATACGACGGCTGAATTTGCCCAAAGCCAATTGGAGAAAAATTAAAACGGGGTATTCAATAGTGATAGTTCGTCGCCCGTGAATCGCGATTTCACGGATAAGTCAAGTTGGAGAAACAAGCGTTTTAAGTTTCGCTTCTTTAATACGTAGTAAAGCATCTAAATTATCATATTAATAATGCAAAAACATACCCTTAGGGGTGTATCCAACTGAAAATATTTTCTCAGGATGCTACAAAAAGAAGCGGCGGAAAACCGTGAAGTCTTCCGCCGCTGGTGATATTCCCGGTAATCAGGATTAGTTCAGCGAATTGATCCAGCTGGCGATGCGGAGGGCATCGGCCTTGGGGACCTGGGGCATGGGCGGCATTTCCGTTGCGTAGCCGGGCCAGTTTTCCGGGTTGGGATTGTAGATCAGTTTCACGATCATATCGTTGGTGTATTTTTTACGCGCAATATCCTTGAACGCGGGGCCTACCTGTTTTTTGTCTGCGTTGTGGCAGGCGGCGCAGGTGTATTTCGCGAGCAGTGGCTTTACTTCTTCGTAGGTGGCCGTTTTGGCGGCGGCTTTTACGGCGGTGGTTTCACCGGGTTTTGCGGCGCCTTTCGCGGGAGCGGATTTCGCTTTGGCGGCTTCGGCGGCTTTCGTTTTGGCGGCGGCCGCTTCGGCTTCCTTCACGGAATTGCGGGTGCTCACCCCGGTCATGGCCAGTTTGGCGCCTTCGGGGATATTGTTGAGCGTATAATAGGCGTTGGGATGCACGGTGGAATAGAAATAATCCTTTTCGCGCACGCCTTCCACGGAAATATTGTGGATATAATACTGACGCAGGTTGTCGACGATCAGGCGGACTTTCGTTCCGTCTTCAGACACTTTCACGCCTTTCACTTCGCATTTCTCGTTGTTGACGGTGGGGCTGCCATACACCGGGTGATACTTGTAAATAAAGCTTTCCACGGAATAGGCGGCCAGGTCGGAGGCTGATTTAGGGTCTACCGGCAAGGTGAACTCGATCTCGAATCCGTCGGGCATCGCTTTTACGGTCTTCATTTCGAAAGGGATACGGTTGTTCCACACCAGGCGCTGCAAACCTTCGTTGGCATCGCCGGCGGAGCCCCAGCCGCGGTTGGTTTCGCCTACGAACAGCGAACCGTCGTTCCCCCAGGCCATGCGCAGCACGCCCGACTGGAATCCCTGTCTGAAATCGAACGCCACGCCCTGGAATTCACCTTTCACCTTCTCCAGCACTACGCGCATGATCTTGCTCTGGCCCTGGTCGCCCACGAGGAGCTGGCCGGCAAACGGGCCGAAGGTATTTTCGGGGATGGGGAGGATTTCGGAATTGGAGATACCCAGCACGCCGTGCGGCAGCCAAACAGCCGGCAGTTTGATCTGCGGGATGGCTTTTTTCACTTCGAACAGTGTTTTGAATTTCTCGTCCACCACGTTTTCCGGTTTCACCATTCTGCCCTGCCCGTTGCGGACACGGCGTTGGTCCACCTGTTTATAGAGGTCTTCGTCTTTCAGTTTGATGGGAGAATTCGGCATATCCGACCAGCGGAGGCCTGCGGGGTGCCCCACGAAGTCGCCTTTCCTTACCTGCCAAACGCCACCGGACCCCATCCAGTCGCCCTGGTTTTCGGAGTAGAACAATTCGCCGTCGATCATGCCGAGGCCGCAGGGGGAGCGCATACCTGTAGCCCAGGGCTCCATGTGGCTGCCGTCTGCAGAAATATGCATTACCCAACCGCGCCAGGGAACGCGGCTTTCACCGCGCCACCATTCTTCATTACCGAACGCTACGTTGCCGGAAACAAAGAAAGAACCGTCGGGCGCGAGTTTCGGCCCGAAGCTGTATTCGTGGTAGTGACCGGAAAGCGGCCAGGCGTAAACGGTTTCGTACACGTCTGCCTTACCGTCGTTATTGGTGTCGGAAAGGCGGGTCAGTTCACCGCGCTGTGCGCAGTACAGGTCGCCGTTTTTGTAAGCAAGGCCGAGCACTTCGTGGAGGCCGCTGGCGAATTTCCGGAAATGCGGGCGGCGGCTCGTGGGGTTTTCCACGATGTAGATATCGCCGCGGCGGGTAGCCACACCCAGGTCGCCGTTGGGCAGCACGGTGAGGCCGCCTACTTCGAGCAGGGTACCTTCCGGTGCGCTCACCTTCAGGATGCGGAAATAGTCTTCTTCTTTCGGCGTTTCCTGCGCAGAGGAAGACAGTTGCGTCATCAGCGGCAGCAGGCACATCGCCGCTTTTTTAAATATATGCTTCATTGCGATGATTCAGTCATTGGTTTAGAAAAGGATGGAATAGCTCAGCTTGCCGCGAACGGGAACGATCAGTTCCTGTTTGTTGCCGGATGTGCGCACCACGGGTTTGGCGCCGCCGGTATCGGTGATGCGGAGGTAGAACGATTTGCCGTCTACCACGTACAGGTCTTTTTCCACCTGTTCGATCTGTGCGCCTTCGGCCAGTTTGGCGAAGAGGTCGGCCGCAGGGGCGGTCACTTCCAGGTCGCGGGTGAAACCGGAACCGTCGGGCAGGATGCGGATGGCGTCAGACACGTTGCTGCCGAAAGCCTGGTAGCGGAAGGTGGGCCGGTCCTTCTCATCGAGCACATATCCTTTGGGGCGGAAGCTGGTTCCGGCGGAATCTGCGCTCCAGGCTGCGCCGGCGTCTGCCAGGCGGTTGAGCGTGAAGGCGGTCCGACCGAAGCGTTGCAGCGTGCCAACGGGCCGTGCGGTGCCGTTGCCGCGCTCGTGCCACATGGGGGTGGTTTCGAGGAAGCCGCCGCGCCAGGCCTGCACGAGCATGCCATTATCGAGATCGTAGGTGTAATGTACTTTTTCGGGGCTGCCGACCGACACGGCGTGGGTGATCTTTTCGCGGCCCGGCGCGTCCATGAAGCTGCGCAGGATGGTGGTCTGATCGGCTTCGAGGAGGATGGGATCGGTGTTGTCGGGCGTGACGGGGTCACCGAACTGGATTTCGCGGAGGCCGTTGCCGGCGATGTAGAGCCCGAGTGTAGGGGCGCCCCAGTCGCCTTCGCGGCCGTAGATGATTTCCACGTCGGAGGTACCTGCGGGAAGGGTTGCCTTGCCGCGGCCGTTACCGCCATACCCGGCGATCTGCTTACCGTTGATGGCCAGGCTGGCGCCGCCGCCCTGGGCGTAAACGCCGACGTTGTAATCACCGGCTTTTTCTACGTTGAGCTTACCGGTGTAGCGGAGCTGATAGCCGTGGGTGAAGGGACCGGCGTTCGCGGTGAGCGTAGGCGCGGAGCCTTTTGCTTCGGCTTTGGCCGTGGCGGGATCGAGCTCGCGGGCGTTGGCCGCTTTATATACGGTGTAGGTGAGGCCGGTCAGGGTAGGACGGGCGGCAGGGTACCCGGTGATATTGATATTGCGGAAGGCAACGGCGCCATGGTCTCCCTGGATGCGCAGGGGGCCCGTGGGGGCTTCGTTACCGTTGGCGCCGCGGGTAGTGCCCTGCAGCTCTACGTTTTCGTGGATCACGACGCCGTTCAGTTCGGCGCGGATGATGCGGGCGTTTTCGGTCTTTTTACCGGACGCGTCGAACCGGGGGGCCTGGAAGGAAACCTTCAGGTGCTGCCAGAGGCCGGGGGCCTTGCTGGCGTTCTGCCTGGGGGCGTAGCCCTGGTAGCCTTGCTGGCCTTCGGGGCGGGAATCGTCCCAGCGTTCGTAGATGCCGCCGTTGTCGGCCGCACGGGGAGCGGGATTGCCCCAGCTGTCGAACAGTTGCAGCTCATATCGTCCCTGGAAATAGATGCCGGAGTTGGAGCCTGCGGCCATCATGTAATCGAGCTCGAGATCGATGTCACCATGTTCTACATTGGAGTAAAGATCTTGTCCATGCTGCTTTTTGCCGGGCTGGTTTACCAGGACGCCGGTGCCTTTGGTGATTTCGAGGGCGTTGGGCTTACCGAGCCGGGCGGATATGTCGCCGGCGATCTGCCAGGTACCGCCGGGTTGGCGGAAGGCGGAAAGGTCCGTGAGCGGCCATTTCCCGGATTGCGCCGCAGCAGGCTGGGCCAGCATCAGGCCGGCACCGCATGCATACAAAAAGCCGATCATGGACCGGCTTACAAAAGTGCGATTCGATTTTTGTACCATAGTTGCTCAAAATAATTATTGTAGTTGGGTTTGAAGGCAAAATATTACGGATGGTAAAGCGTGTCCCCTACCCTTTTGACGCCCCCTGGCTATATCGTTTTAGCATAAAATCGTTCGACCCGCCTGAAAAACGGGCAATTGGCGTGGCAAAACCCATTAGCTAAACGGGCCGAAACCCGCCCGTCCCGCATAGCGTACAACCTACATGAACGGCCGGAAAGCGGTGCCGGCGGTAAAACAGGGCGCCCGGGCCGGCAGCGCTTTTTCGCCCGAAAATAGTCGTCCACCCGCTCCCACCGGCCAGTCTGGGCCTGTTATTCCCGGAAAAAGCCGCGGGCAGACGCCCGCGGCCTTTTCAAATGGTTAATGGAGATGCAAAGTGGAAAGAGTTTGACGGATCAGTTGACCGGTATTGTCTTATCCCTGAACGTCATCCCCACATTGTTCTGATCGTAATTGGAAAACGATACCGGCGTCAGTAATTGCAGGTTTTCCCATCGCTCATTATAATCGTACGGGTTGATCTCACTATAGCTGGAACCTGCCAGAATCTTCACATAAGTTGCTTCCGCGACGATCTCCGCAGGAATGTTGACTTCCGTGAAAGATACTGAATTCGTTTGCCCCGAACCGGTAACTGCGCCCACATAATATCCCTGGCTATCATAAAACTTCATCCCGATATATACCGTTTCCTCGCGGTACACGTAGTTCGACGGGTTGTAGACCCAACTGAACCTGAAGTAATGACGGTTGATGTTCGACCATTGCTCCCTCATCTGGGTGCCCTTCATTTCCGACAGCGATCCCTTGAGTGGCGTTCCCACGCCGCCGGGCGGCGGGTTTACGCTGATATTGGTGGTGGCTACGTTGCCCTGGTTATCGTCTACCTGCACGGTAACGGTATAGCGGGAGGTAGGTATCTCACCGGTCGACAGCTGGAAATACGCGGACGTATTTGAACCGTTGGGCCACATCACGCCATATTGGGTTTGCCCGCTGTAATTGATGGCCACATCCAGCAGATTGGCGCCGCCTGTATAGTTGCAGGCCACGAGGATGTAGGGAGGTCCGTTCAGCGAATACCAGAGGTCCATCCCGAGGTTTTCCAAGATTCCTGACGTGATGTTCATCCGCTCCTGTTTCAGTTTGATTTTTTCGGGAACAGGTGCTATATCCTTTTTACAGGAAACGATGGCTGAACAGCAGATCAGCAGTGCCATCAACAACCGGCCGGCGTGTTTTTTTACGTGCATGATGATTAAGCTATGAATGGTGAAAAAAATGGCGGAATGTTTCCTCACTTCATTGTCATCGTTTCATCGAACAGGGTGCGGTGCGTTTCTCCTGGCTGGTTCATCCAGTATTTCACCTGCAGCACCTTCGCGACGGGGTCGTACTTGTTGACGCCAGACGGGTCTAGCTGGGCAGACCGGCCGTTGGACGAGGGCTGACCGTGTTTGTTCACCACGCCGGTTACGTTATTGGCGGCATCCAGCGTAAACACCAACCCGAAGGAGCCGTAATACGAAGGCGAACCGTTGCTGAGAATCTTGTGGAACACGTCATGCGTCTGATCGTCGTCTACCATTTCGAGCGTCAGTGCTCCGGTTTGCCGGAGCGTGACGTTCCAAGGATAAGGCCCGGTGAGCGATGCGTTCGTATAATCGGTCATGGTGCCGGTACATACGAAACTGCCGGATGCCGGATTAACAGGCACCGTTGCTTCGGCGTAAAACGTATCGATGCATTTGTCTGGAAGGTAGGCGGTGCGGAACACCAGGGAAACGGCAGACGGATGAATATTCTCCAACGTGTCGAAACTGGCAGCAGTACCGGCAATCCTTTTTTGCTGCAGGGTTCCGCCGGCGTCTTTATACGTAACGTCCGTATACCTGGCGGAAGCATCCGCCTCGAAAAATTGCAATGCGAAGCCTTTCCGGCAGTTGGACGCCCGGATTTTCCGGATGAAAAGCTCCGATTCGAACCGGCTGCCCAGCGCCCTTCCGCTCACGATGGCAGACTTTGGCGTGGATGAATTGCCGGATCTGTACATCGAAACGATCTCGAACGTGTAATCCCCTTCATCCAGGCCCGGCACGATCACTTTCATGACGGCGTTCTGCTTATCAGGGATGACTTCCTGTTTCTGCTGGCGGTTGTTCCAATACAACACGTATTTAACGATATCGGGATCTTTCGACTGGGTGAACTGTACTTCTATTCTCCCTCTGCCGGCATGTGTTTCCAACTTGTAGGGAACGCCCGGATAAAGCTGTTCGCCATTTTCCAGGTAAGGCGCATAGGAGTGGTCCATTTTCGTGCATGCGGTCAGGAGGATGACCGCCATCATCAGCAATGAATATTTTTGAAACATGCGAGTAGTAGTTTAAAAGTCTGGAATCTGGATTATAAATAATCGCCCATGAACTTGAGGGAGGATATTTCCATCCCCAGGCCACCGCTGAAGGTTTCTATGAGCATCAGCCTGAAATAGCGCATGGGAACGGCCGGGAGCGGCATGGTGAATTCGGAGCCGCTGTCGATCACTTCATGATCCGCCGCGTTTTGCTGGCCGTAGGGTAATCCTGAAGGTTTGACCAGTTCGTACACCCCGCCGATCTGCGTCCAGCTGCCGTCTATCGCGCCGCTGGGATTCGGGTTCATGCTGCCGTATATCTTGAAGAAGCGCAGCGTGCCGTTTTTGAACTCGGCCCCGCCGTTTTTCCGCATGTAATACCGGAAGCGGCTCAGTACGACCGGTTTGCCCATATCTACCGTGATACGCGGCGGCGTTGAATCGCCAGGGTTCCGGACACCATAGAAGGAATAGTCGCCCGCCTGGTACGGATTTCGCAACGGCACGTTGAGATCGGAACCGCAACAGGCCGTCTGGTCGCCCGGCAAGACGAGCGCCTGCATAATGGTCCGGTCCAGCTCCACTTCGTTCATGGAACGGACGGTTTCCCAAACGGTATCGCTGGTATTGCCCCAGCGGTCGCGCACACAGGCCCCGTACTTCCGGTCGCCCGACCGGAATCCGCGCACGGAAAAGTTGCCGGCGGTATTTTTTGTATAATGCGTGTAAACGTATTCCCCCTTCCCGATCGTGTCTACCAGCGAAATGATCGCGATTTCCCCGCCGGTGGGGTTTTCAAATGCGATATTGGCCCCTCCGAAATCTCCGTACACTTTCAACGAAGCCTTCACACTCTGATACGGTGGAATGCCAGGATGAACGGTCACTTCCACCGGGTCTGATTTCACCTCGCTGCGGTTGACACAGGAGAGCATCACTTTGTAGTCGCCTTCCCGCTCAAAGCCCCTCACCACGATAGTGTCGGTGTAAAACGAAGATTTCACCTGTTGGGAAGCCGTGGAGTTGATCTTGAAATCGGCCTGCACGTACAGGATACCCTGTTCGGCCGGGATATCGTATATGATGGTGGCTCCGCCGGGAAAATTCTGGACGCGCACATTTTTTACAGGCAACGGCTTTTTCCCGTCTTTGTAAATCGGCTCCCTGTCGGTACCCGTCTGTTTCTGGCAGCCGGAAAAGACCATACCGGCAACGAACAACAGGCTATATGAGATATATTGGAATGATTTCTTCATGATGTAATTTTTGATGATGGGAAAGCAGGATTACCACAACGGGTTTTGCACCAGGTTAGGGTTTACGTTCAGATCGTTTTCCGAGATCGGCGCCAGGTACTCGCGATAGGTATTATTGGGCGTATAGAGCGTCCGCATCCGGTAGAACATCGACGGTGTGTTCTGCTGGATGTCCCAACCCGTAACCGGACGGTTCATGTAATCCAGCCGTTTCCAGCGGCGCATATTCCAGTAGTTTTCCCCTTCGAAGATGAATTCCGCCATCGTTTCATGCTGGATGATGCCGCGAAGCCCTTCTTTGGAAGCGGGCCGGGAAGGGTTGCGGGAATGATTGGCCCAGGATTCCACGACCCCGTTCAGCCCCGCTCTTGCGCGCACGCTGTCGAGATACTGGTAAGCCCTTGCACCGGGGCCTTCCGTTTCGTTCAATGCCTCGGCATACATCAGATACAATGCCGACAAACGGATGGCAGGCCAGGCGTAACCATCCGCCAGGTATGAATTCCCGGTACCGGAGGTTTTCCAGCTGACGATCTTTTTCGGCCAGTATCCCGTGAATGAGGTCCGCGACAGGCCGTTCGACGAAGATGAGCCCCACATGGTATTGATGTAAAGCAAGTTGTCTTCGTTAGGGCGTTGCTTCATGAAATAGGAAGAGCCGTCAAACGCGAGGTCGGCGTAAAAACGGAATTCCCGGTCGATATTGAAAGACGATGTCGTATAGTTGGGCTTCAGGATAGCGCGGTGCGTGGCGGGAACGGTTTTAAGGGTGGTGTACCTGTTTGCATAATCCCAGGAAGGGTCTTCATCTATGGGCACGCCGTTCTTCGTATAGAATATCTCGCAGGCTTTCATATTGGCCGCCCACAAGGAAATGGTGTACGAATACACATCGTTCCTCGGTGCGCATTGCCGCTGCAAAGCGTCTGTATTGCTGTGCGTGAGCGTCCAGATCACTTCGGAGTTCCATTCTTCCGTTACAGCTCCCCTGATATCCATGCATATCCGCGTGGAATCGCCGATATCTTTGACATCGAAAGGTTTTACGAAGCGGTGCAGTTTGTAACCGGCATCATGCGCAGACTGGATGGCGTCTTCACAGGCCTTTGCGGCTAAAGTCCATTTTTGCGCGCTGAATTCGGGATTGAACAGCGGCTGGCCGGTGGCATGGCCGAACGCGGCATAGTCTTTATTCCCGTTGAAAAGCGGGCTGGCATTCAACATCAGCGTATAAGCCCGGATGGCCGTCGCGATGGGCTGCGTCATTCTCCCCAGTTCTTCGCGCTGATTGGTGATGATAAGCGGAAGGTCGGCTTTCGCTTCATCGAGCAATTGCACGATATAAGCCGCCACTTCGTCTACCGGCTGCCGTTTCACCCTTACGGCTTCCACCCCTGCGGAAATAGGCAGGCTTTCCTTCACGATAGGGATCGGCCCATACATCCGCAGCAGCCAGAAGTGATAGAACGCCTTTAGGGTCTTAACTTCTGCGATCCACCGCCTGCGCTCGGGCTCCTGGATATCGGGGACCTTGTGAATGTTGGCCAGGAAAGTATTGCAGGTACGGATCGCCACGAACATCGGCGTGCCGCCGTAATCGCCGCCGCCGCTCCAGTAATTGGCGATGGGGTTAACGACGTTTTGGTAGTCATACCCCAACTCGATGATGGAATTGCGGATTCCGGACTGCGAGCCCGGATAGGGCGTAGAAATTTCGCGGGACCCGAGGATGGAATAATTGCTGCTCGCATCGCCCAGTTCCGGGATATAGGAATAACAGGTGAACAGATATTTTTTGGCGGTGGCGCGAAGCTGGAAAGCCTGGTCGAGCGTAGCCACGTTGTCGGGTACGATATCCAGGAACTTTTTGCAGGACCCCATCGTGGCCAGGCAAGCCACCAGCAGAATGCGTATGATCTTCATGGTAATTTTCATTTTCGTGTCAGGATGTTGATAGAATGCGGTGATTATTTGATAGACAGCATCACGCCGGCGTTGAATACTCGCTGGATGGGGTACCCAAGGCCATTGCCTCCCATTTCCACATCCCACAGGTTGAATTTGCTGAAAGTGAAGAGGTTGTTCCCGTTCACGTAAACGCGGGCATTGGTCAGCCGCAGCCTTTTCATGAGATATGCCGGAAGGGTATATCCGATCTCGGCGGATTTGATGCGCAACAATGCACCGTTCCGCATGAACCAGGTGCTGGCCTGGATGTTGTTTTCGCTTTTCTCGATGCTGAGGCGCGGCCAAAGCGCGTAGATATTCTGGTTGTCTTCGCTCCAGTGATTATCCGCCCAAACCTTCAGCAACTGGCGTTGTTCCTTGATAAACGGCGAAGTCTTGTCCGCATTGATCCAGAACGATTCCCGGGCAAGCCCCTGGAAGAATACGGAGCAGTCGAACCGCCCGAAACCGGAAGACACCCCGAAGCCATACACGATCTCCGGCGTAGACGGGAAACCGATGGGCGCCTTGTCGAGCTCGGTAATCTGCCCGTCGCCGTTCAGGTCGCGGTATTTGATATCTCCGCCACCATAAGGACCAAAATTCTGCCGCGGGGAATTCCTGGCATCGAGATCGTCTACGAACAGTCGTTCCGCGATATATCCCCATTGCTGGCTGAGCGACTGGCCAACGTGCAGTTTATTCGCTTCTTTATACTGCGGTTCTTCATAAACATCGAAGGCACTGGTGGCATACGTAAAATTGGCCATGCCCTTTGCCCACCAGTTCCGCCGGATCTGGTGCGTAAAGTCCAGCGCAAAATCGATCCCCTCCGAGTGCGCCTTTCCCACGTTCGCGCGGGACATTGCCGACAGCCCCATCGTGGTAGGTACCGAAGCACGGTCCATAAGAATATTCGACCGCTGTTCGCGATAGATATCCATATCGATATTCACTTTTCCCAGAACAGACATTTCCAGCCTCAGGTTCGTTTTCGCAGCCTGTTCCCAGGAGATGTCGTTATTGGCGTACCGGGAAATGCTGATACCCGACAGCGTATAATTTTTTAACGTACCGAACGTCATGCCCAAACCGCCGTCTTTCATATTGACGTTGGAGAGATAAAAGAACCGGTCTTTCGAGTCGCCGATCGCATCGTTGCCCACCAGGCCGTATGTAGCGGCGATCTTCAGCTTAGGGATCCAGCTCTTGTAAGGGTCCCAAAACTTTTCTTCCGAAATGGTGTAAGCCACGCCTGCGGAAGGGAAGAACCCGAAGCGATGGGATTCGTGGAACCGCTCCGACCCGTTGTACCCGAAGTTGAACTCCGCAGCATAACGCCTGTCGTACACATACGTCATACGGCCAGACAAGCCCAGGTTCCTGAAAGGCAGCGATCCCTGGAGAGAGCCCGAGTTACCGGCAAGGCTGCTTTTGGCGATCCCCACCAACGTTCCGCTTACACTGTGTACATTATCGAAAGTGCGGCTGTAATCCGTGGCCAGCTCCCCGTAAAAATCGGCCGACAGGGATTTCGGGCCTTCCTCGTAGCCTAAATATTCCGTACCTGCCGGCGCTTCCGACTGGCCATCTTCCAGGTTGAGCGGCCGGATGGAATAGCCCTTCGTGGCGTAGTCGTAGTTATAGGCGACATAATAGAACGGATTATAGGAGCGGGAAACGGAAAACTCACCAAATCGCTGAACGTTGACCATTCCCCTGGCAGACAGGCCCTTGGTAATGAAGTTCAGTTTCTGGTTCAGGCCCACCTGCGCGTTGATATTATACCGGTTGGATTCCTTATATCCCCTCATCAGGTCGGCGTACGGATTGTTGTACTTACCTTCTGCCGCGTTGCCGAACATGATATGCTTTACATATTTCGTTTCCTCTGTTTGTTCGTAAGATGCAGGGAACAACACCGAGTTGGATTCCATGATCTGCGCATAAATATCCGAGCCGCCTTTCAACGGGCCATTGTAATCGTCGAAGCTGCCAGATACCCGCACGATCATTTCCGTTGTGGGCGTTAGGTTGATATTGATATTGCTTCGGATGGAATAGGATTTGAGTTTGGAGTTGCTGTTGAAGTTGTTCTTTTTATCCACCTTCATGATACCGTTATCGATGTTCATGGAGCCTGAAACATAATACCGCGCTACTTTTCCGCCGCCGCTGAGGCTGAGGTTGAAACGCTGGTTATTGGTGGAATTCTTCAGCAGCATTTTCTGCCAGTCGGTAGAAGGGAAAACCACCGGATCTGTGCCATTCCGGGTATTTTCGATCTTGTCTTTGGAATACAGCAGTCCTCCCAGCGGGTTCCTGGTGAGGATGGCTTCATTGGCCAGTTCCATATAGGTGATGGGGTCTGCCATTTCCACGTTTCGGGTGGATTGGGAAAGGGAATTTTCCGCGCGGAACGAAAGTGTAACGCTCCCCTCCTGCCCCTGTTTGGTGGTGATGAGGATAACGCCGTTGGCGCCTTTGGAGCCGTAGAGCGCTGTGGCCGTTGCGTCTTTCATGATGGAAAAACTGGCGATATCGTCTACCTGCAACCGCGCCAGGTCGGTGGCGGAGGATTCGATGTTATCGATGAGGATGAGGGGGGATTTGCGGTAACCGAAGGTAGTTACGCCCCGCACGAAAAAGTCGGCGTTATCGAAGCCCGGTTCGCCACTCCGCTGGAAGGCGATCACCCCGGCCAGGCGCCCTGCCAGAGCGTTCGTAAGGTTACTCACGGGGATTTTCAGCTCGGAGGGTTTGATGGTGGTTACGGCGCCGACCACTTCCGACTTCTTTTGCCGGCCGTGCGCTACGATCACCACTTCTTCCACTTTTCCTTCCAACGGCTTCAAAGCAACCAAAATGGGGCCGCTGCCGGTTACCGGAACTTCCTGCGGCTCATAGCCGATGTAAGAAACCACGAGCACGGCGCCTTTATCGGGCACTTCGAGGGTGAACCGGCCCATTGCATCCGTAGCCACGCCTTTGCTGGTACCTTTCAATTTGACGGTAGCGCCGGGCAGCGGCATGCCATGCTCGTCTGTTACGGTGCCTTTCAGCGTGATGACGAGCATTTCCGGAACGGATTCGGGCGCTGCGGCGCGGGGAATGGCTTTGGTGATGACGATGGTGCGGTCCACGATCGTGTAATCCAGCTGCAGGCCTTCCAGGCAGCTTTTCAGGGCCGCGTCCAGCGGTTTGTCGCGAATATCCACATCGATACGGCCCACGTCTTTCAGCAATTCGTCTTCTACGAAGAACTGCATGCTGGTTTGCCGGTTGATTTCCCGGAAGATCTGTTTCAACCGCATATTCCTGCCGGAAAGGGTGATCTGTTGACTGTAGCTGCTGGCGCTCACCTGCATACAGATCCCGGTTAATAAGAATGCCGCTGTTAGTTTCATGGCCAATTTTGAATAGAAGCGATTACCGGGCCGCCATGGCCGGCTCGACTTTGGTTGTAAATGCATACATTTGTTTTAGGCCGTTTTGCTTTGGCATCACGGTAGTTGGTTGATAAATAAACTTTCCGACAATCGTTTATGACCGGCTTCATCTGCCGGTGTCACCCAATGGCATAGCCGTTCCGTCTTCCTCACGGAACGGTTTTTTATTTTGGGTCCAACCGGAATGTTGAAATTCGGGTTATTGTTTTACCAGGATTTTCCTTCCGTTTAATTCGCATTTTACGCCGGCCAACTGCATGAATTTCAGTACATCGCCGACGCTCCCGCTCCGGCGCATGATCCCTGAAAACCTGCGTCCGGATGCGTTTCCGGCATACTGGACCTCCACATCGTACCATCGGCCGATTTCCCGCATAATGTCTGCCAGCAGCTGGTTGTCGAAGTGGAACATCCCGTTCCTCCAGGCCGTAGCGGCTTCTATATCGGCCGGTGCTACCGTGAACACACCCTGCCGGGTTACGCCCTGTTCACCAGGCCTCAGCACGGCACTGTCCGCCCCAGCTGAAAACCGCACCGACCCTTCCACCAGCGTCACTCTCGCGTCTGGCTCGTCTGCATATGCTTTTACGTTAAACTTCGTTCCGAGCACTGAAACTTTCATCCCGTTTGCCCGCACTTCGAACTTCGCCCCCTGCCGTTTCGCCACTTCAAAATAGGCTTCGCCGCTGACTTCCACCGTTCTCACTACATCAAATATGGTCGGGAAGCGGATAGTGGAAGCTGCATTGAGCCAGGCCTTGCTTCCATCTGGAAGTACGATGGCATAGGTGCCGCCTTTCGGCGTGGCGACCGTGTGAAAAACGGGCTCCGCATCCACCGCCTGCTTTTTATACGACAACATTCCGCTATCGATTTTGGACACGGCCGCTCCGCCCTGCAGCGCCAACGTGCCGTTCCCCGCACTTTCCAGCTGGATAACTTCTCCGTTGCCCAAAACGAGCACGGCCTTGTTACCGGCCGGAACGGGCGGTGCGCTCCATTTTACCTGCGCCGGCCCCGTTTCGGAACGCCCGGCGTTCAGTGCCCACAGCCCTGCGATCATCAGCAAAACCGCCGCAGCTACGGCAGGCAGCCAGCGATACACGCGGGCATGGCGGCGCAGTGGCAGGCGGGAGAACAAACGGTCCCGCAACGCCTGGTCCGTAAAACCGTCGAACCGGCCAGATGCCAGGTCTTCGGCCAGGCGATCGTCCAGCTCATCGATATGGTCTGGCAGCAGGCGGAACAGTACGTCCGACTCTTCATCGGTCAGGTTACCGCTGAGGTATTTTTGCAACAGGATGCTGAACTCCGGGCTTGCGCCGTTTTCATGCTTCATGGAACATCAGGTATGTGATCAGTTATAAAGACACCGGTTAAGACAAAGTGTACCAGTGCCAGTGATAAATTTCTGCAGTGAGGAGGAAAATCAGTTGAACGGTATGTTCCTGTTTTTTTACATAAGCACGGATAAAGGCCATGGCCCTTGCGAGATGGTTCCGCACGGTGTTCCGGGAAAGCCCCAGTTCGGTGGCGGCTTCGTTGAGGCTGATACCCTGCTCCTGGGTAAGGCGGAAAACGGCCCGTTGCTGGGGCGGCAACTGCAGCAGGGCTTCTTCCAGTATCTCGAGGGATTGTTTGCGGATGATGGCGGATACCGGTGCCGGCGGGCCAGCATCGTCACCGGCCAGCAATTGTTCCCGGATGAATGCGCGTTCCCTGGCGATATCGCGCAAAACATTGAGCATATGATTGCGGGTGAGGATGAAGATGTAAGATTCCAGCTGGTTGACGGCCGGAAGGGAAGCGCGTTTGGTCCAGAGTTTCAGGAAAATGTCCTGCACGGCTTCTTCCGCCAGCGTATGTGACTTTGTATAAGCTATGGCTACTCCGTAGATCCTGTCGGAATATCGTTCGAAGAGCCGGCGGAAGGCGGTCTGGTCGCCATTGGCCAGCAGTTCCAGGTAATTATGGGATTCAGCGATCACGTGGACAACATTGAAAAATTAGACGGTACCTGTTTTAGTCGTTGTTTCATGGCAACACGTGACAGGCGGCAGGGGATCCGGCCTTAGAGACCTTGGCACCTGGCCTGGCAGCATATAGATTCGGTGCATTCATCTAGTCTGCGGTTAGTGGTGTTTGCACGGGTTAACGACACCCGTATTCCGAAGATAACCCGGAGGTGCAGGGGGGATTTGGCAGATTTTGATGACTTCCGATGTTTTTTTTGCGCATACTGGAAGGTGAAGAGCGCGCAAAGGCGTCATTGCCCGGGAACCACCTTTAGCAACAGCGTTCCGTTTTCTCCAAAGCTGTATGACAACGTACCGGTGGCGGACAGCTGTTGCAGAAATGCGTTCAGCGGCAACTGCCTGTCGAGGCGACAGGAGAACCGGGCTTCTCCCTCCACCTGTACTTTTATGCCATACCAATGCCCGATCGCGTCGGCGATGGCAGGCAGCGGAGCGTCATCGAAATAATAGGCGCCTTCCTTCCAGCCGACGGCTTCCAGGGTTTTAAATCCCTGTTCGGTCATGCCTCCGTTTTCCGTCCACGAGGCTTCCCGGCCGGGTGTCAATTGCAATTCGAGGCCGTTACGCCGTACTTTCACGGCGCCGGTGAGGAGGGAAACGCGTCCTTCACCGGGTTTATAGGTTTTAACGTTGAAAGTAGTGCCGAGGACGGTCACTTCTCCCCCGCCCGACCGTACCACGAAAGGTTTTTCGGGATCGGGCGCCACGTCGAAAAAGGCTTCGCCGGTTAGTTCCACCGTTCTGCCGGATTCTCCGAAATCTGCAGGGAACCGCAGCGTGGAGGCGGCGTTCACCCAGATGGTGGAGCCATCGGGCATTTTCACGCGGTAATCCTTGCCCGGGGGAACGTAGAGGGTGTTCATCGTGGCGGCGGGCGCGTTTTCCGCCGGGGAGATCTCCATGCCGGCGGGCTCCATTTTCAGTCCTTTGACGGCGGCGGGTGTGCCGGCCTTGAGCTCCCGGCCGTCGGCCAGCACGAGCGTCACTTCGGTAGAAGCGATCGTGGCGGCGGCAGGCGCTGCGGGCCGGATAATGAAATAACAGATGCCCGCGGCAACGGCGGCTGCGGCGGTAATGGAATAATATAACTTGCGGCGGCGGGCGGAGCGCCGGGCAGGCAATGCCGGCCAGTCGATCGCCGCGGCGCGGGCGAACCCGTTGGCCAGGTCGCCATCGCTGAAGCGGGCGCGGTAAGCGTCCCAGGCTTGCCGGGCAGAGGGGTCCGTGGCGATCCGGTCTTCGAGCAGACGGTCGTCTTCCGGAGCAATGACCCCTCCCAGCTTTTCGCTCATCAATTGCATTAAATATTCTTCTTCCATGCTATTTCGGTAACAAAACACGAAACCGGCCTCCGCGGGTGAATGCGGAGCCGGCTATTTCAACATGCCGCGCAGATCGCGCAGCGCCAATGTCATATGCTTCTTGACGGATTCCTCGCTGATGCGGAGCGCCAGGGCGATCTCGCGGCGGGAACGGTGTAAAATATATCCCATGAGGAAAACCTTTCCACGCATTTCCGGCAATTTGCCGATGGCTGTTTTCAGGCGTTCCTGCAATTCCTTTTCGGCGATGCGGTCATTGGCTTCCACCTTGCCGGGGATGGGCAGTTGCGCCTGGCGCTTCTTCATCACTTTATTCCTTTCCAGCCGGTTGAAACAACGGTTGCGGACGCTGACATAAAGAAAACCCTTGAGATGCCGCAGATCAGTGAATTCGCGCTGCATTTCCTTCTGCCAGTAATCGAGAAAAAATTCCTGCACGATCTCTTCGGCTTCCGCTTCATTTTCGAGGATACCCAAAGCAGCCACCCACAACCATTTCCGGAATGCGGTATAGATGTATTCGAATGCTGCGGCATCTCCTTGCCGGAGCAGTTGCAACAAATCGTTCGGCTGATCTGCGAATGTCATAGCATATTGTATCTACCGGCCGCCGAAAATACAGCGTCTTGCACTGTTTGCGCAACAGGCCGGGAAATGATAAACTAAAATACTCTGCACTGAAAGTGCAGAGGTTTGGGTATGCCGGACTAAAGTCCTACTCCAGCATTAAATTTTCAGCATTAGCACCTGGGTCATCCTTGTGGTGATCCAGGTATTCTTGCACCAT
>NZ_RXLO01000010.1 GCF_003958645.1 Chitinophaga rhizosphaerae
TCAACTGGGTCCGGAAGCAGTGCCTGCGGCGGGGAGGGAATAAGTTTGTTATTAATCGGATTTTTTGTTTAATTGATTATCGTCTATAACCCTGATATTAAATTGATTGCAAAATAGTTATACTTTCAATATTGGAAAGTGCCGTTGAAAGAGCCTTGGCCGCATCTTCGGCAGGTTTGAAGGTTAGCTCTTCAAATTCACTAATATTCTTCTTAATATCCGGTAGGTCGGTAGCTAGCTGCTGCGCAGTTTTAATGGCGTATAACTTCTTGAATTCAGCTTCCACCCCTTCTGCAATATTGGTCGCAATCAGTTTATCCAAGGTATTCAAATCCGATTCAATTGAATTAATGTTTTTGATGTCATCGGCCGTAAGGGGAATAGAGACTGCAAGCTGGCGTAACGATAGGTACAAGAAAGTTAATTCCGCGTTTTTGAAGCCGGTTGGCGGGTAATGCAAATCCCCTACGCCGGTTCCAGGAGCTCCCAAGCCAGATTTTGCAATTGCGGCGGCGCTTTCAGCATTGTTTTTGTTAAGGTTGGCCACTGGCGCGCCGAACATTTCCACCAGTTTTGTTACAAATGACTGAACCGCCAGGTCCGCTTCGTCTTCAAATGTGGAATCGGCCCATTTTATTTGATAGTGGAGTGGATTTAACCATCTAACATAAATATTGCATTCATTACTGGTCATAGCAAACTTCTTCTTCTCCCCTATTGATTCGTCCCCGGCTTCATTATCCCGATCCACGAAAGTCCTAAATTCGCCGCCCTCCAATTTTAGATACAGCTTGTTTTTTTCAATTTTAGTTCCCTTAATCAAGGTGTTCTGTGCGTTTGTTCCGGTACAAATTGTCAGGACTAGGAGTAAGAGGGGCAAAAAATGTTTCATTTAGGAATGTTTTTGGAAAATGGTGAAAAAATAATGGGATTATTAAGTTCACTTGGTGGTGGTATAAACTCAAAATAAGAAAACCTGTACGTAGGAAATATGTTGGTCGCATTCTCAACAATCACCTTGAATTTTATCCATTGACCCGGCTTGACTGTCGTTGTGAAATAATTCCAGAATCCTTCTTCTGCATGTGGCTTGTGTAACTCCGTAACGTAGAGGTTGTGGTTGTTGAATAGTGGATTAAGTTTTCTGTTATATTGGAAGATGCGTACTTTCAGGTCAGTGTGTACAAGCATCCCGCCGAGCTCTTGTTCATATTCAGGCTTGGCAAGATCGATGATTACACCAACCATCGTATCTCTGTAAATCATTGGTCCCACGAGACTATCTGTGATAAAGTAATCAACCATGCCAAGCCCGGCCGTTATCATAGAATCCAGTTCACAGCCATCCATAAAATCCGAATGAAAACGGTATATGCTATCGTGGCTAAGCAACTGATGGCAATCGCAATAGCCATTAGGAGAAAAATCATGCTTGGATTCCGGGTAAAATCGTGGCGGCGGGGGGACAGGGATGGTAAACGCTTGAATATATCCTTTCTGCCAGCCACGGTCTATGGCATTTGCCCGTCGTGCACGATCGGGATGAGTGCGCAAATTATCATCATTCTGGAGATAGGAAGTGTTCATGATCCAAGTGGAATAGTCAGCGCTGGCACCCATTCTATACAATATAAAACCCGCAAACTCATCAGCCTGCAATTCTTGCTTGAACCTGGTGGCTGTATCTTCGGCGAGCCGGTGATCGTACAATAGATGACCTGTCTCGTGCGCCAGAATATAGACCGATTGCCAAAATACGGTACGGGACACCTTATCGATGTCATTCATAAAGTCTTCACTGTAGATTATTATCTTACGTCCATCGATCGTAGTTGCCAGTGCATTGGACACCTTTCCCTGACAGATAGCAATATCCTGGGAAATGCCTGAATACTCCTCGATTTGGCGCATGATTTCAAGGGCTCGATCGCTCGCTGGGCTCAGCTCGTACCGCTTCTTCGCAGAATCGCTGTATGGGAAAGCACCACAAAATTTAACAGTTTTTAAGTCGATATAGCCTTTGGCATGATCGTTAGGGGCTTTAAACGGCGTTGAGCTGCAGCCCGCCAAAAAGACGGCTATCCCTACTATTATCCATTTAGCGGCGGTACACATCGGAAACAAGTCGCTTGTCTTCGGCTGAAAGTCTAACATTGATTGGGGTGGTATATCCATCTTCTGTGAGTTCCGGTGGAATATGGTACATCATGATTGAGGTTGGATCGAAAGTGCCAGAGATGAGCTGATCGCGCATGTAGCGGGAGAAAATATTGCGCTTCACGTCATCTACCTCCCAATAGTTCGGATAGTTGAGGTAATAGTTGTAAACAGCACTTACTTTCCATTTGATGAAATTGCCGTCAGGGAGCTGGTGTTCGTGTACAAGCCCTATTGCATGTCCAAACTCATGGAGCACCACTGAGGCGAAAAGAGAGTCAACTTGCTCTTCCTCAAGCCACCCGAAATTCATCGAAGGGTTATGATTTCTTGAATCTGTGCCTATGTGAGACCAGGATACTCCTTTTTTCGCGAATGAAATCTTGATATCGGAATTTTGCCCTGCCGGGACATAAACGAATTTAGCTCCGGTGAATCGTTCCCACTCTGCGGCTATCGCCTTAACTCTGTCCTGAATGGATGGCAAACCATCGTTAAAGCACACCCTGATCTGTTTTGGTTGACCCGGTACCCACTTCCACCGATAGATCGAAAGTGCTCCTACATGAAGAGACTCAAGGCCTGTAGAGTCTGCCTTCGGAAATATTTCGGTGCACCATCGGATCTTGGGGGGAATTGAGTCTTTGGGACGTTTATACAGGGCATTTAGCGAATCGCTTTCTGATAGTACGGTATCGGGAAGCTTAGTTTTGGGCTTGCCCTTGCAGGCAACCAATACAAACAGGATACCGATAGCTAGGGCGACAGATGCTGTTTTCATTGTTTCTGGTTATAGGTTAGGTAATGGGGTAATGCTTTGACTTACGTCATATTACATTGAACTTGCCAAAGGCAAGCAAAATGAATAAGAATTAAAGTGTTTGTTAAATCAATTGCTTGCACGTCCAGAAATTCGCTGGCGCGATACAAAATTGTAGTTCTCTTGGGGCCGAGCTACTAAAGCCAATTGGAATCGTCGAGCTACGTAACGTAAATGAATAGCTTATTGACTCTAATTTAGACAATTTTCAGAAACGCACAAAAAACTCTCAAAAAAGTGTTTCTTTATACAAGCGGTAAATCTTGCCTGGTACTGGGAGAGAATACTTCACTCTTTGGTATCTGTTCGAAAGTCATTAAATTGACAATTATCATCGGTTCTGTTCTCAGTAATAATAGAACCAGCAAAGCCAAAGACAAATGATAGACATATACAAGGACCTGCTAACTCGCCGTGGAAAGAGGGAAATATTACAGAACCATTACCCTGTAGACTATAGCCAAGAGGAGGCGTTGAAGGAGATGGAACCGCTCCTGGACAAAATCTATTTAGAGGCCGATAAATGCCTGCAGACTGTACGTGAAGCCATTGGAGCGCAGGAGGCATATTTGATCATTAACTATGACCCAGTCAACTCAAGTGCGGGGCCAAACGGGTTATCGAATGTTACACCTTATGTGGTCGCTGGTTGGGAGGCTGAGTTTTTTCAAACGATTCATTATCATTGTAGCGATTGGGACGATATCGTGACTGACCTTGATTGCCCCAAAATGTTTAGTGCATTGAAACGGGGAAAAATTGGTTTGTACAATGCAATGATGGAATACACATCAATGACCGTCCATTACCATGAACTGGCCCACCTGGTCCAGCGCAAAGGAGAACTACAGGCGGATTATCGGGCTCCCCAAGGAGCTCCAGGGGCTGTCAACGACGTGCCTATCTCCCACTTGTCAGAAATCGATGCGGATAATTTTGCGATGGATCTACTCGCGCAAAGAATAGCCGGCAAATTTGATCCCAAGGATGTAGATCAGGCGCTCATTCCTTCGATTGAGGGAGAGATAGGTCTGGCGATTGCGTCAAATATACGATATTGGGTATTGGCCAAAGAAAGGACTGGTAAGGATATTTATTTCGCTGAAGAGTCGCATCCCCACCCCTTCATCCGAATGCACAACATGCAGGGCAAGCTATTCGAAGCACTAAAAATGCACTTGCCTGACGGAATTGTCCTTGACGAAGAGAAAGTGATGGCGGAAGCGTACCAACTAACGGAGCGAATGTGTTTTGTTGCAGACTTTATCCCAAATTGTGCAACGGAAATGAAGGAGGCAATTGTTGCCAATCGGGAGGCAATTGAGCAATACCTGATAAAGGTTGAGCAACAGTCCAAATCCATTGAAGAGCTTTGCGTGCATCAGGACAAAATCAACATTAGCGTAAGCAAGGCAACCCGTTCGGATGCGACGATTCCCAATAACGCGCAACTAGATTTGAATGACGCAGAGCGGAGCGGAGATTGAATTTCGCTGGGAAGATCCCTACAGGGAACTAGATGGTAGGTTAAAAGACCGGGGATGTATTACTCCAGGGGCAAAAGGTGCCTAGCCCGCTTTACAGGTAGCAGGTAAAACCGCATGACTCCCGCTTCTTTTAGGAATACGCTATGCTGCCACAGGACAGAGAGCTCGTATTTGCTTTCACCCAACGCGTGCAGCTGCAGGTTCCCTTCCCCAGCGGTCGCATAACCAAAACCGCTCAGCTCATAGTTAATAGCCCAGAAACTAAGCCGGGCTCGCGAACCGTCACACATCTGCTGTGGTTCAAATACAAAACCTGGGCGAACCAACTTGCTCCCTTCATACTTGCCGGGAATGGGGACATAAACCATTGTTTCTGTAATTCCGGTCTTTCCTGTATGAAATGTCACAGTCAATTGATAAGGCAAGCCCTAGATAAGGACAAATCACTCCTTCCGGATTCGGTCGTTCGGCTTTTACCAAAACCTTAATTTCAAGCCAACCGACACTGACATACGCATAAGGTTGGCTCAATCGACGGGGCTATATTTCCCCGTCGTCCGCCATAGAGTAATAGTGCTCGCCATCGCCCGAAAGAATGATATGATCCAGCAGCTTCATGCTCAATAAGTTGCACGCATCCTTGAGGCGTCCGGTAATCTGTCTGTCGGCCAGGCTCGGTGTAAGACTACCGCTCGGATGATTATGCGCCACCACAATTCTGGTAGCAACTGATTTTAATGCGACTGCCAACACTAGGCGAATGTCCAGCATGGTGTTTTCTATTCCGCCTTTAAAAGCGGTCATGACACCAAGCACCCTATTTGAGCTATTGAGGTAAATCACTTTTACTTCCTCTCTAAGTTCGATGGTATCCATATCCCATATACTCTTAAGCAACGCAAATAGATCATGTGAATTCGAAACTATTGGTCTTTGACTCGCCTTCACTTTGTTCCTGAACGAAATGTCGATTTCAGAAATCTGCAGCCACGACTCTTTAATTTCAACCTTGGTTACCTTTTCCATAATATTTTTTTTGATTTAAAAATTATGGAGAGGTCAACCGGCATTCTCCGAGTAAGACCAAAGACGCACGCGGAATAAATAGCGCAGCGGTTTATGCCGAACGTCTTGGTCGCCCCGAAGGGGAATGCCGAGCTTTTGGAATAATTGGTAAAAAAAATGGCTCGGAAAGCATCATTTTTATGAGTTTGTTTGGGAACTAAACTTGGCAATTGAGAAAGATAGGCTGGATTGCTTGAATGGTTCGTGCACCCTGTGCAGCGCAGGCGGGGTATGATGAAGACTCCCCGCCTGGTAAGAAAAGCAGCAAGCAACAACCAGTGGCTTTTCTTATTTCCTGCCATCGCGTGATCAAGTATCCTGGAGACATTGGCAGTACCATTTGGGTGCCCTGTGGAAGAATGCAATCATCGGTCAGGAGCCTACCCGCCAGGCGGTGTCGACGGGCTAAACTTTTTGTAGATTAAATGGAGGCGATCTTATGGCCCAATACCAACGAACTACCGTATGCAGCTGACCCCTAGGGCCGTCGTGATCGATAATTCTCCCATACTATCCGTTTTACCTGGCTTGCATCCGGTGCCACCTTTGTTCAGGTTCTGGCATTTCCTACATGCTGATGTCACTCATAGTACTGGCGCATTGAATATTTAATGCTTACTGCCCCCCTACGTCGAATTGTGTTTTTCATTGGACCTTCTTATCTTTAATTGCATACGAAGTAAAAATTGTATATTCAATCAAAACATTAGATCTGATAATGGTAGAAACAAGATATTGCGCATTTATTGACGTGTTGGGCTATAAAGTAATTGTCACAGACGACAAAACGACGTTGGAACAAAAAGCGCGGACGCTTCAGAGCATCTATGAAAATCTGGCAACCCAGTTTATTTGGGGAATCGGACATCTAAATACACAATATGAGGACAAAGTGTATGTTCGATCGTTTAGCGACTGTTTTTACCTGGATTGCGCCTCCATTGAGCCGCTCCTGGTTGCTGTTGGCCAGATCTTCACCAGTACATTTAACTTTTATTCGAATTTCAAGCCCGAAGAAGAAACGACACCATTTCTGAGGTGTGGCATTGTGAAAGATTGGGTGATAAAATTTAAAGATATAGGATCAATGGTAAATGGCACGAATGAGCTAAATCCGGTAGGGCTTGCAGTAGCTCGCGCATATCTTACTTCTGAAAAAAGTAAACTTTCTGGCATGCGGGTGATTGTCTCACCGGAGGTCATCAACGATTTACAGGCAGTGCGGAACACGATACCCGAATTTTCGTATTTCACGAAAGACATAAGAGAATATAATGTCTCCTTACCGTACTACTTCAAGCCCATTAACATTAACGAAAAAGGAGAACCTTCCGAATTATATGAAATGCTTTGGCCGGTTAACTATGTAAACGACCATGCAGACACAGTGATAAGTGTGCTGCAAGGCATCCGACCGACAATTCCCAAAGATGAACAACGTCACCTTATTAAGACCGCGCAAATGTTTGCAGACTCATATCTGTTAAGCGAGTGGAGAGAGAAGGATGGCCGCATATTCCAACGGGATTTATTAAGGCTTCAATTGTTAGCTACGCCGCAGGAAGCACCTCAAAACTAGATTGACTGGTGCCAGCTTCAACGTAAAGCAAGGAAGATGCCCAGCGCTATAATTGCGACGACGATCAGAACTACGACAAGTACGGAGTTTCTGGAGCGTAGTGATTCGATTCTGCTGCTCATTTCTCCAACGTACGATTGGTATTGTTCCTGGCTTTGTTTATTGGCAGCAGTGGCTTCGTTTAATCGGTTTGTAAGGTCAGTAAGCCGGCTTTGGAACTGAAGCTCCACTTGTCTGGAAATATCTCCGATAAGTTTGGACTTTGATTGGGCCATTTCCTCCATCGTCTGGTTGTAGATGTCATACAGGTATTGGCCAAACGCTGTTGGGGTGATAAAGCTTCTATCTGCCACTTTTTCCAACAGGGTCTTATCCACGGCGTGTCCAATGGCGGTTATAAAGGCTGCTTTCAGACCCAGTGCGCGTTCGGCTAGCTCGATTTGGTCAAAGACCTGCAGGTTCTCCCCGCCTCCCCTTGTAACCACAATGAAATCTACATCTACCAATTGTTGAAATTGTGCGACAATTTCCTGAGGCCTTGTCAGGTTGATCCGGATGAAGTGCATCTCGAAGCGCACCGCCGCATCTTTAACCTGGTGCAGGATATCCTGGTCGACAATTGCGGTTTGCCCTATAATAACGGCGATACGTATGGGAAAATCTTTATATAACCGTTCTTTGACCAGCCGATTGACATCTTTATACCCGTGGTCTGCCTTGCGACGAAGCAGCGCGGCGGTCTTTTGAGCGACAGGATCGACTTCAACTTCTTTCTTCCGGAAAACCTCCGACAATACGAGTAGCAAGTCGAGCCTGCCGGTGCCGACATTGAGTCGCTTATTGAGGTAGGCAGCCCCTTCAATAAGCTGGCCTTCCGTAATGGTTTGTCGGATGCTCTCTGGAACAACGAGCGTGATATTGGCGTCGTTTGTTTCGTCTTTCAGGATATCGTAGAATTGCCCCCCATAACTAACTCCTTTCCCGGCACGATAAATACCTTTGATGGGAAGGACTTTTCCAAGCAAGGGTGAAGTCATCGTGTTACTGAACCCATGTAGAATGGACCCCGGCCCATAAGCTGGAGTTAAGGTGACATTCTCCGCCTCTTTAATTGTATCCATACGTCACTTCTGTTTGAAACCTTTAAAATAGTACCCCAAGCCTCTACGGGTGGGTTCCGGCGTGGTGGGGTCTAGATATTTGTCCAACAGCTTTTGCGTTGGCCGTAAACCGTTTTGGCCAATATCAGCACCAGTTACGACCAGGCGGCCAGCCTTGTATTTGGTTTTTTTATACCCAATGTAAAATCCGTATTTGTTTATGATTTCGATGATACGCGGAACAAGCGCCTGGAAATCTTCCTGGGAGGAGAAGCCCAAATCGTCAACGTACCGAGTGTAAGTAATGCGGTGAGCCTTGCATAACTCCAGTAGTTCGTTGTCCATATCGAAGCCTGCAATGTTGGCAAGAAATGGACTTGTCGGTGGTCCCTGCGCCAGATGGCCCCGGAAAGTTGTTGCCGCTGTAAGCAGTCGGGCTACCTTCTGGGAAAATCCTAGTCTGCGAAGGTTGCTGTAGACCATTTTGTTGGTCACGAAGTCAAAGTATGACTTTAGATCCGTATGAAATTTGTACAGTTTCCCCTGATGAGGCCGGGTATTAGTGATGTTGCCTCTGCCCTTGGTGCAGCCATGAAGATGATCTGGCAGTTCAATCTTACTGAAAATTTTATCGTAAATGCGATTATGCAGATCCCGGAGGCGCTGGCGGCTCGGGTGAAAATGCCGGAATACTTTCTCGCCTTTTACAATGCCTTTCTTTCGCTGGAAATGGTAGTGCAAATCTTCCTTCTCGCTGATCATTTGCTCGATCTCTACTATCGAGTACTTCAATATGGCGGTCAGGTGCGGGTACGAAAGAATCATGGGGTATCGATTAGTTCAAGCATAAATTGCCGAAGAGCCGGCTGAAGCAATTTAAAATGGGCGGCTTTGCTGGGGGGAATGTCCTTGTCGTCCATAGACAGCATAAATATAAACGGTAGCGGTGTCGATAGTTGGTTGCTGATTCTTTCCAGCAATGCCATGGTCGGCAATTTCTTATTATTTTCTATCTGTGACAGATAGGTGGATGTTATATGCAATAGCTCGGCCATTTCCGACTGCTTCAATCCCTTCTTTCCCCTTAACTGCGATATGGTATTGCCTAAATTCATAAAAATAAAATTAAGTGGACGGTTAAAGATTCTCACTAATAAATTTGACGAGCTCCGATACTTTCTCCCCTATTACAGGATTTGAAAAGAACCTGAGCAGCAGGTCTACTACTTTTACGCCATTTTGTAACCTTTCATCTCCCTTCAACCTTTCGTGTTTCTTAAGATGATCAATTACTGCATTTAAAAGCTCGGCATCTTCAACCGTCATTGAACCACGGTTCCTTAACATTTGTTGAAGACCTTCGATGAGGTCGTTTGTCGACGCGGACGTCTTTTTCTTAAAACCCATTGTAATGTGTTTTTTGATGTTAAGGACAGCATATGCTGCCCCCTGTCCGTTAGCAGTTAGCCAATATTTGTCGTGGTTCAACACTTAGAAATCACTTAACTTTTCCTGTCCAATAAGGTAACTCAGGTCAATCCCTTCAAAGTAAACCAGCACCAGCCTGATGGCGGATGGGGCAACGTTTCATGGTAAGACTACTTGAGTGTATACCAGTAGCATGGGCATGAGTATGACGTGAACGAATATTACCGGTAGTTTACTACCAATACTCAATATTCCTTGCTCTGCGCCTCCGCCCAACGCCTATTTCAGCGTATCGGATGAAGTCAGCACCAGCATACTGAGCCGTTCTGTCTTGTACTTGCCGAGACGATTTAACAAAACTGTCCGCGCATGGAAGATCAGCAAGGCGGATAGACGCCGTGTCCTGACCTGCTTTGCGTAGGAAGTCTGCATGGTTGCCGAAATTACTTGTTAGCAATAGCAGCATTTTTCGTCTTTTCTACTTTGCACCGGTGGAGTTGCAGACACTTTTGAGTGGTTGCAGTTTACCGGCGGACCGTATTTGCGTCGCTGTTCGTCCTGAGAGCGTTTCGGCCCAGGCGGCTGCGAGCAAACAATGATGGGCATTCATCCGGCGATGCCGGAATCAACCCATTGCGCATTTAAGCGCTTTAAGACATATGGTAACTGTCGACTATCAAAGAACTGCTGCAAATATACAGCACTTTAACTCACAGTGAAAGTAATTTTTGCATATATAATTGTTATACATATAATATTCTAATAAATAGTCAGTTAAAAGTTACCTATACTGACTGAAAGTTAAACATAGGTGATCCTCAAGAGGGCAATGCATCGCCAACCTTGATTGTCGAATAAATGGTAAATTCGAAAATGCCTTTTGCGCATATTAAACCGTAATTCTACTTTTCGTATGATTGATTTTCAGGAATTTGGTGGCAGTCAAAGAACGTTTATAACGGAACGACAAATTATCGAGCAGTTATGGTCAGCCCTTAAATTGCCCATACGCACCAGTCGTCAGCGTCCGGTGCTGAATTTAATTGCCAAACTATTTCGAGATGGCTGGATGCTGTCGGCGGACTTGGAGGATCTAATCTATGCGTTGGATCCGAGGCTTGAGGAAATCAATTTGGATGTGTCAAAGCTCATTGCTGCACTTCGGTTCTCCTGGGAAAAAGTGTGCTTTCGGCCTAGGTCGATTGCTACAGGCGTTATAGAATACAATGCTTTACGTCCTGAACCTATTGCTGCGGTTCTAATTCTGCTGGAACAATTCGGGTTGCAGACGCCCGCTTACGAATTGGTAAATAAATTGTTACCCTCCTTAAAGCCACGTAGGAGAAAAATCCTTACGGTCGAGGAACTGGACATTCTATGGTATCCTCGGTTCAGAGGCAGAAATAGTCCGGTCGCCCTTGGCTCGGAAAATTACGACGGTGACTGGATCAGGATGAGGGAGGATGAAAGTCTTTCTACACCTGCTGGCTATAAAGCACGTTTATACAGACATAAGACTGACGATAGCATGTTGTTGGACGTGTCAGCTCCCAGGCCACGAAAATTGATGCAAACCAAAAAGATGATTTGCACTGAATGCGGGCTGGAGTGGTTGAAAGGTGATCCAGAATCTAGCTTGCTCCACCGTCGCGAACACAAAAAAAGACTGATTTACCTACGGCCTTTACCTTTATCTGAAATGATTGCCGAAATGTCGATCAATGAGAATAGTGAATTGGTCACCAGCGCGTCTCCTATGTGGAAACACGAGCAAATGCACTTACGGGCCGTAGCATTCAGACGCGAGATGCACTTTGATTTTCCACAATGGGTGAGTCCCGAAAATAAAGCCGCGGTAGCTAAGACAAAGGCGCACGGGTACCTATTTACAAATAACGAGCAGGTAATCGTTGGTGCGTGTTCTTTTCAGCCAGGTGCTAGACTCGCAGAACCTGACCGTTGGGCCCTGGATTGGGTTTGGATTGCACCAGTATATCGGGGTAAAGGAATACTTGATGACAGATGGGATAAGTTCAAACAACAGTATGGAAACTTTTGGGTAAGCCATCCTGTATCTGAGGCTATGCAATCATTCTTGAATCGCCATGGAGATCTCGATATGATGAAATAGAATTAGGGGATCTGCGCCAAACCTTAATTGGGCGATTGGCGGAAGGCACATAGCCAGTAGGATAAATTTGTTAAAGGTCGGGTTCAGTACATCAGAAAAAAGGCCCGATTACTAAACCGCGGCTGGTCGAGACGTTCCACCACTATTTAATCCAGATTACTGGGAATTTCCTCCGTTGCATCATTGCGTTGTATGTACTTGCGCTTTTTCAGAAAGTGTTCAAAAAATGGCGCTGCATCCTTCATGAAAATGTCCATTACTTGCTGGGAAAAGTCCTTAACACTTACATCTTTGCCATTGAGATTCTGGAGCACCTTTGTTATGGCTGCTTGAGCGTAATCCTGCACGCCCTTGGTGTATTGCAAATGCTCCGCTACCGCCATAATACGGTTTAAATGGCTTTGTATGGAATTGATAATTTTTGAATTCAATTCTCTCGCCATATTGGCGTCGTTCACCATTGAAACATACGATAGCCGTCCTTCATAATTTGTAATTACCTTTTTTTCAAGTTTGGTGAGTGTAACGACATCATAGGCGAACGACTTTTCAAACTTTTCGCTACGGTAGTTTTCGGACAGGGTTACCATGTATCCAATACTGCTAAATAATACAACATAAGCATATAATAATCCCGTTGTTGGATCGCCATTGACTTGAACGAAATGAAACACCTCTTTTCCTGAAAGCTCCAATGAATCAATAATGTAGTAAAGGTGCGCATGTTGTTCGTTGCTAATTTCGCCTTTTATTACCGGCAATATCTCTCCCACCGCTGTCCGATCTCCTCCGCTGTGTAAATAGAAGTTGAGTGCAATTTTGGCGACGGCCCGAAGTCCCTGTTCACCGCCAAGGGTCAAAGATCCATGAAGTGCCTTATCCATGTAGGACTTTGATCGCACAGCCTTGCTCCTCACGTCTTCCAGGTCTATTTCCGGGAATCTGTCTTTAAATTGCCTGATTATTGTCTCGAATTCTTTTTCGTTCCTGGCTGAGATATGATAACTCTTACCGCCCTCTGCGACAGTAACAGGCGGTTCTACAGATTCGGGAAACCTACCGTCACGAAGTGAATATTTCTCACCGCTGTCAGTGACCAGGTTTTTGATGACAGGAATCTTCTCGCTCCGCTCCCGATCCAACATGAGCATTGCGACAAAAAACTCAAAGCTTTTGGCAAGATTCGCATCTATGGTCGCCCCATAATGCTCATTGCATTTTTTGCATAAAAGGGTTAATGAAGTTAGCCTTCCTCCGATAGCCTGAGGAAATATGTGCTCTTCGGAAAGCGTTCCTGGCTCTAGGCGAGTATTACAATTGTAGCAAATCATCATAAGGTCGGAATTTTTGAAGTGAACGCACCAATTACATTGCCGGGAAGCAATTGCCAAAAACCAGATTCCAGTAATAAAAAGCCTGGTCGATCTTGCCCCGGTCCTCTGCTTCTATTGCTTTCGTGGAGCGCTCGACCGCCCATTCCAATTTAGACAAGGCGCTGGCACGCTGATTTTCGGTTTTGCAGGCAGGCACAAGCCCCGAAACACCCATGGGATCCCTCATGGCTGCCAGTTGGTTGGCGTATAGCATCCGCAAAACAGCACGCATGTCTTTTTTGTAGGATACTGTGGTGGTCGAGTCAGCGTAACTGGTGGTCCTCAGTTCAAGATAGAAAGAAACGATTTCTGCATTGTTATAAAACTTCCAGGCTTTTACAAGCTGGATGAGGGGTTTTAGCCGAAAACCCAATTTTTTATTGTAGTGCTATACGTAATGATTATGCGCGTTTGGACTGGCTTTCATCCAACCACCGTTACTGTCGGGGATCTCATAATATGGCCGCTGCGCAAGTGGTGTTTGAATTAAGCCTTTAAACCGTGCGGGGCAAACTTCAACAAGCTCTGAAACCCTTGATCCAAATGGAATTCTTACTGCAGGAGAGCTGACCCTGATCCCGGTTGTGGAGTGAAAGGTATATGATAAAGCGTTTCGGAAATTAACAAGCATCGTATTGGAATTTTCCGAAATCTTTTCTGATGGGCAGGCAGCAAAGTAGTCTGTATCGCTATAGTTGCGCACACTCGTACCGCTCCCGAAAGAGCCGATTTCACGAAGGTCATAACATCCGAAACTGCGGCTGAGGCAGGAGTTTACAGTACTGTAATGTGACTTTACCTTGCCCTGCTCGGATGGTAATGGTTGGATGCGTTTAATAAGTTCATCAAATGCTTGATCTACTGTTCGGGCCATTATTGAATATTTAGTCTTTTTTTGAGTTCGATCCATTGGCCGGAAATTAAAGAATTGGCTTCGTCAAACAATTTATCCGAAAGTTTGATGCTCGCCCAGGCCATGGTTGCTTCATAGTTGGTCATCGCGTTAATAATGTAATTATCCTGGGCTTGCCCCCTTGGGAGAGCAAAAGTTTGTTTAAAACTGTCCAGGATCATAGCCAATCGGTTCTTCAGGAGCAATAGTCGAATAGTTTGCTGTGCGATAACAAATGGAATGGCCAGTTGGATAAGCACAATAAACCATTCATTAGGACCAAAAATTATAGCAAAGAGCATGACGATCACAACAATCGCTAATTTTATCACACTCGATCGTAATTGTTCTTTAACAACAGCAAGCGTAAGGAAGGTATTTTCAAAGCTGTTGACGCCAAGTTTATAGATACCGGGATGAATTTCATCATTTGAAAAGTACCCTTCGGAAATCACTTCGGACAGCACGGTGTTGAGGCTGTTATCAAAAAGATCGTTTCTGCGCCACATGTTCGCGCAAAAGAACAAATAATTACTGAGCTGGTCCAGCAAGAAGCAGCAGATTGCTAAAAGGCAAATCAGGCCGGTAACAATTTGCTTCCAGGTAGTTGTCTGATCGGTGACAGGCAGCCGTTCGATCAAAACATTGGCGATGTTGATAAATACAGACAGGTATAGCAACCAGTCTCCGGCAGCATTCAAGTGGCCAATGGTCTTGAAGCTGGCATAAAACGGGACACGTTGTGCCATGCACTTAAATTATGTGTGAACGGGGGATGAAACTTCCAACGTTTGTAGTGGTGTCAGTCCAAATAAAGCACCCTCTATAATTGCAATTCTTATGGGCAAAAGCGCGTTCACCACACTACAACACGTTGCTAGCTGGGGTAAGATCTAACGAGAACGAATTTGAAGCGAATATTAACCACAAACAATCCTAATAAAACACCGAAACCGATTCCTTATGCTGCAGATTCTTCGAAAGCATTAAGCTGGACCGGTATCCCGTGCCGCTTGCCGAAGGCCCTATAAAATGAATACCATTCATTAGGCCCATAGCGCTTCATCATGTCAATTGCTTCATCCCGGAATTGCTTTGCTTTTTCAATACCTGCCGGGTTCAAAAACTGGAAGAACTTCGCTGTCCGAATACCATTCGGTACAGCCCTTGAGCGGAGGTAGGTAACTAACGATTCTCCCTGGCTGAATCGCAAGTATATCAGGTAAACTAGGTGCCGCCCAACAACCCCCGGTTTGATGTACTTGCTTGCGTCCGCTTCATCAAGTCCCATAAGTCGGAAAATCTCCTTGAAAAATGGGTTCGAGTTGGGGAATATGGCCTCGTACGGCTGCCTGTGCGCTGCGGCATCGGCCATCAAATGGGCGATGTTCACGGTTGTGCCGTCGCGAAAGGTAACTATTTCCTTTTCTAGCTGCTCCCGCTGTTTTTTGCCATCTTGCGCCAGCTGGTCAGCTGCTTTGGTTAACCACTCGCCTAGTGGTAGTTGCGGATCCTGTGTTTTTGCAGAACCTCCCCCGGTACCCGCATCAGCGGGTAAACCTTCTTGCCCTGGTATGGGCTCCTCCTGTTTGTTAAAACTGTTAGACATATCACTCAATTATAGATATCGTTTTTGAGCACCTCTATCTTCTCCCAGGACAATTCTTCCTCCCACGGTACTGTCAGCCGCGAAACGGCTACTTCAACTGGCGGCGACATTTCACGAGCCCTAGCCCAGAATTTCTTAGATGATTTGTTATCGTATGCCAGGAAAAGATAAATGATACTTTCGTGCACTTGGCTATCTGCCGCCAAATCGGCAATATAATGCCGGTCGTATAGGTAGCGATCAACCCCTGCCGATTTCTCTTTGCTAAATAGGAACGATCGCGCAAAATCATCTGCTCTCCTATCCTTTTCCTTCACGGTGAGCGGTATGTCGTCTCCATCTTCTGTGGCATGATAGCTGTTCGCTTCAATATCTGGCCAATCAAAAAGCACATGGAAGATTTCATGGCAAAGCGCAAACCACAAGGTGCCATAAAACCCCATAATATCTGTCAGTACGATGCAAGGTTTGTTGTACACCGCCATCGTAGCTCCTCTTAATTGAAGGGAAGGCATCGGTGGTTGATAAATTACCGTCACCCCCAGCTTGTAAAGGGTTTTGACCACATCCACCAGGCCCAACTCGACATTTGTCGAATGCCAACGAATTAGCGGGATAAACTCGATCAAGCCCTGCCTATTGAAGTCATAAGGATTCTCAAGCTCTTCAAAAAGATTCATCGCAGCTCGAATCCAGACGGAACGGCTAAGGTCATTTTTGGGTTGCAGTATCCCCGCACTAAAGGCGACATGATTATCAGGCTTCTTGTAGTCGAAAATCGACTTGAGTCCTAACCGTAGTAACAACCGCTGCTCTATATGACGAAAATCAGTGATAGTGTCAATCAGCCTTGCTTTTCTTAGCGCGGCAAGATCGAAGTTATCTTTAATAAACTGGACTTTTTCTACGGTTACTGGTCCAGTGGAAAAGTTTGCTTCCAATGCAGCCGCAAAAAGCTCGACCACCCGTGTCAATGGCACCTGTAGAAAATTGGCTATCTTGATAAGATTAGTAAAATCAACCATTTTCTTTGTTCCGTCCAGTATTCCATTGAGCGCCCTGGATTCCATATCCAATACTGGTAAAATTGCTGTGACCGATGTATCCAAAGCGCTTAATTTTGCCTCAAACATTCCCCTGAGGGTCTCTTTTGGGACAAAAGCACTGTTAATCAGCGCGTTAATTTCAAATTTATGTGATTCTTCGTTGGGCATCCGTCGTTAATGTAATTCTACACTACGAATATCTAAAATAAAATGTAAATCTACATTGAAAATTTTTTAACAACATGTGTATATTTATAACATGCTGATAATAAAACAAATATACTTATAAACTATTCCCAACGACACATAGACATGGAGCTTTCCCTTAATACGTCGATACAACTACATTGTAACGAACAATCCCCTTTATCAAATTCTACAAGGCGTTTACCTCGGCTACGAGCTGGTAATTACTCAATAGTCGAATAATGACAGTCTTCCCGGCAAAAAGTCGTTTAGCTCGGCTATCCGCCAAGAGCAGTTCAGCCAAATCACGTGCAACAGCAGAGCCCTGTATATTATTTGCAATTTTTCCGTTTTTCAACTCAAGTCTAAAGCAATAATCTTCACGATTGCCAACGGCATTGAATTCATTTTTCGACAATTCGATGCCTAAATTGGATGGAAACACTTCCACCATGTCGAGGATATCAGGAATGTACATTTTCCACAGATTCGAATATAGGTGTTGCTGTTTATTCATATTCATTAATTTAAACTGGAAGTCATTATGCCAATGTCAAATCGTTTTGTTTTGTCGACAGAATTTACAGTTCAAACAAAATGGGAACTGCCTTTACAGTCAGTGTCCTCAAAATTCAGACTCACATGACTACGAAGCAGGTAAATCTGATTGTCTTTCAATCTGAGCCCGCAGTAATCGTTGAAGGAAAGTGGCCGTTAAATAGAGGATGGTGTTGATATCCGCTTCCTCAACTTTATCGTTGTGCTTTACGTAGTCATTTTGGTACTTGGTATAAAAATCTAATAGCCCAAGCAACATCGAGCGTAGCTCGGTAGGTACTCCCTTTTCTTTTAAGTATTTTCCAAGGGTATCTTGTTTCTCCAGAGGTTTATTATTACCCAATAGTTGTTTAAGAAAGAGTTCCAGGCATAACCTTAAGTTATCCATCGCGCTCCGATTATCAGACTTGTCGACAACTGCCCTTATACCAAGGCGGAATTTTTCTGCCGCTTTGCCATACAATTCTAGCCCCAATTGTACTTCCCCTATCAGATCACGTGATATGCCATCAAAAGATGCAGACATGGGACCAAAAAGCTGTTCCATTCGAGAAATGAGTTGATGACGGGACGCTACGTCAGGCGCTGCCAAAGCCAGATCCATTATCAATGTATAGCGCTTTTCTGGAAAGAAACCTTCAAGATTGGCCATAATTCCGGCCTTTTTACTGATGATGGAACCATCATCCGGGAATCGTTCATCTTGGTAAGGAAATGAAATGTCTGCCCTTACAGCCTGTTCTTGAAAGAATTTCGCAATTGCCGACCAGTCCATACCCAAGTCGTCATCGCCAAATACGTGCGCTACGTATTCGAGAAACGGTTCGTCCAGTCGCATTTTCCCATACGTCTCCAGGTACTTTAGGAACAGAAACGCCTCATTAGCAATAACATTATCCATACATTCGCCATAATCCCATGTTTTTACACTCCAGTCCAGTTCTCCTCCGTTTAGCAAGTCTTCGAATATGACCCGCTGCATATTCATACGATGCGATTCGAAGTCTTTTCTTAATGCAATTTTTGCTTTCTCGAGAACTTCATCCGGATAGATAGCACGGCTCATTCGGACTTCGAATTCCGCTACTCTCCCACCAAGCGTCATGGACCGGGGGACGCCATTGGTGGAATGTTTGATATAGTGATACACAAGCCGGTTGTATTCCGCAAACTCCTTTTTATCCATAGGGATAACAGAGATTCTGTCGCTGCCGTCATCCGATTCGGAATAGCTTATAAATGGACTCAAATCATTGCGTACCCAGTAATTGAATTTTGCCAGCAGGGAGTTATTCGCTTCAAAGAATACCCTCGCTTTGGCAAATTCTTTCCTGTACGCTGCTTCAAAAAAGGCGCGGTGTGCCATTGTATCCGGATGGTATCTGCACCCATCACAGGCACAATAGATCCGCTCTTTTTCCAGCCCATCCTCATCATAGGTATATAGCCGTCCTGACGCTAATAGTGGATAGTACACCACCAGTTCGTTAAATCGGCTTTCAAAGTCAGGTTTGGCAAGTACTCTCCGTTCAATCTCCTGGTGGGTCAAACCTCTATATTTCCAATAATATACTACGTCCCTCCTCATATACAATAATAATCATATTACAAATAGCTACCTTCCCTAATTCTACTCTCTCAACAAACTTTAACGCAATTGTACCTCGACGATTTTGCGCAAAAGGGTATTGGTAAGTTAAAATATTTTGTCGGATACTAGCTTGCCAGACCTTCAATATTTATGGAGAATAGGTAGGCATTCAATGCATGACTTTTTCATTATGAGATCGCTTACAGTCTCCAAAGGCTGCTATTTTCTTGTCTAATAGCCTCCGATTTGAACAGATTTACAGATCCGATTTGCAAGCAGGGTATCCCGGCTTGAATAGGAAATTGTGGCCTAATTTTATGGGAGGTAGTTGTCAAGAAAATCCTATCTTTACCATCGGTGTTACAGACGCCAGCCGCCCACCAGTGCAAAGCCACTCAGTACTGTAAATTCGATTTCAATTTTTGAAAACTTTTTCTCGCATAGAGAAATGGTGGGTGGGCGACATTTTCCCAAGCGAGATCATTAAAGTTTTTGAAGAATGAAAGAGTTACCTCGTTCAGTTACCTACATTAAAAGTCAGGCTAGAAAGCTTAAAAGGACACTAAACATTACTCACGTCCAAGCGCTTGAGTTACTCGCCAAACAATACGGCTACTCGAATTGGCAACATTGCCAGCGGGATCTTATAATCAGTGTTGGAGCAAAGATCGAATCAACACTTATTCCTTTCCATATTGGGTTTAATGATTGGCTGAAAAGGCACAAAAACAGGAATTCACCGCTTGGAGATTTGTCAAGAGCCATGCTTCGAAATAATTCTTGGCCAAATTTCGATACCCTGGAAGAATACGGTCAGTTTTTACCTTCCCTACGCCTTCCGTATGGTGCTACCGTCGCCCTTGAAAGAGCTTGGAAGCGGTATTTGTTATATATAAAAAGCAAGAATAGCCCTAGGCCAATTAAATCGCGCATAAAGAAGAAGGTAGCTCCTCAAAATGAAGGTAGAAAGATAACAATTGTAAAGGATGCACCCTCTGTTCAAATCACAGAAAGGACTGTAGAGAAATTCAAACCCGGCGATCAGGCATGGGTCTCCTGGAATGGTAGGAGAGCATTACCAATTACTATAACAGAAGTCGACAACAGACACTATACATTTATCGTAGAGCGACCGCTGAAGAAACGTGGTAATGAGCACTACGTTTTCCACGATGAAGTCGGAAGTACACCGAAACTCGCATGTACAAATTATGTTACATTTTAAGAATATTCCTTTGCTGGCCCTCTCCTTTCCGGGGGCCAGTTTTTATATATCACATAACCGTGCATTAATTTAGTTCCAAGCAGCACTTAGAAATATTCTCAGAGTCAGCGTTTAGAAGCTTCCGTAAATAGGCTTGCAAGGACTGGGATTCCCATACATTCAATCAGTCATTGCAATATATGGTTCGCACTATGAGAGGTTGGCTTTCAGCTTTTCCAGCAGCGTTTTTTCTCTTTCAACAATAAATTGATCAAAATTATCGAACGCAAGATCTACGGTTTCGGGGATTAATAACTCTGACCGGATATTTCCGTTTGTAAGCTGCCTTTCAGCGATCCATTCTTGTAATGGCCGGTCATTTTTTGATTTATTTGCCTCTTCCGAAAGAAAGGCCAGGTTCAGTACCGTGTTGTAATTTTGTTCAAAAGTCTCCCTTTTTTCTTTTGGTAATCTTTTCAAAGCTTCTTCATTAAAACCGGCGACTGGATGAAGGTGATCAATATTTACATCCTTAAATTGGAAATTAAAATTCGGATACAGTAATGCCAAGGTATAAAAGCTGTCCAGCTCATCATAGCTTCTACGTAGAATACTCTTCAGTTTTTCCTCATTGACAAGGAACGTTTTCGGCGGCTCTGTGAATTCTTGCCTGAAGGCTTCCAGTGGGAAGCCCCGATCAATGTTTTTTTCTGTTATGCTTCGGAGCCTTGTCAAGAAAGTGTCTGCACTGCCACTAAACACCTTATTGAGTAAACCGATGTGCAGGTACTGCCGAATTGCCCGTTTATTTGATTGATGACGATTATCCTTATTAATGTCGACGGAGAACCCTGTCTTAAATAGGTAATAGGCGACCGGTATAAGCGCGTTCTTGGCGCGAAGAGAATAGTCGTTGAAGGATAGGGATCTAGCCAACTTGAATGTCTCAATGATGGATCGGGTGATCTTTCCCCAATTTAGGCCGATCTCTGCTATTGTATCTGCGCCGAAGTTCTTAAGCGAGAAACGTATGTCCTTGGAAACAAAAACTAGGCAAGTTTTCAGGATGAAGTCCTGATCAATATTGAAACCAATTTCCTGGACCAATCTCACCAGCGTATCCACTTCCTCCCTTGCACCTTTTGTATTATCATCCAGATCCCAAGATGCGGTAATGATAGACATCAAAAGGTCGGCAAAGGATAATTTTGTCCCACCGGAATTGGTTCTTATGAATTCGTGCAGGATTTTATCAAAGTCTTGATCTTTTTCTAAGTAGTAGTTTAGGAGATCTTCTTTTCTGACCTTGGAGTAAAGTTTCAAAAGAGTTTCAAGTGGAAAATCAGCAACTGGCAGGCCATTGCGGGACAAAAATGTAAATATTTCTGATTCATCCTTCATTTTCAGGATAGCACCTACCTCGTACCAAAAACAAGGTTGTTTGATTTTCCGACCGTCTGGTGTTTCGATAGTTTTAGTCTTCTCCTCCCCTTCCTTCATGTGCTCATTCTTAACCAAAAACCGAAAGTCGTAAACTTTACGTTCTTCATCATCTTCTAACGGTGCCAGGATATCTAGATAAAGCACCCGAGAAGGATAGTCTTGTTCATCCTTAAGGTATTTTCTTTTGAATTTTTGATACTTTTTGTATGCATAATTTCCCTTAAGTCCAATGTAGAGGCTATTGAGCCGTTGTTGACCATCGATGATTGCATAAAAATCTGTAAAAGTTGCATTGACTGGCTTCTGCTGATTGTTTCCCCCAAGGTATTCCTTGAATACTTTCAAAAACTCATAAAAGCGAAAGTTGTTTTTTACTTCAGCATCGGTTACCTGCCACATCATCATTGTATTGATGGGATAATCTTGCATGATGGAATCGAAGAGCATTTCGATTTGGTAGGTATTCCAGACGAAGCGACGCTGGATGGATGGTAGTAGATAGCGGCTACTATCGATTTCAGCAATTGCCTCTGATATTTTGATAGCTTTTTCGAGCTGATTGGCCATAGATTTGGGTTATTGTTTATTAACGAGGAAAGTGTCCTACGATGATTTCAATATGTATATCTCCGTCTGGATTGCCTGGCAGGGAAAAGACATGGGCGCTAGAGTTCCGTTCAGTAACCGCACCGCGACTTTTATATTGAGGGTGTTCACTTACATACTCGGCAATTCGTTGCAGTACAGTATCGATATCATCTCGGTCTACAAATAGGAGCAGTGCAGCTTTGCTGTCGCGGTATGTTAAATACCCCATTAGCTGGGTGATCGCAGCGAGCATGCCCGCCTTGCCAGCCCAAATTTTACACTCTGCGACAAATAGATTGTTACCGCTAGTGTGACGAACCAGGATGTCAGTCCTCCCTGCCTTGTTAAATGACTCGCGGGTGACGGTGGTGTGTTCGAAAGCAGGTTCTAAAATTCCGGTGATATAATCGCGTATTTGCTCTTCCCCCATGAGGCGATAGAGGTCAGGCTTTGTCTCCAGATTTGTAATTGCATCCCGAAGTCGCTTCAAAATTTGTTGATAAGTATTATCAGACATCATCGGATCAACAGGCACAACGGGACGTATTAGTTCGTCACCGGCCTCGCCGAACATTTTTTTCAGCTCCATAAGTTCACGACTCGTGAAAGTACCCAGTTCCCGAAAAATGGCTTTATAGGCTGCCACCCGTTCTTGTTGCGGAACACCTTCCAAAATTTCCTGGTAATATACTTTTCTGCTGGTTGGAAGCTTTTTATTGCTCCTCATTTGTATATACTTTGTATAGTTCTGAGGAAAATTATAGCTAATTCCTTTAAGGGTATTTATGAATCGTGGACCCGAAAAGTACTCGGGGGCCTCCCTGTTGCCGCCAGCTTCAATAATGTCAAACAATCGATAATACGCCTCTTCCCAATGAATCGCCATTTTCTAAAGATTAGTTTTAGGTTAGGGTATTGATAAATTTATCAATTTGGGACAACTTGAACAAATTTTATAATGTATATACATATACGAAGTGCGCCGACTATTGGGACTTAAAATCGGTCGTGATTCAAGCTCAGGATGTTCGGAACATCTGAAACGAGAAGATCCATCAAATACATAGGGCTGGCCATAGGGCCAGGCATCGTTTGATGCAATTTGTAGTGCCACCTTGATTATCGGGTATGGCAAAATGCTGGATGCCGGGGGGATTCAAGGTCCGGTAATCAGTTGAGGGTATCAAGGCATCCGTTAGGTGGCGGCAGCGCCTATTTACTACGAGCGCTAATTAAGTTTTCTCCCCGTTATTTACAATTCAATCCATTGTTTGAAACCCGGGCGCCATTTGAAAACCCAGCCTCCTGTATTTTGCATATACCGAGTAACCAATGTCCAATAAGGTTTCCGCTATATAAAGCCTATTGGAATTCAAGTTCCATTTTCGTACCTTAACTAATCATTTCATAGCGCAACCCTCAGAAAATAAGCAAGGGACGTCTGGATCCATTTCACAAAATTTATTGAAAACCTAAGAATTCAAATGGTGAGAAAGGCTTTGAACATATTAATCGTCGATGACGATCAAGATGATAAAGACTTTATTACGGATACGATCCTCAAACAAGCGCCAAATGCTAATGTCCAGGGTTTAGAGAGTGGCGCCGAGGCTTTAGATTACTTTTCGATAGTATCCCCAATGAATTTTCCGGATCTTATTATTCTGGATTACAATATGCCACGGATGAATGGTCTTGAAACGCTAGATAAAATTGCCAGTGTAGAAATGATACGTAGTATACCAATAGCAGTCGTTAGTACAGCAAATGAAAGGATATATCGAAGGGAATGCCTAGCACATGGTGCAATCAGGTATTTTGAGAAACCATCTGATATGGCCCACTGGGGGCATATTGTAGAAGAGCTGCTGGAGTTGGTTTCGCCTGTATTATAAATGCAGTTCCAGGGGTCACAAAGGTAATATATTCCTCGGGCTATGCTCACTCATCCAACTTTAATTACTTCGCTAAGGCCGGAAATAAATTTCGTATATAAGAGGATAGATTTTAGGGGCTAATTGAATTGCAAAAAGTCATTACTGGTATTTCATGGATTAAATTATTTGAAAATGGTATCAATATCGTAACTAGACTGGCCCCGGAAACGCCCAAATTGAGCCATATTATAATAGAGATCCCAAACATTCCGCATAGCAAACTGAAAGGCGTTTTGCCCATTGCTTAATTGTAGTTCCTTGAAGTTGTTAGCTGCCCCGTTGCTTTCGCTAACGAACTGCGTATTGCATGGAGTTAACCTTATAAAGCCGTTCGAAATATGACTTAGCGAGGTATGCTCCCAAGACAATTTGGATGGGCACTGGGTCATAAAATGTTCGGTTCTAAAAATCTTTTATTCTCAGTCCTTGATACTCGAGCCAAATCCGACCGTATACCTTTTTAGTTATCAAATAAAGCCTGTTAAGTTCTGTTGTGGTACCTGCTTGGGATAATCATCATGTGGACGACTAGACAGACTAATCACTATCAGGTGTCTGTTAGGGTAACATGGCTCCTATTTTTTGCCCTCTGGATTTGTCGTTATTCTGCAAAAGGCAGCGATGAAATTTTGCAATTTGAATCTTTTCCCCTAATTTGACAGTGGTTTATCTTCTCCGGCAGTTACCACAAGCTTTAGGCATATAAATACCAGCTATACCTCCCATTTTGCCCCGTGCGTTTGACAAAAGTCTATAGAGTCGGCCAAGAATTGAGATAGATCAACAAAGTTAACTCCTATAACGATTGAAATATGGCCCCAAAAACTAAGTGGCTTGTTTTAGTTTGTGCATTTTTCCAAACAACAATCAACGCCCAGTCTATTCATCGCAGTGATTCTATAAGCTGCGCCATTCATTTCGAGACAGTCAGGGTTCGAAAAAAACTTGCGGACGAATACTTTATTAACAAGCGAAACACGGATGCGCATGCAGAATACTCGCGAGCGATCCAGCAACTGGCCCAGCTCGAAGGTAACCTCCTTTGTAATTATAAAGATTCGTTGAAGCTTCTCAAACAAGATATTTTGTATCGCTTATTCTTACTTGACCAAGGGCTTGGTTTCTGGACGGCTTCTCAACTTAAACCTATGAATCCCGCCTACTACTATACGAGGTTCAAATCGGAATTTGAAGCATTTGAAGCGGTGGCCAAGGAAGTTGAAACCTATATCGACAAAATAGAAACTGACCAAAATGCAATTAACGCAGATGCCTCCAATTTGGATCAGCAGTCAGTAAATTCACAAATAGAGACCATAAATCGGGAAAAGAGTGAAATTATAGAAGACAGTTATCTTAAGGCCATAGCGCGCTGTGAAGACAGGATTGACCAGATAAATACGAGGCATAAGGAAATAGAGAAAATTGTGATAGCAAAAGTCGCAGAGCTGGATAAACTATCGGCCAGTCTTGGCAATATTATGATGCAGGGGCTTAGCCAGGCCCTTGGACTTCCGTTCGATCCGCAGTTGCTTCTTCAGGAAGGAAATTTAAAGGACAAACTGCTAAAAGCGGCTTCCCAATGGGCTACCAATGACCCCTCCATAAAGGAGGCCTTGTCAAAATCGTCTGAAGCTATGAAGCAGCTAATGGATATTTATGCAACCGCGGATGAACTTGTAAAGGAAGGCAAAAGCATGGTTGCAACTGCTAGGAGCGCCTATGACTTGATAAGAGAGCCGTCCATGGACGCATTTATATCGATGGGCAAAAAAATGATGGGCGAGTTGGCTCCAGCCGAATTGCAACAATTGGAAGTCGCAATGAGCGAAGTAAAGAGCCTTGAAACACTGCTACATACTCTAGCTGATTTCCCCTCTATAAGGCAGAAAATAGGTGCCGAAATCTTCAAAAGTAAGGACGTCCTGGCCACTTACCTTGATAACTTGGCAAAGGAGGCAAGCATGCAGGCCACCCTCTTTACTACGGTTACGGAAAAGTATTTTGACGGGCTGACTAACGAAGGCAAAGCCTATGTTGCTACCCAAATAGTGCGGCTCTATCCTTCCCAATTTATCCGGCAATTACCGGACAAGGCGAAAAAGGCCCTTTTTGAGAAGTTGAATGTATCCGGCGCCCCTGCCATGGTCAAGGCAATTGACGATAACATTAATGGGGCCCAAACACAACTTCGGCTGGAAGGAACTAAATTGATTTATTTTGGGGTTCAGCTAACAGACGATGCAAGAACATGGTTAAACCAAGTGGCTAAAAATGCCGATTCATTGAGTGTGGAAAAGCAAGCGGAATTACTTGCCGTGGCCAAGAGATGGGCTGATGAGCAACCCTTCGGACTTCCTCCACTGAGCAACGTTGTTTCGCTATTTGATCTTGAAAGTTCACTCGGACCAGTGTTCAAAAATGTAGCCGACAATCAGTTGCCGGCAGCGAGAAAAGAGTATTTTGATAAGCTGGTTAGCCTGGTCCAGGATGAGCCCGCAATCAAGGATCTGACGGGAGAGATTCTTGCCTGTGATATCGGCTCATATATGTTAAATGCATCCTCTCCAAAAGGCAACCTGCGGTATGCGACGGAGCAGCCACCGAGAAACGTCAATAATTCGCAAAAATTGCAACAGGTTGCGTTAACGGCGGCTATTTCGTACGCGTGTCCTTATGTGGGTATGGCAATTTCGATCATGCAGGGAATTGTCGCACGCCGCAAAATAAAAAACGAAATAGCGAGCTTGAACAGAGAAGGCAAGGAGCTAGTCGTCGAAAAACTTCGCACTCTGGATATACTCGACCAAACCAATGTTCAGCTAAAGCTAACGCAAAAGGATCAATTGATCATCAAGTTGCGAAAAGGCTATGCAGACAATGCTTATCAGCGCACAAGGATGACATTGGAGTCAAAGTACGACCACATCAAACAATACAATCTCAAGGTAGCGAATCGAAAACCCCTACTCTATTACCATACTGAAAAGCTACGCCAATATGCCACGCTGCTCGACCAGGCACTTCAGTACAGGCACGGCACCTCGCTGCTGGATATAGTGAATTCCGATCCTGATAACGTGAGGTTGTTCCTAGATAGGGATATAAACCTACACACTTGGCTGGATCTAACGAAAGCCGGCGCGAGGAGCGATTTGGATCAAATGCGATTGCAATGGCAAAAGTATTTCGCAGTGGTTGTAAATGATTGCAAAGGATGTCCCAAGGAGCGGATTCCGGAACTAGTAGCCGAACAAAGCGGGAGTATTTCATTAAAAATCAATTTCCAGACGCCCTGGGAACAGCTAAGTAAGGCGATATCGAGCAGGCAAAACATATACAATTTTGATTTGCCCATATTGCCAAGAGATGGCAGTATTGTCAATGACTCTGCGAAAAACCTACGCTACCTCGGCGCGAGAGTTATAGCAGTTATGAAAAATGGGCGGCACAGAACCATTTTGAATCTAACTCTGTCACATCCCGGTGTAGGGTATGTTTTTGACGGAGAGAAATATCGCGCTGAAATATTCAATCCGGCGGTGGGCAATATCGATGGAGGCCAGGAGAGAATAGCAGGTGCCAATTCCGATGAGTACCCCGAAGCGTTTTTACCGGCTCAATTTGCTAATGGGTGGCAGGCAATGCAAGATAAAGAGGATTACCCGGCTTTACAGGGATATAGCATGCTTACTACCTGGCGATTGCGAATTCCAATATCAGACAATCCTACGATTTTCAACGACCAATTGGAGGATATACGTGTAAGGTTCATCTATTCACTTGACAAGGCTACGGTATATCCGATTCGCGCAGTTTCAGCAATTACAGATCCTACATATCCCAATGTGTTAAATGGAATTTCCACCGGTGATATCCGCTTTTTCAACAGTCCGCTGGAGTGTGAGCAAAGGATTAAGGCGCTTTTGACAAAATATCCGCAGTATTGGCGATAAAATCCAGTTTAGGTATTCTTAAACAAATAGAAGATGATACCGAAAAACATTATACGCTATATTTTTCCTGGCCTACTCCTCACCACATGCGATGTCGGGGCACAGCAATATCAATACATCGGGGAAGTTAATATCAGAATAGCCGATGGAGCCCCAACTAACCTCACTCCTTCGGTGAAATTCTATGCTGGAGATCGGGTTATGATACAAATCGATCCCCAAAGCCAGGTTCGCCATAATCCATGGGAAGAACGTCACGAAGATTGCGACTTTTTGTTCATTGGTTGCGACGATGTGATTACACCACATCATAATTACAAGTCCGCAAGAGATTTGCCGATTACCACCTATTTAAGAGGCGATAATGGCAGATACCTTGATCCGCATGGGACGCTTGTTTTTGCAGCTCCTACGGAACATTTCATTTCATTACAGGAGGATTTCGGCAAAGCGTTTGACCTGGTTGGATTTTTTGGGGATTATAGAGCTCCTGAATATCCCGATGGTATTCCTATTGATAGAGCCGTGTCTGACGGTGCATACAAGGTAAAAGTCTATTTGGACGCCTCAATTCGGATACAACGATTTGCACAGAAACTCGAGGAATCCAAAGAAAATGTGACTCTGCAATCCATTTTTGCAGAAAATATGCTAAACAGTAACCTTCGGCAATTTTATCCGGCAAAAGTCGCCAAGATCATCGGCGATCACTGTATTCGCTATCCAAACATTGAAGGCATAGAACGGCGGAGCATACTAACGGAAGCACTTAGGCTTGATCCCACAAATCCAGATTTAATTGCAACTATGGCCGACACGTACCTCAAAGCAGGAGATCTCAGTGGTGCGGAACTGAACTACCGCAAGCTAATCGCGGATGAAAAGAGTGGCGGCGCCAATCCCCGGGTCCTGGGAACCGCATATATGGGACTGGGTAACGTAAACTATACCCGAGGCAAAAGTATCCTAACTGACAGGATTGAGGCAGCTGCAAGTGCGTTCGGGCAAGCTGCAATCTATTTTATGGCGGCCAATGACTATACCGCTGTAGCAGAGGCCTACCTGTTAGAGGCAAAATGTTTTCAATTGGGTAACACTCCAGCTCATCTTGAAGCAGCTCTAGCTGTGATGAAAAAAGCATTTGCACTGGAAACAGAGACGATGGTCATCACAAAAGGAAATAAAACGGGGTTGGTTGATATGTTTGGCCAGGTCATAGTTGCACCGCAATACGAAAATATAAGGGTTGGCCGAACAGCGCTAATGGCAGCTCAAAAAGGAACCAAATGGGGTTTTGTGAATAAGTTAGGTGAGGAAGTGACACAATTTATTTACGATGACGCTTGGCCCTTTAGTAACAATATTGCGCGTGTACGCCATGGTGACAACTTTTTTTACATAGATCCGACAGGAAAAGCGTTGTTTGGCGAACGGTACAAATGGGCTACCCAATTTGAGGGGTGGCTGGCTGCAGTAGAAACACTCGATGGTCAGTTTTACTACATGAACAACCGAGGCGAACGTTTTGCCAATATATCTCGGAATTTTATCGCATCGCAGGTTGGACAATTGGGGGCCGGAGGTCTGGCGGCTGTGCCTAATCCTGGCAACTCACTTGAAAATACATTAATAAACAATCCTGGCGCAGAGTCCAACATTCTCAGCCAATTTATGATTGCGTTTGCTAAAAATGATCCGATTGCCGCCAGGTCAATTATCGCGTTCAATAAGGACAACGAGCCAACTTGGAGGAGAACCCTGCAGCCAGGGAATTATGGGTTCATTGACGACCTCGGTACAATCAGGAAAGCACCGGATGGTAACATCTACAATGTCCAATACACACCGTTTGGTTATGATCTTGGGATAAGGTTTCCCGGTCGTGTCGGATTTGCGCACCTGGATTCAACATTACAGCTTGTCAATTTCAGAGTTCCCGAAGTTGGAAATTGGTTAATAAGAGTACTCAGGAATGGACATTACACCTACATGATGGACAACGCTCCGGGCAAGTGGGGATATTTCAACAAAGACGCTGAACGAAGGATGCCGCCAATTTACGACATGATAGAGGGAATAGAATACACTTCGCTCATCTATACAATTAAGGATCAGGAGATCGGCCTTTGTGATGCTGCTGATGGTAAAAGAATCAAAACCTTCATCCAAAACAAGACAGGGATTGAGTCTATTATCATTTTACCGTTCTGGGATTTTGACGGAACCGGTGCGGTCGGCTTTCCCGTACCTAGGCAGCTCAAGGTCGTTATGCCTCAGGGAACAGGCATAACGGACATGCAGGGAAATCAAATCGTTGACCTTCTCTATAATGACATAGCACCTGTAAGTAATTCTCAAAAAAGATATATCGTAACAGACAAACAAGACCGGCAAGGCGTACTTCAGGCCGGCGATACCTGGCTCATTCCACTTGCGGATCGAAAATTATTTTATTCCATAGCGAACCAAACTTACACAAGCATCGAAAACGACAGAATTGGTATTTGGGATGAGACAGGAAAGGAAATCTTCAAACCTCAATTTGAACATATTAACTATCTATCAGATACAATGTTCGCCGGCCTAATCGGAGAAGACTGGCGGCTTTTCACCACAACAGGCCGTACACTTCAACTGAATGCGAAGGCAATTTATCCCGTAGTTGTGGATCCTGCATTGGAAAAGAACAGATCGAAAGGATTAGTATATATGGCTTTCGCAGAGCCGTACTTGTCAATATTGACCAGACGACTATTGGACAGACCGACGGATTTAGTGATTTACAAGAATCCAAGGAACAAGTTCGGCGTTTGGAATGCGAAGTTGCAAACCGAACTAATTGCTCCACTATATGATACAATTTTTGCAACTGATCAGTTCTTCATTGGTCTCAATGAGATCGATGACGAGCACCTGGAATTCCAACTTATCACTTTCAGCGGGACTCCACTAATCCCTGGAATCTTCCTTGAATTCACATACTCTCCTGAATCGAATCTTGTGCTCGGCATACGAAAAACTGGCGAGGCGATTTGCGTAGATGCCAATACAGGTAAGCCACGCATAACCGCGAAGGTGAACTTTAAAGGCTTACTGCAGGACGCTATTCGGAAGAACACCGCGAAGTGGGAAAACATTATGGTTTATCAGAATGATTTGCCTAGGGGCATTCCAGGAAGTTTTAAGCGTGTTGTTGAAACAGGTAAGATGATCTATCTGATCGGAAATGGAGACATGATTCAAATAGACCCATCCAGTGGGTACTTTCAAGAAATTGCGGCGGAAAATATTACCTCTCACTCACGATCAAATTAAACTTATGAAAGCACCACTAGTTATCATTATCATTCTTTTTGTACAATTATCCTCTTTGGCAGTGCGCGGACAGGAATACAACCTCGATTCTCTCAAGCATAGGTGTTTTCAAGCCGATAGTAAATCTTGTCGCTTGTTATATGATATCTTACGACCCAAGTGCAAAGAGATACCGACTGTTTCAGTCGATTTTGGAAAGTGCATATTTTTGAGTGGTTGTTGGCTCGAGTTGGCGACTACAGCCAAAGACCTCCCGACAATGAAGCGTTTGTTCGGTGAGCACTCCGATTCCTATAAGCGACAACTGTACAATTTTGAATCAATCATACAGTCAACAGATTCATGTCGTAAAAATCCTAATGATCCGATTCAGCAAAAATAAATATATACAATCATGAAACTTTTTATCGCTATCGCCGTCGCTACCGCACCTTCGCTATTTGGCGTAAATGTTATTTTCCGGAATGCTCCAACCAACAATGCGAATTCACTCATCCGGGGCGAAGTCGGTGCGTATATGGCTCGCAGAGATGGAGGAAAACTTCACACCGGAATTGACATAGTTGCCAATAAAAGCTCGATGGATAAGAATACCTACGCTGTATATGCAGTGAAGTCGGGTAGAGTCGCTTATGCGCGACTAAATGGTACGGAGTCGACTGATTATGGGTATACAATTGTCATTGACCACGGCGATAGCCTATACTCGCAGTATTCGCATTTAGCTGTTAAGGCAAGCAAAGACTTAGTCAAGATCGGCGATGAGGTCGCAGCAGGTCAAATTATTGCCTATTTGGCGGATCCGGCGAAAGGCGAACTATCTTCCGGGAACGTACGCAAAGATGTTGTGAAAAATTATGATAAGATCCAGCTACATTTCGAAACATTTATGGCAAAACCTGGGGTAACTTCCACAGGGGTATTGAGCACAATTAAAAAGGACTGCAGATACCTTGATCCAACTCCAGACTTAGTCGCGTTGGGATATGCCTCTTTCTGACAGGTACATACCAGCTGGCTAGGTATGAATAAGGTTACGTAATTACAAAGATCATTGTCCCTCGTTTATTCAAGCGCCTATCATATAATCTGAGCAAGAATAGTTCCTACATAGGAGGTTAAACATTTCGGGTTACATAACTTGCAATTCATTAAAGGTATCGCAAGTTCTACCAATAGTAAATGGTTTCAATGTCGTAACCGGACTGGCCCCGGAATCGTCAATTTTGAGCCAGTTTCAACGGGAGGGCTACGTACGTCCCGCCGAACAAACCCGGCGTCGCGACGGCATTTTTTAGTTATGGCTCCCTGGAATTGAAAATAGATTCCTCAACTTTTGCAAACGATTTGGCATGGAATGGTTCGAGGTTTGTGCCGGGATTTAATGCTCTCAAGACAGTTTTGAATAGATGGGTGCACCATCAATTGATTATTTTACATAATATTTTCGGTATCCTCTCGTAGCAAAACTATGTCCTGGTTTCTGATCGCGAATTCAAAAAAAGCTGAAAGGCGACCGGTTCGATCTTTTCTTTGGCAATTTAACCCAAAGCAGGATACTAAATTGGAGCCGTCTGCGCATGTTTTTCCAAAATAGCCGAGGACCTATAATTTAAAATACTTTTATTTGTTTGAATATCAATTTGTTATGGCAACTTCTTTCATATTTTACTAGGCTAGGAAACAGGCCCTAAATTGGCAAGAGGTTTCAAATCCATTATAAAAAGGTTCGAAATTTGTACCACAGGGTTCACAGAAGGCGCTAGAAATAGCGCCTTTTTCGTTTAAACCCTTCACCACTCCTGGGTTTTACGGAATAATTCGCACAAGAAAGCACAAAGTCTATCAGATCATTCGGGGACCTGTTCGGAGACCTATTCGGGGATCGTAAATTAGGTCCCCTACCATTGATTGCGTAGCGGTTTTAGGCTTATTCAAAAACGTAAAAACTTGTGCGAAATGAAAGTTAACGAACATCTTTCCATCTTATTCTTCCTCTCGAAGAAGAAAGCAAGTAAGGACGGCAAAGCGCCGATTTGGGCCAGAATTACGGTTGACGGTGAACGGGCTGAATTTTCCCTCGGCCGAAAAATTCTCCCCGATTTTTGGGATCAGGAGCGCGAGAATGTGAATGTCTCCGTACACCCTGAGAAAAAAGAAGCCATGCAAATGTCCAGTGAGATTTCCCAAATTCTTACCGACCTCAACACCCATTATTTTTTTCTCTCCCAGCATTATGCACGGGTATCGGCCGATCTGTTGAAACGATCATACTCCGGTGAACTCGTAAAGGAACAATCAGCTCCCCCGCCGCCGGAACGTACCCTGTTGCAGGCATTGAACTATAAGTATAGCAAACTGGCGCAGCTCGTTAAGGTGGGCGAACGCTCCCCCAATACTTTGAAGCGGTGGAAGGTTACGAAAAACAAATTGCGAGCATTCCTTCACTTCACGTTCCACAAATGGGATATTTCTCTTTCGCAGGTTCACAGTTCCCTATGCGACGATTTCCTGCAGTTTTTATTAGTTCAGCATGGTATAAAGAAGAACACGGCGATGAAATACCTAAAAAATACCAAGGAATTGCTCACGATTGCGGACAGAAAGGAATGGCTGAATAAGAACCCATGGGCAGGCTTTAAAACTACCTACAAGCAACCTCCCAGGCTATGCCTGACGATGCCGGAGATCATCCGACTGAGTCGAAAGTCTTTTATACCCAGGCTCGACCATGTTCGCAATGTGTTCCTTTTTGCCTGCTTCACGGGCTATGCATTTCAAGAAGTGCAGGATTTGAGGCGTGATATGATTTTCATAGGAAATGACGGGAAACGGTGGATCAAGATCGACCGGCTAAAAACCGGGAACCCTGAGTGCCTCCCCCTGCTGCCGATACCCGCCGCGATCGTAGATATGTATGTAGATGATCCGTATTGCATCGCCAATAATTGTCTACTTCCGGTAAGGTCTTATCAGCACTACAATGGTTATCTGAAGGAAGTCGGGGACATTTGTGAAATTGGCGTGACGTTGTCTACCCACGTAGCACGGCACACCTTCGCAACAACGGTTTGCCTTGACAATGGCATCCCCCTGGAAACGGTGAGTAAGATGCTGGGGCATACAAATATCCGCACTACGCAAATTTATGCCCGTGTGTCAAATAGAAACATAAGTGTTAATATGAGCGATCTGGAGAAGAAGTTGTTTACCGTGAAGGGGGAATTGAAGGTAGTGGAAATGCAGCACCTGCTCTCACAATGGGAAGATCCAGCAATTGCAGTTTGAGTAACGAAAAAGGGAGCTGCAAGCTCCCTTTTTCTATTGACTGAAGTTCGATTAGTGCTTTTTCTTTAATGCCTCCAACTCCGCTTTCAGCTTATCTATTTGCGTATCCTTTTCTTTAATGGTTCTTTCCAGATACTCAACAAGTTTGTCAGCATAGTTGAAGGACGGCTGATATTGGTATTGCGCCTGGTTAGAATTGTCGTGCGTATTGATGTGATACGTGTTCCCGATAAACTGCACAAACGCTTCGCTTGAATAGTTTTCAATAGCTTCCACGGGAATATTCATCACATCTGCAATCTGCTGGAGCAGTGCTTTGTCGATTTCTTCCTTTTGCAGAATTTTCGATACCTGCTGCTGGCTCACGTCCAACTCAGACGCGAGCGTTTCCTGTTTAATGTTCAGTAGGGCAAGTAAAGCCTTTACATTTTGTCCGATATGCGGTGAATTCGTAGTGCGCATGGTTAAAGGTATTTCGATGCCCAAATATAACGAAAATGCTAATACTTGAAATCCCGGTTGTAAAATACAAGGGAATCGTGGTAAAGTACAACCTTCAGTGGTAGGTTACAACGGGCACTGTGCGGAACTTTGAAGCATAACGAGAAATTCAAAATCACATAAATTTTTCGATATGGAATATGAAGTTCTTCGGGGCACGATACAGAACCTTCACTACTTCCAGCTTTTCAAGGTGGGTGATGAAATGGGGCTTAACTTTTTTTATAAGCACCTCCACGGCCCCGTGTATTTTCACGGTATGCAGATTGTAAACGACGATTTCCTTGTTAGCACATTTCTGCAGGAAGCCTTTCTCAAAGCGTGGTATCTCCGGGAGCGGATCACCAGTGCCCTCCACCTTTTGCGATTCTTGCGCCTTTGTGTTCGGTGGGAATGCAGTGCCTATTTCGCGTCAGCCGTTGGGAAATTCAGCCGTAGGGTAAGTTATATCGACTATGCCGAGAATACCTTCCACGCGAGTGTCAGCTGGGAGGAAGACGCACTGAATTTTGAAGAAATCGATGTGAAGGATGCCCAGCTTGATGCTATCCTGAAAGCCATCCGATACTTACCGGCTACAAAGCAAAATGTGATGCGCCTCTATGCGCACTATGGCCTTTCCGAGAAGGAAATAGCCCAAAAGTTTAAAGTGCCCTATCAGACCATCGCCCGAATGATCCGTAAAAGCACGAACACATTAAAGGAATACTTAATAAAAACGCAGATGACGATCAGGACGCCGCTTGAACAGTATATCGAAGAGCGTTACAGGCTGAGCTTGACACCGGAACAGGCGGAAGTTTATAGGCTGCGCGCATATAGCCGCCTGAGCTTTGACCAAATTTCAATTAAACTCGGTAAGACGCCGGAAAGAATATTAAATCTATACTTCGACGCAGTCGAAATCCTTAAAACGACGAATCCAAATGCCGCAAAAAGAAGTAATAGTAACAAGAAAAATTCAATTGTTGATTGGAAGCGATGATCCGGTAGTGCGGGCGGACACATGGGCAACATTGCGTATGTGGCGTCATATCTGCTTCCGGGCAGCCAATTACATTTTTACCCACCACTTCCTCCAGGAACAAGTGAAGGAGATTATGTATATAAATGACGATATGAAAATCAAACTAACTGACATGCGGAAAGATGCCGACGGTATTTTGACTACTAGCAAAATGAATTCGACATATCAGGTTTTAAGCAGCAAGTTTAAAGGTGACTTGCCAATGACGATTTTAGGAACATTGAACAATTTGCTCGTAACTAAATATAACTCCGAACGTACTGCATATCAAAAGGGGGAACGATCTGTGAGAAACTATAAGAGAACCATTCCGATTCCATTGCCTCCTTCAGCTTTTCGGAAAATGACGCTGGTAGAGAAGGGAAATTATTACACATTCTCGGTTTATGGGTTGCATTTTCAAACATACTTCGGAAGCGATTACACCGATAAGCGTGTTATGTGGGAGAGATATTTGAATGGTGAATACAAACTTGGCATTAGTTCGATAAAGATTGAAAAAAGCAAAATTTTTTTGTTGGCTGTATTCAAATTCCCAAAGGAGTACCGCGAGCTGAATCCTGAACTGATTGCCGAAGCATCGTTGAGTCTGGAAGTTCCGATCATTTTGCGATTTCAGAGTAAACGATACGAGATTGGGACAAAGGAAGACTTCCTTTACCGGCGCGTCGCAATCCAACATGCCAGATCTCGCATTCAGCGTTCTCTGAAGTATTGTCGGGCAAAAAATGGTATGAAACGACAGAAGCAACGTTTACATGCTTTTGCAGAAAAGGAACTGAATTACGTTAACAACAAGTTGCATTTATACAGCAAAATGCTGGTGGATATGTGCGTCAAGCTGAACGCTGGTACGCTTGTTCTGGAACGGCAAGAGGAGAAAGAGGAATATGCAAAGGTAGATGAGTTTTTATTGCGGAACTGGAGTTATCATGGGCTGAAAGAGAAAATACGGTATAAGGCTGAACAGGCGGGTATTAAGGTCATTTCAGAATGAAAAGTTCTTTGATATTATTTGAGGGTGCTTGTTCACCCGCAGAGTGAGGCAAGATGCACTCACTAAACCTGAATCTAAACAACCATATCATCTACGGTTTGAAAGAAAAACGGGAAGCAATGTGGGCGATCTGGTTTACAGGCTGGACAATATGGGCGATCTGGTTATATGGGTTTAGCTAAACAACTGCTCTTCCTGGTGCTTGTAAGATCGGGGATACAACAGGATTATTTTGGTTCCGAGATTTAGTTTCGTCTGCCAATATAACAAAAGCTGCTGAATTGGTTGATGTTTCTACACCGTCCCTTCATTTTATTGAACGCAACTTTGTGGAGTCATATCTTCGATTTATAGCATGAACGCAAGGGACATTGTTTCTACATTGTCCCGTTTAACTGAATCTAACTTATTCTTCATACATGGGTTAAGGGACGAATGCAACATGGGATAAGCGGGACGATGTTTCTACATCGTCCATTCAGAAAAAATTGCCAACAGTTGAAAAATATCATAAGTAAACGGGGAGCTTTTTTTAATTCTCCCCTTCTGTATAGTTTCATAAATGCCTGATTTTTTGGAGTGAAACCGATCCATTTATTACAAGCCTTTGGCCGGCTCGCCCGGTCGAAGTTTTTTTTCCAAACTAGGAAAGTGACTATGAAAGTCCGCTTCCCCACGGCAATACTTTTGGGAAAACGCTGTGAAAATGGACAGATCACAGAAAGAGCCAGCGAGCAGCCGCAGGGCGATATACAGAGATCAATTGGTAACGCTCGGAGATCTCCAGCAGTTCCAGGAGGAATTGGTGCAGGCGTTGCGCCGAATGCTTACTGAAAAGAGCGGGGCTCCACCAGCCGGAAGAAGCTGGGTAAAGACCCAACAGGTATGCAGACTGTTGGATTGCTCTCCCGGTACTTTGCTCAACCTTCGGGCAAACGGCACCCTTCCATTCACGAAAATCGGTGGAACCATTTTCTACAATGCGGATGAAATCAACAAGGTATTGCAGGACCGGCGCCAGCATTTTCATCGGAATTCAGTTCCGCTGAAGGGTGCCAAAAAGGCATAAGTATGAGTAAGAGAAACCCTGACGGCGTTCCGCCGCGCTTCGAGCATGTGCTGATTTACTTTCAGCAAAAGGGATTGCCCGACAAGGAAGCCCGAGACTTTTTCCTCTTCTATGAGGCAAAGAACTGGTGTAATACCCGTGGCGAAACCTACCTCCGATGGAAAGGGATCGCCCACAAGTGGATCGTCGGCGTGTTCGTGATGCAGCCTTCGCTGTATAACCGGCGTCTCAACTGATTCGCTTTTATATATAAAAACAGATGCTTATGTGGGTAGTACGGAAATTTCCGGAGGCTTGGGGCATCTACGATGAAGACACCGGGTTCGCTCGCATTCTCGACGAAGCCGAGATCGAACTGATTGCCGGTGAATTTCCCCAATTGAAAGATGATATGGTCAAGATGATCCTGGTGGTGGAAATCACCTCCATTGTCACCGGGCTGAGGCAACAGGAACCGCCTTTTGAAGATTCCTAGCATCCCCGCGGAGCACATCTTCCGCCGTCTTTCACTCAATTACATGAGCCGCCTTCCACAGAAAGGGGTGAATGTATCTCCCTGCCTTCGCGGCAGGGAGCAAGATGTATTGTTGTAGACAACAATGGCTTTGCCTGCGCGGCAAAGCGGTGCTGTCGCTAAATATTTTACCGTGGCAAGAAAGAAAACTCCAGAAGAAATTGCACTCGTTCACCGCGTTGAAACGCGGGTTACATCCGCGAAGTTCGAGGAACTCCAGTTGCTACTTTGCCGTTCCGAGCATAACGAAATGGCCGGGCTGATCCGCGACATTCTTCACAACCGCGTCATCAGGACAATCACTTATGATCGGAGCCTCGATACCGTGATGGAGGAGCTTGCGGCCCTTCGCGGAGAAATCCGTGCCATCGGCGTGAATATAAATCAGATAACAAAACATTTCAATACATACCCTGAACCACAGCGGAAGGCTTTTTACGCCAGAACAGCCTTAGACCGGTACGAAAAAATCGAACCCAAGATCGACCGGCTTCTGGAACTCGTCACGCATATCGCTAAAGTATGGTTGCCAAAATATCCTGCGGCAGGTCGATAAAGTCTGCTTTGCATTACAACGAATCGAAGTTGGCCGAGGGAAAGGCGACGTTGATCCTTTCTTCCCGCTTCGGATGCGATGCAGACGATTTGGCAGTCTGGCAGAAACTCGCCCGGTTCGATTCACTCATCAAAAGAAATAAAAAGGTGAAAACAAACACCGTTCATATCTCACTCAACTTTGCTCCTGGCGAACAACTGGTGCTTGGTACGCTCCAGTATCTCGCCGCCGATTACATGCAGCGGATCGGTTTCGCGGACCAGCCATTTCTGGTTTATCAGCATCACGATGCGGGGCATCCGCATATCCATATCGTTACAACGAATATCCGAACAGATGGTAAAGCAATCAGCCTTCATAACATCGGACGGGAGAAATCGGAGCCCGCCAGGAAGGCACTGGAGCAAATCTATGGCCTGGTTGTGGCCGAAGGTCGCCGCCAACGGGTCGATCTCCCTGCGGTTATGACACCAGTAACATACGGCAAAGCCGAGACTAAAGCTGCTATTTCCAATATCGTCCGAGAAATAACCTCCACTTTCCGATACGCCTCACTAGAGGAACTGAATGCCGTTTTGAGGTACTACAATGTAATTGCAGACCCCGGATTACCTGGGAGCCGATGCTGGAGCCATCGGGGGCTGACCTTTTCGATTGTGGACAGCGAGGGCGGTAAAGTTGGTATTCCTATCGCGGCGAGTAGCATTTACGGCCGGCCAGTGCTTGCCGCGCTTGAAAAAAAGATGGACGCAAACCGCGTATTGGGAATGCAGAAGCGGCGCCGGTTGCGTCAGGCGGTTGAGAAGGTTTTGGCTTCAGGATCACCTGGAGCTGCCCGTAGATTCCTGGAGCGCGCCAGCATTACCTGCCACCAGGCCGTAAGCGGCGGCAGCCCTGATCTATTCCTGATCGACCACCTTAATCGTACTGTGATCTCAGTTCGTGGAGAGGGTTTTCGGGTTCCGGAAATCGCCCATGCCCTACGGCTGGATGCCGATGGGTCGACAGCCATCACACTGTTGGCCCAAGCCCCAGTGGCAGCAGACTTTCTCTTTATCGACTCCGCAAAGCTCCTCCATGAGCTGACTACAGATACACATCCGCAAGGAGAATACCTACCGTCGGAACTGCTGAAGAGGAAAAAGAGGCGGCGGAAGCAATGACACATATTCAATATGGAGTAACATGCAAAACGGAGAAAATACACAAGCACTTCGATCAATTCTCGACTTCCTGCGCCTTGGATCGGTCGTAGTAATGCTTATCCATTTTTACGCATCCTGCTTCCCGCTCTTTGCCGGGAGTGGCCTTTCTGTCGATATTCTCGACAGGTTTGTATATGACCTGTGCCACCGCTTGCCGTTCCTCAGCACGCCAATGGCATCAAAGTCATCGGCGCTCTTGCTGTTGGCCGTTAGCATGTTAGGGTCAAAAGGGCGAAAAGACGAGAAGATGAGAATCCCGCCGGTAGTCATAGCTTTATCGGTAGGTCTGCTGCTGCTATATTCTTCCACGGCGATGCTCCACCTGCAGAACGGCCACAACTGGGTCTTACGGGCATACATATTTGTATCTTCCGTTGCCTTCCTGACCGTATTGTACTCCGGTTCCAGGCTGAGCAGATATCTCCGCCTACGTTTTCAGGATGACATTTTTAACGAGAAGAGTGAATCGTTCCCCCAATGCGAAGAGCTTCACGAAAATGAATTTTCGGTGAACCTGCCGGCCCGGTATCAGTTTCGCGGGAAAATGCGCTCCAGCTTCATCAATTTACTTTGCGTTTTCCGGGGTACGTTGATCCTGGGCTCTCCTGGTAGTGGGAAAACCTATTTTTTCTTTTCTGAAATCATCCGGCAACATTTGATGAAGGGCTTTTGCATGTTTGTCTTCGATTTCAAGTTTCCAACTCTCAGCCAGATGGCGTACAATTATCTTCGGGAATACGCTGGAAATTTCTCTGTAAATCCGCAATTCGTTGTTATCAATTTCGACGACCTCAACCGAACGCATCGGGTCAATGCCCTACCGCCGGACCTTATGCCGGATATTACTGATGCCACCGAAAGTAGCCGCACATTCATGCTGGCATTGAATAAGGAGTGGGCAAAAAAAAGCGATTTTTTCGTCGAATCGGCCATTACATTTTGCACAGCCTTGTTTTGGTTTCTGAAAAAGTACGAAGGTGGACGCTACTGCACGCTTCCTCACGCCATTGAGCTTTCGCAGATCGAGTATACCAAGCTGTTCCCAGTGCTGGCTATCGAGCCAGAAATATCCGTGTTAATCAATCCATTCATCAGCGCGCTGAAGCGGGGAGCAAATGAACAATTGGAAGGCCAGATCGCCTCCGCGAAAATCGCAATCGCGCGTCTGGCATCGCCATCGTTATATTATGTTCTCAGCGGGAACGATTTTGATCTTGATTTGAATAACCCGAAAGCGCCGAAAGTAATTTGCGCGGGAAGCAATCCCGCGAAGAGGCAGATATACGGCGCGGTGCTTTCCCTATACGTGGAAAGGATGCTGAAACTGGTGAACCAGGAAGGAAAAGCCAAGTCCTCCCTCATTTTCGATGAATTTCCGACAATTTATGTTCCGAATATCGACGCATTGATCGCCACGGCCCGCAGCAACAAAGTGGCGACCACGCTGGGCGTGCAGGATATGTCGCAGCTTGTTCAGAACTATGGAAAGGAGAATGCCGACGTCATCATGAACATCGCGGGGAACATCGTCAGCGGCCAGGTCATGGGCGACAGCGCCCGCCAATTGTCTGATCGTATTGGGAAAATCATGCAGGAACGGGAGTCTATTTCGATCAATTCATCGGAAACTTCCCTGAGCCGGAGCACGCAGTTGGAAACTGCCGTCCCCCCTTCAAAAATCGCAATGCTGAGCAGCGGCCAGTTTGTCGGCCTCATTGCCGATGAGCCCAGCCATCCAATTAAGTTGAAGGCTTTTCATGCCGAAGTGGCGAAGGACCATAACGCCGCCCGCGCGCGGGAAAAGACCCAGGTGCCGATTCCGGCTATTCGAGACGTGTCAAAGGCCGATGTTGATGCCAATTTCCGACGAATAAAGCAGGATGTGCACAACTTGATCGAACGGGAAATGGAAAAGATCAAAAGCAGCCCTGAGTATCAGGCAATGCAGGCCGCGGTGGCGGATTCCGGAAAGAAATCGTCGGTTAGTATGTAGTTATTTCATAACATAAAACTTGCATCATGGTAGAAAAGAATTATTCTTATCTGGTGGATGAAATCCTGCCAAAGCTAGGATTTAACGAGATCTTCAATGATAAGCTGCGAGCCGCTATGAAAGTGGGTATTGAGCCCATCGAATTGAAAGCGGCCGAAACGCGGAAGGTGGGAGAATTTACCTACAATATCGTTTTGGAAAAGAATCGCGGTGAGAACCTGGCACCCGATCAGGAGCCGTTTTATTTTGCCAATCGAATTGAGGTTTCATTCAAAAAGAATGGAGAGGAGAATATCCGTGAACACACATTTGGCCTTTATAAGCAGAGAGGCCATTCCCGTGAACAGATACGCAATTTGATGAATGGTAATTATGTGCATAATACCTATCGTAAGGGCGACGAGATCGTTGGTCGTTGGCAGGGAATTAATTTCAATAAGCCGAAGGAAGACGGAACGTTTGAACTGCGATCTATTTATGACCGTACTATTCAATGGAACGTTACGAAGGAGCTTTCTAACCTCCCGCATATCAACTCTCTCACCCAGGAAATGAAGGAGGACATGCTACGGTCGCTTTACAACGGTGATAATGTTGCGGTAAGTTTAAAGATCAATGGAAATCGGGAACAGCTCTATATCCGCGCGAATCCCCGCACAACTTCACTGGATATCTTCAACGCGGATGGGCAGAAGATCACTTTACCTTCCAAGAACTCACTCCAGCTTGTGTCCGATGACATTTCCGAAAAGAAGGACCTGAGCGAAGCAGTGAGCATTGCGATGGATGCTGGTGCTGCGATAGATCTCAGTCAAGGGCAAAAGAAGAAGCGCTGATTAATTTTGTTTTTTGGGTTGCCGGCCGTTTATATAATGGCCGGCATTTTTATATTGAATTATAACAAGTTACCCTTGGAATAATTGAAAAAAGTGAATATATTCACTATGTAATCGGAAATCAGATATCAGATATTAAATATTTAGATAATCCAATAGCATTTAAGACAAATACGCTTCAGGAAACCATTATTCACCCATTAATTCTTTATTGATGAACCCTTGGCGTTACTTAGCAGCAAAGGGGGACGTCGAAGAAATCCCGTTTGAGATCGTGGGACCGATGTTCTCCGAAATGTTCCAACTTTTCAAGGCGCTGCATCCCCAAATTTCAGAATCCCTTATGCAGGAAATCCATGACAGGTGCCGCCCCGTCCGATTTAAGAAAAAGTCGTTGATCCTCGATTACGGCGAAACCTGCGGTCATGTATTTTTCGCCGCGCGTGGACTTGTCCGTGCCATCTTCCAGCGTGAAGGAATGGAACAGACGTGCTGGTTCATGGGCGAAGGCGATATCGTCATCGCTGTCGAGAGTTTCTATTCTCAACAACCAAGTCTTGAAAGACTGGTAGCGATGGAGGACACCGACTGCATTGCCCTGTCCTGGGACGACTTGCAGGTGATTTATCAAAAGCATGTGGATTTCAACATCATCGGAAGAAAGCTCACTGAGCTGTATTACCGACAGGCTATTGAAAGGACTAAATGGGTCTGCCTGTCAGCGAAGGAGCGTTATGATGCATTGTTCAAAGACTATCCGAAATTCCTGAATCGCGTGCCGGACGTGGCTCTTGCATCATATTTAGGTATAGGTAAGTCTTATTTGAGTAAGATCCGGGCTGATGTTCACTTTCAAAAATGATGCAAAATGACAACAAAATAGTCATTTCACGTCCATAGCTTTGTTAGTATAAACCAAAATTGCTATGAAACCATATCACACCTACCCCGTGCGGCAAGTGATTTTTGCCGTAGCAGCTATTCTTTTCCTTATCGGTTGCTCAAAAACCGATTCCACAGTAGAAAAAAAGAAACCCAGTCATCTTTTTACGAACCTACCGGCCACGGCTGACGAGCGACTGGTTCCATTTACAGATTCACTTTTGGTATCGGAAGATGCCCGGCCCTGGATGGATAGCGTTATCGCTGCCATTGGCTCTCCTGCCTGGGAGCACGCAGCCTTTGGGGTTCAGTCCGGTGCCCCTTCTGTTATGTTACCTCTTATCAATTCCAACGAAAAGCGGGTTACCGGCTTGCTGGTAATGGTAAAGGGTGACCGCTTCCGCTTTCGGGTTATTGATTCCCGAAGGCCGGAACGATATGGATATAATAACGGAAGGAACGCCGCGAATGCCCGTACAATATTCATTGCTGCCGATTTATTCAACCAGCGCGCATTTCCGGATGCCGAGCCCGCAGCCATCGGTGAATGCATGATGACCCGCACCGAGCGACAGCACTTTGAAAGCGCACGTAAGTCCGGTGGTTCCTTTACGCCGATGGTAAAGGCTGCTGGATATGCCATGTCGATCACCTGCTACACAACAATGGCCTGTACTGGCGATGGGCGCGGCAATTGTATCGGTAATATCGTCTACAGTACAGACTGCATTTACAACTACATATGGGTAGAAGATTCTGGCTGGGGAAGCAGTGGCCCAGGTGGTGAAGGCGGCTACGGCGGCGGCGGAATTGGTGGCGGCGGCGGAGGATCAGTAGGCCCGGGCAACGGATCAACGAACCCCTGCGGTGGGAGCTCGACCCCTCCGGGTCAAAACACCGGGCCGCTCGCCGTGCTTCCTCCTACAAAGCCGATCGTAGACGTAAAGAAATATGTTCGCTGTTTTGATCGTACCGGAGCGGCTAAACTCACCCTATACGCCGACCAGCCACAGGCAGGCAGCGATGAGCCGTTTACCGTGAAGGGGAAAGTCGGTCATTCTTATATTACCATTGAACAAAATTTCGGTGGGCAGATCGTGCGGCGTACCCTTGGTTTTCATCCTTTTGAAGCCGTGTCGCCGTTTTTCGCGAAAGAGGGCCAAAGCCAGCTAGGCGATGACTCCGACGCCAGTTATGACGTGAGGCTGGATGTAAATATCTCCGGCGAGGCGTTAGCAAAAGTGCTTTCCATAATTGAGAGTTTTAATCCTCAATACCATCTGGAAAATTATAATTGTACTAATTTTGTTCTGGACGTATCCGATGCCTGCGGTTTGAAAATTCCACGAACAAAGGCATGGTGGCTCGTAGGATCAGGATTGAATCCTGGTAGTTTTGGCGAGGATTTAAAAAAGGTGCCCGGAGCCGTTTCAGGACGGGGCCGCTCGGACGATAACACAGGAGAATGTAACTAAACCATATTTTTTATGAAAACCGTGAAGTTTCTTATCATTTTTAGTTTGATTACCTTCCACGCATTTGCAGTTACCCAGCCTTCGCGTGACCAGGCGATCATTAAGAAGTTCCTTACTTACATCGCAGGCCCGAGGTGGCATATCGATACCGTAGTGTCAAAGTATGTGGTTTTTTATGCGGAAGAATCAAAAGTCGCTTCCAGAGCGACCAGGAAGATGTACCTCAGCATGGCGGTGGCCGATTTGGTGGAACAGGTCAAAAGGGTCAAAATCGATGATCTGAAGATCATACCATATAACGATGTTGATGAAAAACTACAAATAATGACCCTCGGACCCGATTATCGCCAAAGGTCGTATGTTGTGACTGATCCATCAGGTAAGTTTGTACGGTACTTTTTGCTGAAAGACGACCAAATCGAATCATTTGTATTGTTTCAGGGAAAAGCCTATCTATTATTGAACTGATATAATAACTACCATACCTTACGCTGCTTTAATCGCAGCTGCGAGGGGGAAGTATCACCCCAACCTGGGCAATGATGCTTCCCCTTTTTCGTGCCCCTATGTTTCATTTTAAAATGATTCAAAATGCTGACCGCTTCTGATGATCTGCTGCGCGAATTGCAGACCAAGATCAATATATTATCTCGTGACCCATCGGTATCGTTGGCCCGCACTGAAAAGATCCTGGTTTATATTAATCAAGCACTCATTTCCCTCAAAGAATTGGTAAGATTACACACGTTCACCAGCACCGACGAGGAAATCCGGTTTTTTAAGGATATTAACCCGGAATTTTATGCGCTGTGGATTTATTATAGTACAGTTTATTCGATTCAATGCCACACTTTCCCTGGCTCATCGAAGAGCCGGGTGAAATACCTTGAGCATGAAATAAAAAAGATCGATGATTTTTTCTTTCATCACCTTGATTTTTATAAATATTACAGAAGTGGAAAAACGCATCGCGATCAGGAGTTCTTTCTCCGTAACCCGAAAATGGAGGAGTTTTATACCGATACTTATGCAGCGGTGATCGACAGGCAGCAGTGTACACCGCATTCACTTAAAATAGCAATTGTTTTGGCGAATGAGCGGTTAAGGGTTTATGTAAATGACGCTATTGAAGAGGAACTTTCCGGAAATTCTCAGCAGGTGAAGTCGGATGGCGTTGCCCCGCTTCAATGGACTGAATCAAAAACCAGCTTGATCGAGATCATTTATGCATTCTATGCAGCGAAGGTATTCAATAACGGGGATGCGACGGTCGAAGCGATTACACGGTATTGCGAAAAGGTGTTTTATATTGAGTTGAAAGCCCATACAATTACGTTCCAGGAAATCCTTCGCAGAAAGAAAGGACTAGCCTCAGCCTTGGAATGGATTAAAAGTAAGTATTTGCTATATATTGATGCAGTAGAGGAAAGAAACCGAATACGGAGAAATAAAAGGTAACATCACTTCATCAAAAAATCTCTTTTTAGTTTCGCCAAGAAAACACTTCTGTTGTGCACATTTTGATTATGCTTTAATTGTTGTCTCCTTTGATATCTATTTAGTTCGGGAAATGCTTTTTTTGTCCGCGAAAAAAGCCGTCTAAAAGTTTCCACGCTTTTTTCCTTTGGCCTTCTATTAATTTCTTCAACGACCAAATCGAAAATCATCTCAGCAGTAAGAAATGCATATAAATAGGTTTCATTATTGATGTTAAGTGCGTCAAGGGCCTTTCCAAGATCGTGTGTTTCTAACAAAAGGTCGTAAAAACCACTGAAGTCTCGCGTGAAGTTTTCGTTTCTAATAATATCCTTTGGACCTATGAATCCCCAATACGGTGCAGTCTGCTGAATGTCAGTTAACTTGTACATGTATGCCCCCTGACAAGTCGCCAAAGAAATGATTAACCCATTCTTCAATGCCCGGTTCATTTCCCTGAAAATTCCCGCCAGCTCTTCCCATAAAACTACTTCTCCATTTCCTAATTCTAAACCTTTTCGACCTCCATGTATTTCCATGTGCAAAATGGGAGATACTGTTCCGGCTATTACTTGCGCTTTTATGGCATATAGTTCTTGGAAGAATTCGTTTTTAGTCTGAATGGAAATGTAATGTGCCCGCGTGCCGTTGCGCTCACAACGTCTTCTAGTTATGTCATTGAAAAGCTCTTTTCCGGTTTCTGGTTCATTTGGAAGAAGCGACTGAATTACTATTACGGAATCATACTTAAAGTTGTACCGTACGGTTATGTCATCCATCGGATTTTTTGTTTTTGAAGATAACTATTCCAAAGATGGTGAAAAATTCAAAATAAAATTACCCAACTAGGATTTAGACTATGAAAAATGAGCTTTAGTGGATCGCACATTTGCCTTACAATTTATTTCATAATCAAAATACAATTGTATGGCATCTATCAATTTTTCACCGGTACTGCTCGCCCTGCTTCTCTCGGGCATTACATATGTCCTGGTTTATCTTTTTTTCATCAGGGCAAAAGCGTTCAGTAAGAAAGAAATTCCCGTACCAGTCGTTCAGACGGCTGGCTTCAGGGAGCCCCTGGCACCTTCATTTAGCAATCGCTTTCCAACTTCCAGCTACGAGCCTCAAGATCCCGAAATCGATTTTACAGAAGAAGATAACTCCGGCGAATTGGAACTGGTGGAGGACGATTCAAGTATTCTCCTGAAGGAAGCTGAAGCAGTAATCGATCATATCGCTGCCGTTATCGGCAACATCGCCAGCCATCCCGCCAATCCTGCTGAAGTGTTCACGAAGATACGGGCTATCGTAAGCCAATACGGTATTTTCCAGAATACCGAGTTCTACGATGCCATTAACCGATATGTGGCTGTATCTGTAGAGCGCGACCTGGCATTACGTTTTACGGAAGCGGAACTGGCGGAACTGTGGTCGTAGGCCACATGGTCAAATTAACTTTCCCATCATAGCCCTGCCTGCCGATCAACGGTTCTCCGCCGGCGACGGGCCCCCACAGGCAGGGCATCCTCACCTCCCAAATTTCCAATTCATGAAATTACTCAATTCATACGGGCAGAAAGCCCGCTGGCAGGCTATTGCCATCGTTCTCTTATCTGCGAGCATTTCCGCTAATGCCCAAGATGGTGTTGCCGGTATCGAACAAGCAAATGACATGGTCCGTGAATACTTCGACACTGGAATAACCCTGCTTTATGCCATCGGCGCCGTACTTGGGCTGGTAGGCGCCGTAAAGGTCTATACCCGATGGAGCCAAGGCGATACGGAAACGACGAAGCTGGCCGCGAGTTGGTTCGGTGCCTGCATTTTCCTGGTCGTTGTGGCTACGGTATTGAAGAGCTTTTTCGGCGTGTAAATCTTTACCGATGGCAACAGTATATCAAATAAACAAAGGCGTCAACCGCAGCATCGAGTTTCGGGGTATAAAGGCGCAGTATCTGCTCTTTCTCGCAGTGGGCATGGTTCTCCTGCTGCTGCTTTGTGCAATTGCCTTCATCGCAGGAATACCGGCAATACCGGTTGTCGTAGCCGTAGTGGTTGCAGGATATGGGCTGTTGGTTGCGGTTCAACGGTATAGCAAGCGGTACGGCGAGCATGGCCTAGCAAAGAAGCTCGCTCAATCCCGTTTGCCGCAGCATATCACGACGTCCTCGCGTAGTGTCTTCACCTCCTTCAATTCACGCAAGTATGAAAAAGAGTAAAACGCTGGAGAGCGTGTTCCCTATTCATAAAATCGAAAAGGATTTTCTCATTGCTAAATCCGGCAGCGTTTCCATAGCTTTTTCGGTCGTGCTGCCGGAGATATTCACGATGTCTTCCGCTGACTATGAGGCGCTCCATGCCGCTTTTGTGAAGGCGATACGCGTACTGCCGGAACATACTATCGTTCATAAGCAAGACTGGTACTTAGAGGAAGGTTTCAAGCCATCCGCCTCGGCTGACTCTTTCCTTATGGACGCCAGCGACCGGCATTTTTCGGAAAGACCCTTTCTGCGCCATGAATGTTACATTTTTCTCAGCACGGTGCCACCGGCCTTATTGAACCCAGCGCCGACGGCAGGCGTCTTGTTTCGCACGTCTCCTGTTGCCCGGGAGCTGCTGGACGACCGGCGCTTCGAGGTATTTGCCGAAAAGGCCAGCCAGTTCGCCGCCGTTCTGCAAGACAGCGGTTTCCTGGAGCTGCGGAGGCTGGACGGTGATGTCCTGGCCAGTTCTCCTAATCGTGCAGGCCTGCTCGAAAGATATTGCTATCAATTGGCTGAAGACCAAATGCCGGTATTGGCCGATTTCAATACTGGTGGGGAATTGGGCGTAGCGGGACACTCCCTGCACATTTTTTCCCTTGCAGATCCTGATGACCTGCCTTCCCTGTGCGGCCCCCGCCTGAATTACGAAAAGTACAGCACCGAGCGTACCCCGTTCTCCATCGGTTTCGGTGCGCCGTTAGGCCTGTTGCTGCATTGCAATCATATCGTCAACCAGTACATCATTGTCGGTGACGCGGCGGGGACCCTCCGCCACTTGGAAGCAAAACGGAAACGTTTGCAATCACTTTCGGCCTATTCACGTGAAAACGCCATCAGCCGTGACGCGACGAGCGCATTCCTCAATGAAGCCATCGGTCAGGGCCGATTGCCAGTGAAAGCCCACTTGAATGTGATTGCCTGGCACGATGACCCGGCGAAGAGCAGGGAACTCCGGAACATGGTGTCCTCCGCAATGGCCGCGCTGGATGGTAAAGCAAAGCTGGAGACGGCGGCGGCGGCGTGCTTGTTTTGGGCTGGCATCCCGGGAAACGGGGCGGAACTACCATCCACGGCGAGATTTGACACGTTTGCCGAGCAGGCTGTGTGTTTTTTCAACGTCGAAACGAACTACCGGACTTCCCTCGCCGCGCAGGGCATTCGGTTCGGCGACCGTTTGACAGGGCGACCCCTTCAGGTCGATTTATTCTATGAACCCTTCGACCGGGGGCTTATTCAGAACCGGAATATTTTCCTTTGCGGGCCGTCCGGCTCCGGAAAGTCGTTTGCCACCAACCACATCCTGCGTAGCTGCAATGAATGCGGCGACCACATCCTTGTCGTGGACGTAGGGCACTCATATAAGGGACTTTGCGACCTCGTAGGTGGGTACTACTTTACGTTCAGCGAAAAGAATCCCATATCCTTCAACCCGTTTTTCGTTCCAGATAACCAACTGGATACGGAGAAACGCGAGGCGATAAAGTCATTGCTGCTGGCTTTGTGGAAGAAGGACGACGAGGCGTATTCCAGGAGTGAATACATTTCCCTGTCCAACGCGCTGCAGAGCTACTTCGACAAGCTGAAGGCCGATCCTGGCGTCTTTCCGTGTTTCAATACGTTTTACGACTACCTCCGCGATGTCTTTGTCCCGGAACTGCGCCAGCAGGGCGTGAAAGACAAGCATTTCGACATTGACAATTTCCTATACGTGCTCCGGCCATACTACACCGGCGGAGAATATGATTACCTGTTAAATGCGACGGAGAACCTGGACTTGCTCCATACCAATTTCATCGTGTACGAGCTGGACGCGATCCGTGACCATCCCATCCTGCTGCCAGCCGTAACCTTGACGCTCGCCGAGAATTTTCTCAACAAGATGCGGCGCCTGAAGGGTGTGCGTAAGATCATCCTGATCGAAGAAGCATGGAAAGCAATTGCCCGTGCCGGAATGGCGGAATACATCCGCTATCTGTTCAAAACCGTCCGGAAGTTCTATGGTACGGCGGCCGTTGTCACCCAAGAGATCGACGATATCATTTCCAGCCCGATAATCAAGGACACCATTATCGCTAACAGCGACATCAAAATCCTGCTCGACCAAAGTAAATACGCGAACAAGTTCCAGGCAGTTCAGGATGCCCTGGGCCTGACAGACCGGGACCGGAGCCTGATCTTGTCTATGAACAAGGCAAACGATCCGCACCTGAAGTACAAAGAAATTTTCATCAGCCTGGGCGCTTACAGCAAGGTGTACCGGACGGAAGTCTCCCTCGAAGAATACCTGTGCTACACCACCGAGGAACGGGAAAAGCTGCTGGTGCAACAATATGCGGCGCGGTATGGCTCCATCAGGCGTGGCATTTCCCGGCTTGCCGCCGACATACGTTCAAAAAAGATATGATATGAAACGGAAGATTTTTATCACACTCGCCCTCCTGGTCGTCCTGACCGGAGTTCCCGTCAGCCGTACGTATGCGATTTGGCCCGTTGTTACCGCCGTGGTAAAGAAGGTGATCCGTGCGATGGATTTGCAAATCCAGCGGCTCCAGAACCGGACGATCGCCCTTCAAAATGCCCAAAAGGCGCTGGAGAACATCATGGCGAAGCTGCGGTTGGAGGAGATCGGCCAGTGGACGGAGCGGCAGCGGGTGTTGTACCAGGACTACTTCGCCGAGCTGTGGAAGGTAAAATCCGTCATTGCCTACTACCGGCGCGTGGCTGAGATCGTCCAGCGGCAACGCGTGCTGGTGGAAGAATACCGCCGGGCATTTACCGTCATCCGGGAGGACCGACATTTTAATGCAGCTGAGGTTGACCAGCTTCACGCGCTGTATTCCGGCATCCTTGCTGAAAGCCTAAATAACGTGGAAGACGTGCTGAATGTGGTCAATGCCTTCACCGTGCGGATGAGTGATGCTGACCGGCTGAAGATCATAAGTGAGGCTGCGGACCGAATGGAAGGGCATGTCGTCGCGCTGCGCCGGGTAACGCATCGAGCCGCCGGCCTCAGCCTCCAGCGTGCCCGGAGCGCAAAAGAGGCAAACAGGATAAAGGGCTTATACGGAATAAAATGACGCTCATGTACCGGAAAACTATTCTCATCCTCCTTTTGATGGTTCTCGCCGGGAATGTGCGGGCCCAACTGGCCGCTGAATGGCTTCGCCAAAACCAGACACAGCGGAGGTATCTGGCAATACAGATCGCCGCGCTTCAGCAATACCTGTCCTTGGCCCGCCAAGGGTATCAGGCTGTCAGTGGCGGGCTTCAGGTTGTCGGCCAGATCAAGCGCGGCGATTTCGATATCCATTCCGCATTCTTTTCATCGTTGCAACACGTCAGCCCCTTCATTCGGAGGCATCAGAAAGTGCTGAACCTTGCCGGCAGCTATGCATCTCTGTTTGAACATTGCCGGCGTATGCGTACCCGATGGGAAACTATCGAAGGCTTTCCCACCTGGAAACGCAGCATCCTGGTGGACGCATATCTCCAGTTCTCCGACGATCTCGCCCGCGACCTGCTTTTTTTAACTGATCTCCTGACGGACGGCCGCTATGAATTGAACGACGCGGAGCGGCTGGAGCAGGTCAGGCACCTGGTTGCCCGGCAGGAATTGCGGCGGGCACGCATTCGGCAGCTTTCCGATGATTTCGAGCGTTCAGCGGCGGCCGCGGTCAGTAACAGCCGTGAACACCTTCACTTCAAAACCTTGTTGCCATGAAAAGCGCCGCTATTCTTTTGTTCCTTGTGCTGATGGGGTTTCGCCCAGCGGGCGCCCAATCCCATGATGTAATTCAACTGGGGCTCAACATCGAGAAGTTAAATCAGTTCCGCCAGATATTGGCTGACATGCGCCGCGCCTACACAGTGCTCAGCCGCGGTTACAATGCTGTCCGCGACCTGTCCCAGGGGAATTTTAAGCTACATGAACTGTTTTTGGATGGCCTGATGGCGGTCAGCCCCGGCGTTGCCCGATATCGGCGCATTCCGGAAATTATCGCGATGCAGCGGATCATCGTCGCGGAGTACCGCACCGCTCTTTCCCGGTTCCGACGAAATGGGATGTTTACTCCTGATGAGCTTTCGGCCATTAAGCGCGTGTACGCCGGCCTCTTTGACAAATCTGTACGGAACCTCGAAGAGCTGGTATTGATCGTGACCGGAGGCAAGTTGCGGATGACCGATGCCGAGCGCATGGCGGCAATTGACCGCGTTTTTGCGTCGGTGCAAAGCGATTTGTCCTCTTTGCGGCAATTCAATCTCAACACCGGCTCCGTGGCTCGCATACGGGTCGGCAGGTTCCAGGAAATAGAACAGCTAACCGGCCGCCAGGCCAGTAAATAGGAAATCCATGAAAAAGTCCTTCCTGTTGGTGCTGCTAATAGCGGCATTGCCCGCCGTTTGTCTTGCCCAGTCGGGCGGAAACGCGGATATCCAGAAACTCCATGATATACTTGACCGGATTTACGACGATATGATCCCGCTTTGCGGCCGCTTGACGACGGTCGCGCGGGGCATAGCCGGCTTCGGCGCCATCTTCTACATCGCAGCCCGCGCTGGCCGGAGTCTGGCGGCGGCGGAACCTATCGATTTTTTCCCGTTGCTGCGCCCTTTCGTGCTCGCTGTGCTGATCGGTATCTATCCGCTGGTGTTGGGCGTTATCAACGGTATTCTTCAGCCAACGGTTGACGCAACGAACGAGCTTGTCACCCAAAGCGACAACGCTGTAAAGGAACTGATGCGTGTGGAATATGAGTTACTCGCGAAAGGAAAGGCGGAATTGCCCCCCGGCAGCCCGGAGACCAGCGACCAGGAAATGCAGGAATACTACAAGTACCTCAACGCTCAAACGGCGGGTGAAGAGAATTCCCGTGGATTCTGGAGCCTGATGTGGGGAAAGGTCGAAGGAACGATCCTTTACTACGTCCAGCTTATTGTGTCGAAGATACTCCAGATCCTTTTCTACGCCGCTGCGCTTTGTATCGACGCCATGCGGACGTTTCACCTGGTCATCCTCGCCATCGTGGGGCCGTTTGTCTTCGCCCTGAGCGTTTACGACGGTTTCCAGCATACGTTGTCCGTCTGGCTTGCCCGGTATATAAACGTATACATGTGGCTTCCCGTTGCCAATCTCTTCGGTGCCATGATCTCCCGTATTCAAGAAAATCTTATCAAGAATGACATTGAAGCCGTGCTCGCTGGCGGAAACAATGCAACGTATAGCTTGACCAGCGTGGCTTACATCGTGTTCCTCGTCGTCGGCATCGTCGGGTATTTCACCGTGCCGTCGATCGCCAACTACATCGTGCACGCCAGTGGCGGCAATGCCCTGTTATCGAAGTTTCAATCTGCGGCGCGCACCGCTGTGGTTGCGGGTACAGGAGGCGCCGGAGCCGCAGCGGGCTCCTCTTCAGCAGCCGGGGCGTCGGCGGCTGGAAGTGCGGCAGCCGACACCGGCGCGTCTGACAAATTGCGTTACCCGATGGCGGATGCCGCAAACTCGGAAGGCTATAACAAGGACGCTGGGCATCAATTCAATCAAATCTCAGGTAAGTAAACTCCCAGGCTATGTTCCAACATTTCAAAAATGTAGATGCCGCTTTCCGGCACATCAGACTGTTTTCTTACTTATTCCTTGCCGTTAACGGTATTGGCTCCGCGCTGGCCCAATACTGGGCCGTGCGTGTTGTCCGGGAAGAACGGTCGAAGGTGTATGTACTCGCCAACGGCAAATTGTTGGAGGCAACAGGCACGGATAAGAGGCGCGTATTGGAAATAAGGGTGAAAGACCATGTGCGTGATTTCCATCATTTTTTCTTTACCGCTTCTCCCGACGAAGAAGCTATCCGCCGAGGCGTCACGCGGGCGCTGTATTTGGCCGACGCGACTGCAAAAAAGGAGTATGACAACCTCCAGGAGTCAGGCTACTACACCGGGATCGTTTCCGGAAACATCAACCAGTTTGTTGAAGCCGACAGCGTTGCGGTTGATGTGAATGCAAGTCCAGTCCGTTTTGCTTTTTACGGAAAGCTGAAGATCGTTCGCGCCACCTCCACCATCGTCCGCTCGCTCATCACCACGGGCACCATAACAGAAACCGCCGCAATCAGCGAAAATAACCCGCAGGGTATGCTGATTGGCGCATGGCGGATCATTTCAAACCAAGACATGCACCGATGAAAATTCTCCAAAACATCATCCGCGGGCACGATGAAGTTCCTCTTGCACCGGAACGCCAGAACGGTCGGCGTTGGCTCAAGACGCTGGCGAGCTACCTCCGGCGCAGTGAGCAACTTTTTACTGTTAGGCAAAAACAAACGATGCTACTGTGCTTCACGCTGGTAGCCGGAACCTGTTTCCTTCACCTGGCAATTACCGGGGTGATTTCGCCGAGAAACAGCCATCGCCCGCCGATCAGGCAGGAAAGGCTCCAGCACTTGCAGGCGCCGCTGCCACAGGCACTTTCGCTCGATTCGATTCAGAACAAAAACCTTTTACCATGACTTCCATACCACTCTCAAAACTCGACATCAGTAAACTACTGAAGTTATTGCCAGTAGCGGCGTTCGTGCTGACGCTGGGGTTCTATTACCTTTTTACCTTTTTGCGGGAATCTGGCACTCCTGCGGAAAAAACCGGGAAAAGTGCCTTCAATACAGACCTGCCCGGCCCCAAGCTGGACGATCGGTATAAGAACAAACTGGATTTATATATGGAAGCACGCCAGGACAGCCTCCGCAAACTGAAGGAAGCTCGCAGAGACTCCCTTCTGTTCCCGGTCGAGGGCGTTGCACCTGAAATCGTGAATGTCCCGCCGCAACTGCCGCAGGAAACTCGCCGTGCGACGTCAAGCACCGACCCCAACGAACGGAAGGTGGAGAAAGTGCTGGAGCGGCTACAGATGACCCTGGCCCAACAGGAAGCAGAGCCTCACATGCCCAACGCCGGTCTGCCGATTGCTCTTCCGTCCGACAAGCGGACTTCCGCCGACCTGGGGCGGTTAGAAAAGCTCATGGGTGATGTCGCAAACCCGCCTGATGACGTAGAGATAAAGCGTTTGGACGGGATGCTGGACAAAATTTTGGAAATCCAGCAGCCGGGGCGCAATCCCGGGCATGCAAAGCCTGTTCCAGACGATACGCTGGAATCCTTCATCGCTACCGTTGCTGGCCCAAAACCCAGCGAGTATACTGACAACGGTTTTTATGGGCTTTCCGAAGAACCTACACCTCAAAGCATAGAACAACCGCCCGGAAACGGAACGATTGCGGCCACGGTACATGCCGACCAGCGTGTACGTACTGGCTCCATCGTCCGGTTACGACTGCTGCAGGATATATATGTCAACAACGCCAAAATTCCGGCAAACAGTTTTGTCTTCGGAAGGGCCACTGTCGCCAAGGAAAGGGTTGAGCTCGATATTCGCCACGCTTTTTACGCCAATACCGTGCTACCGGTGAAACTGACCGTCTTCGATATCGACGGGATCGCGGGCATATCTGCGCCGGGCGCAGATGCCCGCGACGCGAGCCGTGAGGGGCTAAACCAGGCGGTGCAAAACCTGGAGCTGTACAACATGGACCCCAGCCTGGGGGCACAGGCAGCCGCATCCGGTATTCAGGCCGCTAAAAGCCTGTTATCGAAAAAGACGAAAACGCCATATGCCACGCTCAAAGCCAATCACAAAGTCATGTTGGTAAACACTCGTTTTTAACCAGTAAATCATCTTATATGAAACAATGCATCATTTTACCGTTGTTATTCCTGCTGACCCTCGGAAATGCGTCAGCCCAAATGGTGGAACTTCCCTCCAGCACGGCGATCACCCCTTATTCGCTTTCCGTAGGCTACAACAAAACGACCGTGCTGATTTTTCCCGCGCCTATCAAGGATGCTGACAGAGGAAGACAGGACATAATCGTAAGCCGGCAGGCAGGCGTCGGCAATGTGTTAAAGGTGAAAGCCGCCCGCATGGATTTCGAGCCGTCCAATCTCCACGTCTTTACTGCGGACGGGAAGTTGTATTCCTTTGAAATTTCCTTTGGGGCCGGTAGCGGCGGCACCTTCGATTTGTCACGCCTGGCTGCTTCGACAGGCCGGGTGGCGCAGCATATGCCACTGATCTTCCCCGAAATGGAGGAAGGCATGCCCGATACCCAGCTACGGTTGTGTAAGGTTGAAGCTGGACAGCCCTTTTTCAGAAAAACGGCAAGAAAGCACCAGCTTCGCCTGCGGTTGCTATCGATCCACTTCGACCAGGACAGGCTTTATTTCCGGTATCGCATATGGAACAAATCTTCTCTTCCATACTTTATCGATTTCACCCGCATGTATATTTCTGACGGTCGCCAGGTAAAACGTGCAACCGCGCAGCAGCAAGAGCTTGCACCGGATATTACCGCCGGGAGTAAGATGGTTCCCGGCCATTCAACTGCTGAGCTCGTTTTTGTAGTAAAGCGGTTTACTATACCCAAAGGGAAGAAGTTCCAGTTCGAAATCTACGAAAAGGACGGCGGACGGAATATTCAGATGGAAGTACGGAACCGGCATCTGTTCAAGGCCAGGCCATTACTCTAAAATCTGGTACATGAATTTTGCACAAACCGGCCCGGTGAACCGTGTCGCCGAGGCTCTTTCCCTCTACGCGATTCAGGAGGCCCAATCTATCGCAGCCAACCCGGCAGGCTGGAAACAGGACGCTTCGGGACTTGATTTGAAAATTCGGTTCTATGAGGGTATCACAGCGGCGGCTTACCCGCACCCCTCGAAGGCCGAGCGCAGCACCCTCCGGTTTGTTCGCCATCAGATTAGGCGGATGAGCGCGATAAAATACCCGACGCCGTTGAGGCAGCTAATTTATCATCCGGTTTCCATTTTTCTGCGGGACATATTGCTGCAACGGCGCCAGGGCTTTCGGCAAATGGAAACACAGATCCGGCACACGATGCGTAACGAATTGCGGACGCTGAACCACCATGCTGTACAGCAGTCGTTGAATGACCGCGGGTTCCGACTTCCGGTAGAAACGATCCTGAGAAAGATGATGGCTCAGGAGATGCCGCAGTTTCATTTCAGGTATGCAGACCCGGCAAGGTGTAAGAATACCGAGTTCGTATTACATTTCGCGAAGGTGCCGGGAAGTGATTTCTATTACTTCCAGTCCTTCGATGCCGCCACCCGGCCAGACCTACAGTCTATGCTGAACCGCCCTGCCGGAGCGGTTCAGCAATCTTTTGACTTGTATGCGGGAAAGTCGTTTTCCGCACCGGAGGCGGCTGCTTTGGTAAACGGCGGCTTTGTTGCCCATATCGAAGAGGGGCACGAGAAATGGTATTCCCTGGACACAGAAGGACAGCATCTGCCGGGACAGGTTCCTTTAATCATTCACTCTTTCGATTTGGAAGCGGAATTGAAAAAGTTGCCTTTGAGACCCTTATCTGCTACCCAATCCACGAACCTGATCCGGGCATTACGGGAAGGGCAGGCGCGATCCGTTGAGCTTCAGATAGATGGTCGCGGAGTTCGTTGTAAAATACAAGCGGCGCCGCAGAGCCGGGCATTGGCAATATATGACGAACATGGACGCCGCCTTGCCTTCGCGAGCACTCCACAGAAGAATTCGGGCGCGAAGGCTAGCCTGGAAAACGGATTGCGAGTATTGAGTGATATAGGAAATACGCCTACGGTCGATAAAAAGAAAAGGAAAATTGGCAAATAGGCTTCCCGGTGTGGTCTTTTTTTGGGGGCCGGCAGTGGATATCAATTGAGCGTCCGTTGCGACGCTCCGTTCATCGGCATTTTTCCTGTTTAACTTACCATTCGTTTTTTATACAACCTATCGGAAACTCTCGTAGAAAGTGTTTCAGCCTGAAGTAGTATAAAAATAAAGCATCCAAAAAGGGGAAAGAGTAAAAAAGAGCGGCTAAGATAGTCGCGGGGTTTGGAATTGAAAAATCGCGGAGTGCCATAAACACGGGGCTCGGCTTTGGGGCATAAAAAAGGCCATGCAGAAAAGCGACTGCATGGCCTTTTTTATGCCCCGCTCTCTTTTATAGCTCCGCGATTTGTCAATGTCCAACTCCCGCGACTCATAGATGCCTTTCTTTTTTACTCTTTCCCCTTTCCAGAATGTTTTACCGCGGCTGACGCCGCAAAAAAATAAAGAATATGAAAGATTTCACACTTCAAACTTACAATCCTTCGGCCGCCCAGCCCGGTAGCCTCTATCTGCTTTCACGTGGAATGAACACCGGTAAACCTGGATTTGAGCCCTGGCGGAATAGCTACGTGTTGTTCTGCGATCCGGTTGATCTCTACAAATATTACTGGTGCATCTACGGAATGTGGCAGGCGAAGGCGTTTCGCCAATATCTCCGCGGCACCTGTGTGCAATACATTTCAATTGGGGTTATGAAAACCGCTATCGTTTCTACGATGGCGGCTTTTTCCAACATCAACCGCTATATGGATCGACTACAGGCCATTACGGCCCTCGAGCTGAATCTACTCCAAAAGATCAAACTGATAGAGGCATTGAAGCAAAGCCTACTCCGCTCTGCATGAACATTCACCAAATAAACGGGAGTGCCGCCGGTAAAGTGGTACATCTGAGATTATGAAACACGATTATCAAGAACGCAAGCAAAACCGCATCACGCGTGCCCTGGAGTTAGCCAGGAAAAAGGAACAGGAAAGCGATCAGCTTTACGATCATGCAAACAAAATGGCTTCGGTAATCCCGATGGGCCAGCCGATTCTCGTAGGTCATCATTCCGAAAAAAGAGATCGCCGGTTTCGCGGCCGAATCCACAACACTTTCGGTAAAGCCTTCAAATCCGCTGAACAGGCGGAATACTACCGGGAAAAGGCGCAGATCATAGAGAGTAATGATGCCATTTCTTCCGATGATCCGGAGGCGATTTCCAAACTGGAGGATAAACTGGCGCGCCTCAGTGCGCACCATGCTTTCATGAAAGCGGCGAATAAGTGCGTAAGAAAGCATGATATGGCCGCTTTCCTCCAGCTTGACGGGGCTTCAGAGGAGCTTTGGAAGGAATTGCACGACGAGAATGGTAATCCTGTGGGTTTCCCGCACTATCGGCTGCCTTATGCTAAAGCGGAAATGAAACGTATAGAAACCAGGATCGCGTTGCTGAAAAGATACGACGGCCAGGAGAACGAGGAAACCGAGAAAGGTGGCGTGCGCATCCTCCGGAATGTTGTAGCTAATCGGGTTCAGATATTTTTTCCGTCGAAGCCGGACGAAGAAACACGTACTCGCCTTAAAAAAGCCGGTTTCCGGTGGTGCCGCAGGGAATCCGCATGGCAAAGGCAGTTGTCCAGTTGGGCAGAGTGGCAAGCTAAGGATTTCCTCCCGGCAGGATGAGTTGAAAAGCCCCGGCGCCAGGCGCCGGGGAAATTACAGTTGTTAATCAAAAAAATATAATATGAAAAATACTAAAGGAACGATAAGGAAAACATCTGCGGAAGCATCCGCCCCAAAAAACACCAAAGTGAGCAAAGCCGCAGCACCCGTATCGGAAATTACAGTCATTCAGGTGCAAGCCCGTGATATATCCTTCAATCCGAAGAATCACCGGCAGCTTTATTCCGAAAGTGCTTTACAGGATTTTGCGCATGAGCTGGCGCTTCACGGCATTATTTCACCGATTACGATCCGAACCGTAAAGGGGAAATATGAACTCGTTGTCGGTGAACGCCGCCTGCGTGCGGCGCTGTTGGCCGGTATCAAGAAGCTGCCCGCAATTGTGAGGGAGTACAATGATGCTGAGGTTAATGAAATACAACTGGCGGAGAATCTTCAGCGAGAAGATCCACATCCGCTGCATATCGCGCTTGCAATTAAGATTATGAGAGATGCGGGACTGTCGATTGACGAGATTTCTTCCCGGTTGGGCAAATCTGCCACTTTTGTGTATGCACGCTTAAAGTTGCTCACCTTGATTAAGGATTTTCAGGAAGTGTTCCTCAGCGGGAAGATTTCGACAAATGATGCCTTCCAAATAGCCAGTTTGTCGGAAGAGGCCCAGGAGGATTTCTTTTCCGAGTATTTCTCAAACTGGCAATCAAATTCATATCTGCCGGCAAAGAACCTGGAATCAGAATTGAAGAAATACCGCTGTAATCTGAATAATGCAACTTTTGATACGGAAGACAGTGAATTATTGCCAGATGCTGGTGCCTGTGGGAACTGCCCTTTCAATAGCGCCTACCTTCAGACTCTCTTTCCCGACCTATCAAAAGAACGTCAGTGCATGAACAGCGGTTGTTTTATCCGGAAGTCCGACGAAGGTTTCCGGCTGAAAGTCGTGAAGTCCGTAGAGGAATTTCAGCCCGCCTTTTTCATCATCCGGCCGTATACGTCGGATCGCATAACGTCTATGCTCGCCGGATTCGAAGGCATTATGACAATTAAATCCGATGAAATTACATGCCTTGAAGAACCGGAAATGCCAAACCGCGATGACTACACCAACGAGAATGAAGAAGAGTACGATGATGAAGACGATGTTTTTGAAAATGGCGATAAACAGTATGGAAATGCGATGGAGGAATATCAGCAAGCCCACGCTGAATTCTTGGAAGAAATTGAGAGTGGAGGCTATCAGAAAGGGCTGGAAGTGAGAGAAAATGCCATTGAAAGACAATACTTCATCGTTGGAAAAAGAACAACGCCCGTGAAGCAAACTGCCAAGGCGGTACAGGAAGCCATCAAAAACAAGACGGTCACGCCGGAAATGTTGGAAAGTGAAATCGAAAGGATCGACGATCGTGAAGTTCGGGCAAAGGAACTGGATATCAGGAAGATACGGACTGATATTTACGATAAGTATGGGCAACATGTGACTGAACAGGGTGCAAACCTGCCGGTGACTGCGGAAGATTCCCTTTCAGTCAGGTTACTGGTTTATGAACGTCTGGATTTCCATCGGCGCCTTGTGATTGATGAATTGCTGGAGACAAAGATGGGCTATACCGAAATAGCCCCCGAGGCTTATCTACATATGGCGCTGGGCATGTTAACGGATGCTGAGTTTTGCTATATGGTGCGACTGGCATTGACCTGTACCATGAGCAGCCAATATCTCCAGAACAGTCCGGCGTATTTCCTCCGGAGCGCCGCCATTGCCAGTGGCGTTGATGTGGCACATATCGAGCGGGCCCAGCAGGAAGTTGCGGAGGCGCGGGTAGACAGGGTCGCAACGCGCACGCATGAGCTTAACCGTTTATCAGAACGGTTAAAAAGGAAACGCAATGCTCAATAATCTATAAGCACAGCCGGGCGAATTTGCCCGGCTGTTTAAATTTTGTACTATGGCAGTAAATACCCGAAGGAGCTTCCAGGTTCCTGAAATTATCCTGAAATACTTACCCAAGGTGGCGCCTGGCCAAAGGGAAACATGTAATTCAATAGATTATGCGTTCGGTTGCTTCATCCGTTCATGGAATACGGCAGAAATATTCCTGTTGGAGGAGTTTAAGGTATTACTTCTCGACCATTCTGCCGGTATTATTGGCCTATCTTCCATCGGGAAAGGTGGTCGGACGAGCGTTGTTGTTGACATTCGGATGATACTACTTCTGGCGATAAAAGCGATGGCAACAAAAATCATCGTCGCACATAATCATCCATCGGGTAACATCCGCCCTTCCCGTGCGGATATCCGATTGACGGATCAGTTAAGCAAAGCGTGTAAAATAGTGGAGATCGAGCTTGTAGATCACTTAATTATCGCGCCTGATAAATTCTTTTCCTTCCGCGAAGACGGAAGTCTATCAATAACGTAGAATTAGAAAAAGTTGCGGACTACCCGTTGGCGTTCCGAGGTGGCGCTGGGGGAAATTTATGCCCGTGTTTTTTATTTCTAATTTTAGATTGGGGTAATGCGTACTTTGTTCGGTTTTTAGTAGTTAGATTGGCGTATTATTCAGCGTAAACACTGAAGCGAAGGTTAACAAACAATGTAAAAATGTCGTAATTGCATGAAATATTCAGCACAATTACTTTACGGAAACGCTATCAATCCAACTAATCAGTGTGCTCTTTTGATGTTCGCTCAATTTTGCATCAGCATGCATTAACGTATATGATTTCAGCGGCATTTTATCTTCCTCCACCTGCTCTTTCATTCTTTTCAGCTTATTGCGCCGCCTTTTAACTGAGTATGTGCCAAACTCGTTGAAGTTCAATTCTTCTTTTCCATGTTTGATATGTCCGGCCATGAACCACCCTACGGGCTGAATTTTAACATACCAGGGATAACGGGTGTTGTTACTATGGCAATCATAGCAGGAATTTTTCAGAATAGTACGAACCTCGTCTGGCATGGAGTATAACATCGTTACATCTTCCGAAGAGATTACGTCGCCAGATTGGTTCCGCGCAGGCGGGAAAAACTGGATTACGATAAACCCAAACAAAAGCATCAGCAGTAAGTATCGCAAATATTTCATGTGTACTCCGGTTGCGAAGCCAAATCTCCCGCGAACATGCGTTTTACCGATTCGCGGGAGTTTGACAATCGTATCGTGATGATCTGAATTACTTTATTACTTCCTTGATAGTACCGCAGGTAAGCATCTTGTCTCCGAAGTACGGGTTTTTAATCTCTTTTGATTCGCTGAGCCACATCGCACCCTTGTTGTTATCGTACATGGGACAGAAGTCATGGTAAAGCGCCTGTCCGCCGCCGAATCCCTTGGCCAGCGCGTAAACATCTTCGCTCATTTGTACGAAATGTTCACGCTGGTGCTCGATATTACCGCCGTTCTTGCTGATATGATCGGCATGCTCCTTCAAATCTTCTTCATTTTCAGTGTAAAGCTTTTGCTGATCAGGCGTCATAGCCGATTTGTCGACTTTGGCAAGCGCCTCATCCATGGCTTTTGCGCCAGCAGCTGCTTCAGATGCATTATCCGCGGCAAGCCCGTTTTTAACATGAATATAATGATCAAAAACAGGTTTCAGCGAAGCGGCCACTTTCCCGTCTACATCGGCGAACTGAGGCTTAATTTCTGCTATGCTTTCATCTGATGGCGCTTCATGTTTCATAGCCTCCCCTGCAGTAGCTGCGGAGTCGTGGTTGTGTCCGTCATCAGACTTTGTGCCGCTGTTGTTACAGGCTGCGAAGATGACCATAGATAACGCCAGGGCGGCAATGATGTTCTTTTTCATTTTTGTTGATTTTGTAGTTTAAGGAAACAATGTTAATGGTTGGCTTGTGTTATTTTACTTTTAATAATTTTGCATTGATTGCCACGATGATCGTGCTCAGGCTCATCAGAACGGCGCCCATAGCCGGGCTCAGCATAAAATTGGGATAAAGGACGCCCGCGGCAAGTGGAATAGCAATGACGTTGTACCCAACTGCCCAGGCGAGGTTTTGAATCATCTTCCGGTAGGTTGCCTTACCGAATGAAATCATCTGAACTACGTCTTTAGGGTCGCTGTTCACCAGGATGATGTCTGCGGTTTCCGCCGCAACATCCGTTCCAGATCCCACTGCAATGCCCACATCGGCCATCGCCAGAGCCGGGGCATCGTTCACCCCGTCGCCCGTCATCGCTACAACTTCACCTTTATCCTGAAATTCTTTGACCTTCTGCTGTTTCTCATGCGGCAGCACGTTCGCCAGATATCCATCCATATTGAGCTTCCGGGCAACAGCAGCGGCCACTTTCTCATTATCCCCCGTCAGCAGGAAGGATTTTATTCCCATAGCTCGCAGGTCGGCAATGGCTTCAGCGGCGGTTTCGCGGATTGCATCGGCAAAGGTGATAATCCCGGCGGGTACATCGCCAATAAGGACGAAGTTCACCGTATCCGTGGATTGATCCACATCTTCGGGGATGTCCGGCAAGACGATGTTCTGCTGTTTGAAGTAATTGGGGCCTGCCGCTACGACGGATTTGCCATTGACGTTACCGGTTACCCCGATCCCCTGCATATACCGGAAATCGGTGGAGCTCCAAAGCGCGAGGTTCTTCTCCTTCAGCTTCTTCATTACGCCATGGGCGATGTGGTGTTCGGAATTCTGCTGGATCGCGGCGGCGTACTGCAATATCTCGTCTTCCGAGTATTGCGGACTCAATGGGATAATCCGCTGTACTTCATGGGAACCTTTGGTAAGGGTGCCGGTTTTGTCGAAAATAATGGTGGTCAGCTTTCTGGCGTTTTCGAAAGCGGTACGGTTTCGGATGAGTAGCCCGTGTACGGCAGACAGCGTGGTAGAAATTGCCACGACTAGCGGAATTGCCACACCCAGTGCATGGGGGCAGGATGTTACCATTACGGTTACCATTCTTTCGAGGGCGAAGGAAAGCTCATGGCCCGCCGTCAGCCAGACGATGAAGGTTACGACCCCGACGCTGATGGAAATGATCGTCAGCCATTTCGCCACCTTGTTGGCGAGGTTTTGGGTATTGGATTTGGCGCCCTGAGCGGACTGCACCATGTTTATCACCTTGTTGAGGTAACTATCCTTTCCCGCGCCGGTGACCTGAACTTTCAGGGCGCCGTCCCCATTTACCGCGCCCCCGATTACTTTTGCGTCTTTACCTTTATTGACGGGAACGCTTTCGCCGGTAAGCATACTTTCGTTGACGTCTGAGCTTCCTTCCAGGATAATACCGTCTGCCGGGACCTTCTCGCCCGGTTTAATGAGTATAACGTCCTTGTTTTGCAGATCTTGGAGCGAAATGTCGGTAACCTGGCCGTTCCGTTCTACGTGCACCACGGCCGGAAGCAACGCAACCAAAGATTCCAGCGCGCGGGAAGCTGCCATTTGGGATTTCATTTCCAGCCAATGCCCTAACAGCATGATATCGATCAGGGTGGCCAGTTCCCAGAAGAAATCCATCCCCCGCAGGCCGAGCACAACCGCCACGCTATACAGGTAGGCTGTAGTAATGGCAACTGCCACCAGCGTCATCATGCCCGGATTCTTCCACTTCAATTCCCTTATCATTCCGACTAGGAAGGGCCATCCGCCATAGAAGAAGATAAAGCTGCTCAGGGCGAGCAGCACATACTTGTCACCGGCGAACGTAAAAGTAAAGCCAAGCCATTCCTGGATCATATGCGACAGCAGCAGTACCGGTATCGTGACCGCAAGGCAAATCCAGAACCGTTGGAGGAAGCCCTCCGTGTGGTGCCCAGCGTGCTCGTCGTGCCCGGAGGTACTGTCGTGCTGTTTATGGTGGGCGGACTTTTCATTGGTCATCGCTGCGTGGTCGTGACCTGCATGACCGTGCCCTGCATGCGCGGAACTTTTGCCGTCCGGAGCCGGATCTGGGCGGTGGCTGCTATGCTGGTGGTCATGGTGTTCATGATGCCCCTGGTGGCTGTGCTCGTCTTGCATGCTCTATTTTTTGAAGGTTACGGGAAATTCGATACGGATTTTTTCCCAGGCCATGGCGATTTTACCGGAATTTCCGGCGCCAGGCTCGATATAGTACTGAAGCCTTTCCGTTAAGTTGTGGCGTTTCGGTTTCACGGCAACCCTCACGATATCTTCCTTTTCATCATATTCCGATGCCAGGTGCTGCTGCCAGCGGGAATTAATGATAACCGTCCATTCATTTTTGCCGGGGATGGTGAAAAGCGCGTATTTCCCTGCCGGAACGAGCTTTTTATCGATAATCAGTGCTTTTTTGAACTCGATTGTGGTCGCATCATGCGCACCGGTAACCCAAACCTCGCCGAATGGCACGAGCCCGCCCCAGATGATCCGTCCGCGTACACCGGGGGAATGGTATGTGATATGAATGGAGTCAGAACCGATCAGCCCTGCGGCCGCCGATTTGATACTGCGCTTGCTGGTGTCTTTCACCAAGTTTGGATTATAACATACTTCTCCGGATTGGGCTTTCAGGTTTGAGCCGGCGCAAAGCAGCAAGGCCATCAGGCAAATGCTGAAAAATGAATTGATCTTGGACATGCGAAAATTTTATAGCTGTTTGTATGCTCCGGTTTTATTGAATTGTTTCTTTTACCTCGCCGCACGTCATCATTTTATCACCGAAATAAGGGTTCTGTATAGCCTTGTTGTTGCTGATCCAGTATCCTCCCTTATCATTCAGCGCCATCGGGCAAAAGTCTACATACAGCTCACCATTATTTACCCCAACTTTTTTCACGAGGGAAATGAATTCGTTGCTGAGTGTAGAATAGGCCGCTCTTTGTTCCTCGATATCTGAAGACGCGGTAATTTTCGCGGCGGAAGCCTTGATAGCTTCTCCTCCGGCAACAGCCGCAGCGCCAGTTTCGATAGCATTGCCAGCAAGACGGGCTTCTTTTGCGTCACCTTTGATCAATGCCTGCGTCAGATGAACATAATGCTGATAAACGGCGTTCAGTTTGTCGTCTTTCAGTTGTATGCTGGCGGCAGCAGGTTCGCTTTGCATCGCCGCATGATCGTGTGTCGCAGCCGAGGCAGTGGAATCCGCGGCGGTCTGCCCTTTCTTCTCTTCGGCATTTCCGCATGCGGCCAGTAGAACGATAGCCAACACGGGAGCGGCAACGGTTTTCAAAAAGTGTTTCATGTGATTTTCAGTTTATTTTTTAGATTGTTTTTTACATTCCAGCCATGCCAGCCATAGGATCGGATCCTTTTTTCAGAATATATTCCGAGTAGAGCAGATACGCACCGGTTATCACAACAACGTCGCCCTCTTTCAGGCCTTCGGTAATTTCCACCAGGTTGAAATCCTCCATGCCGGTTTTTACCATCCGCGGGACGAATTTCCCCTTCTCTTTTTCGATCCAAACGTGCGCGCCTTTACCGTCGCGGATCACCGCATCAATCGGCAGGCTCAGCACATCTCCCTTGCTTTTAAGCGGTAGCTGAATATTCGCCTGCATGCCAGGCTGCCATCTGTTCCCGGGATTGGGAATGCTTCCGCGCACCTGCAGCAACTGGCTGCCGCTTTGCAGGGAGGGATTGATGAACTGGATCGTCATGTTTTGCGGTTCGTTCTCCCAGCCGGCAACAACAACCTTGACAGTTTGCCCTATGCGGACAAAGGACGCTTCCGCAGGATAGACGTCGGCTTCGACCCAAAGCTGGTCGAACGCCTCCAGTCGCATGACCGATCCTCCTTCCGACACATATTGCCCTTCCGTTGCGGTAAGCTCCGAAACGATACCGCCGTAGGGCGCCGGATATGTCACGAACGCGCTGACTTTCCCTGACTGTACCAACTGGTTGATCTGCGCGTCGCTTTGATCGTACAGGGCCAGCTTCTGGCGAGCCGCCTTTTCGATCTGCTGAAATTGAGCGTCTTCCGGGAATTGCTTCGCCTGCGCCACAGTCAAAAGGTACTCCTGCTGGAGCGTTGCCAGTTGTTCAGAGTATATTTTATAAAGCGGTTGTCCTTTATTTACCCTTACGCCCGTTTCCTTTATATACATTACTTCAATCCGGCCCGGAACCCTGCTGGAGATAATAGTGGTCTTTTCGGGATCGGTTGCAAGCCTGCCGTTTAGCTGGCGAAAATTCGCCAACGCGCCCGTTCCTACGGCCATCGTGGTAATATTCGCCAGTTTTATCTGGCTTTCTCCCAGCGTAAGCGAAGCGTCCTTATTGGATTTGTCGAACGGAACGAGATCCATCCCGCAGATGGGGCATGTACCGGGTTTGTCCTGCACGATTTGCGGGTGCATCGGGCAGGTATATGTTTGTTTGTTTTCCCCGGAAGCTTCTTTTTTCCCTGCATCTGAACACGCTGCCAGAAACACTGCCGGCGCAATTGAAGCTAACGCAACTGCTTTTAAAAAACTTTTCCTTTCCATATCTTCAATTGTTGCAATTAGTTATTTGTTTTGATAAAGCTTTCGCTATCAATTAAATAGTAGGCATTTGACGCTACTTTCCATGTACTGATGTCCGTGTCTACCTGTATCATGTCGTTCGTCTCTATCCCTGTCGTCACAGTCATTGGAAGGTAGGAATCCTTCTCCTTTCTGAACACCACGGACTTGTTGCCCAGCTTCAGTACCGCGCGCTTGGGGAGCCACCAGCCACCGGAGTATATAACCGGTACGTTCGCACTGAGAAGCTGGCCTACATGGAACTGCTGATCGTTCAGGTAAACCCTGGCGATGGTAAAGTTCATCCCGTTCCGGAAAACCGGTTCGATAAGGCCGACGCTGCCGGATAACATATGATTTTCGTCGCTCGTGGGATAGAAAAGCAACTTTTGCCCTTGGCGGATGCGTGCCGCCAGTTGCGGAGGGAATGCAAATTCCGCTACCAGGGCCCTGTTCTGATAAATAGTGAAGAGAGACTGGCCGGCGCTCACATATTGACCTTCGCGGAGCATAACGGGCGTGGCGGCCGGTGCTGCCGGCGCAGGAGCTGCCGCAGCCGGCGCTGCACCGCTCATCCCGCTCATTCCGTCGCCGGAAGCCCCCCCGGAAGGTGCCGGCATTGTTGCCGCCGCCGATGGCGCGGTTGCCGTAGCCGATTTCTCCAGAATGTATCCATCACTGTTGCTATATACAGGCACCCGGTAAAGTATATTACCGGTTTTCAGCACTTGTTCGATCTGCGCGCTCTGCATACCCAGCAATTGCAGCCGCTGCTTGGCTGCTGATAGCATTTCACCGCCATTTCTTGCTACGAGCAGCAGCTCACGCTGGGCGGCCGCGAGGTCTGGAGAGTAAACTTCCATAATTAATTGCCCTTTACGGATGGGCTGGAAGTTATACCTGATGTAAAGGCGTTCGATACGACCGCCGACCCGGCTGGAAATGCTCGTTTGGTTACGGGTATCGTAGGTGATGATACCGTACACGTCCGATGCATAAATGCGTGTCCCGGATTCCGCGCTTATCGCCGGAATGGTGGCAACGACCTGGGCGTTTACCGGTTTTGTCAACGCGTTGATACTGCTGTCTAGGGCCGGTTCGCTGTGGGCGTCTTTCGGTACGAGATCCATACCGCAGATAGGACATTTACCCGGTTTATCCTGGACGATCTGCGGATGCATGGGGCAGGTGTAAGTTTGACCCGCTTTATGCCCGGCATGTTCGGTTTTCGCACCGTTGCCCTTGCAGGCAGCCAATCCCAGTATGGCGAAGGACAAGCCTATTAATATTTTAACGATATAATTGTTTCTCATAATCCACGATCATTTCATAAAGTTTTAACTTTTCGTCGAGCACGTTGGCCTGCATCATGGTGAGCGCCTCCCAGGAGTCGATCACGTTGGATAACGCCAGTTTGTTCTCCTGGTAATTCAGGAAGTTGGCTTCCAGGGTTTGGCGGAGCGCGGGAACGATCTTGTCTTCCATTGCTTCGATCCGCTTTTGCATGGAAAGGATCTCATAGTGCATACCGTACAGCATGCCCTGTGTTTCCTGCAGCATGGCGGCTCTTTCTTTTTCCATCGCCTGTACTTCATATTTCATTCCCTTGACCCCGGATTTATACATTTTCGAGGACCATGGAGCGATTGGGATGCTTGCCATTACCATGGCGCTGTAAGCATTCGGCATCATTCCGTCCAGCGGGTACATGTGGTCGAAGCGCACCCTGAAATCCGGTTTCTTTTCCTTCTTCATGCTTTCGATGTTCAGTTGCATCGTTCGGATGCTTTCATCCATTTTCAGGATGTCTTTCCGGGCACTTGCCAAGGAAGCGGTATCGTATGAAGGTGCGATCTCGAAACGAGGGGTATAAGTGGTGTCGATCTCGAACTGCTCATTGCCGGGGGAATTCATCAGGCTGTTCAGCCAGGAGCGCGCTTTGGCGATATTTCCATCCTGCATCCTTATCATATTGACATTTTCCTCAATTTTCGCGTTCGCTTTGTACACGCCGCTGAGCTGAGACTGATTGTAGGGATATCTGACCTGTTCGATTTTTTTCATCGTTTCCATGATCTTCCCGTTCTCCTGCAGGATATGGATGCGTTGTTTCGCAACGATCCAGCTGAAGTAAAGGCGCTTGGCCTGCGACTTCAGCTCATTCAGGGTAACGCCCCGGGTGGCGTTCTCAACGTTTGCCTGGGAAGCGATGTATTTCTTCTTCGCGTTGAGTTTCGCCGGGTTTGGGATATCCTGCTCCAGCTGCAGCATAAGGCTTCCCTTATCCCTGTCGTCCATAATCATTTGGCCAGGATACGGGGTCATGAACGTGCCCACGCCGACCATTGGGGCCATCCAGGCTGTTGCCGCTTCGGCGCTGTATTTGTAGCTTTCCGCCTTCAGCCCGTAAGACTGAAGCAGAACATTATTCCTGTCTACGCGGAGCAAAACGCTATCCAGGGGCAAAACCGGTACTTGTTGCGCGGCGAGCCCCATTGGTGCGAAAAGCCCAATCAGGAAGATATATTTAATGATGTACTTCATGAATCTCCAATTTTCCGTACTTACGTAATTCGTATTCTTTCGTTAACAAGAAGATCAGCGGCGTTACCAGCAGGATATGCGTGGAAGAGGTCAGTACCCCGCCAATCATCGGCAGCACAATAGGTTTCATCACATCAGTGCCCACCCCGGATGCCCAAAGAACAGGCACGAGGCCGAACAAGGATACGCAGACTGTCATCAACTTCGGGCGGAGGCGTTTCGCAGCACCATGGATCACGGCAAGGCGCAGGTCTTCCCGGGTAATTGTCGCGGAAGAATTGCCTTTTTCCTTTACGAGCTGCTGCATCGCATCGTTGAGGTAGATTACCATCACGATCCCAGTTTCCACAGCGATACCGAACAGCGCGATGAAGCCCACCGCTACGGCAACCGAAAGGTTCACGCCCCAGAAATAGATCATGTACGCACCACCGATCAAGGCGAAGGGTACGGTGATAAGGCTCAGGAACGCCTCGCGGATGGAGTGGAAGGCAAAATACAGGGAGAAGAATATGATGATCAGTACCACCGGAGCGATCCACAGCAGTGTTTGTTGCCCGCGGATCAGGTTTTCGTACTGTCCGCTCCATTCCAGGTAGTAGCCCTGCGGAAGGATCCCGCCAGTGCTGTTGATCTTTTTGATGGCTTCGTTCACAGTACTGCCTAAATCCCTGTCGCGCACGTTAAACATAACGGCTCCGCGCAGCATGGCGTTTTCCGAAGTGATCATCGGCGGACCGTCGGTGAATTTCACGTCGGCAACGGAGGACAAGGGTACTTCGCCGAAAGAAGAAGACATGATTGGGATGCGTTTGATGTGCTCAACGCTATTCCGGTATTCCTGTGCCAGGCGAACGCTGATCGAGAAGCGCTGGCGGCCCTCGATGGTATTACCGATGGGCGCGCCGCCCAGTGCGGATTCTACTGTTTGGTTCACGTCGTCAACCGTCAGGCCGTAGCGGGAAAGATCCCCGCGGCGAACGTCGATATCGAGGTACTTTCCGCCGGTTACGGGCTCAACATACAGGTCGGCAATGCCGGATGTGCCTTCCAGGGCTTTTCTTACCCGTTCAGATACGGATGCGATGGTATCCAGGTTTTGGCCGTAAACTTTTACGCCCACGTCCGTTCTGATACCGGTAGCCAGCATGTTGATGCGATTGATGATAGGCTGCGTCCAGCCGTTTACCACACCGGGAATCTGGAGCTTCGCGTCCAGCTCGTTGATAATGTCCTTCTTGGTAATGCCTTCCCTCCATTCTGTTTTGGGTTTCAGCATGATAATGGTTTCGATCATGCTGATCGGCGAGTTGTCGGTGGCCGTGCTCGCGCGGCCGGCTTTCCCGAGGACTTTATCTACTTCCGGAACGGATTTGATGATCTTGTCCTGTACCTGTAAAATCCGCTTCGCCTCGTTGTTCGATACATCCGGCAGCGTAACTGGCATAAACAGGATGCTTTGCTCGTCCAGCGGCGGCATAAACTCGCTGCCGAGGCTTTTCAGCAAGGGAATGGTGATGACGAGCGCCACTACGTTGATGGCGATCGTGGTCTTTCTCCATTTCAATACACCGCGGATGATGGGCTCATAAATCCTCTCCAGTACCCGGTTTACGGGATTTGCATTGTCCGGGCGGAACTTGCCCTTCATAAAAAAGGAAATCAGGACGGGGGCCAGTGTGATCACGAGCAGGGCGTCCATGATCATGATGAAAGTTTTGGTGTATGCCAGCGGATGGAACAGCTTGCCTTCCTGGCCCGTCAGCATGAAAACCGGGAGAAACGAGGTAATGATGATGATCGTGGCAAAAAATACCCCGCGGGATACCTGTTTGCTGGACTGTTCAATGATCTTCAATCGTTCTTCTTCCGATATCCAATCCGGGGATTTTTTAAATATTTTCTTCAACCAGTTCATTGTAATTAGCTTTTTTGCTGTTTTTGCCAGAGGGCATATCTTTCAGCAAGATGTTTGTATGCGTTTTCACTCATAATGATCCCATTGTCCACAATAACCCCAATGGCCAGCGCGATACCTGTGAGGGACATGATGTTCGACGAGATGTCGAAGGTGTCGAGCAGAATGAAGCTTGCGGCCAGGGTAATCGGGATTTGGATGATAATGCTGAGCGCGCTGCGCCAGTGGAAAAGGAAAATGATCACCACGATGGAAACGACGATCATTTCTTCAATGAGCGTATTTTTGATGGAATCCACGGATTCCTTTATCAATTCGCCCCTGTCGTAAATGATGTCAAACTTTACCCCCTTGGGTAGCCCTTTGGCTACTTCTTCCATTTTCGCTTTTACCTTATCAATTACCGCATCCGCATTTTCTCCATATCTCATTACAACGATCCCGCCAACGCGTTCGCCTTCGCCATCCTGGTCGAAAATACCCAAGCGGGTTTCGCCGGTCATTTGCACAGCGGCAACGTCGGCGACACGGATGGGAATGCTGTTCTGGTTCTTGACGGGAATGTTTTCGATCTCCTCGACGGATTTCAGGTAGCCGGAGGTTTTTATGATATAGCCGATGTCGCTAAGCTCGAATTTCCTGCCACCGGATTCGTTGTTGTTCGTCCGGATGGCGTTGATGACTTCCGGAACGGTAAGCCTGTAGTAAAGGAGCTTGTTGGGATCCAGCGTAATTTGATATTGTTTCTGGAAACCGCCAAAGGAAGCGATTTCGCTGACGCCCTCCACGTTTTGCAAGGCAAATTTCACATACCAGTCCTGTACCGCGCGTTGTTCGCCCAAGTCCATGTTGGGGGCGTCCAGGGTATACCAAAGGATGTGCCCTACACCGGTGCCGTCGGGGCCGAGTTGCGGCGTAACGCCGGTAGGCAGCGTCCTGGAAACCGTACTGAGCCGTTCCAGCACGCGTTCGCGCGCCCAGTATATGTCAACATCGTCGTTAAAAATGACGTAAATGAAGCTCATGCCGAACATGGAGGAGCCACGTACATATTTGATCTTGGGGAGCCCCTGCAGATTCGTTACCAGCGGATAAGTGATCTGGTCCTCGATCAGTTGAGGCCCGCGGCCCATCCATTCGGTGAATACGATCACCTGGTTCTCTGATAGGTCAGGGATGGCGTCGATGGGGTTCTTCTTCACAGCAAAGATGCCCCAGGCGAACAAGGCGGTTGCCATCACCAGTACAATAAACCGATTTTTTAATGACCATTCAATAATACTATGTACCATATCTCTTTTTCTTTTGAAGGACGCAGCAGGTTGCCTGCCGCGTCCCATCTGTTTGATCTTGTTGCCTATGATTATTTATGGTGCTGATGGCCCTGGGTGGACTTTGCGGCACCTTTACGATCATACTGGCAGCATCCTGGAAGCTTGGTATACACGGAGTCCGCCGCCTGTGCTTTTTCCGTATCATGGCCGGCGGCAGCGATCTTCTGCTGCACCGCGTCGCCGCTGGTTTTTGCGGGATCCAGCGACACCGTCATCATTTTGGTTTCTACATTCCATTCAGCTTTCGAAACGCCGTCAACGGTGGCAGCTTTTTCGATTCTTTTCTTACACATGTTGCAGTTGCCATAGACCTTGAACGTTTCTTTCTTGGCGGATTGGGCAAATGCGCTCGATGTGCCTACAAAGGCAACCATAACAATGAGAAGAGATAATAGTTTGTTCATTTTTATATTGGTTTATTGTTTGATTACGATGCCGTTCGGCTTTTTGCCAACCGGGATGTCTTTTATTTTAGTGTGATCCGATACTTTGATAACGGAAACGTTGGCCGCTGATTGGTTCGTTACGTATGCGGTTGCGCCGTCGCTGGTAATGGCTACCGCATGCGCGCCGGCGCCGGCATTGAACTTGCCGCCGTGTACCCACTGGCCGGTAGCGTCCGGGACCCAGAAGTGAACCTGGCCGTTATCCGGATCCGTTACCCATAATTCCTTCCGGGAAGCAAGATGAGCCGCGCTTCCCGGCATAAATCCGAGCGGTATGGTCTGCACAATTTTATTGGTGGCTACGTCGATGACACTGATGCTTTGCCCGTCCTCGTTGTCGAGGTACATTTTGCCGTCGTGCCCGACCCAGGCCCCAACCGGGTTCTCACCGACAGGGATGGTCGTCAGCACGGCTTTAGAGGCAGGGTCGATGATGGAAACAGTATTGTCGCCGCCGTTTGCGACATAAGCCTTCGTGCCATCAGCTGAAAAAGTGACTTCCGCCGGTTCCATACCGACCGGGATCGTATTCTTCAGGGTGTAGTTTTGAGCGTCGAATACCAACACTTTACCTTCCATTTCCATTTGGGACGTCCAGATTTCCCGTCCGTCCGGAGAAAAAGCGGCGTTGTGATTCATGGTGGGGACTTCCAGGTCTTTGGAGATGGAGCCCTTTACGGCATCAATGATCATTACACGGCCCTTCATTCCGCCCATGTTTCCTCCATGTCCGGCACTGAGGTCGGAACCCGGAACACCGACGGCCAGCCGGTGGGCTCCGCCCGCAGCAAAGTGATAGATATGGTGCGGCCACATCGGCATATCATTTCCCCCGGCGGTCATCAGCTCGATCGTGTCGGTAAGGGTGTTGGAATTGAGGTTTATTACCGAAATCGTGTTGGATTCTCCATTTACCACATAGGCGGCCGGATAGTTGATATCTTTTACGGGCATATCCATGCCTTCCATTTTGTGCTTTCTGCATGCGGTGACTATCACCAGCGAGAACACAATTATACCAGCTACCACAATTGCAAAGCGTTTGCTCAATTGCATAACTAAAATATTTACTAAAAAAATGTAGAAAAATATGTAGCGGGAATTACCGGTCGCCTCAAAGCTACAGCGGGATTAAAACGTAGAGCGCCGGACTTGGGGTAGGATCAAATGCGGAATGTGCAGTAAAAGATATGTGCGGGAACTTTGCTACTTCGTGGGGGGGCGTGCCCGGTAGGATGTTCCACTGCAATGGAAGTAGGGAACACCCTGGGAATATCGATGAAAGAAATAGGAGTAGCAATAGCCGCCAGTTGCATGAACTGAAAAACGCTTTCCGAGACTTTCTGATCTTTCTCGAACTTTACTGTTTTATGGATGTCTTTACAGCATTTTTTGGCGCATACGCTGTTTTCTTCGGAACCACATTTACTGCATTTCTGCGCTTCGTGCTCCCAGAACTTCACGTCCACCAACTTTCCCATGCAATAATGCATGTGAAATGTAGCGCCCGTTGACGTTCCCATGTAGAGCAGGGCAAGAATCAGTGTGAGGATCCTCTTCATCTGTGGCAAAAATAAGGGGTAATTCCCGATTTATTGTTATATAATTTTGTAAGAGTTTTATATTATAAGAAATTTTATAATTAGTAAATAAAAGATTATCAAAGCCAAGGTTCCCCTTGGCTTTGATATATCATGCATGCTCCGCCATTTGAGCGCAAGTTTCCGCGCACTTCCTGCACGCTTCCGCACATTCTCTGCAATGCTCCATATGGGCATGTTTCTCACATTCCTCGGCACACCTGGTGCATGCGTCGGCGCATAGCTGGCACACCTGAGCACTAAGTTCACCGTCCATGCTCATGATCTGCACGGCGGCGTTGCAGATCGTGGCGCATTCCAGATCACGCTGGATACACTTGGCGAGGTCTTTCACATCCGGTTCCTGGAGACAGGAAACCGCGCAATGGTTACAGATCACCGCGCATGCATTACATGCGTCGATGCACTCCTGAAAATGTTGATGAGGCATAATTGAAAATTTTTGATGTTAAGAATAATTTAAATGAATTAAGGCGCCCGCTATCGGGGCCGCTCGCTTTTTAATTCCTTTAATTTTGCTTTCATCTGATCTATTTCTGCCTGCTGGCTGGTGATGATGGTTCTGCACAACTCCTTAATTTCCGGGTCGGTAACTGCCGCTTCCTTTGCCATCAGGATGGCGGCGGCATGATGAGGTATCATAGACCGGAGAAACTGCCTGTCGGATACGGCGGCCTGCTGTCTGATCAGCAGGTAGAAAATTACCAGGGCGAGGCTTCCGGTTGCCAGTAGCAGCCCGTTCAATTTTTTGTTCATGTACATGGAGCGCATGATGATCAGCTCGATTATTAGCATCGGGCTCGCCATCAGACCCGCCATGTAAAACTGGTTCACATTTGGAATTACATTCGAAAATGTATCTACCATTGCGTACATCAGGATGTACATTGAAATAAATGAAAGGATTACCATTACAAGTAAGCTTCGGTAATGCTTGTTATGCTCGCCGTGTTGCATCCCTTTGCTGTTCTCTTTTTCCATGATCAACTTTTTTGGGTTAGATAATACTCAATGTCGCATTTTCATCAGCCCGGGGTAAAGCCTTAGATAAACCTGGAGCGCTATGGGTTTTTTCCCGTATAACTCATGCAGAGCACTGCTATTAAGGAATGCACTGAATTGCCCTCCCAGCGCAAGGCGTGTTTTCCGAATATTCAACAAGTCATATGTAGCGCCGGCGGAAATTGCATTGACGGGGAAAAGCGTAGCCTCCCCGTATTTGGCCGGATCAAGGTTAAGTTCCTCGACCGCTTTCTGGACCCATTCGTACCGGGTAAATACTTCCGCTTTCTTCAAACGTAGCGCCCCTTCGAGTAGGAATGCGTTTTCACCCTCATGCCCGGCTGTTTTATTAAGTCCCCATAACGTTGTGACATTCAGCCAGTTGTCATTTCGCATGGGCAGGCTGTAAATTGCGGAAGCTGTAGTGCGATTTACGTCTTCGTCCGGATGCAGGAGCTCCGGGCTTTTGATGAATCCGTGGGAAGCTTGGAAAGCCCAGTTCGGTGATGGATTGAACGACAGTCGCCCGCTCCAGGAGTCGAAGCGCATCTTGTCGAAGTTGTACCTGTTTTCGTCGGGTTCTCGCCCGGTAAAAAGAGACCCCTCGACCTTGAACTTATCCAGTCTGACGCCGAGCGTCGCCACGCCGAAGGTAATATGGGTGCCGTCGTTCCAGTGGTGGCTGATCGGAGCGTCCGGGTACGAAAGTGCGGATGGGCGATGCATAAAGGCTACGGAGCCAATGGCCGGCTCCCCGGGATATCCGAAATACGCGAACGCATCCACCTTTTTGGAGAAGGCATAAGAGTAGCTGACGGAAAGCTCCGAAAAGAGGTCGTGGGGGTGTTGCCGATCTACGAGCGGTTGTCCCTCCCAGCTTTCCCCGGACTGGAAAAGCAGCGGGTAGCCGCTACCGCCTTCGGTAATGCGATCCAGGGAGATCATTACATTATAATGGAACAGGCCTTTTCTGCCGACCTTTCGCTGCGCCATCATCATAAACCAATTTGGGGCATCGAATTTTTCATCGCCGCGGGAACCTTTGTTTCCGACATCCTGGTCGGTGTATCGGAGAAAAAGGTTACCATGGACCATATACATCCACTTTTTGGAGTGGAACATATAACCGTACATAGGGGATGCGTCGGGCAGCCACCCTGTACCTGAACCGTTTCGATTCATAGGGAGATTTAACGAAAACGCATGGCTCATGGGTACGTCCGAAGGCATTTCCATGCTGTCCTGCATTTTGTGCATGTCGTGCATGGAGGTATCCTTCACTGCTTTATTCGGGGCCGGCATTTCTTTTGGCGGCTTTTCAGGCTTTTTGGGTGGAGATTTATGCTGCTCGTGTTGCGCGCGCAATACCCCTGAAATGGTTATCAGTACCAGCAAAATGAATAATTTCTTTTTCATACCTCAATTTTTCCTGTGTTGGAATCCCATCCCGGTAAGCAGTAGATAAGGCGGTAATTTTTTAAAAGCAGATATATCACCGGATGGCTTTTTTATTCACCTTTTGAATGGAACAGCATATCGTCCCTTCACCACCAAAGGTGGCATTTAGGTGATCGCTCAAATACGAAAGTTTTGAAATCGTAGAAATAGCGGGAGTTCAATAGGTGGTGGATGGTGGGGAATGTCGGGAGCGGAAATTTCAGACGAAAAAGAGATTGGTGCGGTGTCGTATATTAAAATGATATTTGCCTGTGCGTGGGCCGCGATAAGCGTCGCAAAATACGTAGAAACGTGGCTATCTTCTGAGCGGGGGCTGGCTATCGTTACATCTTTACAACATCCGCTGTTTAGCCCGGTGTGTATTTCCATCCCGCATTTGCCACATGGGCCGTCACGAGTAAAGATCAGGCTTACACTTTGCAACTCGCCCATGCAATAATGCTGGTATACGGTTATTCCACCCGTATATACAAGGTAGAATATTGCCAGTATAACATTATTTATGCGTTTCATGTGGAAAGTCTCTGACCTCCACGCCGAAAAACTATACCACTCTCAATGAGATGCGCTATTTTTAATCAATAGTCATAAGTTTACCTATAATTTATTGAAAATTAACGAATTGTCTGTTTGGGTTAGGGTATTAACGGTGAGCTGAAAAAGAAAAAGAGAGAGGAACATTTTCTACGAAATGGGGCTGGCGTGCTGTACGGGATTACTTACAGCAGCTTTTCTTTCTTACAAAGAGGAATTTCAGTACGGAGATCATGATGTTTTTTATCGATGCCATAGCTGCAAATATACAAAAATAAAAACGGGCAGCATTTTGAGCTGCCCGTGGGTTGGTTCTTATGCCAATGTTTCTGCCTTGTAACCTGCTTTCTCTACTGCCTTTTTTATATCTTCTTTGCCAGCTTTCTCAGTTGAAACTGTTAATACTTTATCCGGGCTTTGGAGATCGACTTCCCAGTTTTCCTTGCCGGCGAGTTCGTCCAGGAAGGGGGTTACCGTAGCAATGCAACCGGAGCATTTGATGTTCGTTTTAAATTGTACTGTTTCCATTGTATATCCTTTTAAGTATGTCGTTGCCTGTTTGATGATGTAAAATTACGATGTCTCGCCGGGGTACCTGTTATACAATTGCTACTATGATTTACAATATTCCATCGCTGCGCGTCAGTCAATTTCCACGGTAACGTCGCCGGTGACCGGGTAACTTTGGCATAATAGGATCAGCCCTGATTCCACGTCGGATTTTCTGAGTGCGAAGTTGTTCGCCATACTTACCTGGCCGGAGGTGAGCCGCGCCGTGCAGATGCCGCAAGTGCCTGATTTGCAGGAATAAGGAAGCGGTATCCGGTCTTCAAGCGCCGCAGTCAGGATTGTTTTTCCAGCCTGCACCTCCAGGAGGTTCGACTGATCGAAAAAATGAAGTAGGACTTCCTGCATTTCGATGGGTGGAACAACGGAGATGCTGTTTTCATCAGGCGCAAACCACTCGGTAAACACCTGCTGCTCGGGTATTTGTTGCGACGTCAGCACATCTTGGTGCAATCGCATCAGTTCCACCGGGCCGCAAATAAAGAAATGGGCAGCTTCCAACGGGCTCGGGACCGACATTTTTAACATCTTTTTCACGGCGAGCTTATTGATACGGCCACGAAACAGTGCCGCTCCATGGATCGATGTCAGGCTTCCGGGCTGGGAAACCGCATAATGGATAGATACCCGTTCTTTATGCTGGTAGGCCCAATCTTCTATTTTACCCCGGAAGATAATTTCATGCGGTGTGCGGTTGGAATAGATGAGCGTAACATGAGTGTCGTTACTCCCGGAAATAATGGAGCGGGCAATTGAAAACAAAGGCGTTATACCGCTGCCCCCTGCAAGGAGCACCACATGGCCCGCATGGAATGCTTCAGCAGGCGGTGTAAATGATCCGTAAGGACCGGATACCTGCCAGCGAGAGATGCTATCGGCCTGGTCGACGATGTAATTGCTCATGATGCCGCCGGTCACCCGTTTCACGGTAATGGCGGGATGGGCGTCTTCCTCTTGTACGGAGCTTAGGGAATACGACCGGGTGATAGCTTGTCCGTCGATCTGCAATGTCAGATTGATGAATTGCCCCGGTTTGTAATGGAAGGGTTCAATTCCCGAATCGAAGACCACCGTAATTGCCGATTCAGTTTCGCGGACAATTGCGGTGGTGCCCCATGTATATGATGTCATGCTTATTTCTAAGATTTAGAAACGTATTCTGAATATTATAAATTGGTTGCTTTCAGGCGCAAGCTATTGCTGACAACGCTCACCGAGCTCAGTGCCATTGCGGCCCCTGCGATCATCGGATCCAGCAAGAATCCGTTTACAGGATAAAGGAGCCCAGCTGCGATGGGAATTCCGATAACGTTATAGATGAACGCCCAGAACAGGTTTTGTTTGATCGTGCTCACCGTTTTACGAGAGAGTTTGAGCGCTTTGGGAATGCTGTTCAGATCGGAAGTGATGAGTGTCATTTTCGCAACATCCATGGCGATGTCGGAGCCTTTGCCCATGGCTATGCTGACGTCGGCCTGGGCAAGCGCCTGGGAGTCGTTGATGCCGTCGCCTACCATGGCAACCACTTTGCCTGCCTGCTGCAGTTCCTTTACGAATTCGGATTTGTAAGCCGGTAAAACTTCCGCCTTGAACGTGGTAATACCTACCTGTCTGGCTACTGCGGCGGCAGTATGTTGATTATCGCCAGTGAGCATGTAAACTTCAATGCCGCTCTTACGGAGTGCCGAGATAGCTTCAGCAGAGGTGGTCTTTATTTTGTCCGCGATAGCGATGACGGCCAGCAATGAATTGTTGGATGCAAAATAAATGACCGTTTTGGCTTCCTCCTGGAGAGATCCGGCCTGATATGCCAGTTGGGGCGGAATTGCGACGTTTTTCGCGTCCATCAGCCTTTTGTTGCCGACATAAAATCCGGTTCCTTCATAGCTACCTTTTACGCCTTGGCCGGTAAGGCTCTCAAAGCCTTGCAGCGCGGCAGGTTGAATGCGATCTTCTTTCAGATATGCTACCACGGCTTCCGCCAGCGGGTGCTCGGATTGTTGTTCCAACGCAAGCAGTACGCTGGCATGAACGGGGCCATTGCTCCAAACCATATCGGTAACGACAGGTTTGCCCTCAGTAATGGTGCCGGTCTTGTCCAGGATTACGGCATTTACCTTATGGGCCAGTTCCAGGCTTTCGGCGTCTTTAATAAGGATATTGTTTTCAGCGCCTTTTCCAACGCCTACCATAATGGCCGTCGGGGTCGCCAGACCCAGTGCGCAGGGGCAGGCAATTACGAGAACAGTTACCGAAGTGAGGAGCGCGTGCGTAAACGCATTATCACCACCGAGCACCATCCAGGAAATGAACGTCAGGATGGCAATGCCTATGACTACCGGGACGAAGACGCCGGCGATCTTGTCGACCAGCTTCTGCACCGGCGCCTTGCTGCCCTGGGCTTCCTGTACCATTTTGATGATCTGTGCCAGAAGCGTGTCCGTACCAACTTTTTCAGCCTTAAACTGGAAACTGCCTTTTTGATTGATCGTTCCTGCGAAAACCGCGTCTCCGCTCTTTTTCGCTACGGGAACCGGTTCTCCCGTGATCATGCTCTCGTCGACGTAGGACTCACCACCGGCAACCTTCCCATCTACGGGGATCTTTTCTCCGGGCTTTACCAGCAGGAGGTCATTCACTTTCACGCTGGCGATTGGTACTTCACGGGTGTTTCCGTCCGGATCTACCATCAGTACTGTTTTAGGCTGCAGGCCGATGAGTTTCTTGATGGCAGAGGACGTATTGGATTTGGCTTTTTCCTCCAGGAGCTTGCCCAGAGAGATGAAAGCGATCACTACCGCGGCGGCCTCGAAGTAAACGTGGGCATGAAGTCCGCGCTGGTGCCAGAATTCGGGATATATCGTGTTGAACGCACTGAAAAGCCAGGCAATACCCGTGCTTAACGCTACGAGAGTATCCATGTTGGCTTTCCTGTTCTGCGCTTGTTTCCAGGCGTTGACGAAAAAATTTCGACCGAAGAAGAAAACTACCGGGGTGGCCAGCACCATCATGATCCAGTTGCCGTAGGGCATATCCATGAAGAACATGCCGATAATTACGATGGGCAACGACAGGATGGATGACCATATTGTACGTTGTTTTACTTCCCGGTAGTGGCGTTGCTGGGCTTCTTCCTTTACTTCGTCCTGATTTTCGAGATCAATAACGAGGTCGTATCCGATTGCGCGAACTGCGCTTTGAAGTTCTTCGTGGGTAACTGCACCCTTTCCATATTGCACCCAGGCAGATTGGTTGGCGAAATTTACGCCGGCATCCTGTACGCCAGGTACGGATTTAAGCATGGATTCCACACTGATGGCGCAAGCCGCGCACGTCATTTCCAGGACGGGAAAGGTTTCCTTTATCGTTCCGGCGCTTTTTCTATCGGAGGTAGCCACTGGTCTTGCTGTTATCGTTGTTGACATTTTCCTGATTTTCAACAAAATTACGCCAGAAGACCGGGGCGGTTATTACACTATATCCGGAGATTTGTATATAATTCCTCAGTTGGCTGGCTTGCCTTTGCCAGAAAGCGACTGCTTATTTTGCCGAATTTTCTGGAAGTGAGAAGGGGGCAACCCTGTATTCGCTTTGAACTGCCGGGACAGATGGCCTATGCTGCTGAACCCGAGATTGTAGGCAATATTTGTGAGGGAATCGTCGGTATACACGAGGAATTCCTTGATTTTCTCAATACGAAATTCTATAATGTATTTCTCCAGGGTTATTCCTTCCACCTCTGAAAAGATGGAGCTGAGCGTGGTAAATTCCTTATTCAGTTTTTTCGCGAGCGTCTCAGAGAATTTGAACTTCGCGGGGAAATCATAGGATCCGGAGTACACCTGTTCCACGATCTTCTTGATGTCTCGCGCTAGCTTGGTTTTCTTGTCTTCCAGAAGCGAAAATCCCAGTGGGGCCAATTTTTCGCTGAGGGCGGCAATATCGGGAGCGGACAATGCGGATACCGTGGTGATTTCTCCCAAACTGATGTTAGTGACAGGGATATTCAACTCCCGCAAAACCTGGCGGATGGAGTGAATACACCTTTCGCAGACCATACCCTTTATGAAAATTTTGTATGTGCTATGCATAAAGCCAAATATTTGAACTTATGCAAAGGTGAGGCAAGGTTCAGGAAGAACTGTTATATAATTTTGGCGAACGATTATAAAATTATCAGGATTTTACTTTATCCAGCGGTTTCCGTTGGTTTTCCTGGGACTGTTTGAACTGCGACGTGGTAAGGCCGGTAACTTTTTTGAATTGCTGGGAAAGGTACTGGATACTGCTGTAGCCGAGTTTTTCCGCTATTTCGCCTACCGAGAGCTCGTTGTAGGTAAGCAATTCCTTGGCTCTCTCGATGCGCTGGAGGATTACGTATTTTTCAATTGTCGTGCCTTCAACCGTAGAAAAGAGGTTTGAGAGCTGGGTGTATTCCATCCCCGTTTTTTCCTGGAGGAAGACGGAGAGTTTCTGGGATAGCTCTACTTCGTCCACGCTGTGAATCAGTTGTATTACGATATTTTTTACTCTTTCGACCGTGGTACTTTTTTTATCATCCAGCAGCTCGAACCCCAGTTGCTGAAGCCGGGCCTTCAAAACCGGCAATTTTTCTTCAGCGACCGGAGCGGAAATGGTTACTTCTCCCAGTTGGATGTCTTCAAATGGGATTTCGGTTTCTTCGAGCAGCTGGCGAACGACCATGATGCAGCGGTCGCAAACCATGTTTTTAATAAATACTACCATCATTGAAGGTTAATAAGGCGCATTATAATGTTATTTGTGCTTCAAAAGTAAAGATAAAAGTTGATGTGGCGTATATCAAGCGAGTTCAACAGGAAGTTGCGGAGGCGCGGGTAGACAAGAGCGCTACGCGCGCGTATAAGCTTAACCGTTTATTAGAATGGTTGAAAAGGAAACGCAATGCTCAAAATTCATAAGCGCAGCCGGGCGAGTTAGCGCGGCTGTTTAAATTATATGTTATGGTAGCAAATGCCTGAAGGAGCTTCCAGATTACTGAAATTATCTTGAAATATTTACCCAAAGTGGCGCCGGGCCAGGGGAAATATGCAATACAATAGATTATTCGCATCTTCATCCGTTCATGGAATACGGCAGAGATATTCCTGTTGGAAGAGTTTAAGGTATTACTTCTCGACCATTCTGCCGGGATTTTTGGCCAAACTTCGGTCGGCAAAGGTGGCAGGTTGATCGTAATAGTTGAATTGTTCGGCGTTTTGTTGAAAGTGAAATTGTGGGCATTAATTGATTGAAGGCGAGAATGTAGGTTTTGGGCATTTTGGGGCAAAACAGGCGAAATCCGTTAAGGTTTCGCTTGTTTTGTATTAGAATTTCATCCTCTGAATACGAACGGCGTTCAGAATCGCCAGCAGTGCCACACCTACATCTGCGAAAACCGCCTCCCACATAGTGGCTAATCCACCAGCACCGAGAATCAGCACGATAGCCTTCACCCCAAACGCCAGGGCAATATTTTGCCAAACCACGCGGTTCGTGGCGCGGCCGATCTTCATGGCGATGGGGATGCGGGAAGGCTGATCGGTCTGGATCACCACGTCCGCCGTTTCGATGGCTGCGTCGCTGCCCACCCCACCCATGGCGATTCCCACGTCGCTGAGCGCGAGTACGGGGGCATCGTTGATACCGTCGCCCACGAACGCGATAACGGCGCCGGGCTCCTTTTTGATTTGCTCCACTTTCTCCACCTTGTTTTCCGGCAAAAGGTCGCCGAAAGCGCGGTCAATTTTGAGGACTGCGGCCACTTTATCAACTACGGCCTGCTTGTCGCCGCTGAGCATGGTTGTCTGAACATTCATTTCGTGCAATGCCTGCACGGCCTCCTGCGCATCTTCCTTCAGCTCGTCGGCAATGGTGATATATCCGGCAAACTTTCCATCGACGCCTACCATTACAACGGTATCGGTGATCGCTGTCGCTTCCGGCGGAATGGGGATCCCTAACTTCTGCATGAACTTTCCATTTCCTGCTGCGACCATCTTCCCACCGATCGTACCCTTCAGACCATGTCCGCTGATTTCCTCCAGCGCATCCACGGTCTGGCCGTCAGCGTCCTTTCCGGCGTGCTCCACAACCGCGGCCGCAATGGGATGGGTTGATTTGCTTTCCAGCGCAGCGGCCAGCGGCAGCCAGGTTCCTTCCGGCAGGTCGAAGCTGCGGACTTCCTGCACCCGGAAAACACCCTTCGTCAGCGTTCCGGTCTTATCCATCACCACGCGGTTCACTTTGGTAATGAGGTCGAGGTAGTTGGAGCCCTTGAACAGAATACCCTTACGGGAAGCGGCGCCGATACCACCGAAGTAGCCGAGCGGTATGGAGATCACCAGCGCACAGGGGCACGAAATCACCAGGAAGATCAAAGCCCGGTACAGCCAGTCGTTGAATACATAATTATCGACGAAGAAATACGGCAAGAGCGTGATGCCTATGGCTAGGAAAACCACGATGGGCGTGTAAACCCGCGCGAACTTGCGGATAAACTGTTCCGTCTTCGCTTTCCGCGTGGTAGCCTCCTGGACCATCGTAAGAATGCGCGCCAGGGAGCTGTCATTGAACAATTTCGTGACTTGCAGCTCTACGACTTTTTCCTGATTTATCATACCTGCCAGCACGGTTTCCCCTTTGCGGAATGAAGAGGGTTTGCTTTCGCCCGTCAGCGCGGCAGTGTTAAAAGAACTGCCATCGTTGAGGATAACTCCATCCAGCGGCACCTTTTCACCTACCTTGATCTGGATCGTATCGCCCACTTTTACGGCCGTAGGGCGCATGGATTTGTATTTACCGTCCACGAGCACCATTGCGGTATCGGGGCGAATGTCCAGTAACGCCTTGATGCTGCGCTTCGCCCGGCTAACAGCAGCGCCCTGAAAGAGCTCACCGACGGTATAAAAGAGCATGACAGCCACGCCTTCCGGATATTCCCCGATATAGAAGGCGCCCAGGGTGGCGATGGTCATCAATACGAATTCAGTGAACACATCACCTTTGAAAAGCAACCGGATGCCGTGCATGGCTACCGGCCACCCAACCGGCAGATATGCTATGCCATACCATACCAGCCGCACCCAGCCCGTAAAAAAAGACGGTTTGATGAAGTTATCGGCCGCAAGCCCGGCCATGAGCATCACGAAGCTGATGATTGCGGGCAAATACTCCCGCCACGGGGACGAGCCCGCCGGTGCTGGTGCGTGATCGTGCTCTTCTTCATCCTCCACTTCCTCGCCGGTTCCTTCCGGCTGATGGGTATGTACATTGGCGGCGGTGGATTTTGTTTTCAAGCCTTGCCGCTCTATCTCCTTCAAGATGGTTTCCTTATTGGTCGCGTTCCTGTCGAATTCGATGCGGATGTTGCCCGTGGCGGAAACGGAAACATCCACGATGCCGTTCACCTTTTTCAGTTGACTTTCCACCACGGCCGCTTCGATCATTTCCCGGATCGCCTCGACCTCGATCACCAGGTGGCCGTACTTCCGCGAAACGGATGCGCCTGCTTCCTGGGCGAATTGTTGGATTTGCTCCAGCGAGATTTCGTCCGGATCGAAATGGAAGCAAAGCCTGGCGCCGTTCTGCGTATCCGCAGGTACAACGTGCGCTTTTTCGATGCCTTTATGCTGCTGCATGGCGGCGATGACGCGCTGCACGCAAGCATCCCTTTCATCCGGAACTTCCGGCAAAACCAAATCCAGATCGATCTTGATTTTTTCCATATGAGGGCTTTATATCGGCGGCGCCCGACTTCACGAGCGCCGCCGGAGTTAAATCATCAGGTTTTACAGGCGCAGCTTCAGGCCGCCGTTTACGACGAAGCCATCCAGCGGCGCGTAAATATCCCGGAAAACGGGATTGGTAACGGTGCCGGTGTAAATCGAATCGAAACGTGTCTGCCGGGTGTCGAGGAAGTTCTCGAAATTCACGAACAGGGAGAACTTTTCCCAGATCTTCTCAGCCATGAATCCGCAAATCCAGTACGGTTTGCCGGTTTTGCCGTCGCTCAGCTGCTGCTTGCTGTAGTAGTAGCCTTCCAGTCCGAACTTCCATTTTTCTTCGATCTCGTACATCAAAACATTGTTGAGCCGGTGGCGGGAAGTCAGGTAGTTTTCCCGTTTGATGCCGTTTTCGTTGATCTGCGCGTCGGTGAACGTATAACCGATGAACAGTTTGAGATCGTCGAAGCTCACTTTTACGTTAGTTTCCCATCCTTTTGTATCAATATGGCCTTCTGCATTGACGAGCCGGTAGAGATTACCGGGGGCGCTGGTCAGCAGCAGCGGGTCGTTGATCCGGGTGTAAAAGAACAGCTGGTTCACGCTGAGGCTAACCTTTCCGTCCGCGAAGCCGGTCCGGTAGTTCAGGTCGAAATTGGCGCCGTAGGACCGTTCCAGTTTGTTATCGTCCGAATTGATCGGCAACACGGAATGATACCGGAGCCTTTCCGTTTCTTCGGTGAAAATGGTCGGCGTTTTATACCCCAATCCGCCGCCGATCCGCGACGAGAACTTCGGCGAGAACTTGAACAGCACGGAAGCCCGCGGGAGGAGCACAAAGCCGTAGTCGACCACGTAGTCACCGCGGAGCCCGGTTTCCAGATGAACTGCCTCGCTGGCCTTCCAGGTGTTTTGCACGAATGCGCCGACGGTGTTCTGATCGTAGTTCCGGAGCGGGATGGTATCAGTTTTGGCCTCTTTGAAGTTGTCGGTGTAAACGTTGACCCCGGCAACCCATTCGGAACGCTCCCGATGCCGGCTGTAGGCCGCTTCCGTGTAGGATGACCATTGCGTGCCATCGAATACATAACCCGGGATGCTGAGCTTTCGTTTAAAATTATTCACGGAATTTTTCACGGTCAGACTGCTGTTTTCGCTGAAATCGTGATCGAATGCCAGCTGGGTGCTGTACCGTTGGGTCTTGTTTTTCTCGAAATAGGAATGCGTAGCGTCCCCGCGGCCTTTGATATACTGAATATCGCCGCCGGTGCGGTCTTCGAGGGTGGCGTTTACGCCAAAGTTCAGACGGGTACGTGGGTTGAAGTACAGGAACAGCTTCGGGTTGATGTTATACCTTTCAAACTTGGGTATCGCAGTGAAACCCGTGTTTGATGGATCGTAGGGCCGGTTGCTGTTGCGGGATGCGAACACCGTCAGGCCCACTTTCTCGAACTTCTGCCCATAAAACCCGCTCACGTCCAGCCCGCCGGCGGACGTGCCGTTCACCTGGAACCGGAGATCCCGTTCTTCGGTCGGCGTCCGGGAAATGAGGTTGACCAGGCCGGCGATGGCACCACCGCCGTAGAGCGTGGAGGCCGAGCCCTTGATTACCTCTACCTGTTTAAGGTCGAGCGGCGGCGTCTGCAGGAGGCCCAGACCACCGGAGAACCCGGCATACAGCGGGAAACCATCTTTGAGGATTTGGGTATATCGCCCGTCGAGCCCCTGGATGCGGATGCTGGAGTTGGCGGAAGTCGCGGAAACCTGCTGCGTCTGGATGCCGGTGCTTTCATTGAGCATCATGCGGATGTCGCCGGGTTTCATGTTGCCTTTTTCTTCCAGTTCCTCCCCGGCAATGAATTCCACGCGGGTCGGAATATTCTGGATGGTGCGGGTGCTTCGGGTGGATGTGATCACCACTTCCTCGATCTCCTCGGATTCTTCTTCAAGCAGGATGGTTAGGGTGTCGGTACCGCGCGGGAACACCAGCGTGTCGATAATCGTTTCAAAACCCACAAAGCTGAACGCGACAGCCTGCCGGCCGTCAGGGATGTTCCGGAGGATGGCGATGCCGTCTTCACCGGATTTCGCGCCGAGCGAAGTTCCAGGAAGGGCAACCGTGGCGCCGGTCAGAGGCACTTTACTGTCTGCTTCCAGGATGCGCGCGATCAGTACGTTTTGTGCATTGCATATATAGCTGATACAGGCTAACAAGCCCGTAAATACGATTCTTTTCATAATGGTTTATAGTATGATAAAACAGTTCAATTCGCCTCTGACGGAGGCGATGCCAATGGTTGATATGGAAAATCAGGCTTTGGGTGGATGCCAGACGGCGGGCTGGTAGATGGAAAGAACGGAACTATCCGGTGTGCTGAAAATGTGTTTCGTGGGGATGGTCCAGGCGGTGAGAATTACCTTATTTGCGGTAACAACCACACCGTGGCAGGTATTGCAGGAAAAGAAGGGTGAACAGGGGAGCTCGGGTTTCTCGTGTTTTTCATGATCGTTATGATCTGCGCACTCGCGTCCCGAAGCCAGTTCGATCTCGTCTTCACAGCATGCATCTTCGCCGCAGCAAGGAACTGCGGACAGGGTGAGGACGTATGCGGCGAAAAGGAGCCAGAACCACTTCATCCGGTGAAATTACGAAAATATTTAATGATGCAAAAGCCGTCAAAGGGATTGGTGTTTGTCGGACTATGCGCAACAAGACTTATTCATTTGTATCGGCGGACATTTGACAGTGCCATAGCTGCAATACACGCAGCAATCCCCGTGTTTCGGCTTTATCGTGATTTTGCAGTTCGTACATGCATAAAAGTACTGACAGGCATCAACCGGCATGGTTTCCTCCTTTTGAAAGCCGCAATGCGGGCAAGTGATTGTCGATTCGAGAACGATATTTTCTTGCATTGGTTTATGTTTTGCCTTATCAGCAGGTTTAATTTAAATTACTTTGTATCCATAATTTCTGATCCCCGAACCTTGTAGCCGGTTTTCCCAATCGCAGCTGAAATCGCATCGATGTTAGTTTTCGATGGATCGAAAGTCACCACGCTGTTTCTTGCTTTGAATGAAGTCGCATACGTCAAAACGCCCGGCACTTTGGAAATTTCATTGTTTACGTGGGCTTCGCAGCTCGCGCAGGTCATTCCCTGTATCGTAAACCTAGCCTGCAATTTGTTATCCGCGATGGAATGCACCGCTGCATTTTCATTGCCCTTCGGATAAAATACACTGGCATACAGCGGGAAAGTCATCATCAACACGGAGAAAAGGGTGATGATTCCCAGGAATTTCTTTGATTGGTAATATGACGGCTTCTTCGCTGGTTCGCAGTGGCAATCATCAGCTGAAGGTTTCGCAGTTTTAAGTTGAAGGTACCAGGCGTATGCCAAAACCGCCACTGAAGCGCCAATAAGGTAGGGTCGTGCCGGTTCAAGCCAGGAAAAGCTGGCCAGCAAACTGCTGCTGCCTGCGATCATGGCGATAATGGGCGTAATGCAGCAGATGGATGCTGCAATTGCGGTCAGTATGCCCGTCCCGATCGCGGCGCCGGAGGATCTGGCCTTTTTCATGGCACTTCTGTTTTAAGGGTTTCCGAATTGATATGTGTAAAAAACGGATTTAATGTTGGGAGGAATTCCTTCACCAGCGAGTAAAACACGGTCTGGCCTTCCTTCCGCGTCTGAACGATACCGCCGTCCTTCAGTTTCTTCAAATGCTGGGAAATAGCCGGGATGGTCATTCCCAAAATGTCTGAAAGATCACAGGGGCAAAGCTCATTTTCCTCCTCCAGCAGATACATGATCTTCAGCCGGACTTCATTGCCGGCGAGCGACAGCACGGCAGACAAACTGGAAAAAGCCTTCTGTGCGGTCTTCAACTTGACTTGGCAGGCCATGATTTGCGCCTGGTCTGCGAATAGACGAATACAAGTATTACCATTCATCTACCAAAATTAACTAAAATCTCGATTATTTAAGCAATTGCTTAAATAATTAGACGGAGTTGATTTTTTGAACCAGGGAATGGAAAACCCTATTTCATCTTTAGCTTCCAGCCAATAAGTGCGACATCTATAAGTTCTGCTGTTGTTGAAAGCGTTTTGTCAAGCTGGAGGCGATATCGTCGAATGCTATATGCGCCGTCTTCTATTGTTAAATATATCTTAATATTGTCCAGATCGCTGAAATAATACAACTTCGCGAAATCTTGCGATGGGTGAGGCAAAAAGCCAATTGTCGCCAAGTCATCTTCAGTCAGCTCGCTCAAGGACTTGTTTCTGATAACGGCGAGTTTATCGAAATCAAGGGTATTTATTAACCGTTGTACACGTTCCTGATACTCTTGCCGATCGGCTTCGGCATTGTAGTAGAGGCCAAATTCTTTAAAATCCATAAGATGTGTTTTTGGTGTTGTAGATCGAAAATAGGGGTATTTGAGCATTCCGAAATGGAAGAAAATTCCACAATTTTATTAACAGGAAAGCAGCTGCTTTGGTGGAATTTTCATAAATTTGTGTATAATTTTATTAATTGTTCTTTACTTAAAATTGCTAAAAAGCAATCAAACACACAGGGGACCAATTCGGGGACCTATCGAATTTTGATAGAGGTATTTCCGCTTTCATAGTGGATTTCGCCAGGATTTTTAATGATCCCAGCGGGATCACCTGATGGACCAAGACAGCAGACTTGTTGTTTTGGTCCATTTTTATTTTGCCGAAAGCCTTGTCCAGCGCGAGTATCGCAGAAATAACCTCATTGAGTCGAGCGGTTCGAACTCCCGTTCCGTCATAAATTAGCTTACCAGGATAAAGCGAACCGATTATATTCCTCTTTTTTTCAACTGTACCTAATTCATATGCCTTTCGCAGGTTACGAAGATTAGGTATTGCTTGTTCTAAAAGCCTTTCCAAATCGAATTTGTTATTTTCCTCGGCCGCGAGTTTAGCCTCGAGTCGCTCCAGCTTTTGGGAATACTCCGTCTTCATTTCCCGGAATTCTGCTGGATCAATCTGTTTTAACGAAAGCATCTCCCTAATGTTCGAAATACGAGTTTCGTATTCTTTTACCTGCGCAAGTGCCGATTTTCGGTCCGCGTCCCTGAAATCAGTTTTCGTGTACCACGCCTCTTTCAGCGCGAGCTCAAACAATGGAAGCATCTCGGGTCGAGGAATAACCGTCGCCAGGAGGTCGAAAACCTTATCATTTACAACTTCTGCCTTAAATCGTGTCGGACAGCCTTTCAAACAATGATAATATGCATAGTACTTCTTGCGTCCTTTCGATGCGCTGCCTGTCAATGTCCTTCCGCAGCAAGGACAAATTAAATAGCCACGTAAGGGCAAACTCTCGTCGGAAGAAACTTTTAACTTTGCTGGTGCACGTTTTCGTCCATCAAGAACGTCCTGTACATCGTAAAAAAGCTCCTGGGAAATCAACGGTTCATGAATGCCGTTTCGTAACGAGGCTTCTTCCTCTCTTTGTTTAGGAACGGCAATGAGACCGCAGTAGACAGGATTCCGGAGCATATTCCAGAAACTGTTCTTCGAACGGGTATAACCTCTTTCCCTTGCCATTTTTAGCACTTGCTCACTATTGAATTCTCCCTCACTTATCGTTTCAAACACCCACCTTACCACACTGGCCATCGGCTCGGTTGGTGCGATGAACTTCTTCCCAGCATCATCATTTTTATTTACATAGCCAAACGGAGCGAACCCCATATAGCGCCCTTCCTTCATTGCTCTTCTCATCCCATTTGTAACATTAAGTGAACGGCGGTCATTTTCAACTTCAGGAGCGGCTAAATAAAAGGCAAGCATCATTTTGTTTTCAGGCACAGAAAGATCTAATGGTTGTTCGACTGCCTGGGGCTCCACTCCTAGCTTTTTTAGGGTACTGATCATTTGATAAGCATCACCCGCATTTCGGCTGAATCGATCCCACTTTAGAAATAAGACAAAATCGGAATGACCCTTATTTCGACGCAAATCCGCCAGGTACCTTTTCCATTCTGGCCTGTCAAAGGTCTTAGCAGAGTGATCTTCAAATATGACTTTCCGAATTGAGATCTTATTCACATCGCAATAGCGCCTCAACATTTCTTCCTGGCTACGCTGTGAATAGCCCTTTTCAGCCTGTTCGTCTGTGCTGACACGTATGTACAAATCGGCAACCTTCATGTAGTGGGACCTTTTTTACTTAATTCTTGGGAGGTCGGCTGCTCTCTATACTCGAGATACGAATCGACCAAAATATCGGCAATTAGACGCAAAAAGGCTAAAATCTCAGAAACCTGGTCTGGCGATATTTCTACTCCTTGCGCTTTCAAAATCTGAATAACCCTATCCCCACTTAACTTTTCCATATGCGGCCTAAAACACGAAACACAATATTCAGCGGGTGGGCTTATCCCGAAATTACAAAATATGTTCCGTTATAACAAAATAGTTGGACAAACATTTTTATAATATCTGAGGTTCGGTTATCTTAGTTTACCTTATATAGGGTTTAATCGAGTAAAAAAGGCAACCCTTTATGGCAAAAAAGTATCAGTTAACATATAAGACCTTTTTCAATGAGCGTCTTAACAAGTTGGAATTCGGTAGTCAATTTACGCATCCGATCTATCTCCAAATAACTTACAGACGTAGCACAAGGGCATTCAAAAGCGCGATTTTTGATTTGGTACGAGAGAATAGTAATGGGTCAAACTTTGACTTAAAAGCACTAAGATTGACTCTTCAGGGTATTGAACGCCTGGAGGTGGATATAACCACAAAGATTGCGGAGGAGCTTGGGGATACTTTTACATTCGAAGCCTATCAAAAAAGGTATAATGAATACACCATCGATTTGTGCCGTCTTGCAGCGCCTGGCTACACCTCGTTCCTTATCGGATACCTCAAAAAACGCAAGCTGAATACTATCGCTACAGTTATTTCGCGTGGTCTGGAGTTGCAAAGCACCTATTTATTGATCCAAGAATTTGAGAAGTTGGTTCGCCCTGAAGTTTATCAGGATTTGATTAAACAATCTTTGGTGGATGCCCCTCCATACATAGCGCTTTACGGGTTTACTCAGACGATAAAACGTTCCAATATGGGTTTGCTAACAATATATGATTGGCAAAATCCCAAGAATCGGAATGCATTCCTGCAGTATATTGAAAAGGCCTTTCCACAGAGCGACGGGCTTAAAGTAATCGGGCAAATTAATGTCGCAATAGCTCGACTACAACATTCGTAGGTAACTGAGGGTATGAGCTCGTAATCAGTATCGCCGGCTTAAATATTAAAAAGACTGAAGGATTAGCGCTTACAAACGCTCTTATTTCTGCCATCAGGGGAACAAGTAACCCCAAACACCCACAATAAACACTGCAACTGGCGTAATCTACATATACCGACTGGATATTGAATTCTCAAAGCTCAAAAGATGAGAACACACCAAAAATACTTATTCTTGTAACAATTTCACCTAAACCCCTTACCCATGGAATTGCTATTTTGCTACATACATTCTTTTCAATCTTTGGATAAGTGCCAAATTAATTTTGGCGGCAAATTCATCTTCCACTATGATCATGAAAAAAATAGATTGTCCATTAAGGTTAATGAAGAATATATTGCTGACTTCTTTTCGTCATCCATTTCTAATGTATCTGCGTTGGTGGGGAAAAATGGCGCCGGGAAATCTGCGATTCTTGAGGCGATTCTCTATTCACTGGGGAACCTTGAAATAAGTCTTTATACCGACGTTATCAGTGTCTTCTACATTGGAACCACGAATGAAATTGTTTTCCATGGCTCGAAGGGATTACCCGATATCACCTGGGATAATGAATTAAAACAAGCGGACGTCATACACTATTCCAGAAATTATGACTGGGAATATCATCTGGTGTATTTTACAAACAATTTGTACGACCGATTTAATCCAGACAGAAAGCACGAGGGCAACACACATAACCTATCCATAAGAGCCGATCTCGAGCAGAGATCGCCTAGCTCATCTTCAGGAGGCGAAGGTCTTATCTCGGGCTTTTTAAATAGGGAATACTATCGAATTATTAAGATGTTGCAAGCCGGGATTGCATTGGGCGATAGCTTCCCCTTTCCGAAGTATATTTCAGTAAGGCATAATGGACCAGTTGATCCTTTGCTTGAAGATCCCGAATCTGATCAGGAAAATTCACCGAGGAATCAATTATTGATAGCAATTTCTAACTTCTACGATGAGTTTTTTAAAGAGGTCTCGGCGCCTGAAAAAGTATTTATTGCGCAAATTGAAAAGATGATTCTTTTGGATTTTGTTGAAAGTGCAAAGCATCCCCAATCCGCGTTTGCAATACCTGGGGATATTGACATAATTCCAAAAGAGCCAGGTAATTTGCTGTCCCTTGTCATGGCCCAATTTGGCAGTCCAGAACATTACGAAGTTGCATTGCAGAGTGCAATTGAATTGTTTACTGGCAAGGGAGTTAGCTATTTTGAACCATTTGTTTGGATACCGTTGGAAGTTTTTGTACAAGAGAAGCTGGAAGATTTCCTACAAAAATTACGTAGAATTCAGATCGAGGGCACGCGGTATTTGACGTTTGGGTTTAGTTTTGGAGCAAGTGGTCAAGACCAATTTAGCTCAGGAGAGCTTGCTTTGCTTTCGATGTTGTCACGATTTTATGAGATAAGTGACCAACAAGCTATGACGAGCAAAGAACAAATTAGAGACAATGCATTAATAATAATTGACGAAGGGGAATTATACCTTCATCCAAAGTGGCAAAAAAGCTTAATTAGCGTTATCATTGACGCTCTTCCGAAGATTTTCCCGGAAGTAAACTTACAAATATTACTAACCTCCCACTCCCCCTTCGTTCTCTCTGATTTGCCAAAACATAAAGTAACTTTTTTGAAGAATGGAAGAACCATTGACCCTTCAGACTCTTCATTGATAGAGCATGCCCAGACATTTGCAGGCAATATTCACACCCTGCTTTCTGATACGTTCTTTATGGACAATGATTTTATGGGCTTATTCGCAAAGCGAAAGATTGATCGCGTGATAGCCGATCTCACATCTTCAGCAGAAGTGACGGCTGAAAGAAAAAGTGATATTAAAAAGATAATACTTAGCATTGGAGAACCAATCGTTCGTCGTAAGCTGCTCGAAATGTACGATATCAGATTTAATTTGGGGCTAGATGAGCGGCTTGCCCGAATAGAAAAAAAGCTGGGTTTATGATAAGGATAAATCGTACAAACCTTGAAAAGATTGCCGCAAACCACAAGGAAAGGATTTGCCAGGATAAAGGACGGTCGAAAGGTTTGGAATACCGCTTGAGACAGGTAATTAAAAACACTACCCTGCCTGCTGAGGCAAGCTTCCTTCAAGATGTTCTGAATGATATTTCTTTGCCAGTGGGCCAGTGCCTGATTACAGGGCGACCCGAATATTTAGCTGAGCGAATCGATTATTACCAAACAACGTACGCGGCTATTCTAACAAAAAATTTCATTGATAAAGTTAATAGCAAAGTATTTTTTTATGAAAATTACGAAAAGTGGGGAGCATATGAACTAGCAATAGATTTGGGAATGAATGTTTGCCCGTATTGCAATCGGCAGTACACTTTCACGCTGAGTCGAAAAGGCCCAGGAACGCGACCACAATTTGACCACTTTTTTACTAAATCAAGCCATCCATACTTATCTCTTTCATTTTACAATCTTATACCATGTTGCTCTATATGCAATGCAAGCCTAAAAGGCCAGTTGGCGTTTACGCTTAAGACGCATTTACATCCTTATCTGCATGGCTTCAGCCAACTTGCAAAGTTTAAGATATCACCGACTTCGATTGATTTCATCAATGGAATGCCAGAGAAATATGATATTGATTTTCATTTCAAGACGGGAATTGATCCAGCGATAAAAACCTGTATAGCGGGAAACGTTACTGCTTTTGCACTTCTGGATCTATATAAAATGCACAAGGATTATATTGACGAAATTATCCTCAAAGCAAGGATATATGATAATTCCTATTTAGAATCTATTCTCAAACAGTATCAAGGCACACTATTCAGTGACATAAACGACGTTAAACGGATGGTTTTTGCCAATTACTTCTCGGAGATTGAACATGAAAAGAGAGTTTTGGCAAAGCTTACGGCGGATATTTGTGAAGATCTTGGAATTTCATAATGAGCTATTGGTGGTCAATATAGCTCGAGCACATTGAGGGAATATACAAATCTACTATATAGGAACAAGTAAGGCCCATTACCGGAAGTGACGTCGATATTGCGACAAACATTTCCCGTGAAACTGAACAAGCTCTTTGGTGTTCAGTTCGCCCAAAATGAACTGGCCAAAGAAAAAATTCTACAGCATTATCAAGCCTGGAAGAACAAGCAGTTTGTTGAATATGTATCCGCTGGATTTCTCGATCCAAAAGAGGTTGAGCATGACCCTAACGTCATAAAAGGGGTTGATGGCAGACTCAAATTGGATTTCAGCGGAACACGCCGTCTCTTATCCGAACAGGATTGCAAGCACTACTTAATCATGAACTCTGTCCTTGAGATGGGCGAGAAAGTTCGTGTAAAGGAACCATTCGAATTGGAATGGTTAAACCAAGTGTCGGACGGAAAGCGGCAATTGTCTTTTGGCGATACATTCATCCGCTACGAAAAGTCAGGAAATCGCATAAATGCGCTTGCGGCAAGAAACTCTAAGACCTCCGAGGGATCCAGTTATCTCTCCTACTCTTTCTTCAATTTTGATCTGGCCCAGAAATCAATTTCGGAACATTACGCCGCAGATGACTATGATAATGGCGCCCCCATGCCCCTCAAAGACTTCGACGCCTATGCGAAAACGACCCTATATCAGCTTATTATTTTTATGGAGCTCGCCGACATCGAGGAAGTCATACTGCCACCTGGAAGAAGCCATGGTGTTCGGAAAAATCAGGAAAAGGTCTTAAATGATGCGAGGTTTCCCATCACAAAAGTCACCACGTCCTGGAATAAGGTCATTCGCACTTCAGGATTTGACGTTCGAGGGCATATTCGAAAGCAACGCTGGGGCCCTCAAAATAAATATCGGAAGTTGATTTGGATAGATCAATTTCACAAAGAAGGATGCAGTATTGGTGCACGCGCAACAAAGGCGCAGCCTAGAATAATCGAACCGGAAAGCATTTCTCGCGGTCAACGACGCAAATAAACTATGTTGTAATCTATTTGAGAAGTGAGCGTGTCCGCTGGCCCTCAGAATCTTTTTCTTACGTAGGATCAAATAGCCCCGAATGTAGCTGGTATTTGCCAGATTTATGTTGAGATGATGCAAACATAAGCTACATAATCAATGAAAAGATCATTGTCAATTCTTTCGCTAGGCCTCGGAGTCCAATCCGTGGCAATGTACTACATGTCAAGCCTGGGTTTATTTCCAAGAGCTGACGCAGCAATCGTTTCGGATCCGGGTCGCGAACGGATGCTCACATACGATTATCTCGAGCACTTGTTGAAATGGCAGGAAGCACACAATGGCATTCCCATTATCGTCCGGAGGGAAAAGAACTTATTCGACGACTTGTTAAACCCAGGTAAGGAGGGCAAAAGGTTCGCATCCATTCCGGCGTTTACTATGAGCAGTAACAGTCGCGTAGGGATGTTACGTCGGCAGTGCACCTCCGAATACAAAATTCGTCCCATTGACAATGCTATCAGAGATTTATATGGGCTGACAAAGGGGCAGCGTAGACCAGAGACGACTGTCTGGAAAGGTATTACAACAGATGAACTGGACAGGATGGATCACCCGAGGCAAGGATGGAAAACCCATATTTATCCATTTACCGGATTTTATTTCAAAAAAGAAGTCTGGGGACGAATCGCCTGGGGAAACCCGATGAGCCGGGAACAGGTTGTCAGCTGGCTTAAGCACAACAATTTTCCTGTTCCGGTGAAAAGCGCATGTGTTTTTTGCCCATATAGATCAGATAGCTCCTGGGCGGATCTTAAGGAAAACTACCCAGATGATTTTCAGGCTGCAGTTGCAGTGGATGAATCTATTCGCAATAGCATGAGTAAGGGGATTAAGAATCCATGTTACCTACATAGGAGCCTGAAGCCACTTTCGGAGATACAGTTTCGCAAAAGCCAGGATCTTTGGGCGGGCGATTGCTCGTCAAACTGCCACCTTTGACCGACGAACCGCCAACGTACCGGTTAAACTAATTCGTTGTCTCAACTGCCGCACCAATTGGATAGGAAGAGTTATGTTGATGTATTTTCCCTGGCAGACGTGATTTTCCTACCATTAGGAGTAATCAGGCATCTTGTGTAACGGTTTCAGTTCCTTTCTGATTATCCGATGTTCCAAATAGCTCTGCTGCAAGTTTTTCAAACTCCTCATCGCTTACACGTTTAAATTCTCTCCGCCATTTCCGCTTCATTGGGCTATGTAGCCATAGTTGATCCAGTCGCCAAATAATCCATTCCAACCTGGTCAACTTATCACCAATCGCACCTTTCATTAAGATATCGCCATAATAGTTTCGCAATCGTTTCATAGTAGTTTTTTGATGGCCACGTCTATATCTAACAACAGGACTTCAGCACTAAACTCGATTTGGTCATGACGGTTGAGTGCCTTCACCTTGCTGATGCCAGCCATTTACATGAGTATCTTCTTTAATAAGTATAATTTCCTGGCCCGCATTGACAATGGTTACCAATGGGACACTTGATCGATGACCACATCGTTCACAATGCAGCGTAGAGGGCCAGCGGCAGTTTTCGGGCATCCAAAACTTCTTTTCATCGACTTCAAAATATAATTGCTCTCTAGTGCTCGCTCTATAGTAAGTGCAATTGTGAGGGCTTCTACCACTGCTTGAGCATAATTCTTCAGGTGGAAATTTAACAGGTGTGACGAAGTAATTCCCGATAAATGCGCCAAAGCTTATTCCCATCCCATCTTCTTGTTGTCCCTCCGTCCTCAATATTGTCTCCAAAAGTCTCTTGGAAGAGAGGTTGGGGTTACTTTTGGCAATCCGCGGCGCTTTATCTGCGTAATCGCCTGCGAAGAAACTCCCGTCACTTTTTAGCACCTCCGTCTCTGATATAGCGGCGGCAGAAGAGTCGATCGAAAAGTGTATGACTCTAACACGACTTTCAAACCGGCAATAACCAGAAAACAGCACGTTTCGGATGCGCATATGGCTGCCGATATCGGCTACCACTTCAACAAATCTTCGACCGATTGGTAAAAAGTAGTCTTTCGGTGTCCATTTCCCCGCCACGTTTTGATCAAAGGAGGTTGCAAAAATACCCATATCGCCAGCCTCAACGTCTGCTCCGTCGATTAGTACACCGAATTCAAGGTAATTTGCATGATCCCCCCTGTCCTGAAAGGTATTGACACCCACATTCCCGCCAATTGTGAAGAGGACCTCTTTAAATCTCCCAGAATAGGTGCCGGCCATCGAGACATGACCATCAAAACGTTGTGCAAATAGCAAGGACATATTATAACAATTCTGTTTGTAATTGCATAAAAATCTTGTGAATAGCAACGAATGGCACCGACCTAACAACTATCGTTACTGGCATTTTTTTTCGAATCCTGAAACAAAGATGCGAGTTGATTGGAATTGTTCTGGAGACCATCCAAATATTCCCGAACTCATCATCATTTTTCCAAAACTTTATATGGGAAAACTCACGTCGAAAAATGCCTTATACCATTGCCATGTCACTTTTCATACCGCCAATGCTATCTGCTTTTTATAGTAATCATGTTCGGCCTTCAGGTAAATACTCTTGGCCAAACAGCAAAGACTGCAATTATTAGGGGCACTATATACGATTCTGCTTCCCAAAAGCCATTGGAAGCGGCTACCATATCAGTTTTTATGATGGCAGACTCCTCCCTGGTTTCCTATACCATGACAGGTAAAAAAGGGGAATACACAATACGCCAGGTGCCCATCGGAAAGCGCTGTGTGCTTGTGGTATCATATAGCGGGCTTAAGTCCTTTCGCGAGAGCTTCGAGCTTTCGTCGGACCGGACCGAAACTATTCGTCCGCCAGTCTACCTATCCAAGGATATCGCTATGTTGGAGGAAGTCATCGTTTCTCGCCTTCGCCCCCCGGTATTAGTGAAGCGGGACACGTTGGAATATAACGTGGGAGCTGTAAAAACTTCTACTAACGCTGTTGTCGAAGACGTTCTCAGGCGCCTGCCTGGTGTTGAGGTGGATCAGGATGGAAACATCACGGTAAATGGTAAGAAGGTAGTCAAAGTGACCGTTAATGGCCAGGACTTCTTTGGGTCGGATGTGCGTCTGGCGACTAAAAACTTGCCAAAGGATATCGTGGATCGAATACAGGTCACCGATCACAAGACGCGCGAGGAGCGATTTACCAATAGCCGCGCCTCCGGCAATCAGAAAGCCTTAAACCTTGTATTGAGAGGTGGTACAAATAAGGGAACATTCGGGAGGATAAATGGCTCCGCCGGCACTTCAGACAAGTTTGAAGCCGCCGGGAATGTGAATTTTTTTGATAAAAATACCCAGTTTAGCCTTCTTGGATCGATTAACAATACAGCGAGCCAGGCACTTTCCTCTCCCGGAGTGTCACTAACAAGTGTGCAAAGCAGCAGGGGGATTCCCCGCAACGGCCTCGCCGGGGTAAACCTGTCACAAACCATTAACCCGGCGCTGCGGTTTAACGTTAGCTACTCCTTTAATAGCAATGAGCGAAGGGAAAACACGGAGATCTGGCGGCAAAATGTCTTTCCGGATACCGCCTACAATTATACTGCATCGGTGTCTACAAAAGGAAAAACAGACGGGCATAGATTGAACTTCTCAACCGACATTAAGGCAGACAGCCTAACGGAACTGAACATCAGCGGAAGCGTCACGGGAAACGTTGTGGACGGATGGACCCAAAATAATGCCCTCACCACGTCCCTTGATGCAAAACCAATAATTACCAGTCAAAACGAACAGAAATCCAGCGGCAATAGCTTGGAATATGAATTTCAGATATTTGCTGGCAGAAAATTATCTGCTAAAGGCCGGAGTGTAACTTTTTCCATGGGAATGAGTGCTACCGAGCGCACTTCAAACGAATCAAATGTCGGATGGCTAGCGTCTGCGGCAACCGGAAATCCGATCCAGCGGCGGGAGCTGGATCAGATTGGAAGGACATCTGCGTACAGCCGACAGCTCAACCAGATGACAACCTGGAATGAGCCTATATCTGCCCGACTGGGATTGAAACTAACCTACGCTTTGAATTTATTCGAAAGCACCAATGACCGGAAAACTTATAAATTTGACTCGACATCCGGCTTGCATACCGTGTTGGATAGCAGCTATTCAAATGCCCTGGAGGTGGTCAACATGATAAGTTCGCCCGGTTTGATAATGAACTATTCGCTTGGGAAGTCAAGCATTTCTGCTGGCATGACCATTCAGCGGCAACGACAAAAGGTGACGACAGGCCCTAAAGCGACATACCGGGACGATGCAGCGACAAATATTTTTCCCTCAGCCAGTTTTATGTTTCAGCTGGGTAGAACAGGCAGCGTCAATATTGCGTACAATGGAGGAAGCCAGCAGCCTTCCAGCGAGCAGCTTCAACCCGTTGCCGATATCTCTAATCCTCTATATATACGTCTGGGAAACGCGACCTTGAAGCCTTCATTTACCCACAATGTCAGCTTAAGTGCACAAATGAACAAAGGGACAACATTTTGGTCCGGAATGCTTTCAGGGACGACCTCGTCGAACCTCATTGTCGAAGAAACCTGGTATGATAGCGTCCAATACAGTCGGCCAATCAATACAAATGGAAACCATGCACTAATCGGAAATTTCAGTTATAGCCGGAGCTGGAAAATTGAGGACGCTACATTACAACTCTCCCTTAGCACTAGCCCATATTGGGCCCGTACGGTTTCTTTATCCAATAGAGAAAGAAATGTGGCAACGACGTTTAGTGGAAGCCAGCGGATCGGAATCAATTATTCGGCCGCCTCCGTATTTTCTTTACAGTCGACTTTTTCCTTTACGAGCTCCGTTACCCGAACAGGTCACCGAGGTTTAGCAACGATGAAACAGAAAAACAACCTGACTGGATTTACCCTTTCCGGACAGCTGAACTGGCCCAAGCGATGGGCGTTGGATGCATTTCTCTCTGCAATTCAGAATCCATCCCTTGGCCACGGATTGCAAAAAAATGTTATTATCATAAACGCCTCGTTGAATTACACCTTTTCAAAAGATGAGCGCTGGTTTGCAAGGGTGCTAGCCATGGATATATTGGGGCAGAATACGAGCGTCAGGCGGGCAATAACGGCAACAATGACCGAGGAAAGCCGTTCAAATGTACTAGGTCAGCTCTTATTGCTCGGAATAACCTGGAACATTAAGAAATTCTAAGATGAAGTAAATTGATGGTAATCAGAACAAAATATGAGTAGAAAATGGTGCTTAATTCCTAAATTGCGGAAATCACATTCGGCGATGGAGGAAGCTGTAAAACGATTTTCAAAGTATTTTCTTGTGGGGGATCAAACCATCACTGCTCGATTTGAGCCTGTCAATACCAAGGTGAAACGGCTTTACCAGGTTTATCTTTTACTACCGGGAAAGGAAGTCAGAATTCACATTCAGGCAGATGCGAAGGGATGCTTTTACATAACTGATCCGCACCGACTGCCTTCGGCCTATGAGGCGATTGCCGAGTCGCTTATTGCTGCTGTTGAACAGGCCTAGTGGATTTGTTGGACCTGCATTTATATATTTTGTGTAGACTTCCGAGAAGCGGCGATTGCCTGTACTAACTCTACAATACGCGGATTTGTTTGCCTGTCAAGGTTTTTTACCATGATCCCGCGATCAAGATCGATACTTAACTCCTGCGCCCAAGCCAGGAGTTTACCGGATGCAAGCGCGGTTTGTGCAGATTTCACGATGAGGTTACTTTTCTGCCCTGAAAGAAGTAGGATTTCGGCTTTTAGCGCTTCTATAAGTTGTTCAATGGTTCGCAGATCTGCCATAGGACTAAAGTTAACTAAATCACCGCGCACGAGGAACCGAAATACTACCCATTTTTTCACTCCCTGCGCCATCACTACACATTAATTGGTAACGCATTTATTACCGAAAGCCTTTGGAGCTCTTGAAAGTGTTAATACATCATCCCTTCCAATTTTCTAGCCATTGAATATCGCCTGAGCCCCGACTTCATTTGAACAAAGGTGAAGAAGTACTTTTCCAGGAAGGGGCCGGTTTTTAGATAGCCGACCAGCGGCTCATATGGGCTGAGTATTAGCGAATCCTGGTAATAGTCAGTTGTAGGCAGCGGTCCCCAAACAAAACCGCAGGTTTCAAGGGAGTCTGGACCATACTCGCTAGTTCCAAAGATACTTACTATACCCTTGTCAGCCCGGCCCAGCCAGGTGATTTCCAAGTGTGGTTCTGGTGGCGACTGAGGGTTTGCGGGCTCTTTTTTACATGCCAAAAGGAATAGAATCGATAGTTTGATCACTAGTTGAATTGGAGAGTGGAATGGTATTCGCATAAGTCTGCAAATTGGTTCAAGAATGAGGGATTTCGGAGCATATAACGAATAAGAGCGCCGAAGTAACTATTTACAGCATCCGAATTTAAAGTCAACTCGGCGTTTAACCGCTATTGTTCATCTATTTTTTTTCCGCGCCTTGGTTTGGTCGATATTCTGTTTAAACTCCCTTTGCTTCTTCGTCTTCTTAAGATTTTCAACATCCAGGTTTGGCAACGCTATATCCTGCCAGGAAACAGCTTCGGCGTTTCGCTGCATCACAATAGGGCAAAACCGAATAACCTCCATCACGTCAAATTCCATGTCGCGGGCGAAGCCATAGGGGTCGAGAATGTCTACAGTTGGAAACTTCACCAAGTGGACACCATTCGGGATTTTAGTCAACGTATCAAAATCAAGGGGCACAAATTCGAGCGTAGCTGGTTTATACGGGATGATATAGTGGGGTTCGGGTCCTCGACACCAAAAGTTTTTCAGGACTTCGAATGGGAACCCTGAAAGTGGCTTTCCCTCTGGCTCAAGCTGCCCCATATGATAATTGACAAAAAAGCGATGGCCGTGGATCATTAGACTCGGTTGCCGGCCTAGTGATATTCTTTCATTAATTGCCTGGGCAGAGTTAACGATTAAAACATCTGACAAGCGCTTGACATCTTCCAAAGATTTGCCATATGTTTTAGCCATACCCGCTGGATCAAGCGAGGAAAGCGATGGCAATACAAAATCTGGGTCGCGACCCAATCGAGTAGAAAGTTTTAAGCCAATGCGAAAGATGATATAGTTATTCTTAATGGGGTCGTAAAACGTGTCCTTAAGCATGATTTGATTGTCCGGATTAGCTTTTTCGAATAGCAGATCCCTTGTGACGTCCAAAATACAGTCGACACCAAACACTTTGATCAAAGGCTGTGCACTATTCATAGTAAATTTGATTATGCTATTTTTTTAATGAGATTCCAAGTCGCCTGCCTGTTTCGCTCAGTCGATGGCGCATCTGCAGCGTGCGGTCATTGCGTCGATCTCGAAAGAACTTTGCGTTCAGCTTGCTAAATTCCTTTGCAATGACTCGGGCAAGGGTTATTCGTTGTGGTGGCTGGTTGCGAACAAAAGATTCAATTGGTAAATGAAAGGTTCGGGCATAGCCGACCGGGTCGATTTCCACAGGTGGTGGAAGGGTTACTATCACCGTATTCCTCGGTAGCCGGTTGGGCGAACGTTCATCCAAGTGGGCAACGACCCCATGCTTTTTATTAAAGGGGAAACAAAAGCTGAATTGGTAGGGATCCCAGAATTCCCACAGATCCCGAAACAAGATAGGAGCTCCCTGACTTCGGCTGGTATTGACTAGCCCATATACATGCCAGTCTACGACAAACTTGTGTCCGCAAATATGAACCTGAGTAGGGATCCCGCTAAGGAGATCCCTGAGAACTTGGGTATCGACCATCAGGTCCAGGTCTTTCATTGATTTAACAGCTTCCGCTGATACGTTGTATTTCTTTGCCATGCCGGCAGGATCCAGATCAACAAGGGCGGGAATCCGCAGCGTTGCATATCCGATGTCAAGCAAGTATTCATTGCCGACATAATCCATGTCCACGAATCGCAGTACTTGTTCAGGATCGTCAACGCTCACCAGGCGGTCGGTGGCGACATCTACGTAATAGTTGCGGCCATGTAATGGGAAAATTGGTCTGGTTTCTTCCACAAATGATAGTTTAGTACTCGAGTTCGGTTAAGGCGCCGGCGAGCTGGTGAAAAGCATTTCATGGGCAGTCGCCCTCATTGGGGCGCGTTGTGCCGTTGAGCATTGCTCCGCCCATTTTACGCAAGTCTTCCCCCAAATCGCCCGGGTTGACACCGCTGCCAACCACCCACCACCCTTTGGTCCTGGGTAACGCAATGCCGCCAGCAGCGGCAATGTCGATGACGAAGTCTGCACAGTTATAATGCTCGATGTCATATATTGAATTGCTGTAACATATGGCATCCAGCACCTGCCGGGTGGCGCCAGGCTGCAATGCGAAGGCGACGGCGACGTCGTAGGGGTGGTCCTGGTCGTCGCCTAATTGACTGTCGGCACTGGTCCTGTTGAACGGATTGACCTTGGTGGCCGGATAAAAGCCGATACTTCGGCGGACCAATTTGCTTCCTTGTTGTTGTTCAATGGTTACAAAGGCGTGACCGATGCCACCAGTGATGCTGATAGGGTCATTGTATCCGGGTACCGGCTGATCCGCATATACAATTAGCTTTAACGGTAAGTTGCGGTCAAGGCATTTGAGGTAAGCCAAAATGCTGGTGATGGGTCGCCGGGGTGCCAAAAACTGGATGGTCGTCTCGCCAGTATTCCCGCCGGACGTACCTCCTCCCCCGCCGTATGAACCTGGATCGTCGTAATAGGCGCCGCCGTATCCGGCGTAGTCAAATTCCCCTGCCCATAGGAAGTCTGTATAACATTCGGAGTGATACGTCAACGGTCCGATACAATTGCCCCAGCCGTCGCCCCTGCAGGTGGTCCATTCGTAACAGATGCTGAGGGTATAGGCGACGGCCCTATTAACGGATTGGGCTGCAGGCTGTCGGACTTCCTTAACGGCAATGTAGTAAATGCCATTGTCACGGTATGGCTGCCGACCGGTTACCTTGTAATTGAAAGCGCCGAGCGCTAGGGCTATGCGACGCTCCTGTTCATTATCCGTCTGTACTCCATAGCGTCCCCATTCGAATACTTTGGCCCGAAGCAACCCTGACCACTCAAAAGCGATTACAGAGATGGTGCTGCTGTCGGCACCCAACATGGGTAGCAGGCATTGCATTTTATTAGCTTTGGTGATTACCAGCGCCTGGTCCCATCTTGCTTTACCGAACTGCCGGACACAGTTCTGATAGTAGGATACCGCGGCCGGGTCGCTGTTTATTCGTTCTACCAGTCGGCTAAGTAAAACGTTAGTAGTCTCCGGTGGAAGTAGCTTTTGTTCTGCCGAAGTAGCACCCTTGCGGCATCCTGCTATAAACATTCCCCCCGATAGAAAGCACCATAACCACACACCATCTTTGAATACGTTGTGGCTTTTGCTGCCACTGGCTAAACTGCATAATAAAGTTGTTCTCATAACAATGGATAAATTTGATGATATGGCTAAGGTCTGTTGCTTGATTGGACACATTTCCCATATGACCCTATCTAGGGAAAATTGAGATGCCGGCAAACTCCCTGCAACTTCAGGCCGGTCATGGATTACAGGTTAGCTAAAAATCGAAGGATAGTGTGTAATTTGTACTTTATGAGAAGTAAAAATCCTATCATGCCAAATACGTTACACCCGGCAGTCCTCCTGTTTTTGACGGAGTCTGGAGTGCCAACGCGGATTTTGCAGGTTGTAACTGTTTCGTCGCCCCTGCCTCGCCTTAGACGTGTACGACGCCTACGAGACTACCTTGCAAATCGTCCTGTTAACTCGCCTCTGACAACAGTGAGCCCCTACCAGGACAGCAGATCTAACTAAATTTTAGCGGTAACTCTGACTAAACGTAGAACTACGTATTCTAAAATTCCGAAAATGTTAAAAGGGTATCCTCTAGGCAATAATCCGTTATAATCTTATTAGCGTCTCAATAGGCTGCATGCACAGCCGATTGAGATAGAAAAATGTACCCAACATAAAGGAAAGTTTAATGGCAAAACCCACTACTGCTATTGTTGCTTCGATTGCCGAGCCTACCGTACTTTTTTTGATAGACGCCTTTTGTAAGGATGGACGAACAGACAGGATTTGTATTAGTACTGCTTATGACATAACAAAGCAATCAGGACTAAATCACCTTTTCGAGCTTTGGATTCAAAAGGGCACGAGGGCAGCCAAAGCGCTAGATGATCAAGAAAATGCATTTATAGCGGAGCTTAAGGCATTAGATGCCATGTTCCCTAAGATTATCTTTACGCATCCAAGTATTTGGGCTAATCCGTCGTGGCGGGAGTATGTAATCGAAACGAAACCATACCTGTTGTACATTACACAAACTAGCAGGGAGGCCTATTACCAATTGCGGCGGTATCATAACGAACTAAAAAACCTGCTAAATCCAAGGCATCAGTACTATGGCATGTGGTATAATGGGCTTATTACCCGGCGGGTGGAAAAAGGATACATTTTGGATGAGACGACAATTGCAAAAAACAATGTTCGCGATGCAATTCAAAGGCTAGAGCTGAATCTACGATTGAGCTCCAACGGCCCCATACAGTCTTTGCTGTTTTCATCGGTGAAAAAAGACCCTGTGATGTTAGAAGGGACGATTCTAAATGTGTATTCAAGGATTGGGCTCACGATATTTTAATACTTTCGCTAAAAAAGTATGACAATTTGCGAACAAATACGGTTTGCCAAATGACCATCGAATGCTAACTTTCTGACTTGATGGCCGCTGTTAGAACTTTCTACCGCATAGTAGGTCCGTTGATTCGAACCCGGATCAGGGTACCAAATGAGATGTTAAAATTTTATAGCATTTCAAAAGATAAAAGTTCATCGAATGATGGGCTTTTTTTATTGTCTTACAGGCAATTAAGGTGTTCGATGTTTTCTCATTGCCCTGGCCTTAGTTTTACTGTCTTTTACGACGCTAATTGATAACAATCTAAATATCAGATAGATACAGTGGTTCGACCCTCATCCTGGTAGAAATTCATAAGCCACTGATAATAAGACGATTAAAAAATTAATTGCTGACTGCCAAAGTCACTCATTTTGTGTTGCTACTTCTTTATAACACTTACTAATTGCTGTGAAATAAAATCCAGCAACTGCCTTTCATTCTCCACCGTAATATTTAACTCATGGTTCAAGATTTTCAGCAATCCCTTTTCATGAAGCTCGAGGCTACAAGCAGATAGTGCAGACGATATACTATTTGTTGTTCTCCATTTTCCCAAGTGAATCCATGTCTGAAAATATACCGCCCAAGTAATAATCTTTGAAGTGGGTTTAACAAACTATAAATATCGCCGATGGAACTCGAAGTTTTAAATAATTGCTCGACCACCATCAATTGCACCTCAATGTTACCTAATAGATCTTCAACTATCTCCTCTTGTTTCTTTTGATCGCTTCTATATCTTTTCGACCATTTATCGAATGTATTAAAGTCTAAACGTCTTTCAATAAAATGCTCTTCAAGGGAATCAATTCGTTCATTCAATTCCACAATCATCTGTTTCCTTGCATCTATTTGACTTCTCTCATCGTTTAGTGCCATGTCCACCTGGCAACGAGTTTCCTTATATAAATAAGCTATTTGTTGAGGAGTTAGTCTTAATGTGTTCAAAATTTGCCCAAATCGATCATGAACAACTACGCCAGGCACATTCAGTGATCGATGATACATACATTGGTAATACAAATAGTACTTTGTCCTACCTTTGCTCCAAGCAGCAGTCATATGCTTTCCACAATGGCATTTCAATAATCCTTTCAGGACAAACTCCCGATCGACCTTTAAATTAGATTGCCTGGTTGCGCAAAGCTTTTCTTGAACAATAATAAAATCCTGTTCGCCCACAATCGCCTCATGTATTCCCTTTACATATTTTAGAACACCGTCATCTCCTCTGAAAGGAATAAGACCTGCGTATATGCAATTACTCAAAACGCGTTTGATACAGCCATGCCCTACCAGACAAAAACCCATTTGTTGTGCACTATGTGTAAGTTCCAACAAGGAAATACCGGATAGATAATCTGAAAAGATCTTTCGAACTATCTTTGCTTCGTTTGCTTCAAGAATTAATATGCCCTTTCCTAAAATATCTCTCCCATTTCTATAGCCAAATGGAGCCTTATTAATAAAACGTCCTTCCAATCTTGCTCTTTTAATTCCCCTTCTTGTCCTAGCGCGGATATTTAAGAGCTCTGCGTTGGCCGTAGCGTACCTAAATGCGCGGCTAATAAATGCCGTTGGGTTTGTTGGATCGATGTCTATCGGTTCATCCACAGATACTACCTTAATGCCGTATAATTTCTCTAAAGTGCATATTTTTGAAAGTGCTTCAGATAAATCCCTACTAAATCGGTCATGATCCATAACAACCAAATATTGAACTTCACCCTTATTTTTCCTTATATAGCTTTCCAGGGCCTTAAAATCAATTCTATTAAATGTACTACTAAGCTGACCATTGTCTTTAAATAACGCAACAAGTTCGAGATTATACCTTAAACAATAATTTCTGATGGAAGTCTCTTGTGCATCGAGAGAATAACGTGATTGGTCTTTAAAGCTAAGACGCATGTATCCTATGGCTTTCATGATTACTTTATTTTGGTTATAAAAGACTACTCAAAATAATTAAACAGCTCAAACCTAATAACATTAATCAGTGTCGAGACATTGTGGCTTGCTCCGTAAAAAAAACACATGGGTTATTTTGGGTGGCTAAATCTCATATGGACGACAACGTTCCCTAGTCGAATTGTAACAAGGCGCGTCAACAATTTACACAAACAAATTTGTGACTTCCCTTAACTTTATTTCGAAGGACCTTTTCTGGAATAATTTGCCTATTATTACTTTACTAATTTAAGTAGATGTCAAATAGAAACGCAACTGCCAGTTGGAGCGGATATGCACATCAAGGCAAAATAGGTTTGTTGGTAGGCCTTCGTAAAGCAAATTCTGCAAATTTTCAAAATCTCGGCCAATATAGAATAGAGCTGGAAACGCAAGAAGATGTAAAACTTCTAGACGGCAATACCATAGTAGAGGTTCACCAGGTTAAAGCTTACACTTCTGGCAGAACCATAGGCAGCTATACTGACGCATTGGCCAATTTCGAGGCTTGCCTAGGTGAAAATTACCTACACACAATTCGTGAAGTTACTAATTGGTCAGATTTAACTGCAACACAGAATCCGCATAATGTTCTGCGGTACCCATATAGTACAACGCAAAACTTTTGCTCACTTTACGATATTGGAGACCTAATTGTCGACGAAATTATGGCTACGCTTTCATTTCTGGCACACCCTGAAGCGACTAACCGCGACTGGTGCCAAGGCAGCTTCCATGAATATCTAGCGTTTCTTGATGAACGGATAAGGATCGAACATGCCACAAAGAGCAAGGCAGATTACAATGTTAATTTCACTTTGGATGAAATATTGAACTTAATCTCGACACCTAAAACAAAACATCAAGCAAAAATAAATGCAGTTAGAAGAGAAATTTACAATGAATACCTAAATCTGCTCAATCTACTTGATGAAAATGGAATGGAGATGACTCAGGAACATGAAGCCTTCGTTTCAGACCTGATTCGCAGAATTTTCTTATTGGATGACATTAATCTGGAAAGCTTGCTATGTAAACTTTTCCCAGCGACTACTCACAATAAAACATTGGCCACCTGCGAACTAAGTCATAACTTCTTTTTACCTACAGATTTTTCCAACACTTTTTTACGTACTGTGATCCAAATACAGCGTGAGAAACTTATTTTAGAGGATGAAAATTTTCCGCATTACAAGACTAATTACAATTACCTTGCTACCGCGTTAGCAAAACCCGAGTTTTATAAAGGAGATGCCGCTCGAGGAATATTAAAAAACGACAAGCTCAATATCGAGCGATACGAGACAGACTTTATCATAAACGAACATATAACAGGGAAAATTCATGATATAGCCCGTAAGCAGATTGCCCGTACAGGATCATTCATGGATGAAAAAGAAATCGAATTTATTACCCGTGATAACGTAGTCAACTTATTAAATTAAATGGAAAATATTATCACACAGTTATTTATCAAGTTTGGATTTGTTACCTTAGAAACCGATTCACGAATCAAGTTTTTTACCAACTCGAACTCAGACCGTTCAGAATACTATTTGGTGCTTTTTATTAAAAAAGCAGACTTATCGACCATAGACGTGAATTTGACGGAAGTTCTCACTCTGTTTGAATCAAAAAAAGCCCTAGCAACTGACGTCGAAAAAAACACTTCATTGATAATTTGTGTTGAGTTTGAGAATTATGCAGAAGACTGCGTGAGGTACAAAAACCGTTTACTGCAATTAGAAGAAGATGAATTTTTCTATCGAAAGTACGTGATCCCCTATACTCCAAATGCTTTACTTGGTCTCAATAACCAAAATGATATTGTAACCTCTATTCACCAGATCATTTCCGATGAGGAAAGGTTTGATGCATTTAACACACAAATATTCGCTAATGAAATATATTTCTTGGCGATGCAACTATCCATAAAGCTGCCTTTCTTTAACCTAAATGTAGCCCGCAGTGACGACTTCATCTCAATTTCAGAGCTGCTTTCGCAAAAAATATCCCAAGGTGAACAACAATTCCTAAGTAGTATTCTAAAGGCTCCCCAACTTGAACAAAACCAAAGGGATCAGCTATTACAAAAGGTTCTCGACCCTAACGACACGACCTTCGATACATTCATCAATTCACTTATAGACGATGCTCCAACTTTATAAAATACACATACAGAACTTTAAGGGCGTCTACAATCCGGCAATTGTCCCATTACACAATGATCGGCTGACTATTTTGAGTGGCCCAAATGGGTTTGGCAAAACAACCATCTTCGATGCTATTGAGTTATGTCTTTGTGGAAAGCTAGAACGGACGATGACCAATAATGAGGTGACGATGAAAAACAGCAGCCATAGAAAACCTTTTTACCAGCACAAGGCCGGGGAGGATGTATTGCTTAAGGTCTGGCTGAAAGATGACAATCAAAATCACATCATAATCAAGCGGCTGGATAAACAAAGTAACGGTAAAATCGGGAATGCGAGAGCTTTTAGACCCGACGCCTGGGAAATACTCAACACATATTACAGTAACAACGAAAGTGATTTTGAGCAAATCCCGTTGTACTCGACTCTCAGACAGATTGACCAGCAATTTATTGACAGGCTTTTCTTCCAACAGGAAAGTCTAAGTATGAGTAAATTATATCCTCTTTTCAACTATCTTCAGCAGGAAGACAACATTTACTTTTTGAGGAAAGACGAAAATAAAAAGAAAAATGAATTGTCTTTTCTGTTTCAAACCCAAAAAGAGGACAACGATCTCTCAAATTTAATAGGTAAACTTGAAGTGGTAACTGCGGTACGCGACATTTTAAAGTCGCGTATAGAAGAACTGGGTGAAGTTGCATCACAATACGACCCAATTGGGTATGATCGGCTATTTGATAATATAGCTATTCAATTTGATGAAATCGAGCCTTTTCAAAACACACCTACTGATCAGTTAATTGGAGTAAATCGAGAACTACAACTAACTGTAAATCGGCTATTGTCGTTTGCTAGAACTTTTAGAGTTGAAGAATTTGAGAAACAGCGGTTAAAACTTCAACTACAGGCTGTGATTTCCAGTCAGCCAATACTGGAATCATTAATAGTCCAATCTCTAATTAGCCAAGAACGCCTCGCTGCTCTTCGCTCACAGGTTGACCTAAATGAGCGACTGAGTAAATATTTGGAGCGACTGAACGATTTCCATAGTGACGCAACACTAAATTTAGCCTTGGGGCTAACTGATGAATTCAATGCATCACTTCACGCGCAGCTTACATCACGACAGCAGATTGTACAGCAGATGAACAAAATGACCGTGATGCTCCGTGAACTAAACTCGGAACGCCAGGCAACAATTCAGCATTTTGAAAACATAAAGGGCCATGAAGTATTGCCCAATCATTGTCCGCTTTGTGATGCCGATTGGAAAAGCATAGAAAATCTACGTCTTGCTTTTGACCAAAAAACAACCCTACTTTCAAGTTTTAATCAAAGCCAACAGGAAATCCTCAACGGGATAGAAACTCTGCTAGAATCTGGATTTTTCAGTATTATACGTGCAGCAATCAACAATTTCTTGACTGCTCCAAGAAACTATATAGATCCAATCTTTTATACACGTGTATCTCAAAGAGCGGGCAATCTTGATGCAGTTCAACGATTTATGAATATCGCAGAAAGTCAAAGGATAGACTTTCAGTACTTACTTATTAACGAGCCTGTATCATCAGGAAAATTAGACGAAAACATCCTGCTACTAAAGTCTGTACTTGAAATTGCCAATAACGGTATAACAGTTGACGAGAGTAGCTTAATAGATTCGGAATTGTATAAACAATTTTATAGCCAGAATCCAGAACGGCTACTGATGCCCGAACGCATGGAAGCAAAATTGCGATACCTTGATCAGAAGTTCAATGAAACAAAGATTTTTTCGTTGAATATACTTAGAAGGCGACTTGAACGGGCCGAAAGCATAGTAACACAAGCTTCCACATTAAAGTCACAGTACGCGTCTGTGATCAAAGAATATAAAAAGCGAATGATCGAAAAGATCAAAATACCTTTTTATGTTTATTCAGGAAAAATTCTACAACACTACCAGCAAGGCTATGGAATCTTTATGGACGTGAAGGAATCGACAAGCCGGGTAAGGTTCCTTACTAATGAGGACAGCGACCACGACATCATTCATCAGCTTAGCTCGGGACAATTGGCAGTCGTGTCGCTCGCATTCTGCTTGGCATTAAACAAGGTTTATGAAACACCCAACCATTTTAAATTCCTCGCAATAGACGATCCTGTTCAAACCCTAGATGATCTAAATGTGCATTCATTTATTGAACTACTTAGACACGAATTCACTGATTACCACCTAATCATTTCTACTCACGAAGAACATATTGCTAATTACATGCTATATAAATTCAATAAATTCCACTTTAGCAGTGGCAAACTGAATGTGCAATCACTTTTCTACAATACTCAAATAGCACAGTAAATCGAATTTGAAGAGTTGCGGATTCAAAGCAATTAAATATCAAATAGAATAGGAAATAGAATAGGCTTGAAGAATGAAAATTAATATAATTATTGATTTCAATATTTATTGTATTAATCCTATTCTGCTTCAACCCCTAAAGAGTATAAAATCTCCAACAACTTAAGTATGGGTTCGAAGAATCCCTCGGGCTCGGTTGAAGTTGAAGCATGCCACGTTACAGCAACCATCGTATCCTGTAGCCTTAGTAGCGACTTTTATGGCCCGGTCAAATGGAAGGCGGAGCGGAAAACTTGGGATATCTGCTGTCCCGAAGGGGCGATAAGCTACAGATTGTTCATCGAGTCCCTGGCTCCTTCCAACCAGGCTGAATTCTCCGCCGCACTTGTTGGCCTGGCTAAGTTCCGAAAAGCACGCCGTTTAGGTGGTGGGAAGCTTTGAGATGAGTGATTATTAACTTAAATTATGTGAATGTCATTTAAAATAGTCAATATTATATCATCTGAGTTGGTTTATTTACCCATTCAATGCTCACATTAACAGCACAGGTAATGGTTAATGGGGAAAATGAGCAGAAAATGGGCATTGGAGGGACAGTCGGTCTCTCCATTTTCTTTTAATCGATTGTCCTTCACAAAGCCACGAAAATCCCGAAAATCGGGACGATAATTTTTTCACAGTTACGTTTATCCGCTTTGGCGACCACCTAAAATATCGCATCGGCAAAATATGGTACTGTAATCCGCCATGGTACTCGCATGGTGGCTTTTTGCCTAGTTTACTAAAACGAAAAACCATTTCTTCTATTGGGTAGTTTCGCATATGTGATCACACAATCAGCGTAAACTTCAATTTCTAATCCACACCCTTGAAAATGATTAACCAAACTGTCAATCAAATCCTCGAAACGCTCTTAACAGCACTTGACGCAATAGACATCACGCAGCAAGCCGAGCTACCTTCCATTATCCGGTGCGCAGAGTTAAGCCAGGCCGCCGTTAAAGACCTTCAATCTGCTTTAGATGGCTACACGTTCGCCGATCTATCGGAAGAAATCCATTTTTTCAAAAGCCAGCAGCCACAGTTGGAGGGGCGGTTGATTTATTACGTGCGGCTCAGCTCGATCATGCAGCTTGCTCCGGTTTCGGATATCGAAGAAAGGAGGTCTTTCTTTAAAAGTCACCTTGTATCGATCGAACAATTTTACCGGGAACATGCAGAATCGCATTTGTATTACAGAATGGAGTATACCCACCTGGATAAATATTATTTTTCCCGTGACGAGCATTTGGAAGAGCCTCGGTTCGATGGTGTAACTATCGTGATGGATAACCGCTACCACACTAGGAAAAGTAACTTATTCGCGCACTTCTTTGCCATGGAACTGCTGTCGATGTATCTAAATACAATTCTTGAAGATCTCAGCTGGGATCCGGCAAGGCGCCAGGAAGACAAATTAATTTGGACGGGTACCCAGGCGGAGGCCACCGAACTCTTGTATGCCCTCAACGAGGCAGGCGTCTTTAACCGCAAAAAGCAAGATATACGGAAAGTCGCCAGCCACTTCGAACGGAGTTTCGGCATAAAATTTTCTAATATTTATGCTACAAATGAAGACAACCGTATGCGTAAAAAGGACCAATGTGCTTTTCTCAATCACCTCATCAAAGTGGCGGTTGCCAAATATGACTATGATGATGAGCATGCGCTTTGATAACCTGAGGTGCTCCGGAATCTGTAGCGGCAATGACCAGTTCTACCAGGACTCCGGTCTTGCTGTCAGCTGATATATCCGTGATATGAATTGATGAGGCCGTGCCAGTTTGTCTGCTAAGGAGAACAAGGCGGTCACGCGTAATTTGAGTGGATAACGACTCCTTTTCGGGGTTTCCTTGCCGTGCCACTAGCCCAGGTCCGTTGTCCTCTATCCGGCACGAGATCGAGTGAGCCCCCCTGTCTATGCCAATTTTCACAAGGCCACCACCTCCAGATCTGCGTCGGACGCCATGGTTTATAGCATTTTCGACGAATGGCTGAATGATCATGGGCGGGATACTTACTTCATCCTCTTCGTAGCCGTCATACACCTGGATTTGGTAGATGAAGTCACCGTCAAGGTTGACCTGTTGGAGATACAAATAAGCTTCCAGTGCTTCGATTTCGTCCACAAGGCGCACGCTGGGTCTGCGTGTCGTTACTAAAACAAGCCGAAGCAACTTCGAAAACCGCCCAAGATAGGCGATTGCCTTTTCTGTTAGGCCGTTGTGAATCAAGGTAATTACTTGTGCTAAAACATTAAAGATAAAGTGTGGCTCCATCTGCAGGCGCAGGATCTTTTGCTCCTGTTGGGCTTGGGCCAGGGCCTTAGCCATTCGCTGGCGTCGAAGCAAGAGCAGGGTAATTATGGTGCCCAGCAAAAGGAAGCCGGCAAGTGCGACGACAGTTATGGCTCGACGTTGGGCGGTGGCTTCGGCAGCTCGACGGGAAATCGCGAGGTTTTCGATTTGCTGATTTTTCAATCTGATTTCGACTTGCTGGATCTTGACAGCGGCATTTGCACTGTCCCTTTGTTGATAGTAGCTGATAGCTTGACGTAAATAGTCAGCGGCCGCCTGATTTTTGCCTTCAGCAGACATCAGGTCGGCGCCCTGTTCGCTGTATTGTGCTGCGTCACCAAACATTTGCAACTTTTGGGCGAACAGCACTGCGGAGTCCAGGAAGGATTGCGCTTTCCGTTTATCGCCGTTTTGAAGCATAAGGGACGCCATGTTGCCATATGGGGTCGGTTCAAAAACGCCTATGGAGCGAAAATATGCAATGCCTTTTTCTTGCGCCTGGATGCCGGCACCTATATCCCCTCTACGTGAGAAGAAATCTGCAAGATTCGAATAATTTACACCCTTTCTAAATGGATCTAGCCCTGTGCTGTCTGTGATGATGTCCTTGAAAACCGCCAAGGCTGAATCAGACTTACCCGTCTGGTCAAGATATACCATAAGGTACGTTCTAAACGTTGAGCGGGCGATCGGAGCGCGAGCCATGGCCAGCCCTCGATCGATATACTGCCGTATGTTGGCCGTATCTCCCGCCTGCAGATACAGATTAACTAGTCGGTTGAGAACATCCATCATCTGGTTTGGCCGGTATTTGTCGGAGTATTCGTATAGCTGTGGCGCTAGTATCATTGCGCTATCAACTCTGCTTTCCATTAAATAAATCTGATATTGTGCTAGCAGCTCAAAGGCATGGGCTGAATCTATGGGTTTTCGGCTGCGGTTTATCTCAGCAGCGAGTGCGTTGTAATACCTGGCGCTGTCGGTCTTTCCTGCTGTTGCGTAAAGAAACGCCTTGTAAGATAGGAAAAAGGACTTTTTTACTGGTTCAACTCGTTCCATCAGCACAAATGCGCTGTCCAGCATCTTCACCGCCGAGGGAATATCAAAGTCTTCCCCTAGACCTGACATTCTCTGCAAAAGGCTCGTATAGACTGAGTCATCCTTCACGCCGGCATACCTGTCCCCAGTATATTGGCCGCAGGCTGCCAGCAGCACCGACAAAATGCAAAAGGATAAAGCTTTCATAGTATCGGCTATTTTGTATTTGTGAAGAGATAATTGAGTAGCCCATCTTTGCGCCTGGCAGCCACAGGTATCACTGCTCCATTGAATAGTACAAGTTCGTCGGGAGGTCGGAAGAAGTCAGCTTGCTGCAGATTAACCAGAAAAGAAGCATGAATACGGTAAAACATATCTGCCGGCATCAACTCTTCAAAGTCCTTAATAATTTTGGGTGTAAAAAAACTTCGGCTGTCCCTCATATAAAAGCGAGTACCATCGCCACTTTGCAAATAAGTGATTTCGCTGATGGGGAGTATTCTAACCACCCCCTCGCTTTTTATCGCCAAACGACCTATATCTCTTACATTTCGTAATTGTCGAGTGGCCACTTCCAGTTGTTCTTTTTGGGGAATAGCGTAATCAAATTTTGCAAGAGCGACTTGCAAGTCCGACCGCTCAATGGGCTTGAGCAAATAGTCCAAAGCGCCTACTTTTATGGCTTTTATAGCATAGTCCTTGTAGGCTGTGGCAAAGATTAGTCCAAAACTGATGGGCTGTAATGAATCCAGAATATCAAATGCATCGCCATCGCCAAGCTCTATGTCCATAATGACGAGATCCGGCGCTGCAGCTGGAATAATCAAGGTGGCTTCGGCAGTTGAATGGGCGATAGCAACACAGCAATAGCCTGGCTCATTATCAATGAGGTCGCGTAGGTGCACAGCGAGGGCGCGTTGATCTTCCACGATCACAACTCGTATAGGCTTTCGGTGCATGGGGACACTGTCTATAATAAAACGGAACAACAAGCATAGGCACGCAGTACTTTAGGGGATTCACCACGTTACAATAACTAAGAGCCGCTGTTAAAATGACTTCGGAATCGGGGAACACACACGGGCTTCCTACTTAGTACCAACTATCTTGCACAAACGTAAATTATCAATAAAAATCTAATATAATTGTCAAAAAAAAACGTGATGCGCGCTTGAGAAACCGATCTTGACTTACCCCTAAACATCTGATATTCAACCACACAAAAGCAAAAAATGGCTTACTATACGTTCAAATGGATAAAAGGCAATATGCGTAGCTATATTCCTTCGAATAAAAACGCTTAAGTTCCTCTTTGAAGTGGTCGAGAAGTTTTTTACTTGTCCTAAAGTACCTTTTATAGTAAACCGTGAAATGATGATCGATCCATGAAACCTTAAAGTGAGTATAGTCGAAGCTGTCTAGGTTCAAAAGCCAATCATAGTAAATACCACGCCTTACAATAGCTGATTTAACGGCATCACTGATGACACCCTGTTTCATAAATATAAAATTGAGGAACCGGTCAATCCGTGGATCAAAATCAGTACCATCTCCAAATTCCATTACTGGCGCAGGTAAAGACTGAATGTAGGCTCCTGTTCTTTTGACGTATTCATCCTCATACTCTTTCGGTAGATTATCAACGTACATTGATACATCGTAATAGAAGTCGGCGCTAAAAGATACTTTCAAGCGCCTTAAAACACATGTGTGTAAACGTTCCATAGTTTCTGGTTGGCCCTTTAAAATACAGATTAATCCCTCTATACCATCGTTCCATTCTGTGGCTGTAGACGCCTCGAGTGCGTTGAAAGCTTCTTCGATGATGTCTGTTGGGAAAAAACATTGAATGCCGAGTACTTTGTAGGTGGAACAAAGACTTTGCAGAAAACCTTCATCCCGCAAGCGCTGGTTCCTTATTCCTAGCTTATAAAATGCTAAGTGTAGATCTTCAGGCATGTTCAATGCGTTGTGGCCAACAAACTGCAATAAATCTTGTCTGAGAGTCGTCAATAGCCTGCTGTCATCCAATTGGTTCAAGAACCGCAAAATATCCTTGCTCATACTTTCTACTTCCATGGGATTGAGCTCCAGATAGCATGCTAACATAAGCATGTTCTCAAAATAAACATGCGTTTTTCTAATCAATTTAGTCGGCCAGGGCTGACTAGATGAGTTTTTGGAGGAAATCAGTTCATCGACTAGTCTTTGAAACCGGTTTGCGAAGCCCATTTTATAAAATCGTTGGTAAGGAAGTTTGTTGACTTCATAATGTTCCAGGACGCTTCGTATAGTTCGCCGGTTTCCCATTTCAATAACCATTTCCAGATCAACATCCGACAGATTCGCTATCCTCATGGTTGCGACGCCTTTCGTCGTGAATGACGCTATTAAGGCTTCAAAAAACGGTTCAAAAAGTGATCTAAAGGGCATGTAATCATCGTATACGATGCAGTTTTTGACGAAGAATTCCCTAGTATCCCTGACTGCTTCAACGAGGTACTGAATGGAGTTTGTGGAGGGGAATCCATCTCCACGATGATAACGCCGGAGTCTTCCTGCTTCACGCTCTACAACCAATGCCGCCACATCTAAGAATTGATCATTAAAAAGTTTCTGTGCGAGCGCCTGGTCATGATTGGGAAGCATCGGAATAGTCGTTTCTATGTCAAAGTTGGGCACAACCTTGAGCATATTGTCACGATCTTGCTCCGAATTGGAAAGGCTGACCACTCGGACAAGCGTAGTCAAATTGAGTTCGGCAATAAATTGAATTAGGTATTTTTTCTTCTTCATGGCCAAACGGCGGCAATGTACAAACAGTTCTAGTGATTTTTTGTAATGCCCGAGTTTGTAGGCAGAATACCCCAAATCCATCATCATCGCCAGATCATCGCTTTTAAAGTCGATTTGTGATAACATCACGGAAATGTCAAATCGACGCCACCTGCAATCATGACAAAGACAGCTATTGTTGTCCTGTCGAAGCTGCAATCTGATGTTATCTTCATCACCAAAACTGACAAAGAATGCTCCATTGTTGGCCAACTGCTTTAGCAACACATAAATCTTTGTCTGCGCATCCTGCACTCCATCCAAAGAAATAGCCGAGTTGTATCCCAGTGGACTTGGTACTAGTCCCTTCAATAAAGCATAAAGCTGCGGATTGTCTGTTCCGAGAGTAAATGGTTGGTTATAGCTAATCTCATGAGGACCCACGACAAAGGGATAATGTTTTGTCCAGTAAGCTTTTGGGAGATAATTCCACTGGTCAAAACGTGCTTCAAAGTATTGATGCAATTGATCGACTAGGTGAATATCTTCGTCAATGTTTATGAATTTTGCAACTTTCTTTGGTCGGCGTTTGAATTGATCTACCAATTTTAACCCCTTTTTTTGAAGAAACTCCACCGCATCCTTGGCTTCCTTAAAATAGTGAATGTTAATGTCGGGATACTCCTTTGCGATATTGGGGTGAATTTTCGATTTGTCGTCTTGTGACGCAAATTCTTCAGTATTGCCCGAAAGGAAAACGAACTCTGAGATATTTGCTTGCTTACAATACTCTAATGCAAGGAATATGATAAGCGCATCATTTTTGTTAGATTTTTCACGATTTCTGTGATAGAAAGGGCTTGCTTTAGATTTCTCAAGTTCAGTGATTCGTTCAAGGACATTACCAAAATTCCGTACCACAGGACTGGAATTCAATAAAGCATCGATAATTGTAATCTGGCTATCAACAAAATATTGATATGAATCTTCAGCAGCAGACTCTGCACCATCATTAAATTGCTCGGCGTCCTCTTTGCTACTTGCGTTCATTCCTGCATTGGTGTGACGTGCGCCCTTGGCTTTTCCTCTTGTTACTTCTCGGTGCTTGTTAAACCACTCTTCGAATAGTGGATCTGGTGTCAAATGCTCGATATCCTTTTGCTCCATCCAATATTTGAATTGGGCAAGATTGATATCCATTTTCGTCGGATTAACTAATCGCCTTAAGGTATTGGTGTCAATGGAAATATGAAACATACTATGAATGCCACGGTTTAGGTAAACACAACTGATAAAATGAGAATACAATATACAAAAATCGGTACACTAACTGTCTGGGGAGGTCTCGCATCCACTATGAATTTATGGAGCTTATATGTAACTCACCAGCAGAGCAAATCGCGGTATTCGTCCCTGTGGTCTTATGAGTGAGAGAACTGAGTACCCATTTGAATCGTCTCGGGCATTGTAACCGTAATAAATTGGCCGCTAGTTTTACGTAATGAAAAAGCCCTGCTGTTTTCCATTCAGCAGGGTCAAGGCATTTTTCAATCCGTTTCTCTTTGTTGCTGTTTGCTTAGTGTAGAGAGCAAAGACAAAGTTAAAACACGTCCAATATTGAACGCAGTTCGAATGTAGGCAATCGGTAGAGATTACGATCAAAGGAAACCGAGTATTTACGAAATATCCTCTTTTTCTTAATTTTTATCAATATCGACCGGGAACCAGGCCTTTTTAATAGAGATTAAATAGCAAAGCCCGTCCTATAGATCGGGATTATAAAAATACTCACCCGTAACATTATATGGAGTCGCGCCTGCCTGGCCGCACCGCTTTCCACAGGAGGCGGGTGTACAAACGAAAAAAACACTCACTACCTCCCAAGCAAAGGGGTTGCTAGTAAGCAGCCATCTCCGACAAATACGTTTGTCGAGAAACTTCGTTGAATCAATAATTAGAGTATGTAACGCATCGCCGCAAATGAATGGAGCAGTACAGATTGAATATGGGGAACTTACTAGCGGCTGTGGAGAATGGTCCTGAGTGGTTAACTACGCCGCATTGTCATTGCGGGAAAGAACATAATCATACTTTTCCCTAAAATATTCCTTACTTACTACAACCACTGGGGTTTTCAAATCGCACCTGCATTCCAGGTCCCAGGAATTAAGGATCCTGCGATTGTCTTCGTCATCATTCTGACCCCAAATACCTAGTTGTTCACCCCCGTAAACAACCTTCAACACGCAACAACCTGGCGTGACTTCGTACACCGCACCTTTTGAGGGTATATTCACGTAAAATTTTTTACTTTCTTCGAAATTCATTTTTTAAAATGTGGTATCCTTTTATGGCGGGACACCAATATATAAGACTACAAAAAAAATTATATATCAAAATTTATCATAGCTAATTATGCTGATATACACCTATTTATAGCATTTTTCACATCCTTCCGAGCCGAAACCTGCAATGCAGGAAAATACGAGCCATACCCAATCGAAAAACCATCGTCGTACGCCCGCTTCTTACTCGTTTTTTGTTGTTTTGATATGCTCTAATTCCCGGGAACGGTGGTTGCAAAAAAACAAGGGGCCCGCGCGATGCTCGGACCCCGGGGATGGCTCCCTTGCTTGGCCTATTACTCGGTCGGGATGCTCTCCAGCAGCGCCCGCCTCCACTTCGGCCCAAGAAGATGTATTGAGGTAACGACGTTTTAATAATCGCCAAAGAGCAAGAGCTGATTTGCATGAGGTTCCAAGGGATAATTGGCGGTGAGTACCTCGGTTTTGATCTTGGGGTTACCGCTCTTAGCATTTACCGACACCGTTTGCTCAATGCTTTGCTGGTTCCAATCGTATCGTTTGACAAAAGCAGACAATACCTGGGATGGATAGCTGCTCAACAGGAATTTGCCCCTGATCTCGGAAAGCGTCTTTAGCAGCGCAAAGAAATCCCGTTTCGAATAACCTTTATAATGGCCCATATCGCTATTATAGTAAGGCGGGTCGCAATAAAAGAAACTCTTTTCCGTATCGCGGCTTCGAATAATATAAAGTGCGTCCTTGCTCTCGAGCTGAACTTTTTCGAGCCTGGCGGCGTATAATCGGGTAAACTCGTCACGGCTGTTAAAGATCTTATTGGTAGTTACGTTGGCGGCAAGGTCAAAGCCCCAAGAACCATCCAGCCGGGCGGCAAATGATTGCGTGGCCAGGACCCAAATGGCCCAGGCCCGTTGCGCGGGACTGAACAGTTCCGGATTTAAATAAATCACCCATGCGTGAATGTGTTGCCTGCGATGATGCAGGGTCGCGTCTATTTGTGCCATGAGCCCATTATAATTTTGTTTAACTACCTGGTAGAAATTCATCAACTCGCCGTTCGCATCGTTGAGTACCTCTACTTCTGAAGGTCGTTTATACCAAAAGACGGCGGCGCCGCCGACAAATGGCTCACAATAGAGCTGATGTGGCGGAATAAGGCCATTGATGAGTGGAGCGAGTTTTTGTTTGCCACCATAGTACGTCAGAAGGCTTTTCATCACAATTCCAGTTTAAACGCGTGTGCGATTGGGTGGTGGGCTGATTTGAAGTTATGTACAATCAAGAGCCTTTCTTCGGAGGCCTGTTCCCCTTGGATACTTTGTCAGGATCAAGAATACGGGCACGTTGATCATTGATGTCCTGCGGCAACCTACTTTGGTATTTGCTACGAGCAGCTTTTAGGGCATTTTGAAGCGGAGCTGGCATGCCCCGCCACAGGTATTTTATGGGGTGCATATCAGGCTTTTCCTTGTCAAAGCCTTTTATGGCCGCCAGCTTCCGATCCCCGTAGCCGAGTGTGGCGTACAGCAACTCTGCTTTAACGCCAATGGACTGCAACGCCCTGCCTGTGAAATAATCGGACTGAATCCCAAAGTGGAAAAAATCTGCCGCCTGTCCGGCGTCATCAAAGCCCATCCTTGATTTGAAGAAAGTCTGGTCCCCGTTGGGCTGTTGAAGGTGCCAATTGAGGTCCACATGATATATTCTTCCCAGGGAATCGGGTACAGGGACCGTGGCAATTTCTGGTTGTGCATCCACCTTTGCTGTTAGGAAATTTATGGACACCAGTATGTCCAGATTTCGAAAGCTATTTGTTCGTTCCAGCTGGCCATCTATATAATGGGCGATTTGAAAAAGGTACCTGTCACCTTCGATGTGTGGCTTAACGATAGTCTCCGCTAGATGCCCTGGCACAATTGGCAAAAGCGCGGGGTTAAAGAGCCAGTCTGGATGGACCGCCAGCCAGAGCCCATCGCGGATATCGTTGGAACGCGGATGGGGCATAACCCCAAATATTGTTCTTCCCTCCTGATCAAGAACATATGCCTCGCCGGAGATATGCTCTCCGGGTTTCAAGTCTGAAGGATTGCCTACATAGGTAGGTAGCGGCCTGCGCAATAATTCTGCAAACGCTTCCTGGATGCTGTCAGTATGTAGGATTTCGTAGCGGTAGGATAGTTCGCTAGCATGCCGATTATTGGTAGCCTTAATGGCCAGGCGACCAACTTCTGTTGACTCACATCTAAAATTCTTTTGTGACAATGAACGGACACTGGCAAAACGTAGCTGTTCCTGTATCAATTCGCTCGCTCGGGTTGGTTGCAGTTCGATGGCCTCCCCGGCTCTCCACCGATCGAGTCGAAGGATCATCTGATTACCAATGCTTACTGACTCTCTTCTTACAATGTCCACTTCCACAAAATCATTTATTGCATCTCTTTTAAATGTGATGTAGCGGCCGCTACCATCTTCTATCCTGGCATCTGGCGAAGCGGGCTCTTCTACTGTAAACATGGTAGCAAGCATAACAGGAGGATCTGTCCAGCTCAGGATTCCGGCCTTCTCGAATAGGTAAGGTAAATTCTTGTCCAAGGCGGTGGATTGAATGAAGCTTTCTGATGGTTGCTTCATTAGATAGTCCAATGCCTCAATGGGTCGGTCAAAATAATGGAGAAACGAAACGGCTTGCGTGTTTATCCCCTCTCCGTCGATACTGGAAGCGCCAAGTTGGTGTCCGCTAAATAATACACAGCATCTGGAGCTATCTATTAAGTAATCAGGGGGAATGTAAGTGCCCAACGCTGTTCCAAGTATTGTATCCAAGTTCCCTGTAAACACCAAGCTCCCGTTTTCCATACCGCGGTTCAATATAGGGATTTGAAACCAGCCTTCATGACGTCGAATCTCTTTTTCGTCCTGAATTCCGAGTACTGATGCAAGTGCATATGCTTCATTTAAGTAAATATATACGGCTGGCCGACCGTTATTGGGTTCAGGTTCGATTACGATTTTTGCTGCAATACTTGCATTTCGCATATCCCAAACCAAGACTTCGCTAACATGGTATTCCATTTTTCGGGCATGCGCAGAAATAGGGTGGAGTTGGTATACTGGCATGCGAAACATCTCCAGCAGGCCTCTGGCAATTGACCAGCATGGTGTAAAACGCGGAGGAGGGGCTATTTGGCCTTCACCTCGAGGCGTTGGTGCAAAGTGTATATTCAGCATAAAATCATAAATGGGTTGCGGCATAGAATTGATTTTGGTATTGAGTCAGTTGGGAAGGTGTGTTGGGATTTAAGGACGTAGGCCAGGTCCTTTCTTTTCGTCATCCCCCCGAAATTCTCTTGCTGATCGTGATGCGGCCAAGATTGCGGCTTTGACTTCCGCCACAACATTGAGTGTTTTGAGGAATTGATCATATGCCGCCTCACAGGCAGGACTCATGGCAGCTTTATCGACCAGAAGTGCCGATACGGAGGGATTGCCAATATCGGAGAAGATGGTTAGCACTGGGGCCCGATCAATTTGTTGCAGTACGCTGATAGCGCTCAATTCAAAGTCAATGAGCGAGCGACGGTTTCGGAAAAGGGACCGATGGTCGTTGGCAGTTTTGAAGGCATCATTTGGATTGTCACAAGGAATGTGATGCACGAACAATTCAATGTTTTGTGTGCCGGGATGGGTCAGTTTCCATTCCAGTTCGACGTAGTATGCAGCAGCACGTAGTGTAGCCGATGGATCGTAGAGTGCCCTTTCTGGGAATTTTTCCAGCAGCGAGGAAATGTATTTCGACTCGAGCATAAGGGAAAACCGGCCAAAGCCCGGTGAGATGTATATGGAAGGACTAGTGAGGTCTGCAATTTTGGCGTATCGGAGGTCTCCGCCTTCTATCCAGGCGCCTCCTTGGTCTAGCGTCAATTGTTGAGGTGCCAGTGCCTGCAGAGACTTTTCTTGGAGTAAGACTGGTGAAACCCCCATGTAAATGCCTGGCTTGGCACCTGGCAACACTTGATTATGGGTTCCCATTTGGAACAGGATGTTCCCTTCATTGTCCAAAATCATAGCGCCTGTTATTTGATGCGGATCATCCAGTTTTTTGGCAGTATTGAGATCAAAGCTGGTATGATCTGCCGCCAAGAGTCGGAAAAGCAACGGCTGGAGGTCATCTGAAGAACCAATGTGCTGTTTCAGGGCTATTATTCCTTCGATACCGAGCTTGGAGCCGAGATGATCGAAGGAAAACGTTTGCATGGAGGTAAAGCGGGTAGGCGCCAGTAAATCGGCGTGAACAATGGGCAAATTGGCAACTATCGCTTTTGTTTCGTCCGTAGGTTCGAGATGATCGGAATCGACATTCCATTCATCCAGCCGAACTACAACATTGGGATTAGCCCCGTCGGGCCGTGTGACTTGTAAACCGATTTGTTCCACGACATCTGTCAGAGCACTTTCAAACACCAACAATCTGCCGGCATTTTTTTCGTCGGACAGCGTCCATTTTTCTCTTGGTGGCTTATGATTTACGGTAAAAGCAATTGGCGCCAGTTCATCCTGTTTGTGAATAGAGGCTTCGAACCAGTAGTGGTCAAATCCCAGATCCCTCGCCGTTTTTTCATCAAATCCGCCGCTAGGAAGCATTAGGAGCTTTGCCAGGGCTTCAGCTGGAGAGTTTACGAAGAACTGCCGCTCGATAGGCCGATTAATAAGACCGTCCTCTCCTACGATAACCTCCCGGAGATCGAAAGTTTTAAGCGACAAAAGGTGAGTTTCAGGAAACGGCCAGGCGTCTGGCTTTTGCATTTGTGCGAATGCATTTTGAACCAGGGTGCAAAAAGCCCGGGAAAACGCGAAATAGTCCGCATCGCCGAGACGGCCGGCAATTGTGATATAGTGGGACTGATCGTCTCTCATCGTATGCTCAAACGGGATTCCCAGATGTTTGACCAGTTCCGCTAATTCACCTCGAACTAGTAAGCCCGCGTTGCGGGCCATTTCACCGGTGCTGTGGGGCAGAACGATCAGGGAACCCTCGTGATCTCCGTTGGAGAGCCGGATGATTTCCATCCGGATCACAAAACGCTCGTATCCCTGGGCAGCTGCCGTCTCGGGATGGAGCTGATCTAGCGGGATAGCGCCGATTTCATTTATACATCTCCACAAGTCGGCACAGGGCTTGGCTTCTGTAAGCCAACTATCTTGATCCACTTGCGATTGAACGGAAGCGTAATGAAGATAGAATAGGTATTGCGGTTCAATTAGCATAAGGAATAAGGTTTGCGATTCTAAATTATTATCTGTCATTCAGGCTAAGGGTTAGGGACGTAACCCCGGCTGATCGCCGAGCTTATGTTGCGCTCTTGGCGGTGGCGGCGCTTTAAATCGTTGAGTTGCGGCGGCCAGGTGTTGCTCCCCGATCAGGATCTTGAAGGCAACCACCGCTTCGCTGTCCTGGCCATTCAGCGCATGAACCAATTGGTCAGGGTATTTGACATCGGGACGTTTTTGAAAAAGCAGCTGTTGGGTAGTTTCAGATCGCCACCAAAGGGATGCGGTGGCCAGTTTCAGGGGGATATCCTGATTGGAAAGCTCTTTGCCGAAAAACAGATCAGGGTTCAGTCGATCGATTTCTGCAATTCCTTTCAGTGGATCCTGAACCGGCATGGTGGATACGATTATTGGTAGGCCGCTAACAGGGAGGGGCGTTTCCAATTCCCAGCAAAATGAGATAAGATAAGGACTGTTTAGCTGCCCAATTCGAGAGTCTTTTTGGAGTTGGGGACGCTCCCGGAGCTCTTTGCAGACATAGCTGGCAGTAACCTGGTCGCTAAGGGCTTCAAAGGAAGGTATTGCTATCATCTTATCATTTTCGCAATGGCCCACCTGAATGTGTCGAAGGCCATCGCCCTTCCTTTCCCCAGCTGACAAAAGCGCCTTAAGCGGGTAATGTTGCAAATCGGGATGGTCGACCATATTATCCGAGATAGCCAGCATCAGCTGTAATTCGTTGTTTACGGTTTGTTCCGAATAGATTCGCAGGAAGGATTGTTTGTTCTGATCCAGAATTTCAATTTGCAGGATGCGTGCTTCATTGGCGCGGGTACGCTCCGGACCGAAATTTGCAGCTTGATAGACCAATGCTTCAAATAAAGCAAGCATGAGCTTATCGGTATGCAAGTGCTGCAGGTCGATTACCGAAGCCTGGGCAGACTGCTCCACTGCAGCAGGAAGGAGTACCTCACTTTGAACCACCACTTCGAAGGATTTGGAAGGGCTTGTCAAGCCGAACTCGCTGGCAAGGCGCTGGCGATGGCCGGCAAAATGTGCGCTGGGCACATATTGTTTGAGAGGGCCAACTATGACCTGGTCGATGGGCAGGCAGAGATCACCGTCGAGTGTTCTGGCGTATGGACCCTGTATGCCCAAGCTCGCTAATGCGTGCCCTACCCTTTCATTAAATGAGAGGTATTGCACTGGCAGTACGGTTCCTGCTGGAAGTATGGTGGTAGGCAGTGGGTATGGAGATAGCTTTGCCAACTGTAGGTCTTCGCGCACATTGTCAATAAGCGTCCCAATGGTGTAATGAAACCTACCATATCTGGTGGTGATTCCCTCTGGATCGAATGCGGCGGGTGGGGTTAGTATGAGCTGTAAGGTAGCTTCCTTAATAGACGGGAACAGATGGGTGATGGTTGCCATGTGCCCAATCGCCAGAGTCCTGGTCTGCTCTAGCTTGGAAACATCTACACCTTGGTATTGGGTTTGGAAGAAATAAGGTACCAGTGGCTCAGTCTCAGATATGCCATGTTGAAGGCACAGCCTAAAAAGGGCCTTGTAGAGCGGTGACTGCACTAAAAACTCTCCTGACAGATCCCATTTAACGAGATCTGCCACTGCTGGTTCGTCCAGGGAGGCACGATGCCCAAATGCCTCTTTATTCAAATGAAGTATTACGGGACTCACGCCGCGCTCGAGTACCAGGTGAACATCTTCAAATGGGCGTTTTTCGCCGTGTTGTTTATAAATAGTCGATACAACCGGCTTGCCCGTGAATAGGTCAAGTAATGTTGCATTGCGCACAAACGTCTTTTGATCACGGAGCAGTGCTGCATCAGGATGGAATTGATCGATCGAAATCGAAAAGAGCGGCAACAGCGCGCCCAGGGCAGTAGAGCCTGCGTTCAGGTAATAGGACGAAGTTGCTCCTTGCTGGCCCATCGCTGCGTCGGCATATTCTACCAGGAGCAGATATCGTTGTTTTGCTTGTTGCATATGTTGGAGGAAATGTAAATGGTGAAAATCAGTGCTTGTTTTGCTGTCCTTTTGCTTGTGGCGGCATGATCCGCCGTTCACGTTGAGTAATGGGGATGCCTTCTTTTTGAGCAGGAGGCTTAAACAAATGATCGATGATCAGTTGTTCCCGACTCGAAAGGTTTTCCTTGGTGCACCAGGTGGTAACCTCGCCTTGTGCACTATCAAATGACTTTTCAACAAGTTTTTCCCCTGTGGCGGCCCTGATAACCGCAGCGGATTTGATAAACACTGGCGCCACATCGTTGTCCTTACCACGGTTGCCATACAGTCGGTCCCTTATCTCGATCAACCCACACAGTGCCGGTTCCAATAGCGAGAAACCCCGTTGGAATTGGAAAAGGTTTGCTTGTTGCATAGGGTTTTCCAAGGGCTGCCAGCCCACAGATAGAATGAATGGATGTTCTGCTTTGATCAGCTGGTGAACCGGAAGCGTTAAGTGTGGACGGGCGTCCTGAAGCAAAAAGGCCTGGTGGAGCATCACCGAAATGTCCATACGCTTACAGAGCGCCGTGGGAACGAGATCTTGGCGTAGTCGGGTAGCAACGGGCAGCATTCGAAATCCTGGCTCATGATCTATAGGATACGAGTGGGTGGCAAGCAAGGGGGCCAGACCCAATGATGACATCGATGGATCTTCGAATAGCTTCTCTGCATAACACATGTACACCCCTTGCGGATGTGGTGAAGTATCTTCGCGTAACTGCAGCTGGAGTAACACTTCCCCTTTCTCTGAAAATATTCCTGAGTTTTTGATATAATGACCTTTAGCGTCCCCATCAACCAGGTTAAAATCGAAGGCCCCCAGATTACTGAAAGGAAGTTGCGAAAAGGCAGAAGGCAGGTCTTGCGTGTGGTAGAATATTTCGTTGGATGGCCCAAATTTGACAACGCGTTCTGTTGCCGTATCAAATACACATGGATCTGCATGGAGGAATGTCACGTATTGGCTGGTCGGAGCACTCGCCTGACTCTGGCCAGCCTGGTATTCGAGCATGTCTTCATATAGCCGTGTGGGCTTGAGCACAGGTGGGCGCGCGGTGTTCCAGTAGTCCAGTTTAATGATCGTCGTGTCTGGTATCGATAGGTGAATGTTTTCTGAAGGCACGCCAAGCGCTTCCAATGTCTGATTGGATTCTCCCTGGTAAAAAAGTATGCGTCCTGCGTCCTGGGCGGTCCAATCGTCACCCTCTTGCGGTAGCGGTATCAGATGTATGGCCGCAATCAATTTTTCGGAGGGCAATTGTAGAACGCTGGCGGATTCGAAAAAATAGTGATCTCCAGCTTTACGTGCAGCGGTCATGTCAAATGCCGTTCCGGAAAGTTTCGTTCCAGCCGATAGTGCTTCTACCTCGGTTGGATAATAGTGACTCAATACCGTGGAAGTTTGACCTTGGGCTTGCTCGTTATTGGTTATCCGCTCTCCAACCAAGGTGAGCAGCCATTCACTCGGATTGGCCACGCGTGGATGATCCAGGTACTTATTGAGAGTAAGACCGACCAGGTGGTCAAATTCGGGTGTCGGATACAGGAATTTTCCTTGTTCATCCAGTGCGAGCAAGGGTACCAGCAGCGGAGTACCTCCGCCCGCCTTTGTGACAAACTTGAAATCATGAAAGAAACGGTGTGGTACCTCAGCCGCGATTTCAAGAAATGCTAATGTGTTGCCATAGACAGGTCGGTCGCTATTAAACCGTGTGAGGGTGGCCAGACGTTCCCCGTTCAACATATCGATGATATGCGCCTCGGCGATAAAATGTTCTTGGCCGCGCCCTAAAGCGATTTGTCGGTCGAACGTGTCCATCGGCTGGGCAAGCAGGCGGGCCAGCGTCTCGTGAAAAGTAGGCCAAGACTGAAGCGTCGGAGCGTCGGCTGGGACCTCTGGCTGTTGGCAACTTTTTGTCTGCATATACAGCAGAAAGCGGTCATTTTGATTCATACGGGCATCTTACACGGTGATGCAGCCGAGCCCATTATCTAACCGGTAGAAGGTGACGGCTGCAATGTTCCGCAGTGTGGGATGCGGCGTTTGCTGTATTTTTTGGGTGGGCGGGTTGTTCTTTTTTCCCCATTTGCCAATACTGGGCTATATCTATAGCCCTAGTGAACGTGGTCTGTCCAGCGGTCTGTCGTTAGCTTGCTGGAAGCTTTGATCTATGAAGGATTCTGTGACTTGAAAGGTGATGCTCATAGATCCGTTAACAGATGGCATTACCGTCATGTTCTCATGCGCCAGCGCGCGACGTAGCCCATCGGGATGCAGTAGGTTAAACTGCAGATACATACCAGGTGGCAAATTGCCAACTGTCTCTTGTAGCCTAAAACTTCGTCCAATTTCAATTTGCTTCGTGTCGTCTTCCAATATTATCTCGCGGAGTGCAGATTCTTCCGCATTGGGGCGCACTGTGCTGAAGTGTTCGGGCTTAAAAGCATCAAATACCGCCACGGCTGTGTCAAAGTCAAAGAATAGCATGCCCCTGTATTGAATGTCTCGATCATGCGGAGTAAGTCCGGTCCAGCCCTGTTTGATCCTGAAAACAGGTGATTCTATCTCCTGTCCTTCCCGTTTGACATGTTGGTTTGGCTGTTTGCCAGTGACAAAAGTTGTAAGTAGCTCCCTGCCAGCCAGTGGTTGCATATGATAGTTATCATCTACACTTGACAATGCGACAATCCTAACATTTTGCCTGGCGACGTGTGCAGGGTTGGTCACAGCAATTGCACTGGCAAATTCCCAGAGCAGCTTGGGCACCAAGGAGTTTTCGTAAAGTACCAGCGAAAGCTCTGGTCGATGCTCCTCAGTAGTATGCGTGTATTGCGCTAGCTCCATCCGTTTAACACAGTCTTGCACTTGCATTTGGGCTATAAGCGACCCGTCTTTATGTTGGATGCATGCTTTAGTGATGTGGTACCCCATATCTGTGGCTACCGGCACGTCCAAAAATAGCTGGGCATGCAGGTCGAGTAATGTTAAGACCGCCCCCTCCACGCTATCACAGTGGTAAAAGTCGTTGGCTTCGCGAACTACGTATTGCATTTGGTCCGTTGCATTTGGGATGTACTCGATTCGCACGACATAATCCGTTCCCTGCGCCTCGGTAGTTTCGTCCTGTCGAAGAGCTGTTGCAGAGATGCCTGAGATATGAAAGGGTGCGTCAAGTGCGTATTTCTCCCGGTAAGTATAGGACGCGAGCCGGATGTTGTCGCTTTGGGGATCGTATTGGGCCAACTTAAAAAGGTCGATGCCACTCTCCTCCTCCAGTCCCCCTATGGACAGGCCGCTAGACAGGTAGATCCCCGCTGGACAGTTGGTTCCTATGGGAACAACAAAAATATGGGCTAAGCGATCCTCGTCAAGGTGATTAATATAGGCGTGCTGGTATAGCACCGTATTTCGGTTGTCCGGGCAGTGCTGATCAAAACGGTATAAGTTGGTACGCATCAGCTGTGAAAGGCCACCACGAAGGGTAGAGAAGTAGTGATGCTCGACAAATTGTTTGACGGGTAACTTGGTATGACCATCTTCCGCCAGCTTGATATTATTCCCCTTGAAAGAAAGCTGATAAGGAAAATCCTGCTGCAGCGATGCACGCGCCGTAACGTCTGCAACCGCATATTGGTGAAGTTGTTGGTACCATTCAGTTGTTTTGAGGGCTCCCTCTTCCAGGTGGGCCAGTAGGACGCATCGTCCGTGTCCATTTTGGTCGGAGTTCGGGACGGGCATGCCGGAAAGCATGCCGAAAAAGTCAACATCATAGCCGCAATTCAGATAGATTCCGGGAGCGATCCTGGGGCGGTTGCCTGTCGGTCCATATGCGTCAAGGGATAGCACGCGCGAGCCAGTGAAAATGTCGGTAACCGTACCCAGGAGATTAAATTTTTCAGGCAGCTCGTTAATGGAATGGAGCCTGGATGTCAAGCCTTCCAGAATCAGGTCACTAGCAGCGGCCTGCAATGAAAAATAAAACTTCTCCTGCAGCAGAAGTTCGCCGAGACCCGCTTTGGTACTTGGTGTGTCGAGTCGAAACGGAAGGTGAGAATAAACTCCTTCCGGTCCCTGATTGTATGTATAGATGGAATATCCGTTTTCCATAAAAAAGCATTTTGCACGTCACAAATCACCACTTGCCATTCCGCTTGTTTTTCGAGCGTCCAAAGCCGAATCGACTATATGATCCCGGTACACCGCCAGGTCTTCAAGCTCGCGAAAGTAAGAAAGTCCCTTTTGTTGCATTGCAAGTCGCTCCCAACGAACGACATTTCGGTTAAACGCAGCATAAAGACCTGCAGGAAGTACTGAATGTCCACTCTGTTCGGTAAATCTGTAGGCTACTGGCGTTTTACTGGTGGCTGCTGATACGAAGGCTGCCGGAATCCAACGCGCGTCGCTCGGCACAAAAAAGCGCCGGGGAAGCAAGAAAAGGATATTTACAATGACCTCCAAGTCTGGCATTTCGAGAAAGTTAGGGACGACCTCGGCAATATGACGACCGTTCTGCCATCTGAATGTAAGCACGTACGCTTCGGAGCCGGGATCATTTCCATGATAATATTCATCTCGCTGTGGAAACGCCCCTTGTTCGCTGGCAGCCTGCTCGGTCCCAGGTAGATCTGTAATTGATGGGTTTTGTCTATGATACTCGCTTTCCATCGTTAAAATATTTGGTCTATGTATACACCAGGTCCAAGCCGAATCTAAACGCCAGTCCGCTTACCCATGTCCCGTTGTTCGAGTTCGCGGAATTCCCGGGCGTGACACCGGGCGAGTTGTTGGGGTCCCTGGATAATTTGGCGGAAGGTATGCACGTACTCGCTCGTCGCATTTTCAATCAGGAGGCGGTTATGTGCCTGGTCGGCAAGCCGCATTGCCCGTTCCTGAGTGTGATTGTATTGCAGATAGAACCCTGGCCTGAGGTTGCATTCCTGCACATCCTTGTAAAATCTTGAGACAAGCGTATTTCGGGTTGTTCGATCCACCAGGCTCGCACATAACAGGAAAGGCTCATCGGGTGCGTCTGGGTTGACACGGAAGAACTGCGTATCAAATTGAAGTAGCATGTCATGGGCAGCGTCAATGGATGGACAGGGAATAAAGTGCGTTTGCTTTTGGCCTGATTCGATTATTTTGTTCCAGAAAAGCTCAATGCCGTAAGTTGGGACGCCGGGTGGATGTGGTACCGGCTTTACCATGGCAAGCATCATATGCTGGTCGATTTTCAATCCGCTTGCCTCGATGAGCAGTCTCCGGAGCGCCGGAAATGTCTTAGGCGAGTAGTTAATAAACCCTAATGGGTCGATAGTGGCAACAGTGAGACTGTAACAGTTTCCTTCGTTAATCAACAAGCTGCCAAATGTGCTTTGTATCGCCGCGAACGTTGTTGGCATTACCGCAGCAAGCTTGTGCTCCATGGTTAGCATGATCTCAGTATCCCCTTCCGGGTCACGTGTTTTAAGTTGGAGCTCGGCAAGCGTTTGATTATCCAGTCTGACAACGAAGCGAGAGGCAATCACGGGGCGGTATGCGTCAATTTTTCTATCCTTCCATATGTAAAGGTCGGAGGTGACTAATTTGAGCAGTGCTCTTTCCACCGTGGTGTAATAGTGGTCGTCTGAACCCCACAGAAAGTTCCGCCCGGCGCTGCGATCGAATTCATAGTGACAGCTGAAATTGTAAGGAACGGGCACGACTTTGTCAAGGACGTGCTGGTCATTTGCCACTTCCTTTATGAATTGCTGTTGTTCCTCGGGTTCGATAAGTTGATACCCATTATCGTATTTGAAGTGTGCACGCAGCAAAACAGGGCTGCCCGGGTCATATTGATACGACGGCTCGAGGTAAATTTTAGCAATTTCGGCGAATTCTTCAATCGTAGAAGGAGCGCTGATATAAATTCCGGCAGACGGATACCCATCGGGAGCATCGTCGATGGACATAATGAGCATGGTTGCCAGTGGTTCGTTGGTCGGCCCTACAATGTAAGCACAGCCATGCGTACGGTCTGCCAATCTTTTATTGCTATATGGATTGAAAATGCGGACATCTTCCAGAAGCAATCGCTTGGCTGCCTGATATGGTGACTCGTAATAATGATGTTCAACGTAATGGTTTTGGTCCATGTGCCAGTCCGTTTTTCCTTTAAAAACCAGTTGATAGTTCATACCATAATCAGCTGCATGGCAAGTGGCCAGGTATTCTCTAGCCCACGCTTGCAAGAGAATGCAATTTTCGGTCAGTACTAGCTGGTTGAAATCATTGCTGTAGCTGGCAAGCTGTATGGAACAGCTTGAGTCGTTGTCAGTTGAACCGACAAAGGGAATACCGGTAACCAGCCGAAGCTTGGTCGCCGGCAAATCGCTTTCAAAATACACGCCATAGCCTTCCAACTGCTGGGTTCCATTGCCAGGCCTGTAAACCACGATTTGCCCATAAAAGCGGTCATGCATTTGGTCGAAAATATAGTGATCACTAACCATCCCGTGCCGGACCCGCCGGTCCATGCCGACGATATCAGCTGTTAACAGATGACAAAGCGCTATAGTAACCGAAAAATAGGCGTACTCTCCAGGCTTTACGTTTTGCGCCGCCTCGTCGCCTCCGTCTTGCCGGCTCGCCATAAAGGGTAAGTAATCATAGAGCCCGGTACCGCTCCGTTTTTCCTGTGTTTTTTCCATTCCGTTTTCCATATTCGGCCGTTGAGTATTTGATAAATGAGATGTAGGCGCTGTGATTGGAAGATCATACGCATCGGAATTCCCGACGTCTTCCCTCCTTTGAGTTGATACCCTACCAGAGGTATCCGCCAGTTAGCTGTAATTATATGGCACTATTTGCGGGGACCGAGATGTTCCCGATCCGGCCCTACGATTCTTTCCCGCTGATCATTTTTTTTTTGATCGTCATCGGATTTGTCTGATGCCGGCCCGATGGCACGGGTAGGGACGTTTTGGGTGTTGCTATTTCTTTCAGAGCGCTCCTGTTTTGCCATCTCGGTCAGATACCGGTCGTGTTTGACCAGTTCTCCGCTCCCATCTTCAATGGTAAACGTCTTGCGTTGAATGTTGACGTAGAAGTAGAGCATCTCATGCTCTGTTTTATCTACGGGAGGCACACCTACTTTGTGCCCCTTTTCAATGTCGCGCAAGAAACGCTCGAAATGTTTATCATCAGAAAATTCGAGGTTAAACCGGGAGATATCATTGCGGTGATCAAAGCCCCACCCGGCACCAAAGTTGCGCAGCTCGCGGGTGCCGTATTCGTTGGCGGGTTTTTCATAATTGACGATCAGCCACCGGCTATATGTTTCCTGCTGGTCCTTGGTTTCATCGTTTGTCCTGTAGTGCTTGAGCACGGCCCTGGGACGATCGACGGAATCCAGCAGGTTGAAGGCTTCGACGCGGGTGATCGCCTGGTTATTGTAAAATCGCTGGCGGCGGACGTCCCCGTCCAGTTCTGTCTTAAGGATATCCATTACGGATTGCCGGTGATCAGGTGCCAACAGCGGATCGATTACAGATTGATAAAGGGCTACGAGTTTGTAGAAAAGGCGCTGGTCGGTATCGTGCACCTTGATCAGGTCTGCGGTGAGTTCCTGGTCATATTTTGCCCGGATCTGTTCGTAGCCCGCAGTTGGGCTGCCCGGCGTATTCCAGGGTTGTGGAGGGGACTGGAGCCGTATTTCCAGTTCCTTGAGAGATATATCGCCAATTTGTAGGTCTGTGGGCATGTTTTTTACGATGGTGGCATCAAAACCATTGTAAAACCCCTTCTCGTTCAGGATGCGCGATTGAATAGTAAAAGCCATACGGTGCTCCAGCATCCCTTCTGCATTGGTTGCATGGAATCGGTCCTGGTGCTCGAGTTTGAATTCCGTCATGCCGGCGGCTACCTGCAACTGTAGCTGGTCATTGATCATTTCGAAGCCTGCAAATTTGTGTTCTTTGCTAAGCCACTCAACGGGATTGTCTGCCATAAAATAAAGTTTTAAATGTTTTAAATGGATTTCTCTTGTGTTGGTGGATGGGGACACGGCCATCGCCTATCTGAGTTTTGGCGAGGATTCTGCCCTGGGCGGGTCCATCAGTACCCGATGCCAGGTATGGCGGGGCGGAGGCTGAGCGGGGCCGTCGTTGCGCAGGGGTAGCACAAGGTCACCATTATTGCCACCTGGGTTCGGTGCTGCTTTGCCGATGATACGCTGGGACCTGTTAGCCGACTGGCCGTCCTGGAAATCATCGGGAAGGATTCTGCTGCGGTGGGCATCTGGAGTCACGCCGGGAGGCCTTTGGGGCTGCTGGCTAGCGGTCTTTTTTTCACGATTCCTGCCCAGCCCCCAACTTCTTTTTGCCTTTTTTACAGATGGTGGCCGCTGGGCAGCCGGCTTGTTCGGGACTGCCCGTCTTTTGTCAATCCATCGGGAAATGAAACTTCGGCCCTGCCCTGGTAATAATTTGTTCGTAAGCCAATCAACCAGCCGCCCTGTATTCTTGAGGGCAAAGTCTCCGGCGGAAGGAAATATCCGTAACGCATGAACGAGCAAAGCTAGGGGCCAAGGCATGCTACGGGCGGCAAAGGCCATCATACGCTGCGTACCGGTCAGGATCGAGCTTGTTGCATGTAAGCCGATTCCAGCGGATTTGGCGGCCAGCCTCGCTCCTCGCATGAGATAATTCGAGCCTGTCTTCTGGGCAAAGATTTCCCGGTTGGCTTTGAGGGTAGCCAGCGAAGCCCGCTCAAAAGCATTCAGGTCAGGTAGCTTTTGGGCATCTTTGAGAATGTTATCCAACAATTCGACTTCTTTGCGCCAGAAGCGTCGGCTATTTGCCAAGTCGGGATTTCTATCGAGGTCCTGCTGATGCAGCCGCCAAAAGGCGTCGACCTCCCTTTCGATTCTGTTTTCCATACACACCTGTTTGTTATAGATGAGCCAATGAAGCGCTGGTCCAAGCGACTGGCGAACACTATTGTCCCAGTATCGGTTGGGCTTTCAGAATGTCATCGCCTACGACCTTAATGGCAAGATGCCGGTCACCATTTTTCTCGAAAGCCTCGATCATGAAATATTTATCATCTGCTATTGTGAACTTCTCGAAAGCAAGAACCATGGAATATCCGGGTGTAAAAGCCCCAATGATGGGGTTTTTCTGGTAGGTGGTTGACAGCGGCTTAACCTCCTTTTCCATTTGGGATTTCCGTTTGATTTTGCGCCGATCTCTTTGATAGCAACGGATAAAATCGATTTCAAATGGAACGCCAGATCCATTAGAGATGCCCAGCTGGAAAAATATTACGCCATGGCTGAGGTAGATTCCGCGGACCCTCATTTTCATGGCGCCGTTGCTGTTTGAGGCAGGTCTTTTTCGGTGGCCACCGAGTTCAGTAATAAAAGCACTCGTTTTGAGGATTGAAGCGTCATCCATTCGATTGGGCAGAAATCGAACGGCGGGAGAAGCGGCCGGGCTCGGCTGGCTGGCGAAGTCGAAAAAGTCGCGGACGGGGTGCAAACTGAAAGAAACGTCGAAACGGTACACCCTGCCGTCGGTCGTAAATATGGTGAGGTTGGTAGGTTGCAGGCTGTCAGAGGCGGCCTTCACCTTAATCACATTCCCGACACCATCCACGGGCTTGGCGAGGATTTGTGCGCTACCGCGATCTACCCCATTTTCGGCTACAGCCGCAGGTAATATAATAACTGTTGTGCGCTGGGTCGACAATTCAATGTGGGTGGTAACCACTTCTGTAGCGCTGGTGATAAAGGGTGATTGTGCTGTTGCGGAGTGCAAGGCACATGCGATCGCACAGAGAAATAGAAAAATGCGGGTGAGCATAATCGTGTTCATTTTAATTTTTTTTTGATTTTTATTTGATAGAGTTTCCGTCACGTAACAGCAGTGGATAATCACTTTTGATGGTTACCCGAATGAGCTTGACCTTTTTTGTGAGGAGGTTCTTGGCAGCTTCGATGCCGGCGGCCGTGGCTTGGGCGCCCAGGGATGGATCAAGGCTGCTCATGGAGATAGCCTGGATGGCCTCGTTGGTTCCTTGTTTGGCTGCATCTCGGGTAATACTGCCGGGAATCCGAATCCCAGGCAGGCCGTCAAGGCCGTAGGCAACCAGGCTAACCGGATAGAGCACTTGTCCGTGACGTAGCGTTGTAAAAGTGCAAAGCAATCGTTCTCCATTAAGCGTGCATTTGCCATAAAGGAAAGTGCCCGCCGATATGCGTTGTCCCTGGATAAAGACGTCCTGGGCGATCCGGACTTTGAGCGTAGATCCGCTGACCAGTGTTTGATTCTCATGCACAACGGCTGCGATGGAAGGCTCCAGGTTAGCATCTGCCACGGCCGTTTCGGCGGAAAGCTCAAAGAAACCCTCAGTTTGTGGTGGAGAGACACGTACGGGTAGCGCTGTCCTTGCACCGATTGCTGCTTGCCTTTCCCCGAGCATAGGGTCAATCAGGCTGCGATCTCTGAGCGGTGCTACATGGAGTCCCTTGTCCTGGTGGGGTTGCTGTTTATCCATGCGCTCTTTGACCCGGTTTGGGTGCTGGATGTCGAGGACCTTGTCCAGCATGCCATTCATCATCGAGAGCTCCGGGTCTCCCTGTGTAGGGCCTGTGTCCTGCTGCAAGGCTGCCATGGTGGTCTCCAATTGCTTGATGACAGATTCGTCAGGACTGCTCTGGCTGGTAAGATCTACAGATGGCTCCGGCTCTTTTTCAGGCTCATTAATCGCTTTTTGGAGGGCAGCGAGCTTACGTTCAAGCTCATCGGCGGGGTCCGCTTTCTTAGCCCTGCCCTGGCCGGAAAAACTTCTGCCCACCCTTGCGCGGCTGCCGGAAAAAGGTGAAAGCACCCGACCCTGATCGTCTATATCAGCTAACCCTTCCGATGCCGTTTGATCCGTTTCCAAATCCTGTTCGGCCTGCTCAAAAAGGTTCATTGATGAATGCCGCTCCTTGCGGCGGCTGGCCGAGTCCTTATCGTCGGCCTGGTAGAGCGTGAGCTTGTCTTCAGTTTTGTCCTTGAGCTGGGGACTGGGCAAAAAGGTATTGAGTCCTTTGGCCTCCGCAACAGCTTTTGCGTCGGCAGGCGCCGATCCACCGCCAAGGGCATAGAAGAGCATGGCGGCAAAAGGAATGATGACCAGCGGCGCTGCCAGCAGTACTTTGGTCTGGCCGGGACGATTGGTTTGGTTACTCATTTGATTGACTTTTAATGAATGGAGGAATGATGATGGGGTCCAGCGTAGGAAAGATGGCGCGCTCTACGCGCAGAATAGAGTCGAGCAGGCCGGGTCGGTTGCGTTCCAATTCCATGATTTCATCTCTTCCCGCCGGCGTGGACAGCAGGCTATCCAGCCGGTGTCGCAGCTCTTTAAATGCGATGCTGTCGCGCTCATTATATCCGGCACGGGCCTTTGGCGTTATCCAGTAGGATGGAATTGGAGCGATTCTCGCCTTTTGGGCTGTGGACTTCACCAGGCGGCTGTTGTCAAATGCGCCGGTGGCTAGCAGCGTAGTCATAGCGGCTGTGAACAGGATTAAAAAACAAATTTTATCACGTCTGCTCCAATTCGCTGTACGCTGGTTGAGTCGATCTGCCAGTCGGTGCTGCGCACCAGTCACCCTACCTGAGATTTTCTGTACAAATGGTCCTAGCAGGCCGGGCTTGTTTTTGGCTTTTAGTCTCTTCCACATAGCTTAACGGTTTTCGAGGTGGAGGTCCTTGTTTTCCAGCGTCAGCCATTTCTCGATCAAAAACCCGTGCGGATTGTTGTCGGTACGTTCCACGGTACGTAGGTAGCCCTCGGTAACGACGCTGCGTGTAAGGATCGCCGTTGACCGGACAATTTGCTGCTTGCCATAGTAGCGCCAGTAATACGGGTAATGCGCCATGGAGAAGGAAATGGAGTCGCAGGTAATCTGTTGGCTGATATTGCCACGGATGATACCGGCGTAGTAAGATTTTTCCTTCAGGTCATCGTACTGGGCCTTGGCGCTCCTGTCGGCCAGGTAGAGCGCTTGTCGGATATTAGTTTCAATGGCCTTATCGTCGGGAGAGAGTGTGAAAAATAGCGAGTGGAAAGTCTTTACATGATCCCGTGCTTCCACGGGTATGTTTTCCTGGCGCGTACTGCTGGTGGCTACCAGCACTTTGCCGTCGGCAATGACGTACAGCTTCTCGGACATCTGATTGGCCATTTGGGCATATCGGGCCACGCCGTAGCCCATCAGCGCCGTATAGCTGATGATGACCACTATCATAAACAAGCGCGTTTGTTTGAAAGCAGAATCGATATTTCTGAGATGTTGCATCGCTAAATTGTTGGGTATGTTGCCGTGTTGAATTGATTATTGGAGCTTGTCACGGAAATAGCCTGATGCCGATGAACTGGGGCCATAGCCGCCGCGCATCTGAAGATTTTGGTCACCAAAAGCATCCGCGGCCATGCCGGTGGCCATAGCAGCCGAGCTGCCAAAGGAGTTGGCGCTGCCAAATGATAAATTGGTGATTTTACTAGTGATCAGCGATCCGCCTCCAGCGTTTACTATGAGGTTGGCCATTGACGGAACGGTGAAATAAGCGACAATGCCGATGAGCATGAAGACCAGGTAACCCACGTCGCTGGTAGTAAAAAAGGTATCACCGTACTCTTGCACCTGCCCGATGTCGATTTCAATCATTTTTTCCTGGATCCTTCCGAGCATGGCGCCGAGAATATTGGCCACCGGCAGCCAGAGATAAAAGTTGACGTAGCGGGCTAGCCAAACCGTCAGGCTATGATGGAATCCGTCGAAAACAGAGAGGGCAAAAACAAACGGCCCCAGCATAGCACAGATAAGGAGATTGAACGTCCGCAGGGTATTGATGCATAAAGCGGCAGTCTCGTAGAGCAGCTGTAGTAAAAAGCTCAAGATATCTTTAAACCAGTTTTTGAGGCTGTAATAGGATTTGCTCATGGCAAATTCAATGTCATTGCCAATGCCGCCGAATAGCCCCTCGTCGTCAATTTCATCGGGATGCGTGTATTGCATCCAGACATCGCGGTCCCCTTCTCCATCATTGACGCCATACATTTTATAGGACATGGAGTTTTCCATTTCCTGCTGGCGCTTGGCGATTAGTCGCTCTACGGATGCATTGGTTTCGTCCACGAGCTCCTGGGTGGCTGCTTTGGTTGGGGCTAGCACCCCTTCCATCAGCCAAATAACCTGGTTAAAGAAAATTATGCACCACGTCAGCACGAAAGGTCTGAGCAAGGGGAAGAAGTCTATGGCCTCCGCGTTAGCAATGTGTTTCCACACACGGTAGCCGATGTAAAAGACCGCCGCAAAACCAGCGATCACCTTGCAGGCACGCAGCACATCGCTACTGAAGACGAGCATTTCCTGGAATAAGTCATCCAGGATGGAGTGTAGGCCACGGATATCTTCCGGCAACCCCTGCGCAAATAGAAAATGTGGTGCTAACAAGAGCAGGCAGGCTATGAGGAGCGTTTTAGGAGACATAAAGGATAAGCATTGAAAGTTTTAAATACATGGAGCAGCTATTCGATGTCGTGGAGGTTCTTGAGCGTCTTGAGCTCAGATTGGTCTCGCATCCGTTCAATGGCCAGCATCGTTTGTTGGTTGTTGAACCGGCGAAGAAACATGAGCTGCTTTTCCACGCCTGCAAATACGCGGTCGATGGCATGGATGCGCTCATCATCACTCATGCGAAGTGTCCGGGCAGTAACGATCATGAGCAGCTCGTCCAGGCTTTTAAGGCCGTCATCCAGCAGCCTCCCATACACTTCGGCCAGGTATACGAGTTGTTCAGGTTTGAAAGCGCCCGATCGTTGAAAGCGCCGGTAGGCAGCTTTGTATTCCTTGATGATGCGTTGCTGGTAGTCTATGATTTGGACCACGCGTCGGTATTTCTTTACTGTGGGACTGACCAGGGTGAGCGCATCAAGAAAGAGGTCATGGAGCTCGAAATTGCCGCTGGTGACGATTTTGATCTTGGTATAGCCGTCGGAGACGATTTTATAGCCGTCATACATCCGCTGCAGGATTTCCCGCAGCTGATTGAGCTTTTGGATATTGAGGATGAGTACGGCGGTTTCATGTTCCTGTGCCCTGGTAGGCAATGGAACTGACAGGGAGGCAACATGGGCAATGAGCATTGCTGAGAACAGGTGTCTCATAAAAAAAGAATTGGAGCGGTTATTTGATTTCGTGATAGCTGCGCAGCACAGCGCTTTCGGCTTGCTCGCCCTGCATGGCGGCAGCTTTGCCCATGACATGGGCATAGTAGGATTTGATAAAAAGGACCCGTTTGCTGGCGTAGGACTCCAGTGCATCGATTTTTCGGATCCGCTCGTCGTCGGAGAGCTCCAGGTCACCGTCCCTGAGAACGGTCATGAGCTCATCCAGGCTTGCCGTCATGTCCGAACGAAGCTTTTGGAGCGTTTCTTCGACATACCGCTTATCGTCGTCCGAGAGTAGTGGGTGTTGGTTTGTACGTTTGAGCAAATCTGCCGAGGTCCTGGCGATATAGGTGTGGTGGTCGATGATCTTGCGGACAGCGGGGTAGTTTTTGATCTGGCGGTTGACCAGCTTAAGGGACAGGTAAAAGACGTCATGAAGGTTGAGCTCACCATTTTTGGCCTGTTGGATGAGCTTGTTTCCCTGGCTCACGAGCTTATAGCCCTCTTTGACGAATCCGAGATAGACCTGGAGCTCGGCAATCTGCTGGCCGAGATACTTGATTTCAGTCTTTTTCTGCTTGAAGAATTCGTTCCAGGTAAAGCTAACCTGGGCGCTGCATGAGAGGGAGACTGTCAAAAATATGACGGCACCCCATAGCCGCTTTTTCATGATAAAAAGCTTTAACGTGTTTGAAAAATGATTTTTCAACACGTCCGGGCTGTGGAAAGCCTGCGCAGGCTACCGGCGCCGAAATAATCTTCCTCGTAGCATATCTTCCCATGGCCGTTTGGGCTGGTAATACCGGATAATCACGGTTTGTGATGCCAGTATCTCATGGTTAGAGTGGAGGCGGATGATGTCGGGCCGTGGCGCATTGTGGGAGATGTGCTGCTCACGAACCTGGAAACCTTTGATGCGATCGTAGGAAACCTTGAACGTAACCTTTATGTCGTCGTAGGGTGTGTGGGTGATAATGGATAGGGCCAGATCTGCGTACTTCGGATGTCGAAAATCGGCAGCTAAGGCGAGTAATAATTGATCTAAAAAGACCGCTCGACCGCGTGCGCCAGCTTTCATGTCCGCCAGAAACCGCCCGCGGTATCCTTTTGCCTCCATTAAGTCCGTAAACTGGGTACAATGCTCTGTGTACTGATCCATGTGTGCGGGCTATTGGTTAATACCATAATAAGCGCGTAGCGTAGCCAGTTCAGACTTGTCCCTTGCTTTTTGGATGCGGGCCAACACATTCTGGTTGGTGAAGGACCGGATATCATTGAGGTTCTTTTGTACACGGGCGTCGGTCTCGGCGATGATCTCCAGGCGGCGCGCATCCCCCATTTGGGTGGAAAAGGAGTTGATCACGCTGGTAATCTGGTCTATATTTCGGATACTTTCGTTCAAAATGCCCAGGTACACTTTCATCATGCCCTCGATCTGCTCGGGCTTGAAGTGCTTGTCTCCGGAAAACAGCTTGACGGCTCTCTTGTATTCCTGAAGGACCTGGAGCTGGTTCTCAACGATTGCCTTGGTCCTCTTATAGGTCGCTATGGCGTTCTTCACCTTCCAGAGCTCATCATAATAGGAGGAGAATAGCTTGCGTTGTTTCTCCGTCCACTGGAAGATTTCGTCCAGCTTGAGCTTTGCCATCAGGTTCTCCAGCGCTTTTTGGACGTTCTGCAGTTTGATGGTAGCATTTTGCAAACGCTGCACTGCGAGGTCCATCGCTTTGAGCACTTTCTTTATCACCGCGGTAATGACCTGGCTTATCGGTTCGGCATGAGCCGGACGCGGCGTGACCATCACCAAACCTATCGTCAAGGCGATAGTCAAAATCAACTTATTCATGGTCGAGGCATTTTGCTATTGAATTGCCTCTGCATGTGCTCTATTGCTACTTCCGGTTGTAGATATTTCCCCCACTGTGGAGTGTGCCCTTTGCGGGGTCAATGTAGAAGACTTTTTCCGTCTCGTCGACTAATATGGCGCCTCGATCCTTATCATATACGCCGACGCCACTGGTGACTTTATAGGAATTAGGTTTGTCCTTTTGAACGTACTCGATCCCGACCCGGCGCTCGTAGCGGTACGAACCCATTTCCGAACCGTCGATGCGACTCAACACGATGGTATCGGCAACGCTGACAATATCGGAGGTGTTAGCCCGAACATAGGTGCCGGCAATTTCTTCTGCTGCTGGCCGTAGGAACCGGTAAATCAGCAGGACGCAAACGCCCACAACTAACAGTAAAAATACCATTATGAGGTTACGCATATGTGTGAAGGTTTTAGTGTTAAAAATGCAGCAAAGACCTATCCAAATTTCTAGTTTCCGGATCTCTAAGCAGACTTTTGCTCTTTTTCCTTCAAATCGGATAATAAAGCACGAATCCCCATTTTCAGGTCGCCGCCATAACGGCTGGCGTATTGCTGTACCATGACTTTTTCTCTTTCCTCTGTCGTATAGGCATAATATTCCGCCGGTGAAGGCTCAAAGCCGTACACTTTCATAACTTGTCCGCTGAGATCGACGTAAAACTCCCGGTATCTGCGCCTGGGATCGTTCGCCTTGTTGAGACTAAGAACCATCATCTTCCCTTTATCCTGCATTCCTAAAGTGGCCTGAATCTGGTCAAAACGGTTGGCGAACTTGCGCATATCCAGCAATATTTTACAATCGGCGTTGTTCAGGATTGCCTCTTTGATGATAGGGCTGGAAATCACGTCATCAATTTCCTGGGATACCACGATGGCCTCACCAAAAAACTTGCGAATCGTTTTATAGAGATATTTCATGAACTCGGCCATACCCGCTTTTGCAATAGCCTTCCAGGCTTCTTCGATGGTAATCACCTTTCGGATGCCTTTGAGTTTTCTCATCTTCGAAATGAAGTTGGACATAATCATCAAGGTTGTAACTGAAAAGAGGATAGCATGGTCCTTAATATTGTCCAGCTCATATACTATAAACCGTTGGTGCAAAAGGTCAAGCTTCTCTTTTGCATTCAGCAGGTAGCCGAATTCCCCATCGGCGTAGAATGGCCTTAAGACATACAGGAAGTTGGCGACGTCGAAGTCCTTCTCCTTGACATCCTGACGGGTAAGGATGGCGACATATTCTGTCTTTACCCATTCATAGAACGAGTCGAAGCAGGGGAAAATATCCGGATGAGCGTCCAGATACTCGTAGTAATAATGAAGCGCATTGGAAATGGCCACATATTCGGAGCGCCGGAATGTCTCGTCGTCTTTTTTCCAAAGGGCAAGGATGAGTGTTTTAAGACTTTCTTTAAACTCGGTGTCCATGACGTCGCTGCTGTCTACGAAAAAGGGGTTGAATTTGATGGGATCCTGCTCCGAGTAGGTAAAGTAGTACCCGCCCACCAGGTCGCAGAGCCCCTTGTAGCTATGGCCAACATCGACGATAACGATATGGGCGCCCTGCTCATAATAACTACGATGCAAATGATTCATTAGTAGCGACTTACCACTCCCCGACCCTCCAAATACCGCCTTATTCCGGTTACTGACGGTCCCTTTGCGCATAGGCTCATCCGATATATCCAGCCAGATGGGCCTTCCGCTCCTGTCGACCACCCTGAGCCCGAAATCACTTACGGAATCCCGGTAAGTCGACTCCATGGTAAAAAAACAAGCGGCCTGTTCTGCGAAGGTATCCAACTGCTCGTTGTCAGGCAGATCCGCCTCGTTGCCGGGCATACACCCCCAAAAGATTTGCGGGGCGCCCGTGATCTCCTGGCGGGGATTGGCATCGAGCTGAGCGAGCGCGGCAGCAGCCTGGTTGCGCAGTTCTTTGAGCTCGGAGGCCTTTTCGGTCCAGATCATGAGGTTGAAATGTGCCTTGACTGGCTGGCGGCCCTGGCTAATGGCCTCGTTCAAAAAGGCGTTGACGGCATCGCGGCTGATCGAGTTTTCCCGGGAGTAAGCGCTAAGCGACTGCAGGCGAAGCCTTTTGGATTCCAGCTTCTTGAGCACCTTTTGGGTGTCCTCTACAACGATGACCTGATTGTAGATATGATTGCAGGAAAGGACTTGTCCCAACGGAGCGGCAAAGCCAATGGAATATTTTGTTTTGTCGGTCGAGTACTTATCGTAGGTAATGCGACTACCGACGACACTGGGAAGGTCTTCCACATCTGCCATGGCAAATACCTGGACGTGCTTTTCCCCTATCATGAAATCAGGCTTGAACCGGATGTCCTGGACAAGTGGCTTTTCCTGGTGATGGTGTAAAAACAGGTACCGCTCAAGAAGTCCGACCTCCTCGTCGGTACCTGCGAGTTGCTCGCCCGTTAGGCGTTCCACTTTAATCCACCCTCCGTCGCTGAGCAGCCTTGCAAACTGCCCGAGTCGATCCTGAAAATCATTGAACGCTTGCCCGGAGAGCATTTCTTGGGGGATAAGGCTTGGTCTAAGCAGATTGGAAAACAACGAGGTGGAGATCTTCCGACCGGTGGCCTTGCGGGTGATCATGACATAGCAGTCATGGTCTAACACAGGACGCTCATGAAAGAAACGGTCACTCTCATGCTGAACAAAAGTTTTTTCCTGCCCGTTTTCGAATTTGCTCATGAATTTTGCCTCGACAAACCAATCCTGCTTGTGCAGGATGGTGCCGGCCGGCAATATTTTGATGGCTCTTACCCAGGTATGGTGAAGGCCTTCGTATTCGTCCGAGGACAGGGTGAAGAGCTCGGGTAGCTCTACCTTGAAAACGGCCGTCAGGTCCCCCTGTTTGCTGACCAGCATATCCTGCTCCACCTTGTAAATGGGTAGCAGATCAGCAAGATTTTTGGTGTTATGCCTGGCTTCACGCAGATGCAGCATCAGTGCGGCAATCACCAGTATGGCTACGACAATGAGAAATGCCATGATCGTTTACGATTTGCGAAGCCTTATAAAAAGGAGCCTGCTACTTGAAGAAATGGCGGAGGGAACCCGTTTGGATGCAGCGAGCTTCATCAGCCCGTGCACGCCATACGTGCGCGACAGACGGTACACCTGGGAGAACAGCCCACACCCTAGTACTCCGATGACCCCTATGAGCAGGTAAAGGTTCACCCCCGCCAAATAGCTAATCGAAAACAAGATCAAAAGGAGGCCAAGTCCGGCACCGAGATACCATATGTATTGTGCTTTCAAGCCTTTGAATTCAATGGGCTTATTGATACCCCGATTGATCTCGTAAACGATACTCATTTTTATAAAGCTTTTTGTTGATAGATAATTAGATTACGGGCGCGCTTATCCGATAAAGAAGCCTTCGAGGATGGCGGCGACTACGATCAGAAAAATGCAGGAGCCAAACCAGCTGGCGGCCACTTTGCTGGTATCCTGGTCTCCACTGTTCCACTTATTGTACACCTTTACGGCTCCAACCAGGCCAACGACCGAGCCGATGGCATACATCAGGTCGACCCCAAGCTTGAAATAGGAACTGACTTCGTCGATGGCGTTTTGGAGGCCGGCATCCCCACTTTGGGCGAGTACCGCGTTGGCGGAAAAGAGAAAGCTTGAAAAAGCCAGATATACAATAACTGTAATATATAGCCGCACTTTGGGGCACATAGAGGGCTTGCCACTATTAGGTAACATAGTAGTGAGTTATAGCAATAGTGGTATGAGCACCGGCCGCCGCTTGCATGCAGAGTTTGTCAAGCGTGATACCGGAAAGCACTGCGAGCCGGGCCCATACACTTATGTGAATGAATATTGTTTAGGCTTGGTCTTGCCCTGATGTGGGCCATAGGTTTGCGACTTGGGCGGGACTAAGTGTAATGCCACAGTCCTGCCGGGCGCATCGGATGATGAGCTTGTCGATTGCCTGTCGATGATGAGGATTGCTTAGTGTGGGATATTTTTGGAGTGCCTGTCGTAAAGTCGTAAGGAGAGTATCTTCTGTAATTGCTATGCCAAGTCCTGCGGTCAGTTCGCTCATTTCCATCGCCATATTTTCAAGCGCCAGGTACTGCCCATCGTCTTCCTCCGTATTATCCTCGAAGTCTGGAAAGATGTCTTCCTCGGCTTCATTGTCCAGGGGCATATACGGAAGGTGGTTCGGATCGGGTGTTGCAGCCAGGTGCTCACCGGAGGCCGGTTGTTCTTCCCGGACACTCCAGATGCGCCTGGCAGGCGGAGATTCATCCGCCTCAACTTTGGGCGGCATAGGCCTGCGTCCCAGGATGTGATGGCGTAGCACATAGAGTATCCACACCAGGCTGCAGCCGCCAACAAAAAGAGAAAATTCAAACCAACTAAACTGAGATAACATGATCGTTTGTTTTGGGTGTTGTTTGTTTGTGACATCACAAAAGTGGCCCAACTGGCATCCGTTTTATCCTCGATCCTCCTATCTCGGAGTTATTTTTCTATAAAGCGTTTAAATCATCCCGATCGTACCTGCGCTCCAGCGCGGTTGGCAGGGAGGACAAAAACGGCGTCCTACCCTTTTTCCGCATACGGTTATCCTCATGGCCGCCATAGAGGTTGGAAATATGGAAATGGAAAACAAGCTGAAAATAGTCGCTGATGTGCTTGACGTCACGGACTTCACTGCCAAATGCTTTTATTTCGAACAGGACGTATATCAACTCCGTGGCGGCAGATTGGGACAATTGCCACTTCAGCGGCGACAAGCCGCCTTTATCGGTCTTCGGTTGTTGAAAGGACCATACACGTTTGTCTAAATGATCTTCCAGCAGCTTAAACCCAACAAGCCTGGCTTGATCATAGCTCCTAGGGGCTCGCAACTGGGGATCCGTGAGCAGGATGTCCGCCACATTGGGTGGCTGGTGCTGTTCCCAGCGACGGAAGTAGAGCCCGTCCAGGTAGGTGCCGCCCAAAAGATGATAACGATAGAATTCCCCCATTTCCTGGTAAGCGTGGTCGATGCGGCTATAAGCCTGTTGATAGTAGGCAATCTTCTCGTCGACCGACCGGGTGGGCAGATGTTGCTCCAGGGTGAACACTTGCCCATAAAAGAAAAGCCGCCCCTCCAATTGGGCTTGTTCGTTTTTGAAATAGTTGATCTCGGAGGCCTCATCTGGAAAGGAACTGGCACGAGCCCAGGCATGTAATTCACGAAGGTGTTTGCAAACGATGTCAAGACAGGTAGCATAGGTGCCCAGCTCTCCAGGAGCGGGCATGGAGAACTTGTCCAATTCCTGGTCCATGGCGGCCAGGATGGACTGGGGACGATTCAACTCCATCGTAGTGTGGTTTTAAAGTTGTGAACTAATTGGGGGCGGTAGTTCATTCAATGGGCCGGATATGCGGGCAAAGGTTTCGTAAATGCCAGGGGATTACCAATAGGGGTAGGCTACTAGCCCCCTTTCATGAAAGGATCAAAACGCTATAAACCAACTTTTTGCAGAACAAAAAAATGCAGCTGATTAAAAAAGAAAGACTGAGGGACGATAATCCAATTTGTAGATTGGGCCGGCGTGAATTTACCGTTTCGGCGACAATAAAGAGTCGAAAGGAAAAAAAAGCGCCGGCTAGGACGAAGAATTTCCTAACCGGCGCTCGGTTGTTAAATAATACTTTAATCTGACGGATCTACTAAAATTACAATCGATCGTACTGGAACATCACGAAAACAAGATAGGCGCCGGTAGACACGGGCGCCCTTACATTCATATTTTATGAAAAAGTCCTAAATAGAACCTACTTTAGAAGGCCCCGCACACTACCCTTTTGTTTGTCAAGGGAGTCAATCGTCTTTCCCACGGGTGCCTGGCCAGGATTGTAAAAATGGGGTCGAAAACTCTTGGAACTGACGTCTTCAGTCCCAACGGTACTAAAATGGGCGCAGAACATAGTGATGGCATCTTCGTTGTTCTCAAATTTGAAGTAATCGGAGTCCATTCCGCTTCGTAGCCATACCGCCGCCTCCTTTGTGGATGCGTTCAGCCTGATTTTTTTCAGTTTTGGGGCAACGGGCAGACCATCCAGCACACCATTCTCCAACTTGATCATGGTCTGCAGATAGGCGATTTCGTTGGTTAGGTAGTTGTTGAGCTGGTCTACGGCGGTCTCTATATTTCGCTCAAGCCCCACCCCATCTTCTACAGCCACCTGATTCTGGGCCTTGATATACCAATTGAAGGTTTGTAATTGAAAAAGATAAAAGTCCTTATCGCTTTTGGGGGTATCGAGCTTTTTATCCCACTGCTCCGTCAATTTTTCCTGGAGCCGGCGGATGCAGTAATGGATGTATTGGGGTTGATTAAAATTGATTCCCAGCAGCGCTTCGTGCATCGCCCGGTTTGGCTCATCCGGCTTTCCTTCCAGTATGACCTCCAGTTTTGATAGTATTTTATCGAAATATCTCAGTTTTCGGTAGGAAACACTACCACCATTCTTCACCATTGCCCGAATGGGCGTGAGCGCGAAATCGATCACACGCGGATCGGTCCCCTCCAGCTCATAAAGTTTTTCGAGGCCATCCATTCGTTTTTTGAAATTACTGACGGCCTGGTCGACACGGACAAATGGAGCCAAGAGATCAAAATCAAAGTATTTTCCATATTGCTCCTGCAAAAACCGTAGGAAAGTATCAATTTCACCGCAAGCTTTGGTCAACACTTGTCGATAACCCACGCGACGGCTCTCTTTAAACACATATCCTGATCTGTCATAATACTTGGAAAGGCGTTGACATAAGTTACTGGCGAAGCTGGCATGGTGATAAACCCAGGCGTCCAGCGTGGCCGATGAGCTAAGGCCTTCAACGGAATCGAGTAGATAGAGCCGGAGCTCGGTTAGTTGTCGCCTGATTTCCTGGAGGAGCTCGTCGACAGAGCCGTTTTTCATTTCTGTGAGGTACTGTCCTTCTGGGTCGAGTTGGGCGCAGACGATTTCGTCAAGACGCCGGATAAGCGCATTATTCGTAGCCATAGGCAAAAGGTTTCTAATGTTGAAGCGTGTACCGCGGGCAAGCCGCGGCCACAACTTCGTTGCAATTGATCGGGCGACAGTAATGCAGTACTGTCGTAGTTTACATCGGTACTAAGAATCAGAGTTTAACCAAGTTAATGAGATGTCATCTTAGAAACACCCCTTCCGAGTGCCATTAGACACCTTCCGTCACTGCTGCCGACTGACGCGTTACGGAAGCCGGCGGCGGCAAGGGCTCCCTTGAGCACTTCTTCCTCATTACCTAATACCGCGTAAAGAGAGCTGACCTCCTCAAATCCAAGGAAAGCCTCAGCTGCGTTTTTTAAGCCATCGGAAAGGTCTATAAGAGAACCACTGTGCGAATACTTGATATACAGTAAATGAGCGCCTGGAAAAGGGACCGTAACTTGCGCCAGGGGCGAATAGGCTTTCACGACATCTATCTGGCAGATGGCTACAGCGCCTTTCCAGACAACGAACGCCTGCATGTCTCCTCGCTCAGCTATATCCTGATAGGACGTTACGAGCGCGAGGTACTCTTCCCTGAGCTCGTCGGATCCGCCACTGTTGTGGCCTTCCCATTCAAGAATTATCCATTCATCTCTTTCTATTTGAAAAAGAGACACTTTCCATTTTTGATAAGGGTTGTCAGTGCCAATTCCGGAAGGGTAATCGTAGTACTCCTCAGGCTTAAGGGGCTGACAAAGCGAATTTAGGCGCTTTGACTCCATGGCAAAATCGGTTAACAACGTCGTTTGAAACACGTGGTTGAATTTTTGGGGTGATGCAACAAATTCGGAGCCTTTAACCAAGAGAAGTTAGGGAACGGATGGGGAGTGTGTAATTGATACCTGTAATGCCTTACCAACAACAGGCAAACGAAAATAATAAAAACTAGATTATAGAAAAATTAAAAACAACACACATAAGGGTTAGTACTTAAAAACACAGAAAAATGAAAACTTTTTTTGGAGGCTACCTATCTCAGCATATTCTGACATTACCTTTACCCTCACAAGCAAACGAAAAACTGTTAACGATGCGCCTTATCCTAATAACACTTTGCTTGTCGGCATGCATTGCCGGCTGCAAAGACAGAAAACAAGAAGCAGAACTAGCAAAGAAGCTTGCAACACTCCCTCAAGTAAATACTTTAGCCCTAGATAGCACAACTGTCATAAACATCACGGAAAAGTCAAAAGGTTTCCCGGTGGTTGTTATGTTCTTTGACCCAGATTGTCATACCTGCCAGAAGGAGACAGAACTGCTAACTACGAAATACAATGAGCTCGCCAACTTAAAGATTTACATGTTGAGCATCGAGAATACGGAAAAGCTCAAACAATTCTCCAAACACTATAGACTAGAATCGTTTCCCAATATCACCGTAGTGAAAGACCATACCTACTCCCTAATAAACACCTTTAAAGTAAAGTCGATTCCCAGCATGCTGCTTTATGACGAAAACCACAGGCTCGTGCAGGCCTACGAAGGTGTCGCAGATTTTAGCAAAATCAAACAATTAATCGGAGCTACCCTTTAAAAAAGTACGAAATTATGTCACCAACTACGAGAGCTGAAAATTCGGCGCGGGATACGCTTGCCATTGATCCAACAACGGACTATGGGCCGGTCTTGAAAGCCGCGGGAATAGAGTACGAAGTAGAGAATTATTACTATAAGCATGGAGCTCCCACGGCAACGCAGGGCTGGATCATACATATATCAATTGTCCGCTGGCAACTTGAGCACGCTCTCGCCGAAATTCTACCTGTCCTGGCCGGGTTAAAAACGCCCTTCAAGGTGGTTCAGAATAAGATGGTAGCAAGGATGATACTCGATGGTGCACTGGGTCTGGAAAAACTAGGAAAGGTCATCACGCTATATCCTAATTCCAGTGCGGCTGCCATAACCTTGATTGTCAATTTGGAACCAATCACCCAAAAATATAAAGGGCCTAAGATCCTAACCGACTTGGAGGTAGGCACCAATATTTACACGAGATTCGGTTCTTTCGTGCCGCCATCGAATTTGCCCGCCACTGTCATGGCGCCAAACGGACAAACAGAGACTGATCAATATGCTATCCCCTATACCCCTCAGCCCTGGTTAAATGTGCCATTTGAAAAGGTCTCGAAACCGAAACAGGTGAAGCAGTACCAATACCGAGTCATGAGCCCATTACGGGAAAATCCAAAAGGTGGAGTTTTCAAGGGGGTATACCTAAAAAATGGCCTGATCCCCAAGGTTTGTGTGATTAAGGAAGGCATTCGAAATATGTGGAGCAACGAAGCGGACCTGGATATGGGCGATCGGATTAAATGGCAGTACGATCTATTGCGATTGTTCGAGGAAGATGAAGTATTTCCGAAGGCTTACGATATCGTCGAAGAAGAAGAAAGGATTGTCATTTTGATGGAATTTATCGAATCAGTCACCTTGCGTGAGTTTATAGAAGCAAAGAATAAAAGTTCGGTTCCGTGGATTGCAATGTCACCGGATGTCAAGGCAGAAATATTGAACGTTCTCAAGCAAACTGCCCTGATAATTGAAAAAATGCACCAAAAAGGGATTTTGCATAGAGATATCACGCCTGAGAATTTCGTTGTCACCGAAAAGAATAAAGTCCTGGGACTAGATATAGAAATGGCATATGATATCCAGCAGGGATTTCCTTTGCCAGCCTTTCAGTTTGGCACCGAAGGGTTTGCACCCACCAACCAACGGGACGAAAATAGGATTCCAAAATCTAGCGATGATATCTATGGACTTGGAGCAACAGTTTTTTCTTCGATCACTAATGTGCCTCCAGGTGTCCTTTCTGGTCAATCAAAGGAAAGGCGGTTAGAGTTATTAAGAGAACTAATTGGAGATAATATAATCACTAAGATGATCTACGAAAGCGTTCATCCGGATGAGCGTCGCCGGCCTAAGGCAAGCGATTTTGTTGCCGCACTCTCCAATGCTCCTGTTGCTGCTGCTGCTGCTAGTTATCAAGTGACGAGAACGAAGGTTAATTTTGATGAGCAAATTAATAGAACAATTGACTTGAGTTTAAATGCTCTATTAAAGTACAAGCCATTTTCTAGGAACGACCTATGGCATACGCCAAAATATAATTCCGCTGGTGTCGGAGCGGTACTCAAAGCAAGTTCAACTTTCTTTGAAGGTATATCAGGTATCCTATACACGATCTCCTATGCGAAGAATTGTGGCACGAATGTTAGTAATCTCATGAGTGTCTATAAAAGAAATTGGCAATTTATTGATGGTAATTATCTGCAGTCATTACCAAATGCTGAAGGGGGGTTAAACAACGGCTATGGAGTCGCAATTGCTCTAAACGAAGGAATCAAGGCAGGGATGGTGCCAGACTCAGAAGTATTCAAAAAACTAATAAGACAGTGTCTCAATACGACAAGTAATAATCCGACGTTCTACTCAGGCCTGGCGGGAAAACTCCTAGCAATAAGCCAATGCGAAAGTGTATTCACAATGCATGAAAAAGATCAACTTATTCAGGATGTGTCACAACATCTTTGGCGAGAGATGGATACAAATCTTTCATGGATTTATGAGGGGACTCAAAAGCAATCTAAGCCATCTTCAAGCTTCATATATGGAAACTCAGGAATTCTCTTTAGTTTAATAAAATGCGATTTTTCCGCAGATAAGAAAGATCTAATAAAAGAATGCCTGGACAAATTAGATATGGAATGTGAAAGAAATATGGTACAGTTAGCTACTTGTGGTATTTCCAAATCTAATCGGCTTCCCCTCTTTTTAGATAACTGTCTAGGTGCCCTCCTGGCTCTTACTGCAGGTTATATTAGGACCGGAGACAAGAAGTTGCGAAAAGCCATTATTGAGCATACGCTCAATTTGCCAGACTCAATTATTCTGTCAAACATGACAATAAATGGGGGATTACCTATGCTTCTTGGAGTGCTGATTGGTATCCACAAGGCGACCGGTGACGATCTTGTCAAGAACAAGATGCAAAAGATTGCCGATTTAATAGTCATGCTTGCAATTAGCAATGAAGACTACCTTTTATGGCAACCAGACTTTCAAGTTTCTCCGAACGTGAGTTTGCTTGGTGGACAAACTGGAGTTTTGTATTCGCTAATTAGATACAAAAACTACCTACAAGTATAGAACGAATTCATCTCGTAGCTACAGTTGAATAAAACGCAGCCCATATCTGCTTTAATATGGAGGGGGAAGCCGAAAACCCATCAGAGTAGGCAATATTTCTTTTTTTTTTTAAAAACTTTCAACTATGAAAAAGTATTTCATCGCCTTTGGCGCTCTTGCCGTTGCTGGTATCGCTTTTGCTGGTGGTCGCGCATCTATCTACGCTACTGCAACTGACCTATATGTAAAAAAATCTGCGTCTGTGTGCACTAGGCTTGTAAACGCTGCCAATGTTATTTCCAGCCAACTTATCACAAGTGGTACAGGCCAGCAAGCTCAAATCGTAAGCAATGGAGGTACTGCATTTGACCTGTTCGAAGATAACGCATGTACACATGCAGTTTATTTCCCCAACTAAGAGTTAATACTGCAAATAACCTTCAAAGTGCAATTCGGCACTTTGAAGGTTTTGCCACGCCTATTACCAAAAACAAAGTATATGGAAACCTTTCGAACTATGCCAAATTCTACGTTGATTTCGAGAGCTGTGCTAATGATCTTCTTTTCTGTAAATGGCGTGCAATCAAAATCAGTCCCATTGCAATTGTGGGCATTCAATCCGGCGAATTCCACATGTGTTCGTATCATCAACACTTATGGTCCTTCAAGCGCATTTACGACTAATGGGTTAAGCCTCCAATGCCAAATAATTGACTCATACGGTGTTTCTTGGGACGTGTATGAAGATAGCTCCTGTTCAAATCCCGTCTTTCTAAACTAAAATGATTTGTATATGAAAAGGAAAACGCTATTCGTAGCACTTTCGCTTTTATCCGGAAGCGTTACGGCATTCGCCTGGAAAGCTATAGAAAGTTTTGCAACAGCAACTGACTTGTATGCATACTGCCATACAAGTGGTGTGTGCATCCGTTTAGTTACTACCTCGAACGTAATTGCAAGTTCTATTATAACTAGTGGTTTTGGAATTCAAGCTCAAATTATAAGCAACTCTGGCACCGCATATGACTTGTATGAGAACAATACTTGTACAAGGCCGGTATATTTTGTTGGTTGCTAAATACTGTTATAGGAGCGACCGAAATCGCTCCTGTACTTTAATACCCACTATTTTGTTCTAAAAATGGATTGCGCTGAATTTCCACCAAAGGAATGGGCATGTCAATTTTGAATACCAACCAGTTAGGCTTTCTTTTCTTTAAAACATCATTCATACGGCCGGTTCTTTTTAAGTCAAAATATCTTTGACCATTTTCCCAAAACATTTCCTTCCTTTTCTCCATTATAACAAGCCCTATGGCCTCCTCAATATTAGTTGCGGAAACTATGCTCGCCAGGCCACTTCTTAACCTTATACGATTAATATCATCAACGGAACTTTGAAATTGACTTAATCGTGCATACGCTTCAGCACGTACGAACATTATTTCAGCCAATCTCATCAATGTATAGTATTCAGTCGGCTCGATTGAAGGAGAGCTCTGTTTGGGTCCATTTTTATATTTGATGCTAAAAAATCGTTTTTTACCGGAAGTAACAGCGCTATCAATCCAATTTACCCTTCTAAGATCTCCGTATTCAAATTGAGCCAAAAGGGAATCATCCATCGCATATCTTGGAATCGAACCTGTATTAGGCACCATTCTGAATCCTTGCGAAGTAACATTATAAGGATATAGAGCTGGATTCAGCGCCCATTGAAGTATTGCTTCATGACTTGAGCGAAGGAAAACGTCTTTATGGTTCGGCTCAAGGAAGTATGTTGAACTATTATCGATAACTGCAGATGACGTAATAATTGACTTCTGCCAATCACCTGCTTCTAAATATAGTTTGGATAATAGTCCCAACGCTACAAACTTGTTAACGCGTATTCGCTCATTTAATGCATTATTATACGATTCGTCCAAAAGGCCGGCAGCTTCTTCGACATCTTTGATTATGTTCGTTAGAATTTCTGCTTTCTGGCTCCGCCCAACTTTAGAAGTAGCGCGCCAATCGGTTGAAGTAATGTAAGGCACTCCACCAAAAATATTTGTTATTTGGAAGTATAAAAAACTTCTAATAACAAGTACTTCTCCGAGTAGTCGGTTTTTAACAGATGCAGCCAAACTGGATTTTCTTAGTCCCTCAACACATGCATTAGTTTGGTAGATTTGAGCGTATGCCTTTGCCCAAAATCCGGAAAATATGGTCGCGTCATCCGGTAATAACTGGGTATTATAATAGTTTCTAAATCCGCTAGTTCCAACAATCACACTTTCGTCAGTATACAATCCCAATACCTCGGCCAAAAGGCCATTGCTGAACTCTGGGGTCGTTCCAGTATTATTGATCATGCCATATATGCCTGATACGGACGATACAGCATTTGCGCTATCTTCAAAAGCTTCACCTGTAGTGATAGTATCCAAAGGTGGGGGGATTTCAATCAACTTTGTACACCCGCTTTCAATCAGCATAACGACAATCAGAATAATTAGAATATTCTTGAACTTTGTTTGTATCACTATATCTTTCATATGCTCCTTATTTTAAAATGAAAATTGAATACCCGCAGTATATGCAGTAACCGGAGGCATACCACCAAACACTTGAGTCTCTGGGTCAATGCCGTCATATTTGGATATCGTGAATAGATTTTGACCTCGCAAAAATATGCTTCCATTTTTCAACAAAAGTCTACGCAAAGCACGTTCTCCTAGATTATACATCAGCGATAAATTGTTTAATCTAATGAATGAGGCATCTGTATATGCTCTGTCAGAATACTGTAGTAGGTAGTCTTTCTCGTTGGGTTGGGTAGTGAATCTTGCAAATTCTGTAATATCTCCAGGCTTTTGCCATCTGCCGAGAAATTTTTTACTGATATTGTTAGCGACACCGCCCGGGCCAATAGACGCAAGAGCGCTTGCCCCATTTTGTTTCCTAAATTGGAAGAATGCATTTAAAGTAAACCCCTTATAGCGGAATTCCGTTCCGAATCCACCATCAAACTGAACACTCATATCTTTATAATAGACATCTTCATCTGGAGTAAAAGAACCTGTATATGTAATCGCACCATCTTTATTTATATCATCATACTGATATTGTCCGGTTTGCGGATCCACGCCTATGTATCTCAGTAATCTGCGTATATTCAGGGGTTCCCCGATCTTGAATTGCCTTGCATATGGTGACGATTCCAGACCTGGAAATTCAAGAAGCTTGTTCCTGTTAATGCCAACATTAAAAGCCAAATCCCATGAGACATCTTTCGTTTTTATTATCTTAGCCGTGATCATAGGCTCAAAGCCAGTATTTTGAACTTTTGCAGGTGTATTTGCGGTTACATAGCTAAATCCAGTGGCAGTAGGTAGCAAGTATTGCACTAGTTGATTTCCAATCCTATTTCTATAAACGGAAATTTCAAACAGAATTCTGTCCTCAATAAAACCAAGCTGTAAGCCAAATTCTAGTTTTTTATCTACTTGCCATTGGAGTTCTGGATTCGCATGTTGTTGGGCAGTGTATGCCGGAATACCATTATATGTTGCTCGACTTTGCCAGCGAGTTAAGAAAGCATAGTCACCAATTAAGTCTGAACCTGTTTTTCCTGCAGAAAAGCGAAGTTTTCCAAAACTTAATATATTGCTTGATCTAAGGAAATTTTCTTCTGAGAAGATCCATGCTAGTCCAATCGCGCCAAAGTTGCCAAATCTGTTTCCTTGACCAAATCTCGATGAACCATCACGTCTGCCAGAAGCGTCAATGACATATTTATTCGCCCAGATTAAATTTAATCTCCCAAACACTGCGTTATATTTATATTCACCGGCAACGTCACTAGCATCTTTTTCAGCCGCATTTATTATGGAGTTAAGAAGTTTATCGTTTACGTAACCTGTTCCAGAGATTCGATACCCATCCTGTTCCGTACTTTGGTATGTGCCTCCCACGACCATTTTTACTTCAGCCTTAGATATCATCCGCGTATACTCCAATTGAGGTTCGACAATTACTCTGGTGCCTGCATTTGTACCAAAATTTGCCCTGCCAGTTGGATTTGTGTTTGGATTTTGAGAAGCTATTGGAATGGTCGATTTCTGACTGAGACGATTGTTTGAATAGCCAAGAGACGTTGACGCTACAAGCCCATCGATCACTTTATATCGTAAGTTGACATTACTATTAAGCAAACTAGTCTTGTTGCGGTATGGCTCCCTTATTGCACTAAATGGGTACATGCTTGACGCGGGTTCCCAACCAATATAGTTGAGTGCACCGCCCTCAGTCGTAATTGCGGGAGCATTCGGAGGAAGTAATACGCCCCCACCTAACGCTAGTAGATCCATGTATAATTGTGAATACATTGCGGTCGCTGCCAATGAAAACCGTTTATTAATACTCTCATGCTGGACGTTAAACTGAACCGTGGCTCGCCAATCTTGACCAGAGATTGTATTGAAGTTATTCTGATTATGAAAGGTCCCAGACAACCTAAAACTTGTCCCTTTTTCGCCGCCTGAGACACTCGCATTAACATCGAAGGTGTTTTGAGTACCATTCCAGAACTCACTTTGCCAATTGGTATATCGAGTTGTGTCCCAGACCAAAAAATCATAAGCATCGCTTTCCTGGGGTACAAAGCCATCGTTAGCAAACGCTTCCTTCCGCATCATTATGTATTCACTCGTGTTTAATAGTTCGTAACGCTTCGTTATTACATTTACTCCCTTAAATGCACTAACATCGAACTTTGTTTTTCCACTTTTCCCTTTTTTTGTAGTTATTATTATTACACCGTTCCCTCCTCTCGATCCGTAAATAGCGGTTGCGTCAGCGTCTTTTAATATTGATATCGATTCTATATCGCTTGGACTAATGCTGTATATGGGACTCTGACCATTTGCTGGGCCATTTATTTCATTTTGCGTAAATCCCTTCGATCCGGACTTGTAATTTTGGGCGCCAAGCGAGAGTATCGTCAAGGGCACCCCGTCAATTATGTAAAGTGGTTCCGGGATTAGTGACGGATTTATTGTTGACCGTCCTCTCAATTCGACCCTTATAGGTGCACTGGCGTAGCCAGATGTTTGGGTTACTACTAAACCGGGAACCTTGCCTTGAAGTGCCTGCAACGGATTAACGACGACTTGACGTTGTATTTCTTCGGCGGTAACAGTTCCAATGTTTCCAGCATGTATGCGTTTTGAAGTTGTTCCATAGCCTTGAATAACAACTTTGTCAAGCTCTGACACAGCCGGCATTATAGCAATCTCGAATTTAGTCCTGCCATTTAACCTTATACGCGAAGAATTAAATCCAGTATAGCTTATGGTCATTAAGTCATTCGGGTCGATGCCTGATATTGTAAAATTTCCTTTTGAATCGGACATAGTGCCTTTCCCTGAATACTTAAAAAATATCGTTGCACCCGGCAGGCCAATACCTGCGGTGTCTGTTACCCTACCGGTTACTGTTAACTTTCCTAATTGACTGGTATCAGATAGCGTTGGCAATACCTCAGCAGCTTTCATTTGGAGTCTAGCCGTCAGCACGATCGTCTTGTCCTGCACTTCGTAGGAGAACGGTTGCGACATCGTGATCCGATCGAGAACGTCGGTCAGTGTGCAGCCGTCGCAGGAGACATTAACCGGCTTGGACATGTCCAGGCTCCCCTTAAAAAAGAAGAACGTAAACCCTGTTTGACGTTCCAGCTCATGAAGCACGTCGATAAGCTTTGCGGACTGGTACTTGACCGTAACTTTCTGCGCCATGCCGTCCCCGGCAAGGAGTTGGAATGACAAAAGCAGGAGGACAAATAGAAACGCATTCATAATCAGTGTTTTGCGCAGAAAGCGGTAGCAAGACCCACGCGCCACCACCACTTGCCTGTGAGCGGATGATTCCATAAATTTGAGTTGTTAAAAGGTGAAGAAATGTGGCTGTCAAACCATTTTCTAGCTCACCTGGCAACATCCGACCGCACGGGCCTAAACCGTGCGGTTTTTCAGTTTACCAGAGAGCGGGCCGAATTAAAATTTCATTGTTGGTTCAATTTTGGAACTTTTTTGGCAGGCAGTGTTTCCATTTTCTTTCTTGCTACGTCTAATTGAATACCGTTTATTTTCTTCTTTTTTGAGTGTCCGTCACGTAGTATCCCAAGCTAGCGATGGTCATTACCCGCACATTTTGCCCAGGGCTACTGCAAAACAGTAGCAACGAGCAGGCACAAACAACCGATGAATAACTTTCAGGGGATAAGAAATAATGGAGACAAATGAATCGAGCAGATCGTTAGGTGGTATCCGGTGTTGGATATTGCTATCCTCCACCGGCCTGCCCTCGCCCGAAAACGGGTCGGGGAGGGTCGGCGCTGAGTGGTGGTTCCTTTGGGGAACGTGAGCAATGGAATGAATGTTCCGCGGGCGAACACAGGATTAGGCAATGGTTAAGATCTCTTGACAGTGATTCCACAAGGGATCCCAAATAACTTTTCAGGCTGGCGACACCTAAGCCATCAGCCTGGAAGTGAATAGTATGCTTCCTCGATGAACATGTGATAAAGCTGGAATTCCCGTGATAGAAGTATCTTGGACGACCGGCTCCTGTAACGCGCGGACGATTGTCGCAAATGTACGTTGGTCTCTTTAGTAGAGCTACTCTCATGTCAGATTGATCTTTATTACTACCCTTGAATGTTTAACCAGGCGATCTTAGATCAGGATCAGACGATGCACCTAGTTTTTGATTACTTACTGTTCAACTCTTTTAGAAGGTACGATACTGTTACTGTTACACAGAAAACTAAAATATCTTTTGAATGTACGGGGAACATTTGCGTTTAGATTTTGCACAAGGATTCACAAAAATTAAATCCGCCATCATGTTCCCACTGCTACCAAAATATTTATGTTGACGCGGACATGCCGCAACTTTTTTCATTTTCAAAAGAGGCTTCGGGTCGAAACCGATGTCCTCTAAATTTGGTCGTCACTCGCCTCTTTTCGCTCCCGTTTTCACCGACCGAGCTGCTGTACTGTCACTATGGAATGCTGTATCTATCCCTATGTTTTAGAGGTAAGAGGTCTCAGATCGAAACCGAATCCTCTGTTATTTTCCAAAGTCAAAATCAACAGTTGGTTTTATGATGCAATATTTTTCCAATACTATTTATCTCCGTTACGCCGCTATCCCACTGCCTCCCAGAAGTCTCGATTGAAAAGGGTCACGGGCCGATACCGAACCCTCGGTTTCTGCTTATGATTTCGTTCTTCCGGGCAATCATTACGAGCTTTCCCAGGAGAAAGTCGATGTGCGCCCGAATAATAACTAATATTTTCTCTATGCCAATGTTGCTATACACCGGTTGAAATATGAGGTTTCAGGTTGAAACTGAATCCTCTGTGAACCAGATGGATGATTAGTTGTTCGTATTACACCGATCTTTAAACGGCGCTGCCGCTAGTAAGCTTGCAGGCATAATCCGGCCAAAATATCCAATATGGTCCATCAACTACTGGCTTTATTTTTTTCAATTTTTTGGACCTACGAATCAAAGAGCCCTCAGGGCGAAACTGAAGCCTCTGTCGTAAGATTGAGTTAAGTGGACGCTTTTCCATGGCGATCTCTGATCTAAACCAAAAATTAGATTCAATTTTGTTATATATACACGATGATCTTGCGATCTTTTACTTCATATTTAACGCCGGCGGTCTTCAAGATTCCCAGTATCTGCTTGAGACCAGCGGTTCTCAGCAACGTGCCAGTGGCGCCGGTCGTCCGATTCTGGGCATCGATCGTTGGATCGTCGATGAACTCTACGTCTACATCATACCAAAGCGAGATCTTCCGCATCACGGTGCTGAGCCTGTCATCATTGAAAACGAATCGGTCCATGGTCCAGTCGATAACAGTATCCGCCTCTACCCTGTCGGTCACCTGGAGCATGTCATTGGATTTGTCAACGCTTACCTGCTGCAGCGGCGCCATAATTGTTTTGGACGCTCCTTTTGTTACCTGCACTTTGCCTTCAATGAGGGTGGTTTTAACGCTCGTTTCAGAAGGATATGCCTGGATATTAAAGCGAGTGCCCAACACAGTTACTTCCATTGGATTATTGGAAGGCGGGGAAGCGACTTTGACGACAAACGGCAACCTTTCATTGCGCTGTACTTCCAGGTAGATTTCGCCCTCGATCAATTGGATTTCCCGGATTTTGCCGGTAAATGAGGAGGGATATCGGACTTTGGTGGCAGCATTGAGGTATAGCTTCGAGTTATCCGAGAGGGTAACGATATACTTGCCGCCGCGTGGTGTCGAAAGCTGGTTATATACGACTTCGTAGTTATGATGGACGTCGTCGTACTGAAGCGCACCGCCCTTTTGGCGAATGGATGCGCGCCCCTGATCGGCGAGGTGGCCGCTGTCGGCGCCATCAAGTACGATGGTTTGGCCGTTCCCGAGGGTGAGGGTCGCTTTGTCCGACCCAGGAGTAATAGCCGCCATTTGATCTTCAGCGGCCGGTATGGCCACGCCGCCCTTATTCCACATATACACGCCAACCACCGCAGCGAGAATTGCGGCCGCCGCCAAATATGGCCAGGTCCGCCAAAATCGTGGCGGGGTGGATCGCCGTGTTTCCATTCGGCCCGAGAGCTTCTCGTTCAATACGTCCTTAACCCGACGAGACGACCGTTCCATCTGGATGTAGTCCGCCTTAAATGTGGCTTCATTGATGAGCCGCGTGAATAGCTCACGATTCTGAGGATCTTCCAGCCATGAATCAACCGCTTGCTCCTGCTCGTTACTGAGCCTTTCTCCCATCACTTTTCTCGCGATCGCCTCTGAAAGTCTATCACCATTGATTTGTTCTTTACTCATCGGTCATTTGAAATTGATAGGTAGATAATTGCCGGTCTCCGATTTCGAACTAGCCAACGTCTTTTTTGAAGCCTTTCTACTATTAGGAGTAAAAAACACCTCCTTTCTCACAAGAAATTCAAACTTTTTTCAAACATTTTTGTACTGACTGAAATTCAATACGTTATACGTTAAAAATAGTCAGGGGTGCCCCTGCCCTGTATCGATGGCTTACCCTATCGTGGAACGTTAAAACAGGTTTCGGAACAACAAAATAGTAGAGGATATAACAGTAACCAGGCTGGCCATTCTCACTTGCAATGCGACATTTACTCTGCTACGTGCATTGTCGATGGTCCTTGGATTGAGGTTGAGAATCTCGCTGGCCTCTTCAACGGAGAGGTCATTTACGATCATCAATTCAAAGACTTTCTGGTCTGTTTTAGGAAGGTGGGCAATTTTTTGTCGCATCTTTTGATAACACTCACTTTCTACTTCGGATCGGAATACGGCCGGGTCTTCAGAGATGGGTATATGCTCCCTGATAGTGCGCGCTTCCTTTTCGTCTCCCATTCGCCGCTGGACGGCCCGAAATGCTTCGTGCCGAACCGTGGTGGCCATGTAGGCGCGTATGCTGGCGATGCCGTGTTCGGCGCCAATCTTTTCGCGTTTGTCGAATAAGGCCACGAATGCCTCCTGAACGATATCCTCGGCCATCTGGACGTCGCGGGTGATACTTTTAGTGAGCGTAAAAAGGAAAGGAAATAGTTCGTCATACAGAGCTTCAAAGCTCTTGGCGTCCCCTCTGCGGAACTGTTCAATGAGTTGTTGTTGCGATGTCCCCATGCGTGTCTTCGATTGTAGACGCAGCCATTTGGCTATTCGTCTGTTCAGCACTTTTGGTAAGCAGTCAAAAAAATGGGGGATACTAATTCCAATCTGCTACTACAGCATGGTCCGTGCCAAGTTGGTTGGACGCCATTCCACGCGGGTGAATCATTGCCTTATCCGGTTACCAGGGCTCGCACTTTTTCAAATGCTTGCCGAGGCCAAATTTGATTAGTGTACCAAAAATGGTTATTGAATTCGAAGCTTCAATAAATAAGGTTTAATGCCTAGTGCTACTGAGGAGACCGATCAATGTGGATGAGCCTAAAAGGATATCCCGAAAGCTACTTTTTCCAATGAAACATGAGGAGTAAACAGTTTCGGGTCTAGGGCCATCGCACGTTTATGTGCAATTATCTGCGGACAAATTAATGCAAATTCATCAATTTATATGACTGCTCTTAGAAACTTATTTTCCCATCTATGTAACCGTTTGTGCCGGTCTTCTAATTTAATAAAAAAAACGCATAATACGTCATCCTGTTTGACTATTTGGGTGTAATGAGCTAAATAAGCGTACAGCGTACATTTCTCCACATTATTTTGTGTTTCCCGGCTTTTTCGTTTACTTAGCAACCATTTCTTTAGTGTTCAGGATTTTCATCAGCCCTAACGGGGGGCCAATGATCACTCCATAGAGATCAAACAATCACTGGCTAACCGGCCAGGCGACCTTCAACCAATCCTTTTTTGGCCGCTTTGGGCAAACACTCCTCCTCCGTTTGTCAAAAGCACGCACAGTACACTTTCCCTTTCCAGGGAAGGGCGACGTAGCTATTCCATGGTGGCCATTTGGGTTGACGACAGCGCCTGGTAAAACCTTTGGGAATGACTGAAAATTCAGGCAAGGATAAGGCCATGACTACGGCCGAAATCCTGAGCGCGCTCCATGTCAGAGACGAGCGTGCACTAGTTGGGCTGCGTGCGCATTTGGGCCGGCCCTTAAAGATTTACGCGATTAAGGTAATTGGAGACATTTGGGAAGCAGAAGAGCTTGTCAATGATATCTTCCTCAGTCTATGGGCGAAGGCTGAAAACTTCAAGCACTTTGAGGAGGTCCGAAATTACCTATTCAGGGCTATCCGGCTGGGCAGCTTGCGTAAGCGAAAAAATCTCAACAAAAGGGATCTTGAAGCTGCTACCAGCGCATATGAGAACCTCCAGCTCGATATCGCCGAGGCAGAGATTCGTGCCAAGATGTTCGATAAGCTGTATGCAGCTATTGAATATTTGCCTAAAGGGCAAAAACTGATAGTTGAACTTACATTGGTGCACGACATGCGTCCTGCTCAAATTGCCAAAGCACTCGGCATCTCTCCACGAACAGTCAGAAATCAAAAAAACGATGCGCTCAAGGCGCTTCGAAAAAGAATGTTTCCTGCGTCGGCGACCCGCACAAACCGAAACACAGTAATCGTAGCGCGAAAAAATGGGCCCCGGAAAAAATAAAATACTATAGAGGGTTACATTCGATTAAAAAGTGCATGTTCTGTATTATTCATATCAACAAGTTTTATTCAAGGGTTCCTTGCTATTCCGTCGAGAACGGCGAGCCAGCCCTTGGTGGTTGTGGAGGAGGCTCGTACGCTGCACTTTCGTCGTCAGCGCACCTGCCTCTCCTTTTTTGCAGATATATGGGAACACGTCGCACCTATACATAGGCGATCTTGCTGAAAAGTCCAAAATCAAATTTAGGCACTCGCCCCACTTCCCCATCATAATAGCCATTAAATACGACTATGCGAAAGCTTTAAAGAAATAATTCTTAAGATTGAGTTACGTTTATGCTAATCCGGCATATTCTGAATAGACACTCTTTTAATTCTTAATGATGGCGGTCTCGCTGTTTTGTCGAAGATGGCGACTCTTTCCAGAAGGTAAATGGGCTCGTTTGCTGCACCTTGGTTGTCGGCGAACGAGCTTTTTGTATTCCCACTATCGCTCTATCATGTATTCGAGCGCGTCCCAATATTTTGTGGCCCGAACTTTCATGCATGACCTTACAACATGCATTGCAAAAAAAGAGAAAAGGAACCTACTTTCATTGTGATGAATGTCTATCGGGTTGGCGCACGTCCGTGAACGGTCAGAAATCAAAAGAATCAGCCGACCCTGGGCGCTTTGGGAAAGGAGTTCTATTGCCCTAGCGACCCAGAGAAACAAAACAACGGCAATTGCGGTACGAAAATAGGCCTGCGTTAAAAATAGATGCTTATAGTGAGTTACATTTACCCCAAAAATGCATGTTATAACTGGATTTATTTTATAATAAAGTTTGATTCCAAGGGTTCCTTGTTGACCGGTCACGGACGACGAGCCCACTCTTGGTGGTTAGAAAGTAGCTCGTCTGCAGCGCCTTCGTTGCCAGCAGACCTGCCTTTTTTGCCAATCTGGGAATCATTAACTCTTTCATTGGCGCTTATTCGCTCGCTTGAACCGTCCTCAATTGCTAGGACACATTCACATAAAACGGGTTTCGGAAACTCAGCTACATGCTGGAGTGTAAAAGTGGGGCGTTGGAAATTTGCTAAAAAAACGTTCCTGACTGAGTTACGTTTGGGTCGATTAGGTATGTTCTATAGATACAGTTTTTAAAACTATAGGTTGGATACATCGTCTCCTTTTCCAGGATGGCGATCCTATTCAATAGCAGATGAGGCTCGTTTGCTGTACTTTCGACGTCAGTGAACCTGCCTTTTTTTCGACTATACGGGTTTACCGAATCACGGCGCAAATTTTAAGCGCGCGCCATAATTCCAGGAATCCAGCCTTTATCCCATTTCATACTACCTGCAGTTCCGTTTAAGAAAGGACCGCCAACTGCATTATTGAATCATAACGGCTCCTGCCACTTCATATTAGACTGACTCTAATTGCCAAATGAATAGCCACCGGGTCCTTGGGAACGGAGTCTCTTGCAATGATAACCCCTCCTAAACCACTACGGGAATTCAGCCACAATAATGGCTGTAAAAGAAATAGATAAGAAAAGAGGGTCACCTTCGATCAAAATGTGCATGTTCTAAATAGAATTATTTTTGTATAAAGGTTTACCCCAAGCGTTCCTTGCTGACCGTTCTCGGTTGACGAGTCTACACTTGGTGGTTAAAAAAGTAGCTCGTTTGCAGTGCCATCGCCGCCAGCGGACCTGCCTTTTTTGCCAAGTTATTTTCATAAGTTTCTACGTCTGACTATTTCCGCTTCCCGGAATATCTCTCAGTTGCCGGTACACATTCTCATACGACTTGTTCGGAAATTCAGCTACCTGCCGAACTATTAAAGAGAGCTGTTCGAAATTTTCCCAAAAAAAATATCCGTCGTGAGTTACGTTAGGCCAAATCACGCATATTCTAATATGGCTGCTTTTATACTAATTAGAGGATGAGTTGCTGTTTTACCGAATATGGCAATTCCTTACCGCTTGGTAAAAGAGGCTCGTTTGTCGGACTATCGACGTCTGCGAACCTGCCTCTTTTCGTTATACCCTGTTTAGAACAAACATAGGTAACCTATAAATGCTCCCAGGATTCAAGTAGGTCCAACCCTCACATTGTGGGAATTTGGCTTAAAAAAAGCCTCTAAAAGATAAGTTACCTCCTTTCTTTACGAGCAAATACAAAATTTCTGGTACAGGAGGGTTATATCTGATCAAAATATGCATTATCCTAATAGTACGACTTATGTTAAAAAATTGGAAGAAGGAAGGGCCCCTACTTGCTTTTCTGGCGGGGAGTCGCCCTTCCCATTTTTGAGCTGGTGATTACGAATCCAGTTCAGACGCCCTCCGGATTCCCGGCATTTAACGCTGAATCCCGCCGACAGCGGCGAATACAGAATAAGCCCGACGGCTTCATCCCCTTTGCTTCCGGGCCTTACACAGCCGATATTTCAATTTTCAATCTCGGTCCCATAGTTTTCTCACGCCGTTGAGCAGCTGCTCCCGTTCCTATATTAGAAAAGGTGGATAAGGCCCTCTACGCAGCATTTTTAGGCCAGCGAGCACGATAAAGTATTCTATTCACAAAAACGCAACGATACAGCCCATGAATTCCTGTCAGATGGACAATAACTCACGCAGTTGCCAAGAAAATCAAAAGAAATTTCAAAGGCGAGGGTTACAATATCATATTTCCTGCATATTCTAATGTAGGATAAGTTAATGACAAACGTGAAGGGGGTACCTTACCGTTAGCTCCCTGACAACAAGCTACCCTTTTTTGGCTGACATGGGCCCTTACCTTTAAGCTGTCATTGGCATACACGAACAAACCGAATTGATTCATAATACGAGACATCACACGGTGCGTGGTGGGGTACCTGACTGTTATTTGTGCAACAGGAAACGGTACCCTTTTTTCAATTTTCAACTGTAGAAAAGTAAAATTGCTAAAACATGGAGAGTCTGGCCAGGAGTAACCCGTTGTTTGAACCACTTGCAAAGCTATCTTTTACGCTCAGGGAGGAAGTCAGAAGGAGTTCACATAGCGCCGGATTTGGGGATGCAATTCCAATGCATGCGTATGTATCTCCGCTGCCCGATACAAACGCAGCCTTGAGCTACCTGAAACAATATGAGAGCACCATCGGAAACTCTCAGGATGCCAATGCAAACGACGAACTAACTCCGATCCGTTTGAATCAAAACCTCGACCGGCAAAAACGCTCATTACAAGAGGGAAGCGCTCTTGGCGGGAATACTGATTTTTTCGGGGTAACGTGCCGCATGTTTAAGCCCATACCCGAGCAATCGGTAGTGCGGCAAGTTAGCCTGGGTAGCGGCCGGATTGAGTTGCATAACATGAGCATAGCCGAGCTTTTTTTGATGGCACTTTCGACAGAGGACGTCCCCATGCTCCGCTACGACCGGCTTGAAACGATAGATCTGCCCGAGGCCTCAAGAAGGCTGATAATGCCGCCAGTGGAATCACTCATCAATTGGGATCAGCTCTTCCAGTATCAGTGGCGCACACAGCATGGTGTCTGTTGCGACTTACAGACGGGCATCGCTTTCGATAGACTCAAATATGCCATGCTGCTGGATTATCTGAACATGTTTTTCGGGCACCTTATGAATATGAAAGGCGCCATTGAGTTTCGCACCAGGAAGTCTTATTGCCTGGTGAGGATGAATGCGACAGAAGAGATCGCCAACCGGCCAGCGATGCAACAGCAGGATAACAAAGAACAAAAGGCTTTTTCAAACATACATATGTCTAAACTGGTCGCACTTATTGAGCAAAAAGGCCATTTCCAGTTCACCTATCCTGTTATCGATTGCACCGGATATCGATGGCCTGTAAGTCTGGAATTGCCCTGGAGTTTTAAGGACCCGCTTGAATTGAATGGGGCGCTGCGTGCATATGGGTTCCAGTTCATCGAAACTGCTGCCCAAGTTCCCTGCTTGCACCTTTTCAAGGTCCGTTAGGTATCACCGTATACAAGATTTTCAAAATCGGTTAGTGCTCTGAAAACGGTAGGTTTAATGACCGATCTGCCGTGGCCCCGCCCCCAACTGGACTGGGCAAGGGGGAGGACTACGGTTGTCCCCCAATTTTATTGGCTATTACTACCCAACCAACACAAGTAAGGACAGTCATCTCTTTCTTTCAATGGATAGTCGCGGCTATCGAGCAAATCGACTACGCGCTATGAATCGTTAGAGAGAGTTGTCCGTTGCATGCAAGCACATTGGCACGCAACTCTCGAGGGAGTGATCTCTATCACTTGCCCTCCCTTATTTTATGTCACAACACATGAGCTTGATAAGATTTTGATAAAAAACCATCCTATATGCCGCGTCTTGTTACACTGGTACTGTTATTAGCCGCATTCGGAGACTCCTACAGTCAAATGCAGCTAAAAGGCTATGTCGTCAAGCAAAATGGGGATACCGTCTCAGGTAAAGTGGTGCTCAATCACGTCATAAAAACACCTACGGTAGCCTGGATTGTTGATCAAGACGGGGACTCTACCCAATTTTATCCTTCCCGTGTAACTGAGCTCGTTATTCCCGGCCATAGCGTATACCGGGCGGCGACCGTTACCCTTGACCAGGCGCCCTACCGTATGGATTGGGAAACGCTGGACCACTGGAGGGACAAGTCACCGGAAAAGCGTTATACGTTCGAATGGCGCTACCTAAAGGTACTTGTGAAAGGGCCGGTGTTGACCTTACTGTATCTAAGAGATTGGCGAAAGCGATTTTTTATCAGTGACCAGGATGGCATTCGCGAACTATCTTATCATCCGACCTGTGATGAATCAGATGCAGAGGTTGCGCGTCTCTCTGTGGCCTACCTCAAACAACTGTCCGAGGTATTTGCGAGCAAAGGCATTGCGTTCGAATATGATAAAAAATGGGGCTACAATAAAAGGGACCTGATGGAAATTGTCCGCGCACTCAACGAGCGGTTCGGTCAAGTCAAGTATGATGCTTCGGTAGAGGCACCGATTGCTTATACACAACCATACTATTTAGCTGCTGCCAACTGGGTAAAAACGCGTGTCCCCTCTCCTGTCACCAAAGGCGAAGGCTTTCTCAACGATAACGGATATTCACTGATGCTCGGATTTGGCAGCCCGCTGAAGCTGCCGTGGTTGCGGCGACAGGTGACGCTACTGCCGGAGTTTTCGGTCACCTGTTTTTCGACAAGTTTTAGTAGCCTGGAGTGGCCTAATGCCAGCTTTAACCGAGATAAGATCGGATTTGTTGTCAACTTTTCGCTGGCCACGTTCCTATCTATAAATCCCTGGAGAGTTGGCAGGAAGTTGCCTATGTTAGCGGCTGGCCTGGAAACGACGATGTCTTTGTCAGGATACAGGGACGCCGAAGATCTAACAGGTGCCAACGCTGAAAAAGACCTTGTCCGCCAGAAAAGATTTTTGTTGACACCCGTATTCAGAATTTTGCAGCCCATTAACAAAGGGTACCTTATGACGGGGTGTAGTTTACCTAAAGAGATTTTTTACTGGAAAGGCATTTGGTCCAAGACCCAAATGTTTTACGCCGGTATCGCGTTCACCATCGATAGCGATTGACGGATGCGAGAAATTTGGGATACTCATGTACGACTAATGCGCAGGTGCATCCCCTTGCACTTGTAAAGCGGGGCTGATGTCTATCATGCCCCACTATTTTTTTGCTTCCATTACGAAATTGACAATACCCCATATTTAACTGCTATATTATGATGAGAGCTTTATTCACTATTATTTATCTTTTTCTTGTCCAGGCTGCCATTGGCCAGCGTAAAATGAATGCCTATGTCATTGAACTGAACGGAGATTCTACCTTTGGTAAAATCGATATTTACGGGCTTTCGGAAACACCGGAGAAAATTAAGTTTTATGACGAATGGGGCGATAAAAGATATATTACGCCAGATGATATACGTGAGTTCGGTTTACCTGGCTATTGCTCCTATGTGTCGGCCTCTGTGTTTTCCGATTACGCAAATTATGAATTCAGGAAGGAGAACCTTAACAGCAACCCATTTAGAGTAAGACAGCAGCTGTTTCTCAAAGTGCTGATAAAAGGACCGGCTATTACATTACTCTATGCCCAAGATGGGCGCCGGCGTTTTTTTATTCAGGAAAATACAGGTAATCAAACACTCGATTATCACAAAATCACACTAGAAGTAGAAGCCTGGGGACGGAATGTATCTGATAGTTTCCGGGTAGAGATGGCGAATATATTAGCACACCATGGCGCCACGTTTAATTTTGGAACTGAAATAGGCTACAACCGGCGGGACCTGATGGAAATTGCAAGGGCACTAAACCAGCAGGTTGGCCAGGTCACCTACGATGCTGACGACGAAATCTCCCTTACCGATCGGCAGCTTTATTTTATTACTGCGCTCAGTCGCATCAGTACCCGAGGCAATTATCCTGCTGGTGTCAAATCCAGACACTTAACAGACTCCAGAGTTTCATTGTTAGTCGGATTTGGCATGCCAAGAAAATTCCCTTTCCTAAAGGAACATTTGACCTTTCGGCCCGAATTTACCGCTGTTCTGTTTACGCCGAGGTTTACTTCCCCCAGTGGAGAGGATGAAGAGGCGCAGGTTATTAATTTAACATTTACCCCACTTGTCGCTGTGAATCCCTGGAAAAGCAATCGGCATCGGCCTGCCTTTGCACTTGGATTAGAAGCGACGTATTCGTGGTCAAATTATATTATGGCGGAAAGCTATAGGCGTAAACATGGAGGGGCTTCAGATTTCCCGGTCCAAAAAGAATGGTGGATCACCCCTACGTTCCGGGTAATGCAACCTTTTTCCTGCGGAAATTTCGTGGCGGGCCTCAATTTGCCGCGACATATATTCTCACGAGAGGGCATTTCGTCGCGCACGCAATCGATTTATGCAGGCGTCATTTGGCACATCAGCGGACTATTGGAACCACTGTGAGCTCATACAATCGATTTCCTTTATTTACCAGGCTTAATGAAGAGCAGATGAGACAAGTTGGGATCGTTTTTGATCCGTTCGATCTCAAAATATCGGATTTCATTGATGTCATCCTTAATACGTTGGAAATTCGCATTGACCTCCTCTGGAGTAATATTACGAATGACGGGAATTTCCTGGTAAGCGGCTTCTTCGGCCGCAATGGCGGCGTGATCATTTTGGATCATGCTATGAAATGCCTTTAGCTTGATCGGCTCAGTTGGCGTGTCTGCCATCAGTCCCACGAATTCCCCCGAGGAAAGCTGGGCAATCCTGGAGGGAGGAACTGCCATTTCCAGCTGGGAGTTTTTCGAAACGCTGGTGTCATTTCTGTTAATCGAAACGGAGTCTCTCGGCTGTACCACTTTGCCGATACGGTCTGATACATCCTTGGCCGCCTCTCCTACAGTCTGACCGCAAAACAGATTACCGCAAATATTAAGGAGAATTTCCGCCTGTTCCTTGCTGTAGTCCCGCTTTAACTGGCTGTATTGCTGGATAGCCAGCGTGATAGCACAACGGTACCCGCGTGCAATTCCGATAAGATTGGGCACTGTATTCCAATAGACCGTGGGCAGCTCATCGACGATAATAGAGCTCGGCAGCTTACCCTTCTTTGTTACCAGGCGGGAGAGCCTGGTGAGATATAAGGAGTGTACGGCACCGTAAGTCTGAACACGCTGGGGATTGTTGCCGACGCAAACGACTTTGGGTTCCTCGGGATTATTGATATCCAAGGTAAAGTCATTGCCGCTAAGGACATAATACAGGGACGGTGACACTAGGCGCGCCAACGCAATCTTGGCGGAAGCCACTTGCCCCTCGAGTTGCTCCATAGCCCGGTTAAGGTAAGCCGAGACAAAGGGGTTCACCAGGCTATCCAGGGCCGGGTCGGTCCCCAGTATCGGGAACAGGTCATCGTAGTGTAGGTTCGCAAATTCGATGACGTGAGGCAGCGTACAATACTTTCCCCCCTTGTAGTTTCTTAAAAACCAGATTAGGGCCGTCACAAAATTTATTGGGCTCTCCACAAAGAACTCGCCACTACGCGCGGTCCACTCACGGTTGAGGGCCATGAGCAACGTGCGGCTGGATTCGGCTGCGTCGGCGATGTCATCCATGTGTTCCGGCGGTATGACATTGCATCGATGAGTTCGGGAAAGGTCATCAAAGTTGACGAAGCAGAATCGCGGAGGAACGGGGTACTTGTCCTGGTGCTTTAGGAAGGCGTTATAGGCGATGATGCTCAGATCCGGCCACTTAAAGTCATAAACAAACATCGTGTAGCCTTTGCTGATCATCTGGGTGATATAGTGCCTAATTACAAAATAGCTCTTGCCGGCACCTCCGGACCCGATGATCATGGTGGCACGGAAGGGCGCCACTATATTGATCCAGCTATCTCTAACCTTCCCGCGCAGCTTATATTTGGCCGGCAGGTTAACACTGTACTCGTTGACATGGCGCTGCTCCCACTGGGGGAAGGTCTCGTTCATTTCATTGAAGATGTCCTTATCGAGCTCAACTTTGATAAGTCGTGATATCCTGGCACCACCGCTCAGGAGCATCAGGTAACCCGTAATGGTGGCAGTTGAAAAAAGGCCGGCGACTACTTGCGGATCCAGATCAAGGTGGAGTAAGGCCATAGCGCCCCAGTAGAGGGCGGTCCCGAGGGCGATCAGGATGATAATTGTGACCGGCTTTGCTTCGGTGTCCTTTTTACCCTTATTCGCAATCATTGTCAGGGCAAGCAGGCCCAGGATCACCGCTTTGAAGTAATAAGGATTGGCTATGACCGGGAACCGGCCGGCCTTCAGCAGCTGCCTGTCAAGGAATGGCGAAGTCGCATTCCAGGCGTCAAGGGCCCCGTGGCAGCAAATGTAAAGGTGGACGCCCAGCAGCAGCACGCCACAAAGGCGCACAAAATCAATAACCCCACGTAGCATCTGCTCGTTCTCTCCAGTACTCATGGTTGTAGAGCTTCAGATAGCGACCAGTGTGGGGGGTGGTCCCTGTTAGGAAATCAGGTGAATATGTATGTCATAATGCAACTCCGGTCATTGCCAGGTTGTACTTTCATGGTGTCAGCTTTGGCAAGGTTACCTAAGCCAAGAAGGGGCCAGCCTACCGTTTCTTTCTTTTCTTTTTCCGTGCCTCCTTCAGCAATTCAACCGGCAATCCTTCGTAAGGGGCTTCCGCATGTACCAGCTCCTCGAAAACGTTGAGCCGAACCATTCCCATGAGGCTGTATCGGCTCAGTTCCCTATGAAATGTCGCTTCGATGCCTTGTCGATCCATACGAAAAGCACGGGCCGTTCCCTGGGGGCGCCCTAGATTATTACGCAAATACTGGTCGATGTTAGCCCGTATAGGTCGTGCACAGCCTGGTGGCAGGTGGTCAGCCCGCAGATAAAAGATGGTCTGCCCATCGCTGAATTGGCTGGCTTCAAGTATGAGCCCTTGCGATCTCCAGTAGCCCAGGACCTTATCAAACCCGCTGCGGAAATCGGTACCCGTAAGGACGCTCCTGACAATGTCACGATTGAGTGCCCGCTGTATTTTCGAAGCAGTCAGTAGCCGGGCAGCCACGCCGGCAGCACCGAGGGATTTTCGCAAGTCACTCCCTTTAAATGCGACTGCTTGCCGGTTGTCTACAAAAGTGATCCCTGATAGGTGGCCCTGCTCATTGTACCGGGTTGACACCGTGATACCAGCTGCTTTTAACGCGCGAATGAGCCCACTCATAGTAACACCACGATCAAGGACGGCTTCCACCTGGCTGGCCAGTTTGGGCCTGAACGCAATTTTTCTGGCTCGGTCTTCCTTGAATTTTCCGGTCAAAAGCTTCAGGCCGGCATTGTCGGGCAGCCCGTTCCAACCGTGCACATAAATGGAGCTCGCCCGAATTTGCGCACCGACTTTGGTGCCGGCGGCATTAATGGCGCTGTACAGCAGGCCACCGCGCGCTCGCAATAGCGAATCCGGCTGGCCGGGATCTGCGACTACATTAAACTGCTTCAGAATCGCATTGTATTCGGCCAGGGAACAGAACTTATACTTTGAGATAACAGCCCGGATGATGGCCGAAATGCTGGCTTTTTGCTTCTTTCCGGCCTGCAGGTACTGCTCCAGATCCAATGGCGGGATTCCCTGAAGGAACCCGGCCCCCTTCCCTTCTGCTTTCACGAGCCCGAAGTCCTGTTCAATCTCGCGTCGGGCGATGGCACCCTTCGTGGCGCCAATGCGGTGAGTGGCAATTCTGCTGCCGTCCGAGCGAATATTGGTCGAGACAATGTGTATGTGCTGGTTACCGGTATCTTTATGCAGGTAAACCAGGAAGGGCTGCTCCCCAAAGCCTGTTTTGGCCAGGTAGCTCGAAGCAATCGTTACCAGTTTTTCATTGTCTAGCTGTTCTCCGGGCGCAAAACTCAATGCGATGTGGGCAATATTGGTCTTTGAAATCCGGTTCTTGACGGTCAGCTTTTCAAATCGGGCCCGTTTCTGGGCAACGGATAAATCCGATGCGTCGGTCCCAAAGCCCACCGCCGCGATACACTCGGCTACGCCCTCTTTTACCTTGTTCTCATTGTAATGCAGAACATGTTTGAGGCTTTTGCTCATATTAAATCGCGCTATCACCCTCCTCAATTTTCAAGTGCACATATACGGTTCACCCTTCCAATACCCTATCCAGTAAAGCTCATTTTATGAGTAAACGCTATCCGCTTTGCCTTCCCCGCTGCCGCTGCGCATGATGGTGCTGATCATCGTTGCTGGGGTGCTGCACGGTTAGCTTGCCCAACAGCGCTTCGTCCATTTCTGAGCAGAAATACAACCGCTGACACTTAAAAGCTGCTTCGACAGTGCATGGAGCTAGCTGCTCGTCTAAGAATGTCACTCGCCCTATGTCTGGCAGCAGTTTGACAAAAACGGCATATTGCTCCTTGATCGGCTCATCCATTTTGACAAAATCGGTGTTATATTCCGTATCATTACCGTCAATATATCGGCTACTGATGACCTTTCCACAAGCCCCGATGGGGAAACCTTCGTCATCGATTTCAAATCGCTTTCCCTTATACTCGCATGCGATGAGGACTTCCCGAATCTCCCGCTTTGACTCGTGCTTGATCCAGTCATCTTGAAGCATCACCTGCTTACAATCCGATAAGCTCTCTGAGCTAAAAGTGATGGTCGCGCTATGCCCGAGCTCATAGATAAGACCTCCTTGGTCTTGATGCTGGTGCCTGACGACGTGGAAGCGTGCAGCTTCTTCACTCGGGACAATAAGCCGTACGCCATCCATCAGTTCTGTCCTACCGGCAGCCAAACGGTAAAGCGCTCGCAGGTCACCCGTCAGATTGATCGAGAAGTTGGGTATAGCGGATAACTCCCTGACAATATCTGTCTGAGGTGTAACGGAAGGCACAATGCCATGCATCTGCCATTTCAATTCTGCAGCGAGGTTCTCAGTCAAATGAATATGATAGTTCCCTTCCCTCATTTGGTCCTCCTCGTCGGGCACCCAGGCATTGCGATTACAAAACTTGACGGCTTCATTGTAAGTCTGAAAGCTTATCAATTGAATTTGGTCTCTATTTCGAAAGGCCCCCTCGAATGCAACGAATCGGTGGCCTTGTTCTTCAAGGCGTCCTAATTCCTTTTCGACGGCAGCCCACCATTCCTTTTCCATGGCATTGTGTTTGGGTGATTGTCAATACCTATTTCCTTTGGCCAGTAGACAGTTGTTCACCATCTTTAAACCGCTGGGCGGATTGATCCCGGCCAGGCAGTAACTGTCTGCGGGCAACCACCTCGAATTCGGAGTGCACCGTCTCAGCAAACTCATCAGACGCGAAGCCGGACAGTCGAGCACCGGGCTCAACAGGTTGCAGCCTGTCTCCTAGCGTTATCAACGTGCCCGTTGGTGGATCGTGCCGAACAAAAAAAGTCTGTATGGCAGTTTGGGGCTCATTGATGTCAAGCATGGAAACTGCAGCAGACCCGGATTTTTTGGCGCCGATGATAATGCCGGTGTTACGCAGGGGTTTGCCCAGTTCATCGAGTTCGAGTGTTTCGCCCCGGTAGGCGCCTATCAGGTACAAGTCCTGCGTACGTCCCCGATTGGGTTGGACTAAGCCATCTGCGGCCTTGAGAAAGGCGTCTTTTGCCTTCTCCATCGACACCGTTGCCCGCATTTTTTCAACAAAGTGTCCCTGGTGTTTGGATGGCAAGGTCGGATCATAAAAAGAATGTAAGACCACCTGGTAGCCCGAGATGGTGGCTGCCGGTATTACCAGTAATTCCTTAAACGCCTGCGCTACATCGCCAAGGGCAAGCCTGCAGATCAAATCGAGATTCTTGTTAGGTAGCATAAATAATAAGCCCTTTTCGTCCAGTTGTTCTCTAACAATGCGAGGTGGCACCATCTCCTTGAGGGTCCCCGTCTGCAGGTACCTTAGTTCCGATAGCAGGTTGGGAATTGCGGTATAAAACGGAATCCTCTCATTTGGAGCAGCCTTTTGATCCATACCAAATATTTGCTCCCGGCAGAGGCGGCTGACGTCCAGGCTTGAGAGAAATGTGTCCAGGTGAATGGGACTGGCAGGCAGCAAGGCACCCCGAAATGTGACCCAGTTGCGTTTCCTGTCCAGCTTGCGCTCCAGGAATTTAATCATGCTCGTTATACTCGTAGACCCCATGGCCAATAGATTTAACGCTTAAAAACACGGAACCGACTTTGCTCCCTAACAATCGACATCTCCACTGGGCGTCGCCTTTTCTTCGTCCAGCCATCGTTTCGAGAGGTCCGCGATAATGGCAGACACCGGATCAATATGGGCAGAGAGCTCCCTGACTAAGGTCATCAGCTCGACCACCGCCAGCGTATGTCGTCCTTTGCCTGCATTAAGCGAACGGGTGATCTGATTGAGATTATTGCCAATGGCATTGAGCTCTCGCTTAATGGCTACCAGCCGTTCCATTGTCTCTCCCATCGTGGCGTCAATTGTCACCAGCTTTACCTGTCGAAAACAAATGATATCTCTCAGCAACTCAGCCATGGTCCGGTAGGTCGATTGCTTCAATTGCTGCGTCAACCTGGTGTAATGTGCTGTAGTGATGCGGGTCTTTACGTCAAATTTCAGCGCGCTATTATCCGGCACCTTCTTTCGATTCATAAGGCTTCATCTTTTATATGCGCCTAAATGGCAGCTTTTATGCTATAGCGAATCGTGGCCGACTCCGGAGGCCGCGAAATACTTGTGCACAAGTGTACATCTTGCCGACCCTGCCGAAGGGTTCGACCGATCCAGTCTAAAGCGGATTTTCGCCATAGACCAAATTGAGCTCAGCCACAATCCTTTTTTCGACGGACAAGTTGTCAATGAGGCAGGTAGCTAAAAACTCGCTTTAAAAACCTGCGGATTGTCGATTCCAAACTGGCGGATTCGATCTTTAAAATGCATCCAAAGAAAGATCTTGTAGTCAGCGATTTCGAAAAATTCATCTTTGGTAATACCAAAAGGATTGACAATTGGCGCTTGCGCGCCACCAGCCTTGGTATTCTCCGCTAGCCCATAGATATTCTTGGTAAAGCCTTCTCCCAGCTCCAGGGAATTTGAAATGCACAGCGTATGACCAGACAGTCGGATTTGGCGTTTTGTCGACAGCAGCAGCACACGTTTCTTTATGATAGCCATAACCGATATTTTATTACAATGACTTGCGATTGTTCAGCATAGATAATTTGAGGCACCTGCGATCCTGCATAGGGCGATGAGTTTTTTTAGTCATAACAAGAGCGCCATTTAACTTTGCGTGCCCTTCTTTTTAATGCAGGCTGTGGCCGGATCCTCGAATTTTTTGAAGAGGTCGCTCTCGCTCTTCGCCGTAACTTTTAACTACCGACTCCCGACCGCGAGATCCGGTCACAACCCGCCATTTAGAATATTGAACCTGTTGCGCCTGCTTGCCGAGGTTGCGGCTCAGTTTGGCTTCCCGGATGAGGTCTGCTTGCTCGATGTTGTCGACCTCGATCCGCTGTTTGAAGGAGGTCTCTCCTAATTGTACATTATAGGCCAGGTACAACTGTGGCGGTTTCGTTTCCATAATAGCTCGAATTATATTCCATACAAAAATGGCCACTGACAAAAGCTGTGAGGCTTCGATCCTCCTATAGAGGAAAAATAATTGGCTGGAAATTGCGGAAGATGGCAACAAGAAACCGCCGCAGTTGGGCGCGTGAGATGAGTTCATCGCCCTGGAACCGCCGACGCCATCTCGGAATAACACGCCGAATTTGAATCGAAAATGACGGGTGTATACAGCTAATTGTGAAAAGGATAGCTGGCTTGATGACTGTCTAATTAATTGGACGTATCAGGATGCGACATGCGAATTTCGATATCCGGCCCAAGGGAAGAACTCTTTTGATCTCCAACAGCGATTGGTAATGAATGCTTTAATAACGGGATTGGGCCGCCCGTGCGCGGACGGGAAAGCGCTTCAAAAGCCAGGCCTTATACTCCTGGTTACTGGCGCAGTCCCAGCTCCCTTGAGTTTGGCGGAATTCATTTTCGGTGTCACCTATTTGGGGTACAAACTCTGATACAAGGCGGCAGCGCAACTTGATCCAGGTACCTGGCGGCGGAATCTATCGTAGCGACTTTTGGAGAATGATCCCGGGTATCAATGGCCCACAATAGAGCTTTGCATCCCGGGGCTCCGTCGTTTCTATAGCAGGCCACAAGTTCGCTTTTTTTTACTGGATCAATAGCAACCAGGTCAACCAGGCCAATGCATATTTTCCGTCCATCATGCCTTCGTCCGGTGAGGTAAAGTCTCCCCCCCAAGAGGCTGGTCCCGCCATTAAGCCCTGCTGGCGGTGCGCATGTCAAAGTTGAAGTTTTGATACCAACTCCCTTTCTTAGAGCCAACTAACCGTTAGTAAGTTAATTGGACGATGGTTGCCAGAAAGAGCTGTAACACCGGACGCAACACCATCCAAAGAGGCTAAGGATACACAAATGATCCATTTCAGGAGAGATAAGACTGGGAAGTTGATGTGGATAATTAAAGCATGGTGGCGCCGGTTGATGATGGCAGTTTATTCTAATTTTACCCGGGATTCTCCGGATAAACAGCTTCTAGCTGTAGTCGTACCCTGGTAAATTCATGATGCACAAAGCGGGGAACAATCGAAAAAGCCAGCGTATGATAGTAAAATTCAGCAATGGACCAATAAGTATGGTCCTCATGGTTTTTGTAATGGGGTGCAGTGTTTCAGGGCAATCACGTAAATCGCCGGGATCAGCGCAGGTGGTTACATGGATGCGCGGAGTACCGCCGAAATCAATCGATTTCGTCCATGGTTCAACTTGTAAAACCGTCGATTTTGTCATTACTCCCTCCATGGTGGAAGGGTTACCTGACCATAAGCTTGAGGTCCATTTCTCCGCAGGCTCCTCCAGCCTGGTAGATTGCGAAAAGTTGAGTGACCGGCCCAGTTATGACCGGCCTTTTGCACTCCTAATGGAGATCGATCACGCGCGAGAAGGTGAATTTTCGTTTTCCGGACTTGACGACTACCTGAACGTTAAGCACCGGGAAACTGGCGCCTACAAGCTCATCGATATTGCCTACTATCTGCCGTCTGCCAATAATAGCATCGGCGAACTACGTCCCTTCTGCCAAAACAACCGAGCGGTCGCGGCCAAACAATCAACTCGCCTCCTCTCTGCAGGCTGGTATCGCATTGTGGTATCTTCCTATCCTGCGTTTTTCTCCGAAGTCACGGTTTATTGTTGGTCCCCATCTTCGAGCGGTATGCTAAGTGTATCCGCCAATGACCATAGGGAAATGAGTTACCAGTACTATAACAGGCAAATGTAGCTGTGGTAAGTTACCTCCTGCCTGAAATTAGGTGTAGGGTTATGGCCCAACTATTTCGAACGGCAAATTTTGTTCATTTGCCAGACTTATGGGCACTAACCGCGACATCATAAATGTTTTTGCTTCAAATTTGCGCCGGTTGCGGCTGGCGAGGGGCTTTACTTACGCCGCTCTTTCAACACGGTGTGGGATAGACCGGAGTGAGCTTTGCAAGATGGAATCGGGAAAGATCAATATCGGACTCTGCTCGCTCGCCGCCATTGCAAAAGGCTTAGAAGTTACTGTAGAAGCGTTGCTCATGTCGAGTGAAAACATTTCTTTGTAGCAAGGCGAACTCCCCTTCATGAATTGAAAATGGCGCCTAAATTAGGGCACCATACTTCCCGAACTACCAAAATCGCTTAAAATCATTTTTATCTTGCGCAATTTTACACAAGTATCCTCAAACCATCCTTTTACCTTAAGGCCTTCCCTAAGCACTGACTCATCTATTTCTCCGAGAGGCGACTGAAACAGATTGAAAATAAAATCCAGTCTTGGCATAAACTCAATTAAATCCTGGTCAATTTCGCTAGGCGTGATAATGATAAAGGGATCATGAATCTTCGAAAGCATCTCGAAATGTAGCATGTCGTAGATTACCTCTTCAATAGGATACAGGAGTTCCATGAAAAGGTTCATCATCGGTTTGATTTCCATTTCCAGCTCAGGGATATGAAAATGTTTTTGTTCCGAAAGCATATTAATCTTGGCCAAAATGCAATCAGCCATTTTTTTCATTCGATATAACTCAAGCTGATACCAGGTGAGAAAATCCGGAGCTCCCCTTTGATAGCTACTTTTTCTGAAGCCGTCGTGAATGGCAATCATTTTTTCCACATTCAAATTATACCAGGAATACCATTGTTGCAATCCCCCGTGTGAAAAATCTTCCAGACTGAACTTTGGATGACGTTGGTCAGACATTACGGCGACAACCATTTTCACCTGGCAATGAAATTTTTGAAGGTGGTTAACAAAGATTTCAGAAGCATCCAAAATGCTAAGCACCTTCGCCAAACTCTTTTCATTGGGAATGGTCGGCTCAACAACTACATTGATGGGCAATTCCAATTCCGAAGTGATCTTCAAAATACTTCGTAAGCCTGAAAACTGAATAGCCCGAATTGGTCTGTTAATTTCCAGGATATCTAATTGCCAGCATAGCATTTCTGCTGCTTTCTTTATTCTCACAATGTTTTCCTGAACTACGCTGAGAGTAATGTCTTTCCTCATTTATTTATTGGAGTCAATTTTGAAAATATGGCCGTCGAATGATGGGCAGTCTCCACTAAGCGAAATAGCCTCGGGAAAATAAGTACGCTTGCCTGTATGCTTATTTCGCCACTCGACGAGTGTGGCATAGCTCAAATTGTAGTAGGAAACAAAATCTACCAGTTTTCGAGAGAGCTTTTCAGGCGTTCTTTTCAACATCTTTATGACATGTGGCCTGAATTCATGAAAATCTTCTATTAACCAATCTAATAAAATGTACAACCTCTTTGCTTCAATAATCTCATTGCATGAAGCGTCAGGACTAAGATTACACCTCTTTTCATGCGAAATAGGGTGATTCAATAATTCATCCGCAACATGTCCCAGTTCAATTAGGGGGGCGCATTCGCTTTCTACTTTCCCCGAGATCTTTCTCAGATCAACCATCTCCTTGAGGTATAGTAAAGAACGAATCATGTTCGTATGGAATTGGGAAACCTTTTTTTCTAGATATAGACTCATACTTCCAAATTGTTATCTCAGGTAATTTTATTTCCATTTAATTGTTAATCTGGCAAATTGCCACGCAGTGTAAACACAATAGATGAGCTTGAAGCAGGCTTTGCAATTTCCGCATTCTCAATTCTATTATTGTCAACAGCTTGTTAATGGGGACTAAAATAACTTCCTTTATCTATTGTTCAGAAAGTCTTCTTAAAAGTGGAGGCATGCTGTCGACGACCTACTCCGATCTTGCCACGAAAAGTCTACTCGCCATTCGGAAAACAATCGACTTTCTCCATTTAATCATCGACTTAGGCCTATAAGCGTATATAATACGATTAATCACAAACTTGTTTGCATATAGATAACGGAATTATCATTTTCAAGCGATTACACTACTCACCACAACCTCCAGGAAGTGTGGAAATTTTAGCCGTTTGTTTCATGATATAATCGATATACTAACGTAACTTAAATGTCGATTTTTCTATTTTCAAAGACCCGGCATATAAATACCAGGTCGTCTAAACGAGAACTATTTGTCGTTACTCTACTAAACCGCCGTTCGACTGTTGGCCAAAGAACGACGCTTAGGAAAGCTCAGGCCCCCTGCATACGAAATACCGGCGGCCTCACACTACTATTCATTTTTGAACTGCGTTAGTCGAAATAAAGCACCTCTTGAATACCAATTCGGTATCCCGACGCGCGCAACACATTATTCGCCGTATTCGACATGATCAATTAATTCTCTAACTAACCGCTGAAGGTTTCCCAATAGTTTAAAGTGTTATTATATTGATGCAAAACTTTGAATCTAGGGCGTAAGCACCAACATAAGCCCCTAGCAGGTATTGTCTTTGATCAGACTACGGCTATGGAAAAATAGCAAATATGACCGCCAAAACTTGACTTAACCGTTACGAATATGTTAATAAGGGTCCAATACCATTGGCATATGCTGATCATTTGTACAATCGGCACTTTGCTTGCCTTATTTCATTTCGTAAATGCAAATAATTTTAGTCATATTAGTTGACTACATTTTTTTTTAGGAATTCACCCTTTTCGCTATATCCGCGCATCATATTGTAAAAGACTACTTATTCCTGTTATGAGATACCCCTACCTTTCAATCGCGGCATTACTAGCTTTCGGGTGTTTAGCTTGTAAAAAATCAGATACTATTCGACCAATTTCAAGTAGAATTCCTGTCTATTTTAAATTCCGCATTGTTGAAATCAACTCCTATTGTAAAGATTATCAGGGACGAACCGCAGTAAAGCTAAAATGTATTGAATATCCGACACAGGATGTACAGGGACATTTGCTTTTACACATTAACGTGGATTCCATATTTATGTCCACATCAGTACCAGCATATTACCTTCAACGAGGTAAGGAATTTTGCGCAGAAGTCAATATTTATGTTGATTGGCAAGAAAGGGCCTGGTGCAGAACGATGGGATTTCAAATTGATTTGGACAACGTCCAGTAATACTATATTATTTAGGGCACAACTAAAATATCATTTGCAAATTGGTTACAATCTGGAGCTGCATGTCTATGCGGGCTGGCATCATAACTAACTTGCTGGGATCTCCACACCGCTATCGAGGAGTCCTCAATCATTGAAACTAACACAAAATGCTGACCCAATAGCCGCTAAAACTCGACTGCCGGATCAAGGCTGGGATTTCATGGATTGTATTCAATATCTGTATCTCTGAAACAATTGGACACATCATAGGATTTCTCAGTTATGAAATACTATGCTATGAACAACCCATTTAGCAGTAACTCCATTAATAGTAATAGTCGGAACAGTTGCAGGAGTCCCTGCTGGAGCTTCTGTAAAATGAGCGCAGCAGAATCTCGCCGTCTCATTACAATCGTCTCTTAATATTGTCGGAACACCCTTTAAGTACTTAACTTGATTTGTAACAACCCATGAATTAACAGTTGAAGAAAGATCAGAGGTAGCCGGCGAATATGTAATAGAACCCGAGGCATTTTGAAGTATAAAATTCTCATAACACGCTGTGATAGTTCTAGAACCTAAAGCATTTGCGTTTGCCGCAACAGAAATAACGATTGCCAATGAAGTGAAAACAACCGAAAAGTTTAATTTCTTATTCTTCATCTAATATGTTTTTAATGTTTAGAAAATAAAGGTAGTTTGAAACAGATCCGGTTTTTCGTCAAGCCTATCCCTTTAATCATGGAACTCCACACTGGTCACAACCCACCTGGCAAGAATTCCACCTATATTAAGAATTGGGACCGTACTTGGAGTGGATGCTGGAGCCTCAGTAAAGCGAACGCAACAAAATTGAGAAGTTCCAAAACAATCATCCCCGTCTCCGGAGGGTAAATGTCTTAGATATTTGATTTGAGAAGCACCAAAAATAAGGCTATTGGCAGTTGCCGCAGCATCTGTCTGAGCAGGAACGTATAAACTGGTCCCTGGAATATTCTGCAGCACTACCACCGGAAAACAAGCGGTAATCGTCCTAAATTCTGATTTTGATGAAAATGCAGTCATCGCAATTATAATGAATGCAAATAATAGGCAGAAATTAACTTTTTTCATAACGTAGTTTTTTCGGTGAAACTATCTGATCCCTCCATTTATATCATCTTCACACAAAGCAACCGACAAGTCCTCCCATCCAATAGCTAATCAACTCTAATTTACTTACAAATACTGCGATGACATTTCGTGCAAGTTGCTCGGATTGACTTTTTTCTGTTGTCAATTAACTCGCTACCAACATATGCACAAAAACATCCATAATTAGTTTGAATAGAAAAAAAGGACTGAAAAAATTCACCCCTCTTAATTTGGGCGCTATCCTATAATAACAGGATTATTTCACTTACAGAAATTCAACTCTTTAAAACCTTCACATGTTACGTATTTCCTCTATTCTTATTTGCCTGATTATTTGTTCAGTTCTTTACGCCGGATATCAGAAAACCCCAGAAAACGGTTTCATATTGAAAGGATATATTGAAGGTTTGCCAAAAGAAACAGTAGTATTTCTTCTAAGTAGGCAAAATGACGTTTCAAAGGACAAAGATACTTTTATGGCCGCGAGGGCAGTAAATGGCAAATTTACCTTTAGTGGAAAAATTAATGGTGCACATTTTTATTTTCTATCCATTGATTCAAGGATATCCAAAGCAAACACAACCGTAAGCAACGCCCTATGGTTGGAAAACAAACACATGAATTTAAGAGGGACTGTCAGTAGGATGGACAGTCTGACCCTTGAAGGTTCTCTTTCACAAAAAGATTACCAAAGTTCGGTAGAGACGATTAATAATTATAACCGAACGAATGATAGATCAGTTGTCATCAACTATTTAAATGATCACAAGAATTCAATGATAATGCCCTATCTTCTGGGAAGGTTACGGCCGTTTTTTACATTAGATTCACTTATCTACTATTTTAACGCCTCCTCCAAAGAAGCTCAAAGTACCCCAACTGGTATCAAATTTAAAAAAGAACTGGACCTAAAGTATCAGTATAAAGATTTCTATGAAAAAGGCCCTATAGGAAACGTCATTCCAAATTTTCAGGTTATGACTTCTACTGGAGATAAGGTGTTCATACATGACATGATCAGCAAAAAGAATGTCACATTAATCGATTTCTGGGCAAGCTGGTGCGTTCCTTGCAGAGCCCTTAATCCACAGCTGTCCAAAGTCTATAATAAATATAATTCGAAAGGGTTTCAAATTATCGGGATCTCAATAGATGCAGTTGATAGTGATTGGTTAAAGGCTGTAAAGGAAGATAATATGGCATGGATTCAAACATCTGATAAGATTGATAACTCGTATAAATATATTTTTGGCATGTGGGCTGTGCCAGCATATCTCCTTGTAGACAAAAACGCTAGGGTGATAAAGGGCAATCCCACAGAAATCAATACTTCCTTAAAACCCGACGAGGTTGTAAATATCGAGAAACTCGACTCCTTGGTTGAAGGTGCATTAAATTACTAACCAAAACCCATATCCAATGAGACCCTGTAAAATTGCATCGACGTTGTTGCCCATATTACAGTTGGTGCTTAGCACAAATTGCTGGGCACAGAACAAGCTCAAGTATAAGTTAAATGAAAAAATACCAGACTTGACATTCCGGTATGTCCACGATGCAGGGCTGCGGAAAATATCCGATTTCAAAGGTAAGATCCTGGTGCTTGATTTTTGGTCGAGAGGATGTGGATCATGTATTGCATCCTTTCCCAATATAGAAAGTCTCGTAGATGATCGAAGAAACGACATTGCTGTTGTTGCTGTTATGCGAGAAAATCGGCACATCTTTGATAGCCTAAAAGGGAAATCACAAATATTGAAGGAATCCAACCTGAATTTTGTGGTGGGCGACACCATCATGCGAAGTAACTTCCCACACACGTATGTGCCATATTGTGTCTGGATTGATAAGGATGGAAGATTTATTGGTACTACAACTAAGGTAACAAATGAATTACTCGACCAGGCCTTAAGCGGCGGTTTTCTCGGAGCCTTCGAGTCAAACCAAAATCCGACAGTCAGAACCGAGTTGGATTTTATAAAAGAACGTCAAAAGCTAATCCGAAAAACCCATGAAGGAATTGAATATTACGTGACTCTTCGAACTGACACTACAGTTCACAAAAGCTTTATTAATAAATATATCCCTCTAAAGGACAGTGCATCAGATCAAAACATTGGATTTCTCCTTCCCGCTTTTCCGCTTTCCAGCTTGTTACCGCTCTTCTATACAACAACAGACCATGTTTTGCTGACTTCGACTGATGAACGACTTTCAAAATTGATTAAGACCCAAAAGGCAACCTACAATGAAGACAACCCCCTGGTGTATATGGAACTGGTCCTTGAGCCTGGTAAAGCTTCTGATATTGCTGTGCTAAACAGTATCGCACGAACGGAAATCGGCAACTTTTTTGGCATAACGTATAAACTCGCCAATGAGCCCTACCCCTCTTTAGTGTTAAAGAGAACCAGAATAACCCACAATTCTCCTCAAATTATTAAAATTGAAAAAATAGCTGGAGAGAGAAAACTCGGAGATCCCATCGAATTTACAAAGAATGGAATTAAAACTGGAAGTACCGGAAACACCGTCAATCAAATTATCACCGGCGTTATAGGAAAAATAAATTTTGAGCTAAACAACAACTATCACGTAATAAATGAAACGAACCAGAATCTGGATAATATCATCGTAACTGGCTATTTAATATGTAAGGACTTGGGGGACATTGATCAACTCAATAAAATGTTGGGCGATTTGGGTTACACATTTTCTATCGAAAATAGAATATTGCCAACTATTCAGTTGAACAAGACTGCCTATTCTCACGACAGCAGATAAACCTGACAGTTGAATTAAACGAATTTCCTTCAAAAAATTAGCAAAGCATTTCTTAGATCCGGAATTCTCAGCATCCATAAATTTTAACCCTGGAATAAATAGAGGGTACCGCTCAAAGGTACCCTTTGTTGTCTTCCTAAAGATCATGATAATAGACACTTTCAACTACCCACTTTGCTGTAATACCACCTATAGTTATAAATGGTACCGTAGCAGGAGTTCCAACAGGTGCCTCTGTAAATGTAGCACAGCAGAAACGTTGCGTTTCATAACAAAATTCAGTTGGTATTGAAAACGCAGGTATCGTTTTAAGGTATTTATATTGAAACCCAAATATTTGCTGGTCCACGTACCATGCGAAATCGGTGTCTGAGAAAGTAAAGGAAAATGAATTTGCGGCATTTTGCACAGTAATCAGCCTGTAACAAGCCGAAACGGTCCTTTTCCCTATTTTACTAGCATTTGCTGTTAAAGTAAACCCGATTGCCAGTACGGCAAATGCCACTTGGAAAGTAAACTTGACTGTTTTCATATGTATTGCAATAATGTATTATATTAATCTTATTGTATGCGACTTAGCCATAGAGTTAAGGGTGTCCCAATTTATGAGACACCCTTAATTTTACCACTACAAGTGATTAATTAGTTGTGGAGCTTAATGCTCTGAACAACCCATTTTGCAGTTACTGCACCAATGGTAACGTTAGGAACGGTAGCCGGAGTACCTGCGGGAGCTTCCGTAAAGATAGCGCAGCAGAAACGATCAGTTTCATTGCATACGTCATTGATAGTAGACGGAGCTTGCTTCAGGAACTTAATTTGGTTAGTAACAACCTGGGTATTAACGAAAGAAGCCAAATCAGTTTGAGCCGGAGCATAAGTGGCAGAATTGGCAGAGTTCTGCAGCAGCACTACTTCATAGCAAGCAGTAATCGTTCTTTTTCCCAGTTTGTTAGCATTTGCGGCAACAGAAACACCGATAGCGAGAACGGCGATAACCAAAGCGAAGCTCAGTTTTGCGATTTTCATTTTGTGTGATTTTAAAAGTTAACAATAGTTGCCTTTTTTTCAAGACAGGCTCTTGCTTATTGCAATAAGTATCGTGTATTAAATCTTTTTGATGTGCGACTTCCACATAAAGTATCCCGCGACAGAAAAGATTGTCAAGGTAATATTCAGAATCAAGTGTTGGGGCCAATTCAACCATCCAACAACGCCACCACAACTGCAGGGCAAATGGGGTAAAGTCATCATCATGTAGGCGACGTACCAAGTAAAGAAGGCCATTAATAGCGCAGAAGCGATAAAACCAAAACTCCTGGTGCGCTTAAACACAATCGCGAAAGCTACCAACAGTTCAATTGAAGGACCACCATATGCAAAAAGGAGAGAATTACTCCTAAAAATGGGGTTTTGGCTTAGTTGAATACTAAAACTTCTAAAGTCGATAAGTTTGGTTATCGCAGTATAGATGTAAACCAGAATAAGCACAGAGGCAAAAAACTCAATAAGAATTGCTTTCCAATCTAATTTACTCTTGCTGTGATTTTTCAATAATAGTGATTTCTGTGTCATGTTAAGCTAAAGGGAGTTTGTCTCAGCATCGAACGTGCTGGGTTAAACAATTGTGGTTACTACTTTCCTGTGGTTCTTCTATAATCCAAAGCTAAATAGGACTACTGCGAGAAGACTTCAGAGCGATTATTTTTTCTAATTTTCTTGCCGATTGACTAATAGGAATGTGTGCTGCTGGAGCAGCATGATGGAAGGCTTGTTTATTTACATCAAACGCTCCCAGTTCTATGTGTTCAAACGAATAAAGACAAAGACGTCTGAGTTCAGTCCAAGTAATTGTGGATATCTGAAAGAGAATGCTCAATTTCGGTTAAATATAACCGTCTATTACTATGCTTGTTATACATTGAAAAAACAATTCTGTAACATTTTAGCAAAATAATTCACCCTTTCCGAAAAAATGCTTTCTTAATTATGTTATTGATTATTAACAAATTCTCAAGCAATCAAGCCAAACGCAAGGATTACATTTATGCCCGAGATAAAAATAATATACGTCGACAACGATATTCACTTTGCACATAACATTGTTAAGCGACTAAAAGATGAGGGTTTTGAAATAGTTCATGAAACTAATGGAGAAAATGCCCTCAAAAAAATCGACAAAGAAAAGTTTGATTTATGCATACTTGAGTCAATGATTCCAGGGATGGATGGGTTCTTGCTTGCATCGGCTATAAGGTCAAAAGATGATAAGATCCCTATACTATTCTTCTCTTCGAAAGCGCTCGACGAAGACATAATCAGAGGCTTTAAAAGTGGAGGGGACGACTATCTTGGCAAAACAGCCTGCATGCAAGAGTTACTTTTAAGGTTGAATGTTTTTCTAAAAAGGACTAGAAGACTATCAGGCGACAAACGGGAAGTATTTATAATACAAAACCTGACGTTTGAATACAATGAGCTTTGCTTAAAGTCTAAAGAAGGGAAAGTAGAATTGATTAGCCAAAAGGAAGCCGATTTACTGAAATTCTTATGTCAAAATCCAAATAAAACATTAAAACGAGAGGAAATACTATATCATGTTTGGGGGAAAGATGACTATTTCTTGGGAAGAAGTATGGATGTCTTTATTGTTAAGCTCAGAAAAAGGCTGAAAAAGACACCGGGAGTAGAAATTGAAACTATACATGGAATCGGCTTCAAATTTATACTCCCGGTATGATGTAGGAATTGCTTACCAACCCGGATTCTGTTTAATCGAGGCATTCAAAATAACTTCCCTAGGAATTGGGAAAGTGTATTTTTCGCTGTTCGGCTCAAGGACATAGTTTTGACCTGCAATCGATCGGGTTAAGATCTTCTTAAATTTCCCCTCAGTATTAAGCCTTCGCAAATCAGACCACCTAACTCCGCGTCTCAAGAGCTGCTTTTCGCGCTCCTTTAGAATCCAAGTCAAAGCTACATTTGGATCGTTTGTTGACCTGTTCATGTAGGTTGATTCACCACCCTCAGTTTTGCGGTATCGGCTGCGAGATAAATCATTTAAATATTTCAGCGCCTCTGGAACTTTTCCTGATCGCGCAAGACATTCACCTGCTATCAAATACATCTCATCCGTTGAAATTCCGGTATATGTATCAGTTCTACGTAGTGCGTAGCTTCCAGAAAACGAAATGTTGCCTGCACCACCGACCTTAAAAAAAATATACTTCCTAAGATCGTTTTCTTCATATTGGTCATATAGAGCTTTAGGAACCTCTAATCGACTCACAGGCGCGCCGCTACAAAATGATGCACTCGCCATCTCAATATTGGGATTAATAAACTGTGCACTTTGACTTAGTGTATTAAAATCAAGCAAGGAAGACTTCTCCTTCAGGTATGCTTTGGCATAGTGCAACGCACTATCAAATTTCTGCTCAATCAAATATACCCTTGCCAAATAACCCCAAGCTGCATGCTTTGTAGGTATCTGGATAAAAGCGGTATTGTTGGGCAAAAGTTCCGCACTCGATTTTATATCTGATATAATACGCTCATATGTTTGACCTAATGTTGATCTTTTAGTTGGCTCGTTGACATTAGCATTGACCCTTAATGGAATTCCATACTCGCTGTTTAAACTCTCTTTGCTATAAGGAGGAGCAAACATTTGAGCAAGTTCGGCAAATAATCTCCCCCTGTTAAAATATGCCCGTCCCTTGAGTAATCGGACCTCCATATCAGCACCATCCATTTTTTCCAGACCATCAAGTGCTACATTCAATGTAAATATTACTTTGTACGCTAGGGTATAATCTCCTATTGCATTATAGGGTGTCCGTTCTACCCAGGTATATGCGTTTCCTGATGTACTTCTTTCGTGGGACGCCCAACCTGCCTCTGTGATGGTATCCTGGTCTGACGCGAATTCACACAGAGTACATGAATTCGTGAGTGCAGTTACCGGCTCATCCAGCATCGCCCTAAAATCCTCAATTGTAGCTGGAACAGCAAGGGACCCATCAGGCTTCTCATCTAACCATTTTTTTACACATCCAGAGAGCGAAAGTGTGACTATTACAGCTATAATATATTTGAACTTATTTATCATGTTTATATATATTATATTTAAAACTTTGTGTGCAACCCAATTGTATAGGATGTCCGCATGGGGAGTACTTGGTTCTCGGGATCTATACCCAACTTGTTAGCTTTCCAAATGACGCCAATATTTGAAACCATTGCTTTGAATACCAGCGGCTCCTTTCGTGCGCCAAACAACGTCCATTTATCCAGAGTATACTCAAGTGCAACGTCCTGGATCCGAAAATGGTCTCCTTTCTGCACCAGGATACTGGAGTTCCGGTAGAAGTTCTCCCTGGCTGGATCATCTGCAACGACAGCAGATGGAATATTGGTACTTCTCTCGTCCCCTGGCTTTTTCCATCGATTTGTAAAATCGGAGTGTCCATTCCAAAACGTAATCAATTCGCTATAGTTGATGGACCTCCTCCGGAAATAATACCCTAGGCTGTACCTGATATTGAATGAAAGTGTAAGGTACTTCCATGACACTTGGTTTAATATATTCCCAAAATACTTTGGAACAGCGGTGCCGTAGTTAATCAGTTCTGACACTTTAGTATTATTGTCTGCCACGACTAAATTATATGATGAAATGGTATCACTTAATATTCCCTGGGGAGATCCATCCGCTGCGCTCAATCCACCCCATTTGTATGCATATAACTTATTTAATGATGTACCAATTATCGTTGAACCTGATTGTAGGTAAACAGAAGAGATTTCGGACAAATTGGGAGTGATATCGTCGTAGTCTAGTACTTTATCCATATTTGAACTAAAATTAATGGTCGATGTCCAGTTCAAATCTCTATTATTTATTATCCTGCCTCCGACTTGAACATCGATTCCTTTTGTTCGAAGCGTTGCATAGTTCCCGTAATAGGAAGGTACACCCCTTGTTGCCTCTGTAAAAATTGGGCCGATCAGGTCAATCCCTTTCTTATTGTATACCTCAAAAAAACCATATAACCTGTTCTTGAAAAATGAATAGTCCAATCCCAGATTAATTGTCCTGACTCTCTCCCAAGTTAAATCCGGATTCGACGGATTGAGCAGCATTGCATAAGGTGTTCGGATATAAATATTTCCTGAGGCCGCCACATAGCCTATTGTCGGCTTCGAAGAAACGGTAGTATTTAGGTTGCCATTCACGCCATAGGTAGCTCTGATCTTTAACTGGTCTATAAACCTTGCCGACTGCATAAAACTCTCGCTAGAAATAACCCATCCGAGCCCGGTTGACCATAGCGGAACCCTCCTGTTGTTAACATTTACGCCGAAAAGATTGGCCGCATCCAGCCTTATGCTAGCTGACAATAAATACTTCGAAAGGTATGTATAGGAGCCATTTGCATAATAGCTGAAGAATCGCCTATTCATTACGCTTGTGCCTACTGGATTATATGAGCTTAGTATACCACTTCCCGAAGGCCTGACGGGATATATTGTGTTATAATTAACCTGGACTGATGTGAGCGTTTCGTCATTAAATCCAATCATGGAACTCCGGCTATCTTCTGTCCTTCCTTCGCTAGCTTCCAGTCCAGCTAGTACATTTAGATCACTGTTGGACCAGTTTTTTCCGTAAACTACCTGCCCCCTTGCATTCCATCCAGTCAAACGCTGGAACAAATTTGAAATGTAAGACCCCTTAGGAAACGGGTATACCAAGGAACCTGACATTGGGTCGATATCTGCGTATTTATTTACTTCATTTCGGACTAAATATGAATTGGGAGAATAGTAGTAATTGTTGGTAGCCCATGAGCGATTATATTGACCAGAAAGTTCAACACTAAGTCCTTTTAAAACCTTGAATTTCAGATTACCACCAAGTCGCACATTGTCGATAGTTGTTGAGTTCTTGGATTCCCGGAGCTCGTTTAGCGGCTTAAAATGCCAATCCATCAATCCGATATTAGAAACAGTATCAATGTAGACACTTCTAAGTCCTTCCACGGGACTGGGTATAGCAAGTGGTGTTCCATTGGTGCTGGCAAGTGCCGAATAGGGAGAAACCTGGCTCACATATCCTGAAAGGGGAACTAGCTGATCATAAGTTAAGTTTGGTTTCTTACCCGCAGTATGGGAATAATCAATAAAATAAGCTGCTTCAAGAAATTGAGTCAGTTTGTTTGAGCTGGAACTTCGAACCGTGAACCTTTCACTGCTTGCGCCTATCTGATCTGTTCGGTCTCTGTCGTAACCCACGGAAGTGTAGTAGCTCGCCTTTGCCGAGCCTCCCCTGATGCTAAGGTTATACTGATGTCTTAATGAATTTTGAAGAAAATACTTTGATACATCATCGTTAATATTCTGTTGACCTAATTTTCCTAGTGCACTTTCGACTTGGGCTGCGCTTAACTCGCCTCTTCGTCCTGCCAACATTGTTTCCACAGCCTGTGGAAGTATAGGGAAATAACCAACTCCTGTAAATAGATCATCATAAATATCGTAATTCCCTGCCTGAAATTGCATCTTTTCAAATTCAATAACATCTTTTCCAGACATCATATTCAGTGAGTTTATCCTGGGCTTCTCAGTTACTGTAAAATTGGCCGAAACATTAAACTCTGTCTTCAAATTATATTGCCCCTTCTTTGTTGTGACAACAATTACTCCGTTTCCGGATCGGGCTCCCCAAATTGAGGCAGCTGCTGCATCTTTTAAGACAGTAATGGATTCAACATCGTTGGGATTTAACCTCTCGACCATCTCCAACCCCGACGGGTACTCTTCATAGGGGAATCCATCAATTACAACCAACGGCATCCTGTTTGAATTTATCGTGCTATAGCCCCGTATCACATACTTTGTACTCCCCGCGCCTACCGGATCATATCTCAGTCCGTTTGTAACGTAGCTGATTCGATCTAGTATATTTGTTGAAGGCGTCCTACCTAATAGCTTATTATCGAGTTGAACAAAGCTCCCTGTAATTCTTTCCCTCGGAATCGTCTGATAGCCGGTAGAAACGACTTCTATAGCGTTAATGTTCCGCACAATCGAATCCAGCTCTACCTTTATGTAAGTTTGATTGCCAACGCGGATCTGCTTCGTGTCAAATCCAATGGAAGAAATAAGCAACACTGAATTTTTTGGCACGCCGGAAATGAAAAAATTACCGGCCTTGTCCGATACATTTCCCTTTCCGCTTCCTTTAATATATATTGTACTACCCGGGAGAGGGATACCCTTTCTATCCTGAACTATCCCGGATATATCGACCTTGGGGACCGTGTCTATATTTACATCATTGTGGGAGAGTTTTAATTCCGGGGCGATGATGATCGATTTTCCACTAAAGCGCCAAACCACTTTCTTTGTTTTAAATAGTTTTGCGAGGACTTCACTTATAGTTGCACCCCTTACTGACAGATTAACAAGTGATTCACCATCCAATACAGGTTTACCATAGAAAAAAGTGTATCCTGTTTGCCGCTCTATCATTATAAGTACTTTTTCAATTGAAATGTTATTTGCATCAATCGATACATTGCTTGAGTCCTGGGCAGACAGGCCGCGGCTTTCAATCGTTATGAATAAAAGCGGCAATAAAAGGAACTTACCCCAGCTTTTGACTTGGTACAATTTTATCATATCCTAATAATTTGAAATTTCTAGTCGAACAATATTCATTTAGCCTGGTAAGAATTGGAGAAAACGCTTACTTCTTATGTCAAAACAAAAAAGAGAGAATAGGAATAAAGTATACCAGCTTAATGGAGCCTTTTAGCTCACTTCTGCCCAGCAGGAGATGTGTTTTGATTGTATTTTTGGAAACACCCATTCTTGCAGCAGCTTCTAGATAGGAAATACCTTCAAAGTATACCATTGAAATAACCTTTCTGCGTTTGGGTGACAGCGATGAAACTGCTTTCTGAATTTTATCTTGGATTTCAGATGTGTTCTCCACTGGCAATTCAATGCCACAGGATTTATCAGCGTGAATATTGGAATATTCAGTCTCGGATCGCTCCGAAACTGACCTTGCTTTTATAATAGATTTACATCGGTTACTTACGGTCTTAAACAAATAGCTCCTTATATCGACAATATTGGGCCAAAGATCTTTCTTGATGCATAAGGCAACAAATGCATCCTGTACGGCATCCTCAGCCTTTGCGTTATCCTGCAAAAAGGCATAGGCGTACATACAAAGTGGCTTGTAGTACTTTTTGTAAGCCATTGTACATCCGGAAATATCGTTACGTCGAAAAGCCTGCAAAATGGAAAGATCCTCCATGATCGAATTATTAAATGATGCCATTATCTTATCAGGAGCGTTGTGGGATTGAAGGATTAAGGTGATTGGAGGGAAAGAAATTATCTGTTTCCGTTCCCCAAGTTTGCAAAAACATAAGGGGAAGGGTGTTATTTGCTTGTTAAACGAACAAATAATTATTTTTTTGAATTATTCACCCTTTCTGATCTTGAGGATTACCCAATTATCAATTTTCTTTTCAAGACAATGAGCATTAATATATTGCATAATATAACTTTTTAGGACACCTGTTTTTGAATACAATCCACTCCAATACACTAACTTGTTTGTCTATTTTGTTATAAAGCAGTTAACACTTTGGAATGAACTAACTCCAAGTACACCATGGCGTCATATAAATAACTTGTGGAATCTTAAATTAATTATTGTTAAATAGTAAACTCATTTTCACCCTTTGATAATTACAGCAGCGTCTTATTACTATGCAAACAGAAATTATCTATTTATTATATCGAGATCGGCTTGGTGAATTAACCCCAAACGAAATGAAAGTATTGGATTCTATACTTGCCTGCAATGAGGAAGCTGTAGTATTTAAGAAACACCTGGCTGAAATCCCGGACCAGTCCATCAGGGATTTCATGGAGAATCTTGACAAAAAAGATCTTGACACGTCCTGGAACGAAATTCTCGTAATTGCTCAAGATGGAAAACTCCTCACAAGGAGCAAATTGAAAAAGAAACTCCAGCTTACAATTGGAGTAATCGCGGCATCATTCCTGCTTTTTATTGGCAGCTTAACTTTTATACACTACCACACGAACGATTCCTATAAACATTTATCCAGCCTTGCTGGCGGCCCCCAATTTACGCTGGCAGACGGAACTGCATATTCATTAGAAGACTCGAGGGCCCTAGACGCATTAAAGAAAAAACATTCGCTTAATTTCTCGAACAAGAGCATGTTGCTAGAAAATGGGAATAGTTCTGGTCCTATTGAAGGCCTAAATACAATTGAAGTACCGATCACCGAGGACTACAAGATAGTATTGCCCGATGGTTCAAAAGTTTGGCTAAATAGTGAGTCAAAAATGAGATTTCCATTCGCGTTCGGTGATAAAAGGGAAATCTTCCTGGACGAGGGGGAAGCTTACTTTGAGGTCTCTCACAATGGTGATAAGCCATTTATTGTTCATACCCCGAGAGGAAAAATCAATGTTCTCGGCACCTCGTTTAATGTAAACCTATATGCAATTCACAAGGAGGTGACCTCGCTGATTACTGGAAAAATCGCAGTCAATGCTATTTCCGGTGAAACGAAGGTCCTCTTACCTGGATGGGAATCAAGTGTTTTTTCCGACCAAATTCGGACTGCAGAGAACTTTGACCAAGTATCAACATTGGGCTGGATGAGCGGCGTAACTTACTTTAAGGAAGCTTCTATATATGAGATTGCTAAGGCAATGAAGCGGTGGTACAATGTCGATCTAACCATTGACGACGATAGTTCTTTCTTAGATGTAAAGCTAAGGGGTAAACTTTTCAAAGAAGCGCCTGTCCAGCAATTCATTAATGATATGAATGAGACCAAAGTTGTGACTTTTTATTGGATCAATACTTCACTACATTGTAAAGTGGGTGAGTATGCCCAATATTAACAATGGCCTTTGGAGAAAGGCCACTGTATTTGAAGCGCTATAATGTTGCAATAAAATGGGATTTACCCAAAGACAAAAAAATGAAAAACTTGAAGTACGCTTTATTAAATGCATCCTAAATATCCGCAATTGTACTGCAATCTAACTGCGGCCAAAATATTCAAATCCTGCCAGACCAGATTAACAGAACTCTGATCAAGCTCTTATTCGATCGAAGCTGGGCTGAATGTGCAATTTTTATGCATGGGCCCCATTGGGAGATAGGGCAAATTTTAGCTACTCTCAAATGCAAAAATTTCGGCATTGGTAAGGTTCGACGCTGGTGAGAGACGTTGACGAGATCCTTGCTTTATCCAGGCTGACAGTAAACTTAATGTCATGGCCATATAGGTTCCAGGACCGAAGCCTTCTTGTAATTCAAACCGGGTTCCCGCTGACACGGCAAGCCCCTCACCCGCAATTACCCCTTCTTCAAATGACCACAAAGAGTTACCTAGAATTTGTGCAGTGGCCATATAGCGATCTTCGGTGCCCAGAAGTTCAGTAGCCATTTCCTCGGTGAGTATCATGTATACAAGCTGAAAACCTTCCCCGAAACACACAACCCCTGCCATAAAGTCCTGTATCAGATTGAAATCAAGGTCCTCAATGAAGAATTGGTTTGCGTCAAAATCCATCATAATTTCTTCGCTAACGTACAAATTGGTAGCATTGGGAACCGGGTTGGTTTCACTAAATCGGCCTACTGTTCGCATCAGTAAGCTGAGCCCTGGTGAATTGGCGACGAACTCATGCTGCTCATCTTCAACCGACGTTAAGGGAAGGTCGCCATCTTTCCAAATTGCATACTCTTCGAAAGCTCTAAACATTGGAAAGGTATCGTTGGACACTTCTATATTCATGTGATATTAATTTATTGGAAAAATAATTGAGCGGTATATAATTCGTGAAAATACATTTAGTATTTTCCGGGCACCAGGCATCGGTACTGAGCGAATTAGCATTTTTGTACTTGTTGGGGCGAAGATTGGTATTTGTGGAGCGTGTAGCCTGCCAGGCACCGGTATTTCCATTTGTTACCTGTCCTTTGAGGGTATTCACAATACGGAAGCTGTATTTGTTTTCGCAAGGAATATGGTTGGCCATCCGGCGCTTGATTTAAACAAAGATAGCTGCCCTGGATCGAACATGGATGCGTAATGGCTAAAAATTCTTTTTGTCGCAGCTATCCTGCATTACATCTTCTTCCCCATTCCATCATCTGGACCTCGCTCTCTCATCGAACGCTTCCTGCTTTCATTAGTTTGCAAATGGAAAAAGTATGCCGAAGTGAACTTTGAGGTAATGGATTCGGGAAGATTGTTACTAAAGATGACGTAGCCGTCGGTAAGTTTGGGGATGATTCTTTCGCGAATTACCCGTTCCACTGCTTCACTTCCGCCTTTCATGGCTAGTAGCTGCTGTAGAGGCTGGTTCCATGAAACATATCGGAGATCCTCATATGGACGGCCATACACAAGACTATTCTCCAGATGGGACTTCGCGTCGCGTATGAAATTGAGCTTGTCAATTTCCTTTAGATGAGGTATCAAAAGATCGTCGATATAATCCTCTATCGCGGTCGCAGCCCCGCCGGCAGCTACACCTTCAGGAGAGGCTAGCCAAGCCTGGACGGCTTTGAGAACTGTCCGGCCGTTTGCATCATAGGCTACGACACTGGTCATGCCTCCTTTTCCATCATTAGTAGCCCTTGCAACCCTTATTTCGTCCACGAAGACTTCCGCGAAATAAGCGATGGTTTCCTCACTCAATTTATCATATACTTCCACATTTCGAAGGCTTACTTCCATAATGACAGGTTTATAGTATACTGAATTCCAAATTACGTGAACTATCCTTTCTCCCATCCTACATAGGACTTTTTTGAACAATCATTAACCTTTTAATTTGACCGGAAAAACCTCCTATATAGGAGGAATACTAAACGGACGGTCGTAAGATTGCGGATGATAATTTTTTGTATGAAGAACTTCCTTCACCTTACTAAATCCAATGATCATGCGTCTGACTGCTAAAACGGTTGCGCTAAATTTCCTACGGCCTGGATATCCCAGGGATCTTGCAGTTTCAGAGCGTACGCCAGCCTCAGATCTCGCTTTCACCTATTTCGAGCATAGTTTTCCGGGGTTGATATCCAAATTTAGAGAGAGCGTGCAGATGATTACGCTTCCTTTCCTGGAAGCCTTTGAGCGGGCGGTTCCCAAGTTAATTGAACACCTCGCCGGCCAATCTCATCGCGAATGCGGGACAATGATACTGCCTGCACGGGAAGGTAGTACGCTCACAATCTTTTATGATTTATCGATAACTGATGCGGGCGCGGCGAGGATCGATATAACGGGTGATGCCTTTGGCTTCCACACCGGGCCCTTTCCCGGCCCCCGTTATTCCCTGTTTTTGAGTCGAAGAAAGGGACAGGGTCTGGCTTTTTCACCCGATGGTGCCACATCCAATGATAGTGTGCTGGCTGTAATCCACCGTGTCGTCCTGCTAAGACAATTTCTGAAGCTTTGTGAGGTAGAAACGAAATTCGTGGAGCCCGGCAGGAAATCGCACGTAGAAGGTCAAAAGTACCGCAACGAAACGCCAGTCCCCGTGGAGCTGATTTCTTGCACCTGGTTTACCAACATCGTGCGGACCGCGGGCTTTTCGGTTGGGGCGGACACCGGTGGATTCTTTCGCCTCCAGCACTTTGGGCCTGGCCATTCAAAAAGCAGGTTTATCTGGATCAAGCCTTATCGGAAAAACGGATATACTATTCGTGCACGCGTCACTAAGTCCCCAAACGTTGGCTCTGGATAAGTGGATATCGACATCGCGCCAACGTGTGACAACACCATTCAAGGCATCGTCCCCAAGTGTAGGAAGCAGGATTTCTCACCATTTCGGGAAAATAATGGATTTAGATCGCCGTTGGAAATATTAAGAAAAAGCAAGGCGCCAAATTTGGGCGCGGCTGCATGCTACATACAGTGTGACAACAATAGTGAAGAACAAAAGGATGGCCCTTTTTTCGGTGCCGTCCAATAGTTTACTTCGAACCTGCGGGTCATGGATGGCTTTTATTCCACCAAGGATACTTCCTGTCTATTTCGAGTACCTTGAGCGGCAAATAGACATATGTCCAATTTTGCCCACGAATAAACGCTAGGTCCATCGTCGGCGGGTAATCGAACCCAAATATTGCTTCGCAATGGTGCATTTTCAGCTTGATCCACCGCATTTTCACCCAGGTGGCCCATGCATACCATTTAGGCAAGCCGAAGGCGTGAGGTCTACTACCCAGGACAAACGGATTGACGGTAATCACCTTGTTTAATACTGATAGCGTCGCCGAATCGGCATGATCGTAGGGCGTGAAAGTATTGTCAATCGGCGCAGAGAGATACTTCTCCTTATCAAAATGCTCGAAATTATCCTTCAGATAATGGGCAAACGGGCGTCCTGCAATGATACTATCCGGGACAAAATAATAGTGATTGCTATAGACCCCTTCCCATTCTTTAACACGATTTTTCTTTAGGTCTGTAGATAAATAGAAGTAGCCAGATACCATCACTGTGTCAACAAACTGAATATAATGCTGCGCTCTCAAAGTGGCTGGCAGCAGTAGCATGGAAATTACTATTATTCGCATATTGGTTAGTTTTCGAGATCTTCTTTAGTAACCTTTTTAACGTTTCCTATCCTTGACGTTTCTTTTAATTTTTCCCGTTCTGTGGGCGTGATATATTTAGATGCTATCGTACCAAGCGGAGTGTCAAACCTACCTGCTATTGCCCTTATTCCCCCGATGTCAACCGCCGACGAAAATAGACGGTATTGGCCGCTGCCCGAATTGGATACGCCAGCATTTCGAGGAACTTCTGAAAAGGTGGCGTCAGACATAATGCTTCCAGGGTCACCGTGCACGCCGCCAAGATTATGTCCTATTTCGTGAATTCCCGTGCTCGTGCGAAGTGCATTCAAATCAACGCCAGGATACTGTTCAGCTGCAGCTGCCATCTTTTGCTCGTTGAGTGTTATATCCCGGTTGGTAGATGCACCATAGGCATCCTTTTTATTATCTATGTTACCGACTGTTACCGTGTTTCCGAACCCAATTTGTAAGCTTCCAATTTTCAAAACATCATTCCCAGCCTTTTCCTTGGCTTCTTCCCTATTTTCCGTTTTGGTTGCGGTTAAGTTGAATTTAACATACACAGTGCCATTATCAGTCTTTACCGCAAATGCTTTCCCGTCATTGTTATATGCAGCGATAGATGCCTGGAATGCTGCGGCCTGGTCATCCGTCATGCCGTAGAAATAGTAGTTGGCTGTTACTACATATGGATCATCCTGACTTCCCGATCCGGTAACGATGCCATCCTTTCCAGTTGGATCGATGACCTGCATGGGGTTATTAAAGGAAAAGGCATAAGAAGAGGTCCATTCATATTTGCCGGCGGATGGGTCCGGGCAAAGCCATCGACCGATCTGGTGGTCAAACATTCGTGCACCGAAATCGTGCCATTCCAAGCCTGTCTTGGCTCCCAGCTCTCTCGACTGCTTTTCCATGCCATTAAAGGCATAGTTGTTGGGTAATTTGCCAAGTGTCTTGCTACTGATCGCGGCGATTGGAAGGCCAAAAGGATAATAATGGGTCTCCTCCACCAGTGGAGAATGTTCGTGGGACAAGTTAAAGTTATCGAAATAGACTAATTCGTCACTCTCATTTGAAATATAAACATACGCATACCCGTTCCGGGTCACATCGATAGCGTTGGCCAACCGTCTGTCGATCGTATACTTCACGCCTGGCGTATAGGAAACCGGGAAGACCCGACTGGCTGACGCATCAAATCTGAGTTGTTCATCAAATATCAGGACATTCAGATAAGCCTTGGGAGCTTGATTGGCCCCGCTGGTGGCCGGGTTGGTGTTGAGCAGGCCGGCAAGGGCTGCGTTGCCAGAGAGACCTGACGCCAAACTAGTTGCGCCCGGTTTGAGAAAATCCGCGAAATTACTGCTTCCTGCAAGGGCGGCACCCAGATTCGCCAGCAACGATCCGATACCATTGGCAGGGGTATTATTGGCATTGGCCACCTGAAAGTAATACTCGACGTAGGCATGCAGCCTGTCCCCTTTCATTACCTTGAGGAGCTTGGCTGCTCCAATCGCCCCCGTGGATCTACGCACCAACATTACCTGCTGTCCGTTGGCAGTAGTGTCTCCGAAGGCGCCAGGCCGGGCCACCCGAGTCGTGGTTACATCGATCGATCCACCAGTCCGGTTTTCCCAGTAAGCATTCTGGTTGTTGACTTGCGCAGATCCGGCTGTCCCTTCCCAGCTCAACGTGGGATATGCGTCAGTTAGCTGTTCATCGGTTAACACCATGCGCACATTGCCGACATGATCTTTAATGAAGTAATCATCTTTAAAAACACCTGCGCTAATTAAACGGGTCCGTCCTTCTTGTCCCATGAAAAAGAGGAACTTGTCAATATAGTCGCCCGGTTGAGCGGTGCTATGCTGGGAGGACTCGTATACGAAATTCTCAATGTAATTTGTTGTTGTAGTTAGCACGGGGCTTTGCGTGGAGTCCACTACCTTTTTGGAAAGGCGCTTCCCGTCTGCGGCGTATGTGTAGGAGACTGCCCCTTTCCCTGGAAAGTGGACCCACTCGACCAGGTTCAGGTGGTTATACCGGATGGTTCCAATATCCTTATTCATATCCTTGGACATGTTGCCGTTGTCATCATAGGCATAATCAGTGGCAGACGTGGTCTTTGTGCCGCCCAGCGAAGTCATATAGCTCTTGGATGTCCGGAAGTCCCCTATGAGCGTCGCTGTATCATTGGCCTGGTCGATCACGTTCTTTAACCTATTGCTATTGGCGATATAGGTATAAACCAGGCTGTCAATCGTCGCATTGCCCGATCCTTTCCACCCGCGCTGCGTCATCTTCTGCAGGTTCCCGTTGGCGTCATACGAAAGGCCGCTTGCGGAGAAATCAAGGTCAGTCTTACCAAAGGCGCCGCCCTTCAATTGGGAAAAATCCGCTCCCATGAGCTGATTAAGGTTATCATATGTGAGGTCATATTTGCGGATTTTTTGATCTCCAGCCGATTTCCACATCATTCGGGCAATGCCGCCGTCATACCTTTTCTGGGTTAACGGGTTGGCTGCACCGTACAGCACCGGACCGTCGCCGTCATAGGCGAGCTGATATCCGAAATACCGGCTTTGGTCCACCGTATCATGGGTAAATGCCTGGTTAACACCCAGCAACCATCCTCGCACGTTATAAGCATAGTCCTGGCGCTCCAGCGGCTGCCCGCTGACAGGATGGGTGCCCATGCTTTTGGAACTCAGTTTCCCTTGCGCGTCATATTGAAAAGCTGCCATCGTTTTAAATGCGCCGCCGCTGGTGGTGGTTTGGCCAAGGCTGAGGATACGCCCGAGGTCGTCATAAGTTGATTTAGTGATCACCAGCACCGTATTGGGGTTGGTACCGGCCTTATCGTGCCGACTGACGGTACGAATTACCTGCCCGCTGAAGTTATATTGGCGCGTGACAAAAGTGTACCCCCCGTTGCCATCCGAGGAACGATCCTGAATCAGCCGCCCCTTATTATCGTAATAATAGGCCGTGTACACAAACTGGGAAGAGCCAAGGATCTTGCGACCTTCCCAGGTAAGCTTTCCTGCCGCATTCAGCGTCTGGTCAATCGACTCTGCGTATTCCGGGCTCGTACCATAATTCATATTGGTATTATAAAATAGATAAGTACCGGTAAACTGCGAAAAGAAGCCTGAAGGTATGTTGTCGTAATTATCATACCGTTTGATAGCTAGCTCTTCATAGGTGCCAGCAGTCATGACAGGATAGTTATTGGTGGCCTCTGCTGCAGATTTGTGCGTAGCCAGGCTCTGGCTACTGTTCCACAGCCCAGTTGCGGTTACCCGGTTCAGTGAATCATACTGGGTATATTGCCATTTCACCGGGCTGCCGGCGCGCAGATTGCCGTCCTGCTCAAGTACCTGCCGGCCGCGTTTATCATAGACCTTGTACACCTCAGCAATACCGGGATGCTTTTGCCGAATGACCAACCCGCGGCCATCGTATTCATATCGATAGCATTGTTCGGCTAGGATTGCGCCACTCAATGCAGTCGTATTCCAGCCGTTAGCCATTAATAGGTTCAAGCCCTCGGGCTGGATGATCAGCCGCAGCCGATCTAAATCGTCATAGACATAGTAGTTACAGACCCAACCGGCGTGGCCGGAGCCATTGCCTGCATCTGCAGTGGCTGTTTGTTGCCGTTTAGCCAAAATCAGCCTACCGGCTTTGTCCTGGTACTGGATAGATTGTCGGCCATGCTCATCCGTAGTGACGTTTTTTAGCAAGGTACCTGCCGGATAGATGCCGGAGGTAGCATAGGTGCCCCAGCTACCAACCACATCAGTTACTTGCCAAATACGCACGCTATCGGTTAATGTATTGACCCAATAAGCAGAGGAGGTCCCTCTCCCACTACCGACCCAACTGGCGCCCGCCGGCAGCGACTTCACTACCCGATCCATCGGCGATCCGTCGTAGCTGGTCTGGTTATATGCCCAGGTAAGGGAGCTCGCACCCACATTGGTCTCGCCGGCCTGGCCTGTCAGCCGCGCATTGAAGTAGCCTGTCTGTTGGTTAAAGGGGTTCTTCTTGAATCCGCCGTCACTTATGGAGTTATTGCCCCCTGCATTACTGGCAGAAAACGGCAAATACTCAATGGATTGTCTCCCTTCGCTATCGTAGACAGTCCCTTTGACCAGATCTCTAGCGGTATCGCCCGTGGGCAGCGATCCCTTTCGAACCACCGTTTGAATTTCGCGGCCAAGCCCGTCAACATAGATAGTGGTCATCTTAACCTCTCGAAGCCCGGCGGTTTTGATGGTAGCCGGGTCGCTAATCGGTGCCTTGGTCTGCCAGGTCCGGATATAGTTAACCTGGCTGCCGCTCGCGTAGGGAGCTGGCAGCGGCTGTTGGGCGTTGGCGGCCACATCCAGCAACACAAAACCTATCGCCAACAAGTATTTTGAGAAACTTTTTTGCATGTCTAACGATTGTGAGGTTAGTTGATGGGGGTTCTGAATTTGAATTCCCTTTCTTCGACGATATTGCCCAGGTCATCCCGGATCCTTATGAGGCGCCCAATACTATCGTATTCGAAATGGATTCGGTTATACTGGCCATCAGTCTGGTCGGTTTGCCGGCCATTTACGTAGGTGATGGTATTGAACTGGGTGAAATTCACCGCGGCCCCCATCCGTAGTTCGTCAACCTGATTGTCGTTCGTGTTGATGCAAAGTCGTATCCCGGCATTGGAGTATCGATAGCGCCAAACCTGCCAACCTTCTTTAGTCGCAATCAGCTCCGGCTCTATGGGAATTTCCTCGTATACTCCCGTAGCATCGTAATACCTTTCCAGAATGGGAATGGCACCGCCTGACCTGACCGCGATGTCAATCGTTGCGGTTATAAAGGGCAGCTGGCGCATCAAGATCCGACCGGTAAAGGAGCATTTGCCGGTGAAAGCCACTGTGGTGTCCCTGCTGCCGATGAGGATCCAGTCATTACAATCGGGTACATTTAGGATTAGATCATTTTCATCTCGTACATTCATCGTTTCAAAACTGGTATAACTGGCATTCCAGAACTTATCATTGCCAATCGTCGTATTTCCGGTCGCCAGTAATCCCCGATACCCCATCAGCGTTCGCGTGCGTTGTCCATTAACAAGGCGACCATCCAATGGATTGTACACCGAGTCCCACTGAGTAGCGGAACCGGCCAGCTTGTATCGGCTATCCATGGTCCAGGCCGTTGCCCAGTCGCCATTACTAGGTACAGAATAAGTGACGGGAGCAGTTGAGGTCATGGAACTAAACAAGAGGGGGCTTTCAAGTTGCAGCTTCCAGGTGTTCGTTGCCACAGGCATTCCGGCCGAATAAAAAGGGAAAAGGGCAAATTCGGTCAAAACGGCATTAGTCACCTTGAGCGGCCCCGTCGCTGAATCTTTGAAGAGATTGATCTTTTCAATAGGTTGGTTCAGCCAGTGGTTGGTCGTGAATCTTTCGGTCACATATACGCCCGTCGGGAAATCCAGGGGGAATTTGGTGCGCTGCTCAAGTACTTTGCCATTACTGTTAGTATGCCGAAGGGTAGTTGCCTGCCAGTGTCCGGGATTGCCGTATTCCGTCTCCTGGACAGTAGTAGTATATGTATTGGCATTGTCCTGGTACTGGCGCGTAGTTACCTTTGAAGGCAGAAAAGCGTAGGTGTATTCCTTATACCTGTCGCTGAATATGAAGGCGGATGGTACTGTTTCCCACCCTGACAGTTGCCCGTTGCCATTGTATGAATCCAGGAGGGTATTGGTCCAATTCTCCACGAACGATTTTTGAGGACCGCTGCTGGACGCAGGCACGGCAACATACTCGGTTTCGGTGCTCTTTATCAGTTTTCCAGATTTTGTATACAGTCCTTCGAACTTGATTTTGCCCCGCTCCTGCTTCCTGGAAGAAAAATGACGGTATGGTGAGGCAAACGGATTAATGCTTTGTAAAACACTGTCATCAGTATTACCATTATCATGGTTGGTGAAAAGGCGTACCGTGTAGGCGGTATCCTGCCGGACCTCGACTACGGTGCTGTATCCAATGTGATAATCATCATGCAAGGATTGCAGGGGCTGCTGGCAGGAAAGGGAAAATTTCAGGTCCTTCAGGCAGGAGGGAAAGTATGTCCCGTCGTAAAACGTCCCTATTACATTGCTCCAATGATAGAGATAGGCATTTACATTCTGAACACCGCTTGACGGCAGACCTGCAAGTTGCGTACTATTGAGGGCTGGGTCGAAGCCTGAAACGTAAAAGTATTTTATGGTATTGTTGATGCCGGTGAGGGTATCAACCGTCTTGATGCTCGCAATACGGAGTCCTCCGGTTGCAAAATTACTGGACAAGGAATCAACTCCCAACATCCTTTCATACTTCACTTTCTTACGGTAACTGTTGAGTTCGTAGTTAAATTCCCGGTAACCACCAGTAGGATAAACCAGTTTTCGGAGGGTTCCTGCTGAAGTGTAAGCCAGGGATGGACTTCGGAGCGTATCAATGAGGCCGTTACTTTTACCAATAATGGACGCTGTGCCGGCATTGTTCCAAAAGCCCCAATGGTCATTTTTTGACTGGTTATAGTCGGGCAAAGTCAAGTTACCATTATAGTAAAACAGGTATCGTTCTCCCGTCGAAATGTTTGCAGGATCCAACTTTTCAACCTTCTGCAGAAATAATCGCTGAGACCAATTGGATAGCGGGTCGTAGGTAAAAGCCCATCGATAAGTATTTCCATGGTAGTCTTTTACTTGTATAGTGTCCAATTTCTTCCATTTGAACGTCTGCACGGCATTAGCAGTAAGGAAGTTGGATTCGTTCGTATTTGAGTAAATGAAGTCGGCTTCCAATATGTCACTATAAATACGCTTCAAATACACCGGACTGCTGATCTTGCTCGCGGTGATCTGTGGTGATGGCCATGGCTGGGAGGTAGCGTCGCCACAGCCAGGCGAGGTACTATTCTGCACTACACTGACTAAAAGCTCACTATTGTAAATGGTCCGTTGATAATCGCCTCGCTCGTAATCGTAATAAAGGTTTCTTCCATCCGGAAACCGCACCGATGTAAGGTGCCACGCGTTTGCGATCCAATAGTCGGAATAGTTTTGTACGCCATGGCCGGTTTGACCAGGCTTATAATTTTCTCCAATTGAGTATTCAATTGCCTGTTGATCCGGCTGGTGGTTACCAAAATAAAATGTGGTCCCATCTTCCGCCTGTATGGTAAATCCAGCCGTTGTTTTCGGATAAGCATTGGATATATCATATGGGCTCATGCCCAGAATCCACTGCGGGCAGCTTGCGCCAGCCTGTGGATCACTGTTCGGCTGAAGCAGACCAGATGGTATATCGACGTCGGTTGACAATCGTGTTACTTTGAATTTGTGATCAGAAATGACTACGGGTTCATTGTTCTGGTCAAAAAAGAACCGGCCGCTATAGCCGAACATGGAAAATGAATATTCGTCGGATTGCACATCTTTCGTCCCCTCATAAATAGTATTGTCCTCCTGAATCGATACATTCCAGCGAAATATTCTCGCTATGTTTTTGCAGCTGTTACCAAGGAAACTCCCCTTGTAAGGAAGGGGCCACGGATACCGGACATATTGATATGGAGTAGGTCCAAAATCACGAGGATCGACCCAATGATACCCTCCACCGCTTAAAAAGTCTACACCATATGAAATGGGAGTCCCCAGCGACCTTTTTAGCCAGCCAAGGTTGTAGGTAGAGTAATTTCCAGGGTGAACGCCATCCTGATAGACAAAGGAATACTCGTCTGGCAAACCATTCACCTGTCGGGTGACCATGCCGCCTGCACGCAGGGCCCAGCCCGTCCCGACCCAAGAGGCGTGTTGATCTGGTTTGAAGCCGCTGGCATTATAAGTTAGCGACATCTTAATGCCCTGATCGCGATATGGTACTTCGCATAAGGGAATTTCAATGGTCGGCAGACCCGTGAAATAGGAAATCGGTACTTTCTGTACCTGCATGAACGAAAAGGTATTGGGTGTGGGCGGCGCCTGCGGCGACTCGGGCAGTTGAGCAAGCCCGGCCGTCGCTGCCAGCAACATCAGGGGCAACAAACGATAATGCATTGTCATTTGCTTTTTATTTTGAGAATTGATAACCTACCCGGAATTGTACGGGTGGGTAAGGTGTTTGTATGGCTAGTAGATCGACCAGTAACTGGAACTGAGTTCTTTTTAGCAGGCGGTTACCCAAAGGCATATCCTTCATGATCCCTAGCAGGGCGCTCTGTCGCCATTTTCGAAGGGCCGGCAGATTTGCCATTTCTGAAAAAGCCTTTTGATAGTGATATTCCAGCGCGCCCGTTGCGTAAAAAGATCCCTTCACCCTGGCGTTGAGAAAGCTCCGAAGGCTCAGGCCCTCATGCGAGAGCGAAATATGCCGGATGCTTTTGCCCCACCCCATTTTATAAGATGCTCCAATTCCGAAAGTGCTTCGCTCGTTCATCCGGTAACCCAGCGACAGGCCAATATCGGATGTGGTCGGAAAGTATTGGGAAGACTTTGCTGTCTGAAAATTGGTGCCAAGCTCCAGCTTCTTTATGCCGGTACGGCGCTTTCTATCGGCGGGCTCTTTATCGGCTGGTTCATCCAGGTTGCGGTCTTGCTTCAGCGCGGCAAGCTTGTCCTTGATTTGCTGCAGCACATTGGTAGCAGCGCTTTGTCCCTGGAGGCTTTGGGCAAAAGATGCGCTGGCGGCGTTTGGCCCCATGCTCGACAGCACGGCTGACCGAACCTGCATAGTACCAGCTTGTAATGGCAGGATGGCAATATCGGGGGATGGCGGAAGAATGGCAGCTAGCATAGAGTAGCGCCGAAACAAATCACCAAACAACCGGCTACTTGCAGCCGATTGCAGCAATTTGGCAAGGAGCTTGTCTGGTTCGTTGGCCAGGGCTCGGTATTCAGCTAAAGTATTTTTGTAGGCCAAGATCTGCCTGGTGATGCTTTTGAAATTATCAGGAAGTCCTAGATTTCCCACACTCGAACGAAGAGTTCGAACTCTTTCACTCAATGCCTGTTGGAGTAAATTCGAACGCGTAAGGGTTTGTTGCAGCTCGTTCATTCGCTGTTGTAACTGTTGTAAAGTCTGCTGTTGTGCAGGGGTAAGTGGAAAAGACTCAAAGAGCTTCAATAAGACAGCTGCGGAATCCAGAGTAGGAACATAAAGAGAGTGCATGGGATCTAGTACAGCGCTGTCATTGATGATTTTTTCAAGCTCATCATATCGACGAGCCATTTCACAGCGCATTTGCGCAGCCTTGGCAGTGTCTTTTCGACCTATTCTGTCTGCGAGCCGTCGCTCAAATCGAAAGGATCGATCAAGTATGCTTTTACTTGATTGCTTGATTTTGGAAGCAAACGACGTTGCCCTGGACGCGTATTGCTCAAGCATAGACAATGGATTGACCGTTGCGGACCGTTGCGTCGCGTTTTGCGCGCGCATAATGGTTGGATACATGCTGACGATCAGCATTACCCAAAAAGGGGCCTTCATAAGCAATTGTTATGTTGTGTTAGGTTATGCCCGCAAATAAACGCTGTTCATGGACGGGCGCAGAATGTGAGATTGGTTGGCTGAAAACGTGAGGACAAGAAAATGAAGACGTGTGGGCAAGATTAAGGAACTTGATAAATATTTCCAACAAATTTCTTAAAATATTCGTGGAGCAGTCTAAAATAGTCTGGATGACTAAATATTTCCGAAGTACAATGGTTGCTTTACACGATCTAATCGTTATAGTAGGTTATCGCAGTCTTCATCATGGTCCCGTTAGGGTTAGGCCCTGTTAAAAGACTACCTATAATGTGACTCGCTGCCCGGAATGTTGCGGGTTAAATAATAATAGCAGACGATCAGTCACGGAACTACTCCGTCTGACCAACCTCGCTTCCAGATCCGGGACTCTTTGCATGATCGATTCATTTTAGAACGAACCAGAGTACTTCTTCTGTGCTGCAGTTCTTTTTCTCGATTCGCTCCGTCGTGACAATAACCGCGTCTTCGAGAAATTTTGCGAATACCTTATTTTCCTTCAGGGCCTCCCTAATGTGATCTTTTAAAGTTAATTCGGTGGACATTCCTTCCCATAATTTAGCTAAATCCTGGCCATTGGAAATATCCGCAAGGAGGGTTAACAGATTTCGTTTGTACTTTGGAAATGTTTGCATCTAGTAACATACACCGATAGACCACCACCGTAGCTGCATATTCTGCAAGTACGGTGGCCGGTCGGTGCTTACTCTCCTATATTTGCTTGCGCAGGTATAATTTTCGGTAAGGAAAAACATGTAACTTCTTCTGTTGAACTTCGACCTGTATCATCAAAAGTTATATTGTACACCAAAATACCATCCCTTAGGTGTGCCTGAAAATGAGTACTTGATATCCTGTTCCAGCTTTGTCGTAGACTCGATAACTTCATTCTCGTGCAATTTATCAAGTCTAGGCTGCCAGGTCCAGATACCACCTGCGGTCAATGCAAGTCGTGCGACAGGTACTGCCAATCCGCCACCTAGCAGCATGAATGGCCGCTTTTTTGTGGGATCTATTCCGATCTGGAGAAGTGGAGAAGCGTATTTGCTGGGTACAAAACTGAAATTCAGGAATGCAGCCGTTACGACATGATCCTTCTGTATATCATCGGCAGTAACTTTCATGTCCTTATCCACACCAAAGCCGTTGAGAGTTGTATTTCCCCAAAATACTCCGGTACTCGCAAAAACAGTGACCGGGTCATAACGGCGGAACTGCAACACACCTTTCTTGGTAACTGACTTTTCCTTGAACTCGTGTTTTTGTGCGTCGTATTCCTTCTCTACCAAAGAAATTGTTGTGTGAAGGCCATGCCCATCTGCAATTTTGACAACCCTTTCCTTATAATATTCGGTCATAACCCCTGGCTTGGGATTGGGGACATCCCCTATGTTACTCACGGATGTTTCCATCAACGCGATTACCGGATCGAACTTTTTGACCAGCTCCCGGTTAGCTGAAAGGGTTATCAGGGACTGCTTTACAAAATCGGCAATTTTCGTCTTGAAAAAACCCTGGACGAGTTTATCGCTAATTTCAATATTGGGAAGTAACATTGTTTTCTTTCGTTAGCTGTTTGTTGTCTTTAGTGCGGTGGTAGCGAGTTTCACTTGTTCATGATATAGCTTTCTTTGCCTTTGTTTACGTTTTTCTTGTCACTCGTTTGTTACG
>NZ_RXLO01000011.1 GCF_003958645.1 Chitinophaga rhizosphaerae
TGGTGCAAGAATACCTGGATCACCACAAGGATGACCCAGGTGCTAATGCTGAAAATTTAATGCTGGAGTAGGACTTTAGTCCGGCATACCCAAACCTCTGCACTTTCAGTGCAGAGTATTTTAGTTTGACCTGGACTAGCAATTTGTCCCGATGAAAATAATTTGTGTTTCATTTAACGATTTAGATTAATTAATACTAACAATTACTGAAATGAAGAAACAATTTATTATCATATTTATTCTGATGATATTGGGAGCCGCTGGTACATTGTTTATTATTCTTCAATCTGCGGATTTACCAAATAAGGAGAATAATGGGTTTGACAGAAGGTTGATTGGGGAGATTGTTAATCCGGAGGTTGAGAAATCGTTAGGAGAACACATAACTACAATCAGTGGGAATACGAATACTAGTCTTTTCCTGTCCGGTAAAAGTCCACAATGGGTCCTTAAATATGACTATAATTTTAATGTTTTAGATACTTTGGTATTCGGCGTGTCGGCTGGCGAGGATTTCGTAAGTCCGAATACATTTGTAGACTCTCCAAATGTTTATATGTATGTGGTGAGCTATGCGTATTTGCTAAAGGGTAATTTTAGTACATCGGTTATGGATTCGGTGAAGCTGGAGTCGGAGTTAATAACAAGAATGGTGCAACTTTCTGAGGATAAGTTGGTTATCAGAAGTATAGATGATAGCCAAACTAAGCAGATATTTCAAGTAATAGATGCCAAATCTGGAAGGTCGATTCATAAAGCCCAAGTTGTCGGTGCTCAACAATATGGAGGGTTTGATTCAGACGGTATTTTGAAGTTTGATAAATCTACCAATAGATTGTATTTTGTTCAAATGTTTCAAAATTCAATATACTGTTTGGATACTGCATTAAACCTGGTTTATAAGAATCATACAATAGATACGACTTTAACTAATAAGGTTATTATCGACTTAGTTAATGAAGGTGGCACAACCAAAGTTATGGCCACAAGGCCCAGGTCGGTTGTTAATAAACATGTTGCAGTTGGTAATAATAATATCTATGTAATATCTGGACTTCGAGCGGATAATGAAAGTTTATCTGAGTTTATTAAATATTTATCCATAGATATGTACGAAACGTCTACCGGAAGGTATCTGGGAAGCAAAAGACTAAGGAAGCCCGTGAACAAAAGTGTTACAGATTTTAAAGTGCTTGGCGATAGTTGGATCATATTGTTTGACGGTGGATTATGTGCGAGATATGTAATTCAATCATAGTTGTCTCACAGATTATTTAGAAGGTTACTGCTTGGATTGCTTTTTTAAGGCGTTTTCTACCGCAGTAGGAAGATTTTCGCCTTGAATTGGTTTGCCTAGTCTTCCAATCATTGACATGCCCGCATCAAAGGCAAGCAGTTTTCCGTCTTTATCTAACAGGATGAAACTTGGAATTCCTTCAATACTACACATTTTGCTAAAGGGATTTTCTTTAGACTCGATAAAATGATTCCAACTTGATTTGTCTTCAACTACCGCTTTTTTCCAGGCTATTTCACTTCTGTCTGAGGAAATGGCCAGAATGTTGAACCCATCTTTCTTAAATTTTGAATAGACTTCTTTGAGAAGAGGAAGTTGGGCTCTACATGGTTTGCACCAGGATGCCCAACAATCTATAAGTGTTAATTTGTTCCCTTTTATTACTTCATGAATGTTTGTAGCATTTCCGGACGAGTCAATTATAGGTATGTTCGGAAATATTTCCCCTAATTCAATTTTTAAGTAGGTTCCCGCATACTTTAGTTCCTTTTTCATTCTTTTTCCATAATAACTATTTTGGGCTTCTGTGGATAGTGCGTTATACATTGAGTCAAGGAAGGATAAATTCTCTATTCGTAACGTTTTTTCCATGATGTAAGGGGTAAGAAGGGAATTTGGATGTGCCGAAATCCATTTCTTGATCTCGTTGTCCCTATCCACCATTAATTTTACGGTTAGTGTTTTTATTGAGTCAAGGATTACTTTATCTGAAACTTTTATAGGTTCATTTGTTAAACTATCGAATTGGATAGTTTGTACAAACTCGTCTACTTTACGGAGATGTTGGTTAAATACTGAAAGATGATCCCGCTCTTCCTTCATTACTGAATCATATTCAGTCTGTTCGGGAATTCCTAAAACTGTCACCTCTCTCTTGCCAATTGTTCCTTTTATCTTTAAATGTTGATTCTTTACGAAAATGGCTAAGGTTCCTTTGTTAAAAACATTGTGATCAAAGTGAATAAAATGAAATTCTCCATTCGATGAGAGTTTTCCTTGAAAAGTAAACTTTGAGCCATTCGAAGTGGTACGTGCAATTGTATCGCTATTTTGGGTTTTGAGAAATACCTTTGTATTATCAGGGAGGCCCTCAAATTCACATTCCATGGTGAAGCCATTATCTGATAATTGAGATTTGGCAAAATGTGATACTGAAATAAATAAAAGTAATACGAGTAAGATCTTCATGGTTTTTATTGTTTTCTTTTTATATCTGAATAAATTAGAACGAAATCTCCTGTTTTTTCCTCTTCTTTGATGGTTATCCCGAATTTGTCTAACTGTTTGTTTAGATTCTTTAGATTTTCTTTATCATTAAGATTCCTGGTTCCCAGTAGGTTTAAATTAACATTTTGATTGTCGCTTATGCCAGTTGAATCAACTATAAATGTTCTTCCCGAAAAAATGTTTTGAAGTTCAAGATCATTTACTATTCCTCTCCACGGTATGTTAATATAGTTCGTTGTTTTATTTTGGGACCGTGTTGTTGGGATTGTACTATCAATATTGCTAGAGAACATACGAGATATTTTTTTAGAGTCAATACAGACTAGCTTATATTGGATGTAAGGCCGTTTCACTAATTTAGCTTTAAGTCCGAAGCAATTCTCAATGTCTATTTTGAGATTGTTTCGTAGTACTTCTTGAGAATAGTTTTGCACTACGAGTTCATAGCAGTATCGTTTTGAGTTCAGCTCGAGGCGGCTACTTTCACTTGCCACTTCAGTTGTGGATATTGTGGGGAATTGTTTAGGAGGAAGTAGGTTGTAAGCACTTGTATCGACTATTATTTCACCGAAGCTATTTTTAATTGGACGTTCCGTTTTTTCAAATATGGTAGAGTATGCTTCTCTAATGAAAGACTCAAGCATGGTGTTGAAATATCTTATCCCCTTCACATTTTTTGAGCTATCAACTAATTTGTCTTGAAAGCCAAGTGCTGGAATAATGCTATATCCGGGTTCTTCAAGGAAAAATGCCGAATATTCCTTAAGGCCAGGATAGGATAATTCATCCAGGTAAACTTTGGTTGTAATCACTTTTTGGGAATCTTGTATCGATAGTTTGGGAGAATAATAGAGGAGGTTTTTAATTAGCCGCCCTCCTTCAAAGCTAAACAAGGATTTGGTTGGGTCGTTTAGTTCGATCGGGAAATAGAGTTTATCATTCCTTATTTTTAACTGAGGACTTTTGCCGTTGAGATAAGTTTCTATATTTTTTTCAGTTGTTTGTGAGTATGCGACAGTGGCCACAATTTTATTCTTTTGATCTATCCAGACATGATATGGTTCCGCACCATGCGGAAAGAGAGCATCGTAAAAAAGAGAATCCCCAAATATCATTGGGAGTTTTGATTTCTTCAAATTAGTCGACCTGTTGAATAGGTCGCTTAGTTCTCCTCTCGTATTTTTTGTTATAAGTATAATCTGAATGTCTTTTTGGAATTTGTTTTGCAACTCTTCCATTTTGGGCATGGCCGATATGCAGTAAGAACAGTATTTTGACCAAAAGTCAAGTATTATAAGCTTGTTTTTTTTTAAATCGCTCCACTTTAATTGGTTTTGGGGATAGTTTTTAACGTCATTGAAGGTAAAGTCGACTGAAGGAAGAGTTTCTCCAGTGAATAAGCGACGATACTTAATCTGAATTGCCTCAGATGCAGCAGATGTAACATCATTTAGGTGACTAGATTGCGCAAACGTTCTATTTAATCCAGGTACGAGTATTGAGAAGAATGCTATCAGTATGTTGACTTTCATTGAGTTGTGTTTTTAAGTTTGGCGAACTCAGTGTATTAAAGACGGGAAAACTTAGGAATGGGTTAACGGAATCGAGGGAGATTTATATTCAATTTGTTAACAAATGCCTAACCGGGGACATTCAGTTTTATTAAGAATTTCACACATAGACGATATTCTTCATTCCGGCTTAAGATGAAGTGGCATAAATTATTCTATACAACAGGTGAATTATGAAGCAGAATTACATTTTATGCGCATTTATTGCAACATTTTTTGTTTGCGTTGCGCTGGAGGCATTTTCCGGACAAAGGAATGAGGATACCCCAGGCATTTCAATTAATGTGCGCGAATTACCGGTATCAATGGTGCTAAGGGAAATCGAGGTAAAAACCGGATATACTTTTTACTATTCTCAACGTGTAGTAGCTGACATTGGTAAAGTAACATTACACGTTAAGGATGAGAAATTACAAAAAGTACTAACGTTGCTTTTTTCTGATAGAGCGATCAGCTGGATCATTCAGGGTAAAAGCATAATATTGAGAAAAGGTACTGCACCAGATGCAGAGCAATTAGCAGATTGGAGCAAATTGGATTCTGTTCCCAAAAAGTCAATTATGAGACAGCTTACAGTTGTAGTGAAAGACGCAACAGGAAAGCCGGTTTCAGAGGTGAGTCTTTTGTTGAATGGTGTTAACGGGATTACAAATGATGATGGAACGTCAGTATTATCAAATGTTGCAGTTCCTGGTATTTTGTATATCAGTTGCATTGGTTATCAATCGCAGAAAATAAAAGTAAATGGAAGAATCGCGGATGTATTAGTTGAGTTAAGTGAGCAAGTAACAGAATTAAAGAATGTGGAGGTCGTATCAACAGGGTATCAGGAATTGGACAAGAATAGAATGACCGGAAGTGTTTATAAATTAGATAATAAGATACTTAACAGGCAGCCTGGCAGTAACATTATTGATAGGATACTGCGTGTTACTAGTGGTTTGGCTGTAAATAGAACGAATGGCGCTGATGATTTTGTAATTCATGGTATAGCAACATTTAAAAATGAAACCAAACCTTTGATTGTGCTTGATAATTTCCCCTATGAAGGTAATATCTCTAACATCAATCCCAATGATGTAGAATCAATTACAGTACTAAAGGATGCCGCAGCCGCGGCAATTTGGGGTTCTCTGGCCGGAAATGGAGTTATTGTCATCACAACTAAAAAGGGCAAATATAATCTCCCTCCTCAAATTACTTTTGTGGCAAATACAACTTTGACGGAAAAGAGTAATTCATTCTATATTCCCAGAATGTCATCAAAGAGCATGATTGATTTTGATGTGTCGCAATTTAAATTGGGGGTGTATGATCTTTATGACGATTTATTTCCAATGTTCAACTATTTTCCTGTAGCGTCTACAGCTGTTGAGATATTATTGAAATCAAGAAAGGACGGAGCAGCAGATCCAACGACAGATCCAGCTACATTAGATAAGCTTAGTGCACTTGGGGACGTGGATAATCGACACAATTTGCGAAAGTACTTGCAACGAAAGGCGCTGCAACAGCAGTATGCATTGAACATATCTGGGGGTAGTGAAAAGGTCAATTACTATGCCTCGGTAGGTTATGATCTAATGAGTGGTGAGAATAGAGGATCCAGGAATGATAGGTTATCACTTGATATGAAAAGTGTTTATAAGGTTACTAGTAAAATTGAAGTAGGCGCTGGTATTTTCATTGGTAGGCTGACTTCCGATGCCTCAAATATTTCTTATTCTACATATGTGCAGGAGAACTTTTCTCCTTATGATTTGGTGGCGGACGGAGATGGTAAGGCAATGGCTATACCATTGTACTACCGGATGGCTTACGTTGATACCGCGAAGTATCCCAGTTTAATGGATTGGCATTACAAGCCATTTCAAGATCTGAATAAAAGTTATAATACTACTACAGCAAATGATAACAGAATTAACTTCAGTTTAAAGTATAAAGTATTGCGATGGCTTAAAGCTGAACTTCAGTATCAGTCGCAAGCTACCCGTACAACAATAAATGATGTAAACGAGTTTGATAGTTGGATTGTGAGGAATGGAGTTAACTCGACTATGAATGTAAACGATAATGGTCAATTGATTTTTCCTTGGCCCAAAGGTGATTTTGTGAGAAGGAGTTTTCAAGATTTTCGAAATTGGGGAGCGCGCGGTAGCTTGTCAGTGGACAAAAGTTGGAGCAACCACAATATTAAAGCGATAGGTGGAGTGGAGTATAGGGAGACAAAAACAGAGACGACATCTTTGGATATGTATGGATTTAATAAGAATAGCAATACCTTCCAGCCTGTTAATACTTTGGAGACCTATCCTGCTCGCCCTAATGGCATTTTTAGTTTGGATCAGCCAAAGATGCCGTTTAATAGTTTGTTTAGATTTGGAAGTATTTTTGGAAATGCTATTTATTCTTATCAGAATAGATATTTTCTTTCTGCTAGTGGGAGAATTGATCAATCAAATAATTTTGGTGTAAAAGCTAATGTCAGGAAACAACCTTTGTGGAGTGCTGGTATTGGTTGGAATATTAAGGATGAGCAGTTTTTTGGGGCTGACTGGGTTTCAAATTTGAAACTTCGTGCTTCATATGGATTTACTGGACAGGCTGTATCGGCAGCAACTCACTATGCCACATTCAACAACCGGACTGATAATTTTGGAATTCCGTTAAGAGGAGGTTTGAAATGGGGACAATTGATAACGCCGAACAATCCTAATTTGAAATGGGAGCGATTTAAAATTGTTAATGTGGGAGTTGATTTTGGTTTATTTGGGGGCCGTTTATCAGGGAGTGTAGAGCATTATTCGAAGTATGGATTGGATTTAATGGGAAATATGCCTGTCGATCCGACATCTGGATTTCTCAGTTATTTAGCCAATGGTGCGAAGATTAGGGTTAAGGGATGGGATGTCGTGTTGAATTCAACAAATGTTGTAGGGAAGAATTTTTCGTGGTCAACTAGTTTTATTTTTAATTATAGTAATAGTAAAGTCAAGTCCTACGACGATTTAAGTGTTAGAACAGCTGCAAGCGTCGTTAATGGAAATATCGATGTGATAGGATATCCCAGATATTCATTATTTACTTATCGATCTGCTGGCTTGGATCCAGTAAATGGGGCCCCAAGAGTTTTTGCTAGCGATACAATTACTGGTGTAAATAAGCTTTCAAATTTGAAAGCGGAGGATCTGGTGTATCACGGTACCAGGAATCCTAAATTTACTGGCTCTTTAATTAATAATCTGAGCTGGCGAGAGCTAACGCTTTCTTTTTTGATTACATATAAGTTCGGCTATTATTTTTCTCGTCCATCAATTAATTACTTCAACCTTTTGCTTGGATCGAGGAGCGGTCATGCTGATTATGGGAAAAGATGGAAGCAAAAGGGTGATGAGTTAAATACAGTTGTTCCTTCGGTTCCGGATTTTTCGGATTATAACAGGGAACTTGCATACCAGTACTCAGATGTGTTAGTTGAAAAGGGCGATCATATACGATTTCATGATATACGATTAGGATATAATTTTGGAAAGAGGCTAGTTCGGACTTTAAAAATAGTAAAGGGGGCAGAGGCATTTTTTTATATGTCGAATCTGGGAGTGATCTGGCGTGCAAATGATGAAGGTATTGACCCGGACGCCATAGCTTATGGTTCAATGCCTGCCCCTAAAAGTTATGCGCTCGGTATATCTGTAAATTTTTAAATGCTTCACGTTCATGAGACTACTTTATAATTCGCTTATTCTATTTATCGTGTTTGCAACGTCTAGTTGTTCACTTGATGATTTGTTTGATGTAAAATCAAATCAGAATATTTCCACGCCTACCACGGTCGAGGATCTTCAGGCATTACTTGATAATCCAGAGATTAATACTCAGGGGCCTAGTCTAAGAGAGATTTCGACTGATTATCTTTTTATTAAAGATGAAAACTCACGTCAGCTGAATAATGTGGAAAGGCTTGCATACACTTGGACAAAAGATGGCCCCATATTAAATGTTGGAGAATGGCAGCAGGCCAGCGCCTTGGGTGGATATGGGAAAGTGTATATCGCTAATCTTGCGCTTGAAGTGTTGGAGAAAAATAAGAGGGAGGAAGATCCTGTCTTTTATGATAATGTAAAAGGGCAAGCTCTCTTTCTTAGAGGCTACACATTTTATGATCTCGCACAGACTTTTGTTCCATTTTATAATGAAGAAACCAAGTCGTTGAAATTAGGTCTTCCGATTAAACTTGAGTCCGATATTAGTGTAAGAAGTGTTAGGAGCACTGTTCAGGAAACATATGAAAGGATTTTAAGCGATTTGCAAGATGCATTGCCACTTCTTCCAGACTTACCTCAGTATAAAACACGCGCTTCCAAGTGGGCAGTATATGCGTTGCTGGCCAGGTGTTATTTAATTATCGGAGACTATACAAAGGCGTCAGATAATGCAGATAAAGCAATTCGAATTTCTGGCAAATTGATTAGTTATGGAGACTTAAATTACAGTGATAACTTAAATCCTTTTATTGGATTTAATGACGAAATTATATATTACAACAGGGCCTTGTCGTACCCAGGGACGTTATATTCAAGATTAAACATTGATAGTGTCTTTTATAAAAGTTACGATGATAGTGATTTAAGAAAGTCAGTTTTTTTTCAAGTTGATGCAACTACGGGAAACATTTTATATAAGGGATGCTATAGTGGAAGAGGATTTGAGACGTTCTACTGTGGGCTTGCCACCGATGAGCTTTATTTGATTCGGGCGGAATGTAATGCAAGAAAGGGCAATATTGATGTTGCAATGAAGGATATTAACTTTTTATTGAAGAATCGATGGCTCGGTACATTTACAGACATGACAGCAGGTAATACTGAGGAAGCATTGAATATTGTATTACGTGAGAGAAAAAAGGAATTGGTATTTCGGCTCGTCAGATGGAGCGATTTACGGAGATTAAACAAAGAGCGTGGCTTTGAACAAACGTTTTCGCGGAATGTCAATGGAAACGTATTTACTTTGAAACCTAATAGTTATCAGTATACATTTCCGTTTCCGGATGATGTAATACAAATGTCCGGCATGCAACAAAACCCCGGCTGGTAGCCACCCACCATCCACCCCCGACCACCCACCCCTAGGGGTTGGTGCCCCAACCCGTTTGGTGTCCCAGTTTACATATTCACCAGCCCCCGCCTCTCAGCCGGCGGGGGGCCTTTTTTAACCCAGTGCCCCGTCCTGAAATAGGTTGCCATGTCACTCCAATGAACCCCATGCCCTAATAGCCAAAATCCCTTACACCCCCCGATTTCGTAATCCTCCAACCCCCCATCGAGAAATCAGAGCAGGGCATTAACAAATAATAAACATTCACATACTATGAAACACGACAGTTTTGTATATAACATCCACGGTTGTACGTCCATGCGAAATTTCTATAACCTTTGGTGTCCATAAAACTCAGATTTCCAGACCCCTCGCCCCTCAGCCGGCGGGGGGTACTTTTTTAACCCAACCCCCAAATCCCAAGCCCCCAAATTTCGAAATCCTCCAACCCCCATCGAGATTCCCTTAGACACCATCCAACCCCATCACGATCCACTTTGCAAATCTTCGAACCCCAAGGCTGATTACCTTAGAAGAATCGCAATCAAACCAATAAAACATCCCCCCACACTTCCGTAAATTCCCTAACAACAAAACCCAAAAGTTATGGCAACACTCAATTCCATCATCACCTTCACCGGCAAGCTGGGCAATATCATTGCCTACAGCCGCGGCGGAAAACACTTCCTGCGCACCCGGCCCGAAACCGTCCGCCAGACCGAAGGCACCCGTCAGGCCGCAAAGCTGTTCGGCGCCGCAAGCCGAAATGGCGCCTTCATCCGTAACGCCATCACCCCGGCGTTGGATATTCATGTTGACGGAACCCTCGTCAACCGCCTAAACAGCGCCATCCTGAAAGCCGGTAGAAATAACCATGCCGGCCTGACCAGCTTCCAGTTCAACGGAACCACCGGCATCGAAAAGTTCTTCCAGAGCCGCCCCATATTCTCCAAAGACGGAAAACTCCACATCCCCGCCCAACAGATTCTACCTTTGGGCAAAACCGAAATGATCGAAGTAACGTTGATCGCCACCCGCATCGATTTCCCCAACAGGCGAGTGACCGGTTCAGACAGCTCCGTGCTCCACATCGACCCGAAACAGCCGTTCCCCGGAGCCGAAATGCCTATTGTCGTCCCCGGCAAAGGGACGCTGGTAGTAACCTTGCAAATCCGCTCCTACCTGCCCGATGGGCTTTCCTACAGCCGGAAATGCCAAGCCGCCGATATCATCGCCGTAGTGGAAGAGGAGAAGGATGCCATCTCCGTTAAAACACATCCCTGCAGAAAATTATACCTTCAGCAACCAGAGCTTCCCCAGGAGTTAGTTGCCCCGCAATCCCGCGTGCAACGGGAATAACACAACGCCATAGCGCTGGGGTTTTGTTATAAAAAATTCATTATCAAGTTATAGGATCACAAATTTAGACGATAGGATAACTCCTTCGGATGGCATTCCCATGAGTTAATTTTGCGACTTTCTTTATTGCATTGACTTTGTTCCGGTTTGGTTGGACGCCACGAGACCTCCGCATCAAGTCCACCTCAAGTACAGGCCGGTCTTCCTTCCCGAACGATCACCAACGCCATACCACGCGGTCTAGACCCCAGCTCGCCTTCGTCTGTAAACCCACTTCCTTCCCGTAATCAGCTATCCATCCCCCAAAAATTCATTACCTTCCCCCCACACCGCACCCATATCAAACCATGCCCTCACAAAACAACAATACCACCAATCACCAGATCATCAACAGCATCCCCACCGCTGCGTACCTCACCGATCATAACGGTTTCATCCTCCATTACAACCCCGCCGCCGCCAAACTCTGGGGCCACGAACCCCCCATCGGAAAAACCCGATACTGCGGCGCCCACAAAGCCTTCCAGCTCGACGGCCACACCCCCATAGACCCGGAATCCTTTCCCATGGCCATATGCCTCAGCACCGGCAAGCCCGTCCAGGGAGAAGAAATCATCATCGAACGGCCAGACGGCACCCGGTCATACATCCTCCCCAATCCCAAACCCCTCTTCAATGAGGACGGAGGCCTGGCCGGAGGCATCAATTTGATCACCGACCTCACCGCCCAACGCCTCCAGAACGAAAGCCTCACACACCTGGCCGCCATCGTGGAGTCGTCAGACGATGCGATTATCTCCAAAACCCTCCAGGGCATCATCACCTCCTGGAACAAATCCGCCGAACGCATCTTCGGGTACAAAGCCGATGAAATGATCGGGAAACATATCTCCACGCTCATCCCGGCCGACCGGCAAGACGAAGAGCCCGCCATCCTCCGCCAACTCGCCGCCGGTAAAAGGGTCGACCACTTCGAAACGGAACGCGTCACCAGCGACGGCCGCATCATCAATATATCCCTCACCATTTCCCCCATCCGCGACGCCTCCGGCACCATCATCGGCGCCTCCAAGATCGCGCGGGACATCACCAGCCAGAAACGCGGCGAACTGCTCCTCCGCCTCGGCGAAGAACGCTTCCGCATGGCTGTTTCCGCCACCAAACTCGGCGTCTGGGAAGTAGACCTCCGCACCGGGCTCGTCACCTGCTCAGACGAATGCCGCGTCATCCTCGGGCTCGATATCGGCTCCGTGGCCGACCTCCAAACCCTGGAAGCCCTCCTGCACCCCGTCGGCAACACCCGCGCCCTCCTGCAACTCAAAGCCCTCGTGGAAAAGAACGCCGGGGGAGAATATGACGCGGTGCACCGCATCGTCCGCCCGGCAGATCATGAGCACCGTTGGGTAAGGGTCCGCGGCGCATACTTCCATGGGCGCGATGGCCGCCCGGAACGCCTCCTCGGCACTTTGCTCGACATCACCCCCGAAAAAGAAGCCGAATTGCACCTGGAACGCACCGTGCAGCAACGCACCGTAGAACTCATCAAAACCAACGAACGCCTGGGCAAATCCAACCGCGACCTGGAAGAATTCGCCTACATCGCCTCACACGACCTCCAGGAGCCCCTCCGCAAGATCCAGACCTTCATCGATATGATCCGGGAAAACCCGGGCGACGGGCAGGCGTTCGACAAATACTTCGACAAGATCTCCGACTCGGCCCGCCGCATGTCTACCCTCATCCGCGATGTCCTGAACTATTCCCGCCTCTCCAACGCCGAAGGCAAACCCGCGGAAACGGACCTCAACGAAGTACTGAGTGATGTGCTGTCGGACTTCGAAAGCACCATCACCGAAAAGAAAGCAACCGTATTACTGGAGAATTTGCCGGTCATCGTAGGCGAACCCACGCAATTGCGACAGCTGTTCGCCAATTTGCTGGGTAATGCATTGAAATTCTCGACGGAAATACCTCAAATAAGGATACAAAGCCAACCTATCGCCCCCACGGAAGCGGCGATCCGGTTCAATCTGCCCGAAAACAGGCCTTATGCGCAAATTTCAGTGGAAGACAACGGGATCGGGATCGAAGAACAATACGTCGACAAGATATTCGCCATTTTCAAACGGCTGCACAACCGCCAGCAATACCCGGGCACGGGCATCGGGCTCGCGATCTGCAAGAAAATCGTGGAAAACCATCAGGGGCACATCTTCGCGCGGCGCCGCCCGGAAGGTGGGACCGCCATGGAAGTGGTATTGCCGCTGATCTAGTCCATCATCTCTTTCAAAATTTTAATACTGCTGTTGTAATCGAAATAATTGAGGTGGTGCGCGCCCGTCTCGATCGATTCGGCCACATACGCGGCCGGCACGGTCTGGATACTCTCGACGCTCACGGCGATATCGTTGGGCGTGTTCCAATACAACATCTTTCCCACCGCCAGTTCGATCTTCTCCATCAGCCCCGTATCTTCCGCTTCCAGCTTGTATTTGGCCGAATCGCCGGCCAGGATGTAGTAACGGGTGGCGATGGGCGGTTTCGGCCCCTTGTTGAGCGCCACCAGGAAATCCGACCCCACGTCCATCTGGCCAAGGGTATTGGTGATGAAGCCCGCCGCCGATAAGCCTTTATTAACGATCTCCAGGAATGGCCCCCAGGCGCCGAGGAACTGTTTCCCATAATTGCAGGCCAGCGTCAGCACGCGGTTGGTCCACTTGCGGACGTCTTCGATGTTCCCGAAAGCCGATCCCGCATTGGGCGTGCCGGCCATTATGAGCCGCTTCACCAGCTTGTCGCCACCCAATTCCTCGATCATATATCGGCTGATCAGCCCGCCCATGGAGTGCGACAGGATGTCGATCGGCTTGTTGGCGGAAACGCCGCTTTCCTGCAGGCGGTCCAGCAGTTTGGCGGCGATATCTTCAAGGTCGGTATTGAGGTTTTCGTAATCGAAGGTGAGGATGCAGTCGTATTTTTTGTCGGTAAGGAGGGAAGACAGGTTGGCGGACAGGGATTTCGTGTTGCCGATAATCCCGTGGATGACGAGCAATATCCGGTCAGATTGTGCCACTTTCTCCGCGACTTTATTTTTAACGTATTCCGGTTCGCCGTCCGGGAATAGCAGGTAGCGGAGTTTGAAGATTTCCTTGTCGCGCCGGAAAACGACTTTCAGCAAACAGAACCACAGCGCGCGCACGGGGCTTTTACCGGCGGCGCGCCGCTCGTCCGGCTCCCCGGGCGCATGATGCACGTACATCCGGTGGTTTCCCGAAGCATCGGGCTCCAGGAACCCCAGCGGCACCACGATCCCGTTTTGCATCGTAAGGGCCACCACCGCCTCGTTTTCCCCGATCGGCTGGCGGACGCGGATTTCCAGCGGTGCGTCTTTCAGCGAAGCCTCGTTTGCCAGTTGCGTCAATTCCACGACGGTGTTGACGGGAGCGCCCCGCGTAGGCGGCGCCACCGGTAATAAAGTGAACGCGTCGGCATCGAACAGCGATTGCAATTCCTGCGCGGGATTCAGTCCTTTCGCGCCGGTATGCGTGGGCGTTACGGTCACATCCGCCCCGAATCCCGACGTCGACGTGATGGAAATAAGACCATTGTCGAATTGCTTTCCCTTTTCGATGCGCTGGCCGTTGCGGACGATGCGGATGCGCAGGGTTTGCGTATCCCAATCCTTCCTGAAATGTTTTTTATTGCTGTCGCCGAGCCCGCGCGATTTCACGGTGTCCAGCGTCACCATTTCCCGTTTCAGTTCCTGCGATTCCTCCACGAAATAATCCGAAAACGGGAAAAGCGCGTACACGAGCTGGAAGATTTCGGTTTCTTCGTTCACATCGTCTTCTGTGAGCATGAAAGTGATGAAATCGTTCAGGGGATTGCATTTCAACGCAATTGCCTTGCCGTTCCGCAACACGCTCGCATCCGTGTCCGGCGATTGTTTGTCGATGGAAAAAGCAGGAGAGAGGTGATAGAGCGCCACGTGGTATTCCACCTGCGAAGTGTTGGCCAGCCGGATGCGGAAAGGGATTTCGGGACGGGATTCCGTAATGTCGACCGTGATTTCCTGGCCAGTGCAGGATTCCCAGTTCCCGTCTTCATCCATCAGCTGCACGTTCAGCTCGATATTCTTTTTCGGGATGGCCGTCTGCGGATTGTGCATGCTTTCCAGCGCGCGCCATTTCCCGATCTGCGCCAGGGCCTTGCCGATATAGTGACAGTGTTCGGCCTCGACGCCCACCACGCCATGCACGAGGTTGCCGGTGTGTTTGTCGAGGATTTTAATTTGACTGTCCGATGTATCCAGCCGGTAATCGAAATATTGTCCGGCATCGGTATGGAAATATATTGCGGGGTCTTTCGGCAGCAGCGCTTTCACGGCTTCCGCCGCATCTCCGGAAATAAATATACTGAGGCGCGGGGGCAGGTTGATGATGGACGCGGCATACCGGGCGCCCGCATCCGCGCCTTCCGGCACGCGCAGCACGCAATCGGTCAGTCCCACGCGGATGATCGACGTCGTAAAGTCAGGCGCCTGGCTGCCGGCATTTTTGTACAGCAGCACCTGCGCCCGGGAGAACGCCGTGCTGTCGGCCGGGATCCCGTGCAGCGCGCCGGCGTTCACGACCCATTCGTTTTCCGAGAATCGCGCAATGAGCAATGGGGCAGACGCGTCGCTGTCTGGCCGCCCGAAAAACTGGTCGGGATTGAAGCCGCCGTATGTCTTGAGCTGCGGCGTTTGTGCGTTGGCGTTCTTCCTGATCGCGGCGTACAGGGATTCGTGGAGCTTTGCGTACGACAACCCGCCGGACGATTCCAGCAGCAGCCGCGTCATCCATCCGGAGAAAACGCCTCTCGCCGCCACGTCTTCATACGCCAGCTCGTTACGCCCGCAGGCGGCTAGCAGCAGGTGCCGGGAGCGGGGCACTTCCAGTTTCCCGTTTCGCTGCATCTCCGCGTAACTCACGCCACCGGCATGCAGGTAATCGGATAAACTGCGTGGGATATCGGCATCGTTGGTATATTTCGGAAGCCCGGAATGCTGGAGGGTTTTGAGCGAGCGCGTGGCGGAACCGGAATGGCAGGAATCGAGGATCACGACGGTATGCGCTTTTTCGGGGACGAGGGACAGCAGCAGCGCCAGTTCTTTGTCGGCCAGGTCGAAGTGCCCGGGCAGGCGGCTGTCGTACAACACGAGCGTTTCGTCTTGCCCCTGGCTGTCTTCGTTCAGGGCCAGGAATTCCGGTGCCGAGGGGGCGTGGCTGCCGTGGCCGCTGTAATAAAACAGGACGGTGTCATTGTCGCGGATGGCGGTATTCTTGCAAAGATGCTCCTGGAATGCCGCGATCACCGCGCTACGGGTAGCGCCTTCGTTCAGCAGGATACGCACATGGCCGGGAGGATCGTCCGGAAACCGGTTGCGGAGCAGGTCGTGCATGGCTTTTATATCGTTCAGACAACCGTTCAATCCGGATACGCCGGAATCGGGATGGTAGGCGGAAACGCCGACGAGCAGGGCAAAGACGGACATGCGTTGAGTATTTTGAGGTTACTTCCCGAAATTACTGATTTGATGCGGATGCGGCAATAATATTTCCTGGTGAAATCCGTTGGAGATTTATCGTGCAAACCGGTTTTCGGTTAATGCTTTTTTCACATTTAATAGCGGTAAATTCCGGTTGTTGGGTGTATCCGCACAAGGTTTGCTATTTTGTCATTGATCCGGTCCCACGTTTTTCCCGGAAATAACCAGTTAATCAGCCACCATACATGACCATCCACAGAAGAAATTTCCTGAAGCAAAGCGGACTTGCGGCGGCAGGTCTCCTCACCCTGCGCATCCCGGCGTTGGCGGCCACGCAGAAGCCCTACCAGGGCGTGCTTCAGCCCACCCATAATATCCCGGCCGATAAGTCGATCGATGCGGCCTGGGTCAAAAGTTTGTATGCACGCGGAGAGGCCACCGTATACCGCAAATCCGCCAACGAACTGAGATTTATCGGCATGCCGGCCGGCGGATTGCATGCCGGAACGGTATACCTTGGTGGCGACGGCCGCCTGTGGCTTTGGCAGGTCTACAACGATCCCCGCGAAGGCATAGACCCCAAAACGGTATTGTGGAACGACGGCAAGCAGGAAGTTAAAGTCCGCAACCGGGACGGCGCCAGTTACGTGGAACCCGCCATAGCCGCCAACAAGCGCGTGCTCGACCAGGGTTTTGCCCTGAAAATCGAATCCGGCGGGCAGCAATGGATCCGGGAACTGAAAGAGGACGACTGGCAGGAAGTGACGTTCGAAGCCACGTACCCCGTTGCAGTGGTACGTTTCAAGCACAGCGCGCTGCCGGTGGAAGTGGAAATGTTCGCCGGCGGGGTGTTCGTTCCGCTGGATGCCGACGATTCCGCTTTGCCCGCTACCATATTCGATATCCGTATTAAAAATATTTCAGGGAAGGATGTGAAAGTGACGCTGGCCGGATGGCTGGAAAACGGCGCCCGGAAAATATCCGCCAAAGACGGGGAAGGTGAACGCAGGAACCAGGTCGTAAAAGGCAATGGTTTCGTGACCGTTCAAGGCTCCTTCGCCGCGGCAGACGGCAGCTCCAGCCGCCCCGACGATGGGTATACGGCCATTACGCTCGCCGGGGAAACGGGGTTCGCCAATACCCATGCGGAACCCTGGCCGGTGACGTCCGCTTACTTTTCGACCCGTAGCGAATCGCCCGCCACCAGCGCGCCTTCCGGCATCCTGAACGGCGGCATCGCCACGGAAGCGAAATCCCTCGCGCCGCAAGCCACCGCGTCAAGCCGCTTCATTCTTAGCTGGCATTTCAACCACCCGCTCGAAAAGCTCCGTCCCAAACTGAAAGACACCGAAGGCGGGTTCTTCTACGCCGCGCGCTTCAAAGACGCGGCGGCAGTCGGCAGCTATCTCGCCCAACATCTCGACCGCCTCTGGGGCGCCACTCTGCGCTGGCGCAACACCTGGTATAATAAATCCACACTGCCGCACTGGTTCCTGGAGCGGACTTTCCTCAATATCGGCACCCTCGCCACGGCAAATACGTACCGCTTCGCCAGCGGACGGTTCTGGGCTTGGGAAGGCGTGAACACTTGCGAAGGTACCTGCACGCACGTTTGGCAATACGCCCAGGCCATGGGGCGCATCTTCCCCTCGCTGGAGCGCGACACCCGCCAGCGCACCGATCTCGGCATCGCCATGCAGCCCGACGGCGGCATCATCTTCCGCGCGGAATTCGAAGGCCGACCGGCGATCGACGGGCAGGCGGGCACCATTCTCCGCATCTGGCGCGAGCATTGCATGAGCGCAGACAACAGGTTCCTCACGCAAAACTGGCCCGCTATCCGCAAAGCCACCGAGTTCATGCTGGCGCAAGACAAAAACGGCGACGGCCTCACCGATACGCCCATGGAAAACACCCTGGACGCTGTATGGGAAGGCGAGATCGCCTGGATCGCCGGGCTGTGTATCGCAGCGGCGCGGGCGGCGGAAAAACTGGCGGAAGACGCGGGCGATAAGGCTTTCGCCAAAATTTGCCGGGAATATGCGGACAAGGGCGGCAGGAATATGTCGCAATTGTTCAATGGAGAATATTTCGTTCACCGCCCCGACGCAGCGCATGGCCGCAGCAAACTGGGATCGTACAATACCTGCCATATCGACCAGGTGTATGGCCAGAGCTGGGCGTTCCAGGCGGGGCTTGGGAGGTTGTGGAATAAGGAAGAAACCCTTTCCGCGTTGCGCGCTCTCTGGAAATACAACTTCACGATGGACGTGGGGCCTTACATCAAGACGCACACCGGCGGCCGGCCTTACGCGGTAGCGGGGGAAGGCGGGATGGTCATGAACACCAATCCGAAGAACGAGGAAAATGCCTATGGCGACAACGTCACCTGGCAATTGGGATATTTCCATGAATGCATGTCCGGCTTCGAGCACCAGGTGGCCAGCCACATGATGGCCGAAGGAATGACGGATGAAGCGATGGTGCTCACCCGCGTCATCCACGACCGTCACCATGCCGCACGCCGCAACCCGTTCAACGAGATCGAGTGCAGCGACCACTACGCCCGCGCCATGGCCAGCTACGGCACTTTCATCACCGCCTGCGGCTTCGATTATCACGGGCCGAAAGGAGAGATCCGCTTTGCACCGGTGATCGGCCAGCGTGTTTTCAGCGCGCCGTTTACCACGGCGGAAGGCTGGGGCACCTATTCCCAGGAGAACCAATCCGGCGGTAGCCGCACATGCGAACTGGAACTGGCGTACGGATCGCTCCGGCTCAAAACCTTCAAGACAGGATCGGCTGCCAACTGGAAAAAAGTGGTGGTTCAACTGAACGGGAAAACCCTCAAAGCCACGCTGCGCCAGGCAGACGGAACGTCTACGGTAGAACTGGCGGAGGCGGTGCGCGTGCTGGAAGGACAAAAACTGCACATCCAATTTTCCTAACCGGGCGCCCGCCGTATTTCGTAACTTCATGGTCAGCAACCCATTAATTATCGACTATGGAACCTAAGAAATACGGCGGGCCAACCGATCACCTGGCCAACGAGCGCACTTTCCTCGCTTGGGTGCGCACGGCTATCGGCATTATGGCGTTCGGCTTCGTGGTGGTGAAATTCTCGCTGTTCGTCAAACAGCTGTCGCTCATGCTGGGCAAGGAATATGTGATCAAATCACATGGATTGTCGGCCGTAGCGGGCATCACGCTCGTGGGAGTGGGCGCCGCCACCGTCATTTTCTCGTATTTCCGTTACAGGAATATCGAAAAGCAACTGAACGAGGGTTCCTATGGCCATTCTTCGGGCCTCCTCACTACACTGACCGGTTTTATCTTCGTGGTCAGCATTTTACTGATCGTGTATTTGCTGGAAAGCGTTTAGGGCAGCCGTGCTTCGAGGCAGCGCCCCAGGTCGGTGGCGATCTGCTGGTGCTCCCGGATGTTCCATTGCCAGTGGGGCTTGCTGGAATGCGTGCTCAGCATGCCGATGAACCGGTTGCCTGTCATCACCGGCGTGGAAATCACCGAGCGGTAGCCGGCACGGGCCGCCACGTCCCAATGCGGGGAATAGCTCTGCAGCTGCGATACATCGGGGATCACGACGGGCTGGCCCGTACGCAGCGCATCTCCGCAGGCGGAGCGGTCGCTGGCCGTCACCACGTTGAAATGCGCCAGGAAATCCCGCCGGAAGCCGCGCTGGGTAACGATGGAAAGAGAACGGTAAGAAGGATTGAAAAGCTGGATGTTCCCGAAATCCGCCCCATCCGCCGAAATGGCTTTTTCCAGGTAATATCCCAGCTCCGGACAGTCGTTGTTCAGGCTGTTGACTTTGTCTGTTTCCGCCTCGTCGATGGCCACACCCGCCGATTCGCTGAGCAGCGTGCTGCTTTCACTGTCGGTATGCACCCATTGATCGTTTTTCTTTTTGAGCTGGACGGGCGGCATAACCGGCATGCCGGTGTTTCCAGGGAGGCGGACATTGTCGAGCGAATAGCAGTGCTGTAGCGTGTTCCAGGTTACATCGGCGGCAAGTAACAGTTCGGCCGGGAATCCTTCGAGCGGATATTTGAATTGAATTGCTATATGGTTAAAAAGCATGTACGGGTTTCCGATTTCCTCCAAATTATGCGTATTGCTGCAAATTTCCAAGCCTGCTGACATAGGGTTGTCACTTCCTGCCCCTAAATTTCCACCGGATACATATATCTTCGACTTATGGAAGCAGACATTCGCCTGATGTTCGATTCGCCGGGATGCAGCATCCGGGATTTCCGGTGCCGCTGCACCAGTTGCGGCGTTTCGGGTAAGGAGTACCAGGAGCATTTTTCCATCGCCTACATCCGGAAGGGGAATTTCCGGTTCAACGTGTTCCGCAACGAGCTGGATGCCTACAGCGGATTGTTCCTCTTCTGCAAGCCGGGCTATGAACATACCGTAGGGCATGTCCACGACCTGCCGGATGAGTGTACCATCTTCTCTTTTTCCGCCGCCCATGCCGAATTGCTGGAAAGCCAGGCGCCTGGGCTGAAGGGTTTTTTCCGCAATCCCGACCTGCATTCCATCCTCGTGAAAGCCACGCCCGACATGGAATATCTCCACCACCGCATTCTTGCCCTGCTGGAGCGCCCGCGTTTCCCGCAAATGGAGGCAGAACAGCTGATGGCGGACCTTTTCGGCAGGCTGCTGGCCGGCGCGGATAAAGGCCCGGCGCCGTTCAGCGACCGGGAGAAAAGGCATTACCTGCCGCTGGTGGAGGAAGTGAAAATCCATATCAGCACGCATTTCGATGAAGATCTGAGCCTGAACGCCCTGGCGGCCATGAGCCATATGAGCCCGTATCATTTCAACCGGATGTTCCGGCAAATGACCCATACCACGCCTTACCGCTACCTGCTCAATGTCCGCCTCCAGGAAGCGGCGTGGCAACTGCGGCATACCGCGCGGCCGGTGACGGAGATCGCGTTTGCCACGGGGTTTCACAGTCTCGAGCATTTTTCAGCCGCTTTCCGGAAAGTGTATGGCAAACCGCCGTCGGGCGCACGGGCGTAAAAACCGCAATTTTCCTTAAATGCCGCCGCGGCCGCTACGATAGCTTTGCCGTATCAAACATTCAATTTATGAAAGCGCATTTGAAGAAAACACTGGAAAACGCCCGCATGTACACTCTCGCCGTCGCTGAAGCCATGCCCGAAGAAGGATACGGTTTCAAGCCGACCGACAGCGTGTGGACGTTCAACGAATTGCTTCACCATATCGGCTACGGCATGTATTGGTGGGAAGAAAATTACATCCGCGGGCAGGCCGCCGATTGGGCGCCCACGCCCGTAACCTACGGCAAGCAGGCCGTTACGAAGTACCTGGAGCAGGCGTTCGCCCATCTGGATAAAAGCGTGGCGGCGGCGAAAGAAAAGGAACTGCCGCTGGAGGGGTTCTTTGCCACGCTCGACCATATTACGCACCACCGTGGACAGGCCGCCGTGTACCTGCGGTGCAAAGGCATCACCCCGCCGGAGTACATGTACTGACCGGCAGGTGATTTGGTTTTTTTGTTTGATGCAAAGCCGCGGGATCGCGGCTTTGCTTATTGTGTTCGGCGTAAGGTCTGCACTTCGTTGATGAGCGTTCCGATGTGATCGATGCTGATCTCTACACGGTCGTTGTCGCGCAGGGTGAAATTGTTGTCGGGCACGAGGCAGGTGCCGGTCATGAGGAAGCAGCCTTCGGGGAAGGCGCATCCGCGGAAGAGGAATTCCACCAGTTCGCCGTGCCCGCGTTTCATCTGGCTGATGGCGATGCTGTCGTTGTACTGAATTTCCCCGTCCCGGAAGATCGACATGCTGATCATGGTATCCGCAGGAATGGGCTTTTCCGGAACGAGCAGGCAGGGGCCCAGGCCGGCGCATTTTTCGTACACTTTCGCCTGGGGCAGGTATAGCGGGTTTTCCCCTTCGATGCTGCGCGAGCTCATGTCGTTCCCGATCGTATAGCCTTCGATGGTACCCTGTGCCGATACGAACAGCGTCAGTTCCGGCTCGGGCACGTCCCACTTGGAGTCGGGCCGGATGTATACCACTTCGCGGTGGCCGGAAACGCGGTGCGGCGTGGCTTTGAAAAACAGTTCGGGCCTTTCCGCCGCGTATACTTTATCGTAGAAAGTGGCGCCTCCCGCATTTTCCGATTCTTCCATCCGTGCGGTGCGGCTTCTGTAATAAGTAACGCCGGCGGCCCAGACTTCCTGCGTGCCGATGGGCGCCTGCAAACCTGTAGCGATGGCCATTTCGGCGGTATGCGGGTCCAAAGGCCCCATATCCGGCAGTTCGGAAACAATGGTTGCGTACAGGCCTTTCCGGTTCACGAATTCGTTCCAGCCGGCCGATGCCGCATAAAAGCGGCCATTGTGCTGAACGATGATGCCTTCGGATGTTTTATAGATTCTTGCCAGGTTCATAAGGGGAATTATTTCTGTTGGAGGAATTGACGGACGGAATCCAGCGGCAGCTGCCACAGCCTTGCCGCCAGGGCTTTCAACGCTTCGGCGTCTCCTTCGAAGTGCATCGTGACCTGGCTGTATTTCCGCGCCTCGCCGGGTTTGAGGGCAATGGCGTCGGAAGAGGATTCTACTTCGTAGAAAGGCCCCATTTGCGTGCCGTCTTCCAGCGGGCCGTCATTATAACAGTTTACCGCATCGCCCTTGTACGGTTCCGCCTGGTCTTCCCATTTCGAATTCACGTATTTCCCGTCGGGCGTAACATCGTACAGCAAAACGGTAATGGAATTGTTGGCGAGGTCGATGCTGCCGGCGCCCGTTTTGGCGATGCCCGGCGCGATGCCGAGTTTGCCGCGGGCCTTGCCGTCTGCACGGAACAGCAGCAGGCTGTCGTTCACCTGCAGATTGCGCGCGGGGATTTTTCCGAAATAATCGTCCGTGATCAGTTTGCGGGAGTCCGCACCCGGCCGGAAAGGCGCTACCACGGCGGTTTGCTCAGAGGGTTTGAACATGCCCAGGAGCCAGATGCCGGGGAGCCCCGTAGTTTCCTGCCAGGCACTGTCGCCGAGGTTGGAAACCTGGTTTTCGGTCTCGTAAGCCACGCTGCGCAAGCCCTCCGGCAATGCGATCCCCAGTTTCGATTCGATGGTTTTTTTGTCGAGCAGACGGATGGTGCGTGATACGCCGAGCTGGAAAGTATAACCCGCGTGGTTTTGAACGGCGCCGGCATACTGGTAGGATACTTCACCGGGGGCTTCGGCCGTCACGGTATAATGCGCGGTGTCGATCATACCGGGCGTTTGCCAGTGCGTGAATTCGTAAGGTTTGCCGGGAGGGAAGAACAGGGCGTACTGGCCGCCTTCCGGTCCCAGCCAGAAGCGTTCTTCGCCGCCGAATGCGTTGATGTGCGGCGTCAGTTTGCCGGAAGCGATGAGGTCGTAATTGATCCAGCCGAAGCTGTTGCCCGCATCGCCGGAGGCGGAACTGGTCATCACGCGGGCCTGGTAATCGCCGGTAACGAGCACGCGGCTACTGTCTCCCGGAAGCTGCAGCACCACCACGTTTTTAAGGTGCTGACGGAGGAAAGCCACGTCGTCGCCGAAGTTGGCAGGTTTGCCGGGCTGCCTGTCTCCGCTGGTTTGGCAACCTGCGATGCCGGTGGTTAATAAACATGCCATAAGTAATGGTTTCATATCGTTCGGATTGTTTTATAATGTTGGATGCGGGGAATTGGTGAGTTTGTGTTTGGCAGGTACGTCGCGAAGCGCGGTGCCGCCGCCGGCCAGGGTGCCTTTCGGAACGTCCTGCAAGGCCACGATCACATTTCAGAAAATGGCTTCACGCTGCCAGTTGCCGTTCACCATCCGCCAGATGTTCATGGGGTTTTCGTTGCGCAGCGCCTCCGGCAACATATGCCCCGGAAAATCCTGGAAACACACCGGCCGCGTGAACCGGTAAATCGAAGCCGTGCCAACGGAAGTGCCTGCGCCGGGCGTAGCCGCTGGCCATGGGCCACCGTGTACCATGGCGTGGTTCACGGCCACGCCGGTCGGGAAGCCGTTCACGAGCAGGCGCCCCGCTTTCTCCCGGAGGATGTCTGCCAGTGGCGCATGTTGGTCGAGATCGGCCGGTGTACCGTGGATGGAAGCGGTGAGCTGTCCTTCGAGGGCTTCCGCGAAAACGGAAAGACCGGCCGCGTCATCGCAAAGAACGAGCAGTCCCGCCGGACCGAAAACTTCATGCAGCATGCCCGGCGTTTCCAGTACTTTATTCAATGAGGTGCGCATCATGACCGGTGCTGCTTTGCCGGCAACATCGGCGCCTTTGCAGAGGGGCTGCGCGCCCATGTCGGCGAGGCGCTGCAGGCCAGCCTGGTAAGCGTCCAGGATGCCGGGTGTGAGCATAACGCCCGCCGCCAGCTGTGCCATGCCGGCTTCGAGGGCTTTGATCAATTCGTTGCCATCGCCGGCTGTTACGATCACACCGGGATTGGTGCAGAATTGCCCAACGCCCATGGTGAGTGATTGGAGGTATTGCGCAGCGAAGGTGGCGGCATTGCCGGCCAGCAATTCCGGCAGGAGGAATACCGGGTTCACGCTGCCCATTTCCGCATAAACGGGGATGGGAACGGGCCGTTGCGCGGCCGTTTCGAACAGCGCCTTTCCGCCCCCGAACGATCCGGTGAATGCGATGGCGCGCAATTGCGGATGACGGGCCAGGTGTTGCCCTGTTTCAACGGTAGCGCCATGAACAAGACTGAAAACCCCTTCCGGCATGCCGGTTTCTCTGCCGGCTTCGAGGATGGTTTTCGCCACCAGGTGCGAAGTATGCGGATGGGCGGGATGGGCCTTGCAGACCACGGGGCACCCGGCCGCAAGCGCCGCTGCCGTATCGCCGCCAGCCACGGAAAAGGCGAGGGGAAAATTGCTCGCGCCGAAAACGGCAACTGGTCCCAGCGGGATCTGCATTTGCCGGATGTCTGGCGCGCCGCGGTCGATCCGGGCATTCACCCAGGAACCCTCTTCAATGGTTTTCGCGAAAAGCCGGAGCTGGTTGGCCGTTCGGTCGCGCTCGCCGTTGAGCCTTGCCAGGGGCAGGCCGCTTTCTTCCGATGCAGTCTGGAGGAGCGTTTCGCCGAGGGCTTCGATCCCCGTGGCGATGGCGCGGAGGAATGCGGCGCGCGCAGTGGCGGTGGTTTTCTTGAATACCGGGAACGCCCTGGCGGCGAGGGCTACGGCCTGGTCCACTTCCGCGGGCGTTGCTTCATGGAATGGCTGCGGGAGCCATCGCTGTTCCGCGGGGTCCCAGGCGCGGAAGGTTTGCGTGCCTTCTGCGGTCCGGCGGTTCCCGATCATCTGAAATCCGATTGTATGCATTGTTCAAACATTTATAAAAATCAATTCACTTCCAGCTGGTCTTTCGGTTGCAGCTTCGGGAACGGCGCATGCGGCTCGCGCTGGTACCAGAACACGACCGAGCTGATGTCCGACTGCTGCGGCAAATACCGTCCGCCGCTCCGCCAGCCCAGGTCCTGGATGGTAATTTTCAGTTCCTTGTCGAAACGGATGGGGTCCATGATATGCCAGCGGTATAATCCGAACCGCTGCTGCGATTTGTACAGTCCGTCCGGACGGATCACCTGGTGCAAACCGGCGTACGGCGTGGTGAATTCCTGGTATTTCCCCTTGTTGTCGAAGTTGTAGGAGCCGCAGAAATAATCTTCCGTCCCCGTTCCGCAGATCGTAGGGAATTTGCCGTCGCCGTCCATGAAAATTTTGATCTCGCCTTCTCCCCACCAGCCGTTGTTGTTCACGCCCCAGGCCATGTAGGCGCCTACATAGTGGCCTTTTCCCTTGATGCCGTCGATCAGCGTGAATTCCGCATTTTTAACCGGGTTGTTGCGGCGGAACTGCGCGTGGAAATACGCCGCGTCGGCGGGCACTTGCGTGAGCGTATAGTCGACCTGGTAATACAGCGTCATCCTTTCCGTATTGATGTTTTCCATCGTGATTTTGCATTTCTTCCGGAAAGGCATGGGCCAGTAGCAGTTGAATGCGCTGCCGGGGTTGACGGTTACCGGCAGGGACGTCAGTTGTGCGTATTCTCCCCATCCCATCCCGAAAAAATCGCCGACGGGCACTTCCACACTGGGCGTGGTTTCATCGTCCCAATAAAAGCGGAGGATGGAGTAGCGCCAGTTGCCGGTGGGCGTCATCCAGATATGCTGAATGGCGCCGGAGGCGTTGATTTCCGCGAGGGTAAACGTTTGTCCGGGTTCGATGTGCACATAGGGATTCACTTTCCACCCCTGTCCGAGATTGCGTGCGGCGCCGCGCGCGTTGCCCTGTTCGAGGGTGGCCATGCCGCCCTTGCCGGGCTCGCCGGTAAAGTTTTCCGGGGAAATGGAGCGGGTTTTGGCGTCGGATAAACGGTGGAGGTTGCCCAGGTTCATGTCGAGCCCGTTAAAAGGCTGCTGCGCTGCCGATGCGAGGGCCAGGCAGGCGCAAAAGGAGAGGAGGAGCAGTGTTTTCATAATGTGTATCGTTTGAAAGGCTTTTCACTTTAACGATTAAGCGCCCTTTTCTTCGACGGTTTCCATGCACGTGGCGTATTTGATTGTTATTATAGGTTTTGATGTATGGTTCAATTGGCCGCGCTGGAACGGCGCACTACCAGTTCCGCATCGATCCGGATGTCTTCCGGCGGCCGCCCGCTATCGGCGATCTGGCTGAGCAGCAGTTGCACGGCGGCTTTGCCCATTTCCCGGATGGGTTGGCGGATGAAGGTGACGGGCGCGTGGAACAGGTCGAACGCTTCGCTCTCGTCGAAACTCACTACTGCCAATTGTTCCGGCACGCGGATGCCCAGTTCGCTGATATACCGCAGCCCTTCAATGGCAAGACTGTTCGTGGCGAAAAACAGGGCGTCGGCGGGATGTTTGCCGCCGGTCAGCTGGTCGATCGCTTTGCGGATATCCTCGCGCAGGTGGTTGTACCGCGCCAGTTTGAGGCGTTTTCCCGTTTTCAGTCCGGCGTTGGCCAGGGCTTCTTCGAAGCCCCGGCGGCGTTCGGCGATATGGTGCAGGCCGGTTTGGTATGCGATCATGCCGATGCGTTTGCGGCCGGAGTGCAGCAGGTGCTCCACCGCGTTGTACGAAGCTTCGAAGTTGTTGATGCTGATGCTGCTGGCGGCGATGGAAGGGAACGGCCGGTCCATGAGCACGAACGGGACGTGGCGCTCGCTGAGCTGGAGGATCTGCTGTTCGGAACCTTCGGAGGGGATGACGATCAGCCCGTCTACCTGCCGGTTCAGCAATACATTCATTAGGTCGGCGGATTTTTCCGCGTTTTCGTCGGAGCTGCCGAAGATGACGGTGATATTGTGCCGTTTGGCTTCGTCTTCGACGATCCGGGCGATTTGTCCGAAGAAAGGGTTGGAGATGTCTGCCACGATGAGGCCGATGGTGTCCGTCCGCCCGCTTTTCAGGCTACGGGCGAGGTAATTGGGCTGGTAATTGAGCTTCCGCGCGATCTTCCGGATCTTGCTGGCCATTTCCCGCCCCACCCGGGCCTTCTCCTCCTTGTTCGTCAACACATAGGATACCAGCGCCGTGGATACCCCGGCTTCCTGTGCGATGTCTTTCAGGGAGGCTCTCTTCTTCATGAAATAAAAATAAGCTTAAACGTTTAAGTAACCTAGTTTTGCCGTCGAAAATCATTTTTTGGCTACATTTGCCGCTCATTTTTAGACACATGAGTTCATTAGGCTGGAAGTTAATCAGGAGTTTCGACAAGGATTTTGAAGTGAACGGAGAACCGGTGCGGGTGCGTTTCGTGACGATGAATTGCGTGCACAAGCAATTGTACCAGGTGTATGTACTGCACGAGGGCAGGGAAGTGCGTTTCCATATTCAGAAGAACGCCGCGGGTGAATTCAGGATCGTGGGCCGGGGGATTTGCCCGCCCCAATACGTTCCCCTGGAAGCCGCGTTCGCCGAAGCGATCCTCGCATCGCCGGTAGGCTGATCTTCTTATAATAAAAGCCGCTCGAAAGCGGCTCCCCAGTCATCATATCGTATCAATCCGGCAGCGAGCGCACGTATTCCCGAGGGGTCATGCCTTTTATTTCCCGGAAAAACCGGTTGAAGTTGGACAGGCTGTTGAACCCGCATTCATAGGCCAGTCCTGAAATGGCAAGCTCGCCTTCTGCGAGCAGCTTGCAGGCGTGCCCAATCCGCACTTCATTGACGAACGCCACGAACGTTTTCTGCGTCCGGCTTTTAAAGTACCGGCAAAAGGCCTGCTTGTTCATGTTCACGAGGCGCGACACCTCATCCAGCTGGATCTCGCTCTTGAAATGCTCGAATACAAACTTGAACACCATATCGATCCGGTCGTTGTCTTTCGCCTGGTAAGTATTCACATAGCCCTGGCTGGCCAGCAGTTCGTATTCCCGCGTACGGGTGAGCACGTCTAGCACGCGCATGAAGGAAATCAGCTGCGCAAAGGGCGGCTGCTCCGTCATCTCGAGCAAAAGCGATTTCAGCGTGCGTTTCGCCTGTCCCGAAAATTTCATCCCCCGCCTCGATTTCTTCAGCAACAATTCCGTTTGCCGCCCCAGCCCGAAATACGTCATGGAGGCCAGGAGCTTGTCCGGCTCGATGAAAAGGGCCACGGACCGGGCGTGCTGGTAATTATTCCGGTCGAAATACCGGCTGTCGTTATGCCAGACGTGCGGAATGTCCGGCCCCAGCAGAATAAGCTCGTCGCTGTCGAAATTCTCCACACTGTCGCCGATGATGCGCCTTCCTTCGCTTTCCACCACATACACGAGCTGGCATTCCTTATGGAAATGGAACTCCGTCGAGAAATACGGGAGGTCGATCACCCGCATCGCAAATACGCCCATGTGGGCCTCTTCCTGTATCTTGGTGAAAACCGGCTTCATATTGATGGAAATTAGTTGAATCTATGTATTGTATGCTAATATAAGATTAAATAGACATTCTGCATAACAAAACTGAATTTCTATTGCAATAATTTATGCATCCGATTGTATAAACTTGCTAATATACGCGCAGAAGTCATCAACGGTCCGTTAGTATTCCGCGGGCGGTTACCTTAGTTTTGTTTGATGACCGGTACCGCTGCGCGAAATGGTGGTGGAATGAATTAACTTATGCCTGGATTAATAATGGAAAGAATGAAAGACATGCTGAAGGATAAGGTGGTCCTGCTCACGGGCGGGGCAGACGGTATCGGATGGGAATGCGCGCTGGCTTACGCCGCCGCAGGCGCCAGGGTTTGTATTGCAGACCTGAATGCTGCGGGGCAGGACAAGCTGCCGAAGCTGCCGGGAGAAGGGCATACCTTCCATCAGTGCGACGTTACTTCCGGCCCGGCCGTGGTTCAATTGTTCGCCGGGATCGGGAAAGTGTACGGCCGGCTGGATGCGGTCCACAACAACGCCGGTATCGCGCAACCTGCCAGGCCGCTGCACGATACGGAAGATGCGGAATGGGAAGCCCTCATGCGGGTGAACCTCAAAAGCATCTACCTGACCACCCGCCACGGCATCGCCCTGCTGCGTGCCTCCAAAGGCTGCATCCTGCACACCAGCTCGCTCGTAGGCAGCATCGGGCAGGAGAACCACGCGGCTTACGTTGCCACGAAAGGCGCCGTGAACGCGCTCACCAAAGCCATGGCGCTCGATTACGCGGCAGACGGCATCCGCGTCAACGCCGTGGCGCCTGCCGCCATCCGTACGCCCATGCTCGAAGCCTGGAGCGCCGAACAGCCGCAACCGGAAATCATGCAACGGTATCTCGACCGCCTGCAGCCGCTGGGCGCCATGCCCGCCGGAGACGTGATCGCCGACGCCTGCGTGTTCCTGCTCAGCGACGCCGCCCGCTTCATCACCGGTTGCATCCTGCCCGTATCGGGCGGCGCGGAACTGGGGTACCGGGCCATGATCTAACATTTCTTTCATTACATGATAAAAAACATCGACATCGCAGACGCCCGGTTTGCGTTGAAAAACGGCGCCGGCAGCGACGCCGTGCACAAAGACCCGCAATACGCCTATGCCGTCACGCACCTGCAGAACGAACAGGGGCAACGCGGCACAGGGCTTGCTTTCACGCTCGGAGAAGGTAACGACCTGGTTTGCCGCGCCGCGCGGTTTTACGCGGAAACCCTCCGCGGGAAAGACATCGAAACGCTCATGGGTAACTTCGGCGAAACTTTCCACGCACTGGCCAACGAACAACAGTTCCGCTGGCTGGGGCCGCACAAGGGCGTCGTTCACCTCGGCCTCGCATCCGTTACCAATGCGTGCTACGACCTCTGGGCCAAACAGCGCGGCGTTCCCCTCTGGAAGCTGCTGATCGATCTTTCTCCCGAAAGCATCGTCAACACCCTTGATCTTACCTATCTCGAAGATGTGCTCACCCGCGAAGAAGCCATCGCGCTGTTGGCCGAAGCTTCGGCAACGGCGGCCGGCCGGATGGGGATCCTTGAAAAAGGATATGCGGGGTACGATACTTCCGTGGGTTGGTTCAATTACGACGACGCGCAGGTGCGCGAGAATTGCAAGCGTGCGCTGGACCAGGGTTTCGAAGCCATGAAGCTGAAAGTGGGCTCCGCCGATCCGAAGCGCGACATCCGCCGGGCCAACATCGTCCGCGAAACCGTCGGCGATTCCGTAAAGGTAATGCTCGACGCCAACCAGCAATGGAACCTCCCGCAGGCCATTTCCATCTGCAACGAACTGAAGCAAATGCACCCGTATTGGGTGGAAGAGCCGACGCATCCGGACGATGTGCAGGCGCACGTGACGTTGGCGGAAGCCGTAGCCCCGGTAAAACTCGCGCTGGGAGAGCATGTCCCCAATCGCGTGATCTTCAAGAATTACCTGCAGTCGGGCTGCGCGGGGTTCATCCAGGTGGATGCCGTGCGGGTAGGAGGGGTGAGCGAATTCATCACCGTCAGCCTGCTGTGCAAAAAGTTCGGCGTACCGGTAGTGCCGCATGTCGGCGACATGGGCCAGCTGCATCAGCACCTCGTGTTGTTCAACCACATCGCCATGGGGCATGAAGCACTTTTTCTCGAGCATATCCCGCATCTGAAGGAGCATTTCCTCCACCCGGTCCGCATCGAAAACGGCGTATACGTTACGCCGCAGGAGCCGGGCAGCAGTTGCGACTTAAAATAATCCAATAATCCACGTATGATCGGAACCGCAGATATTGTCATAACCATCGGTTATATCCTGCTGATCGTCGCCATCGGGCTATGGACCGGGCTGCGGAAGAAATCCGCCGCCACGGAAGGCTCGGGCGCGTATTTCCTGGCGGGCAAAACCCTGCGCTGGCCCATGATCGGCCTGGCGCTCTTCGCAACGAATATTTCCTGCCTTCACCTGGTGAGCCTTGCCCAGAGCGGGTTTGATACGGGGTTACTGAACGGTAATTTCGAATGGATGGCGGCGTTCACCCTGATATTGCTCGCGCTGTTCTTCGTGCCGTTTTACATCCGGTCGGGCGTGGCCACGCTGCCCGATTTCCTGGAAAGGCGGTACAACCGCGCGTGCCGCGACTGGCTGGCGATCGTGTCCATCGTTTCGGCCGTTATCATTCATATCGCGTTTTCGTTCCTGGCGGGCGGTATTGTGCTGGAAACGCTGTTCGGGATCGATATGTACGCCAGCATCATCGTGATCGCCGCGCTCACGGGGCTTTACACGATCGTGGGCGGGCTGCGGGCCGTGGTGGTGACGGAATCCATTCAAAGCGTAGTGCTCATCGCCGGAGCGGTCATTATTACCGTGGCGGCGTGGAACAAAATGGGCGGCTGGCAGCCGATGGAAGCGGTGCTCGCAGGCCAGGGCGCGATGGACAAACTAAGTATGATGCGCCCGGTGGGCGATGCTTCGGGCATGTCGTGGATGGCGGTATTCCTCGGCTACCCGATTTTAGGGATCTGGTATTGGTGCGCCGACCAAACCATCGTGCAGCGGGTGCTCGGCGCCAAAGACGAGAACCATGCGCGGGTGGGCGCCCTGTTCTGCGGATTCATCAAAATACTGCCGGTATTCATTTTCGTGCTGCCGGGGCTTTTCGCCTGGGCGCTGTATCAATCCGGCGGGCTCGACCTGTCGGCCTTGAAACACGGAAACGGCGAGGTAGACTCCAAAGGCATATATACCCTCATGATCACGCAGCTGCTGCCTTCCGGGCTGATCGGCGTACTGGTGGCGGCGTTATTGTCGGGCCTCATGAGCCAGATCGCCGGGGCGCTGAATTCTATCGCTACATTGGCCAGCTTCGACCTGTACAAACGGTTCCGGCCGGAAACGAAAGATGCCGACCTCGTGAAAGTGGGCCGTTGGGCTTCGGCGCTGGCGCTGCTCGTATCCATCGGGCTGTTACCGTTGCTGAACCGCTACCAGAGCCTGTTTGAAGGGATCAACGACGTGATCGCGCACATCGCGCCGCCTATTACCTGCGTATTTTTGCTGGGGATTTTCTGGAAACGCGCTTCCGCGAAGTCGGCCCAGCTCACGTTGTGGATCGGTTCCGCGCTCGGTGCGCTGGTGTACGCGATGAATAAATTGTACCCGCAGGGGCCGCTGGGCGGCATTCCCTTCATGATGATGGCGTTTTACCTCTTCCTGGCCTGTGTGGCCATGCAGGTGTTGTTTTCGTTCCTTTTCCCCGTGGTGCATACGGCGCAGAGCGGCGCTTTGTACTGGCGCTCGTGGCGGGAGCCGCTGGAAGGGGAAGGATGGAAGGGTTTTGGTAACTATAAATTTTTGTCGGTACTGTTGCTCCTGGTGATGGGGGTGCTGTACTGGTTTTTCAAATAATCGGAATCAAATAAACGTTGTGAAATGAAAAAACTGATACTATTGCTGATGTTGTATTGCGGCGGAACATTCGCGCAATCGCCTGTTAAGACCGATCCCGCTGTATTGCGCCAGTTCATGGATATGCGCTTCGGGATGTTTGTGCACTGGGGGCCGGTGAGCCTCCGCGGTACGGAAATCGGCTGGTCGAGGGGAGACCAGGTGCCCACCGCTGAATACGACAATCTCTACAAGGAGTTCAATCCCGTATTGTTCAATGCGGATGAATGGGTGAAAGCCGCCAAAGACGCCGGGATGAAGTACCTCACCATCACCGCGCGCCATCACGACGGCTTCTGCCTCTGGCCTTCGGCCTTCACGGAATACGACATCGCTTCCACACCCTATAAAAAAGATATCGTGGGCGCATTGGCCGCCGCTTGTAAAAAGCAAGGCATCAGGTTTTGCATTTACTACACGGTACTGGATTGGTGGCACCCGGATTACCCCGTGAACTCCCCGAAAGATCAGACCATCGACCCGAAAGCGGACATGAACAGGTACATGACCTATATGAAAAACCAGCTGAAAGAACTGGTGACGAAATACGACCCCTACATGCTGTGGTTCGACGGGCAATGGGAGCAACCCTGGACAGACGAGCGCGGCCGCGAAATCTACGCCTATCTCAAACAACTGAATCCCAAACTCATCACCAATAACAGGCTGGGCAAGGAATTCGCCGCAATGGAAAACAAACAGGTCGACATCTCCAAAATGGTGGGCGACTACGATACACCGGAACAGGTTGTCGGTAAAATGAACATGGATTTCCCCTGGGAAAGCTGCTTCACCATTTGCAACCAGTGGGCCTGGAAGCCGAACGATAAAATGAAATCCCTCGAAACCTGTCTGGACATCCTCGCCAGAACTGCCGGCGGCAACGGCAACCTCCTGCTGAACGTGGGCCCCATGCCCGACGGCCGTATCGAAGCCCGCCAGACCGACCGCCTCCGCGAAATCGGCAACTGGCTGAAAACGAACGGAGCCGCGATTTACGGAACGATGGGCGGCCCCTGGGCGCCGAACGATAATTTCTCCGCCACCCGGAAGGGCGACAAGGTGTTCATCCACGTCCTCAAATCCAATAACGGCGAATTGACCATGAAAGCCCTGCCGGGAAGAGCGGTCCGCAAATCCACGGTCCTCGGCGGCGGCGCCGTTACCACCGAAACCGCCAACGGCGAACTGCGCATTAAAATCCCGCAGCAGCCGGCTACTTTGCCTTACGTGATCGAGCTCACGCTCGACGGTCCGGCGGAGCAATTACCCATTCTTTGATCCCTGCAAACACAGTTCATGAGAACACTCCTCGTTTTATTCATCACGATGCTGGCCGCGGGTTGTGCGGAAAGGAAAGTGGAACGCTTCGGCATGGTGACCGGCATCAAACCCGAAAAGATCGCCTATTACAGAAAGTTGCATGCCCAGGTATGGCCGGGCGTGGTAAAAACCATCGGGGCATGCAATATTCGCAATTACTCCATTTATCTGAAAGAGATGGATGGAAAAACATATCTGTTCAGTTATTTTGAGTACACAGGAAGCGATTTCGCCGCAGATATGAAGAAGATGGCGGCAGACACGGTCACGCAGCGTTGGTGGAAAGAAACCGCGCCGGCGCAGATCCCCCTGCCAGACGCGGCCGCAGCCGGCGAAACGTGGTCGAAGCTCGAAGAGGTGATGCACCTGCCATGAAATAATCAACCACCACAGTAAGCAATATCCATGTACAGTTTTATGAAACGATGCGCAGGCGCCATGGCACTTTCGCTCGCCACACTGGGCGCCACGGCCCAACAGTTGCCCGCAAACAAGCCCAGCGCCGCACAACAGTCGATGATCGACCGGGGATACGGCATGTTCATCCATTTCGGAGTGAATACTTTTGCAGATGTGGAATGGTCGGACGGTACGATCCCCGTCAGCCAGTACAACCCCACCCAGCTAGACCCCGAACAATGGGTGAAAACCGCGAAAGACGCAGGGTTCCGGTATGTGCTCCTCATCACCAAACACCACGACGGGTTTTGCCTGTGGGACAGCAAGTACACCGAATACGACGTGGCTTCGTCGCCCGTGAAGACCGATGTGGTGAAAGCCGTGGCCGACGCCTGCAAAAAGCACGGCCTGCAGTTTGCCATCTATTATTCGCTGTGGGACCGCAAGGAGCCGACCTATAAAGATGCCGATCCGCAGCCTTACATCGATTATATGAAGAACCAGCTGACGGAGCTTTTCACGAACTACGGCCCCATTTGCGAGCTGTGGCTCGACGGCGGCTGGGACCGCAAGCCGGAGAACTGGGGAATCGAACAGCTGTATGCGCTGGTGAAGAAATTCAATCCCAAATGCGCGGTGAGCGTCAACCACACCATCGTGAACGAGGAAGGGAAACGGAATTACACGCGGCCGTCGAACATGACGGAAGACAACAAATATTTCTTCCAGTATTTCCCGTCCGACTTCCGGCTGTGGGACCCGCAGATCATCACGCGGTTCGATAAAAAGCAATATCTCCACCAGGGGAAGTCGTATTACCTGCCTTACGAAGCCACGATTTGCCTCAGCAGCCGTTATAACTGGTTCCAGAAATCCGTGCAGTTGCCCGTGCGCGAGCTGGACGAGCTGGAAGAGCTCTTTTACTGGAGCACGGCCAACAACAATTGCCTGGTGATGAACATCCCGCCCGACCAGACGGGCCGCATCCGCGAATACGAAGCGTTGGCGGCCATCAACCTGGGGAAACGGCTGGGCCTTGCACCGGGGAAACCACTGCCGGAGAACGGGAAATTCGTGTCGGAACGCAGGCCTGCAAAGGCGTCGAGCGTATATCCGGCGGATGCGAATAATCAATACGATGGCAGCAAAGTGACGGATGGAAAGCTCGATAGCCGTTGGGCTTCGGCAGATACCCTCGCTTCCCTCGAAATTTCGCTCGACCCTTCGGAATACTTCAATAAAATCAGCATATTCGAATACAAGGATGTAAAGAATTCAAAAGACGGGTTCTCGCAATTGCGCGAGCCGCGCATCCAGGAATATGCGGTAGACATCCGCCGGAACGGCCAGTGGGAAACGATTTTCCTGGGTCATGAGCCCATGGGCGATTGCAAGGTGATCCACCTGCCGCGGCGATACAGAACAGACTTGCTGCGCTTCCGCGTGACGAAAGCTAGCAATCTGCCGTCTATCTACGAAATCTCGGTAATCGATATGGCAAGAAAATAACAGGTTCAGTTATTTTAATAAAAATTGAGAGAATTTCCATAGACCGGCATCCCGATTTTTCGGGATGCACCCTGCTTAACACCCACTTTAAATTGTATGATATGAAACAACTTCTTACAGGGATGCTACTTGCCGTTGCCCTCAGTGCCGCGGCGCAGCCGAAGCCGGAACATAACCTCCGGCAAAGCGATCTCCCGCGGAGATGGGACGAAGCCATGCCGCTGGGGAATGGTATGATCGGCGCCCTCATCTGGCAGAAATCGGACAGGCTGCGGTTTTCGCTGGACAGGGTGGATTTGTGGGACGACAGGCCCATGGCCAATATCGACAAGTTAACTTTCAAATACGTGACGGAGCAGGTCCGCAAAAAGGATTATGCCCCCGTTCAGCAACTGGGCGACGTGCCCTACGAAGCCAACGCCGCGCCTACCAAAATCCCCGGCGCTTCGCTGGAACTGGATATGAAAGGTTGGGGAAACCCTGTTTCCTCCGTGCTGGACATCAGCAACGGCGTGCATGAGGCCCGGTTCTCTTCCGGAGCGGTTTTCCGCACTTACGTGCACGCCGGGCAAGATGTTGGCGTGTTTTCGCTGGAAGGTGCCGCCTTCAGTCCGGAACTTATCGCGCCGGCGTATGTTTCGGAAAGCAAGGGCGGTGAAGCCACGAGCGTAGACGGACAAAGCCTGGTAAGACTGGGGTACGGAAAAGGAACGGTCACCAAAGGCACCAACTCCATCCGTTACCGGCAGCCGACCTACGAAGGACATTTTTATGAAGTACTGGTAGAATGGACCGTGAAGAACGGCAAAACCACCGGCTGGTGGACGATCACCCCCGATCGGCCCGCCGCCATTCCCGCCGCATCCAAAAACGAAGCGAAGAACTGGAAAAGCCACGCCGCCTGGTGGGCCGGTTTCTGGAAGCGCTCCTCCATCCGGCTACCCGAACCCCTGCTCGAAAAACAATACTATCTCGATATGTACAAATTCGGCAGCGTTGCCCGCGCGCATACGCCGCCGATCTCCCTGCAAGCGGTGTGGACGGCGGATAACGGCCATCTTCCGCCGTGGAAGGGCGATTTCCACCACGATCTCAATACCCAGTTGAGCTATTGGCCTGGCTATACCGCCAACCATACCGACCTCACGGAAGGCTTCACCAATTGGCTCTGGAACACCCGCGCGGAAAACGAACGTTATACGAAGCATTATTTCGGGGTAGAAGGGCTCAACGTTCCCGGCGTCACCACCCTCACCGGAAAGCCCATGGGCGGATGGATCCAGTATTCTTTCAGTCCCACCGTGGCCGCGTGGCTGGCGCAACATTTCTACTGGCAGTGGAAGTTCAGCGGCGATGAAAAATTCCTCCGGGAACGTTGCAAACCCTGGTTCGACCGGGTGGCCGTTTATCTGAAGAACGTCCGCGTCAAGGATCCTGCTACCGGTGTGTACAAACTGCCGCTCAGCTCATCGCCCGAATATCATGACAACAGCATCGAGGCCTGGTTCACCGATTATTCGAACTACGACCTCGCGCTCATCCGATTCTTCTTCACCGCATATGCCGAAGTGGCCGCTGCGGCGGGAGACGGCTCGGTACCCCCGGCCGCGGAAGCCCTGAAAAATTATCCGGAACTATTCAGTGTGGAAGGCAGGCTGGCCATCGCGCCGGGGCATCCGCAACTGTCGTCGCACCGCCACCATAGCAACCTTATGGCGATTTACCCGGTAAAGATCTTGTCGTACGACCGGCCGAACGATCGCCGGGTGATCGACAGTTCCCTGGCCTGGATGAGCCGCAAGGGCACCCGGGCATGGGTGGGTTACTCCTTCGCCTGGGCGGCGTGCCTTTACGCGCAAACTGGCAATGGAGACAGTACGGTGAGCTATCTGCGGAAGTTTGCGTCCAACTTCGTATTAAGCAACAGTTTCCATGTGAACGGCGACCAGAAAGGCGGACAATACTCTGCATTCACTTACCGTCCGTTCACGCTGGAAGGCAACTTCGCGTATGCGCAGGGCGTACACGAAATGCTGCTCCAAACCCGCGATGGTGTAGTCCTGCTCTTTCCGGCAACGCCGAAAGATTGGAAGGCCGCGGGTTTCCATCAACTGCGCAGTGAAAGCGGTTGCCTGGTCAGTGCTTCGCTGGAAAGCGGGAAACTGAAAAGCGTGACTTTAACTTCCGATAAGCACCAAACCGTGAAAGTGAAACGGAATACGCCTGTGGGGAACATCGATCCCGGGAAATCGGCGGTAGACGGGGATGTGATAACGGTGGAACTGAAGAAGGGCCGGCCTGTTACTTTGTTAGCTGATTGAGGAAATATTCCCGAAAGAAAAAGGCTCCGCTTGTTTAAAGCGGAGCCTTTTTTTTATGCGGCGGCATTATTATGGAACAATAATGAATTCATGGACCCCCATGGCCGGGAGGCTGATGTCCGCATCCGGCGCAGATCGTTCGCTGCTTTGCAAACGCTGTATGCCGGAGGGTTTCAGCGATCCCCATACGAACTTCGTGCTTTGGGCGGTTTTTTCCGGGTTGAACAACCGCACCATGAGGCTGCCGTCTTCCTGCGGCGTGATGGAAGTGGCGATGATGGCGGGATTGCTAAGGCCGAAGAGGCTCTGCGGTGCCGTGGCCCCGGCTTTCAGCGGGAAGCTCAGGAAGGGCTGGGTGAACATGGCCGCGGCCTTTTCCATGTCGGCGCCGCTGCTTTCAGCATGGGGGCGCAAAGCGTACCGGTAGCTGCTCACGCCTTCCTGGTCGGATTTGTAATTGGTATGCCAGTAATTATTCATGACGTACGCGAACCACGTGGCCGTGGGCTTCCCGTCTTTCCGCCATTCCTTATGGCTTTGCGAAATGGTCAACCGCTCGTCGATCATGGCGCCGGGCTCTACCATCGGCGTTTCGAGCAGCATCCATTGAACACCGCGTTTGTCATCGGAAACGTTCAGCCACCGGCGGCCATAGAGGAAATCCATGTTGGAGCCGGGAAGCTGGTCGCCCAGGTAGCGCATGGTGCCATAACCCGCGTCCAGTGTAGTTTTGGGCGACGAGATGCCGAAGGGGAACCCGAAATGCAGCGCTTCCTTGCTGCGCACGGGCTTTTTGTCGACGATGTTCTCTATCACCGCTTCTTTCGCGCCGGCATAGAGGATGATGCGCTTTTCGAGGGAGCGCGCGCCGGGAGCTTCGCCTTTCAGGGAAATGACCGTCACCACCGGCCCTTCGTCGATAACGCTGGCGGTGAGCGCAGGCGTGGTTTGCGCGCCGGCAGGGTCTTTGCCGGGAACGTACCAGTAACTGTTCAGGCCCTGTTCGCCGAACTGGCCGGCGAGGTTATGTCCGTCGGGCCCGGAAAGCTCCGTGATACTCCCGTTCCCTGGATGCCACGCCAGCGAAACGAATCCGTTGGAAATGGATTGCGCGCCGCGTTTGAACGGTATTGCGGCTTTAACGGTTTCGCCGGAAACGGTGTAAACGGCCGATCCGAATGGTGGAACATTTTCTGCGATGAACGCGTAGCGGCCGTTATGGATTTTTTGCAGGGGGGATTTTTTTCCATTCGCATCTTTCACCGACGCACCTGCCACCTGAATTTCAACAGGCCCGGAGGCCGGCCATGAGTGCGTATTCACGACGACGATCTTTTTAGAAGTTGCGTCTGTAAACGGTTCGAGGAGGAATGTGGCCAGCGCGTCCGTCTGCTGGTCGCCGTCCTGCATGAACTGCTTTTTGATCCGCCATTGCTCTGTCACGAAATCGACATCGGGTTGGGTGATGCTGTTATGCGCGCCCCAGGTATGTTCGTGGAACATGAGGATGTTGGTCCAGGCTTCGTAAAACTGCTGGCCGGAATAACGTTTCGGCGACAGGATGGCGTAAGCGTTGGCGATCTGCTGGAGGCGCAGGCTGTTGACACGGTTCTTCCCTTCTTCCTGCGCGGTGGAAGCCGCGCCGTCTTCCCAATAAGGCGTGATGTCTCCGGAAACTACCGGTAAATCTTTCCCGTATTGCTTTTCGAATGCAGGGAAAAGGCGGTCGGGCGTGGAAAGCACGATCTTCGGGGACGAATATTTTTCATTCCATTCTTTCACGAAACGGCTGATGGCCGTGTCTATCGGCCCATTGTCCGCCACCACGTTGTAGCGCCATTGCACGAGGGGGTAGGGGTAATTTTTGTTGTCCAGTTCCTGGAGGTATTCCGCGATTTTCTTCGCGCCCCGGTCGAAAATGGCGCCGGGTGCGGTACCATGCCAGGAAGAATACCCTTTCGCGCCCGTCCAGAAGAGGATTTTCTCTTCTCCCGACGGACTTTTCCAGTAAACCGGCTTATCGCCCCAGGTACGCACGAAATGCCCGACGCGGTCGCCGAGGTAGGGATGGTTTTCGCCCAGGTAGTTCGGGCCGCTGGAGAAATATTTTACGCCTCCTTTCGCCAGGGCCGTCACGGTAGACCAGGTATACCCCGGCACATCGGAGATCATGGCGCTGGGAATGGAAAACCCGAACTCCTTCTTCAATTGCTGCGCGTAGTCGGTGTAGTGGAACATTTCTTCCGGGAGGCTCAGCCCGGTAAGGATATTGGCGTAAAGTGCGGAAAGGCAGATATCGCCGTTTTTCACCGCCTGCACGAACGCGGCTTTACGGCCGGGGCCGGCCTGTTTCATCCAGTGCTCCACGGCCCACAACGATTCGATGTTCCAGCGGAATTTCGCTTCGTCGGGGTAATGCTTCGTGGACGCGATCATGTCGAGCGCATCGTCGATATTCTTGAGATGGATTTTCAGGACTTCCGGCTGCAGATGCGAATAGCCGATGTCGGTATGGGAATGGTGGATGAAATGCAGTTCGCGGTGGATGACCGGCGTGAGCTGCACGAATTTGTCGGTAATCACTTTCTTCCCGTCGAGCACTTTGATCCGGATGCTGTCTGCCCGCTGCACGGGCGTTACCGGCACATCGAAGGTGGAAAGGCCATCCGTCGCCACGAACGAATACGTTGCATTGCCGGCCACCACGCGAAACGTGCGGGGCATGCCGAAATGAAGGGCCGTCAGCGTGATGGGCTGCTTCCCGTTCCGCAACAGGAAGGGCTGCGGCGCGATGTCCACTTTTTCCTGGAACGTGAATTTGAAGGTCATGAACCAGTCGTTGCTTTGCTGTGCCTGTCCCACCACTTTCAATTCCACCGGTTTGCCGGGCTGAACGGCGGAAACGGGGAGCCGGAGAAAAGCGAGGCCGTGCGCGTCATTGGCGCCGTCGCGTTTTGTTTGCATGAACACGATCCGGCTGCTGTCTGGCCCGGCGTACGACCAGTTCGGGTTGCTGTTGCCTTGAATGGTGGTGAACGTCAGCACTTTTTTATTGTTGGCATACAGGTCCCAATGGCGGGTGCCGCTGTTGGTGGCCGACGAGTGGCCCGCCACCCAGCTGAAGTAGACATATTTCCCTTTCACCTTCGCGGGGACGGGGGCCGTTTCCCAGACGATTTCCTTGCGGCCGTCTGTGGCGCGGGTCAGCAGGGCGATGTTGGCATCGTCCGGGAAAGCCGAGAAATACCGGATATTTTCCCCGGAAATCTCTTTTTCGTACCCGCTGATCCAGTCGATCTGCCCGAGATACGGGACCGTTTTTTGCGCGGCCGCCTGCAGCGAACAGGCTGCCAGCGCGGCGATCGTAATCATCCTCATAGTCAGTTATTTATTGGCTGATGGGCAGCATCTCGCCGGAAGCGATCTCTTCCAGGGTTTTGCCCTTCGTTTCAAAAAGGTATTTTTTAGCGTAAAAGAAGGAGATGAGGCAACAGGCGGAAAAGATGAAGAACGTGGCCGCCACCCCGATACCGTCGCGCAGTATGGGGAAGAGGAGGTTCACCAGCCAGTCAGATACCCACATCGTCAGGATGCACATCGACAAAGCCGTTCCCCGAACATGCGTCGGGAAAATTTCCGTAGCGATGACGAATTTCAACGGCCCGAGCGAGAACGCGAAGAAAAGCAGGAACAGCATGATCGACAGGAGCATCGCCCATCCTGTAACCCCCGCCAGGAAGCAGGTGGCCGTGGCAGCCAGCGCAACCGCCGCGCAGAGCGAACCTACGATATACAGCGGCCTTCTGCCCAGGGAGTCGACTTTCCAGATGGCAATGAAGGTGAACAACGTGTTGGCCGCGCCGAGCATCACCTGGTACAATAAGGCGTCGCTCGCTACGATGCCGGTGCTTTTCAGGATGGTGGGTCCGTAGAAAATAACCGCATTGATGCCGCTGAACTGCGACAGGGCCGTGAGTACCGCGGCCATGACGAGTAAATTCCGCAGGGGAGGGCGCATCAGTTCGTTGAACCCGCCGGCCGGTTTTTGCGACAGGGCGGTGATGGCGGCCATTTCGCGGCGCGCTTCTTCCGGGCCGCTGATGCTGGTGAGAATGGAAAGGGCTTCGTCGTTCCGGCCGTATTGCGCCAGCCAGCGCGGGCTTTCCGGTACGATGGTCAGCAGCAGGAAAAACACGCCGGCCGGCAGCGCGCCCACGAGGAACATGCCTCTCCATACTTCCGCCGTAAAAAGCCAGCCCCAAACGCCGGCGGTGCTGGCGCCTGCCGCGTGGCGCTGGATGAAAAGGTTGCTGATGTATGCGCAGAGGATGCCGATGGTGATGGCGAGCTGGTAAAACGTGACGAGCCGCCCGCGCTGGTGAGCCGGCGCCAGCTCGGAAATATACAGCGGCGAAATGTTGGAAGCCACGCCCACGCCCATTCCGGCAAGTATCCGGAACCCGATGAGCATGGTGTAGGAGGTGGACCAGGCGAATCCGGCGGCACTGACGAGAAACAGGATGGCGGCGAGGAACAGCACTTTCTTGCGGCCGATACGGTCGCTGAGGTTGCCGGAAAACAATACGCCGATAATGCAGCCCAGCAGCGCGCAGGACACGAACCAGCCTTCCTGTGAGGCGGAAAGGCCGAACTGGGATTTCACGGGGTCGATGATACCGCTGACCACGGCCATGTCGAACCCGAAAAGAAACCCGCCCAGCGCGGCGATGAGCGTAACGGTGATGGTAAAGAACTGTTGACGGTTTGGCTTCATAACGCAGGATTTATAATTCAGCAATGATCGTCTTTAACGTACGCTACCACGAGGAACGCAGGGCTTTCGCCATCGTTCCTGCATATGTAGGCATTTGCCTCCGCCGGCACCACGAAGGTTTCCGCAAAGTGGAACTTTTGTGATGATCCGCCGCAGGCCACGCTGACCGCGGATCCCGAAACGAGCATGCAGATGTGGCATTGCCCGTTGGTGGGGATCTCCACGGTGCCGGTGAACTCGTACCGGTCAACGGTATAGAAATGCTCCGGGTGGGTGGGCAGGTGGATTCTTCGGCCGGTGTCCCAACTCCGTGTGATTTGCGGTTGGGAAATCAGTTGTTTCCGGACCTGGTCGCCCTTTCGGTCGAAATACAGGTTGGCGAAGGCATGATCGAGGTGGATGGGGCGCGGCTGGCCGTTGAGGCCGGGGCGGAGCCAGTCGTACATTTTAAATGTGAAAATGTAGGGCGTACTGCTGATCTCCAGCACGAGGTTGTTTTTCCCGGAAGCGTGAACGGTGCCGTTGGGAATGAGGTAGAGCCCGTGTTTTTCCGCGGGGAACCGCTGCACATACCGCTCCACTTCCAGCGGGATGGATTTTTCCTGTGCGTCGTTCAATGCGGTACGGAATTCCCCCGGATCGATGTTCTCCTGGAAACCGAGGTATACAGCGGCTTCCGGCTCGCAGTCGAGGATGTAATACGTTTCGTCTTGCGTGAAATTTTCCCCGAAATGTTCGCGGACGTATTCCGGGCGCGGATGGCACTGGATAGACAGGTTGCCGCCGTCGTAAGTGTCGAGGAAGTCGAAGCGAATGGGAAATTCGCTGCCGAAGCGATGGGCCGCTTTGCCGAGGAGTTGCTGGTTGTTGCGGTACAGGAGGAAGTCGAACGACACCTCCATCAGCAGGCCTTCCCCTTCCAGCACGATCCCGTTTTCGGGGGTGATCAGTTCGAAAGACCAGGCGTAATTCACTTCGTCGGGATTGAGGCCGGCGAGGTGCTTTTTCATCCAGTTCCCGCCCCAAACGCCGGCTTCGAACCAGGGCCGGGCGCGGAAAGGGGTGCGCAGAAGCTGGTCGAGCGAGGCGCGGAAATCATCGCCGGTCATGAAGGTGACATTGTCTGGACGTTGCGCGTCGGCCATGATGGCGATTCGCGACAGGAGGGAAGCTTTATGCAGGTTGAGCACCGGCCAATCTGCGAAGTAACAGCGTTTATACGTTGCCGTTTCCGATCCGATGTTGGTGATGCTGCCGGCCCGCATGCGGTATTGAATTTCGTTTTTGGGAACGTCGGCGTAGACCAGCAATCCTTCGGGGGAAGCGAGCGAAGCGCCCGTTCCATATACGATGTGGATGCCGGGTGTGCCGGCAGGCTTGAGCATGGCGAGTTTGGACGGATCGAAGAAATCCCCCAGCGCGCCGGTGTACTTTTTCCCGAACACGGGATCGTTGCCCCCGAGTGAAGCGGCGACTTTTTCATCGATGACGGAAGTATCGTACAGGCAGGCATCCACGTCGTACCAGTGCGCGGGAATCCCGCGGCGCTGCAATGCGGCGTGCAATTGCGAACGGAAGTTTTCCCACAGCATGCCGCCAAACCCGTCTATCACCACCCGCGTTTCTCCCGCTATTTTTTCTGCCAGCGCATCGAATCCTTCCGCAACCGTGCGGCCGGTTTTGCAGGAAGGGAAAATATTATAACCTTCCGTTGATTGCACCTGAACGGGCAGCAACGGCTGGGAACTGAGGCGTACAGGCCGTTTGGGGGAAGTTTCTTTCAGCGTGGCGGCGCCTGCGAGGATGCAGGGCTCTGTTTCCAGGCAGTATGCCAGGTGGATGTTCAGTCCGTTCAATCGCTGCAGCAGCGCGGGCCCGAAGTGCGCAGCCGCCCGGGCGATATTGCCGCCGATCACGAGCTCCTTACATGCAAACGCTTCCAGCCTGGGGCGAAGAAATGCGCCGAGGTTGTCGCCGAAGGTTTCGAAAATGGGGAGGGCGGTTTCGATGTGGGCCGTGGCCATTTCGCGGACGGAAGTAATAGTTTGTCCGGTGGCGGCGGCGAAGGCGCGCAGGAGCCAGCGGGTCGAAAAATAATCGTCGGCCGGGGCGTCTCCGAACGGTTGGTCGAAAAACGCGCCGGATGCGGGAATGCCCGGGCCTGATCCGGCCAGTTCGCCATCTACCAGGAAGGCCGATCCGAAACCGGTGCCCAGCGTCAGCAGTATGGTTTTTTCCCCTTTCAGTTGCATGCGCTGCTGCGCGCCCAGCGCGAAACAATGTGCATCGTTCGCAAAAAGTACCGGCAAACCCGCGGTTTCCGGCCTGTCTTGCAACGCCTGCATCACATGTAGCCCGAAGAGCTGCCCGAATTTCCCCACTGATGCCGGGATGGCGCAGACGCCTTTTTTGTAATCGAACGGACCGGGAAATGCGATCCCGATTGCTACCGTCCCTTCCATCATCACCTCGCCGATGCATGCGGCAATGGTGTCGATGACGGCCTCCGCCGGCGCTTGCGAATCCAGCTGGCGATGCGCCATGCGCAAGGGCGCGTCTGGCGCTCCGTCATTAAATATTCCGGCGGAAACATGGCTCCCGCCTACATCCACCCCAATTCGTCTTTGTGCTTGCATGTAGATTAATATCGGTCTTTTGATGTTACTGATCACCCTGTTAAGGATACGTTCGGTCTCGCCGGGATTCCCGGTGGACGGGTAACGTTTCGGGCCTGTTCACTGTTTATACAATCGTATTGTACATATGTACAAACATATTCAATTTGTCGTTCGGTACAAAAATATTTTTGTACAGGCGGTAAGAATGGTGCAAGTGAGGGCTTTATATAGTATGTTTTTGAAGAAAGCGGCCCTGTTGGCCACAACTCTCGGGTGGATGACGGTCTGTTTACCGGTGGCGGGGCAGGATGGCATTTCCGCCACAACGGCCGTCCAGCAAGCGATCCTTACATCCGGTCGTGCGGTGGTGAAGGTTTTTGCGTTCGATACGGTGCAGCAGGTGCAAACCGGCGGACCGTTCAGCGCCGTCGTCGTTTCGGCGGATGGGTTCCTGCTGACGGCCGCCCATGCTTCGCGCCCGGGACATACCTACCTCGTCACGTTCCCCGGCGGGAAAACCGCAGTGGCTGTAGGGATGGGCCGGATCGATACAGACGAAAAAGAAACGCTGCCAGACATCGCCACGATGAAGCTCCTCGCCGCCGGCCCCTGGCCTTTCGCGGAAATGGGCACAGCGGTGGGGAAGGGAGACGCCTGTATGATGCTGGCTTATCCGGAATCCACGGGGCTGCCGTTCCCCACGCTGCGTTTCGGGTTCGTCACCGATCCGGCCGACGGGCACGGATTCCTCGTTTCCGGATGCACGATGGAAGTGGGGGATTCCGGCGGGCCGGTTTTCGATATGAGCGGCAGGGTGATCGGGGTGAATAGTCGCTGCCAGGCGGCGGAAGCCCGCAATCACCACGTTCCTGTAACCGAATACAGGAAATATTGGTCGTCGCTCACGCGGCAAGCCAATTACCGGCAATACCCGCAACCCGACAGTGGTTGGGATCTGCCCGCTCCCCCTGCTATCGTCCCGCTGCTTCCGCCTGGTGCGCTGGTGATCCAGGGCGCGGCTTTGCTGGTCAGCAAAGGAAAAACGACGGGGGGAACGGTCTGGCGTTCCTGTAAGCGGGGAACGTTCATTATCGGGAAGCTTTCTGACCTGGGGGATACGGTTTGGTTGAAAGCCGCCGGTGGAAAGGGAGTGCGTTTGAAAGTAGTTGCACGCAATCCCGGGAACGATCTGGTATTACTGTATTCCGGAAAGGATCTTCGCTTGCCGGGTGTGGAAAATCTCTTGCGAAACTTGGAGGAGCCTGCGCCCGGCGGGTTCCTGTTCGCCGCGCTGCCGGGCGGAAAGCAGAAAAGAGGGATTACCGGCACCGGGACTTTCGACATGCCGCCCCGCCTCGGCAGCGGGTATTTCGGCGCGAAACTGGTGGACAAAAACACCGCTGTCGCCATTGCATTTCTCGACCCGGAGGGCCCAGCGGCGCGGAGCGGCTTTTTGCCGGACGATCAACTGTTGCGCATCAACGGTCTTCCATCCACAGGCTTCATCAACGATCTCCAGCATTATCAACCCCATCAAACCATCACCGTTACCTTTCAGCGCGGCGACAGCCTCCTCCGCCAATCAGTCACCCTCGCGCAGCGCCCCGAAGCGCCGGCCAGCAACCATCCCGCAGAAATGTATGAAGGTGGGAAAAGCGCGCGCAGAGATGGGTTCACCAAAGTGTGGTTCAGCGACATGCATATCTCATCCACCGAATGCGGTTCACCTGTTTTTGACGATCAGGCCCGGTTCTGCGGGATCGCCATCGCCCGGTACAGCCGCACTGCGACCGTGATCCTGCACGCTACGGAGATCGTTCGCTGGATGGGATCGCTGTCGCTTTGATTTCAAATACTGCGAAGTCGCCGAGATCCTCCGTCTTTCCATCAAAACCCCGGAGGCCCGGATGGCCATCGCCCAACCTGACCCCTGTGATGGTATTTCCGGAAGATTACCATTAATTTGTGGCGGATTATGAAATACCTCTTTACCACATACAGTTCGTTTTTCTATGCAGCTTTCATCGCGTGCTTAACATACCTGTTGATGGAAGGCGAGAAACTCAATATCGTCGTCGATTATGAATACTATACCTTAACTACCCGGTCGGGATTGTTGTATGCAGCCATGGTGATGGGGTTGATATGGTTGATTTATATCGGGCAGGATTCTTTTTTGTATTCGAAAAAGCTCATCTGGCTGCATTTCGGCTGCACATTGCTGGCGGTGTCTGCCACGTGCTGGTATCATTCACAGGGATTTCAAGGGAGATACGTGTCCTTAAATCAGGGTGGGGCGGCTTCTCGATATGGTGGCGGATCGGGCACACATCAATATTATGTTTTACCTTATAGCTGGCTGCTGGTGCTGCTCTTCATAGCTGCCCAGGCCGTTTATATCACGCATGTCGTGAAGGGGCGGACCTCCCGCTACTAGGTTACGGCAATTTCGCCACGAGTTTTTCCGGCGCATATTTCAGGAACAGATGGATGAGCTTCCATTTCCATCCCGGTACAATGGTAAAACCGTTCCCGGCATGCACTACCGCTTTCGCGATGAAGGCGGGCTCCATGATGAGGGATTCCGGCAGGTCGAGGCCGGCGGTCATCTTACTGCGGATGTATCCCGCCACGATCACGTTCACGATCACATTCCGGGGAAACAAATGCTGCCGCAACCCGGCGAGATATTGGGTGAAAGCCGATTTGGTGCTTCCATATATGAAATTGCTTTTCCTGCCCCTTACGCCCGAGAGCGACGATAACCCCACGATCCGCTCCAGTCCCCGGTTTTCCACATCCCCGGCAATGATATTCAGGATGGATACGGCGCCGGCATAATGTACCTGCATCATCCGGAAACTCCCGTTAAAATCCACCAAAGCCTGCTCCTGCGGCACCTGGAACCCCGCGGCATACAATACGATCTGCGGCTTTTCGGGCAGCGACCGGTAAAACGCTTCATGCCCCGCGAAATCCGTAGCGTCGAAATACAGGACGGTAACGTCAGCCCCTTTCGGTACGGATGTCTGCACAAAGCTTTCCAGCTCCGCGGTACTGCGGGATGCGGCGATGATACGGCAGCCCCGGTCCGCATACAGCATGATGGCGGCTTTGGCCACATCGGAATTGGCGCCGAGAATAAGAACGGTTTTGGGATGCATGCAATCGGTTTGGCCGGTAAAGGTAATCGTTCGGAACGAAAAAAGGTTGCGGACGAACGCCGCAACCTTTTCTGACAGACCGTATGGATCATGCTACAACTTCTGGACCTTCCGGGAAACGCTTTTACCATGATGCTGCAATAGCAAAATATAAGTGCCCCGCTGCAGGCGGGCGCCGTTCACCGGGTAGGTATGCCTGCCCTGCTGGAGCATACCGTCCACCATCACATCTACCGTCCTGCCCTGCATGTCTACCAGCGCCAGGCGCGTTCTGCCGGGCTCCGGAAGGGTAAATGTTACGTTGGCCGTAAGCTGGAAAGGATTGGGGTAGTGGTTGAGTTCCGTGGTTTCTATCTTCGCTTCTTCCGGTAGTTTTACTGCGGATATCGACTGCAATCCACTACCGGTAAGGACGTCCACCTCCGTATAACTGTTCCACGCATTTACGCTGTTACCATGCCCTACGATCCGCACATACCTGGCGGATTGCGGTGTGATGGAAAAGGTTTCTGCGTTCAGGGACGTGCCGCTGCTACTGAGGTCCGCGGCGGCGGTAGTCCACGACGCGCCGTCTTGCGACAACAGAATATCAAAGGAAGAACTTCTCGCATTCCCGTTGTAAAACGCGATCGCAACCCCGGATACGGTTTGCGGCGATCCGAGGCAGAACTGTATCCATTGCCCGTCGCCACTGGCCGACCAGCGGGTGTTCAAGTCATTATCGAGCACGTTCGCCGGTACGTTGCCATCGTCTCCGCTCGCGGAAACGGGCAGGCACGGGGGGTCCGTGGCTACGTTCACTTTCACTTCCGTATAACTGTTCCACGCATTCACGCTGTTGCCATGCCCGAGGATGCGCACGTATTTGGCGGTTTGCGCCGTGATGTTAAAGGTTTCCAGCTGGAGGGAAGTGCCGCTGCTGGAAACATTGGTAGCCGCGTTCGTCCATGTAGTGCCGTTTTGCGACAGCTGGATGTCGAAGCTGGAAGAGCGCACATTCCCGTTATAGAACGCGATCTGCACGCCGGTCACCGTTTGCGCGGTAGTGAGGCAGAACTGGATCCATTGCCCGTCTCCACTGGCCGACCAGCGGGTATTCAGGTCATTGTCCAGCACGTTCGCCGGTACGTTCCCGTCGTCTGCGCTGGCCGCCACCGGCACGCAGGAGGGCGCGGCGTTCACGGTGATATTGACGGCCGGTGTGGTCGTTGAGGCGTTGTCGTTATCGGTCGCTTTCGCGGTGATGGCGTAGCTGCCGGCCGCTACATTGCTCCAGGTGATGCTGTAGGGCGACGAAGCATCTTCGCCGATTTTGGTAGCACCCTGGAAAAATTCCACTTTGGAAACGGAGCCGTCGCTATCCGCCGCATTCGCGGAAACGGTGATGCTGGCGGGTGCCGTGAAGGTGGTGTTGGCGGCGGGCGAAGTGAGGCTCACGGTAGGCGGGGTATTGCTGCCGATGTCGCTTGGACAAAGGTCTGTGGTGCTTTTGGCCACGCAAATGTCAGCGAGGAAAACGGTTTCGTCGCGGAGGTAGGAGGGGCTGTTAAGACTGCGGTAGAACCCTAATTTCGGGGCGCCGTATCCTGCGCCGTCTTCCCACATGTCGATGTTATTGTTGGTGTACGACAACAGGGTAACGCCGTCGCTCAGCCGTTTGATGACGAATTGCAGCGTGCCCGCATCGTCGTGTTTGATCCTGACGTATGCTTCCACCCACACGCCGAGGAAGAGATTGAGGTCGGCGCTGGCTTTCACGCCGCCGCTTCCCGGGTGGCCGATTTCCATTTTGTTATTGTAGCGGGGGGTAAGGTGAAGGATGGGGGCCCCGCTGCCGTGGCCATTTCCATAAGCTTTGAGCTGCATGATGTGGGTGAAGTTGGGCGATGCCTGGAAATTGGCGTCCAGCTTAAACTTCCAGCGGTAATGGGAAGTAGAGCCCTTCGTGCCCTGCTGCTGCGATCCATTGCCGCGCAGCTCGATCCGCTGGCGGTCGGTGGCGCCGCAACGGTCGTCGTCGAGGTCGCGGTGAAGGGTAAATGCGAACACATACTTGCCGAGCGCCGCGTCCATCACTTCCGCGATGTGGCGGACGGCGTGCCCGCAGTCGGGCGATTCTACATTGTAGCCTTTTGATTCCAGTAATTCATACGTGTTGCCGGGCCCGTCGGCCACGGCGTTGGATTGGCCGTTGGCAGACCCTGTTCCGAGGAAAAGGGCAAGGGATAGCAGCCAGGCCGGCCTGCAGCGCGATAAGTAATTGTGGTTCATGGTGCGTAGGGTTTGAGCTTTGGTAAAACAATGATTTTCATACACGTGAAATATGGAGGCGGATTGGCGGAAATTGGGAGTGCGGGCGGATTACAGTCGGCCGTAACTCGATAAATCCATAACGGGAATTTTTTGTTTTGATGAATTTAGTTATATTTATGCAAACGATTGCACGAATTAACAAGAAAGTAGAAAAATATCGTGGATAGCGCGCTGCCCGAAAGCCCGGAGTATATTAAGGACACGTTATGAACAGCCAAGCCGTTTCCGCGATGCGTATTCCCATTGTTTACATCTGAAATGCAGGGCATGGATCATGCTCCTGGCACTGTATTGCCTTTGCATTATATAACCCGACAATAAAACCCGTATGAAAACACATCTAACCAAACTTTATGCGCTGGCCGCCTGGCTTTGCCTGTTCGCCATCCCGGCATCGGCCCAAACACCGGTTTCCCAGAATGGCCAGTTGCAGGTCATCGGCCTCAAACTCTGCAATCAATATGGCAACCCCATCCAGCTGCGGGGCATGAGCACGCACGGCATCCAATGGTACGGATGGGGGAGCTGCCTCACCGAAGCATCGCTCGACGCGCTGGCGTATGACTGGGGGGCCGACGTGCTGCGGATTTCGCTGTACGTGCAGGACGATGGCTACGAAACCGATCCGGCGGGCTTCACCGCCCAGGTGAACCGCCTCATCGAAGAAGCCACCGAGCGCGGGATGTACGCGCTGGTAGACTGGCACCAGCTCACGCCCGGCGATCCGAACTACAACCTGTCGAGAGCCAAAACCTTTTTCACGGCCATCGCCAATCAGCACAAGAACAAAAACAACATCATCTACGACGTCTGCAACGAGCCGAACGGCGTTACCTGGGCAAAGATCAAAACGTATGCAGACCAGATCATCCCCGTGATCCGCGCCATCGATTCGGATGCGGTAGTGCTCATCGGCACCCATGCATGGGGCTCCATGGGCGTGTCTGACGGGCGTTCGGCGCAGGATATCGTCAGCAATCCGCTCAGCTTCTCCAATATCATGTACACGTTCCATTTCTACGCGAAAGACCACCGGGCCGAATACCTCGAAGAACTCGACTGGGCCTCCGACCGCCTGCCGGTATTTGTGACGGAATTCGGTTCACAGGAAGCCACGGGCGACGGGCCCAACGATTTCACGATGACGCAGCAGTTCATCGATCTCATGCGCAACAAAAAGATCAGCTGGTGCAACTGGAATTATTCCGACGATTTCCGGAGCGGCGCCGTGTGGATAACGGGTACCTGCTCCGCCGGCCCCTGGACCACCGCCCGCCTGAAACCCGCCGGCGCATGGATCCGCCAGCGCATGCTGAGCCCGGCAGACGATTTCCCCACCGGCCCCACGAACCCCGCCTGCCAGCCCGTTTCCGCCAGTACAGACGACGGCAACGTACCGGCCAACGTGCTCGACGGCAACCTGGCCACGCGCTGGTCGGCCAGCGGCAACCCCCAATGGATCCAGTTCTGCCTGGCCGATACCGTAACCGTTACCGGCGTGAAAATCGCTTTCTACAACGGCAACATCCGCACGTCGAACTTCGACGTCCAGACGTCGCTGAACGGCAGCACCTGGGCCAACGCCATTACGGACCGCAACAGCAGCGGCACCAGCACCGCCCTCGAAACGTTCACTTTCACCGCGCAATCCGCCAAATACGTGCGGATCGTGGGGCACGGCAACAGCGTAAATGCATGGAACAGTTATACCGAAGTGCAGATCATGCAACAAACGAACGTTCCGCCGACCGTGAACCTGACCGCTCCGGCAAATGGCGCTACGTTCACGGCGCCCGCCAGCATCACCGTTTCCGCGAACGCTGCGGATAGCGATGGCTCCGTTTCGAAAGTGGAATTCTTCCAGGGCGCCACCAAGATCGGGGAATCGCTCTCATCGCCCTACAGCATCACCTGGAGCAATGTGGCCGCCGGCAATTACGCCATCACCGCGAAAGCCACCGACAACGGCAATACTTCCACCACATCGGCCGGGGTCAATATCACGGTGGGCGCCGCGCCCGCCTGTTTGCCGGTAAGCGCGAGCACGGACGACGGCAACGTTCCGGCCAACGTGCTCGACAACGATCTGAACACGCGCTGGTCGGCCAGTGGAGACGGGCAATGGATCCAGTTCTGCCTCACTACCGCGCAAACGGTGACCGGTGTACAGATCGCATTTTATAACGGGAGCGTGCGCACGTCGAATTTCGATATCCAGTTGTCGCAGAACGGCACCAGCTGGACGAACGCCGCCACCAATCTCACCAGCAGCGGCACGTCTACCCAGCTGGAAACCTTCTCCATTGCGCCGCAGTCTGCCAAATACGTGCGGATCGTGGGGCATGGCAACAGCGTGAACGCCTGGAACAGTTATACGGAAGTGAAGATCGTGACCGGCAGCGGGCTCCAGTCCATCGCAGCGGCCAAACTGCCGGAAGCGGGAGCCACCGCGGAACCGGAGCTCATCGCTTCCCCCAACCCCTTCACGTCGCGGCTGAACGTACAGTTCGTGCTGCGTAAGCCGGGGCAGGTGCGGCTGATACTTTTCGACATGAACGGGAAACCGGTAACGGTGTTGCAGGAAGGCCAGATGCAGGCCGGAAAGCACCATGTTTCCCATGCCTGCGGAGAACTGGCGCCGGCTACGTACATCCTGCAATTGCAGGCCGGTGGCAGATCGCTGTCGAAAAAGGTGCAGAAATTCTGATCATTTTTCCTGACCTGTAAGATCGGGGGGCAGGCCGCAAGGTTTGCTCCCTTTTTTATGCCCCGAACTGGCGGAGATGATGATCGTGGTGTTTGTAAGCGAAAATCCCGATCTGTTCTTCGGTCATCCTGCCGAAGAAATCGTGAACGAATTCCGGATTGGAGAACCGTTCGTACGCCTGCACGCCCTCGATCCAAAGCTTTTTCTGTTTTTCCACGTCGCCCTCCTCACTGACGGTAAACCTTTTGCCGGCGGGAGTATTTTTGGGCAGGGGCTTGTCGTTCCGGGTGTTGCTTTTCAGCGCCCATCTGCCGAAAATTTTCCCGAGGAAATCCTGCCGGTAATCTTCGGGTTGCGTGCCCTGGACCCATTCGTCCCAGATCGTGCAGTGTTTGGCCATCTGGTATACGTTCATCTTTCCCCAGTTCCGGCGGCTGTTTGGGCCGATTGTCCGGATGCGCCCGATGAGCTCATTGCGGGTGGATGGGTCAAATACTGTTTTCATGGCTGAAATTGTTGATGGGTTGAAGAGAGAAGTAGTTGCCCGAATCGTCTTTGAAGAAGGCTTCCGTGCCGTAGAATTCTTTGGTGGGCGGCTTGATGAATTCCACGCCTTTCGCCTTGAGCTCTTCGTAAGTGGCGTAAATATCGGAGCAGGTGAGCACGCCGCAACCGAAAACGCCCTGTTTGATTAGGGATATCAACGTTTCGGCGGTTTCTTTCGGGAACATTTTGCTCACCTTGACGGGGAACAGGACGATCTGGAGGTCGGGCTGCCCGGGCGGGGAAACGGTCAGCCAGCGGGAATCCGGGCCCATGGGGATATCGTCCACCACTTTGAACCCGAGCTTGTTCACGTAGAAGTCGTAGGCGCTGTCCTGGTTCAGCACATGAATGTTGGTAATGGTCATTTTGGTGATCATGTCAGTTTGTTTTTGATGATGCATCAAAGTTCCGGAACGGGCGGGAGATACTATTCTTCAAAATTGCTATTCTCGTGCAGCCCGAGGCGATGGGCGTAACAGCCGGGAATGAAGGACAGCGGCGTGGCGCGGATTTGCTCCCTGACGGATTTATGCCGCAGCAGGAAGGCCGACGGGGTTTCGCCGGTCAGTTTTTTGAACAGGCCGCTGAACGATGTCAGGCTCTGGAAACCCACGGAAAAGCAGGCTTCGGCAACGGATTTGTTTTGGCGGAGCAATTGCTGCGCCGCATCGATCCGGGTGGCCTGCAGGTATTGATGGGGCGTTTTCCCGTAAATGGATTTGAACAGGCGGATGAAGTGGAACTTGGAAAAGTAAGCCTCGTCGGAAATATTGTCCAGGTCGATCTCTTCCGCATAATTGGCGTCGATGTACAGCTTCGCCTGAACGATCCGCCGGTAAAGGTATACCTTCGGATATTCTTCCGCCTGGGCAGGCGATTGGGCGATATGTGGCAATTGCTTCGTTCCCATCCACTGCCAAATTACGGAAAGACCACTACTGCGGCGGGTGGGGGATGTGACGGATGAAGGGGGGATTTATGCCGTGAAACTGACCCTGCCAGGACGGTATCGGGAAAGCGAAGACGTACCCCGGTCAGGCCATACTGCGGACGAACGCGTCGAGGTCCTCGTCTTTCGCCAATCCCAGTTTTTGTTTTATACGGTACTTGCTCATGCGGATGCTTTTCGGCTCAATCCCCATGATGCTGGCCATCTCTTTCGTGTTCCGTTTGAGGAAGATGCAGGCGCAGTATTTCAGGTCGAGGTCGGTCAGTTTATTGCCGGCCTTGTGTTGCAGGCGCTGGTAAAAGCCGGGATGTACGGCTTTGATACCGGTCTTGAGTTCCTCGAAATCGTTGTCCAGCCGGGTTTGCTGGTGCAGGAGCCGGTTGAGTTCCGTTCGTTTGATGTCGGGGCTGCGATGGTCTTCCAGTTTTTCTTTCAGGAGCTGGAGGATGTTATTTTTTTGTTCCACCTGCAGCGCGCCGGCCATTACTTCCTTCTGCAGGATTTCGTTCTGTGCCAGAATGATGGCCTGTTCGGTTTGCAGGCGGGCGGCTTCTTCGGCTTTGAGTTTGGCTTGTTCTTCCTGTAGTTGCGCGTTCAGTTCGGCGTTTCGTTTCCCGGTTTCGAGCGTACGGTTTTCTTCCGCTTTCAATTTGGCGTGGAGGCGGGCTTCTTCTTTTTCCAGTTCCAGCAACTGGCTGCGTTGAAGGGAATACCGCAACCGGAAATGATAGGACCGGAACATGAACAGCAAACCCGCCAGCAGTGCGGCTGCGATGGCGATGTAAAGATATTTCTGCCGCCGGTGGAAGGATTCGCTTTCCTTGAGGAATCTGATCTCCTGTTCCTTTTCCTTGGCGAGATATTGCGCTTCGAGTTTTTTGCCGGCGCTGCTTTGTTCTGCGTCGTAGACGCTTTTGTAATCGGCCAGGTAAAGTTTATGATACTGCAGCGCCTTTTTAAAATCATTCCTGCGTTCGGCGAGGTCAGACAGGTCGTGATAGATGCTGGAGCGGATGTAATAGTCCGGCATGGGATCTCCCGCAAAAAGCGATAGCGCCTGGATAAGATAGGTTTCCGCGAGCTGGAAGTTGCCGCTGCGTTTGGCGTCTTCGTTCATCAGTCCGTAAGCCGAGGCCTGGAGGCGCTTGTCTTTGTCTTTGGTGGCGTAATTGAACGCCAGCATGGCGTATTTGCGGAGGGAATCCGTTGTTTGTGCGGACGCGGGAAAATGGCGGTTGTACGAATCGGCGAGATTGATGCAGGGAATGGTGATGAGTTGCACCATGCGCATGTAGGGCTCGTTTTGCAGGTATACGGCCACGGAACGGCGGTATGCGTTCATGGTGGAATCGAGTAGGGATGAGTTCTTCGCACCGGTTTTCATGTATTTGTCGTGCGCCGCCGAGCCGATGGCCTGCCAGGATTCGCAGATATTGTTGGGGTCGCGGCTTTGCAGCGCGGCTTCGAGCGACAATTGTGCGTAATGGCCTTCTTTTTCAATGTCTTCCCAGGTGGAGAAGATCGTATAGATGGCGTAATAGATCGAAGCCCGCAGCGCGTGGTCTTCTTCTTTTTTAATGAACGCCAGCGCCTTCAGGAAAGCGGCCATCGCTTCCTTTTCGTGGTTGTCCATATTGAGGTCGCGCCCTTTGTTGTACCAGGCCCAGGCTTTGGTGCGGGCGTCGGTGGTTTGGCCGGCAAAGAACAGGCTGCTGTCGGCGTCGCGGATATTTTGGGGAACGTCGCGCAGTTTGAGGTAAATGCTGGCCCGGGCTACGTAAGCGTAGACCTTGTACCGTGCATCGCTTTCGGCGGAAGCGAGCGTCAACGCGCGGGCCGCCAGGCGAAAGGCTTCCGTGGTGTCGTAATAGCGGACGGTATGGGCCAGCAGGCTCAGCGGAACGATCTTGTCGCGGTCGGCGGCGCCTTCCCGGTTCACGATCGCGTACAGGCTGTCGGTGTAGCGGTTTTGCGCGGCGAGGGGTAGCGCCCGCATCAGCACGACCGTCAGCAATATCTGGAGAAAGCGCTTGCTCATTCGGATATGGATTTACAGGGAGGTATCCCAGTTCAGCGGAATGCTTTTCAGCAGCTGCCGGTGCAGATAACCGTCGTTGGAAGCGAGGTAAACGCACAGCGGCGCGCCTTTGTCGTTGGTTGGCACCAGCGCGATGGCGGTGTTGTTTTGCAGGAAGAAACGGTAGTATTGATGGGTGATGCCCTTTACCTCCGTCCATTCGTTTTCCAGTCGGCGGATGGTGGCTTCGGTGAGGCCTTCCGCGAACGCGAGGTGCGCCAATCCGCCCATACCGGCCTGTACATACGCCATCGACCAGAGGAAATGTTCCATCGTATCCGCGTCCAGCAGCCATTCTTCGCGGTCTGCATCGTAGCTGCCATATACGGCGGGGTCGGGCTTTCCGAAGTCTTCATGATCGATCCCCCAGATCACCAGATCCTGGTTTTCGGTGTAAAACACGAGCATGCCGCTGTCTGAGAGGTACAGTTTTTCCGGCGGCAACAGCCGGTTGAAGGCGGAGTTCAGGGCTTCGAAGCGGCCCATCGTGCTGTAATAGTCCCGCAATACGGCCGGTAAACGGCAGCCTAGGCGGGTTTCGGCGGCGGCGATGTCGGTTTCTTCAAATCCCTGCGGATTGTCGGGGAGGGAGAAGAGCTGCCGGAGGAGGGGTTTATAGGTCATGCTGTTTCAGTACGAGTTTGTATTCGCGTTTGAAGCTTTTTTTTACGATGCCGGGCACGAAAGGCAGGCCTTCCAGGCAAAGCTGGAAAAGGGGGAACATGGGTTGGCCGGACCTGTAGAGGGGAATGGCCTCGTTCTCCCGGTACAGGAACACCGGCGATACCCAGCTTTCCGTCAGCGCCTGCGTAGGCCTGTACCCGCCGGTACTCATCCCGGTGGCCTGGCGGCTGATATGGCTTTTTAATTGTTCCTTGTCCATGCGAAACGAAATTAATGAATTAAGCGAGCCGGTCGTCTACAACGCAAATATAAAGTGCTGTGGCTCAGTTTGGAAAGTTGTAGACACTTTGTAGACGCTTCCGGTTTGGGGATGTAGACGCTTTGTAAGTGCTGTTTATTTGGAAGGGAACGGCTGCGGGCGCAACTTTGCCGAACCGGAATTCCGGCCTTTCATCATCCCGAAAAACACACCGGCCCCAGGGCCGGTCTAACATCAAACATCACTTTTATGGACAAAAAAACACAATCCATCGTAGCCTACATCACCATCATCGGCTGGATCGTTGCGCTGCTGCAGTACAACAACGGAAAAGACGCCGCCGTGCGCTTCCACCTGAAACAATCGCTGGGCGTCATGATCCTCGGCGTGGCGCTGGCAGTGGCGGTCACCGTCGTAACTACCATCGTTCCGGCATTGGGAATACTGGCTTATGCGAACACCTTCGTGCTCATCCTCTGGATACTGGGCATCATCAATGCCGCCAACGGCGCGCAGAAACCATTGCCGCTCGTGGGCGGGTTCGCGGAAGCAAAGCTCAATTTCTTTTGATGACGTACACCGTCGCGCACCTCGACCCCGGGTTTACCGCCGGAAACGGCAAAAAACTTGCACAATACCGGGATGCGGGTTGCTTGCCGGCATCGGTTCAGACGAACGAAGCCCTCGTCTGCCACCTACTCCAGCTGCTGACCGCCCTCCATCCCGCGCTGGCCGAGGTGCTGGACGTGGAATTGCTGTCCGGGAACCGCGTGCGAACGGTTTTCAGCTGGCCCGAAGGCCCCTTCTGCGTAAGTCTGCTCCGGCCTTTTACAAAACGGCACAAAGGGGCGAACCTGGACCGGAGCCGGGGAAAAGATCCGCATTACGGCCCGGCAAGCCCCGCTATCGAACAATATTCCTCACCGCTGGCGCCCGGGCAATACCTGGCGGCAGATATAAAATGATCAGTGATGAAAGAAAATATCTTTTACACCAATGGAGACAGCCCTGTCATGCTCCAGGCCATCGCCAAAGCACAGGAAACATTCAAATACTGCTGGCGCGAACTGAGCTGGGAAGCCCGCCGCATCGTGCCCGCACTCGACCTGGCCTACGTTAAGATCGCTTTCGTACAGCCATCCGGGGTTCCCGATAAACCGAAAGTCGAATATATGTGGGTGGCCGATATCGGATTCGACGGCGACCTCATTTATGGAACGCTTATCAACTCGCCCGGCATTGTCAGTAATGTGGCAAAGGGCGATGTGATCGAAGCGCCGCTTAACCGGCTGTGTGACTGGCTTTTCGCCAGCAACGATACGCCGTACGGCGGTTTCAGCATCCAGGTGCTGCGCAGTGAAATGGACGAAGATGAGCGGGATGCGCACGACGAAGCCTGGGGGCTCGATTTCGCTGAGCCGGACACGGTATTCGTGGTGCGCGACGAAGAAACGGATCCCTCGGCCCAGGTGGAACATCCCATGAGCGTTAACATGAAAGACAGCCTGCGAGACTTCCTGCAGAAAAATCCCGCGGAGGCCGGCAAGGCCGACGAAGAAGGATATACCATGCTGCACCGCGAAGCTATCGCCGGCAACAGGAGCACGGTGGAAGCATTGCTGCAGGCGGGCGCCGACAAATCCGCCCAAACCCGTTCCGGTAAAACGGCGCTTGATTTCGCGCGGCAACTCAACTGGCAGCATCTCCTTCCGCTTTTACAACCTGCCTGATCGATAAACGGCTGAAGACAAGGCCGGCGCCCCCGGGCGCCGGCGGTTTTTACGTATTTTCAAACCTTCCTGCAATGGAAAATACCCTGCTGTATCCCGATCCGGCCACCGTGTTCGCCGATCCCGCCACGGCCATGTATTTCAAACCGCTGCTGACCGTGATGGGCCAAACGCCCGTCCACCAAGCGGGGTGGGGGGACTACCGGGCCGGAATTTGTGCCGGCGGAAGGGTTTTTCGTTCACCCGAAAGGTTATGCGGAAGATTTGCTGCAAATCGGCGCAGTGGCCTTGTTCGAACCCGGTAATCCCGACGTGCCATGAGCATATTATTATTTTGCCTGCAACTGATGCGTTTGATGTGCTGGAAACGGAATTGAAAATGCTGCTGGTCAATATGGATAGCAAGGGCCGCATCTGGGTCTGGCGCTATGATCCGGCAGCCGGCGAAATGGAATTGCAAACCCTCACACCATCCTTATGGAAGCAATAATCGACCAACTGGAAAAGCTCGCCAGGAAAGCGTTCCAATCCGGCAATAAATTCGATTTTATCGACCCTGCATATGAATTATGCGGGCAATTGGAAGAACTGGAATCGCCCGCTACGGCCCTGGAGCCATTGTTCCGCCTCATCGAGCGATGCCCGGAAATAGACTTCGGCGGGCCGGGTCCGTTGGGCGCCTTCCTCGAATCATTCTACGATAGCGTGTACGAGCCGCAGCTGCTGGCTTCTTTAGACCGGAAACCAACCGTCTACACCGTTTATCTCCTCGACCGCGTTGCGCGAGACGATAACAATCCCCGGCAGGCGGAACTTCTGCAGCGTTTGGTAAAGCTCGCGGAAGATGCGGCACTGCCCGCCCGGGTGCATCACGAAACTATGGCATGTATCCGTGCGGCCGCGGAAGAACTGCATCCCTGGGATGCAAATATCGCCGCGGGCATTACCGCGGCAAAGCAGGTGATCGCGGAAGAGGACCGGTTGCAGGAGGAACGGCAGCGGAACGAATCACCCGCGCCGGGAGGTACCGTTCTTTATCAAGGCATCACTTGTAAACTGATCAACCGGTCGTCCGCCGAAATCCTCATGCCCGTCATCCGCGATCTGCCCGGATATGAGAAACCGTACGATGTCTGGGCCGAAAATGTTCCCGGTAATGCTTTTTACCTGGTGGTGGAGGGAGATGCGCGGGCGGAGGATTTTTCCATTACGTCGGATATTCCCGGAATGGAAAACCTCACTGTCCTGGGTTGGATTTTTATTCGCGGCCTGATCATTCGCGATCGACTGATATCCTCCTCCAACGTGCCTTTGATCGTGTTCGGAGATGTAGCGTGCCCGCAAATCCGGCTTCAGGGCGGCCGGCATTATTTCGGCGGAAATGTAACCGCCGGTTTGATCTGGGCGGGTGGATCCACCATTTGTTTCGACGGAAGCGTAACTGCTAAAGTGGTCCTCGCCGATGCCACGCCCGTTTTCATCCGGGAAAGAACACCAACAACCCGTTTGATCAGCATGATGGGGATGAATTTTTATTCCATGGACGCTGCGGTGGGAGAATGGCTGCAAACGCCCGGTACCGCGGAGCTTCGCGAAGTGTTTCTTCCCGAATTGATCGCCCAGGACGAAGACGGCGACGATATCCTGGCGGAAGCCCCTGCCATGGAGCGTATCCTTCAAAATAAATCCTTACTGAAATGAACTGGAAAATATACATGGCCGCCGCGCTGGTGATAGCTTGCGTCATCCTGATCAGTTCCTGCTATGGCACGCGGAAAACCCTGCTCTTCGAAAACAGGGTACATCACTGGAAAGTATATTTCATCAAAAAACGGCATTTCTCCATCGGCACATACGCCCATTATGAAGTATTCTACAAAGGCGTGCAATTGGTCCTTCCCCAGGAAATTACCGACGGAAAGCGCGCCGTCAGCGAATTCACATCGGCCGTTGCCATCGACAACCGCAGCAGCCAGTTCGGGACATTGATCGTTGCATTTGAAGGCGATTTTCAGCGGGACGACGGCGTGCCGTTCAGGTCGTTCATCACACTACATATCCGGCCAGACGGCAAAGATGGATTGATCGTGCACAATCCCTGCAACGGCCACGAAGCACAAATGGAAATTGTGCAGGAATCCCCCGAATAAAAAACTGCCAGGCTGAAAGCACAGCCTGGCAGCAATTATAGCGGATACGCTTACTTGTATTCGGGGTTCTGGGTGATCACCGCACCCGTATTCCGTTCGATTTCCGAGAAAGGAACCGGCCAGAGGTTGTGGTACGGCTGGATGGTGAGACCTGATTTTTCATTGTATTTCTTGTCGCGGTCGTACAGCAGGCCCATGCGGCAAAGCGTTACCATGCGCAGTTCTTCCACGTACAATTCCCGCAATCTTTCATCGAGGAGATAATCGATCGTTACGTCGGCCTCCGCCACAGGAGCGGCGTTAGACCGGGCGCGTATCTTGTTGATGTCTTCGGCCGCTTTCGATTTATCGCCTTTCTTAATATATGCTTCGGCGCGGAGGAGGTAAGTTTCGGCCAGGCGCATGAGGTACGCGTCTTTGCTATACACGTCGCCGCTGGAGTTGAACAGCAGCCGGCCGGCGAAGGGCGATTTCAGGGGATTGCCGTTCGCGTCTTTCTGGATCACTTCTATCGGAAAATCCCCTTCGGAGAAAGTCGCTTTTTTGAGAACGGGGTACCAGCTCCTGATGGTATCGGCAAAGTTGGCCGCCTTGGCCTTGAACCCGTCTTTCACATACCATTTCCCATACGCATCGGAATTTTTCGGCACGCCATCCATGATGAAATCGCGGACGATGTTGTATTCGCTGTTCCGGATATCGTTGGGATCGGTCCAGATGTCGTACAGGAAATATTTCGTAGGCCGTATCCACCCGATGCCGCGCCCCGCGAGCAGGTCGTTGAAGGCCAGAACGGCGGGCTGGCTGGAAGGAGGCGCTCCGTTGACGGACGTCATCACCCGGAGGTTGGTCAGGTTGGGCATGATGGCCCATTGGATCACGTCGCGCGCGGGCGCTGCGGGATTGAGATAATCGGTCTGGATCACGAAAATGCCTTCTTTGTTGCCGCTGGTACGGTTTTGATTGTTCAGCTCGAAGAGATCGCGGTACACGTCGCCCGCCTTGCCGGCCCGGCGGCCGAAACGCTGCGTCATGAGCGACAGCGCCGGATGGTTGATGACCTGCGTAGCGGCATTGATGGCATCGTCATAGGCTTTCAGCGAGATCAGTACTTCGGTGAGCAGGTGGCTGGCGGCCTGCTTGTTGACGGCGCCGTCTTTCACGGCATCGATGTCTTTGAGGTACAGCAACGCTTCGGTGAGGTCTTTGCGGCAGAGGTTGTACACTTCGTCGCGCGTGGCCCGCACGTAATCCGTCCGCGGGATGGTGATTTCCTCCGTGATAAGGGGCACGCCGCCATAAAGGTTGGCGAGCAGGTTGTAGCCCCATGCGCGGAAGAACAGCGCCTGCGCCTTGAAGGAATTCCGGTCGGCCTCGGAAAGCGCCGTAGCTTTAGGCACCCGGCTGATGATGACATTGGCGTTCGAGATAACGGTGTACACGTTCTGCCAGATCACTTCCACCACGTTGAAAGTAGGCACCATGGTGTTTTTATAATCGTTGAGCTTCACCGGCGGGTTGTAATCGGTAGCGTTCACCGCGAAATCCGTAGCGTACCGCAGCGAAAAGTTCGCGTCGAGGTTGATGCCGCCGAACAGGATGTGGCGCATGCGGTTGTGCAGGTAGTTGGTGGCCGACTGGAAATCCGCCGCGGTATTGAGTGCATTATCGGGCGTATAGAAATCGAGTGGTTCCTCTTTGAGGAATTTCTCGGTATTGCAGCTGGCGACGAGCATTATTGCGAAGGCGGTCATGCAGCCGTATCGGAAGATCTTGTTCATGGGTTCGAAGTTTAGAATTCAACATGTAAACCAACGGTATAGCTCCTGAGCAGGGGGAACGCCTCCATATTGAGGCCAGTGCCGGTTTCGGGGTCCCAGCCATCCCAATCGGTGAAGGTGAGCAGGTTCTTTCCGTTCAAATAGGCGCTGAGGCGGCTGATGCGCAGCTTCTGCGTGATGGACGCGGGCAGGGAGTAGCTGAGCGTTACGTCTTGCAGGCGAACGAAGCTGCGCTGCACATATGGCGAGAACGATGCATCTCCCAGCGCGGCGGTGTAATATCCCGTCTGGCGGTACCTGGCGCCCGGGTTTTCGGGCGTCCAATAGTCGAATTTGAAGAAGTTGCGGTTTTGCATGTTATCCGGGTTAGGCAGCGTGGAGCCAGGCTGGCCGTAGTAATATTTTTTGCCGCCCTGTATGGAGTTCACGAACATTTTGAACTCGAAAGCCTTGTATCGTAGGGTATTGAGCACACTGAAGCGGTATGAGGGATCCGTGTAGCCGAGGATCTTCCGGTCTGCCGAAGCGGTATACGACCCGTCGCCGTTCACATCTTCCACTTTATACGTGCCATATGTAAACCCGCCGGGAATGATGCCGGCGTTCTTGTCGGCCACCTGCCACATCCCGATGATGTTGTAATCGTACGCCACGCCGTAAGGCTGGCCGATAAAGATCTTCGAGGCCACGAGGTCGTCTTCCTTCCCGTCCTTGTTCGCATCTATGCCAGTGATTCTCGCCACCTTGTTGCGGTTCAGCGAGAAACTGGTATTCACGTCCCAGGAAAAGTCTTTTTTACGGACCGGCGTACCGTTCAATGCCAGTTCGACGCCGCTGTTCTCCAGCTTTCCGACGTTGAAGGGAATGCTCGTTTGGCCGTTGACCGACGGAATGTTGACGGTATACAGCAGGTTGGAAGTGTTGGCCGTGTAATAATTGATTTCGCCGGAAAGGCGGCCGCTGTAAAGGGAGAAGTCCAGCCCGAAATTAAGCGTTTTGGTGGTTTCCCATTTCAGGCCCTGGTTGGCGAGGCTGCCGATGCCCTGGCCCTGGAGCGCCAATCCGCCGTCGCCGAACAAATAACCGTTGGCGATGGAGGCGTTCATGCGCGAAAGCGTTTGGTAGCGGCCTACGGTGCGGTTGCCGTTGGCGCCGTAGCTCAGGCGGAACTTGAGATCGTCGATTTTCCCGAGTTTGCCCCTGGCCCAGGGCTCTTCGGTGATCCGCCAGGCCACCGCGGCGGAGGGGAACACGCCGGTCTTGTTGCCGGGCCCGAAGCCGGAGAAACCATCGTTGCGCACCGTTCCCGTGAAAACGTACCGGTCTTTGTAGCTATAGATCAACCGGTACATCTGGTAAAGGCTGGTTTCTTTCCAGGCGTCGGAGCTGACGGTCTGCAAGCTGGGTTGTCCTGCCTCCAGGCTGTTGTAGCCGAGCGCGGGATTGGCGAAGTTGCTGGCGGCGGCGAGCGTTTGCTCGAAATTCCGCTTCTCGAAACCGTAGACGAAAGTGGCATTCACGTGGTGGTCCCCGAATTCGCGGCGGTAGTTGACGATATGGTCGAGCGTCTGGCTGTATTGGGACGAGTCCATCTTGCTGCCGCTCCCCGTGAAATTGGCGCCGTACAGGTTGAAGTTGAACTGTTTGGCGGTGATATAGTTCTGCCCGAAATTGACGCGGTAGGTGAGCCCCCTGATCCAGGGGATCGTGATATCCGCATACATCAGCCCGAACAGGTTATACCGTTTGTCGAGGTTATGCTGCTGCGTTTGAAGAATGGGGTTGAGGTTGGAGCCGTCTGGCAGGCGTACCGGTTTCCCGGTAGAATCATAGGCAGACAGGAAGGGCGTATTGCGGATGACGGTCGTCAAAGTCGGCGCCACGCCCGAATAATCGCTGATGCTGTAACTGGATTGAACGCCTACTTTCAGCCAGCTCGCCACTTTGCTTTCCAGGTTCACCCGGAAGCTGTAGCGTTTGTAAGTATCGTTGACGATGATGTTTTCCTGGTTGGTATAGCCGAGGGAAAAGAAGTAGGCGGTGTTTTCCGAGCGGCCGGAAACGCTCACGTCATGGTTTTGCATGAGCGGGTTCCGGTTGGTGAGCAGTTTCCACCAGTCGGTGTTCACGCCGGCCTGGAAGCCTTTGGCGGATTCGGCGGACATGCGGGTGAGCGGGTCCCAGTCTGGGTTTGGCGCGTCGAGGTTGGCGCCGGTACGGCTTTCGTTGATCCATCGGTCGGCCACGAACTGCAGGTATCCTTCTTTATTGAGCGGGAGCATGTCGCGGTTGGAAACCTGCGAAAGCGTAAGGGCGCCATTGTAGGAGATGAGCGGCTTTTTGCCGGCGCGCCCCGTTTTGGTGGTCATGAGCAACACGCCGTTCGATGCCTGGGAGCCATAAATGGCCGTGGCGCTCGCGTCTTTCAACACGGCTACCGAGGCGATGTCTGCCGGGTTGATGTCTGCCAGGTTGCCGCGGAAGATGATGCCGTCCAGTACGATCAGCGGACTGGTAGTGCCGCTCAGCGATGTGCGGCCGCGGATGCTTACCGACGGACTGGAGCCTGCGGTGGTCACGGCGCCCACGTTCAGCCCCGGAACGGAGCCTTGCAGGGATTGGAGGATGTTGACGTTCGGTGATTCGCGGAAAGCCGTGAGGTTGGCCCGGGCGGTGGTGCCCGTGATGTCTTTTTTCCGGGCGGTGCCATATCCGATCACCACCACATCGGTGACGATGGTTTCTGCCTGGCGCTCCATGATGATCCGGAGCGGGCTGCCGTTGTAGGTGATATCCTGCGGTGTAAAGCCGACGTAGGTCAGCCGCAGTACCGTTCCGGATTTTACCTGCAGGGTGAATTCCCCTTTTTCGTTGGTCTGCGTGGCTTTGGTGCCATCGCTGCTGCGGACCGAAACGCCCGCCAGCGGGAGGTTCCCCACATCGGTGACGCGCCCGGTGGGCGACTGTCCGTAACCTGCGGCGCAGCCGCAAATGGAGAGGATGGTCAGCAACATCGTCTTGAACGTCGTGTGTAGCATCATCGTTAGGATTTTTGATCGTTTAAAAAGTGGATGGGAACAGCAATACCCGTCCGCAGGGAGGTTTCCATCTCCCCGGAAGCGAATCCATACTGTTATTTCAATCGATTGTATTGTGGGCCGTCAAAGCGGGCCGGACATAGTTCGGCGAAACATCATAACGTAGTTTTAGATGATTTGGAATGTGTGGAAATCGGAAGCCCCGGCAGTTGGTTTCGCCGGAAGTAAATGATCTTTTTTAGTAGGGTGAATACGTGTTTTGATCCTGGTGTTCTCGCAAATGTTTGATGAAGTACGTATGGTGCTTGCCCGGTATTCTTCAGTTTTTCAAATCGTGGTTGCATCGGGTTGCCGGACCGCAGCAGGAAACAATGATATGAAAAAATATCATCCGGACAATATGGTGCGCGGTATAAATTATGGAGTTGTGAATAAACAATGCGGATTGATCAAAATTCAATCATAGCTGTAGACGGGGAAAAATACGTTCCGGCAACTGCCGGTTCGCATAACCAGGCTTCACTGGATATCGTTGATCAAAGAAAGGATGTATTATGTCAGCCGGATCGTCTGCGCAAATTCCTTCATTTTATTGAAAAGGGGCAACATCGTGCTGGGGAACGGAGCCTTTGAAGATGAGGCTGTGCCTGTCGTTGGAGATGACGATCAGCTCGGCCTTACGGCGATCCGTCTGCGAAGCCGGCCCGAAAGTGCATTCGACTGCTTTCAACCCGTTGATCTTCCGGGTGGTGATATTTTCATCGGTCGGCCCCAACTTTGTCTTGCACGCTAAGGTGAAACCGGCCATCCATCGGCCTACGCTCACCGCGGCAAAGGATGCTGCAAATAGATAATGACGAAATTCAGCAGCAGGAACGGCAGTTCGATCGCCACGCCTTTCATATCTCTATCTAGCAGGTGGAAGCACATGATCAGCAAAATTCCCGCTGCCATGAGGAAATTGCCCCACACGAACGTTTTCGGGAACAGGATGAGCACGGCGGCGATGATGGTAACGGCGCCGTTGATCATCAGCCCGGTTTTATTGAACCCCCATTTCGAGAACATGGCCAGCATTTCACTTTTACAGGAAAGCATGGCGTAACCCTGTTTGATGCCCATGAACACGGCAAAGAGGATCAGCGCGGCATTGATGAATTTGAGGATCATAAGCGGTTTGTTTAAAACGTTAAGGCGCCCGGCCGGGCGCCTTAACGTTGATGTTAATTTACCGGGTGGTATATCCGCCATTGGCGAAAATCGTTTGGCCGGTGATCCACCATCCGTCCGATACGAGGAATTCGATAAGCGGGGCGATGTCCCGGATATCGGTGAGGCCGCCGAGTGCCGAGGCGGATTTGTGGTAGGCAACGGCTTCGGGCGTTTCCTGGCCGTAGAAGAACGGCGTATCCATGGGCCCCGGGCCAACGGCGGTCACGGAAATGCCCCGGCTGCCGAATTCTTTGGACGCGGCCCTGGTGAAATGCTCGACAGGGGCCTTCATCCCGCCGTACGTAGCGTAAAAACCGGTGTAGGCAGCCAGCAGGGAGGTGACGATCGTGCAGATCTTCCCGTTGTCGTTCAGTTTTTTTCCAGCTTCCTGGAGGAAGAAATACGCCACTTTCGCGTTGATGTCGCTCATACTGTCGAATTCCGCTTCCGTGGTGTCTACCATGGGCTTCTTCAATACTTTGCCCACGGTATTGATCGCGATATCCACCCCTCCGAATTTTTCGATGCCGGCGTCGAAGAGCTTGGTGATATTCGATATGCTTCTGAGGTCTGCCTGTACCAACACCGCTTCCGCACCTGCTGCGCGCACATCGGCATAGGTTTTTATCGCATCGGCGCCGCTGCTGTCGCTATTGTAATGGATCACCAGGTTAGCGCCCTTTGCGGCGAAATTCCGGCTGAGCAAGCCTCCCAGGTTTTTTGCGCCGCCGGCTATCAGTATCGTTTTCCCTTTTACGTCGTTTCGTGCCATGATCGTGAGTTTTTTTTGTGAACTCAAAATTCAGCACTATTGACGGATGCATTATGGTGAACTTTTCGGTATTTTATTTTCCCTTGTTTTGGGATTTTCGGAATTCGCCCGGCGTTTTGCCCGTCCATTTTTTGAAGAACTTGGAAAAGTTGGACGGGTCGTAGGTCAGTTTCATGGCCACTTCGGCGATAGATACTTCCTGGTCGGCAAGCATCACTTTCGCTTTCTCGATAATTTTCGCATCATAGAAATGACAAGGGTGATTCCCTTTTTCCTTTTGAACGATGTCTGTAAGATGCTGGTGCGACACGGCCAGTTCCCGCGCGATCTGGTTCAGCTCCAGGAATTCCGGCGCTGCGCCTTCCAGCACATCATCGATATGGCGGTTGATGAAATCAAAATACCGCAGTACGATCGCGGTGCTCCTTTTCTCTTTCGTTTCATTATGCTTCATCGTATGCCGGGGTTGGGTGTAAGATGGATTTGCTGTTTAAAATACGCAAAATCCCGGGTTAAATGGAGTTGTTGCATTATGAATTGATAATCAATATGTAATGGCATATCGGTAGCTTACGGATGATCTTGACGCGAATCATCCCGGCCCCCGTATGAGATCATCGTTTCCCGGCCGGGAATGGGGCAATTTAGCGGATCATGGATGCAAACCAGGAAGAAATCAGGACACTGCTCAACCGGAGCTACCCCTTGCTGCCGGAGCCGGTGAAAGACATCATCTGCCGATCGGCCGCCCTGTTGCCCGCCAGGAAAGGGGAAACGATCGCACGGCAGGGACAATGGCTGCGGAACGCCATCCTGGTGGGTTCGGGATATATGAAGGTGTACCGCGAAGGGCCGGAGGGAGAGATATTTATGTATTACCTCGAAGCAGGGCACGCCTGCGCCATGACCTTCGTCTGTGCACAGGGCAGCGAAGTGAGCGGGGTGATGATCACGGCGCTGGAAGACAGTCTCGTCATCCTCCTGCCGCTTTCGGTGATGGACAGGCTCATGCGCGAAAGCCACGACTGGAACCAGTTTGTGGTGAATACTTACCGCGCGCGGTTCGATAGCCTCCTGCAGGCGTTCGACAGCGTCGTTTTCAAAAAGCTGGATGAGCGATTGCTGGATTACCTCCATGCCCAGGTGTCCCGCGTCAATAGCCGAACCCTCCAGATCACGCATCAGCAAATCGCCGACGATCTGCATTCCACCCGGGAGGCGGTGTCGCGGTTACTGAAAAGCATGGAGCAGCAGGGGCTTCTGGCCATCAACCGCAACAGCCTGTTATTGAAAACCGGCATCGTCCGGAAGCGGTAGGAACGATGCCGGCAGGCCATCAGGCGCTCATTTCCGCGGGTTTATTGGAATACAGGACGGTCCCGTTGTATACCACGTCCCAGCTCAGGGGCAATATCTTTTTCAACATATCGCTCACGCCGCAGAATTTCTCCTGGGAATCCTGTACCGCCTGCAATGCCGCGCCGGAAGCCGTTTCCGGGCCTTCGAATATATAGTCGAGATGGATGGCGGTATATTGCATCGGGTGGCCGGTCGACAACTGGCCCCGCACCTTCACGTCGAAATTGGTAATTTCCTGATGCGCCTTGCGCAGAAGGGCAATAACGTCCATCCCCGTGCAGCCGGAAAGGGCGGTCAATACCAGCGGTTTGGGAATAGGGCCGTTGTTTTCGCCGCCGGCTTTTTCCGGGCCGTCCATAATGATGGTGTGACCATTGACGAGGGAGTTGAATTGCATTTTGCCCATCCATTGGGACACGATTTCGTGTTGCATGATGTGTTTGGGTTTTGATTGTTGAATACGGCCCAAAGTTCCCATCTTCCCGGCCGGCGTTTAGTAACATCGATCACATAGCGCAATTTTCAGCGCGCGAAATCTTAGCGCGCATCTTCCGAACTCCCTTCACATATTCGTTCCGCGAATGAAGCCTGGGAAGCACGATAGCATCTGCGGACGTAATGGCCGGCCATGCGCGCTTCCGCTTGTGGGATGGGGGCTTGCGGCTTATAGCGAAAGCCGTATATTTGGATGGCGGGACGGATGTAAGTATGATAAGCAACCGGACGGGCCCGCGCATCCTTCCATTTAATGTAAATACTGATCATGCGTTTTCCATGTATATTGGCGGTAGCGGCCATGTTCGCGGCTACGAAGGCCTCGGGCCAGGCAAGGGTAGCCCTGCACGGTTTCGATTCCGTTTCGGTCTCCACCACCACAGGCATCGCCGGCAAGGCGTTAGACCTCAGCAGTACCGCCGCCACAAGGCACCCCGTTACATTCCCCTATGCCCTCCAATCGCATGCAGGATCGTATAGCGTACAGGTTTGGGTAAAGACCGGTGAAGGTTCGTCGAGGTACACATTTTTGGAAGCAACGTCTGCCGGGAACGGCTGGCGAATAGGTATCCAGGAAAACGGCGCATGGTTCTGGGAAATGCAGCAGGGGAAAACGGCGTATCGCTATCAGCCCACCCCGCTACGCCAGCAAATCCGCGACAAACGCTGGCATCAGCTCACATTCTGCCATCATGTCGACAAACAGGAAGCTACCCTGTATTTCGATGGAAGGCAGGTAGCCATTTATAACATAGAAGGTATTTCCAAAGCCACCGGCGCCGATACATTGTTTGCCGGCGGGCGCCCGCAGGGCGACCGTGGAGAATGGAACACTTTTCCCGGGCAGCTGGATGAAGTAACGTTGTTCGACGGCGTACTTTCCCCCGCAAGCGTGGCGGCTTCCTGGCGCAGGCATTTCCCGCTGCCGCCCGAAAAGCGCCTGCCGGCGGGGAAACAACTGTCGGTCATGAACTTCAACATCTGGCACGGCGGCAATGAAACCGGGAAAGACGCAGGGCCTGCGCGGGTGGTGGATATCATCCGTCAATCCGGCGCCGACATCGTGTCTATGCAGGAAACCTACGGTTCGGGCGAGAAGATCGCGGATGCGCTGGGATATTATTTCTATCTCCGCAGCAGCAACCTCAGCATCATGAGCCGTTTCCCGATAGACTCCACTTTGCCGGGCTCCCGTTCGTTCTTCAATGGCGGCGCATTGATCCGGCTGAACGATAAGGCGAAAGTCGCCTTCATCACCAACTGGCTCAGCTATCCTTTCGATTATTGGGCCATGCTGGAGAAAGGGGAGAAGCTGGAACTGGATACGCTCGTCGCCGGCATGAAAACCCACAATGCCGCGCAGCTCACTGCCACGCTGGAAAAGTTATCACCCGTGATTCAACGGGCCAGCGATGTGCCCGTCATTTTCTGCGGCGATCTCAACAGCGGTTCGCATCTGGATTACGTCGAAAAGACGAAGCATTTGAACGGCGGGCTGGTGGTGCCCTTCCCGCAAAGCATCTACATGGCGGAAGCGGGGTTTACGGACAGCTACCGGAAAGTGCATCCCGATCCGTTGAAAGACCGCGGCACCACCTGGAGCCCTGAATTCACCACGGCGTTCAAAGACCGGATCGATTATATTTATTACAAAGGCGAAAAACTCCACCCCGTAAAATCGTTCCTCATTGATCGCCACCCGGTAAAATATCCGTCGGATCATGCGGCGCTGATCACCGTGTTCGACTGGAAACCTTAACCATGGACATAACCGACAAGCCGCTGGCCGGAAAGAACCCTTCGGGAAGTTGACCCGGAAGGCCGTCGTGAAAGCAGCAAAACCCGCTGCATGAGCGGGTTTTGCCAGTTGTAAAGCCCCAAAAACTATTTCTTCAGTTCAAACGGAACGCTTCCCACGATCATGATCTTTTTGATGGGAATGCCTTGCGGATTGGAATGGATTTCTGCGGGAGAAGCGTAGTAATTCACGTCTGCCAGGTATTGCGGCGCTACGCGTTTTACATGCTCGATGAAATCGGCCCCCGTGCCATTGGTGCCCACGATCGGGATGATGTTGGCGCCATCGGGCGGATCGGTTTTGCCTTTGTAGTATTTAAACGTAATGGTGGAATCGAAATTGTCCGGCCAGCGCACCTGTACGGTGGGCGCGAAGTTGGGGTTCGGGATGGCCTGCCTGGGGAAGATGATGGTGTTCTGCGCATCCGGGCCGGGCACGGAAAACTCGATTTCGCCATCCGTGGGCAGGTTCTGGCATTGCACGCCGATGTTCAGCAGGCCGCCGTTTTCTGCGCCGTAAATGGTCGCGTAGTTTTCGATGGTGGGTTGCGTGGCGTCAACTTCTATCGTGTTTTTCCAGCCAACGTTGGGATGCGTCAGGATGAAGTTGGCCATGTCGTTCACCGTGCCGATGCTTTACAGGTCGGGCGGTTCCAGCTGGTCGTCGCCGTTCTTCACCCACGCCACCAGGCAATAGTGGTTATCCTGCCGCGGAGGTGTCCATTTGAACGGCTCGATCGTGGCGGCCAGCCCCTGCGCCTGCGCCACCACCTGCGCGGCGTTGATGGGTACGTTGGTGCCTTCGGTATGCATAATGGTATCCATCTTCCAGTTCTGCGGCCACAACACGATACTGGTATCCACATAATACAGGTAGATCGTGGAAGTGATGCCCACCTGTTCCGTGTTGATACCGCGGGCATACACGAAGTTGGTTTGCAAAGGCGTCTGGTTGTCGCCATCGGGCAGGCCCTTGTTGTAATTGTCCATATCCAGCAGCGACAGCGGATCTTTCAGCGGCACCGTCCCGGAAATACAGATGTCGGGCGATTGCGTCCAGCTGGGGCCTTTCGCATTGTCGGGCGTTTCGCCAACGTAGTCCCTGATAAATAGTCCTTGGTATCCCATAAGAAAAAAATTTAAGGATTAGGAATTGATTTGAAACACTTGTGCAATATTGTTGCTGTTTACACAGGCCAGGTAAATGGAAGAGGCATCCGGCAACATCGTGATGCCCATGGGGTAGCGGAGGTCGCGCTCCCAGGAGAGCGTTTGCACGATACGGAGCGATTCGGTGCTCACTACCCTTACGCCGGTAATGTCCGCGTCGGTAATGAACAGCCGGCTGCCGTCTGGCGAAATGCATAAACGCTGCAGGTTGATCACCGTGCCGTAGGAGTCGGGATATTTGTATTCCCGCAGCTCCTGTTTCGCAATGTCGATCAGCAGGAAACTGGTCATCATATTGGTTTGCGCCAGGATGTACACCGTTCCGTTGTCTGGAGACACTACCATGGATTTGGCGATGCTCGTGATCGTGTAGATCTTGGAGGATGGCTGGTAAGTTCCGCCGGCATCCCGGTTGATCGTGTAAATGTTGCCTGCGAACGCGTCCAGCACAAATACCGCAGAACCGTCCGGTGTATTGGCCAGCAGGATGGTGTTGGATTTTACGGTGGATACGAACAGGTTGTTGTCGGAAACCACGGTGTAAATATTCGCATTCACATCGCAGGCGTACGTCACCAGCGCATGCTGCCCGGTGGCTTCTTTTACGACCAGGTACATATAATCGCCGGCGGCAGACATGGAAATATTGATCGGTTGCCGCGTGACGCCGCCCGTACCGGTCGGAATGGGTATTTTCAGCTGCGAAGCGAACGTAGTGGCATCCAGCACTTCCACTGAATCGTCTGCACTGGCGATGAGGAAGAGCTTTTTAACAGGTATCTGCGGTGAGAACACGCAACCGATCACATCGGTGGTGTTCATCTTGTTCACCACGGCGCCCGTAGCTACGTTGTAAACGTACAGCCCTTTGGAATAGGTGCCCTTGCCGATCGTGATCAGGGCATTGTGCCAGGACACGACGGATTTGTTGTCGTTACTGATCACCACATCCGTCGGCAGATTGCCCACTTTCACCGGCGCGTTCTGCATCTGGTAATTGATGAGCTTGATCACCGTGAGAGACGGGTCAGTGCTGCTCGCGGCAAACACCATGGCGTCGTCGGTCGAGAGGGAAATCCCCGCCGGAATGTTCACCGTCGGAATGCCGGCTTCCAGGATTTTGCAATTGGAAACTCCGGCGCCGCAGCTCACCAGCGTCACGGTGTTGCTGCCGGCGTTGGTGACAAATGCGTACGCACGGCTGGTATCCGTGTCTATGCCCATGGGCGAATTGCCGAGCGGCAGCTCCTGGCGCAGCGACGAGCCCCTGTCGTCGTGATGCACCGCGATGAGCTTGTTGCTGCCCTTGCAAACCACGAGCAACGTATCGCCCGTTGGGTCGCCCACGGCCACGTCTACCGGCTGCGAATCCAGGTCGGAAATGTTGCGGATGAAATTGAAACTGTCGTCCAGCGAGCTGTACCCCACCACGGAAACGTTGTTGCTGCCCGCATTGGCCACATACACCAGCGCGCCGGTGGGGTCGGTTGCCAGGCCCATGGCGGAAAGCCCTACCGAAACATCGTTTTTTACGGAGAAAACGGTGTCGCTCAGTTTTTCGATCACGATCAGGTGCCCCTGCTGGTCTTCCGTATCGTTACAGGTCACGAAAACATAGTCTTCGTCCGGCCCTACTGCGATGTGAGCGGGAGGATTGTCGAGCGGAACGGTGCAGACGATGCCGAAACTATAGGAAGCGGTACGCTCGTTATACGTTACCCCGATCACGGTAAGCGTACCGTTATCTTCCACTGAATACAGGTATTTCCCATTCGTGGAAAACAGGATGTCTACCGGTTTGCCGCCTACACGGATGGGATCTGTGTAACGGTCGTAGGTCAGCGAATTGAGGATTTCCACGCTGTTGGCCGACTGGTTGATGGCCGCTACGAATTGCGCGTCTGGAGAGGCTACGACCTGTTTCGGAACGAAATCGATGTTCACGTTCCGCGGCTCCTGGTCAAACGCCTGGATCAGCACGCTGCGTTGCAGTTCGTATAGCTTCGCGGAGTTTTTCGGGACGATCGACCACATCCCCGGGTTTTTCACTGACTTGTACAGCGTTCCCGATTTGTCGACCGGCTCTTTGGTGTTATCGCGGACGTTGACGAGGTACACGGCTTCGTTGGTGTCTACGTCCCAGTAGAACTTCACATCGTGCGGGAAATCCTTTTTGTAAATGGCGGTTGGGGTAGCTACGAAAGAGTTGATCTCGGGCAGCACGTTCGCCGTTACGGTTTTCATCACCGTATTGCTCGGGCCGCCGGCGCCATTGGCCACCAGCGTGATGTCGGTGGTTTCGGTAAGGAGGGCTTTGTAGCTTGTCACCTTCGTCACGTCTTCGTAGAACGGCATCAGCGTCAGCAGCTTGAAGTTTTTGGCCGACCAGCTCACCGTTACTTCCGCCACACCATTCTGCACGATGGCGGGGTTGGGCGTGATGGTGATATTATCGATGGCTACATGGGGGATTTTGTTCAGCAGGATGTAGTAAGACCCATCGTTGTACCCGGGAACGTCCTGGTATTGCACGAACATGAGCGTGGGCCCCGGCTCGAAGGTGGTCACGATCTGGTCGATGTCTATCTGCACAACGGATTTGGTGCCGGTGCCGATGATGGGCTGGCCGTCTGGAGGAACCATGAGCCAGCAGGGGTTTTGCTGGTCCGCGTTTTGAGTGATGACCCAATCGCCGGCGTTCTGGCCCTGCCGTACCTTAATTTTCGCGGCGGATGCGGGCGTCGTCAACGCACCGTATCCCGGCCAGTCGGCTGCGTACACGAACGATACGGTGAACACCGTTTTCGGCCCGGCTTTCACGACAGCTGGCGAGGGCCCGGGCTTGAAGATGAAGGAAATACTGTTCATCACCGGATCGTACCCATCGATGCTGTTGAAAATATCGCTGGCGGAATTGAGCTCGCAACCGATGGCGGCATTGAGGTCTTTCTGGCCGTCGGGCGCATTTTGCAACAGTACCTTGAAGAACGATACCTCCGGGAGTTTGCCGCTGGAAGCCGGGCTCACCCTGAAACAGCTCACGTTCAGGCTGGCATTGGGCGCCGCCGGCGGATTGCTCATCGTTAACCCGTTGATGGCAATGTTGATCGCATCGCCCGCGCCACTGCCCAGCGTGATGTTTTTCGTGGGCGTCATGCAGATGAGGTCGTCTTCCGGGAACAGTTCAAACTGCCAGCCGGTCGCCGCACAGGCCAGGGCCCCGAATTCGGCAGCGGTGAGCTGCAGCGCGCTGAGGTCGAGGTACAGGATCGACCCCGTGGCCTTGGGAGCATCGCTTTTGGGAACGAGCTCGCCGGGCGTGAATGTGGCATCACCGATATTTAAGGTGATGGCGAGCGAGAGCTTGTTTACCGCCGGGTCTGTCGTAATGTATATCGTATTGGCGGCCGACGGGTTCCCCATCTCGAAAGACAGCTGCGGCAACGTGCCCTGCGATGCTTCTGTGGCATGTGTCAGTTGCGGCAGTTTGTTTTGTAATGTTTCCATATGCGTGTATTAAATGTTTTGGAATACAGTTTATTGGGTGATAGACAGGAGGGATGCATCGGTGCCGTTGTTGACGCCGGTCACATCCATGTAATCGACATAGACCTGCACCTGTCCGCTGTTTTCGGCAACGAACGCTTTCGTGATGTTGAACATGATCTCCGCACCGGGCGCCAGATCAATGTCTGCCGAAGGCGTGCAGGCCCAGTAGTTCCCGTATTGCAGGTTGTTGAGGCATTTGAACGTCCAGCCGGTGCGGGAGATCGCTATGTCCGGGACTTTATCGTCGCCGATCAGCTGGCCGAAATGCAGATAGAAAACAGCGCCGGTATTGGGGTCGCCTTCGGGCAATAATTGGCCGGCTTTGAACGTGATGGCTGTGGGTTTTCGGTTTTTTACGGTTAGGGTGAAGTCGTTGTCCTGCCCCGGCACCGCTACCGGCTGGCCCAGTGGATTCAGCAGCGTGAAACTGAGCAACTGCGGATTGAGCCGCAGCCAGCCTTCCCGGATGGCCTGGGGCGTATAGGTGGCGATGGCCTCGCTGGTCGTGAAGCTGATATCGGGGGCTACGGCCCAGACGGGCTTGTCGGCCACGAGTGTTTCTTCCACCCAGCTCCATTGATAGCCTTCTTCCGCGGGCAGGGGCAGGTTGAAACCGGTAATGCCCTGCAGCACGGGCGTGGTGAGGAACGTCATTTCGAGGGTGCTGACGATGTCGGTGTACTCATCGGGCGGGATCTCGATGGACATCACGGGTTGAATGCCGCTGGTGGCGTAAATGGCGGCCCTGGGGTCTACCAGCATGAGGATTTTCACCGCATCCTGCATCACGTTGGCCGGGTCGGGCGCATCGATTTTCGGGGAAACGTTCACCATCAGGTTAGTGCTGGCAGGCTTTACTACGCCGCTGGCGCCGGTGGCGGCTTCACAGTAGAAAGATGAGAAATCGTATCCCGCCGTTCCCTGTTTAAAATACCCGATCAGGCCATCGTCGATATTGTCCAGGTCGCCAAGGATGACAGGGAACTGCACGCCGGTGAAACCATTGTCCTCCGGCTCCAGCGTATACCAGCTTTGGTTGGCCGCCGGGCTGCCCGCCGCTTCCAGCCGCAACATGGCTTGCGTAATGGCTACCGGCCGGCCGATCAGTACCGCCAGGTCATTGTTTTGCGCGTAGTTGGAAGGGTTCACGAAATTATGCATGGAATCCACCGCCGTCCAGAAATCGAGGAAGAAGGCGGGCGTACTGGCAGCGAGACTTTCGGCGAAAGCGGCGAAAACGGAATTCTGGTACGCAAAAACGGAAGCTACGGACTGGTTGATGGTTTTGTTGTCGCCCGGGGCGGATTGCCAGAGGATGGTGGTGTGGTCGCCGTCGAGGAACATGGTGCCGAGGGCGTGGCCCTGCTGGTCATAGAAAAACAGGCTGGCGTCGAGGTGATTGGGCATGACCCAACCGCAAATGGGTGAGGTGGCCGGATGTACGGTCATTTCCTGGGATTGGTCGCCATCGGCGGACAGCCATCTGAAAATCAGCCGTGAGGGTTGTGAAATCCGCGGCGGCAGGAACGCCGTTTCCGGGATCTGCTTGCCATTGTACCAGCTGATCATGGAATTGGCATAGCACTGGTCGGAAATCTGGATTGCACGTTTGTTGCCGTACACGTCTACGGCGGTGAGCCGCGCGTTGAGGTACCCCGCGCGGATGGGGTTGTAAAACCCGTTCGGTTCGGGCGATACGCTATAGGAATCCCCGACGATCTCGTTCACGCTTTCGGTAAGGGGCGCATACGGGTTATTGCCCGGTACCTTGATGTTCAGTTGCAGGTCCTGGTCCTGCATGATGAGCGAATTCCCGAACCCGTTGATGGAAAAGGTGACGTACTTGCCCGTTCCAAGATCGTCCAGGATGGTTTGCAGCGTTTTGTCGGTATGGTCTTCCAGGTATTCCGCCAGTTGTTTGGCGAAGCTGTCGGCCGCGCTGAGCGTAAGGATCGCGGAGCCGCTGTAGCCTTCCCGGTTATGCGCGATGAACTGTGTGGGGTCGGATGGACCTTTATACGTGATGAAACCGCCGGCGTTCTGGTCTACGTCGTAATTGTTGGTGAAGAAATTGGCACTGTACTGTTGGAGGTTTTCGCCCTGCATCGTGGGCTGTAACGGCGAAAAATCCGCTTCCCAGATCACCATGATGGGGTTCCAGGGATTGCCGTTCCACCAGCGCACGGCTTTGGGTGCCGGCAACTGGCCGGTAAAGGTGTAAGTGGATTGGGGCGATCCATCCAGCGCTGCCTGCAAACTGTCTTGCAAAACGGAGACGGCAATGCCGGTGAGGCTGGATACGATGTTCGTGTTCAGCAGGCAGCTTTCTTCGATCAGGCTGTTGAAAATGGTGGCTTGCGGTAAATTGTTCGGGCCGGGAAGGTCGATGGTGTTGAACTGCGTTGCCGGGATGGTGATGTTGTTGACAACGATGGAGGAAAGCAGTTGATCGTTGATCCGGCAAACCAGGTACCCGTCTGCATCTACGCTGGCGGTAACGCTGAAGCGCGCCGTGCCGGCGAATTCCGGCGCGGTGAGGAGGAGCACCGGTTCGTTCGGCTGCCAGTACCTGCTGGCCGGGGTTTCCTTCAATTCGAGCTGCGGCTTGATCCTGCGTTCCTGGTTAAGCGCGCCGAGCTGATCGCCTACGAGTTTGCGCTGTGCGTCGAGCTCGTCTTGTAAGGAAGTGAGTTTCGGGAAAATGGCGTCTTCGTAATAGCTGATCTGTGAGCGGATGATGGCGTCGAGCTCGTTTTTGGTGGTATCGTCGTCGGCTTTCATCAACCGGTACCAGTTCGCGAACAGCGTGCCTTTGAAATGGGCGTCATAATCGGAATAGTAATCATATTGCTGCTGGATGATGTTCAGCTGGTTCAGGGAGATGCCCATCTGTAGCGGGATATCGGTGGCCGGAGTGTCGTTCCCGGGATCGTTGATATCGTCTTCGTCCGGTTTTTGGACGATGAGGTAGGTGATGCCGGCATCCGATGGATTGAACTGTTTGCCGTGGAGCAGTTCCTGCAGCTGCGCGAGCTGGCCGGCCTCCGGTTCCCGGAAAATAGGCAGGATGCCCGTCTGGAAAGCGTTCAGCAAATCTTCGAAGAAATCGATATCCGGATGCAGCCGCTTTTTGAAATAGGCGGAAAATGTTTCCGAAGGATTGTTGCCGATGGTAACCGCTGCGGGAATGGGCCCCTGGTTGGGACTGTCCACGATGTAACTGGTTTTTACGTTCCAGGTGATGGCTTCCGTCAAACCGCTGTAAAACGAATAGACCGGCGTGGCGTCGCTGTCTTTGAACGTCCATCCATAGGCGGTTTGTAACTGGTCTTTCGTTTTGCCGCCACTAAGGGGGTCGTTGGCAGGCTGGCTGTACCAGCCGGTTACCTGGTACATCACATCCAGGGGGCCATCGAGTTTATCCATATCGTCATAGAAGCCGAAGATGTTCCGGGAGTTGGGATAGAAGGCGGCGAAACACGTATCGCCGTTCGCAACGGCGCTCAGGTCCTGCCCCGTGAGGTCCTTGAATTTGTTGGGGTCGGCGGGTTCGTTCCAACTGGTGGTAAACAATGCGGAGATGCCCGTGTACCGGTAGTTTTGTTCCTTGTTACTGACGGTTTTAACCGGCAGGGTCACAACGGCATCGGTGGGGTGAACGCCGGCGTCGTACAGGCCGTCGCTCTCGATGATCCAGGAGGTGCGGGAAGGCGCGCCGTTAGTGATAATGATACGGCTCAGCAGCCACCGGTTGGGCGTAACGGCAAAATTGGTTTGATTGGTTGCCGGGTCATAGTTGCCCCTGGTGAGGGCTTCGGGGAGCGCCCAGTGCAGGTGGATCCCTTTTTTCAGGGGGTTCAGCGGTGCGTCGGTGAGCTTGCGCACTACGTTGGAGCCGAGGAAGGCGTCGTAGATGCCGGTCTGGTTGATGAACGTGGTGGTAGCGCCGGCGAAGGTGCTGGTACCGTTGGCGTCTTCCTGGTCCTTGATTCCCACGCACAATGCGGTGATATCCACCGGTACGATCAGTCCGTTTTCTGCTTGAGGCATACGTCAGGCTTTAGTATTGAGAAAATCAACTTTTACGACTCCCTTGATCATTTCCAGCGCAAATTGCGCTGCGGTGAAATCGGAGATCCCTTCGCTGAGGGGCGGGGCGTTCAGCACCGTTTTGATGGCGTCCGCGGCTTTGCTGACCTGCAGGGTTTGCTGGTTGCTGCGGGTAGTGATCTTCGCGGTATATCCGTCGATCCCCGAGCCGGGGTCTCCGCCGCCCTGGATCACGCGCAGGGTGGTAACGAGATCGGGATACACGCCTTCCACGCCGGAATGCAGCGCCTCCGGCGGTTCGTGGATGGAAACCCGCTGTACCACGCCGTCGAAGATGCACAGCAGTACTTCTTCTGACAGGTGCTCCATCCGCAGCTGCTGGACCTCCGATGTCCCGGCGGCATCGTCGTATCCCGTGATTTCCATACCGGGCCAGCCTTTCAGTACGGCAGACCGCAGCAGGAAACCGGTGATGGTACCGGTATTGTTCACATATCCCTTCAATGATTTTTTCCTTTTCCTGAATTGCGTGGCCGTTTTTCTTGCGTTGACGCGCAGCTTCGCCAGGAAAGGCGTTTCCACGATCATGGACGCCGTTGTGGAGCGCCCGATGCTGAAAGCCCCGTCCATCAGCGCGTCTACCCAATTATTATCGATGTAGAAGAACCGCAGCGATTCCGGCGGCAACATGCGTTCGTCGGCCACGAGGTAATTGAACGGCACGCCGTTCAGCAAGCTCAGCCGGGCCATCCAGTTCACGACGTCTTCCGGCGGTGAAATGTCTTTTTCCATGCGTACGCTCCTGGCGGCGAATACGTCGCCGAAGGCTTCGATGCCCTGGTATTTGTTGTTGATGATTTTATTTTCTTCGTCGATCACCTGCCAGGCGTACAAGCCTTTTTTCCAGTTGTAGAGCGACGATGCGAAGTTCTTGTTCTGCAACGCCAGCAACTGCCCCAGCTGCCAGGCGGCGCCGTAGGAAATGTCGAACAGGCCGGTGTCGGGATTGTAGCGGTTCGCCGCGTCGGAGCAGGATACGGGAAATTCAATCGTTTCCCTGACCATGTAAGGCAATAGCGGACTGCGGTACCAGGAAACGGTATGGCCGCTGTGCCGCAGCGAATGCCCGTGGGGCGTATATCCCATCATGATGGCGTTTTGCACCAGCACGGTAGCGTCGGCCGGGCTCAGCGTGCCCAGCGCCTGCTTTGCCAGGGCGGCTTTCACGGCGTCGGTGGTGGGCGGCGTTCCTTTGAAGGGCACCTGCAGCACCGTGAGCCCCTGCTGGCCGAGCTCGTTTTTGTTCAGGTGCTCGAGGAGGCTTTTGAAGGTTTCGTCCCGGGAATTGACGGTGTAGCTCCAATTGATGTAAGTTAACAGCCGAACGGTAGTAATGCCGGCGGGCAGATTGCTCTTGCCGTCGTCATCGGGCAGGTAATCGCCGAAATTTTCGAGGGAAACGAGGAAAGCGTAATTGGCGGTATCGTTTTGCGGCAGGCGGTTTCCCAGCACCACGGTAAAGTTTTCCACTTCTTTCGCCAGTTTATCCGTTTTGTCGAGCGTCTGCATTTTACGGATGTGCGCCAGGAAGGGGAGGTCTTTCTTCGTGGGTGCGATCTGGTTGAACAATGCCGCGGGGATGTCGATGATGTTGCAATCGTCGTCGGGCGTTTCGCCGTAGTCCAGTTTTTGCATGCCGGGGTAGGAGAAAGTACCTGTGGGCATGGTGCCGGTGCCCGTGGTGGTGGAGCCCGCCACGGTGATGGCGGTACCCGCGGGCACGAGGGCTTTCGCTTTCTCCCGCACAACCACGGGCTGCTCGCCTTCGCCGAACAACAGCACCGCCAGCCATGGCGCCGTGGCATCGCCTTTTACGCTGCTTCTTTCCCAGGGCAGAATCCGGCGGTTGAACAGCACATGGGGCAGCGTTCCGCCGAATTCGCCGTTGGCCAGGTTCTGCGGGAAGTTGGAATTGATATCGTCCGGGTCGAGGGAAAACCGTTCGCTGGTAACCGCAAATTTCCGGCTGGCCGAAAATTCCCCCGGCTGTTGATTCGTCTGCTGCTTCACCGTGATCGTATACTCGGCGGATTTCAGCGGCGGAATATCATACTGGATAAAAATTACCTCATTTTCCGCGGGTGTGGTGTTCTTCATAGCTTAGTTTTTTTCTTCTCCCAATAACCGGAAGAGCGGACTGGCCAGTAAATAATAAGTTTCCGGGTCTGCCAGTTCCACCACGTTGATCTGCACGTCCAGATCGAATCCAAGATCGGTAACGGCGCTTAGCAGCATGGGCCGGTTGGCCTGCGCCTTGTTGGCCATGATGGTGCCCGATACGGTTACGTCTTTGAAATCATCGGTCAGCGGCACGAACGTTTCCGTCCAGGTGAAATGCTGGAGCTCGGGATCAAGGCGGAATTGCAGGTATTGCAGGTCGATGGGCAAGGTGCTGGCAGGACAATCCTTGTACGGCACCATGGTAAACCCGGTGAGCACATCTTTGAGCGTTGTATCGTTCAACGGATCGCCCACATTCGGATTGCCGTTCCGGTTGAAGCTCACCTTCTGCCATAAACCTTTCGGTACGTTTTTCAGGATGGGCGTGGCGTGGAAGGTGGACGAATCGCCGCTGTCGCTGATGATCTCGACGACCTGTTTGGACTGGAAGGCGGAGCTGTCGAGCCCCACGGGGCGCACTCCGAAATCCGTGTTCTGTAACGGCGCCGGAATGTCCGGATCGATGACGATGCTGATCTTATCGTTTTTGTTATTGGTGAAATCCCATTCTTTCGAAGGAATGATGGCGTCTGTCGTCAGTTCGAATTTTTCCGCGTTCACGATCCAGTTCAGTTCGCCGGGTTTATCGCTCAGTTGCGCCAGCAATCCATCGGCTACCAGAATTTTACATACGTCCGCATTGCTGCCGGTTTGTATGCCTTGACTTGCGCCGGCCGGTAACTGGGGAAGCATGTCTCGCGTGAACTCGTCCCAACCGATTTGCTGCGGTTTGTTCTGGCTGCCCGCACCGAAGGATATGGTGAAGGAAATGATGGTGACGTGAATGGTCGCCTTTCCGCTGAATTCCGGTCCCCAGACGTGAAGGCCTACGCCAACATGGATGGTGATGGTTTTCTTCGTGAATAGCAGGTTGACGGTGAAAGACGCGCCGATGTCCGTATTGGCGACGATGTCGTAATGGAAAGGCTTCCACAAGATGAGGAAATCGGCCTGGAGGATGAACCAGGCGCGGATGCCGCCGCTTTGCCATACGGCTTCCATCAATCCGCCGGCCATGATGGCATTGGAGGTGAGCGCAAAGTACAGGGCGCCCTTGATCATGAGGTGACTGTCTACCTTCCACGAAACCCCCAGCCGGGGTACTTTCGGGTACCAGTCGGGGACTGTGTAATTGGAATTGTATCCGCCAAGCGTAATAACGAAATCGCCTTCATGATCGCCGCCGAACCAGAAGTAGAACGCGAACCCGCCGGTGAGGTGACAAGCCTTGGCCAGCACGTACGAACTGTCTGTCAACTGTCCCTGTATCGAAATCATTCCCGACCCGTCCACATAAGAAGCCTTGATGGCCAGTTCTGCATACGCTACCGCCGGAATGCCCGTGCTGCCGCCCGTACCCGGGGGGAGTACCACGCGGGAAAGCCCGAGCAGTGCGATCTCCAGGCGGGTGCCGAACATCACGGTGAGCAGGGCGAAGGAGTTCACCATTTCGAACGACGTAAAGTTGATGCCCGCCGCCAGCCAGGAACTGCCGATCTGCGGGGCCACGATGCCTTTCTGCACGATGTCTGCCAGCACGCCGTTCACCTGTTCGGCAATGTCTTTGGTAGGATCGGGCGCCGGTCCGCCGCCCGTGGCCCAAACCACGAACGGGAAGGTCGCCACGCCGGTAATGTCGGGGATCACGAGTTTGCGGTTGAAGCCGAACCCGGCGGAAAGCCCGGTCACGAAGAAGAACGGCGGCCCGCCGATGGGGAAATTCAACACGGCGTACAGGAACATGGAGGGTTTTCCTTCCACTTCCGTATACCCGCCGATGCCGCCGATGGTAAGCGCGGGTGTTTTTACGAGGATGTCGCCATAGAGGTTGACGGGCGAGAAGCTGCCCATCAGCCCGCCGGAAATAAGGATGGGGCCGCTGTTGTAGGTGATGGAAATGCCGCTGAGGGCGAAAGAGATGTCGAACGTACTGATGGCGGAACTGATGCCGAAACCGTTCAGGCCGATGCTGAGGCCGCTGGCGGTGGCGGTTACGTTTACCATGACGTAAATCCGGGATTCCTTGTACCCGATACCGATCTTGTCGAAATACAGCGGCCCGAAATTCTTCTGGATGTTGAACCATTTCGCTTTCACGGCATCATCTCCCACCGCTGCCAGCTCCAAAGTGGGGCTGTCGCTGCTGTCGCCGCCCAGAACAAGGCTGAGCGGGTACAGCGTGCCGCCGATGTTGACGGTCATGGAAAAGGAAACCTTCCCGTTCAGGCCGTCTTCGGGCAACAGCGGATAGCCGGCCGGGTTGGCGACGAGGGCTTTGATCTGATTGTTGATGTTGGTGGCGAGCGCTTTGGTGGTGACGACGGAAACGAAGTTTACGTCCACCGCCGTGATTTCGAGTTTCCCGGCCGGGATCAGCGTTGCGACTTTATCAATGATGGGCAGGTTGGCGAGATCGATCACCAGGTCGGAGGCCAGCCCGAAATAATAGATCCATTGCTGGTCTGCAGGGTTTTTCATGGCGAGGAAAACCGCTTTTCCATAGTTGGCGGATTCCAGGGAGAAAGCCAGCGTACTGGAGGTGAAATCGTACATCATGGAGGCGCTTTTTAGCGCCAGGTCGAGGCCGGCGGGAACGGCAGGCATGTCGAACCCGAAAGCGCCCACGATATCGGCCAGTTGCAGGTATTCGGATGGCGTGAGGGCCTCCCAGGAGGCGGTGAGCTGGGAATCCGTGGTGCCGGAAGTGAAATTGATATGGAAAACGGACTCGCCGCCGTTAGACACATGCTTGAGGGTAATGTCTCCCGACATCACGTTTTTGAAATTGTTATTGCCCTCGTTTTCGAGCGAAAACTTCACGTTGATGGCCAGTTCCGTAGTCGTGAACGTGATTTTGGCCGTAGCGCCGAAGGAGAAGTTTTTGGTGGTGGAATTGAAGCTGACGGCCAGGTTCATCAGCGTGATGGTTTGCATCCATTTCGGTGGGTCGGATACGCCGAACATCTGTACCACGTAGGAGATGAGGTCGCCGATAACGATGGGGTCGCCGTCTTTGGTGCGGCCGCTGAACTGCCATCCGCCTTCGGGCGTGTTGTTGATGGACGCGCTCAGTTCCACGCCCACTTTGCTGATCTGCAAAACGGTGGCCACGCTTCCCTGTATCGGTTGCTGGATATTGGCAGGGTCGCGGGTGAAGTGGAGCTTGAATACGTTGATGGCAATATTGTTCGTGATCTGCCAGACTGTGGCCGATTGTGCATCGAACCGGAAGCTTTGCAGCGAGGGCACCACGCCGATCTCGAGCACGGAAAACGAAAAGTCGGGCACACCGTCGGGTACGGTCACCGTTCCTTCGAAAAGCTGCATGGCGATAGCGGTAAGGCTCAGCGTTTTTCCGGGTGCGAGCCCCGCCGTGATGGCCCAATCCGGGTTGTCTTCCGTTTTCCGGAGCGCGCACAGGAGGAAGTTGCCCGTCCCCACTTCGAAAATTCCGTACAGATCGCCCAGCACATTCCGCGTGAGGGGATCGGTGAGGTTGTAGATATTGAACCCGATGGAAATCTTCGTGATGGAGAAATACCCTTCGATCACGGGCCAGGAAGAAGCCGTGGCCACTTCGAACTGCAATTGCGTGAGCACGCTGGTAGTGGCGTTGAAATTGACGAACAGCGCGTTGATATCGATCTGCGGAATGCTGCTTAAACCTGCGGGGAGGGAGTTCAGGAAATCGGTCCCGCCCGCCAGGGCGAGCAGGTCCGAGAAACTGGGCAACGTTACTTTTTCGCCGGGTTGCAGCCCGAAAGCCCATTCTGTGGTACTTCCCAGGCTGGCGCCGAGGTATGCGGGCACGTTGACGCCGCCCAGCACGAAGGTGCCGGTAACGCTGGCGGTGGTTTGCCAGTTGGCGGCAGGCGCCTGTTTGGTGAGCGTGAGGTTGACCTGGAGCCCCGGCAGCAGGAGGATCTGTTTGTCCACGATCGTCCAGCCGTTGGTCACGGAAACGCCGATGGTGAAGTAGGTGATGGATTTTATGTCGACGTTGTACGAAACGTCGAAACTGTTGATCTGGATCCCGGTGAGCGCACCGGCCAGCGCTGAAGGGAGGAACTGCGTGATGTCCTGGCCGGCGAGGAGGGAACTGATTTCGGCCGGCGTCAGGTTTTGATCGCCGCCTTCGGCGATACCGATCTGCCAGTCGCCGCCCGTGCCGCTTTGCAGCACGATGGGGATGCCGCTGCCGGAAACGCCTTTGCTGGTCACGTTGAGGTTGAACCGGAAACCCACCAGGCTGAATTTTTCAGACAGTGTTTTTTGGAAGGAAATGTTGCCCGCCGTGATCCAGTCTATGACGGGCAGGGTGGGCGTATAGCTGGCCGGGAATACGGCATTGGCCGTACCCACTACCTGGTCTTCCTGCAGGTCAAAGGTGAGCGTCAGCGCGAGGGTTTTATATCCCAGCAATCCTGAAGTTCCTTTCACGGTCACCGAATCCGTTCCGGGCGCGGGTTTTTCGGCATTGGCGAGCAGCAGTGTTTCCTGTTGCAACACATCCCGGAAGAACGTGTCCATGAAGTCCAGCCCGAAATCCGCCGGGGTGATCAGCATGTCCCCGTTCGCCTGTATGGGGATGGCTTCCATTTTCTCGATGATCTGTGCTATCAGTGAGGCCATAATTTGGTGGATTGTCAGTTAACGGGAAGTGCATCGTGCAGGCTTACGTCTTCTACGTGCAATGAATTGGTAATGGAGGTTTGCAGTAACAGCAACCGGGCGGGATATCGCGCGTCTCCCAATGCCTGTACCTGCTGCTGGTCGATGACCACGTCGGTCGGGATATTGGGAAAAAAGTCAGGCAGGGGGTACGTAACGGGAAGCTGCTGTGTAGGCGGCGGTGGATCGGGATTGTCTATCGTCACGGAGGGCGTTATCTGCACCTGGGCGCCGATGGAATCTACGATCTGCTGCATGCCAATACGGTAGTAATAAATGGGAATGTCCAGCTGATTAAGGTCGTCCAGGCATTGGCTGCCCGCCAATACGTAGAAGTTCGGCAGGTCGGGCTCCTGGTAATTGCTCGCATCCACCTCAAGGCGGCCCCTGACGAGCGTTTGCATCGTAAACAGCTGGCCGGTGGCATTTGATGGATCGAAGTAGTAGGGCGAGATAAAGGAGTTCTTGAATTCCGCGGTAGCGTATGGGATGTATCTCACGACCACATTGTTTAGCCGGTCGAACCAGTCGTTGAACGCAAGGTTTTGCTGGGCGGCCCGTAATACCGTCATGCCGTCTGTGAACCCCGTCAGCAAAGCTGGCTGGTCTATCGGCACGTACTGCTTGTTCCGTACGCCTTCCCACCGCCATAGCCGGTTTTCCTTGTAATCCGTTTCGTAACGCCGGTTCAGGAAGCAATTGTTCCCGGTGGCTGCCGGTGGCGGGGTTACCCATGTGAAATCCTGCGCATTCAGGAAGAGCCCGTTGATCCCACCGATTGGCATTCCCAGGCCGGAAATCAGGCTGGTGGCCCCGATGGAGTTGGTTTCCTTGTTCAGCGATATTTCCATGTCTATCAGGTACGGCAGGTACGTTTTCACCCGGAGGTTTTCCAGGTGAAGGTCCTGGATGGAAAAGCTGCAGGCCAGTGCGGCGATCGCGCCTTCCGTCCGGTAAAACGTCCGGGTGATGGCCGCGGCGTCCTGGCTTTTGAAAATGAGGTAATCGCTCTGCGCAAAAGGATAATATCCGTTGAATTGAATGGATGTGCCAGACAGATCGTTGTTGAGGAATTCGATGTAGCCATATGCAGCGCGCACCGGAAGGGGCGGGCCGGCCGGATGCAACGACTGGTAATTGCGTGGCAGTATGCCGTAGACAGGTACGGGTAATCCTGTAAATCCGGGATGGGTGGCTTTGTATGCCGCCAGTTGTGCGTTGTAAATCTCGAAAAGACTGGCCGTCATGAAACCGGGAACAACGGCGTTTACGACGTCTGACCGGCCCGCCAGCAGACAGTCGGCCTCAATATCGCTGGGTTTGTAAACGAGCCTTTTAATTTCGGTGACCGGGTTGTAGTCGAATAATCCTACCACATCCACATCAAATGCAAGGATCAATACCTGCGTGCCGCCTTTATGGAAATCGGAACCGGTGGATTTGATGGCGGTCAGTTCCTGGATAGCGTGTATGGTATTAGGCGTCAATGCGTCGAAAAAGGCCTCGAGCAGTGCTTTATCGGCATACATCCGCCGGCAGGCCTGTTCGATGTTCCCTGTGAAATGATTGTAGAGCAATTGCAGGGCGCCCGTGGAAACAATGAAAGTTCTCCGGAAATCCACAAGGTTGGCGGGGTAGTCATTGTTCAGGATATTGGTGTCGAAATATTGCGTATATGTCTGGTTGTTGGGAATGTTGAGACTTAATGCCTGGTCTACCGCCGTTCCGATAAATAAGTCAAACATCATTGCCATTTCATTCATGAGACTGGCGGATCTCACGGCAGTTTGTACAAAGCTGTAGTTGGCTGCGCCGAGATTTACGGCCAGCGTTGTTTGAAAAAATGTTTGCGCATTTTGCAGATAATCGAGGTATAACGATGCGCGATAGATGTCTGGTGGCGTAACGCGCAGGGCTTTCAGTTCGGCGGCCAATTCAGGATATGTCATAACAATAAGGTTTTTCGGACAATACGCGACACGTACACCTGGCGCATGTTTGCGCGAGATGAGGCAATGGCTGGCCGACACCGGATAACTGGAATGTCGGTTGTACCAGCTGCATAGCAGGACTACGTGACTAGTTGATCACAAATAAAAACTCAGCAGGAAGATGAATGATGAATTACCGATTACGGGTTTAATGGATTTTACAATGAATCTATTTTAGGGCTAGACGATCAGTTAAATAGGGCGATATGAAATTAGCACTAATTATTTTATTTCGACAAAAGTATTTTAGCAAAAATAAAAACTTAACAATTCAATTCGCACCTGATCATAGCTTTTTCCTACGGTGGAAAACAGCTTCCTGTTATGGTAGGCCATTACCTGCCATGGCCAGTTACGGCTGTTTTTGGTGTATGTTGCGGGATGACTAACTTGTTTGTGCATTCATTGGATGATGGGTAATCAATTGACGGGAATTACCTGTTGCGGATTCATGCCTGCTGCACCCAGTGCATTCGTGATGGTGGGTGTTAACAGCAGTGAGCGCGCCGGGTTGCCCGGCGGATTGGCCAGCGGAAACACCTGCCCCTGGTAAACGATGGTGGTAGTGGGAATGTTAGCCAGGAACGTAGCCCTTCCCAGCACCGGTGCCACCTGGAACTGAACGGTAGGCGGCGGCGGTGCGGCGTTGTTGATCGTTACCGTAGCGGGGATGGGTACCTGTGCGCCATTGGAGTCGATGATTTCCTGCATGCCGATCCGGTAATAATAAATCGGGATATCCACCTGCTGGAGGTCTGTCAGGCATTGTATGCCCGCCAATGATAGGAAGTCCGGATTCGCACCCGGAACATAATTGTTGGTTTTCGCGGTAAGCTCGGCCGTGATGAGCATTTGTAACGTATATGCATTGCCGGTTGCATTGACGGGGTTCAGGTAATACGGCGAAACGAAACTGTTTTTGAAAAAGGACGTTGGATAGGGGAGATAGCGCACCACCACGTTGTTCAACCGCGCAAACCAGCCGTTGAAAGCCAGGTTCTGTTCCGCGAACGCCAATACGGCCATCCCTTCTGCAAAGCCTGTCAACAGCGCCGGCTGGTCTATCATCACGTTTTGTTTGTTCCGCGTGCCAGACCATGTCCATAAACGGTTCTGGTAAAATACCGTTTCATATTCCTGGTCGAGGTAACAATTCGCACCGGCGGCGGTGGGCGCCGGGGTACTCCATCCGAAGTCCTGCGCATCGAGGTACAAGCCGTTGATACCGCCGGCAGCCAGGCCGAATACATTGGCGATGAGCACCGTCGACTCGATACTGTTCGACGCCTTCGCCAGGCATACTTCCATGTCTATCAGGTATGGCAGATACCCTTTTACCCGCACGTTTTCCAGGTGGAGGTCCTGTATGGAAAAGCTGCAAGCCAGTGCGGCCGTTGCGCCTTCCGTCCGGTAAAAAGCCTGCGTAATGGCTGCGGCGTTCTGGCTTTTGAAGATCATGTAATCGCTCTGCCCTAAGGGGAAGTAGCCGTTATACTGGATGGTAGTGCCGGAAAGATCGTTGTTGAGATATTCGAGGTATCCGTAAGCTGCGCGCACCGGCAGGGGCGGCCCGCCGACATGCGCCGATTGAAAATTGCGCGGCAGCATACCGTAAGTCGTTACCGGCAGCCCGGTAAACCCGGGATTGGCGAGCTTGTAGGCCGCCAGTTGCGTGTTGTATATTTCAAACAGGCTGGCGGTCATAAAGCCGGGCGAAATGGCATTGATCACCGCCGATTTGCCCGCCAGCAGGCAATCGGCTTCGATGTCGCTGGGTTTGTACACGATCCGTTTATCCGTGGTCATGGTAGAGTCACCGAAGGCTGCGGTCACATCCACCGTTAAGGTAAAAATCAGCACTTGCTTCCCTCCCTTGTGAAAATCCGAGCCGGTGGATTTAATGCGCGAAAGCCCCCAGACCACGTTGGTCGTGTTGGGAGACAGTTCATCGAAAAAAGTGCCCAGTGCATTCCTGTCGGCATACACGCGCTGGCAGGCCTGCTGGATATTGCCGGTGAAATGATTGTACAGCGATTGCAGCGCATTGGCCGATACGGTGTAAATACCCCGGAAGGTGTTCCGGGTCCCGGGATAGCCGGCATTCAGGATATTGTTATCGAAGTATTGCTGGTACGTTTCGTTGTTGGGAACATTGAGCAACAGTGCCGCATCCACCGCAGCGCCAATGTACAAGTCAAACATCGCCGCCATTTCATTCAGCAGGTTGGCGGATCTGACGGCCGTTCTCACGAAGTTGTAATTCGGCGCGCCGATATTGGCGGCCAGGGTAGTCTGGAAGAAAACTTGCGCCTGTTGCAGATAGTCGAGGTACAAAGACGCGCGGTTCACATCCGGCGGCGTTACACCCATAGTGCTGAGGATAGCTTCTAGTTGGGCTCTGTTCATTTAAAAACGGTTTTTAAAGCCATGTATGACACATTGTACGGGCGCATCCATTCCGGGCAATCGGTTCCAAAACCTGCATCCGTAAGGGAAATGCGGTTTTTACGCGATGCACGGCATAGCTACGTGATGGATCTTAACTACTGAAACGCTGACAGGAAGATGAATGATGAATTACGGGTTCAATACATTTTAGGAATGAACAATCAATGTTAGACGATTTGTCAAAATAGGGCAGTATGAAATTAGCACTAATTATTTTATTTAAGCAAAAGTTTTTTCTGCAGATGATGTGACGTTTTATGTCCGGTGCAACACAGCGGCTGGCGGAAATGCATGTTGGTGCGGGTTTTCGCATGAAATTGAAAAAGGTATCCCGTGCCACGGCAGGGGATACCTTTTCAACGCGTTGTCGATTTAATGGATGACTATTTCACTACATACAACATGTCTTCATAATCATGCGCGGCTACATACACGGGCACTTCGGCCCAGGGCGCCTTTCCTTTGGCGGCGGCCACGGTATGTTTGGCCAGTTCCTGCACCCGGAGGATGACGAGGTATTCATGCAGCTCGCAAGCCTGCCGCAACTGATCGTCGCGGTAGCCTTCCGTTTCCATATATTTTTTGTTGGCTTCCTGCAGGGGTTCGAAGCCCGTGATAGTAAGGGTTTTTTCGGATTCGCCGCTGAAATCCTGCAGCCAGTCGAGGTTGTCGCGGTTGGCGATGGATTCGTAAGCCAGCAGGTGCAGGAACCAACGGTCGTAATGCGTCGTAAAACTGTTCATTTCGAGGTAAAGCGCCTTGATCTCGAGTTCCGCTTCATCCGTCATGTACGTCCAGGAATGATTGAAATACGCCGTAAGCGGCGCCTGGAGGTGCAAGAGGTTTTTGCCGGTCACTTGCTGGAATCCGGACGCCGGCAGCTGGCCCAGCATCGTTTCCGCTTCCCGGATGGCCGTTTCGATTTGCCCCGACTGGATGAGTTCCTGTATTTGTTGCATGCTGCAAAGAAAGTACAATTCGCGTAAATGGCGAATTAATAGGCCTTCGCGCGTTGAAACCTGCTTCCGGAGCGGAAATAAAAAAGGGTAGCTGGCCAGTTGCAGCCAGCTGCCCTTCCTTTTTTGACGGGTTTGTTATTTCACGCGCACCAGCCGTACCTCCTGGAGGTTCATCACGCCCAGGCCGGGTTTGGTCAGCGGTTTGATCGTTATGGCGTTCACGCCCGAAGCGGGGAGGTTCACGGTGCCGAGGTCCCAGTCGCGGTAAGCGCTCCAGTTATTGTCGGTACTTTTCACCACACCGGTAAGGGTGGATTTACCCGCTGTCACCGCGATTTTCGATCCGGCGGACTCGTCCGTACAAGCCGCCCGGAATACCACTTTGTACTTTCCGGGTTGCTTCACGCGCAGGTTCCAGGTTGCCGTTCCTGTCAGGGCCGTCCAGCTGTAAATGACCGGTTTATCGCCCACCGAAAGCCCTACGCCGGGCGTGAGGATCGCATCCCCTGCGTGCAGGCGGTAGCCGCCGTCGGCATCCGGGAAAATCCCCATGGGAACCAGGGAGCTTCCTGTAACATCCAATTCTATCACCGTGGCGAGCTCGTTCCGGTTTGCATTGGCGAGATCGATGAAAATGCCCTGTTCGTTCACTTCCGTGCGCAGGGGCGAGCGTGCGGCGTCTGCCAGTACGAAGGCGCGCGGTGTGCTGCCTGCGTCCGGAGCGATGGGCACATGCAGCCGGTTGTTTTCCGGCCAATGGAAAATATGCAGGAAATATTTACCGGGCTTGGTGGTGATCCGCCCCCAGTTCACTTTGCCTACGGTGTTGGCGCGGGAACCATAGATCGCTTCACCGTTCATTTTCATCCAGCCGCCGATGCCCTGCATCAGTTCCACGCTTTTGCCGGGGATGGTCCCGTCGGCCATGGGCCCCACGTTCAGGAGGTAATTGCCGCCTTTGGATACGATGTCGACCAGGTTTTGCACCAGTTCCTTATCGGTATGCCAGCGTTGGTTGTTTTTGCTGTAGCCCCAGGTGCCGTTCATGGTCATGCACGATTCCCAGTCCATGTTTTTATAGCCCGTTTCGGGGATGAACTGCTCCGGCGTCACGAGGTCGCCGTTGGCGCGGGTATAATCGCTGTTGTCGTCGAAATGATACAGCCTGTTGTTCATGATGATGTTGGGGTGGTGCTTCTTGACCATGTCCACCAGCGCGTTGGCGCCCCATTTCTCTCCCTGGATCCCGGGCGAACTGTAATCCCACCACACCACGTCGATAGGCCCGTAGTTGGAGAAAATTTCCTCGGCCTGCTGATGCATGTAGGTCACATAGTTCGCGTTGTTGCGGGTATCGTTTTTTACGCCGCCGGGCGCCGGCAGGCCGTGTTCCACATATGCATCGGGATGGTGCCAGTCCAGCAGCGAAAAATACACGCCCACCCGCAACCCCTGTTCGTGCAGGGCGTTCACGATTTCCCGCATGAGATCGCGGCCGGTAACGTCTTTTCCGTCGAAGGTGGTGGTTTTGCTGTCGTGCAGTGCAAAGCCTTCGTGATGGCGGGTAGTGAAAATCACATACCGGCACCCGGCTTCTTTGGCCATTTTCGCCCATTCGCGCGCAAAACCGGGCTTCGGCCGGAACAGCGGGGTGAGCTGTTTTTCATAGACGGCTGCCGGAACGTTGGCCATGTTTTGTATCCATTCCACGCATCCTTCGTAATCTTTCCCGTTCCATTCACCGGCTGCGGCGCTGTAAAGTCCCCAGTGCACGAACATCCCGAAATGCGCGTCGCGGAACCAGCGCATACGCGCGTCCCGGACCGCTTCCGGCTCTGCCGCATTGGCTTTCAGCCCACCACCGGCCTGCGCGAGCGTTACATATCCGGAAAGCAGCATCCCGCCCAGCAGGTACGTCTTCAAAAAGTTTTTTCCCATCTTATTCGCTATGTAAGTCAAATTCATGTACTAATTACCAGTTCGGGTTCTGCTCCATGTTCGGGTTGGCGTTCAGTTCTACCAAAGGGATCGGCCAAACGTAATCCCTGGCCGGGTTGAACTTCCTTTGCTCGATGATGACGGCTTTGCCGGTGGCGGGGTCTATCGCGCCTTTGGCGGGCTCGTTCAGGAGGATTTCGGCGGTTTTCCAGCGGCGGATGTCGAACAGCCGCTGTCCTTCGAAAGCCAGTTCCACCTGCCTTTCCCGGCGCACCAGTTGCCGCAGGCTCGCCTGTGAATTATACCGGCTCACATCCACATCCGGCATACCCGCGCGTGCCCGGATCATGTTGAGATAGCGCAATACATCGGGGTTTTGCCAGTCGTTCATTTCCACGAGGCTTTCCACGTAACTGAGCAGCACTTCCGCATACCGGATGATCATGAAGTTGAGCGATCCTTCCCAGGGCGTTCCTGCATCTTGGGGGTCGAGGTATTTTTTGATCCAGAAACCGGTTTGGGTGGATTGGGTGAGGCCGATCTGATCGGGGCTGCCTACTTTAAAGGGTTCCAGTTTCCTGTTCACGAAAGTTTCTCCGGGCAGGAGCACGCTGGCGGCCAAACGGGGATCGCGGTTGTTTTTGAACGCCGGGTTGGCCTGGTAAATAGCGACGCTGTCTGGCCCCAGTTCGTCGATCGTTTTGCCCTGCAGCGTTTCGTAAGTGTTCACGATCGCGGCGGTGGGGCTGGTCGTGGCCTGTCCGCTAAGGCTTTTGGGCCCGAACCGGAAGAACGCTTCCTTTTGTCCCCGCACGCGGAAAAATATCCTTTCCTTATTGATCATTCCGCTATACGAAAAGAGGGAGGCATAGTTGCCGACAGCGGCGTCGCTGCTGTGGTACAGTTCGTACACGTTGAGGTCGATGACCTTTTTGGCCGCTTCCGCACATTTGGCGTAATCGCCGGCATTGAGGTACAGCAAGGTTTGCAGCGCATAGCAGGTGCCTTTGCTCATGCGGTAAGCATCGGCCTCCGGGTAGGTAGCGGGCAGGCCGGCCGCGGCGGTATCGAGCTCGGCCGCGATGAATGCGATCACTTCCTCGCGGGTGCTGCGTTTGGCGAACTGTTCGTTGGGCGTCAGCGAATGGTTTACGATCGGGACGGGGCCGTAGAGCAGGAACAGGTCGAGGTGGTACCAGGCGCGGAGGGCGCGGGCTTCGCATGCGTAGCGGTTTTTGCGGTTGGCATCTTCCACATAGGCGCGGCTGTAGTTTTCGAGGAAACGGCTGGCTTTGCGGATGAAGGAATAGCTGTTCTTGTAAATTTCATACACCGAATTGGTCTGGCTGGTGGCCAGGCCTACGGGATAGGTTTGCCAGTCGCCGTAGTTCCCGCGGAAAACCGCTTCGTCGGTAGTGCCGGCGAGGTGCATCCTGCAGTTCGACATATAGTCGTAATTGCCGAGGGAACCGGTGGGCAGGCCCGCGTAAATGCCGCCCAGTGCACTTTGCAGGTCGGTTTCCAGTTTCCACCATTTTTCATCGGTCGTGGCGGTTGGGTTATCGCGGACGAGGAAGTCCTTCTTGCAGGCGGCAAAGAAGGGAATGGAGAAAATGATCGATAACAGTATGATTGAATTCCTTTTCATGAATGATAGTTTGTGGATCAGAAAGTAACGTTCAGGCCGGCGGTGTACATTTTCATGACCGGGTAGGTAGACTGGTCGCCCTTGCTTTCGGGGTCGCCAACTTCCCTTTTGCTGAAAGTGAACGGGTTCTGGGTATTGACATAGATGCGCACACCCTTGATATGGACGGGCGCGGTTTTCGGCATGGGAATGTTGTACCCCAGCTGGATGTATTTCACGCGGGCGAAAGCACCGTTAACGGCCCAGAAATCGGAGAATTTCTCATTGGGGCCGGGAGAGGGCAACAGGCGCGGGAAGCGGGCGCCGGGGTTTTCGGGCGTCCAGTAATCCAGGTGCCAGGTCAGCGGCGTACCCCCTTCGCCGGCGGCGTTGAACGGAATCGCCATTCTGCCGTTGTAGAAGGAAACCACCTGGCCGATGCCGGTTACCATGGTCTCGAAATCGAACTGTTTCCATTTGAGGGAAAGGCTGGTGAACCAGTTGGTGTTAGGATCTGCATTGCCGAGTTTCACCTTGTCGTTGTCATTGATGACGCCGTTACCGTCGGTGTCGGCATACCGGATATCGCCCGGGGCCTGGCCCTGGATGATGGCTACGCCTTTTTCGATGTCGCCCTGCTGGAGGAGCCCCAGGCTTTTGAACCCGAAATATTCAGACAGGATGCCGCCCTTTTCGCGGATGATGTTGCCGTCGATCAGCGGCGTGGCCTGCGCCAGTTTCAACAGGGTGGATTGGTTACGCGAATACCCTACGTTGAAAGCGATATTGAGATCTTTGGTGATATCTGCGTTGTAAGACAGCTTTATTTCCCATCCCACGTTCTTCATGCTGCCAATGTTGACAGGCGCGCTGCTGATGGCGGAAGTGAGGCTGGGTTGGGGATAGAGGATGAGGTCGGTCGTTTTCTTGTTGTACCAGTCGAACGTGACGTCCAGCTTGTTTTTGAAGAAACTGATGTCTGTACCGATGTCCAGGATGCCGACTTTCTCCCAGGTGATGTCCGGGTTGCCGAAAGTGGTTTCGTTGCCGCTGCCGGCGTCGATGGTGGATTGGTATTTATAGGCGCCGATTTCGTGATTGCCCAGTTTGCCGTACGACGCGCGGATTTTGAACTGGTCGAGGAAGGTGAGGGATTGCATGAATTCCTCGTTGCCCACGTTCCATCCTGCGGCGATGGAGGGGAAATTGCCCCATTTTTTGCCCGGCGCGAAGAGCGAGGAGCCATCCCGCCTGATGCCCGCTTCCAGCAGGTATTTATCGTTAAAGCTGTAATACGCCTTCCCGAAAACGGAGGTGAGCGTTTTTTCCGTCCATGCGTCGGAATTGTTCATTTCCTTCGAATATCCGCCGATCACGTTCAGGCGGTGCTTCCCGAATGTTTTCGTGTAATCGAGGTTGCCGCCGGTGTAGTAATAGCTGGAGCGGTTGGTGGGGTAGGCGGATTTGATGTCGGTGAAATCGCGCCCTGTTTTCTGGTCGGTAAAATAATCGAAGAAGAGATAGGCGTCGCGGTTTTGCTTGTCGCCGCCGGAGGAAACGCGGTAGCTGAATTGTCCTTTCAGGAGCAATCCCGGCAGCAGTTCCCATTTGGGCCGGAGGTTGATGAGCACCTCGTCCCGGATCCGGTTGATGAGGCCGCCTCTTTCCGTATTGGCGACGGGGTTCCAGCTTTCGCCGTAAGTGCCGTAGTATGTGTATCCGGGCCTTTCCGGTTTGTCGGGGAATTTGGACGCCAGGTTCGGGGGCGCCGTGTACACCCAGCTCAAAATGCCGCCGGTGCCGCGCCCCAGTGCGTAGGGTTCCTTCTGCTCGTCGCGCGAGGCGAAGAGGTCCATGAACACCACGATGTTCTTGCTGAGATCTACGCTGGTATTGGCCCTTACGCTTCCCCGGTTGAACGCTGAGTTGCTCACCATGCCCTGCTGGCTGAGATAGTTGGCCGTGAGCGCGAATCGTGCGGCGCTGCTGCCGCCCGATACGGAAATGGAATGTTGCTGGATGGAAGACTTCGGCCGAACGACCTCATCACGCCAATGCGTGTCCGGGTAGCGAACGGGGTCCGATTTGCCGGCCGTTTGCCGGATGGCGTCATCGGAATACAGGGGATCACCGCCGTTGTTTTTCAGGGCTTCGTTGGTCATGCGCATGTAAGTGGCCGCATCCACGAAATCCGGGGTGAAGGTAGGCGTCTGGAAGCCTGCGTACCCGTTGTACTGGAGGTTGACCACGCCGGGCACGCCTCTTTTGGTGGTGATGAGGATCACGCCGTTGCCCGCCCTGGCGCCATAAACGGATGCTGCGGCGGCATCCTTGAGCACGGAAATGCTTTCGATGGTATTGGGATCGAGCTTGTTCATGTCGAACGGAACGCCGTCTACCAGCACCAGCGGGTCGGAGCTGAGGAACGTGCCAACGCCGCGTATCTTGATGGCGGCCGCATCGCCGCCGGGCAGGCCGGAGCCCTGGGAAACGTTGATGCCGGTAACGCCGCCCTGCAGGGCCTGCGACAGCTGGGTGATGGGTTTGTTATTCAGGTTGGCCAGGTTAACCGTGCCTACGGAGCTGGCCATGTGTTTTACTTTTTGTTCCGTGAACCCCGTTACCACGAGTTCGTTGAGGCTGCTCACGTTTTCCGCGAGGGAGATGATGAGGTTTCGCTGGCCGGCGGTTACGGTGTGTTCCCTGGGTTTGTAACCGATCATGGAGAAAACGAGCACTTCATTGGCGCTGGCCTTGATCTCGAAATAACCGTCCGGGTCGGCGATCATGCCTCGGGGCGTTCCTTTTACGGAAACCGTAGCGCCGGGGATGGGTTGCGGAGGCTCGGCCTGGTCGAGGATGCGGCCCCTGACCAGCACGGAATCCGCGGTGGCTTTTACCGGTTGTGCGCTGGGGAAAATCAGGATGTTGTTCCCTTTTTCCTTCCAGGCGTAGCGGCGCTGGAGCAGCAGGGCGTTCAGTACATCTTCCAGCGGTGTGTCGTGGAAGGAGGCGGTCACCAGCTGGTCGCCGTTCACCTGCGTGGCGTTGTAGGCGAAGCGAAGCGGGGTCGCTTTTTCTATCCGGCGCAATACCTGCAGCAGGGGCTCGTTCCCGGCTTTAAGCGTGAGCTTGATTTCTTTCAGCCGCTGGGCGGAAACATTTTCCGCTTTTAACGTGGAAAATGTGGCGGCGAATAGCGCGATGAGTAAAGTGGAGATCCGCATGAACGCTAAAAGGTTTTGGTTGACAGCACAGCGCAGCGGTGCCCGAGGCACAAAAGCTGCCCGTGCCATTTCATTTCCATGAAATTGCATAGATTTGTAAGGGTTTGTTTGTTACGCAAATAGAACTCGAATTCCGGCCGCCCTGTCTGACCACAGGGCGGCTTTCCGTTCCGTTTAATTTTTTCTCCTGTCGTGAATGTTGCTGGTGCCAGCGGTCGTTAATCCCGGCTGAGCGTGATCTGTTTTTGTTGTTTGTTTACGTGGTAACGAATATTGTTCACATCACATATAATACTGAGTAGTTCTTCCAGCGGCGCGCTCCTGTTGAAGCTGCCGGTAAATTGTTGCTGCAGGATGTTGTGGTCGGTCGTCCGGATCGTATATCCGTACCATTGTTCGAAGATGGCCATGATTTCCGCCAGCGATTGTTTGTCGAACTGTAATTCCCCGTTCTCCAGCTCCGCCAGTTGCAGGGGGCTTAATTTGAACTGCGACGCGCTGCCATTCGCCGAAAGGAGCCTGTCGCCCGCAGTGAGGGTGCCCAGTACCCGGCGGTTGCTGCTCACGCTTACTTTCCCTTCCAGCACCGTTACCGTCAAACTATCCGTTCCCGGAACCGTTGCGATGTAAAAAACGGTGCCCAGCACCTGGGTGGCCACATTCCCGGTAATTACGACAAACGGCACGCTGGCGGCAGCTACGTCGAAACTGGCGTTCCCTTCCAGCGAAACTTCCCGTTGCTTACCGGAAAATTTTTTCTCGAAACGGATGCTACTGCCCGGTTGCAGGCTTACCACGGAGCCGTCTGGCAACGCAGCCGTTCGGGGCTTGCCGATCGCCGCCCATACTTCCATTTCCTTCGGCCGTGGCCGCAGATAGAAAAACGCCGCGGCGCTGCCGACGAGCATCAGCACGGCCGCCGCCCATTTCCACCAGGGGCGGATGCGCGGGGTGAACACCTGCTCGTGCAGGCTGTCCAGCTGCCGGATGCCGGCGATGCGCTCACCGATCGACTGCTTCAGTTCCTGCCGGACCTGTGCGGCTTCTTCCGTTTGTGCTTCCAGCCAGTTCTCCGTTTGGTCGAAAGATGCGTACCAGTTTTCGACCCATCGCTGTTCGGCCGGTGTGGCTTCTCCGTTCAGGTATTTTTCGATCAGGATCAATAAATGATCATTATCCATGTAGGCGCTTTCTATACTTAACGATCCACACGGTACTTACCGCCACTCAAAAATCGGATAGTCAATATTCATTCATTTTAAGGGAAAATAATATTACCGGCCCGCGCTGAATATGGTTACGTTTGCAGGAGACATACGCTTCATTATCAACCATACACCAACATATAACGAGGAAGAGCTTTTCCGCATGCTACTGGCGGGAAAGGAAGAAGCGTTCGGCGCCATTTACGACCGGTATGCGCTGCCATTGCTCAACGCGGCCTACAAGCGGCTTCAATCGGAAGAAGAAGCGAAGGAGGTAGTGCAGGAAGTTTTCATCAGTTTATTTCTGAAAAAAGATGCGATCAGGCATGCGGGCAATTTATCAGGCTATCTGTTTACCGCGCTGCGCAACAAGGTGCTCGACATCATCAGGACCGACCTGCTGCACGCGTCTCACCACCGGCAAATGCGGTTATTGCAAACGCCCCACACGGAAATCGATCATCAGCTCGAGCAGAAGGAACTGGAAATAAGTATCCGGAAAGCGATCGCGCAATTGCCCGATAAATGCCGGGAAGCGTTTCTGCTGAGCAGGTATGAGGGGTTGTCGTATAAAGAGATCGCCGGGATATTGAAAGTGTCTGTGAACACGGTGGAAAAGCACGTGGGCAAGGCGCTCCGGCTGCTGCGGTTGCAGTTGAACGATACGGGGCTGCTGTTGCTGTTGATGTGGCTGTACCCCTTCTGATACCGTTCAGGAAGTATCTACCATCGAATGCCCTTTTTTCCGATGGCACATCACTACGTGGGACTTGCAATACAATTCAGACATCGAGCAGGCGTTGTCATTGCCGGATTGATGTTTTCCCCGGCTGGAAATGATAAGGCGGCAATAGCAAATCTCCAAATCTTGAAAATGCAATATTGTTGCAAAAGTTGCGATGGATGGCTATATTTGCAACTTTGTTACATTTTCAGTGCGTGCCGACATTCACATAAAACGGACACTTGCGGTCATCCTGCTCGCGTTATACGGGTTTATCATCACCCCCGTAATCGTATGGCATTCCCATGCCTGCGGTAACGTTTGTGAAGACGCCAGGCGGCAACCTCCTGCCGGGAGCGGCTTCGGCAAGGCCGGGCACGTCTGCTCCATCTGCGACCACGCCTATGCACCCTATATTTACATCGACGAACCGGGATTTCATGGTCCCGCGGCCAGTTACCCGGTAGTGGGGGATGCTCCCGTTTCCACATTTACTAGTCAACCCCGGCCCCGCTGCAGCAGCAGGGGTTCTCCCATGGCGGGGTAGCTTCCCTTTTCCACCTGATTGCCGTTCATAGCGGTAAGACATGCTTTTTCCGGCGGACGGCCTTCGTCCGGCGCGCTCACCTGTAAAGTCAAACCTGAAATATGCCAGTCGTTTTAGAAGCGGTGAACCTGACGAGGATTTACCAGCAGTATACTGCCCTGCAAAAATTATCCCTGAGCATCCATGCCGGGGAAATCTTCTGCCTGCTAGGGCAGAACGGCGCGGGGAAAACCACCACCATCAACTTATTCCTCGGTTTCCTGGAAGCCAGCGGCGGAAAAGCCCTGATCAAAGGCGTGGAAGTAAAACCCGGCAATGCCGAAACGCAGCGGATGGTGGCCTACATACCCGAAGTCGTGCAATTGTACGGCAATCTCAGCGGGATCGAGAACCTCGATTTTTTCAGTCGGCTCGCGGGCTTCAGCTATTCCGCGGCGGAACTCCAGGCTTTCCTGTCCAAAGCAGGGCTGCAGGCCGACGCGCATCATAAGCGCCTATCGTTCTACAGCAAAGGGATGCGGCAGAAAGTCGGCATTGCGATCGCGATCGCCAAAAACGCCGACGTCATTTTCATGGACGAGCCTACCAGCGGCCTCGATCCTCATGCCACGGCGGAGTTTACGGCCGTCTGCAAAGAACTGGCGGCCGACGGCAAAACCATTTTTATGGCCACGCACGACATTTTCAATGCCGTAAACGTCGGTTCCCGCATCGGTATCATGAAACAGGGAAGCCTCGTTCATGTGGCGGAAACTGCGGGCATCACGGCCAACGAATTGCAACAACTTTATCTGGAAACCATCTGAGCCTCTACTATGCCAATGCCCGTTCCGCTTCGATGCCGCGCGGGCGTTATCAAAATATTACCATGAAATCAATCTTTTTCCTGATTATCGCCTTATTGCCTGCTACCTATGGGTATGGCCAACATACTTTGAAGGGCCGGATCAGTGACGAAAACAACCAGCCCGTGCCGGGCGCATCGGTCGTTGTCCGGCAAAAACCGCGGTTACAATCGGCCATCACGGATAGCGCCGGCCGGTACACCTTCGCTAACCTGGCGCCTGGCCACGCCGATATCACCGTTTCCGCAGTTGGCCACCAAACCGTTCATGAATCGTTGCCCGTCTCCGGCGATAGGGAATTCAATGCCAGTCTCATTTCACGCTCCGCGCAGTTGCAGGCGGTGGAAGTGTTGGGCCGGTCTGCCAAAATGTACAACAGCGATTACAGCTTCAGCGCTACCCGCACTGCTATTCTGAATAAGGAACTGCCGCAATCCATCGGTACGGTTACAAAGGAACTGATCAAAGACCGGCAGTCGTTCCAGCTCGCCGATGCCGTGAAGGTGATTCCGGGCGTAGTCCCTGCCAGTTTTTACAACCAGTATACCATCCGCGGGATCAGTCAGAACGAGGAAGGACAGATACTCAACGGCATGCGTACCCGCCAGTATTATTTTCTGCAGCCCCTTACCGCCAACATCGAAAGGGTGGAGGTGATAAAAGGCCCTGCCAGTGCCACCTTCGCCAGTGTGGACCCGGGCGGCAGCATCAATATGGTGACCAAAAAGCCGCTGCCTTTCCACCGGCGCGAAATCTCCTTCAGCGCCGGCAGTTTCAGTACGATCCGGGGTTCGCTGGACTTTACGGGGCCGCTTAACAAAGATAAGACGCTGTTGTACCGCCTCAACGGCGCCGTTCAGCGCGCACAAAGCTACCGCGACCTTGTCCGCAACAACGCCCTGCTCATCTCCCCTTCGGTTTCCTACATCCCGAACGATAAAACGGCCGTCAACGTGGAAGTCATCTACAGCGATATGGACGGCAACCTGGACCGTGGTCAGCCCATTTTCGGAGCGGTAGCGGGCAAGACGGACCTGCATAGCACCCCCGTCAGCCTGAACCTGGGCGCACCCAACGATTTTTTCCGGTCGAAGGAGTTCATCATCACCACCAGCCTTTCCCATAAATTCAGCGAGGCCATCAGTTTTAACGCTGCGTATATGAAGCAGACCTGGTCGGAAGACCTCCAGGAACACCGTACCAATAACGCGTTTGCCGTGGATATCGATAACCGGCCGGTGACATCGCTGGTGGGCATGCAGTTGGTGCAGCGGCAACAGACCTGGAATACCGATAACGTAAACGCGTACTTCAATTTCCGTTTTAACACCGGCGGGGCGAAACATGAGTTGCTGGCCGGGTACGACCTGAGCAGCTGGCGCAAAATGAAAGGCGGCGGACAGAACGCTGCGCGGGGCTTCCTGCTGAAAAGCGGTGCGGTGGCGGGATCCTTTGTTCCTGCGAACGCAGCAGATTACCAGACGGTGACATACAACGGTAAAACCTTGCCCCGCCCCAATGTCCCCCATTTCGATCTGAACGATCCCGCCTATACGATCCGCAACGCCAGCGATTACAACATCAATTCCCGGATATCCATTCCCGCCGCGATCACTACCACCAATGCGGTGTATGTGCAGGAACAGTTGCGCTGGAACGGGTTCATCCTGTTGCTGGGCCTGCGGCAGGAGTGGTTCGAAGACGTAACTAATTACAAGGCGCCCCGGGAGCTATCGTTCACTAACAGCAAACTCCTGCCCCGTGTGGGCCTCACTTACGCGCTCACGAAACAGGTGAACGTGTACGGCACCTACCTCGAGGGATATCAGCCGCAGAGCAACACCGTGACGCTCATGCCGAATACCGGCGGTTATTTCTGGACGGACCAGTCGGCCTCCCGGTTCAAACCGCTGATCAGCGATCTGAAGGAATTCGGTGCCAAGGCGGAGCTCTGGAATGGGAAACTGCACGTCAATGCAGCGGTGTACGAGATCAGGCAGCAAAACCTGTTGATGAACGCCAACCTGCCGGCCTGGCCGGATTCCATGATCACCCGGGGCGCGGAACGGAGCCGCGGCTTCGAGATCGACGTTACCGGCCATCTTTTGCCCAACTGGCAGGTATACGCTTCATATAGTTATACCGACGCGAGGATCGTGGAAGACAATGATCCCGCGCTCAAAGGCGCGCGCAAGCAGAATACGCCATTCAACAGCGCCAATCTTTGGACGCGGTACAATTTTAAGTCGAAAGGCCTGCTGAAAGACGTGGGTATCGGTGCCGGGGTGCAGCATAACGGCGACCGGCTGCCATGGTTCACCCGTGCGTTCCGCACACCTGCCTACACGCTGGTCGACCTCGCGCTGTATTACGCGCCGGGCAGCGGCAACATGCAGATCTCGATAAACGTGAACAATGTGTTGAACACGACCTACTGGATCGGCGCGCAAAGCTACCAGCGCCTGTTCCCCGGCGCTCCGCGCAGCGCGATGCTAACAGGCACATATTCATTCTAACAGTTGCCGGTCTGGAACGGCCGGTAGCGAAAACCAGGGATTACATGAAACAAATCCGCATTATAGCCGGTCTTTTTTTGAAAGTCGTTTTCCGGAACAGGGCGCTGGCCGCCATTTACGCTATCTGGCTGCTGCTGGTTGCTTTTGCGGCGGCAACGGGCTGGAAGACCTATGCCGGTCAGCAGGGAATTCGGACGCAGATGCAGCAGGCCGCGCGCCAGAGTTGGGAAGCCAATCCCGACAAGCATCCGCACCGCATGGCGCACTTCGGGACGTTCGCTTTCCGGCAGAAGCATCCGCTGAGCATGTTCGATTACGGCATGGAGTCGTTTACCGGCAACGCCGTGTTCCTTGAAGCGCATAAACAGAATACCGTCAATTTCAGCGAAGCCGGCTTCAGCACCGGGTTGTTGCGTTTCGGCGAAATCAGCCTGGCCATGCTGGTGATCGTATTGTTGCCGCTGATCTTATTCTTTCTCGGTTTCGATGCGGTGGCGCGGCAAAAGGAGAACGGTACCCTTAAAATTCTGCTCATACAGGGAGCGGGCTTTACGCCGGTGATTTGGGGCAACTGTCTCGGGATGTTTGTGCTGGCCATCGGCTTTTTGTTGCCGGTGGTGATTGCCGTGGCGGTGCTCCTGGGCATGCAGGATGCGCCCATGGCCGGAGGGTTGTTGCGCGGCAGCCTGCTGTTGGCGATATGCCTGGCTTATTTGTGGCTTGCCGGCGTTGTGGCGATATGCGTTTCCGCCCGCAGCGATTCGGGGCGTACCGCTTTGCTGAAGTTGCTGGGGCTGTGGCTGTTCATGACCATCGTGCTGCCCAAGACCCTGCAGTCGGCCGGCAGCGCCCTGTTCCCCGCCCCGGGGAAGATCGCTTTCGACACGGCGGTGGAAAAAGATGTGCTGGCGATCGGCGACAGCCATAATCCCAACGATCCCCATTTCAAGCATATGAAAGATTCGGTATTGAAGGCCAATGGTGTAGACTCGGTACAGCAACTGCCGTTCAACTACGGCGGCTTCGTGATGCGGGAAGGGGAGCGGATGAGCGCCGAAGTGTATAACGCGCACCTGCAGGGATTATACGATATCTATGGCCGGCAGAACGCCGTCAGCGCCTGGGCGGCGTTCGCCGATCCCGTTATCGGCATCAGGAACCTGAGCATGGCGCTCAGCGGTACCGATTTCGGCGCATACCGCAAGTTCCAGGACGATGCGGAAGCGTACCGCTATCAATTGGCGCAAACGATGAACGAGCTTCAGATCGAATACATCCCCAATGCGCAACCTGCCAAAAACGAAAAGCCCCACCAGATCGGCCGGGAACATTGGGCGGAGTTCGGTGATTTTCAGCATGAATTTCAACCCGTCCCCACCGTGCTCGGCCAGGAGCTGCCCGCCATCGTGGCTGTCCTGACCTGGTTCGGACTTTCGTTCGTCCTGATATTCTTCACCTCCAGAAAAGCGAAAGCGCTGTAACTTATGTACCGTTTGGCATTCAAGCATTTCATCCGCAGCAGGGCCGTCTATATCGCCCTGGTATTGTTCCTGGCCACCGGCATTGTCAGCATCCTGATCGGCCGCTCGTTCCAGGAAAAACAGCAGGCTTCCGCAGATGCGGTAACCCGGTTGCAAAAAGAACAGATCGAAAGGAACGTGACTTACGTCAACGACCAGTTTGGCCTGCTGACGTATTACCTGCGTTTCGCGTTCATCGATAAGCCCGATCCGGTGGCGGCGCTCGCCATCGGCCAGCGCGACTTCAACGCGTCGATCCAGTACCTCACCATCCGCGGGCTGGAAGGACAGCGCTACGATACCGGGTTGTATAACCCTTACAACCAGCTCGCGGGCAATCTCGACCTCAGCTTCCTGATCCTGTTCCTCTTTCCGCTGCTGATCATCGCTTTTTGCTTCAACGCGCTGTCGCAGGAAAAGGAGCAAGGCACCTGGCCGATGGTAAAGGTGCAATCGCCCTGGCCGCTCACGTTCATTTTGCAGAAGTTGAGCATCCGCCTCGTGGTGGTACTGGCGTTGCTGTTCGTATTATTGATACTGGCCGCCTTCATTGCGGGGATCCCGGTAAACGAGCGCCTGCTCGCATTTACCGCCATCTCGGTATTGTATATCCTTTTCTGGTTCGCGGTTTGCTTCGTGGTAATCGCACTGCGTAAAAGCAGTAGTGTGAATGCGCTGGTGTTGCTGGGGGCCTGGGTGTCGATCTGCCTGCTGGTACCGGCCGCCATCAATAATTACCTCACGGCACGCTATCCCGTAAAGGAAGCATTCAGCACCTTCCTCAAACAGCGCGACGGGTATCATAATAAATGGGATCAACCCGCCGACTCCACGATGAACGCCTTCTTCCGCCATTATCCGCAATTCAGGGAGTATCGGTGGAAAAGCGAAAAGTTTAATTACATGTGGTATTACGCGATGCAGCAGGCAGGCGACGACGAGGCCGCGGCAGGCAGTAGCGCGATGTTCGAAAAACTACGCCTCCGGCAGGCTTCCGCTTCCGTAGCTGCGTTTTTCTTTCCGCCCATGCATGCGCAGTTGCAGTTTACCGATGTTGCGGGCACGGGTTTGTCGCAGCATTTACAATTCCTGGACAGCACGGCGGTGTTCCACGAAGACAAAAAGCTGCATTTCTACCCGAAGATTTTCGGCGACAGTGCGGTGGCGGGGGAAGATTGGGCGAAACATGTACCTGCATATTTCCGGCCGGAAAACCCCGTTCGCTGGGCGGCTTTGGTGACGCCGTTCGTGTTGTACATTATCGTGCTGGCTGCGGCCGGCGTGTTCCTGTTCAACAGGAAACCGGCGAACTGATCCGGGATGTAACCGCTTAACCTTTTGACCGATCATGGAATTTTGGCCGATTTGCCTGGTGTTGCTGGCGCCGATATGTACGGCCGCCCAGCATCGGACGCGCTATGGCAAGGTGACGGATACCGCAGGCGGGGCCTTGCCCCATGCGGTGGTTACCGTTAAGCCGTTGCAGGCCGGAGGTTTGTCTGGCACGCGCGCAGATAGCGCGGGAGCGTACCGCGTACCCGGACTTTCTACAGGTTTTCCCGGGGCAGATCAGGAAATGACGGGATGCATCCGTACACGGTAAGAGTATCGTAATACTAGGGTCTTGTTCACCCGGAAACTTTCTGAAAAAGTAAGTAAAAATGTCGCGCTGGTGCTTATATTGTGCATGTGGATGGGGGGCAACCGTGGACGTGAACAATTATTTATCCGAGATTATGGTGCATTTGTTAAGACGGATACAGGAGGAAGACGACCAGGCGGCGTTCAGGGAATTGTACCAGTCCCTCGCACCGCAACTCCTCAAATTCGCCTACCTGTATATCAAAAGCAAGTTCATTGCGGAGGAAGTGGTGAACGATGTGTTCCTGCGCCTCTGGCACAGGCGGCAGCACCTCGACGAGATTTCCGATCTCAAGGTATACCTGTACGTAGGTATCCGGAACGGCATTTCCAATTACTTCACCCGCAACAGGGAATGGGAGCATGTAGACATCGATACCGTGTCGGACGTCGCCCTGGAACTCGCCATCGATCCGGAGCAGCAGATGATTTCCTCCGAATTGCGGGCCCGGATCGAAACCGCGGTGGCAGGCCTGCCGCCCCGGTGCCGCGTTATTTTCAAACTGATCCGGGAAGACGGGCTGAAGTACCGGGAAGTAGCGGAAATCCTCAATCTTTCCGTGAAAACGATCGAAAACCAGGTCACCATCGCTATCCGGAAAATCGGGGACGAAATATACCTGCGCACGGGCGAAGGCCGGCCGGCGGAGCGTACTTCCAATATTTAAACGCCTTTTTGGGGGTAAAGGCAAAAAAATGTGTCTAAACGACAGCAGAACTTAATTTTGAAATGACAGCAGAGCAACAGCGGATCGATATATTATTGGCAAGGCATATGGCAGGCGAGATCACGCCGGCCGAGCGGGAGGAGCTGCAGCAGTTGCTGAAGGGCCACGCCGACGCGGCTTTTATGATGGAAGTGCTGAACGCTGTACAAACCGTAACGCCGGGCCGCGATCCCGAACTGGCCGATCCCGGTAAGTGGGCGGAAAGAAGCTGGTCTTCGCTGGAAGCCGCCATGAACGCACCCGCAGCGCCGGCCGCCCCGAAGGAAGCCGCGCCCGTTGCCAAGGTCCGCCGTTGGCGGCCATGGTATTACGCCGCCGCCGCGGCTATCGCCGTTGCGGTGGCCATTCCTTTCCTCTTCGGGGATAAAGCGGACGTTCAACAGGAAGCGCAGCGTAACATCGTTATCGCGAAAGGGGAGCGCTCCAGCCTCGGCCTGCCCGATGGCACCAAAGTATGGGTGAACGGCGGCAGCAAACTGTCGTACGGGGAGGCGTTCGGCCACAGCAACAGGGAAGTGTACCTGGAAGGGGAAGCCTGCTTCGAGGTGGCGCCCGATGAAAAACGGCCTTTTGTGGTCCGCACGGGGAACATGGACGTCCTTGTACTCGGGACCCGCTTCAACGTAAAAGCTTACCCGGAAGACGGGCAGGCGCAAGCCGTGTTGTTGAGCGGCAAAGTGAAATTAACGCTCCGCAATACCGCCGGCGGCCAGGAAAAAGACCTGCTGATCGCACCGGGCCAGAAAGTGACGCTCGGCACGGTGGCCGGGGAAGGGGTGGCCGATAGCGAATTGCAGCTCCCCTTGGAAGTAGGGGCCGTGAACCCGGCCGATTGCGACGAAATTGCCTGGATAAACGACCGGCTCGTGTTCCGGGACGTTCCGTTCCGATCGCTCGCCCGGGATATGGAACGCTGGTATAACGTGAAGATTCACCTCGAAGACGCCGCGCTGGGAAAAGAACTGTTCAGCGGCGTATTCGACAAACAGGATATCAACGAAGCATTAAAGGCGCTGCAGATCGCAACTCCTTTCACCTATACCCGGAATGGGGCGGATGTGTATATCCGCAGGTAGTTCAGTAGTATCAACCAATGGAATCGTATGAGCGCGCGTGTATGGCTATGCATGCTGGTTGTTGTTGTGGTAAGTCTCACTGCCAAAGGGCAGGAGCGTTATTCCTTTTCTTTCCGGAATGTGGGGATGGACCAGATATTGACTGAAATCGGCACGGAAACCGGTTACAAATTCCTGTATAATTCCCGCAACATCCCCTCCAGTCCCCTCAACTTTACTGTCCACAAGGCTACACTGCCGCGCATCCTGTCGCGCTTGCTGGGCGACAGCCTTCAATTCAATATCCTCGACAACAAACTGATCGTGATATCGGCCATCGGCGCGCCGGCCAGCCGCACGATCACCGGAGTGCTCACCAATGGGCGGGAACAGCCCGTGCCGGGGGCTTCCATTCATACAGAAGGCGAAGCGGCCGGCACAGTCTCCGATTCCAGCGGATTTTTTACCCTGGAGATCAAACGGGAATCCGTGTTGCGGATCAGCCATATCGGGTACTACGCCAAAAATGTGTCTACCGCCGGCCTGTCCCACATCCGGCTGGAACTGGCCGAAAAGCACAAAGACCTCGAAGAAATAACGGTCACCGCCCTGGAAATACCGAAAGAAACCCGGTCGATAGGTTATGCCACCCAATCATTCAAAGTGGCCGGCACGGATATCGTCAAATCGCGGGAACCGAATGCCTTTACGTCGCTGTACGGAAAAGTGGCGGGCCTGGGCGTGCAGAATTCCCGCTATCTCTTCAATAACCCTTCCCTGTATCTCCGGGGCCAGCGGCCGCTGGTGGTGGTGGATGGGATACCCGTTGATACCGACTCCTGGGATATCAATATGGACGACGTGGAATCGATTACCGTACTGAAAGGGCCTGCTGCCGGCGCTTTGTACGGCCAGCAGGGCGCCAATGGCGCCGTGCAGATCAAGACCAGGCGGGGCGCTTCCAACAAAAGGCCGGTTGAAATGTCGTTCAGCTCCACTACAGAATGGCAGGTAAGCCCGGTGGCCTTTCCGCATTCGCAGGGCAGCTACGGGCCGGGGGATTATTTCAAGTATGCTTACAAAGACGGCAAGGGCGGCGGTATCAACGATTTCGATTACAATATCTGGGGGCCTCGCATGGAAGGGCAGCTCATCACGCAGTGGGACAGCCCCCTCGATGCCAATGGCAACCTGGTGCCGCTGCCCTGGCTGCCGCGGAATAAAAACAACCTCCGCGATTTTTTGCGCAACGGGATGTTGACCATCAGCAACCTCGCCCTCACCACTAAAAACGACCAGGGAGATTTCAGGATTTCGCTGACCCGGCATTTCCAGCGCGGCATCGTGCCCAATTCGAAGCTGGGGATTACGACCGTGAACATGTCACTCGGGCAAAACATCGGCAAGCGGCTGCGGGCCGACGTGATGGTCAATTACAACCGGCAGCACACTCCCAATTACCCCAGCATTTACTACGGCCCGGAAAGTGCGGTGTACGAATTGCTGATCTGGAACGGCGCCAATTTCGATATCAACGACCCGCGGCTGCGGAACTACTGGAAGCCGGGGCAGGAGGGCGTTCAGCAGCAATGGCTGGAATATGTGCGGTACAATAATCCCTGGTTCAATGCGTATGAAAATACCAAAGCGTTCAGTAAAGACGTGTTCACGGGATTCGTTTCGTTAGCGTATAAAATTTCGCCCGCTTTCAACCTGCAATTGAAATCGGATTTCAATATCCATTACACCGGCCAGGAATGGCGTTTCCCGGTGTCGGGGAATTTCTACGGGCTGGACTTCTATAAAGTGGGCGCTTATATGGAAGCCAGTTCCCGGTTCAGCCAGCAGAATGCTTCTTTCATGCTGAATTTCCAGCGGAAGATCGAGAACAACTGGTCGGTAAAGCTTTCCACCGGCGGCAACCTCCAAACCATCCGGCGGAAAAACTACTCCGCCCATACCTCCGGCGGGCTTTCCGTTCCGGGCGTATACAATCTCCAGAATTCCGCCATGCCTGTCAATAATGCGGAGAATTACCGCAGCCTCATGCAGGTGGCCAGTTTTTACGGATATGCGGACGTGGCTTACAAAAATCTGTTATACCTCGATGTGTCTGGCCGGTTCGACCGCAATTCCAATATGCCGCTGCGTAACAATATCTATTTCTATCCCCAGGCCAGCCTCAGCGCCATCATTTCCGATATGGTGAAGCTCCCCCGCGCCATATCTTTTCTGAAATGGACCGGCTCCCTGGCCAGGGTAGGAGAAGGGCTGAGCCCTTATTCCCTGGCGCAGACCTACGGGTGGGCGACGGCCTGGCTCGGCAACCAGGGTGTAACATACGCGCCCGACAACGTGCTGTACAACCCCGATATCAAACCGGAGTTTCATACTACCATGGAAACCGGGCTGGACGCCCGCTTCTTCCACCAGCGCGCCGGCCTGAAGGCACAGGTGTACCGGACGGTAGACGGGCCGCAGATATTTAATTTGTCCATCTCCGCCGCTTCGGGCTGGGGGTATCAGAAAATGAACGGGTTGGAGCTGGAGCGCCGGGGCTTTGAATTGATCGTTGACGCCATACCCGTGCAACGCAAGCATTTTACCTGGACGATGGCGGGCAATGTCAGCCGCAACATCCGGTATCTCAGAAAAGTCTACGATTCGCTGGACCATCATATCCGCGTCAACGTAGGCGAGCGGTTCGATCAGCTGTTCGTCAACCCCTTCGAACGGAACCCGCACACCGGCGCCATCCTGTTCCATCCCAACGGAACGCCCGTCATTAACCGGCAACGGTTCGTAAGTTTCGGGAACACCGATCCCGACTGGCTGGTGGGGATGCAGCAACAACTGAAGTATAAATGTTTTCAGCTCACGCTGGATTTCGACGGCAGCTTCGGCGGCATTTTTTCCAATTACCTGAACCTGAAAATGTGGCAGTCCGGTTCCCACCCGGATTCGGATAATTATTTCCGGTACCAGGACTGGCTGCATTATAAAGACCCCGGCTATCGCGGTACGCGCATTGGTGTGGGCGATGTGGTGACGGGCGGAACAGTGACCTATGACGCCGATGGAAAGATACTGACAGACACCCGGACCTTTGCCCCCAACACAACGCCCGTACTGGAACAGGATTGGGCCACAACCTACGAAACGGCCGACGAACGGAGGTACCAGTCCAAATCCTACTTCAAGATGCGCGGGGTTACGCTCACCTATACGCTGCCTGCGGCGATGCTTCGGAGGATAAAGGGGCTGCATGGCGGAAGCGTATCGCTGGTGGGGCGGAACATTATGTATTTATCGAAAGAGAAACAGATCGATCTCGACCGCTGGTCGTACACCTCCGGCAGCGACCTGGAAGAACCATCGATGAGAAGTATCGGCTTTAACGTACACCTTAATTTCTAAACATGAAGAAGTTACTGCTGCCTTCAATTGTTTTGCTGTTGCTGTTGGTGGCCTGCATGAAGCCTGAGGAGTTGCAGAAGAACCCGAATAAAGCCAACGTGGCAACGCCGGGCAGCGTGCTGACAGGCGTGGAGGAAGATATGTTCACCAGCCAGTGGGGATTTGCGCAACGAAGCAGCCAGTATCACTGTGTGGTGAATGCCTACTATGGATCGCAGAGCTACGACTTTGGTGCCGCCTCGCACCGATACTACCAGCTCCGCAACGTGATGCAGATGGAAAAGGAAGCGCGGCGCACCGGCGGGCCCGACAGCCGTGCTTACCTGGCGCTCGGGCTGTTCCTGCGCGCGTGGTTTTATATCCAGATGACGGTCCAGGTAGGTGATATTCCCATGAGCCAGGCCATGATGGCGGAACAGGGGATCATTGCGCCGGTGTACGATACCCAGCGCGATGTGTACCTGCAATGCCTCGAGCTCCTGCGCCGCGCCAACGATTCGCTGGGCGCACTGAACCGTGAAGGCGGCAAAACCGTTGCAGGCGATGTGTTCTACAAAGGCGACCTCGACAGGTGGCAACGCATGGTCAATGCTTTCCGGTTGCGGGTATTGATCGGGCTCAGTAAAAAAACAGGGGACGCCGGACTGAAGATTCCCGAAACATTCGCCTTCATTGTTTCCCATCCCGACCAATGTCCGCTACCGCGCAGCAACGCAGACAACCTCGTGGTTACCTATAGCGACGCCAGCGTTGATAATTATAATCCATCCTATTCGGCAACCCCCGGGGCCAGTTCCCGCAACAGTCCGCTGGCAGCCACTTTCGTGTCGTTAATGGTGAAGCTGAAAGACCCGCGGCTCATGGTGGTCGCGTTGCCTTCGGCATTGGCGGATTCACTTCCGGAATCTGCCGGCGATTTCCGTTCGTATCGCGGCGCAGCAACGGGAACGCTGCAAAAGCCCATGAGCGATTCCGCCGCCGCGGGATACTATTCCCATCCGGACCCTGCATGCTGGTTTGCCTCGAAAACCGGAAGGCCCACCATCCTGTTCGGTTACCCGGAATTGCAATTTACCATCGCCGAAGCGGCCTGCCGCGGCTGGATCAGCGGAAACGCCGCTCCGTATTACGAATCAGGGATCCGCGCGTCCATGGAATCGTACGGCCTGTCGGGCGAAGCAGTGAACGGTTACCTGGCGCAGGAAACGGTCAGGTATGCAGACAATGAACAACAGGGGCTGGAACAAATCCTTACCCAGAAGTATATCGACTTTTTCCAGATGGGTGGATGGGAGCCTTTTTATAACCAGCGAAGGACGGGCGTGCCCGTTTTCGGCATCGGCCCTTCCAACCAGAACGGTGGGAAAATCCCCCTCCGCTGGTTTTACCCGCCATTCGAATATATCGACAACGGCCAAAATCTGCAGGCCGCCCTCAACCGCCAGTATGGCGGGATCGACCAACTCAATGGCCAGATGTGGCTGATCAGGTAACCCGACGGAATTTTTTTTTCAGTCTTTTGGGGGGATATGGAAATTGCTGTGTCTTTAATGGTAGACCACTAGAATTTCTGTTAAGCTGAACCAAAATTAGTATGTAAGTAAGCCAATCCTTTTTTTGATCGTCGTTAGATAACTGAATACGCACGTTGGTGCGTACATCGCTTTTGCCATGCCTGTTACGAACGGGCCGGCGAAACCGGGTGGGGAAGCTATGTCTTATCCCGCCGCATTCCGAACAAACATATTATTCCATACTGATGATATCATTGTTACACTTTCACCGGTTACGCAATTTGTTCCTTTTGCTGACAGCCTGCTGCAGCGCGGGGAACGTGGTTGCGCAATCCGCGCCGGCAGATACCGCCGCCGGCCGTTCGAACTGGAAGAAGCCGGTATTCTTCCCCGCATCTGCAGACAGTCTGCATCTCCCCTCCGCCAGGGAGCTGCTTTATACGTATTCCGGGCAGTTGCTGGACGGGCGGGTGCCCGGCGTATCGGTACTGCGCGCTTCCGGCGAGCCCGGCATCGCACCGCTGCCGCTGATCAGGGGGCTTTCCATGCCGGCGGGGCATGTGGCAGACCAGTTCGCCAATCGTCCGCTATACGTCGTGAACGGGATGCCGCTGGTGCGGAACGATCACCCTTATGCATTGACGTTAAAAGAACATCCTTTTACCGACATCGGCAGCGGCATCGATGTCACGGAAATGATAGACCTGGAAAACGTCGAGGAAATGTATGTGTTGCGGGGCCCCGAAGCGGTAGCCATGTATGGTACCCGTGCGGCGGCCGGCGCCATCGTGATCACCACCCGCGATCCCGAACTGGGCCGTTACCATCTTGGCCTCAATGTATACGGCGGCGTAGCAGTGAAGCCCCGGGTGAAAACCGTAAACGGATATTACCAGCGCGATTTTCTGCTGCCGTTTTACCGGCAATACGCCCAGCCCGCCCAATGGGCCAACTTTCCGGCCTACCTGGCGGATTCTACGCAACAGGTGTATTTCGGACCGGCGGATTGGGATGACCTGTATTACAAAAACGCCCTGCAACACGGCGCCAGCCTCAATATCACGGGCGGAACGCGGCGGGCCAATTTCCGCTTCGGCGTCGGGGAACACACCGAAAACGGCGTGGCAGACAATACGGCGCTGCGGAAATACAACGTGTTTTACGACATGAACATCATCCCTGTAGAAGGGCTGACCATCAATACCTACGTCCAGATGTTCACCGCCCGCCGCGACCGCAACCGTTCGCTCGTGGAAAGGCTGGGTGAAATGGAATACATCACCAACCAGCAGGCGCCGCTGCCGCCCAACAAGGCCTATCTCGGCCGCTACTATGAATTGCTGGAAACGGGGAAGGAAAACAACTTCGCGAATTCCGTGCAGGCGATGGTGGATGTGGGCGTGAAACTGGCGAGGGGATTGGATGTGCGGTCGCAATTCAGCATCGACTATAACGACAATGACCGCGATATGTTCGTGCCCGGCGCCCTGAACGATTACAATAGCTACAACTCCTATTTTACGGGTGTGAACCGCCGCATCCGGCTGAACAATTTCCTGACTTACGGGCGTGCGGCCGGCCGGTTGCATTCGTTCAAAGCGCAATTGGGGCAGACGTATGAAGAGGACCAGCTGAAGTATGATTACATCCGCGGCTGGCGCGGACCGTCGGATTTCATCAAGATCATCCAGGTGAATACCGGCGGCAATCAGGCGATCACGCACGACAAATCGCTGGTGTACACTTTCAAGGATTTCCTGAAACAGCGGACACTGTCGTTCTACGGTAATGTCGCGTACGATTACGGTGATAAATTTCATGCATTGCTTTCGCTGCGCAGCGATGGCTCTTCGCTCTTCGGGAATGGTTACTGGTGGGCGATTTCGCCGGTGGCGTCGTTCAGCTGGGATGTGAAAAAGGCCTCTTCGCAAGACCGTACGCTGGGAGCCGTTCAATTACAACTGAACGCGGGCCGCACGGCGGTCATGCCTTCTTCCGACTACTACGGCTATGGCCCTTACTTTACGGTAGACGCAGGATGGGCGGGTGCGCTCAATATTTCCACTTATAATTCCATGCCTTCGCTGAACATGCCGTTCAGGAACGGTTATACTGCCGGCGGGATCCGTTGGCCTTATAACGATCACCTGGACCTCGGCGTGCATTTGGGCCTCTTCCGTCAATGGACCGCTTCCCTCAACCTCTATACCCGTACCGGCCGTGAACTGATGGCCCAGGTGCCGGTAGATGCGGCCTATGGTTTCAGCGGTCAGAACGTGAACGGGATGGAAGTGAATAATAAAGGTGCGGAATTGGGGCTGGAAGGGAAGGTCCTCAGCGGCCGCGGGCTCCGTTGGACGACCCGTCTGAACATGCAGTATAACCGGAACAAAGTGCTGCGCCTGCCCGGCAATGTGCCATCCATGGAATATGGCGTCCGCCACCTGGAGGCCGGCCAGCCGATGGACCAGTTCTGGCTGTTGCAAAACCAGGGCATTTATGCGACAGACGCCGATGTGCCCGGCGCATCCGGCGGCAAGCTGCTTACCTACAACGGTATCCCGCTCCGCGGCGGCGATCCGCGCTGGGAAGACGTGAACGGAGATGGCACCATCACCAACGCCGACCGTGTCATGAAAGGCCGCATCATTGCGCCGTTGCGCGGAGGATGGAACAACACGGTGGAGTACGGCCGCTGGTCGGCCGATGTGCTGTTCACCTTCGCCGCCGGTAATCATTTGCTCAACGGCGATGCCGCCAACCGGCTGGACTTCGCCAACCGCGAAGGCGCTAACAGCCTCGACGGGGTGAAGGAGCTGACCTTCTGGCAATCGGCTTCCAATCTGGAAAAATATCCCCGGTACAACCCCTGGAGCCTCGTGAACCCTTACCAGGCGGAGCAGGACCTTTTCCTCGAAAAAGCCTCCTGGCTGAAGCTGCAGGCGTTTACGCTCAGGCATGATCTGGCGGGTTACGGTTTTATGAAACGTTCGGGATTGCGCAAGCTGCAGGTATACGCCACTGCGATGAACCTGTTCACGCTGACGCCCTATAAAGGGGGAGACCCTTCACTGGCAGGGCTTACCGGCATCCATTACGGCGTGCCGCAGCCATTGCCGCGCACTTTCACCATCGGCATCAACGCAGACCTTTAAAAGCTACTCCTACATGCATATGCAACGTTCATACATCTTTTTCTTCCTCTTGTCGGGCATGATGCTGGCGGCGTCTTGCCGGACGAAGCTGGATGTGCAGCCTTCGCACCTCGTGCCCGAACAAAAAATGTGGACCACTAAAAACGATGCACGTTCCGCCGTGTTTTCCGCCTACGCGCTGCTGCGTTCCGCCCTGGCCGGCAATAACGCCTGGCTGGTGTTCGGGGAACTGCGGGCCGGGGATTTCACCAGCGTTTCGCGGGGCGACCTGAGCGCCGTAACGGCCAACCAGTTGACCGCTTCTTTTCCCGCGCTGGAAAACTGGAGCAATTGGCGGCGATTCTACGCCGTGATCTACCAGGCCAATCTCTGCCTCGAAAAACTGGGGACCGTTCATGAAAACGATTTCCGGTATACCGAAGAGGAAATGAAGGTAGACCTGGCGCATGTGCGGTTCCTCCGGTCGCTGGCGTACTTCTACCTCGTTCGTATCTGGGGCGATGTGCCCCTGGTGACGCGCGCCGTGAGCGGCGATTTTGTACCGCTGGAACGTGCCCCCCAGGCCCGCGTGCTCGATATGGCCGCAGCAGACGCGCAGGCGGCGGCGGAAGCCCTACCCTGGAAATATGACCAGCAAAGCCCGGAACTGCGGTCGCAGTACTGGGGCCAGCCCAGTGCCTTCTGGCAGGGCGTGATCGCCGGGAAAGGATCGGCTTACATGTTGCTGGCGCACATCGCCGCGTGGCGCGGGGATTATCTTTCGACGGATAAATACGCCCGGCTGGTGATCGATAACCGTTCGAAAGGCGGTTACGCCATGGTGAATACGGCTGCACTGACGGGAAATACGGGTGTGTTTACGGGCCAGGCGGAAGACATCATTTTCGCCATGCCGTTCAACAAGAACTACCAGGAATCTTCAGCCTCGGGGCATATCGAGGAATGGGTGCTGGCGGAGCCGTTCATCTCCAAAGCACAGCCCGATATTTTTATCAGCAACGATTCCATCCTTCGGATTTTCGACGAACCGAACGACGAGCGCTTTAAACTGACCGATGGAGGCGCCGGCGCGGGGAATTATTTCACCGGCTTCGGCAATCCCGTTCCGCTTTTCTCCAAAATCCGGTTGCTGAGCGTAACGGGCGCCAATCCGCTGCGCAGCTACCAATCCGCCATCGTAGTGTTCCGGTATGAAGAACTGCTGCTCCTCCGGGCGGAGGCGCTCCTGTACCTCGGCAAAACCGGGGAATCCGCACAGGTGCTCAACAGCGTGCGCGGGCAGCGGGGCATCGGCGAATACAAAGGCCCGCTTACCGCACTGGCAAACGCCATCCTGCAGGAACGGAGGCGCGAATTGCTGGGAGAGGGCTGGCGCTGGTTCGACCTGGCGCGGTTCGAAAAACTGGAGCAATATTCCCGTTTCTCCCCGGCCGACCTGGGCAAGGGTGCGCAATTCTGGCCGGTTTCCAAATCGCAGCTGAGTGCCGCTTCTCCCATCCAACAAAACAAATACTGGCAACAATAACCATTCGCTTCATGAAACGCATTCCAACAATATTTTTGCTGTGTCTATTCTGCGGGGCCGTCTGGAGTTGCAGGAAAGACGATACCTACCGCCATTCCCGCCCTGTGGAAGCATTCGGCGGCACTACCTACGACTACCTGAAATCCCAACCGGAAAATTTCAGGGACGTATTGTTCGTACTGGAAAAAAGCGGCCTGGCAAACCTGCTCAAAACAGATTCGGTGACACTGTTCGCCCCCACAGATCAAAGTCTCCACGCTGCCATGGAGAGTTACAACGTTTACCGTAAAACCCTCGGCCTGGCGCCCGTCGGTATGGATGACGTGGATTCATCGTCCTGGCGCGCCGTTATGGGCAATTACCTGTTCCGCGGGGCCTACAAAATGGTCGATTTCACGGGTCAGGACGGTACGCAATTGCTGTCGCTCTCCCTCCGCCATTTCAATATGCGGCATACCACGCGCGCTGCCGCCGGTGCGCCCGGCCTCGGCGCCGAAGTGATCAGCATGGCGTACCTGAACGGGTCGCGCTTTACCAAATACTGGCTCGCTTCATTTGCCGGCACCACCAACATCGTAACGAAGAACGGTACGGTACACATCCTGGAAGCCCGGCACGTGCTGGGTTTCAACACCTTCGTTTTTAAAGCGCGGGAAAAGCAGAACCTCTGGTCGGAAATGAAAGTGTTCGCCGATGGCGCGCGTACCCAGCCCAACGGCACCATCAACCTCTGGAACTTTTATGTGAAACGACTCAAGGCGATAGACGGACAAACGGTGGAAACCGAAGCGCTGACCAACGGCCCTGCCGGCGACCAGATGCAGATCACCGTTAACCCGGACTTCTCGGCGGTGGTGAAAGCGGCCCCTTCCGCAGCCAACCAGACTATCGAAGACACGGGTTCCCGCTTCGATCCCGATAACCTGGCCTTTAACCTCAAGTTCAAGTTCACCGATGCGCAGGGAAAGGAGCATAAGGTCGAGGAAATTTTACGTTACACCGCCATCAGGGAGCAATAAACGATCAACATGAAAAAATTACAGCAAATGAAATGGAACAGCTGCCTGGCAATACCGGTCGTGATGGTGCTGGCCATCGCCTGCAAAAAGTTGCCCGAAAAGAAGGATTACCTCAGCCAGGATGCCAGCTTCAATAAGAAATCGGTTTACGAGCCCATTCTCGGCCGCACCGCGCTGGAGCTGACCCAGTTCAGCGCCGATGGTTCCACGTACCCGCTCATTTTCTCAATAGAGAACGCCCGCACCAAAAACGGCGGCCATACCAACGTGCCCGAGCTTTTCCAGAAAGTGAAAGTGCAGGAATGGAAACGCGACTACACCGGTCTGGAAACCTCGCTGGCCGAAATAGAAGCCAAGCGCGTTTGGGTGGAAGCGCCTTTCCTGGAAGTGCGCAGCGGCTCCGGAGATTTCATCTTCCGCAATGCGCCGTCGACCCTCATCCGCAGTTACCCAGATTCCGGGTACCTTTTCGATATCAAGGTCCGCAACAAGGGCAATGAAAGGATCATCAAGGACTTCTGGCTGCGGCCCGTCAAGGAAGTGCCGTACGAACCGTATGAATTCGATGTGTATACCCGCGAACGCAAAACGGAATCCCGCCCGCGGCCTTCCGGCGGAGGCGCGAACATCGTGCCTTACACCATTCACCCATCGGGCGTGAGCAAAATGTACTTCACGAAAGACAGTCTTTTCACCGATACCCTCATCTCCGTATACTTCACCAAAGAAAATGCTACCGGCCATTCGCTGACGTTCAAGTTCGTGGACCCACGCTTCAACCCGATTGATCCCTCGAAGTTCAGCAATACGCAGTGGGATAAGATCCTGCACGGCTTCAATCGCCGGCAAACCGCCATGGGCGTCACTTACGATGTGGCATATCCCATCCCGCTGACCCAGCTCAACACTGCCTACGCCAACAGCGGGAAAGCGAACGTGAAATTCGGTTATAGCCGGAAAGGGTTCGGAGGGGAAAGGCTGGATGCGAGTTTCGGATTGAATTTCGCCATTTACGAACCGGGCGACTGGACCATCACTTTTTACTTCCGCCGCGATCCCATTTTTAACGACGATTAATTCCCTTGAATATGAAATTATTTTTTAATCGCTTTTCGCTGATAGTGCTGTTCCTGTTTTGTTACAGCGCAACGAATGCACAACTGATCACCGTGAAGGGAAGGGTAGTGGCGGAAGAAGGCGGCCCGCTGCCCGGCGTTTCCGTGCTGCTGCATCAGCAGGGCGCCGCGCCAAAGCCCATGGCCGCAACAGACCAGAACGGCCATTTCACCGTTTCCGTTCCCGGCAATGCCCGGCTGGAACTGCGCTTCATTTCCTTCGAAACGCTGGTGGTGCCGGTGAACAACCGCACTTCGCTCAGCATCGTCATGAAGCCGTCTTCCACCTCGCTGAAGGAATCGGTGATCGTAGGGTATCAGAAAAAGACCCGTGAAACGGTGACGGGCGCTGTAACGCGGATCACCGGGAAAGAATTGCAGGACGTTCCGGTTTCCAACGTGGAACAACTGCTGCAGGGGCGTGTTGCGGGATTGAACATCCAGCAGAATACCGGGGCGCCCGGCTTCCGGGGGGCTTCCTCCATCCGCGGCCTTTCCCAGATGATGGTCAACGGCTCGGGAGATAATGCCTACCTCACGCCACAGTCGCCCTTGTACGTGATCGACGGCGTGCCGGTAGATGCCAACGCCGGGTTCGAATACGGCTTCCAGTCGCAGGGCCCGGGCACCAGCCCGCTGTCGCTCATCCCGCCGGAAGATATCCAGTCGATCGACGTGATGAAAGACGCGGAAGCCACCGCTCTCTATGGCTCCCGCGGCGCCAACGGTGTAATCGTGATCACCACCCGCCGGGGACAGTCGGCCGTGCCGATCGTTCGCTATGCCGGTAATATGTTCATCAACTTCACCCCCCAGCTCCGCAGCACCATCGGCGGAAAGGACGAACGGGCGTACCGGGTAAAAATGATCCGGGACGGCAATAATCTCAGCGAGATCTATCGCATCAGCCAGACCCAGTTCCTGTCAGACAGCCTCAACGCGTTTTTCAACAACTCCACCAACTGGCAGGATATCTACTATCAAACCACCTACAACCATACGCATAACGTATCCGTTTCCGGCGGCGACCAGCGGCTGAACTACAAAACCAACCTGAACTATTATACCGAAGAAGGCGTGGTGCGCAACACCGGGTTCGACCGCTATTCCCTCAACCAGAACGTCAATTTCAACCCCACGCCCCGCCTCCAGCTGTCGGGCTACCTGTCTGCCGGCCTCGGTAAAAAGCTGAAAGGCAGCGGCAACGGGCTTACCGATGTAGGCGCAGGCAGCAATGTAAGCTCATCGCTGCTCCCCGGCCCGTCTTACTTCAACAACGTCGGGCATTTCACCAATTCCATCTACCGGGTGAACGATACGCGTACCTATGATATCCGGACGTACCTCAATATCATGTACGAGCTTGTGCCGCACCTGCAATTGTCTACCAACACCAGCTACAACTATACCTCCGACCAGGAAGATACCTTCATTCCCGCGCTCGCCAATAACGACAAACCGGCGGTGTACGGTTTCAGCGGCAGGAAAAGCAACCTCTACAACCGGAGCAGCATCAACTACAACAACACCTGGAAAGAAAAGCACAGCGTGTATGCCTCCGTGTTTTCCGAAGCCACGATCGTGAATGTACAGAACAAGGTCATCAACCAGTCTAACGGCCCGAACGATAACTACCATGGCCCCTACGGCTTCAGCTCCTATTTTTCTTCCGTGAGCGGAACCCCCGATGCCGGCGGCTTCAGTGAAGTGCACAGCGTGGGCTTTGCCGCCAACCTCAGTTACGACTACAACAAGAAATACGTGGTCAACTTCAACTACCGGGCAGACGGTAACTCGTTTGCAGGGGAAAATGAACGCTGGGCGCATAGCCCGTCGGTTGGCCTGCGCTGGAATTTCAACAAGGAAAAACTGTTCGAACATGCCGAATGGCTCGATTTCGGCGACCTCCGTTTCAGCTACGGCGTGAACCTGCGCCCCACGACCAACATTTACGCCTCGATGGGCTGGTACGACGTGAAAGGCAACTACAACGGCGTTACCCGTATTTCGCCGCACCTCGGCCAGATGCCCAACCCGTTCCTGTTGCCGGAAGAAGTGGAGCAGTTCAACTACGGGTTCGATATGAGCATTTTCAAGGGGCGCATCGGGCTTACGCTCGACGCTTACACCAAAACGGTGTACAATATGCTGTATTCCCGCAAACTTTCGACGGGTACAGGGTTTGAACAAACCTTCACGAACGACGCATCGATTTATAACTACGGTTACGAAGCGATGCTGACCGTAAGGCCATTCAAATCCACCAGCAAGATCAACTGGACCATCAGCCTGAACGGAGCCGTGAACCGCGACGTAGTGCTTTCGCTGCCCGGCGGCGCCGCGCAGTTACTGTCTGACGACAAAACCATCATCAACCGCGTAGGATACAGCGCCACTTCCAACTACCTCCACATCTACGAAGGCGTGTATCGCACAAATGCCGACGTGCCCGTAGACCCCATCACCGGCCTGCCCATGCGGAACGAAGGGAAGGATTTCTATAAAGGCGGCGATTCGAAGTTCCGGGACGTGGACGGCAACTACGTGCTCAATGATGCAGACCTCCAGGTAGCCGGCACCCCCATCGCCCGGATCACCGGTGGGTTTTCCTCTTACCTCACTTACAAAAACTGGAGCATCAACCTCAACGGCACCATCCTTTTCAAGCGCGACCTGCTGAACAAGGCGCTCGCCGAGCGTATGACGAAATTAAGAGACCCCTTCGACGATGCTACTTTCGTAGACCTGCGGGACCTCGATTACTGGAAAGGGAATGGCGATGTGGCCAAATACCCCAATCCGTTCGATTATTACTCCACCTCCGATTCTTACCGCATTTACCAGACGCTGTTCCAGGAAGACGGGAGCTTCATCAAACTCAACGCGGTAACAGTCGGCTATTCCGTAGACCGGACGTGGTTGCGCAGATTCGGGATGAACGCTTTCAGAATGTACACCACCGTTTCCAACCCATTATTGTTTACCGGGTACAGCGGGCCGAACCCGGAAGCGGTGACCGACCTGGGACGCGACCGGCTGGACACTTACCCGGTAGCCAGGTCCCTTTCGTTCGGTTTGAATATTGAGTTCTAAAAAAATTGGCATGAAGCGACTTACCTGTATATTCCTCCTCATTGTGCTGGCGCTCGGCGCCGGATCCTGCAAAAAGTTCCTGACGGTGGCGCCGCCCGATCGTATGAGCGACGCCTCTTTCTGGAAAACGAAAAGCGATGTCGAATCCGCCATCGCCAATGCTTACGGCTTTCTTTTCGATATCCTCACCAACGGCCCGTACGTGCCGGGGAACGGCGATTTCCGCGCTGGTGAGATCGATGCCCCGCCCAGCTTCGACGTATTCGCCGCCATCGCGCAGCAAGACCTGACCAACAAGAGCCGGCTGTCGAGGTACAACATGAACAGCCTGGCAGACTGGTATCCTTTTTACCAGTCGATCGCGGCCTGTAACATCAGCCTCGACCGTATTCCGGACGTAGCGGCCCTGTCTGATGCCGACAAGAAGCAATACATGGCCGAATTGCGCTTCCTGCGGGCGTTCACCTATTTCTATATCTCGCGCATTTACGGCGACGTGCCGTTGTACACGGAGGCGTACGACCGCCGGTCGCTGCCCCGTACGCCGATGGTGGAAGTATTGCAGTTCTGCCTGAAAGAGCTGAACGGGATCCGGGAAGACCTGCCCTGGCAGTACGACGACCCCACCAAATGGGGCGTTCGCGCGGCACGGGGCGCCGTGTATTCCCTGATCGCGAATGTAGATATGTGGGCGGCGGGTTTCGATAAAGACAACCAGCGCGCTTACTGGAAAGAAGCCGCCGAAGCCATCCAGGCCCTGAAGGCTTCCGGGCGCTTTGAACTGCTGCCGCTGGAAGAGTGGCGGCGGATTTTCAAGGGCCGGACCCGGGAAAGCCTGTTCGAATTTTCCGTGAACACGAACTACGGCACCACCACCCGGTACGTAAGCATTGGCCAATGGACGCTGCATTCCCCGCTGGTGGTCGGATATGCTTCCAGCGACGTGTATTATTCTTCGGACTATATCAAAAAGATATTCCCGGTAGACAAATCCGACAAACGCCGCGATCTCTGGTTCTATTTACCCTATGCCAACAACAACCAGTCGATGTTCATGAAGTACAGCAACGTGGTGAACATGATCACTTCCGCTTCCTGGTTGCTGGACGATGACCTCATTATGTTCCGATACGGCGGCGAACTGCTGACCGGTGCGGAAGCGCTGGCGAACCTCGGGCAGGAAGGCCCGGCCAGAGAAATGCTGAACCTCGTTCGCGCCCGCGCCGGTACCGAACCTTATACCGGCTCCGGCCAGGACCTGAAGAATTTCATCTTCCTGGAACGGCAGCGCGAGCTGATCGGCGAAGGGGTAAGATGGTATGATCTGGTTAGGACAGGCCGGATCACGGACCCCGAGCAGGCGAAAAGCTACCTCACGCAAGACCAGTTCAACCGGGGTGGCTGGACGTGGCCCATCGATGAAAAGGCCCGCAATTTCAATCCTAACATCACTTTAAATTCATACTGGACACGATGAGAAAGCTAATATGGATGATGGCGCTCGGGGCCGTAATAGGAACGGCAGCCTGTAAAAAGGATTACTATGTAGACTCCGGCCTCCAGCGCGGCGTGTACGATGGGGATACCTACGAATGGCTGGCAACCAATCCCTTTTATTTCGATACCCTCGTCACGGTCGTCAAGCTGGCCGGCCTGGAGAATGTTATCCGGGATTCGTCGGTCACCTTTTTCGCTCCAACTGACCAGGCGATAAAACGGGCGATGAACGATGTGCATGCCTGGCGGTACGCAGCGTTCAAGGATTCGCTGCGGCTCGATGAAGTGCCGGCGGAAGTATGGCGGAAATATCTCTCCCGCTACATCTTCAGGGACAAATATAAACTCAAGGATATTTCCCGGCTCGCGCCCGACCTGCCCGACCTGTACCCCGGTATGAACATGGAATCCTGGCAGGGGTACATCATGAACATCGGCGTCATTTTCAGCGACTACAATGGTACGAAAGACGTGGGGCCGAGGAAGGTCGTGATCAGCGATATCCGGAGCCTGGAAAGGCCTTCCTACTTCGTGTCGTACGCTGCCACGTCGGATATGCAGACGCGCAACGCCATCGTGCATGTCCTCAATAGCGAACATTACTTCGGCTTCGACGGCAATAATTTCATCAATACGATCAAGGAATATATTCAATAAACATACTGATCACGGCCACATGAACAGCAAAAGAACATACAACAACTGGTTCCCGGTATGGATGCTGGCACTGCCCGCAATGCTGGCGGCCTGCAAGAAAGACCCGTTTTCGGGCACCGATCCCTATGCCGGTGCCAAAGAGCCGGTGCAGATAAAAATCGACAAAACGGCTTCGGTGCCGGGCTACGGCGCCGCCGGCACAACGGTTACCATCAAGGGCAGCGGGTTTCAGCGGTATAAAGACAGCGGCCTTGCCGTGAAATTCAATGGCGTGGAAGGACAGATCTCTTCCGTAACGGACGAAGCCGTGTCGGTAAAGGTGCCGGCAACCGCCAGCAGCGGCCTGATCACGCTATCTGTTGCCCGCCAGGTATTTCCCGGGCCGAGGTTCCGCGTCACCGGGCCCATCACCATCGACCAGCAGTTTGCATCGATGCCGGGCGCCGATAACGGGAACATCAAAACCCTGGCATATGTTCCGGGCGGTAAATACCTCATCGGCGGCAACTTCGACGACTACGATAACTCCGGCGCCAAAGACGGCTATCATGGCCTCGCGCGGATCAATGCAGACGGGCACATCGACCGGGATTTTAAAATCGGGAAAGGATTTGGCGGCAGCGTTAATGCCATCGCCGTACAGTCTGACGGTAAAATAATCGTCGGGGGAACATTCGTTAATTACGACGACCGATTCCAGTCGGGGTATGTGTCCCGGATCACCCGCCTCAACGATAACGGGTCGCTGGACAGTCTGCAGATCACCGGCGTATCCGGTAAAAAGCAGGGCATACCTGCGCTGAATGCTTATTTCGACGGAGATATCCACCACATCCTGCAAACGCCCGACAGCGGAAAGCTGGTCGTGTTCGGCACCTTCAAATATTACATGCGCAAAAACTTCGCCGGTGTAACGGTAGACGGTTTGCGGGATTCGGTCCTGGTAGACAGTATCAGGATGGAAGGGATGGTACGCCTGCATGAAGACGGAACGTTCGATTCTTCCTTCCATTTCAACGCGGCTGCGCGGAGCAGCTTCGCCGGCCCCAATGGCCCGGTGAACGACGCCGTGATGCTGGAAGACGGCAAAATGCTCATCGCCGGGAACTTTACCCGGTTCAACGGCCAGTCTATGCCCAACATCGCCCGGCTGAACAGGGATGGCTCTGCAGACGGCGGTTTCAATCCCGGTACTGGTCCGGATGCAAGTGTGAACAGCGTTTGCGTGCTTGCCGACGGGCGCATCCTCATCGCCGGCGCCTTTATGAAATACAACGGCACGGAAAGCCGCAAGGTGGCCGTGCTGAAGGCCAACGGCAGCCAGGACCCGTCCTTTTCCGTGGGCACGGGCGTGAACGGCGGGCCAAACGGGCTTGTGCGCAAAGGGTTCCAGTTGAAAAACGGGAAAATCCTGCTCACCGGTTCGTTCGATCTCTTCTCCGGCGTTCGTCGCGAAGGGACCGTGGTGCTCGACGGAGACGGCAAATTAAGCGAAGGGTACAACACCATGGGCAGTATGGGCGGATGGGTAGATGGCTTGCTGAACGTGCCGAATGCCAATGCCACATTGATGGTGGGCTCCTTCACGGAATTCGACCTGCTGTCGCTCAGCCGTATCGTACTCCTGCGCTATTGATCTCAAAAATTCAACTATGAAAAGATTTTATATCTGTTTACTGATAGGGCTGCTGGGCCTGTCGGCCTGTTTTAAAGACACGCTGCTGGTAGTGGGGCCGCCAAACGACATCGATCCCGCGGATACGACCACGGCGCCCGGCGCCTCCGGGATCAAGAGAAAAGTATTGCTGATCGGTGTTTCCGGCTTGCGCGGGGATGCGATGGAAGTGGCGCAGGTGCCGGCCATCGCGGCGCTGCTGCCGAATGCCGTGTATAGCTATGAATCGCTCACACAGCAGCCAACGCAAAGCGGCAGCGGATGGGCCTCGCTGCTCACCGGCGTGTGGAGCAACAAGCATGGCGTGAAAGACAATTCCTTTACCGGTTACGACGCCGTTAAATTCCCGATGGCTTTTCGCTACGTGAAATTATTCTTGCCCCGGCTGCGCACGGTATCCATCCAATCCTGGCCGGCGCTGAACCAGCAACTGGTGAGCGGTGCAGACGTATCCATCAACCTCCCCGATGCGGATGCCCAGGTGAAAGACAGTGCGGTGAAACGCCTCCGGCAGGATGATCCCGATCTGCTCCTCGTGGGCTTTACGGGGGTGAAAACCGCCGCGCACCAATTCGGCTACGGCCCCGATGTGCCGGAATACATGCAGGCCATCGAACAGGCGGATACCTTTATCGGCGATATCCTCGCTGCGCTGAAGGCACGGCCCGGCGCGGCGCAGGAAGACTGGCTGGTGATCATCGCTTCCGACCACGGCGGTATCGCCAAAGCGGAAGGCGGCAGCTCGCCGGAAGAGCGGAACATCTTTACGCTCTTCCATAACAAAGCTTTCACCGGGACCAAGGTGGAACAGCCGCTTACTTCCCTGCGGGCCGCGCGTTTCGCGTCAGACGGGCAATATGCCGCTTCTGCCAACCCGTTGTACAATTTCGACAGTATCAAACAGTTTACCGTACAGTTCAATGTGCGGACGCGCGGTTTCGTCAGCGATGTGCCCTTCGTCGGCAACAAAGACTGGAACAGCGGTAATAACCCCGGCTGGTTGCTTTGTCCGGTGGGTGCCGGGAAATGGAAATTCCAGGCCGGTAGCGGCAGCGGGAGGGTAGACATTAATTCTTCCGCGGCCGGGATCAACGACAACCGCTGGCATACCATCGCCATCACGGTAGACAGGCGCTCCGGCCCGGGCGAGGTATTGCTGTTCCAGGACGGCGAGCCGGCGGGCAGCAGTTCCCTCAACAACCTGTCGCCCTTCGCGCCGGCAGGGCAGCAGCTGAAGTTCGTGATCGGGGACGATGTAACCGGCAAATACCGGATCAACTGGGGGAACGATGATTTCCTCCTGTCGAACGTTTGCGTTTGGGATACGCTCTGGAAGAAGGAAGATTTCAAAAAGTACAGCGGATGCGATACCACACAGCATACCAATCCCTATTTCAGCCGGATGATCGGCTGGTGGAAGGGGACGGGCCCCAACGGCAATCAGCTGGCCGACGCCAGCGGCCGCGATAACCCGTTGACGGTTTTCGGCAATCCGAACTGGATCACGCAGGAAATTTCCTTCTGCAACGTGCCGCAGCCCGCAGCCGTACCGCAGTCGGTGGATGTATTGCCCTCCATTTTCGCCTGGCTGAAAATAGCGGCCGACTCCGGTTGGGGGCTGGACGGGATCAGCAGGGTGCCATAGCAGAAATTAACAATCGAATCAGAGCTTACCATGAATAAACTGAAGATATTTTGCGCCTTTGCAGCCGGGATGCTGGCCATCGCAGCCTGCAACAAACCCGTGCTGTTCGACGAGCGCCTGGGGCAAGACAGTTCCATCAATACCGGGACCAAAAAGAAGGTACTGGTGATCGCCATCGAAGGCGCCCGCGGCCAGGTGGTGAAAGATGCGGATATGCCGCATTTGAAATCCCTGCTCGAACATTCCATCTATAGCTGGGACGCGGTGTCTGACACGCTGTCCAAAGACGCCGCCAGCTGGGCGGGCCTTTTCACCGGTGTCACCAATCTGAAGAACGCGGTGAAGGAATCCTTCTACCGCGGCCACAACCTGCAGGCATTCCCGTCTTTCCTCCAGCGGCTGGCAACCAATGCTACGCTCGATATCGTCAGCGTGTCCAGCAGTGCGTCGCTGAACGATACCCTGTTGAAAAGCGGCAGCGCCAACACCTGGGTCAATACGGCCGGGAACGATGTACAGGCGCGCGACAGCGCGGTAAAACGCCTGCAGTCGGGCAGTCCGGATGTGATGGTGGTGGCGTTTAACGGGGTACAGCGTGCCGGGGTGGCCGGCGGGTTCAGTGCAGCAACCGGAACTTATATGGATGCGTTGAAAGCGGTGGATGGTTATGTGGGCGATGTGCTCAACGCGATGCGCAGCCGGAGGGATTTTGCGCGGGAAGACTGGCTGGTGGTGGTAACGTCCAATCACGGTGGCCTCGAAACCGGCGCTTATGGCGGCGCTTCGTTCAATGAAAGGAATATATTCCTGCTGTATCATCACCCGTCGTTCGTGTCGCGCCAGGTGGAAATGCCGTTGGTGAATGTGCCTTACGATGGGAAGTATGCTTTCTTCAACCGGGAAAACGGGGCCGACAAAGCGGCGTATACGAACGATCCCATTTTCAAAGTAGGTGCTGATCAGAATTTTACCATCGAATTTAATATCCTTACCCAGCTCAATTCCGGGGCAGATCACCCGGTGATCGCCAATAAGAACTGGGGCAGCGGCGGCAATACCGGCTGGGTGATCTATAAGCAGAACGGCAACCTGCGCCTGAATTTCAAGGGCGCCGGCACCGGCCGGATAGACGTCCGCAACGGGCCTCCCGTGGCCGACGGCAAATGGCACCACATTACGGTAACGTTTAACCGGCAGGGAACGGTCGACTTCTATATGGACGGGAAATTTTTCGTATCCGGAGGAAGCATTGCCAACAAGGGCAACCTCGATACGGGTTTGCCGCTGGCGATCGGGTCGGACGGGACGCTGAACTATGGCTACAACGGGGCCAATACCTCGGGTGAAAATTACATCGCGGATGTGCGGGTGTGGAATACCGTTCTCCCGGCGGCCACGATCGAAGCCTGGGCTTTCCGCACGGTGACGAACCAGCATCCTTCCTATGCCTCGCTCATCGGTTACTGGAAAGCGAATGAACAGCCGGCAGGCAATACGATCAAGGATTACAGTCCGAGCGGGGTAGACCTCGTAATACAAAATTCACCGCGTTGGGACGCGCGTACCGAAGTGCTCAATCCTTCTTCCATCGACGCTACGCTGCTGGTGCCACGCGCCATGGACCTGACGTCGAACGTTCTGGCCTGGATGGGCGTGAAAATGAAACCTGATTGGGGACTGGACGGCAAAGTGGAGATAGTAGAATAAATAGTCATACAACTTTTGTTGAAAGGGGGGCTATTTCCATGGCCTCCCTTTTTTGTGTAGCGGCGACAGGGTTGCAGCGGGCTGCTGTAAATGTGTTGTACACCGGCAGGCTTCCATCTGCAACGTGATCACTTGATGGAATTTCCGGCCTCCCTTTTTATTCTGTCTACTTCGATCGACGGCATCTTTACTGGCATAGTCAAAATTATATTGGCAGTTTTTGATGCCCGATCGCTGTCATTTACCAATTTGTAAAGTTTAAGCAAGGCTAGTTTTGTCCCGAATCGGGATGGAATATAATTGCTTAGCCACTCATAATTTTCAATCGCCTTATTATACCTGCTGCTTTTTTGATAAGCCATGCCTAATGCCGTTACATTAATTGAGGAGATATAATATTTTTTAGATTCTTCCAGTATCTCAATTCCTTTTTTATTGCCGGTACTGTCATGAACGAGAAGTAAGCCATATTCCGTCAGGAATTTGCCGTCGTATCGTAATTCCTGATATAATTTTCCAAATTCATTTCGCACTTCCGGATCGGCGTATCCCCAGCCGCGCAATTTATCCCATTGCAGCTTTGCCTGCCATTGCTCAAACGATTTAAAAGCGCCCAATGCTGCAACCAGGAGTGTTACGGATAAGATGGCTATCCCTATTGCCTGATGGGGAGGTTTCAGGTTGTTAAGCGCTCTTGGCTTATATCGGACGTTTTCATTCAGGATTGCGCCCAGGGCAAGGCAAAATAATAGTTCCAGCAGCAATATGTTTACATGAAACGGATAAGATGTAAAGCCACAGGCAAGAATTGTAATTCCGGTGAGTTTGGCGGCATTCAATAATGATTTGTTGCGGTCGGATTTGGTTTTAAAGAAGAGGAATAATAATACTATAAAACCCCCAAATCCGAACAATCCTACTGTTTCCAGCAATTGTGCATATTCATTGAAAAGAACGAAGCTCTCAGATGCGCTCAAAAAATATTGTTCCGGCGGATGGGTTTGGTTGGCGAAATAGCTTGCCTGCCACTGTGGGTAATGCCAGGTAAATCGGCCAATGCCGGTTCCCGACAGGTAGCACCCGCTCAAGTGTTCATACGCAATATGTAGTTTCAATAACCTGCCGGAGGCTGACAACTGTTTTAGATTGAATAGATAATACGCAGCATAGCAGATACCTGTTACAAATATCAGCGCCAATGAAACAATGAACGGCCTTGACAGTTGCCTGCAATAACGCCTGATCGCTGTATGATAGTTGATGGCCAGGAAGGAGAATATGAGCGTTCCCAGCGCTACAATGGCGGTACGGGATTCAGATCGCCAGATAATGAATGAAATGAATATAGTACATATACCGAACGCGATTATTTTGGCGGCTTGTATGAATTTCCGGCTGCTTTTCGGTGTCTGGTGCCCCGATCGGTTGAAAGCCAAAGCATTGGTGTTGAATAAAATGTAATACAGGAACGGCAATTGGGAAACCAGGTAGCAACTCAATACACCGCTATTTTGTAAACTTCCTGTAATATTGAAATGAGTGGTCCTGAACCTGAAATAGTCCATCTGGTCAAATGCCAGGTAAAGCTGCCACAGCAAAGACAAGGCAAGCCAGAATATTACCGTATGAACCACTTTCGTGTTGGCGGATATCATGGGGATGAACAATATGAACAGGATTACAATCCAGGTGAAATATTCATTGGCTAAAGTATAATGACGACTGTATATGATTAAAAGTAAAAATGTATTGGAAAGGAGTAGCGTGCCTGTTTGATACCAACTGATTGGCCTTTTGAAAAAGCGGAACGCCAAAAAGATTACATACCCAAACCAGCCGGTAAGTACCGCCCACGCGGCGAAATACTGTGGGTTGTTATCCAGTTCCTGGTTAAAAGCAAACCTGCAGGTAAATAGCGTGTACGCAAAGCAGGTTATGAGGATAAGCGAAGTTATAAAAATACGCAAATTTGCTTTGGACCTAAGAGCGGCGATTCCTGTGAATTTAAGCATTAGCTGGTGTGTTTAAGCCGGACGGCTACAGGTCGAAATGAGCGGAAAGCAGGAGCATTCTTGGTTGTAGCAGATAACTGTAAGTGGCGATCATATTATTTGAAGTAGATACTACATTATAAGTGCGGACATTTGCGATATTGTTAAAACTCAGTCGAAGCTGCAGCTTGCGCCAGGCGGGACGGGTAAAATTGTGTTGAACATAACTGTTCATAAGCAGCGCTGAAGATATGGTTTGTCCACGGTGGAACGATTGTAAATACTGGTTGCCGAATGAAACGGCAAGATTTTGCATCGGGTACAGAATGATCGATGATGTCTCGTTGACCTGGCTGTTCGATTGACGTTGAAATCCTGCAGTGGTGGAAGTACTCGTGTTGATGGAATAGGCTGCAGAGAATTTTATATCCATCCAGTTGGAAATAGTTGGCGTAACATGGAGCTTGTACCCCGATGCTTTGTGGTGTACATCGAAAAGTACCCCGTTCTGCATTTGTTGCGATCTGCCGAAAGAGTGGCTGGAATTGATGGCCACCATCGTATTGAGCGTATATATGTATTTACTTGCATTGCAGGTGAGGGAAATATTATCGCTCGCATTATTGATGGGCAGGGCGGTGGTTACAGTGAAGTTGTTTTGGATGATGCTCGCGTCTATAAAATAGTTTCTGTGTCGGCTGTAAGTGACGGCTGCGTTAGCGAAGAATGCCAGAATCATTCTTTTGAAATTGAACCCGATCTCAAACGCCTGTGAGCTACCGGTCAGCAAAGGCCTGTTGAAGGAAGAATAGTTGCGGTAATTGTTCAGGATTTTGCCGCCAAATATTTGGGAAGCGCCTGCTGCTTGCTGGCCGAAGCTGTAAGAGAACGAAAGTTGATTTTCCTTCCCGATTTTCCTTTGCCAGCTGATCGAGGGGTTGATGAAAATATGATCGAGCCTGTCTTTATTGTCAGCAACGGAATCGTTGAAATACCTGATGTGCGTAAAGTTAAAAGGTGCAGAAAGATGTAGTTGGTTCCGGTCAGTTTTATAAGTTACCTGTGGTGAAAGATAGATCTGCCCTTTCTTCCAATGCAGGCTGTTCGAAAAACCGGCCAGTTCCGTAGTGGAATGATTGGTTTGTTGCAATTGGAGGTCGGAATGAAAGTCTCTGTTTTGATAGTTTATACCTGCGTTTGACCCAAAGGTCCAGTGCCCGGAAATATGACTGTACGCGATATTGTTATTGGTATAGAAGGTGGATGTACGCTGGAATTGATGGGCGTTTGAATAGGGGATGCTGTCATTCAGGATATCAGGCATCGCCCCCGGCAGTATCGTAAGCGTTTGCGGAGTGTTTGAATACTGTACGGACGAATGATAATTGAATAAATGCTTTTTCCTGTACAAAGAATAGCCGACCGCAGTATTGCTGATGTTAATGTTCCTGGTTGAATGGACTTGCCGTATATTTTGCCCGTTCGCCATAATGGCATCTTCAGGGTTGGAACGGGATTGATTGAATGAAAGCGTATTGTCAAAAAATGTTTTGAAATTATTTACATTGTAATTTAATTGAATGTTAAATGCGTCAATACCCATTGCGGCGTTATTTCCTTCGAAGTATCTGACGGTATCATTCTCCGGAAGGTAATAGCTAATGGAAGATTTGCTTTCGGTCTTTTGTAGATCGTGTACATAGTACCCGTTTAAGCGGAGACTGCTGAATTTGTCGAATTTGTACATATTATTCAGGTTCGACATCACCGCTCTGTTGAAAAGGGAAATATGTTTAGCCAGGTCGGGCGCACCACTTAATCCGTTCACGCCTGTTTCGCGGGAATAGTCTATCCCTTTGTTATTTGATTTCAGTTCATTGATGGCTTTGTACCTGTCGTTAAACACCATGTTGTGAAATGCGCCATTCCATATTCCCGGCGTGCCGCCTTCGATTTCGGCGTTATTGATAATATGGAATTTACCTCTGTCTTTTAATGTTATGTTTATAGCGGCCTGATCTGACGGTACAATACCATTCAGCATTTTTACGTGCTGGTTGTGTTCGATCACCTGTACTTTCGAAATATCTGAAGAAGGAATATTGTCGGTTGCTATTTGATAGCGGTTGTCTAGCAAATTATCTCCTTCGATGTAGAAATTATTGATTTGCTTTCCCTGGTAGCTGATTACCCCCTTGTCGTCTACCGTGATCCCGGGCAGATTTTTGATAATATCCCCCAGATATCGATCGTCTTTCCTTTTAAACGCATCTGCATTATAACTTATCGTGTCTCCTTTTTGCACGATCGGTTTGCTCCCTTTTACGACGACGTCGGACAGCATTATCTGGTTCGGCTTAAGCTGGACCAGGTTTTCTTTGTCGACCGCTATGGGCTGTGTGACAAGTTTTTGGAAATTGATGGCGTTTGTTTTGATGGCCAGACTGTCGATATTGTATTTGTTCGAAATTTGAAAGCTGAAGTTCCCATTTTCGTTTGTCGTGGTAAAGGAAATCCCCGACTGGTTGCTGCGCCTGATGATACTCACAAATGCCTTGTTTACCGGTTGCCGGGCGGAATCAACCACTTTCCCGAAGATATGCATCGTATGGTCCTGACCTTCCGCTTGAATGGAGGAAGTCACCAGAAGTATCAGCAAGATTATATTTCTTCTTGTCATACGATTGCATTGTAAGGGGATATATTGCTGCTGGGAAGGGGCGAGGCAGCGGGTCCCTTCCTGGACGAGCGGGAGCCGGAATTTCTATATGTGAGCCATTGCCGGCTATTTCAGATCGATAGGATTGTTGTTAGTGTTATTCACATTATTTGCTCTCGCCCCCTGGGTGCCCGTATTGACACTTACCCCCGTTACAAATTTTATCTTGCCGTTATCGGCGCTATTATTCCAGAATGTTGCGGGATTCTTTTTGAAAGCGTTGTATAACTTGTTATATTCTTTGTAAGTAATCCTGGTAGCGTTTTTGGGGATCTCGATTTTTTCATTGGTTACGGTATAGTCGAGATTATTGAATGTATATACGACTTCGCGATTGTGGTCGTATGCTTCGAGTATCAGGCCGGGTAGGCCATTGAGCTTTCTGGGGCCGAAGCTGTAGGGGATGTCGCTGCAGAACCAGGCCGTATACATTCTTCCATGGCTTTCCCCCATTGCTTTTTGGCAGATATTTCCCTGGATCGATTTTGTTGAATCCAGGATCGTCCATTCTATTGCTTTCGCGGTGTCAGGTATGAGGTAATGGGAGTTTGCGATTTGTTGTCCTACGTACACTATTTGCTGCTTCGATATTGTTGTATATGTAACATCATGTGTGGTTTGGCTGAAGGAATTAAGCAATGTTTGCACTTCATTGTAGGGGGTTGCCGGGTTTGCTGCAAGTTGCTTTTGAATATTCTTTTGCGTAATGGAATCCCGGATTTTTTTCGAGTAGCTTGTGAACGAGCTTTCCGATTTGCCGAAGGCTAGTTCCATATCTTCCAGGAGAATATGGTCCCGCCTGGTTGTATCCGGCATATAATGAAATTTGTAATGTAATTTGCCCACAATGGCCTGGCCGGTTAAAGTGTGTTTGGATTGGGCCAAAAGGGATTTGCCGCCGGTTAAAATAAAGATAAGCAGAAGGAATGTCGGTTTCATTTTTGTTTATTGAGATGAGCAAATGGGACCTGCCCGATCGAATCAATTGCCTTTATCAGGTCTTTTTTGTTTTCTTCCCGATCAAATGGTATCCCCATATACAGGATTTTGGAATCGGCGTCTACAAGCACCGTTTTTACTTTTCCGGTTGCAGTTGTCAGATCGGGATTGAATTTCAATCCTTCATTGTTAATGTCCAGATAGATCGGAAACGGAAATTCCTTTAATTTTTTATTCTTGAAAAGGTATTTCATGTACCTGTATTTATCCGTAGACTGGCACAGCAGCACCATCATTACATGACGTTGTTGCAGGTTCTCCATATAGAAGTTTCTCCATTTGTCCACTTCGGCAATGCATACGGGACAGGAGAAGTCAATGCTTACAATGAGTTTATATGGAGCATTCATGATGGTGGCACTATCAATTTCGCTGATGAATGTGCCAGTCTGAAATGTTAAAAGATTTTTGGGGAATGAATACTTTTTTGTTTCGGGGGCGCTAATTTCATCCGGCTGCTTTGTCGTAATATTGCTTTTACATCCAACTGCAATTAGGGAAATAAGCAAGATGAAATAGCAACTTGTGCCAATGCTGTAGGGTATTTTCATTTGGTGTTACAATATAATGGACGATTTGATGATTTGTTTGCCGGCCGGATCTACTGCGTACAATTCCTTGTCATCTTTGGAAACGGCGATGCTGCTCACATATTTATCCAGATTTAGTCGCGCAACCGGAGCGCCGTTCCACCTGTATATGAATATGCTGTTCCCGTAAAATTGGTGCGGGCCTTCACATTTATTCCCCGAGTACAACAGATAGATGTAGTTGTCTGTTGTTGCGCCGCCTAAGAATGCGTACCTGGTTTTGCTGTTTCTTATTATTTTATTGAAACCTCCCATTGATTGGTATCCCAGCTCCGGTTTAAAGTTATCGGGCCCTCTGACGGTTTTTATTTTTTCATGTTTAACCAGGTCAAACAGTTCGATCTGGTCGGTATATCTGGCGGCGCTTACCAGTTTCTTGCCATCTGGCTTGATGAAGAGAAAGCTTTCGTGTTTGTTTTTCCATTCAAGCGCGGTTTCTTTTGATGAAGCGTTGCTATATTCTCCGAATTCCTTAACGATTTTTCCTTCTTTTGCGGTAATTATTTGAAGTTCTTTCAAGGAAGCATTATCTCCATTGGCGATAACGTTTAGCGCCGTATCGAGCAGGCACATGGAATAAAGGAACTTCGGAAGATTGAATTCTTTATAGGAGGTTGGTGCTTTTTTATCCGGTGTTTTCCCCAGATTGAATACTACCAGTTTGTTTGAAGAAATATCCTGCACCAGGAACAGGCTGTCGCTATACAAGCCACAGGATAGCGGGCTCAATACTTCTCCCGGGTCGCCTCCGAATTTTATTTTGTCGAATGATATGTCGGTCGCTTGACTTTTTAAATTAACAAAGCTCAGCAAGTAATCATATGAGCTTTGCGTATGACGCAATACCAGGAATGAATCCTGTATATGCAAACTGGCGATGTTGCTTTCTGTTTTTAGTATATGCTGGCTTTTTATGGATTGTATTTTCGGGAATTGGTTCTCTTCTTTATTGCCGTTGCTACTGGCGAAGCAGCTTATAAGTGCCAATAAGGGGAGTAGCAAGGATAATTTTACAGGCATTGAAAAACTGTTTAGGGGGTATGGAAAATAGATGGAATTTTTTTGACAGGGCAAACATAAAATAAGGAATGGGCATCTCCTGATGGCTGACTGCTTTCCGGATTTTTTCTAATGTATTGAATGTTATTGGGTATTGAAAAATAATACCCAATAACATTCTTAAAGGATTTTGTGTGAATCAGTGTGCTTACTGCTGAATTCCACAAGAACCGCCATTGTCGCTGTTCACGCAGCTGGTGACACCCCACAGCCCACCATTCAGAATAATCACACAATAATCACTGGGGTTACCTGTCCATCTGCATCCGCTAAGTGTTTCAACCTGAGAGTGCGCCTTGTTTGTAAAGATGCCGGCTGAAAGCACCATGATGGCAGCAAAGGCCATGAATAGTTTTTTCTTCATAATTGGATAGTTTTTTTGGGTAGTTGAAGATAGAATTGATGCTGGTTAGGGACAACATTTATTTTTGCTATAAGTGATGGTTTATTTACCTGTCGCGATTTCCACCCCGGAAAATTTCCGTACTAGATTTGAAAGCGTTGGTATACTGCGAATATATAGCAGTGAATGAACGGTGCCGAGTTTGTGTGATGCCTGGATGGTTGAAAGTCCTTCGATGTCGGAGCGTATCGTAATTTTCCTGTTGCGGGCTGTTTGCTTCAATAACTGTATATAATATGTATTGATCAATGGAATGGTAGGCCGCGCCCGGGCCATGACAATAACTTTGATTGCCGATTTATATTGACCTGCAATACGAAGTTCGCTTCGGTCGTATGTTTCACACAGGGAATGTACAGCATTCATATGCGTTCCGGTTCCTGGAATAATGGATGTATTTGTTTTATCCAGTGTTGTGGCGTAGGGACCGGCAATGTTTATTTAGTAGGGAGCATACCAGATTCGTGCCGATAGCGGCCGGCGTCTGCCTGTATAGGCGCAGCTGTGCCCGGTGGAAAAGGCAAACGGGTGCAGGCGGGTTTGTTTTTTTTTCTTATCATTGTTGATCTATGACTCAGCTGGTTTCCAAAGTTCAATATAAAAATTTCGAGGTCGGGGAATTCGTGGATATCGGGGAGCGGAGTTTTGAGGAGACGATTGCATTGATCAATAGTTTCCCCTGGAAAGCCGAAAGGGAGAATATCCAAATTAGCCTGACGAACCCTTCCATCACCATTGAAGGGAAGCATAACGATTTTCTGAAGTTGTCTGTGTATTATCAGCAAAAATTCATCCTTCATTACTTTGACGGCAATCAGACACTTTTAAAAAAAAGTTTTACCCGTTTGCAGGATGCATTTCCTTTCATACAAACGTTTTTCGGGCAAGCCCCGTTCGATCCGGCCGGTTTCAGGAAAGAAAACACCTGGTTGCAAAGCAATTTGAAGCATTTCGTGACCCAGGATTTTAGATACTTCCTGACGCCGAAATCGATCCGGAAGTATTTGTGGTCTAAATGCTGGATGAGTTTGCCCATATTTATGGGTGTGTTTTACATGTGGGTTAAGACGTGGTCTCATCCAATAGATATAGGGATTTGGGTGTATATATTTATTATGTTTTTCTTCGTAGGAGGTGGTGTGCACCTGATTTTCTTCTTTACTTACTTAAAATATGCGAAGGGTAAAATCCTGGTCATGTCGCGCGCAAATGATGTTTTTTATTATGGAGAGATAGACAATCCGGTGAAATACGATAAAAAAGACTTGTTGGAATGCACGATTAAGATCGTTAATGGATCTCGAAATCCTTATAATGCATTTGCAGTCGTAAAGTTGGAATTAAAGGATGGTACGATCATTCTCATTCCCAACATATTGGTGGACCATTTAGAGATGGTGCATAAGTTAAATGCGCATAAAGTGGTGTACGACTACGGTTTACCGTTCATATGATTGATAAGCCTGTTTTCTGAATGAATCGGCATAGTGACGATTTATCCATGGGCGAGTGTGGAGTAAACAAGTCCTGTTCCCAGACAGAGGTACATGTCATCGGTGCCTATCACCTGCATATGAACTTTGGATGATTCGCGCTATATTGGGCGAATGAACCGTTTTCTGCTTTTTACCGCGCTTCTCATATCCGGTACCCAAACTGGAGTTGCACAGGATAAGTTGACTTACAAGGCATGGGACCCTGCCAAAGAAAACATCGCCGTCCTCGAAGGACAAGCCTGGCCCAAACAGGTCAAAGACCCATACGACCGACTGCGGGCAAAGGCGGAAGGCGTTGTACGGCCTGCCGTGTGGTACTTGTCCAATAACAGCGCCGGGATGAGCCTCCGGTTCCATTCGAACTCCCCGGAGATCGTTGTGAAGTATACCGTAAAAGGCGGTTTGCAAATGTCGCACATGCCGGCCACGGGCGTCAGCGGGGTGGATTTGTATGCCAAAAACAGGGATGGGGGATGGATTTGGAGCAGCGGGACCTTTGCTTTCGGGGATACCATCACCTACCGTTTTCAAAAGCTGTCCGGCAATCAGGACCGGGAATATACCCTGTACCTGCCGTTGTACAATTCGGTGAAGTGGATGGAAATTTATGTGCCGGCCGATAAGTCTTTTACGCCCATACCCGTTCGCCGCGAAAAACCGATCGTTGTTTACGGGACTTCGATCGCCCAGGGCGCGTGTGCGACCCGGCCCGGCCTGGCGTGGACGGCCATCCTGCAGCGGAAACTGGACCACCCGGTCGTCAACCTCGGATTTTCCGGGAACGGCCAACTGGAGAAAGAAGTGATCGATCTCGTTGTGGAAATCGATGCCGGTCTATACGTGTTAGACTGCCTGCCCAACCTCACGGGTACGCCAACAGAAGCGTTAATGGAAAAGATAACGGCCGCTGTGCTGCAATTGCAAGCCAAACGGCCAGGTATTCCCATCCTGTTGACGGAGCACGACGGCTATACGGACGAGCTGATCAGTCCAAACCGGAAGGCGGAATCCGAAAGGCCGAACCTGGCGCTGAACGAAGCTTTTAACCAGTTGAAGGCAAAAGGGATAAAGAACATCCATCTGCTTACCAAAAATGAAATAGGCCAGGATATCGAAAGCATGGTGGACGGTGTGCATCCCAATGATATCGGGATGATGAACTACGCCAACGCCTATGCAAAAACGATCCGGAAAATATTTGACCGCCGGGAAGGGAATGTGGTCACGACCCGGCCGGTGACACAATACCGCGAGCTGCCCGGTTACGATTGGGAGAAGCGGCATAACGAAGTGCTGGACTACAATAAAGCACATTCGCCGCAACTGGTCATGATCGGCAATTCGATCACCCATTTTTGGTCGGGCGAGCCGAGGGCGCACCTGGCGAGGGGCGCCGCGTCTTGGGATAAATATTTCAAAGACAGGAACGCCGTTAACCTGGGTTTCGGATGGGATAGGATGGAGAATGTGTTGTGGCGGGTATACCACGGGGAACTGGACGGGTTTTCTGCGAAGCAGATCGTATTGTTGATCGGGACGAACAATTTGCAGATCAATTCCGATACTGAAATCGCGGAGGGGCTCAGGCTATTGCTGGCGGCCATCCGGAAGAAGCAGCCAGCGGCGAAGGTTTTGGTGCTGGGGATTCTTCCGCGGCGGGGAATGGAAGCCCGGGTTGCCGGGTTGAACCGGTTGTACGCCAAAGTGGCTTCGGATGCAAAAGTCCATTACGCGGATGCCGGCGGTGTATTGCTGGATAGCAGGAAAAAGCTGGATGAATCGCTCTTCAGCGATGGGCTCCATCCGAATGCAAAAGGGTATGAGCGATTGGGGGCGTTTATCAGCAAGCTGATCGGCAGGTAATGGCCAATGCACGATAGGCGGATGTGTTTCCAGTTCAAATGCCGGTTCACGATACTTCCTTAGGCCATATTCCAACGGCCTACCGCGCAGCCGTCCGCCAGCTATACACCCGTTTAATGGCCCTGTTCTTTTTCAGCTGATCCAGCCCTGTAGCCGTGATGCCCGTTTCATTCAGGTTTGCCGCTTCCAGGTGTTTCAGTTCCGTTAGCTGCCCGCAGATCTTGTCCGTTACCGGATTTTTATCCAGGCGGAGCTTTTCCATATTGCTTAACGCGGATAGGAAATCAAGATCGTTATCTGAAAACCCGTTGCCCGACAAATTCAGCCAGATGATATGTTTTGCCAGCGGCAAAATGGAAGTTTTAACATTCGCCGCCGGTATGCCGGACCCCGCTGGTAATGTTACATCCAGCATGAGGGGTTTATGCAGCATAAGTCTTACCGTGAGCCCTGCTTTCCGGAGGTTGCCTAATAATGTGGTGTCGGCTGTTGCAGGGATGTCCGGATTGATGTTTTGGGTAATGTCATGGGTTGCTGCTGGTGCCGGGGAGAACCCCAGGTACTGTGCCGCCACCGCTTTGATCGCCACTGTATCAGGGATGGATGCAAGGGCTTTCCCGGGCTCCGCTTTTCCTTCCATTATCCACCAGCTGATAAGCTGTAGTTCATTGCTGGTCAGCGGCGGTTTTCCGTCTGCCGGCATAAAGTCTTTGTGGTTGGGGTCCAACATTACGCGCCTGATCAGTTCGCTGGAGTCCAGGTTGCCGGGTTGTACGGCCGCACCGGTTTTCCCGCCTTTCAGTATGCCCGGAAGGTCTACCAGCACCAGGTCGCCTTTACTTTTCCCGCTCCGGTGGCACCCCGCACATTTGGTTTGCAGGATGGGCTGCACCACGTCTTCAAACAGCAGGGCGCTTTCGAGGTTAGCCGGTTTCGGCCTTTCCTGCTTTAAAAGGACCTGCATGGTAAAGTAATCATGGCCATGGGTAAGGCCGGCGCCCTGATGACCGGAATAGCTCATCAGTACTACAAGCCCGGTCAGCAATGCAGAAAACAGCGGGCGCGGCACCGGGATTTCTTTCAGGAAAAATTCCGTCGTTGAAAAGTACAGTAAACCAGCGATCGCCGCCAGCGAAATGCCGGATACCTTATGCCGGTTTAACGCATCCACATCATAATCCCCCTTTAAGGAAAGCAGATATCCAAACACGGCAGCCAAAACAGCCGCTATAAAGCCCGTCAGCAAAGTGAGGGGGACTGCCTGCTGCAGGTACCCGAAATTCCGGCTGTAGGATAGCAGGTTGAAAAGCAATGCCAGCAGAATGAAGCCGATGGGCAAATGCACGATTAACGGATGAAGCCGTCCCGAAAAAGTGAAAATATCCAGCAATATCATACGAGCGTTGTTTTGAGCGGCAAACTTGATGTCATCATGATGCGGTGATTGGATCAGGTCAGGATATCCCTTACTACTTTTCCTTCCACATCGGTCAGTCTGAAGCGCCTGCCCTGGAATTTGTAGGTAAGCCGTTCATGATCGATGCCCATCAGGTGCAGTAAAGTGGCCTGGAAGTCATGTACGTGTACGGGGTCTTTGACGATGTTGTAACTGAAATCGTCCGTTTCCCCGAAAGTGATGCCCGGCTTCACACCGGCGCCGGCCATCCACATGGTAAAACAACGGGGGTGATGATCGCGGCCATAATCCGTGGGTGTGAGCTTGCCCTGGGAATATACCGTGCGGCCAAATTCTCCGCCCCAGATCACCAGCGTGTCTTCCAGCAAGCCTCTTTGTTTGAGATCGGTGATCAGTGCGCCGGTAGCCTGGTCGATAGAGCGGCATTGCCCCGGCATATTGGCCGGGAGGCTGCCGTGATGGTCCCAGCCCTGGTGGTACAGTTGCACGAACTTCACATCCTTTTCCAGCAGCTTCCGGGCGAGCAGGCAGTTGGCTGCGTAAGTGCCGGCATCGCGGGAGCCGGGGCCATACAGGTCGAATGTCTCATCCGGTTCATCTTTGACGTCTATCACATCCGGAACGGAAGTCTGCATGCGGAATGCCATTTCGTATTGCGCGATCCGGGCATCGATTTCCGGATCGCCGTACACGCTGTTTTGCAGCTGGTTGAGTTGGGTAAGGTATGCCAGCATTTCCTTCCGGTCAGCACCATCATACCCTTCCGGGTTGTTCAGGAACAGCACGGGGTCTTTCCCGGATCTGAACTGCACGCCCTGGTATTCTGAAGGCAGGAACCCGTTTCCCCACAACCGCGCATACAGCGGCTGGTCTTTGGAGGCGTCTTTTGACACCAGCACGATGAATGTAGGGAGGTTTTCGTTGTCGGAGCCCAATCCATAACTTAGCCACGAGCCGATAGAGGGGCGGCCGGGCAGCTGGTTGCCGGTTTGCAGGAAGGTGATGGCAGGGTCGTGGTTGATGGCTTCGGAGTGGATGGATTTGATGATGCAAAGCTCATCCACCACTTTAGCCGTGTAAGGCAACAAATCACTGATCCAGGTCCGGCTTTCGCCGTGTTGATTGAATCTGAATGCGGAAGGCACCACCGGTAACAGCGCCTGCCCGGAGCTCATGCCCGTAAGGCGCTGGCCGTTCCTGACGGAATCCGGGAGGTTCTGGCCCCTCAGTTTTTCCAGCACCGGCTTGTAATCGAACGTTTCGAACTGGGAAGGGCCGCCGGCCATGAACAGGTACACGACCCTTTTGGCTTTAGGGGCAAAGTGAGGGATGGCTTTCAGGATTTCCTGTTCCATATCGCCCGAAGCATTCCCGATAACCGGTTTGGGCGCATTGCTGAACAATCTGTTTCCCAACAGCGAGCCCAATGCGAGGGCGCCGATGCCCATGGAAGTTTGGGTCAGGAAGTTGCGGCGCCCGGCCTGCCGGTTCAGTTTGGAGAAATCGGGGGTGTTGGGCCGGAACTTTTCTTCATGATGGTCGCACATGCGCTTATCTTTTTATGAGTGATGCATCCGAGTTGAGAATGGTACTGGCCACTACCGTGTTGGCCGCCACCATGGCGCTATCCAGCGCTTTGTTAATGGTATGTTGACCGGCATGCAGCCAGCCGCTTTGCTTTTGGGGGAACTGCCTGAATTTCCCCAGTTCCGCCTGCCGGAGTTGCAGGAGCAGATCAATTTCCTTGTTTTGCGCTGAGCGGCCGGTGAGTTTCCTGAATACATCGGCGATGGCTTTCCTGCCGTCTGCTTCCACCGTCATTTGTTCGCCTAATACCTTTGCCGCTTCAAGATAGGAGGGGTCGTTCAGCGTCACCAAAGCCTGTAATGGCGTATTGGTTTTTTGCCTGTTGACGATGCAATAACTGCGGGACGGCGCATCGAAGGTGGCGAGCGTAGGGTTGGGGACCGACCTTTTTACGAACACATACAGGCTGCGCTTGTAGACGGCGCTCCCGGTATCTGCGTGGTAAGTTTTGCTGTTGATCTCCCACAGGCCGTTTGGTTGATAGGGCTTAATGCTGCGGCCACCGACTTCCGGATTCAGCAATCCGCTTGCTACCAGGGCATTGTCTCTCACCATTTCGGCCGACAGGCGGAAGGCCGGGCCATGGGACAATAACCGGTTTTCAGGGTCCTTTTCCTTTGCATTGCCCGATGCCCGGGAATCCTGCCGGTAGGTGGCGGACATGACGATGAGTTTGTTGATAGCTTTTACATCCCAGCCGGATGCTGTAAAATTTACCGCCAGCCAGTCGAGCAAAGCGGGGTGACTGGGCATCTCGCCCTGGTTCCCGAAGTCGTCGGCTGTTTTTACCAGCCCCGTCCCGAAAAAGTTTTGCCAGAAGCGGTTCACCGCTACCCGGGCCGTTAAAGGATTATCCGGATGCGTGGCCCATTTGGCCAGGCCGTACCTGTTTTTGGGAAGGTCTTTGGGATAACCAAGGATGCTGACGGGGGTATTCGGGAATACGGGCTCGGCCGGCATGTCGTAATTCCCCCGCGTTAACAGATAGGATTTTTTAGGCGTTTTCATCTCCTGCATGACCATTAACTCTTTGACCATGGCGCCTGTATCCGACAGTTTATTCCGCAGGCGCATGAGTTCCGCTCTTTCGGATCGTAAAATTGGCTCAACGGCAGACAGGTAGTACTGTTGCAGGGCAGAACGGTCTGGTTGGGCCGCAACGGCTGCCCAGGTTGTTTTCTTTGCGAGGATACGCACTTCCAGCGGACTCAGGCAGCGGCTATACACGGCAATATCATCGACGAGGGCATTGGCGATCCCGAAGCCGCGGTCCCAGCCGCCAATTTGCAACCCGATCTCGTTGGCGCCGATTACACCGTTCACTACATTTCCGAAAAGAATGTCTTTATTGAGCTGGTCCATGGTTGTCTCCATTTGCAGGAGCGTGCCATCCATGTAAAGGTTGAAACCGGCGGCTTTGGACGAGCCATCGTACGTTACGGTAAGGGGGACCCATTTGTCGCGGGGAACGTCGGCGGTAGTGATCCGGGTGATGGCGTCCGAAGGGGCGGTGTGGGCCATCATGATTTCCAGTTTATTGTTTTTAAGGTATAAATGATACCCTCTGAAATTGTACAAGCGTTCCCTGTCGCCCTTATGAAAAATAACCCCCTGTTTTAATGCGTTTGGTAAGTTGATCCACAAGGAGATCGTAAAGGGTTGGGATTTGCGGAATACACCGACGGGTTTTACATCCAGCCAGTTGTCGCCGTTGAGTCGCAACGCTTTTCCGGGGCCGTTCGCGGCGAAGTCGCTTCCCTTTCCCGGGTCATTCTTCATCCCGCCCATAACTCCTGCCTGCATCCGATTTACGGTGTTTTTAAAATCACCATTATCGAAATTGTAATATGCCTGCAGATCGTCTGCCGGGATCTTGAATGCTGCCGTTTTTTGGTATTCTTTCTTACTGGTCCATTGTTCAAAACCAGCGTTGGCGTTGCGTGCCGACGCCTGAAGCTTCTTTTCCAGTTGCGCGATACTGTCGGTAATTATTCGGATGGCCTTTTCCTGTTCTACCGTAGGTAACAATAAGGTGGGCGTGGGTGTAGCGCCGTTGAACGAGATTTGTCCCGCTTCATCTATATTATTAAAGAAGCTGAAAATCTCGTAATAATTCGTTTGGGTGATCGGATCGTATTTATGGTCGTGACATTTGGCGCAGCCGATGGAAAGGCCCAGCATGGCGGTACCGAAGGTATTCGTTCTGTCTATCACATATTCTGTCTGGAATTCCTCTTCCACGATACCGCCTTCCATATTTTGCGGGTGGTTGCGGTTGAAGGCCGTTGCGATGATCATTTCCCTGTTTGGATGGGGGAACAGGTCTCCCGCCAGTTGCCATTCCAGGAACTGGTCGTACGGAAGGTTGGTGTTATAGGCTTTGATCACCCAATCCCGGTAGGGCGACATATCCCGCTCTCCATCGATGGAGTAACCATGCGTATCGGCAAACCGGGCCGCGTCTAACCAGTCTACCGCCATCTTTTCCCCGAAATGCGGCGAGTTCAGCAGGCGGTCTACCTGTTTTTCGTATGCTTCTGGCGAATTATCCCCGACAAAATCATTGATCTCTTTTAAGGTGGGTGGTAAGCCGGTAAGGTCGAGCGATACGCGGCGGAGCAGCAATTCCTTATCCGCCTCGGGGGCAGGGGATAATTTTTCCTTTTTGAGCCTGGCCTGGATGAAGTTGTCTATGGGGTTATTGCGCTTCCATTCGTTTTCATTGATCTTCGGGACGTTTGGCTTGTATGGTTTTACAAAAGCCCAGTGGGGTTTATATTCCGCCCCGTCTTTTATCCATTTTATCAGAACTGCCTTTTCCACGGCGGTAAGGGTGAGGTGAGAACTGGGGGTGGGCATTAAATATTGGGGATCGGTGGAAATGATCCGGTGGAAAACCTCGCTTTTCTGCAGATTCCCGGGGGCGATGGCGACTTTCCCTGCATTCTCCGGCAGATCTGCGTAGGCAAAGTCTGCAATATCCAGCCGGAGGCCGGCCTTTTGTTTGGCTTTATCCGGCCCATGACAGGCAAAACACTTGTCTGAAAGGATAGGCTTTACATCGCTGTTGTAATCCAGCGGCCCGTGGAGCGCATCATAGGCGGCCGCTACATCGGCCGGTAGGTCCGGATTGGCGGAAGAGGATACGAATACACTCATAACGATGATGAATGCCAGTAGAAACAGAATTAACAGAAACCGTCGCATCAGGTGGAATTTTTACAAGTTTCAGGTACGAACAAAAGCGACCCATCGTATTTTTTAAAAGTATATCAAATGCGGGATATGTACAATACACAAAGGCAACGTATATTTGAACAAATCCGACCTGTTACGTCTATGAACATCAATTTGCTACGATCTGCGTTTATGCTGCTGAACACCGATTATGTACAGTTGGATAAAAATTGGCAGTACCGGAACATCACCAGTACCTTTTACCGTTTGTATTATATAGACGGTGGGGAGGGCAAGTTGTATAACCATGCGGAAACGGTTTCGCTGGAAGCGGGTTTTATATATCTGATACCCAGCTTCACCACCTGTAATTATGCATGCACGCATCATTTAAGCCAGTATTACATCTCGTTCACGGAAGAATCGTCGGATGGCACGTCCCTGTTTGCGACCAACAGGAAAATTTTCAAGTTGCCGGCCAATGCGGAGGATATCCGTTGTATAAAGCGTATCCTCGATTTGAATCCCAACCGGACGCTGGGGGATACCTATGACCCCAAAGATTATGAGAAAACCGATATCCTGAGAGGGTTTCAGGATTTGAATAACCTCCTGCGGCCTTCGGAATTTATAGAAGTCTCGGGATTATTGCTGCAATTGATTGCCCGGTTTATGGGCGCGGACACTTTTTTCATGGAGGAAAGAAGGACGATCCATTCCAAGATATTGGATGCCATTTATTTTATGCAGACCAATCTGCGGGCAAATATTACGGTGGAATTATTGGCCGCAAGAGCCAGCCAGCACCCGGATTACTTCTCGAGATTGTTCCTGAAAAATACCGGGGAGCGCCCGTTGGCGTTCCTGCAGGCAAAAAGGATCGAAAGGGTGCAACTGTTGTTGGTGACAACGGAATATCCTTTTTATCGAATTGCCGAGGAAACGGGGTTTGAGAGTCTTTCGTATTTGTCGCGGGTGTTCAGGAAGCAAACCGGGCAAACGTTAGGGGCGTACAGGAAGCAGCATGAGGCGGTGAAGTAGGGGGCGGGGATTAACCTATCCGCTGTCATTTAATTTTTCATACCAAGCTTCCGCTGCGCCTGTTACTACCACTGCAAAAATTGCATCGATTATTGAAAATATGGATGGCACTAACTATGCTCAAATTTTTGAAAATTTGCGGGGTAGATAGTCTTTTACAAGTAATGTATTTAAGTTACATAGCGATGCACGGTGGCGGCGTTATTGACATTGTTGAAGCGCCGTCGCCCGTGTGATGTCTGAACCATTTAACCACTATTCTTTCTATGTATGGTTATACCTCGTGTGTTCCACATTAATAGGATGACTGGTTTTGATGAAGAATAGAACCCGTCTGTCTAGGTGGGTTTTTTTGTTAAAGCAGCGTGACTGCGTGCCAGGAGCGCTCTGTTTTTTGCTTTTTCTTTATATGACGGAAGGGCTGGCGCGGATAAGGGTCTTTTTTAACCGGCCGGAATGTTCGCATCCCTAATTGGTTGAGCGCTGCAGTTTCATTGCAGTGAACCTCACAAGTGAGCAATCTGCAAATATTCCATCTGTTTTTGCTAAAAACTAGTGAAGTGGTCTATACCTGTCTGACTAATTTTATGCTGTTCCTTTTAATGTAAAGTTATTTGGACTGGCGACTTTGTGCGTGAAGTAAAAGTAGATGATGTTTTGCAGTTGAAGGCTCCTCGAAAGCTGTACCCGATACGATTTTTCAAAGTTGAAGAGAGGACGTTTATTTTCAGCCCTGAATTTTTCCTGACTAATGTGAACTAAACGAAGTATGTATCAACAAATCAGTCTACCATTATATTATAACCCGGGATGTAACCTGCCCGGTTGTCATGCAATCTCATTCCAGGAACTTAACCAGGTAATATGTTAATACCGATGACTGTAGTTGGCTCGTATCGCCGACTGTGGCCGGCTGTTTTGCCATAAAACTTTCTGTAATTAAATATCGCTTATGATTACACCTGTACGTATTTATTGTACGTTCCTGACTGTGCTATGCCTGCAAATGAGCGCCCTTGGCCAGTCTGCCGGTACAAAAAAAGCTGCGGGTCCGCAGCCGGACGATGAATTTCCAGTTGGTAACGGGCAAAAACTGGCGTGGAAGGACACATTGTTGCATAAACGGTCTTCTTCGGCCGTTATTGCTACCAGTGGCTCAAAAGGGCGTTGGGCAAGCGCACCGTTTGCGTCGTTGCCGCAACTGCTGAAAGGTAATGTTGCCGGCCTATACGTTCAGGAACCTTCCGGGGAACCTGGTACAGAGCTGAATATGCTCATCCGTGGTGCGGCGGTGCCTTATACGCATCGGAAAAACATGTTTGAAACGCAGCCGCTGGTGGTGCTCGACGGCATCCCGCTGCTTTCGCCGCATCCCTTCGTGTATGATATTCAGAAATATAGTTATACCCGGCAGGGCGGTGCGTTTGAAATGCTGAACCGGATCGATGTGAACGACATCGCATCCATCACTGTCATCAAAGACGGATCGGAAAGCGCGATATATGGCCCCCGTGCCGTAAATGGCGTGATTGTGGTTGCAACGAAGCAGGCAACGGCAAAGCAGAACTATATCGCCGTGAACAGTTGGTTCGGATGGGTACAGCGGCCGCATGTTTCCACCATGAATGCCCTTACGGAAAACAATTTCCGCAAACCTTTCTATGAAAAGTATGGTACTGCGGCAGACCTTCGAAAATACCCGGCTTTCCTGCGCGATTCCACCAATCCCGCTTACTATGGCCCCGCGAACTGGACGGACCTATACTATCGCAACGCCGCCGTCAGGGGTATTAACGCCAGTATCAGCGGCGGGTATCCGCGGGCAAATTTTAGGCTGAGCATCGGCAACCTCCGCAACGCCAATCCGGCAGACAAAGCGGCAATGGACCGGTATACGGCCAGCTTTTCCATCAATATGATGCCGCTGAAATGGCTTACCATGTCGACCCTGCTGAACGGCGCCAGGCTTGAACGGGACAGGAATACCTATTTGCGCGACCGCTTCGCGGAAATGCGATACCTGCCAGACCTGGTGAACCCCCTTTCGCCAAACAAAGACAACTACGGCCGGTACCGCTCGGAGTTCGATAAATCGTATGACGATAATAAAGCCAATGCGTTGGCAGGTTTCTTCCGGCTCAAGGCAGATGTGGGCGAGGCCATCAGTTTCACTTCCCAACTGTCTTTCGACTATACAGAAGATATGCGCGATATGTTCTTTCCCGGTACGTTGCTGGAAGGGAACAATTTTGCTTCCAATTATGTAAGCTACAACCAGCGGATCATTTTCGATAACGCAGCCCATTTTTCGACTACCTGGAAGGGGGATCACGCACTGCGCTTCGATGCGGGGCAGTCGCTCCAGCTTGATTTCTATAAGTATGACTATATCTACGCTTACAAAGGACCTAATGACCGCATCAAGATCAACCAGATCGACAACAATACCCAAAATCCGAAGGCATTCCCCTATCAGCTCATATACAAATTCCTGGACAAGGAAAAACTGCGGCTGTCGTCGCTCTACGGCCGGCTGAACTACAGTTTTAAACAGCAAGTGGAATTGTCGTTGTTGTTACGTACGGACGGTTCTTCCAATGTACAGGCTTCATCGCGGTGGCTCCTGACGCCGGCGGTCAACGTTAAATGGGACGCTAAGCCTGTCCTGTTCAAATCTTCCCGTATGATCGATGATATTGCGCTGTTTGCCGGATGGGGACGGGTAGGGCGGCTGCTGTCGACCGACCGGTTCGCACAGGGCCCGCAATATACGGTAGACATGAGCTGGAGCAACGAACCGGTGATCAGTTCCTATGCGGGCATATCCGGATTGATGCGGCCATACGGCTACGGGTATATCGGCGACGGTATTTCCTGGCCGTATTCCGACCAGTTCAATGCCGGGCTGAACGTTTCGCTGGCGAAAGGGCGGTTGACGATGAATGTTGGTGTGTACAGCAAAACCGACAAAAACATGTTGCTCAACGTGCCGGCATATTCCGACTATGGCTATAGCGGTTTGTTCGCGAACGGGATGCGCGTCAGGAATGCCGGGGTGGATGTTTCCGCAGCATATCAGCCGCTGAGGCCGGGAAATGTTATCGGCTGGACCGCTTCGGTGGCGGCAGGGTACAACCGGAACAAGCTGATGGCGTTGCCCGGCGGGCTGCGCGAGATCACCATCGGCGACCGTCATCTCGAAGTGGGGCGGGCGATCGATCAATTTTGGGTGCTCCGCAACGATGGCATCTACAATAGCAGGGAAGAAGTGCCCCTGCACCCCGTGTCCAAAATACCCTTGAACTATAGAGGGATTGCGCTGGAAAAGGGAGATCCCAGATGGCGGGACCAAAACGGTGATTTTGTGATCAACGACAAGGATAAAGTGCTTACAGGGCATTACCTGCCCGTTGTTTCCGGCAGCATCGGTAACGATTTTACCTATGGTTGCTTCAACTTCGGTTTTTCCCTCTATGCCGCGTTCGGCCGGTCGGTGGTGAACAAAGCGATGGCCGACCGTTTCGATTTTATCAACCGCGAAAGCTCCCTGGACATGAACGCTGTGAAGGAGATCACTTTCTGGATGAAAACCGGCAGGGACGGCAATTATCCGACATACAACCCCTGGAGCAGCGTGGTGCCTTACCGGACGGATCAGGACCTTTTCCTGGAAAACGGTGCTTTCGTAAAACTTCGCCAGGTTACAATCGGGTACGATGTAACGAAGGCCGGATGGTGGAAGCGACGGAAGCTGAAAGGCCCCAGGAACCTATACGTGTACGGCAATGCCGCCAATCTGCTCACTTTCACGCCTTACTCCGGTGGCGATCCCGAGCTGGTGGATTTCAAAGGGTATGACACAGGGTACGGGTTGCCCATTCCCAAAACATACACCCTGGGCGTGAAACTGGAACTGTAATATTCTTATACACGAAATACAATCAAAGCGATAAATGATCATTCGTATGAAAATACGCAGGACGATAATTTTAACGGCATTGCTTGCGGCCGGTTTAACTACCGGTTGTAACCGGGAATTGGACATCGACTCTACGAAGACCGTTGGCGACAAGAACTTCTGGCGGTCGTACAGGGACACCCGTGCCGCGCTGGTCGGCACTTACGGGCTGATGCGTGCGGCGTTGACCGACAATGGCTGCTTCTGGATGTACGGGGAGCTCCGCATGGGGGATTTTACGGCGGTGCAGCGCCCCGATCTCGATGCGGTGATCAAAGGTAAGCTTAATGCCGCGTTCCCGCTTTTCGAGGGGCTGACCAACTGGCGGCGGTTTTATGCCGTGGTGAACGCCGCCAATATTTTCCTGGAAAAAGTGGGGGAAGTGAAGCAGAACGATCCGAAGTATTCCGATCAGAACATGCGGGTGGATATTGCGCAGGTGCGGTTCCTGCGGGCGTTTTCGTATTTCTGGCTGGCATCCGTTTGGGGCGATGTGCCTTTTGTGGCAAGTTCCCACGACGGGGCGTTCGCAAACAAACCCCGCACGGATAAGCAAAAGATACTGGCGTTCGTGGAAAGCGAGATGCTGGCGGCCGCCGCGGACCTGCCTTTTAATTACAGCACTAACGATCCGCAGCAACTGGGCGACTATTACAACGAGCCCTCTTCCCGGTGGATGGGTGTATTGGCCAGGAAACTGTCGGCTTACGCAGTGCTTGCACACGTGGCGGCCTGGCGCGGAGATTATCGGAACGCCATGACGTATAGCAAATTCGTGCTGGACAACAAGGAAAGGAGCGGAATGTATTATGAGCCCGACACCCGGTGGATCTCTGCGGCCAATGGCATGTTCCAGGGCCACAAGACCAACCAGCTGTATGGCCTCAACTTTGAGTTCGACTACCAGGAAGGCACATTCGGCGGGCATTTCGAGGAATTTACGCTGGCAGAACCGCTGGTCCGGAAATCGCTGCCGGATATCTATGTGACGAGAGACTCCATTACTTCCATCTTTGCTTCCCCACTGGATACCCGCTTCTCGATCGATACGGTTACCGGCCAGCCGAAGTATACGGACCGCTGGTTTACCAATTTCAATAGTGAAATACCCATCTTCTGCAAGATTAAAGTTATCCAGAAAGACGGGTCAGACCCTTCATTCCGCCTGTATTCCAGTTGCCTGATATACACCCGGCTGGAAGAAATTGCACTGCTCAATGCAGAGGCACTTGCCGTCATCGGCAACCGGGCCGAAGCCATCAATTCGTTGAACATCGTAAGGGACTTGCGGAAAGTGCCCCGCTTCGCGGAAGGTTCGGGCGAAGACCTTATCGACGCAATTTTCCAGGAGCGCCGCAAGGAAATGATAGGCGAAGGTCACCGGTGGTTCGATCTCGTGCGCTACCATCGGATCAAACGCAATAACCCGGCTTTTATGAAGCTGATCAATAACGGCGGTATTTACTGGCCGGTAGCTGCGGAAGTGCTCCGGCAAAACCCGCTCCTCAAGCAAAATCCTTTCTGGAATTAAAAGAACGCTCACATGGCGACAATGAAAAATCTTTATCCGCTGGCCCTGCTTTTCGCAATGTGGTTGACTGCCTGCAAAAAGAACGACGGCGATTATGCCTATCAAAACACCCAACCGGCCTTTCCCGGCAACACATACGAATACATGAAAAGCCATCCCGGCCAATTCGACTCCCTGTTGCTGATCGTTGACCGCCTGCATCTGGCAGATACCCTCAAGACCGGGAAGTACACGCTTTTTGCGCCCGTGAATGCCAGTTTCAGGTATGTCGTGGAAAACCTGAATGCGGTCCGAAAAGGAAAGGGGCTCTCGCCCATTTACCTTCAAATGGCCGACTCCGCGCAGCTCGATACGATAATGACGCGGTATATAATCCGTACGGCATTATCCACAGACGATATGAATTTTGCCGACGGAATTGAAATGCAGACCGTCAGGTACGGATATGTTATGAATGGCCGGCGGAAGACCACCAATGCCGAAGGTTTCATCGGCGGCGGCCCTTCTTACCTGGAGTACAGCGATATGAAAAAATCGAAATATAACCGCGATTGGGTCACCACGCGAACGCAATCTGTCAACATCGCAACCAGCTCCGGTATCGTGCATGTGTTAAGAGACGATCATGCTTTCGGGTTCGATGAATTTATCCCACGTTTAAATAAATAGATTATGCCAGGCAATAAATGTTTCTATGGTTTTTTACTGGGCATTTCGCTGCTGGCAACTGCTGCCTGTAAGAAGTATCTGCCCGACGATGTGGACACCCTCAGCGAAAAAGCGGTTTACACCACCACGCTTTATCAGCCGGTTCTGGGCCGTACCACTTTTTATCCGAATGTTTTCAACGCCGGGCAGTCGTCGCTTCCGCTCAATTTTAAGGTCGTGAATGTGCGCACCCGCGAAGGTACTCCCGTGGATATTTTCGATAAAAGTGCAGACGTTCTCGTTTGGAAGAAGGGATATACCGGGCTGGAGCGGTCGCTGGAGGAAATTGCTAAAAAGCGTTTGGTGGAAAAACATCCATTCTGGGAAATAAGGCCGAATTCCGGCGAGTTCGTGATGTGGGCGGAAGCAATGGCCCCGCAGGTGGTCTCCCAACCGGATTCCGGCTACCTGTTCGATGTGGAGGTGAGCAACTCCGGTGGCCGGAAAACATTCCGCGACCTCAAGCTGAAACCCCTTTCCCAACGCAGCTACGAGCCCAATGTGCTCGATCCCGTGACAGGGCAGGTAAGGACCGACAGCAAGGGGAATCCTTTGTACATCAATCCGATATTGAGCAACATCACCGGAGACGCCTCCGGGAAAACGCTCACGGCAGACCAGGTACGGGTCTACTTCACCAAGAAGGGAAATGGCAATAGCCTGACTTTCCGCTTCTACGACAAGGACTCCATGCCGATCAATCCTGCCTACTTTAACCGGACGGTACTGGATTCCGTCGTGCATGGTTTTAACGTCCGGAAAACCGGCACCTCGCTTGGGTTCGACGTGGCTTACCCGGTTCCGCTCATCAAGCTGAAAACGAGCTACACGAACAACGACGGCTCGCAGGCCGCGGTGGTGTTCACTTACGACCGCATCGGGCTGGGCGGCATCAGGTCTGTTTCTTCCCTGACTTTCAATTTTAACCTGTTCGAAAAAGGAGATTGGGAGATCGCATTCCATTTTCACAAGGAAAATCCCCGGTTCAGGGACGAATGACGGGGAACATGGATAAACAGTTCATTTTCAAAAAGACATAAAGATTCTCGCGGATGAAATATTTCTATACTCGATTTTTGCCGGCGGTCTGTTTATTGCTTGCCTGCCAGGCCTTATACGCACAAAGCAAGGTGCTGATCAAAGGCGTTGTGCGGTCGGCGGATAATGACGAACGGTTAATAGGCGTCAGCATCCTGGGCGGCATGCCGCTAAAGGCAATAGGGGTGACCGACGCCAACGGAGTGTTCGCGGTACAGGCAGACCCCAATTTGCAGTTGGTATTCCGGTACGTCGGGCATTCCGATTTCAGGATCAAGCCCGGGACAAAACGGGACATCGTTATCCGCATGAGCGCCAGCGAAAACAGGCTGAACGAAGCGTTGATCGTAGGCTATCAGAAAAAGACCCGGGAAACCGTGGTAGGCGCCGCCGTGAAAGTGAGCGGGAAAGACTTGCAGGATATACCCGTATCCAACGTGGAACAGTTGCTGCAGGGCAGGGTTGCGGGCCTCAATATCCAGAACAACACCGGTGCGCCCGGTGCCCGGGGATTCATGCAGCTGCGCGGCATCTCCTCGATCGGGATCACCGGCGGGGGCGACGACGCCTTCCTGACGCCTACCTCGCCGCTGTACGTGATCGACGGCGTGCCCGTATCGCCGGACGTAGGTTTCGAATACGGTTTCCAGTCGGCCGGTCCGGGCGTGAGCCCCACGTCCATGATCCCTCCCGAAGATATCGAAAGCCTGGAAGTGCTGAAGGATGGACAGGCTACGTCTCTCTACGGCTCCCGCGGCGCGTACGGTGTGATCATCATCACCACGAAGCGCGGTAATTCGCCCGTTCCGGTGGTCAGGTATACCGGCAATTTCTTCCTGAATACACCTCCCAAACTCCGCGCTACCATTGGCGGGAAAGCGGAACGGGACTTCCGGCTGGCGGAAATATTCAGATACGGAACGATGGAAGATATCTATAATATTTCCTATACGGCGTTGCTGGCCGACAGTCTTAATCCTTACTACAATAACAGTACCGACTGGCAGGGCGTTTTTTACCGGAAAACTTTCAACCAGACGCACAACGTAGGCATCAGCGGAGGTGACCCCAAATTCAATTACAAAGTGAACCTGGGCTATTACAATGAGTCGGGCGTGATCAAAAATACCGGCTTCACCCGGTACTCGCTGAACACGAACATGGAATACAAGCCCACCCGGAAACTGCGGGTTTTTGCCGCCATTTCCACCTCGGTCGGATTGAAGAACAAGGGATCGGGGACCGGGCTGCTGCAAAAAGGCGTGGCAACAGACGGTAAATCGTCGTCGCTGTTACCGCCGCCGAGCTTCTTCCTCAGCACCAACAGCACCCTGGCCTCGCTGAACACGAAGAACGATAACAAAAGCGGCAGTTATCGCATCAACCTGGATATGAACTACGAATTGTTTAACGGCGGCTCGATCTCGTCCAGCCTGGCTTACAGCTACTCTACCAATACGGAAGGGAGCTATGTCCCTTCCGCAGCCAATAACGATTTTTCGGAAGCTTACGGATATAACGACCGGGCGACGTCGCTTTTTAACCGCAATGCGCTGTCGTTCTTCCGCAAAGCGGGGGCAGACCATAGCTTCGGGCTTTCTTTCTCCAACGAAATCCAGGCCGGTGCATCTCAATCGGCCAGCATCCGGCAAAAGAAAACCCCGAACGACCAGTTTCAGGGGCCGCTTGGCGCCGATGGACTGTCGTCCAGAGGAGGGCTGATCGGGTATAGTAAAAATACCGGTGTGTCATTTTCCGGTTCATTCAGCTATGACTATAAAAAGAAGTATATTTTCGATGCCAGTTACCGGATGGATGCGTCTTCCGCCAGTGGCATCGCTAACAGGTATGCCCGTAACCCCGCGGCCGGCGTGCGCTGGAACTTCAATAAGGAAAACCTGTTCAAAGACCTTTCCTGGCTTTCATACGGGTCTGTTCGTTTGACGTGGGGCCGGAACATCGTGCCGAACGGCGACATTTTCTCCGCTTCAGGACAATACGAACTTCGTAAAACCTACAACAATGTGCCCCGTATCGGCATCGGTTTCGGCAGGTTGCCGAACCCGAACCTGCGGCCCACTACAACAACGCAGTACAATTTCGGTTTCGAAACCGGCCTTTTGGACAATCACGTCGAGCTTTCCTTTGATGCCTATTATAAACAGGTGGATTTCCTCACCCGGGGCAAAGCTATGCCGGATATGGTCGGGTTCGACGAGTTGCTGAGCAACGAAGTAGGGCTGGTCAACTATGGTTACGAGCTCAGCCTCACGTTTCGGCCATTACCCAAAAACAGTGCGCTGCAATGGAATTTCTCGATCAACGGTGCGCTGAATAAAGATGTGCTGACCCGCCTGCCGGGCAACGAGCGGCAATTCCTCACCGCCGACAATATTTATCTGCGCGTAGGGCGCAATACTTTCAGCAATTACCTGTACAAAAACACAGGCGTATATGCGACCGATGAAGATGTGCCGCTCGACCCTGCCACAGGCCTGTACCTGCGTACACCGGAAGGCGTGCCCTTCCGCGCGGGCGATGCGCGGTTCCTGGACCTCGACGGCAATTATGTCATCACAGACAATGACCGGGTGATCATGGGCAATAGCATGCCGCTGATTACCGGCGGGTTCAATACTTCCTTCCGGTACAAGAATTATTCTCTCAACGTTAACGGTTCATTTACCCTGATCAGGGATGTGATCAACAGTGCTTTGGTGGAAAGGATGAACTTCCTGCAAGATCCCCATAAACCCAATGCCATTACGGTGCTGCCGCCCGATATCGTCTACTGGCAGCAACCGGGAGATAATGCGAGCTTCGCCAATGTATACGACTATAAGCGCGCTCCCGTTACACGGCCTTACAGGGCGAACCAGAGCCTTTTCCAGGAAAGCGGAAGCTATTACAAACTGAATACGGCTTCGCTGTCTTACAGCCTCAATAAGGAACTGATAAAACGTATCGGCCTCAATTCCGTGCGGGTGTACGGTTCGGTCAACAACCTCTTCACCTGGTCGAAATACCGTGGTCCCAGTGCGGAAAATGTAACCGACCTGGGGCGCGACCGGTCAGACGGTTATCCCACGCCACATACCTATAACCTCGGCCTGAACGTAGATTTTTAATGCAGACGCTTTAACGATACCACTATGAAATGGAAATTAACAACCCTGCTCATCTTTACCGGAATTGTTTGCAGCACCGGCTGCAAAAAGTTCCTGACGGTTCAGCCGGTAGATAAATTGTCCGGGAATGCCTTCTGGAAAACCGAGGCTGATGCGGAATCGTACATCAGCGACATGTATGGCCAGTTTCGCGATAAGTTGTCGAGTACATCGTTTATTGCGGCTTCCGGAGAATTGAGGTCCGGCCAGGTGAAGATGTCACCTGAAACGGACGATCCCGTTCGCAGGGCCTATATCGATATCGCCGGACAGAACGATCTGCTCGCCCTGATCGCACCCAATGCAAAATGGAATACGACGAATTTCAACTTTCCGTCGATGACGAAATGGAAAGAATTTTACCGGGTCATCCAGTCGGCGAATATTATGGAAAAGGAGTTGGGGACGCGTACGATCCAGGATTTCAGCAAGTCGGACGCAGACCGCTATATCGCTGAAGCTGTTTTTATCCGGTGCATGACCTACCTGTTCCTCGTCAGGCTGTATGGAGACGTGCCGTATTACACGGAAGCCTACCTGAGCGCTCCGCTGGGCAGAACGAATATGGTGACGGTTATCAATAATTGCATCGCCGACCTGGAGCAACGGCAAAACGATCTTCCATGGACTTATAAAGACCCGTCCAAACGTGCGGTAAGAGCTACCAAAGGCGGTGCGCTGGCGTTGCTGATGTATATGCACATGTGGAACGCCGGTTTCGATCCCGGTAAGAAACAGGAGCATTTTGAGAAAGCTGCGGCATTGGGGAAGGAACTGATCGCAAGCAGGTCTTACAAGTTGTTGCCGATCGAAGAATTCCATAATATTTTCAAAGGCCGGAGCGAAGAAGGCCTTGTGGAAATCGCGCAGAATTACAACTACAATGAAACGCTGTCGCTGTACGCCTCTTTCTCCGATATGCTGCTACATGTTCCCTTCAAATCGGGGCATAAATTCAGCATGGGTTTTTTCCGCGCTGATTTCCTGCGGATGCTGTACCCGGACGGTGAGCAGGACGCCCGGCGGTTGCTCTGGTTCGATCAGAATATGATGGCCGACAACGGGCGGTTCATGTTCCTCAAATTTACGAACATATATGCACATGCGGGAGAAGGCGGGAACCCAGACGATAACGTCATCATCTTCCGCTACGCCGGCGCCATACTGATGACGGCCGAAGCGATGCTCGAGACCGGGAAAACCGAAGAAGCCGTTCAGCTGCTGAACATGGTGCGCGACCGCGCAGGGGCGCCGAGATTCATTCCCTCCGGCATTGATGCCCTCCGGCAGGCAGTGTACATAGAACAGGCCAAGGAACTGATGGGCGAGGGCGTGTATTATTTTGATCTCGTCAGGACCGGCAGGGTGATGGACCAGCAATGGTGCAACAGTCCCCTTACGGCCGATCAGTTCGCCCGCGGGGGATGGACATGGCCGCTCGCTCCGTCCGTCATGGACAACAATCCGCTCATGACATTAAATGCTTACTGGACAAACTGATGATTATGAATAATTCCTTTCCGCTGAAATATATATTCGGATGCGTGTTCGCGGCATTGCTTTTCTCCGCGTGCAAGAAAGACGAATATTACCAGGATAGCGGCACTACGCCGGCATTGTATAACGGTACGGTCCTGGATTATCTGCATGAAAAGCCGCTTCATTTCGATACGGTCGAAGCCGTTATCAAATTAGCGGGCCTGGAAAACGCGCTCCGGAACGATTCCCTCACTTTTTTCGCACCTACCGACAGGTACGTGACCAGCCTGCTGAGGGGGTTTAACAACCGGCTGTATAAAATGGGGAAAGACACGGTTAAAACGCTCGATGAAATTCCCGCAATAGTGTGGAACAAATATATGTCGATGTATATCTTCCGCGGGGTGAACCTGCTGCGGGATTATCCACAGATCGATTTCGACCTTTTACAGGTGTACGGTGGGCAAATATACCTGTCGTACAATAATACGCCCATGAACATCGGTGTAACCTACGGTTCTTCCGGCGGTGTGAAATACGTGGGCTACCGGCAGTTGCAGCTTTCCTTTCTCCGCGACCCCGGCAGTCTGAGCCGTATCAATTTCATCAATGTGGCAGTGGCTTCCTGCAACATCCAGCCGCACCATGCCGCCGTGCATGTACTGCGTGATTCGGACGGTTACTTCGCGTTCGATTCTGATAACTTTTTGAACGATTACCTGGCGTACAAGCAATGAACACGCCAGCATACTCAACAGCAGATATGACACTATGAAGAAAATACTTTGTTTTGCGTTGGTCGTTTTGGGCGCATTGTCGTGCCGCCGGGAGAAAGAAACGTATCCCAACCCCTATGAGGGCGGAAGGCAGCCGTTGGGGATCAAATTCCTCGATGAGCCACCTTCCGTTTCGGAAGCGGAGCCCGGCACGATCGTAAGTTTTAAGGTAACGGGGCTCGTGCCATACCGGCAGCAGTTATCGTTCTCATTCAACGGCCAGGTGGCCGAGGTAACGGAACTGGATAGCATGCACCTCAGCGCGAAGGTGCCGGCGATGGCCAGCAGCGGTAACGTGCAGATCGTTGTGGGCGACCAGGCATTTTTCGGCCCCGTTTTCAACGTATTGGGCAAAATCGAAAAAGACATCACTTTCCGGGCCAATATCGGCACAAACGGGCCCATCTCCAAAATGCTGGAGCTGGCAGACGGCCGTTGGCTGCTGATCGGCGGTTTTAACGATTATGAAAACAAGGGCGCGATCTCGCCGCTCAACCGGATCATCGTCATCAGCCGGAACGAGGAGCTGGACCGTACCATGAAGTTTGGGAGAGGCGCCTACGGCCCCTTGTCGGATGTAGCCGTGCTGCCCGACGGTAAAATGTTGGTGGCCGGGAACTTTTCCGGGTTCGACCGGCATTACTGGGGCGTAAAGCGGATGTTCAACATCTGCCGGCTGAATGCCGACGGATCACCGGATACCACCACGGTGCAGTCTTTCACGAAAAAAGACACGGTGCCGGTCTGGAAAGGTGGTACGGATGGCCGTATTATGAAACTGTTCCCCGTGGCAGACGGGAAAACCATCGCAGTAGGGGAATTCAGCTATTTCGTCCAGAAACGGTACGGCATCGGCACGCGCGACGGCCTGCGGGATTCGCTGTTGACCGACAGCGTGGAAGTGTCTCAGTTGTTGCGCTTTAACGCCGACGGTTCACTTGATTCCACGTACCATTACGATCTCGTCCGGCATAAAGGGCGGCCGGTAACGAACGGTTTTATTTCCGACGCCATCATGCAGCCGGATGGAAAAATGATAATCGTAGGTCGGTTCAGCCGGTACGACGATATGCCCGTTTCCAATATCGTCCGCATCAACCCGGATGGTAGTCCCGACCGTACGTTTACTGCTGCCGCGGATGATTTCATACAACGTATCAACTATAATTCCGTCACGAAGCAATACGTATTGGTAGGTTATTTCAACAACTACAACAAATCCCGGTTTAACAGAATAGTGTTGGTCGATGAGCAGTTCGACCCCGTCCCGGGGTTTGCAACCGGCCTGCTCGAGGGCGGAAGTATCAATTTCGCGGCACAGATGGGCAATGGTCTCATTTTCGCTACCGGCTTTTTCTCAAAGTATGACGGCGTGCCGCGAAACGGTATCATGGTGTTGAACGCCGCAGGCAAGCTCGCGCCAGGGTACAACGCCATCGGGCGGTTCTACGGGTCGTTGTCGGGCTTGGTGGAATCGAAAGGCGTCAACGGAGAATCCCGCATCACATTGCTGGGCAATTTTAATTCTTTTAACGGGCAGCCGGCTGGTAATATGACGCGCCTGCTCATCAAATAATTTCGTCGTTAACACCGGATAACTTTTCATTTGCATGAAGCTTTTTTATCAGATAACAAGCATGTTCGTGGTGCCGATGGCGTTCACCGCATTCCTGGCGTGTAATAAAGATGCCGTTGCCACGCGCAATTTCCCGGAAGGGAAAGATACCATTACGAAAGATCCGCAACCCAAAGTCCTGTACATCATCGTAGACGGTGGGCGGGGCGAATCCGTCAACAAGGTGGCGCCGCCGAATTTGACGGCCCTGAAGGCCAATTCCATTTATTCCTGGAATTCGCTTACCGATACGTTGGGCGTTCAGGCGGCTTCCTGGGCGGATATGCTGACCGGAGTGGGGAAAGATCGCCATGGAGTGCGCAGTAACGATTTCGCCGGAAACAACCTGTCCGCTTTTCCGTCTTTTACCCGGCTGGTAAAGGACCGCCTGCCCGGTTATCCTGTCCATTTTTACAGCGCCAACCCTTTATTGCCGGCCCACCTCTCCGCAGGCGCCGATAAGGCAGTTGCCTTCGGGAACGATGATGCAGCTGTGAAGACCGCCGTGCTGAATGCCTTGTCTGCCGACACCGCTGGACTGATCATTGCGAATTTCGGCGGAGTGAACGCCGCCGGCGCTGCATTCGGATACGATGCCTCCATACCGCAGTACCGTGAGGCGATCATGGCTTTCGATAAGCACCTGGGAGATATTATGCTCAAGCTGCGGGCGCGTAAAGGGTTTGCAGACGAGAAATGGCTCGTGGTGGTGGCGTCCAGTATGGGAGGGGATTACCCGGTTGATCCGGAAATGAATGATAATTCCGTATTCAGTAAACCATTGTTCAATACTTTCACCATTGTTTATTCCCCCACGTTCAAACCCCTCTTCCTGGACCGGCCCTTCAACGGGACCAAGTTCTCCGGAAGTACCGTCCGCCTCTTTGGTAAAGACGATGCGATATTCGGGACAGTACCGGGTGCCATCGATGAATACAATTTTGGGGATACGACTTCCTTCACTGTCGAACTCAATATTAAAGTGAACCAGCGGCCCGACGGGTCGTACAACTACCGGTACCCTTCGGTGCTGGGGAAACGTGAGTCATTCAGTAGAGGCGTACCGGGCTGGGTGATGTTCCTGGAAAACAATTTCTGGCAGGTGAATTTTGGCCAGGTCGGGAAGGGGAACGTTCAGGCCAGGGGTGGCGTAATCGGCGACGGGAAATGGCATAATATTGCCGTTTCCGTGCTCAACCGTAATGGAAAGCGATATGCCAGAACTTATACCGATGGCAGGTTCGGGGAAGAAAAGGATATTACCGGACAGGGAAATATCAATAGCCCGGCGCCACTCACCATCGGGCATTTGCCGGGGTCAGACAATATACCGGCCGACGTGTATATGGCGGAAGTGCGGATTTTCAAGGCCGTACTGGGAGACGCTGTTATCGCCCAGGATGCGGCGGCGATAAGGGTGCGCGACGACCATCCTTTCCGCGATTTCCTGCTCGGTTACTGGCCGGCCACCGATGGTGCGGGTGCGGTTTTCAAAGACAGGTCGCTGCTGGAATACGACTTCAAATTACAGGGCTCTCCGTCCGGCACATATTTGTGGGAACCTTTTTCCACTGTGCTGAATCCGCCGGTTTCCAGCAATTTATCCAGTCTGGTTCCGGCGGGAAAGGATTTGCCGCTGTTACTGCTGACATGGCTCAACATCATTCCAGACCCTGCCTGGCAGTTGGAGGGGCAGGTATGGATCACGGAGCAAGTAGGTGTAAAATAATGACAAAGCGAACGCTTCCCTCATTCGATTGTAGCTGTGGGAGACGCTTCGTATGATAAAAGTCAGGGTGAAGGGTGTCCTTTTCTCTGGCCGCCAGTCTTATACATATAAAGCGCTATCCGATTGCGCCGGACCCGGGAATGGCGTCTTGAGAAAATGATAGTTGAACAATGAAACAGATATTCGAAAATTTTGTATTCCCCGGCAACCAGTCTTTCACTGTAACTGTGAAAACACTGGAAATGAAGCGGTATACTACTTTCAAGAGCCATGTTCATTTTGAAATTGCCCTGATTGAAAACTGCAGGGGAAAGCGGCTGATTGGTGATTCCATCGAGCCGTTCGATACGCCTGAACTTGTGCTGCTGGGCAGTTATCTGCCACATTGCTGGCAGTACCAGGAAGTAAAAGATCCTGCCGATGAACCACGAGTCTATGTGATCCATTTCATGCCCGACTTTTTGGGCAGCGAAATGCTGGAGATCCCGGAAATGAAACCACTGAAAGAATTGTTCAGTCTTGCTGCGAGGGGAGTCCTGTTTACCGGAGATACGGTCGGGAAAGCGCGGGTATTCATCCGGCAAATGTTGACGGATAATGATTTCAACCGGATCGTTACTTTCCTGCAGCTGTTACATTTACTGACAATAACAAGTAATTACCAGGTTTTATCCTCTCCTTATTACAATAGTAAAGAAACATTTGCTGATGGCCATAAGATCAGGGAGGTGCTCAACTATGTCTATAGCAATTTCCGGAATGAAATATCCCTGCAGGAAGTGGCTGCGCTCGTACATATGTCAACCACCGGATTTTGCCGCTTTTTCAAACAGAAAACAAATAAAACGCTAACAGATGTTATTCAGGAAGTGAGGATAGGTTATGCCGGTAAATTATTGCTGGAGGGGGCGCATAATGTTTCGGGCGCCTGTTATGAATGCGGGTACAACAATCTTTCCAACTTCAATAAACATTTCAGGGATATAAAAGGCTGCTCCCCAACGGAGTTTCTGAAAAAGTTCCAGGATAAGGCGGATGCGTATGCGAAGTAGGCACCTGGTGTAACAAAGGCAGGGTATTTGATGGCCTGAAAATGGGCAAACCGGAAGAGTATCCAGTTTGCCCATTTTTTCCGTCAGCACTCCCGTATTTTCGAAAACCAGTGTAAATGGGGTGATTGGCGAGTGCCACGAAGTATTTGGTACAGACGGGTGGCCGAAATGCTAACGTGATACGGATAGGCATTGCTGCCGGATTTTTCGCCGCCAGCAACCTGCATATACATATGCCTTGCGTGCCAGCCGCCGCCACTGTCATCGATGCATAATACTTCTTAACGGATGTTTTTTTAACAGAAAATTAAAATATGGGAATGGCAGCGTATGTATGGTACAGTCCGTTAAATCCATATGGCAAAAAAAGCATCGCATTTCAATAATATCAATGAGATGCCGCAATGATCGCTTCGCTAATTTTGGCCACAATGTTTACCATGGCGGCTAACGCCTTGTGGTAGTTGAAATAAATATGATGCACATGCAACTGAAGGCCCGTATAATTGTTTTTCCGATCCTGGCGATCGTACTTAATGGATTCGCCGTGGCTGGAAGCCCGCAGGTTCCCAATTCCCCGAAGGCAGACAGCAGCCTCCAACTGATCAGGGGGCCTTATCTGCAAATGGGCAGTGGAACTGCGGTAACCATCAGGTGGCGCACGAATATACCTGCCGATTCATATGTGGAAGTCGGTGCCACGGCCAGGAAGTTCAAATGGCGTTTTAAGTCCGGTGAAATTACCACGGAGCATATCGTCCGGGTTACCGGCCTGCTTCCTGACACGAAATATTTTTACCGGATTGTTAGCAACAATAAGACACTTCAAAAAGGGAACGACAATTTCTTCCGAACCGCTCCCCCGGCGTCCTCAAAGCGGAAAATAAGAATCGCAGCGTTCGGGGACTGTGGTACCAACAGCAAAGGTTATCAAGCTGGCACGTTGAATTCCTATCTGCGTTTGACTGGCAACCAACCTGCAGAAATCATGTTGCTGCTGGGCGACAACGCCTACTCCAGCGGCAAGGATTCGGAATATTCGAAGAATTTCTTTCCCGCTTACGAAGGTACCATCCTGAAGAACCATGTCCTGTTCCCCGCGCCGGGCAACCATGACTACTACAGTTCATCTCCTGCGTCGCGGGATGGTGCATATTACAGGAATTTCACAATGCCCACCGCTGCAGAATGTGGCGGGGTCCCATCCGGCACGGAAGCTTATTATTCTTACAATTGGGGAAATATCCATTTTCTTTCGCTGGACTCCTACGGAACGGAGACTGACATGAAGCAAAGGCTGTACGATACGCTCGGGCCACAGGTTTCGTGGATCAAACAAGACCTTGCCGCCAATACCAGCCAATGGGTTATTGCCTATTGGCACCATCCTCCCTTCACCATGGGAAGCCATAATTCAGACAAGGAAGGGGAGCTCCGGCTAATCCGCGAAAATTTTATCAAGATACTGGAACGCCTCGGTGTAGATCTTGTGCTGTGCGGCCATAGCCACAATTACGAAAGATCCAGGCTGATGCACGGCCACTATGGGATGGAAGAGGATTATAATGAAAGCGTTCATGCCGTTAGTTCATCCAGCGGGAAATATGACGGCAGCGAAAACTCCGCTCCGTATTTCACCGCGTCGGGCGCGGCGGATAAAGGGACCGTTTACGTAGTTGCCGGATCTGCCGGCGCCAGCGGTCACATCCAGAAAGATTATCCGCACAACGCCATGCCCTATTCCATGAACGATGGCGGTATGTTGTACCTGGAAGTGGAAGACAACCGGCTCGATGCTAAATTCATCCGGCGAGACAGTGTTGTAGCCGACCAGTTTACGATCATGAAAGATGTGAACCGCTCTTCCACTCAAATGGTACGACGTGGACAATCCGTGAAAATATCGGCATCCTGGCCGGGAGATTACAGGTGGAATAATGGAGCGCAATCCCGTTCCATCCGGATCAGGCCGGCCCGTTCGCAAAATTTCATTGTCACCGATGACAAGCGGCAGCTGGCAGACACCCTCCGTGTAGACGTTGCGCCCAGGTAAGCCCGGAAAATCCAATCATCATCCGGAAGTATACTTTTTTTTATGTTTAGAATTAAGAGATGGGCTCTGGTAGGCTGTGCCGCTATTTGCGTCGCTTCAAGTGCCCTGGCGCAACGGAAGACCGATTTGGTTGACCTTTTTATTGGTACAAGCGGCGATCACGGTCAGCTAGACCCCGCAGCCTGCGTTCCCTACGGAATGGCGCGGGTTTGCCCGGACACCAGGCCGAGAAGTCATAGCGGCTATGATTACGCCGTGACTACAATCTCGGGTTTTTCCGTCAACCGGTTGTCTGGTATCGGGTGTGGCGGCAACGGCGGACATTTCAGTATCAAGCCCGCCTTGAAAGACAGCGTCCTGCAGTTACTGAAAGCCACGGAAAAAGCCCGGCCAGGCTACTATGCCGTTACGCTGAGCAATGGAATAGCAGCTGAATTGACGGCCGGCAACAATGTAGCGGTGGAAAAATTCCTGTATCCTAAAGGCACTGAAATGTTCTTTAGCCTAAATGCCGCTTCTTCGTTCACAAGCGTGCGGGACGCATCGGCACAGGTCATGTCTGACAGGGAAATTTCCGGGTATATTGTGGCCGGTACCACTTGCAACGCGGGTACCTATAAACTGTTTTTCCATTTGGTTGCCAGCCAATCGTTCACCCTTCTTTCCCACGATAAAAATAAACTGGAACTGAGTTTCGGAAAAAGTACCGGCGCGCCTGTAGAAGTCAGGATCGCGCTATCGGCGATCGATGAGGAGGCCGCGGCCATGGAGAATAAAGCGCTGGCACGAAAATCCTTCGGGCGCATCAGGCAGGCAGCCGCCGCCGAATGGGAAAAAATGCTGGGCCGGGTAGATATCAAAGGCGGTTCCCCCAGCGACCGGACCTTATTCTACACCTCCCTGTACCGGGTATTCCTCAGCCCAGCCAATACCACGTCCCGGAACGGGAAATTCCTGGCCACGAACGGCACGGTACAGCATGTGGAAGGTTTTACATACTACAGCTCCTGGTCGATGTGGGATAATTACCGGACGAAGTTCCCCCTTATTACCCTGCTCGACCCTGAAAGAATGAGCGATTTCTGCCAGTCGTTGCTGAAATTATACGAATTCGGAAAAAAGAACTGGGCCACCCCGTTTGAATCCACTCCCACCGTAAGAACGGAACATACGATCGCCGTATTGCTGGATGCGTACCGGAAAGGGATTAAAGGCATAAACTTCGACGCCGTATACACGGCCATCAAAAGTGAAGTGGATAGCCTCCGCGCCGAGCGGCCCGACCAGGCTTTTGAAACCTGCATCGACCTCTGGGCGCTCAGCAATATCGCCGGTGAAACCGGCCGCCGGGAAGATGAGCGAAACTATGGCCGGCGCGCGAAAGAGCTGTTTACGGTTACCTGGGACAAAGATTTCAAAAACATAGACAGCACATTCGGAAATATGCGGAAAAGCGGGCTGTACCAGGGCACACGTTGGCAATACCGCTGGGCGGTGCCCCAGTACCTGGATGTCATGACCGCCGGCAGCGGGGGCAACAGCACGATCATGAAGCAATTGGATTATTTCTTTTCCGCCAGTTTAAATAACCAGGGCGCGGAAGCCGGCATTCATGCGCCGTTTATCTTTAACCGCCTGGGATACCCGGAATTGAGCCAAAAAATCGTTACCCGGATGTTGACCGAGGAAATGAAGCACATTTACGGCGGAAATGCAGAATATCCCACGCCTATTACCAGCCGTATCTTCAAGAACGACGTGCAAGGATTTCTTCCCGAGATGGATGAGGACGACGGCACGATGTGTGGATGGTATGTATTTGCCGCCACGGGGCTGTTTCCGTTGGTTGTAGGGGAGCCGGTATATGAAATCACCTCGCCGCTGTTCGACGAAATCCGGATTCACCTGGCTAACGGAAAGACATTTAGGATAAAGACCTATAACCGGCAAACCGCGGACGCCATCATCAGAACCGCGAAATGGAACGGTAATGAGCTCACGGCCTACAGTATAGATCACGGTCAACTGGTAAAGGGCGGAACGCTGGAGCTGTATTACTGATCCTTAATTCCGGTAAACCCGACGTTCAGGTCGGTGATACCGCTATTCATCTGCTCGCCGGGGATGTTCATGGCGAATAAAGAATGCGATCGGTTGGTTCCGGGATAACCTGGTCATCCGATCTGTACCGAAGGGGAACGTTTGCCTGCGTTTGTCTACATCTACATTGGCAACGGGGTTTGCAATTATTTCGTACCTGTTGTCGTATTCAAGGGGGGGACAAACCGAGTGCCTGGTGGGGCTTCGAACAGTTATAGTCCTGCTGCCATTCTTCCGCCATTAGCCTAATTTCCTGTAAGGTGAAGAAATGATAAGCATCTAAAAGTTCCCTTCTCAAAGAGCCATTATTTCGTTCAATAAAAGCATTTTGTACCGGATTGCCGGGCTGGATGTACAACGCCGTACTTTTTTTTCAGGACGTTCTTTATAGCGTCATTCTCCAGGGTGAGGTTGACCACAATCCGCTTGAGACGGTTGTTTTCCTCCTCCAGTTCCTTCATCCGCTTGACCTCATTGGCTTCCATTCCACCATTCTTTGCCTTCCAGTTGTAAATACTGGCTTCGCTGACGCCATGCTCTCACGCCAGATCCTTGATGGACATGCCTGACTCCTGCTGTTTAAGGATGGAAATAATTGGGGTTTCTGTGAATCGTACTTTTTTCATGATTGTGCCATTTAAGTTAGAGATTTTTCTCTAACCCTGCTCGACCAATTTTTGGGGATTTTTATAATTCCACTGGGAACTTTAATAATCCATCGGAATCCGCTATGAAAGCGGGAATGTCTTTTCAAATTTCGACAGGTCCCCTTAATATTTGATTGCTTTTATTCGGTCTTAAGCAAAGTTCAATTACAATTTCGTACGCTATATAATGTAGATTCCACCATTCAATTGCCATTTGCCATTAGTTGACAAAACGTAGAATTCTTCATGCTTTTCAGTCTACCGATGTGTGATTGAATTAAATTACTGAGCCCTCAGGCCCAACGTTTGCAAAAATAACATCAGTATCGGTCAAAATTGTTATTGCACTGCAAACTGAGGGAAGCTTAAATTTGACCGACACAAATAATCCAGTGTTTTAAGTTTCTATTAATCAAAAGCATAAATCAGTAAACCCAAAATTGTTTTATAATATGAACCCAAACGCCCATTCCCATATTAACAGAAGAAACTTTTGCCCTGGAAACCCCCATACAATACATACTTCATAACTATTCGGGGGAGTGTCTTGCAGATTTCCCCTCTAAAATATTGCATTTCCTGAAATGTTGACACCGTTTCTAAGGTGCAACTCAGGACTTATATTAAAATGCAACCACTAATCCTACTGCGGAGGACGCAAGTATAAGCTTATTTTTCGTTTACTATGAACATTGTAAAATGCTATGGATATATTAAATGTCTTCGCTATTAATTTGAAAAAGCGAATGGATCGAAGAACTAGCATTGTTCATGAATTTTCGGACAAGCCAGAATTTAAGCTGCATATAATTGAAGGAGTCGAGCAGGACTATGGTCCTTTAGGATTGTGGCAGACGATCTGCAAAATTGTTAAAGAAAGGGTATATGCTAATGACGACTACTTCATACTCTGTGAGGACGATCATATTTTTACCGATCAGTACAATGTGACTATTTTGATCGATTCAATAAAAGAAGCCACAAAACGAAAAGCAGATATCTTGTCTGGAGGAGTTAGCTGGTCGATGGGCATGTTGTATATAAATGAGCAGGTAACTTATATAGAGAAGTTTACTGGAATGCAATTTACCGTTATTTTTCGTAACTTCTATGATGCTATTCTTAATGCAAAATTCACCGGCCAGGATAATGCTGACCTCCTTATATCGTCATTATCCAACAGAATATTTGTTACATCCAAATGTATTTCAGTGCAAAGGGATTTTGGTTATTCTGACGTAACGCCAAAGAATAATGAAAAAGATAAAATAAATACGCTATTCGAAGCAAGTCAGAATAAATTGAAATGTTTAAGTAACGTAAGCAAGCACCTAATGTTCAAGCCTGAAGGTGATGAATGCAATTCGGATGAATTAGATAGTGTTAATCTGCCAGTATATGTGATAAATCTGAAGAAAAGAACCGATAGGCGAATCCATATTGAGTCACAGTTTAAAGACAGACCAGAGTTTAATGTAATTATAGTGGATGCGTGTGAACACGATTATGGACATATAGGCTTGTGGAATAGCCTTAGGAAAGTTATTGAAATCGCAATTCAATCAGATGATGATGTTATTGTAGTATGTGAAGATGATCACACCTTTACCGAACACTATAATAAGCAATATTTAATTTCAAACATACTTGAAGCACATGAGCAAGGATGTGATATACTAGCAGGTGGTATTGGAGGTTGCGGGTCAGTTGTCCCAATTACAAAGAACCGTTACTGGACAGATTGGTTTTGGTGTCTACAGTTCACAGTTATATTCAAGAAATTTTTTCGTGTAATACTAAATGAGTCGTGTGACGAAGACTGCTCGCCTGCTGACAACAAGCTCTCCGAAATGACCGGAAACAAAATGATCCTACATCCTTTTATATCCGTCCAAACAGAGTTTGGGTATTCTGATGCTACAGAAAGAAACAATAAAGTAAAAGGGTTAATTACCTCATACTTTCAAGATACCAATAGACGATTTGAGAATTATAGAGAAATACTCGATTCGCATGTGACATAACGTTACGCACCGTCACAATTCCGGAAATCCCAGAATCTTGAGAAACTATTCCAACTATGAAAAAATGTTAAAAATATATGTTACATGCTTTTGGAAAAATGATTCCGCACTTTTGGAAGATATACGAAGATATGGTTTTGGAAAAGCGGAATGGAAGAATCTTACTTTTACTGACAAAGCGCCATTCGATGTAGCGGTTGTATTAACCTCCCCAAGTGGAAATCATTTGCCGTATAACAGGAATGACTCCATCACCATATACACCGAACCGCCTCAGTCCGAGCATCATCGCAATACAACTAACAATATATCCTCAATATACCTTCCATTATCCTTTTGGATTAAGGAGCCTACATATGAAACTATACTATTCAGGAGTTATGAAAAACAAAAATTACTATCAACGGTCACCAGTGATTTAGGGTGGCTAGAAGGGCATCAACGCAGAAGTATTTTCATTCACTATCTTGATAGAATAATTGAAGAAGGATTCGATATCTATGGAAAATCATACAATGGAAAATTCCTTCATTTGCTTGAAAACTACCGCGGTGAATTGAAATATAAGTTCGAGGGATTATTGCCATATTGCTATCATTTTACTTGTGAAAATTCATTTCTTGAGAACTATTTCACGGAAAAAATTGTAGATCCAATTCTCGCAGAAAGTTTATGCTTTTATGATGGATGTACGAACATTGAAACCTTCATTGACGATAGATCATTTATCCGGATCGACATTTCTCAACCTGAAGTAGCTGCTGAAACTATCTGCAGAGCCATTCAAGATAACGAATACTCGAAACGCTTCAATTACATTAAAGATCAGAAGAAGCGTCTGCTAACAACCTTGAATCCATTGAATATGATTTGGGCCATTCTAAGATACGACAACCCACACAAGTACTTGACTTTATAGTTTATCTCTCTTTTTAATTGAAAGGAGAATCAAATTTAAATCGACGCGTTCGTAGTTTTTGAATGAATTCTAACTAACATCTAGTTAAAACTTCCCCAAAAACAAAAACTTCAGAGCGTTAACAGCAAGTGTATTACAATTTAGAATGGCCGAGAAGTTAATTCAAAGCATTCTTTACCTAGCTAAAAGGCGTCAACAATTCAATATTTAGAAATATTAAATATGAATCTTGCAGCAAAAAATACAACGTCATGAATATAAGAAAAGAATGGGCCGAAAATTGGAGAGATAAATCCTTTGAAGAGTTAAAAAGTACACTATGTGACATTAAAATAAGGGATGACTATTCTTATAGATGCGGAACCCACATAGATTTACTTAATGACATCATTAATACTTCGAACATACAGCATGTGATAGAATTTGGTGGGGGATTTTGGTCAACTTCATTGCTATTAAATAAATGTAAAACTGTAATTACTATTGAGCAGGGCCAAGATGTGGCGAAGGAGATAAATGAATCATGGGGTGAATTACTTAAAGAATTATACAGTAGCTCCCCCCAATGGACATTAATAATGAGTCCAGGAGAGGAAGATTGGAAAGAACTAGAGTTTAACGAATGCGACATGGTGTTTATCGATGGGCACCCATCTTCCAGACATAAAGTATTGCAATATTTCATTGAAATGAATTGCGCAATAATTGTGGCGCACAATACTGAACACGATGAATTAAATTGGTCTAAAGTCGAAATAAATGAATATGAAAGAGTAGACTTCTTCGGTTATCACGAAAATCAAACTTCCTTATGGACAAAAGACCGACGCCTAATTAACAGTCTATCTAAATTGCCAAACTATATTTGGGTAAAGAAGCAAGATGCTAGGGATTTCGATAGGAAGCTTAAGAAAATAATATCCTTTTCCTTATGGGGGTCTAATCCAATGTATTGGGTTGGAGCAATAAAGAACATTCAACTAGCCAAGTATTTTTACCCAGGATGGAATTGTAGATTTTATATTGACAAAAGCTCTTCTAATGATTTGATTGATAGCATTGGAGAAAATGAAGCCGAGATTGTATTAATGGATCCCGCTGAACCATTTGCTGGTTTGTTTTGGCGTTTTTATGCCGCAGAGGATGCCGATATTATGATATGCAGAGATGCTGACTCAAGAATTTCTGACCGAGAGGTAAGTGCTGTTAAACAGTGGGTGAGATCAGGACGCCATTTTCATATAATGCGCGATCATCAACAACACACTGCATTAATCATGGGAGGAATGTGGGGCTGCACAAATATTGACGGGATAAAAGAGTTAATTGATCATTTTCCATATAAAAGTATAAAAGGCATGGACCAGATATTTTTGGCTCAGAATATTTACCCACAGGTAAAGCATTCCGCTATGATACATGACAGCTATAATTTATTTGGCGATGGAATTGATTTTCCAACACCGCGAACTAGCGATGATTTTGTAGGCAGGGTTTATAGGCATGACAATGTTCCTTATTAACCTTTGGATACGGGAGAATATGCTATATTGATAGCCATTTCAACTTTTATCTACTTTGCACAGGTTTATCGGATCGTTGAAATCTAATAATACCCCCTTCAATAGAAATCAGAAGCTCACCAACTTTCGATATGAACCCAGCTAATAACCTACTTAAGTGGTTAAAAAGTGCAAGAAGTCGATTGTAACCCCGTATATCGACAATATGAAATTATTATATTAATTAATCCAAAATACTATGCCTTCGAATATAAATGGACCCGGACGCAATAAAGCTTATGTGGTATTTATCAAGCAACCTTTCAAAAAAAATCTATTACTAAGGATCCTCAGAACATATAGTCTAGGGCTATATACCCCTCTGCTTATAGAATATTCGAAAGAAACTTAACTCTGATAGTTGTTAATGTCCTGTCGAAGAATAAACCTTTAATATTTAACCATTTGTTTTCATGCGTTTCACATTCTATCAGCAACTGAATACCATGGATTGCGGCCCAACCTGTTTGAGGATGATTGCAAAATACTATGGCAGGCACTATAATACCGATACTCTGAGAAAAATAGCAGGTTTTAACCGCGAGGGGGTGTCGTTACTCGCAATCAGTGAAGCGGCGGAAAAGCTTGGTTTCCGGACACGTGGGGTCCAAGTTAACCTTAATAAGTTGCGGCTGGTTCCGCAACCATCCGTTCTGCATTGGAATCAAAATCACTTTGTAGTATTATTACATATTGGGAAAAAACATGTAAAAATAGCCGATCCCCGAGTTGGTATTATTAAACTTAGCATACCTGAATTCCTAAAGAACTGGACCTCTAACAGCCAAGGAGGGGAAGATACAGGAACAGTGCTCTTACTGGAGCCTTCTCCATCCTTCTACGAAAATGAAGGAGAAAAAGATAGAAAGTTACATTGGGGGACCATCGCTAGCTACCTTAGTCCCAATAAAGCCCGGCTTGCGCAGGTGCTAGTATCCTTGCTGGTAGGAGCACTACTGCAACTGATACTTCCTTTCCTTACACAAAGTCTAGTAGACACAGGCATTAACACAAAAAACCTCCAATACATTACCCTGGTATTAATTGCCCAGCTAACACTCACTTTTAGTTCTGTATTAATTGGCTTCATCAGAAGCCGGCTGCAGATGAGGATTTCTAATGGAATTAACATCGCGATCTTGTCCGATTTCTGGATTAAAGTTACCAGACTTCCCCTTTCATATTTCGAGACACATAAGGTGGGGGATACTATGCAACGAATAAATGACAATCGCCAGATTCAGTCTTTCTTGACTGGACAGGCAGTGACTTTCATTTTTTCAATTATCATGTTCTTTGTCTATGCTGTCATACTGATTTTATACAATCCGCAGATCTTCTTTGTATTCGCCATCGGGAACCTGGCTTATTTTGGTTGGATAAGAATATTCCTAAGTATAAGACGACGTCTTAATTATGAAACATTTCATATCTCTTCCCAGGAAAACAACGCGACGCTGCAATTGATGCAGGGAATGACCGAGATCAGGTTGAATAATGCGGAACAGCTAAGACGTTGGGAATGGGAAAATGTGCAGGTTAAAATCTTCAGACTGCAGTTCAAAAGCCTAAATTATTCTCAATGGCAAAATACGGGCGCTCTGATGATCAACCAGGGGAAGGATATTATCATCAGCTTTATGGTAGCGCAGTTGGTGGTTTCCGGTTCGTTAACGCTGGGCGCAATGCTTGCCGTTCAATATATAATTGGTCAGTTAAGTGGCCCTGTAGAACAGTTCATAAATTTGGTACAAAATTATCAAGATTCAAAGATCAGCATGGAGCGCCTTAATGAAATACATTCTATGGCGGATGAAGAACCAAGGGAAAAAACCTTTGTTACCGAATTGCCGGAAAATAAAACAATCAGGGTGGAGAACCTTTCATTTCGATATCCCGGCGCGGGAAATGAGCCCGTATTGGACAATGTATCTTTCAATATCCCCGAAGGAAAGGTTACAGCAATTGTAGGAGCAAGCGGAAGCGGAAAAACTACAATTTTAAAGCTACTCCTGAAACTTTATGAAGATTATGATGGCGAAATAGAAGTAGGCGATGCCAACTTCCGCTATATCAGTCCATCTTACTGGCGCAGTACCTGCGGCACTGTAATGCAGGATGGTTTTATGTTCAATGATACTGTAGCACGAAACATTGCAGTAGGAGTTGAGGATATTGATCATAAAAATTTGATCCGCAGTTGCCGGGTTGCCAACATTCTCCCATTTATTGATTCTTTGCCAAATGGATTTAACACGCAACTGGGCGCTGACGGCACTGGTATTAGCAAGGGGCAGCATCAGCGGTTGCTAATAGCAAGGGCTATTTATAAAGATCCGCATTATCTCCTTTTTGATGAAGCCACCAACTCTCTGGATGCCAACAACGAAAAGATAATCACTGAAAATCTGAATGATTTCTTTGCAGGAAGAACGGTGGTTGTGGTAGCTCACCGGTTGAGCACTGTGCAAAATGCCGATAATATCATTGTATTGGAAGACGGGAAAATTGCCGAAGAAGGGAACCACTATCAACTATCCATGATGAAAGGCCGCTATTACGAACTTGTTAAAAACCAGCTTGAGTTGGGAGATTAATTCACATCCGTTATCACTTCATATTCTAACTTAAATGGAACCAAAATATCGAGAAATATATGAAATCGTGAAGGAAGTACCCAAAGAGCAGAATCCTCCCAGGAAATCGGATGATGCCATTCAACGTCGTTCAGAAATGTCACAGGAATTAATTGATGAACGGCCAGGGCTGCTGGAAAGATGGGCAATGCAGCTATTTCTCTCTGTTCTCTTATTGTTGCTTATAGGTAGCTGGTTCATTCGATATCCTGACATCATAGAGGCAAGAGCAAGATTAACGGCTGAAAATGCACCAAAGGAGATCACCTCCAGGCAACAGGGGAGGTTGATCAAGTTATTCGTTGAAAATCACCAGGAAGTGAATGAACATCAGGTGATTGGCTTTATTGGCAGCACAGGTAATAGCTTCGAATTGATGCGGCTCTGCAAACTATTGGACAGCAGCTTATCATTGCTTGATGCCGGAATTTATCGGCAGGCAGTAGCCGTATGTACTGAAAAGTTTACAAACCTGGGAGAAGTCCAGGGAGAATATAGTCAGTTTATTACTGCTGCCCGGAATTTTAGTGACTATAATATAAATGGATTTTTTGATAATAAGGAAAGCGCATTGCACCGCGATTTGGCAGCCTTGGAACAAAGCCGGCAGATTATACAAATGCAAAAGGGAATTACCGAAGAACTGATGAAAGTCGCAGAAGTTAATTACAGAATAAAGGATACATTGGCAAAAGAACGTGTCTTGTCGCAAGAGGAATATCGAAGGGAGTATACCAATTATCTTAACCAACAAATGGCAGCCCCCCAATTGCAAAATTCGCTACTTACTGCGGAGGCTTCCATTCGAAGCAAGACAGCAGAACTAGACCAATTGCAGCACGATCGAAGGGAACAATTAGTGATATTCAGGCAGGCATTATTGACATTGAAAAGCAGTATTGACAATTGGAAAAAGTTGTATGTAATAGAGGCCCCCATCTCAGGTAGGGTTGTTTTTACCCTTCCAGTACAGGAAAATCAGATATTAGATGCAGGGAGGGTATTGGGCTACATAAAGCCGAAAGACAGCCGATTCCGATTTGAAGCCATTCTTTCTCAACATAATTTCGGCAAGATTCATTCCGGTCTCACCGTCCAGTTGAGATTGGATGCCTATCCATACCAGGAGTTTGGTTTTGTGAACGGAAAATTGGATTACATTTCCCCTGTTCCAACTGATAGTGGTTTTCTCGCTACTATTCAAACCGATCTACAACTCGTTACGAGCAACAAGCGACAGATACCTTTTAAAGACGCGCTGACGGCCAATGCTATCATCATTACAAAAGACATGAGGCTACTGGAAAGATTATATCATAATACAGTTAAAAACATGTCCTCCCGCAACGATTAATATTAATTAAAGAAAATGTACTATGTCATTTCAGAATTATTGGCAAAAAATAAAGTTTCTTGATCACCTGATAGCATCCAAAGTGTCTGGAGGACAAAGGAACCTGGCCAGAAAGCTGAATATTAGCGTAAGCACCCTCAACGAATATATCAATGCAATGAAGGAAGTTGGATTTCCAATTAAATACTGTAGAAAGCGAAGATGCTATTATTATGAAAAGGAAGGCAGAATGGTAGATTCCCTTTTTGATGAAACCATTAGTAATGAAAAAATGAAAAATATAAAGGGAGGGGAAATGCTTTTTTCACTCCGATTATATCGGAATGATAGTCACTAATTTTACCAATAATTGCGCATGTAATCATGATTAGTAAGCTCTTATCACAAAATGAAAAATGTGTAGAAGTGTTGCAGGAATTCTTGTCTTTATTACAAGTTAATGTAACGCTCACCACCCTTAAAGATAATCTGTACAATCATCCAGACTTCCCTAGTCTCCTAAGCATAAGCGATATCCTCACGCAGTACGGAGTAGCTAATCTATCATTTGAAAGAAAAGAAGGCGATGTGGAAAATATTCCAATGCCTTTTATCGTCCAGATAATGGACAACCGGAGACCGGATGAGTTATTTGCCATCGTTAAAGAGATCCGAAGGGAAGAGGTGTATTTGTATCATGCAGGCACAAAAACCTGGGAATGGATCCCCCTAGCTAAATTTAAGGGTCGATGGCATTCTCGAATCGCCTTGGTTGCAGATGCAACAAACGCTTCGGGGGAAAAAAACTACCTGAAAAATAAATGGAAAGAAAAACGGATTAATCTCATCCGATACCTTTCATTCCTGTTCATACCTTTGGCTTTAATTGTCAGCTGCATCAGCACTTTGATAAGGTCGTGGCCAGCGACATTGTTACCTGCCATATTTGCTATCCTGACGGGAATAGGGTTTATCGTAACAATTCTATTGCTTTGGATGGAGCTCGATGTGCACAATCCCGTTTTACGGCAGATATGTACTGTTGGCAAAAAAACGAATTGCGAGGCGGTACTTCAATCAAAAGGCGCAGACTTTTTAGGAACAAACTGGAGCATATTAGGTTTCACATATTTTAGCGGTCAGGCACTTGTATTCCTGTTCAACGGGTTATCAGTTAATCCGGTGATGACGTGGCTAGCATTTTTCAGCCTGGCAGCAGTACCATATGTATTTTTTTCCCTATACTACCAATGGCGCATAGCTAGGCAATGGTGCACATTATGTCTAACCGTACAAGCGGTTCTAGCAGCACAATTGATATCAATGATTCCTATCCTGGGTGACATTCGTTTTGAGACGGCCACTATGATGATTCAAGCCTTGATGCCGATAGCTGCCAGCTTTCTACTGACGTTTCTGATGGTTAGCGTAATGATGCCTAAATTAAAAGAAGCCAAATCATCCAAATGGAATGCAAGGGAGTTGCAAAAATTAAAGCATAATACCCAAATATTTGATGCACTATTGAGCAGGCAAACGAAAATTCAATATAGCACAGACAGCCTCGGTATTACCCTTGGCAATCGTGAAGGTAAGTACAAGATCGTAAAAGTATGTAACCCTTATTGCGGGCCGTGTTCCAAGGCGCATGCTCCGATGGAAACTTTAGTAGACAATAACCCTGAAGTACAGGTTCAGATCATCTTTAATGCATCTACAGACGTTGAAGATGAGAGGGCCTGGCCGGTGAAGCACCTGCTTGCAATTGCAGAAAAAAGCCAGTCTGATACTACAATAAGGCAGGCGCTGGACGATTGGTACTTGCCGGAAAGTAAACATTATGAAAATTTCGCCACCAAATATCCGATGGAGGAGGAGTTGGCCGCCCAGGAAAATAAAGTAAAAGCCATGCGGGAATGGTGCAATAATATGAAAATCGACGCTACGCCTACTTTCTTTGTGAACGGTTATAAACTCCCGGACATCTATTCAGTCAACGATCTGAAATACTTTCTGGCTGAATAATAATAGTTACATCTTTTATTCTTTCACAATTAAATATAGATTTTCATGAAAAAATTGAAATTGAAAACGTTATTATTTTCTACACAGGAAGTACTATCCCGGGAACAACTGAAACAGGTATTTGGTGGCGATGACACAGGTAGTTCGGGATCTGGTGCATGTAATGAAGGTAGGGATTGCAGGATTGTGTTCATAGACAGCTCTGGTAATTCAACCTACAGAGACGGTCACTGTAAAGTTAGCTTATCTTCCTGGAAATGTTTCTGTGATGTGCAATTGGGAGACTATATTGAAATCACCTCTAATAACGGTGTTTCCCGGTGCTTGTCTTAACCCATTTTTCCTAAAACCTTAATATTTAATAAACATGAAAAAGGTAAAACTAAAGCTTAAGACCTTGAACGTCGAGGCTAACGAACTACTCACCAGGGAGGAGCTTAAAAAAGTACTAGGTGGAGACGGACCTACAGGCTCAAGCGGCATTTTCTGTAAAGACCCAACGACGGCGTGCACACTTTCAGTGCAGGGAACTGACGGGAATTGGGTGACATTCAAAGGCAATTGTGACACGAAATACTTTCAAGTTGGGGGAAGCTTGGTACCTTATTGCTTTTGCGTGACCGAGTTAGGAGCAGTAGAGCTAACTTCCAATGGTGGACAAAGTAGGTGCAGCGAATTGTAGTCAGCTTCCATATTAGGCTGGGCTTGCTTAAGAAAACAGAAGGAAATTTGTAAGAAGGCGTCAATATTTCTAAGCAAGCTCAGATTTAATTATTTATATATATTTAAAGTGTATGAGATTAATTAAGTCCTTGTTAATATTGCCTGTTTTTATGTCTTTACTTCTGCTAGCAGGCTGTTCCAGGAATTCAAAAATTGACATAGAGATAATTGGAGAGTTAAGTAGCCTGCCCGATGGGAAAATCTACCTCCTCGACGGAAAGAGTAATAAGCTTGATTCAACATACTCCCGCAACGGCCGATTTTCATTTGTCATCAAACCGGGCATTTACACTGAACCAGCATTGTTTACCTTCGAACATTTGGATAGCACTGAGAACCGGAGGCTCTTCCAGTTCCGCACTAATAAAAAGTTGAATGGTGGAGGCCTTATGTTGCCTTATTTTATGGCATCACCTGGAGATAAAATGGTAATTGAAGGAATGCTGAAGAAGTTTGAAACAGTCAATGTTAAACTTCCTGAAAAATTGATGCTGGTATATCCAGATAAGTTGATCACTGGGAGCAAACAAAACGACGTGATGTACAATGAAGATTTCGTAAGCGGCGAGACAATAACGGATTCTATATTCTTACAACTGGAGGGGAAAGTAAAGCATTATCCCTATTCATACTATTTCTTACACGAATTAAACAAGAATCTGGCCATGTTTTCCAGCGCGCAAGCCAGGAAGTTAATGGCATGTTTTGACGAAACAGTCCAGCGATCTCCCGGCGCAAAAAAAGTCATGACCCGGTTGAACTTTCGGGAAACCAAATTGCTGAACCGCGCTACCCTTATGAAAAACAGAGAAGATATGGAAAAGCCGGTCATTGATTCCACCAGGAAATTGAACATTGTTATTCTTTGGGCTTCATGGTGTGGTCCATGTAGAAAGGAAATACCCTTATTAAAAGAGTTGCATCGAAAGCTGGAGCGTCACCCGGACGTACGAATGGTATCTGTTTCCGTGGACAGGAAAAAAGCAGATTGGTTGAAAGCTGAAGCAGAGGAAGAAATGCCCTGGGAACAACTTTGGGTGCCAGATGTAGCTAATACCCGGATCGATGATATCTTCCCATTTGATGGGGCTATACCTACAACACTTATTACGGATAGTTACGGTAAAGTACTCAAGAGATATACAGGGTTTGAAGGAAATTTGGTAAGCAAATATGAGAAATTTATTAACAGCTTACTAGCTCAGGAATAATGGAAATTAAAGGATATGTTCACCATTATAATGCACCCGATAATTATTTGTAATAGTTCCGATTTGATCTAACAGTCGGGTAAAAATACTAGGCAGCTGGCGGTATGTTGTCCAGCTGTTTTTCTTTTGCTAAAGATAAGGTTTCCTCAAAAGTTTGGAATGGCGTCCTGCCGAAGCAGTATTTGCCCGTGTGCGTACGATTATGATTGTAGTCATTAAGCCAGGTGTCGAGGTCTGTCTGCATTTCCTCCAGCGTATCGTAGATTTTCTTCCGGAAGGCAATGGCATAGAACTCATCCTGAACAGTCCGGTTAAATCGCTCGCAAATTCCGTTGGTTTGAGGGCTTCTGGCTTTGGTCTTGCTGTGATCAATGTCCTCCAGGGCCTGATAAAGCTGGTATTCATGGTACTCCCGAGCGCCGCAGTATTCCGTTCCTCGGTCGGTCAAAACTCGCAGCAGTTGAATACCATATTCTTCGTAGAAGGGTACTACACGGTCATTAAGCATATCGGCTGCTACAAGAGCATTTTTGCGGTCATACAGCTTGGCGAAAGCAACCTTGGTATAAGTGTCTATAAAAGTCTGCTGGTAGATCCGGCCGACTCCTTTGATGGTACCTACGTAGTAGGTGTCTTGCGCTCCCAGGTAACCTGGATGATGCGTTTCGATCTCTCCGTGTGCTGTTTTTTTCCTCTTTGGCTCGTTCCAAGGCAATAACCTGGGCTTCGGTCAGTACCAGACCTTCCTTTCCGGCCTTGGTTTCCAGTGCCTTCAGGCGCTTCTTAAAGGTCTCCAGATCATGCCGTAACCAGACACATCGTACACCTGCCGGTGAAATAAAAACACCCTGCTTGCGAAGTTCATTACTTGCCCGGAGCTGGCCATAAGCAGGATTGTCCGTAGCCATTGCGATAACGGCGTTCTCAATTTGAGGCTCAATCCGGTTCTTTAAAAGGGGCTTCTTTCGGCTGATCTCGTGCAAGGCGGCCTCGCCTCCTTCATCGAACAGTTCTTTGTACCTGTAAAAACTATCCCGGCTGTAACCGAATATTTTGCATGCCTGGGATACGTTTCCTAATTCTTCGGCTAATCTGAGTAAGCCTACTTTGTTTTTGATTAACTTAGCTGCTACATTCATGTCTGGCAGTTTTAAAGGGTTGATGGAAAGTGTGGTTACTTAAAATTAACCCTAACTGTCAGATTAAATCGTAGCTATTTCAAATTATTATTAATCCAAATATACGTTTTGATCGGAATTCTCACTGATTAGAATGCAAAAGGCTTAATTGGCAAGGAGTCAGCTTAATAAGCAGGCAACAACCTAAAGTAACGTCGGGAAGCTAATTTTCCGCGCCGGAACAGGTCTCCGAACAGGCCTCCAAATGATCTACTTTGTGCTGTCTTGTACGAATTATTCCGTAAAACCCGGAAGTGGTGAAGGATTTAATCGAAAAAGGCGCTATTACTAGCGCCTCCGATTTTCCTTCCAAGTTTGTGCGTTTTGCCTGGTGTGATAAGTGATTTCGATTGTTTTTGAATTGGGAAGTGTAGGGAAGGGAGCCGGTTAAACTTAGGCGCCAATCCTGCAAATCTGAGTGTCATAGTGAGTGTCGTAGGATCAAGTCAAGTTTCTGGGGGATTTTAAAGTTAAGCATACAATTTCCCCAGTCTGAAAAGGAAGAATTGAATATCTCTTACCCCTCTCATGCTGTTTCTAAACGCTTTAACCTTCGCATTGAATGATTCTGCAGCAGCACTGGTAGCCCTGTTATTGAAGAAGTTCAGTATGCCCAATAATGGTTCTGTATCGTCCTGGCAAGGGTTCTGAAGGAAGCAAGCCCTGCTTCTTCCACATCATTATACCATAGCGCCAGCTTCTTGAATGCCTGCTCTTTGCAGGTGGACGCCCGATAAACTTCTCCCAGCCGCAAAGACAGTTGATACGCTTTTTGAATAACAGGATAGCGGCTAAAAAGGAGTTCGCCCCTTTGCTGTTGTTCCCTTGTCCAGAGCCGGTGGTGTCTGAACAGCAGATACCTGCTGCGGGCCAGCAACTGCTTAAGCGTATCTCCATTAGGTAAAACCTCGGGATGATAGGCCTGTTGGTGCTTGCGGGCCTGTTCATAGGCCGTATTTTCCTGCCCGAGCGCTTCCCACCGGTAATGGATCCGGGTCTCCTGTACAGCATCAAAAGCTAATTGTTGCACATGAAAACGATCGGTTACCCGGTGGGCATTGGGGAAACATCTTTTGACTGCCAGATTTAAACT
>NZ_RXLO01000012.1 GCF_003958645.1 Chitinophaga rhizosphaerae
GCTGTTGTTTCCAAACTTTCAAAGATCTTTCATTGGACCTCCCCGCAATTGCTGCGGTAAAATCTCAACTACTTGTTGCTTGATATCCAGGTTGCGAACCCGCAGGCCTTAAGCCCATATCATCATTAAATCTTAAAGAACTTTTTTCGTTTTCCCCTCTTTGTGTGCCACCGTTTCAGTGACCGTGTTTCGAAGGGAGTGCAAAGGTAGTGATTATTTTGTTTCTTCCAAATTTTCGGTCAGAAATTTTATTTTTTATTTTTCTGATCCTCAACTACTTATGCGGGGGAAATTCTTTATCGTGAAGCGCGCTTTTCCTTTCGGATCGAGCGACAATTCCCCGCTCCTTGCAAGCGGATTGCAAAGATAGAATGTTTTCAGATTACAGCAAAATTTTAAGTGGCAACTTTTGAAAAAAACTTGCGCAAATGCCTCCCGTCCCGTCAAAATCGCGCACGACACTTATTAATATATGGAAAGCGGAAAACACCCCTCATCAAACCACCGAAATTCTTTTCCGAACCAGGCGCTGATCCACATTTATATTACCTTCATGACCATGGAACCCACCTCTTCCTGCTCACCCGACATCCGCCGGGCACTCGATTTCTTCACCTCCGTTTCTCCCCTTTCCTCCGCCGCGCGCGATGCACTCAGCCATTGCATGGCACTCGAATCCTTTCCCAGGAAACACTGTTTCCAGCAAGCGAAACGGCCGGCAACACATTTGTTCATGGTAGCCAAAGGCCTCGTTCGCAGCTTTTACCAACATAACAACCGGGACATCACCCTGCTGCTGGGAATGGAAAGCTGTATCGTTTGCGCGATGGACAGCCTCCTCTGCGGAAAACCCGCCTATTATAACATCGAAACCCTGGAAGACAGCGACATCATCTCCATTTCATATGCCGACCTGGAACGCCTGTACAGCGAGTTTCACGAGATTGAGCGCCTGGGAAGGCTCATGATCAGCCAATATTACCTGGAGCTGGACCAAAGCTTACGGTCGCAGCGGTTCCTTTCCGCACGGGAACGCTACCAGGAACTGATGGAAAAACAACCGGAATTATTGCAGCGGGCGCCACTGCAGTTCGTAGCGTCGTACCTCGGGATGTCTGCCGAAACGTTGAGCCGCATCCGCGGGTAACGCAGCAGCACGCCCGCGCAAACACTCCGGTCAGGAATGCTTGCACGATGCACCTAATATAATGACTCTCAAAAGCTTACTGAAAATTGGCAGGATGATTCCCTGCAGGGGTCGATGGTTTACTGGACTCTCAAAAGCAAAAATTCTCTCCTGGCGGACGATACGATAACAACTTTATAGTGGAAAGGTTCTGATGTTACCCTGTTTATTTCCTTCTTTTTATCGGTCGTGATTCACGAATATGACCAACTTCACGGCATTCTTACAGCAGTGATCCTACATGAATGCCTGTTGGTGATTGCCGGTTGCGGGCGAAGCGCATCCTGGTGGTGCTGCGTCATTTTCCCTGGCTTCCGAGATTCTCTGCAGACCGCAGCATTCGGGCGAGACTTCCCGGTTTTTGCCAGCGGAGGCTTCCGAATGCAGTGACCTTTACGGGCTTGATGCCGCAAAACTCAAGCGTGGCGCGCTTCATGGCGCGGTGACCGGCGTTGCGGTAAACGAGCCAGTTGTACCAAAGCGGGCTATCCATCGTGGTGATGAGGCGGCCCGATTTCCCTTTCAGCAGTTTGTCCCACAGCGAGGAATTGTCGCGGTACCTGAAAGCTTTGCCGGGCAGGAACACCCGGTCGATAAAGCCTTTCATCAGCGCAGGGTACGTTCCCCACCAGGTGGGATATACCCAAACGAGGTGATCGCACCACTGAATATCGGCCCATGCGGCTTCCAGTGCGGGTTCCCAGGGAGTGCGCTGGCGGTAGCCATGATGAAGGTCGGGCTGGAACGTTATCTCTCCGAGTTGCAACTGGCGGACGGAGTGCCCGGCTGCGGAGGCCCCTTTCGCATAGGCGTCGGCCAAAGCGCCGCAGAAGCTGGTTGCGTCGGGGTGGCCCAGGATCACGAGGATGTTCTTCGATTTCATAGGTGTAAAATTCAGTAATGCGATGTGTGATCTTCTTGATATATATCAATTAGTGGAATGATGGTGGTAACAATGGATTGTTGGGGATCAGCGAAAACCGTGATGGCCGTTTTTGGCGGGAAGGCCCAATAAAAAAGGTCCGTTAGAAAACGGACCTTCTACTAAACTAACCCAAACAAACGTTTAAAAAACGTATGTAAAATCTTGAATTTCTTTTTTGTTGTGCCGGAGTTTCTGGCTGGAATACTGTTCTGTACAGGAATGCGTGTATTTCCAGTTTCGGTTCCGGATGTGGAGCCTCAAGTCTTAGGCGGTAGCTGCGGCTTCGGCGAGCTTCGCTTTGATCTTGGCTTCCACTTCGGCGGCTACTTCCGGATTGTCGAGCAGCAATTGCTTCACGGCATCGCGGCCCTGGCCGAGTTTGTTGCCTTCGTAGCTGAACCAGCTACCGCTTTTCTGCACGATCCCGTATTCCACGCCCATGTCGATCAATTCGCCGACTTTGGAGATCCCGAGGCCGAAGATGATATCGAACTCGGCCATCCGGAAGGGAGGAGCCACTTTGTTTTTCACGACTTTCACTTTCACGCGGTTACCTACAGCTTCGTCGCCGTCTTTGATCTGGCTCATACGGCGGATATCCAGGCGTACGGAAGCGTAGAATTTGAGGGCGTTACCGCCGGTCGTGGTTTCGGGGTTACCGAACATCACGCCGATCTTTTCACGCAGCTGGTTGATGAAGATGCAGCAGCAGTTCGTTTTGGAGATGGTGGCGGTCAGTTTCCTGAGTGCCTGCGACATCAGACGTGCCTGGAGGCCCATCTTGCTTTCGCCCATTTCACCTTCCAGCTCGCCTTTGGGTACGAGGGCGGCTACGGAGTCGATCACCACCACGTCCACCGCTCCGGAAAGGATCAGGCGGTCGGCGATCTCGAGGGCCTGCTCACCATGGTCGGGCTGTGAAATCAGGAGAGAATCCACATCCACGCCCAGCTTGCGGGCATATGAACTATCGAATGCGTGCTCGGCGTCAATGATGGCGCAAATGCCACCTTTTTTCTGCGCCTCCGCAATCGTATGAATCGCGACAGTCGTCTTACCCGAAGATTCAGGCCCGTAAATCTCGATGATACGGCCTTTCGGGAAACCGCCAATACCCAGGGCAATATCCAGCCCCAGCGAGCCCGTGGAAATAACCTCCATCGGCGCTTCCGCTTTTTCTCCCATCATCATCACGGATCCCTTCCCGAAATCCTTCTCGATTTTGTCCATGGTAAGGCGAAGGGCCTTCAGCTTTTCTGTATTGGCGTTTGACATATCAGTTTGAATTAGTAAGTCAGTATTTAGGTTTGTTTTCGTTTTTTTCATTCTCGGCTTGGTACTGCAAGGTAAAACTATTTTCAGATATTATCCTAAAAAAATTAGCAATTTCTTTCCAATGCTAATTTTAATAGTATATCTCCTTCCGTTCACGATACAAAATTGCACCGCCGCTACGCACGGGATCTGCGCAGTAAAAGAATTCCTGAAAAAAGCTGAAAAAAGAAGGGAAAAGCGGAAGCGTGCGACGCAACGGCGGCCCAAAAGCCCTGCCAGCGCCGGCTTCACCCCTATCCTACCCCAAAATGAGATAAGCGCCCACCTGTGCCACGAGCCCTACGAAGAAGCCCGTCCACACCTCGGCGGGCGTATGCGCGTCCAGCACCAGGCGCGCCGTGCCCGCCACGCCGGCCAGTACCACGGCGATCGCCAGCGGCACCGCCACGTTCATGCCCATGCCCGCCATGAGGCAGGCCAGGTAGCCCACAACGCCCCCCCAGCCCACGGTATGCATGCTGATCTTCACGAAACTGTTGGCCACAAAGGAAATCACCACGGCTATGAACACGCCGAGCCAGAACGCATTATAAAATGCCGGCGCCGCCCCTTCGCGCTTGAAGGTATAAAACGCCCAGAAGTAAAATATAATGGAGGCTACGTAGGGAATGATCCGGTCTTTCTGGTCTTTCATCGTAATGCTCCCCACGAAACCCAGGGCTTTCGATAAAGACACCACCAGCATGGGGAACAGCACGCTCGCCACCGCCACGCGGATGAAAAGCACGTCGTAATCCCAGCGGAAACTGTTGCTGCGGAATGAAGTAAAGAATTCGGGCAGCGCCGTTACGGACAGAAAAGTCACGAGCAGCGGGATAAATAAAGGATGCAGAACGTACGAAAATACGTTCGCCAAAGCCCTGGTCACGGGCGAAAAAGTCGGTTTCTGCTCTTCCATGAATGTCATCATAATTCCTTGCGTAAACGCGCCACCGGTATGTTTAACTGTTCCCGGTACTTGGCCACGGTGCGCCGCGCGATGTTGTAACCCTTGTCTTGCAGCATCTTGGTCAGGTTCTCGTCGCTCAGCGGCTTGCGCTTGTTTTCCCCGCCGATCATGTCGGCCAGGATTTTCTTCACTTCGCGGGTCGATACTTCCTCACCGCTATCGGTGCTGAGCGATTCGGAGAAAAAGAATTTCAGCTTGAAGGTGCCGAATTCGGTTTGCACATATTTACTGTTGGCCACGCGGCTCACCGTCGAGATATCGAGCTGGGTGATGTCCGCTATATCCTTGAGGATCATGGGGCGCATCGTGGTTTCGTCGCCCGTCAGGAAGAAATCGTGCTGGTAATTCAGGATCGCTTCCATGGTGCTCAGCAGGGTGTGCTGGCGCTGCTTGATGGCGTCGATGAACCATTTGGCCGCATCGATCTTCTGTTTGATGAACAACACCGCCTCTTTCTGGCGCCTGTCTTTCTTATCGCCCCGGTCGTATTCCTTCAGCATTTCGCGGTAGCCCTCCGAAATCCGGAGGTCGGGCGCGTTTTTGCTGTTGAGGGACAGTTCCAGTTTGCCGTTGTTGTTCATGATGAAAAAATCCGGGATCACATAGCTTTCCGCCTTGTTCATGACGCTGTAATTAGCGCCTGGCTTAGGGTTCAGCTTGATGATCTGGCCGATTGCCTCCCGGAGGTCGTCGTCCGTAAGGTTGAGGGCGCGCTGTATTTTCTCGTAATGTTTTTTCGTGAATTCGTCGAAGTAGTCGTCGAGGATGCGGGTAGCGTAGATGACGCCTTCATCGTCCTGCGGTTTTCTCCGCAACTGGAGCAGGAGGCATTCCTTGAGATCGGAGCAGCAAACGCCGGGCGGGTCGAATGTCTGGATCATTTTGATCATCTGGCGGATTTCTTCCTCATCGGTTTCCACATTCTGGGAAAAGGACAGGTCGTCCACGATGGCGGAAGCCTCCCGGCGGAGGTACCCGTCGTCATCGATCGAGCCGATGATCTGTTCGGCGATGCGGCGCTGGCGCTCGTCGAGCGTCTGGAGGCCCAACTGGTCGAGCAGGTGATCATGGAAAGTGGTTTCCACGCGGATGGGCATGGTCCGCTGCTCGTCGGGGTCCGGATAATTATCGTCGCGGAGTTTGTAATCGGCGATTTCGTCGTCGCCCTCAGACACGTATTCGGAGATATCTATATTATCGTATTCGCTTTCGCTGCCGTCGGGCTCGAATTCGTCGTCGGAACCCGCTTCGAATTCTTCGGCGGGCTTTTCCATTTCATCGTCGGGAGAGGAGCCGTCTTCGCTGTATTCGAGTGCGGGATTTTCTTCCAGTTCTTCCTTGATCCGCTCTTCCAGATTGGCAGTAGGTACCTGCAGCAGTTTCATGAGCTGAATTTGCTGAGGCGACAGTTTCTGTAATAATTTCTGTTGTTGGGTCTGCTTTAACATGGCTCGTTCCTTTTTACCACTTGTCCTCCCCGTCCAGGCTTAATTGATCCGGAAGCAAGCGGAACGACCTTCGGTGAAAGGGCGTATCGCCGTGATTACGGATTGCGTCTCTGTGCTGGCGGGTCGGATAACCTTTGTTGTCTTTCCAGCCATAGTTCGGGAATTGTTCATGCAGGTTTTGCATGTATTCGTCCCGATAGGTTTTGGCCAGCACCGATGCTGCAGCTATGGAAGCATATTTTCCGTCGCCCTGGATAATGCAGGTATGCGGGATATTGCCATAGGGAGTGAACCGGTTACCATCGATGAGTAACAACTGGGGCTGTAGCGATAATCGTGCCAAAGCGATGTGCATCGCTTTGAACGAGGCTTTCAGGATATTGATCCTGTCTATTTCCTCGTTATCGACGCTGGCAACGGCGAAGGCTAAAGCCCGGGCTTCGATGACGGCCCTCAGTTCGATCCGGTCGGATTCCGTCATTTGTTTGGAATCGTTGAGGAACGGGTGGCTGAAATCTCTCGGCAAAATAACCGCCGCGGCGAACACGGGGCCAGCGAGGCATCCCCTTCCGGCTTCATCGCATCCGGCCTCCATGAGTTCGTCCTGAAAATAAGGCAGCAGCAAGGTTACTGGTTTAGTTGGCGCTAAAATTACAAAAACCGGCCGAATGATTCCGGAATTGATAAAAATCATCCGCGGTGCCGGTAATTTCCCCATAAATTTGCGGGTTATGGACATGCAGCAAACAAAAGGGAACCGGGCCATCGTCATCTGGTTATACACCGGGGTGGCCATGATCATCGTGCAGGTATTGCTGGGCGGCATCACGCGGCTGACGGGAAGCGGGCTCAGCATCACGGAATGGAAGCCTATCCTCGGCGCCCTTCCTCCCATGAACGAAGCCGCCTGGCAGGAGGCGTTCGCGAAATACCAGGAGATCGGGCAAAGTAAATATATCAATAGTCACTTTACTTTGACCGATTTCAAATGGATTTATTTCTGGGAATGGCTCCACCGCAACTGGGCGCGCCTGATCGGCATCGTGTTCTTCGTTCCCTTTGTATTTTTCATCCTGAAAAAGATCATCGACCGCAGCATGATCTGGCCCATGGTGGTGCTTTTCGTGCTCGGCGGGCTGCAGGGCGGGATCGGCTGGATCATGGTGAAGAGCGGGCTGAACGAGGAAGACCTTTACGTGAGCCATATTCGTTTAGCCGGTCACTTTATCGCTGCGCTGGGATTGCTGTGGTACGTGCTCTGGTTTGCCCTGAAGCTGAGCGTTCCCCCTTCCGGCCGCGCCGAAGCGCCGGGGCTCCGCCGGCTTTCCGGGTGGATCCTGGGGGTTTTGGTCCTGCAATTAATATACGGTGCGTTCATGGCAGGTTTGCACGCAGCCCTTTCCGCGCCTACCTGGCCGTCTGTCAACGGGTTCGCCGTTCCGCCGGGGATGTTTGCGCAGGGAGGGTTCTGGGCCGATGCCACCCACAATCCCATCACGATACATTTCATCCATCGCGGGCTGGCCTATTTATTAGTAATACTGATCGCCGTATGGTACGTGAAGGCATACCGGTTCCCCCAGCTCCAGGGAGCCCGCGCCGCCGCATTGTTCACCGTACTGCTGCAGGTATTCCTCGGCGTGCTCACCGTGCTGAACAGCCCGGTGAAAATCCCGCTGGCGTTCGCCCTGGCGCACCAGTTCGTGGGCATGGGCCTGCTGATGGTGATGGTGTGGGCGCGATTCCTGACATTGCCGGCGCACCGCTGACATATTATTAATTTTTCATTGCCGATTTTCTCCTTAATTTACTGAGGTGAAAAGATTTTGGTCAAGATTCTTCTACTCCTTCCCTATTCAGCTGCTGTTACTGCATTTCCGCAAGTACCAGGTGCTGTTAATATTCTGGGCGATCCTGTTCAGCACCATCAACGGCGGCTTCGCGAAGCTGTACGGCGGCGATGCGCTGTACCTCGCGCCCGAATACATGGGAAAGGTGAATTTCTACAGCACCACCGTGATGGGCGTGGCTACCGCCATCTTTACCATGAGCTGGAACATCACCACGTTCATTCTGCACAGCGGCCGGTTTAAATTCCTCGCCACCACATCCCAACCCTTTTCGCGCTACTGCCTCAACAATTCCATCATTCCCGCCGCCTTCCTGCTCATGCTGCTCTGGCGCGGATGGCAGTACCAACGCTGGCAGGAGCTCAATTCCGTTCCGCAGATCCTGCTGCTGGCGGAAGGTTTTATCTGCGGTTACCTCGCCATCCTGTTCGTCTCCTTTTTCTATTTCTTCAACGCGGATAAAAATATCGGGAAACGCCTGATGCGCAAATTCGGCAATCCGCGCAATTTCCTCCGCACCATCCTCATCCCCAACCAGGAGCACGACGAAAACGCCATCCCCGTACTGAATTATTTCGCCAGTCCATGGCGGGTACGCCGGGCCAGGAACGTGGGCCATTACAATAAACATTACCTCGATAACATTTTCCGCCAGCATCATTTCGCGGCCATGATCACGATAGGCCTGGCGCTGGTGTTCCTCGTCATCATGGCCTACCTCATGGATTATCCCGCTTTCCGCATCCCCGCGGGCGCGAGCGTCCTGATCTTCTTCGCGTTCCTCATCGGCGTGGCCGGCGCATACGCCTACCTGCTCGAAAGCTGGGCCATACCGGTACTGATCGGCATCATCATCAGCCTCAACTGGATGGTGAAAAACCAGTGGCTCGACAACCGCAACAAAGCATACGGACTTAACTATAACAACAAAAAAGAACGCCCGGCCTACAGCGTGCCGCATCTGCAGGAATTCTTCACGGCAGCACGCGCGGAAGCCGACCGGAAACATACGCTGCAGATCCTGGAGAACTGGAAGAAGCAATTCCCCGCTGGCAGCAAACCTCCGCTGATCGTACTGAACACCAGCGGCGGGGGGAGCCGTTCCGCGGCGTGGACGATGAACGTCCTCCAGCGGTACGACAGCCTCCTCAAAGGAAAAATGCTCCGGCACACCTTCCTCATGACCGGCGCCTCCGGCGGGATGCTCGGGGCCACGTATTTCCGGGAACTGTACCTCCGGCGCCAGGAGCACCGGCTGCCGGCGTCGCAGTACCTGTACGACAGCTCGTACTGCGAAAAAATTTCGAGGGATTTGCTGAATTCGGTTTTCAGCTCGTTCGCCGTTAACGATATCATCACCCCGTTCCGGCATTTCAAGATCGGCGACAACGCCTATGCGAAAGACCGCGGGTATGCCTTCGAGATGCAATTAAACCTGAACACCGATCACATTCTCAATAAAAAACTCGGCGAATACCGGGAGGCGGAATTCGAAGCGCGCATCCCCATGCTGATCTGGTGCGCCAGCATCAATGCAGACGGGCGCCGGTTGTATATGTCGCCGCAGCCGGTCAGTTACCTCTGCGCGCCGGAGTACCGGTATCCGACGAGGAGCATCCGGGATGTGGACGGGGTAGACTTCGCGCAGTTTTTCGCCAACCAGGACGCGCAGGAGCTGCGGGTGACGAGCGCCATCCGGATGAGCGCCACTTTCCCTTATGTGCTGCCGAACGTTTTCCTGCCGAGCAATCCTATTATCGATGTGATGGACGCGGGTATCAGCGATAATTTCGGGCAGGAAACGAGCCTCCGGTTCCTGTATAATTTCCGGGACTGGATCAGGACCAATACGGCCGGCGTGATTTTCCTGCAGCTGCGCGATTCACGGAAAAACGATGTGAGCCCTATCAAACAGAAAAAGGACCTGGGCGATTTGATATTCGAGCCCCTGTTTTCCATGCAGCGGCACTGGACGAGCATGCAGGATTTCGACCAGGACCAGCTTATTAATTACATGGAGGGATATTTTCCCGGGAAGTTCACGCGGCTGATCTTCCAGTACGTTCCGCAGCAGGCGGACAAGGCGGCGGCGCTGAGCTGGCACCTCACGCCGCGGGAAAAACTCGACATCGCCCGGGCGCTCGACAACCCGGCCAACCAGCAGGCCTTCCGGCAGCTGGAAGCCGCGCTGGGAGGGACTTTCACTACTCCTTAACCCGCACACTTTTTTGTTATAACGTATTTATAATTATCTGTATATCAGTGGCTTGGACAAATGTCCGGATTCTGTTATTTCCGGGTTATTTAAAAATCTGCGGCACCAAATTCGCATGATTATTCGTACCTTTGCGCCTTCATTTCGGATTCTTCCGGTTTTTCAGAGCTATCAGGAAGGGGTCGGAAACGGCTAAAAACATTGTCATGCAAATCAGAAACATCGCTATCATCGCGCACGTAGACCACGGCAAAACGACCCTGGTAGACAAGATCTTACATTCTACCAACGTGTTCCGGGCCAACCAGGAAACAGGGGAGTTGATCATGGATAACAACGACCTGGAAAAGGAACGCGGTATCACGATCCTGTCCAAAAACGTGTCGGTTGAATATAACGGAGTGAAAATCAACGTTATCGACACTCCGGGCCACGCCGACTTCGGTGGTGAGGTGGAACGCGTACTGAAAATGGCCGATGGTGTGATCCTGCTCGTGGATGCCTTCGAAGGCCCCATGCCGCAGACCCGCTTCGTACTCCAGAAAGCCCTCCAGCTGAACCTGAAACCCATCGTCGTAATTAATAAGGTAGACAAAGCGAACTGTCGCCCCGACGAAGTGCATGACGCCGTTTTTGAACTTTTCTTCAACCTCGACGCAACCGAAGAGCAGCTGAACTTCCCGACCTACTACGGTTCCGGCAAGAACGGCTGGTTCAACGATTCGCTCACGCCCCGTGAAGACATCCTGCCCCTGCTCGACGGTATCCTGAAACACGTTCCGCAACCGAAGATCGCAGAAGGCTCCCTCCAGCTTCAAATCACCTCGCTCGACTATAGCACCTTCCTCGGCCGTATCGCCGTAGGTAAAGTGACCCGCGGCACCATCGTCGAAAACCAGCCTATTTCACTGGTTCAGGTAGATGGCTCCATCAAGAAATCCCGTGTTCGTGAACTGTACATCTTCGAATCGCTCGGTAAAAAACGCGTGACCGAAGTGTTCCCCGGCGACATTTGCGCGGTGGTAGGCCTGGAAGATTTCGGTATCGGCGACACCATCGCCGACTTCGAAAATCCCGAAGCACTGCCCGTTATCAGCGTAGACGAGCCTACCATGAACATGATGTTCAGCATCAACAACTCTCCTTTCTTCGGTAAAGACGGCAAATTCGTGACTTCCCGTCACCTGCGCGACCGCCTCATCAAGGAAACCGAGAAAAACCTCGCCCTCCGCGTGGTTGACACCGACTCGGCCGACTCCTTCCTGGTGTATGGCCGCGGTATCCTCCACCTCGGCGTACTGGTAGAAACCATGCGTCGCGAAGGGTACGAGCTGACCGTTGGCCAGCCGCAGGTTATCCTCAAAAACATCGACGGCAAGAAATGCGAGCCTTATGAAACCCTCGTGGTAGACGTTCCCCAGGAATTCGCTTCCAAAGTGATCGACCTGGTTACCCGCCGCAAAGGTGAAATGCTCATCATGGAAACCAAAGGTGAAATGCAGCACCTGGAATTCGAAATTCCTTCCCGCGGCCTCATCGGTCTGCGCACCCAAATGCTGACCAACACCGCCGGCGAAGCCGTAATGGCACACCGATTCAACGACTACAAACCCTGGAAAGGCCCCATCCCCGGCCGTAACAACGGTGTACTCGTGGCAAAAGAAGCCGGTACCACTACCGGTTATTCGCTCGACAAACTGCAGGACCGCGGATCATTCTTCGTGGATCCGGGAGAAGAAGTTTACCGTGGCATGATCATCGGTGAAAACAACAAACCCGGTGACCTCGTGGTAAACCCGAACGAAGGCAAGAAACTGACCAACATGCGCGCGAGCGGAAGCGACGCGGCTACCAATATTGCGCCGAAGATCCTGATGACGCTTGAAGAATGTATGGAGTATATTCAGCAGGACGAATGCATCGAAGTTACTCCGAACCACATCCGTATGCGCAAAACCATCCTTGACGAAGAAGAACGCAAGAAATTCCAGAAGATGTTGAAAGCTGAAGAGGTGAACTGATGAATCAAAAGAACTAACATTAGAAGGATACGGAACCGGGCCATAACAGCCCGGTTCTTTTTTATCCTTACATCCCGGGAATGCCCATGCCGCCGAGCATTCCGCCCGCCATGCCTTTCATTTCGGCTTCCCAGGTTTCTTCCGCCTGTTTCAGCGCGCGGTTAAGCGCCGTGATGAGCAGGTCTTCCAGCTCCTCCTTCCTGTCGGCCGACAGCAATTCCGGATCGATCTCCACGCTCTTCACTTCGCGGCCGCCCGTCACCAGCGCCTTCACGCCGCCCGCTTCCCCTTCAATCGTAATATGACGCAGGCGCTCTTTGCTTTCCTGCATTTTCTGCTGCGCTTCCTGCAGCTTGCCGAACAAATCTCCAAACATATGATGCCGTTTTAGGCAAAGATATATTTTCCCCAGCGGCAGCAGAATACGTAACTTGCCGGATATGATCATGACGGATGTTTGCATAATCGGCGCCGGCCCCGGCGGTGCGGCCGCCGCCCTCCAGCTCGACAGGCTGGGCATTCCCTGCGTGGTAGTCGACAAAGCGGTTTTCCCGCGCGACAAAGTTTGTGGCGACGGGCTCAGCGGCAAAGTGATCGCCGGGCTGAACCGGATCGATCCGGCCATCGGGCAGCGATTGCAGGCTTTCGCCGAAAAGGAAAACAGCTGGGGCGTGACGTTCGTGGCACCCGGCCGCACGGGGATGGACGTTCCCTACAAACCGAATTACGATCCTGCGAACGATGCGCCCATCGGCTTCGTCTGCAAGCGGATCCATTTCGACAATTTCCTGGTGGATGAACTGAAGCAGTGCAAAAACGTGCAGTTGATCGAAGGGAAATCCATCGATCAATATACGCCGGCTCCAGACGGATACGCACTGAGCGACGCGAAAGGGACTTTGCAGATCCATGCGAAGATCATCATCGTGGCCAACGGCGCGCATTCCGCATTCACCAAAGACGTGGCCGGCATCCGGATGGAACCGAAGCATTACGCCGCAGGCGTGAGGGCTTATTATTCCGGGGTGACGGGCATGCACGATCACAGTTACATCGAACTGCATTTCCTGAAAAACCTCCTGCCGGGGTACCTCTGGATTTTCCCGCTGCCCAACGGCGAAGCGAACGTGGGCATCGATATGCCGTCTGACACCATGCGCCGCCGCAAGGTGAACCTCAAAACCCTCCTCCACGAAACCTTGCAATCCGACCCGGTTTTCGCGGAAAGGTTCCGTTCAGCACAACCCCTTAGCGCCGTGGAAGGCTACGGGCTGCCGCTCGGCTCCCGCTCCCGGAGGCTTTCCGGCGAACGCTGGATGCTCGTAGGCGATGCCGCTTTCCTCATCGATCCCTTCACGGGTGAAGGGATCGGCAATGCCATTTACAGCGGCGCCATTGCAGCGAAACAGGCGGCGGAATGCCTGCAATCCGGAGATTTTTCGGCGGAAACATTACTGGCGTACGACGCGTCTATCCAGCGCGTGCTGGGCGCGGAACTGCGGCTGAGCACCAAATTGCAGCAGCTCGTCCGCTACCCGCGGCTGTTTAACCTGCTCATGCGCGCAGGTACACAGAACAAACAGCTCCGCGATGTAATTTCCAGCATGTTCTACGAAGTGGACCTCCGGAAAAAACTCACCAAACCTTCCTTCTACATCAAACTGTTACTGAACCGGTAAACCTATGACGAGAGCAATATTCCTGCTGGCCGGGGTGCTGGCGGTTTCAAACGTAAGCGCACAAACGAAATTTTACGACGAGCAGAACGGCATCCTCCGGCTTACCCAGGCCGGGGCGGAACATTTGTCTGGCCTGCCGCTGAAATGCATGCAGCACGAGTTCCCCTACAAAACGGGCATCGTGTTCTCCGATTCTACCCTCGTCCAGAAACCGATTGCTTACCATCCTGCCTTTTACGGGTGTTTCGACTGGCACAGCAGCGTTCACGGCCACTGGATGCTGGTCCGCCTCCTGAAAACGCATCCCGGCCTCCCCAATGCCGCGCTGATCCGCGAGAAGCTGTCGCAGCACCTCACGGCCGAAAATATCCGCAAAGAACTGTTGCTCTTCGCCAACAAGGAAAATAAGGGATTCGAAAGGATTTATGGCTGGAGCTGGCTGCTCCAGCTGCAAAACGAACTGCTGACCTGGAACGATCCCTTCGCCCGGGAGCTTTCCCGCAACATCGCTCCCATGGCCCGTTATTTCAGCGTGGCCTGGCGCGATTTCCTCAAAAAGATCGCTTACCCGATCCGTGTGGGCGAGCACACCAACCTCGCTTTCGGGCTCCGGCTGGCATGGGATTACGCGGCCACGGCAAAAGATACGGCACTACAGTCTTCCATCCGCAGCACGGCCATGCGGTTTTACGCGGCGGATGCCGATTGCCCCGCCAACTGGGAACCCGGCGGCTACGATTTCCTTTCGCCCTGCCTCGAAGAAGCCGATCTCATGTGGCGCATTCTTCCGGCGGCGGAATACAAGATTTGGCTGAAACGCTTCCTGCCGGGGCTTTTCAAACAAGAACCGCTTTTCAGGACCGCCATGGTCAACGACCGGACAGACGGGAAGCTCGTTCATCTCGACGGCCTCAACCTTTCCCGCGCCTGGTGCCTGTACGGCATCGCCCGGCACGCGGGGAACCATGCCCCCGCCATCCGCGAACTGGCTGCACAGCATCTGAGGGCCGCATTGCCCCATGTGGCGAGCGGCGACTATGCGGGTGAGCATTGGCTCGCTACTTTTGCCGTGTACGCGCTCACGGTGGAATAACACATGATTCGCCCAACCCTGATCGAGTATTTATCCAATCCCTGGCAGTCCTGATTGTAAGAACCTACAATTCGTTACCATGAACTTTCTTCAAACTGATTTTCTGATTTCCGCCTTGCTGATCGCATCAGCGTTCATCGTTTTCGGCTTGCTGATCCTCCGGCTGAACAATACATCGCTGCCGCCGGTGTACCCCACGCCCATGCCTATTGCAATCGGCGGATGGCTCATCGTGATCGCGGTGCTGGTTTGCCTTTCGCTGATCTCGAGCTTCTTCGCACTTTTCGAACTGAGTATCTGGATGGATGGTTTCTGGACTGTATATTTCCAAAATCCGGAATCATACCTGACATTGTCGCTGCAGGTTTTATTCGCGTTGAATGTCGTTTTCATCCTGACTTTCGGCTTTTATTCCATTATCCTGTTTTTTAAACGACGGGACATTACTCCCAAGGTGATGACATACTACATCGTCATCAGCACCGCCGTAAATTGCTTTATCAAACTGTCAACTATTCTGGCAGCGCTTTCGGCCATCCCGTTCGATGGTCTTCCGGCGCGTCTATTCATGATACAGCTCCTCGGTATAGTAATTGTCATTCTCCTGACCATGCTCACGATTAACTACCTAAGAAACGCGACCCGGTCGAAGGAAACCTTCGTTCTGCCGCACCCCAGCCTGGTCGACCACGAGTATCCGGAATTCGAGCTCAATAAGGAATCGTAATAAAAAAGGGAGCCTGCCGGCTCCCTTTCGCGTAAGGGTTATTGTGGAATAGTTACGGAGTCGAATACGACCACCTTTTCCCAAAGCGCGTTGCATTTGTCGATGAACGCGAGGTGGATGGGATGTTCCTGGTAGATGTCGTGACCGGCTTCGTCGTTGAAAACGGTCAACAGGCAGTAGCTGTAACTTTTATCGATCACAGGCCGGTCTGTATTGGCGGGCTTCCCGACGTTGAAGACTTTCAGTGTCTCGATTTTCTCCAGTGAGCGCACGCCTTCCTCAAATGTCTTGATTTCCGCTGCGGTGAGACCGGGTTTCAGATAAAAATTTACTACGTGCACGAATTTTTGTGATGACATGGCCGTTTTGTTTTGGACAGACAAGTTAGGGGTTCCCTGTTTAAAAATCAAGCCGTTGGTCAGGTATGCGCCTGTATCTCCTTGCGCACCGTCACCAGGTTCACGACATACACCAGCGCCAAAATCCCCAAAGTGGCGACGATGGTCATGATGCCGGGATACGGCGCCACGAACATCCCATGCTTTGCCAGCACGCCGCTGGCCCACCATTGTGCCGCGGAAACTACGATCAGCGCGATCACGCCCGTCACGAAATACACCGGCACCAGCTGGCCCAGCAGGTAACGCTGCAACCGCTTCGGGGCGGTACCCAGCGTCACCAATAACCGGATTTCCTTCCTGCACGACGAAATGACGAGCTGGATGAACATACTGAACACGAGGAGCGCGAACATGAGCAGCACTCCGCCGAAGAACCCGACCACGCTCACGATCGTTTGTACGATGCCGCGGATCTTGTTGTATTTCGTTTTTTCGGAATCGGTCGAATAGTTATGTTGCTCGAGATAGTTTTTCAGTTCGATGCTGCTGGGGTCTTTCACGCGGATCACCACGCGAGACGGCAGTTTGGCCACACCTTTCCCGTAGCGCGCATTCGCCCAGTCCATAAAAGATTGCGGTACGAGCACAGTGGAGATGCGATCGGAAAATCCGGCGATCTTTCCCCTGAACTGCCCCTGCTGCATGCCGTTGGAGATGATGACTTCCGGCGTGAGGCTTTTGATGGACGTTTCGGAGAATTGCGGGATACCGTTCCCCAGTGCGAACCCGAAATTGAACATATTCACGAAATCGCGCGGCACCACGATCGGCAGCATCTGGTCGCCTTCCCGCCATTTCCATTCGTCGGATTTCACATCGAGAAAAGTATCGGGCACGGCTTCGAAGAACGCGAGGGTCTGGAAACCCAGCTGGTCGGCCTGCATCTGCACGTTGAACTGCGCGGCGGTGATGGCGCCGAAAGCTTCCACGAAAGGCTGCGCGGCAAAATCTTTCTGCTCTTCGGGTGTGAACACCGTTTTTTCCGGTTTGCCCATCATATCGTTGGTGATCAGTTTGTTGACCACGAGATAATCGGCCCGTTCGTTCTGGTTCCGGCTGCCATGGAGCAGTTCATTGAAATCCGTATGCACCTGGAGCGCCACAAGGATCAGCAGCATGGCCACGCCGAGGCCGATGATGGCCATCCAGTAACGGCTTTTGCCGACGCCGGTGCGGATGATCTTTTTTAAAATCCGGTTGAATTGCATGCTATAGCTGGTAGGTTACTTCGTAATTGAAATGTTGATCGTGGTCGAGATCGGTGAGGATGAACCCGGCGTTTCGCGCCCGGCATTCCTGGCCGATCAGTTGCGCGGCTTTGGCGGTATTGCCTTCGTCGAGATGACTGAAGGGCTCGTCCATCATCAGCCACTGGAATGGTTGCATGAGGGCGCGGATGATGGCGATGCGCTGCCGTTCGCCATACGAAAGCGTGGCGGCGCTCTGGCCGAGTACGTGCGTAACGCCGAGCTGTTCGGCGAATTCGCGGATTTTCCCTGCCGGGTACAGGGGTTTGTTGTTCATGACCCGTTTCAGTTCGATGTTTTCTTCGGCCGTAAGCTGGTCGAACAACCGGAGGTCCTGGAACACGACGGAGATGTTTTCCTGGCGGATGGCGGCGAGTTGCGCGGCGGAATAATCTCTCCAGGGCTTTCCGCCGGCTTTGATGGTGCCGGTATAATCGTATCGGATATTGTAGAGATAATGTACGAGCGTGGTTTTGCCCGTACCGGAGGGGGCTTTGATCTTGACGAATTGTCCGGGTTGGAAGGCGACTTCCCGGTCCCAGATGTCCGATGGCCGCTGCCGGATCCTGTCGCGCAGGGGCACCGGCACCACGGCTGAAAGCTCGATCTGCATGTTGAAATGGATGTTAGGCTTAAATATAGGCAAAAAAAGAAAGCCGCCTCTTTGGAAAAGGGCGGCTTTCGGAAATATCGGTATCGATATGCGATTATTTTTCTTCTACTGCAGGCGCTGCAACGGCGGCATCTTCAACAATGGCGCTGTCTACAATTACTGCATCCGCAGCAGGCTCTCCCCACTGGGCTTCGTCGGCTTTACGCTTGGCGTTGGTCCAGTTGTACACCTTGTTGGTGAAATTGAACAGCTGGCTGAGGGCGTTCTTCGACTGGTCTTTAAACAGTACCACGCCGGAAGAATGAGATTTTTCGCCGCTGAACTGTTCGGATTTCGCGGAGATGGATTTCAGCAGGGATTTGAGGTCGGTGCTGATGCTATCGGGCAATTCCATTTGTTTGGAAGGAATGGCGTTCATGATTTTTTCCACGTCAACATAGAAAGCGCCGTAGCTGCCTTTCGCGTTGTCGAGTGCGTCTCCGTCGAGTTTCGCTTTGCCTTTACCTGCGTCGTAAGATTTCAGCAGTTCGGCATCGGAAGCAGCGAGCACGCGCTTGCTGTTGATCGACAGGGACACTTCGCCGAGGGGCATGTTAGGTACGTATTCGTCGCCCTGTTTGGTGAGCGACTGTGCAATCATGGGAGAAGCCATTACTTTTTCGAAAGCGGCTTTGTCGCCCACTTTCAGGCTGAAAATCCATTTTGCTTCGGGTTTGGTAGCGGTGCTGTCCCATTCGGTAGGTTTGGGAACGGCGGCGAAGTCGGAACCAACGAGGGTCATTTCACCTTTGAAAGCGAGCAGCAGATCGTCGAGAGTGATGCGTGCTTCGGAGAGGCCCATATTGGCGAATCCGTCCATGCCCATCATTTTCAGCAGTTCGCCGACGATGCGCAGGTCGAAGTTAATGGCTGCATAACCGAAAATGTTATCGGAAGGATATTGTTCGATGGCGGCTACGTTGACTTTTTCAACGGGGTATTTTTTGATGATGGCGGCGAGTTCCTTGCTGGTGTAAGACCATGCGTCGAAATCGATCTTGCCGGCTTCGAAGTTGGCGGAGCCGGTGGTGAAGGCGCCTTCGGTGATTTTCTTCATGTTGGAAGCCATGAGGGCGCCCATGCCGGAAGCGTTGGCACCGTTCATATTATACAGGGCTTCGCTGCTCATCCAGAAGAGGATGTCGCCTTTTTCCTTGCTGATGTCTTTGAAAGACGCAATGGTGGCAACAGATTCGTCTGCCTTGAGGGTGAACAGTTTTTCGAGGAGCGCGGTACCGGAAGCCGCTGCGGGCTTGGCGGTATCTTCGGAGTCGAAGTAACGGTTGCCCTGATCGATAGTGGCGATGCCGATCATGGTTTTGGCGGTGAAGCCAACCACGCTGTTTTTGTCTTCAACATATTTAAAGTCCTTACCGGCTTTCACTTCTTTTTTGGATTTCTCCTTCACGAACGCTTCGAGTTTGGCAGCGTCGGAAACGTCGGCCACAACGATCATGCTCATGTTGCCACCGGCTTCGCCGGGAACCATGGCGAAGAATACGTCGCCCTCGAGGTCGATACCGGAGCTTTTTGCGTCGGCGAGGGCTTTCGCGTAGTTATTGGAGGTGTCGGACTGCTGGAGGGTTTCGAAGATCTTGTCGATCGTGAGACCGTCTTTGGCCAGTTTGTCCTGGATTTGTTTGGATTTGAACCCGAAAACGATGGCGGCATTTTTAGGAATATGCTTTCCCGACTCGGGGGCTTTGGAGCACGAGGCTAACAGGATAAGCGCCGCACCCGTCATAAAGAGAAGCGCTTTTTGGATCGATCGTTTCATAAAGAAAGAGATGTTAAGAAAAATGGATTTGAAAATTAGAGGCAAAAATACAAGCTTTTTTGCTAATGCGTCTAAATTTGTTCCCTGGCGGGCGTTGGCTCGATTACTTTGCGCAATTTACATACCTTTGGCAGATATTCAGGATTTTAACCATTTTTTTGAAAGACCATATCTAACCTTTATGTACCTGATCCTCCTACAGTACATCCGCCCGCTGGCGGCTATCGAGCACTATATGGAAGCGCACAACGTCTTCCTGGAAAAGCAGGTCCGCGAAGGCCGCTTCATCCTCACCGGCAGGCGCAAGCCCCGCACGGGTTCCATCATCGTTTGCCGCGCCGGCAGCCGCAGGGAAGTGGAAGCCATCCTGGCGGAAGACCCGATGGACAAGTTCCAGCTGGCCGTTTACGACATCATCGAGTTCGAGCCGAATACTTTCGAGATGGCCGGAATCAGCTCCTGATCTGCCTTTCACGCAACTGTACACTAGCCAACTTATCCAGCTCACGTGAACCGGCTTCCTGGCCGGCATCCCCTTTCATCCGGAACAAATACCAAAAACGCTACCGGCCGCGCTACCGCGACCGGGGATCCATATTTCCATCAAACGATTGACTATCAAGTGATAGCTCACCTCCTGCCGGCAGAAAAGTTAGCTTCGGCGGCAGATTTCAGGCGTTGGAGGCTTTTCCGGAAATCGGTTTCGAGATTGTCTTTCATGAACATTCCCAGGATATTCTGCGGTCGTGGATATTTGGCGTCCATGCTCCACGCAACGCGGGTGCCGCCGGCTGAATCGGCGAATTTGAAGGAGATTTCGCAAATGGAGGCAAGCGGTTCGAAGAACTCCAGCTGCTGGCGGATTTCTGTATGGGGTGTGAGGGAAAGGTGGCGCAGGCGGCCGAAGCCGATCTTTTTACCGGTCCAGGTGGTGGAAGCTCCGGCCGTACCGTCTACCCCGTCTATCCTGAATTGCGCGCCGGGTTCCCTTTCCTTGAGGGTATTCCATTGATTATAATGGTCGAAACGGGCGGTTTGGTCCCACACTGCAGCAGGCGGCGCGTGAATAAATACCGATTGCTCGATGTGAACGTGCGTGGGGGCTACCAGCAGCAGAATTGCCAGTAAAGCCATGGCCATGCCGATCACCCAGGCACTGTAATAGAAGAATTTTCTCAAAGGGATAGCTGGTTTTCCACAATTTACCGAATTTTTTCCGGCGGATGGAAAATCCGTAGCATTGGAAAGGCCGGCGCAAAGGAATTTGCACCGGCAGCATACAGTCAGGTCTTTTGGATGTGAATTACTTTTCTTTCTCGTTGAACTTCTTTTCCACGTCTTTCGCTTTCTCGAAATCCAGGATCACCGAATTGATGCAGTAGCGAAGCCCCGTCGGCGGCGGGCCATCGTCGAACACATGCCCCAAATGCGCCTTGCACCGGCCGCATTGCACTTCGGTACGCTGCATGCCATGAGAATTGTCGGGCGTATAGATCACGCTCGTTTTGCTGACGGGCTGGTAAAAACTCGGCCATCCGCAGCCGCTCTCGAACTTCGTGTCTGAAACGAACAGCGGGTTGCCGCAGGCCGCGCAATAATACGTCCCATGCTCCTTACTGTTCCAGAATTTGCCCGTAAATGCCCATTCGGTGCCTTTTTCGCGGGCAATGTCGTACACATCTTTCGGTAAGATCTTTTTCCACTCTGCGTCTGATAGGTTGACTTTGCCCGTGTCAGTGCGGGAATACACCGGGCTCTTTTTTTCTTCCATAAATGATTTTTTAGTTCCGTTCTGTGAATAGGAACAATGACTGAACATCATGCCAGCGATCAATAAAAGATAGGTCCATGTCTTCATGGCTTCATGATTGATTAGATGCATTACTATCGGAACGCAATTATTTATAAATTATTAATCTGGATATGTGTCGTTCCTGCTCTACACATTAAAGGTACGAAACGTACTACTGTATGGATTGTACCCGTTAATGTATTTAACAATATTTTTTCTTCCTAACTTTACGCCAAAAGGCAGGTAAGTGGCGGATATCATCAATTTATTACCAGACAATATTGCGAATCAGATAGCAGCGGGCGAAGTGATCCAGCGGCCGGCATCGGCGGTAAAGGAGTTACTGGAAAATGCGGTGGACGCTGGCGCTACTGAAATCCAGCTCATTATAAGAGATGCGGGCAAAGAGCTCGTTCAGGTGATCGATAATGGAAGCGGGATGAGCGGCACCGATGCACGGATGTGCTTCGAACGGCACGCAACTTCCAAAATCAGGTCGATCGACGATCTTTTCCAAATCCGGACCATGGGTTTCCGGGGCGAAGCCCTGGCTTCCATCGCCGCGGTGGCGCAGGTAGAACTGAAGTCGAAGCGGCAGGACGATGAGCTCGGCACTTTCATCGAGATCGACAATTCCGTCATCCGCCGGCAGGAGCCCTGCCAGGCGCCCGTGGGCACCAGTATCGCCATGAAGAACCTCTTCTTCAACGTGCCGGCCCGTCGTAACTTCCTGAAAAGCAACGCTGCCGAAATGCGCCACATCGTCGATGAATTCATCCGCGTAGCGCTCGCCTTCCCGCATCTTCAGTTTTCGCTGAACAGCAACGGGCAGCAGATGTTCCATTTCGAGAAAGGCTCCCTCAAGCAAAGGATCGTCTCCATTCTCGGCCAGCACTACAACTCCAAACTCGTCACCGTTAAGGAAAGCACCGATTATATGAACATCCACGGGTTTGTGGGGAAACCGGAAACGGCCAAGAAAACCCGTGGCGACCAGTTCTTCTTCGTCAACAACCGGTTCATCAAATCCAGCTACCTCAATCATGCCGTGATGAACGCGTTCGCGGAAACGATCCCGTCAGACAGTTACCCGTTGTACGTGCTCTTCATCGACCTCGACCCCGCGCATGTGGACATTAACGTGCATCCCACCAAGCAGGAAATCAAGTTCGACGACGAGCGCATTCTGTACGCATTCGTGCAATCGGCCATCAAACACGCTTTGGCGCAGTTCAGCGTAACCCCCGCGCTCGATTTCGACCTCGACCCCGGCATCCAGCAGCTCGACGCGCTCACGCAGCCTTTCACCGAAGAAAAGAAAGCGCAGTCGGCCGGTACTTCCATCTACAAAACCTTTACGAGTGCCAACCAGGCGCACGTGATCGATAAAACGGCCAACAGCAACCTCCAGCACTGGAAAGAGCTGTACGGCCCGGCGCCCGCGCGGGATAACGATTTCCCCTTGCCGCCGCCTTCCGATTTCCCGGCTGCACCCACTTCTACCGCCTCCGTCATCGACGAACGCTGGCAGGAAGCGGCACACGACCAGAAAGGCCCGGTGCAGGTGCATCAGCAGTATATCCTTTCGCAGATCAAATCGGGTTTTATCCTGGTAGACCAGCGATCGGCGCACGAACGCATTCTGTACGAACGGTATCTCCGCGCCCTCGCCGAAAAACCCATCGCTACCCAGCAAAGCCTTTTCCCGCAAACGCTGGAACTGTTGCCGGCGGATGCGATCATCGTCCACGAAATGCTGCCCGACCTGCAGGCGCTTGGTTACGACCTCGAACCTTTCGGCCAGCATACTTTTGTGGTGCGCGGAACGCCCGCCGATATTCAATCGGGTAACGAACAGGCCAGTATCGAAGGGTTGCTCGAACAGTTCAAGCATTTCAGTACCGAACTGAAACACAACCGCCGCGAGCGCCTCGTGCGCAGCATGGCCCGCAATAACGCCATCCCATCCGGTAAACCGCTGACTTCCCGCGAGATGCAGAATATCATCGACGAGCTGTTCGCCTGTTCGATGCCCAATGTTTCCCCGGGCGGCAGAGGCACGTTTATCTCTTTTAAGCTGAATGACCTGGAGAAAATGTTCGACAGGGGGTTCTGATCCAATATTTCCATCGTTCCATAAAAAAAGACAGCCGCCTCGAAAGAAGCGGCTGTCTTTTTTATTTTTCCCGGAGGATGTCGGTGACGTCTTTCAACCTGTCATATAAAATTGAGAATGCGCGGTAATTGCGTTCGTACACCGGCGCATGTTCCGTGTTGGGTTCGAAAACGCGTGCCGCGGCCGACGAGCTGAACTGCCAGGCGTCTACCTGTTCCAGCGCGTGCCAGGCCAGCATGGCGGCTCCCAGCGCTGAGGCGTCTTCGTCCTGGTGCAGGAGCATCGGCTTGCGGAAAATATCCGCCAGCAATTGTATCCATAGCGGCGATGCGGTAAATCCACCGCTCACGGTCACCTCACGGATATCGCCCGTCACGCTTTCGAGGGCTTCGCCGATACTGAGGAGGTTGAAGCAAATCCCTTCCACCAACGCCCGCTGGAAATGCGGCGATCCATGGTGCTGGCGCATGCCCACAAACGCTCCGGAAGTGCGGCTGTCCCACACCGGCGCGCGCTCGCCCAGCATGTAGGGCAAACAGAGCAGTCCATCGCTGCCTGCCGGCGCGGTAAAGGCGGTTTTCAGAAAATCGTTATAGTCAGACCAGGGCAGGAAAGCTTTCGAGAACCATTGCAAGGCTACGCCGCCGTTGTTCATGGCGCCGCCGCAAACGTAATGTTCGGGTGTGAGCACGTAAGAGAAAATCCTCCCGGCGGGATCGTCGGCGGGTTTCGGGCTCATCACGCGGATGGCGCCGCTCGTTCCGATAGTGAGCGCGGCATGCCCGGGCTCCACGGCGCCGGAGCCCAGCTGCGCCAGGCAACCGTCGCTGCTGCCGGCCATGATGAGCGTGCCTTCGGGAACGCCCATGGCCTGTGCCATGGCGGGGTCCATGCCGATGAGCAGGCGCGTGGTCTCTACCGGGATGGGCAGGCGGTCGTCTGTGATACCGGCGAGTTTCAGCGCGGGGGCGTACCAGTCCAGCGTACGGATATCAAAAAGCCCCGAGCACGAGGCGAGGGAATAATCGGTGATGAATTCGTGGAAACAGCGGAACAGGAACAGGTCTTTGATCCCTACGAAACAGGCGGCCTGGTCGAAGATGTCGGGCTGCTGTTCGCGGATCCACTGGATTTTGCACAGCGGCGACATCGGGTGGATGGGCGTTCCTGTGGCGCGGTGGATCTCTTTTCCTTCCGGCGTGTTGCGAAGGGCGGCGGCATAATCTTCGGCGCGATTGTCGGCCCAGGTCATCACCGGCGTGAGGGGCTCACCGTCTGCATCTACGGCCAGCAGACTATGCATGGCGCTGCTCAGCGAGATGGCCGCGGGGGCGTAACCCATTTCCGCGACGGTTTCGCGGATGGTCTTGATGATAGCGGCGAGCACTTGCTCAGGGTCTTGCTCACTATACCCGGGAACCGGCTCCTGGGTGGGATAGGTTTGTCTGCGGGATGCGGGGATCTGCCCCGCCGTGGTCACCGCGATCGTCTTCGCACTCCCCGTTCCGATGTCTACACCGAGGATATATGGTGATTTTGTCGTCATAGAATAGAGCCCGAAAGTAAAAAACCCCTTTCATTTTCCGTATTTAATTTATAGATTTAAAATCATTCAGGTTAAATCACGCTACAAAAATCCACGTACTTACAATGGCATTTGAGATAAAAAAACAGGCGAAAGCGTACGACGTGTGCATCATCGGATCTGGCGCTGGTGGCGGAATGGCGGCCAAAGTGCTGTCAGACGCGGGGCTGAAGGTGGCACTGCTCGAAGCGGGCCCGAAGTACGACCCTGCCGATCCGGAGCAGCAGACCCAATTAAAATGGCCTTACGAATCGCCCAGGCGAGGCGCCAACACCACCCGGCCCTTCGGCGATTTCGACGCCGCTTATGGCGGATGGGAAATCGAAGGCGAGCCCTACACACAAAAAAACGGCAGTAAATTCGACTGGTTCCGGTCCCGCATGGTAGGCGGCCGCACCAACCACTGGGGCCGCATTTCCCTCCGTTTCGGACCGAACGATTTCAAGCATTATAGCCTCGACGGGCATGGAGACGACTGGCCGATCGGGTACGATGAGGTGAAACCCTGGTACGACCAGGTAGACAAAATGATCGGGGTTTTCGGGTCGAAGGAAGGGATCTACAACGAGCCGGACGGCTATTTCCTCCCTCCTCCCAAACCGCGCCTCCACGAGCTGATGGTGAAACAGGCCGGCGATAAGCTCGGCATCCCGGTGATCCATTCCCGCCTCTCGATCCTCACCCGCTCGGTGAATAAAGACCGCGGCGCGTGCTTCTTCTGCTCGCAATGCAGCCGCGGATGTACCGTTCACGGCGACTTCTCCTCTTCCACCGTGCTCGTGAAGCCCGCCATGAAAAGCGGCAACGTGGATTTGTACGTGGGCGCCATGGCAAGGGAAATTGTGACGGACGCGTCCGGCAAGGCAACGGGCGTGAGCTATGTCGATAAATCGGACATGCAGGAATACCGCATCGATGCCCGCGTGATCGTACTGGCTGCGAGCGCGTGCGAATCGGCGCGGTTGCTCCTCAATTCCAAATCTCCCATGCACAAAAACGGCCTCGCCAATTCCAGCGGCCTGGTCGGAAAATACCTGCACGATTCCACCGGCGCTTCGCGCGGGGCGTTCATGCCTTCGCTCATGGACCGGAAACGGTACAACGAAGACGGCGTGGGCGGGATGCATATGTATATTCCGTGGTGGCTCGACAATAAGAAGCTCGACTTCGCCCGTGGCTATCACATCGAGTTCTGGGGCGGCATGGGCATGCCGGCATACGGTTTCGGTTTCGGGATCGAAGGCATGCATATGAAAGACCCCAACCGCGGCGGCGCTCCCGCAGGCGGTTACGGCGCCAGCCTGAAAAACGATTACCGCCGGTTCTTCGGTTCCACGATCGGGTTCGCCGGTCGCGGGGAAGCCATCGCGCGGGAAGACAACTATTGCGAAATCGACCCGAACGTCGTGGATAAATTCGGCATTCCCGTTCTCCGTTTCAATTACAAATGGAGCGAACACGAGATCAAACAGGCGCGGCATATGCACGAAACGTTCGAAGAGATCATCCACCAGATGGGCGGCATTCCCCTGGGCCATAAACCCGGTGAAGAAACCATGTACGGCCTCGAAAACCCGGGCCGGATCATCCACGAAGTGGGCACCACCCGCATGGGCAACGATCCCAAACGCTCCGTCCTCAATAAATACAACCAGGCGCACGACGCCAAAAACGTATTTGTAGTGGATGGCGGCGCTTTCGTTTCGCAGGCAGATAAAAACCCCACCTGGACGATCCTCGCGCTTTCGCTGCGCGCATCGAATTACATCGTGGACGAATTGAAAAAACAAAATCTCTGATCATTATGGACAGAAGAGAATCGCTCAAAGCCCTCCTGATAGGTTCCGTATCCACCGGCGTTATCCTCAGCGCCTGCGAAACCAGCACCAAAGAGGCCGACAAGGCGCCTAAAACCGGGAAATTCTACGGCCGTACGCCCGAAGAAGCGCTCCGCGACGAGGCCCTCAAAAAAGAAAAATTCTTCACAGACGCGGAGATGAAAACCATTACCGTGCTCGTAGATATCATCATCCCGAAAGACGAAACTTCCGGATCGGCCACAGACGCCAAAGTGCCGGAGTTCATCGATTTCATCGTGAAAGACCAGCCCAAACACCAGCTGCCCATGCGCGGCGGCCTCCGCTGGCTCGACGTGCAATGCCAGAAACAGTACGGCAAGATCTTCACCGGCCTGGAGCCCGACAAACGCCTGGCCATGGTAGACCAGATCGCGTTCCCCGAAAAAGCGGCGCCGGAAATGAGCCAGGGCGTAGCGTTTTTCAGTTTGATGCGCAACCTCACCGCCACTGGGTTCTTCACCAGCGAAATGGGCATCAGGGACATGGGGTACGCCGGCAACCGGCCCAACGAATGGGACGGCGTTCCGGACGATGTGCTCAAACAATACAACCTCGCATACGACGAAAAAATGCTGGCTGTTTGCCTGAAGAAGGAAGACCGCACCAAACTCATGACCTGGGACGATTGATCCCATCCAGACCGCATAAAAAAAGCGACGCCCGTAATGGACGTCGCTTTTTATTTTTTAGCCGGTGGATCAGTGCGTGTGTTCCTTAAACACACGGTTCAGCCAGCGCAGCATCAGGATGATGGTGCCCGCGGCAACGCCCAACAGCAGGAAATTCACGAGGAAATAATTGACTTTATTGTCGTACTGGTCCCACATCGCCGCGAGCACGCCCGACAATTTGTTCCCGATAGATGTGGCCAGGAACCAGCCGCCCATCATCAGGGAAGTGAGGCGGGCAGGACTCAGTTTCGATACGAGCGACAGGCCCATCGGGCTGAGGAGCAATTCTCCCGCGGTGATGATGCCATAGCTGCCGAACAGCCACCAGGGCGCAGCTTTCACTGCGCCGTTATCGCAAACCATGACGGCCGCCACCATGCAGAAAGTGGACAAAGACGAAATCACGAGGCCCCACGCGATTTTGGTCATCGTGGTCGGTTCCTTTTTCCGTTTGCGGAGGAAGGTGAAGAATGCGACCACGAGCGGCGTGAGGATGATCACGAAAAACGGGTTGATGGATTGGAATTGTTCGGTGTTGACGAGACTGATGGTTGCCCCTTCCGCAGGCATTTTTTCGGGCGCCACGTTCTTAAAATAAACGGGTTTCCCGATTTCCCTTACCGGATTGCCGTTTTCGTCTTTGATAACCCGGAATTCATGGTCGTACGCTACCACTTCGCCGGTTTGGTTGGTGGTGGTTTCCGCGAGGGAAAGCGCGTTGGCGGGGCCGGTCAGCGAGGCAGACAGTTCGCGGTCCGTATAAAACTGCGCCCAGGTGGTGAGCGCGGTTCCGTTTTGTTTGAATACCGCCCAGAACATGATAGACACTGCGAAAACGGCCAGCAGGGCTTTCACAGGCTGTTTGTCGGTTCCCGTAGCTTTGCGCAGCAGGTTCACGAAGAAATAAATAATGGGGAGGCAGGCGAAGATGAACGCATCCGTAGAATCGGTGCCGAAGATATTGCCGGGGATGAACCAGCCGATGCTGCCCACGATCAGAACGGGAACGAATACCTGCGCGAAGATGGAACCGAGGGGCATATCGCCGGGCTGGACGGGTTTGAGGACGTCTGCATGGCGGTAATGTTTGAGCCCGGCAACGAAGATGATGACACCGAGGAACATGCCTATGCCTGCTGCGATGAACGCCGCGCCCCAGTTGATATTGTTGCGGAGGTACGATGCGAAGAAGGTACAGATGAAGGCGCCGATGTTGATCCCCATGTAGAAGATATTATAGCCGGTATCCTTGCGCTCGATGTACCGGGGGTCGTTGTAAACATTGCCCAGCAGGGTGGAGATATTGGGTTTGAAGAAGCCGTTGCCCACACAGATGAGCGCCAGCGAACAGTAGAAAACCGTTAAGTCTTTGACGGCCAGTCCGCAATACCCGATCCCCATGAGGATGCCCCCGATGATGATGGATTTGGCGTAACCGATCTTACGGTCGGCCAGGAGCCCGCCGATGAACGGGGTGAGATACACGAATGCGATGAAAGTGCCGAAAATATCGACCGCCGCAGGCCGGTCCATGGCCCATCCGCCCTTTTCGGCGTCTGTCAGGTATAGTTGCAGAATGGCGAGCAGCAGGTAGAAACCGAATCGTTCCCACATTTCGGAAAAGAATAAAAACGGTAAGGCTACCGGATGTTTGCGGTTAGTCGACATGTTGTAACATAAGGTTTGAGACGGCTAAAAATAGGATAAAAAACCACATTGCACCCAAACATTCCCGACGAACGGTAAGCCCATCCCACCCTGTCTAAAATTTAAGGTTGAAAAAATCGATTTAGCACAGGACAGAACAGGATGCCGCTCATAGAGATTATTGCTTTTTCTATACTTTTTCGATTATATTGAACGAAAATTTATCAAATCATGGTTCAGGGAAAAAATAACAAAAGAAACCAGATTTCACGTAGATCATTTCTAACCAACAGCGCTACCGCCGCTGCAGGTTTCATGATCGTTCCACGTCACGTATTGGGAGGCTCGGGATATACCGCACCCAGCGACAGGCTTCGCGTTGCCGGCATCGGTGTTGGCGGTAAAGGCGACAGCGATTTGAGCGAGATATCCAAAGGCCCGGCAGACATCGTCGTACTTTGCGACGTGCATGACAGCCGCGCAGCAGGATCCGTAAAACGCTTCCCCAAAGCGAAATACTACCGGGATTACCGCGAAATGCTCGACAAAGAACACAAAAACATCGACGCGGTAACCGTTTCCAGCCCCGACCATAACCACGCCGTGCAAGCCATGGCCGCCATGCAGCTCGGCAAGCACGTGTACGTTCAAAAACCCCTCACCCACGATATCTACGAAGCGCGCATGCTCACGCAGGCCGCCAAAAAATATAAAGTAGTCACCCAAATGGGCAACCAGGGCGCCTCCGGCGACGGCGTCCGCCAACTCATGGAATGGTACAATGCCGACCTCATCGGCGATGTTCATACCGTGTATTGCTGGACCAACCGCCCCGTATGGCCGCAGGGAATTCCCTGGCCCTCACAACCCGGCACCAAACCGGCCGACCTCGACTGGAACCTCTGGCTGGGCACCGCTCCGCAAAAAGACTACGTTGACAAACTCGTTCCGTTCAACTGGCGCGGCTGGTGGGATTACGGTACCGGCGCGCTCGGAGACATGGGCTGCCACATCGTGGAACCGCCCTTCCGCGTGCTCGGCCTCGGCTACCCCGTATCCGCGGAAGCCAGCGTAGGCAGCGTGTATGTAGACGAATTCAAACAGGGATATTTCCCGGAAAGCTGCCCCCCGTCTTCCCACGTGATCATGACTTTCGAAACGAAACGCGGTCCGCTGAAACTCCACTGGATGGATGGCGGCATCCAACCCGCGCGCCCCGAAGAGCTGGGCCCCAACGAAAGAATGGGCGACGGTGGCAACGGCGCCATCTTCGAAGGCACCAAAGGCAAAATGATGTGCGGAACCTATGGTATGTACCCTTCGCTGCTGCCTTCCAAACGCAATGCGGAAGTGAACGTGAAGCAAACCATCGCCCGCGTGCCCGAAGGCCACTACGTTCAATGGGTAAACGCGTGCATCGCCGGTTACGGCAAGAAAGAACTGTCGGCCCCCTTCGAGATCGCCGGTCCGCTCACCGAAACCATCCTCATGGGCAACCTCGCCATCCGTAGTTACGATATCCGCAAGCCCAAAGCCGACGGCAAAGGCTTCGATTATCCCGGCCGCTACATCAAGCTGCTGTGGGATGGTCCGAACATGAAGATCACCAACTTCGACGACGCCAACCAGTTCGTGAAGCGTACCTATCGCGACGGCTGGACGCTCGGTGCGTAAGCTGTTTATACGAAATAGTAAGGGTGCCTCCGGCCGGAGGCACCCTTTTTTCTTATAGATACGCTACTTGTCCTAACGGAACAGTTCCTTGAAATCGCGCTTGAACTCTTTCCATTCGCTATCGGCTTTCTTCAGCGATTTATCGAGCCCTTCCCTTGTTTTGTCCCACGCTTCCACCGTGGCGTTTTTCACATCGTCTGCCGCTTTGGCGAGGTCTGCCCGGGCGGCTTCCAGTTTAGCCTGCGCTTTTTTGCTTTTCGCGCTGCCGTCTTTCTTCAGTTCTTCGATCCGCACGTCCAGCGAATCCATTTTTTCCTTGATGGAGGCCGAAGCTTCATCTTTCTGCCGTTGGAACCAGGCGCCGGCGGTATCCGCTTTTTGTTCGATACCTTCCTGGATGGAATCTACCCCTTCATGGATCTTCGCGTTGGCGGAAGAATCTTCGCCGGTAGCGGCGGTTTTGTTCTGGCAGGCCGTGAGGATGGCGGCGGCACCAAGGACGAGGAGGATTTTATTCATATACATTGATTTTTAATCGGTTATTACTGTTTTGTGGCGGTGAAGGTCGCCAGTACGGAATCTCCACGCTGAATGCTGAGGATATCCTTTTCGATGGTGTATTTATTGGTGTTTTGCAGTGCCTGGCTGAAAGCGTTTTCCACGTTCAGGGCCGGACAGGCCATTTGGGTGGACATGATGTCGGACACGGCGAGTTCGCCGGTGGGCGTGGCCACGAATTTGCCGCCGAAGCCGTTGCAGCCGAGATGGCCGCGCACCTGCGACGAAGAATCCAAGAACTGCATATAAATTTCTTTCCCCCAGTTGCTGGTGTCTTTGGGGCCGTTCACGATTTCTTTCAACACCCATTTGGTGCCGGAAAGCGGCCATGCGGGCGCCCCGTCTGTCGTAACGGCGGCTGCCGCGGCGGCGGAATCGGTACCCGATTGCTGTTGGGAACTTTGGCAGGCAGCCAAAATAGCCAGGGCGGCAAAGCGGGAAGCAGTAACTGTTTCATGATAGTGGTTTTATGGTGTATTTGTTTTTCTTATCAATCATCAAGCCATTTTAACGCCGCGGCACCTTCAATTGTTGACTTCCATGACCGGTAAGGGCTATTATGAAAAAAATCGGTAGGTTTGGGCCCTTACAAAATCTAACATATGAAGAAAAATCTATTCCTGTTGCTGCTTTTGCTGTCTGTCAAGCTGGTAAAGGCAGACGAGGGCATGTGGCTTCCTTACCTGCTGGGGCCGCAAACTTATGCCGATATGGTGAAGAAAGGGCTGAAGCTGTCGAAAGACCAGTTATACAGCATCAACAAATCATCCATTAAAGATGCCATTATCATTTTCGGTGGAGGTTGCACGGGAGAGATCGTGAGCAATGAAGGGCTGATCTTTACGAATCACCATTGTGGTTACGGCGCCATCGCTTCTGCCAGTTCGGTGGAGCATAACTACCTGCGCGACGGGTTTTATGCCCGCAGCAAGCAGGAAGAGATCCCTGCAAAAGGGCTTTCCGTTCAGTTCCTCGTGCGGGTGGAAGATGTGACCGCCAAAGTGGAAGAAGCCATCAAAGGTACTACCCTGGCCGATCGCAACCCCAAACTCCAGGCTGCTTACGGCGATATCGTGAAAGCCGCCACCGCCGGCAACGGTTACGAAGCCAAAGTGGTGCCCATGTTCAAAGGGAACCAATATCTCCTCTTCGTGTACGAACGTTACACCGACGTCCGCCTCGTAGGAACGCCTCCCGAAAACGTTGGCAAATTCGGCGGCGATACCGATAACTGGGAATGGCCCCGCCATACCGGCGACTTCTCCGTGTTCCGCGTATACGGCAACGCCAGCGGCAAACCGGCCGAATACGCCGCCAACAACGTTCCCCTCAAGCCGAAACACTTCCTGCCCGTTTCCATCAAAGGCGTGAAAGAAAACGATTACGCCATGATCTTCGGATACCCCGGCGGCACCAATCGTTACGAAACATCCTACGGCGTGAAACTGAAAACCGAGGTGGAAAACCCCTCCATCGTCGGCCTACGCGACATCCGCCTCAAATACATGTTCGAAGAAATGAAGAAAGATCCCGCCGTGAAGCTGCAACTCGCATCTTCCTACGCCGGCATCGCCAACTACTGGAAATTCTTCGACGGCGAAACCGCCCAATTGCTGAAGTACCATGTGTACGAAGAAAAACTGAAAAACGAAGCCGCCTTCCGGCAATGGGCCAAAGGCAAATCCGAGTTCGAGCCCGTATTTACGCAGTATGAAGACATTTACAAGAAATGGTCTCCCTACGCAAAAGTACGCCTCTACCTCATGGAAGGCATCCTCGGCTCGCCCCTCGCTGCCTACGCCAGCTCCCTCGCACAGGTGGAAAACGCCATCCTCAAAAATGGCGACGTCAAAGCCGCCGCCAACGCCGCAGACCAGGCCCGCACCAATTTCCTGAAAGACGAGAACAAACCCTCCGATCAGAAAATCCTCGCCGCCATGGCCATGCGCTATTACCAGGATATCCCGAAAGACCAGCACCCCGTCGGTTTCTACGAAGGACTGAAATCTTTCGGCGACCTGAACGACGAAAAAACCTACCGCAACTGGGCTGCCAACGTGTTCAACAACACCATCATCTTCAACGACGCGAAATGGAAAACTTTCATCAGCCAGCCTGATGCCGTTACGCTGCAGGAAGATCCGGCGTTCGCCTATGCTTCCGCTTTCGTGAAGAACTACGTTACCAAATATGCGCCGATCTACTCCCAGTTCACCGCGCAAAACAACGAGCTTGGCCGCCTCTATCTGAAAGGGGAAGCCCAACGCACGCCCAACGCCAACCGCTATCCCGACGCCAATTTCACCATGCGCCTTTCTTACGGCCAGGTGAAACCCTACTCCCCCCGCGATGCGGTGGCTTACGACTACGTAACCACGATCGACGGTGTTATGGAAAAATACAAACCCGGCGATTACGAGTTCGACCTGCATCCCAATTTCATCGACCTCGTGAAGAAAAAGGATTTCGGCCAGTACATCGATGCGAAGCGTAAAACCCTCGTCGTAGGCTTTATCACCGGCAACGACATCACCGGCGGCAACTCCGGTTCGCCCGTGCTCAACGCCAAGGGCGAACTGATCGGCCTCGCGTTCGACGGTAACTACGAAGCGCTCAGCCACAAAATCCAGTTCGATAAAAATTACAACCGTACCATCAACGTAGACATCCGCTACGTGCTGTGGTGCATCGACAAACTGGGTGGTGCCAAAAACATCATCAACGAACTGAAAATCGTGAAATAGGATTTCCGTTCCGAACACAAAAAATCCCGGCAAGCGTAACGTTTGCCGGGATTTTTATTTGCAGGGAACTCGTCAGCCCGCATTGGCCGTGCGCACGAGGAATTTTTCCACCGCCCGGCGGACCGTAGCCGAAGAATTTGCGTTGTGATTATTGACGAGCACGCTGAAAATGAGCGTTTTACCGGATTTGGTGATCAGATATCCGCTGAGCGCCACTACGCCGCTGAGCGTACCGGTTTTAGCGTAAAGCCGGTTCGGCAGCGCCTGGTAGTAATTTTTCAACGTGCCTTTTCCGCCGGCGGGAAACAGCGGGAAGAGCCGTTCCTTCGAATGTTTTTTATACATTTTATCGAGCACGGTAACGAAGTCGCGGGGCGTAAAAAGATTGTAGCGCGACAGTCCCGAACCGTCTACCCAGTTCGGCGGATGCGGAAGGTCGGTCAGCAGCGAGTCCAGCAAATAACCGATCAGTTTACGGGAATCGATCGCGTCGTATTTGAGGGAAGATGCCATCATAAGGATTTGCTCCGCGAAGAAATTATCGCTGCGGTGCATCATGGGTTGGAAAAGGGTGTCTGTGGGGATGGATTTCAGGATCGTTCCGCTCAAAGGCGCGGTGGTGGCCATTATGCGGACGGGCTTGCGGATCGTGTCTTGCAGGCGGCGGGCCAGTTGGGAAATGCTTCCGGTGATAAAAGGCACTTCGTAAGTCTGTTCCGCTTGCACGTCTGACCGGATGTGCAGCGTGAAGAGGTTCTTGCGCTCTTCGCGGTCGGCCAGTGCTTCTGCGGGCGGGCGTTCGTATACGAGTTCCGTCGGGAATTCGGGCGTCATGGAATAATGGGCGCCTTTCATCCGGATGCGGGCTACGTTGCCGTACATGGGCCATTCGTTGAGTTCCGGCTGATAATAATCCGCGTAATCGCTCCATCCCCATCCAGGCCCGAAACGTTTATTCCTGATAACGCCGGGTTGCAGCCAGATGTTTTTCCCGGTTTGGGCCAGCATGTCCAGCACGCGCTGGGCGGTAAAATCGGGATGGAGGAACGATGGGTCGCCCGTTCCCTGTACAAACAGGGCCGTATCGTTTTCCACGAACCGCATCCCCGGCAACGAATCCCCCAGCAACTGCAAACCCGCGAACAGCGTGAAGATCTTCGTGTTCGACGCGGGCACGAAAAATTTATCGTCCTGGTACTGCAGCCAATACTTCTTCGTGGCCGGATCGTAAATGCTGATGCCGACATGCGCGCTCTTGAGCTCTTTCGTCAGCAAAATATATTGCTGCGCCCAGGCGCGCAGGTTCTTCGGTTGCGCCGCTGCGCCGAGGCTCAGCAACAGGGCGATGGCTCCCGTGAGGTACGATTTCATGTGCTGAATATAATCAATTTGAAGAAGGTTAAGCTTTCCATGGATGGACAGTTTCCGTAGCGGAAACCGTTAGCCGTGTTCACCGTTTTACCAGTAAATCATAAAAGGAAAGGCGCACCCGGGCATGGGGTGCGCCTTTCAAATATCGCTGCCTTTTCACTTGCGTGATCAGGAGAAATAGCGGGTGATGCCGGGCTTCGCGTATGCGTAGTGGCCGCTTGCATCCGGGAGCACCGGCGGCGGCGCGTCGAATGCATATTTCGCGGGTTGCAGGTTGATGCCGGATTTCAGTGCCTTGTCCCACTCGATCAGCTGACCGGAATAGGTGGCCATACGGCCGATGATGGCGGAAAGCGTGGCTTCTGCACCGCGCTGCGCGTCCTGGTATTTGAACTGGCCGGCGGCGATGGCTTCAAACAGCTCGTCGTGCTCGGCCTGGTACGGACGGTTGTGCATTTTACGGTCGAACTGGTAGAGCGTTTTGCCTTTATGGTCAACGATCTGGCCACGGTCGCAGAAGATGCGGCCTTTGGTGCCCACGATCTCCTCGTCTACCTTGCTCACGGAATCTTTCCAGTGGCGGCATTGGGAGTTCATGACAACGCCATTGTCGTACCGGTATTCCACGAAGTGGTGGTCGAAGATTTCCCCTGCTTCCGGACCGGTGCGGATGGCGCGGCCACCCATACCTACGGCGCTTACAGGCGTTTTACCCATGAACCAGTTGCCCACGTCGATGTTGTGGATATGTTGTTCTACGATATGATCGCCGCAGAGCCAGTTGAAATAGTACCAGTTACGCATCTGGTATTCCATTTCGGTGTATTCGGGTTTGCGCTCGCGCACCCAGAGGGCGCCCTGGTTCCACCAAACCTGGATGGAGGTGATGTCTCCGATCATACCGTCTTTCAGGCGTTTGTACAGTTCGCGGTAAGAGGTCATGTAGTGACGTTGGAGACCTACTACCACGTTGAGTTTTTTGGCTTTCGCCTTTTCCGCTGTTTCGAGCACTTTGGCGATGCCGGCGGGGTCTGTGGCCACGGGTTTTTCCATGAACACGTGCTTACCCTGCGCGATGGCTTCTTCGAAGTGGATGGGGCGGAAGCCGGGAGGCGTGGTGAGGATCACCACATCCGCTTTGGCGATGGCTTGCTTGTATCCGTCGAACCCAACGAATTTATCGGCTTCGGCGACTTTAACGCGCTCGGGCGTTTTTTTCATGGCCTCCACGATTTCGTTGTAGCTACCATCGAGCCGGTCGCGGAAAGCGTCGGCCATGGCAACGAGCTGAACGTTCTGTTTGGTGCTGAGCGCCTGTACTGCGGCGCCCGTTCCGCGGCCACCACAGCCGATCAGGGCTATTTTAATGACACCGGCGGAGCCAGAGAAATAATTGGTCTGTGCTGCTTGCGACAGGTAAGGCGCGGCCATGGCGGCGCCTGCGAGGATAGAGGATTTCTTTACGAAGTCTCTGCGAGTTTGATCGTGGAATGATGAGCGTGTTTCCTTTTCCATGTTTGGTAATTTACCGGACGCCTGCCGGCGCCGTTGGTGAAAAAGTATAATGAAATAGACAATAGCTTTATAAAGTACGGATTATCCTGCGAAAATCCATGTGTTGACAGAGATTTGACGGATCAGCGCGCACCTACGAACTGGTCGATCATATCGGCGAAGAATTTCTCCGCTTCTTCTTTTGTCGGTTGCTGAACGGGGCGCACGATGCGGAACCCTACGAACGGCGCATCCGCGTTCCACCATTTGCTTTTCGGGATCTGCGGGTCGCGGTCGTTCCACGCGATGTCGGACATCAGGCGGGCGGCGCTGCGCGCAGCGGCGGCGTCGTCCATATAATTACCGCCACGCACGGTACGCGGGGTTTTGTCTGTCGGTTTCAGCCAGGGATTGGCAGCATCTACGGTTTTGTAGGCTTCCGGTTCGTACTGGTCCATCGTCCACTCCCCCACATTGCCGAGCATGTCGTACAGCCCCCAGGCATTGGGTTTCAGCTCCCCAACCTTGTGATATTTATCTTCGGAATTGCTGGCCGTCCAGGCGTATTCCTTCAATTTCGACGCATCGGCGCCGAAAGGATAAGCGGTTTTGGAACCTGCGCGGCAGGCATATTCCCATTCTGCTTCGGTGGGCAGGCGGAAGAATACGCCGGTCTTATTATACAGCCAGCGGCAATACATCAGCGCGCCGTACTGGCTCATACTGTTGGCAGGGAAGCCGCCGGCCTTGCCCATACCGAGCGTAAGGTCGATGTAGGGCGGACTGGGCCGGGTCATGCCATCGGGCAGCGGGGCCTTGTCCTTGTCTTTGTCTGCATACAGATCGTACTGGTCGAACGTCACTTCGTAAGCGCCCATCCAGAAGGCATCTACTTTCACTTTCTTCTGCGGCCCTTCGTCTGCACCACGGCCTTTTTCGGAAGCGGGGCTTCCGAGGAGGAATTCTCCGGCTTTCACCGGCACCATGCGGATGGTAACGTCTGTGCCCTCGATCTTCTGGTCGTAGGCCTCGAAAGGTGTAGTTTGTGCATGAACGGCGGCAGTGCAGCAGCCTCCGATCAGGAATAACGCGGTTGTCCTTTTCATCTAGTTGGATTACAATAAAGCGTGTGAATTTATCGATTTAGAGGCGGGAATGCAATATTTATTTTATGAACGTCAAAAAATGAAGATAGGCGTTGCATGAAATCGAATGAAATCCCCGTTCATCTATTTTTTATTCAATACATATTGATTTCCTTATTAAAAGCTATAAATTTCGCCTTCGCTAAGTCATTTTAAAATACACGCTATGGAAAGAAGAAGCTTTTTACAACAGTCGACCCTCGCCGGCATCTCCGCGCTGACATTCGGGGGCGCTACTGCGCTGGCAGGCTCCGCCAAAGGGGCAGGGAAAGACAACACCGCCACCGCGGGAAAAACTTTCAATCTCGATTACGCACCGCACCAGGGGATGTTCAAAAACTCCGGCGGCGAAGATTTCCTCGATCAGATCCGGTTCATGCACGACCAGGGATTCCGGTCTATCGAAGACAACGGCATGCTCGGCCGCGATACCGCCCAGCAAAACAAGATCGGCGACCTCCTCGCCAAACTCAACATGCGCATGGGCGTGTTCGTGATCGACGGCGGCGAAAACTGGAAAGTTTCGCTCACCACCGGTAAAAAAGAACATCTCGACGTATTCCTCAAAGCCTGCGAACGCTCCGTAGAGCTCGCCAAACGCGTCAACGCCAAATGGGCCACCGTAGTTCCCGGCTTCTTCGAGCGCCGCATTCCCATCGGCATTCAGACCGGCAACGTGATCGACGCACTCCGCGCCGGTTCCGAGATCCTCGAAAAAGGCGGTCTCACCATGGTCCTCGAGCCCCTGAGCGATACGCCCGAACTGTTCCTCCGCACCTCCGATCAAACGTACGAGATCTGCCGCGCCGTAAACAGCCCGTCCTGCAAAATCCTCTTCGATATTTATCACATGCAGCGCAACGAAGGCAATCTCATCAATATGATCAACCATTGCTGGAGCGAGATCGCCTATGTGCAAATCGGAGACAACCCCGGCCGCAACGAGCCCGGCACCGGCGAAATCAACTATCGCAATGTGTTCAAGCACCTCCACGAAAAAGGCTACAAAGGGGTGATGGGCATGGAGCACGGCAACGCCAAACCCGGTAAGGAAGGGGAAGCCGCGCTGATCAAGGCGTACCGCGATGCGGACAATTTCCTGTAATCGTTACGGGATACATAATACGATCTGATTGGTTTATAACGGTCCCGGTTTGCTTCGGTAAACCGGGATTTTTTTTGCGCTCATCCAAATAAAAAGCCCTCGCAGCAAGACTGCGAGGGCTTTTATCTCGAATGGAAGTTTACTTTTTGAAGAGCATCCCGTTGATCCAGTTCACCACGAGGCCGGGCCAGGTGTTGAGCACCGGGTCTTTCGGGGCCATGCCGAACCCATGCCCGCCGTGATCGTAAATATGCATGGTGGCGGGAATGTTGTGCTGCAGCAACGCTTTGTAGAAAACGAGGCTGTTTTCCACCGGCACGCCTTTATCGTCGCTGGCGTGGATGAGCATGGTGGGCGGGGTTTCGGCGGTTACGCGGTTTTGGGTAGACAGCGAATCCTGTTTTTCCTTCGGCGCACCCGCGCCCAGTAAATTATTGGCGGAGCCGGCATGCCGGAAGCTTTCGCTGAGCGAGATCACCGGGTACACGAGCACGGAAAATGCGGGCCGCGAGCTGAACCGTTCGTGCGCCGCTTTCCCCTGCGGATCGGGCGCGATGTGCATGGTGGTGAGCATCGAAGCGAGGTGCCCTCCTGCCGAAAAGCCCAGCACGCCTACCTTTTCGGGATCGAATCCCCAGGACCCGGCTTTGCTTTTCACGATGCGCATCGCTAATGTTACGTCGTTGTACTGCGCCGGAAAAGTGGACCCGGGCTGCGGACCGCCGTTCAACCGGTAATGCAGCACGATGGCGTCGAACCCGTTGGCGTTGAAGAATTCGGCCACGTCTTTCCCTTCGTGGCCCAGGGCCAGGTGGGCGTAGCCTCCGCCCGGGCAGACCAATACGGCGGCCCCGTTTTTCCTGCCGGCCGGAGCGGGGTAATATTCGATGTGGGGGACGTCGTTGATTTCCTTTCCGCCCAGGATCTTCCATTCCGGATGGTCGGGGTACAGGTTGATACGTTCCTGCGCGGTGGCGTTGATAGCGGCGATGGTAAGCATGGCGGCGATGAATGACTTTTTCATGCGTGGAATGTTTCGCGATTAATGTGCCCCCGCCCGGCGCTTGATCATGCCGCCGCGGGTGTCGTTGATATTATGTTGCACAATAAACGCTTTTTCATCGATCTTTTCAATCTCGTCGATGACCTTATGCACCTCCAGGCGGGTTACAACGGTATAAATGATCTCGATTTCATTATCCACTTCCCCTCTTTTTCCGTACCCGCTTTTCCCTTTGAAAACGGTCACGCCTTTTTTCAGTTTGAGTGTCAATGTCTTACGTATCAATTCCGATCTTGGGGAAATAACGGTCAGGGCGATGTATTCCTCAAAGCCCTGGATCACGAAATCCACCGTTTTCGACGCGGAGAAATACGTGAGCATGGCGTACAGCGCGGTTTCCATGTTGATGAGCACGGCGGCCACCCCGAAGATGAGGATGTTGAAATACATGATCACTTCGCCGATAGACAGTACGGTTTTCCGGGAAATCCACAGGGCGAGCACTTCGGTCCCATCGAGCACGGCGCCGCCACGGATAGACATGCCGATGCCGGCGCCGAGAAAGAACCCTCCGAAAATGGCGATCAGTAATTTGTCTTGCGTCAGTACCGGTACTTTGATGAGCGCCAGCGCCGTGGCGAGCCCTACGATGGCCGCGATGGTTTTCAGCGTGAAGAGGCGCGACAGCTGTTTGTAGGCCAGTACGATGAAAGGCGCGTTGATGACGATCAGCAACACGGAGATCGACCATCCCGAAAGGCGGTTTACCAGCAGGGAAATACCTGTTACGCCGCCGTCGAGGAACCCGTTGGGCAGCAAAAAGGCTTTGAGGCCGATAGCGGCCAGCAATACGCCGATGGCGATGAGGGTGGCGTCTTGCGCATTCTGAATGATATTGATGCGGGCGAGCCTGGCTCTGCGGGGATGCGTCACATGATTTGCTTGAACGTTACCCTAAAAATAAGGAATTACAGGCGTTCCTGGCTACGGAGCCAACGCTCGGGAAGCTCGTTGTTGCTGGCCATGAGGTAATCCGAATAGGCGCAGGGAACGAAATTCTTGTCGGGCAGCTGCATCCACCAGCGACCGGTTTTCTTGCTTTTCAGAAACACGGTGCTGATATCGGCGCCGGCGATGTGGAACTCCAGGAAAGCTTCGCGCTCGTTGAGCTGTGCTTCCTTGTTGCGGACATGCCGCCCGTCGAGGAAATACCAGAGCATTTGCGAGATCTGTTTGGCCGTGAGATTGTCGCGGTCGCGGGTAGGATCGTATCCATAAATGCCGTACGTGGAAAGGTTATTGCTCATGCCGGCATAACGGGAAAGGGCACACGCTTCTTCGCCGGTGAAACCGTTGGGAGAAAGGGAGTGCGATGGTGCGTCGGTATGTTTGATCATGCAGACGTCTACCGAGAACAGGTCTGTATTCCGCAGCACGGGCTCGATCTCTTCGATGTTTTCGCGCACTTTGCCGAGGCGGTAGCAATCGAACCGGAGTTTGTCGAGCGTTTCGAGCATGCGGGGCTGTACGAAATAGCTCTGGAAGCCGATGTGGTTGTAGTGGCGGATGTAGTTGGGCTGTTCCATGAACATATCGAGCAGGAATCGCTGCGATTTCATGGGAGAAGTTTCCTGCAGGTCGATAAGGGCATCGGCTACGCTGACTTCGATGATGTATTTTTTGCAGGCGTAGGCCTGGTATTGGGCGTAGGTGAGGTCGTGGCTGCCGCCGAGGACCACGATGGTTTTGCCGGCGTCGATGAGCTCGGTGAGCACGGTTTTGAGGGCGGCGTAGGCATCGGCCTGGGAGCGCCCCGGGAGGAGGTTTCCGGCGTCGGCGATGCGGAGGTCGCGGTGCCAGAGATAAAGGCGGTAAAATTCTTTTCGGATAACGTCGGGTGCGGGTGTGGCGGAGTTGCTCCGTCCGTTGCCCCGTTCGTCGCCGGCGCCGAGGAAAATGATATCGGCGGCGTCGAGGTTGGGGAGGTGGCCTTGTTCGTAGCTGTCGATGATGTTCCCGACCTGGAGGTCGTCATATTCTTCATCTTCGTTCAGTTCCGCTTTGGAAACGGGCGACAGGTAATCTTGCAGGTGCGAAAAGTCTATCATCACAACGGATATTATTTGTGCGCAAACCTACAACAAGAATTTTACAAATCGTGCGGTGGCGCTGTTCAGTTCATGAACGGCATGGGCAGGGCGGGGAGCCGCCGGTGAAGCGGTCCGGGAAAGGAAATGGTGAGGTGGAAATAGTTACCGGAGACAGTTTTGCTGACCGGTTCGAAGATGGCTCTCTGCGTATTCACTTACTACTGAACAACGGGATGAACGTTGGTGATCTGGCCGGGGAAGGAAGGCCTTTCCGGAATGGCGGGCTGGATATGTGCCCTTAATTTTTGTGGATAATGAACTCAAATGCCTTTGGCTCCTTGCGGAAGAACGCGCGCTCCAGCACTTTGCGCTTACTGGTGACCCGATGCTTGTTGCAATCCGCCACTTCGGTGGCGGCAGCCAGGAAATCCATCGTTTCTACCAGTGATAGCATATCGCTGATCTGCTTCACTTCCTGCTGGATCTCTTGCTCATTATAGCGGTCTTCGTGCAATAAAATGAGTAAATCCCTCTCTACAGGCTTCATGCTAATTAGGTTTGATTGTTTTCGCTGTTGTTGACATCCATGTTTTCAATAACGTGCGCACACGGTAAGATGTGCTTCAAGGTATAGGTGAGATATTCGCTAGTGCCGCATCCGCCCCTTCTGCATCGGCGGGCAGCCGCAATCGTTTTTCTTCAGCACACTGCAACCTTGCCACGTTAAACTGGCCATCGTCAAGAAAATGAAAATCCAGAAAATCCTTTTCATCAACCAATATTAAAATGCTCGTCAAAATTGCTAGTCAGTCGGGCGGGAAGTTTACCTTTTCTTAACAGTGATCATTTCTAAATTAAACTAATTTCGCAATAAATTCTGAAATATTTGTCCACAAATCCCACTGTGCAAAAAAAAGTGCTGGTGGTACCCCTCGATTGGGGCCTCGGCCATGCCACGCGCGACATTCCGCTGATTCGTGAACTCTTAAACGCTGGTTGCGTGGTAGTTATTGCGGCCGAAGGAAAGCACGCCGCACTCCTCTCCCGGGAATTCCCGGAAATTACCATCCTTCCCCTGCCCGGATACCACATTACGTATAGTAAAAAAGGCCTTTTCTTCGGTGTCAAAATCCTGCGCCAGGTCCCCAAGATCTGGAAAGCCGTCCGCCACGAACAGGCCTGGCTGCGCAAAACCGTTGCCGAGCACGGCATTTCCGCCGTCATCTCCGACAACCGGTTCGGCCTTTACCATCCAGACATTCCCTGCGTTTTCATCTCCCATCAACTGCTCATCAAGACGCCATTCGGCGGGGTTACCGAACGCATCCTGCAGCGCATCAATTACCGGTATATCAATAAATATTCCGCCTGCTGGGTGCCCGACTTCCCGGGCGCACACAACCTCAGCGGCGTGCTCGCCCATCCGGCCGAACTGCCCAATAACACCACTTACCTGGGCTGCCTCTCCCGGTTTGAGCCACAGCCGGGCGTTTCCCGGAAATACGATGTGCTCGCCCTCATCTCCGGCCCGGAACCGCAACGCACCCAGCTGGAAACCATCCTGAAAGAACAGCTCCGCCAGATACCCGGCATCAAAGCCCTTATCGTCAGCGGAAAACCCGACCAGGCCAGCGAAGAAGCCACCGCGCCGGGGATTTCTCAAGTCAGCCACCTGGGCGCGGCCGACCTCAACGCCGCCATGCAAGCCAGCGACATCGTCATCTCCCGCTCCGGGTACACCACCCTGATGGACCTCGCCAAACTGAACAAAAAAGCCATCCTCATCCCCACCCCCGGCCAGTCCGAACAGGAATATCTGGGCAAGCACCTCATGCAGGAAGGCTATTTCATCAGCGTGCCGCAACACCGGTTCCGGCTCCAGCAGGCGCTCGACGACGCAAAAACATTCCCCTTCCGCTCTTTCGGCCGGCCGGAAGACATGAACGCGTACAAATCGATCGTCCGCCGCTTCGCAGAATCACTTTAGGGAAATGTATAATTTGTGATCGATTAACGAAATCAGCGCGCGCCCTTCAGCGCCGCCACGGTCTTCGCGTCGTTCCCGATAAAGATTTTGCCGTTCACGATCGCCACCGGCCGTTTCAGAAAAGTATATTCTTCGAGGATCAAATCGCGGTAATCATTTTCCGACAGCTCTTTTCCCGCAAGGCCGCGCGCCTTGTACTGCATCGACCGGCGGCTGAACAGCGATTCGTAGCTCCCGGCCAGTGCGTGCATTTCTTCCAGTTGTTCCGGCGTAATCTTTTCCTTCTTGATGTCTTGCAATTCCGCTCCTTTCGCAACCGCGGCCGTTTCTTCGAGGATACGGGCGCAGGTGCTGCAGGTCGACAGGTAATAAATCTTCTTCATCCCGTAAAATTAGGAATTATGGGAATTGATTACTTTTGACGAATGAGCAAAAAACTCTTCTTATTGGACGCAATGGCGCTTATTTACCGCGCCTACTACGCATTGATCCGGAACCCCAGGCTCACCAGCAAGGGAAAGAACACCAACGCGCAGTTCGGGTTCACCACTACGTTAATCCACCTCCTCAACAAGGAAAAACCCACGCACATCGCCGTGGCATTCGATACGCACGCGCCTACGGAGCGGCATACTGATTTCGCCGACTACAAGGCCAACCGCGAAGATGCGCCTGAAGACCTCCTCGCGGCCCTGCCCGACATCAAGCGGATCATCGAGGGTTTCAACATTCCCGTGCTGGAGCTCGACGGGTACGAGGCCGACGATATCATCGGTACCGTTGCCTGGCAGGCCGCGGCCCAGGGATATTCCGTATACATGGTTACGCCGGACAAGGATTACGGCCAGCTCGTAAAAGACAATGTTTTCATCTGGAAACCGCCTGCGCTGGGTAATAAGGAGGAAGTGATGGGGCCGAAAGAAGTTTGCGAGCGCTGGGGCATCAGCGATGTGGCCCAGGTCGTGGATATTCTGGGGTTGATGGGCGATGCGGTAGACAACATCCCGGGGATCCCCGGTGTGGGCGAAAAAACCGCCACCAAGCTGCTTTTCGAATGGAACACCCTCGAAAACGTCATTGCCAACGCCGACAAAATTCCCGGTAAGCTCGGTGAAAAAGTACGCGCCGGCGCCGATTCCGCCATCCTTTCCAAAAAACTGGCGACGATCATCACCGATGTTCCCGTAGAATTCCATGAAGAGAATTTCTGCTGTACCGAAATTCACAAGGAAAAACTCACGGAGATCTTCTCCGAGCTGGAATTCAAAAGCCTCGGCAAAACGATCCTCGGCGACTCGTTCAACGCCCTGGCAGGAGATCCCGGAAAGCCCGTTCAGCAAGATCTCTTCGGCACCCCCACCGAGGCTCCCCAGGCCGGAAGCACCCTCGCACAACAGGCGGAAGCCATCGAAGCACCGGGCCTCGTCGCCGATAAAAACATCGAAAACACACCGCATACATACCACCTCGCCGATACGCCCGAAAAGCACGCCGAACTGGTAGCCCGGCTCATGAAGGAACCCCTCGTCAGCTTCGATACCGAAACCACCGGCACCGACGCAAATGCGGCAGACATCGTGGGGATGAGCTTCTCCGTGAAACCGTCCGAAGGCTGGTACGTTCCCCTGCCCCCGGCCCGGGACGAAGTGCTGCAGATCCTCGAAACGTTCCGACCGCTTTTCGAACGGACGGACGCGGAATTCGTGGCGCAGAACGCGAAATACGATATGATCGTCCTGAAATGGTACGGCATCGAAGTGAAAGGGAAATTGTTCGACACCATGCTGGCACATTACCTGATAGAGCCGGAGGGCCGTCGCTCGATGGACCTTCTCAGCGCCCAATACCTGCAATACGCGCCGGTTTCCATCGAAACGCTCATCGGGAAGAAAGGGAAGAACCAGGGCAATATGCGCGATGTCGAGATCGAAAAGATCAAGGAATACGCTGCTGAAGACGCCGACATTACCCTTCAGCTCAAATCCTGTTTCGAGCCGCTGTTACGCGAACGCAATGTGGCCAACGTGTTTTACGACATCGAAGCGCCGCTCGTGCAGGTATTGACGGATATGGAATTTGAAGGGGTGAAGATCGATACCCAAGCCCTCGCCGATTATTCCCGCGAGCTGGAAACCGAAATCCGCAAAGCGGAAGAAAGCGTGTTCCAGCAGGCCGGCGTCCGCTTCAACCTCGGTTCGCCCAAACAACTCGGCGAAGTACTGTTCGAAAAGCTCCAGCTCGATCCCAAAGCCAAGAAAACCCGCACCGGGCAATATGCTACCGGCGAAGACGTGCTGGCCAAACTTTCCGCCAGGCACCCCATCGTGGAAAACATCCTCGTCTACCGCGAGTTGAGCAAACTCAAATCTACGTATGTAGACGCGCTGCCGACAATGATCAATCCGCGCACCAACCGGGTACACACCTCCTACAACCAGGCGGTGGCGGTGACGGGGCGCCTCAGTTCCAACAATCCCAACCTGCAGAATATTCCCATCCGCACGGAAAGAGGGCGCGAAGTGCGCAAGGCGTTCGTGCCCCGCAGCGAGGAATTCACCCTTCTTTCCGCCGACTATTCGCAGATCGAGCTGCGCATCATAGCAGCCATCAGCGGCGATCAGAACATGAGCGACGCATTCCGCAACAACCTGGATATCCACACCGCCACAGCAGCCAAAGTATATGGCGTGGAACTGGCAGACGTAACGTCAGACATGCGCCGGAATGCCAAAAGCGTCAACTTCGGAATCATTTACGGCCAGAGCGCCTTCGGCCTCAGTGAAAACCTGGGCATCCCGAGAAGCGAAGCCAAAGCATTGATCGACAACTACTTCGCACAATATCCGGCCATCCGTCAATATATGGAAGACCAGGTGAAATTCGCGCAGCAGACCGGATATGTGCAAACGCTCATGGGCAGGAAGCGCTGGCTGAAAGACATCAATTCTTCCAACGCCGTGGTGCGTGGTTTCGCGGAAAGGAACGCCATCAACATGCCTATCCAGGGAACGGCGGCGGACTTGATCAAACTGGCGATGATCTCGCTGCACAAAACCTTCCGGGAACATAATTTCCGCTCGCGGATGATCCTGCAGGTGCATGACGAGTTGGTGTTCGACGCGCATAAAGACGAGGTAGACATCATCAAACCGCTCATCATCGAAGGGATGCGCAACGCCATGCCGCTCAGTGTGCCGATCGAAGCCGAGATCGGGACGGGGAAGAACTGGCTCGAAGCGCATTGATCCATATCGAAAAATCAGCAAACCTAACTAATACAAAGCCGGTACGGAACGCCGTTCCGTACCGGCTACAGTGAACAAAAAAACAGCAACGGCGCCCTGCTCCTGCACGCAGGCCGCACCCCTTGCAAATCAGCGAATCGTTTACTAGTTTTCACTTATGATCCAAACCTCAAGGTTACAATTGTTACCCTGCACGTTGCAATATTTTGAAGCGCTTTTGCATGGGAATGAAGCATTAGCCCAGATTTTGGGAATAGACGTGCCGGAACAATGGACAGAATACCCTGAAATGGTATTGGTGGCCTACGACAAGTTGCGCAACGATCCTTCCTTACTGGGTTGGTTCTTTTACCTGGCCGTCCACAAGGCCGACAATCGCCTGATCGGCACCGCGGGCTTCAAGGGCCGGCCGGATGCGGATGGCGCGGTGGAAATCGGGTACGAAGTCTCCGGGCCCTACCGCGAGCAGGGATACGCCACGGAAATGGCGGAAATCCTTATCCGTTTTGCATTCAGCCATCCGTATGTGTCGAAGGTGATCGCGCATACGGAAGAGGAATATAATGCCGCCGTGAAAGTATTGCAGAAATCGGGGCTTCGCTTCGCCGGTGAGATCAATGGCCGGGAGGCCGGGGAGCTTTGGCGATGGGAAATCTCCCGGGAACAATACCTCGGGGGCTGACCGCTCATCCATACCACGCCACGCCATTTCCTGCCGATCCCCTACATTTGTCGCCTAAATCTGCAATCAACATGAGCATGAAGAACTGGATGATGGGGGCGGCGATGCTCGCCGGCACCTCCGTTATGGCGCAAACGATGCCGCTCACCAACAAAGCGGGCAGCGAATACAAATTCACCATCCTCAAAAGCCAGGATGCCTTCGCGGTACAAAACCAGGGGCAAACCGGCACCTGCTGGTCTTTTTCCGGCCTCTCCTTTTTCGAATCCGAACTTCTCCGCTCCGGTAAAGGCAAAGACCTGAACCTCAGCGAAATGTTCGTGGTCCGCAAAATGTATCCCCTCAAAGCCGCCAACTACGTGCGCATGCACGGAAAAGCCAACTTCGGTGAAGGCGGCGGTTTCCCCGACGATCTGCTTTGCCTCAGAAATTTCGGTCTCGTACCACAGGAAGCGTATGACGGCAACCGCGACAAAACCTACAACCACGCAGAAATGCTGGGCCTCCTCGAAGGCATGGTCAAAACCCTCGGCGACGCCAAAACAGTGAACCCGAACTGGCAAAAAGCCTTCACCGGCGTGCTCGACGCCTATATCGGCGCCACGCCCGAACAGTTCCAGTACAAAGGCAAAAGCTATACCCCGCAAACCTTCGCCAAAGCGCTCGGCCTCAATGCCGACGATTACGTGATCGTTTCCTCCTTCAACCACCACCCGTTCTACGAACAGTTTGTGCTGGAAGTTCCCGACAACTGGAACTGGGAGAAAGTGTATAACGTTCCCCTGAACGAGTTCACCCAGATCGCCGAACAGGCCGTTCTCAACGGTTACACCCTTGCATGGGCAGCCGACGTGAGCGAAAAAGGGTTCTCTTTCAAAGATGGCCTCGCCATCGTACCTGAAAAAGACTGGGCCGACTATTCCGACGCCGAGCGCCAGGCATTGTTCACCAAGCCCGCGAAAGAAAAAACCATCACGCAGGAAAACCGCCAGCTCGGTTTCGACAATTTCGAAACGCAGGACGACCACGGTATGCACATTACCGGCCTGGCCAAAGACCAGGAAGGCAAGAACTACTTCATCGTGAAGAATTCCTGGGGCGCCAATAACGGTTGCGGCGGCTATTTCTACGCTTCCGTTCCTTATTTCGCCTATAAGACCACCTGCTTCATGGTGAATAAAAAAGCCATCCCCGCCGCGATCGCGAAGAAAATGGGCATTTAATTACATCATATAGCAGCAACGTATTTTTTACAGGGCGCCTCCGGATGGGGCGCCTTTTTTATGCTCCCTGAAAATTGGAACATCCGGGGTGAATCGTTTAAATCGAAAGAAGGATCGCATCGTTATCGATAATTGTACGGGTGCGTTGCGGCGTACTGCCAGAAAAGTACAACGTGGCTTCCGGGAGAAAATCGGAGATCACGCATCAACTAACGGTTTCCCAATCCCCCGCGCCCTCGCGCACCACCATCGGCTCCGGACCGGTACAGTCTACCACGGTAGACATCAGCACACCGCCAGGCCCGCCATCCACCACGATATCCACCAGCTTGCCGAATTTGTCGTGGATGATCTCGGGATCGGTATATTCTTCGACGTACTCGTCGATGGGCAACGACGCACTCATCACCGGGTTCCCCAGTTCTTTCACCAGCGTCCGGCAAATCAGATTGTCGGGAACACGGATGCCGACGGTGTCGCGCTTCGTTTTCAGGAGCTTCGGCACCTGTTTGCTGGCCGGCAGAATGAAGGTATACGGCCCCGGCAACGCCCGCTTCAGGATACGGAACAGCGGCGTGTCCACACTTTTGGTGTAATCCGTAAGATGGCTCAGGTCGTAACAGATGAAGGAAAAATGCGACTTTTTCGGGTCGATCCCCTTGATCCGCGCAATCCGCTCCACCGCTTCGGGCTTGAATATGTCGCAGCCCATGCCATACACCGTGTCTGTCGGATAAATCACCACGCCGCCGTCGCGGAGGCATTCGATGATCGTTTTCAGGTTCCGGGGATTCGGATTTTGCGGATGCAGTTCTAATCTCATGGGCCTTCCTTTTTTATTATTAACAATCTTTCGCGGATCAATGTTGGCGGGTAAATTACAACCGTATCCATAATCTTGCTAACTTTCCGCCCTGTTTCGAAATCAAACCGGATGAAATTAAAAGGAATCGTCCCGAGAACATGGAAAATCATTAAAAGGGTTTTTCTTATTCTCTTTGTGGCACAACTGTTATACATCGTCATGCTCCGATGGGTGAACCCGCCCGTCACCATGACCATGATCGGCAGTTGGTTTTCCCTCATCGGTACCGATAAATCTTTCCATCGCGATTATGTAGACCTCGGCGAAATGTCGCAACATGTCAAACTGGCCGTTATCGCCAGCGAAGACCAGTTGTTCCCCGATCACGACGGTTTCGATTTCAAATCCATCGAAAAGGCGCTCAAACATAACCAGAAAAGCAAAAAGATCCGGGGGGCCTCTACCATCAGCCAGCAGGTCGCCAAAAACGTTTTCCTCTGGCAGGGCCGGAGTTGGGTCCGCAAGGGACTGGAAGTATACTTCACTTTCATGATCGAACTGTGCTGGAGCAAGAAGCGTATCCTGGAAATGTACCTCAACGTGGCTGAAACCGGTGAAGGCATCTTCGGAGTGGAAGCCGCTGCGCAGGCGTATTACAAAAAGCCGGCATCCCATCTGAACCGGGAAGAAGCCGCCATGATCGCCGCATGCCTCCCCAACCCCGTCAAATACACGGTGAATCCCCCCGCCCGCATCACCGCCTGGCGGCAGAAACGCATCCTCCAGCAAATGCGCAACATCGCCGGGGACCCCGACATCGCCGAGCTGATCACAGCGCCGAAAGCGGATAAATTATCTTCGAAAGAAGCCGATAAATAGCCCTGATCGGCCGCAATTCCATATTTGTGTATTTCTTCCCCTAATTTTTTTACCGGCATTTTTAAAATGCCCGGCATTTGTGTCTAATCGCCAGAAAGCCCTCCGGCGAGGGTTTGGGGGCCACAAACATTCGCCAGGTTATCCCAACATCTCCGGAATGGCCGCCGCGGCGGTTTGTAACCGCTGGTTATGATCCCCGCGGACGTCTGCCCAGGGAACGCCGGAATTGATGACGATATCGCGGTAAATATTATAATAATACAGCCGTTCTTCGGGGAGGGGATGTTCGCGGAGGGGATCGTCTTCCCAGGGGATATCAATATATGTGAGCAGGTAGCCGTGGTATTCCCGGACGGCGATCTGTTCGAGGATGCGCGGGTCGCAATCGCCGTACTTCGCTTCGCTCCAGACTTTGATGACGTAGAGATCGGTGTCGCAGACGATGAAATCCTTTCCGCGGGCGGCGGCTTCGTCTTCCGCAGCGAGCTGCCCCTTCGCGATGTGCCAGAGGTCTTCCTTTTCGTAGGGCCGGCCCAGCGATTCGAGGTAGGCCCGCGCGAACTCGGGGACCCACTCCGTTTTATAGTAGGCCGCCAATTGCTGGCTGAGGGTACTTTTGCCCGTGGATTCCGGACCGATGACTACGATTCTCTTCACACCTGTTCGTTTAGTTGTTCCCGGTAGATGCGGCGCCAGTGGAAATATCCGTTGACGGCCACGATGAACAAAATTACGGTTAATACCGCGGTTGGCGCAAGCCCTTTATAGAGCAGCAACGGCACCGCGATAAAATTGGAGACATTCAGCATCACCCAGTTTTCGATCTTCCGCTTCGCCAGCAGCCACATCCCGCTCCAGGCCGCGGCAGACACGAGCGCATCCAGGATGGGAACCGTACTGTCGGTAAAAGTCCGCAACACCCACCAGATGAATACCCATCCCACCACAACAATCCCCAGTGCGATCTGCCAGTCGCGGCGGCTCATCCACGAAATCCCTACCGCATTGTGCCCGTCTTTCTGCCGCGTCCAGTTATACCAGCCGTACACGCTCATGATGAAATAATACGCGTTCAGCCCGGCTTCGGCATACAAACCTACGCCGGGTTTGGCGAACAGGTAGGTGAAAAACCCCGTGCTGACGAGCCCGGTCGGGTACACCCACACACTATTGGCCCGCGAGCAAAAAACGCTCACGATCCCGAAGATCACACCGGTCGCTTCCTGCCACGACATCTGCAGAAATCCGTTTATCACCTGCTGAATAAATCCGTCCATATATAAAATAAAAAAGGCCGCCAAGCCGGCGGCCCTTGCTGTAAAATTAGTTATTCCTGATCGCCGATCAATACGCCGGACACATTCCAGAAACTGAAACTTCCGCCTTCGGGCTTGCCCAGCGGGATCGCTACCTGGATGGTATGCTTGCCGGGCGTGAGCTGCGGCAGCGGAATATCCGTTGGCAGTGTCAGCGTTCCGGGGCACCAATTGCTGCGGCTCAGATCGGAAGAGGAAAGCCCGTTCCCGAAATTCCCCGAAGCCGGGTTGAGCAGGCGGTAAGTGGCGCAATCTTCTCTCCAGGGGATGAAATGGTACGCACGCTGGCCGTCCACATAAATCTCGTTGAGCTTGGGGTTGAACTCGTCGCCGCCGCCCCAGCCGCCATGGCCGGTGGTGATGTAGCGCAGCTTGAGGTTTTTCACGCCTTGCGGAACGTTCACCGTCACCGTCAGCGAATCCTGGTCGAAGAGGGTCGCGTATTCCTGTCCCGCCATTTCCATGACGTTGGTGGAATTGAAGACCGGCTGCACCCATTTCTTCGGCTCGGGCTTTCCTTCACCGTCGTGCCCGGGATAATATTTGAACGTAAGACTGGCTTTATGTCCGCCTTTATCGTAATTCCCGATGTAGATACCGATATACACATCTCCCTGCAGGCGGGGCGCCAGGTCGGAGATGTCCTGTTTGAAAACGGCGGAATCCGCCCAGGGGTACCCTTCGATCTGTACCTGTTTATTGAAATGACGGACCCCGAACGGCGTGAAGAAGCGCATCACTTCCAGCGGCGCCGTGTAGTCTTCCGTGGAAACGTAGCCCTGGTAAGCTTTTCCGTTCCGCCCTTTGAAAGCGGGCAGCACGTTCGCCCCTTTTTCCAACCCTTCGAGGAAACTGCGGGCCTTGTCTGTCGGCACCACGAACACGGAACCCGTACGGTCGTACGCATCTCCGTTCGAATATTGCACCAGTTCGGCGAAGAGCCGCTGGCCAGATTTCACTTCGGGAAGATTTACTTTTTTCAGCACCACGGTCCCGCCGGCGAAATGATAGGTAGCATTGAGCGGATAGCCTTGCGGGTTATCGATTTTGTTGCCCCAGCTGATCTGCTCGCTCTGGAAGATGGGAACGGTAGCATACCGGCTGTCGATCACCTGGCGCTGGTACGCGGGCTCGGACACGAGCTTCCCCCAGGATGCGGGCCATTTCAGCTCGTCATTCGTCACTTTTCTATATTCGATCTTTTTGGCGAAAGTTTCGCTGTTGCCGTTGCGGACGATTTTGAGAATGAGGCCCAGCCCCGGCGCGATGGAGATCTGCGGCGATCCTTTGATGGCCAGTGCGTCGGTGTACCAGATCTCGATGGTGTTGGACCGGATGATGGCTTTGGCCTTTTTACAGGGGATGCCGGCTACCGTGTCTAGTCCCGGGAGGAGCTCGGGTTTGATGTATTCGCCGAAGGGTTTCTTCAGGGTGAAAGTCCCGTTTTTGGACTGGAGCAGCTGGAAGGTGGCTTTGTCTGCATAGCTGAGGAACTGCCGTTCCGTTTGTCTGCCAGCAGTCCCGACGGCAACGCGTTTCCCCTGGACCAGGAGGGTTTGTTCGCCGCGGGATTCTTTCCCGTTATTGCGGAAGCCGTAGGTGACCACAGCCTCGGTCTGTTGCGCGGATACGGTGGCCGAAGTCAGCACCATCGCGCATCCGAATAGAATTCCTTTCATCGTTCACTGTTTTGTTGCAAAGCACCAAAGCTACATAACAAAACGAAAAAAGCGCAGTTATGAAAACTGCGCTTTAACACTATCATTCTTTCAACTATGGCTTATTCGGATTCGGCCACCACTTCCTTCACTTCGGGGATCATGCGTTTCATGATGCCTTCGATGCCGGATTTGAGGGTGATCATGGACGACGGGCAGCCGGAGCAGGAACCCTGCAGGATCACGGTAACCACACCGTCTTCGTAATTTTTGAACTGGATGGCGCCACCGTCCATTTCCACGGCGGGCTTCACGGCGTTTTCCAGGAGGTCTTTGATACGGGTTACCACATCGCTGTCGTCTCCGCTCATCACGGGGGCCGCCTTGATCTCGTCTTCATTGATCACCGCACGGTTATCTTCCAGGTATTCCTTGAGGAACTGGCGGATGGTGGGGATCACGTCTGCCCAATCGGTATCGTTGGTTTTGGACAGCGTCACGAAATTGCTGGCGATGAATACGCCGCGGATGAAGGGGAAAGTGAAAAGCTCGGCTGCGAGCGGGCTCGGGCCGGTGCTGGCCGCATCGGGAAAATCGATGGATTTATTCGGATACAGGAGCTTGTTCGCCACAAACTTCATCGTTTCCGGATTCGGCGTCATTTCCGTATAGATACTGATGATGGGATTTCCTGTTTTGATCATTATTAGTCCAATTTTATCTCCGCCAAAATTAACAAAATTTGACGAGAATGCCGGCCCTAACTTGGAGTCTCCGGAAACAGGTATATTTTTGCAATATGTTACAGACTAAAACCCTGCATGCCCGCAAGCGGATCGCATTGATCGCACACGATCACAAAAAGGCGGAACTGCTGGAATGGGCCACGTACAACAAAACGGTGCTCGTGCGCCACGAGCTGTACGCCACCGGCACCACCGGCAAGCTCATCGAAGAAGCGCTCGACGTTTCCGTACGCAAGCTCCTCAGCGGCCCGCTGGGCGGCGATCAGCAGATTGGCGCGGCCGTTGCCGAAGGGCGGATAGACGTGATCATCTTTTTCTGGGACCCCATGGAGGCCCTGCCCCACGACCCGGACATCAAAGCCCTGCTGCGGCTGGGCGTGGTTTGGAACATCCCCATGGCTTCCAACCGGGCTTCGGCGGATTTCCTTATGACTTCCCCCCTCATGCACCAGGAATACAACGCCATCCTCCCGGATTACAGCCAGTACCTCGGCCGGAAAGTGTAAAATCCGCCGCTGGCTTCATTTTTATGGAAAATTCCACCCAGCCGTTCCTGTTATTCCAGAACAAACGGGCATCCTGTCCCATCCACATAATCGCTTGAAAATCACCGGTGATCGGTGTCGTAATGGCGTTTGAGCGCATCGTCCCCAAAGTCGTTTTTCAGTTCCCGGAACACCGAATGCACGTGGTTCGCGTTGTTTTGCGTGTTGTCGTACTCGATGAGGAACGTTGGCCCCTGGATGCGGTAATAATGCCCCTGGCCCCAGCTGGTGGCGCCCGCCCAGGCGAAACGGATACTGTCCAGCCCCGCCGTTTCGATCTCTTTCCACAAAATATCCTTCATCAGCCGCGTGTACCGGCCAATATATTCGTCGATCAGCGTGCGTAACTGCCGCTGCTGCGCGGGTTGCAGCGAGGCCCAACCGATACCCGGCGGATCGAGCTGCCAGGCGCGGCGCTTGTTGCCGGTAATGATGTCTGATGGCGCCTTTTCCGCAATCAGGGCGATTTTGCGCTGTTGTTCGTTCAGCCCGTTGACGAGCGAGAACGCCAGGTCGGTTTCCCCTTTCAGCAGCTGGTGGCCTTTATGCGGACCGGCTGCCACCCACGCGGGATTGGCCCCGAGGAACCCCGGGCCGGCAGACAGCACATGATTATTAAGGATGGTAAAATTGAGGGACACGTGATGCCCCTCCATGCGCAGGCCCCAGGGCTTGCCGGCGAAAGGGCTTCCGAACACGGCGAAGTAGAAATTCCCCGTATCGCGGTAAGTATCGTTAATGGCGCGGCCTTCCACTTCGCGGAGGATAGCTTCCAGCTCCACCACGCCTTTCGCTTTGCGGGCGCCGTCTTTGCTCAGGCAAAGGTTCACCAGCGCAAAAGCTTTCTCCTGCTGGGTTTGCGTCATGTCTTTCAGGCGCAGGCCGAAACGGTCTTTCGGCACGAAATGCCAATCGGTCCGCTGTTCCCCCTCGAACGGAGCGGTCATCTTCGCCAATTTTTCCTTCCCCAGGTCGAAAAACAAATCCTGCGCCGCCTGCTCCAACGTTCGCTCGGCGGCTTTGGCCGGAAGTTTGGACTGTGGGTATGCTTTCCCGCAAATACTGCTGAGAAATAAACATATGGGAAGGATGAGCGTTTTCATGGGCGTGGATTCTATTTACAAAATACAAATCCTGTCCGCATTTGGCATTTGACCTTCGGAACTTTATTTTCGCAGTTTACGGTAAACCGAAACAGGAAATGGTGAAGCACTTATTGACCGGACTACTACTGTGCGGCAGCTTTCTGCATCCCGCAAAGGCGCAGCAGCCCCCCAAACGGGAGTTCAGGGCGGTATGGATATCAACGATAGCAAACATCGATTGGCCTTCCCGTAAAGGGTTGACGCCCGATCAGCAACGCGCTGAATTTATCGGGCTGCTGGATTTTCACCAGCGGAACGGGATGAACGCCATCATCCTCCAGGTGCGGCCTGCTGCGGATGCGTTCTATCCTTCCCCATATGAACCCTGGAGCGAATACCTCACCGGAAAACAGGGCCAACCACCCATCCCGTACTACGATCCGCTGGAATTCATGATCACGGAAACGCATAAACGCGGCATGGAATTCCATGCCTGGTTCAACCCCTATCGCGCCGTAGCCAACATCCGCGGCAGCAGCATCGCCGCCAATCATATCACCCGCACCCGGCCACAATGGTTCGTGACGTACGGCGACAAAAAATATTTCGACCCGGGCATCCCGGAGGTCCGCTCCTACGTGACCGAGCTCATCCGTGATGTGGTAAAGCGCTACGACATAGATGCCGTTCATTTCGACGATTATTTCTACCCTTACCGCATTCCCGGGAAAGATTTCCCGGACATCGGTTCCTGGCGGCTGTACGGCAAAGGCATGGGGCTCGATGAATGGCGGCGCCACAATGTAGATACCATCATCCAGATGCTCAGCGGTGTTATCAAGGCAACCAAGCCCTGGGTGAAGTTCGGGATCAGTCCGTTCGGCGTTTGGCGCAACCAGGAGAAGGATTTCTCCGGTTCCCCCACCCGCGCGGGCGTCACCAACTACGACGATCTGTATGCCGACGTCATCAAATGGCAACGCCTCGGCTGGATCGATTACCTCACGCCGCAGCTGTACTGGGAGTTCGGGCACCGGCTGGTGGCGTATGACGTGCTGGTAGACTGGTGGTCGAAGCATGCCTACGGCCGGCACATGTACATCGGCCACGGGGCTTACCGTTTGGGAAGCAGCGCCGCCTGGCGGAACCCGCGGGAGCTTCCCAACCAGATCGCCGCTACGCGGGCTTACGGCAATATCCAGGGGAGCGTGTTTTTCAGCAGCCGCTCGTTCGACGGTAACCCGTTCGGTATCAACGATTCCCTGCGCAATCATTTATATAAATACCCGGCATTGGTGCCCACGATGCCCTGGATAGACGATAAAGCGCCGCTGGCGCCATATTTCACGGACGCTTTCGAGAAAGACGGCGGGCTGGAGATCCGTTGGGCGGACGATGATACATCCCACCAGACCCATCAATATGTATTATACCGTTTTGAGGAGGGGCAGGTGATCAATGTGAGCGATCCGACGAAGATCATCGCGATGGTCCCGCAGATGCCGGACCCGGTGTTCATGGACCGCCAATATATTAAAGGCCGCTCCTATATTTATATCGTTACCGCATTGGACCGTATGCACAACGAGAGCATGATCAGTGATCCGATGCGGGTGGAGATGGTGAATGGGTCGGTGAAATTCGAATTTGCACCCTGAAAATGATAGTTTTTTCACATTTTATTCACGGCCGGGAAAATTCCCGGCCTTTTTTATACCCCATCGGGCCCTCACCCGGGGTTCAATTTTTATGTTTTTCAAATGAAGCGGCGGCCGATTTTGAATTTTTCTAAATTTTGGCGGTTTAATCAAACTTTCTGTAAAATAAACCGCATTCTATTAGTATCTTTAAACCGTTCCCAAAGCAAAATACGGTACCTGAGCCTGGGCTTTGTTGCCTGTGGGCGTAGTGTATCTGATAAGGATAAAAAGGAAAATTTTAACAGCCAATGCGAATTGTGAGCCAAGAACAAGGTTTATACCGTCCGGAATTTGAGCACGATGCGTGTGGTACGGGCTTCACCGCCCATATCAAGGGTCGGAAATCACACCAGATCATCCGCGACGCGTTAACCATGCTGGAAAACATGGAACACCGCGGCGCCTGCGGATGCGAGCGCACCACCGGCGACGGTGCGGGTATCATGATCCAGATGCCGCATGAATTCTTGTATGCCGAATGCCTCAAAATGGGCATCCGCCTACCGGATGCCGGAAAATACGGTGTAGGGATGGTTTTCTTCCCCAAAGAACCCCGCTGGCGCGAAGAGTGCCGCGAGATCATTCAACGCTGCGCGGAAAAAGTGGGCCTCGAAATCCTCGGTTACCGGAAAGTACCCGTTCGGCCAGACGGCATCGGCGAAACAGCCCTGTCAGTAGAACCCGAAATCGAACAACTCTTCATCGCCTGCCCGTATCACATCTCCGATCCGGAAGAATTTGAACGTAAACTGTTCGTGCTCCGCAACTACATCACCAAAACGGTACGTTGCTCCATCCCGAAAGAAAAGGCCGAAATCTATTTCGCGTCCTTCTCCCATAAAACCGTCGTATATAAAGGTCAGCTCACCACTTACCAGGTGGGCCATTATTACCCGGACCTTCGCGACGAGCGCATGGTTTCCGCATTCGGCCTCATCCACAGCCGTTTCGCCACCAACACCTTCCCCAGCTGGAAGCTCGCGCATCCCTTCCGTTTTATCGCACACAACGGTGAGATCAACACCCTGAAAGGCAACCTCAACTGGCTCCGCGCCGGCGAAAATGCCTTCCTGACCAAATATTTCACCAAAGAGGAAATGGAAATGCTCTCGCCCATCGTGGACGAAGGGCAGTCCGACTCCGCCTGCCTCGATAACGTGGTGGAACTGCTGAACCTCACCGGCCGCTCGCTCCCCCATGTCATGATGATGCTCATCCCCGAAGCGTGGGACGGCAACGACAGCATGGACCCCATGAAGAAAGCCTTCTACGAATACCACGCGTCGCTCATGGAACCCTGGGACGGCCCCGCGTCGATCTCCTTCACCGACGGCAAGATCATCGGCGCCACGCTCGACAGGAACGGGCTTCGCCCTTCCCGCTTCGTGGTTACGAAAGACGATCGCGTGATCATGGCCTCCGAAGCCGGCGTGCTCCCCATCGATCCGAAAAACGTAAAAGAAAAAGGCCGCCTGCAACCCGGTAAAATGTTCATCGTAGACATGGACCAGGGCCGCATCATCGGCGACGAAGAGCTGAAGCAGGCCATCTGCTCCGCACAGCCCTACGCCGAATGGCTCAATAAATACAAGATCCGGCTGGATGAATTGCCCGAGCCCCGCGTAACCTTCACGCACCTCGAGCACGACCAGATCTTTAAATACCAGCGCGCTTTCGGTTACAGCACCGAAGACCTGGAATCGATCATCGCCCCGATGGCCATCGACGGCAAGGAGCCCATCGGCTCCATGGGTACAGACGTTCCGCTGGCTATTTTGAGCGATCAGCCGCAGCACATCAGCAGCTATTTCAAACAACTGTTCGCCCAGGTGACCAACCCGCCCATCGATCCTATCCGGGAAAGACTGGTAATGTCGCTGGCCACCTTCCTCGGCAATAACGGCAACCTGCTGGACGAGGATCCGCTGCACTGCCACTCCGTGGCGCTGCCGCACCCTGTTTTGAACAACTACGAACTGGAAAAGATCCGCAGCATCGACACCGGGATTTTCCAGGCCAAGACGTTACATACTTATTTCAAGGCCGACGGCAAGCCCGGTTCCCTTGAAAAAGGCCTCGCCCGCCTCTGCCGTTATGCGGTAGACGCTGTGGAAGACGGTTTTGAAGTGATCATCCTTTCCGACCGCGCCATCGATTCCGAGCACGCCGCGATCCCGAGCCTTATGGCCATTTCGGCAGTGCATCACCACCTCATCCGCAAGGGTTACCGCGGCCAGGTTGGTCTCGTGGTCGAAGCCGGCGATGTTTGGGAAGTACATCATTTCGCCGCGCTCCTTGGCTTCGGCGCCACCGCCATCAACCCGTACCTCGCGCTTTCCACCATCCGCGACCTGCGGCTGCGCGGAAAGTTGCAAACGGAACTGGATGTGGACAAACTGAAAAAGAACTACATCAAAGCGGTTTGTGAAGGATTGCTGAAAGTGTTCTCCAAGATGGGCATTTCCACCCTGCAGTCTTACCAGGGCGCCCAGATCTTCGAGATCCTCGGCATCAACAAATCCGTCGTAGACAAATACTTTACCGGCGCCGTGTCCCGCATCCAGGGGCTTGGGCTGGACGAGCTCGCGCAGGAAACGCTGGCGAAGCACTGGATGGGTTACGGCCGCAAGGAAACCCCGGTCCAGCGCCTCACCACGGGCGGCGTGTACCAGTGGAAAAGGAAAGGCGAATTCCACCTTTTCAATCCCACCACCATCCACCTGCTGCAATATTCCACCCGGCAGAACGATTACAGCATCTTCAAGAAATACTCGAAAGCTGTAAACGACCAGAGCGAGAAAGCCGCTACGCTCCGGAGCATGTTCACTTTCAAACGGAACCGCAACCCGGTGCCCATCGAAGAAGTGGAATCTGCGGAAAGCATCCTCAAACGCTTCGCTACCGGCGCGATGAGCTTTGGCTCCATCAGCCACGAAGCCCACTCCACCCTCGCGATCGCCATGAACCGCATCGGCGCGAAAAGCAATACCGGTGAGGGCGGGGAAGATGAAATGCGCTATGAGAAATTGCCGAACGGCGACTCCATGCGCTCGGCCATCAAACAGGTTGCGTCCGCCCGTTTCGGCGTTACGAGCTACTACCTGACCAATGCCGACGAATTGCAAATTAAAATGGCGCAAGGCGCGAAGCCCGGTGAGGGCGGCCAGCTGCCCGGTCATAAAGTGGACGAATGGATCGGGAAGGTCCGCCACGCCACACCCGGAGTAGGCCTCATTTCGCCGCCGCCGCACCACGATATTTATTCGATCGAAGATCTGGCGCAGCTGATCTTCGACCTGAAAAACGCCAACCGCGCGGCCCGCATCAGTGTGAAGCTCGTGTCGAAAGCCGGAGTGGGGACCATCGCCGCGGGTGTTGCCAAAGCGCATGCCGACGTGATCCTGGTATCCGGCCACGACGGCGGCACCGGCGCCTCTCCCATCAGCTCCATCAAACACGCCGGGCTTCCCTGGGAACTGGGGCTGGCGGAAACGCATCAAACCCTCGTCCGCAACAAACTCCGCAGCCGCGTAGTGGTGCAGACAGACGGCCAGCTCAAAACCGGCCGCGACATCGCCATCGCCACCCTGCTGGGTGCCGAAGAATGGGGCGTGGCTACCGCCGCCCTCGTGGTAGAAGGTTGTATCATGATGCGTAAATGCCATCTGAACACTTGCCCCGTGGGCGTTGCCACGCAGGACCCCGATCTGCGCAAACGCTTCAACGGCACCGTTGAAGCCGTGGTGAACTTCTTCCACTTCCTCGTGGCCGAATTCCGCGAAATCATGGCCGAGCTGGGCTTCCGTACGGTGCAGGAAATGGTGGGACAGGTGGAAGTGCTGAAAGTGCGCGACAACATCTCTCACTGGAAATTTAAAAACCTCGACCTTTCTCCCGTGCTGTACCGCGAACCGGCTTCCGACGAAACCGGCCTGTACAAACAGGAAGAGCAGGATCATGGCCTGGCCGAAGTGCTCGACTGGCAGCTGCTCAAAGCCGCCAAAGACGCGCTGGAAAGCAAGACCCGCGTATTCGGCACTTACAAGGTGAAAAATACAGATCGTACCCTTGGCACGATCCTGTCCAACGAAATATCCAAACGTTACAAGAGCGAAGGGCTTCCGGAAGACACGATCCATTTCAAATTCAACGGTTCCGCCGGCCAGAGCTTCGGCGCCTTCAATACCAAAGGCGTAACGCTCGAACTGGAAGGCGAAGCCAACGACTACTTCGGCAAAGGCCTCTCCGGCGCCAAACTGATCCTTTATCCGTCTACGGAAGCGGGATTCAAGGCGGAGGAAAACATCATCGCAGGCAACGTGGCCCTGTACGGCGCTACTTCCGGCGAAGCCTTCATCCGCGGAAAAGCCGGCGAACGCTTCTGCGTCCGTAACTCCGGCGCCACCGTGGTAACCGAAGGAACGGGCGACCACGGCTGCGAATACATGACCGGCGGCCGCGCAGTGATCCTCGGTGAAACAGGCCGCAACTTCGGCGCAGGCATGAGCGGCGGTATCGCCTTCGTGTACGACGTCAAAGGCAATTTCGCCGGACAATGCAACCCGGAAATGATCGACCTCGACCCGCTCGGCGAAGAAGATGCCGCTCAGCTGCACGACCTGATCACCAAGCATCATGCGTACACCAACAGCACCGTGGCCAAATTCATCCTCAGCGACTGGGAAAATCAGCTCCGCCATTTCGTGAAAGTATTCCCGAAAGAATACAAGGCCGCCCTCAAAGCTGCCGCCACCAAAGGCGTGAAAAGCAAAGCGTAACTAACTAATTATCTAAGCGACCAAGCAGAGACAGATATGGGTAAACCAACAGGATTTCTGGAATTTACAAGGGAACTGCCCGGAAAGGCAGACGTGAAATCCCGCGTGAAACATTATAACGAATTCGTAGAGCGATTCCCCGAGAACAAGCTCAACGAGCAGGCCGCCCGCTGCATGAACTGCGGCGTGCCCTTCTGCCACAGCGGATGCCCTCTCGGCAACATCATCCCCGAATTCAACGATGCGGTGTACCGCAAAGACTGGCAGGAAGCGTACGAAGTGCTCACTTCCACCAACAACTTCCCCGAATTCACCGGCCGTATCTGTCCCGCGCCGTGCGAAAGCGCCTGCGTGCTCGGCATCAACCAGCCGCCCGTGGCCATCGAGGAAATCGAAAAGCATATTATCGAGATCGCGTTCGATAAAGGACTGGTAAAAGCCAAAGTTCCCCGCGTGCGCACCGGCAAAAAAGTGGCCGTGATCGGCTCCGGCCCCGCAGGCCTCGCCGCCGCAGCGCAGCTCAACTACGCCGGGCACCAGGTAACCGTTTTCGAGCGGGACGATAAGCCCGGAGGCCTCCTCCGCTACGGCATCCCCGACTTCAAACTGGAGAAATGGGTGATAGACCGCCGCGTGGCCCTTATGGAAGAAGAAGGCGTGACGTTCCAATGCAATGCGAACGTGGGGGTGAACGTTAGTATCAATGACATCCTCCGCGAATTCAACGCAGTGGTGCTGGCCGGCGGGTCTACCATCCCCCGCGACCTCGCCATCCCGGGCCGGGAACTCAACGGCGTACATTTCGCCATGGACTTCCTGAAACAACAGAACCAGCGGGTGGGCAAATCCAAAGTACAGGGCAACGATATCCTCGCCACCGGCAAAAACGTAGTAGTGATCGGCGGTGGAGACACCGGGTCCGACTGCGTTGGCACCTCCAACCGCCACGGCGCCAAAAGCGTCATGCAACTGGAATTAATGCCCAAACCCCCGGCAGACCGTACCCCGTACATGCCCTGGCCTACTTACCCGATGGTCCTCAAAACGTCGTCGTCCCACGAAGAAGGGGCAGACCGCCATTGGGCCATCGCAACCAAAGAATTCGTCGGTGACGATAAAGGCAATCTTACCGGCCTCAAACTGGTGGACCTTACCTGGTCTTTCGGTGAAGACGGCCGCCCCGGGCGCTTCGTGGAAGTGGCCGGATCTGAAAGGACCGTTCCCTGCGAACTCGCGTTCCTGGCCATGGGCTTCCTCCATCCCCAATTCAAAGGCATGCTGGAAGACCTCTCCATCGAGACCGACGAGCGCGGCAACGTGAAAGCCACCGAAAAAGCATATCAGACATCCATCCCGAAAGTATTTGCTGCCGGCGACATGCGCCGTGGCCAATCTCTCGTGGTATGGGCCATTAGTGAAGGAAGAGAGTGTGCGAGAAAAGTGGACGAGTTTCTGATGGGCGCATCCCAACTGGAAAGCAAGGACGATTCCCTCGTATACCTTTCCATCTGATTCTTGAATTTTAAGTCTTCTCATAAGCAGGTTTAGATTTTGTTGTAACCTTCAGCCGGGCCGGGTTTTTACCCGGCCTTTACGTTTTTACTGCCGTGTGGTTGCGCGGGTGTTTTCGTATCTTTTATACAGACACATCCCTCCATATCTTAACCGTGAATTATGCCGCAACCATTGACAGACACAGCTTCCGCGGTCCTGGCCGACGTGCGCGCCCAATACGCCCAATTGCGCGGCCGGACGCAATTTTCGCTGCAAGACCTTTTTTGTCCGGATCATTTCCGGCTGGACGCCTGGTGCCTCCGCTTCCATTCCCATCCGCAATCCGGAGCGTTGGCCGAAGTGGCGAAAAGTTTCGGATCGCAATACGGCTTGTGGCTCGAAAACGCCCGTCACCACGTCACCTGCGCGCTTTTCCTGTACCCCGGTGCCGATCCGCTGCGGATGCTGGACATGATGAAAAACCTCCTCATCGATTTCTATCTGAACGATGTGATGGGGCGGGATGTATTTCCCCTGTTGCCCGAGCCGAAGCAGCGCGAGGCGGAGCGCATCGTTTCGCGGATCGGGAAATACGATCCGGATTTGCCTGTTCCTGAAAACGCGCTACCTGTGGAATTCGCCAACATCCTCGTGCTCCGCGATTTCCGCGACAACGCGCCCGACGCGTGGTTCCGGCGTTTCCTCCGGTTATACACCCAACACGTTACCATTACCCACCGCGATAATAGCGCGGTGGCGCGGGGCGTTATCCCCACCGTGGAGGAATACATCGAACAGCGGTGCCATTACGCGGGCATGCACCACATCGTGATGTGGGTGGAATATGCGACCGGGGATTTCTTGGACTGGAGCTGGCTTACGGATGCCGGGATGGAAGAAGACCTCCGGCAGCTGCATCTCGCCGTGGCGGCGTTCGGGGCCCTGTCCAACGACCTGTTCAGTTTCGAGAAGGAAGTGATCGTGCAGGGGTCAGACGCTAATCTGATGATGGCGGTGGTGCTGAACGGTAAAGCCTGCACGCTGCAAAACGTCATCCGCCAGAGCGCCGCCATCGTCCGGAATTTACTGGAGGATTATTTCCGGTTGACGGAAAGTTGCAAAAGGAGGATGCTGGTTTATACACCGCTTTTCCCACAGCAAACGGCGCTGGTGCTGCGCCATCTCGCCGGGCTGGAGCGCTGCATGCAGGCTTGCTGGGCCTGGCAGGTGCATACGAAAAGGTACAAATCGCCCGGTTCGATCTGGCTGGAAACGACGTTGCCTGTTCCGGAAAAGATCAGGTAGCAGACCGGTCCAGGAGTTGCTGCATGACGGTGGCGAGCGCGCGGAAATCGATCGGCTTTTCGATGATGGCGTCTGCACCCGCTGCTTCGAGATTTTTACGGGTTTCCACGAAAACATCGCCAGTAGTGAGGATCACGGGGATACGGCGGGTGGAGGTGTGGCTTTTCAGGCGGATGAGCGCTTCTTCGCCGTCCATAATATCCATATGTTTATCGAGAATGATGATGTCGGGGAGATGATGTTCCACCTGCTGGATGAGCTCCAGTCCGTTCCGGCTCATGAATACTTCGGCGCCGCTTTGGGAAAGCATCCGGCGGAGGAGGAATGCGTTCAGCTCGTTATCTTCCGCCACGGCCACTTTCACGCCCGGGAACATGATCTGCTCCTTCGGCGCTTCTTCGCGGTGGAGGTCTTCCGCCCGGGCTTCGCGCAGCGGTAAGGTGACGGTAAAAACAGTAGATACCCCTTCCCCGCTTTCCACCCCGATCGTTCCGCCCATGGCCGTTACCTTATTGCGGACGATGAACAGTCCCAACCCGGTGCCCTCGGTATAGCGGCTCTTTTCCGTAACGAAGGGCTCGAAGATGAGGGACATTTTTTCCGGCGGGATGGCAGGCCCTTCGTTGATCACGGCGATCGTCCAGTTGGGCGGGCTCCCCGTCAGCCGGACCAAAATTTCCTTCCCTTTATCCCCGTACTTGATGGCATTGGCCACCAGATTGGTCGTAACCTGGATAAGTTTAAGGGAATCGCCGGCGATGACTGGCGGCATGTTTTCCACTTCCAGCCTGAGCCGCATTTGCCGGCCGGCGGCTACCACCTTGTTCATATTGAGGATATTGGTGAAGAAAGGCTCCACTTCGAAAATGTCTTCACTGCTGGATTCCATTTTCCCTGATTCGATGGCTGCCATATCGAGAACGTTGCTGACGATGTTTTTTGCGCTGATGGCGGCAGACATGAGCTGGTCGGTCAAAGGCTCCACGGGATGGAGGTCTTTATTCTGCCGGATTTCCTTTTTCAGCAGTTGCGCCACGCCGAACACGGCATTGAGCGGGGTGCGGATTTCGTGGATCACCTGGTACACGAACACCCTTTTGAAATCGTTGGCCCGCCGGAGCTGGGAATTGACGTCGTTGCTCTTGACCAGCGGCTGGCTCACGGCGATTACGATCACCAGCACCGCGAAAACGACCATGACGTGGATGATGAAAGCTGCTGTGGGATCGAGTTTCAGCAACAACACCTCCTCCTTTCCGAAGTAATACGCCACTTCCACGAGCAACAGCACGGCGATAGCCGCGATGAAGGCCCAAAACCGGAGGGATGCTTCGCGGAAAATCTGGTAAATGATGGACAGGAGAAAAACGACGGTGAATTCGAGTTGCAACAGCGGTCCCAGTAAAAACCCGAAAACGACGATGGAACAGCATTGCACGAGGTACATCAGCATTGCGGCCTGCCGGAAATGTCCCTTGGCGTTGAGGGGCACCACGCAGGCATTCAGCATAAATTCCGCCAGGAGCACCGCGCCCACCAGCCAGTGCATTTTCACAAGATACAGCAGCACGGGAGCGATCAATAGAATGATGAACCCGAAAGTCAGGCTGAGCTTATTGACCATGATGATGCGCGCTACGTCTTCGGGGTCCTGTACGCGGACCGTTCCCGCCACTACCTGCTGGTAAAAATAATGGCGGAACCGGTGTATGATCGATGCGTGTTTACGCTGGGGTGCAATGTTCATATGTACCTCCGTGGGGTGGTTGTGGGTGGCGGTATCTTTATGACGGTTGCTTAGGACTGGTTCACCTAAAGGTAAAGCATTTCCCAATTCCAAAACCATATCGCCAAACGGCCGAAAAACAGCGGCGCACTCATTTATTTCCTAAATTTATAGCACTAACCAAAAGAGAACCATATGCGCTGGCAAGGACGCCGAGAAAGCACAAACGTAGATGACCGCAGGGGCTCCGGCCGAGGAGGCCTCGTAGTAGGCGGCGGTATCGGGACCATCGTAATTGCCCTGCTGGTATATTTCCTCGGCGGAGACCCCTCCCAGGTCGTGAACATGCAGCAGCAAACCGGCGCCGAACAGGGTCAACTTTCCCCAGAACAGGAAGCCCGGCAGAAAGAAGCCGCCTCCTTCACCAAGGTGGTGCTGGCCGAAACGGAAGATGTCTGGAACAAGGTTTTCCGCGATATGGGCCAACAATACCAGGAGCCCACCCTCGTCATGTTCACCGATGCAGTTCAAAGCGCCTGCGGGCAAGCGTCTGCCGCCTCCGGCCCCTTCTATTGCCCGGCAGACCACCAGGTGTACATCGACCTGTCTTTTTACGACGAACTTAAAAACAACCTCAACGCCCCCGGCGATATGGCCATGGCCTATGTGATCGCCCACGAAGTAGGGCACCACGTCCAGAACCTGCTGGGCGTTTCCCAAAAAGTACAATCCATGCGCAGCCGCCTCAGCGAAGCGGAATACAATAAGCTGTCCGTGAAACTCGAGCTGCAGGCCGATTTTTACGCCGGCCTCTGGGCACACTATATGAAAGGGATCGCCGATTTCATTGAACCCGGCGATATCGAAGAAGCCCTCAACGCCGCAAACGCCATCGGCGACGATAGACTGCAACAGCAGTCGCGCGGGTACGTGGTGCCCGACGCCTTCACCCACGGCACGTCGGCACAGCGCATGTACTGGTTCAAAAAAGGTTTCGAAACCGGCGACATCCGCCAGGGAGACACATTCAACAGCGCACAATGAAAAGACAGATCGTCTGGAAAGGACTTTACTATCAAATGATGGAATACTGCAGCATAGACGCCAGTGGAACGGATATCCGGATAAACGGGACCATCGTGGGTTTCGGGGAAGATGTGCCGTTTTCGGTTTCCTATGATATCGTTACGGACCGCGCCTGGCAAATGTCTGGTCTCGAAATGGCGATCGAGCGGGACGGCGATTGTTCCTGGATTTCCCTCCACCGCGATATCAACGGTAAATGGACGCAAACCGGCCACACGCGCGACGAGTGGGACCATTGCATCGATGTCGATATATCCCTCACCCCATTTACCAATACCCTGCCCATCCGCAGGCTCGGCCTGCAACCCGGCGAGCGAACGCAGGTGGATGCGCTGTACATCAACGTGCTTAAAAACGAGATCAAACCCGTCACGCAGTTTTATACCCGCCTAGATGAAAACCGTTACCTCTACGAAGGCGTGCTCAAAGATTTCAAGCGCGAGATCATCACCGACGAAGACGGACTGGTGATCGATTACCCCGGGCTTTTCTATGCCGTTCAATCCGAAACGGAATAATACTTTTTCAATAGCCAGAGGTAATGCTCGGGCAGGTGGTGCACGAAAATGTTCTTTCCGTCGAACGGGAATTTTTTGTGGTAATCCGCATCCGTCATGAGAATGATGGGCGTGCCGCAGGTCATGTAGTTGTTGCTGAACACATAATCCGGTTGCACCATTTCCGTAAGATTTCTTTTTGCCAGCCGGAATACTCCGTTGCCAAGGGTTTTGCGGAACCGGCGCACGCTGCGGTTGGTAGTACGGGTGAGGCGGTTATAAATGAGGTTGCCGTAGATCCGCACGAAAAATTTCTGCTTCTTCAGTTGCCCCTTAACATTCATGAAAGGGTTCGGTATGTTGTAATCCTGCACGGTTTGGAGCGACAGCGGCGTTTCGGGCACCCAGTCGTCGCTGTTCACGATGCGGTACCCCCAACCGTCGCGGGTGATATTTTCGAAATCGTATGCATAGAAAAGATTGCCGGGTTTGGGCGCTGCGCTGCAATAGGTTTTGTAGATGATATCTTTGGGAAGATCGGGGTGATATTGCAGGTACGACCGCAGGAGGAACGCGATGGCGCCACCCTGGCTGTGGCCGGTAACGATGAACTGGCGCGTGCCCCGGGCATACCGTTCCTTCACATGCGAAATAATGTCTGCAGACATGAAGCCCACGGCGGCCGTCCAACCCACATGCACATACGCCTTCGCGGTATCTGCGGCCATCTGGTACTCCCACCGGGTGCTGTCGTTCAGTTGGAGCACACCTTTTGCGGGGATCATGGCGGCGTAGAAATTCGCCAGCCAGCTTTCGAGTTTGCCGATAGTGCCGCGCACCTGGATCACGTCTACCCCGTCGTTCCTTTCCCACATCATCCAACGGTTATAAAAACCGACTTCCGGCGAAGTGTGAAGCAGGCGATACGCCGGCGGATGATTTTTGGCGGCGGCGGTGTCTCCATCCTGGTGGAGATGCATGAGATCGTAGTACTCGTTGGCGTCGAAACCCGCTTTCAGCTGGGCTTTCACAGGCAGGGCCAACACGGCGGAAAGGGCCCACAAGATAGCGCGCATGTGTTTTTTTCCAAACATAACAAAAATCTGTCGTGTAAAGTTGATAAGCCTTAAATTGCAACGTCACCATTTAACCGCCCATCATGATCACGATTACGAAAGCATCGCCAGAACAATTGGCCATTGTGCAGCAGATCGCCTATGCTACCTGGCCGCATACTTTCGGCAGCATTCTTTCCCCGAAGCAGATCGATTATATGCTGAAGATGATGTACGACCTCGACGTACTGACCGAATCCGTGGAAAAGAAAAACGTCGTTTTCCTGCTGGCCAATGTGGACGGGGTTTTCGGCGGATTTGCCGGCTATGAGCTGCACTATAAAAAAGAACCGGTATCAAAATTGCACAAGATATACGTACTGCCTTCGATGCAAGGGAAAAACGTAGGCCAGGCGCTCATGTCGGAAGTGGAACGCATTTCGCGGGAAGCGGGCATGGAAAAACTTTCGCTCAACGTAAACCGCGATAATAAAGCGGCCGGATTTTACGAACGGAACGGATTTACGAAAACGGGCGAAGAGGATATCGACATCGGCGACGGCTTTTTCATGAACGACGCCATTATGACCAAGAAACTGTAAAGCGGAATATGATCCAACGAAAACACCTCCTGCCAACAATCGCCGCGGCCGCATTGCTGTGCTTCAGCTCCTGCGCCCGCCAGATATCCCAGTCCGGAAAAGCCTCGTTTTATGCCGACAAATTCCAGGGCCGCAAAACCGCCAACGGCGAAACCTTCCGCCAAAGCCGCATGACCGCCGCCCATAAAACCCTCCCGTTCGGCACCAAAGTCAAAGTCAAAAACCTCGATAACGGCAAAACCATCAAAGTCCGCATCAACGACCGCGGCCCCTTCGTTGCCGGCCGCATCATCGACCTTTCCAAAAAAGCCGCGAAGAAACTCGGAATGGTGAATGCCGGCGTGGCGAATGTTAAGATTAAGTATAAAAAGCCCAAAGGATAGGGCTTCGCTTTCTTTTAACAAATTTTCGTCATATATTAGAGTAAAGTGTTGTGTTCAACTATGGACTACTGGTTCCCCATACCTACAGTTTCCAATGAACTCCCTCCAATGACCAACCTGCCCGCTTACCCGGATTTTACAGTAACCCTTTCCGGCGATAACTGGCGACAGGCAGAGTTCGTCAATATTTCCAAGCTGAAATTAGTTGGCGAGGAAGTGGATGAAATCAAGGAAATCCATATCAATCACAGCCGCGAAATGGCGGAAGGCATCCGCGCGTTCGACAATGTGCACGTCCGCCGAAGTATTGGCGCCCCCGAGCTTTTCATTCCCCTTTTCGAGCTTCGGTCCTTCCTCAACTCCGACATGCTTGGCGCTATTGCCATACATCAACATCCCGGGTTCGTGAAAACCGGCTTCGCCATTACGTCGCGCGGCGGATGTTATTACGGCACGGAGGAAAACGGGGTCGTCAAATCCCTCGCCCTTTGCGATGCCACGCCCTGGGCCGATTACGAGATCCCCCGCATCGTCCGGCAATTTTCCCTGGTTTTCGTAGATTGGTGTGATTGCATCATCATAACACCGTAATCAGTGGTTCCTCCATTTCCTGGATTTGTACGGGAACGAGATCGTTTTGGTGGAAATGAGGAAATGATTTCCTTCCAATCCCCCGCTGCGTCTGTGTTTTGTCAATTTTGACGAACAAACTTGCATCCCGGCTCCGTGGTTTTTTTATTTGTTTTATGAAAATGATACGCTACTCTTTCCTCTGCTGCGCCCTGGCCGCAGCCGCGCCCGCGATGGCGCAAAACGCCCGCGTGGTTTTGCCGGGCTTCACGGCTTACGCCGACCCCGCCGAAACCGGCGTGGATATCTCCGGCAGGAACGGGGTTGTGCGGTGGACAGACAGTTCCAACACCGTCCATTTCTGGTTCCACGCCGCCAACACCGGCTCCCTGAAACTGGGGCTCCAGGCAAAAGCCGACGCTCCCGCCAGCCTGACCGTTTCCGTCAACGGTGCGGAAAAAACCGTACAAGTGCCTGCCGGTGCGGATTACGCGGATATTCCCGTGCTGTCTACCAAACTCAAAAAAACCGGATTTTACGATATCGCCCTCAAAGGCGCCTCCAAACAAGGTAATGTGTATGCCGACGTGAAAGGCGTCACCCTCGAAGGCCCCGCCACGAAAGACATCCAGTTCAACCCCAAACCCTGGCGCCGCTCGGCTTCCGTCCATCTCAACTACACCGCCCCCGAGGGCAAAGACGTGGAATGGTTCTACGGCGAAATCAAGGTTCCCGAAGGGCAGGACAAAATCGGTACCTACTTCATGTCTTGCGGATGGCACCGTGGTTATTTCGGGATGCAGGTCAACGGCCCCGATGAAAGAAGGATCATTTTCTCCGTGTGGGATTCCGGCAAGGAGCCCGATAGCCGCGATAAAGTAGCTTACGAAGACCAGGTGACGCTCCTCGCCAAAGGAGACTCCGTGATCGCGCACGGTTTCGGCGGCGAAGGCACCGGCGGCCATAGCCATTGGGTGTACAATTGGAAAGCCGGCCAAACCTACAAATTCCTCATGCACGCGGTCCCCAAAGGCACTACCACACAGTATTCCGCGTACTTCTTCGTGCCGGAGCACAACGAATGGAAACTCATCGCCTCGTTCCGCGCGCCGAAAGACGGAAAATACATGGGCCATCTCTACTCCTTCCTCGAAAACTTCAGCTTCGAGAACGGGCACGTATACCGCAAAGGCTATTACGGTAACCACTGGATCAAAACACCCCAGGGAGAATGGATCGAGCTGACGAAAGCACGCTTCACCAACGACGCTACCGCCCGCGCCAAAGACCGCCTCGATTTCGGCGGCGGCTCCGAAAACGGGATGTTCTACCTCTGGACCGCCGGATTCGTGCCCGCCGATGCCAAACTGGGCGACAATTTCGAGCGCCCCGCCATTGGAAAGGCGCCCCTCATCGAACTGCCCAACTTCTAGTAAATCAACGCTTCAGATACGAAAAGCCCCCGGTTCCGGGGGCTTTTTCATACGCCAAAACGTAAAATAAACTTGTCACGATGTAAAATATGCTTGACTTTATGTAAAAAGTACTTAACTTCATTGCATAAACACCCTGTATATGAAATCAAAATTCCTCCTTCCGCACCTGTACAAAAAAATAGGCTGGTTCGTTTCCCTGCCTTTTATCTTTCTCGGCTTTTCCTGGACTTATTTAACTGAATCGGATTCCAAATTTGCAAGCATGGTTGGCAAACAAATTGGCCGCGCGGTCGGCGACTATTCAGACGAAATCATCTCTGTCGGGATTTTCATCGGCCTGCTGCTCATTTCGTTCAGCCGGGAAAAAGATGAAGACGAATACATCAGCAAAATACGGCTGGAATCCTTACAGCTGGCCGTTCTCGTGAATTACATCCTGCTCATCCTGGCAACGGTGTTCATTTACGATATGGCCTATTTCAATGTGATGATTTACAATATGTTCACCATCCTGCTCATTTTCATCATCCGTTTCCACTACCTTCTCTTCCGCCAAAAAAGATCTTTAACATGAAGAACAACATCAAAGTAGAACGTGCGCGGATGAACCTTACGCAAGACGAACTCGCGCGGCTGACAGGCGTTTCCCGTCAAACCATCAATACCATCGAATCCAATAAATACGTGCCTTCCACCATTCTGGCCCTGAAGATTGCCAAAGTTTTTTCCAAACCGGTCGAAGAGATTTTCTTCCTGACCGAAGAGGATTGAACGGTTAGTCAATGTTGGTAATCCGGCCCGGCCGCCGTTGTGTCACTCACTTCGGCGGCCGTTCTTTTTTCATCTTTTTCAAAAATTGTACATTAGCAGAAATTCCCCCGGTATGGCCAAAAACCCGATTCTGCCCATTGCGGACGCGATCAATCCTTTCAAGATCCGCAAAAAGCGATTGATGAACTTCAATCCCGTAACGGCCGTTTCTTCCCGCAAGCCTGTTGACCATGTCCGGATTACGGTATACGAATACGACAGCGGGTATTTCCACGAAGAAACCACCGGCAGCGTATCCGATTGTTTCCGCTTCGCCGAAACCGACACCAAAAAATGGATCAACATAGACGGGATCCGTCGCGAAGAAGTAGAATCCATCTGCCGGCATTTCAACATCCATTTCCTCCTCATGGAAGATATCATGAGCGAAGGCCAGCGCGCCAAGATGGACGAAATCGGCAATAACCTGTTCTGCCTCCTGCCCATGTGCTATTTCAAAACAGAAAGCTCGGCTGTAGATATCGAACAGGTGAGCCTGGTGCTGGGTAAAAACGTGGTTATCTCCTTCCAGGACGATCCCTACCGCGATGTGTTCAACCCCATTCGCGAGCGCCTGCGCACCGATGGCACCAAACTCCGCCTTTCCGGCTCCGATTATTTACTCTACGCCCTGCTCGATGTCATCGTCGATAATTATTTCATGGTGATGGACCATCTGGGAGACCGTATCGAACTGATGGAAGATATCATTCCCCGCCAGCCCAACAACCGCACGCTCGCCCGCGTCAATTACCTGCGCCGCGAGCTCATGGAATTCAAGCGCGGCATCGCGCCCGTGCGCGACCTGATGAACGGGCTGCTGAAATCCGAAAACGCTTTACTGGAGGAGAATACGGGGAAATATTTCAAAGATGTTTCCGACCACATCATCCAGGCGGTAGACCTTGCCGAGAGCTACCGCGATATGATCATCAACCTGCAGGAACTATATCATGCGCAGATGAACCAGAAGATGAACGAAGTGATGAAGGTACTAACAGTGGTGACTACACTCCTTGCGCCCATGACCGTGATCACGGGGATTTACGGGATGAATTTCGATCACATGCCGGAATTAAAAAACCCCAACGGTTACTTTATAACCATTGGGGCGATGATTTGCATATTTGTGGGGATGATCCTTTTCTTCCGCAAGCGCGGATGGTTTTGATCATTTTTTCTTGTAGACCGGAACGGTGGAGCAGGGTTCCCCGTACATGAGGCTTTTCACGACCGGCCGGAGTTTCCGCGTGATTTCCACATACGCGGCTTCGGGTACGGCTTTATCCGCACAACCTTTGATGATGACGCGCAGATCGTTGAATTCGTTTGCGTCGATCGCCGCTACTTTTTCCAGGAAAATCGTGTTGCGGAGCGAGGTTTCGTCGCCGTAAGCCACGCGGGCCGCAACGGGCTCGAGGTAGGCGGCGGGGAGCATGTACGCCCAAAACGGGATGATGGCATCCGCGGTGCAGGTGATGGTCACGGCTTTTCCGCGGTATTGTTCCCAATCATGCGCCTGCAGCGCGGCGCGGTAATCCTTTTCCTTCAGGATGAGCTCCATGAACAGGTAATCTTTCAGGTCGAATACGATGATTTCTTCCTTGGGATAATATTGTTCGAGATCTATGGTGACGAGCGCGCTTTGCGCTACTTTATTTACTATTTCTTCCATACTGCAAATTTACGGATTTTATGGGAAGCCCGTTCCCTGGTGCCGGCGCGCCCAAACCTGCATAAAAAACCTCATGCGTTGGCCAATCTCCGCTCCTGCTTTGGGTTTCAGGCACAAAAAAGGCCGGGCTTGCGGCCCGGCCTTTTGCTATCAGGATTTCCTAAAATCAGTTGGAGCGGAAGAACGCTGCGCGGTTGTCTTTCACGTTGCTGTTCTTCTTCAGTACAGACTGGAACAGCTGCTGCTGCACCAGTTGCTGCATGGCGCCTTCGAATGCCTGGCTTTGCTGGCCGTATTCGAGGTTGCCGATACCGGATTCGGTGTAGTTGTTTACATGGATCACGAACACGCCAGCCTGGCCCTGGATGGGAGCCGAAACTTTAGCGGTGCCCCATGCTTTGTTGAACGCTGCGCCGATTACGCGGGGCTCGAAGTTAAGTGCCGGCGCGTAAGAAGAGGAGAAGTTCAGGCCTTCGGCGGTCAGCACCGGCTGGTTGGTAGCTTTGGCAGCTGCGTCCAGGTTGGCGGGTGCGCCGATTTTAGCGATGATCTGGTCCGCTTTTTTCTGCTTGCGGACTTCAGCTTCTACGGTAGGACGAACTTCGTCGAGCGGAGCGGTCCCTTTTTCGCGGATGCTGGTCAGAACGGCTACTACGAAACGGTCTTCGAGGGAGAACACGCGGCTAACGTCGTTCTTATTGGCGCTGTAAGCCCAGTTAACGATTTCGCGGGCGGAGCCGAGGCCGGGCAGTACGAAATCCATCGGCTGGATGTTTTCAGCGATTTTTTTGTTCAGTCCTTTCTGCTGGATCGCTTTTTCGAATTTGTCGCGGCTGGTGTTGGCAGAAGCGAATTCGTTGGCTGCGGTCAGCATATCGTTGCTGGATGCGGAGCTGGCGTCTACCCGCTTACCGAGGTAAGCGATTTTGAGGGCCGGTCCTACATTCTTTTGTTCCATGATTTTTACCACGGCGTAACCGATGGGGAGTTTCACCGTTTTCACGGCGCCGGTGGCACCGTCGAACGCGAAGGTTTTCACCTCGGCCAGTTCGGCGGGCATATCGGTGTGTGGGGCCAGGGTAACTTCGCCGCCGGTTTGTTTGGCGTTGGGGTCCTGGCTGATGGCGGTGGCGATGGCTGCGATGTCTCCGCCGCCGCGAACTACCGCTTCAACGCTGTCTGCCCGTTTTTTGGCGATGGAATCTGCGCCCTGTTGAGCGAAGATGAGCACCTGGCGCAGTTTCACGGTGTCGGCCATGGTCTTGCGGTCGATCATTTTCGCGTATACCAGCATGTTGCCGTCGAGGTAAGGACCGAAGGTCGCGCCTTTGGGCAGGTCGATGATGGAATCTTTGTTCGGCACCTGGATGGCGCTGCGGGAAACGTAACCGTCGTATTGGTTATACTCGGAGTTCAGTTTTACGAATTGTGCCACATCGGGGGTGGTGTCCATTTCCGCTTTCAGCTTCTGGATATCGGCCAGTGCGGCCGCGGAGTCGGTGCTGGTGGGGATTACGTCGAAGGAAACGTATTCCAGTTTGCGGCCTTCCGGAACTTCGAACATCCCTTTGTTATCCTGGATGTATTTGTTGAGTTCTGCGTCGGAGGGTTTGATGGTGCTATCCGGGATGGTGGAGTACGGAACCTGTACGTAACCGATGTTGGCTACTTTGGCGGCATCTTCCTGTTGCTGTTTGGCCAGCCACTTGGGATAATAGATACCTTTATTAATTAAGGAATAGTATTTCAGATTTTGCTGATATTCTACGATGGCCTGGTCGAACTGCAGGAGTTGCGCGCGCATGTTGGGATCCTGCTTGGCGGCCTGGTTGAACTGTTGGATAACGGAGGGGTCGAATTCGCCGGTTTCGCGGTTGGCGAATTGCTGGCGGACCAGGGGGTGCGGGTTGTTTGCGCTGAAGGCGTCCACCAATTCCCGATCGGTAACTGTAATGCCCAGGGCTTCGTACTGCTCGGTCATGATGTTTTCACGGAGGAAGCCGTTCCAGGCCTCTTCGCGGAAATACTGCTGCGCTTCTTCATCGAAAGTCTGGCCCGGCATGCGCTGGCGCATCTGCTCGGTCGTGAATTCGATACGGCGCTGATAGTCGGTGTTGGTCAGCTCCACACCGTTTACTTTGCCTACAACATTAGACTGGCCCATGCCAGATCTGCCAAAGAATACGTCCTGCAATAAAAAGCTCACGATGGCCAGGCAGATCAATACGATGATCCAGACAGCGTATTTGTCCCTGATTTTCTGAATAACTGACATATAATATATTGTCTGATTTTAAGAGGTAGCAAAAATAGAATAATTTAATTGTAACTGCAAAATAGCTTTTATTCCCCCAAAAGCCAATACAGTAAAGGGTTTGAGCGATTCAAGGAGGGGTGGTTTTTATCCTTCATTCACACATTATCCACATTTCATAAAGTTTTAATGCACAGGTACCGGTTGTTATCAATCAGGTTTAGACGGCCGCTGATGTAGAGTTTCGGGAGAATTTTTTCGCGGAACGCAGGTGGCGGTTATCCACAAAATAAGGAATACCTCGATATAATCCACAACAAATTGTGTATTAATCGACCCTAAAAACTGAAAACACAAGAAAATTTCGGGGTTTTCGCGATTTCAGAAAAAGTGGCCTCTTTTTCCACAAATCCTGTGTATAAACCTGTTGCTAAGGCTGTTTTTTGTGGGAAAAGCCACCGTTGGACGGAGGTAAAACTAAATTTGTTTTTCTGCCCAACTCCGGTCCGGGAAAAACCGATGTGAAAAACCCGGTTGTTTTAACACTTTCTTAATATCCGGCCGTCAAAAAAGATATTCAGCAAAACTGTTGTCAACACTGTGGATAAACGAGGTCAAATTCAGCAGGGGCGCGGATTACGGTTGTTAATTTCGTGTGAATAGCGGACAGGAAAATAATAACAACTACATTTGTATCAGGAGGGAAAAACAAGTTTCCCCCAAATTCACACCCCTAATAGTAGTGGGCTTTTTCTTCTTTTTAAAAAGAAAATTTAATCTATAGCTATGTTTACGGAGTTAACGGAAGCAAAAAAAAATTTGCAGAAAAAGGGATTTCTGGATATGGAGGTGGACGTACGCCTGGATCTCTTCGCTGAAATCGAGCGGCTCAAAAAGGAAAAAAACGCCATCATCCTGGCGCATTATTACCAGGAACCCGATATCCAGGATGTGGCCGATTATATCGGAGACAGCCTGGGCCTCAGCCAGCAGGCCGCCAAAACCGATGCAGACATCATCGTTTTCGCGGGCGTTCACTTCATGGCTGAAACCGCAAAAATCCTCAGTCCACAGAAAAAAGTGCTCCTCCCCGATCTCAAAGCCGGCTGCTCGCTGGCCGACAGTGCCCCTCCGGAGCTCTTTGCGCGCTTCAAAGCACAGTACCCAGACCACCTGGTCATCTCGTATATCAACTGCTCAGCGGGCATCAAAGCCCTGTCTGACATCATTTGCACCAGCTCCAACGCCGAAAAGATCATCGAGGCGGTTCCCAAAGACCAGCCCATCATCTTTGCGCCAGACCGTAACCTCGGCTCCTATCTCGTGAAGAAAACCGGCCGCGACATGGTTTTATGGAACGGCGCCTGTATGGTGCACGAGATTTTCAGCCTGGAAAAAATCACCAAGCTGAAAGTGCGCCACCCCAATGCCAAGATCATCGCGCACCCGGAATGTGAAGCCCCGGTATTGGCGATCGCGGATTTCATCGGGTCTACGACGGGACTGCTGAAGTTCACCCAGCGCGACGATGCGAAGGAATACATCGTGGTGACCGAAACCGGGATTTTGCACCAGATGCAAAAGGAAAATCCGGACAAGACTTTCATTCCCGCGCCGCCGAACAACGCGTGCGCCTGCAACGATTGTCCGCATATGAAACTCAACACCCTGGAAAAGCTGTATCTCTGCATGGAGTACGAACAGCCGGAAATCACGATGGACGAGCAGTTGCGTATTGCAGCGAAGCGCCCGATCGACCGGATGCTGGAGATCAGCGCACAGGCCGGGCTTTAAGTTCTGTACCGTATTCAAAAGCCGCATTCCCGGGAATGCGGCTTTTTTTGTCTGCATGGATTTGAATAACAATTTTATACATGTTATGACTCTTCTGCTGTAGCGCTTTTCGGGAAAAACTGATGGATTTACCGTCAAAATGCCTGATGATTTTTCCACATGAATAACTATTCCTTTTGTCCAGCCGCGGGATCAGATACATTTGCCGCTTCGGAAATTCCGTAATCGCTTCTTTGGGAGTGAGTTGCGGGATTTTTGAATTGCGCCGGTGTCCGGAGCCGGATAATTTTTTCTGAAAGATTTTTCGGGATGGAGAAGTTATGTCTTTTTGGGACGAAGGTTTTCGGTGGATGAAGTGATAGATTCATGCGCTGATGTTTTGTTTCGTGGGATTTTTTCCGCCGATGATTTTTCCGCTGGGTTTTTCTGAAAGCATTTTCGGGTTGGAGAAGGTATGTTCGTTCGTGAATGATGGTTTTGATGTGTGCACGCACCAGGACGAATGCGCGAATGGTTTTTCCGCCGATGAGGTTTTATGGGGAACGTTTTTTCTGAAAGACTTTTCGGGATGGGGAAGCTATGTCTTTTCGTGATTGAAGATGTGCGTTTCATGAAGTGATAGATTCATGTACGAATTGATATCGATCGCGGAGGAATAGGTTCCGCTGAAGGGTCGTTGTTTTTTCTGAAGATTTTTCGGACTGGAGAAGGTATGCCTGCCTGAATCTGATGGCTGGTTAGCGTAGTGATAGATTCGTTGACGGGGTGATCGGATGATGCCAGGCAGCATTTTCCGCTGATGAATTTTTGAGATGGGGACAAGATGGCTGGAAATTTTTCGGGATGGAGATGGATGTCCTAGCACGAAGGAGGATCTGTTTATATAGTGATAGATGTATGAACAGATTTTTGATTGCGCAGGTTTTTCTCCGCCGGAGCATTTTCGGGCGTTGACTTTTTCTGAATATAATTCGGGTAGGGGATCGTTTGTCTTAGGGTGATCGCTGATCTGTTCATTATATATATGGACAGTGATTGCGACATCGAAAGGATCTACTTGCCTGACTCATTTTCGGGAATAGATTTTTTAGGTCAATTTCAGGATGGAGAAATGATTTCTTTTCGGATGGATGCTTCATTTTGTGTGGTGATAGACGCATGGGATGAGCGACGGATTTCGGGGAGGTTTTTCCGCTGAATTTGTTCCAGGACATATGGGATTTTTCTGAAAGCATTTTCGGGATGGAGTAGTTATATCTCCGCTCCTTTGCCGGGTGGTATGTAGTGATAGATGCAGGCGCCTGGGTATTGGGGGATGGATGGATTTTATTCCGCTGAATTTGTATGGATGAAGAGCGAATTTTTTCTGAATGGATTTCGGAACGGGGAAGTTATGTCTTTCCGGATCAGTGACTGTTGCTTTTGCTACTAAGAATGAAAGTGCGGTTGCTGATGGAATGGATGGATTTTCTGCCGTCGGGTGCATGCAGGGGAAAGGGATTTTTTTCTGGAAGGAATTTCGGACTGGAGATGTATTGTCTCTTCGTGAAAGTTAGAAGTTTGAAAGTGGTTTTTCTTTCTGAGAAGATTTTTCTTTTCCGTAAAGATCTTTGAAGCGAATGGAATATTTGTCGGAATGTAATTCGGTTGATATATCGATTGTGGGGAATACACATAATAATATATAGGTGCATTTTCTCCTGGTTCTATATCGCGATACTTTTCGATGGGGGTTGCTGGGTGAGGGTACTTAATAATATAATGTAGTATTTCTTTGAAAGCTTTTAGAAATAGGCTGCTTCTCTCCTACCCAATAAAAAAAGGCCATCTCAACGAGATGGCCAAAGATCTTATAACGGTGGAGTTATTATTATACGGCAACTTCTTCAACCCAAATATGATCGGCTTCGGTTTTACGGAGTGAAAGATTGTAGCCGGCTACGATGATGCAAATAGGATCTCCCAGCGGCGCTATCTTTTCTACTTTTACCGTTTCCCCCGGAACACATCCCATTTCCATGAGTTTTATATGAAGGTCGCTTTTCTCGAATTCCCGGATTACCGCACTTTTACCAAGGGTGAGGGAAGAAAGTTTAATCATATTTTCTTGTTGAGCGAGTTAAAACCATTCTGTGACTGCTGTCTCAGCTATTACGGGGCAAAGGTACCGCTCAACAGCCATAATGCAAAAAAAGGCCACTGCCGAAAGGCTTTTTCACCATAATTTTACACAATGGCTATCAATTTTACATTACACGAGGTGAAAGTCCAGTTGAAAGAGCGTACCCGGCTGAAGGCTTTCTTGAAGGAGCTCTTCAGGCGTGAGGGACAGGGTTTGAAGAACTTGCATTACGTTTTTTGCTCGGATGATTACCTGTTAACGATCAACCAGGAGTTTCTGCAGCACGATACTTATACGGATATTGTCACTTTCGAGCTTTCGGAGAATCCGGAGATTACCGAGGGGGAGATCTACATTTCCATAGATAGGGTACGTGAGAATGCTGCGAAGTTCAAGGTATCGGAGAACTACGAGCTGCACCGCGTAATTTTCCACGGTGCGTTGCATTTATGTGGTTTTCGGGATAAATCCAGGAAAGAGGAGGCGATCATGCGTGAAAAGGAGGATGAGAACCTGAAACTGTACTTTGAATCCTGATATAGATTGCCATGTTCCACGTGGAACATCTAGTTCAAAGGCATGTAGCTCCCAATTGGGAGCTTTTTTTATGTATATAGTTTGATTTTGGCACCCGGGGCCCGTGTAGCAAATCGTGAATGATACTGTTTCGCTATGCGTGACTTTTATGGTTGATTACGCGGAATTGCTGCATTTATTGTTGTTTGACTTCTGAGTATAGAGGTAATTGTATTCGCAAGGGATTTCTTATTGGTAGGAGAATCAGATTACGGATATAATTCGTGTGAACTGAACGAGGGCCGGTTTACCCCTGCCCTTTCCTGGTATATCTCAGACGCTGTTTACGACCAATCTTGTGCTGTAAGATTTTCAGCTGGTTCTGTAATTGTTGTTCCAGTTTGAATCTGCGTCTTTAAAGACTGGAAATACATTTCTTGTCGCATTATTATGTTCAAACCAGCAGTATCTATTCTTGAATGGATCTTCACCATTGTTTGGAAAAGGGAATGTTTATCGCTAATACCTTATGACACCCCCATTTTTGGGTTTGATTGTTTGCCTCGCCGGTTCATCTGTTGATAAAGTTTACCTTTTACATTGCTTTGCCAGGTAATTAGTGATTCCGCTGTGGAGTTTGTAACCTGCAATGCCTTGAATCTCGTTATGCTGCCTGAAATAACAACTTGTGATGGAATGGGGCAATGTGTCGTGGTTATTTGCCGATATCTGGTTCTTTTTCTTCTATGTTTTGTTGTTGAATTGGCAATGCAAGGTGTTTTATTGCGGGATTTTTGATAAAAGTCTTCAATTTCCCTTGCTGATTAGGTTTTTGACATCCTTTTGAAGGGAAATCATACTCATGGTCATCGTTTCTGTAGTAGTTGGGAGTATGGAGGGTTTGTTTTCTTCATTCCCAGGTCAAAAGTGGATTCCGCATGTGGAGTTTACCAGGCGGTATGGCGAATAATGATTTTGTTTTTTTAGAAATGGCGCTGTTTTCTTGAAGGTATTAGACGTACGCGAATTCTATGGATGTTAAATCCGCTGTTTAGCCTAAGACAAGGGTCTATCCTTCCGAAATTCTATGTTCCACGTGGAACATACTTCGTGTTTGGACTTCAATGTTAGGTTTGGCCTGCATTTTTTTCTGTTTGTTCCGCAGTTTAACAATATGTATCGTGTTGGATATTGAGTAGTGGGTAGTTCAGCCATTACTATTGGAAGAATTGCATCTTGACGCAACTTTTAATCCGGTTTGATGGGGCAGCATGTATTTACTTGGTAGGGGCATAGTCTATGGATGGTTTGGGAGTTGAGAATACGTAGTTTAAATGTTCCACGTGGAACAATCTTGAGATTCATCTCACTAAATGGCCTGAGATACACGCGAGTCTTTGGTTTTTTGGTGGATTGATGCTATATCGGCAGTTTTGAGATAAAAATGTGCGCTTTTGGAGCGAGCGTTGTGATGTTTTTCTTTTTTACCTCTATTTAGGATGGGTTAAGGTATACCTCCTGGTTTCTGATACGCCCAGAGATGTGTAACGAAAGAAATGTTGATCTATGGAGGCGAAATTTGATGAAGGATATATACTGTACAGGGTTTTCTTCCCAGGTAGGAGTTTTTTTATGTGCTTTCAGGCATTATTTATAGTCTATTAGTGAATATGGGCAATAATTATGGGACAATCCTTTCAATTGGAGCGCTTTTACCTTCTTTCCGAGCTTGGGATAATTATGTCGGCCATTAGCGTACCGCGTTTATCCAGATGTGGGGATTATGGCGGGTGGTTTGGTATAGTGCATCGAAGACTTTTATGTTCCACGTGGAACATAGGTGGGTTTTACTATTTAAAGCCGCGGGAATGCATGCTTTTCAAGGAATTATAGGGTAAAAATGATGTTTGGATTATAAAAACTTATGTTCCATGCGGAACTTGGGTGGGTAAATGTATGAATCGGTGAGGTTAGGATGAATTCGGGGCCGGAGGGCTTTTGGGGATTACGCCGATGATTTTCAAAGGTCTTTCCTGTATTATAGTGATTTGACCACAGGTTTACTTTGAGGAATGTAGCATTTTGGGAGGGATCGTCGAGCGCAGTACGGGGAAAACGTTTGGTAGGGTGAGGCCTTGAATATAGGGTATACGCGTAAGGGGGTGTTATGATGGATATAGCGGTTTTTCGTATGCTGCTTCCAGGAGGGATTCATACCGTGGTAGTGTATTGTTCTTTATTTTACTACCTGCAGGTTTAATAAATAGGTTGGTATTAAGGGCTTGAATGAATCCGCTTCCTCTTATTCAGGGAGCTTCCAGCTTGGGTAGAGCGTCCATATTTCGAAGGAATAAGCATTCTTCGCTCCGTATGATAAAGATGTGGTTCCTTTTTGCTTTGTATATCTAAAGCATGTCTGCTATACCCCACAACTCTTGACTTTCCTCCCCTTCATTTGGAGATTCCTTATAGCAAATGTCAAAAGGGCTTCCTGTATTCCTTAAGCAAGTTTTCGATGTACCCCACCCCGGCGGGTAACATTCTCCATAAATCAGCCCTTACCGCAGGTACATCTATTCAGCAAAGGCTACAATGACTCCAGGAAAACCCTGAGGCCCCGAACCCAGGACAAAACCCAGGTGAAATCAAAAAAATAGTACCTATAAATACCTTATTAAATATACCTTTTCAATCTTTTATTATTCGGAAACCACCCCGATCCCCTTACTGCACGTTGTTACAATCATACTATAATCGACCTGGCCATACCACGACACCAGAAAGTTCCTGCAAGACCATCTCGCATCCCGTCAAGGGAATCTCCTTTCTAACCGAAAGTCAGACAAAGACCATATCACACCGCGGCCCCCAACTTCTACCCTGTCCATCAATCTTTTGCCTTAACTTTGCACTTTCAAAATTCAAATATGTTCCCTGTTTACGATGTTATTGTAGTTGGTGCCGGACATGCGGGCTGTGAAGCCGCCGCTGCCGCCGCCAATATGGGTTCCCGGGTGCTCCTCGTTACCATGAATATGCAGACGATCGCGCAAATGAGCTGCAACCCCGCAATGGGTGGCATCGCCAAAGGCCAGATCGTTCGTGAGATTGATGCCCTCGGAGGCTACTCCGGTATCGTGACCGACCAGTCCATGATCCAGTTCCGCATGCTCAACCGTAGCAAAGGCCCCGCCATGTGGAGCCCCCGCACACAAAACGACCGCATGCTCTTCGCCGCCAAATGGCGCGAAGCCCTGGAAAATACCCCGAACGTAGATTTCTACCAGGATATGGTGAAAGCGCTTATCATTAAAAACGGTAGATGCCAGGGCGTAATCACCGGCCTCGGACACGAAATTGCTGCCAAAGCCGTCGTCCTCACTAATGGCACCTTCCTTAATGGCGTCATCCATATCGGCGATAAACAGTTCGGCGGCGGTCGCGTTGCAGAAAAAGCCGCCACCGGAATCACCGAACAATTGGTATCTCTCGGGTTTGAAAGCGATCGCCTCAAAACCGGGACCCCTCCCCGCATCGATGGCCGCTCCCTCGATTACACGAAAATGGAAGAACAAAAAGGCGACGATGAAATCGTTGGCTTTAGCTATATGGACGTAGAAAAGATCCGCCCGGAACAACAACGCTCCTGCTGGATCACCTACACTTCAGAAAATGTACACGAAATACTGAAGACCGGATTCGATCGCTCACCCATGTTCCAGGGAAGAATCCAGGGAATTGGACCCCGCTACTGCCCCTCCATCGAAGATAAAATCAACCGTTTCGCTGAACGCGAACGCCACCAGTTGTTCGTAGAACCGGAAGGATTCAACACCGTGGAAATTTATGTGAACGGTTTTTCGACTTCCCTCCCGGAAGATGTTCAGCTAAAAGCCCTGCGCATGGTGGCCGGTTTTGAGAATGTGAGAATGTTCCGGCCCGGGTACGCGATCGAATATGACTACTTCCCACCCACCCAACTGCAGTTTTCTCTCGAAACGAAACAGGTCGCTAACCTGTTTTTCGCCGGCCAGATCAACGGAACCACCGGGTACGAAGAAGCCGCATGTCAAGGTTTGATGGCCGGCATCAACGCACACCTGAAAGTTACCGAACAGGCGCCGCTCGTTTTGAAACGTAGCGAAGCATACATTGGCGTACTGATCGATGACCTCATCAACAAAGGAACCGACGAACCCTACCGCATGTTTACTTCCCGCGCGGAATTCAGGACCCTCCTTCGCCAGGACAATGCCGACCTCCGTTTGACCGAACGCAGCCACGCCCTCGGTCTCGCAACCGACGAGCGCATGGCCCGCACCCGCGAAAAACTGGAAGGCGTTGAAAAAATAAAATCCATCCTGAAAGAATTACCGCTCGAACCGGAAGAAGCGAACGCCTGGTTACAAGCCAGTGGCTCCGCTCCCCTTACCCAAAAACAACGCGCACACCAAATTTTGCTGCGCCCGGGTATTGATATTTTTTCTATGAAACAGCATTTGCCGAAAGTGGAAAAAGCACTCGAAAACTATTCTAAGGAAGTGCTCGAGCAGGTAGAAATCCAGGTGAAGTACGACGTGTATATCGAAAAGGAAAATGAACTGGTGCAAAGAATGAGTCAACTCGAAGACCTGATGATCCCCGAAACGTTCGACTATTCCAAACTCGTTTCGCTATCGAACGAAGCACGTCAGAAGTTTACGCGTATCAAACCGCGGACCCTCGGTCAGGCAAGCCGGATCAGCGGCGTCAATCCCAGCGACGTACAAATTCTCATGGTCTACATGGGTCGATAGAAAAATATTTTCTCAAGAAAAAAGGAGCGACCGGTTTTTCGGCCGCTCCTTTTTTATGTTCCACGTGGAAAAATGACGATTTCATCCAGAAAATCGTAATTAATTGAAAATCAATAAATTAAAAACATCTCTAAATTTCGATGATCTCGGCATGACTGAGGGGTAAGTATCAAAATCGATAAAAATCGAAAATCGGGGCTAAAAAGCGGGCTATATTTGAATGGGGTATTCTTGAAGAAAAAACGGAACAAGTTTTAACGAAATTTTGCGATAGAGGCAACCTGCGAGCATTGAAAAACGTACATACTGTAGTAACGCCCGAAAAAATTTTTGCCATCCGTTTTCCCGCGGTTTCGGGAAACCCGAATTTTAAAAAAATCAGTGCAAGACATATCAGCAATCATAGCGGGCTGCAAGAACTGGGACCGTTCCAGTCAGGAAGCACTTTACCGGCAATTCTTTGGATATGCCATGGCTATCTGTTTGCGATATGCGAATAACAAAGAAGAGGCGATTGAAATTTTAAACGACGGTTTCTTGAAAATTTTTCACCACATCGATTCTTACGATACGTCCCGACCTTTCAAAAGCTGGTTGAGCAAAATCATGGCAAACACCGCTATCGACCATTTGCGCAGCCGGAAGAAAATCGTTTTTACGGAAGATATCACGCAGGTGTATGAATTGGGGATGCCAGACGAGTATGCCATCAGTAAATTAACATACGAAGAAATTCTCCGATTGGTACAACACCTCCCTCCCGCTTACCGGACCGTTTTCAATTTATACGTGCTCGAAGGATTTCAGCACCAGGAAATTTCAAACATGCTCGGGATCTCGGAAGGAACGTCCAAATCCAATCTGTTTAAGGCGAAGCGGATTCTCAAAGAAAAAATCGAAGCAATCACCTCTATGAATATTTCCGGCCCGGGATCCATCGGTGCCGCCCAACCGTCATGAGCGAACAGTTTGAACATAATATCCGGAAAAAGCTGCAGGATGCAGAAATTCCATTCGAGCCCATGGCCTGGGAGCGAATGGAAAAACTGCTGGACGAACCTAACCGCCGGCGCCCCATCTGGTGGTGGCTGAGCGGGCTTGTGCTCATCCTTGGGCTCGGCGGCTGGTGGTTCTTCTCGCAACAGCATGTGGAAAACCCCGGCGCATCGTCCGAAAATAAAATGGCCAGTCCGGAAGGGAAAAACGAAACGGTGGATAACACCCCCGCTTCCGGAACCGCGAAACTTCCTTCCGCGGATGATGGAAAATTGAATGTGGATAATCCGTCGAAATCGTCCGGATCTCCTTCCACCGATTTCATTTCAAAAGGAGAAAATTCGAATGATGTGGATAAAGGGGCTTCCACCTCCCCTTCCCCTTTTCTAAAAAAAGATATCAGGAAAATGCAGGCTGGGAAAAATGGCATTGCGACAAACGGTACCTCGCAAAACCGGAACAACGACAATCCGGATGTGGATAAAGTGACCAGTTCATCGTTGATTTCTAAAAATGGAAATCCGGATGTGAATAATTCAACAGCCCAATCGATCAACATCGCTCAAAAAAATGGAACGGGAAATCCGGATGTGAATAAGTGGACCGATCCACCCAAAAATATCGATCAAAAAACGATCGAGATCAATTCAGATGTGAATAAGCCTGCGCCCGCAATAATTCCACCCCAAAATCAGGCCGACAAAAAAACGGATGTGGATAAAGGCACCGGAATTACATCAACGCCAGGATTGAACAATCCTTCCGCAGAAACGAAGACGGACTCGGCACAATCAAACCCCGATCCCTGGAAAGCCCCGCGGAGAAAGGGTTTCGAAGGAGGGATTTTCCTCGGGCCGGATGTGAACGCCACCGGGTCTTTCGTGGGCACCAAGATCGGGTTCACCGGCGGCCTCCTGCTCAGGTACCATGTGAATAACCGCTGGTTCATCAGTACCGGCGCCGCCTACACGAAAAAAATGTACGGCGCTTCCCCGGACGAATACAAAGTTCCCGGTCCCGCATATTACATAGACATCGACGCGGATTGTGACGTGATCGATGTGCCGCTCAATTTGCATTACGTTTTTGCAGAACGTCCGACCGGCAGATGGAACGTGAGCGCCGGCGCATCCACGTATTTCATGCTGCGCGAAAAGTATGATTATTACTATACCAACTATCCCAAACGCACCCGCGTATACAGCAACCAAAACCAACACTGGTTTTCCGTCATCAACCTCAGCGCTGGTTGGGAGAAAAACACGAAAGGCCGGTTGAACTGGGGCTTGCAACCTTATGTGAAAATTCCGGCCGGTGGCGTTGGGGAAGGAAAGGTGAAGTTGTATTCCGCCGGCGTCAGCCTGCAGGTCACATTGGGTAAAAAATAAAAGCGGATTATTTTTTCTTCTCGCGAATGTTCTTGTACACCTTGATCGCCACCATGAGCGCGGCGGTAAAAAGGGCAAGGCCGGCCAAGGCCCAAACCGTACTCAGAAAACTTTTCAGGACTACCAGGAAAACGATCGCTACCAGGAAGATCGTGGCCACTTCGTTCCAGACGCGGAGTTGCGTGGAACTGCGTTTGATGACCCCGGCCTGGAGGTCTTTGTAAATGCCGTGAAGGAAAAAGAAATAAAAATACAGGCCGAGCACGAAAGCCAGCTTTATCCACAGCCAAACCGGGATACTGCCTAGCAAAAACGCCATCCATGGACCCAAAATCAACGTCAGCACGGCCGACGGCCAGGTGATCCCGAACCACAACCGTTTCATCATGATCCGGTATTGATCCTGGAGAATGCTGCGACGGGGCTCTTCCATCTCCTCCGCTTCCGTGAAATACACGAACAGCCGCACGATGTAAAACATCCCGGCGAACCAGGTCACGATGAAAATGATATGAAGCGCCTTGATGGTGAGGTACATAATGGCAAAAATAAATAAAAATCACCGGGCGTCCGTCACCCGCCTGGAAAGGGATGAGCGTTGCTCCCGGTCCATGTAAGAATCCTTGCGGCTGTCGCGCGAGAAAGCGTACACGAGCAGCGAAATGAAAATGCAGATGGTCACGTACCAGTAATACCACGATTCATGGCCGATCACTTTGAGTTGGAACGCGATGGTTTCGGCTGTTCCGCCGAAAAGTGCCACCGTTAACGCATAAGGGAATCCCACGCCGAGCGCTCTTACTTCAGCCGGGAACATTTCCGCTTTTACGACGGCGTTGATAGACGTATAGCCGCTCTCGATCACGAGCGCGGCGAGTATCAAAAAGAAGGCGCTCCAGACGGTACCGGCCTGGCTGATGGCTGTGAGCAACGGAACGGTTAAGAGGGTTCCCAACACGCCGAAGCCGATCAGTAAAGGCTTTCGGCCGATTTTGTCGGACAGTTTGCCGAACAGTGGCTGAATGCCGGCGAAGATCAGCACGAGGAAAAACGAAATGAGCGTGGATTCTTCTTTGGACAGTTTCACGGTGTTGACGAGAAACTTTTGCATGTAGGTGGTATAGGTGTAAAACGCGAGCGTCCCTCCCATCGTCAAACCTACAACGGTGAGCACTGCGCGGGGATGATCGCGGAAAAGTGCTTTCACGGAGCCGCGCTCTTTCTTTTTCGTGTAAAGGTCTACGGATTCGTGCATGTTCCGGCGGAGATACAAAGCGGTGATCGCGAGCGCTGCGCCGATAATGAACGGAATGCGCCATCCCCATTCCGCCAATTGTTCCGGAGTGAGGAAAACCCGCTGAAGGAGCATCTGTACGCCGAGCGCGAGGATTTGTCCACCGATAAGCGTCACATATTGAAAGCTGGAAAAGAAACCCCTGCGCGAGGGGTCCGCCACTTCACTGAGGTATGTTGCCGATGTACCGTACTCGCCGCCCACGCTGAGCCCTTGCATAAGGCGCGCCAGCAAAAGCAGCACGGGCGCAGCTACGCCGATGCTGGAAAAAGAGGGTGTACAGGCGATGAGCAAAGAACCGAGCGACATTAATAATACCGACAACGTCATCGCTGTTTTCCGGCCGCGGCGATCGGCGATTGTTCCAAAAAGCCATCCGCCGAGGGGGCGCATGAGAAAACCCACGGCAAAAATGGCGGCGGTGTTTAATAATTGTGCGGTAGGATTGTCTGACGGAAAGAAGACCGGTGCGAAATAAATCGCGAAGGCGGAATAGGCATACCAATCATACCACTCCACGAGATTGCCGACGGAGCCGGTAAAGATTGCTTTCAAACGCCACGCAGTGGTGGCCTGGCGTGGAATGGAATTAGTGGTCATGAATCAAAAATAAATATTTCCCGGACATCCTTTTCTTAACAAACCTTTCACCCCCGGTTTCAACAAAAAAACGAAATTCGGATCATGAGAAAAAGAAGACGGCATCGCCGGAAATGGGCGCGCCAGCAGTTGCGGATAAAGATGTTTTCGGAGGAGCTGACCCGCTTCCGGCAACAACTGGGAAAAGCGCAGCGGGAGCGGAACCGGAAGTTGAATTACCTCGTGGAGCGCATGAACAGGCTCTGGCCCGGGGAATTCGGGTCATGAAACCCACACCGCCGGTAAGCCCATAAACTTTCCATAACGGTTCGCGGCCGTGGCCAGCCGCTCCTCCCCGATCGAAATTCCTTCAAAAGGTATATAAACCATTTCCACCCCGTTTTTCCGGATCTCCCGGCGCCAGGTACCCACGATCTTCCCCTTCGAAATCACCAGATTCGGCAAAATCCCGTTCGGCGGCGAAAGCACCCCAGCCGGCACCCCATCTGCTACCATCGACCGGTCCGCATAACTGATATGATATTCATCGAACCCCGACAGCAACCGCACCTTCGTATCCGGCCTCGCCGCCGTTTCGCCAGGCGTGCGGTAATACGTCTTTTCGCCATATGAAAAACTTTCGAGCGCACTGCCCGCCTCTTCAAACGCCCGCCGGCAGACGGTAATCGGAAATCCGCACCACCACGAAAAATCTTCCGGCGTGGCCGGGCCGCGGCTTTTCAAATATCGTATAGCCAACTCCGTTAGTGGGCCGAAAGAAAGTCGATACGGGAAATCGGGCAACCATTCGTCGAGCAGTACGTACGTGAATTCCTTTCCCCGGCGCGGGCCGCAGCAGATCACCTGCTCCAGGCCGCCCATGGTGAGGAACTGGTTCATGCGGTGGTCGGAAGTGTCGATCCGTTTTTTATCGAGGATGGATTTCAGTTCGTTGCGGGAAAGCGCCTCGCCGTTTTTCAAAACCTCCCGGAAAATTTTGTAGACTTTCGAAAAGGACTCCGCGGTGAGCCCCAACTTTTTCCACTGGCTGCCGCCCTGGATTTTTACCCGAGGAGCTACGAGCGTCGCCATCCAGCGCACATCCTGCGGATGCACGAAATGCAACGTGCCGCGGAGATTCGATATGCGGATGATCTCCCGTTTTTCCAGGAGCTTTTCCACGCCATCGTCGGTCAGGTTTTTACACCGCATCCCGAGCGACCACTTCGCCCCCGCAAAATCCTGCGCTTGCATGGCGCCAATATGCGCAACAACCGATGCCGGCGTTTCGTTGGACGGATTGGCTAAAAACTGTCGCTCGAGGCGGGTGGCGAGCATGGCGGACGGGTTCATTTTCCGAAAGTAAGAAAATCCTGCATGCGGGTAACGTCGATAAAAAAGTGTCCATAAAAAAAGGCGGCCGGAGCCGCCTTTAATTTCAATCCAGCACGTACGGCCAGCGTTGTGGCCGGGTGAGCGTGGCGTTGGCTTGGTCGTCGTTCTGGAAACGTTCTTTCACCGGGTCCCAGAAAAGTTTGCGTTGCAGTTTCATGGCGGTGTGGTTGAGCAGGCAAACCGTACAGGCGCGGTGGCCCACTTCGATCGGCGTGATCGGTTGCTGGCGCGAGCGGACGGCTGCGAGCCAATTGCCATGATGGTCGAGGCTGTCTACGAACCGGATTTCGTTTTCACCGATGATAGAGGAAAGGATTTTTGGGTCGGAGGCATCGAGGGCTTTGCTGTTTTTCGCCTGGCCGGCGGGGTCGTTGGCGGTTGCCGAATAATTCCCGCGGGAAACGAAAATCCATCCATCCGAACCTACGAATTTCACACCGTTGGGATAGCTGTTGCTGGCGAGCACTTTCACGCCGTCTGCATAAATATTTTCCGACTGGAAAGGACCGTGTACGTTCCAGAGGTTCCCGGCGGCGGGGAATTCCGCTTTCGCCGAAATTTCGATGGGGCCGGTATATTCGTACCCCAGTCCCCAGTTCACGATATCGAAATGATGCGCGCCCCAGCCGGTGATCATACCCGCGCCGAACTGTTCGCAGCGGAGCCATCCCGGCCGGCTGAAGTCGTTTGTGGGATGCACGCGCTTGAGGGTGTACGGTACAAAAGGAGTTTCTCCGAGCCAGGCTTCGTAATTCAGTGCTGCGGGAACGGGCATTTCCTTTTCGGGCGTACTCTGGGACGGATCGTCGATGGGCAGGCCTACGTACACGGTATGCACTTTCCCGATCCGGCCATTGCGCACCAGTTCGCAGGCTTTTTTGAACTGCGGCATGGAACGTTGCTGGCTGCCGATCTGAAGGATGCGCCCGGCTTTGTGTACTTCATTACTGAGATACCGGCCTTCCGAAATGGTGAGCGACGCAGGTTTTTGCATGTATACGTCTTTCCCCGCGCGAACCGCCGCCACGGCGGGGATCACGTGCCAATGGTCTGGCGTGGAGATGATGACGGCATCGATGTCTTTGTCGGCCAGGAGCTCCTGGTAATTGTGATAGGCTTTGACGCTGTTGTCTGCCTTCCCGGTTTTTTTGGTGTAATAATCGTTGACGAGTTTTTGCGCGCTGCCGAGGCGTTTGCTGTCGAGGTCGCAAACGGCGATGATGCGGGCGGCATCGTGTTTCCAGACGCCGGGCATATCGTGTTCACGGGAGATGCGCCCGTTGCCGATGGCGCCTACGTTGATGCGGTTACTGGGTGCCAGTGGCCCGCTGATCACGTGTGCCGGAACGATCATCGGGATGTGGGCGAGGGCCACGGTGCCGGCAGCGCCGGTGATTGCGTTTTTGAGGAAGTTCCGGCGCGATCCGCCGCCGGCGTTGTTTTTGGGTCGCATGTGGAATATGATTGAGGGTGATCAGAATCCGATGGAATTGCCGCCGTCTACAGCCAGGCTGGTCCCGGTGATGAAACCGGCCGCTGCGGAAGCGAGGAACACGGCGGCGAGCGCCACGTCTTTCGGTTTGCCCAATTGCTGCATGGGCGTGCGCCCCAGCACACGGTTCTTCCGGTCGGGGTCGTTGTTCAATGCTTTGGCCGACATGTCTGTCTCGATAAAACCCGGTGCGATGCAATTGATCCGTACGCCCCGGGCCGACCATTCCACCGCCATCGCCTTCGTCATCCCTTCCACCGCAGCTTTGGCGGCCGTGTAAGCGATCACTTTCGGGATGCCGTACTTCGCGGCCATGGAACTGATCATGATGATACTGCCCGACCGCCGCTCCGTCATCCGTCTCGCCGCCTCGCGCGACAGTGCGAAAACGGCCTGAAGGTTGGTGCGGAGCACGGTTTCGAATTCGGTATCGGTGACATCGAGCGCATCTTTTTTGAGATGGATGCCGGCGTTGTTGACGAGCACATCCAGCGGGCCGTACGCCGATTCTATCCCGTCTACCAGGTCGGGGATCACGTCGAGCTGCGCGAGGTCGCAAACGATGGTGCGCACATTTCCGCCGATACCGGCAGCGGCGGCATCGAGCACATCGGCACGCCGCCCGGCGATGATCACTTCGGCGCCATATTCGGCGAAGGCACTGGCCACGGCCAGCCCCAGGCCGGAGCCGCCGCCCGTTATCAAGGCTCTTTTTCCTGACAGATCGAAGTCGTGCATGGTCATTATTTGGTGATCTCTTTGGCCATCGCCTGACCGGCGGTGGTCACGTAATATTTTGCGATCATGTTTTTCACTTCCCAGGCGGGAACGGCGCCGGCTTTGAGGAAACCGAGATAGCGCTGGAGCACTTCGGCAAAATGCGCTTCGTGGCCGGTTTTCAATTCCTGCGGTATAGCGATGTGGAACTGCTTGCCCCGCGCTTCCACGGAAATACCGGGATACTTCGCGGAAAGGCGCTTCACGGCCGCGTCCAGCGTTGCGGCGAACCCGGTATCTGCGGCTACGGGCTCTACGAACAGCTCGGGCTTCCAGGATTCTTCCGCGCCCTGGCGAATAACGATGTTACTGCGGCTCCCCCGCGCAATGGCGAAATGCGTATCGCCCCCGCCCGCAGGCGCTTCGAAATTCCACAGTGCCGACAGGCGGACGTGGAACCCTTTCACGGTATAGTCCACCGTGCCATTTGCGGCGATGCCGGCCACGGAATCTTTTACGTATGCCTGCAGAAAATCGGGGAATGCATCGGCGCCAGTGATGGTGGAGAACTGCGCGAGCGTCAGCGGCGTTTTCCATTTCACGGCTTTATTCAACTGGATATCTTTCGTATAGTCGAGCGCGGTAGTGTCGAACAGCATCCAGTGGGTGAGGTCCACGAGATGGGTGTTCACGTCTACGAGGGCATCGCCCTGTTGCGAGGGGTCGAAGAACCAGGTGGGCCGGCGGAGCGGCTTGCCAGATACCATTTTATAGAAATGGTGAATGCTTTCGATTTCGATGGCCGGTTTTTCCGGGGTGCCGGGCTGCATGTCCCCGAACACGGAAGCATCGCGGAGCAGTTCTTTCTGGAGGATGTTCGTGATCTCGGAACGTTCGGTCATGATATCGTACAGCAGCACTTTGGCGGCGTCGGCATCGGCGAAGCTTTTCCGCAGCGATGTGAAGTCGGCTTCGGTAATGGCCATGGGCTTATCTGCCAGCACGTGCATCCCTGCCTGAACGGCCGCGTCGATGTAACGGGTTTTATCGTGGTTATTGCCGGCGAGCACCACAACGGAACCTTTGCGCTCGGATTTCAGTTTTTCCAGCCAGTCGGCCCCGGTGTAAACGTCTTCTTTCCAATGCGTGGGGTCGGCCGGCCGTTCGTTATACTGTTTGATGAGATTGAGGTGGGCTTCCAGCTCGGGGCCTTTCGGTGCATAGACGTGCACGATGCTGTCGATTCCCGGCGTGGCGGTTTTTTGCACGAGCGCGGCGTGGAAGTGGCCGGGCGCGAGGGTGATCAGGTGAACCATATCTTGCGCTTCTTTCGGTTGTCCGGGCTGGCAGGCTGCCATGAGCAGCGAGGCGCCCAGCAGGTAACTGTAACGGTATTGTTTCATGTTGATCATATTAACGTTGATAATCGACCGGTGTTTCGGGCGATGTGGCGTATGCCTTGGACGGGTTGCGCCGGGCGGTTTGGCCGACCAGCCAGTGGAGCCCCTGGTAAAGATGGTTCACGAAAACGGGATCGGTGTAATCGCGCTTGTGATGCCCGAGCGAAGTGAACCAAACGAATCCGCCGTCGAAGTACTGGTACCAGGCGGCGGGGTAATAATTCCCGAACGAGCCCTGGTTTTTCGTGAGCACGGTATCGTTGACGTCGCGTAAACTTTTGACATCGTGGGCCAGGATGGGATGGATGCCACCGTAGAGTTCCTTCGAGAAATAGCATTCGTCTTCGCGGACCCAAACCTTCGGCACGTCTTTCAGCGACGGATGAGAAGGGTTTACCGCCACGAGACGGAACTGCTGGTATTTGGCGTGCCAGGCAAAGGTGCCGCCGATCATCCGTTTGAACCAATCCCATTTCCGTTCCGTGCCGATGGCGGAATGCACGCCCATGAAACCGCCGCCCGACTGAATGTACCGCATGAGCGCCACTTTCTGGGCGTCGGTGTCGAACACGTCGTTATTGGTGGAGGTAAAAACGAGTGCGTCGTATTGGGCGAGGCGGGATTCGGAGAACACGGAAGCATCGTCGGTCACATCCACGGCGAAGCCATGATCTGCGCCCATTTTTTTGAATGCGGCGGCCGCCTCGGGGATATTGTCGTGGACGAATCCTTTCCCGTTTTTGGTGAAAACGAGCACTTTCTTTTGCTTCCAGTTCACGGTGCCTTGCGGGGCGCGTTGGGATGCGCAGGCAGTGAGGAGGAACAGGCAGCTTATCAACAAAATCCCCCGGGCAGGGAAGCGCTTAACATTCATAAGAGATTGATTGACTGTGGAATTGACGTAGGGCGATGCCCCTTTGCCTAAAAGTAGGCAACCGTTCGGGGCTTTCCAACCCGAAGTACCCTTTTACCGCCGGAAAGCCCGTTTACAACGTTTGAAGGAGGGACGAGCGGCAGTCGTCAAATGTGTGAAGGTTAACTTGGCTTTTGTGAAGCTTCCGGATTTTTATTTCGCAGAAAATAATCGAGCAACATGCCCAGCTGGATATTGGTGATGATATCGTAATTGAAAAAGACGGGATTGAAATACCACCTTCCCAGTCGGAACAGCCGTTTACCGTTTCCCGTATGGAAAACGATCCAGGCCAGGCGGAAAACCACTAGTTGCACGGCGATGTACAATATCATGGGAATGCCCGAGGCTGCCCAGGATTCACCGAACATCCATCCGCAAATCCAACGGAACAACAGGTACACGACTAACGGAACAAAGAACAACGCTATACTGCGGTTGAATTCGAAGTAGGTGAACTGTTCTTCGAACTTCTTCTGCGCGGACGGATTGTCGTGGATGGTTTTGGTGAGGTAAAAACTCAGTTCAGGTATCAAATCCAACGGTGGCGCCGGCGTTTTCTCCCTGATATCGGCGCGTGGGATCGAGGCATTGGCCAGTTCCGTGATCAGGGGAGCAAGGCGGGAATGCTGCATCGCCTCTTTCCTGGGAAGGCTGGTCAATACGAAAATATGCCCGAGAAAATCCATCACTACTCCTGTGAGCACTGAAACCGGGATAACGATCGCGATGGAGGTGACCAGGCTTTCGGAGAAAATGTCAGGAACAATGCCATTGAGGTAAAGGGCGATGACGATAAGGATGTTTAGAAAAAGACCGGGCCAGAAATGCCGTTGGAACTCTCCTCCAAGTATACCGTTTACAAGCGATTCCATATTCAGGGATGTTTATTGCCGTGGAAAAATCTGCGTAGCGAGTAATCCTATATTCGAAAAGAACTGCCGGGCTCGGGCATGGTCTTCGGATGTACTGTCGGAAAACCGGGCGCCCTCCTGCTGTATCATCGTAGCCATGATCAACGGGTGTCCGCCATGCTCGATCATGCAGGAGTCATAGAATACTGTATTGCCGGAAGCCGATTTTTCCGCCAGTACTTTTTCATCCCCCAACAACAGGCTCAGCCGCTTCTTGCTTTCGTATCGCGCGGCACGGAGGTAATAACGGAATCCACTGCCGTTCCGGGAAAGCACCCCCAGGGCGATTTTCCGCTGAACCGGTGAAAACAGCAGATCGGTTAAACGGAAAGTATGCGTCGCTTCCGCCAGTATTTTGGCGCAAAAGCCGGCGACGCCGGGATGGACGGGAGAAGGAAACCCCGTAGAAACGAGCCGATAGAACAACGCAACGTCGTCTGCGGAAGTTTCGTTGATACCCGCTGCAGATTCTGCGGGGGAGGGCATCATGGGCACGCGGATAGCCGTGCTTTTTGCACTGGTCGCATCGATAAATCGTTGTACCGCATCCACGGTCAGCAGGCCCAGGATTTTATTGGTGGCGGTGTTGTCGGACCAACCCGCCATGAGCCATAAAAGTTCGCTGATGGTAAACGACGGGCCGCCGTTGGTGTATTTAAGGATTCCAGAACCCTGAACGATATCTTTCGACCCGATAGCCAAGCGGGTGCTGGCCTGCAATCGATTTTGCAGTAAAGCGTCGGCCGCGGCGCCCAGGATGAACAGCTTGATGAAACTGGCCGCAGGCAATTTTCTTTCGCTTTCGTACCGGAATGTGTCATCCCTGCCAGCGATATTGATCGCGACGTTCGCAGTTCGATCCTGCAAATAATTTTGAATAAGCTGATCAATGGCCGACTGTTCCATGTGATGCGTAATGATTCATTTGGCTTAACATTTCTTCGACAGACAGGTCCGGATAAAAAGCCACGTGTGACGGATGGCCTGCGCTGGCGGCTGTATACAGGTCGATCCCCTTCGCCGATAAATCCGTCGAAGGAAATTCGGCTGGAAGGGCAGATGAAACAACGAGTGTTTTCAAGATACGCATAACGGCAAAATAAAACGCCGGCCGGGGATGAAATAGCTGGAATTGGGCCTCTCCTCCCCTTAATGGAAGTTGCCGGCCGACTGCGGAATTGTACGCTTCTGCGGCCAGTTGCCAGATGTGATCGGCGGCGTTGGTTAGCCGGCCGGGATCGGCTTCGGTGAAAAAGCCGTCGAGCATATTTCTGATGAAATCGGCGCCCCGCAGCATCTGGAAGGTGTAACCGCTTTCCGGCCAGGAAACCGCGGGAAGGAAAAAGTATATCCATTGATGTATTGCAGACACCAGGTTACGGAGCACCTCCCATCCATGCCGGCCCGGAAGGATATCGTCCAGGAAGGCGGCCGTGTCTACGTCGGAGAAGAAAAGCGGGTGCAATAGGTCGTTGCGCATGCTCCAGTTATCGGGACTGCCGGAAAAGCGGTACAGTCGGGCGGACGTGCTGAATTGCCGCAGCAGTTTGCCGGCATGGCGGGCCAGAGAGGATATGATCACAACGCGGTGGTCTGGCCTATCGAGGGAGAAACCCTCTTCAGACAAGTATTGTTTACACCATGCGGGAATGTCGTCACCGGAAACGGGTAAATGCCAGTGCATAAACAGGTCGAAGGGCGTGGTTTGCAGCGCGCCCTCCGGCAGGCGGGACACGCTTACGCCCATGCATTCGCCTTCCAGCTGGAGATGGGCGTATTGATAAGCAGTGATGGGCGTATTGGAGGGTAGGCCGCTCTGTTGCAGCCGCTTGAATATCCGCTGGTCGTTTTGTGCAATACGGTACGTCATGCCGCCGATGGGGGCGGAATGGCTTTGAACGGATTGCATGGGAAAAGGCGGGAGGTCTGCTGGGTCTACATGCACGATATTCCTTTTGAAAGCGCGTTCCTGCGGCGGCATGGGGTGCGAGCCCGAGGGAACGGGCGTCGTGGCCCTTTTGATGCCGGAAAAGGAAATCGTTTCGGGATTGTAGAACCCCGCGCCCTTGATCTTTAGCAAAGCGCCGGTATGGCAATCGGGATAGAAAAGGCTTCGCCCCGGCATGGGGTACCACGCTGGCTGGTGCGAGGTTTCCCAGGTAATGATGGATTTTACGACCTGCTGCGTTTGGGCGGCAAATCCTTCCGGCCATATTTCATCCTTTTGCAATGCGACAATTTCCAGGCGAGACATGACAATCATTTTTCGGTGGATAAATGCGTAAGGGACCGTCCGGGATCGCTGCATTGCGGAATGCTTCGTTCAAACGGGCACAGATCACCTTAAAAAGTCACAGGATTAAATGAGGAAGGTCAAAACTATTACCAGAAAGAGGCGTAAAAATTAAAATCGGGGGAAAACAAACCGTGAAAAAATTCCGAAGAGGCACAGGTGCCATATAATGAAAATAATAATTGTGGGGAGAAAAAAAAAGGAAAAAAAAGAGACCATCTTTCGATGATCTCTTTTCCGTGGTGTGAGCCGGGATCGAACCGGCGACACATGGATTTTCAGTCCATTGCTCTACCAACTGAGCTACCGCACCAACTTTTTTTGTTACCCTTTGTCTGAAGGGGAATGCAAAAGTAGTACATTTCCTGAAAATTCCAAAGAATTACTCGAAAATTTCTGCTTTGGCATTGATCCCGTTCCACAACTTATTTCTCCATTCCAGTGCTTTCACGGCATAGGCGGCGCTTTCCGCCCATTTCTCGGGATCGCTTCCACATAATTCTTCTACCATTTTTTCCGCGAGCTTGCTGTGATGATCGCCGTCTACTTCGATATGGCGCTCGAGGTAATAAATGAAAATGTCGAATTTTCCGGGGAATTGTTCGTTCAGATCTTTCACCAATGCGTAGAACATATCGGGAATAAGATCTTCTCTTCCGAAAGTAAATACGGCCGCCATGATGTGCGGTTTATCGGTGGCGATCACTTCAAAGGTAAACTCGAGGAATCCTTTTACGGATGGCGGAAAACCCTCCAGCAAAGCGCTCAGCGGTTGCCCGGCGCGAATCCCTTCCAGCAGGCTATTGATCCTTTTCGTATCGGCGCCCGCCTGCTCCATCGCCTGGATGTAGAGCTCGAAATGGCTGCAGTGCATGGTGCCGGTAACGTCTACGTCACTTTCCTCTCCGGTCACGATTTCGTTGATGAGGAACCGCGTTTCGGGAGAGCCCACCGGCACCCAGGGCGTGGTTACGCAGGTGAGCGCACGCTGCAATCCTTTCAGCAGGCTCATGAAATCCCACACGGCAAACACATGGTGCTCCATGAACTTGCGTACATCTTCGATCGACTGCAACTGTCCATACAGCGGGTGTGCCACGATCTGCCCGCGAACGCCGGCGATATCTTTCTTTACTTCATTAATTCCCATATACCACTAAAAACTTGATACGCATTAATTTCAACTGTTCGATCGAATAGTTGCCTTCTTCCAGTTCTTCCTTCGCCAGCGCCAGGCTCGAGGTTTCGCAGCCTTTGAAATATTCCAGGATCTCGTCTTGCGCGTAATCGTCCAGCTCTTCGTCGATGCAGTAATCGAGGTTCAGCTTGGTACCGCTGGCCACGATGGTCTCCATTTCGTCGAGCAGTTGGGAATACGACAGTTCCTTGTTGCGGGCGATGGTTTCAAGGGGCATTTTCTTGTCGATGTTCTGTATGATGAACACCTTCAGCCCGCTCTTGTTCACGACGGATTTCAGGACGAAGTCGTCCGGCTTCACGATATCGTTCTCTTCCACGAATTTGGCGATGACGTCGATGAACTGTTTGCCGTAGCGGATGGCCTTTCCCTTGCTCACGCCCTGGATCTTTTCCAGTTCCTGGGTGGTGGTGGGGAATTGGGTGGCCATATCTTCGAGCGATGTTTCGAGGAAGATGACGAACGGCGGCAGGTTCTTTTCGCGCGCCACCTTCTTGCGGAGGTCTTTGAGCATTTCGAACAGCACGGGGTCGGCGGTAGGCTGCGGTTCCGCGGCGGCGTTCTCTTCTTCCTCGGCCGCTTCCTCTTCGAACTGGTGGTTGAGGGCCACGTGGATGAGGTACGGCTTTTTCATGAATTTCCGGCCTTTCTCGGTGATCTTCAAAAGCCCGTATTCTTCGATATCTTTTTCGATGAGCCCTTCCAGCATCATCTGGCGGAGGAGCGAATTCCAGAAATGGGCGTCGAACTCCTTCCCTTCCCCGAACACGTCCAGCTTATCGTGCCGGAAAGTGGTGATCTGGGGATTGGTTTTGCCGGTGATGATATTCACGACGTAATCGGTGCCGAACCGCTCTTCGAGGGAGGAAATGGCTTTGAGGGCGATCACGACGCGGTTCTTGACTTCGATCTTTTCTTTCGGGTTGCGGCAGTTGTCGCATTTACCGCAGTCTTCCGTGTCGTATTGCTCACCGAAGTAATGGAGGATCACTTTGCGGCGGCAAACGGCGCTTTCGGCGTAAGCCACGGTTTCGTTGATGAGCTGTGCGCCCATTTCGCGTTCGGAAAGGGGCTTGTCGCGCATGAGGTGCTCCAGTTTCTGCACATCCTGGTAGGAATAGAAGCAAATACAATTGCCTTCGAGGCCATCGCGCCCGGCGCGCCCGGTTTCCTGGTAATAGTTTTCCAGCGATTTGGGGATGTTGTAGTGGATAACGAAGCGGACGTCGGGCTTGTCGATCCCCATCCCGAAGGCGATGGTGGCCACGATCACTTCACATTCCTCGAGGAGGAACATATCCTGCCGCTGTGCGCGGGTGGTGGCGTCGAGGCCGGCATGGTAGGCTACGGCTTTGATGCCGTTGGCCACGAGCATATCCGCGAGCTCTTCCGTGGTTTTACGGTTGAGGGTGTAGATGATGCCGGATTTGCCTTTATGCAGGTGAATGAATTTGACGATTTCCTTGATGGTCTGCTCCTTTTTGCGCTTCGGGCGGATCTCGTAATAGAGGTTCGGGCGGTTGAAGGAGGAGATAAAGATTTCGGGGGAGCGGAGCTCCAGGTTTTTGACGATATCGCTCTGCACCTTGGGCGTAGCCGTGGCGGTGAGGGCGATGATGGGCAGGTTGGGACTGATCATTTCGATCATTTCCCGTAACCGCCGGTATTCCGGCCGGAAATCGTGCCCCCATTCGGAGATACAGTGCGCCTCGTCCACGGCGATGAAGGAAATCTCCAGTTCGCGGAAGAAGTCGATATTTTCCTGTTTCGTGAGCGTTTCGGGCGCTACGTAAAGCATTTTTGTTTTGCCGGACTGCAAGTCGGTACGAACTTTCTTGATTTGCGCTTTCGTCAGGGTGGAGTTCAGGAAGTGGGCCACGTTGTCTTTACTGCTGTAGGAACGGACCAGGTCTACCTGGTTTTTCATCAGCGCGATCAACGGGCTTACTATGAGCGCAACTCCGGGGCTCATCAGGGCCGGCAGTTGGTAGCAAAGCGATTTGCCGCCGCCGGTTGGCATGATCACGAATGTATCTTTTCCGGAAAGTATGCTTTTAATAATTTTCTCCTGATTCCCTTTGAAAGAATCAAACCCAAAATGTTCGTGTAATGCATCCAACAAACTTACCTTTGCAACAGCCATCACATTTAATTTAGTTAGATCCGAGTAAATGCAGCGAAAAAACGCTGACTTTAGATGAAATATTATTGATATATAATTTTGGGGGACACGAAATTACTTAAAAAACCCCGTTGTGTCAATATAATTTACAGGATCGCGGGGCTTGGGTAAAAAATTGATAAATTTGTGTTTGTCGCATGAAACAGAAGACAACGGTTAATATTCGGGAAACAGGGATCAGGACGATCAGGCTGGAATCTTCGGCGATCGGGAGCCTGGAACAGTACATCAATGCGGATTTCGAGCGAGTGGTGGAGCTGATGGCGGCCTGTACCGGGCGTGTGGTGATCACTGGCATCGGTAAAAGCGCCATTATTGCGCAGAAGATCGTGGCCACGTTCAATTCCACGGGAACGCCGGCTTTGTTCATGCATGCGGCAGACGCCATCCATGGCGATCTGGGGATGATCACCCCGGACGATGTGGTGGTGGTTATTTCGAAAAGCGGGGAATCCCCCGAGATAAAGGTCCTCGTCCCCCTCGTCCGTAACCTCGGCAACGTGCTCGTGGCGATCGTGGGCAAGGCGGATTCCTACCTCGCGCAATCGGCACATTTTGTGCTGAATACGTATGTTACGCAGGAGGCATGCCCCAATAACCTGGCCCCCACTTCCAGCACAACGGCCCAAATGGTGATGGGCGACGCCCTCGCCGTTTGCCTCATCGAGATGAAAGGCTTCACCGCCGAAGATTTCGCCCGGTTCCACCCCGGCGGCACCCTCGGCAAAAAGCTCTACCTCAAGGTTGGCGACCTCAGCCGCCAGCACCAGGTGCCCAAGGTAAGCCTCGGCAGCAACCTGCGCGAAGTGATCGTGGAAATCTCCTCCAAAATGCTGGGCGTCACCGGCGTTGTGGATGAAAATAACCAGCTCCGGGGCATCATCACCGATGGCGACCTCAGGCGTATGCTCGAAAAGAATATGAACGCCGCCGGCGCCACCGCGGCAGACATTATGAGCACACACCCGAAAACCATCGACGCCGATGAGCTCGCCGTCAATGCGCTGGATATGATGAGAACTTATGATATCACCCAATTGCTGGTCATGAAAGGCGATCAGTATCATGGAATTATACATTTACACGACTTAATCCGAGAAGGAATTATCTAAAAGATGACACCGTTAAACAACCATTTTTATGTGGCCATCATGGCCGGCGGAATCGGAAGCCGCTTTTGGCCCTACAGCCGCACGGATTATCCAAAACAATTCCTGGATATCCTCAATACAGGCAAGACCCTCCTGCAATGGACCTATGAAAGGTTCGCGCAGTTCATTCCCGAAGAAAACATTTACGTAGTAACTCACCATCACTACGCCGACACCGTGGCCAAGCAATTGCCCAACCTGCCGGTCGCAAACATCGTGAGCGAACCGTCGCGGAAAAATACCGCACCCTGTGTGGCATATATTTCCCACAAAATCCACAAGAAAGACCCCAAGGCCAGCATGATCTGCGCCCCGGCAGACCATCTCATCATGGACGCCACGTCTTTCACCAGCACTTGCCTCAACGCCCTCCTGTTCGCCCAGAAAAACAATGCCCTGCTCACCCTCGGCATCAAACCCACCCGGCCAGACACCGGCTACGGGTACATCCAGTACGAAACGGAGCAGGTGGCAGACAATGTGTACAAGGTTAAAACCTTCACCGAAAAACCCAACCTGGAACTGGCCAAAACCTTCCTGAAAAGCGGCGACTTCCTCTGGAACGCCGGCATTTTCGTATGGAACTCCGCATCCATCCTACAGGCATTGGCCAAATACCTGCCGGAAATGGACGAACTTTTCGTGCAAAACAAAGACAGCCTCAATTCAGCCGGGGAAAAAGAAACCATCGAACGGATATACACCCAGTGCACCAACATTTCCATCGACTACGGTATCATGGAAAAAGCGGACAACGTGTACGTGATCCCCTCCAACTTCGGCTGGAGCGACCTCGGCACCTGGGCCTCGGCTTACGAAAACCTGGATAAGGACTACCTCGGCAACGCCGTACAGGGCAAGAACGTGATGGTGATAGACGCAACCAAATGCATGGTAAAAGCTCCGAACGATAAGCTCGTGCTGCTGCAGGGGCTCGATGATATGATCGTGATCGACACGAACGATGTGCTGCTCATCTGCAAAAAACAGAACGAACAGCAGATCAAGGAATACGTGGCCGAAGTGAAGCGTCACAAGGGCGACAAATTCATGTAAAGAGACGTCGGGTCAAGACATAAAAAAGCCGGAAGCGACTGCTCTTCCGGCTTTTGACTTTTCAGGGTCAGGCGGTTTTTTCTACAACCTGCAGCGGTTTGCCGATCCGCTTGGTGTGTTCATGAAAAGTAACCATGCCTGTTTCGACATCATACATGGCTCCGATAATGCCGACTTCCCCATTATCGATCATCTCTGCGAGAATGATGCTTTGCTCCAGGATGGCTTGCACCGAACGGTCGATGTGGATATTCGTAACGGCTTCCACGAATTCGTGGTTTTTTGAATTCCTGTTTTCGGTGATGGTTTTCTCCTGGAAAACGGCCGGGCGGATCTTGCCGAGCAAACCGGTAAGGTTGCCCATTTCCACATGGTCGCACGCGCCTTTGATGGCACCGCAATGCGTGTGGCCCAGCACTACGATGATTTTGGAACCTGCAACTTTACAGGCGTATTCGAGGCTGCCTAGCACGTTGTCAGACACAACGGCGCCAGCGAGGCGGATGCTGAAGATATCGCCCAGGCCCTGGTCGAACACCAGCTCGGCGGAAGTGCGGGAGTCCATACAGCTCACGATCGCGGCTACCGGCCACTGTCCTTCTTTCGTATCGTTGACCATCGCGAGCAGGTTGCGGTTGATGCGCAGGTTGTTCACGAAGCGGTCGTTTCCTTCTTTCAGGATTTCCAGCGCCATTTCGGGCGTAGTATTGCTTTGGGAGAGTTTATTGTGTGTCCTCATTTTCCGGATCTTTTTTAGTTAACAGATAATTCTTTCAATAATTCCTTGTGGGTGCCTTGTGAATGGGCAACTACCACCTGCGGTTCTTTCTCTCCGTCCATGAAGAGATGGTCGGTATTATTCACCTTATATGCCTCTTTAAAACCGCGCAGTACTACCTTGATCTGCTTTTGCGGCGCCTTGATTTGCGCGAATTCGCGGATAATGTCGAGCACATCCTGGTCGATGTACAGCGTTTTGGCGGCGTCGATGATCACGGTGCTTTTGTCGGGCATTTTATCCAGCGTGAGCAGGATGTTGGCTTTGTTGAGGAAGGAAACTTCCTGCGTGAGCTCGAGCACGAACATATCGCCGGAGCGGTATTTTTCCTTGCGGAAGAAATACGGGCTTTTCATATTGCCCCAGAGGAGGAACAGTACGCTTACGCCCAGGCCGATGGCTACGCCCACGAGCAGGTCTGTCATCACGATCGTTACCACGGTTACCACGAAGGGGATCCACTGGTATTTGCCTTTGGCGAACATTTGCTTGAAGATGGTGGGCTTGCACAGCTTGTAACCGGTTACCAGCAGCACGGCGGCGAGGGTCGACAGCGGGATCATGTTGAGCAGTGTGGGGATGAGGGCCGCACATACCAGCAGCAGCACGCCGTGAGAAATGGTGGAGATCTTGGTACGGCCGCCGGAGTTGATGTTGGCGGAAGAACGAACGATCACCGAAGTCACGGGCAAGCCGCCGATGAGGCCGCTGATCATGTTACCGAGGCCCTGGGCGCGCAGCTCGCGGTTGGGGTCTGAGTAGCGTTTCAGCGGATCGAGCTTGTCTGTTGCCTCGAGGTTCAGCAAGGTCTCGATGGAAGCTACCACGGCGATGGTGATCGCTACGGTGATAACGTCGGCATTGAGGATCTTGCTGAAGTCGGGCAATGTGAACTGGCCGGCGAATTCGCTTGCGGAAGCGGCAACGGGGAGCGAAACCAGGTGGCTTTGCTCAAGGGCCAGCGTGGAGCCGGAGGCGATAAACAGGGCGTTGAGGCCGATACCGGCGAGGACGGCCACAAGCGGGGCCGGGATGGCTTTCAGTTTGGGGATTTTCTGCCAGTACAGCAGAATCGCGATGGAAATCGCGGTGATGATCACCGCCCCCAACTGTATATGATTAATGGTGCTCAGGATGGAGGTGAAAGTATTCTCCCCATCGTGTTGGATGAAAGCAAGTTCCCCTTCTGCATGCTCGTCGTACCCGAAAGCATGGGGGATCTGTTTTAAGACGATGATGATACCGATAGCGGTGAGCATCCCGGTAATAACGTTAGACGGAAAATAGTTGGCGATGACCCCTGCGCGGATGAGCCCCAGCAGGAACTGGATGGCGCCTGCCAGTACCACGGCGAGGAGGAAAGATTCGAATGCGCCCAGTTTGCCGATGGCGGTGAGCACGATAGCGGTAAGGCCCGCGGCGGGGCCGCTGACGCTCAGATTGGAGCCGGAAAAGAAACCTACGACGATACCGCCCACGATGCCCGCGATGAGGCCGGAAAACAGGGGTGCGCCGGAAGCCAGGGCGATGCCGAGGCAAAGGGGCACCGCGATCAGGAATACCACCAGCCCCGCAGAGAGGTCGCCTTTGATATTGGACGTAGCAGGAATTTGCTTGCTCATGTAGCGTTGATTTTATACGGAACAACGGCATCGCGCACACCGGCCGGGCTGCAGTCATTAAAGCCATGCCGGAATGTTGGTCGCCAAAACCCCGGGCCCGTTCCGATCACCACCGTACATCCACCGCCCGCGGAGCAGCACATGAACGGAAACGTCGAACAGCCTCAGGATGGCTTTGCAATGCGTCTTCCGTGGAGAGGAAATAAAAATGAAAAGTCAAATGCGCCATGCCCGGACCGGGTGGCGCGAACGGCAATTAAGCGAGCACGTTCGGAGGAGGGGTCTGGATCTCCTGCACAGGACCGGCAGGAACGTCTTCCAATAAACGATAAGTGTAAGAAGTAAGGAACAATGCAGGGTTCATCGATGGTTCATCATCGCCATATTTATGGCAATTCAGATCGGCCAGCAGCTTCACGCCGCCTTTAGACCCGCAGCTCCCTTCCACGTGTTCCTCTACAATCTGATTATTAAACAATAGTTTCCCTACTTCCTTGATAGGAAGCACCTGGATACACATCAGGCTGATTAGGAAAACACTGATTAATTTTTTCATGAATTGCAAGTTTCACACTTCAATGTGGAGCAAAAGTAACCCCGCCAATCCATAAATTCTATTTTTCCGGGTCAAAAAAATGTTAAATAACCGGTAAGCAGCTATAAATCTGCAACTTACGGTTTAATAATAGCCATATAGCCCATCCCGCCCATTTACCGTTCATCATTTTCCGTTTTCCCATCCCCCGCCCCATTTTTATCAATATGTCAAACTAAATCAGTTAGTTATACGAAAAGTCCGGTAATGTTCTTCGCCAGTTATTTTGCATTAAAGGGTATTGTGTATTGCATAGTAGTAAATTGTTTGTATCTTTGAATCGTCAAGCTGAAAGTATCAGCGCTAAATCAAAAGCTCACTTGCCATGAACATAGATAACACACAATCACAGATGAGAAAAGGGGTGCTCGAGTTCTGCATCCTGTCCATCATCAAGCAAGGCGAGGCTTATCCTTCAGACATTATCGAAAAAATGAAAGAAGCGAAGCTGGATATCCTGGAAGGGACTTTATATCCGCTTCTGACACGCCTCAAGAACGCGGAATTCCTCACCTACCGCTGGGTGGAAAGCAGCTCCGGCCCCCCGCGCAAATATTTCTCCATGACCGAAAAAGGCGAATCCTTTTATAAAGTCCTGGAGGCCACCTGGAACGAACTGGCCAACGCCGTTCACCAGCTCACCCAGCAACCGGAATCAAACCAGTAAATACCCATCCAAAACCTAAAAACCAAGATTCAGAGATGAAAAAGATTATCAACATAAACCTCTCCAGCCGCCTGATTCCCATCGAGGACTCGGCCTACGAGCTGCTCAGGCAGTACCTGGACAGCCTCAAGCGATATTTCTCGCAGGAAGAGGGAGCAGACGAGATCGTGAGCGATATCGAAAGCCGCATCGCCGAAGTGTTCCAGGATAAAATCCGCAAAGGCGCGCATTGCATTACCGACGAAGACGTGATCGAGATCAAGGCTTCCATGGGTACGCCGGAGCAATTCGGCGACGAGCAGCCTGCCAACGGCAACGCTTCTTCTTCCCAATCACAACAGCAAGGCCAGCAACAGGCGTTCGAGCCGTATATCCGCCCCCGTAAACGCTTCTACCGCGATACCGACCACAAGGTGATCGGCGGCGTTTGCTCCGGCCTGGCAGCTTACTTCCGCATCGACCCCGTGATCATGCGCATCCTCTTCGTCATCACAGCCCTCTTCTGGGGTGGCGGCATCCTCGTATACCTCATCCTCTGGTTTGCTACGCCGGAAGCCGCTTCCGCAGCCGAAAAACTGGAAATGCGGGGGGAGCGTGTAGACGTAAATAATATTAAAGCGACCGTTCAGGAAGAAATGAGCCAGATCCGCGCCCGCATGGAAAGAATGGGGGACGATGTGCGAAATTTTTCTACGGGCCGCGGGAAACAGTTCGGTAGAGATGCCGGTTCTGCGATAGAGTCGTTCTTCCGGGGGCTGGGTAACGCCATCGCCTGGATCGCCAAAGGGTTTTTCCTCTTCTTCGGCTTCGTACTGCTCTTCGTGTTGGTAGTGGGCCTGATCGCCGCTGCCACCGTTTCTCCGGTCCTCCTGCAGATCAAAGACCTCGTTCTGGCAGCGGGAACGCAACAGGCGCTCTTCTGGCCGGCCGTTGCCCTGCTGTTCGGGATCCCCGTGCTGGGGCTCATCCTCTTCCTCGTGCGTAAAATCACCGGCAGCAGGATGACCAACAAATACGCCGGCATGACGCTCGGGTTTTTCTGGATCCTCGGTATCGTGCTTTCCATCTCGCTCGCCGTGTCCGTTTCCCGCGACTTCACCACCGTCAACGGTATCCGCGAACCCATACCGATTCAGCAGCCTTCCGGCGGACGGCTCATCATCTCCCGGAACGACGACCTGCTGGAAATCGAAGAACATAATATTTTCGACGACCTGCACATTTCGGAAGACACGGTGATCTGCGACAACATCCGCATCCATATGGAGAAAAGCCCGAACGACCAGTTTTCCGTCGAGATCAAAAAGAGCTCCCGCGGCCGCAGCAGCGCCGAAGCGCGCGAGCTGGCCCGTGAGATCAGCCTCCAGATCGTTCAGCGAGACTCCGTGCTCCTGCTCCCCAGCGGGTTCTCCTTCCCCAGGGATTCCAAGTTCCGCGACCAGCGCGTGTACCTGACGGTTTACGTACCCGCAGGCAAAGAACTGATCGTTGACCGCAAAGCACGCGACCATTACGGGTTCGACGGCTACCGCAGCGGCCGCTGGTGGGACGAAGGGCACGATTGGGACCGCGACGACCGTATGGAGCTGAAAATGAATGAGAACGGTGATTGGGAAAGAAGAGAAATACCGCCGGCTCCGGGTTCCGACCAACAGTTCCGCGACTCCCTCGACCGCAACTACCGCTACCAGGGCCCCGACCGCGAAAATCCGCAGCCCGAAAGGAAAACGGATTCCGTTCAGCCCGCCAAAACCACCGCGGCAAACCGGTTCGTCGGTTTCCTGTTCAGCCTCCCGAAACCCATCGCATAAGATATAGCAATTCGTCACAATAAGTTTAGTTTCTAAAACCTGAGAGACCGCGGTGTTTACCGCGGTTTTTTCTTTTTCGGAAAGCGCCGCCTGTCCTATTTTTCCCGATCCGATCATTTCCCTCCCTATTTAATCGCTAGTTTTGCATATTCAAAAAACCGGAGGATCAGATAAGGATGAAGGCACCCATCAACATTGCGCTGGTCGGCAACCCGAACAGCGGCAAAAGCTCGCTCTTTAACGCGCTGACAGGATTAAACCAGAAAGTAGGCAACTTCCCCGGCGTTACCGTCGACAAAAAAACCGGCAGCGCCCGCATTTCGCCGACGCTGGAGGCGAACATCATCGACCTCCCCGGTACTTACTCCCTGTACCCCAAAAGCGCGGACGAATACGTGACGTACGACGTGCTCCTCCAGCCCGGCAGCGAAGACCGCCCGGATATGGTCATTATCATCGCCGACGCGTCTAACCTCAAGCGCAACCTGCTTTTCTGCTCCCAGATCATCGACCTCAAAATGCCCGTGATCATCGGGCTCACCATGATGGACATCGCCAAGAAAAAAGGCATCGAGATCGACCTGGCAGGGCTGGAACGCGAGCTCGGCGTGCCTGTGGTAGCCATCAACCCGCGTAAGAACAAGGGCATGCAGCCCCTGAAAAAGAATATAGAGCTCGTGGCGCAGGAGAAATTCGTTGTCCCCGCCCGGGAATTCATCGAGAACCGTTTGCTCGCCCCGGCGGTGATAGACGGGGTGAAGCAGATTTTCCCCGTTTCCAGCGACTACGCGGCGCTGCACGTAGCTGCCAATCATGAAGAGCTGGCTTTCATCACCGAAACCCAACAACACGGTTTGCGCGAATTGCTGAAAGCGCAAAACTTCAACAAAACGAAAGTGCAGGCAGAAGAGATCATGCAGCGATACGCCCGCATCAAACATATCATGAACATCACGGTGGTGGAAACCGACCCCCTCCAGCAGCAACTCCAGACGGAAAGGATCGACAACATCCTCCTGCACCGCGTTTGGGGATACCTTATCCTGCTGGGCGTGCTGTTCCTCCTTTTCCAAAGCATTTTCTGGCTCGCCTCCTACCCCATGGACCTCATCGAGGCCGGCTTCGGCTCCCTGGGCGGATGGCTGACAGGCGTGCTGCCAGACAATAACTGGACAGACCTGCTCGTGAACGGCATCGTGGCCGGCCTTGGCGGCATCGCGGTGTTCATTCCGCAGATCGCGATACTTTTCGGGTTGATCACCATCCTCGAAGATACCGGCTACATGGCCCGCATCAGCTTCCTCACAGACCGGCTCATGCGCCAGGTGGGGCTGAACGGCAAATCCGTCATGCCCCTCATTTCCGGCGTGGCCTGCGCCGTTCCCGCCATCATGGCCGCGCGCAACATCGAGAACCGCAAAGAGCGCCTGATCACCATCATGATCACCCCGCTCATGAGCTGCTCGGCCAGGTTGCCCATTTATACGATCATGATCGCCCTCGTCATCCCCAACGTACCCGTGCTCGGCATCTTCAACCTCCAGGGCCTCGCCATGATGGTGCTGTACCTGCTCGGGTTCGTGATGGCGTTCCTCGTAGCCGCCGTCATGAAGCTTTTCATCAGGATTAAAGAGAAAAGCTACTTCATCATGGAGCTCCCCGTGTACCGCGCCCCCCGCTGGAAAAACGTGGGCACCACCATGATCGAGAAAGCGAAAATATTCGTCACCGACGCTGGTAAAGTGATCATGGTGATCTCTGTAATATTGTGGGCGCTGGCGTCTTACGGTCCGTCAGGGAAAATGGACGCCGTTCACAGGGAATACGAAGCGCAGATCGCCGCTACGGCAGACAGTGCCGCCATCGAACAACTGAACCGCGACTTTTCTTCCGCCAAACTCGCCAACAGCTACGCCGGCATTCTCGGTCACGCTATTGAACCGGTGGTGAAACCGCTGGGGTACGACTGGAAAATAGGCATCGCGCTGATTACATCCTTCGCCGCGCGCGAAGTGTTCGTAGGTACGATGGCCACGCTGTACAGTGTAGGCGATACCGAAGACAGCGATGCTACGCTGCGGGAGAAAATGGCCATGGCCAAATGGTCTGACGGGCGGCCCGTGTACACCCTGGCCACGGGGCTTTCGCTCATGATCTTCTACGCCTTCGCCATGCAGTGCATGAGCACGCTCGCCATTGTGAAGCGCGAAACCAAAAGCTGGAAATACCCCGTCATCCAATTCGTGTACATGACCCTCCTCGCCTATGTTTGCAGCTGGGGCGTGTTCCATCTTTTCCAATAACAACGCATTCGAACATACCAAAGCCGGCGCCTTTTCGGGTTGCCGGCTTTTTTGCGCTAACTGCGCGGATTTAGCTGCCGTTATTCCCTACATTTGAGTAAATACGAACCAGATGAAGACACTCCTGACCCTGATCTGCTGCGCAGCATTGGCCCCGACTGCCATGGCACAGGTGGATTCCGTTCTGTTGCTGAAAGACGTGGAAACCCTTAGCGCCGACAAGTTCATGGGCCGCCAGACGGGCTCCAAAGGCAACCGGATGGCGCAGTTTTACCTCCTCGAACGTTTCAGGAAAGCAGGTATCCAGCCCTGGGAAGGCACTTACGAGCAACCGTTCTATTTCACGAGCGGCGACAGGCGCATCATGGGCACCAACCTCTTTGGGTACATACCCGGGAAAACCGACAGCGTGATCGTCATATCCGCACATTACGACCACGTAGGCGTGGGGCCTGGCAACGGGGCAGACAGTATATTCAACGGGGCGGACGATAATGCGTCGGGCGTAGCGGCCATCCTGGGCTTTGCGGCCTGGTTCGCGAAACATCCGCCGCGCCATACCCTTATTTTCGCGGCGTTCGACGGGGAGGAAATGGGGCTCCGCGGCGCGAGGGATTTCGTGTCGCGCCCGCCGGTTCCGCTGAAAAAAATCAAAGCCAATATCAATCTCGATATGGTAAGCCGCAATGGTAAAAATGAATTATACGCCTGCGGAACGTTTCAGAACCCACACCTCAAACCCGCCATAACCGCAGCCGCCGCCAAATCGAAGATCAAACTGCTCACGGGGCACGACCAGCCCGGCGAAGGCAGCCAGAACTGGACGAACCAGAGCGACCAGGGCGCGTTTCACGCACAGCAGGTGCCGTTCATTTATTTTGGGGTGGAAGATCATGAAGATTACCACAAGGTCAGCGACGAATTCTCCCGCATCCAGCCGTCGTTTTTTTACCAGGCGGCCAATACGATACTCGATGTCCTTAAACTAATCGACCAGCAATAAAGAAAAAGGCGCCTCATTGTAATGCCCCCCAAAAGTTGGACACTTTAGGGGGGCATTTTTATGGACAAACGCATTAAATACAGTATTCGTCAAAAAGAGTTAACAGTTGTTTCGATAGAAAAGGGGAAGGAGTCCATTACTT
>NZ_RXLO01000013.1 GCF_003958645.1 Chitinophaga rhizosphaerae
ATTCGAGTATGCCGGCTGGCAAAAGAAGTTCGATGAGTTGTTTATAGTTCTGGTCCACGGAGATCATTGATATAGCATGCAAAACAAAGCATTTTTTACTCTTTCCCCCAACTTTTCAACTTGATCCAAAACGCGTCGGGAAAAATTATTTGTGGAATCAGCCGGCCGGATGATGCAATTATCAAAAAAGATTTTACTTTTGCGACCCCGACAAATGCGGAGGTGGCGAAATTGGTAGACGCGCTACTTTGAGGTGGTAGAGCCCGAAAGGGTGTGAGAGTTCGAATCTCTTCCTCCGCACAGTCTTGAAAAGGAGTTATTTCTCGCGAAGTGACTCCTTTTTTCATGCGCCGGCATGACCAAAAATCGGCTACCTTTACCGCAGCGCAGATACAATGCGCGCCAGCGCCTGTAATTTGACCGCAGGCCAAATCATGTGAAATATGGGAACGAATATCAACTGCCCGAACTGCGGACACCTGTTTGTCATGGAAGACGCTATGGCCGCCGAAATCAAGAAAGACCTCCGCGGAAAGATGGAGACCGAATGGCGCAAGCGCGTGGAGGCCCTCGAAGCCCAGAAATCAGAAATAGAACAGGCCAAACTGCAAATCGTTTTGGAACGCCAGCAAGTCTCGCAAGACAGGCAGCGGCAGGAAGATGAATTGCATAACCGCCTCCAGGCCGAAAAAGCCAAGATGCAGGAAGCCCTGGGCGAACAGATCCGCAAAAACGTGTCGGCCGATTTCGAAAACCAGCTCCGCCTCATGCGCGAAGCGCAAATGGCCAACGAGGAAAAACTGAAACAGGCACGCCTCCAGGAGCTGGACTTCCTCCGCAAAACACAGGAGCTCCAGAACCGCGAACAGGAGCTCGACCTCATCCTCCAGAAAAAAATCATCGAAGAACGGAACTATATCGCCGAACAGATCCGCCGGGAAGAAAGCGAACGTAATAATATCCGCGAAACCGAATACCAGCTCCGCCTGAAGGAAATGGAAAAACAGCTCGACGATCAGCGCCGCCTCGCCGAAGAAATGCGCCGCAAAGCCGAACAGGGCTCCATGCAGTTGCAGGGCGAAGTGCAGGAACTGGCGCTGGAAGAAATGCTGCGCGCCGCTTTCCCGTTCGATGAAGTGAGCGAAGTCGGCAAAGGAGTCAGGGGCGCGGATTGCATCCAGACCGTCCGCAACCAGTTCGGCCAGGAGTGCGGGAAGATCATTTATGAATCCAAGCGCACGAAAGACTTTTCCCGCGAATGGATCGAAAAACTGAAGGCAGACATGCGCTCCCAGGGGGCAGACGTGGCCGTGCTGGTGACGCAGGCGCTGCCCAAAGACATGGACCGTTTCGGCGAAAAGGAAGGCGTATGGATCTGCACGTTCCAGGAAGTGAAAAGCCTCACGTTCGTACTGCGCGACGCCATCCTTAAAGTTTACAACGCCGTGAAATCGCAGGAAAATAAAGGCGATAAAATGCGCCTGCTCTACCATTACCTCACCAGCGGCGAGTTCGCCGAGCAATGGAGCGCCATCCGCGAAGGGTTCCGGTCCATGAAAATATCCATCCAGAAAGAACGCGAAGCCATGGAAAAACTCTGGAAAGCCCGCGAAAAACAACTGGAAAAAGTTTTGCTCAACGCCGCCCACATCAAAGGGTCCATCGAAGGCATCGCCGGAAGCGATTCGGTAGACCTGCAATTGCTCGACGATGCCGCCGAAGCATTGCTCGGATCGCCAGACAACGGCAACGATTGACATTTTCAAAAAAAATGTGATATAAACCTTGCGCGGCGGATTTTGCCGTCATACATTTACTACATGAAAAACCAAAAGTATCAATCCGTTATATTCGATCTCGGCGCCGTACTGGTAGACTGGAACCCGCGCTACCTGTACAATAAAGTTTTCAAGACGCCGGAAGAAACGGATTACTTCCTGGAAAATATCTGCACATCCGACTGGAACGAAATGCAGGACGAAGGCCGCAGCCTGCAAGACGGTACGGAACTGCTCGTGGCGGAACACCCTGCGTTCGAAGCGCAGATCCGCGCGTTTTACGGCAGGTGGAAGGAAATGCTGGGAGGCGATATTGCCGGTACGGTAGACATCCTGAAAGAACTGAAGGAAAGCGGTCGATTTAAATTATACGCGCTCACCAACTGGTCTAACGAAACTTTTCCCATCGCGCTGATTGAATACCCCTGGTTGCAGTGGTTCGACGGGATCGTGGTATCGGGCCGCGAAAAAATGCGCAAACCCCATGCGGCATTTTATCAGTTGCTCACAGAGCGCCACGCGATCGACAAAAGCCAGGCCATCTTTATCGACGATAATCTCCGCAATGTAAAAGGTGCGGAAGCATTCGGGATCGAATCCATCCACTTCCAATCACCCGAACAATTGCGCGAAGCCCTGCTCAGCCGCGGAATCCTTTCCAGCGCTGCGGTACAGCAACAACAGTAATATCCCATCCGATTTTCATATCATCGAAAAAGTTTATGCAAGCCGCCACCATGGCGGCTTTGCTTTAACATTTCCTTTAGTCAACTTTAACGTTTTTCTGGTAAACGGCCGGTAACATTCACGCGTCTATAGCGTTTGAATAGGAAACAGGCCGGAACAGCCCCAGCAACGGCTGCAACGCCGGTTATTTTTTGGCATACTATAAGGAAATAAAATCGAAAGCATATGAAAAGAACAGGACTGATGTTAAGTGCGCTTGCCGCTTTCGTAGTGTTGGTCAGCAGCTGCCGTAAAGAGCCGCTGAACGATATGACTGCGGAAGAGTCGCGCATTTACGTGACCAACTACGACGAAAAGGCTGATTTCACCACATTCAAAACGTTCAGTATAGTGGACTCCGTTGCGGTGATCAGCAACAGGGAGGGCTCCAAAAAGGAATTGACCCAGTACGACCAGCAGCTGCTGGCCCAACTCAAATCACAGATGCAGGCCCGCGGGTATACGCTCGTGGACAAAGCGGCGAAACCTGACCTCGCCATGAACGTTAGCCGCATCGACAATACCACCACATCCATCGGGTACAATCCGGGATACTGGGCCGGATGGCCGGGTTACTGGGACACCGGTTACTGGGGCTATCCCGGATGGGGATACTGGTTCCCCAGTTATTACAACGTTTTCCGCTATAACGAGAAATCCGTTGCGGTAGACCTGCTCGATCTGAAGAACGCCAAAACCGGCGAAGGCAACAAATTAACGGCCATCTGGAACGTTATGCTGCGCGGTTCCGGCGTTTGGAACGGCAACAACATCGAAACCATGGTGAAAGCCGTTTTCGACCAGAGCCAGTATCTGAAAACCACTAACTAGGCGAGTGGGATTTTTGTAACAGACAGGTAAAGTTAAAATCGACAAGTCATGAAAAGTATTAAAACCATCATATTGGGCCTGGCATTGATCGCCGGCGGCGCCGTTGCCGCCCATGCGCAAAGCCGTCCGCCCCTTTCCGTTAACGTCAATTATTCGATCGCGCAGCCGCTGGGCTCGCTGAAGGATTATGCCGATAAAACCAGTTTCCGCGGTTGGAACGTAGGTGTGCAATATCACCTGAACGATCAGCTGGCAGTGGGTTTGAAGACCGGTTTCGGGGATTTTTATGAAAGGGTCCCCCGCGCGGTGTATCCCGGAAAAGGTGAAGACATCTCCGCCGTGCAAACGCGTACCCTGCAAACCATTCCCATCCTCGCAACCGTGCAATACACTTTCACCAAACCGGATGCGGCCGTGCTGCCCTATGCTGGGCTGGGGATCGGTACCGCGAATATGAATTACGAGAAATATTGGGGCGAATTCGTGGAGAAAGAAAACAAATGGGCGTTCCAGGTGAGCCCGGAAGTGGGCGTGAACGTGCCTTTCGGGAAATATTCACCGTTTATGTTCAACGCCAGCGTGCAATATAATTATGCGCCGTACAAACAGTTCGAAATCAAGAATTTCAACACGGTACAGGCCAACATAGGTTTGAAGTTCCATATCCAGTAATAAGGACCATCAATTTAACGGAACATGTGAAGTGGAGGGGCCGCCAATTCGGGCGGCCCCATTTTTTTACCGTTAATGAACGGTGAAGAAGCCTTCGGAATATTTTTCTCGGATGGAACCGTCGGCGTCTTTATAAATGAAAAACGCTTCCAGCTTAAGTTTCGGGTGTTGCCGGATGAATTCAATGCCCTTTTCCACGCCGAGGAGAATGAGCGCATTGTCGTAAGCATCGGCCGTCATGGCATCGGGTGCAGTTACGGTAACGGTGATGATGTTGTTGTGGACGGCTTCGCCGGTTTTGGGGTGGATGGTATGGGCGAAACGGGTGCCCCCTTCGTCGAAAAACCGTTGGTAATTGCCGCTGGTGGCCACCGCGCGATCGCTCAAATGCAGCAACGCCCCGTTCCCTTCGTTCCCGTCTTTCCGCTCTATCCCCACGCTCCAGGGCTGGTTCTTATCGTTGTGGCCCTTGGCCGCCAGTTCTCCGCCCACATCCACCAGGTAATTCCTGATCCCGCGCGATTGCAAAAATTTCGCGATCACATCGGTCGTATATCCCTGCGCGATACCGTTGCAGTCGATTTCTACGCCGGGGTGTTTTTTCAGGAGGTATTTGGCGCGGATGATGAGCTTCTCATAACCCACACGCCTGAGCGTTTGCTGGATATCCGCATCCGACGGGCGTCCTTTTTTATGCCGCACCACGCCGAAGCCCCAAAGGTCTACGAGCGGTTTCACGGTAATGTCGAACATTCCATCGGTGATGCGGCTCACTTCCTGCGCCTTCCGGACCACGGGGCGCATGTAAGCGTCCATCACTACTTTTTCGCCTTCGTTGAACCGGTTGATGAGCGACCCGGGCTGGTAGAGCGAAAGTGAACGGTCGATCTGCCGGAACAGGGATTCCACTTCGGGTTTGAGCGAAGTACTGTCTTTTCCGAGATATTTCACGATGTAGTAGGTGCCTTGTGCTTTCCCGGAGATGGTAACAGTCTGTTGCGCGGTTGCATGGATGAAGGCCAGGAGGCATCCGGCCAGAAAAATTCCCTTCATGCGGCCAAAATAATAAAACGTCATGAGAAAGCATTCAGGCCGGTGATATCCATGCCGGTGATGAGGAGATGCACTTCGTGCGTGCCTTCGTAGGTGATGACGCTTTCGAGGTTCATCATGTGGCGCATGATGGGGTATTCGCCGCTGATGCCCATGGCGCCGAGGATTTGCCGCGCCTCCCGGGCAATGCGCGTCGCGGTTTCGCAGGCGTTGCGCTTGGCCATGGAGATTTGTTCGGCAGTGTCCTTGCCGGCGTTGCGGAGCATACCGAGGCGCCAGTTGAGGAGTTGTGCCTTGGTGATATCGGTGATCATTTCCGCCAGTTTTTTCTGGATCAGCTGAAACCCGGCGATGGGCCTGCCGAACTGAACGCGCTCTTTCGCGTAGCGCAGGGCGGTGTCGTAACAATCCATCGCCGCGCCGATAGCGCCCCAGGCGATGCCGTAGCGGGCAGACGACAGGCAGGAGAGGGGCGCCTTCAGCCCCCGGGCTTCGGGCAGCAGGTTGGTTTTCGGGATGCGGACGTTGTCGAGCACCAATTCGCCGGTGGCACTGGCGCGCAGGCTCCATTTGCTTTTGGTTTCCGGTGTGGAAAACCCTTCCATCCCGCGCTCCACGATCACGCCGCGCACCTTGCCTTCGGGATCTTTCGCCCAAACCAGGGCAATATCGGCGAAGGGGGCGTTGGAAATCCACATCTTCGTGCCGTTCAGTAATATATGGTCGCCGTCGTCGTCGAAGTAAGTCAGCATACCCGCCGGATTGGAGCCGAAATCGGGTTCCGTGAGCCCGAAGCAGCCCATCATTTCCCCGCTGGCCAGGCGCGGCAGGAAACGCTTTTTCTGCGCTTCGCTGCCGAATGCATAAATGGGATACATGACCAGGGAACCCTGAACAGAGGCCGTAGACCGGATGCCGCTGTCGCCCCGCTCCAGCTCCTGCATCATGAGGCCATAAGAAATATGGTCCATCCCGCCACCACCGTACTCCGCAGGGATCGTAGGGCCGAAGCAGCCAAGCGCCCCCAGCGGCCGGAGAATATGATGCGGGAACTCCGCCCGCTGGCAGCAGTCGTCTATGATCGGGCTGATCTCTTTCTTCACCCAGTCGCGCACCGCGGCGCGCACGAGGCGGTGTTCGTCTGTCAACAATTCGTCGATGGCATAATAATCGGGCGATTGGAATAAGTCCTGGTGCATGGTGTTAGATTTTTGCTGTATCTCCGAATTTACGGAATTACGCCAAAGTTGTACCTTCGGCCGGCAAATCTGTCGCTTATGGCCAAATTGATACCTGTGTTCCTGCTGGGCGTTTTCCTGACGTTCGTGATCGCCAGTTTTTCTTCCCGGCTGAAACAAAATCCGCAAGGAACGGCGGCGCTTCAGCCTGCCACAGCGGATTCCCTGACACAGGCAAACATCGTACAGCAGTATTGGATGGTTTTTTTCCGGAATGGGGACCATATGCAGCAGGATTCTGCGGCTGCCGCGTTGATAGACGAAGCGCACGTGCTCCACATCCGCAACCTCACCCGCGAAGGCAAAATGATGCTGGCCGGCGCGTTTGCGGAATATGAGGATATGCGCGGGATGTATGTCCTGAAAGCGGCCGACAGCCTGGATGCGGCAAAAATGGTCATGGCCGATTCCGCCGTGGCGACGGGGCGGCTCCGGTTCGACATCAAGCCCTGGTGGACGGCCCGCAATTGTGTTTTCAAATAAGCTTACCAAAAACGGAAACGCCCCCGGCCGGGAGCGTTTCACTATGATTTCCAATAACTTTTACCAGGTTTGACTTACAGGTAGGTCGCCATTTCCGCCTGAAGGGCCTGTGCCGCGGCACGCGCGTCTTCCGCGAACTTCTCGTCGTTGCCGGCGTAAATTACGGCGCGACTGGCATTTACCAGCAGCCCTACATCCCCGTTCATCCCCTTTTCGGAAATATCCTTGAGACTGCCGCCCTGCGCGCCCACACCGGGCACGAGGAAGAAGTGGTGGGGCACGATCTTGCGGATGGCGGCTACGGAATCGGCCTGTGTGGCGCCTACTACGAACATCATATTGTCCGGAGTGCCCCAGGACGCGCATGTGCGCAGCACTTTTTCGTACAAAAGGCCGTCGCCGGCGGGTTGCAGCTGGAAGTCGGCGCTACCGGCGTTGCTGGTGAGGCCGAGCACGATGGCGAATTTGTCGCTGAAGCCGAGGAAGGGCTCCACGCTGTCGCGGCCCATGTAAGGCGCTACAGTTACGGAGTCGAAGCCGTAGGTCTCGTAAAAGGTTTTGGCGTAATAGGTGGACGTGTTGCCGATATCGCCGCGTTTGGCGTCGGCGATGGTGAATAAGGTTTTAGGGATATATTCGATGGTGCGCTGGAGGCTTTCCCATCCGCGAATGCCCTGGCACTCGTAAAATGCGGTGTTGATTTTGTAGGCGACGCAAAGGTCGTGCGTGGCGTCGATGATGGCTTTGTTGAAGGCGAACATCGGATCGGGGTGGGAAAGCAGGTGTTTTGGAATCTTCTGCATGTCCGTATCCAGACCGATACATAAGTAAGATTTCCTGTCCCTGATGAGCTGCACCAATTCCTGTCTATTCATAATTTGTTTTCAGTGTTAGCGCGAATTTCCGGCATTTTTGTCAATTCCCGATTTTGATTTTCCAATTTTACTTCTTAATTTTTCCCCGGTCCACGATTGTCGAAAAACTGATTTCCATGAAACTTTATCAAAAATTACTGTTCGCCCTCTTCCTTTCCCTTCCTTTTTTGCAATCGAATGCACAAAAGCGCGGGTTGCCGAAAATAGGTGTGGCTACGTCTTTGGAGAACGATAGTCTCCTGGCTGCGGCCGGGTTTGCGCATATCGAGGAAGGCGCCCGGAAGCTGTTCTCCCCGTCTGTCCCCGATACGGTCTATCGCCGCTTCCTGGGCAGGATCCGGGCCATGAAGCTCGACCTCGTCACCTGCAACCTCTTCCTCCCCGGAAGTATCAGGCTGACGGGCAAAGAAGCCAACGAAAAGGCAATTCTCGGGTATGTAGATACCCTTATGCAGCGCGCCAAAGAAGCCGGGGTGAAAATCGTCGTGTTCGGATCGGCGGGGTCGCGCAAATTGATGGATGGGCAGGATTCCGCCACGGCGTTGCGCGAGCTGATCGCTATTTCCCGGAAAATGGCGGATGTGGCGAAGAAATACGGCCGCATCATCGCCATTGAAAATCTAAACAGGTCAGAAGATAACTTCATCAACAGTCTTTCCATCGTCACCCACATCGCCAAATCCGTCAACCATCCCAATTTCCGGGTAACGGTGGATATTTACCACATGCTGCGCGAAGGGGAAGGTCCTGCATCTATCCTCGCCGCGGCGCCGTACCTGGTGCATTGCCATATTGCGGAAAAGGAGGGGCGGCGCGCCCCGGGCACGGCGGGCCAGGATTTCAGGCCGTATCTCGCCATGCTGAAAAAAGCGGGTTACAAAGGCCGCATCACCATGGAATGCGGATGGAAGAACATGCCGCAAGAATGCAGGCCAGCATTGGCATATCTCACCAAACAACTGACCGAAGCCTACGAGTAATCAATGCAACAATCATAAAATCATTCCACTATGACTATTAGCAACAAAAACCGCCGTGAATTCCTGAAACTCTCCATGATGGGGGGCGCCGGCGTGGCGCTCAGCGCCATGGGCATGCCGGCCAGCAGCTATGCCCGCATCCTGGGGGCGAACGACCGCGTGAACGTGGGCGTGGTCGGCTTTTCCGACCGTTTCCGCCAGGCGCTCATGCCCTGTTTCCTCAACAATTACAAAGACCTGAATTTCGACATCGTAGCCGTATCGGACATCTGGAAGCGCCGCCGTGAAGAAGGGAAATCCATGCTGGAAGGCAAGCTCGGCCACTCCGTTCAGGCTTGTGTGAACAACGACGAACTGTACCGGATCAAGGACCTCGACGCGGTGATGATCGCCACGGCCGATTTCCAGCACGCCTTTCATACCATCGAAGCCGTGAATAACAAGAAAGACGTGTATTGCGAAAAGCCTTTCGCCGAAACGATGGAAGACGCCCGCAATGCGCTCAGGGCCGTGAAAGCCTCCAAACGCGTGTTCCAGGTGGGCACGCAGCGCCGCAGCGGTAGGGGGTATCATGCCGCGGCCAAATTCATCCAGGAAGGCAAATTCGGCCCCATCACCATGGTGGAAATGACCTGGAACGTAAACCAGCCCGGGCGTTGGCGCCGGCCAGACCTGGTCAGCGAAATCCGTCAGGCCGACGTAGACTTCGCCCGTTTCCATTGCACCCGTCCGAAAGAAAACTGGGACCCCCGCAAATATCTCGAATACCGCCTCTTCTGGCCTTATTCCTCCGGCATTTTCGGCCAGTGGATGACGCACCAGATCGATACCGTACACTGGTTCTCCGGCCTCGAACATCCGCGCAGCGTAGTGGCCGGCGGCGGCATTTACCAGTGGAAAGACGGGCGCACCAATGCGGATACGCTCACCGCGGTACTGGAATACGGTCCGCAAAACGACCCTTCGTCGGGCTTCCAGGTGGTGTACAGCTCGCGTTTCCATAATTCCGCGGGCGGGACCAAGGAGTTGTATTATTCCAATGGCGGGATGATCGACATGAGTACCAACAAGATTACCCCCAACGGCGGCCTCCGCGAAAAAGAAGCGGCGGCGATGGGCCTGAAAGCGAACCTGCTGCCCGAAATGAGCCTCGCAGCCGCGGCCGGCGTGGAAGCAGGCGCCAACACCGGTGGCGACGATACCACCAACGCGCACGTCCGCAACTGGATGGATTGCGTGCGCAAGCAGGACCTGAAAACCAACGCGCCCATCGAAGCGGCGTACAGCCACTCCATCGCCCTCATCATGGGCACGGCGGCTTACCGCACGGGTCAGCGCGCTACGTTCGACGAAGCGAAGCAGGACGTGATGGTTGGCGGGAAAGTATTTACCCTGTAGTTTTTTATTGCACTCATAAACGAAGGCGCGCGGGCTGGACGGGTTACTGTCCGGCCTGCCGTCTTTTCGCCATTTCCTCCGCGATCTCCGCAGCCTGGGAGTCGCCGCTGGCATTGAGATGCGAGATGATATTGGCGTAATCGCGGTCGCTGCGGTTCTGGCTCAGTTTGAAGCGCGTCTCGATTTTATCCAGCGACATTTCGAAGCCGGTGATCGCTTTGAGACTGGCCTGCATGGCTTTTTCCGGGACGTCGGCCATGCGGACGGGATGTTCGGACGAGGCTTCGTATTTATTCATCAGGCTGGTGAGGGAGTCCACCAGTTCCGTTTCCGACAGGATGCGCAGTTTGCCGTAAATATGCACGGCGATGTAGTTCCAGGTGGGGATTTTTTCCTTTTCGTACCAGGAGGAGGAGATGTAGGCGTGGGGATCGGTGAAAACGGCGAGGAAGGTTTGCCCTGATTTAAAATCTTCCGTTTGGGGATTTGCGTTGGCGAGGTGGCCTCTCAGCACGAAGGTGCCCGGTTCCCTTTCTTCCAGTTCTACCGGGATGTGGGTGCCGTAAGGAGCGCCGTCGCGCACGCTCAGGAGCAATGCGAAGGCGTGTTTGCGGATAAAGGCGGCAATGGTTTCGAAATCGTGTTCCTGTGTTTGTTTAGGGGTGTACATGTTGGCAAGTATGATTATTTACGAAATATTGTTTGACATTGACTCCCGATATCATGCACCCAACCGTTCCCGTTATGCCTGCCGAAGGGCGGGGACCTGCGTTCCCCACGCTGGTCAAGCGCATTTCAATCTTCCTTCATCGATCCTTTATTAATTGTGCTGCTGATGTTGCCGGCGTCGCAGTTGCTGGACTGCTGGGGGAGGGGGCGCCGGAATAGGTCAATATCATCATGTTCCTGGCGCCCTGGGGCGGGGATGAACCCCGGCGCCGCGCCATTCACGACCTCGGCGCCGGGATTGTAGTGGTGTAGAAGCATTCGTTGCCTTAACGCTCCGTGATCTCTACGATCTTGGTGGGCGCTATGTTGGCATTGCGCATCGCGATGTTGCGGGCGGTGTTGCCGGCAAATTCGTTGAAGGCTTTCTGTGTAACGGGATCGGTGCCGGTAATGGCCGGAACGCCGTCGTCGCCACCTTCGCGGATGCTCTGTACCAGCGGTATCTGGCCGAGGAACGGGATTTCCAGTTCTTCCGCGAGGCGCATGCCGCCTTCTTTCCCGAAGATGTAATATTTGTTTTCCGGCAGTTCCGCGGGCGTGAAGTACGCCATGTTTTCCACGAGGCCGATGATAGGCACATTCACCTGCGGGGAGCTGAACATGGAGATGCCTTTCTTGGCGTCTGCCAGGGCCACGTCTTGCGGGGTGGTCACGATCACGGCGCCGGTTACGGGCACGGATTGTACGAGGGTGATGTGGACGTCTCCGGTTCCGGGGGGCATGTCGATCACGAGGTAATCCAGGTCGCCCCAATGCACGTCGCTCACGAATTGTTTCAGGGCGCTGCTGGCCATGGGGCCGCGCCATACGATGGCCTGTTTCTCGTCTACCAGCAATCCGATAGACATGAACTGGATGCCGTATTTTTCCATGGGGGCGATCATGCCTTTGCCGTTGACGTTCACCATCATCGGCCGCTGGCCGCGAACGCCGAACATGATGGGCACGCTGGGGCCGTAAATATCGGCGTCCATGAGGCCCACCTTGGCACCGTCCTGCGCCAGGGCGATCGCCAGGTTGGCGGCTACGGTGGATTTGCCTACGCCGCCTTTGCCGGAGGCCACCATGATGATATTTTTGACATTCGGCAGCAGGGTATTGCCGTCTTTCCGGTTGGAGCTGACGTTGGCAGTCATTTTAACTTCTACTTCCGCTTCCTTGCTGACGAGGTGGTGAATGGCATGGATGCACGCGTTGCGGATGAGTTCCTTCAACGGGCACGCAGGCGTGGTGAGCACCACCGTAAACGTAACTTTATTTCCTTCGATCTCGATGTCCTTCACCATGTTGAGGGTCACCAGATCCTTTCCCAGATCGGGTTCTTCCACATTCGACAGCGCCTCGAGGACCTTCTCTTTTGTGATCATAAAATGTTGTTAAATTTGATTGCGATCTGCAAAGTTAACCATAAATGAGGTTTAATTTGTCGCTATTATATTGGACATTGCGGGTCAGTTCCTGTATCTTAGTGCCTACACATGTATAGAAATCTTGTCATACTTTTTTCCCTGGTGTGCTTGCCTTTACTTTCCACTGCGCAATTCAAAGCGTTCAGGGACAGCATCATACAGATATCCGGTATTACCATGACGGCAGACAGCCTGCGTGCAGTGCCGGCGGTGAGCATCCTGGTGAAGGGCCAGGGCCGCGGCACTATTTCCAACAGCGTGGGCGTTTTTTCCATCGTTGCGTTTAAAGGGGATACGCTGCAGTTCAGTGCCATAGGCTTCCGCAGGAAGGATTACAAAATACCGCTCGATCTGCCGGGCAACCGTTATTCCATGATCCAGCTCATGGCGGAAGACACCGTGTACCTGACCGAAACCATCATCAAGCCTTACCCAACCCGCCGCGAATTCGAGAAACTGTTCGTGAGCATGGATATTCCGAACGACATGTACGAAATAGCCAGGAAAAACAACGAGCAGGCGAAGCTGCGCGCCATTGCGCAGGGCATGCCGATCGATGCGGGCGGCGCATATAACGTGTTCATGCAGAAGCAGCAGCAATCGCTGTACTACGCCGGCCAGGTGCCGCCGCAGAACATCTTCAACCCGCTGGCCTGGGCCCAGTTCATCGAATCCTGGAAACGGGGCGATTTTAAAAGGAAAAACTAACCTTCGCGGCCCGATGCGCCCTTTTTCCTAAATTGCCGCATCATTCACCAAAATTGTACGTTATGCAGAAAGTAGCCGTGATCGGCGCCGGCACGATGGGGAACGGCATTGCGCATGTGTTTGCACAAAACGGTTTCACCGTTCATCTCATCGATGTGGCGCAGCCCGCGCTCGATAAAGCCCTGGACACGATCGTCCGCAACCTCAACCGCCAGCTCGCCAAGGAAATCATTACGGAAGACGTGAAGCAAAGCACCATCGCCAATCTTCACACCTATACCGATATGGCCGCAGGCGTAAAAGGCGTGGAGCTCGTGGTGGAAGCCGCCACTGAAAATGTGGACCTGAAACTCCGCATCTTCCGCGATCTCGACCAGCACACCGCCCCCGGTACCATCCTCGCCACCAATACCTCATCCATCTCCATCACCAAAATCGCCGCCGCCACCTCGCGCCCCGGCAAAGTGATCGGGATGCACTTCATGAACCCCGTGCCCGTGATGAAGCTCGTGGAGATCATCAACGGCTATGCCACCGAATCCGACGTCACCGACGCGGTGCGGGAACTGTCGCTCAAACTGGGCAAAGTCCCCTGTATCGTGAACGACTATCCCGGTTTCGTGGCCAACCGCATTCTCATGCCGATGATCAACGAAGCCATCATTGCGCTGCATGAAGGCGTGGCGGGTGTGGAATCCATCGATACGGTGATGAAACTGGGCATGGCGCACCCCATGGGCCCGCTGCAACTGGCGGATTTCATCGGCCTCGATGTGTGCCTTTCCATCCTTCGCGTGCTGCACGACGGGTTCGGACAGCCGAAATACGCGCCCTGCCCGCTGCTGGTGAACATGGTGACCGCAGGGCACCTGGGCGTGAAGAGCGGCAGGGGTTTCTACAAATACGAAGGCGCGGGGAAAGACCTCGTGGTGAGCGACCGCTTCCGTCAATAAAATACTTCCTCAATAAAATCGACCCGCCGGCTACAGTGATCGCCCGGCGGGTCTTTCCATCAGTGGCGCGAACGCCGCGATGGCCATCCTGCCCCGCGCCGCGGCGAATTTCGCATGTTCCCCTACCAGTTTGTACACCGGACCTGTACCTGCCGGGTGAACACCATCGAATTGGGCCCGTATTCATCGAACGTGTTGGGGAACACGTCGATGACGATTGCACACATACCTTCTCCACCCCGGTCCCGAAGCGGACCCGGCTTGCTGGTAAGACAGATTTTTAGAGTCAGTGGAAAGGGTTAACCCGCGTACTTTTCGCGGTATTCTTTGGGGGAGAGGCCAACGATCTTGCGGAACAGCTGGCGGAACGCCTTCGCGTCTTCATACCCGGCCTGGATCATGACGCCGGTAATGTTTTCCTGTTTCCCTTCGAGCAGTTTCTTGGCCGCTTCGATCCGGATGCGCTGTAAATATTCGATGGGCGTTACACCCGTGGCGGTTTTGAATCGGCGGATGAAATTGCGGCGGCTCACCGGCAGGTCGTGTATCACTTCCTCCACCGTCACCCGGTCCTGGAAACGCTCTTCCATCCTTTGCTGCGCGGCCGTCACCAGCTCGTCGTTGTGCGCGCGGGAGGGCGACCAGTTCGCGAAATACGACTGCCCCGCACGGTCCATGTCGATGGCAAACACTTTCGCCGTGTAAATAGCCGTCGTGCGGTCGCAATACTTTTCGAGGATGTGCAGCAACAAATGGAAAGTGGATGTGGCCCCTCCGCTCGTGTACACCCCGCGGTCGTCCGTAACCACCACACCGGCATCTACGATCACTCCGGGGAAATTGCGCGACAGCGCCTCAACTGCCGTAACGTGCGTAGTGGCCCTCCGCTGGTCGAGCAAACCGGTAGCGGCCAGCAAAAACGCCCCCGTGCAGAAGCTCGCCACTTCAGCCCCTTTCTCCGCCTGCTGGCGGACCCACGGAATGAACGCCGAGTTCTCCCGCAAATAATCCGAAATGTTCCCCGGTCGGAATGCCGGGATCAGCACCAGGTCAGACACCGTCACCTCCTCGTGGTGCAGCGGCTGATACTGCTCGTCCGGAAAGGCGACCGTCCCGTCTTCAGGATGGCGGATCAACCGGATGTCGAAGTAAGGCATACCTGTGTTTTCCTGGTAATAGTGGTTAACCGTCTGGAAGACGTCCAGGAGCGCCGCGATGCTGATAGGTCTGTAATGCTTCGTGAGAAGAATGGATAATTTTTTCATAAATGGCATTGGCGGTGAATGCCGAAAGTACAATTTTTCCGTCACAACCGGCCCCGCCGCACCCATTTTCATGCAACAGCCGTGGCGCGTAACCCCCTCCAATGCTGGGTTTTAACCCAACCCGCTACATTTGGTTGTGCTTCCATTGCAAAAAAAAAGCCGGCGTTCCCGCCGGCCCGATCCGAGATGATTTTCTTGTTAACGCTGTTCCCCGGACGGCTGCCCGGTCGAAAACTCATGCCCGCAATATACGCAATGGGTTAAACCCGCCTGTTTGCTGGACCGCGCCCCGCAGGCCGGACAATCCCTCCCTGGCTTCGGGGGTTCCTTTTCCGGCGGTGGCATCTTCAGGTTTTCTATAATTTCCAGCGGTTTGTGCTTTTCTTCCGTCATGTTTCCCTTTTTTCTGGTGTAATCGGTGTCGTGCTAATGGTTTCTTCCAAACTATCGGTAACTATCCGCTAGTATTAATCCATTAAATATATTAAAAAACTAATAACTGAAAAATCATCCGTGATGAGCGGTAAAAATGGCGGGCAGAAAAAGGCCGCTCCCTTTGATGGGAACGGCCCTGGTTTGATCCAAAGGAATTGGCTGGTTTATATACCTGCGGCAGTACGCCTGGCTGTTTCGGCCAACAGGTTGTCGAGATAGGTGCGGTCTCTCCATTTCCCCCCGGAAACGAGGCCGCGGATCTTTTGCGTGTTGTGGATGCCTTCCAGCGGATTGGCGTCGAGCAGCAACAGATCGGCATGCATACCGGGCGCCACGGCGCCGTAGCCTTTCTGCCCCAGGAACTTTGGTCCGTTGATCACGGAAGCTTTCAGCGCCTGCTGTGCCGTCATCCCATATTTCACCATCAGTGCCAGCTCTTCGTGCAGCGCCAGCCCGGGATAACAGTAGGAATTGAGGTATCCCGCATCGGTGCCCGCCAGGATCGTGACGCCGGCTTCCACCAGGTCGGCCAGCACGGCGGCGGATTTTTCGTAATTCGCCTTGCGGAACGCGATAGCGGCGGTATCGTGCTGCTGAATGCTGTTGATGCGCCCGGTGTAGGTGCTTTGCAGGCCGCGCCCGATGTATTGCAGGTAGTCGTCGTGGCTGCGGTCGTACTCATCCCAATAGGAAAGAATATGCCCGAGGCTCAGCGTGGGTGTTACCGCGGTGCCTTTTTTCGCCATGTAGCGGAACATTTTCAGCGCGGCGGCTTTGTCGTAGGTGGCATTGATCCTGTCTGTCAGCGTGCGTCCTTTCAGCGTGCCGGCGGCTACCTGTGCGCTGATGCTTTCTTCTTCCGACGAACCGGCTTTCAGCAGGTAGGGAATGTGCTCAACGGAGCTGAGGCCCGCGTCTACGATCGCTTTCATGGGAATGGCGTATGGCACGTGGCCGGAAATGGCGAAGCCGCGCTTGCGCGCCTGGCGGATGCTTTCGAGGTACAGTTCGGGCTGGAGGGTATTGTCGGTGATCTTCACGAAATCGACGTGCAGGCCCTGCAGGGAATCGAGGGCTTTGGCGAGCTCTTCCTTCGTTCCGATCTCGATGTCGCCTTTCCAGACAGATTTGTAACCTTCGAGCTTGGGCCCGGAAGTGAAGATGTGCGGGCCTTCGAGGAGCCCTTTGGCGATGGAGTCGCGCCAGGGCAATACGAAATGACTGATATCGGCGGCACAATCGCGCACGCCGGTTACGCCGTAGGCGAGCATGAGCGGGAGCAGGTTGCGGTTCTCGTGGGAGAGGGTGTCTCCTCCGCCGAAATGCATGTGGTTGTCCCACAGCCCGGGCATGAGGAATTTGCCGGAACCGTTTACCACCACGGGCGCGGTATGGCGCAATTTCCCGTCTGGGGTCACGGCCACGATGCGCCCGTTTTTCACCACCACGGCCTGCCCGGAAGCGGTACGGCCATGCTCCACATCGATGACGGACACGGAGCGGATGATGAGATCGGCGGGCGCTTTTTGCGCAAGCGCACCGGAAAATACGGCGGCCAGCGTTAGTAACAGGAGCATTCGTTTCATCCCGTGAAAGTACGCGCTGCCCGTTTTTCCGGATGGTACATGCTGAAACAATCCCGGCATTTTTACACGGAAATAGTAATTTCACCCCGGTTAATTAACACAGTGAACAAATGAAGCGACTCGGATTGATCGCGCTGCTGGCCGCAGGTATGCAGGCGCAGGCGCAAATGGGGCGGGTGAATGTAATTCCCGCGCCGGTACAGGTCCAGGAACAGGCCGGACATTTTACCATCACCCCTCAAACCGCCATCACGGCGGATGCGCCTTTCGGTGAAGTGGCGGCCCTGCTGTCCGAACAATCGGGCATGCCTTTCCGGAAAGCCGGCATTGGCAACGTTCGCATTCTCCGCGAAATCACGCGGCAGGTGGCGGATAGCGCGGCGTACAGGCTGCTCATCGGTCAGAAGGAAATACGGATTTACGCATCCGGCCGCGCCGGTGCCCTGCACGGAATATATACCCTCCTGCAGATCATGGCCACACAACCCGACGCGAACATCCTTCCGGCTGTCACTATTTCCGACCGGCCGCGCTTCGGGTACAGGGGGCTGCATTTCGATGTATCCCGTCACTTCTTCCCCCTCACATTCGTTTATAAATACATCGACCTCATGGCGATGTACAAGATGAACGTTTTCCATTGGCATATTACCGACGGTGGCGGCTGGCGCCTCGAGATCAAAAAATATCCCGCGCTCACGCAAAATGCAGCATGGCGCACGCACGCCAATTATATGGAATGGTGGAAAAGCCCGCGGCATTACGCGGAAGAGGGCAATCCCAACGCCTATGGCGGCTTTTACACGCAAAACGAAGCCCGCGCCGTAGTGGCCTACGCCGCGCGCCGCGGCATCACCGTGATCCCGGAAATCGAAATGCCGGGGCATTCGGAAGAAGTACTGGCCGTGTACCCGCATCTTTCCTGCGCGGGCGAACCGTATAAACAATCGGAGTTCTGCCTGGGCAACGATAGTACTTTTACTTTCCTCGAAGATGTACTGCGCGAAGTGATGGATATCTTCCCTTCGCAATACATCCACATCGGCGGCGACGAAGCCGATAAATCTGCCTGGAAGAAATGTCCCAAATGCCAGCGCCGCATGAAGGAGCATGGTCTCGCCAATGAAGAAGCCCTCCAGAGTTACGCGGTGAAACGCATGGAGAAATTCCTCATTGCCCACAACCGCAAACTGATGGGCTGGGACGAAATCCTCGAAGGCGGCCTCGCACCGGAAGCCACCGTCATGAGCTGGCGCGGCGAGAAAGGCGGTATCACCGCCGCTTCCGAAGGGCACGACGTGGTGATGACGCCCGGCGGTTATTGCTATTTCGACAGCTACCAGTCAGACCCGTCTACCGAGCCCCTCACCATTGGCGGTTACCTTCCGCTGTCGAAAGTGTATGCCTACGAGCCCATCCCCGCCGAGCTTCCCGCTGAAAAAGCCCATCACATCCTCGGCGCACAGGCGAACGTGTGGGCGGAATATATGCCAACCACTTACCAGGTGGAGTACATGGTGTTCCCGCGCATGATCGCACTCTCGGAAGTGCTGTGGTCGCAAAAGGAAAAACGCGGATGGGAAGATTTCAAAACCCGCCTGCAGGCGCATTACCGTCTCCTCCAAAGGAAACAGGTGAACTACTACCGCCCGTCGTGGCAACTGGAACCGAAAACCGTTATCGACACCGTTCATAAACAAACGATCGTTTCTTTCCTGACCGAACAATTCCAGCCGGTGATCCGCTATACGCTCGACGGCTCGCGGCCCACAACGAATTCGGCGCTGTACGGGAAACCGGTGGAAGTCCCCGGCACCGCAACCCTCACCGCCGCCATCTTCCGCGACACGATGCTGATGGGGCGCCCCGTTACCGTGCCTGTCAATTACCACAAGGCGATCGGCAAAACCGTGACCTACAACGCACCCTGGAGCAGCAGCTATCCCGCGCAGCAAGCGGCAACGCTCGTCAACGGCTACCGCGGATCGCTCACTTATGGAGACGGCCAATGGCAGGGGTTCCTGGGCAAAGGGTTAGACGTAACCATCGACCTCGGCGAATCGCAGCCGCTGGAAAGCCTCTCCATCGGGTTCATGCAGCTCACCGGCCCAGGGGTGTACATGCCGCCGCAGGTTCAGGTGCAGGTGGCCGATGACATCCGCGAGCTGGCGCTGACGGCATCGGTCACCACGCCCAACGATGTTCCGCCCACGCACGAAAAACTCATCTTCAAGGATTTCAAATTCGACCTGAGCGGTCGGAAAGGCCGCTTCATCCGCGTGATAGCACCGGTGCAGAAGGGTTTCCTGTTCACGGACGAGATTATCGTATATTAGAAGTATGAAATACGCGAACCTCGGCAGCAGCGAGCTGCGTATCAGTGAAGTGTCTTTCGGATGTATGTCGCTGGGGATGGACGATGCCGCCAACGCGCGCATCCTCCATCGTGCCCTGGAACTGGGCATCAACTTTTTCGATACGGCGGACCTGTACGACAAGGGCTTTAATGAAAGCACCGTCGGCAAGGCGCTGAAGGAAAAACGGAAAGACGTCATCATCGCCACCAAAGCCGGTAACCAGTGGCGCGCCGATGGGTCGGGGTGGGACTGGAATCCGCGGAAGGAGTACATCCTGGCGTGTGCGGACAAAAGCCTGCAGCGCCTGCAAACGGATTACATCGACCTGTACCAGTTGCATGGCGGAACGATGGACGACCCTATCGACGAAACCATCGAAGCGTTCGAGCTGCTGAAACAACAAGGGAAAATCCGTCACTACGGCATTTCTTCGATCCGTCCCAACGTGATCCGCGAATATGCGAAACGCAGCAATATCGTGAGCGTGATGATGCAATACAGCCTGCTCGACCGCCGGCCCGAAGTTTCCTGTTTTCCCGTTCTGGAACACCATAACATCGGCGTACTGGCCCGCGGCAGCCTGGCAAAGGGTTTGCTGGCGGGGAAGCCCGCCATCGATTATCTCCACCTGTCGAAAAAGGAAGTGGAAAATGCACAGGCCGCCATTCTGGAAGTGTCCGGCAAACATCGTACGCCCGCGCAATCCGCCGTGAAATACGTGCTCATGCATCCTGCGGTAACGAGTGCGGTGGCGGGTTTGCGAACGATCGGACAATTGGAGGACGCGGCCGCCGAAGCGCCGCGGTTCAACGAAGCGGAATACGAAATGCTCACGGCCAGTGTGCCGGTACGCGAGTATGAAAATCATGTCTGACTTAAATTGCCGGTAACCAACGCGCAAATGGCCGGCAGCCTGGAAGCCGCCATCATTGATATGCAGTCGAAAGATGCCGCATATGGCAACGGCCGCCTGGATTTATGCGGCCGTATCTGGCGGGACAAACAGTAAAGTGTCTATCTCAATTGTTCATTCGTATTTTAAAGGCAAAGCTGACCGGGAAACCGGTCAGCTTTGCCTTTTATACTCACCTGCGAAACATTATTTCTTCAGCAAACCCTGTCTTTCCAGCGCGGAAACAAGCGCTTTGGTGTAGCTGCGCGAAAAGTCGTCGATCCCGTTGGGGTTCATCGTTTCCGACTGCACGGAGAACAGCAGCGATTCGTTTTGCGCGTCGTAGAGATTGCTTTCGAGGAAGTAAGTTTTATCGGTCGTGTAATACCCCGGGTTGTACATCATCGGGTAGTAGTAATTATAATATCCCCAGAAGCTGCCGTACCAGCCCCATGCGGGGTAAGGCGCGTATGGGCCGGAGCCGCGCACATAGCGGGTTTCGCTGGTTTTGTCTACCACGGCGATGGTGAAAATGGCGTCTGCGCCCAGTTCGCGCACCTTATTGAGAATGGCTTCCCTGGAGGGAACGTTTTCGCGGGTGAAGTTGGGCGGAAAGATATCGCCGCTCTTGATCGCTTTATAGCCCCGGTCCTGCGCCGCAGCGGCGAGGTTGTTCTCGATGGATTGCTTGGCGTTCTGGTTGTGTACCATGGCGGCAATAAAAATGGTGTTGTACGATTTTTCAGGGGAGGGATTGGACGCCCGCCAGAAATTCGTCACATGTGTGGTAGTTCCGCAGGCCGCCAGCAGAAATATCACAAACAGGGTTAGATAGTTGTAAGTTTTCATGGTTTTGGTGCTTTTGCTACAAATGCTAACAAGCCTTGAAAGGAATTGTTGCGGCCAACGGTGATCTGCGTATGCCAAGGTTGTTCTTTTGGATTGAATTTCAGTGGGTTGAACGGTGGCTTCCTTTATTTGGCGAACCAGAGCGCGTCTACGAACCAGCCTTTTTCGTCTGAGAAATTGCGGACGCTAGAGAAGCCCGTTCGCGCAGCGAGCTCGCGGATGCCTTCCGGTGTGTATTTCTGGGAGATCTCCATGAACACGGGCTCATCTTTCCTGAAGCGGATGAGGGTGCCGCCGATGTGAACGGCCTGGTCGCGGAGGCTGATGAGGAAACTTTTGCAGGCGCCTGACGAGGGGTCGTACGTCGGATAGTGCAAAAAGTAGTTCCGGTCGAAATCAGCGCCCAGCTCGCGGTTGATGCGGGTGAGAAGGTTCAGGTTAAAGTCGCGGGTGAGGCCCTGGCGGTCGTTGTACGCATCCAGGATTTGACGCGGGTTTTTCTGGAGATCGAAACCGATCAGCAGCATATCTCCCGGGCGCAGTTGCCTGCGCACCTCGCCCAGGAACCCCACGGCTTCCTCCGGCGTAAAATTCCCGATGCTGCTGCCCATGAACATCACTACCCGCGCACGGCCGGCAGCCTGGCCGGATTTGGCCAGCATATCCATATACTCGCCGTTGAGGCCCTGTACATCCAGCCCGGGAATCCTTTCCGGCAGCGTTTCCTGCAAATGACGGATGATGTTGGAAGATATATCGATGGGATAATACCGTTTCCCCATCCCCGCGCGCATCCATTCCCGCAAAAGGTGCACGGACTTGGAAGCGTCTCCCGCTCCCAGCTCCACCAGGTCGGCCTGCGGAGCCACGGCGCGGATGGTGTTTACGATATCGGGCGATTGCGTTTCGAGGATTTCCATCTCGCAGCGCGTGAGGTAATATTCGGGGCAATGCATGATCCGCTGAAACAGTGCGTCGCCGTCGGCATCGTAAAAGTATTTCGACTGCAGCTTCTTGGGATGGGCCTGCAGCCCTTCCAGTACGTCGCGGAGGAAAGCCTGGCGCGCCCGGGAAAGCGGTGGCGCCGGTGTTGCGGTAACTATTCTCATGATCACGGTTTTAAGGTTTTAGCCAGCCGGATGCCTGTGAGCTGCCAGCGAAGATGCGGATGGAAGAAATTGCGGTAAGTGGCCCTGCTATGGCCCGCCGGCGTAAATTCCGAAGCGCCGCGCAGCACTTTCTGGTTCACCATGAACTTGCCGTTGTATTCGCCAACTGCACCGGCTACACGCTCGAAGCCGGGATAGGGGAGATAGGCACTTTCCGTCCATTCCCAACGCTGACCCCAACCGAAATTCCCGGCAGCCGCTTCCCATTCGAATTCCGTGGGCAGGCGCAAACCTTTCCAGGCGGCGAAGGCGGCGGCTTCGTAAAAGTTGATGTGGGACAGAGTTTCGGCGGGTTCCACGGGCACCAGGCCTTGCAGGGTGTAGTTCATCCAGCGGCCATCGTCGAAATGCCAGTACATGGGGGATTGTATGTTGTTGCGCTTCACCCAGTCCCAGCCTTCGGCATGCCAGTACGAGAATTCCTTATACCCGCCGGCGTCGATGAAATCGAGGAATTCGCCGTTGGTGACGGGCCGGTCGGCAATGGCGTAAGGTTCAAGGTAAACTTTGTGGCGGCCCAGCTCGTTGTCGTAGCAAAACCCTTCCCCCGCAAACCCGATCTCATACACGCCGGCTTTCATGTCGATGAAACGCATGGGCGCGGAGCCGGGCGTTTCGGGCGAAGGCGAATCGTTGTACGGCGGAAAAAGGGGGTTGTTGCCGAGGATGTATTTGATATCATACCACAACAGCTCCTGGTGCTGCTGTTCGTGGTTGCAGCCCAGCGTGATGAGGGTTTCTGCCTCTTCCGGAAGGGGCTGTGCGAGCAGCTGTTCCATGGCGGAATCCACGTATTTGCGGTATTTGTAGATCTCGTCAACAGTTGGGCGGCTGAGGTTGCCGCGGTCTGTCCGGATCACGCGCGCGCCGAGGCTTTCGTAATAGCTGTTGAAAACGAAGTTGAACATGGGATCGAACTCGATATAGCCCGGCAGGAATTTTTTCAGCACCAGCGTCTCGAAAAACCAGGTGGTATGACCGAGATGCCATTTGGGAGGGCTCACTTCTTCTACAGGTTGTACCACATAATCCTCTTTTTGTAGCGGACGGCAAATGGTTTCCGTCCATTTGCGGACCTGTGTGTATTGCCGCAGGAGCGCCGTGGGAATAGTTACGTCTATCATGTCAGTTTTTTTGCGTATCCAGGAAACGCGTGAGATCGGAAATGCTGCGGATACCCATCTTCCGGGCCGCTTCTTCCCGCATCATCAGTGCGTATGCGTTGTTGAAACCGATGGGCTGCAGCCATTGCAACCCGTATTTTTGATCGAATTGCCGGCGCACGAAATTAAAGGCGCTGTCTTTATGCCGGAGATTATCGGTCAGGGGTTCCTGCAAAATGACGAGCAGGCCCGTGCCGGTATATTCAGGATAGAAGTCGATCTGGTCATTCGTCAATGCATCAAAACAAATTTTCGTGCCACCCAGCCCTGTTTTCGAAGAAATTGACAATTCCGTGTTCCCTTCCACCAGGATTTTATACATTTCACAAAGGATGTATTGTTCCGTAAATATCTTCGACCCCATCCGCACCACGCCCTTTTTCCCATTCCGCGACGGTTTGAAAAGGCCTTCCTTTTCGAGAAAACCACGCGCCACTGCGGCCGGGCTCTCCTTCAAGTAATCGACCCGGTAATTCAGATAGGTCATCACCGAATCGTTGATCCGGCCGGCCAGCAGACCGAGCGCCGGCCCCAGCTCGGGAAACCGCTCCAGCGCATCTTTCCGCACCACCGGCGCGGCGTGGTAGGGAGGGAAAATGAGCTGGTCGTCGTCGAGGGTGATGAGGTGATATGCCCGGATGCGCCCGTCGGTACTGTATCCGCTCACCACATCCAGTTTCTCTTCGTGCAGGGCCTGGTACATGACGGCGTCGTTGATAACTACTGTCGGAATTTTCAGTCCATACACCCTTTTCAAACCCAGCCAGCCATCTTCCCGCCCCATGAATTCCGGCGTGAAGCCGGCGAGCAGCTTGCCTTTGGCGGCAGGCGTCATGGCGGAGAACGCAAACACGATCAATGCCGCCGCGCCTGCCCAGCGGAAGTGCCGCATGCTGAGTTGCTGCGCGCGCGACAGCAGGAAGTCGAACATAATCGCCAGCAAAGCCGCCGGGATGGCGCCTGCCAGGATCATGCTGGTATTGTTCAATGCGATGCCGCCGAAGATGAATTCTCCCAGTCCCCCGGCCGCGATATACGCCGCCAGCGTGGCCACGCCTACATTGATGACGGCGGCCGTGCGGATGCCCGCGAGGATCACGGGCATGGCGAGGGGCAGTTCCGCTTTGAACAGCACCTGGCTGCGCGTCATCCCCATGGCCACGGCGGCTTCGCGCACCGTCGCGTCTACCCCGCGGATGCCGGTGTAGGTATTGCGGATAATGGGAAGCAAGGCGTAGAGGAATAATGCGAAGATCGCCGGTTTGGGGCCGATGCCCAGCAAGGGTATGAGAAATCCCAACAGCGCAATACTCGGAATGGTCTGCATCACGCCGGCAAACCCGAGCGTAATGCCCGCCAGCTTTTGTTTCCGCGCAATGAGAATGCCTAAAGGCACGCCAGCCAATATCGCCAGCGCCACCGATAACAGTGTGAGGTGAATGTGCGTCAGCGTTTGTTCCAGCAGCTTGCCCGACTGGCTTTCGAGGAATTGGAGGAATTCTTTCATGACGCATCCGTTTGGCCGTGAAGGAATGCCGCCACGAAATCGTTCGCGGGGTTTTGCTGCAATTCGCCGGGCGTGCCCATCTGGATGATCCGGCCCTTGTCCATGATGCCGATATGATCGCCCAGTTCGAGCGCATCGCGGATGTCGTGGGTCACCATCACCACCGTTTTGCTTTTGAATTCGTCCAGCTCCAGGAACTCCTGGCGGATGCGGGTGCGGGTGACGGGATCGAGGGCGCCGAAGGGCTCGTCCATAAGCAACACCGGCGGATCGGCCGCCAGCGCGCGCGCCAGGCCCACACGCTGCTGTTGTCCGCCACTGAGCTGGTGGGGATATTGATGGGCGTGCGCGTCCCAGGAAAGGCCGAGCTGGTGGAGCAGGTCTTCGGTGCGCCGGCGGATGCGGGGCTTGTCCCAATGCAAGAGCCGCGGCACGATGGCGATGTTTTCGGCGACGGTATAGTGGGGGAACAGTCCGTATTGCTGCATCACGTACCCCATTTGCCTGCGGAGGATTTCCGGGCGGAAAGTGCGCGTGTCCTGCCCGCGGAAAAGTACCGTTCCGCCGTCGGGGTCGATGAGTCGGTTGAGCATCCGGAGGGTGGTGGTTTTGCCGCTGCCGCTGGTGCCCAATAGCATGAGGCGCCCGCCTTCCGGCACGCGGAAGGAAACGCCCTGCACCGCCACGCGGCCGTCGAAGGATTTGTTCAGTTGGCTGGCTTCAATCATGGGTCGATAGACATGAACAGGTTATTGAGCGATTCCGAAAATGTTGGATGGGCGAAAACGCCGTCGCGCAGCTGGTCGTAGCGGAGCCCGCCCATCATGGCCATCTGCACTGCAGACATGATCTCTCCGCCCGCGACGCTGAGGATGGCGGCGCCGAGTATCAGGCCGGAATCTTTGTCCACCAAGGCTTTCATCAAGCCCCGCGTATCTCCCGATTCCACGCCGCGCGCCACTTTCGTCATGGGGATTTTGGCGACGAGCACGTTTTTCCCCTGTTCCCGCGCTTCCTGCTCGGTAAGCCCGATGCGGCCGAGCTCGGGGTCGGTGAACATGCAGTAAGGTACGGGCCGGTCCCGGATCGTTCGTTGTTGCTGTTCGAGTATGTTTTTGGAAATGATGATGTAATCGTTGTAAGCAATATGCGTGAACGCCGGCCCGCCTTTCACATCACCCATGGCGAAAATACCGGGCACCCCGGTTTCCAGCTTTTCGTTGACGGGGATGATGCCGTTGCCGGTGGTGCGGAGGCCGGTTTTGTCCAGCCCGAGGTCGTTGGTGTTGGGCGTCCGCCCGGCGGCGATGAGCAAGTGGCTACAGGTCAGCTGGCGGTCGTTGAGTTCCAGCAATATTTGATCGTTGGATGTTGAAACCCGCCGCAGATCGGCGCCGCAACAGATCGTGATGCCGTCTGCTTCGAGAATTTTATGGATTTCGGCCGCCACGTCTTCATCTTCTTTCCCGAGGATGCGGGTGTTTTTTTCCAGCAGGGTCACCTGGGCGCCGAAGCGCCGGAACATTTGCCCCAATTCCATGGCCACATATCCCGCGCCCAGGATGCAAAGATGTTTGGGCGTTTCCGTGAGGTCGAGGATCGTGGTGGAAGTGAGAAAGGGTACGGTGTTGAGCCCTTCGATATCCGGGATGCCGGGGCGGGCGCCGGTATTGATGAAGATATTTTCGGCCTGGAGGGTTTCTCCGTTCACTTCGATGGTTTTCATGCCGGTAAAAACGGCTTGTCCTTCGATGTAATCGAGATTCCTGGTAGCGCTGATGGATTTGGTGAGCCCATCCACCGCCTGTTCAACGATTTCATCCTTGCGCGCCTTTACTTTGCGGAGATCGATTTGTGAAGGATCGGAAGGGATGCCGAAGCGTTGGGCGCGACCGGCCACATAGGCTTCCCTGGCAGCCCCGATCATGGTTTTGGTGGGTGTGTAGCCGTCGTTCACGCAGGTGCCCCCGATTTTGCGCCGCTCCACCAGGGCGGTGTGCCAGCCGGCTTTGGCGAGTTTCCGCGCCAGGGGTGTTCCCGCCTGGCCGGCCCCGATAATGATGGCATCATATTTCTTCATCCGGAAAGGGTTTTTGCTGGCGCTAAAGCTACTATAACAAGCCGCGCCCGTACAATGTTCGGATCGTGGATTCAGGGGTACGCGTCCAAAAACCGTTCCGTCCTGACCCATATCCGTTTGCGATTGACGCGTATCATTCCACACATATCGGGCCGTTTTCCTGAGTGCCAGGGTGGCAGGTTATGGATGCCCATATCGCAGTTCCCGGGACCGGTGGGTGATTCGTGTATCCGGAGGACGCCGTCCTGCCCGTCGGCCGCCACGCTAGCGGTCTTTCCTTCCGGCGAGAGGGATGGATTACGTGTGCTGTAAACAAAGTCTTTTCCGCATTTGCTGGCAGCGCCGATTTGATGCCTTCCCTGTAATTGAATAAATTGAGGAAGCAAAACCCACCTTTATGATGACCGTATCGGAAGCTTACAACGCCATGCTGCGCACAGCCGCTGGTTTCGGCGTCACCACCGTTTTGCTCGAAGCGGCGGAGGGCCGCGTGCTGCGCGAAACGGTGCATGCAGACAGGCCCCTCCCGCCATACGACCGCGTCACGGTCAACGGCCTCGCTATCGCATTCGAAAGTTATGCGCGCGGGCAACGCGTTTTTGGTTCCGGGGGCATTCAGGCCGCCGGCATGCCGCGCCTGCAACTGGCCAACCTGGCAGACGGGATGGAAGTGATGCGCGGATCGGTATTGCCCGACCTTACAGACACCATCGTTCCGTTCGATCAGCTGGAGGTTGCCGAGCATGACGGGTTCCGCAGGTTCACCGTGCTGGGAGACATTCAGCCCGGCCATCACATCCACCGCAAAGGAGCGGATGCGCACGCCGGAAAGCCGCTGCTGGAGCCGGGTGTACGCATAGGCCCCGCGGAAATCGGCGTGCTGGCGGGAACAGGGAAAGCCGAAGTGAAAGTAAGCGCCCTGCCCAAAGTGCTGCTCGTGGCCACAGGGAACGAGCTGGTGGAAGTACGCGAAACGCCGGAGCCGCACCAGGTCCGCATGTCGAACGTTTACAGCCTGGCGGCGGGGTTGCAGGAAATGGGCATTCCCGCCGATATCGTTCACCTGGCAGATGAAAAGCCGCGCATGGCCGAGGAATTGCTCCCTTTGCTCAATAGATGCGATGTACTGATCTGTACCGGCGCCGTGGGCGACGGGCGGTTCAATCATCTCCCCGAAGTGCTGGCCGAAGCCGGTATGGATAAGATCGTGGACGGTGTAGGGCAGAAGCCGGGGAAGAAAATCCGCTTCGGCAGAATGCCCGGCGGGCCGGTCGTGTTTGCCCTGCCGGGGAACCCGCAGTCGGTCATGACCAATTACGCCCGCTACATCCGGCCGTGGCTGGAAGTTTGCCTGGGCTTGCCCGACCCGCAACCCGTGCTGGCGAAACTCTCCGAAACACTGACGTTCGCCCGGCCGGTGGAATATTTCATCCCCGTCAAATTATACATTTCCGGCGAAGCGGTATTGCAGGCCTTGCCCATCCCTCACCAGGGCTCGGGCGACCTTTCCGCGCTGGCCCTGGCCGACGGATTCATGGCCCTTCCATCGACTTCAAACGTTTTCGAAGCGGGAAACGCGTTCCCGGTTTGGATTTTCAGGCAGAATTCCCCATTTTGAATCCCGCTTAAAATTCCACTTTCATGCCGATGGAACAAACCATGCGCTGGTTCGGGCCCAAAGACCCCGTTTCCCTGCGCGATATCCGACAGGCCGGCTGCACCGGCGTCGTGACAGCCCTTCACCACATCCCCGTGGGCGAAACCTGGACCATTGAAGAAATCGAAAAAAGGAAGTCGCTCATCGAAGCCGAAGGCATGCGCTGGCCGGTCGTGGAAAGTCTCCCCGTGCATGAAGACATCAAAAAATCCAGCGGAGATGTCCAGGGCCATATCAAACGATATGTTGAAAGCCTGGAAAACCTCGCCCGATGCGGCGTTTCAACGGTTACGTACAATTTCATGCCGGTGATGGACTGGATGCGCACCAACGTGAACTACGAACTTCCCAACGGCGCTCGTGCCCTGTATTACGACCGCGCCGCGTTCATCGCGTTCGATCTTTTCCTGCTGAACCGGCCTGGTGCGAAAGCGGATTATTCGGCAGAAGAAATCCTGTCCGCCGAAAAAAAACTACAATCCCTCACGCCGCAACAACGCGAAACCCTTTTCCACAACGCGCTCCTGGGCCTGCCCGGTAGCGACGACCGTTTTACCCGCGAAGGCGTTCTCCGGGCGCTGGCGGAATATGACGACATTGATGCGCCAAAGCTCCGGGCGCACCTGTTTCACTTTCTCCGCCAGGTGGCGCCGGTGGCGGAAGCATGCGGCATCCGCCTGGCCATTCATCCGGACGATCCGCCGTATCCCTTGCTGGGCCTGCCGCGCATCGTGAGTACGGAAGCGGATCTGCTGGCTATTTTAAACGCTTCGCCCGAAACCGCCAACGGTATTTGTTTCTGTACCGGCTCGCTGGGCGTGCGGCCGGATAACGATTTGACGGGGATCATCGAACGCCTGGGCAACCGTATCCATTTCATTCACCTGCGCAACATCCGCCGCCTGGCGGGGGGCGATTTTTACGAAGCCGATCATCTCGACGGTGATGTAGATATGTACGGTGTGGTGCGCGCCCTCACGCAAACCATGCGCCAGCGCAACGTTTCGCTGCCCATGCGGCCCGATCACGGCCACCGGATGCTGGACGATCTCGCGAAGCAAACCTATCCCGGTTACAGCGGCATCGGGCGGTTGAAAGGGCTTGCGGAACTGAGGGGGCTTGAAATGGGGATTTTGCGGACCTGAAAATTTCCTATCTTTGCAGGGCTTCTCCTTCACCATCTGCATTAAAATTTATTGTCTCATCATCTGTTGCGCCGTTTGGTTTGGCCAGGCAGCACAACCGTCTATTCGAATCCCGGTTTGAAACGTTCGACTTATTTATCGCTGATCCTCATTTTGGGTAGCCTGACCGCGCTGGGCCCTTTTACGATCGACATGTACCTGCCCGGCTTTCCCGCTATCGCGGAAGATTTGGGAGTGGATGTGGAAAGAGTGGGACTGACATTATCCAGTTATTTCATCGGCATCTGCGCCGGACAATTGTTGTATGGCCCGCTGCTGGACCGTTTCGGTCGGAAGAAGCCCCTGTACATCGGGCTGCTGCTCTATATCGCAGCCTCGGCAGGCTGTGCATTCGCCACGTCGCTGGACGGCCTCGTGTGGCTGCGGTTCTTCCAGGCGGTGGGCTCCTGTGCGGCTACGGTGGCGGCTGTGGCCATGGTGCGCGATCTGTTCCCCGTCCATGAAAACGCGAAAGTATTTGCGCTGCTGATGCTGGTGGTGGGCGCGTCTCCCATGGTGGCACCTACCGTCGGCGGCTATGTGACCAGCGCCGTAGGCTGGCATGCTGTGTTTACGATACTCGCCGTGATGGGGGCGCTCATGCTGCTGGCGTGCATCTTTTGGCTGCCAGACAGTTTCCGGCCGGATACATCGCTGTCGCTCAAGCCGGCGCCCATCATCCGTAATTTCTGGTCGGTTTGGAAAGAGCCGCAATTCTATACCTATGCGCTCACCGGTGCCGTGGCGTTTTCCGCATTGTTCACGTACGTTTCCGGTTCGCCGAAAGTTTTCATGCAGGTGTTCCAATTGTCCGACAAAGCGTATGGATGGGTGTTTGCCGCGCTGAGCGTGGGTTTTATCGGTTCCAGCCAGGTAAATACCTTGTTGTTGAAACGCTACGGCAGCGAGCAGATATTGCCCGTGGCGTTGTCTGTGATGAGCGTGGCCGCGCTGGTATTTGTTTGGGGATCGGGTGGGGGATGGCTAGGCCTTTGGGGCACGATCGGCGCGTTGGCCGTTTTGCTTTGCTGTCTGGGCTTCGTGAACCCCAACACCGCCGCACTTTCGCTGGCGCCGTTCGCGCGCAACGCAGGAACGGCTTCTGCGCTCATGGGCGCGCTGCAAATGGGCGCAGGCGCATTGGCTTCGGTGTTTGTGAGTCTTTTCAAGGAGAATACCGCATTTCCCATGGCCGCCTGCATGGCGGTTTCTGCCCTGCTGTCGCTGCTGATACTGGCTGTTGGCCGAACGGTGATCGCTTCGCGGAAAGCGGGACATTCCAGAGGAATGCCGTATTGAGGGATTTGTGTTACTTTCGGAAAAAATCCAACCCCTCATGCCAGAAAACCTCAACGTCATACTCACAGGCGCCACCGGAATGGTCGGAGAGGGCGTTCTCCTGGAATGCCTGCAAAACCCGCTTGTCGAAAAAGTATTGATTATCAATCGCAGACCGTCGGGGTACAGTCATCCAAAACTGAAGGAGATCATCCACGAGAATTTTTTCAATGTCAAGCCCATCGCCGATCAGTTTGCCGGCTACAACGCCTGCTTCTTCTGCCTCGGTGTTTCATCCGTCGGGAAAAGCGAACCGGAATATTACCGGCAAACATATGTGCTCACGATGCACGTGGCCGAAGTGATGGCCGCTGTTAACACCGATATCGCGTTTTGTTATGTGTCCGGTTCCGGGACAGACGGTTCAGAGCGTGGCCGCGTCATGTGGGCGCGGGTAAAGGGAAAAACAGAGAACGATCTTATGAAGCTCCCTTTCCGCGCAGTTTTCGCGTTTCGGCCAGGGCTCCTGAAAGCTACGAAAGGGCAAAAGAACCTCGTCACGATCTACAAATACCTTGGCTGGATGTTCCCTTTCTTCCGTTCCCTTTTCCCGGGCTTCGCGAGCACGTTGCAGGAGTTGGGAAAGGCGATGATCGAAGTTTCCCGCAACGGCTATTCAAGCAAAGTCATCGAAGTGCGGGACATACACAAACTCGCCGCCAAGCCTTGATTACCAGGCCTCCTGCGTTAGCTGGCGATTGGCGTTGGTGCCGGCAAGATGTCCGCCCATGGCCGACATATATAACTGATGAAGCCCGGCATGCGTGAGGTCGCCGGCGGCAAAAACGCCCGGAACGGTGGTTTCGAACAGCGGGTTGACGGTCACCACGCCGTCGGGGCTCATTTCGCAGCCCAGTTGTTCCGCCAGGGAATTGTGGTAGACCAGTTTCTGCGGCCGGTAATACACCGCGCCGGTTTCCAGCACGTCCCCGTTTTGCAGCGTGATCTTCACGCCTTCCCCATTTTTCTCCAAACGCTTGATGGGGGCGGTGTTCAGTTTATATCCCTTCTCCACGAATTTTTCCGTCATTTCCGCGCTGATCCGGCTTTCGCCCTGGGTGAGGAAAGTGATGTCGCTATGCCAGTTGGATAAAGTGACGGCGTAATGCTCCGCGCCTTCGCCGTTGGCGATCACGCAAACCGGCAGCCGGCGCACTTCCCAGCCATGGCAATACGGGCAATGGATGACGCGGTTGCCCCAGAGCTCCTCCAGCCCGGGGATATCGTCCAGGTCATCTTTCAAACCGGTGGCAAGCACGATTTTTTTCGCGAAATACGTGTCGCCGGCGCGCGTTTTCAATAGAAACCCGCCATCTGTTTTTGACGCGGAAGTGATGTACCCTTCTACCAGGTCCACCGTTTCATACGGCTGCAACTGTTCCCGGGCGATACGGAGCAGCTCGGAAGGCGGGGTATTGTCGCGCGTGAAGAAATTATGGGCATGGGCCGCAAACCGGTTGCGCGGCGATCCGCCATCTATCACGACGGTCTTGCGCAAGGTCCGCCCCAACGTCAGCGCGGCGCTGAGCCCTGCGGATGAGCCGCCTGCAATGGCGACTTCGTATTCCTGGATGTTGTTATTTGAAACCATGTTGCAAAAGTAGGCTTTCCGGGATACGGTCCATTGTGCTAATGCCGGTCAAAATTGTACTTTTCGCGGATCGGCTGAGATATTCTTTCCCGATGCCGGGGTTTTTCATTTTCGATTGAAGCTTGATGGGCGGTATTTGCAGCAAATCCGCGGCCCGGTGTGCCAACCCTTTGCGGGCATTGCATTTTTTGAGGACGCTTAGACGAAAAATACCGGATGATGCCGGCTTCGAAAGTCTGGTGAAAGGGAGATACGAGCTGTTTCCCGGTAAAAGTCGCTCCGTATCGGGGGCAAAGCGGTTGGTGGTAAAATGCGGTTTACATCCACGGCAGGCTGAAGGAAAATGTATAATTTCGCGCCGTGCCGCCATGGCGGTGCCGCACTTATGGTCAACAGCGAAACAGGAAAGTCGGGGCGATGGAAATCGTTCGTGTATGCGTTCAGGGAAGCGTTCCATGTATTACAGGTGAACGATCCCCTGCGGATGGCGGGTGCCACGGCGTTTTTCACGACGTTCGCGCTGCCTGCGATCCTCATCATCATTATCCAGGCGCTGCGCCTGCTGTTCGAGCCGCGGCTGATATCGCGGCAACTCTTCGGCGAGGTGCGGGAGGTGATCGGTCCGGAGGCGACGCACGAAGTGGTGGAAACGCTGCAGGCGTTCCGGGGGATTGCGCAGAACTGGCTGATCGCGGGGATAGGGTTCGTTTTCCTGTTGTTCGTGGCCACTACGCTGCTCAAGGTGATGACGAGCTCCGTGAACCAGCTGTGGAGCATCCGGCCGGTGGTCCGCGGCAATTTCAGGCGGATCATGGTGTCGCGGCTGAAAGGCGTGGCGCTCATCCTTTGCACGGGGGTATTGTTCGTGCTGGGGATCGTCGGCGATTCGGCTTCGGCCTTTATCGGCGAATACCTTGTGCGTTACTGGCCCGACGTGGGCATGTATTACAACAGCGCATTGCAATACCTGCTTTCCGTCCTCTCCGCCACCCTCTGGTTCGCGCTCGTGTTTTACCTGCTGCCGGATGGCCGGGTGAATGGGAAAGTGCTGCTGACAGGCGCTTTCGTGACCGCGATCCTCTTCAACGTCGGGAAGCTGGTGCTGCGCTGGATGCTGACGTACAGCAATATCAACAGCATTTACGGGGCGTCTGCCTCCACCGTATTATTGTTATTGTTTGTTTTCTACGTTTCACTTATCTTTTACTACGGAGCTGCGTTTGCCAACGTTTGGGCGGATGCCATCGGCCGGCCCATCCAGCCCCGGAGATATGCCATCAAGTACCAGTTACAGGATGTACAGCCGGAGTAGCAGGAGGGCGACCTTGACGGTATGGATTTTCTTGTTTACTTTTACGGCTGAAATTTGTATACAAAATAGCCCATGAAAACAGATTCCTTAGCGAATAAAGTATATGTTGACCTCCGGCGTCAGATCCTATCCAACCAGCTCGTACCGGGTATGCGCCTGAAGGAAGACGAGTGGGCGCGCAAAACGGCGGTGAGCCGGATGGCGGTGCGGGAGGCGCTGACGCGCCTGTTGGGAGAAAACCTCGTTGTTTTCGGTGAAAAGGGTGGATATTTCGTGAAGTCGATGACCCCGAACGATATCAAGGAGATCCGCGAGCTGCGGGAGCTCCTGGAACTGGGGGCGCTCCGCCTCCTGGCGCAAAAGCCCAACGCGGCTTTGCTGGATACACTCGATAAAATCTGCGAAGACTTTACCGCCATGGTCGAAAAGGGATATCTCGGCGGTGCCTGCGATGCGGACATGAAGTTCCACGAAACCCTCATCTCCGGGGCCTGTAACGCCAAGCTGATGGAGCTGTACCAATTCAGCAACATCCCGCTTTTCCATATGAAACTGGGCAAGATGCTGATGGATGACTATGCGCAAACGGACCGTGAGCACCGCCAGATCGTGAACGCCCTCCGCAAGCAAGACCTCAAGCTGGCACAATCCACGCTGGTGAAGCATCTCGAAAGAGGGGAGGAAACGGCTTTGGGGCTGATTTGACAGATAGGCTTCCCGGCGAACGGGCCCTGTCAGATTCCCTCTATTGTGACAGGATAAATGCTGTCACGAAAAATCGTTTACATTTTATCAATAAAATTTGCTTACAGGATCGATGTAGCCCGAATTTTTCTTCCTTTTTATTTTTTTGTTTACGAAAGAAATTTATATTTGTAGACATCGTTTAAAATACGTGTACGTACCCGGAACTTGTTTCGGGAGGAAAATTGCCGGGAAATCATGTTATGGATCAGCAGGTACGTACCGGATTTATTCGGAAAGGACATTCGCCAGGAAAACCACGTTCATATTACGTGTACGTACCCGGAGCAAAAAAAGCGGAAAGCACCGGCATTGTTTGCAGTAGTTGCGTGTACGTACCCGGCCTTGGCGGATCGATCAGGGGTTTAGCATTAGCCAACATTTGAATTTTTAAAATACCACATGAGAAACGCTGCTGTCGGGCGGACAGGGAAGGCTTTGCCCCCTTTTCTTCCCCGGCAGTCCGAGACCAGCTAAGACTTCGCGCAGTGGCGCGACGCATCATTTTTTAATCGCATCATTTTATTAACCAAAGCATCATGAAAGGAAGACACCTTTACCTCTTTGGGTTACTCGTCGCGCTCGCCGGCATCTGTTCCACCCGGCCCGCCTATGCCCAGGATGCCCACGAGATCAAAGGGATCGTGGTAGACAGCATCGGTCAAACGCCGCTTCCCGGCGTCACCATCGTCGTGAAAGGCACCAGCAATGGCGCCGCCACTGCCCCCACCGGCGAATTCTCCATCCGCGCCGCCAGCAACGCCGTACTCGTGGTTTCCTACATCGGTTACGACAGGACCGAAGTGCCGGTAGGTGGTAGGACCAACATCCGCATCACGCTTTCCCAAAGCAAAACCATGCTCAACGAAACCGTTGTGATCGGCTACGGCGCCATGAAAAAAAGTTCCGTGACCGCAGCCGTCACCAAAGTCGAAAACACCATTCTCGACCAGGTGCCCGCCGGCCGACCCGAAGCCGCCCTCGTTGGCCGCCTCGCCGGTGTGAACATCTCCCAAAACCGCGCCCAGCCCGGCCAGGCGCCCACCATCCGCATCCGCGGCGCCAGCTCCATCGACGCCGGCAACGAACCGCTCGTGGTGATCGACGGCGTACCCGGCGGCAACCTCGGCATGATCAATATGAACGATGTTCAGTCGATCGAAGTACTGAAAGACGCATCCTCCGCCGCCATCTACGGCTCCCGCGCCGCCGGCGGTGTGATCATCGTGACCATGAAGAAAGGATCGGCCGGTAAAACCCGTTTCAACTTCAACGGTTTCGCCGGTATTTCCAAATCCCGCCTGCACGACGACTGGATGACCGGCCAGGAGTACTACGACTACGCCGTGAAATTCCAGAACCGCGAATGGCGATGGGCCAATCCCAACGCCGATATCTCCATCCCGGTCTGGGGAGACGCCCGCCGCCCCGCCACCTACCAGGTTAACCCCGTCCTGAACAATGGCGCCAACGTGATCTGGCAGGACGAAGTGATGCAGACCGCGCCCATGCAGAGCTACAACATCTCCGCAAGCGGCGGCACCGAAAAAATGACGTATTACGTTTCCGGTACGTATAAAGACGAGATCGGAACGATGAAAAATACCTGGTTCAAAAGCTATGGCGTGCGCGCCAATGTGGACGTGAAAGCCAGCAAAGCCGTTTCCATCGGCTTCATGCTGAACCCCTCTTACAGCAAGCGCCGCATGACAGACCGCGTGATGAGCGATTTCGCCAAGATCCCCAGCTTCGTGGAGGTGCAGCGGCCCGACGGCACCTATCCCCGCCCGAAAGATTACTGGGGCGGTCCGGTTTCCAGCCAAACGAGCCCTTCCGCGATCCTCAACGGCACCTACAGCTATGGCGCCACCTTCTCCAATGTGGGCGAAGCATACCTGAAAGTAGACCTGGCGAAAGGGCTTTCCCTCCGCTCGTCTGTAGGTTCCACCATCGCCTACAACAATTCCGATTTCTTCCAGACCAGCTATGCACTGTCCAACTTCCAGAATAACGGTAACGACATCAGCACCTCCAACATCAACATGCTGAACGAAAACGTACTGAGCTACAACACTTCGTTCCGCGGCGGGCACGACCTGTCGGCCATCGCCGGCGCGTCTTACCAGAAAAACCGTTCCAAAGGTTCGTACATGTACGCCGTACCGAATTCTTTCGTGAACGAAACGATCCACACGCTCAACAACGCTGTAATCGACCCAACCAAATCGTATACCGCGAACTCCGCCTGGGGCCTCGTTTCCTACTTCAGCCGCGTGCATTATGGCTACAAGGAAAAATACCTCCTGTCTGCATCCATCCGTACAGACGGCAGTTCCCGCTTCGGCGCCAACAACAAATGGGGCTACTTCCCCTCGGCTTCCGTGGCATGGCGCATCAAACAGGAAGATTTCATGAAAGACCTGCACGTTGTGAGCGACCTGAAAGTGCGCGGCAGCTGGGGCATCACCGGTAACTTCAACATCGGCGACTTCCAGTACCTCGGCCAGATCAAGGACGCCATCTATTCGCCCAACAACACCCCGATCAAGGGCCAGGCGCAATCCAACTTCGAAAACAACGACCTGGGCTGGGAGAAAACCAGGGGCTGGGACGTGGGTATCGAGATCGGCCTGTTGAAAAACCGTATCCAGATCGTGGCCGATTATTATAGCAAACGTACCTACGACCTGCTATACCAGGTAACCGTACCCGCCAGCACCGGCTTCGTGAGCGGCCTGAGCAACATCGGGGACGTGAGCAACAGGGGGTTCGAAATCGAACTGACGACCAGGAACATCCTGCAACCGGACTTCACCTGGCAAACGAACTTCAACCTGGCGATGAACAAGAACCGGGTAGAAGACCTGGGCGGCGTGAAAGAGCGCATCTCTACCGACGGCACCACGCAGATGTCGTGGATACTGCGGGTGGGGGAGCCGATGTTCTCCTACTATGGCTACCGCACCATCGGCGTGTTTAACGACGCCGCTTCGCTCGGCAAATATCCTTCGCTGGCGGGCACCAAACCCGGTAACCCGATTTTTGAAGACACCAACGGCGATGGTTTTATCACGCCGGCCGACAAGCAACTGCTCGGCAACTTCCAGCCCAAAGCCATCCTCGGCATGGTGAACAATTTCACGTATAGGAACTTCGATCTGAGCATCGCCATGCAGGCTTCCCTCGGCGCCAAAATGTTCACGTACGAAAACCAGTTCTACCAGGGCGCGCTGCTCGGTGCCATGCGCCGCTCCATCGTGGCCAACCAGTGGTGGTCTGATTCTGAAACCGGCGACGGCAGAATGCCCGGCTCCGCGCTCAGCACGCTTACCCGCCAGTCTGGTTCCGACATCTATATCGAAGACGCGAGCTTCCTGGCCGTTCGCAACATCAACCTGGGTTACACCCTGCCCGATGCTGCGTTCAAACGCCTCGGCATCAATTCGTTCCGCGCTTATCTTTCCGCCGGCAATCCTTTCATCTTCACGAAAAAAGGATTCCATGGTTATAATCCTGAAGGCAGCACCCTCGGTGAAATCGGCGGCGTGAACAGTCGTCCCGGTTATAACTCCGGTTCCGAGCCTATCAGCCGTGTGTACGCCATTGGTTTCAACTTTAACTTCTAATCGCAATCAGTATGAAAAGAATATTTTTCTCCCTGCAGGCACTCGCAATTCTCATCGGCGCAGCCGGTTGTCATGATGCGCTGCTGAACATGAAACCGGAGTCCATACTGACGACTACCAATTACTTCAGGTCATCCTCCGAAATGAATAAAGCCGTGATCGGCATCTACAGCAACCTCCAGGCGCGCCGGATGACCGATTACATTATCATGGACGCCCCGTCAGACAACCTCTACATGTCTACCAACACGCCCATCGCGGGAGCGGTAGATCTCGACGGACTGACGATGAATACCGAGAACAACGTGCTTGGCAACTTCTGGGAATCCAACTACGCCGGCATTTACCGCGCCAACCAGGTGTTGCTGAACATCGACAAGCCGAAGGACTACGCCGGCAATGCGAAGAACCAGTACATCGGCGAGGCTAAATTCCTCCGTGCATTGCTGTATTTCGACATGGTGCGCACTTTCGGCGGCGTGCCGCTGGTCACGGCGCAGGTTTCCATCGAGGAAGCCCGCGCCCAGCGCCGCGCTTCGGTGGATGAAGTGTACAACCTTATCATCGCCGATTTGAAAGACGCGGTGGAAAAACTGCCGCCGGCAGCGAACATGGAAAAGGGCAGAACGTCGAAAGGCGCGGCCACGGCCCTGCTCGGTAAAGTGTATATCTACCGGAAAGATTATAACAACGCAAAAGAAGTGTTGAATAAAGCGGTGAACGATTTCGGGTACAACCTTGTGCCAAACTTCGCCACCCTGTGGGACCCGGCAACGGAAGACAACAGCGAAACCGTTTTCGCGGTGAAGTATGTGGAAAGCGTGAACGGGCAAACCCTGTCTACCGCGTTCATCCCCAACGGCGGTGTCTACGGCATCGTGGAACGTGGCGTGGAAACGGCGCTGCCTTCATGGAGCCTCAACAAGCGCTACGTAGCCGGCGATACCCGTAAGGCCAAAACAATTACCGACTGGCTGGTAACGCCTACCGCGCCCAACGATCCGCCGACTTTTTATCCCTACGTCAGCAAATACGCCAACAAGCACCTGTACAATACTTCCGGCCTCGATCTGCCGGTGATGCGCTTCGCGGAAGTGTTGCTCCTGCAATCGGAGGCGTTGTATCATTCCGGTGATAAGGGAGGTGCGCTCACGGCGCTGAACCGCGTTCGCGAAAGAGCGTTCGCCGGAACGAGCCACAATTATACCGCCACGGATATCGCGAACGCCAACGACTTCCTCGATAAACTGCTGCTGGAACGCCAGCTGGAACTCGCTTTCGAGGGAGACCGCTGGTACGACCTCGTGCGCACCGGCAAGTACCTCACCGTAATGACCCAGGAAGAGCGCCTGTACGTACCCGCCAACAACGCGGCCGAAACGGTGACCCTCAGCCCGCAGTCGTACATGACGGTATTCCCCATCCCGCAGCGCCAGGCAGATCAATACGATCCCGGTGTGATGGATCAGAACGAAGGATATAAAAAATAGCGTAGATGAAAGACAGGTTCACTTTCGCGGAGGGTTGTACGGAAACGACGCAGCGGTGGCTTGCGGAAGTGAGCATTTGCTCCTGTGGCAGCGCAGGAGAAGATGAAAGGTACGATAGCAGTGCTGCTCAGGCAGCCATGGAGAAAGTGGGGATGACCAAAGGCCGGGAGGAATGCCTCCCGGCTGGTCATTTTCAAACGGGCGCACCATATAAGCGTCTTTTTTTGAATGTACAGGACGCGCCGACCGTACGTACTGTGTGCAACGATCGCCGGGGCGGAATGGAAGCCCGCGGCGCAACGATGGAAAAAGTCTTTTTTAGAATATAACCGTACAGTTTATGAATGCATGGCCCAAATCATCCGCATTATTACAGGAGAATGAAAAATGGATTCCCGGCGGCGTGGTATCGCTGAACCGCAAATCCGAACCTAACATTTGCTTCGTGAAAGGCAAAGGCAGCCGGGTCTGGGACCTCGAAGGCAACGAGTACATCGATTACCAGGCGGGCTTCGCCGCCGCGTTCCTCGGTCATAACGATGCCGATGTGAACAGGGCCGTAGCCGCCGCCCTGAACGCCGATTCGCTCCTCATGAGCGCCGGCCCCACCAACCTGGAAGGTATTTTCGCCGGGCTGTTCGTGAAGCACGTGCCCTCGGCAGACAGCGTCCAGATCACCACTACCGGCTCCGAAGCCACCTATCACGCCATCCGCATCGCCCGCGCCGTTACCGGCAAAGACCATGTGATCGTGATGCAGGGCGGCTACAACGGCTGGCATAACGACGTGGCCTGCAACGTGATCAGCGCCCTGTCAGACATCGGCGCCCGCGTGAGCCCGGGAGAATACCCGATAGATCCGCTGTCGGCCGGCATCCCCGCCAGCCACCAGGCCCTCGTGCATGTAGTGAACTACAACGATATCGATTCCATTCAATACGTGCTCAAACGTTACCCGGTAGCCTGCGTCATCATGGAGCCCATCCTCCAGAACGTCGGCATTCTCAAACCGGAAGACGGGTACCTTCAGGCCATCCGCGTCCTCGCCGACAAAGAAGGTTTCCTCCTTATCTTCGACGAAGTGAAAACCGGGTTCCGGCACGCGATCGGCGGGTATCAGTCCATCTGCGGCGTTACGCCCGACCTCAGTTCTTTCGGCAAGGCCGTGGCCAACGGTTACCCCATGGGCGTGATCGCCGGGAAAAAGCAGTACATGGATTATTTCATCCATCCGGAGAAAAAGAAAAGAGTGCTCATCGCCGGTACTTACAACGCACATCCGCTCACAACCGCAGCCGCCATCGCCACGGTTGAAAAACTGGCAGATCCGAAAGCGGATGTGTACGGACATGTGGAAAGGCTCGGCGCTATGCTGGAAAAAGGATTGAACGGTATTTTCTCGGAAAAGGGCCGTCCGTTTTACGTGGCGCGCCAGGGCTCGGCGTACTGCGTGTATTTCATGGACCATGTGCCCGTGGATTTTCACGACATCGCTACCAGCCATGATTTCGCGTTCGACAAACTGTATCGTGAAAAGCTGATCGGTGAAGGGATTTTCAATTTCCCCACACCCATCAAACAGGGCAGTATTTCTTACGCGCACACCGAAGCGGACATTGCGGAAACATTGGAAAAAACACAAAAAATCGTTGCGGCCATATGAAAATAACGGCAATTGAAACGCAGGTCTGCCATGCGCGGATGCGCAACTGGATCTTCGTCAAGGTGATCACCGACCAGCCCGGATTGTACGGCTGGGGCGAAGCTACGCTGGAATGGCATACCCGTTCCGTAGTAGGCGCCATCGAGGATATTTCGCAATTGCTCATCGGGGAAGACCCCCGGCGCATCGAATACCTCTGGCAAATGATGTACCGCCAGCACTTCTGGCACGGCAACGGCATTGTGCGCGGCACGGCCATTTCCGGCATCGATCTCGCGCTGTGGGACATTCTCGGCAAAATCCATAACGTGCCCTGCCACGAGCTTTGGGGCGGCCGCGTCCGCGATTACATCCGGCTGTACTGTCACCTCGGTGGCGGCAAGATGGAGGATTTCTACGAAACCCGCGCCGACGACGCCAATCGGTTTGGCGAACTGGCGCAGCAGGCGGTGGAAGAGGGTTTCACGGCTTTCAAATCAATGGCTGTTCCCGAAACCATGCCCCTCGAAGGTTTGCGCCCTATCCGATACGCCGAAGCCTGCGTAAAAGCCATGCGCGACGCGGTGGGTGAAGACATCGACATCATGGTGGATTGCCACGCACGGCCCAGCCCGCTCATGGGTATGCAATTCGCGAAAGCCCTCGAGCCCTACGGACTTTACTTCTTCGAAGAGCCTTGCTGGCCCGAAGCCATGGACGGCATCGCCGCCATCCAGGCCGCGGTGAGCACGCCCATCGCCAGCGGCGAGCGCCTCGTGGGCGTAGCCGCTTTCAAGGATATGCTGGAAAAACGCGCCGTGAGCGTGTTGCAGCCCGATATCACCCACTGCGGCGGCCTGAGCGAAGTGCGCCGCATCGCCGCGCTGGCAGACGCTTACCGCGTGGCACTGGCGCCGCATAACCCGCAAGGGCCCGTGAGCACGGCGGCTTCCATCGAACTGGGTTTTGCCACCCCGTCTTACGCCATCTGCGAAAGCGTGCACAGCGATGTGCCCTGGCGCGAAGAAGTGGTCAGCGAAGGATTCGTGGTGGAAAAGAAAGGCCGCATCGTGAAACCCAACAACCGCCCGGGCCTCGGCATCGAGATCAACGAAGCGGTAGTGAAGAAGTATCCTTTCGAACAGGAAGTGCTGCAACGGAGCTTCTACCGCGACGGCGCCGTGGGCGACTGGTAATCAGAAAAAGACAAATTAAAACATTCATATGTTCAACGGTACAACACTCGCGGTAAGCGGAGGTTTGGGAGATATCGGGAGCGCCGTGGCGAGGGCTTTCGCCGCGCTTGGCGCCAATATCGCCATCGGCGACGTATTGCCGGAGGACAGGGCCGCGCCGCTGCTTCTGGAGATCGAAAGCAGGGGCGTGGCAGCCCTTTATACGCGGGTAGACGTGTCTGACCCCAAAGCGGTAGAACTTTGGATATCCGCTGCCGAAGCGGCCCTCGGGCCGGTGCGCATGGTGGTGGCGAATGCAGCTACCGTGACCATCGCCGGGCTGTTCGACGTAACGGCAGACCAGTGGCAGCGCGAGATCGACATCAACCTGAATGGCGCTTTCTACCTCACGCGCGCCGCCGCCCGGCGCATGCTGGAGCTGCAACTAGCTGGCAGCATCGTGTATGTGGGTAGCTGGGCGGCGGAAGCGGTACATCCCGGCATCCCGGCGTATGCTGTTTCCAAGGCAGGCATGCGGATGCTGAGCAAAAGCATGGCACTGGAACTGGCGCCCCATGGCATTATGGTCAATGAGATCGCGCCGGGGTACGTAGACGCCGGCGTGAGCCGGCAGGTATGGGAAAAAGCCCCCGAGCAGCGGGAAGCCGCCGCCCGGAAAACGCCCGTCCGCAAACTGATCACGCCCGCGGAAATCGCCCGGGAGATCGTCAAACTCTGCGATCCGCAAAACCGCCATATCACCGGCTCCACGCTGCTGATGGACGGCGGCCTCAACTTATTACGCTAAACGAATTCCTTTACCATGCACCGTTCTGCCATGGCGCCACTCCGGCCCGCCGCATTCGCCGGCATCATCGGAGTGGCACAAAGAGATATAACACCACCCGTCGGCATCTTCGCCCGGAACTGGGGCGCGGCGCGGCACGACGTGGCCGCCGGCATCCACCGGCCGCTTATGCTTGTATGCACGGTGTTCAAATCGGACGCAACTTCGGGTCCGCTGGTGCTCATCGGCGCGGATCTGGGCTGGTGGAAAAGCGCGCAGGACGAAAGGGAACTGCGCGAAGGCATCCTCTCCGCCCTCGGACTGCACGCCTCGCGGCTCATGTTCTGCCTGTCGCACACCCACGCAGGACCAGGCACTTTCAGCGAAGACGCCGTAAAACCCGGCGGGGAATTCATCGTTCCCTATCTCCGCCACGTCCGCGAAATGGCCATCGCAGCAGCAAGCGAAGCACTTGCTTCCGCGGTTCCCGCTACGCTCGATTGGGCGTACGGGCATTGCACGCTGGCCGTGAACCGTGATCTGCCCGAGCCGGGCGGCAAGCGGTTTGTGGTGGGCATGAACCCTGAAATTCCGGCAGACGATACCCTCCTCACCGGGCGTATTACTTCCGCAGACGGGCAAGTGCTCGGAACGATCGTCAATTACGCCTGCCATCCCACCACACTGGCCTGGGACAACGAACTGATTTCGCCCGATTATGTAGGCGCCATGCGGGAAACAGTAGAATCGGCCACCGGGGCGCCCTGCCTTTTCCTGCAGGGCGCTTCCGGGGAGCTTTCGCCCGGGGAGCAATACAGTGGCGATACCGCGCTGGCAGACCGGTACGGCCGTCAGCTCGGGCACGCCGTGCTTTCCTCGCTCGGCGGAATGTTGCCAGCCGGCAGGGAACTCGTGTACCAGGGCGCCGTGGAATCCGGTGCGCCGCTGGGGATCTGGCGCGAAAGCGGATTTTCACCTTCCTCCGATCTCAAAACCGAAATGAAATTGATCTCCATGCCGCTGAAAGATTTGCCCACCCTCGCAGAAATCGAGGCGCAATGGGCGGCCTGCGAAGACCACGTGCGCAAGGAGCGCCTGTGGCGGCAGCGGGGCATCCGCAAATCCCTTGGCGACGGTCCCCATGCCGACATGCCGCTATGGGTCTGGAAACTGGGAGGCGCTTTCCTCGCCGGCCAGCCCAACGAAGCCTATTCCGGCTTTCAAATAGCGCTACGCCGTGAGCTGGCGCCGGCGCCGGTAGCGGTTATCAACATCGTGAACGGTTACGCGGGATATCTGCCGCCGGCCGGTCACTATGAGCGGGATGCATACGCCGTCTGGCAAACGCCTTTCGCGGAAGGCGGCCTGGAACTGCTCACACGCACCGCGATCGACATTTCCCATCAACTGAACAGCCACGCATGAATCTCCAATTGACAGCTCTCGACGCCGTTATTTTCGGTGTATACATTTTGGGGGTGATAGCCCTGGGCATTTACGCCTCCCGTCAAAACCAAAAGACGCGCCGCGATTATTTCCTGGCGGGCGATAAAATGTCCTGGTGGATGATCGGCGGCAGCATTATTGCCGCCAACATCAGCAGCCATCACCTCGTAGGCGCCATGGGCGCCGCATACAACCGCGGTTTCGTGGCGATAGCCATGGAATGGGGCGCCATTTTGCTGGGATTCAACGCGCTGCTGTGGATCTTCCTGCCGTTTTATATCCGGAATGGTTTTTATACCGTGCCCGAATTCCTGGAAAGGCGGTTCAGTGGTGCGGCGCGTACTACTTACGCGGGCCTCATCCTGTTGACGTACATCTTCGTGGAAATCGCCGCGGTGCTGTATCTCGGGGCCGTTTCGCTGAATACGCTTTTCGGGTTCGATATCATGCCCTGTGTGATCGTGCTTGCGCTGCTGACCGGTGTGTATACCGTGCTGGGCGGCCTTCGCGCCGTTATCTGGACGGAAATGCTGCAGCTCGGCGTGCTGGTGCTGGGCGGTATCATCCTTACTTTCGCGACCGTTTCCAAAGCCGGCGGCATTTCCGCGGTGATGGAAACCACTAAAAACTGGGACCTCATCCTGCCGCATACCGATCCCGATTTCCCGTGGACGATGTACCTCGGCGGGCTCGTCTGCATCAGCGTTTTCTATTGCGCTACCAACCAGTTCCTCGTACAGCGCGTGCTGGCGGCGAAAAACGAATGGCATGCGCGGATGGGCGTGGTGTTCGGCGATTACCTGAAATTCCTCGTGCCGCTCATCATCACCGTTCCGGCGCTCGTGGCACCGAAACTTTTTCCCGACCTGGAGAAACCCGATCAGCTGTTTTCCGTGCTGGTGGCGAATCTGTTACCGTCCGGCCTCGTGGGGCTCGTAATGGCGGGGCTTATTGCGGCGGTGATGTCGCACCTGAGCGGGGCCATTAATTCCTGCACTTCCATCCTCACCAACGATATTTACCTGCCTTACTTCCGGAAAAACGCGACCGATGCGGAAGCCGTCCGTTTCGGGAAGATTTCCGGCGCGGTGGTAATAGTCGTGGGCGTAGCCTGTTCGGCGCTTTTCATCCGGCATAGCGAAAAACCGGTATTCCTTTACCTGATGAACGCCTATGGCTGGTTTACCCCGGGCATCGCCACCATGTTCCTGCTCGGTATTCTGTGGAAACGTACTACCAATGCGGGCGCCCTCGCCGCAGGGGCCCTCACCATCCCGCTATCGGTCATCCTGGACCGCGCCATGCCCGGTATGCCGTTTTTCAACCGCACCGGCATCGTGTTCTGGACCTGCATGATCGTTTGCGTTGTCGTGAGCCTGGTCACCAAGCCCAAACCGGCCGGAGAACTGGCAGGGCTCATCTGGAACAGGGAAAGCCTGCAGCTCCCTGCAGACCAGCGCGCCATGAACCGCGGCATCCGCAACCCCGCGTTCTGGTGGGCCATCATCACGGCGGCGGTCCTGTTTTTCTATATCCGATTCGCGTAAAAACTTTTGTACACATAGACGATCGCGGGGGTGGGGATTTATCCTCGCCCCCGTTTTTTATGTCCGCCAATCCCGTTATTTTCATGTATCCAAACCGGGAACGCAATGCAACCGCAACCTACCATCGAAGCACTGGCGCAGGATACCCTGCCATTCGGCGATACGCTCGCCGGAAACGTGGCCGCGCGCCTGGAAGAAGGATGCTCCATCGGCTACCGCCGGCCGGGGTATTGCGGAATGGGCATGGAGAAAGACGATTTCGGGGATTTCCTTTATGGTGAGCTGTACAAAGGCGTCATGCAACGCCCGCGCCGGTTTCGTTCCCGGGAAGAATTCATCGCATGGCTGGCGGAACAGTCTACCGCCTCCATGGCCCAACTCGATCATGAGGACCCGCGGAAAAGGGGCGTATTGGTCATCACCCGCCAGCGATTGCTCGCCTTCACCGAATAAAGAAAGCCCTCCGCGCAGGAGGGCCTCGTGATGCCGGTTGGTTTTCATCTTCACTTCGCCGGTTTCCGTAATGATTTCACCGCTTCGGGCGCAACGGCGCCTGCCCTGTTGCTCCACGAACTGCGGATATGGGTGGCCACGGCCGCGATATCGTCGTCAGACAAAAACCGGAACGCGGGCATTTGCTCCGTTGCCGGGGATTTGCTGCCGTTCAGCAGGATATGCAGCAAGGCTTCCGGTTTGCCCGTTACTACCTTGCTGTGTTCGAGCGCGGGGAACGAGCCGGGAACGCCCTTCCCGTCTGCCTTGTGACAGGCTTCGCAATAACTTTTGTAGACCGCGGGGCCTTTCGCCACAGGCGTTGCCGGCGCGGCGGCGGGGCCGGGCAACAGGGTGAGGCCTTTCGAATCCTGGATGGGAGAGAGGCGGATAATGCGATCGTCTGCCGGGATGGGGAACCCTTTGCCGGGGTTCCAGTCGCGGTTGCTGGTGGCGAGGTAGACATCGCCTTCGGGCGATACGCAGATGTCGCGGATACGGCCGAACTGCTGCGTGAAATATACTTTTTCGCCCAGCACGGAATCGCGCGCGTCGTTGAGCCGGATCACGCGAAGGCTGGCGCCCTTGAGCGTTCCGAGCAGCAGGGTGTTCTGCCAGTCGCGGATGGCGGAATGGTTGTAGTAATCGATGCCGGCCGGCGCGATGGTGGGCGTCCAGGCCATCGCAGGCGGAGTGAAAGGATTGGAATCGGCATATGCTTTTTCATCTGCCCGGTCGGCAAACCCTTCGATGTGCGGCCATGCGTAATATGCAGCTTTTTGAATGTGGTTCAGCTCATCGTCGGTAGCATCGCCATGCTCGGATGCGAACAATTGTCCGCGGTCGGTAAACGCGATGCCCTGGATATTCCGGTGCCCGCGCGACCATATATAATTCCCCGGGTAAGGGTTATCTGCCGGAACGGAGCCGTCGGCATTGAGGCGGAGCACTTTGCCGTTGAGCCTGGCCGTGTCTCCGGCGAATGCATCGTGCGCAGCGTCTCCCGTCGAGAAATACACTTTGCCGTCTGGCCCGATGATGACGCGCGATCCGTTGTGCCCCGTGTTGCCGGGAAATTCGAGCAGAATTTTAGGATCGGTGAGCGTATCGTTGCCGCGGGTGTAACGCACGAGGCGCGACACGATCGAGGAATCGGGATTGCGATGGGTGTAGTCGAGGTATACGTAAGGTGCTGTGGGATGGACGGCCATGCCCAGCAGGCCCAGGGAACGGTGGCGGTATACTTCGGGAATGGTGAGCAGCAGCTGCTTTTCGCCCGTTGCGGGATCGATTTTGCTGACCGTGCCGCTTTGTTCAGTGAACCAGATATGCCCGTCGGGCCCCCAGCAGATTTCCCAGGGAACGTTCAGTTTTTCCGCTACTATGGAAATGCCGAGGGTGGTGGAATCAAGCTCCAGCGCGGATGTTACGGGTTGGTTGAATCGTTTGCCCGGCCCGTTGCAGGACAAAAGCACGCCCGCCGGCAGCAAAACCGGCAGCAGGTAAGGAAGCCATTTTTTCATCGTGTGTGCATGATCGTTATCCCATCCATGGATTGGGAAACCCGGATTTTCGGGTACGTACCCGAAAGATAGGGATATTTTGCTGAAATTGTGTGCAGACAAGGATTTTATTTAATAATTTTCCGCACGATGAAAATGCACGAAAGGATAGTGGCGCCGCTGTGGCTGGAAGCCGGGAACATGCTGGGGGAAAGTCCGCGTTGGGATGCAGCGCATAACCGCTGGATATGGGTAGACATTGCCGCCGGAAAGGTTTTTGTGCGGGAAGCGCCTGACGGCGAAATCCGCGAATGGCCGCCCGGCCGCCACGTTTCCCTCGCCCTGCCGGAAGACCGTGATCACCTCATCATCGCCCACCACGGCGGCATTTCCCGCCTCAGCCTGTTGCACGGCAACACCACGTTGCTTACAGACATGGGCCTGCATTGGAACGGTCTCCGTTGTAACGACGGCGCCGCCGATGCGCAGGGCCGCCTTTGGATCGGCACCACCACTTTCGATCACCGCGCAGGCGGCGGCGATCTTTATGTGATCGGGAAAACCCGGAGCGCTGAAGTGCGCTATCCCGCAGCAGCCTGTTCCAACGGCATCACCTGGAGCCCCGGCGGCAAAACGATGTATTACACCGACAGTCTTGCCCGAACCATCGTGGCATTCGACTTCGCGGAAAACGGCACGATCGCCAACGGGCGCGCCATCATCACCATTCTTCCCGCATCGGGCTTGCCAGACGGGATGGCCTGCGACGCAGAGGGCATGCTGTGGGTCGCGCTGTGGGGCGGCTTCGGCGTTGGGCGCTATAACCCTGCCACCGGCGAACAAATCAACTTCATAGAAATCCCCGTTCCCAATGCAACGGCCTGCTGTTTCGGCGGCCCCGGTCTCGACACCCTGGTAATCACTACCGCAGCTAAGGAAACCGACCTGGCACAATACCCCCTTTCAGGTAGCCTGTTTGCAGTGCAGCCGGGCGTTTCGGGGTTGCTTTCCGGCTGTATCGATATATAAATCAAGCTGTTATTTCTAGTTGCCTACGTGGCGGTACGTACCCGCTGCACGTTGCCCGCAATCGTTTGCCGGTGCCGTGCCGTTTCCTGCCACTCATCGGTCATCCCAACCACCCGTCATTTGCCTGAAACTATCGGCACAACGGCACGTCTTTATAAAGAACGCCGCTGCCGCAGGATTCTTCCGTCAAATAATCCAGTAGCGCGGATTTGGGATGAACGGCCCGTGAAAACCGTGAATCCGCCCGAACTTTAATATCGTCATCCTTACAGCAACTATTATTTAACCTTGTTATGCAACTCCGCTCCATTCTAACCGTGTTGATCCTCATTGTGTGCACCTCCGTCTCATTTGCGCAACGCAACATCTACCTCAAGGTCACCGACGCCGGAGGGAACCCGCTTCCTTTCGCCAGTGTGGTCGTGAAAAAGGCCGCAGATTCTTCGCTCGTGAAGGGACAGATGAGCGATACCGACGGCAAAATCCAGTTCGAGTCCGTCAACCCCGGGAAATATTTCATCGAAGCCTCCCAGATGGGGTTCACCACCGCACGCACAGCCGCTTTCCAGCTGCAGGAGAAAAACGTGGAATTGAAAGCTCTCGTACTCCAGGCCGCTCCCAAAAGCCTGAAAGGCGTTGAAGTAACGGCGCAGAAACCCTTCATCGAACGCGCGGAAGGAAAAACCGTGCTCAACGTCGAAGGCAGCGTGGCCGCGGCCGGCAACTCCGTGCTCGACCTCCTTCGCCGCGCACCGGGCGTTACGGTGGATAAAGACGATAACCTCGTCCTGAAAGGCAAACAGGGCGTAACGGTGATGATCGACGGAAAACTGACCTACCTGTCTAACGACGCGCTCGCCGAACTGCTGAAAAGCATGAACGCAGAGGGCGTATCTGCCATCGAAATAATTACCAGTCCCGGTGCGAAATACGATGCCGCCGGATCTTCGGGCATCATCAACATCAAGACGAAAAAAGGCCAGCTGACGGGCTTCAACGGATCGGTGAGCCTTTCGGGAGGCAACGGCCGGTACATGTATTACAGCACGGGCGTAACGCTCAACTGGAGAACGAAGAAATTCAACGCCTTCGGGAACTTCAACATCGGCGACCGCCAGGGATTCAATACCCGCGAACTGAACCGCAAAACCGGGGGCGACGAGCCACTCCATTATCACCAGAGCGTATTCCAGAAAAACGATTTTCTCAACCGTTCCGGGAAGATCGGGTTCGACTGGTTCCTGGATGATAAACAAACCATCGGGGTGATGGCCAACGGGTATACCAACGCTTTCTGGCGCTCGGCGCCCAGTGCCACGGAGATCAGGCGGCCGGGGATGGATATCGATTCCGTCCTGTATTCTGATGTATCGGGGAATAACCGTTTCCGCGGCATTTCCACCAACCTGAACTATAAACTGAAGATCGATACACTGGGGTCGGAATTATCCATGGACGCGGATTATGCGAAATTTTACAACCGCATGCACACATATCTGTCTGACAGCATGCGCCGCGAAGCTGATCACCAGATATTGAACCAGAGCGCCCTTCGTACCCTGCCTTTCACCCACATTACCATCCGCAGCATCAAGGCCGACTGGGTGCAGGCGCTGAACAAATCAACCAAGCTGGAAGCGGGCGCCAAAGGGAGTTTCGTGGAAACGGACAACAACATGGCCTACGATTCGATGGTTGGCGGCGGGTACAAACCCGTTTATTCCCAATACGATCAGTTCATTTACCGGGAAAATGTGCTAGCCGGTTACGCCACCCTGAAAAAGAACTGGAAGAAGCTCGATATGACCGCCGGGCTCCGTGTGGAACATACTTCCTCCGATGCAAATTCGATTTCGCTTAAAAACCGGATCAAAAGAAACTATACCGATTTCTTCCCCAACTTCACCGTCGACTATAAAATCTCGGACGATCACAAGGTGGGCGCCACTTACAACAAGCGCATCAACCGGCCGGGATACGGACAACTGAACCCGTTCATGTTCTTCCTCGACAAATACACCTTTTTCCGCGGGAACGCTTACCTCACGCCGGAATACACGCATAACACCGAGCTGTCGTACACTTTTAAAAATAAATACATTTTCTCCGCAGGCTATTCGCAAACCAACGACGTGATCGATGAATATTTGATACTGAACGAAAAATCGCGGGTGACGACGAGCACTTCCCGTAACCTGGGAACGCGGAAAAATATTTCGGCGGAAGTGACGCTGCCGGTGGATTTCACGAAATGGTGGAATACGAACACCAATGCCGCCATTTTCCATAACCAGTATTACATCCGCGATTCGCTCGGGGATTTTTCGACCAAAAGCCTCTCCTGGCACTTTAATTCCACCCACACCTTCTCCCTGCCCAAGGAGATCAAGATCGAGCTGAGCGGCTGGTACGAGGCGCCCAACGTATACGGCATCTGGCGCTCGAAAGCGATGTGGGCCGCCAACGCCGGCGTGCAGAAAACGGTGATGAACAAGAAAGGCACGCTGAAAGTAAGCGTGAACGATATTTTCGCTTCCGCACGTTTCCGGGGAACGGCGGATTTCAACAATGTATATCTCGATGTGAACAACCGCTGGCAAAACCGGACGCTGAACGTTTCGTTCACCTACCGCTTCGGGAATTCGAAAGTGGAAGGTGCGCGCGAACGGAAATCGGGCAGCGAGGAGGAAAGCCGCCGCGCGGGTTGATGCCTTTTCGTAACTTGGCCTCCGTGGCCACGCCGCTTACGAACCCGGAGAATCATGCATTCGCCGGGTTTTTTCGTATATTCCGAATATGAAAATTCCACGTTTTCTGGCGGTACTATGGTTAATGCTCAGCCTGGAACCCGCCATCGCACAGCATCGCCTTCCCGATTGGGCCATGGGAGGGTTCGTGAGGCCCGAAGGCGTCAATCCCGTCATTTCCCCCGACAGTCTTGTAAAATTCTGGTGCCCCATGCGCGGCGACTCCGTGGCCTGGGAATCCAACGACACGTTCAATCCCGCCGCGGCGGTGAAAGACGGGCGCATCGTGCTGCTGTACCGTGCGGAAGACAAATCGGGTGTGGGCATCGGGTTCCGCACCTCCCGCCTCGGATATGCCGAAAGCCGCGACGGCATTGCTTTTGACAGGATGCGCACGCCGGTACTTTTTCCAGGGCCAGACAGCCAGCAGGTAAACGAATACCCCGGCGGGTGCGAAGACCCGCGCGTGGCCGTAACGCCCGGCGGACTGTACGTCATGCTCTACACCCAATGGAACCGCAAGATCGCACGGCTGGGCGTGGCCACCTCGCGCGATCTGGTGCGTTGGCAGAAGCACGGGCCCGCTTTCGCGAAGGCTTTTAATGGGAAGTTCGGGGAACGGTGGAGCAAATCCGCTTCGCTGGTGACGGAAATCCTGGATGGAAAACAGGTGATCTCACAGATCAACGGGCGATATTTCATGTATTGGGGCGAAAACGGGGTGTACGGCGCCTGGTCAGACAACCTGACCGACTGGGAGCCCGTGGTGGACGCGGCGGGCGAGCTGAAGGCGTTTATCCGTCCGCGTAACGGGTATTTCGACAGCGACCTCACGGAATGCGGGCCGCCGGCCATCAAAACCCCGTCCGGCATCCTGCTGCTCTATAACGGGAAGAACAAATCCGGCCCCAACCGCGACCCCCGTTTCAACGCCAATGCCTATTGCGCCGGCCAGGTGCTGTTCGACGCGGCGGACCCTACGAAACCCATCGCCCGGCTGGACGTGCCGTTCCTCCGGCCCATGGCGCCTTTCGAGAAAAGCGGTCAGTACCGCGATGGAACGGTGTTCATCGAAGGGATGGCTTACCTCGGCGGGAAGTGGTACCTGTATTATGGATGCGCCGATTCAAGGGTGGGCGTCGCTATCTACGATCCCGCGCAGCCGGCCGTGGCGGACCCTGTGCCCGAAGCGCCCTGATCGCCGCTCGTCATTTCCGGCTTGCAGAATCCGGTGTAATGTGTAGATTTAGTGCGCTATCTTACCCGTAACGCTTATGCTCAGAACTTATGCCCTCGCCGGTTGCCTCCTGTGCTCCGCCGCCGCCATCGCGCAGCAGAAAATGGATTTCGAAAAGTACGATCCCGTATCCACGCTGAAAGTGCCGGAACATCCGTTGTCGCGCGCTAAATTCCCCTTTGTCGACGTCCATAACCACCAATGGAACATGGGCTCCGCATCGCTCGGGAACCTGACCAGTGCTATGGACAAGCTCAATATGCGCGTGATGGTGAATCTCAGCGGCGGCAACGGCAGCGGGCTGAAAGCCATGACGGATAACATCAAAGCCAGCGCGCCGAAGCGTTTCCTCGTGTTCCATAATATTAATTTCAATGGGATCGGTGAGGAGGGATGGACGGCCAAAGCCGTGGCCCAGCTGGAACAGGATGTGCGCGAAGGTGCGGGGGGACTGAAGGTTTTCAAGAACCTCGGCCTCAGCGTGAAAGATAATAAAGGCAACCGCGTGGCGGTCGACGATCCCCGGCTGGACGCTATCTGGGCCAAGTGCGGCGAGCTGAAAATCCCGGTGCTGATCCACACCGCCGATCCCAAACCCTTCTGGGACCCGGTAGACGAGCACAACGAGCGCTGGCTGGAGATCGTGACGCATCCCGGCCGCAAACGCGGGCCCGATAATCCCGCGCCCTGGGAAACGCTTATCGCCGAGCAGCACCGGATGTTCAAAAAACATCCCAAAACCACGTTCATCGACGCGCACTTCGGATGGTACGCAAACGATCTGGCCAAACTTTCCCGGTTGATGGACGATATGCCCAACATCGTGGTGGAATTCGGTGCCGTGATCGCCGAACTGGGCCGTCAGCCCAAAACGGCGCGCGCGTTTTTCGAAAAGTACCAGGACAGGATCCTCTTCGGGAAAGATTCCTGGGTGCCGGAAGAATATGCCACCTATTTCCGCGTGCTGGAAACCGCGGACGAATATTTCCCCTATCACAAGAAATACCATGCGTTCTGGCGCATGTACGGCCTCAACCTGCCGGATAATATCCTCAAAAAGGTATACTACAAAAACGCCCTCCGCATCCTGCCTAAAATCGATAAAACGCAATTCCCGGATTGATGTATGAAGAATTGGCAGGTAGCACTTTCGTTTTACAGGACGATCGGATGGTTTGATTACCGGGTGGCGGAAGAAAGGGCCCGGTTGACGGAAATTTACCGGCAATGCAGGACGATTGCGGGCAAGGCGCTGCATTTCAGTGCATCGGAAGGAGGCACATCCGATGATATTTTCCCTTTATGCCTGTTCCAGGAACAGCTGTATGGATTGAAGACCGGAAAAGAATTTATCTCCGTCGGTGTTTTTCCCATTCCCGACAAAACTGAATTCGACGATGCGCTGGCGCGGGCTTCGCTTTCCTATGTAAATATGATGGTATATTTTTTTATGGCCGAACCGGAGTCTTTGCCGGAAACCATCAATAATAATGCATATACGGAGCATGATCTTCCTCCGTTTATTAAAATTTCGATGGCGGATGAAGGACCGGTGGAGCTGACATGCTCGCCAGGAATTATTTTACCGCAACAAATTGCGGAAGCCTGGCGGCGTTTGTAACTGCCGTATAAACCGTACATTGCAGCATGCAGTACAAAATGGAAAAACCGGTGCGTGGCACCATCGGGGAAGTGAAATACCGCTGCGTGATCGAATGGCGGAACGGGACCTTCATCGCGGATGAACCCGAAAAAACGGGCGGGCAGGATTCCGGCCCGGACCCTTTCTCCCTTTTCCTCTCCTCGCTCGCATCCTGTACCCTGGCCACTTTGCGGATGTACATCGACCGCAAGGGGTGGGACATCCCTACCATCACCGTCAACTGCAACATGGCGCAGCGTGTGAACGACGGCCAGCTCATTTCCGTCATCGACCGCGACGTGTATTTCCATCCAGACGCCGATCCCGAGCAAAGGGAAAGGCTCCTGCAGATCGCGAAGGCCTGTCCCATTTCGAAAATGCTGGAGGGTTCCCTCCTGATCCGGACCGAGATCAGCGGGGGAGAAGCGTTTTCGGAGGAAATGATCCTGCGCAGCGGGGAATAACACATCATATTCCGCATGTGGCCCATTGTTGTAACGCAACGCTACGCGTGAGGCTGTTATAAATCCGTAAATTGTAACAAAAAAATATCATGGCAGGAACACTGGAAAAGATCCGGCAGGCCTACCGCCTGTTCAAATCCATCGACTTCGACCAATTGAACAAACTCTCGAAGAAAGTGGATCTGCAGAAGGTAATGGAAGGGTTTTCAAAACTGGACGACAGGCAGTTGAAAGGTTTGATGAAGATGATGGAAGGCAGGAAGAAGGAAAAAGTGCTGCCGGAAATCAATGCTGATTTTTACGAATTGCATTTGCGCCTGAGCGATGAAGACCGGGCCCTTCAGCTGAAAGTCCGTGAATTCATGGAGCGCGAAATTGCGCCGATCGTCAATAACTACTGGCTGCACGATGAGTTCCCGTATGAAGTGATCCCCAAATTCGCGGAGTTGAACGTTTGCGGCCTCACTTACCAGGGATACGGTTGCCCCGGCAAATCGTTCCTCATGGAAGGCATCATCGCCATGGAAATGGGAAGGGTGGATGCGAGCATCGCTACATTCTTCGGTGTGCAGAGCGGCCTGGCCATGGGGTCCATTTACCTGTGCGGTTCGGAAGCGCAGAAGCAGGAATGGCTTCCCGGTATGCAGCAGTTCAAAACCATCGGCGCGTTCGGCCTCACGGAACCCGAAGTGGGCTCTGGCGCGGCGGGAGGCCTCACCGTTACCGCGCAGCGCACGGCCGACGGATGGGTGCTCAACGGCCAGAAGAAATGGATCGGCAATGCCCCCTTCGCCGACGTTACCGTGATTTGGGCCAAAGACCTGGGAGACGGCGAAGTGAAAGGGTTCCTCGTGCGCAAGGGCACGCCCGGCTTCAATGTCGACAAGATCAAAGGCAAAATGGCCCTCCGCATCGTGCAGAACGGGCTCATCACCCTCGACAATTGCGTGGTGGAAGAAAAAGACCGGCTGCAAAACGCCAATTCCTTCAAAGATACCGCCCGCGTGCTCCAGATGACCCGCGCCGGCGTGGCCTGGATGGCCGTTGGCTGCGCCCGCGGCGCCTATGAGAACGCGCTCGGTTACACCTTGAAAAGGAAACAGTTCGGCCGGTCCATCGCTTCGTTCCAGCTCATCCAGAACCACCTCGTGGAAATGCTCAGCAACCTCACCGCCATGCAGTCGCTCGTATTTAGATTGTCGGAGTTGCAGGACCAGGGCCTGCTCAAAGACGAACACGCCTCCCTGGCGAAAGTTTTCTGTTCCCTCCGCACGCGCGACATCGTGAGCCGCGCCCGCGAAGTCATGGGCGGAAACGGCATTCTGCTCGAACATAATGTGGCGCGCTTCGTGGCCGATGCGGAAGCGATCTATTCCTACGAAGGCACCAAGGAAATCAATTCCCTCATCGTTGGCCGGGCCATCACCGGTTTCAGCGCATTCGTATAACTTTACTAACCCATCAGCATAACGCCGGCGTCAAATTTGGCGCCGGCTGTTTTTTTGTGAAGCGCCTCCGGCCGGAGCGCCCGTCTGCATATAAAAATTCCTTAACTTACATATACTGAAGCATTGCCCCAATCCACGCACCATCAGCCGCGTATCGTTGTTCCTATTACCCCGGTCAAACCCCACTATCATGCAATACTTTGATTTTCACACCCATCCCATCCTCAAACAGCTGTTCAGCGAATCCGGGACCGTTACCGATATGCTCGGCCGGAACGAAGTGAAAGTCCTGCAATCGCAGTGTACAGACATTCCCAACATCATCCAGTCACAAATCCACCCTTCGCAACTGGGCAATTACGCCGAAGGCGTGCTCCTGGGCATCGTGCTGTACAGTATGGAAAGCTACCTGGCCGCGGAGGTCATTCCCCTCCGGCAGCACCTCCGCGCGGGATCGCAGCACAAATTGTCGGAGCCGCTGCTCAAAAAGATCGTCCGCAACGAATACAAAGCCTACACCGATTTCCTCATCAACCGCACCCTTAACGCATATCTCGACAACAGCGATATCTTCAACGTGATAACGCGCGACACCTTCACAAACGGTCTTCGCACCGACCGGATCAATATTTTCTTCGTGGTGGAAGGATGCCATTCATTTGTTGACAGTGTGAACCGGACCGGCCATGGGAAATTTTTCCCGGTCGATGAGATCGTCGATAACCTCGACCGGCTCCTGGCGCGGAATGTGCCCATCCTGGCCGTCAACCTCACGCACATGCAGCAATCCAGCCTTTGCAACCACGCATTCGGCATCCAGCTCACCGATCCCAAACCGTTTTTCCCGACGGGCAACGGCATGGAGCCAGACGGGTATGCGGTGGCGCAGGCGCTGTTCGACCGCGGCATCCATCCCGACCTCAAACATATGAGCTACAAATCGCGCCGCGATCTCATGCGGGCGGTAGACGGGGTGGGCAATACACCGCTCCATTCCCCGATGCCGCTGCTTTGTTCGCATGCGGGCTTTACCGGCATCCCGTTCGAAGCCTGGCCCGAATACGCCGCGCTGATAAGGGCAGAAGGGCCGGTGGTGCGCGTGGAAATGGCGAAAACGTTGTCGGTGGAAAGTAATCCATCGCCCATTTGTACGCCCACTTTCAACATGTCTACCATCAACCTGTTCGACGAAGAGATCGCCTGGATCGTAAGCCACGGCGGCATGATCGGGCTATCGATGGACCGGCGCATCCTCGGCTACGTGGATCCGTTCGATGCGGACGTAGACGGCCGGCTGGACGGCGATTTTGTGGTGGATACGGAATTTATTTCGCTGGCGGAGTGGGACGAATTACAAATCGATCTCGGCAAATACCGTAAAAAGGTGGATGCCGATCATTGCCTGACCGTGGCGCGACTGAAGAAGAATTGGGAAGAACAGGGGATGCAGGAACGCTGGTACTTCGATCACATTTTCCTGCACCTGAAACATTTCTTCCAGACCTGTCTGCGGGCGGGCATTCCGCTCGAAACGTCCATCCGCCATATTACCATCGGCAGCGATTTCGACGGGCTCATCAATCCATTCATCACCATGCCCGGCGTGCGGGATATGGAACGCCTCAAACGCACCATCCGCAACGAGTTTAAAGTATACCTGTCGCAATTGGAGGATGCGTCTGAATGGTGCGACGATCTCGATGTAGCCCAATTTGCGGAAAACCTCTTCTTCGAAAACGGTTACCGGTTCGTGAAAGATTTCATGGAGCGATAAAGAAAGGGCCGGCCCAAATGAGCCAGCCCGACTTAACCTGATGCGTACGGGCATTTAGCCCGGAAATGTCTTTACGGTTTCCCCGAGATCGAATACCATGGCTTCGGGAAGCGCAGCGGCTACGATGCTGCTGCCGGCTGCGCTGCGGTATCCGCCGGCGCAATGTACCACGATGGGTTTGCCTGCGGGTATCTCGCCCGTTCTTTCGCGGAGCTGATGTAGCGGAATGGTGATGGCTCCGGGGAAAAGAAGGCCTGCGGCGGTTTCTGAAGTATTGCGCACGTCTACGACCGTGTAGTTTTCCGGATGCTTGCGGAATGCATCCACATCCAGCTGGGGCGTTACGGTCGTGCCTCCCTTGGTGATGCAGGTACCGGCGATGAAGGACTCGTAGCCGATTTTGGCGGTCCTGCGGATGAGCGCGTCGAGGCTGGCGGCGTCGCCGGCGAGGAGCACATAGGGCTCATCGGGCGCCACGATGCTGCCCAGCCAGGTTTCGAACTTGCCGCCGTCCTGCAGGTTGATGGCCCCTGGCATGTGGCCTTCCTTGAATATGTTTTCCGGTCGCGTGTCGATCACAACGGCGTTGGATTGCACGCAGCCGGGTACTTTTTTGATAGCGGTTTCCAGGTCTTCCGCGCCTTTGCGGTTGATGGAAACATCGTACGGAAAGTATTTCGGGATGAAGGGTTGCTCGGAAAGCAGGGCTTCTACGAATTCGGCTTCCGTCATGTCCTGCAGCGACCAGTTTGTTTGTTTTTGTTCGCCGATAGTGGCGCTGGTGGCAGACGACAGGTTTTTGCCGCAGAGCGATCCCGAGCCGTGTGCAGGGTAGATTACCACCTCGTCGGGCAGGGTCATGAGTTGCACGCGGAGACTGTGGTACATGTCTTTGGCGAGGGCTTCGCGTTTGGCGGATACCTTACCGGTTTTCTCGCGAAGGTCTGGCCGGCCGCAATCGCCGATGAACAGGGTGTCTCCCGTGAACACGGCGGTGGGTTGGCCGTTTTCTTCGAGCACGATGCTGATGCTGTCTGGCGAGTGGCCCGGAGTGTTGAGGGCCTTCAGTACAGCGCCTCCGCCGAGGGAAATGGTATCGCCGTTATCGAATGTGGTATGCGGATAAGTGGCTTCGAGGATGCGGGAGCAATAGACCGTGGCGCCCATGGCCTTGTGCAGTTCCAGGTGGCAGCTTACGAAATCGGCATGGGGATGCGTTTCGATGATGCCGGTAATGTTGGAACCTTCGGCCGCAGCGTATTCCAGGTAAGGAAGCGGGTCGCGCCCCGGATCTACCAGCACGGTGCCTTCCGGGCCTGTGATGGCATAAGAGAAATGTGCGAGTGCATTATCTTCGAATTGTCTGATTTTCATTGCTTTCGTTTTTACAAATTTCGGAATTGATCCTGGCTGGTACGGTGACTGCGGTCACCATGCAAAAGTCCTGCAAATCCGGAGCCTGTGCATTGACGGCCGTCATCGTCCCGACTGATTTCATACCGCAGTCAATGTGGCAGTTTCTCCCGGAAGCGGCCGTAGAGCCACGTTCCCGCGATGGCCGCCAGGATGGTGACGCCCACCGCCGCCGCGCCGGTACCTGCCTGCGCGAACAGGGGGCCGGGGCAGGCGCCCGTCATGGCCCAGCCGAGGCCGAAGAGCAGGCCGCCGTAAATCTGTCCTTTGTTGAATTTCTTCTCCGGGATCACGACCGTTTCGCCGTGGATGGTTTTGATATTGAACCGGCGGATGAGCCAGACAGACAACAGGCCCGTGGCCACGGCGCTGCCGATGATGCCGTACATGTGGAACGATTGCATCCGGAACATTTCCTGTATCCGGAACCAGCTGATCATTTCCGCTTTTACGAGCACGATGCCGAAAAGCACGCCGAAGAGCAGGTATTTTATATATTTCATATTATCTGGAGTTTATAATGCGAGAATCTGGGGAAGGATGAGATTGGCCATGAGAAAGCCCCCGGCCATGAACGCGATGGTTGCCACCAGCGACGGCCATTGCAGGCTGGACAGGCCCATGATCGAATGCCCGCTCGTACAGCCGCCGGCGTAGCGGGTGCCGAAACCCACGAGCAGTCCGCCCCCTATCATCAAGATCAATCCTCTCAATGTAAAAATCTGGTCGATGCCGAACAGTGAAGACGGAACGATCGCGGCTTCGGGATGCACGCCGTGTAGGCTCAATTCTGCCGCCAGCGCGGGATGGATGCTGGCCGGTTGTCCGTTGCCGAGCCACTGTGCCGCAACGACCCCGCCTGCGAGGATGCCCAGCGCGAAAATGAGGTTCCAGGATTCTTTTCGCCAGTTGTAGTTGAAGAAGGAAATGTTGGCCGGCGCGCAGGCGGCGCAGATGTGCCGGAAGTTGGAACTGATGCCGAAGGTTTTGTTGCCCGTTAGCAGCAACGCCGGCACGAGGAGGCCGATCAGCGGCCCGGCCACGTACCATGGCCATGGTTGTTGGAGAAATGCTATCATGTGTTGAGTTCTTTAAAAATGATAAATACCGCCATCGCCAGCACGAACCAGCCGAACCCTTTGCGGAGGCCCGTCGTGGAAATGCGTTGCGATATCCTCGCGCCCATGGCCATGCCAACGAGCGCCAGGGCGGAAAGCGTGAGCAGCAGCGGCCATTTCAGCTCGAAATGCCCCACGTCTCCCGCGAACCCCGCCAGGGAATTCAGTGCAATGATGAAAAGACTGGTGCCGGCAGCGGTGCGCATGGGCATCTTCAGCAGGTTCACCAGCGCCGGGATGAGCAGGAAGCCGCCACCTGCGCCCAGGAGCCCCGTCACCACGCCGGTTCCCGCGCCGTAAAACAGGAGCGGCCATTTCCCGGGAACCGGTGTTCCCGTTTCCTGCGCCTTGCTGCGGATCATCGACCACGCTGCGGCCAGCATGAGGGCGGAAAGCAGCAGCATCATGGCCATGTCGCGGGAAAGGGTAAAGCTACCGGATGTGAAAAGCGTTGCGGGAATGGCGGGGAGCAAAAAATGCCGGGTCAGTAACACCGACGCCACGCTGGATATACCGAACAGCAAGCCCGTGGCTACGGAAATCTCCCGCCGGCGATAGCTGCCCGCCGCACCGGCAAGACTGGTACTGCCCACGATAAAAAGAGAATAGGTGGTAGCCAGGGCCGGTTCCAGCCTGAAAAGGTACACGAGTACGGGCATGGTAAGGATGGAGCCCCCGCTGCCCGTGAGCCCCAGGGAGATGCCGATGAGTATTGCCGCTATGTAGCCCGTCCATTCCATGCAGGTACTTTTTTGATCCTGCAAATGTCCGGAACGAAGGCGGCAACGATGGTGACCCAGGTCACCGTTACAACATCTCGATGTACTGGCGGTGTAATTTGACCTTCCCCTGCTGCTCGAGCTTTTTCAGCAGCCGGCTGATCACTTCGCGGGAAGAGTGAAGGTCTGTAGCGATCTCGCCATGCGTGATGTGGAGTTTGGAGGTGCCGAGTTTTTCGCGCTGGTTGCCGAGGTAATACACCAGGCGCTCGTCCATGGCGCGGAAGGCGATGTGATCGATGAGGGTGAGGAGCTCCTCGAACCGCTCGCGGTAGGTTTCCACCACGAAATTATACCAGCCTTTGTACCGCTGCATGAAATTTTCCATGAATTTCACGGGCACCAGGATCACCGTACTGTCTTCGATGGCTTTGAGCATGACGCCGCTGGTTTCCTGCTGCTGCCCGCAGATCATGGACAGGGCACAGGCGTTCCCGGGCTCGAGGTAATACATGAAAATCTCGCCTTCGTCGTGCCCTTCGCGGTAGAGTTTCAGCCGGCCTTCGGCTACCAATACCGTGGAGCGGATATTTTGGCCCGTGCGCATGAGGGTTTCTCCTGCGGGGATGTTCCTGATCTCTGCAATTTCCGCCATTTCCGCTTTCAATTCCGGTTCGAACTGCGGAAAATGGGCGTCCAAATAAGCACGTGTGTCCATCATCATCCCCCAATTTACGCATTTTGCGCATCATCAATGCCCAGCACCAGTTTCGCCTGTCGGATCATTTCCCCGCTGCCGGTATATTTGCCGGGTTCGTCGGAAAGCTTCACGACTTCGGTCCATTCGCCGTTATGCGGACTGGTAGCCGTCATTTTGATGACGATGTTCATAGCTGCGGGCCCGGCGTCGTTGGTAAGACTGGTCCCGATCCCGAACGACATCCCGATCCTGCCCCTGCAATGCTCCGCGATCCGCGCCACTTTTTCCACGTTGAGGCCGTCGGAAAAAATGATGGTTTTGCTGAGGGGATCGATGCCCATTTTTTTGTAATGCCGGATCACTTTGTCTGCAAATACGAGCGGGTCGCCGCTGTCGTGCCGCACGCCGTCAAACAGTTTGGAGTACATTTTATCGAACTGGCCGAGGAAAACGTCGGTGGTATACGTGTCTGACAGTGCGATGCCCAGATCGCCGCGGTACACATCCACCCAATGCTGCAAACCCATCGCGTTCGACATTTTGAAGCCGAACCTTGCGGCGTGGAACATGAACCATTCGTGTGCATGCGTGCCGATGGGCTTCGTCTGGAACATCATGGCGAGATGAACGTTGCTGGTGCCGATGAAAGTGCCGGTCCCGAATTCCTTCAACGCTTCCACCACCAGTTTATGCACTTTGTACGAATACCTGCGCCGCGTCCCGAAATCCGCTACCGTTACGCCCAAATGCCGGTACCGTTCTATTTTTTGCCGGGTGTTGTCGAGAATGGCTTCGTTGGAAATCCTTTCCGCATGGCCCAGCATGTAAAACAGTTCGCAAATGAGTGACATCACGGGCACTTCCCACAGAATGGCGCGGTACCAAAGTCCTTCCACGCCCACTTCCAGCTGATCGCCATCCTGCGAAATATGCACCTCTTCGGGGTTGTAGCGATAACCTTCCAGGAAATCGAGGTACACGGGGTCGAGGTAGGGGCAGGTGAGCTGGAGGAAGTGTTTTTCCTTTCGGGTGAGCTGCAGGCCGGCCATATCGTCTACGGCTTTCCGGAGCGCATCGGCGAAGCCGGGCGGGAAGGAATGCCGGCCGCGGTTGATGAAGCGGTAACGCGCGCGGGCGTACGGGAACAGCCGGATAACGCCCTGCTGCATGGTGAACTTGTAGAAGTCGTTGTCGAGGATCGAAGATAGCATAGTGAAGAAATAACGCTGCCCGGGGGTAGAATGTTTCGCCGGGCTATTTGTCTTTCCTTTCCTCCTTTTCCCTTGCAAACACCGGTGCAAAATCGAACGCCAGGAAGAAGTGAAGGTCTTGTTCGGGCAATGTGTCGCTTTTCCCGTAATGCTCGAACCGTTCGAAACCTCCTTTCAGCATGCTCATGAAAACCGCCCGCGCCCCGAACCCCGAAATCCGCGAAGAATCCGCGCTGAAGGGGTCTTCCAACCCATAGTTGTACGTAAACTCGATGCCGGATTTGAGCGGCTGGGAGAATCGTTTGTCGTTGTATTTGTGCATGAACGACAGCTGTGTGCGGTAATCCATGGCGCCGGGTTGTCCGCCCGAAGGGAGGAGCGCCCCGGCGGCCGCTCCGAAATTGAACTCGAAGTGTTTCGAGTCGAGGATATTGAATTGTGCCGCGGCGTTAAGCCTTCCGCGCCATTTCGCTTCCGCATCGGGCCGGTAATCCACTTCGCCGGTGAGGTCGAGCAAGGATAACCGGCCAAAATTCCGGAAAGAAACCCCGCCTCGGCCGTACCCTTCCAGCAGCTGGTCGCCATTGAAACGGCCGCCGCCTTCACCGAGGCCGTACACGCCTTTATCGCCGCCGTAAAGCCCGAGCATGAATTTGTGCTGTTCTTTGGGATCGGGTTTGCCGGGAATGGCTTCGGAGTTGAAATACTGGAAGTACGGGAAGAGCTCCATGCCTTTGTATTTCGCTTTTTCTTTTTCGTCGTCCGGGTATTTACCGAGTGCGGAGGCGAGGTTGAAACCGAGGCCCAGGCTGAGTTTTTTCTCTTCGGCTTTTTCGTCGGTGCCGGAATATTTCAGGTCGAAGGCTTTGGGCGGTTGATAGAAGGGCGGGCGCCAGCGGGCGTCGGGGATATTGTTGAGCACGAACGGGCGGGAGAATCCTGCGGGTGGTCCCGTCCATTTTTTGGTGGCGGGGCCGAGGATGGAGGTGAAATCGAGCTCGCTTTTGGTGAGGGCGTTAAGGCCCACGAGGCCGCTTTGGAGGAGGGCGCCGGAGATGAGGAAGATGCCGAGGTTTTGTTTGGCGTAAAGGGGGATTTTTTCGCCGAGGTATTTTTCCATGTCCATATGCAGGGCGATGGAAGCCATATTGAGCCAGGTGCCTGATACGCCGGTGAGTTGTTCCGCCATTTCGAGGCCTTTGGAGAAATCGACTTTGGATCCGTATGGTGAGTCGGATTGCAGTTGAATGGCCCAGAGAATATTGTAGAGCGACATGATTTCCTTACTGATGAGTTCTTCTCCGAATTTGGGATCGAAGAGGGTGGTGCCGCCGTGTTTTTTGGCGGATTGATAGGATTGCTGCCAGCGTTTGGGCCATTTGATGATGAGATCGTCGAACAGTTGGCAGAATACTTCGAAAGATCCGAATTGGATGGGGGCGTCTGGCACCTTGTCTTTATTAGGTGTTTCGGTTGCGTCTTCTTTCTGCACGGAGGCGGGCGCCGGCGTGAAGAAGGGCGGGGTGGATTGCGGGGCGTTTCCGAAGAAGGGTTTTGCGGCCTTCGGGGATGTGGGCCCCGTTGCGTGGGTTGGGGTAGCCATTGGATGAGGGCTTTTGGGGGTGGATATGAAGTTACGGAAATTTCTGTTTGTTAACGACAGGTTGAAATTTACTTACCATTACCGGTTCAGCACCAAATGAACTGCTTGCATGACTTGCATGAACTGACGGTATCGGTAAAATCAAAGCAGCAGCCGTTTGCTGCCGGCATACGTAGTACTTATCACAATCATTTCAAATAACAGATCGCGATGAATGTAGCGGAATAACTGACCGGAATATTTTTCGGAAGAAGGATTTTTTTGTTGCAGGGGTCAATGGTGTTTGAAGCGATGGGAATTTTTCTTCCACCAACCCCTCACGCCCAGGACTATCATCAATATCAGCATGTCTTTCTCATTTGCCACAAACTTGCACCCTTTCCGTCCGGCCACCGCAAATTTTCCCACAAACCGTAGCCTCAGGCCCTTCAGCCGTCATCTCTGCCCCTCCACCCGGAACACCTCCGGGTGCCCCGCCGCATAAAAAACGGACAGGCTGTCTCCCGGATTGTAATGCCGGGAACTGGTAAATATTTCCCGCATCTCACGGGCGCCGGCCCGGTGGCTGACCCGCGTTTCATAAAAATATTGCTCCGCCCCGTGCAATAGCCGCACCTCCAGCACCGTAGCCGTCGTCCGCTGCAACGGCCCCCGCAGCCAGGAAGCCGCCAGCCGGTCAGACGCTTTGTCGGCCCAAATGGCGTTACCGCCTATCAGCACCGCCATGCCGCCCACCAACAGCAGTTTCCGCCCCCGGAGCCAGTTCCGCTGGTCGGGCTGATACCGCGCACCGCCGCGCTGCCAAAGCGACCCAAAGCACAGGAGCCCCAGCAGGAGCCATCCGCCGGCTATCATCAACAGGGCTGCCACGTCGTACAACAGCCGTTGCCGGTAACCGTACAGGTACCAGATGAGGGAGCCTCCCGCAATCAGCAGGAGCGATATGGCAAGGCGGGTATTGCGTTTCATGATTCAGGACCGTTCCCTTCATGCATCTTTTTCTCGATGCTTTTGATATTGACGAGGAATACCAGTAGCAGCACGATCACGATGATGAGCAGCAGGTAAGCGAGCATGAAGGGGAAATTGTAAATACTAAGCGGCATGAGGTTGGGCGTCAGTTTGCCCGGCCGGGCGAACGGCGCGTCGTCTTTGGGCGCGGCCGCCGCTTCGGCTTTGACGAAAGCGATGATGGAACGCACCTGATCGTCGTTCAGGTCGGGATGGTCGGGCATCACTACCTGGTTGTATTCGTTGAAGATCGCCAGTGCGGCGGCGTCACCGGTTTTGATCATGCTTTGCGAAGATTTGACGAACCGGATGATCCAATCCTCCGGATGCCGATCGTCCACGCCCGCCAACGCCGGACCGGTCAGTTTCTTGTGGACGTTGTGGCACGAGGCGCACCGGGCCTGGAACAGCTTTTTGCCTTCTTCCGCATCTGCCGCCAGCAGGCGGAATTGCAGCGAAGCCAGTACGATCAGGACGAAAATGCCTTTAACGTTCATGTTGCAGTTTTTTGAGATCATCGAGCAGCAATTGCACTTCTTTGCCGGAAATGCCACTGTAATATCCGCGGATGCGTTGGTATTTGTCGAGCAGCACGAGCCGGTCGCTGTGGATGAAATCCTCCGGCCCGCCGTCCCCATCCGTCGCCGTAACGTACAATCCCTTCCGCGCGAACCGGTAAAGTTCCCGCTTGTCGCCGGTAAGCAATTGCCAGTTGCCTTCCCCGAAACCCGTTTGCCGGATGTACGCACGGAGATTTTCAGGCGTATCATGCGCGGGGTCTACCGTCACGGAAACCAGCCGTACATCGCCCGCGCCGGATTGTATCGTTTTCATGTTCGACATCATCTGCGGACAAATCGTTGGGCAGGATGTAAAAAAGAAATGTGCGATGGTGATGCGCCCTTTCCAATCCTCGCTTCCCGTCGGTTTATCATCCGCATCCCTGAACGAAAATTTCCCCAACACCGGGGCGTTTTCCGCATTGCCGGCACGCTCGTTATTCGGCGCAAAGTAGGGAAGCCGGCCATACCGTTCTTCGGCGAAGCGCACGATGCCGTAAGCTACCAGCGGAACGCCGGCGATGAGGAGCACGAACGCTTTCCAGGATTTCAATATGTTCAGGCGTTGCGGCATGACTGTTTATTTGCGCACCACGGGCACGGGGTCCGTCGGTTTATAAGGCGGCGCTTTGCGGTTGGTGTTGTTGATCGCGTCCGAAATGGCGGGCGCATAAGTCAGGAAAATGATCAAACCCATGATGGCGAGCCAGGGCTTGAAGCTGTCCAGCAGCGGTACCCGGCGCTCTTCGTGCAGCGTCTCGCTCACGGGCAGGTCTATCTCCGGCGCGGCAGACCGCTTGCGGAAACAGGTGCCGAAGAAGGAAATGAAATATAGCAATCCTGCCGTAAACATGATCCCGCCGCCGGCAAGCCCCAGCATCGACGATACCACCCAATAGGGGTTGAACTGCTCGCTGGAAGGGTTCAGGTAAGTAAGCCCCATGTTCGTCCGCCGCGGTTCGCCGATCAGTCCGCCATACATCAATCCGGCGGAAAAGATCAGTACGCCCACCGTCCAGAGATACGGTACGATGGTATTGAGCACCGGCGCGTAAATGCGCCTGCCCGTCAATTGCGACAGCATGTAAATGCTCATGCCCAGGATGGCCAGGAAGACCGGTCCGCCTACGGTGAGGTGGAAATGGCCGGGGATGAAAGACGTATTGTGGACAACGTTGTTCAGGGAGTAGGAAGCGTTGACCAACCCGGTGAGCCCGCCGAAAATGAACAGGATGAGCCCGTTGATGAGGTAGCCGAAGAGGAAGACGTCTTTCCGGAAGAACGGCAGTTTCCATATCCAGCTCCACAGCCCGGTGGCGCCCCGTTTCCGCGCGGCGTATTCCAGCGATGCAGCAATGGTGAATGCGGTGATGAAACTGGGAATGGCGACGCCGAAAGTGAGGATCGACTGGGTGAGCTTCACGCCGCGGCCGATAGACGGGTCGCCGAACTGGTGATGGACGCCGATGGGGATAGACAGGATGAGGAAGATGAAAAATGCGATGCGCCCCGCGTTGCCGGAGTATAGCTTGCCGCCGGCGAGTTTGGGCAGTATGGTGTAAAACATGATATAGGAAGGCAGCAGCCAGAAATAAACCAGCGCATGCCCGAAGAACCAGAACAGCGTACGGGCCAGCATGATGTTGATCTCCTGCGTCCAGCCGAGGCTCCAGGGCACGAGCATCACCAAAACTTCATACGCTACCGCGAGCGTACACACGAACCAGATCGTAAAGTTGACGAGTGTGCCGATAACGGCCACCGGTGTGGATTCCTGGGGATGTTCGCGCTTCCAGGAAAGGTACATCCGGATCCAGTCGAAATACGGGACCCAGGACCCCACGATCAGCATGGCCGTACCGATGTAAAACGCGGGATGCGCCTTCAGCGGCGGATAAAACGTATACAGTACGGACGCTTTCCCCGCGAGGATGGCCGCCGCGGCGAGGCCCGTCCCGATTACCATGAGCAGCATGGAAACGAGGGTGGCCGTTTTGTTCGGCTCGCGCTTCGTGTAAAAGATCATGGTGGCATGCCCGAAAGCTACGGCGAAGAACGTGGTGAGCACAATGGCGTTGATGACCCCGTGCAACGTGAGCCCCTGGTAATAATCCAGCCCGGCTACGGACGTCCGCTGGATGACCCCCGAGCGGTAGATCACCTGCATCAGCCCATGGTAAATACCCAGGGTGAGCAGTAAAATCGGAACGAACAGTTCGATGAGGAGGATGTTGCGAATAGGACGGCTTACCTGCATAGTAAGTGTTATTTTCTGGGATAGTTGACGATGATTTCCGCTTCCATGTTCTGATGGCCCGTACCGCAAAATTCGTGGCACACGATCTTGTAGACGCCGGGCTCCGTGAATGTAACGGTGGTTTTGGCCACGCCGCCGGGAACGGCCATGAGGTTCACGTTCTTGTCGAACACGTTGAACCCGTGCACCACATCCAGCGAAGTCACGAACAGGTCTACCTCACTGCCGACCGGTATATAACTGATGGCCGGTTCGAAATTCCACATCCGCGCTACATAGTAGATCTGGTACGTTTTGGCGTCTATCTGCTCCACCCGCGCCGTTTCGTAGGTCTTGTTGTAGGGCAGGCACTCCGATACGTCCTGGCGCCTGGCGCCCAGCGCGTAAAAGATGGAGAAAATGAACAGCGCCGAAACGGTTAGCGCGGTGATGATGACGTTTCTTTCAAATTTATCCAGCATACATTCCGGGTTTAAGACCGGGCCAGCATCACGAAATAAATGCCGAACCAGATCACGAGTCCGAGGAAGATCAATAGGGCGAAAAACGCGATCGCCCCTCGTGGAACGAATTTTTCCGGGGTTTCGCGCGGTGTGGATTCTGACATGGGGATATTTGGTTTATTAAATTACAACCCGGGGCGCGATTTGTTCATCCCGCTGTTGATTCCGCCACGTATTTCCACGCATTTTTCGGAAAAAGTATAAATCCTTGTAAATCAGGTATTATTTTTGCGACCCGGGTCCGCCGTGGCCCCGGAATTACTGGCAGCATATCTCCCGCACCCTTCCAAAGGAGCGCATATTCCCGGTATTTCCCGCCCAGGCCCGTTTAGCAGCAACCGGAACCATGACAGACCATGTCTGATTTATTGTATCATCAAAAAAACCATCTCATTATGCGACAAGGGAAAACCTTTGTGTTGTTAACCGCCGCCATCTTTGCGGCATTTACGATTATTTCCTGCAGCAAGTCCGACAAGAAAGACGATGCGCCCCGGGAGCAGCCCGGCAAGATCCCCGGAATGGGAGAAGCCGGCGGCGAACCCCAGGGCACCGCCCTCACCTTCCCGGCAGGCGTATCCATTTCCGGAACCCCGATCAGGGGCAAAGTGTGCGACACTGCTTATGAAGCAGGAAGCGGCGGCCTCGTTGAGGTTTGCGTAGCCTTCGTCAACAGTAACGCCGCAGCCGTTACGTACACCATCCCGGCGGGGCTCATCGTCATCTCCCAGGATGGCGACTACCAGAGCGGTATCCTTATCCAGAACACGACCATCGCCCTGAAAGCGAAATCCACCACACGCGTAGGCATAAAAATGTATTGCGTGAACTCGGGAAGGCACCCCAGTTCCGGAGAAATCACCTATAAAATCGGGCCCGTAACAAACAGCCCGCTCCTCCGCGAACTGCTCGATCTCCTGAAAAACAAGAGGACCGCCCTCACGGAATACCCGAATTTCGACGGCTACTTCGATGCGGTTTCCACCATCCAGATGCTGGTGTGGATGATCACCGACGGACAAGGCCTGGAGCGCACAACGTTGAACTCCCACTTGTCGTCCATTCCCAACAAGTAAATCCGTTCGCGGGTAAAAAACGAAATCCCGGCGTGCTGCTGCTGCGCCGGGATTTTTTTATCCGGATAGGTGATGTGCTTACTGGTTGTTGACTTTATAGAACATATGCGTCACGCGCGGAGAAGACACTACCCGATCGATCTCCAAAGAAAACGCGTCGCGGTCCAGCCCGTCGAGCAGCCGCAGGCCGGAGCCGATGATGGAGGGGGATTGGTGGATGATCAGCTCGTCTACCAGCCCTGCATTCAGGTATTGGCGAACGGTATTTGCCCCGCCGGAAATCCGGACATCTTTCCCGCCGGCGGCTTTCTTAGCTTTGGCCAGTACATCGCGGAGACTTTCGTTGGTAAAGTGGAACATCGTTCCGCCGGGCCGCTCCCAGGGATCGCGTTTTTCATGCGTGAGCACGTACACGGGTGCACGGAAAGGCGCATCGGCCGGCCAGCTCACTTCTCCTTCGTCGAACATCCGCTTGCCCAGGATGTAGGCACCGGCACGGGTGAAGACGTTTTCTACGATGGCATTGTCTTCCCCTTCGGTTAGCCCGCCTTCCATCCCCAACCGGCTGCGGAACGCATGCATGTCGAATACCCAGTCGTGAATAAAGGGCGCCGCGCCACCCATGGGGTTGGCGGGGCCGCCGTCGGGCCCGGCGATGAAGCCGTCTGCCGAAACGCCCATGCTGATGAATACCTTGCTCATAACTTATTTTATTTAGGAGGATACAAACCTAAGTAATTGTGGAACGGCAGGAGAGGGGGATTCGGGTCAATTTGGAGGTGGTTTGGGACAGCGGCCGCTATTGCATCCGCGGTTCGATGTACAGCGTATTGTCTGCCATGTTCCATTCCGAAATGTGCGTGGGAGACACTACCCGCATGGATGCCTGGTCGAACGCCTTAGGATGCAGCATGAGCGCGCAGATATCGGTTGCCGTGATGTAGGGGGAATTGGCCCTGCCATGGATGTGGCCCGAAGATTTGCGGCCCTTGGGCGTCATGAGCAGGTTGGTATGGAATTCCTTTTTGGCGATCAGTTCGTGTGCATTGTTAAAATAAAGCAGATAATCGTTCCCCAGTACAAAATTACTGTTGCGTGTGGAGGCGGAGAGCACATACACCTTCCTCGAGGCGCCTTCAATGATAGGCACCACCATAAAATAGGTATCTCTGGCCTTTTTAAAACCCGCGTCCTTTTCGAGCATAATTTGCACCAGCTTCCAAAGTTCGAAAACTTCTTTTTCGTAATCGGTCAAACCCCGGCCAACGGTGGTTTCCGCGGTTTGGGGATTGAGGCTGGAATCTAGCCGGCAACTGGTGGCCCGGCCGGGACGATGGTGATCGTAACTGTCTCTGTGCGGCATCACCAGCACATATTTTGAGTTTTCGCGGTAGCTGAAGAAGCCGGCGGCACGCAAAGAAAGGCTCCCTGTGGTGTCGGATTCGAACAATTCCACACCCGTATTGCAGGTTTGAACGAGTTGATACAGAAGAATGCCCTCCTGGCGGATGGAATCGGCGATGATGGCGAGGTTTTCCTGGGCGGAGGCGTGGATATGGCACAGCGCACCGACCCCCAGAAGCAGGATCTTTTTCATAGGATAGGATAAAATGCTCCCGAAATATACGATTATCCCGCAAATAGCCTATCCCACGAAGTGGTCTTTACCCTTTTTTGACGGGCGACAGCACTTTGAGACTGCGGTCGCTGATCCTCGGGGGGTACGTCGCCATTACCTTTTCCGGTGTTCCGGAAGGGTAACTGCTGCTGCGGCCGCGGATCTGCAACTTTCCCGACGGGTCTAATGTGATGAAGGCGAACAGCGAATCCTTGTAATAATGCGCGCCGGTATCGGTATAAATATAGGAAGCGCTGTTCATCATGAAATAATGGACGCTATTGCGCTCGCCGTATCGGTCGTCATGATCGTGCCCCATGAACACGGCGCATACTTTCGCATTGGAACCGGATCGTTCGGCCGCATAATTATGCTGGTCGAAGATGGTCAGGATATCGGCGGCGTTCCCCAGCTCGGTGGTCCACTCGCTGAGGAAAACGGGCTGATGCATGAAGACCACCACCGGCGCTTTCGCCGCTGCGAGGTCCTGTGCAAGCCATTCCAGCTGTTCCGGGTCGGTGAACGAGCGTTGTTCGGACGGCAGGGGCCCCCAGTTCGAGGTATCGTAAGGCGCCAGCGCGCCGTCTTTCCCGCGCAGATAATTCCGGTCCATGATCACGAAATGGAATCCGCCCATATCAAAGGAATAATACCTTTTTTCCATCCCCCACAACGCCATTATAGTAGCCTTGTCGCACACGTCCATATCGTGATTGCCGATAACGTGGTATTTGGGGCCTTTGAACCGGTTCCACTCGGCCATGATGATATCGGAGCCTTTGGGACGGCAAAAATCGCCGCACTGGAGAATGAAATCCGGTTTCTCCTCCATCACCGCATCCATAAAAGCTTTCATCCGCCGCTCCTCGTTTTTCCCGAACTGGAGATGGTGAAGATCAGTGATGAACCCGATCCGCAATGGCTTGCGGAACGATTCGCCGGCAGGAGGAATGGCAAAGGAAAACCCGGGCAAAAGGGACGCAAAGGCGCCCAGTCCGGCGCGTTGCACGAAAGTACGACGTGTCTGCATATCAATACATTAAGAATAGCAATGGAGAACAAAATACGAATTTCCCCCCATCCGTTAACCCAAACCCCCCATCCGTTAATTCCCGCTTCCCCACAGCCGTTTAATTCGTCAACTTTGTTGTCAAAGCAGAGGAGTAATCTATGGTTACAGGTTGGATATTCGGCGCAGTCGCAGCAGGGTTACTGATCATGTGGGGGGTAAGATCGTATGGATGTACGGTTAGACTGCGCGGACGTGTGAGGGCTCAATCGGATTTGCTCCGTAAGCAAGGGGCTGAACTGGAGAGAATGGAGGGTTTGTTGGGATTGAAATTGTTGCAGGCGAGGCTCAACCCCCATTTTCTCTTCAACTCCTTGAATTCCATTCAGTATTTCATCAGCCTGGACGATAAAAAAACGTCGCTCCAGTACATCGGACGGTTTTCGGCGTTTCTCCGGAAAATGATCCGGTACGGCGACGAAACGGCCATTCAACTCAACGACGAAGCGGAACTGGTGCGTGACTATCTACTGTTAGAGCAATACCGGTTCCCCGACCGGTTCGAATTCGAGATCAACCTGGTCGGGGATGCCGGCCTGGAAGACATTCCCCCGTTCCTGACGCACCACCTCGTGGAAGAAGCGCTCTATCGCGGGGTTTTGCATCTCGACAGCACGGAAAAAGGTTGGATCCGGATCGAAGTGAAACCCGAGGGCGACAGCATCCGCATGGAAATTTCGGACAACGGCAAAATGGGCGATTTCGGCCGCGAAACGGAAGATCATTCCGCCATGCTGGACGAGCGCATCCGCCGGTTCAACGCCCTTCACACCCGGAACATCCGCCTCGAAACCCGGAAAGCAGGCGTGGAAGGAGGGCGCGAAAACACGGCCGTAGTCACCATCCGATAAAAAAAACACCGTATCTTGTTACCACCTCAAAACCCGTTTATGAAAATCAAGGCGCTCATTGTGGAAGATGAAATCCTGAGCCGCGAATTCCTATCCAACATGGTCCGCGAGCACTGCCCGCAGCTGGAGCTTGCCGGCACGGCGTCTAACGTAGACGAAGCCATTCAGCAAATAGAAACACTTTCCCCGCAACTGGTTTTCCTCGATATCGAAATGCAGACAGGCACCGGGTTCGATGTGCTCCAACGCACGGCCGGCCGCCAATTCCATGTCATTTTCACCACCGCGTTCGATCATTACGCCATTAAAGCCATCAAGTTTTCCGCCGTAGATTATCTGCTCAAACCGATCGCGTTCGACGAGCTGCAACAGGCCGTGGATAAAGCGATCAGGCAAATGGAGTCCGCGTCCGGCGATAACCGCCTCGACCTTCTGCTTAAAAATATCACCCGCCCCTCCGGCGACGATTTCTGCATCAGCCTTTCTACCTCCGAAGGCGTCGATTTCGTGCCGCTTTCCACTATCATCCGCCTCGAAGCCAAAGGCCCGTACACGATTTTTTTCCTGAAAGACGGCCGGCAGATCATGGTAAGCCGGAACCTGAAGGAGTATGAGAACTCGCTCCAGGAATACGGTTTCTTCCGCATCCACAACTCCAACATCATCAACCTCAAGGATGTGAAACGCTGGGTGAAGACGGACGGCGGCTATGCCATCATGAGCGACGGCGCCATGGTAGCCATTTCCCCTAAAAAGAAAGAAGATTTTATGATGCTGATGACAAGGCGGACGGTGTAAGTTCCGCCAGTTCTGCGATCGCCTGTTCGATCACGCGCCTGATCTTTTGCAGTTGCGCGGGCTCGGCCATGCGCGTTTGTTGCAGTGTCCGCAGCTCGCCACCGATATGTTCCGCCAGGCCGAAGAACCCGGCAGAGGTGCTCATGGTGTGCGCGATCTTGTACAGCTGTTCCCCGTTGCCCGATGCGGCGGCTTTTTCGAGGGCTTTCAGGTCTTTCGGGGCCTGCTGCGCGAAAGTGCGGATCATTTCCTGCATGAACGCGGCGTTGTGGCGGGTTTGCTCGCGAAGGAAACGGAGATCGGCCACGGCGGCGGGGCGGTTGCCGGCAATGACCGACAGCAGCTCGTTTTCGCGGAAAGGTTTGGAAAGATAGCCGTTCATGCCCGCGGCGATGCATTTTTCCTTTTCGCCGCTGAACGCATGGGCGGTGATGGCGATGATCGGCGTTTGCAAACCCAGCTCACTGCGGATTTTCCGTGTGGCGGCGTATCCGTCCATACCGGGGATTTGGATGTCCATCAGGATGACGTCTGCCGTGTTTTTCCGCAGCCAGGTCAGCGCTTTTGTGCCGCTGTTGACGCCAAACGCCGTGTAGCCGTTGTTTTCTAGCATGAGGCGCGTCATTTTCTGGTTCAGGACGTTGTCTTCTACGACCAATACCCTGCAACCCGCGCCCCCTGTGGCGACGGTGGCTTCGGGCTGGCTGATGTCCTCATGCGCCGGGGCTTTCACGAACGGTAATTTGACAGTGAACTCGGAACCCTTGCCCGGTTTGCTTTCCAGCGTGATGGAACCGCCCATGATCTGCGCCAGTTCCCGCGCAATGGCGAGCCCCAGGCCGGAGCCGCCGTATTTCCGGGAAATGGCCGTATCCGCCTGCGTAAACCGCTCGAAAACCGACGCCTGTTTGGCCGCGGAAATCCCGATGCCGGTATCGCGGATGCGGAAAACGGCACGCAGGGAATGTGAAGTATCCGCCTCGGCCGTGCAGCTAATCGTAACGCCGCCTTTTTCGGTGAATTTGACGGCGTTGGAAATGATGTTCAACAAGATCTGCGACACGCGCATGCTGTCGCCCAGGAGCGGCTGCGCCAGGGGCTCGTCGATGGTGAGCGTGTATTGCAGGTCTTTACTGCGGACCTTCGGGTCGAGCATGAGCCCGATGGCGTGCAGCATCTGGGGGATGTTCAACGGCGCGGCGGCCACGGAAATCTTGCCCGCGTCCAGCTTGCTGAGGTCCATGATATCGTTGATGGTCGCGAGCAGGTTGCTGCCGGAAGTGGAAATGGCTTCGAGGTATTCGTTTTGGCGGGCAGACAGGCGCGTTTTTTTCAGCAGCTCCGTGAAACCGAGGATCGCGGTGAGCGGGGTGCGCAGCTCGTGGCTCATATTGGCCACGAATTCCGATTTCGTGCGCGACGATTCTTCCGCCATCACCCTTGCCTTTTCCAGTTGTTCTTCGATGGTTTTACGGAGGAAGAAAGTCGGGATGTCGGGCGTGATCACGGAAGTGGCCGGCATCCCGTTTTCCCGCGCCAGGCGCTGCAGATGCTCATTGATCTTGTGTGGGGGCGACATGACGAACGTACATTGCGCATCGCCTTTCGCACGGCAGCTCACTTCCACCGCGGTGAGCGGCAGCCCGAAACTTTCCTGGCACCAGCCGGTGGAATACCCGGCGCTCATGATGCAAACCGGTGCATCGGATTTTACGCCGGCGCGTACCCAGGCGTCCGCTTCGAATGAAAACGGGTGGTGATAGTGGAGGAAATAGCGGTCGTCGGGCGAGGGCGTACTATCCGGCAGGATATCCACGAAAGCCCAGCCCGTATAAGCGAAATGCACCGGCCCGGCCGACAGGCGCGACAGCGGGTCGGTGACATTCATTTTTGCATGGAAAGCCTTGGCGTCGTTGATGCCGATGGCGTGGGAAATATCGAACAAAAAATCGCGCCCGATCCCGAAAGCCTCGCTCTGGCCGCGGTCTGCATAGAGATGGCGGATGCTGTCGAGAAAATCTTTCGAAAAAGCGGAAGCCCTTACCAGCACGTATCGCTCGCCCGAAATTTCGATGGTGCCTTCCGAGGGGCGCATCCGGATATCGGAAAAGTAGGATTTCACCGTTTGTTCCGCTGCGCGGAAATAAGGATCGAACGCCGCCGGTACTTTGACGGACGGGGCATCTGAAGCTGGCTGTGGATGCGGGCCGGAAGCGGCGGCTTCCAGTTCCCTGATCCGGTTTTTCAACGCTGCGATCTGATCGGTTGCTTTCATGTTTTACGCGATAGCGTCTGCGGTGCGGACGGCCGCCCGAGACTGGGGTACATCCTTTGGGGAATCTCCCAGTAAAATACGATAATCTTTCGGGTTGATCGGCTTAAAAAATTCGTACGGCAACCAGCGGGTGGCGGTGGTACGAAGGCCCATGTCGCGCATTAGCTGGTCCAAATGCATGAAATTGAACGGCGCCACGCAGGTGCCGCTGAACTCCCCGGCAATCGGCCTCCCGGATTGGCGCCAGTTGCCCATGAACGTCATGTCCGCGCGGATCTGTTCGGGAGGCGGAAGGCGCAAATTTCCTTGTGCATAACGGACCAGCCAGTTGGCGGCGATTTCGGAAGTGAGGGTCGTGAACAGACTGGAGTTATATCCTACGAATCCCAGGTTCGGCACATCGGGATGGAGGATGTTGCGGAACAGCCGGAAATGCCCCTGTTCGCCGATGATATGTTGCCGGTGCCGCGCGTCGAGGAAGGGCAGGGTTTGACGGAACCCTGTGCCGCAAACGAGCACGTCTGCCTGCAATGAACCGCCGTTTTTGAGATGTATGACATCGCCCTCGATCCTTTCTATTTCCGTTTGCTGCGCCCGGATGGATCCGGCTTTCACTTTCTCGTAAAACCCTTCCGGCGCCACGCCCAGGCTGCAGCTGATCTGGTCTTCGATGCGGTGGGTGGGGAGCATGTTGCAGGCTTTCAGTTTGAACTGGGTTTTTAATAAGAGTTCCAGTCCCCGCCATTGCATCCATACCATGGGCTTGCCGGCGGAATGGAGGAATTTCTGGAACGGGGTTTTATATGGTGCGTTAAAGAAAGCTTCGGAGAAGCGCGAGAAAAGGAGGTAACGCATATTGATGAGGTTCCCGAAGTAGCGCGGCACTTTCCATTGCGCCTTGCGGAACAGCAGATGCGTTTCCGTGGCGATGCCGGCCGACAAGGTAGCCACGTCTGTCGCGGATTTGGCGAACCCCACTACGGCCACGCGCTTTCCTTTCAATGCGGCGGCATCGGTGATCTGGCTGGAATGGAGGAGCTGGCCCCTGAAAGATGCCGCACCGGGGAAATCGGGAATGCTGGGCGTGCTGAAAGTGCCGGTGCAAACGGCCATGAAATCGAACACCTGGGTGTCCGTTTGTCCGGAAGGCAAGTGGGTGACGTCTGCCAGCCAGGCGCCATCTTCGTGGCGCAGCCAGGAAACGGCCGAGTTGAACCGGATGTTGGGCAATAGGCCGAAGTGTTCGGCGTACGATTGCAGGTAGCGTTGCACCTGTTCGCCGGAAGGCCAGAGCGGATAATCTTTCGGCATGGGGAAGTCGGAAAAGGCGTATTCGTCGCGGGTAGTTTGGGTGGCAACGCCGTGATAGGAGCGGCTTTTTTCCCATACACCGCCGATAGCGGCGGCTTTTTCGAACAGGGTGACGCGGTAACCCGCGCCCAGGAAAGCTTTTGCGGTGACGAGGCCACTGAGGCCCGCGCCGATGATACCGATGTGTTGCATGACAATGGGGTTTTGTTCCGTGAAATTAGGGATGCGCTTCCCCGTTCGAAAGCGCCGATTAATGATTGGCGCCTCCCGGTTAACCCAAAAGCACTCTCCATTAATTGCGCCGTCCATCACCGCACCCGATCCCGCACATTTACAAAAAAATGTTACCCCAAATGTTAGCAACATCCGCATCATTCCGGTTTTTACACCGCATCATCGGCAACGGTGGCCCCGAGCCCCACGAATACGCCGAACTGAACGAGATCTTCGAATACATCGCCGCGGCCCTCCGGGCCGGGGAGTTTTCGAAAGCAGACCAGGAATCCCTGTACGAAGGGTTCGGCAGCAACGAAGCCATCGGCCACACCATCCTCGGCCATGCCCGCGCCAAACCGTTCGGATATGCCGGCGATTTTCTCATCATCGATAAAATTTACCGCCAGGAAGTAACGGAAGACAGCCGCCTCAGTAAATGGGACATCTTCTGGCATCGCCAACCCGCTACCCGCGCGGTCCGCAACCGGAAAGACTACTTCATCCGCATGGTCCGCAAAACCCTCCGCGCCCGCGATTCCTTCCGCCTGCTCAACATCGCCAGCGGCCCGGGGCGCGATCTCGCGGAAGCGTATGCCCGTATCGATCCCGCCAGGATGCAAACGGTTTGCGTGGAAGCCGACGATAAAGCCATCGCTTACGCGTCAAATCTCAACGTTTCCTTCAAACATCACATCGAATTCATTCATCGCAATGTATTCCGCTTCGATACGCACCAGCGGTTCGATGTGGCCTGGAGCGCAGGACTGTTCGATTATTTCGAGGACGGCGTTTTCGTGAAACTGTTGCAAAAGATGATGGGCTGGACGAAGCCCGGCGGCGAAGTGATCGTCGGGAATTTCGGGGACCATAACCCCACGCGCGGTTATATGGAGATCATCAGCGAATGGTACCTCCATCACCGTTCCGCCGGCCACTTGCGCGAGCTGGCTTTGCGCGCCGGTGCGGATGCGGAGCGGGTGTATGTGGAACGCGAGCCCGAGGGCGTGAACTTCTTCCTGCACATCGGCGTGTAACCATTGGTAAAGCCGGCGAAATTTTTTATTTTGGGTCATCCTTCCCAAACCCAGGATTCCCCATTATGCCGAACCATCGCTTTTGTCTCCGGACGCTCTGCCTTTTCGTGGCCCTTCCGCTCGCGGCCTTTTCCCAGAAGGAAGACCGTAAACTCACCGCCCAATTGCTCGAACTGACGCGCAGTTTCAACGGCGACGTGGGTATTTACGTGCAGCACCTGAAAACGGGCCGCTTCGCCGCCATCAACGCCGATACGGTGTTCCCGACCGCCAGCATCGTGAAAGTACCGCTGCTGGTAGGGCTGTTCGACAAGATCGATAAAGGGGAACTGAGTTACCACCAGCCCATGGTGTACCGCGATTCCGCGAAATACGGGGGCTCGGGGCTGATGAAGCTCTTCAAAGACAGCGCTGAAACGGAAATCAGCGTGATGGCCGCGCTCATGATGTCTTACAGCGACAACACCACTTCGCTCTGGATCCAGTCACTGGCCGGCGGCGGGCAACGCGTCAATGAAATCCTCGAACAATATGGTTTCAAAAACACACGCGTGAACTCGCGCACGCCCGGCCGGGCCGACATCTGGAAGATTTACGGTTGGGGGCAGACCACGCCCCGCGAAATGACGCGCCTGGTCTCGATGATCCGGAAAGGGGAGATTTTAACCCCCGCCGCCTGCGACCGCATGTACCGCCTTATGTGCCGCGGGTATAACGACGAATCTTCCCTGTCGCAGATCCCGCCTTATGTACAGGCTGCGCATAAAACAGGGGCGGTAGACGATGCGAGGGGGGAAGTGGTGCTGGTGAATGCGCCGCACGGCGATTACGTGTTCCAAATCGCCACGAAGAACATTAAAGACCAACGTTGGGCGGTCGACAATGAAGCGGTGGTATTGATCAGGAACGTATCGGCGGCGATCTGGCGGCATTTTGAGCCGGATAGCGACTGGAAGCCGCTGTACACGGTTTACAGGTGATTCATTTCATACACTCTTTCAAGCAGGTCGATCTTTTCCTGCTCCGGCATGTCCGGCGCCTTGATCATGCAATTGTAGAGGAGGTTGCCGCGGGTGCCGAACAGGAAATACATGTTGTTCTGACCATTTTTGGCCTGCCCGCAGATATAGGCCTTTTCGTGGTTTTCGGTGAGCTTGCGGACCGTCATCCGTGATTCCTCGCGAAGGGTGCGGGCGTCCCAATTATAATACGCGAGGGCGTTTTCGAAGTCGGTACGCTCGCGCACGAACACGTCCAGCGCTTCGCCCGGCATCACGCAAATGGCGATCACGGTAGAGTCGGTATTGGTGAGGATGATTTGCTGCTTTTTGTCTTTCAGGCATTCCTGGAGCTTCCAGGCGCCGGGGAGGCGAAGCTCCGGCTGATAACGGTTGTATTTCACGACCGTGGTGTCTTGCACGGACTGGAACGCATAGTTGTATTCGGAACAGTCACTGATATTGGTCAGCACCAGCCGCCCGTCTTTCACCTGCCCGCGGAGGAAGGCCGGCTGCCCGTCTTCCGAAGTGGAGCCCATGCTGCCGCCGTTACCCAGGTGCATCACCAGCTCGCCGCCCTGCATGGTGTAGGTGCCTTTCTGGGCGTATTTACTGTTCCGGCCGAACCATTCCGCCACGCTTTGGGCATTGTCTGATGGCACGGATTGCAGAAAAAATACCCCGTTCGGGTAAAATCGGAGATACGTGTGAACGGCGGTGGATACCTCGGGCACACGGCCCGTAGGGGCGGAATAAAGCCCGTCGAACTGAAGATTTTGCGCAAGCAGGCAGTTAGCCTGCATCAAAAGGCACACGAAAGCAATAATACGCGCTGGCATGTATGTAACAGTTATAGGTAGTCTGAATTAGATTTAATTTACAACGAATTTTTCATATAAAAACGTGTTTGCGTCACCGAATCGGTAACAAATTTGTTGCTCATTTGTAAAGTCTTGACACACCAACACTTGCTGCATGGAATTTCATAGCCGTATCGAAGATTTAATACAGCAGTTCGGGGCCGACCCATCCGCCGGGCTCTCCCCCGGTCGATCGGCCGCGCTGCTGGCCGAATATGGGCCCAATGAACTGGCCGCCACCCGGCGGGAGTCGCCCTGGCTGATCCTTTTGCACCAGTTCATGAGCCCCGTGATCTACCTGCTGCTCATCGCCATGGGCATGTCTTTGTTCTTCCGGGAATGGCTGGACGCGATCGCCATCGCCGTGGTGATCCTGCTCAACGCATTGATCGGCTTCATTATGGAATTCCAGGCGGAAAAGGCCATGGACGCCCTCCGGCAGCTGACGACGCAGTCGGCCCGGGTGCTCCGGGGCGGACGGGTCACCGAAATCCCTTCCACGGAAATCGTCCCGGGCGACATCCTGCTGCTCGACGCCGGAGATATGGTGCAGGCCGACGGCAGGATACTCGCATCCACTAGCCTCCAGGCGGATGAATCTGCCCTTACCGGGGAATCCCTCCCGGTCGAAAAATCGCCGGCGGAGCTGCCGGAAGATACGCCCTTGGCCGAGCGGACGAACATGGTCTACAAAGGGACCTTTATCCGTAACGGCAACGCTCAGGTGCTCTGTACCGCCACCGGCATGAAAACCGAACTGGGGCAGATCGCGCATATGGTGGCGGGGGCGCAGAAATCGGCCACGCCGCTGGAAAAGAAGCTGGAAAGCTTCAGCAAACGGCTAATCGGCATCACGGTGGTGATCGTGATCCTGATTTTCGGGGCGGGCGTGCTGAACCAGGTCCCTATCCTGGAAATGCTGAAAACATCCATCGCGCTGGCCGTGGCGGCCATTCCGGAAGGTTTGCCCGTGGTGGCGACGCTGAGCCTGGCGCGGGGGATGATCAGCATGGCGCGGCAGAACGTGATCGTGAAAAAGCTCTCCGCCGTGGAAACCCTCGGGGCCACGACGGTTATTTGCACCGATAAAACCGGGACGCTGACGGAAAACAGGATGCAGGTGACGGAGGCCTGGCTGCCTGCCGCCGCCTGGAAACAGGGTGAGGAGCCCCCGGCCGGAGAGGCCTTCCGCCTGCTGCGGGAAACGGCGGTCCTTTGCAACAACGCCACCCTGAACGGCGATCAGCACATCGGAGACCCCATAGAAGTGAGCCTGCTGCAATTTGCCGGGGAAACGGGCGAGGAGGCGGAACCGCTCCGCATCGCTTTCCGGAAGTTAGACGAAGCCCCCTTCAATTCCGATACCCGCGTCATGGCTACACTGCATCAAAACATCGGCCAGTTCCGCGTTTCCGCCAAAGGCGCCACGGAAGACCTGTTGGGATACTGCACTTTCATCCTCGAAAACGGCCAACGCGAACCGCTTACCGACGCCCATAAGAAAGAATGGATGGAAGCCACCGAAAAGCTGGCCGCATCGGGCCTTAAAACCCTTGGCTATGCCAGCCGGGAAGAAAGCGACCGGCCAGGTGAAATGCTGCAGGAGCTGGTGTTCCTCGGTATTACCGGGTTCATGGACCCGCCACGCGCCGGCGTAAAGGCAGTTATCCGCGAATGCCACGGCGCGGGCATCAGGGTGCTCATGCTCACGGGCGACCATCCCGCCACGGCCGCTACCATCGCCAAACAGCTGGACATCGTGGAGGAAGGGCAAAGGGCAGTGGTCACGGGCCGCGAGCTGGAAAAAGACGCCGGGGCCTGGGAAGGTGCCGCCGTGTTCGCCAGGGTAAGCCCCAAACAGAAACTCGACCTCGTGAAAGGGCTGCAGGAACAACATCAGATCGTAGCCATGACGGGCGACGGCGTCAACGACGCGCCGGCGCTCAAAAAGGCGGATATCGGTATCGCGATGGGGATCCGCGGCACACAGGTGTCGCAGGAAGTGGCGGATATGGTGCTGAAAGACGATGCCTTCCAGTCGATCGTGACGGCCGTGCGGCAGGGGAGGGTCATTTTCACGAACATCCGCCGGTTCATCATTTTCCTGTTATCCTGCAACCTGAGCGAATTGCTGGTAATCGGGCTGGTGGCCACTTTCAATATTCCCTTTCAGCTGGTGGCCATTCAGATCCTGTTCATTAACCTCATTACCGACGTATTCCCGGCCATGGCGCTGGGTTTTACGGAGGGAGACGAAACCGTCATGCAGAAAAATCCCCGCGATCCGCGCAAGCCCATTCTCAGCCGCAACGGTTGGACGTGGATCTGGGTATACGCTGCCGTTATCGGTGGAAGCGCATTGGGTGCGGCTTTCACGGCGGAGTATTTCCGGGAAGGGGAAACGGACCTGCATGCGGCCAATAACGTACTTTTTTATACCCTCATCCTTTCCCAGCTCTTTCACGCGCTCAGCATGAAGGAACCGCGCGAAAAGTTCATCGGGGGCCCCGTGATGCGGAATAAATACCTGATCGGTTCGATTTTTCTCAGTGCGGGGCTCACGTTCGGCTGCCTGTTCATCCCGCCGGTGGCAGAGGCGCTGCGGCTGCAGATGATGCCGGCGATAGACTGGTGGCTGACGCTGGGTTTCAGCCTGGCGTCGTTGCTGGTGGTACGGCTGCTGTCGGGATTATTTATGCGGAAGTGATACAAAAGCAAAACGGCCCCGTTCCCGGAGCCGCGTTGCAAACGATAGAAGAAAAGATTATTCGGACCGGAGGCTTTTGACGGGGTCCGCCAAAGCCGCGCGGATACTTTGCGTGCTGATGGTCAGGATGGCGATGGACATGGCGCCGAGGCAGGTGAGCGCGATAATGTCCCACGAAATGATGGTCCGGTACTCGAAATCGTTCAGCCAGTGTTGCATGGCCCACCAGCCCAGCGGCACCGCTATCGCCAGGGCGATCAATACCAGGATGGCGAAATCGGTAGACATGAGCCGCCACAGGCTGAATACGGATGCGCCCAACACTTTCCTGACGCCAATTTCCTTGGTGCGCTGCTCCGCCATGAAGCTCGCCATGCCGAAGAGCCCCAGGCAACTGATGAAAACCGCCAGCATGGCGAAATAGGCCGACAGCTTCCCGATCCGCTGTTCAGATAAAAACTTCTGTTTGTATTGCACATCCACGAATTCATATATAAAGGGGATCCCTGGATCGTGTTTGGCGATAATCCCCTCCAGTTGCTTGAGCGAAGCCTGGATCGGTTTGCCGGGATCAAGGCGCATGAGGAACAGGTCACCCCGGCCTGCATCGATGTTCCAGACAGTTCGGAATACAGGCGTATAAGGCGATTGCATGATCATGTCTTTCACCACGCCTATCACCTTGTACGATCGGTCGTCTTTTTTTACGACAGATCCGATGGGAGTTTTCAACTGCATGAATTTCACCGCCGTTTCATTGAGGACGATGGCGTTGGAATCGGAAGCGAACTGCTTTGAAAAGTCGCGCCCCTGGATTATTTCCCATTGAATGGCCTTGCCATAATCGTGTGAAACTTCGATTTGGGCGAAGTTTCCCTGCGCACCGGCTTCCATCCCTTCCCAGGTAAACCCGTTGTTGATAGCGTTCACGCTGTTGGGTGGCGATGTAGCGGTCGCCATCTCAACAACCGCACCAGTTGCCAATGCTTCGCTACGGATGGCCTCGTAATGATTGCGCAATTCGTCGGTGGAAATGTACGTGTAGATAAGTCCTTCGCGGTCGTATCCCACCGGCCGTTCCTGCGCATGGCGTATTTGTTTGAAAACGATGAGGGTGCCGATGATCAGCACCACCGAAACGGTGAACTGTAGTACCACCAGGGCTTTCCGGGGCGTGGCAGCATACCGGCCCGCCTTGAACGTGCCTTTCAATACTTTCACCGGCTGGAAAGACGACAGGTAGAAAGCTGGGTAACTACCTGCCAGCAAACCCGTCACCAGTACGATCGCCAGGCCGGATAACCAGAAAGCCGGCGCTTGCAGGGGAAGCGACATCCTTTTGCCCGCAATATCGTTGAATATGGGCAATACGGCGGCTACTAACGCGATCGACAGTACGAAACCGATCAGCGCGAGCAGGGTAGATTCGGTGAAGAACTGGAAAATCAGTTGTTGGCGATGAGACCCCACGGCCTTCCTGATACCCACCTCCCGCGCACGTTTTTCGCTGCGGGCGGTGCTGAGGTTCATGAAATTGATGCAGGCCAGCAGCAGCACGAATATACCGATGATGCCGAAAAGCCAGACGGAATTGATCCGGCCGCCGACGTTTTTACCATATTTCCAGTCGCCGTATAAATGCCATTTGTCCATCGGCCAAAGGAACACAACCGGGTTGTAAGCTTTTTCCGCAGCGCGTACTTTATCCATTTTCACGTTCTTAATTTTCCCGGAAACAGTTGCCAGGTCTGCATGATCGGCCAGTTGGGCATAAGTTTGCGTGAAGTTGGAACGCCAGGGGTTCTCCAGTTCCCTGATCCAGGGATTGTCTGCAAGGTATAAAGACCATGGGCAAATGAAATGCAGCGATGCAAATTCCGAATTTTTCGGTAAGTCTTTATACACGCCGGTCACTTTAACCGGTAGCTTGTTGTTGAGTTTGAGCATCTGGCCAACCGCTTCGCCGTCGCCGAAAAACGCTTTGGCGGACGATTCGGAAAGCATGATGGAATTAACGTCTTTCAACCCCTCCCGTGTTCCGGCCAGCATTTCCAAAGACAGCATGTCCGTTATGCCCGGCTCGAAAAAGTTACCCATGCGGGAAAGGGCCTTATCGTTGTGGGACAGCACATACCCGCCGGGCCAGCTCGCCTGTACCACATGCTTGAAATCGGCGCCGTATTTCTCTTTGATCGCTTCGGCCATCTGGTAAGGATTGGCCGTTTGTGTGCCGGTTTCTCCGTTGAACGTCTGGTGTTGCATCACCTGCACGATGCGGTCGTGATTCGGGAAACCCTTGTCGAACGTCAGCTCGTCGTGGAGCCAAAGCCCGATCAGGAGGGCTACGGCCATCCCGATCGATAGTCCCGCGATGTTGATCAGCGAGAACGTCTTGTTTTTGAGGAGATTCCTCCAGGCGATTTTGAGATAATTCCGGATCATGGGAAATCGATTCACCAAGGAAATGCCAAAAGTCGGCGGATTTTTAACGAGGCAATTATGTATTAATATTTAAATAATATGTCCGTTTTCGGAACAGCGGATGTCCGGCTATGCATTTTTCTTTTCATGATCGAGGAGCCATTGTTTGCGGTGCACGCCGCCGCCGTACCCGGTGAGCTGTCCGTCTTCGCTGATGATGCGGTGGCAGGGCACGAGGATGGAAATGCGGTTCATGCCGTTGGCGCGGGCCACGGCGCGGATGGCCGACGGCGATCCCAGGGTTTGCGCCTGCCTTTTATAGGTGCTGGTAGTACCGAAGGGCACGTCCAGCAGCAATTGCCAAACCTGTTGCTGGAAGGGCGTTCCGGGCATGAAGAGCGGTACGCTGAAGGATTTTCTTTTCCCTTCGAAATATTCGTCGAGCTGCGTGCGCAGCGTATCGAAATGGGGATTCAGGCCGGGGATGATTTCGGCGTTATGCAGCCGTGCGATGTCTTTCAGTTCCGTTTCGAGCATTTTGCGGTCGGAAAATTCGAGGAGGCAGATGCCGGCCGCGGCGGCACAGGCGAACATGGTGCCCAGCGGGGTTTCCAGCCGGGAAACGTTCACCACGTTGCGGCTCCGGCTGTTGGACGGCGCCACGCCGAAAACGGATTTGAACGAATCGGCGAAGCCGCTGAGCGAATCGTACCCTGCTTCGAAAGCGGTGCCGGTTACCGGGGCGCCCTCGCGCAGGTGTCGGAAAGCGGAGTTGAGGCGGAACATCCGCTGATAGGCGTGGAACGTGATGCCGTGGTTTTTCAGGAACCAGCGCCGGACGGTGCTGGGCTCCAGGCCGAGCGCGACCAGTTCTCCGTCGCGGAATTTCTTCGACGGGTCGGCGTATAAAGCTTCGAGGAGTTCGCGGATGGGCGCCGGGGTTTCGCCGCTCTTCTCCAGCGGACGGCACACTTTGCAGGGGCGGTAGCCTTTCTGGATGGCTTCTTTGGCGGAGGTCACGAATTCCACGTTCTCCAGCTTCGGTTTGCGCGCGGTGCAGCTGGGCCTGCAAAAAATGCCGGTGGTTTTGACGGCGGTGAAGAAGGTGCCTTCGAACGTGGTGTCTTTTTCAACAATGGCCTGGTACATTCTCTCTCGGGTAAGCATGGGCGATGATTTACGTCAAAGGTAGGATGCGGCTGGAAGGCGGGCAACCGGAAAATGAACAACTATTTTTCCGGCACCGGGCCGCTTTTCCCGGAGCTCAGCCATATCCCGGCGATCACCAGCACGCCGCCGGCCCATTGCAGGCTGGTAAAGGTTTCGCGGAGGAAGATGAAGGCAACGATGGCGCCGATGACGGGGTTGAGGTTCAGGAAATTCCCGACCTGCGCGGCGGGGAGGTTTTCGAGGGCTTTATTGTAGAGGAAATACGCCACGGCAGACGACAGGATGCCGCAGTAACCCAATCCCAGCCAGGCTTCCCACGAAATCTCCGGCCAACCGGTCTGCTGCACTTCCATCCACCCGATGGGGAGGGAAAGCGCGGTGCCGATCATCATGCTCACGGCGGTTACCTGTAGCGTATCATGGTCTTTCATGGTGCGGGACAACAGCGTGTACACGCTCCAGAGGCACACGGCGGCTACGATGAGCGCGCTGCCGAGGGTGCTGCCGGCGCCGTGGCCGCGGTTGCCCACGAAGCCGACGAGGATCACGCCGGCGACGGATAGAATAATCCCGGCCACGAGCCTTTTGCCCAGGTGCTCCTTCAATATCAGCGCGGCCGGCACGGCGATGGCCACCGGCACGAGGCCTTCGATCAGGGCGCCGGTGCTAGCCGGAATATAATGCATGCCGGTATTGAAGCAGAGATAATACAGCGTGGTGCCGGAAAGCCCCATCAATGTGAGCTTTCCCAATGGCAGCGGGGCTTTCGTCCGCCGCCTGCTTGCCAGATAGAACGGCAGCAGCGCAATGCAGGCGATCACATTCCGGAACGTAGCCGCCGTCAGCGGCGGGATCTCCGTCACCACAAACTTCGTCACCGAAAACGAGCTCCCCCAGATCAGGAGCACCACCAATATCGAAATAAGCCCGCGCGTATGCATCGGGGCATGGCTGTTGTTCATATGCCGGTCTCCGCTTTGGCGCGGACCACCAATATAGGAATAAAACCCATGGTATCTTTTTGCTTTTATATAATGAGGAATTATTTACCAATCGATTGCAATGATGGGCGGTTCCATCGGCAACACGGCTGTTCGTACATTGTAGTTGGCGCGTGCACATCAGGCGCGCGCCGCTACTCAACCTATTTGATGTTATGAAAATGAAAAGCACCTGGATGTTGGGAATGATGATGGCCGCCGTAACAGTGAACGCGCAGGTCCCCCGTTCCCAAAAGCCCGACTGGCTCGTTTCGCCCGTCGCGCAGAAAGCGAAAATCACGGAATCAGGAAAAGACATTGTGATCGGCAACGGCCTCGTGCAACGGAAATTCCGCACACAGCCCAACCTGGCCTGTTACGATTACCTCAACCTCGTTACCGGCCAGCAACTCCTCCGCGCCGTGAAACCTGAAGCCAGGGTCACCCTCAACGGGAGAACGCTGAACGTGGGCGGACTCCGCGGACAAAAAGAAAACGCCTATCTCCAGCCCGAATGGCTCGACGGATTTACGGCAGGTGAAAGCGATTTCCGCTACATCCGCCACACCGAATCCGCGCTGAAGCCCCGTGTTAACTGGAAAGGCGCTTATTGGGCCGCCAACCGCAACCAGCCCACCGGCCGGCAGATCGAGTTTTATTACGAAAGCACCGCGCCCGAAGCCAAAGGCGTTGCCGTGATCGTCAGCTACGCCATTTACGACGGGCTCCCGCTCATCGCCAAATGGGTGACGGTCCAAAACAAAAGCGGCGCCGATGTAACCGTGAACGGCATCGTGCACGAGATTCTGGGCATGGTGGAAGAAGAAAGCGCCGTAGTAGGCACGCCCGAAAAATTGAAAAAGCCCCAGGGCATTTATTTCGAAACGAATTATGCGTTCAATAATGCGATGAATTATCCCGTGAGCGACCAAACCTCCCACTGGAAGCAGGATTCATCATACACTTCGCAGGTAAACTACGATTACGGCACGCCCTGCCTTTTCGAAGCGTACCCGGACAAGGTGACGGCCGTCAACCTGGGAAACGGCGAAAGCATGACCTCGCCCGCCACCTGGGAACTGCTCATGGATGGCGACGACCGGGAAAGACGCGGCCTCGCCGTTCGCAAAATGTACCGCACCATCGCGCCTTGGACCACCGGCAACCCCATCTTCATGCACCTGGTCAGCAAAAACGACCAGGAAGTGAAGACCGCCGTAGACCAATGCGCCGCCACCGGTTATGAAGCGCTCATCCTCAGTTTCGGCAGTCATGTCAATATGGAAGACACTTCCGCCGCCAACATCGCAAGGTGGAAATCGTTGAGCGATTATGCGCATGCGAAAGGCATTCTCATCGGCGGATATTCCCTGTTCAGCTCCCGCCGTATCAGCGATAAGGATGATGTGATCAACCCCGCCACCGGCAAGCCCGGCGGCGCTTTCTTCGGCAACGCGCCCTGCTTCGGCAGTGAATGGGGGCTGGCGTACCGCGACAAGATCAAGTATTTCATTAAACAAACCGGTTTCGATATCTGGGAGAACGACGGGCCGTATCCCGGCGACGTATGCGCTTCCACAACGCACCCCGGGCACAGGGATCTGCACGATTCACAATGGCGCCAGATGGAAATCCAGAAAGAATTGTACCGTTCCCTCAACGAACAGGGCGTATACGTGAACGCGCCCGACTGGTACTTCCTCGACGGCACCAACAAAATTGCATTGGGGTACCGCGAAGTGAATTTCTCCCTTTCCCGCGACCAGCAAAAAATCCTTAACCGTCAGAATATTTACGACGGCACCTGGGCGAAAACGCCTTCCATGGGCTGGGGCTTCGTACCGCTCACCAGGTACCAGGGCGGTGGCCCGGAAGCGGTGCTGGAGCCGCTGAACGAGCATCTGGACGATTATAAACAACTGATGTTCCAGTATTACGGCTCCGGGGTGCAGGCTTGCTACCGCGGCCCCCGGCTGTACGATACCGACGCCACGAAGGCTGTCGTGAAAGACATGGTGACCTGGTACAAAAAATACCGCAACATCCTCAATGCGGACGTCATCCACCTGCGCCGCGCCGATGCCCGCGATTGGGACGGCATCCTGCATGCCGATCCGCAAGGGAAGGAGAAAGGGTTCCTTATCCTCTATAATCCCCTCAAAACCGCCATCACCCGCACCATCCGCGTTCCGCTCTATTATACCGGACTAACGGCGACGGCTAAAGTATCCGCCAACGGCACTACGCCGAAAAACTACACCCTCAACCGCGATTATACGATCGACATGACGGTGACGCTGGCGCCGGAGAGCTACAACTGGTGGGTGATCCAGTAAAATATCAAGCCATAAAAAAAAGCGGTCCCGGCATAGTCGGGACCGCTTTTTTAATAGGAAGAACGCCTTACAGCGCTTCGCGTTTTTTGTTCTTGCCGGCCAGGATATAGAACACATACAACAGCACGAGCCATGCGGGGATCAGCAATACCGGGAGCGCCATGCCCGTGAGCAGCATCAGACCGAGGATGCCCGTCAAAAAGATGAGGCAAATGTAATTGGAGGCGGGGTACAGGAAAGACGGGAATTTGGTGATGGCCTGCCCGTTTTTGTACCGCTGCCGGAATTTGAGATGCACCACGCTGATCATCAGCCAGTTGATGATGAGGGCAGACACTACCAATGTCATCAATGCTTGCAGGGCATTGCCGGGCATCATGTAATTGATAATGATGCAAACGGCCACGAACGCGGCAGATACTACCGTGGCGAGCACGGGCACATGGTTTTTGTTCAGTTTGGAAAGGAAGGAAGGCGCGTTGCCCTGTTCTGCCAGACCGTACAGCATGCGGGAATTACTATATACGCAGCTGTTATAGACCGACAGTGCCGCCGTGAGCACGATCAGGTTGAGCGCGTTGGCGATGAGGCTGGTGAAATAAATCGTTTTGCCGAACAGGTGGAACTCAAACCCTTTCAGGCTTTCGAACACCATCACGAACGGGCTGCTGGTGGTGGTGATATTGCGCCAGGGCGACAGCGAGAACAGGATCACGAGGGCGCCTACATAGAAAATGAGGATCCGGTAGATCACCTGGTTGGTGGCGCGGGGGATGGTTTTTTCCGGCTGATCGGCTTCCGCGGCGGTGATCCCGATCAGTTCGAGGCCGCCGAAGGAAAACATGATGATCGCCATGGCCGCCAGGAGCCCCTGGTAGCCGCCTTGTCCATCGGACTGAAGGAGCCCTTTTGGGAAAAAGCCGCCGTCGTTCCAGAGGTTCTGCACGCTGGCCTGCGGGCCGCCATTGCCGCTGAAGAGGAGGTAAACGCCGAACACGATCATGGCGATGATGGCCGCAACTTTTACGATGGAGAACCAGAACTCGGCTTCGCCGTATACTTTTACAGAACTGAGGTTCAGCGCGTTGATGGTCACGAAGAAAAACAGGCTCGATGCCCACAGTGGAATTTCGGGCCACCAGAACTGCACGTAGTGGCCGATGGCCGTCAGTTCCGACATGCTCACCAGGATGTAAAGCACCCAATAGTTCCACCCGGAAGCGAACCCGGGGAAGTTGCCCCAATATTTATAGGCGAAGTGGCTGAAGCTCCCGGAAACAGGTTCTTCCACAACCATCTCCCCCAACTGGCGCATGATGAAGAATGCGATGACCCCTGCCAGCGCGTACCCCAGGATAACCGAAGGGCCCGCTGATACCGCGGCCGGGCCGATGCCCAGGAAAAGTCCCGTGCCGATGGCGCCCCCGAGCGCGATCAGCTGAATGTGGCGGTTTTGAAGCCCCCGCGCCAATTTGCGGTCGGAGGACTGTTCGTTGCTATGTTTCAATGTCTAAAGGTGGATATGATTGTAATATGTGTTATTTTTTCGAAAATTATTCCCGTACCGCCATTTTTCTTGACTGGTTACCGATCAATCGCCATTTTTAATCCCTTTTACAGTAAATAAACCTACGCAACGACCGGAACACAAAATCGTTGGTGATACTTTTCCTTTTACCGCGGATGATTTCGATGGACGATTCCTCGTAAACGCCGCGCTGGAAGGCGGGCAGTTGTACCCTTTTTACGCGGACGTTTTTCCTGCGCCGGAATCCCGGTTCGTGAAGGCAGGCAGGGATGCGATCGACGATTGCTCCTTTTTCATTCCCCCCCCCAAAAAAAATATGTAGGGATTTCCCTACGTATTCATATATTTGTAGGGAAATGCCTACATAATGGAAAAGAGAAGGGACGTATTCCAGGCGATAGCCGACCCCACGCGCCGGGGTATCATTGAGCTGCTGGCCAGCCAGCCGCTCACGATGAACGCCATCGCCGATTATTTCGACACCAGCCGGCCCACCGTTTCCGAACACGTGAAGCTGCTGGTAGAATGCGGGCTCGTAGTGATCCGCAAGGAGGGAAGGGAGCGCCATTGCGAAGCGCGCCTCGAAGCACTGTCGGAAGTGCAGGACTGGGTAGCGCAATACGCAAAAGCCTGGAGCAAAACCCTCGACTCCATGGAATCCTATTTGCTCACCATCGGACCAGAACTAAAAAAACCGAAAAATGCAAAGCACATCCAACGCGGCAAGCCCCGCAACAAATGACGTATTCATCTCGCGGACGGTCAACTTCCCGAGAGAACTGGTTTTCCGCATCTGGACAGACCCGGAACACCTTCCAAAATGGTTCGCGCCCAACGATTGCAGCATCCATTTCGAAAAACTCGACATCCGCCCCGGGGGCCATTTCCATTCCTGCATCCACACGCCGGACGGAAAGGATTGCTGGTGCGTCGGCCAATACCTGGACATCGCCTCGCCGGAAAAGATCGTGTACAACATCGCCCTGGCAGATGAGCATGGCATCCGCCGCACGGCCGTACAGGCCGGCATGGACCCCGAGTGGCCCGACGAAACACTGGTGACCGTATCCTTCCACGCGCTTGCCGCCGGTAAAACGGAGATCACCATCCACCAGGCCGCCCCCGAAAACATCGCCCGCAGGACCGGCGCCTACCCCAGCTGGTTGCAAATGCTCGACCGCATGGAAGCCGCACTGGGCGCCTGATGCAATAACCTTTTTTTACGAATTCGTACATGCGATAACGTAATGCTGCAACCGGACGGGTGTGGTAAACGGACATCTCATGCATAAAAACTACCATCATGAAATACCTGTTTTATCTGACCATTTTGCTGAATATCCCATCCTTCGCGGCTGCTACAGATTCATCGGCCGTGAAAACCGGCTATGCCGACGTGAACGGGCTGCGCATGTATTATGAAATCCACGGGCCCGACAAAGGTGTGCCTGTATTATTGCTGCATGGCGGCGGTTCTACGATTGAGACCACTTTCGGCAGGGTATTGCCGGCGCTGTCGGCCGGCCGGCGTGTGATCGCGATCGAGCTGCAGGGTCACGGCCATACCGCCGACCGGAAAACACCATTCAGTTTCGAGCAGGACGCAGATGATGCCGCGGCGTTGCTGAGCCAGCTGAACGTGCAACAGGCCGACGTCATGGGCTTCAGCAACGGCGGCAATTCCGCCATGATGCTGGCGATGCGCCATCCCGGGAAAGTGCGCAAACTGGTGGTGGCCTCCGTGTTTTACAGCAAGGAAGGCTGGGTGCCCGGGCTGGAAGCGATGTTCCGGAAAGCCGACGCCGCAGGCATGCCGCCCGTGCTACGGAACGCCTATACAAGCACATCGCCGCAACCGGATCCCGATACCTTCGTAGCCAAACTGATGGGTCGGTTGCTGGCTTTCAGGGACTGGCAGCCCGATATGCTGCGGGCTATCAAACAGCCGGTACTCGTGCTGGCAGGCAATCACGATGTGGCTACCATGGCGCATACCGTAGAAATGTACCAGTTGTTCCCCAATGGCCAGCTCGCCATTTTTCCCGGCGCGCACGGTACGTACCTGGGCGAAGCCGCCGCGCTGGACCCTTCCAGCAATGCACCTGCCCGTACGGCCGACATGGTCATCGAGTTCCTCGATGCGGTAGCGGCGAAATGACGGAAGAATCCTTAAATTGCCGCTTCAGCACACCACTATGCAATATTACAGGATACCTCCGCCAGCAAAGCTTTCCGGGTTCGTAAAGTGTTTCTGGGCAGGAGAGATGGCGCCGGTCCCGGGAAAAGATTTACGCCATCTTTCCATTGCCACCGGCGCCGCGCGGATCGTTTTTCATTATGAAGGGCGGTTTGGTTCGGAAACGGCAGGCGGTGGATGGGAACCCTCGTTCCTGGCGGGCTTCCAGGGGCAGTCGGCCGCACACCGGCAATTCGTGTCTGCGGAACGGTCGGGGATTTTTGGTGTGGAACTATTGCCTGGCGCGGTCCCGGCGCTTTTCGGAATGCCGGCCACGGAACTGACCGGCGCCTTCGCCGATTTGGGGAGCGTATTGGGGAATGCCGGCGATCAATGGGAGCGGCGTATGCTGTCGGCGGGCGGAAATGCCGAAAGGGCCCGGCTGGCGGGGGATTTCCTGTCCGCACTGGTGCCCCGCAGGCATTCGGCGCTCATTGCAGCCGCTGCGCGGGAACTGGCTTTCGGGGGAATGGAAGAAGGGATCGATGCGCTGGCGCAACGTTTCAACACTTCGCGCAGGCAATTCGAGCGTATGTTCCGGGCCGGCACCGGCTTATCGCCCGGGATGTACGGCCGGATTCTCCGTTTCGAGCGGGCGGTGGGCAAAATTCCCGGGAACCGCCGGCTGACGGATGTAGCGCTCGACAGCGGCTATTACGACCAGGCCCATTTCATCCGCGATTTCCGGGAACTGGCGGGCATGCCGCCGGGGCAATACCGCAAAGCGATCGCCGGGCTTCCTTTCCCGGAGGAATAATGTCGCAACCGTACAATTTCTTACGCGTCCGCCAGCGGAATTTTGCCAAAAATAATTGCGCATATGAACCGGACGATTCCCATCCTTCCCTGCAAAGACCTCGATACCCTGCTCGATTTCTACCGCCAGATCGGGTTTGAGGTCACCTATCGCCAGAAGTCGCCCAATCCATACGCCATCGTGGAAAAAGAAGGGATACGGCTGGATTTCTATGCCGTGAGCCATCACGATCCCAAAACCTCCTATCACACCTGCTATGTATTGGCCGACGAAGCCGACAGGCTGTACGAACAGTTTACCGCCGGCCTCCGCAATAAGAAAGGAAAACTCCCCACCCGCGGCCTCCCGCGCATCAGCGAGATCCGTGATAAAGCGTATGGCGTGCGGGAATTCATGTTTTCCGACCCCGCGGGCAATTGCATTCGCGTGGGCCGGAAGCTCGATGCGCCGGAGGGTTCCGCCATCTCCGCCGAAACCGCTGCGGCCGGCAAACGCCTCGCCCTCGTGCTGGATTACGCCTACCGGTTCGAAGACGACGAAGGCGAATTCGAAAAAGTTCCGGCGCTGCTGGACAAAGCCATCGAACGCGACCGCCATCTGCCCTGCGACAATCTTTTCAAAGCCATGTCGCTCCGCGCCGATTACGCCATCCAGCTTGGTGAACTGGACGTGGCGGAGCGGTTGCTGCAGGAAGTGAAAACACATCCCCTGACTGCCGGTCAATCCCGTTTTCACACGGTTTTGCAACGGGTGGCCGACCTGGAAGCCGCGTTAAACGAACGGAAAAATCAGGATAAATAGCCCATGTGTGCTGCCGGAAAATTTGTAAATTGTTGAATATGAAAATGCTATTCAGCAGTTACTTCCGTTGTTTCCTTATTGGCGCGCTCTGTTGCATGGCGTATTCCTCCGTTCGCGGGCAGCATCCCGATTCGGTGGTGCAGCGTGTCAGGGATTCCACGGTGCAGATATTGCGCAAGGTTCTCGAAGCCGCGCCCGCCGAGTATGCGGCCAAATACCGGCAGCATGATTCCACCAATGCGCAGGACGCCCTGCTCGACGAGCTGCTCCGCACCATCCGTCACACCCACAATTTTCTCAAAACCAGTCTCGATACGAACGCCATTAAAAAGGAACTGGCCGCCATCCGCCAGCGGTTCGAGATCGCCAGCGACGGGGTGTTCAAAAATACGGGCGCGTTGCAGACGGAAAGAAATCTGACCACTTCCTACAAACTGGTCCATGAACTGCTGGAACGCGCCAACGTGCGGAAAGCGCAGGTAGATGCCTACAGGAAGAAGCTCGTGGGCTTTCGCCATAATTTCGATTCCATCGCCAGCAAGCCGCAGTTATACACTATACCCATGGATTCGGCGGAGTTCCTGCCCGTGGTCCGCAAATTATACGTTGCGGCGAGAGAGATTTCTCCGATAGACAGTATCCTGTCCGGCTCATTGCACAACGTGCAGCACATTAAGGACCAGCTCGATTTGACGGTATATGAACTGCAATCCGGCCTGGAACAGATAGAAGGGTATGAAAGGGATCTGTCGGAACAAACCTTCCGGCGCGAAGTGAGCGGGTTGAATGAACGGCCGGTGAATGCCAGGCCCATGAACGAAATCCTGCACCAGGCTTTCGAAAAGAACCGGCTGATCCTCTGGTTTTATGTCCGCAACAATCCCGGAAAGCTCGCCATCCTGGCGGTTCTCATGATATTCAGTACCATATTCTTGCGGACCCTTCGCCGGAAAGTGGCCACCAACGGGCTGTTGCGGAAGGATTTCGACGGGCAGCTCGTGTTGCGATATCCTGCGCTGTCGGCCGTTATGATCGTAGTTTGCATCTTCCAGTTCATTTTTCCCGATCCGCCGTGGGTGTTCATCTGCCTGCTGTGGGTGATCGCTTCCATTTGTTTGACCGTTATATTCAGAAGTTTCATCACGGCTTACTGGATGCGGTTTTGGTGGATGATCTGGCTGCTGTTCCTGCTGGCCTGCGCCGATAATTTCGTGTTGCAGGCATCGCGGCCGGAACGATGGTGGATGATAATATTGGCCGCCGGGGGGATTTTGGTGGGAAGCTGGTACCTGGCGCGCGGGCGCCGCGAGGAGCTCCGCGAACAATGGATCGTCTATTTCATCTGGTTCGTGGTGATCGTGGAGGCATTATCCATCATCGCCAATCTGACCGGGCGTTTCAACCTTGCGAAAGGACTGATGGTGAGCGGGTTCATCAGCGTGGTGATCGCCATCATGTTTTTGTGGACGGTGCGCCTTATCAACGAGGCGCTTACGCTGGCATCAGACATTTACCAGACGCCGGAACGCCAGCTGTTCTTCGTAAACTTCGCCGCCGTTGGCCGGAAGGCCCCGCGGTTCTTTTACGTATTCCTCGTCGCCGGCTGGTTCTATCTTTTCGCCAGAACGTTTTACGTTTTCAATCTCGTCACCAAACCGCTTGAAAATTTCCTGTTCGACCAGCGTACCGTTGGCGCATATACGTTTTCGTTTTTCAGTGTGCTGGCCTTTTTCGCCATCCTCATCCTCGCGTCCATCATCTCCAAAATCGTTTCGTTCTTCGCGTCGGATAAATCTGGGCATCCTGCTGATACGGGCAGTCCGGCCGGATTGGGGAGCTGGCTGCTCGTGGTGCGGATCTTCATTTTCGTACTGGGCCTGTTGCTGGCATTCGCCGTGGCGGGTATTCCCATAGACAGGGCTACGTTCGTATTGGGCGCGCTGGGCGTCGGGATCGGTTTCGGGTTGCAGTCGCTCGTGAATAACCTCGTGAGCGGTGTGATCCTGGCTTTCGAGAAACCCCTCAACGTGGGCGACCTCGTGGAAGTCAAAGGGAAAGCCGGCACGGTGAAATCCATCGGTTTCCGCAGCAGCCTCCTCCAGACGCTCGAAGGTTCCCACCTCGTGATCCCCAACGGCGAGCTGCTCAACGATCAGCTGGTGAACTGGAACATCCAGAAACTCATGCGCCGCAACACCCTGTTGGTGGGCGTTGCCTACGATTCGGACCTGCAGCTGGTGGAATCCATCCTGAAAAAAGTGATGAAATCGAACGGCGATATCCTGGCTTTCCCCGAGCCGGTTGTCTGGGCATCCGAATTCGGGGACAGCGCCATCGAGATACAGTTATACTTCTGGACGGGGAGCCTGCGCGCAGGGATGGTTGCCAAAAGCGAGCTGATCTTCGCCATTCATAAGGCGTTCCGCGAACAGGGGATCGTTATCCCGTTCCCACAGCGCGACCTGCACATCCGGCGGGAACCGGGCGAAGAAAAAGACAAGGAAGACGGTGGTGATGCATCGGATTGATTTATAACTGTTTGTGTGATATTGGCGCTATCCGTCACATTCTGCTGAAATTTTATTTCGGGCTACTTATATTGTAGAAACCAATTTCGACCACGTTGTGGAAACGTTTCGCGTTCCACCATACAGTTTTTATTACCATGCGTATACCTGTAATTTCCCTGTTGAAATGCTTGCCGGTAGTGTTGGCTGCCTGCCTCGCCGGCGCATCTTCCTGTAACGAACGGCCCGCGCGGCCGGCCGATCCGAAAACGGACAAGCTCAAATTGCCGGACGGTTTCATCGCCGAACACCTTTTCAGTCCGTCGGACAGCGGGCGCGGCTCGTGGGTGGCCATGACCTTCGACGACAAGGGCCGCCTCATCGTGTCCGACCAATTCGGCGCCCTGTACCGGCTGAAACTCCCGCCCATCGGGGCAGACAGTACACAAAAAGTGAGCATCGAGCCGCTGGGGCTCGGTAAAGACACCATCCCCGGCACCGATTCCGTGCGCACGAAAGTGACCATGGGCTTCGCACAGGGCCTGCTGTACGCTTTCAACAGCCTGTACGTGATGGTGAACCATACGGCCAACGACGAGTTCGGCAAAGGCAGCGGGCTGTACCGCCTGCAGGATACGGATAACGACGACCAGTTCGACAAAGTGACCCTGCTCAAAGCCATGGAAGGTTCCGGCGAGCACGGGCCGCACAGCATCATCCTTTCGCCCGACGGGCAATCCATTTACCTCATCGCCGGCAACCACACCAAATGCCCGGAAATGGATGCGTACATGCTGCCCAGCAACTGGCAGGAAGATAACCTCATCCCCCGGATGGTAGACCCCAACGGGCATGCAGCGAACGTAAAGCCCCCCGGCGGATGGATCGCTAAAATCGATCCGGAAGGCAAGCACTGGGAACTGGTGAGCGCCGGTTACCGCAATCCGTTCGACATCGCGTTCAACGACGCCGGCGATCTTTTCACGTATGATTCGGATATGGAGTGGGACTTCGGTTTGCCCTGGTACCGCCCCACAAGGATTTGCCATGCAACCGGCGGAAGCGATTTCGGTTGGCGGACGGGCTCCATGAAATGGTCGCCCGCCTATCCCGACAACTTGCCGCCCGTGATCAACATCGGGCAGGGCTCGCCCACCAACCTGGTGTACGGCGGCAATGCACGGTTCCCGGAAAAATACCGGAAATCGATGTTTGCGTTCGACTGGAGTTTCGGTATCGTGTATGCCCTTCAGCTGGAACCCAACGGCGGCTCGTACAAGGCTACCGGCGAGGAGTTCCTGTCCGGGTCGCCTTTGCCGTTGACGGACGGGGTGATCGGGCCTGACGGGGCGTTATATTTCCTCACCGGCGGCCGCAGACTGGAATCGGATTTGTACCGCGTGTATCACGCAGATGCCGGCGACTATTCAAATGAACTGCAACCGGCGAAGCTGACCGAAGAAAATTCCCTGCGCCGGCAACTCGAAAAATATCAACATGGCCCTGATCCCGCGGCGGTCGATTTCGCCTGGCCGCAATTGAAACACCCCGACCGGTTCGTCAGATATGCAGCCCGGATCGCCCTGGAACATCAGCCCGTGGCGCATTGGCAGGGGAAAGTGTTCGCCGAGACCGATCCCGTGGCGCTGATTCATGGGGTGCTGTCGCTGGCGCGGATGGGCGATCCTTCGTTGCGCGACAGTCTTCTGCAAAAGCTGGCCACGGTCGATTTCGGGAAGTTGTCGCCCGAAAGCCAGGTAGACGCGGTGCGTGCGGCGGAAGTGACGGTGACGCGGATGGGGATGCCCGGCGATGCGTCGAGAGTGGCCCTGGCGGCCTGGCTCCAGCCGTTCTATCCTGCAAGGACGAACGAAATCAACCGTTTGCTCAGCAAACTGCTGGTGCATATCGGTGCGCCGGATGCCGTGCGCATCACGGTGGAGCTGATGGCTTCCGCGAAAGACGATACATCGGCCGGCCAATCCCTGCTTTCTTCCTCAGACCTCATCATGCGCAATCCGCAATACGGCATGGCCATTGCGGGGATGTTGGCGAAAATGCCCCCTGCACAGCAAACCTTCTACGCCACGGTGCTTTCCGGCGCGAAAGACGGCTGGACGGACCCGCTGCGCCAGGCTTACTTTACATGGTACGCCGGTGCTTTCGGTTACCAGGGCGGCAATAGTTTCGTGGGTTACATCAATAACGCCCGGAAAAACGCGCTGGCGCTGGCGCCGAAAGAGCAATTCGCGCAACTGAATACCATCTCTGGCGATTCGATCGTGAAGGCCGGCGGGAACTATTCCGTGGCTTCGGGCGTGCAGCCCAAAGGCCCGGGCCGCAACTGGAAAGTGGACGAGGCGGTGAAAATGGTGGACAGCATTGGGTTCTCGTCCAGCAATTTCGAACAGGGCAAAGCGATGTTCTCCGCCACGCTTTGCTCGAAATGCCATACCCTGGCAGGGCAGGGCGGTGTGGCCGGTCCGGACCTCACGCAGCTGGGCACCCGTTTCAGCAATAAAGACATCCTCGAATCGATCATCGACCCGAACAAAACCATTTCCGATCAATACGGTGCCACCGTTTTTTACCTGAAAGACGGGGGCAGCGTCATGGGAAGGTTGACGAACGAGGACGACGAGCAATATTTCGTTTCGCAAAACCCGTTCTCGCCGCAAGACATCCGGAAAGTACCGAAGAAAAGCGTGTCGAAAACACGCGTGTCCGAAGTATCGCCCATGCTGCCCGGTATGATCAACCGGCTGAGCCCGCAGGAGCTGGTAGACCTGATGGCTTACCTCAAATCAGGCGGCAATCCGAAAGACACGATCTTTACCAACAGCAAACATGCAGCCGTACGATGATCCGCGTAACGAGGCAAATGAAAGTCATGTTGAAAGGCACAGCCATCGCCGCAATGCCGCTGTTTTTCATGCATTGCGGCGGTAACAGGCCTGTGCCGGATACAGCGGACAGCAGTGGGTTCGCATCCATCTTCAACGGAAAAAATCTCGATGGCTGGGATGGCGATACAGTGTACTGGCGGGTGGAAAACGGTATTTTGACGGGAGAGATCACGCCGGAAAAACCGCTTTCACGCAATACGTTTATTATCTGGAAAGGCGGACAGCCGGCGGATTTTGAGCTAAAAACGCAGTTCCGCATGACAGCGGATGGGAACAGCGGCATCAATTACCGCAGTGAAGTTGTGCCAGGCGAGCCGCATACCTTGCGCGGTTACCAGGCAGATATCGATGCCGCACGCCGATACCTGGGGCAGAATTACGATGAATATGCGCGTACTACACTCGCATATCGCGGCCAGCGTGTAACCGTTCCCGCTTCAGACGTAAATCTGAAGGCCGGGATCAAAAACAACGCATGGGCGCCCGTGCAGGTAACCGGAACGCTTGGCAGCGATGCCTCCCTCAAATCCGTTTACAGGCCGGATGAATGGAACGAATACCGTGTGGTGGCGAAAGGCAGCAAATTGCAGCATTTCGTAAACGGAACGCTCCTGAGCGAAGTGACGGACGAAGATACCCTCCACCGGAAGCTGAAAGGCTGGCTGGGCCTGCAAGTGCATGCGGGGCCACCCATGAAAGTGGAGTTCCGTGATATCTTACTGAAACAATAGCGATAAAGGCCGCCTTCACCGGGCGGCCTTTTTTACGCGCGGCATTCCTTAACTTTAATTAAAAATCGGAAAGACATGGTGAAAGCATTTTTAGGAATGGGCTTGCTGGGATCGAATTTCGTTACGGCGATGCTCGAAAAAGGAGATAAAGTGAGGGTTTGGAACCGCAGCCCCGAAAAGGCCGCGGCATTGGAACCACTGGGCGCGGAAGTCTTTGCCACGCCGGCGCGCGCCGTGCAGGGAGCGGCAGTCGTACACGTTACGCTGAAAGACGATCAGAGTGTGGATGAAGTGCTGGCGGCCGCGGAAACCGGTCTGCAGCCCGGTACCGTTATCATCGATCATACCACTACTACCCAGGAAGGCGCCATCGCCAGAACGGCGGCCTGGAAAGAGAAGGGGTTCACCTATATACACGCACCGGTGTTCATGGGCCCTGCCAACGCCCGCGAAGGCAGTGGTTACATGCTCGTTTCCGGGAGTCGCGCGGTGGTGGAGAAAGTAAGTCCGCTGTTGGAGAAAATGACCGGTCAACTGGTAGATCTCGGTCCCGAAGAAGGAAAGGCCGCTGCGATGAAACTGATCGGAAACTGTTTTTTGGTGGCGTTTACGGCCGGTTTGCGGGATACGTTCGCTTTGGCGGGCGCACTCGGTCAGAACACCCGCGATGTGGGCAGCCTCTTCGAAATCTGGAACCCTGCGCAAATGCTGCCCGCCCGCATCCGGCGGATGAGCGGCGGCGATTATTCCAAACCCTCGTGGGAGCTGTCTATGGCGCGCAAGGATACCGGGATCTTCATCGATACCGTGCAACAGCAAGGCGGCCACCTGGCGATCATGCCGGCTATCGCCGCGCTGATGGACGAGTGGATCGCGAAGGGCTTTGGCGGGAACGACTGGAACGTGATCGCCAAAGACGTAGTTCAATAAAACCTTTTTATGCCCTTTACCTTTTCTCATCCGGCGATCGTGTGGGTGGTGATGAGGCTCCCGGCCGACGGGCTTCCTGTTCAACCGGTAAACCTGCGGTATTGGATGCTGGTGTGTGGCTGGACGATGATTATCGTGGCAGTGAGGCTCCTCACGGGTTCGCAGCCGATTGCCATTGGGAACGGTGTCGTAACGGGCATCGCAGCTTTCCTGATGGGGCTCGTACTGGCGCCGCCGGTGTTGAAGTGGAAGCTGGAAGGAAGGGCGCCGCGCTGAATTTGTCTTTACATGTCAATTATATGAAATTACCCGACATTCCACGATTACGGAAGGTATTGCTGGCAGACGCTTTCATCGGTGGCGTAACCGGCGTCGCCGGGCTGGCGCTCTATGGTTGGTGGAGCCGGTTCCTGGGACTTCCGGAGCGGCTGGTACTGCTGATTGCGGCGGTTACGGGATTGTACGCCCTGATGGCCATGAGTTTGGTCGTGATGAAGCCGATTCGGGCACGGCCCGTGCGCTGGCTCGTGATCGCCAACTGGATATGGGCCGCGGTGAGCGTGGGGATGTTGTGGCATTATGGCGGCGGCGCCACGGTTTTCGGGAAGATGTTCCTGGTCTTGCAAATAATCGTGGTAGGAGGGCTCGCCTGGCTGGAAGGCCGTCATATCGGGAAAAATGCCGACGAAGTGTAACAAATGGCCGACGAAGCCGTTTTACACTAAAATTCCCTTTATGAGATTCAACTTCTACACGCTGTTATTGCTGTTCGCGGTAACATTGGCCGCATCCTGCAGCAAAAGTAAAATTGAACACAAAAGCGCTTATGACCGGAGCTACGACGCATGGGTCGATTTCAAATCGAAATCCGGGAACAAATACAAATACACCATAACTAATTCCAGCTTTTCCGGTTACAGCAGTGAAACCACAATCACCGTTGATGCAGGGAAAATCGTTGGAAGGGAGTTTATCAGCCATATGTGGGAGCAAAACGGGCAAATCGTCCAGAAAAGCAAATGGACGGAAGATCAAAGCGCCCTCAACACCCACGCTGAAGGCGTAACACCTATTACACTCGACGAAGTGTATGTGAAAGCCAAAAATGAATGGTTACTGAAACGGGGAGACGCCAATGTCTTCTTTGAAGCGAAAAATAATGGCATGATTTCCCTGGCCGGTTATGTGCCGATTGGCTGTCAGGACGATTGTTTCAGAGGCGTGCATATCAAATCCATCGTACAATACTAAGTAAACTATAACGGAAACCTTGTGGCTATCAACCCCGCCCGGTACAGATTTTATCCCTGCAGCTTGTTTCACTTTTAAATTCAATTTATGAGATTTACAAAGTTTGCCTTCATGCTCGGCATGTTGGCGGTAACCCTTTTTTCTGCATGCAGAAAAGACAAGGACGATTTTGCATACGAAGACGAGTACAATAAAAGCTATAAAGCATGGCTGGCATTCAAAGCCAGTGCCGGCGATTCCTACAGCTACGTGTTATCGCGTGAGCGGTCGAACGTCAGTAAAGAGGAATTGCGACTTACCACAACGGTGGTTAACGGTAAAGTGACGAAGCGCGCATTTGCGCGGATTAAAATTGCGCAGAGCGGCAATGAAGTGCTGGAAGAATGGACGGAAGAAGGAGCAACCCTGGGATCGCACGAAGCGCCTTTCTTGTTTGGCCTCCTGACCATGGATCAGTTTTACGGCCATGTCAGAATGGAAATCCTGAAGCTCAATTCCGACTTTGAATATGATTTTAAAGCTGAGAACAACGGCATGATTTCATATGTAAGCGTAAAATCGAAAACGCTGATTTGTATAGACGATTGCTATTCGGGATATTACGTCAAGGATATTCAAAAGCTGTAATGTTTGTATGGAAAATCACCCGGTCCGCAGGGAGCCGGGTGATTTTTTTATTGTGCCAGGAGTGAATGGATCTGTTGGCTGAGCGCGTCTCCGCTGCTTGGTCGTTCTGCTTTGGCGATGGCGAGCTTGCCGGATTTATCGAACAGAAAATATTGGGGATAGCTTTCCGATTTGTCGGGATGGTTCGCCAGTATTTCTTTCCAGATGGGATCTACGGTTTTGCGCGTCATCCGCAGGTGAAGGCCTTCCATCCGGTTCACGCGGATAAAATCCTTCCAGGCGGCGTCCCTGCTGTCATCATCCACGTCCAGGTAAAGAAATACGACGTCTTTCCCCGCGAAAGTTTTCCGCAAGGCAGGCAGGTGGCGGAATTCTTCTTTGCAGGGGCCGCACCAGGTGCCCCACATATCCAGGTACACCACTTTCCCTTTCAGGTTTTTCACGACATCGTAAATCGACCGCACGTTCCCGTAATTTTCCACGATCGCGATCCGCTCATTGTTGCTGTTGGCCGCCAGTGAATCACGGAGCCGGGTTTCGAGATTTGCGATGGCGGGTAAAAACCGGCTTTCCGGAAAACGCTGGCGGAAAGCAGCGGCAAGGGGTAATGCCTGCGCAATATCACCATCGTTATATTGATCCTGGATTTGTTGCCAGTTGTATGCTTCCGCCACTTCGACCGGGAAATTCCGGATGCTGCCCAGCCAGCGCCAGTACGATTTTCCGTATTTGTTTACGATAATATTTGCACTGTCGAGCGAAATGCCGAACCAGGGGATGGGGGCCGATGCGGGAATGTTTTCCGATTTTATCTTGATGAACGCTTTTGCTTCGAGGTAACGGATGTAACTGTCCGCGAACGAAAAATATTGGGGGCCGGGATGGATGGACCGCGGAGCGATGGGAATAGTGTCGTACAGCGCTGTTTTCAGCCGATGCACCGTTTGCCGGTCAGAGATGACGGTGCTAATGAAATCGTTGAGGTAATTGACGTGGAGATAGTAAGTTTCGGCGATAAGAATATCTTTTAATGATGCCGGAACAGCTGCAGCCCGGATGGATTGGGCATGACCGGAGAATTCCCGGAACCAGGGAGCTATCACCGCAGACTGGATCCCTTCGGCTGGAAGCTTGCCCAGCGAGTCGTTCTCCCAGTAAAACGGCACTTTATCCATGCCGATGTCCTGGATCAATTGGTTCACTTCCTTCGCGGTGCCACCCGTTATCCTGATGCCGTCGGTGTTTTCATCGAATTCCACTTCCAGGTTTTTTCGGGGTTCCAGCAATAGCGTAAAATACAACCGGCGGTAAATCAGCGTGACAAACCGTACACTGTCTGCCGGAAGCTTTATCTGAAAAGTACCCGTTGCCGACAACGGGACAGGAACCGTGTTTTCTTTGTGATTGCCAAAAACGACCGGAACGTTGATGGTCAATTTATGCTGTCCGCTGAAGTTCCGGACACGGCCGCTAACGGTAAACTGGGCGGAGGCGGAAAGCCCCGCGAGGAGTAACAAGGCGCAGAGATAAGGTTTCATATGCTAAAGATATCTTCCGGCCCGGCGCGCCTCTCCCGGATGTGACGAGTACCCCTTTCCGTGGTACGAAACTTAGGTTAAATGCCATCGCCCAGCCTCAGAAAGCCGGTATCCGCGACAAACTGCCCGGCGATGTGCGCCTGGGCATGGCAAAAAGTATCGTGACGGCGCTCATCAATGCAATAACGGCCACTGTGGGGAATATCATGGCCTTGTTGCCCGTCATGTCGATGAGTTTGCCCATCACTGGTTCCCCGATCGCCGCAAACAGGTACGCCGTCATGTTCATGACACCCGTGCCGGTGCCTACATATCGTTGGCCCAGGAGTTCCTGCGCCAGGGGCCAGAAATTCGCTTGCGGCCCATATGCGAAGAATCCCGCCGCAAAGATAAATGCCCCCGCCGCCACGCCGCTCCTGATTTCCAGTACGTATATCAAACCCGACAAAACACTGCAGAGCAGCATTCCCATACAAATCGACACCATCCTGTTGGCGCGGAAAACACTATCGGAAATAAACCCGAACGAAATGGCGCCCGCGGCCATTCCCAATGGTAACAGGAGGCTCATCCATACGGATCCGGAATTGATGAAATACAGCGGCAGCCAGAAGATCAGCGCGTAGCGCGCCATGCTCTGGAACCCCAGCGAAAGGCACACCGCCAAAAAGCGCGCGTTGCCCGTGATGACGTTGAATGTATTTTTTGGACTGCCGGAATCGTCGGTTATTGCCTTCGGCTCCGCCGCGCCGGGAGGTGCGTTCTTTACGAAAATGAAGAAAATGACCACCGCCACGGCGAGGAATAGCACCGGCACACGGAACACGTTCCGCCAGTTGTCCTGCACGAGCAGGATGGAAAATATATACGTCACAACGGATGAAAGTCCGGCCGACATGGTGTACAGGCCATACGCCAGTCCACGGTTGCCGTTGTGCCACCAGTTGGCGATGATCCTGCTGCCCGGGGCCCAGGCCATCGACTGGAAATAGCCGTTCAGTCCCCACAGTACGAGGATGACGACGAACGACCCGGAAAAACTGATACAGATATTGGCCAGAACGGACAATATCCCGCCGGAGAGGATCATGTGCCGGGGGCTCAACCGGTCGGCCAGCAGGCCGTTCACGAGTTGCCCGAACGCGTAACCCGCCAGCATGGCGAAGCTGATCCAGCCCACCTTCTCGAAAGATATGCCCAGCGTGTCTGCCAGTTGATGTGTGGCCCAGCCGAAATTGTGCCGCCCCGTGTAAAAGAAAAGGTAGCAGAACATCGTGAGCAGCAGCATGCGCCAACGCCCGGATTCGGCCCGTGTAGAAACGTTCTTGGTGTCCGTCATGTCGGAAGGATTAATGGCGGCAAGCCTTCGGAGGCCTGCCCGTTTTGCTTATCATACAACATCACACCCGGAGGTGAGCAGGAAAAATTTCCTCCTGCGAAAATATATTTCTTATTGTTTAAATTAGCGGAATCGCTTTTAAGTAATTGTTAAGCACATGCAACACGATCCATCGCAGGAAGACATCAACAACAACACGCTCGTATATCACAGGATCGGTGGACTGATCCGCCGGTACCGGAAAGAAAAAGGCCTGAAGCTGCTCGATCTGTCGGCGCTAACTGGCATCAAATCCGCCCTGTTGTCCAAGATAGAGAACGGCAGGATGTTACCTACCATCCCCACGCTTTTTACCATCATCCAGAAGCTTGGCGTCAAAACGGAAACATTCTTTTCCGAACTGAGCGCGGAGAAAAGTTTCCCGGGATACCTGCTCCTGCCGGCGGATGCCTACACTTCCTATGAAAAGGAGGAAGACGCTGTTGGTTTCGAATATCAATCCATCCTCGAACAGAATTTCGAAGGCGGCGCATTCCAGGTTTCGCTGCTGACGCTAAGGCCCGGCGCCCGCCGGGAACTGGTGTCTACCGCGGCTTTCGAATATGTATACGTGCTCGAAGGTAATCTCAAGTTCCAGCTGGAAGACAAGGTTTTCGAACTATCGGAAGGCGATTCCATCTTTTTCGACGGTAGCATCAGCCATGTACCGATCAACCCGAAAAAGAAAAAGGTCAGGTTGCTTGTGATGTACTTCTTTGGGAAAATTATTCAATAAATTTCATTTACGGAAATATTATTTCTTTAAATGAAAGTTTATATCTTGTCGAAAACACTGAAGTATGCGATTACCCAGATGGACAGGATACCTTTTCCTTGTATGTTCGATGTTCGGCCAGGCCGCTTCCGCACAGCCGAAACCGAAACACGTGATCCTCGTCGGGTCCGACGGTTTCGGTGCATATGCCTTTCGGAAAGCCCGCGTGCCGGTGCTGCGCGCCATGATGCAGGAAGGCTCCTGGACGTTGCAGGCCAGAACGGTGCTGCCTTCGTCGAGCGCACCCAACTGGGCGTCGATGGTGATGGGCGCAGGGCCGGAGCTGCATGGCTACACGACCTGGGGCAGTAAGAAGCCCGATCTTCCCGCGCGCATGCTGGATGAATACGGCATGTTCCCCACGGTGTATGGATTGCTCCGGAAAGCCCGTCCGCAAAGCGAGATCGGGGTGATTTACGAGTGGGACGGCATCGGCTATCTTTTCCCGAAAGCAGCCGTGAACAAAGACGAAAACGGCGACGGCGATATCGCGGTATCGGCGGCGGCCTGTGATTATATCAAATCCGCCAAGCCGACTTTCCTGTTCGTGCATCTGCATGATGTAGACAGCGTGGGCCACAAGGTGGGGCACGACACACCGGAATATTATGCCGCCATCGAGCGGACGGACGCGCACTTGGGAGAAATCCTGCAAGCCGTCCGCGACGCGGGCATCGAAAAGGAAACGGTGGTGATTTTTACGGCCGATCATGGCGGTATCAACAAAGGGCACGGTTCCATTTCCATGGAGGAAATGCAAATCCCCTGGATCGTGAAAGGCCCTGGTATCAAGGCCGGGCATGAAGTACAAACGAGCGTCATGACGTTCGACACCGCCGCTACCATCGCGAAACTTTTCAGGCTCCGTCCACCGCAGGTCTGGATCGGGCGGGCCGTTACCGAGATATTCAAATAACTACCCGTAATGCAAAATGCCGTGCTCCTGTGTAGTGCTCCCAAAAGGTTGGACTTTTTAGATTAAGCGGCTTGAGTTCGATATTGTATTGGACTCAAGCCGTTTAGTTTTAATTTGATTCTGTGGTTATTGTAATAGTTTATGTACTCAATGATTT
>NZ_RXLO01000014.1 GCF_003958645.1 Chitinophaga rhizosphaerae
CGTCAAGCGGCTTACTGTATGGCTACCATGGCGCATCATCTACCTAATTTAGACAGATTTTTTCGCATTACTAAAGCCCTCGCACTAAAGTGCGTAGTTTTCAACTAACGGCTGGGACCAATAAAAAGGCTGACCGCTTGGCCAGCCTTTTTACTTTCAGGGAAACACCGCTCCCCCGCTACAATTCCTGGAACTGTCGCGTTCGGTTGATGCGGAGATCCCGGAGAATACCCGCTTTCGGATTGATGGTGATGCTGAACTGCCGGTAACTGCCGAACGGCACCAGGTTGATGCTCATCTGCCAGCAATGCAGATCGCGCGAGATCATCAGGGTCGTATAAGCCACCTGTTTGTTCACGAAGTCGAAACCACTGTTGAGGGCAATCTTCCACTTGGGCGTAAGGCTGAAATCGCCGTTAAAGCTCAGGTACTGCGTGATCGCCGTGGAATCGCGATACCGGTCGGCCGACCGGATGCGGCTATAGTTAAAGCTGTAAGACAGGTCTAGCCGCCAGGGAATGTCGAAATCCACATAATCTCCCGGGTTGGCCCGCATCAATTCCATCTGCCGGCGCTGTTCTTCCAGTTGCGCTTCGGGCAATCCCCCTTCTTCCTCCATTTCATCCTTCTGCTTTTGCTTTTCTTTCGCTTTGGGGTCCTGGCTCTGGAACGATGTGCTGAACGCGATGTTGGCGTTCGTCAACCGGCCCACACTGAATTTGTCACCTTTCCAGGCATATTTATTAATCCGTCTACCAACCTCGTCAACCTGGTAAGGGCTCACCGTTGCGCTCGCCGAAACATTCAGCTTGTCAAACAGGTTTGTACGCGCGTTCAGCGCGAAGTCAGACAACTTGAAGCTGTCTGCCACGAGGTTATAGCTCGAATTGATCCCGAAACCGTCGAGCAGCTTTACTTTCCGGAAACCGGAAGTGTCCTTGTCCGACCGCACCTTCATTTCCAGGTTGTTATCGATCCCGAACGTAAGACCGGCGAAGGTTTCTCTCGGCGATCCGCCGAAAGCCGAGCCGGCGTAGTGGGAATACCAGTCTTTATTGCCTTCGCGGTCCATCTGGACTTTTTCCCATTCGTTGCGGGCCAGGCTGGGCGAATAATTGACCCCGAAGTTGGGGCGCATTACGTGGCGGATGGCCTGTACGCGCGAATTCTTGCTCTTGAAACCGTACATACCGTACAGCGCCGTGCTCAGCGACGCGCCGGTAGACATGGCACTGGTGCGGAAAAACCCGTCTTCGTAGGTGGTATCGAGCATACTCACTTTATTGGGATTGTACGTCAGCGTCTGGCGGCGAACGTACCATTTCTCCGTATAGTTCACGTTGGGCGTCATGATGATGTTCCGGGTAACGGGGATAGACAGCGTGATGGGGATCTGGTGCTGCATGCCGGCCTGCAGGTTATCGAACATCGCGGGCTTGCCGAAAGTGGAATCCGCGAACCGGACGCTGTTCCGCAGCAATGTATTATAACTGACGCCGATCTTCTCGTACCATTTCGGACTGCCGACCATTTCTTTCCGCTGGAACGGGTAAATGGTGTTGACGTTGAACGAACCGTCGGGCAGGCTGATATCATATTGCCGGGTTTCGTTATTCTGGGAGTGCCTGGCCGCCAGCGTTAAGTTATAAGGCTTGCCCACCCAACTTTTCGAATAGTTGATAGAAGAGCCGATGTTATTGTTGAGCCGCCTCCGGGCGTCGTACACGTTGTTCCTGTTGAAGCTGGCCGTCCTGAAATCCACGCTGGCGCCAAAGTTCGTTCCCGGGCGCGCCTTGCCGTCCTGACTATGGCTCCATGTCACGCTAAAGTCTTTCGACCGGGTAAAGTTCTCCTTGATCTCGGGGTCGCCGATGCGGGTGAGCGAGTAGGCGAAGTTGAACCCGCCATTATATTTGTATCGTTTGCGGTAGGTAGGACTGATGATCGTTCCCCAGCTGCCGTAAGAATAGAGGTTGGCGCGGACCGTAAGGTCGAGGTACTCCCCCAGCCCGAAATAATACCCGCCGTTTTCCAGGCCGAGCCCTTTTTGCTGGTTCACCACGTACTGAGGCGGCAACAGGCCGGTCCGCTGGCCGGAGCTGATGGGGAAAATCGCGAAGGGAATGAACAGCGGCGTCGGGATACCTTCGATCTCGAGGTTCGCCGGGCCGGATACGATCAGTTTATTGGGAATTACCTTGATTTTCTTGGCGCGGAACGCGAAGTGCGGCGTATCCAGGTTACAGGTGGTATAACCGTTGCGGTAACCGAAAATGGTATTATCGGGCTGCTTCTTCACTTTCTGGCTGGCCACGAAACCTTCGCCGTATTGCGCGCGGGTTTGATAGATCATGGCCTTGCCGGTATTGAAGTTGTACTGCACGGAATCCATCTCGGAACTGGTGGCCCCGTCGTTCAGCACGGCTTTATCCTTCGGTTTGCCCGCCGTATCGATCCCCATCCTGGAGGTGAGGATGCCGGTGGCCTGGTTGAAGTCCATCGTGCTCCCCGTCAGTTGGGTATTCTCATATTTCACATCGGCCTTATTATATAGGCGGAACTCCTTTTTCTTCACATACATGACGATGGAGTCTTCCGCTTTATAATTCACAGGTGCGGTGAGGCTGTCTTTGGAAAGCTTGATGCCCACGGTGTCTGTCTTTACCCGGGATGAGTCCAGGTTGACGGAGTCGGCGACCGCTGGCGGTACGGAATCGCGCGCGGGCACGGGTCGCGGGCGCGAGGTATCGCGGGCCAGGGAATCCCTGTTCGGGAAAGTCACCGCATGGGGCCGGGGAACGGTGTCTGTGAAAATTTTGTTAAAGTGGATCGGCTGAAACGCAGCAGCGAAGCCTGTTTCGTCTTTCAGCAAGGACCAGCCAGCGAATAAAAGTACCGTCAGCGGCAGGAACCGCCGCCTTAAAAAGTTTTTTAAATTATTTTTGCAGAAAGGGTCCATGTGTTAAGCGGGCACAAACCTACATGATTTTGCACAATTTATTAAATAGATCGTAAATAGAAAATGTAGGCAAGTGCAGCGGCAGGGAATGGACCCGTGACGAACGAATCAGACACAACCCATTAAAATACAGTATTGACATGCGCTGGAAAAGAGTTTTATTTTCAGGATTAGGCATAGGAATGCTCTATACCTTATTCATTCAAGCAAAAATTGCACCGGATTCCCGGAGTCCCGTGCAGGAAAAGCCGATCCGCACCATCGTGGTGGACGCCGGCCACGGCGGCTCGGACCATGGCGCCACCGGGTCCTACTCCAGTGAAAAGGACGTGACGCTGGCCGTTTCCCTCAAACTGGGTAGAATACTCGAAGAGATGTTCCCGGACGTAAAGATCGTGTATACGCGGAAGGTGGACCGGTTCGACGATGTGAACCGCAAGGCCGCCATCGCCAACGAAGCCAAGGGCGACCTTTTCATTTCGATCCATTGTAACGCCGCGCCAGACATCAAGCGGGTAACGGGTTACAGGACCCAGACTTACCGCGACAAAAAGAAGCGCAAGCGTACCCGCAAGGTACCTATCTATAAATCGTACCCCAATCCCGCCAAAGGAACGGAAACGTATATCTGGGCCACGAGCAAGAACAACGCGAAGTCGGAATCGCTCCGCAACAACTCCGTGATCGTGTTCGACGCCAATTCAGAGGAAACGCAGCAGTTGATGGATACCAAGGACCCGGAGACTATCATCATGCTCAATACCCTCCGCAACGCGTTTTTCGATCAGAGCCTCCGGCTGTCGAACCTCGTGGAAGACGAGTTCACCAACGCCGGGCGGATTTCCCGCGGGGCGCGCCAGCGGAACGAAAAAGGGATCCTGGTACTGCATGCCACCGCCATGCCCAGCGTGCTGGTGGAGCTGGGCTTTATCAGCAATCCAGAAGAAGAGAACTATCTGAATTCCGCCGACGGCCAGCATGAAATGGCCCACTGCATCGCCAGGGCGGTAAAGAAATACAAGGAAGAACTGGAAAGGACGCATAAAGCCAGCGGCGCCGCCCGCCCGGCCGAAACACCCGCGCCTGCCCAACAGCACCAGGAACCGCTCCCGCCTGCAAAGGTGAACCCGGCCCAGGAGCCCCCCGCAACATCTGCAGGGGCCTCCGCCGCTGCGGGCACCGATTTCCGGGTGCAACTGCTCACCACCGCAAAAGTTTACACATCCCGGTCCAGTCTCTTCAAAAACCTGAAAGGCAATATAGACCGCGAAACGCTCCGCCAGAAGGGGAAAACCATCAATAAATACATCTGGGGCAACTTCCGCACCGAAGCGGAAGCCAATGCCGCCCTCTACAAAGCCCGCCAAAACGGGTTCAAAGACGCCTTCGTGCTCACGTACAGGAACGGCGAACGAATCGACTGACCCCCTGTTTCCATACCCGGCTGGCCCGCCTTTTGCATTAATTCTGTTACCTACGACTGACGCACCATTGTTTTAACTATTTTTGCAAACGAACTAATTCTACCCGATGCTGAAAGTTAATAATGAAACGAAAGTAGGTATTCTGACCGTGATCGCCATCGTGCTGCTAGTGCTGGGGTTCAATATCCTGAAAGGCAGAAGCCTCTTCTCCACTAAAAAAACCATCTACGCCGTATATACGCAGGTGAATGGCCTGCAGCCCTCCAATGCCGTTATGGTCAACGGCCTGGGGATCGGCACCGTCCAAAGCCTCGAAGTGATGGACAAACGCGCCGGCCGCATCCTGGTTACCCTGCAGATCAGTAAAAACATCGAAATCCCCAAGAATTCCGTGGCCCGCATCAGCGCAGACCTGCTCGGCACCCGGAAAGTCGAGATCGATTTCGGGAATACCGACGATTTCCTCAAAAACAAAGACACCATTTACGCAGCTGTAGACGGCTCCATCACCGACGCACTCAAAGAACAGCTCAGCCCCCTCGTCAAGAAACTGGAAAGCACCCTCGGCGCCGTAGACACCCTGCTGCTCACCGTCAACTCCGTGTTCGACACCACCACCAAACAGAATATCCGCCAGGCCGTAGCCGGCCTGAACGGCACCCTCGCCAACCTTAACAATGCCACCCGCAACATCAACGGCATGCTGGCAGACGGTGGCAAAATCGCCGGCACGTTCGATAACTTCAACGCCGTGTCCGCCAACCTGAAAAACAATAACGACAAGATATCCAACATACTCACCAACTTCGATAAAGCCTCCGGCGCCTTCGCCAACGGCCAGATCGATTCCACCCTTCACAACCTCCAGAGCACCATCAGCAGGCTGAACGAAGTGGCCGGGAAAATCAGCAGCACCGACGGATCGCTGGGGCTGCTCATGAACGACCGGAAAGTCTATAACAACCTGCAGCACTCCCTCGGCAGCCTCAACAAACTGCTCGAAGACCTGCGGTACAACCCCTGGAGATACGTGCACCTGAGCGTTTTCGGCAGAAAGAACAAGGTAGTGACCATTCCCTCCGACACCGCAACCGTACAATGATTACCGCTACAATGTTCAAATATTCCATATACGGCCTCGTTCTGATCGGCGGAATAGGCGCTGCCGGCGCCTTGTCTGCCGGTAGCAAGACGCTGCCCGCACGGTCCCGCCACCTTTTCCAGGAAGATACCACCAAGATCATCCGCCTCCATAACGCGGAACGGATGATCATCATCCAGACGGATTCCGCCGCCGAACAACGCTTCGTAGGGAAAGTAGAGTTCCAGCAGGGCACCAGCCGGCTGTATTGCGACAGCGCCATGCTCGATAAGAACAAGAACATCGTTTTCGCCTGGGGAAATGTACACATCAACCAGGCAGACAGCGTCCACACCTATTCCGACGTGCTCACCTATTTCGGGAACGACCGCAAAGCCATCCTCTCCGGCAACGCGAAACTGACCGACAACAAGATCGTGCTCACCTCACCCACCCTTCATTACGACCTCGCCACCAAAATCGGGACGTACGACAAGGGCGGCAAACTCGTGAACGAAACCACCGAGCTCACCAGCCGCGAGGGTATCTATTACGGCAGTACGAAAGATGTGTACTTCAAGAAGGAAGTAGTGGTGATCGACCCGGAATTCACGCTGGGAACGGATACCCTCATGTATAATACCGAAACGAAGATCGCGACCATCATGGCGCCGACCACCATCAACGACGGCAAAATGACCATGTACGTGACCGACGGTTATTACAATACCGACCGCGGGTACGGCCAGTTCGGCCAGCGCCCCGTGATCGAAGACAGCACCAACACCTTCACCGCCAACGAGATACAGACCGACAAACAAACCGGCATCTCCATCGCAACGGGCAACATGATCTGGCGCGACACGGCCCAGAAAATAGCCGTGCTGGCCAATTACGGCATCATCAACCAGCAACAGAAATCTGTACTGGCCACCCAAAAGCCCGTTACGCTCATCGAAGGGAAAACGGACACCCTGTTCGTAGCCGGCGATACCCTGTTCTCCGGCGTGCTGCCGCGGCTGATAGACAGCAGCATCGTACTGCAGGATAAAAAGGCGGATGGGAAAGACAGCCTCGCGGCGAAGCAGGACACTACGGAAAAGCGTTTCATCATCGCCTACCACCACGTCCGCATCTTCTCCGACTCGTTGCAGGGCGTGGCCGACAGCCTGTATTATTCCAGCGCCGACTCCATTTTCCGCCTTTACCGCGACCCCGTGTTGTGGGCCAACAGCAACCAGCTCATCGGCGATACCATCTTCCTGTTCACCAAAAACCGGAAGGCAGACCGCCTTCTGCTCGATCAGAACGCCATGATCATCAACGAAGTAGGCCCCGATATGTTCAACCAGATCAAGGGGAATACCATCCTGGGGTATTTCGGGGAAGAGAAACTGGATTCGATGTACGTGAACGGCAACTCGGAAAACGTATACTACGTGCAGGACGACGATAGCGCATTCATATCCGTGAATAAACTCCAGACCGCCAACACCCGTGTGTATTTCGAGAAAGGCGAACTGGAAAGGATCGTGTTCGTGAAACAGCCGGAAGGTACGATGTACCCCCTCTCAAAAATCCCCGCGGAAGAGAAAAAACTCAAAGGATTCCGCTGGGAAATCGGCCGCAGGCCCAAAACCAAATACGAACTGCTCGGGCAGTAAATCTTCAACTAAATAATTAACATGCAGCTTTTCTCATTCAAAGAACGCTTACTATCTCCTATATGGCAATTTCTGCACGACAGTCGCGCCGTCGGCATCGTGCTCATCATCTGCACCGTAGTTTCCATGATCGTAGCGAACTCCGGATGGGGCCCTGCATATATCGATTTCTTCACCCACCATTTCCAGCCACAGGGCGGGCATCATATGGAATGGAACGGGCTGCACCTCCCCAATTCCTGGCTGCTCTGGATCAACGACGGGTTCATGGTGCTGTTCTTCTTTCTGGTGGGAATGGAGATCAAAAGGGAACTGACGACGGGCGAGCTCGCTTCCATCCGCAAATCGATGTTGCCGGTACTGGCCGCCGTGGGCGGGATGTTGGTGCCCGCGCTCATTTATGTCCTTTTCAACCATAACACCGATTACCATCACGGATGGGGCGTCCCCATGGCCACGGACATCGCGTTTTCGCTCGGGGTGCTTTCCCTGCTGGGGAGCCGCGTGCCACTGCCGCTGAAGATCTTCCTCACCGCCCTCGCCATCATCGACGACCTCGGCGCCATCCTGACCATCGCTATTTTCTATACGGCGGAACTGCATGCGAATTATCTGCTCGGCGGTGCAGGCATCGTCGTAATGCTGGTGATATTCAACCTGCTGAAAGTGAAGCCGGCCATATTTTACTTCATCCCCGGCATCGTGCTGTGGTATTGCGTCTTCAATTCCGGCATCCATGCTACCATTGCGGGCGTGGTGCTGGCGTTCTGCATCCCCTTAACTAAAATCCCGAAGCTGGAACACGCGCTCCACGACCCCGTGAATTTCCTTATCATGCCCCTGTTTGCGCTCGCCAATACGGCGATCGTTTTTCCCGCCGATCTGCTGGGCGCATTTTCGCACCCGGTGAGCTACGGCATTATGGCGGGGCTCGTGCTGGGCAAGCCGCTCGGCATTTTCGGGATGAGCTTCCTGGCCGTGAAGCTCCGCATCGCCAGCCTGCCCGGTCAAACCAACTGGAAGCAGCTCTGGGGCGTGGGGATGATCGCCGGGATCGGTTTCACGATGAGTATTTTCATCGCCTCGCTGGCATTCCAGGAAATCGATATCCAGGTGGTTTCTATCATGTCGGTGATCTTCGCATCGCTGCTCGCATCCCTGGCCGGGTTTATTTTTTTACGCACTTTGTGCAAGGAACAAAATAAATAGCGGCAGCAGCCGTTTATTGGCTACCTGTGTCACCCGTTTCCCGCATCTGTCCCCCCTTTGGCATTGTTATTGCAAATGATTGAACGCATGAACAAACGATTCATCTATGCCATTATATTGCTATGCCTGGCCGGCAACGCCAGCGCACAGCAGTCGCTGAAAGGTCAGAAAGAAGCCGGCGTACGGCTGGGGCTTCCGCTGGGCGTTACCGGACGGTATTTCTTCACAGACCGGTCGGCCGCCGAAGGGATCGTAGGATTGTATAACCGCACTTTCACCGTAACGGCATTATATCAGTATCATTTCGACCTGTCTGCCCTCACCATTCCCGGATTCGGGTGGTATGCAGGCGGCGGCGCGCATCTCGGCACCAGGGACATAGACGGCTCCTACCGCTTCCTGGGCGGTGTGGACGGTGTTGCGGGGCTGAATTACAATTTCAGCAATATTCCCCTCAACCTCGGCCTCGACTGGAAACCCGCCGTTCATTTCGGCAATTCGTCTGACCTGGCGGATTTCGGCGTGTCGGCACGATATATTTTCGGCAGCAAAAAGTAAATCATCCAAATACCACCGTTTAATCTAAAATGTACATATGAAAAGGATTCTGTTGCTCTTCGGAGTACTTTCACTGATGATGACGACTTTCGAGGCTAATGCACAGCGCAGAAGCAGCGGAGGTGGCAACCCGGCCGATTACAACACCGCGCTGGGCGTGCGCCTCAACCCCTGGCTCGTAGGCTTCACCGTGAAACACTTCATTCAAGGGCCGCATGCCATCGAAGGCCTTGTTACCCACTATTTCAACGGCAACGACGAGCCCACCAACGTTACTTTCACCGGTCTCTACGAGTACCACTGGAGCGTGTTCGGTAAATCCGAATGGAACATGTACGCCGGCGGCGGTGCCCACGTGGGCCTCTGGCGCGACTGGGATTGGGACAATGGCCGCAGGTACGACAAGAAAACCAAAGCTGTGGCTGGTCTCGACGGTATCATCGGTGTGGAGTACACATTCAAAAAGATCCCGCTGAACCTCAGTGCCGACCTGAAACCGTATTTCAACTTTAACGGTTACAACGACTTTATCGGCGAGCAAATCGGCGGCGTGTCTGCCCGTTACGCTTTCTAAAGCGCATATTCTCAAATCTGTTTGCGGCTGTTCCCGGCAAGGGAGCAGCCGCTTTTTTTTGTTATATTGGGGGATATGAAAATCTTGTCCGCCCGGCAAATCCGTGAAGCAGACGCTTACACGATCGCGCATGAACCTGTTGACAGCCTCCGGCTCATGGAGCGTGCGGCAGCCGCATGCGCGCAGTGGCTGATGGATACGTATCGCGGGACCGACCGCCCCTTCTACATTTTCTGCGGACCGGGGAACAATGGCGGAGACGGGCTGGTCATTGCCCGGTTACTGGCTGGCGAGGGTTTCAACGTGCAGGTCTGGCTCGTGGCGCAAGGGGACCCTTCGCCCGACAATCTCGCCAACCAGGCCCGCGTCCCTTTCCTGCAAATGATTCACGAGCCCGGGGAGTTCCCGCGGATGGAAGCGCCCGGCGTGATCGTTGACGCGCTTTTCGGGACGGGATTGAACCGCCCCCTGGATGGCTGGACCGCTACGATCATCCACCGGATCAACGACCAGCGCGGGCGGCAGGACATTGTTTCCATCGACATGCCTTCCGGGCTGATGGCGGACAAAAGCACGAAAGGACATCCGTGTATCCATGCACGTTACACACTCACCTTCGAATACTGGAAATTGGCGCTGCTGCTGCCGGAGAACGGAGCGTTCGCCGGAGAAACGGTGTTGATCCCCATCGGCCTGCATCCTGCATATACGGCGGCGGTGCAGACGGAATACCATCTTACCGATTTGGAAATGATCCGGACGGTCTACCGGCCCCGGGACCCCTTCGCGCACAAAGGCACTTACGGTCATGCGTTGCTGGTGGCGGGAAGTTACGGGAAGATGGGCGCGGCGGTGCTTTCGGCGAGTGCGGTGATGCGCGCCGGCGCAGGTTTGCTGACAGTGCACGTACCGGATTGCGGGTACGAAATCATGCAGACGGCTTTCCCCGAAGCGATGTGCGAAACCGAAGCGCAGGCAACGTTTCCCGCGCATTTCGACGAAGCTTTCCGCCTGCGGCGCGCCCCGGCGTACGACGTGATCGGGATCGGGCCGGGCATTGGCACAGAACCCGCTACCGCCAAATCCCTGGAACGCTTGCTGGGCCTATGGCAGGGGCCGATGGTGCTGGATGCCGATGCGCTCAATATCCTGTCCAAATGGCCGTCTCTCCTGCAACAGTTGCCCAAACATTGCATCCTGACACCGCATCCAAAAGAGTTCGAGCGGCTTTTCGGGGCCACGGGCAACCAGTTCGACCGGCTGGAGCTGCTGCGGGCGAAGGCGGCGGAGCTGGAACAATACATCCTGCTGAAAGGGCGGTTCACGGCCATGGCGTGCCCTGACGGGGCGGTGTTCTTCAATCCCACGGGCAACCCCGGCATGGCGACCGCCGGCAGCGGCGATGTGCTCACCGGGATATTAACGGGGCTCCTGGCGCAAGGGTACGCCCCCAAAGCTGCGCTCATCCTCGGCGTATGGCTCCATGGCAGGGCAGGCGATCTGGCCGCCGCCGTATCCCCCGAAGCCATGATCGCTTCCGATATCATCAGCCACCTCGCCAACGCATATGCGGAAATACAACAGTAGCCTCCATATTACAATTAAACTAAATATAAGAGACTACTAGTAAAATAAATTCTAATACTTTATCTTCGTCAACCTTGAAAATCATAATCTAAAGCCTTGAAATTTTAAACGGATTAAAAGAGTATGAGTATAGCTTACATTATTCCACTGTTCGGACTGATTGCACTATTATTTACCGCGGTACAGAGCGCCTGGGTGTCCAAACAGGATGCAGGGAACGAGCGGATGCAGGACATTGCCAGGCATATTGCTGAAGGCGCTATGGCCTTCCTCAAGGCAGAGTACAAGATCCTCACCTATTTTGTGATCATCGCAGCCCTCTTGCTCGGCTACATGGGCTTCTCTCACGAGAATTCCGACTGGACCATCGCGCTGGCCTTTATCATCGGCGCGATATTTTCCGCCACGGCGGGTTTCATCGGCATGCGCATTGCCACCAAAGCCAACGTCCGCACCGCACAGGCGGCGCGTACCTCGCTCTCCAAAGCCCTGAAGGTTTCCTTCACCGGCGGCTCCGTAATGGGCATGGGCGTGGCGGGCCTGGCCGTGCTTGGGCTCGGTGGCCTGTTCATCCTCCTCAAAGCCTATTTCGGCGCGGCTCCCAACACCGCCGAAATGGTTAAGACCATTGAAGTGCTCACCGGCTTCTCGCTCGGTGCGGAAAGCATCGCGCTGTTCGCACGCGTGGGAGGCGGTATTTATACCAAAGCGGCCGACGTGGGGGCCGACCTCGTGGGTAAAGTGGAAGCCGGCATCCCGGAAGACGATCCCCGCAACCCCGCCACCATCGCCGATAACGTGGGCGATAACGTGGGAGACGTGGCCGGTATGGGCGCCGACCTTTTCGGGTCCTACGTTGCCACCGTACTGGCCACCATGGTACTGGGCAGCGAAGCCCGTGCCACGGACAATTTCGGCGGCCTCTCCCCGATCCTGCTGCCCATGGTGATCGCCGCCAGCGGCATCATCTTCAGCATTCTCGCTACTTTCTTCGTGCGCATCAGCGACAGCGCGGGTCTCAGCACCAGCGCCGTGCAGAAAGCACTGAACATGGGCAACTGGGGCTCCATCGTGCTCACCGCGATCGCCTGCGTAGGGCTCGTGTACTGGATCCTCCCCGCTGAAGCCTTCTACCTGCAGCGCGACTTCATCGGTGGCGACGCACTCCGCGAAGGCGCCATCGCCATTACGCAAAATGGTGTTATCGGCGCCATCTTCGTAGGCCTTGCCGTAGGTACCCTCATGAGCATTATCACGGAATATTATACCGCCATGGGCAAACGCCCGGTGATGTCTATCATCCGCCAGTCTTCCACCGGCCACGCAACGAACGTGATCGGCGGCCTGGCCGTGGGGATGGAATCCACCCTGCTCCCGATCATCGTACTGGCAGCCGGTATCTACGGCTCTTACGCCTGCGCAGGCCTTTATGGCGTTGCCATCGCGGCAGCGGGCATGATGGCCACCACGGCCATGCAGCTGGCGATCGACGCATTCGGCCCCATTGCCGACAATGCCGGTGGTATCGCCGAAATGAGCGAACTTCCCAAAGACGTACGTGAAAAAACCGACATCCTCGACGCAGTGGGTAACACCACCGCCGCTACCGGTAAAGGTTTCGCGATCGCTTCCGCAGCATTGACCGCCCTGGCGCTCTTTGCCGCATTCGTAGGCGTAGCGGGCATTTCCGGCATCGATATTTACAAAGCCGACGTGCTGGCAGGCCTGTTCATCGGCGCCATGATCCCCTTCATCTTCTCTTCCCTCGCCATCCGCGCAGTAGGCCAGGCAGCCATGGCGATGGTGGAAGAAGTGCGCCGCCAGTTCCGCGATATTCCCGGTATCATGGAAGGCACCGGCAAACCGGAATACGACAAATGCGTGGCCATTTCCACCGATGCATCTATCCGTAAAATGATGGTGCCCGGCGCCATCGCGCTGATATCTCCCCTCATCATGGGCTTCATCTTCGGGCCTGAAGTACTGGGCGGCTTCCTCGCAGGCGCTACCGTGAGCGGCGTGCTCATGGGCATGTTCCAGAACAATGCCGGCGGTGCGTGGGACAATGCCAAGAAATCTTTCGAGAAAGGCGTTGATATCAACGGCACGATTTATTACAAGAAATCCGAGCCACACAAGGCTTCCGTTACCGGCGATACCGTTGGCGATCCTTTCAAAGACACCTCCGGCCCCTCGATGAACATCCTCATCAAACTCATGTCCATCGTATCGCTCGTTATCGCGCCCACCCTCGCTGAAATCCACATCCACAAACAGGAGCCGCCGGTTGCCAAACAACAGCCCGCGCCCGAAACTCCCGCCAAGGAAGTGGCAGCCGTGAAGTTCTAAATTCACCACTTTGCATATGGAAGCCGGTCCCGCCCTGGGACCGGCTTTTTAATTCCCGCAATCTTTATTGTTGTTTCCACCCGAAAAACCACCTTCCGAAAAGCCGTTTCCAGCCTCACGTAAAATATTGAAAAGCAAGAATTTTGAACCTCGATTAGCCAGAACCGTCATCCTTTTGTTAAACCTAAACTCCCCGCTCATGCAAACCACAAAGCAAATCCGGCTGACAGACATTGAACCGCATATGTCTGCCCTCCAGGGCTGGCTCCGCGGTAACATCGTAGGCATGTACGCCGGCCGGAAAATGAAAAACGGCAAACAGACCGATCAGTGTGCCGTTGTACTACACGTGGAATACAAAAAATCACCCGGCAGGCTGGCGATGGAAGGCGACACGCCCATTCCCCCGTTTTTCGAACTGCCCATTCCGCAACCCGGCGGCGGGCATGTAATAGTCGACATTCCAACCGATGTGCAGGAAATCGGCCCCATCGAAGTCAAATATCCTGTCCGCGAACGGAAGGTCGGCGACCCCGGTGATTTTGAGCGCCCCTGCCCCGGCGGCTACCAGATCCAGGCTGGCGGGTTCCCGGTCTACGGCACGCTCGGCGCCAACATCAAGTACAACAACAAGTACCGGATGATCTCCTGCAACCACGTCATTTCCTGCAACGGGATGTATACGGATGTGTACCAGCCTGATATGACCGAACAATACTATTACCTCACCCAGGTCACAGACTATATCAAACTCACGACTTATCCCACCAAAGACGAGCAGAATCCGTATTACAACACCACAGACTTTGCCTGGTGCAACATTGCTGCCACGTCTGGCTCCCCTGCGATCCAGGACATTGGCGTACCCATTGGTTTCGCCGCGCCGGCCGTGGGTATGGAAGTGAGATACTTCGGGGCGGTTACGAACGAGGTTACCAAAACAACCATCAAATCGACCACTTACCAGGGGATCGTTAACGTGTTCGGCAACCGGTACGCATGGTTCAAGAACAAGATACTGCTCACGGATCACTACGCCGTTCCCGGAGATTCCGGCGCGGTGCTCGTGAACAACAATATGGAAATCGTGGGCATGCTACAGTCTATGACCCTATTGCGCTCATCGGCATGCATCATACCCGAGTGTAACGACACTTTCGCAGAACAGGAAAATCAAACAGTGTAGAAACTCAGACAGCATACAGATGAATGCGGCGGCGGGGTTCTCCCTGCCGCCAGATTTTACCCACAGCACACCGTATGAAACTCTTATTGATAGGACAATTCGCTCAACAGACCGGCATGGCGCGCATCACGCAATTACTTGCGGCCGGCCTCGCCGCCCGGCACGAAATTCATGTGTTCGGGACGGATACTTTCCAGAAAGAACCGTTCACAGGCACTTTCCATTTACATTACAATCCGCAACCAGCCGATGTTTTCGGGGAAGGAACCCTTCCCGGGCTCATCGATTCCATTCAGCCGGACGTCATGCTCCTGTATTGCGAAATCTGGTTCGCAGAAAGGTATATGTCCGCCATCAGGAAGGCGGCGCATCATTGTCCGGTAGCAGGATACATCCCGGTGGACGGGCAACTCAATCACCCGGAGTTCGCCAAAGGACTGGCGCGGCTCAGTTCCGTAGTAACTTTCACGGTTTTCGGGAAACGGGTGCTGAAAGATTGCGCCACGCAATTGGGGATAGCGCGCCAGCCGCCTTTCCGCCGCATGGCCGTGATCCCCCATCCGTTAGATGGCGGCCGGTTCCACCCCTTACACGGCACCACGGCCGGCCGGCGCATCGCTGCACGGGAAGCGCTGTTTCCGGGAAGAGACGAACTGCGCCGGGGCTTCTGGGTGCTCAACGCCAACAAAAACCAGCACCGCAAACGGATCGATCTCACCTTGCGCGGTTTCGCGGAATTTGCGCGCAACAAGCCGGAAAATGTACGGCTATGCCTGCACATGGCCACCAAATGCCAGCAAACCGACGTGGAACGGGAAGCCCGTGTGCTGGGGATTTTTGACCGGCTCGTGCTGACAGATCCCGGCAACAGGCACCCCCATTGGCCAGCCGAAAAGCTCAATCTCCTCTACAACGCCTGCGATGTAGGACTCAATACCGCCATGGGCGAAGGCTGGGGCCTGGTGAGCATGGAACACGCCGCCACAGGGGCACCGCAGATATTACCTGACCATACGGCCTGCTCGGAAATCTGGAAAGGCGCCGCCGCCCTTGTACCCGCCAAACCCCAGGTGTACGGGAACGGATGGCTCACCGGAGGGCTGGTGGAGCCCGCCGCTATCGCGGAGCAACTGGAACGGTTGTACGAAGACAACGGGCATTATCATTCCCTCCTGCAGGCGGGCCTGCGCAATGCCACACAGGTAGCCTGGTCGCCCGGGGGCGTGGTGCGGATGTGGGAACAACATTTCGAACAAATCCTCTTCAACGATCATGCAAAAATTCACTGATCCACCCGGCCATCCTTTTCTGCCCGCTCCCTTCGGCTGCAACTGCCTCACCAACTCCCCGGGAAAGGGTGTTTTCGACCATCCCCTCCGGCCAGACCTTATCCTCCGCACCTGCCGGGAAACCGAAGCTGCGGCCGGCCAGCGGCTTTATGCGTTCCTCCCGCCCCCGGCGCCGGAACTGACGGTCCGGTAACTGCGCCGAAAATATTTTTGGCGGATTTGAAAAATCCCCTACATTTGTACTGTAATTATAAATATTACAGAATTGGTCCGCAGTAAATTCGCTACACATGTTCACATCCTTTCGCTCATGGGGAAATTCCCGGAAGAGTGGCTGACCTCCGATTTCATCGCGGGGTCGCTGAACAGCAATGCCGCGCTCGTCCGCAAGGAACTCAGCGAACTGCGCAATGCGGGGCTGGTGGAAAGCAAGGAAGGCAAAAACGGCGGTTGCCGGCTTGCAAGGCCGTTGAAAGACATCCGGCTGTCTGACATATTCGCCGTCGTGAAGGATCGTCATATTTTCGGATTTTCGCCGAACGATCCCAACCCACACTGCCCGGTGGGCCGCAATATCAATAAAGCCCTGGACACCATGTTCACCCGGCTCGACGAATCGGTGACCGGTGAACTTTCCAAAACCACCCTCGCCGATTTCATCGCGAAACTCTTGTAATTTTTTTTTGATCATAACTGTAACTTTTTTCATTACATTTTAAACCGTAAACTATATGACACACACTATTCTCGTACTCGGCGCAACAGGATTCGCAGGCAGGCAAGTTGTAAAAAACCTCTCCGCCAGGCCCGGCGTCCAGGTGAAAGCCGCCACCCGGTTCCCCGAAAAATACAAGGCTCCGGCGGCCAACGTATCCCCGGTGCATCTTGTCCAGGAAGACTTTTCCACCTTCGCCCCCGCCCTTTCCGGTGTAGACCTTGTATTTCTTTCCGCCGTTCCGCTGGATATGGGATCAGCGTCCAAACTGCGCCCTTTCATCGACGAAGCGAAAAAAGCGCAGGTGAAGAAGATCGTATTCCTTTCCGCCATGGGCGTTGAACATGCGGAGGCTTCTCCTATGCGCCAGATCGAACTCCACCTGATCGCTTCCGGCATCCCTTACAACATCGTACGGCCTAACTTCTTCATGGAAGTATTTTCCGAAAGCCATTTCAGCAACACCATCCGCCACCTGGATAAAATCCTCATCCCCGCGGCCGACGGCAAGTATTCCGTCATCGCCGCATCCGACATCGCCGCCGTTGCCGCCGAGCTCCTGCTCAACGAAGCGCATAACGGCAGGGAACTGACGCTCACCGGCCCCAAAGCCATCGATAATCATGAAGCCGCCGCCATCATTTCCAGCGTCAGCGGTAAAAACGTGACGTATGAAAATATCCCGGAATCGGTACTGGTTGCGGAGATGCTGGCCGCTGGCGCCAGTGAAAGCGACGCCCGGTTCATGTCGTTCCTCATGGGCGCATTAAGAGACGGGCATTTCGCCCCGGTAAGCACCGCCGTGAAAGACATCACCGGCAGGGAACCGCTTTCTTTCGAAGCCTTCGCGGAAGCGAATAAAACCCACTTTTCCTGAACGGGCATATCAACCGAAAAAGGCCGCACTGCAATCAGCGCGGCCTTTTTAATTTCTTTTTCGTTAGGTTATCTGGCTTGAAAATCCCTGGGGCTGCAACCGTACTTTTTCCGGAATGCATGACTGAAATGCTGCAGCGACGAATACCCCAGATCGTCGGCGATCTCCGTAAAACTCCGGTTCCCGGAGCGGATGAGGCGCTGTGCCTCTTCTAAACGGTGCTCGCTGAGGTAACCGAACACGGTATTGTTGAAAACCTTGCGGAACCCGCTTTTCAGCTTGAACTCGTTGAGGCCCGCCTGCCTGGAAAGATCGGCCAGCGACAAGGGTTGCTGCGCATTGGCCAGGAGCAGATCGCGCGCGTAGCGGATCTTTTCCTCGTCTGACCGCCCGAAAACCGGTTTCTGCTGGCGGCTGCCGTCGTACAGTTCGATCTGCTCGCACTGGAGCGCCAGCAACTCGATGGCTTTGGACTGGAGGAAGAGCTTTTTGAGCCCGCCGGTGAAGTGGCAGTTCTTTACTTCATCGATCACCTGCAGCATCCGATGGGTCATCCGGTAGGCGTGTTCGGGAAAAACCGGCCGGTCGAGCTCCACGCTTTCTCCGTACCGCTCCAGTACAGGGCCGTTGTGATAGGCCAGTTCGATGAAGCGTTCCTTGAGGAAAGTGAGCGCAAAGACATTGATTTCCGGTTGTTTCTCGACGCTTACCTGCTCTTCGGGCTCGGGGCTGTAGACGAGGTTATGCTCGTGCTGGCGGGTACGGAAGGTTTTCCGCACGCTTCTTATCTTCGCCGTCACTTCGCCCTTGAGCATGAAATGCATGCCTACGCGCTTGAGGGTGTCGTGACTTTCCACTTCCAGCTTTTCGCGGATGGACGCCCTTCCAAACCCCATCAATACCCCGTCGAAACAGATCTCGCTGAATTCGGCGTTCCCGGCTTTGAGGTCGAGCTTGTGATGGCGCTCCGTCAGATCGCGGCCCTGGAAATATTCCGGGCACATCACGGTGTCATCGTGAAACAAGACTTCTTTGCGTTCGTTTTTGACGGTAAATGGCATAGAAAATCCGTTTTATATAAATTTTAATCCGTTAAATGCAAGCCTGCCAACTTGAGAGATGCGAATTTTGAGGCAAATTAATTCAAAATCGGACCATGATCGGCATATTCAAAACAAATATCAATACCCAAAAGGAAAAAAAACGGGTGATCCGCGCCTTGTCCGGCGAGTTTTCTGCCACCATGTGCACCCTCGACCTGGAGGACTGCGACAAGGTGCTGCGGGTAGATTGCCCGCAAATGCAGGAGCACCAGGTGATCTCCTTCGTGCGCGACCTGGGGTACCAGTGCGCCGTTTTGGAATAATGAATCGTACGCGATGATGAAATTCCGCCCTTTCCGCCGGAAAAAACATGATTTCCATCAGATTCCGCCCTCCATAAACGGCCGTTCCCCCCGTTTCATTTATTTCCCCCTGAGAAACTTTCCTATACACTACTTATTTCCGCCGCCGGCTACTGGATCCAGTAAGGCCTGCGGCGGTTTTCTCTTGTTATGCAGAATAAATTTCCCATCCATAGGGGTATGTTCTATTTTGCACGTCATATGATCGGAAAACAACGGGAATCACCATCCGGAACTGTCTTCCGCCATCACTATAAACTGAAAACCAATATGAAAGCAACAGCCCGACTGCTGAGCACCCTCCTTCTTATCTTGTTTGCGACCACTGCAGCGTTGGCGCAACAGCAACGGTATACCATCAGCGGTTACGTTAAGGACGAAAAGTCCGGCGAATCCCTCATCGGCATTTCCATCGGAAAACCCGGCACTTCCGTAGGGACCGTTACCAACGAGTACGGTTTTTATTCCCTCACCCTGCCGGCGGGAACCCACGAAATCCAGTTCTCCTATATCGGCTATCAACCCCAGAAATTCACCCTCGACCTTACCGCCAACAAGCGGATGGACATCCGTTTGGGCCAGGCAGACCGCCAGCTGAACGAAGTGGTGATTTCCGGCAAGCAACAGGAGAAGAATATCAATACCCTCAATACCAGCCTCAACAGGCTCGATATCGCGGAAATCAAAAAACTGCCCACTTTCATGGGTGAAGTAGACGTGATCCGTACCATCCAGACGCTGCCCGGGGTAAATACCGTGGGCGAAGGTGCTGCCAGCTTCAATGTTCGCGGCGGCAACGGCGACGAAAACCTTATCATGCTCGACGAAGCCCCCGTTTACAACTCCACCCACATGCTCGGCTTCTTCTCCGTTTTCAACCCGGACGCGGTAAAGAACATCAACCTCATCAAAGGCGGGTTCCCCGCGGAATACGGCGGCAGAACGGCTTCCGTGCTCGATATCAGGATGAAGGACGGCAACAACCAGAAATTCGGCATGACGGGCGGCATCGGGAATATCTTCAGTCGCCTGGCGCTGGAAGGGCCCATCCAGAAAGACAAATCCTCTTTCATCATCGCCGGCCGCAGATCATATATGGACGTGCTAATGAAGCCCTTCCTCAAAGGCGACATGAAAGACACCAAGCTCTATTTCTACGACCTCACGGCCAAGGTGAACTTCCAGCTGGATAAGAACAACAGTCTTTTCGTGAGCGGGTATTTCGGCCGCGACGTGTTCGGCTTCGGAAAGGAAGCCAATATGAACTGGGGCAACAACACCGCATCGCTGCGCTGGAACCACATCTTCAACAACCGCCTGTTCATGAACCTCACCACGTACTATACGAAATACGACTATAGCCTGCGGTTCACCAGCGACGAGAAGTCCACCACCGACCAGGAATTCAGCTGGAAATCGAACATCATCAACTACGGCGTGAAACCGGCCTTCACCTATTACCTGAATTCCAGCAACACGCTGCATTTCGGGGTACAGGGCACCTATTACACCTTCAAGCCCGGCAGTACGCTTTCCCGCCAGGACGCGGATGAGCACCGGATCGTCCTCAAAGACAAGAACGCCCTGGAAGGCGCGCTCTATCTCGATCACGAATGGAAAGCCGGTAATAAATTCGGTGTTCAGTATGGCGTTCGGCTCTCCGGATTCCAGTACATGGGCAAAGGCACGGCGTATTATTATGCAGACACGGTAGCGGGTACACGTAAACGATTCATCGGTTCGAAGGATTATGAAAGCGGCAAGAAGATCGCGGATTACTATTTCCTCGAGCCCCGCCTTTCCGCACGCTACGCCGTTAACTCCACTTCGGCCATCAAAGCGGCTTTCAGCCGTTCCGCACAATACATGCACCAACTGAGCAATACAGCATCCCCTACCCCGGTAGACATCTGGACGCCCGTTTCCAACAACGTGAAACCACAGCTGACAGACCAGGTAACGGCAGGGTACTTCTATAATGCGCCCGGTGATAAATTCGAACTGTCGGCCGAGGTGTTCTACAAATCCATGAAAGACCAGCTGGACTTCATCGATAACGCCGACCTGAACCTCAACGAGTTCATCGAAGCCGACCTCCTCAACGCGAAAGGCCGTGCTTACGGGCTGGAGCTGTATGTAAAAAAAGATATCGGCAACACCACAGGCTGGATCAGCTATACCCTGAGCCGTTCCGAGCGCAAAACGCCGGGCCTGAGCATGAACGAATGGTTCATTAACCGGTACGACCGTACCCACAACCTGAACATCGTGGCCAGCCACGAATTCACGAAGCGCGCGAGCATGAGCGCCAACTGGATGTTCGCATCCGGTACGCCGGCTACCTTTGCGGACAGCCGCCTCGAATTCCAGGACTGGGACATTCCTTACAATACCACCGAGAAGCGCAACAACTACCGCCTCAAACCCTTCCACCGTCTCGATCTTTCGTTCACGTACAAGGGCCGCCAGCTGAAACGCTGGAAAGGCGAATGGGTGTTCAGCCTTTACAACGTGTATGCCCGGAGAAACGCCTATACCGTGTACTTCCGGCAGAACCCGGACGATCCTTCCAAGAAGGAAGCCGTTCGCCTGAGCATCATCGGGTCCATCATCCCCGGTATCACTTATAACTTCAAATTCTAATCTCCAAGCATGTATCATATGAAAAGGAACCTCACCGCCATCGCCCTTCTGTTCGCCGCCGCCGGATTCACCGCCTGCGAAGACACGATCGACCTCGACGTACCGAACGGAAAGACCTTCACCGTTGTGGACGGCTGGATCACAAACGTGCCGGGGAAACAACAGATCCGTCTGACCACCACCGTCCCCTACACCAGCCAGGGCTCCGCCCCTGCTGTGACCGACGCGAAAATCACGGTAACGGACATCACCGCTAACAAGACCTACAATTTCACATATGCCGACGGCGTGTATAGCTACGACCCCGGTGCCGGTCAGACGATCGGCGAAGTGGGCCATGTGTACAAGATGCGGCTGGAACTGAAGGAAGGCGTCTTCGAAGCGATGGACACCCTGAAACGCGTGCCCGTCATCGATTCCATCGCCGCCGACTTCAAAACGAAAGAAGAAGCGATTTCCGGGAAGGAAGGCTTTTTTGCCCGGTTCTATGCCAAAGATCTCGCAGGTGCAACCGACTGGTACTGGGTGCGTAGCTACCGCAATTCGCTCCAAAGCCGCGTGGAAGACATTTTCACCATCGATGGTTCTTACGCCGAAGATGTGGCGGACGGGCTGAACTTCATCCAGCCAATAGCGGAGGGGATCACCGACTACGACAAGCCCTTCCAGGAAGGCGAGAAAGTGATCGTCCGCATCGCTTCCGTCACCAAACGGAGCCACGCTTTCCTCGACCAGGTGCAGCAGCAGATCGACAACGGCGGGCTGTTCGCCAAAATCCTGGAAAACGTGCCTACCAACGTGCTGAATACCGACAAAGATGCCAAGGGCCGTGTGCTGGGATGGTTCGGGACTTCGGCCGTATCGTTCAAGGAAAAGACCATGCAGAAATAACGATTATCAACCTACAGTTCACCCCGTAAAAACAACAAACATGAAAAGATCAGGTAAGCGCCTGCTGCTTGCCCTGGCCGTGCTTTGCACTACGCCGGCACTCGCGCAGGAAAAAATCGAAAGTCTTTCCCGTGGCGGAAAGGTAAGAGTGGGCGGCTTCGGCGCCCCTACCATCAAATTCACGACGTTCGACGATCAGATGGGTGTGCTCCTCGGCGGTTACGCCGGCGTGATGCTCAATAGCAGGCTGATGTTGGGAGCAGGCGCCTATGGACTGGTCAACAACATCGAAGCGCCCCGCCAGGATCCCGCCGGGCCGGCATTATACTGGAACATGTGGTACACGGGTTTTGTGCCGGAATATACCATCAGGGGCAACAAACTCGTTCACCTCGCCGTGGGCGCCCTCGTGGGTGGCGGCGGCGTCATGAAGAACGAAAGGTATAAAAGCTGGGACGAATTCGAATCCATCGGCTACAGCAGCTTCTTCGTGGGCGAGCCCCACGTGAACCTGGAGCTAAATATCACTTCCTACCTGCGGCTCGGCATCGGCGGATCGTACCGGTTCGTCCGCGGCTCCGGAACGGAAGGCATAACCGACGAGAAGCTGAGCGGCCCCTCCGCCCACTTCACCATCAAGGCCGGCCGTTTCTAAGGCCCGGTCACTGGCGGATCATCTTTTACGGCGGGAACGGCCGGCACGGGAATTTTTATTAACTTTTGGCAAAAGGTATAAACCGCGCACATTTCCCTTACCGTTAAAGATGATCCGTTTTTTATGGAGTTGATACATTTCGCCATACCTGGTTTTATCCTGCTCATCACCGCGGAAGTCGTTTTTTCGGCGGTCGAAAAGCGGGACCTCTACGAAACGAAGGACGCCGCCAGCAGCATCGCCATGGGCCTGGGGAACGTCATCATCGGGCTATTCACCAAAGCCGTCATCTACCTCGTTTACAGTTTTGCCTACGAATTCCGGCTTTTTACCCTCGACGCCACGGTCTGGTGGGTTTGGATCGCCTGTTTCTTCGCGGACGATCTCACTTATTACTGGTTTCACCGCTGCAGCCACGAGATCCGGTATTTCTGGGCTTCGCATGTGGTCCATCACTCCAGCCGCCGCTACAACCTGGCCACTGCGCTCCGCCAAACGTGGACGGGCAACCTGAGCGGGGCATTCCTCTTCTGGATATGGATGCCCCTGGCCGGTTTCCACCCCGCCATGATCATGGCCATGCAATCCATCAGCCTGCTGTACCAGTTCTGGATCCATACCGAAGCCATCCGGAGGCTCCCCCGGCCGCTGGAGTTCTTTTTGAATACCCCGTCGCACCACCGCGTGCACCATTCTTCCGAGATCAAATACCTCGACCGTAACCATGGCGGTGTCCTGATCATTTGGGACCGGCTTTTCGGCACCTTCCAGCCCGAGGAAGAAAGGCCGGTATATGGGTTGACGGTCAATATCAATACCTATAATCCCCTCCGCATCGCCACGCACGAATGGGCGGCCATTGGGCGCGACCTCCGCCGGGCCCGCACCTGGAAGGAAGCGTGGATGTATGTTTTCGGGGCGCCGGGATGGGATGTTACCGGAAACGGGAAAACGGCGAAAGCCCTCCGCCGGTCACTCCACACCTCCTCCCATCCTACCCAAAACATGCCGCTCATCCAAAAATAATCATGGATATTTTGCATTTACGAAAACTATCGTACATTTGATTACGAAGAAATTCGTACAAAGGAGAGATATCATGGAAAACAAGGCAAATAACAAGAATGTACGTCCAACCGAAAGCGAGCTGGAAATCCTTACGATCCTCTGGGAGCGCGGGGCCAGCACGGTGAGGGAAGTGCACGAGATCCTGGAGAAGCAGAAGGAAGCGGGTTACACCACTACCCTGAAGCTGATGCAGATCATGCACGACAAGGGCTTGCTGCAGCGGGATGCAAGCGCGAAGACGCACATTTATGAAGCTGCCATTCCCAAGGAAGAAACACAGGCGCAGTTGCTGAAAAAGATGATCGACACGGTTTTTTCCGGTTCTGCGTCACAATTGGTTATGCAGGCTCTCGGCGGCCATCGCTCCTCGCAGGAGGAACTCGACCGCATTCGTGAATACCTGAACGAAATCGATCAAAAACAGTCGAAATAATTGTTTTATGCACTCGTTACTTCCTTTTACCGACCTTATCCAGGCCTTCGGCTGGACGATCCTGCACTCGTTCTGGCAGGGTTGCTGCGTCTTTCTCAGCCTGCGCATCGTGCTGTGGCTCTGGCCACAGGCCGGCCCGTCCATCAAATACCATCTCTCCTTTTTGTCTTTGACAGGTATCGCAGGATGGTTCGGCGCCACGTTTGCCACGCAGTTGGGATCGATCCGGGAAGCTTCCGAAACGATGGCAGCGGTGAACGGCGGGATGAGTGCCCTGCCGGCCCACGTTCCCATGGCTTTCGCCAGCGCACCGGCGCCCGCTGAAGGCCTGAAAGCCGCGCTCCCGGGAATGGAAGCGTACTTTCCCCTGCTGGTCGGCATTTACGTGGTGGGAGTAACGGTGATGACCATACGCCTCTGCATCGACCTGGCACAGCTGAAAACGCTGCGCCGGCAAGGGTTGACGCAACTCGGCGCCGTTTGGGAAGAACATCTCGCTGCCCTCGCCCGCAAGATGGGCATCGGGAAAAAGGTAGGGCTCTTCATTTCCAGGCATCTGCAGGTGCCGGTGATGATCGGGTTCATGAAACCGGTGATCCTCCTCCCCACGGCCATGGTCAACAATCTGAGCCCCGAGCAGCTGGAAGCCATCCTCCTGCATGAGCTCGCCCACATCAAACGCAACGATTATCTCCTGAATATCTTCCAATCCATTGTAGAAACGATCCTTTTCTTCAACCCGTTCGTATGGTGGATTTCCCGCAACATCCGCCTGGAACGCGAACATTGCTGCGACGACCTCGTGCTCGCCAGCACCGTTCAGCCCATGCACTACGCCAAAGCCCTGGTGGCACTGGAAGAATTCCGCCTTACCGTGAACCCGATGGCAATGGCTGCCGCGCATGACCGGCAACATTTATTTCATCGCATCAAACGCATCATGGAAATGAAAACAAAACATCTCAACTATAGCCAGCGATTCCTGGCGCTCCTGATCATCGTCACCGGCCTCGTCTCCATCGCCTGGCTGACGCCCGACAGCAAGCGCAGCAAAAAGGAAAAAAAGGCGGAAACCACCGCCCCCGCTGCACCCGCTGCCAAACCCGCGATCATGGCAGCACCCTCGCCTTCGCCCGCCCCGGCCGCCGTTAGCGACATTTGCGCCGGGGATACGATCGTGCCCGACTTCATCACGGAACCCGAACTGCCCGTTCCTCCCGTTCCCCCCGTCCCTCCTTCCGCCCCCATTCCTCCAGTTCCTGCATCCGCACCATTTTATACCGCAGCACCTCTTCCCCCGGTGCCGCCCATGCCGCCCGCACCTCCCACGCCGCCTTTGTACGCAACCAAAGGGATCGTGTACGACACGCGTGCCGGTGAAGTGACTTTCTATTCGCCCGGCGACACTACCGTGCCCGGCGGCCGTATCAAGATCATTGATAAAGCCGGGAAAGTAAAAACCTATAATTCGATAGACGATATGTCTGCCGAAGAACGGAAACAGTTCGAGGAAAGCTACATCCAGCTGCAAGACCAGCACAGGAACTTCAAATTCAATGAGGATTTCCAATTCGACAAGCATTTCGATTTCAAGTTCGATTCCAGCTTCCGCTTCAACGATGCCGATCTCAGGCGCATGCAGGCCAGCGCACTGAAGTCCCTTCAGGACCTCGATCTGTCCAAACTCCAGGGCAACCTCGACGCGTTGTCGGATATGAAATGGGAAAACTTCGACGAGAACGTGCGCAAGAAACTGAAAAAGGAAGACTGGGAAAAGGTCATCAGGGACACGCAAAAGAATTTGAAGAAGATCGACTGGAAAAAGCAGCAGCAGGAAATCAACAAGGCCGTTGAGCAGCTGAAAAAAGAAGAACTGAAATACCGCAAGGAAGCGCAAAAATACCGGAACGACCAAACCCGTTTCAAAGCCGGACAGGTGCAATATCAACGCGATATGGCCCGCCACCAGGCGGAAGCCCGGGCAGCGTCCGACCGTGCGCTCGCGGAACATCATAAGATCGTCAGAGACCAGCGTTTTGCCGCCGAAGCAGCCGTTCGCGTACAGCAACGCGCCGTCCGCGAACGCGAACGCGCCCTGTTCAGAGCTGAAGAAGCCCGTGAACTGACCGAGAAAAACAGGGCCACCACCCGCTGGTACAACGATCTGCTGAAAGCCATGGAGTCCGACAAACTCATCGACCGGGAATCCGGGTACAACATCGAGAAGAAGGGGGAAGACCTCTTCATCAATGGTAAAAAGCAGTCAGACGATATAAAAAACAAATACAAACAATATCTCAAAAACGACAACGTTACTATAAAAGGGGATAAAACGAACCTCCAGATCCATGCGCGAGACAACGAAAACTAAGCGCAGGCAGGCTCTTTACCCACTCATGTAACCATTCTCCGCCATTCTAATGCAAATTCCCGCTGCCGGTTCCGGTGGCGGTTTTTTCTTATATTTGCCCCTCGTTTATTCATTATTCAAAAACCCGCAGATATGCCGTCTTTCGATATCGTGAGCAAAGTTGACCTCCAGACCCTGGACAACGCCATCAATACCGTTAAAAAGGAAATCAACAACCGGTACGATTTTAAAGGTTCGCCGGTGGAAATCGACCTGGACAAGAAGGAAATGACCTTGAAGCTGGAAGTGGAAACCGATATGAAGCTTTCCCAGGTGGTAGACGTGCTGATCAGCCGGAGCATGCGCCAGGGCCTGGCCGCCGAGATTTACGACCTCAGCAGGGAACATTACGTGAGCGGTAAGGTGGTGAAGAAGGAAGTGCCTGTCCGCAACGGCATCAAACAGGACGACGCCAAGAAAATCGTGAAACTGATCAAGGATTCCGGGTTGAAGGTACAAGCCGCCATCATGGACGACATCGTTCGCGTAACCGGCAAGAAAATCGATGATTTACAGGACGTTATCCAGAAAATGCGCGAATCCAACCTGGGCATCCCCCTCCAGTACGTGAATATGAAAAGCTAAATTTTTCTTTGCTTATTCAAATTATTGCGCTACCTTTGCGCTCTGTATTTATTAACTTATTGATATGAAACAGGGAATTCATCCGGAAAATTATAGATTCGTAGTGTTTAAAGACATGTCCAACGGGGACAGCTTTCTGAGCAAATCCACTACTCCCACCCGCGAAACCATCACCTGGGAAGACGGGAACGAGTATCCGCTGATCAAGCTGGAAATCTCCAACACTTCTCACCCGTTCTATACCGGTAAGAACGTGCTGGTGGATACTGCAGGCCGTATCGACAAATTCAACAAACGTTACAAGAAAGACGCCAAATAAGGCTATTTCAGCATATTTTTACTGGTCCCGCCGAATGCTTTCGGCGGGATTTTTTATTTTAGCCCTATATGGACCGTCATTACATCCTGTTTGATACGCCCGAGCGTGACGAACTATACCCCTTCACTCACACCCGGCCCGTGGCGGAAATCCGCACGGGTATCCTCACCATTCGCGAAAAGTGGGAAAAATGGCTTGAGACCGGGCCGCTCAGCAGTTTTACCGCTGATTACCTCCAGGCGAAATTCCCCTTGCAGAAAGCCCCGCCGGGCACGGTTACCGTTCTTTTGAACGGGCACCTCCTCCCTTCCGCCGGCCTTGTCGGCACTATTTCGGCCATGGAGCCCGGGCAGGAATTGTACAAAAACGGCAGGTTGCTGGCCAAGGTCATCAGTGGCGACGATTTTTTCGCGCCTGCAACGCTGGTGCGGCTGGAATTCGAGGGAGACATCCGGCGGGTAGACCGGCCCTGGGACATCGTGCAGCATAACGACGCCGCCCTGCGCGAAGATTTCGCACTGCTGACGAAGGGCCGGAAATCGGCCCCCATTTCCCCGACCAACCAGGTGGTGAACGCGGAGCAGATTTTCCTGGAACCCGGCGCCAGGGTGGAATGCAGCGTCCTGAACGCGTCTACCGGGCCTATTTATATTGGCAAAAACGCCGAGATCATGGAAGGGAACCTCGTGCGGGGGCCTTTCGCCATGGGCGATGGCGCGGTGCTGAAGATGGGGAGCCGTATTTACGGCGCTACTACGCTGGGGCCGCGGTGCGTGGCCGGCGGGGAGATCAAGAATACCGTGTTTTTCGCCCATTCGAACAAGGGGCACGACGGCTACCTGGGCGATGCGGTGATCGGCGAATGGTGCAACCTGGGCGCCAATACCAGCTGCTCCAACATGAAGAACAATGCCCGCGAAGTGCGGATTTGGATGGAAGCGAAGCAGGAATACTGGTCTGCCGGCACGAAATGCGGTGTGTTGATGGGCGATTTCAGCAGATGCGGCATTAATACCATGTTCAATACCGGGACCGTCGTAGGCGTGAGCTGCAACGTGTTCGGCGGGAATTTTCCGCCTAAATACCTGCCTTCCTTCAGCTGGGGCGGCGCGGGGTTGACGGACAGGTACCGGCTGGAAGAGGCGCTCCGCGACGCGGATGCCTGGATGCGGTTGAAAGGCGCCGGGCTGCAGGAGGCCGACCGGGAAATTCTGACCCGAATATTTCGGGGATAAATGCGTATTTTTCGCGCCACTTATCAAAAGCATCGTAAAATCATGAGAAAGAAGATCGTAGCAGGCAACTGGAAGATGAACCTGACCCTCGCGGAAGGCGAGCAACTGGTGAACGACATCCTGGCGGCCGGCATCAACTTACCCGAAGACCAGGCCGTGGTGATTGCCCCGCCTTTTCCGTATGTACAGAAGGTGAAACAGCTCACCCGTAACTATCCCGGCATTTTCGTGGCCGCGCAGAATTGCGCCAGCGAAAAATCGGGCGCATATACCGGCGAGGTGTCTGCAGCCATGCTGGCTTCCGTAGGTATCGACTACGTGATCCTGGGCCACTCCGAGCGCCGGGAATATTTCAGTGAAACGAACGCGCAGCTGGCGAAAAAGATCGACCAGGTGCTGGCTAACGGCCTGAAGCCCATCTTCTGCTGCGGCGAGCCGCTGGAAGTGCGCCAGGCTGAAACACAGAACGCCTATGTGGCGAAGCAGTTGGAAGAAAGCCTCTATCACCTGGATGCGGAAGCGTTGAAGAACGTCGTGATCGCGTATGAGCCGATCTGGGCCATTGGCACGGGTTTGACGGCCAGCGCGCAGCAGGCGCAAGACATGCACGCGTTCATCCGCGCGCAGATCGCCGCGAAATACGGGCGGGAAGCGGCCTTGGGGCTGTCGATCCTGTACGGCGGCAGCGCCAAGCCTTCGAATGCGGCGGAGCTGTTTGCTTGTCCAGACGTGGATGGCGGCCTGATCGGCGGCGCATCGCTGGTGGCGGCAGACTTTACTGCGATCATCAAGAGCCTGTAATTCATCATAAGATATGGTGGCTGAGGGGTTGCGCCTTTCAGCCATTTTTTTTAGTATTTTTTGCTAACTTTATTAGTATTTGCCATTTTTCTTCCTATATTTGTATTGTGAAAGGAGGAGCTGTTATCACGCTGCTGTACATGATAACGGTTATTTCGAATTGATGATTGCAAAATCATAATGACATGGAACAGGAAGTATTACATGATTACATGCTGGTGGTGCATCCGGACGCTCAAACGGTCCAGGACGTGAGCATGTACAAGCATTTGATCGCGGAGGAATTGGGATCGGCTCCCGGTTCATTTACGCAGGCGCACATTGCGCTTTTCAGGTCGGAATTTCCGGAGCGTTACGAGCAGGTGTTCGTGACGATGCTGGAGGGGCTGGTGGCGAATCAATCGGCCTTTACGGTGTATACCTCCCGGATCGACCATGCCCGTCAATCGAACGGCCGGCATATGTTTTATGTGAACGTGGCGAACCCGAAACCGCTGGAGGATCTGCACAAAAAAGTGCTGACGGCATTCGAGCTGGAGCCGGCGTCTTACCGTCCGCATATCGCGCTGGCGCGGTCGTTGCAACCGCATCAGTTCACGCAGTTGTCGCCCTATCTTTCGGGTAAGGTGTTTGTCCGCAGTTTCCATTGCCACAGTTTCAGTTTGATGAAACGTGCGGCGGGTAGCGACCGGTACGAGCTGGTCCGTGAGTTCACGTTCGGCAAGGAGGTCCCTTCGAGCAATCCGTTGTTTCACCGCGCTGCCTGATGCCGTTCACAGGCGTTGCAATGGATATGACTGTACAGTTGCCGGCGATGCAATACATTTTCAAACGACTGTCGAACGACGGTAAATAGCTGAAAGACAACCGGTAATAACCGGATACAACTGAAATAACCAAGAAACAAAAAAGGCTCGCTGTACAGGCGGGTTCTTTAAAAATATTGCTGTAGAAGGTGTTACTGCGGAAAATATTGCTGTTAAAGATATTTTTTAGAGTCAGTATCATTTAGTTACGGGTCGGGCGTTTATCACCCGGCCCCTTCTACCCTACACATCTACTTACGACCCATCCGATTCAGGAAACGAACCCTTGCATTCGCATGCTATTGGCATGCACCGGTAATATATGGAAAGTAGGATCATCGGCTGAAATGTCCGGTGCCGGTCCATCGTCGTCAAAGCGATGGGCAGGTTGCCGGAAATATCCGCCGGGGTTCGCGGATCCCGTGTGCCTGGGCCGCCCGGCAACCCGGGCGCCCGTGCATCCGTAAACGAAACAGTATCAATCAGGAAATTTCCGGCAGTTGGGTTAAAACCACACATCTGGATCATTTGTCCCATGTAAATTTAATATCTCATGGAATGGGTACCGATCAAACCGACTTACGAACCATCAGGCCATCTGCCATCATCCGCAGAGCAAACCGTCTTTTCCTGGCTCAGCCGGGCCGGCTTTCAGTTGGAGATGCTCCGCAGAAGCGTAGATCCGCCCGTCACCGAATACTTTTACTTTCATCCATCCAAATACATACAGATCCACATGGTAGAAGATCCTGAAACCGGCCTGGCCCGTTTCTTTATCTTCTACCCCGGCGGACGGACGCTGGTCGCCTCCGGCATCCCGGAGCTGAAAGCCACCATCGCCGCCGGGTAAACCACCCCGCAAACGATATTGTTATTTTATAAAATCGATCCCGTAGTTATGTTGCACAAAGAAATCGTAGTCAAAGGAATGGTACAGGGCGTCTACTTCAGGGCCACCACCCGATCCGTTGCCGTAGGCATGGGCCTCACCGGCGCAGTCAAAAACCTGCCCGACGGCCATGTCTGGATCGTTGCGGAAGGGCCTAAAGACGCGATGGACGAATTTATCAGCTGGTGCCGCATCGGCCCTTCCGGCGCCAAAGTCACCGGCCTCGACATTATCGACGGACCTTTGCAGCACTTTAAAGATTTCAGTATCCTGCATTGATTTTTTCGTATTGCTTCCTCATTCACATTCTCTACAACTCTTCACCCGTAAGAGTTACAGCAACCTGTCGAAATGTTTTTTGCCCACGTTGGGCCACTGCCCAGCGGAAAAAAGAAATAATTCGATGATCTTGAACCTTTTGGAAGCAAACTAAAAATGTCAACCCAGGCCCCGGATATATTGCGCCTTTTCGGCACCAACCTCCGCCGAATCAGAAAGGAAAGAGGCTTTAGCCAACGCGAGCTCTCTGCACGTTGCAACGTCGACAATGCAGATATTTCCCGTATGGAAAACGGCGAGATCAACGTCACCCTTCGCACGCTGTCGCAATTGGCAGATGCGCTCGAAGTAGCGGTCCTCGAACTGCTGGCCGACCGCAAAACATAAAAAAAGCAGGACGCTCCGTCCTGCTTTTTTTATGATACATGATCCCCCCGATCAGAGTATATGTAATTTCTTCATCAGCTCCTTATCCAGCGCAGCTTTCGGCACAATCACATTGATCGTGTTCACCGCAAAGTAAGGCTCGGAAACATACAGGTAACCATCGAATTTGGACCCCGTTCCCCAGGAGTTCTTCACAATGAAAAAGCGCTTATCGCCTTTCCCCTTCCCGATCCCCGTGATGTGCATCAGGTGATCGTCTTGCGTAACCAGTTTCTCGAACAGCTCCTGGCGGTATTCCGGCGTAACGTCTACTTCCGGAATGGCCGGATTGGGCTGCTTGCGGTCCATCAGGCTATCGTACTTCGGGCTCAGGGCGTAACCGCCGTTATGCGCGAATCCGCGATTGCTCACGTCCGCATCCCACATCACCGTATATCCTTTCTGCACCGCATTCCAGGTTGCGCCGATCAGTTCGTTGAGGGCCACGTTGTAGAAACTGCCGTTCGCATGATTATCAGGCAGTTCCAACACGAAAGAAGTGTAGTAGGGATGATGCGTGAACGAGGTGAGGCTTACGTAATCGGACGGATTGAATTTCACGACTTTCGCCGCGTATTCCTGCGGCGTATATGTTTTACCGTTATACTCGAATTTCGCGGGCGGCGCCTGGCCCATGTAGTGGTCCATCAGCGCGGTGAAGCCCTGCTCCCACTTCGTATCTACCGGCCGGCGGGCCAGCAGGGTGTCCAGGAACTTTTTCAGGGTATCGGCCATCTTGCTGTGGTTCAGCTCGTTCTGACCGGGCAGTTTGCCGCTGTACACAGATTCCGGCATCAGACCGTAGTTCCCGGCGGCGATGAGCACATCGTGCCCCAGCCCACCTTCCCCGAACTGCGCCGCGCCCTGGCGCTTCACATAGTTGCGGGCCTTCATCAGGTACACGTTCCGTACCACGAACATTTCAGACAGGTCGGGCCTGGCGTCGGCGCCGGCTTTCATGCACTGGCTTTCGATGAGCGACACGGTGCTGAAACACCAGCAGGTACCCGTCATGCCCTGGCTCTTTACGGCCGTAGCGGCGTTGTTCCTGATCACGGTCAGCTCCTGTGCGGGCGGATTGGCGATACTCCGGGGCGTTTCCTGTGCGGCGGCGGCCAATCCTGCAACCAGCGCAACACCCGTCAAAATTTGTAGTCTCATAAGCAGCATGGGTATTTCTCGCTAAAATACGAAAGCCGGATCAGTTTTCATGAGAAACGCGCCCGCTGCCTGAAACCGACTGCTCTACGATCGCATTGCCCTTGTACCGCACGCTCCCGCTGCCGGAAATGGCGATCTCCAATTTTTTGCTCACGTTCACATAAGCTTTGCCCGAACCGGAAATGGCTATTTCCGCTTCCTGGGCCGCCATTCCGGGGGCATCCACGTCTGCCGAACCTGAAATCGCTACTTCTGTTTTGTCTGCCTTGCCGGCGAGCCTTACCTTACCGTTGCCGCTCATGGCTACTTCCAGCTTGTCGTAATCGAGGTCCAGGTCGGCTTCGCCGATGCCGCTCAGCGCCACTTCCAGCTTGTCGCCTTTCAGTTTGCCGTCGGATTTGAAGATTACCTTACCGCTACCGGCCAGTTCGGCGATCTCGGGATTGGTGATCCATACGTTCACCGGCTTGCTGGGCCGTACGTCGGTGTGCTGCTTGTAGCGGATCTGGAGCTCGTTCGATCTGAATACCAGCTCGATCAGCGGCAGGATATTCTCGTCTGCCTCGATTTCGATGGAAGCCTTGCTGCCCTGGCGTATCAGCACATTGAACTGGCCGGAAACGCCCAGCTCGGTGTACGATTGGGAAACGGTACGGGATTCTTTTTTCATGTTGCCATTACCGGTAACTTTGGAACGTTGCGCCGTTGCGGTAAGGGCAAAGGCCAGAAGGGCCGCTCCGAAGAGCGCGACAAATTTTTTCATTTGGGTCATTATTTTGTGTTGATGGACAAATTGGATTAATCCTCTCCAACTTTGACGTCGCAATGTTTACCGTTCACGGAAATGAGCGGAGATGCTTCGCCGGCGTTGGATGTTATGGCGGAATAGGAGAGGTTTCCTTTGTTGCGGTTTTCGCTGACGTGCCTGAACACAAAGCCGTCGGCACTGAAATCCCCGTTCCTGATCTCGGCCCGCACCCGGAACGGTGTGCCCGATTGCACGCCCAGCCGGATATCTGTGTAATTGACGTCGGCATTGAGGGATTTGAAGTTCTTGTCGATCTTCCGGATCCGGACATCGCCGTAGTTGGCGCTGATGATGGCGCTGGAACCCAGCCCATCCATCTTCACATCGGTATAATTCGCCCGGAGCACCACGCTGCCTACATTTTTGAATTTAATCTCGTCGTAATTGGCCTGCACTTTCATCTCGGCCACATTACCGAAACTGTGATTGCCATAGTTCGAAGTGATATTCACTTCGCTGGCACTTTCGCAGTTCAGCGATGAATAATTCGATTGTACGGTCAGCACGTCCGTCTTGCCGATACGGGCTTTGTTGGTATAATTGATGCTGAGAAACAGGTTTCCCGCTTCCGCCACATCGATGAAGCCGTAATTCACTTTGAGGTAGGAAGGGAAGGGCAGCTTCCGGGCGATCACGTCCCCGAAATTACTGTCGATGTTCATGGCTTTCAGTTTCGACGGCACATACACATCGATGTCGATATTGACGTAATCCTTATTGTCTTTCTTGTTGCTGAACCAGCGGGAACCCGGGTTCGAAGAGGCCGTGATGTTCACGCTGTTCCCCGACTCCATAGCCTTCACATCTATCGTTTCGGTCATTCGCCGGGCCTGCTCCTGGTCTTTCCCGAAGCCGGTAACGGTAATGGTGGCTTTGCAGACGGGCTTGTCCCAGATATATACCGTCACCTTACCATATTTGGAGTTGATGTTCACGCTGGAATTGCCGCCTACGTTGAATTCCTTGACGATGACGACTTTATGTTCCTCGTCGCCTTTCGCGGCGAATGCGAAAAAGGGACAGAGTAAAAGAAAAAGTATGGTAGATTTAGAGAACATGCTTTTGAGTTGAAGTTGAAGTAGAATCGTTTGTGTATTTGTTCTGCTCTTCGAGGATTTTGTCGAGGAGCTCGAGCTTCATCTGGTAGTACCGGACCATGGCCGCGCGAACGCGTTCGTTCCCGGGATTGGCGGCCAGTTCCTTTTCCAGCAATTTATAAGTATCGTTGCGCAGTTCGAGCTCTTTCATGGTCAGGCTGTCGAGCCCCGTTTCCGCGGCGGGGAGCTGTTTGAGCTCGTCCAGTTTCTGTTCGATGCGCGCAGAATAATACGTTTCCATTTCCCTGATCTCCGGGATCACGACCGCTACCGGTTGCCGGGTGTTCATATACTTCACCAGCAGGCCGGCGTTCGCGATCAAAGCCACGAGTATGGCGGCTTTCCACCAATGCCGGGCCATCATGGCCACTACCCTGCCCCGCTCCTTCCCCGGCTGCGGCAGCTGTTTTTCCAGCGCGGCCCAGACGCCAGGCCCCGGCCCTTCTTCCTCAAACCCGCTCCTGTTCTGCCGGATAAACTCTTCCAGGTTCATATCTGCTTCGATTTAAGTTTCACGATCTGGCGGACTTTCTCCTTCGCCCGCATATATTGGGTTTTGACGGTCGATTCCGAGATATTCAGTAATCCGGCGATTTCGCGGTGACTGTAATCCTCGAAAATATACAGGTTCAGCACCGTTCTGTATCCCGCCGGCAGCTGGCCGATGGCGTCTTTCACAGCGGCCACCGTCAGCGTATGTTCGGTTTCGTCTACCCCGTCCTCCTGCTTCCATTCCTGGTCTTCCACTTCCTCGAAATACACTTTCTTTTTCCGGAGGTAGCTGAGGCAGTGGTTGACGACGATCCGCTTGATCCATGCGGTGAGACTGGTGTCTGAAGCCAGGTTGTCCAAATTTTTAAAGACCTGTACGAATGCCTCCTGCAGCACATCTTCCGCATCGGCCTGGTGGCCTGTCATCCGGAGGCAAATATTATACATCGCCCTGGAATATGCATGATACAGGTCATGGAACGCACGGGCGTCACCCTTGCGGCATCTGGCCATGAGCTGGTCTGTTACAGGCATTTGTTCCAAGCGTTTCGAGTGTAAATTCATATAAAAGACGGTGAGTCGTCAGGAAGGTTGCACAGGACCGGGATCTTTTTTTCAATATACTGAAAACCATGGGGATATAAAAGCGAACGCGACCCAGAAGGGCCGCGTTCTTTCCATCCTTATATACCTAAAACATGATTAGGTCGGAGTTGATCGCCTATTTCACCCGGTTTAGCTCGTCTTCGAGGCCGGTTTTGCGGTTGCGGGCCTCTTTTACGTTGCTGTTGCCGAATCGATAGGAGAAGTTGAGGCGCACCTGGCGGCTGTCCCAACCGGTTTTGAGGGCGATGTCGCGGTTCGTTACATGGTAATTGCCGCGGAAACGCTGGGTCTGGAACACGTCGTTCACATTCAGCTTGATCGTCCCTTTCTTTTTGAGGATCTGCTTCTGGATGCCCAGGTTCAGCGCGTACATCGGTTCCATTTCGAAGAGCCCTTCACCGGCCACCTGGCGGGAATTGTACCAGAATGCCGCTTCGGCCGTATAGCCTTTGCCCAGGGCGAAAGTGTGCTGCGTGTTGCCGAAGAAGCCGCCGGAACTGCGGTCCAGCTCCTCACCCTTCACCTCGGTCTGGAAACGGTTGTAGAAAACCGAAACCGTCGTGAACGATTTCCACCATTTGGTGATCTGGTAAGGGGCAGACAGGTTCAGATTGACGTTGTCTTTCCTGGCTACGTTCATGTATTTATAGGTAACGATCGTAGTGTCGCCCGTGGCTTCGTCTACCGAAGGTTCCAGGATGCGCGACAGCATATCTTTCGTATGGCTGTAGCCGATAGCCGCCGTCAGGAACGATTTGAAGGTATACGTGAGGTCGAAGTTGCTGGAGAACTGCGGCCGGAGGTTCGGGTTGCCAGCACCCTTGGTGTAGCGGTCGATATAGAACTCGAAAGGGTTCAGGTCGTCGTAGCTGGGGCGCTGGAGACGGCGGCTGTAAGACACGCCCCACTGGTGGTCTTTACTCGCATTGTAGCTGAAAAACACGCTGGGGAAGAAGTTGAGATACGTGGTATCGTTCACTTTCTTGATGGTGACAGATGTGCCGGTGACGTTGGATTGTTCGGCCCGGAGCCCCGCCTGCACGCCGAGTTTCTTGAACTGGCGGCTGTAATTGATATAGGCGGCGTTTACGTTTTCCTTGTAAATGAAGTAGTTGGAACGATTGGCGTCGTATTCCCAACCGCTTTTGCGCAGGGAGTCGAAGCGGGAATTGTTATCGGAATCCACCCAGCTGAACTTCACCCCCGCCTCGAATTTGTCGTTATGGCGCAACGGATGCGTATAGTCCAGTTTGAAGGTTTTGATATTGATGACAGACGGCTGGAAGGCGCGGGTCACGTCTTCACGGAGCAGCCCTTCGTCGATCGCATTCCTGTAGGCGGAATTGAGGATATTGGTGCTGCGCTCGGTGTTGCGGGAATAGTCCAGGTCGATGTTGAGCTCTTTACCGGTGGTGTCGAGCTTGCCTTTATAGTTGAAGTTGTAAGACTGGCGTTTCCAGCGCATATCGTTATCGGAAGTCGTGTTCAGGACGGAGTCCAGTTTGGTGCCGTTACCGATGTTGGTGTTCGAAATACCATCGCCGGCCCATTTATTATCGCCCATGTCGAACATGACGCCTACGGTGTGGTTCTTGTTCAGGAAGTAATCGAGCCCTACTTTGGCGCCGTGGTAGCGGGATTTCTTGTCGATATTCGAGATCTGGTCGAAAACGGTCCGACCGGAAGCTTCGATGTTATCGCGGTAGATTTTCAGGAATTCGAAGTTGCGGTTGAAGCTATAGTTGTACGATCCGTAGATGTTGACTTTCTGGCTGCGGTAGTTGAGGTTGAGGCCCCCGTTGGCTTTGGGCAGTGTGCCCTGGGAATAACCCAGGTTCACACTGCCGTTGGTGCCGTAGCTGCTGTTTTTCTTCAGCTTGATATTAATGATCCCGGCATTGCCCGCTGCATCGTATTTGGCGGAAGGATTGGCGATCAGTTCCAACTGGTCGATGTTGGAACTGGGCATGTTTTTGAGCAACATGGCAATATCCTGGGGAGACATGTTCGATACTTTACCGTCGATCATAATGATGACGCCGTTTTTGCCGCGCATGGAGATGTTATCGTCCTTATCCACCTGGATGCCGGGCGATTGCTGGAGCACTTCGAGCGCGGTGCCACCAGCGGCCACGATGGAGTTTTCGACATTCACGACCATCTTATCGGCTTTCTGCTCGATGAAAGGTCTTTTGCCGGTTACTTCCACCGCTTTAAGGTTGCGGGTGTCTTCTCCCAGCACGATGGCGGGGAGGTTAACGGGAGAGCCGTTGAGGGTGAAAGGCTGGGAAAACCCTTTCCTCAGCCCCATGTTGGCTGCCGCCACGATGTACCGGCCGCCGGGTACGCCTTCGAAGGCATATTTTCCGGCGATGTCGGCCAGCACGCCTTTAACGAGCACGGAGTCTTTAGCGCGGAGGAGGGTTACGGTGGCGAATTCTACGGGAGCGTTCGTGGTACGGGTCACTTTACCGGCGATCTCCCCTTTCGAGGCAGCGCCGTTTTGGGATTGGGCATGGACGGAAGTGATGGTTCCTGCCACAAGGCCACTGAGGATCAACACTTTGTAAAACGATTTCATATAAGGCGGATTATAATTGGATTTAGAACTGTAGATTGATTAGAACCTTTGCTTGGGTAGTTCCTTTCTTAATCAACTACAGTGCTAAGATAGGTAGTATGTTTTGCATAGTACATAATTATACATAAGTGGTTATTAGAAAAGGATGATTGGTAAAATCGGTGGAAACAGTTTGGGAAACCTGCAAACTGGTTTGCTGTTACTATGAGGAAGACGACCCGTAAAGGGATTGGTTACAAACATTATTGAAAAAAAGCGCGGCGCCGGGGATTCCCCGGCGCCGCGCGCTTCATTATATATTACGTACTTCCCTGATCAGGATTTCCGCTCATCTTCTCCCAGCGCCTGCTCTGCCGGCTCCGGCGTTACCGGCGTCTCCTCCGCTGCAACTTCATTTTCCTTCCTGCGGCGGCCTCTGATCCAGTTCCACAAAACTCCACCCGCGGCAATCACCCCCATCACGATCAGCTTCCCGAATTTCGCCAGGACGGCGAAGAACCCAACCTTAGCCAGCACCTTTCCTGCTACCAGGCCTCCCACCGTCCAGGCGGCCACTTCATCCACCTTCGGATCGAAGTCCGCATAGGCATGGCCGCTTTCAAATGTGGCGGATTTCAAAATCCCGGGGATGTTTTTCTTGATCTCCGGCAGCTGGTCCATCGTACCGATGGCGCTCATCACCAGCACGCCCTTGCGCCCCAGGATGCGCAAATGATAGTTGAGCGTACGCTTCTCCGCATTGCTCCCCTGCAGCTCCATGGCCCAATGCAGCGTTTTCGTATTCGAATCGTAGAAAGGAGCTGCCGCCCATCCGATGGTACTGATCGTCTGCAAGCCCTGCTCCTTGCGCAGCTTGTTAGACGCTTCGTCGTCTTCCTTCATGCCTTTGAGCACATCATCATAATCCATCTTGTCGGCATCCTCGTCTTTCACATATCCCATTCCATCGAAACTGATATCGAAAGCCCAGGAGGCGTCGTCCAGCGGACCGTATTGCTCCGGGAAGATCATGCCCATGGTTTCGCCTTCGAGGTTTCCCCATAGCGCTTCGAGCACGCGGTGGCTTTGCGGCGCATCCAGGTACTTGAAGCCCTTCGGTACTTCGATGGTAACACCGTGCGACAGGGTAATTTTACCGGTTTGGTATTTGAAGGTTTTGTGGACGGAGTCCCGGTATTGCTGCACGGCGGCGGCAATTTCCGCTTCAGCGGCTTCGTCCGTTTGCTCCTGTGGTTCGCCGGCGCGGGGACCGCTCGTGTCCAGCTGTGCGAAAACAGACGTGAAAGTGGCCATACATGCGGCCACCAGGGTAACAGTTCTCATGGTATGAGGGATTTTGATTAGGTATTTGATCGTTATTCTTCTTTCCCTTCGTCTAACCGCAGGTTCGCGATGACATCGGGCAATAATTCCTGCATTTTTTCGAAAACGAGCCGTTCTTCCTTACGGATATGCGCTTCAAGCGCCCTGGCCAGCTGGTCCATCCCTTCCACCACATCGCTGCTGTCTACCAGCGCGCTGTACATCCCGGAAATGGTGCGGTGCTCTTCGGCCAGCTCATCGATCATCACGTCCAGCTCCGGCACGAATCCGCGGCATTGTTCGAACAGGTGATCTTCTTTCTGGATATGCGGCACCATCGTTTCCTGGAACACTTTAACCATGTATTTCATCTTCGACGCGGCATCGAGCGGGAACCCCTCGTACTGCGCCGCATCTTTTTTGAGATAGCGGCACACGAAAAGAAGTGTTTTATGCTCGTGCGACAGCGGTATGAGTTTCGGATGGCGTTGCATTATGCAGGTTTTTGGGCTGTGGGCGCCGTTTTACGGGCATACCAGATCAGTGCGGCGCCGCCGATCACCAGCAAACTGGAAATCAGCTCCGCCTGCGTGGGATGGAAGCCGAAAATGTCGTATTTGGTGTTGACGCGGATCTTTTCCACGAAAAACCTTTCCAGTCCGTTGAGAATGAGATAGATACCGAAGATTACGCCGGGCGTGGTCACCTTCCTGCGGATGCCCATGAGCACGAGGAAGAACGCGCCGCAGACGATGATCTCGTATAACGGTGTCGGGAACACGCCAACCGGCAGCGCGCTGCAGTACTCCCCTTCGCAACCGGGCAGGCGAACGCCGTCGTTCACTACGTTGTGGGGATAATTATACGCCACGAACCAGTCGGGCAGGAAGCCCAGCGCCGCGGGTTTCGGGTAATATTTATGGGGTACGTGCTCGATGGAGCCGAAGTGCCGGGAGAAATATTCGGTTTCGCGCGCCATCACCTGCTGGTATTGCGCAGGCGCCACCTGTTCGATCTGGCCGGCGGCATTGGTAATATAGGCGCTGTTGTTGATGCCCCAGTCACCGTCTCCGGAAAACTGGCAACCCATCCGCCCGATCGCGTAGGCGAGCATGAGGGCGGGCCCGGCACTGTCTACCAGGTGTTTCCAGTTGATCTGTTTTTTAGCGGCGTAGCGGATGATGACGTAAGCCGCCACGATGAGCCCCCCGTAGAAGGTGAGCCCGCTGGCGGAAAACAGCGATCCCCAGGGATCGGCGGCGAATTCGCTCCAGTTTTCCAGGTTGTGGAAGATCTTGGCGCCGATGAGGCCGGCCACCGCCGCCTGGATGGTGAAGTCGGGAACGCGCTGGTGCGGCCAGACTTTCACTTTTACCTGCCGCGGTGTGGGCAGGGCCTTTTTCTTCTTCGTATAATATTTATAATACGCCATCCCGGCGGCTACGAGAAGCCCCCCGACGAGACTGCCCTGGACAGACAGAAAGTATTCGCGGAAATCGCCCGTGGCATTGAATACCCCCAGCAACTTGTATCCCAGGATAAAGCCGATGACCGCGCTGACCAACAAATCACCGGCGGAAGCCGGCTTACCATCGGTGATCGTTTCATCCACCGGGTGAAGCAACCCGAGCCTTTCGCGCCTGCGAAGCTCGGTTGTCAATACATAAGCAGCGGCCAGGAAAGCCAACGCAACGAAAAATCCGAATGTCTGTACTACTTTAAGCCAGGACCATTCGATACCGAAAAGGTCCCTGAACGCGTAATATAAGTTAGGATACATAGGCGAAAAAAAATGGTGATCTGAATTTTCCTATGAACAAAGCCGAATCAGTCAGTCGGAAAATCAAACCACCAAGTTACATTGCAAATATGAATTTCCCATTAACCGGCGTAAAAAACCATGTAACGGGAAGCAACAAACGATTAGCAGTACTCGTCAAAAGCAGCCACCAGGTTGGTTGCGATCATTTGGGCGGAACGGCCCTCGATCATGTGGCGCTCAATGAAGTGTACGAGCTGGCCGTCTTTGAAAAGCGCGATGGAAGGCGAAGACGGAGGGTAAGGCAGCAGGTGCGTGCGGATCTGCTGAACCGCGGCGCTGTCGAACCCGGCGAAGGAGGTCGTCAACCTGTCCGGTTTCTTTTCGCTGGCGGCAACGGCCATCAGTACACCCGGACGGGCGGTTCCGGCGGAGCATCCGCAAACGGAATTGATCACCACCAGGGTGGTGCCTTCCTGTTTCAACGTTTCTTCTACTTTCTCGGGAGAAAGCATTTCCTGAAATCCATTATCTGTTAATTCTGCCTTCATCGGCATCACGAGTTCCGCAGGGTACATATATTTTAGTTTTGTACAAAGGTAATAATATATCGAGATACTTCAATTAGTTCATGATTTTTGTCATTTTGTCCGGAAACCATACAGTAATTTGACATTTTGTCCGTAAAATCCGCCAAAAACTGGCTTTTTAACCGATTTCCGGCATTGGTATCCGATTTGATCTGTAGGAAGCGTAACCGTAAAAACAAAAATGGTTTAACGCATAAAAAGATAATCAGTATGACACTCGTAAAATTCAATCAGCCCGCCAAATCCTTCCATGGTCTCGTAGACGAACTGTTTAATGGTAAATTCCTGAACAGGGACTTCGCTACCTCCGATTTCTACGGCGCCTCTTACGCCCCGGTGAACATCTCCGAAACGAAAGACGGCTATTCTTTGGAAATCGTAGCGCCCGGCTTCGCCAAGGAAGACTTGAAAATCAAGGTCGACGGTCCTACGCTGACGATCAGTGCCGAAAAGAAAGCCGAAACCAAAGACGAAAACGAGAAACATCTTCGCCGCGAGTTCAACTTCCGCTCCTTCTCCCGCTCTTTTACGCTGGACGAAAAAGTGGATGCTTCCAAAATCAACGCGAAATACGATAACGGCGTCCTGCACCTGACCCTGCCCAAGAAAGAGGCCGCGCAGGAAACCGTAAAAGAAATTATAGTTGCATAAGGGTTAGGAATAGTTGCGATTTGTTGTGATTTGAATTCATAATACAAATACAACAGTAAAGAGGGCCGCCTTGTCTAAGGCGGCCCTTCGTTTTTCAACGGCCGCGAATCTCCCACAAAAGTTCCATTCCACGGCACGGAAATCCTACTACCTTGTGTATGAGCTATTTATTGGAATATCCCCTTTTTATGTCAGCAAATACGAGCAGCAAACCAACTTTGTATTCTGCCATTTACAACGCTGTGTGCGGAATGGTCACGGGAAAGCTTATACGCCAATCGGCCTGCGCCCGGGAACATGCGCGCATCTCGATGGTTTTCGATTATATTTTCTTCTACACCCTGATGCTGCTGCCCATTATGGCGGCACTGGCGTTTCTGCAAGATATACCCAATCTCATCATCACTACCTCGTTCCTTCTCGCGTTCCTGTTCTGCGGAGGGCTCATGTATTCCGGGGCGCCATATACCATGGTAGGCATCATGGCAGCGTTGAGCACCCTGCTTATTCCCATGGCCTGCTCGTTCATGAACGATATGGACCTATCCCCCATTTATGCTATTCCCTGGCTCATGGCCTGCATGCTCGGATATTTCATTCTGCCCCTGCGCGCTTCGCTGTCGATCATGGCGGTACTTTTTGCATACCTGGGGGTGGTAGCCTGGATGAAGCTGGACAATTTCCGCATCAGCTTCCCGCCTACCTACTCGGCGCTGGACCGCTACATCGCCACGCCGTTCCTTATGCTGGGGTACCTGCTGATCATCCTGCGGGTATGGGGCGTGTATTTCCGGAACATTTTCCGCCTGGAGCGGGAGCAGACGCTGCAGAAGCAACAGGAGTTTTCAGCGCTGGTGAACCAGAACCTCATCAAGCAGTTCCTACTGGTGAAGGGACTGAGCCGTTCGGGAAAGATCGATTTCATGGAAGGGAACACCGATTTGGTGGACGCACGTTTCAGCGAGATCGAGAAACAGTGCGAATCCGCTATCCAGTACCTCGACCAGCAGCCGGAAGTCTGATCAGGGACAGTTTTCCTTCCGGCGGGTATCTACCAGGTAAAGGATCTTCCATCCGCCGGCGGATTTATACAACTGGAAGCTGTTCACCCCGCAATGACTGAACTTTTCGCCCAGGTAAAACCTGTAGGGCGTCCAGACGCTGGCCACCGGCCCATCCACCAATACCTGCCCGAACTCGATCCGCTCATCCCACACGTCCGTGTGAGGCTTACCTACAGCTGTTATGAAATCCTGCGCAGGCATCACATGCACCTTTACCTCCCCTGTTTTAGACGTTGCAACGGACTGCAAGACCGCCGTTTGGTGAAACACAGCCTTTACCAACGCGCTGTCGCCCAGCTTCATTCCTTCAAACAGTTGCCTGACAACGCTTTTCACAGCTTCGGCCTCTGAATCCTGCGCGGAGGCTCGAAAAGAACATATTAACAAAATTATCAAGGGGAGAATTCGCCGAATCGATATGGGGTTGTTTTTTGATAGTTGACACATGTATTTTGAGGTTTTAAGAACGGCTGTAACGAAAAAATTGTAAAAAAGTTGTTAAAAGATACAACTAAGTGGTATTTGCGGCAGAAAGAACGGTTCCTATTTTTGATAATAGTGAATCCATCATAACCTATTGCCTCTATACTGAAATGTTCCAATTCCCGCATACCTTGAAATGTCCCTTTTACCTTATGCCATGAATATTCCAATTCATCCCTAACGCTATGAATGTTGGATCAATCTATCCTATGAAATTATAGGCTCTCCTGCTGGAGAGCCTATTTTTATGGTGTTATCCGTATTAACGAAAGGCGGAAAGAGCGGCTATCGGTTATTTAAATTACGAACCGGATACGGCTTGACCGGGCCAAAAATGGACGAGCGGTCGAATTCCGGGGAGGGTATAAAAAACGAAACCCCTCGGAGAACCGAGGGGTTTTTAAGTGGATTACTAACCCATATTTTTAATAACCCAAAATTTTCAGCATGCTTTGAGCGGTTTGCTCTTTCGCGTATAGCCAATCTTTTAATTGTCCGTTTTTGTCGTACCCTACGATCACGTGCTTGGGGGACGGGATGAGGCAGTGCTTGATGCCGCCGTATCCGCTCAGCTGGTCCTGGTACGCCCCGGTATGAAAGAAACCGATGTACAGGGGTTCGGGCCCGCCGGTGAGCTTCGGGAGGAACACGGCATTGATGTGTTCTTCCGAAGTGTAAAAGTCGTACCCGTCGCAGGTCAGCCCACCGAGGTGCACTTCCTGGTACTCCTGGTCCCATTTGTTAATGGGTAGCATAAGGAACTTCTCCCCGATGCCCCAGGTGTCTGGCAGTGTCGTAATGAAAGAGCTGTCGATCATGTACCAGGCTTCACGGTCGTTCTGCATTTTCTCGCCAAGCACGGAGTAGATCACCGCGCCGCTTTCGCCTACCGTGAAGGAACCGAATTCCGTGTAGATGTCCGGTACCGGTACTTTATTCTTTTTGCAAACGCTCTTGATGTTGGCTACGATTTCGTTTACGATGTAAGCGTAATCATAGTCGAACCCGAGGGAGTGCTTGATCGGGAAGCCGCCGCCGAGGTTGATGCTTTCCAGTTCCGGACAGATCTTCTTCAGCTGGCAATAGAGGTTCAACACTTTGTTGAACTGGCTCCAATAGAATATATCGTCTTTGATGCCCTTGTTCATAAAGAAGTGGAGCATCTTCAGTTCGAACTTCGGATTTCCCTTCAGCTTGTCCACGTAATATTCGAGGATGTCGCTTTTGGCGATGCCGAGGCGGGAGGTGTAAAAATCAAAGGTGGGCTCTTCCTCGGCGGCGATGCGGATACCCAGTTTAACGGGATCCTTGGTACGCACGAATTTGGAATAATCCTCCAGTTCCTCCTTATTGTCGAGCACCGGGATCACGTTTTTGAAACCGGAGTTGATCAGCTTGGCGATGGCCCGGGTATAGGTCTTTGTTTTATACCCGTTGCAGATCACGAAGGTTTCCTTGTTGATCTTCTTACGTTCATAGAGCTTGTTAATAATATCTATGTCGTAAGCGAACGACGTTTCGATGTGGACGTTCTGCCGGAGCACCTCGTCCATGATGAACGAAAAGTGAGAACTTTTGGTACAGTAGCAATAGTAATAATTGCCATCATACTTGTTCTTCTTGATCGCATCCTGGAACATCTTCTTCGCCCTGCTTACCTGCATCCCGATCTTGGGAAGATAGGTCAGTTTGAAGGGGGTGCCATATTTATCGATCAGCGCCCGCATATCCAGCCCGTTAAAAAACAGGTTATTCTCCTTCACATCGAATCCTTCCTGCGGGAACTCGAAGGTCTGGTTAACCAGGTCCGTGTAGGTGTTGTTCATTTAAATCTGTGAATGAATTTCTAAGGTCAAAAAATTATTACACACTAAATGAGCTGGAAACTTCTGGTTTATACACCTACGTAAGTCGTTCCCCAGCAAAATCGGATGCAAATCTACTATTTTGTTCCAATGGATTCCCAAAAAAATTTCGATCTTTTTTACGAACGGGCAATAACCTTATCAATCAATTATATAACAATCACTTACACTATATTACATAAAGTATTTAATTAGGCAAATCCGACTTTTCCGGCACATGCGGCGCCGGGTTGGCATTCCTTTTACAATCCCTTCATAATCATTTCAGTAACTCCAACCCCCTTTTTCCTTCACAAAATAACAGATCGAGGATGCTAAGGTTCGGCAGGAAGCCCGTCCTTTCCCCAAAAACCTGGGTGTATTGGATGGCGTTTTCCGGAACCTGGCCGGGCACCATTTTGTCGCGCAGGTCCAGGATGGCGGTATCATTATTATAGTCCTTCTCGAAAACCTCCGTCAATTCCACGACGGGTGCAAACCCGAGGGCCCGGTTGGCGAACTCGAAGCAGGCCATGTTCCAGTCGAGCAGATATTCAAATTCCTTTTCATATAACAATTCCAGTTCCGGCTCGAAATATTCGAACCAGGGGGAACGGCGGTAAGCGGAAGTCAGGGTTTTCCAATGGAGTTGCTGCCAGGGTTCGAGGTTGGAAATGCGAACGTCTTTCATGACGGTCCGCTGATTTTTTCCTTTCACGAGCGGAACGCTCAAAAGTATCATTCCGTTGGGCCCGGCGATGTAGCAACGATTGCGAAAACTGACCTTCTGGTAGTGTTCCATGCGCTCGAAGCGCACTTTTTCGCATTCAATTAAAGTTTTATAGAAGTTTATTGGTGGAAAATATTGACTTTCAATGAGTAATATTTCTTTTTCCTGTTGTCCTGCCATACTGTCCGTTTTAGTTTTTCCGGTGATGTAATTCATGATGAAACGGGTGGTTACAATTTAATTAAAAGCGTTCGTTAATGCACTTCAACTTCTTGATTAACAGTTCATAGAATTTAAATACATATGCTATTAATATTAGCAATCGCCCATTTCACGTAAAATGTTAAAAGTCAACAAAAATACTAAAGATATTAGTCTAAAAAACCGTTGATTTTTGACCGGTTTTATTTAAAGTAAAATTTTAAGTAGACGGGCCGCTCCCAGCCCGGTTTTTAACTTAATTTTTGGAGGTATTTGTCGTACGTTTGGTGGAAATTTTCAAACGCCGTCATGAAACAGGTAACCTGGTATTTTATGATCCTTCTCGTTTGGGGTGGGGTCAGCGCATGTGGAAAAATGAAAGACCTGGAGTTTGTCAGGGTCGCCAGCTTCGATATGGAAAATCTGAGCTTTTCGAAAAGCACGGTCAAAATCGAACTGGCTTATTACAACCCGAACAATTTTTCGCTCCGGTTAAAAGATGCCGAATTCGACGTTTTTCTGGACGACACGAAAGTGGGCCATTCTTTACAAGACACCTTAATTGACATTCCGGCGCGCGATACTTTCTATTTTCCGGTGAAGCTCCAGGTCGAAATGGGGAATGTTTTTAAGAACATGCTCGGCGTTTTGGCGAACAAGGAGGTAACCATTAAAGCCGCCGGAAATTGCAAAGTCGGCAAAAAAGGGGTGTTTCTACCCTTCCCGATCCGGGCCGAAACGAAACAGAAACTCGACTTTTTCTGATGGAACAACTGACTTTTTGGGAGCAGCTTTTTTCGTTTTTTGAATCCGCCATCCAATTTTTGGCGACGTGGATTTTTGGGTTTTGATGCCGGTTTTTCAATTTCCTGCATCCCGGATCCAGTCAATTACAAACGCGATATTACATTTCCACAATTCGAATTACAATAATTAAAGCCATCCTTTCCGGGTGGCTTTTTCATTTTCGTTCGTGATTACATAACTTCTCCGCTCCATTTTCAGCACCCCGGGCGCTGGATTTTCCGACAGATTTTGACGGTTTGGATGCCTTGAAAAGCGCATCGTCCTACCCCAAAAAACAATTTTTCAACCCCAAATCGCCTCGTTTCTGGCGTCGTAAATCAGCTCGAAAACGCGGGTTCTCTTCGATTAATTACTTCGGTTTTCCGTTTTTCACTGCCACCAGGCAGCGCAAAATGGCTTCGTACATCCCGTCTTTTTGGGAGGATTACGGAACAACCGAAACGGATGAGGGAATTAAAAAGCAGGTATTTCCGACGCTAAAAGTGTTCGAAATTCGATGGATCGTGGTGCTGTTTTGCCCTAGTAGAAATTGTACTTTTTGAGGATTGGGGTAATTTGAAAGGCACTCTCCCCCTATCGTTTGGGCTTACTTTTTTTGCATGAAAACTGAAGAGCAGGGGGATTTGTGCCAAACGAAATAGACTACCTAAATTAACATTTCCCGTCATTTTGCCGGGTTAAATAGCTGGGTGGTCCCCTTCCAATATCCGCTTTCACCTGAATTTTTTGGGCACTTACAGATCCTTTGATTTCGTCTCTTCCTGCTTCAGATTAATGATAATGCTCACACTCGGCATCATCCTTCATCTTTTCCCCTGACTTTCCCGGGCACAAAAAAACCGCCCCGGCAAGCCGGAGCGGTCGAATTCGATATAACTATATTATTAGTGTTTCTTCTGAACAGGGCCTCCACCGTCTTCCGGTTTCTTGCAGCACTTGGGCAGATCGTTGTAGGAATCCACGTTGGCGGTTACATCGTCGGCATCGTACCCAACATTCGCAATAGCGGTTTTGATGTTCTCGATATTGGTACGGTCGGTATAGTATTTCACCGTCGCTTCTTTCTTCTTCACGTCCACCACCATGGATTTTACGCCCTCTTCTTTCAGGAAATACCGCTGGATCGCGTCTTTGCACATATTGCACTGAACGCTCGGTACCTTGATCTTCGCCGTTACCAGCGTTCCTTTCTTCGCCTGGGCCATCGCTGAACCCGTAACAGCCAGCATCAGCACCAGCATCATTTTAATGATACGCATAGGATGAATAGTTTTTAATCTCTCACAATATACGATTTCATCGCAATATATCGGCTATTTCCCCCACACATCGGGAGCCGTGCGCCAGGCTTGCAAAGTAGCCTGTTCGTCGGGCCCTACCTGGCCTTTTTCCACCGCCAGTTCAATCAGGGCGGCGTAGTTGCTCAGGGAACGGAAGGGAACATTCGCCGTTTCGAAAGCCTTCACGGCTATATCGAACCCGTAATTGAAGATAGACACCATCCCGATCACTTCGCCCCCCGCTGCGCGGATCGCCTGCACGGCTTCCAGGCTGCTTTTGCCGGTGGAAATGAGGTCTTCCACCACCACAACCGGCTGACCCGGCTGCAACACCCCTTCGATCTGGTTACCCATCCCATGCTCTTTCGGCTTGGAACGCACGTAGATGAACGGCAGCTTCAGCTGATCGGCCACCATGGCGCCATGCGGGATGCCCGCCGTTGCCACGCCCGCGATCACCGCGGCTTCCGGCCATGTCTCGAACACTACGTTGCACAGCTCGGACTTGATGTAATCCCGGACATACGGATAAGACAATACCTTGCGGTTGTCGCAATAAATCGGGGATTTCCAGCCCGAAGCCCAGGTGAAAGGCTGGGCAGGACTCAGTTTTACGGCTTGTATCTGTAACAGTTTCTCTGCTACCTGTTTTTCGCTGATATTGTTCATAACGGCGCAAAAGTACGATGAATAATGCAAAGGATTATTTTTGCGGCATGGAAACACCGATACATATATATATTAATGAACGCCCGCTCCTGATCGCCGGCCTCCACACACCGCTCCCCGCCCAATTCACCGGCGCCACCACCCTCTTCAACCCGCCTGCGGCCGAAGTGGCCCAAACCATCGCCCTGCTCGAAAAGAACCAGCTTCCGGCCGTCGTGTTCCGGACCGGCGAAGCCGATGCCCTCCTCGAACAGGTCAAAAGCCATTTTACGGTGCTCGTGGCAGCGGGTGGCCTGGTCACCAACGAAGCGGGAGACATCCTCCTCATGTTCCGCCGCGGCAAGTGGGACCTTCCCAAAGGCAAACAGGACGATGGTGAAAGCCTCGAAGCCTGCGCCCTTCGCGAAGTCCAGGAAGAAACAGGGCTTTCGAACGTAACCCTCGGCCGCCTCATCACCGAAACCTACCACTACTATTCCCTCAAAGGAAAAAACATACTCAAGCACAGCTACTGGTACCGCATGCACTTCTTCGGCTCGGAGCTCACCGTTCCCCAGATCGAAGAAGACATTATGGACATCCAGTGGATCAAGCCCGAGCATATCGCCCGGTATATGCCCTACTCTTACCAAAACATCGTGGACGTGCTCACCAAAGCCGGCTACGCAGCCTAACCCTCATGAGCGCCCAATCCCACTACGAAAACCACCTCGCCGCGTTCTACGCATGGATGTCGGGGAATTTCGAAACGAAGCAACAGGAGCAGCAGGACTGGTTCTCCAGCCACGGCGTGCTCCCACGGGGCAACAAGGTAGCCATCGACCTTGGCGCCGGCCACGGCCTGCAGTCGGTTTCCCTGGCGAAGCTGGGGTTCACGGTGTTTGCCGTCGACTTTAACCAGCACCTGCTGTCTGAACTGAACGCCCGGGCCAAAGGGCTTCCCATCCGCACCGTGCCGGCCGATCTGAAAAATGTGCCGCAATACGCCACGGAAGCCGAGCTCATCACCTGTATGGGCGATACCCTCACGCACCTGGACAGTTTCGGAACCGTCCGGGACCTTATCCAGCAATGGTTTGCGCTGTTACCGGCAGGCGGGCGCATCGCCCTGTCGTTCCGCGATCTCACGGAAGAACTTTTCGGCGAACAGCGGTTCATCCCCGTAAAGGCGGACGATCAGCGGATCCACACCTGTTTCCTGGAATACGAACCGGGATTTGTGCGGGTGTACGACCAATTGCTGGAAAAACACAACGGGGAATGGGTACAGAAAGTGAGCAGTTACCGGAAACTGCGTATGGGAGCGGGTTTAGTGAAGGAAATGCTCGCAGGTGCGGGGTTCCGCGTCGTGCAGCACGACGTCATCGCCAGGATGCAATACCTGCTGGCGGAAAAATAATTTACCCTTCTGTTCTTTTGGCCAGCACGGCTACGGTCAGCCGGCTTACGCAGACCAGCTTGTGATGGTCGTCGGTAATGCGGATGTCCCACACATGCGTGGCGGAGCCGATATGCAGCGGCGTGGCGATGGCGTGCACATACCCTTCGCGGACGCCGCGGACGTGGTTGGCATTGATCTCCAGGCCTACGCAGATTTGTTTTTCCGGATCGATGATCAGCGCGGAAGCCACACTGCCCACGGTTTCCGCGAGTGCAGCCGATGCGCCGCCGTGCAGCAGCCCGTAAGGTTGCACCGTGCGATGGTCTACCGGCATCATGGCGCGCAGGTAATCAGGGCCGATCTCGGTAAACTCCATCCCTACCCAGGCGCCCATGGTGTTGCGACCGTTCTCGTTCAGTTGGTCCAGGGAAATGTCCAGCGAAAACCAGATGGGTTTCATAGCCAAAGTTTTATTAAGAAAGTTTGGAATATTGGAGGGAAGACGACACCGCTTTCGGCAGGAACTGCGCCGCGTCGCCGCCGTTCCGGATCACGTCGCGCACGAGGGTGCTGGCGATGGTCGAAAATTCGGGGGAGCAGGTCAGGAAGATGGTTTCCACTTCGTGGTCCATTTTGCGGTTGATATCTGCGATCGCTTTTTCGTATTCGAAATCGGCTACATACCGGATACCGCGGAGGATGAACCGGGCCCCGATCTGTTTGCAGAAATTCACGGTCAGCCCTTCGTACGACGTCACTTCCACCGTTGGCTGGTCTTTATAAATCTCGCGCAGCCATTCCACACGCTGTTCCACCGAAAACATGGGCACTTTGCCGGAATTGACGCCGATGCCGATCACGAGTTTATCGAAAAGCGGCAGGGCACGGTCGATGATATCGGTATGGCCGAGCGTTACGGGATCGAAGGTACCGGGGAAAAGACAGATTCTTTGCATATGGTTTGCGTTATTCGCCGGAAGGGGTTTTCAGTTCCTCCCGGTTGATGAAAATAGTAAAGATCGTGGTGCCGTAGTGCCGTTCCGCCCGGAAGTAGGGATAATGACGAAAATCGTTCCTGCGGGTATGTTCCAGCACGAACCATCCCTCTTCCTTCAGCATGCCTTTTTCGAAAACGAGTTTCGGCAGCGCTTCCATGTTGCCCAGTTCGTAGGGCGGGTCGGCGAAAATGAAATCGAACGGGGCGCCGCCTTGCTGGAGGAATTTGAAAGCGTCCATCTTCACGATGTGCGTGCTTACGTCCAGCTGTCCGGCTGTTTTGGCGATAAAACCCGCCATGGTATTGTCTTTCTCCACCACTGTCAGGTTCGTGGCCCCGCGGGAGGCCAGTTCGAACGTAATGCTGCCCGTGCCGCCGAAGAGTTCGAGGCAGCGCAGTTCGGGGATGTCGAGATTGTTTTCGATGATATTGAAAAGGCCGCCCTTCGCGATGTCGGTAGTGGGCCGTGTATGCGGCATGTTGGCAGGCGGATGGATGCGGCGCCCGCCCAGTGCGCCACCGATTATACGCATAACGCCAGGGCGTAAAGATTAAAGAATTGATGAGACGGCATGTCTACCATCTTCGGAATGTAAAGGAACCCATCGGGCCGGTACACCCACTCGATGCGCGGCAGGAACCGGCTGAGCTCGGCAAAGACCTGGGAATCTTTCGTGAGCGACCCGCCGATCTTGATGCGCGACTTCAGCTCGCTGAGCCCCAGCTGCCGGAGGCTGTTCACGGTGTAATACACGATATCGAGGCCGCCGCGGTGGGCGTACTGGTGCTGCATGAGCAACTGTCCACCGGCGAAAACGGTCAAGGTAAACTGCTGCGCCTGTACTTCGGCGTAGGCGATGCCTTCCGGTGCGGAGTGGTCCGCATCCTGGCGGTATGCTTTCAGCAGGGCGGTGTTGGCATGCGCCACATCGTCTGTCGAAAACTCCTTGCGCAGGAACCCCAGCATATCCTTGTCCACCGAAAACACGTTCACCAGTCCCATATCCGCCAGTTCATCGGCCAGTACCGCGTCCTGCATTTTGTGCGGCAGCGCGGCCTGGAGGTAATCTTTCCGCAGCTGCTGCTGGTAAAACTCCCGAGGCACGAGTGTATTCTCGGCCGAGGAGAAAGCGAGCAGCACTTTCTTGAAAGCGGTGAAAAGCAGCCTGTCGGCGTCGAAGATCTGTTCGATCATTTCGAGATCGGCCATGGCAACGGTCCTGGGCTGGTAGCTGTAGCTCTTCAGGGCCAGGAACTTGCGCTGCAGGGGCGCGAGCACGGCATAGCTGAATGTGCCGGAACCGATCATCACCAGCAGGGTGCAGGTGGTAAGGTCTGTTTCCAGCAACGTCGCGTCGTCTATCGCGTAGGTGGGTTGTATGGTATATGCCACGGGCATGATCTGTCTGTTATTCCGCACAATAATAGTTAAAAATGTTGAGAACCACGGCCGCCGGGGCCTGCAAGATGACCAGCGAAGGCCCCGGAGGAATCGTTTTCGTCATTAATTCCTTGCCGCCGCATCCCAAACCGTTATTTTTGCCGGGTTTTTACGGTTTACCTTTATGCAAGTCGAAGTAACGAACAGGCAGATCATCAAGATCGCCGGCCCCATCTGTCTTTCCCTGATCCTCCCGCAGATCAATCACCTCACCAATGCCGCCTTCCTGGGTCACCTGGGCGAATTCCCCATCGCGGTAAACGGCATCGCGGGGATTTATACGCTGGTCATCTACATGATCTCCTACGGGATCACCAACGGGATGCAGGTGATGTTTGCCCGGCGGACGGGCGAACAGAACATCGCGGGCATGGGGCCCATTTTCAGCAACGGACTGGTCCTGTCCATGGGCATGTCGCTCCTCGGCATCCTCATCACGGAAACCCTCGCCCCTGCGTTCTTCCGTGCTTCCCTGCACGACCCGCACATTATCGAAGCGGCGTCGGAGTTCACGCGCATCCGGATCTGGGGGCTCCCCTTCCTCATGCTCATGCGGCTTTGCACCTCCTTATATATCGGTACCGGCAACACGAAGCTGCTGGTGATCATTTCCCTTTTCCAGGAAATCACCAACATCGTGTTCGACTACGGGCTTATTTTCGGTAAGCTGGGGCTCCCCGCGCTGGGGCTTAACGGGGCGGCCTACGCGTCCATCCTGGCGGAGATCGCTGGTTTCGCCGCGGCATGGGTGCTGCTGCTGCTCGGTAAATTCAATGTCAAATACGAGCTGTTCACCCGCCTGCGGCCCACCTGGAGCGGTTGCCGGAGCATCCTGGTGATTTCCGCGCCGCTGGTCGTGCAGTACCTTTTCAGCATCGGCAGCTGGCTGATCTTCTTCATATTCATCGAGCACCTCGGGCAGCGGCCCCTGGCCATTTCCAATATGATGCGGAGTATTTTCGGGTTGTTCGGGATTTTCACCTGGGCGTTCGGCTCCACCTGCAACACCATGGTTTCCAACCTGATCGGTCAGGGCCGGGAAAACGAGGTCATGACCATGGTCAAAAAGATCACGAAGCTGTCTGTCATCTGCTCCGTCGCCATCTGCCTCATCATCAGCATTTTCCCCACGCTTTGGCTGCGGATCTATACGACAGACGTGACACTTATGACCGAGGCCCTTCCGTCCATGTACGTATGTATGGTGGTGATGATCCTCGCGTCCGTGACCGCCGTGGTATTCAACGGTGTAACGGGAACGGGCGACACGCGGATCAACCTCGGCATCGAAATCATCGCCGTGATCGCATACCTTACCTATTGCATCGTGGTGATAGAAAAGATGCACAGCCAGCTGCACTGGGCCTGGTTTGCGGAGTTCGTATACTGGACGTCGATGGGCTCGCTGGCCTGGCTGTACCTGAAAAGCGGCCGGTGGAAAGGTAAAAAGCTGGCGTAAGGCCGTTATTGCATACTGTCGAGGAGCTTTTTGCACTCGGCTTTGTAACCGGGATCGTCCTGGTAAATAGGCCGGAGGCGCATGGCTTTGTTGAGGATTTCCATGGCCTGGGTTTCCTGGTTGTTCTGCCGGAAAGCGATGGCGAGGTCGAGGTAGTTGAGGATGAACGACGGCGTGAGCTGGCGGCATTTCTCGTAATTGGCGATCGCGTCTTCCAGCGTAGCGGCCGGCATTCCGCCGAAAAGCACCTTGGCGGCGGCTTTTTCGATGGAACTGAGGTTATAGATATCGAAGTTCCATTTACCGAGCAGGTGGAAGGCTTCGCCGTAATCGGGTTTGAACTTGATGGCGAGGTCTACGTACTTCTTCACTTCTTTCGCGGCGGCCACTTTCTCCTTGGCGCCGGAAACCTGCGCGATGCGGGCCCAGGCGAGGGCCATGGCGTAGTTGGATTCGGGGTTTTCGACATCCACCTTCATGGCTTCATAAGCGAATATCTTCGCGTTGTTGAACCATTCCATTTTGGCGGATTTATCTTTCTGGCGGGCGCCTTCGCGGCTGCAGATGAGGCTGCTCTGGTTGAGGGCGGTCACGTTGCCGGGGTCTGCCTGGAGGATGTCTTTATATTGTTGCAGCGCCTCGGTCTCCTTCATTTGCAGGGTGAGCTGTTTAGCCTGCGCGAGGGATTCCTCGACCGTTTGGCTGAACGAAGCGAGCGCCAGCATGGAGGCGCAACACAGTAAAAAGGTTTTCTTAAGCATAGGAACGAATTGAATTTAACAGGTTCCCAAAAATAAGGATTTTCCCAGCCCGGCTACATGCTGGACATGGTTTCTACACAGGCGGCCGGACATATAACGTTGCCGGCCTCAGTATTGTTTCTCCAAAGCCACGCAGGAGTAAGCCAGGTCTCCTCCGAACGGGGGCGCCTGCTTCCGCAGCGTCACCTTCGAATAGCGGATGACCGGAAAACGCGCTTTCATTTTCACCGAAATATCATGCACCACCTGTTCCAGCAATTGCTGCGGCACCTCCATCACTTCTTTGGAAATGGCAAACAATGCTTCATAGTTCACCGATTCTCCCAGCTGCGAAGGGTGTTCCGGTTCGGGGAGCCGCACGAGCACGTCCAGTACGAAATGATTGCCGATGATGCGTTCCTGTTCGTAAAACCCGTGATGGGCGAAGAAACGGACGCTCTCCAACGCAATGGTCAGCATATGAAAAGATTAAAAGGAAAGGGCCGACGTTCCATCGGCCCTTTCGTATGTAAATTTAGTGTCCTTTTGCGGAAAGGTAACGCTCGGCGTCGAGCGCTGCCATGCAACCGCTGCCGGCGGCCGTTACGGCCTGGCGGTAGTTTTTGTCCTGCACGTCTCCGCAAGCGAAAACGCCTTCCACGCTGGTTTTGGTAGTACCGGGGATGGTTTTGATGTATCCCTGCTCGTCCATCTCCAGCTGGCCGTTGAAGATACCGGAGTTAGGCTGGTGGCCGATCGCTACGAAGAACGCGCTCACGGGGATCGTTTTTTCTTCTTTGGTCTGGGTATTGAGGATGCGAACGCCTTCCACTTTATTTTCCCCTACTACTTCCAGGGTTTCGGAGTTCCAGTAAACCATGATATTGGAGGTTTTGAGGACGCGGTCCTGCATTACCTTCGACGCTCTCATTTCGTGACGGCGCACGAGCATGTGTACGTTGGAGCAGATTTTGGAAAGATAGAGGGCTTCTTCGGCGGCGGTGTCTCCCGCGCCAACGATAGCTGCTTCCTTACCCCGGAAGAAGAAGCCGTCGCACACGGCGCACGCCGAAACGCCGCTGCCGTTGAGGCGCTGTTCAGACGGCAGGCCCAGCCATTTGGCGGAGGCGCCGGTGGCTATGATGATCGCATCGGCGGTGATGGTTTTTTCCTCGTCGATCACAACCTTGTACGGCTGCGACGAAAAATCTACGGAAGTAGCCATGCCATAGCGGATATCGGCTCCCATGCGGGCGGCCTGTTTTTCGAAGTCCACCATCATTTCCGGGCCCTGGATGCCTTCGGGGTATCCGGGATAGTTTTCCACTTCCGTGGTGATGGTGAGCTGGCCTCCGGGCTGGATGCCCTGGTAGAGGACGGGCTTCAGGTTTGCTCTGGCGGCATAGATGGCTGCGGTGTACCCTGCGGGGCCGGAGCCGATGATCAGGACATGTGCATGTTCCTGGTTAGTGTTTTTTTCCATGCTGTTGTTTTCTGCTTGTTGGTTTGGTTTGGTTTTGATTTCGATTATTTAGGGATAATGATCCTTTCATATGTTACGCTGTTGCCACCCCAGTACCCTTTGGCGTTGGAGACGTTCCCCTTTGCGCGGGTTCCCGGCCCGAGGGGGTCTGCCCCTTTCGCCCAGGCTGCGCCTGCGCTGCGCCAGAAGTCGTACGTATTGTGGTCTACGTTACAGAATTTCAGCCACAAGGTGTCCCCTTTCGCCAGGGCGACCTGCGGAGCGCCGCTTCGGTCCACTCCTTCTCCCAGTTGCACTTCGATGGTGCCTTTGCCGTGGGTTTCGGAAGACAGCGGGTGCATGCCGGGCAGATAGTCGCCGCCGTTGCGGGCGGTGAAGTACCGGGCGTAGCCGGTGTTGCTGCCGGTGAGGCGTGCTTTCAGTCCTGTTGGCCCCCACCATGCCGAATCGAGCCGGAGCCCGTTGGCGGGGATGGTGGTCACGGCGCTGAGGGTTTTCCCTTCCGAAAGGATCGTCAAGGTATAACTTTTACCGTTTTCCCCGCGAAAAGCGTGTTGCCATTGCGCAGTGTCTGCGGTATACACCCAGAACGGCCGGCCGGCGGCGTCCTTCAACCGGTATTCCCGCAGTGTTTGCGACTGCGGGCCGTTGGAAACGGTGATAACGGCGCCGTGCACCCATTCCCCGGCATTGCCGGCGGCCGGCGTTCCCGCGAAATAGGCCTGGTCGGCGCTGAGCATGACCATGGGGTAGCCGTTTTCTTCGATAATGCCTTCCACGACGGGGAGGTTTTCTTCGGTTGACTGTCCTGTCTGTTCCTTTTCACAAGCCGATCCCATCAGATAGAGGAGGATCAGTGTAACAGATGCCTTTCGCATAAGATTGCAAAAATAAAGGGTTGGGAGGAGAATTACGAATAGGGAAGGTATGAAAGGCGTCTATGGGCCTATAACCGTTCTCTATGGGGTATAAAAAAAGCATCCCGCCGATACATAGGCGGGATGCTTTTATCCCAGAATCAATTCATTAACAGGTGTCGATTATCCCAAGTAGGATTTCAGTGCGCCGCTGTAGCGGGCTTTCTGCAGGCGTTTGATAGCCCTTTCCTTGATTTGGCGGATACGTTCCTTCGTCAAATCATACTTCTGTCCTATTTGTTCGATCGTTGCGCCGTTTTCGCCATCCAGACCAAAGTACGCGTTCACGATTTCCGCTTCGCGGGGGCTCAGGGATTTGAGCACGCGGCGGATTTCTTCCCGGAGCGAATCCTGCATCACATCATCATCCGTCACATCGCCACCTTCCAGGAGGTCGCCCATGGCTACGTCTTCCGCTTCGTGGACCGGAGCGTCGAGAGACATGTGGCGGGTATTGCTCTGGAAGATATTGTTGATCTCCGACTCGGACATTTCCAGGATTTCGGCGAGCTCTTCGGTAGAAGGTTCGCGTTCGTTTTCCTGTTCGAATGCCATGTAAGCTTTATTCGCTTTGTTGTAAGTGCCTATTTTATTCTGCGGCAGGCGGACCAGGCGGCCTTGCTCTGCCAAAGCCTGCAGGATGGACTGGCGGATCCACCATACGGCGTAAGAGATGAATTTGAAACCCTTGGTTTCGTCGAACCGCTGTGCCGCTTTGATCAACCCTAAATTGCCTTCATTAATGAGGTCGCTAAGGCTCAAGCCCTGGTGCTGATATTGTTTGGCGACGGATACAACGAACCGGAGGTTCCCGGTCGTCAATCTTTCGAGAGCGCGCTGGTCCCCCATTTTAATACGTTGGGCCAGTATCGTCTCTTCCTCTGGAGTTAACAAAGGGATCTTCGAGATTTCCTGGAGGTATTTTTCTACCGCCTGCGAATCACGATTGGTGATCTGGGTGGCAATTTTAAGTTGCCTCATATGACTAAAAGTATTGGTTTACGAATATTATACTAACAAGCCGAAAGATAATTTTGTTGTAACATTTAAATGGTATATCTTACACGGTTGCGAAATTAGCCTGCAAAGATCGTGCTAATCCCCCACTCTTCCAAATATCACTGATATGGTTTTGATCTTGGGTTACGGACCGGGGTAAGATGCCTGTTACGCATTCATTGTCAATGATCAGGCACTTTGTCATAACGGCATTTCTGCTTGTTCACTATAACAAAGTACATTGTATAAACGGATTTTAATAGCTTTTTAGTCGCTATTTTCAGGGCTTTATGCAAATTTTAACAATTGGAAAATATCTCAATTCAAATTAACATTCTCTCTAATTTATTCATCTTCTCATTGCAATTTTTTCAATGGATTTCAGAAGCGACACATTCACACAACCCACCCCTCCCATGCTGGAGGCCATGCTAAAAGCCCAAACGGGCGACGATGTATTCGGAGAAGACCCTTCCGTCCGCGAACTGGAAGCCAGGATGTCAGCCCTTTTTGACATGGAGGCAGCCCTTTACTGCCCTTCCGGCACCATGAGCAACCAGATCGCCATCAAAGTACACACCCGCCCCGGCGATGAAGTCATCTGCTCTTCCCTCGCCCACGTCTATATTTACGAAGGCGGCGGCATCGCTTTCAACTCCGGCGCCCAGGCCCGCCCCATCGAAGGCGACCGCGGCATGATCTCCGCCGCCGATGTGGCAGCGGCCGTCAACCCGACAGACGATGACCACAAAGCCACCACTTCCCTCGTTTGCCTCGAAAACACCTCCAACCGCGGCGGCGGATGCTGCTATGATTGGGACGAGATCCTCCGCATCCGCGAAACCTGCAACGAACACAACCTCCGCCTTCACCTCGACGGCGCCCGCCTGTTCAATGCCCTCCTCGCCACCGGCCAACCGGCGGCGGATTACGGACGTACGTTCGACAGCATCTCCGTTTGCCTTAACAAAGGCCTCGGCTGCCCCATCGGGTCCGTACTGCTCGGCTCCGCCGATTTCATCCGCGAAGCCAAACGCATCCGCAAAAAACTCGGCGACGGCATGCGGCAGGCCGGGTACATGGCCGCAACCGGCATCTATGCCCTCGATCATCATATCGACCGCCTCGCCGAAGACCACGCCCATGCCAAAACCATCGCGGCTGCGTTGCTGGAACAGTCGTTCGTCGGGCATATGCTCCCCGTGGAAACGAACATCCTCATTTTTGCCGTGCATGGCGACTGGACGCCCGTCAAATTCCGCGATTACCTCGCCAAACACGGCATCCGCGTCATGGCCATCTCCCCCACCCAGGTACGCATCGTCACCCACCTCGGCATCACCGCCGACATGGTAAAGCATACCGTGGAAGTGATCCGGTCCATGTCGTGACGCACGAATAATAAGACCATCGGAACGGCCGGCCGGGTGAACCCTGGCCGGCCGTTCGCGTGTTAATATTTTTACAACGTAAAAGCGGCGCCCAAACTGGCACCACCGGGGCATCAACCGTTACGATGGCGCCCGGTTTATCGAACACGAAGGACCGCGGGATGCCGGTGATCCTGTAATCATCGGTGAATCTTTCCAGCCGCCGGCAAACTGTTGCATACTGCCGAGGATGCTGCCGCATCCTTGGCTTTGATGCCCAGCCGCAAATCCTGCTCGGTATTTTGCGCATAACCCGTCATTTCCAACAAAAACACCAAAAGCTATCTTGTATTGGGCGCTAACTGCGTATTATTTTGCGGATTCCCGGCATTTTTTTCACATAGAACGCGTTTCAACACCTATCTTGAAAAGAAAATCGGCCGATCGGGGCAAATATGCCCCTGAAATTCGGAATACATCCGATATTCAATATTTTTGCATGCCTAAAACGACATAGCCTGATAATCTGATGGAACTTTCGAAGAACTATATGCCTGCTTCGGCAGAAGACAAATGGTACCAATACTGGATGGACAAACAGTATTTCCGTTCCGTACCGGACGGCCGTCCTCCCTTTACGATCGTGATCCCCCCGCCGAACGTAACCGGGGTGTTGCACATGGGCCATACCCTGAACGAAACCGTGCAGGACATTCTTACCCGCCACGCCCGTATGAGCGGCTATAACGCTTGCTGGGTGCCGGGTTCCGACCACGCGTCCATCGCCACGGAAACCAAGGTGGTGAACATGCTGAAAGAAGAGAAAGGTATAGAGAAGAGCCAGCTCACCCGCCAGGAATTCCTCAAACACGCTTACGAGTGGAAGGAAAAATATGGCGGCATCATTTACCACCAGATCCGCAAACTGGGCTGTTCGGTAGACTGGGACCGGGTGACTTTCACCATGGACCAGCACTATTACGACGCGGTGATCAGGGTGTTCGTGGACCTTTACGGCAAAGGCCTCATCTACCGCGGCGCCCGCATGATCAACTGGGACCCCAAGGCTAAAACCGCCCTTTCCGACGAGGAAGTGGAATATAAAGAGATCAACGGCAAGCTCTACCACGTGAAATACGCCGTGGTGAACGCCGCCGGCGAAGCTACCGGAGAATTCATCACCATCGCCACCCAGCGCCCGGAAACCATCATGGGCGATACCGCGATCTGCGTAAACCCGGACGATGCGCGCTATGCCCATCTGAAAGGCCACTTCGCCGTGGTGCCCCTGGTCAACCGGAAAGTGCCCGTGATCTTCGACGAATACGTAGACAAGGAATTCGGTACCGGCGCCCTCAAAGTGACGCCCGCACACGATATCAACGACTATAACCTCGGCCTGAAACATAACCTCGAAGTGGTGGACACCCTCAACGACGATGGTACCCTTTCCGCCGCGGCACAGGTGTTCGTTGGCGAAGACCGCTTCCGCGCCCGCAAGAAAGTGGTGGCCGCCCTCCACGAACAAGGCCTCCTTGTAAAAGAGCAGGAATACACCACCCGCCTGGGCTACAGCCAGCGCAACCCGGACACCGTCGTGGAACCGAAAATCTCCACGCAGTGGTTCGTGAAAATGTCCGAACTCGCCAAACCCGCACTGGATGCGGTTGTTAGCGGAGAAGTGCGCATCCACCCCGGAGACCGCTTCCTCGCAACCTACAAATACTGGATGGAGAACGTGAAGGACTGGTGTATTTCCCGCCAGCTCTGGTGGGGCCAGCAAATCCCCGCCTGGTACGACGAGCAGGGCCAGTTCGTAGTGGCCGAAACGCTCGAAGCGGCGCTTGGAAAATACGAAGCCACCTATGGCAGCCGCCCGGCAACGCTGCGCCAGGACGAAGATTGCCTCGATACCTGGTTCTCTTCCTGGCTCTGGCCCATGGAAGTGTTCAACGGCATCAGCGACCCCGGGAACGACGACATCAACTACTACTACCCCACTTCCGTACTGGTAACGGGTCAGGATATCATCTTCTTCTGGGTGGCGCGCATGATCATGGCCGGCCTGGAATACAAGCAGGAGAAGCCCTTCTCCGACGTGTATTTCACGGGCATGGTGCGCGACAAGCTCGGCCGCAAAATGTCCAAATCACTGGGCAATTCTCCCGATCTGCTCGACCTTATCGAACGCTTCGGGGCGGATGCCGTGCGTTTCGGCATCATGATCGCTTCGCCGGCGGGGAACGACCTGCTGTTCGACGATTCCAGCTGCGAGCAGGGCCGCTTCTTCAACAACAAGATGTGGAACGCGCTGAAGCTCGTGAAAATGTGGACGCCGTCGGAAAACACCGGCGCGCCCGTTCCCGAATTCGCCGTGGAATGGATGGAAAGCCGGCTCAACGAAGCACATGCCGAAGTAGAGAAACTCATCAAGGACTTCCGCCTGAGCGAAGCGTTGAAAGTATTGTACAGCCTCATCTGGGACGATTTCTGCTCCTGGTACCTGGAGTGGATCAAGCCCGGGTTCGAACAGCCGATCGATAAAGGCGTGTATGACAAAACCATCGCGTACTTCGAGCAGCTCCTCCAGCTCCTCCACCCCTTCATGCCGTTCGTGACCGAAGAGATCTATCACCTGCTGCGCGACCGCTCCGCGGGCGACGATGTGGTGATCAAACAGTTCCAGGCTCCGGGCAGCGTGAACGCCGAGCTGCTGAAAGAAGGCACCCTGGCGCAGGAGGTGATCACCACCATCCGCGACGCCCGCAACAAGCAACAGCTGAAGCCGAAAGATACCATTAAACTGTTCGTGGAAACGCAGGACAGGAAAGCTTTCCAGCGGATCGAGGCCATCCTCGCCAAACAGCTTAACGCAGATGAATTCGGTTACACCGCCGAAGCCATCACTGGCGCAGCGGCCATCGTGGTTGGGACCGACAAGTTCTACATGGTAACCGAAAAAGAAGTGGACCCTGTAGCGCAGAAGGCCCAACTGCTCAAGGACCTTACCTACCAGCAAGGCTTCCTCGCGGGTGTGGAGAAGAAACTGCAGAACGAAAAATTCGTGAACAACGCCAAACCGGAAGCCGTGGAAGCCGAGCGCAAAAAGCTCGCCGATTGCCAGGCCCGCATCCAGGCCATCGAAGAAAGTCTTAAACTGTTATAATATTCCCGATCGTCCGGCGTTAACATAGCCGGACGATCTTTTTTTTTGCCCTATGAGGAAGCAATTGCTGATCACGCTTGCACTGTTCACCGGAATCTCGGCCACCACGGCTGCGCAATCCAAACCGAAGCCGCCGGTCAAACCGGCGAAGCCCGCTGCTGCAGCCACTTCTGCAGCCGATAAAAAATTGCGTTTCCGGACCACCTGGGGCATCTACCTCAGCGATTCCATCCCCCGCCCGGAAGTCCTGAAAATACTGGATTCCGCGCTCGTGGTGCGCGATCAGAAAAACAACAAATTCCCCGTCGTCTCTTTTGATTTTCTCTATGAAGCGAAAGAAGCGTACCTCAACGATACTACCAGCCAGGTCGCGTTTTACACGGAAACCACCGGCGATTCCTTTACGGGCGACCGCCTCTCCGGCCTCTGGAGCAAACGCCTGAAGGAAACGGTCCAGAAAGGCGAATCCCTTATCTTCTCCAACATCGTTATCCAGTACTCGGAAGGTAAATTCTACCGCGTACCGGAGCTCCACATCACCGTCCGCTAGTCTTCATTCCCCATGATCATGCCCCAGGGGCGCATGTTCGGGATTTTGTCGAACACCACTTTCAGCAATGCCATCGCCGGGATGGAAATGAACATGCCCGCGATCCCCCAGATCATGCTGCCGATAAACACGCCCAGCAGCGTCACCATGGCGTTGATAGACACCTTCGACCCCACGATCCGCGGCAGCAGCACGTTCGCGTCCAGCAAATGAATGCCGAACATGATCGCCGCGGCCCAGAACGCCTGGCCTGCCGTGCCCGTCGTCAACGTCACCAACACCGTCACCAGGATCGTCAGCACCATCCCGAGGTACGGAATGATGTTGAAAATAGCGCCCAGCGTACCCAGCAGCACGGCATACTTCACACCGAGGCACATCAGCGCCACGATGTACAGCGTAGCTACCACGAGCATTTCGATGAACAAACCCACCACATAACTCTTCACTACCACACGGCTGTGCGCGATCACTTCCCGCACTTCGCCGGCGAATTCCGCGCGGAACAGGCGCAACAAAAACTGTACGAGCAACCGGCGGTAATACAGGAGGAAAAAGGTGTACAGGGGAATGAATACGAGGAAGATAAGGACGGACGAAACCGACGTCACGGCGTTCACCACGAGTTGCGACAGCGAAGCGATGCTCTTGGCGGCGTTTTCGTTGATCCAGGCGATCTGCTGGTCTGAATCCACATTGAATTTATCGTCGACCCATATGGTCAGATCGTTGGCCAGCACCATGAGCCGCTTTTCGAGCATGGGCAGGTCGGACACGAATGTGGAAGTTTGCCATGAAATGAAGTACAACATCCCCGCCATGAAAATTACGAATATAAGGACGGCCAGTCCCGCAGCCGCGCCCCTGGGCAGTTTCAGCTTTTCCAACCCTTGCGCCAGCGGCAGCAGCAGGATCGCGAAGAGGAAACCGAAAGCCACCGGCGCCAGGATGTCTTTCATCGTCCGCAGGATCACGACGATGAGGACGAGGCTGAGCAGGATGTGGCTCAGTTTCATATAAAAAGGCGGCTTGAGGAGAGGTTGACGCATGTACGTTTTTTTAGTATGAAAAGAGTTGCTGCAAGGGAACGATCAGCTCGAAACGCCCTTTCCGCGAAGGATCGCCGGGATTGTCGTTGAACAGGTGACTGTAGCGCATCCCGAACGTGAAAGGCAGCACATTCCCGATTTTGGTATCGAAGAAAAGTTCCCCGCCGGCCGATGCATAAGTAACGTGGCGGCGGTTCCGAAAGTTGAATGCCGACATGTAGTCATGGAAAACATTGGCCCTGATCCGCGAAAAATACAGCAGGTTGGCGAACCCCCAATCCGGATACGCCACGGGGAAATGATAGTTCGATCCCACTTTGAAAACATGCTGGAAAAACGGCTTGCTATAACCCCGTGCATAGCTGAAAGGATCGCTGAACGCGTACCGCAGGCTCGTGTCTTTCTGCAGATACGACAGTTGCAACACGATGTTGTGGGTATTCCGGATCCCGGGGAAATACAGGTCCGCCCGTCCGAAAAACTGCCCGGCAGGGATGTTGTTCAGCGATTTGCTGTACCGCATGGTGAGCGACTGCCCGAAATGCGAGTAAATCTGCTGGAGGGCCTTCATCCGCTGGTTCGAGAAGCTGAAACCGAGATCGAGGTACTGGAGGTTGTTGTCGCGGAACGTGTATTTGCTGTTGCCGGCCCGGGTGCGCGTTACCTGGTGGAAATCCGCGCTGAGCGTGAGGCCGCGGTAGAATTTCCCGGAGCTGAGGCGCAGGGGCAGGCTCATGCCGCCGTACCAGTCCAGCTCGTTCCACCGCACCTGGATGGTATCGTTGATGTTGACGTACCGGTCGGATTTGTAATCACCGCCGGCGCGAAGGACGGGGAACCACCCGGCCCAGGCTACCTGGCCGCCTACCGATGGACTACTTTCATTCCGGTTATATCCGCCGCCGATGCGGGTTTGGAGTGTTCCGAGCACGTTTTCCCCCAGGAGGTACCATCCATAGTCCGGATCGTCGATCACCGGGAGCCAGCTGTGAAAATTGAATAAACGGTGCCCCTTGGCGTATTTCCGGACGTTTCTCCCCTCATCCCTTACCCGTGCCAGCAAATTGCCGCCCTCCCCGAAATCGGGCTGTAACCACGGTTGCTGGTGATCGGCTGCGGGATCGATGGGTTCCCCGGCGTTGAGGGGCATGGAGAGGAGTTTGAAGCCGCCCGCGGTGAATTCGCTGAAAACGAACTTCCCGTCAGACACGGCCAGATGATGCACGCCGTTGGCGCGGTGCGAATGGCGGCGGACGGTGCCGCCGGCCAGGGGCACGCTGTAAATATCGTCGGCGTCGGCAAATGCGGCCGTAAAATATACCGTATCGCCCTGTATTACGGGTATCCCGATGGCTTTCATGGAAAAGGGAACGAGCGTTTCCGTGTTACCGCCGGCCACGGGTTGCTTCACGATGGCCATCCGGCCGGTACTGTCGCGCACGGCGGTTACGATCCACTGATCGTTGTCCGTGAATTTCGGGTAGGTGTAATACCAGTTTTCTGGGTTGGACAGGCGTTGCAGGACCTGGCCCGTTCCGGCATCGAGGATTTCGAGGCAGTAGCGCTGATCCGGTGTAAGCGCGGCTACCACAACCGATTTCAGGCTGTGGGAGAGGTCTGGCGAAAAGCAGCGGCGTTCATGTTTCAGCACAAGCCGTTTGTTGAGGGAACCGGGCTTGCAGATCACCACTACCGAACGCTCGTCGGCCCCCCAACGGGCGTTGTAGCGGCTTTCGGTCCAGAGCAGGTGCCCGCTGCGGTAGCTGAAGAAATTATCGAAACCCGCGCCGGGAGCCGTCATCCGGAACGCCCGGGGCCGGTTGCCCCCATCAATATTGTAAAACGCCGGAATGGTTTGATAGGAATTGTGGAGCACAACGAGCCCGCCCTTCCCGTCGGGATAAACATACCTGAAATTCTCCACCCCGTTGCTTTGGGTAAGATGCGTGACGTTCACGTGGAGCGTATCTGCGGGTTCGGCCTGCGGGCTGTTCCAGTTTTGGCGGTAATAATCGTAGGAAGCCCGGAAGAAAGCGGCGGCATTCTTGCCGGTGCGGCGTTTAAGGCTTTGGGAGAAAGGATAAAATACCCCGCGGAAGCGCACGGCATCGTCCGTTACATCTTTCCAAAAATCGCGTCCATACTGCAAACGGCCGTAGCTGGCCATGAGGTAACCCGATTCATAGTGATTGGGCATGTAATGGCGGTAGGAGCCGTTCCGGACCTGCATGTAACTATATTCCTTCCCGGCGAGCGAGAGCGCCCGGAACCCGTCGAAAAACGCCGGGAGGCGGCCCCTTCCCTGTTCGCTCATCGCCGTTTCGGCCACAACGGCATCGCCTTCCCAGAACCAGTTCGGTACGGCGATATTGGTAATGGCGGCCTGGCCGAGCTCCCCGAAAACATAATATCCCACTTTGCTGACGCCCTTGCGGAAATTATTGTTCTGGATAACATGCCGGTATTCGTGCAACGCCAGCTGATCGGCCCAGTTGAGCGATCCCAGGTCGGAGGAATTGGGCGGCGGCGTGAGGTAAAACACGGAGCGGAAGGGCCCCAGCTGCACGAAACCATTGCTCTGCATCGTTTCATGCTGCAAAACGATGTTGACCTTCCTCACGGTAGGCCCCAGCGTTCCCGTATGCGACCGGGCGATGTGGTGGATGACGTCGGCCACCCGCTTACCCTGGGTTTCCAGGCCGGCGGGAAAAATCACACGGACCGTATCCGAATCCACCTGCCGCCATTTCAGGGAAGGCCGGTTGCCACCGAACTGCTGTGCGCCCGCCGTGTGGGCAAGGGATATGGCCAGGGCCAGGCATAGAATGTAACGCATATGTAAAAGCGGGTTGAACACCGCGCAACAAATTACATACAAATTTCAGATAATAGCGTTGCGGGGATGACTTCGGCGTGACAACGCTTTTTACGCATTTTTCCGTATTTTTGTATTCAAATTTTTCGATAAATGGACACAATCACACAAGCACCTATAAAATTGACCGGCGGGGCCGTAAAAGAATTGAAAAGGCTCATGGCCGAAGATGGATTCGATTCCGCGCAGTATCTGCGCGTGGGCGTGAAGGGCGGCGGATGTTCCGGTCTTTCCTACATCCTCGGGTTCGACGCCAAAATGGAAGGCGACGATACGTATGAGATCGAGGGCATCCCGGTAGTGATGAAGAAAGCCCATGGGCTGTACCTGCTCGGCATCGAGATCGATTTCGCGCATGGCCTCGAAGCGCGCGGGTTCACGTTCAACAACCCGAACGCCTCCTCCAGCTGCGGCTGCGGCACTTCCTTCGCCGTATAACCCGGTGCGATACGTTTTTCAAGGGCGATCCCAAAAGCATCACGGCTTTGGGGATCGCCCTTTTTTTGTGCGGTAGCGGTACAGTATAGCTACAGTAGGGCTTTAGTACAGATACCGTACTGGAACCGTACCAACCCTGCACAAATTGCCTCTGCTCCCGGCTAAAAAGACGAAAAGGGCGACCAGGAACCTGGTCACCCTTTTCGAGTATGATGGATTGAATCCGGCTTATTTACCGCGAACTAACGGGGGCGCCTTCTCGATCACAACGGACTCACGCTCCTGGGAGAGGGAGTTCTTCTTGTCGAAGTCCACCAGGATGGGAGCCGCTACGAAGATGGAAGAGTAGGTACCGGTCAGTACACCGATGAGCATCGCGAATGCGAAACCACGGGTCACCTCGCCACCGAAGATGAAGAGGATGAGGATGGTGATGAATACCGTCGCGGAAGTCATGATGGTACGGCTCAGGGTTTCGTTGATCGCGCGGTTGATCACGACCTTGGTTTCCAGCCCCTTCGTGTTACGGAAAGTTTCACGGATACGGTCGAACACGATCACGGTATCGTTCATCGAGAAGCCGATCACCGTAAGTACGGCCGCGATGAAGTGCTGGTCGATCTCCAATGCGAAAGGCACAAAGCTGCGGCAGAAGGAGAATACGGCCAGGGTCACGAGCACGTCGTGCAGCAGCGAGAAAATGGTACCGATAGAGTATTGCCATTTGCTGAAGCGCAGCAGGATGTACAGGAAGATCACCACGATAGAGAGGATCGTTGCTTTTACCGCACCCTGACGAAGGTCGTCGGAGATGGTCGGCGCCACTCTTTGCGATTGTACGAGGTATTTAGACACGAAGGCAGCCTGGTCGGGCTTGCTGTCGTAGAACGCCTGGAGGCCCTGGTGCAGTTTCGCTAGTGCGTCATTCGCCGCGTCGTCGGAATTCTCCTCGATGCGGTAAGGCGTAGTGATGTTCAGCTGGTTATTTTCACCGATGGTTTTCACGAAAGTCTCGGACTCGTAAACCTTGTTCAGCGATTCGTGCACCGCGGTACGGTCGATCGGTTTATCGAAACGAATGGTATAGCTGCGGCCGCCGCTGAAGTCCACACCATGGTCGAAACCATTGAAGAAGGAACCCACGCCGAGGATCATTACGATCGCGGAGATCACATAAGCGATCTTGCGTTTGCCTACGAAATCGAAGCTTGCGTGCTTGAAGATCTTGCGGCTGATCGGGGTGAAGTATTCGAAGTGGCGTTTGCGCTTCATCCAGAAGTCCGTCACCATGCGGGATACGAGGATACCGCAGAACAGGGACAGGATCAGACCGATGATCTGGGTGGTGGCGAAGCCCAGCACGGGGCCCAGGCCGAAGTAGAACAGGATGATCGCGGTGAGCAGCGAGGTCACGTGACCGTCGAGCACCGGTGCGTAGGAACGTTTGTAACCGTCCTCAACCGCCTGTGCGTAAGTTTTGCCCTTGCTCAGCTCATCTTTGATACGTTCGAATATAATTACGTTGGTGTCTACCGCCATACCGATCGTCAGTACCAGACCTGCGATACCCGGCATGGTCAGCGTAGCACCGAGCGACGCGAGGATGCCGAAAGTAAACAGGAGGTTGAGGATCAGGGCGATGTTGGCCACCCATCCGCCGGTGTTGTAATACACGAGCATGAGGATGAAGATCACCGCGAAGGCGATGATGAAGGATTTGGCGCCTGCCGTGATGGATTCCTGACCGAGGGTCGGGCCTACCACCTGCTCCTGCACGATTTTGGCGGGGGCGGGCATACGGCCGGAAACCAGGATATTGGCAAGGTCCTGCGCTTCTTCCAGCGTGAAGCTACCGCTGATGGAAGAGATACCGTTGGGGATCTCGCTGTTGATGGAAGGAGCGGTATACACGACATTATCGAGGACTACGGCTACGTAGTTGAAAGTTCTCGGATCCTCCGGGTTCACCGGCTTCAGGGCGCGGGTGAGGTTGCGCCAGTCGCGGGTACCTACAGCGTCCATGGTCATGGACACTTCAGGACGGTGATTGTCCTGGCCGAAATCGGCTTTGGCGGCGATGACCCTTTCACCCGTGATTTTCGCTTTCGGGTTGGAGGGGTTTACGCGAACACCGTACACCTGCAGCGGCTGGCTGCGGTCTTCTTTGTTGGCGGGACCGTAGAGGAAAACCAGGTCTTTCGGCAACGCGGCTTTCACGGCCGGCATTTCCAGGTATTTGCGGAAAGTGACGGTGTCGGAAGTGGAGATGAAGCCGAGGGTGGAGCTGGGGATGATGCCTTCCGTCTGTGTAGCATTGGGGCGGAACACGGCGAAGAGCGGGTTTTCTTTCGCAGCCTGTTGCTGCAACAGGGCGGCGGAGTCTTTACCGGCTTTGGCAACGTCTTTAGACAGCATGCTGCTCAGGGAAGCAGTGTCGCCGGCGGCGGGTTTCGCTGCGGCAACGGCGGTGGAATCGGTCGCTTTGGTGGTATCAACTACAGGAGCATTGCCCTGGGCTTTGCGGATGGCCTCGTTCATGGGGGTCAGCACGGTCATGTAGAACTCGTCGCTGTTCTTGTAAGTTTCCCGGAATTCGAGGTTGGCGCTGGCCTGGAGGTATTGGCGAACACGGTCTGCATCGTCCACACCTGCCAGTTCCACGGAAATGATGCCGCGGTTCTCGTCGAGGTTGATGGTGGGAGACGCAACGCCGAATTTGTCGATACGGTTTTGCAGTACCTTATACGTATTCTTGATGGCTGCTTTGGCTTCCGTGCGGATTACGTTCAGCACATCGTCGTTGCTGGAATTGAACGTAACGTTTTTCAGCTGGGCGTTGGCGAACACGGCCGACAGTTTGCCGTTCGGGTTCTTTTCCTTGTACGCTTCGCCGAACAGGGTCACGAAATCGGACTGGCTGTTCTTCTTGCGCTCGCGGGCGGTGGCGATGGCTGCATTGAGGGAAGGATCGTTGGGGTTGCCGGCCAGGGCGCGGACTACGTCTTCCACGCTTACTTCCAGTACCACGTTCATACCTCCTTGCAGGTCGAGGCCCAGGTTGAGCTGCTTTTCTTTAGCCTTGATGTAGCTGGTGTTCCAGGGGAATCCCGCAATCTGCTTGCCACTGGCGCTATCCAGCTTTTGATCCAGACGATCTTTGATCAGGTCGTTCAGCGTATCCCCGTAAAGAGCCTGAAGCTCTTTGTTACCGGGATATTTCGTTTCGGCGGAGGGATTTTGGCGGGCAACATCAGCTGCGGCCTCAGCCTTCATCTTCTTCTCAAAGTTCCGCACCACGAACGTGAAGGACAACTGATACAAAGAAATAAGGATCAGGGCGGCAGTAAAAAATCTAACCAGTCCTTTTAGTTGCATTTTCTTTTCGGATTATTAATACTAATTTTTAAAGAGTTGCAAAGATAGAATTTAAATTGATATATTAAAGCCCCGTCCAAAACAGCCATAAAATCACTATCTGATTGGTTTTGAGCGGGATTTCGCATTTAAATTTAAACGCTATGCAGCAACGGATTTTGTTGGCGTCTGCAATATTGGTTTTTTTTGCGAACTGCCAAACTTACCGGGGAAGAAATTTCCATATGAGACATTCCATACCGGACAAATACCTGGATTCCCTGCTGGCGGCCAACTCGGCCCGGCTGGGGCCCGCATTCGCCGATCCGGCCGCTTTCCGGGTGGAGATTTTCTATACGCGGATAGACCGGGACGCCCGTAACCGTCCCCATCTGACGGAGCACCACTGGCCCCAGGCCCCCTCCTCCTATTTCTACCCCGCCTCCACCGTAAAGCTCCCCGCCGCCCTCCTCACCCTGGAAACCCTCCACCAGCTCGGCATCCCCCGGGATGCGGACATGCTGACGGATTCCCTTCCCGGCATCTCCGCCGCTACCCTGGCAGACACTTCCTCGCCCACCGGGATGCCTTCCGCGGAGCATTACATCAAAAAAATATTCCTCGTCAGCGATAACGACGCCTTCAACCGGCTCTACGAATTCCTCGGCCAGGAAGCCCTCAACGCCGGCCTCCACCGAAAGGGATACCCCGATTCCCGCATCATCCACCGCCTCAGCATGCCCCTCACGCCCGAAGCCAACCGCCAGACCAACGGCGCCCGCTTCCTCCAAAACGGGAAACTGCTGTACACCCGACCACCGCGGCATTACGATGGCCCCGCGCCCGGGACCGCTCCCCGGGAACCCGAACAGGCCGGGAATGCGCATTACGCGGGCGACAGCCTCGTGGCGGCACCGTTCGACTTTTCACAGAAGAACCGCCTGCGCCTGGGAGACCTCCATCGCATCCTTCAAAGCATAATTTTTCCGGAAACTGTAACATCCCGTGAGCGGTTTCGTTTAACGGAGGACGACTACCGGTTTTTATACCGGTATATGTCGCGCCTCCCGACGGAAAGCGAAGGGACGGACCCAAAATTCGACACGGGGGAGTTTCACCGTAATTATACCAAATACCTGATGGGCGGGGCCGACAGCAGCATACGGTTGCCGCCGGGGTTGCGGATTTTCAATAAATCCGGCTGGGCTTATGGCTTTCTGACCGACGTCGCGTATTTTGCGGACTTTGCCAACAACATAGAATTCCTGCTGTCTGCCAGGGTGTATGCGAATACGGACGGCATCATCGGAGACGATACATACGATTACGAAACCATTGGCAAACCGTTCCTCCGCGAACTGGGCGCCATTATTTACGAAACGGAACTGAATCGGGAAAGAAAATACAAACCGGACCTGCAACGTTTTCAAGAGGGAAAAACAAGAATTCATATACCGTAACAAATCAATGATCATAAAAACCAAAGTGCGCATGGTAACCAAAATGAGCCGTTTCTGGACACTGGCGGCAATGACCGTAGCCGTAACAGGATTCACTTCCTGTCTGAAAAACTCCGACCCGGAACCGCAAAGGCCCTTCACCATTATTGCTTTCGTGAACTCACTGGCCACTCCGTATGGAATAGACATCCTAATGGACGGTACTAAAATCACCAACGAAGAGCTCAAATACGGAGGAGCGCCTGGCGCCCGTTTCAACCCGAAATCCTACAAGTTTGATTTTAAGCGATTCGGAAAAGATTCCCTGCTGGGCACCGTAACTGCCGTGTTCGATACGTCCAGATATACCACCCTTTTCCTGTACGGCACACAGGCCGCAGGTGCAGAAGTGCTCCGCATCCGGGAAGACCTGACAAACATGTCCAACGAAAAAGCGAACATCCGCTTCTTCAACTTCGTACCCGAGTCCGGCCAGGTAGATGTGTTCTTAGGCACCACCAAAGTATTCTCCAGCCGTAGCTACAAAGACTTCCTGTCTCCTTACAACATTACTTGGACGCCCACTGAACCAGGCCAGCATACTATTACCGTAAAAACGGCTGCCGGTACAGAACTGGCGAAGCTGGACGCAGCTAATCTCAACACGCGCGGCGGGGCCTACAACATCTATTACCAGGGTGTGAAAGACTCCACCAGCGGCGATCTGAAGCCCAGGGTGAGATTCATGGCATACCAGTAAACCAGGGATCCATACACGTTTTTTACAGCATTCCGGGACCATGGTCCCGGAATGTTTTTTTTATGCCTCCCCTCTCGTTTTTTTGCAGTAGGTTTGCCGCGGTCAACCCAAAAAATAGTACACATGCAATTAGCAGAAAGATTAACGCGGATATCCGTTCCGCAAACCATCAGAATGGCCAAACTTAGCCGGGAACTGAAAGCCAAAGGCATTGACATTGTGGACCTCAGCATCGGAGAGCCCGATTTCGACACGCCGGAACACATCCGCGAGGCCGCCAAAAAAGCCATCGACGAAGGGTATACCCACTATACCCCGGTAGCCGGTTACCTCGACCTCAAGCAGGCCGTGGCCTATAAGCTCCAACGCGATAATGGGCTGGAATACACCGCAGAACAGATCGTGGTGTCTACCGGCGCCAAACAATCCATCGCCAACGCCGTGCTCAGCATCGTGAACCCCGGCGATGAAGTGATCATCCCCACGCCTTACTGGGTCACCTATTCGGAATTGGTGAAACTCTGCCAGGGCGTCGTGAAATTCGTGCCCTGCGGCATCGAGAACAATTACAAAATCACGCCGCAGCAGCTGGAAGCCGCCATCACACCGCAAACCAAACTATTCATGTTCTCTTCCCCCTGCAACCCCACCGGTTCCGTGTACTCGCACGACGAACTGAAAGGGCTGGCGGAAGTGTTCGAAAAACATCCGCAGATCTTCATCATTTCAGACGAGATCTACGAATATATCAACTACGTGGCGCCGCATACCAGCATCGCCACTTTCGGCACGCTGAAAAACCGTACGGTGATCATCAACGGCCTCAGTAAAGGCTTTGCGATGACCGGCTGGCGCCTCGGCTACCTGGCCGCCCCCGTTGAAATCGCCAAAGCGGCAGACATGGTGCAGAGCCAGTTCACCTCCGCCACCTGCTCCATCACCCAACGCTGCGCCATCACGGCGCTCCGCGGCCCGCTCGATACGGCGCAGGAAATGGTGAAAGCCTTCGGCGAACGCCGGGAATTCATCTTCGATGCCCTCAAAGGCATCCCCGGCCTGCACGTAAACCTGCCAGACGGTGCTTTCTACATGTTCCCCAACGTCAGCGGCTTCTTCGGGAAGCAATACGAAGGCGAACGCATCGAGAATGCGGACGATCTCTGCATGTTCCTCCTCCACAAAGCCAACGTGTCGGTGGTTTCCGGCGCGGCTTTCGAACAGCCGCAATGCATCCGTATTTCGTACGCTACCAGCCTCGACCGTATCCGGGAAGGCATGAAGCGGATGAAGGAATGGCTGGCTAAACTGCAATAAATTATGCTTCGATAAGCACGAAGGCCCGGCGCTGATCGCCGGGCCTTCGTGCTTTTATTGTACCGTATCTTTTTTGATGGTTGAAGACAGCGTATCGAGGTATTCCAGGTATCGCCGTTTGACGTACATCCCCAGATCATAGGCCGTTCCGTTGGCCAGCAGGTCTGCCGGTGGACGGGTCCTGTCCACAAACTCGTCGAGGCTGTCGCCCCGCAGCGGGATGAACCGTGCCACGGCCTCCGGGCTGTAATATTTCCGGAAGAACCCTTCCCGCTGCACTACCATAAGCCGCCGCCGGAAAGCATCGTTGCGGTTGTTCTTCCCGAACGAAAGCAGGTCTGAAATAGCCCCTACATCCAGCGCCAGACCTGCCACCTGGTGCTTCCGCCCGTCTGCCCCTTCTACCACGTTGCCTGGTTTGGTTTTATCGAACAGGAAAATGGAGCCCAGCTTCGGTTGCTGCACACCGCGCAGCAGGCGCTCCATTTCCAGCGAATCTTTCAGATAATTCTTCCCCCTTTTCGTGAAAGTCTTGAGTTGGATGAGCCGCATGGAATCGGCACTACGCCCGGGCACCGTGTCTGTCAAACTTAATTGCGGACGTACATACCCGGCATACGGAAATGCCGGTCTTTTCGGTGCTTCCTGCGCGGAAACAGCGGTGCAGTACATGGCGCCGCAAAGCGTTATCAGGCGGGGGTTCATACCCCGAAACTAACGGATGCCGTTCTAAGAAAAAGTTAAAAAAGTTTCGTGGAGGGCCAGCACCTGGGGGATGACCATTTGCTGTTCGTCGTTATACACCACATAATCGGCCAGTTTGCGCTTGATCTGCTCGTCGAGCTGCTTATGCATCCGGGCGATCACGGCGTTGCGGTCGGTATTGTCGCGCTGCATGACGCGTTTGATGCGGAGGGCTTCCGGGGCGTACACGGTGATCACTTTATCGACGTGGTGGAAAGATTCGGTTTCGAACATGAGTGCGGCTTCCTTGATCACGTAGGGGGCGTTCTGTTGCCGGGCCCAGTTTTCGGAATCGCGGATGGTGGCGGGGTGAACGAGGGAATTGAGGATATCGAGTTCTTCCTTGTCGTGGAACACGATGTCGGCGATGTGTTTGCGGTTGAGGGATCCGTCGGGGAAATAGGCGGCGTCGCCGAAATGGCGGCGGACTTGTTCGGCGAGTTGGGGGTCGCGGACCATGATGTCTTTAGCGGCTTCGTCGGCATAATAAACGGGGATGCCGAGGAGGGCGAAGATCTTCGCCACGGTGGTTTTTCCGGAGCCGATGCCGCCGGTGATTCCGATGATGCGCATGAAAAGCAAAATAATAAAAAAAGAGAAGGCCGGAAGCCTTCTCCTGTGATGTTTCCGTAAAGTCCGGAAAATTATTTGGCAGCATCGGCAGGTTTGTTCTGCGCGTTGGTGTATTCCATGCTGATGGCGGAACGTTCCATGGTGAAGAAGGTGCCGGGGCTCACTTCTACCTGAAGGGTGCCGTTGTCGTTGATTTTCTTCACTTTACCGTGGATACCGGCGATGGAAACTATTTTATCGCCTTCGCGGAGGCTATCGATGAACTGTTTCTGCGCTTTTGCCTTTTTGGTTTGCGGACGGATCATGAAGAGCCACATAACGAGGATCATGCCACCGAAGAAGATCATGCTGCCCCAGCCGCCCATGCCGCCGCCCTGTGCGCCGCCGGCGGGGGGCGTCATCAGGAATACGTTTGTTAAGAAGTTGTACATCTGTATGTGTTTATTTGATTTGAACGGTTAAAGTTACTATTTCTTTGCCACGATCTCCGCGGTAATACGCGGGCCTGTGTTGGCGGCAGGTTCGGTGTTGGCTTCGATGAAGATTTCCTTTTCGGTGTACCCTTCCGGTCGGCCTTTGGAATCGAATTTCACCTGGATGTAAGCGGAATCGCCGGGGCGGATGGGCGCTTTGGGCCATTCCGGGATGGTGCATCCGCAGGAGGCCTCGGCGCGGGTGATCAGCAGGTCGCTGCCGCCGATATTCTTGAACTTGAACGAATATTCCACCACTTCGCCGGCCACGATCTTGCCGAAATGGTGCACCTGCTTCTCGAAAGAGATGACGGGTTTGGCACCTGCCGGGGTGTTTTTAACCACAGAGGGGCTGTCGGCCGGCGCTTTGCTGCCGCTTTGGCTGTTGTTACAGGCGCCGAGTGCGAGCACGGCGGCTAAAATGGCGGGAAAAGTCGCTTTCATGGTCGTTTATTTACGGTTACGGTCCGTTTTCTCGATCAGGTTAGCCTGGGTGAGATCTTTTAGGATATTATCGAGGATGCCGTTGACGAACTGCCCGCTTTGCGGCGTGGAGTAGGCTTTGGCCAGGTCGATATACTCGTTGATGGTCACTTTCGTGGGAATGGTAGGGAAATAGAGGAATTCGCAGACGCCCATTTCCATCAGCAGCATGTCTACCGAGGCGATGCGCTCGGGGTCCCAGTTCTGGAGTTTGGGCCGGATGAGCTCCAGGCAATAATCCTTTTTATTGAGGACCGTGCTGAGGAGATCGCGGGCGTATTCCAGTTTTTCGCGGCTGATAAGCTGGAGGAAGTTGAAGAGCTGGGGCTTGGAGAGGTAATTGCCTACCAGGATGCCCATCATGTCTGCATCATCGCCCCAATGTAGGAAATTGTCTTCCATGTGCTGGATGAACAGCTCGTTTTTCTCCAGTATATCGGAAAAGATGAATTCTACGATGTGTTTTTCGGAGGCTTTGTCGCGCGAGGGGGTGGCGATGTATGTTTTATAAGCTTCCGTTTCGGTGAGCTGGTTGTAGAGTTTGCGGGTGAGATCGGCGTCTTCCAGCCGGCGGAGCTTCCAGGTGTCCATGTTCACGAGGAACCCTTTGTCGTTCAGTACCTGGAACACGAAATCGTTCCCTGCCACCTTGGTGTTCACGACGAGGTCTTCTGCGCTGGGCAGGTGTTTGGAAGCCCGCTGCTGCGCGTCCGTCTCCGCATACTGGGCCACGCGGGCCATAGAGTACAGGAGATAGGTGAATACCTGGCACGTCTGGTCCAGTTTCTCATTCAGCAAACTCATGGCAGTGCCCGGTTTCACCGTTTCCTGCTCCATGGTGTCCATGGCATACAGAGTTTGCATTACTTTTACCCGGATATTTCTTCTACTGATCATGTGTACGCTTAGGAAAATGGCCGCAAATCTACTGTTTTACAGCGACTTTATAAAAAATACTTCCGGCTCCCTCCCCGGGGCTGCCGCAAACTGCCATCTGCGGGGGGCTGACAGGTCAAAAATGAAAAAATGTCATTTTCTGGCGGTGCCGTTTTAAAATAATTATCTTTGGAACCTGAAAATTTGACCCGAAATCCGTTTGGCACAATCTCTGTCAGGAGAACAACCGCCGGATTTCCGGCAAACAGGATCATTTATAAACTCATCTTTTTAAAAATAGAATCAAAATGGCTAAAAGCAAATTGAGTATCAAACCTCTGGCAGACAGGGTGATCGTAAAACCCGCAGCAGCTGAAGAAAAAACCGCAGGCGGCATCATCATCCCCGACACGGCTAAAGAAAAACCGCAACGCGGAACGGTGGTAGCAGCCGGCCCCGGTAAAAAAGATGAACCCGTGAGCGTGAAAGTAGGTGACACCGTGCTGTACGGCAAGTACTCCGGTACCGAAATCAGCCTCGAAGGAGAAGACTACTTGATCATGCGCGAATCCGACATCCTGGCTGTGGTATAATCCAGCCCTGAATTTTAACCTTCACGACCAAAGAAAATTTATACGACTATGGCAAAGCAAATATTCTTTAATACCGACGCCCGCAACAAAATGAAGAAAGGCGTCGACACCCTGGCAAACGCGGTTAAGGTAACCCTCGGCCCCAAAGGCCGTAACGTAGTGATCGAAAAGAAATTCGGCGCTCCCGGCGTAACCAAGGACGGTGTTACGGTAGCTAAAGAAATCGAATTGGAAGACCCCATCGAGAACATGGGCGCTCAAATGGTGAAGGAAGTTGCTTCCAAAACCGCTGACATCGCCGGCGACGGTACCACTACCGCCACCGTGCTGGCCCAGGCCATCATCGGCGAAGGCCTCAAAAACGTAGCCGCAGGCGCCAACCCCATGGACCTGAAACGCGGTATCGACAAAGCCGTGAAAGCCGTGGTGGAAAACCTGAAAAAACAATCCGAAAAAGTTGGCAACGACAATAAAAAGATCGAACAGGTAGCCGCTATCTCCGCCAACAACGACAGCGAGATCGGTAAACTGATCGCCGAAGCCATGCGCAAAGTGACCAAAGACGGCGTTATCACCGTTGAGGAAGCGAAAGGCACCGAAACCACCGTAGAAGTGGTAGAAGGGATGCAGTTCGACCGTGGTTACCTCTCCCCCTACTTCATCACCAACAGCGAAAAAATGCAGGCCGAGCTGCAGAACCCTTACATCCTGATCTACGACAAGAAGATCAGCACCATGAAGGACATCCTGCACATCCTCGAGAAAGTGGCCCAGCAAGGCGCTCCCCTCGTGATCATCTCTGAAGACCTCGAAGGCGAAGCACTGGCTACCCTGGTGGTAAACAAACTCCGTGGCACCCTGAAAGTAGCCGCCGTGAAAGCCCCCGGCTTCGGCGACCGCCGTAAGGAAATGCTGCAGGACATCGCTACCCTCACTGCAGGCGTGGTAATCTCCGAAGAACAGGGTTACAAACTGGAAAACGCCGACCTGACTTACCTCGGCCGCGCTGAATCCGTAACCATCGATAAAGACAACACCACCGTTGTAGGCGGTAAAGGCAAGAAAGCCGATATCCAGGCCCGCATCAACCAGATCAAGTCCCAGATCGAGGTAACTACCTCCGACTACGATCGTGAGAAACTGCAGGAACGCCTGGCCAAACTGAGCGGCGGTGTAGCCGTACTCTACGTTGGCGCTGCCACCGAAGTGGAAATGAAAGAGAAGAAAGACCGTGTAGACGACGCCCTGCACGCAACCCGCGCTGCCGTTGAAGAAGGCATCGTTGCAGGTGGCGGTGTAGCGTTCATCCGCGCGATCGAAGGCCTCGAAAAAATCAAAGGCGAGAACGAAGATGAACTGACCGGTATCGCTATCGTTAAACGCGCGATCGAGGAGCCCCTCCGTCAGATCACCGCGAACGCAGGCATCGAAGGTTCCATCGTGGTACAGAAAGTTAAAGAAGGTAAAGGCGACTTCGGTTTCAACGCCCGCACCGAAACTTACGAGAAAATGCTGGCTGCCGGCGTAATCGACCCCACCAAGGTTGCCCGCATCGCCCTGGAAAACGCCGCATCCATCGCTGGTATGCTGCTGACCACCGAATGCGTGATCGCCGACAAACCCGAACCGAAATCCGCTGCTCCCGCAATGCCGGGCGGCGGTCATGGCATGGGCATGGATTACTGATCCAACCCGTTCCGGAAATATTCCCATCCCGTCCCTGCGCTTTTGCCGGGACGGGATTTTTGTATATTGTAACATTCCGGTGCCCGGCGCCGTTTAAGGTTAAAATCGCATACCCGATGCTGTTGATTAAAGGATTCCGATTCCGATATGTGCTGGCCGCCTTGTGCCTCGTGGCGCTGGCAGGAGCGATGGCGGGCTGTGCCAAAGAGTCGCTCGAAGGCCAGGCCAGATTCGCGGACGATGTTTCCAGGGACATGGAAACCGTGCGTACCTGGCTCATCCAGCATAAAAAAGATTCCGGCACCGTGCTCCACCCGAGCGGGATCATTTACAAGATCATGGATGAAGGCGATCATTCGGATACCATCGGCCTGGAAGAAATCCCGGTAGTGACGTTTACCCGCCGGCTGTTCCCGACCGAACAGATCGTGGAAGCGGCTCCCCTCCCTACTTCGTTCGACAATCGCAAATTGAAAGATCATATTCCCGGCTGGCGAATCGGCCTTCCCCTTATCTCGAAAGGCGGCCGCATCCTCATGTACATCCCGGCACGGCTGGCATTCGCCAACATCGGCATCCCCGGAATAATCCCGCCGAATTCCATCCTCATCTGCGACGTCACCTTAATCGATATCAGAAAATAACCATTCAACAGTATGAAGAAAATTTACCTTGGCCTGATCGCCCTGGCCGGCATCACCCTGGCCGTAGCCTGCAAGAAAGATAAAGACGACCAACCGCCTTACGACTATGCCAAACAGGCTGCCATCGATGAACAGACCATCAAGGATTATATCGCCAATAACAACCTGACCGGCTTTCAGCGCGATACGACCGGGGTATACTGGAAAGTGCTGCAGAACGGTGAAGGCGGTGATACCATCAAGCTGACCGACCGTTTCAACATCTCCTATAAAGGATGGCTGCTGAATGGCACCCGGTTCGATTCCACCAACAACACGACCTTCGACGACGTGCGCCTCGGCACCAACGGCCTCATTCCCGGTTTCAAAGTAGGCTTGCAGAAAACGACCAAGAAAGGGAAAGTGCTGTATTTCATTCCTTCCGTGCTGGGATACCGCAATGCCGACCGCGGGACCATCCCGCCGAACAGCGTGCTGAAGTTCGAAGTAACCCTGAACAACTATTACTATTGATCCGGTAACATTCCCGGTTAAACATTTCATGCCCGCCCGGTTACGACCGGGGCGGGCATTTTTCATTCCGCGGAATTTGTAGTACTTTTAGAAAGACCACTATCTAACGCTTTTATTCCGGTACTATTCCCGTCGGCATGCAACGATCGCCCGTTCATATGGCCCCTTCCGTAATGCAGGAACACCGGTTCCTGGAGGTTTTCCGTGACCAGGAGGCCCGCCTCTTCGCGCTGGCCCTGCGCATGACCAAATCCACCGAATTTGCGCAAGACCTCGTGCAGGAAACTTTCCTCAAACTCTGGGAACACCGCGAGCAAATGCCCGACATCCGCAACATGGACGCCTGGCTGTACCGCGTGATGGAAAACAGGCTGATGGACTTCCTCCGAAAAGCTGCGGCCGACGAACGGCTACGGGAGCGGATATGGAGCGCCCTGGCCCAGGAGCCCCCTTCCCCCGCTACCATCACCGAAGCCCGGGAATACCACACCCTCGTTTCCAAAGCCATCGACCAGCTGCCGCCCCAACGCCGGCTCATTTACCGCCTCAACCGCGAAGAAGGCATGAGCTACCTCGAGATCGCCGATGAACTGAAGATATCCCGCCACACCGTCAAAAACCAGCTGTCTTCCGCACTCCAGGCCATCCGCGCCTTTCTCGTCAAAACCTCCGGGCCGCTGTCTATCCTCCTAACTTTTTTTTATTTCCGATAGGAACATTTCCCCGCTGCTCCGTCTTCCTACCATATACACCCCATTCTACGTATGGAAGAACGGATACATTACCTTTTTAAACGCTATCGCGACAACGCCTGCACCCGGCAGGAATATGAAGAGTTCTTCGCCCTGCTGCAACAGGCAGACCACGACCAGGCCGTTCGCCAGCTGATCCGGCAGGCCTGGAACAGCGACGAAGAACTGCCGCACGCGGAAACGTACGTCAACAGCCGCGGGCGCCTCGTGCACCCCGCCGGCCGGCAGTTGCGGCTCGTGAAAATGGCCGTGGCAGCGGCGCTTGTGGCAACTGTGACTACCGCAGCATGGCTGCTGTACCCCCGTTCCGGCAACACGGACCCCGTGGCCATGACCGGGCAGCAGACCGCCCGCAAGGAAACCCGGCAGCTGACCCTGCCAGATGGCACGCAGGTTTGGCTCAATACCGCCAGCACCTTGCGATACGCGGAAGACTTCGGGCGAAAGGCCCGCACCGTCTATCTTTCAGGAGAAGCCTATTTCGATGTGGCGCAAGATGGTGAAATGCCCTTCATCATTCACACCGGTAATATTTCCACCACCGTGCTCGGAACGGCCTTCAACATCCGCGCATATCCCGGCCAGGCAGACGTGATCGTGGCCGTGAGCAGCGGGAAGGTAAAAGTGCAGTACGGGAAAGAAAAATCGGCCACGCTTACCGGCGGGCAACTCATGAAAGTACGGCCGGAATACATCCGGGACGATGTGCCACGAAGCATCGCCACGAAAGACGCCGCACCCTGGAAAGACGGCAACATGTTATACGACGGAGAAAAACTGTCCGATATCATCAGCGACCTGGAACGCACCTACGACGTGCGCATCCGGCTGGCACGGCCAGCTTTGGGAGAAGAACCGGTATCCACCGAGTTCCGGAGGGATATTGGCGCGGAAGCGGCCTTGAAAATACTATGCAAATTGACGGATAGCCGGCTCACGCTGGCAGATGGGACCTATTTGATTCATTAACCAAAATCTGAAACGATGACAAAAAGCTACAAGCGATTGTCAGGCTAGCGCCAGAAATGCGGAGAGCCGCTCCGATTGCGACCCGGCTGCGGCTCCTCCTGCTTTTCAATAATCCCTATTCGGTAATTATTAAACAATTCAAAGCTATGAATTTGTATGTAGAAAACTGCATTTTCATCGACCCCTGCTTGGAAAAAAGGCAGCCCCCAAAACCCGGGCCGTCTCGTCTCAACTGGTTGATTATGAGAATATCCATCCTGGCCATCTTATTGACTTTCAACGGAATCCTCGTTGCCGCCGACGGAGCTGGGCAGGATATCCGCAAAGTCATCGTTTCCGTAGACCTGAACAACGTCACGCTCCGCCAGGCGCTGCGCGAGATCGGGTCTTTGGCCGACTGCTCGTTCACCTACAAAACCCGTGACCTCGAAGGCTACGGCAACGTCACCTACCGCGCAGCCGATATTCCCGTCGGCAAACTGCTCGACGCCCTGCTGCTGCCCAAGGGATTGCGGTATGAACAGATGGACGACCACATCGTTATCAAGAAAATCCCCCCGAACAACGTCTTCGAAGCCGCTCCGGCGGAAGCCCCCGAATTCGACGGCGGCATCCGCGGCATCGTGCGCACCTCCGACGGGCGGCCCCTGCCCTTTGCCACCGTGCAGATCGCCGGCACTTCGCAGGGCACCGTGGCCGACGAAGAAGGCAGGTACAGCATCGGCGGGCTCAAAGCCGGTACATACAAACTGAACGCCAGCGCCATCGGGCATAAAGCGCAAACCGTCACCGTAACCGTAACAGACGGGTTCACCGTGGCAGATTTTACAATGGACGCCAACGACAGCCAACTGTCCGAAGTAGTGGTGACCGCCCTGGGCATCAAGCGCGACGAGCGGTCGCTCGGGTACGCGCGGCAGGGCGTGAAGGGTGAAAACCTCACCTTCACCAAAGAACAGAACGTGCTGGGATCGCTCGCCGGCAAAGTGGCGGGTGTGCAGGTGACGGGCGCTTCCGGCGCGAGCATGGGCGGAACGCAGAAAATTAAGATCCGCGGCGTCAATTCACTGTCGGGTGCCGACCAGCCGCTCATCGTCATCGACGGAACGCCCATTTCCAATGCCAACTACGCAGGGATGGACGGCGCCGATTATGGAAACCTCGCGCAAGACATCAATCCTGAAGACGTGGAAAGCGTGGAAGTGCTGAAAGGCCCCGCGGCATCGGCGCTTTATGGCATCCGCGGGCAATATGGCGTGATCATGATCACCACCCGCAAAGGCAGCAAAGGCCCCAAGAAAGTGAACGTGACGCTCAATTCCGCGTTCTCCCTCGAAAAGGCCGGCAACTTCATGCCCATGCAAAACCTTTACGGCGGCGGCTCTTCGCAAACCTGGAGCACCAACGCGGCCGGCGAAAAAGTAGTAGGCATGAGCGTGGATGAAAGCTGGGGCCCGAAGGCCGACGGAACGCCCGCCCGCCAGGTGTTCAGCTATTACCCGCAGGACCCGACATACGGCCAAACCACGCCGTTCGTAGCCTATCCCGACAATATCAAAGATTTCTACGAAACCGGCTATACCTTCAACAACGGCGTCAATGTGACCGGCGGCAACCAGAATACCGCTTTCCGCCTCAGCTACAACAACACCAGCATCGGCGGCATCGAGCCTAACACCTGGCTGAAACGGAACAACCTCGGCTTCAGCGGCTCGCTCGACCTGTTGCCCAACCTCACCGTGACCACCAATCTGAACTATGCCAACAACAAGGCACAACGCCCGAAACAGGGATCGGAAGACGGTGCAAGGTTTATGGTACAGTGGTTCCAGCGGAGCATGGATATGCGGCGGCTGAGAGATTACAAATATCCCGACGGCCGCATCCTGGGATGGAGCATCTCCACCCCCACAGCCGCCAACCCGTTGCCGCGGCTCACCAACTGGAACAACCCTTACTTCCTCGCTTACGAAAGCCCCACCAACGATTACCGCGACCGCTTCTTCGGCGACGTAGGCCTCACTTACGAAGTGATCCCCGGACTGAAACTGAGCGGTTTTGCACGCGGGGATATGTTCACGCAGAATATACAGTCGCGCCACGGGTTCGGTGGCCTGGGCACGCCGGAGTACACCGTCGGCAAATACCAGAACACCGAAATGAACTACGAGTTCCTCGCGCAATACACCAAAAACTGGGGCGAACTTTCCTTGAATACGAACATCGGCGCCAACAGCTACCAGCGGAAATACAGCTACATGTCGGGCGCCACCGTAGGCGGGCTGACCAGCCCGGATTTCTTCAACCTGGAGGCTTCCAAAGACCGGCCCACCATCGAAAATTATTATAGCGAAAAGAAGATCCGGAGTATGTACGGCCTAGTATCGCTCGGGTATAAAAACCGGTATTTCCTGGAGGCGACCGTCCGCAACGACAATTCCTCCACCCTCATCCAGGACCATAATTCCTATTGGTACCCCTCCGTTTCGGCGAGTTATGTGTTCAGCGACGATCTGAAGTGGAAACCTTTATCGTACGGGAAGCTCCGCGTCAGCTATGCGCAGGCCGGCAGCGATCTGAGCGTGTACCAAACCAGCCAGAACTTCGGTGTGGGCACGATTTATACCTTGCCGGACGGTACGGCGGTGAATACGATGTACGTGCGCGACAATCTCGTGAACCCGAACATCAAGCCTTCCTTCGCGCATTCCTACGAAGCGGGCGTGGACCTTAAATTCCTCAATAACCGCATCGGGCTCGACTTTACCTGGTACATGCAGAAGAACGTAGACCAGATCATTCCCCTCGCCCTTTCCAGTACCAGCGGTTATAGCGGCACCATCATCAACGCAGGGATGATCCGTAACAAAGGCATTGAACTGACGCTGAGCGCAACGCCGGTGACGACGGGGTTCTTCACCTGGCAGACCATCTTCAACCTGAACCGCAACCGCAGCATGGTGGTGGAACTGGGGCCGAACCAAAATGTGTACCCGCTCGATTTCACCCGTTATTCGCAGGTCGACAGTTACCTCAATTCTTACGTGGGTGAACCTTTCGGTAGTCTTATCGGGAAAGCGTACCAGCGCGATCCCGCCACAGGCATGATTTTGCTGGGAGACAACAATATGCCGTTATATACTTCCGCCACGCACAACTTCGGTTCCGTGCTGCCGGATATGACGGGCGGCTGGCAAAACATGTTCAAGATCTGGAAGTTTGATGTGGGCGCGATGATCGACTGGCAAAAGGGCGGACAATTCTTCAGCCGAACCTGGATGCTGGCCCACAAAACCGGCATCGCACCGGCAACCGCGGAAATCAATGACAAGGGCAAAAACGTGCGCGACCCCGTGGCAGACGGCGGCGGCGTGAAAGTGACGGGCATTTCCAATACGACCAAACAATATGTGGAAGCGTATGTAGACGCCAAGGCTTACTGGCGGACCAACGTGGCTACGCATGTGTACGAAGAATGGCTCGTAGATGCCACTTACGTGAAGCTGCGCGAGTTGCGGCTGGGATATACGTTCGACAAAAAATCCCTCGGCAGGCTGCCCCTCCAAAGCATCAACCTGGCCTTCATCGCCCGCAACCCGGCCATGATCTATCAGAAAGCACCGAAAGGGCTCGACCCTTCTGAACTGTCGTCCGGCGCCACGTCCATCAGCTGGCGCGAAAGCGGCCAGGCCAATACCGTTCGATCTTACGGAGTAAACCTTATTGTGAACTTTTAATTGCCGACCGTCATGCGAAACATTCAAATACTGCTGTTATCCGCGCTGCTGCTGGCCGGCTGCAATAAATTCGGGGATCTCAACGTAAATCCCAACCTGCCATCCAAGGCATCCAACACTCAGCTCATCGCCAATGCGGAACTGATGCTCCCCGTGCTGCAGGAAGTGCCGCAGGGTGAATTCTATGCGCAATATCTCATGGAAACGCTCTACCCGAACCTTTCCCTCTACACCGAGCCATCCGCCAGCTTTTATACGCTGTACCACGATCCGCTCATGAACCTGGAAACGGTGATCACCAAACCGGAACAGCATCCGCTGGACGGGCCCGTACCCAACCAGGTGGCCGTGGCGAAGGTTTTGAAAGCCTATTTTTTCTGGCATATTACCGACCGCTGGGGCGATGTACCCTATTCCCAGGCGCTCAAGGGCGAAGAAACCTTCACGCCCGTGTACGACACCCAGGAATCCATCTACAACAACCTCCTGGCGCTGCTCACGCAGGCTTCGGGAGAATTCGTGGCGGGGAAGATCACCAATGACATCATTTATGCCGGCGATCCCGATAAATGGAAAAGGCTCTGCAACACCATCCGCCTGCTCATGGCGCTGCGCATGTCGGAAGTGAACGGCAACAAGGCACGGGAGGAATTCACCAAAGCCGTGGCCGCAGGGATCATGATTTCCAACGGCGACAACCTCGTTTTCCATAACCTGCCAGACGCCAACAACGAAAGCTACTGGTACAACCAATGGACCGTCCAGCGCCGCGAGTGGTGGGCCGGTTCCGAGCTGCTGGTAAATACGCTCAAAGCTCCATCCGATCCCCGGCTGGCCGTATTTACCGAGCCCCGTGAACAGGACGGCACCTTCGTGGGCCTGCCCTACGGCAGTCTTGACGGCGCCACGCTTTCCAGATATTCGCTGCTCGGGGAGGCCGTGCGCACGCAGGATGCCCCCGTTTACCTCGTAACCTATGCCCAGGCCCTGTTCGCCCTCGCCGAGGGCGCCAAGCGCGGCTGGATCCCCGGGGGCGATGCCAAAGCGAAGGAACATTACGACGAAGCCATCAAACAATCGCTGTTACAATGGACCGGCAGTTCGGACGGCCATGCAGCGCTCATCGCGCATCCTTCCGTGGCCTACGACCCGGCGAACGGTCTCCGGTCCATTGCCACCCAGCGCTGGGTACACCTCTTCATGCACGGCTTCGAAGCATGGGCCGAATGGCGGCGAACCGGGTTCCCCACGCTCGTTAAAGTAGACGGGAAAGACGTGCCGTCGCGCCAGGCATACCCTTCAGACGAAACTTTCAATAACGGCGATAACTACCGCGCCGCCGTCACCCGGCAATTTGCCGCCGCAGGCGACAGCCAGTACGGAAAAGTGTGGTGGGACAAGAACTGAGGCTTACAACAAAAAAAAACGGAAACGCCATACGGGAACACGCGCTGCCAGCTTTGGCGGCGCGTTCCTTTTTGTGCCTTCAATCCCTTAACTTTGAAGGCTAAACCTGATATTGTGCCACACGAGTGCATCTCCGTATTTGACATATTCAAGATCGGCGTAGGCCCATCCAGCTCCCATACGCTGGGCCCCTGGCGCGCCGCCATGCGTTTCCTCGACGAAATGAAGACACAGGGCAAACTGGATGACATCAGCAAATTGTCGGTGCTCCTGTACGGCTCCCTCGCCAAAACAGGCCATGGCCACGGTACGGACATCGCCGTGCTGCTGGGGCTTTCCGGAGACGATCCCGTTACTTTCGACGTGAACCAGATCGACTCCAAGATCGACGGCATCCGCCGCAACCGGCAGCTGCACCTTCATGGAGACCGCTTCATCGACTTCGATCCCGTAACGGGCATCGCATTTCTTTACGAAGAGTCCCTCCCCTTCCATCCCAACGCTTTAACCTTTCTCGTAACCCTGCAAAACGGCGAACAGCTGGCGGCCACGTATTACTCGATCGGCGGCGGTTTTGTGGTGAAGGAAGGGGAAATCGGCGGCGGAAGCGGCAGCAGCGTTGATCTGCCTTTCCCCATCGATACCGCGCGGCAATTACTGCAATGGTGCATCAAAACCGGTTTTTCCATTTCAGAAGTAGTGATGGAAAACGAGCACGCCTGGCGTAGCGAGGCGGAAACGAAAGCCGGCGTGATGAAAATCTGGGAAGTGATGCGCGACTGCATCTACCGCGGCTGCCATACTACCGGCGAACTGCCCGGCGGCCTGAAAGTGGGGCGCAGGGCGGCCGCGCTGAATACGCGGCTGCTCGGGGGCCGAACGTACAATGACTATACTACCTGGGTGGAAGCGATCCGCGCGGGCGGACAACCTTTTTCCTATACGCTCGACTGGGTGAGTTGTTTTGCCCTGGCGGTGAACGAGGAAAACGCGTCTTTCGGCCGGGTGGTGACCGCACCTACCAATGGCGCTGCGGGCGTGATACCCGCGGTACTGCAATATTACATCACTTTCTGCGACGGCCTCCACGAGGAGCGCATCCTGCAATTCCTGCTGTGCGCGTCGGAGATCGGGAGCATCTTCAAGAAACGGGCGACCATTTCTGCCGCCATGGGCGGATGCCAGGCGGAAATCGGGGTATCGTCGGCCATGGCGGCCGCCGCGCTCACGGAATGCCTTGGCGGATCGCAGCGGCAGGTGCTGATGGCCGCAGAAATCGCCATGGAGCACCATCTCGGTCTTACCTGCGACCCCATCGGCGGGCTTGTGCAGGTGCCCTGCATCGAGCGGAATACCATGGGGGCCATCAAGGCCATTACCGCCAGCCAGCTCGCCCTGCAAAGCAACCCCGAACTGGCGAAAGTGTCGCTGGACGCGGTGGTGAAAACCATGTGGGATACGGCACTGGACATGAATTCCAAGTACAAGGAAACCTCCGACGGCGGGCTGGCGGTCAATATTCCCATCAGTTTGCCGGAATGTTAACGGAAGAATCCTTTACAAATAACAAATTCCTATTATATTTGTAATTCTAAACGTCACCCGATTATGCCGACAAGTAAGGAATTGTTATTTATTTTGATCATCGCCGGTGCGGTGGTGCTCCTGGTATGGACCATTAAGGACCTGGTGAAGAAGGGAGAAAAGCAGGATAAGGAAGGGAAGGAAGACAGGAAGGCGGAGCCGAAGAGCGAGACCCCGTCAGGCATCGTGCTGCCGTTGCAGTTGCAGGCGTACGAGCGCATGATCCTGTTCGTGGAGCGCATTGCGCCGCAGAACCTCATCGGCCGTGTGAACCAGCCGGGTTTCACGGTGCTCGACATGCAGATCGGCCTGGTTTCGAACATCAAGTCGGAATTCGACCATAACGTATCGCAGCAGATTTACGTGGCGCCGCTGGCCTGGGAGGCGGTTAAAACCGTGAAGGAACAAACCATCTCCATTATCAACCAGCTGGCCCTGAAACTGCCGCCAGACGCGCCTTCCATCGAGCTGAACAAACAGATCCTGGAGCTGTTCATGCAACAGCCGGAATCGCCTTCGGACATCGCCGCGGAGATCATCAATTCGGAAGCGCGGAAACTGATGAAATAGTTCCGGAAGATATGCTATCAATAAAAAACGGCCCTGCGATGCGGGGCCGTTTTTTATTGTCAGGTATGTTTTTTCCGGATCATTTCGTTGAGCAGGTAACCGTGCCCGTTAAAGTGGATGTACAGCGGTTCGGACGCGTACCAGGGTTTTCCTTCCTCTTTCCGGTGCACCTGGATGTGGAGGTGTGGTTCCGTACTGAATCCGGAATTGCCTACGCAGCCCAGCGGTTCGCCAGTTTTCACTTCGTCTCCTTCCTTCACCCATACGCTCCCCTGGCGGAGGTGCCCCATGAAAACGTAGTACCCGCCTGCGTCTATGAGCACCATGTTCATATTTTTGGGGCCGCGCTTCATGTTGGGCGGGATGTTGTCGGGATCGTCGCCATTGGCGCGGATGACGCGGCCGGAGCAGGGTGCGTAGACCGTATCGCCGAAAATGGCGTAATCTTCCAGGTTTTTGGAAAACACTTTGCTGGCGCGGTTGCCCCAGCTGTTGAGCCGCACGATGTCCATCGCGTAAATAGCCCCGCGCAGGCTGGTATGGAACACGTTCGACGGTAATCCCTTCCCGCCCTGCAGCACGAAATAGCGGTCTTTCTTCAGGGGAAAATCGAGTTCCACGGTGCGCGTCGTGCCGGTGGTACCGGTAAAATACAGGATCACGGCGAGGGTCAGCACCACGAACATCATTAACCGGAAAAACGGTGAACGGGCGGGCTTGACGGGGTTACGGCGGAAGAGGAACCATCCGGAGACACACACGTATAATCCCCCGAAAATATATTTAAGATAAATGCTCCCGTACACCCAGGTTCCGTAGAGGTACACGAAGGCCGCCAGCGAAAGGGAAAACAGGATGGTATAGAGCGCGTCGGGGAAAGGCCTCCGCGCGCCGCGGCGCATCATCAGCATGCTCAGCAACGCCAGTCCAACGGTCATAAACAACAACAAATATGGAATCATGGCCAGTCAACAAAATTTCCCGCAATTTATCGTTTTTAACCTAACATTGTGAATATGGAAAAGCCAATCAAGACCGATTCGGGAATCGAAATCCGGCCGTTATATGCCACGCCGGTACCGATGGACGAGCTGCCGGGCCGTTTCCCCTTCACCCGGGGCATCCACGCCACCATGTACCGCGATAAACTCTGGACCATGCGCCAGTACGCGGGTTTCAGCACTGCAGAAGAATCCAACAAAAGATATCATTTTCTACTCAGCCAGGGCGTAATGGGGCTCAGTGTCGCGTTCGACCTCCCCACGCAGATCGGCTACGATTCCGACCACGCCATGGCGGAAGGGGAAGTAGGAAAAGTAGGCGTAGCCATCGATTCGCTGGAAGATATGGAAACGCTTTTCGCCGGCATCGAACTGGAGAAAGTCTCCACGTCCATGACCATCAATGCTACGGCGTTCATCCTCCTCGCGTTCTACATCGCCCTGGCGAAGAAACAGGGGGCCGACCTGTCGAAGATTTCCGGTACCATTCAAAACGATATCCTCAAGGAATACGCCGCCCGCGGCACTTTCATCTATCCGCCGCAGCCATCCATGCGGTTGATCACCGATATTTTCGATTATTGCAGCCGGGAAGTTCCGAAATGGAACACCATTTCCATCAGCGGCTACCATATCCGCGAAGCGGGTGCCAACGCCGTACAGGAGCTGGCTTTCACGCTTTCCAACGGCAAGGCTTATCTGAAAGCCGCGCTGGAAAAGGGGCTCGATATCAATGTGTTCGCCAAGCGCCTCAGCTTTTTCTTCAACGCGCATAATCATTTGTTCGAAGAAGTCGCCAAGTTCCGCGCAGCACGCAATATGTGGGCGCATATCACCCAAAACCTCGGCGCCACCGATCCCAAAGCGCAAATGCTGCGCTTCCATACCCAGACCGGCGGTTCCACGCTCACCGCACAGCAACCGCACAACAACATCGTGCGCGTGGCCGTGCAAACCCTCGCCGCCACGCTCGGCGGCACGCAATCGCTGCACACCAACGGCTACGACGAAGCCATTTCCCTCCCCACGGAATCTGCCGCCCGTATCGCGTTACGCACCCAGCAGATCATCGGGTACGAAAGCGGCATCGCCGACACGGTAGATCCGCTGGCCGGTTCGTATTACGTGGAGGCGTTGACGAAGGAAGTGGAGGAACGCGCCTGGGAGCTCGTTCATAAGATCGACGCCATGGGCGGTTCCGTGAGCGCCATCGAGCAGGGGTTCATCCAGGACGAGATCGCCAGAAGCGCCTATCAATACCAGCAGGAAATCGAGAATAACGAAAAAATCATCGTGGGTGTGAACAAATTCGTCGTGGAAGAAACATCAGATACCGAGGTATTCCGGATCGACGACAGCATCCGCAAATTCCAGTCCGAAAAGCTGGCCTCCCTCCGCGCCCGCCGCGATAATGAAAAGGCGGAATCCTTACTGGCGGCCATTTCGGAACGGGCAAAAACGACCGAAAACCTCATGCCGCTCGTAGTGGAAGCCGTGGAACATTACTGTACCCTCGGCGAAATCGCCGATACGCTCCGGAATGTTTGGGGAGAATACAAGGGGATTTAATTTTGTTATCTTGCAGCCAGTTTTCTAACCACATGAATCGGATCGACTACCAGCAATGCCCGGTTTGCCAATCGGACCGCATCAGCCACAAGCTGACGGCCAAAGACTATACCGTATCACAGGAAAAATTCGATATCTGGGAATGCGCCGCCTGCACGGCCCGTTTCACCCAGCATATTCCTTCTATCGAAGCCATTGGCGCGTATTACCAATCGGCCGAATATATTTCGCATTCGGATACCCGTGAGGGGCTTATCAACAGGATGTATCACAGCGTCCGCAAGATCACCATGCGTTCCAAACAGAACTGGGTGAAAACGGCGGCCGGCGTGAAATCCGGTAACCTGCTCGATATCGGCAGCGGCAGCGGTGCGTTCCTGCACCATATGCAACTGCTGGGCTGGAAAGTTACCGGCCTGGAGCCCGACGCCGGCGCACGGGAGACCGCCCAAAAACTGTACGGCCTCGATACGCGACCGGTACACGAATTGTATGAGCTGGCGGAAGGACAGTTCGATTGCATCACGATGTGGCATGTGCTCGAGCATGTGCACGATCTCCAGGGTTACCTGGAGCAGATCCGGAAGCTCCTGAAGCCCGGAGGCGCCCTGCTCATCGCCGTCCCCAACTACACCAGCACCGATGCCCGCCTTTATGGCGAGTTTTGGGCGGCCTACGATGTGCCCCGCCATCTCTACCACTTCTCCCCCGTTTCCATGGACGTGCTCATGCAGCGCCACGGATTATCGATAAAGCAGAAATACCCCATGGTGTTCGACGCATTTTACGTGAGCCTGCTCAGCGAGAAATACAAATCCGGGAAAGACCGCATGATCACCGGCGCCTGGAAAGGTTTCCGCTCTTACTGGAAAGCCTGGCGGCATGTGAACAAATGCAGCTCCATCGTGTATGAGATCAAAGCAGATTAAATCAGCCGTACGATATTTCCTCCTGATCCCCGGTATGGCGCCTTCGCTATCCGGGGATTTTTCGCGAGGGATTTCTTCCGTTCAACGAAAATCCTTAATTTTCAAACGTTACCCTTAACCCGGTCATACCCGAATCCTTCAATCCAAAAAACACCTTACTTATGAAATTACGCAAATCCCTGTTCCTGGCGTTTGCTGCGTTATTGACATTTGTTATCGCTAAAGCCCAGGTGGTGCCCCCCGACAGAAAAGACTGGGCATTCCTCGGCTCTGTAAATGTTGCCACAACGCCTTACACACTGCTGTGTTATAAAATTCTCCAGATCAACAATGCAACAGACCGGTACGCTTCCGTTGTACAGGTTAGTGTGCAGGCAGACGCCAATTATTTCAACGAACAGGCCACCTATGAAATCCGGATAGACAAACATGAAGGCTCCCCTCCCAGATTCGACGGCCTGGAAATCCTGTGCATTTCAGGGAACCCCGGTGCCGCAACATTTTATGTTTTCAACGACGCCGTTTGGGTAAGGTCCACCTGGCAATGGGGCTCTATGTACTGGCGCACCGTAGGTGACTTCGGCAATGCATCGCCCCGGGTTGCAGCCACTACTTCCACCACTACGGTGCCTGTTGGCGCTCTGGCTACAACGAGCAATTCCGGCCTCAAATGTGATTTCGACAACAATACGTTTTACAGGCTGCCGCATGTAGACCCTATCGGCACTATGTGCATCAATGGCACCTATACGCCTTCTTCCGGGGAGGAATCGCCCAAACTGGCCGTGAATGGCAACATTACAGCCAAAAAAATTAAAGTGACCCAAACCGGCTGGGCCGATTTCGTGTTCGATCCCGCATATGCGCTGCCACCGCTGGATACGGTGGAAACCTTCATTAAACAAAACCGCCATCTTCCCGAAATCCCTTCCGCCGCGGATGTGGAAAAAAACGGGCAGGACCTCGGCGAGATGAACAAAAAACTGTTGCAGAAAATCGAAGAACTGACGCTCTATGTCATCGACCTGAAAAAAGAAAACGAAGCCCAATCGCAGGCCATCCGCGAACTTCAGCGGAAATCCCGGAAATAATGATCATTCATCCCCATACAATAGCCCGTCTTGCATCAACAGGACGGGCTTTTTCGTATATAGTTGACCGTTATCCTAGTTCAGGACTTCCGCCAGTTTTTTCTCCAGCGCCTCGCCGCGAAGGTTCTTCGCGATGATCTTGCCCTGCGGGTCTACCAGGAAGTTCTGCGGGATGCCGCGGATGCCGTAGAGGCGCGCCACTTCATTGTCCCAGAACTTGAGGTCGCTCACCTGCTTGCTGCTTTACCATGCGGAGTATGAACGGGAGTATACCGAATGCTTCTTCGTCTCCTTCCCTGATCCGGCTAAACAGTTGGTTGATGTTGATTAGCGATAGTTGGTCCATAAATGTGCTGTGTCTTCCGGTAAAGTGCTGTTGGTTAAAAGTACTGAAAATGAAGTATGTTTTTCCGCAGCCACTAAAAAAGCCGGTCTTCTGTAATGCCCCCCAAAAGTTGGACACTTTAGGGGGGCATTTTTATGGACAAACGCATTAAATACAGTATTCGTCAAAAAGAGTTAACAGTTGTTTCGATAGAAAAGGGGAAGGAGTCCATTACTTCA
>NZ_RXLO01000015.1 GCF_003958645.1 Chitinophaga rhizosphaerae
GAAGTAATGGACTCCTTCCCCTTTTCTATCGAAACAACTGTTAACTCTTTTTGACGAATACTGTATTTAATGCGTTTGTCCATAAAAATGCCCCCCTAAAGTGTCCAACTTTTGGGGGGCATTACACCTGCGAGTACGGCTTTTTTTATATCGTCTGTGGACCGATCATGTCAGCCGGACGCCCACGCGCAGGGGTTTCTGGGCCACGGCATATTCAAATGCCGCCTGCGTTTCCCCAAGGGTAAACTCTTTTTCGATCATCGATGCGAAAGGATACTTTTTCCAGTTGGCGTGGATGAACGCAAAGGCATTCCGGAAATCCTCGAAGTTGTAATTGTGCAATCCGCGGATGGTGAGCAGGTTGCGGATGATCTTTTCCGGGTTGACGGAGACGGGCCGTGTCTGGAACACCGCACCGATCCACACGGCGCATCCGCCGATGGCCAGGCAGGAAATTCCGAATTCCATGGCGGCGGGAGATCCGCTCATATCGAATACAACGTCTGCGCCGCTGGTTTGTCCGCGTAGCATTGCGGTGAGCTCAGTTGCATCCTGCTGCGTATCGAAAACGGCATCCGCGCCGAATTGGAGGGATTCCCGGAGGCGCTTTCCGGATATATCGGCCGTCCCGATCCAGCTGGCGCCGGCTTCGCGGCACATGGCGGCGCACATCATCCCGAGGTGGCCCATGCCGGTTATCAGCACTTTCTTTCCCGACAGATCGCCGGCCGTGCGGAGCGCGCCGGCAACGGTGGAAACGGAACAGTTCAGCGTTGCGGCAACGGAAAGGGGAATTTCTTCCGGCAGTTTGATGATGCCGGTATGGGGCTGAAGGATGCAGAACTCCGCCAGTCCGCCGTGGAAAACTTCATCTCCGGCGGCGTGGGCATGCCCGTATTTGTAAAGGCCGTCGCCCTTTTGCGGCATGCCCCGCAAGGCATTGGCAGACGCTGGGTCGCTGGCGAAGATCGTCCAGGTGATACGGTCTCCCGGGCGCAGGATCTCTCCCTGCAAGTCCGTTCCCGGATGGAAAGGGTGCAATTGCACGATCTCGCCCACGATCTCGTGGCCGAGCACGGTAGGGCAGGGCTCCGATCTTAATCCGCAAAAAGTGTGGAGATCGCTGCCGCAAAGGGTAGTGTAGATATTGCGGACGAGGATTTCGCCCGGATGGAGCGGGCGGACGGTGTGTGATTCGGCGCGGAAGGGTGTTCCCGGCCCGTCGAACAGGACGAGCATGCCGTTTTTTCCGGAGGTGGCGGACATATGATTTACTTTTTTCCGCTACTAAAATATCCTGTATTATTTAATAATAGGAAAAAATATTTCCTTAAAGGAAAAATAACACCTTCGTCATCAGGATTGACCATTGCCTTCGGATAGCCATATCTTTTCGGGGGATGGCGCGGTGGGGTCGAGGGCGAGCCCTGTAATCTGGTTGGCGAACAGGAAAGTACGTTAGTCCCACAGGGTGCCGTCGAGCCCCAGCACGGTGCCGAGCCAGAGGCAGAAAACGAAAACGAGCAAACAAAGCAAAAGCGCTGCGGTCTTCCTCCATATGCCGGAGAAACGGAGGGGATTCACCAGGTGGAAGAATGCGCCGCCAGCCGCGCCGGCGAATGTTATCACAACGAGGGGGCGAACGATCCAGTATCGGCCCCATTCCGGTTCGGGATCAGGGGCGCCTGTCAGGAAGATGATCATGAGCGTCAGCGCGATCGCCGCGCCGGCGAGCATCCGCTTTAGCAGGGCGGCGGTAAAGTAGGAGGAAATCGTGGAACGGTGATTCGAGGTCATAACCCACTACATTTTAGCGTTAATTAATAAACGGAAAGTACTTTGTGTTTCAAAGTTAAGTGATTTTACTTTTCATTTCAAAGTAATTGCGGGATTTTTTTGGAAGGGGATCGCCGGATGGAGATCATCGGATGAGTTCGCCCGCAGCTTCGGCCCGTATGCGTTTACGGTATTCGGAAGGACTGTGGCCGGTGATATTGCGGAAACATTTGTTGAAGTTGACGAGGTTGTTGTACCCGCTTTCCAGGGCTACTTCCATGACGGAGAGCCCATCGCGGCGAAGGAGCTTGCAGGCGTGTGAGATCCTGATTTCCTGCAGGAAGCTCACGAACGATTTCTGCGTCCGCGTTTTGAAATACCGGCAGAACGCCGTAGGCGACATTTTCGCTACCGAAGCCACTTCGTCCAGCGGAATTTCGCGGTGGAAATTAGTGATAAGGAATTGGTACACATCGCTGAAACGGCCGGCGTCCTTGACGGTCATGGCGTTTTTGTATTGGTCGCTGGCGAGGCAGTCGTAATCATCGGTATGCGCCAACAGATGCAGGGCTTCCAGGAAGTGAGAGATACGTTTCAGTCCTTCGGAGATTTGAATTTCCGCGAACAGTTCCAGCAGCCGGGCGTGCGCGTCCTGTTTGATGGACAGGCCCCTGCCGGCTTTGGCGAGCAGGTCTTCCACGGCCGCCGCGGCATCGGTGCCGGCTACGAGCCCCAGTACCATGGCGGGTGCGAAATAGAGCACGGTGGCTTTCACACGAAGGTTTTTCCGCCTTTGGTAAAACGCATTGTCCGTTTGCCAGATATGCGGCAGGTTAGGCCCCATCATCACCATATCTCCCTGGTCGAAATCGTCGATATGATCACCCACGATCCGCTTCCCGTATCCCTCCTCGATCAGCACGATCTCGCAGGTGTCGTGAAAGTGGAAGGGAGAATTCAGGAAGTATTCGTCGACCTGCTTTACCCTGAACTGCCGGTTGGCATCCAGCCCGGTTTCGATCAACCTCGCTTTCATGATCCTTGGTATTAATTTTATTGACAAATTTACTAAATAAAATGGCCTGGACTTGCTAAAATAGTTAATGTATTGGCTAAAATCGTTAACCTCTTCCGCGCCTTCAACTGTTAAATTGCATATGATTGCTGCACGGGCAAAAGTTGGTAAGGTAAACCTCACCGGCCCGGAGCGCCGCCACCACACTGATGTTACTCTTTTCATAAGGCGGTTTTGCCGGGGCGGTGAGCCCGGGCGGCAGGCACCGAAGAATCAAACCATATGAACGAGCAGACAAACGGTCACCACGTGGCCAGCCCGTTGTGGAAGCACGACGATGAACTTTTTTCCATCGTAAGAAGTGAATTATACACCGCCGTGGTGGGAGATATTATGGACAAAATGGGGTTGCAGCGACAGTTTCTGCCGCCCCAGATCCAGCCGCTGCAGGCGGATATGTTCGTTGTAGGCCGGGCGATGACGGTGTTGGAAGCGGATGTATTTTCCGGCGATCCATCTGCCGGCGAGGACCCGCTGCTCAAAAAACCTTTCGGCCTGATGCTGGAGGCGCTCGACGATTTGAAGAAAAACGAGGTTTATATTTGCGCAGGCGCATCGCCGGCGTATGCATTATGGGGCGAGCTGATGAGCGCCCGCGCCATGCGGCTGGGCGCGGCGGGCGCGGTGGTAGACGGGTATTCCCGCGACACCAAAGGCATCCTCCAGCTGAATTTCCCTACCTTTTCCTACGGCCGCTATGCGCAGGACCAGGCGCCCCGCGGCAAGGTGACCGACTTCCGCACTCCGCTCGAGATCAGGGGGGTGCGTGTGCTCCCGGGAGACATAGTGCTGGGGGATATCGACGGCGTCTGCATCGTTCCCCGGGAAGCGGAACGCGAAGTGTTTTCCCTCGCCATCGAGAAAGCGCGCGGCGAAAAAATGGTACAACAAAAAATCCTGGAAGGCATGAGCGCCGGACAGGCTTTCGCGAAATACGGAATATTGTAACATGAGCAAAAGTTTATTCGTCATCCTCTTTACCTTTTTATGCGGCAGTGCCATGGCGCAACTCCCGCGCCTGTCGCCGCGCCCGGTAGATGTGGTTTCGCTCAATGGGGAATGGAAACTGAACGGGAGATACCCCGTGAAAGTGCCGGGGGAACTGCTGATGCAGGGTTTCAACATCCACGAAGGCGAAAAAGCCGTTTACTCCAGATCGCTGGACATTTCCGATAGTTGGAAACATCAGCGCGTGAAACTCCGGTTCGACGCCGTGAGCAGCCATGCCGCCGTTTTTGTGAACGGGGTGAAAGTAGGGGAACATGAGGGCGGTTTCGTACCGTTCGAACTGGATATTACAGAAGCCCTCAATTTCGGGAACGACGTGCTGACGGTGGAAGTGCAGGCGCTGACGGTTTCCGATTACCTGGCCCGTACTTCGCAGTACGCGGCGCATACGGTGGCGGGTTTATTGCGCAAGGTGACGTTGTTCGCCGTTCCCGAAACGAATCTTTCCGACCTGACGGTAGTAACCGGATTCGACAAAAATTATAAAGATGCCACGCTTCGTATCCGTACGGCAGTTACGAATGAATCGCAAAAGATCGCCCGTACCGAAATCCGTTTTACCTTGAAAGACGCCACGGGAAAAACGGTACTTGGCCATACCGCCAGGCCCGCCGATATCCAGGCAGGCGCCACCTTGCCGGAAGAGCACATCCTCGCCGTGAAAGCACCGAAGCGATGGGACCCTGAACATCCCCATCTCTACACGCTGCAAATGGAATTGCTCCAGGACGGAAAGGTAACGGAAAGCACGTTCCGCCAGATCGGGTTCCGGCAGGTGGACATCCGCGGGAACGAAGTGCTGGTGAACGGGCGCGCCGTGAAACTGCGCGGCATCAACCGCCACGATGTGCACCCGCTCCAGGGCCGGAGCCTCAGCCCCGCGCTCGACCGGCAGGATGCGGAACTTTTCCGCGCGGCCAACTGCAATTATATCCGCACGTCGCATTACCCGCCCTCCGAAGAATTCCTCGATGCGGCCGATGAACTGGGGCTTTTCGTGGAAAGCGAAGCCGCCCTGACGTGGATCAACCATCAAGCCGCGCCCATCTGGAAATTATGGAACGCTACCGACGAAAAATTCCTGCCGTACATGATCCGCGCCAATGCGGATAACATCGCCGCGGGGAAAAATCATCCTTCCGTGATCATGTGGTCTTTGGGAAATGAATCCAACTGGAGCCCGCTTTGGGCGCAGGTATTGGCCTTCGTAAAGAAAAACGACCCTTCGCGCCCCGCCACTTTTCATGACCAGTGCTGGGGCAGCTACAACAACCTGGGCAGCAAGGCGGATATCGCCAACTACCATTACCCGGGTATAAACGGGCCCGGCGAGGCGGCGAAATCCGGCCGGCCGGTACTTTTCGGCGAATATGCACACCTGTCTTGCTACAACCGCCGCGAACTGGTGACGGACCCCGGTGTAAGAGCGGCCTGGAGCGCGCCTTTGGTTACTTTTTACGATTCGATCTATCATTATAAGGGCAGTTTGGGCGGTGCGATCTGGAGCGGCATAGACGATATTTTCCATTTGCCCGGCGGCAAGATCGTAGGATACGGGCCATGGGGGCCGATCGATGGATGGCGCAGGCCCAAACCGGAATACATCGGCATGAAGAAAGCCTACGAGCCGGTACGCATCACCCAATTGAGCGACGATGGCAAGCAGCTAACGCTGCAATTCGCCAACCGTTATGATTTCACTTCGCTGAAAGAACTGCGGATCGAAGCGAACGGTGTGCCCGTTGGCCTGGACGCCGCTCCCGGTAAAACGGCGGTACTGAAAGTGAAAAAACGCGACGGTGCGGTATATGTAAAGATCACCGATCCTCGCGGGTTCGTGTGTGTGGAAGAACGCTTCGCACCGGCAGCAGCGGCTCCCGTTACCAGCCGTACGATGAATATCAAATGGGAGGAAGTGCCCGGCGGTTACACCATCCGGCAAGGCCCTTACACCTGGACGATCAGCAGAACGAAAGGCCTCATCGAATGCCTGCGCAGGGATAACGACACGCTGATGACGCAGGGGCCGGTTGTGGCGGTGGTGCCCCTGAACGGCGATGACGGCGGCAAGCCCAACGTAGCCGGGGAAACTTATCAAAACAATATCTACCCGCTCAAATACTACCCGCTCTACACGCTATTCGCCCGGAAAATCGATGTGGAATCGACCCGTGAAGGCATCCGTTTCGATGCGCAGCTGGAATTCAAAAACGCGGAAGGCCGGCAATCTTACATTTTCACCACGAAAGGGGAACTGATCACCGAATATGATGTGAAATACAACGGTGGGGACGATCCTTATCAATACGGCCTCCTCCTGCAATTGCCGCGCAATTTCGATAAAATGAGCTGGGAAAGAAACGGCGAATTCTCCGTGTATCCGGCCGACGATATCGCGCGGAACAAAGGGGAAGCCAGGCTGAACGCCCGGATCATCGGTGAAGTGGAGCCCCACGGCGAAATTCCCCGCGGCAGTTGGAAAGACGATGCCAATGAACTGGGATCTAACGATTTCAGGTCAACCAAACGCAACATCACCCGTGTGGCATTGGCCAACGGAAAAGGCGATTCGCTCACCGTTACCTCCAACGGCACCCAGCATTCCCGGACCTGGCTGCAAGACGCGGCGATCAACTGGCTCATCGCGGATTACAGCAACAACGGCTCGGAAGGTTTTTACAACACCCCGCATTCCAACGGAAGGATGAATATCAAGAATCAGCCGATCAAAGGAAAGACGATCATCGTACTACCATGAAGTCACCATCGCCGAAGACATGACGGATTATTACCTCAACGCCACAACGGACGGGCGGAAAGCAGGGATGCACGGCTCCGAAGGGTTCCGGGGCAAAAAGGAACATATCTTTGAATACGAAGCGTCCCGCCTCAACGGCACCGGCCGCATCCGCGTACTGCCTGACGGTTCGCATGCCGCACGGATGGACGTGGGGGCCGACGGGAAGCAATGGCTCGTCATCTCCGGCAATTGGGACTACTGGAGCCTCGCCTGGGGAAACTTCCAGGGCGTGGCCAATCCTTCAAAACAAATGAAGGGTATGATCAGATTCGTTATCGAATAAAAAGGAAAATATGAAAATAACCGATGTGAAAGTATGGCTGGTGGAAGGTGTGAAGTATAACTGGACGATGTTGAAGATTCATACCGATACCGGTCACACCGGCGTGGGAGAAGCCACCAACTGGCCGGGGAGCCCCATCGTTTACCATGCCGCCAAACACGTGGGGGAGCGCATCATCGGCCTCGACCCCATGAAAACGGATTTCATCTGGACCAAACTCTACCGCGATCTCAACTGGATGGGCCCCTACGGCGCCAGTCTTTGCGCCATCAGCGGCATCGACATGGCCCTGCTCGACCTGAAAGGCAAGGCGCTCGGTGTTCCCTGTTACGAGCTGCTCGGCGGCGCCTACAGGAAAGATATTCTCCTGTACGCCAATTACTGGTTTACCGGCGGCGGCCATAACGCGGAAGATTATGCCGCGCAGGCGCGCAAGGTGAAAGACGCAGGCTTCACCGGCCTGAAGTTCGACCCGTTCGCGCATACCAACTATCTATACGGCGAAGATCTTTCGCCTGACCTCACGCTGACGCCCGCGCAGCAAGACCTGGCCTTCGAGGTCAGCAAAGCCGTCCGCGAAGCCGTGGGGCCGGAGTTCGACATCATGATCGAAACGCACGCCATGCTCAATTACAGCGTGGCGGTGAAAATGGCGCAACGCCTGTCTGCCCTGAACATCACCTGGTATGAAGAGCCCGCCGGCCCGGAAAGCGCCGATACGCTCCGGGCCATGCGCGAACGCATCCCTTCAAACGTTTCCATTTGCGTGGGAGAGCGCCACTATACCCGGCACGGCATTCGGCCGCTGCTGGAAAAACACGTCTGCGACATTCTCATGCCAGACATCACCCGCTGCGGCGGCCCGTCGGAAATGAAACGCATGGCCACCATGATGGAAGCTTACAACGTTTTGCTGGCGCCGCATAATCCCAACGGTCCGCTGTCGACCCTCGCGTCTGCACACGTTTGCGCATCAGTACCCAATTTCTTCCGGCAGGAATTCATGTTCACCGACGTGCCCTGGCGCGACGAGATCATTACCCATCCTATCGCAGGCATGGTCAGCAACGGGCATCTGCGCCTGAGCGAGCGGCCGGGGCTGGGGGTAGATCTCGTGGAACCGGAAATGGAAAAACATCCCGGCATACTTCGGCCCAGGGCAGGTTTTTATGTATAAACCGCGGGCATGCAGCGCGCCGGCGGGTGGCAAGGGATCGTTAAGAACGGGGACGAGACCAGGTTGCATGTTGGGAAAGGGCTTGCTTCGCCCGACACCAACTACTTGGGCGTGGATGCGGCCGGCGGCAGCGGAAAGGAAAGGCAGATGGATCGCCCCGTTGCATAGGTGCTGGCTTTCACTTTGGTGTTGAACATCATTTTCTTTTAATTCAGGATATGGAAAGATTGACGGATCTTCGGTTTATCATTGGATTGTTTTTTCTGCTGACGGGCTTGCTGTTGGCGGGTTACAGTTTTTTCCGCGCAAAAGCGGGGATCAATCTGTGGTATGGATTGCTGATTATGGGATTCGGGAGATTGATGGCATTATTTTCACCAAAACCGAAATAGAACGGTATGTCTCTGCAAATCGACCTGGCCGGCAAAGTGGCCATTGTGACGGGCGCCGCCTCGGGGATCGGGGCGGGGATCGCAGCGGAGCTGGCCCGCGCGGGCGCCGTAGTGGAAGGTTGTGATCTGAATGGGGGAGAAGGGGTGGCCGAAGTGGACGTGACGGACGCCCCGGCCCTGGAACGCTTCGTGGAAGCGGTGGCGCACCGGCGCGGAGGGGTCGATATTCTCGTGTCTTGCGCTGGCGCCAATGTTTTCAAAGGCGCGGCCGAATGTACCGACGAAGATTGGGAACGCAATCAGCAACTGAACCTCACTGCGCACTGGCGCATCGCGAAGCTGTGCCGGCCGCACCTGCAAAAGCGAGGCCATGGCGTCATCATCGTCATCGCTTCCAACCACGCATTTTCCACCATTCCCGGCTGCTTCCCTTACAATGTGGCCAAAACGGCGCTGACGGGGCTCGTCCGCAGCCTGGCCATCGAATGGGGCCCGGCCATCCGCACGGTAGGCATCGCCCCGGGGTTCATCGATACGCCCGGTAACCAGCAATGGTTCGATTCATTCCCGGACCCGGACGCAGAAAGGAACCGCACCGTAAACCTCCACCCCGTAAAGCAATTGGGAAGCCCGGAGCAGATCGGCGCCTGGTGCGCTTTCCTGGCCAGCCGCTTCGCCGCGTTCGCTTCCGGCGCCACTTACCTGGTAGACGGCGGCCGGTCGGCGCTTATGCAGGATAGTTAGGGGCCCCTGAATTTTCATGTTGGATTTTTTTTACATTTGCTGTTACCATATAATTTATTACGTACCCCCCTTAATGCTAAAGCACATGAAAAAGCTCCTGACCTGCCTGGCTATGATGTTGATCTCGCTGTACAGCTTCGCGCAGCAAGTAAAGAACGACGTCGTTCTCAAACTCGACGGCGACGAACTGGTGGGGAAAGTCCTCAAAATCAACAATGACGACATCGAGTTCTCCTACACCGGCGAAACCCTCGTCTATAACATCAAGAAGGCGGAGATTATGAAGATCACCTTTTCCAGCGGCCGCATCCAGGTATTCAACAAACCCCAGCAAGCCGCCCCCGCCCAGAACGCTGCGCCAGCATCCGCCGACAAATCCAGTCTCGAAGACCATCATAACAAGGTAGCCATCCTGCCTTTCGGCTTCATCCGCGACGGACAGCCGGCAGACGGTGAGCAGATCCAGAACGAATGCTATTCGTTCATGAACAAACATTCCGGTGTTTATACGATCCTCCCGCCCCGCACCACCAATGCCCTGCTCATCAAGGCCGGCATCAACAGCGAAACCATCAAGGGCTATACGATGGAGGATATCTGCAACGTGCTCGGCGTGGAATATGTGGTAGACGGGCTGGTGACCATGAACAAAACCACGCAAACCACCACGCAGTCCAACTCTGGCGCCGTTAAATCCAAAGATGACGACGACAGGAAAGACCGTAAATACAACAGTTATTCCTACGGCACGGCCACCCAGAACTTCCAGACCAAACTGAGCCTCGCAATCTATAACGATAAGGGAACGGCTGTGTACAGCCAGGACAGGACCGCATTCTGGAACACGCAGGACGCTTATTCCAATACGCTGGAATATCTGCTGAAGCGCTCGCCGCTCTATACGAAGTAATCTATCTGCGGATATTGCACATAAAAAAGGCGGGAATCACTTCCCGCCTTTTCTTTTTATTCTGATCCTGCTATTCAAAGAAACCGATCTCCGCGATCGCTACGGATGCGCTGCCAGCAGCCGTTTCCGTGGCTTCGATTTTCACGAACCGTGTTTTGACGCTGTTCTTGAAATAGTGGTACCGGGTAGTGGGATCGTTGATAAGGTTCCCGAATTCGAACGTTTCGCTGGGTTGCCAGGTTTGCCCGTCGGCGCTGACGAGAATTCTACCCTTCGCCATCATGCCTTCCGCATGCAGGGTTTGTGGTGTGTAGGCAAATCCTTTCAGATCGTGCGTAGTGCCCAGGTCGATGGTGATGCTGTGCGCACCGCCGTCGCCGGACTGCCAGAAAGTCTTCGGATTGGCGTCGAAAGCCGCTGTGGCGGGGCGCGTGTTGCGTTCGCTGCTGGCGTTGACGAGCTTCCAGGCGTTTTTTGCGAGGCCGATGGTCTGGCTTGCCACGCCGCTGGTTTCCTGATGCTGTACGGAAATTGCTTTCACTTCGCCGGCCGTCATACGGAACGGGCCTTCATATTTCCGGGATTGCGCGTTGGGGGCGGAGCCGTCTGTCGTATACCGGATGTCGAAATTGGCGCTGAGGTTTTGGGTGGCATTTTCGCCATGGGGCTTCCAGTTGAATTCCGGTTGCAAGGGCGCGATGGTGACCATTCCGTCCGCCGACTGGCTGATGGCCAGTTGCGGGGGCCGGCTCCGGTAGTAATGAGCGGAAATCGTGCTGATGGCCGGTGCTAGCCGGGATTCGATGATCCGGACGCGGAAACGGCTCGCCGTTACGTCGGGGAACCGCAGGATGCGTTTATACCCGATGTTGGCCGAATGCGCGATTTCTTTCCACTCGCCGCCGATCCACGCGTCCACCGCATGTTTCTCCACTCTTTCGCTGCGGGTCTGGATGGCCTCCTGCAGCACGATGCGGTTGATGGTTACGGGTTTGGGTGTGGTGATCTCGAAGTCGCCGGATTTGCCTTTCAGTTGTAATGCGGTACCTGGATTGTTGTCCAGCACGGCCTGCGGGCCTTTCGCACTTTTGAACAGGCTGCTGCCGTAGGTTTCACGGATGCGACGGCCGGTTTCGTAGAGCACGATAGAATCTGCAGGCGAGAATCTCCCTTCACGGTTGGGAGGAATGTTCAACAGGAACGTAGAGTTGCCGCCCACGGAGCGTTCGTAGATATCGAAAACATCGTCGGTGCTGCGCACTTTCTGCCGGGTATCGTCGCGGTAAAACCAGCCTTCACGGATGGAGGTATTGGTTTCGGCCTGTTGGTAATGGAGGTATTTTGCGGACAGCAATTTTGAACGCTGGCCCAGGGAGTCCGCTTCCAGATCGGGGAAATGGCTGGCGGTATTGGGGTTTGCCGTGTAGGGGATCACGTTCCATTCTTCCGCGCGGGTTCTGCCGGATTCGTTGCCGCACCAGCGGATGTCTTCCTTCCCGAAAATCACCGCTTTCGGCGCCAGCGTATGGATCAGCTGTTTCCAGGCGGCGTAGTTGTATTGCTGGCCCCCTTTGGTTTTGGGATGTGCGCCGTCGAACCATACTTCATGCACCGGGCCGTATTCCGTCAGCAGTTCGAATAGCTGGTTGAGGAAATATTCGTTGTAATCGTCCACTTCGAACTGGAACTTCGTTTTATTGGCGAACGGTCGTCCGGGAACGGCCCTGGGAATGGTGCGTTTCGTGTATTTGCTGAGGTTGCCGTACAGGCCTTCCGGGTTCTCGATCTGGTAAAGATCGGCGGGGGAAAGGTAGATACCGAGCTTCAGTCCGTATTTTTTCAGGGAGGCAGACAGGTCGCGGAGCACGTCGCCCTTACCGTTACGGAACCCGGTAGACATGATCCCGTGCTTCGTATACCGGCTTTGCCACAATACGAATCCATCGTGGTGCTTCACCGTGATAATGACCATTTTCATGCCCGCCGCTTTCATCGCCGCGCACCATTGGTCGGTATTCAGGGTTTTCAGGTCGAAGATGGCGGGGTCTTCTTTCCCGTTGCCCCATTCCATCCGCGTAAAAGTATTCGGCCCTACGTGAATGAAGGCAATGAACTCATTCCGGAGCGCGGCATACTGGTTGGCCGTAGGAACTACGTGCGCGGCTTTGCGGATAATTTCGTCCGGACTGTCGCCCGCATCTACCGCAATCGTGTTGTGGTAGGGGATAGGTGCTTGCTGGGCATGTGCCTGCATCATCCAGCAGGCGGATAAAAGCAATATTGTTTTTTTCATACAAGACAGATAAGAGTACCATAAAGATAGTAGCTCTGGCGGAAGTTGGATGATTTTTTCAATTTGCTTCCCGTTTTGGTTAAATTAGCGGCATTCCGCTTGCCGGATGATGATAATTTTACTTTTTCCCTGATTGTATGATATGAAAAGTATGATCCGATCCTTCGCCCAACCGGCAGCTTTCCTCGCATTTCTCGGCGTTTTCGCCGCCTGTAAAACGCCGGCGTATCAGCTGGTAGACGGTTATATGTACGAACAGCGCGCCGGCCGTGAGAATGAAAACTGGAAACTCGTCTGGAAAGATGATTTCAAGGGCAATACGATCGACACGGCGAAGTGGACGCGCATCCCGCCCGGGAAATCGGACTGGAACAGGCATATGACGCAAGATGACAGATGCTACGAAATGAAAGATGGGCTCCTCTATCTCAAGGGCATTGTGAACCCTGACACCCTGGCCGACGAACGCCCGTTCCTCACCGGCGGTATCTGGACGAAAGGGAAATTCGCGTTCCGGTACGGCAAGATCGAGATCCGCGCAAAACTCGAAAGCGCCCAGGGTGCCTGGCCTGCCATGTGGATGCTCGCGGAAAAAGACAAATACGGCCAATACCCGAAAAACGGGGAGATCGATATCATGGAGCACCTCAACTACGACTCCATCATTTACCAGACGGTCCATTCCTGGTACACGCTCGAACTGAAACAGGCCGATAACCCGAAACACGGTGGCACCGCGGTTTTCAATAAAGATGAATTCAATGTGTTCGGCCTGAAATGGTATCCCGATAAAATCGTGTATATCCTCAATGGCCGGGAAACGTTCACCTATCCGCGTGTGCAGGGCGTGGATGCTTCGCAGTGGCCGTTCGATCAGTCGTTTTACATCCTCATCGACCAGCAGCTGGGCGGTAGCTGGGTAGGAAAAGTGAAGCCGGAAACGCTGCCGGTGCATATGATCGTGGATTGGGTGAAAGTATACCAGTAAAAGTTCACGAAGTTTCGAGCAGGGCGCGTTCCGCTTCCAGGGCGGCGCGCTCGGTTTCGTTCTTGGCGGTCCCCGCGCTGATCTCCGTGATGCGGGCCTGGATACCTTCCGCGATGGCGCGCTGTTTTTCCACTTCCATATTTCCGCCCATCATGTGTTGCAGGTAAAATTCGATGCGCGGGTCGTAGCGGACGTCGCGCAGGGTCACTTTCTTTTTGAGCCGGATGCCTTCCAGGCTGGTGCAGCGGCTGAGCGCCACGTACGTTTGCCCTGTCGCGAAAGCGCCGTTCCCCAGGTCGATGATCACTTTCTGGAACGTTTGACCCTGGCTTTTATGGATGGTTACGGCCCAGGCGAGTTTCAGCGGCAATTGCCGGAATGTGCCCGTCACGATCTTTTCGATCTCTTCCTTCTGGCGGTTCCATTTGTACTCGATGTGTTCCCACTCCGATTTATCGACGCGGTGCACCACTTCGCCTTCGTCCAGCTGCACTTCCACATATTCTTCTTCGAGTGCGGTGATTTTCCCCAGCGTTCCGTTTACCCATCGCCTTTCCTTATCGTTCTTGATGAACATGACCTGTGCACCGGTTTTCAGTTGCAGTTGCAATTCTGCCGGCAGCCGGTTGCCGCCGCTGCGTGCTTCCTGCTCGAAATCGCCCGTCAGCAAAGCTTTGTAGGAGTTGATGTCACCTTCCAGCGCCTTGAGCCGCTGTTCGTTCACCGCGTCGGCGATGGCGTTGGTGGTGCAGAGGATCAGTTCCAGCTCCGTGCCGGAAGGCTCGTAATCGGGATCGTGCCGGGTGTTGAGCGTGGCCAGGTGAGAGGGCTGCACGGTATTGTCGCGCACGGCGTTGAGCACCTGCACGAATGCGGGATCGGGTTGGCGGTACACACGTTTCAGTTCGATGATCTGCATCCGGAAACCTTCTTCGAAAGCTTTCGCACTGAAAAAATACGGTGTGGTATAGTTCCCGGAAATGATCTCCACTTCACCGGCGCGTTTATTATCGATCACGGGCGGCAGTTGCAGCAGATCGCCGATAACGAGGAGCTGCTTTCCGCCGAAGGGCAGCGCCGAACGGAGGTTTTTGCGCAAGGTGAGGTCTATGGCCTGCATGAGGTCGCACCGCACCATGGAAATCTCGTCGATGATGATCAGGTCTACCTGCCTGAGAAGCTCCGTTTTTTCTTCGTTCAGATCGGCCGCGCCTTTGTCTTGCGGCAAATAAGGCCGTGGTTCTACGAGGAAGAAGGAATGAATGGTTTGTCCGCCGACGTTGAGCGCCGCCACGCCGGTGGATGCGAGCACGATGTATTTTTTCGGGACATGGGCGATGAGGTTGCGCAGCAGGGTAGACTTACCCGTTCCGGCCTTGCCGGTTAGGAAAACCGACTGGCGGGTATAGGCGATCAGCCTGATGGCTTCCTGTGCGTCGCGGTTGTCGTGGTATTGTTGGAGAAGCTGGACCATCCCGAAATTTACATTTCCTGACCTGGAATGCGCGAAGGTACGGATTAGTTCGGGGATCGCAGTCGTCCGATCCGCAGGGCCAATTTAATAAGGTGTTTCCACGTATTACTGCGATGCTGGAATATCGGCCGGGTTTTCAAATGATAGCGTTCAAAATCCTAACTTGCAGCTGCCAAAATATTACCGGATTTGTATTCAAAAGAAGAAACCTCCCGTATCAGAGAAGCTTTCTGGACCGCTTTCGGCCAGTACATCGCCCCGCACATGTCTGCGGATGGCGGCCGCGTGAACTGGACCAATTACAAAACGGGCGTGAAGCATATCTATTTCCGGATGCATGCCGGCCACCGCGAGGCTGCCATCGCCATTGAAGTCGCCCACCCTGATGCTGGCATACAGGAACTTTTCTTCGAGCAGTTCCGGGAATTCAAATCCGCGCTCGAAAGCCATCTCGGCGAAACCTGGACCTGGGAGCTGCACAAGCGCGATGATTTTGGGAAAACCATCAGCAGCATTTATAAGGTGCTGCCCGGCGTGAGCGTGTTGCGTCAGGAGGACTGGCCGGCGCTGATCTCGTTTTTCAAGCCGAGGATCCTGGCGTTGGACGCGTTCTGGAGCGAACGGAAATATCCGTTCGAGGATTTGGGATGATTTCAGGAATGCGTCATGCATCCACCGGCATGCAGGAAATGCTGCGGAGAAACGGAACTACCAGCGCCACATCTGCTGCAAAATGATATATAGTCTTGATATTCAATTTATTAAAAAAATATTGGGGAAGGTGTCCAATTTGAGGGAATTCGATTCTTATTAGTATAGTAAAACGAATAAAAAAATGGACCAAAGGATTAATTTCATTGAAAAGGGGCAGGGCGCCCTCAAAACGCTTTTCGGAATAGGTGCGTATCTGAAAAAATCGCCGATCGAAGCGAAGTTGCAACACCTGATAGAATTCCGGGTATCGCAGATCAACGGTTGCGCGTTTTGCCTGGATATGCATGCAAAAGACGCCCGGGCCCACGGCGAAACGGAGCAACGCTTGTATGCATTGGCCGCCTGGCGGGAAACGCCGTTCTTCTCCGACCGCGAAAGAGCCGCACTGGACTGGGCCGAAGCGGTAACCGCCTGCAACGTGCCCGACGAAACGTTCAAACGCGTGAAGGTATTCTTTGCCGACGAAGAATTGATCGATCTCACGCTGGTGGTATCTTCCATCAACACCTGGAACCGTTTCAACATCGCTTTCCCCAACCCCGCGGCAGTAGGTACCTACCAACCCGGACAGTTCGGCTAAGCCCTGGCCAGGCCGATGCAGGCCCTGAGGCAGATTGGATTTAATTCCCGTCGAACAGTTTTACCTCGCCAAATACCAGGGGTTTTTTCTATCATTGCATGCGGATCGGGTCTGAACAGTGGGCCCGGCGTCTATCTTCACCCAAATCATATCTACGCTGTATGCAAAGAAGAAATTTTATCAAATCGCTGGCGATCGGTGCAGCCGGACTGTCGACCTCCTCCCTCTGGGCCAGCCTTCCGGCCTCCAAAAAACTGGGCATCCAGCTGTATACGGTGAGAGATGCGGTAGCGAAAGACCTCCCCGGCACCCTGGAACGCTTGTCCAAGCTCGGGTACAACAAACTGGAAATTTACGGCTACAACGGCACCTTCTTTGGAAGAAGCGTTTCGGAATTCAAATCCATTTTATCGGGTACGGGCATGCAGGTACTCAGCTCGCACCACCTGCCCGGCCACGCCATGAAAATGAAAGGCACATTGCTCGACGGTTGGGATAAAGCCGTGGAAGACATGCACGCCATCGGCGCGAAATACATGGCCTGCGCTTACCTCTTCCCCCAGGAAAGGACCGGCGAATTCTATGCGAAACTGCCCGAACTGCTGAACAAATCCGGCGAAAAAACCAAAACCGCCGGCATCGGGTTCGCCTATCACAACCACGATTTCGAATTCGAAAAGTATAACGACTCCATCTTATACGAATACCTCCTCAAAAACACCGATCCCGCGATGATGAACATGGAAATGGACCTCTACTGGGCGGTGAAAGCGAAACAGGACCCCGTGGCCTGGTTCGAAAGATACCCTGGCCGCTTCCCGCTCTGGCACGTGAAAGACCTCGAAAAGGGGTCGGAAGACATTACGGAAGTGGGCAACGGTTCCATCGACTTCGACCGCATTTTCGCAGCGCGCAAAAAAGCAGGCCTGAAGGAATGGTTCGTGGAGCAGGACGAAAGCAAGGGCGATATCTTCAAAAGCATCGAACAAAGCCATCGCTACCTCGACACCAAAAAATTCGCATAAACTAAAAGCGGGAAGCCTGTCTTCCCGCTTTTTGCTTTTTAAGGGCAACCGCATGCCGAATGCAATAATTCCACGATCGTTTCCGGCTCGTCGGACAACACCCGCCGCGGCCATTTTTTAGCCTCGAGTTGATCGAGGACGAGGAACATGGCCAGCCCTTCTTCCTGCGACCATTGATTCCGCTTCCGCCGCATCCCTTCCACGGCGTTGTCGTATGTGAAACCTCCGCCAGACGGATGTTGCAGCCAATAAAGCCCCGAAAATTGCCCCAATCCTTCCATCGTCAGGAAAATATCGTCCAGCTCCCGTAAAATCTGTTTGTCGCCGGTGAAATAACGCGCCTGCCGCTCGTGCAGCATCCGCAACGCCTCGCAGGTCAGTTTTTTCTTCGCCTGTTTATCGGCGTGAAATGCAGCCTGGTAAAACAGGCCGGTTTCCTTTCGCCAGCTTTCGGCATACGCGCTGTCTTTGGAAAACGTATGCTGTACGATATCGTCTGACAGCGGCGGATCTTTGAACGGATGTTTTTGCTCGATGGCGGTTACCGTAGCGCCCATTCCCCGCTGCTGGCGGGTGTGCGCGAATTCGTGGAGGAACACGGCGGTGACGAGCTTGTCCAGCCCGAGCTCCTTGCTTTGTACGCCGGCTTTTTCCCAGAAACCGGGAACGGCCATCACGAAGAACGGGTGACCGGCAGGATCCGCCGCGGCGAAAGACATGAGGCCCAGCGGGACCGATTGTCCATCGGGGATGCGCAACGTTCCGCCATGCGTGCCGGTATACCATTCCAGCGTTTTGCCGCCGGGGCCGGGGCAGTTGAAACGCTTGTCTGTAGCGGCTACCGGGGCAGTCGAATAATACGCGGAATCGTCGTACAGGAAAATGACGGGCGTTGTGGGAGATGTGCCGAATTTAGTTCCGCAAACGAAGTCCCACGCCGAGAACCAGGCCGGCACACCGTTCATGCCGGGCGGAATGGATTGTGAGGTGGCGGATAGTGTGCTGCAGAAGACGAGCAGGAAAGAAATAGCCAGGTTGCGCATAAGCATATGAGCGATTGGCGGCAGGTGAACTGGCGGTAAAATTAGGGATGCTGCCATATACGTTCATAGAAGTTGAGCATAATTATCCTTAAATTTACTGAAATTCCGGAATTCCCCGCAGCTGAGCTTTTAAGTCAATTCTTTAGACCCGGAAGTCAAGTCCCGACGCCTGTTTGTAGTTAATTTCGCATTTGTCAACATCACCCCAAATCATACACATTTAATAAACCCCAATCGTGGCGACACGAATTTTTTCATGTTAAAATCCAATCAAAATGAATCCAAACAAAGCGTTATGGGAGAAAGGCGATTTCACCAAAATTGCGGAGAGCATGCGCGAAAGCGGTGCGGCGCTCGTATCCCGGCTGGGTGTTTCCCCGGGCATGAAGGTGCTGGACCTGGGTTGTGGCGACGGTACCACGGCCATTCCCGAAGCGAAGCTGGGCGCGGAGGTGCTCGGTGTTGATATCGCCAGCAACCTGGTGGCGGCCGGAAAGCGGCGTGCCGAGGCGGAGAAGCTCGCCAACATTGAGTTCCGTGAAGGCGATGCCTCCAACCTGGAGGGCATCGGCGATCAGCAGTTCGACCTGGCCGTGAGCATTTTCGGTGCCATGTTCGCGCCAAAACCGCAAGATGTGGCCAGCGAACTGGTGCGCGTGACCCGGCCCGGCGGCCGCATCGTCATGGGCAACTGGATCCCGGGAGATCCGACGCTGGTGGCGCAGATACTGAAGATCAGTTCCGCCTACACACCGCCGCCGCCCGAGGGTTTCGTGAGCCCGATGCTCTGGGGCGTGGAAGACCACGTGACACAGCGTTTCGTGAACGCCGGCGTGTCGAAGGACGATATTTCCTTCGAAAGGGAAACCTTCCATTTCGGGATCGATTGTTCGCCCACCGAATTCCTCGGCCGCTTCCGCCAGTTTTACGGCCCTACCATGAATGCCTACGAAGCCGCGGAGAAGAACGGGAAAGCGGCCGAATTGCAGCAGGAGCTGGAAACCTTGTTCAATGACAGGAATGAAAGCGGCACCGCCGGCACCACGCTGATCCCTGCTACGTTTTTGAAAGTGACCGTTTACCGCAGATAGTATTTTTTCGTGGCTCTTTCCGCAATCCCTGATCGAATTTGGGAACGATCCCGCATGTTGTGCATAGCCCCGGTTTTTTGCCGGGGCTTTTATAATTTGTGGCTTCGGAATTTTTACTAATTTTATTTCCACAGTTTATCAGCCAATTTCTTTTTTCCGGTCATGCACGAAATTCCACATCCTGATAGCGAAATGCTGCGCCTTCTCGCCCGTGGCGACGAAGAGGCGTTCCGTACGCTGTTCGACCGGTATTGGGATGCCGTTTATTCCACCTCGCTGGCCCTCACAAAATCTGCTTCCATCGCGGAAGACATTGCGCAGGACGTATTCACCATTCTGTGGGAAAAGCGGGCGGAGCTGGAGGAAGTGGCGCGGCTGGAAGGGTATCTTTTCATCACAGCCCGCAACCTCATCTACACCCGTTTCCGTAAACTCGCATCGGGCGATGCCTACCGGCGATACGTGCTCCAGTTCCTTCACGAAGGTGGCGGGCAGCAGGCCGATCATGCAGCGGAATTCCGGGAACTGGAACAATGCGTGCTGACCGCTATCCGGCAACTGCCGCCGCAACAGCAGCGGGCGTTCACCCTCAGCCGGTTCGAAGGGATGCGGCACGAAGAGATCGCCACCACCATGGGCGTTTCACGGATTACCATTAAAAGTTATATCGTACAGGCCATCGCCACGCTGCGGAAAGCCCTTTCCAACCATCCCTCCGGAGCTATGAGCGCGCTTTGGGCGCTGATTTTACTTTCCTGAAAAATTTTTTTCGATTCCGGCACCTCCCTTTCGCGGAGCTGTGCGTCTTTACCATACGAACCGGCCCCGCCGGCAACCCGATCGCACGTTATGGACCAACAGACATTTTCCAACTTACTCAAACGTTACCTGAACGAAGAACTGAGCCAGGAAGAAGCCTCCCGGCTGCTGGACTCGCTCGGCGATCCGGACATGCGCCGGCAATGGGAGCAGGCCGTGGGCGGCATGCTGCGCGACAAATCGGCGCACGGCCAGGCAGACCCCGCGCGGATGGACGCCATCCGCCACCGGATACTTTCCGGCGCCGGCAAACCCGTTCGGCAGCCAGCCATCGTCCGGAAAATGCGTCCCGTCTGGGCTGCGGCAGCCGTACTGGCGATCGCCGCCGTCGCGTTTTTCTGGATGCGTACATCCGGTCCCAAACCCCTTGTGGCGGCCGCGGAGGCCCAACTGCAGGTGGTCCCGGGCGGCAACAAGGCGGTTTTGTACCTCGCAGGCGGCCAGGCCATCACGCTGGATACGGCAGGCAACGGCGCCATCGCCAGCCAGGGCGATGTGCAGGTCATCAAGCTGGACAGCGGGCAACTGGCCTACCAGGGCGCCGGCGCGCAGGGAGAAGTGGCCTACAACACGCTGGCCACGCCCCGCGGCGGACAATTCCGCATCATCCTGCCCGATGGCTCGTCCGTTTGGCTGAATGCCGCATCGTCCCTACGGTTCCCGACGGCTTTCAACGGCAAGGAACGCGTGGTGGAACTTCGCGGCGAGGCGTATTTCGAGATCGCGAAGAATGTGCAGCAGCCGTTCCGCGTGCAGGTGAAAGACATGACGGTACAGGTGCTCGGCACGCATTTCAACGTGATGGCGTATGAAGACGAAGCCACCGTGCGCACCACCTTGCTCGAAGGCGCCGTGAAGGTGGGCCAGGGCGGCCATTCGCTGGACATGCGCCCCGGCCAGCAGGTAACTGCCCATCCCGCCGGGAACATGAGCATCCAGGACGGGGTGGATGTGGAGGAAGCCGTGGCCTGGAAGAACGGGTATTTCCATTTCAACCACGAATCGCTGCCCGGCGTCATGCGCCAGGTAGGGCGGTGGTACGATGCGGAGATCTCCTACGAAGGCGCTGTTCCCGACCGTGAATTCGGTGGTAAGATAGCGCGGAGCAGCAGTGTGAAAGACGTATTGAAAATCCTGGAGCTTAGCGGCATCCGGTTCAGAATAGAAGGGAAAAAGATCATCGTTATACCATAATCATCTATCATCATTCCACCGTCATAATCGTTATGAAGAAAAAACCGACATAATCTCTCCGTAAACGGTTTCGCCCATAAAAAAAACCGGACCCGATGGCAGTCGGACCCGGCAAGGATGTAAGGGCAAACCATGACAAATGGATTTCCACGGTATTCCACGTTCCTGGCCTTTCAGCCAGGCGGGACTTTTATTACCCTAACAAACCAAAATTATGCAAATTAGTGCTATTTGTACGCGGTATTTTACGCGGCGATGGATTTACAAAACGCTGTTGTGTATGAAGTTTTCCGCCATTTTGCTATTCGCTGCGTGCCTGCAGGTGAGCGCAAAAAGCCTGGCGCAGCAGGTCTCGCTTTCGGAAAAGAACGCCTCTCTCGAAAAACTCTTCCGGACGATCGAAAAACAAACAGGCTACGTATTTTTTTATGATCATCTGCTGATCGACAAAGCGCCGCGCATCAACGTGAAGGCGAACAACCTTCCGCTGGAAGAAGCCGTGGAACTGGTGCTCAAAGGCCAGCCGCTTTCCTATTCGATCATCGGGAAAAATATCGTTATCAAGGAACAGCGGACCGTTTTCTCCCCTTTGTCTCCCGTAAAAGTATTCGTCCAGGATACGATGCTCAATATCACCGGCCGCGTGCTCGACGTCGAAGGCTCGCCGCTCCCCGGTGCCACGGTGGCCGTAAAAGGCAGCGGTTCCCAGGGTACGGTGACCGACGCCGAAGGCTATTTCAAACTGCGCGTGGCGCGGGGAACGGTGATCGAAGTCACCTACATCGGGTTTAAAAGCGCCGAGAAAACCGCACTGATCGGGCAACCCATGCAGTTTACGCTCACGGCACAGGCCGCCAGTGCAGACGAGTTCGTGGTAGTGGGGTACGGCACCGTCCGGAAAAGCGACCTCACCGGTTCCCTCAGCCAGGTGAAATCCAAAGAGATCAATGCATTCCCGTCCACCAACATCATGCAAGCCCTTAACGGCCGTGCGGCCGGTGTTCGCGTGATCCAGAACGGCGGCTCCCCGGGCGGCGGGGTTTCCGTCCGCATCCGCGGCACCAACTCCATCCTCGGCGGCAACGAACCGCTGTATGTGATCGACGGTTTCCCGTACGACGGCAATCCTACTTTCCTGCAAAATGCGGATATCGAGTCGATGGAAATCCTCAAAGACGCCTCTTCCACCGCCATCTACGGATCGCGCGGCGCCAATGGCGTGGTGATGATCACCACCAAAGGCGGCCGGAAAGGCGAACGGACGAAAGTAGACATCGACGCGGGATACACCTGGCAGTTCGTTTCCAAAAAAATGGACCTCATGAACGCCCGCGAATATGCGCTCCTGTATAACGAACAGGCCCGCAACGACGGTGTGGCGGAGTATTTCACGCAAGCGCATATCGACAGCCTGAGCAAAAATCCCGGTACCGACTGGCAGGACATCGTGCTGCGCACGGCGCCGATCTACAATTTCAGCGCCACCGTCAACGGCGGAACGGATAAAACACGCTTCTCACTCTCCGGCTCCGCTTTCCTGCAGGACGGGATCGTGAAAACGAGCGACTATAAACGATATAACCTCCGCGGTAACATCGAGCACGATATCAGCAAGGTTTTCAGCGTATCTGTCAACACGATCCTTACCCGCCTCAACAGCGCCCGCCAGAATTCCGGGCTCGGCAACCGCGGGAGCGACCTGATCTCGGGGATGCTCATGGCGCCGCCTTCGCTTTCGCCCTATTTGCCGGACGGCAGCTACCGCCGCCTGAACACGGCGTATCCCTTTATCTCGAACGTAATTATCAATCCGCTCGTTTTCATCAATGAACGGACAGACAAAATTCAGGGCGATCGCGTGCTGGCCAATGCGGCGCTGACCATCAAGCCGATGAAAGGCCTTTCCATCCGCATTTCCGGCGGTATAGACAATCTGAACGACCGGACAGACCAGTTCCAGAACATCGAGCCTACTACGAACAACGTCGGCAATGCGGCGGTGTATACTTCGCAATACACGAGCCTGCTGAACGAGAACGTGGCTACGTATACCAATACTTTCGGCGATCATTCCATCACGGCCATGGCGGGTTTCACTTACCAGGACAAGGTTTCGACGAGCATGAACGGCTCCGGGACGGGTTTCCTTTCCAATGTGGTGAACACGGGGAACCTGCAGGGCGCCCTCACACCGGGGATCCCTTCTTCCGGCTACGCGAAATGGGCGCTGCTGTCGTATCTCGGCCGGGTGAACTATTCCTTCCAGGATAAATATCTGGTGACGGCGAGCATCCGGAGAGACGGTTCTTCCCGTTATTCCGACGGGCAGCAGTGGGAGAATTTCCCGTCGGCCGCCATCGCCTGGAAGGCTTCCAACGAACCGTTCCTGAAACGTTCCAAAGTTGTTTCCGACCTGAAGGTGCGCGCCAGCTGGGGATTGTCGGGCAACCCGTCTATCGGGCCATACTCCACGCTTCGCCAGCTCGGATCGCTCAATACCATTTTCGGTGATCAGCTGGGGATCGGATTTGCACCGGGAGCCACGCTGCCGGGGGATCTCCGCTGGGAAGTAACGCGCCAGGCGGACCTGGGCGTTGATGCGGCGTTCCTGAAAAATAACCTGCGCTTCACCTTCGACGTGTATCACAAAAAGACCCGCGACCTGCTCAACAACGTGAAACTGCCCGTTTCGATGGGCTATGCTACCACCGTGCAGAACGTAGGCGAGATCGAGAACAGGGGTTTCGAGATCGGCGTGGAAGCGAACCTGTTCCAGGCGCGCGAAGTGTCGTGGAACCTCAGCGCCAACCTCGGGCTGAACCGGAACAAGGTGCTGAAACTGTATAACGGACAGGATATCAACGGCGGAACATTCTACACCGGTTCCGTACAGGATTTCATCAACATTTTACGCGAAGGCAAGCCCCTGGGCGTGTTTTACGGGTATAAGGAAATCGGGTACACGGAAACGGGGAACCTTAAGTACGAAGACATCAACAAAGACGGGATGATCAACGCGGCCGACAAAACCTTCATCGGCGATCCCAACCCGGATTTCATCTACGGCCTCAATTCCGTGACTTCGTATAAAGGGTTCGAGCTGACGGTTTTCATCCAGGGCTCGCAGGGCAATGACCTGTTCAACCTGAACCGCGTTGGCGCGCTGGACCTCGGTATGGGCCTCAACCTGCCCCGCGAAGTGTTCGACAACCATTGGACGCCGCAGCACACCAACGCCAAATATCCCCGCATTACGCGGACGCTGACGGCGAACATGTCGTCCAGGTTCGTGGAAGACGGATCGTACCTGCGTTTCCGCAACATACAGCTGGCGTATAACCTGCCTGTTTCCAACATGGCGAAATGGTTCCGTTCCGCACAGGTGTACGTGAGCGGGCAAAACCTCATCACGTTCACGAAATATTCCTGGTACGATCCGGAAGTGAACGCCTACGGCGGCTCCAATTCCATCTCGCAAGGTATCGACTATTCCATCTACCCGATGAGCAAATCGGTGACGGTGGGCATCCGCTGCGGGTTCTGATCATTTTTCATCTTCCAATCCTCCATTATGAAACAAATTGCAATACTGATATTAACGATGCTGGTGATGGCGGGCTGTACCGGCGCGCTCGAGGAAAAACCGCGGTCCATCGCAGCGGAACTGTTCTATAATACGCCGGCAGAAGTGGAAGCGGGCCTCAACGCCATTTACGTGCCCATCCGCCGCGGCAGCACGCTCGGCGCATTGTATGAATGCCAGCACGAGATTTACACCGAATACATGTACGGCCGCGGCAGCCACGCGCCGCTGAACGATTTCACGGGGCTCGATCAAACCAATGTGACCCGCGTGGGCGATATGTGGGCCGCGTTTTACGAATCCATCCGCAATGCGAACATCGTAATCGAAAGGGCGCCGCTGGGGAAGAAGTTGTCGCCAGCGCAGGTGGATATGTACCTGGCAGAAGCGAAATTCCTGCGTGCGCTCAACTATTTCTACCTCGTCCGCAACTGGGGCGGCGTACCGGTCCGCGATGAAAAGAACATGAACGACCGGGAGCTGGCGCGCAACTCGGAGGAGCAGGTGTATGCATTCATCCTGGCAGACCTGGAATGGGCGGAACCGAAATTGCCGGATAACCCGCGGCTGAGCGGCGCGCCGTCGAAATCTTCGGCCAGGGCGCTGCTGGCAGATGTGTACATGAACCTGCACCAGTACGATAAAGCGCGCGACATGGCGGGCGCCATCATCGCTTCCGGGAAATTCAGCCTCGTGAAAGTGGATGTCGCGGAAGATTTCGAGAAAGTTTTCGGTGCAGATATATCCACATCCCCGGAAGAGATATTTTACCTGAAATATGCGCGGGTGCCCAATGGACAAGGGTTTTCGTATCCCATGTACTGCCATTACCCCAATTCCGGGTTTTATCCGCCGGGAGGATATTATACTTTTTACAGCGATACGGAACAAAATCCTTTCATCAAAAGCTGGGATAAGAACGATCTGCGCTATACATTTAACTGGTACCCGCAAACGTTCGGCCTCGGGTCTACCACCATCCTCCTGAAAAAGTTCAAGGACAAACAGGCGGTTTCGGCCGGGGGGAACGATTATCCGATGTACCGTTATGCCGACATCCTGCTGTTTTATGCGGAATGCGTGGCGCAGGCGGGTGCGCCGAATGCCGACGCGATGGAGAAACTGAATATGGTGCGCCGCAGGGCTTACGGAAAAAATCCCCTGACGGCCGATCCGGCGGTAGATTTCAAACTGGCCGATTACAGCGGCAAGCAGGCGTTCATCGACCTGGTAGTGCGCGAACGCGGGTATGAAAATTGCGGGGAGTCGAAGCGGTGGCTCGATCTGAAGCGCCTCGGCATCGCCAAACAGGCCATCCTGGCCGGGAAAGGAAAGACAATGGCCGACAGGCACCTGCTCTGGCCGATCCCGGTGATAGAAACGAATTATAACAAAGCCATAGATCCCGTGAAGGATCAGAATCCCGGTTACTAATCCAATTGAAAAAAGATGCAAACAATCAGAAAGACAGTACTGTTTTGCCTGCTGGCATTGCCCGGCAGCGTAGTGGCGCAGCAGGTGAGGGAAGTGGATATTTGTGTGTACGGCGGCTCTTCCGCCGGCGTGATCGCTGCTTACACGGCCAGTAAGATGAATAAATCCGTGGTGGTGATAGAGCCCGGCAAACGCCTCGGCGGCCTCACTTCCGGCGGTTTGGGATATACCGACATCGGTAACAAATACGCCATCTCCGGCATTTCCCGCGATTATTACCGCAGGATCGGGAAGCATTACGGGAAATTCGAGACCTGGATTTTCGAACCGTCCGTCGCCGAAAAAGTGTTTAAGCAATACGTGCAGGAAGCGGCGCTCGATATCGTCTATGACCATCGCATCACCAAAGTGAAGAAATCAGGTGGCAAGGTGACGGAAATACAACTGGAATCCTCCGTGGGAGGGACTCCCAAAGTCTCCACCGTCCGCGCGAAAATGTATATCGATTGCTCCTACGAAGGCGACCTCCTCGCGCTGGCGGGCATTTCCTACACGGTGGGCCGCGAAGCCAATGCGCAGTACGGCGAAACGTATAACGGCGTGCAACTGCGCGACAAGCACCAGTTCCCCGAAGGCATCGATCCCTACAAAATCCCCGGCGACCCCACCAGCGGTGTGCTCTGGGGCATCAGCACCGAGCCCCTGGCAGCACAGGGCGTGGGCGACAAAAAAGTCCAGGCCTACAATTTCCGCATCTGCCTGTCCAACCAGCCAGAAAACAGGGTGCCCATCACCCGTCCGGAAGGATATGACTCCACGCGCTACGAACTGCTGCTGCGGGTGGTGAACCGCATCAAACCGGGCAACCTCAACGGCATCCTCAAATTCGACCGCATGCCGAATCATAAAACGGACATCAACAACAACGGTTCCTTTTCCACCGACATGATCGGCATGAACTGGAACTATCCCGAAGCGGATTATGCTACCCGCGCCAACATCACGAAAGCGCACGAGCTGTACAATAAAGGGTTGCTGTATTTCATCGGCCACGATCCCCGCATGCCCGAAAATCTCCGCAAGGAAATGTTGCAATGGGGGTATCCGAAAGATGAATATGTGGAATTCGGGAACTGGTCGCCGCAGATGTACGTCCGCGAAGCGCGCCGCATGGTCGGCGCTTACGTGATGACGCAGGCCAATTGCGAAGGCCGCGCAACGGTCGACGATGGCGTGGGCATGGCCGCCTATACCATGGATTCCCACAACTGCCAGCGCATCATCGTAGACGGCATGGTGAAAAACGAAGGCGATGTACAGATCGGCGGGTTCGGGCCTTACCCTATTTCGTACCGTTCCATCATCCCGAAAGCGGAAGATTGCGGCAACGTGCTGGTAACCATTTGCCTGTCGGCCTCCCACATCGCTTACGGTTCCATCCGAATGGAGCCGGTGTTCATGGTGCTGGGCCAATCGGCCGCCACTGCCGCGTCCATGGCTATCGACGCGAAGCAGACGGTACAGCAGGTAGACGTAGCCAAGCTCCGGGAAACCTTGCGCGCGCGGCCCCTGGCTACCAACGCCACGGCGGAGATCCTCGTGGATAACGACGATCAGCAGCAGGTGACCGTGACCGGCAACTGGAAGAAGATCAACCGCGGCGCGTACGGCCCGTCGGCCTATGTGTCGGAAAAAGGCGCCGCCGGCACGGTGCGCTTCACGCCGAAAGTAGTGCGCAGCGGCATCTACAAGGTGTATTCCTATGTGCCCAAACAGGCGGATATGTCGAACCATACCAGCATCAAAATATCGACCGACGGCAAATCCGTGAAACCGCTGGATTTCGCGGCGGATGCAGTGAAGGTGGAAGGACAAACGTCGGGCGAGTGGGTAGACCTGGGTACGGTGAAGCTCACCAAAGGCGGGAAAGGATATGTGGAAATCACGACAGACGGTGCGGATGGGGTTGTGGTCGCGGATGCAGTGCTGTTCATCCCGGTACGATAAAAGCGTCCTTGATATACATACAGGCGCCGGGCTCTTTTGGGCCCGGCGCAATTTTTTTTTTATACCTTCGCATCCGGATGAAAAGACGAACCTCATTTTCCCCCGTTACGCCACCATGATCGCCAAATCCTGATCATGACCGCTCATTGCTTCGCATGGGCCTGCCAGTTCGTACCGGTATCCGCACATGTAATATTCAAAATTTGATATGAAGGCGTACTTCAACTTGTTCGATTTTTCTACGAAGATCAATTACCGGCATGAAATACTCGCCGGCCTAACCGTTGCTATGACAATGATGCCGGAATCGCTGTCATTCGCCATTCTCGCAGGTTTCCCGCCTTTGGTAGGGCTGTATGCGGCATTTATCATGGGCCTGGTAACTTCCGTGCTGGGGGGGAGGCCGGGATTGATTTCCGGTGGAGCGGGCGCTACGGTGGTTGTGCTGATCGCCCTGATGCGATCGCACGGTATAGAATATGTATTCGGCGCCATAGCGATGGCGGGGTTGATCCAGTTCCTGATCGGGGTGTTGAAATGGGGGAAGTTCATTCGCCTCGTACCGCAGCCCGTGATGTACGGTTTCGTGAACGGATTGGCCGTGATCATTTTTATGGCTCAGTTGGAACAGTTCAAAACGTCGGTGAACGGACAATCCGAATGGCTCGCGGGAACGCCGCTGCTGATCATGGCAGGATTGGTAGCCTTAACCATCGGGATCGTGCTGATAACGCCCAGGATAACGAAGCAGGTGCCGCCGTCGCTGGTGGCCATTGTAGTTGTGTTTGTACTGGTGCTGGTTTTCGGGATCGATACGAAAACAGTGAAAGACATTGCTTCGGTGAGCGGCGGTTTCCCGGCTTTCCATATCCCGATGATCCCCTTTAGCCTGGAATCACTCACGATCATCGCCCCATATGCACTGATCATGGCTGGAGTTGGGCTTACGGAGGGGCTGCTGACTTTGAACCTGGTGGATGAAATGACCGGAACGAAGGGGAACAGCAACCGGGAATGTATGGCGCAGGGAGCGGCCAATATCGCCAATGGCTTCTTTACCGGAATGGGTGGTTGCCCGATGATCGCGCAAACGCTGGTGAACCTTTCTGCGGGCGCCCGGGCGCGCTTGTCCGGTATCATCGCTTCCCTCACGATACTCATCATCATACTTTTTGGTGCGCCTGTTATAGAACTGTTGCCTATGGCGGCTTTGACGGGCGTAATGATCATGGTGGCCATCGGCACGTTCGAATGGGCCAGCTTCCGGATCATCAATAAAATGCCCCGGCAGGATATTTTTGTCGGTATATTGGTAGCGGTGATTACCGTATGGTTACACAACCTGGCGCTGGCCGTCCTTATCGGGGTCGTCATCTCCGCGCTGGTGTTTGCCTGGGAGAGCGCCAAAAGGATCCGCGCCAGGAAATACATCGATGACCAGGGGGTGAAACATTACGAAATCTACGGCCCCTTATTCTTCGGTTCCGTATCGGCATTTAATGAAAAGTTCGACGTCCCGGGCGATCCGGCAGAAGTGATTATCGACTTTAAAGATAGCAGGGTCGCGGATATGAGCGGGATCGACGCATTGAATAAACTCACGGAACGGTACGCGCAGGCCGGTAAAAAACTGCATCTCCGGCATCTTAGCGACGATTGCAGGCGGTTATTGACCAGCGCGGCATCGGTAATCGATGTTAATATCATCGAAGACCCTGCATATCGCGTCATGTCAGACAGGAAATAATACCGTCAGGTCAATTCCGGCGGGCTTTTACTTATTTGACCACTATCTATTAAAGAACGGGTTTGCCTTTCAGGAACACCTGCACGGGCCGGAACAGCGCGCGGAGGTCTTGCAGCGGATCGGCGTCGAGCAGCAGGAGGTCTGCCCGCATGCCGGGGCGCACCCTGCCGTGGTTGTAGACACCGCAAACGTTGGCGCTGTTGAGCGTAGCCGCCTGGATAATCTCCGCCGCATTCATCCCGCATTTTTGCTGGAGCAGCAGCATTTCCTGGAGCAGCGGTACTTCGCCGGTTGTAGGATAGATCCAGTCGGTGCCGGTCACGATTTTTACGCCATTGCGATGCGCGATCCGGGTTACGGCGGCGGCGCTGTGCATCTTGTTGTTTTCGGCATGGAAAACGGTGGGGTCGAGGAAGATGGATTTGGCTGCCATGCGTTGCACGAGTTTTTCTATCACAACGGTATCCAGCCGGAAATCCTTTTTGTACAGCGCGCCCCAGGATTTGCCGATCTCGAGCGTATCGCCGGGCAGTTGCTGGAACGCGAAATCATTGGCGTGCGACATGCTGTTGACGCCTGCTTCTACGCCTGCTTCCGGTTTGCAGGGAAACACGACGGCGTGGCTCCAGGCCTGTAAACCGGCCTGGTGGGCGGCGGTAGTGATGTCGCGGAGGTGCTGGGCGCTGAGGTCGGCGTAGATCTTGATGCCGGAAACACCCGCATCGCGCGCCGCTTTCATCGCCGCCGGCAAGTCCACCCCCGGAAAAATAGCCTTATACCACGCGCTGTTGCCAAGATCGCCGTCTCTTCCCGACCGGCGGATCAGGTCGAAATATCCCGGCCCGGCAAACTGTGCGGCGTAGTAAATATCCGGCCCGATGGTTTTGCCGGAACGTACGTCGCGCTTCAGGGCGGCGAGGTAGGGCGCGTCTCCGGCCATGTCGCGGACGGAGGTGATGCCATGGCGCACCATATTTTCCAAAATGCTGTCTGTCTCTTGCCGTGCTTTGGAAAGGTCTTCGTCTATGACGGTGGCCAGGTGAACGTGGGCGTCTGTGAGGCCGGGTGCGAGGAAGCGTCCGGAGCAGTCGATCGTTTCAGTGTTGGGGAGTTTCCGGGGAACTTTGGTGTAGATTTCCCGGATAACACCGTTGTTGATGAGCACGGACGCGCGCCTCGGTTGCACGGCGGCGTCGCCGTCAATGACCGTCACGTTCTTCAGGAGGAGCTGTTGTGCCGAAGCGCCCGTCCCGCCCATTAAAATCAAAACAAACAATACAGTGTATCGCATCAGTCTATTTTTTCGAGTTCAGGTAATTCTACATGCTGCCGGATGATTTTTCCGGACTTGTCGATCAGGAAAGTAGCGGGCAGCGATTGCACTTTGTAATCCGCCACGATCCCGCTTTTCATGCCTTCCGGCGCTACCAGCTGCGGCCAGGGGATTTTATCGGCTGCCACGGCTTTCCGCCACAGGTCGTCTTTTTCATCCACCGAAACGGAAACGATTTCAATGCCTTTTTTCTTCAGCGCGGCATAATGCGGCGCGAGCTTTCGGTTGCCCGCGCGGCAGGGCGTGCACCAGGATGCCCATACGTCGAGCAACACGTAACGGTTGCCGGCCAGCAGGCTGTCCAGCCGCACCACATTCCCGTCGAGCGATCGCAAAGCGAATGCGGGGGCAGGTTTGCCGGTCATATTGACGAGGGCGGCTTCGGCCTGTTTGTCCTGCAATTTGGCGAGCGTGGCGGCAGCCCATGGCTGCTGGCGGAAGGAGGGGATGAGCCTGGTGAGGGAAGCGCCGTTCCATGCAAAAGCGTATTGCCAGGCGCTCCAGGCGCCGGCGAGGTTACCTGCGTTCTGCAATGAGAAGTTGAGCCGTTTTTGCTGGACTTCATCGGCCATGCGGTTGATTTTTTCGCTAAGCACGAGTTTCTTTTCCATGTCCTGCGTATTGCCGTATTCCGTACCGGCCCGGTTCCATTCGGCTTCGAGCGGCTTGAGGCTTTTTTCGAAGGAAACGAGTTTTTGCAGTACCGCATCGCCCCTTACGGCAACTTGCGTGTCTTTCCCGATGACGATGTCGATGGGCTGGCGCGATGAGAATACGGTAGCGCTGGCCCAGGGCTTCCGCAGCTGAACGGAATACACGGCCCGTCCGCTGTCGGGCAACCGGATGGAAATGCGTCCGTCGTTCACGAGCGGCGTGTCGATGAGCTGGCGCGTTGGCCATTCGCGATAGACCGTCACTTTCGACCCGTCGGTGTGCAGGGGCGTGGAGATCCGCAATTGCTGGGCAAACCCGCTGGAAACGGATAAGAGGAAGGCGGCGGTGTATAATGATGTTTTCATGTGGGAACGGGTTAAGCCCGGGGCAAGACGTGCCCCGGGCAGGAATGGTTAGTTTCTGATATTGGGAAGAATGGCAGGGTTGATCTGGATTGTTTTCGGCGCGATCTCCATCAGGTAATTCGGCGAGCCGGCGGGCAGGGAATACGTCTGGCCGTTGTGCTGGCGCGAAAGGTCCTTCCTGAAACGGGGATCCGCGTTCAGACGTTTCAGGTCGAACAACCGTACGCCCTTGTAGAGCAGTTCCAGCCTTCTTTCCCGGAGCACGAGTTGCAGCGCTTCGTCTGCGGTGGCGGCGGAAAGGGGCGTGTATTCGCCGGGTTTGAAACGTTTCTGGCGGATGGTGTTCAGCAGGGCTACGGCGCCGTCTTTCTCATTATTGCGGGCCAGTACTTCGGCTTTGATGAGCATCATCTCGGGCACGCCGATGCTGAAGTTCACGGCTCCGCGGAGATAATCCGGGAACGCTCCGGCCGGGGTGGCCGCCGATGGCGGGATGCGGGTGAAATTGAATACGAAACGGAGATCTTTTTCACCCATGATGCCCAGCAGTTCGGGGCTGATCATGAAACGGGTGAAACTGTTGGTTTGCCCGTTGTTGCGGGTGAAGAGGTTTTCCGGGTGATTTTCCGCCGAGGGCCTGTTGGTAACGCCGTTGTAGGGTTTTGCCGGGTTGGCGAATACGAAGGTGTTATGATCGAGCAGTGTTGCGTTGTAGGTTAACGCTTTTTCGGCGGCGGTTTTAGCTTCTGCGTAATGCCCCATATAGAGTTGTACACGGGCGAGCAGGGCGGTGGCGGCGGCTTTGCCGGGATGCACGAAGTTGCGGCCCTTTTCGGGGAGCGATGCGGTATTTATGGCGTCATTCAGGTCTTTGAGCACCTGGTCGTACATGGCCTGCACCGTTGCGCGGGAGGTTTTGGCTTCCAGGTCGGGGATGAGCAGCAAGGGGGCGCCGAGGTCGGTGCCTGCGGTTGCCGGCGTGTATTCCTTGCCATAGATATTGGCGAGGTGGAAGTAGTACCATGCGCGGTGGATTTTCGCTTCGGCCTTGAGCCGGGCTTTATCTTCAGCCGTGCCTTCCGTGGCGCCGTCGATTTTATCGAGCACGAGATTGCAATAGAAGATGTTGGAATACATACGGTTCCAGTCGGCATCAACATCGGTGATCAGCATGGTTTCTTTCTGCCAGAGGTAGGTTTTTGAACTGCGGCTGTTGTTCCGCGCAAATTCGTCGTTGAGCAGGAGGTCGTCTGTCGCGAATTCGGTGATGATGTATCCCGCATCGGCCAGTAGCAGGTCGTTCATGAACATTTCATAATCGGTTACGGTGGTGGGCAGTACTTTCCCTTTCGGCGTCACTTCGAGGAATTTCTTGCAGCCGCCCGCGGTGAGCGTGAGCGCCGCGGCGATATAGAGTGTGATTTTTTTCATGTGCTTCATTTTTACAGTTCAACCCTTAAAGTGAATGTGGTTACGCGGGGTTCGGGCAGGAAGTAAGTGCCTGTCACGGGGTCTACCGCTTCTGGATCGATGCCGAATTTGTTTTTCTTCCAGAGCGCCACATTGTTCATCTGCGCTACGAACGATACGCTTTGCAGGAACGTGCGCTTGATGAGTGCCGCGGGCAGTTTGTACCCGAGCTGGATTTCGCGGAGGCGGATATATGCGCCGGGCATTTCGCTGTTGGTAGAATACTGGATCGCACGTTCGCGGCCGTCATAGAAATCGTCCGGTCCCCACGATGGGGTGATGGCCGCCAGGTCGGTGAAGGCTTCGTCTCCCGGTTTGCGCCAGCGCTCGGAAACGCGTGCGTCGTAGTTGGTGCCGAAGGCAAGACCGTTCATATCAGGTGTGTACCGGCGGATGATGTGGCCGAAGTTGTAGGTCAGGAAAGCGCTGGCGAAAAGGTCTTTGTAATGGAAGATGTTCGTAAACCCTCCGCTATAAGGCGCCCTGTACACGCCATTGTTCACCAGCGAGGAAAACACCGCCTGCTTCACCTTCTCGTCTTTGTCGCCGTACACCTGCGGATTGCCGCGCTCGTCGAGCCCCGCCCAGCGGTAGCTCCACAGTGCTTCGCGGGCGTAACCTTCCACATAGGTGCCGCCACCGGTCACGCGGCTGATCGTCGGGCTGGGGTCCTGGATCTTGTTGTCGGTGATCTTGTTGCGGTTGTATCCTGCGTTCAGGCGAGACGACCATCGGAACTTGCGCCCTTCGATGATTTTGGCCTCGATTGCCAGGTCGAGCCCTTTGTTGGTCATCTCCGAAGCGTTGATCCTGAACTGGGTGAACCCAACGGTAGGATCGAGGACCACGGAGCCGAGGAGATCGTATCCGAAACGGTTGTAATAATCTACCGAAACCTGGAACCTGTTTTTCAGCAACCCCACATCCAGGCCGGTATTGATCGTCCGGGTGCGCTCCCAGCGCAGTTTGGGGTTATAATAGTCGACGCGGGCGCGGTAGTCGCCCAGGGAGGCCTGGAAGCTGCGGGTAGCTACCAGCTTGGGCGTGGTGGTGCGGTCGTAGTTGCCCGTGAGGCCCGCGGTCACGCGGAGTTTCAGGGTGTTCACGGCAGGCACTTTGAAGAATGATTCCCCGGCGATGTTCCAGGCGCCGCCCACCGACCATAACGGGGTACGGCGGTATTTGGGGTCGGCACCGAACATGTTCGACTGGTCTACACGATAGCTGGCGGTAAAGGTATAGCGGTCGTCGTACGTATATGCAGCGGTCCCGTAATAGGAGCGTTCGCGCACGTCGTTTTGATTGAACCTGTCCAGGGCGTTGGGGTCGAAGGAGCTGAGCGGGCGGCCGTTCCACCATACCAGCCCCGGCATTGCCAGTTTCTTCTGGTCGATGAATTGCCATGCCAGGAGCTCGTCGTCATACCCGAATTTTCTGAACCCGAACCCTTCCGTCACATTTTTCTTCATTTCGTAACCGGCGATCACATTGATGAAATGCCTGGAATCGATGAGCGTGGTATAATTCAGTTGGGAACGCAGCGCCCAGTTGTTGTTGGTGCTTTCGGTCTGGTCGAGGATGTTGCCGTTGGGGATGTTGAAAACCACTTTCCCGTTTTCTACGTTGGCGTAGCGGTTGATGTAGGACCGGGCGGCATAGGAATTCTTGTCCATGATGTTTTTACCGCTGGTCTTCAACCGGTCGAACAGGAAGTCGGTATTGAACGTGAGGCCCTTCCAGATTTTCCATTGCCCGCCAATTTTCGTGCGGATGCCGAAGCGCCTGGTGGCATTGTTGGCCAGCCTGGCTTCCTCGAGGAGGTTGCGGCCGTTGTCGAGATATCCCATGCTTTTGATGTCCGAATTGGCGGCCTGGTTGAATGCAATGAACTCGCGGATGTAGTTCCCCTGTCCATCGAGCAGCAACTGGTAAGGCGGCAGTTGCTGGATGTCGAAATTGGAACTCGATCCCGTTTTCGCGTTGGCAAACACCGCGTTGACGTCTACGCTGAAACGGAGGTTGCGGGTAACTTCGAGATCGCTGCGGGTATTGAGCTGGAACGATTCGTCTTTGTTGCCGGGGAAGTTCGGTTTGTTGTTATCGTATGAACCGGAAATGATGTACCGGTAACGGTCACTGCCACCGGAAAGTGAAAGGTAATGGTTCTGCCGCAAGCCGGTCCGCGTCAACTGGTCGCGGATCTGGCTTTGATTGGAAATACCGCCGAGGGAATCCTGCAGCCGGGCGAATTCAGTGGCGTCGATGTCGCCGCGGTCGAGACGGAAAAGCAGGTCGAAAGACGGGGAATAGCCGTTGGGACTGCCTTCGAAGAGCACGGGCATGACGTAGCCTTTGTCATACAGTTCCTTGTCATAATCCATAATATCGGCAGACGAGGCGCGATGCAGTTTCGAATAATCGGGCCGCTGCGTGAAATACGTATTGGCGGCGTAGTTGATACGGACCTTCCCGTCTTTTCCGCGCCGGGTGGTGATAACGATCACACCGTTGGACGCACGCGCTCCCCAGATGGCGGCGGCTGCTGCGTCTTTGAGCACGTCGATCTTTTCCACGTCGTTCATATTGTCCGGCAACTGGTTCACCGGGAACCCGTCTACCACGATCAGCGGCTGGTTCCTGTCTACAGCGATGGCGCTGCCGCCGCGCAACTGCAGGTCCACACCGGCGGCCTGGCGGTCGCGCGCCAGCCCGGTATACCTTGTGGCCAGCGTAAGGCCGGGGATGCTGCCTTCGAGGATCTGGTTGAGGGATTGGCTGCTCCTGCGCTCGATCTCCTGCGGTGAAAGGGAGGAATATGCGCCGGTGGTGTTTTTCTTTGCAAGGGATTGGTAGCCGGTGGAGATGATCACTTCGCGGATGGCCTGGACGGCGGGTTTCAGCGTCACGTTGAGCATGGTATTGGCACCTGCTTCCTGTTGGCTGGTTTCATATCCGAGATAACTGATGATGAGCTGCGACGAGTTGCCTTTCAGCCTGAGATTGAAATATCCCTTTTCATCGGTGATGGTGGCGCTGGTGGTGCCGCTCTCGCGAACCGTGACACCGGGCGCATAAATGATCCGGTCGCCGTCGAGCAGGCCCACGCGCCCTTTCACGATGCGTTCCTGGTACACGGGGTCGAGCGAGCGGGCGCTTTTCAGGCTCACGCTGATCATATTGTCCTGCTGCCGGAACAGGAAATCATAATGCTCCGACAGGTACTGCAACGCTTCCTCGAGGCTGCGGATGTTTTGCGGCATGGAAATGACGGCGTTCTTCGCGGCCACGGAACCGGAATAGAAGAAGCGGACCTTGTACCGGGCGCCCAAAGCTTTGAAAACCTTCTCGACGGGTTCCTTTTGGAAACCGGCCGTTTCCTGCTGGCGGGCGTACAGCGCCTGCGCGGGCAGCAGCTGGACCGGTAAGGTAAGGGCAATAAAGAGTAGCGTCGTCCGTGAAGACAACAGTCGGCGAATACATTGCATAACGCTTGCTATGTTGGTTGATTAATGAATAATGATTTCGGTAGAATCCTCGTTTATCTCATATCGCTTGTTTAATGTAAAGCAAAGCACTTCAAGCACTTCGGTCAGCCGGTCGTTGCGGAACCTCCCCGAGAAAGTCTCCTTTTTCGGATCGAAATCCTGCAACGCTATCCGGATATTATACACCGCTTCCAGCTGGCGGACGGCCTCGGTGAGCGGCGTATTGTCGAATACGATTTCTTCTGCTTTCCAGGTGTGGAGCTCGGCGGCCCGGAAAGTACTGCGCTGCGGCGCAGCGGTAGCGCCAGGACGGAGATCGAGCCGGTCAGACGGGCCAAGCACGGCAATGAGCTCCGGTTTTTTACCGGCTACATATTCCACTTTCACCTTCCCTTCTTCCAGCAGCACCTGCAAACTATCCGGCCGGATGCTCACGCGGAACGAAGTGCCCAGCGCGGTGATCAGGTATTGGCCGGCCATTACGCTGAAAGGTTTGTGTGGATCTTCGGCCACGTTGAAATACGCGGTGCCTTCCAGCCGTACGAGGCGGCGATGATCGCCGTAGCCATGTTCCAGTTCCACCAGCGCGCCATGTTCCAGCAATACAACGCTGCTATCCGGCAGTACAAGGTTTTTGCGGGCGTTTTGCGCGGCGGTTTCGATGACGGGCGCAATGGGCAATTGTTTGGGCCGGGCGAGGAAGATCGCCGCGGCGATGAGGGCGGCCACAGATGCGGCGGCTGCTGCATAGGGGAGGTAACGCCGGCGGCTGCGGACCGCAACCGGCGTGGCCAGGTAGGCATCGAGCCGGTCGAGCGCGGCGGATTTTTCTTTTTCGCCGCGCGCCATCCAGCTGCCGATGCTGACCAGCTCGCGGGCTTCGGCGATCATGGGCGCTTTTTCAGGATGTTCCCCGAGATAGCTTTCCCAATACGCGGCATCGGCGCGGTCGGTACCGTGGCAGTAATTGATGAAAGATGGTAGCGTGGCCAGTTTTGCAGCCGTAAATTCCCCCATGGTGCCTCTTTTAACAGGACAGAGGCAAAACCGGGATGGATTTACCACACGGTTTGAAATTTTTTTTGGGAGGATGGAAGGAGCGGGGTTAAAGAAAGAACAAATGCTGGCTGCCTACCTGGCGGCGGAGTTGGGTGATGCCCCGGTGCATAAGGTTGTACACCGTGCGGAGACTGGTGTTTTTATGGGCGGCGATCTGTTCGGGGCTCATCCCGGAGAGGTACCGCATCTCGATCACCTCGCGTTGCGCGGGCGAAAGGTTGGCCAGCGCCGCCTGCACGAGGGCGAACTGCGCGGAAAAGGTTTCCGCTTCGGTTAAATCTGATTCGGACTGATCGGCCAGGTTGTCGAGCCCGGAAGCCTGTATTTCCTTTTCCCACCCGTCCGTCAAACGGCGTTTGAAGGAAGTGAGCAGGTAGGCGGAGAGATGGGCGGGTTGGGAAAGACGGGCCCGCCGTTCCCAGAGATATATGAAAAAATCATGCAACGTATCCCTGACAAAGGCCTCTTCTCCTTTCAACCATTTACATCCCCACACGAACATCCGCGTGTAAAAATGGTCGTACAGTTCCCGGAAGGCTGCTTTTTCCCCTTCGCAAAACCTGGCCCAGATGTGGCGCTCATCGAACATATGCAAGGATAAGACTTTGGTCTGCTGGTCTGTTTGTTTCCCCACAAGATAGGGAATTTCGTGTCCGGAAAAGGGGATTCGTCACTTTTTGCCATTTCGCCGCAGGTGAGGAAGCGTTTTTGTTGGGGAGGTCGGGCATGACGGAAATCAACAGCTGTCGCTGGAAGCGTCCCGGCTGAGCACGCTGTTTTTCCCGGGAAGTGTGGGTGTTGAAGGATGTAAATCGTTGCTGCCGGGTCCGCAGGGAGGAAAGGTGGAGGTTGGCGGTTCAACAGCGGTTATGGTTTCGTTGGGTTCATGCCTTTGGCAACGTATGCGGTCCGCCGGGCAGACAATACCATGGGTGCAGGCGACGCCGGCGGGATGGATGGTGATGGGAACAGGTCCGAAGTAAATAGCGATTCCTGATTAATGGTAAGGCCCGCCGGAACGGGGGGCTTTTCAAAGCCGGGGATGAATATGATTAGAATATTCTAATTGAAAATGTTGATAATGCATAAATCAAGTGTAATGATTTGTCAAAGGCTAAAATCTTATCTTGTTCATTCTGTTCATTTTATGTAATCCCTATCCATCTTTGTTCATTCTCCATTCACGACGTCCCTTCAGCGGTATAATCGCTTATTTCGTATTACAGCGGGCTTTTTAATCCCCGCGCAGCCGTATCCCGCCTATGAGGCCGTATCCTTCGAAGACATATTTTTCCCGCGCTTCACATTTCCTGGGCAGGTTATTACTGCTGATCTGGCTCGCCTGGCCGGCGACGGCCGATGCGCAATGCACCCGGCAGGTCCGGCAATATGCCAGTTCATCCGAAAAATCCGGCAACGTTACGAATGAAGCCGATGCCGTTGACGGGAACGTCACAACCGCGTCTACGCTTGCGGCGGGACTGCTGACGCCTGCCAAACAATGGCTGGGCTTCCAGCAGAAGGTAAATGCAGGCACGCGCGTCTACCTGAAAGTGTCCACATTCAGCGGCTTACTCGCCCTATTGCCCAGTTTCACCATCCAGGGATATTACAACGGCTCCGGCAGTACGAAAGTCAACATCGCCACCGAAAAACTCGATGATCCGCAACTCCTCGGCCTGGTCAACGGCACGGCCACAATGGAACTGTCTTTCGTTCCCAGCCAGAATTTCGACGGGGTCGTGATCACGGTGAACGGCATCGGCGTCGCCTACAGCATGAAAGTTTACGAAGCCTATTACTACAAGAACACCAATAATTCAATTGCCTGTAACGGCGTGGTGGACGTATTAAGCGGCGTGATACCGGCGCTCAATATCGTAGGGATCGGTTCCGTGACGAATGAGTGGAACGCGGTGGATGCGGACCTGGCGAGCGCTGCCGTGCTGAATATGGGCGTGAACGCCGCCGGCAGCGTTTACGAAACCGTCGTTTTCAATACGGCTTCGGAGCCGGGGGACTCCGTCCGCATCATGATCGAAAGGGAGGGCGGCTCCCTGCTCGACCTGTTGCTGCTGGGGAATTTCAGCATCCAGCCTTACCTGGGCGGTACGCCGGTGGGGGCGCCCATTACCAACGCGGCCACCGGGCTGCAACTGCGGCTCCTGGCGCCGGGGAGCCCCGTCAATATCCTCACCGCCGCCGTCGCCGGATCGTTCGACCGGGTGGAGATCAAACTCACCGCCGTTGCCGGTGTGCTCCTCACCCTCAATCTCCTCGACGTTACCCGCATAGCCCGGCAGCCTTCGGTCGCCTTTACGCTCAACGGTTCCGCCGGTCCCGATCCTGTTTGCATCACGCAAGTATCTGGCATTTCCCTTTCGGTGAATTCGCCGGAATCCTGCGCCACGTACCGCTGGTACAACGGCTCCACTTTTATCGGAACGGGCAATAGCATCACGCCGGTGATCACCGCTGCCGGTAATTACACTTTCTACGTGGAAGCGCAGCGAACCGGCTGCACGAACTCGGAAACACAAGCGCCGGCAACGGTAAACGTTATGCCGAAAGCCGCATCGCCGGAATTAACCATTCAGAATAATCCCTGATCATATGAGCACACAACTCCGCACCATTACAATTGCATGCCTGTTTTTCGCAGGATGCTTCCTCATGGCGGTCAACGCCACTGCACAGACCAAAATCTCGACGCCGGCCGGGCTTTTCAAGAACGGCGGCAATTACCTGGAAGGTACGTCCACCGACAACGGCAGTACCCTGTTCTGCACCGGGTCGTCCACGTTCACACTGGCGTCTTCTACCACCGATCCGGAAAACAACCTGCCGTACACGAATTTCACCTGGGAGGAAATGAATACCGACGGTACCACCTTCCAGCCGATGACGGCAGGCAGTTCGCCGAACAAGGCCAACGTTACCAATGCGGCGCCGGGATGGCATATCTACCGGGTGTCGGCCACCATCGGCGCGGCCACGGGTTGCGAGGCCGATCCGACCTATTTCACGGTGTATGTTTTACCGCCGCTGAAAGTGACGCCCCGCGTCAATAAAACAGATGCGGAAGGCGTCAGCTATTGCTCCGAGAACGGCGCCCCCACAGGCCCCGATGCCTTCACTTTTACCAGCGTCGTAGCATTCGACGCTACACCGCGCGACATCTCCAATACCCAATTGCCGGCGCTGACCATCGACGATTTCGAGCTGCAATACACCTGGTCCAAAGTGGACGCCTCCAGCGTTAAAACCACCGTTGGAAACGCAGACAGCTATACGCTCACCGCCGCCGCAAATCCGGGTCATGCCGAAACCTATTCCATAGCGCTCGACGTGAATTATGCCGCCAAAACCGCCTGCACCTATACTGCACCTGCATTGTACAGCGGCACCAGCACCACCACCGTTGTCGTGAAGGAATACAAGAAAGCCGGCAAACCGACGATCACTATCGAGTAACATGCGGCGGAAATCCCGCATATTGACCGCTTTCCTCACCGGGAGCGCAGCCGTAGCCATGGCTCAATCCGGCCCGCCCACAAGGACCGTGGACACGGACAGGCCCGCCAGGCTCATCGCTGCCGCTTCCGGTGCTTCGCGATACCAATGGTACCGTAATGGGCTCCCCATTCCGGGAGCTAACGGTATCGCGCATACGACCGTTGAGCCAGGCACCTACACCGTGGTGGCTTTCAACGGCCCGGATGCCTGCGCCTCCGACCCCTCGGACCCCGTGGTCCTCACCGGTCCCGCCGGGCCGCGGCCACAGGGAACGGATATGTCTATCCGCAAATCGGCCGATGCCCGCCAGTTGCCCGGTGGACAAAACGTTTCCTACCTGCTGACCGTCACGAACAACGGCCCCGCCACCGCCACAGGTATCATCGTCACAGACGCCCTGCCCGCGGCGCTATCGTTCGACAGGCTGCAACCTCCCGCAAAAGGGACCGCTTCCTATCAACCCGGAAGTCACCGGGTAACCTGGGAAATACCCATCCTGCCCGCCCGCGAAAGCGCGACGCTCACCATCCTGGCGAAAGCCGGTAAAACGGGCCCGATCGAGAATACGGCAACGGTAACCGCATCGCAGCCCGACAGCCTGCCTGCCAACAACCGCGCCACGCACCTGCTCCAGGTGATGCCGCTGTTCATCCCCACCGCTTTCACGGCGAATGGCGACGGGCATAACGACCGCTTCCGCATCATCGGCCTGGAGCGGTATCCGGACAATGAGCTGACGGTGTTCAACCGCTGGGGGCATGTTGTGTTTACGCAAAGGAATTACCAGCAGCGTTGGGATGCGCAGGGGCAGGAAGTGGGCACGTATGTGTACATCCTGCGGGTGCGCGATGCCGCGGGAGAATGGCACCTGTTCAAAGGGAACATCACGGTGCTGCGATAAAACCCTCGGGCCATGACGGAGACCAGGGAAAGCGCGGTTTCACCCGGCGCCGGATGGCCGGTGAAGCTTTGCGCGACAGTCGCATATTACCCGGGATTTGTCGCATCCTGCCACTGCAGAAGTCGGTTTTTACCACCACTTTTGTACTGTCAGTGGAGCAGCCACCACGATAAAAAACGGGCGGCACCGAAAAGCCAAAAGAGTAGGGACCAAAAACCGAACTTATGTCAGGCAATACCGTAACATTACACCGCATGCTGAAAACCACGCCGGAGAAAGTATTCCGCGCATTCACCGACGAACGGGCCATCGCTTCCTGGTTGCCCCCGTATGGTTTCCTTTGCACCGTGCACGAAATGAAACCCGAAGTTGGCGGCACCTTCAGGATGTCTTTCCACAACTTCTCTACGGGAAACAGCCATTCCTTCGGCGGCAAGTACTTGGAAATCAAACCGAACGAATTGCTGAAATACACCGATCAGTTCGATGATCCCAACCTCCCCGGAGAAATGATCACCACCGTAATGCTGAAGAAAACCATCGCCGGTACGGAAATCAATATCAAACAGGAAGGCATTCCCGAAGCTATCCCCGTGGAATTCTGTTACCTCGGCTGGCAGGAGTCGCTCGACAAACTGACCCGCCTCGTAGAGCCCGAAATCCCGGACGCTTGATCCATTTTTAGATAGGAACTAGAAATAATAAACTGATTCTCAACAGATTAGTATGAAAAGAGTGAATTGATTTCACTCTTTTTTTTGTGTTTTGAATAAAAAGTATATTTTTATACTACTTTTGATAAAATAAGTATAAAAATATACTAAATGAATGTTTCGGGAGTTGAGTAAACTGATTTAAAATGACTTATGATTTAATTAAATCGGTTATTGATATGGTGGAGGCATTCAATGATGCTAACCAGGGAGCCAAATATCCCGTTGGGCTGAACGGGTTTAAGCAGTGGATATATGATGAAGTAAAGCGCTCTGGGCAGAAACGGGATCAGCCCGCCTGGGAAGGGAAGGAAAGCGGGAGGAGCCCGGAGAGCTTCATCAGCACGCTCGTGGTACGCATGAACCGGTATGCGAAAATGTATGCGAAGGCCGCCATTCACGATTCGGATTTTTCCACGCAGGAGGAATTCATTTATCTGATCAACCTCAACGCATTGGGCCCGATGACCAAAATGGAACTGATCAGACGGAATATCCATGACAAGCCCGCCGGCATTCAGATACTTAACCGGCTACAGTTGCAAGGCTGGGTGGAGCAGGGGGGATCGCATGCCGATAAAAGAAGGCGAATTATCCGTATTACCGCCAAAGGACAGGCGGTATTGCAACGCCAGATGGTAAAGATACGGCAGGCCACCCGCATCGTGACAGGCAATCTCGATCACGACGAAAAAACGGACCTGATACGCCTGTTGTCGAAACTGGACGATTTCCATCACGATATCTTCATTCGCAACTTGCCGGCTTCGGACCTGCTCGATGTGGTTACAAAAGATTGCTTACCTCCAATTGAATAATCGATGCAAAAGAAAATCGCGATCATCGGCTCCGGCATTTCGGGTTTGTCTGCCGCGGCATATGCGGCGAAAGCCGGGCATGAAGTGCATGTGTTCGAGAAGAACGGCTCCCCCGGCGGCCGGGCCCGGCAACTGGCTGCGGCGGGTTATACTTTCGATATGGGCCCCAGCTGGTATTGGATGCCCGATGTCATAGAGCGATTTTTCCGCGATTTCGGCAGCACCGCGTCCGATTATTATGAACTGGTGCCACTCGACCCCCAGTTCGAAATCATCTTTTCCGACGGCAACCTTGCCGTTCCCCGGGAATATGGGCAATTGCGCAGTCTGTTCGAAAGTTTGGAACCGGGGGCCGGCCGGCAACTGGACGCTTTTATGAAATCCGCACGGTTCAAATACGAAGTCGGGATGCGGGAATTTGTGCAGAAACCCTGCCATTCCTGGCTGGAATTCGTATCCCCCAGGATCGCCGTCTCCTCCTTCAAACTTGATCTTTTGTCCGGTTTTCGCAAATACGTGGACCGATATTTCAAAAATTCCCGCCTGGCTGCGCTGATGGAATTTCCGGTGATCTTCCTCGGCGCCCCGCCCTCGGAAATTCCGGCCATGTACAGCCTGATGAATTACGGCGGGCTTGTTTTAGGGACCTGGTACCCCATGGGAGGATTTTACCAATTGGTTTTAGCGATGAAGTCGATCGCGGAAAAAGAGGGTGCCAGGTTTTACTTTAACAGTCCGGTAGAGCGGATTGTCGCTGAAAATGGCCGGGTAACATCGATTATCGCCAATGGTCAACAACTGGCGTTCGACGCCGTCATCGCATCGTCCGACTATCACCATACCGAAACCCTCCTCGATACGGCGTTCCGGAATTACGATGAAGCATATTGGCGCTCGCGCACTTTCGCCCCTTCTTCGCTCATCTATTACCTCGGGTTCAACCAGCGACTGCCGCGTTTGCAGCACCATAACCTGTTTTTCGAACACCCGCTCGATGGCCACATCGATGACATCTACAAAAACAAACGTTGGCCGCAGCAACCCTTGTTCTATGCCTGCTGCCCTTCCAAAACCGATCCTGCGGTAGCGCCGGCGGGCCATGAAAACCTGTTCCTGCTCATGCCGCTGGCAACAGGGCTGCATGACGAAGAGGCGATTCGGGAACGATATCTCGACGAAATGCTCCACCGTTTGGAAAAACATACCGGCATGAAAAAGCTGCGCGATAAAATCGACTTTACAAGGAGTTATTGTGTGCGTGATTTCATACAGGATTACAACGCCTACCAGGGCAATGCCTACGGACTTGCCAACACGCTGGCGCAGACGGCGGTCGGCAAGCCGGCCCTTCGAAACCGGAAGCTGTGCAACCTGTTCTATGCCGGGCAGTTGACGGTTCCGGGGCCGGGAGTGCCGCCATCGGTCATTTCCGGAAAGATCGCCGCCAATGAGATCAATCAACTAAAATCCGTCCGTTATGAAAGCGCTTTTTGAAGAGCTGTCGATGCAGGTCAGCAGGGCCGTCACCAGGAAGTACAGTACGAGTTTTTCCATCGGCATCCTTGCGCTCGCGCCATCGATCCGCCCCGCCATATATGCGATTTACGGCTACGTGCGGTTGGCAGACGAGATCGTGGACAGTTTCCACGCGCATGACAAACACAGGTTATTGGAACGGTTATCGGTCGAAACCTGGCAGGCGCTGGACGAGGGGATTTCCCTGAACCCCATCCTGCAATCGTTCCAGGACGCCGTTAACCGGTACGGCATCCAGCGGGAACTGATTTCCCGGTTTCTGGACAGCATGCGGATGGACCTGTCGCCCGTTGAATACGACGACGATAAATACCGGGAATATATCCTGGGCTCTGCGGAAGTAGTGGGCCTGATGTGCCTGCATGTGTTTGTGGAAGGCGATCCGGAGGCTTATGCAAAGCTGCGGCCTTATGCCATGAAACTGGGATCGGCGTTCCAGAAAGTGAATTTCCTGCGCGACCTTAAAGACGATTACCGCATACTCGGCCGTACGTATTTCCCGGGTGTGGACCTGCGCATATTCGATACCGATACCAAAACTTCCATAGAAAGGGAAATCGCGGAGGATTTTGCTGCGGCGCTCTGCGGAATCAGGAAACTGCCGGTCACGTCGCGGTTCGGCGTGTACCTTGCTTACAAATATTACCTTTCACTTTTTGAAAAGATCAGGCATATGCCTGCGCAAAAGATACTGCAGGAAAGGGTACGAATTCCGAACGGCCGTAAATTATCATTGATGATGAGCAGTTACCTGCAATATAAAATGGCGATTTTGTAATGAACGCGCTCATCGTCATATCAACGTTCCTGCTGATGGAAGGCGCTACCTGGGCCATTCACAAATACGTGATGCACGGCTGGCTGTGGAAATTGCACCGCGATCATCACGATCATTCACACGAAGGGCAGCTGGAACGGAACGATTTGTTCTTCTTTATCTTCGCCCTGCCAACGATCGCGCTGCTGTATTTTGGCGTGGAGCAGGGGTTCAGCGGTCTGTTTTATATTGGTCTTGGTATTTTTTTCTACGGGATGTCCTATTTTTTTGTTCATGATATCTTCATACACCAGCGCATCCGCTGGATGCGGAATACGAAAAACCCCTATTTCCGGGCGATCCGAAGGGCGCACAAACAGCACCACAAGCATACCGGAAAAGAGGATGGCGAGTGTTTCGGGTTTCTCTGGGTGCCATGGAAGTATTTCAGGATGTATTTTAACAAGCTTTGAAAAGTATGCCGTTACAGTACACATACCTGCTCCTTGATTTTTTGACGGTCATTATCTGTTTCATCTTTTCTTTCGACAGGAGGATCCGGTTCGATCGCCACTTTGGCGCATTTTTGAAGGCTGTGGTATTGGTATCAATTCCGTTCCTGGGATGGGACGTGCTGTTTACCCGCATGGGCGTATGGTGGTTTAACGATGTGTATACGGTGGGCCTGCGTTTCGCGGGTTTGCCGTTGGAAGAGTGGCTTTTTTTCATTTGTATCCCGTTCGCCTGCGTGTTTACCTGGTATTGCCTGGACAAGTTCTTCGATCTTGCATGGACAAATGCGCTAAACAACATCATCGTGTTCGTGGCCATAACGGTTTGCCTGCTGGCTGCCCTGCTGGAACCGGGGCGCTGGTATACACTGGTGACCGCAGTGGCTACGGCACTTGTACTGCTGTACATGCATTTTGTCGCCAAGTGGCCGCAGATCGGGCAGGTGACGATGGTGTACCTCTTGTTGATGCCGGGATTTTTCGCCGTTAACGGTGTGTTGACAGGTACAGGCCTGGCGAATCCCGTGGTGAATTATGATCCGGAAGAGATGTTGAACATCAGGGTACGGACCATTCCGGTGGAAGATTTTGTATACGGGTATGCCCAGTTTTTGCTGAACGTGTATTTTTTTGAAAAATTTAAAATTAAATCATGAAGTAGGATATTTCCATATTCTGGTTCGCACTCGGCATGACGGGCGGATTTCTGCTATTATAGTTCCCGCCAGCGGTTATCTTTGCAGCGGTTAGATAACTCAATATGAACTACCGCGCAATCCTTATTTCGATTTTCCTGTTGGCCGCTCAGGTCACATTCGGGCAAAAAGCCTCCATTACCGGCACCGTCAACGACAAATCCGTTAACCTGCCACTGGAATACGCCAGCGTTTCCCTGTTCAGGAACAGTGATTCTTCCCTCGTTGCCGGAAGCCTCACAGACGCGAAAGGGATTTTCCTGATCGAGAAACTGGCCCCGGGCAATTATTTTCTCCGGATACTGTTTATGGGATACACCACCCGTTTCGTGGGCAACGTCAGCGTAGCGGCAGGCCAGCGGGTAGACCTGGGCGTTCAGTTGCTGGACCCCGGCAGCGCTATGCTCAACCAGGTGAACATAACGGGCGCGCAGCAGAACGCCATCAACCGGATCGATAAGCAGGTATACCGCGCCGGGCAGTTCGAAGCCGCGAAAGGCGGCAACGCCATGGACGTGATGAAGAACCTCCCTTCCGTTTCGATGGACGGTGAAGGCGGCATCAGTGTACGCGGTTCATCGAACTTTTTGGTGCTCATCAACGGGAAGCCGGTGGTGACAGACGCCCGGACCGTGCTGAGCCAGCTTCCGGCCAATGCCATCGAGCACATCGAACTGGTTACCGCGCCATCGGCAAAATACGACCCGGACGGAAAAGGCGGCATCATCAATATCACGACGAAAAAGGGCGCTACCGACGGGGTGTCCATGGCGGCGAACGTCATGGGCGGATTGCCCAGTACCGGCGATCATGGCAATAAGAAAAAGCCGAAGCGTTTCGGCGGGGATGTGACCGTCAATCTCAAAAAAGGGAAATGGGACGTGTCCGCAGGCGGGAACTACACCAGGAACGATAATGCAGGTTACCGGGAAGGGGATGTCTTCACCAAAAATAGTGCAACCGATATCCTTACCCGGTTCCCATCGAGCGGAGAACGGAGCTTCGACAAATACAACTACGCAGGCCGTGCATCCGCCGCTTTTTCGCCGGATTCGGCCAACACCGTTGCTGCCGGCGTCTTCGTCGGGAAACGATACCAGGCGCGCTTGGCGGATATCCTGTACCATAATTCCGCGTCCCGTATCAGCAATGGAGAACTGATGCGGGAAACCACTTATTTCAACTCGAATCTTCAGACCCGGTACGGGAATTTTTTCCTGGGTAATATAGATTATACGCATACGTTCCGGAACAAGTCTACCCTTTCGGCTTCCGCATTATTCGAGAACGCCCGGCTCTACGGCAATACCCGCAATAAAAACCTGGAGTATCCCGAAACTGGCAAGGCGTTGCAGGAAGTGTTTAATCCTTATGAAAACCCCATCAAAGGGTACCGCCTCAAACTCGATCATGCTATCCCTCTCGGAAAGGGTAAGCTCGAAAGCGGTTATCAGTTCCGGCACGACACGCAGGAAGGAACGTTCGGTTATTTCGTGACGCCCGCTACTTCACAGCCGGATGCCGATCGATTCCGCGGCTCCGCTTCCGCCGCCAACCGGATCCATTCGGTATACACGCAGTATTCGGGAAAACAGGGAAAGCTGGAATACCAGGGCGGACTGCGATATGAAAATGCAGGCAGAACGGTCAGGCTGTCTTATGACCCCGAGCCCCACCGGCTCGATCTGTCGAACCTCTTTCCTTCGGCCAGCCTGTTATATGCCACCGGTAAGGATGGGAAGATTAAGGCCGGGTACAGTAAGCGGATCCAGCGGACGAACAACTACGAACTGAACCCGATCCCCGAGCGGGAGCATTCCGAAACGCTGGAGCAGGGGGATCCCAACCTGTTGCCCTCGTTTATCGATCTTGTGGAACTGGGAATGGTCCAAAATTTCAGGAAAGGCTCGTTATTCGGAACGCTGTATTACCAGCATATTAAAAATCCCATCCAGCGGGTTAACAGCGTTTATGCCGATACCATCCTGAACCGTGTATTCACCAATGCTGAAGCGGCCAGGGTGTTCGGGCTGGAAGCGGGTGCGAACCTGGAGCCGGTAAAATGGTGGAGCCTGTACGTCGGCGGGAATGTGTATAACTACCGGATCAAAGGCGATCTTACGATCCTGGGCGTCACCTCCTCCGTCAACAACAAAAACTGGGTATATTCCATCAATACGAACTCCAATTTCAAACTGGGCGATGGATGGAGCATGCAGGCCAATGTCAATTACCTGTCTGTCAGGCCCACGGCGCAAGGGGAGGATTCGCGCTTCCTGGTGCCCAATGCGTCGCTGAAGAAAAGTTTCCTCAACGGGCGTTTTTCCGCTACGCTGCAATGGCAGAATATCGACCTGGGCATGCACCAGACACAGCGCCAGCGCATCACTACAAGCGGCCGGGATTTTTACACGACCACGAATTACGTTTACGAAACGGACGTATTTCTCATTCACCTCGGTTATAACCTCAACCGGTTGAGCGGCAAATCCAAATTGCCGGCCAGTGAGATCGGGGATAAGGAATTCTAGCATACCTGTCCCGGCGATTGATATGTTTTCGTCGTTACGCCAGGTTTAACTGCCAGGTAACCCCGAACCGGTCGCCGACCCAGCCAAACTGCCGGCTGAAACCGTAATTGTTCAGCGGCATGTACACCGACCCGTTTTCGGAGAGCTTTGCGAAAAGGGTGGCCTGCTCGTTTTCATCTTTACAATCGACCCAGATGGAAATGGCGGGCGTAAAGGTCCAGTTGTGCCTGACGAAACTGTCGCTGCAGCGGAAGGCCTTCCCGTTAAGCTCGAACGTTGCGATCATGACAGACCCTTCTTTCCCCGGCCCTTCTTTCCCGTATCGGTGGATGTCGATAACCTTCGAATCGGCAAACAGGCTGATGTAGAAGTTCATCGCGGCTTCGGCGTTGTTTTCCTGGAAAGTCAGGAACGTGGATAATTGCGTTTTCATAGTGATGGCATTTGGATGTTGAACATGGTTCCGTGGAAGGATGGTGGCTGGATACAGCCGTTTATCCCAAATTAAAAATAACGATTTTCAGCACGTCTCGCGCAACAGCATTTTATTTAATGACGACCCGGAAATGAAAAACGATCGCGATCGCAGGACACCGGAACCGTGATTTCCCCGGAAGAAAAAGACGGCGCATTTTCGCCTTACCTTTGCATAAAACACCACACCATGGCTCCCATATCCCACGAAACCATGACTGTAACGCAAGCCCCGCTGCTGGCGCAGATCGACCGGTCGGAGGTCATAGACCTGCTGTACGAGATGCAAAACGGGGAATTGACGGCCAAAGAAGCCCACATCGACTGTGCCTCCTGGGACGCGGACGCACTCCGCGAACTACAGGAGCGGTACATCGCAACACTGGCGGCAGGCGGATTCGCTACCGGCGCCTTCAGCAACGGTGTGCTGGTGGGGTTCGGCGTGCTGGGGCACGCGTGGATCGGGGAGAACGGCAACCAGCTGGCGGTAGAGCTGCTATATGTTTCGCGGGACTTCCGGCGACGGGGGATCGGTACACAGATACTCGACCGCCTGGCCGGCGAAGCGCGGAAGCGGGGCGCTGTGTATTTGTATGTCTCTTCCACCGAAACCCGCTCCGCCGTTTCCTTTTACCGGCATAACGGGAGCGCCCTTGCCGCAACGCCGGATGAGGCCCTTTTCAGCAGGGAACCGAAAGATATTCATATGATCATCCGGCTGTGAGGCTATTGAGCGGATACTTTCCTTTCTCGGAAAAACGAAGCAGTTCCCCATTATGAGTTATAAGAAAACCAATGGCCCCCATTCCTCCAACACAACTTGCGATGATCATCGTTGGTGGAGTAGTACTGCTGACCGGATTTGCATACGCAGTGATGGTGCAATTCGACATCCCCGTGAGTAAATACCTGAACGATAGCCTAAAAGCGCGCCTCGACCGTGTAATCGGGGTGGATGATAAAAAGGATGGGATCAGCGACCGGTATGGAGATTGCTCCCGGTTATTGTATGTTCCCGCCTACCGGCAAACCGCTGGGTACGGAAGCAGGAATTTTCTTGTCGTAATTGGGATCGTTTAACGTATTCAGGAATTCCACGATGGTATTGATGTCTTTGAACTCCAGTCGCACCGCCGCGGCCAGTGGGTCGAGCTGTGAGCGGTCTACATGCGGGTTGCGCAGCGGCTTGCCATGAAGGTCTTCATAGAAAAACAGCACTTCGTTGAGGGTTTGCAGTTTGCCGCTATGCAGGTAAGGCCGGGTGAACCGCAGGTTGCGGAGTGTGGGGGTGCGGAAGCCATAGCTGCGTTGAATGCCGGAATCGGATGCTGGTAATTTTTCGTTGTCGGGAGCGCCGAGTACATGGGGCTTAAAGTCGGATAGCATGGGGCCGCTATGACAGCGGGCGCAGCCGGACTGGATAAAGAGCTGCATGCCTTCCACTTCCCGTTGTGAAAGTGCGGAGCGGTCGCCGCGCATATACTGGTCGAACCGCGAATTCACGGCCGTCAGTGAACGCTGGAATGCGCCGAGGGCTTTGGTGATGTGGGTGAGCGCGATCGTATTGCTTTCCGGGAAAGCCGATTTAAAAAGTTTCCGGTATGCTGCGATACCATTCACCCGTTTCACCACTTCTTCCGCAATCTGTTCTTCACTGAAATCATGTCCGCGCATTTCTTCAAACGTCTTAACCGGCATGGCGGCCTGTTCTTCGAGGCTTTTTGCGCGGAGGTCCCAGAACATGGGTGCTTCTTCCGGCGTATATTTTCCGTCTGGGCCGATGCCGTTGAACGCTATATTGAGGAGCGATTGTGAATTGCGTTTGGTAAAGGGGATGTTGTTGTTGTCCCTGAAGCGCCGTTTTTCGCCCAGTCCATTCCCGTTAACACCGATAGACAGGTCGATGCTTTCCGCATAGCCGAAATCGGGATGATGGCAGGTGGCGCAGGCTACATCTTTCCCGCCGGACAATACCGGGTCGTAAAACAGCAGCCTCCCCAGTTCCACTTTTTCTGGCGTAGCGGGATTATCGGCGGGCGAGCGGTAGGAGAGCGGCAGTGCATCGATGGTTCCCAGGCCGGGGAGTTCTTTCTTTTCGGCAACGGTGGATTTGTCCGCCGGTTTGTCGGGCGAATGGCAGGCGTTGACGGCTACAACGCCGGCGAGGAGCAGCATAATTGCATGAAGGAGGCCTGGGCGCATGGGTTTGCTTATCAGTTTGTGCCTGTCAAGATAATAAATAACGAGGAAATTATCTTTTATTTTCGGGGAATGGAAAACTGGCAGGCAGTTGGGATAGGCCTGATCGGATCATTGCAGCAAGGTACCCGCGATCCTTTTGATATTCACCACGGTTTCATCTTCCTTTTTGACCGGCATGGCAACGATCCACCTGGCCGTTTCCCGGGCTTCTTCGGGAAAACCTGCTTTGAGGTACAAGTCCATCAAATTTTTCCGGTAGGTAAACTTGTAAGGCACGAAATAGGTCAACGCGGCACAGTTCGAGATGGCTTTCCTGGTGTTCCCGCGGCTTTCATATGCCTGCACCAGGGCGTTCAGCACGGTGACGGTGACCAGCCGGCTTTTACTTTCCTCCAATATTTCCACCGCCCTTTCGTCTTGCCGGGAAAGCAGCAGGATGCCGTAGTCGAGCAGGAAATGCGGGTTGTATTTCAACGCCGGGTATAGCCGTTGGTAGGAGGCAACCTGTTCGTTTTCGGACATCGTGATAGCTTCCTGCAACCCGTTCCAACGGCTCACAACCCGGTAGGTGTCCGTGGCTATGACCGTTACCGCCAGCAGCAGGGCGGCCAGGCAGTTATTAACCCATCTCGAACCCGGCAGGTGGCGTTTTCGGAATGTAAGCGGAAGGAGACCGGCCATTATCGCCGATACCAATATCAGGATAACGTTCACATGCAAGGGATAGGAGAACAGGCTCGTCGCCAACAGGATGAGCAGCGTGGATTGCAGTTGGCGGGGAAGTAGCGCCTGCGGTTCGTGTTTATGGGATATGATGCGCCAAATTCCATACAGCAGCAATGCGAGCCCTGGCAGCCCGGTTTCCGTCAGCCATTGCAACGGCTCGTTATAGGCGACATACACTTCATCCGCCGACAGTACTTCCGATATCGCCGACATCGGCAGCGATTCGAAATAACCGGTCTGCCACGAAGGGAAAGCCACGGGAAACCGGCCATATCCAATTCCCGTCCAGATATATTCCTGCCAGTGTTCCAACGAGATTTTCCAGATGATGAACCTCCCGAAAGCGGAGCCCGGCTTCAGGAAAACGAGCCCTGCTACGAGGAAGAGCAGCAATACTGCGCTTGTCAGTAGAATCTGCTTCCTGTGCTTCCTGCAAAAGGGCGCATCCATCAACAGCTGGATGGCATAACATGCCGCGCCGATCATCGCCGCCCGCGACTGTACGATCAACACCAGCATTCCTGCAGCCGCAAAGACCACCGCCTGTAACGCTAATCTTGCCCGCCTGTTTTGAATGTTAGTGGAAACCCAATAGTGGACAAGCGGGAAATGCAGCACCAGGTAAATGGCGTATAATCCAGAATTTTCCAGGTGCCCGGTAATCTGCAGGGACAAACGTTCGGAACGGAAGTTGCTGAACAGCATGGCGTATCCAACGCAGAGCTCGAGCAGGAAAAACAAAAGGATGATGGGAACGATGACTTTGCGATATGCGGTTTGCCCGCCCATCCGGAGAAGCAGGTAAACCGACAACCCGCAAAAGGTGTTGACCCATATTTCGTTGTGCAGGTTGTACCATCCGTTGCCGGTTGCCAGCAGCACCCCGAAAACAAGGAGCGCCAGCATCACAAGGCCATCCGCGGGCATGTACTCCGATTTCACATTCCTGATCGCCGCATAAGCTGCGAACAAAGCCGTTACACCGGCGATGACCGGGAGTGCGAGGTAGTGCCCGCCCTCCGGTATTTGCTGGTAGTTGAAAGAAAAAGTGTATTTATACAATGCATAAAACATGCAAAGCATAAATACACTGGCGATGTATGCCGATTCCAAGGCTACAATCAGTTTCCGGTTCAATTTCTGTTGTGTTATGACGGTTTCCGGTGCCTGAGGGCGAATTCCTCTACAACTTTACCTTTCTCGCGGTCATAGTAAATGTAAGGCATGATATAGGCGAAGCGCTGGTTACCTGCGAGGCAGACATCGAGCATCGGATAATGTTTACCGGCGATGATATAGCCTACCACGTACCGTTGGGCCCAGTCGGCCTGGTCGGCCGGTTTGTCTTCCGGGTACCGGCCGTAGTAATACCCGGCTGGCATGGCGAACACGGAATCTGCCGGCACCTGGTCGATGCTTTTATCGATGCCGTAGAGCGCCTGGTACTGAATCCGTACGTCAACATCCCTTTCGCCGAGTTTTTGGGTCATGACGGCATTGTCGAAATAGGATGCGAGCACTTTGTCGTATAGCGGGGCTTTGGAGGGTTGGAGGTTTTCTTCGGGCAGCCGGAGATCTGTTGGCGCGTCTTTCAGGAAACGGTACAACTTGTGGATGGGGGCTTTCGCGGCATCCTGGCTGTACCCTTCGAACCGGATCTGCGCGAACGCCGCCTTTCCGGCGGTCATCAACAGGATGCAGGTAATGAGGAATTTAAATGGTTTTCTGGATGTTTTCATGGTTTGAAATTAGGTTATCAATTGCCTCTCCATTCCCATAACCATTCATAAACAGACGAGCTGAATATGATGAACAAGACGATGGGCAGGATGAGCGCACACATATGGACGATGATGGCCGGGCGGGTTAACGTTTTGCGGCGGGCCGCAATCCACATCGCTCCCGCAACGAGATGGACGAGCATGCAGCCTGCCATGAGCAGGCCATGCCCGGTAGGATTTGGGGATTTTTCAAAGATGAATTTCAACGAGGTTGCCGCGAAATACACCCCGAAAATCCCCAAATGGATCATGAATATCCGTAGTCCTTTCTTCACAAGCGTTTTATTTAGTTACATTCTCCGCCGCTTGTTCCGCCATTGGTATCCACGCCTACCGTAATGTACGGGGCCATGGAGCCGCCGGCTGTCTTCAGCTGGTCCAGCGCCTTGTACAATCCGCCGGGCGTTGTTTTGTAATTGACGCCTGCCGGTGCCACGTGATCGGGAATGCTCAGCTGGCTGAAACCGGGAACGGAAACGGAGTTGAAAATATCGACGGCGTAGTCTGTGCAATTATAATCATTCAGATCATAGGAATTGCCGGATTTTGTCAATGCCGTAGATGTGGCGGCGTTGAATTGCGCCTCGGTCATGCTGGGAATGGTGATCTTCGCATTGTATTCATGCGAGGCGTCGTTCACGATTTTGCTGGACACGTTGTCGAAGGTGATGCTCTTGATACCGTTTGAGGGATAGAAGCCGAAAGTCTGGCTGACGGTCGTGGAACCGTTGGTTTTCGTCAGCGTTACGAACGCATGGCCGGGATTGGTGCCATAGAGTACGGTGGAAGGATTGCCGTCTTCCGGGATATCGGTATAAACGGTCATGGAATAGGTGGTGCTGGCGTTGGAAGGTACGTTGCCGAAGCAGTTGATGCGTTTGTTGAGGTTGACGCTGGGGCCGCTGAGGATTTCCACGGGAGCCAGTTCCACTACCGCGGAAGAACTGCCGCCGCCCCCGCCGCCATATCCATAGATATAGGGATCGGTAGTTTGATAGGTGTAAGTGTAGGACGGGCTCTGGTTGAAATAGTAGAACAGGCTATAATAGCTTACGGAGTAATTGTTGTAGTAGCCGACTACCGTTACTTCCGGGAGCCATATCCCATCTTCCGAATCCGGCCCGGAAATCCTCGCGCCGGTGGTTGTTTTCAGGCGTTCGCCGTTGGGGCCGTAACGCAATACGGTCGTTTTCGATTTTCCGTTGACGGTGCTGTTCACTTTCGTAACGCGGCCTTCGGTGAAGGAAACGTTCGAACGCTTGTCTCCGGAGAAAGAACGGGTAGCGAGCGTACCGTTTTTGCTGGCGTCCGCATCCAGTCCGGATACGTCCACCCAGTTGCCGGTAAGGCCTGTGGCGGTTTTGCCGATTACGGCGAATTGCTTGCCGTCTTTACCTTTCACATTGAATCGTACGCCGATCACTTCCTTTTCATTCTTTTTCATGAGGGAATAACCATGAAGGTCCAGCGATTCGAACTCCGAAGCGGAAACCTGACCCTTCAGGAAATTCGCCGCTTCACTTACGAACGGGTCTTTAAAGGATTCGGGTGTGAACGGGGCTTCGTTCTTGGTACAGGCGAAGTAGGTGACCAGTACAAGTGCCATTAATGGTAACAATACAAATTTCTTCATAATTGAGGTTTTGGCAAAAGTATAGTCTTGGAGCCGTTGGAATATTTGATAAAAATCAATATTTCATCGGCAGGGCAGCGATTAAATTTACCGTATGAAATACTTCCCTGTTTGTTGGCTACTGTTGTTTTCATGCGTGGCCTGCCGCCCGCGCGGCGGTGCGCTGGACGCTCGCTCCCTGGAAAACCGATACGCCGGCAACCCGGCGGATTCGCTGAAGCTGGAAGCCTTGCGGTACCTGCTCAGGGAGATACCCGGCCAGTTGTCGGACCGGCCCGCGATCATGGACGCTTCCTCCGGCAAACCCACCCGTTTCCGGATAGATTCCTTTCACAACGTGGAAAGCCTTTTGTCGTTTTTGCAGGATCGGCAACTGGAAGCGGGCGGCATCCCGGAAAAAGATGCGGCATTCATCCGGCCGGCATTCCTCGAAAGCGAGATCGATGCTGCAGTGGCCGAATGGAACAGGTATCCCTGGAACCAGGATGTCCCGAAAGATATATTCCTCGACTATCTGTTGCCATACAAGGTGCACCAGGATTTTCCGGATAACTGGCGCCCGTCGTTACGGCAAAAAGCCGATTCCCTGGTGAAGGCGTGGGAGGAAAAGAACCGCAAGGCGCCGGGCGACAAATTTCTGACCAGCAGTAAGGAATTTTATTACGATCTCATCGTGAACACCGCATCCCGCTGGTTCCGGTATGGCCCAGACCGCATACGGATCACGGAAGACCCTTCCTACAAAGAACTGCTGCTGTCTGGTGAAGGCGGATGTAAGAAGGGGGCCTTCTTTAACGCGTACGTGTTGCGAAGCACCGGCATCCCCGCCACGGTGGATATCGTTCCCTTCTGGGGTAGCAAGAACGGCAGCCATGCCGGCGACGTTTACTGGAACAACGAAGAACGGAAAATGACGCCGGGGCCGGGCCGGCGGTTCGACAGGGCAGCGAAGGTCTTCCGGCTTACATTCCGCAAACACGGCGGCTGGAGCCGGCACATCAAACCGCATGTGCAGGAAAAGGATTTTCTGCTGGACTTTCTCCGCAACGATCAGTGGATCGATGTGACGAAGGAGCATAATCCCGTCGCTGATATAACCCTGCCCATCGGCAATACCAGCGCAGGCGTCGCGTATATCTGCGTTTTCGATTACGGTGAATGGGTGCCCGTGTATTGGGCGCCGGTGCGCGATGGCAGGGTAACTTTTCCCGACATGGGGCGCGACATCGTTTACCGCATGGCCACTTTCACGGATGCGTTGAAATTCAGCGGCGGTATTTTCGTCCTGGACTCCGCCGGCAGAACGGTGCAGCCCGGTCCCGATTCGCTGGCGATGCAAACGATGGTCCTCGGAAAACTGAATACAGGCAGCGAGCAGTGGGTCCGAAAACAGGCTACTTATACCTTGCTTTCGCTCGGGAAAGACAATAACTGGCACGAAGTCGCCGAAAAAACCTGTTCGCGGGATTCCGTCATTGAATTCCGGAATGTACCGTCCGGCGGCCTATACCGCCTGGTGGAAACGGGCGGTCCCAGGCGGTTGGAGCGGATATTCGCATACCGGCACAATTCGCAGATCTGGTATTAGATACTGGAACGGATACGGCTGAGCGTTTCCATGTTGATGCCGAGATAGGAGGCTACATGTTTCAGCGGGGCGCGGCGGATGATGTCTGGCTGTGTGTCCAGCAGCGAGAGGTAACGGTCGCGCGCGCGTTCTTTCCGGAGGGAGTAGAGCCGTTCTTCGCTCTGGATGTAATATTTGGTGGTGAGGACGCGGCCGATCACGTTAAATTCCAGGTGTTTGCTGTAGATGTCTTGCAGTTGCTGGTAGGAGATGCCGTGGACGAGGGTGTTTTCCAGTGCTACGATGCTTTCTTCGCTGGGGGTTTGCATGTAGAAACTTTTGGCGGAGATGATCACGTCGTTTTCCTTCATGAACCAGGAAGTGATTTTCTCGCTGTTTTTTTCGTAGAAGCAGTGGAGCATGCCGCTTTCGATAAAATAAACATGTTCGCATACCTGTCCCCGTTTCAGCAACATCGTTTTTTTCGGGACCTCTTTAGTGACGAGGATTAACTTCAGGTGCTGCTCGAGTTCGGGAGACATAGGGTGTATGCTATTCAACAACGGAAATAGCTTATCATACATATTGGGTCAGGTTTCAACTAAATTATGGATAAATTCTGGTTTTTGGATATTCCGCCGTCCGGCAACGGGAGGGGGCTATCAACGCCGGACCTGCAGCGAGCTTCAATTGCCGAAGCGCTGATGCCGGCCTGCGCCGGTTATTGCTGCTTTGCCCCGGAGATTACCGGGGAATTTTTCTTGTTTTGGGTCTTTTGCAGTTTTGGGGTCTCATCCGGGAAGTGCCAGAATGGGCATGAAACGTACACGCAGCAGGCGCATCTTCGAAGACAACGGCCCGCTGCGTGGATGTATTATGAATCAATGATGATATAGCGTCACTATTGTTCTGACAGATAAAAATCGTCTGCATACACGGTGCCGCTGCTTGAATTTTTATAGATATACACGATTGCTGAAGTATTGCTGGCTCCGGTAGTAAATGTAACCGAGTGCTGCTGATATGCAGTACCTGTGATGCTCGCCCCAACAGCGGTTCCGCCGTAACTCTTCACGCCAATGCTGGCGCCTGCGCTGGCTATGGATTTTTTACCATAACCGCCAAAAGTATAGGTGGTATTAGGCGCCAGGCCAGTGATCAGTTGCTCTGCTGAACATTCGCCTCCCTGCAGCCTGATGGCTTTTGTTCCTGAATTCGCATCGGTATTCACCACGCTCACCGTACCAGCGGGTTGCCAGGCCGCCCAGGGCGTTAGATCTGCACTGTATTCGAAGCCGGCATTAAACAGGTAAGAGGGTGACTGGTAAACCCTTACGTAATCTACCCGGTTATGAAACGGGAGCTTGGTCCGGTCTACTGTAGACGTGCTGCCGGCACCTCCGGATTGGTTCAGGATGATGTAACAGGGCTGATCATACGGCCAGGTCTCCCATGTTGAATTAGCCGGCCTGTTAACCGCGGTTGTAAATTTTCCATTTACAAAGAAACGGATGGCAGTAGGCGTCCATACCACCACATACCGGTTGTAGGCATTTTTGGTGTACGATGCTCCATGCGAAGTATTGTACCACCTAAAGAAAACGTTCTGCAATGTCACGTTCGACGTATTGAAATGTTCCGCTACATCAATTTCCCCGCAACCCGGCCATCCGCCATAAGGATAGGTCTGCGGCATCATCCAGAACGCCGGCCAGGCGCCTGTGGCTTCATCAAACTTCATCCGTACTTCCACCATGCCATAGGTGAAATAGAATTTGTTCCGGCTTTCGATCCCGCCTGTGTGATACGGGATATTGTCGCCCGGGATCAACGCCGTATCCATTTTCAATACCATATCATTCCCGTCTGACGTGGCATATTCAGGGAGCGCGGTCAGGAATTTGGCCCAGGAAGAATTATTACGGTTGGAAAAGATCCAGTTGTCCGGGTTCATGCCGCCGGCGGTATTGAATTCATCCGACCAGATCATATCATCTCCAACCACCAGGCTTCCACTACCTCCTGTCGATTTGGCCACTTGAGAGGGGAGCAGTTGTTTACCCTGCTCCTGATCAATGCTTTTTTTGCAGGAAAATAGTGAGGCAACAATTAAGAGGTTCACCCAGGTGCGGGTGTGTAGCGAGTTTTTCATGAATTTGCTTTTTAATTACAAATGAGGAATCGAAAAAGGAAATTGCAGCGCCCATGCCGGGATGTCCGCAAGGCATAGGTTCGAAATTAGTTTTGGAGTGCTGGATGCTGCCAGGCACTCGGTTTTTATAAAGGCCTTTGTTAATATTATACGTTTGGTAAGCCAGCTTTCCCTCTCTCCCGGTACACTTTTCTCGGAAAAATGGTGGTTATGGGAGGAAAATGGCACTTAAACACCAATCTTCCTTGCGTCGATGACAGTAAAGAAGCCCGTTATTTGTTGAGCTTTTATCATTTGCAATCTCATAGCATTTTAACATCCCTTTGGTAACGCGGCAGGGATCGCTTTGTTGGATCTATTGAACTACGGATTTTGGCCTATGAAAGTTGCTGCGGCATGCGTGTCCGAAAATGCGCCGATCGTGGATTTGATGGTGTAACTGGAATGGCTAAACGATGATGAGTTGTTGCGCAAGCTGATAGAGTAAGTTGAAGCCGTCATTAATTTTGGCTGGATGAGCTTTTCACTGATCAGGGGGAGAAGGCAGCAGGAAGTATCGCTATTCAGTTGTGCGCCGGGATGAGACGTTTCCTGGTTTATATCGGTTGGCGGAGTTTTGGAAGGCAGAAGTCGGCTGAATGCGCAAATGGGTAAATAAGGGAGCAGTATATAAAGCGGGAGTGAGGAAGTTCAAAAATGGCGCATAAAAAAAACCGTTGCTAGTCTATTGTCTTTCAAATAGTTGCAACGGCTTTCGTACCCCAGACGGGAATCGAACCCGTACTCGCCTTTCGGCAAATTGGATTTTAAGTCCAACGCGTCTACCAGTTCCGCCACCAGGGTATCCTTATCTGTAAATGTAAAGAAACATCCACAAATATCTGTAAACAAAAATTCCAAACCGCTTTGCAACAGTTTGGAACTTTTGATCTCTGAGCGGAAGACCGGGCTCGAACCGGCCACCCCGACCTTGGCAAGGTCGTGCTCTACCAAATGAGCTACTTCCGCAGTGGTTATTTTTATAAGAACTTTTTTCGTTGGGATTGCAAAGATAGGAATTGTTTTAATTCTGCAAAATCTTTTTTCAATTTTCTGCGAATTCATATTTGTAAGCGATCCGTCCGAGCAGCTCTAACCCTTTGCCATAGCAGTCTTCACGCAACGGTAATCCTTTCGCGTCGTACGCGTATTTCCAGATGAGGTAGTCGCCCGTCTCCACCGTCACCACCGTCATCGCCGCCAGTTTTCCGTCGGCGCCGTATTCGAAAGTGTAATCGGGCAACATTCTTTTGCGGGAAGGATAATAGCGCAGTACGTCCGTCAAACGGCCTGCCGCATCGTAGTTGTAATAGATGCGCTGGCGGCCGGGCTCCATTTCTTCCGTTACCCGTCCTGCACTATCCGTTTTAAACACCACGATCACCGAATCGGGGCCGCCTTTCTTCAGCACCATCCGCTGCAACCTGCCCGTGGAATCGTATTCGTAGCGATGGCGTTCCTGGGTGCGGAACTTGTCTTCCCGCCCGCGAACGACCGATTCCACTTCTGCCAGGAGCCCCTGTTCCGTATAGCGGTATTGAACGGTGGTAATGGCGTGGTCGGTACTGTCTACCGTCCGCGTCAGCCGGCCATTGCCGGCAAAGGTGCTCGTCAATACGGACCGGCCGCTGTTGCGGCTCTGTGTCACTGCTTTGAGCTTCTGGTAGGGGGGCTGGGTGGTGCGCACGCAGATGAAATCGTTGTCGGTTTCCTGGTTGGCATCCAGCGAGCGGACGATCTGGCCCGTCACCTTATTGGCTTTGAACTGCGCCATGGTAGCGGCCGTCTGGCCCGTGCTGATGACGTCCTGGTAATAATGTTGCCCGCGGGCGGCGCCGAGGGCAAGGGTAAGGCATATGGTAGTAAGGATGCGCATATCTCGATGGTCTGTGTTCGCAAATGTACAAACGTTCGCGGCTTTGCAAAACGTATGTCTGGCAGATAAAATCAAATTGGTTATATTTAACATACTTTAACCTGACTTCAAACCTATCGTGAAAACGCAACACCTCCGGCAGGAAAAGTCCTGCCTCAACTGCGGCCACCCCGTGCCGGACCGTTACTGCGGCCATTGCGGCCAGGAGAACGTGGAAACCCAGGAGTCTTTCGGGCACCTGGTCAGCCATTTTTTCCAGGACATCACGCATTACGATTCCAAATTCCTCCTCACCCTCAAATTCCTCTTTTTCTACCCCGGCCTGCTCACAAAGGAATACCTGGCCGGAAAAAGGATGACATACGTGAATCCCGTCAGGCTGTACGTTTTCACTTCTTTCGTATTCTTCCTCATGATGGGCCTCACAGGCCGGCACGATAATCCGTATGAGCGCACGATGGAGGTGGAACAACGGCGGAAACTGGACTCGATGTACCAGGTGTCGCAACGCTTGTTCAAATCGGTCGAAGAGGGGAAAGTGCCGGCTAAAGACACGTTCAAGGTGCGCACGCAGGCCGAGATACTCCGCATCATGGGCGACGAATCCATCCGCAATTCCGCCCACCTGTACGATTCCGTCCAGCAATCGCTCCCGCCGCATCTGAGGGAACCCTGGTGGGAACGGAATATGCAGTCGCGCGTGCTCGAAATGCGCGACCGTTATGGCGGAAATATGGATAATGTGCTGGAAGACAAGCTGGTCCATCACTACCCCAAGCTCATGTTCCTGCTGCTGCCGTTCTTCGCGCTGTTATTGAAGTGGTTTTTCCCCCGCAAAGGCTGGCTGTACACAAGCCATGCCATCTTTTCCATCCATTTCCACACATTTATTTTCCAGTTCGGCATCCTCTGCATCCTGCTGAACCTGCTGATCCACAACGATGCACTGTACGCCTGGATGATCCTCCCGGTATACCTGTATTTTGTTTTCGCACTGCGCAACGCTTACCAGGTCCGCCTTTCTACGGCCTTCTGGAAATCGCTGGGGATCGTGACGGCGTATGCGCTGGGCACAGCGCTGGTGGGGCTCGCTTTCATCGTCCTGATGTTCGCTATTTCGTAGGGGCGGGAGGGAAAGGTATCGGGGAATGGTCATTTTGTCTATCTTTGACACCGCCTTAACCTGTCTCAGCTTACACGTGAAAACACAACACCTTCGGCAGGACAAAACCTGTCTTAACTGCGGGCACGAAGTGCCGGACCGATTTTGTGGCCATTGCGGCCAGGAAAACGTGGACACCAAGGAGTCTTTCGGGCACCTGGCCGGCCATTTTTTCCAGGACATCACGCACTATGATTCCAAACTCCTCCTCACGCTCAAATATCTCTTCTTTTACCCCGGAAAGGTAACGAAGGAATATATCGCGGGGAAGCGGCAGATGTTCGTGAACCCCATCCGCCTGTACGTTTTCACTTCGTTCGTGTTCTTCCTGCTCGCAGCGATGACTACCAGCCATCACGATCCCTACGCCCGGGAGAATTCGCTTGAAAAATCGACCCAGAAAGCCGTTTTCGGCGGACTGGTCAATACTGCGGAGAAGATACGCGGCAGGCTCGATTCCGGAAAAATTGCACCGGAAGACACGGCCAAAGCCATCGCCGACGCCAATGCGCTGGAGCTTATCGGGCAGGATTCGCTGGTGAATGCGGCGCATGTTTACGATTCCCTGCAAAACACCTTCCCCGGAGAACAACGCGATAACTGGGTCAAACGCAAAACTATCATCCGCTTTCTACAGCTGCGCGACAAATACGGCGCCAACGTGGGGTATGCCATCCAGGATAAATTCCTCCACAGCTATCCCAAACTGTTCTTCCTCCTGCTGCCGTTTTTCGCGCTGTTGCTGAGCTGGTTCTTCCGCCGGAAAGACCTCGTCTACGGCGATCATGCCATCTTCTCCATCCACATGCACACGGTCGTTTTCATGCTGGGGATCCTCGCCATGCTGATCGGGATGCCTTTCCACGGATTCGATTACTACGGATGGCTGGTGCTGCTCATCTTCATTTACCTCGTATTATCGCTGCGCAACACCTACCAGGTTTCCTTCGGTAAAGCGCTGGTCAAATCCATTGGTGTGCTGATAGCGTATGCTTTAGGCTCGGCGATTGTGTTATTGTTATTCCTTTTCTTTATTTTAGCAATTACATAATCAGCTCAAAATCATACACCAATGTCCCCCGAATTCATCATCGTTTCGCCGCAGGAGCGGCCACATATCGCGTACGTGCAACTGAACCGGCCGAAAGAACTGAACGCGCTCAACCTCCAGCTCATGCAGGAATTGCGCGATGCGCTCCAGCAGCTGGATGCCGACGAAACCGTCCGCTGCATCGTGCTGGGCGGCAACGAAAAAGCCTTCGCAGCAGGGGCCGATATCAAACAGATGGCGGGCCGCACGGCGATCGATATGTATAATGTGGACCAGTTCACCATCTGGGACGGCATCAAAAAAGTGCGCACGCCCATTATCGCCGCCGTCAGCGGTTTTGCACTGGGAGGCGGTTGCGAACTGGCCATGCTTTGCGATATGATCGTAGCCAGCGAATCGGCGAAATTCGGCCAGCCGGAAATCAAGATCGGCGTGATGCCCGGCGCCGGCGGCACACAGCGCCTCACCCGCGCCGTAGGCAAAGCGCTGGCGATGGAAATGGTTTTGACGGGAAAGTTCATTTCCGCAACGGAAGCCCTGCAAGCCGGCCTCATCAACCGCATCGCACCGGTAGAACTATACCTGGAAGAAGCCTTCCGCCTCGCGGCCGAAGTGGCGAAGCAAAGTCCGCTGGCCGTGAAAATGGCCAAGGAATCCGTGCTCCGCGCGTTCGACAGCACCCTGGAAGAAGGCCTGCATTTCGAACGGAAGAATTTTTACCTCCTCTTCGCGTCGGACGACCAGAAAGAGGGCATGAAGGCTTTCATGGAAAAAAGAGAGCCCGTGTTCACAGGCAAATAACCATATAAAAACAAACGAGTATGCAACCATTTGAAGAATTACTGAAAAACAACCGGGAATGGGCCGCGAAAATGGTGGAACAGGACAAGGATTTCTTCCGCCGCCTGCAAGACCAGCAAGCCCCCAAATTCCTCTGGATCGGTTGTTCCGACAGCCGCGTGCCCGCAGACCGGATCACCAACACCGAGCCGGGCGAGATCTTCGTGCACCGTAACGTGGCGAATATGGTCGTGCATACCGATATGAACCTGCTCACCGTGCTCGAATACGCCGTGAAAGTGCTGGAAGTGGAACACATCCTCGTGGTAGGCCACTACGGCTGCGGCGGGGTAAAAGCGGCCATGGGCAACCAGAACCTCGGCATCATCAACCCCTGGCTGAAGCATATCAAAGACGTATACCGTTTTAATAAAGCCGAGATCGATTCGCTGGAAGGGATCGACCAGCAGGTAGACCGCCTCATCGAACTGAATGTGAAAGAGCAGGTGATGAACCTCGCCAAAACGATCACCGTCCAGGAAGCGTGGCACAAACATAAAAGGCCTTACCTGCACGGTTGGGTGTATGGGTTGAAAGACGGCCTCATCAATCCCGTGTTCGACATGGACCCCGGCACGCATATTGATCCGCTGTACGAGTACAACCTCTAAAGCGCAGCATATGAAGTACGGATTCCTCCTGGCGGCAACCCTCGTGGCAGCCTGCCAGTCGCAACAACCGGAAGAAAGCGGGCCGCACACGCCCGATTCCGTGGTCATGACACCCACCGATACGATGATCACCCTCACAGACACCGCTGTGATCCCCGCGCTGGTGGAGTCCTGGAAAGCGTTCGAGCAATACAACGGGAAATATGCGGCAGACGTAAAGCTGCTCATGAAACAACCGTTGAAGGAGCGCCTGAAAGCCATGCTGGGAGCGGAAGAAAAGGATTTCGTAGTCCGCTACGGCACTGCGCCGCCCATCGAAGTCGAAAACGGCGTGCTGTTCAACGAAGGTTGCAAACCGCATAACTGTTCCGTTGAAGAAGCCGCGATCGCCATCGATATGAAGAAAGACGTGATCTACATCGGCATCGCGCGGAACAAGGTAGTGAAGCTGTACGGGGAAAGAGGCGATTCCGCTTACCCGGAAAAGCTCCTGCAATGGATGATGAAATTCGAGTCAGTACCATAAAAAAAGCCCGGTAACGTTCGTTACCGGGCTTGTATTTCGATGTAATTACTTGAATTTGGTTTTCAGCGCCGCCAGTTTGGCCTGAAAATCGTTCAAAGGCTCTTCCTTCGCGGGTTTGCGTTGTTCACGGCGCTGTCCGCCGCCACCGCCCTGCTGGGGGGCGCTGCTGTCTTTCATCGACAGCGAGATGCGTTTACGCGCGATGTCTACCTCCAATACCGTCACCGTTACTTTCTGGTTGAGTTTCACGGCTTCGTTGGGGTTGCTGATGAACTTGTTGCTGAGGTGCGAAATATGCACGAGGCCGTCCTGTTTCACGCCGATGTCTACGAAGGCGCCGAAGGCGGTGATGTTGGTCACCACGCCGGGGAGCGTCATGCCGGGCTTCACGTCGTCCATCGATTTGATGCCTTCCGCGTATTCGAAGATGGCGATCTCGTCGCGCGGGTCGCGACTGGGCTTGGCGAGCTCCTTGAGGATGTCTTCCACGGTCAGCTGGCCAACTTCTTCGGTGATGAATTCCTTGATATTGATTTTCTTGCGGAGATCGTCTTTCCCGATCAGTTCCGCCACGGTGCATTGCTGTTTGGCGGCGATGGCTTCCACGAGGGCGTAGCGTTCGGGGTGAACGGCCGAGTTATCGAGCGGGTTGTCGCCGTTCTCGATGCGGAGGAAGCCGGCGCACTGTTCGAAGGCTTTGTCGCCCAGGCGGCTCACTTTTTTCAGTTCCTGCCGGTTTTTGAAAGCGCCGTTCTCTTTGCGGTATTTCACGATGTTTTCCGCCAGGGAGGGGCCGAGGCCGGAGATATAGGCGAGCAGGTGTTTGGACGCGGTATTGAGGTTTACGCCCACGTTGTTCACGCAGCTTACGACCACGCGGTCGAGGCTTTGTTTCAGGTGGCTCTGGTTTACGTCGTGCTGGTATTGCCCTACGCCGATGGCTTTCGGGTCGATCTTCACCAGTTCGGCGAGGGGATCGATGAGCCTGCGGCCGATGGATACGGCGCCGCGAACGGTAACGTCGTGGTCGGGGAATTCTTCACGGGCTACTTCGGAAGCGGAGTACACCGATGCGCCGCTTTCGTTTACCATGAATACGTTCACCTTTTTACCAAAATCGAGTTTTTTGATGAATTCTTCGGTTTCGCGGCCTGCGGTACCATTGCCAACGGCGATGGCGGCGGCGTCGTATTTCTTCACCCAGCTCTTCAGCAGCTGTTCGGCCGCTTCGGATTTGTAGTTCTTTTCGAGGGGGAAGATGACGTCGTTATCGAGGAGGTTGCCCTGGTTGTCGAGCGCAACGGTCTTGCAGCCGGTGCGGTACCCAGGGTCCACGGCGATCACGGCTTTGGGGCCGAGCGGCGCGGCGAGGAGCAATTGCCGGAGGTTTTCGGCGAATACCTCGATCGCTTCGGTGTCGGCCTTTTCCTTGGCGCCGGAGCGGGATTCGTTTTCCAGCGAGGGGCGGAGGAGGCGTTTGTACGCGTCGTCTGCCGCTTTGGCGACCTGCTGCGAAGCGGGGCCGTTGCCGGTCACGAATTGCTTGTGCACGATGCTTTTGGCCTCTTCTTCATCCGGCGCGATGTTGCCGAACAGGATACCTTCGGCCTCGGCGCGCAGGATGGCCAGCACACGGTGGGAGGGGATGGAGGTCAGTTCTTCGTTGAACTCGAAGTAGTCCTTGTATTTCACGCCTTCCGTTTCCTTGCCTTCGATCACTTTGGAGCTGAACTTGGCCGTATGGGTGAAGAGCTTGCGGAGTTTGTCGCGCAGCTCTGCGTTTTCGTTGATCCTTTCTGCGATAATGTCCCGCGCGCCCTTGAGCGCCTCTTCCGTACTGGCTACCTGTTCGTTGAGGAAAGCTTTGGCGGCTTCGTCCACATCGCCGTCCTGCTGTAACAGGAGCGTTTCCGCGAGGGGTTCCAGCCCTTTCTCGATGGCCTGGGTGGCGCGGGTCTTGCGCTTGGGTTTATAAGGGAGATAGATGTCTTCCAGCTCCGCGAGCATCCAGGTGGCATTGATCTTCTCCTCCAGTTCCGGCGTCAGTTTGCCCTGCTCGGCGATGGTCTTGAGAATGGTGGCCCGGCGGTCGTCCACTTCCTGGTAGCGTTTGCCAAGATCCTCTATCTTTCCGATCTGCACCTCGTCCAGACTGCCCGTCTGCTCTTTCCGGTAACGGCTGATGAAGGGAACGGTCGAGCCCTCTGAAAGAAGGAGCATGGTTTTCTCAGCCTGCCCCATCGAAATGTTCAGTTCGGCAGAAATGAGCGCCACGTGTTTCGGATTCATATCTTACGTTTTGTGATTTTTCTAAGGCCGCAAATCTAAAGAAATTGCCTGTTCAACCAAGAAAAAGAAATTAACACCACCGCCCCCCGCCAGCCCCCAAATCCGTATTTTCCATTATTTTTCCGTTTCTTAGCAGCGGAACATTCATATTTAAGATTATGCAGCCGGACCAAGCTTTTAACAGATTATTGCAGATTATGGACGACCTGCGGGAGAAATGCCCGTGGGACAGGAAGCAGACCATGCTGACATTGCGGCAGCTGTCTATCGAAGAACTGTATGAACTGGCCGATGCCATTACCGACGAAGACTATAAAGGCATTCAGGAGGAATTGGGCGACCTGCTTCTCCATATCGTGTTTTACGCCAAAATCGGTGCCGAAAAGCAGCAATTCAACATCACCGACGTCATCAACGGCGTTTGCGAGAAGCTCATCACCCGCCATCCGCATATTTACGGCGATGTGAAAGTGGAAAATGAGGACGAAGTGAAGCAGAACTGGGAAAAGCTGAAGATGCGGGAAGGGAAGGAATCCGTGCTCAGCGGCGTTCCCCGCAGCCTGCCCGCGCTCGTGAAGGCGATGCGGCTGCAGGACAAGGCCCGCCAGGTAGGTTTCGAATGGGAAAACCGCGAACAGGTTTGGGCGAAGGTGGAAGAAGAAACCGCCGAGCTCATGGAAACCGTGGCAGCCAACGATAAAGACCGCATGGAAGCCGAATTCGGCGACCTGATGTTCGCCCTGGTCAATTATAGCCGCTTCCTGGGGATCGACGCCGAAAACGCCCTGGAGCGCACGAACAAGAAATTCATCCGCCGGTTCCGCGGCATGGAAGAAATGGCCGGCGCCCAGGGCCGGAAACTCACCGATATGGACCTCGCCGAAATGGACGGCCTCTGGAATAAAATCAAGGAAGGCGAATAACAGACATGCTGGATATCAAGGAAATACGGCTATTCTTCCTGCGGAACGGCTACCTGCTCATCATCGCGGCCTGGCTGTTCACTTTCGCGTTCCTGTTCAATAACTACTGGAGCTACTATTCCTCCCCACACGGCGTCCAGCGCAGCCTGGAAAGCGATATCCGCAGTCGGCAGACCGATTTCCGGGAACTGACGGCAGACACGGCCATCGTCAACAGCCTCTTCCGCGGCGATTACAGCCGCCAAACCCTCGAACAGACCTACAGCGAAAGCTACCACCTGTTCGCCTACGACTCCGCCGACACGCGGATGCACCTCGTTTTCTGGAGCACCAACACCGTGGAGCCCCCCGCCCCCGAAGCCACCCGGCCCGGGGCGAGCTTCCGCAAAATGGCCAACGGCTGGTACGTAGTCCTCAACCACCGCGTAGCCCCGGGGAAATGGCTGGTAGGGCTGCTCCCCGTCAAAGAGGAATACGCCATCAACAACGATTACCTCGGCGCATCGTTCTACGGAAGGCCCGCCATCGGCCCGGAATATACCATCCAGCCCAAACCGCCCGGCCTTCCCGTGGCAGATATGGACAAGAACATCCTGTTCTTCCTCCATTACGACCCCAACAAATCGGAAGCCGCTCCCAGCCTGGCGAGCGTGCTGCTGCTCACATTGGGCGTCATCTGCGTATTCATCTTCATCAATCTCTTCGCGTCCCTCATGGCGCGGAAACTCACGCCCATCTACGGGTTCCTGTTCCTGTTCGTGGTCGTGCTGTCGTTCCGGGTAATTACGTATCTATATCCCTTCCCGATAGACCTGGGCACGCTGAACCTCTTCCAGCCCACGATCTACGCGAAAGACGATGTGTTCAAATCCCTGGGCGACCTTTCCCTCAACGTATTGTTCACGTTCTGGCTCATCCTGTTCTTCCGCCAGCATGTGCGCACCATCCACCCGCCCGTACTTCGGAAAAAGTGGCAGGGATGGGTCATCATCGGGGCCGCGGGGCTGGGCATGTTCATCGCAGGGCAATTCCTGCTCGATCTCATCCGAAGCCTCGTGATCGACTCCAAGATATCGTACGACGTCACCAACTTCTTTTCCCTCAACGAATACAGCGTGATCGGCAGTATGAGCCTCGGTTTCATCGCCATCAGCTTCCTGTTCTTCTCCCAGATCGTCAACTACCTGCTCAACCAGCTCACCGATTTCCAGTATAAAACGAAATACATTTCCCTGGCGCTGGTGGGGCTCATCTGGCTCGCGTTCCGATACAACCTGCCGGACTTCAGCGCGTCGGTAGTGCTGATGCTTTGGCTGCTGGCTTACGTGGCGATCCTCGACTGGCTGGAGAACCGCTTCAGCAACGCTTCTGCATCGCTGCCGTTCATTATGTGGATGCTCATGATGACCGTCACCACTTCGGCGGTACTCGTTTACTATAACAACCAGAAAGAGCTGGGCACGCGCATGCGCGTCGCCGAAAACCTCTCCAAACAGCGCGATCCGTATATGGAAACGCTGCTCAACGACGCGGGCGACCGCCTCGCCAAAGACCCCGAAGCCCAGGCGTTCTTCCGCCAGCCCACCCGCGAAGGCCGCCGCAAACTGGATGCCTTGCTGCGCGAGAAATACTTCGCCCGGTATTTAAACCGTTTCAACGTTCTTTTCTATACCTACGACGCCGAAGGCGAAATCCTCTACAACAACGAAGGCGTGCCGTTCAACGATCTGCAGAACCGTATCATGGGCAACACGCTGTCACATGTTTTGGGAGAAGACCTCTATTACGACGAGCGCAGCTTCCGCGATTACAGCTACATCGGGAAGAAAGAATATATCGGGGGAGACGGGCCGATGGGATACCTTTTCTTTGAAGTCCGCTCGGAGCCCGAGATCGCGCAGCAGGACAGGTTGTATCCCGAACTCCTCATCGACGGCAACCGCCTCGACGGGCAGGAGAATACCGACCAGTATTCCTGGGCGGTGTACGACAAAATGCTGCTGGTCACCAATCATGGCAGTTTCCCGTTCAAAACCCGTCTCGGTGCGGCGGAAACGCCCGTTACGGACGTGGCGTACGAGGATGACGACGGGTACTCGCTGCTGTATTACAAAGCGTCGAAAGACAAGCTGGTGATGGTGGTGAAGAAAACGCGGATATTCCTGGAATTCATCACGCTGTTCGCTTATATGTTCTGCCTCTTTTTGCTGATCATAGCGATTTACAGCCTGGTGGATTTGCTGGTGAGGGCGCGGCTCCAGGTTTCCAACCTGCGGACGATGCTCAATTTCAGCATCCGGACCAAAGTGCAGACCACGATCATCTTCGCCGTGGCGTTTTCGTTCCTGGCGCTGGGGCTCGCTACCATCCTGTTTTTCATCAACCGGTACCGGGCGGAGAATGCGCAGAAGCTCAGCGAAACGGTACAGAGCATCGGGAAAGACATGGAGGAAGTGTTTTACAACCATCGTCAGTTCGACGAAATGGGCATGATCTACGATTCCATTTTCTCTTCCCGGTTATCGGTAGCCGTGGGGGATATTGCGCGGGAACATAATGTAGACATCAATATTTACGATACCGGCGGCCGGCTCCAGCTCACTACGCAGCCGCTGATGATCGAGAAGGGGTTGTTGAGCCCGGGGATCAATCCCATGGCGTATTACGAGCTTGCGCAGCGCAACCGGATACAGTTCATCCAGGAAGAAAAGATCGGGCGGATGGGGTACATCAGCAGTTATGTGCCCATGCGCAGCCAGGGGGAAGTGTTCGCGTACCTGAACGTGCCCTACTTCGCCACGGAAAACGAATTGCGGCAGCAGATCTCCACCTTCCTGGTGGCGCTGATCACGATCAACGCATTCATCTTTTTGATGGCAGGCATCCTCGTGCTGCTGATCTCCAATACCATCACCAAATCCTTCTCCCTCATCACCGAAAAACTGCGCAGCGTGAACCTCGGCCAGCACAACGAAGCCATCACCTGGGATAACAACGACGAGATCGGGCTGCTGGTGAACGAATACAACAAGATGGTGCAGAAGCTGGAAGTGAGCGCCGCCATGCTGGCCAAAAGCGAGCGGGAGGGCGCCTGGCGCGAAATGGCCCGGCAGGTGGCCCACGAGATCAAGAACCCGCTCACGCCCATGAAGCTCAGCATCCAGTACCTGCAACGCGCCATCGCCAACGATTCGCCCGATGTAAAGGCGCTCTCGCGCAACGTGGCCAACACGCTGGTGGAGCAGATCGAGCACCTCAGCAATATCGCGTCCGACTTCGCGGCGTTCGCCCATATCACGAAAGTGAACAACGAAGTGTTCTCGCTCAGCGAAGTGCTGCAATCGCTCACGTCGCTGTACATGAGCAGCCCGGAATGCCATATTTACTTCGGCCGGCAGGATCAACCATACCTCATCGACGCCGATAAAACGCAGATCAACCGCGTGTTCACGAACCTGTTGCAAAACGCCATCCAGGCCATCCCGGAAGGGCAGGAGGGGCACGTGGCCATCAGTATGCGGGAGGAAGGTCCGCATTGGGTGGTGGTGGAAGTGATCGACAATGGTGCCGGCATCACGGCGGAAGCGCAGGAGAAGATCTTCGTGCCCAACTTCACGACCAAATCTTCCGGCACCGGGCTGGGCCTGGCGATGAGCAAGAATATCGTGGAGCAGGCCGGGGGCGAGATATGGTTCAAAACCTCCTTGGGCATGGGGACCACTTTCTTCGTAAGGCTGCCTTTGGTGGCCGACCAGCAAAACGTGCCGTACGCATAATTCCTGCATCCGCACAACTGCGGCATTTCCTGCGGCACCCGCTGCATCCCCTTCCGATGTTCAGCAGGTAGAAAACAAAAAGGGCCAACCCATCGGGCGGCCCTTCGAATATTTTCTGGATTCCTGTTGGTGGCGAACTACGCTTCGGGAGTAACCACGAAGCTTTCGCGGATTCTTTCCAGGAGTTTGGTCTGGATCATCTGTTCCGCGAGCACGATCATGTTGGAGAAAGCGCGTTCGCCGGAGATGCCGTGGCCGATGATAACGGGTTCGGACACACCGAGAACAGGCGTACCGCCATATTGCTCGAAGTCGAAACGGTCGAGGTAATCGTCCTTGATATTGCGCCTCACGGCGATGTCATGGAACGATTCTGCCAGTTTCAGTACCACGTTGCCGGTGAAACCTTCGCAAACGATCACGTCTGCGGTGTTTTTGAAGACATCGCGGCCTTCTACGTTGCCGACGAAATTGACAAGGGAATTTTCTTTGAGGAGGGGATAGGTGGCCTGCGCGAGGAGGTTGCCTTTGCCTTCTTCTTCACCGAGGTTGAGGAGGCCTACTTTCGGTTTGTCTTTCCCCAGGATGTATTTGGAATACAGTGATCCGAGAATGGCGAACTGAACGAGGTTCTCGGGTTTGCAATCGGCGTTGATGCCCACATCCAGCAGGAGGCCGGTGGAACCGTCTTCCCGGGGAAGGATGGTGGAGATGGTGGGCCGTTGGATACCTTCGATGACCTTAATGGAATAAATGGCGCCTACCATCATGGCCCCGGTGTTGCCGGCGCTGATGAAAGCGTCAATCTTTTTGTTTTGAAGGAGGTGAAAGCCGATAGAGATGGAAGAATGCGGCTTTTCTTTCAGCGCCTTGGTAGGATGTTCATTCATCCCGATTACCTGGGATGAATGAACAACGGTATATCTTGACTGGTCTAACGCTGCTTCTGTGAGGAGGGGTGTTAAGGCCTGCTCATCACCAATCAACATCAGATGTGCATCAGATGCTTTGCTTAAAAATAACTTAACTCCTTTTACTGCTTCTGCGGGGGCATAGTCGCCACCCATCATATCAAGCCCGATTCTCATGAACTGTGTTTTGTCTGTGTGCTCGGGGGTAAAATTAGTAAAAATTATTATTTAGCAGCAGCTTGTTTTTCCAAAACAACTTTTCCTTTGTAGAACAGTTTGTTCTCTACCCAATGAGCACGGTGTCTCAGGTGCACTTCGCCGGTAGCGCTGTCGGTGCTTAAAGTTTCAGCAAATGCCTTGTAATGAGTTCTTCTCTTAGCTGATCTTTGTTGCGAATGTCTGCGTTTAGGATTCGGCATCTTATTTAATTTTTAAAATTGAATACGTAGTGGTTAATTATCTCTGAACTTTTCCAATCCTTTCCAGATCGGGTTGGTCTGCTGATCGCCCTGTTGTTTCATTTTTTCCAACATCTCGAGGACTTTCGGATCGCACCCGCTTTTCCCGCTGGCATCATCCGGATGGATGCGCTGCATGGGAATGGCCAGGTTGATGAACTCGTAAATGAAGTCGGCCACGTTCAAATGGCTTTCCGTACGGCTGATATAGGTCACGTCCGGATCTTCGTCTGCGTTCATCTCCTCCGGGTTGTCCACCAGTTTGATCACCTGGTTGAAATCGTCCCAGAGCTGGAGCTCGAAAGGCTGCCCGCATCTGTCGCACGTCACCGTCAATTTACCCCCCACTTCAAACTTCAGCAGGAAAAATCCCGCTTTCTTGTCTAATTGAAGGTTGACAGTGGCGTGACAATTCGTGAAGTCCGGCTCGGTACCGAGCTTCTCGAAAAAACTGTCGTCGATCTGATATTGGAATGTATGCACCCCGGGCGTCAGACCTACAAATGCTATGTCAAATTCGCGGAGATGCTTCATATCAAAATCCTCCCTTTTAGAGGGATGCAAAGGTAAACAAATATTTCCAAAAGCAAAAATTTCATACTTTTGTTGATGCACAGGCCCTATTTATATATCAAATTATATAAAAATGTCAGATATTTACAGTTAGCTAGTTGCATCAAATTTTACTAACTTCATTTGCGCTCCGCATCAACATCTTTTGCTAATGCCTCATGAAATCCTACAGTTCCCCCTATTCCCCAGATGATATGTCACAAAAAGGCAGAATAGGCCGGAAACAGCCACCGAACTCACTTACCATAGCCCCGCCCAACATCGGGGAGACCCCCTCCATCTTCGCACTTTCCATCGCCGTTTTCCTCCGCAGCACCAACGCCGGCGTGCTCGTCACCGATGAACGCCACCGGTTTGTATGGGGGAACGACCAGTTCATGGACTTTTTCCAGGCCGGGAAATACAAAGGTAACCAACTCGACCAGACATTCCGGGCCATGATCGCCTATTTTACGCCGCAAGTCTACGATGCTGAAGCATTTGAGTTGAAAATGAAAGAGTTACGGAAGAAGCGGAAACCCTACTTCGGATGGGAACTCCCGTTCCGCAACGGCAAAATCTACGAAATCAGCTACATCCCCGTGTACGACGGCCCCCGTTTCGCAGGCAGCATCTGGCAGATCGTGGACGTAACCCGCCACCGGCAGGCCGATGAAGAACTCCGCCGCGTCGACGAAAAATACCGCGTCATCCTCGACAACCTCAACGCCGCCCTCTGCGAAACCGACCTCGAAGGCAATATCGTAAAGGTATACGACAGCTTTTGCCGCCTCTCCGGCTACAGCGAAGAAGAATTGATAGGTAATAATATCACAGACATCTTTGTGCCGGAAGAAAACCGCGAGTACGCCCGCAACCTGCGGCGCTACCGGGTAGAAAAGAAAGTGGCCTTATTATATGATATGGAAATCGTGCTGAAGGATGGCACCCGGAAATGGGTCATCGCCAGCTCGGGGAACATTTACGACCGCGACGGGAAAGCCATCGGCGGAGTAGGCATTCATATGGACATCACCCCCCAGAAACAGCTCCAGCGCGAGCTGGAACTGGCCAAACATGCCGCCGAAGAAGCCCAGCGCACGCAAAAGGAGTTCCTCGCCAACATGAGCCACGAGATCAGGACGCCCCTCAACGCCATCATCGGCATGGCGCACCTCCTGGAAGAAACGGCACTGAACGATGAACAAAAGGAATACATCAAGATACTCAAGCATTCCTCCGGCATCCTCCACGGCCTCATCACCGACATCCTCGACATTTCGAAGATCGAGGCCGGTAAACAGGAAGTGCACCCCCGGGAATTCGACCTCCGCGAGCTCGTGCAGAGCATGAAACATACCTTCCAGATGAAACTGGGACAGCGGCCCATCCAGGTGACGCTGGAGCTGGACAAGCGAATCGATTCCCTGCTGATCGGGGACGACATGCTGTTGAACCAGATCCTCATGAATTTGTTAGGTAATGCGGAAAAATTCACGAAAGAGGGGGAAATTGCCATCAAAGTGCAGTTGGAAGATCTCCAGGGCAACGCGCTCTGGATCCGGTTCCAGGTTTGTGACACGGGGATCGGCATCCAGGCAGACAAGCTCGAACTGATCTTCCAGAACTACAAACAGGCGGAGAAAGACATCCGCGAGCGATATGGCGGCACCGGCCTCGGCCTGGCCATCGCCAAGCAACTGGTGGAGCTCCAGGGCGGGCGCATTTCCGTGGACAAGGGAGGAGAATACAACACTTGTTTTACCTTTACGCTCCCGTTCATCGACACCCGGCGGCCATTGGCGAGGCCGGGCGGACAGGACGCGGAGAACAAATACGCCCGGATCGATTTCGGACAGGCCAGGGTGCTGGTTGTGGAAGACAATCCCATGAACCTCAAATACATCCTCAGCCTGCTCGAAAAATACAAAATCAACCACCAGCTGGCCACCAACGGACCGGACGCGCTGTATTTCCTGGAGTCGCGGCAGTTCGACCTCGTGCTGATGGATATCCGGATACCGGGGATGGACGGCTTTGAGCTGGCACGCAAGATCCGGGAAGACGAAACGCGGCCCAACGTGGCCACGCCCGTGATCGCCACCACGGCCACCGCCATGCCGAGCACGCTGGCGCTGGCAAGGAACATCGGCATCACGGAGATTTTGACCAAGCCTTATACGCCAGACCAGTTATTGCAGGTGCTCAACAAGTACCTGAACGAAGACGAAACCGAAATCATTATGGAAGTGCAAAATATAAGCGGATACGAATTCAACCCGTCTCTGGACGTAAAATACCTGAACACGCTTTACGAAAGCAACATCGGGTACGCCATCGACCTGTTCGACATATACGTGCTCACCATTCGTGAAGAACTCGCAAAGATCCGGAAAGTGGCGGATGCGGGCGATTGGGACACGCTCCGGTTCCAGGTCCATAAGATCAAGCCCAACTTCTCCATGGTGGGGCTTACCTGGATCACCACCAAGCTGGAAACCATGGAAAACCTCATGCGCAACAACGAAAGCCTCGATACGTTGCCCGCCTTGCTGGGAGAGATCGTGGAAGAGGTGAACGGTTTCTTCCCCATCATCGAAAAAGAATTGCAGAAAATGCAGGCCTTCATGGCCGGCGGCGGCCAGCTCTAGTTGAACTGCTCCAGCGCGTCCTTCACATCGGAATAATAACTTCCGCCGAAAAGGTTGAGATGCACCAGTAGCGGGTATAACTGGCAAAGCGGCAACCGCTCCTGCCAGCCCTGCTCCAGCGGGTGGATGGCCTGGTAGGTATAATAGAAACGGGTATCGAACCCGCCGAACAGGCGCGTCATGGCCATGTCCATCTCCCGGTGCCCGTAATAGACGGCCGGGTCGAAGATGCAGGCGCGGCCGCCGGTAGACACGAGGAAATTGCCGCTCCAGAGATCGCCGTGCAGCAGTGCGGGCGGTTCTTCAGGGAACAGTTCGGGCAGCCGGCGGCAAACGCTTTCCAGCCGTTGCATGAGGGAGCTGTCGAGCCGGTGCGAATCGTACGCCATTTTCGCCAGCGGCAGGAGCCGGTTCATGGCATAGAAAACGGCCCAGCTGGAATAAGGTGTGTTGTATTGTTTGATGGAGCCGATGTAGTTGGAAGCGGGCAGCCCGAACCAGGGGCTTGTTTGCTGGTGGAGCCTCGCCACCGAAGCCGCGAAATTCTCCCAGAAATCAGGCGCCGCGGCGCCTTTCTCCACAAATTCAGTGACCAGGAAAGCACGGTTGCCGATGGCGCCGCTGCAAACAGGGCGGGGAACGGAAATCACTTCCGCCTGGCGCAACTCTTCCAGTCCGCACAATTCCCGCGCAAACATTTCAGGATGTCTTACCGCATCGTTCAGTTTAAGGAAATACCGGCCCTGCGACGTATCCATGCGAAAAGTTTCGTTGATGTCTCCCCCGTGTATCCGCTCTGCGTGAATTATCTGTAATTTCACGGATAGTTGCAGGTGCCTGGTGAGGGACTTTTCAAGTTCCTGTTGAATGGTAAAGTCTAACATGTTCCTTTCTGCTTACACTAAAAATGGAAAAAGAATACCGGTTCGGAAAACCACTGATATCAATAGCCGTTGGGCTGACGTGCATCGTCCTGCTGAGCTGGGCGGTCTCTTCGGACGGGTGGCTGGCAGGGATCTACTTTCATAGGTGGTACGATTTCATCAGTACCCTGTTAAGAAAATTGTTCGGCCGATTCACGGGCAGCATAGGCGATGTAATTTACTGCGTTTGGGTTATAATCGGCATTATTTTTTTGCTAACAATGATCTGGCGGCTCTTTACCGGCCGGTGGAAAGCGTTGGGATACGGGCTCCTCAAAGCCGCGGCCGCCTGCTGCTGGCTGTATTTCACCTTTCTGCTGTTCTGGGGCGCTCATTATCAGCGCACCAGCATGGTGAAAGACCTCGGCTTCTCCGTACAGCCGTACACGAAAGCCGACCTGTACCTCCTGGCCGATACGCTCGTTCGCCTCACCAACCGCGACCGCGCGGAACTGGACGCACTGCCCGCTCCGCCCGACACAGCGCCGCGCAACGTGTTCGCCGACGCGGCGAAGGCGTATGATCTGCTGTCGGGAGACTTGCCCGAACTGCGGTACACCCCGCCATCCGTGAAAAAATCCATGTTCGGGAAATACCTTAATTATCTTGGGGTAACGGGCTACCTGAACCCCTTCACCAACGAAGCCCAGGTGAATGTAACGGTCCCGGCTTTCCAGGTCCCGTTCGTAACCTGCCACGAAATCGCACACCAGGTGGGTTTTGCGCCGGAAGAAGACGCCAATTTCGTAGGGTACCTGGCCGCAAGCCGGTATCCCGACCCGCGGTTCCGGTATGCCGCGAATTTTGAAATGCTGTTGTATACCGTACGGCGGCTTGCACGGCGAGACCCGCCGCTGTCGCGCCTCGTTTGGAACAGGACGCATCCCGGCATACGCGCGGACGCGCAGCGGATCATGGATTTTTACAAGCAGTTCGAAGGTCCGATAGACGATTACTCCACCGTTTTTTACGATTCCTACCTCAAAGCCAACAACCAGCGCCACGGTATCCGGAGCTACAGTGAAGTGGTAGGCTGGCTCATGTCGTATTACCGGATCAGGTGAACGGCGCGGCAGCGGCGCTTCCATGGATCCGGTAATCGTATGTGATCGCGGTAGCCGAGCCCGGTATGGTCGCGAAATTACCGTTGTAACCATGCCTGCCGAAATCAGCCTCCACCGGCAACCCGTATTGATAGTACGACTGCAGGAAGATGGAATTTGTTCACGCTGTAATCCCTGTCGGGGAACTGCCATTCAGGCATTGCCGCCGCCATGGTATCAGTTCATCATGAGCACGTTCACGCTGCGCTGGAGGATGTTGAAAGCGATTTCGGCCATGAGGTTTTCGCGGTCGAGGGTGGGATTTACTTCCGTGATCTCGAAACAGCAGATTTTGCGGTGCTGCATGAACTTGGAGATGAGATCTTCCGCTTCGCGCTCGCGGAGGCCGTTGCTCACGGGGGTCCCGGTGCCGCGGGAAATGGAGGCGTCGAGACTGTCCACGTCAAACGAAACGTAGATGTACTCGCAATCGTGGAGATAGCGGAACACGCTCCTGGCCACGGCTTCGGCACCTTTTCGGCGCACTTCGTTGGTGGTGATCACTTTCATGCCGTATTTGCGGATGAGGTGGTCTTCTTCCTTTTCGTAATCGCGCAGGGAGATGAAAACGATATCTTCCGGGAGCACTTTCGGGGCGATTTTGCCGATGTTTTTCAGCGCGCCCCAGAGTTTCACGGTGTTGTCGTCTACTTCATGCACTTTATTCTCGATATTATCTTCCGCGATGGATGCGGCGAGCGGCATGCCGTGCATATTGCCCGAGGGGGTGGTATATGGCGTGTGAAGATCGGCGTGCGCATCGATCCAGATCACGCCCAGCTTGGCTTTGGGCCTTGCGAGCTTGAGGCCGGCGATGGTGGCGCCAGCGGTGCTGTGATCGCCGGAGAGCACAACGGGGAACCAGTTTGCCTTCACGGTATCGCAAACAGATTTGCTGACCCGTTCATACATGTTGATGGTGCCTTTGATACGCTTGGCGTAAGGGGATTCGATCGGTTCGAACAGTAATTTATTTTCCGTCTCGATTTCTTCCGTGGGGAAGTGGACGAAAAAGTTGCTCATGAAATCGAGTGCTGCAATCTTGATCGCGTCTACTCCCAGGCTGGCACCGCGGGTGCCTGCGCCGATTTCGGATTTGACTTCAATGATCTTGATGTTTTTCATACATTGTTTTGGTGTGGGCCGCTGAAGCGGGAAATCAGCCGAGGATGGTCCGGCCGATCACGATGCGCTGTACTTCAGACGTGCCTTCATAGATCTGTGTAATTTTCGCGTCGCGCATGAGGCGCTCTACGTGGTATTCTTTCACGTAACCGTAACCACCGTGTACCTGAACGGCCTCTGTAGCCACCCACATGGCGGTTTCGGAGGCGAACACCTTGGCCATGGAGCCGCTGAGGGTATAGTCGAGACGGTTATCCTTTTCCCATGCTGCGCGGAGGCAAAGGAGGCGGGCGGCTTCGATCTTCGTGGCCATGTCTGCCAGTTTGAACTGGATGGCCTGGTGCTGGGAAATCTCCTTGCCGAAGGCTTTCCTTTCCTTACTGTATTTCAGGGCCAGTTCGAACGCGCCGCTGGCGATCCCCAAAGCCTGGGAAGCTATGCCGATACGGCCGCCGCCGAGCGTTTTCATGGCGAACTTGAACCCGAACCCGTCTTCCCCGATCCGGTTTTCTTTCGGCACCTTCACGTCCTGGAACATCACGCTGTGCGTATCGCTCCCGCGGATGCCGAGTTTATTTTCCTTCGCGCCCAGCGAAATGCCGGGCGAATTTTTTTCTACGATGAGGCAGTTGATGCCTTTGCTGCCCAGCTCCGGATGCGTTTGCACCATCACGAGATATACGCTGGCGGAATTAGCGTTCGTGATCCAGTTCTTGGTACCGTTCACCAGGTAATGATCGCCCTTGTCTTCCCCGATGGTCCGCTGTGAAGTAGCGTCAGACCCCGCTTCCGGCTCACTGAGCAAAAATGCGCCGATGATCTCGCCTTTGGCCAGCGGCACGAGGTATTTTCTTTTCTGTTCTTCCGTTCCGTAAGTTTCCAGTCCCCAGCAAACCAGGGAGTTATTCACGCTCATCACCACGGAGGTGCTCGCGTCGATCTTCGAAATCTCTTCCATCGCCAGCACGTACGAAACCGTGTCAAGCCCCGCACCACCGTACTCGGGGCTCACCATCATGCCCAGAAACCCAAGCTCACCCAACTTTTTGACCTGCTCCACAGGGAATTTCTGCTGCTCGTCGCGCTCGATAACGCCCGGCAGCAATTCATTCACCGCAAAGTCCCTCGCCGCTTTCTGTATCATCAGATGTTCTTCTGTTAACTGAAAATGCATGTCAATTGAATTTTTGATAGTTGATAGGTGCTTACAAACCTATTTTAAATTAGGCATTCAAAAAAATCAGTGCAACAGAATTAAATGCCATCCCGATTTTCCCCCGGATCGTTGAATAATTTAACAAAAACTCCCCCCGTTTATTGGGGAAATCCTAAACCAACTTGTCTGCATGTCAGAAAAGTCTATTATTTTTGTAGGATGATGGCTGTGAATCTAACCAACTACCGCCACGTGCAGGAAAAGCTCCAACCCTTTCATGCACAGCTGGTAGCCGTATCAAAAACCAAACCTGCCGGATCTATCCAGGCCCTGTATGATGCCGGCCAGCGGATATTCGGCGAAAACTACGTACAGGAAATGGTGGAAAAGGAAGGCCTTCTCCCCAAAGACATTCAATGGCACTTCATCGGCCATCTCCAATCCAACAAGGTGAAATACATCGCTCCGTTCGTGAGCATGATCCATGGGGTCGACAGTCTTAAACTGCTCCAGGAAATCAATAAACAGGCCGCCAAAAACGGCCGGGTGATCGATTGCCTGCTACAGGTACATATCGCTACCGAAGAAACGAAGTTCGGATTGAACGGAGAAGAGCTGAACGCACTGCTCGAAAACGCCGCCGGCTTGCCCAACGTTCGCATCGCAGGGCTCATGGGCATGGCGAGCAACACCGGCGACCTCACCCAGGTAAGGCGCGAGTTCCGCCAGCTGAAAGCATTGCAGGTTGCGGTGACAGAACGGTTTTTCAAGGGAACGGACGCCTTCCGCGAACTGTCTATGGGCATGAGCGGAGATTTCGAAATAGCCTTGGAAGAAGGCAGCACGCTCGTCCGCATCGGCAGCCTGCTCTTCGGCGCCAGGAATTATGCATAAAAACCGGAACATGAAAAGGATATTATTGATAGCCGCCGTTGCGTTCAGCGCCTGCACGCCCACCAGGCAGGCGGGCCTCACCAAAGGGCCCTGGCAGGCGCAACTGAACCGCGCAGACGGCGGACAGATCGTCTTCAACTTCGAGGTGGCCGACAGCGCCGGTTCGCAGATCATTTACGTAACCAATGCAGGAGAAAGGATGCGCGTAGACGAAGTGAACATGGAAGGCGATTCCGTTTTCATCCGCATGCCGTTTTTCGATTCGGAATTCAAAGCCGCGGTACACCTGAACGGCAGCCTGAAAGGGAAATGGATACGCCACCTGGCAGATAAGGACGTAGACATCGATTTCTACGCACAGCCCGGGAAATCCGACCGGTTCGCCGTTACGAAACCCGCCACCCGGAACGTTTCCGGCCGCTGGCCCACCTGGTTTTACGAAGAGCCGGGGAAAGACAGTTCTTTCGCCATCGGCGAGTTCTCGCAACAGGGCAGCCAGGTGACCGGCACGTTCCTCACTCCGTCGGGCGATTACCGTTACCTCCAGGGCGTGGTGGACGGCGATTCCCTCAAACTGTCTACGTTCGACGGCTCGCACGCTTACCTGTTTACCGCGCATATCGAAAACGACTCCACGCTCAGCGGAGGCCTGTTCCTGGCAGGTATCACCGCCAGGCAGCAGTTCAGCGCGCGGAAAGACAGCTCTGCCCGCCTGCAGGACGCTACCACGCTCAATACCGTGAAAACACCCGGCGCAACGCTCGACTTCAGATTCCCCGACCTCGACGGCAAGCCCGTATCCATACAGGACGAGCGCTTCAGGAACAAAGCCGTGATCGTTCAGATTTCAGGATCGTGGTGCCCCAATTGCATGGACGAAACCGCGTACCTGAGCGATTGGTATAAAAACAATAAGGACAGGGGCGTGGAGATCGTGATGCTGGCATACGAGCGCACGACCGACTTCGAGAAATCGAAGAAAGCCGCGGAAGGTTTCGCGAAGCGGTTCGACGTCACCTGGCCCGTGCTCATTACCGGCGTAACGCCTTCCGATCCGCAGAAAACGGAGAAGACGCTGCCGCAGCTGACGGGGCTGAAAGGCTTCCCGACTACCATTTACCTCGACCGGAGCGGCAAGGTGGTGGAGGTGCATACCGGGTTTAACGGTCCGGGTACGGGGGCGCATTACGAAACGTATAAAAAGGAATTCAATGCATTGATGGACAGGTTGTTGGATTGATGCTACCTGCACGATAAAAAAAAGGGGCTGTCTCGATAGTAACATGAGACAGCCCCTTTTTTATTGACCAATTGCCTGCTTAGAACTCGTTCTTCCACATCATGGATTCCACGGGGCGAACGGTGCGGCCGTTGTATTTGGCGTTGCCTTTTTTGTTGTAGGGCGTTTCGATCTGGCCTTCCACCACGAAATAAATGAGCTGTCCGATAGGCATGCCGTGGTAGATGCGGACAGGTTGGGCGCAGGAAATTTCGAGCGTCCAGGTGTTGCAGAAACCGACGTCGCCTTTACCGGCGGTGGCATGGATATCGATCCCCAGGCGGCCGGTGCTGCTCTTGCCTTCCAGGAAGGGCACATGGGCGTGGGTTTCCGTGTATTCGAGGGTAACGCCCAGGTAGAGCGTGTTGGGCTGCAGCACGAAACCTTCGTCGGGGATTTCGAAATGCACGATCTCGTTGTGCCGGCGGGCGTCCAGCACCCGGTCTGCGTACGTAGCCAGGTATTTGCCCAGGTGCACGTCGTACGAGTTGGTACCGAGGTATTTCCGGTCGTAAGGGCTGATCACGATGGTGCCCTTTTCAATTTCCTCCAGAATTCTTTTGTCAGACAAGATCATGCGTGATGGTGTTTAGGTTAGGCCGGTTGCTTAATTCCCGTTAAATTCGCGTTTAAGCGGCGAATTTATGGCTTTAATACGAACGATACAAATCGATCCCGCCACCCGGCTGGGAGTGTGGAAAATTGGTGAAGAAGAAGGGTTTTTCAGGGAAAGGGTGAACATCGACCCCGGCGTTCACCATCCGCACAAGCGCCTGCAGCATTTTGCGGGGCGTTACCTGCTCGTGGAACTGTTCCCCGACCTGCCCGTCCATGAAATAAGGGTGCTCGACAGCAGAAAACCGTATATTCCGGGAAATCCTTATTATTTTTCCATCTCGCATTGCGGCGATTTTGCCGCCGCCATCGTGAGCACCCGCGAGCATGTGGGCATCGATATCGAAAACGTGCAGCCCAAAATCGGGCGGGTTGCCCACAAATTCCTCGCCGAGCGAGAACAGCAGTTCATCTCCGGCATCCGGAAACTGGAACACCAGACCGTTTGCTGGTCGGCCAAGGAAGCCGTTTACAAATGGTACGGCCTCGGCGGGCTCGATTTCAAAGCCAATATGCAGCTCCAGGCTTTCCCTCTGCAGCAAACGGGCATGCTGGTTTGCGATTTCCTCAAGGAAGACAGGATGGCCTGCCTGAACATGCAGTACATCATCGACAATAACCTATGCCTAGCCTGGACGGCCGGCGAAAACAAACAACAGAACGAGCCATGAAAATTTTTCTCCTGGGTTTTATGGGAGCCGGAAAATCCTATTGGGGCAAGCAGCTCGCCGCCCATTGGAACCTGCCGTTCTTCGACCTCGACGATGTGATCGTGGAGTACGAAGGCATGCCGGTCGCCGATATCTTCAACACCAAAGGCGAAACCTATTTCCGCGAACTGGAAAGCAGGCTGCTGCGCGAACTGGCGTTTGATAACGACAGCTTCCTCATCTCCTGCGGCGGCGGAACGCCCTGTTTCTCCGACACCATGGATTTCATGAACGAAGCCGGCAAAACGATCTGGCTCAACCCTTCCGTAGCCGTGATGGTAGAGCGCCTCCAGCGGAAACAGCACAAGCGCCCCCTCATCCAGGACCTCACGCCGGAAGATCTGTCCGCCTTCACCGAGAAAAAATTACTGGAACGCCAGCCATATTATGAGCAAAGTCAGGTGATCATCAGTGACGATGAGATAACTTTGGAGACTTTTGACAAACTGATCCACCATGCATAAATCGTTTTTAGTGTGGGCGGCCGCCCTCGGCGCCCTCTCCGTGGTCCTTGGCGCATTCGGCGCGCATAAACTCAAGGAACTCGTGCCGCCCGAAACCGTGAGCACGTTCCAGACCGGCGTCACCTACCAGTTCTACCACGTGTTCGCACTGTTGGCCGTGGGCATCCTGTACGCCCACGCACCGTCGCCGCAACTCGTATGGGCCGGGCGCCTCTTCCTGGGGGGCATCCTCCTGTTCTCGGGCTCGCTGTACGTACTGACGATGCTGAAAGCCACCGAAACCGTAGGGCTCCGCGGCATCGGGGCCATCACGCCCGTGGGCGGGCTGCTCTTCATCGCCGGGTGGATCTGCCTGCTGGTCGGAGTGCTTAAGAAATAATCATGTAGTAGTCGTTTCCCGGAACGGGACCTATGAAAATATGCGTCTTGCCCACAGGGACGCGACTTTTGCCGTTCCACGGCCCGGATGCCCGGCAACCCGCGGGCGTCCGGAAATTCTCCTGCCGGCCACATCATTTTGCTGATTTCACAATTCCTGCATATATTTTGCATAAGGACCCGCGTCCAACAAACCTACAAATCATTCACACATGTCGATCTTGTACAAACTCCATTTCGTGCTGGCCTTGCTGGTAACGGCTTCTATAGCCTACGCGCAGGAGCGCCCCCAGGAACCCAAACCCAAATATCCCTATCATGTGGAAAATACGTACTTCCCTAACCGGAAAGACAGTATTTCCCTCGCCGGCACGTTCTCCAGGCCCTTCGAACCCGGCAAATATCCCGCCGTGGTGCTGATTTCCGGCAGCGGGCCGCAAGACAGGAACAGCAATATCCTCGGCCATAAAAGCTTCCTCGTGATCGCGGATTACCTCACCCGCAACGGCATTGCCGTGCTGCGGTACGACGATCGGGGGGTGGGAGAGAGCCGTGGCGTGATGAAAGGCAGCGGCATCGCAGAATTCACGCGGGATGCGGAAGCGGCGCTGGAATACCTGAAAGGCCGGGCAGACGTGGATGGCTCCAGGATCGGCGTGATCGGGCATAGCGAAGGCGGGGCCATCGGGCTGGTATTGGCCGCGGAAAACCCGGCGGTTAAGTTCCTCGTGTCCATGGCGGGGCCGGGCGTCAGGGGAGACGAGCTGATCATGAGCCAGACCAAAGCGATCCTCCAGCAGTACCAGGCCGGCGATTCCATCGTGCAACAACAGCTGGGCTACCAGCGCAAAATGATGGACGCCATTTTGCAGGAAAAAGACACCGCCGCACTGAGGGGCCGCATCCGAAGCAACGCCAGGGCACAATACGACGACAATCCGAATATTCAGAAAAACATGGAGGAAGGGATGTTCATACAACAGGTTTCGTCACAATATCTGACGCCTGAATACCTTTCCATCGTCCGTTTCGATCCAAAACCCTATTTTGCCAAAGTGACATGTCCGGTGCTGGCGCTTAACGGCGATAAAGACGTGCAGGTGATCAGCAGCATTCATCTTCCGGGTTGGAAGAATGGCATTAAAAATGCGGATACCCGCGAAATGCCCGGGCTCAACCATCTTTTTCAAACATGCAAAAGCTGTCAGGTCATGGAATACGCGAGACTGACGGAAACCATATCACCAGCCGTGCTCAGCGAAATATCCGACTGGATACGGCTTAAAACCGGCCTGCGGAAATAATTTCCGCGATTGCCCGGCTATAGTTTAATTTTGAATTCGATTATGGCAGGTAACAAACTGAAATCAGAGAAGAAAGAACCAAAAAAGAAGAAAGAGGCCCCGGCCCCCAATCCCGACGTGCTCAAGCCCGACAAGGAGCCGGAAGTGAAAGTGCGGGAGCTGGTGAAGGACGAGCGGACCCACAAAGTGCTGGGTGCCGTTTTCCTGCTGCTGGCCCTCTACTGTTTCATCGCGTTCACGTCTTATCTCTTCACCTGGGAAGAAGACCAGGACAAGGTATTCCGCTATTCCTCCTCCGTGCTGTTCCGCGACGATGTGGATGTGGACAACCTGCTGGGAAGGCTGGGCGCGTTTACGTCGCACTGGTTTTTTTACAAAGGGTTCGGTGTTGCGTCGTACCTGTTCACCTATTTTTTCTTTATCGTAGGCATCAATTTCATCGTGGGGCGGAGGGTTTTCCGCTTCTGGCGAAATGTGAAATACATCATCTTCGGATTGCTGTTCCTCAGCATGACCTTCGCTTTCCTTTCCGGTAAATCGGCTTTCCCCTGGGGCGGCGCCATGGGCGACGCGCTGAATAAATGGGTAAGCGGTTTCCTCGGGAAAACCGGCACCGGCCTGCTGCTCATCACCGCAGGCATCTGCTGGCTCATCTGGAAATTCAACCTCGATTTCAAATGGCCCGAAAAACAGGCCAAAGCCGCCAAACCGGTAATGCCGGCATATGCGGAGGAAGAGGCGGAAGATGAAGGGGAAGTGGAAGACCTGCGGAACGCGCCTTCCATCAACGACCGGTACAACGGCCTGAAGGGCGATGCCCCGCCTGTTTTCAAAGAGGAAGAAGAAGAGGCGTTCGATCCGGCTTTACAGCTGATCGAAAGGGAAGAGCCGGCCCCCCTCGCCACAACCCCTCCGCCGTTCGCCATGCCCGAACCGGAAGCGGAAGACCTGGCGCTGGAAGAGCTGAAACTCACCATCCACGACGACGCGCCGCCGCCGCAACCGCTCCCCGAACCGGAGCCCGCACCCATCCCGCTCGATATTCCGCCGCCCGTTCCCCGCAAGCCCAGGACAGTGGAAGACGTGGCCTTCGAGATCAAACCGGTGTATGAAGACCCGACAGACGAAGAAGTGGAAGAGATCGTACCCGTCCGCGAAGCCGTGCCCGTAGACCCCTACGAGCCTACGCTCGATCTGCGCGACTATAAATACCCGGCGCTCGACCTGCTGGAAAACCACGGGTCCGACAAGATCGTGCAAGACGCATCGGAGCTGGAAAAGAACAAGAACCAGATCATCGACACCCTCAAGAACTACGATATTTCCATCCAGAAGATCAGCGCCACCGTGGGCCCCACCGTTACCCTGTACGAAATCGTACCGGCGGCCGGCGTGCGCATCTCCCGGATCAAAAACCTGGAAGACGATATCGCGCTGAGCCTTTCCGCGCTCGGTATCCGCATCATCGCGCCCATCCCGGGCCGCGGAACGATCGGTATCGAAGTGCCGAACGTGAAAAAAACCATCGTTTCGCTCCGGAACATGCTCGCGTCCGATAAATTCCAGCATAGCCAGATGGACCTTCCCATCGCCATCGGCAAAAAGATCGATAACGAGAACTTCATCGCCGACCTCGCCAAAATGCCCCACCTGCTCATGGCGGGCGCTACCGGGCAAGGTAAGTCGGTGGGTATCAATACGCTGCTCGTTTCCCTGCTCTACAAAAAACATCCTTCCCAGCTGAAATTCGTGCTGGTAGACCCGAAGAAAGTGGAGCTGAGCCTGTACAAGCTCATCGAGAAGCACTTCCTCGCGAAGCTGCCGGGTGAGGAAGACGCCATCATCACCGATACCAAAAAGGTGGTGCATACGCTCAACGCGCTTTGTATCGAGATGGATTTGCGGTACGACCTGCTGAAAGAAGCCGGTACGCGTAATATCCGCGAGTACAACGCCAAGTTCACCCAACGCCGCCTCAATCCGCAGAAAGGGCACCGTTACCTGCCGTTCATCGTACTGGTGATCGACGAGTTCGCCGACCTGATCATGACGGCCGGCAAGGAAGTGGAAATGCCGATCGCGCGGCTGGCCCAGCTGGCGCGCGCCGTGGGCATCCACCTGATCATCGCTACGCAGCGCCCGTCTGTCAATATTATTACCGGTACCATCAAAGCCAACTTCCCGGCGCGTATCGCGTTCAAGGTTTCCTCGAAGATCGACTCCCGCACTATCCTCGATACCGGCGGTGCGGAGCAGCTGATCGGGCAGGGCGACATGCTGATTTCCTTCAACGGCGAGGTGGTGCGCCTCCAGTGCGCCTTCGTGGATACGCCGGAAGTGGAGTCTGTGGCCGAATTCATCGGAGAACAGCGTGGCTACCCCGATGCGTTCCTGCTGCCGGAATATATTGATGAGAAAGACATGGAAGGGAAGGATTTCAGCCTGGCCGACCGGGACCCGCTGTTTGAGGAAGCTGCCCGCGTGATCGTGCAAAACCAGCAGGGATCTACTTCTTTGCTACAGCGACGCATGAAACTGGGCTATAACAGGGCGGGCCGGCTCATGGACCAGCTGGAGGCCGCCGGGATCGTAGGCCCCAACATGGGCAGCAAGGCCCGGGAAGTGAACGTGAAAACGGAAGCCGACCTCGAAGAGATCCTCAATAGTATGTTATAAGCATAATTTGTAATAATTTTGCATTTCTTTAACAGGGGGATTTAAACGTCTCGGCATAACATTTGTCTATCTTACCTGAGAATAAACTTAAAATGAACAGAATGATCAAGAAAACGGTATTTACGGGGCTGGTTCTTTGCGGACTGATGGGCGGCGCCATGGCACAGACGGGCAAAAGCGATCCGAAGGCCAAGGTAGTGCTCGACAACGTGAGCAAGAAGTTCAAGTCCCTCAAATCTGTTATCGCCAATTTCGTTTTGAAAGTGGAAGGTGCCAATAACAGCGTGTCCGACTCCAAAAAGGGCTCGGTATACGTGAAAGGCGCGAAATATAAGGTGGTGATGGGCGACCAGGAGATCATCAGCGACAACAAGACTTCCTGGACCTACGCCAAAGACGTGAACGAGGTGACCATCAATAATGTGGACCAAAGCAGCCAGGGCATGACGCCGGCGAAGATCTTCACCAATTTCTACGACAAGGATTTCCTGTACAAACTGAACGGAGAAACCAGCGAAAAAGGCAAAGTGCTGCAGAATATCGAGCTGACGCCGACCGACAAATCGAAGCCCTTTTTCAAAGTGCTGATCGATGTGGACAAGAAGACGCAGACGCTGGCGCGCATGAAAGTGTTCGAGAAAAACGGCAACCGTTATACTTACGAGATCAACAGTTTCCAGCCTAATGGCGCGGTGACCGACGATATGTTCACGTTCGACGCCAAAAAGCATCCCGGCGTTGAGGTGGTGGACCTCAGGTAATTACGGTTTCGGAAGATATGGAAAGGGCCCCCTGCGCAAGGGGGCCTTTTTTATGGCCGTTGGGCCGAGTATCCCGGCATTGTCATGTCTGGGCGGATATCATGGGTAACTTTCCTTTTTTTTACTACATTTGCCACGTTTATTTTAAAAATCAAGCAATATGGCATACGACGTAATCGTAATTGGTAGCGGTCCCGGTGGATACGTGGCGGCTATCCGGGCTTCTCAACTGGGTTTTAAAACAGCGATAGTAGAACGGGAGAATTTGGGCGGTATCTGTTTGAACTGGGGATGTATCCCAACCAAGGCATTGTTGAAATCTGCACAGGTAATGGAATATATCCAGCATTCCAAAGATTACGGCGTGACCGTAGGCGATGCGAAAGCTGATTTCCCCGCGGTGATCAAACGCTCCCGCGGCGCGGCCGACAAAATGAGCAAAGGCGTTCAGTTCCTCATGAAGAAGAACAAGATCGACGTGCTCCCCGGCAACGGTAAACTGAAAGCGAAAGGACAGGTGGAAGTGACCGACAAAGACGGTAAAGCCGCCGTTCACGAAGCCAAACATATCATCCTCGCCACCGGCGCCCGCTCCCGCGAGCTGCCGAACCTGAAGATCGACGGCAAAACCGTGATCGGCTACCGCGAGGCCATGAACCTCCCCACCCAGCCCAAAAGCATGATCGTAGTAGGTTCCGGCGCCATCGGCGTGGAATTCGCTTACTTCTACGCTACCATGGGTACCAAAGTGACCATCGTTGAATTCATGCCGCGCATCGTGCCGGTGGAAGACGAAGATATCTCCAAGGAACTGGAAAAAATCTACAAGAAGAAAGGCATCGACGTGATGACCAATTCTTCCGTAGAAGCCGTGGAAGCCACCAAATCCGGCGTGAAAGCCAAGGTGAAAACCGCTTCCGGCGAAGTGACCCTCGAAGCGGACGTTGTACTGAGCGCCGTGGGCATCACCTCCAACATCGAAAACATCGGCCTCGAAACCCTCGGTGTTAAAACCGACAAGGGTAAAGTACTGGTTGACAAATACTACGCTACCAACGTTACCGGCGTTTACGCCATCGGCGACATCGTTCCCGGCCAGGCCCTCGCGCACGTTGCTTCCCGCGAAGCGATCATCTGCGTGGAAGCCATCGCCTACAACGAGAAAAAATACAGCCACAAACCCGCAGTTGTTGACTACAACAATGTGCCGGGATGTACGTATTGCGCACCCGAGATCGCTTCCGTAGGTTACACCGAGAAAGCGGCGAAGGAAGCCGGTTACGAAGTGAAAGTGGGCAAATTCCCCTACACCGCTTCCGGAAAGGCAGTTGGCGCCGGCGCTACCGAAGGTTTCGTAAAAGTGATCTTCGACGCCAAATACGGCGAATGGCTGGGTACCCACATGATCGGCGCGAACGTGACCGAAGCCATCGTACAGACCGTTACCGCCCGCACCCTGGAAACCACGTACCAGGAAGTGCTCAACAGCATCCACCCGCACCCGACCATGGCCGAGGCGGTAAAAGATGCCATCGAGGCGGCTTATGGCGAAGCCATCCACCTGTAATAGTTTATTACCGTATATGGAAGGGCGTCCCGGTTCATCGGGACGCCCTTTTTTCATGTTGCGCGCTTTCCTTAAATTGCCGCTTTGTTTCACCAAATCAAACTTATGCGGCAAACTTTTAAGCTATACCTGCTGGTGGGGGCACTCATCGCCACCCATATCTCCGCTTCCGCTACGGAAGGGATGTGGCTCCCCCACCTGCTGGGCTCGCTGAACGAGAAAGAAATGAAGGGAATGGGGTTGAAAATCAACGCGTCCGATATTTATAACGTGAATAAAGGCAGTTTGAAAGACGCCATCGTGAGCTTCGGCGGTTTCTGCACCGGCGAGATCATCTCCTCCAAAGGCCTCCTCCTCACCAACCACCACTGCGGTTTCGACGCCATCCAGAAACACACCACGCTGGAAAATAACTATCTCGACCGGGGCTTCTGGGCACGCACACAGCGCGAAGAGCTCCCCAACCCCGGGCTCACCGCCACCTTCATCGTCCGCATCGAAGACGTGACCAAACAGGCCCTCGCAGGCGTAGGCGGCGACCTCGACGAGCGCGGCCGGCAGTCGGCCATCGATAAAAACCTCGCGGCCATCAAGTCTTCCGCGAAAAAGGAATCCTGGCAGGAAGTGCTCGTCAAACCCTTCTTCGAAGCCAACCAGTATTTCCTCTTCGTAACCGAAACCTATAAAGACGTCCGCCTCGTCGGCACACCGCCGTCTTCCATCGGCAAATTCGGCGCGGATACCGATAACTGGATGTGGCCCCGCCATACGGGCGACTTCTCCATGTTCCGCGTATATGCAGGGAAAGACAACAAACCGGCCGAATACAGCCTGGAAAACGTGCCCCTGCAGCCCAAACACTTCCTGCCCATTTCGCTGGACGGCGTAGCGGAAAACGATTTCACCATGGTGTTCGGGTTCCCCGGCCGCACCAACGAATACCTGCCTTCCCGCGCCATGCGGCTGACGGTGGAAGGACAGGACCCCGCACGCGTGGGCATGCGCGATGCGGCGCTCAAAGTGATCGACGGGTATATGCGCAAAGACAGCCAAATCAAGATACAATATGCCGCCAAACAGGCTTCCATGGCAAACGCCTGGAAAAAATGGATCGGGGAGATGCAGGGCGTGCAGCAGACCGGGGGCATCCAAAGGAAACTGGCGTATGAAAAGCGCTTCACCGATGGCGTACAGGCCAATCCCGCGCTGCGCAAGGAATATGGCGGATTGCTCGATTCGCTCAACAAACTGTACGACGACCTGGCCCCCTATGCCGTGGCCCGCGATTACTACACCGAGCTCGTCCGCAATACGGAAATCCTCAACATGGCCAACAACGTCGTGAACCTCATGCAGCACGTTCGTGCGAAAGGCGAAGCGGAATATCCCGCGCTGCGCGACAAATTCCTTGCTTCCACCGAATCCACTTACAAGAATTACAGCACGGCGGTAGACAAGGACGTGACCACGGCTTTGCTGGATTTATATTTCAAAGAAGTGCCCTCCGCCAAGATCGGCGGAGAAGGCTACCAGATATGGATGGAAACGAATAAAGACGGCAAAATCACGGCAGACAATATTTTCAGCAAATCGGCGCTCACCAGCTACGACGCACTGAAAGCATTCCTCGACCGGCCTTACGCCACCGTGGCCACCGATATCTGGAAAGACCCTGCCACCAGGCTCCTCATCGGCCTGCGCAACGGCTACGCCGAACTGGTCAATGAACCGCACGACGCCATCCAGTCAGACATCAACCGCCTCCAGCGCCGCTACATGCAGGCGCAGATGGATGTACTGAAAGACCGGCGCTTCTATCCCGACGCCAACAGCACCCTGCGCCTCACTTACGGCAAAGTGGGCGGCTATTCCCCCCGCGACGCCGTGGAATATGATTTCATGACCACGCTCGATGGCGTGATGGAAAAATACAAACCGGGCGATTACGAGTTCGACGTTCCCGAGAAACTCCGCCAGCTCCACGCCAGTAAGGACTACGGACGATATGGACAAAACGGCAAAATGCCGGTGTGCTTCATCGCCTCCAACCATACCACCGGCGGCAATTCCGGCAGTCCCGCGCTGGACGCTTACGGCAACCTCATCGGCCTGAACTTCGACCGCACCTGGGAAGGCACGATGAGCGACATCAACTACGACGCGTCTATCTGCCGCAACATCATGGTAGACATTCGCTACGTACTTTTCATAGTCGACAAATTCGCCGGGGCCACGCACCTGGTGGAAGAAATGAAACTCGTACATCCGAAGAAATCGAAAGTAGCGCCCATCCGCAAGAAAGCGGCGTAACGCATACATTCGGGAAGGAAAGCCGGTCTGCGAATGTAGTGCTCCCAAAAGGTTGGACTTTTTAGATTAAGCGGCTTGAGTTCGATATTGTATTGGACTCAAGCCGTTTAGTTTTAATTTGATTCTGTGGTTATTGTAATAGTTTATGTACTCAATGATTT
>NZ_RXLO01000016.1 GCF_003958645.1 Chitinophaga rhizosphaerae
ATTCGAGTATGCCGGCTGGCAAAAGAAGTTCGATGAGTTGTTTATAGTTCTGGTCCACGGAGATCATAGATATAGCATGCAAAACAAAGCATTTTTTACTCTTTCCCCCAACTTTTCAACTTGATCCCCAACCCCTAATCTATAGTTTGTCAAGTCTTTAGCATAGGTTCGAATCCATTTAAACCAATTCTTAGGTATCAGGGTTATATTATTGGCTTCTTAACTTAATCCTTCCAAAAAAAGATAAAATTCTATGACAAAGTACTTTGACGAAACGCCTTTTTCTTTTGATGATGAACCAATTTATAGGATGTCGCCTGAAGAACTCCGGGGATTTCCTGGTTGGGAGCATTATAATGATGAAGAAGCAAATGAAATTATTGATTCGCTAGAAAAGTTTGCTAATATTCTTCATGAAATTATTGTACAACGGAATGTTACTGAGTAATTTGAGTAAATGGTCATCGCAGCTCCTCCGCAGCTTGGACAAAGAGGCTCCATCAATCGAAGCTTTTGGGCACAGTGTTGACGCATTGATGATAATTTCCCAAGAGGTACCATTCAACTAATACTAATTGCTGTAAATTGGTAATTTGTATTTGCACTAACTGCTAATAATTCTCACGACACCCAAATCCTTCCTCATCGCTTCTTTTAAATCACGGAACACTTTAGGGCGGTCGGGATGAACAGTATCATTAACTGGATTTGTTTCAAAAAAGCGCATACAAAGAAAGATTACTTGCGCTGATCCTACGAGCTCTATTCTATTTATCCAATGAGCTAGGTAGGCACCCGTTTCAGGAGTTTGTTCGACATCGGACTTCTGTATTGCATCTAAAAATCCAATATAGCACTCTTTTTTTTCCTGAAAATTTCGCTTCCTAATTTCCGCCTGATGGGAAATCCAAGCCTGTATAAGTGCAGTTACAATAGCCCCAAGACCAAATGCAGATATAAATTGAATAAAGTCCATCGAATATTATTGAATTAAGACTGTTGTAACTAGAGTTGTAATTATAAATAAAGCACATATAATTCTAACGATTAGTAATTATAGGCGTAATGGATTAGCGGAACAGATCTATTTTTGATTTATGGAGTGGTTCTCCAGGAAAATGAGGTAGTTTATATCATCCATAACGCTTTTTGTTCAGGAGGAATGCATCAGGTCAAGTTGTTAAATGCTTTCCCATACGTCAGACAACGATATCTCAATGGGTTGCTGATCCCTATAATAAACATTCACAACTCCCAAATAAGAAGGGTTGGCAATTTTATTAATACCCTTTACTATATCCTCAAAAATCTCTTCGCGATAATCCAAATCTAATCCCCAAAATATTCTAGACGTTAAAAACATTGAAAATGGAAATGATATTCTCAATACGTTGCGATTATCCTTTGGTTTAGTTTGCTTTAAAAGTTCTTTAGCAGTATTAATTGGAGAAACCCATATGTGGCTTCTCCAAGTACGTTCATCAGGAAACTTCAACGGTAGTTCCTGACCATTCGTATTTGTGTATAGTAGTAGGTGCGAATAAGGGGCACCGCTCCAAATGCGATTTAATTGATCAATATTCATTGATTCAAAGCTATTGGAATTGAAATCACGTTTTGCTTCAAGACAAGCAACCCCTTTTAGGATCTCCCCGGATGAAAATTGTATGGTTATCAATAATGCGATGTCGCCAAGTCTATTTTCTTGCCTACCTCTATTTTTGAAAGATTGCCAGTTTACAATTTTTGACCAGCCGTCAAATCGTATTATTTTATTGCTAAAGAGTTGCCGCAACTTTTGCATTAATTGATAGGAAATGTGATCTTCATCCCATTCATAGGGAAGAGAATTAGTACATATTTCATTGAAAATGCTTTCAAGATGCTCTACGGCTTGCCTCATTGGATTTGACACGAGGTGTTTGATATCGGTAAATATATGGTAAAGAAGCCTAGAAAAACAGTAAAAATTATATATATTGATAATGTGTGTCGATCACTAGTTTACTAAATTGTGTTATGTGTCTGGATGATCTTACTATTTACCCGAATTGAGTTAGATAGACATCAATCTGGCGCAAATCTTCCAGAATTCGGTTAGAAATTTGTCCAGTCATCCCGACACATCAAAAGCCCACGCAGTCGCGTGGGCTTTTGTATTTTAACCCGGCCGGAAAAACTTCAGCCCCGCGAAATACGGATCCTGGAAAACGCAGCTCAGCAGATCATCAACAACCTTTTCCGCCCGGATTTTTCTTCCGGCGCCCGGTGCAGACAGGGGAGGACACGGCTTTCTGGATGATCGACGGCCAATCGCCATAAGTTCCCGACGCCCAGGTTTACGGGGCGCGCACCCGGCAGAGGCTGATAGTGCAGGTCGAAGAAATTGTCGCTTAAAAATGTTTCGAAACCTGCTTCCGGCCCGTCATACAGCTTTTTAAGCGCATCCCGGACAGCAGGGATCAGCACTTTTTGCTCGCCTTGCGAATTGGGCAATATTTCACTGGGATCGCCATGGTAGGTACATAAAAAGGTGTCGGTGGGAATGGGGGAACGGTCTACATGAAACGAATAAACATCGGTGGGGAAAAACGTCAGGCCTTCGTCCCGGTCGTAGTGTAAGATCACATTCAGGACCGGCGACGCGCCATGTGCTTTCAATAATTGCCAGTCCTGCAACAGTATTTCCCGCGCAAGTTGCCCCTGTTCGCTCAATTGCAGTCCGCACAGTTCATCGTATCCGATCTCGGTGATATTTCCACGGGGCATAATCTTTTCCACGATCTCCGAAAAATCACCTGTCAGACCGCGTGACCAGCAAATGGCATTGACGGTTCCATCAAACGGCGCAGCAACCAGCTCCCGGAAATTCGTGACGTATCGAATTTGGTTATTTGTATGAGATAAATCTGTCATATTGGTCGGCGTAAACATTTGACAGCGAAGTACTGCTTTTTTGGTTAAAACGGGTACATCCAGATGACGGAACGTTGAAAAGATAAAGAAGGTATTCCGGCCAGGTTGCCGGATGCGCATGGAAAACTCGTCTGGAACCAGGGTTCCATCGCCATGAACGGCGAACTTATCTTCAGCGGTTTCCGCATTCTCAGTTTGTACGGCGAATAGGAGAGGCGGCCCTTACGATGCGATATCTTCCTGCGGCACAACACCCACCGCCGCTCCGGTGGTATCGAACTCCAGGTAAATGCTCACCCCCTCGTTCGGATAAGCCTCTATTTCCATCGTGCCGTTCAGCGCCTTGGCCCGCGAGGCAAGGCTTTGCAGGCCCATGCCCGCGCCGCCGGTTTCGTCTTTCAGGAAACCTTTGCCATCGTCTTCTACGGTGATGGACAGCAGGTTATCCTGGTGGTTCAGTTGAACGATGGCGTTGCCCGCTCCGGAATGTTTGATGATATTATTGAGCAGTTCCTGCACGATCCGGTATACCGACAGCTCGAACCCGCCGTCGAACCGCGTGGCCTGGCCCCAGGAATCATACTGGATCTTCAGCGTATGGCTGCTGATGTTCGCGCAATAGCGCCGCAGGGCTTCGTGGAGGCCGTACAGCATCAGGATTTCGGGCATGAGGTTGTGCGAGGTTTTACGGACTTCGACGGTAGCGTCGTCCAGCAATTTTACGGTTTGCAGGTAATCCTCCGTTCTTTCCACCTGCTGCTGCAGGTGCACCATGCTGCTGAGGTGCATTTTAGCCGCGGCCAGCATGCCCGCGATACCGTCGTGCAGGTCTTTGGCGATGCGGCTCCGTTCTTTCTCCTCGCCCTTCATCAGCGCCTGCAGCATTTCGATTTCCTGCTGCTTTGCCAGGGATTCCAGTTTGAGGGCGAAAGACTTTTTGCGGTTGCGGTTCCGGATAAACAATACGGTGGCGATCAACAGGGCAATCAACAACCCGACGAGCGCGTACAGCATATTACGGTTGCTTTTTTCCAGCGCCAGGTCTTTTTGCGCCAGTTGCAACTGTTTCTCGGAAAGTGCTTTTTCCTTTTGTGCCCATTGGAAACGGGATTCGATTTCGGTGATCGTCCGGGTATTCTGCCGGGCGTAAAAGGAATCCTTGAATGCGCTGTAACGCTGGTTGTACAAATAGGCCTCCCTGTAATTGCCCTTCAGGTATTCCAACTGCGACAGCCGGTCATATATACTGAATAGGTGGAAAAGGCTCGTATCCGCCTCTGCTTTCTGCTTCAGCGTGTTCAGCACCAGGCCCTGGTTCTTATAGTCCTTTTTCAGCAGGTATGCGTCCGCCAGCTCCAGCCCGGCCGCGATGTAATTGGCGGGATCGATTTCCGCCGAATACCGCATAGATATTTTCGCCGCTGCGATGGCGGAATCGGGCTGGTTGAGCTTGGCCCAGGCGGCAGCCAGGTGGGAATACGCCTTTATGATCAGGATGGGGTCTTCCTGCTGCGGCAAATACCGCATGGCTTTTTTCGCCGCTTCCAGCGCGCCGGGGTAATCCTTACATTGGTTGAGGACATAACTAAGCCCGGTATGCGCCGTAACGATATAATCGCTGTCATTGATGGCCGTGGCGAGTTCCACCGCTTTGCGGGAATAGGAAACGGCTTTGGTCAGCTCGCGCCTGTTGGCAAAACCCGTTCCCACGTTTTCATACAGCCGCGCCAGTTTGCCGGGCTCGGATTTGGTCCTTTCCAGCAATTCGACACCTTTCAGCAGGTAATGCAGGGCGCTGTCGCCCTGGCCCAGTATGTCGAAATTGTAGCCCATATTGATGTAGCAGAGGATGATCCCGCGCGTCCGGTTGATCCGTTCAAAGTGCGTGAGCGCCATCTGCGCATAGTCGATCCCTTCCCGGTTGCGGCCTTCATGGCCCGCGAGGTATCCCAGCCTGGCGTAGCTCGATCCCATCCCGTAATCGTACCCGATGCGGGAACTCCGTTCCAGCGTGATATGCAATATTTCCTTAGCCTTCGGATTATCGAAATTGATAAGGTCCACGGCATAACCCATGAGCGCATTGATCCCGGCCGTATCATTGGCCTGTGCGATCAATTGTGTAAGTTCCGGCTTTTGACCCTGCGCGAACAGGAAGGAAAGGCTCATAAAAAATAAAACGGGAAGCGCGATACATTTCTTTATCATATTGGGGTGGTCGATATAGATGGCTAAAATAAAAATTATTTCCTGCTGCTGCGGAATTTCTTACATGCCAAAGGTCTTTGCAGGACGAATCCCGCAAAGACCTTGCATCTTATAACCCATAATCGGTTTACAGTTTGATGAATTCCACCCGCCGGTTGCTGGCTTTTCCTTCTTTGGTATTGTTATCGGCCACGGGTTGCGATTCGCCGAGCCCGTCGGTTACCATGCGCGCAGCAGCAATGCCGTATTCGGTTTGCAACGCCGCCTGCACCGCTTTGGCGCGCCGTTTAGACAGGTCGGTGTTTTGCGCGGCATCGCCGTCGCTGTCGGTATGACCGGTGATCTTTACCCTGACGGTCGCATTTTCCTGCAAAACCGCGGCAATTCCCTTGAGCACGCCGGCGCTTTCGGGCCTGATCCTGTCGGAATTGACGTCGAACAGGATGCCAGTGGTAACGAGTTTCCCTTCCGTGATGAGCTTGCTCCGCATATCCGGCGTGCCTTCCGCTACCTTGATGTTGGAAATGAACATCCCCAGCTGGTCTTCCGTGTACAGCGATGATTCCAGGCTCAGTCCCACGCGGTTGAAGGTGGATTTGGGAGGAACGGCCTGGGGGATGTCGAACACTTTTTCGCCGTTAATCCAATACCGGATGCGTTCTTTCTGTACCCAAACCGAGATGTGCAGCGGTTTCCCGTCATTGTCCGACGAAATTTTCAGTTCTTTCGCCTGGTTCGAAAAATATTCCGCGCCTTTCGCATAGCTTTTCAGGGAAACGCTGAGGGGTTTTCCCGCGCCGGCAGCGGCGAGCACGAGCGCGACCTCATGTGCTGCGTCCTGGTTCACGACGTAGGAGCGGGGCGATCGCTCACCGGGTGCGAGGTCGAGCAGTTTCAATTCCAGTTCCGGGTACACATATCCGCCTTCATCGCCGAATTGCAATACCAGGTCGGCTTCCAGCGTGAAGTTTTCCGGAAGCCTGCCGGCAGCGGGCGATGTGAACCGGCTGGCGGGGAAGAGGCGCATCCAGTTGCCGGGGAGCTTGTCGATGGTCACGGTTTCGCCGCGGTTGTTGGTGGTCCATTTCAGGGGAAGCTCGCCGATGGCGTCTCCTGCGAAATCTTCCGTATAAACGATCCGTTCCCCGGGAATGAAATCGAATTTGCTGTAGCTTTTCAGGCCGGTATTCGGTTTGCCTGCGTCTTGCGCTACGGGTTGCGCGGCTTTTTCCTTTTCGGTTTTCTGTTTTTTGGCAGGCTGTTTCAACTGGCCGTCCACTTCTTCTTCGGCTTTGTCCATCGATTGATCGATAGCGCCGTCTACGCGGCGTTCGGCCCTGGCTTCGGCTTTCTGTTTGATTTTATCCAGGATGGCCGACTGGGAAAATACCGCCAGTGGCATATGCAGGAGTGCGATGAATACGGATTTTTTCATGTTGATGATGATTTATGCGGCAAAGTAACCGCATCCCGCTTCGCTGGAAATCAGCAGAAAGAGGGAGATATGGAACTGCGTGATTTACGTAGACAGGTTGGCACGTGCCTTACCAGTGGCGCTGTACCTTGAACGTACCATTAATATTGCCGGTCTTGATCTGTTGGCCGTTCTCCCTGTCCAGCAGGCCCGCTTTGCCGATAAAAAATGTTCCGCTGATGTATTTCGTCCCGTTTTCCTCGGTTTCCGCTACATGCAGGAACCCGGCGCTGTCGAACGTTCGCAGGCCATCGTCGAAAATGGAGATCCACATCCGCCGGAAATCGGGTTCGTCATATTCGAAGTTCACGTCTGTCCGGTCTTCATCGTACATCGACCAGAAGTGCATGCCGTCCGATTTCATTTTATCGTTTTCCGGCCATTGGAAAACGATCTGCGGCATGTCTTCGGAAGAGCGGATGTTGCTCATGCTGAACCGGAAAAGTTCGTCCATTTTCACGGCCCGGCCGGGGTACGACTGCCACTCGCCGCCGTCGATGCTGATATGGATACCTTCGGTAACGATGTTGATGGTGCTGATCAGCAATGCCTGTTTCCCGAAGACGTTCAGTTCGACCGAGATGGTGGCGGTGGAATGGGCGGGGGCGGATGCAGGTGCGGTGTAGACGGCTTCCGAGCCTTTCGTTTCCAGTTTCCCGGGGCCGTGGAGCGTCCATTTCACGATGTATTGTTTCTCGATCAGCATGGGCTGGCCGGTGCCGGCGTTCGGGAGGGAGAGCGGTGCGAGCCAGTCGCCCACGTCGGGAAAAACATATCGCAAAGCCTTCAGGGTAACGGTTTTGCCAGCGCCGAGCGTTTTGGTCACGGGCGAGAGCTCCATCGATGCGATGAGCGCCCAGTCGCTGAAATGGTCGGTTTGAACGGAGATCGTTTTGGTGATGGTGTCTTTTGTTGTTTTGCCGGTACATACCCATTCGCCGCTGTCTTTCTGGAAGGCGATCTCCGGCGCGAGCGCGCTACCGAGATTGCCGTTGTATTTCCAGTATTTAAACCGGACGGTTACACTTTTTTTGAAGTTATGCCCGTGCGGTGTCAGGCGGTAGCTTTTCCCGACGGGACGGGTTGCCGTGTGGCGCAGCGGCTGGATGCCGATCTCGGTATCGTTTGTCAGTGCGCCGGGCGGGATTTCGATTTCGAGGAGGCCGTCGGCACTGGTGACCGTTCCGCCGGCGGAACCGATCATTTCCGTATAGTTCTCGCCGACAGGCGTGCCTTTCGGTTGTTGGGTGACGATGCCCTGTTGCTGCTGCAGTGGCGGATCATTGGGTTTTTTCGTGCAGGAAGCCCCGCCGGTAAAAAGGAATAGCAGCAGGTAGGGGAAAGCATTTGATTGGAACATAACTGGCTTTTTAACAGACGGCAAAACTATGGCCATCGGTTTTCGCCCAGCTACGCAAAAACACGGAGATTGAAATGTGAGTAAGTTCCGGTAGGAGGATTAGTGGAAGTCGGCGATCCGGATCAGTTTGTTGACGTCGTGCACGATGATCTTGCGGCCTTTCGTTTCGAGGATCCCTTCTTCCTTGAGCTCCGTCAGCATCCTGACCACGCTTTCGCGGGTGGCGCCGACGAGGCTGGCGAGATCGTCGCGGCTCAGGGTGATGGTGACGGGCATGCCGGGCGAGAAATCCACTTTGTATTTTTCGCGGAGCACGATCAGTTGGAGGGCGAGCCTTTGGCGCGCGGGTTTCTGGGCAAAGAGGCTCACTGCATTGGCCAGCACGCCGAATTCGTGGCTGAGGGTTTTCAGGAGCCGCCGGCTCAGTACGGGCGAGCGGTCGAGGATGTCGAGGAAATCTTCTTTGGGGATGAAGGCGACCCTGCTTTTTTCCAATGCAGCGGCGGAATCGGGGTACCGCTCTTCCGACAGCACGGCATGATATCCCATCAGTTCGCCGGTATTGGCCACGTAGATGATCTGCTCCCTGCCGGCGGAATCCACCTTGAATTTCTTGATCTTCCCTTCCACGATAAAGAAAATCCCCTGCGGGAAGCCGCCTTCCCGGAAAATGACCTCTCCTTTGCCGTAGACCTGCTCCAGCCGGTGCGCCATGAGCCCTTTCAGGTCGCCCTCCGGCAACCCGGCCAGGATCGATTCCCGCCTGAAATTCCATTTGTCTATCGGAAAAATGCCTTTTATGCTCATCGTACGGCGAATGTATCGCTTTAACGGAAAGTGATAAAATGCAATTTTTGGATTGACCTGGCGCACTGGAACCTCCGGAAATCTGTCTTATTTTTGCAGTTTGTGAATATATCGCAGGTTTCATGATGCAGCAGGGTCAAAATAATTTACCCGGGGATCTCAACGCCCCGGGAAACGAACTCAGGACGGACGCCGCGCGTTTCTTCCATTCAGACGCGCATTTCAACGAACTATACCCGCCCGAGATCGTCAGCCTTTCGCGCCGGCACTGGACGCCGCTGCCCATCGCCCGGAAAGTAGCCGCCTTCCTGGCCGTCGGTAACGCACAGGTACTGGATATCGGCTGCGGCGTCGGGAAGTTTTGCCTCGCCGCAGGGCAAATTGCCCCCAACGGAACGTTTTACGGCGTGGAACAGCGGAAACGGCTGCTGCACCACGCGGAGAAGGCCAAAAGGGCTTTGGGGCTGGGAAACGTGCATTTCATCAACGCCAACTTCACCCAGCTGAACTTCCGGGAATTCGATCATTTCTACTTTTACAACGCTTTTTACGAGAACCTCGACGGTACCGATAAAATCGACGACAGTATCGATTATTCCGCCGAACTGTTCCATTACTACAACCGGTTTTTACACCGCCAGCTCGATCAGAAGCCCGCCGGAACGCGGCTTGTGACGTTTCATAGCCTGGAAGACGAAGTGCCGCGCGATTTTCATGTGGTGGACAGTACGCACAGCAATCTCCTCAAATTCTGGATAAAATCCTGACAATCAACATTTCATGAATACAACTATTACCCGCGAACTGAATGAGCGTTGCAGCGGCCTTTGCGAACTGTGCAACAACGCGCCCGCCGCCAGCGCGTACGCCGTTAGCCCGAAAAACCATGATGCCATCGCTAATGAAGTGGCGCTCTGCGATACCTGTCTCGCTGCGCTCGACGATAAAGGCGCCGCAATGCATTGGCAATGCCTGGCCGGCAGCATCTGGAACGAAACGCCCAGCGTGCAGGCACTGACGTACCGTTTGCTTCACCAGTTCAGGGAAGAAGCCTGGGCGCAGGAGATCGCCGGGAGCGTGGAGCTCGACGAAGCTGTGGTACATTGGGCCATGACCGCTTTCGAGGTGAAAGCCGTGCACCAGGACAGTAACGGCACCCCGCTGGAAAACGGCGATACCGTTGTGCTGACGCAGGGCCTGAACGTGAAAGGCGCCAATTTCATGGCCCCGAAAGGAACGATCGTACGGAAAATCAGACTGGTAGCCGATAACGCAGAACAAATTGAAGGGAAGATCAACGAGCAGACGATCGTGATCCTCACGAAGTTCGTCCGCAAATCCTGACGGCCATGTTCATACCCAAGTTGCTAACCACACTGAAAAGTTATAACCGTCAGCAATTCGGAAAGGATGTGATGGCGGGCGTGATCGTAGGCATCGTAGCATTGCCGCTGGCGATCGCGTTCGCCATAGCTTCCGGTGTTTCGCCGGAAAAGGGTTTATACACCGCTATCATAGCCGGGTTTATTATTTCGGTAATGGGCGGCAGCAGGGTGCAGATCGGCGGGCCTACCGGCGCGTTCATCGTGATCGTGTACGGCATCGTGCAGGCGTATGGGGTGGACGGACTGCTGGTAGCCACGTTCCTGGCGGGGATTATGCTCATAGTTATGGGACTGGCGCGTTTGGGGGCGGTCATCAAATTCATTCCCTATCCACTGATCACGGGTTTTACCAGCGGCATAGCTCTCGTGATATTCGCTTCGCAGGTCAAAGATTTTTTGGGGTTGGACATGGGCGCCGTTCCGGCGGATTTCGTCGGCAAATGGGAAAGTTATTTCCAGCATATCCGTTCTGTTAATCTATACGCCCTCGCCATCGGGGTTTTTACCATATTGACGATCCGGCTGGCGCCGAAAATTACCAAAATCGTTCCCGGTTCGCTGATCGCGCTGCTGGTGGCCACTGTGGCAGTAAGCTGGCTGCAATTGCCCGTGGAAACCATTGGCAGCAGGTTCGGCGCCATCCCGGCCGCTTTTCCTTCCCTTTCAATTCCCCATATCGACTATTCCATCATCAAAAATATGATCCAGCCGGCATTTACCATTGCCCTGCTCGGCGGTATTGAATCATTGCTGTCTGCCGTGGTGGCCGACGGGATGATCGGCGGTAAGCATAAATCGAATATGGAACTGGTGGCGCAGGGCACGGCGAATGTATTTTCCTCTTTTTTTGGCGGGATTCCCGCCACAGGGGCCATCGCGCGGACGGCCACCAACGTGCGGAACGGCGGGAGAACGCCGGTAGCGGGGATCGTACATGCTTTTACTTTACTGGCGATCATGCTGTTCGCCGGAAAATGGGCCACGCTCATTCCTATGCCCGCGCTGGCGGGTATTTTGATCGTTGTTGCCTGGAACATGAGCGAATGGGAAAGTTTCGCATCGGTGATGAAAGGGCCGAAGAACGACCGGGTCATTTTGCTGGTCACTTTTTTGCTCACGGTGCTGGTAGATCTTACCGTTGCCATCGAGATCGGGATGGTGCTGGCGGCTTTCCTTTTTATGCGGCATATGATCAGCAGCAGTAAAGTCAGCCGCCAGGAAGAAGGCAGCGCCGATGCCCCGCCATTGCCGGCGGGAACGGAAGTTTTTGAAATCACGGGTCCCCTGTTTTTCGGTGCCGTACACAAATTCCGGGATGCCATGCAGTTCTCGCGCCAACGGCCACACGTGCTCATCGTCCGGATGCGGGAAGTGCCCATCATAGACGCTACCGGCATCAAGGCGATCCGGGAAATCCACCGCGAGCTGGCGCAACATCACACCAAACTGATCCTCTCCGAAATCGTAAGCGAACAGGTTTTGCAGGAATTGAAATCCGCCAGGCTGCTGTTTGCCATCGGCAAAGCGAATGTCACCGCCACATTCCCGGCCGCCGTTGAAAGGAGCCGCGCGCTCATGCAGGATGTGTCTCCGGCATCCCGGCAGGGATCCTCGCAGACAGGCCAAATCCCCCGCCAGTCTTAACATACGGTATATTTTACACTAACTGAATCTTTTGGTTATGTGCGGCAAATGATCTTATTTACGGTCTATAGCTCCATTCACAATGCCAACCAAACCTACGCACCGGCTCGAGCTGGATGATCTCGACCTGAATATCATTTCCGCGCTCTCTACGGATGCGGACACTTCTCACAAGGAACTCGCCAAGCGGTACAACGTATCGCCCGGCACGATCCACTTTCGCGTATTGCGGATGAAAGACCACGGTATCCTCGGCGAATCCAAAATGAAAGTGAACCTGCAAAGCATCGGCCTGAAAGTCACCGCTTTCGTGGGTATTTACCTGCAGAACGGGTCCAAACATGATTTTGTAGTGGCCAAGCTGCAACGGATACGCGAAGTGGTGCGGGTACATACCCTCACCGGACAGTTCAGCCTGCTGGCGGAAGTGGTATGTACGGACAGGGAACACCTGCGGTCGGTACTGTACGACCAAATGATGCAGATCTCGGGCGTAGACCGGACGGAATCGATGATCTCATTGCAGGAGGAGTTCACCAAAGATATTCACGTGCCGTATTTTGCATGAAATCATTTACCGGTAAATAAAAACAGGAAGCACGTTCGCATGCTTCCTGTTTTTTTATGCATATCACAGTAGGTGTCAATCCACAATGGTAGACGAAGATGTGATCTTCATATCCGCATATTGCCAGGCTTCGTCGAACGCAGCTTTGGCTTTTTGTGCTTCGGTGGTTTTGTTTTGCTTTGCCAGCGCATCCTGCAGCCCGATGAGCGCCCAGCCGTTTTTCCGCCAGGTTTTCAGATCGTCGAGGTACACGCGTTCCGCTTCCTTGAATTTCCCCGCTTTGAGCAGTACGGCTCCGAGGTGGTGGCGGACGGAGAAAAACCAGTCTGGCGGCTCGTTATAGTTGAGACGGTCTTCCATAGCGATGGCTTCCTGCAGGAGCGTGGCCGCTTGGTCCGGTTTCCCCTGTTGAAGGGTCACGCCGGCCGAGAGCACCTTCGACGCGATTTGCGCGAGATCGGCTGTGGTATTGATGTTCCAGATTGTAATTTCTTTGAGGGTGGTATCGGCGGCGAGCAGTTGCAGGCTGTCCATTTCAACGCCGGCGCTTTTCAGGTCGTGTTTTCCGAGGTAAGCCATGCCTTTGGCATAATGCCAAACAGCGCGGGGATATACGAGATCGGCAGGAGGAGCGGGGAGCGCGAGGATGGTATCCCACATCGACAGTTTCACCGCCACGTACATGGGAATGGTGTAATAATGTTGCAGGGTGCCCCATCCCGGCATGCGCATGATGGCTTCCGAGGTGTGTGCGTGCAGTTTGCGCGCCGCATCCCAGGCCCATTTCGAATTGCCTTCCAGCGTGGCCGTGGCCGCGAGGAAATGGTAGTTGTGGGGATAATATGCCAGCGGATAGGCGCCCTGGGCATTGCAGGCCGTCGCATATGCACTGTCTGATTCCACGGCGTGGATGTTGGAGAGCGATCCCAAATGGTAATCGCCGGTGTTGATGTAGATGTGCGACGGCATATGCAGCAGGTGCCCCGCGCCCGGTACGAGCGTATCCAGCAAACCGGCGCTGGCCATGGCAACTTCTGGCCGGGCGGACGTTTCCACGGCATGGATGTAAAAGTGATGCGCGCCGGCATGTTGCGGATGCTGCCGGATAAGGCGTTCCAGCAATTGGACGATCGGCGGCGTCCACGCGCGGGGGACTTTCGTGATTTTATCGTACAGGTCCCAGGGATGGAGGTTCATCATGGATTCCGCGTACATCGTGCCCACGTCGGGGTTCGACGGGAATTGCGCATGGACCTTCTTCATGGCGGAAGAATAGGCGATGTCCAGCGGTTTGCGGTCTTCCGGCGGATCCTTCGCATAACGGGCGCTCAATGCTCCGATGAGCGCCTTTTCCACCGGCGAGCAATTCCCGGACAGCGATTGTGCTTTGGTAGCCGCTTCATACGCCCGCTGGAAGTTGTCTTCCTCCATACCGGCATTGTAATTCGGCCCCAATACATATGCGAACCCCCAATACGCCATGGCGCAGGTGGAATCCAGCCGGGCGGCTTGGTGGAAAGAGCGCGCGGCTTCGGCATGATTGAACCCGTATGCCAGCATGAGGCCCTGGTTGAAATAGCGTTGCGCTTCGGGGCTGGCGGTTGTTATTTTGAAATCGATCCCGCCGAGCCCTTCGAGCAGGGGCGCTTTTTTGCCGGAAGCATACCAGTCTTTATCATGCGTAGGCGGAACGGCGCATCCGATAGACAGTTCGGCCTTGCCGGCAGAATCCGTCTCCTTCGGTTTTTGAGAATTGTTGCAGGCGAAAAAAATACACGTCGAAAACAGTGCGAAGCAGATTTGTCTCATAAGAAAAACAGTTTGAGAACATGAAGGATGTTATTTGGAGTTGACATAAATGCGTCATTAGCATAAGTGCATGCCGTGCCGTTGGTTGATCCGATCACAATGCGCCCGGTGGGGTATCCGGACGGAAATCCAGGTTCGATGCACCTAATGTACGCATAATCTGCTTTTCTTGTGGAGGGCGGGATGTATTTTTCCCAAAGGGTTGGTAATGTATGGTTTAGTGAAGGATTATGGGCAGCCACGGGGTTTTTTGCGCAGATACAGTTTGCTTTTTTCGGCGAAGGCCTGGCCGGGCTGATTGGCGTGCCTGGCGTCGAGGGCGCGCAGTTCGCCTTCGATGCGCATGAGGGCGCTGAGCTGATCGTTCAGGCATCCGATCGGTTCCCGGCTGCGGGCGCTCGTGCTGTTTTCCGCTTTGCATATCTCGAGCTTGGCGGCGAGGATGTCTTCCTGCACCACCGCCAGCGGGTCCATCATACTGGCCAAGCTCCGCTGGGCGTTGCTGTTTTGCTGGTAAACGTTGCCTTCCCGCGCCTGGGCCAGCGCCGCTTCGCGCTTGTGCGCCTGTTCCTTTCTGAAATCGAACAGCAAAGCCCTTTCGCCTGTGCAGGGGCCGGCGCCGGTGTGGGCCGCCCGGTCGAGTTTTTCCTTTTCGATGTTGATATTCGCCTGCCGGCTGTATTCTTCTTCGCGGGGCACGAACGATTCCGTATGCAGACAGGCGTTGGCGGGCTCGGCCATTTTGCCGGGCATGGTGATCTTGAGGTCGAATTCCATGTTAAAGCACAGCGATGCCCCATGCGGTACGATGGGCCGCGGCGAAGTAGCCCCCGTCAGCACCGGCGCCTGCCGCACTGCGGTTCGCCATGCGGCGATGGTTGCGGAATCTCTCCGGTCGGCGGGCTGGCCGCACACTTCGGTGATGGCGGCAAGGAACAGCCAAAAGGTCCAGAAGATTGTTTTCACAGGTAGGGGTTTTACAATTTCACGAATTCCACACGGCGGTTACGGGCTTTCCCGTCTGCAGTAGTATTGCTGGCCACGGGCTGCGATTCACCTTTTCCATCAGTCTGTATCCGCGAGCCCGCCACCGCGAAATTCTCCGTGATATAGGTTTTCACGGCCGCGGCGCGGCGCTGCGACAGGCTGATGTTGCTGGCGTCGTCTCCATTGCTGTCGGTATGCCCGATGATCCTGATCCGCAATGCCGGCGTTTTCTGCAACGCATCGCCGAACTGGTCGATGATCGGGAAGGATTCGGGTTTGAGATGGTCGCTGTTGACGTCGAACAGGATATCGCTGGTAACGGCTTTGCCTTCGCTCATGAGCTGTTTCACCAGGAGGCTGCGGGCGTCGGTGTCTCCGGAAGCGATGCGGAGGTTACCGATGTACATGCCGGTTTCGGAAGCGGGAATGATGGCGTTGTTGTTCAGGAAGAAGGTGTTGCGCATCCCATCCGTCAAAGCCCGCGGCAGATCGATCACCTTGTTGCCGTCGAGGTACAGCCGGATGCGGGATTTGTTCACCGCAATGGCCACCGGCAGCACTTTATTGACGTAGGACGGGAGCGGGAAATTACTTTTGTTACCGATGATGTCGTTTCCCAGTCCATATTCCAGCGTTTTGCCATCTTCTTCCGTGTAGCGGTGCAGGTTGATGAAGAAACGGTCTTTATAGAACATGTCTTCTTTCAGGATATCTTTCACCTGGCTGAGGCCGAACTGGATGAAAGGCGTACTCCGGCCGCTTTCCGACCGCAGCAACAAATCGAATTCGATCGTACAGTTTTCGGGAAGCGGGCCTTTCACCACCGGCACCACGATGCAGTTGTGCACCACATCCAGCCAGCGGCTGTCTTGCCCCGAAAGGGTGACTACCTTGCCGCTGCCGTTGGTGTTCCACCGGGCCGGGAAATCCCCCAATCCATCTTTTTCGAAATGGTCTTCGAACAGCACCTTCGCCCCGGGCACGAAATCGCTGCCGCCGCTGGAAGTGACCGTTCCGGAAGCGGCGCCTTTCCCGGTGCCCGCGTTCCCCTGGCCGGGCGCTGGCGCCGGTTGGACCTTACGCTTGTCTTTCTTTTTGAAAATGCTGCCGATGGCGCGGCCGGCGTTGTCGAACGCGGAATCGAGCCCGCGGTCTATGGACGCGTCTACGCGGCTATTGGCTTTAGCTTTGGCCCGTTGTTCCACCCGTTTTTGGACGGGCGTCTGCGCCAGGGCGGCGATGGTGCAGATGCACAAAATGGGAAGGAATAGGATGCGTTTCATGGTCGTGGGTTTTAATCCAAACCTACTGGGAACGCGGTAGGAGAACAACTACATATACATGTCGCGGGAGGGGAGAAGGAGTCAGACGAGTTTGTCGCGGATGGCACGGGAAACCGCGCCTGCGGCGGAGTGTACGTGGAGTTTGTCGTAGATTTTCTTGATATGGAAACGGACGGTGTCGATGGTGACGCCCAGTTCCGCCGCCATCATTTTATAGCTGTAGCCTTTGACGAGGAGCTGGAGGATGGTGGTTTCCTTTCCGGTGAGGTTGCCGGTTTCCTGTTCGGGATTCGCGGCTTTCGGCACCATGGCCAGCACTTTCTTCGCCACCGACCCCGTCATGGGCGCGCCGCCGGCCAGCACGGTGCGCACGGCGGCGGGGAGCTCTTCGGTAACATGCTGTTTCAGTAAATACCCGGAAGCGCCTGCGCAAATGGCGTTGAAAATATTGTCGGTATCATCGAAAATCGTGAGCATGATAACGGGCAACTGCGGGCTCACCTGCCTGATCCGCTTAACGGCCGCCACACCGTCTACCACGGGCATGTCGATGTCCATCAACACTACATCGGGCCGCATTTGCTCCAGGTCTGTTTCCACCGTTTCCGCGTTGGGCATGGCAGCCGCCATTTCGAGATCGTCTTCCGACTCGATCAGTGCGCCGATGCTGGTGCGGAGCGCCTCGTTGTCATCATAAACCAAAACCTTAATTGCCATGTGCTAAAAGTAATCATACCGTTTTATCCGGCCACTACATGATCATGTAATGGGTATTTTGAGCAGGATGGTTGTGCCGCTGCCCGGTGCAGACGTGATCCCGAGCGTGCCGTGCAGCGCCCTGGCGCGCGAACGCATGTTCTGGAGGCCGCTGGTGGATTTGTGGGCCACCGTGTCGAACCCCGCGCCATTGTCGGCGATCCGGAGCACGAGGCATCGCCCCTCCGTCCGGATATCCACCGTCACCGCCGAAGCGCCCGCATATTTGGCGATGTTGTTCACCGCTTCCTTGTATATAAGGAAGAAATCACGGCGCTGCTGCATGTCGAGCCCCGTTCCCAGCAGCTGTTCATTGATATGGATATCCGTCCGCACCTGCTTGCATTCCAGCGTTTGCGCCGCGTATTCCCGCATGCGGGCCACCATGTTTTCCAGTTTGTCGTTTTCGGGCTTGATGGCCCATACGATGTCGCTGATGCCCTGCTGCGCGGCGTTGGACTGCTCGGAAATGGAATGGATATAGGTCAGGGTCTTTCCTTTGTCTTTTTCGATGCTTTTACCGGATACTTCAGACAGGATGCGGATGCTGGTCAACGTAGACCCGATCTCGTCGTGCAAATCCTGCGCGATGTTGTTGCGCACGGCCAGCAGGGTTTCCTGTTCCCGGAGCTTTCTTTTCAGCTGGTACCGGTTAAAGGAAAAATATCCGATGATGCACAACAGCAAGAGCCCCGCGAACAGAAAGTTGCGCATGGTACGGGAGTTTTTCAGCAGCCGTTCCTGCAATTGCTGCTCTTTTTCCGACAGTTCCAACTGTTGACGGGTACTTTTCGCCAGCAGTTCCTGGCGCTCCAGTTGCTCGCGCTGCAGGGCTTTCTCGCGCGACAATAAATCGATTTCCTGTTGCTTTTTCTCGGCTTCGAGGCGGTTGCCGGCGAGGAGTGCCGCCTGTTTTTCCAGTTGCAATACCTTGATTTCCCGTTCGGCATGCAGCCGCGCAATGAGGTGGTCTTTCTTCTCGGTTTCGTATTTGGTTTCCAGCTCCGCGATGTCTGACGCCGTGCGGTCTTTAATGATGCTGTCGCGGTAAGCGATGTGCTGATGGTAGTTTTGATAGGCGCGTTCGTAATCCTGGCGGTCGCGGTAAAAAAGCGCGCGTTGATAATAGAGGTCGCGGAGGTTGTACTTATCGTTCCTTGCGGCCGCCAGCAACTGTGCTTTATGGAACCAGGCGGCTGTTTGCGCGGAGTCCGTTGTCATGGAGGCCATCCCTGCTGCGATGTAGCGCCTTGAGAGCATGATCGGGTCTTTAACGCTGCGTTCCAGCAGTTCGATCGCCTTCAGCTCGTGGCGGATGGCGGATTCGGGGTCTTTCCGTGCACTGGCCACCAGCGAGGCCGTTACATATGCATGCACGATACGGGCCGTATCGCCCGTTTGCAGGGCGTATTGGAGGCAACGCTGCTGATACCGGAGTGCTTCGTCGTTGTTTACGCCGAGGTAAAACTGGCTGAGGTTGCAACAACCCAAAGACAGCCGTGCGATGTCGCCCGTTTTTTCGCGGCAGGCGATCGATTTCAGGGCGTATTCGATCGTTTTGTCCCTTTGCTTCAATTCATAATACAAAGTAGCGAGGTTGTTGTAGGTGGCGGCTTTCTCGCCATCGAACCCTTCGCCGAGCGTTTCATAAATTCCCGCCGCGCGCAGGAGGCATTCCGCTTTATTCTTCATATCGCCTTTCATGCCCCAGGTATACCCGAAATCGTTATACGCCAGCGCGGCGTATCTGGACGGATGCGCCGCGAACCAGCCGACGCATTTCTCGAAAAAGGAGATCGCTTCATCGTACCGCCGGTCGTACATCCTGACCTGCGCCAGCTGCATTTGCGCGATCGCCAGGATCTGCTGCCGGCCGAGCTGCTGGCCGATGGCCAGTGTGCGCCGGGCCTCGGTTTCAGCTTTTGCCAGGTCCCCTTTGTCGATCAGCACGTCCGTCCGCTCGATAATGGCGTAGGCCATGCCCGCGCGGTAATGCTGACGGCGGCTGAACGCTTCGGCCAGGTTACAGTAATGCAGGGCGGAATCGTACCGGGAGTCGGTGAAAAAGTTTTCTGCGGTGGCGATCAGTTGCGCGTTGTGAAGGGAATCGCCGGGCAAGGATTGCGCCTTCGCCCGGGGCGTCGAAACCGCGAGTAAGAGCAAGATCAGTAAGGATCGCTGCCGGCGTTTCATCGGAAATGATTTGTTTTTGGGGATATATGCTACGTCAAGTTACCAAGAAATCGGCGAATGGGGAAAAATAAGGGTCAGGGCTTGATTGTCAGTGTCCTGAAGGATGTTGCATCGGCTTCCAGCACATCTTCCCCATCGTTCCCGGGCCGGAACCGCAGGCCGATCACCGCCGTGGCGCGGGGAGATACCTTGTTGTCCGAATGATGGATATGCAGCACGTAGTGCATGTTTCCCTTTTTATCGATCAGCACATCGCCATGACCCGTACCGTTTTGCTGTACCATTTGCCGGTTGATGATGGGGTTGCCTTCGTATTTTTTCCAGGGTCCCTTAGGCGAGGGGGCCGTTGCATAGCCCACGGCGTAATCCTTATTACGGAAATCGTTGGCGGAATAGATCAGGTAATACAGGTTTTTGTGCCGGATGACCGCAGGCCCCTCCGCCACCGGCCACTCCGCGCCCGCGGTGTTTTCCCATCCCGCGACAGCGGCTATGCATTCCTTTTCCGTGCCTGGAATTACGTCCGACAGATCGGGTTTCATTTCCGACACGAATATCCGGTTGCCTTGCCGGAGCTTTACATGATAGAGGTACACTTTCCCGCTTTCATCGACATACACGAACGGATCGATCTGCTTGCCCGAACCGCTGATCCGTAACGGTGCATCCTGCCGGAAAGGCCCTGCGGGATGCGGTGCCCGCGCAATAGCGATCTGCTCGTTCGCCGTGTAGGCCATAAAGAAACTGTCGCCCCGCTGGAACACCTGCGGCGCCCAGAACCCTGTATTCCCGAACGCTGCTCCGCGTTCCATCGCCAGATGTTTGGTGCTGTCTGCCGGTTGCGCCCATGTCTTCAAATCTTTCGACGTATAATATGGGAAACCCTCGCTGCTGCCGGTCCCGTATAAAAAATACGTTCCCCCGTGCACGAAAATCGTTGGGTCTGCCAGGAAAATCCTTCTGTCCTGGGATCGGGATGGAATGGCGGCCATGAGCAAAATGGCGACGGAGATGGTTTTCAGGGGTGACATGTCAGAAAAATAGCGAAAAGACAGGATGTTTCCTATCCATGGATATCGCGGATGCTGCAAAGATGGCCGTTATGCCTGAAGAAAAGTCGGATGCGCAACGGCAGGCTATTTTCATGGTAAAAGGGTTTTTCAGGGGAGGGAAGGGGGCTCCAGGAACCGGAGGTTCCTGCGGATGCCGGCGAATTTGCTCCTTTTGAGGGGGCTTTTCCGGAAGATGCGCCGGAATTCTTCCTCCGTCAGCTCTTCCCATTGCGAACTGGTGAAATTCAGGATTTCGGGGATGGGCGTGAAGGCCGTTTCGGAAGTAGCTTTGGCGAAACGGTTCCAGGGGCAAACGTCCTGGCAGATGTCGCAGCCGAACATCCAGTTGTCGAACTGGCCCTGGAGGCTCCCGGGAATGAGGGCGTCCTTCAGTTCGATGGTGTAATAGGAAATGCACCGGCTGCCATCCACCACGGTTGGGGAAACGAGGGCGCCCGTGGGGCAGGCGTCCAGGCACCGGGTGCAGCTTCCGCAATAATCGCCGGCGGCGCTGTCGTACACCAGGGGAATGTCAACGATCAGCGTGGCGATGAAGAAAAACGAACCGGCCTGTTTGTGGATGAGGTTCCCGTTCTTGCCGATCCATCCCAGCCCGCTGCGCTGCGCCCAGGCGCGCTCGAGCACCGGCGCGGAATCCACGAACCCGCGGCCCTGCACCTCTCCCCACTGCTCCCGCATCCGGGCCAGCAGGGTATTGAGCTTTTCGCGGATAATATCGTGATAATCCGCCCCGTAGGCGTATTTGGCCACCTGCGGCGCATCCGGCCGCTGGCGCTGCCCGGGATAATAATTCAGCAACAGGGTGATGACCGACTGCGCCCCGTCTACCAATAACCGCGGATCGATGCGCTTGTCGAAATAATTCTCCATATACTGCATCCCGCCGTGCATGCCGCGGTTCAGCCACTGCTCCAGCCGGAAAGCATCGTCGCTCAACTGCTCCGCTTTCGCGATGCCGCAATGATCGAACCCCAGCTCCCTGGCCAGCTGCTTGATGAACACGGTATTTTTCTCCAAAATCTGCATGCTGGCGCAAATTTACGCTTTTCCGCCGCGATGTTATGGAATTGAAGCATGGTTTACATCTGTTGGGGGAGATGTTCCGGAATATTTTTGCCGGAAAGGACGGGATGCCCGGAAAATCCATAATTTTAGCCAAAATTAAACCCGAATACCTAAGTTCATTGTAATGCAACTCAAAACTGTCGTTTTAACGCCCCTGTTCCTGGTTTGGGCCATGATGCTGGCCGCGCAGGACAAAACACCCGTCAAGTATGGAAAAGTCAGCCCGGAAGATTTCAAGACCCGCTATGACATCGACACCGGTGCCGCCGCCGTAGTGCTGGCAGACGTGGGCTCGTCCGAGTTTGAATCGGGGCGCGACTGGTTCATCCAGATGTATAAACAGCACCGCCGCATCCACATCCTCCGGAAGAGCGCCTACGAAAAGGCCAATATCAGTATCGAACTGTACATGCAGGGCGCGGCCGAAGAGTCGCTTTCCAACCTGAAAGCCTGTTCCTACAACCTGGAAAACGGTAAGGTGGTGGAAACGAAGCTGGAAAGCAAAGCCGTTTTTACGGAAAAGGTAGACCGCAACATCGTCCGTAAGAAATTTACGTTGCCGGCCGTGAAGGAAGGCACCATCATCGAATATTCCTTCACCATCAACTCCGAATTCCCTACCTACCTGCGGCCCTGGGCTTTTCAGGATATCGAAATGCCGGTACTGTGGAGCGAATACGAAGTGTCGCTGCCGGAATATTACGAATATCTCTTCCTCAGCCAGGGATACAACGGTTACCACATCAAAAGCTCTAAGGATTCCCGTAAAACATTCAGTTTCAATATGAAAGGGGAGTCTTTGGCTTCTCCGTCGCGCCACGTGTCCGTGACGCCCGGCATCACCACCCATCGCTGGGTCATGAAAGACGTGCCGCCGCTGAAAGAGGAAAGTTTCGTGACCACACTTAAAAACCACATCAGCTATATCGAATTCCAGCTGTCTTCCATCCGCTTCCCCGAAACGCCCGTGCGCAACATCATGGGCACCTGGCCGAGGTTCATGGAAGAAATGGGGAAAGATGAAGATTACGCCGGAGAACTGATGCGTGCCAATAATTTTTTGTCGGACGATGTGAAACGCCTCACCGCCGGCGTATCTACCGCAAAAGAGAAAGCGGCGAATATCTTCGGTTTCGTACGGGATAATTATACCTGTACCGATTACTCCGCCATCTGGAAGAGCCAATCGCTCAAAACGACTTTCAACAAAAAGAACGGCAACGTCACCGATATCAATATCCTGCTCACGGCGCTGCTGCGCGAAGCGGGGCTGGATGCGTCGCCCGTATTGCTGAGCACGCGCAGCCACGGGAAAATATACGCCATGTATCCCATCCGCTCCAAGCTCAATTACACGGTAGTGAGCGTGTATGCGGAAGGGGAAGAGTTTTTCCTGGACGCCACCCGGCCGTTCCTGGGCTTCGGCAAACTGCACGCGTCCTGTTATAACGGTCCCGCCCGAAAGGTGAACGCCTCGGCAGACCCGCTGTCTTTCGAAGCGGATTCCCTCTCGGAGCGCAGCGTGACGGGTGTTTTCATTTCGCCCGACGACAACGGCCGGCTATCCGGGCACTTCCAGCGGCAGTACAGCTTCTTCGAATCGTACGACGCCCGTTCCCGCATCCGGGAGAAAGGGCAGGATGTATTCTTTAAAGACCTGGCGAAAGGGTTTGTGGCAGACATCGAGATGAGCAACGGGAAATTGCAGGAACTGGAGAATTACAGCAACCAGCTGTTGGTGGATTACGATTTCAAGCTGGGTGAAATGGACGAAAGCGGCATGGTGTACTTCCAACCCATGTTCTCGGAATCCATCCGCAGCAATCCTTTCAAATCGGAAAACCGCAAATACCCGATCGAAATGCCGGCGGTGACGGACTATAACTATAGCCTGACGCTCACATTGCCCGAAAACTGTTCCTTCGAAGAGATCCCGAAATCCACCATCGTGAAATTCAACGACGGGGAAGGCATTTTCCAGTACCTCGTGCAGCAAAACGGCAACCAGCTGTTGATGCGCTCGCGCCTCAAGTTTAACCGTGCATCGTACGAAGCGGAAGAATACCAGCCGCTCCGCGAATTCTTCGACGTAGTCGTGAAGAAACATGCGGAACAAATAGTCATCAAGAAGAAAAAAGCATGATCCGGAATTACCTCTTACTGATATTTTTACTGACCGCCAGCGGTTCTCTCCGCGCGGCTGACCCCCGCTATCCCGTCAGCGCCATCCCGCCCGCATTGTTGAAAAACGCGTATGCCGTGCAGCGCGAAGAACTGGTGTCCGTCAAAATCGTCGATACCCGGGATGTAAGGTATGTACACCGCATCGTGGTGACGGTGCTGAACGAAAACGGCGACCGGTTCGCCGGGTTCAACGAAGATTACGACAAATACCGCGAGATAAAAGACGTGAGCGGTGTTTTGTACGACGCCCAGGGCAACCAGCTCCGCAAGCTCAAACAGGGCGATGTGCGCGATCTGAGCGCCGTGAGCGAAATGAGCCTCATGGAAGACAGTCGCGTCAAATCGCACAACTTCTATCATAAAGCATATCCATATACGGTCGCCTACGAAGTGGAATTCCGCCATCGCCATACAGCGTTCATCCCGCGATGGGTGCCGCAGGGCGCCAACCATTATTCCGTGGAGCAAAGCAGGCTGGAAGTGACCGCGCCCGAAGGGTACGATCTGCGCTACAGGCAGTTCCGGTATGAAGGGAAACCCGCGGAACGCACGGAAAAAGGCGCGATAGTGCGCACCTGGGAAGTCAGGAACGTGCCCGCCATGCAACCGGAACCTTTTACCGGCCCCCTGCGCGACCGCTGCACCATGGTTTACCTTGCGCCCAGCAAATTTTCGTTCGCCGAATACGACGGCGATATGAGCTCCTGGGAGAACTTCGGCAAGTTCATCGCCACGCTCAACCAGGGGCGCGACGTATTGCCGGCCAATATCAAATCCACCGTAGCAACGCTCACCGCCAACGCCAAAACCGACAGGGAAAAGATCCGGCTGCTGTACGAATATATGCAGCAAAATACCCGCTACATCAGCATCCAGCTGGGTATCGGCGGCTGGCAGCCATTCGATGCGAATTATGTGGCCACGAAAGGGTATGGCGATTGCAAGGCGCTTTCCAATTATATGAAAGCCCTGCTGTCGGAAGCCGGTATCCGCTCCCACTACACGCTCGTGCATGCGGGGCGGGAGGAAACGGATTTCATGGAAGACTTCACCGTCAGCCAGTTCAACCACATCATCCTTTGCGTACCCGGCCAGCAAGATACCACCTGGCTGGAATGCACCAGCCAGACTGCGCCAACGGGCTACCTTGGCGGCTTTACGAATAACCGGCCTGTTTTATTGATTACCGAACAGGGCGGCAAGCTCGTGCGCACACCCGCTTACCCGGCAGAGCAGAACCTCCAGGTCCGCAATATCATCGCGGAAGCGGATGGTACCGGCACGCTGAAACTTAAATGCGAGACCCGCTATACCGGGCTTCAACAGGATTATTACCACCAGATCGTCAATTACGACAGTAAGGAAAAGCAGTTGGAGCAGCTGAAAAACCGTCTAAAGCTGCCCAGTTTCGATATCGGCCAGTTGAAATATACGGAACATGCGGATGCGCGGCCCGTTCCGGAAATGGAAGAGACCATAGAACTGAAGGTCCCCAACTACGCCTCCGTTACCGGCAAGCGAATGTTTATTTTGCCCAATATCCTCACGCGCGGGGCCAGCAAGCTTTCCAGCGATTCCACCCGCAGTTCGGACATCTATTTTTACGATCCGTATGTGGACGCAGATTCGGTGCTCATCACCGTGCCGGAAGGCTACACGCCCGAAGCGATGTTCCCGGAAGTGAAGCTGAGCACAGCTTTCGGTAATTACTACGCGAGGGTGACGGTCAACGGCAACCGCATCACGTACGTCCGCCGCGTTGAAATGAAATCCGGGCGCTTCCCGGCCAGGGATTACCCGAAGCTGGAAGAATTCCTCAATCAAATCTACAAGTCTGACCGAAGCAAGGTCGTTCTGGTCAAAAAGGAAGCATAAAAAGCGAAGGGCGCCCCAATCGGAGGCGCCCTTCTGTTGTATGTACTTTTTGCATTACTGTTATTTTTCCCTAACGCTGACGGATATATGGCGGTCTTTTCTCCGCTCTTCGTCCGGCGCATCGGCCGCCGCTTTGGCGAACTGGCTGCCGTAGCCTTCGGCGCCCAGCAGTTGCACGGGCTTCACGTTGGCGGCAGAAAGCGCGGTCACCACGGCGGTAGCGCGGTCTTGCGATAATTGCCTGTTCTTTTTCGCGTCTCCCGTGGCATCGGTATATCCGCCCACCTTGATCTTCGTTTTCGGGAAAGCATGGAGGATGGCGGCGAGGTTATTGATCTGCACCTGGCTTTCCGGCGTGATCTGCGCGGAGCCGGTCTGGAAGTTCAGGTTGTCGAAATCGAACCACACGTCTTTACCCGCGGCGGCATTCGGGTTTTGCAGGAACTGTACGAGCTGGTCTTCGATACCGCCCTTGTACGCGTCGAGCACCTTGCCGTCGGGCAGCGTTACCTTGATGGATTCGCGGACAACGGGCGCTGCGGCCGCCGGGGCCATATGCGAAGCCGGGTCTTCCATGACGGTGAGACTGTCGGCCCTGGCGACGGTCGTATGCTCTTTCATACCACATCCCCTCAATAGCCACCACAACAGCAGGATGGTGGCAATGGCGATGATGAGCCAGGTCACCCATTTGCTGCCGCCGGAAGCGGCTTCCCCCACGGAATGGCCCACGGAGTTGGCGGTGCCTTTGAGGGAACCGGCGAGCGAGGATATCTTGCCGCCGATATCGCCCAGGCTGCCCACGCCCAGCAGGCCCGCGAGGCCGAGGCCGGAGGGGACGGCGGCCAGTATTTTATCTTTCTGGCTATTTAACATTTCGAGCAGGCCGGAAGTGCCCAGGCCGGTAGTCTCCGCATGCTTTCCGATAACGCCCAATGCTGCAGGCGCTGCGGCCTGCATGAGCGTATCGGCCGATTGTGGTTTGATGCCCGCGTATGATGCCACGGCTCCCGAGATATCGCCCGATTTATTGCCGAACAGCGATTGGAGGAACCCGGAACCCTTGGCCAGCAATTCCGCCGGCAAACCGCCCGCGATGTTGCCCAGCTTCGAAAGGTCTGCGCCCGCCGCATCGCGGACAAGCCCCATCAGTCCGCCCGCATCGCCCGAACCAGCTTTGTTCAGCAAGCCCGTGAGCACGGTGGGTATTATACCTCCCAGCGCCTTCTGAATGCCGGATTCACTTTCACCCAGCCGCGACGCGGCTTTCCCGGCGAATTCCGTGTTGAATAGGTTCTTCAGGGTTTCTATGAGGTCAAACGCCATAAATGAATGTTTTGGTGGTGATACAATAAGGATGTAACGGATCTATAACAGCGTATACTCCCTACAGTTCAATTTATGGGTGGATTTAACACAAATGCGCCCCCAAGCCCCTCAAAATGAAAAGAATAGACAAAATAGCAGTTAATACACATATAAACTGAAATTAATGCAGTCGGATGAGCGATGGGCTGTCAGCTTGACGGGTTTGGGCCCCTTGGTTCGGGATTTGATCAACCTGAACAAATCAAAAAACCAATCGTTAACCTAAAGGAGCATAAAGCAGACATATGAATTTGAACAACTTTACCATCAAGTCCCAGGAAACGCTGCAACAGGCGCAGCAGCTGGCTTTCAACCATCGCAATTCGGCGATTGAAACCGGCCACATCCTCAAGGCGTTGCTGCAGGACGAAGATAACAGCATAGAATACCTGTTGAAGAAGAACGACGTGAATACCGGCTTCCTCGACGGCAAACTCAACGAACAGATCCAGGCATACCCCGTCATCGGCAGCGGTGAAGGCGGACAGGTGCTTAGCCGCGACGCGAACAACGCGATCCTGCGGGCAGGCGCCAGCATCAAGGAATTCAAGGATGAATTCGTGAGCGTGGAACACCTCCTGCTGGGGTTGCTCGGCGGCAGCGACGATACCGCAAAGCTGTTGAAAAACGCCGGTCTCACGGAAAAAGGGCTCAAAGCCGCCCTCACCGAGTTGCGCAAGGGGGGAACGGTGAACAGCCAAACGGCCGACGCCACGTATAATTCACTCGAAAAATACGCCAAGAACCTCAACGAACTGGCCCGCGCCGGCAAGCTCGATCCCGTGATCGGGCGCGATGAGGAAATCCGCCGCACCCTGCACATCCTGAGCCGCCGCTCCAAAAACAATCCCATCCTCGTAGGGGAACCGGGCGTCGGTAAAACCGCCATCGCAGAAGGGCTCGCACATCGCATCATCAACGGCGACGTGCCCGATAACCTCGATAATAAAATCATCTTCGCCCTCGATATGGGCGCACTCATGGCAGGCGCCAAATACCGCGGAGAATTCGAGGAAAGACTCAAAGCCGTGGTGAAGGAAGTCGCCGACTCCAATGGCGACATCATCCTGTTCATCGACGAAATCCACACCCTCATCGGTGCGGGCGCGATGGAAGGCGCAATGGACGCGGCCAACATCCTGAAACCCGCCCTGGCGAGAGGGGAGCTCCGTGCCATCGGCGCCACCACCCTCAACGAATACCAGAAATATTTCGAAAAAGATAAAGCCCTCGAACGGAGGTTCCAGAAAGTATTCATCGACGAACCCTCGGTAGAAGACGCCATTTCCATCCTCCGCGGATTGAAGGAAAGATACGAAAACCACCACCACGTGCTGATCCGCGACGAAGCGATCATCGCCGCCGTGGAACTTTCGCACCGGTATATTACCGACCGCTTCCTGCCCGACAAAGCGATCGACCTGATCGACGAATCCGCCGCCAAGCTCCGCCTGGAAATGAACTCCATGCCCGAAGAGCTCGACGAACTGGAACGCCGCATCCGCCAGCTCGAAATTGAACGGGAAGCCATCAAACGGGAAAACGACCAGGAAAAACTGCGTGAGCTTGGCGCCGAAATCGCCCGGCTGAGCGAAGAAAGGAACACGTTCAAATCTAAATGGCAACAGGAAAAGGAACTTGTAGATAAGGTACAGAACGCGAAAGCCGCCATCGAAAACCTCAAGCTGGAAGCCGAACAGGCCGAACGTAACGGGGATTTCGGGAAAGTAGCGGAAATACGTTACGGCAAAATAAAAGAACAGGAAAAACTGGTGGCCGACCTCAGCGCCGAGCTCACCGGCATTTCAGCCAACAATAAACGCCTGCTGAAAGAAGAAGTAGACGCCGAAGACATCGCCGAAAACGTGGCCAAAGCCACCGGCATTCCCGTGGCCAGAATGATGCAGAGCGAAAAAGATAAGCTCCTCCACCTGGAAGACGAACTGCACAAACGCGTGGTAGGGCAAGACGAAGCCATCGTGGCCGTTGCCGATGCCATCCGCAGAAGCCGCGCGGGACTGAACGATCCGCGCCGGCCCATCGGTTCCTTCATCTTCCTCGGTACTACCGGTGTCGGTAAAACGGAGCTGGCCAAAGCCCTGGCGGATTACCTGTTCGACGATGAAGGGATGATGACCCGCATCGACATGTCCGAATACCAGGAGAAACATTCCGTAAGCCGCCTCGTAGGCGCGCCTCCGGGATACGTGGGGTACGATGAAGGCGGCCAGCTCACCGAAGCCGTTCGCCGCAAGCCCTACAGCGTGGTGCTGCTCGACGAGATCGAGAAAGCCCACCCGGATACGTTCAATGTACTGCTCCAGGTGCTCGACGATGGCCGGTTGACCGACAACAAGGGCCGCGTGGTGAACTTCAAGAACACCATCATCATCATGACGAGCAATATGGGCAGCCACATCATACAGGAAAACTTCGAAAAAATCACCGAAGGGAATAAAGACGAAGTGGTAGACAGAACGAAGGAAGAAGTGATGAGCCTGCTCAAACAAACCATCCGTCCGGAGTTCCTGAACCGCGTGGATGAGGTGATCATGTTCCAGCCGCTCATGCGTTCCGAAGTCAAGGGAATTATTAACATACAATTACAACAACTGAAGGATCTGGTAGCGAAGAATGGCATGATATTGGAATTCTCTGATTATGCGCTGGACTACCTGGCAGAACAGGGTTACGATCCCCAATTCGGTGCAAGGCCGCTGAAAAGATTGATCCAGAAAGAGATCGTAAACCTGCTCAGCAAGAAGATCCTCGGCGGAGAGATCGACAAGGCGAAACCGGTTTTGGTGGATGTGTTTGACAATGTGGTCGTGGTCCGCAATACTTAACAAGTCATTTCTAATACGACGATATACAGTTACAGGTTAATGCCCGGATGAATCCTCATCCGGGATTTTTTTTGCCTATTTGACGCATTATCAATATAAATAAATTAAAATTTGTCGTAATCTAAATTAGCGGTTATCTTGTGGCCCACGAAACGAGCTACCCGCTGGTTCTGCGGCAAGGAATTACCGCTTTAAAAGTGGTGAACGATTGTGTAGCCAGGATTATGGGGGTTAAAAAGGCCTACAGGAAGGGCGCGGGGTATTGCCTTGGCGCCTTCCCCTGTACGGTTGGCGGATCATAACCGCTTGAAATCCGTACATTTGGGATAAAACCAGGCTTATGTACCCGATCGGAGAAAGAGAAAGGAAGTTCATGGCGATGGCGGTGCAATTATCCGCCCGCGGGATGCGGAATGGAGAAGGCGGGCCTTTCGGTTCGATCGTAGTGAGGGGAGATGAAGTGGTAGGGGAGGGATGGAACCAGGTGCTGGCCCACAACGATCCCACGGCGCATGCCGAGGTGGTGGCTATCCGGGACGCCTGTCAGCGGTTGGGCACTTTCCAGTTGTCTGACTGTGAGATTTTTACTTCCTGCGAGCCCTGCCCCATGTGCTTCGGGGCTATTTACTGGGCGCGCCCGAAAAGGGTTTTCTTCGCCAATACGAAAGAAGAAGCGGCCGCCATCGAATTCGACGATTCCTTTATTTACCACGAACTGGAATTGCCTTACGGCGATAAGAAAATCCCCTTTATCCCCATGCCCGAAGATTCGGCGAAGGACGTGTTCCGGGAATGGGCCCGTAAAACCGATAAAACCAGTTATTGACGGCTATCTCCGCGCGAAATGGTAAATCCAGTACAGCGCGATGGCCATGAAGAGGACGATCAGCGCCACGATGGCGACGTAAAGGTAGTAGTTCTCTTTCTTCTTCCGGCGGTTCTTCCGGCGGAGACTGTGCAACACATTCCACTTCGCCTGCCGCAGCCATCCGGGGATCTGGTCTTTCCGCGAAATGGCCGACAACCCTTCCACAGCTTCGCTGCACAGCTCGCAGTCTTGCAGGTGCATTTCAACCTCGTGCCTTTCGGAAGCACTCAGTTCACCCTTGACGTAGGCCAGCAGCTTGTCTTGCGAGGGACAGGCGGTTTCGGTGAATATGTCAGCAAAATGGTCGTTCATATCTGTTAAGGCGTTGCCTGCTGCTGCAAGTTAACGCATATTTTTACTGTACTTTTCCAATAATATTTTAAGGTTGCGTTTTCCGTTCTGGATGTAACTTTTTACCTGTCCGGCGTTGAAGCCGGTGATGTCGGATATTTCCTGGTAGCTTTTCTTCTCGAGGTAAAAAAGGCGCACGGTCACTGCCTGGTCTTTATTCAATTCTCCCAACGCCCGTTCCATATTTTCGAGCATCATGTCTTTCTGCACATGGGCCACATGCCGCACGTCTTCCTGCTCCGCCACGCCGGGCACCAGATCCTCTTTCAGTTCCAGGTCTTTCTTATGCCGCAGCTGCATGAGGCAATGGTTTTTGGCGACCTGGTAGATCCAGGCTTTGAAATAGATCACGTCATGCTTATGGATTTCGGAAAGCACTTTCAGGAAGATTTGCTGTACGCTGTCGCGCGCATCTTCTTCATTCTTGAGATACTTCATGCAAAGGCCCAGCAGCAGTATGGCGTATCGGTCGAAGAGGACGCCTATCCACTCGGTATTGCCATCGGCTTTATACCGTTGGAGCAGGTCCTGGTCGCTCATGTGTTGATATTGGTCGGAGGATGGATGCACGTTGTTACAGTAGCGTTCTCGATTGAGATGCATAAGTAAACAAATTCCATAAATATTTCAAATGGAAGCGGGTCAATTCATGTTGCTGAGCTCTTCCTGCGCGAGGGATTTCATGGGGCCTTCGGAGTTGGCGATATCGCGCAGCATCCGGCGGGCCCTGCCTTTCTGGCCTTTCGCGCGGTAGCAGATGGCCATTTGGTAACGGGCGCGCTCTGCATATTTGCCATTGTCGGAAAGTTTGCGGAACTGGTTGATGGCTTCGTTGTAGTCGCCCTGTTGCTGGTATTGCATGGCGCTGCGGTACACATAGTCGTCTCCGTTAGCCGGTTTTGCCGCCGGTTCTTCTTCTTTCGCTGTTTTTGCAACGGGTGCGGGCTCGGGGGCTTTTTCCTTAGGCGTTTCCTTCTGCGGCACTTTTTGCGGTTCCTTCGGTGTTTCGGCCGGCGGTGGCGGCGCTTGTGCTGCCGGTTTTCGTGTATTCGTATCTGCAGGCGGCAGTTTGGGTAGCGCACTGTCTTTCACGATCTTTTTCTTCTGCGCGGTATCGCGGGTAGGTACGGGTGTAACGGCTGCCGTAGTGCGGGATGTATCGCGGCTGCTGTATTTGGTCTGGATCGCAAGCGGCTCCTGTACGGGCTCGGAAGGCGCCTGGTAATTGCCCACTTCTGCGCCTTTGGGCGCCGGCAATACCACAACTTCCGCGGCGCGCGCGGGCATGACGGTCATCGGGGGCCGGTTTTTCAGGTGCTGCTGCAAAAGGAAAATACCGCCGCCGCCGAACGCAAGGAATACAATCGTCCAGAAATAAGATTGGACGCTATCTGCAAAGGTTTTCCGCTCCTGCTGCGGTTTGGCCGTGAATTGTTTTTGCTGGCGCAGGGGCGGGGGAGCAGGTGCATATTCCCGCTGGATATACTGACTGAGCTGATGGCTCAATTGCTGGTAAGATTCGATGTTTGCGGGATTCCCGAGCGTGGCGAGCGCATCGTTGCAAAGGTCGCATTCCACGAGATGCTGTTCCACCAAATGCTGTTCCACAACGGTCATCTGGCCGAGATGGTAACGGCGCATCTGGTCCCTGTTCAGACATCGTACGGGAGTGAAGATCCGGATGATCCTTTCTTGTCTTGGAGAATGACTATTCATATGCCGCCTCTTTCATATACATAGCAACCTGTTGACGGATGCTTTTCAGCCGGTCCCTGACCTGGCCTGAATCGATATGCCGCGAGCGGGCAAGCTCACTGAGAGGCTTGTGCTCGAGGTAAAATTCATTTAGCAAGTCCATATCCTCGGGGATCAGCCTGCCCAGCGCATTTTCCAGCTGTGCTGCCAACGCCATTTTTTCGATGGGATTGTTACCTGCATGATCTACCCTGCTTTCCAGCTCGCGCATGGCCACCGGTGGTGCTTTACGCGTTTTACCGAAATATTGCTGGACCAATCCGTGCATGATTTCGTTTACTTTGCCGGTGGCATTGTGCAATTGATCGAATAACTTGCCGGTCAGTTCGGGGAATACGGTTTCTGCGGGATGCCGCTCATCGAGCCCGGGTAAACAAACCGCCACCAGCAGGTGGCTATACCGGTCCAATAAAACCCCTGCAACCTCTCTTTCCCGGAATTTCCGGAACCGGAGAAGCAGTTCCCTGTCGCTGAGGTTATTTAACTGGAGATGCATATATACTATCATTATATTTACGTAAATCCGGGCCAAAAGTTCACCGGTGCCGTCATATTATTTAAACAATTAACATGCCATTAGCGATCACCATTGTGCCGGTCATGCCCCTCCGGGCGGAGCCTTCGCACCGGGCCGAAATGATTTCCCAGGCTGTTTTCGGGGAATGTCTTGAAACAGAAACCGTTACGCAAGACGGTTGGGTGAAGGTACGGATGCAGTACGAAGGGTACGAGGGCTGGGTAACGCTTTCGCACCTGGAAACCATCCCGCAGGGCCTCTACGAAGCGCTCCCCACGCATGTGGTGCGCCACTGGCAGGCCGTTCTTCAACTCAACGGAAAGCCCGTCCACGTACCCTACGGCAGTTTGCTGAAACTGGGCGCTACCGGATGGGGGAGCGTAACAGTTACCCCCGGAGAAGGGATCGTGCCGTTCAAGCCGGCTCCCGCGCCGCGGGAGGCCTGGGAGCCGATTGCCATGGAATTCCTGAATACAGGGTATTTATGGGGCGGGAAAACGGTGTTTGGGACAGACTGTTCCGGCTTTACCCAAACCGTGTATAAAATCCTCGGCATCCCCTTGCTGAGAGACGCATATCAGCAGGCCGCACAGGGGGAAACTGTTTCATTCCTCCAGGAAGTAAAACCCGGCGACCTGGCGTTTTTCGACAATCCCGAAGGGCGCATCACGCACGTGGGCATTATGCTCGACGAGCAGCGGATCATCCATGCTTCGGGGAAGGTGCGCATCGATCCGGTAGACAATCAGGGCATCGTGAACGCCGACACGGGCGAGCGTACGCATAAGCTGCGGTTGATCAAACGGTTGTTCTGAAAATCTATAAAAACAGCCCCCATGCATAACCTGCATGGGGGCTGTCCTATCTTGCGAATAGCAATAGTCTATCAGCGGACTTTCCCGATCATTTCGGGCTTGCCTTTCGCCCGGATTTCGAGTTTTACGTCCGCCCCGTTTTCTCCGGAATATTTACCGTCAAACATAATCTCGTTTGTGCCGGAGGACAGTATGGGCAAAGGGTTTGCGAGCTGGATGGTTTCCTGCAACTGCCATTGCCGGTTAAAAAGTTGCACGCTTTTTCCGTCGCATTTCAGGAATTGGTTCCTTTTCAGGGAAACGGGTAGCACCAGCGCATCCTGCCGGTTGATGGCGATGGAGATCTGGTCGAACGTGACATCCGGATCGGATTCCTTCGTGGGAGCCAGGGTGATCATGAACGAAACGGGCTGCACATCGCCGGTATTGTTGAATTTGAAAGTGGAAAATACCGGCTCGCCGGGTTGTTTCAGTTGTTGCTGATGCCTGAAGTAAGCGTTATATACCGGCGTTAAGCGGTAAGCGTTATTTGCGGTTGCTTCCAGGTGGAATTCGTGTTGCAGGCTACGCATTTGCGCTTTCTGCGCTTCCGTGAATACGTTCTGCATCCGGGCCTGTTCCCAGGTGCTGATGAGCGCCAGCACTTCGTCCTTTTTGCCGTGTTTCTTCAGGGTTTCCAGGCTGGTCGACAAGCCGAACCCTGCGTTATAACCAGCTCCCATGGCAAGCATCCATTCTATGTCTTCTACCGTCGTTTCTGGCCGGAGGCTGAACCAGCCGAGCATGGAGGGCATCAGGTTCCGCTGGTAGAATTGCTGGTTCTTCAGGCGGAGCTGCAGCTGGCTTTCACGGAAACCGGCATACCAGGGCTCGCCCCAGTTCATGCGGGTGTAAACGTGCCAGAAGAAGTGCCCGGGCATGCTGGCGTCGTTGATCACTTTTCCTTTCAGTTCGGGCGAAAGCTGGTCGTACCAGGTTTGTGCAAACATTTGCCGAGCATATTGCCCCATTCCGGAAGAATGGCAACCTTCCAGTCCGTCGAACGAGATCTGCATCAGCCCGGTTTCATTGAAAAGCCGTGCGATCGTTTTGGCCATTTCTTCCTGCAATGCGTAGTTAGTAAGAAAAACTTTATAGCCGTGGTCCATCAGTTTGCCGATGGAATCATTTTGCGCATGTGCGGCGGGTTGGGTGCCGAAAGACCCGCGTTCGCAATCCAGCAGTTTCCAGGGCGCGGATGTGGAAACGCTGCCGTACCGGATAATCTCATTGCCCACCACAGCGGCTTTCAGCGTATTATTCTGGAACTGGTTGAAGAACGTCGGATCTGCTATCCCGATTTCTTTCTCAGTGGCGTTTATAGGGCCGCTGAGTTTCGAGTATCCTACTTTCGCCAGCCTGGGATCGGGAACGGGCGTAACATATGGATCATTGGTCGTGATGAAGTTGGACAAGGTATGGACCCCCAGGCGCACGCCTTTCGCTTTCGCCGTTTCGACGGCCTGGCGCATGCTGGCCCAGTTCTGCGGGAAATCGCGCGGATGCAGTTTGAAGGTGCCCCACTGCTCGAAGGGATCGCCGTGATAAAGGTAGCGGAGCCCGGCCTGTTTCGTAACCGCGATGGCGTCTTGCAGGTTGGCGTTTCCAAAATTCATGATGAGATACGACTCGGAAGCGTGCCGGGCCTGTTTCCCCCAAACGCCGTCCAGCATCGGGTGCGGCAATCCTTCCTTTAACTCGATCCGGGAGATGGTGGGCAGTACGTCGGCGGTGGCTACGCCGAACAGGGCGATCTTGCTGCCTGTTACGCCGCCGTCCTTGAAAGCGGGAGCCAGGTATGCGGTATGGCCCCAGTTTTCGATGATACGGTCTTTCCCGCGGTTGCGGCAATAAGCCTGCAGTACGGCCCCGAATGCGGTGGGGCGGGCCACATCGCCCCGGAACAATTGCTTGTGCAGGTCGTCTTCCTTCACGTCCACTTTATTGCCGCCCTCAAAAACATCGTATGAAGGTTCAACGTCACTTTCGTTATTGGGGTAGCCGCCCAGTGTTTTAATGTTCAGCGCCTGGATACCGATTGCGAATTCCGGGTTGCGCACAACCCCCACCACTTCGCCGACGGTGTCTGCAATGCTGGTTGGATAAGGCCCCCACAGCACCAGGTCCACTTTTTCGGCCGGTGAGATTTTAGTGAGCTCGAAACGGAGGTATTGGTCGTTGGATTGCACTTTCACCACGGCTTCCACGCCGGTCTGCGGATAGGATAGGGCCAGTTCCGATTTCTTCGGGTTCCAGGTACAGGTGCGCGGCGCATGTACCGCCCCGTCCTTTTTCACGCTGAGTAATGCCGTGGCTTCCGCCGGTACGAGGAATTCCTTATTGAGCGCTAGGCTCTTCATACTGGTGACTTTACCGGCCCCGTCGAGCCCGAATTGCCATTGCTTCGTTTTAAAGCTTACCTGTGCCGTTGCGGCCGATCCCGCCAGTAAAGTGAGGCAGATGAGGAGCCCCCGGCCGATTGGTCTTTTTTTCATTGCTATACTTCTAATGATAACCGGGATATTCCCGTTTGGTTGAAGCCATCAAGATACCGGTATGGCCCTGGGGAAACTCCCATATTATTGACGAATTATGCCGTTTTATTTGCAGGGAAGATGGTTGCATATAAACTACTTGTAATCAATATTATATAAATGAAAAAAGCCTTCGGGGATATAATTCCGAAGGCTTTTGATATGATTTTTGCAGCGGATTATTGCTGCGTGAAAGTCTTGTTGTACAGCTCGAAAGCGTCGCGGATGATTTCTTCCGCTTTGGCTTTGTTACCGAATTCTTCCACCTTAACGGTCTTCTTTTCCAGGGTTTTATATTCTTCGAAGAAGTGGCGGATCTCGCTCAGCAGGTGCGGGGGTAGTTCGGAGATGTCGTTGATATGGGCCACGCTCATGTCGTGCGCTGCCACGGCAATGATCTTGTCGTCTGCCTCGCCGCCGTCGATCATCTGCATTACCCCGATCACTTTGGCGTCCATGATGCACATGGGGACCACTTCGATCTGGGAAAGGATGAGGATATCCAGCGGGTCATTATCGTCGCAATATGTTTTCGGGATGAAGCCGTAGTTGGCGGGGTAGTACACGGAGGAATACAGCACACGGTCCAGTTTCAGCAGGCCGCTGTCTTTGTCGAGTTCATACTTGGCACGGGAGCCTTTCGGGATTTCGATAATGCCGGTTACCGTGTGGGGGGCATTTTCGCCGGGGCTTACGCTGTGCCATGGATTCGTTGTCGTCATTCAATCTTGCTTTAAAAAATATGATATCAATCTCGTTTACTGACGGGTAAAAACGGCGAACGGGTTGCAATTCAACCCGGCCGGATAAGAAAACCCGGTTTGTTCAGTGCGCAAAATTAATGAACAAACCGGGAATAGCTATAAAAAATTGGGAGAGATCATTTTACGAGCGCCGAATCCATGGGTACCACGGGCGACATGGAGTTCATGTCCATGGTGCCTGGGGGTACGGAAGTCGGGAGGATGCTTTCGAGGGTGAGGGATATTTTCCACTGACCGTCTTCCTTCACGAGGTGAAGGGTTTCCTTTGAGCTCACGGAGGAGTTGAGGATGGTGACGGTGGCTTTATCGCCCTCTTCGTCGTGGTTAACCACTTTCAGCTTGGCGTTTTTGATCTTTTCCCGTTCATTTTCATTGCGTTTGCCGTCGAAAATGGAATACAGGAGGATCACCGACTGGGATTCTTTCGTGGCGTATTCTTTGGCACGTTCGAAATTCGATTCCTGGATAGCGTGCATAAACTCCAAGGCAACCTCCTGCGGCTCGGGTTTTTTCTTGCAGCTGCTAATACTGAGCGCCAGGCCCGATGCGCACATAAGGTATAAAAATCGCCTATAATAGCTCATGTGGTTGATAGGTTAATGTTTATATTGTCTTACCGCAAAAGTAGATGGAATCTTCCAATTGCACAACTTACGACAACGGCTGTTAAGGCTGTGTTAATTGTGGTCCTTCTGCTTATGGTCCTTATGATCTTTCTGATGGTGGTGATCCCGTTCTTTTTCCCTTTCCTTTTCGCGTTCTTCTTCCTGTGCCGCGGCCTGGTCGTAGGCCTTGATGATGGCTTTTACCAGGCGGTGGCGAACCACATCTTCCTCGTCGAGCTCCAGGTAACCGATCCCATCTACGTTCCGGAGGATGCGGGCAGCTTTGCCGAGGCCGCTCTTCTGGTTTTTCGGAAGGTCGATCTGGGTAAGGTCTCCCGTGATGATCGCTTTGGCGGAGGAGCCGATACGGGTGAGGAACATCTTCATCTGCAGGTCTGTGGAGTTCTGGGCCTCGTCCAGCAGAATGAAGGCGTTATCGAGGGTACGGCCGCGCATGTAGGCGAGGGGGGCTATTTCGATGATCCGGTTGGTCATGAAATAGTTGAGCTTGTCTGGCGGGATCATATCGTCGAGCGCATCGTACAAAGGCCGCAGGTACGGGTCGATCTTTTCTTTCAGGTCGCCCGGCAGGAACCCGAGGCTTTCGCCGGCTTCTACCGCGGGGCGGGTGAGGATGATCTTCCGGACGGCTTTGTTTTTGAGGGCGCGGACGGCGAGGGCAACGGCGGTGTAGGTTTTACCGGTACCGGCGGGGCCGATGGCAAACACGATGTCGTTCTTGTCTGCCAGGGTCACCATTTTCTTCTGGTTGGCCGTTTTGGCGCGAACGGTACGGCCGTTGGGGCCGAAAACGAGCACGTCGTTAGGATTGCGGTCCTTGAAATGGTCGATGCCGGAACCTTCTTCCTCTCCGAGGATCTGTTCAAAATAGTTTTCGCTGAGGTGGCCGTTCCGCTCGAGGTAACTGACGATCTGACCGATCTTTTCGCGGGCGGTGGCCACTTCTTCAGGAGCGCCCGACAATTTCAGCTGCGTGCCGCGGCTGAGGATCTTCAGTAGAGGGAACTTTTTCTTTAGTAAGTCCAGTTTTCCGTTGTTTACCCCGAAAAACTCGATCGGGTTTACGCTGTCCAGGTTAATGATGGATTCTGTCAAGTGCGGTTCGATTTAATCTTGTCCATAGTTTCGGAATCTGAACAGTGCGTTTGAGGTAGAACGGCGGACGGGATGCGCCCGCCGTTCCTTATTCAGAGACTGGATCAGATCCGGTATCCGTTCTGTTTGAACGCTTCTACGCGTTCAGCGATTTGCTTGTTGCCAAGAGCGAGGATGCGTGCTGCGAGTACCGCCGCATTGCGCGCGCCAGCTTTGCCTACGGCCAGGGTGCCTACGGGCAGCCCTGCGGGCATCTGTACGATGGAATACAGCGCGTCGATACCACCCGGTAAACCACCGTCCAGGGGAACACCCAGTACAGGAAGGGAAGTATAGGCAGATACTACACCGGGCAGCGCCGCCGCCATACCTGCTGCTGCAATAATCACGCCGTAACCCTGGGATTGCGCGTTCACAACGATCTCGCGCACCTTGTCGGGATTACGGTGGGCAGAAGCCACAATCATTTCGTTTTCGATGCCAAAGAACTGTAAATGGTTCTGAGATTCCTGCATTACGGGCTTATCGCTTTCCGAGCCCATGATAATTAAAACTTTCATTTGAGTATTAATCTGCTATAAATTAACGTAAAAAAATGATTATTTGTTTCCTGCGTCAAAGATATATCATCATGACTTAACAAATCATTTCCGCCCCCGTGAAATTTTCAACATCCATTCCATACCCCTTAATTCCCACGCTGATAAGTTAAAATTGTGTAATATATTGTCTACCTTCGCGCATCAACTAGCCTATGCCCAATAGTCCGTCCCGATGATCGATCCTTTGCTGACACAGGTGATCGAAGCCCTTCCAGACCCCGTGGCCGTGTTTGACACGCAGTTGCGCCTGGTTACGGTGAACAGCGCTTTCTCCAATGAAAGTTGCCGCCACCTCGGCTTTGCCCTTCGGCCAGGAGATAACCTTCGCCGGCTGGCGGATATCCATCCCGGCATCGCCGCACAATCCATGCACCACTGGGCCAACGCCCTCGGCGGCCAGCGCGTGGCCTTCGAACTCCAGTACGGCCGGCCGCCCCTCCGCTACCAGGTTTCCTGCAGCCCCCTGCTGAACGACCGTAAAGAGGTATTCCAGGTCATGATGGTGATCCGCAACATACAGGCCGAAACGGAAGCCCGCGAAAACGAACGCTTCTTCCGGTCCGTCCTCGAAAACCTCCCCGTCGGCCTCCAGGAATTCACGCCCGAAGGATGGCACCGCAACATGAACGGCGCCCAGCGCATCATCCTCGGCGCCAACCACACCGCCAACTCGGGGCCCTATAACGTTTTCGACGATCCCTTCAACCGCCGCAACGGCCTCTCCGCCCTGCTCGACGAAGTAAAACAGCATAAAGCGCCCGTCAAACGGGAAATGATGCTCAAATACCAGGAGATCCACGATGAAAACGTGACCCGCATCCAGCCGATGTATTATGAAGTGACCGGTTTCCCGGTGCTCGACCTTCAGGGCGACATCGAGTGCCTCTTCATCATCCTCAGCGAAATCACCGAAAAGAAACTGGCCGTGCTCAGCCTCGAAAAAAGCGAACGGCTGCTGCACACCATCGTCGAGAACCTGCCGGTCGGGTATATTCAATTCGACAACTTCGGGTTCATCCGCCGCGTCAACCAGACGCAACGCAAATTCTTCGCCAGCACCGGCCTGGAAGAGCAGCCAGACAGCAACCTGGTGCAAGACCCTTTCGCGCGGCTCTTCGAGCTCGACCAGCTTTTCATGGAAGTATTGCAACGGGGGAAAGTGGTGCGGCTGGAAAAGAAACTCGAGTTCCAGGTGCATACCGGCGCAGGGAAGATCGACCGGGAAATTTTCCTCGACCTTACCATGTTCCCGGTAGAAGACCCCGTAGACAAAGACCAGATCGTAGTAGCGCTGGTCAACGATATCACCGAAAAGAAGCGGCAGGAGCTGGAAAGCACCAAAGTGCAGGAATCGCTCCTGCAAACGGGCGAGATCGGTAAGATCGGCGGTTGGGAGCTGGACATGGCCTCCAGGCACCTGCGCTGGAGCGGGCAAACCTATAAAATCCACGAACTGCCGCCCTATGCCACCATCAATGTGGAAAAGGCGCTGTCGTTCTACGAGCCCGAGTCCCGCGCGCGGATGGACCAGGCCATCGCCGCGTGTATGAGCCGCGGAAAGGCATACGATCTGCAGGTGACCATCATCACGGCGCGCAACAACACGCTGCAGGCCCGCGTGATCGGGAAACCGGAATACCGCAACGGGCGCATCGTTCGGATTTACGGGGTGATCCAGGACGTGACGGAGCAGTTCCGCATCCGGAACCAGCTCACCCGGAACGCAGAGCTCATGCGGTTGTTCTTCGACACCATCGATATGGGGTACGCCGTGATGGACAAGGAAGGGAAGGTCAATTTCATCAACCGGAAGGCCCAGGAGATCGTGGACCACGGCAAAGTGATCGGGCGCAACATTTTTGAAGTGTTCCCCTCGCTGGTGGGGTCTACGTTCCACGCCCGCGTGCGGCAATGCATCGAGGCGCAGGCGCCCGTATCGTTCTCGAACTACCTTCCGCAGCTCGATAAATGGTACGAATTCCTGCTGGCCCCCATGCAGGACGGCAGCATTTCCATTTTCACCCGGAACATTACCGACAGTAAAAAGATGCAGCGGGAATTGCGGAAAGCGAACGAACAGCTGTCTAGCCTCAATAAATTCCTCGTCAACCAGAACAAGCAGCTGGAAGACTTCGCACATATCACTTCCCACAACCTCCGCGCGCCGATCGCCAACCTGAAGGCGCTCATGCAGATCATGAACGAAACGGGGAACGAGCAGGAACGGGAAATGTACCGGGGGATGTTTGCCGAAGTGATCCGCAATATCGACGAAACGCTCAACGACCTGATCGAAATCGTGCAGATCCGGAAAGACCTGAACGTGGAAAGGGAAACGCTGGCTTTTGCGGACCGGCTGCAGAAAGTGAAGGATATCCTGCTGGTAGACATGGAAACGAGCGGCATGCGGCTCACGGCGGATTTCACGGAGGCGCCGCATATCGATTATCCGCGCATCTACCTGGACAGCATCCTGCAAAACCTCCTCACCAACGCCATCAAGTACCGCTCGCCGGAACGAAAGCCCAGCCTGCATCTGAAGAGCAGGGTAGTAGACGGGGGAATTATGCTGACGGCGGAAGACAATGGCATGGGGATCGATATGGAGCGGTATGGCGCCAAATTGTTCGGGTTCCGGAAAACATTCCATAAAAATAAAGACGCCAAGGGCATAGGCCTGTTTATCACCAAAACGCAGATAGAAGCGATGGGTGGGAGCATACATGCCGAAAGTAACCTGGGTGCAGGAACGAAATTTATCATTACCTTCAGGCCCGAATAGCAATTCTATGAAGCCGCTACATTCGATCTTTATAGTAGACGATGACCCCATTCACCAGCAGATCACTGAAATCATGCTGGAAAGACTGAGGATCGCTGATGCAGTCACCAAGTTTTCTGACGCACAGGATGTGCTGGACCATATCCGCGTCAATACCGCAGATCAGGCATCCCTGCCGGACTTGATCCTGCTGGACCTCAACATGCCTGTCATGGACGGGTGGGAATTCCTCGAAGTGTATGCCGGGATCCGGCATCAGATCGCCAAAGACATCCGGATATATGTGCTCACTTCCTCGATCGACGAGCGCGACCGGCAGCGGGTAGACCAGTTCGACTTCGTGTCTGGTTACCTCACCAAGCCTTTGACCAACGATATTATCATGGCATTATTACCGTAACGGGGCGTTTCAGCTCGCGGATGGTGGCTGCGGGGTTTTCGGAAGAGAAAACCGTGTTGCCGGCTACCAGTACGTCTGCCCCCGCTTCCACGACGAGCGCCGCGTTTTGCGTGGTGATACCGCCGTCTACCTCGATGAGGGCGGTGGAGCCTGTTCTGCGGATGAGGTCGCGCACCTGGCGGAGCTTGATATAGGTTTGTTCGATGAAATGCTGGCCGCCGAAACCGGGGTTTACGCTCATGATGAGCACCAGGTCGAGGTCGGTGATGATATTTTCCAGCTGGCCCACGGAAGTGTGGGGGTTAAGGGCAACACCGGCTTTCATGCCCAGCCCTTTGATCTGCTGGATGTTGCGGTGGAGATGGCGGCAGGCTTCGATATGCACGGTCAGGTAATCTGCGCCCGCCTTCGCGAAAGCTTCCGCATATTTTTCCGGCTCCTCGATCATGAGGTGCACGTCATTCACTTTTTTCGAGATTTTCGTAACAGCGGAAACCACCGGCAGCCCGAAGCTGATGTTGGGCACAAAGCGGCCGTCCATGACGTCGAGATGCAGCCAGTCGGCATGGCTGTCGTTGATCATTTCCACATCTTTCCCGATTTCGAGAAAATTGGCGGCAAGGAGGCTGGGGGCGATGAGTGGTATTTTCTTTTCCAATGCGTTACGAGTTTTCAAGCTGGTACAATACTACAGATTTTTAGCCGAATCGAGCAGGTGTTGCGCTTCGGGAAAGTTTTTCCGGAAGGAAAGGGCTTTGGTGAGATCGTCGAGCCCAGCGGCTTTGTTCCCCAGTTGCAGCAAGGTTTTTCCGCGGCGGTAGAAGGCGTCGGCGTTGGTGGGATCGGCTTTCGCGGCCATGTTGTAGGATACGAGCGCGTCTTTGGCGTTGCCCTGGGCGGCCAGCAGGTTGCCGATGGCAATGTAGGCCGGTGCGTAGGCGGGGTTGCGGCGGATGGCTTCGCGGAACTCGTTCCGGGCTTCGGGGATTTTTCCCGCTTTTTCCAGGCATTCGCCGGTGAGGAACGGGGCTTCGGCGGACGAGGAGTCGATCCTCGCGGCGAGGCGATAATAGTTCGTGGCGTTTTCGTAGCTACCGAGCGCGGCGATCATATCCGCGGTGAGCATCACCACCTCGTATTCGCTGGAATCCTGCCGGATGTGGATGGCGGAAGTCAGCAGGTCGATGGATTTGACCGTGTCCTGCTGCCGCAACGCGATCAGCCCGCGGATATACAACGCCTGCGGCAGTTTGCCGGGCGCCCGGGCGATGATGGCCGCCTGGCTGTCTGCCGCGGCGTATTCGTTATGTTCGATGAGGGCGTTGGCGAGCCAGACGCGCAGGTTCAGATCGTTCGGTTGTACGGCCAGGTCGGTCCGCATATTGTGAATGGCGATGGCGAGAGAATCGGCAACGGGCGCCGGCTGCTGTTTTCCGGGATCGGCCTGCTGGCCGCATGCGCACAACAGCGCCGGCAGCGCCCAAAGTAAATGGCGGGTGTTCATCGCCCAAACATACAGAAATCCCTGCTATTTCGCATCTTCCGTAACGGCGGCTTTCGCGGTTTGCAGCAGCCAGTCGCGCATTTTTTTATAGTCTGCGTCCATCAGTACGGCTTCTTTCTGCATGCCATCGAGCAACATTACCCGCTCCGGCGCCTGTATGGCGTCTGCGAGGCCCGCAGGCATCGTGTTGGCGAACTTCACCGGGTGCGCGGTTTCCAGGAAAATGCCCAGGTGGCCGGGGTGCGTTTCCATGTATTTTTTCAGGCCCAGGTAGCCTACGGCGCCGTGCGGGTCCATGAGGTAACGGCGGCGGGCGAATACGTCTTCCATGGCGGCCACTGTCTGCTCGTCGGTGAACCGGTAAGCGGAAAGACGGGCTTTCAGCGCCCGGTCGTTCTGCGCGAAAAGCTGGAGGATGCGCACGAAGTTGCTGGGGTCTGCCACGTCCATGGCGTTAGACAGCGTGGCGGTGGCGGGTTGCGGCTCGTATTTGCCGTTTTCCATGAATCGCGGTACGGTATCGTTCACGTTGGTGGATGCGATGAAATGGGGGATGGGCAGGCCCATCGCGGCGGCCATCATCCCCGCGCATATGTTGCCGAAATTGCCGCTGGGAACGGAGATCAGGGGTTCTTTCTTCCACTGTTTCACTTTCCGGTAAGCCATGAAGTAATAAAACATCTGGGGCAGCCACCTGGCTACGTTGATGGAGTTGGCGGACGTGAGGGGCCTCCGGGCCTGCAGTTCCTCGTCGAGGAAAGCCATTTTTACCAGTCGCTGGCAATCGTCGAACGTGCCTTTGATCTCCAGCGCGCGGATATTGCGGCCGAGTGTGGTGAGCTGCTTTTCCTGGAGGTCGCTCACTTTGCCGGAAGGGTAAAGGATGACCACTTCCACGCCGGGCACATCGTAAAACCCGCTCGCCACGGCGCCGCCGGTATCGCCGGAAGTGGCTACCAGCACGGTGACGGGCTTCTCTTCATCTTTCCGGAAATACCCCAGGCAGCCGGCCATGAACCGGGCGCCCACGTCTTTGAAAGCCAGCGTGGGGCCGTGGAATAACTCCAGCGCATATACGTTGTCTTCCACTTCGCGGAGCGGGAAGGGGAAGGTGAGCGTTTCGCGGATGACCTGGGTTAGCGCCTGCACGGGAATGTCGGCGCCCACGAAGGGCTGGATCACTTTCCGGGCGATGTATTGGGGATCGTATTCTTCGAGCCGTTCGATGAAGTCTTTCTCCAGCCGCGGTATTTCAGCAGGGAAATAAAGCCCTTTGTCGGGCGCCAGGCCGCGGATGACGGCTTCGCGGAAGGAAACGCGGTGCTGGTGGTTCTGGAGGCTATAGTATTGCATGTTGATGGGCTTTGATGGCTTTTACGCCGGTGGAACTGATGCGGGAAACGTGAATGTGATAGTCGACGCCGAGGGGTGCGTAGATGGATTCCATCATGGCGGCCACGGTGCGGGCGTTGGCTTCTCCTTTGGAGAGCATGAAAACGGACGGGCCGCTGCCGGAAATCCCTCCGCCCAGGGCTCCCGCTTCGCGGCAGCGCAGCTTCAGGTCGTGGAAGGCGGGGATGAGAATGGAGCGGATCGGCTCAACGATCACGTCTTCCAGCGCGCGGGCGATCAGGTCATAATCTTCGCGGTACAGCCCGGCTACGAGTGCGCCCACGTTGCCCCACTGGCGGATGGCGTCTTTGAGCATCACCTGCTGTTTGAGGATCTCGCGCGCGTCGGCCGTCCGCACCTCGATCTGGGGGTGGATCACCGTTACCCAGAGGTCGGCCGGCGTGTGCAGGGCGATCACGTCCAGCGGCTGATAGCTGCGCACGAGCGTGAAACCGCCCAGGATGGCCGGGGCCACGTTATCGGCATGCGGCGTGCCGCAGGCCAGGCGCTCGCCTTCCATCGCGAAACGGATCAGCGCATCGGAGGAAAAATGATCGTTGAGCAGCATATTGGCGCCCGCCACGGCGCCGGCCGCGCTCGCCGCGCTGGAACCGATGCCGCTGCCAGGATGGATGTTTTTGCGGATGGCGATCTCCATGCCCACTTCCGGTTTGCCGTATTCCTGCAGCAGCGCCTGCAAAGCCACGCCCGCCACGTTCTGCGACGCTTCCAGGGGGAGCTTCGCGCCTTCGATGGAGGTGATGCGCACGCCGGGCGTGGCAGAAAGGCGGATGTCCATTTCATCGCCGGTGCTTTCCAGCGCCAGCCCGATCACGTCGAACCCGCAGGCGACGTTGGCTACGGTGGCCGGGGCAAATACCGTAACGGAAGGCTTGTTTTCCTGGTTCATATCTTTCATTTAACGAACGGTTCTGATAATGTCTGCAAATATGCCCGAAGCCGTTACATCGGCCCCGGCGCCCGCGCCTTTCACGATCAGCGGTTGCGCGGAATAACGCTGGGTGGTGAACAGCACGATGTTGTCTTTCCCTTCCAGCTGGTAAAACGGGTGCTGCGGACCTACCGACTGCAATCCTACGGAAGCCTTTCCCATATGGTAACGCGCCACGAACTTCAGTCGCTCGCCTTTGTCTGCCGCGTTTTTCAGCAATTGTCCGAAGTGCGGCGCGCAGGCGTCGAGCTGTTCGAAGAAGGCAGGAACATCGGCCGCATTGAGGCAGGCATCCGGCAGGAAGGAATGATTGTCGATATCGTCCATTTCCAATACTGCGCCGCTTTCGCGGGCGAGGATGAGGATTTTTCGCATCACGTCTTTACCGCTGAGGTCGATGCGGGGATCTGGCTCGGTATACCCTTCGTCCTGCGCGGCTTTTACCACTTGCCGGAAGCTGGCGCCGTTCACGAAATTGTTGAACACGAAGTTCAGGCTGCCGCTGAGAACGGCTTCGATGGTCTGCACCTTGTCGCCGCTGCGTACGAGGTCGTTGAGGGTGTTGATGACCGGGAGCCCCGCGCCCACGTTGGTTTCGAAGAGGAAGGACGCATTGTACTTCCGGGCCAGGTCTTTCAACTGTTTATAAGATGCGTATTCCGACGAGCACGCGATCTTGTTGCAGGTTACCACCGAAATGCCGTGCTGCAGGAAGTTAGCGTAAAGTCCTGCAACGGCTTCGCTGGCGGTATTGTCGACGAACACGCTGTTGCGGAGGTTCATCTGCGGGATGCGGGCGGCGAAGGCGGCGAGGTCCATGGGCTCGCCGTTATTCAGGGCGTCTTTCCAGTTCCCCAGCGGAATGCCGCTTTCGGAGAAATGCATGCTGCGGCTGTTGGCCAGGGCGATAATGCGCACCTGCACGCCGAGCTCGTTACGGAGGTAGGGGGCCTGCTGCTGGAGCTGTTCAAGCAGCTTTCCGCCAACGTTGCCCGTGCCGGCTACGAAAATGTTCAGTTGGCGGGTGTCTGATTCGAAGAACACTTCATGGATCACATTGAGCGCTTTACGGAGATCGTTTTTCCCGATCACGGCGGAGATATTCTTTTCGGTAGACCCCTGTGCGATGGCCCTCACGTTGATGGCGTTGCGCCCCAGGGCGCCGAAGAGCCGGCCGCTCATGCCGTGGTGGTTTTTCATATTGTCGCCCACAACGGCCACGATGCAAAGGTCTTTTTCCACCGTCAGCGGATTGATGCGCTTGTCATGGATTTCCTGCGCAAATTCGCCGTCTGCCGCCGCTTTGGCTTTGAGCATATCGCTTTCGTTGATGCCGACGGTGATGGAATGTTCGCTGGAGCTTTGGGTGATGAGGATGACGTTCACCCGTTCCTGGAGCAGCGCGTCGAACAGGCGGCGCGAAAATCCGGGAATGCCCACCATGCCGCTGCCTTCGAGGGTGAGCAGTGCGATGCCTTTGATACCGGAAATGCCGGTTACCGGGTAAGGTTTTTCACCGTTGTCCTGGATGAGGGTGCCGCCGGCCTCGGGCTCAAACGTGTTCTTGATGAGGATCGGTATCCTGCGGTTCATGACCGGCTGGATGGTGGGCGGATAGATGACTTTGGCACCGAAGTGCGACAGTTCCATCGCTTCCTCGTAAGATATCCGCGGAATGGCGATGGCCTGCGGAACGATGCGCGGATCGGCGGTCATCATACCGCTGACGTCTGTCCAGATTTCGAGCACGCTGGCGTCCATGGCCGCCGCGATGATGGCGGCGGTGTAGTCGGAGCCGCCGCGCCCGAGCGTGGTGGTATCCTTATCGGCGTTGGAGGCGATGAAACCGGGCAATATGACGATGTCGGCCTGTTGCTGGTGGAAGAAAGTAGTGATATTATGATCGGTGGCGTCGAAATTGACGGCCGCACTGCCGAAATGGTTGTCGGTGAGGATGAGATCGCGGCTGTCTTTCCAGGCTGCGTTCAGGCCTTCGAGCCGCAGTTTTTCGGCCAGCATCCAGGAGGAGAGGAGCTCACCGTAACTCATGACTTTGTCCCGGCACCGGTCCGACATTTCCCCTACCTGGAAAATCCCGTCCAGCAAGGCTTCCAGCTGGTTGAGCTGTTTCTTTACCTGGCTGAGGTGGCCGCTTTGCGCGGTGATGGGGAAGAGGTTGCGGACGGTGTCGAGGTGGAGCTGTTCAATTTCGCGGAGCACGTCGCGGTATTGTTCGTTGCCGGCGGCGGCGAGATGTCCGCAGCGGATGAGTTTGTCGGTGGTGCCGCTCATGGCGGACACGACTACGGCCATGACGCTTTTGCGTTTATAACGGGCTAGTATATCGCATACCTGGCTGATGGCTTGGGCGCTGCCTACGGAGGTGCCGCCGAATTTTAGGACCTGCATGTTGAATCAAGATGAATGAGGAAACGGAAGGGGAAATACCCCGCTTGCTGGGAACCGGAGAAGCCCGGTCGGTGGACGATATGTGAAAATTAACCCCGGGATGGGGTTGTAATGGTTGTGGTTGTGATAATAGTGCCCGCTGCTCCGGTGGAGTGGGAAGCAATACGGATAATATGTGAGTTGGAGTAATGCACTATTAACTTATGACGTTTATAAGACAAAGGTTATTAATTCTACTGAAAAATGCAAGCGTTCTTGGTAAAATTCGAAAATTTCTAAGTGGGAAGACTTGTGTTTTAGCAGGTGTAATCAACTGAAATGTTGATCTGTACTGAATTTCAATCATTATGACAAAAATGTGACAAATAATAAATTCCAACTTGCTGCAACTTCCGGGCAGATAGGTGTGTGAGGATTGGTTGATTTGGGTTGAGGGTAGACTTGTATATATTTGTTGCGTTGCCGGGACATCCAAAAAACGGGCAAGTCTATACCTATTCTGAAATCAATACCCAACATGACAAAGTTTCTTTCGCTCAAGCATTGGCAATTATTCGCGCTTTTTATCGGGATTCCGTTTCTGTTTCAAATTGTTACCCTGGGCGCTGTAACTTCGGGCAACGATCAGATGTACCTCCTGTATTTGTTCCCAATAATTATGTTGGTGATGACCGCGCTCTATTTTGGCTGGTTTTATGCTTTGGGGACGAACCTCTATAAAAAGATGCGGGGGGTGGAAAGGATGAATGTTTCCAGGTTTAAAACCTTCGTTTTGATACCTGCAGTTTACATTATTGTTATTTGCGTTGTAATGTCGGGCTTGTTTTTCGGTTATGTGCCGGAAGGCGATCTTGAACTCGGGCCCATGGTGGCGCTAATAATCCTGCCCATTCACCTGTTTTCCATATACTGTATTTTTTATTGTATGTACTTTATTGCGAAAGTATTGAAAACGGTGGAACTACGCAGGCCGGTAACGTTTTCAGATTTCGCCGGAGAGTTCTTTATGATCTGGTTTTTCCCGATCGGCATATGGTTCCTTCAACCGAAAATCAATGCGATTTTTGCCGCCGGAGCAGCGGGCGATGAGGAGAAGTTCGATTTTGAAGCGTAGGCCGTAATCGGCTATTGCAAACGTATTCCGGTTATTGACGCGCCTGGGTTTCCATATCAAATTGTATATCTATCGCTGTGACCGCCGCACTCGCGGCGATGGCCGCACATGGGATCATGGAAAATACATAAATAAGTACGGTTACTCCTCCTGAAAAAAGGTAGGCGAGGGTTTCATTGGGCATGAGCGCGAGGAAGGGGGTGGTGACCATCGCGGTGGTGAGGGAAACAAGCACCGCGATCAGTTTAATCCAGAAAAACAAAATCGTGGAAGCGGCCAGGAGGGCCGGCCGGCCGGAGTCGTTGATCTTTCTCCCAGCGCTTTTCATGACGACCAGTACGGTCATAATAGCCGTCACGGCTTCAAATGCATTGAAAACTACGGAGAGCAACCAGGTATGTACTGCAATGCTATAAATGGTGTTGTAGGAAAATGATTCTTCATTTGCATAAGTGAGCAGCCGCAGGAATTCGTATGCCGCAAAGAGGACCAGTATCATCAGGATCCCGAAACTGAAAAATCTTCTGCCTTCCGGCAGCAAATCGCCGGGTCCGAATTGTGTGGTGGCAGGCGTGCCGGTTTTCAGCATTCTTGCTGCAATGAACGCAGACGCAAATATCATGATGTGTACCCCGCAGGTAATGCCTTCCGCGAAAGTAAAAACGATAAGGGAGCCGGCTTCTTCCAGTTTATCGGAGCTGCCATACAGGAAAGCCACGATAAAGAACGTGGTCATCCCGATAAAAATGCCGACTGTGGCGGCAAAAAAGCCAAGTTGGCGGGAGTTGGATGCAAACGATTTGTGAAATGATTCGATATTTTCCAGTGTATGAAGCAACGACTGGCGGATGTGAGGCCACATGGTACAGGTATTTTAGGTAAAGGTTGACCCAAAGTAAAAAATTTCAGGTGGTTTTGATGGATGTATTGGAATTTCCCTTAATTTTATCGGAGTTACGTATGCATCATTCGCTTACATACAAGTATCAGAGCAATTACTGCTTCCTCATGGCAACTCTCGCCATGGATTCGGCGTTATAATGCCGGGGGCCCTTTGTTGCGGCCATTCCTCCCATTTACCAGCATCGTAGGACCCATTTTCCGGCTTGCCGCCGGGAATGATCAATTCCACCAATTATGCCACATTATCATACGCTCGGGCAAATTCCGCATAAGCGGCATACCCAGTTCCGAAAACCGGATGGCTCCCTGTATTCGGAACAGCTTTTCTCGACCGAAGGGTTCTCGTCCCACTATTCCCTGCTGTACCACTGCCATCCGCCCACGGAAATCGTGAAAGTAGACGATCCCTACGCCGCCGCGCCCCGCGTAGCCGAAGAGAAAATGCTCAAACACCGCAGTTTCCAGGGCTTCCAGGTGCAGCCGGAAAGCGATTACCTCGCCGCCCGCAAACCGGTGCTCGTGAACGCCGACTGCCATCTTTCCCTCGCCGCCCCGCGCAGCAGCATGAAAGACTACTTCTATAAAAACGCGGATGCTGACGAATTACTCTTCATCCACGAAGGTTCCGGCATCCTCCATACTCAATACGGCCGCATCGATTTCGGGTATGGCGATTACCTCGTTATCCCCCGCGGTACCATTTACCAGCTCGAATTCTCCAATAGCGACAACCGCCTGTTCATCATAGAATCTTTCAGCCCGATCCGGTTCCCGAAAAGATACCTCAGTCCATTCGGCCAGCTCCTGGAGAACGCTCCCTTCTGCGAGCGCGACATCCGCCAGCCGAAAGATCTCGAAACCATCGACCAGGCCGGCGATTTCATCATCAACATCAAGAAAAAAGGCATGATGTACCCGATCCATTACGGCCATCACCCGTTCGATGTAGTGGGGTGGGACGGATGCGAATATCCCTTCGCGTTGTCTATCCACGACTTCGAGCCCATTACCGGCCGCGTGCACCAGCCGCCGCCGGTCCACCAGACTTTCGAAGGCCACAATTTCGTGGTATGCTCGTTCGTGCCGCGGATGTATGACTATCATCCGCAGGCCGTACCGGCGCCTTACAACCACAGTAATATCGACAGCGATGAAGTGCTGTATTATGTGGACGGCGATTTCATGAGCCGCAAACACGTCACCCGCGGCATGATCACCCTTCACCCCGGCGGCATCCCGCACGGGCCGCATCCCGGCGCAGTAGAGAAAAGCATCGGCGCAAAAGAAACGAAAGAGCTCGCCGTGATGGTAGACACCTTCCATCCGCTGCAGGTAACGGAAGATGCGCGGGGCATCGAAGACGAGCGATACACCATGAGCTGGGCCGAATAAATATTACTTTTGGAAAAAATAAAAGCATGGAATACAGACAATTAGGAGACAGCGATCTGAAAGTATCCGCCATCACCTTTGGCGCATGGGCCATTGGCGGCTGGATGTGGGGCGGCGCAGAACGGAAAGACGCCACTGAAGCCATCCGCGCTTCCATCGACCGCGGCGTAACGTCTATCGACACCGCCCCGATCTACGGGCAAGGCACCAGCGAAGAGATCGTGGGAGAAGCGCTTGCAGGCATCCCGCGCGATAAAGTGCAGCTTCTCACCAAATTCGGCATGACCTGGGAAGGCACCAACGGAACGTTCGCATTCAGCAGCCAGGACAATAGCGGAAAGCCCATCGAGATTTACAAGTACGCCGGGAAAGACAGCATCATCCGCGAATGCGAGGCCAGTCTCCGCCGCATGCGCACCGATTATATCGATCTCTACCAGATCCACTGGCCAGACGCTACCACACCCATCGAAGAATCTTTCGAAGCCGTGCTGCGCCTCAAGGAACAGGGCAAGATCCGCGAAGCAGGCGTGTGCAACTACAATGCAGCGCAAATGAAAGAAGCCGATGCCGTGGTGAAACTCGCCTCCAACCAGGTGCCGTTTAGCATGGTGGAACGCAACATCGAAAAGGAACTGGTGCCTTATTGCATCGAAAACAATAAAGCCATCCTGGCATATAGCCCGCTGCAACGCGGCATCCTCACCGGCAAGATCAAGCCGGAGCACAAATTCGAGGAAGGTGACCACCGCCCGAAAACGCCCTTCTATCAACCCGATAACATCGCAAGGATCAACGCTTTCCTCTCGATCATCAAACCATTGGCGGAAAGCAAGAACGCCACGCTGGCGCAGCTCGTCATCCGCTGGACCATCGAGCGGCCGGGCATCACCGTTGCCCTCGTGGGCGCGCGCAACGCCGGCCAGGCAGAGCAGAACGCCGCAGCCATCAACGTGAAACTGACATCCGAGGAGATCGATTTTATCAACAAGCATTTGTACGCTTTGCAATTAGTATAAAATCAAAAATCATACACCAAAACAATCTTTTTATGAACACAGCCACCGTAAAGCCAGCAACTGCGCAGGACACTGCAGACTTCCTGCCGCTCAACGGTACGGACTACGTGGAGTTTTACGTGGGAAATGCCAAGCAGGCCGCGCATTTCTATAAAACAGCCTTCGGCTTCCAGTCGCTCGCCTACGCAGGTCCCGAAACCGGCGTGAAAGACCGCGTATCGTACGTGCTCGTGCAGAACAAACTGCGCTTCGTATTGACGACGCCGTTGAAACCCGGAGGGCCTATTGCCGACCATATCGCCCAGCATGGCGATGGTGTGAAAGTACTGGCCATCTGGGTCGACGATGCCCGCAAATCTTTCGAAGAAACCGTGAAACGCGGCGCCAGGCCGTATATGGAGCCGACCGTCGAAAAGGACGAGTTCGGTGAAGTGGTGCGCAGCGGTATACACACCTATGGCGATACCGTTCACATTTTCGTGGAACGGAAGAATTACCAGGGCCCCTTCCTGCCGGGGTACCGCCCGTGGCAAAGCCGTTACCAGCCTACCAGCACCGGCCTGCAATATGTAGACCATTGCGTGGGTAACGTAGGGTGGAACGAGATGGACGAATGGGTGAATTTTTACAGCGAAACGATGGGTTTCCATAACCTCGTGTCTTTCGACGACAAGGATATCTCCACCGAATATTCCGCGCTCATGTCCAAAGTGATGAGCAACGGCAACGGGCGGATCAAATTCCCCATCAACGAACCGGCCGAAGGCAAGAAGAAATCGCAGATCGAGGAATACCTTGATTTTTATGGCGGCCCGGGCGTACAGCACATAGCCATCGCTACCAACGATATCGTGCATACCGTGGGCGAGCTGCAGGCGAGGGGCGTGGAATTCCTGAGCGTTCCATCGTCGTACTACGTCACTTTGCTGGAAAGGGTAGGCGAGATCGACGAAGACCTTCGTCCGCTGGAAGAACTGGGCATCCTGGTAGACCGCGACGACGAAGGTTATCTCCTCCAGATCTTTACCAAACCGCTGCAGGACAGGCCTACGGTGTTTTTCGAGATCATCCAGCGCAAGGGCGCCAAATCTTTCGGGAAAGGCAACTTCAAGGCGTTGTTCGAGTCCATTGAACGCGAACAGGCGCTGCGCGGCAACTTATAAACCAACCTGCTACGTGAGAAAATAAAAGCCGTTCCGGTTCGACCCGGGACGGCTTCGCTGTTTCTACGAAAATCCTACTTGCCGGAAAGCTGGTATACCCGCACGTAATCCACCAGCAGGCGCGAAGGCATGTGGGCATCGGGGATTTCTTCGCCGCCGTGGCCCAGGGCTACGTTAAGGAGCAGGTAGAAATCTTCGCGGAAGGGGAGATTCCCTTTATGGGCGTTCCTTGCGGTTGGGATGTCTATCGTGTTGAGGGCTTTCCCGTCCACCGAAATCACCATTTCGTTTTCGTTCCAGATCATTTCCCATTCGTGGAATCGCTCCCCCCATTTTTCGCCGCCCCAGGCGGCTACGGGCCATTTGGCTTCGTCCCAGGCGGTTTGCCCATCGCCTTCCCAGGCGGCATTGGCGAGGAGATCGCCCTGGTAGTATTCCATGATGTCTACTTCCCCGCAGGCCGGCCAGTGAACGGGGCCGCGCTTGGCGCCCAGCATCCAGAAAGCGGGCCAGCTCCCTTTGCGGACGTCTATTTTAGCCCGCATAACGACCCGGCCGTAGGTGAACTGGAATTTGCCTTTGGTGATGAGGCAGGAGGAAGTATATTCGGCGAAAGGGCGGTTGCGCTTCCAATCGCCGCTCGCCGAGTCGAACCCGGGATTGGGGATGCGTTCTTTGCGGGCTTCTATCACCAGGAGGCCATCCCGGCAGGCGGCGTTTTCCGGACGGTACCATTGCGGCTCCCGGTTGCGGACGAAGCCCCGTTCGTAATCCCATTTGGCGGTGTCGGGGCGGCCGGGCGTATCGAACTCGTCTGACCATACGAGCGTGTACCCGCTGGTGTCTGCGGCGGGAGCAGGGCGCCCGAAAGCAAGGGCGGCGAACAGGAAGATGGATTGCATGAAAAATTCGTTTTTTGATAGGCTTTTACCCACTAAATAGTTAAATTTGGCGTTAATATTTATGGAATTAAGAGATCTATTCGGGTATCTGTTCATTTTGGCAGGGCTTATGCAGCTGCTGACGGCCTACCTGATTTTCGCCGGCAACCGGCATTATGTATTAAGATTTGCCAACAAGAAGGTAGGTTCGATAATATATGTTATTTTTGCATTTATATTATTCTACCTGGCATATTATTTTCTGGCATGAATTGGTAAGACAGACTAGATATGAAGCGGTTATTCATCGGTATTTTATCCCTCCTCGGCGCCTATGGTGCGCATGCGCAACAATCCTTCCTCGAGAACCAGAAACTGTTCCCGAGGGTAGGCGAAGCGTTCAGGGAGAAGGAAGAAAGCATTAAAAAAGAATGCGCCAAAAAAGGCATCGCCTGGCCGGCCAAACAGATTTACATCCGCAGCTTCAAGCTGGACAGTGAGATGGAAATCTGGGCGCGGAACAACCCCGGCGACACTTTCACCCTCGTAAAAACCTACCGCGTCTGCTCGCTTTCGGGCAAAATGGGGCCGAAACGGAAGGAGGGCGACCGCCAGGTGCCGGAAGGGTTCTATTACATCAACGATTTCAATCCCAACAGCAGTTACCACCTTAGCCTCGGAATCAATTACCCGAACTATTCCGACCGCGTGCTCAGCGATCAGAAGAAACCGGGCGGCGATATCTATATCCATGGCTCCTGCCTTACGATAGGGTGCATCCCGCTGACGGACGAATTCATTTCCGAAGTGTATATAATGGCGGTGCAGGCCAAGAACGCCGGACAGGATTTCATTCCCGTGCACGTGTTCCCCGTGCGGTTCGGCAACAGCCGCAGCATGGATTACCTCGGCAGCCAGTCGCTCACCGACAATGAATCCCAGAAATTCTGGCTGAACCTGAAGAATGCTTACGATTACTTCGAGAAAACACGCAAAATGCCGGTAGTGATGGTGAACAGCCAGGGCAAGTACGTGTATACCGCGCCCACACCGGAACCCGCTGTGGCACAGATCGGCTCCGCCCGCCCGGCGCCGCATACGAATTGATTTCGATGAAATTTTATATAGCGTAGCCCTCCGGTAAACGGAGGGCTTTTTTTTGAGCGGTAGTTTCCTATATTCATTGTATCATCCCTTTTCCAATGAATAATTGGTTCCTTTTATTGCCGGCATGGTATGCATTCTGGGTTTTCCTGGTGTTGATGATCCTGCCTGACCGGGGATTTTCCGTATATTCAGTAAACTTCCGTTTGCTTATGGAATACTTCAAGTTTTTTTATTTCGGTGGATTCATGATTGCCCTGTTCGCGCTCGGCTGGATCCGCCTCGGGGAAGGCGGGATCGATGCCTGGCAGGTAGTCCGCATCTTCCTGCGGAAGGTTTTTCAGGCGATAGCCGTACTGGCGTTGGGTTTTTTGCTGGCAATGGTTTTAGGGGCCGTCGTGGGCAAAGGTTCCCTTTTCGACAGGGAAGGGCGCGGTATGCTGGCGGATAGCTGGTCGGTAGCAGGGTTTGTATTCCTGCCAACGGTCCTTATTATATGGGATTCGGTAGTGAAGGAAGAAAAACGGAAGCGGGAAGCTGAAAAAGACCCCGGGAAAAAGCACCGCCTAAAACTCAAGGGATGAACTTGTTCCACCGGTTCCGGTACTTCTGGATAACGTTGCTGGTCTGCTTCGCGGGATACTGGTTGATCGCCATCTGGATGGGGGAAGCCCGTTGGGCGGATACGGAAAGCGTACTGCAAATGGGGCTCGGTATCGCCGTCATCATCCAGGTTTTCGCCTGGGCCGGAAGCGTCCGGAAACCTGTAGAGGGGCCGCGCGATGATGCCCCGCAGGAAAAAAGTACCGGGAAATAAGCAAATATTCCTATCCCGAGAACGGCCATCCACGCGTATTACAGCCGAAAATTACCACCTGGCCCTCTTCCCGCTATTGCCCCCTACGTGTCATTTTTACACATTATTTTCATCCCGGGGTCAATTTATTTTGCTTTCTCGCAAATTTTTTGGATTTTTCCACAAAGGTCAAATCAATTTACTATTATGAACAGAAGAGATGCCATCAGGAATGTGGCGATACTCATGGGTACCGCGCTTTCCGCTTCCACGTTAGCGGCACTGGAGGGTTGCAAATCCAGGCCAGCGACATATACCTTGCAAACACCCGAAACGAAGGAACTGCTCGCTGAGATCGCAGAAACCATCATTCCGGCCACCAGTACGCCTGGCGCGAAAGCCGCGGGCGTGCAGGACTTCATCGTTACCATGATCAACGACTGCTACGACGAGAAAGCACAGCAGGTGTTTGAAGGCGGTCTGAACAAGATCAATGAAGAAAGTAAAAAGAAATTCGACGGTAAAGTGTTCATGGACATCACGCCCGAACAGCGCACCGAGCTGCTCACCGCCATAGACCAGGAGCGTGTGGATTACAACAAACGCGAAAACAAGAAGAAGGACGATCCCGTTCACTACTTCCAGTACATGAAAGAGCTGACCCTGCTCGGCTATTTCACGTCCAAACCCGGCGCCACCGAAGCCCTGCGATACATCGCCGTGCCCGGCCGCTACGAAGGCTGCGTGCCCTACAAGAAAGGCGACCGTGCCTGGGCGTAACCCGTATTTCCACATTTATTAAAAACTGATCAACATGAACCTGAACATAAAAGCGCAGGACCAGCATACGTTTGACGCCATCGTGATCGGCTCCGGCGTGAGCGGCGGATGGGCTGCCAAAGAACTGACCGAAAAAGGACTCAAAGTGCTCATGCTCGAACGCGGCCACAACCTCGAGCACGGCAAATACGAAACCGCCACCAAAGACCCCTGGGAATTCCCCCACCGCGGCAGGATCACGCAAGACCAGCGCCAGTCGCATGAGAAACTCAGCCGCGATTACCCTTACTCCGAACACAACGAAAAATACTGGATCAACGACAGCAAAGCGCCCTACCAGGAAGATAAACGCTTCGACTGGTACCGCCCCGATATCGTTGGCGGCAAATCCATCATGTGGGGCCGCCAAAGCTACCGCTGGAGCGATCTCGACTTCGGTGCCAACGCCAAAGACGGCATCGCGGTAGACTGGCCGATCCGTTATAAAGACATTCAGCCCTGGTACGAATACGTGGAAAAATTCGTAGGTATCAGCGGCACCACCGAAAACCTGCCCCAGCTGCCCGACAGCATTTTCATGCCGCCCATGGAAATGAACTGCGTGGAAAAAGATGTGAAAGGCAAGATCGAAGCGGCTTTCGGCGGAAGGAAATTTATCATGGGCCGTGTCGCCAACATTACCCAAGACCTGCCAGGCCGTACCAAATGCCAGTTCAGGAACCTGTGCAGCCGCGGCTGTCCGTTCGGCGGATATTTCAGCACCCAATCGTCGACCCTCCCGGCGGCGGTGGCCACCGGCAACCTCACGCTGCGCCCCGATTCCATCGTGAACAGCCTCATTTACGACGACAAGGCAGGCAAAGCCACCGGTGTTCGCGTTATCGATAAGAATTCGAAGGAAATGATCGAGTTCTATGCCAGGATCATCTTCGTGAACGGTTCTACACTCGGTTCCACCTTCGTGCTGATGAACTCCATCAGCGACCGTTTCCCCAACGGGTTCGGGAACGATAGCGGCGTATTGGGAAAATACCTCATGGACCACCACTTCCGCACCGGCGCATCCGGCGTTATGGAAGGGTACGACGATAAATATTTCTACGGACGCCGTGCCAACGGTATTTACATCCCCCGCTATCGCAATATCGGTAACGACAAGCGCGATTACCTGCGTGGTTTCGGTTACCAGGGCGGCGCTTCGCGCAGCGGATGGAGCCGTGGTATCGCGGAAATGGGTGTGGGCAAGGATTTCAAGGAAATGCTCACCGAGCCCGGCAAATGGAGCATGGGCATCGGCGGCTTCGGCGAATGCCTCCCGTACGAAGACAACTACGTAACCCTCGATAAATCCGTGACCGACGCATGGGGCCAGCCTACGCTGCGCTTCAACGCCGAATTCAAGGAAAACGAGATGAAGATGCGCAAGGATATGATGAACGATGCGGCCGAAATGCTGGAAGCCGCCGGCGTGAAAAACGTGAAAACGTACGACAACGGCTCCTGGCCCGGTATGGCGATCCACGAAATGGGGACCGCGCGTATGGGCCGCGATCCGAAAACTTCTGTCCTCAACGAATTCAACCAGGTGCATGCCGCCAAAAACGTATTCGTGACAGACGGCGCCTGCATGACATCCGCGTCCTGCGTAAACCCTTCCCTCACTTACATGGCGCTGACCGCCCGCGCGGCCGACCATGCCGTGAAGGAACTGAAGAAAGGAAATATCTGATAAGGGAATCAAGGCATAACTACCAGGGAAAAGCCGCGTTCTGTGCGGCTTTTCCTGTTAAAAACCCACGCTACAATGAATCTTAACATCAAAGCCGCGGCCGAAAATTCCTACGACGCCATCGTGGTAGGATCGGGCATCAGCGGCGGCTGGGCAGCCAAAGAGCTGTGCGAAAAAGGGCTCAAGACCCTCGTGCTGGAAAGAGGCAGGAACGTTGAGCATATCAAGGATTATCCGACCGCCAACTGGAACCCCTGGGACTATCCCCATCACGGTAAATTTACCCGGGAAATGGAGGAAAACCACCCCATCCAGAGCCGCTGCTACGCGTTTGACGAAGCCACGCAGCATTTCTGGGTGAATGATAAGGAAAATCCCTACAACGAGATCAAGCCCTTCAACTGGCTGCGCGGCAACCATGTGGGCGGCCGGTCGCTCATGTGGGGGCGGCAGGTCTACCGTTGGAGCGATATCGACTTCGAAGCCAACGCCAAAGATGGTCATGGGGTAGACTGGCCCATCCGGTACAAGGACATCGAGCCCTGGTACAGCTATGTCGAAAAATATATCGGGATCAGCGGCCAGGCGGAAAACCTACCCCAATTGCCCGATGGCGAATTCCTCAAGGCCATGGAAATGAACTGCCTCGAAAAGCACGTGGCAGCGCGTATCAAAGCACATTACAAAGACCGCATCATGACCATCGGCCGTTGTGCGCATGTTACCGAAGCGCACAACGGGAGAGGGCCCTGCCAGTACCGCGACCTTTGCGCGCGTGGTTGCCCTTTCACCGCCTACTTCAGCAGCAACGGCGTCACCCTTCCGGCGGCGGCCAAAACCGGCAATCTCACGCTCCGCCCGCACTCCATCGTACTGGAAGTGATGTACGACGAAAGCACCCAGAAAGCAAAAGGCGTACGCATCATGGACGCGGAGTCGAAAGAAGTGATCGAATACACGGCAAAGATCATCTTCCTCAACGCCTCCACGCTCGGTACCACCGCCATCCTCCTCAATTCCGTCAGCAACCGCTTCCCCAACGGGTTCGGCAACGATAGCGACCAGGTGGGCCGCAACCTTATGGACCACCACTTCGGCGTTGGCGCAGGCGGGTCGTTCGACGGGTTCCAGGACCAATATACTTACGGCCGGCGCGCCAACGGCATATACATTCCCAGGTTCCGCAACATCGGCGGCAATACCAACCGTAAGGATTATGTGCGCGGATTCGGCTACCAGGGCGGCGCCGGGCGCGGCCGTAAACAAACGATGGACGGTATCGGCATCGAACTGAAAGAAAACAATACGGAACCCGGCGAATGGGGCATGTGGATCGGTGCTTGGGGCGAACATCTGCCATATGCCGACAATACCGTGCGCCTCAATAAAACGAAAACCGACAAATGGGGATTGCCCACATTGGACATCGACTGCAACTTCCGCGACAACGAGCTGGCCATGCGCAAAGACATGCTGGAAAGCGCGAAGGAAATGCTGGAAGCTGCCGGATTGAAAAACGTTGGCGGAAGCGACGATATGCCGCCTCCGGGCCATTGCATCCATGAAATGGGGACGGCGCGCATGGGCCGCGATCCCAAAACCTCCGTGCTCAACGGCTTCAACCAGGTGCATGCGGCAAAGAACGTGTTTATCACCGATGGTGCGTGTATGAGTTCATCGGCCTGTCAAAACCCGTCGATCACCTATATGGCGCTGACGGCGCGTGCGGTAGACCACGGCGTGAACGAGCTGAAGAAACAGAATCTGTAGTCGCGGGTAATTCGATACAGTGTTGAAATCGTTGCAGTGGGGATTAACATCGGGTTAAAAATTTATACGTATAACGGATTATTTGGTAGCGGGAATAGGGTCGTAAACAAGTTTGTTGACGGCTTTTTCCCGCTTCTTTTTGATTTTACGAATTAAATAAGGTAACTTAAAGTAGGTTTTTCGCACACGTTATTGTTTAAACTTAAATACAGCTTACCATGGGAAGAGTCAGAGACATCTTGGTGGGCAAAGGTCACGCAGTTTACTCCGTACATCCGGACAGCACCGTTTATGAAGCCCTTAAAGTATTGGTGGACCGGAATGTTGGCGCCCTCACCGTCGTAGATAAAGATCATTTTATGGGCATATTTTCCGAGCGCGATTATGCGCGCCGGGTAATATTGAAAGGTCGTGCTTCGAAAGAGACCACGATCCGCGAGATCATGACAGAACACCCGATCACGGTTTCGGAAGACGAAACGATCGAGAACTGCATGTGCAAGATGACTGATAAAAGAATCCGGCATTTGCCGGTGGTGGATGCCGGAGGAAGACTCATCGGCATTGTCTCCATCGGGGATGTAGTGAAATATATCATGGACGAACAGAAACACATCATTGAAAACCTGGAGTGCTACATTACCGGCACGCATCATTAACGGATCAGTTACAACAGTTACAGACAGCCACATCCCCGGCGTTGTTTATTGTTTTATGGCCTGCATCTGCCCGGTGCGAGGAGTTGGAATTCGATTGGCTACAATAAAACAACCGCAAAGGATCCCCTCACCGACGCCCGTCCGGATAACCCGCAGATGAACCCATAAAACGACTGTTATGCAGCCAACCTGGCCATTTCTTGTATTTGGCGCCATCGTACTCGTATTGGTACTGGCGATCCTGGGTCTGTCCTACCTGCTGGGCCAGCGCCATAAAGACCGCTCTACGGGCGAAGCTTATGAATCCGGTATTTTATCCACCGGCTCCGCGCGCCTCCGCTTCCCGTCCCAATTTTACCTTGTTGCCATGTTGTTTGTCATCTTCGACATCGAGACCGTGTTCGTGATCTCCTGGGCCATCGCGTTCGGAGAGCTCGGATGGGCGGGGTTCATCGGCGTGTCTGTTTTCATCGCCATTTTGCTGGTAGTACTCATCTACGAATGGCGGAACGGTGCGCTGGATTTCGGGCCCGACGGGAAGAAAATCCTGAAAGCTTTCCGGAAGATGAAGTCCACATCCCTTCAAACTAAAACCGACAGCCATGAAGTGGTGGTTAACTGAACCGAAAGAAGCCGCGCCGCGCAGCAACGGCAATTACTCGGCCGAAGACTCCGTGGGCCAGAGCGTGATGCTCACTTCCGTAGAACGCCTCGTAGCCTGGGGCCGTAAAAACAGCATGTGGCCCTTCCATTTCGGGCTTTCGTGCTGCTTCGTGGAAATGGCCACCGGCATGACGCCCAAGTACGACCTCGCACGCTTCGGCGCAGAAGTGATCCGCGGAACGCCCCGCGAGGCAGACGTCATGATCATCGCCGGAACGGTTTTTATCAAGATGGCGCCCATCATCCAGCGGCTATACGAACAAATGATGGAACCGCGCTGGGTAATTTCGATGGGCAGCTGCGCGAATTCAGGCGGGATGTATGATATTTACAGCGTGGTCCAGGGCGTCGATAAATTTTTACCGGTAGACGTATACGTTCCCGGATGCCCGCCGCGCCCCGACGCCTTCATGCACGGCCTGCTGCTGTTGCAGGAATCCGTGGGTAAGGAATTGCGCCCCCTGAGCTGGACGATCGGCGACCAGGGCGTGATCAGGCCGGAGAAAACATCCATGAAAGACCGCTTCCGCGAGAAGCGCCAGAATATGACCGAATTCAAGACGCCGGACGAAATCTGAAAGGGGCTTCATCCGCCGCAACCTATAAACCTACACCGCATGAGTATCCGAAGGATCACCGAGAATGTCTATGAACTGAACCTGGGAAAGTCGAACGCATTTCTGATCGACGATGAAAAGCTGACGCTCATAGACACGGGAGAGCCCGACAGCAGCGGCCTCATATTGGAACTGCTGCAATCCATCGGCCGGCAGCCGGATGACCTGAAAAACATCCTGCTGACACACAGCCACCCGGACCATTCCGGCAGCGCTGCCGACCTGAAAGCCATCACGGGTGCGAAGATATACATGCATCCGGCCGAGAAGAAGTGGGTGGAAGCGGGATACATCCCGAAGCCCGAACGTCCGCAGTTCACGGGGCTGGTCAACCGCCTCATTTACCGGATGTTCATCGCCGGAGCACCCGGGTCCATCACGCCGTTCCGGATAGACCGGTTACTGGAAGATGGCGAATGGCTGCCCATCGGCGGCGGGATTCAGGCCGTCCACATTCCGGGGCATAGCGAAGGGCAATTGGCCTTTTTCTTCCCGGGGGCGAAGAATGTGCTGTTTGCGGCAGACGCCTGCGACAATCTCTTCGGACTGGGGTATTCGACCTTTTACGAAGACTTCGAAGCAGGGATGCACAGCCTCGAAAAACTGGCCACGTTCGATTTCGACGTAGCCTGCTTCGGGCACGGTAAAAGCATTCTGCACGGCGCAGGCATGAAATTCGGCCGGAAATTCATCGGCCACCATCATCATCACGGCGGGCATCCGCAAAGGGCCGCAGCAGCGGCGGGAGAAGAGGCAACGATAAGGGTGCATGAGCCGGAAGAAAGAAACTGAAACTGATACAAAACCCGATATAGCGACCAACAGCTCATTTCAAGCAAGGGTATAACAGACTGGAAAAGCCAGCAGCCAGGCGCATGGATACACAAAACCCACATCATGCCTGCAAGCATCTTTTCTGCCCTCTGCTCCCGGTTCGGCGAGCAGCTGTTCCATGAACAGCTCACCCGGGATGAGACGCCCACCATCTGGACGCCGCAAGGGAAGATCGTACCTGTACTGGAGTACCTCCGCAGTGAAGCGGACCAACCTTACCGCATGCTCTATGACCTCACGGCCATCGATGAGCGTGCGGGTAAAAGTAAGTACAACGGCACCTGCGAATTCACCCTCGTCTACCATCTCTTTTCCTTCGAACGAAATGCCTTTCTCCGCCTGAAAGTAGCCCTCCGCGGCGAATTTCCTTCCACCCCCAGCATTACCCACATCTGGCCTTCCGCCAACTGGTATGAAAGGGAAGTGTTCGACATGTTCGGCATCCGTTTCGAAGGGCATCCCCTGCTTCGCCGCATTCTCATGCCTACCACCTGGGAGGGGCACCCGCTCCGCAAGGAGCATCCCGCACGGGCCACCGAAATGGGGCCGTTCCGGCTCTTCCCGGAAAAAGAAGACAGGGAGCAGGAGGCCCTGCAGTTCAACCCGGAAGAATGGGGCCTCCGGCGGCAGTCTGACGACTCCGACTTCATGTTCCTCAACATCGGCCCCCAACACCCCGGCACCCACGGCGTGCTCCGCATCATCCTCCAGCTCGATGGCGAAGATATCGTAGACGCAGTGCCAGATATCGGTTTCCATCACCGCGGCGCCGAAAAAATGGGGGAACGCCAAAGCTGGCACACCTACATTCCCTACACGGACCGCATCGATTACCTCGGCGGCGTCAACAATAACCTCGCTTATTTGCTTTCCGTAGAAAAACTGGCCGGCATCCACATCCCGCAACGGGCCGAAGTGATCCGCGTCATGCTTTGCGAACTGTTCCGCATCGCCAGCCACCTGGTGTGGTACGGCACATTCGCGCAGGACGTGGGGCAGCTTTCGCCCGTATTCTACATGTTCACCGACCGCGAAAAAATCTTCAACATCATCGAAGCCGTTTGCGGCGGGCGCATGCATCCCAACTGGTTCCGGATCGGCGGCGTAGCGCAGGATCTGCCGCAGGGCTGGGACAAGCTCGTCCGCGAATTCGTGCAGTACTTCCCGAAGAAATTGAAGGAGTACGACAAGATGGTGATGCGCAACGCGATCTTCAAGGCGCGCACGGTGGGCATCGGGGTTTTTTCGCTGGAAGAGGCCATCGACTGGGGCGCAACTGGCCCTAACCTGCGGGCCTGCGGAATGGATTGGGATATGCGCAAGAAGCGCCCCTACAGCGGGTACGAACAGTACGAATTCGACATCCCGACGGGCCGGAACGGCGACTGCTACGACCGGGCCGTGGTGCGCGTGCAGGAAATGTGGGAAAGCCTCCGCATCATCGAGCAATGCCTCAACAACATGCCCGAAGGCCCGTACAAATCCGATCATCCGCTGGCCACGCCGCCGGTGAAGCAATACACGATGCAGGACATCGAAACCCTCATCCACCACTTCCTCCACGTTTCCTGGGGCCCCGTGATCCCGAACGGCGAAGCCATGATCGTCACGGAAGCCACCAAAGGATGGAACAGCTATTATCTCACCAGCGACGGCAACACCGCGCCCTACCGGGTGCGCGTGCGCACGCCCTCGTTCGCACATATGCAGATGATCCCGTACATCAGCCGCGGGTACACGGTGGCCGACCTTTTATCCATCCTCGGCGCCATGGATTACGTGCTGGCGGACATTGACCGGTAAAAAAACGAATTGTATGCTATCGATGACCGAAAAAGAGAAAATCGAGGACGAGATCCGGCAGGTGCCCATCAAAAAGGCAGCCTGTATAGAAGCCCTCAAGATCGTCCAGGAACACCGCAGATGGGTGTCTGACGAAAGCATCCGCGATGTGGCCGATATCCTCGATATGAGCCCCGAAGAGGTAGACAGCGTGGCCACATTCTACAACCTCATCTTCCGGCAGCCCGTGGGCCGCCACATCATCCTGCTGTGCGACAGCATCAGCTGTTACGTGATGGGCCTCAAAGGCATCCACGCCGAATTGACGCGGCTGCTGGAGATACAGTACGGGCAAACAACGGCGGACGGGCGCTTCACGCTGCTGCCCAACCCTTGCCTCGGCACCTGCGATCATGCGCCGGCGCTTATGGTCGACAATGATACGTATCGCGATCTCCAACCTTCCGCATTAGTTGACATACTCGAAAAATATACCTGATATGGAACGACCGCTCACACAACACATCACCTTTCCGCCGCTGGAGATCCGCCAGTACGAGGCCATCGGCGGCTACCAGGCCGTGCGCAAGGCGGTACGCCATATGCAACCGCAGGAAGTGACCGCGCTGGTAAAGGAATCCAATATGAAAGGCCGCGGCGGTGCGGGTTTCAGCACCGGCATGAAATGGAGCTTCGTGCCGATGGACGTTCCCGGCCCCAAATACCTCGTGGCCAATGCCGACGAAATGGAACCGGGCACGTTCAAAGACCGGTGGTTGCTGGAAGGCAATCCCCATCAGCTGCTGGAAGGCATGATCGTGGCGGCATATGCGATACAGGCCACCGAAGCGTTCGTGTTCCTCCGATGGGCGTATAAAGACGCGGCCATTGCGGTGCGGAAGGCCATCGCGGAGGCGTATGATGCGGGGTACCTGGGAAAAGATATCCTCGGCACCGGGTATTCCCTCGAAATGCATTTGCATACGGGGGTGGGGAGATACATGTGCGGCGAAGAAACCGCGCTCCTTAATTCCCTCGAAGGCAAACGCGCCACTCCCCGCGCCAAACCCCCGTTCCCGCAAATCTCCGGCCTGTTCGGCAAACCCACCATCGTCAACAACGTGGAAACCCTGTCGTTCATCCCCCATATCGTCAATAAAGGCGCAGACTGGTTCAAATCCTTAAGCAGATCGGCCGACGGCGGCACAAAAATCTACGGTGTTTCCGGCCGCGTGAACAAACCCGGGGCCTGGGAACTGCCCATGGGCATCACGATGCGCGAACTGATGGAAGAATACGCCGGCGGCATGAAAAACGGCTTCGGCTTCCGGGGCGTGTTGCCGGGCGGCGCATCCACCGACTTCCTCATCGAAAAACACATGGACATCACCCTCGATTTCGCCGGCGTTGCCGCAGCAGGCAGCCGTTTGGGAACGGGGACGATGGTGGTGCTGGACGATCAGACCTGTCCCGTCGGGTTCGTACACAACCTCGAGCACTTCTTCGCACAGGAATCCTGCGGGTTCTGCACGCCCTGCCGCGAAGGCCTTCCCTGGACGGAAAAGCTCCTCTGGGCCATCGAGCAGGGAAGGGGGCGCGATGAAGACCTGGCGCTCCTGCTCCGCCATACCGAATGGCTCGGGCCGGGCAATACTTTCTGCGCGCTGGCACCCGGTGCCATGGAGCCGCTGCAAAGCGCGCTCAAATATTTCCGTGACGATTTTGAAAGACACATCCGGGAACACCGTTGTCCGTACCACGACCCCGTGCCGGCCGCTCCCGCATCCGCTCACCTCCATCATACCCATCACTTATGACCATCTACATCGATAACAAGCCATACGAAGCGAAGCCGGGCAAAAATCTCCTGGAAGCCTGCCTGGAGCTGGGCCTGAACCTTCCGTATTTCTGCTGGCACCCGGCGCTGGGCTCGGTGGGCGCCTGCCGGCAATGCGCCGTGAAAGTGTTCAAGGACGAAGACGATAAAACAGGGCGCCTGGTGATGGGGTGTATGGAACCGGTGCGCGACAATCTCCGGCTTTCGCTGGAAGACCCTGGCGCAAAGGCTTTCCGCGAACAGGTCATCGGCTGGCTCATGACCAATCACCCACATGATTGCGCCGTGTGCGACGAAGGCGGCTCCTGCCATTTGCAGGACATGACGGTGATGACGGGCCATACCTACCGCAACTACCGCTTCTCCAAGCGGACGTACGAAAACCAGGACCTCGGCCCCTTCCTCAACCACGAAATGAACCGCTGCATCCAATGCTACAGATGCGTGCGTTTTTATAAAGACTACGCCGGCGGAAAAGACCTCAACGTGTTCGCCGCACACAACCACGTGTATTTCGGGCGATGCGAAAGCGGCCGGCTGGAAAGCGAATTCAGCGGGAACCTTGCGGAAGTGTGCCCCACGGGCGTGTTTACCGACAAAACCCTCAAATCGCATTACACCCGGAAGTGGGACATGACCTGGGCGCCGTCGGTTTGCCAGGGCTGCTCATTGGGTTGCAATACGAGCGCCGGTGAGCGGTATGGTTCCCTCCGCCAGATCGCCAACCGCTACAACGGTGAAGTGAACGGCTATTTCCTTTGCGATCGCGGAAGGTATGGCTACGAGTTCGTCAACAGCGATCAGCGCATCCTGCAACCCGCGTTCCGCCCGCATTCCAACGGTACGGTCAATAAGGAGCATGTGCTGGACCAGGTGGCCGCGCGGTTGAAGAACGGGCGCACCATCGGCATCGGATCGCCCCGCGCCAGCCTGGAATCGAATTTCGCGCTGAAGATGCTGGTGGGCGAAGACAATTTCTACCTCGGTATGTCCGATTCGGATCATGATCTTACGTCCCTCGCGCTGAAAATCCTCCGCGACGGTCCCGTACGCACGCCTTCCCTGCAGGAAGCCGGTGAGGCCGATGCGGTGTTCATTTTGGGGGAAGACCTCACCAACACCGCGCCCATGCTGGCACTGGCGGTCCGGCAGGCCGTCCGCCGCAAGCCGGAGGCCGATGCCATGGGGCAAATCCACCTGGCCGAATGGCAGGATGCCGCCGTGCGCGAAGCGGTGCAGGAAGATCGCGGCCCGCTTTTCATATTCAACACCCTCCCCACCAAACTCGACGAACTGGCGGAAGCCGTGCAACGCGGTGCGCCGGAGCAGCTGGCGCGGCTGGGCTTTGCGGTGGCGCAGCAGTTGGGGGCCGATATAGCGCCCATTACCGGATTGACCCCCGAAGAAACCGCGCTGGCCGGAAAAATTGCGGCGGCGCTCCTGGCGGCGGAGCGGCCGTTGATCATCGGCGGGTACGGCAGCGGATGCGATCATATGATGAAAGCCGCGGCCAACGTGGCCTGGGCGCTACGGCAAAAAGGCCGAAATCCCCTGCTCAGCCTCACGTTGCCGGAAGTGAACAGTCTGGGCCTCGAAATGCTCGGCGGCCACCGGCTCGATACGGCCATCGATGTGTTGCGGCAAGGAGAGGCGGATACGGTGATCGTGCTGGAAAACGATCTTTACCGGCGCGCAGACGAACATCTTATCGACGAATTTTTCCTGCATGCGCAGGAAGTCATCCTCATCGATCATTTATATAACCGCACCGCCGAGAAAGCGACGGTGCTGCTGCCTGCAGGGACCTTCGCTGAGGCCGACGGCACCGTCGTCAACAACGAAGGCCGCGCGCAGCGTTACTACCAGGTGTACGTCCCCAAAGGCGATGTACAGGAAAGCTGGCGGTGGTGCCTCCAGATCGCGGAGGGCGCGCAGGTGCAATCGCTCCACGGCCTTCATAACCTCGACGATATCGACTGGGCGCTGACCACCGGCATGCCGTCGCTGGCATCCCTGCAGCACCTGGCGCCGCACGCCGATTTCCGGATCAACGGGCAGCGCATCCCCCGCGAACCGCACCGCTACAGCGGGCGAACGGCCATGCAGGCGAATGTGAACGTGAGCGAGCCCAAGCCCGCGGAAGACGATGATACGCCGCTATCCTTCACCATGGAGGGTTACAGGGGAGAACCGCCGGCGCCGCTTATTCCGTTCTTCTGGTCGCCGGGCTGGAATTCCGTACAATCCGTGAACAAATACCAACAGGAAATAGGAGGGCACCTCCATGGCGGCGACCCGGGCGTCCGGCTGCTGGAACCGCATGTGAACGGCGGTGCGCCGTTTTTCCACGAAGCGCCCGACACGTTCGTGCCCATTCCGGGGCATGTGCATATCATGCCGGTCTATCACATTTTCGGGTCGGAGGAGCTGAGCATGTACACGCCCGGCATCGCGAAACACGCGGCGGATTTCTGCTGCCTCTACCTCAATCCCGACGATCTCGCGCAGTGGAACATCACGCCCGGTAATTGGGTGACGGTGGAAACGGACCATCATACCTGCCGGCTGGTGGCCACGGCCAACCATTGGATGCCGCGCGGCCTGGCGGGCGTGAACGCTGGACTGCCGCAATCGCCCGTGGTGGATTTACCGGTACTGGCGAAGATGCAGGCGTAAATGATAACGATAAAAAATTTTCGATATGGAAGCACAATACTGGTGGATCATCGGCGGCGTACTGTTCGTGCTGCTCAATACGGCCGCCGGCCTCATCTGGCTCGAAAGGCGGATGCTGGCGCTCTGGCAGGACAGGTACGGCCCCAACCGTGCCGGGCCTTTCGGCATCCTCATCGTGCTGGCCGATACATTGAAACTGTTTTTCAAGGAAGACTGGATCCCGCCGTTTGCCGACAAGGTCGTATTCGTGTTTGCGCCGGCGGTGGTGGTGGCGAGTGTGCTCATGGCGTTTGCCGTGGTGCCTTTCGGGCCGGGGATCGTGGTGGCAGACATGAACATCGGCGTACTTTTTTTCCTGGCGATGTCTTCGCTGGGCGTGTACAGCATTGTGCTGGGGGGATGGGCGTCCAACAACAAATACGCCCTGCTGGGCGCCATGCGCGGCGCGTCGCAGATGATCAGTTACGAAGTGTTCATGGGCCTGGCGCTCATGGGACCGGTGATCCTCAGCGGCACGTTCAACCTGAGCGGGATCGTGGAAGCGCAGCGCGGGATGTGGTATATATTCCCGCAGTTACTGGGTTTCGTCATCTTCTTCATCGCCGGCATTGCCGAAACGCACCGATTGCCGTTCGATATCCCGGAAGCGGAAAGCGAACTGGTGGCGGGTTTCCACTCAGAATATTCGGGGATGAAATTCGGGATGTTCTTCATCGGGGAATATCTCGGCATCACCCTCATTTCCTCCATGATCGTTACGCTGTATTTCGGGGGATGGCTGGGCCCAGCCTTCCTGCCCGGCGTGATCTGGTTTGTGCTGAAAACGTTCGTTTTCATCATGGTCTTCATCCTGCTGCGCGCTTCCATGCCGCGGCCGCGGTACGACCAGCTGATGGAATACGGATGGAAGGTATTGTTCCCGCTGTCTTTGCTGAACCTGCTCGGCACGGCGGCCGTCAAATTGTTCATCGATAAATGACCGGTTATGTTCAGTTTACTCAGAAGTATGTGGCTGGTGTTCCTGCACATGTTCCACAAACGCGAAACGTACCAGTACCCGGAAGAGAAAGCGCCCCTTCCCGCACGCTGGCGCGGCCGCATAGCGCTCACCCGCGACCCCGACGGCGGCGAACGCTGCGTGGGCTGCTATCTCTGCGCCGCTGCATGCCCGGTAGACTGCATCTCGCTGCAGGCCGCCGAAGCCCCCGACGGACGGCGATACCCCGGCTTCTTCCGCATCAACTTTTCCCGCTGCATCTTCTGCGGGTTCTGCGAAGAGGCGTGCCCTACCTACGCCATACAACTGCTGCCCGATTTCGAAATGGCGGAATACGACCGGCAGAACCTGGTGTATGAGAAGGAAGACCTGCTCATCAACAGCCAGGGCAAATATCCCGGTTACAATTATTACCGCGTGGCGGGCATGGCCATCGCAGGGAAGGATAAGGGCGAAGCCCGGCACGAGGAGCCGCCGGTAAACGTGCGCAGTCTGTTACCTTAAAACCGAACGGTATGGGAACCGCATTTTATATCGCGGCCGCTGTGGCCGTTTTGTCGACCATCATGGTCATCACCCGGTACAACATCATGCATGCGCTGCTGTACTTCAATGTGTCGATGCTCAGCGTGGCAGTGGTGTTTTACCTGTACGGGGCGCCGTTCATGGCCGCGCTGGAACTCATCGTTTATGCCGGCGCCATCATGGTGCTGATCATATTTTTCGTGATGATGCTCAACCTTGGCAGCCAGACCGCCGGCGAAGAGCGCAGCTGGATGACGCCAGGTGTATGGATCGGTCCGTCGGTACTGTGCCTCGTACTGCTGGCAGAACTGGTCTACCTCATGGTCCAGCCCGCGGATACGGGTGCGGAGATCAAAGTGGTAGACCCGAAGGAGGTGGGTAAAAGCCTGTTCGGCCCTTATATGCTGGCTGTTGAGCTGGCGGGCATGCTGCTGATGGCAGGGATCGTAGGGGCTTATCACCTCGGCCGTCAAAAGAAAAAAATCGTTCACCGTTTCCTCGAAAATTCTCCGTCATGATCAACGCAACAACGGCAGGGCTCGTCCTTGCAGGGGTATTGTTCACATTGGGCCTCATCAGCATGCTGATCCGCCGGAACATCATCTTCATGCTGGTGTCGGTAGAAATCATGCTCAACGCCGCGGGGCTCGCCTTCATTGTGGCGGCCAGCCGGTGGGGGCAGCCGGAGGGACAGGTGATGTTCATGTTCATCCTTGCCATGGCCGCGGCGGAAGTATCTGTCGGCCTGGCGCTGATCCTCCAGTTGTACCACCAGCTCAAATCGCTGGACAGCGACGAGGCTAGCCGGATGCGGGGCTGAAGCCGCATCGAGAACCGTAAAAACATTGCATTATGGAATGGATGTACCTCGTTCCCGCGCTCCCTTTCCTGGGCGCCCTTATCCTGATCCTGTTTTCCGGAAAGATCGGGAAGCCCGGCGTGATCGCCGTGGGCTGCGGCAGTATCGGGCTGGCGGCGCTGGTGACCATCGTGGCGGGCTGGCAGTTCATGCAGTCGGGCGTTCCGGCGTTCAGCCAGCATTTGTGGGAATGGCTGCGGGTGGGCGATTTCAGCATCGGCGTCAACCTGCGGCTGGATGCGCTTTCATTGTCGTTCGCCTTCGTCATCACGTTCGTGGGGTGGCTGATCCATATTTACTCGACGGGTTATATGTCCGACGATCCTGATTTCGCGCGGTTTTTCGCGTGCATGAACCTGTTTGTGGGATCGATGCTCATGCTCGTGCTGGCCGATAATCTTTTACTGATGTACCTGGGCTGGGAGGGCGTGGGGCTGTGCAGCTACCTGCTGATCGGGTTCTGGTATAAAGCCCCCGAGAACGGCGCCGCCGCGCGCAAAGCCTTTATCGTGACGCGTGTGGGCGATACGGCCATGGCCATTGCGCTGTTTCTGCTAGTGCAGCATACCGGGAGTTTACAATTGTCGGTAGTGCTGGAGCGGGCGCAAAGCCTCTGGGCGGCGGGAGACCCCACGGTAGTGTGGATCGCGTTCCTCCTGCTGGGCGGCGCGGTCGGGAAATCTGCCCAGCTGCCCCTCCAAACCTGGTTGCCCGACGCCATGGCGGGCCCAACGCCCGTGAGCGCCCTCATCCATGCGGCTACGATGGTGACGGCGGGCGTGTACCTCATCGCGCGGACGAACGTCATCTTTTCACTGGCGCCCGCGGCGCAAACGGCCGTAGCGATCACAGGGGCGGTTACTTTACTGCTGGCGGGTTTCAGCGCCTGGGTACAAACGGATATCAAACGGGTATTGGCCTATTCTACCATCAGCCAGATCGGGTATATGTTCCTCGCGCTGGGCGTGGGCGCCTGGTCGGCCGCCATTTTCCATTTCATCACCCATGCGTTTTTCAAAGCTCTGTTATTCCTCGGTGCGGGCGCCGTCATTCATGCGCTGCATCACGAACAGGATATGTTCAAAATGGGCGGATTGCGCAAATCCCTGCCCGGTGTGTTCCTCGTTTTTTTGATCGGTTCGCTGTCGCTGGCGGCCATTCCGTTCATTTCGTCGGGATGGTACAGTAAAGACCAGATCATCTGGCTGGCGGGCACGGCGGCGGGAGGCAGGCCGGTGTACGCGTTTGCCGCGGTGTTGGGGGCTTTCATCACGGCGGCCTATACCACGCGGATGATGCTGCTGGTATTTTTCGGGAAGGAGCAGACGCACGTCCACCACAAACCCGGCCCGGAAATGATGGTCCCGCTCTACGTGCTGGCGGTTTGCAGCACGCTGGCCGGTTTCCTGGAGCTGCCGCATACCCTCGGTCATTTCACCTGGCTGAGCGATTTCCTGCAGCCGGTGCTGCCGGAAGTGGTAACGCAGCATGCCAGCGTGGCGGCGGAATGGGGGTTGCAAACCATCACCGCGGGGCTTGCGGCGCTGGCTATTTACATTACCTGGCGGTTGCTGAACGCACCGTTCCCCAAAGAAGCGGGCGCTTTCCTGAAAAGCGGCTGGGGCTTCGATGCGGCGTACGATGTGTTGTTCGTTCAACCGTTCGTTCGGATCGCCAGGCTCAACCGGAAAGATATTATCGATAACGTATATACCGGGCTGGCCGCCATTACCCGCGGGCTTCACCGGATGATGTCCGCCACGCAAAGCGGGATCATCCGGTGGTATGTGCTGGGAGTGGTGATGGGTGCGGTCCTGATACTGTCCGTCATCATCTGGCGGCATTCCATGTAACCTGAAAAACGATTCGCCATGATACTGCTGGCTTTCATATTATTTCCACTGGCGGGCGCTTTCCTGGCCTGGGCCTCCGCGGCCGTGAACGCCACCCTTCCCCGGTGGATCGCACTGCTGGTGATGCTCGCCGGCCTTGTGCTCGCCGTGGGCATCTGGGTGCAACCGGAACCGGCGTCGCTGGCGGGGGCAGACTGGCGATACGTTTACCATCAACCCTGGATGCCCCGCTTCGGCGTGAGCCTTTCCCTGGCGATTGACGGGCTCAGCCTCCTCATGATCGTGCTCACTTTCTTTCTCGGCGCCATGGCCGTGCTGGTGTCGTGGAACGAGATCCGCGACCGCACGGGCTTCTACTACTTCAACCTGTTATTCGTACTGGGCGGCATTGCGGGTGTTTTCCTGGTGATGGACCTTTTCCTGTTCTACTTCTTCTGGGAAGTGATGCTCATCCCCATGTATTTCCTCATCGGTATCTGGGGCCATGGGCGCAGGTTGTACGCTTCGCTGAAGTTTTTCCTCTTCACGCAGGCGGGCGGTTTGCTCATGCTGCTTTCCATATTGGGATTGTATTTCGTGCACGGCGCATCCACCGGGAATTATACCTTTTCATACGCTGAACTGCTGCAAACGCCCATGGAACAGGGGATTGGCCGATGGCTGATGCTGGGGTTCATGGCGGCGTTCCTCGTCAAATTACCGGCATTCCCTTTCCATACCTGGTTGCCCGATGCGCATACGGAAGCGCCCACCGCGGGGTCTGTCATCCTCGCCGGACTGCTTCTTAAAACCGGAGCTTACGGCATCCTGCGCTTCGTGTTGCCCTTGTTCCCCGAAGCCTGTCACGCTTTTGCGCAGGTATTTATGCTGCTCGGCGCGATCGGGATATTGTACGGCGGGCAGCTTGCGTACGCACAAACAGATTTCAAGCGGCTGGTGGCGTATACGAGCGTGAGCCATATGGGATTTGTGCTGGTGGGGGCCTTTGCGTTCAACGAACTGGCGTACCAGGGCGTGGTGATGCAGATGATCACGCATGGCATCAGTACCGGTGCGCTGTTCATGATCGCCGGGGTGTTGTACGAAAGGCTTCATACGCGGGAGCTGGAGAAGATGGGTGGATTATGGGCGGCTTTGCCGGGATTGGGGGCCATTACCATGGTGTTCGTTATGGCGTCGTTGGGGCTTCCGGGGCTGGGGAATTTCATCGCGGAATTCCTTATCCTGGCCGGCAGCTGGCAGGCGTCGCCCTGGATCACGGTGCTGGCGGCCACCGGGCTGGTAGTGGCCACGGTATACAGTTTGCGCATCATGCAGAAAGTATTTTTCGGGATTTCGCTGCGCGAGTTCCGGTTGAAGGATATGACAGTACGCGAAGCCGTGATGCTGCTGCCGCTGGTGATCGCCATCATCTGGCTGGGACTGTTTCCCCAGCGGGTGATCGACACCGCTTCGAAAGCCGCGCCGGTCGTCGCATTTCAATACAAGGATAATTAAATCGGACATATGTCTACCCATGATCTGCTTGCCCTGCTGCCCGTGATGATCCTCGCCGGCGCCTCCGTGATCGCCATGTTACTGGTGGCGATACGCCGTAACCACCGGCTGATGCACGCCTTCACCGTAGCGGCATTCCTCCTTGCGCTGCTGTCGCTGCTTCGCCAGCCGGTGACGATGCCTTATTTCGTTGCGCCGCTGTTCGTGGTCGACAAGTTCTCGGAGTTCAATACCGGCCTCATGCTCGCTACCGGCATCAGCGTACTGCTGCTGTCGTTCAAATATTTCGAGCAGCGCGAGGAGCGGAAGGAGGAATATTACATTCTGCTGCTGCTGGCTACGGTGGGCGGGATCGTGCTGCTGGTGAGCCGCAACTTCGTGTCGCTGTTCCTCGGGCTGGAAACGATGAGCATCAGTTTATACGGACTGATCGCGTACCTGCGGGCGCGGGAGCGGTCAGACGAAGCGGGGATCAAATATCTCCTGCTGGCGGCGCTTTCGTCGGCATTTCTGCTCTTCGGCATGGCGCTGGTGTATGCGGAATCCGGGACGATGGATTTTGTGGGGATCGGGCAGTACCTGAAAAGTATTTCCACCGCGCCGGTGACGGTGGTGGCGGGATTCGGGCTCATGCTCATCGGTGTGGGATTCAAGCTCGGCATTGTGCCATTCCACATGTGGGCACCGGATATTTACGAAGGTGCCCCGCTGCCGGTGGCCGCCTATATCGCTACCGTGTCCAAAGGCAGTATGCTGGTGCTGCTGATGCGGTTTTACAGGGATGTTAACGGGTATGAATATACGATATTATGGTGGGTGCTGGCCATCATCGCCATGGCGAGCATGTTTGCGGGCAACTGGCTGGCGCTAATGCAGCGCAATGTGAAGCGGTTGCTGGCGTATTCTTCCATTTCGCATATGGGATATATCCTCATCGCTTTTCTCGCCGGCTCGGAAGCAGGGCAGGAGGCGGTGATGTTTTACCTGGTGGCGTATGTGATCACGAGCATCGGGGCGTTCGGGGTATTGGCGTTGCTGAGCGATGAGCTGAACGATGCGGAAATGCTGGAAGACTTCAGCGGCCTGTTTTGGCGGCAACCCTGGCTGGCGGCCATTTTTACGGCGATGCTGTTGTCGCTGGCGGGTATCCCGCTGACCGCGGGTTTCATCGGCAAGTTCTATGTGGTGGCGGCGGGCGTGAACGCGGGGCTGTGGTTGCTGCTGGCTTTGCTGGTGGTGAACAGTGTGATCGGATTGTTTTATTATATCCGCCTGGTGGCGGTGATGTTTGCGCCGCAGGAGGGGACGTTTGCCCGGAAGCGGCTGCCGTTCTTCGGCGTGTTCGCCCTGTCTGCCCTCATGGCGCTTTTGTTATGGTTAGGGATATATCCGTCTGTCCTCATTTCCATGATCCGCGATATGATGCTGACCATGGGCTGAGCTGTTGGTTATACCGGATGTGCGCCCGCTTCCCGTGAAGCGGGCTATTTATTGGTCCCAGCCGTTAGTTGAAAACTACGCACTTTAGTGCGAGGGCTTTAGTAATGCGAAAAAATCTGTCTAAATTAGGTAGATGATGCGCCATGGTAGCCATACAGTAAGCCGCTTGACGGT
>NZ_RXLO01000017.1 GCF_003958645.1 Chitinophaga rhizosphaerae
AATGGTGCAAGAATACCTGGATCACCACAAGGATGACCCAGGTGCTAATGCTGAAAATTTAATGCTGGAGTAGGACTTTAGTCCGGCATACCCAAACCTCTGCACTTTCAGTGCAGAGTATTTTAGTGTATGCAAACAACCGTATGTATTTTTTTCTGACGATTGAAACTAATTGGATTTTGGCCCCGTATATCTTCGTGAAAACATCCAAATCCATTCACTGAGAAGTACCCTTTTTTAATCCACCAGTAAAAGAAGATTTTATGGCAGAAAAATTGAATGTTCCACAGGAACAGGAGGGGCATGCCATGCTATCACAGAAAGGCCAGCAGCGCCGGCGGTTTCTCTCGCTTTTCGCGGGAACCGCTGCTGCGGCCACGCTGATGCATGCCTGTTCCAATAACGACGATCCTTCGCCCGATAATGGCGTCAATCTCGGCAGTGGCGATATCGGGATTCTCAATTATGCTTATGCGCTGGAGCAACTTGAAGCCGCATTCTACATTCGTGTAACGCAATCTTTTTTCAGCGGCGCTACGGCAACGGAGCAACAATTTCTCGCAGACATCCGCGATCATGAGATCGCGCACCGTGAATTTTTCCGGAATGCATTGGGTGGAAAAGCGATCCCCATGCTGGAGGCGGATTTCAGCAAGGTCGATTTCAGTAGCAGGGCGAGTGTGCTGGGAACGGCCAAGGCATTCGAAGACCTGGGCGTGGCGGCTTACAACGGCGCCGGCAAGCTGATCACCGATGGCGCTTACCTGTTGCTGGCAGGGAAGATTGTTTCGGTGGAAGCGCGGCACGCGGCCATGATCCGTGATTTGCTGAGCAATGGTTCTTTCGCCGACAACACAGCCGTAGACGCCAATGGGCTTGATATGGCGCTCGCACCGGCAGACGTGCTGAAAGTAGCCGGCGGTTTCCTTAAATCGAAGATCAACGCGTCCAATCTTCCCACTTCCTGATCTAAAATCCGAAACATGAACATCGAACATATCATTACCGAACTGGAACAGCAAGACCCCGAGCTCCACGACCGCATGAGCAGCCGGCGGTCGGCTATCAGCGGGCTGGCAGGCATTGGCGGCAAACTTGCCCTCGCTGCGATACCTTTCGCGCTGGGCAGTTTGTTTAAGAAAGCCTACGGGCAATCTACTACCGGCATCGTACAGGTGTTGCAATTCGCCCTTACGCTGGAGTATCTCGAAGCGGAATTTTACACCCTCGGCGCCGCGGCACCAGGCCTGGTGCCCGCCGGCCCGCCCACCGGCGCAATCGCCACGATCCGGGATCATGAGAATGCACACGTCTCGCTCCTCAAAACTACGATCATTTCGCTGGGAGCAACGCCGGTCCCCAAGCCCACCTTCGATTTCAGTGCGGGAGACGGCAGCGGGAACGGGCCGTTCAAGGGCGTTTTTTCGAATTATCCGCTCTTCCTCGCCGTGGCGCAGACTTTCGAGGATACGGGCGTCCGGGCCTACAAGGGGCAGGCGGGCGAGCTGATCGCCAGTAACGACGTGTTGACGGCCGCGTTGAAGATCCATAGCGTGGAGGCGCGCCATGCCGCCCATATCCGCTACATGCGGAGGAACCTCACGGCCAATGATACCATCAAGCCCTGGATTACCGGGAAAGATACCGGTGGTATCGGAGCCGCCGTGCAGGCCAGTTATAATGGTGAAGAAGTCAGCGCGCAGGCGGGGATCAATATCGTCGGGATCAACGGAACGGGCGTGGGGATGAATGCCGCCACAGAAGCGTTTGACGAGCCCCTGAGCAAACAGGCGGTGCTGGATATCGTAGCACCGTTTATCGTATAATTTGACTTGAGTTTTCCATCCCGTCGCGCCCCGGGCCTTCCGGCGGCGCGACATTCTTATCTTGCAATATCGATTTTCCGGCTTGGGATTTTATCCTTATTTTGCGCTACTGCCGTTTCTTACCGGCAATATCAAACCCAAGTCTGCTTATGATACAGAAAAGTATGTTCCTTGCCGCCGGCGCCTTCCTGCTGGCCGGCGCACCCGTCACCATGGCGCAAAGCCCCACCAAACTGCTCCGCAACCCTACGGTGAGCGCGCAGCACGTGGCCTTTATGTATGGCGGCGATATCTGGATCGCGAACCGCGACGGTTCCGCGCCAAAAAGGCTCACCATCAACCCGGCCCTGGAAACGGAGCCCGTTATTTCACCCGACGGCAAATGGGTAGCCTTTACCGGTAACTACGACGGCAATTCCGATGTATACGTGGTGCCGGTGGAAGGCGGCGAGCCCCGGCGCATCACGTTCCACCCCTCTTCCGAAATCGTTCGCGGCTGGGTGGATAACGATCATATCCTCTTCGCTTCCGGCCTGGAATCGCCCACGGGCAGTACCCAGCGCCTCTACACCGCCAGTCTCAAAGGCGGTCTCCAGCAACCGCATCAACGGATTCCCGAAGCCACCCAGGGCGCCGTTTCGCCCGACGGGAAATTTACCGCATACTTCAAAAATCCCGATCCTACCGAAGGCGGCGCCGTGTACCGCCCCTTCAAACGCTACCGCGGCGGTTATGCGCCTAAAATCTGGATCTTCAACCACGCCAATAACCAGATCGTGGAAATCCCCGGGGAAAACGCCAACAACATCCGCCCGCAATGGATCGGCAAAAACGTATACTTCCTCAGCGACCGCAACCACACCATGAACGTTTTCCGCTACGATACAGACTCGAAGCAGATTACGCAGGTAACGCACTACAAGTCGGACGATGTGAAATCGCTCCAGGGCGATGGTAAAACCCTCGCTTTCGAACAGGCCGGCACCCTCCACCTGCTGGACCCCGCTACCGGCAAAGTGACTAACCTTTCCGTGAGCCTTCAGGCGGATATTCCCTCCAAACGGCCGCGTTACGAAAAGCTGAATAGTTTCGAGAACGTATTCCTGTCGCCCACCGGCGCGAGGCTCCTCGTGCAAGGCCGCGGCGAAATCCTCTCCGTTCCCAGGGAAAAAGGCGATGTGCGCAACATCTCCAATTCCCCCGGCTCCCACGAACGCCTGCCGGGCTGGAGCCCCGACGGAAAGTACATTTCCTACGTGTCCGATAAAGACGGCAACTACAAACTCATCCTCCGCGACCAGAAAGCAATGGATACGCCGATCGAGATCGAACTCGGTAAAACCGTGTATTATTTCGGCCTGAACTGGTCGCCCGATAGCAAAAAGATCCTGTACAGCGATGCACACTTCAACCTCTTCGTGCTCGACGTGGCCAGCAAAAAGATCACCAAAGTGGCGACGTATGCCAACGGGAGCATCCCTTCCGGCGGCAGCAACCCGTTCCAGCCGTCGTGGTCGCCCGATTCGAAATGGATCACGTTCGTAAATGCCGAAGAGAATGGATTTGATGCAGTGTTCCTGTATGAAGTATCCGCCGGCAAAACCGTACGCGTAACCGACGGCATGAGCGATGCCAGCGCGCCTTCGTTCAGCGCCGACGGAAAATATCTCTTCTTCCCGGCCAGCACCAACAGCGGTATGGGCCTCAGCGGGCTCCACATGCAGACCTACGACCGCGGCAATGCAATGGCGCTATACGCCGCCGTGCTGTCGAAAAAAACGGCTACGCTTTTCACACCGGAAAGCGACGAGGAAACGGTGAAAACCGACGAAAAGAAAGAAGATAAGGATAAAGAGAAAGAGAAAGAGAAAGACAAGAAGAAAGACAGCACCAAAGCCACGCCAGCCAAGCCGGAGGCCGCCCTCGTTGATGCTGACGGCCTGCAGCAGCGTATTATCACGGTCCCGGTCCCGCAAGGCACTATCTATGGCGTGAACGGCGCGGTAAAGGATAAAATTTTCTACTCCGACGGAGGCGAGATCAAGTATTTCGACCTGAAAGAAAGAAAAACGGAAACCTTCGCCAAAGGCGGGCGTTTCATGATCAGTGCAGACGGGAAAAAAATGCTCATCGCCGCCGGCGGGAACAATTACCAGATCGTGGGAACGGAGCGGAAGCCCTCGCCAGGAGACGGCAAGGTAGACCTGTCTAAGGTGACCGTTTACGTAGACCCCGTGGCCGAATGGAAACAGATCTTCGACGAAGTGTACAAGATCGAGAAGGACTACTTCTACGTGAAAAACATGCACGGTGTGGATTGGGACGCCAACCGCCGCAAATATGAGGCACTGCTGCCGCATGTGAGCAGCCGCGCCGATCTCACTTACCTCCTCAACGAAATGATGAGCGAAATGGTGGTGGGCCACAACTACGTGGGCCTGGGCGATATGCCTTCCGGTCCGAGCGTGAACGTGGGCATGCTGGGGGCAGATTACGAAGTGACCGGCGGCCACTACCGCATCGCTAAAATCTACAACGGCGAAAGCTGGAACCCCGAAGCCAAAGCGCCCCTGGCCGTTCCCGGCCTCAACGTAAAGGAAGGCGATTACATCCTGGCCGTTAACGGCGTTCCGCTGACCGCTACCACCAGCATCCACGAACTGATGCAGAACCAGGCCGGCCGCCAGGTAACGCTGAAAGTGAATAGCTCCGCTTCCGAAACCGGTGCGCGCGACATCGTGGTGGAACCGGTCTCCGTGTCTACGGAAAACAGTCTCCGTTACGTAGACTGGGTGGAAGGGAACCGCAGGAAGGTAGACCAGCTGAGCGGCGGCAAGATCGCTTACCTGCATATGATCAATACGGGCCGCGAAGGGTATAATTCCTTCAACAGGTATTACTTCGCGCAGGCCGACAAAAAAGCCCTGCTGCTCGACGAGCGCTTCAACGGCGGCGGTTCCGTGGCCGATTATGTGATAGATGTGCTGAACCGGGAAGTAATGAGTTACTGGGGCGTGCGCGACGGCCGCAGCTTCACTACGCCCGGCAACGGCATCTACGGGCCGAAAGCCATGCTGATCAACGAATACGCAGGTTCCGGCGGCGATATGATGCCCTGGATGTTCAATCACAAGAAACTGGGCAAGCTGGTGGGTAAACGTACCATGGGCATCCTGGTGGGCATCAGCGGGTATCCTTCGCTGATCGACGGCGGTTATGTGACTTCGCCCAGCTTCGGAATTTACGATACCAATGGCAAATGGATCATCGAAAACGTAGGTACGCCAGCAGACGTGGATGTGGAACAAACCCCGGCCGATGTGATCGCCGGCCGCGATCCGCAGCTGGAGAAAGGCGTGCAGATCCTGCTGGAAGAACTGAAAACGAAAACCTGGCAGCCGGTGCCCAAGCCGGCAGATCCGGTTCGCGTGAAATAATCCGTAACGGAATTTTCCGAACGGCCGCCTGGAACAATCCGGGCGGCCGTTTTTTTATCCGTTTTTCATGATCCTTCCGGCAAGTCGTGGCGAAAGTCGGGCCAGTACTTTTTCCATGTCCGGGATGTGAATTCCGTTTACATAGGTAAAGAAATCAGCGGCCGGAGGATTTCCTGCGGATGCGGCTCAATTGCGTAGGCGTAACGCCCAGGTAGGAAGCGATGTGGTATTGCGGAACGAGTGCCTCCAACGCCGGGAACCGCTTGTCGAGGAAGCGATGGAGCTTATCATGTGGCATATCGGTGGGGCGGATTTGTTCCTAGATATACGGATTGCCGTTGCGCAATCGCGGCAAAACCATATATTCACCTACTTTTTAATGTTATACCTCCATGAAGACATTGACCCGGTTTCTCGCTTTCGGCATATTGGCATCGATCGCCGTAAATATCGTATCCGGTTGCGCGGCTGTCCCGGGCCGGCAGTTGGCATCCATCCAAGAACGCCCCATTTCCCCGGATACAGGTAAAACGGCGGATCTGGTGCTGCTGGCGCGGGTTTGGGGGTACCTGAAGTATTTCTCGCCCGTCATCAGCGAACGGAACATCGATTGGGATAAAGTACTGATCGATCAACTGAAATCGATGGACGAAAACCCCGCCGCCGGTGTGCTTCCCTCCATCCGCACGATGCTCGATTCCGCCGCACTTTCCGCGCCATCCGGCCGTAAGTCCGGCGCGAAGCAGCTCGCCGATGCGAAGGAGATCGAAAAAGTAAACATAAACCACCACTGGATCGCATCCGCAAAGCAGCTCGGCCAGGAGGAAAAAGACCGATTAACCGCGTTGGCAGATTATTTCAAGCCATTCAAGAATAAATACATCATCACACCCGACGTTTCCGGATATCCGTCTCCCCAATTCAGGGAAGAAACTTACGGGAAAGACTTCCTGCCCGAAAAGCACTTCCGGCTGCTGGCGCTTTTCCGCTACTGGAACATCATCGAATATTACCTTCCTGCGAAATACCAGCAGCAAGGCGGGTGGCCTGCAAAGCTGGCGCGTTTCATACCGGAGTTCGCCAATGCGGATACCGACCGCGATTACGCCCGCGCCCTGATCAAGCTCAATGCCGCCATTACGGACGGTCACAGTATCATGCCCACCCACGCTAAATTCCCGGAATACGTTCTGCCGGGCCGGCTCATCCGCTTGCCCTTTGCCATGGCTGTGATCGGCGATACGGTTTTTGTGCACCAAGCCGATTCCGGGTTTGCCGAATTGAGCGGGATGCGCCCGGGCGACCGGGTACATACCGTCAACGGAGCGCCAGTTAGCCGGTATGTTGATTTGTTGCGGGCCAACATGAGCGACCCGCGCAGCGAAATGAAGGACTATTATATTTCCGTATCGGGCATATTGCGAATGATGCCGGGGAGTGGCGATACGCTCACGGTCGGTTATGAAAGCGGCGGCCAGGCCAAAACGTTCCGCGGCCGGTACGGCGATGAGGAAATAGCGCAATACGGGGCTGCCGGTGCGAGGGCATGGGCGAAGCAGCAGGAAGCGCAGAAAATTGCGGCACCCAAACCTGCCATGCAATTGCTCGATGGCGATATCCTGTACATTGATCCCGCGAAATGGTCGGGCAAAATGGCGGACACCACGCGGGAATTGCTGTCGAAAGCCAAATCGCTCATCATCGAATGCCGTACCTATCCCAATTTCGATTTCATCAACTTCACGCATTTCCTGTTCAGAAAGCAGACGGAATGCATTTTATGGAACGGGACGATCGGCTACCCCGGCCTCACGAAAACGCTGGAGTACAAGCGCGGTCCCGACCGCAAGGTTCATTTCAAAGGAAAAGTAGTGGCGCTGATCGCGGAACGGTCTGTCAGCCGCCCGGAAATGCTCACCATGATCGTGAAGGCCCGTAAAGGCAATACGGTATTTTTCGGCCGTACTACGGGCGGTGCCGACGGAGACGTAACCCCAATCCCCATGGTGGGCAACCAGGACATGCGGTTCGTCATCTCCGGCCTCGACGTCCTGTATCCGGACGGCGGCTATACGCAAGGCATCGGCATCGGGCCGGATGTGGAAGTACCGTTGACCGTTGCGGAATTCGCCGGCGGGAAAGATGTTATCTATCAACGCGCCCTTCAATACCTCGCCGCAAACCCCTGAGCAACAGGTATACAAAACAGGAAAGGCGCCCTCATGCGGGGCGCCTTTCCTGTTTATAAAAATTGCCTGAGCGGCTACAGTCCGTCGTTCCAGTTCGGGTTCTGCGTCAGGATTTTGTTTGTCAACTGCCTTTCCTGGATGGGGATCGGCTGGAGGTAATCCCTGTTTTCCTGGAAGGTTTTAGTGGTAGTGCGGTTGATCAGTACGTTACCGGCATTATTTTCCAGCTCGATATCCTTGCCCAGTTTGAAGTACTGGACACCGGCTACTGCGGGGCTCGGCTTGTCGCCGGTGTAGATGTACACGTCGATCTTGCCGTCGCGGTCGAGGTCGTATTGGCCCGCACCGGGGAAGTACATCCCTTTGAACTGGCGCACTACGCTCTGGCCGGATTGCCAGCGCATGAGATCGTTCCAGCGGTGGCTTTCCATCACGAGTTCGATCCTTCTTTCCCGGCGGATTTCGAGGATAACGCCCTTGTTGGCGCCGGCCACGGCCGGGTATTGCGCGGCCATATAGGGGTCGGGGTTGGTGTTGGCGGCCACGAGATTCAGGTTGGGCATGGCTACACGCTCGCGGAGCTGACCGATGGATGCGTCGAGGTCGGCCTGCGTGAGGGTGCCCAGTTCCGCCTTGGCTTCGGCGAAGTTCAGCAGCACTTCCGCATAGCGGAAAACGGGCATGGAATTGATGGAACGGTTGTAAGAATCGAAAGACATGTCCGTCACGAACTTGATCAGCTGATAGCCGGTCACGCTTGCGCCGAAATCGGGCACCAGCGGGTTGTTGGTCCCGATGCGCGAGTAACCTGGCGTGCGGATGGTTTGGGCCAGGCGCGGATCGCGGTTTTGCGTTTCACCGTAAAACGTGATGGTGTCATACCGCGGAATGTCCGTAAAGCGGGAGCCGTCCGCCATCAGGTAGCTGTTCACGAGCTGCTTATCCAGCCCCGGCTTGCCGTAAGAGGATGTGATCGTGTAGTAGTTCACGTTATGCCAAACCGACAACTCATTGCTGAAGGTGCGGGCGAGGATGATTTCGTCCTTGTTCGGCGCGATGGAAGCGAACAGCTCGAGGTAAGCCTTGGACGGCGTGGATTTGTAAATTTTGTACTTGCCTGCGCTCATCAGCTGTTGCGAGGCAGCGGCCGATTTTTCCAGCAGGGCTTCCCAGCCGGCTTCGTTACGGTATTTTTTCCATGTCCCTTCGAACAGGCAAACGCGGCTCAGCAAGGCCATGGCCGTGTATTTGGATACCATTTCCGTGGATTGCGGGAAAGTGTTGATGTCCATATTGGCGATAGCGAAATCGAGGTCGGCAATGATGGAGTCAACCACCACTTTGCGGGGCGATCTGGGTTTGGTAAGGGCTTCCTTGTCCTGGTAATCGATGGTGTTGGTGTACCAGGGCACGTCGCCGAAACGCTGCACTTTGTCGAAGTAAAAATAGGCGCGGAAGAATTTGGCCACGGCGGCAAACCGGTTTACCTGCTCCTGCGGCATCACGCGGTTATAATTGTCGAGGTAGTAATTGATCTTCCGCAATTCGGTCCAGGTCCAGTTCCCGCCGGTCAGGGGCACAGTACGGCGGCCGGTCACCTGGTCGCTGAGGGATTGCTTCACGATGTTATCGATATCCTCGTTATACACGCCTTCGGCAGACGGGAATGCGCTGTAGAAGGAATTCAGGTAGAATTTCTGTTCGTTGTCGTTATTGAAATACTGGTCTGGCGCTACCTGCGAAAGCGGCTGCCGGTCCAGGAACTTGCTGCAGCTGCTGAAGAGCCCGGCCGCGGCGATGGCAAATATGGAAAGTTGCTTTTTCATTGTTGTGCGATTGATGGGTTAGAAAGACAGGTCCAGGCCGGCGGAAAATACTTTGCCGAAAGGGTACACACGGCCGTTGGAATCGGCATTGGCTTGTTCCGGATCGATGTACTTGTTGTCCAGTTTGGTCCAGGTCATCAGGTTGTCTCCGCTGACATATACGCGCAGGCGCGAAAGTTTCACGCGTTTCAGCAGATAGTCGGGCAGGGAATAGCCGATGGTCAGGTTTTTCAGGCGGAGGTACGCCAGGTCGCGCATGTACTTGTCATTGACGTTGGTGAGCGGGTTGTTGCCGTTGAGGGCGATGTAGCCGCGCAGGCGCGGGAAGTAGCTGTCCTGGCCTTTTTCCGGCGTCCAAACCTTATCGGGGAAGTCGGTGGGGAGGAAGGAGTAGTACGGACGGCTGTAAGGGCCCCAGAATTTATCTGCGTTGGCACCGGGGTACCAGTCTCTTTTACCGATGCCCTGGAAGAAGAACGACAGGTCGAAGCCGTTCCAACTGGCGCCGCCGTTAAAGCCGTATGGGTAGCGGATCTGGCTGTTGCCGAGCTTTACGAGGTCGCCGTGGTCGCTCAGGGTGTTCAGGCCGTTATTGATGATACCGTCGTTGTTGAGGTCTTTGAACTTCAGGTCACCGGCCAGCAGCCTGTTGTACTGTGCGGAGGCGTTTTTGATGTTGGAGCCCACGAGATCCTGGTTCACTTTGGCCTGCCATGCGGCGGCTTCTTCGTCGGTGTTGAAGTACCCGTCGGTCACATATCCCCAGATATCACCGTATTTCTGGCCTACGTAATAATCGTTCAGGCGCTTGTTGTCGTTGGAGAACCGGGTGATCACCGAGCTGAAATCGCTCAGGTTGGCGCCAACGTTCCAGTCAAAGGGTTTGCCGGCGAGGTCGAACGAGCTGCGGTAGTTGATGCTGATCTCGAAGCCTTTGGTGCGGAGGTCTGCGGCATTTTCCTGCGGTTCGCCGGTGCCGAACACTACGGGCAGCGTCGTGCCTTTGGTGAGCATGTCTTTCGTATCGCGGATATAGTAGTCGAAGCTCAGGGTCAGTTTGTTCTGGAACAGGCCTGCATCCAGGCCGAAGTTCTGCGAAGCTGTTTTTTCCCAGGTGAGGTTCGACGAAATCGCATTGGGCGAGGTGAGGTATTCCAGTTTCTTGCCGCTGTTGATCCAGTTCTGTGTGCCGCGGTTGAGCAGGAGAATGTAAGGGTATTCAGACCGCGTGACCTGGTTCCCGAGCTTGCCGTAAGAGGCGCGGAATTTCAAATCGCTGAGGGTGTTCTTGATCGGTTCGAAGAAGCTTTCCTCGCTGATTCTCCAGCCTGCAGACACTGAAGGGAAGAAGCCGAAACGCTTGTCTTTTGGGAACCGGGACGTACCGTCGTACCGGCCATTGACCTCCAGGAGGTATTTACCTTTGTAGTCGTAGTTGGCGCGTGCGAAGTAGCCGAGCAGCGCCCATTCTTTCTGCTCACCTGATGTGATGTAGTAACCGGAGCCGAGGCCGATATCGTTCAGGTCTTGCGACAGCAGGTCGCCGCGCTCGGACGTGATGCGTTTGAACTGTTTCAGTTCCTGGTTGTAACCCGCCATGAATTTCACGTTATGCTTGCCGTAGCTCTTGGTGAATTCACCATAGGCATTGGCAACGTGGTAGTAATCCTGGTTGGTTTCTTCGCGGAGGAAGTCGGGTCTGGGCACTTTGCTGATCACTCCGGGATAGATGGAGTAGGGCGAGGAAGTCTGCCGGAAGCTGGCCGTTGTCGGGTTGTCGTTATCCCGCGCAGGGTTCAGTGTAAAGGTGTAATTGGCGTACAGGTTGATGTTTTCGTTCACTTTAACGGTAACGCCCCAGGTGCTCATCAATTCATTCCAGCGTTGAACGCCTTTGTTTTTGCCGTACAGCAGGTCGGAAAAGAGGCCGTCGCCGATCTGGTAGTTGTTCAGGGCGGTGATGTAAGTGGCGGTGCCGTCGGGGTTTTTCGGGACATAGGAGGGAAGCGCGTGCACGGTGGAGTTCACGAAGTTCGTATTGGGATCCCAGCCCGGGTAGGTATACTTGCCGATCATGAGCTGCGTGTTGTTGGAGAACGTCAGCCATTTGTTGGCGCGCACGGTGAGCTTGGTGCGCATGTTGTAGGAGTTGTACACGTCGCGGTTGAGGCGCATCATGCCTTTCTTGTTGTACATGCGGCCCGATACGAGGAAGTCCACTTTATCGGTTCCGCCGGAAATGCTCAGGCTATGTTCCATACCGTCTTGCGCCGGCAGGAAAAATTCGTCCCACCAATCGGTATTCCCGTAATACACGTACTGGTCGCGGCCATTACGGTTATCGATCACCACGCTGGGGAGCGATTTGTCCGTCTGCCGCTTCTTCAGTTCTTCCATGTCTTTCGGTGTATACTGGGTATAGGTTTTACCGTTCGCTACGAAGAAGGCTTCGTCGTTCAGTGCCGCCGATGTATAGCCGTCGGTGATGAAGTCGGTGGAAACGGTGGAGTAGGATTTGTTGAAGTTGTTACCGTAGTTCACGGTGAGTTTCCCTCTTTTGGCGGCTTTGGTGGTAACGAGCACCACGCCGAAAGCGGCGCGCGCGCCATAGATGGCCGCTGCGGCGGCGTCTTTCAGCACGGTAACCGTTTCAATGTCGCGCGGGTTCACGTTGTTCATGGAGCCGGGCACACCGTCTATGAGTACCAGCGGCTGGGCGCCGGAGCTGAGCGGGTTGGTGCCGCGCACGTTGAACCGGCCGTTGGAGCCGGGGCGGCCGTCGGTGAACGTGATGTTCAGGCCGGGAACGGCGCCTTGCAGGGCTTGGGTGACGTTGGCGACGGGCCGGTTTTCAAACGCTTCTGCGCCCACCTGGCTGATGGCGCCGGTGAGGTTCACTTTCTTTTGGGTGCCGTAACCTACCACTACCAGTTCGTTCAGGCCTTTGGCGGCGTCTGCGAGGGTGATGGCGGGAATCGGGTTGTCGCCTTCTTTAAGGGTTTTTTCGGTAATCGATTGCGTTTCGAAGCCGATGAAGGTGAAAGTGATGGTAACGGGCGTGCCGGCAGGGAGCCCTGCGAGGCGGAATTTGCCGGTTCCGTCGGTAGCGGTACCTTTCCGCTGGCCGTCCGGCGTTTTCACTTCCACGGAAACGCCAGGTAATGGCTCGTTTTTCTGGCTGGATACGGTCCCCGAGATCGAGGCTCCGCCTTGCTGGGCCAGTACGGCCAATGGGAGGAGGCCTGTCAGGAACAGTCCCGCGCATAGTTTTCTAAGCATGTTGCGCATGATACAGTAGTTTATAGATTGATGTGTAATGAGCATGAGAAGTCCTGCAGGTGCGGTGTTCCGCCCTGCGGGTAATGTATGCGGTCATGAATGTTCCGTTTGCGGGCGCAAGATTGAAATTTATCCAGCGCTCACCTAACTTCCCAGGTTAAGGAACTATTAAAGAAATGTTAACTAAATGAAATAGTGGTGACATTTGACGTGGATTTTGATTTTAGCATTGATATTCAATAAAATACAACTCTCTTTTCTATGGATACTTTCAGGAAATTTGCTTGTGGCCCCAAATTACAGCAAAAAATTACAATTTAATAATGAAAAAGAATGTGTGTTTGAAAGAAAAGGTAATAAATGTGAAGGCGGGGCGAAATAATATGGATGTGCTAAAATAGTAGGGGAGCGGCTTGGATACGCCTGGCCGGGAAGGAGGGCGACATGGGAATAAAAAAACCGCCAGCGAGGGATAGGCTCCCGGGCTGGCGGATATTTCAATTCAAATCGTTCGTTACTTATTTGATCACCATCTGGATCGTATTGGCAGAACGCTGCTCCAGCAAAACGTTCCGGTTTTTCGTCAGCTTGTCGATCAGCCCGTTCTGATAATGGCGGATGGTCAGCAGCTCCAGTCCTTCGTTATAATTGATCCGGTAACCACCATGCAGCGCCTTGATCAGCAGCTCGATCTTTTCCGGGTTGTTGTCGATAGCGCAGGAGAAGGTAATGGCCCCGTTCTGGGTCAGGTTGATCTTGATCTTCTTGTCGTGGAAGATTTCGTAAATCTCGCTGATTTTATCTTCCGTGATAAAGGAGAAATCGCGGGAAGTAATGGAAATGAGCACCTGGTTTTTCTTCAGTACGATGATGGGTGGCAGTTTATGGTCGTCCACATCCTGGCGGATCACCGTGCCGGGGAGATTCATATCCAGGAAGCACTTCACGTACAGCGGGATCTGTTTGTTCTGCAACGGCTTGATCGTTTTGGGGTGGATCACCTGCGCGCCATAATACGCCATCTCGATCACCTCGTTATACGCGATCTCCGGGATGTCGATCGTATCGGGGAAAAGCTTGGGATCGGCGTTTTTCAGGCCGGTCACGTCTTTCCATATCGTCTGGCTTTCGGCGTTGAGGAGGTTGGCGAACACCGCGGCGGAAAAATCACTTCCTTCGCGGCCGAGCGTCACGCTTTCGTTCTGGTCCGTGCTCCCGATGAAGCCCTGTGCGATGACGATATTGGCCGTATTGAAGAGCGGCAGCACCTTCTGGTTCACCTGCAGTTCGGTGACTTCCCAGTTGATGTTGGCGTCGCGGAAGTTATCGTCTGTCCGGAACACGTCGCGCACGTCTACCCAGGTATTGGTAATGCCTATCTGGTTGAAATAGGCGCTTACGATAGCGGTACTGAGCAGTTCGCCCAGGCCTACCAGCTGGTCGTAATAGTAATCGTAGGAACGGATGGGCTTTTCGCCCAAGGTCCATTCCGCTTCGGTAAAGAATTGCTGCAACTGCGTGAACAGCGGATGCTCACGGTCGCCCAGCAGCGACTGCGCCACCTGGATGTGCTGCTGCTCGATGTTGAAGAGCAGCTGCGCGGCGATCTCCCGCTTGCGCATAAAGTAGTTCTGGGCTACCTTCTCCAACTCGTTGGTCGTTTTGCCCATCGCCGAAATCACCACCAGCAGCTTGCCGGATGCATTCGCTTCGATAATTTTTCCTACCTGCTGGATGCGCTCAATAGTTTCTAAACTTGCGCCGCCAAATTTGAAAACCTTCATACTTTGGTCCCTCTTCTTTATAAAAAATCTGCGGCAAAGTACGGCAACTTTAGAATTGATTAAAAATCCAACGGCCAAAAAATGACGTATTTCTTAAAAAGGACTGATTTCCCGTACCTTAGCCCGGCCAAAACCAATCAATTCAAACACGTTTATGAAATTCAACCGCCAAGTGATGAACCTGGACGAATTCACGATCCAGGACCTGAAAAACTATCCCGGCGCTACCGGCCAGCTGTCTGGCCTCCTGCGAGACATTGGCCTCGCGGCCAAGCGCGTGAATGTCGAAGTGAATAAAGCCGGTATCGCCGACATCCTCGGCGAAGCGGGCAAAACCAACGTCCAGGGCGAAGCCGTCAAGAAGCTCGACGAATTCGCCAACGACCAGCTCATTGCCTCCCTGGCCAGCTCCATTTACTGCGCCGGCGTGGCTTCCGAGGAGAACGACACGTTCATTGCGTTCGAGGACGAATTTTCCATGAACTCCAAGTACGTGGTGCTCATGGACCCGCTCGACGGTTCCAGCAACATCGACGTCAATGTGTCTATCGGTACGATCTTTTCCGTATACCGCCGCCTGTCGCCCAACGGCACGCCCTGTACGCTGGAAGACTTCCTGCAGCCGGGCTCCCAGCAGATCGCGGCCGGGTACATCATCTACGGCTCGTCTACCATGCTGGTATACGCTACCCGCCGCACGCTCCAGGGCTTCACCCTCGACCCGTCCATCGGCGAATTCTGCCTGTCCCATCCCGATCTCAAAGTGCCCGACGACAGCGATATCTTCTCCGTCAACATGGGATATTATCACCTGTACGAGCCCAAGGTCCGCAACGCCATCGATCTGTTCGTGGCTACCGACCCGAATCAGAAGATCTACCGGCACCGGTTCGTGGGCTGCATGGTCGCGGAAATCCACCGCACCCTCATCCAGGGCGGCATCTTCATGTATCCGGCGTTCGGGAAATATAAGAACGGCCGCCTGCGGCTTTGCTATGAATGCAATCCCATGTCGTTCATTATGGAAAAAGCGGGAGGGATGTCCATTTCCGCCGGCAACCAGCGCCTGCTCGACGTAAAGCCGACGGAACTGCACGAGCGCATCCCCATTTTCATCGGTTCGAAAAGTATGGTGGAAAGGGTGCAGGCCGCGATCCGTTAATTTGGCGCGAATTTGGATAAGGCAATAATAGAACAGCTTAAAAAATCGTTTAATCAACATGTTTAACCAACGTTATTGCAAAATCCTCTTCCTCGCCGCCGCGGTTATCACGGGCAGCTCCACCATGGCCTGCAGCAAACCGGTTGCCGGTAGCGGCTCCTCATCCGAACGCTCCGTTCGCAACGATGGCGACATGGATGAAGATATCCTCTTCTTTGTCAACAAGTTCCGCCGGTCCAAAGGTCTCAAGCCCCTGGAATTGAATGGCGTTCTCAGCAAGGAAGCGCGCGGGCATAGCAAGGATATGGCCAGCGGGCGGACCGGTTTCGGGCACGAAGGCTTCGAATCCCGGATCGACGATATCTCCAAATCCATCGGCACCGTGCGCGCCGCCGCTGAAAACGTGGCTTATGGCAACCTGAGCGCCGAAGCCGTGGTGGATGGCTGGATCAAAAGTCCGGGTCACCGTAAAAACATGCTCGGCGATTTCAACCTTATCGGGATCGGAACGGCCAGGGGCAAAGGGAACATTGTTTTCTTCACCCAGATTTTCGTGAACAAACCCGCCGCACAGGCGAAGAAATAAAACTTGCTAATCTGTTTTATACCGCAGCGGTTCCCTGGGCAGGGGAGCCGCTGTACTTTTTTTGTACCTCCCTGCCGTTTTTTGCCGTAATTTGGCGCCATGGAAAAACGCAGGATCATTGAGGTGAGAGACCTGGTGAAGACGTATGGAGATTTCACCGCTGTGAAAGGGATCAGTTTCGATGTGTACGAGAACGAAGTCTTCGGGCTCCTCGGCCCCAACGGCGCCGGTAAATCCACCACGCTCGAGATCATTGAAACCCTTCGCCAGAAAACCTCCGGCAGCGTCATGGTAGCGGGTTTGGACCTGGATAAGGACCCCGAGGCCATCAAGCAGATCATCGGCGTTCAGCTCCAGACGTCCGGGTATTATCCGAACCTCAACCTGGTAGAGCTGATCGACCTGTTCGGCGGATTGTACAATCAACCCGTAGACCCCATGGCCCTGCTGCGCGAATTCAACCTGGAAGATAAAGCCAAAGCCAAATACAAGGCGCTTTCCGGCGGACAAAAGCAGCGTTTCTCCATCGCCACCACCCTCATCAACAAACCGCGCATCATTTTCCTGGACGAGCCCACCACCGGCCTCGATCCGCAGGCGCGCCGCAACCTCTGGACGCTCATCCAGCAGGTGAGGGCCAATGGTACAACCGTCGTGATCACCACGCATTACATGGATGAAGCAGAGTTCCTTTGCGACCGCTGCGCCATCGTAGACAGTGGCCGCATCATCGCCATCGACTCGCCCGACGCGCTGATCGACCAGCTTGTGGCAGGCGGTTTCGAAAGGAGAAAAGAAGTGAAAAAGGCCAGCCTGGAAGATGTGTTCATCCAGCTGACCGGGAAGGATTTGCGCGAAGACTGATTATTCGTCAACATGCATACCGCTCTTTTTTATGGAAGATTTACGCTATCCCATCGGCCGCTTTCACCCGCCGGCCATCATTAACGCGGAAGCCCGCAAACGCTTCATCAATGACATCCGGCACCTGCCTTCGCTCATCGAGCTGGCCGTGCAAACGCTCGACGAGCACCAGCTACAATCGCCCTACCGCCCCGGCGGCTGGACGGTGGCGCAGGTGGTGCACCACCTGGCAGATTCGCACATGAACGGTTTTACCCGGTTGAAGCTGGCGCTCACGGAAGACAATCCTACCATCAAACCCTACGACGAAGCCGCCTGGGCCGAACTGCCCGACGTACAATATACGCCCATCAACATATCCATCAACCTGCTTCACGCCCTGCATGCCCGTTGGGCAGCCGTGCTCGAGCATATGGAAGCGCGGGACTGGGACCGGACATTTTTCCATCCCGGCAACAACACTTCCAACACGCTGGCGAAGCACCTGGCCAATTATTCCTGGCACGGGCTGCATCACCTGGCGCATATCGAAAAGCTGAAGGAAAGGGAAGGGTGGAAGTAAAACGAATGAATTTTGAACTGGAAACTACTGCGATCAGAATACCTTTTCCGCGAGCCCTGGCTCACCGTGCGGAGAGACACATGTGAAACGCCTTCCGGCGTGCTGGTACCTGAATATTACGTGCTCGAGTACCCGGATTGGGTGAACGCGATGGCCGTTACCGACGATGGAAACGTGATCCTCGTCCGCCAATACCGCCATCCCGTCGAAAAAGTATTGCTGGAAATCCCCGGCGGCGTGATGGACCCGGAAGACGAATCGCCCGAGATCGCCATGCGGCGCGAGCTGCTGGAGGAAACGGGCTATGTGTTCGATGAGGTGCATTTCCTCGGGATCACGTCTCCCAATCCTTCCACCCACACCAACCGCGTATTCATGTACCTGGCTACGGGCGGGAAGAAAATACAGGAGCAGCAGCTCGATTTCAATGAGGAGATCGACGTGGAAATCGTCACCATCGCGGAATTGGAGGCTAGGCTGGCGCGGAACGAATTCTTCCAGTCGCTGCATTGCACCTGCCTGTTTTATGGATTGATGAAGTGGAAGGATTTGCAATCCAGATAAATGAAGGGCAGCCGCTCCCCGCAGCAGGCGCCTCATACATGCTGAAAGCCCTCGTCGCCGCGGGGTGTACTCTGGCGTCGTTTCGGGAGATGCATTAAAACTATCGCAAGCCGGCGGCTCCGGCGGGTGCTTAAAATCGAAAACCGGGTACTTTTTGAATCTAGGGTTGTAATGGCATATCGCCGACGATGAAGCAGCTTCCGCAAACGAGGATCATGTCGTTGGCGCCGGCAGCGGCCCTGGCGGCGGCGTACGCTTCGGGGACCCCGGTGTATGCATTGCCCTGTAGTCCTTCCTGGCTGGCCATTTCCAGTAATTCTTTTTCGTCGAGTGCCCGGGGGATCTGGGCGCGGGTGAAGTAATACATCGCGTCTTGCGGGAATAATCGCAATGCGGCGGGCACGTCTTTGTCTTTCACGAAACCCGTCACGATATGTAACTTTTCGAATTTGACGAGGGCAAGCTGTTCTAGGATAGCGCGAATGCCGGCTTCGTTATGGCCCACATCCAGCACCGTGTAGGGTTGCCGGCCGATCACTTCCCATCTTCCACCCAAACCGGTCAGCCGTTTTACATTTGCCAATCCCTTTTCCACGGCTTCCTGCGTGAGCTGGTAACCTTCCTGCCGGAGGATGCTCACGCCGGCCAGCACGCCCAGGAGGTTTTTTTCCTGGTAATGTCCCGGAAGATCGAGGCGATAGGTGGATGCAGGCTCCCCTGGACCGGAAGCCACGGTAACGGTCAGTGTTTCGGGGCCCGGCTCGCTTTTGATAATGGTGTATTGCTTGTCGGCAAATAGGATCGGGGCGTTGTGGAGATCGGCCATTTCGCGGAAAACACCCTCGGGCCCGGCCTGCGTTTCGCTGATCACCACCGGCGTATCCGGTTTGATGATCCCGGCTTTTTCCCGGGCAATCAGTTCCGGCGTGTTACCGAGGATGTGGGTATGGTCGAGGCTGATGTTGGTAATGATGGAAAGGAGGGGGGAGATGATATTGGTGCTATCTAACCGCCCGCCCAGCCCGGTTTCGATGATGGCGATATCTACGCCTTCATCCGCGAACCACTGGAACGCCATGGCCACGGTCACTTCGAAGAACGACGGGTCGATGGTTTCGATATGCTGTTTGATGGCTTCGGTGAAAGTAACCACCCGTTCCCCGGGGATCATTTCGCCGTTGATGCGGATGCGCTCCCGGAAATCGTGCAGGTGCGGGGATGTGTACAGGCCCGTTTTGTACCCGGCCGACTGGAAGATGGCACTGAGCATGTGGCTGGTAGACCCTTTCCCGTTGGTGCCCGCGATGTGGACAGCAGGGAATTTTGCTTCGGGGTGGCCGAGCACGCCGCAGAGCAGGCGGATGTTGAGCAGGTCGTTTTTCAGCGCGGAAGCTCCCAGCTTGCTGAACATCGGGAGCCGGCTGTACAAGTAATCGATCGTTTGCTGATAGTTCATGGATACCTCGCTAAATAGTGGGGCAGCCCGTGTTGTGCCGGCGTTTGCGGTACGTTCCGTCACTGCCCTTGTCCCACGACCATTTACCGAAACGGATGGGAACTATGCGCAAAGCTACGAATACATCCGCATGATTGATCATCCGGCGGCCGAGGGTGGATAAGATGGAGGCAGACCCGATCACCAGGGGCCCCGCGCGCAGGGCAAAACCCGCATCCGCCTGTCCGTACCGGTTCACGGAAACAGGGAGGTAAACACCCAGGTTGCGGAGCTCGTACCGTGGCGTGACGGTCAGCTGCGTGAGAGCGCTCGTCTTGTTATCGTCTTTCTCCCCGCTGTTCAGGGCCAGGGTGGCGCTCGCGCTCAGGAAAAACCTGCCGTTCAGGTTGTAGTCGCCGAACAGGTTGAGCGAAGTGGGGAGGTTCATGTAATACGTTTCTTCGTTTTCCATGGGCGTAAACATCGTGGCGAGGCGCGTCGCATATCGCCGCATACTTTCGCCCCGCTGCTTGTTCAGCGAGCGGACGATCACATTGTTCGCCGTCATGTCCAGGTTGGCCGAAGCCATCGCTTTTCTATATTTGATACCGCCGATGTCTACGATAGACACGCCGAACCGGGCTTTCCAGGTATCCGCGTCGGGGTTCCAATCCGGCCCGCCTTCGTGCATACTTCCAAATCCGTCGTTATCCGGCCGCCATTCGTACACCACCCCGATATCCGCCCCGATGCCGGGATTCTGGAAGGGTTTGTAGTAAGACGACCAGCTATCGTTGTTCGTATACTCATCCATCTCCTCGTTATAGGCGTAATACACTTTTGCGCTGTTGATGTCGGCCAGTTCCGTGGTATTGAAGGTGAACGAGGCATCGCGGATTACGGTGTAGGCAGCTGCCTGTCCACCGAGGTATTTCAGCGTGATCCCCGCTTTCCAGCGGTGGTCGCCTTCGTCTTTGATAACGCGGGAATAGCTGAACCCGAATTCGTTCCAGGCATGACCGTTGCCCGCCGCGAATTTGGCGGCGAAGTTACGGTTGGTGAATCGGGGATTGGGATAGTTGAGCGCAAAGAAATTAGCGATGTCGGTTTCCACGCCGCCGGCATTGGCCGATCCGCGTACGCGCCAGGTGAAGGCGACGGACTGTTTTTCGTCGATCGAAAACAGGACGGACGGCAGCATGATTTCCCCGCTGCCCCAACCGTATTGCCGGCGGGTGGCGTTGGTGTCGGGGATATAGTCGACGTTCCGCACCAGCTTTTCCTGCCTGGAGAAAAGGGAGGATTTAACGAAGGAATAATAGGTATTGCCCGCCTTTACATCCGCCCCAACGATATTCACGTCCCACCTGTACCGCGATCCGGCACCGAGGGCCGGGTTGAACGGGATGGCGTGAATGCCTGCGTACTGGCTCGTATGATAGCCGGTAAATACCTGTGCCTGCGCTGAAATTGCGGTCAGCAGGCACAAAGCGAGATATCCGAGACGTGATTTGCCCATAGAATAGTACAAGGTATAGGTAATAACGTGAAAATCCGAAGGATATTACCGTACTGCCGTTCCTGCGGCCTGAATCAGAAGAGGGTAGCGCCGGACTGATCTTCGGGAGCATCCTCGTGTTGTATCCGCCTCCGCAGGTTGAAAGGCCGGCAAATACAGCCCTGGTTTGTTTACTTGTGGTCTGAAGACTGGCTCGTTTCGCATCGGACGGTTCGTTGGCCTGCGGCAAGTGGTTTACCCGGTATAATGTATGAAAATCCGGTAAAACCCACCTTACCGTATTTACTGCGGTTTGAAGTAGAACCGGATGGTGCCGAATTGTTCCTCGGGGGCGTCCTGGCTTGCGTTGTATTTGATGCGCATGGCAGCTTCCCGTGCGATGCGGACGGCGGCGGAATTATTGATGGTAGAACCGCGGAGGCTGTGCGTGGCGCTCACCACGTTACCATTACGGTCTACTTTAATGTTAATGGCTACGTAACCGGTTTCGTTGCCATCCCACTCTACAGACGGGCGGCCTACGAGGCTGCGGCCGCTGAGCCGGAAGTCTGACGCACCGCGGCCTGCGCCGGGCGTGCCGGTATAAGCGCCGCCATTGGGGCTGCCGCCGATAACGCCGCGGTCTCCGGGCTTGCCGGTATTGCCTTCGCCGGTGGAGTTATTGGAGCCGTCGGCCCCGTTGCCGCTGTTGGCCGAACTCCCTGTTCCGCCGGTGAAAACGGCTTTGGGTTTCGGTTTCGGGGCAGGGGGGACAGGTGCGGGAGGCGCTTCTGCTTTTGGCTTGGGCGCTTTTACCGGCTTGGGCTCGAGTGTTTTTGCGATTTCCTTGGGTTTGACGTTGACGGGCTTCACCGGCTGTTTAATCACTTCCGGCGCCTCGGCCTCGTCGGACGTGGCGAGTTCCTGCGAATTGCTGTTGTCGGCTTTGGAAGCGGCGGCAGGTTGCGGCACGGAAGGTTCCGGCTGGGCGGCCGCGGGCGGATTGGGGTTGAGCGGCTGCTCGTCGCCCATACCGTTGTCGGACGTGCCCAGGTTCACTTCGATACCCATGTCCTGGTCGGGCAGGGGCGGCGGCACGTCGAGGCTCACCATCACCAGTGCTACTAACAGCAAGGCATGTACGCCGATCGTGATGCCGGCGGCTTTTATATTCTTGGATTTATTTTGCGCTGTCATCGTGTTCCAAAGTTAATATTTTTTTTCCGGTGGAAGGAATGCCCCCGTTTCCGGCAGCAAATACCCTGCCGCGCCTGTCATTTACAAATGCGGTTTGTCATTTCCGGACAGGTAAATGTAAGTAAGCGGTGTAATTTGCGGTACATGATGTTCGACAAGACAATTTCCTTGTACAGAAGCGCCTACGGCGGTATTCCGCGGAAGGTCTGGCTGCTGGCGACCGTGCTGCTGATCAACCGCGCCGGCGCCATGGTGATCCCTTTCCTGACGCTGTACCTCACCACCCAGCTTCATTTTTCGCTGGAGCAGGCGGGTATTGTGATGACGGTCTATGGCATCGGCTCGATCCTCGGCTCGCTGCTGGGCGGTAAACTGACGGATACTATCGGTTTTCACCCGGTGCAGTTCTGGAGCCTGGCGATGCACGGCGTGATGTTCGTGGTGCTTTCGCGCATGGATACCTTTCCGCAGTTCGCCGTAACGGTATTCGTGCTCGGGATGGTGGGCGATGCTTTCCGCCCGGCCAACTTCGCGGCCGTAGCGCATTACAGCGATGCCACCACGCGCCTGCGCTCCTATTCCCTGCTTCGCCTGGCTTCGAACCTGGGCTGGGCGGTAGGGCCCGCGGTAGGCGGGGTGCTGGCCACCATCAGCTATAACATGCTCTTCTTCGCCGACGCATTTTCCTGCCTGTCGGCGGCCCTTTTGCTGAAATTGTTCCTCCGTCCCGGGAAAACAGCGGAAAATATCGTGCATACGGCACCCGCCGGCGAAGCCAATATGTCTGCCTGGCGCGATAAACGCTATCTATTCTTTATCCTCCTCGTCACGTTCAACGCCATCTGCCTGTTCCAGATGTTCAACATCGTTCCGGTGTACCTCAAAACCGTGGTCCACATGAATGAGAGCATGATCGGCCTGGCGATTTCGACCAACGGCGTCCTGATCGCACTGATCGAAATGATCCTCGTGTTCAAGCTGGAAAACCGCCGGCCCAACGAGTACTATATCTGCATCGGCGCCCTCCTTATGGGACTGGCGTACGTGATCTTCAATTTCATGCCGCCCGTGGCGGCAGTGGCCTATCTCCATATCGTGCTGTTCTCGGCTGCAGAAATGATGACCCTGCCGTTCATGAACAATTTCTGGATCAACCGCGCCCAGGCCCACAACCGGGGCCAGTATGCGGGCCTTTACACCGTCGCGTTTTCCTGCGCCACGATCCTGGCGCCCACATTAGGCGCTTTCGGCGTGGAACATTTCGGGTTCCGCGACTGGTGGTGGGCGGTAGGCGGCATCAGCCTGCTCACTTTCTTCGGGTTCCGCTGGATGCTGAAAAATACATCCACCCCTCCCGCAGCATCCGCGCCCACGCCCGAACCAAGCCCCGCGCCGGAAGCCGCGGTGGCGTAATCGGACGCGTTTGCGGAACCTAGATTCCTCATCCACCGGAAAAAACACCCGACAATACTTCGTTCGAAAAACAAAAAGCCCTCATCCAGCGATGAGGGCTTTTTCAAAATATTATCTTAAAAACTACAAATGCGCGAAATCCGCCTCGTAGTTGCCTTTGATACGTTCCATCGGCGGATTGTAATACCCGAATTTCAGATCGGGGAATTCTTCGCGGATGAGCTCCATCAACTGTTTCACGCCCAATAATTCACCGGTTTCCACCACGCCGATCTTGCCCAGGTACCAGTCCGGATCGATGTTGAAATTCCGCCACTGGATCATGTTCAGGCCGGTTTCACGGATCACCGTGCGAAGTGCTTCATATTCCTCCACCGTGTCGGTCATGCCCGGGAAAACGAAATAGTTGATAGACGCCCATCCACCATGCTCCCGCACCACTTTTATGCTTTCGATGATGTCGGAGAACTGGTAGTTGTTGGGCCGGTAATACGGTGTATAAATCTGCTCCCGAACGGAGTTGAGGCTCACGCGGATGCTGTTCAGGCCCGCCTTGCAGAGCTCGCGCACCGCATTGGGCTTGCTGCCGTTCGTATTAATATTGATGCTGCCCTTGCCGGTATGCTTGCGGATCTCGAGTATCGATTCGCGGATGGTTTCCCACATGAGCAACGGCTCGCCTTCACATCCCTGACCAAAGCTCACGATAGGGTACGGCGCCGATTCCAGGTGCGGAACGGTAAATTCCACGATCTCCTGGGCCGTCGGCTTGAACGTAAGACGGTCTTGCGTGGAAACGATCGTCTCTTCTTCAGGCTGGAAAGAAATACAGCCGATGCAATTGGCGTTGCAGGCGGGGGAAGAAGGGATGGGGCATTCCCAGCGGCCCATGAAATAGTTACGGGCGGCCGGACAATGGTACGTCAGCGCGCAATTATTGGCCAGGTGCTGCACCAGCCGGTTGTGCGGGTAAGCGGCCAGCATGTCGGTCACGCCGGATTTCACGGATTGATCGTCGAACCCTGCGCATTCCTGCCGGATGTCCTGCTCGATGCGCACGGCCGGCACATAGAATTTATCGTCATGCCAACCCGCAGCCGTGTAGCAGAACAGGGGAAGGGTAGGTGCGTCCGGTAAGGTTTCGTATGCCGCGAGGTATAGCCCGGTATGCGCGGGCGGGATGAAAGCCGCAACGGCCCATCCTTTCTCGCAAAGGCGCATTTCGCCGGTCTGCACGTCGATCCCGATGCCTCTGCGGCCGGGCAGTTCGTACAGGTTGCCTCCTTCGGGAAGCTCGATCCATTCATCTTCAGGGATGGGAAATGCATCCCACCCGGCACGGCCCACCACATACAGCGAGGTATCCTCGAAGATGTTGCCCTTGCCGTCGGAGTACATTATATAAGGAGAAACGTTCATGTTAGCCTGGATTGAAAATAAGCATTGATCTCCGCCGTTTGCGCGGGGGAATATTCGTCGAGCACTTCGAGCTGGAGCACTTTGTTGGTGCGGAAATCCAGCGTCAGGAGGTCGTTCCGCAAAATTACGTTATTCATCTCGTTCCACCGGTAATGCTTCTCCCCGAACACGGTGGGGAGGGAAATGCCGCCATCCTCGATCCGCGCGTACGCCGGCTGCATGATGCGGTATTCCGCATAGCCGGTATATGCCACGCCGAGCCCCGCCAGCAGCAGGGTGCCGCCGATAATGGGCTGCATGTGCGACAAAAAGAAAAGGCTTCCCGACAAAAGCGTGAACACCTGCAAGAGCCGCAATACGGAATTGGTTTCGGACATTTTCCGCATTGTCCGCATCATGAACGGGAAAGCCAGGCTGGCCGTACCGAGCGCGATGAACAGCAGGGCCATCAGCCAGTTGGGATGCTCCATTTTGTACACGCCGATGAGGTTGAACAGGAAAAGTATCCCGATCATGCCATGCATTACAGGCTGCATGCGCAGCTTGGTGATGGCGTTTGGATGTAGGACGCGGAACTTATGCATTGGATTTCACCATCAGGTTACACAATTTGAACAGGATGCGGGCACCCACATTGGCGTCCCACTCATCGAGCCCGGCGCTTACCTCAACCAGGTCGAACCCGATGAGGGTACGCCCGCTCTCGATCACGCGGCGGAAGAGGTAATACACCTGTTGGGCTTCGAGGCCTCCCGGCACGGGGGTCCCGGTGTGGGGACAAAGCTTCGGGTCCAGCCCGTCGATATCGAAACTGATATGCACTTGCTGCGGGAGCCGGGAAATAATGTCGTCACAGATGCTTTTCCACGTTTCGCCTTCGTACATGCGCTCTTTCATGTCCTGGTCGAGGAACGCCGTAATGCGCCCGCCGCTGTTGCGGATGAGGTTGATCTCGCTGTCGCAGAAGTCGCGCAGGCCTACCTGGACGAGTTTCTTGAGCTGGGGCACTTCCTGCAGCGCGTTATACATGATAGATGCGTGGGAATATTTGAAGCCTTCGTAGCAGTCGCGCAGATCGGCATGCGCATCGATCTGCAGGATGCCGAAATCGCCTTTGTGCTCGCCCATGGCGCGGAAGAAGCCGAGCGGGGTGGAGTGGTCGCCACCTACCAGGCCTACGAGTTTCCCTTTGGCCAGGAGGCTTTTGGTCTGGTCGTAGACCCAGGCGTTCATTTTACAGGCGCCTTTGTTGACGTCGTCTACCGAGCGGAGCATGAAGTCGTTTTCACTGATATCTCCGCCTTCGGCGAGGAATTTCAGGTACAGCTCGGCTTCCTTGCGGAGGTAATCGCTCCGGAGGAGGAGCTGGCGGTCCTGCTCCTTCATGTAGAAACCCTGTTTCCAGCCCTCGGTGCCGGTGTCAGAATCGTAGAGGTCTACCTGCAGGGAGGCTTTGTAAATGTGTTCCGGGCCACGGGCTGTACCGTTGTTATAAGACACCGTCACTTCCCAGGGCACGGGCAAAAGTACCAGCCGTGCATCGTCTTCCCCGAAAGGCAGTCCGAAAATGTTGTTGGACAGCAGGCCGGGGGAGTTGGGATCGAATTTCGATAGATCAGCCATGATGAATCAATACTTAGCTTATTTCCGCGCAAAGGTACAGGTAAAAATTGGTTCCGGGAGGGGGAAACCTGACGAATATCAGCCCCCGGGAACGGGTTTTTTGGCTACCTTTGGTCTCGATTAATCTGCTAAGGATGAAGAAGACAAGTATTATTCTGCTCGTAGTAATAGCGGTTTGCGTGGCCGGCATGGTCATGATGGTGGGTGATTTCAGCACCTACGAAACATTCGCTACCGCCCGGAAGAAGGAAGGAAAGGAGATTCACGTGATCGGCGCTTTAGACAGTACAAAGGCCGTGGTGTACGATCCCGCCCGGGATGCCAACTACTTCAGCTTCCATATGAAAGACAAAAGCGGCGAAATCAGCCGTGTCGTGTTCTACGGTACCCGGCCCACCGACTTCGAGAAATCCACCGAGCTGGTACTTACCGGCAAAATGGTCGGCACCGAGTTCCATTGCAGCAAGATACTTATGAAATGCCCGTCGAAATATAAAGACGAGCAGCAGGCCTTCAGCGCGCAGCGCAAAGGATAAGGAAGATATTAAACAATAACTGTATATCGTCGTCTTTCAGCGCCATGCCAACGGGCGACGGAATCCTCACAACTTACGGAGCAACCATTGGAATCGATCAAATACAATGGGGAGCACCTGCTTCCCGGACAACTGGGCCATTTCTTCACCATCCTGGCTTTCGTGGCCTCCATGGTGTCTGTCGTGGCTTACTTTATCAGCGTCAGGCATTCGGACGGGCTGAAAAAATCTTCCTGGGCCAAAATCGGCCGGTGGAGTTTCTACATACAGGCATTTTCCGTTTTTGCCGTGTTCGCCACACTTTACTACATCATTTCCAACCACTTATTCGAATATAAGTACGCCTGGCAGCACTCCGAGCGCGAACTGGAAGTGAAGTACCTCCTCAGCTGTTTCTGGGAAGGGCAGGAGGGCAGCTTCCTGCTGTGGAGCGTTTGGCACAGCGTGCTGGGCATCATCCTGATCAACACCTCGAAATCGTGGGAAGCCCCCGTGATGGCGGTCCTCGCCTTCTCGCAGGTCTGTCTTGGCAGTATGCTGATCGGTATTTACATGTTCGACTATAAAGTCGGCAGCAACCCGTTCCTGCTCATCCGCCAGGAAGATCCGACGCTACCCATTTTCAATAACCCGGATTACATGCAGTTCAAGCAGTTCATGGACGGAAACGGCCTGAACGCCCTGCTGAAAAACTACTGGATGGTGATCCACCCGCCCGTGTTGTTCCTCGGCTTCGCCGCCACCATCGTGCCTTTCGCATATGGGGTGGCCGCTTTATGGACGCGTCGGTACACCGAATGGGTGAAGCCCGCACTGCCCTGGGCGCTCTTCGCCGGCATGGTGTTAGGCGTAGGTATCATGATGGGCGCCGCCTGGGCGTACGAATCGCTCACTTTCGGCGGGTACTGGGCTTGGGACCCTGTAGAGAACGCCTCCATGGTTCCCTGGCTCACCCTGGTAGCCGGCATTCACACCATGCTGGCCTTCAAATCGTCTGGCCACGCACTCAAATCATCGTTTTTCTTCATACTGATCTCTTTCGTTTTCATTTTATATTCTACTTTCCTAACGCGTAGCGGTATTCTCGGCCAAACCTCGGTGCACTCGTTCACCGACCTCGGCATGAGCGGCCAGCTTCTCGTGTTCATGGGCATGTTCACCGTTCCGGCCTTCTGGATGCTGATTGCCCGCGGAAAGCAGATCCCGACGCTGAAAAAGGAAGAAAGCACCTATTCCCGCGAATTCTGGATGTTCGTCGGCGCCCTCGTGCTCCTCGTCAGCGCGCTGCACGTGACCTTCTTCACCTCCATCCCCGTCTGGAACAAACTGCTCGATATTTCCGGGATCAGGAAGCTGTTCAAACTGGAAGAATTCGCACCGCCGACAGACGTGATGCTGCATTACAACAAGGTGCAGATATGGCTGGCGATCATCATCGCCCTGCTCACGGCCGTCACCCAGTTCATGAAATACAAGGATACGCCCAAAGGCGTGCTGGCCAAAAAACTGGCCTGGCCTACGCTGATCTCCGTGGCCATCGCCGTGCTCATCGGCGTGGCGGGACGTATTTTCTATACCGACTACGGCGCGGGTGTGCTCCTGGGCATCTACCTCTTGCTGTTCGCCTGCGTGTACGCCATCGTGGCCAATATCACCTACATCATCACCGTACTGAAAGGCAAAACCAAAGCTGCCGGCGCCTCCGTGGCACACGTCGGTTTCGGGCTCATGCTGCTGGGGATCCTCATTTCCTCCAGTAAGAAAGAGGTACTGTCTATCGATTCGATGAACGTGCTCAGCGGGTATTTCACGAAGGAAAGCGGACAGAATTCCCGCGAAAACCTCATGTTGCCCAAAGGCCTGCCCGTGCAGATGGGGCCGTATTTCGTGACCTACCGCGGCGATTCCATCAGCACGGTGGACAAGGACAAAACCCTTTACATCGTTGAATATGAGCGGAAGGCGAAGCTGGAAGACGAGCCCACGGAGCGTTTTACGCTGTATCCCGATGCGTATCTCAATGTGAAAGGGCAGGAAGGGATCACGCCGAACCCGGATTCCAAACATTACCTCACCCGCGATATCTTTACTTACATCACCGCCGTACCGAGGAAAGACATCCCGGCCGATACGCTGCCGTACACACCGCACGTCATCACCCAGGGAGATACCGTGTATTTCTCGAAAGGGTTCATGGTGCTGGAAAACCTGAATACGAAACCGCAGCAGAAGAATTACCATCCCGAGCCGGGAGACATTGCCGTAGGTGCCGAAATTTACGTGCATACCCGCGACAATGGCGACTTCCGCATCAACCCTGTGTATTTCATCCGCGACAGCAGCTTCCAGGCGAATGTGGCAGACACCATTGCGCCGCTGAGCCTGGCCGTGAAGTTCACCAGGATCCTGCCGAACGAAAATAAAGTGCAGATCGAACTGAAGGAAACCCGCGAGCCGATGGATTACATCGTGCTCAAAGCGCTCGTTTTCCCCTGGATCAACGTGCTGTGGATCGGCATCATCGTGATGGCCGTCGGTTTCGGCATGGCGATCCGTCAGCGGATACGCAAATAATATATAACTGAATATTCATATGAAGGACGGTCCATGCGGCCGTCCTTTTTATTTATATTAGCAAGAGCAAACCCTTCTCCTATGCGCAGGATATTCCGTTTTCTTCTCATCGTGCTGGCTGTATTGGCCGTAATATACATCCTCGGCCCCAAGCCCGCTCCGCCTGATTTGCAGGGCTCCCTGCCCAAGGTGCCACAGTCGCCGGAGCAGGTGGCGGCATATGTAGACAAGAAGGAAGCGGGGTTCAACACGCGGCCCGGCAACAGGGCCAGGATCGTTTGGGCGGGCGATTCCATTCATAAAACGCCTTTCAGCGTGGTGTACCTACACGGATTTTCGGCCAGCGAAAGGGAAGGGTACCCCGTTCACACCGATTTCGCGCGGAAGCACGGATTCAACCTGTACCTGTCGCGGCTCGACGGCCACGGCCTGGAAACCCCCGAGCCTTTGCTGGACATGACGGCCCAGGGGCTCTGGAAAGACGCCCGCGAAGCCCTCGCCATCGGGAAGCAGCTGGGGGATAGGGTGATCGTCATGGGAACGAGCACCGGCGGCACATTGGCCCTTATGCTGGCGGCGCAGTTCCCGAATGATGTGGAGGCCGTCGTTAACATGTCGCCCAACATCGCCATCAACCAGCCTATGGTCGGTATGCTCGACGAGCCCTGGGGCCTCATGGTGGCCCGGGCGGTGAAGCGCGGCAAATACGACGAATCTACGCCCGCCAACCCTGAAAAAGCGAAATACTGGTATACCAAATACCGCCTGGAAGCTGCGGTGGAACTGGAAAACCTGGTAGATCATACCATGAAGCCGGAACTCTTCGCGCGGGTAGACCAGCCTGTCCTCAACCTGTACTTTTACAGGAACGAAAAGGAGCAGGACCACACCGTGAAAGTATCCGCCATCCTCGACATGCACGAAAAACTGGGTACGCCGGCCGCTAAAAAGCGCGCGGTGGCCATTCCCGGCGCAGGCAGCCATGTGATCGGCTCCAACATTACGTCTCACGACGTGCCGGGCGTGGAAGCGGCCATTGAAGCATGGTGGCGGGATATGTACGGGAATTGAAAAATTGCGTAATTTGGGGAGAAACCAATACGTTCCAGTGCTTCGATTAGCGGTTTGCTGTTTGATGTTTTTCCTGTGCCTGACAGGCCGGTCTTTTGCCCAGCAAAGGCCCGCAGGAGATTCCGTCGCCGTCCGCGCCATCGTTGTCGGGACAGATACCATCCCTTCCATCACCCTTTCCATTTTTAATGTGTACGACCGGTTGCCGAAGCGCCTCCGCAAGGAGCGCGAACGCTGGACGCGCCTGCGCAATGCCGTGTACGTGACGTATCCTTATGCCGTATCGGCCTCCCGGGTGCTCAAGGACGTGGGCCGCGACCTCGACCGCTGCACCTCCAAAAAGCAGCGGAAAGAGTATCTGGCCAGCAAGGAAAAGGAACTGAAAGCCCAGTTCGGCGATAAACTGGAGAATTTGTCGGTGTACCAGGGCAAAGTGCTGATGAAACTCATCCACCGCGAAACAGGGGAGAACTGTTACGAGATTATCAAGGAGCTGAAAGGCGGATTCAACGCGCGGATGTACCAGACCGTGGCGTTCTTTTTCGGCGGTAACCTGAAAAGCGAATTCAATTCGCAAGACGATCGCGACATCGAGCTGATCGTCCAGGAAATCCAGCTCTACAACCGTTTTAACTGATCCTGACCTACCGGGATTTGGTACATCCCGTCCTAAACCCGAACTTTGCCGGGCAAAAATCTGAGCATCATGAAACTGGATATACTCGCCATCGCTGCGCACCCCGACGACGTGGAGCTGTCTTGCGCAGGCACCCTGATGGTACACGCCCGCCAGGGCCTGAAGACCGGCATTGTAGACCTTACCCGCGGCGAGCTCGGTACGCGCGGCACGCCGGAAGGCCGCCTCATCGAAGCGCAGGACGCCTGTAAAGTCATGGGTCTCGACGTGCGCGAGAACCTCGCGCTGGCCGACGGTTTTTTCCAGAACACGAAAGACGATCAGCTCGCCGTGATCCGCGCCATCCGCAAGTTCCGGCCCACCATCGTGCTGACAAACGCCACGGAAGACCGACACCCCGACCACGGCCGCGCTTCGCAACTGGTGAGAGATGCCGCCTGGATGTCTGGCCTCCGTAAGATCGAGACCCTCGGCGACGACGGGCAGCCGCAGCACGCCTGGCGCCCGGCGCAGGTGTACCATTTCATCCAGGACCGCTTCCTGCAGCCCGATTTCGTGGTGGACATCACCGACGTGATCGAGCAGAAGATCGCCGCGATCAAATGCTTCAAAACGCAGTTCCTCGCCGAAAAAGACCACGAACCGCAGACCTACATTTCATCCCCCGAATTCTTCGACAGCGTTTTGTACCGCGCCAAGATGCTCGGGAAGATGATCGGGGTGCCTTACGCGGAGGGGTATACGAGCGCGAAAATGATCGGGGTGAAAAGCTTGATGGATTTGATCAATGTGCCGACGTGATAAATGATTTTTTAAAGCAAGGGATACCTCTGCGAATTGAAATGCGTCTACATATGGTACTAATCTGTGGGCGTTCCTATTGATATGTCGGTAACGTTCAATTTTTACGAATACTAAAATCCCTTCAGGAAAAATTAACATTGTGTAATAATCGGGTTTGAAATTTTTTGTACTTTCGGGCCTTGACCCGCTACTCAAGTTTTAAAAAATTTATCCCTGATCATGAAAACATTGTTATTTGCCCTGGTCCTTTTTTGCTGCGTGTTTACAGGTCGTACTCAGGATCTCAGGCAAATCGTTCCTCCTTCACCCAGCTCCCAGGCTTTCGAAAAATTTATTAATAACAAGGTGAATCTGGCAAATGGCTTGCCGGAAATTGGCGTAAATCTTTATAATATCGAAGTTGGCGGGATCAGTATCCCCATCCGGCTGTCGTATCATGCGTCGGGTATTCGCTATAATCAAAGTAGTGGCGATGTAGGGCTTGGTTGGGTACTGAACCCAGGGTACCGGATCAGTCGGACCATTTACGGATTCCCCGACGAAAAGACCACCTGGGCCTCACAGTCGGATATTATCCAGAATGTACTCAACAACCAGAATAAACTCAACCGTGACTTTTACCTTTCCACTTTCCTGTTACAACCAGACGCGGAAAGGTTCCTGTCGGGACCAAATACTTTTACAGACGGTCAATACGATATCTTCACATTGTCGACCGACCAAATCAGCGCCAACCTGCTCATCGGCGACCATGCTGTCGGGAAATTGAGCTTCCTCAATGCCAGACCAGGCAACATCATCAGTTATGGTACAGAATCCGGTATTGGAATCAGTCATTTCAACCTTACGGACACGCGCGGCGTTCAGTATAGTTTCGGCAAGTATGAAGATGGAAGCGGGATCCGTGAGATGGCCAACGCTCCTGGTGAAATGAACCCTACCAGCTGGCCCCTTACCCGTATCCTCACTCCCGCAGGGAAAAAGATACAGTTCGGATATACAAAATATACGGAAAGCCGGGTACCGATCCCTACGACAACCGTGACAATTACAAAAGGAGGTGACAAGACAGACGATTGTTATCATCCCAAAATGAAGCTGAGTGAAAACCAGGGCCCGTCTTCCTACTACGAATCCTGTTTTCCAACCACCATTACAACCGAAAAGGAAAAAGTTGTATTCATCCGTACCGCTGTATCAGGAATTTTGAATGAAATCAACATCCGCACCATTGCCGGTGATCAGCTAATCCGTAAAATCCAGTTTTATTACAGTTACGGCGCTATGTCTAACCGCTATCTGGATTCGGTCCGTATTTCGGACCCTACGGGTGTAGAATCCATGACGTATTCGTTCGACTACCACAACCGAATGGGCCTTTGCCTGGACTATGACCTTTTTGGCTATTATAAATCAGCATACGTTCAGAGTACATACCTGGCATCTCTCTCTGTGCTCGCCCACAATTTTGAGGATGAATTGCCCGACGGCACGCTGGTTGGCGCCTGTAATGCTTCTGAGATTTTTCCATACAACTTCGGCAAGAACAAATTTGATGAAACACCGGATCACTTCACCCTCCAAAAAATAACTTACCCAACTGGCGGATATACTACTTACATGTATGAGGCTAATAAATATAAATGTGGTGAAAATGTTACGCAAGGTGCCGGCCTTCGTGTTAAACGTGTAGAAAGCTTCGATCATTTCGGAAAATCAGTGTTGCAGAAAACATACAACTATGGACCAAATGGCAATGGCGCTGGCATCGGACTATGCTTCCCGCCTCGAAAATACGACGTGCAGGAACGGTTGCTCTATGGTATCTTCAAATTCAATTTCACCCCTTTAAAACAAATTACTTATTCATCCCTCCTCAACAGCGAAGTCTTGGATGGGATGATATCATCATCGTGGCTTTGGTATAACGAAGTTAGTGAAGAGTCAGTCAGCAGTAACGGATCGGAGGCTAATGGCAAAATAATTGAAAAGTATGACCGTTCATTACCCCAGGTAGCCACTTATTCTACCCGCCAGCAGGAATTTGGCGCCCCGCTGGTTCGGGAATACGAATACGACAATGAACCCAGATTGTTGGAACGGAGTGTTTACAAATCGGCAGCGGCTGGCGGCGGACTCGTAAGCCAGCAATCATTCGAATATACCCCGATTTTCACTACGCTTTTCAGCGGTCTCAAAGTTGCGCCATATATCAAAACCATCGAAGCTCCTGTTTCTCCCGGTATTTTCGATTATTATCTCACAGGACAGCCCTCCGTTTTCAATTATGACCAATATTACATTAAGGGCGGCCATAAGTTGTTGAGCTACCAACTGGATAAAACTTACGGCACCGATGGAAGCATAACGGAAACCAAAAAATATTTTGAATATACCAACGGCCGTCTTTTAAGGGAAAAGACCTTCGGAAGTGATGGCAAGCAAATTATTACGGAATATAAATATGCAGGTGACTTTGAACAATTAACCGCATCAGATGACTTATCAGCTGGAGTTAAATCACTTACCAGTAAGAACATCCTCGATGCCGAAGTGGAAAAAACCAGCTATCGCAGTAATGCAGACGGCTCAGGGAAAGTCATGCTTTCCACGCTGATGACATCATATTACCCGACCCAGCCTTTTCCTTACAAAATTCATAAAGTACTTAACAGTGCTCCCGTAACCGGATTCGTACCTGCATCCATTAGCGGCGGTGCGCTTGCAGTCAACTCCGGTTACGTTCCGTTGCTGGTGTACAGCAAATACGATGCTGACGGAAATCTGCTGGAACAATACAAAGAGAATAACTTTAAGAACAGTTACATATGGGATTACGCGAAGCAATACCCCATTGCGGAAGTAACCAATGCCGGCTGGAACGAAATTGCCTATACCAGCTTTGAGGCTGACGGGACAGGGAACTGGCTGGTGGCTTCCGCAATACGTACTTCTGGAAGCAGTATTACCGGCAACAAACATTATTTGCTGCAGAACGGGGCGATCGTTTATAACGGACTTGCCGCAAGCAAACGTTACATTGTCACATTCTGGCTAAAGAATGGAGCGAGCGCCAGTATCAACAACACCACCAGCTCGTCGATCGGGCTCACGTCCGGGGAATGGACATTCCATCAACGTTTTATTACAGGCGCAACTTCCATTACTATTCAGGGGAGTGGGGGAATTGACGAAGTGAGGATGTTTCCGGAAGACGCGCAAATGAATACTTTTACTTATTCGCCGCTGATCGGCACCACTGCCCAGGCAGGGATAACAGGTATCCCGGCATATTTTGAGTACGATGGACTTGGGCGGCTGACGATCAAGCGCGATGCAAAGCGCCAAATTACGCAACAACTTAAATACGGAATCAGGCAGGATGAATTCGGCGCTACTTTCAGCAATAACGCCGCCAGTGGCAATTTCTTCCGGAATAACTGTTCAGGCGGTTTTCAGGGCTCCCAAGTTACTTACCTTGTACCTGCCGGCAAGTATATATCGAACATAAGTCAGGCAGATGCTGATGCCAAAGCGCAGGCAGACATTCAGGCAAATGGACAGAACTTCGCCAATACAAATGGTACTTGTCCTCCGGGTTTTGCCAACAGTTACAGATCCCAGACTTTCTATAGAAATAATTGTCCTGCAGGTACTACAGCAGGTACAACGTTGTATATCGTGCCGGCAGGAAAATACGTTGTTTATACCAGTCAGGCTGCGGCAGATGCCCTGGCACAAAATGAGATCAATACTTATGGGCAGGCTACGGCCAATACCAATGCCTCGTGTTATTGGTTCAACCAGGCTACAAGCGGATATTTCACGAAGTATTGCACGGGCGGCCTGACAGGCACAACGATTGGCTATAGCGTTCCTGCCGGCAAATACTCCTCCGCTATCTCGCAGGCGGATGCCAACGCCAAAGCCCAGGCTGATTTGGAATCTAACGGACAACAATATGCCAATGACAACGGAACTTGCGGAAATCCCAATTTTTACGTTCGTATAAAGAATGGTCCTGTGAGCGGCGGTTTTGGTATCAGAATCAAAGAAACTACGAGCGGCAACATTGTAGTCCTGAAAGATTTCATGGGCAATGAAAGCGGCGTACCGGCATTTGCGGCCAGTTTGCCGACGGGCATTAATTACGTGCTGGAGTTTTCCTGCAGTACGCCTTTGACAGTATCCATAAATGGCCAGGATAACACTATAAGTGGTGTTCAGTCTTTTTCGCTTTATCCCTATCCATTTGTCGTGGAAGTGTCTAATCCTTGATGGCGTAGACAAATAAACTGTAAGACTATATATAATACCAATTTTTACCCAATACCTGATTGCTAATGAAGCGAGTTTATACTAGCTGTTATTGTAGGTTAACCTGCGTAGTTTTAAGTCTTGGTTCAATAATAATGGGAACCGCTTCCGCCTTTGCCCAGAAACCCAACGGCAGCGTGCCGGCCGTGAAATCCGCGCGCGCCGTTCCGGTAGCTTACCCCGGCGGCACCAAAGTGAACTATGTCCGCACCTGGAGCCCTAACCAGCCGCTCACCGATCCGGCGCTGGTCATCTCCGCCACGGATGTGAAAAACGTTCCCCAATCCACCGCCTACTTCGACGGTCTCGGCAGGCCCTTGCAAACCGTCTCCAAAGGCGTATCGCCATCGGTGAAAGACCTCGTGGCGCCGATAGTGTACGATGCCTTCGGCCGCGAAGCCTTCAAATACCTGCCCTACGCAAGCGGGGTGGGCGACGGGGCATTCAAGCTTAATCCCTTTAACGAACAGAAAACCTTTTATGAGGGTGTCCTCACCACCGCCAATAACACTCGGGAAGAAATTTTCTATAGCGAGACCCAATTCGAGGCCTCCCCGCTGAACCGCGTCACTAAAGCAATGGCGCCGGGCAATAACTGGACAGGCTCCGGACGGGGGACCGGCATGCAATACCTGGTCAACACCGCTGCCGACGAAGTGCGCATATGGAAGGTGGCAATCACCTTGTCTGGCAATATTCCGACGTCCACCATTACGTCGTCTGCCGTTTATCCCGCGGGCACACTGTTCAAAAACGTAACGACGGAAGAGAACGGTAAAGAGGTAATTGAATATAGGGACAAGGAAAACAAGGTGATTTTAAAAAAAGTGCAGATCGACACTACACCAGGTGCCAACCACACCGGCTGGCTATGCACATATTATGCCTACGACGACCTGGGTAATCTCCGCTTCGTTTTGCCGCCCCGGGCGGTGGAGCGGTTGGCTGGTGCCGGATGGGCGCTGAGTGCCGAGGTACAAAACAACCTTTGCTTCCGCTATGAATACGACGGCCGCAACCGGATGATTATCAAGAAAGTGCCCGGCGCCGAACCCGTGGAAATGGTGTACGACCAACGCGACCGCTTGGTCCTTTCCCGCGACGGTAACCTGCGCGCGGTAACCGGCAAGTGGATGGCCACGATTTACGACGAGCTGAACCGGCCCACCTTGACGGGGATCTATTCCAGCACGCTGACCCACGACGCGCTGGTTTCCTACATGCGAGGGGCCAGTTCGGCCAGTTCGGTGACCACCAGGATAAAAGCGGTAGACAACCTTGTCGTGTCCCGGTACGAGACGAATGTCAATGAATATAAAGCCAGAGTAAGCGTAGAATTAACGGATGGCTTCGAGACGCCCACCGGCGTAGCCGCCGAAATCCTGACAGACCCTGCCATGGCGGATATTTCTGAAACATTTACCTCCTCCCTCAGCCTGCCCAATCTCAATAATAACTTCTACGCGCTGACCTATACTTATTACGATACACCTGACTACCCCGGAGCCAAACCAGCGCAGACAGCCTATTTTACCAAACCACAGGCAGGCACTAACCTGTACGCCGAGCCCGTCGCCATCAGTAACCAGACCAAGGGCCTGGTAACCGGCACGAAGGTGCGGGTGCTCGATACCGACCGGTTCCTGGTTACTACCACGTACTACGATGCCAAAGGACGCCCGGTACAAGTGCTTAGCGACAACATTCATTCCGGGACCGATATCTTGACCAGCCTCTATGACTTCTCCGGTAAAACGCTCAGCACCTATCAGTATCACAGCAATCCCAAAGCTGGAGCGGCAGGGGAATCGAAGCTGCTTACCAACCTCACCTACGACCATGCCGGCCGCGTGACAAAGGTGACCAAACAGCTGAACGACAACACCGCCTATAAACGGGAAATCGCCACCAATACCTACGATGCCCTCGGCCAGTTGCAGCGCAAGGAATTCCGTAACGCCGCCGGGGCGGTGGTCGAAAGTATGGACTACACCTATAACGTCCGCGGCTGGAACAAAGGCATCAACCGCAAATGGCTCACCGGCGCCGAAACACATTACTTCGGGCAGGAGCTGCATTTTGATGAGGGGTTCGAAAACAAGGAATACAATGGCAACATCGCCGGAGTGACCTGGAAGGGGACCAAAATCACGTCCGGCACCGTGCCCACTGTCAATGCGTATGCATATACCTACGATGCCGCCAGCAGGCTGCTCAAAGGCTACTTTACACAATCGTCCAATGGTACAGGTTACGCCCGTACCGGCACCATTTACGACGCCATTATGGGCGACGGCGTTGATCCCGCCACGGCCTACGACGCCAACGGGAATATCAAGCAAATGCGTCATTGGGGCAAGAAAGGTACGACGGAAAACGTACTGATCGACAACCTGGCTTACAGCTACGATACCACCGGCGTTGCCGGAGGTAACAGGCTGTACAAAATAACTGACGCAGCCAACGACCCAACCACCACATTGGGCGACTTTGCCGACCAGAATACCGCCGCAACGTTTGATTATGCTTACGACAAGAATGGCAACCTTGTCAAAGATGAAAACAAGAAAATATCGGCGATCCAATATAACCTGCTGAACCTGCCCAAAACGATCAGCATCACGGGCAAAGGCACGATCTCCTACATCTACGACGCTACCGGCCGCAAGCTGGCCAAGATCGTGTCTGATCAGACGGTGACGCCGAATAAATCTACCCGGACCGACTATATGGGACCGGTAATTTATGAAAATGATGAGCTGCAGCTGATCTCTCATGAAGAAGGCCGCATCCGCCCCATTGCCGCGGGCGGGTTCACTTTCGATTACTTCATGAAAGACCACCTGGGCAACGTCCGCATCGTACTGGCCGAGACCAATCCGCCCCAGCAGCTGTACCTGGCGAGCATGGAGCCGGAGAAGGCGGCCATGGAAAACGCGACGTTCAGCAATATCGATGCCTCCCGGACGGACAAGCCGGTTGGATACCCTGAAGATCCGCAAACCGATAAAAACGCGTTCGTCGCCAAACTGAACGGTAAAGACGCCGCCCGCCGCATCGGGCCGAGCCTGGTGCTGAAGGTAAAGTCCGGGGACACGGTGCGCCTGGGCGCAAGAGCTTTCTATAAATCCCAGGGGCCTGACAAAGCGCAGAAAACATCCGCACCCGCCGCCGACATGGCCGCATCGCTGATCCGTGCGTTCGGTAACCCGGGCGCTGCGGTGGCCGACGGGCACGGTGGATCGGAAGGCTCGAACGGTACGCCCTTCAACAACAACTTCGTGAACGACAGCTGGAACCGGATGAAGGAACGGGCCCCCCAATCCCCGAACAACCCCGACCGGCCCAAAGCGTACTTAAACTTTGTACTGTTCGACGAGAACTTTAACTTAGTGGAAGGCTCCAGCGGCGTGAAACAGGTAGCCGCCCAGCCGGACGAACTGCAGACGCTGGCGCAGGACAACATTATCATGGAGAAATCCGGGTTCCTGTATGTCTACACCAGCAACGAGACTCAGCAGGACGTGTTCTTTGACAACGTGACGGTGGCATTGGCGGGTACGCCTGTGCTGGAGGAGACGCATTATTATCCGTTTGGGTTGACGATGGCGGGGTTGAGTGAGAAGGCGGTTTACAACCCGGAGAATCGTTTTAAGTTTAACAAAGGTTCTGAGCTTCAGAATAGAGAATTTTCTGATGGTGGAGGGCTGGAGTGGTATTCTACTCAGTTTCGAATGTATGATCCGCAGTTAGGAAGATGGCATGTAATAGACCCTAAGCCAAACAGCGAATTAAGCCCGTATTCTGCATTTGATAACAACCCCTTGATTAACAATGATCCATTAGGAGATACTACGAATCCTGCAGTAAGAGGAACGCAAAGTGTCTTAACTACAACTGCTGTTACATTAACGGTCGCACAAATTGTTCGTGGCGAATATAAGAATGCCGTTTCCCAATTAGATCCTACAGATGGAGCCGGAAGGACAAAAGCGAAAATGGAAGCGCGTGCAAAGACTCCCGCTGTTATGCTTGAAGTAGCTGAAAAAATGCGACCTTCTTCAAAAGAGGCGAGCAGAACAGGGGGGACCGCGAGTAAAACAAATGCAGGCGTTAATAAAACTGTAGATAGGCTTGGTACACTAGGGAAAATTGGGGGAGTCGCCGCTGTTGGAATTTCAGTCTATAATGTTTCTACAGCTGAAAATAAACCCAAAGCAATTGCACGAGAAGGTGGAGCTTTGCTGGGGGCTGCAGTGGGTGGTGAATTAGGAGCAAAAGTAGGCGCAGGAATTGGCGTGTGGTTTGGAGGTGCTGGAGCTCTTCCTGGTGCAATTATTGGTGGGATTGTTGGTAGTATTGGTGGTGGTCTAATCGGCGCTTTTACAGGCGAAACAATTTATGAAACCGTTGCGGAATAATATGAATAGATATGAACTTTTTAAAAAAAATATTCAATCCTGAAAATAGAAATCCTTATTTCATAAAGCTTAGAAAGAGCCTTGAAAGGAATGGGATTTCCATAAGGATAAGAAATGCTTATTTTCTATTTGGGATTCCTTATTCGGAAATAGGTATTGAAGAAATTAAAACTGCTATCCGGGAGAAAAGTCTTTCTGAATTTAAAGGGAAGTACCGTTTCGATGTAAAGGTTGATAATATTGAACTGTATCTTGTTGAAAATACAATTGGTGAATTCTGTATCATTCTTTTACTCGATCCCTATGAGTTGTATCGTGAGGAGGAAATTTTGGAAATAATTCCTGTCAACTCCACCAATTTTGAAAAGGAGCTTATTTTCTCTTTAACATAAGCAGTAGAGCCCGCGCGATCCGCGCGGGCTCTACTGCTTATTATCTGGAGTATGCTTTTATAGTTTTGTTGTAAGTGATAGCCATGTCGATAAAATAATACACCTTCTCTTTCACTTCCGTGGGCAGGGCTTCGATATCTTCCATTCTTTTGAGGAGTTTTTATCCAGCACCATGTTGGCGGTTCCGCCTATGAGGTAATCGACGGTGACTTCCAGTTCATCGGCGATCTTCTTGGCCATCTCGATGGATGGTTTAATCTCCCCGCGCTCATATCTGCCGCTGATGGGCGCGGAAGTTCCCACGTTTTTAGCCAGGTCGTCTTGCGAGAGTTTTAATTGCTTGCGCTGCAGGGCGATGCGTTCACCAAAAGTTATATAAAAGTGCTTTTAAAACCTTGTAAATGCAGGGGTTAACAAATTTAGGTTACTTATTTGTGCTTCCAGAAAGCAGCAAATGAAATCCTGGGAAGAGGTTATGCAAAAGGTGCAAGAGTACCTGGGGGGCGAAGGTGCGCCAGTTGGAGCATTGCGTGCGCACGGGAAGTTATCGAAACCGGCGATGCGCGGCATGCGGCTGCTGAACGGACATTACCTGCGGGAAGAAGTTAGCAAGCTGCTGAAAGCTCTCAAAAAGCTGAATCCTGCGATCAGGAGTGTGCAGCAGATCAGGGGTAGCGTGATCACGGAATGGCTGCATCATTATAACGTTCGGCAGGTGCAGTATATGGCCGGCCACAAATATGCGAGCAGTACGCAGCGTTACCAGCTCTCCGGACTGGAAGATCTGCAGGCGCAGTTAGATCAGCATCACCCTATAGAAATCGGCATCCACACGGATCGCTACGAGTACCTTTGACAGCGGCAACGCAAAATACCTCCTCCTCCTCAACGCACCCTATATGTAAGAACTGGAAAAGCGGTCTCACTGCGGGCATGGGAAGGGCGCGGGCGTACTCATGTCAATGTCCCCTTTTATCGGCAACGTACCTTTGTGGCCGCCCTTTCCATGCCCTGCGTTCGGGCAGCTCCCGGTCTTTGCGCGAAGCGCGCAAAGACCGGGAGCTGCCTCATATCTGTCCGCCACCTGCCGGCGGCGCAGGGTGACCGGTGGCTCCGTGTTCGCTTCGCTCACACTCCCGCCCCCGGACCCTGCGCGCATGGCGGTGGTCAGGTGGCGGGAGCGGATGGGAAGTTACCGGAATCAAGCATTTTCTTAAACCTTTAAAATATCATCGAATGGAACTGTTATGGTTTTTAAATCCTTCATTGGGAGCGGATCACGGGACAATTACCTGCGATGTATGCGGGCATGTATTCCATTACTCACCGCGCCTGGCTTGTCATTGCAACTTGTGCGCGATGCGGGAACTGGCGGCGCTGGCGCGATCAGCGGAAGATGGGGGACTGTGTGCGGAGTACGGCCAGGCATATGCGTTGTTGGAAGACCTATAAGCCTGCTCCGGAGCGGAAGGCAATGCAGCGGCGGGGCGGTAGATCAGGAACGAGCGGGAGAACACGACCTGCCGCGAACGGGGGGGGAGTTCCCTGATCGGCAGCAGTGCAGTCTTGGCGCATCCATAGCGGGCGAAGGCGGCGCAAGGCGCTTCCGGATTAATGTCTCTAATGCCGCCTTCGCCCGCTTTGGATGTGTTTTTAGCCCTTCCTTTTGTTTTTCAATTGAAGATAAAAACGCATATCTTTAAAACCGGTTCTTTGAAAAAGTTGCCAGTAGCAAGAATGAGGCAGTAACTATTATCCGTTTGGGTTGACCATGGCGGGGTTGAGTGAAAGGCAAGCGATTGGAGACGCGAACAACTTCAAGTACAACGGGAAGGAACTACAGACGAAGGAGTTTACAACGGGTTCCGGATTGGAGTGGTATGATTATGGGGCCAGAATGTTCGATCAACAGTTTGAGAGGTTGTTTAATCAGGATAAATTTTCGGAAGTGTATATTGCATTATCACCGTATCAATGTGCAGCAAATAATCCAATCAAAATAATTGATGAAGGGGGTGAATTATTAAAAGACAAAGAAGGCAGGATCATAGCGACTTCAACAGGTAATATAGTATCAAGAGATAACTTTACGACAGTTAATGGCGTCGAATATCAGTATAAGTCAACATATGAGGTTGTCACAATTTATACCGATAAGGGAACTCCAATTAATGCTCTAAGGGAAATTGCTTCAGAGGTGACAAGGGGCGATGGAGCAGGTGGAAGGTTGAAAGTTGAAGGGGCAGACAACCCCATGAGCACTTGTTCGAATTGCCATGGGTATGCGTTTGCTGGAGCACAACTTGTAATTGAAGACAATTCAAATGGCAGTAGCATTATCAAAACAATTCTTGCGGATGATGGATATCAGATAGATGGAGAGGATGGCGCAACGGTCGACGATATGGAGGCAACTGGGTTTATTGAAACTGACGAAAGTGGACGGAATATCTATCACACTGCTATAAGAAATAATAACGATTTCTGGTCAGCAGATCATGGAGTTTTCAAGCCGATTGAAAATGTATCCAAGGGGCAAGTGGCGAGCCCCGCTGCGAAAAATTCATTCGTAAGAACTAAAAATATAAAGAATAACGATCCTTTGAAAGGTACCGCAACCGGCATTAAAATAGTTGATCCTAAAGAAATTGCAAAAATACTTAAAGACCTCGGGTTGTCCACAACAAAAAGTAACTAGATGGAATTGACTATGAGTATTAAACGTGAACTTGTCTTAGCAAGCATATTACTGTTTTTAATCTTGGGTTACGTAAAACCGGCTGCGGCGCAAGTTGAACATATATCTGTTCAGAAAGATACATGCTTTCATGATGTAGACAAAATTGATGGCCATAAGTTAGTAATTATAGTGAAGGCTCGGGATACAACCATATCTACTCCTAAGGATTTCTATGACTTGGATGGAATAATTGGTTTATCAGACAGCATTAAATTAAATATAATAGAGCAATTATTGAAATTCAAAAATGATCAATCAATTTGCTGCCGAAAAGTTGGAAAATACTACTACGAAGGAATCGAGCGTACTTGCATCGGTAAGCCAAAATCACAGATTTATAGTATCCAGATCGACGCTCTTTATTTGATAAACAAGATTGTACATCCTTATGGAACAAGTATGTATTCATGTTTTCCTGTCGTTGTTAATAGGGAAACACAAAAAGAAATAAATGACTGTCCTGAACTAATAGTTGATTATTACAGGATTTACGAGAAATTTTTTGAAGAAGCTAAGAAAACGAATGTAATTAGTAACAATTTTAATTTTAATACTATAAAGTATGCATGGTTTGGAGCTGATCCCAATACGATAAAGTAATCTACCCTAATTGGAGGAGACGCATTATTCTCCGTTTGGGTTGACCATGGCGGGGTTGAGTGAGAAAGCGATATATAACCCTGAAAACCGCTATAAATACGACGGCATAGAGAAGATCGGAGATCTGGGTTTAGAAGATTATGGTGCGAAGTTCAGGGAACTTGACCCGCAGATTGGGAGATGGTGGCAGGTGGATCCGAAGACGGAGAAAATGGAGATGTGGTCTCCGTATGCTTCGAATTATAATAATCCGATATTGTTTAGTGATTTACTTGGAGATGAGCCTGAAGGACCCTGAGATCCTGTTAAGAGAATTAGGATGGTAACGGGGAGGGAATATACCTTAACGGCACCAACAGGGGTAGGTTCTTCTCTAAAGTTTGCGGGACAATATGCTCTTGGCTTATTTAATGAAGGAGTGGAAGCGGTAAATCGTTATGTAAATCCGTTAGTCCCTGCGGCAGAAGTTGTAGTTGGGAAAAGTTACGAGAGTGGGTTTACAGAAGATAAGTCTCGTATAACTTCTGGCGTTGAAGTGGCGGCAGTATTTATACCAGGTGGTAAAGCTGAAATGAGCGCAGCAAAAGCATTAGAGCGTTCAGTTATTAGTTTGGATAATAACGCATTGATTCATGCAGTGGAAAAGGGAGGTAAAGATGCCGTGAAAGATGCGATAGGAGGTGATAAACCCATTGCATCTATAACTGCGGCTAAAGAATTTTTGGTCAAAGGGATAAGAATGCGTTAAGGGCATTTATGCAGGAAATAGGGGCAACAATTAGTGGGAAGGGTGCATCCTCCGGTCAAGTGAAGAGTCTGCAAGAAGCCGCGGCGAGCATAGGTCGAAAGCTTGGGTTAAATGATGCAAGTATTATAGGCGGTGCAATAAATAACAAAGCCAGTGTTTTAACGAATGATGAACAGATGGTAAAATTTATGAACGCATTGGGTTTACCAGTTAAATCTTTTTGATATGGGGCGTGTAACGTACTTCTTGCAAAGGTGCAATGTTCATTTTGCAAAAACACTTATGAAGCGAAGGTTCAGTTTAAGTATGGAGACACCTGGCAGCACCAGTATGTTGTTGGAGATAGGATTTTATGGGGAGGTAATGATATTGGTGTCAAGGGAACATTAAAGGCAAAAGTTTATGGGATACTTGAAACTGACACCTGTCCGGTTTGTAATCACGATAATTTAAACAATGAGTATGATATTTATGCGGAAGGCGATGTTATAAAATCAGTTTCCATAATGAAAGATATAGGAGATTACTTTGCTGATGACGGAAGTCTTAAAATACTTGAATAAACAAAGAGCCCACGCAGTCGCGCGGGCTCTTTCTACCGTGGCTGAATGTGAGCGCAGTCTGGCTGGATTGGGGCGGAGGAGAGATGAAAAGTGCTTATGGCCTTGAGAAAAACAAGACCCCTAATGCGACGACTTCACTTTCTGCAGGGATTAGGATACTAGGCAGTAAAGGATTTAAAGTGGGCGTTTCCAATGACAAGAGTACTGGACAATCTACTTTTAAATTTAAAGGATGGAATAGTGCGGTGGAGCAATATAATGGAGGGGGGACAGCAGGATATCAAAGCGGTGTTTTGAAAATGATGAATGAATCAAAAAAGCCACAAGCATCAAACTATTAGAAGTAGGAAAATTATACCGATAGTCTTATTACTACTTTTGTTTAGTGGGCATTACAATGCTTATTCGCAAGATTTAATTGTATTGAAGGTTCTTAATAAAACAGCAGTTGGTAAAGTGTATTCATTTAAAAGGGACGATAATAGTACGGATAAATTGAGATATTTAGGAATTTTACAAAATAAAAAAGGAGAAGTTTTTAAGATCATTAACTCGACCTATATATCAGGTTTGTTCAAAGGTTCAAAAAGAGCATCCTGTCGGATTTTGATATACAGTAAGGATGAAAAATACCTAGGGAGTTATTATGTAGGAGCTGTTTGGTATCTTCCAAATAAGATTGAGAAAAATGCATTGATTTTTGCGCCACGCAGAGGTTGCAAACAGGCAACAAAAATTGATTTTAGTGAAGGTATTCCTGAACGATTATATGTCTTGTGCACACAGAAAGAAGGAGACCTTTTTTCTTTTTCACGGGAATAAAGCAATTTTAGTTTTAAAGTGAACGCCTGCGCCGGGGATATTAAGAATATATGTATATCAGATGAATATCGTTTTTGAGATTCCCGTAGGGAAAATGAAGGTAGTGCCTTCTTGGAAAGACATACTGACAGCGCAGATTATTTGCCACATGGCTTTTCTGTCTGCCTTATTGAAACAGTATCTAAACAATATCGTACTTTTCGAACTTGCCGCACTGGCTTTATGCATTGCATATATGGCAAGGAAAAAGGCAAGGTTCGTGTATTATATATCGTTTGATGATGCACATAACATTTGCACTGTGAAATACAAGCAGTTTCAGTTTTTAAAATTTAAGACGGAAATCAAATATGAAGAGCTGGACTTCAAGTATACCCACATTATGTTCTATCGTGGGCAGATACCGCTGACGCTGAGGATTATTAAAAACGGAAAGATAATTGCAGATATCAGGGAAAAGTACAATCTTGGTTTCAGTAATGAGGAAATACAGGAAATGAAAACCTATGTGGAACAAATTAAAAAAAGTGTAAAATGATAGTTAAATGTAAAGCAGTATTACTTTCGAGCATGATGTCATGGATGTTGATCATCGAACTTCCGCTATTCGTATTAATGTTCCTGTTTCTGAATATATTCATTGGGTATGTTTTTTTGATGTGCTCTTCAGTATTTTTTATCAGCCTTCTCTACATTTTTTACAAAAACAAGTTTGAATTGTTGACTGTTTCAGTTGATGGAAGTACTATCTATCTTTCCTTTGTTAATAATAGCTTTTTTAAGAGACCTGATATCAAAACTACCAAAGACATGGTGAAAGTAGAACAGGGTGACGGGCAGCTAATGATCAGCATGGACGGACAATTACAGGCCATTCTCAGGCAAAAGGCCGTGCCGGCGGAAAGTTGGAGCGAAATTAACCAGGTATTGCGATAATACCTCAAGTACTTAAAGATACAAGTTTGCTCTGCAAAAAAAAAAGGGCCTCGCTGTACAGCCCCAAAAAGTTGAACACTTTTTGGGGGCATTTTTATGGATAGACGTACCAAGTTCAGTTTAGCAGAGAAGTTAACGGTAGTTCGGCATGTTTTGAAAGGTATAGCGTCGGTCAAGGCGGCCGCCCAGCGTTTCGGGGAGGTAGGACTACTGTTAAACGATGGGTTGATCATTACTTTCAGTCGAGAAAGGCTGGGTTGACATTGTCAGGCAGGTAATACGAGGGAAGTTTAAAAGTCGGGGTAATAAGGTACATGTTGGAAAACCAGCTATCTATAGCCCTGTCCGCAACCCATTTCGGTATTCCGCAAAGCAGCAGGAAGAAGCCGCTAAATAGGTCGCAAGATTAAACCCAAAGATGCGTCTGTCTTCGCCCCGTAAATAACAACGGGACTGTATTAACAAGGGATAACAAAATGATAAGATTGTTACAGGCTATGGGATTGCCTGTTAAAACGGTTTAATATGGGTACTTTCAATGTATTGACAGTAGAGCAGATTTGTACTGTTTGCCGTCAACCAACAGATGTCAGGATGTAATTTAGTTTTGGAGATACCTGGCAATATGAATACGAAATTGGAGGTACAATTCGGTGGGGTGGTTATGATACCGGTAAACCTAGTCTTCCAAAGGTAAATGTATATGGAATACTGGAAACTGAGAATTGTATTCATTGTAACGCCCTTTTTATTGTTGATGAATTTGATATTTGGAACGGGTTGTTGCCATTTGGTAATGATGAATTGCGCATAGCGAAGTATGGTAGATTAGCCTTACTTTTTCTTCCAATATTTTTAATAATTTATTATCTCGTAAAACCATCAGAATTAATAACATTGCAGTATGATGATGAAAAAATCAAGAGAGGAGGGGTGGTTTTGACTATTTATCTTGTATTAAATTTTATTTTGTTGTTCGTATTAATGTTTGCTTTCAGAAAGTTTTAATTATGATGTTTCTAATGTTAACAGATGAATGGTTTAACTGCACTGGAAGCAGCAAAGTGTTGAAAGCCGGCGTCATACAGTATGAAAGTACTTCTTCTACCCCAGGTTCCCCGTATACGAGCTATACTTTCACACTGCAGGCCGGGTCGGGATATATCGTCAGGTGATTGGCATGTCCTGAAAGTTAAAGCCATGCTGATCCTTCGATCAGCGTGGCTTTAACTTTTTTAGATATTCACTGAATGCAAGCCAATGACGGAATCGCATTGAATGTCAACTGATGTTTCACTTTATCAACCCCCGCATTATCGCTTACTTCACCAAACCCGCCATGTGCTTGATATTGAGTTTCTGCGTTATATTCAACCGATGACACTCCACCGTTCTCAGACTGATAAACATTTTCTCCGCGATCTGTTGGTTCGTATGCTCCGATGCGATCAGCGTCAAAATCTCCGTTTCCCACTTGGTTAACTGCACTTCCCGGCTGGATGGCCGCTTTCCCATGATCATTTCGGACAGCATGGCCTTTTCGAGCCGCTTATCCAGGTACTCCTCGCCGTCGTACGCCTTATCGATAGCGGAAAGGAGGCTCTCCGGGCCGGTGCTCTTCAGCAGGTAGCCATAATGACCAAAGTGTTCGTCTCGTTCAAAGAAGCGTTGCCGGCTTCGCGAAAGCAATGGATTACCTGCAAGGTTGCGTACTGGACTATTAGCAGCATGAGTGCGTTATAACAGCGGTGAATTGCAAGTGGAGGGTAAATTAACTAAAGCACCCAGCGGCATTTTTATATACCTCACACAAATGTTTTGATGAAAAAGAATTAATATGGATAAGGATATTTACTGGTTTAAGGCTAGTGTTGCACCCCTATTACAGGGTTATGACATAGAGTGCCGCTATTATGAGGAAGGGGATTTTGGTTCGTTAAACCAGGTATTATTTAACTCTACTCTTAAAGGGGGGGATTGATTTTTGGGGGTTAGGGTGGTTTTATTTAACGCATAGTTTTACTTGTCAAAACTTACGTATATTACCTTGTCTATTTTGCCAATATTATTTAAGAAATTAGTGACTGTTGTACGTATATTGATAAGAAATATTTTGGGTATTTATGTTGAAGACTAACAGAGATGATATACAAGGTTTATTTTTATTACTACTATTTACTATACAATCGGGTTATTACTGATCTGACACCATATTCGACAAGTGTATTTGTTTTTGGTATTTTGCTTTCATTTTTAGTTAATGGTGCTGTCGATGTTGTAAGTATTTTACTATTCTGTCAAGAAGTTGGTAAGTACCAAATGCTAGGAATCGCAGTTTTATGCTTAATTGTGAGTTACTTATTGTATGTGAAGCATGGCAAAGGGAAGAAGATTGTGTCGGAGAAGCCTTGCTTTTGGGGGAGCCATCGGCTTAGTCTTACAATTGTTTTGATAAGCTCGTTAGTCATTATTTCCTGGCTTTTTTGGGGACCGATATATACCCGGAACCTTCTTGAAAATTGCAGATAGAACAAATATTCCGCGCAGGTCCGATGGTTTTTATTTGTTGGACTTAACCCTAATAGGCTATCCGGCAGAAGGAAAAGGGAAGGGCTGTTGCGCAATATGAACAGGCAATAGGAAGTAATGGGCGCGTGATTTATTATAACCCGAACACGCGAAAATCTTAAAGCATTTTTATGAAAGAGTATAACTCGAAATCAAATATATTTTCAGTAAAAGTACCCAATAACTATCTGATTGAGGAAGCTGATGGTACAGTAAGTATCACGGACGAAGAAAATGGAGTGGGCGCAATAAACTTATCTGCAGCCGTAATCCCGATGACGTATAGTTTTGATATTGGGGCGGAGCTGTCAGATTTTATTTCTTCAAGCGAAAATAAAGATGATGAGGAAAGTTTAATTGCGCAAGCAGGCTCCGATAATTATAGGGAGAAAATGTTTGTGATCAACGCGCAGTTTTTTGGATGTATTGTTTATTATTCCAAGAGAATCGAGCCGTATTCGGTACATACAATTGCTTCATAAATGGTCGGCTTGTAGAAAGTGATATCATCAAAAAAATTATTGGTTCGATAAGTATTCTTAGAAAGACCGTATGCTTTTTTTGTTACAATGGCCCATGTGGAATTCCAGGTTAACACAGGTCTCGTGCGCGGCCAAAATGTGGGTAGGATTGAGTCTATTTAATCACTTCGGGTCATTGCAAGATTTGCGTATTAGGTTCCAGCGGAAAATAACTGGATCGTATAAATCATCTTCAACCTGCAAAGATCGATCAGTATCACTTATAAAGGGCACAATCAGCTATGTATATAACACCGATATTGGGGTTATTGGGAGGGGAATACCAGAAAAACTCCCTACTTCCAATGTCAAAGTGGTTACAGCCCACGCTCCAAAAGACGCTGTTTAAACCGCAAGAGCTGCTGCGAAAGCGGAGGGCGCTGTTTTAAGTAAGGCAGAGCGGGTCAAGGCAGAAAACTGCAACTAAGAACACACAGGAAGTTGCAGAGAAAGCTAACGATGCGGTTAATAGTCTTCCTGCAAGTGTGACTGCGGGCGGCGCGCTTGAATCGGGAGAAAGAGCCGTCGATAACGAGATGAAGAAGCAAATAAAATATTGACATATGAGTGAAAGGAGGGTTGGTGGCAAGAAAGCGGCAATAGCAACAAGCAAACCCGGCTATGTTAAAATCATCGGACGAAAAGTTCACATAGGGTACCTCATTGGAATTGTATTCCTGGCAGTCATCATTGTGCCTGCCTCAAAGAAAACGATCCAAAACTTGCGGTTGGCTAAAAACGGTGTGTTTGAACTTGGAATTGTGACAACGAAGTACAAAGTTGGAGGTAAAGGCACCTTTCGAATTAACTACGAATTTAAAGTAGAAAATCAAACCTATACCGGCTTCGCTAATGATGAGGACTATCAGGAAGGAGATAGTATTGAGGTCGTTTATTTAAGGAGTGATCCAGCAGTAAACCGTGCGTATCGCTTTATTATACGTAATTATAGCGTGTCAAAAGTTCGTCAATAACTTGAAAATCGTGAAATAATTACGTTGTAATCAATTGAAGGTAGGCTATCGCTTAATTTTACTGTGGTTGATAGGCAAAGAACCCGCGCAGATCGTGTGGGTTCTTTGGTTTTATCTGGAGTATGCTTTTTTAGTTTTGTTGTACGTGTTGGCCATGTCAATAATATATTACACCTTCTCATTCTCCTCAGGCGGCTCCTCAATGTCTTCCATTCTCTGAAGAGTTTTTATCCAGCACCATGTTGGCGGTTCTGCCGATCAGGTAATCGAAGGTGACTTCCAGCTCATCCGAAATTTTATTTGCCATCCCGATAGATGGCTTCATCTCCCTGCGCTCATACCTTCCGATGATGGGCGCAGAAGTACCCACCTTTTTAGCCAGGTCATCTTGCGAGAGTCTTAATTGCTTGCGCTGCAGGGCGATGCGTACACCAAAGCGAAAGCCTTCATCAATTAATCAACCCACCGCATCAGTGCGTCTATCGGCCGACAACTTAGAAATGTACATGATCATACTCGTATTGAAATAAAAGTTATAATTTTCATGCTACCTAAATAGTAATAGCTATGCCCGGTTTGATTCAAAGTATGCTTACATCTCAAGATTTGTCAATTAAATCAAAGCCTTTCCTGGTTGCCGCAGTTGATTTTGACATACATTCGGTAAATGTGGGGCCATTTACAGCGTTTATGAGGAGCCTAAACAATGGTGGGCTCTTTTTTAACCGATCTTTTCAAATATATGGATTTAGCAGGGAAGAATCATTTACAAATGGCAACTATGTTAATATTTTACTTCGCCAATATTTCGGAAAGTTAACTGAAAACCTGTTTTTCTTTGGGCAGGATATGTTTGGATTTCAATTCGCCTTTGTAAAGGATAGTACTCAAATAATTTATTTCAATTCAGAAACCGGGGAAAGGGAAGTAATGGCGAATGATTTTAATGATTGGTTACAAGTTTTGGATTCCAGACTGGATTATTATACAGGAGAGCCGCTAATGAAAGACTGGATAAATGAAAAAGGTCCTATTGCTCCCGATGTTCGACTCATACCAATAAAGCCATTTATTATGGGAGGTGATTACGAAATTTACAACCTACATACCCTTAATTTTCCCAAGTATCTGGATTATTATAGTGACATTGCTCACCAGATATCAAGTATCCCAGATGGAACTCAGGTAAAATTGACTATAAGGAAGTAGTTTCAAAGTCAACATTTTTAGGAAGAAGAAATCCAAGATACGGAGACGTGCCACAAAGTTCAAACCGCTTAATCCCATTCATATGGTTATGCTAAAAGATATTAATCATCGATCATAGTATCTATTGGATTGTTGATAGGAAGAGAAAGATAGTGAATACGAATTCCGTTCATGAATCCGAGTTGCGTCCAACTCAGCCTTAGAAGATGCCATTTGGCAGGAAGTATATTACTAACCATTCGGGTTGACCATGGCGGGACTGAGCCACAAACAGGCCATCGGTAAAGAGAACTTATTCAGATACAACTGAAAGGAATTGCAAACGAAGGAGTTTACTAATGATCCGGGGCAAGAATGGTACAATTATGGATCCAGGTTGTATGACGCGCAAGATGGTCGATGGCATGTGATCCTTCCGTAGGTGAACGAAAGAGAATCATTATCTCCAATAAACTATGTAAGGAATTATACAATTCTACGTATAGATCTTACTGGTACTCTTGACGCCAGGTACGAAGATGAAAATGGCATGTTACTGGCCAAAACCCAAGATGGCAATAGTGCCACGGTTACCATCGTGAATAGTAGTAATTCCACATTTTTAGAGGAATATACCAATGGTGATTATCTAAAAAATTTCACTGGCGCTACTTAATTGCTTGATGCGTAAAAATGGGGCAATCCTCAGTCTAAAATATACAAAACGGCTGGAAGAGAGGTAGTGTTGGCGGAATTAAAACATATCCCGTATCTTGGCTTAACAAAGGTCTGACTGGTTTGGTGTGGACGATTGGAATTTATAATGCTTTAAATACACAATCTGCTTATGAAAATAAAGAGATCGGGACACCACAAATGTTACTGGAACAAGGGTCAAGTGCATTTTCAACTTTAGGAGGAGTTGAAGGCGCTGCATGGGGTATCGGTTGGGAAATAGGACATGGAATACCCCAAAATTCCAGGTTACCATGAGAATGTACGAGCCCCCTTGAGGAACTTGTTAGGTATTGAAGTTAAAGATTAATACGCGATGATTTTTAAGGTGTTCTTTTATCATTACTACCAGGTGTATAACCGTTATATCACCTCGGGGTCTCCAGCTTTTTCCGGAATTTTGGCATTTGCAGCGATGTTGTCACTTTTAATCAATTGTATACTCAGCACATATAGCGTGCATGTAAAGTGCCAGCCAGTTGGCAAATACCCAATGCTGTTTGTAGTTGCATTATCATTATTCGCCTCTATCTATTTTTACTTCCTATACGGGAAAGGCGAAACCATACTTGCCGAAAAACCTGCGTTCTTCAAGAGCCGAAAATTAAGTATTGCAATTGTAGCAGTAGTATCTACCCTCATAATTCTGACAATGTTTGCGGGGCCGATTTACTACAAAATGATTCTTAACCAATGCCGGTGACTCCGTATAAAAATCGAATATCTGGTAAACAAGTAAAACGAGCGCCTCAACAGGCGCCCGTCATTGTAAATGCATACAGAATAACACTCCGGAAAAAAAAACGTGCAAAGTATTTCTCGTTATTAATAGATGTGCCAGTAGGTTTTGGACGGAGTAAGTCAGATCACCGCCCCAGCAGCTGTACCTGGCGAGCATGGTGCCGGAGAAGGCGGCCGTGGAAATCGCGACGTTCAGCAATATCGATGCTTCCCGGACGGACAAGCCAGTTGGATACCCTGAAGATCCGCAGGCCGATAAAAACGCTTTCGTCGCCAAACTGAACGGTAAAGACGCCGACCGCCGCATCGGGCCGAGCCTGGTGCTGAAGGTAAAGTCCGGGGATACGGTGCGCCTAGGCGCAAGAGCTTTCTATTAATCCCAGGGGCCTGACAAAGCGCAGAAAACATCCGCACCCGCCGCCGACATGGCCGCATCGCTGATCCGTGCGTTCGGTAACCCGGGCGCTGCGGTGGCCGACGGGCACGGCGGATCGGAAGGCTCGAACGGTACGCCCTTCAACAACAACTTCGTGAACGACAGCTGGAACCGGATGAAGGAACGGGACCCCAAATCCCCGAACAACCCCGACCGGCCCAAAGCGTACTTAAACTTTGTACTGTTCGACGAGAACTTTAACTTAGTGGAAGGCTCCAGCGGCGTGAAACAGGTGGCCGCCCAGCCGGACGAGCTGCAGACCCTGGCGCAGGACAACATTATCATGGAGAAATCCGGGTTCCTGTATGTCTACACCAGCAACGAAACGCAGCAGGACGTGTTCTTTGACAACGTGACGGTGGCATTGGCGGGTACGCCTGTGCTGGAGGAGACGCATTATTATCCGTTTGGGTTGTCGATGGCGGGGTTGAGTGATAAACAGGCCATTGGGGAGGCGAACAACTTCAAGTACAACGGAAAAGAATTACAGTCGAAGGAATTTACCAACGGCACAGGTTTAGAGTGGTATGATTATGGGGCGAGGATGTATGATGCGCAGATTGGTAGGTGGCATGTTGTGGATCCTCTGGCTGATAAAATGCGTAGGCACTCTCCATATAATTATGCGTTTGATAATCCTGTTAGGTTTATAGATCCGGATGGCATGGCACCGAATGATCCACCTACAAGAGTAACTAGTACGATGGATGAGTATAAGACACTGCATGTTACAGCTTCTAGTTCCTCTTCAAGTAAAGTAGTAACTACAGAAAATGGTATTACTTATACAACTACGAAAACTTCAACTACTAGTGTAACCAATCTTGTATTCTCAGATCCCAGAGTAAAAACGGAAGAGGGAGCAGTGATAACAACTACAACTTCTAATGTAGTGGCGACAAATAGTGATAATGAGGTTGTTGCTAATATAACAACTACTAAACAAGCGTCAGTCGCAAGAGGAGAATCAGATTTTGATGTTAGTTCACTTCAAAGTGTAACAAAGGATTTAGAGAACTTTAGGAATACTAATAAGATTCAGTATAATGACTATAGAATTAATAAAACGAGTGACTTTTTGGATAAAGCATTAGGTCTGGGAGCTTTGCCATTAGGTGGTGCTGTTAAAGTGCCAGGTAAATTGGGTGATCTTCTTGGAGCAGTTGGAGCGCCGGCTAGTGCGGATCAGGCAATGGGAGCCGTAGGTAAAAGAATATTGCCGGAAAATTCTCCAATAGACCTTACGCCACGAGCGTCGACTGCATTGGATGGAAGAGCATATAGAAATGAGCCTACAGGCGCATCCAAAAAGGTGATAGATTTTATTTACGGATTATTTAAATGATTATTATAGTGAGAAAGACAAGGATTAAATTTTGGTATCCATTGCTTATAATAGTTTCAGTTATTTTTTTCTTGACTAAGGATAAGTTATATTATTTAGTGTTCCAGCCTGGGCGAAAATATGGAGTTGCCTTTAATGCAGAACGAGCGAGGCTTGGTATAGCAGTGCTGCCTGATACTTGGGTGACAAATGACAAGTTAAGTGAAACGAAGGTGTGGTATCCTGTTAACAGACCTGATAGCGGAAGTTTTAGGAGTTCCAAGATTGTAGTAGTGAAATCAGGAAGTATACTTTATGATGGAGATACTTATCTCAGAATAGTAAGGGATAAATATGAGAAATTGACTGTTGGGTATAGGTATACCGACACAAGCGTTTGGGAGTACAAATATTATAATCCGTCGATTGGCACTGACGAGAATAACATCACAAAGTATAGAGCAGACAGCATATTAAATAATTGGGGATTGGAATATAAATAGTTGTTTTATGCTAAATAGCAAAGCCCGTGTATATCGCACGGGCTTTATGTCATAATAGAACAGTTTTAATTTTTCTGTTAGCGATAAAAGAATCAAGGAACTCGAACACGAGTTCTTTGTCTTTTAAGGAGAGTTTAACGGCTATTCGAAATACTGGAGGAAAGGTAACACAAAGCGTCAATCAGGCTGCAACAAAAAATGCGGAAACTAATGGAAAGTACTTTCAAGGTGTATGGTAATGCTTCCAAAGGATAAAGTTAAGGAACAAAGCAAGTTAGGAACAAACTAGTATGACAAAAATATTTGTTGTGATGAAAAAAAATGTACGTAAAAAAGGAAGAACTGTTCACCCAAAGTATATACTATGGTTCTTGTTCTTTGTATTTGTTGTGGGTACGTTATTGTTTAAAATCGGTAAAAACCAAGTGGCCAACTATTTTTTAAATAGAGATGTATTGTATACAAAGGGAGTAATTATCGATGAGAAAAACTATATGGGTAATAGTCCTGTGAGTCACGAATTTTCATATTCATATGAGTTTATTTTAAATGGGAAGGTTTATAAAAATAATTCACATAATTCAAAGTATTTGGTCGGCGATTCCGTAAATATCAAATACTCTAGGAATTGGCCTGGGTTTAATAAAATTGCCGATAATCAATAGTGAGGATTATGTCTTAGGTATATCCAAATGGAATTAGGCGGGAAAGTCGTGGTTGAAAAAGACGGAATAATATTGACAATTTATCTATTTGTAATTTTTATTTTACTATTCGTGTTGACGTTTGTTCTTCAGTGAATTTTAGCTGTATTTCCGATGAATTAAGCGTTAAGTCTTTCGCGCTGATAAATCAAAAGTGCCCCTTGAGTGGGGCACTTTTGCAAAATAAGCATTTTAAAAAATTGCGCAATTGACGCAGAATAACTGCAACTAGCGCATATACCGAAGCACGATACAACTGTATGTACAACTCTTTCAATATTGGTATCTGACCAGTAGTGAAAATGGAAATTTACTTTAATGTGATAGTGCAGCATAAAAACTTTTGTGTTTATAGCGGGTATAATATTTTTCGTCGGATCGTTTTTCTTAATGCCGACGGCATTTCGCAAGTTTAACGTGGCTCAGAATGGAAAATTAGTAAAAATAACCCTTGTGGCGAAGCCCGCTGCGTGCATTGGTACGGTCCCTTATTTTGTAACCTTTGATTACAATGGCATAAGGTACGAAAAGCAAACCAGAGGAAGTTTTTGTGAAGAACATAATATTGGGGATTTGATTGATATGAAGGTGCTGGATGGAGATACAATGATCATGTGGCCCAGTGACGACGGTGTATTTTAATTTTACGTCAGTTGTAATTCTGGGAATTTTTGGATTGGGATGTTCAATTGCGGTATTGGTGAGTAACTACCGGGAAAAAAAGGCTTTTGTGAATGCCAGGAAAGCCCGTTGGGAGAAGAAAAGACGTTGATTTGATTCTTGGGATTAGTTTTTTTATAATCAATCAAAGCTCATTAATAATATACTGATTCAACTGTAGAATTGTAATTTCATTTAGAATATTATATATTACAATTCATTAACTGATGTATGTATGACAATTAAGTGTAAAGGCGTTTTTTTAGAAAAAAAGATCATATTGATGTCGATTAGCATTGGCTTGTTGGCGCTAGTGTTGTTTTTGGCAGTCCCTGCTTTAAAAGGATACCTATACTTTATCAGCATGGTATTAATGTTCATTACTCTTCTTTACATTTTTAAGTTAAATAGATTTGATTTATTATTAATTGGTGTTGAGCAAGAAGAAATGCACCTCAGTTTTATTAATAATTCAATCTTCAAAAGAAAAGATATAAGGATAAGGAAGGAACTTGTTAAAGTGACGCTGGAGAATGACAAGTTGATTTTCTCGATTGACGGTCAGCAGCAGGCGTTGGTTCGCAAAAAGGCAGTGAGTGAATCAGATTGGGAGCAGTTGCAGAAAGTCTTAATACATTAAGCTACTATAGAATTGTAAATTGAAAGGAAATACTTTTCAGCCTGTGTCCATCGCAGGCATACGCGTTGTTGAAAGACCTGTGAGCCTGTTCCGGAAGCGGATAGGATCAGCGCGGAGGGGCGGCAGTGCTATCTTGGCGCATCCATAGCGGGTGAAGGCAAGGCAAGGCGCTTCCGGTTCAACGTCTACAATGGCGTCTTCACCCGCTATGGATGTGTTGTTGCTTCCCTTTTGTTTTTCAATTAATGATAAAAACGCATGTCTTTAAAACCGGTTCTTTGAAAAAGTTGCCAGTAGTGCGGAGAAGACGGTAATTATTATCTGTTTGGGTTGACCATGGCGGGGTTGAGTGAAAAGGCGTTGTATAATCCGCAAAACAAATATCAATACAACGGCAAAGAGATGCAGAACAAGGAGTTCGCAGGTAACGGGGCAGTGGATTGGAGTGGTATGATTATGGGGCGAGGATGTATGATGCGCAGATTGGAAGGTGGCATGTTAATGATCTATTAAGTGAAAAAGGGAGAAGGTGGAGCCGTATAACTACGCATTTGACAATCCCATTCGGTTTGTCGATCCGGATGATATGTGGCCGGATTGGCCAGCCTGGAATGATATTAAGCATGCAGCAAAATATGCGGTTGCTGGTGCCATTGCTACAGTGTTGGGGACAACAGATAACGTTTTCGGTACTAATATTAGATCTTCAGCCGCTCCTATAGTAAGCGCACAGAATGATCCTGCAATTGCAAACGGATGGAATGAAGGACTGGGTGAGGCAGACGTGGGAAGTATGATAGGGGGGCTGTTGAATCTAATAGTGAAGAGGGTTGGCGGCTGGTTCGGTTGTAGTGTTAGCAGGGTCGGGAGGTACTACAGCTCCTGTGACGGCTACAACTGGAGCAATTGGAGTTGGAATGTCGTTTCACGGCCTTTTTGTGATGAATAATGGAGCTGCTAATCTGGTGTCAAGAAATGGCAGAGTAAACATTGAGGGTGGATATAGCCATGAACAATCATAACAGCCATTGCCCAATTAGCATGGTGAGCCTGAACTAGATCTAACAGCTACTGGCCCTCATTCGAGACTTGGTAGTAATGAGGGGCGCAAAGGTACTTGCAATAAAGCACGTGAATTCGAAGAAAACGGGAAGCCGGTAAAGGATATTTAGTTTACGGATCATGGAAGACCTGCGAATCATACCAATCCTCATGAACATCAATGGTTACCCAATCCAGGTTGAGGAGGTAAAGGTGCCCCTATGCATGGAGACGCGCAGCCTCTTAATGTAGATTATAAAAGATATCTTCCATGGTTACAAAGTCAAAGATAATTATCAAAGGATCGAATTCAGGAATACTGGATGTTAACCTTGTTGATATACTTCGGTGTATTCAAAATGGGGAACTTTTATTTTGGTCGTTATTTTGGATTGAAGCAATTGGGAAGGGAAGTGACTCAGAAATGTTAGACTTTAAAAGCTATGTGAAAAATAGTGGTAATGGCATATTGTATAATTATAATACTCTAATTGAACTTTCGAGTAGCTTTACTCAAATAATTGACATCCTCATATGTGGGGATATGAATCTGGAAAAGCTCAAAAGATATGAATCAGATGAAGATACGATTCGTGAATGTACGTTTGTTATTGAATTGGTTGATTCTTCTTATTGGGAAGTATCGACCAATGATTTAGCCAGTATTAATAATATTAAAAAAAGATTGTCTGGAGTTACGGAACAATAATATTTTGAGTGATATACCATATGCTTAGTTTCTAAAACACAGACTAAAAGGGCGCCTTCATTCAGAGGCGCCCTTTCTCTTTTTCGAGAAGAATGCAGGGTCCACATCATCCACCTCCGCAAATTAAATATGGAATTCTTTTTGCCGAGTCGGGAATTTATTTTCGGCAGCAGCCTCAATTTCCGCCACTGGAAAGGATCTGGATAATCTCGGACGGCTACTTTTTCAGCCATCTATTATTTATCTCATGATGTGTAACCTGATTCCTGGATTGCGCCTCTGAGTGGTGCGCCTTTTTGGAAATCCCAAAGCCTTTCCTACTTTATCCCCCCCCCCCATCATCGCCTCCTTCACCAAGCCCGCCATGTGCTTGATATTCAGCTTCTGCGTGATATTGAGCCGATGGCATTCCACCGTTCTCAGACTAATAAACAATTTCTCCGCGATCTGCTGGTTCGTATGCTCCGACGCGATCAGCGTCAATATCTCCGTTTCCCGCTTCGTCAGTTGCACCTCGCGGCTGGATGGCCGCTTCCCCATGATCATTTCGGACAGCATGGTCTTTTCGAGCCACTTATCCAGGAACTCCTTGCCGTCGTACGCTTTGTCGATAGCGAAAGGAGGCTCTCCGGGTCGGTGCTCTTCAGCTGGTAGCCCAGCGCCCCGTTGCGCATTATTTTGCCTACGTTCATCGTTTCTTCGTGGTTGGTCAGGGCAATCACGCGCCCGTCAGGGTATTAGCCGGAAATCTGCTTGCGGTGTTCCGCGCCTTTAGCGCCCCGGCAACTGGATGTCGACCGGCAGCACGAGTACAAGTACCAGGCAGCCAATTAAAAATTTATTGAATAAGTAATGAAAAATCAATATTTTGAACTTGAATTTCTACCTAAATTCCCGGAATTAACCTATGAAGCAAGTTGAAAAAAATCTGTTAGCCAAGTTGACCCGTGTTTGTTTGCATTTCGGTTTAATCTTCATTGGCATCATGCCTGCACTGGCCCAGCAACCTAATGGTAGCAGGCCGGCGGTTAAAACTGCGCGTCAAATACCTGGGGCTTACCCTGCCGGAACGAAAGTGAACTACGTCCGCACCTGGACGCCCAATCAGCCGCTCACCGACCCGGCGCAGGTAATTTCGGCGACCGACGTGAAGAACGTGCCCCAATCCACCGCCTACTTCGACGGATTGGGAAGGCCGCTGCAAACTGTCTCCAAAGGCGTGTCTCCGGGTGTGAAAGACCTCGTGGCGCCTGTCGTGTATGACGCCTTCGGCCGGGAAGCCTTCAAATACCTGCCATACACCAGCGCCACGGGCGACGGTACTTTCAAACTCAATCCCTTCACCGATCAGGGCGGTTTTTACGGCACTTTCCTGGATACGGCCAAAAATAACGAGGAAGATATTTTTTACAGCGAGACCCAATTCGAAGCCTCGCCGCTGAACCGGGTCACCAAAGCCATGGCGCCCGGCAATAACTACACCGGCTCCGGACGGGGTGTGGGCCAGCAATATTTAGTCAATGCCACGGCCGACTCGGTACGGATCTGGACGGTAACCACCACGATGGCGGGCAATATCCCCACTTCGAACATCACGTCGGCGAGCGCCTACGCCGCCGGTACGCTTTTCAAAAACGTTACCACGGATGAGAACGGCAAACAGGTGGTGGAATATAAAGATAAAGAAGACAAGGTCGTCCTGAAAAAGGTACAGCTCGCCGCCAGTCCGGGCACGGGCCATGTCGGCTGGCTTTGTACGTATTATGCCTACGACGATTTGGGGAATCTCCGGTTCGTGCTGCCTCCCCGCGCCGTGGAGCTTTCGATCGGGACCTGGGTAGTCAGTGCCAATGTGAAGAACAACTTCTGTTTCCGGTATGAATATGACGGGCGCAACCGCATGATCATCAAACAGGTGCCCGGGGCTGACCCGGTAGAGCTGGTGTATGACCAGCGCGACCGCCTGGTGCTGACGCGCGACGGCAACCTGCGCGCGGTAACCGGCAAGTGGATGGCCACGATTTACGACGAGCTGAACCGGCCCACCTTGACGGGGATCTATTCCAGCACGCTGACCCACGACGCGCTGCTATCTTACATGCGGGGCGCCAGTTCGGCCAGTTCGTTGACCACCAAAATAAAAGCGGTAGACAATCTTGTCGTGTCCCGGTACGAGACGAATGTCAATGAATATAAAGCCAGAGTAAGCGTAGAATTAACGGATGGCTTCGAGACGCCCACCGGCGTAGCCGCCGAAATCCTGACAGACCCTGCCATGGCGGATATTTCCGAAACATTTACCTCCTCCCTCAGCCTGCCCAATCTCAATAATAACTTCTATGCGCTCACCTATACGTATTACGATGCGCTGAACTACGCCGGTGCCAAAAGCGCGCAATCCGCCTATTTTACCAAGCCGCAAGCCGGTACCAACCTTTATGCGGAGCCGATCGTGGTGAGCACGGCAACGAGGGGGCTGGTAACAGGCACCAAAGTGCGCGTGCTGGATACGGAACAGTTCCTGGTGACCACCACGCATTATGACGCCAAAGGGCGCGTGGTGCAGGTGCTTAGCGATAATATCAATTCAGGATTGGACATCACTACAACGATGTACGATTTCGCGGGCAAGGCACTCAGCACCTATCATTACCACAACAATCCCAAAGCCGGCACAGCCGGAGAATCGAAGCTGCTGACCAATATGACCTACGATCATGCCGGCCGCGTGACGAAAGTAACCAAGCAGCTCAACGACAATGCCGCCCTGAAACGCGATATCGCCACCAACACTTACGACGCGCTCGGGCAGCTGCAGCGCAAGGAATTCCGGAACGCCGCCGGCACGGTGATCGAAAGCACGGATTATACCTACAACATCCGGGGCTGGCAAAAAGCGATCAACCGTAAACACGTGCAGGGCAGCGAAACCCATTATTTTGGTCAGGAACTGCACTATGATGAGGGTTTTACGAATAAAGAGTACAATGGGAATATCGCCGGCGTAAACTGGCGGGGAACGAAAATCGCTTCCGGCAACGCGCCCACGGCCAATGCTTACGGGTATACTTATGATGCGTCCAACAGGTTGATGAAGGGATACTTCACGCAACTTTCCGGTAGCAACTACGCCCAAAGCGCCATTGTTTATGACGTTACCATGGGCGACGGTACCAATCCGTATAGCGCCTACGATGCCAATGGCAATATCCTGAAAATGACCCAGCGCGGACAGAAAGGTACTACCGGGAACGCCAACATCGATGTATTGACGTATCGCTACGACAGCCTGGGCGTGCCGGGTAACAAGCTCTACAACGTAAGTGATAATCTGGGCAACAACGATGCTACGGCCGCCTTGGGGGATTTTATCGACCAGAGCACCGTCACCACGCCGGAATACCGTTACGACAGGAATGGGAACCTCATCCGGGACGATAATAAAAAGATCAGCGCCATCGTATACAACATCCTGAACCTGCCCAGATCGATCAGTATCACCGATAAGGGCACGATCAGCTATGTGTACGACGCTACCGGCCGCAAGCTGGCCAAGATCGTGTCTGATCAGACGGTGACGCCGAATAAATCTACCCGGACCGACTATATGGGACCGGTAATTTATGAAAATG
>NZ_RXLO01000018.1 GCF_003958645.1 Chitinophaga rhizosphaerae
AATCATTGAGTACATAAACTATTACAATAACCACAGAATCAAATTAAAACTAAACGGCTTGAGTCCAATACAATATCGAACTCAAGCCGCTTAATCTAAAAAGTCCAACCTTTTGGGAGCACTACAAAAAGGCGGCTTTTTATTTTCCCATGAAAAACCATTATATATTAAACAATTCCGGCATTTTTCTCCCAAACCCCATTTTCCCTTCACGCTTAATTTTTTCTTGTTATATAAATAAATCTATGAATGAAAACCTTCCTTCAGCTGTAAGAAATATATGGGCTGAAACCCGCCACTATTGGGCAAAATGTCGTAATTTCTAAGTGCGAACAACTGTAAGAATTCATAACTGGTCCGCTTACACGACCTGAAACCCTGGTATGAATGATGGAGTTTTTCGAACATATACCATCTCACTACCGCACCGCAATGCTGGTAGCAGGGCTGGTGCTCCTCTGGGTGATCGAAGGCGTGATCCCGAGGATGCGGTTCCGGAATAACCGGTTCAAACATGCGGGGACGAACCTTTTTTTCACGCTGACGACAGCGCTGGTAAACCTGGGGTTCGCCTTTGTAATCGTAAAAGTGTCTGACTGGACGGCCCGTGAGCCATTCGGGCTGTTATATCTCATCGGGATGCCGGTTTGGCTGCATTGCCTGCTGGCGGTAATGATGATGGATTTCATCGGGGCCTGGCTGGTGCATTGGGTACAACACAAAACCCCGTGGATGTGGCATTTCCACAAAATCCACCATACAGACACGGCGGTAGACGCCACCACGGCTTTGCGGCATCACCCGGTGGAGAGTGTTTTCAGGGTTGGCGCGTTGCTGTTGGCCATTTTCACGATGGGCGTGCCGATGTGGATGGTAATGTTCTACCAGTCGATCTCCGCCTTCATGAGCCAGTTCAACCACGCCAACATCCATTTGCCGCAGGCGGTAGACAGGGCGCTGAGCTGGGTGATCGTTTCGCCAGACATGCACAAGGTGCATCACAGCCGTTATCAACCGGAGACCGATTCGAATTACGCCAATATATTTTCTATCTGGGACCGCCTATTTGGCACGTTCGTGACCGTGAAAGATACGGCCAGCCTTCGATACGGGTTGGATGAGTACCTGGATGAACGATATCAGCAGATCGGGCCCTTGCTGAAGACACCGTGGGAAGATGTGCCGGTCGCGGACCCGCAGCATCAACAGACAGGATTGCACCAATAGCCAATTTTTTGATCACTTATAATACGTACACAATGCACCACCCAACAAGTCTGCCCAAGATTGCAGGTTTTGCATCCATTTTCATCGGCGTAGTTGCCGCTGCGTTCGCTTTCATCACTAAATCGCCCGAAGCATCGGTTTACATGGGCTCGGCGGGGGTTACGCTTTGCGTGGTTTCGGCCGTTATTGCCCGCAAGAATATTGATGAATTGCAGATGACCGTTGCCGGTTTGTTTTTGGCTATCGTAGCCACTGCGATCGGAATCTGGCAAATGTATAACCTGTAAACAGCGCAAGCTGCACCGCAAGTTCCTCTCTTAGGCGATGGTGAAAACCATACCCGCCTGATGAAGAACCTCCCGAATCCTGAACGGGGAACTTGCGTTACTATCCTGTTGACGCCCTGGCCGAAACGACCATGTGTAACCCGAATGGCCGGTCCTCCTATCCCGATATCCATGAAACAACGCTGATGATGCAGCCGTTACCCGGAAAGGTAGCCGGCGGATGATTTTCTTTCTATTTATGAGCAAACGGAGATTTTCCGGCGAGGTTTCGCCGGAATGGCCTGTTTTTGCTTCCAGACGCGGCCACCTTAACTTGATTACCTGCGTTTCTTTGAGGAGGAAGGGGTTTGTCGTTTGAAGGTTTCAATATGGCCTTCGGCGGCGTTGACGGGGTGTACGCGGAGGGCGGTGTCGGAGAGCTCCCGGATGAGGAGGGTGTCTGTCTGCAGGAAAGTGGTGTCGGCTTTGGAATAGCCGGCGAGGCCGTGGAGGAGGAGCGTATCGTTGCGGAGGCTCCAGGATTGGTATTTGAGGGATTCCAGCTGGATGGAGGAGGCTTTGCCGCCTTTTTTGAGTTGAAACCCGAGGAGGAGCGTGTCTACCCCTTCAGCGGGCTGTACCCATCGGCCGGGGAGGATGGAGGAGTCGATATGCACGGGATCCAATGCCACGGCGGGCTCCAGCGGCCGTTCGATGAAGATGGTGTCGCTTCCGGTGACGGCTACACTGTCTTTATGCGCTTCACCTTCGCCGTTGTTGCACGCGGCGGCGAGGAGGAGGATCGCTGGCAGGAGGATGCGGGTCATACGAATGGTTGTTTAATAAATCCTATCAAAGATAATGCTAAACAGGTGGTTGTGTCTCGATAGCGCGAATTATCCGTGCAGGATTTCCGCCAACCTGGGAATTGGGCAAAAGCTGCCGGATCAGGGAAGCATTTGGAAATTGTTTCATCAACGCTTAGATTTGTAATCACTTTAGGGGTGTTTTTCCGGAAACGGGAAAACTGAGATGATACCCTCAGTACCTGATGCAGTTCACACTGCCGTAGGGAAAAGTAATACTGAACTCCTTCTCTCACATCCTTAAAGTTTATTGTTTCACTTAAATTCCTTGCAAACATGGAAGTGCTTGTAAACAATAAACTTTATGCGGTGCAGCCGGAAACCTCCGTTACTGCGCTCTTACAGTTTATTCAGCTTTCAACCGGAAAAGGTATCGCCGTAGCGGTGAACCGAAGGGTCATACCGAGGCCAGACTGGCCCAGTACCCTGCTAGTGCCAGACGATCAGGTGACCATTATCCAGGCCACGCAGGGCGGATAACGGGATTGCCCCCAGCGATGCGCATTGCCGATACGGTTTTCAGCAGATATTCTGGACGGGGCCGCGTTCCATGGGCTGGTGCTGCTTTTTGCCCGCGTGCACAGGAACACAATCATCTGGTAAATCGCCATTCATGATTTGAACCGGCATACGCATCTTCATTGCTGATTACTTTGGCAATAGTAAACGGAGATGCTTCCATGTTCCATTGCGGGGAATTGTTTGGCAGGCCAGGCATGGACACGCACCATTGGCAACAACAACCGGCAACCGCCGGAATGCTTTCCCACCGGGCAATCCACCATCGCTGGCTTACACAGGCATCCGCATCGTCATCGCCAACTACTGAAAGCTAAGCAGCAACAATGTTTCCGGCGTAGCGATCCGCAATCGCTGATCACGGCACATCAATTATTATTTACCGGCATCCGCGCTTAATCGCAAGGTGCCGAACGCGCTTTTGCGCCCTTCCGGGACGTAAGGCCCTACTCATGCCCATTCGTAACCTTTTATCTTTTTCAACATGCAATACCGTATTACCCGCACACCATTTCCTGCCTCGCAGAAGATTTATGTAGAAGGCTCCAGGCCAGACATCCAGGTAGCCATGCGCGAAATCTCCCAGACAGACACACGCGCTCATGGCCGCCACGGCGCTGCTACACCCAATCCTTCCGTTACCGTGTACGATACCAGCGGTCCCTATACAGACCCTTCCATTTTCATAGACCCCGCGAAAGGGCTGCCCCGGTTCCGCGAAAACTGGATCGACGAAAGGGGAGACGTCACGACACTCCCGGCACTGACTTCTGACTACGGCCGTGCCCGGCTCGCCGATCCCGCACTGGCGCACCTGCGCACGGGAGAACCGCCATTGCCGCGCAAGGCGCGCCCCGGCGCCAACGTCACCCAACTGCACTACGCGCGCAAAGGCATCATCACCCCCGAAATGGAATACATCGCCATCCGGGAAAATCAACGGGCAGACGCCGCTTTCCGGGAAGGCGACCCGCTTTGGCAACAACATCGCGGCACGGGCAATGCGCCCAGGCTCATTACGCCGGAGTTCGTCCGCAGCGAAATCGCCGCAGGCAGGGCCATCATCCCCGCCAACATCAATCACCCGGAAAGCGAACCCATGATCATCGGGCGCAACTTTCTCGTCAAGATCAACGCCAACATCGGCAATTCCGCCGTCAGCTCCTCTATCGAAGAGGAGGTGGAAAAAGCGGTATGGGCTTGTCGCTGGGGTGCAGACACCATTATGGACCTCAGCACCGGCAAAAATATCCACGAAACCCGCGAATGGATCATCCGTAACTGTCCTGTCCCGCTCGGGACCGTTCCTATTTACCAGGCGCTGGAAAAAGTGAACGGCAAAGCCGAAGCGCTCAACTGGGAAATCTTCCGCGACACATTGATCGAACAGGCCGAACAGGGCGTCGATTATTTCACGATTCACGCCGGCGTGTTGCTCCGTTACGTTCCATTGACCGCCAAAAGGATGACGGGCATCGTTTCGCGCGGGGGCTCCATTATGGCGAAATGGTGCCTCGCCCATCACCAGGAAAACTTCCTCTATACGCATTTCGACGAGATCTGTGAAATCATGAAAGCGTACGACGTCTCCTTTTCCCTGGGCGATGGCCTGCGCCCCGGCTCTATCGCGGATGCCAATGATGCGGCGCAGTTCGGGGAACTGGAAACCCTCGGCGAACTGACCCACCGCGCCTGGAAGCAGGATGTGCAGGTAATGATCGAAGGACCGGGGCACGTGCCCATGCACCTGATCAAGGAGAACATGGACAAGCAGCTGGAACATTGCCACGAAGCGCCTTTCTATACCCTCGGCCCCCTCACTACCGACATTGCCCCTGGCTACGACCATATTACTTCCGCTATCGGCGCGGCGATGATCGGCTGGTACGGCACGGCCATGCTGTGTTACGTTACACCGAAAGAACACCTGGGCCTTCCTGACCGTGATGACGTAAAACAGGGCGTGATCACCTACAAGCTGGCGGCACATGCGGCAGACCTGGCGAAAGGGCATCCGGGCGCGCAGCATCGGGACAACGCGCTCAGCCAGGCGCGCTTCGAGTTCCGGTGGGAAGATCAGTTCAACTTATCGCTCGACCCCGATACCGCCCGTAGTTACCACGACGCCACGCTTCCGGCGGAAGGTGCGAAGGTGGCGCATTTCTGCTCCATGTGCGGACCGCAGTTCTGCTCCATGAAGATTTCGCAGGAAGTCCGCGAGCATGCGGAAAGGGATGCGGCCATGGCCGAAAAAGCGAAAGATTTCACCGCCAGGGGAGGGGAGATCTACGCATGATCTGGCTCATCACAGCACCTGAGTTTCCTTTTCCGGAAAAGCACGGGGATCGGGAAAACCTGATAACGCCGCTCCCCGAACCAGCCGGTCAAGCGCTGTCAGAACACGAGGTCGTCCAATCCGCATTCGAAGCCGGATTGGAAACCCTCCTGCTCCGTAAACCCGGCTGGCACGAAAGCGACTATGCCCGGTGGTTGGAATGCTTACCCAAACAACTTCGCGCCAAAGTGATCGTCGCTACTTTCCCCTCGCTGGTGGAAACTTTCATGCTGAAAGGCGTCCACCTCAGCGAAGACGCCCGCGCAAATACAGCGCCCTACGAAATCCGGAAACTCCGCGAGTCCGGCAAATGGGTCAGCACTTCCATTCACGACGATTCAATGGACATTTCCGGATTCGACTTCGTGCTGATGGGCCCCGTGTTCGACAGCATCTCCAAACCCGGCTACAATGCCCGGCCCTTCTATTCGATCCCTCCGAACGCCATTGCCATCGGCGGTATTCATGCCGGAAACATAGCAGAAGCCCAGGCAAAAGGGTTCTGCGGCGCAGCTGTATTGGGCGCGGCCTGGAAAGACCCCGGTCGCATCCGCGAAATCATTTCCTCTTTGATCAACGCATGGCCGTTCCAAAAAAATTCAATTCACCCATTAAACCCTGGCGTATGAAGGATTTGAAGCAGGAAACCCGATCACTGCATGCTATCACACCGATCACTATTGGTTTGATTGCAAAGTATCCCCGGATGGAATATCCTTCCGCGCAAAACGCTGCCGGAAACATCTCCACCCGAATTACGGCACGCCTCACCCTTTGCCGAAAACGGCCAGTACGCAGCAGCTACACGGCGCCGCCATTCAACATCCACAGCAAGTTGACTGCATCTTTCAGTTCTTCCATCATGGCTTTAACAGCCACAACAGGCCAGCACCCACACAACCACGTACGTCCATATTTCTTTCACCCATTAAAAACCCACATACCATGCCTTTTGCCATGAGCCTCGCCGGCCTCGACCCCTCGGGAGGAGCGGGCCTCCTCGCCGACATCAAAACCTTCGAAGCCTGGCACCTCCGCGGACTCGGCGTTTGCACCGCACTCACCGTTCAAACCGACACCGAATTCCTCGGCGTGGAATGGGTCAGCGCCGACAATATCATTGCCCAGGCATTGCCGCTCGTGCAACAATACCCGGTGGTTTACTGCAAAATCGGCATCGTATCCCACCCCGAAACGATCGCGGAAGTAATCGCCGCACTACGCGCCGTTCGCCCCGGCATCGCATTCGTGCTCGACCCCGTGCTGCGCGCATCGGCCGGTTATGTTTTCCATAACGCCATTCACGCACATTGGGCGTCCGTACTTCCATCGCTTACTTTGCTCACACCGAATTACGACGAAGCCGTGGCCATGAGCGGGCTTCCCGATGGCGAAGCCGGCGCCAGGGAAATGGCTCAACATTGCGCAGTGCTGCTCAAAGGCGGACACCGGCCCGACAAACCCGGTGTAGACACCCTCTTTCTCCCCGATTCCGCAACAGACTTCGCCCCGTCAGCCACCAACGCATTTCCGAAACATGGCTCCGGTTGCGTGCTCTCCGCCGCCATCACCGCCGCCATGGCCAGCGGACTACCATTGGAAGCAGCCTGCAGCGCAGGAAAGGATTACACCTACCGCTACCTGATGAGCAGCCCGGAACTCGTAGGATGGCATTCACCGGAACGAGAGCATATTAGACAAAATCCCGGTTGAAAAATCAGGGGAGGCTATATGCTCCGAAAAACGGAGGTCACCATAATACACTTGAAAACAAATGCAGAACAGGGTTTTAAACATTTCGCCCGATTATAAAAACCGAGAAATTCTCCGAAAACATGATGAAGTTGGAACGATTACTTTACATCTCGCAACAAACGGCCACCGCATCACACGCCGATAATATCCTCGCCGCCTGTGAAGCCGGCTGCCGCTGGATTCAGCTCCGCGTGAAAAGCGGCGATGCTTCCGCCGCGGCATTCCAGGCGATGGACATCTGCCGCCAATACGGCGCCATGCTCACCATCAACGATCATCCCGACATCGCAAAAACCGTTGGCGCACATGGCGTCCATGTTGGGTTGCAGGATATGCCCGTTGCCGAAGCCCGCGCCATCGCCGGGCCACAGGCCATCATCGGCGGCACCGCCAATACGCCCGAAGATGTGCTCGCCCACGCCGCAGCAGGTGCGGACTACGTCGGCTACGGCCCCTTCCGGTTCACCACCACCAAAGAAAAGCTCAGTCCTGTTCTCGGTTTGGCCGGCTACAACAGGCTGATGGCCACCCGGCCCAACGTGCCCATCATCGCCATCGGCGGCATTCTGCTGGCAGACATTCCTGCGCTCCTTGACACCGGCGTTTACGGCATCGCCGTATCCGGATTGATCACCCATGCACCGGATAAAAAATCCCTCGTGCAACAAATACTCGATAGCATATGGACGAACTCATAATCGCCGGCCAGGCCTTCTCCAGCCGCCTCTTCACCGGCACCGGAAAATTCGGCGACCTCGCCACCATGGAGGAAGCCCTTCTCGCATCAGGCTCCCAACTCGTGACCGTTGCCCTCAAGCGCGTAGACGCCGGCCATCAACCCGACAATCTGCTCGCACACCTCCGTCACCCGCAATTCCGGCTGTTGCCCAACACCTCCGGCGTCCGCAACGCCCGCGAAGCCGTGTACGCCGCCGAACTTGCACGCGAAGCCCTGGAAACAAACTGGTTGAAACTGGAAATCCATCCAGACCCACGCTACCTTTTGCCCGACCCCATTGAAACCCTCGCCGCCACGGAAGCCCTCGCCGCCAAAGGATTCATCGTATTGCCCTACATCCATGCCGACCCGGTACTCTGCAAACGCCTGGAAGCTGCCGGGGCCGCGGCCGTTATGCCGCTGGGAGCGCCCATCGGGTCGAACAGGGGGCTGCGGACGAAAGATTTCCTCGAAATCATCATAGCGCAAAGCAAGGTACCGGTGGTGGTAGACGCCGGCATCGGCGCACCCAGCCACGCCGCCGCCGCCATGGAGCTCGGGGCAGACGCCGTGCTGGTGAACACCGCCATCGCCATAGCGGGAAATCCCGTGGCCATGGCCGCTGCTTTCGCAGCCGCAGTACAAGCAGGAAGGAACGCCTACCTCGCAGGCCTGCCCGCGGCCGGAACCCGTGCACAAGCCAGCAGTCCGGTTCTCGCGTTCCTGGATGAAGCATTGGAAACTAACGTAGCCGACTAAACGATGCACATACATTCTTTCGAAAATATTTTCCGGCGGTACGATTGGGACGCAGTTAAAAACGCCATTTACGCCAAAACGCCGGCTGACGTGGAAAACGCCCTGAACCGGCCCCGCCGCGGACTGGACGATTTCATGGCCCTGGTGTCTCCCGCCGCCGCGCCTTACCTCGAGCGCATGGCGGCGCTCAGCATGCAGCTCACACAGCAACGCTTCGGCAAAACCATTCAACTGTATGCACCCGTGTACCTCTCCAACGAGTGCCAGAACATTTGTACGTATTGCGGTTTCAGCCTGAACAACCCCCTTCGCCGCAAAACCCTCACCGGCGCCGAAATGCTCCGCGAAATAGAAGTGGTGAAAGCCATGGGGTTCGGACATGTGCTGCTCGTGACCGGCGAAGCCTGGCAAACCGTGGGCATGGATTATTTTTCACGGGCGCTTCCCATATTCAGGCAGCATTTCCCGCAATTGTCGATCGAAGTGCAGCCGATGGAAGAAGAAGATTACCGTGCGCTGAAACCCCTGGGCCTGCATTCCGTGCTCGTTTACCAGGAAACCTATCACGAAGAAGATTATAAAAAACATCACCCGAAAGGTCGAAAATCCAACTTCGGATGGCGCCTCGAAACACCCGACAGGCTTGGGCGCGCGGGTATCCATAAAATCGGGCTGGGTGTGCTGATCGGGCTGGAAGACTGGCGGACGGACAGCTTTTTCACCGCATTGCACCTCGATTACCTCCAGCGGACGTACTGGCAAACCCGCTACAGCATTTCTTTCCCGCGGCTGCGGCCCTTTTCCGGCGGGCTCCCGCCAAAATCCATCATGAGCGACCGGCAACTGCTGCAACTCATCTGCGCCTACCGCCTTTTCAACCCGGACGTGGAACTCAGCCTTTCCACCCGCGAAAGCCCCCGCTTCCGCGACCACCTCGTTCCGCTCGGGATCACCACCATGAGCGCCGGCAGCAAGACCAACCCGGGAGGCTATGCGGCAGCACCCTCGTCGCTGGAGCAATTCGAGATTTCTGACGAGCGCAGTCCAGCCGTGGTCGCCGATATGATCAGAAGCCACGGCTACAGCCCGGTCTGGAAGGATTGGGACGACTTTGGGGCGTGAAAAGCGGGGCAGTGGACAATTTTCTTTGACAACCGGTTGGAATTGCTTTCCGGAGGCTAACTTTGCGGTATGGACCAGTCGAGTGGGAAGATTTACACGCTTCAATTCGGGTTGCTTTGCCTGAGCAACCTGCTTTTCTCCGCCAGTTTCAACATGATGATCCCCGAATTGCCGGCCTACCTGACCAGTTTGGGCGGCGCCGACTATAAAGGTTACATCATCGGGCTTTTCACCCTCATGGCCGGTCTGAGCCGGCCTTTTTCCGGGAAGCTGACAGACACCATCGGCCGGATCCCCGTGATGGTTTTCGGTTCCGTGGTTTGTGTGATCTGCAGCCTGTTGTACCCGCTGGTAAGCGGTGTGGGCGCTTTCCTGCTGCTGCGCTTCTTCCACGGCTTTTCGACCGGCTTCAAGCCCACCGGCACGTCGGCCTATGTGGCAGACATGGTTCCTTTCAACCGCCGGGGCGAGGCCATGGGCATGGTAGGGCTGGCCAGTACCATCGGATTGTCGCTGGGGCCTTCCATCGGTGGTTCCATCGCCAATGCCTGGGGCATCGTGACCATGTTCCAGATCTCGGCGGTTTTCGCGTTATTGTCGGTCGTGATTCTCATCGGTATGAAGGAAACGCTGCACAACCGGCAGAGCTTCCGCCCGGCGCTGCTCAAAATTTCCCGTCACGAAATCTTCGAACCGGCTGTGATGGCGCCTGTGGTCATCACTTTCCTCACTTATTTCAGTTACGGCGCGTTGCTGACCATTATTCCGGATTTCAGTGCTTTCCTGGGATTGCAGAACAAGGGGCTTTTCTTCACTTTCTTCACTGCCAGTTCCATCGGCATCCGGCTGCTGGCCGGCAAAACTTCCGACCGGTTTGGCCGCGTTCCCATATTGAAAATCTCGGCCACGCTCATGGCCATTTCCATGGTGGTGATCGGGGTGGCGCATACGCCTGCGGTGCTGTTAACGGGCGCTTTGCTGTACGGGGTTTCGCTGGGATTGAATTCTCCGGCCGTAACGGCCTGGACGATCGACCTGGGGCTGCCCGAGCACAGGGGCCGCGCGCTGGGCAGCATGTACATAGCCCTGGAGGCGGGCATCGGGCTGGGGGCGTTCTTCTCCGCCGAATGGTACGGCAACGATCCGGCGCACTTCTCCAAAGTATTCTACATCATGGCCGGCGTTACTTTCCTCGCCACCATTTACCTGTTTTTCGTCTATCGCAACAAATACGTCCGTTTCGCCCGGAAATCCATCAAATCCCACTACCGCAACCGCTAAAACCGGACGGCCGATTCCGAGACCCGCTGGAGCACGAACTTCACTTTGTCTACCACATCGCCTTCGCGGCCTGCGTCGATATGCACGGGAATCTGGGCGGGAACGGCCGCCAGGCCGAGCTTCTTTAGTTGCCCGGGGTCTGGCCTAACGATGTAATTGCCGGGCGGCAGGCCGAGGAAATTGTAGAACCCGTCCTGCTCGGATAGCACCGACGTGAAAACGGTCCCGTCTTCCCGGACGAAATCCACCCGGATGCGGCCCATGCCCCGGCGCCGGTCGTGGTCCTGGAACAACACATGCCCCGTCACTTCACCCACCACCACCACGGGCACTTCTACGAGTTTCACCTGATTAGGCTCGGGCATGACGCTGATGACGGGGTTCCGGATCCTCCAGGAAATATTGTCGAAACTGCTTCTGCCGAGGTCCATCACGTACCGCGCATAGGGCTCCATTTCCATGATAAGAACGGCCGTGTCTTCCAGCCGCGGGATGAGCCTGCCGCCGTTTACCGACATTCGGAGCCCCTGCACGCGCGGTTCCCCGTTATCCCTTTTGTTGTTGCCGTTCAGGTCGAGGAAAGCGCAAAGGAGCAGACCGCCCGTTCCCACCTGGCTGCGGTTGCTGAAAGCCGTATAGCCCGTTTTTCCTTCATGCACGAAACTGCCCCGCATGGATGCCACACCCGTGGTGGATTTATTGCCTTTTAAAACGGACAGGCCCATCTGCCCGAAAGCAAAATCCCACCGCAAGCCCGCCTGGAACAGGCGAACGCCTCCGCGGAAATTCTCTTCGTACGCCATGTTGAGATATCCCCGTTTGAAAATGTAACGGCCCACTTCGCAGCGTGCGGAAATAAACCGGCCGTCTGTATAGCCATACTGGACCTGCGGCATCACCAGCAAATTGCCCGGTAGGCGGAGCGACAGGCCGAAGTTGCTGTAGATGAAAGGATCGGTATCCCGCACCCAAACGGCATAGTTCGAAACGCTCACGCCCACTTTTCCCACCGCGCCGGAAAGCAGCAGTTCAGTGGTTGCATATCGGGTATATTCAGAAATAAGCTGGTTGAAAGTGATGCGTGAAAAAATGGACATGCCTTTGGTGAAAAACGGCTTCGCGACCGAGAGTTTCCTTTCTTCCCGGAAATTGTAAATGATCGCGCGTTGGTCTTTTTTGTAGCGCGTAAATTCCGCGTCTATCTGGATGCTGGCGGGCAATCTCCACGACAGCAGGCCCTTTCCGCGCACTTCGTGCGCATATTCCCCGCTCAGCAGCAGGTTATTGGCCAGCCGCACGGAGGTAGTCACGAACGGGATGGTATTGTTCCCGGGAATGGTGCTTTTATATTCCACGCCAGCGCCCATCGTGAGGAATTTCGTGACGCCATATCCGCCCTGTGCGCGGGTGAGGAAACTGTGGACGGAATCTTCCACATATCCCGCGCTGGCGGTGTATTCGAATTCGTTTTTGGGAAGGAAGCTGAAGGGGATGCTCACGTTTTCTTCCAGCATCCTTTCTTCGCCCCAGGGACCGTAAAATCGCAGCCTCACCTGCGAATTCCCATACACCAGCGGCACCTGGAAGGAATATAATCCATTGGCATCGGCGGTCGTGTAATCCACCAAAGCATTGTTGACGTAAAGCTCCACCGTCCACCCCGGTTCGGTGACGTTGGAAAGGGTATACGTTCCGAAAGAGCGGCGGTAAGTAGTGGGTGCGTTCGTCACCTGCACGCCGACCACGGGGTCGAACAGCGAGGAAATGGCGGGAATGAATATTTTGCCCAGCACCACCTGCCGGAGGGCGCGCCGGTCGTTGTCTACGTATCGCCAGCGGTAAAATTGCTGCCGGTGATCGAAGGGCTTGATGATGTTGCTGTTCTTGAAATCGCCGCCCTGCTGTTTTGCATAGTTATTGTAATTGAGGGAAACGGTAGCTTCGCCGCCAGCCACTGTTGCGCCCGCGCGGAGGTTGAGCCAGGTATCGTTGCCGCCGGGGTCTCGCTGATTGGTGATGACCGACCAGTCGGCCATTCCGAACCGGAACAGGGGCCAGGACCGTTTAATGACCGTATCCGCCTTCAGCTCGCCCCGCAACTGCCGCATGTTTTCCCGCATTTGCTGCCGCTTCAGCTCCCTGACGGCCGGCAGCTCCACCGTCGCGTTCATGTGAACGGACAGGTTGCGGAAATTGAATTTCGAGGGAAGGCCGAACACGGAACCGAAAAACTCCAGGCGCAGGTAAAACCCCGTTTCGGAGCGGATCACGTCGTATTGACGGAGGAGGAAATGTTTGTCCTGGTAATGAATCCGCTGGCCAGTCATATCGATGACGTAGGGATTGTTTTCCGAAACGAAATACCCTGTCAGCGAATCCTTCATCGAAGAATAAACATGTTTGACCTTGAGAAAATCAAACACGTCGGTAACGGAAAGGTAAGCGGTGTCTTCATTCACCAGCGCCGGCACTTCTATCCCCCCAATCCCTTGCACCACGAGGTAAACGGACGTTTCGTACAGTACCGGCGGATCGTCTTTCTCCTTATCCAGCCCCACGGCCGGCAATGCGAGCCATACCGGAAGGAGGTACCCCAGGCGCCGTAGCGCCCTAAACAGCAAAACGATATGACGGCAACCGGTCATTCCTGGATAAAGGTTAATTGAAACGTTCCGCTGTAGGCGCCAACCGGGTTGGCCGAGGGGCTGCCTACGGTCAGGATGCCGCCTACCCGCACGAGGTTCCTCGTCGGCGGCTGCGCCGTTGTGATGAATTGATCGCCGGTGCTGAGCGTACCGATCTGCATCGTCATGGTTCCGCCGTTGCTGCCGGTAAGGATGGCGTCCGGCCCGCGCATCACCTGGATGAGCGTCCCCTGGTTCGCCAGCACTTCAAAAATAGCGGGAGAAAACGGGTAGCCCAGGTTGGCGCCCACGATGCTGCCCATGATCACCCGCGACCCGTCTGGGTTGATGGTGACCGTTCCGCCGCTCGTACCGAGGAAAAACGCGCCGAAGATGAGCCCCTGACCGGGGTCAACGTGCACGGAAATTGGCCGGGGCGGCGGCTCCTGCGCCCGCGCATTCGCCATCATGGCCAGTTGGGATATCATGATCCCCATCGCGGTAAACAATTGCCGTATATTGCCGATTGCCCTTTTCATGCCGGTCATTTTTTGATCAATACTTTTCTGTTCTCCGTTTTTTCGCCGGTCCGGAAACTGACGATGTACACCCCTCCGCTGTACCCGCTGCCAAGCGCATGGCGGCCCGCACCGGAAAACGCTTTCCGGTACAGCTCCTGGCCCAGCATGTTCGTAACGGTAACGGTACAACGGTCTCCCGGCGCGTGAGCGAAATATCCAAACAGCTGTCCGCCGGAAACATAAGCGTAATATTCTCCTTCGGGCTCGCTCGCCCCCACCGCTCCTCGCGGCGCGAACAACAGGTAAAAACGATCTTTATGGTCGCCCGAAGGCAGATCGAGCCGGTACTGCGCGCCCGGAACCAGTTGCAGACTGCGTTTCATGGCCGAATCGTAGAGATAGATATTCCTGCCTGCCGGCATCCGTTCCAGGTTTTCGACCCGGAAGGTGATCATACCGCTTCGCTCGGTAACGAGCCGCAACGCGATCACGTCTGCCGTATCGATGAACACGGGCCAGGATTTCACGGAAACTTCCCGCCTGTCTGCCATCTGCACGAACAGGTTGGGCACACGCTTGTCGGTATTGTAAATCTTCAGCGCGTCCTGCTCCTTGTCGAACCGGCGAACGCCGGCCGTATCGAAATACAGGACCGCCGGGTCAGACGGCTGCCCTTCGTCGGCAAAGCCGGCCGACAACCGCAGCAACGGAGCGTTTTTCGGGTATTTCCGGTGGAAAACGGGCGTCAGGTTGTTGATCCTCACCGCGTTGGTGACACCCAATGTCCCCGTCACCGGATAGGTCCCGTCGCTGACATGTACGAAGAAGGCCTGCATGGATGCGATCACGTTGTTCGCCACCCCATCGCTGGAAATCCCGTTGATGAACGAACTATACGTGCCCCCGTATTGATCGGTGGCGCTGGCGTTGAAGTAATAAACCGCATCGTCGATATTGGTTTTGGTCCACCCTGTCGCCGCATTCCAGTCGATAGGCGAGGGGTAGGGATTGCCAGCAAGCTGGAACCCTTTGGTATATGGCTGGTTATTGTTTTCCAGCGTGAGGTTCACCGCCCCGTCGTTCACCGTTCCCGCCATATCGATCGTCACGGGCGAGGCAGACGTTCCGAGATTGGCGGTATACCCGCGCATCGGCACCAGGGGTGATGCGGCGGTCGTATAGGCCGTCCAGCCGGAAGAAATTTTATTCTCATCGTACCGGTACAATAGCGGGAACGTGGAAGCAAGGTTCACTTCGTCGGCCAGTTCATTGACGGTAGCAGCCTGGAAGGGGGATGCGAGGTATTTGTATCCGAAGCCGGTTGGCACATACCGTTGCATGGTAACGGTGCCGGTAACCGTTCCGCCGCCCGCCCCGTCGATGAGCGCCGTCCGGGCCGAGGAGGAACCGAGCGTGAGGAAGCTTCCGGCAGATAGTTGCCCTGTCGTGATTTTCAGGATGCCGTTGACGAGGAGCGTTCCGCCGAGGGAAACGCCCGCGGTATTATTGACCGTCAGGTTCCGGATTTCGTTGCCGGCGAAGATGCCTGCCGGGATGGATTGCGCCGCGGCCCCGTTCAACTCGATGCTGCCGTCGTTCACGGTGAATGTTCCTGAGGAAGTCATCGCGCCGCTGATCCGCAGCAGCCCGGTACTTACCGTCACAGACGCGCCGGTTTGGATGGACAGATCGTTCGCGGTGGCGGTGCCGGTGGTAACATTCGGATAATTGGGCCTGCCGGTGGGGATGACGACGTTGCTCGTTTGCAAGGGCACCACTCCGCCCGTCCAGTTGCCGGTGGTATACCAGTTGGTGCTGAGATCGCCCGACCAGTTGATGCTGGCGATCAGTTCCGCCACGGCCATCATTCCCAAAGTGCCCACGCCAGACACCGCAATGGACGTGGCTGTTGTTGAATTCACCGTCGGCAAAGTGCGTACCGCCCCGGCTACGTTCGTCACCCGCAGGTTCGAAGTGTTGACGCCCGCGTCTACATCGGCGGCGTTCCAGTTGAGCGTGGCGGCGGTGGTGGTAAAAACGGTGCCCGCGTTCGTAAAATCCCAATACCGGTTCACGCTCTTCGCGGCGTCCATGCCGGATAGATTCAGATCTGGCAGATCGGCGCCCACCGTTCTGGCGGTTACCGTTCCTGCCGTGCCCACGCTGGCGAAAGTGAGCGTTGCGGGGGCGTACCGGAGACTGTCGCCTACTTCGAACGTGCGCGCAACGCCCGTGCCGGTGGCCACCTGTTTCCGCAGATTGCCGAAAACCCATCCCGTGGCCTGGGCGGCGCCGGAAACATTGCTGCCCGTGGGCATAACAACGGTCATGTCTCCCGTCCGGATGTTCTTGGCCAGGAAATTCAGCGTTCCGTTCACTGTGACGTCGGTCGCCAATTGCACGAACCCGGCAGTTTTATTCACCGTGAAATGATTGAATGGCGCGATGGCAGACACCTGCTGCGTCCCGGTCCCGGCAAACACCATGGTAGACCCGGTATTGGTGAACGTTCCGCCAGACATGGTCCAGTTGCCGCCTATTGTATCAGCGAAAGCGCCGGGAATGAAAGTGCCGGCCGTCAACGTAAAATCGTTCAGGATATTGAGGATGGCGGAAGCCGTTTTGTTACCGGCCGCGGAAATCACGAGGTTGCCGTATTCGGTGGCGGAAGATATCGCCTGTGTACTGCCCGCGTACTCCACGGTACTGAGCGTGTCTACACTGTAATCCGTAAATGCCGGCAGCGAGTTGGTGCCGCGGATAATGAGGCGGCCGCCGTTTTCCAGCGTCATCAATCCCGCATTTTCGGTAATGGTATTGGCGCCGATATCGAAAATCCCCTGCGACACGTCCATCGCCACAACGCCCGTCAACGGTTTGCCGAGGGTCACGATGCCGCCGGGGTCTTTCGCGATCGTAAAATAAGCGAGGTCGAAGGAAGCGAGGGAAGCGCTGGTGATGGTACCCGTAATGGGGCCGGTCATGGTCAGCGTACCGGGCTCGCCGTCGTAGGTGCCATTATTGGTAAAGTCATGACTGACGTTGTAGTCCGACCCGGCCGAAATGGTCCCGGAGATGACGAGGTCGTAAAAAGTGGTGCCGGGCGAGCCGGATAAACTGCCCTCGCCGGAGGTGGAAGTCAGGTCGAAGGTAGACGTTCCGCCGTTGAGGGTGCCGTTGCTCTCGAGGTCTTCGCCTACGGTGAAGGTATAACTGCCCGCGTTGAAGATGGCGGCGTTGGCGATCTGGAAACTGCCTGTCATGCCCCAATTGGCAGACGGCGTTACACCGGCGGAATTCGAGATAACGACGTTGTTCATCGAAGTGGGCGATCCGGTTACGGTGGTGGCGCCCGTACCGCCGAAAACCACGGTGCCGGTGCTGGAAAACCCGGTGCCGGCTAATTGAATGGTACGCGGCACGGCAGGCAGGAAATTGATCGTACCGCCGCTGGTCACGGTCCCATCGTTGGTAAAGCTGCCGTAAATGTTGTGCGTGCCGCCTCCCGAATTCCAGGTGGCGCCGCTGGAGATGTTGAAGGCGACGAACACATCCCACCCAACGCTCGCCGTCACGCCGGCCGTGTTATTGATATTGAGCGTTGCATAGGATGGCCGGCTGGTGGAATTGAGGACCGGCGCCACGTTGCCGTTAAAATTGATGATGCCCGTGGAACTGGAGGTTACGGCATTTATGAACCGGATCGTTTGCAATTGGGTGCCGGAGAACGTGGTAGTTCCGTCGCTGACGAGCGATCCGCTGTTGGTCAGGTCTCCGTTCACGATGGCCGTTCCGCCCCCCGCGTCGTAGGAACCGGTGGAAGTGATGTTGAGCAATCCGTTATAGGTGATATCTCCGCCTGCCACGGTATAACTGCCGTTTACGGTTACGCGGTTGAAAACGTTGTTTCCCGAAATGGTTTTGCCGGCACCGTCCAGGGTGAGCGTGCTGGAACCGGGCGAGAAGGTGCCGCCGTTGATCCAGTTCCCGGAAAGGTTGATGGTATAAGTACTCCCGGCCAGGGTGGCACCGCTGTTGATCGTCAGGTTCCCGCCCACGGAAATGGTATTCAGCAACGTCTTGGCCGCACCGCCGCCGTTGCTGAACAGCAGATTCCCGTAAGCGATGTTCCCCGCCACGCTTTGCGCTACGGTTCCATCGTAAGTCACGGAGCTCGCCGCATGCAGCGAGTAGGAAGAGAATCCGGATGGGAAATTGTTCGCACCGCCGGCATTCAGCGTGGTACCGCTGGCCATGGTCATCGATCCGCCGGCGGCGGTCCGGTTTGCGGTGAAAGTTCCCAAGGCGAGCCCTCCGCTCGTAATTGAAAGGTCTCCGCCCAGGGTGGTGTTTCCCGTCAATGCCGCAACGCCGGAAGATTTATTGATCGTAAGATTATTGAAGGCCGTCGCCGAAATGGTCTGCGGATTGGCGCCGGCGAGCACCACCGTTCCCGAACCGGGCACGAACGTCCCGGAGTTGCTCCAGTTGCCAAAAGCCGTGATGGTGGCGGTGCTTCCCTGCATGGTGGCTCCTGTGGCGATCGTTACGTTTTGCGCGGTGATGCTGGACCCGTTCAAATTGAACTCCCCGGAATTGACCGCCAGGTCGCCGGCAAGCGTGGCAGGTGCCGCCAGCAGCGCTGTGCCTGCGGTCTTTAGTATGGTGAGGTTATTATAATTCAATCCCGCCACCGTCTGCGTGGCTGCGCCGTTGTAAGTAACCGTTCCTGTCCCCGCCGTGAACGTTCCGCCCGTATACGTATAACTTCCCCCGATCGAGAAATTGCCGCTTCCGGTAACATTCACCGCCGCATCGCCAGCCTGCGCAACACCGCCCGTCACCGCCAGGTTGCCGTTGCCGACATTCATGTTGATGGAATGGCCGGCCGTACCGTCAGACAGCTGAAGATCGCCGTTCACGGTGATGTTCTGGTCCCCCGCATTGATGGTGTGTATCGCGTTGAGCGTCCATACGCCGGCGATGTTGCCGCTTGTGGTCAAAGATCCGCCCGTCATATTGAGGGTGGCCGCTTTTACGCTGCCGAAGTAAAGCCCCTGTATGTTTACCGCCGCCGAAATCACCGGCTGGTTCACGAAATTGGTATCGCCCACCACCGCAATATCGTTGGGGCCGGGCGGTAATGTCGGCGTACCTTGCAAGATCGACCAATTGCCCGCCGTATGCCAGTCGTTGCTGATCTTTCCGTTCCACCGCGCGATGTTCACGGTGCCGGAAAGCGTGTACCGCCCGTTCAGCGTCAGCAGGCTGGTCTGTTCCACGTAATTGCTCGTGGTGCTGTTGCCGCTTTTTCCCAATGCCGCCCAGGAGCCGCCGGCATTCCGCCAAATACCCAGCACGGCTTCGGGGTTGCCGTTCAGCTCATCGTCTTCGTAATGCAGCCGCATGGACACCAGCGAAAGGTTGAGGAGTCCTTCGGAAGTGACGGTGTATTCGCGGTTGATGCTCGCACCGGCCGGGAAGTCGGAAACCGTGGTGCGGCGGACGGTAACGGTGATAGACGAAAGGGAATTGAGGCCGGTCAGGGTGATGAGGTTATTCGGGCTTTCGAAGGCATAAGCCGTTCCGATCGAGAAATTATGCTGCCGCTTGATGGAACCGAGGATGATGCCGGAATTGTTGCGGGTTGTGGTGATCGTGACCGTATTGGTGCCGGTATTCATCCAGCCGCTTGTCATGTTCACCGTGGCCACGGTGGTGTTGCTCAGGAGATTGACGGCCGTGGTGGCGGCGGCTTTGTTGATGGTGAGGATGTTGAACGTATTGTTGCCGCTCACGTTTGCGGTCTGCGTCCCGTTCAGGGAAACGGTGCCGCTTCCGGCCGTGAAAGTTCCGAGGTTCGACCAGTTCCCGAAAACCGTATGCGTATTGGCCCCGCTGCTGAAGGTGCTGCCGTTGAGGATGCTGAGGTTCCCATTGGCCGTAGTGGCGCCCTGCGCCGTCTTCGTTCCCCCGCCCCCCAGCGTCAGGTGATGATAGGTGCCGGCCCGTACGTTCTGCGCGCCGGTGCCGTTGTAAATTATGGTATTGGGGATGTTGGCCGTCACGTCCACCGTTCCCGCCGTTACCGTGTAGGCGCCGGCCACGCCCAGCACCGCGTTGGAGTTCATGGTGAAAGATGTGCCGTTTACCGTAGCGTTGAAAAGGTTCGCCGTGCCGCGCAAACTGCTCGTTCCCGCGAAGGTCACCGTTCCTGCGGTGGCCGTAAATGTTCCGCTCACGTCCAGCGCGGTGTTGACGGTGAAAGAAATGGCGGTGGAAATGGTCCCCGATAAAGAAAGGCTCCCGAATACTATACTGCCCGTTCCCGCGATGGATTTCGACGTGCCCGGCATGAGGATGTTCCCGCCGGTTCCCGTGAACGTCCCGTTCACCGTCAAATTGCCCCTCACTTCTATGGTGGCTGCGCTGCTGACGGTTCCCGTCACTGCAAGATTGTCGAAAATAAAGTTGGAACCGGTGATCGATCTGCCGGTGCCCGACATGGTAAAAGTGCCGCCGGCGGCATGCGTGAACGCACCTGGCTCCACGCTCGTCAAATCCCCCGAAACATTCACCGCGGCCTCGGCCCCGACGGTAATGCCCGTTGCCGCGATGGTGAGATTGAAATAATTATGCGTGCCCGCACCGCCGATCACGCTGCCTGCTCCCGCCAACCGGATGGTACTGGTACTACCCGTCAGCACCCCGGTTACGGTAAGGCTCCCGGAAAAATTATGGATGAAGCTCCCGCCGTTGAAAGTGGTCCCCGTTCCGATACTCACGCTTCCGTTCACCGTAATGGCGGATGCCGCGGTAAAGGAAACCGAGGTGGCCGTGCCCTGCGAACTGCTGAGGTTCCCTTCCACCGTGAAAGCCGTGCCCGGCATCATTTTTACCGCCGCACCGGAATTGCCCGTTAGCGATAGATTACCATAAGTTTGGGCCGGCACGGTTTGCGCGCCGCCGTAATATTCTACCGTGCTGGTCAGTCGCAGATCGCTCGACGCGAAACCGGTTGGGTAGTTGCTGGAACCCGATAACCGGAGCATCGCTCCGTTGAATACCGTCAGGCTTCCGCCGGTCACAGTGGTGCCGCGGTTGGCGGTAAACGTGGAAAGGTCGAGCGTGCCGGACTGCACCTCTATGCGCCCCGCCGCCGCCGTTGTGGCGTTCAGGTTGTTGAGATTGCCCGCCAGCGTTTTGACGGTGGATGCGCCGCTGATCCGCAACGTAGAGTAGGAGAGGTTATTCCTGACCGTCTGCGCGCGCGTGGTGGCGCTATAGGCAACAACCGCCCCCGCAGAAAGGGTAGTGGTGCCGGTATTCGCGTAGTTGCCCGCGTAGGTAGCCGCCGTCACGTTCAGGATGCCGGTAGCGTCTACCGTCAGCGTGCCGCTACCGGAAACCGCGGGAGGCACGGCCTCCGCGGGCATGAAAGTGCCGCTGACCGTCATGGCCACATTCACCGCGATGTTCGACTGAAGCGTTACCGTGCTGCCGGCGTTGATACTGATCCGCCGGAAAGTGGGGGTAACCGTGGCGCTGATAACCTGTGCCGTTCCGGCGAAATTGACACGGGTAGATGTAGAAGTTCCGGTATAGGATCCCCCGTTCGTCCAGTTGCCTTTTACCGTTAGCGTAACGCCGCGGTGCGACACCGATCCGCCTGAATTGATCGTCAGGTTTCCGTTTACCGTCAATGCTTTGGCGATCGTCAGAATGGGTACGTTCGTGGCACCGATCGTGAGGTTTTTCGTGGCGGCGCTCGCATTGATGAAAGGGTCCCACAGACCGGTGAAGCTCGCATCCCCGATCACCGCATCCGTAGTGGCGTTGGGCACACCGTTCGTCCAGTTAGAGGCGTTCGACCAGCTGGTGCTGACCGTCCCTTTCCAACTGGTGGTTTGCGCATGGGCAAAGCTCGGCCAGGCCATGCCGGCCAAGAATACGATCGCTAAAATTACCTTATTGTAAACGGTTTTCATTCCATGGAGTTAATTGCCTGCAGGCGGGCCGCACAGCCGTTGATACTATCGCAGGGGAAGCGCCGCCCGCGCCAGCGGCGGGTCCGTGGTTTCTTCCGGTCCATAACTTACTTCCAGCCGGCCTTTCGAGTAATCGGGCCCTTTTTTGAGCGGCAACAGGATGCTCCGCCGCTCATTAGGCGTATATACCGCCACCCCTTTCGCGAGCCCCGCGCCGCTGCGCTTCCCGTCCGGACTGATATGTTCCACCCGTATATCGCCATACACGGAAATATTCCCGCTTCTTTTGAAAATGACTTTCAGTTTCGCGGTATCGCCCTTCCCGATAATGCCCAGGCTGTCGATAGTTACATCCGCATGCTGGTCGCCGTTCCGGACGATGACGGGGATGGAAATGCCGAATACCGGCGTCAGTTTGATGGAAATCCCTTCCGGATCGCCCGGAGGGTCTTCCGGCTCACCGAGCGCGGGCTGGTTGGGCTCCGCGCGTAAATAGAGATGGGAACGGTATTCGCCGTTGTCCAGTTCGCTCGTATTGTACAACTGCAGCTTTACTACCTGCGCTTCGCGGGGTGGCAAAACAACGCTTCGGGGGAAATAACGGACGAAAGGGCTGGCGAAACGCTGCCCGGTATCGGCACTGGTGATCTGCTCGAACGTTCCGTTATCTTTCATGCGGATCTCGATCAGCGAAATAAGGTACCGTGCCGTATCATCTCCGGTATTGGCGAGGTTCACTTCCTGCACTTTCTTTTTACCGTCAAATACGATGCGCATCGGGGTGATCAGGAGGTTGCCCTGGGCCCGGAGCGCGGGGGGTAGAATAAATATGCAGGAAAACAGGCCTACGAAAAATAAGCGCATTGAATTTTGGTGATTGTTGGTGGACATTCGTTCCCGGGTTTAGAAAAAACAAGGCCCAGACCGGCGGTTTGCGGTCACAGGTTTTTCAAAGACGGTTCGGTTATAGACAGGCTGTTACAGGAAAAAATCAATCATAATTCACCGTCACGGTGAATGGAGTTGCGGAAACATAAGTACCGGGAGCTTGCGCGGCGGTCACGTTCAGCGTGGCGCCAACGGTCAGCGTTTCCGATCCGCCGCTCAGGGTTCCCTGGCTGGAGGGAGAGCTGGTAAAGTCCGTCACGGTCATCGTGTTGCCGCCGGTGTTGGTAATGGTAACCGCTGCGGTAGGGAGGGTGATGCTGTACGTATAGCCATCCACGCCCGTTACGGTAAAAGATGCGGCGGCTACGGTACCGGTGGTGGTGGGGAGGGTCACTCCGCCCGTGGTACTCCGCACGCCCGCCGGGGTCATCAACACGGTTCCGCCGGTAGAAGACTGCACAGCCACATTCCCGAAATTCATGTCGATATCTTTCGTGATCGTGATCGGTGCTACGATCGTAGCTGTTACGGTGGCGGTAGCCGATTCCTGCGCGCGGGAAGGCAGGGAAAGGACCGCAACAGCTGAAATGGTGAATAAAAGCGTGGACGTTTTCATAATTCCAGTTTTTCGGTTAATACATGAGGGTAGCGGTTAAGGGAAACAACCCATCAGTCGATTTCAAAGCATAGTTGATCTTATTTTCATTAACAATCGTTCCCTGGAAAGGTTGCGGGTACAAAATGCCCGGACATACGAGCCCTCAATCTGCGGGCCAAAATGCAGGACATAGCCGGCGGAGCGCCGGCGGGGAGATGTGAAAACGGTCAAAACAACAATGGCAGGACAGGCCAATGCCTCACATAACAAAAGTCGCTAAATTGATAAAATAAATATACACACTGCAAAGGTTATCAGAAGTCAGTGCGCCGGGGTGTGTAAAAGGGCTACGTTATTCCCCGAAAATCCCTCTTTCGAAACGGATTTTCCCTAAGAAAATCTGGGCGATGGAGGCGCCTTTCACTTTTGCGGTGGATGCACGCGGCCCCTGGAACAGCGAATCCACGGCACCATGCCAAAGCCCCACCCAGCGTTCGAAATGCGGCTGGTCTACCGGCAAGGTGCGGTGCTTGGCGTAGGGCGCACCGAAATATTCCTTTTCCCCGAGCAGCTGCGTGCCCCAGAATTTATACATGGTTTCCAGGTGCGCGGGCCACGCATCCGGAGCGATGCGCTCATTGAAAATCGGCCCCAATACTTCATCCAGACGGATCTTGTCGTAAAAACTGTTTACCAGCAGCTTGATATCGTCTATGCTTCTGATGTCTTCCATATCGCAAAGTTCGGTCAACAGGTGTGATTAAACGATGACGAAGGTCAATCCCGCTGCCGGATAAACCCGATCTCGTCCCGCGCATCGTCTTCCCACTGAATCATCTCATCGAGGAACTTCCCGATGAAACGGTCGATCGTTTCGGGGATAAGCTCTTCAGGTTCAATGGTTTCCAATGTTTCGTTGCGCGGCTTTTCTTCAGACATCCCGTCGATGAACGGAAAGCTGATCCACACCACGATCTGCCCGTTGCGGGTCTGGGAAAACGATAAAAAGCCCCCGATTTTCATCTTTTGTACTACGCTGAAGGGCGACTGTTCCACGATGCCGCTGGGCTCATGATCGAACACGAGGTATACGGCCTCGAGGCTTTGCATCATTTCGTTGGCGCCGGCTTTCCATTTAAGCGGGAAGCGGGCCGTCACTTCGTTCAGGTACTGGATGAGGAACGGCTTGGCCTTCTGCTGCCAGGCGGCGCGGCGTTCTTTCACTTTTTCCAGCACGGCGGCATAATCCCGGGTGAGTTTTTCGAGTTTGTCCATGTGTTCGGTTTTGAAAAAAGAGGCTGCATCGCCGGAGCGCCTGCAGCCTCTTGGGATATGTTTTTGCTCGTGCAGCTTACAGTTTTTCGTACAGCTTGCGCAGGCGGTCGCGGGTCATTTGTGTTTGCCAGTCTTTACCCAGTGCGTTTTCCCAAAGCGGCGCCAGGCCCATGGATACGTCGATCATCGTTTCGAAATCAGCGTCGCTGAGGCCTTTGGTGATATGCTGCGGGATTTCGACCTGGTGTTTGTCTACCATCTGCTTGAATTCTTTCACACCGGCGGGATAGAATTCTTCCAGTTTATCGAACACGATGCAGTTGCCCACGCCGTGTTTGGTGCCGAGGAGATAACTGAGGCCGTAGCTCACCGCGTGGGCCACGCCTACCTGCGAATATGCGATGCTCATGCCGCCGGCGTAGGAGGCCATCATGAGTTTTTCGTCGGAGTCTTCGTCCCAGCGGTCTTTCTTCAAATAAATTTCCTGGCAAAGCTCCAGCGCCTTTTCACCGTAAGAACGGCTGAAAGCATTGAGGAACGTACCTTCCAGGGATTCGATGCAATGGATGTAGCAATCCATCGCAGTGTAGAACCGCTGGTTCACCGGCGCGTTGTGGATGAGCGCGGGGTCGAGCACGATCTGGTCGAACGGTGTGAAGTCGGAATTCATGCCCAGTTTACGGGTAGGCCCGGTGAGCACGGTGGTGCGGCTCACTTCGGCGCCGGTGCCCGACAGGGTGGGGATGCCTACTTTATACACTGCAGGCTGTTTCACGAGGTCCCAACCCTGGTAATCGGCGGAAGAGCCGGGGTTGGTCATCATCAGGGCCACGGCCTTGGCCATGTCCATGGTAGAACCGCCACCGATGCCGATGATGCCGCTCACTTCGCCGAACCCGGCCTTCAGCTCGTCGCGCAGGCGGTCTACGTAAGTGGTTTTCGGCTCATGGGTCACGTCTATGAAAACGACCTTGTCTTTCCCGCGCAAGGGAATGCGGGAAAGGAAAGGCTCGTTGCCTTCGAAGAAATGGTCCACAAAAAATATCATCGGCGCATCACCTTTGCGGCGCGGCGCAATGATCTCGTCGAGCTGGTTAAACGCACCTCGTCCGAAAATGACGTATCCTACCAGTTTAAAATTTCTGAATTTCATGTTATATCCCGGATTTTTTGTGTTTACGGTTGGTCCAGCAGGCGGGAAGCTCTTTCCAGGTCTTCCGGCGTATCGATTTCCACGCCCATATAGTCGGTTACGACCATCTTCAAGGGGATTCCCATTTCAAGATATCGCAAACATTCTACTTTTTCGGCGGCTTCGAGCGGCGTCATGGGCGTTTGCGTGAACCGGAGCAGCGCCTGGCGGCGGAAGGCATATATGCCGATATGCTCGTAGTACACGGTAGGCACGTTTTTGTCGCGCGGGTAGGGGATCACGGAGCGGGAGAACATGAGCGAGTTGAAATCCTTGTCTACCGCAACTTTCACGAAGTTGGGGTCTTCAATGTCTTTCCAGTCTTTCAGTTCCTGCATGAGCGATGCCACCTGCACATTTTTTCCTGCTTCCCCTTCAAAAACCTGCAGGAGTTTTTCCAGCGGTTCTTTCCGGGTGAAAGGCGTATCGCCCTGTACGTTCACCACGATTTCCACGTCGTCCATATCTTCCACGGCTTCGGCGATGCGGTCGGATCCGCTTTCGTGCTCGCGTTTGCTCATAATGGCCTTTCCGCCGTTGCGGGTGATCTCTTCGAAAATGACTTCGCTGTCGGTCACCACCATTACTTCGTCGAACACGCCGGTGTCTCTGGTAGACTCGTAGGTCCGCCAGATGATGGTTTTACCTGCCAGCACTGCCATCATTTTGCCGGGAAACCGGCTGGCGGCGTAGCGCGCCGGGATCAATGCGATTTTCTTCATGACGGGAATTTGTGATTACAGTACGCTTTTCACGGCAGCCGCCAGTTTTCCGGCACGTTCCCGCACCTCCGCGTCAGTCCATGCGAGGCTGATGGGGAAGGAGATGCAGCGGCCGATGATAGCGTCGGAAGCGGGGAATTGTTTGGTTTGATAAGCGGCGAGGTCTTTCGCGAGTTGTTCGGGGAACTTCGTAAGGGTAGCGCCCGATTGCAGGTGATGCCACTTGCGGAAGTAATGCCAGTTATTGTCGAACCAGTGGAACGCGGGCAGGCCGGCGGCTTTCATGGCCCTGGCGGCTGCGCGTGCGGTATCCAGGTCGGGGAGGAAGAAGGAAAGATGGGTGCAGCTGTCGCCCGAGGGATCGGGTATCCGGCGGAATTCCACCTGCGGAACGGCCGCCAGCGCTTCTTTCACGATTTCGTAGTTGTTGCGCAGGATCGCGAGGAATTTATCCAGCTTGCGGACCTGCGCGAGGCCCACGGCTGCATGCAATTCGGAGATACGGAAGTTGAAGCCCAGGTGCGGATGGTCGTCGGCACCCCGGTCTGCCCCGCCGAGATGGTCGTGACCATGGTCGGAGTAAGCGTCTGCTTTCGTATAAACATCTTTATCGTTGGTGATGATCGCCCCGCCTTCTGCGCAGGTGATCGTTTTCACGAAGTCGAAGGAGAAAGTCCCGGCGTGGCCGATGGAACCCAGGGCCTGGCCTTTGTAGGTGGCACCGGTAGACTGGCAGGCATCTTCCAGCAAAATGAGGTTATGCTCGCGGCAGATCTCCATCAGCGCATCCATATCGGCCATGGAGCCGCACATATGAACGGGCATCACGCATTTGGTGCGCGGCGTGATGGCGGCGCGAACGGCGGCGGGGGCCAGCGTCAGCGTATCGTCCACATCTACCAGCACGGGTGTTGCGCCTACAGACAGCACCGCTTCGAAGCTGGCCACGAAAGTAAAGGTGGGCATGATGATCTCGTCTCCCGCACCAATGCCCAAAGCGGCCATGGCGGTCGTGAGCGCGGTGGTACCGCTCGATGTCAGCTGCGCGTATTGCACGTTAAAACGCTCGCAAAGCGCCTGTTCCAGTTCTTTCGCTTTATAGATCCCTTTGCGGGGACCGTCGAATCCGTAACGCATGTAAATTCCTGTCTCGAGGACGTCGTTCACTTCCTTTTTTTCTTCGGCGCCAAATAGTTCAAATCCGGGCATAATGCAAAATTTTTGTAGTGGTGCAAAGGTAGAACAATCCCGGAATGGAATTTCGATAAAAAGCGTTAAACTTTTTCCTGGTGAGATATAACGGAATTGAATTATTTATATATGAATATCAACGGTTTATATAGATTTTTAATCCGGAAACCGCGGAAACCCGCTACAAAAAAGCCGGAATCTCCCGGCCCCGGAATATGGATGCCCGGGGCGGCGAAGATGTATTCGGCGACACGGGCAACGTTCGGTAGCGGAGGCAACGCATTTCCCGGCGCACCGCTGGCGCCGCGATGCCCGTGTTGCCGTTGGGACCGGCGGGACCAGCGCACCACGATCAAAGCGTACCAATCTGCTTTCCCGGCAAAAAAATACGCACCGTCGGGGATTTGCTTATTTTCATGTCATCAATAACCATCACATGCGAAAACTCTTCCTGGCCACCGCCATCCTCCTTACGACCAGCGCCGCCGTTTCCGCGCAAGACCCGGCCGAAACCCGCATCCGGCAAGTCATGCAAACCCAGCTCGAAGCCTGGAACCGCGGCGATATCGTGGCGTTTATGGACACCTACTGGAAATCCGACTCGCTGCTGTTCATCGGCAGTAAAGGCTTGACGTACGGATGGCAGGCTACGCTCGACAATTACAAAAAAGCCTATCCCGGCAAGGAGGGCATGGGCCAGCTGGCCTTCAATCTGCTCGAATTCAAAAAACTGGCGGACGATGCCTATTTTGTAGTCGGCAAGTGGCAACTCACGCGCACCATCGGCAATCTCGACGGGCATTTCTCCATCCTGCTCCGCCGCATGAACGGCGAATGGAAGATCGTGGCAGACCACTCCAGCTAAACCCCGAACCATGAAAAGAAAACTGCTCCTGCTCCCCGCACTGCTGGCCGCACTGGCCGGCCGCGCCCAATCCGGTGCCGACATCCTCATCCGCAATGCACGCATCGCAGACGGCACCGGCAACTCCTGGTATTACGGCGAAGTGTCGGTGAAAGACGGGCGCATCCTCGCCGTAACGCGCCTCCCGCAATCCCTCCGGGCCGCAAAAATCATAGATGCCGGCGGGCGCATCGTGGCACCGGGGTTCATCGATGTGCATACCCATATCGAAGACGATGAATTCAAAGTACCCACGGCCGAAAGTTTCCTCATGGACGGCGTTACGACCGTCGTCACCGGGAATTGCGGCTCCTCCAATACCGACCTCGCGCGTTACTTTCACCAGCTCGACAGTATGACCATTTCCATCAACGTGGCATCTCTGATCGGGCATAACGACGTGCGCCGCGCCGTGATGGGCAGCACCAACCGCGCCCCCACCGCGGAAGAGCAGCGGAAAATGGAATCCCTCGTCGAAAAGGCGATGCAGGACGGCGCGGTAGGCCTCAGCACGGGGCTTATCTACGTGCCCGGCAACTATGCGCAAACGCCTGAAGTAGTTGGCCTCGCCAAAGCCGCCGCGAAATACGGCGGCGTCTACGCCACGCACATGCGCAACGAAGGCGACGCCGTGGAAACCGCCATCAACGAGGCGCTCACCATCGGCAGGGAAGCCAATATCCCCGTCGAGATCTCACATTTCAAGATCGGCGGGAAACAGAACTGGGGCCGCTCCACCGTAACATTGGCCATGATCGAAAAAGCGCGGCGCGATGGACTGGAAGTCACCATCGACCAATACCCCTACACCGCCAGCAGCACCAGCCTCAAAACGATGCTGCCCGACTGGGCGCTTTCCGGCGGGTACGATTCCGTCGTGTATCGCCTCACTACGCCCGACATCCGTAAAAAGATCGTGAAGGAAATGACAGGCATTTATAAAAAACGGCGCCTCAAAAACCTGGACTACGCCGTAGTCGCGTATTTCGAGGCAGACACCACGCTCAACGGGAAGAACATCTCCGAGATCAATAAGTTAAAGGGAAAGAAAAGCACGCTGACCAACGAAGTGGAAACCATCCTCGACCTGGTGCAACAGGGCAGCGCAGGCATGGTATTCCACGGGATGAGTGAAGAAGATGTGAAGCGGATCATGAAATATCCTTTCAACATGTTCGCGTCCGACGCGAGTATCCGCGAATTCGGTGTGGGCGTACCGCACCCGCGGGGCTACGGCACCAACGCACGTGTGCTGGGCAAATACGTGCGGGAAGAAAAGGTGCTGGGGCTGGAGGAAGCCATCCGCCGGATGACCTCGCTGCCTGCACAAAAGTTCAGACTGGCGCAACGGGGCCTGCTCGTACCGGGTTACGCGGCAGACATCGTGATCTTCGACCCCGCCACCGTCAAAGACCTGTCTACCTTCACACACCCCCACCAGTATTCCACCGGTTTCAGCCACGTGATCGTAAACGGCGTGCTGACGATCGAGGACGGACAGCACAACGGCACCCGCAAGGGGCAGGTGGTGCGTTTGGGCCGGTAAGGATCAGTCTACACGGTCTTCGGGCCCGAGAGACATCATGAAACTGCTGATGAGCGACAGCACCACGCTGAACAGGAGCGCCCACCAGAAGTTGTCTACCTTGAAACCTTTCACCAGGCTGCTGGCCCACAGCACGATCAGCGCGTTGATCACGAGCAGGAAAAGGCCGAGGGTCACCACGGTCACCGGCAGGGTGAGGATGACGAGGATGGGCTTTACGATCAGGTTGAGCAAACCCAGCACGATGGCGAGCAGCAGGGCCGTCGTAAAATCCTGGAGCTTAACGCCCGGTAAAAGGTATGCGGTCAACAGTGCGGCGAGCGCCGTCACGAGGATCCGGATAAGAATTCCTAACATCGGATAAATTGTTAGTGCTTTTACAAAATACACAAAAAGCACGCGGAATGTTTAGCCGCTGCGGTATCAGATCACGATCAGCTCGTAAAAATCTTCCGGAACCAGGTACAGGCGCGCCATCTGCTGCAACTCTTCCGCGGATATGGTTTTGATCGTACGGATGTTGTTGTAGAAGTAATTTTCGTCGAGATCGTTGAGGATAAGGTTTTTCCACCGCTGTATCACCTGGAAGGCGCCGTCGAGGTCGCCCAGGATAGACCCGATCATGAAATTCCGCACCAGGCTCAGTTCTTCTTCCGGGATCGGCTCTTCGCGCAGCCGGTTCATTTCAAGATAAATTTCCGCGATCGCTTTTTCGCAAACATCCCGTCCGGCTTCGGTCTGGATGTTGAGCGCGCCTGCCTGCCTGAAATTGTAGAGTTGCGAATGGATGCCGTAAGTATAGCCTTTCTCTTCCCGGATATTGCTCATCAGCCTCGAGCCGAAATACCCGCCAAATATGGTGTTCAGCACCAGCATCTTCGGAAAATCGGGATGGTAGCGGTTCGGGAACGCCCTAGCAACGCGGATGCTTCCCTGCACGCCGTTTTCATCGTTGAAGATGCGGTATTTCTTTTCTTCCGCAGGCAGGACCGGCATTTCCGGGCGGAGGTTGTGCCGTTCGCCGTTCCATTTCGTGGATCCGAAATACTGGTTCAACAGGGGGACCATGTTATCCGGCAGGTTGCCCGCCAGGAAGATCTTGCAATTATTGTAGGTATAATGCTGTTGATAAAACGCGCGTAAACTCTCTGTTTGCAGCGCATCGTACGCCATCATGCTGCTCACCCGGCCGTAGGGATGGAATTCGCCGAAGAGGTATTTATCGATGTGCCGGTTGGCGACGAACTCGCTTTTCTGCAGGTTTACGGCCAGCTTCTGCTTCATGTTCTGGATGAAGATGGCCAGTTCCTGTTCGGGGAACACCGGGTCCTGGATCACTTCCTGGAGCGTGGGCAACAGTTCGGTGATGTGCTTGCTGAGGCAATGGAGCGTGTAGGTGGCGTTTTCATGGTAGGCGCCGCGGTTGAGATAAGCGCCGTAGTATTCGATCATCTCGTTGATCTCGAGTGCCGAATGCTTCGAGGTGCCGTTCTTCATGAGGAAGTTGGTGGCGGAGGCCACGAGGTTCTCCGATTCGTACCAGCTGCCTGCCGGGAATACCAGTTCCAGCTGGAGGGTTTCCTGCTCGGTGGAACGCACCACGTACACGGGTATGCCGTTGTCGAGCCGGAACTGCTCCAGCGGCTTGAGCTGTATGTCGAAATTTACTGCGTCTTTTATTGCGGGTGCCTGTCTTCTGTTGATCATAATCTTAATTTCCTGCGTAATAATGGATCGTGTTGGCGTTGGCGGGAGAGAAGATCGCCCTCGCCTGCTCCTGGATGTCGGCCACGGTTACCGCCTCGTATTTGGCGAACTCCGTATTCATATCGGCGGCATCGCCGATCAGTTCGTAGAATGCGAGGTTGTTGGCGCGGGACAGCAGCCCCATGTCTTCAAAAGCCAGCATGCTTTCCACGCGGTTCTTCACCTTCTGCAATTCGCGCTCGGAGATGAGCTCGCTGCGGAGTTTGTCCAGCTCCTCTTCCACGGCTTTTTCTGCGTCTTTCATCTTCACGCCCTTTACCAGTTTGCCTTCGATGGCCATCAGGCCTGCGTCGAGACTGCCGAAGTGATAGCATTCGATGTTGCTGAAAAGTTTCTTTTCCTTTACCAGCACCTGGTGCAGGCGCGAAGAACCTCCGCCGCTGAGCACATCGCTCACGAGGTCGGCCGCATAGTACTTCGGATCGATCCGGGAAGGCATGTGGTACGCCTTGTACAGCGCGTCCAGCGGCACTTTCGACTTGATCTCCAGGAAATGCGGCGCATCCTGCACGGGCTCCTGCGGCAGATGGCGGACATAACGCTCGCCGCTCGGGATATCGCCGAACCATTTTTGGGCCAGCGCTTTCACCTGCGCTTCCGTCACCTTGCCAGCCACAACGAGGATCGCGTTCTGCGGGCGGTAATGGCGGAAGAAGAACGACTTCACGTCTTCCAGCTTCGCGTCTTCGATATGCTTCAGCTCCTTGCCGATGGTCATCCAGCGGTAGGGATGCGTGGAGTAGGCCAGTTCGCGCATTTTATGCCAAACGTCGCCGTAAGGTTTGTTGATATAATGTTCCTTGTATTCTTCCACGACCACTTTCCGTTGCACTTCGAGCGATTTTTCGGAGAACGCGAGGGAAAGCATGCGGTCACTTTCCAGCCAGAAAGCCGTTTCGAGGTTTTCTGCCGGCAGTTCTATGTAGTAATTGGTAAGGTCGTTGGTCGTGTATGCGTTGTTTTCGCCGCCTGCCATTTGCAGGGGCTCGTCGTACTCGGGGATATTGATGCTCCCGCCGAACATGAGGTGCTCGAATAAATGCGCGAAACCGGTCTGGCGGGGATCTTCGTCCCTCGCGCCCACATCGTACAGCACATTCACCACCGCCATGGGCGTGGTGGCGTCTTCGTGCACGATCACGCGCAATCCGTTATCCAGCGTAAACTTTGAAAAATGAACCATATGCCGAATATATAAAATAATTGCCGGCAACCGCCGGAGTGGCGGACCGAAACATGCAAATCTACGACAAAAGCCGTTCCTTACAATATGCTGCGGATGGGCAACTGCTTTACCATGAGCTCATTGTTGCGCATGAGCAGCAGTTTGGGGCGGGTACCGATGTTCTTGAGAATGTCGCGGTAGAGCTGGAGATTGGTGGAGAAATTGTTATTGATGGCCAGGATCACGTCTCCCACCTTGAAGCCGGCTTTTTCCGCCGGCGAATTGCGGATCACGTCCGTCACCTCGATCCGGTTATCGATCAGGTAAATGATGAGGCCGGTGTAGGAATAATCGAAATGGTCGCGGAAGTGGGTGTTGGGGATGAGATGGATTTCTTTCCTGGCGTAATTGAGGGTAAGATTGAAGCGCCGCAGTAGATCATTGCCGATCATCCCCGCCAGCGAAGGGTAGGAGGTGATGTTGGTGATATCGTCGAACAGGTAGGTGGGCACATTCCGGAAAGTATAATTCCCGACGCGGAATTCGTTCATGGTGGTGATGTACATCTGCATTTTCCCGCCGAGGCCCTGTGCTTCCGTAGGGATCACTTTGACCTTGCGCCTCACGAGCAGGGAGCTGTCTTTCACGAACTGCGTGGTGAGCAGCAGGCACATCCCGGCGCCGGTATCGAAATAATACCGGTGGTTCACGTTACGCTTGCCGCTGCGGAGCGGGGCGCTCACAACGGGAATGAAGGTCAGGTTGGGCTTGAGGACCTGTCCGCCGCGGGGATATTTGAACGCGCCGTTAGACCACATGGCGATTTCCTCCTTGTCATAATCCACCTGCATGATGTAGCGGTGGAGGAGGCTGTAGCCGATGATGCCGTCTATCTGGATGCCATATACCTGGCTGATCAGTTCGTAATCATTGATATGAAAATCGAGACTGTCTACGCTGAGGCCCGGCAGGTGAAGGGTGTTATCCGCCGCGTAGGAAATGTTCTTGCTGGCGGCGAGGCCGCGGACCACTTTGTCCGACGGGGTTACTTTCAGGCCGAGGCGCACGCAGGTGGCCGTGTCCAGCGAAATGCCGGCGCTGCCGGTGTCCAGCAAAAACTGGAGGGTGTCCGGATGATCGTTGAGGCGGGCGTATACGACCACAACGCCTCCGTAGAACTGTTTGAAAGGAAAGCGGGTGATGAGCCGGGCTTCCGGCTCGTTGTGGGCGACTTCGGTCCCCTGTGCACAGGTTTCACACGGGGCATACAGCAGGCTCAGGATCAGGATGATAACGTGAAAAATGGATTTGGCTCCCATATTAGTTTGCGGAACAGACGGGCGACCGCACCCGTCTCTCCCACTTAAATTTAACATTTCCTCCGATACCCCGCGCTCCGAAATCTTACAAGCGGCAAAATAATTTATGGGGATACCCTACCTTTGCTGACAAGATGCAATTACAGGATTTATACAGGAAAGCACAGCAGTTTGAATTTCTCACGGCGGAAGAAGGCGTTTTCATGTTCCAGAACGCGCCCCTGGCCGAATTGATGGAAATCGCCAATGAACTGAGGAAGCAACAGGTACCCTCCGGCAAGGTGACCTGGCAGATAGACCGGAACGTGAATACCACGAACGTATGCACCGCCAATTGCAAGTTCTGCAACTTCTACCGGATCCCCGGGCATAAAGAAGCCTATATCACTGATATTGAAGAATATAAAGTCAAAATAGAAGAAACCTTCAAATACGGCGGCGACCAGCTCCTCCTGCAGGGCGGCCACCACCCGGAACTGGGGCTGAAATTCTATGTAGACCTCTTCCGCCAGCTCAAACAGCTGTATCCCCACCTCCGCCTCCACACCCTCGGGCCCCCGGAAGTGGCGCACATCACCAAGCTCGAAAAAAGCACGCATATCGAAGTGCTCCGCGCGCTGAAGGAAGCAGGGATGGACTCCCTGCCCGGCGCTGGCGCCGAAATCCTCAACGACCGCGTCCGCCGGCTCATCTCCAAAGGCAAATGCGGCGCCGCAGAGTGGCTCGATGTGATGCGCGCAGCACATAAACTCAACATCGCATCCTCCGCCACCATGATGTTCGGCCACGTGGAAACCCTGCCCGAAAGGTTCGAGCACCTGGTAGACATCCGGCAGGTACAGTCCGAAAAGCCCCAAGGGCACTACGGCTTCACCGCCTTCATCCCCTGGACGTTCCAGGACGTAGACACCCTGCTGGCGCGCATCCGCGGCGTCCACAACACGTCCACCGCAGAAGAATACATCCGTATGATCGCCATGTGCCGCATCATGCTGCCCAATATCAAAAACATCCAGGCTTCCTGGCTCACCGTAGGCAAACAGGTTGCGCAATTGTGCCTCCATGCCGGCGCCAACGATTTCGGGTCGATCATGATCGAAGAAAACGTAGTGAGCGCCGCCGGCGCCCCGCACCGGTTCACCTACAAATCCATGCAAGACGCCATCCGCGAAGCCGGCTTCGAACCGCAGCTCCGCAACCAGCTCTACGAATACCGCGACATCCCCGAATCCATCCAGGAACAGGTCATCACTTACTAATCGTATCGAAAGGAATATAGCAACTGCCGGCCATCGCGCCGGCAGTTTGCATTTGGGAAACCATCAACGCAATACATGCATTTTTATTGTGTCAAATCCTTGTATGGCAAGCATTTGCAATACCTTAACAGTTCGGTGAAAAGAATGTTAAATCGGGATATCGCGTGTATCATTTGGACCTCATCCAACGTCTAACAGGTATAAAAACACCAATACGATGAAGATCAAGATGAAACTTTTGACCACAGGGATATTGACCGGACTGGTGTTGTTCCTCGGAGCCTGTTCCAGCACGAAAGTGACCTCTTCGTGGAAGGAACCGGAAACCTCATTGCAGAAAGACCAGAAAATCATGGTGCTCGGCCTCGTGAACGACCGCGAAGGGAGATTGCGTGGACAAATGGAAAAAGAAATGGTACTGGCACTCAAAAAGCAGGGATACCAGGCAGTTTCCGCATACGATGAATTCGGGCCCAAAGCATTCAGGGGGCTGAAGGAAGAACAGGCGCTGAACAAACTCCGGAAAGGCGATATCGACAAGGTACTTACGATCGTGATGCTGGATAAATCGAAAGAAAAGAGCTACGTACCCGGCAATAACTTTTACGGTCCGTTCGGTAGCCCATTTTACGGCCGCTGGTGGGGATATTACAACTGGATGTACGGCAGGGTATACGATCCCGGCTATTACACCACCAACACCCGCTACTTCCTCGAATCGAACCTGTATAGCATCAGCGACAAGCAACTGCTCTACTCTATCCAGACAGAAACCTTCGACCCCGCGTCCGCCGAGCGGATGGCAGTGGTGTACACCAACAAGGTTGTGGCTGATATGACCCGGCAGCAGCTGATCGGCAGAAATTAAGTGTAGTACAGTACCGTCATAATCAAATCAACAGGTGACTTGCCTCCGGGTAGGTTGCCTGTTGGTGTTTTAGCAGGGTTTTATTATGTTTACCTGCCCGACCATATGCTAGAGATACCTGTCAACACCGAAATCCGGCTGCGCCAGCTGCAAACGGAAGATGCGCCGGCCCTGTTCCGGCTGATCCATGATTCCCGCAAAACGCTCCGGCGCTTTCTGCCCTGGGTCGATTACAATACTTCCGAAGAACATTCCCTCCGGTTCATCGAACTGATGCTTCAAAAAGCAGACGGGCAGGAAGCCGTCGCTTTCGGGATATGGTACAACGACGCGCTTTGCGGCGTGATCGACCTTCATGGCTGGGACCACATCCTCCAGAAAGCCGAAATAGGATACTGGCTCGGCAACGTCCACCAGGGAAAAGGCATCGTCACGGAAGCCTGCCGCGGTTTGGTGGAATACGCTTTCTCGACCCTCCGGCTCAACAAGCTGGAAGTCCGCTTCGTCCTCCAAAACGAAAAAAGCGCGCAAATACCCATTAAACTGGGCTTTACGCGCGAAGGCATTCTCCGGGAGAGCGCCAAGCTGCATGGGCAATATGTAGACATGGTGGTGATGGGGATGTTGCGCCACGACTGGCAGAAATCCCGCACCTGACCTCCTTACACGTCACAAATCTGAACACCCTGGCGGAGAGACGCCAGCTTGTCGGGCCGCTTGGGCACAAACTCCTGCGCCACGAAACCTTTAAAACCGGTGTCCACTATGGCCTGCATGATGGCGGGGTAGAAAAGTTCCTGGGTTTCGTCGATTTCGTTGCGCCCCGGCACGCCGCCGGTATGGTAATGTGCGATGAATTGCTGGTTTTCACGGATCGTGCGGATTACGTCGCCCTCCATGATCTGCATGTGGTAGATGTCATAGAGCAGCTTGAAGCGATCCGACCCCACGGCCTTGCAAAGCTCCACTCCCCAACTGGTATGATCGCACTGGTAATCTTTATGGTCCACCTTGCTGTTGAGCAGTTCCATCACCAGCGTCACTTTTTTCTTTTCTGCGTAGCCGATCACCTGTTTGAGGCCTTCGGCGCAATTGATGATCCCCTGCTCGTCGCTAAGGCCGGCGCGGTTGCCGGAGAAGCAGATGAGATTGGTGAACCCGGCTGCCGCCGTTTTATCGATCAGGTCGCGGTAAAACTCCGCCAGCGGCGCATGATGCTCTTTCCGGTTCCAGCCCCGGGAAATGCCCCAGTCTTTGGAAATGGAGCCCACCATCGCGCAGGTGAGGTCGTACTTCTTGATGGTTTCGAACTGTTCGGGCGAAATGATCTCGATGCTTTTGATGCCCATGTCGCGGGCCGCCTGGCTGAGGGTTTCCAGCGGAATGCCGCCGTAACACCAGGCGCAAACGGAGTGGTTCACTTTGCCTTTGAGGGCGGTACCCACGGCGCTTTCGTGTGCGGAAACACGTTCGCTGAGGGAGGAAAGGGCTGTGCCGGCCAGTGCCATAGTCGCTACTTTTTTGATCGCATCTCTGCGGGATGAAGGTGATGTCATAACGTGGATGATTTTACCGGACATGAAAATATGGCTTTTTCCGACGGAATGCAAGTTTTGAACGGGCTGCGAAAGCACGGCGGTGCGCATCCAAATGACCAGTCGCATTCGTATATACATGCAGCATGGTCAAGGGTTTTGGAGGAAATTGGGGGATGATGGCGCCCTGCCATGTAACTTTTTGGCGGGTAATTTGATTATATAGATATAAACCCGTGCGTATGGAAAGAAAATCTACTCCCAGCCTGATCGTTTGCGTGGTGATGGACCTGATAGGCCTGGCCAGCTATGCGGTGCCTTTGCTGGGGGAGGTGAGCGATGTGATCTGGGCGCCTATTTCGGCGGTGGTGTTCTACCGCCTGTTCGGTGGCCCGGTAGGCCTTTTCGGCGGCGCCTTCAATTTCATCGAAGAGCTGTTCCCCGGCCTGGATTTCATCCCGACCTTCACCATCGCGCGGCTCGTGGTTTACCTTTCGAACCACTGGGCAGCGCAAGGCAAGAAACGTGTCGTTAACGATTTGAAAGGCGCCAGACGAGCCTAAGGGCCGACCAGCCAGCGTCTACCCGGACGGAGTCCGGCATCCCGGCAGGCTTTTTTCCCGGCCGTCAGCGGATGATAGGGGGCGGGGGTGCGCCGTTTTTCCCGCCGAACCGGTTGAAAATCCAGGTGAAGGAAAGCATAAAATAGCGGCGGAGCACCATATTCCGGGTGTCTTCGATATAGTTGTCGGCCACCGTCCGGTTAACGCTCACGCTTTGGTTCAGCAGATCGTACACATGCAACCGCAGCACACCCTGGCGCCGGGGCAGGAATGTTTTGGCGATAGACGCGTTAATACGGGTAAACTGCTGGTCAAACCCTTCTCCACGGCCGGTAGTAGCGGTATACAGCGTTTGCGCGTTCACCACCACATCCCAGGGCAGGGTAACCGCCGCATCCAGGCTGAGATCGTAATTGAAATATTTGGCATTGTTCTGCGGGTTCGCGGAAAAACTCGCGTCGTTGAACGTTATCCTGGCTTCCGTTCCCATAAAAAATTTGTCCGGCATCGAATAGTTGAAGTTTACCACTTGCCCCAAAGTCAGGTTGTTGGCGAAATTCTTCGCACCGTTCACCAGGCTGGGATCGCGGCGGTAGCCCGCTTCCGTGGTGAAGTTGAAGGCCGCTTTCTGGGATTTGTCCAACGGCAGGCCAACCACCGAAAACGCATTCAGGTTGTAACTCCCGTTCATATTCACCGGTTGCGTCACCTGCACGCCGTCCTGGCGCAGCGTAGTCCCGTTCACGATTTTGTTGAGGTTGACCATCCCCGACAACCCCAAAAACCAGCTCCGGTAATTCTCCTTGTTAAACGTATTGTAGGAAATGTTGACCATGTTTTGAAAAAAAGGTTTCAGGTCGGGGTTCCCCAGCCGGATCAGCAGCGGGTTCGAGAGATCGGGAACGGGCTGCAACTGGTCGAGCGAAGGCTGGGAGGTATTGCCCCGGTACGTCATTTTAAACCGCTTGTGCTGCGAAAAATTATAGGCGAATTGCGCCGTCGGCGAGAAGTTGGTGGTAGTCTGCGCGATCGTTTCCCCTTTCGTCAGGTTGCGGCTTTCCAGCAGGTTCCGCTGCACGTTGAAGCCGATGGTATAGTTGTATTTCAGCTTATCCGTCCGCAGGTTGAGGCCCGCCTGGTGGTACTCGGTGATGTTGTTGAAATGATTGGTGAGGCTGTCGTTCAGCTGATCGTATTCCCCGCCGGGCTTGCTACGGTCCCAGGTGTAGCGGTCAGACGAGTTCAGGCCGTTATTGTACGAATAATTGATTTCCAGTAACCGGTTGCGGAAAACGGGCTCGGTATAAGCGAGCCGGATGTTGTATTGCCGCGATGAATTTTCGGATTGCACTTTCTGGTCGATCGTATCCAGCCGCGACTGCCCGTTCAGCGAAAACCGGGTGTAGGCTTCGTTGAAATTGGTGACGGCGCTGTTATTGTAATTAAAGGTGAGATTGGCGCTGAGCGTCCGTCCCTTTTTCCTGAACTTCCGGCGAAGCAGGGCATGGGTGGAAATGTTGGGCGTTTTGGACGAAGATATCGCGCTGCTGCGGTTGGTATTGACCGTGTCGCGGTCATTATTGAGCGTAGTGCTGAAGCGTTGGGAATAACTATCGTTGTTGGAATACACGACGTTCGGTGTTATTATGAACGAGTAGAACGAATCGATCTCGCCTTCCAGCCGCATATTCATATTGTGTGTGGTGGCCGAATTGAGGCCATTATTCGCGTCCTGGACGTAGCTGGATGAATCTTTCCTGAAAATATGCTGCCGGCTGCCGGTGGTTTCCGTTTCCGTTCGCCCGTCGTTGACGTGGTAACTGCCGTTGACTTTAAGTTTCTGTGAGGTGCTGTTGTTGTACTGGAGGCCGCCGAACCAGTTCCGCGAGATGCCCGATGCCCCGCCCATATTGCCCAATCCGCCTTCCGGATTGCTGGTGCCGTTGGTGTTGTTGGCGCTGCCGATGAAGGAGTACTGTTTTTCTTTCCGGAAAGCGTTGATATTGGCGTTGCCGGAGAACCGCGCACCGGTGCCGTATCCCGCCGTTGCCCGCCCGAAAAACCCTCTGCGCTTGTTTTCCTTCACGGTGAAGTTGAGCACCTTTTGGGTTTGACCGTCGGGGATGCCCGTAAACTGCGCCTGTTCGCTTTTCTGGTCGATGAGCTGTACTTTTTCCAGGATATCCGCGGGGAGGTTGCGCGTGGCCATTTTAGGGTCGTTCCCGAAGAACGGTTTTCCGTCCACCAACACTTTCGAGACCGTTTCTCCGCCGGCTTTGATGGTGCCGTCGCGCTCTACGGTGATGCCCGGCAATTTCTTCAGCAGATCTTCCACCACGGCGTTTTCCTTTGTTTTGAACGAGCTGGCGTTGTATTCGATGGTATCTTCTTTCAACGTGATCGGTTGGCGGAACCCTTCCACATCGATCCGCGCGAGGTTGATGCCTTTCGGCGCCATGGCAATGGTTCCTGCGGAAATGGAAGTGACGGTGTCCGACACCTGGAGCTCACGGGTATATTGCGTGTAACCCATATAAGCGATCACCAGGCGCAGGTAGCCCCGCTGGGTAGCCGTAAGGGTAAACCGCCCGAGGGAATCCGTCACGGCATGGGCGGCCGTCACGGAATCCTTGCCCAGCAGGGCCACGGGGGCATTAGGGAGCGCTTCGCGGGTAGCCTGGTCGGTAATGCGGCCGGTTACGCGGAATTCGCGGAGCTGGGCGCGGGATGCGGTGGCAATCCCGAGCACCAGCCATATGGTCAACAGGCATATCTGCCGGATCTTCTTCATGAGGGGCGCTGTGTCTTTTCTAATGGGTTAATTATTCCGCTTCCTGTAATTTTTTCAGTTGTTCGTTTTGAAACGCTTCCAGGATACTTCTTTGTTTCTCCTTCATCTGCACCGCCGTTAGCTTTTCAGCGCCTGCGGGCAACATCGGCGCGTCGGGTACGGGTTTAAGCTCCACTTTCTTCGCCGTATACGAGCGCTTCTCGCTTTCCAGCGCCAGCACTACGCCCTGCGGCGGCCATACCCCGTTCACCGGCGAAAACAGCATCGGGATATCGGTCGTATACCAGATCACGAAAGATTCTTCTCCCACAACGGCCGTAGCCCGCTGGCAGCGGAATCCCGCGATGGTCTTCGTTCTCCCGGAAGTTTTTATTTCCGCGGCAGGTTTGTAATCTTCTTCCGAATACCAAACCCCGGCCACCCCGCTATCTTTATTTTGCGTGAGCACCGATAAATACCGCTTGTTTAGCAAGTCAATATACGTTGCGTTGGTGACAGGGGGGCGCAGTGATGATGACCGGCCAACCGGCCCGGCAGCCGCCGTCGCCCCGGCTACACCAGCCGAAAAGGAAGCACCGCCCGGAGGCCCGCCGCCTGCAGGGAGGCCCAATGTCATTTTCCGCATCACGTTACCGCCATTCTCCGTTTCCAGCCGGCCCATTCCCCCTGCGAAGGTGAACGTCTGGCTGAAAGTAATAAGGTTCGGCATGTCGGGCGGAGGCGTGTCGCTCGTGGTCACAGATCCGTCTGGCCCGCGCATCACCATCCTGAACTGGCCCTTCTCGAGCTTGGAGTTCACTTCATATTCGATCACGCCAGACGGCTGCTGCGCCCGCACGGCAGCGGCTGTCAACAGTCCGGCACAAAGAATCAGGTACGTTTTCATGGCTTTTTTTTCCGTAAAGATGACGCAGCCGGGCGGTGAAAATGGTTAACCACTCATAACGTTTGTTAATTAGTGTTAAGCGTCTCGCGGCTGTTGGATCAGATTGAATAGCTTTACATCATGCGCAACCGCATCAGAAACATACTCGTGCTCATGACCGCCTGCATCCTCGGCATCCTCGCCCTCCAGGGGTACTGGCTGTACCAGGCGTACCAGATCCGCCTGCAGGAATTCCAGCGCGATATCAACGACGCCCTCCGCACGGCTGTTTTTCACAAACAGTTCGGCGACGCCGGCAAAGTGCTCGGCCTGTCCAAATTCAACCTGACGTTCACCTCCACCATGGCAGACAGCACCTCGCCCATGGGCCAGGTTACCCGCATCGTGAGCGACCTGGATTCCGCCGCCGCAGCCTCCGGCGCCGTGGTCAAAAACGCGTACTTCCTTGCGGCCCCCGCGCGCCCGGTTTTTCCGGCCGACGAGTTCGGGCCGCCGACAGGAGAAAATGTGGAACCGCACATGGTACGCCGCGACACCCAACTCCGGCAGCTGACGGACACGCTGTCGCGGAAAATTTCGGAAGTGCTGGTGAGAAGGGATTTTTATCGTACTTCGCTTACGATCAATCAGTTAGACAGCCTATACCGGATAGAGCTCGGGAACCGGGGGATCAACACCGGCTTCCAACTGGATACGCTCGCACTCAGCCACGAAACCTTTCAATCCCTCCCCAAATCGCCGTTCCGCACCACCGTCATCCCCTTCAATCCCATCAACAACATCTTTGTGACGGCGAATTTCGCGAGCCCCATGCCGCATATTCTCGGCCGGATGACCGGCAGCCTCGCCGCTACGGGCGTTTTGCTGCTGCTGACGGTGGGTTCGTTCCTGTATATGCTCCGCACGATCCTCCGGCAAAAAAGACTCTCGGAAGTCCGCAACGATTTCATCAATAACATGACCCACGAGCTGAAAACCCCCATCGCCACGGTATCCGCGGCCGTGGAGGCGCTCGAACGGTTCAACGCCCTCGCCGATCCGCAGAAAACCGCCAATTACCTCCGCATTTCCCGGCAGGAGCTCCAGCGCCTGGGCGACCTCGTCGAAAAAGTGCTCCACATCGCCGCGGAAGAAAAAGAAGATGTGACGCTCCAACCCGAAATGGTGGACCTCAACGATATCATCGCCGACATCATTTCCAACCACCGCCTCAAATCCGGTAAAAAAATCGATTTCAGCTATACCTTGCTCGCCGATCCGCTCGTGCTCGCCGATCCCACCCATCTTTCCCACGCCATCAACAACCTCGTCGACAATGCCATCAAATACTCCAACGATCCGGCGGAGATTTCCGTGCATGTGGCCCGCCGGCCGGGATGGGTGCGCATTTCGGTGAAAGACAATGGCATCGGCATTCCGCACAGCTATCACAACAGCATTTTCGATAAATTCTTCCGCGTACCGTCCGGTAACCTGCATAACGTGAAAGGTTTCGGGCTTGGATTGAGTTATGTGAAGAAGATCGCCGAAAAACACGGCGGCAGCATCAAAGTAAAAAGCGAGCCCGACAAGGGCAGCGAATTTCAACTGGAAATCCCCGCAGCATGAGCCCATCCCAACCCGTCATATTACTCATCGAAGACGAATGGCAACTCGCCCAGATCGTGAAAGACAGCCTCGAAACCCGCGGTTTTATGATGATCTGCGCGGCAGACGGCGTGGAAGGCCTCCGCCTGTTCCGCCAGCACAAGCCGGATGCCATCGTGATGGACGTCATGATGCCCAACCTCGACGGTTTCTCGCTCACCACCGAAATCCGGAAAACTGACAAGCACGTACCCATCATCTTCCTCACCGCCAAATCGCAAACCGCGGATGTGGTAAAGGGATTTGAATCCGGCGGGAACGATTATCTGAAAAAACCCTTCAGCATGGACGAGCTCATCGTCCGCATACGCTCGCTGCTGGCCCGTTTCGGCGGACATGCGGCGCCGCCTCCGCCATCCGAAGACGAAATCCTCATCGGCCAGTTCCTTTTCCAGCCCTACAGGCAGACACTCACGCGAAACGGGTACACGGAGTACCTCTCGCACCGCGAGTCCGAAGTACTGCTGCGCCTTTGCCGGCACAGAAACCAGGTCATGGAGCGCCGGCCCGTACTGCTCGACCTCTGGGGCGACGATAACTTCTTCAACGCCCGCAGCATGGACGTTTTCATCACAAAACTGCGCAGGTATCTGAAAGACGATCCGAAGATCCAGATCGTCAATATTCGCGGGGTGGGATATAAGTTGATTAGCTGAAGAGGTAGAGCACGTCTTCTTTCGTGAGTTTTTTGATGAAGCCGGAATCGTCGGCGATGATGTCTTTCACCAGCGATTTCTTCCGCTCCTGCAGTTCCAGGATTTTTTCCTCCACGGTGTCTTTACAGATCATGCGGTAGGCGAAGATGTTCTTCGTCTGCCCGATACGGTGCGTCCGGTCGATGGCCTGTTGTTCCACCGCGGGGTTCCACCAGGGGTCAACAATGTAAACGTAGTCGGCCGCGGTGAGGTTGAGACCTACGCCACCGGCTTTGAGGGAAATGAGGAACACGCGGCATTCCTCGTTGTTCTGGAAGTTCTGGATGGCTTTTTCGCGGTCCATTGTGCTGGTGGAGCCGTCGAAATATTCATACGGGATCTTCTGATGGGCGAGGCGGTCTTTAATGAGGCCGAGCATGCCGAGGAATTGACTGAATACCAGCACTTTGTGGTTACTGATGTTTTCAGAGATTTCGCGCGTGAGCTCATGCAGCTTTACGGAGTGGTTGGGGTATTTTTCCGCTTCGTTGAGGATGGCGGGCGAGTCGCAGATCTGGCGGAGCTTCATGAGGCCCTGCAAAATCGTGAGCTGGCTGCGTTCCATCCCCTGGTCTTCGATGACGCCCAGGATTTTGGAGCGGTAGGAGTTGCGGTAAGCGTCGTAGATATGGCGCTGTTCCGGGTCCATTTCGCAGAAGATGACGGTCTCGATTTTCTCCGGCAGGTCTTTGGCCACCTGTTCTTTCGTTCTGCGGAGGATGAAGGGATAGATGAGCTTTTTCAGGTGCTCTTTCCTTTCCTCGTCCTGGAACTTGTCTATCGGCGTGGCGAATTCGTTACGGAAGAAGTCTACGCTGCCGAGCATCCCCGGGTTGAGGAAGTTCATCTGGGCGTAGATATCGAAGGTATTGTTTTGCATGGGCGTGCCCGACAGCGCGATGCGGTTGCGGGTGTTGAGCAGCTGTGCGGCTTTGGTCACCTTCGACTGCGGGTTTTTGATCGCCTGCGATTCATCGAGTATCACGTAGTCGAAATCGATCTTCATGAGCAGTTGCACATCGCTGCGCAGGGTGCCGTAGGTGGTGATGATGACGTCGAAGGCGCCCAGTTCCTCCGGAATGCGGAGGCGTTGCGGGCCGTGATGGATGTGATAGGTAATGCCCGGTGTAAATTTCCGGATCTCGTTCTCCCAGTTGTAGATCAGCGTGGTGGGGCAAACCACCAGCATGGTGCATTGTTCGTGCACGTTCTTGTAATGCTGGATGAACGTAAGCGCCTGCACGGTTTTACCAAGACCCATATCGTCTGCCAAAATCCCGCCCCACTTCACTTCGTCGAGGTAATTGAGCCACTGGAAGCCGCTTTCCTGGTAAGGCCGCAGGTTGGCGTTGAGATTGCCGGGCAGGTCTACGCTGCGGATCTCGTCGAACTGGAGCAGTTTGCGCCGCTTTTCGTCGAGCTCTACAAGGATGGCCTCGTCGTCGATGAACTCGTACAGTTCGTCGATCACCGAGAAGTTGTATTTGCTCAGTTTGAGGCCGGCGCCTTTATCTTTTTCTTCCCCTATCTTGAAAAGTAGGGAATATTTTTTCAGCCATTCTTCCGGCAGCAGGCCCAGGGAGCCGTCTGCCAGCTGCACGTAATTCTGTTTGTTGGCGAGCGCGCGCTTGATGTCGCGTATCCCGACTTTCTGATCGCCATACACCACTTCGATCTGCGCGTCGAACCAGTCGATGCCGGAGCTGATCTGCAGGTTGGTGACGGGTTTCTGCGCCGAGAATCGGAAGTTCCGCAGTTGCTCGAAGCCGAAAACGCGTACGTCCATTTCCTTCAGCGCGTCGAAGAAGAGGAAGAACCAGTTGTTCTTCAGGGCTTCTTTTGCGCGGAGGAAGAAATAGTTGTAATTGCTGTTGACGGAGAAGTTGGTGTGCAGCGCGCGGATGCTGTTTACGAAATTATCTTCCGCTTCCTTGTTCCGGTGGATCACCAGTACTTTATTACCTTCCTGGACGGTGATGCGGGTTTCCTCGTTCCACTCCACATCGTGCCCATGATAGGAGAACGCGGGCTGGATCACGAAGGTTTCGCCCATTTCTTTCAGGTAGACGCGGTTTTCCGGGATCACGTCGTCCACTTCGGCCAGCAGCGAGGCATCGTACTGAACGGCGTATTCCTTTCCCAGCGGGAGGATGGATTCCTTGAGGAAATCCTGCCATTCGTTGGTAGGCACGCGCACGGCGTTATGCTCCTGGTATTGGAGGAGGTGGATGGAATCTTTCGGATTGTTGAAGTAGTGCAGGGTGCCGTTGTACAGGAACAACAGCGGGCTGGCCCACTGGTTGGCCGATACGTTCACGGCTTCGCCGTCGATGTCTACCCAGGCGGTTACTTCCACATGATCGCCGCCGTTGCCGGCTTTGAAGTAAGGTTTGAGCGGATATCCGGATACCTGGATTTGTTGCAGGTTCTTGGTTTTGAACAACTGCCCGTCGCGCAGGAGGAACACGAGCCTGTGGTCGGTCAGCAGCGGGAACAGCTTGGCGAGTTTGGGCTGGAGGTATTCCACGATCAGCTCCATGGTTTCCATGGGCAGGCCGCTTTCGCTTTCGTGCATGATGTTTTCCCAGATGCCGGCGAAGGGGGAGTTCTTGTTGAGGAACTTGTTGACTTCGGTGTGCTGGAGCTTGCGGATGGGCGAAATGAGATCGCGGTCTTTCTCTTTGAAAAGGTAAAAGTCGACGTATTTGCCGAGGTCGATGCGGTTTACCAGCGACACGAATTCCGTTTCATCTTCGTTCGCGTCTCCGCTCACCAGTTCCATCTGGAAATAGGGGAACAGTTTGTCGTTGGCATTCAGCACCACGCCCAGTCGGCGTGCAACGGTGAGAGTTTCTTCCGGTTCCGGGGCCGATTCAGTTTTGGCGGCGGCAACGGTCTCCACTTTTTTGATGGTGGGGTCGAGCACGCGCAGGAAGGGTTTCCCGTTCATGTAAGAGAACGCGAATTTGCCTTCGAGATCGTCGCTGAGCGAGTAGCCGTAGGAGGAGAGGAGTTTGTTCTTCTCTTTGTCCCAGTTGCGGAGCGTATCGAAATAGAAGGGCCCGTGGGCGGTGAGGAGCTGCAGGAACAGCGCAGTTTTGTGGACGCAAAGCGGATGCTCATGCTCGTCGCAGGTACAATGCGTGTCGAAATTGCGTTCTTCGTTCCGCTGGAGGATGAGGGGATATTTCTTCCCGTCGGTCCGCAGTTCGGCTTCCACCTTCTCGTCTTTGGCGGATTTGATGACGGCCTGCGTTTTGCGCAGGATGCGGTCTGCCTCGGAGATGATGGTATTGGAAGTAAGGAGTTTGATGGTTTTGAGATCGATCGACTTCATCTTGATCAGCGTATGTTGCTGGTCGTATTGCGTGTCGAACGCATCGAAATGGTTCCTGTCCAGCATTTCCTGCAGCTGGAAAAGGGCGGCGGCTTCGTGGCGGCAAATGTCTCCCAGGTTATAGGGGCATTGGCATCGCACGCTCATTGTAGCCGGTTCGTTGTATTTGCTGATGGTAACCTTATAGAAATTCGCATGTGTGTCGCTCTTCACCCGGAACGAGGCCGAGCGCAGTACGGGATCGCCTTCGAGCAGCTCTACGCCGCCAGTTGCGAATATGCGTTTCCCCCTTCGGATCACCTCGTCGGTGCCGTTATTATATACATATTTTAATAAATGGGGTAGCGACATGCTTTCCTTGTGATGCCTTCTTTTGTTTGAGCCGGGGTTTTATGACATTTGGCGCTGTCGGGATCTTCACTCGATTCTTCTGTTTTTCTTCGTTATTCCATACAATGACGGCTCAAAAAAAGGCAATCCACAAAAGTAAGCAAAAAAATTCAATAAGAATCGCTGAAACGGGTCCTAAATCCTGCCGCTCCCGCAAAAAAATGTACACCTCAAATGGAAAAATATCCATTGAGTCCCGGGGGGCTCCTGCTGTACTTTTGTATAAAATCTTTCTATGGGAAACACCCTTTCTATCAGCAATTCAAAAGGCCAGGACCTCGGCCTTACCATTCTCCGCGTTGGCGTGGGCGTACTGTTCTTCTACTTTGGTTGGCAGAAGCTGGCCGGTGGCGCGCAATTGTGGGCCATGATCGGCGGAGCCATGAACTTCCTCGGCATTTCGTTCGCACCCACTTTTTTCGGGCTGCTCGCTACCATAGCCGAATTCGCCGGCGGATTGCTCCTGGCGCTCGGTCTTTTCACCCGCTGGGCATCCTGGTCGCTCGTGATCACGATGGTCGTGGCTGTGATCCTCAAAGCCAATACGGGTAACGGGATGGTGGATGTAGCCTCTCCGCTCTTCGCCCTCCTCATCACCCTGGCGTTTGCCCTTGGCGGCGGAGGTGCATGGTCGGTAGACAATGTACTGAAACAAAAGAAATCATCCGGCGCGCTGGCTTAAAACCCATCACCGGAACAAAGGAAAAAAGGGTGAGTTTTCATTGTGAAACTCACCCTTTTACGTGTATGCGTAGCTGCAATTATTTCTCTTTCACCAACTCGCCATTGTACAGAATGGGCAGCACATTGGCGCCATCGGGCGTGAGGCAGAAGCGGATGTCTTCCTCCAGGCCGTAACGGGCCAGCCGCTGGAAGTGCGAAGCTTTTTTCATGAACCCGAAAAGATCGCTCTTCGCGCTGTGGTACAGGGTTTCGGCGGCCAGTGCGGAATCGCAGTTGACGTCGAAATGCTCCTTGATACGGCTTACCACCGCACCGGCGAACAGCGTGTCTTCCATATTTACCCGGTCTTTCCACGCCGCGCACCCCAAAATCACGTTCTGACCCTGTGAGATGAGGTATTCGCATACGGAAGAAATGTTCGGGAACGATCCGGTGATGATCTGCACGGCGTCTTTGGCCATGTGCAGCAGCTTGGTACCGTTGGTGGTAGTCAGCACCAGCACCTTTCCTTCGATGAACGCTGCCGGGTATTCGAAAGGGGAATTGCCGTGCAGCAGCCCGTCCGCGATCTTGCCGTCGCGCTCTCCGGCGGTAATGGCGTTGAGCTGGCGGCCGATGTTCACGCATTCTTCCACCGTAGCCACGGGGATCACTTTGGCGGCGCCGTTATGGAGCGCGGTACAGATGGTAGAGGTGGCCCGCAGTACGTCGATGATCACCACGATGCTGTTCTTTACGTCGAACAGGTGCAGCAGTGCGGGAGACAGGCATACTTCCAGCCTGGGTTTGTTAATCTCGCTCATTCTTTCTTTATATATTAATCAAGGATCACACGCCACTTTTCGCTCTCTGCGTATTCCTTGATGATTTGATTGCGTAATTCCAGCAGCCGGCACATGTATTTCCGCAGGTACAGTTTTTCGAGCCATTTCCCGAAAACGCCGTAAGGTACGCCAAACTCGAAAACGTCGATCATCACCGTTCCGTTATCGATTTCCCTGAAGAAATGGTCGTGTTTCATGTGGGTGAAATCGCCTTTTTCCATTTCGTCGGTAAAATGCCCATGTTTGTTCATGGCGGTGATCCGGGTGGTCAGCTCCCTGTTTTTACCCAGGTGCCGGGCGCGCCAGGTCACGGTTTCGTCGTACTCGATCAGCCCGTTGGTCCGCCCTCGTATGGCTTCCTCTTTCAGGTGCGACATACTTCGTTTATGCAGGGTGATGCTCCGGCTCAGGTCGAAAACCCTTTGCAACGGTGCATGAATGACCGTGGTCAGATGAATACTTGGCATAGCGGTTATACAGTTTAAAAGATATGGTCGTCGTGGGTGTGCTGCTGTAACGCTGCGCCGGGCAGAATTGGTATGCGCTCCGCGGAATTATCCGAGGAAGGGCACTTTCACCACTTTTGCCTTCAGCAGTTTATCGCGCACGGCAATATAGATATCGGAATCCAATGCTGCAAACGCAGTTTTTACATATCCGAGGCCAACGGCCTTCTGGAGGGAGGGAGATTGGGTGCCGGAGGTAACCCGTCCGATCACGTTGCCTTCCGCGTCCCTGATTTCGTAGTCGTGGCGGGGGATGCCTTTGTCCACCATTTCAAAACCTACCAGTTTTTGCTGGATGCCTTCCGCTTTCTGTTTTTCGAAGATCGCGCGGGAAGGGAAGTCTTTGGTGAACTTGGTGATCCATCCCAAACCGGCTTCCATGGGGCTGGTTCGGTCGTCGATATCGTTCCCGTAGAGGCAGAAACCCATTTCGAGGCGGAGCGTGTCGCGCGCGCCGAGGCCCACGGGCTTGATGCCTTTGGATGCGCCTGCTTCGAAAATCGCGTCCCAGATCTTGTCTGCCGCGCCGTCTTTGTCTTCGAAATAGATTTCAACACCGCCTGCGCCGGTATAGCCGGTGGCGCTGATGAGCACGTTGCCTACCCCGGCGAAGGTCCCCTTCGCGAAGGTGTAATATTTCATGTTGACGATGTCTACGTCCGTCAAAGTCTGCAGCACACTCGTGGCGTTAGGGCCCTGGATGGCCAGCAGGCAGGTTTTGTCGGAAATGTCCTGCATGTCTACATTATTGGTATTGAACTGGCTGATCCAGTTCCAGTCTTTCCCGATATTGCTCGCGTTCACCACCAGCATATAGGTCTTGTTCTCTTCGATGCAATACACGAGGAGGTCGTCCACGATCCCGCCTTCGTTGTTCGGCAGGCAGGAATACTGCGCCTTGCCGGCAGTGAGCTTCGACGCATCGTTGCTCGTTACGCGCTGGATAAGGTCGAGCGCATTGTCGCCCTTGAGGATGAATTCGCCCATGTGGCTGACGTCAAATACGCCTACACTGTTGCGCACGGCGGCATGTTCATCGTTGATACCCGAATAGGAAATGGGCATGTTGTATCCCGCAAACGGGGCCATCTTGGCTCCCAGCGCAATGTGTTTGTGCGTAAATGGCGTGTTTTTCATGTGTTTATTCATTTTTTGTTGTAACCGGCTTTCGGGCCGGGCAAATTTAGTACATAATTTATGGATTGGACAATCGGAGGCTTCCCGTCAGACAATCCCGTGATAAATAATCAGTTCATCCCGGCTATTCGTCTTATTTTTGCCCCAAAATACCCCCGGAGTGAAAAAGCTTTATCTCATCCTGCCCCTGGCGGGTATGGCCCTCACGGCATACCCCCAGAAAAAAGCCGACAAGAAAACGCTCGGCAATCTCCAGGCGCATGTAGCCTATCTCGCCTCCGACAAGCTCGAAGGCCGCCGCACCGGCACCCCGGGCGAACAGCTCGCCGCCGCCTATATCGCCGGCCAAATGCAGGCGATCGGGCTCAGCCCGAAAGGGACCGACGGTTTCCTCCAGCCGTTCCTCGTTCGCGAAGGACTGGAATCCGGGCCGCAGGCGCGCCTTTCCATCAACAGCCAGCCACTGAAGGCCGGCGAACAATTCGTGCCGCTCCCGTTCAGCGCGGAAAAAAGCGCCAAAGGCGAAGTATTGCCCGGTGTGAACGAAGTAGACAATGTCTGGCTCATCAATGTAAAAGATGCGAAAGATGAGATAAACCCCCATGGCGCACCGCTGGATTTCTATATTAAAAAGACCAGGGAAGCCAAAGAAAGCGGCGCCACCGGCATCGTGTTCTTCAACGGCGGCGAAGAGCTGCAAACGGTCGCCAACTGGCTCGACCTTCCCCACGAAACCCTCGCCATCCCGGCGATATGGGTAGGGGAGGAAGGGAGCAAAACCCTCTCGGCCGACGATGCCAACGGATTCCAGATCGAGCTGCAGGCGGACCTGGTGCCGTTCAAACGCACGGGAACCAACGTGGTCGGCTTTATCGACAATGGCGCCCCCGTCACGGTGGTCATCGGCGCACATTTCGACCACCTGGGATACGGGGAAGACCATAACTCCCTCGCACCCAACGAAAAAGCGGTGCATAACGGGGCAGACGACAATGCCTCCGGGACCGCCGCGCTGCTGGAAGTGGCGCGGTTGCTGAAAGAATCCAAACTCAAAAATGCCAATTACGCCTTCGTCGCCTTTTCGGGCGAAGAGCTGGGGCTCTTCGGCAGTAAATATTTCGCGGGAAAAGGGCCCGTGCCCATGCAACAGGTGAATTTCATGCTGAATATGGACATGGTGGGCCGGCTTTCTGCGGAAAAAGGGTTGCAGATCGGCGGATACGGCACTTCCCCCGTTTGGGGCGAAGTGGTGCCGGACGTGGTCCCGAAAGGACTGAAGGTGAGTTATGACTCCTCCGGGCTGGGGCCTTCCGATCATGCTTCGTTCTACCTGAAAAACGTGCCCGTGCTGTTTTTCTTCACCGGCACCCATGGCGATTACCATAAACCCGGCGACGATACCGAAAAAATCAATTTCGCCGGAGAACTGACCATCGTGAAACTCGTCTACCGCATCATCGAAAAAACGAACGGCCGCCCGAAACTGGCGTTCTCCCAAACCAGTGATCCGCCGCCGATGTCTGGAACCGGCTTCACGGTAACTTTGGGCGTTATGCTCGACTATACGTTCAGGGGCGGCGCGAAAGTGGAATCCGTCCGGGATGGGAAACCCGCCAAGGCCGCGGGCGTTGAAGCGGGAGACGTGATCGTTCGGCTGGGGAATTACGCCGTGACCGATGCCATGAGCTATACCAAAGCGCTGGGCACTTTCAAGAAAGGCGATAAAACCTCGGTGAAGGTGAAACGCGGGGCCGAAGAGAAAGTATTTGACATCCAATTTTAAATCCTTTATTTATAACTTGCGCCATGCGTTATTTAATTATGGCCGCGGCCCTGCTGGCAATTGCGTGTAACCCCGTTCGTGAGCGGACGGACACCTCCAATTACCAGGTGATCGGGGAGAAATGTTACGTGCTGCGCCAGCATCCGATGCAGGACAGTGTGGTGAAGATCGCCAAAGACAGTATCGTTCAATTCCTGGAAGGGAAAGGTTTTGCCGCCAAATTCATCGAGAAAGACAGTTTGATGTTTCGCCGGGCCAACGGCCTGCAGGTGGAGATCGTGCTGCCCTCCGCGCAAAATGCATGGGAATCCAACGCGATCATCGTTTTCGATCCGCAGAAGAATCCCTTTTTCGTGAACCTTCACAAGGGCACGGCGCAGGTACAGCAATACGTGGCCGGACAGTAATATCATCCCTGGAGACAACAGTAACAGACAGTAGCCGACTTATTAATCCTTAGAATATCCTAATCCCTGACCATGCATCAACACATCCGTGTGACGGCGGAGGCCGTCGTACTCCGGTACTCATCCAAAGAAGGCATGATGGTGCTCCTTACCAAGCGGACCATCCCGCCGCATATATTTAAATGGGGCTTGCCGGGCGGATTCGTTCATAACGATGAGCCTTTGGAGGCTTGCGTGCACCGCGAATTGAAAGATGAAACCGGCCTGAAGGCCAATTACCTCGAACAAATGAGCACCTGGGGCCACCCGGACCGCGATCCCCGCGGCCGCGTGCTTTGCGTGGCGCACCTGGCGCTTATCCGCCATTCGGCCAGCAAGATCGTGCTGGGAATGGGGACGAAAGAAGCGAAGTGGTACCCGGTCCGCGAGTTGCCCGTCACGGCGTTCGACCATGCCGAGATCGTGGCGGCAGCCATCGAACACTTGCGGGTGCGGTTGCATACCGAACCGCTGGCGTTCGAGATGCTCGACGAAAAGTTCCCGGTTTCGGAATTGGAGAAGTTGTACGAATGGGTATACGACCGGTCGGTCGACCGCCGGAATTTCCAGAAAAAGATCAACGGGCTCGGGTTGCTGGCTGCCCGTCCGGAGAAACTGAAGCACCCATTACAGGGTCGCCCGGCTCAATTATACAGCTTCAACCGCGATAAATTCCGGGAATTGAAGGAAAGCGGGGCGCCGGTGGAGATTTTCTCATAATTTGCTTATAATCAATTTAAATGCGCATATACACAAATTAAAAATCAGGATTTATCGAAATACCGTTGTTTTGTGTATAATTCACCCAAATAGACGAAATCCCTTGCCGGCAGCGGGTTTGGGGAGCATTCACCGAAATGGGTGTGTTTGCCGTGATGAGGCCATTAAAGACACGGAAGGTCCGGATAATTTAACGTCCCGAATCATCCCGGGTTATGACGGCGCTCACTTTTGAAAACGCTTTTTATCCCGAACTTTAATATCATTCGATCAAAATCCCTATTCATGCATACCGCTCGCAACCTTCCGTTCCTTTTCCGTCCGCACATACAATTTTTACTGCTGGCCCTGGCTTGTTTCACCTGGGGAAATTTTTTCGCTTCGCGGGAAGCGTTTATCACCGATTGGGGCACTCACTGGTACTGGCCACACGTATATGTTTATATGATCGTGGTGCTGATCGGGGAAGCGATCATTTACAGGCTGGTTTCCCGGTTGTTGTGCTGGCCCTGGCTGTCGCACGTCCATGTAGCGTCGATGTACTTTTTTGCCGTGGCGATGTGGACGATCGAAGTTTCCGGCGATGTGCCGGGTGTTAACATGCGCCCGCTTTCCCATGCTTTGCAGTGTTTTTCCGAGTACTTCCTGCTGGCGGGGCATCTTGCCTTCTTCGCGCATATTTCGATCGGGGTGTTTGTGGGTGCGAAGTCGGCCGCATGATTTTTCCACTGTGCAAACTTTGGGGGTTGGAGGAACGTTCGGGCAATCGTGTTTCCCTATTTTCGCGATGCCTATGAAACGCCTGCACCAAATCCCCCGGTATCTCCGTCCGGGCAGTTACCTGGCTGCCGGATGTATGCGCGGCAGAAAAATTTTTCAGCATGTATAGTTTGAAGTTGCATCGAAGGCTCCTCCGCCCGGAGGCGCTACTTTCCTTACTGGCGGCCCTTCTCCAGGTGAAACACTGGAGCCTCGAAAGCCACGGGCTCCGCCTCCGGGGAGATACCTCCGATTATGTGACCACGATCGTTTTCGACAGCTGGTATGCGCCGTTTTCAATGGTGGCGCTGGGTTTCGCGGGGGCGTTCTGGCTGGCGCGGCGGTACCAGGAAAAGAGGATGTTGCCGTATGTGTGTTTCGTGAGCGTGCTGGCGGCGCCGTTAATCACGTATAAGATCGCGTCAATTTATCGTGTGGGGTATTTTACGGGGAATCCTTCGTTCTACATTGCAGGAACGGATTTTTACAAGCAGTTGCTGAATGCGATGCTGGTAGCTGTTTTTGCGGCGTTCGTCATCGGACAGATAATTTATGTGGTGAAACTGGCGGCAACTTATGTGAAAGACGTTACATTCAATGCATGAAAGTTCGTTTCTCTTTCCGGCGCTTGTTGCGGCCGGAGGGTTTGATCGCGTTGATGATCGTTTGCTGGATGATTATTTATAGTATCAATGCCGCCTTGGGAAACGATTACTTCGGCATCTGGCCAGAACCCACGCTGCTGTAGCCTTTGGCGTTGTTTGTGTTTGCCGCGGCATATTATTTCACGCGGGGTTTCCGGCAGTGGCGCGCTTTGCATTATTTTCATGTGGCGAGTTTGATTATTTTCCCGGTGTGGATGTTTCATTGGGCGGTAACAGTGGGCAATCTGCCGGAAGCAACCCTTGTTCTTCCTGATACGGCCAGCCGGCATCGGTGGGAATTTTCCCAGGCAGTGGTGGATGTTTTGATTTTGCCTGCGGCGATTTTCGTTTTTGGGGGTCAGTTGGCGTTTGTGGTAAATATTATTGCCGGTTTCATCCGGGGTAAAAAAACAATTGCATGAAAAAGCCGAATATTATCCGGGGGTTCCTCCGGCCGGAGGTTATCCTCATCCTGCTGGCGCTGGGCCTGGCTACGGCAGCGCTATTTCCGTGGGATATCAACAACTCGATCGACATCCACTTGCACGACACCTATTACGTGATCGCAATTCCCCACATGTGTATGCTACTGTCGGTTCCTTTTGCTTTCGCCGCGGTCATCTATTTTTTGACGCGGAATTTCCGGCAGTGGACCGTATTGAAATACCTCCATCTGCTTAGTTTGGGGATGATCCCGGTATTGCTATACCTTCATTCGACGGATTTCCAGATGAGTTACTATCCATCCTCACCGGAAGCCGATTTCGGGCGCATGAAATCCGCCAATTTGCTCACTTTGGCGGTGGCCCTCATTTTCGTTCTTGGGCAAGTGGCATTCCTCGTCAACATCATCGCCGGGTTCATTCGCGGCAAAAAAAGCGCTGTTCCCCAACAATAACGCAATTGCGCCGCGGTGTCCGATTTTTTTGCATCTTGCGGGCTTATGCGTAAAGTTGTTTCTGCCCTGACATTGTGCTTACTGGCCTCCGGCCTCCAGGCCCAGGATGCCCCGATAGATTCGCTGCTGGCCGCAAGAAGACGATCCTTCCTGCCGGTCCCCATCCTGGGTTATTCCCCCGAAAAAGGCCTGGAATTTGGCGTAGTGGCGCTTTACAGCTATTATGGCGATAAAAAGGACCCGGCACCCGCTACCCGCAACTCCACCGCCAGCCTCCTTTCCACCTTTACGACCAACAGCCAGTTCAAACTCGATCTCCGCTTCGAAAACTGGACGCGCGACAACCTTTGGCACATCCGCACCAACTTCCGGTACCACGATTTCCCGCTGTATTTCTTCGGGATCGGCGATACCACCCATTACGATAACCGCAGCCTTGTCGGCAACCGGCGGTATAAAGTGTCTGCCGAAGCGGAACGCCGCGTTTCCCGGCACTTCTACGCCGGGATGTCTTTGCTGTTCCAGCACGACACCTACGATTCCGACGACCCGAAGGGCGTGTACCCGGCGTCGAACCTGATCGACAAAGAAGGCGGCTATTATACATTCATCGGCGCTACCGCGATATTCGACAACCGCGATAACCAGAATTATACGACCAAAGGTTCCTTCGTTCGCATGAACATCTCCTGGGCGCCGGAATTCATCAGCACCCGGAGCCTCTGGCGCCTCGAAGGCAAGGCCAGCCACTTCATCCCGCTATCCAAAAAAAGTACGCTTGGCCTCAATGGCTACGCCGTGTCTACCCAGGGCGATGTGCCGTTTTATATGATGGGAGAAATGGGGAACGATAATATCATGCGGGGGTATTATACCGGCCGGTACCGCGACAAAAATTACATCGCCGCGCAGGCGGAATACCGGTACTTCCTCGACCCGGGGATCCGGGTCAAATTCTGGTTCGTCGACATGCATCCCACCTTTGCGCTGGCGGGTTTTGCGGGAGCGGGCACCGTTTTTTCCAACCGCAATATCGATTTCGGCATCAAACCGAACTATGGCGCCGGAATCCGCTGGTTCTACGACAAAACCTCCCGGCTCACGGTGCGCCTCGACTATGGGATCGGCGAAAAACGCGCGGGAGAGAAGCGGCAGGGAGGGTTCTACCTGTCGATCGCGGAAGCTTTTTAACTGGTTATCAATTTACTATATGTCCCGTCCTAGAATAAGTTGACGGTTTTAAACTGGATTAATTGATCCCTGGTTTTCATCGGCCAGGGATTTTTCATGTGCCTGAGTTGGTGTCAGGTATCTTAAACTTAAATGTGGTCTTATGTC
>NZ_RXLO01000019.1 GCF_003958645.1 Chitinophaga rhizosphaerae
AAAGATGTTTCCCCAATGCCCACCGGGTAACCGATCGTTTTCATGTGCAACAATTAGCTTTTGATGCTGTACAGGAGACCCGGATCCATTACCGGTGGGAAGCGCTCGAGCAGGAAAATACGGCCTATGAACAGGCCCGCAAGCACCAACAGGCCTATCATCCCGAGGTTTTACCTAATGGAGATACGCTTAAGCAGTTGCTGGCCCGCAGCAGGTATCTGCTGTTCAAACACCACCGGCTCTGGACAAGGGAACAACAGCAAAGAGGCGAACTCCTGTTTAGCCGCTATCCTGTTATTCAAAAAGCGTATCAACTGTCTTTGCGGCTGGGAGAAGTTTATCGGTTGTCCACCTGCAAGGAGCAGGCATTCAAGAAGCTGGCGTTGTGGTATAATGATGTGGAAGAAGCAGGGCTTGATTCCTTCAGAACCCTTGCCAGGACGATACAGAACCATTATTTGGGCATACTGAACTTCTTCAATAACAGGGCTACCAATGCTGCTGCAGAATCATTCAATGCGAAGGTTAAAGCGTTTAGAAACAGTATGAGAGGGGTAAGAGATATTCAATTCTTCCTTTTCAGACTGGCTAAATTGTATGCTTAAATCTAAAATCCCCCAGGAATTTGACTTGATCCGGGGTTGGAGAGGGTAAAACAATGCAATATTGTTCGAATAAGAAAACCCGCTCTTGGAGCGGGTTTTCTTATTTACGAGTAAAAAAGTCGGGATGACAGGATTCGAACCTGCGGCCTCGTCGTCCCGAACGACGCGCGCTACCGGGCTGCGCTACATCCCGTACGGGGTCGCAAAACTACGTTATGGAAATTTAATTTCAAAATGAATTTTACAATTCCTCCGGATCGCGCGCAGGCAGCGCTTCTGCCTATCTCCGCTTCCGCTGTACCAGATACAGCCCCGCCACCACGAGCATTACACCGGCGAAGGTATACACACTCAGCGGCTCATGCATGAGCGCCGCCGATATGGCAAATCCGAAAACCGGGCAGAGAAACAGCCAGAACGAAGCATTCACGGGATTATCTTTCAGCAAAAACAGCCACAACAGCACCGCCGCAATCGATACCGGGCCTACCAGCCAAAGCGTGGACAGCAGCCAGACCACACTGAAATCATTCCCCACCGGATCGTACCAGCCGATCATAGCCGGCAACAGGAAAATACCGCCGAAAAGCGTCTGCCAGCCATTGATGGTAAATAAGTGAAGATCGCCCCACTTCGACGCGGAAAAATAAAGCGACCCAATTGAATAGGTAACCATACTCCCCATCACCAGCCCCAGCCCCAGGGGTGTTGCGTAGCTATCCGCCAGCAAGGGCCAGGCCGCCACCCCGATCCCTCCCAGGCAAAGCACCAGGCTCAGCACCGTCACCGGTTGCAGGGGCTTGCGCAGCCAGAACGTGCTCATCAGACTGATGAATACGGGATTGGTGGCCGTTGCCAGCGCGCCCAGTCCGGCAGACACCTCCGTCATCCCCAGCACATAAATGCCCAGGTACAGCGAAACGTTGAACAATCCGTAAATCGCCACCTGCTTCCATTCCCGCCCGCGGGGCAGCCGTTTCTTCAGGAGCACGTGCGAAACGAACAACATGATAAAAGCGGCCAGGAAAAAACGCGGCACAAACAGCACGAATGGCTGCACCGCCCCTAACCCCAGTTTGGTGGCCGCAGCAGCGGATGCCCAGAGAAATGCGAACATGACGCCCGCGAAAATGAGTTGAATACGACGGTTTTGCACAACGGGGTAAAACTAGAAAACGGAATGAGAAAAAAAACCGGTATTTTAGGAAGGATTACGATCTCCAAACCTTATGCGCACCCTTCTTTTATCCCTGTTCATCCTGCGCTTTCTACCATCGCAGGCCCAGCACAAAAAGCTCCGGCTCCCGCTGTGGACCTTCCATCAATCCAACGTAAACATCTACGGCGTAGGGCTGGGCTGGTTCCCGATTTACGAAACCGTCAATACGACCACCAACGGCCTCCGGCTGGAAGCACCCGGCCCCGGGCTCTTCATCGCCTTCATCCCCCACGCACCCTGGGACACGGCCTATGCCAGTTCCAAACCCATCCCCCGCGACAGCCTGCCCGAAAAAGTCAATGGCATCAATCTCTCCGCCCTCGGCTCGGTGACTTACCGGGTGAACGGCATTTCTTTGGGCCTTATCGGCCAGGTCAATACCCGTGTGAACGGACTTTCCTTTTCAGCGGTCAACGTCGTTGAAAAACATAATGGCATGCTGCTCGGCATAGTTTCCATCAGCAAAAACATGAGCGGGATACAACTGTCGCTCAATGCCGTTTCGGAGCAGGTCCGCGGCATCCAGATCGGGTTTATGACGTCGAGCAAAAACACCCGCGGGTTGCAGTTCGGACTGTGGAACGTGAACGAAAAACGGAAAATGCCGATCGTCAACTGGAACTTCCGTTCCTGATCACAACGCGATTTCTCCAGCTATACCCAATGCTTCCAGGAATGCATCGTCGTGAGACACAACGATCAGCGTACCATCGTACCCGTTCATCGCCGCGGTGAGGATCTCCACGTTCTGCATGTCGAGATTATTGGTAGGCTCGTCCAGCACGATCATGTCCGGCGCTTTGGTGCCGATATTGAGCACGCACAGCAGCAGCCGCATCCTTTCCCCGCCGCTGAGCGCGGCCGATGGTTTGTTCCAGTCTTCCGGCCCGAAAAGGAACCGGTTCAGCCGGGTTTTCACTTCATGCTCTTCCAGCGCGCCGGGATTGTGCTTTTGCGCCTGTTCGTAAACGGTCAGGCTCCCGTCGAGGTACGAATAATCCTGATCGATGTACACCGCCCGGAAACCGGCGCGCACCATCTCTCCTTCCGAAGGCGATAACTGCCCCAGCAGCAACCGGATCATCGTGGTTTTCCCGGAGCCGTTGCCACCGCGGATGGCCAGCCTGTCGCCGCTCCTCACCTGGAAACCGTACCCTTCAGCCCAGAGGCGTTTTTCCCCGAACCGTACGTTCAGGTGTTGCGCGTTGACGAGAATTTTCCCTTTGTGCAGGGCGGAATCGTCTACGTTCAGTTTCATTTTATCGATATCCGGCAGCTCCCTGCGCAGGCGGTTCACTTCCTCCGAAATGCTTCCCATTTTTTCGGCATGCGCCTTTTTCAGGCTGGCCGTACTTTTTTCGGCGTTGTTGCGAAGGGTGTTGAGGGTGATGGTGGGAACGTTGGATTTCTCCTGCTTTTTCCGGCCGCGCGCATCCAGCTTCTGTTTGCGCTCCATGGCCTCGCGCTCGGTTTCCTTCGCTTTGCGCAGGGCTTTTTCACGGCTGCGGAGGTCCTGGTGCAGCGCATCCTGTTCCAGTGCTTTCTGCGCTTTGTAGAAATCGAAATCGCCGCCATACACGGTTATCCCTTTTTTCCCCAGTTCGTAAACGACCGGCAGCAGGCGCAGCAGGGAAGCATCGTGACTCACGAGCACGAGGGTTTGCCGCCATCCGCCGATCAGATCGCGCAGCAGCGCGCGGCCCGCAGCGTCCAGGTGGTTGCCGGGCTCGTCGAGCAACAAAAAAGAGGGTTGGTTGACGGCGATCCCGGCGAGGAAAACGCGTGTTTTTTGTCCACCGCTAAGCCCCTCCAGTTTCACATCCAGCCCGATGTTCCCGAGGCCCCAATGCGCGAGGGCTTCCCGGCACCGTTCCTCGATGGACCAGTCGTCGTTCAGCGCCGCCATTAATTCGTCGGTTACTGTCCCTGCCAGGATTTCGTGCAGGGCATGCAGGCGGTCGCCCGCGCGGAGCGCGGCTCCCACCGTGAGATGGTCGAACTGGCCGAAGTGCTGTGGAATGTAATACGGAGGTCCCTCCCGCCGGATGGAGCCCGACAGGGGCAGCCATTCTCCGGCCATCAGGCGGAGCAAAGTGGACTTCCCGGCGCCGTTAGGGCCGATCAATGCGATTTTATCTCCACGGTTCACGGTACAATGAAGCCCGGAAAACAAAACGTCTTTATTGGGATGCGCGTAGGTAACGTCTTGAAACGCCAACATGATTTCTTTCTTTAACGGTGAAGGATAACGGCGGCCGATGGAATTGGCCACGCAGTTACGGGTTAATGGCTAAAAGAAAGTGAATCTCACATGTTGGTATAAAATGAAGTTTAATGTGCCGCAAAAATACGAAAATCCCGGAATATGCAATCCCCCATCGTCAATCCCACCACAAATACAACCTGCCCGTTTCCCGCATTTCCGCTGCCAGCGCGGCAACGCTACCGGTCCCCTGGTCTACCGCATCCGGACAGAATTCATATATCTTTTCCGCCATCGCATCCCAATCCGGCCGCGAGAGGAATCGCGCCTCCAGCCAGTCGTGCCCCGCGCCCACGATTTCGACCGGCGTGTCTGCATGCCACTTTTTCATGGCGGCTACCAGCGATTCGTTATCGATCCCGTAGTTGATTGCATCCGTGCCTTTACATCGCAGGATATCGAAAGTATCTCCCGATTTCAGGATACCGATCTCGTCGGGCAAATGCCCGAAATTCTGTTCGGAAAGGAAGACGAGGTAACCTTGTCCTGCGAGCGCGGCCCGCAACGACTGAATAATCGGCCCGGCGTCCTGTTGTTCCGCTTTGAACAGCAACGCATCGGGCCGGTACTGCTCGGTCATGACGGTGTTCCCCGGGCCGGAAACGGTACGCATTGTCTCCAGCCGGTAAAGCTCCGCACGGGTGAACCTGCGGATGGTTTGCATGACGGACGGCCCGAACCGGACGGCGTTCGCCAGTTCGAGATCATTGGCCGGCAGTACAGACATGGCGGATGGAGCGCCGAAAAGCCGACGAAAAAAATCGTTGATACCCATTTTACGGTTACGCATTGCAGGTGGCTATCATCGCCTACCCATTTGATCACTTCTTTGCATTACTGACGCTGCCGGGTCCGGGCAGCACGGCCCTGATCATATACTTTTAAATCTTTCTGTTGACTGGTTTCCGCGGTTCGCAGGCGGGTCCTCGCAGGGCACGTTTAATCGGTCAGGGATGCTTCAGCTAATCGGATTCAGGGACAAATTACGCCTTTCCGGCGACATCCCACGAAAAAGGCTCCCGGCACGATGCCCGGGAGCCTTCTTTCAGCTATTTGCCAGCGCCCGACGCCGGTATCAGAAGTTGGATTCCACGATCAGCTGCGCTCTCGTTGCATCCACGAAATCCATGGGGATGATACCGTAACGCCCATACGTATTCGTGGTGAAATACGTATTGATGCGCGGGTTGATGTTATTGGAAACCGTTGTGATGCTGGGAATGCCGAATATGAGGGATTTGTAGCCGCTTGTGAAATTGATGTACAGCGTGTTGCCGGTGCTGGCATTCGCTTCGTTGAACAAGTTGGTGATACCGGTCCATTTGGCATTGTTGTCGGGCACCACGTACTGGTCTTGCACACGCAGGGTGGCATCGGGCGTAGTGCTCGTGAAGGTGGTGTTATCGGCCCAGTTGGTGGCGTCGATGCCCTTGGGGGGCGATGAAGCGCCGAAGCGGCGCAGCAGCACGATCTTATTGCGCACCGTGCCGAGATTGGGGACGGAAGCGCCGAGGTACCAGCGCGAAGGATTGGCGGCCACATAGCTGTCGAACGTTTGCTCGAAGCTGCGCGTGTTGTTGCTGGGGTCGTATTCCTCTTTCACGCACATGACGATCGTTTCGCCGGGGTGATTGTCGAGGAACGAAAGGCAGGCCGTCAGCACATCGTTGAAGTTGAGGTTCTGGTAAATACTACCGTGATGGATGGCGAATGCGTCGCCGATGTGGCGGCAGCGGATGTCGAGGAAGCGGACGCCGGCCTCCAGTTGTTCGCCGATGGTGAGGTGCTGGCATTTGGCGGTCCCGCCGATGGGCTCGAACCTGGCGCCGGAATCGTGGGTACCGGGGATGGAGATGCGGGCGATATTGGTGTTGTCTGCCATACCGGTCATCCAGCTGTTCATGACGGCGAGGATGCCGACAGAATTGGCGCGGGTTTCGGGCCGGAGAAGGGGCCCGGCAGGCTGGGGGTCCTTGCCGCAGGCGGCGATGAAAATGACGAAGGCCGCGGTAACGGCGGCGTGCAAAAGGGTTTTGATGCTCATAACGTATTTGGGTTTTGAGAAGGATTATCCTATCGCTGCTGTCGGGCCTGGTGCTGTATCCTGAAAATAAGCCGTATTTCCCAGCTAAAGTGCAACTATATCGTTTTAGCTAAAGAAATTAAGACAGGGTTCACATTGCCGGGAGCAAAATGCGGCTTGCGCGAAAAACAAATATTATCTAACTTGGCGGGCTGCGTCTTCCCGGCCGTTAAATAGGCGGCAGGAAACCATCATTCAAGCGGTAAAATCCAACACAGTATGCATAAAAAATTCCTTGCTCTGGGCATTGGCCTGGCAACGATCATGGGTACCGCCGGCACGGTGGCCGCCCAGGACCATGTCAACGCGGTGTCCGCCAAACCGGAAGAAGCACAGAAGGCCCTTATCGGCCGGTGGGATATCACCATCGATCAGAACGGCCAGCAGGCGCCTTCCTGGCTCGAAGTGAAACTCTCGGGCTTTCGCACCCTCGTAGGCTATTTCGTGGCCGCCTCCGGCAGCTCGCGCCCTGTTGCCCAAGTAAAGTTCGGGAACGGCAAATTCACCTTCACCATTCCCCCGCAATGGGAAAGCGGTAAGGGCGACCTCACCGTGAACGGCGAGATCACTTCCACCGGCATCAAAGGCACCATCACCTACCCCGATGGCAATTCCTTCCCCTTCACGGGCGTAAAAGCCCCCGAACTGGTACGCAAAGCCGCTCCCTCCTGGGGCAAGCCCATCCAGCTGTTCAACGGTAAAGACCTCACCGGCTGGAAAGCCGTAGGTGCCGAGAACCAGTGGGAAGTGCGCAACGGCGTGCTCACCAGCCCGAAATCCGGCGCAAACCTCATCTCCGAACAAAAATTCAACGACTTCAAACTGCACGTCGAATTCCGCTACAAAAAAGGCAGCAACAGCGGCGTGTACCTCAGAGGCCGTTACGAAGTGCAGATCGAAGACAGCCCGCAGGGCGCCCACCCGTCTCCCGTATACTTCAGCGGCGTGTACGGCTTCATCGCTCCCAGCGTGATCAACGCGCTCGGCCCCGATCAATGGCAGACCTACGACATCACCCTCGTTGGCCGCCACGTAACCATCGTCGTTAACGGCAAAACCGTGGTTACCAACCAGGAAATCCCCGGCATTACCGGCGGCGCGCTCGACAGCAACGAAGGCGAAGCCGGGCCGATCTATTTCCAGGGCGACCATGGACCGATCGAATTCCGCAAAGTCATCATCACTCCCGCGAAATAAATTTCCCGGTTATCTCCGAAGCCCGTCCCGGTATCGCCTGGACGGGCTTTTTCGTTTCCATTTGAATTTCGCAACTTCCCCTTTCCGCCGTGCAATTGCCAACACCCCCGATTTCCGACTTTTGGGGTATGCAAAACTTATCCGGAAAAGTGGTCCTGGTGACCGGCGCCTCCAGGGGTATCGGCGCCACCATCGCCCGCGACCTGGCCGCAGCGGGCGCCAAAGTGATCGTCAATTATGCCGGCAGCAAAGCCGGCGCCGAATTGGTAGTGGAAGATATCCGGTCCGCCGGCGGCGAGGCCATCGCCGTGCAGGCTGACGTGAGCCGGGCAGACCAGGTACGCCGGCTGTTCGATACCGCCATCGCACATTTCGAGCGGATCGATGTGCTCATCAACAACGCGGGGATCATGATCACTAAACTGGTGAAAGACACGACAGACGAGGATTTCTCCCGGATGTTCGACATCAACGTGAAAGGCGCTTTCAATACGCTCCGCGAAGCGGCAACACGATTGGCAGACAACGGGTCGATCATCAACTTCTCGACGTCGGTCAACCGCATCATGATCCCCGGCTTTGCGACCTATGTGGCTACCAAAGCGGCTGTAGAGCAATACACGCGGGTATTTGCGAAGGAAGTGGGCGCCCGGGGCATCAACGTCAATACCCTTTCGCCGGGGCCGACCAACACCGAACTGTTCACGAACGGCAAGTCGGATGAAACGATCGCAAGACTGGCGGGCCTTTCCGCCTTCAACCGCATCGCCGGTCCGGAAGATATTTCGCGCGTGGCCTGTTTCCTTGCCAGCGACGATGCCAAATGGATCTCGGCCCAGAACATCGGTGCCAATGGGGGTATGGCGTAAAAACCGGGGCAACGTATACCTGTTTACGTTAGAAACAGCTACGTCGCCCCGCACAGGATATGGTGGTTATTACGAAAAGCTTATATCTTGATTTTCAGGCTGCGCTCTGTCGCTTTTTTCATGATGGAAGCGATGCTGACGGGCGCACCTTTTTTCAGGCGGCTTTCCTGCGCAGCGTCCATGAAGGCGTAGATGCCGATGGTTTCCGCTTCGGGAGCGGGCGCAACCCCTTTCTGGAAGAATTCGATGATCGGGGGCATGAGGGGCGCGTAGCCCGTGAAATCGCCCAGGGCCATGTGGCCTTTGTCGCCGAATGCGTGTCCGCCGAAATTCCACATGTCGTTCTTGAAACCGCGCAGCGTGCCCATGCGGCCTCCCTCCCATTCTCCGACCACAACATCTGAATCGCCCGCCTGGTGGTGGGTAACGCGGAGACAGTCGGGCCCCAGCATCGTAAACAGCATTTCAACACCATGAATGCCGTACCAGTACAGGTCCGGATGCGACGGCTCGGTGGGCGTGGGCGTAAAAATATCGGCCCCTTTCACCTTGCCGATTTTCCCGTTGCGCACTTCCTGCACGCTTTCGATATAGCGGAGGGTGCTGGAGGAAAAGATGGGCACCTTGTAATGACGGGCGGCGCGGTAAATGGTGAGCACTTCCGTGAGCGAAGCGGCGATGGGCTTGTCGATGAATACAGGCTTGCCAGACGGGAAAACTTCCAGCGCCTGCGCCAGGTGCTCGGTACCGTCGTTGGTTTCGAGCATGACGATGTCGCATTCCTTGAGGAGCGTGGCGATGGAATCCACCACTTTCACGCCCTGCGCTTCGATGTTGGTCGTATTCCGGGGGATCATGTCCATGCTGGACTTGATTTTCCGGCTGCCGTGGGGATAGGCTACGGTTACGCGCATACCGCCGAATTTGTCGCCCGCGTCGGGGGCGTTGAGGATCCGGGCGAAATGGGGACCGTGTTCGGTGTCCAGCCCGATCACACCGATGCGCTTTCCGGCGAGGGAAAGGGTTTCGAGCGCGGAAAGTTTACCGGAAAAGGCGAGGCCAAGGCCGGAAAGGGCGGCCGTTTTGAGGAAAGTCCTGCGAGGATGTCCATGTTGCATACAGGGAAAGATATTTTTACGATTTTACTAACGTGTTGATCAATTAGCCATAAAAATATATTTATCCTGCTAACTTTTTAATATTTTTTACAAACGGTAAGGAAAATCTTATTTCGCGGGAACGACGCGCGCCATCTCCTGCGGATATTCGTTTTCGTTTTGCACCACCGGATCAGCGGTGTTTTGGGGACGGGTAGGCGACTGGCAGGCCGCGATAAAAACGGTAAACGCCGTGGCCCATAATTTGGGGAGGGATAGGGGGAACTTTTGCATATCCTGAATAAAAAAACGCTGGCCCGTTTCACACGGCAGGCCAGCGGAGGTGTCAATTGCGATCGCATTGCGGCTCAGGCAATAGCGTATCTTATCTGTTCGTACTTTTTCCAGAAATAATAGGGTACCGCCATAATGGCCAGTGCTACGAAGGGGAATACTACTTCAAACGTAGGATCGCCAACGAAAGCGCGGGAGGCGAAGGCGCCGAGGAAATTGAACGCGAAGCCGGCATACGCCCATTCCTTGATGGCTTTGAAGCGGGTTTGCAGAATGGCCACCGCGCCAAGGATCTTCGCTACCCCCACTATGCTCAGGAAGTAAACGGGATATCCCAGGTGCTGCATGATCTCCACTCCGGCCTGCTGGCGGGAAATGCCGCCGTAGCCGTCCATCAGCATCAGCAGCGCGAATATTACGGTCGAGATCCAGTAAGTAATTTTGATCGTGTTAGGTTTCATTGGTCAGATTTTTTGCGTGATTGTCTGACACAAAACTAACACGCTTCCGCCGGTTGAACCGCGTACGTTTCAGCCAAAAAAGGGGTAAAATGCGACAGATTACTTTTGCGCCAGCAGGTTTTTATAGATGACACCGTCTTTCATGATAAGCGTGAGGTTCCTGTCCGGGTCTGCCAGCAGTTTGATATCCTGAACGGGATCGCCGTTCACGAGGATCATATCGGCCAAAGCCCCCTCTTCCAGCACGCCCAGCTTCCCTTTGTACGGGCTCCGCTTACCGGAAAGCGCCAGCAGCTCGCCGTTGTTCTTCGTGGCCATCTGCAAAATCTCCAACGGCTTGAACCAGCGCGTCATCGCTACCAACCGCGCGCCCTGCCGTTTCGCGTTCTTGGCGTTGAAAAGCGCATCGGTCCCCCAGGCGAGTTTCACTTTATATTTCTTTGCCAATGCGTAGGCGTTGTCTGTCCCGCCATACATTTCCAACTGCTTTTCGCGGTTCTCGCCCGTTTGCGGATTGCTGTCCTCATCATCGATGAAAGGCTGCAAAGACCACCATATCCCCTTTTCCGCGATCAGCTTCGCCGTGGCCTCGTCTGCCAGCTGACCGTGCTCGATGCATCTCACACCGGCTTTAATGGCCACCTGAATAGCTTTCGGCGTGTAGGCGTGAACGGTAACATACGTTCCCCAGTTCTCCGCTGCTTCCACCGCCGCATGGAATTCCGCTTCCGTATATTGCGCCACATCGAGGGGGTCGTACATCGAGCTGACGCCGCCACCGGCCATAAGCTTCAGCTGGCTGGCGCCTGCCATGAGTTGCTCGCGCGAACGCAGCAGCACGGCGTCTGCTCCGTCAGCGATCGCCGCGGCGTGGATGCGCTCGGTATAACTCAAAGGCTCGTTAGCGGCCTTGGGCACTTCATTGGGCATACGAAAATCGCCATGGCCGCCGGTTTGGCTGATAAATGCACCGGAAGGCCAAATGCGCGGCCCGGGCGTAACACCTGCGTCGATGGCGTCTTTTAATCCGAAAATGGGACCGCCCATGTCACGCACGCTTGTGAATCCGCGCATGAGCGCGTCGCGTGCGTTCGAAGCGGCCATGAGCACCACGAAACCATAGTCTTTCGCCAGCGCCGCCAATTGGGTCACGTTGGCGAACATGCAATGGTAATGCGCGTCGATGAGCCCGGGCATGAGGAATTGGCCGTTTCCGTCGATGATCGTCGTGTTCATGCTGCGATCGGTAGCAATGGGGCCGGTCGAGATTTTGGTGATGACGTTGCCCGTCACCAGTACATTCCCGTTAAAGGGAGCGGCATCGTTACCGGTGAAGATCCGGACGTTGCTGATGAGCGTAACGGGTTGGGGGCGATCCTGTCCTGGCGTGATGCCCGGCGCGATGATTGCCCAGGCGAGGAGTATCCATTTCATATCGATAGTTTTTTAGGCCGCGGGGCCGTGTTCCGATAGAAAACGGATACTTCGCCGAAAGGTTCATTATTTCAGCCTGAGCGTAGCCCAGACGGAAAGGATGGCGGAGATGACCGAAGCTACCGTGCGCACGAGGTTCCAGCGGTTCCAGGGCCCCTCGAAGCGGAGGCGCCACGCTTTCAGCACGCTCTCCCCCGCGGAGGCCAGGTCCTGCTTGTCGAGCCACTCGTTCAGCGGCACGTTGCATACCACCGTTACCCCGAACACGCCCACGATATAAATCGCCGCAGCCGCCGCCAGCGCCCACCACGCCGCGTCCGGGGGCTTCGAGAACTGTTGCCACGAACCGAAAGGCAGCAACAACACCGGCGCCATGAAAACGATCAGGAACCAGGGGTTCAGGATGGCGCGGTTGATGGACTGGATCGCGGAAAGATATGCCCCGTCCTTGATCCGCCCGATCCCCGGAACTACGGACACCGCGTAGGCGTAAAAGACACCGGCCGACAGGCAGGTCGTGATCGTGGCCGCCAGCAGCACCAGTCCGGGAAAACCTTCAGTAAGAGATGCCGGGTGTTTGTCTGAGATATGCATGAGATTTGATTTGCTGTAACATAAAATGCGCCAAGTCTGCCCGCGACACTTTTACCTGAATTCCCGGATCGTTCGCCGCAAAACCGTGCCGGTACTTTTCCGTCAAAGGCCCGTCTGTCAGGTTCCCCGGCCTTACGATGACCCAATCCAGCCCGCTGTTGCGCACATGCGATTCCTGCAGCGCATGGTCCGCAAAACCTTTCTTCAGGATGAACGGAACAATGATGAACCGGAACACGAAAGGCGTACGGCGAAGCGTGGCCACGCTGTCTCCATATCCCAGCGACGTCTGGCAAACGAACCGGCGGACACCTGCTGCCTGCATGGCTTTCACAATATTGAGCGTGCCCTGGGAACGGATGGTCCCGATCTTGTTAGCCGGTGAGCCCAGCGTGGACAGCACCGCATCGTGCCCTTTCACCGCTTCGCGGACGGCCGCTTCGTTGAGCGCATCGCCGGCGAGTTTGGTAAGCAGGGGATGTTCGATATCGAGACTGGCGGGGTTGCGGACGAAGGCGGTAACGCGATGCCCCGCTGCGAGGGCCTGTTCAGTAAGTTGGCGGCCTGTTTTGCCGTTGGCCCCGAAAATGATGAGTTGCATGGGTGATAATTTTCAACAAAGCTACTCCGCCCGCGAAGGGAGAAATAGAACAAAACCGACAAAATACGGGAACGGGTTAACGGGGGAAATGAGCAGACAGGTTATCGATGACCGGCCCCGCCTCCTGGAATCGCAACGGGCTGCACCCCGCGAACTCCTGGAACGCGCGGATAAAATGCGACTGGTCGGCATAATCGTTCCCGTAAGCGAGATCGGACAATTTCCCGAACTGCCCCTCCCGCATTTGCTGCAGCGAAGCCTGGAATTGGGAAATGCGGGTAAACAGTTTCGGCGAAATGCCGGTGTATTGTTTGAACCTGCGCTCGAAACTCCGTTCCGTCATGCGCAGTTCATCGCGAAGGTCTTTTATGGATAACGTACCCTGTGCGCCCTGGATCCGCTGCAGCGCCGCTTCGATCGCGGCATCTTCCTGCCGGCGGTTGCGCTCGAGCTGTCCGGCCACGAAGGCCGAAAGCCCCTGCAGCTGCGCCTCCCCGGGGGCATCTTCCAGCCAGCCTGCCAGCGCGGGTTGCAGCTCGCGGGCGTCGATGCATCCGTCCGTCAATTCACCGGCATTCAAACCGAACACCGAACGGAGCGCGCCGGGCCGCAGCACCATCCCGCTGATCCCGAAAACCCCTTCCAGACGGAGCGCGGCATGGCGGGTGGATTGGCCGTAGAGGAACACCGGCGGCAACAGTTTGTTTTCCTGGTACAGCACGCCCTTTTCCGGATGCTGGAAAATCAGGCCTGGACTGGCGTCGGCCAGCGTGCGGAAAGCCTGCGATTCCTCCCCGGCATGGCTTTCCAGCGTCCAGCAATAGCTGACGAACTGGCGGAGGCCCGGCGGCGGAGGTAGCTGACGGTAAATCATCGGAACAAATGTAGCGAATTTATGATGTCGTAAATACCCCGCTAATTTGTCGATAATACAACCCGTTTTACAACAGGAATGGCGGTAGTTTTACATCATGCCCGAACTGCCCAAACTATTGCTTTATTCCCTGTCTATCAACGAGCGGCAATATATGGCGCTCAACCAGCTGGTAGGCAAGGATACTGCCGACATCCGGATCGCTTTCATCGAAAACGCGGCCGACGTGATCCCGGATTCGGAACCCTGGGTGCGCTCCATCCGTAATGCTTTCAAACGCCGGGGCTACCAGGTGGAACCCATCGATCTCCGCGTCTGGCAGCGCCGCCCCGAACAACTGGCGCGCCGGCTGGCTTCCAAAGACGTTATCTGGCTGGGCGGCGGCAATACCTATTATTTACGTTGGATCCTGAAAGCCAGCGGGGCAGACCATATCATCCGCCGCCTGGTGCGCGACGGCAAGGTGTTCTGCGGATGGAGCGCCGGCGCCATCGTGGCCGGGCCTACCATCGAGCATTTTGAACTGATGGACAATGCCGAAGACGCGCCGGAACTCGTACTCGAAGGCCTGAACCTCACCCAGATCATCATTATTCCCCATATCGACAATGCCGATTTCATCGAAGGCGCCCACCTGGCCAATATGCAACTCCAGGCCGCGGGATACAGCACCCTTCCGCTGGGCGACACCGAAGCCCTGGTGATCGACGGCTGCAGCCAGCGGATCATCGACTAGGATTTCCCGTAAGTTTTCGCCTAAAAGTGTTAATTTTCCGCAGTTTACATGTGGGAGGATATGATCATGACTCATGCAATAGATCTGCGGACCGTTAACGTGACCCGTTACGTGACGCCACTGCGCGAAGGCGGCTCACTGCCGGCCATCGCGGAGGCGGACGACGGGTTTCTGTACGTCCTGAAATTCCGGGGCGCCGGGCAAGGAGTGAAATCGCTCATCGCCGAGTTGATCGGCGGGGAAATTGCGAGGGTCCTGGGCCTGCGGGTGCCCGAACTCGTTTTCGCCCATCTCGACGAGGCTTTCGGCCGGACCGAGGGCGACGAAGAAATCCAGGACCTGCTGAAAGCCAGCGTAGGACTGAATCTCGGGCTACATTACCTCTCGGGCTCCGTTACCTTCGACCCCAATGCCGCTGAAGTGGATGCGATGCTGGCGTCGAAGATCGTATGGATGGATTGCCTGTTGACGAATGTTGACCGCACTGCGCGGAATACGAATATGCTTTGGTGGAACCGCGAGCTGTGGCTCATCGATCATGGCGCGTCCCTGTATTTCCATCATTCGTGGGACAATTGGGAGGAACAATCCCTCAAACCGTTCGTACAGGTGAAAGATCATGTACTGCTGCCCTACGCTTCGCAGCTCAACGAGGCGGATGCCTTACTGCGGCCGCTGCTGACCGACGACCGCCTCCGGGCCATTACGCACCTGTTGCCCGACAGCTGGCTGACGACGCACGGAGAATCGCCGGAGGCGGTGCGCGAAGTGTATTTCCGCTTCCTGCAAAACCGGATGGCACATGCCGATAACTTTTTAAATGCCGCACTGCATGCCAGAACTGCCCTTATATGAATATGCCGTGGTGCGCGTGGTGCCGAAAGTGGAACGGGAGGAGTTCATGAATGTGGGCGTTATCCTCTATTGCCGGCAAAAACGTTTCCTGGGCTGCATCATCACCCTCAACGAAGAAAGGCTGAAAGCCCTTAGCCCGGAGCTTGATTTCGACGAACTGAAAGCTTTTGCGGATGGGTTCGAAAAAACCTGCCGGGGCGAAGGGCCCATCGGCCAGCTCGACCCCGCCAGCAGGTTCAGATGGCTCACCGCCCAGCGAAGCACCATCCTGCAAACTTCCCGGGTGCACCCCGGCCTCTGCGCGGGGCCGGAAGACACGCTGGAACGCCTGCACCGCGAGCTGGTGTGCTAACCCGATATCCGGGCGGCCTAATTGCCAAATAATGAGTAGCTTTGCACGTTTTATTATTATAGTAGCAAAAGTACATGAAGACATATTTCCGGCTATTGTCGTTTGCCAAACCGATTGAGAAGTACGCCATTCCTTATATTCTTTTCACCCTCGTGGCTGTCATTTTTGGCACCATGAACCTTGCATTGGTGGCACCGTTGCTCACTGCGCTGTTCGACAAGGACGCAAAACCGCCCGTTCCCCCCGCAGAAGGTAGTCTCGACCTGTTCAAGATCATGAATTACCACGCGGTACGCCTCAATAACGAACTGGGTCTCATTACCACCCTTCAATATGTCTGCGGCATTATCGTTGTTTCCGTTATCATCAGCAACCTGTTCAAATATTTCGGGGAAAGGACGATGGAAAACCTCCGCATCCACACCCTCCTCAACCTGCGCAAAACCGTTTTCAACAACGTCATGAACCTCGATATCGCTTTTTTCAACAATGAAAGAAAGGGCGACATCATCTCCAAAGTTGCGTCAGACGTGCAGGTAGTGCAGTTTTCCGTGACCAGCACCCTCCAGGTGGTGTTCAAGGAACCGCTGCAACTCATCGCTTACCTCGTTATGCTGTTCATGATCTCCGTGAAACTAACGTTGTTTTCCATGCTCGTGATCCCCATCGGCGGCTGGCTGATCTCCAGGATCGTGAAGCGGCTGAAAGCGCAGGCTGCCGAATCCCATTCCTCCTACGGCATGATGATCAGTTATCTTGACGAGGCGCTTTCCGGCATCAAAATAATCAAGGCGTTCAACGCCGTTCCCTTTATCCGTAAACGCTTCGACAACGAAAACCAGCGTTACAGCGGTATCATGCGCTCCATGGCGCGGCGCCAGCAACTGGCCAGCCCTACCTCCGAATCCCTCGGCGTGATCATGGTGGCAGGCATCCTGCTGTATGGCGGCAAACTGATCGCAGAAGGGTCCAACGAACTGAGCCCCGGCGATTTCATCGCCTACATCGCCATTTTCTCCCAGATCATGCGGCCGGCAAAAGCGATCGGACAGGCATTCTCCAGCATCCACTCCGGCATCGCAGCCGGGGAGCGCGTTCTGTCGCTCATCGACGAAAAACCCAATATCGTCGACAAGCCCGATGCCATCCAGATCCGCGATTTCCGGGAAGCCCTCGAATTCCGCGACGTGACGTTCGGTTACCAGGAAAAGAAAGTGCTCGATCATGTGAACTTTACCATTAAAAGAGGTATGTCCGTAGCCCTGGTAGGGCCTTCGGGCGGGGGAAAATCCACGCTGATGGACCTCATCCCCCGGTTTACCCAGCCCTGGAGCGGGGAAATCCGGATCGACGGGCACAATATCCAGGATTATACCATGGATTCCCTCCGTTCGCTCATGGGCACGGTGAACCAGGAAACCATCCTCTTCAACGATACGATTTTCAACAATATCGCGTTTGCATACCCTGAAGCAACCCAGGAGCAGGTGGAAGCGGCCGCCCGCATCGCCAATGCGCACGAATTCATCATGGCTTCCGAAGAAGGGTACCAGACCCGCATCGGCGACCGCGGGGTGAAGCTCAGCGGCGGCCAGCGTCAGCGTATCTGCATCGCCAGGGCTGTTTTGCGTAACCCGCCCATCATGCTGCTCGACGAAGCCACTTCCGCCCTCGACACCGAATCGGAACGCCTCGTCCAGGATGCCCTCAACAACCTCATGAAGAACCGCACCTCCCTCGTGATCGCCCACAGGCTGAGCACCATCCAGAGCGCAGACATGATCATCGTGCTCGAAGGTGGCCGCATCGTAGAAACCGGCACTCATTTTGAGCTACTGGAGAAGAATGGGCTATACAGGAAGCTGATCGAGATGCAAACATTTGGAGGCAATTAAAAATATTTTTATATATATTCGCTTTTTTTGTAACTTATATAAGTTTTTTGCAAAATCGATTGTAACATCTTTGCCAAGCTATCCGTTATACCTGTATTGCGAACAGTACCTGACTATAAGCGAAAGAAAGGTCAGCAGAAGGCCTGTCTTTGTTAAAAACCCGATTTAATCGACCTGGGATGGAAAATAAATCATTCACAGTAGGATTACTGATATCTACCTACAACTGGCCCAAGGCGCTGGAGGCCGTATTGAAAAGTGTGATGCGCCAAACCCGGTTGCCCGACGAGATCATCATTGCCGATGATGGCTCCGGCGCAGCAACAGAGCTGATCATCCGCAAATATGCGGCGTTGATGGGCATCCCATTCCGTCATGCGTGGCATGAAGACGATGGTTTCCGTAAAAGCATCATCCTCAATAAGGCAGTTAAACTGTCAGAATCCGAATATATCATCGAAATCGATGGCGATATCGTGCTGCACCCGAAGTTCGTGGAAGACCATATCCGCCACGCCCGCCGCGGTATTTTCATCCAGGGTGCCCGCACCATGGTAGAAGAACACCGCACCGGCAATATTCTCGGCAACGGCGCTTTCGATCCTATCTATTTCTTTTCCCCCGGCATCAGCAACCGCTTCAATTCCCTCCGCATCCCCCTTCTCTCCTGGCTCTTCCAACTGTCAAAACAGGACGCCACGAAAACCCGGGGTTGCAACCTCGCATTCTGGAAAAACGATTTTATCGCCGTAAATGGCTATAACAATACTTTCAGCGGCTGGGGCTCGGAAGACAATGAGTTCGCCGCCAGGCTGATCAATGCAGGTATCAAAAAGGTCAGGTTGAAACTGGCCGCGAATTGCTACCACCTCCATCATAAATGCAACAGCAAATCGGAAGTGGAAGCCAATGAATACCGCTACATGGAAACCATCCGGTATAACATCATTTCATGCCTGAACGGCTATGCCGAAGTATAGACCGACCCCGCCAGCCAGATCAGCAGCGGATATAAAATCCATTTCACAATTTTGTAGGTATTGGTCCGGAAATGGTTGCTTTTCCGGAATCCGCCATTATCGTTGAAACGACGGGTGATCCCCTCGATTTTCCCTCTCCGCAGATTCCCCCACAACAGTCCCAGATCGTGGCTCAGGCGCAATACCACCACATACCAGTATACCATGAGCCCGGGTTTTGCTTTCCGCTTGATGGACTGTACCGTTGTGGCGATACATTCTATTACCAACACGCCCCCGATAAAAATCCCGATAGGCCCCAGCAGCCCGGGTTCCGCCACAGCCGCAACGATAGCTGCCACCAATGCCAGGAACACCGTTTCCACCGTATTCGGCAACTCCCGCGACGCGTGCTGCGGCAATTGTTCCGGCAACAGCGCATTGCCCGTACCATAGCGGAACGGCCGCTTGAAATCGGGCGCTTCGTTTTTCCACCAGGGGTGGTTTACTTCTGCTTCCGGGAGGGTCTTGTAATTTTCGTATTGATTGGCGGCGCGCACTTTCAGGAAAAAATCCACGTCTTCTCCCCCGCCCGATTTCGGGTACACCTCCGAAAACCGGATGTTCCCGATAGCGGAACGGCGCACCATGATGTTAGCCGTGGCCCCCCAGGCAAAATCTTTCCGGTGTTCCGCGATGGTAAAAATATCCATGCTACCGCTGGCGAGGATGGCGTCGGAGAACGGTTTTCCGGGCGCCGGGAGGCGGACAAGGCCGATGAACCCCGTGGCCCGGGGCTCCTGCTCCGCAGCACGGGCGTATGTTTCCAGGAGATCGGCGGGAACGGTAATATCGTCGTCAAGGAACAATACCCAGTCGCCATCCCCCGATTCGATCCCGCGGTTGCGCGTATAAGCGGCACCCATATTCTGCGGGTTCACTTCCAGGAACACGTCCGTCCCGTTCACCATATCAGCAATAGCCGGAGAAACCGCCACTTCCGGGTTGTCGGACAGCAGATAGAACCGCACCCTCGCCCCTGCAGGCCTCTTGAGCTGCATTATTGGCACCAGGTAATGTTCGATTAGCCGGAAAGATGGAATTACAACGTCTATGCTGACCCCCATACAGGATTTTTAAAAAGTGAATGACAGACCGGGAAAAATTTGCACCCCGGGGGTCGCAAAAATAGATTTTTTTCGCGCTATGTTATCCGAAGAAAGACAATTCGCCGGCAGATTTATTTTCGGTTGAAACGTAACGTTCTGGATGCCCGTGCGTTGCCATTCCGCCATAACAATCCGAACATAAGTTTGTTATTTCTGGAAAACGAATCAGCATGCAAAGAATCCTCGTTCCGGTAGACTTTTCAGACACAGCCTTCCATGCAGCACGGTACGCCATTTCCCTCGCCCGACAGATACAGCCGGCGTCGATCACCCTGTTCCATGCCTACGGGCTCCCTCCGGCCGCCAACACCACCGTCATGGCCGTGCTCCCGGGCGATTCGCCGGAATACATCCTCGGCGTTGAAAAGGAAATGGCCCAATGGAAACAGGCGCTACAATCCGAACTGGTAGAATATGTACATCTGGACGCCCACATCGATGGCCTCCCGTTCATGGAAGCCGTGCAGGCCGCCACGAAAGCCGCGCAGTACACCTTCATCGTGATGGGCATTACCGGAAAAAGCCCCCTGGGCCAACGTTTCATCGGCAGCAATGCGCTCGATGTGGCCCATAGCACGCACGTTCCCCTCATCATCGTCCCCACCGCTGCGGAACCGCGCAAAGTGAAACGCATCCTCTTCGCGTACGACCGCAAACAGGTGCTGCAGGCCCAACAGGCGGAAGCTATCCGATCCCTGCTCCGTTCCCTCGACGCGCACATCGAAGTGGTGCATGTCCCGAAAGACGAGCCCGACAACACACCGCCGCCTGCGCTCACCGAAGCTTTACATATCGAGGCCGCGCAGTACCGCGAGCTCCAGCATACCGACCTGGTGGCCGCCATCCAGCAATATGCCGGGGAAACGAATGCAGACCTGCTGCTCGCCATCCCGGGAGAATATGGCTTTTTCGCGGAACTGTTCCACCGCAGCGCCACCAAACAGCTGGCATATAACGCGGGGATTCCCGTGCTCGTGATCCGCTGACGAGATCATTTTTCGAAATGGAACGGCCCGCAAACGATGATCGCTTGCGGGCCGTTTTCCTATCAGGGGGAAAATCAATCTTTCAAATGCCGCACCGGGTTGGTACGCGCGGCTTTCACCGCCTGGCTCCCGACCGTCAGCCAGGCGATCACCAGCGCGAAAATACCCGCCAGCACAAAGTACCACCACTGCAGTTCGATGCGGTAGGCGAAGGTATTCAGCCAGCTCCTGGCGATCCAGTAGCCGATAGGTAACGCCACACAAACCGCAACCAGCACCAGTTTCGTGAAATCCGCGGATAGCAGGTAAATGATATGCGCGCCACTCCCGCCCAGCACTTTCCGGATACTGATCTCTTTCATCCGGCGCTCCGCCGTGAACGCTGCCAGCCCGAATAAACCGAGGCAGGAAATGATAATGGCGATGCCTGCGAAATATTTCGATAACACACCGACCCGTAATTCCGATTCGTAAACCTTCTGGAAGTCGGCGTCCATGAACGTCACTTCTGGCACGCTGCCGGGGTTCATTTCCCGGATCAACGCTTCGATGCGCGCTACCGTGGCTTTTGTGTCGCCCGGCGCCAGGCGCGCCACCACAGCGGAGGCCTGTTCTGGCCGGAAGTAATACAACCACGGCGTTACGGCTTTGTGCACCGTCTTGAAATTGAAATTCTTCACCACACCGATGATCCTTACCTGCTCGCCCCAGAAAGTAATTTCCTTTCCAACGGGATCGGCAAGCCCCATCTGCGCCGCGGCCACTTCGTTGATGATCACGCCGGAACTGTCTGTCGGGAAACTGGCGGAAAAAGAACGGCCCTGCGCCATTTGCAACCCCATCGTTTCGATGAAACCTACGTCGATCGACTGGCAACCGAATTCCACATTCGTTGTTTTATCCTTCCCCGGCCATTCCACTCCGGTGGTGGTGCCCCAATGCGACGTCACATTTCCGGTGGCGTTGCTGGCGTTGACCACGCCGGGCAATTCGCGTAACCGCTGCATGAAAAGCCGGCTTTCTTGCCGCATCGGCCCTTCCTTGAAAAAATATATTACGTTTTCGCGGTCGTACCCCATGTTCTTATTTTGTACATACCGCAATTGCATGAATACGACGATCACCGCCAGGATCAATACGATCGAAATCGAGAACTGGAAAACCACCAATCCCTTGCGCACCCATAATTCGCGCAGCGACGACGTAAAATGGCCCTTCAAAATCGCCACCGGCCGGAACCCGGAAAGGTACAGCGCCGGGTAACTCCCTGCCAGCAAGCCCGTCACCAGTGTCAGCAACACAAAAAACCCGAGCAGCCGCATGTCTGCGAAAAGCACCAGCTGCTTCGCCGTTACGGTATTGAAAAAAGGCAGCAACAGATATACCGCCCCCATCGCCACGAGCAATGAAATGAACGACAGCATCACCGATTCGCCGAGGTATTGGAAGATGAGGGAGCCCTGTCCCGCGCCGATCGCTTTTTTCACCCCCACTTCCTTCATCCGGCGCGAGGCGCGGGCGGTGGAAAGGTTCATGAAATTGATGCTGGCGATCAGCAAAATAAATATCGCGATGAGTGAAAACAGCCGGACATATTCGATCCTTCCTCCATCCTGCACGCCGTTCGTGAAATTCCCATAAAGATAATTTTCCGAGTGCTGTTGCGTACTGAGCGTCACCGCAGACGTTTCGACCTTCGTTTTGAGATAATTTTCAATCTTTTTATTGAACCCGGCAACGTCCGTTCCGGGATGGAGCATTACGAACGTCATCGCGTTATGGTTGTCCCAATGCACGTTGAATTCTTTCAGGAAAATATCGTAGGAAAGCATGTAGTCGAACGGTTCGGAAACGTTGGACGGCAGATCTTTGAAAATTCCCGTGATGGTGAATTGCCGCTTCTGTTGCCAGGTGACCGCCTTCCCGATGAGCCCTTCCGTAGTATGGAACATTTTCCTGGCCATGGATTCAGACAGAAGGATGGCATCCGTTGCGGCCAGCACCTTGTCCGGATTACCATCCGCCAGCGGGAACGGGAATATCTTGAAATAATCCGCGCTGGCGAACATATGGCGTGCTTTAAAGCTTTCGTTGCCCGTGCCGATGGTAAATTTGGGCATCGATCCCGGCGGCCGGGTGGAAACCGCGTACCGGACTTCCGGGAAATCCTGTTTCAGGCCTTCCGCCAGCACACCGGGCGTATGCAGGGCGGTTTTGATACCGCCCTCCTGGTGGTGGTTGCCGAGCACATGCAGGATGCGCGCGTCGTGCGGGAAATTTTTATCCATCCGCCACTCGTCCGTCACCCATAAACAGATCAGCATGGCGCAGGCCAGGCCGCTGGAAAGGCCGATGAGATTGATGAGGAACGTGGTCCTGAATTTCCGGAAGTTCCGGAAGATCAGCAACAGGGAATGCCTGAACATAAGCGAAATATTGATCGAACCGAAGGGAACAATACCCGTGCCGGCAATCAAACCGGCCACCATGGCGGATTCCGAAATTCAGGGACGTTCGATGGCGAACAGGGGGCGTCCGCTTTCGGACACTGCGCATCATACCGGCTCCCCCTCAATTTCAGGAAAGTGGAAAATTAACCGCTCCAGGAGTGAAGCGGTCTCTACACTCCATCTGAATTGACCTTTCACCGCCCCAAACCCGTTTCCGGGAAAGGTCCGGCAATCAGCCAAAATAATGAATGCTTGCATCCATTAGTCTAAAAATAGTCTAATTTTGGATATAATAAAATGTTTATCTACTAATCGATTGCAATTTATCTGTTAAATTGACGCTGGAAACATTACAAATTGAATTACAGTTTACTCAAACAACTGATCGATCTGACGGAGGCGTATGAGCAATCGGGCGGCAACGGGAAAGGTGACATCAAGGATTTCGTGCGATGGTTGCGGGAAGGCGAATCGCCAGAATCGGTCAGGACCACGGACCATTACAGCGACGACCACGTACCCGGTCTGATCAGCAAGTTGCTGGTGTATATGCACCGGTACGCCAAACTGTATTTCAAGCGCGCCCTGGAAAACAGGCCCATACAGTCGATGGACGAGTTCGGCTACATGGTCTCCCTCCTGCAATACGGCCCCATGAACAAAACGGCCCTCATCCAGCAGAATATCCAGGAAAAACCCACGGGCATGGAAATCATCAACCGGCTCGTGAAACTTGGCTTCATCGAAGAAACGCCCGACCCGGGAGACAAACGCAGCAAACTCATCCAGGTTAGCGGCGCCGGTCAGCGAATGATGGGCGAGCTTTTCGGCGATATGGACAAGATTTCGCGGCTTATCCTCGGCGATCTCCTCCCCAGCGAACAATACCACCTCCTCGAAATGCTCGAACGGCTCCACTGCTTCCACAAACCGATTTTCCAGGACGATCTCCAGACGCTCGACGATCTGCTCGACAAAAAGTCGTCATGATCCCTGATCAATTGTTATCTTGTCGCCTCAACCATTCCTGTACCGGATGAGCAAAGGGGCGTTCCTCTCGATCGTATGTATACTCTGTTGCTGGCTGTCCACCGCCGGCCAGTCCGTTTTCCGGGTGCTGGAAGACAGTTCCCGCCAGCTTTCGCCCGCAGCCGTGCTGAACGCCTGGAACGAAGGGCGCTTCCGCCCCCTGGAGCCCGCGTACCTCAACCCCGGCTACACCACATCTCATTTCTGGATCGCGGTTTCCGCGCCCGACGTGGCTTTTGCAGACAACAAGCTCCTCGTGCTCGACAATCCTCACATCAACCGGCTTGAGTGGTATGGCTCCGGCCACCAGTCCATGCGGCTCATGGCCCTCACCGGCGATTATTTCCCTTTCCGACAGCGGCCCCTCATCCATCCTTCGTTCGTGTTCAAATTCAACAACGGGCCCGGATTGTATTTCCTTAAAATCGACAAGCACCACGAATCTTTGCAGGCGCCGCTGCGGCTGGCCGACAGTGCACCTTTCCTCGCAGAACAGGAAAGTATCGCCCTGGTAAACGGTATTTTAACGGGAATTGTGCTGCTCATCGTACTTTTCGGTGCATTCCTCTATGTGAACACGAAAGACGCGGTATACGGCTGGTATGCGCTCTATGTACTGAGCACGCTGGGATGGATCTGGTCGAACAATGGACTGGGCTTCCAGCACCTGTGGCCGGATTCGGCGTATTTTCCCAGTCGCTCCAGAGTAGTGTTCGTGCTGTTCAATTTCATCTTCACCGTTCAGTTTTTGAAAGTATTTACCGGCCTGGGGCAGCGCGGAAGCCTTTTGCGGCAGCCATTGCTGTTTGCCCAGGGCGTTTGGCTGGCCATGCTCGTGGCTGCACTTTGGCCCATCGATTACCAGCGGTATGCCCAGGCCACCATGGTGATATTGCGCGCTTTGCCGTTCTTCTCGCTCGCGGCGATGGGGCTCATGGTAGCGGGTTTGATCTATAAAGTGGTAAGGGGGAACCGTCCATCGATGATCTACCTCGCCGCCGTGTCGGTTTTGCTGTTTTTTGCGGTGATGGAAGACCTGTTTCACCTGGGCAAGGTGAAACTCCCCGTTTTCTTCGCGCATTACGGATTGTTTGCAGGGATCGTGCTGGAAATGATCATCATCACCTTCGGCCTCGCCGCGCGGTTTTCCCGCTACCGGAAAGAAAAGGAAACCTTGCTGGCGGCGATGCACGAACAGCAGAAGCAATTGACCGATACGATCGTGACGGTGGAAGAAAATGAAAGGAAAGAACTGGCGGACAGGCTGCACGACGAAATCGGGTCGCTCCTGGCGCTCGCCTCCCTCCAGCTGGACGCGGCAAAGGGCAACCCGATTTCCGGCGCCGAACCGGTAGACCGTGCCAGCGGCATCATCCGCGAAATCAGTGAAACCGTGCGCAACATCAGCCATCAGCTCACACCGGTGGCCATGGAAAAATACGGACTGGTGAAAGCCGTGACAGATTTAACGGCCATCGCCAACGCATCCGGCCGCATCCGCATCGAGCTGGTGATCATCGGGTTCGGGGACGATGCGCAATATTCCCGGAATTTTAAAAACATACTATACCGCATCATCCAGGAGCTCCTGCAAAACGTACTGCGCCACGCCGAAGCGGGGCATGTGCTTATCCAGCTCATCGAGCACGACGATCATTGCGCCCTGCTGGTGGAAGACGACGGCAAGGGCATTTCCGGCGACTTGTCGGACCCGCGCCTGCTGCGCAGCATCCGTTCCAAAGTGAGCTACCTCGAAGGTGTCATTCATATAGAAAACCAAAACCAGACGGGCGCGCTGATCAACATCGAGTTGCCGCTGCCGAAATTGAATTGAACGTATGTCCGAACTGAGACTTCTTATAGCCGACGACCATCAGCTCCTCATCGACGGGATGCTGTCGCTGCTCCGCGAAGCGGGCGGTTACACCCTGCTGGAGCCCGTTAACGATGGGCGCGCACTGCTCGAAAAACTAGCGGCGATGCCGGTAGACGTCATCCTCCTCGACCTCAACATGCCGCACCTCGACGGCATCCGCGCCCTCGAAAAAATCAGGCGGCTCTATCCCAGGGTGCGCATCCTCGTGCTGACCAACTATAACCAGCCGCAGCTCGTGGCCGAAGTGCGCAGGCTGGGCGCCAACGGATACCTGCTCAAAAGCGCATCTGCCAGCGAATTGCAGCAGGTGATCCGGCACATCGCCGACGGCGGCGAGTGGTTCGCGGAGGTCGATGCGGAAGAAGAACCGCTCCCATCCTACTTCCTGGACGAGTTCATGAAAAAATACCATCTGACCAAAAGGGAAGTTGAAATCATCCGGATGGTGGGCAGCGAGTTAACGAGCAAGGAAATCGGTTCCCGGCTGTCTATCAGCGAATTCACCGTGAACACCCACCGCAAGAATATCATGCGCAAGCTGGAAGTCCGCAACATCGCGGGCATCCTCAATTTCGCCAGAACGCACGGCTTATTGTAACATCCGCACGATTTCCATACAGGCGCGACTGTTATGACAGGGCCCTTTCGAAAAGCCGGCCTTTTCTTCCGGGATGGGCGTGTTGTCGCGGTTAACGCCCCAACGCCATTCGCCGAGCTCGCGGTCGAGGATGTAATTTTCGATGAACTGCCAGGTGTCTCCGGCCTGTGTGAGATATTTTTCGTTCCCGCTTACCTGCCAGGCGTTTACGAGCCCTACCATTGCTTCGGCCTGCGGCCACCAGCGTTTCTCTTCCACGATGTGTTTCGTTTCCAGATCGGCCTTGTACCACATGCCACCGTCGGTATCCATGCCTTCGAGCGCGGCGTCCGTGAGTTGCAGGGCGGCCTCGCGGGTGCGCCGGATGAGGGATTCATCGCCCAGGGATTCGGCTGCGCGCTGGAGTTGCCAGGCAGCCTGGATGTCTTTCCCGTAGGAAACGAGGTTGCCTTCGGACTTCCATTCCGCGTCGAAATACAGGTGAAGGTGATGCGTGACGGGGTCGATGATCTTGTCGAGGAAAAGCTGGAGAAGATCGTTCAGGTGGTGGCGGAGGGTATCGTCCTGCCAAACTGCGAAGAGCGCCGTGAAGCCTTCGAGGATGTGCAGTTGGTCGTATACCGACTTGATATCCGGTTTTTCCGGCTGCCAGTCGCGCGTGCAGGCGCCGGTGTAGCCGCCGCGGACGGGGTCGTGCGCATACAGTTGCAGCAGGCTGTAAATGCCTTTGGCGAGGTTGAGGTTTTCGGTGGACGGGCGCAGTTGTTGCCAGGTGGCAAGCGCGTACAGGGCCACTCCCATGGCGTGGGGTTCCTTTTTGGGGTCCTGGCAGCGGCCGGCGTAATCGGTGTCCCACACTACGCCGCCGAATTCAGGGTCTATGCAATACTGCCGGAACCAGCTGTGGGCGCGCTCCGCCGCGGTGAGCCATTCTGCCCGCCCGGTTTGCAGGGCGCCTGCGGAAAAGCTTTGCAGGATGCGCGCCATGGGCACGGAGCCTTTGATGGCGAAGGGGTCTGGCTTACCGTCGGCCGACATCTTCCCATAAAATCCACCGAAGCGGTGGTCCGTCATTTCCCGGTCCCAAAATCCAAGGATGTTGTCTCTTTCCCGTTCGAGTGATTGCCTGAGGGTTGTTTGCATCATTTCCATAGCTGATTAATGACCGGGCGGTTGCAGCCTGGTGGCGGCGAGCCTGCGCCCCGTTTCCAGCTCGCGGATGAAGGGCAGCCCGTTTTGCAGGTAGAGCCGCTCGCTTTGGTCCAGATAGTTGTCGAGCTGAAAGAACATCGCCGCGCGGTTGGCGCCCAGCACCTTGATCATGCGGCGATAGTAGCGGGTTTGCAGGTCCACGAATTCGCGGTCGTTTTTAAGGATGTTTTTAGTGAGATTGTGTAACAGGGGCTCGTCGAGCAGCTCATACTTTTCATTGTAGTCACGCAACAAAACGCCGCGCATCTGCGCGATGGGCATTTTTTCTTCCGCATAGGCGTAGAAGGTTTCGAGGAAAGCGGGCTGTTCGCCGCGGCCCACGCGTAGCATTTCGGTAAATACCGCTTCGCGGGTGCGGCCGAAGAGGCGGAGTACCACGTCTTCGGTGAGCGGAACGTTGGCCGAGGCCGTGTCCTGCCCGAAAAGGGAAGCACTGCTGAGGAGTGCGCCCAAAAGTGTCGTCAACATCAAATTGCTCATACCACAGTTTTTAAGCACCGGAACGGCCGGCGCCATTTTACCAAATGGGGATTCCTGACAGGGGCGATGATGGAGAGGTAAAAATTCATCCATACGCAAAATGTTGAAGACAACGGCGGGCTACATCAATACAACAACGGAAAGGGCTGTGTTGTTGTAAACCGGTGTGGAACGAAGGAAAAGATAACTTCTAACTTTACCGTGCTTTTTTGGACAAAAGTCAAGGAAAAGGAAGAAAGAATGAATTGTGTTTCGAAAAGCTTGCAATAAAGGAGAATTCCTCCAAAACATGCGCCAATACTAAATTTCACTATTTTTGCAGTTGTTTTAAAAAGCACCAAAATATGCGGAAAGGATTTATTATCAGCGCGGTCATCGCACTCGCCGGCACCTTCCTCCTGGGCTGGTTCGCCAGCCCCTGGTGGTACGTGGCCACGGCGGCCCTGGCCGGTTTGACAGTGATGGGAATCAACGACATGATCCAGACGAGGCACTCCATTATGCGCACCTACCCTGTCTTCGGTCGGATGCGTTACTGGATGGAAACACTCCGCCCCAAAATGTACCAGTATTTCGTGGAGTCCGACATCGATGGCCGGCCCATCAACCGGATCGACCGTTCCACCATTTACCAGCGCGCCAAACAGGAAATGGACACCATGCCTTTCGGTACGCAGCTCGATGTGTATGAAGAAGGTTATGAATGGATGAGCCACTCCATCGCCCCGAAAGATTTTCATAAACTGACCCATAACCCGCGTGTGACGATCGGGAACAAAGACTGCAAACAGCCTTACAACGCCAGCATCTTCAACGTGTCGGCCATGAGCTTCGGTTCGCTGAGCAGCAACGCCATCGAGGCGCTCAATGCAGGTGCGAAGATCGGCGGCTTCGCCCACAACACGGGCGAGGGCGGCATCAGCCCATATCACCTCAAACACGAAGGCGATATCATCTGGCAGATCGGTACGGGTTATTTCGGCTGCCGCGACGATGAAGGGAAATTCTCCGACGAAGTGTTCCGGCAAAACGCCCTGAAGCCCCAGATCAAAATGATCGAACTGAAGCTGAGCCAGGGCGCCAAGCCCGGCCACGGCGGCATCCTCCCGGCGAAAAAGAACACCCCGGAGATCGCGGCCATCCGCCACGTGAAACCCGGCACCACCATTTATTCTCCCCCCTTCCACACGGCGTTCAATAGCCCGAAAGAACTCGTGCTGTTCATTCACCGCATGCGCGAGCTCTCCGGCGGCAAACCCACCGGCTTCAAATTGTGCATCGGCCGGAAAAGTGAATTCATCGGCATCTGTAAAGCCATGATCGAGCTGGACATTTACCCCGACTTCATTACCGTAGACGGCGGCGAAGGCGGTACCGGCGCGGCTCCCCAGGAATTCAGCAACCACGTGGGCGCGCCCCTGCTCGACGGGCTCGCGTTCGTACACAACATGCTCAACGGGTTCAATATCCGCCAGCATATCAAGGTCATCGCTTCCGGCAAGATACTTTCCGGCTGGCACCTCGTACGCGCCGTAGCCCTCGGGGCAGATGCCTGCAACAGCGCCCGCGCCATGATGATGGCCCTCGGTTGCATCCAGGCGCTGCAATGCAATTCCAACAAATGCCCGACCGGCGTGGCCACACAAGATCCCGCCCTGTCTGTAGGGCTCGTGGTGTCCGACAAAAAGCAACGCGTCGCCAATTACCATGAAGATACCCTCAAGACATTTGTGGAGCTGATCGGCGCCGCCGGGATCGACGATTATAAAAAACTCACCCGCTCCCATATCTACCGCCGCGTGTTCATGAACGAAGTGCGCACCTTCGAAGATATCTTCCCCAGCCTGGAACCCAACTGCATGCGCGAAAACCGCATCCCGGAAAAATATAAACAGGACTACGAACAGGCGTTCGCAGACCGATGGGCGTAAACAGTCCGTTTACACCCCTCTAAAAGGCCGCTCCAACTCCCCGGGTCGGCCTTTTGATTTTCACCCCTTCCCACCATTCCCGCATCCATACTCAGCAACCCGCCCGGTGGATTTTTCGTATATTCATTGAGTATCAACCCAATCACACTGCAGCGCACATTATGTAATATTTTAATATATTTATATTCCAACATTCGCATACCAGCATGAAAGTGAACGACCGATTTATTTGGGCAGTTGAAATGCTCCATATCGACCCAGATGACCATATCCTGGAAATCGGCTGCGGTCATGGCATCGCCGTGTCTTTGATCGCTCCCCGGCTGAAAACCGGTTCCATTACGGCGGTAGACAGTTCCCGCGCCATGATCGACAGGGCCCAGCGGAAAAACGAAGGGCTGGACGCCGATTTTATCCATCAATCTTTCGGTGAAACGGCGTTGGGCGGCCAGCGGTACGACAAGATTTTCGCCTTTAACGTGAACATTTTCCTGCACGACGCGGAGAAGGAATTATCGCTGATCCGCCGGTACCTGGCGCCTTTGGGCGCGCTGTACGTTTTCCACCAGCCGCCACCGGCTTCGGGGATGGAAGTGGTGCAGGGTTTTGCGGACCGGATCACGGACCAACTGGAAAGGGGCGGGTACATGGTGCGCGACGTGCTGTTCAAGAAACTGGCCCCCTCTCCCTGCGTATGCGTCATCTCACAGCCTTCGCCAACACCCTGAGGGAATTTGCCTACCTTTGTGGCCGCATGAAATTCGAACAATACCGCATCTCCGAAGAGCTGAAGCGCAGCCTGGAAGACCTGGGCTTCAAAAAGCCGACTGATATTCAATATAAAGCCATCCCGTCTATCCTGAAGGGAGACGATGTGCTGGCCATCGCCCAGACCGGCACGGGTAAAACGGCGGCATTCGCCATTCCCGTGATCCAGCTCATGCAGCAGCGCCACCGCTCGGAGCGTACCCGCGGCGAAGTGAAGTGCCTCGTGATGGTGCCCACCCGCGAACTCGCCATCCAGATCGCAGACGTATTCAAGCAACTCGGGAAATATACGCCGGTGGACATCCTCGGCGTTGTTGGCGGGGTAGACATGGAAGCGCAGGTCAAAAAACTGAAAAAGGGTGTGGACATCCTCATCGCTACGCCGGGCCGGATGTTCGACCTCCGCGCGCAGGGGCACCTCGATCTTTCGCACGTCCAGATGCTGATCCTCGACGAGGCCGACCATATGCTCGACCTCGGTTTCATCCGCGATATCCGCGACGTTATCAAACACATCCCCCGCAATCACCAGACGTTGTTCTTTTCCGCTACGATCGACGAGCATATCAAGGACCTCGCCTACTCCGTGGTCCGCAATCCCATCCGTATCCAGATCTCGCCCGAAGATCCCGTGTCCAAAAACGTGAGCCATGCCGTAGCCTGGGTGGATATGGACGATAAACGCTTTTTCCTCGAACGCCTCGTGCGCGAGTTCCCCGAAAACAAAATCCTCGTGTTCGTACGCACCAAAGTGCGCGCCGAACGCGTTGTGGCAGCCATGGAGCGCGTCGGCATCAAAAGTCTCGCCATGCACGGCGGCAAGGAGCAGGACGACCGCCTGTCTGTCATGGCCGAATTCCGGAAAGGCGACGTCAAACTGCTTATTACTACCGACGTGAACGCCCGCGGGATCGATATTCCCAACGTAGATTACGTCGTGAATTACGACCTGCCGGAAGACCCCGAAAGCTACGTGCACCGCATCGGCCGTACGGGCCGCGGCGTCCAGAAAGGCCAGGCCATCAGCTTCTGCAGCAAGGAAGAAAAACCCCTGCTCGACGCCATCCAGGAATATATCGGCAAACCGGTCAGGGAAATGACCATTTCCAAATCGGACTACGACGCTACCATCAAATTTTCCGAAGAAGTACCCAACGAAAACGTGGAATTGTTGATCCAGCAACACGAAGCCGAGATGAAAGCCGCAAAAAGGAAAAAGAAAAAGAAGTAATTGCTTATTTTGGAAGCCGATCTACTCTTTACATTATGAAAAAACTCTGGATCGGCCTCCTGGCCTGCATCACGCTTACCGCTTCCTCCCCCGCGACCGCGCCCGGCGACGGCGAATGGATATCGCTGTTCAACGGCAAGAACCTGAAAAACTGGATCGTCAAAATCCACCACCACCCTGTCGGCAAGAATTACGGGAATACTTTCCGGGTGAAAGACGGCATCATCCAGGTGCGGTACGACCAGTACGGCGGGAATTTCAACGAGCAATACGGCCACCTGTATTATAAAACGCCGTTTTCCCATTACCACCTGCAGCTGGAATACCGCTTCCGCGATCCCTGGGAAAAAACGGCGCCTTCCTACACCATCCTTAACAGCGGATTGATGTTCCATTCGCAGGACCCGCGTACCATGCCCGTGGAGCAGGACTGGCCCATTTCGGTGGAAATGCAGTTCCTGGCGGGATTGGGAGACGGGCAGCCGCGGCCTACGGGCAATATGTGCTCGCCGGGCACCAACATCGTGTATGAAGGCAAATTCGACACGCGGCATTGCATCGATTCCAAATCCAAAACTTACGGGAAAGATGAATGGGTGAAGGCGGAACTGATCGTGTACGGCGATTCCCTCATCCAGCACGTCATCAACGGCGATACGGTGTTACAATACAGCAAGCCCTCCATCGGCGGCGGCGTGGCCAACCGGTACGATCCCAAACAGAAGATCGACGGGAAGGCCCTCACTTCAGGGTTCGTTGCCCTCCAAAGCGAAGGCCAGCCGATCGATTTCCGGAATATCCGGATCAAAAAACTACCGGGGAACAAATAGCGGGGCCGCCGGGATCAGCTCCTGATCTCCTTTCTCATGAACAGATAATAGGACAGGGCAAAACATGCCGTGGTGGCGGCGATCAGGCCAGTCACCTGCGGCCAGACGATCATCAGGCTTTCCCGGAACGAAAGCGGCGCCGGAATGGCACCGGCCATTTGCTCCATCGTCAGCGGCCCGAGGCTTCTTATCGAAGGCATCAGCAAAGTGGTAGCCGCATCGCTGTACATCTGGCTGGGCGCCACGCGCAACAGCGAAAGAAACAGATTATTGAAAGAAATGACGCCCGCTTCCGAGAGCCCTCGCGGATCAGGCACGAGCGCGCCCATGACCATGTTCACGACAATCTGGTAAAAAACGGTAAAAAACAGCCAGATACCGATCGCCGTGAGCGCGGATGTGGCCGCATGCCGGAAGATCACCGAAAGGCAGATCGACAGGCAAAGCCAAAAACCGACGTACACGATATTAAGGATAACGAAAGCCAGCATGCGGAGCAACTCCGTCCCTTCCGGCCGTACTCCGGTCAGTAACATCCCGCCGCCGGTAATCAGCAACACGAGGGTCAGAAAGAGGACGCCAACCACGAGCAGTGCCGCGTAAAACTTCGCCAGCAACAGGTTGTCCCGGAACACCGGCTGCGCGATCAGCCGGGCGAGCGTACCGTTGTTGCGCTCGGCGTTCACGGCGTCGAACCCCAGCGAAATTCCCAGCAACGGGCCCAGGAAGCTCATGAGCACATGAAATGCCGGTAAAGTATTGTCTGTAGCCGTCAGCAGTTTGAGATACACGAAAGCATGGTCCGGGTCGTTGACGTTGGTTACCGCCTGCCGGATATTCTCCAGCGAAATGTACAATGCCCCCACAAAAGTGAGCAGGATCAGCGCCAACATGATGTAAAACCGCCAGCTGCGGACGAAATCCCCGACTTCCTTTCTTACGATCACCTGGAAAGGCGAAGCATGCTCTTTCAGCCGCCCTGGCGTTGAAAAAAGTGGCCAGGCGAAAACATTTCCCATTTTATACCTGTTTTTTATGATTTTCGAAAAACCGCGCGTAGATATCATCCAATCCATACGCTTTCCTGTGAACGCCGGTGATGCCGATCCCCATTTCCACCATCAACCGTACGATCGCCGGAGTTATTTCGGAACCGCAGGTGACGCCGATCGAATTTTCCCCGATCGTTACATCCCGGACTCCGGTCAGCTCCCGCAGCGCCGTTTCTACGGAAGGCCAGCCGGAAAGCGGCTCCTGGACGGTTACGGTAACCAGCAGCGGCTCCTGTCCGAACAATTTGCCCGAAATGGACGAAATGTCGCCCTCCATCAACAATTTCCCTTCTACAAAAATGCCGACGCGGTCGCAAATCTGTTGCATGTGGTGCAGGTGGTGGGACGATAACAGTACCGTTAGCCCCTGCTGCCGGCTAAGCCGGCGTACCAGGCCGAGGAATTCCTGGATGCCGCTGGGATCGATGCCGAGCGTGGGCTCATCGAGGATCATGACTTCGGGCTCGCGGATGAGAATGTCTGCCAGTCCCAAACGCTGCTTCATCCCGCGGGAATACGCACCCGTTTTTTTGTGCATCGCGTCAGACAGCCCGACCAGCTGCATCGTACGGTGCGCCCTTTCGATGATCTCCTGCTCCGGTATTCCGTTCAGCCGGCCGATGAACTGCAGGTTTTCCAGCGCGGTCATGTTATCGTAAAAACCTACGCTGTCGGGCATATATCCCACTTTGCGCTTCACGGCGATAGGGTTGCGCGTGGCATCGATGCCGCAAACCATTGCCCGGCCGCCCGTAGGCTCGGACAATCCCAGCATCATCAGGATCGTGGTGGTTTTACCCGCACCGTTCGGGCCGATCAGCCCGAATATCTCCCCCTTGCCGATCGAAAGCGAAAGGTCGTCTACCGCCTTCACCCGGCCGTACCGTTTCGTCAATCCTTCCAGTTCAATAACAGGATGTTCCATACTGTTTATCTTCTTCCATATTTACGAATGAGGTAATACACGATTCCCAGCGATAGCAGGATCACGAGGATTCCCAGCCAGCCAGACAGCAGCGAGGTTTTGACCGTCATACGGAAAGTGGCGGTGGAGTTGGCGGCATCGTTCCTCGCTGTGAAATTGGTCACGTAATCGCCGGCAATGGTTTTGTCCGGCACATTGAGTATGGCGGTCAGGGTTTTGGTCTGCCCCGGTTCCAGCCTTTCGATCTTCGACGGCTCGAACGTGGCGCTCCAGTTTACGGGCGCCTGGGCGGAAAGCTCCACCCCTTCCAGCGGCAGCGAACCGGTATTTTTCACCGTCATTTCGATCCGTTTTTTCGACCCTTCGGTGATATCGTCGCTCAGGCGGCCTGTCGGGGTCGATAGTTCCAGGCCATAGTTCCCTTTCACCACGGCTTCCAGTTCGAGCCGGAGCGTATCGTTTTCACCAACTGCCATGACAGGCACCTTGTATTTACCGGGTTGGGTGGCTGGAGCGGCCGTCAGCTCCACTGAAATTTCCTGCGTCAGTCCCGAATCAAGCCGCAGGCCCGCCACCTGGCTGCCGTCTACACGGAATATGCTCGTCCAGCCGGCTGGCGCCATTGCACCGAGCGCATAGATTTCCGTTCTGCCGCTGCCATTTTTCAGCGATGCGCTATACCGGAACGGCTCTTTCGTGGAGGATTCCAGGTTCATCAGGCGGACGGTGAACGTGGATTTCCCTTTCGGTTTGCCAGCCTGTCCATAAGCAGTTGTCGAAAACGAGGCCATTAAAAATGAAAAACCAAGCAGGGCCATGCAACGGGCCCGCAGAAAACGAAGTTGCACTGACATAGATAAAAGACTATTAAAATGATGGTTGTGATGAGACAATAATACAGCCGCCCGCTGCCCTGGAAGCAGGAACGGTACCGGCATGCCGGTCTGCAGGCGGGGCCGGCGTCAGGTCAGCTTACCTGCCGGCGGAGAAAAACTGTTGGTAAAAAAAGGCGTGCAAGCCCGGAGTGGCGGAGATAGGTAAAATAACAGGCTGGCCTTTTGTGAAATGGCGGTTGCAGGTGCGTCGTGTAGTTCGTGTTGTCGGAAATCGCTGGTCTTTAATTCTTTTGTCATACTAAATGAAATTGAATGGATCAGAAACAAGTTCAAGTAGAAATCTGTCTTACCTGGAAGGAGGTGCCTTACCACGCCCGGCTTCCAGGATTAAAAAATTTTGACAATGCAGAAAATTAAAAATTGAAATGTTATAAGAAAGTTAAAACGCTTTTTTTTCAACCGGCCGCCCGCAAAAAAATAGCCGGCAATGATTTGCCGGCTCCACTTCCTTACCCTTTTCGGGTATATGTCCATTCTATTTAAGCGAGTTGTTGGGCTTTGGGCGCACGTTCCGCAGCGAAGAACTTCGCCACTTCGTCCCAGGTATCGTAGCGCTTGTAGTCCTGGTAATTGACGTTGTGGGGAGCGGTGAACAGGAGGCGCTCGCCATCGAAGTAGCGGAGGTTTTTATCGTAATCGTCGATCATGTAATCGGCTTGTACGATGGTTTTAAGACCGCAGAACACGACGTTTTTCCAGCTGATGAAGGGGAAATGTTCCTTCAGCCAGTCGATCTTCTCCACGAGCGACTGCGGGAATTCCACCGCCGCCGAAACGATGAACACTTCAAAATGATCCATCAGTTCCAGGATCACGCGCTGGCTGCCTTCCATCACGGGCGCCGTGCGGAAAAAACCGGGGGTATGGAGAAAATGATGCACAATCCCTTCTTGCGGGAAGCCCGTCGTTTCCGGCACCCCGTGCAGTTGCTCCTTGGTCACCCGCTCGCCCGTGCGCTCGAAGTACCAGTCGCAATAATGCTGGTTCAGGTCAGCCATTACTCCATCCATGTCGATTGCGATACGTTTCTTTGCCATATTCTGCTATTTGATGCAAAATTATGCAACTTTAATCAAATTAAAAATCCAATTATTGCTATATATCGCATAAATTCGCATAAAACCGCAGGAATATGTTGAAAGAAGAAAGGCTGGATTACATCCTGAAAAAGCTCAATGCCGACCGGAAAGTGCTGCAAACGGAGCTGAGCACGGATTTACAGGTGTCGGAAGATACGGTCCGCCGCGACCTGGAGTCCCTGGCGCAAAGCGGGCTGCTCATCAAGGTACGTGGCGGCGCTATTCCCCATTCCCCCAACCCTTATTCTTTCAAGGAACGTACGCTTTTTCATACAGACGATAAGCTGCTCATGGCCCAAAAAGCCCTGAACCTCCTGCACAACGGGCAAACGGTGATCCTCGACGGCGGCACGTCTACCCTTTCGCTCGTCAAGATCTTCCCGCCGGAACTGCAATTGACGGTCATCACCAACAGCGTCCCCATCGCGGCGCAACTGATCGAGCATCCTAAAACGCAGGTCATTTTAACCGGAGGGCGGGTCAATAAAAATGCACAAACCGCCGGCGGACAGGAAACCATGCGCATGCTGCGCCGTGTCCGGGCCGACCTTTGTTTCCTCGGCGTTTGCAGCCTCCACCCCATCCTCGGCGTAACAGGCATGAACATGGAAGAGGCCGAAGTAAAAACCACGATGGTAGAGTGCGCCAGCCACGTGGTAGCACTGGCTACCGGCGATAAAATGGGCACGGCGGAACCCTATAAAGTTTGCAATATCACCGACCTGGATACCATTATTACCGATAATCCCGAACTGGAATTCCTGGAAGCTTACCGGGAGCAGGGCATCAAGGTGGTGTGATGGTTTCCGTACCTTTCTTTTCGATCATCTGGCCTTTGGTTTCCATTTCCACCTGTTCCACCCACACCGCATAATCGTTCGGGTAGATCCGTTCGCCTTTCTTTTGCACGTATTGCCGGGTGAATTCCGCGCCGAAATACAGGATCGCGGAGGAATAGTACACCCAAATCAACAGGATCACCAGCGAACCCGCGGCCCCATAGGTAGTCCCGATCTTGCTCGAGCCCAGGTACAGCCCGATCCCGCTTTTCCCGATCATAAACAACAGTGCGGTCACCATCGCGCCGACCCAAACATGCCGCCATTTCACCTTCGCATCCGGCAAAACCTTGAAAATAACCGCAAAAAGCGCGGAAATTACGATGAAAGTGAATAGTAGGTTGACAATGTACACGGCCACAACCGTTACGTCGGGGAAAAGCGTGGTGAGCCGGTCCATCAGCACCTCGATGAGGCCATGCAGCACGAGCGATACCACCAGTACAAATCCCAGGCTGGCCACAAGCGAGAAGGAAAGCAACCGTGTGAGGAGGATTTTCAACAGTCCCCGGCCCTTCCGCGGCTTGGTCTTTAACCGCCAGATGAGGTTGATCGAGTCCTGGATTTCCGTGAAAACACCCGTGGCGCCTATGATCAGCGTAGCAAAACCGATGATGGTAGACCAGCCGACGTCGGGCGAAAGATAGGAATTGGCCACCACGTCCTGTATCTGCGAAGCCGCCGAGGCGCCCACCAGGTCGCGCAACTGCCCGTAGAGATTGCCTTCCAGCGCCTCCCGTCCCAGGAAAATATCACTGAAAAACAGGATGATGATCAACATCGGGGCAATGGAAAAGACGGTGGAATACGCGAGCGAGGCGCTCAGTTTCAATACCTTGTCTTCCATAAAATCGCTACCCGAACATTTGAGCAGCTCCCAGCCGTAGCGGATGATGAAGGGTTTTTCCATACTGCCCATAACACAAAAAGAAGGCCACGGGTTAAAAAAAGGCCGTCCCCCGGAAGAGGGACGGCTGTCTCTGGAATTGAGTATATATCAACAATAAACAAGGCGGTATTAATTCCCCTGTCCGAAGGCAGGACTGTTCTTATCGAACCATAGGCGTTGAGCCGCCAGGGTGGTAGCGGTTCTGTCGTTGGGCGTAAAGCCCTGTTCCTGCTGCGCTTTCAGCCAATTTTCGTTATTCGTGCCGAGGGCGGGCTCATCCAGCGCATAGCGGCGCGGAATAGGCTCGTTCCAGGCATTGCGGGGGTAAAAGGCCGAGTTGTTTTTCGGGTACCCCGTGCGGCGGCAGAACGTGAACGCTTCGTTGGCGAGGCGGTAGAAATTGAGGTACTCCTGGATGTAAATCCGTTCGAGATCGTTCACCCCGTTGAATTTCACGTTGGGATGATTGAGATACGCGGCCACCTGCGCGTTCCCGTCGCCCGAAAGCCCCGTAGTGCTTTCTGCGGCTGCCGCAATGGCGTTCATGGTGCGGAGCGACGATTCCACGCCGCGCTTGTACCAGTCTTCAGCAGAACCTTTCGTATCAAATCCTGTTCCATGGCCTTTCTGGATGAGTTCGGCGATATAGAAACAGGTTTCGGCGCGGGTCACCATATAATCGAGCATACGGCCTGTGGTATTGCTCCCGTATCGCGGCGCGAAGAACTTCTTGTTGATGAAACCGATGAGCCGCCACTTGTTATTGCCGCCGGCATCGAACGTGGATTTGTACCAGGTGGCTTTCACGGGATCGGTGGTCCAGTCTGCGGGACCGCCCTGCCAGCGCACCATCGGGTCGTTCACGTTAATAAATGCGGGCAATGTTTTGCCGTATTTGGTCAGCGTGTCTTTGAAATCCCCTACCAGGTCGTTCGGCGTGAAATAAATGGGCAAACGCGGATCGTTGGTAGATTTGAGGAAGTTGATGATAGACGAGGTGCCGAAGCGCGGGCTGCGGTAATCGATATCGTTGCCGATGGGGTTCCAGGTGGGGCGGTCGTATTTGAACTGCGACTCGTCCGTATCGATGGGCCCTGCGGCGCTGGTCATCACTTCGCGGAACACGCGTTTGGTGACGTTGACGTCGGCCTTTTCGTACCGCACGGCGATACGGAGCTTCAGCGTGTTGGCAAGCTTGGCCCAGTGCAGCCAGTTGTTGGCGTAGTACAGGTCAGACTGCCCGAACCCGATCTGGTTGCCGCCGGGCTGGCCGAGGGAGTCGATGGCGAGGGAAAGCTCCCGGAGCCAGGTGTCGTACAACGCTTTCTGATTATCATATTCCGGGCGAAGCTCACCGGTATAGCGGGCCTGCATGGCCTGGGTATACGGCAGGGAGCCGTTCATGTCCGTCGTTTTCAGCGCCTGGAGGATGCCCAGCACGTAAGTGGCCGCGCGGATGTTGCGGTAGCGGTCCCGGTCGGGCAGGCCGCTGCTGTACCGGCGGATTTCCACGAGGTTGGGCAGCACGTTGTTATACAGCACGCGATAGCGGCTGTTGACGTTGTTGGACAGTTCATATGGGTCTGTGGTAAGGTGCTGGGTGAAGCGCAGCAGCTGCTCCAGGTTTTCCCACACCCATTCCGCGCCCTGGTAATTTTCCACGCTCTCGCAGGAATAGGCGAAGAGCGCGGCCATGTCGGGCGTGGTCACAACGCTGGGATCGGTGTTGATATCCGCGAAATCCTTCTTGCAGGAAGCGGAAAAAAGCGCGGCGGCCGATATGATGGAAAGGATCGTTAACTTTTTCATGTGTTTCGTTTGAAGGGTGAACAACTAGAATCCGGCGCGGATGGTGAACACGAAATTCCTGGTCATGGGCGGCACAAAGCCTTCTTCCTTGTTCACGCTCGTTCTGTTGGAGTTGTTGGCCGCCGGGTTGAAATTGTTCGGAAGCGTATTGTACAGGTAACCGAGATCGCGGCCGATGATGCTCACCTGCAGGTTGTTCAGGCGCAGCCGTTCGGCGAAGCTTGCGGGCAGCGTGTAATTCAGCGCGATCTGCCGCAGCGCGATCCAGGAGTTTTCCACGACCCAGTAATCGCCCACCGCGGTGGAGAACGAACCGTAACGGTAGCTGTATTGCGGAAGGTGCGTGGGTTCTACGTACCCTTTTTCATACGCTTCGCGGAACGTCATCCCGGAAACATCCACCTGTGTGCCGTTGGGCTGCTCGATCGTCTGGCCATTGTCGAACACCCCGTCGGGGATGATGCCGTCGTCGTACGTGCCCAGGTCGTTGGGATATTTGCTCGTCCAGGAAATACCGCCATGTTCCGCGTCGCGGCCCTGCAGTGAGGATTTGAAGATACCGGTGTGGGTGCCGTAGCGCATGGAGTGCATCACCATATCGCCGCCGATCTTGGCGTCGAACAGCACGTTCAGGGAGAAATTCCTGTAACGGAACGTATTGTCGAAGCTGGAACGGAAATCGGGGTTGATGTCTCCCACGTCCATCCATTCATTGCTCCGTTGCGGGAATGCCGCGCGGGCGTCTGAGCGCCATGCCAGCACCGTTTTCCCGTTATTCGGGTGCGCGATGGGCTTGCCGTTGGCGTCGTAGGCCTGGTAGCTTTTGGAATGGATCCGGGTACGGATCACACCGTAGGCGCCCCCCACTTTCGCGTAAGGGATCTGGTCGTTGGAACCGAGCCCTTCTTCATCGAGCGCATAATATTCGCGGTCGCCATACAGTTCGATGATCTTGTTGCGGTTCCGGGTGAAGGTGAGCGTCGTATTCCAGTTGAAGTTTTTCGTTTGCACGGGCGTAGCATTCAAGGAGATTTCGATCCCTTTGTTCTGAATGTTGCCGGCATTGATGAGCTGGCTGTTCACGCCGGATTCGGCCGCTGCGGGGATGAGGATACCCTGGTTGAAGGTATTGTCTTTGTAGACTGTCAAATCCACGCCCAGCCTGTCTTTCATGAACCGTACATCGACCCCTGCCTCCAGCGCGCGCTTGCGGCGGGGCTTGAGGCTTTTGTCGACCATATACGATTGCCCCTGCGAATTGAGGATGTACGCGAGCATGGGGATGTTGTTGCCGTTCGCCTGTGAGAAACCTCTCAGCTGGAAGCCGGGGTTGAGGACGAAGGGGTCCATATCGCCGCCGAGCCATGCCACGTTGCCCCGCAGTTTCCCGAACGATATGAATTCGGGCAGTTTGAACGTTTCGGAGAAAATCCACGAAAGGCTCACCGCCGGATAGTTGTAAAAGTTGAAGCCGGTACCGTCGCTATACGTGAGGGCCGACGACCAGTCGCCGCGCCAGGTGGTCTGCAGGTACAGTTGTTCCTTCCAGGCGAGGTCGGCGCTGGCATAGATGGAATTGATGGTTTTACGCGTGCGCACGCCGCCCGTCGAAATCTGCGGTTTCTTCGAGTTGGCGAGGAAATAGTTGCCGGGGAAGATGAGGCCCCCGTCTGTTTCGCTGAGGGAGTACACGTTGTTGTAGCGTTGTGTTTCGCCGCCCACGTAACCGTTCAGGGAAAGGTCTTTGGTGAGCTGTTTGGTGACAACGCCCATCCATTTCATGAACCAGGCGCGTTTCTGTGTAAGGCCGAGGCCGTATTTGCCGCCGCTGGTATTGTCTTCTCCCTTGAAATCGAATCCCTGCCCCAGTTCTTTCGATTCGTTCTTGATGCTGATATTGCTGAAGTTCCCTTCCAGCTGCAATCTCAACCAGTTTGTTATGGTGGCGTTGATCGCGAGGCGGCCGCGGAACATCTGTTCGTCCTGCAGGTAATTGTTCTCGAAAATCCGGAACCAGTAATCGGCGCCGGGCACGAAATTCGTTTCGTTGGGATCGTATACTTTAGGCACCCCGCCGAGCGCACTGGTGTATTTGCTGCGCTGCATCCAGTATTTGGTGTCGTAGTTGCGGGGGAAGATCCAGATGAAGTTATTGAGCCCCAGCTGCGGCGGGTTCTCGGCCTGGATGTTGGTGTAATCGGCACCGGCGTCGAGGCTGATGAAGCTGGTCAGGTTATGGGTGGCGCGCAGGGTGAAGGCGTTTTTATTCATCTTGTTGCGGAAGTTGATGCCTTCGGCCTGGTTGCGGGAATAGGAAACCCGGAACGAGGATTTGTCGGTAGCCCCGTCGAGCGCCACGTTGGTGAGGTAGCCCACACCGGTCTGGAATGCGTCGAGGTAATTATTGGGAACGGCTTTGTATTCCGTCCAGGTACCGTCGTAGTTACGGACGCGCTGGTTGGCGAATTTTGGCCCCCAGTTCTCCAGTTCCCGGTTTTTCTGCGGGTCGATGTAAGGTTCGTTCGCATTGTTGGTGGGGAACACTTTCGTTTGCCAGTTGGTGCCGTTGGGATAGCCGGGGTCGCGGGTATCGGTGAAGAAAGCGCCCACGGTGCCGCCGCCGTATTCATTCTGGAAGTCCGGTCCGCGGTAAGGGTCCTGGATGTTGAGGGATTGGCTGACGGACACGCCCCATCCTTTCTTCGTCCGCCCTTTCTTGGTGGTGATGAGCACCACGCCGTTGATGGCGCGGGTGCCGTAGAGCGCTGCGGCAGCGGAGCCTTTCAGCACGGAAACGCTTTCGAACTCTTCCATGTTGAGGTTCTTGAGATCGTTCCCGAAATCGCGCCCTTTCCCGTCGAACGCGTCGTTTTCCACGATCACGCCGTCTACCACGAAAATGGGCTGGTTATTGAGGCTCAGGGTGGAGTTGCCGCGCAGCAGGATGCGCGAGTTGCCGAAAAGGCCGCCCGAGCCCTGGTCGATATTGATGCCGGGGGCTTTGCCCTGCAGGGCGTTGATGGGGTTCACTTCGTTGGTTTGCGCCAGGTCTGCGCCTTTCACTTCGGAAACGGAATACCCCAGCGCGCGTTTCTCTTTCCGCTGGCCGAGGGCCGTTACGACTACTTCCGACAGTTCGCGTTTGGATTCCTGGAGCACTACGTCGTAATTCCCCGCCGGTCCTACGACAATTTCCTGTGCGGCGAATCCGATGGCGGTAAACACGAGCACGGCGCCTTCTTCGGCGTCGATCTCGAAAAACCCGTCGGCATTCGTTACCGCGCCTTTGGAAGTACCTTTCACGGTAACCGTTACGCCGGGAACGCTGGTGCCGTCGGCCGCCTTCACGCGGCCCGTCACTTTCTTGAAAAGCGCGTCGCGGGAGATGACCACTTTCACCCCGTCTTTCTGGATAATGATCTGGTTGCCTACAACTTCGTAACTGACGTTATAGGGCTGCAGGAGCGATTGCAGCACGTCGCCGAGGCGCGTGTCGCTCACGGAGAGGCTCACGATGCTGGTGAGCGGAATGGTCCGGGTAGCATAGGCGAACTTGACGGAAGCCGCCTCTTCGATCTTGCCGAGCACATTTTTCAGTTCCTTGTTGGCTACGGTAAGGGAAATTTTTTTGTCGAGTACGCCTTGTGCGCCGGCGACCGCTGCCATGGCGGAAGTCACGAAAATGCACAGCAAGGTCTTCAACAGCGCTACCCGCATCATGAAACGGATGGTGTTCATACGCTTGATTTTTGGTTGACAGTAAATGTGGAATCGTTTGATCAGGGTACGGTGGAGCGGGAGCGATCAGCAGCCAGGACCAGTAATCCGTACTTCATTGTTCACTATTTCGTATGTAGCGCCCAGCACTTTGCAGAGCACGTCCAGTTTATCGTAAAAAGTGCCTTCTTCGAGAGACACGGTAATCCTGCATTTTTCGAACAGCCGCCTGTCGTAACGGATATTGACGGCATAAGTTCCGGACAGCTCGTCTATCACCACCGGGGCCGGAGTTTCGTCGAATCGGAACCGTGGCGTTGGCGGAACGGGATTTTCGAGGATGGTTTTATTGATAACAACCGACTTGGCCATCGTGTTGCGTCCGGCGTCATAAACCGCCTGTTCGTTGGGCAGCAAAATCCAGGCGCTATTGTCTCCCGCATGTGAAACGGACACTTTTCCCGAGCGCACGGCCACCGTGATGCTGCGTCCCCCGCTGATCCGGAAGCTGGTACCCAGTACGCGGGTCACCACTTTGCCGGCGAACACGGTGAAGGGCCGCTTCGGGTCGGGGGATACTTCGAAGAAAGCCGATCCTTCCAGCCGCACGTTCCGGGCATCCGGGCCCGGCAGGCTTTGGAAATGCACCTTCGCGCCGGGGCTCAGCGTAATCCGCGAACCGTCTACCATTAATACGGTTTTCAGTCCCGCCCCGTTATTGGCCGCCGAAATTTCCCCATTTCCTCCCTTTACAACGGCGGGCGCTTCCATGGCCATATTCCCGTCTCCTCCGGGCCGCCCGTTCATCCACCACCATCCCGCGCCGGCCAGCAGCAAAACTACCGCAGCGGCCGCAGCGTAAGGCATCCAGCGGAATTTCGGGCGGAGGGCGCCCTGCATCTTTTCCCATATTTCCCCGGCCAGCATATCGGCCGGTATGTCGGATTCCGCGGCATGAACGGCCAATACGGCGCTTCGGCAGCGATCTACCAGGACGCGGCGCTCCGCATCCACCCCTATCCAGGCTTCCCAACGCGCGTCCCCTTCCGCCGAAGGGCGTAAAGTCCATTGCACGAAGTCGTCGTTTCGCAGTAAAATTTCCAGGTCGGATGGGTGGTTAGACATATGCTGAGTGTGCTCGTTCCTAAATAGGTGACCCAACCCGCTCCGCGATACTCACCTGGAGGCGTTTTTTTTTGATTTTTTTTTCGGTGGGAGGAAAATTGCAGGGCTGCGGCCGTAATTATCAGCCTGCGCGATAAATGACGATGAGCGCCAGCGCACCGGGCCCGAGCATTTCGCGGAGCTGCGACACGGCCCTGTGGAGAAGGTTGGCGGCGGATTGATAATTGACGGACATGACGCTGGCGGCTTCTTCGGTACTCAGCCCCTGGTAAAACCGCAGGTTGATCATTTCCTGCTGGCGCTTCGGCAAGCGATCGATAGCCCGGCGGATGAGCTGGCGGCGGATGATTTCGCTTTCGTGCTCGAGGATGATGGATTCCGGGTTGGTAGTGTCTGCCTGTTCGGGGAGCGAATCGGCGTACAGCAGGCGCACGGCCGCTTTCCGCATGAGTTTGTAGCGGAGGGCTTTCAACAGGTAGCCCCTCACCGAACCGGGCGACTGCAGGTTCGCGCGGGAGCGCCAAATTTCAACGAAAAGGTCCTGGATCACATCGCGCACCAACCCCTCGTCGCCGCTCACCCTGATCCCGTAAACGATCAATGGCGGGGCGTGTTCATCATACAACTGCGCAAACGCATCCCTGTCCCCTTTCCGGAAAGCCTCCCAGCCCGGGTCCGGTGCGGGAGGCGTGTTATCTTGTAGCGACATGCTGATACGGCGGCTTTCGTGCAGACAAGGTATGCATTATTCGTAAAAAATCCGATTTCGCCCGTCAACCGGCAACCAAACCCCGCGCGCAAGGGTTATTACAACATGAAACAGGTAAAACAGATCACGTTCGCCGCACGGCCCACCGGGCTGCCCGACGCTTCCATTTTCCGGATAGACGAGGTGCCTTTGCCCGACGCGAAGGAAGGCGAGCTCCAGCTGAAAGGCATGTTCTATTCCGTGGACCCTTACATGCGCGGACGGATGAACGATGCGGAATCCTACGTACCCCCGTTCCAGGTGAACAACGCGCTGGAAGGCGGCGTGGTGGCGGAAGTGACCGTTTCCCGCGATCCCCGGTTCCAGCCGGGAGACGTGGTGCTCGGCCCTTATCTCCCCTGGCGCACGGAAATGACCGTTCCCGCATCCGCCGTTCAAAAAGTCGACGCCAACATCGCGCCGCCCAGTTATTACCTCGGTGTGCTGGGGATGACGGGCCTAACGGCTTACATCGGACTGATGGACATCGGCAAGCCCAAAGCCGGCGAAACCGTTGTGGTATCCGGTGCTGCCGGGGCGGTCGGTTCCGTAGTGGGGCAAATCGCGAAGCATTTGGGTTGCAGGGCGGTGGGGATCGCCGGGTCGGAAGAAAAAGTGAAACTGCTGACGGATTACTTCGGATTCGATGCCGCCATTAATTACAACGAGCCGGGGCTGGACGACCGCCTGTCTACCCTTTGCCCCAATGGCGTGGATATTTACTTCGACAATGTGGGCGGCGAAGTGTCTGACGCGGTGATGAGACAGCTGAATTTCTTCGCGCGGGTGCCGCTTTGCGGGCAGATCTCCTACTATAACGCCACGGAAGCGCCGACCGGCCCCCGCTGGCAGGGGCTCATGGTGACGCGGAGCATCCTCATGCAGGGGTTCATCATCCGCAATTACGCATCCCGATTCCGGGAAGGGATCGAGTTTTTGGCGCCGCTCGTGAAGGCAGGCAAAATCAAGTCGGAGGAAACCGTGGCGGAAGGGTTCGAGAAACTCCCGGAAGCCCTGCTTGGCCTGTTTTCCGGCAAAAACAAAGGAAAAATGATCGTAAAAGCCTGATGGTCCGGGCATTAAAAAAAAGCCGTCCCGGTATGTGTAATGCCCCCCAAAAGTTGGACACTTTAGGGGGGCATTTTTATGGACAAACGCATTAAATACAGTATTCGTCAAAAAGAGTTAACAGTTGTTTCGATAGAAAAGGGGAAGGAGTCC
>NZ_RXLO01000002.1 GCF_003958645.1 Chitinophaga rhizosphaerae
TTTGAACTGACTATTTTACTCTACGTAAATTAGACGTTTCAATTTAATGTTGTCGCTAACATTACCTGTGTTTTGTTACATCTCTGTAACGTGCTGTTGTTTCCAAACTTTCAAAGATCTTTCATTGGACCTCCCCGCAATTGCTGCGGTAAAATCTCAACTACTTGTTGCTTGATATCCAGGTTGCGAACCCGCAGGCCTTAAGCCCATATCATCATTTCAATTTGCACACCCGAACTTTCTTCGTGAACCACCCTGTTTCGATGGGAGTGCAAAGGTAGAGATGTTTTTCATTCCGTCCAAATTTTTCCGAAGAAAATTTTCATCTTTTTTCGATGATCGGTTTCTTCTGAAAACCTTTGCCATCTTGCCTTTCAGCGATCCGGCGGACTATAAAAAACGATGTAAAGAACTGAAGTATTTCGTTGTTGTAGGGGGCGCAAAGATAGCGAAAGTTTTTTCTTTCAACCAAATTATTCCTTCACTTTTTTTTCATGCCGTCCGAAGATATCCATCTTTCATCCTGCAATCCGCATCCAGCTTGATTTCCAAACAGATACATCCGTAAAGGCGCCTCATAAAGAACTTGTTGTTTTCCGCGTTAACGGGTCGCAAAGGTAGCGTGTTTTATTCCGTCTTTCCAAATGTTTTTCGCCCGCTCCCCGAAGAAAAATACAGAAACAGCCATAGGAAAGACTTCCAGCTACAAACTTTTTCCAAACGAACCTTCAGGATACTGCACTTCCATCAAACATAAACCTTGCGGCGGCACCGCAAAATCCGCCTGCGTGCAATCCTTACTTTCGATCGCGACCCTGAACTCATCCAGCGAAATCCGCTCCCGGCCCACGCGTAGCATCGTTCCCACCATCCCGCGCACCATCCCGCGCAGGAAACGGTTCGCACTCACGTTATAGACTATACGCTCGCCTTCCTGCTTCCAGGCAGACTCCCGGATGGTACAATTGAACGTTTTCACCTGGGTATTCCGCTTCGAGAACGTAGTAAAATCGCGGTATTCCATCAATATCGCGGCCGCTTCCTGCAACAGGCCCATGTTCAGGCGGTACGGGAAGAAATAGCCACGATCGCGCAGGAACGGGTCTTTCGAAGTATATAACGTGTATTCGTAAGAACGCCCCGTGGCCGCAAAACGGCTATGGAGGCCGTCAGCAACCGGGTACACCCCTTTCACTACGATATCCGGCGGCAAAATCGCGTTCATCTTGTATACGAACTGCGGGTGAAGCGCTTGCTCCATATCGAAGTGCAGGAAATTCTGCCGTGCGTGCACTCCCGCATCCGTACGGCTGGAACCCGTCGTTTCCACCCGCTCACGCATAAGCACGCTGATGCCGCGGTCGATCTCCGACTGCACCGTCAACGTGTTTTCCTGCACCTGGAACCCGCTGAAACGGGCACCCATATAAGCAACTTCGATAAAATACCTGGCCATGATGCGCGAAAGTAGGCATTTTTAAAACGACAAATGGTGAACGGACACATCCATTCACCATTTGACATACGCTTTTTTATCGTTTACCGTTTCAGCATTGCTTTGAAACGATTCTTGTAGTAATTATCGGTCAGCAAATCGGACAATTTGGAGAAATTGTCGGAATCGTACGTCCTTGCATAGGCCGCATCCATCAGCTGGTAGCGGTTTTCGTCGGACGAGATGAGCTGGGCGAGCGCCCTTACCTGCTCGGTACTTACGCAGGTGTTCCGGGTGCCTTTACGGAAGGCATCTACCATATCCGCGTCCGTTCTCCGGCTGTTCATCGTGCGCAGCAATTTGCGGAAGGCCTCGGTTTCCAGGACTTTCGGGCAATCACTGTTCACCATTTTCAGATCGGATTTCTTCTCTTTCGTTTCCGGCGCAGCATCATGCCAGCCTATGTTTGCGAGGCTATCGCGCGCGAGGGCTTCCCGGTCGGCGGCTTCACGGGCTGCTTTCTTTTGCTGACGGCGGGCTTCACGGGCGTCTTTCGCGCTGGCCCCCTCCTCCTCAGCAGGCACAGATCTCGGTTCCGGCACAGTGGCGGCGGGTGTAGCAGCAGGCATGGCGGCCGGTGCTTCCCCAAAATCTATGAATTCCGGCTCGGACCCTCCCTTCTTCTTTTTCGCCTTTCTCGGCTTTTCCTCCGGCGCTTTTTCTGCTACCGGCTGTTCCATGGGCGCATCTTTGGGTGCTTCTTTCGCAGCATCTCCGGCGGCGGCGGCCTCTGCTTCCTTGAGGGCTTCGTCGGCCGCAGCACGCTTTTCCTCTTCCATTACGGAGCCGAGCAATTCCTTTTCTTCTTCGGTCAGCGGATCGCGCTGGCCTTTCTTCCGTTTTTTAGCGGGCTTTTCAGGCTCGGCGGCAGGGGCCGGCACATCCACTGGCGCTTCCGTAGCGGCGGCAGGCCTGGGTTTCGGGAAATCCATCTCAGCGGGGCGATCATCCGTCACGACCTTATCCAACGATTCTGCGAAGCTGTTTTTCTTTTTTGGAGCAGTTTGCGCAACAACGGGGGTTGTGTCGGCAGGCATTTCAGCCGAAGGGGCCGGTGTTTCTTCTGCGGATTGTTCCCCGGCAGCCTTTTCTTCCGCTTTCTTTTTCGCCAGTGCGGCCTCTACATCGGCCTGCACGTTATTGATCAGCTCCTTCTGTTCGGGCGTGGCGCTATCGCTGGAAATGCGGGTTACGGCCACAGCTTCCGATTCAGCGGGCTTTTCGGCGGGTTGAGCGCCACCGGCACCGGCCGATTTGAGGGAAGCGAAGGTTTGAAGGTCGTACAGTGCCCATTCCTGGTCGCCGTTATTTTTAAGCAGGTATCCGTAATCGCGGTTACCGGCGAGACGGATGGTGAATTGTTGTTCGGGGGCTTCTCCCTTGGGGAAACCGATGGTTACCGGCACTTTGCCGGCTTCCATTTTGGGAAGGATCACATACCCTTTCACGGAGGAGCTGAGCAGTTTTCCGTCGAGTTTGACGTAAAAAGGCTGCTGCTTTTCGTGCTGTATATATACAAAATACGACGCATCCTGCGCGGCCAGGCCCGTTGCGATGAACAGGCAGCACGCCAGATACAACAGTTTTAGTTTGATTGATTGCATAATGATGACTGATACAAATATTATTCCAGCACGATGAGCACTTCGCCTTTTTCTACGGCCTTCCGCTCGGTGACCCTGATCTCTTTCACCACCGCGTCTGCAGTGGATTTGAATACATTTTCCATCTTCATGGCCTCCAGGATGAGTACCGGATCGCCTTTTTTGATGGTTTGCCCAGGCGCTACGAGTATTTTCAACACCATGCCGGGCATGGGCGCCTTAATATCGTTCACTTTCCTGGCGGCGGCCTGGGTAAGCCCCATGGATGCGAGGAGGCGGTCCATCGGCCCTTCGAGCCCCACTTCGTAAACGGACTGGCCGATGCGAAGGGTGACGGTTTTCTCCGGCCGGTCGGTCCCCACAACTTCAGCAACGAAGCTCTTCCCGTCTACCAGCACGCTAAACCCGCCCGAGGGCAGGGGTTCGGCAGACCAGGATACGGGCTTCCCGTTGCACTCCGGCCTGCCATCGGCGCCGGAAAGATTTATTTCGTACGGCTTGCGGCCGTTTACGGTAGCTTTGATCATATAAATAACATGTCCTATCTGTACAAAAATAACAATTTTAACCGCTTGCGTCGTTTTTGGGCCATTTGTTTAAATTTGACCCCTGCCCTCCCCGAGGGCGCTTATTTTTGAACAAATCGTTTTGCATGTATTTACCAACTAAGAACATTCCGGCTATCCTGATGGCCGGGGTAGCCATGCTGGGCATCTACGCTCCCGCTTTCGCGCAAAGCGCGGCGGAAAAAGAGGACCCGCAGCTCAGCATCTACCGGGCGTCTCCCACCAAAATCAACAATGTAGTCCACACGAAACTCAATGTACGTTTCGACTACGCCAGGCGCCACCTGATCGGCAAGGCCTGGCTGACCCTTAAACCCCACTTTTACCCGACCGACAGCCTGACGCTGGATGCCAAAGGGATGGACATCCGTTCCGTAACCCTCGTTCAGCCGGCAGGCGCATCCGTCGTGAAATTCCCTTCTGACGGGCTTCTCAAAACCGCGCGCAGCACGCCGCTTCAGTATGTATACGACGGAAAGGAGATCCGCGTCAAACTGAACAAAACATACAGCAGCAACGATTCCTATATTGTTTATATCGATTACACCGCCAAGCCCGACGAACTGAAAGCCGAAGGCAGCGAGGCGATCACCGATGCCAAGGGGCTTTATTTCATCAACCCCGATGGCACCGAGCCCAACAAACCTACGCAGATCTGGACGCAGGGCGAAACCGAAGCCTCCTCCGCATGGTTCCCCACTATTGACAAAACCAACCAGCGCACCACTTCGGAGATTTCCATGACGGTCGACAAAAAGTACGTCACCCTCTCCAACGGTAAACTGGTAAGCCAGAAATCCAACGCCAACGGTACCCGCACAGACACCTGGCGCATGGAGCTCCCTCACGCCCCTTACCTCTTCATGATGGCGGTGGGCGAATTCGCCGTTGTGAAAGACAGCTGGCGCGGGAAAGAAGTGAACTACTACGTGGAAAAGGAATATGCTCCCCACGCCAGGGCTATTTTCGGCAACACGCCCGAAATGATGACCTTCTTCTCGAAACTCGTCGGGTACGACTATCCCTGGGTGAAATACAGCCAGGTGGTAGTGCGCGACTACGTATCCGGCGCCATGGAGAACACCACCGCTACCATTCACGGCGATTTCGTGCAGAAAACCGACCGCGAACTGCTGGACGATGACGAACGCCTCGGCGAATCGGTGATCGCCCATGAGCTGTTCCATCACTGGTTCGGCGACCTCGCCACCTGCGAATCCTGGAGCAACCTCACCATGAACGAATCTTTTGCCGATTACAGCGAATACCTCTGGTTCGAGCACAAGTTCGGTAAAGATGCGGCAGACGAGCACGGATATGCGGCCATGCATAATTACATGGAATCCGCGCAATACCGTGGCGACCGCCACCTCGTTCGCTTCCATTATCACAGCCAGGAAGACATGTTCGACGCCGTTACCTACCAGAAAGGCGGCCGCATCCTCCATATGCTGCGCAATTATATGGGCGACGACGCATTCTTCAAAGCAATGGGCCTTTACCTGAAGACCCACGCATTCAAGGCAACAGAAGCCCATCACTTCCGCCTCGCAGCTGAAGAGGTTACCGGGCAGGACCTCAACTGGTTCTTCAACCAGTGGTATTTCGGCCAGGGTTACCCCACGCTCGATATTTCCTACGACTACAGCAAATCCGGCTTCGCTGGCGTAACCATCGAGCAGAAAGGCGAGAAGATCTTCGACCTGCCCATCGCGATCGATGTGTACGAAGGCGGAAAGAAGACCCGGCATAACGTGCGCATCACCGAAAAGACGAGCAATTTCAGCTTCCCGGTGAGCGGCAAGCCCGACTTCGTGAATGTGGACGGCGACAAAATCCTCATTCTCGAAAAAACCGACCGCCGCAACCTGGCTACTTACGTGTTCCAGTATAAAAACGCCACTACCTACCGCGACCGCCGCGAAGCGATCGAGGAGTGCCTGAAACAGCAGACCAGCAATGCTGACGCACGCGCCATCGTGATCGCAGCCCTGCGCGATAAGTACGAAGGCCTGCGCGCCCTCACTATTTCCGGCCTGAAGATGGACAACAGCGACGTAAAAACCGCTGCGATCCCCGTATTGACCGACCTCGCGAAAAACGATCCCGCATCCCCGGTGCGTGCCGCTTCACTGAAGCAGCTCAGCAAACTGAAGGACCCGCAATACGCCACCCTCTTCGAAAACGCGCTGAAAGACCGCTCCTACCTCGTGGAAGGCGCCGGCCTAGTGGGCCTCGCCGATCTCGACGTGAAGAAAGCCTACGCCCTTGCCAAGACCATGGAAAAGGACGCCCGCGGCAGATTGGGTACCGCTATCGCGAATGTGTACGCACAGAATGGCAGCGAAGCAGACGTGCCCTACTTTGCCACCAATCTCGCGAACAGTACCGGCCAGGACAAGATCGGCGCAGCCATCCTGTACCTCGGCATCCTCGGCCAGATCGACAATACCGCCCTTGTCAACAAAGGCGTGACCGATGTGTACGACGCCATTACACAATTCAACAACAGCTGGGTGAACAACTACATCATCAACCTGATGCAGCCGCTCGCCAAGAAAAAACAGGAAAAGGCCGCCGCCGCTTCAACCGGCGAGCTCCGCAACGAGCTTAGCAAACAGGCGACCCACATCCTGCAGACCGTTCAGAAAATAAAAGAACAGACGAAGGAAGAGTAATGGAAGGTAAGCAGCGGCAGTGCCTCCAATGGCTGCCGTTGTGCCGTTCATTCAGATTCCGATATCCTTTTGGCAGCTCTCCCACCGTGGGGAGCTGCTTTTTTATGGTATTTCTAAACCGGCTTTGCTATCTTCAGGGGAATAAATTCCACTGTCCATGCTATCGCCCTTATTGCTCGTCGTACTATCCATTCTTTTCCTGATCGTGCTGATCATGTGGATCAAGCTCGACACTTTCATCTCTTTTATCATCGTCAGCATTTTCCTGGCGCTGGCTTGCGGGCTCAACGGGCCTGCCATCGGGAAGTCGATCACCGGCGGCATTGGGTCCACGCTGGGCTCGCTGGTTACCATCCTCGGATTCGGCGCCATGCTGGGCAAACTGGTGGCCGACAGCGGTGCGGCGCAGCGCATTACTTCCTCGATGGTCCGGATTTTCGGTACCCGGCATATCCAGTGGGGCATGGCGCTGGCAGGGCTCCTGGTAGGCATCCCCATGTTTTATACGGCGGGCTTCGTGATCGTGGTGCCGCTCATCTTTGCCACGGGGCTTTCCACACGGCTGCCGCTACTCTACATCGGCATCCCCATGATCTCGGCACTTTCCACCGCGCATGGTTTTCTGCCACCGCACCCTTCTCCCACGGCCATCAGCCAGCAACTGGGGGCCGACCTGGGCAAAACCCTCGTGTACGGCCTGATCATCGCCATACCAACCATCGCCATCGCCGGCCCCCTGTTCGGCAGGACGCTCCGGAAAATGGAGGTGACGCCAGAACAGGGACTGATCCAGATCGAGCAGCGGCCGGACGATGCGCTTCCCGGCCTGGGCATCAGTCTTTTTACGGCACTGCTCCCGCTCATCCTCCTCACCATTACCACGGCGGTTGATCCGTTCCTGGCGGCAGACAGCGCACTTCGCCCGGCGGTGTCGCTCATCGGCGATCCGAATATCGCGATGCTCCTTTCACTGCTTGCGGCAGTATATTTATTGGGCCTCCGGCGTGGTACACCCATGAAGGCACTCATGAAGTCGCTCGAGGCGGCGTTCAAGGACGTGGCTCCGATCATGCTTATCATCGCGGGCAGCGGGGTTTTCATGCAGGTGATCAAGGATGGCGGCATCAACACATACATCGGGCAGTCGATGCAAGGCATTTCCGTATCCCCGCTGGTGCTGGGATGGCTCATTGCAGCAGCGATCCGTGTCTGCGTAGGATCGGCTACGGTGGCGGGCCTGACCACCGTCGGTATTCTCCTGCCCATTATACAGCAACAGCAGGTGCATCCGGAGCTGATGGTGCTTTCCATCGGGGCGGGCAGCCTCATGTTCAGTCATGTGAACGACGGCGGGTTCTGGCTCTTCAAGGAATATTTCAACCTTACCCTCAAACAAACCTTCGCCACCTGGTCGGTCATGGAAACGATCGTGTCCGTCTGCGGGCTTATCGGCGTACTGGTATTGCAACAATTCCTGTAAGCCACGGGAAGGCTGCAAGTATAACCAGGAAAAACGTTGCCATATTGTTCAGTTTTTATTGATGGTATTGATACCTTCCGAAAAATGAATGAAAATGAATGATATCGGTCATTCCGCGTAGCCGGAAGATTATTTAATTTTCATAGCGATGCAACCGGAAGCTGATAATGGAAAGATGTGGATGGTCCGACTGGTTTCTACAGGGCCGCGCCAAGTCACGGCGAAAAATCATTGCGGGAACGCGAAACCAACATTAAACCCAGGTCCTTCAACTTCCGCCAGTTTGCTAAAACTGCAACAAAACCATGACTCGAAAGTTAACAAACTTGCAAATACTGCAAATATTTCTATTGTAATTGCAAAAAATATTGGATTAACTTTAAACAAATTTCGTGATGACCGCAGCCGAAAACTTTGCCGCACTGGGCCATGTGCTTCCGCCGCCACCCGCGCCCAAAGGGGTTTACAAGCCCCTGCTGATCGTCGATAAATTCGTTTACGTTTCCGGCCACGGGCCGGTATTGCCCGACGGCTCGCTGCTTCGCGGCAAAGCCGGGCTGGAACTGAACGCAGACGGCGCCAGGCTCGCGGCGCAGCAGGTGGGGCTCACCATCCTCTCGACCCTCGTTTCACAACTCGGCTCCCTGAACCGCATCAAAAGGGTGATCAAAATACTGGGGATGGTCAACGCCACCCCGGAATTCGGCACCCATCCGCATGTACTCAACGGCTGCAGCGAACTGTTCGCCAAAATCTGGGGGCCGGAAAACGGCGTGGGCGTGAGAAGCGCCGTGGGAATGGGCTCGCTGCCGGATAACATCACCGTCGAGATAGAAGCTATTTTTGAATTATCAGACTGAACCATTCATGCAAACTGACGTACAGCCACCCGTCGCGCTTCCGGGAAACCTTCCCTCGCCCGCGCTCCTCGTTTTTCCCGATCGCATCGCCGAAAATATCGACCGCATGATCGCCATGGCAGGCGGTCCGGAAAGACTCATGCCACACGTCAAGACCCACAAAATGGGGCCCGTTGTCGGCATGCAGCTGGACAAAGGCATCCGCCGGTTCAAATGCGCCACCATTGCCGAAGCCCGCATGCTGGCAGCAGCCGGCGCTCCTGACATCCTGCTCGCCTATCAGCTTAACGCCCCCATGGCAAAGGCTTTCGTCGATCTTCAGCGCCAGTTTCCCGCGTCCCGCTTCGCTTCGCTGGCAGACAACATCGCCTCGGCACGGCTGATGAACGACCTTCACGCAGCTTTCGGCTCAAAAGCCCGGCTGTACATCGATGTAGACAACGGCATGCACAGAACCGGTATCAGCCCCGATAAAGCGGCCGACTTCTGGCGCGGCATGCAACAACTCGGCAACGCAGACCCCGCGGGCCTGCACGTCTACGACGGCCACATCCGCAACCCCGACCTCGCCGAACGCACCCGCGAATGCGACGCCGCTTTCGAACCCGTGGCACGCCTCGCCGCAGACATCCTGCCTCCGGAAATCATCGCCGGAGGAACGCCCACCTTCCCCGTTCACGCCCGCAGGGGAACGGTCGTTTGCAGCCCGGGCACCTGCCTGTTGTGGGACGAAGGGTACGGAACCGGTCTGCCCGACCAGCCATTCCTCGTAGCGGCCAAGCTGCTCACCCGCGTCATTTCGAAACCGCAGGAAGGCTGCGTGACGCTGGACCTGGGACACAAGGCCGTTTCCGCCGAAAACCCCATCACCCGCCGCGTTTTCTTCCATCAACTGAAAGAATATGAAGTAATTTCCCAAAGCGAAGAGCACCTGGTCGTGAAAACGCCCGAAGCTGCCACTTTGCAGGTGGGTGATGTGCTTTACGGAACGCCCTGGCACATCTGCCCCACTGTGGCACTGTACAACGAAGCGCTCGTGATCGAAAACGGAAACCATTCCGATACCTGGCCGATCGCGCGGGGAAGATTAATATAACCACGAATCATTCAACCAGAATATATCTATGCAATCAATGATTTTTGACGCGCACCTGGACCTGAGCATGAACGCCATGGAGTGGAACCGCGACCTTACCAAATCCGTGCAGGCCATCCGTGACCGGGAGAAAGGCCTTACCGATAAACCCGACCGCGAGCGCGGCACCGTTTCACTCCCCGAAATGCGCAAAGGCCGCGTGGGACTTTGCGTAGCTACGCAAATAGCGCGATACGTGGGGCTCGACAATCCCCTGCCCGGCTGGCATTCGCAGGAACAGGCCTGGGCGCAGACGCAGGGCCAGCTTGCCTGGTACCAGACGATGGTGAAGCGGGGCGAAATGAAGCAGATCACCAATGCCGACGAGCTTTCCGCCCATCTCAAACTATGGGAAACGGCGGAAGACACCAGCTCCCTGCCCATCGGGTTCATCCTCAGCCTCGAAGGCGCCGATTCCTTTTATGAACTGGCCTGCGTCGAAAAAGCCTGGGCTTACGGGTTACGCGCCATCGGCCCCGCGCACTACGGTCCCGGCGTATACGCCTACGGCACCGATTCCACCGGCGGCCTCGGCACCAAAGGCCGCGCGCTCCTCAAGGAAATGGACCGCCTCGGCTTCATCCTCGACGCCACGCACCTGTGCGACCAAAGTTTTTCCGAAGCCATGGACCTCTATACCGGCCCGGTTTGGGCCAGCCATCATAACAGTCGCGCCCTGGTGCCGCACAACCGCCAGTTCAGCGACGAACAATTTTCGCTGCTGATCCAGCGAGGCGCGGTGATCGGCACGGCGTTCGACGCGTGGATGCTCATTCCCGGCTGGGAACGCGGCAAAAGCACGCCCGAAAATACGGGTGTTTCACTGGAGCACGTGGCCAACCACATCGATCATATCTGTCAACTCGCGGGCAACTCCCAACATGCCGCTATCGGCTCCGACCTCGACGGAGCATTCGGAACCGAGCAATCTCCGGGCGACCTCGGAACGATCGCCGGGTTGCAGAAAGTACCCGACATCCTCCGCCAGCGCGGTTATAAAAGCAACGACATCGACAATATCATGTACAAAAACTGGATCCGTTTTTTGCTGGATGCATGGAAATAAAAACAGGCGAGGTGATATATTCCCATTGCTTAAAATATAAAAAGGGCTGATGAAAATCAGCCCTCTTCTTTGGGGTTTTGTTCCTGTTTTTCGAGAAACCGGTGCGTCTTTTAACGGCCTCATGCCGTATGCGTTTTCATGCCGGGCCAGCAGTGAATGCGCTGCCGGGCCGCCGTTGTGTCACTCACTTGAGCGGCGGAGTGGCTATCATCGCCGTTCACCGATCCGGAATTGTTGTAGCCTCCGGTCATCTATCTATCAATTAATTAATAAGTCAGTTCGATCTGCCCGCGGATTTCACCGCCCGGGTGGGCCGCCGTATGGATGTTCACGTACCATTTCCCGGCGAGGAGGTCTTCCTCCTTCTGGGTGGTCCCGTTCAGGGTGAAGCTGGTGGAGAAGTTGCCGCTTTCCGTTTTCGGGATGACGGTGGTGAAATTTTCCAGTACGCCGGCGTTTACGCCTTTATCGGCAGGGCCGTGAATGTGCGACAGGGTTACGGGGCCGCTGAGGCCTTGCCAGCGCACGGTGATGTTCAGCATTTTGGAATCGCGGTTGTAGGTGATGTCGAAGCTGCCGGTAGCCGTCGTGGTGACGGCGGGAACTTCCTGGGCGCCGGTCATGGCGGTGTTTTTCGCGGAATAGATGTTATCGTTCTTGTCTTTGTCCTTTTTGCAGGAAACCGCCGGCAGGCAGCACACCAATATCAGGCCTAAAGCCCAGCATCGCATGTTTTTCATATCGGTTTTTCGATGGATACGGAACGCCGGGGCAAAGGGTTGCCTGCATCAGCGGGAAGCTTAGCGGCAGATTCCGCCGACAAGGATCAAGAAGACGTTCTCCGACTATTTTTTCACCACTTTCCCTTCGCGGTTGCTCCAGCGCCAGGGCGTCCCTCCCAGCGGGATACCGCCCAGCCAGGCGTTGGAAACCGGTGCAAAGGCCAGGTAGTCTTGCTCGCCGCGGAGCACTTCACGGCCGAGGTCCGTCAGCCGCACCATTTCGCTGTCGTGCTGCACCACGCCCGCGTCTGCCATGCGTTGCAGGGTGGCGCGCAGCTGGAAGTCCCCGAACCCGAAAATCTTCTTTTCGTCCCAGAAAATGGAAAAGAGCGCGCGTTCGGACAACGGCGCCAGTGTAATTTGTTCCAAAAAGAACTTTTCGATGCTGTTGAGCCCGTTTTCTTCCGACGGGAGCCTTTGCAGGTGAGCCAGCAGGACACCGCCGAGGAACGGCAGGTTGGGGGCCGATTGGGTGGTGAGGGCCGCTATGGCAAGGGGATCGTTTCCCGTATACGCCTCCCAGGCCAGGGAAGCCAGCTGCCAGTCGCCCGCTTCGAGGTACCTGCGGCTTTCGAACAGGGGCGGAAAGTGTTCCGGTTTCAGCATGCCGAGCCCCCGGAAATCGGGCACATCGGGGTGACTGCCCGGTTGCACCACGCTGACGCGGGGCATGGGTGTATTCAGGCGAAGGAGATAATTGATAAGGAAGATGAGGTTCACCTGGCAAAACAGGTCGTATTCGAACCACAGTACGATCTCTTCGAACTGGGAGGCCTGCTGGAGGATTTTGCGGGTGTTGCCGATGTCTGAAATGTATGCTTCCCGGTTTATTCCGTACACATCGTGCAGGTAAGCGCCCCTTTTTTCGAAAAACAGGCCGAGGTCGCAGCCAGCGGGGGTTTTGCCTTCGCTGAGCATTTCGCGCCAGACGAGGGGGCGGCCGGGTACGCCGCTTTTTTCGAATATTTCCAGGGTTGCGTCGCCGTTCAGGATGTGGAGTAACATAAAAAAACGGATTTTCGGTCAGGTAGCGAATGTAACGAATTCTTCCGCAATGCGCTGACTGAAAATCCGTTGCAGGGAATGGCACGGTTGTTACCAGCTGCCGCTGGCGCCGCCTCCGCCTCCGGAGCCGCCGCCGAAGCCGCCGAAACCTCCACCGCCGAAGCCACCGCCTCCGCCGCCGCCCCATCCGCCGCCACGGCTGCCTCCACCGAGGCTGCTGCCGATCATGCCGCCGAGGATGCCGCCGAAGATGCTGTCGCCACGCCGGCTGATCACCCGTCCGCCACCACCGCCTCCGCCGCGGGAGCCGAAAATGACGATCAGGATAATAATAAGGATGATGAGCCCGAAGATGCCACCGCCGCCGCCGCCGTCTTTCGAGCTGCGGGGAACGCCTGTATATTCACCGGCCGCTGCGGCGATGATTTTGTCGGTAGCTTCGTCGAGCCCCTGGTAATAATGCCCCTGTTGGAACGTAGGCTTGATAATTTTATTGATGATCCCGAAGGCGACGGCATCGGGGATCGATCCTTCCATGCCGTAGCCGGTTTCTATGCGGATCTTGCGATCGTCCATAGCGGCGAGGATCAGAATGCCGTTGTTCTTTTTGCCGCCGATCCCCCATTCGCGGAGGATTTTCAGGCCGTATTCGGAGATATCGTAATCGCCGGTGGTTTTGATGATGACGATGGCGATCTGGGTGGAAGTGCTATCGTCGTATGCCACGAGTTTCCTTTCCAGCTCATTGACTTCCGATTGCACGAGGATGCCTGCGAAATCGTTGACGAGCCGGGGTGGTACAGGTTTGGCCGGGATGTTCTGGGCAAAGGCGCCCAGTCCGAACCAAACCAGCCCCATGGCGAGGAACCAGCGAAAGAATGTCTTGTTTGTTAGCTTGTGCATCATTTTCCTAATCTACTTTCCAAAAACAATATCGTCCGGCAGCTCGTTGGCGTCGCCGGATTCGTAGGGGAAGTGCTGCAGGAGCGATTCCCCGATTTCCTTCACGCAAACTTCGATGCCTTCTACGATGCGCTGGCCGGAAAAGTGGTGGCGCAGGATATCGGCTTCATGTTTCCAGAAGTCGTTGCCCACTTTATCATGAATGCCCTGGTCGCCGAGGATGGCGAACTGGTGATCGCGGAGGGCGATGTAGAGGAGTACGCCGTTGCGTTGTTTTGTTTTTTCCATACCGAGGGAGAGGAATGCTTCGCGGGCGCGGTCCATCGGGTCCACATATTCGCAATGGCTTTCCACGAACAGGCGGATTTCGCCGGAGGTGAGCCTTTCGGCGTGGCGGATGGCCTGAACGAGGCGGGATTTCTCGTCTTCGGTAAAGAATTCTTTTTTCCTGAAGGGGAACAGTTTCATTGGGAAACGTATGTTGGGCATCCTGTAAAAGACGGCCGGGGGCAGTGTTTCGCTGCCCCCGGGCCGCCTTCTGCGGAGGCGTTTGGATTAGAATTTCACTTTGGGCGCCTGATCGGAGCCTTCGGCCGCCTTGAAGTAACCTTTCTCCTTGAACCCGCCGATGCCGGCGATGAGGTTATTGGGGAAGGTGCGGATGCTGCTGTTGAAGTCGTTAACAGCGGTATTGAAATCGTTCCTGGCTACCGCGATCCGGTTTTCCGTGCCTTCGAGCTGAGCCATAAGGGTTTGGAACTGTTCGGTGGTGCGGAGTTGAGGGTACTGTTCAACCGTTACGAGCAAACGGCTGAGCGCGCCGCCCAGTTCGCTTTGCGCCTGCTGGAATTTCGCGATGTTCTCGGGAGTGAGATCGTTTGCGTTTACCTGAACAGAAGAGGCTTTGGAGCGGGCTTCGATCACTTTGGTAAGGGTTTCCTGTTCGAAATTGGCGGAGCCTTTCACGGTGCTTACCAGGTTATCGATCAGATCGGCCCGGCGTTGGTACTGGGTTTCTACGTTACCCCAGGCCTTTTTAACCGTTTCGTCGCTCTTTACCATTCCATTGTACTTGCTGCAACCAAAAAAGCCCAGCAATACCAGGAGAATGATCACAATGATTCCAGTTTTCATATTGATTCTATTTTTAATAAAAATAACGGGTATGCTCAAACCTACAAACAATAACGGAAAGCACAAAAATAGGTTTGATCTGGAAAGCGGTTACCAGCCAACTTCCAGCGGTTACCAATTCATTAACGGCGGTCGTCAGAAAGTTGAAAACGGGATACCAAAAAATATCTATGTTTGGATCGGATTTCCCGCCCACACCGCCAAACGGGGGCGGCAGCGGGGAACGACCGGGAATGCCGATCCTTTGATAGTTTTGACACCCGCGTAACATTTCATTGTTCGCTAACTCGCTTATTTTTATTAACTTACTTAAAGTCTACTGCGTACATAATGAGTGCACAACATATTCACATCCTCTATATAGATGATGAGATTCACAATCTGAATGCTTTTAAAGCCTCTTTCAGAAGAATTTATACGGTGCAGACCGCAGAATCCGCCGAAGAGGCCTATAAGTTGCTGGAAGACCACGAGTTTCACATTATCATTTCGGACCAGAGAATGCCCAAAATGACGGGGATCGAATTTTTCGAATCCATTCTCAACAAATACCCCGAGCCCATACGGGTTTTGCTCACGGGGTACGCGGATATCAATGCCGTGATCGACGCGATCAATAAGGGACAGGTATATAAATACTTCTCCAAGCCCTGGAATGAAGACGAACTTCGCCACAACATCGAAAAGGCTTATGAAGTGTACGCCCTCCGCAAGGAGAACCGGGAATTGACGGAGAAACTCCTGAGCGTCAACGAGCAACTCGAGTTTTTGCTGCGGCAAAAGCTCATTTCCTAAGCAGCAAACAGTTCGTTATACTCCAGAGAGGAAGGGTACGCCCTTCCTTTTTTGTGCCCGCCTGCCGCGAAGCGATGCCGAAAAGCCCTGCTGCCGCACAAGGGAGTGACACAACGGCGGCGCGGCCAGCGGCCCCCAGGCAGGCCGGCCATCATTTTTCGCCCTCCGGAAACGGGCCGAGTGCCAAATTCCACTAAATTGCGTCCATTGTGAACGTTTAATAGCTCAAAAATGCAAGTTTGGAAAGATTACCAGGCCCAGCACAAAGACCGTTTCCTGAACGAGTTGCTGGAACTGTTGAGGATCCCCTCCGTCAGCGCGGACTCCCGCCATAATGAAGATACGAAACGATGCGCCGAAGCGGTAAAGCAAAGGCTGGTGGAAGCAGGCGCTGACAAAGTGGAGGTGTGCCCGACTGCCGGTCATCCGATCGTTTACGGCGAAAAGATCATCGACCCGAAACTCCCTACCGTACTCGTTTACGGCCACTACGACGTGCAGCCGCCCGACCCGCTGAACCTGTGGGACAGCCCGCCGTTCGAGCCCGTGATCAAAGACGGTAAAATTTTCGCGCGCGGATCGGCAGACGATAAAGGCCAGTTTTATATGCATGTGAAGGCGTTCGAGACCATGTTCAACACCAACACCCTCCCCTGCAACGTGAAATTCATGATCGAAGGCGAGGAAGAAGTGGGCTCCGGCAACCTCGGCAAATTCCTTTCCGAAAATAAAGACCGCCTGAAAGCGGACGTGGTACTGATTTCCGATACGGCCATGATCAGCCTCGACACGCCTTCCCTGGACACGGGGCTTCGCGGCCTGGCGTACATGGAAGTGGAAGTGACCGGCCCGAACCGCGACCTTCACTCCGGCGTATACGGCGGCGCGGTGGCCAACCCGGCTACCATCCTGGCGAAAATGATCGCTTCGCTGCACGACGAAAACAACCACATCACCATCCCCGGATTCTACGACGGTGTGGTAGAACTGACCGACGAAGAGCGCAAAGCCCTCAACAGCGCGCCTTTCGACGAGGCAGACTATAAAAAAGACCTGGGCGTGGACGAGCTCTGGGGCGAGAAAGGCTACTCCACTTTCGAGCGCACCGGCACCCGGCCTACCTGCGAAGTGAACGGTATCTGGGGCGGCTACACCGGCGAAGGCGCCAAAACGGTATTGCCTTCCCAGGCGTTCGCGAAAATTTCCATGCGCCTGGTGCCCGGCCAGGACTGGGAAAGGATCTCCGACCTGTTCGCCAAACATTTCATTTCCATCGCACCGAAATCCGTAAAAGTGAAGGTAACGCCCCACCATGGCGGCGCTCCTTATGTTACGCCGACGGATTCCGTCGCCTTCAAAGCGGCGAGCGAAGCCATCAACGCCACTTTCGGCAAACAGCCCATCCCCGTTCGCGGCGGCGGCTCCATCCCTATCGTGGCCCTGTTCGAGAAGATACTCGGGCTGAAAACGGTGCTCATGGGCTTCGGGCTCGACAGCGATAACCTACACTCTCCCAACGAGAAGTACGGGCTGGACAATTATTACAAAGGCATCGAAACCATCCCTTATTTCCACAAGTATTTTGCGGAACTGAGCGGTAAATAATGACCGTTTTTCACGGAAAAGCCCGGCTGGTACGACCAGGCCGGGCTTTTTATTTATGGTATTAATACCTTCTTACTTTCTAACCGCCGCGATGCCGGGGAGCTCCTTGCCTTCGAAGAATTCGAGCATGGCGCCGCCGCCGGTGGATACGTAGCTTACTTTATCGGCCAGGCCGAACTGGTTTACCGCCGCAACGGAGTCGCCGCCGCCTACGAGGGTGAACGCGCCGTTTTCGGTCGCTTTCACGATGGCTTCGGCTACGGCTTTGGTGCCGCCCTGGAAGGCGGGCATTTCGAACACGCCCATGGGCCCGTTCCAGAGGATGGTTTTGCTGGCGGCGATCACTTCGCTGAATTTCGCGATGGATTTTTTGCCGATATCGAGGCCCATCCAGCCGGCGGGGATATTGTCGTTGGAGACTTCCTGGGTATTGGCGTCTGCCGCAAACTTATCTGCCGCGATGGAATCTTCGGGGATGAGGAGTTGAACGCCGAGGGATTTCGCTTTGGCGAGCAGTTCGTTGGCGAGGTCGAGTTTATCGTTTTCCACGAGGGAGTTGCCGATTTCCTTGCCTTGTGCTTTGAGGAAAGTGTATGCCATGCCGCCGCCGATGATGATGTTATTGGCTTTGGACATGAGGTTTTCGATGATGAGGATTTTGTCGGATACCTTGGCGCCGCCGAGGATGGCGGTGAAGGGTTTTTCCGCGCTGTGGAGTACTTTTTCGGCGCTGGCGGTTTCGGCTTCCATGAGGAGACCGAACATTTTCTTCTCTTTCGGGAAGAATTCGGCGATCACGGCCGTGGAGGCGTGGGCGCGGTGGGCGGTGCCGAATGCGTCGTTCACATAAACATCGCCCAGTTTGGCCAGTTTTTCGGCAAATCCCTTGTCACCTTTCTCTTCTTCCTTGTGGAAGCGGAGGTTTTCGAGGAGGAGGACTTCGCCCATCTGGAGGTTATCGGCGGCTTTTTCGGCGGCTTCGCCGATGCAGTCTTCCGCGAATTTCACGGTGGCGCCGTCCAGCAGTTTGATGAGGTGGTTTACCAGGTGGCGGAGGGAATATTTATCGGTGGGGCCGTCTTTCGGGCGGCCGAGGTGGCTCATGAGGATGACTGCGCCGCCGTCTGCGAGGATTTTTTTAACGGTGGGAGCGGCGGCCTGCATGCGGGTGTCGTCGGTGATGTCGAGCTTATCGTTGAGTGGCACGTTGAAATCCACGCGCACTACGGCTTTCTGGCCTTTGAAATTATGCTGGGAGAATTGGCTCATGTTGGGTGAGTTTTAGGAAAGTAAGACAAAAAACCCTCCGCACGGCTGTGTTTCAGCTGGATGCGGAGGGTTGGCGATATGATCTGCTGGCTTGATTATTTGGAGATCAGGCCTGCGAAGTGCTTCACGGTGCGTACGAGTTGGGAAACGTAAGACATTTCGTTGTCGTACCAGGAAACGGTTTTCACCATTTGAACGTCGCCCTGCGTCATCACTTTGGTCTGTGTTGCGTCGAACAGGGATCCGAAGTGGATGCCGATGATGTCGGAGCTTACGATTTCGTCTTCGGTGTAGCCGAAAGATTCGTTGGCGGCGGCTTTCATGGCGGCGTTCACTTCTTCTGCCGTTACCTTTTTGGAGAGGATGGTGGTCAGTTCGGTGAGGGAGCCGGTGATGGTGGGAACGCGTTGGGCGTTACCGTCCAGTTTGCCTTTCAGTTCGGGCAGTACGAGGCCGATGGCTTTAGCGGCGCCGGTGCTGTTGGGCACGATGTTGGCGGCTGCGGCGCGGGCGCGGCGGAGGTCGCCTTTCGGGTGCGGAGCGTCGAGGGTGTTCTGGTCGTTGGTGTATGCGTGGATGGTGGTCATGAGACCGGTAACGATGCCGAATTTATCGTTCATTACTTTGGCCATGGGAGCGAGACAGTTGGTGGTGCAGGAAGCGCAGGAGATAACTGTTTCGGAGCCATCCAGGATATCGTGGTTTACGTTGAATACAACGGTTTTGAGGTCGCCGGTGGCGGGGGCGGAGATGACTACGCGTTTAGCGCCGGCGGTGATGTGCGCTTCGGCTTTGGCTTTGTCGGTGAAGAAGCCGGTGCACTCGATTACCACGTCGATATCGTGGTTTTTCCAGGGAATCTGGGAGGGATCTTTCTGGGCATATATCTTCACTTCCTCGCCGTTTACAACGATAGCGTTGTCGGTGTGCTTCACGTCCTGTCCAAATCTACCTTGTGCAGAGTCATATTTCAGCAAATGTGCCAAAACCGCGGGGCTGGTCAGGTCGTTAATCGCTACCACGTCGATGCCGGGCATGTTGTAAATCTGGCGGAAGACCAGGCGGCCGATGCGACCGAAACCATTAATACCAATTTTAAGAGAAGTTCCCATTTTACACTGTAGTTTGTAGATGAAAAATTGAGTAGCGAAATTACAAGGTTAGCGGGGATTAATCAATAACTATTTACTTAACTGAAATTTTTTTTGGAAATTTCGAAATGGATATTACCTTTGCAATCCCAAACGGGAAATGCCGCGTTGGTCAATCGGCTAAGACGCCTCCCTTTCACGGAGGAATGACGGGTTCGACTCCCGTACGCGGTACGAAAGGGCAATTTCAAAAGTATTTGAAGTTGCCCTCTTTCTTTTACATGTATTCAATAGCATGAAATACCGGACAGGCGGATCTCCTGTATTTACTTCCCTACTCTATTATCATCGAATTTCCAGGTCAACCCCTCACCAATCCGAATTTCAAATGAATTTATTCGTCCTTTTCCACTACTGAAACATCTTAGTTATCGGATGTTTCGATGATTTTACGTGGCAAAAAATCAATTTGTCACATGTCATATAACATATTACATTTGTAATGATCACAAGTTTTTTACATAAAGGCCTGCGGCTGTATTATGAAAAAGGAAAAGCTACTGGTCTCCCAACGGCACATCTCCGCAAGATAGGCATGATCCTAACCGCTTTAGACGCTGTAACCGCTGAAGAAGACATTAAACAGCTTGGAAGCGGCATCCATCTGCTGAGAGGAATTTACGCCGGCTACTGGTCAATAACAATTACCGGAAACTACCGGATCATTTTCCGTTTTGACCAGGGAGAAGTTTTTAACGTAGATTATATCGACTATCACTAGTACAGCACAAAAAATCAAATAACAAATCTCGATTCTACCAATGCCAAAACCTAAAAAAACACCCGGAACTGCGATTAAACGTGGCGTTCCCCCCGCCCATCCCGGAGAAGTGCTGAAAGAAATGTTTATTGAAGAGCGAGGGTTAACCATTACGGAAGTAGCTGAAGGCATCGGTGTACGCCGTCCGAATTTGTCTGCTATCATCAACGGTCATAACGGCATCAGCGCAGAAATGGCCATTAAATTAGCGGAAGCCTTTGGTACCACCCCTCAATTCTGGATCAACCTGCAAAACAATTACGAATTGTTCTACGCGGAAGAAAAAGTTGACCGTACAAAAATCCGGCATTTTATACCCGCGAAAGCATCATAGCCGCATGCCCTCCTCCAAACAGATCCGCTTCTGTGCCAATCAAAGACAAAGGCACGATCCCTCGTGCCCCTATCCCCTGAATTCAGCAGAACACATAACTCGTACTCCTTCCCCCGGCGGCTTCCTTTTCAAGCAAACCACGCTCCACCAGGTCCTGCAAATCGCGGATTGCAGTATCCTGCGAAACTTTGGTAATCTTTGCCCACTTGCTGGAAGTAACTTTTCCTTCGAACCCATCCAGCATTCTCTGAAGCATTAATCTTTGCCTGTCATTGATGGATTGGGCCCCGGGAAGATCCCAGAATTTCGTTTTCCTTAAGATATCGGCAAGCGTAGTATGCGTTGCTGACAATGCACGACCCAAACATTGCAGGAACCACAGCAGCCATTCCGTTATATCCAACGGGCCCTTTTGGGTTTCTTCCAATACTTTAAAATACGCTTCCCGCTCATTCCGTATTTGGGCGGACATACTGTAAAAACGACGACTGCTCCTGTCTGCACGCGCCAACTGCATATCCATGATAGCGCGAGCTATCCGGCCGTTGCCATCATCGAATGGATGAATGGTGACAAACCAAAGGTGTGCGATGGCAGCTTTCAGGACAGGATCCAGGTTTGTCGTTTCATTAAACCAACGTAAAAATGCATCCATTTCCATTTGCAACCGATCAGCATCGGGCGCCTGAAAATGAACGGTCTCTCTCCCCATCGGGCCAGACACTACCTGCATAGGATCATCCGCAGTATTATCCCTCCACCGTCCGACCACGATCCGATGCATGCCACTCCAACCGGTCGGAAACAATGCAGCATGCCAACCGAACAGACGCTCTTCCGTTAACAAGTCTGCATGGTTTTGCGTTGCATCCAACATCATTTCTACCGCACCATCCACATGCCGATCTGTCGGAACCAAACCCGCAACATGAATTCCCAGACGCCGGGCAATAGATGAACGTACTTGCTGCGGATCCAATATTTCGCCTTCGATCTCGCTGGACTTTAAAACATCCTGCGTCAGATTTTTCAACGTCGCCTCATCCTGATAATTGAACCCAAATCCCTCCATTCTCCCCAATAAAAATCCCTGCTCATGCCTGACATTCGCCAGGATATCGGAAATCACTTCCATATCCCACTTAAAATTCGGCCACTCTTTTCGACGGTAAATAAACATTCTCTGCAGGTTTTACGTCGAATATACCTTTTCTGGCCCATACCACCAACTATCCTACGCTTATTTTGCGTAGAATAAATCATATATTCTACGCATATCACGCATAGAATAATCCAGCCAATCTCCGCACACCCCCAAAAAAAACGCCCGGACCTCTCAGTCCGGGCGCCCCTTATCAAGTCATAAAATTCATCAATCCTTCAAAATCCACATCACCCCGTTGGTGTTGTCGCCACCCGGGAACTGGCGCTTCACGGCGTCGTCCATATTCGCGTTATTATTGGTCAGTTCGTTAGACGGGTACAGCCAACGCACAGGAAATGCGGTGCTGGGCGTGTTCAGGTTCGAGCTGGAATTGAGCTTGAAAACAGGATACCCCGTTCTCCGGTTTTCGTACCAGGCATTATAATTCGCGCCCTGCAGGAACCCGGCGATGTATTTCTGCGTGATGATCTGCTGGAGCTGCTGCGCCGTGGACCCGGCAAGTGCGTTGGCAGCAATGTAACCCTGGATGTAGGCGTTGTCGATTTTCATGTTGTGGTGATAATCGACGTTATCGGGCGTGTAATCTGCCGTAAAGCGCATCGCCTCGCCGATGCCCGCAGCGTAATACGTTTGGGCGGGCGAATTGGCGATCCATCCGCGGAGCGCGGCTTCCGCCAATGCGAACTGCTGATCCCAATACCCGTACACACTAACCGGCTCCGCATTCACCAACTGCACATACCGGTTGTTCAGGTCGGCGTAGTCTTTGGACACACGCTTGTCTTGCAGCACCGGGAAAGGATCGGACGGCTCCGCTCCGGGATAGGCGTCCCAGTCGGAAGGGAGCTTCCCTGCGGCAATCTGCACGGGCGAAGGTTTCGCGAAATAGAAAAGACGGCGGTCGCCGAGGGCTTTGAGCGGATCGAGGAAAGTGGACGTGAGCATCGTATAGTTCGATTTCACGAAAGAGTTCCCCGAACCGGCCGGCACGTCTGACCAGGGATAGTTCTGCCCCTGCGTGTTGTTGTAAGCCAGCGCGAAGTTATCGTTGTAATTGCGCATCAGCGGACGGTTGTTCACGATGTCCTGGAAACGCTGGATCACCCTGAGGTCCGTATCCGCCGTTTTGCGATACAATTGCATGAGCACATGCAATTCGAAACCATTCACCACCCGGCGCCAGTTGTCGACCTTGCCGTTGAAGATAGGATCGCCGTCGAAGTTGGAACCGCGGGACAGCAGCGCGTTTGCGCTATCGAGCTCGCGGAGGATGCCCAGGAAAACGGTTTTCTGGTTGTCGTACTTCGGCTGCACCAACCCGTCAGATTCTCCTTTAATGGCGTCGGTATACGGAATATCGCCCACCTGCATGGTGGTTTGATAAAACTGCCAGGCGCGGATGAACGCCGCCAGGCCGGCATATGAATTCCGTTGTGCCTCGTCCAGCGCAGCGGCCACCATGGGCGACACGTTGCGCAGCACTGCCAGCCGCTCGAAGCTGGCCCGGTTGAGGCGGTTGAACTGGAAGTTTTCCTGGTTCTCGCCCCAGGTGATGTATTTGCCCAACATATAAGGCTGCATAAAACCCTTGGTAGTGGCAATAGTGCTGCGCGTAACGCTGAGGAGCATGCTGGTGGCCAGCATGCCGGAGTTGACCTTATCGGTCTTATCCGGGTTGGTGTTGATTTTCTCGAAGTTGGAACAGCCCGCCAGCACGGTTGCTCCCAATATGATCGTATAAAGTTGCTTTTGTTTCATGTGTCGATGTTTTGATGGATGAATGACCCGGTCAGAAATTTACCCGCAGGTTCATGCCCAGCATCCGCGCCGAGGGCGAATTCAGGTTTTCCGTGTCTACGTCCGGATCGGAGAAGCGGAATTTGGTGAACAGGAACAGGTTCTGCGCGGTTACCGCCACAGAAGCATTACGGATGCCGTAACGATGCAGGAATCCGGAAGGAAGGCGGTAGCCCAAAGACATTTCCCGCACTTTCACGAAAGTTTTCTTCTGCACACCGTAATCGCCGGCCCTGAATTTCTGGGTGTAGTCCTGGTAAGAAACGGCCACGTCGTTCGGTGCGTATTTACGTGTATCGGTGAGGATATTGCCGTAGTTGTCGTACGTCACATCGCCCGACACCACTTTTACGCCCTGGCCCACGTAGTTCGTTTTATTGTTCACCACTTCATCGAACCGCCAGTTGTTATCCGTATCGGGATGGGTGCCGGTATCGAACATCTTGTCGTTAACATAGTTGTACATCACGCCGCCGATTCGCCCGTCCACATTCAGCCCTACGGTGAAATCACCGATACGGAAGGTATTGATGAAACCGAAGCTGAACTTGGGATCGGTGTACCCGTAGTTCATGTCATAATCGCTCAGCACAGGCATCCCGTTATTGTGGACCACGTTGCCGTTAGGATCGCGGAGCCAGTAATTGTCGAGATAAACGTCTTTCCGTTTGCCCGGTGCCGCCCAGGGAGTCTTTTGCGAATACACACTGTCCAGCGACTGGTAATACCTGTGGTTGACGGTGTAGTTGATGGTGGATTGCCATTCGAAATTCGTTCTTTTGATCACGCTGCCAGACACCGTGATCTCGAATCCTTTGCGCAGTTCATTTTCATTGAAATTGACGATGGTGGAAGTAAACCCGGAGGATTGCGGGATCTGGGGATTGAATTTCCGGTTATAGAACAGTTTGTTGAAATAGGCGATATCCACATTAAGGCGGTTGCGCCAAAAATAGGCGGCCGTACCGATTTCCCAGGTCCGGATAGAAGTCGGCAGCACGCTGAGCGGCAGCAGATTGCTGGGATAGTTGGCCGAATTCAGGTTATTCCATGCCTGCGGTGTGGTGGAATACAGCCGGTTGATTTCGTATACCTCCGCCGGCGTCTTATAATTTGCCCACGATCCGCGGATTTTCCACATATCCGTGAACTTCGGCATCCTGAACAGTTCGGACAGCACCACGCTCGAGCCGATGGAAGGATAGAAATAATCGCGGTGCTCTTTCGGTTGCGCCGAGTTCCAGTCGTTACGCCCCGTTGCTTCCACGAAGATTGCATTCTTCCAGCCGAACGCTGCCCGGCCATACAGGCTGTTTACCTGGCGGGCGCCATGCGTCTGCGTAATCGCCGCCGGGCCTACCGATCCTGCGATGGAAAAATAGCGGGGAGACGACAGTCCGTTGCGGGTAGCCGCGGAAACGGTATCGTTCGTATAATAATAGATCGTTCCGCCGGCCATGAGATCGATCGTGAAATCCTTCACTTTCTTTTTATAGGACAGCATGATATCGTCGTTCATGCTCCATCCTTTCGAGGCGATGTTGCGGTAATACCCTTTCGCATCCCAGCCACCGCGGGTGGAGAAGATGTTGGCCGTGGGGTTTTGATAAGTTTCCTGGTTGCTGTAGTTGTCATATCCGATCCGCACCAGCAGGTTCAGGTCTGGTGTGAAGCGGTAATTGGCTGTCAGGCTGGCGTTGACGGTATTCTGCTGGATACCGTTCAGTTTTTCGTTGGCGATGAGGTAAGGGTTATCGTACCAGTTGGTGTACATCCAGTTCTGGGTTTTATTGGGCACTTTCCAGTAATCCTTATACTGGCGGATGTCGTATTCAGGGCCGGTCCACATGGTGAGCTGGTAAATATATCCCTGGTTGCCGTATCCCGATCCCCAAACCTGCGGCGCCATCCTTTTGCTGATGCCGGTATGCGCCTCGAGGGTAAATTTATCGGTCGCTTTCAGTTCGCCGCCCATGGTGAAGTTGAACATGTTGGCGCGGGCGTTGGGGAATTGTCCTTTATTATATATATGATTGAGCGATGCCCGGAAGCTGCCGTTCTGCCCGCTTTGCGACACGCTGATGTTATTATTGGTCACAACGCCCGTTTCCATGAAGTTCTTCAGGTTGTTTTTCCCGATGGAGCGGAGCGGACGGTTGTCTTCGAACTGTTTGGTTTCGGGGTTCCAGTCTGTGGCGGTGTTCCCGATATCGAGCTTGGGTCCCCAAACGTAGTCGTTATCGATTTGTCCGTTTTGTCCGCGGCCGTAGGAGCCCTGCACTTTCGGGATGGCGAGGAATCCGGTTTGCAGCATGGTGTTGCTGTTGATGGAAACGGAGAGCCCTCCGCCGGAGGCTTTCTTCGTGGTAATGAGGATCACGCCGCCAGACGCGCGCGAGCCGTAGAGCGAAGAAGCCGTCGGCCCCTTCAGGACGTCGATGCTTTCGATATCGTCAGACGGTACGTCGCGTAGGGTGAGGTTGCCGTACGGCACGCCGTCTACCACCAGCAGGGCGCCTTCGCCCCGCAGTTCGATGGTCGGTTTGGCGAAGAATTCGGTGGAGTTTTTCACGACGAGGCCAGACACCTGGCCGGTCAGCGACGTGGCCATATCCACGCCCTTCACCGTCTGCAAGGCTTCGCCCTTCACTTTCTGCACGGCGTAGCCGAGGGCTTTTTCCGAGCGCCGGATCCCCAGGGCCGTTACCACCAGCTGGTCCAGCGCGATGGCAGACACATGCAGCACGATGCGTACGTTCTCTTCCGCGCCCACGGTGTATTCCTGCGGATTATACCCCACGAGCGAAAACACGAGCACATCGCCGGCTTTGAGGCCGGCTAAAGTAAACGCGCCGTTGCCATCGGTGATCGTTCCGCGGGAAGCGCCTTTCAACCGCACCACCACACCCGGCATGGGCGCGCCGGTGGAGTCGGCCACGGAGCCGCGGAGGGTGATTTCCCGGGCGGTGAAGCTGCCGGATTGAGCCGCGGCGTTCTGGGCGGGCGTTTCGGCTTTCACCACGTACAGTTTGCCGCCGATTTTCCGGCAAACGAGGCCCAGCGGGGCGATGTAGCGGTTCAGTTCGGCTTCGATGTTGTCTTTCCGGAACCCGGTCTTATCGGGCGAAGCGATTTTCTTTCCTTTAAGTAACGTGGCGTTGTAATTGAACCTGACATCGAACCGGTGTTCCATGTCGTTCATAACGGAAATGAGCGAAACCTGTTCCGGTGTAGCTGTTTCGCGCCCCGGCTGCGCGCTCGTGACGGGGAGATTGCAAAGCAATAGTGCAACCATGATCAGCCCGGAGCTGATGGTTTTGATTCTGTTCATAGCGAGGATGTGTTAGTTTTGGCTGAAACGCTATTGTTTGTTCACATGTAGTCGTCTGTTCCCGATTCTGATTTTGATGGAGAAAGTTTGTTCCAGCGTAAGGATCGATTGTTGCAGGTCGCTGGTAGACAGGTAGCCGGTAAAGACCAGTTTTTCCGTCTCCGGCCCGTCGAACGTCACGGCATAACCGAATTGTGCCTGCAGGTAGCCCATTACTTCTTTCAGCGGGCGCTCGCGGAAAGGCAGCAGTTCGTTTTTCCAGGACGTGTGCATGAGCGTATCCGCCTGTTGGGTAGATACCTGGTGCGCCTTTGCGTCGTACACCGCCATTTCGCCCGGTTGCAGGATCACTGCTTCCCCGCCGTCTCCCACCTTCACCTTACCCGTATTGAGCACCACTTCCGTGGCCTGCTCTCCGGATTTTACGTTGAAAGAAGTACCCAGCACGGTGATATCCAGCTGCTGGCGGGTGTGAACGATAAAGGGTTTGGACGCATGGCCGGCGATGGTGAAGAACGCTTCCCCTTCCAGCCAGGCCTCACGGTTGGCGCCGCCGCGGAACGTGAGGCGGGCGTTGCGGTTGAGGCTGACTTCGGAGCCGTCTTCGAGCCGGATGACCTGTACCGACCGCGTGTTGTTGACATACAACTGGCTATCGGCGGACCGGTCCCACAGCAGCCAGGTACTGAATCCAACAACGGGCAGCAATACGGCAGCGGCTTTCCACCACCCGATCCTACGGACGCGCGCCGGCGCGGCGGGGCGGACTTCATCCAGGATGCGCATCCTGATCTGTTCTCCGGCATCCTCCGGCATTCGCGGCCAGTTCCCGGTTAACGGGAGCTCATCGGCCAGCGGCAGGGCTTCCGGGAGGGGCGCCCCCTCCAGGTAATCCAGCAACTCCTTCCGCTCATCGGGTGTGGAGGTGCCGTCCGCCAGTTTGACGAACAATTGCCTGATCCTTTGCTGTTTGTCCTCCATCACAAGTAATACGATCGAAAAATGGGGAAAGACGATCCCCGTCGAAAAAAAAATTTTAACCCTGCTGCGCGGCATATATCGCGGCGAGCAACACGGCGATGTCCGCATTCCGTAAAAGGTACACCCGGACGAAACGGGACGCCTTCACAAGCTGATCGCGGACGGTGTTGATGGAAATGCCCAGCCTGTCGGCGATTTCCTTATTGCTATATCCGTCTACCTTGCTCATGGTGTAAATCAGCTGGCGCTGGGCAGGCAGGCGGGATACGGCGTTGTGTTTGAGCGTTTCGAGCTGTTTGGAATAGAGCAGATGTTCGGACGAAGCCGTCCCTTCTTCGAACGCATGCATGAAATATTGCCGGAATGCCTGCTGATGCACGGCTTTCTTCAGATAGTCGAGCACAAAGTTCCGGGCGGAACGGAAGAGGTAGGACTTAATGGAGCGGGCGGGGTCCAGGGCTTCGGCGCGCAGCCAGAGATGCATAAACACCTCCTGCACAGCATCCAGCGCCACGTCCTGCGAGCCGCAGAGCTTCAAAACGTAACCATATAGCTGATGACGGTACCGGTCGTACAGCACATTAAAAGCAGCGGCATCACCCAACCGAACCTGGCCGCACAACGCTTCATCTGTTGCTTCCAACATCGCGAATTAGATTTGATACAAAATAAGAAAAACTTTAACAGACTAAAATCGTCTTTCCGCCGGCCGGTTGCTATTTTTTTTATAACTACCTGTAAATAAATCAATTATCTAAAAAACAACTGTCAGTGGTTTTCATTTATCCTTTTGATTATCAGTATTATATCTACCTTTCAATTATAGGCCCGCAATTGCCATTTCATGGAGAAAACTACCGCTGGTTGTTGAAAAACAACGGATAGTGGCGGCTTCACAACCAAATGTGGTGGCATTTATTTGATCCGGAAAAGCGAAGGGATCAATTTTGTGGCGTCACTAAAAACCGACATCGTTATGCTGAATTCCAGAACCATCGGCAACAAAATCGCCGAAGCCCGCAAGAAACTGAATATCTCCCAGGCCCATCTGGCGCAATCCCTGTTTATCAGTTCACAGGCAGTAGGGAAATGGGAGCGCGGAGAATCCATGCCGGATATCGTTACGTTCAACCGCCTCGCGGAAATATTGCAGGTAGACCTGAATTACTTTTCGGATGGCTTCCCGTCCACCGAAAAAACGGAAACGATCTTCACCGCCTTCCCACCCGCTGCGCAAACCGTAGCGCCGCCCGATAAAAAACCGGTCTGGGATATGTCTGGCGGCAGCTGGGTGGACGCCGACTTCTCCGGCCTGAAAAACCTCCACGAAAAATTCAGCGGCTCCAATCTCCAACGTTGCAAATTCATCGGTTCAGACATGCACGGCCTGCTGCTGAAAGGCAATATGATCGATGGTTGTGATTTTTCAGGGTCGGATATGAACGGCAGCCACCTCGAAAAATCGTACGTCACGAACGATAACTTTACCGATTGCTCCCTTCGCGGCGCCAAATTCACCTGGAGCCACTTCAAGGATTGCGATTTTACCGGTTCCGACCTGTCTGGCGCGGAATTCGAACACAGCAGCGTCCACAAAAGCAGCCTGGCGGGCGCCGTTGTACAGGGTACGGTTTTCCGCGAATCGGATTTTTCGGAAGTGATTTTCGAAGGAACGGTGGAAGACGGGTATTTCGACAATTGTGCGTTTTCCAAAGTCACCTTTCAAAACACACGGCTGATCAACACCTTCTTCAAATGCAGCACCCGCAGCCTGAAGCACCTCAAATTCGTCAATTGCCAGGCCGACCGGCTGACGATGGAAATGCTGAAAAGCGGAAAGGCCGATTTGAGCGGGCTTACGTTGATCACTGCTTAAACACGGCAACCGCAAGCCTTTGGGGCCGCTCTTCCTGGGGCGCCCTTTTGGCGTTGGGGCCTATTCCTTCGGCCGCGAACCGGACATCACCTGGTTTGCGAGGATTTTACTTCGCAGCCCTTCATTAACTTTCCCCTATCGGGATTCGGCTTTCATACTGTCGGATTATTCCACATCTTTCGCGTGGTAAGCCCTGGTTGGGGTCACGCGGTATTTTCCTGCACCGGCGGTGAAGTGAACCGTATTGTTACCGGCCACCACATCCATATTGACATCCATTCCACCGCCTTCCTGCCGGATATTCCAGAATCCGGGTTTCAGTCCGGCGAGCACCACCTGCCATTGCGCACCTGCCGGAACCTCCACGGTGAAGGGCTTTTCCGCATCGGCGGCGCCTGCGCTCATGCATACCACCCTGTCCGCCACGGTCAATCGATACATACCGTCTTTCTCCACAAACTGGACGGGCAGCGGCTTCGCACCGCCTTCGGCCATTTGGAAAACGGTGAGGAACCGGTCGCGGGAATGCGGCGCAGCGGGCGACACCATCATGCGGAAAGCACTGGCTTCCGGTTTGGCGGATTTCACTTCGAAGCGGTTACCGAATGTACTGTTGGCACCGGCACCCCCTACCACTTCCAACGTACGGTCTCCCGCGGCGGGAAGAAGCATTTTCACATGGGTTTTGCCTTCGGCGCCGTTCAGCGCGTTGCGCAGCACCCAGGTGTCGCCATCGGTTTGCGGTTGGTGCAGCGTGTTGATCTGCCAGTATTTTTTGAACGAAGGATCGGCCGTGGTCATGTCATCGGTCAGGATGATGACGGCAGGCACGTCTTCGCGGAAAAGATTCAGGAACAGGAACCCGCGGGCGTATTGCGCGATCTTCGATGAATACGCCCCGGTGAGATCGGCTTTGAAATAGCTGAAGGCGGGCTTTTGCGCGGAGGGCCCAAACGCGGCAGACATCACCTTCCCGTTATCGAACCAGGGATCGGTAGTGGTTTCTTCCGGCGATTGCGGGAACCGCTGGTTGAAGCGCGCGCCGCCGTCCTGCAGTTTGGTGCGGAAGCGGAGTTTTTCCTGCGGGTCCATGGCCAGCATCATGCTATGCGCGATCGATCTTTTATTAAAATTGAAATCGTACGGCGTTCCGTAAGAAAGGTACAAACCGATATCGCCCACCTGGATGCCGTGATGATAAATCTGGAGCGCACCGGCGTCGGCATGCTGGTGATTGGCGAAATGGTAACCCCCACCTTTGATTTCCGCGATCACATCCTTGCTTCCGGGTTGGTTGTTCCAACCCGTCCGCGCCACCACGCCACCGAGCACTTTCCCGAAATCCTTCGTCAGCGGGAGTTTCGTCAAATCATGGTCCGCTTTCAATGCAGGATCGTTCACCAGCAGGAACAAGACCGGGTTGTCCGGCAAACCGCCCTGCCGCTGGAACTCCGCCTTCAGCAGGGGATCGTTGGCGTAGGCATAGCCGAGCAACATGGCCATGGGTTGCTTCCAGTACAGGGGCGCGCTGCCGCCGCCTTTCACGGAAAACATATCGCCGTCGCGGAGCATGTAGCCGTCGGGCAGGCGCATGTAGAGCCAATAGTAAGGGAGATGCTTGATATTGTCGTCGAACACGGGGTGGCCGGTCATCCGGTAAAACAGCCAAACGGCATGCATTTCCCACATGAGGCGGTATGCGCCGTAATCCACGCCCTGGTTATGGCGCGGCGATCCGTACTCGAATTTGCGCATGGGCACCAGCTCTTCGAGCACGGTGTAGGCCGTGTATTTATAAGGAAGGGGATCTTCGTCGTACAGCGCGATGGACATCGCCAGCAGGTCGCGGCTGATCTGGGCTTCGTTGCCATGGCCGTTGATGATGCTGTCCATGAACGGCGGCCATCCGATTTCCATGTCGCGCGCGAGGCGGAGCATGTGGAAGCGGAGGTTTTGCAGTTCGGATTTGCTTAACAGGTCGAAGCACCAGTCGTACACCAGTGCGGTCACGTAAATAGAACGGCCGATCTCGCGGGTGATGTCGCCATAGGTCACGTTCCCGAATTCGAGGACAGACAGGTAATCCTGCATGAGCTTCGCGGCTTCACGGCCCACGGCCTTATCGCCGGTCATAAGGTAATAGAAAGCTTTCGTTTCCACTGCTTTCTCCACATCTTCCCGGTAAAAAATCTCTTCCTGCGGATCGAATTTGAACGGGAAGGGAGCAATGGCGGTGGCGCGGACTTTTTCCCACGCGGCTTTATTTTCGCCCTGGTCGAGACGCGCTTTGATGACGGGCAGCTGTTGCGCCGTTGTCCAGATGCGCGGATGACCGGCGGGCGGTGTGATGCGGGGCTCGTAGCGTTGCGCTTTTTCGGGGATGGCGGGATCGTTGGCGTTCTTCCATTCGATCCAGGCCAGGCGCATCCCGCCGGGCAGCCAGATTTTTACGGATTGTTCCCCGGCTTCCATCTCGAATTTCCCGGAAACCTGGTGGTTGCCGTGGTAGGCGTCGAACAAAATGCGTTTGGTGGGCCTGTGCTCGCCGATCTGTATTTTGACGTGGGCGGCTGTTGCCGGCGAGCCTTCCTGTTCGGGCACGGCGAAGGTCGACAGTTCGTACCACCCTTTCGCCGGGATTTTTACGGTGAAGGTGAGGGTTGCCGGGCCGGAGGGGTCTGCCTTCACGCCGTTCTTTAATCCCACCACCTTTCCGTTTTCGCGGGCATTCACTACCACGGCCGATTTCCCGTTCAGCTTCGCCTGGCGGGCGAACTGCCGTTTCACATACTTATCCCCCACTACCGCCGGGTACTGCTGGGCAAAAACGTTCACTGAAACGAAGCTCAGCAAGGCCCAGATCAGCCAGCCGGAATTCACTTTCATATTCATAATCTATTCCATCTCATGATCGTTGATAAAAACCGGATTCCCCGGAGCTTTCGCCCCCGGGGAACCGGCGCAAACTACAGTAGTATCCTAATAACCCGGATTCTTGTTCATATTCGGATTGGCCGCCAGTTCCGTTTCGGGAATGGGCTGCACTCTCCTGAAGTCCGTCGTTTTTACTTCCACGTAGGCCGAATGCGCTTTCGCCCCCATGTCGGGCCGGTTAAAGGTAGCATTCCGGCGGAAGAGGTCAAACAGGCGTAACCCTTCGAAAGCCAGCTCCTTGCGGCGCTCCACGATCACTGCATTCACCAGTGCGGCGCCGGTCAAGGTATAAGCCGCCTGGTTCGGGTCGCGGTTTTGCGCTACCATGTTCAGGTATTTCTGTCCTTCGGTGTTGTTATTGAGCCGCGCTTCCGATTCGGCGAGGATGAGCAGCACTTCCGCATAACGGAGCAGCTTGATCTCGTCGCGGTCGGTATTCGTAACGTTCTGGTATTTGTTCACGTAATGAACGGTCTGCGTACCGCGCGCACCGTCTACGATGAGGCTGCGGCGGCGGTCGGTGGCGGAATAGAGATCGTACAGCTCGTCGGTAGCCAGCATGTCGCCGAGGCTTTTGGAGGAATAGATCGCGTCCAGCCCTTCCACGCCCGCATTGGCGGTAGCGTTGTTGTTCAGTTCGAAAAGCGTTTCCTGCTTATCCGTCCGCGCTGCGTTCGACGCCCAGAAGGCCGTGAAAGCCGCTTCGGTGGCTGCGAGCGAATATCCGCCTTCATCCACTACCTTTTTAGCCGCATCGCGGGCTTTGGCGTATTCTCCCATATAGAGGTAAGCGCGGGCCTGGAGGGCTTTTGCGGCGTATTTGGACAGGAAATTCGTATTGGCGGGGTGCACATTCATACCGGCGGCGGGCATGAGGTCGAACGCCTTGTCGAGATCGGAAACGATCTGTGCGTAGACTTCCTTCACCTTGTTGCGCGCGGGCTTGATGAGCGATCCGCCGACGCTGGTGGGCAATATCACCACCGGAACGCCGTCTGCCTCGGGGTTTTCCGCGTAGGGTTTCGCGAAGAGGTTCACGAGATAGAAATAGTTCAGCGCCCTCAACGCATACGCCTCGCCCAGCATGTGGTTCACGTTATTGGTGGCGGCCAGGCCGGAATTGATAACGCGGTTCGCCTGTTGAATGACGAAATAGGCCGACGACCAGATGTTGGCCGCCTCGGCGGAGGAGCCCACGAACGTGTAGTTGTTCATGGGGATCAGCCGGCCGGAATTGGAGCTGGACAGGTACACGTTGTCTGCCAGCAGATCGCCGAACAGGGGCACGTTCCGGCCGAAATATAAAGATCCGGTCATGTTGCGGTACGCACCGTTCATGGCTTCCAGCATACTGCCTTCGGAGATGATGGCGTTGCCGGCCGACACGCTGGTGGAGGGCTCTTCGTCCAGGAAGTTCTTTCCGCAAGACGCTGCCGTGAAACTGGCGGCGGTCAGTATGGCGATATATGCATGTCTTTTCTTCATGTGTCAGAATTTTTAAAGTCCCACGTTAATGCCGATGGTGAACGTTTTGTACTGGAACATATCCTGCGTATCGAGCCCGCTGTAGGAAACTTCCGGATCGAAGGGCAGGCGTTTATCGAACGTTTTGGTGAAGAGGTTGGTAGCCCTTCCGTACAATGCCAGTTTGGAAACGCCCAGTCTTTTCACGAATGCCAGGTTGTTGAAATCATATCCCAGCTGGATGTTTTTCAGGCGGATATGATCGCCTTTGTAAAGACGGTAAGTGCTCACCGTGAGATCCGACTTCGTCGTGAACTTCGGCACATCGGTGATCTGGCCCGGCGTGGTCCAGCGGTGGTCGTAGATATACTGGTATTTGTTATTGATGTAATAGTTGCCCAGCGTGAAATAAACGTCTTGCGCGCTGAGGATGGAATATCCCAATGCATAGCTGAAATCAACGCCCAGCGAAACGCCCCTGTACGTGAACATGTTGTTGAAACCGCCTGTCGCTTTCGGAACAGACATCCGGTCCAGCGGGACCATTTTCGCATCGCCCGGTTTGTTGGTAGTAGCGGAATGGGATTCGTCGGTATAAAACAGCGGATCGCCGGTTTGCGGGTCTACACCGGCATATTCGCGCATGTAGAACGTATTGAAGCTATAGCCTTCCTTCAGGTAGAAGTTACCATTCTGCACGGGCGTATTGGCCGGCAGTTTGGTGATTTCGTTCCGGTTGAAAGCGGCGTTGAAATTACTGTTCCAGGTGAAGTTGTGGCTGCGGACGATATCTCCACGGAGCATGAATTCCCAGCCTTTGTTCGCCATGGCGCCCACGTTCTGCAACACGGAAGGGAAACCGGTGGTGAGCGAAGTCGGCACGCTGCGGATGAGCCCGTCGATATTATTATAATAGTAATCTACCGACAGCATGAACCGGTTCTTCGCGAACCCGAAATCTGCGCCTACGTCGAACTTGCGGGAAGTTTCCCAGGTAAGGTCGATGTTGCCGATCACGTTGTACGCCTGCCCGATCACACCTGCATAGGAAGATCCCAGGCCGTAGCTCACCTGTGGCAGCCATTGGTAGTTGCCGAGGCTCGCGTTGCCGGTGGTACCGTAGGAAGAGCGGAGCTTCAGCGCGGAGAAGATGCGTTGCTTTTCGAAAAACGCCTCTTCATGGAGGTTCCAGGTGCCGCCTACCGACCAGAACGTCGCGAAACGGTTGTTGGACGCGAAGCGGGAAGATCCATCGCGGCGGAGCGAAGCGTTCAGCGCGTATTTATTCTGATAGTTCACGCTGGCGTTACCGTAAGTGGAAACGAAAGAATAATTGCTGTAATCGCCATACACGCCTTGTGGCGTACCGGCATTGCCGAGGGCCGTCAGCCCGGGGTGCGACGACGGGAAACCGATCCCGTCTGCCGACATTTTATATTCCTTCGAACGCTGCGCTTCGTAACCCACCGAAGCCGTGGCGTAGAAATCGCTGGCCGCGTCGATGTCGTACCGGTAATCGAGCTGGTTGCGGGTGAGCCAGTTGAAGAAACGGGAGTAATAGTTGCGGCTGCGGCCTTTCAGCGTGCCGGCACCGTCGCCCATAACGGGGTTAAGGTAAGTGGTTTCTTCCAGCGTATTGTAATCGGCGCTCACGTAAGAGGTGAAAAACAGTTTGTCCCAGATGTTGTAGCGCAGCTTTGCGTTGCCGAGTGTTTTGAACATGGACAGGAAGCGTTTGTCGTTCTCCGTTGTCCACAGCGGGTTATAAATCCCCGGAAAGTTGGTGTTGCCGGAAGTGGAATTATTGATGGAACCATCGTCCTTATACGCCAGCTGGAACGGTCGTAGGCCTCGTGCGGCCCAGATGGGGTTCGACGAGAAGTTCTGCGTGGTGGGTGTGTTCTGCCCGATGTTCGAGATATTGAGGCCCAGCGATAATTGCAGGCGCTTGTTGATCTGGTGGTCGAGGTTGACGAGCCCCGAGATTCTTTTGAGGTCTGCACCGATGGTGGTGGCTTCCTGCCCGAAATACCCGGCCGACGCGAAGAATTTCGTTTTTTCGCCGCCGCCGTTGAGGCTCACGTTGTATTGTTGCTGTTTGCCGGTGCGGGTGATGAGGTCGTACCAATCGTTGCTTTTACCGCTGTTGAGGCCGTAGCTGTTGGCGAGGTCCTCGATCTGCGCGGGCGTGCTGCCGCCGTTGGCAAGGGCTTCGCGGAACATGATCGCATATTGTTCCGCATTGAGCATCTTCCCCGCTTTCGGCAAAGGTATTTCGCTGGATACGCCGCCTTCCGCATCTACCCTTACCTGCGTTTTCCCGAATTTGCCGCGTTTGGTGGTGATGAGGATCACACCGGCTGCGCCGCGGGAACCGTATACCGCCGTGGCCGCCGCGTCTTTCAACACGTCGATGCGGTCGATATCGTTCTGGTTGAGGCCGGCGAGGGCGTTGGATGTGGTGGAATAGGAAGTGAGCTGGCCGGCGTTCACGATCATCCCGTCGATGACGATGAGCGGGTTATTGCTCAGCTGCAGGGAGCTGACCCCGCGGATGCGGATGTCCATGTTGGCGCCGGGCTGGCCGCTGGTGATGGGGGCCGTAAGACCGGCTACCTGGCCCTGGAGCGACTGCGCGAAGTTGGCGAAGGGTTTGTTTTCGAGGGTGCTGCCGTTGACGGTGTTGATGGAACCGGTGGAGGTAGCGGAGGTGAAATTCCGGTAACCGTCGGTGATCACTACTTCGCCGAGGGTTTTAATGTCTTTTTCCAGTTGGATGTTGATGACGGATTGATTGGCCGGCACCTGGCGGGTAACGTAACCCACCATTTTAAAGGTAAGGGTGGCGCCTTCGGGCACGTCTTTGATTGTGTAGAAACCCTTTCCGTCGGTGATCACGGCTTTGGAGGTGCCGGTGATGGCTACTACAACGCCCGGCATGGGGGCGCCTCCCTCGTCGGTAACGTTACCGGAAATCTGGCTGAGAATGATGCGTTCGCTGGCGGTAACCAATACCGGCCTTGCGCTGGCCATGCCCGGCAAAACGCCTGCGCCCATCACCGCGATGCAGAACGCCGCGGCCTTTACCGCCGCCGATTTGCGGACGGCCGACAACCGTGCATTTTTCCCGATATGAATTGTACGATCCATACTTCAGTGAAATAGAAGATTAAAGAATTGAATAATTACCGTTGTGCTCCTGCGTAAAAAGCCATTGCGGACATACGGAGAAATATGCCGCGGTGGTGCTTCATGTCTGCATGTATCGTCATAGGCAAAATGTGCAAAACCATCCATTGGCCGGCGATGAAAATACGCCTCTCCCCGACCCGATGGCCGGAATGATCGCTGTATTATAATGGAATAAATGAGATGCGTACCCGTTTCCCTGGTGACGCCTCCGGTGGAATTTGCGTTTACTTTGGTTGAATGACTATGTAAACAAATGTAGTGCTTTTATGTAAACATTTATCCCTTTCGGTCAATTTCTTTCAAAAAATATTTAGTAGATGGTAATTTATTGTTTTTCAATTGTATTAAACGAATGTAGGGTTTATTTGTATACAATAATAGATTCAATCGGTAAACGCGAAGGGTGAAATATTACCTAAAACGCCCTCCTTACACTGTGAAGCCTGCGGGCATAACAAGGATATTTGAAGGGCATCAAAGGAGGCCGGTTAAATATTAAACGGAAGGTTCGGGCATCGACACCGACAAAACGATCAGCAACAGGATAACAAGCGTAATTGACAGAAAAGCCGCCCCAAATGGAGCGGCTTTTCATGATAGAACTGCGGGAATCACCTGAGTTTGGTAGCCTCTTCCCCTTCGATATCCACTAACTGCGACTCGGCCGTCAGTTTGGTATTGACCTGGATCCTCGCTTTCATCCAGCGGCCCAGGGCAGGGCTGTACTCCCCGCCCAGCTTGATGAACACGCCCGCCACGTAGCTCACGCTCAAGGTGTTGGTCCCGGAGCGGAAAAAAGGTTGCGATGCCAGTGAAATGGGATTGATCACATCGTACCAGTCGGTATTGGTGATGCGGTATCCGATCTGGTTGGCGCCTTCGGAAAGGATCTGGCCGTTCTGGCCCACCATCACCACATCCACCGGCCGCGATTCTTTCGTCACCGCCGTTCCTTCAAACACCGCCATGCCGGAGGCGTTGCCGCTGTTGGCCAGCAGGTTGCCCGTTTTCTGACCGAAGCCGTCGCCGGCGGTGCTGCCGTAGTTGAACGAACGGATCCATTTTGCGTTGGCGATGCTCGTTGAGCCGGTGCCGTTAATGAGCCTGGTGGAACATCCTACGTAGAAGAACTCCCCTTTGCTGACGGTACCCGAAGTCAGATTGAACTTGTACGTCCGCAGTCCGCCGGTCGCCCATCCGTTTTGCGGGATGCCCGTGGGCGTGGAGGTACCGGCATTATTGGTCGTCACCAGCGAATAGTTCGTTACCGCGAAGTCGATGTCGCGGGTAGCCATCAGCTGGATATACTCGTAGTTATTGTCTGTGCTGCCGGCAGGATCGGCCAGGAACCCGGTGATGATGATCGGCGCGATCTCCACGGTGGAGCTCAGCGTCGTAATATCATCCGCCTTGCGCACGCGCAGCTCCGGCACGAAATTTCCGCCCGTTCCCGGTTTCATCCAGATCAGGCTGCGAAAATTCGCCAGCACGGGCATTTGCACATTCGCCAGGTCCGACTCCGGATCGGTCATCAAAGGGATATCGCCGAACCCGTCGTTCAGTAATTTATTACCGGAAAGCACATCGCCCGGGCCCGGCAGCGGATCGAACCCGCCTTTCACGATCATGCACAGCGTGCTTTGGTACACTTCCGGGTTCGCGATGATCTTGTTGGTCGTAACCCGGTTGATGGGCAGCGGATTGTTTTTGGAGATGACCTGAATCCCTGCGGCGCTCACGCCCGCGAGCTGGAAAATCCCTTCGCGCCTGGTGAGCGTTGCCCCGGAAACGGGAATGATCACCGAATCTCCGGCTTCGTATTGCGCGGCCGCGGCGCCAACCGGGATGGCGATGCCGCGCTGCGCCAGGCGGCTGGAATCCTGCACTACCAGCATGCCATCGGGCATATTGCCGGCGCGGTGGTCAGACACCACGAGGCACCGGAGCGAATGGGCGCCGAACATATTCCCGGCATTCAACTGAAGGTCCTGCCCTTTATACATGGAGCGGATATCATAAATAGCGATGTATGGACTGAGTTTCGCGCCGGGATAGGTGTCGTCTTTCGCACATCCCCAGCAACCGGCCGCGATCAGCATTATTGTATATAAAGCGATTTTTTTCATGTTGCGTTTTTTTGGACTGTATCAGCATTACGGTTTCTGCCACCAAACTTCGGTCGAGATCACGTCTGATCCCTGGCGGGAAACGGCCAGTTTGTAATTGGTGGGGTTGGTGGACTGTACATACACCGGGTAGTTCATCCGCGCCGGCATCACGCCGTTGTTGCGCAGGCCGGGGCCTTTCGGGAGCACGGGGTGCCCGGTGCGGCGGTACTCGAACCACTGCTGCATGTCCATCAGGAACATCGCGTAGTATTTCTGGATGTGGATCGCTTCCATCTTTTCGTCTTCCGATCCGCTTTCGTTCCAGTGCAGGTCGGCTTTGTCGATATAATCCGTTACATCGTCCCACGCCGGGATCCACTGTTTGATGGTGTATTTGATACCTCTTGTATAATATGCTTCCGCGCTGCCGGCGATCCATCCTTTCACCACCGCTTCCGCCAGCATGAACTGCACTTCCGCCGCATTGAGCATCTGGCCGGTGAGGGCGTCTGTCTGCAGATTAAACAGTGTGGTGGTGGTTTGCGAGTAGAAGTATGATCTGCGGACGGGCGCCTGCCCCATCTGGTAACCGCTCGGCACGCCGCTGTAACCGCCCTGGTAGGGAGCGATGCGCCAGCGGTTCACGTTGTTGTTGCCCTTTGAAGGATCGATGAGCGGATTGTTCCAGTTCACCAGATTGTTGATGAAAAACTCCCCAACGCCAGGCCCCCTGAAATCCTGCTCACGCACATTCAGGAACGGAGACACCAGCGGCCCGGCGCCCGTCCACCGGAGGATGGCCGATTGCTCGGTGGTATCGATGACCGGATAACTCGATTTCTTCGTTTCCGCTATTTCCTTGAATTTGGCTATGGCCACATCCGCCACTTCCGCTTTCCCGGAAATGCGCATCAGCAGCCGCAGGTAGAGCGAGTTGCCGAAGCGGCGCCATTTGTTGATATCGCCGTTGAACACGGGATCGCTGTTGGCGTTGATACCGTAAGTGGTATTGTTAAGATACACGTTGGCGGTATCCAGCTTGTTGAATAGATCGAAATAGATATCCTTCTGCGCATCGAACGGCGGCTCGAAAATCGCGGAGTCGCGGGCGAGGTTGGATTGGAAATAGGGAACATCGCCGTAGGTATCGGTCAGCATGGAATACACCCAGGCCTGGCAGATCAGCGAAATACCGATATAGGAGCGGTTGTACGACCTGGGATCGCGGGCCACCTTCTCCATATCCTTAAAGTTGGTCAGTTCCGAATACCAGGCATTGTACAGGTAATCTGCCCAGGTGGCGCGGAAATCGTAGCGGAACACCTTGCCGTCTGACTCGGAAATATCCACCGACACCTGCATCAGTTCATTATTGAAATTCCGGTTGCGGATCATATTCGCCGACAGCGTATTCACCAACGCGGGCGCCATCAGCGCATGCGCCGTGGCCACCTTCGTTTCGTTCGGGTTCGTATTGATATCGGTAAAGTCTTTGGTACATGACTGCGTCGCCATTCCGAAAAGTACCAATGCGCCGATTATTGCGTGTTTCATCTTCTGCATGTTGAAAAATTTAGAAGCCAATGACCAGGTTTACACCGAAGGTTCTGGTAGACGGGAACTGCCCCACCTCAAAACCCTGCACGATATCCGTACCGCTCAGCGTTCCGAATTCGGGATCGAACGCCGGCCAGTCCGACCAGATCGCCAGGTTACGGCCATATACGCCCACCGTCGCTTTCTGCATGCGCAATCTTTTGGCAAGACTGCCGGGCAGCGAATAATCGAGGCGCGCTTCTCGGAACTTGATGAAATCGGTGCTGAAGGTGCTGCCTTCGGCATTATCCTGCCCGTAATGCGAGCGGTAATATTCGTCGATGTCGGTAGCGATCACGTCGTTCGGCCTGAACTTCCCGTCGGCCGTCCGGATCACACCGTTGCCGATGATGCCGTTGTAGCGCCCTGGCAGGGTGTTCTTCGTTTTCCCCTGTTCGGCCAGTTTGTAATGTGTGAGCGAATGCGCCACGGCACCCCACTGCCCGTCGAACAACAGATGCAGGCGAAACTGTCCGTACGAGAAATCGTTCGTCCAGCCCAATTTCCATTTCGGGATGGTATTGCCGAGATAGATCACTTCTTCCGTCAGCTTCGCCCAACCGGTTTTTTCATCGTAAATGATCTGTCCGTCGGGCGATCGCTGGTAGCCACGGCCATACACCGCGCCCATGCTTCCGCCGGGCTTGGCTACGATCTGGCCGCCGCCCACGGGGCCGGTCACGAGCACTACCGAACTATCGTCGAGCTCGCGGATGGTATTGGTATTGGAAGAATATACCACGCTGGTGTTCCACGAGAATTTGCCGCGTTTGTAAGGCGTTCCGTTCAACGCCACTTCTATTCCCTTATTATTAACCCGTCCGGCGTTGATCATCGCGCGCGACCAACCGGTAGAGCGGTCGATGATGCGGGACAGGATCTGGTCTTTGGTGAAACCGGAATACATCGCCAGATCGAGGCCCAGACGGCCTTTGAACATCTTCATGGCCACACCGCCCTCATAGGTGACGGTGCGCAACGGGCGAAGGTCGGAATTGGCGAGGATGGAAGGGTTCCGCAAACCGCCGGCGTACAGGCTGCCCGCAGAAGGATACGTGAATTCGGTGAGGTAAGGCGTAGTACCGCCGCTGCCTACGCTCGCCAGCGAAAAGCGCAGCTTGGCGAAATCGATCGCTTTCGGCAGATCGATCACTTCATTGGCCACGAAGCTGAGGTTCACGGACGGGTAGAAGAATCCGGAATTGGCGATACGGCGCTGCGTGGCCAGTACGCTGTTCCAGTCTTGCCGCCCGGTAATGTCGGCGAACAGGAAGTTTTTATACGACGCGGAAATCAATCCGTAAAGGGAATTGATCTGGTACGAAGTGCGGAAAGGCATGGTAACGAGGGGGCCGAGATTGTTGGCGAGCGAATACACGCCGGGGTACGCCAGCGAATCCGCCCGCACCTCGTCGCGGATGTACCGGTTGCGCAATGCAGCGCCGCCTGCCGTGAAGTTCAGCTCGAAATCGCGCCCCACTTTGGTATTGTAGCGCAACAGGAAGTCGGAATTGAACTCCTGCGACATGATGTTCTGCGTCCGGAAGCTGCCAAACTGAAACTTGGCGGCCGCATCGTAAGGCCGTTGCTGGGAGCGGTCTTCGTACCCGAAGTCCATCGCGGTACGCACCTGTAAACTGAGTTTTTTGGTAATGTTATACGTGGCCGACACGTTGCCGGTAAGGCCGTGGCGGTTGGATTTGTTGAGATATTCGTACGCTACCGCGTAAGGATTGCTGGGGAACGTACTGAAGGGGAACATGATCTTCAACTGGTCTTTCCCCAGTTCCCAGTAATTCTTCAGCCAGTCGATGTCGGCGTTGGGTTGCCAGAAAATGTACCAGTACATGATCGACTGGTTGCCATAACCCGCGCCGGGGAGGTTATCGGAATATTTATTGGTATAGTTCACCTTCGACGAAATCTGCAACCGGTCGTTGATTTTCGAGTTAACGGACAGTGCCACGGTATTGCGGTCGTACCCGGTGTTGGGCAAAATCCAGGTGTTGTGGACGTTGGTCACGGAGAAGCGGGCCGTCGTTTTGTCGGTCCCGCCGTCCAGCGAGATGGTGTTGGTGAAGGTTTTGCCGTCGTCGAAGTAGGAATTGACCTTGTTGGGATACGGTTGCCACAGCGTTCTTTCCGTTCCCTGTTTCTGCGTAACGGGGTCGAACTGGTGGAACATCTGCCCGTCGAACCGCGGCCCGTAAGCCGAGCTGGTGCTGCTGGTGGAGCCGCCGTCCGGACCTGCGCCATAGGAATAATACGCGGCGCCGTCGAGGCCCTGGCCGTATTCGAACTGGAGGTCGGGCCAGCGGTTCACCTGTTCGATAGACGCATTGGAGTTGAGGGAAACGCCGATGCCCTTGCGTTTGCTGCTACCGGATTTGGTGGTGATGATGATGGCGCCGTTGGCACCGCGGCCGCCGTACAGCGCCGCAGCGCCGGGGCCTTTAAGCACGGTGAGCGATTCTATGTCTTCCGGGTTGATATCGTTCAGGCCGCTGCCATAGTCGGCCGGCATGTTATCGCTTCCGGTGCCGTAAGTAGCTTCGCCGCCCACGGCCGTTCTGCGGCCGCTGCCCTGGTTGATCACGACGCCGTCTACCACGATGAGGGCTTCGTTTTCGCCGGTGAGGTTGTTTTCGCCGCGGAGGATGATCTTATTGGAACCGGTGGGGCCGCTGTTGGAGCGGACGAGGTTCACACCGGCTACTTTGCCCGACAGCGCGTCTGTCCAGTTACCGGAAATGGCCTCGGTCAGTTGTTCGCCTTTAACAACGGAGGCTGCATATCCGAGGGCTTTTTCTTCCCGCTTGATGCCGAGCGCCGTTACCAGCACTTCGTTGAGGCTTTTGGGATCGGCGGCGAGCTGCACGTTGAGCTGCTGGGTTTTCTGTACGGTGATTTCACGGGTGATGTAACCCACGTACGAGAAAACCAGCACTTTGCTGGCCGAAGTGGTGGAAACGAAGAAAGCGCCCGTGGCGTCTGATGTAGCGCCTTTACTCGTGCCTTTCACTTTGATGTTGACCCCGATGAGCGGGTCGCCGTTAACGTCGGTCACACGTCCGCGAACAACGATCGCCGAATCCTGGAAAGGATGCGGCCTGGCGGGTGCTTTGTCGTAAATGCCCGGCCGGAAGACGGCGGGTTTCCGCGATACGTCCTCCGTGGCTGCGTGGGCGAATACCCCGAACTGCATGCCGGTCATGAGAAGGAAAAAATGTTTCATTCAACAAGTTTTATAATGTAATGATTCCCCTTGTGGCAATGTGGGCGCGCGGCCCGTGGGCGATCCGGGAACCTGCGCCGGCGGTAATTCCAGGAAAAAACACCCCTCCTGCGGGATGAGCGATCCCGCCAGTACCTTTCAAGTCAGCGTATATTGGTAACCGTTATTACTCCTGCCGGAAGACCGCGTAGCGGAACGGATTAGTGGAAAGATGTTTCTTCATACTGTGGATGATTTTGGTTTCATTCAATGTTTACTCAGCCTTTCATTCAATACATAAATTCATCGTGCCGGTGCATAACCGGTAGTAACCTGGATGATCGTTCCCGGTGGCGCCACCGGGTGTTTTCCCGTAAAACCTTGCGAATGATGCAGCCGGATTAAACCGGATGATCGTGGAACTTACACTTCATCTGAGGGACATTCGCTAAAGTAGAACAAAAGTAAAATTAAACAAAAAATAATTACCTGTAATTATTTAGAACTAGATATGAAATATAATGAAAGAATGGATGGGTTCGAGCTAACCTGACTGATTATCAATACAATAGATCGAAATACAAAAAGAAAGGAGGATGGATCGGCCTAAACAGGCGCTCCATCCTCCTTTTATATGAAACTTTCCGCAATCAGCTCGCCTTCACCGCCTGCATCCGGCAGTTGCGATGCCGCTGGCCCCAATCGCTCAACTGTTTCCACACGGGAATCAATTCTTTGGCCACATGCGCCAGCTCATATTCTACCCGCGGCGGCACTTCGGCGTATACGGTCCGGCGGACCAACCCGTCGCGCTCAAGTTCTTTCAACTGCAAGGTCAACATCCTTTCGGTGATGTTGGGAATGGAACGGCGCAATTCGCTAAAACGCATCGCTCCTTCTTCCAGCCTGCATAGGATCAACAATTTCCAGCGGCCGCCCACGAGGCAGATCGCATAGGTGAGATCACATTCGATGATGTAATCGCGGTTAATGCTGTTCGATGAATTTTCCTTACGCTTGCTCATTACTTACAAATTTGTTAGTACCATACAACTAGTTGTATGCATACAAAGGTAAGGGTAACCCCTCTACATTTGCTGTATCAAATTTCTTTTTACGTGAAAAATACAACCATGCTTGCATTGGGAGCCCTCCTGCTGACGCAGCCCGCTTTCTCCCAACAGCCCGCCCCCGCTACATTTCAGGAAGCCCGAATAGACTCCCTCGCACAAAGGCTCGTCCGCACCGGAAAAGTCCAGGGCATAAACCTGCTCTTCTCCCAAAACGGGAAAATCATCTACCGCAAAGCCTTCGGAAAAGCAGATGAAAACCGTTCGCTGCAAACCGGCGATATCTTCCGCATCGCGTCGCAAACCAAAGCCGTTACCAGTCTTGCCGTGATGATGCTTTGGGAGGAAGGGCGCTTTTTGCTGGACGAGCCGGTATCCCGCTACATTCCATCTTTCGCGGACCTTCGTGTCATAAAAGATTTCAACGCGGCAGACACGACGTATACTTCCGTAGCGCCCAACCGGCCCGTGACCGTGCGCGATCTGCTGCGGCACACTTCCGGCATTTCGTACCCCCTGATCACCGGCGATCCGCGGTTCCAGGCCATTTTCGCGAAAAACAAAGTGCCCACCGGCATCGGCAGTCCCGGCAACCTGAAAGACTTCGTAGACCAGATCGCGCAGCAACCGCTGGTGCACAATCCCGGAGAAGCTTTTACCTACGGCCTGAACATCGACGTGCTGGGAAGGCTCGTTGAAATCTGGAGCGGCCAGCCGCTGGAGGTGTTCTTCCGGGAACGGATCTTCCGCCCGCTGGAGATGCACGACACATATTTCCGCGTTCCCGACGAAAAAGCGAAGCGCCTCGTGCCCGTGTTCTCCGCTGCCGGCGGCCGTTTACACCGCCAAACCGCGCCGATATACGAAGGCAACGACGCCGGCTATCCGCTGCAGGACGGCATTATCGTCTCCGGCGGTGCGGGCCTCAGTTCCACTACCACTGATTATGCGAAGTTCCTGCAACTGCTGCTGGACGGTGGCGTATATAAAGGAAAGCGGATCATCGGCAACGCCGCCATCCGCCTGATGACGACCCCGCAAATTCCGCCGGGCGCCGCGGCGAAGTGGGACTGGCCCGATTTCTCGTTCGGATTGGGCTTTAGTCTCGTTACGCCGCAAAACCACGCTGCCGGCCCTGTTCCGGTGGGATCGTTCTTCTGGGGCGGCGCGTTCAACACGCATTATTGGGCCGATCCGGCGAATGATATCGTCGGCATCGTGTATACCCAGGAATATCTTCCGGATTCGTACTGGGATTTAGGCACGCTGTTCAAAAATGTTTTCTACACCGCATTGGATAAATAAAATGAAAAAGACCGCATACATCGGATGCCTCGGGCTGATCGGCATCATTACTACCGAATTCGGCGTGATCGGGATTTTGCCGCAGATCGCCGAACACTACCGAATCCCCATTGAAAAAGCGGGCTGGCTGCTGAGTGCGTTCGCCATGGTAATCGCGCTCGGCGGCCCGGCGATGACGCTGCTTTTTTCCCGCGTGAACCGCAAACTCATCATGAGCCTTGCCATCGGCATGTTCATTGTTACCGGCGTCGTATCCGCGCTGGCGCCGCCTTTCTGGCTATTGCTCACCGTGCGCGTATTGCCCGCCATCCTGCACCCCGTCTTTGTATCCACAGCCATCGCTGCGGCCATCCAGGCAGCGCCGCCGAAGGAGGCGACGCGGATGATGGGCATCGTGCTGGGCGGGATCGCCATCGCCATGGTGACTACCGTTCCGTTCGCCACCTGGCTCGCGGGGCGCATCAACTGGCAGGCGGCGTTCTGGGCGCAGTCGGCCATCAGTCTTACCGCGCTGCTGGCGATCCTTATCGGGCTGCCGCAAATCCCGAAAAGCGAAAAGGAAAGCCTGGGCAGCCAGGCCGCCATTTTACGCGATCCCGTGTTCGTGACCAGCAGTATTGTCAATGTACTGCTCATCGCCGCGTGGTTTTGTACATATAGTTACTTCGCGGATTTTTTAGGAAAGGTGAAAGGAATGGATGAGGAACGGATCAGTTATATGCTGATGGTGTTTGGCCTGGCGGGCATCCCTGCCAACTGGATCGCCGGAAGATTGCTCGGGAAGCAGCTATCGCTGACTACGGCCGTGTTTCTCGCCGGTGCGCTGTTCATACCGTTCATGAGCATCGCCGTGGGCGGAGGGATCGTGGTGAATGCGGTGGTACTGGCGCTGTGGGGATTTTTCTATGCGCCCTGTTATCTCACCGCAGCTGCGTATTTGACCTCCGCGGCACCGGGGGCCGTGGCCTTCGCCAATACACTCGCGATATCGTATGGTAATTTGGGAATTACGGTGGGAACAACGGTCAGCGGATGGGTGATCGCGCGATACGGGATCGCGGCTGCGCCCTGGGCTGGCGCTGCTTTCGGGATCGCCGCGCTCGTTGCCATGGCGCTCCGGTCGCAACTTGTTGCCCGCCGCGCAATACGCCGCTCCTGCGTTGCACCATAATATTCTGTTCCTTGAAAATGAAATCTTCTGCAAACCGTCTACCGTAAACCCGGTAGCCGGTTTTATTCTTTCCACCCGGGCTTCCTGCCATGCTATGCCTGCAACGGGCCAACGGCCCTTATGTACACACGATCGTTTCGTATTCATAAACTGGCTGTATGCGTAACCAATGCTTACGTACAAACGCAGCAAGCGCCCGGGCAGGTGGCCGAAGCCATTCCACAAAAAAGTCAGTAGTTTTAAGCTATGAAACACGCTAACCGTGCCGATAAAGCCCTCGTGACCAATATCCTCACCCGCTCCTTCGCACAGAACCGGAGCGTGCTCGCCGCCGTGCGCAGGCACGGGGATACAGAACGGAATATCCGTGGATTGATGGAATATGCGTTTGATCTCTGCATCCGGCATGGCGATGTGCTGCTGTCTGACGACGGAAACGGTTGCGCCCTGGTCCTGTATCCCGACCGGAAGCCGGAAAACCTCCTCACCCGCTGGCTCGATCTAAAGCTGGTCTTGCGCTCGATCGGATGGAAAAATTTGCCGAATGTAACGGCCCGCAGGAAGTTGGTACAATCCGTCAGGCCGGAAGTGCCCATGGCCTATCTCTGGTTCATCGGCGTAAACCCGGATACCCGGCGCCGGTGTGCGGGCCGGCATTTGCTCAACGGTGTACTCGAACTGGCAGCTGCGGCGAACCGCCCGGTTTACCTGGAAACGTCCGTTCCGGAAAACGTGTCCTGGTACAACAAAGCCGGGTTCCGGACATATGCCGTTACGGACGTAGGGTATACGCTGTATTACCTCACCACTTCCCCCGAAGCCATCCCCTGGCTGCAACAACAATGACGCGGCTGGTGTTGTTATTATCTGTAACTTGACGACATGAAAGAAGAATACATGGGACTTCCGTTGGTGAAGAATGAAACGGACCACCAATTCGAACTAACGGTGGAAGGGCATACCGCCATTATCGTATATAAGGAAAGCGGGAAGAAGATCTGGCTCATCCATACCGAAGCGCCCGCCGAGCTGGAAGGCAAAGGCGTAGCCACGGCGCTCATCGAAAAGACACTCGCGTACCTGGAAGAAAACCATTATACCCTGGTGCCGCTTTGTCCGCTGGTGGTAGCCTACCTGAAGCGCCACCCTGAATGGAAACGCATCGTAGACCCAACTGTCACCAACCTCTGACCCGGCATCATGGAACCCGCGCAATACGCCGTCATCAACAACGAAGCGAGCCAGCAGCTGGAAGTCTGGTTAGCCGGTGAAGCCGCCACGCTCACTTATCGCTATTATAAAAAAGATATCGCGTTCATGCATACCACCGTACCGGCCGCTATGGAAGGTAAAGGCGTGGCCACCGCCCTGGCGAAGGAAGCTTTCCGGCTGGCCGCGTCCCTGAAAAAGCCGGTGATGGTGTATTGCCCGTTTGTAGCGGGGTTCGTGGAGCGCCATCCGGAATACCGCTCCCAGCTCGATCCGCAGTATTACGGGAAACGGTGATTCAATCCGCCAGCTCCAGCACCGATCCCTTCAAAAAACGCAACTTTTCAAAAGCCGCCGTTTCTTTCCAGCCCGCGTTCAGCCAAACATTTTTATGCTGCGGGTTCGCATACAGCACCTTGATCTGCCGGGGGCGGCGGGCCCGGCTTTCTTTCACCCGCTCCACAAAATCCACCATCGCCGCTTCGTTGAAAGGGTTGAACAGGAAAATGACGCCCGTTCGATCGGAGACTTCCATCCGCCGCGCATCTTCACATCGTACTTCATACTTCCCCGGCTTCACGGATTTACATAATTCGGGAGACAGCTCGATCCCGGTGATATCATCAAATCCATAAAATTCTGCCATGGCCAGCACGCGCCCTTTCCCGCAGCCCACATCGAGAAAACCGGTTTGTTTTTCGGCATCGGTTACATGGTTCAGCAGCCATTCGGCGGAATAATAATTGATGGGCTCATATTGTGTGGCCTGCGCTCTGGCCGAATCCGAGATGGCATCTCCCAGGTAATGGGTGCCGATGGTGCGCAGGCCGTACTTCCGCTCACCGGCAATTTCCCGGCGGATGACGAACAAAGCCATTTCAAGATCCCAATGCCAGGCGAGGTACAAAAAGTAACGGATGAAGCGCATCCGCCCAAGTTACAAAAAACCCCGGCCCAAAAGAGCCGGGGCAGTTGCATTTGCATGATTTCCGTATCAAGGTGTTAATGCCATTTGTAGTTGGACGCGGAGGCGAGACTCCACTTCCGCTCCTTCGAATCCTATATTGGCAAATCGTATCCGCCCGTTTTTGTCGATGACGTACGTGGCGGGAATGATGTTGAAATTGAATTTTTCGCCGATGTTGGGATCGGTATTGTAATACACGGGGAAGGAATACGTTTTGTTCCCCTTCCAGTTCTGCGCATCCTGCAAAGTGTTTCTCGTACCGCTGTTGACGATCATGAAAACCACGTCCGGATTGCTTTTGAACTCATCGTAGAGCTTCTGCACGAAGGGCATTTCCTGCATGCAGGGCACACACCAGGTAGCCCAGAAATCGATCAGCACCACTTTCCCGCGGAGGCTTTCCGGGTTTACGGGATTGCCTTTCAGGTCAACGAACGACGAAAGCTCCGGCGCGGGTTTGTCGATCATTTGTTTGGCCACGGCCGCTTTCAGTTCCCCGAGGCGCCGTGCGCCGATTTCCGCCAGGGCCGTTTCGCGGCCGGTCTGTTTGTAGAAGCGGCTTACGTTTTCGAGGGTTTCGTGGTCGTGCGAAGCGGCGAGCGCGGCACGCATGTGCGCTTCACCCTCTCCGTCTTTCCCCTCCAGCATATCGATGAGGCCGAGCATGGACAGGAGGTTCCCTTTTGCCTGGCCGGTTACCGCCCGGCGGGTGCTGTCGTCTACCAGCGGAATGATATGCCCCGTTTCCGGAAAGTACCGGATGAGCCCGGCGGGCCATCGGTCGGCCATAGCCAGTGCCATTTCTGTATATTGGCGCGCCAGCGGCAGGGCCACTGCGTTTTCGATGAGGGTTTCGGCCATGCTTTTGTAGAAGCGCGGGAGATGGGGGCTTTCCATGTCGTGGTGCACTTTCCCTGCATGGAGTACTGTTTTGGCGGAGTCTTTCGCCCGGGCGTACAGTTCGAACAACTGTTCATGGAAGGGCGAGAAATCCGCTTCGTTCTGTTCCGTTTCTTTGTCCAGCGCCAGTTCCAACAGGGAGATGCGGCGCGCGGAATCTTTTTCCCGGCCGATGAAATCTGCATGCAGGCTCCGGCCCAGTGCGGTTTCCGGATAGCGGGCGCCCACTTGCTTGCGGATGGAATCCAGGCGCGAGGGCTCCCCGATGATGAGGTAGCCCATCGTTACCCGGTTGAGGTTCCCGCGGTCGGACGGCGCTTCTTTCCACCTGGCTTCGATGACATCGTGCATCCGGCGGCGGATGGCTTTCTTTTCCGAAGCCAGTTTCGCCACCTGCTCCCGGTATACCAGCAGCCGCAATTGGGCTTCGTAGTTGTCGGGGAACGCCTTCAATTCCTGTTCGTACAGCTCCGCGGAAGCCGCCGCCGTCCCGGGCGCTTTGCCCATTTGCGCGGCCATGCTGCCGCCGCGGTACAACAAGGCATGGCGGACGGGCAGGCCTTTTTTGTACACCATCACTTCGAAAAGGCGGTCGGCCGCGGGCCGCTCGATCGTGTTGCCGCTGGTGAGCTGGAACGTGGCGAAGGCCGCGTAAGGCGCCAGCCGGAAGCTGGCGGTCCATTTACCGTCGGTTTTAGCCATCGGGATGCGGATGGGCAGGTCGTAAAAGTTGGAAGTGACGAACTGTACCGTTACGGCGGTTGCGCCGGCGGGGATAGGACCTCCCGGCACGGAGGGGTCCAGCGTAACGGTGACGGTGTCTCCCGGCTCCGGTTTCGCCGGCGCGATCACCACACGCTCCTGCGAGCGCGCGGTGAGGCCGGTGGTTATGAGGAGGAGGATTACAACGCTTATTTTATTTCTTATAGCCTTCATTCTGCGTCAGGTTGAGATTGGTGCTGATAGCGTATGCCGGGATTGGGTAGAGCGTATCGGTCGGCTGCCATTCGGCGCCTTTGATGGGCCCCAGCACGTCGGTAGAGCGTTGGGTACGCTTCAGATCAAACCACCTGTGGCCCCATTCCGCAAACAATTCGAATTTCCTTTCACTTTCCACGGCCTGTAACAATTGCGGCTGCGTGAGCGCAGTGTTCAGCTTGGGCAGATTGGCACGAAGGCGGATGGAATCCAGGTCGGAACGGCCGTCGTCCAGCTTATGCTGACGGATGCGCGCTTCGGCACGGATGAGGAATTGCTCGCCCATACGGAGCAGCATGGTGTTTTCCTGCACCGGCGTGGCATTGCGTACTTTATATTTGGCCGGCCAGAAATAGGTGGCGCCACTCGCGAGCGTACGGGTACCTGTCCAGTTGGCGAGGCGGGCATCGCCCGTTTCGAATTTCCGGATCAGGTTGATCGTATCCAAACGGAACAGCGGGCCTGCGGTAGCGTTTGCGGGAATGGCCACCTGCGCTTCCCAGGTATTTCTTCCTCCACCCACGTTCACGGATTGCAGCTGGAAAATAGCCTCCCGGCTGTTGGCAAGGAACACGGAATTGAGGTCCTTCAACAGTTCATAATTTCCGTTACCGATCACGGCACTGGCTTCCGTTTCAGCCAGCGCCCACTCGTGGCGATAGAGATACACCCGCGCCAGCATCGCGGATGCGGCCGTTTTGTTCGGGCGAACCCGGTTACCGTTTGGATAGTTGTCGCCCAGCAATTGCTTCGCCGCACGCAGGTCTTCCACCACCTGGTCGTACACTTTTTCCGTTTTCTCCCGGGGAAGCTTCTCGGAAACGCGATAATCTGTCGTGAGCACCAGCGGCACATCGCCATACATATTTACGAGATAGAAATAAAAGTAGGCGCGCATGAAACGTGCTTCTCCAAGCAGTTGATCTTTCAACGCCGGCGTCAGCGTCGTGGACGCAGTCAGCCCTTCCACACAGGCATTGGCCGTATAAATATAACTGTAGATGGCGTTCCAGAACCGCTCAACGTAGGTACTGTTCGGCAACAGACGCGCCTGTTTGAATACATCGTAGTCTTCGAAGTTACTGGCATAATAAACATCGTCTCCATGAATACCGGCGAGAAAATTCATCATCACGTTGGCCCAGAGATAGTTAAGGCTGTTCATGCTGATGTAAATGCCGGTAACGGCGGATGTGGCGTTCTGATCGGTAGCGAACACCTTCTCGTCTCCTACTTCCGTTTTCGGCGTAGGCGTGTCGAGATATTTGTTGCACGACGCGGTAAGCGTAGCGGCGAATATGATAAGAAGCGAAATTCGTTTCATCTTGATGCTTTTGGATGATAGTTATAAACTCAGCTGGATACCTGCGGTAATGGCCTTCACGGGCGGCAGGCGGATGCCTTGTGTTTCAGGGTCAATCCCTTTGTAGTTCGTGAACGTCAGCAGGTTCTGCGCATTGGCATATACCACCAGACGGTTCAGCTTGATTTTACGCGCATACTCCGACAGGTCGTACCGCAGCGAAACATTTTTCAGGCGGATGTAGCTGGCATTGCCCCACACCGCGCTGGACAACCGGTAAACGTCGAACAGGGTATTGGCCTGGGTGGTGGTTGCGCGGGGAATGTCAGTTATGTCGCCGGGCTTCTGCCAGCGGTCCAACGCTTCACGGCCCTGGTTGAAACGCATGCCATATGCATTCGCCAGTCGTCCATAGTTATATTCACCACCTTCCTGCTGCACGAACTGGAAAAGGAAATCGAGTTCCACTTTCTTATACTTCAGCGAGTTCTGCAAACCGCCGTAGTATTCGGGCATGGCATTGCCGAGGATCACGAAATCCGTGAACTCTACCGGCCGGCCGCCGCTTCCATCTTTGGTCCAAAATACAGGCTTCCCGTTCGCGGGGTCCACATATTGGAACTGGTATCCTTTCACGATGGTGAGCGGTTCGCCCACTACATACTTGTCGCGGTAAACGGTTTTTTCGATGCCATCGAACTTCTTCAGCTTGTTTTTCGGAATGGTGATATTGACGGAAGTGGTCCAGGAAAAATGATCGCGGCGGATGTTATCTGTCGTCAGGTCCATCTCCCAGCCGGCGTTCTGCACTACGGCATCGAAATTGTCGCGCAGGCCGGAGAAACCCACCTGCGGCGTCAGCGAGAGATCGATGAGCTGGTTATCGGTCAGGCTGTGATAATATCCGGCATTGAAAAGGATGCGGTTTTTCAGGAATCCCAGCTCGATGCCGCCTTCCGATTTGCGGGATACTTCCCAATGATATTCCGGGTTGGCGATGCGGGAAGGCGTGAGGCCGGTACTGCCATCATAAATGTATGCGCTGTTGGAGGCGGCCCAGCTGGCGAGGTAATCGTAGTAACCGATATTGTCGCTTCCCACGGACCCATAGCTTCCGCGCAGTTTCCCGTGCGAAAGCCAGCTCAGTTGCTTCATCCAGGGCTCGTCGGAGAAGATCCAGGCGGCGCCGATGGAGCCGAAATTACCCCAGCGGTTGTCTGGCCCAAACCGGGTGGAACCATCGCGGCGAAAGTTGGCATTCAGGATATATTTCCCGTCCCGGTTATATGTCACGCGGCCAAAAATGGAATTGTAGCGGTACATATAATAGTTAAGGTTCTCATTGCGGACGCCCGCCGAATCCATGATATGCATGAATTCTTCGCCAGAAAAACGGCTGGCGTCGGTGCGCTTGCCGTCGCGGATATTTTCCTGCCAACTGGTACCGGCCAGCACGGAAAGGTCGCCCTTGCCGATGGCCCGCTTGAATTCCAGCTGCGGCTCCACCACATAGGAATGCGCTTTCGTATCGCCGAAATACGTAGACGCATTGGCGGAGCTCTGCGCGTTCAGGCTCGACGGCGGCGTGATCTGCATCTGTTCCATGGTGGTATTGGTATACCCGCCGGTTACCTTGGCCGTGAGGCCTGGCAGCACGGTATAACGGATTTCCCCGTTGGTGATTAGGCTCCGCAATTTGGAATTATATGTGCGCGACAGGGGGGCGATGGGGTTTTGATCGCTGCTGAACCAGTAGAATTTGCCATCTGGCCCATACACCGGGTAATTCGGCGAAAGGCTGAAAACGTAAGACATATCGCTGGGCAGCGAATTGTTCTTATCTCCGGTGTAGTTGGCTGAAACCCGGAACCCGAAACGGCTGTTTTTACTTTTATGATCGAGACTGAAGTGCCCGGTCCCCCGCTTGTACGCGAGATCGTTGGGCAGCACAGTGGTTTCCCTTCTGAAGGTACCGCTGAGCAGATACCGGGTTTGTGCAGTACCGCCGGAAGCGGAAAGTTGGGCTTCGGTCTGGTTGGCAGTATTACCAATGAGCCGTTTCTGCCAGTCGTTATTTTCGGTCTGGCTCCATTCGAGCAGGTCGGGCGCATTATCTGTTGTGGGCGTGAGGTTGTCGTTGGCGAATGCTTCCTTGCGCATGGCGAGGTATTCGGCCGTGCTGAGCATCGGCATCCGGTTTACGACTCTGCTTGCGCCGCTGTAAACGTTCGCATTAACGGACGTTTTGCCGGCGCGTCCTTTCTTCGTCGTGATCATCACCACGCCATTGGCGGCGCGCGAGCCGTAGATCGCCGTTGCATCGGCATCTTTCAGCACATCTATCCTTTCGATATCGGCGGGATTGAGGGCGGCCAACGGACTTTGATTTCCGCCGGCAACCGGGATGGTAGTGTTCATCGACTCCTCGAGATAAGGCACCCCGTCAATGACAAAGAGCGGTCCATTGGCCTTCAGCAGCGAGTTCTGGCCGCGGAGGGTCACGTTGAAAGTGGTGCCGGGCAAGCCGCTGTTGGCCGTGATGAACAACCCGGGCACGCGGCCCTGCATCGCGGCAAGCGGATCCGTTACCGGACTGTTGGCAATGTCTTTGCTTCTCACGGAAGACACGGAGCCGGTAAGGCTTTTCCGCACGGCGGAGCCGTAACCGATGACCACGGCTTCGTCGAGCGCGCTGATGTTCGGTTTGAGGCGGATGCTGAGTGCGCCGGCGCCTACGGTCACTTCCTGCTGTTCGAAGCCGATGTAGGAAATCACCAGCACATCGCCGGGTTCAGCGTTCAGTTTGAATTTCCCGTCAACATCGGTGGTGGCGCCCGCCTGGGTGCCCTTGATGCGGATGGTGACCCCGGGCAGCGGGGTTCCGTCCGTTCCGGTAACGGTACCCGTCACTTCCTGTCTGGCTGCATTGGCGGAAGGAGCGGCAGGAGTAACTGGTTTCGGTTTGATGAAGATGGTCTTGTCCTTCACGGAATAATCCAGCGGCTGGTCTTTAAAAACCGCCAGCAGAAAAGATTCCAGGGGTTGATTGCTAGCCTGGATCGTCACTTTCTCAGCACTGCGCAACAGTTCCCTATCGTAAAAGAACAGGTAGCCGGTCTGGCGCTTCACGGCAGAAAACACTTCCTCCAGCGAAGCGTTCTGCAGCTTCACGGTCACCCGTTGGGCATAGGTAGTGGCGGAAACGTTGAGGCAGGCCGCCAGGATAAGAAATGCTGTCCATCTCATGATTCGTCTGAGTTTGGTTGAAAGCAGCCCCTTTCCAAAACAGGGGCCGGCATGATCGGTCAATTGCATAGATTTGCATTGTCTGGTTAATAGTAATTCAAGTTCGTTGCTAAGATGCCTGACATTCGCCGGGGGTGGGTCCAATCACCTCCGGTTTCTGTTTTTTTATAATGGTTGTATGATGATCTTCGATCCTTCAATGGTGAACGACATGCCCGAAACCCGCAGGCCATCGAGCACATCCTGCAGCGGCAGGTTCCGTTGTATTTCGCCGTCGAACCGGCGGTCGGGCACAATCCCGCGATACTCCACTTCCACGTCGTACCACCGCTGGAGTTGCCGCATGACGGCTTTTACGTCTGCGTTCCTGAAATAGAACACGGCGTTCCTCCAGGCCAGGGCTTCTTCCACATCCGGCCGCGCATCTAATACCGGGGCGCCGCCGCTGATCGCCGCCTGTTGCCCGGGCGCCAGTTTCCGCGTTTGCCCGCCCGCCGTCACCGCCACGGAGCCTTTCACCAAAGTCGCGCGGATCGCGGGCTCGTCGGCATAGGCGTTGATGTTGAATTCCGTTCCCAGCACCGCTACTTCGGCCTTCCCGTCTACTGCCACCGTAAAGGGTTTCGCTGCATCCGGGCGCACCTCGAAATACGCTTCGCCCGTCAGTTCCACTTTCCTCGCTCCCGGCCCGAACGCCACGGGAAACCGCAGCGACGATCCGGCGTTCAGCCAAACCTGCGACCCGTCGGGCAAGGCGATGCGGAACTGTCCGCCGCGCGGCGTGCGCAGGGTGTTGTATTGCAACGCTCCTTCCTTTCCGCCGGGCTGGTACACGAGCGATCCGCCGTGCTGGCTGGCCGTGGCGCCCTGTTGCGGGATGGTCTGGTTACCGGCGCTGTCCAGCGGAATGGTGGTACCGTCTGCCAGGGTGAGCACGGCTTTGCTGGTGGCCGGCAGAATCGATTGCTGCACCGCGGCCACAGGGGCCTGGGCGGCTTCCTGCCCCGGCTTCCAAAGCCAGATCCCGGCTACGGCGGCTACGATAACGGCAGCAGCGGCCCACCAGCGGTAATCCATACGCTTCACTTTCTCCCCTTCGCTATCCGCCGGAGCGGGAAAGTGTTTTTCGGCAAACCGTTGCCAGGCGGCGCCTTCGTCGGGCGCGCCGAATTGTTGCAACCGGCTTTGCAGGCCGGGGGCACTGGTCATCCGCTCGTAAAACGCGCGATGTTCCGCATTGGCAGCCAGCCAATCCTGCAATTCGCGGGCCTCGGCTTCCGTCTGTTCGCCGCGCAGTTCCTTGAGGATCAGTTCGGCAGGTCGTTGTATCAGTTGTGGGTCCAACATCGATATTTTTATGGATTACTATTGAAACAACAGGTTTGTTATTTCGATGACAAGGTTTGAAGGATTTTTTTGAAGATTTTTTTAGCGGGGATGGAATATCAATGGCTTTATATATCCGGAAATCGCCCTTCCGCAACGAATTTTTCCATTCTCCCAAAATATTTCCCTTTTTCAATCGTCAACTTAAACAACCGCGAGATGCGGCCGGCTATCCATGAAGAGACTATTTAAAACACTAAAATACATGATGTTAGTACTGCTCGTACTGGTAATCCTGCTAACCGTCACCACTTATTTTTATATGAAGCGCCCCCAGTTCGGGGCCTTACCGGAAGGTAAAAGGTGGGAATCCATACAAAAGTCGCCGCACTTCAAAGAAGGGCGCTTCCGCAACCTCGTGGAAATGCCCGTGATCGCAGAAGGGTATTCCATGCCGGGGGAAATTTTCAAAACCCTCTTCAAAAAATTCCCCAACCGCGAGCCGGCAGATTCCCTGCCGTCCGTTAAAACCGACCTCCGCAACACCCCCCGCGACAGCGGCATGATCGTCTGGTTCGGGCATTCGTCATTTTTTTTGCAGCTGGATGGCGTGCGTTTTCTCGTAGATCCCGTGTTTAGCGGCAAAGCATCGCCCCTGCCCGGCGGCGTGAAGGCGTACAATGGCAGCGATATCTACACCGCCGCCGATATGCCCGAAATCGATTACATGCTCCTTTCCCACGACCATTACGACCACCTGGATTTCGAAACGGCCGTGGCGCTGAAAGACCGGGTTAGATTCGTGATCTGTGGACTGGGTGCGGGCGCGCACTACGAAAAATGGGGCTACCGGCCGGAGCAGATCATCGAAAAAGACTGGTACGACCAACTGGAGATCAAACCTGGACTTACCATCTTCACCGAATCCACCCATCATGATTCGGGCCGGGGATTCACCCGCGGACAAAGCCTCTGGCTGAGTTTCTACATCCGCTCGCCCCGGGGGAGCGTCTATTATAGTGGAGACGGTGGATACGACAGCCGGTTCCGGGAGATTTTCCGTAAACATGGCGCGCCCGACTGGGCCATTATGGAATGCGGCCAGTACAACGAAGCCTGGCACTCCGTGCACGAACTGCCGGAAGAAGTAGCGAAAGCGACCGAAGAACTGCATGCCGGGAACCTGCTGACGGTCCACCACTCCAAATTCACATTGGCGAACCATCCCTGGAACGAGCCACTGGAGAAAATTTCAGCACATTCACAAAACAAGTCTTACCGGCTGGCAACGCCCATGATCGGGGAACCTGTCCGGCTACACGATAACGCACAACAATTTGAACAATGGTGGAAAAAGATACAATAACCGGGTTAGTGGAAATGCCGGGTAAACGCCAGCCAGGCGTAGAATACGGGCAAGAGATCGCGTTTGAGCAAAGCGGCGCGGATGAGTTTGAGGGCGCGGAGCTTCTGGGTCCTGACGGTGTTGTAGGAAATGGACAGCTCCCCGGCGATCTCCTCGTTTTTCTTCCCTTCCAGGTAACTCATCTTGAAGATACGCCGGCATTGAGCGGGCAACTCATCGATCTCCCGGTACAAGCTGGCGATGATCTCGGTCTCGGCCAGCCGCGGGTCGAAAGCGCCCGTGTCGGGAAGGGCGTCGCCGGAAAGGTAAGCATAGTCTCTATCGCGCGATTGTTGCCTTTCCTTTAGTTTGAGATGATTGAGGCAAGCGTTGCGGACAGACACGTACAGCCAGGAACGGAGCGCGGCGGCGTTGGGGAATACCGGCCTTTTATCCCACAACCGGGAAAACACTTCCTGTATAAGGTCTTCCGCTTCCTGCCGGTCGTCCACGATGGTGCCGGCATAATAGCAAAGCGCCTTATAATGCTGCTGAAAAACCGATCTGAAAGCTTCCTGATCTCCCAGGGCAATCCGCTCCAGCCAATCCTGTTCCGTATTTCGATGCGCAGGCAATAAAGTCCTCCCGGTTGTTTTGTTGGTTTCGATTCGAAGCTTTAAAAATACCAAAAATCAACCGTTTTCCCATCTTGTCCGCTTTTGGGACAGCGTGTCCGGTTTCGCGAACAACCGTTCCATGCCCGCCGGTCGTCATACAACCGCTCATTCCGGTTTTCCCGCCCGTTGTCGCCCATCCACCGTCAAACCAAACCCCGGATACCGTTTTCCGCTACCGCCCGAAAGCGGACAACGGCGCCGCCCTTCCCCCACCCTTCCCATTTCACTTGCCGTCTGCCGCTCACGGCGGTAATTTTACATCGCAGTTAGTTTAACAGAATTTTAGTCAGCGTCGCATGAAGGTTAGACCATACGCCGCTGGAACGTTTGTTCTTCTCAAAAAAATGGCGGCCATTATTCTGGCCGCCATTTCTCTATTCAATCTGGTTCATTTTTATTTTTTGATGATCCTGTCCAGCGTTTCCTGTGCCAGCGGATGGTAGTTGCCGCGGTACTTCCCGTAAATAGAACGCGCCATGGCCGTACCTTCCGGCGATTTCATCATTTCCGTGTACAGCGGCGTGAGGAATTTGCGGCGCCCCACCTGGCTGAGGAACTTTTCCATCTTCGCGAAAGCCGGCTTATATCCCGCCGCAACCGACATGATGAACCACTGGTTCGCCACTTCGCTGTTACCGGTTTGGGTGAAACGGAACGCCCCGTCCAACTGCTGCATCTGCGCCAGCGGCAAAGGTTTGGGCATTTTGCGGAGGAAATGCAGCCATTCGTGGGACGTCCAGCCTTGCGTTCGCAATCCGCCCGCGGCACCGCCTTTCAGGAATTTCTCCCTTTCCGCGTCCACCTTGCCGAACCGGGCCTGCGGCACGCGCGGGCAATTATCCGGGATCCCCGGGCCATACACCCAATCTTTCACCCGGATCTTACTCACCAGCGCCGTATCCCCCTTCATCAGTTCCGCGTTGAAATATTCGAGGAATTGCTCGGTAGACATGGTTTTGAACGCATGCGAATTAAAATATTTATACAGGAACGAATCAATTTTCTGCCGTCCCACTTCTTCTTCGACACGACGGAGGAAATGCGCGCCTTTCTCATACGCAACGTCCGTAAGCCCGTCTTCCGCGCTGCGCCCCTTCAGGTCGAGCTTCAGCCAGGTGTCGCGGCTGTCTTTACCGAGGTCGTTCACGGTTTCCTGCATATCCTGGTACCCCAGTTCCCACAACATATCTGCGTAATCCGCGCCCATCATCGCTTCCATGATCCGGCGTTCGAAGTAAACGGTAAACCCTTCGTTAAGCCAGAAATCGTCCCAGGTGGCGTTGGTCACGAGGTTGCCGCTCCAGCTGTGCGCCAGTTCATGCGCGATGAGCGATACCAGCGAGCGGTCTCCCGCAATGATGGTAGGCGTGGCGAAAGTGAGGCGGGGGTTTTCCATGCCGCCCAGCGGGAAGCCGGGAGGCAGCACCAGCACGTCGTATACGCCCCAGCGGTAGGGGCCGTACAGCCCTTCGGCCGTGGTCACCATTTTGCCCACTTCCGCGAATTCGAAATGGGCCCTGTCCAGCATCGCGGGCTCGGCATACACGCCGGTACGCCCGTCTATGGCGCGATACGCCACATCACCCACGCCCAGCGCCATGAGGTACGCCGGCACGGGCTGGTCCATCCGGAAATGATACACCCCGCTATCGTTCTTCTGGCGCGGGTTTTCGGCGCTCATGAGGGCCATGAGCGTTTTGGGAACGGTCACGCGCGCCGTGTACGTGAAGCGGATACCGGGGCCGTCGGGACCGGGGATCCAGGTGCGGGCGTAAGTGGGTTCCGACTGCGTATAGAGGAACGGTTGGTTTTTGCCCAGGGTCTGCGCAGGTTCGAGCCATTGCAACGCAGTGGCCGTGGTGGCGGTTTTGTACCAGATGCGCACGATCGTGTCGTTTTTTTCGATGGGCACGTTCAGGCGATTGCCGAGGAACGCAACGGCGGAATCCAGCGAGTGCGGCACTTTGCGGCCGCCGGCGGTGACGCTGTCGATCGTAAGGCCATCGGTATCGAGGCGAAGTACGGAAAGGCCGTCGGGATTGGCGAAATGCCAGGCCGCCGAACCTTCGATGCGGTGCGCGGCAAAATCCACGCGGATGTCGAGGTCGAGGTGGCGGACCTTGATGCTGTCGGCGTTCGACAGGGTATGCAGATCTTTGGCCGGCGGGCTGTCCGCGGTTTGATTGTTGGTTTCCGGGGATTGGCAGGCGGCGGCGAGGAGCGCCCCTGCCAGCAATGCGTATCTCATAATTACAGGTTTGTTTCGGTGTTTTGACAAGGTGCCCTAGCGCAGGGGCTCCGGTGTTTCCTTCGGCGATTCCATCACATACAGCCCCCTTTTTTGCAACAGCGGGATGAATTTCGACAATCTTTTCTCAAATCCCGCGAAATCCTTTTTCTCCGGTGCCGTCCACGCCGCTTCGGCCATGGCCAGCAAACGCGGGAACGTCATGAAGTAAAGGCGCTCTTCGGATTGGATGACTTCCGTCCACTGGTTGGCCTGGTAGCCGATGATCTGGCCGCGGTTGGCGTCATTGACGGCCGGATAATCGTTCAGGTTGAAATCGTACACCCGGCGGAGCGGGTTAAATTCCTTGCCCCAGCGCCGCCCAACGGTATGGGAACTATCCTGCACGAAATCGAAATAAAACGGCAACCGGGGGCACATCACTACTTTGTAACCCTTATCCAGTGCGTTTTTTAACTGCTCGGGCCTTTCCTGGCGCCACCAGAACACGATGGTTTCCTTCACCGGGAGATCGGCCGCGGTCACTTCGTCCCAACCCAGCATTTTGCTCTTGATGGCCATGAGCGAGTCAGACATGCGGCGGATGAAGTAATGCTCCACTTCCAACAAAGTTGTCATGTTCTCGCGCTTCATCAACTTTTGGACATGCGGATCGGTGTTCCAGCTCGCGGAGCCGAAACTCACTTCGTCGCCGCCGATGTGGATCATGCCGGCCGGGAACAGCGTGTTTACTTCCCGGAGGATGTTCGTCAAATATTGATAAGTCCCCTCTTTCCCGGGGTTAAAAGTGAATTCGGGATATTTCGCCGTGCCGCCGCCGCTGAATTCGGGATAGGCCTTATTGGCCGCTGTGGCATGGCCGGGCATGTCGATCTCGGGGATCACGGTGATGCCGCGCGCCGCTGCGTAGGCAATGATTTCCTTCACGTCGTCCTGCGTATAAAAGGCCGGCGGCGCCAGGGTGTCCGTTCGGTTGCCGATCCCGCCCACGGTTGCGAGGCGAGGATATTGTTTGATCTCGATGCGCCAGCCGGGCTCGTCGGTCAGGTGCCAATGGAAACGGTTGAGTTTATACAGCGCCATTTCGTCCAGCAGTAATTTGACGGTTTCCTTCCCGAAAAAATGGCGGGACTCATCCAGCATAAAACCCCTCCAGGCCATGGCCGGAGCATCCTGTATCCGCCAGCAGGGGACGGAAATACCCGCCGCCTTCTTCCCCGAAACCCGCGCCAGCTGGACCAATGTCATGACACCATGAATATAGCCATCGTCTGAACCCGCTTCTATCTTTACCCGTTGGGGATAGACTTCCAGCTTATACGCATTGCCCTGTTTCAGCACACCGCCGATAACGATCAGGGGCGGGAACGAATCGTCTGGGTTACCGACCAGCGATTTGATATACTTTTCCCGGTTAACGGAATGCGCGATTTTCACTTTCACGCCGGTATGTTTCAGCAGCTCCTGCTGCAGGAGGTCTCCCACGGCGTTCTGCCCGGGATCGATCACAAAGATTTCCGTGTTGCCGCTGATCGTAAATTGGCCTTTCAGCCTGTCTGCCTGTTGCGGTTTGGGAATAACCGGGCATTCCTGCGCCTGCGCGCAAAAGCCGATGGCAAGGGTCGTAATGAAAAGGAGCGTTCTGAACATGATCGTTGGTGGAATATTGGTTGAAGTTTTAAAGATAATCATCAATTCCGAACGAACATATTTACTACCTTTCTCTTCCAAACGCGAAAATCATGCTGAACCTTAGCCTCAACTACCCATCAGTACCGAAAGAAATGGAGATTTTCCGGGAATTTACCGGCCGGCTCAACGAGCGCGACCAGTTCGACCTCCTTCATCCGCCCTACGATCCTCTCAACGAATATACCCTGTCTGTCTTAGGGAGCCAACTCCGCTTCGACCCCGCCGCCGTGGCCGTTACGCCAGTGCCGAGCGCTAACAGCGGACTGTTCACCATCGCCAAATACCATCGGCCGCAGACGGCCGGGGTGGCCATCGAGCCCTTTACTTTCCCCGGCTGGCGCATGATCGCGGCTGATGCGGGTTTCAATCTGCACGTGGTGGAATCCGACGGAGAAGGCATGCTGCCGGAAAAACTGGCGGGATGCCTCGAAAAAAACGACTGCAAACTTATCTACTTACAACCCACACTGCATAACCCCACGAACGCCGTCATGAGCCTGGAACGGAGAATGGCCATCGCGGAAGTGGTGCGCAGTTTCCCGGGAACGTATATCGTGGAAGACGACGCCTATCGTTTCCTCCATGCCGATCCGCCGCCGTCGTTCCTGGAGCTGGCGCCAGACGTAACGATGCATGTTTTCAGCCTGTCGAAGCCGTTCAATCCCATGCTGCGGTCGGGCTATGTGGTGCACCCGCCGGCTTTGCTGAAGGGCGCGTCGAATTTCGTCAAAATGACCAGCAGCGGCACGTCTACGCTTTTCAACCAGTTCGGCGTGCACGTCATGGCCGGCGGATGGCTCGGCAAACTTGCCGACCTGAAGCGCGAAGCCGCCACAGCCGGGCGTTTGCTCATGGAAAGTTATTTCCGCGGGAAAGAATATTTCGGTCACCCGAACAGTTTCCACTACTGGATCCCCTGCCGCGAGCCGGAAAAAGTGACCGCCACCCTTCTTTCCCGACAGGTAGACGTCAGCAACGGAAAAATGTTTTCGCTGACGGCAGACGATCAGTACATCCGCGTGGCCCTCGGTGGCGCGTACGACGCGCCCGAACTGCCGGATGCCCTGCGCATGATCGCCGAACTGACCTGATTCAGTCCATTTCTTCGATCCGTTTCAACAACCCGTCTTTCAGCCGCGTGAGGAAAGACGCCATTTCCTTTTTGCGCATGCGGATGTCGCGGAAATTGCTGTACACATTCCCGAAATCCACGTCCAGCGAGTTTTCCAGCCATTCAAACACCTGTTTGATGTCGGCATCGCCGTTATTGAAACTGCCGTTGAGGTGAAGGGCGTACCCCAGTTCCACGAGATCGGTTTTCGATTCCGTCCACCGCAGCCGCGGCTTGTACTGGAGGTTCCGGGGCAGGGCGTAAAGGTTTTCCAGCCGCGTAATGAGGTATTTGCTGACGCCTTCCAGCGCGATCAGTTCCGCCAGCTTGAACGAGGTGACGGTGCAGAAACGCGTGTCCAGCATGCCGTCGAGGTCAACGGGATATTCGTTGTTGTAGGTGCTGTTCCGGAGGAAATACTGTTCGTCGCGCTCCGTGGCGCCGCCGCGGAAGTAGAGGAACAGCGCGTTATGGACTTCAAAAAACATCGTGATGCGCTGCAGCTCCTGGTCGAGGAACTTATGGTAATCGTCGCGGATGGTCTTGGGCCTGTCGGCCTCGATGCGGAAGAGTTGCGCGTAATAGATTTTTTTGGCGAGGATATGCGGCTGGATGTTTTTGAAGAAAAATATTTCATCGATCGTGCTATCGAAATGCTGCGGCACGAGGTGTTTGAGTTGGGTTACGGATTCGTCGGCCAATTGTGCGCCGGTTTTGAAACGCTCGAGGAGATTGGGCACGCGGGCTTCCATGGCCATGAGATCTCCTTCCAATTTTGACAGGATTTGCCTGAAATCGGTTTTCATATGCATGTTGTTTTCCGGATAAGTAATGGGTTAATGATCGGCGCTGGTACGCATCTGCGATTCATAATCGTTGAGCCTGTCGAGGATTTTCCCGATCCATTGTTTGCAGGCGGTGACGGTGGACAGGCTCGGGTTCTGGAACTTCACGCGAAACGCGTCTTCCGCGATGGTATCGGCTTTGCGGAGATGCAGCATGTCTGCCAGGGAAACGAAAACCTGTTGCAGCGATGCGGTTTTCACCAGGCCTTCTTCCAGGTACACCCGGGCCATGAGCGCGGCCTGGGGCACGGTGAGGCGGGTGGTCCACGGCGTGCCGTCGGCGTTGCGGGCAACCGGGGCCATGAGGTGGCGGATGAAGATGCGCTCTTCCTCCAGCCAAACGATCAGCTGGTCGCGGATGGGGAAGGACCCCGGCCGGAGGCCTTTTTGCCTGTCGGCCGGCGGAATGCGTTTCACTTCACGGAGGCACCAGGCGAGCACGCGCATCCGTTCGCGGAAGCTGCGGTACTTCAACATCTCCCGGCGCACCGATTCCACACAGTACACGAAATAACCTGCGGCATTGAAGTTGAGGTCTACCAACAGGTAGTGCACGTCGATGCTCGCCCTGTCTGCCGTAGTGCTGCCCGGGTAGGTGAATAGGAGGAGCCGGGTGAGGAGGTCGCGGAGGAAGAAAAGTTCGCCGAAGGTGATGCGTTCTTCCGGCCGTTCGAGAAAATTCCAGACCGGCTCGAGCAGGAGGCGGCGGAAAGGCGCATCGATGTTAAGGCGCCCCATCCCCCGTTCCGCCTGCAACATACGCGGCAGCAGCATGGAACGGGCGGAACGGGCGTAGGCGTGCGGAAGGAGGAGATCGGGCGCGAGATCGTCGCGGAAATGCTGTTCGAGGCCGGTCATGACCTGGAGCAGTTGCTGCGTGGCGGCGGCGTAATGCCTTGTGAAGGCATGGGTGCCGGGCGCGTCTTCATAACTCCGCAAAACATCGAGCAGGCGGGCAATGGTGCGCTGCCAATACCTGACGGCGGCCGTGCGGCGGGAATTGCCGGCAGGGAGGTCAGACAGGCGGAGGAGCAGCGCGGTGACGCGGTTTTTCTCGGATTGCAACTCCTCCAGGCATTGCGGGACTTCCCCGATCATTTCGGTGAGCGCCTGTGGGCAAAGTTGCACGGTTACGATGTGGTTGAGCAAAGTCATTGGCTTACTAAAAAAAGGTGAAGCTGGAAATATCGGACGGCCGGCGTGCGATTACACAAACATATTTGTGAGACTGGTTGGACCGGTGAGCGATACGGATCATTGCGACACGAAAATGGTGAAACAATGCGGACCGCTTTCACAGGTGGGAAATATTTTCTCATGTCTGCCGGCTGCGGGGTTAACCGGGGCGAACGCACGAACATTAAGAGTTCCAGGTGGTAAAAAGATTATGCATGAAATGTTTTTCTTCCTTGATCCACTGCAGGAGCTGATCCCGGATGGATCCTTTGCCGGGGTATAGCGCATACTCGTTGGAGGGCAGGTAGCGTAATTCCTTTTCGTACCAGGACAGGAGGCCTTTTTTTTCCTGCAGGGTGCGGAGGGCGACGGCTCTTCTGCGGAGCACGGCGGCGGCGTGGCGGAGCAGTTCGGGGCAATTGAAGTTATGGGCGAAGAGGATGAACAGCGTTCGTTCTTCGGGGTCCATGTAGTAATGTTGGTCTGGCTCGCGGAGATCGCGCATGAGGCGGCGGAAGTATTGCGCGGTGCCGAAGGTGGGTTGCGCGCCATCGCGGCGCAAGGGAGCGAAGATGAGCTCCACGAGCCGCGGATCGGTACCCCGTTCCAGCAGTTCCGTTTCCGTTTCCCGCATGTGGGGCTCCTGCATGGCGAGAATGTGTTGGGCGTATGGCCCGGGGAGGAAGATATCTTTGGCGAGATGTTCGGGGAAATATTGTTCGAGCGCCATGATGAGTTCCATGAATAGCGTGATCGCTTCCCTGTAAAACGCCTGCAGCGCGGGGCCGGCCTGTAGCTGGAAAAGATGGAGCACGTCTGTGATGGCGACGAATTGCAGCTGGTACCTGCGGACCGCCTGTGCGGATTCCGCGGTATCGGGTTGGCTTTCGATCTCCAGCATTTGCGCCGTCATCCGGAGCTTCGCCGCGCGAAGTGCTGCGAGCAGGCCCGGTACGTCTGCTGGATGGGAAGATAGTTGCGCCGGCATCAACCGGGCATATACTAAATGGTTTACGCTGTCCATGATTGATAACTTTAATTGGCTGCGATGGGGTTCTCTCAGGCTAATACAATATGTAATTAAAGATGGCCGATGTAAGCGAAAGGGTGAATTAACAACTGTAGAATTTGATGGCCGGAAACGCGCGCCGTTAACAAATCCGCGCACTTCCGCGGCCCGATTGCGGTGTAAAATTTCCATCCATTAACAAACAAAAAAAATATTTCGTTTTTTTCTTTTCCCCGTTCACCCCACGCACCTCGAAACTGTATCTATATATTCGGATGGAAAATGAAAATCACATACGCATCCTGCTCAACAAAGAGTTATTCGGAACGATTACTCCCGAAGAGCAGCAAGCGTTGGATGATTTACTGGCTACCAGCGCAAAGGCGCGCGCCATCAGGAGCGAGATGAGGGATCCGGAACGGTTTGGCGGGCAGTCGGTTTTTCCGGCGAAGGAATTGGAAGCGGATTATTTCGCCGTGTTGCAACGGCATCGCCGCCGCCGCATGCAGCGGATATGGAACTGGTGGATCGGCGCCGGGCTTACGGCAGGAGCCGCCATCACCGCCCTGCTCATCTGGCCGCGCGATCCGGCGTCCGAACCTCCACAGGCCGTGATCCCTGCTGAATTACAGGAGATCACCCTGCAGTTCGCGAACGGCGAAACGCTCGCTTTCCGGGACGGCCGCCAGCAACGCTACCGTGTGCAATCTACCGGCATCGTATTCGAAAACGGCACACTGCATTTCGAAAACGGCACCTCGGGCGCTCCGGGATGGAACAGCCTCAACGTTCCGCCCGGCCAGGAAACCCGCCTGCAGCTGGAAGACGGTACGGAAGTAATCCTGAACAGCGCATCGAAGATCCAGTTCCCCTTCCGCTTCGGCTCCGGCATCCGCGAAGTGTACCTCGAAGGCGAAGGTTACTTCCGCATCGCGCAAGCCGGCAACCAGCCATTCGTCATCCACGCCGGCCAGGCAGACATACGGGCCAAAGCTGGCATATGTAACATCAACGCATATACGCCAACAAACGTATCCGCCCAGATCGTGACCGGCATGATGCAAATGGAAGCCGGAGGCGTCAAAATACCGGTCACCGCCGGGGAAGAAGCCACCGCCGCCACCGGAAAAACGCCCACCGCCGCGCGGATGCAGGACCAGTACAGCCTTTCCTGGCTAAAAGGGGAACAGTTTTTCAGGGATTTGCCCGCTGCAGATTTAAGGGACGTCATCGCCCGGTGGTTCAACACCACCTTATACATCGATTCGCGGGAAGCAGAAAAAAAATTACTGAACGGAAGGATTTATCGCAACCAAACGCTTTCCGAATTTGTTGATAATATGAACGCGCAAAACGAAGTGGAGTTTTACTGGAAAAATGGTATGCTTCACTGCAAATAAAAAAGACTTAAAATAGTTGTGTAGATAAATGATAGCGACCTCCAAAGGGAGCTTAGACTTTCAAAAAACCGCTCCCGTAAGAGCGGTTTTTTGATCCGGCCAACTGAAAACATGTGTAGATAAATTGATAGCGTCCTCCCCATCCGGGGCAAACAAGAAAAACCGCTCCAACCGGGCGGTTTTTTCATGCTGTTAACGCAGGGGAGAAAGGTTAAATGTTCGTACCACCGTCTACCGTAAATCCGGCACCGGTAATGAATTGGCTGTCTGGCCCGGCGAGGAACGCCACCATCGCAGCGATATCCTCCGGTTTTCCGTAAGTCCCCAGCGCCGTGATGGAACGCTGGTAATCGGCCCCGGGCCCGTTGGCCGGGTTCATATCCGTATCGATGGGGCCGGGATGCACGATGTTCACATTGATCTTCTTCGGGCCCAGTTCCCGCGCCAAAGCCTTGGTGAGCCCTGTGATGGCGGCTTTGCTCGTGGAATACAACGCGCATCCGCCGATGGTGATCCGGTCTACCAGGCAGGTCCCGATATTGACGATGCGCCCGCCCTGCTGCATGTGCTGCACGGCCACACGGGATGCGGCGAATACGGCGCGGACGTTCACCGCCATCGTTTCGTCGAAATCTTCGAGGGAACATGCTGACAGGGGTTTAATGTTGCCGATGCCCGCATTGTTGACGAGCACGTCCAACCGGCCGAAATGCTTCGCCGCCTGGTTCACCGCCGCTTCCACCGCATGCGGGTCTTTGCTGTCGGCCGCAATGGCGAGGGCTTCCACGCCGAGGGCTTTCACTTCCGCCACCAATATCTCCGCTTTTTCTTTGGATGATTGGTAGGTAAACGCCACGTTGGCGCCTTCCTGCGCGAGCTTTTTCACGATGGCCGCGCCTATGCCCCGGCTACCGCCGGTTACGAATGCTGATTGCTGATGTAGATTTTTCATGCCGCAAAACTATTTCAAACACTTTACCTTTGCAGGTACTGACGTGATTGTCAAGTACTAACAATAAAGTAAGTATGCGCAAAGCCAACTCAACGAATAGTATCAATGAAACCCGCCTTCACCTGCTCTGCGGCATGTCTCACGCCCTCTCCGTCATCGGTGGCCGGTGGAAAGCGTCGATCCTTTTCAGTCTTACCGACGGCCGCAAGCGATACAGCGAATTACGGAAAGACATTCCCGGTGTTTCGGAAAGGATGCTCGTGGCGCAGCTTCGCGAGCTGGAGGCCGACGGGCTGGTGGAGCGCACCGTTTTCCCGGAAGTTCCACCGCGCGTGGAGTATGCGCTCACCGACTTTGGCCGGTCTACCCAACCGATGTTGCGGGAGATTTCCGCCTGGGGCGCGAAGCACCGGAAAGGTTGATTCCTACATTTTTCCGAGATTTTTTTGGAATTGTAATGGAATCCCCTACCTTTGCAATCCCAAACGGGAAATGCCGCGTTGGTCAATCGGCTAAGACGCCTCCCTTTCACGGAGGAATGACGGGTTCGACTCCCGTACGCGGTACGAAATAAAAAGGCTGTTCACCCGAACAGCCTTTTTGCTTTTTACATATTCGATACTCCCCCATCCCTCGGCAGCCCATAAAAAATAATCCCCCCATCGTTTCGTATTGCGAATAGCCAACCGGATTCGTATTTTAGGGATTATGATAAGATCATCACGCCTGTTTGTTTCAGCTATATTCATACTTTCCACTGTTGCCACCTTCGCACAGCACACCGAAAAAGGCTTGAAAGACTTTTACGGCAACTACTTCCCCATCGGCGTAGCCATCACGCCCCGGCATTTGCAGGATTCCGCTACCAGCGCTTTCCTCGTCCGGCATTTCAATAGCCTTACCGCAGAGAACGTAATGAAAATGGAACCCATCCACCCGGAAGAAGGCCGCTATAACTGGGGCGGCGCCGATGCCATCGTTCAATTTGCAACGGAAAACGGACTGAAAGTAAGGGGCCATACACTCTGCTGGCACAACCAGGCACCCAAATGGATGTTTTACGATGCAAACGGCAAACTGGTGAGCAAAGACATCCTGCTCGGCAGACTGCGCAAACACATCCACGATGTAGTAGGCCGATACAAAGGGAAAATCTATGCCTGGGATGTTGTAAATGAAGCCATTTCAGACCAGCCCAATGAATTTCTCCGCAATTCGCTATGGTACCAGATCTGCGGGGAAGATTTTATAGCCGCTGCATTCCGGTATGCTCATGAAGCCGACCCGAATGCCGTTTTGTTCTATAATGATTACGGAACTGAATTTCCGGGAAAAAGAGACAAAGTATACCGCTTGCTAAAAAAACTGCTCGATGCAAATGTTCCGGTACATGCGGTTGGATTGCAAGGACATTGGTCTGTTAACGATCCATCAAAGGAATTACTGGAGTCTGCTATCGAAAAATATACTTCGCTGGGGATTAAAATGCAGGTTACGGAGCTGGACGTATCCGTGTTCACCAACAATAACATGCCGGAACTGCACAGCTTTACTCCAGAACAAGACCAGCTGCAACAAGCGCAATACGCCATGCTCTTCGGGACGTTCAGGAAATACCGCGACAACATTACCGGCATCACTTTCTGGAATGTTTCAGACCGTTTTAGCTGGCTGGATAATTTCCCGGTTAGGGGCCGGAAAAATTATCCGTTGCTTTTCGATGAAAAGCTGCAACCTAAAAAAGCCTACTGGAAAGTGATCGATTTTTAAGCGGTCCATCACCTATCCCTACTTCTTTTTGGGCGGTCTGCTTCGCTTCGACGATTTAGCCTGATCGTTATAGGCAAGACACAACTCCATCCAGTACTCGAAATCCCTCCGGCTATTATACCCTTCCGGCGCTACATAGCAATAGCCCGGCAATTCCTTTCCCTTCATGATCATGGGAAGAAATCCCGCCCTTTCCGACAACTCCTCCGTTTGATCGGGATCGAACCGGCACATGAGCCTGTTTTTCGATACATTGACGCACATCTTCCCCCCGACCATAAAAGCCAATCCGCCAAACATCGGCTTTTCCGCCAACTCCAAAACCTTTTTTTCATACAAATATTCCCTGACACGGTCTGCCAGGCTGAGATCATATGCCATGGTAATTCGTTTTATCCGACTATTCCATCAACCCGATTACGAGCGACATGCTTAACATCAGGACGAGCTGATACCCGTTATTGATCCAGGTCAGCTTTGCAGGTTTCAACTCGAACGCATTATGCGTTGCCAGCGTTGTGGCTGAAAACGCCAACCACGTAATGAACCCTGTCGCCAGTGCAAGGCCGACATTCTTCGTCCCGAAAACCAAGTTCCCGGCAGGTATCAATACAGACAGCACGATCGCAGTGATGAAATTGGCCAATAAGGTAATTACGATCGGCCGCTTGCCCGCTGCCTGGGATGCAGCTTCGCCGATACCGGTCAATTTTCTCCAGACCGGCCCGAATGCCGTTTTCCTGTACCAGGATTTAGCACAGATCATTCCGGCGACGGTCGCCAAAACAACAGCAAGCCAATTCACTTTGATGTCCATATAGTCAGGTTTTAAGTTTAATTTGCACTTGCATTTTGCAAGTCTAAAGTAAATAAGTTCTTGCAAAACGCAATAACTATTTTCGTTTTTTATGGAAAAGAGCAGGTCTGACTGTCCGATTAGTTGTGCGCTGGATGTTTTCGGCGACAAGTGGTCCTTATTGATTATCAGGGACATTATGTTGCGGGGGAAGGTTTCCTACAGTGAATTTCTGGGGTCTGAGGAAAAAATAGCCACCAATATCCTGGCTAACCGGCTGAGTGTGCTGGAAAAGGAAAATATCCTCGTCAAGGAAACATCGCCGGCCAATAGATCGAAATTCGTTTACAGTTTAACCCAAAAAGGCGCCGATCTACTGCCGATCGTTATCGAGATCATGGATTGGGGGGCGAAGTATAACGCCAATTCTCCCCGGCGCGAACTTGGAAAAAAGATCCAGCAGAACAAATCTTCCGTGATCAGGGAATTGAGCGAAGAATTGAAGAAGAGGGTGAAGTAAATAACTTTCCCGATTGCGGCATGAAACATTCCTGCTTTCGTTTATTCCTGATCAAATCTGGAAGCACAGCGGGAGCTAACAACAGGATGTTTCCCTCAACCTCCATTCATCTTTCCCCTCCGGGCCAATAAGCATTATTTACTTATCTTCATCCCCAACCTCATTTCCAAAACCGATGCTCCACATTGCAGGAATCATCATTTCCATCTTTCTTGCATTCCTTCTTTTTGCCAAGAAAGGAAAATCCGGCGCCGATTTCGTGCTCGCCATCTGGCTCGTCGTGATTTCGTTCCACCTGCTTTGCTATCATCTCCTCATCTCCGGTTCCTACGTCGGGTTCCCGTTTTTCCTCGGCACCGAGATCCCCCTTCCGCTCGTTCATGGCCCGTTCCTGTATGTATACACGGCTTTGCTGACCGGGCAAAACAACCGCAGGCTCCCCTGGCCCGTACATTTCCTCCCGGCCGCCGTCGCCTTTTCCCTGCTGTCGAAATTTTATTTGTTGCCGGCTGCAGACAAAATCGCGGTGTACGAAAATCATGGGAAGGGATTCGAAACCATTACCGCTATCATCCGCCTGCCCATCGTGCCCTCGGGGATCATTTATGTGGCACTGTCGCTCATGATGCTACGGAAACACCGGGTCAATATTTCGAAACAATTCTCCTATTCCGAAAAAATCAACCTGGACTGGCTGGTGTACCTGGCCCTCGGCATGGCTGCCATCTGGCTGTCCATCATCTTCGGCGGTGATGTTTCGACCTTTATTTTGGTTGACCTGTTCGTTTTGTTCATCGGGTATTTCGGCATCAAACAGGTAGGGATTTTCACCAACCGGGTGGAGCCTGTTCCTTCACAGGTCATTGAGGCCCGGCTTCCCGGCGCTTCCATTTCCACCGGAACCCCAAACCCCGGCGCCGAAAAAACCAAGTATCAAAAATCGGCCATCGGGGCTGACATGTTGTCAAAAATCCACCAGCAACTCACCGGGCTCATGGCGTCCGAAAAACTTTTCACCGACCCGGAACTTAACCTGGACGACCTCGCCGCCCGCCTGTCCGTCAACAGCAACACCCTGTCTCAGGTCATCAATTCCCTCGAGCAAAGGAATTTTTACGATTACATCAACGACCTCCGCGTCCAGGAATTCAAACGGCTCGCCGTTTTACCTGAAAACAGCCGCCTCACATTGCTGTCTATCGCCTACGAAGCCGGGTTCAACTCCAAAACCTCCTTCAACCGGAACTTCAAAAAAAACACCGGCATCTCCCCCCGCGAGTTTTGCCAGCAGGAAAAGATCCTTCCCGACCCTGAATAATTCTCCCAAAACGTCCCATTCCCACCGGCGGCACCTCAAAAAGAGGGACCACCTTACCTTCTGGAACGTTCAAAACCCGCAGCCACGCTTCCTTTGCCGAAAAAAGCATGACGAACAAACTTACCTGGGGATTGCTGGCGATCCTGTCCATTTTCTTCGGGCTATATCCCGGCCTGTTCCTCAACGGCAATCAAAAAGTCGGTATTCTCAACATCAAACCTGATTCACTTTTCTCCAATCCCTTCTGGCTGATCAGCTTTTACACGCACATTACGCTCGGCGGTTTGGCCCTGTTGACCGGGTGGCCCCAGTTCAGCCAAAAAGTCAGGGCCACCCGCATACGATTACACCGCGCCCTTGGCAAGATCTACGTCGTTTCCGTGCTGGTAAGCGCGGTGGCAGGCATCAACATCGCCTTTTACGCAACCGGCGGATGGCCCACCGCCCTTGGATTTATGTGCCTGGGCATCACCTGGTTCTACACCACACTGCAGGCTTACCGCTCCATCTGGCTGGGAAACATCCTGGCACATGGAAACTGGATGACCTTTAGCTATGCCTGTACTTTCGCGGCGGTCACGCTCAGGCTCTGGATGCCCTTGCTGGTACCGCTGTTCGGGAATTTCATGACGGCTTATACGGTTGTGGCCTGGTGGTGCTGGCTGCCTAATCTCACCGTCGCCTATTTCATGACCCGGCAGCCGAAATCCGTGGCTAAAATTCGATAACTTCGTCAACCTTCATTCTTTAACCCGTCAACGCCTAAAACCATGGCAGTTTATTACATCAACAGTTACGACATCACCGATCCCGAATTGTTCAAAACCTACGGCCCGAAGCTCCTCCCCATCCTCCGCAAGTACGGCGCGGAAATCCTCGCGTCGGATACGGCGGGTATTGCGGTGGAAGGGAACCCCAGGCTCATGAACGCCATCGTCAAATTCCCGTCGGAAGAAGCGGCCATACAATGCTACAACGATCCGGAATACCAGCCCGTAAAGGCCATCCGGCAACAATCTACCGCCCATTGCACGATGGTACTGGTAAAAGAATTCCAGTTGCCGGCGAAGTAATTTCAAATCAAATGGGCGGTTATGCGATGGTAGAGGACGGAAAACCCGTTGCCACAGGAGGGATCGACCTGCCTCCCAACAAAAGAAAAATCCCGCTGCGAAAGCGGGATTCCTGCTAATTACAATACTATTTATCAAATTCAGGTTAGTGGGTTTAAAATTTGTGATCCGTATGCCGGATGCAAGGCTCCACCGCCCCGGATCCCCGCCAGGGATCCGGATTTAAGGATGAACGAAACCCGTTCGGGCCACGACAGGACATTCAATATCCGTCGCGTTTGCGCCAGTCCGTGCTTATTAATATTTCGTCTATTTGATTGTCTGTCCACCAGGATATCCTGATGGAAAGCGTTACCAGGCATAACACTAGCCGCTATGGGCGTGAGGATATGCTTATCATACAATAAAGTCTTCCGAAAAATACTGAATTTATCCGGTGCGGGTAACATTATTTTAGCGGATTTGTGCCAAATGTTGACAAAACTCCCTTTTTTGAGCTCGCCCGTATATCTTTATGATACCTCCGCGCCCGGCGCGGAACCCAATCTTCCCATATGAAAAAATTGCTTTTCCTGTTCGCGGTCATCGCTTTCGGTCCGCCTGTTTCGGCACAGAAAACCATTGGTATTTCCTGCATCGGCGATAGTATCATGTTTGGCAACGGCCTCCCCAGCCGGGAGCGCAATAATTTTCCCGCGCAATTGCAAAATATGCTGGGGAAAGGGTATGCGGTGACGAAGGACGATGATCCCGACATGCTGGCCGCGAAACTGCAAAACAAGTTGGGAAAAGGGCATATAGTGTCGGTGGAAAAGAGTTCCCGCGTACCGGACATCGCCATAATCTGCTTCGCGGATGAAAGGCGGATGGACAGCGCGGTTCTGGCCTGCAAGGCGAAACGCATCATCATCGCCCTCCCGCCAGTTTTCCCCGGCGGCGACCTGGGGGACCGGGAGCGGCGGATGTCGGCCATTCGCGCGCTGGCGGCGGAACGGTTGTGCGAGATCGTGGACCTGGCGCCGGTGATTGCGGCGAAGTCCGAAAATTTCCAGGACGCGATGCATCTTTCGTCGCTGGGTGCAACCGAGATCGCGCGGCGGCTATACGAAGCGGTACAATTCCGCAGCGCAGCGCCGATCGATGTTGTTCAACGTTTGGGAGGACAGTCCCTCGGGTCGTTTTACGGTTTCAGGAAATTCGATGTATCGGAAGGCCATCAAAATATTACCGTTATAAGTCCGGTCCATCCTGCGAAAGGGTACCCCTGGGCGCAGGTTTCCGGAGATAAAACAGACAGTGCTACCCTATTGGGACTATTGGAACGGGGCGTCCATATCGTAATCTCCGCCAACACAATACACGGCCCGCGATTGCAAAAAGCAGGCCTGGCGCCCAAACCAGCGATTTCAACAAATAATACCTGGACGTACGATGGCACTCCGCTCGTCCACTTCGGCGAACGGCCGCTACCAGCCGTTTTGCGAGCCCTTCATCTGCAACCCAACTTCGCGGCCATCGCAGCGCCGGGCAGTGAATATCGTTCAGGTGCGGGATGGTTTCCGGGGAAAGATTGGTGGGCGCAACACGGGAACATCGATAGCCTGCTGCGCGCCCCCGGCCAGCTCGACGTCGTATTCCTGGGAAATTCCATTACGCAGGGAACGGGCGGCCACAGGACCACCACTACTTATAAACCCGGCTTTGCCGCATTCGATTCCGCGTTCGGGATGTACCGGTGGGAATCCGCGGGCATCAGTGGCGACCGGACCCAGAACGTGCTCTGGCGCCTTCAGAACGGCGCGTACCGCGCAGCGGCGCCCCGGCTCATCGTGCTGACGATCGGCGTTAACAACTTCCCGGACAACGGTCCCGAAGAAGTGGCTGCGGGCATCAAAGCAATCGTGAAATGGATCGGAAAGCACATGCCCAAAACCAAACTGCTGCTCATCGGCCCGCTGCCGGCAGGAAACAAACCCGGCGACATGCGCCGTATCAAATATGAAAAGACGCATGCGATCATCCAGGGGCTCGCGGTGCGGGGGCGTTACCTTCCGCTGGGCAATATATTCATCCTGCCCGATGGTTCGCTCGATCCGGAATTATATTCCCGGGACGGGATCCATCTGCAGCCAGCGGGGTACCAGGCCTGGGCAAAGGCGCTGAAACCCGTGGTGGATGAGATGTTGCGGTGATCAGGAGGGGGCGCTTCCTACGGCAATCCCGTTTGTCGGCGACGAAATCCAGATATTCTCCTGCTTAACATGACTTACCGGTTGAAGGTAGCAGCCGTTGCCTCGCCTCAAGGAGATGAAGGATCCCGCCGGACGTACGAACACCGCCGCGCAGAAACAAAAACAAAGAAAAAATGAGTTACCCCTTTTTAAAGAGAGGTTATGCATTTCTCATAATGCTATGGGGCCTGTTAAATTTGCTGTTGTTCGGCGCAACGTCTCACGCTTTGAACTTTCAGGATTACAACCTGGTAATTGGCGCTATTGCTTACCCATTGCTAAATGTGCTCATCGGCATTTGGTTGTTTTTCGATGATCTGAGTAAACCGTTTCAATTGATCAGGTTGGCTTTGATCGCGATACTCGGTGTACTGCAGGTATATGTTGCCGCCGATTACATTTCAACGGTTGAGGGTGGAGTACTTTATGTTTTACTCACAGTGGTTTTGCTGTTATTCATTGCAAATGGCAGCATATTCTTCGCGGAAATAAGAACCATACACAGAAAACAATAGTCCATCCGCCTCAAAATGATCAAGTACATGCCTGACTTCAACTGTACGATGATTACTTACAGCCTGGCGGATTTCGTGCCTCCTTCGGACCCAAGCTGATAATAGGCTTATCCAGACAGGGTAGATAAGAAAATCGATCCGGGGATATGATTAAACGATCCGCATTCCCACCAAAGGCCTGTACAAAACGTACGGGCCTTTTTATTATCGCCGGATAATATTCCGCATTCCATAAATCTTTCTCCCGTTTCGATAACCTCCCCCGCCCCACATGCCCGATTTTTGCGACCCAAAACAATGTGAAACGGACCATGCAACCTAACTATCATGCAATATTCCTATCCCTGTTCGGCACAGCCCTGCTGACGGGGTCTCCCGGCGCTTTTGCGCAAAATGTACCCTCCGGCCCAACTGTCCGCGCGGTGATCGCGGACTCCGCATCCCGGCAGGTGCTTCCTTACGTTACGATCGGCGTGGTGAATGAACACGGCTCCCCCCTGGCCGCGGCCTATTCCAAAGAGAACGGTACTTTCGTTCTGCAGCTCCCGGGCAAAGGGCACTTCCGCCTCGTGGTGTCTTCCGTAGGCCACCGCACCCTCCAACTCCCGCTCAATGCCGCACACGGCGCCCCCGCCCTTCCGGATACCCTCTGGCTCGCCACAAGCTCCCGCCAGTTAGGCGAAGTACAGGTAGTGGCCCACAAACAACTCATCGAACAGAAACCCGGCATGCTCGTCTACAATGCCGGCAACGATATCGGCAACAAAGGCGGCACCGCGGCCGATGTGCTCCGCAAAGCCCCCGCCCTCAACGTAGACCCGCAAGGCAATGTGACCATGCGCGGCAGCGGCACGCTCCGCATTTTGGTGGACGGGAAATACTCCGGCCAGATGGCCCGCTCCGCCGCCGATGCGCTGAACATGATGCCAGCCGACATCATCCAGTCCGTGGAAATCGTCACCACACCATCGGCCAAATACGATGCGGAAGGCGCTGCCGGGGTGATCAACATCATTACGAAGAAAAACGGCAAAAGCTTCAGCGGCGCGCTGGAAGTAACCGCCAGCAACTGGGAACAGGCCATCAATCCGCGCGTTTCCTTCTCGCGCAATAAATGGAACATGAGCTTCCATGGGCACTTCCACCGGCTGCAGGATAAATCGGCGGCCATCACGGAAAGGACTTCACTGAAAGACGGCGCGCCCACGCAAACCCTCTTCCAGGAAAAACGCCAGAACAACGTCATGCCCCACACATCGGGCGAACTGACCGTCGGGTTCACACCGGATTCCGTCAGCGAGCTCAGCCTCAACGTAAACGCCTGGCTCGGCTCCTGGCCCGACGGCAGCCGGCAAACCACCCGCATCCGCCTGCCCAACGGCATTTTCTCCGATGCGTATTTACAGGATGCCCAAAAGAAAGAACGTTTCCTCGGAGCAGACATTTCCCTCGGATATAACCGGAAACTGAAACGCCCCGGACAGGAATTTACCGCCATGGCGCAGGTTTCCCCGACAGGCGGCAACTCGTCTTACGCCAGCACGCAAACGGCGGAAGACGGAAAATTCCGCTCCCGCGAAGAAAATTTCAGCAAAACCCGCAACACGGAATACACGCTGCAGGCCGATTACAGCCATCCGCTTTCCTCAGACGGCGCGTTCATGCTCGAAAGCGGCCTCAAATCCATTTTCCGCGACGCCAATAATAATTACGACGTCTGGCTCTCCGACGCACCGCCGCCCGCAACGCTCGATTTCCTGGCCGACCGTTCCGACAAATTCAGCTACTCCCAAACCGTACTGGCGGGTTATCTACTGATGAAAATGAAATTCAAACGGGGATGGTACGCCGAAGCCGGCGCCCGCCTCGAACATACCGGCATGGAAGGAAAGCTCCGCGGCGGGAAAGACGCCTTCAGCAATACGCTCCTCAACTTCGTTCCCACCGCTACCCTTTCCAAAAAACTGACGGACGAGCAAACGCTCAGCCTCAGCTACACCAAGCGCCTGACGCGTCCGTACATCTGGGACCTCAATCCCAATGCAGACGCCAGCGATCCCAGCAACATCGTGGTGGGCAATCCTTCGCTACTGCCGGAGATCATGCACCAGGGAGAATTGTCGTACGGATTTACGCCTTCATCCGGCCTCTTCCTCAACCTCGCCGCCTTCTACAAACAAACCGATCAATCCATCTTCGACCTTACCACTACAAACGATAACGGCGTCGCTACCACGCAAAAGCAAAACCTGGCCGGTAACCGCCGCTACGGACTGAACCTCAGCAGCGCCTTTAGCATAACGCCCAAATGGAATGTAAACGGGAACTTCAACCTCAACCGCCTCGATTACGAAAGCCGCCTGCTTTTCATCGTGAGCAAAGGTTGGACTACCGACGTGAACGTGAACACGATGTACAAACTCCCCGGTAACATATCCCTGCAGGCTTTCGGCGAATATTCCACCCGCCAGGTCACGTTCCAGGGCCACCGCACGCCATGGTTTTTCTATAGCTTCTCCGCGAAAAAAGAATTGAAGGAAACGAAAATGACCGTCACCATTTCGGCCATCAATCCGTTCAATAACACCCTCAGCCAAACGGAAGTCATCAACACCGCCGCGTTCCGTTCCAGGGTACTGAACAGGTATTACGACCAGTCGCTCAAACTGACGCTCAACTGGGAGTTCGGATCAATGTTCGAACAGAAAGCGCGGAAAAAGATCAGTAACGACGATGTGCGGGAAAAGGGCGGGGAATAACCGCAACCTGTAAATCATAAAGAAAAACGCCGTTGATGCCTATTCAACGGCGTTTTCTTTTATGAGGCTACGGCCTGCTGTGGCCGGTTTGCAGGTTTCTTTCTTTTCTGTTTCTTCTTCTTCCCCCACCAGATGATAAACCCGGTGATGGGTAAACTGGCGGCGATGAGCGCACCGATGCAATAAATGATTTTAGAAGGGATGCCCCAGATCAGGCCAACGTGGAGGGAATAATTCATCCGGCGGAGCTTGTCGCCGAGGTTGGCATCGTCGTAAGGCATCACGTCTACCCCTCCGCCTTCCAGCTTGGCGCCTGTATATTGATCGAAGTAATGGCCCTGATAATAAGCGCCTTCCATATTGGTGTACACGTAGATCGATGCGTCTCTTTCATCGTCTTCCGGGATGCCCATGAGAAGCGCGGCGCTTTTGGGCGCGGCGTATTCGTTCACCGAACGGCGCCACACATCGTCTACCACCTGCCACTTCGGCAATGCATGGGTGTTCGTGGTGTCTGACGGCGGCTGATAATATTCAGGCATGGCCTTTCCACCGGAAGCGAGCCAGTAAGACGGCTTTTGCACCCATCCGAGCCCCATGTACATACCCGTGTAGGCCATGATGAGCGTAACGGGAAGCGTGTAAAAGCCCAGTACGTTATGCAGGTCGTAATTGACGCGTTTGATCTTTGCTGTCCATTTGATGGAAAAAGCGTTCCTGATGTTGTGGCGGTTCCATTTCTTCGGCCACCAAAGCACCAGGCCTGTTAACAGCAGGAAGAAAAAAATGAGCGTACTGTACAGTACGATCTTCGTTCCCACTTCATGCGGCAGCCACAAGTGAACATGGCCCATTTCCACCCAGGTGATAAAGTCGTGCTTGTGCACGATACCGTTAACCTTTCCGGTGTAGGGATTGACGTACACCACCGAATCGGAATGGAACGTCACTTCCGCGGCGTGCCCCGGCACGTGGTACTGGATGCCGTGGACGTGCATCCCCGGCATCACGGCCTCCGCAGCCGGGATCAGTACCGATGGCGGCAGCTGCTTTGCGCCGGCGGGCGCTTCGGCCCTCCGTTCGGGATAGGCCCAGTCGCGCAGCTCCCACTCAAACACCAGGATGGCCCCGGTTATGGAAACGATGAACACGATGGCGCCGGTCACGATGCCCACCCACAGGTGGAACCAGGCGTTGATTTTAGAAAATACAGATTTCATGGTCGTCGTACATATAAACGACAATTCCCGGCCGTTACCGGGGAATCGTCCAAACCCGTTGCCGGGCGCGATTATTTCAGTTTGTCTATTCGTAGCAGGTAATCATATCCACCGGCGATTTCGAGGCCGGGCGTTGCCGCATCCTTTTCTATGTCGTACACCCAGATGTAATCTTTTCCTACTTTGGAATTCACCATGATATAGGCGTTATTTCCCTCCACGGTAATGGTTTGGAGCATTTCGCCCTTGTCCAGCGGCAGTTCGGTGAGCTTGCGGACGAGGGCGCCCTTCGCCAGGTCTACCAGCGCATAGGCCATGATGTGTTCCGCATCGGTACCATCGTCTGGCAGCGCCTTGTATTTCACCAGCGCGCGACCGTTCCCGATGCCGTACATCGCCACGCCCGCGCCGCCCAGCAGCTGGTCCAGGTTCACGAAGTACGCGGGGTCATATGCCATCGCGCCCTTTTTAATGCGGTAAAGGGCGGAAGACATGGTTTTCGACAACCATCCCGGGTAAGCCAGCATGTAGTAATCGCCTTTGTGATCGACCGCCGTGGCAGACATCCACATGTTGCCGATCCCCGCGCCAACAGACCTTCCGTCTTCCAGCTGCTTCACCAGCGTGAGCGTGGGGAAATCGATAATGGCCACGATGGCTTTGGGATATGCGGGATCGGGCCAGTTGGCGGTATAGGCCAGCGTGAGGTAAAGTTTGCCGTCCACGAAGTCGAGGCTCCGGGCGCCGACGCCCGCATATCCGGCGGGGATCGGGTTTATGGGAAGCGCTGCGTTGCGGGTGGCCAGTGTGTTGGTGTTCACCACGGAACAGAGCAGTTTGTTCCGGTCGCCGTTGTTGCCTACAAGCACGAGTGTACTGTCGTTCACGAAGCAATAGCTCGACACGCCCGACTGGTACGTAAACGGCACCTGCCGCACGGTAGTGAGCTGGTTATCCTTGAAAGAGAATTTCGACAGTTTGCTGTTGTCGGAACTGGTGCTGGGGTAATAATAAAACCCGTCTTTGGCGATGATCCCGTAATCCGCTTTAGACGTCACTTCCACCCCGTTCCCTTTCAAACTGACCGCCCCTTTCAGCAGCGACTCCGCGCCTACCATGTATTGCGTAGTGTTGGGCCAGGAACCGAGCTGGATCCAGATGGCGAAGTTTTCGGAACCGTTGCCGGGACCGATGGAGATCTTGTCGTCGTATTTCACACAGGCGCCGAGCGATACCATCCCCAATACGAGGGCGGCGCTACGGCTCCATTTTGTTATTGAATGATGCATATCGAAAAAAGGTAAGGTTAATGAATGAAGTAGCGCAGTTTCACGAAGAAGGAGCGGCCGGGCTTCTGCAGGCGCCAGTTGTCGTACGCGCGCTGGTCGGTCAGGTTGCGGCATTCCGCGGTGATGTTGTACCGGCCGTTTCGCAGGGAGTACGTGAGCCCGAGGTTTTGAATGTACTGGTTCGGCACTTTCTCGTTAGACACGGCGAAGTCTTCCCAGGTCAGGTAAAACCAGTGAACGTATTGCAGGTCCCAGTTCAGCTGGATGCGTGTTCCCTTGCCGAGCAGGCCGTTCTTGCCGATGCTGGCCAGCGCGTTGCCGAAGAGCCAGGGCTGGTTCGGGATTTTGTTGCGGTAGGAGGCTTCTTCCGTTTCGTCTTTCCCTTCGCCGCGTTTCGTATTGTTGATCGAGTGCTGGTAAGTGGCGTTGAGGGTGAGATGGAAGAGATCGCGGTAATCGTACTGCACTTCCGCTTCCGCGCCGGTCACCCGAACTTTAGAAGTGTTTTCGTAACGGATGACCTGGGAGTTGGACTGGTAGGTTTTCGGGAAAATGAAATCCACCGCGTCGCGGAAGAACCCGCCGCCTTCCGCGTAGAACCGGCTGTTACCCCGCTGGGTACCGTAATAGGCGCCGAGGTTCACGTTGTGGCTCGATTCGGGTTTGAGCAGCGGATTGGCGATCTGGTCGTACCCGTTGCCGAACATTTCGCTCACTTCAGGAAGGCGGTAGGCTTTTTCGTAGGAAGCTTTCACGCCGAAATCGGGCATGATCTTGTACCGCGAAGCCACACCATAACCGAAAAAGCTTTTGGTATCGTTGCCGGAAATGTATTCGCCGTTGCCGGTGAGGATTTCCGCCTGGGTGAGCTGCATGCCGTAGAACTTGCCGAAGAAGGTGTTGGTCCACCGGGCGTTCAGCAGGTTCTGCTGGTAACCGAGGCCTGCGATGTGCTTGGCGATCCTGCCGGGATTGTCGTCTTTATCAGCGACCAGTTGATTGTATGTTTTGTTCGACATTTCATCGAACGTATAGTTGAGGTTGAAGGAATGTTCCGGGCTCAGGGTGTAACTGAAATTGGCGCGGGCATAGTTGCGGGGGCGGTTCACATGCGTCAGTACCTTGACGTTGCTCATTTCCGCCGCGTTGAGGGGCACGCGCGACCCGTCCCAAAAGTAGCGGTAGCCGGTGGTGTCGGTCACCAGGTATTTGTCTTGCGTGTGCGACGCGAAGATGTTCAGGTCGAGCCCTTCGGTGAAGAGGTTGCTCTTTTTATAACGCAGGGTGGCGTTGAATGCGTCCCCGTTCTGGAGCGCGGCGCCGTATACGCGGTTCTGGTTAGAGCCGGTCTGGATTTCGCGATCGGTATTGGAATAGCCGGCGCCGAGGAAAAATACGTCTGCCCATTTCTTTTGCACCACGCCGATCTCGCCCTGCACCATGGTGGAGCGGTACTGGTCGTGGAAGCGGCGGACGTCCCGCAGCTCGTATTCCTGTGTTTCATCGTTGAACAGTTCGATGGCTTTCATCTTGTAATCGTTGTCGGAATAGTTGAGGAAAGCGCTCACCCGGCCCACGATCCCTGTTTTCCCGGTTACTTGCCCGGTAACGGCGGCGCGGTGGGTGTTGAAAGAACCGAAGCTGTAGGAGGCGTCGAGGTAATTTTTGATGTTTTGATTGGTAACGAGGTTGACGGCGCCGCCGAGAGCGTCTGCGCCGAGGGAAACGGGCAGCACGCCTTTATATATCTCCACCCTTTCGGCGAGGTTCACGGGGATGTTGTTGAGCGTCATGGCGCTGCCCATTACTTCCAGGGGGATGCCGTCGATGAAATAGCGGACGGCGCGGCCGGAGAGGCCGTTGATGGAAAACTGGAAATCGGACCCCGTTCCGCCGGACTCCCGGATTTTCACGCCGGTAGTTCGGTTGAGAATGGTGTTCATATCGGCGGAAGAGTTCGCGAAGCGGCGGGTATCGATGGCGTTCACGGCGAAACCGCTTTCCCTGAGCTGGCGGCTCTTGCCTTTCCCGGTAACGGTGACGCCTTCGCGGGTTTGGGTTTCTCCGGTGAGGGTGATATCGAGCCGGAGTTCGGCATTGCCGAGCTGGATGGCAAGCTCCTGGCGGGAGAAGCCGAGCATGCTTACGATGAGGGTGTATTTGCCGGGTTTTAACCCGGATATGCGGAAGTGACCGTCGCTTTTCGTATAGGCGCCGGCATGGGTGCCCTGGATGGTGATCGCCGCATCGGAAAGTGGCTGGCCCGCGGGCGACTTCACCTGGCCGGCGATGGCGGCGGTATTTTGCGCCCCGGCGCTGAGCGCCAGGCAGCTACATACGATCGGGATTATGAAAAGTCTGATAAGCTTGAACATTTGATTCGGTTCTTGATTCGACCGGCAAAGGTCGACCAAGTCGGGGGGCGCTTCATGTCGAAAAGGGAAAAGTATTGATCCAATCAGGAAAACTGCTGTTGGAACATGGAATTTGCAGTTCCGACGGGATCCGCCGGCCGATCGCAGATACGGGTAACTTTTTTAATTCAATGGATTAGAATAATTTCTCCTGCGGAGGTTTCACGCCTGCGAGGCGGAGGTAAACGGTGGTTTGGCCGCGGTGGTGCGTCTGGTGCTCGAACGATTTGGCCATGGCGGCGCCACGGGTCATCTCGAATTTATCGAACAGTTTGATGTTCTCGTCCGGTTGCACGGTGGTTTTGCGGATGTTGTCGATCACCCAGTCGTAGCCAGCCATGGTGAGCTTGATAACGTTGGCTTTCGACTTATCGGTTACTTTTTCGGATTCCCCGAAACCCACGGGACTTTGCACGCCCAGTGCGGCGGCGGTCAGGCCATAATTGGCGTCTGTGATGTGCAGCATCTGTTCGGCGAACGAGCGCATTTCCGGGGTGGGTTTGAGGCCGTAGCCGGATTCGGGCATGGCTTCCAGGTATTCTAGCGTGTAGGCTTTGGCCCGCTCCCATTCCCTGGCGATGCCTTCCGTGGCGGATTGCGCTTGCGCGAAGTTGCCGGTGCCGATGGCGAGGGCGAGAACGGCCAGGATTCGTTTGATGAACGTCATGACGGATTATTTTGGTGATTAAAAACGGGGGGAACAGGGGATTATTGACACTATCAAAGGTAACGAGGTATTTTCATTTGCCGTTGGTCCAGTTTTCAGCAATTTTCCGCTGCGCGATGTGTATTTTGACAACGTTCACCAAGTTACTGAATCGATTTAGCAAAACCGTTATGAAAAGGAACCGGCTCCTGATCTGCCTTGCGGTCATGTTTTCGCTGCCTGCGCTCGAAAGCTACGGGCAAAAGGGAAAATTTACGAAATACGTCAACACTTTCCTGGGCACCGAACCCCTGAACGATTCCGCCATCGTAGGCTACCGGTTGCCGGATGGATGGCGCTCCTGGGCAGGGCTCACCTTTCCCGGCAGCTCGCTCCCCAATGCCATGGTGCAACTGAGCCCCATGACCGAATACGGTTCCGGCGCGGGGTACGAGTATGAGGACTCCCTCATCCTGGGATTTACCCACACCAATAAAGGCCATTGGAACCTCTGCAACGTTCCGGTGTTGCCCTTTTCCGGGGAAACGCCGGGCAACGGGTCGCGCTTCTCGCACCGGCGGGAATCCGCCGCGCCGGGGTTTTACCAGGTATATCTCGATGATTATAAAATAGACGTGCACCTCACTTCCACCCTGCGCGGCGGGTTCCACCGGTATGTATACCCGCTTTCCACCGGCCGCCGCATCCTGTTCGACCTCGCCCGGGCCAATAACCGGGTGGGCGATTGGCAGATAGAACAGTCGGGAAGCCAGGCGCTGCAGGGTTTCCAGCAAACCGGCGAACGGATTTATTTCTATGCCGCGCTCAACACGCCGGTAGCGAAGCTGGAGAAAACCGAAGAAGGGAAACGCACCGGCCATGCCGTTGTCATTTTGGAAAATGGAAAAGGCCCGGTGGAAATGAAGATCGGTTTCTCGTTCGTGGGCATCGAAAATGCAAAAGAAAACCTGGACAAGGAAATTGGGGAACATTCCTTCGAAGCGATCCGCGCCGCGGCGAATGCGTCGTGGGAGCAATTGCTATCGAAAGTGGAAGTGAAAGGCGGGACGGAAAAACAGCGGACACTGTTCTATTCCAGCCTTTACCGCTCCTTCCTCTGGCCCGCGCTGCGCAGCGATGTGAACGGCGATTTCAAGGGGGCCGACCGCCAGAAAGCGAACACCGGTTTCCGGTATTACACCGAACCTTCGCTCTGGGACACCTACCGGAACAAAGATGTGCTGTTGTCGTTGCTGGCGCCCGAGGTGGCGCTCGATGTGATCAAATCCATGAAAGACGTAGGCGATAAAAAAGGTTTTATCCCCACGTTCTTTCACGGCGACCATGGCGCGTCTACCATCGCCGGGGCGTACCTCCGCGGGATCGACGGGTTCGATGTGAAAGGGACGTACGACATCCTCCTGAAAAACGCGAACGTGGAGCCCGGCGCACGGCCGCATGTTAAGGAATACATCGAAAAAGGGTTTATTTCCGATCCGGATATCGAAAAACCACATGTGGAAACCAAAGCCAAAGCAGGCGTTTCCAAAACCCTGGAATATTCGTACGACGATTATTCCCTGGCCCAGCTGGCCCGCGCGCTCGGCGATTCCGCCAACTACCATACGCTCATGCAGCGTTCGAAAAACTACCGGAACATGTTCGACCCATCGACCCGGTTCATGCGCGGCCGCCTGGCGAACGGCGACTGGATCACGCCCTTCGATCCGCAATATCCTTATTACGAATACATGTACCGCGAAGCGAACGCCTGGCAGGTATCATTCTACGCACCGCACGATATGCCCGGCCTCATTCAGTTGTATGGTGGCCCGGCGGGTTTCGGATCGAAGCTGGACTCGCTGTTCACCCTGCCCTGGAACCCGCGCCACATCGCACGGAACGTGGAGTCGATGATCGGGCAGTATTGCCATGGCAACCAGCCGGACCATGAGGCGCCGTTCGCTTATTATTTCATCAACAAGCCGGAAAAATCCCAACAGATCATCGATACCATTCTCAATCACCTGTACGGGATCGGCGAATTCGGGAACGCGCTCTGCGGGATGGACGATGCCGGCGAAATGTCTGCCTGGTACGTATTCTGCGCGGCGGGCCTGTATACTTTTTCCGCCACGGACCCCGAGTATCTCGTAACCGTTCCCCTGTTCGACGAAGTAAGGTGGAAGGCGGCCAACGGCAAATGGCTCACGTTGCGCAAACAGGGCCGCAGCCGCAGTTTGAAAGGCGTAAAGGTGGATGGGGAACCCCAGGATGGGTGGTTTGTGCCGCACCGTTTGTTCAGGAACGGCGGAGAAATTTTGGTGAAAACGAAGTAATGGGAACTACAATTCCGCCTCCATATAGATCGCGCCCTGCATGGGATTGAACCGGTAAGGCGCGATTCTTTTGAAACCATGGGCTTCGTAGAGCCTGATGGCGGAAGTCATATCAGGGAGGGTATCTAGCCGGAGCTTTTGATAGCCGAGGTCTTTGGCGGCCTGGAGGGCACGCAGGAGAAGGGTTTCACCGAGTTTCATGCCGCGGAACCCCGGGAGCACGTACATCCTTTTCAGTTCGGATTCGGTGGCGGATAATTTACGGACGGCTACGCAGCCGATTACTTCGGAATCCTGGTAAGCGAGGATGAGCGCGCCTTCCGGGGGGCCGTACTGAAGATCGATGTCTTCCAGTTCTTTTTCGAACCCCTGGAATTGCAGGTCAAAATCCAGCGAGCGGGCGTAGGCCCGGAAGATCCCGCGGGCGGCTTCGTATTGCTGCGGCGTGGCGGCGATGAGACAGGTGACGTTCGTTTGCATGGCATTCCAAAACTAACCAATTTAGTTGCTTTTGTCAACTATTTATCAAACCATACATAACTAGCTCATTTTCAATAATATAACTTTAATAGTTTTCCAGTAAACCGTGTATTTTCAGCAGTTATATTTCGTATATTCAGGATATGAAATGCCAGTAAATCCCCCGTTATGCAACACCCCATCCTTATCGCAGCATGCTTCCTGTTCTGCGCCGTTTCGGCCAGCGCGCAAGACGCCGACCACAACGCGCTCCGCAATCACAATGCCGACTGGATACAGGCGTATCCCGAAAAAGATACCTCCGTCATCCAGCGCATTGCGGCAGACGACCTCGTGATGATCACTTCCAACGGAACGCGCCTGGGCAAGAAGGAACTCATCCGCAATGTGGCAAAACCGGCCACACCGATCACTTCCGCAACGATAGACAATGTAGACATCATCGTGAAGGGCAACATCGGGATCGTAGTGGCGCAGGTGGAATTTATTATGGTCGTTAACGGGAAAGAAACAACCGTCAAGAACAATTACATGGACGTCTATGAAAAGCGCGATGGCCAATGGGTGGCCATTGCAGCGCACGTTACCCGGCTCGACGGCAAGTGAATTTTTTCACCCTTTTTTACCGTCCATTGTCTTTAATTAGTTACACCAAAACAGATCTCCATGCAAGCTTATCTGAACCTTGGCGGCACTTCGGCCGTGAAGGCCTATGAAATGGACGACAGGTATATCAACGTACATTTCAGTGATGGCACTGCCTATCATTACAATTACGTGGTACCCGGCGCTACCTATGTGGAAAAGATGAAATCCCTCGCCCAGCGGGGCCTCGGGCTGAATACGTTCATCAACCAGTTCGTAAAGGATAAATATGCCGCGCGGTTGAATTGATCGTGGTTCAGATAGGCGTATTGAGCGTTACTACCGCCACCGATACATCGCTTCCCTTCGCGGCGCTTACCTGCAAACGGTAAGCCGCCGGGTTGAAAGGGATTTCCACCTTCATGACGGCGCCCTTGCCCAGGCGTTCTTTGCGGACGGCCTTCCCTTCCCTGTTGAGCCGCACCAGCACCCATTCAAAAGTAACATCCCCGTCAACGGCGTTATGCCAGAAGGCGGGTTACTCGTTTGAATAAATAGCAAATGGCTGACCGGCGCCGCAATTCGACGGTTGCGTGCCGCTCAAAAACTCAACATAAAAAAAGGCGGCCCGAAAGCCGCCTCCCATGTGGTTACACCTTGTAATATTGTTCCCAACCCTTGCGCGGGGGAGGGCCCACGAGGAGCGCATTGGCCGCTTTGTCGTTGGTGATGATTTTCTTTTCGCGGTCGAACTGGATTTTGCGGCCTGTCCACTGTGCCACCACGCCCAGGCAGAACACCTGGCTGAGCGGACCGGCGATCTCGAAGGGAGAACGGGTCTTTTCCTCGCCTTTGCAGGCCAGCAGGAAGTTGGCGTAGTGATTGGAAGGGCTCTTAGGCACTTCGGGCAGTTTGCCGGCCATCTCCTTCGCTTTTTCTTCGGGGATGATAGACAGTGTAGACGCGTGAGAACCGCCTTTGAACGTCAGGTCTTTGCTGTAAATGATCTTGCCCGGGTTGAGCTTGGCGGGTTTGATGGTGCCGGTGCTCGGGGGCGGAATATTCGGATCGAGGCCGGAAACGCCGTAGCCGGCGGGGATCGGCGGGAGGTTGTCTACCCCGTCGTACCACATTACATCCACCGCAGGCATTTGTTTGCGTGCGGGGAATTTGAACGAAAGCGTGGTAGACATGGGATAGAAGAAATTGTTGTGGCCTGTCAGCTTGATGGGATTTACCTCGTAAGGCAGGCCCAGGTCCAGGAACTGGTGGGCGGTATCGAGGATGTGCGCACCCCAGTCGCCGAGGGCGCCCATACCGAAATCGAACCAGCAGCGCCATTGGCCGTTGACGAAGTCTTTATTATAGGTATGCCCCTGCGTCTGCATCTGCCAAACGTTCCAGTCGAGCGTTTCGGGCGTGGGCTCGGTGGCGGGGAAAGATTTGATATTGGGATCCCACCCGTGCCAGCGGCGGGGCGAGTTCATATGTGCCACGACCTTGTCGACGTCTTTAATGATGCCGGCTTCCGTCCAGGCTTTGAACTGGAAGTAATTGGCTTCGGAGTGGCCCTGGTTGCCCATCTGGGTCACTACTTCCGGATGTTTGCGGGCGGCTTTCATCATGAGTTCCACCTCCTGGAAGGTGCGCGCCATGGGCTTTTCGACATACACGTGAATGCCGAGGCCGATGGCCATCATGGTGATGGGGAAATGCGCGAAGTCGGGAACGCCGACGGAAACGGCATCGATCTTTTTGCCCATTTTGTCGAACATCTGCCTGAAATCCTGGAACTGGGGCACGTCCGGGAACATTTTCATGACTTCCAAAGTGTGGGGAGCGCCCATGTCTACGTCGCACAGCGCTACGATATTGGCAAGCCCGGTTTTATGCAGTTCGCGGATGATTTCTCCTCCCCGGTTGCCGATGCCGATGCAGGCCAGGTTCACTTTTTCATTGGCCCCGATCCTGCGGGGCCGGGCGCCGCCGCGGGCCATGAGAATGCCGGGCGTAGCAAGAGCAGCAGAGGCCATCATGGCCTGTTGGAGGAACTTCCTCCGGGAGTATTCGTTATGCATCATACAATTAATTCATTCGATTGCAAAAACAAGATACAGAAATAAAATCCAGTATTCGCACAGTTTTTGCAGGAGTGGAGAAAAAATTATGCACGCGCGGGGGATTGCGCCTTTCACCGCTGAAAAACCGATAAAAAATGAAAGCCATATCCATAGTATTGTATTTCCTGAGCCAGCATCCGGCCTGGTCGTTCTTTATTATTTTCGCTGTTTTCGCGGGGCTGGCTGTATTGTTGCGCCGCTTATGGCTGCTCGTTCCGGGTTTCCTGCTCGGAATTGCCAATGTCTTCTGCGCTTCTTTTCTGAACGCATGGTTCCTCCAGACCTGGGGCACGCCGGGAACGGCCGTCGTCATCCAGGCCACCCAAACCAATTCCACCCTCAACGATCAGTACATCTTCGAATATACGGTCATCGCCAAAGCCGGCGGGAAAGACGTGAAGACCGGCTTCTCGTCCATGTCCGCCGCCATCTGGCCCATCCGCAACGAAATACTCATCCCCCCGCCCGGACAGTTTTTCGTTACCAAATACATCCCCGGGTATGAGGAAAACATCGTGATCATGGCCGACGAATCCATGTACGGTAAAATGCGCATCATCGCCGCTAACCGTGAGGCGGTAGACCGTGCCCGCAATCAACTGGCCGCCAGCCCGTCGAACGAATCTTACCAGGAAGAATACCGCCAGGCGCTTCAAACTTTCCTGTCAGACCCCGCCAACCGCCTCGATTCCGTGAGCATGCGGCAGTTCAGCGACGCCCTCGGTCAGCTGAAAAAAGCCGTTCCGGCGCCGTAACCCGAAATCACCTTCAACTGCACGGGATTCCGATTCGGTAGATTACGCCACGGTACCTGGAAAATCGCCTGGCGCTTCACCCTGCCGTTTCGCGGAGAATGGCCAGCAGCTGGGGATTCACCGACCCGAAGATCGACACGCCGGCCGCGCCGTTATCTATCGCGAGGCGGATGGCTTTACGGATATCGTCGTTGTTGCCGTGGAAATCGGGGAGGAAAAGTCCGGCGTAGAGCGGGAATTTCCCTTTCAGCGCATTCACGCCTTCCGCCACGGCATCGCCGATCCATTGCACGTTTTCATTGTAAAAACCGTGGTAGATCATGGGGCAAACCGCGTCCAAAGGCCAGTTCGTCCAGTCTTGCCGAACGATCCGCTTCGCGATTTCAGGCGTGGGAAAAACGGCCGCCGTAATGGGTTTCTTCTTCGAATGGGCTACGTCCGATAAATTCCGGACGATGTTCGTGATGCTGTCGTACCGGAACTTGCGCCACGACGGGCTTTGGTCCGGGTGCGCCATTTCCAGCGGATCTTTTCCATAGGTCGATGCATATTTATCCCGGCAGGTTTTGCAATAGCAGAAATCGTATTCCGGCAATTCTTTCGACTGGTCGATATTGTATTTGGCCCAGAGGTTCACGGGAAGGACGACGTCTACGAAGCGGACATAATCCAGGTGCAGCCCGTCGATATAATCTTTGGCTACCTGTTCTTCCGCTTTGGATTTGAGGTATTGAAGCGTTCCTGGCTGGTTGGGACAGAGGAAGCGGTAATATCCCACATATGGCGGTTTATCTGCGCAGGATTCGCCTTTCCGGTTCACGGAAAACAGTTCGGGATGTTTTTCGCGGAGTTCGGGCTCGTTGCGGTTCATGGTCCAGAACCAGCGGTGGGCTTCTATTCCGGCGGATTTGGCGGCCCGGAAATGGCGTTCGCTGTCTTCCTCGAAATAAATCACCCCGATGCCGGCGGCGCGGTATTCCGCATAACGTTGTTTCAGTCCGGCGTCGGTATCTTTTTCGCTGGGGTTGATCCAGATGCGATGGCGTACCGGAGCTTTGGGCTTTTTCTTCCCGTCGCGATTGCCGGCCATGGACATTCCGGGTTCCATGAGCGCGAGGCTTCCCAGCCCGAGCGCCTTCAGAAAATGACGTTTATTCATATCGGTTGAGTTTTCCTTCCTGATCGATGATGATGGTGCGGCGCCCCTGCCTTATGATGGCGGAGAACTGCCGGCTCGTGGCTTCCAGGTTCACGTCGAACTTCCCGTCCCCCAGTTTCAAATCTCGGAGGGCGGATGCGAACTTCCCGTTTTCCCGGCGGAACCTGTGCTGGCGGTAATAAATTTCCCAAAGCAAGGCCTCCGCTTCCGCCCAGGCGGGTGCTTCGTAAAGCACCTTTTCTCCCGGTGATTTCTTCGTAAACTGCAGGAAGCCCCATCTTTCCGGGGCGTGCATGTCCACGATCCCCTGGGGCGACCAAACCCAGTTATATTCCGGCGTCGCCTTCCGCTTGCGGTAAGTATTCCCTTCCACTTCGTGCTGCCACTGCACGCGCGAAAAATTCACGCGCCAGGTGCTGCCGTCCTGCGGCACGATGCGGGTATGATACGCCGCCAGCGCACGGAACGGGATGGCCATCTCCAGCGTCCAGCGGGTGTCTTTATCCCGGGGATCGTTGAGCGTTCCTTTGATATGGACGGCCGTTTGCAGCCCCCGCACGTCCCAGTTGAGGATGGCGCGGCCACCGGCGCGGTAGGTGCGGGGCATGAGCAGGTCCATCACGGTGTTGAGGGCATTCACTTCGATCTCGAAATATTCATACGCGTTGCCGTCGGGGTCAAGGAACATTTCGAAATCGTTGTCTGCATAAATGATGGTGTCGCGCTGGCGGAGGGTGCCCCAAACATGCGGTTCCTCCAGTTCGGCGAACACGTACAGGTAATTCTCGTCCCACAGCATTTTGGCGCGCGTCCGATGGAAGGGCGCGGGTTTGCGATGGCCTTCGATGTCGATGAAATCATCTGTCCACAGCGCCTTATTCCAGACCTCTTCCCCATCTTTCCCATCGATTTCCATGGGCGATGCAATGTGATGGCAAACGTAATGGCGGGGCGTGTCCGTAAATACACGCGAATGTTCATTCTCCTGTTGCGCACGCAGGGCGAAAGGGAGCAAGATCATCCCGCCTGCCAATGCTGCAACCAAATTCCGTAAATGCTGCATTATGGTTAAATATAAAGAATGGGGCGGGATGAAGGTGCGCGGTGCTGACATACGGCTGATTTCATGTACCGGCGGCATAAAAAAAGCCCGCCGTTTACCGGCGGGCTTGTCACAAAAAGAGAAGCATCTAAGGGCTTTATCAATAATTCGGATTCTGCTTCAGGTTCTTGTTCACATCGATTTCCTTCTGCGGGATGGGCCACAGGTAGTTCCTGGATGCGTCGAACTTGCGGGTTTCCACCACCACGTTGGTGCCGGTGAGGGTGAGCGCGCCGGTGTTCGGATCCACCTTGCCGGGGCGAACACCGTGGATGGCGCCTTTCCGCACCTGGTCACCGATTTTCCAACGCTGGATATCGTACCAGCGGAGGCCTTCGAGCGCCAGTTCCACCCTTCTTTCGCGCCGTACCAGTTCGCGCATTTTCGCCTGGCCGGTGTACACGGTTTGATCTACATCGGGCATTCCGGCGCGGTTGCGCACTTCGTCGATGGCATCGTACACGCTCTGGTCGATCTGTCCTTTCTCGATTTTCGCTTCGGCGTAAGTGAGCAGCACTTCCGCGTAACGGATGAAGATCGCGTTCTGGCCTGTATTCCACATATCCGCGAAATCGTTCAGGTCGTAGGTGAACTTGCGGAAGAGGTAACCGGTTTTGGCGTTGTTATCGCCCTGGTAGTAATCACCGGATTCGGGATCGATCGGGTCGTAGAATCTGCCGCCGTATTGCTGTCCGGGCACCACGATGGAAGCCTGGAGGCGGGGATCGCGGTTGGTGTAAGGATTGGCTGCATCGTAACCGGAGCCGGCCTCGGTGATCAGTTTCCCGTTCTTCATTTCATAAGCATCCACCAGTTCCTGCGTGGGGCTGATAGAGCCCCATCCGCCGTATCCGGACGACGGCATGATGCCGAGCCAGCCGTTGGAAAGGGTATTTTCCATGTATTGCAGGTCGAGGATCACTTCGGAATTGTTTTCGTGCTGGATCCTGAAAAGGTCGGAATACACAGGGTACAACTGATAACCGAGCTGCATGACTTTCTGTGCGTCGGCGATGGCGTCGTCGTATTTCGCCATGAACAGTTCGAGGCGCGCACGGAGGGCTAAAGCGGCACCGCGGGTGGCACGGCCCTTGTCGGCGGCGGTTACCTCCAGCTGCGGCGCGATGGCGGCCAGCTCGTCGAGAATGAACTGGCGCACCTCGGCCTGGGGGGCTTGTTTGATCGTATTGGCTTCATCCATGGATACCGTTTTGGTAACCAGCGGAACGTCCCCATATAGCTGTGTCAAAGTAAAATACTTGTACGCGCGCAGGAAGCGGGCTTCTGCTTTCATGCGGTTCTTTTTGGCTTCGTCCATCTTCACCCGGTCCACATTCTCCAGGAAGTTGTTGCATTTCTGGATGGTGGTATAGGTGAATCGGTTTTTGGCGTCCGGGTCAGACGGGGTGGCATCGCCGTTGCCGTGTGCGGTGAACCCTTCCCAGAAATACTGGTTATAGGCATTGTCCGACACGCAATCCATGTAAATAAGGTTTTCCACATCTTCCCATTCCTTGTAGCAGCCATTGAGGGCAGCCAGGGCGTCGGATTCCGATTTCCAAAGTACGTTGTTGCTGTATGCGTCCAGCGGCGTGCGTTCCAGGAAATCTTTATTACATGCCGAGAGGAGCGCTCCGGCAGATATTGCAGTTAATATGATGAAGTTCTTCCTTTTCATTTGTCAGTTTTTTTAAATGATACCTTCCGTTAGAATGTTACGTTCAGGCCCAGCGTATTCACTTTCACCTGCGGATAGTAGTAGATGCTGGAAGAGCTCGGCGCTTCGGGATCTACCCATTTGTACAGACCGCTGAAGGTCAGGATATTCTGGCCGCTGTAGTAAACCCTGGCACGCTTGATGCCGACGCGGCGGAGCAAGTTGTCGGGCAAGGTATAGCCGAGCTGCAGGTTTTTCAGGCGGAGGTAAGAAGCGTCTTTCACCCAGAAGGAAGAAGGCATGCTGGACTGGTCGTTCTGCTTCCAGGTGTAAAGGATCCTGGGAAGGGAAGCGCCCGTGTTTTCGGGAGACCAGGTATCGAGGAGGGCCGAAGTAGGTTTGCCTGCTGAAGTGTTTACGTTACCCAGTTTACCACCGTCGATGTAGGTTTTCACACCCGCAGCGCCCTGGAAGAACACCGTCAGGTCGAAACTTTTCCATCCGCCGTTGAGCGTGAGGCCGTAGGTAGCCTTCGGATAATAGTTGCCGATATAGGTCTTGTCTTTGGTATCGATGACGTTATCGCCGTTGAGATCGCGGTAACGGATATCGCCTGCATTGGTATTGCCGTTCTGTTTGGCGTGAGCGTCCACTTCGGCTTTCGACTGGAAGATGCCGTCGGCGATATAACCCCAGAATGCGTTAATGGGCAACCCTTCCCGTTTGATCGTATAGCCGGAGGGGCCGCTGGAAATGAATTTCTCGATGTTGTTGCGGATAAACGATACGTTACCGTTAGCGCCCCAGTTGAAGTCGCCTTTGCTGTCGCTATACCCAACCGTGAATTCCCAGCCTTTGTTCACCACGATACCGGCGTTCTGCGCAGGCGGTTTGAGGCCGTACACGGCGCTCACGGGAACTTCGATGAGGATGTCGCGGGTACGTTTCTTGAACCAGTCTACCGTCAGGTTTACCTTGCCGCCCAGGATGGACGCGTCCAGGCCAACGTTGGTTTCTGCCGTGGTTTCCCAAACGATGTCGGCATTGGCGCCGCGGAGCAGGGAAATACCCGGAGCGATCGCACCGCCGAAACCATAGTTCTGGCTGCCGAAGTACATCGGGACGTAAGGATAGAACGGCGCTGCGGGGTTGTCTCCATCGTCTGCCAGCGTCTGGTTGCCCAGTTCGCCCCAGGAAGCGCGAAGCTTCATGGCCGACACATATTGTTTCACTCCCTGGAAGAAGTTTTCACGATCGATGTTCCAACCTGCGGAGAAAGAGGGGAAAGTGCCCCAGCGGTTCTTCTTCGCGAAACGGCTCGAACCGTCGCGGCGGATGTTGGCTTCGAAGAGATACTTACCGTCGTAATCGTAGTTGATACGGCCGAAGAGCGACTGCAAAGCGGATTCATATGCATAACCGCCGGTGGTCTGCCCGTCTGCCGAACCGAGGTTCAGCTGGCTGAGGTTGTTGTTCAGGAAGTTTTTCCGGAACCCTTCGTTGAAGGTGTATTTGGTATACTCCTGGAAATAACCGGCGAGCGCTTTCAGGTTGTGTTTACCGAAGCTGGTGCCATATTCGAGGAGGTCCTGGTGGGTAACCACCATGTTGGTCTGGCTGCCGTCTTTCAGCGAGTTGGGACCGGGGTACATGGTAGGATTACCGTTTTTGTCGTAGTACTGGATGTCGGAGATGAAGGATTTGGTCTGGAGCGTACGCTGGGTATATGCCAGTGAAGGCTTGAAATGCAGGCCTTTTATGATTTCCAGGTCGGCAGACACGTTGCCGAGCAGGTCGGAAGTATTATCGTTCCGGAAGCTGGGCGATTCCAGCCATGCAGCCGGGCTGCCGTCGGCGATGTAACCGTAGTGGCCATTGGCGAACTTGTACGGAACCGTCGGCGAAATACGGTTGAACTGGCGGATGATCTGGGTGAAATCGGGCACGCCGGGGTAGCTGGACTGAGGTTCTTTCACCGGGTTGTAAGTGTAGGCGAGGTTACCGGAAACGCGCAGGCGCTGGCTCAGTTGCTGGCTGATGTTGAAGCGGGTGGTGTAGCGTTTGGCGTTGGTTTTCTCTACGAGACCCGCCTGGTCGAACATCCCGAGCGACAGCGAGTATTGTCCTGTTTCGCTGCCTCCGCTGAGGCCGAGGTAATAGTTTTGCTGGATGCCCGAGCCCTGGTAGGCGATGTCGAGCCAATCGGTATTGGGGTAATTGAAGGGATCGGAGCCGTCTTTGAATTTCTGGATCTCTTCCGGTTTATAGTAAGGCGCATTGCCCTGGTTTACCTGGGCCTGGTTGTACAGCGAAGCCGATTGCCAGGAGGGCAGGAAGTCGGGCAGCGCGGTGGCTTTTTGCTTGCCTACATAAGTGTTGAATACGATCTGGGGGGCGCCTTTCTTACCTTTCTTGGTAGTGACGAGGATCACGCCGTTGGCCGCGCGGGAACCGTAGATGGATGCGGAGGCCGCGTCTTTCAATACGGAAATGGATTCGATATCGTCGGGGTTCACATTGTTCATGTTGGAGATCACACCGTCTACCACCACCATGGCGCTGGAATTGTTCAGCGTGCCGATACCGCGAACGCGGATGATGCCACCGTCTTTACCGGGCTGGCCGCTGTTGGCGGCTGTTACGGCCACACCTGCCATGGTACCCTGAAGGGCGCTGGCTACGTTGGTTACGGGACGGTCGGCCAGTTGCTTGGAAGTTACGGCGGCCACCGAACCGGTGAGGTTCACTTTCTTCTGGGTGCCGTAACCCACTACAACTACGGCTTCCAGGTCGGATTGCTTCACTTTCATGACGATTTTCATGTTTTCCGAAGCGGGCAATTCCGTGGTTTCGAAACCCATCTGGGAAATCACCAGAATAGCGCCGGCATCGGCCTGCAACTGGAAGTTCCCTTCGCCGTCGGTAACGGCGCCGCGCTGGGTGCCTTTGACCTGAATGGTGGCCCCGGGAAGCGGCTCACCCTTTTCGTCGGTCACCTTGCCTTTAATCTGCATGAGCGGTTTGGCATCGGGAATTTCCGAACGGGCAGCTGCGGAAGCCGCCTTTTCTTTCACGATCACCACATCGTCTAACAGCGTAAATACCAGCGGCTGGTTCCGGAAGCAGGCTTCCAGCACCTCGGCGATATGACGGTTTTTTACGGAGAGCGTTACCGGCGCGGCCTTTTCGAGTTGTTTGGCCGTGTACACGAAGGAAAAACCGGTCTGGCGCTTGATCTCCCGGAACACCTTTTCCAGGGGAGCGTTCTTCTCCGAAATAGTCACCTGTTGACTGAGCGTTTTGGCGCTCACGCACATACATGCAGACAACAGGAACAAAGCGGTGAGTTTCATGATCCGCAATTTTTTGTTAATACCCTCCGGCAGGAAGGCATAAAGGAGCTTTAAATGCATAGATTTGCATAGTTTGAGTGATTCAATAAACTTTCTATCAGAGTGGACTGTTTTAAGAACTCAGACCTTTAGCGCCCTGCGGACCAGGCAGGGCGTTTTTATGTCTGGCACTTGCGTACGTGGTGTTTTACTTCATAACGATGATTTTTTTTCCTTCTATTTTAAATTTGACTTTGCCTGTTAATTCGAGTGCCTTGAGCACATCGGAGAGTTTTTTGCTGCGGGGCAGGTCGAGGTAGAAACGATCGTCTACCTGCTCGATGTCTCCCACTTCCACATCGTACCAGCGGGAAAGCTGGTTCATGACGCGGGCGATGGGTTCCCCTTCAAACACGAACCGTCCGTTCTTCCATCCCATCACCTGGTCCAGGTTTACGTTTTGACGCACATCCAGCCGCCCGTTGCCGGCCTGCGCCTGCTCGCCCGGGGCGATAGTGCGGGTGCCTGCGGCGGTGGAGACTTTCACTTTCCCTTCCAGCAGCGTAGTGCGCACGGCGCCGTCTTCAGGATATGCGCTGACGTTGAAATGCGTGCCCAGTACGGCTATGCCTACCCCATCGGCTTTTACGGTGAAGGGCTTCTTCTCGTCTTTCGACACTTCGAGATATACCTCGCCGGTGATCGCCACGCTGCGCACGGCGCCCGCGAACGCGGTGGGGAAAGTGATGGAGGAAGCGGAATTGAGCCAGGCCTTCGTGCCGTCGGGCAATGTGAGGCGGTATTGGCCGCCGCGGGGGGTGGTCATGGTATTATATACGATTTCCCCTCCCCTATTGTCTTTGCCGTCATATACAAGCTGGCCGTTGGATAGTTTATTGACGGAAGTGCCGCCCTGTTGCGCCAGCAGCCCGTCTGCCGCACTGTCCAGCACAATCTGCCGCCCGTTGGAGAGGGTGAGCACGGCCTTTTCGCCGCCGGGCATTACATCGTTGGTAATTTCCTCCTGTACGTTTGCAAGGGGTTCCTGCGCCGGCCTTGTACCTTTCCAGATGCCGAGGCCCGCCAGGAGCAGCACAGCGGCTGCAGCAGCGGGTTTCCACCAGGAGATGCGCATCCGCGTACGGTCCGTTTCTTCGGAAATCCGGGCATATACGCGCTCCATGGCAACTTCTCCAAGTTGCCGGTCGGCGGCCGACGGCTCATAATTGCGCCAGGCTTCTTCCAGCACCGATTGCAATGCCGCGTCGGATGCAGACCGGTTTACCCAGTCGGCCAACTCCTGCCGTTCGTCTTCCGAACTGGCGCCCTCAAAAAAGCGGTTGACGAGATATTGGATCCTTGCGTTAGACATATGGTTGAAAATTAAAATAACGTGAGCCCGCCCGTGGCGTCGCTACAGATAAAGACAACCGCCGGAAGCGATAGGCATAGTTGTCTTGAAAAAAAATTTAACAAAAAGGAAACACGAGGCAGGGCAACAGGAGGATTTCGAGGGAATGGGGGTGCCGGCTGAGCGTTTCGCGGAGGGTGCGCAGCGCCTGGATCATGTGGTTTTTCACGGTGCCGGTGGTGATATGCAGCCTCCGGGCGATTTCTTCGTGCTTGACGCCCTCTTCCCGGCTGAGGAGGTAAATGGCTTTTTGACGGGGCGGCAATTGCTGGATGGCCCGGTGCAACAGCTCGCGGGTCTCTTTCAGGGAAATATGGGATTGGGGGGTGCTGTGCGCCGGCGCTTCGTCCGTATGCAACTGGCGGATGACGTTCTCTTCCCGCGCCATTTTCCGGAAACCGTTGATGGCGTGGTTTTGCGCCATCCGGAAGAGATAACTGCCGAAAGAATCCACGTCGCGGAGCGACTTCCGGTCTTTCCAAAGTTTCAGGAACACGTCCTGCACCACATCCTCCGCCGTGGCCGGCGAACCGGTCAGCTTGCTGATGAAGCCGTACAGCTTGAACTTGTATGCATGAAAAAGGTGGGTGAAAGCCAGCTCATCCCCATCGGAGGCCATTTGCAGCCACTCTTTCTCGTATAGCGTAGACGTAGACAACGTGTTTAATCCCCTTTGAAATTGGTATCGACAAATTTATCGACATTTCGATGAATTGCCACAGAACTTTTTCAACGGGATCTGCATAGATATCTGATTGAGAATCAACCGATATAATTTCCAGATCCCCATACGTGACATTTCCCGCCGGTGAATTTGCCCCCAAAATGCGGGACCGTTCCCATTATTTTGGGCCCCTCCCCGCAAAAACGAAAGCGCCCCCGGCCTGGGGCCCCTTATCTCTGCAGGCCGCCTCGCAGCGGTAAAATTTTCCCGTGCCGGCAGGATTCGGTACCTTGCCGAAGACCAGCTATACCGGCAGCATGCAGCAGTTCACCCACATCCGGGATCTCTACAAACCCGTCCAGCCCGCGGTTTCCGCGTCGGACGAGGCGGTTTCGTATGTGGAAATGCTTCCCTGTCCTGCCCTGCAGCCTTATATTTATTGTTACTGGCAGCTGAAAACGAATGTGGCGGCCGTGGAACCGTTTCCGTACCGGGTGGTGGCCGATGGCTGTATGGATATTTTCTTCGTGCCGGGGAACGCCGCTGAAACCTGGTTGATGGGCATTTCCGACGCCTATACGGAGTTTCCGCTGACGGGGGATTTTCATTTCGCCGGAATCCGCTTCCTACCCGGCATCTTTCCACAACTCTACCACATTCCGGCCGATGCCTTTACCGGGAAAACGGAAAGCCTCGCCGCCATCGATCCGCAGCTGACCCGCCAACTGGCCGACAGATGCGCCGGCATCCAAAAACCGGAAGCGCTGGCATTGGTGCTCGACGAGCTCCTCCTCGGCCTCATCGGCGGCAAAACGTTCAGTCCCGACAGGCGTTTCTACGAAGCCCTCGATCTCATCCTCCGCCACAACGGCACCATTCAACTGGAGAAGGAAATCCAGACAGGGATCAGCCCGCGGCAACTGCGCCGGATGTTCGGGCAATACGTCGGCGATACGCCCAAGGCCTTCAGCAGTATCGTCCGCTTCCAGCGGATATTACAGGCGAAACCTTCGTCGCGGAGCCTGCGGGAAGACAAGCTTTTCTTCGACGCCGGCTATTACGATCAATCCCATTTCATCCGTGAATTCAGGCGGTTTTACGGCCTTACGCCCGGCCAGGCATGGCGGCGGTAGTATTATGTCCGTTTTGTACTATGATCCCGGACGGTACCGGCCGACCTTTGTACCGTCATCATCAAACAGCCGTACATCATGCAAAAAAATATCTTACTGGCGGCCATGCTGCTTTTCTCCTTACCGCTATTCGCTCAAAAAAACACAAAACCTCCGACCATGAAAATGAACGCCGGGATCATCACGCCCAAGCTCGCGGAAACAAAAAAATTCTACACCGAAACGCTGGGGTTCGGTGTTACGTTCGAAAACGAATTCTACCTGCTCATGCACACGCCGGGCCATGCAGCAGAAATCAGCTTCCTGCTGCCGAAACATCCGTCGCAGCAACCGTTGTTCCAACCGGCGTTCGGCGGCCAGGGTGTATACCTGACCATCGAGGTGGATGACGTAGATAAAATATATAAGGAATTGAAATCCAAAGGCGTTGCGATCCGCATAGAATTGCGCAACGAGCCCTGGGGCGATCGCCACTTCGCCATCGAAGACCCCAACGGTATCGGGATCGATATCGTTATGTACGCGCCGCCAGCACAATAAAATCAGTATCCGGCCAGTTCCCGACAGGGCTGGCCGGGCACGCGTACCTTTATGGGGTCACCCGCTTCCGCCGAAATGTTTTTAGCGATGCGCTTCGTCTAACCGGAAAGAAACCTTGCAAATGCAGCCGAACGTAGTGATCTTGCCGTCTTTCACATGCACCTTGATATCTTTCACATACACGGAATCCACGTTATGGATGGTTTTGCTCACTTCCGTAACAGCATTACGGATCGCATCGTCCAGGCTTTTTTCTGACGAAGCGATGATCTCGATGACTTTTACGATAGGCATAATGCAGATTTATTAGATGATAAATGGAAAAGTAAAAGAAATACACGCGCCAAACAGCCACCTCCTGCTGCCGTAAAGGGTTTCGTCAATGGGGTCTATTGAATCCCGGGAGTTTTCGGGGACGTTACGGCACGGACATATATAACACATCTCGCCCAAAAGTGTTGTCTGGCCACCCCATTTGCAGGATTTCAGATAGATTTGGTTTCGACGGACAGGTTTATCAATGCGCGGATAGGATATCTGGGGCGAATGCTTATTTTTAGCCATGACTTCCGGCTTCCCTTCTGCCCCGCAATTTTCCGAAAACGGCTTCGCCATTACGCCACCGCTGTTTTCGGGCCAACAGATACATGCGATCGTTCAGGCGATCGATGCAACGGACCATTCCCAGCCTACTTTCCGAAAATCGGCCGATCTGTTTGCCGTGCGGCGATTCCTGCACGAGGTGCCTGCCGTTCAGCCGCTCGTGCTCACCGATGAATTGTTGCAACTCGTGGAAAATTTTGCAGGAAGCGGTTATCGCCCCGTTAAATCCATCTATTTCGACAAGCCCCCGGAATCGAACTGGTTCGTATCTTACCACCAGGACCTCACCATTTCGGTCGATAAAAAATCCGACGCAGAAGGCTTCGGCCCCTGGACGGTGAAGCCCGGCCAGTTCGCCGTACAACCACCGCTTCCCATTCTCGAAAACAACCTTACGCTCCGCATCCACCTCGACGATACTGACGAGCACAACGGCGCGCTGCGCGTGGTCCCCGGCTCCCACCGCAAAGGCGTCTACCGTCCCGAAACGATCGACTGGCAGCGGGAAACGGAAGTTTCCTGCGCTGTTCCCCGCGGCGGCGTGATGCTCATGCGCCCATTGCTGCTGCATGCTTCCGGCCGTACCACCAACAACCGCCGCCGGCGCGTTATCCATATCGAATTCAGCAACAGCCAATTGCCGGGAGGGATGCAATGGTCTGAGTTGCTGCCGGGTACTTTCGCATAAAAAAGGGGAACCTCCGCCCGGAGGTCCCCCTGTCGATTCCAAGACTTGTTTATTTTAACGGACCTTCTCCGTGTCTGTCAGGAACACGCGGGTGCTCACCGTGTACGGATCACCACTTTCCTGGCTGTACTTCAGGTCTACGTAAAATGCCTGATAACCCGTTGCCGGCAATGCGCGAGACACCGAAACGTTCGACGTCGCGGAAATCCCCAGGCTGGTGGACGTCCATTTGTCGTTGCGGAAATCCAGGTCGGGCGAAGAGGCTGTCCAAACTACCACGTCTTCGAGCTTGTCGGAAGTAGCCTTGATGTTGAGGGTCACCTCCTTGCCTTTCTTTTTCACGGTATAGCTGCATTCAGGATAGTGCTGCCCGTTGAAAGTGATGCCGAAAAAGGCGCTCAGCCCGTTCATGACCTGCTTTCCATCGCCCATGTTGTGCCCGGCGTTCGGAACGTAATTGAGGAGGTATTTGCCGGGGATGTCGCTGATATAATTCTTCACGTTGTCTACCACCCAATATTCATCGTTCGTGCCCATGAACAACATTTTCGGCATGTCCAGCTGCTTGCGGTAGCTGTACGGGTCTACCATCGCGGTGATGGCTTTTCCTTCTGCCGTGCCCGTCTGTTGCGGGATACCGAGTTTCACGTAATCCTCGATCTGGATGCTGTATTCTTTCCAGGTCTCGATCTGGTAGTCGAGGCTTTTGGGCATGTTGAGGATATCGATCACCATCGGGGCGATGGCTTTCACGCGGCCGTCGCTTGCGCCGGTCAGCCAGGTGGTCCACCCGCGCTTGGAAGCCCCCGCTACCACGAACTTTTCTACCGGTTTGGCGGCGCGGCCCCGGGAAAGTTCCTGCACGGCGTCCATCGCGCGGACGGCGCTTTTCACCATCGGGAACAGCAGCGGCCAGGTGTAGTCTTTCGATTGTTTGAAGTTGTGCAGGGTGTAGGAAATCAGCGCATCTTCGGTGAGGTCGTTATACAGCGGCTGGTTGGGCGTTTGCCGCAGCACCGCCGTGATGGCCTGCCGGTCGTGCGCGATCTGGCCGATGGCCTGGTATAATTTATCGTTGGCGCCCGTCCATCGCGGCTCACCTTCTTTCAACGAACCGCCGGTGATGAACAGCAAAGCGCCGTTATGTTTCACCATTTTCGGTACAAAAACCATCAGCTGATGTTTCCAGGTATGCTCACGCCATTTTTGCGACGTGAGGGCTACGGAATAAGCGGTGATATCGGCCACTTCGAAGGAGTCGCGGACGGTCCATTGGAACGATTTGTCGTCGTTGTTGAGGTAGGACCGGAGGGCTGTTTCCGGCGTCACCTGTGCGCGGGCGGCGCTTGCCGCCAGGAGGGCTACCAGTAAAATGTTAAGCGTTTTCAACATGCTGTATCTCATAATGCATCGGAATTTTGGGTTTCTTACCAGGGTTTGCCGGTGCCGCTGATGACCCAGGGTTTGGACCAGGGGCTGTTCTGCGGACCGTTGGCGCCGAAGGCGGAATAGGTGGTTATCTCCAGCTTCGCCGCGGCGGCCATGATATTGGTGTTGTTCAGGTTTCGTTCGTCGAGCATATAGTAAAAACGGACGGGCACCACTGGCCCTTTCGCATTGGGACCAGCGGTCAGCACAGGATAACCCGTGCGTTTGTAATCCGCCCAGGCTTCCGTGGCGTTCGTCCATGCCGCGATCCATTTCTGTTCGATGATCTGCCGCTGCGTTCCCTGGAAAGTCCCGGCCGGGCCGGCCAGGTAGGCCGCCAATTTCGCCGTCACGCCCCAGGTGGCAAAAGACGCTTCGATCCCTTTGCGGTAATGCGTTTCCGCATCGCCCGCGGCCCAACCTTTCAGCGCGGCTTCGGCCAGGATGAAATGAACTTCCGCCGCGGAAATGAAGCGCGCTTTCAACAAGGGGCCTTTCGCTTCCTTGTAAATTTCGTTCAACCACGACACATGCGCGTTGGTGGATGCCTGCGCCGCGTCGTTGCTCATGTTGTACACCGCCGGACCGGCCAGCGCAGGCGGAAGCCCAACGTAATCCACGTCCTGATCGATGTCTGCGGTCGTGAGGCCCCTGGAAGCCAGCACATCGGGCGATATGTAGCGCACCTTGCGCGGCTCGCCGTTGACGATGGTATCCCGCGGTTGATAGATGTTCCCGGTGCCGGCGGGCCTGGTGTCGTCCACCAACAGAAAACATTCCACTTTCCTACCCCAGACACCCAGCCGCGGATCGCCGAGCGATTGCAGCATATTCACGAATGTACTGCACATTTTGATGCGGCGGTAACGGCTGCCGGCTTCGCGGTCGTACGTGGCGTTAACGGGCCATGAATCCGCGTCGCTCGTACCGATGAAAGCCATGGTAGCATCGTCTGATGCATTGAGGATCAGCGGATACTGGTCCGGCGCGCCTACGATCTTTTCAATACCCGGTCTGGCCACCGCCGGCAATTTTTCGGCGAGGCGCAAGTAATACCGGAGCGCGAGGGAATTGGCCATTTTCCGCCATTTGGCGGGGTCGCCCTGGTAGTAGACGTCTACGAGATCGATAGGTGCGGTGTATTGGTTTTTAGGTTTGGACAGGAGTTGATTGGCGCGGTCGAGGTCTTGCAGGATGCCGGTGTAGACCTGCTGCTGGGGGTCACAGGCGGGCGCGGCGTTGCCGGGACCTTCCTGGTCGCCACGGAGCGCCTGGCTGTAGGGGACGTCTCCATAGAGATCGGTCAACAGGCCGAACAGCATGGCTTTCATCACCAGCGCCACGCCTTCGTGCAGTTCAAAACCCGCTGCTTTGGCTTTATCCAGCACCAACTGGTTATTGCGGAGGATGTCGTAATAGGCGGTCCAGCTGTTGCTGCCGCCCCAGTCGTATTCATTGTGGGTGCCTACCCATCCGTCTTTCTGCGTATGCTGCATCACGCCGGCGAGGTCCTGGAACCCGAGGTTCACGTAGCTCTTCCCCGTTTCGGTGAGCACGGTAGACAGCACGAAGCTGGGGTTGGTTTTGTCGGGATTGGCGCCGTTGGGATTCTCGTTGAGCGACATGAGGTGCTTCCGGCACGATGGGGCCGAGAGCATCAGGAGGCAACATACGATGAGGGTCTGACTGCTTTTCATGTCGAATATTTTAAAATGTCAGGTTTAGTTTGAAACCGATCGGGATCGACCAGGGCGTCACGTTGTACCGCTCTATGCCCTGCTTGAACTGGATCCCCGACCCTTGCACGCCCGACGCCGGCTGGTACGCCTGTTCGGGATCCACGCCGATCCTGGCCGCCGTCCACAAAATAATGTTGCGGCTGTACACGGAAAAACCCGCGCTCCTTGCCCCGATGCGCTTCACGATACTGCCGGGGATTTCGTAAGACAACGCCACTTCCCGCAATTTCAGGTACGACGCGGGAAACAGGAACGCACGGGTGAAAGACCAGGTGGTACTGCCCGCATACGGCAGCGTCAGCGTTCCCGGTCCGCCGAGATTTTCGGCGAATCCGGTCGGACTTCCCTGCGGATCGAACCCCGTCGGCCGGACGCCGGGAATGAACACGCCGCCATACGGCAATGTGTACGGGCCATATGTGAAGGGATAGCCGTTATATTCCGGCGTAGGCCCGCCCACCAGCGGAAAATAATTCCCGTTGACGCGGATGAGCCGGTCCTGGTTGGCTTTCAGGTAATTGGCCAAATCTTCGCCACGCATGTTGCCGGGGTTGATCAGCTTGTCGAGGAAACGTTGCGAATTGCCGTGCTCTTCCCCGTAACGGTACGTTTGCGACACGAAATCACCGCCATTCCGCCAGTCAAAAGTCATCGCCAGCGAAAATCGTCTATAACTGATCGTGGTTTGACCGCCGAGTACGAAATCAGGATTGAAATTGCCGATCTTGTTGCGGGTATTCTGCGCGTCGATCGCCTGCCATTTACCGACCGCGTCGAGGATGGGATACCCGAAATACGGCGATTTCCCGTCTTTCACCGTCACCAGTTCCGCATCGTAAATATCGCCGATGTCTTCGCCGACATACGTCCAGGCGCCGCCACGCCCTTCTTCCCACAACACGTAATAAGGCATGTCTTCCGTGAGGCTGGCGATGCGGGTGCGGTTGCGCGTGAGGTTGAGGTTTACGTCCCACCGGAAATCCTTTTTCAGCACCGGCGTTCCGCCTATGGTCACTTCCACGCCGCGGCTGCGCAGCAATCCCGCGTTGATGTTCTTGCTGGAGTAACCGGACGATGGCGGGATCTTGGTACTGAAAATCTGGTTCTTATTTTCCACGACATAATACGTGAAATTGAACCGTAACCGGTCCTTGAAAAGGACCACATCCGTTCCGGCTTCGTACGACGTAGCGATTTCCGGTTTAAGGTAAGGATTGAGCAGCGTGCCCGAAGTGCCGAGCCGCGGAATATTGCCCCATGCACCGGCATTGTTCAGCACCGCCTGGAGTTGGTAGGGCGATGCGTCGTTGCCCACTTTCGCGATGCCCGCCCGCAGTTTGATCATGTTCACGTTGCGATGGTCCCATCCCGCCAGTTTATCGGCCAGCACGCTCAGCGAGGCGCTGGGGTAGAAATACGGCGCTGCGTCCGGCAATGTGCTCGACCAGTCTGTTCTGCCCGTTATATCGAGATAAATGCGGTCGCGATAGCCGACGTTGGCGGTCCCGTACACGCTGTGCACGCCTTTTTCATAGCGGCTCGTCCAGGCATCGAGGTTTTCGGGAAGGATGTTTTGCAGGGTAAACACGCCGGGAACGATGAGCCCTGTGCCGGGCTTATTCGTATTGCTGACGGTTTTGCCTGTTTGATAGCGCAGGTTGCCGCCGGCGGACACGGAAAAATCGAACTGTCCCGCACTTTGTTTATAAGTCAGCAACGCGTCCGTATTCCGTTCCATATGACTGATCCCGATGACGCCGTAAGCACCATTGCGCGAATCGAGGTAACTGCTGGCGATTTTCGTTTCTCTTTCTTCCCGATAGGTATCCAGCGCATAACGGACCATGAGGTTCAGGTGCGGCGTGATCTGCCAGTCGGCATGGATGTTCCCGAAAACACGGTCGCGCACGAAGCCATTCTGCACTTCGTACGCAAGGAACCAGGGATTATTGAAAACTCCGTTCGACTGCGTTCGCTGCTGAATCCCCTCCTGCCCCGGCATCCAGTAATCGCGCAGTTCGTTGATATCGATGTGGGGACTTAGGCTGTAGAGCCATTGCAGGGGATTTGTACCGCGGTCGCCGGCGGGTCGGTTGTTGGAATTGCTCCGGCTGTAATCGACGTTCGCGCTCACGCTCAGTTTTTGGTTGAGGCGCATTGTGGCGTTCAGGTTGAGCGCATTGCGGAACAGGTCGGTATTGGGGATGATGCCTTTGTTCGTCATGTTCGCGTAAGACATGCGGTAGGCGATCAGGTCGTTATTGTTGGCGATCGATAGATTGGAAGCGGATGTGATGCCCGTGTTCACGAAATCCTTCGCATTGTCCGGGTAAGATACGAGCGGCTTAGGGACCTTTTTCCCGTTGGCATCCAGCGGACTGTTCCATTGTACTTCCTCATACCCCATATCGAGCTGCGCGCCGTAAGTGGCGTCGATGTTTTCGGAGACGAGGGAGCCGAAGGGATTGGTGAGCAAATTGCCGCTCCGCGAAACCGGGATGCCGGAAAATTGTCCCGACCCGAATTTGGTTTGCCATTGGAGGTATTTGTAAGGGATGTCGAACACGACGTTTTGCGCGGCGTTGACCGTTAGCCGGTCTACTTTCCGGCCGGTTTTGGTGGTGATGATGACAACGCCGTTGCCCGCGCGGGAGCCGTATAATGCCGCGGCGCTGGGGCCTTTGAGCACGGTTACGCTTTCGATATTGTCCATATTGATATCGGAGATCGCGTTGCCGTAATCGACTTTGTTGTTACTGCCGATCTCGCTGATATTGTTGAGGGAATTGGCGACCGGCACGCCGTCTATGACGAACAGCGGCTGATTGTCGCTGCTGAGCGATGTGGCGCCGCGGATGACCATATTTACCGAAGAACCTGTTCCGCCGGTGCTGCTGATGGTGACGCCGGCCATTTTCCCTGACATGGCGTTGAGGAAATTTTCCTGTGTTACTCGGTTAAATTCGCGGGAACCGAGCTCTTCCACCGAGTACCCGAGTGAGCGGGTGGCCCTTCTGATACCGAGGGCGGTGACGGTGACGGCGCCCAGTTCGCGGCTTTTCTCTTGCAGCACCACGGAAAGCGTGGCCCTTGCCGCTTCCTGGACGGAGTAGTTGCGCAAGGTGTCGCGCATGTAGGCTACGTGCGAGAACACAAAATAATACGGGCCACCGGGCGGGACTTTCGTCATGACGAAAACGCCTTTGTCGTTGGTGACGGCTTGTCCCAGCGCGCGGGCCGATTCGTTGAACAATTCTACGGCAACGCCTTCTACCGGCTGCATGGCTTCGTTCCGGACGATGCCGGTTACGGAGGGGGTGGCGGTGGTTTGTGCGGAGGCGGTGATATTCCAGCACAGCAACAGCAAAAGGAAGGCCTTTCCCGAAATAGAGCGTAAACGTGGTCTCATATCGGTAATGATTTTAAGAGTATAGGATGCGCCCTGTGCAGTGGTGCTGCCGGGTACGGGTGATGTTTAGGGGGAGATCAGCAAGCTGTCGCCCGAGCGGCGTATCTGCAGGTTATTCAGCACGGCGATCGTCTGCAGGAAATTGTCCAGGGATTCTTTACCGCTGTTGAACGATCCGGTGAAATACCTGTCGCGCAGCAGTGCCGGGTCGTACAGCACGTGCAGGTTTTGGCGGGATTCCAGTTGCCGGAAGAGAGTTGTGAGCGGTGTATTGTCGAAATGTATGATGGCGGTTGCGGGAATTATTTCTTTGAGGGATGGAACGGCGGCGAGGGCGGGGCTTTTGCGGGCGGGGGGCGCTGGCCGGGAGACTTGTACGGAGTGCAGGGACGCGTCGTACCGGAGGAGTTCTCCGGGGCGGAGGATGATATCTTTTTCGTTACCCGCCTGCACTTTAACTTTTCCGCTGATGAGGAGAACGGTGGTGGCTTTACCGGGTACCGAGGTGATTTCGAATACGGTGCCGAGGGCGGTGGTGTTCGTTTTGCCGGCGGAAACGGTGAATGGAGCGGGGTTCCGGGCTACGTTGAACCGGGCTTTGCCGGACAGGGTGATATTTCTTTGATTGGTAGGGAATGGATTTTTGTACCGGAGGGAGGCGCCTGGTTGGAGGAGTACGCCGGAGCCGTCGGGGAGCCGGTGCGTGAGGGGTTTGCCGGTCGTGTTTTCCAGGAATCCGACGGGCGCTTCTACATCTTGGCTCACTGCCAGGATGGGTTTTGTAGCGGGCCGCGTGAAATACCAGGTAGCGACGGCAGCCGCCAGCATGGCTGCTACGGCAGGGAGGCGCCATACAGGGTTCCAGCGCCTCCTGTGGCGGGAAGGTTCAATGGCGGCATTCCCAAATTCTTCAGCAGTCGGATCCGCTGTTGATTGGCCGGATGAATCACAGAATACGACCCCGGATGCATTTTGGAATATATCAACAGACGAATTCCCGAATCTCTCACCCGATCCCTTTTCCCACGCATCACGCATTTTACTTCCGGCCGCTTCATCCAACGATTTACCGGATGCGTTCCCAAAAACGTCACCTGTTTCTCCAGCGAATGATACCCTGAATCTTTCATCCGATTCATTTCCCGATGCATCACCATATTTTTCGTCAGGCGACTTCCATAAATCCCCATCCGGATCTTTGCCCGGATCCCCCTCAACTCTGCTCCTGTCACCATTATTCCACCCATCGCCGGATGCTTCGATATGTGCTTCGATCTGCCCGTACATCGATGCGGATACTCCTTCGGGCAAACGGCCCTCCGGATGAAACTGTTCCCATTGCTCTTCGGTAAGGTAGTGCTCCAGCTCGTCGGGATGCTGCAACAACCACGCCTTTACCATAGCGGTTTCTGCTTCCGTACATTCGTTCCGGAAGTAACGCTGGATCATATGGGATGTAATTTCGGTCATCTGTACATTGAATGTCTGATTGCGGAGATAGGGCCTATACCAGAAGCGCCCTCCTCTATTACTATGTTAACTGCATGACTAAGCCTGATTTTCGTACGGCGTCCACACATTTTCCCTCTTCATCCATCTGCTACCATACACTTCCACTCATTTTCCCATCCTTATTCCACACATTTTCCAATTCTTTCCATCTGCCACCATACGCTTCCATCTTCCTTCATCCAACTCCACACAATTCCCATACGCTTCACCCATTTTCTATTCATTTTCCACACATTTTCCATTTCATTCCCTCTGCTACCTTACGCTTCCATTTTCCTTCATCCAACTCCACACATCTCCCATACGCTTCACCCATTTTCTATTCATCTTCCACACATTTTCCATTTCATTCCATCTCGTTCCATATTCTTCCATCTGCTACCATACGTTACTATAAGCTTCCATGCTCCTTCATCCAATCCCACACATCCCCCATACCCTTCGCCCAAATTCCATCCAACTCCCATCCAACTCCCAATCCTGTATCACAACAACGCTTTCCGCAACTGGCTCACCGCCCGCAACACATGATTCTCCACCGTACGCGGCGAAATCGATAAAGCCTCTGCGATCTGTTGGTACGTCCAGCCCTCCAAACGGCTCATCCGGAAAACATGCCGCCGCACCGGCGACAAATGCTCCAAATAAAAATACACCCGCTCCAATTCCTCCTTCCCTTCCAGATCAAACGCCGGGGATTCCCGCTCCTGCCCTTCGGAATACACCCCCATATGCCGGTCCCGCACATATTCCTTCCGCAACAAATCAATCATGATACTTTTCGCGATCCGGAATAATTGCTGCGATATCGAAACTTCCGGCGATAAGGACTCCCGACGCTCCCACATCCGGATAAACGTCAATTGCACCGTCTCCTCCGCAACATATGCAGATTGCACATGCCGCAGCGTGAAGTAATACAACTTCTGATGATATAATTGATATACCATCCGGAAGGCATCCTTATTTCCTAGCCTGATATCCTGCGCGGTGTATCGCATATGATTCAATAATATCAATCGTATTCAGGTCACGATTTCTCAAGTATCAGCGTCAACGGAACCGTCGCCACATTCGGAATGACCGCTGTAATGGAAATTTTCAGGGTTTTATCCGTCAATTCGTCTATCCAGTGCGGGTCCGGATTGCCCTGCGCAGATTTGAGCAGCAACACGGCATCATAGATATCCAGGGACCAGGTTCCGTCATTCCCCGTAACAGGAAATAAAAGTTCCGTACAACCCGCCACCTTCATGGTATTGTCCTTATTAAAACTGTAAGTATTGTTCTTCGTACAGGTGATCAGCGCCCCTCCAGGCCCCAGCATCGGCGCTAACACCATCATGCTCGTTCCCGCAGGAATATTCTGACCTCCCAGTTTCACGCTCACCGCAATCACAAGGTCCTTCTGCTTCCAGGAACCTTCCACCATCTCCCTCCGCCCCGTTGACGGTGGCGCCGCGTCGTCCTTCTTACGACATCCGGAAAATAACGTGAATAGTAAACATATCAGGGCTACGTAAACAGGCTTCATAAAATGATAACACTATTAAGTTAATGAAATCACCCGTATCTGCATAGTATTCGTTTGCCGCGGGAAAAGCCCTCACTTGGGATTAAGAAATATTTTTCAGCCCCCGGCGCATCCAGCAAAAACCGGCAATTCAACACCTGCTCCAGCAAATCTTCACCCACGCCTTCCCTCCCTCATCACCCCGCAACGCGATACATTCGCACTGGTTCTCCGCACTGCGAAATGCACCGCCACCTCCCGCCATGGCCAGGCCGGTGGAAAGGATGTTTTACGCGGAAGTGCCTGCCACGCGGGCGAGCGTATCGCGCGGCACCAGCGGCCAGTTTCGCCAGACGAATGTGTGATTGGTATCCGGAAAATGCGGCAGCACGAGGGCGGCCTTTTCGGTAAGCGGCGCCGGTTGTTTTACCGGATCGGATGCGGGAGCGGTCCGCCCTTCAGGCCCGCGATGATATTTTCCGCCGCCATCCGCGCCATTCCCCCGCGCGCTTCTTCCGTAGCCGAACCAATATGCGGCAGCACGGCCACATTGGGCATTTGCAGCAACAGGTTGTTCCGGTCCATGGGTTCGGGGTGGGTGACATCGAGGCCGGCGCCCCAGATACGGTGCGTCCGCAAGGCTTCCAGCAAATCGTTTTCCTGGTGCATCGATCCGCGGGCGGCATTCACGAATATGGCCGTGGGCTTCATTTTCCCGAAGGCCTCCGCATTGAAGATCCCTTCCGTTTGCGGTGAGAGCGCAGCATGAACGCTCAGTACGTCGCTTTGGGCCAGCAGTTCATCGAAGCACACATATCGCGCGCCCAGTTCCTTTTCCGCGGCTTCGTTCCGGCTGCGGTTGTGATAGATCACTTCCATATCGAACGCGCCACGGCATTTCCGCGCCAGCGCAGTGCCGATGCTCCCCAGCCCGAAAACGCCCAGCGTCCGGCCGTTGAGCTCTATCCCGAGATTGGCCGTGGGGTCGAAGAATCCCCATTCGCCCTTTTCGATCCGCTTATGCATGTAAAACGCCTTGCGCGAAACGGCCAGCATCAACAGGAAAGCCGTATCGGCCGTGGCATTGCTCAAAACACCCGGCGTATTCCCCACCGGGATCCCCAGTGCCTTTGCGGTATCCACATCCAGGTTGTCGTACCCGGCAGACATGAGCGCGATCACTTTCAAATGCCGGCATGCCTGTAAAAAATCCGCTTTCAGCCTGTTCCCGCCCACGCTCAGCAACGCATCATGCGCCTTGCAGGCCGCCACCAGCTCTTCCGGTGAGAGGTTCCGCTTTTCCGTATGCTCCGTGAATTCGATACCTGCGTCGCGCAGCAGTTGAATACCCGTTTCTGGAATCTGCCGGGTGATGAATACTTTCATGTGAACGGATTTGATATGTGTGTAAACATTTTTCCTGCAATTTAAGTTTTAGCTTTATGACCCTTAAAAATCATGCGCATGGATAAAAGAACTTTGGGTAATACCGGCCTCGCCATCGCTCCGCTGATGTTCGGCGGGAACGTGCTGGGCTGGACGGCCGACGAACAAATGTCTTTCCGCCTGCTGGACGCCTTTACCGACGCGGGATTCAACGCCATCGACACGGCTGATACCTATTCCCGCTGGGCCCCGGGCAACAGTCCCGGCACCTCCGAACGGGTGATCGGCAAATGGCTCAAGGCTTCCGGGAAACGCGGCAACATCGTGCTGGCCACCAAAGTGGGCGGGGTGATTTCGGAAGAAAAGCGAGGCCTGCGCAAGGCGTACATCCTTTCTGCCATAGAAGATTCCCTCCGCCGCCTGCAAACCGATCACATCGATCTTTACCAGTCGCATTACGACGATCCGGAAACGCCGGTCGAAGAAACCCTCGAAGCCTACGCATCCCTCATTTCCGCCGGGAAAGTCCGCCATATCGGCACCAGCAACATGACGCTGCCGCGCATCGCGGCTTCCGCCGCCATCAGCAAAGACCACGGATGGCCGGCTTATCAAACCCTCCAGCCCGAATACAACCTGTTCGACCGCGAAAAATACGAAACCGGATACGCGGCCTACGCATCTGAACACCGCCTCGGCGTAATCCCGTATTTCTCCCTCGCCAGCGGCTTCCTTACCGGCAAATACCGTTCCGCAGCCGATATTGCCGGCAGCCCGCGCGCCAAATTCCTCGGAAAATATTTCAACGAGCGCGGCACCCGCATCCTGGAAGCGCTCGATTCCGTAGCGGCCAAACATCAGTCCAAACCCGGCATGGTAGCCATTTCGTGGGTGAAGAACCGCCCCACCGTGACCGCACCCATCGCCAGCGCCACCAACCTCCATCAGCTCGATGAGCTCATCGGCGCCATTTCGCTGCAGCTGGATGCCGACGATATGGAAATGCTCAATACCGCCAGCGCGTTCTGATTTTCCATGATAACAAAAAACGAACGGCCCGAAGCAAACGCTCCGGGCCGTTCCGTTTGTATTATTCTTCTATCGGGTCTGCGATGCGTTTTTCAATTGCTCGAGCGCTGCGGCCATGGCTTTCACCTTGTCCGGATACTGCGACGCGAGGTTCTGTTTTTCTCCGATGTCTGCCCGCAGATCATACAGCTGCGGCTCCTCGTCGTTACCGGATTCGATATTCACTTCTTTCAGGAGCCTGGCGCCTTTCGACGGGGTGATGTATTTCCAGTTACCCTGCACGAGCGACAATGACCCGCCCTGCAACACGAGCCAGGAGCGGCCTTCCGGCTTTTTGCCCAGGAACGCGGGCAACAGGTCGTGACTGTCTGGCGCGGCATTCCCGGGTAATTTCTGGCCGGTCAGTTTCGCGAAAGTGGCGTAAAGGTCTACCTGGCTGATCAGCGCGTCCGACTTGCCGCCGGCCTTCACGGTGCCGGGCCAGCTTACGATCCAGGGCACGCGGGTGCCGCCTTCGAACGCGCTGTATTTGCCGCCACGCAGCGGGCCTGCGGACTGGTGGCCGTTCTGCTGGGTCACGGCGCCGTCCACGTAGCCATCGTCGAGCACGGGGCCGTTATCGCTGGAAAAGAGGACGATCGTGTTTTTCTCCAGACCGAGCTGGCGGAGTTTGTCCATGATGCGGCCCACGCTCCAGTCCATCTGCAGGATCGCGTCTCCACGGTAACCCAGCTTGCTCTTGCCTTTGAAGGCGGTGGCGGGCATGCGGGGCACATGGATATCGCTCAGGTTGAAGCAAAGCAGGAAAGGTTTCTTGCGGTTGGCTTCCATGAATTCGATGGCCTTGTCGGTAAAGGCATAGGCCACTTCTTCGTCGGTCCACCTGGCACGGAAACCACCTTTCATCCATCCGATCCTTCCGATACCGTTTACGATGGTATTGTTATGGCCCTGTCCGGGCGATGACCGGATTTTGAGCAGTTCCGGATTTTCCTTTCCGGTGGGCTCGTTGCCGACTTTCGCCTGGTAATTGACTTCGATGGGATCGTTTGGGTCGGAGCCGATGATGGCGCCGTTTTCCACGAAAACGGTCGGTACGCGATCGGCCGTTGCGGGGAAGAAGAAGGCGTAATTAAATCCGACTTCGTTGGGGCCGGGCCTGATGGCGGTGTTCCAGTTGATGGGGGAACCGTCGCCCAGCCCCAGGTGCCATTTCCCGACGAGAGCGGTCTGGTACCCGGCTTGCTGCATCATGGACGCGAGCGTGGGGGAACCAGGCGGGATGATCATGGCCGCATTGCCGGGGAGTACGCCCGTTCCTTTCTTGCGCCAGGGATACTGGCCGGTGAGCAGGGCGTATCGCGACGGCGTGCAGGTGGCGGATGTGGTATGGCCGTTGGTGAAACGGATGCCGCTTTTGGCCAGGGCGTCGATGTTGGGCGTTTGCACCTGGGTGGCGCCGTAGCAACTCAGGTCGCCGTATCCAACATCGTCTGCGTAAATGATAATGACGTTCGGCCGCTGCTGGGCTACTGCATCTCCCGCCAGCGTGCCGCATAAAAACATAAAGAGTAACCGTTTCATGCGGATAGAATTGTTCCGCGCAATCTTACTCAATATTTCCGCATAATTCAACTTAAAATGATTAATTTGATAGGGATATGCGGCGGGCGATAAACAAATGCATTTATTTCCTCATGCGAGTTTCTGGCCTTTGTAATCGTGTAATCTATGACAACTGCTGTACCCAATCTTTTATTGATAGACGATGATGCGGACGACCAGGAAATATTTTTGTCTGCACTGGCGTTCATAGACAATTCCATCCGGTGTTCCCTGGCATCGAACGGGCAGGAAGGCATTTCGCACCTTGACGCATCGGAATCGTTGCCGGACCTCATTTTCCTCGATCTTAACATGCCGGTGATGAATGGTATGCAGTTTTTACAGGAATTAAAAACCAGCCAGCGGACCAAACACATCCCCGTCATCATTTATTCTACGGCATCCGACCAGCACACGATCCGGCAGGCGCTGGAACTGGGCGCTTTCCAGTTTTACACGAAACCGGAAAAATTCTCGGAACTGGTGAGCATGCTACACAGCCTGCTGTACCCCGCCACACGATAGCATCCATTCCCGGAATACCCGCCATCAGCCTGACTACTTGCGACCTGGGCAAGCAACCGCCCGAACGGATTTTCCGTATCCCGAACAATACCTTTGCATGAAGCACCTGTCGCTCCTGATGCTGATCATGGCCTTTTCTGCCGGCCTGCGCGCGGACCATATTACCGGCGGGGAAATGTATTACACCGTAGTCTCCCGCGCGAATGGCAGCACTACTTACCAGGTGACGCTCAAGCAGTTCCGCAGCTGCGCCACCCAGAACCGCTCCTTCTACAATCCCATTTACATCGGCGTGTACAACCGGGCTACCAACGCGGAGATCTCCATACTGTCGGTCCCCCTCGCCCGGGAAGAACAGCTCAGCTTTACGAGCAACGATCCCTGCATCACCCGTCCGCCCCTGATTTGCTATTACGTCGGGTACTGGAACTTCCATGTTACGCTGCAGGATTCCCCGGAAGGATATATCCTCACTTCGCAGGTAACCAACCGTGTAAACCAGATCAGTAACCTGGAACCGGGCTACGACCGCATCGGCGCCACCTACACCGCCGAAATCCCCGGCACGGCGCAATTGGCCGCCGCCACCAACAACCACAGCGCGCGGTTCACCGGTACCGACCTTGTCACCGTTTGTGCCGACAACCCGTTCAGATACAGCTTCGCGGCCGAAGACCCCGACGGCGACGAGCTTCGTTATTATTTCTGTGAGGCCTACCAAACGATCGGCTACGCCAGCGGCGGCCCCGGCCCCGGAGGCGGAGGCGCCACCAGCCAGCCCACCGTGCCGCCGCCCTACCAAAGCGTGCCGTACGGCGCGGGATACAGCCAGGATGCGCCCCTCGGCGTCCGCGTCTCCATCGATCCCGTCACGGGCCTCATCACCGGCATCGCGCCGGAAGTGGGGATTTACGTGGTCACCGTATGCGTACAGGAACTGCGGAACGGCATCGTCATCGCCACGCAACGAAAAGACCTGCAGCTCAACATCACCGGCTGTACCCTCGCGTCTGCCACACTCCTGCCGGAATACATGCTCTGCGGCACTTCGCAGCAACTGGTGGTCGCCAACCAGTCTACCAGCCCGTTGATCGCCCGCTGGAACTGGGAGTTCCGCAACGCCGCCGGCCAGCTCGTGTATTCCTCCGCCAACCCCGTCGCGGATTTCACCTTCTCGCAGCCGGGTACCTATTCCGTGAAGCTCACTACCAACCGCGGCCTGCAATGCCCGGATTCCACGGAAGCCCTCGCCCTGGTGTACCCCGGCTTCAACCCCGCCTTCTCTTCCGCCGGCAACTGTATCGCCAGACCCGTTTCCTTCACCGATCAAACCAGCACGGCCTTCGGAACGGTAAATTACTGGAACTGGGATTTCGGAGAGGCCATCACCATGTCCGACCGTTCGGAAGATCAAAACCCAAGCTGGACGTACCCTTCCAACGGCCGCTACACCGTTACGCTCATCGCGCATAATTCCGTGGGCTGCAAGGATACCGTGCAGCAAACGATCGATATTCTCGACAAACCTCTTATCGGACTGGCGTTCCGGGATACGCTGATTTGTCCGCCTGACCCGCTCACGCTCCGCGCTTCCGGCTCGGGCAATTTTACCTGGTCGCCCGCCGTGAACATGACCGGTTCGCAAACCGCCACGCCGAATGTGAACGTTACTTCCGATACGAAATATTACGTAGACCTCGACCAGAACGGCTGCCAGAACCGCGACTCGGTCTTTATCCGTACCACCGACCAGGTGACGCTGCAGATGCCGGCAGACACGCTGATCTGCCAGGGAGACACCATCAGGTTGCGGGTTCAATCCAACGGACTGATTTACAACTGGACGGCTGCGCCGGGATTGTTGCAGGCCGCGGTGCCCGCGCCACTGGTGAATCCGCCGGGGGATACGCGCTATTTCGTTACGGCCAGTGTGAGCGCCTGCACGGCCAGCGGCAGCGTTTGGGTGCGCACGGTTCCCTACCCGCTCGCGCGGGCAGGGAACGATACGATCATCTGTTTCGGAACGGAAGCGCAATTGCACGGTGTTACCGACGGCAGCGGATTTGCGTGGTCGCCCGTGTTACCGGGAACGCCCGACCCGGTGGTACGGCCGGCGGAGAGCACCGCTTATATTTTCACGGCCACGGATACACGTGGATGCCCCAAGCCATCGCGGGATACGGTGCTGGTGACGGTGCTACCGAAAGTGATGGCTTACGCCGGGCGAGATACGGCGGTGGTGGTGGGGCAACCGCTGCAACTGCATGCTTCGGGTGGAACGCGGTACGAATGGTCGCCGGCGGCAGGGCTTTCCGACCCCGGCAATCCCGATCCCATTGCCGTGTACCGCAGTGCCAATAAGGGGTTGCGGCTGAAGGTGCTCGTACAGGACCAGGCGGGTTGTGCGGATTCGGCGTTCCTTACGGTAAAAGTCTACAATACGCTGCCGCAGGTGTTCGTGCCCACGGCGTTCACGCCCAACGGCGACGGCGTCAACGACTGGTTGCGGCCCATCGGCGCGGGGATCAGCGAAATCCGGTATTTCAGGGTGTACAACCGCTGGGGGCAGCTCGTTTACAGCGGGAATGAAAATAACCGCGGATGGGACGGGCGCACGAAGGGCGTATTGCAGGATAATGGAACGTACGTTTGGCAGGTGAACGCTGTGGATTATTTCGGGGCCGACTTCTTCCTCAGCGGCACGGCCACGCTGTTGCGATAACGCTTATATTCGCGTATGGCTTCCAACCGGCACCTGCCCGTTATCCGCATACAGGACATCTGCACACCGCTCAGGGCGGAGGTGTTCAGCATATTCCGGCATGAGGAACAGGGCCGGGCGAGCCTTCCGCAGCCCCACAAGCACGATTTCTACATGCTGCTGGTTGTTACTGCCGGCAGCGGCACCCACACGATCGATTTTTCTCCCTACCCCGTTACCCCGGGCTCGGTGTATTTCCTGGCGCCGGGGCAGCCGCATGATTGGGAATTGCATCCGGGCACGAAAGGTTTCCAATTGATGTTCGGCAGGGATTTTTTGACGGAAGACACGCTCCAGTGGCCGTTCTTTTCATTTTCCGCCAATCCGCACCTCCAACTGGAGGAAGCGCCCTTCAATGCAGTGGTCCGGGAACTGGAATGCATCCTCGAAGAATATGCCCTGGCGGATTACCTCACCGTGCGCATCATCACCTACCGCCTGCTTTCCCTGCTCACGATGCTCGAGCGCCGGTACGACGAAGCCCATCCCACCACCAACCAGCCGCCCGTTCAGCGCCTCGTGAAGCAGTTCCTCGCCATGCTCGAAAAAAGTTACCGGGAAAACGCCACCGTCGAGCATTACGCCGCACAACTCCATGTTACGCCGCAATACCTCAACATCGTCTGCCGCAAGGAAACCGGCATCACGGCAGGCAATCTCATCCGCCGGCGGCTGCTGCTGGAAGCGCGCCGACTGCTGTCGCTCACCACGCAGGATGTGAAAGAGATCGCGTATGAACTGGGGTTTTCCGATACTTCTTACTTTTCCCGCTTCTTCCGCCGCTATACCGGCCAAACGCCGCTGGAATTCCGTCAACAGGTTCAGAAAGTACCCTGATCCGCACGGTTTTCCCCTTTCCGTCCATTTGATTACGGGTAATTTTGGTAAACGACACCAGATGTTGAAAACCATGCTACTGGCGCTGGTATTGGGCGTAACCATGCCCGCCTGCGCACAGCAAGAAAATGAGATGAGCAGGATGGAAAACAGCGCAAATAAAAGATTACAGGCCGCCGCAGCTGCGGGCGACACCGCCGCCATCGGCGAGGCGCTGCGCACCGGCGCGCAACTCGAATCGCGCGACGCGGAAGGCCGTACCCCGCTGATGACGGCCGTATACAAACACCACACATCCGCCGCGCAGGCGCTGATCGATGCGGGAGCGAACGTGAACGCGCAGGACAAAATCCTGAATTCCCCCTTCCTCTATGCCGGGGCCGAAGGAATGACCGGCATCGTGCGGATGTGCATGAAAGCCGGTGCGGACTACACCGTTTACAACCGGTACGGCGGCTCCGCCCTCATCCCTGCCTGCGAGCGCGGGCATGTGGAAACGGTGATCGCCCTGCTGGAAGACAAAAAATTCCCCATCAACCACATCAACCGGCTCGGATGGACCGGTTTGCTGGAAGCGGTGATCCTCGGCGACGGGGGACCGCGGCACATCCGCATCGTGCAACTGCTCATTGATGCAGGCGCCGATCTCAATATCGCTGATAAAGATGGAGTTACGACACTGCAACATGCACGGCAGAAAAACCAGACCGCTATCGCCAGCCTCCTCGAAAAGGCCGGCGCAAAATAACGACTGCGTGTGATAGGCGAGGAAAGAAGAGAAAAGGCTTCCCGGATAGGGAGCCTTTTGTATTTACACAAACGAATTGGCGTGGATATTATGTTTTTGCCTGCACGGATGGATTGATTACATTTGAAACGAGCTGGATAGACAGATGTGAAAGCCCCTGATCGTTATGGATGCTTGTTCCTGAAATTTACCCGGAAAACATGAATATCATCGCCCCGATAACCCGACTGCTGGACACCGGTTGCACGCGCTTTCCGGAGGAAAAGCGTTGCCAGGTCCGGATCATCAATTCCCTTTCCCTGGCGATCGGGAGCAGTCTTTTCATGCTCGGTGTCGTTTATTATTTCATCAGCCGGGCGCCCATCGTTTTCTTCGGCAATACCCTGGCGCTGGGGTGTTTCTGCATCCCGGTGATGTACAACCGGGCCGGCAAACTGAAAACCGCCACCATGCTGCTCGTTATCTTCCAATCTGCGTGGGCGGTGTATTTCGATTGGCTCCTGGGGCCGGGAGTGCTCTTCATCATCGCCTGCATGTCGATGATCAGCCTCACTTACCTGACGATAGAAAACCAATCCTGGCAAATCTTTGCCGTGGCCACGCTCAGCATTTCCATCGTGTTCATGGAATGGCATCTGCTAAACGGAAACCCGCCTTACCTGCAGCAACCCGAGCCGGTGATCCGCTCCTTGCGGTGGATCAACGTCGCATGGCACGTTTTCATCCCGCTGCTTTGCATTTACCACTATAAAAAATCATATAACGACCTGCTGAAGGAATTGCTGCATAAGCGGGACGAGCTGGAAAAATCCAACAAATCGAGGAAACTGTTTTTACAGGAAACCAGCCACGAAATCCGCAATCCGCTCAACGCCATTTTCGGCATCGTGCAGCTCATGCGCATGGATTTGCAGAACGGCCGTCCGCCGGAAACGATGGGCGGGATGGTAGACCATCTTTACGTGGCGAGCTTCAACGTGAAAGACATTATCAACAACGTGCTGGAGCTTTCGCGCATTGAATCCGGGCAGCGGGACGAGGCGCATCCGGCCGAAGTGCGCACGCATTCCTTCCTTCACAACATCGTCCGTATCTACGAACTGCTGGCGCTCACCAAATCCGTCACCATACGCCTCTGCATTTCGCCGCGCATGTTGCCCGTTGTGACGACAGACGAAGTGAAACTGTCGCAAATCCTCAACAACCTCATGACCAACGCCATCAAGTTTTCCCCCAACAACAGCGAAATCCTCGTGGAATGCGGCGTGGCGGGAAAAGAGTGGTTCATCGGCGTGACGGACCAGGGCGGCGGCATCCCGGCAGACAAGCAGGAAGTTATTTTCGAGCCGTTCGTGACCGTTAAAAAATCATTCGTGGAAGGGACCGTGTTGGGACTACATATCTCCAAGTATTTCGCGGAATTGCTCGGCGGCCGCATCGAGGTAAATTGCGTGGACGGCGCGAGCACCACTTTCACCATCTCTTTCCCCATTCCGGAGGGCGCGGCGATTCCCGAATTGAAGGTTGAAACACCCGGCAGAACGAGCTTCGCGGGCAGTACGGTGCTGGTGGTGGAAGACGACCGCATGAGCCAGATCATCCTGCGCAATTACCTGCGCGCGAAAGGCATCCATGTGCTGGCGGCGGATAACGGGAACGAAGGGTTGACGATCGCCCGGGAACAAACGCCCCACCTCATCATCCTCGATTCGCAAATGCCCAACATGAACGGCAGCGAAATGCTGGAACACCTGAAAAGCGATCCCCGGCTCCAGCACATCCCGGTGGTGATCGCCAGCGGCGACGCTTACTCCGAATCGGCCGATAAATTCCGGCTCCAGGGGGCCTGCGATTATGTCGTGAAACCTATCGAACTGACCGCCCTGGGCCATGTTTTGGAAAAACATCTCCAACAACCGTAATCTTTCTTTTACAACTTTCCGGTTTTCTGTTATACAATTTTGGCTATAGCCAATACTGGCAAGGCATTTGAACATTCATCCCGCAAACTTGTTTTCCATTCAAACTACCGTACCATGAGCCCTAATGATCCGCACGAGCACCACCACCATCCGGAACCGCATTCCCATCCGCCGCAAGACCACACCCACGTCCATCATGACCATCCGCAACCCGCTCCTGTGCGAGACCACAGCCAGCACGCGGGCCATGAGATGCATGCAGGACACGGCGGGCATGGCGGCCACGATCACCACGGCATGATCGCCGATTTCAGGAAAAGGTTTTACGTGACATTGGTGCTCACGGTGCCGGTTTTACTGCTGTCGCCAATGATCCAGCACTGGCTCAGCCTGCCATGGCAGTTCCCCGGGTCCGGCAAAATACTTTTCGGCCTGTCGACCATTATTTTCGTGTACGGCGGCTGGCCGTTCCTCAAAGGCTGGTACAGCGAAATGAAATCCCGCAATCCGGGTATGATGACGCTGATCGGGTTCGCCATCACCGTGGCGTACGCCTACAGCACAGCCACCGTATTCGGGCTGGAAGGCATGGACTTCTTCTGGGAACTGGCCACACTGATCCTTATCATGCTGCTGGGTCACTGGATCGAAATGACGTCGGTGGCGGGCGCTTCGCGCGAACTGGAAGCCCTCGTCAAACTGATGCCTTCCTCCGCCCATATCATCAAAAACGATACGATCTCAGAAATACCGACCGACCAGCTCCAGAAAGGAGACTTCATTCTCGTGAAACCCGGTGAAAAGATTGCTGCAGACGGTGTCATTACCGAAGGCGAAAGTGCCGTCAACGAATCCATGCTCACGGGAGAATCCCAACCGGCGGAAAAACATCCGGGCGATAAGGTGATCGCCGGTTCCATCAACGGTAACGGCGCCCTTCGCATCGAAGTTTCCCATGGCAGCAAGGAATCATACCTGCAACAGGTGATCCAACTGGTCAACGAAGCACAGCAAGACAAATCCCGCACGCAGCTGCTGGCCGATAAAGCCGCGCGCTGGCTCACGGCCATCGCCATCTTGGCAGGGCTCGTCACGTTTTTCGCGTGGTACCTCACGGGGAGCACGCTGGCGTTCGCCATGGAGCGGATGGTAACGGTGATCGTGATCTGTTGTCCGCACGCGCTGGGGCTCGCCATTCCGCTGGTGGTCGCCAAATCTACCGCCCTGGCGGCGCGCAACGGGCTGCTTATCCGCAACCGGACCGCTTTCGAAAACGCGCGCAAGATCACTACGCTGGTATTCGATAAAACAGGAACGCTCACGGTAGGCCAATTCGCCGTGACCCGTTTCGAAGCATTGGCCGGTGATGTAACGAAAGAAGAAGTGCTCCGCCTCGCCTATGCGCTCGAACAAAGTTCAGAGCACCCCATTGCCACGGGGATCGTGGCGAAAGCAAAATTGCTGGGCATCATTGCCGAACAGGCCGGTAAAATCAAGGCCATCACTGGCAAAGGGATCACGGCGGAGCTGAACGGGACCAAGATATCAGTGGTAAGCCCCAACGCGCTGCAAAACCCTCCGGAACAAATCCGCGCAGGCGAAACGCTGGTGTACGTGCTCCGCAATGAAACACCCATCGGTTTTATCGCGCTATCCGACCAGATCCGGCCGGAATCCGCAGCCGCCATCCGCACGCTGCACGAACAAAACATCAAAACGGTATTGCTTACCGGCGACAATAAAGTGGTGGCGGAAGACGTGGCGCGCACCCTCGGCATGGACCAATTCTTCGCCGAAGTGCTGCCGCATGAAAAACTGGAAAAGATCGCGCAGCTCCAGCAATCCGGAGAGTTCGTTGCCATGACGGGAGACGGCGTGAATGACGCGCCCGCCCTCGCCAGGGCTGACGTTGGCATCGCCGTGGGCTCCGGCAGCGATGTGGCCGCCGAAACGGCAGACATCATTCTCGTGAACAGCAACCCCAAAGACGTGGCCAGCCTCGTGCTTTTCGGCAAGGCCACATACCGGAAAATGGTGCAGAACCTCGCCTGGGCAACGGGTTACAACGTGGTAGCCATGCCCCTGGCCGCAGGGGTGCTTTCCGGCGCGGGGATATTGCTCAGTCCCGCCGCAGGCGCCGTGCTCATGAGCATCAGCACCGTGGTGGTAGCTATCAATGCAGGATTGCTGAAGATCAAATCATAACACTGAAACATTATAAAAACAACAATCCCCCTCGATGCGAGGGGGATTGTTCCAAGCACTTACGATGTATTTATGCATCATTAATAGCATATTCGTAAACGCTATACAATCTCGTCATCAGACCATCCAGCGTTTAACATATTCTTCCATCAATTATTTATCCGCCACCCACCAGCGGTTCACGGTGTTTTCCTTCCCTTCCAGCACCACTTTATAAAACTTCGACGGCAGCTCTTTCACGTTCACCACCGCATGCCCCTGCGCCGCGGGAACTTCAGCCAGCAACCTGTACTCGTCCGTTCCGCCGGTTTTGTAGTTATTGGTAGTGGCCACCCAGATTTTCACATTGCCGCCGGGGTCGGGGTTTACCCAGGAAATATCCAGTACGTCCTGGAAATAGTTCACGTTGGCGCGGGCCACGGAAATCTTGCCCGTCAGCGCCACCCCGTCCGATTCGCGGGCCACATGCTGCGGCAGCGGCAGCCCCAGGAACCGCGCAATGGTGGGCATAATGTCTACCACGCCGGGGTACGACGTTTTCGCATATACGTTCGGTTGCCTGATGTTGGACACGATCCACCCGGAACGCTGGCGGAACGTTTGCCCGCCATGGTGCTTGCCCGAAGGCTCGTCGCGGCCATGATCGGTCGTGATCACGATCAGCCATTGTTCCTTGAACTGCTTTTGGCGATATTGCACCGCTTCCCAGATCTTGCCGATCTTTTCGTCCATTTTCCGGATAGCGGAAGAAAATTCCGGGCTGTCGCCGTACATATGGCCCATATCATCGGTATATTCGAGGTACACCCAGCTAAGATCGGGGGCTTGCTGGCGGATGGATTTCGCCGCTTCTTCGGCCACGTGCGCATCTATCCGCTCCATGTACGCCTTTTTACGGTCGTGCGGGAAACGGACGGTATCCAGCTCGAAGCCGTCGTGCTTGATATCGATCGCGAGGTTACCGGTGGCGGCCAGGCGGTCGCCCACGAGTTTGGTCCGGTTGTCTTCCCAACTGCTGTAAATGGCGGTTTTCTTTTGGGGGAAGTGGGATTTGAACGTCCGGAAGATGGTCCAGTATTGATAATTGGGCGCCTTGATATCGTTGTCCCACACGTTATGCTTGTTCACCCAGGTACCCGTGAGCACGCTGTTGTAGCCCACGGCGGAGATGGTCGGGGTTTGGGAATAGCCGCCTTTTTCCCCGCCTACGAAGGCGCGGAGGTAGCTGCCAGATTGGATAATGCGTTTGAAATGAGGAAGTTCGGCACGCTCGAAGACGTCTGCCGGGATGCCGTCCACAATGATGAAAACGGCCTTGCGGGACTGCGCCTGTACCGCAGCGGATAAGAGTAGCGCGAAGGTAATAGTCAGGTATTGTTTCATAGTCGATAAAAATACATTTATTAAATTTAAACCCTAATCTCTACGTGTTATGAAAATGAAATATGCCATCCTTAGTCTTTTCCTCGCCGGCGCGCCGGGCATGGCTGCCCTGGCACAGAAAGCCACGCTGACGAAGCTCTGGTCTACCGACACCACGCTGAAAGTACCCGAATCGGTGTATTTCGACGGCAAGCGCAACGTGCTTTATGTCACCAATATCGACGGCGAGCCCTGGGGGGCAGATGGACAGGGGTTCGTATCCAAAGTGTCTCCCAAAACCGGGAAGATCGAGCAACTCCGCTGGGTGGAGGGGCTAAACGCCCCCAAAGGCATGGGCGTCCATAAAAACCGCCTGTACGTCGCCGACCTCGACGCCGTCGTAGTCATCGATATCGATAAAGGCGCGATCGAAAAACGCATCCCCATCGCAGGCGCCACCGGCCTTAACGACGTTACCGTGGCACCCAACGGATATGTTTTCGTTACCGATTCCAAGCAGAAAACCGTCCATCTCGTAGTACCCACGGTCTCCGACGCCTACGTTTCCAAAGGCCTCAAAGGCCCCAACGGCATCCTGGCCAGCCCCGCAGGGCTCCTCGTGCTCGACGATAATTCCGTGAACCTCGTTCAGGCCGACAAATCCCTCAAGAAAGTAGCGCCCGCTTCTTCCGGCGCAGACGGCATCGAACATGTGAAGGGCGACGAATACATCGTTTCCTGCTGGAAAGGCGATGTGTATTACGTGAACATCAAAGACAACACCGCCGACAAAATCCTCGACACCCAGGCCGAAAAACGCCAGACCGCAGATATCGGGTACGACGCGAGAAAGAAAATCGTGTACATCCCCACCTTCTTCGGCAACCACGTCACCGCCTATCAACTCACCATCAACTAATCCATATACTGCCGGAAAGCAACAACCCCTTTCCGGCAGTATTTCACCTGCATGAAGTATCTGTACCTGCTCGCACTCCTGATCTCCGTTTACACCGTTAAAGCACAGTCTTCGCGGCAGGCCTACGTCTTCTCCCATCTTTCCATCCAGAACGGCCTCACCGGCAACCACGTTTCCGCAGTTCTGCAGGATAAAAAAGGGTTCATCTGGATCGCCAGCAACGCGCTCCAGCGGTTCGACGGCGAAAACTACATTACCATCACCCAGTTCGACCGGCTGCCCGGTTCCATTTTCTACGACGACATCGCGTTGTACGAAGACCGGCAGGGCCGCATCTGGATCGGTGCGCCGGACAATATCCGGATTTACGATCCCGTTACCGCCCGCATTTCCACCGTTCCCATCGAAGCCGGCCTGACGCCCGGTTCGGAAATCGGGTGTTATGCTTTCCTGCAGGACCATAAAGGACGGCTATGGATGACGGCCGATGCGGGGCTGCTGCAATATGATCCCGCGCTCCACCGCTTCCGCCGGCCCGCCGAAATCCCCGACAGCATCAGCACCAAAATGCATTCCGGCATCCTGGAAGACGCACACGGGAGGCTCTGGATCAGCGGAACAAAGGAAATGTACATGGTGACCCGGGACCGGCGCCAGATTTTCAGTACCTACAACAATCCGCATCGTTATCCCCTGCTCGGTATCCACACGAGCGTGAAAGAATTGCTGGAAGACGATCGCGGGCGCATCTGGGCCGCCACCCGCGGCACCAACGAACTGCTGTGCTGGCCGCCCGACAGCAGCGGCTTGCGGCGCTTCCAGTTCCATTATGGCGGCGCCGAGCCCGACCAGGTGTACGAGCTGGCGGAAGACCATCACGGCAATATCTGGGCGGGCATGAAAACCAACGGCCTGTTCCGGTACACCGACGCACAGGGGAAATTTTCCCTTCACATCGCGCCCTCCAATTCGCCGCTGGGCCTGCATCTCAACTATGAAACCAATTGCCTGCTCCCCGACCGCGACGGACATCTATGGGTCGGGACAGACCTGGGCGTCAATATATTAAGCCTTCACAACGAAGGTTTCACCCGCATCGATCCGCCGGCGCCACAAATTTCCGGCGTGGAAATGACAGGATTACTGAGAGGGAAGAACGGAGATGTGTACATGGCTTACTGGGGCGGAGGGTTCTCCCATCTGCGGCCCGACCTCACACCCGTGAAGCATTACACGCACGGGCCCGGCGGCATCCCGGAAGACAGGAACCTCGTCTGGAGCCTGGCCGAACTGCCGTCAGGGAAAGTGCTCGTAGGCCAGGAAAACGGGATGGTCTCCGAATACGATCCGCAAACGCAGCGGTTCAAACATCATCGCCCGCCGCAATTGCACGACCAGACCGTGCTCACCATGTGGCCCGAAAACGATACCACCGTATGGTCCGGCCTCTACAAATTCGGCCTGGCCAAATGGGACCCGCAATCCGGGAAAGTCACCAATTATCCGCAGCTCATGGGGTTCATCCGCCGGAATACGGCTATTACCGCCATCGTTCCCGGCGGCGACAGCCTCCTGTGGCTGGGGTCTAGCCGCGGCGGGGTCTTGCGCTTCCGGAAATCGGACGGGCAGGTCACGTCTTCAGTGATGTTCATGCGCGGAACGGATACCGTCCGCAACGTAACGGCGCTGCTGCGGGTTAACGATACCACCTTGCTGGCGGGGACCGATCACGGCGTTTATTTCTATTATCCCGGATCCGGGCGATGGGAAACCCTCTTGATCAACAACCTGCAGTTCGACGAATGGATCCTCTCCATGGCGCCGGCCGGCAACGACCGCTTCTGGCTCACCACAACGGCCGGGTTCTACCGGCTGAACAGTCCAACCCGGACGATTTCCACATTCGAGCAAAACAACGACATCATTACCGATCCTAGGAAAGTGCGGCGCTGTATCATTAGCCTGGCAGACGGGCGGCTGCTCGTGGGCGCATCCGACCACGCCGTGGCGTTCCTTCCCGAAAAACTGGAAGTTAGGCCGCCGCCTTCCGATGTAACGATCGTGGGGTTCAGGGTGCTGAATCAGCCGATCATCGTGGATTCCGCGCTGTTTTTCAACTGGCCGGTCTATTTGAAGTATAATGAAAACTTCCTGGGGATCGATTTCAAATCGCTGCAATACCACGGGGAAAAACTGCAATATTTTTACCAACTGGAAGGGTTGGACAAGGATTGGGTGCCGGCGGAAAACGTACTGTCTGCCCGCTACACGAAACTGCCGCCGGGCGAGTACACATTCCGGGTGAAGAGCATGAACACGGCCGGGATCTTCTCGCGCAATACCACATCCCTGGAGATCGTGATCCGGCCTGCGTTCTGGCAAACGGGATGGTTCCGGACCCTGTTGATCTTGCTGGCAGCCGGTTTGGTGTATGGATATTTCCGGTTCAGGATGTACCTGGTAAGGAAGGAAGCCCGCAGCAGGGCGGCTTTCCGGGAGGAATTATCGCAGCTGGAAATGAAAGCGCTCCGCGCGCAAATGAACCCGCATTTCATCTTCAACGCCCTCAACTCGATCCAGACATTCATGTTGAAAAACGAGACAGACACGGCGCTGGTGTACCTCAGCCGCTTCGCCAAGCTCATTCGCAATGTGCTCGATCATTCGCAGCTGAACAATATTTCCATCACGCGGGAAACGGAAATGCTGGAAAATTACCTGGAACTGGAGCGCCTCCGCCTCGACGGGCGCTTCGATTACACGATCACGATCGATCCCGGCCTCGAGCCCGACTTCGCGGAAATCCCCGCAATGGTACTGCAACCTTTCGTCGAAAATGCCATCTGGCATGGGTTGCAGCATAAAAACGAACACGGCCATCTCCTCATCCGCTTCACCCGCGAAGGCCGGCAGGTGCATTGCGTGATCGAAGACGACGGCATCGGCCGCGAAGCCGCCACTGCATTGAAGCAGCATAGCCATCCCGCGCACGTGTCGCGGGGCCTCCAGATAACAAAAGACCGGCTGCAGATTTACAACAGCCGGTACAATATGGATGCGTCTTTCGACATCGATGATCTGAAAAATGAGAACGGACAACCTGCCGGAACACGGGTGAACCTCTGGTTCCCGCTCACGGAAGATTAAGCCAGCCCGATCTCGAAATGCCGCGTGGGGATTTCAATATCCTGGAATCCTTTCTTCAGCAGCCAGTCGCGGAATACGGTTTGTACTTCGTATTCACCGTGCACGAGGAAGAGTTTCTTTACGTCGCGCGGGTTCTGGCAGGCGAGCCACTGGCTCATGTCTTCATAATCGCCGTGCGCGCTCATGGCACGGATGATGCCGACTTCGGCCTTCACTTCATATTTATCGCCGTAGATGGAAACTTCGCTGGCACCGCGCATGAGCCGTCCGCCGAGGGATTGCGGTTCGCAATATCCTACGATCAGGATGGTATTTTTCCACTGTTCGATGTTATTGGCGATGTGATGCTTCACACGGCCAGCTTCCGCCATGCCGGATGCGGAAATGATGACACAGGGCTCCTTGCGGAAGTTGAGCATCTTCGATTCCTCCACCGTTTTGATATAGCGAAGCCCGGGGAAACTGAACACGTCTTCGTCCACTTCCAGCAGTTTGGCCACTTTTTTATTGAAGCATTCCGGATGCGTGCGGGTTACCTGCGTGGCTTCGAGTGACAGCGGGCTGTCCACGAAAAGGTCTACTGGCGGAAGTTTCCCGGCCAGCTGCGCGCGGTTGAGGGCGTAAAGGATCTCCTGAGTGCGGCCGACGCTGAATGCGGGAATGATCAGTTTCCCTTTCTTCATGACGCAGGTTTCGTGGATGAAGCGCAACAGCTCTTCGTCTGCCGGCGCGATGTGCGGGTGAAGGGTGCTGCCGTAAGTGGATTCCATGATGATGTAATCCGCCTGCGGGAATTCTTCCGGCGATTTGAGGATGGGATCGCCATACCGGCCGATGTCGCCGCTGAAGGTGATGTGCTCCGTCTTCCCGCCTTCCTGCACCCGTAAATGCACACAGGCGCTGCCGATGATGTGGCCGGCGTCCGTGAAAAGCACTTCCACGTCTTCATCGATCCTGAACCATTCGCCATATTTGACGGGAACGAGCTGATCGATGGCGCGCTTGGCATCTTCGACTTTATACAGCGGCTCGATGTAAGGTTTGCCTTCGCGGGCGTTCTTTTTGTTCACGTATTTTACATCGTCTTCCTGGATCTCCGCGGAATCGAGCAGGAGGATCTCGGTAAGGTCCCTGGTGGCCGGCGTGCAATAGATCTTGCCGCTGTAACCCAATTTGCTGAGGCGCGGCACGAGACCGGAATGGTCGATGTGCGCGTGCGACAGTACCATAATATCTATTTCTTCGGGGTTGAATCCGAAGTCGAGATTGAGCGGGATGGTTTCCCGCCCCATACCCTGGTACATGCCGCAGTCCAGTAAAATCTTCAGTCCTTTCTTCAGGGTGATGAGGTGCTTGGACCCCGTCACTGTGCGTGCTGCTCCGTGAAATGCTATTTTCATGATGATGCTTTTTTAAAACTCCACGTAATCCTGAACCGTGCGATCTCCGTTGCGTCTTTGCTTTTGCCCGTCACTTCAACGGTAAGGGCTACGGGTTCGCCGGTTGCTACTGTCTTCGCGATGGCGTCCCGGATCCGGGTGCCGTCGTTACAGGTAAAATATGTTTTCGATTTTGCTTTTTTAAGGAAGATGCCTTCCATACCCGTTACCAGCATAGACACCTTTGCCGGAGCGGCATACACGTGCCCCATGGCCAGGATGCCGCTGCTCATTTCCGCGGCCATGGCCAGGCAGGCGAAATACGTGCTGCGGAAGGGATTTTGCGAAAGCCAGCGGTAAGGCACCGATGTGGTGCAAGATTCTTCCGACGCCGCGCCCGCGCGCACACCGGAAATCCAGGCGCTGGGGAGCTTGTAAAGGAGGAACAGGGAAAAACCGAACCGGTTGTTGACCCTGTTGAAGAATGTTGCCGTGCTTCGGGTTGTTGCCATACCGAGGGTTTTACAGTTGCCGGACGTATGCATATGTATCCCGCTGGGCGTTCACTTCGGGGGCACCCGTGTTGCGGGGCACCGGCAGGTTGCGGGCGTCTGCCCCCAATATTACGGCATTTGTGTTATCCGTCAGCTGCAAATGGATAATATCTTTCAGCTGCCGGCGGTACACGGGGTCGTATATGGGAAAGCATACTTCGATGCGGCGGTGCAGGTTGCGGTTCATCCAGTCGGCCGAGCCCAGGTACACCCGTTCGCTGCCTCCGTTATGGAATATGAAGACCCGCGCATGTTCCAGGAACCGGTCCACGATCCTGCGCACCCGTATCCCTTCGCGGGGCACCAGGCAGCAAATGCTCCTTACGATCAGATCGATCTCCACACCCGCGGCTGCCGCGGCATACAGCTCGGCGATCATGCTTTTTTCCTGCAGGTTGTTCAGCTTGATCGTGATGCGCGCTGGCTTCCCGGCCCGGGCCGCGTCTGCCTCGGCGCGGATCATGGATGTAAACTGGTCTACCAGGTTGAACTGCGCCACCAGCAAATGTTCGAAATGCATGAAATTGAATTTCCCCGGGGCAATGCCGGTCTGCATGTAGATGAACAGCAGTTCCAGCTCCTGCGTAATGCCCTGGTGGCGGGTAAACAGGATATGATCGGCGTAAAAGCGCGCCGTGCTTTCGTTAAAGTTACCCGTGGCCAGCAGGGCCGTATGGTCCCACGAAAAACCGCGCTTGCGCTTTACGAGGGCCACTTTCGCATGGACCTTCAACCCGGGGATGCTATACAAAATCTTGACACCCGCGGCTTTCATGCGCTTGGCCCATCGGAGGTTGTTGGCCTCGTCGAACCGGGCTTTCAGTTCCACCATCACCGTTACCTTCTTCCCGTTTTTCGCCGCACTCATGAGCGCATGCACGATGCGGGAGGTAGACGCCACGCGGTACAGCGTCACGTAAATCTCGCGCACATCGGGGTCGGTGGCGGCTTCGTTGAAATATCGTAAAATGTAGTCGTACGATTGATAGGGAACGTGCAGCATTTTGTCGCCCGACTGTATCTGGTCGAGCAGGGGCTTGTCCAAATCGATGGCGTGGCAATGCGCGGACGGCATTTTCGGATATTCGAGGGAAGGATCGGCCGGCAAGGGCAGATCGGAAAGATCGCGGAGATTGTGATATCGCCCGCCCGGCACCATTTCCAGTGCCGCGATCCGGAAATATTCGCCGAGCTGGTCGCGCAGCGTATCCGGCATGGCGGCATCGAACAGGAATCGCGTGGGAACGCCCATCTGGCGCTGCACGAGCATATCTTCCACTTTCTGCAGGAGATGGCCGCTGAATTCGTCCACATCGATCTCCGCATCCCGCGTCACCTTGATACTATATGCCGCCTTGATGCCCACATGCGGGAACAGGGCCCCCAGATGCTGCCGGACCACGTCATCCATAAATATCACATCGTTGCCAGACAGCCGCAGAAACCGCGGCAGGTGGTCTGACGGGATGTTGACGACACCCGTGCCGCCGTCTTCCAGGCAAACCACGAGGTACAGTGCATTATTTTCGAGGAACAGTTCCATCGGCTGCCCGAACTGGATGCGCACGGGCTGAAGATAGGCCAGCACGGTGTTGTAAAAGTAATCGCGGATGGCAGGGAGGTGCTCCGGCGCGGGGGATTCCCCGTAATACAACCGGATCCCTTTCTCCCGCAGTTCCGGCAATACCGACTGCGTGAAGATTTGCCCGTATTCGTTCAACTGTCGCGCAATTTCCTGCTGCGCCGCGGCGAGCGCGCCTTTCTCCCCTTCGTGCAAATGATGCAAAGCCAACAGCGCCGGCATACGTACCCGGAAAAACTCGTCGAGGTTCGAAGAAAAAATAGAAAGGAATTTCACCCGTTCGTACAAAGGGACCGACGATGCTGCTGCCATGGAAAGCACGCGGTGATTGAAATACAGCCAGCTCAGGTCGCGGTCGTTCAAGGGTATCGTTTGTTGCTCCAATGCTTAACCTTTTACCGGGAAAAATATGGCCGCCACCGTGAATGCGATCACGGAAGACACGAGCCCGAACATGAAAGTATTGTACGCCAGGCGCAGCAAGCGGTATTTCCGGCCCAGCACTACGCCCAGGTTATAGATATCGTGGATCATGTTGCTGTAGAGATAGTCGGTATTTTTGATGATCGTATCCATCCCGGCTTCGTACTCCTTGTACGACATCTGGTGGAAATTCCCGAAGAACAGGAGATTCGATTTCTTGTTTTTGATATCTTCCTGGGTGAAGCGCCCGCTCGTCACGTTGGGCCGGGTGGCCAGCACGGCGAACACGATCGTGGTGACGCAGGTGGCGAGGAAAAGGACGGCGGGGAAGATGAAGTTGGGATAATCTTCCAGCTTGCGCAGGAGCACAGACAGCAATACCGAAATGATGATGGAATTCACCGAGATCATGATATTCGCCTTGGAATCGGCCATGGAGCTCAGGCGGATGTGATTGGTGCCCGTGGTCCGGAACATCGTTTCCACACCGGGTTTCTTCTTTTCGTCCTTCTCCCTGTCTTTCTCTTTCTCCGCTTTCTCCGCTTTTTCCGCTTTCTTCTTTTCCGGCGCGATGCCGATGCTTTCTTCCATCGCTTCCCGCTGTTTTTCTTCCAGCTTTATTTTCAGTTTTTCGATATTATCTTCCTTTTGCGGATTGAGTAGCGTTCTGGCGTATGCGGTGTGATACTGGTGGGATTCGAGGAACTGGATGCTGGTGCGCGTCCATTCGGCGCTGCTGATTTTTTTGCCGGCGGATAGTTCGGCTTCGGTGCGCAGGAGTTTGTTCCTTTTGGAGAATTCCTTGCTGCCGAGATGGAAAAGGTCGGCGTCGCACACGATCTGCTCCAGCAGGTTTTTCGGCTGCTGGGGGATTTTGGTGGCGAGCACGCAATCTGCCGCCGCGCGGCCCGTAGCTTCGGGGAGACCCTGTTCCTTCGCGAAAGCGATCACCGCATCGGCGCCGGCCGATTCGTGGACCGAGCGTTCCCCTTCCAGGTACCCCATGTCATGGAACCAGGCCGCCAGCATCACGATGAGCTGGTCCGTCTCCGAAAGCCGGTAATAGGCCGATATCTGGTCGGCCGCCTGCACTACCTGCCTGGTATGCACGAGATTATGGTATACCAGCACCGGGTCCGGGTGCGATTCGTACTGCCGGGTCACATAGGCTTGCGCGGCTGCTATCACTGAACTAATTTCCATCTGGTGGTGTATTTACTATATTCCAAATTACGGCATTTTTTGCGTTAATTTTATCCGATAAAGAATGGCTTATGAAGATGTTAACTTGCCTGTTGCCGGTTATTCTGTTGCTGTCTTGCCAGCCGGCCGGCCAGAACGATGCCCGGAAACAGACTTCCCCCGAAGGCTACCGGCTCGAACAATTCGAACGTTTCAGGGTGCGCGAATCGCTCCAGGAGATCTCCGGCCTCGTGTTCTACCGCGATGAAGCGCATTTCATCGCCAATAACGATGAACAGGGCAAACTCTTCCAGGTAGACCTCCGCGCCGCCGCCCCCTACCCTTCCTGGAAGTTCGGCAAAGGCGGTGATTACGAAGAAACCGTGTTCACGGGGAAAGACTGGTTCGTGCTCAGAAGCAACGGTAGCATGAACCGGGTAGACGGCATGTTCTCCGACTCCGTTTCCGCTACCATCGCGCATTTCCCCCATAACTGGAAACGCGAGTTCGAAGCGGCGTATTACGACCGCGGAACCGACCGTATCATCGCCATCTGCAAAAACTGCGAAACCGATAAAGGCCAACAGCTAACGAGCGCCTTCAGCTTCCGGCCCGATTCCATGACCTGGAGCCCCGAGCCCGTGTTCCGCGTTCCGTACGACAGTATCCACGGCCTGAAAGAAGGCCCCGCCAAACACTTCCGCCCCTCCGGCGCCGCTGTGCATCCTATCGAAAACAGGGTATATATCGTGTCTTCCGTGAACGAATTGCTCGTAATTACCGACCTTCAGGGCAACGTCCTCGAAACACACCGCCTCCCGCGGAAACATTTCTCCCAGCCCGAAGGCATCACCTTCGCGCCGAACGGCGATATGTACATTTCCAACGAAGGCGACGAAGACCATACAGCCGATATTCTCAAGTTCAAATACCATCCCAAAAATTGAAATACCTCGCACTCATATTCCTTGCCTGTTTCTCCTTACGCGCCATTGCGCAGGACGACAGCATCCAGCAGCGGATCATCCTCATCGGCGACGCCGGCGAAATGCGTAACGGCATCAACCCCGTCGTGGATGCGGTCAGGCGCAACTTCAAGCTCAACGAAGGCAGGCACACCGTGCTCTTCCTGGGCGATAACGTATATCCGCTCGGGTTACCAAGCCCCCTGGCGAAGAATTTCTCCGAAGCCCGCGCCACCCTCGATTACCAGGTGAACCTGGTAAGGGGCACCGCAGCGAAAGGGATTTTCGTACCCGGGAACCACGACTGGTCCAAACACCGGCCAGACGGATGGCGGCAGATCCGCAACCAGCAGCAATACATCGATTCGCTGAAACTGCCGAACGTGGATTTCCTGCCGAAAGACGGTTGCCCCGGCCCCCTGGCCGTTCCGTTGGGAGACGACGTCATGCTCATCGTGATGGACAGTGAATGGTGGCTCTACCCCGGCGCCAAACCCGGCCTGGAATCTTCCTGCGATCAGAAGACGGAAGACGAAGTGCTGGCGGAAATCAAGGATATCGCCGCCGCCAATCCCGGTAAACTGCTCGTTTTCGCGGCACACCACCCGCTGCGCAGCCACGGTATCCATGGCGGATATTATACCATCAAGCAACATATTTTCCCTTTGACGGACGCCAAACCGTACCTCTACGTACCCATGCCCGTCATCGGCAGCGTGTATCCGCTGGTGCGGGGCGTGTTCGGCACGCGCGAAGACCTCCCGCACCCCTTGTATAAAAGATTGATCCGCGGGATCGAAGGCGCCATTCCGGCCGATGCGCCCACCGTTTTCGTAGCAGGCCATGAACATACGTTGCAGCTCATCAACGAAGGCCACCGGTATTTTCTCGTGAGCGGCGCCGGCGCAAAGGATAGTCGCGTGAAACAGGGGCCCGGGTCCCTGTTCGCCAGTAAATTCTACGGTTATAGCGTGATCACGGTGATGAAGAACGGAAAAGTGAAAGTGGATTTTTATAATGAGAACGACGCTGCGCCCATCTTCTCCCATTCCCTTTTCAACCTGAGCGAATATCGCCGCCACCTGGCGCAGGAAGCCGCAAAGCCGACCCCGTCGTCGGTAACGGTGGCCGCCGATCCGAGGTATGAAAAGGTGAACGGTTTCCACCGGTTCATGCTCGGCGAAAACTACCGGAAAGTCTGGAACACACCGCTGAACTTCCCCGTGATCGACATAGATACCGTCAAAGGCGGGCTCAAAGTGACCAAGCGCGGCGGTGGCATGCAAACGCGTTCCCTCCGGCTGGAAGACACTTCCGGCAGGGAATGGGTATTGCGGTCGCTGGTGAAAAACCCCACGTCCGCCGTTCCCGAGCCGCTGCGGGAGACCTTCGCGCGGGAGATCGTCCAGGATCAGATTTCGGCCTCCAATCCGTATGCACCGCTCGTTGTATCGTCTCTCGCCGAAAAAGCCGGCGTTCCGCATACCAACCCGGCTTTCGTGTATTTGCCGGATGACACCGCGCTCGGCATCTTCCGCCAGGATTTCGCCAACGGTGTATATCTTTTCGAAGAACGCGAGCCCGTTACCGCCAGCAAAACCTACAACACGCTGAAAGTGCTCGAGAAACTGCTCGAAGACAATGATAATTCCGTAGACCAAACGGCTGTGCTCCAGGCGCGCCTGCTCGATTTTTTCATAGGCGACTGGGACCGGCACGATGATCAGTGGCGCTGGTGGGCGGAAACCAAAAAGAAACGGAAAATCTTCAACCCCATCCCCCGCGACCGCGACCAGGCGTTTTTCGTCAATGAAGGCCTCATCCCGCGGATGGCGAGCCGCGCATGGCTCATGCCCAATATCCAGGGATTCAGGAAAAACATTCCCAACATCAATGGCCTCAATTTCAACCCGCGCTACTTCGATCGCAACTTCCTTTCCAATCTGCCGGAAGAACAATGGTCGAAGCAATCCGTGGAATTCTCGAAACTGATGACGGATGAAGTGATCGAAGTAGCCGTTCGGCAACTCCCCGATTCCATCCGCAAACTGACCGGGCCGATGATGGTGGAAAGGCTGAAGGCAAGACGGGAAATCCTCCGGCAGGAAGCCCTCAAATATTACCGCTTCCTGGCAAAAGGTGTTGATGTAACCGGTTCGCAGAAAAACGAACAGTTCACCATCGATCGCCTGGAAGGCGGGAAAGTGCGCGTGACATCCCGGAAGATCAGCAAGTCGGGAGACATCGAGCAAAAGCTTTTCGACCGTACTTTCGATCCCAGACATACCCGCGAAGTGGCGATTTACGGCCTGGGCGGCGAAGACCGGTTCATCCTTACCGGAGACGGCAATCCGCGCATCCGCGTGCGACTGATCGGCGGGCCTGAAAAGGATACGTATATCGACAGTGTGCCCCGCGGCGGTGGTAAAAAAGCATTGATCTACGATCTCAAACAGAAAGAAGACTCCTTCGCCGTGGGCTCCCGGACCGGAATGCGCCGCTCCTCCCACCCGGATGTGGTCCGCTACAACCGGATGGCCTTTAAATACAAGAAACTCATGCCGCTCGTTACCGGCGGCTTCAACCTCGACGACGGGCTGCTGCTCGGCCTGGGCATGGAATATACCGGCCAGGGGTTCCGGAAAGATTCCTTCGCCGTTCGCCACCGCTTTACCGGCATGCACGCGCTGGCCACGGAGGCCTGGCAATTCCGGTACGAAGGGCAGTTCAACGACGTTATCGGCAAATCGGACCTGCTGCTGCATGGCCTGGCGCGGGCGCCGCATAATACCGTGAACTTTTTCGGGTTCGGCAACGAAACGGAATACGACAAAAACAAATCCGACCCGCCGATCCGGTATTACAGGAGCCGGTTCGATTTCTATTCTGCCGAAGTGATGCTGCGCACCAGGGTGGCGCAGAACATCACTTTCGCGGTGGGACCTTCCATTACCGCGGCTACGCTGGAACCGGAGAACAATTACGGCCGCTTCCTCGACGATTTCGACAAAGCCGATTCCGCGCGGCTCTACGCCAATAAAAGTTACGCCGGCCTCCGCGGCACTTTCAGCATCGACACGCGCGACAATAAGCTGGTAGCCACGCGCGGCCTGCTCTGGAACACGAGCGTGCTCGGCAGCAAAGGCCTTACCGGCGCCAGCAACAACATGCTGCAGGTGCGGTCGGACATGAGCATCTACGCCAGTCTCGGGCTGCCGCCCAACGTAGTGCTCGTAACGCGGCTCGGCGGCGGTTATACCTGGGGCAACCCGGAATTCTTCCAGGCGCTGTCGCTGGGGGGAACGGCGAACCTCCGTGGTTTCCGCAACAACCGGTTCTCCGGCCACGGAATGTTCTATAATAACATGGAACTGCGCATCAAACTGTTCGACTTCACTTCCTACATCCTTCCCGGATCGGTAGGCATGATCGCATTCAACGATGTGGGCCGCGTCTGGCTGCGGGGCGAAGACTCAGGGCAATGGCACAACGGCTTCGGCGGCGGGCTTTACTTCTCACCGGTCAATCTCGTGGTGGTAACGGCCGTGCTGGGCCATTCGTCTGAAGGCACGTTGCCTTACGTGACGTTCGGGTTTAAATTCTGATCGTTTTATCCGATAGCGGAAAAGGCGTTCCCGGACCGGGAGCGCCTTTTTTCATGCCCCGATCCGAATTTATCATGCCTGCGATTTCACCAGTGGGATATTTATTATTCGTTAAATTACTATCCGTTTAAACCCAATCCCTATTTGTATGATGAGAAAAAAACTGTTTCCCCTGGCGGCGATACTACTGATCGCTGCAGCATGTTCCAAAGACAAAGAAGCATTGAACAATGAAAAGCGCAAACCCAATACGAACGCGCTTTCCAATGTAACCTTTTATGAGTATCTGGGACAGGGCATTTCGTACGGCTACGCAAATCTTAAAACGGTCAACACATCAGGCGGCAACCTGTACATCGAGTACGATTACTCCGTATTGGGAGACGTCAGCCGCGTAAAGGCGAACGGCCTGATGCAACTGGATGTGAACAATCTCACCATCAGCGGCGCCGTCACCCATTGGCAATCTGTATCCGACACCGCCTGGATTTTCGACATCACGTCAACGGTTACCAGTGTATCCGTTCAAAAGACCAATCCTGTCGGGTTAAGCTACACGGGTCAGGTGGCTGGTAATATGTCTGTCACGAAAAGACCGAAGAACCCCGGTGGTACTGGCACCGAATTTTTAGGGAATTATACTTTTAACAAGACTTTTAACGGAGTAGTCATACCTCCGCCTGAAAACTGATCGTAAACGACAAGGGCTGACCAAATCGGTCAGCCCTTTTTTTCGTATTATGGCAATCTTTAATTGGCGTTTTCAGACGGAGCCGGCGCCGGCAAAGCGCGGCCCATGTTCACGCTGAGGCGGATGGCCTTGAGGCCGCTCACGCCCTGGAGCTCTTCCAGGTCGAGCATTTCCACATCGCGGAGCAGCACGTCTTTGTCGATAAGGAAGTCGATAAATTTACGATATTCTTCCGCTTCACGGGTATACGAATATACGATGGCGATCTTGCCGGGCTGCGTGAGGCGCTCGTTGGTATCCCTGACCCGTACCTTGTCGATCCGTTTTTTCATGATCTCGTACCGCATGTTGTACGCTCCTTCCACATCGAACCGCCGTTCGTCTTTCCGGAAACTGATGGCGATGGGGTTGGAATGTGCGAGGATCAACTGCGTGGTTTGCAGCGGCAACGTGAGCGAAGGCGCCAGGTCGTGCGTGAGCCGTGCGATCTTCGCCATCGATGAAAGCTGCCACAGGCGAAGGTTTCGGAGGTACATCATGTCGAACTTGCGCTCCGGTGCTATCGACTGCCCGATGTAAATATTATACTCCACCCCGTCTGTCCGGTATTTTTCGAAGTAGCAGGGATAGGATTGCTGCAGTTCGTCTTTTTCCTTCTCCAGGAAATTGTTGATGACGGAATTGATTTCGCGCAGGCTCTCCTCGTACTCCCGGCGGTGGTGGTAGATGTGCCCCGTATGCTTGTCGATTTTCGTGAAGTATTCGTTGAGCAAGGGTTTGAGAGCATCCTCGCTGTCGTACAGGTGCCGGAAAGTGGGCGCGATCTCGTGGTCGAGGAATTCGTTGATCTTCACTTCGTCTTCCGCGAAAAGTGTGTCGTGCAGGCCGCTGAGCATCCGGTTGTTCTTGTATTGCAGTTCTTCCAGCAGCGGCAGATGCAAACTGCCGTTGATGCTTCTGAACGTTTTCTGGATGAGCTGTAACTGCTCGCGAAGGTCGTCGCGGATGGCCGTTCCCCTTTCCACCGAACTGTTGCGGATATCCACGGCGCCATACAGCGGGTACACGTCTTCGAACAGGATGTTACCGATATCTTTCTGTTTCACGCCTTTCGGTGTGTGGAGATATTCCCAGGCCGCATCGGTAAACTTCCATTCCACAGCGGGTTGCAGGGCGGTGAACTGGTCTTTGATCACTTCGTTGATCCGCTCGTTGGCCAGCTCCACACTGCGGCGGAGCAACATGGAGCCCAGCGCGTAGACGGGCTGCAGGTTGGCGAGTATTTCGAAATCCAGCGGGGTAGATCCGGAAGTGGCCAGCTCGAGCATTCCGAGCAGGTTATTTTCATGCAGGATCGGGAAGAGGATAAAACTCTTGATGCCGTGCAGCGGTAAATATTTGAGGAATGGATACAGCTCCACCGACTGCCGCGTCACTTCCGGAAGCACCAGCGGCAATGGATTGGCTTTGAGGAAGGTCATGAGCTGATCGTTGAGCGACAACCGCTCCTGTTCGCTTCTCGCACTGCTGAAAATGATGCTCTGCGAAACGTACGTTGTTTCGAGAACGCTGCGGTTGTTGACTTTCAGGAACGGAACGAGGTGAACGTTCAGGTCTTCGCGGCCTGCCAGTGTCTTGAGGTACTCCCGCGCCTGGGTATAGGTTTTCAGCTCATTGTCTTTCCGGATGTTGAGGATGAGGCTCTTCAGGCCGTTCACCACATAATCCCGCGTCACGTCCTGGATCGTCCAGATCACGAACCCTTCCAGCGCAAACGCGTCCAGCGGAACGAGCTGTTGCAGGATGGAAAGGTCCTGCGACCGGAAGTCGCCGGCGCAGATGCTTCCGCAATCCAGCTTGGGCAATTCGCCTTTCAGCCTAACGTCCACGAACCGCGGATCGATATTCACTTTGATATATTGCGTAAGCCCTTCGCCGTTAAAGGAAATGGGATGCACGATTTCTGTATCGTAATTGATCTGGAGGTTGTACCAGCGTTCCAGGATCAGTTTGTAGAGCCAGGAAAGCTTGTCGCGGCGGATCTTTTCGGGAGACATGCCTTTGGGCATGGCCAGCAGTTCCTTCCCATCTTCCGAAAAAATCTGCTGGAACTTGTCCGAATAGTAAAATATGGCGAAGCGATACGGTACGCCGATGCCGAAAATATCGCGGGAATCGTCTATGGTGACGGGAAACACGGTGGCGGTCACGAGGTCCAGGTATTCCTGGTATTTAGCAACATCCACATCACTGGCGAGGGGTTGGCTCAGTTCGGGATTGCTTTCGAAATGCCTTACGATTTCGGAGAAGAATGCGGCCCTGGACCCCTTGGCCTTTTTCGCCTTGTCTTTCATGAAGCGCACGAAAGGGACGAAAGAGATATGGCTCTCAATCAGATGTTCCTCTATCAGCTGATCCCGGTTTGCGGTAAGTATCTTCATAATTTTCTAAACCTTTATGGCTAACAGCGACAGTGCAGGATAACAGAATGTCTGGGGGGAATAATTGCTAGGGCAAAGTTACGTAAAAATACGAAATCCGGGCATCGGCGTCGTCGAAGGTGAGCGGTTGCTGTTTCCGGAAGCGGTGCATAAAGCCGCAAAGCCCGAGATCGCCCATGCAGCAAAGCGTATGGAATGCGTACATCCCGAGGAAAAAGGCCTTCCAGCCCGGGGGCGCCAGCCAGGCAGCCGCACCCATGGCGGCGGAAAGAACGACAAAGGGCCCCAAGGCAATAACGAGGAACTGCCGGTAATTCACGGCAAAATTGTGGGCCACGGCGTAAAACATAAGCTTTTTCCAGACCACGCCGTACCGGACGTCGCGGGCGCCGAACAACCGGAACAGCTGCCCGTGGATCAGTTCGTGGATGGGAATGAGGAGGAAAACGGCTGCCACCCCGGCGAGGAACCACTGGATGAAAGCGCCTGGGGTCAACGTCCCTGTTTTCTTCCAATACACGATGCCCAGGGCCAGCAAGCCCCCGGCTATCATGAGGGCTGCCAGGAGGAGCCAGTAGAAAAGGGAACCCCTGCGCATACCGTCCTTCACCGGCACCAGCAGCTCACTTATCGGGAAAGCAGCCAGCTCCGTGTAGCCTCGGGCCTGAAGTTCGTCGCGCAGGGGTGAATGCATATTTTTTACAGGGAGATTTCCACCTGGTTCTTCAGCAGGTCGTCGATCGTATCGCGCCGGCGGATGAGGTGGGCCTTCCCGTCTTTCACCAGCACTTCGGCGGGTTTCAGGCGGGAGTTAAAGTTGCTGGACATCTCGAAACCATAGGCGCCGGCGTTGTAAAACACCAGGAAATCGCCTTCGCGCACCTCGGCGATCTTGCGGTCCCAGCCGAAAGTGTCCGTTTCGCAGATATTGCCCACAACGGTATAGATACGCTCCGTGCCTTTCGGGTTGGAGATATTTTTGATGAGGTGGAAAGAGTCGTAGAACATGGGGCGGATCAGGTGGTTGAAACCGCTGTTCACGCCTACGAACACGGTGGCCGTGGTCTGTTTGATCACATTGGCCTTTACGACGAAATAACCGCACTGGCTCACGAGGAATTTTCCCGGTTCGAACCAGAGCTGCAGGGGCCGTTTGTACGACTTGGCGAACTTATTGAAAGCCTCGCTCAGCTTACGTCCGAGCAGATCGATGTCCGTTTCCGGATCACCCTGCTGGTAAGCCACTTTGAAGCCGCTGCCGAGGTCGATGAACTCCAGGTCGGGGAAATGCTCGGTCATTTCGAACATGATCTCCACGCCGCGCAGGAACACGTCTACGTCCTTGATCTCGGAGCCCGTATGCATGTGGAGCCCTGTCACCTTTAGTTTCGTGCTTTTCACGATCCGCTCGATGTGGCGCATCTGGTGGATCGAGATACCGAACTTGCTGTCTACGTGCCCGGTCGAAATCTTGAAGTTGCCGCCCGCCATGATGTGCGGGTTCAGCCGGATGCAGATCGGGTAGCTGTCGCCGAACTGGTTGCCGAACTGCTCCAGGATGGAAATGTTGTCGATATTGAGGTTCACGCCCAATTCCTTGGCCGCGACAATCTCGCCGAGATCCACGCAGTTGGGCGTAAAAATGATGTTTTTCGGATCGAAACCGGCTTTCAGCCCCAACTGCACTTCCTGGATGCTCACGGTGTCGAGCCCGCAGCCGATGGAGTTGATGTAACGAAGCACGTTGATGTTCGTCAGCGCCTTGCAGGCGTAGAAAAAGCGCGCATCGGCCTTGCTGAAGGCAGTTTTCAGCTTTTCATACTGGGTTTTGATCTTCTCGGCGTGATAGATATACACCGGGGTGCCGAATTCCTGCGCTGTTTTTACGAGAAAGTCCGCGCTGAGTACGTCGCTTTGTTTAGCCATTGTATCGGGTAAATTGAATGTGCGAAAATAATAAGAAATTAATCTTCCTGCATAAAATCGTCGAGGTCGCGGCGTTCTTTCTTTGTGGGGCGCCCGATTTTGCTCTGCCGTTTGCCGGTATCGAAGCTGGAAGCCACGCGCTTGTTGGGGTCCAGGTCTTCTTCCGGGGTGAGGTCGATGTAATATTTGATCGCTTCCGAATACGCCTGGCGGTTGGCGAGCAGGCCCGTCACCTTCACTTTCCATTTACGCGCGTCGCCACGGATATCGAATTCATCGCCGATGTTCACGGCCCTGGCGGCTTTGACGGACACGCCATTCAGTTTGACCCTGCCCGCATCGCACGCTGCGGCGGCGGCCGAGCGGGTTTTGAACACCCTGATCGACCATAGATATTTGTCTACACGCAGTTTTTCAGCTGTCATCCTGCAAAAATACGAAACGCGCGTTTTCCTGCACAACGCTGTTTGACGTATGCCGGTCGTCCGGAGACTGCCGCGTTCATCCGCCACAATCCAATCATAACCAATCACTTATCTCCCAACTAACATTACTTTTGGAGCCGAAGGTCAGGAGGCGCGACTGGTCATCGGTATACGCGCTGCCGAAGGGTGATCATTACCCGCGTTCCATGTAGCTGGGGGGTAAGGCAATTACCACGTCAAAGCGCCTCCACTTATCCACATCATATGCGCAAGACAAGCGATACATGGTATTATGCATGTCGTTTAAAGTGGTCCGGCCGGTCAATTCCGTCATAGAAATTTCATTATCCACATTTTCATGCGTTTAAAGACGATAGACCAGCATATACGGAGCCGCACTTTTTATCCGGATCTTCATAAAAACAACAGTATGGTACGATCATTAGCCGTGAAATGGGTCGAATACCCCAAAGCCCCGGAAATTCCGGGAGCTTTGGGGGAATGGCTTGCTGAAGCAACAGCATTTATTGGAGCCTTACAGGTATCGCTACATAAAAACCACGGACTACCGGCAAAAGCCCCCCTTGGCGAAGGCCTTCCAGATAAAGCATTACTGGCAAAATCCAACCGCGGGAGGTGATAAAGCCATACAGCCACAACGGCTGGACCTGGCGCTGGATATGCAGACCAGGATTTCTAAACCAGTCCAGTTTTTTCTGGACAGATCATTGTGCATAAAAAAAAGCGCCATGGCAAATGGCGCTTTTTTCTATATCGGAATGAATTTATTTTTTCCGGGTAGTGGTCCGTTTTTTCACCGGTGCTTTTTTGGCGACGGGCTTTTTAACGGCAGCTTTCACCTCGGGCTTTTTCACCGGTGCAGGGAACCTGCTTCTGTCTACGGTGGCGGCCTTGTCATCCAGGGTCATCTGGAGGGATTCTTTGAGGATTTCATCTTTTTCGGCCTGGAAGAGTTTCATTTTCTCTTTCGGAACGCGGAGGTCGTAGCTATTGGATTCTCCGGCGAGAGCCTGTGAGAAACCGGGATTGAGCCTTTCCAGCTCGTTGGTTTCCATCGCGAGTTTTTTGGCGATGGCTTCGAGCCGGTATTTACCGGAGATGTTGAACTCAACGGTGTTGAACAAATCTTCTTCGGTGAGGGGGGCCGCTTTTCTGAATTCGGCGGCGGTACTCATTCTGGCTGCAGGCAAAGACACTTTGGCCGTGTAATTGCTGCCTACGCCGAAGAAGGTGTTGAACCTGTCGAGGATATAACCGGTGGCGATGAATTTATACACATGGGAGCGGGATTCTGCGGGCAGGAAATACTGGATTCCCCAGAAATCGCTACGGCCGCTGATCCGTTGTGCACGCTGAACACCGCCGGCGCCGCAGTTGTATGCGGCTACTACCAGCAACCAGTCGTCGAACTGATTATAGAGCTCATTAAGGTATTTGGCGGCAGCCACGGTGGATTTGTAAATATCCTTCCGTTCGTCCACTTTTTTACCGACGTTAAGCCCGAAGATGCGGGCGGTGCCGCTCATGAACTGCCACATGCCTACGGCGCCTACGCGGGAGCGGGCGTTGTGCATAAGGCTGGATTCGATCACGGCGAGGTATTTCATTTCCTCGGGAATACCGTGGTCAAGGAATACCTTTTCGATCATCACGAAATATGGCGCTGACCGTTCAACCATCACCGCGAGGTGTTGGGAATAGCGGGTGGCATAATCGTTGATATAATTCTTTACGAAATTATTGTTCATCTGTTCGTACACCTTCGGTGTTCTGATAACAGATGGAAGAGCCTGGGCGGCTCTTTTTACCGAAGCGCTGGCAGGAGCCCCGTGCACCGTCGTGTCTTTGGGAAGGTGCGCGGACTTTTTCAAGGTAACGGAGGTATCGGCGGATGCATCCTGGATCGGATACACCATCTCCTTATTCACCTCAACGCTGGCGGCAACCACACTGGTACTCCCCACTAAAGCCGGCAATGATAGAAGTAAAAAGACTTTCGTCATACGCGTTGGTTTGTTTTAAACTGTATCTACTTGTTGCATCTGCAACATGGTTTGTGCAATTTCTAACAAGTTCTGCTCGTCCAGTTCTCTCGTTATGATCTGTAGGCCATATGGCATCCCGTTTGAATGCCTGGCCAAAGGAACGGAAATCGCGGGAACCCCTGTGAGGTTGGCCAGTACCGTATAAATATCGGCAAGGTACATCGCGATCGGATCATCCATTTTCTCCCCGATTTTGAACGCGGTCGTAGGTACTGTCGGCAACAGGATGGCATCGTAACGCTGCAAAATCGCCTGCATCTTTTCCACCACCAGCCTTCGTACCTGCTGTGCTTTCGTGAAATAAGCGTCGTAATATCCGGCGCTCAGCACGAAGGTTCCCAGCAATATACGTTTTTTTACCTCCTTCCCGAAGCCTTCAGACCTGCTTTTTCGATAAAAATCGGTCAGATCGATGCCCTTTTCCGGCGTCCGGTGGCCATATTTGACCCCGTCGTACCGGCTCAGGTTACTCGATGCTTCGGCGGTAGTAAGCACGTAATATGCCGCTACCACGAAATCAAGGTATTCAAAATCAACCGGTTCTACGGTATGACCTTCCGCCTTTAACTGTTCAAAGAAACTTTCAAATCCCCCCCTCATTTCCGGGTCCAGGCCCTCGTGATGGAGGGCATCCCTTAGATACGCGAATTTGCGCTTTTTATTGTGCAGATCGGTACTTAATTGATATTCAGGCACATCACTTTGTGAGGCCGTGCTATCATAGGCATCGGGACCGGCTATGACTTGCAAAACTCTGGCAACGTCTGCAATATTCGAGCCAAAAATGCCAATTTGGTCGAACGAGGAAGCATAGGCCAGGAGCCCATGCCGGCTTACGCGGCCGTAGCTGGGCTTGAGGCCCACGATGCCGCAGAAATCGGCGGGCTGGCGCACGGAGCCCCCGGTATCTGAACCGAGGCTCACATGGCATAAACCTGCCTGTACCGCCACCGCCGAACCGCCGGAGGAGCCCCCGGGAACGCGCGTTTCGTCGAGCGCATTGAGCGTGGGGCCGTAAGCGGAATTCTCGTTGGTAGACCCCATCGCGAACTCGTCGCAATTCAGCCTGCCAATGATGATAGCCCCTGCTTCCAGGAGCCTTTCCACGGCCGTGGCGTTGTAGAGGGACTCAAACCCCTCCAGTATCCGGCTTGCCGCACTCACGGCGTGCCCCTTATAACATATTACGTCCTTGATACCAACGACAACGCCCGCCAGCAAACCGGGCCGCTCCCCTTTCCGGATCTTTTCATCCAGGGAACGGGCCTGCCGGAGGGCGTCTTCCGTAAAAACTTCCAGGTATGCGTTTAAATGACGGGTTTGCTCGATGCGGTCAAGGTACATCCGTACCGTTTCCTCGCAGTTCGCTTTCCCGGCATACAACGCGTCCTGAAAAGACGATATACTGCTGTATTCAGTCAAACCCAAACCAGTTTAAATCTTACAATGGTAGATCTCTGCATAAATCTCTGCACCTGCTATTTAGTCGCGGGAGCTTGGATTAAGCCTGTTTTTTAACGTCGGATTCACGCATCCCTTCTTCTACTTCGCGGCGCACGTTATCCTTTGCATCTTTGAACTCACGGATGCCTTTACCCAGGCCACGCATCAGTTCGGGAATTTTTTTGCCACCAAAAAGCAGCAAAACCACTGCGGCGATGAGAATCAGTTCAGTCATACCGAGTTCCTGGAAAAGTAAAAAAGGTGATTTAACGAAAATAGCAGTCATTTCTCAGTTTTTTATAGATGTTCAGCTAACAAAGATAACGTTTATTTGGGCTTCCGCAACCCTTCCACCCCACTTTAATCGAGTTTTAAGGTCTCCTCCGCATCCGTTCATAACCCCTTGTCTATCAACAAAAAAAGCGGGAATCCTTTCGGATCCCCGCATACTAATTTCCCTGTATAAAATACTAAACCCTTTTTTCTTTGATACGGGCAGCTTTACCCTGGCGCTCGCGCAGGAAGTACAGTTTAGCCCTTCTTACCTTACCAACCTTGTTCAGCACGATGCCGTCGATGTTGGGGGAGTACAGCGGGAAGAGTCTTTCAACACCTACCCCGTCAGAAATCTTACGAACAGTGAAAGTAGCCGTGAAACCAGTGCCCTGGATCTTTACCACATCACCTTTGAAGGATTGGATACGCTCCTTGTTGCCTTCAACGATCTTATAGTTAACGGTAACATTGTCACCGGCTTTAAACTTCGGAAATTGCTTATTAGCAGTCAACTGCTCGTGAACAAAAGAAATCGCGTTCATCTTTCAATTATTATTAGGACGGCAAAGGTAAGGAAGAATATCCAATAACCAACACCTTTTCCCGGTTTTTTAAAATTTATTTGATTCAGTCATGGTCCAACAAGTCCGGCCGGCGGGCTTTTGTACGTTTTAACGCCTCGTCGTGCCGCCACTCGTCTATCTTCCGGTGATCCCCGCTCATGAGGACCGCAGGCACTTTCCAGCCCCGGAACTCTTCCGGACGGGTATACACCGGCGGCGCCAGCATATTGTCCTGGAATGAGTCGAAAAGGGCCGAAGTTTCGTCGTTCAGCACCCCGGGCAACAGCCGCCCGATCGCGTCTACCACCACCGCTGCGGCCAGTTCGCCGCCAGACAGTACGAAGTCACCGATCGAGATCTCCATCGTCACGAAATGCTCCCGCACCCGCTCGTCGATCCCCTTGTAATGGCCGCAGATGATCAGCAGGTTCCCTTTGAGCGACAGCCGGTTGGCCGTTTTCTGGTTGAATTGCTGCCCGTCGGGCGTCATGTAGATGATCTCGTCGTAGGTTACTTCTTTTTGCAGCGATTCGATCGCGGTCACCAGCGGTTCGATCATCATCACCATTCCTGCCCCGCCGCCGAACTGGTAATCGTCGGTCTGGCTGTTCTTCAGGGTGGAAAAATCGCGCAGCTGGTGGATGTTTACCTCCAGCAGGCCCTTTGTTTTCGCCCTTTTCATGATCGAGTGGGAGAACGGGCTCTCCAGCAGATCGGGCTGTACGGTAATGATATCTATCCGCATAACTTATTTCTGTTACCCTAAATAAATGTCCAGCAGGCCGGCCGGCAGTTCGAGATGGAGCACCTTGCCCTTGCGGTCTACCTTTAACATGGTCTGTTCGTTCAGCGGCAGCAGCATTTCCTTTTCCCTGTAGGTGACGCGTGCCAGCAGCTGGTGCGGCATTTCGATGATCTCGTCCACCGTTCCCAGCACCCCATGCTCCGTATCCTGCGCCGTAAAGCCCAGGAGGCTCAGGGGCGCCTGGCCGGAAGCCTGCGCCTGGAAATCTTCTTCCTGGAGATACACGCCTTTCTGCAAAAAAGCCCTGGCGGCCTCGCGGGTGTCTATCCCCTCCAGTTTAACGTAAATATGCTCCGCATCCTTGGCTTTGGCTTTCTGCACGAAATAAGGCAGGAAACTGTTTTTCTGCGCTTCGATGAAAATAGCGGCCACGTCTTTGAGGGAAGACCGTTTGCCGAGGCTGTGCTTCAGCAGGAATTCCCCGTCTGTGCCGTGAACGGCGGCCAGTTTGCCGATATTGAAATAGTTCGCCATGAGCAGGTGTGATAAAAAAGCAAAAAGGGAATCTTTGCGAGCAAATCTTCCCTTTTTGAAATGTGTTATACAGCGGATTATGCTTCTGCCGGTGCTTCGCCTTCTTCAGCGGCGGGAGCGGCCGGAGCGGCGTCCTCAACTTTACGGACTACCGGAGTGGCAGCGCGTACTACTCTTTTCTGGCTTTCGCGGCGGGCGGTCACTTTTTCTTCGTGATCAGCCTGCCATTGCTCGAACTTGGTGTAAGCGGTAGGTTCGTCGAACAGACCGAGTTTCACACCACGGAGCAGGTGTTTCAGGTACAGTACGCCTTTGAAGGACAGGATCCTACGAACAGTGTCGGTGGGTTGAGCACCTTTCTGCAGCCAGCGGAGCGCTTTCTGCGTGTCAATGTTGATAGAAGCCGGTACGGTCAGCGGGTTGTAGGTACCGATTTTCTGAATGAATTTACCATCACGGGGCGCGCGGGCATCAGCCACTACGATAAAGTAAAAAGGTCTTTTCTTGGCGCCGTGTCTCTGTAATCTGATCTTAACTGGCATAAATAAGTCGAATTATTTTTTGCGAGTGGTGAAAAAAAATTGTTTCTATTGGGGCAGCAAATGTATAGCTAAAATTGAATTTTACAAAATAAAAGTTCACTTTTCACTTTTGCCGCTATTTTACTTATTTCATTTTCAGCCCTTTGGCTCCTCCAGGCATCTTATTCATCATTTTCATCATTTGACGCATTTGTTCAAATTGCTTCATGAACTGGTTGACGTCGGCGATTTCCTTCCCTGCGCCCTTCGCGATGCGGCGGCGGCGGCTCCCGTCGATCAGGTCGGGGTTGGCGCGCTCTGCGGGCGTCATGGAGTTGATCATGGCTTCGATGCCCTTGAACGCATCGTCGCTGATATCGAGGTCTTTCACGGCTTTGCCTACGCCGGGGATCATCCCGAGCAAATCCTTGATGGATCCCATTTTCTTGATCTGCTGCAGTTGCTCTTTAAAGTCGTCGAAATCGAACTGGTTCTGGCGGATCTTCTTCTCGAGTTTCTTGGCCTGTTCTTCGTTGAACTGGGCCTGAGCGCGCTCCACGAGGGTGGTAATGTCGCCCATGCCGAGGATACGCTGGGCCATACGTTCGGGGTAGAACACGTCGAGCGTGTCGAGCTTTTCGCCCATAGACACGAACTTGATCGGTTTCTGCACCGTGTAGGTGATGGTGAGGGCCGCGCCGCCGCGGGTGTCGCCATCGAGTTTGGTGAGCACGATACCGGAGAAATCGAGCTTTTCGTTGAAAGCCTTGGCGGTGTTGACCGCATCCTGGCCGGTCATGGAATCCACCACGAAGAGGATTTCCTGGGGCTGCACGGCTTTTTTCACGTTGCTTACCTCGGTCATCATCACTTCATCCACGGCCAGGCGGCCGGCGGTATCGATGATCACGACGTTGTTGCCGTTGGCTTTCGCCTGTTTGATGGCGTTTTCCGCGATCTGAACGGCGTTCTTGTTTTCGGGCTCGCTATATACTTCCACCCCGATCTGGCCGCCGAGTACCTGCAGCTGGTCGATCGCCGCAGGGCGGTAGATATCCGCTGCTACGAGCAGGGGCTTTTTGTTCTTTTTGGATTTGAGGAAATTGGCCAGTTTACCGGAAAAGGTGGTTTTACCGGAACCTTGCAGGCCGGCGATGAGGATCACGGTGGGGTTGGCTTTGAGCTCGAGTTCCACTTCGGTGTTGCCCATCAGTTCCACCAGTTCGTCTTTCACGATCTTCACCATGAGCTGGCCGGGAGAAATGGCGGTGATCACCTTTTCGCCGAGGGCTTTGTCTTTTACTTTATCGGTAAAGTCTTTGGCGATCTTGTAGTTCACGTCCGCGTCCACCAGGGCGCGGCGTATCTCTTTCACGGTAGTGGCGATATTGATTTCCGAGATACGACCTTCGCCCTTTAGTTGTTTAAAGGCCGATTCGAGCCGCTCTGATAATGATTCAAACATATTGGTAAACTGGTATGATCTTTAAAAATGCAAAATGGTGAATATTTCGAATATTCACCATTTGGACTGCAAAAATAAGTTTTTGTTGCGTTCGCGGGAAAAAAATCAGCCACCGAGATAATTCCGCAGCAGTTTGCTTCTGGAGGTGGTGCGGAGTTTGGTGATGGCTTTGTCTTTTATCTGGCGTACGCGTTCGCGCGTGAGACCGAATTTTTCCCCGATGTCTTCGAGGCTCATGGGGTGTTCCACGCCGATGCCGAAATAGAGCATGATCACGTCTTTCTGGCGGTCGGTGAGGGTGGAAAGGGAGCGTTCGATTTCGCGGCGGAGGGAATCGTGGTGATCGAGCTCCTCGTCTGCGCTAACGGCATTGGGATTCTCGAGCACGTCGAGCAGGGAGTTGTCTTCGCCGTCGATGAACGGAGCGTCCATAGACACGTGGCGGGCGGCAACGCCGAGGGTGGCTTCCACTTCTTCGGTGTTGATTTCGAGGATGGTGGCGAGCTCGTCGGGCGAGGGTTCGCGTTCGAATTCCTGTTCGAGCTGGGAGTAGGCTTTGCTGATTTTGTTGGACAGGCCTACTTTATTGAGCGGGAGGCGCACGATGCGCGACTGTTCTGCGAGTGCCTGGAGGATGGATTGACGGATCCACCAAACGGCGTATGATATGAATTTGAAACCGCGGGTTTCATCGAAGCGCTGGGCGGCTTTGATGAGGCCGAGGTTGCCTTCGTTGATAAGGTCAGAAAGGGAAAGGCCCTGGTTCTGGTACTGTTTGGCTACAGACACCACGAAGCGGAGGTTGGCCTTGGTGAGCTTTTCCAACGCGCGCTGGTCGCCCTGCTTGATGCGGATGGCCAGGTTCACTTCTTCTTCCGGCGTGATGAGATCCACTTTGCCGATCTCCTGCAAATACTTTTCTAGCGACTGGGACTCACGATTCGTGATAGACTTCGTGATTTTAAGTTGGCGCATTGACATAGCACGGGAACAGTTACAGGTTATAAATAAGTTAATTTAGAAGAATGCCCAACAAAAATAACTTTTTTTAGATACGACCCAAAAAAAAATACTAACCATTGAATCCTTTTCAAGCAAAATCGATTGTTGGTAATAATCCGTCTGTGTATGCCGCATTAACCGGCACTGATGCTGGATTCACTTATGATTACCAGCGGGTAGAGAACGGGGTTGGTTTAACCGTTTCTTCAATCGCAAAATACATAATTAAATTTTTTTATATTCCATTTTGTTATAAATCGTGAAAATGAAGGCTTTAGGCGGGAAAATGTTTTTCAAGATTTATTTTGATAGAATAAATAATTTTCTATAATTGCAGGCAGATGATTTTGATTTCTATAATAATACAGTGCGATGTCAAAGAAAGTGCAATATGAGTTAGAATATCCGGTGCGGTGCTCCCCAAGTATTCTTTATGAATTTTTGTCGACCCCTGCTGGTTTGCAGGAATGGTTTGCCGACAAGGTGGATTTCCGGGATAATGTTTTTTCGTTTTCCTGGAATGGGTCCGCAGAGGAAGCAGAAGTGCTGGAACAGGAAGAAGACGAGTTTATCCGCTTACATTGGACACATGCTCCCAAAAACGAGTATTTCGAATTCAGGATTCGGATATCCGAAGTAACGAACATGACTATCCTGGTAATCAAGGATTTCGCAGAGAAGAAGGAAGTGGCGGACCAAAGCCAGCTCTGGGATTACCAGATCAAGGACCTTTTCCACCGTATCGGCAACTAACGAACTGAGGAGCCTCCCAAACAGCCCAGCAGCGATGCATATTCTACCGCCGCAACGGGCAGGATATTTTCCCAATCTGTCAACTTACACTGTTTTGCTATTTTAACGAAGGGCTGATGCAGTAAGCTTTCCCATTGCGCCTGCGTGAGGGTGGAAGCTGCGCGATAGTTGTCTTCGCCGAAATGATGCTGCCAGGGGTCGTCGTTCACACAAACGTACCATCCCGCGGATGCGAGCCGTTCGTGCATGCCCGTTAACACGCCGCGCAGGCGCTCCAGCTCCTCCCCCGCCAGGTGCAGCGTGAGGCTGAAATAGCGCCCCCACCAGAAAAACGTGCGGCAGGCGAATATACTGTTCCGTGAAAAAGCACGGGGATAGTCGAGCATGACGTACGGAAGGCCCAGGTATTGTTCTCCCCGCGATATCTTCGGCGGCTGCGCCCCTTCCAGCTTCAACCCTCCGATCGTCATATCCGCCTCCATGGCCGATTGCAGCGATCCAAACATCGCATACACCTTTTCGATCACCCGGTTTTTCGTGAGAATGATCTCCGCGTCTGCCGCCAGCGCCATTTCGCTTTCCGTAAGCCTGTAGTCTTCCATGCCGAAAATATTAACCAATTTTTGAGCGGGCCGCTGTTCCTCCTGTCCGGATTCGTATTAACTTTGTGCGGCCGCTTTTCAAAAATAAGCTGAAAACCAGGCCTTTTTACATTTTACCGTTTTATTTTTCATTCGCCGATTCGTGAAGAAACTCGATAAACTGATCATCAAAACCTTCGTAGGCCCATTCATCGCCACGTTTTTCGTGACGCTGTTCGTGCTCATCATGCAGTTCGTCTGGAAATATATCGACGATCTCGTGGGCAAAGGGCTGGACACGCCGGTGATCATGGAGCTGCTCATCTATACCAGCGCCAGCCTCGTTCCGCTTGCGCTTCCGTTGGCCGTGCTCCTTTCTTCCATCATGACTTTCGGCAACCTCGGCGAAAGCTTCGAACTGGTGGCCATCAAATCGGCGGGCATTTCCCTGCTCCGGTTCATCCGCCCCCTGCTGTTCCTTTCCATCGGCATCGGCATCGGCGCCTTCCTTTTCGCCAACTATATCATCCCCATTGCCAACCTTCGCGCCAAATCGCTCCTCTACGATATCACCAATTCCAAACCCGCCTTCAACATCAAACAGGGCGTGTTTTACGGCGACATCCCGGGGTACACCATCAAAGTAGCGAAGAAAGAAGCGGATAACAAGACCATCCACCAGGTGATGATCTATGAAAACTCCCTGGGGGATAAAAACCCGCGCATCATCCTCGCCGAAAAAGGCACGATGGAATTGTCGGCCGACAAACGTTTCCTCCTGTTCACGCTCTATAACGGCTGGCGATATGAAGAACGCGGCAATACCCGCGCCCAGCAAGGCAATGAGCTGATCAGGCTCGGGTTCAAGAAATACATCAAACCGTTCGACCTCCAGACGTTCGCGTTCGACCGCCTGCCGATGGACCTTTTCGCCAGCAACCAACAGATGCTGAACGTCCGCCAGCTGGATTACGGCATCGATTCGCTCCGCCGCATCGATTCCTCCATCGTGCGTACCGTCAACGCCTATGTGACCACCCGGTATCCGTTCTACAAGTGGAAAGACACGGGCTGGGCGGCGCAGGTGAAGCCCCTGGCGACGGATACCTTTTTCAATTCGATCCCTGAAGCCAGCCGCAGGTACGTGATCGAGCGGGTGGAGTCGAACCTCCGGGAATCGGAGTCGAGCCTTTCCACTTCTTCCAGAGATTACGTCGACAATAAAGAAAAAATCTCGCTTTTCAAGGTGGAATGGCAACGCAAGTTCTCCCTGGCGGCGGCCTGCGTGGTGCTTTTCCTCATCGGTGCGCCGCTGGGCTCCATCATCCGGAAAGGCGGGCTGGGAACTCCGCTCGTGTTTGCGGTGATCTTCTTCGTCGTCTTCAACATCTTCTTCATGACCGGCGAAAAAATGGCCCGGCGGGAAGTTATGGCTTCCTGGAGCGGCATGTGGCTCGCCAATATCGTTTTGTTGCCCATTTCGGCTTTCCTGGTGTACAAGGCCATGAACGACAGCCAGCTTTTCAACAAGGAATTCTACTACCGCTTCTTCCAGCGCGTGAAAAAGGAGTGGCAAAAACGCTTCAAAAAACAGCCTTCCTGAGTTTGCGGCACGGTTGATGCGGTAACTGCTTTCTCCGGCCGGGCACTACCGGCTGGGAAAATGGCGTTATTACCGTTAAACGGCCCGAGAGACCGGCAAACCATACCGACCGATGAAGCAAATCCTGACAGTTCTGGCAGCAGCACTGCTGTTCCTTCCTTTTCCTATTTTTTTCCGGACAGGCCTTGCGCCGGGTGCCGACGCTCCGCTGTACGGCTGGCTACAATCTGCCGCGGAAGCGGTTTTCGGCAACGGTCCATTTGCCGCCCGCGTTCCCAACGCGCTGGCGGGCATTTTGACCGTGCTCTCCTGTTTCCAGCTCGGGAAGCGGCGCGACGATGAGCGTTTCGGGATGTGGTGGGCCCTGATCCTCGTGGGTTCCTGGCTGCCGCAACTGTTGTTCAGGAGCGATGCGCCGATGATCTGGGGCAATTACTTCCTTTTTCTTTCCATATACCTGGCTTACCGCGTATCGTGGAGCACTTCGCCCTGGCGCGCGGCGGCCTTGTCGGGCGTAGGCCTGGGGATTGCGACCTTGTCTGCCGGGCTCATGGCGCCTGTCATTTGGGCTTTGACGGGGCTGGTGTACTGGACCTGGAAGCGGTTCCATACCGGTATGAAGTGGCCGCAGCTGTTATTCATCGTCATGATCGCCGCGGTGACGGCGGGCTGGTATTATGCCTGGCTGGGCTGGCGCGGCGGACTGGCGGGGCTTCGCATCCCACCCTATGCTTCCTACGGCAACCCGTTTTCGCTGCACTGGCTGGCCATGGTGGCCTGTTTCCCGGCGCTGGTGTTTGCCTTGACCTGGTTGCAGACGGCGCGCACGCGGTCTATTTACCTGGCGGAGCCGGCGGAAAACAGGGATATGTCGTGGTGGATGTGGGCGTTTTTCTGGACGGGACTGCTGGTGCTATCCGTGATGCGCGCGCCGCTGGAAAGTGCGTCGTTGCTGCATGTGCCGCTGGCGTACCTGGCGGCGGTGCAGGTGCACCGTGTGGTGGAGGGGCGGCTCCGCATGCGGCCCTGGATCCTCGGGCTGCTGGTCTTCCCGGGCATTGGCGGAGGGTTGATGCTGGCGTTGCTGCCGCTGGCGGGCAAATATCACCCGGAATTGCTGCCGAAATACTTCCGGCCCGATGCGGATTGGCATATCGCGGAGATGGCGTATGGTATTTTGTATATGATCTTCACGGCCGTGGGCGCGGCTTTGGTGGCAAAAAAGCGGGCGCAGGAGGGATTGATGCTGCTGCTTTTCGGCGGGATGCTGCTGATTACGCTGGCGGCGGTGAGTTTCGGGGAAAAGGTGCAACTGGCGCCGCAGGGAACGGCTATGGAAACGAAAAGGTAATTCCCGGGAAGTAATATGATGGAAAGGCTTGTACCCTCTTCGGGTGCCGGCCTTTTTTCGTTTGGACGGAAATCCTGATCCGGGGAAAATTCCCGGTGATGGCTGGGTAAACGGTCGTAAAAAAGCGACCGTTGCGCAGGGCAACGGTCGCGGGCATATGTTGGGCCGGGGGCCTTATTTCCTGAGGGCTTCTTCGTAGAGCGCGCTCACTTTTTCCCAGTTTACCACGTTCCAGAAGGCCGCGATATAGTCGGGGCGCTTGTTCTGGTGTTTGAGGTAATAGGCGTGTTCCCACACATCGAGGCCCAGGATGGGAGTTCCGGGTTCTTTGGCGAGGTGGGTCATGAGCGGATTGTCCTGGTTAGGGGTGGAAGTGATGGCGAGTTGGCCGCCTTTCTTCACGATGAGCCATGCCCAACCGGAGCCGAATACGCCTTTGGCGGCGTCGCCGAATTTCTGGCGGAAGGCTTCGTCTGATCCGAAAGCCGCGGTGATAGCGGATTTCAGTTTGGCGGAGGGTGCTGTCTTGGTGGGCGACAACAGGCTCCAGAAGAGCGAGTGATTGTAATGGCCGCCGCCGTTGTTGCGGATGGCGGGCGCTGCCGCGGTAACGGCAGACAGGATCTGAGCAAGGGATTTGGAGGCGAGGGGGCTCGACTTCAGGGCATCGTTCAGATTTTTCACATAAGCGGCATGGTGTTTTCCGTGATGGATTTCCATGGTGAGCTGGTCGATATTGGGCTCCAGCGCGCCGGCGGCATACGGAAGGGGCGGCAGTTCGAACGGGGCTTTGGCGGCGAGGAGGTCTTTATGTTGCTCCCCTGCAAAAAGCCCAGACGGATTGGCTATCGCAGCCACGCCGGCCAGTCCGGCCAGTTTTATGAATTCTCTCTTATTCATAATGAACATATTATTATTACAAATCTATTATTTCCACCGTAAAACCACGCAAATATTACACCAATGATGGGCGTTTTATTAATTTGCAGCTGCGAAGGCCATTATTTTACGGTTACTGCAAAATAAAGCCTTCGATTCTCGTTTAATTTGAAATTAATTGCTATTTTACTTTTCTATTCATGTGTAAGCTGTAGTGTACTTAATCATTTTGAAAAGATGAAGCCATTTATCCCTGGAGCCAGGATCAGTCCCCGACGGTACGAAAAGTGTGCCGCAGGCGAGCCTGACTACCAAATCCGGCGAAATCCGGGCATCGTCCATCTCCCCTTAAAAGTCAAATCAAGCGCTATTCTTTTCCATTCAAGTTCATTAATTAAAACCCCTGTTTCCTGAAAAGGGAAAAGGTGACACAGGATTCCCGGCCGTTGGGCTTATGCAAACGGTTGAATGCAACGAATTACACCGGCCGGCAGCCGAAACGAAGCCGGGCGGCATTTGATTTTTGGATATAAGTATCAGAGCTCAGGCAATAAATCATTAAAAGAAAATCGAGCGTAGCGGCAGTATGACACTAAAGGAACGCATACAAGAGACACAATCGGTGCCTATCACCTTCACTCCGGAATTTTTCTACCCGGACCGGGCTGCAGATCAGGCAGCACTGCAGCAATTGCTGCAGGCGCAACCGTATATTAGGGTATATGATGAGCTGGCCGGCCAGCTCCGGGAACTGGTGAAAGTCCAGCACCCGGCGCGCCGGCTGTCGGAAGCGGAATCGGCCGCGGCCGTGGAAGCGCATCTGAACGGCGTTCCGCAAGACCAGTACGGCGTTTGGGTTTTTTACCCATGGACGGCCAAGCTGGTGCACCTGCTCGGAAAGGAAGAATTCATCGCGCTCCGCACTTCGCGGAACATGCATAAGATCACGGCGGCAGAAAGAGATGTGCTGCAGGAAAAGAAAATTGGTGTCATCGGTCTTTCCGTAGGCCAGACCATTGCCCTCACACTGGCTATGGAGCGGGTTTGCGGGGAATTGCGGCTGGCGGATTTCGACGATGTGGAACTGACGAATATGAACCGCCTGCGCACGACCGTCGACAACCTGGGGATGCCCAAAGTGATCGTAGCGGCGCGGGAGATCGCGGAAATCGACCCTTACATCCAGGTGAAAGTGTACCTGGACGGGGCTACGGAAGCGAATTTAGACGATTTTCTCACCGGCGGCGGCAAGCTGGACGTTCTGGTAGAGGAATGCGACGGGATCGATGTGAAGATCCTCAGCCGCCAGAAAGCCCGCAAGCACCGCATCCCCGTGGTCATGGATACCAACGACCGCGGTATGCTGGACATCGAGCGGTTCGACCTCGACCCGGAATACCCCCTGTTGCACGGGCTCATCCCTCCTATCGAAGACCTGGGCATGTTGAAACATTTGAGCAACGAGGAAAAGATTCCCATCCTGGGGCCGATGGCGGGTATGGCAGACATGAGCCCCCGCATGAAATATTCGCTGGGAGAGATCGGCAAAACCATCACCACCTGGCCGCAACTGGCCTCCTCCGTTATGCTGGGCGGGGCGTTGGTGACAGACACCTGCCGGAGGATACTGCTGGACCAGCTGAAAAGCTCCGGCAGATATTATGTGGATTTCGATCAACTCATTCAATAACGCCCAAATTAACTAAACGAAGCATTCAATGAGCGCACCGATCAACGTTAGGGCATTTTTCGCACCAGACGACCCGGAAGCTGCCATGCGATTTTACGAGGGCCATAGTAAGCTGTTGCAGATTTACTTCGGCATTCACAAAATCACATCCGGCAATGTGGACTGGATCAGCCACCGGAATACGGTAGTGGTGATCGTGGAAGACGAAACAGGCACCAAGACCTACGGTGGCGCCCGGGTTCAGATTGCGGACGGCGTACTCCCGCTCCCCATCGAAATGGCAGTGGGCAAGTACGATCCGAAAGTGTATACGGACGTGGTGCCCGGCAGTGCGGAAATCTGCGGGCTGTGGAACTCCAAGGAAGTGGCCGGCATGGGCATCGGGAGCCTCATCCTCAGCCGGGTCTGTGTGGCACTCACCACCCAGCTGCCCGTGGGAAACGTACACGTACTTTGCGCACCGGTAACGGTGAGAGGCGCCAAGCGTGTAGGCGCGGTCATCGACACCTCGCTGGGGAATGAAGGGGTGTTTTATTATCCAAAAGACGACCTGGTGGCAACGGCGATGATCATCCGCGACAACCACGAGCTGGCCAGCGCCGACCCCTCGGAGCAGGCACTCATCGCCGACTTGCGGAGCAATCCCAACCAGGTGCGCACGGAAACCGGCCCCAAAGGGACCTTCGAAGTCAATTACATGTTGGGCCTCCCACAAATGGTTCCTTAAAATCAGTATGTTTGCTGCGGAATTTGCCGCCTGACTATATAACAATCGTGAACTAAAATGTCTATACGTTTATTCGCCCTGATCCTGGTTACCCTTGCTGCCCAATTGACGACCCGCGCACAGACGCCCGTCGTGTTCCGCGACAGCGCCCAGCTTTTGCAGGTAGGCGAATACCTGGATCTTTATATCGACAGTTCCAACGAGCTTACCATCGACCAGGTGCGCAAGCAGGAATTCCGGCCTTCCGGCACGAGGGTGCCCAACCTCCAGATCACACCCTTCACCAGCTGGGCACGCATCCACGTCAGCAACGCCACGCCCATCACCCGGCTCCTCCTCGAAGTGGAATACCCCACGATCGACGAGATTTCGCTCTATGAATTGCTCCCGGGCGGAGGGTACAAAGTGACCGAACTGGGCCAGTATCAGCCTTTTAAGGTACGCCCCATCAACCATCAGAACTACATCTTCCCCCTCGACATACAGCAGGGGCAAACCCGCGAATATTACCTGAAGATCCGCGCCGGCGAACAGGCTCAGCTGCCCATGTACCTCGGCGCCGAATCCACGCTGTTCGCCAAGAATACCGAGCGTAACTTCATTTTCGGGCTGTATGCCGGCATCATTCTCGTGATGGCGCTGTACAACTTCTTCATCTGGCTCACGGTGCGCGACAACAGCTATCTCATTTACGTGAGCTATATCATTTGCGTGGGCCTTACGCAGGCCTCGCAGCAAGGGTATACATTCCGTTTCCTGTGGCCGAACAGTCCATGGCTGGCGATGCACGATACGCTCATCATCCCGGTTTTCAACGGGATCACGGCGGCGCTTTTTATCCAGTCGTTCCTGCATACCCGTGAAAAGTACAAACTGGGGCACAAACTCCTCACCGGCGTGGTGATCGCCTATTCGCTGGCGCTCGTTCCCACGTTGATGGACAACCACTTCGTGGCGAACATGATGACGCAGATCATTGCCATGACGGCTTCGCTGCTGGCGATTTTCGTGGGCTTCAAGGTGTGGCGGAAAGGGTACGGGCCCGCGGCTTACTTCCTCGTGGCCTGGGGGATTTTCCTGGCGAGCGTATGTATTTTCGTGTTGCGGAATTTCAATATCCTGCCGTATAACGACTTCACGTATTATGCCCTGCAGGTGGGCTCCGCGGCGGAGGTAACCTTGCTTTCCTTTGCGCTGGCCAACAAGATCAATATTTACCGGAAGGAGAAGGAGGAATCCCAGGCGGTGGCGCTTCGAATTTCGCAGGAAAACGAGCAGCTGGTGCGCGAACAGAACGTGATACTGGAAGCGAAAGTGGCCGAACGCACCGAGGCGCTGCAAACCGCCAACGGTGAACTGAACAAAGCGCTCACCAACCTGAAAAGCGCCCAGACGCAACTGGTGGAATCGGAGAAAATGGCCTCGCTCGGTCAGCTCACCGCCGGCATCGCCCACGAAATCAACAATCCCATCAACTTCGTAACGTCCAACATCAAGCCGCTGAAGCTCGATTTCGAGGATATCCGTTCCCTGCTGCGAAAATACGACACCATTCGTCCGGGAGAAGACGTGGCCGGGCAACTGGCGGAGATCGAACGGTTCAAGCAGCAGATCGATATCGGGTATCTGCATGAGGAGATAGATACCCTTATCAAAGGGATCGAAGACGGCGCCAACCGTACCGCCGAGATCGTGAAAGGCCTCCGCACCTTCAGCCGTCTCGACGAAAGCGACCTCAAATCGGTAGACATCCATGACGGCCTCAACTCCACCATGGTATTGCTCCGCAACAATATCCCCAAGAACGTGACGGTACATTACGATTACGGCGAACTGCCGAAAATCGAATGCTTCGCCGGCAAGCTCAACCAGGTGTTCCTCAATATCATCAACAACGCGCTGAACGCCATCAAAATGAAGCCGGACCAGGGAGACGAACGGCTGACGATCAAGACGCGGCTGGAAGCCGACCAGATGGTGAGCATCAGTATCAAAGACAGCGGCATCGGCATGTCTGACAAGGTAAAGGAAAAGATTTTCGAGCCGTTCTTCACGACCAAAGACGTCGGCGAAGGCACGGGCCTCGGGCTATCCATCGTATTTAGCATCATCGAGAAGCACCACGGAAGGATCGTGGTAAACTCCGAACCCGGAAACGGAGCGGAATTTATCATATATTTACCCCAGAATGTGCCTATCGCTCAGAGTCATGCGTAAATAAAAGCAGAAAGAACCCTACATGAAAAATAGCCGTATCAGGATTTTGTACATCGACGACGAAGTACATAACCTTAATGCATTCCGCGCGAATTTCCGCAGAACTTACGAGATATATACCGCCAGTTCTGCCGCCGAAGGCATGCAGGTACTGAGAGGAATCGAAGTACATATCATCATCGCAGACCAGAAGATGCCCACCACCACCGGTGTGGAATTCTTCAACGAGATCAAGGATTTGCTGCCGGACCCCATCCGCATCCTCCTCACCGGTTATACCGACGTGGAAGATATCATCGACGCCATCAACAAGGGGCACATCTTTTCCTACATCAAAAAACCCTGGGACGAGCACGAGCTGTTCAAAACCATCAATAACGCATACGAGATCTATTCCGCCCGCAAGCAGCTGAAGGAAAAGGTGGCGGAGCTGGAAAAAACGAACGACGAACTGAACCGGTTCATCTATTCCACCTCGCACGACCTCCGCGCGCCGCTCATGAGCGTGCAGGGCATCATCAACCTCAGCCGGCTCGATAATACGATGACCGACCCGCAGGGGTACATGGGGATGATCGAAGTGTGCATCACGCGGCTGGACAGTTTCATCCAGAAGATCATCGAATATTACCGGAATTCACGGCTGGACCTGGAGTATGAGAAAATCGACTTCCAGGCGCTGATGAACGATTGCATCGATACGTTCAAGCATCAGAATACCAATATCGGTTTCAATGTGAATGTAGACCAGCCGGTGCCTTTCAAGGGAGATTTCTTCCGGATCAGCGTTATCCTGAACAATCTGATCAGCAATGCCGTTAAATATCAGAAGCCGGACGAGACCTCCCCGCAGGTGAGCCTCTCCGTGAAGGTAGAGCCGCATAAAGCTACGATCAGGATAGAAGATAACGGGATCGGGATACTCAGCGAGCACCTGAGCAACATTTTCAAAATGTTCTTCCGCTCCAAGAACAACAACAAACCCGGAAGCGGTATAGGCCTGTATATTGTAAAAGAAGCCCTCAACAAGATCGGGGGCACCATCGGCGTAGATTCCCGTTACGGAGAAGGCACGCAATTTGAAATTACCATTCCGAACAGAAATGAATTCGATACCTGATCTCCGCGTAATATTAATCGACGATAACGATATCGATCTGCTACTGCATGAACGGCTCATATCCATTCAGCAGATCAGCCGGACGATCCTTTCATTCAGCAATGCCAATAAAGCGCTGGAATTCCTGTCCAGCAACATTACCCTCCCCCACATCCCGCCCACCGTCATCCTCCTCGATATCCAGATGCCGGAAATGGACGGGTTCGAGTTCCTCCGTTCCTTCGATTCCTATCCGCAGAAGATCAAGAACCAGTGTTACATCATCATGGTTTCCTCTTCCCTCGACTTCGGCGATATTTCCCGCACCAACGCCAACCCGATGGTGATCCGCCTGCTCAAGAAGCCCTTGCAGCCCAAGGAGCTGAAAGATGTCATAGAGGGCATTTTCCGCGATCAGTAAATAAAAAAAGGCTTCTTCATACGAGATGAAGAAGCCATATAAGTTCCCCGGGCAACGGGCCCGGAAAACGGACCCCCTGGTTACAATTCCTTCCTAGTTTTCATTGATACCGTAATAATAAGCTTTTCCACTGCCGGGATATGTACCCTCGATCTGGTAATTGCCGTTCTGACGCGCCAGGGCCGCTTTCAGCTCGTCTACCGTGCGTACGGCGATGCCGCCCACCCGGGTAATTACAAATCCTTCCTTCATGTTCGTCTGCTGGTCGAGCAGGCCGCCTTCCTCGATGGATTTCACCTGCACGCCTCCTGCAATGCCCAATTTGGCTGCATCCTGGCGTGAGAGGGCTGCAAAATCCGCCCCCAGTGCGCTCACCGAAGCGCCGTTGCCTGCGGTCATATTGCCGAGCTTACCTTTCAATGTTGCGTGCAATTGCTGTTCACTGCCATTACGCTGCAGTGTGAGCGCTACTTTATCGCCGGGCTTGAGCCTTGCGATCTGTTCAGACAGTTCGGAACCGGAATTCACCACTGCGCCGTTCACTTTCGTGATCACGTCTCCCTTCTTCACACCCGCTGTTGCCGCTGCGCCTGAAGGATCGGTATCCATCACGTACACACCGTCCGTATTGTTAGCGGTAATGCCGAGCTCTTTTTTCTGTGCATCGTCGAGGTTATCGGGCGCCATGGAGATGCCCAGGTAACCCCGCTGCACGCTGCCGAACTGTTTGATGTCGTTGATCACCTTTTTCATGAGGTTAGACGGGATGGAATACGCGTATCCCGCATAAGCGCCCGTAGGCGAAGCGATGGCGGAGTTGATGCCCACCAGTTCCCCGTTCGTGTTCACGAGCGCGCCGCCGCTGCTGCCGGGGTTCACGGCCGCATCCGTTTGCAGGAAGGCTTCCACCGGGGCGGAACCCTGGCGGTTGATGCCGATGCTGCGCGATTTGGCGGAGATGATGCCCTGCGTTACGGTAACGTCGAGGTTAAGGGGATAGCCGACGGCCAGCACCCATTGGCCCAGGCGAACGTCGTCAGAATTGCCGACCGGGATGGCAGGCAGGTTCTTCGCGTCGATCTTGATGAGGGCCAGGTCGGTATTGGGATCGGTACCGATCACCGTTGCCTTGTAGTTTTTCCGGTCGGTCAGTGTGACCGCGATCTCGGAGGCGCCGTTCACCACGTGGTTATTGGTGACGATGTAACCGTCTTCGCTGATGATCACGCCCGATCCGGAAGCCCGCTGTTCGGGAGTGCTGAATTGCCGGCGGCCGCCTTCACCGAAGAAACGGCGGAAAATGTCGTCATCCATCCCTTCGAACGGATTTTGTTGGGCTACCTGCCTGCTTTTCACGAGCGTGCGGATATGCACGACGGAGGGTACTGCGTTCCCTGCCGCCTTTTCAAAATCAGTAGGCTGGGCCGAAGCCGGGCCTGTATATGCTGTTTGAATGAGGGGTTCAGGGTTTCCGAAGCCGATACCATCCGAAATTCTGCCGGTTTTGCCGCTGAGCGCGAATCCACCGGCTACCACGGCCCCTCCGATGAGGAAGCCTGCAATGAGTTTCTTATTGATCATAGTATCCAGAGTTTTATGGTGTAAAACTGCCGTGGCATTCTGAATACTTTCTGAATATCGGGGAAGCGGGGAACGATTTTAACTTTTCATTATCACCTGGAAGTTGTGCATGCCTTTCTCCCAGCCGTATTTCACTTCGAAACCGTAGAGGTCGCAGATCTTGCGGACGATCTCCAGGCCCAGGCCCAAAGACTCCGCATCCTTGCTGTTCTTGGCAAAACGCTGGTAGATGCGGTCTTCCTGCAGCGGGTAAGCCTGCCCTGTATTGCTGACGGTCAACACACCGTTGGCGCCCTTCACCACGATCTTCCCGCCGGGCAGATTGTGGCGGATGGCGTTGGAAAGCAGGTTGCCCAGCAATACTTCCAGGAGGTTGGGGCTCATGTTTACCGGCAATTCATCCAGCCAGTCTTCTTCCACCTTCAACCCTTTCTGCGCGATCTGCGGCTCGTATTGCGCCAGCAGATGCCGCGCCGTTTCACGGACGAACACGGCTGCCGTATCGGGGAATTGTCCGTTCTGGATGCGCGTAAGCAGGAGCAGCCCCTTGTTCAGCCGCGTCATCCGGTGGCTGGCGTCTGCCAGTTCGCTGATGAGCGCGGCCTGTTCTTCGGACAGCGGCGTGGTTTGCATGAGCATTTCCAGTTTTCCCTGGAAAACCGCCAACGGCGTCCGCAATTCGTGGGAGGCGTTTTCCGCGAATTCTTTCTGGGAAAGATAGGACTGGCGGCTTCTTTCCGCCAGCTGTTCCACCGCCGAGTTCAGTTCCCCGAACTCGCTGATGCCCGAAGGCGCCAGTTGCAACGGTGCCGGATCGTCGACCTTATACGCCCGCAACTTGCGAAGCGTCTGGTAAAAAGGCTTCCAGATGCGTTTCGCCAGCGACTGGTTGATGAGCAGCAATCCCGTCAACAGCAAAATCAGCAACACCGATTGTAAAATAATAATGCTCCCGATCAGCCGCTGATGATCTGCCAGCGACGATTTGATCTGCAGCCGGTACGTTTCCTGGTTGATGACGAGGTAAGAGGTGAGCAGGCGGTATTTATCGGATGTGTACAGCGAATCGCTTTCGGGCCGGCGGGGCGCTTTTTCGAGCGTCACCCCATCGTCCAGCTGCGGCTGGAGCGCTTCCGGCTCCATTTCCATGACCCGGAGCCGCGGGATGAGCTGCGTTTTGGTGGCTACGAGACTGGCGTCGATGTTAGACAACACGATGCGTTGCAGCACGTAATAAAATACCGGGATCGCAACCATGAGCAACACGATCGACAGCCAGAAATAATATTGGAGGGTTTTGTTGAGCAACTTCATCGGTGAAACTTTTTACGTGTCAGGGCGCTTCGAGTTTGTACCCCATGCCGTATACCGCTTTGATATGATCGGTCCAGCCGGCCTGGATGAGTTTCTTCTTGAGGTTTTTCATGTGGGCGTAAATAAAATCGTAATTATCGAACAGTCCCTCCCCATCGCCCGACAAATGTTCTGCTATCGCATGTTTGGATACTACACGGTTGCGGTTGGTGAGCAGGTAGAGGAGCAGGTCGTATTCCGATCGGGTGAGGTCTGCGGGTTGATTCCCGACGCGGACCGTTCTGGCGGCTGTATCTACGGTGAGGCCGGCGGCTTCGAGGATGGAAGTGCCGGAGAAGCGCCTGCGGCGGATGACGGCGGCGATGCGGGCGCTCAGTTCGGACAGGTGGAATGGTTTTACGAGGTAATCGTCTGCCCCGAGCTGGAGGCCCCGGATGCGGTCTTCGATGCCGTCGCGGGCGGAAATGATGATGACGCCGTCTGTCTTGTTGTTTTCCCGGAGGGCTTTGAGGACCTGGAGGCCGTTGCCGTCTGGCAGGGAAATATCGAGGAGGATGCAGTCGTAGTCGAAGGATTCTATGCGCTGCAGGGCGGAGTGTTTATCGGCCACCAGTTCGCAGGTGTATGCTTCCGCCTGGAGGTAGTCGGAGATGCTTTGGCCGAGGGCTTTTTCGTCTTCGATGATGAGGATCTTCATAATTCCGGGATGAAAATACGGAATTTCGGTGGTGGGGGGATGGGAGATGTTTTGCTAATCGTTTTTGGGGAGGGATGAACGGCGGGAATGAAAAAAGCCCCGCGGCTGCGGGGCTTCAGGTAAAATGCTGATAAGTTAATTACTTAGCGGCGCTATCTTTCTCAAAATCGAACTGCGTGTCCGTCTCCAAAGGATCGGGGCCATATTCGTTATCGCCTTTTTCGCCTTCGGTGGCAAACAGTATCAGATTGTAAATCGGGATCAGGATGAACCAACCGCTTTTACCCAAATCGTGCATACGCCTTACAGCAACGGCGAGGTAAGGGATCAGGAGCGCGAGGGAAACTATCATTTGAACCATGGATGCCGCGATTTCTCCCATCACCATGGCAAGGATGAAGTACACGCCCCAGGTAACAATCAGGTTGAACAAGAAGAAATACCAAAATTCCGGCCTGGTAGCCCGGCCTTTGAAGTCCGCGAATTTTTGCAACGCGGCAGTAACATGTTTAATCATAGTGTAGGATGGTTTAAAATTTCCAACGGCAATATACATGTAAATTTTTCTCATTTAAGAATAAGCCTGCTGAAAACGGGGTATCCCTGACTAAAATGCGTGATTCTACGCTTTAATAATACGCAGTGAATTCACGTTGTGAACAGGCGCAGGAAAAATTGCAAAAGATTTTTTTTGAATTTTAAAAAAAGCGCCTATTTTTGCACTCCATTCTACGGGGGGTTAGCTCAGTTGGTAGAGCGCTTGCATGGCATGCAAGAGGTCAGGGGTTCGACTCCCCTATCCTCCACTTAGGTTCTGAAACTCGCCACCATGGCGGGTTTCATTTTTTTAGTGTTCAACGAGTGCGAAAAAAGTTGTTCCTCGCTGAATATTGATCCCAAGTTTCACCGAACAGTATCTGGACTCCAAAATTTTGGACAATGGATACTGAAAAAAAATTTTATTACCAGGTTTATCCGGTGGATCGTGACCTTTCGCGTGCATGGTACGTATTATATAGGGTCAATGGTAAGAGAGACAAAGCCCGGGGAAATCTAAACCGGTATCACACCCGACAAGAAAAGGAAGAGGAACTGTTGAGGATCTTAAAAGACCTCAGCCGCAAGTACGGTCGGGCCATAAATGAGCCATACAAAGACCGCGACAAAAGCGTAACCGGAACAATGGCGCCCAGCCATCAATTGAAGCCGGAAACGATAAAGAAACTCTCATTGATAAAAATGCTGGAAAATGTCTTCCAGGCGACCAAATCTAAACTCCGCGGAAAAACCGTCTCAACCTACCAAACCAAAATCATACATTTCCTCCTATGGTTTAGGGAATCGAACTACACGGATTTTTGTGAAGTCAGAGAAATTCCGAAGGAAGAGATTAGCGCCCGCTTCTTTGACAAATCCAAGAAAAACTATAAGGAAAGATCCTGTTTAGAGGAATACTTGGAATATCTCAGCACCCAAACTGGCATTAAATTCAACAAAAACAAGACTCGGTCTAACAAGACCCTAAACTCCTATGTCCGTGTCCTGAAAACTTACTTCGAATACCTTGTCAATGGAGAGGTGATTCCACACAATCCACTTAAAGGAACCAGCCGCTTAAAGGAAAGTTCAGTTTCTGCCGGTGCTTTTCGAACTGATCAACAACAGCTCCTTTCAAAAATTATTCAAGAGCGTCATCCTCATCTTTGGCTTGCATGCCAATTGAGTTATTATTGCTTACTGCGACCAGGAGAAATCCGAAAGTTAAAGGTTGGTGATATTAATTTCGCAGACCAAACAATTACCGTGAGAGCAGAAATTTCTAAAAACAATAAAACGCAGACGGTAATGATTCCCGATTCCTTTATTGAACAGCTCCGATTTGTTCTTAAATATGAAGAGTCAAATTACCTAATTTCAAAATTTGGACATCCTGGCGGCGAATTAATGTCAGTAAATCATTTAGGTAACCTACACAGGTCGATTCTCCGAGAACTACGATTTAACTCGAAGTATGTGCTATACTCATGGAAGCATACCGGAGCAGTTTCCTACTACAAAGCGACAAAAGATATTAAAGGACTGAAGGAGCAAGGCCGGTGGTTCTCGTTGGATATGGTAGAAATTTATCTTTCGAACCTCGGCGCACTAAACATTGAGGAATTAAAAACTTGCTTTCCTGAAATTGGCACAATATGCGGTGAAAAGCCTTCTAAGGCAGTTGCATAAAAAGTAGTTATCCGATTGTTAATATCGACTTGATTGTTCAAATCAGAAAGAGGATATTGCGACTCCAAAATATTTTTTTTCCAATTTGGACTTTTTGGTACTCGTGGTGCGTATTATATTATATGAAACATTACATCGAGTATTCACGCATGGCAAACGAGTATTCCGGATTTGTTTTAGGCTACTCTTATGAAGCCAGCAAAACGGTTCATCTCCTTTGTCCAAAAATTACATTGGGACGTCTAAAAAAAAATAGCCTGTTCCCACGAAAGCTGGCTTTTGAAAGAAAAGATCAGATATTCCCATACGCGAGTATGGATGCAATTTATCAGGATGTTGTCGATTATTTTGATAGGCCGCGCCAGCTATGGCGCAATGTCGGTATCTACGAAATTCCAATAGCCGTTTTTGAAACCGCAAGTTTTCAAGAAAGGATCGCCCCGAAATATTTTCAAAATAGCATTGAGAAAATCATACCGAAAGTCGAAAAGGGAGGATGGACGCACTTTTATTGGAATGGAGACATCAAAAATGCATATATCACTGATCTATATAGTTTTACATTCTTGTACTATTACTCAAAGTAAAAAATGTGCAACATGGATAAATTTTATGCGCTCGGCTTAAAGTTCGCCGAAACGTCAGGAACTATAATCATTTCAGCTCAAAGAAATATTACTGATTTAAGTGCTGAGGGTAATACCGTTAAAGCTATTCGCGGGACCGAGCATTTGCTAATTTCCGACTATGAATATTTCAAACATTTCTTTTATACATTACGCTACAAGAATTATCCGAAAATATTGGATCAAATAGTAGTATTTCGATTGCCGTTCACATTCTTTACCAGCGGTATTGAAAGGCCGTCAGTTTATACTGAAGGGGACTTTACCTCTCACGAAATCCTTCGGGAGCTTCCATTCGTCGACAAACCATACATGTACGCAGGCTTTCTCCTTCGGGCCGCAGAAGCAGAACAATACTACGTGCATCTATTTTCAGAATTCGAAAATTACCATGTTTCAATTCCTTAAAGGCAGATTCAGGTACATTTACTTGCCGGGGTTTACTGTCAACATTGAAAAAAAGACATACTTATATATGTTGATTTCGCACGGTACATTTGCCGAAAATGGGCAATTATCGTTTCATGGCTACGACTCGATTGAAGAATTGGTGGATGACTTTGCAAAAAGCGTTGGCTGGTATTCAAGTTTCACCGCTGTCAGGAAATTACGGATCTATAAAATTCCAAAGCAACTTATCAACCTCCATAGCATGGATGTGAGTGAAGAGTTGCCGGCCTTGCACAGAAAAATCCGGCGTACCTTACCGGATCACTCTGAAATTGGCACCTGGCTACCATTCAAACTTATCAGACGCGATCCTGAAAAATATTTTCAGGCCCATTTTAAAGATGCTTTGGTTGAAGTACTCAGAAACAGGCTATCTGATGGTAATGTTTAAGCTTACTCGACCTTCCAAAGCTCAACTTTAGCGGGGCTACGGATGGGCAATTCAATGTTGATCTTCTTTACAAGGTAATTTGAATTTTCCACTCGTACTTTCTTCAATAAATCCAATTCAGCTAAATCAGTAAGAGAAAGTCTTATTTGACGAATTACCTTTTTCCCGAATTTTCTCATATCAAGGTATGACTTCCACCAAGTATTTCGAAGGCCAGATGCACCTTCCCAAGCTAAAGTTGTGCTACTACCCCAGGGATACGGATTTCCCTTATTATCCAATGCCCAGCCGTTGAAAAATGTGATTCGCGGCGCGGAGGCGGAATCGTTAAGTTTGCCTTCTCGATCATACTGTCGTCCACGGAGCATCACGATCGGAGCGAGTTGATATATCGTAAGTCCGGGATCAACTCCATCCGTCCACACAGTGATATTATCTCCAATTAATGGTGCCATCCTGAACTTCACTTCGTACTCAGCTTCTTCCCAATAATAATCGGTATAGTCCTTGGAAAACCTTTCATACAGTATCGTATTGCCACTCGAAATCCAATATTCGCCAAACACAGGCTCATGATAAAGAGTTTCGTCACCTGGTACAGCAGGAAATGGCGCCGCCGACCATGGAAGCACTCGTCGCCCCTTTATGCTTTGCAAAAATTTTTGGGCTGCTCCGTCGCTTTTCATATCAGGCACGTATTTAACTCCACGCTCAAAATCGTTGCTGATCTCGAAGGAGGAATCAGCCATACTGGTCCAGTTAAGCTCAGTTGGCCGGTTCAGCAATTCGGAAAATGCACCATATTCCAATGAGCCGTCTTTAAGAGATACATAACAAAAAAGGCAAAAAACCGATTTAAGGCCAATTATTACGTCGGCCACTGTAAGTTCCGGAGGAATATGGTTTCGAATATCAATGGAACGATCATTTTTATTCACCCAATATTCAATACCGAGATGATACTCTTTGACATACCTGGAAAGGCCAAAGTTGTTATACATCACGAGGGTTCGAAGTTTGGTATCGTGATCGAATATATTGTATTTTACATCAATACCTTTTAAGCATTCACGTAAAATGTAAGTAAAGTAGGGAAAGGGAGTCACGGCAATGTATTGATATGACTGTGCCGCCGCGGAGGTCGCTTCGAGTCTTTCACTTACTTTAAACCCCGGGAGCAGATAAAAATTCTGGATAGTCCTCAATGAGGTTAACAGTGGCTCAGTTCCGCCAAAAAAATCCGGCGCCCCGACAGGGAAAAACACATATGGAAAAGTATCAACATTTCCTTGCGCCGCCTCCAGCATATGAGCGCCAACTTCCTCCGAAGTATCGAAACTTCGCGTATAACTCAATTGGTCAATAACTTTTGTTTTGGTAGCAAACTCATGCAGCGAACTGTTACCCGTTAAAAAGAATGTGTCGACGCTGCTTTCTGTTACCCGACGAATGACAAGATCTCCTTTGAATAGCGGAATGCCGTCTACGATGAGGTTTACTCCTTTCAGCGTCCGCGGAAATGGGAGAATATTCTCGACAATATCTGGCATGTTCAGGATACGCCTTGTCGCTGCAGTCAGTGGTAATAAGAAAGGAAATGAAAAGCTCCCATTAACCAATTCATCATCGAAAATAGGGTTGTTTATTTCCAAGTTTATCCTTGTTTCGGGGGATAAATCAAAAAATTGTCCGTTGTAGCTCAATTCAATCATCTCAGTATACATTTTATTCACCGTAGCCGGCATCATCAAATGCATATCTGTACTCAACAGTTATGCTTTGGAGATCAGGTCTGAATTTTAGCGTTTCCATGGAATTCTTAGTAAGCAACACCGGAATGTATACGCCTTTATAGAAAAGGAAAATATGGTTGCTGTTAAAAAACTCGTGGAGGTATCGCAGATAACCCTTATCAACCGCACGAGTTGAGGTTGTGAACACCCTGTGCAGAGTCCTCGATGCCGAAACATACCTCCCTCGATGTGTAGGATCAGGAATGTCGTCACTCCCTACCCGCTCCACTATCGCTTCCGTAACGGACAGCGAAATTTCCTGCCCATGTGTATATAAAACATCCATTCCTCCGAGGGAATTTTGAAACAGGAAATACTGCCGATCCTCCGGACACTGCCAGTCAACTCGAAATTCCCTTTTTTCTGATATCCTTATACCGCGGTGCCTTATATAAACCGTGTAAGCTGCGATTTCATCCTCTGGAGATGGCAAAAATCTCTGAAGGCCAAGTTGAAAAACTCCAACAGGTACGACGTAAGGTTGCCAAAGATTAAATGAAGGGAAGTCAGTCACTTCCTGCCCCTGCAGCTGGACCCCGTTGCCGAGTAGGATATCAACCATTACCGTCGCGGGAGAAGCGGAATCATACATCCCTGCGTTTGTAAGAAGAAAGTAGAGGAATTCCGGCTGATCCTTACCTACCAATTTCCCGGCCGGACACCAGGTCAAAAATGGCACATATTGTTGCATTAAATGGGCCTCCAGATCAAACCCCTGCAGTACCGCGTCGTATCCTATCCCGCCAAGAAGAGCGTATTTCACCGCGCTCACTACATGGGATCCGGTTCCCAGATATGGCCCACTGGTAACTTCATGGATCCGGTAGTAAAATCGTTTAAGGAACGAGCTTACGGCAACAGGACGCGCCAGCGTATTGGGAGGAATGGCTGGAAGTATCTTGCCGGGGAGCAGTTCGGGGTTCTCCAGTATTCGGCGGAGGTTGACATTAAACTTCCTGCCCGCATCCGGAAACAACTTCATGCCTATTATTTTCCTGAATTCATTGGAATTCAATTCCTGCTCTTCGTAGATATCCAAAAGAATAGAATAGTCTACAGCGGGATCCGCGCCAACGGCCTGAATTTGGTCAGAAAATTGCAAACTGCCGGACATCACGGTATTGTACCGGATTCCGGTATAGCGGGCCTGAATAAGTATGGCGGGCGCTATTCCATCCCGACTAACATCAAAAAACTGAGCAAACTGATTCGAAGAGGCCAGTGATGCAACTAACCCATCAATGAATGCGCTGTCGTTAATGAACAAACTACGCGGATAAAAATTGCCATCACCTCCCGTTTCAGAACACGTAAATGTGAGTGCCTCAGCGCCGCTTGCCCAGGTAAATATCAATTGCTTGCCTGGATCTGCCGATTGAATATTACCGGAAGAAAAACTTATCCTACTTCCCCAGCGAACTCCGGAAGCATTCACATCCGTACTCAAACGAAGAGTTACGTCATTTCGGACGCAACTGAGCCCTTTCACGTCTTGCGAAATTGTCAACATAGGTTATTTCATTTGACCTCGAGTTCTCACCTCAGCACCGCCATCCAGCAGTTCAGTAAGTTCCGAATAAGAAAAAACCCCCTTTACTACCCGGGGCCATGATTCCACTGCAGCAATGAGCCGGTCCAATTTTTCATCACTGACCGATGGGGATAAGGATACATTTGACGGGGTCGTTGTAAAACCGCCTAGTGCAAATCCCTTCATCCTTACCCCTTCCAATGCATGAATTACCCTCGAAAACTGAGGATGTTGTGTCATCCATGAAGGCGCTACCCATTCATTAGCATGCACAATTCCTGCTATGCGAGAATTCGATGGATCCGATATGGTGTAACCGCCATCAAAAAACTCTGTGGAAGCGACTTTGGCTACTGAAAATGCGGCACGGGCTATTGCGATTGCGGCGCGTAATGCGCCGGCGATGCCGAAGGAAGCCGTCGATCCTGGGTTTGCAAAATACCCCGCCACCTCTCGCTCCGTATCGATAATGATGGATCCAATCGTGAATGCTTTGATTAAAACGGCATTTTCCCGACGGGCATCCTCATCGCGGCTCAACATTTCAATGCCAAACTGAAAGGAATCTCGGAGGGATTGGCGGAGAATATCCTCATTTTTAAGCCGAAGCTCAGTGGTGCGCTGCGCCTGATCTAGTCGCCTTTGGCTGAGCGCCAGGTCTTGCTCGACTGTCGTCTTACCAAACTCTTCATTCAGCCGTTTAAGTGCCTCAATTCTCTGCTGTTCGATCAGTTCCTGGGCAATACGACTTTCTTCCAGAATTCGAGTTCTTTCCCCCGCTGTGATCCTGTCGTTTTCGAGTAATACCGCAGTTCGGTTCTGATTTGCAAGCAAAAGGTTATCGAAAAACAAATCATCGGCATCAGCATTTCGCTGATGTTGTTCCTCACGGGCTTTTTGTTGGGTTTCGACACGCTTTTTCTCCTCCTCAGCCGTTTTTTTGGCCTTTTCCTCCTCTTCCTTTCGGTACTTTTCAGTGATTTTCGCCAGTTCAGCAACATGCTTATCGTATTCCGCCTCTGTAAGTCGGAGGGAAACGGCCGAAATTTCCGTTTCCGATGCGCCCAGGCGACGAAGCTCTGCTATTTGCCGGGAAATAGCCTGAGTCTGCAGCGCAAATCGCGCCTCCTCACGTGCGCGATCCTTTTCAATTCCATCTGCCATTGCTTCCACTTCGGCCTGGCGAACCTGGTTGTCTAACTCGAGTAGCTTATTCCTCAGCTCTGTTTTAGCGCGAAGAGCATCCTGGTGCGATTTTTCGCGGGCCTTTCTCTGTTCCTCTGATTCCACAGCAGCAGTTTCAGCACTCCTTCTTTTTGCCAAAGCCTTGTCGGTGGCGGCATCCTTTTCTTCTTCAACAACCAGCGCCGCGCGTTGCCTGTTCCGGACTTCAGTAAAGCCCTGGTTATACGCAGCCGCTACTTCCTTGCCGAAGTTTGAAAAAGCACCTCGGGTAGTATCTAGTCCGCGCTGGATCTGATCCGCATCAAATGTCAATGCCCCAGCTACCATGTCTGCAAGGCCGGAAAACGTACTGACAGCGATATCGCGGATCCCGGTAAAAACAACGGTAATCGCATTCAGTACGCCATTGCCAACAGCAATCACCAAATTGAGTGCAGATACGAGTTCTCGCAGCAGTGTTGAAACGATCCGAAGTGGGAAGGTCAGGCTGTTAGCCACTACTGTCAATACTTTCACCACAACGCTGGCGCCATCCACCCGGCTGGAGAATAAACCAAATGAAGCCAAAAGCTGTTTCACCTGGTCCCAAACTTGCCCGAAAATTTTGAAAATTGAATTATATACAGCAACAACTGGCTCCGATTTTTGAAAAATATCAGTAACAAAACTGATGAGATTATTGAAAATCGGGATTACCTTCTCAGCAAGAGCCTCGGTGATATCGTCCCAAACGAGTTTAAACTTCTGCAACGGCCCTCCTTCAGTTTTGCCGACGGCAGCTGCCACACCGCCAAATTCCTTTTCCAACTCGGAAAGGATAATTGCCTGCGCTCCAGCGACATCATTGGTTGCCACCAACTCCTTCACCATGGCCTTTTGCGACTCCGTAAAGCTGACCCCTACTTTTTGAAGGGCGTTTATTCCCCGAACAGGATCATTCAGCGCCTTCCCAACCTGTGTTGTGGAAGATTGCAAATCCTGTCCGAGCGCGACACTTACGTCGAGGATCGCCTGTTGCGCCCGCCCGAAGGTTTCCGAAGTGACATTTGTGAATGTCAGAAGAACCGCGGAGGACTTCCTAATCGCCTCATCGTCTATATTGGTGGATTCCCGCAATGAGCGGGCCATAGCGTCAATATCCTCCCGAGCAATTCCGGCTGCGCCGCCGGTCGAATTAATTACTGCCTCAAGTTGCGCTGTATTAGCTGCGGCCTCAGCGGCGCCCTCATACCCCGCACGAAATAGGGAGGCCACGCCTTGAATCGCTCCGCTTATCGCCTGGAGGGTGAACATGCCGGTGAAAATTCCGGCGGCAGAGGAAAGGGCAGACCGCCAAAATCCGACCTGCTGGGTACTGGCCTGTAGATTTCGGTCCACACCGCGGACAGATTCACCGATCTGCCTGATTTGTGTATTCACCTTCCGCAGCTCATCTGCCTTATCGGCAAATTCCTGGCTATCGACTGGCAATTGTCGAAGCTCACGCCGCAGTTGCCGCGCGTTATTCTCCAGTTCCTTAAGTGTAGTGCCGGCACGTTGGCCATTTATCTCCACTTGAACCTGTACCTGGTCTGTCCTTACCGCCATATCACTGCAAAATCTTCAGCACCAATTGACAACCATTCACAATTAAACAACAACCGTTAACACGGATACCGGTTCGAACTTCAACCGGGATCCTTACGCTCTCACAGCCGCAATACACCCGCCAAGTAACACCATCGAAAAAAACTGGTTGTCCGAAATCGAGTGAGTACGCCCGGTCACCGACAGAAACGTCGCCATTCAGAACATATCGCAACAATTCCACATTCCTTTTCCTCTCGAGGATATCTTGATCTAACGGCATAAAAAAAAGTAAAAAAGCCCCACCCGCTGGGCGGATGGGGCTTATAGCACATCGTCTACTCGCCTCACACGGGTTTCGAACCGTTGGGTTTCTCAGTCATGGCTTTAACCTCTTTGATATAAGGGCATCGCGCATTGAACAACGCTTCTGCCTCTTCGTCGGTAAGGTGCTGGGTGGAAAATTCATGAACACCATATCCGACCGCAAAGGCGACGAATTTCTCCGGCGCACCCTCTACAACCTGAAATCGCTTCAACATATTATTAATATTTAAATTCAACTCAACGGAACCGCACCGGTGTAAAAGAAACATGGTTTATCACCGTTTCCCGTGAGGTTAAGTTCCCAGCCGTTTTTGTCCCCCGGCTTCTGGCCGGTATCGCCCTTGGCCTTTTCGAGTCGAAGAGGTTGTTTCTTCGAACCGACGATGATCATTTGATCGTTGTTATCTGCTATGATAGCGATTACTCGAGCGCCGATCAGGTCGTTGACCCATTTATTATTAGCGGCATTGTATCGCGCCAATTTAAAAGGGATGTCTTTTTTAAAGCCGCCATTAACAGCGTCAGCAATCTCATCTACAAGCCCGGCCTCCAATTCGACAAATGGAATATCCTTCCAAAACTTTCCAGCGGTAAGCGTGATCGGAGTTTCGATAGTCCACGGATCGGTCGGCCCGGGCAGTCCAATATTAGTAATGTCGCCAACTTCGGCCAGATACAATTTTGCGATCCCCGGGGTTGCTGCTCCACATTGCCTGGTAATTGGTCCAACTTCACACATATAAAAAAAATTACGGGTAATTAAATTTACTCTTGGTCGTTTGTCCAGACGAGCCCTTTTATGATCGGCATCCCTACGCCCATCTTAAAATCCCCAAGCACTTCAATTTCACGTCGGTTCACCTGGAAGCGGAGGTTGAAATCAGAATCCTCTGAGGTACCATCGATGAGCCTTTTGAGATTCTCCTTTTTGGTAATGACTATTCGTTGCGAACCTGCCATACCGGGACATCCTACAATTTCGGTATTGGTTCCATCAATCGTCACAGACTGCAGCTCACCGGTAATACCGCGGTAATCCTGATGGTTACCGAATTCCGCGCGATAGTCCCGTTTGTACCAGCGAAGTAATGTGGGAGAGCAAAGAGCCACAAGCTGTTCAGTTTGGTAATCGGAATCAACGGCATCGAACACCATCTCAAATGACTCCCGCGCATTTGTTTGGCTAAGAACTCCAGTGGCAACGGGAACGATCTTCGCGGCGGTGATGGCATCGGAAACGATCTTCAGCAATCCGTCGAACGAAGTCGATGCCCCACCAGGCGTACCCGGCGTCGGCGCCACGTACTCACCATTAAATAAGAGTCGAAATTCCAAATCCTTCTTGATGCGTTTGATTACTTCCGAAAGGATATACCCCTCCAGCAGTTCTTGGCCTTCCGGAAGGGATCCGTCAATCCTTTTCCCCTCCCAGCTCCGCTCTAAATCGATGGGATCAAGCGGGAGATCTACTTTGATACGGCGAACTTTAAGGGTTTCCGGAACGAACTTAATATCACCTTTGGGAGTCCAGGCTTTTTGATATGGCTGCAGAATCTCAGAAACCTCGGTTTCGGTGATAATGTACTCATCCTTTATCCCCGCAATAGTCGAAAAAAGAGACATGGAATACTCCTTTTCGAGCAATTTTGAGTACAATTCGGAAGCCTTCTCCCGATGATATGCGCCGAGACTGGCCGTCAGCGCGGAAATGTCAATGCCTGGCATGCTTCACAACTTTCAATTTCACAAAATCAATATGCCTACTTACGCTTACCCTGATTCCAGGGCTGGCGCCAAAATTTATCATCGCCGGCGGCTGATTGCTGCCCGAAATCATCTCCCGAATGCACATTGGTGTGATCCACCAACGGTTTACCGCGAAATGCAGCGAATTGTGCGCGAAGCTGTACTACTTCAGCGCGAACAGCCGCGAGAGCTTCATGGATTGCCCCCAATGCAGGTGAAAGCTCATCGTTAATTGGGGGATTCTGCGGACCAACTTCAGGATCCGCCTCCCGCTGGGTGATTGCGGTAATCTTACCATCGACAACCGTAATTACTTTCCCCTGCAACTCTCCTTCGGAAATCTCAAGATCACCATCAGGCGCAGGAACTTCACTGCCATCTTCCTGGACGATGTATACTTCATCTCCAATGGCGGGATCCTCGCCAACGCAAACGATACGAATATGCTCACCGGTAGATATGATACTGTCGATAACGGAAAGCAACGCCTCAGATGGGTTCACCGGCTTCCGTTTGGAATATTCGGCATACCGGTGAAAAAATGGCTCAAAAATTTCAGGGTTCGCTTCGATATGGTTCCATATTTCCGGGTTATCATCCAGAAACTTTGTCGCTATTGCGGCGAAATTATCGGGAGCGAAACTGGCCGCGGAGAAAAGGCCGTTCGGATTTGCAGCAGGATCGTCAACCACGTCCGTTGCCAGAAGGGACTTGATTTTGACAAAGGTCTTTTCGCCTTCTCCAGCCACCCGCTGGTTCTCAGAATCATAATGGTAATAATCATCAATCTCGAAAGAAATAGATGCCCCGAACATATCGGGGTTGGAGTTTGCCATTGCGATTACATAGGAAAAAAGATCGCCCTTGGGTGATTTCTTTGCGACGTTGTCTAAATGGAGGTCGGCCATCGCCCTTTCACCGTCTACCCGGAAGTTTTTAAACCGTCCGATAAACGTACCTAACGCCTCAGCACACATCGTGGGATGGCCGAACCTACATTTGACCCCAGCCGGGAATTCATTACCCAATCTAACAACGTCTCCTATAAAATCAGCTTCGAGATACACGTCATGCCCTTTTGCTTCACCAGCAGTACAGACAGCAACGTTTCGAATAATACCTTCCTCCACCTGAATATTACTCTGCCGGTAAAGACAAGGAGTACGAAACCGATATTTATGCCTCAAACTCATTGACGCAAAAATGAGTTTATGGCACTGTAGAAGCAAGAACGCATCTGCAAACCACCGCGATATTATATCACCTATTTTTTCTATATTATTACCGATATCCCATTATTAAATAAAATAAACTGACACAGATGAAAACGCCCATCTTTTGCCCGTTCGAGGCGGGAGTAAACCCCTTCGTTGCTGAAGCCGATATACACACCCAGGAATGGCTGCGGGGCTTCGGATTACTCCGCACACCAGCCGAAATAGCCCATAGCGAGGCTGGCGCCTTTACCATGATGGTAGGGCGAATGTTCCATACCGCTGAGTACGAAAAGCTATGTATTGCCGCGGACTTAAATGCACTACTTTTCCTCATCGACGATCATTTTGATTCAGGTGGGACTGGAAAAATAAAGGCTTTCCAAAGTGTGGTCAGGAGCCTTATTTTGATACTCGATGATGTACCTACCGATCCGGAAAATCCAGTTTTACGCGCATTTCAGGATATCTGGATACGGCTAAAAAAGTGCGGAGCGCCGAAGGAATGGCAAATTCGCTTTCGTATGAGCCTAATAAAAGCACTTGAAGCCAATGAATGGCGAATGAGAATTATGGATTCCGGGCAACTGCCGACTTTACGAGAGTACATGTACTATCGACCTATGATTGGCGGTGCAAACTTCTTCTGCCACTTGGCTGAATTAATGGAAGATTGTATCGTCTCGGGAGATTTCTTCGAAAATTTTGAGGTTCAGGCTTTGCTCGGATACTGCGCGGATGTTATCTGTTTCGCTAATGATATATTTTCCTATCGCAAGGAACTTGATGAAGGAGATGAAATGAACTTGGTAATGCTAATCCAAAAAACTTATCATGTTTCAGTTGAAAAAGCTCAGGAACTCGCAATTGAACAGCACAATCAAGAAATTGAAGAATTTATCTCCCAAATAAAATTCCTGCCGAAACAAGCAAAACACGCGGGAGGTGTCGCAGGTGAGAGATTTATTATTGCCCTGCAGAGAATGATCCGCGGCAATGTTGAATGGTCGGTAAATGACACTAAAAGATATGGGGAACTAAGCGAATTCCTCCTTTGAGGCCAATTCCAGTATTCTATTCATGCTTTCGGGCATCATTGGTTTGTTTATACAAAGTTTTGCCCCAAGGCGAAGGTTGTTATCGATATCGTCTTGGACAGTAGAGGAGGTCATGATAAAAATTGGCACTGCCTTTAAGTGTTCGATTTCATTTAATCGTCGCATAACCTCTTCTGCTGTACGAGACTCGCCGCTGATTTGCATGTCGAGGAGTATTAAATCAGGAGAAAAAATCATAGCCCTGTTTAAACCATCTTTGTGAGTACGTTCAACTGCGACTTCATATCCCGCCTTTTCAAGGTATCTTTTAGGGAGGTGGATATGCATGGCGTCATCTTCAACAATAAGCGCCTTACGGTAAGGTTTGGGAGGGGCTTCTTCCGGGACTTCAGCCAAATCGAAATCCGACGGCGCCGACAGCATTTCCGAAGTAATCAAGGTTGTTGTCGGGGTCGGTTTCGTGGGCGTAGCCAATAATTCCGCCGCAGCAGACGCCGCTTCCCGCCAATCTACTGCAAATTTAAGTGGAAAAACACACTCAAATGCTGCTCCTGCAGGAGGCTCAGTATCTAAAACCCGAACACTTCCACCGAGTGCAGAACATAGGTCACGGACAATTGACAATCCAAACCCGGTTCCCCCCTCTCGTTTGCTGAACAAGGAAGAGAAGACCCTTTCTCGATCCTCCTTTTTGATTCCCGGGCCTTGGTCTGTAATAGTCATAAAGAAAGTGTTTTCCGAAAGACGAACTCCGCAAACAATATGAATGATTGAGCCTATCGGGGAAAAATGAATGGCATTTGCAACGATGTTATTTGCAATAATGGACAGTGCGCCGGAATTGGTAGATATGGCCGTTTCCAATGCCGGATCAATATCATACTCAATAGCGACGCCCTTTTTATTTGCAGGTATTGACTTGACTTCGACAACACATTCGATAAGTTCCTTAATATCGACAGCCTTCAGGTTATCAGCGGCCATCAATTTATCCACATCATTACTTAAAGTAAGATCAATGTTAGTCTTGCATTGATAAGCAATTACCTGTATATGTCTTAAAAGCTCTAGTTTCGAGGGTTCCTCCGTTTTAAATTTCAACTCTTCAGCAATAGCTATTAAGGAGTCGATTGGTGATTTCATTTCATGGCAAGCGACCGACCTTTTTTTATCCCTTGTGAACTGCATTTTCTTCAGGTACAAAAAAACCATTGTGAAATCCAAGACCCAAATAGGAGGCATGGCTATCCATCTCGTTGTCATCTGCCGCATTTCCATAGGTTCGACAATGTGATACAAATAATTAACCTCACATGCCGTCAGCGCGAGTATACATTGAAAAATCGCCAGCACTTTAGACAAAGTATTGTTGAAAAAAGTTAGGGCATAAAAGCCAAAGAATATTACCAGCAGGTGGACTTCCGTGGTCTTTCCCAATAGGCCGGAAAAGTATACGATTGCTACCAAATTGATCGAATATACATAAATAGACGCCGCCCGTGTATGTCCAGCTCGATTTATAAAAAATGCATGACAAAAAAACAGGAATTCGACTGTGGTTGCAATTAAAACCCTCCACTCCTTTGTTAGGGTGAAGAATACGATTCCGTAAGTTAGAACTAAAAATGCCAATACTGCAGTAATAACAGATAACATTTGAGCCGTGTTGGCATCATTGAGTAAAAACCTCATTAAATTATCGGATCTCTTCATGAATTTCGCAATCCAATTATGGGTGCGTTTCTCAAGAGAATCTATGTAGGCTTCACATGCGTGTCGAAATTCTGTAATATGCATGGCTGGGGTGGGTTTACAAGCCAACGTTAAGACAATTATTCGGACACAAATGTTAATCAGGCGTTAAAGAACACTGCGGTGAGGCCGCGCTTTTTTTGATGCTTTTTCATGCGAATCAATACCATGCGGGCTGCAGAAGTATCATAAGTTTCCTCGTCAATGTTAAACCTTTGTAAGAAGCTGCGAATTGCTACATTCTGGCTCACCCCCAGCTCTTCCTGGGCGCTAACATAGAAGTAAAGGCAAGAATGAAAGGTTTTCTCAAAAAAGCAGCCCAGGCTAAGGGCTTCTTTAAATTTGATATAAAAAGGTGCAATTCTCTGCGAAAGTCGCAACTGAAGCGTATTTCCACGTATTTTATCTGGAGTTAAACGCCGTCTTTGTATTATAAAATTCTCTAATTCACGGCCTAAGATGTGCTTTTCGTGGACCGGAATCGGCTCCGGACCAAACATACCTGTCACAAATGACTTAACATGCGGAAGTATGGGAATTTCTACCAGATTGCACTTTTCATACATAATTTGGTGAATTTCATATAAATGTACGAACACTTGGTACATTTTGAACCATATTTCAATATTCCTGAACCTTATTTCTAAATTATCTCCATTTTAGAGGATCCAGGCAGTTTGAGAACGGAATTGTTAAGTTCAACTCCGCCCTCCAACCTAAAGCCTCATCTATAGTTAAACTATCTAAGGGCTGACAGATCGCCTTTTCCACATCAAAATGTAAAAACTTCTTTCCAATACCCTGTGAATCCTTGATGAGATGCTTCAAAAACTCGAGCATCGCATTTAAGGTCTGATCCATTGCGATATCCTGAGCCGGCCAGTCGTCCTTGGGAACCTTATCCAGGATCACCATTCCACCTACCAAAACGACTGTATCCTTCGATAGAAAAACCTCTGGCCATTCCAAGAACATTAGTGGGTACTCTGCTTCAGATCGTGTGCTGTGTACCAGGCGCTCAGATATAATTTTTTCGGCGCCCCCATGCTCGAAGCCATCCACAAATGTGGAGCTTTCAACAAGCTGCCGAAAATAACCAAGGTATTCTGAAAATGAGCGAATAAACATATTTCCCTATTTCTTCAGTTCTTCAATATCATACTTCTTCTTTGCCAAGTAATAACAGCAGGTATGGAGAAACATATGCTTTACTTCGTTAAAGGAACCAAATGTCCCAAGCTCTGCCAAGTCATATAACACGGCGAACCATCCCATTTCCGGACGCGGAACCTTTCTCACGCCAAAAGACGCCCGACGACGTGCGAACCCGTCAGCAGCATCCTCCGGTTCATCCTGTTCCGGCTGAAATATTACTGCATACTGTTCGTGTAGAAATTTTTTGGAACCCATGAAATAAAGCAATACCGCAAACTTTATCCCTTCAGGCAAATCAGAAAACGCAGCTGCGCGTTCAGCTGTACGAGAGGTAGAAAACGGTTCACGGATATCACCTTCCCAAGCATGCTCTCTAAATTTTTCAACTCTTCCTACGGGTCGAGCTATACAAGCCACCAGCCAATCAATAAGTAGTTGATCCCCAGTTTCTACAAACTTCGTAAAATAATGATCGGCAAAAGCAAAGGCCACAACGCTCTCTTTTACCAAGTTTGATTCCGGGAGGTGGTAGCGCACGCCTTTATGCCGGAATTCCCGCATGATACTTTCCCCAGAAAGGCTGTTGAAAACCCATATCACGGTATCCAGAAGATCCCATTTCTGGGCCGGGCTTAAAACGGGGAAGGCACATCGGAGAAATGGCATCCGCTGAACAAGCCAGGTCTGGATTTTCGACCGAGTCCAGTAATGCATTATTGCCGGAAGCAGGGTGAACAGTACTTTGGCCTGGCGGTCAAGTGATGTAGAAGCTGGGCCAAGTATGAATGGTGCAATCCGAAGAAATGTCGGAGATTCCAATTCATGCCAGTTCGCGGGAACCCAATAACGGCGATTATTTATTATTACTTCCTGCATTATCACATAATTTCAATACGGTTTAACCAGCCCAATAAGAATCCCTCCTGAGTAGGATCCTGGCGAACGAGAGACAAGTAACGCTCTCCCTGCAGGATGTTAAGGATGTTGAAAATTTTTGTGATAAACCGATGCCGATTTACACAATCCAAAGTAAGTGGCCCGATGGATCCGTCAACAGGCAAATCCTTGTAATCGCGCTCACTACGATTTGCGAAATTCAATGCCGTCTGCAAGAATCTTGCAGCAGTTCGAACCCCCATATTTACTCCTGTATCGAACAATTCGTTAGCAATTGGTTGATGTACTATTTCTCCCAAGCGATTTGAATTCCAAAACTCTTCCCGGTAAAAGTTCTGTACCATCAGCATCAGCTCAGTATCTTTTAGCAAGTTATCAGGGAAGCCGACACCTACCTTCATCTCATCAATTTTTCTCCATCCTTGCCATCCTGGGAAATTCCTCCTGGAAATACCGCACATTGTTTCGCCGCCCCTGTCTTTGGGATTCCGGACGTATCCACCTTCATGCTGAAACGTAATTGAATAAGCAGGTTCAAATTCCGCCACACATTCACTTTAAAAATTTCAAAAATATAATTACTGCAAATAATGCCAATGCAACGATTCCCAGCCACTTCGACACGGTTCTGGATTTAGCCAATTCCATGACCATCTGTTCTTTTTCCCGCATTAGCACTGCCAAACCTGCCGTATTGGTCCGAAATACAATACTGTCGCGCTTTACGGTGCGGGTGACGATCTTCGCTGTAGGACATGGTGCCTTTAGATTTACACCGATTTTTTGGGGGATTGCCGCCGGCGGACACTCAACGGTGTCCACGATACTAATTGAATCCACGAAAAAAACTGTGTCAATCTCCGTAGTTGTCTCGACTCGAACGGAATCCCTGGGTGGGAATCGTTCAGCGCAAAGTTCCGCAAGTCTCCGGGAAGAAACGCATGATACGAAAGGGATCAGCAATATCAAAATGAGGTTTTTCATTGATAATACTTTCGTTTATCAGAAATAGCCCTGCCCAAAAATGCCGCCACCACGGAAATAACGGCATTGAGTACAGTAATTGACCAGTCGACCCAATCCATTATGACCTCTGTGTTTCCCGCGGGAAAACCTGTCACCACGGCATCCTTCACCAAATTAACAACAGCGACTACTGCTACCAACTTCACTATCCAGGCCGGCGTATCTGCATTTGCCTGGCTCAAACCTAGTTTCTGCGTCTTTTTCATAATTAAGGTATTACCTCCCACCTGCCGGTGGAAGCATCTGCTTGAATTTTGATACTCTTATTTATCAAATCACTATTACTTGTATTGGAATAGTAAAATGGCATTGAAGTCCGCCAGGTCGCCGGCGCCGATGAAAACTCGAACCCGAGTTTCAGGATAAGCACTCTCCCATGGTTGCCGGCGGAAACCGTGGGTAGTGTAAGGGTTCGTTCAACTGTTACGGGATCTAAATAAATGATGTAGTCGCTTGCCTGAACCGTATAGTTGAAAGACCCGGTATGGATAAGGTTGGAAAATACCGCCTTCTCAACTTTAAAGTCTCCCTTAGAAATTACACGGTTTCCTATACCTTCAACTACCAAGATCGGTGTTGATGATGGATCAAATGGATCATTTCCTCCATCCGAAAGTGAAAACCCAAAAGAAATCGTGGAATCTGTACCCAGGTGGAAATAAGAACGGCGAACAGTTAAGTGGTTGGATGGAGAATATTTATGTGCAGCCATTACCCAGCCACGACCGTTTCCCAGCTGAAAGACCCGCGAGGAAACCGAAGGCCCGAACGCAGGCATTCCTGAAACATGCTCAAAACTCATTCCTCCCGCCCCACTCCTGTCATTCACATACCGAAATGCTGACGTCGGTCTGAAATAAGTTTGACCTACACCAAATTCCTCGGACAGCTGCCTCGCCTGCAGAGAAAGAAACCCGCCGGAAACAGAATCGAGAACGAACTGAGTGTTGTCCCCCTTGTGAAGTGAGGTAGTTATCCAATAAAATGAATGTGATTGACCTGTATCAACGAGAATCACCGCGGCATCTGGCTCGAAGCTCGGCCTCCCGTAGTCCACTTCATCCTGGCTCCGATAACCGAGTGAGAGCATACTCATTGTGGGATCCCACATTATTCCATTGCGCACCGGTATAATTGGCACCGGCTTAACTACGTTTCCCCAATCAACCACCGCTTGACCAGGCGTAGCGAGTTCTGTACGGGAGTACGACTGCGGTTTGGTGTATACGTTCAACGCTATAGCGACTTCGCCAGTAGGTCGCCTTATGTATAAGGTGTCGTTGCTCACACGAATACTGTCAATTGAACTGTCCGATCCACCGGTGCCAACGGCAACCCATTCCGTCCCATTCCAGACCTGAACGGAATCCAAAGATGGGTTCCACCGGATCGCACCAGCAGGACTCCCCGGAATTGTTGATAGGCTTGAGGATGATTGCGGGAGCTGCAGCCCCTGTTTAAAAACGCCTCGTTGCCAGATATATCCCGCTCCTGGGATTTCCTGTAAAATTTGTGCCGCACTGAGCAGTGGCAAACAGATTAATGAAACTAAAATCAGTCTCCTCATATTCAATCAAAAATTAATTAATCCATAAAACGCCACGTTTTTCCCACGGGATTCCTCTCCGCCGACTTCCGATAATTCGAGCCGCCGAAGCACATTGTCTTGATTCCTGTTTATAAAATAGTAGCTGTTTGTCCTATCAGCAGACTGCCTCGGCCATCCCCTGTCCGAAAACTCCTCGGATTGGTGGGTGTGCTTCTTAATTTCGTCGGCTTGGTACCGACCCGGTAATGAACCTGCAGGGGTATCGGTATCCAGACCGCGGCCGCGGTCAAGGGTTCGAAAGTGAAGGCCGCGCAAATCGGGAAAGCGAAACGTGGTAATCCCGTCGCCGAGAGAAAACAATTGTCGCTGGAGGACCGGAGTCGATTGCCATACTGTTTCTGATACAGCTACCGTAGCGTTTTCCTGAAGGAATTCAGCAATACGTGGATAATCCTCCCGAAGCCCAATCTGCCCTTCCGCGATGGCCGTGTTGGGACGGATGATATAGTCGAAACATGGCCGGCCAACAACTTCATATCCGGTGGAAGACGGCCAGACATGCCATCCATCTTCCCCAGCCACAAGACTTACATACTCGTTCTGGCCCATGAAAAGCCGCTGCCGCAGCTGGCTTCTGAAAGAAATGGTTGGGCCGGAGGCCTCGATAACTGGCTGAAACTTGCAATAATGATTGGTGAGGAAAGTCCAATGTGATCCCACTGGAACAACGGCATGGGCTGGCAGCAGGATACGCAAACGATTATTTCCGCCGCGAAGATCGAAAAGGAAGTTCGCATCCGTGGCTTGCAGCTCAGTATCGGCTGACAGCGGGATTATTCCTCGATAAAGTGCGCCGTCTCCGGCCTGAACAATCGTTTCATATTCCTGGACGTGAAACACTTCTGATTCCGAGAACACATCGCCGGGTAAAAGTAATCGGAAACCACCTGTAGCAAGTATGGAAAACTCGACACCTTCTGACAGATACCCTACACCGCGCCGAAAAACCCGGAAACGCTTACCAACCAGGTCTGGATTGCTGTATTCCACGGCGCCCGGTGGAGGTGTAAGTGAGCCTCCATCTCCAATTTGAAATCGTATGTCAGCGCGAGATACAAGCCCATTGTTAAGGCATGCCTTTATCGTTGCCCATTCCCGCATCTCGGATAAGCCGTCAGGACGGGTAAACAATACTTTGTCGCCGCCGGCAGGGCAATCTGGATTCAGCCCAATCTCCTCTATCGCTACTTCACATGCTGCCATAACCTAAACTCTAAAGTGGCCGCTACATTTTTTATTTCTTTTTAATTCGTACTCCGGCTGTGGAACAACCTCATTTGGGAGGCTCTGAGGATAGTCATTCTTGTTTTTTACCAAGAATGATTTGAGCGCGGCGAGGAAGCTGTCCGCATTCCCTTTTGCACTGTTGAACGCCAGGGATCGCTGATTATCGGATCCGTGCGACGTCGAAGCGATACCGTCAGATTTCGACAACATCAATAACCCATCACCTGTAATCCTGAAGGGCAAAATAGGTAACGCCTCAACGAGTGCCGTCCATGCTGCGGCTTCGGCTACATAAGGGAAGAGGCGCTGATTTGGCGGAGAAAGCACACCAGCCAATAATTCCGCCTTAACCGCTAAAAAAAGTGGCTCTCCCAAGGCGGGTACAATAAACTTCTTCTCCGCCAAGCGAAGGAAGGGACGCATCGCTAAATAAGCCCGCCGCGCCCCTTGCGTATTTAAAATACCCCCCAGAGCCGCCGAGGATGAGATGATCAAGTCTTTGGTGATTGAGTATGAACTACTTGCTTTCCAATCAGGGAATGCGTCATCATTATTCTCCAAGAACTCCAAAACCATCTCAATGTGCCTGTCCCCAACTTCGAGGTGGGAATTGCGCCGGTTATCAAAACGCCATTGGGCGGCAGGAGCCGCTGTACCCTCTTTACTCGACTGCTGCATTACACCTTGATCTCCAACAGGTGTGTTAAGGAATGGCAGCGCTTCGTATAGCGTATAATTTGCAAGCGCAAAACATACCCGGGTATATAGCCCCTTCATCACCACGGTCGGAAACGATGTTTCCGGATCGAAGTCCGGAAGAGCCACTACTCCAGCCATTTGCTCAAAGCAGGCCTGGGAAATGACTGGAATTATGTAGGTAGCTTCCGCCTGTACAACGTACAAACGTAATGATTCCCAGCTCGTAGCCTTGTGGATATCGACGTATTTCTTTAAATCAGCGGTGCTTCTCAATAAACTCATGGCCCTGCTATTACGTTTTGTACCCCCGTCGGATTTTCATCCAGCGTGGTAATCTCGAAATCCTTAAACCCAAACTCAATTGTCGGATCCCATCGGTTCAACCTGGCTACATCGTATAGCCAACTGAGCAGTATTTTCCTCGGCCGGGGAGTTTTTAATGCTACGTGAATATTATAGCTGTTCTTCTTTTCGCTTCCAGAGGACAGCTTGCCTGTGGTATCATAACCCGCCAAAGATGGATCAACACCGTTCGCGGATGAAAGCGCAGTATTGGATTGCTGATATGTGTCACGGTATGCCTCATCGTAAAGTTCTCCCTTCAACGGCTCGATCTTCCATTCCGGATATTTTCCGTCCTGGAATCTACTTATAAAGGCTTTCCCATGGTTCTCGGCGCCGGACAACAATTGATCAAGCTGCACCATAAGCTCCTCCTCTCGGGCGCTCTTCTCTCCTGGTGGGAATTGGTCAAAATATGATAATGGGATCTTAATATGCCAGCGAATATTATATCCTTTGGTGAGGCCCGAAAGATGAAAAATCGGAATTTGGTTTGCAAGCCGAATCCAAGTTTTCACTCCCCACCAAGAAGGGATGCCGTAATACTTTTGGCCGGGGAAGTATTTCCTGCCATGCCATATGAATTTCGCCGGAGGATAAATTGCATTAAATGAACGGACACGTTGCACCGTCGATCTCTCCGGGTTCCCTTCGACATATTTGGCTTTACCTGATAAAAAGTCCCCAAGGTAATAATGCTCAATTTTGCCGGTGCGCTGGTTGATCAGCTCCGCCCGGACATCAGTTGCATGTTGGTGCTTTACAGAATATACCCGACGATCTCCCTGCAGGCGACCTTCAAGAAAAAAATTCCCCAAGTAAAAGAAGTCCGTCGCAAGCTTATCCATTATGTCATCCACATCATTTCGGTCAAGCCAGGCTTCAATTTCCGGATTTAAGGCTGGAACCAATTTAGACTTCCCGCTGGAGAAATCTCTCCTGAATATACCAACTCCATTTCCCACCAAGAAATCGACGTTGGTATTCAAAAGGGGAAGCTGGAGGTTATTGTTTTTGATAAGATTTAATAAAATGCCAGGTTCACGATCCACTTCAGCACTATCTGAGGATTGGAACCAATATGCCCAATGCTTCTCTTTGCCTTTGCGGCCAGCAATAGGCGCAGCTTCAAACGACACGTAGCTGGCCGCTACCGGCCCTCCTACAATATAAACTCCACCATCAAACCTCGTCACCATCAATGTATCACTTCGAGTCCGTTGAATGTTAAAATTCGGTCAATCCTTACGGTACGGTAACCATTTGCCTTCGTATCGAATAGCAAAATTGTCCCCGCCTTCTTCAGGTTGAATCGAAACTTACTTTTTTCTTCCGGTTGCTTTGTTATCGCGCCGTGTTTCACATGGTTTTGTGCAACCATTTCGCGGGTCCTCCCGTTTTCCTTTATGAAAGTAATAGAGAAAGACACAGGACGCCCCTCCTCATGCGTGATTTCCATCCGCGCTAACATTACTGCAACACTGATCTGTTTCATTAAAAAATAAATCTGTTGCAAGGTAACGAGCGAAGGCTTCTGGCAAAAGAACGCATCTGCACAGATTCAATTATCAAAAAAAATCCGATAATCATTTGATAAACAATTGATTATCGGAACCAAAACATTTAATATTACCACTTCAGACGCAGTACACCGCACGCGCTTTGACGGGATGGCAATTACCCGCATCTTTTGTTACGGTGAAATATGAAACGGGGATATGCCATTTAATCACCATGGGTTACTTTGCTGTCATTATCCTTTTCGCTTTCGTCCGAATAATATTGAGCCAGTGGGACGGTCATGTTATACCTTGCTTTCATTTCCTCCGCCGCGAAATCAGCAGCTTCTTCGAATTGTTCATTTGTCAGTTGCCTTGTTAATATCATTAAGATCAACCTGGAGATTATAAGCAATGGAATTAAGCCGAGACAGCCAAAAATGGTAACAAACACTCTGCCACCGGAAGACACCATCAAATATGTATTCCATAATGTTTCCATCACACCAAGTCTTAACCTAATCACCCCCATTTTTGTAGCCATTGTGAAAAGGTATACAAGTGGAACCCCCCAAATGATAAGACTGCAGGCAATTGTTCCGAGTGTCATCAAAGTGATAATTTTAAAGCCGCGAGATGGATTAATCATATATCATATTTAATTAAACAGCCCGCCACAGAAGTGGAAGGCTTAGAATGAATTACAGAATTTTTACACGTGGGCGCAACTTACACCTGGAAAATCTCATTGCTTGTTATTCCGTTGTTAAGCGTTTATAATTAACACAATAAGCTAATTTGTTGGGTTGTTAGCCAACAATCTTAACAAAGAGAATTCCTATACTCGCTATAAAAAATGAAATGGGAGACGTTCTTCAAATCACTTGGAATTGAACTCCGCCTTGCCAGGATGGCTGCGGGATTAACCAGGGAAGATGTAAGCGAAATTACCAAACTTTCTCTTACCGCAATCGAAACAGCGGAGCAAGGCGCTGCGGATTTAGAACTAAGTAACTTTGTTCTGTTGTCGCATACAGTAGGGGTAAATCCTAAAGAATTAATGAAGCGGGCTTATAATAAACGTACTTCATAGCGGTAGTCCCGGCCTTCTACGAGGTCATGATACTTAGGATAAATCCAATTATCAAAACAGTCCGACAGGTGCGTTGCTTTCTCCTGCGGGATACCTTTGGACTTTTCGGCAGACTTGTCCTTCTTAAATTCTGCTGTAATTGGAGCGTTTTGAATTGAGACAATTAACGCTTTACATTTATTCTGATTTAACCGAATAACTGGCAATTCAGGACGACATTCCGACAAAATTGTATTTATGACATGGTGTTTCAAAGGATGGAAAGGATCCAGTCGATCATAAACCATCAATTTAGGCATGAAACCCGCTTCAGTAAATTGTTTCAATATTTGCTCATAGTATGTAAGTTCACTGTTTGCCTGCTTATTATTTCCATTTCTATCGCCGAAAATCAATATCGGTGCTTTATGGCTGGCGTAATACTCCACAACCTGCTCCACAAGATGAGTAAAGGTCTTATTCTTCACGAAGAAAGTATTAATAACTCGCGCCTCCAGCTGGATCCCTCGGCGGGCTTCTTGGCCTACAATGCACGAGTTAAATGCGGCATTAAAGTCAAAACTGACTTCTAAAGGCAGATCAGGGCGATAATCAGTACTGTCGGAAACTGTCTGTAGCCGCCCTTCATCGCTATACCCGTAAAGAAAGGAATCAAAATAACAGTGCCGCTGCTCGTCGAATTCATCATAAAACGAATTGGGAAGTTTCCGGCGGCGCTGATTCAGCACTTCCACCTGAAAAATTAACATGGGCAAGTCGCGCTGCAGGTCTTTTACATACCGGGGACCGAGTGCTTCGATATTGTCGTATGCCGTCCCCTCGATGTAGAATATGTCCTCGGGGTTCTCCACGGCCGCGATTTCCATATCCGGCACCCAATCTCCCGCTGCCGTCCAGGACTGGCTGGAAACTAGCAATAGGTTGTGGTGGAAACGATTGGTTGGATATTTATATATATTACCCCGTATCATCGTCCGAATTTCCTTATCGAAACGATCCTTATTGATAAGCACGGCCTCGTCAACTATTCCGCCATCGTAATTCCCGCCACGGTTCCGGTCCGCCCGGTCAAACGAAAGTAATACGATTGTGAATCCATTAAAAAATGTGATGGTGTTGTCATAGTTCTTTACCTTTTGCCAAGGAGATTGCCAATGCGGAGGTGGGCGCCTACCAACCACATAGTGACCGGGTCGATCCTCAGACAGGTGTTCAAAAAAACCACAGTTTTCCAGTGCCGCGAGGATCGGTGGCAAAAAAATGCTTTGTATTTGATTGTAGGTAAGGCCCAGCATAAAGAACTTCGCGCGGGGTAGGTGCGCCAATGCAAGACGGATGAAGTATCCAGCAACGGTAGTTTTACCGGCTCCACGCCCGGCGAGGAAAACTTTCACCCGTTGAACCGACTGCAACAGTTGAGCCTGCTTGGGATTAACATATACGTGGCGCCGTGAGGGCCGTAATATGTTACTCATCTCCGCCGATATTTTGGTGAGAAATATCTACTGTTTCCTGCCGGCGAAGCACGTCGGGATCGGAAGAAAATACGGGAATTGGGATTAAGATGCGATTCCAATCGATGGGGTTCCCATCCAGATCCCTTAACCCGTTAATTTCCGCTATATTCTCCAGCGCCCGGTTGGCTTCCTTTAGGTTGTTGTCCTTCCATGCCTTCCTATATACCCGCATGAAATTCTCGGAGAGAATGTGCCGCAACCCGTCTTTGTTCGATTTTGTCACATCCCCAAAAAGTTCCTCCGCCGACCGGATGATCCGATATGCCTCAGCAACACTACCAACAACTCCTAACTCCCTGAGCAAATGAACACACTGTTCGACAGAATATCCCTGCACACGATACGCATTGGCCTGTTCATACTGTTTCCTTTTAAGCTCCTGTTTCTCCGACAGTTTCCGGCCTTCCAAATAGTGCGCCCGGATCTTGTCAAGGGCGGAAGGTTTCCGGCTGTCCGCCATATACCTCATCCGTTGCGAATTATGTCATTAAGCTCGATTCGTCCGTTCATATGCCGGAATACAACCGGCTGCGATTGACGAGTCATATAATTGTGGTACCTGCGAATTATGAGTTCGACATACGATGGGTCGAGCTCAAGGCCGTAGGCCCGGCGCTGCGTCTGTTCGGCCGCAATCAAAGTGGTACCCGAACCCAAAAAATAGTCGAGTACGATACCATTTATGCGGCTGCAGTCAAGTATGGCATCCGCCACAAGTTTCAATGGTTTCACTGTGGGGTGCAATCGCGCATGTTCTCTGTCGGGATTACCTATGCTATTCGACCCGGTATATTCCCAAACATTCGTGCGATAGCGGCCATACTGGCCCAATTCAAAGTTATTGATATGGGGAGCATCACCGTTCTTGAAAACGAATATCAACTCATGCCTGGAACGATAAAATGATCCCATCCCGCCGTTATCTTTAACCCAAACGACCAGGTTCTTCATTTCAAGAGAATTTCCTTCTGCTGCGGAGAGCAATTCGGTCATATGCTTCCAGTCCATGCATACGAAAAAAATGGATCCGGGCTTGGTATTCTGTAGGAACGAAGTCAAAACTGTACGGAGAAATCCCGTAAACTCAGCCGGACTCATCTCCCCCGAACCCATTCCGAACTCCTTGTGCTGAACGGCGCCGAGGTTTACGATGGAATCTATTTTGACATTGTACGGTGGGTCTGTAAATACCAAATCCCCAACGACAGGAGCGCCATCTGCTGCAAGCAAAACTTGAATATTCCCTTCCACAGAAGAATCAGCGCAAAGTACACGGTGCGACCCGAGCTGAAAAAGGTCGCCCGGGGAAACAATGGGTGTCTTGCTGCTTACATCTGGCACAGGATCCTCCTCCGGGTGCATCTCCAAAGGGATATCGACCTCGAACAGCTTATTTTGCTTTACTGCCTTTTCGAAGTCCAACCCCCAGCCCGCCAGGTCGCCAATTTCAAACTCATTCTCGAGCAAACTGAGATCCCAGCTGCCAGTGTTGGCATTTGAGCGAATATTATACTCCTGAAGCTCCTCGGCGGAAAGCATCCGGCTGGGAACACGTACATCAATTAATTCCTCGCCGCGACCTAACGCCATCAATATCTTACATCGCTGATGCCCTGCTATTAAGGTATTGTCCAAATTTATCGCCGGGATCTCGACGAGATTGAATTTCTGCATCGAAGCCGTAAGATCCTGGCGTTGCTTTTCAGTGAGGAATCTTGGATTCTTTTCGTAAGGAACTAATTCACATACCATCCTCTTTTCCGTCGACCACACTAATTCCATCCTACTCAGTTTTTAATGCTGCTGCAGGCAGCTCTTGATACTTCACGAGCAAGGATTCCAGCAGCGAATTTATTGATGAATAAAAATTTTTAGAATACCATTTTCGAGCTGCGGTTTGCTTTCGCTTCAGAATTCCCGAAGAAATACCCCATGCGAGGCGGCGGAGGGCGACGGATTCTGTTGGCACACGGCCGGGCGCATACCCGGGAATATACTTAAAGGCACCGGTTCCCAGCCTCGCCACAAAGTCCTGAAGAATCACTTCCACAGGAGGCCTACGGTATCTTGCAATCGTCCTCATATCACGCCATCTGCCATGTAGCCGAAATCCCAGCCTCGCTTGGGCAACCTGACCTTCAGATGCTTTAATCAGCTCCCAATGCAGCGAACGAACCAATTCCTCTGTGAGAACAAGCCCACGCTCACGTATTGCGCGTTGAAGAATTAAAGTAACATCCTTGCTCCAGGATGACAACACATCATTGATATGCTGATTTGCCAACTCAACTGCTCCCATGAATACGCTGTTCAATGGTTTTTATTCGATCCGATACGATCCGAAGTCGTGATTCAAGCTCGAATCGTAAAGGATCATTTGCCGGAAGTAAGTGCAAACGGCTTTTAATTTTCGAACGCGAACTCCTTTCATTGTGTAGCATCCTGGACAACTGAAATGGATCGTCAGGGATTGGTTTTTCAGGAAGCTCCGTTCTCGCTGAAATTGGTGGCAGGCGCCCGTGTTGCCTGAAATGAAGAAGTTTTCCGCGAATTTCTGCCATCGCGCTTCCCAAATCATCTATTTGCTGAAGAATCGAACGCCGGCCGGCATTATCATGTGGAGAACATTCCCGCAGAGAGTTCGAAAGCAAGCCCTTTTTATTATGCATCCGGGCGAGGGTAATTTCAAGTTGTTCCACTGCGACAGTATCGTCCGACTCATTCGCCTCCTCACTGGTGTCAATTCGGGGCGCCGGCACCAAAAACTCAATACTTGGCGGTGCGGCAGCGAAGTTATGCTCCCCAGGAGCCGCGCCCAACGCAGTTCCGAGGGGATTACCAGGCACAGACGCCAATGTCTCATTTCCGCCAGGTGCGACGGAGGGGCTATTCTCCCCGGAAGCCTCGCTCACCGCTGATCTGACGGGATTGCCAGGCGCCGATGCCAATAACTCATTTCCACCTGGTGCGGCGGAAGTCACACCCTCCTCGGCAGCCGCGTCGACCGACACTTTTACTGGATTGCCAGGTGCCGACGTCGATAACTCACTATTTTTCGATCCGGAGGAAATACCGACCCCGAAAGAGTCGCCCGCCGCCGTCCGGTGGTCGGTGGAATCCGAATAGTTCAAATACTTTCGAAGTTCCGATTCCAGTTTTTCCCGGCTATATCGAGTTTCCCTGCGCGAAAGATTCCGAACGAGCAACTGATTTCGGCTTATGTTCTGCAACAGAACTATTCCAGTTCGAAAATCCCGCCCCTCTGAAAGCCAATTTGATATTGTGAGCAATTGCATATGCGAAATTACCCGGTGACGACAACTGGCGGAAGAACGCAACTGCTAAAAAAGGCCCGTGGTCACCCACGGGCCTGCGTAATACACAAACAAGCAAAAAGACGAACTAAATAAATATGATATGAATTTGCCCATTGCGGACTAAGTCTTCCACAAACTGCTTAAAATCGTTCGTTCGCAGGCGTACACCGGCATAGGTATAATACCTATCAGCGTAGTCCTTCATGTAGGCGTCTGGCGTTTCGCTTGGGAATTTAGCCAGCTCGTTCATCTTCGCCACAAGCGCCTTTTCATCGGCGACCGTCATCTCCGCGCCTTCGCGCGGAGTTAGAATTCTAAATTGTATCATGCGAGTTCTTCTTTACGTTCATTAATATATGATTTTATTTCGTCGGAGAGAAAATTGAAATCATTTACCTCCCGTTGCATTGAAACCGAAACCAAGGCTTTCAAAAACTTTACCCAATTTGAAATTTTCCGGTATTCAACTGTTCCAGAATGCTGGCGGAATTCGATGGTACCGTGCGCCGCGAAGGCCCTGCCATTAACTTTGCAGTAGCGCGTTCCGTCTCCAACTCGTTCAACCAGCTCCGCTACCGTTGTCGCTGTATCAATTCTCCTAATATTACTTTCATTTCCAATTGACCTGCAGTATTGATTGGTGTTACCGCGGCGGCTTCTTGGCATAATTGAATCAATGGCGCTTTCCAGCCGCAGGTAATTTTTATAAACCCTCTTCCATGTATCGATTGTAAAAGTGCGGGCCTCAAGATGAACATGGAGTCCGCAGCTCCGGTCAACGCGGCCGTTGAGGCGTTCCAGCACTTCGCACACCCTTTTTACCTGCTCCATCCCTTCTACTCCCGAAAGAACCGGGCTAACCAATTCAAAGGCGTTAATACCGTGCAGGGAGCCGTCGGACTTTACGGTCCAATTTGAAAGTCCGGCCTCACGCAGGGCGCCTGAAAGGGTTACGCGGGGGATATTGTAGGCTTCGATCTCTATACCGAAGCGCGGGTCAAATGTGGCGGAGCCGTTCAGTTTTTCCTTCCATGCCTTGTGAATATTATACGACCATCCGTAGTTTCCACCACATATAAGATCTCCAACCTCCTTTACCGTTTTACCTATCTCGAAGAGCATCCTTGCCTTCGCGGCTTTAGTTGTATTCAGGTTTAAAATTTCTTGAAGTGTCATTTTGCTCGTTGTTTATTACATAGCAAACATAACACTACATTCCGCCACCAGCAAGTCTTTCAGGCGATTTATTGTCATCCTAAAGCTACGTTTTCAGGGCGGTAAAATTGTGAATTGCCGATCCGGGATCGGACCGGCCGAACCAAAATTAATCCCATTTTATGAATAATCCCCCATCATTGTAAAATGCAGGGGGATTGCCCTGGCAAACCACCTGGGAACTTTTTTCATACATTTATTTCAAAGCAAACATAACACTAGATACCGCTACCAGCAAGTATTTCAGCGATTATTTACGTCATCGCAAAGCTACGTTTTGACACCGCCGAAATTCCATAATAACGACTTTTTAACACCAAGTTCTTCCCAATGAATTAAACTTGCCGAAAACTCCCAAAAATGCATTCACTCATTGTTGACAAAGATCCGCACAGGCGCAGAATTGCGCGGGGTAGCCTCAAAATGTTCAACCCAACGATGCAGATAATTGAAACTGACTCAGTGTTCAACGCAAAAAAAGTCGGCGGGTTTGCTTTTACACCCAATTTCCTAATTATAGACATGGAGCTGACTGGCGCAAAGTCGTATGTCGAACAAAAAATTATGGACTACCGTTCCACTATTCCGCAGATTTACGCATTTGAAACAAATAATAAGAAAGGGGTAAGCCAGCAGCTAATGGCAGATCGCTTCTGCCTTTTTCGTGAAAAAGGATACCTCGATCAAATTCCAGCAATGTATGCTCCTTCCAAAGACGGCGAGCCTCCTCGTCGTTTATTTAAAGAAGAAGCCGAAGCGGCTGGTGATCCTTACAGCTTCAACCTAATAAAAGTGATAGATTGGAACGAAATCTCGGCTTGTTTCACAGCTGAGATATTTTATGAGATAATTAAAGAAGGATATCAGTGGCGTGGTTCTGCAGTACAAAATACGCCTTACAATTAAGATTGTTCATCTACAATCTTGATTCCTTTGAAGAATTCTTCGGGGTTAACTTTCAACGCCAAACAAATGCGGGCGAAAGAATACATCGTCATATTGTTACCCTTTTCGTAGTTCCGAAGTTGGTTCGCTCCTATTTTCGCCTCAAATGATAAATCAGCCACAGACTCATGACCTTTTTCTATCCTTTTGTCGATAATACGGAGTCCAACCTTTTTAAGGAAATCCAGGATAACTTGTTCTTCATTGGGAGTTTGCTCAGGCGCCATTTTGCGAATTTATCGCATAGACTTTATAATATTACCATTTTATCACCTCCATAAAATAAACAATGTTAAAATACCACTATTATATTAGTGGTATTTTATTAGTACCTTTATATAGGCTCTATTATAATTACATTTTATTTTGACATATACGGGCAAACAATATACACTTTAAGTTAATTACGTACTATTACTGCATATGGAGGTAAAATATTCGGCACTGATGATTGATCCGGTTATGGAATCATGCGCTATTTGGAACCATTGGATTTTTTTTCCAAACTGCTTTGAATTCATGATGGCGGAAGACATAGAATTCGCCAACCATTTACTGGAGAGAGATTGGGGAATTATTTTTTTGGATTGGAACATAAAAGGAATGGGGCCAGATTGGGTAAAGGAAAAGCAATCCTATGGCGTATGGCGTCGACAATATCTTATAATACACGAGAAACCTGAAAACGGCAACAGACACGAACTCGCAATACAGCTGGGGGCCAGGGACTACTTCCACAAGCCCATTACACCACAAAAAATGGTAGAGATTTTGAATAGGGCGAGGTTGAATCCATGGCTGAATAGACCGATGGAAATTAATCTCAAATTTATTTAATTCGCCTGAAAACCCTGCTCCAATACCTTTAACCCTCTCTTCAATGCGGCATGCAAAACTCCAGCCTGTGATAAATTCAAGCAGCTCACTATTTGCTCCCACTCTTTCACCGTTGGTTTGGCCATAAAAATCAACCTTGACCTGTCCTCCCATAAATTTGGTCCCGCTTTCCGCTGAACCACAATAGTAAATTCGGCGCGCGCCGGGATCGATAGTCGTACATATTTTAATAGGTCAGCCAAAACTTCCATCGCCTGATGGTCAGTAAGGTAAACGCATTCGAACGAAATTTTCGCTGCTGTATGCATATTTGAAAGATAGATCCTCGATTCAACCATGCTTTACGTTTATCTTAAATTACGAAAAAAACTCAATATGTTGATAAACATACACAGCCATTTCAGTTCCCCCATGAGTTGTGGGATGGAGTCCTAACCAGTATCTCTTAAATTCGGAACCGACCATGCAGTGGCTGGGCAAAGTAAATGCTGAGGAAATCCGCTCAAATGGCAGTCTATACAGGTCAATCATCTTTGTGTATGTTATTGTCCCATCATCCCAAGATACTGCGAAAATAGTATCTGCAAAAAATCGCTCAGGCACCAGGCCGACGGGGGCAAAATTGATTTCAAAGAACACATTGTTATTTTTTTTTCTATTTCTGTTTACCAACTTTATTTTTCTGACTTCTTTGCCAGGGTATTTTCCCAAATTAATCTCCGCCATGTTAAACAAAATTGAATTTGGAGTATGGAAATTTCCAACGTCCTCGGTTACAAATCCCATCAAACTAGCCACAGCAGGCCATATTATCAGTAACGACTATAGGTAAATTGCCCACCTTGTAACATCCTAGTTACATTTAGTTACAATAGTTACATTATAAATGGTTTGTAACTGCCTGTAACTCTGATGTAACTAAAATGGCTATTTCCCTCCCAAACAAATTAGATTGTTACAATGCAGTTACCGCATAAATCCTTTTCAGACAAGGGTTACAGTCCAATTTCCCGAGAATTGCAACTGCAAAAAAGGCAGATATTTTTTTTACTGCTACTACTACTCCGGCGATGACGCGGTGAAGGCAAAAAAAAGGCCGCTATCGTGAGCGGCCATCATTATTCTGAAATCCATCAGTATCTTGACTTTTCTTTTCATAGTCCACCTCGACGAAATGTGTATACCTCACACGAAAAAACAGCCAAACCCAAGTTGAAGCAACCGGCACCCAATAATCGACTCCATCTCCCAAGGTGACGATCTTACGCTGATGCCAAACTTGTGGGAATACAAACCATATCTTCCAAACTAAGCGCGTTGATTGGTATTTGATCTGTGGTTTGTAGTTCCTGGACCAGTCTATGATTATACCCATGTTGTATTATTTTTTCTCGTAATAAGGCTCTATTCCTCTGTCCGCAAACATTATTGCATTCGTACAATATCCGCAGCAGGCCGAATAAACAGTTTCGTCGCCTCGGGAAATTCGTGAGGGTGCATGCCGAAAAGCCTGCAGACAACAATCGCAGGTGTAAGTCGAATATACCGCGCCTAAATCTGTTGAAGAAAACCAAGGGGTGAAGTCCCGAATTTTTAACTGACCGTCCATAAGAGATTTTGATTTAAGCAGGCCCGACGTTTCTGTCCTAGTATTGATCCCAAATTTAAATAAAATCATTAATTGAGGGGCCGGGCCTGCTGAATTTTACCTACTTCATATTTACATGGCATTTGGTGACATTATAGACAATCCCGAATACGGGTTCTTCCTTTCCTTCTACGCCGCGGCGCCGCACCGAGTCGATTCAAATTCTTCATAACTATTCAATGACAGGTATCAGATAAGCGGCAAGATCTCGTCCACCGGAAATTCCGAAGTAATGTTCCCGTTTCATTCTCTTTTTAAATTCCTCCAAGGTGGGAGCTTCCAGCTCGAGGGCACCTGCGTGAGCCACTACGATCCCGTGGGCAGATTCAGGAGTATATGCAGCACGAAGGAGCCAGCCGCTGATGCGCACCAGGTAAAGCATGGTTGGCTGGATATGCAGAAACTTTACGTCCGCCGTTAGTTCATAACTTGGGTGATCAGACATTTGTGTAGGATGTGAGGTGAAGTAAATGAAATGCTGGCTACAACTTTGAATATGTATCTTGGCGTAATTTTCTCACCGGACGGTGTTTCCAATGCTTCAAAATATATCATCCTGCTAATCAACTGCACGGTAGCCTCTTCCACGACTACAACGGCAGTTTCAGCCGTAAGTTGCGCCTCCAAACACAGGCTGCGCCAATCTTTCGGACTCCTAACCCTAGCGATTTGTCGTGGGCGATAAGGGGAGAGTACCATCTGCAAAAGGTGTTGCTGGGTTGCAGCATTTTCGCCGTAGATTAAAATGTGCTGGTTCATATGTGTCTATTTTTAGTAAATGCGGATTCAAATAAAACACGTACCATCTCCGCAGGAACTGCATTGCCAATGAACTTCTTACTGCGGGTAATCCCTCCCAAAAGAAGGTAGTTATCCGGGAGGGTGGTAATCCGGCGAAATTCAATATCCGTCAGATGGCGTGACCTGATGTCAATTATCCCGGATTCTGCCATCAACTTCTTTAACCGTGTTGCCGCTGGCGAATCGGAGTTCATATGCGGATAGTTTAATGTCCTTCCTACGTTCCCGCTTCGTGAGTGTTTTGCACAACCAGGCGGAGATGGAAAAAATATCCCACTTTGAACCTGACCCGCCCAGGTGATAAATTCTTCATCAAACACAAGCGTAACTAGACTCAGGCGATCCTTTGTTGTAAGGGTGGTTGCCGGAGCATCAAGGGAAATAGCAAATCCGTTCCCATACTGCACATCGAGAAACTGAGTGGTGCCAAGGTTATCCTCCTGCAGGCAAAACTTTCGCGCCCCTATTTCCAATCGGCGAAATGTCGCTTCCGAAGAAATTCGCCCATCTTTGAAAATACTTTCACCGGTATCCATGACATCCAGAAAGTTTCGCACGGCAACCCATCTCTTCCGGCCCAAGTCACCATTTTTACTATGGGTTGGAACTGGCCAAGTAATCACTCCGTTCCCAGCAGAAAATTGGACAAACAAACGCTTGCGTATGGTCGGGCAACCAAAATCTGCACAATTCAAAACTCTCCAGCTGGAACAATATCCGTGTTCCTCGATTTCGCGGATCCAACGGCTGAAATTCTCCCCTCTTTTTTCCGGGTCCGGAACCATCCATGGCTCCAATCGGTTGGCCTTTTTATTAACTACTAACGGACAAATCTCTCGTTTGAATCCATCTGAATCGCGGAGGAATGTAATTTTGGGAACAAGCGGCCCCCAAAATTCAAATTCCCTTACATTTTCAACCATTATCTTATTCGGGCGAATTGCCAGAATATATCTTATAAGGTGTTCCGCCAATGAGCGGCTATCCTCATCCCGCGACCGGCCTCCAAGTGCGACGGAATGTCCAGGACAGGAAGGTGATGCCCACAAGACGACTTGAATTCGTGGTTTACGCCGACGAATTTCTTCTACTACCTGAACAATCAGCCCCAATTCAACTGTCCGGATATCTTCGTTCAAGTGGATTGCATGAGGCATATTCATCGCGTGGCTTCGGATTGCCCATGCATCGTGGTTAACACACGCAGCAACCGTTGCGAAGCGGCTACCATCTGGCGTTCGTGCGTTCTCTATCGCAAAGCTCACACCGCCGGCGCCGGCAAATAAATCAATGGCCACTACCTCAAACAGAAGGCAATGCTCAATAAGTCCGCGATATTGTTGCTCTGTAAACTTCATCAAAAAGGCAATTCAACATTTGGAGAAGTCAGTTTATTCATATCCAGCATTCCTTCGCGCCAGTAATGTTCCGGTACGGAATTGGCAAGTTGGAGCATTTCCGGATCATGCTGGAGGAACCGTTCCTTCTCTGCCGATATAAAATCCGGTCTGAAAAAAACGAACGGTCGTCCTGTCGCTTTCACATCGATGCGGGAGCTTTCCGGGTTACCACTAACATAAATGGTATGCCACTTCGGAAAGCTATACCGCTTTACTTTATACTTCTTACCTCCAGCAGGATCCGGCTCCCAATAGTTATCCACTCCAAGGTTTTCCCGTAAAACATTATCAATATATTTTTCCTCGAATCTATTATTCAGCAGCTCCTTTCGCACATCGCCGAGTGTCAGGTAAATTATGTTCTCGGTAAAGTCCTGGAACATATTCTCCAATTTGATCCTGATTTCCTTTTCGATCATTGGTTTGGAGTGAGCTACCACACGCTTTAGTGCGTCAGTAACGAGGTGACGCGGGTGGAACCACATTCTCGTCTCATTTTGAGATTTCATGGGCCGCTTGTTCAAAAAATTCAAAAAAGATGGGATCTCTGCAATCATGTCGGAAAGAACTGATACGCGCTCTTTCTCCGGCTTACGAATTTTCCGCACCCAATACCGGATATCATCCTCGGATGCATAAATGAAATTATCTTCGTTGTTGGTAAGGAGAAGGAATTTCCCAAAAAACTCTATTTCGACGTGATCTTTTCCTTTTTGGTTCAGGGTTATGCGATCTGCTGTACTCAGGGATTTTATCTTCTCAATTACAGTCTTTTTATCAATAAAGGCTTCATCGCAAGCCGTCAATAATTTCGTGGCGTAGGCGCCATTGAAATCGGAGCTAAGTTCCGCATTACCAACTATTGCCATATTCTGTTTGAACACCGCTTTCAGCCATTTGGCAAACGTGCTTTTTCCTGTGGCATTTTCCTTCGAAACCAGACAAAGTATCGGCAATATTTGGGTAGGTCGCTGATATAAAAGCTGCACATAATCAAGTCCAAAATCATAATGCTCTTCAAAAATGTGCTTCAGGAAATCAAGGGTAACAGGGCATTCACCTTCATCCGGCTCCCAATCGAAGGGGGAGTACATGTTAAAACAATTGTGTATAACTTCTTGATAACTAACATGGTCGGGTACGTTGCAAAAAGCCTTGTACTTCTTAATATGATTTAAAAAAGCCTTTCCATGATCATCACTAATGGTAATCTTGTTTCGGCGGTGCAGCTGCACTTCTAAATCCTTGTACTTATTTGGGACAGGCACCTTCTCATAATAATCATCACCAACCCGGAGGTACAACTTGGAGGCGCCGGGTAATATTATTTCGCATTCGGATTTTTCCTTATCATATCTATATTGTGTTCCATTATAGACAAACTGCTTTTCCTGAATCACATCCTGATGTCGGTGATAAAAGGAATTCACCGAATCTAGGGCTAGAAGTGAGATCAAATGCTGAAAACCATAGGTAATATTGATCTTTTTTATATAAGTACCCTCCCGGCTAAATGCACATGCATCGGCTAGAACTTCAGCCGCTACAGTCTTACGGATTATTACCTTGGATCTTTTACGACGGAAACTGATATCGTTCCCCACGGGAAATTCCGATTCGCGGTTTTTTCGCAACGCCTCATATAAGTCGTCCAGCCCTTTCGGATTGCCGACAACCGATTCTGAAGAAATATATCCAAAATACAGGCTTATCTCATGATCGGAAAGGTAGTCTTTCAGCAACTCCTTCATCCCACGGGCAGATGAAAAAAAGTTGTTCGGCCGCATATAAATATCCTTCCCTTCTTCCAGCGCCTTTAAACTGATATTGCGGCAATCACCATCATACAAAAACACTATATCTCTTACGCCGCAGGCCAAAATAAGCTCAATGATGTCGCGGTGCAGCTGAAGGGTTTCCTTATCCCGATATGTACTTATTGAACTTAGTCCAACTATATCCATTCCATGGATCCATCCGGCAATAGCTTTTTTGTATCCCTCAGTAATAAACAGTGTCGTTATGCTTTCCTTTTCCCTGAATTTTCTTAACAATCCAGGCGGGAAGAAAGGGCGAGTTCCGACACCCTTTGGTATCCTGTATTTAATAACCCCGCCTTTGCTATCTACTTGCGGATTCTGATATCGAACTACCTTGTAGGGTTCGTCTCTTGTCATCCCATTCAGTGCGCGGGGGTACGTAATTAAAAAACCGTGTATGTCGTAGACGGTGAACTCAAGATTCCCATCTCGATCTTCTGCAATAAGTGGATACACGTCGCTGCCCTGCGACGATGGCATTTTCAACCATATTTTATTTCTGGCTGAAGTCAACCCAAGCATCTCCATTGTACTATTGAGAAATGCTCCCTTCTTAATTTCGGAACGGGTTTGTGAAGCCGATTTTACGACACGGAGAGGTTCTGAAATAATAATATTATACGTATCAGCTAACCATTTTATCGCTGCAGGGAAATCTACTCCTGTCTTTTTCATTACAAATGATATCGGATCATTTCCACCCTCTTCACAGCCGGACCAGCATTTATATATACCCTTATTGGGATTTACAGAGAATTTTCCGCCGCAAAACGGGCAATCGCCGCTATAGTCTTTTCCATTTCGCTTCAAAACGGTAAACTCCCCAATCACCCGGACGAGATCTACCTGTTCCTTTACCTTCGTCACCGTTTCTTCGGGGATATAGGTCATCTCTTCGTTTTTAGATATGTGATGAAAAATATCGAGGCCAATATCACCCCTGTTCGTAAGCTATTCGGCATTGTGGAAAGCAATATCAGGTAGGCGGTAGCCACGCATAACACGATGCCGCATTTAATTGCTGCTGCGACCCGCTCGTGGGGATCCCGCTTTCCCATTTTGTTCAATTTTATATAAATCATGTAGTCGAGAAAGGATGCTCTTATATTTCCTTCTGATCTGTCCGCCAAGGTGCTGCGATAATATTCGGTCACGCATGATGAGGCGATATTTCAACAAAACAGACCGGTACCGCTCAATGCTCATTTAATACGGCATTTATTGCATCAAGAAATGCTGGACGCTCAGGGGGGTCTACATAATCAAAATCTCTCCCTGCGCCTTCGTCCAGGTTGTGAAGAAGTGCCATTTCCCGGGCAATTCGGTAGTCATCCTCGACACCTGCGACGAGCTGTTTTATGACCTGCAGCACGAATACCGATAATTTAGTGGTGTTATACATAGTCACTTTTTATGTGCCGTATTTCAAACGTTCCTCCTCCGCTTCCTTTTCGCGTTCAACAATCAGTCGCTCCGCGGTATTGAGAATATCGTTGTAATGTTTACCCTCCAAATTGCGCTTCAAGACGTCGTAGGCAACGTGGTAGGGAATTTTAAGGGATCCAGCAATTCGGCTGATGTCTCTTCGGACTAAATTTTTTCGGATCCACATTAATTTTTCGCGGGCAATCATAAAATGCTTATTTTTGGTTCAAACTTGGTAGAAATTTGGTTCTTGTCCTGAAAACGGGGCCAGGCGGCGATTATTTGCCCAAGATGGGCTGAGATTATCATAGCTATGGATCTCAAATTCAGAGATTTGGTTTTCAAATCTTGAAATTTGGTTCTGTAAATATAGACTTTTGGTTCAAATTGTCCTCATTTTGAACCACATTTACATATATTTATTACTGTCAAGCATAAGTTTATGAATGACATAACAAAAGAGAGCAACCGCGAAATGGGGAAAGCACTTAAGGAAATTTTCGATGCGCTTAGGGAAGTTGATAAAGTTAAGTCTGAAGCCCATCTAGCAAGGATCTTGCGGGTTAATACATCCCATTTTCATGAAATGATTGATGGAAAGCGGAGCATATCGAACAGGGTGCTTAAGATCCTGCACCAAACATTTAATGTCGACCTCAATTACCTTACAACCGGGGGACAGTATGGAGCCGCATTCCTCCTGCCACCATCCGCTACATATGCAAGGGAGATTACAGGCCTAAAAGATTCTATTCAATTACTCACAGATGAAAATCACAGGCTAAAGGAAATCTTGCATGATGATCAAATTAGCATGAAGCAAACATTGGAAAAAATCGACGAACTACGAAAGCAGATATCCTATCAGCAAAAACTAATAGACTTACTAGAGGCGAAAAGCCCAAACGTGAAAGCCGCAGGTTAATTGTAATTCACCGCGGAATGCGGCGGATCACAAATAACCCACATACCATGCATACATTCACCATTGACAAAGCCCATCAGGAACTATGCGAATTCCTGGGCGAAAAAACGCTCAAACACAAACCTGAACTCATCATTGAGTACTACAAAGCCCAAATTATGAAAGAACTGAATGAAAAAATCCGGGATGCCGTCGAAAAGCTAAGTCCCTTACGAATTGCCTAATGCCAAATTAGAGGGGTGGCAAAAGGCCATCCCTTTTCAGAAAATTTATCATTATTAACCTGGTCCTGATACTGTTCGGGTTTTCTTGAGAGGAGTTCATAATCAATCAGTTTTATATTAAATCAAACCACTGTTCCACGGAACAACTTTTTTTTGCAACTGATTGATTATTAATGTTAGGGGATAATCCCCTATCCTCCACAATCGGAAAGAGCCTTTCAGTAAAATCTGGAAGGCTCTTTTTTTTGTTAACCTTTCAATCCCACACCGATGAAATATCTACTAGGATTGATGACGATGGCTTGCTTACCAAATTATCATTCGCCACTCACTACGACAACTCCCTCAACCATCATGCGATCTTTGACTATAAGGATCGGCAACTGACCCATATACGCTGGCATAATCGCACTGTACCGACGATCACAGATCCGTTGACCATTACTTCGACCAACCGCAACTCCCGTATTACGGAATTTGCCATGGCTAAACCTGTGAAAAAGCCATTGCTACTTTTCAATTACATCTGGGAAGGCAATAATATCACCGAAGAACATTTCGAGGACCACCTATTATAAACGCAGAAACTAGCGTACTGATTTCGAAACAGGGAAGTTTTTGTATCCGCCAGATACTTGTTGACGCCCGTTGCGGTGATCTCCATGCCGGAAGTCAGCGTTACAGATGAACGGACGCATCTACGTCCTGCTAAGCAAGCAGCAAATCGTTCAAGGTGGGGTTTAAGATCGCAGCAGTAATTATAACGATTGTAGCGCCGGGCATTTCATTTCACGCTATTGTCGTGGATAGGTGAAATGCAGCAAGGGATAAGGCTTCCCCATGCCATCCTTTTCCGACCGCCCTGTTTCCACGAACCCCATTTTCCGGTAGAAGCCAACGGCCTGGTGGTTTTGCTCGTTTACGTCCACCTTCGTTACGCCCAGTTCCGACAGCGCGAAACGGACGAGCTGCTGCCCGATCCCCTGCCCTCGTGACGCCGCATCGATGAACAGCATTTCCAGGTTTTCGCCGGAAACGCCCAGCACGCCCGTGAGCTGCGCATCGCCGCCGGTCACGTACAAATCCAGCGCGGGCAGGAACTGATCAGGAATGATCTTCTTGAATAATTCGAAATCGGACAGTCGGAGGAAATGATGGGTGGCCAACACGGACGATTCCCAAACCTGCATGATACCGGGATGATCGGCGGAGGTCGCTTTTCGGATGTTCATGTTCGCAATTTAGGGTTTTCCGCGTCAGTACAGCGCGCCGGAAGCGATCACCACGGCGCCGATGATACCGAATCCCTTCAGTTCTTCGCGCATGAGGCTCAGGGATCGGGTCATGTGTTTTTCCACGGCTTTTACGGAAATCCCCAGTTTCTCGGCGATCTCTTTATAACTGAGGTGATCGCGGCGGGAAAGGAGAAAAATCTCCCGGCTGCGCTCCGTGAGCTTGTCGAGCGCCGCGGCGAAAGCCTTTTCCAGCTCGCGGAGGTCGTAATTGATATGCAGATCGGCCGTTTGCCCGGAGGGCATTTGCTGGTGATGCTGTTCGTGAAGGAGGGAGTTCCGCAGCTCGTTGAAGATCCGGTTGCGGAGGGCGTTGTACAAATAGGAAGGAACGTTCTCGACATGGGCCAGCTCCGTCCGCCGCCGGTACACATTGGTAAAAACCTCCTGCAGCAGGTCTTCCACGATCGCCGGAACGGGCACTTTCCGGAAGGCATAGGCATACATCGCCCCGGCATGCCGCTGGTACAGCGTCTCGAACGCGCGCGCATCGTTTCCGGCCAGCAACGTCACCAGTTCCCTATCAGACAGTGCGGTATATCCCATGATCGGTGGTAAAAATAGGAGAAAAATCAGGTTTTTCGGCAGTTAGGGGTAGGGTACGGCATTAATACCGTGTCTTATCCTCACACAAGCCCACGTAATGAACGACCAACATCTGTTGCAATTGCTGGATAAATACCTCCGGAACAACTGTTCCCCGGAGGAAAAACAAGCCCTGGAAACCTGGCTCGAGCGGTACGAATCCCCGTTCCGGGATGCCGCCCCCGACCCTTCGCCCAGGCTCGCCGCAGTGTACGACAGTATTTCGGCCCGGCTGAAAGCCGAAGGCGAAATGCCCGAAGCCCCCGCCACGCCCGTTCGCCACATCCGCGCCCGCTGGTGGAAAGCCGCCGTCGCTGCGGCCGTCCTCATCACAGGGGCCGCCGTTACCTGGAACGTTTTACGCAAACCCGCCATGCTCCTGGCCTCCGCGCCCGCCGGCGAAAGCACCTTCGTGGAACTGCCCGACGGCAGCCGCGTGTGGCTCAACGCCAGCAGCAGCCTGGAATACCCCGGCAACATGGCCCGAAACGGCCGCACTGTGCGCCTGAAAGGCGAAGGGTACTTCGAAGTGGCGCCCGACCAGCAACAACCGTTCGAGGTACAGACGCAAGACCTGTCTGTCCAGGTACTGGGCACCGCCTTCAACCTCAAAGCCTATAACGAAGACGCCGCACTGGAAACCGCGCTCATCGAAGGCAAGGTCGCCGTTTCCCTGCTGAGCGCCCCCGCGCGCCGGCAGCTCCTGGCCCCCGGCCAGAAACTCCTCCTCACCCGGAAAAATACACCGGGCGCCGGCGGGGAAGATTGGGGCAGCTTCTACGCACAAGTACAAAACAATACCAAAACAAAGGATACGATCGCCACAGAAACGCTCTGGCGCAAAGGGCGCCTCCAGTTCCGCGACCAGTCGTTCACCGAACTGGCCAAAATCATGGAACGGTGGTACGACAAACGCATCATCATCGCCGATCCTGCGCTGAACGACAACCGGTTTTCGGGGGAATTCCGCAAGGAAGGGATCAAAGATGCGCTCAATGCCCTGCAGCTGATCGCAAATTTCACGTACGACATGAGAGGGGATACCGTCATCATCAAGCAATAGTCAACCAACAAAAACAGCTATGGAACGATTCACACCTTGCATTACATCAGACTAGGCGCTCTCCGGCCGCCATCAAATTAAAAAAAGGATAGTGCTGGCACACTACCCTTTAAGCTAAACATGGAATGAAACAAGTTTTCCGTGCGGGAAGGTTTTTGTTTCAAATTGTTCAACACTCAATCCAAATTTATGAAAAAAACGCTGCGTTCAAAACCAGCATTACCCAAGCATTTCTTGCGAAAAACATTATTGTTTATGAAGCTATGCCTGATTCTCATGACTGTGACCGTTCTGCAACTGCAGGCAGCCGTGGGATATTCGCAGAACCGGTTTTCCATCGAAAGCCGGCAGATCGAGCTGAAGAAGCTGCTGGAGTGGATCGAAACGAAAAGTTCCTATCGCTTCCTGTACAATATCAAGACCTTTCCCGCAGCGGATAAGGTGGACGTCAAGTTCGACAACGCCACCCTGCCGTCCGTGCTCGACCGCATCCTGCAAGGCCGGGCGCACACTTACCGCATCCTCGACGACGGGCTGGTGGTCATTTCTCCCCGCCAGGACGAAAAGATCACCGTCAAGGGAAAGGTACTTTCCGCCGAACAGACCGAATTGATCGGGGTGAGCATCCAGCTGAAGGGCACCGCTACCGGAACGGCCACCGACGAGCAGGGCAATTTCAGTCTCAGCGTGCCTCCCAACGGCGTGCTCCTTGTGTCTTATATCGGGTACGAACCGCAGGAAGTGCCGGTGAACGGGCGCACGCAGCTCCCCAACATCGTGCTGAAACCTTCCAGCTCCGGCCTGAACGAAGTCGTGGTGCTGGGTTACGGACAGAAACAGGTGCGCCAGAGCGTTACCGGCGCGATCAGCAGTATCCAGACCAGGGAGCTGAAGCAAAGCCCGGTAGCCAACCTGACCAACGCCCTCGCCGGCCGCCTCCCAGGCCTCATCACGGTGCAGCGCAGCGGACGGCCCGGCTCCGACTATTCGCAGCTGTTCATCCGCGGCATTAATACCACAGGCTCTACCAATCCCCTCATCGTGATCGACGGTCTTCCCCGCGGCAACGCCGACCTCGGCCAGCTCGACGCCAATGAGATCGAGTCTGTCTCCATCCTGAAAGACGCCTCCGCCACGGCGCTCTACGGCATCCAGGGCGCCAACGGCATCGTGCTGGTAACCACCCGTCGCGGCCAGGAAGGGCCCCCCAATATCCAGATCAACGCGCAAACCGCCCTCCAGCAGCCCGTTACGTTCCCCCGGTTCCTCGACTCCTACCGCTCCGGCCTCCTCCAGAACGAAGCGGCTAAAAACGACGGTATGGCCCCGCGCTGGAGCGAACAGGAACTGGAATATTTCCGTACCGGCCTCAAGCCCTACGATTATCCCAACACCGACTGGTACACCGAAATGGTACGCGATTATTCCCCGCAGAAAACCGTGAACGTGAACATCAACGGCGGTTCCAAATATGTCCGCTACTTCGTTTCCGGATCGTACCTGCGCCAGGAGCCCCTCTACAAACACGGCAACGAAAACGTATATGGTATCAAATATAAATACGACCGTTTCAACTTCCGCTCCAACATCGACATCACGCTCGACAAAAACACCGACCTGCAGGTAGACCTGGCCTCCCGCCTGGAAAACCGTACCAGTCCATCGCTCGACCGCGCAGGCGGTGAAATGTTCTGGGTATTGCTGTCGCAAATGACCAACCACCTCACACCCGTTAAAAACCCCGACGGCAGCATCTCTTCCGGGAACATGCGGGAAGATTTCTATAACCTCTACGGCGTGCTCACGCAAAACGGCTACCTCGACGCCTACTGGCATAGCACGAGCGGTTCCGTGGCGCTCACCCGCAAGCTGGATTTCATCACGCCCGGCCTGAAAGTGAAAGGATTGTTCACTTTCGAAAATTTCGGCGATATCAACACCGCGTTCGACCAGGAGTTCGATTCCTACCGGTACAAATCGAAGCCCGGCACGTTCAACGGCGAATATTTCCAGCACCGCACCGCCACCAGCCTGCAACGTTCCGGCGCCACCAGCGGACAGCGTTATTACTATTATGACCTGAAGCTGATGTACGACCGTGATTTCGGGAAACATTCGCTGGGCGGGCTTTTCCTCTTCAATCGCAACCTCCGCACGCAGGCCGGCGATTTGCCCCGCGTATATGAAGGTTATGTGGGCCGCGTGACGTATAACTACGGTAAAAAATATTACCTCGAATTCAACGCAGGGTACAACGGGTCGGAGAACTTCCCGGTGGGCAAGCGTTACGGCTTCTTCCCCGCATTTTCCGCCGCGTGGATGATCAGCAACGAAGATTTCATGCCGAAAAACGGCGCGCTCAGTTTCCTGAAAGCCCGCTTCTCGCACGGGTATGTGGGCAATGACCAGATCGGTGGCGGGCGCTGGCTGTATATGTCTGACTTCTCCCGCTCCGACGGGTTCACCTTCGGCAGCGTAGCCACCGGCAACGGCGGTTATTACGAAAGCCGGATCGGCAACACCGCCATCACCTGGGAAAAAGCATCGAAAACCAACCTCGGTTTCGAAACCGGTTTTTTGAAAGACCGGATCAGGTTTAACGTAGACATCTTCCGCGAGCTGCGCAAAGACATCCTCACCTACGCCGGTACCATCCCTTCCTATCTCGGCATCACGGCAGACATCAACCGCAACCGCGGCCGTATCGTGAACCGCGGCATCGAAGGCGACCTGCATGTGAATATGGACGTGGGCCGCGTGGGGATCTTCACCAAGATCAACTACCAGTTCGTGAAGAATAAAATCCTGGAAATGGACGAACCCAAGCTGGAATATGCGCACCAGAGCGTGGTGGGCCTGCCCATCGGTTACGGGCTCGGATATCTGGCGGAAGGATTGTTCCAGTCGAGGGACGAAATCGCCAAACACGCGAAGCAGAACTTTGCGCCGCTCATCCCCGGGGACATCAAGTATAAAGATGTTGTGGAAGACGGCGTGATCAATGAAGCCGACCGTGTGATGATGCCCATGCTCAACGTGCCTACCAGCTATTTCGGCGCCACTTTCGGCATCGATTACAAAGGGCTCGACGTCAGCGCCCTCTTCCAGGGCGCCCTCGGAGGCCGGCAGATTTATTCCGCACAGCTGGTATGGAACTACCGTGAAAGCTACCGCCCCATCCACGAAGGCCGCTGGACGCCGGAAAACGCCGCCAACGCCACGTTCCCCGCGCTGCACTACAGCGAAAGCAACATGGGCAACAACTTCATCAACTCCAGCTATTGGATCCGCAAAACCGATTACGTAAAACTGAAAAACGTGGAGATCGGGTACCGCCTGCCGAAACACTGGATGAACCGTGTGAAGATCAAGAACGCACGCATCTTCGTGAACGGCATGAACCTCATCAGCTGGGACAACGTCCGCGAGCTGGGCATCGATCCGGAATCCAATACCGGCGACCGCTGGGGCTGGCAACCTTATCCCCTCATGCGCGTCTACAACGCAGGCATCACCATCAACCTCTAAACCAGCACCATGAAAATAACAAGCATTACGAAGCGATTCATCTGGCTGTTGCTGCCCCTTTGCTGCGCATGCAACAAGAATTTCCTGGACCGGAAGCCCAGCGACAAGATCACCGAAAGGGAAGTGTTCAAGAATATCGAGAATGCTGAAAAGTTCGTGAACGTGATCTATCAGAGCCTTCCGAATATGTTCAAACCCGGCGGCGCCTGGGTCCTCGGCAGCGCAACCGACGAAACCAACCAGTCTATCGACGCATCGGCCTCCTACCCGGACGCCGGCAGCTTCAATAATTCGTCCATGAGCCCGTCCGCATTCCCCATGCAGGGCCAGTGGGCGGAATTCTTCGGGAAGATCCGTTCCTGCAACCTTTTCCTGTCCAACTACGACATCATTCCCAACGATCCGAATTATCCCGAACGCAAGTCGCGCCTCCGCGGCGAAGTGCTCCTGCTGCGCGGCTACTATTACTTCCAGCTGATGATCCGCTGGGGGAAAGTGCCCCTGCTCACGGCCGTGCAAAACCCGTTCGATAACCCGGAAGATATTTACTACAAACGGAATTCCATCGACGAAGTGGTAGCCCAGATCGCCAGCGACCTCGACGCTTCCGCGGCGCTGCTGCCCGCCGGTTACGACCAACGCCCCAACAACTGGGGACGCGCCAGCAAAACCATCGCCCTGGCGCTGAAAGGCAGGCTGCTGCTATATTACGCCAGTCCGCTCTACAACCCCACCAACGCCGGCCCGCGCTGGTCCGCGGCGGCAACGGCCTGTCGCGCTGCGCTGGACACCGCGCTGAACAACGGCTACGTCCTGAATGCAAGGTACAGCGACGCGTTCACCCAGTATTTCAGCCGCGAGGTGATCTGGAGCCGCCCGGCCCCGGGGGCTTACCGCGACGGCGGGCTCGACCAGGAAATGAACCCGCGCGGTGCCGGCGGTTACGGCAACATCAATCCTCTGCAGGAATTGGTGGATGCTTATGAAATGAAAGCCACCGGTCTTCCCATCACCGATCCCGTATCCGGGTACAATCCGCTGGAGCCGTACAAAGGCCGCGATAAACGTTTCGAAGAAACCATCCTGTTCCCCGGCGCCATGTGGAAAGGGCGTGCGCTCGATCCCAATGGCGCAGACGCTCCGCGGCCCGGCCAGGTCATCTCCAACTACTGGCCCCGCAAATACCTCCTCGAAAACGTGAACCTCTTCAACCTCACCGGCGCTACCGACCGCAAGTGGGTACTGATCCGCCTTGCCGAACTGTACCTCAACTATGCCGAGGCGCTGAACGAAGCGAATGGTCCCACGGGAGATGTCAACGCAGCCATTAACGCAGTGCGTAGCCGTGTGAACATGCCCGATTACAATGGCACCGACCGCGATAAGATCCGCGAGAAGATCCGTAATGAAAGAAGGGTGGAACTGGCGCTGGAAGACCACCGTTTCTGGGACGTACGCCGCTGGAACATCGCCCACATCGTCGACAACCGCGAGGTACATGGCGTGAAGGTGACCGGCCAGGGGAACGTGACGTATGAATATCCGGTCGTGGAAAAGCGCATCTTCAACAACAACCAGAACCGCGACTACTGGCTGCCCGTTCCGCAAAACGAGATCGACAAGGTAGCCGGCCGCAATTCGGAATTCAAGCAAAACACCGGATGGTAAAACCTATCAAACCGACATCAATGATGAAACATATCGCATTCTCCCTCATAGCCGCGCTGGCGTTGCTGGCAACGGCAGGCTGCAAAAAAGAAAAAGGCTTCGGGCACGATCCCAACGCGCCCGTGGTGATCGAGAAATTTACGCCGGAAGTGGGCGGCGCAGGCGTGGAAGTGCTCATCTACGGCAGCAATTTCACCAAAGATACCAGCGGCGTCTCCGTAACCGTGAACGGCGTTCCGGCGTTCGTGGCCGGTGTGGTGGAAGACCGCATCCTCATCGCCATCCCTCCCAAGGCCGGGACCGGTAAAATCGAAGTAAACATCCGCGGCCATAAAGGTTCGAGCAAAGACGACTTCGGATACCGACCCTCCACCATCGTAACCACTTTTGCCGGCAGTGGCAATTCCAGTTACGTAGACGGGAAAGGCACCGCCGCATCGTTCAACATCGGCAATCGCTGCGGTATCGATATCGACGAAAACGGCAACCTGTATGTTCCCGAAGCCGGCAACCTCCGCGTGCGCAAAATCGCGCCGGACGGAACGGTGACCACGCTCACGGGGAACGGGAACAGCGGCTATAAGGAAGGCACCGCCGCCGAAGCGGAATTCCATATGCCATTCGACGTAGTGGCCGCGGGCAACGGGATCGTGTACGTTTCCGACCCCGCAGCCTGGACGATCCGGAAGGTTACCGCCAACGGCACCACCTCCCTCGTAGGCTGGTTCGAAGCCTGGGGAATGGGCATCGACCGGCGCAACGGGACGCTCTTTTACACCGACGCGCGTGGAGACGGCAGTGTGTATAAAGTGGACCCCGGGACCGGCGCTTCCGAAAAGATCATCGGCGGCCTCAGCTACCCGTCAGACGTAGCGGTAGACAGCAAAGGCAACCTTTACGTGGTCGTGAACGGCAGCCACATCATCCGCCAGTACAAAGCCGGCAGCTGGGAACCCGGCGTTACCATCGGCATCCCCGGCCAGGCAGGCCTCGTGAACGGCCCGGCAGCTTCCGCGAAATTCGACCTGCCCTGGAGCGTGGCCGTAGACGCCAACGACAACCTCTTCATCGCCGGGAACGGCACCTGGGACGGCAGTTCCACCAATACCAACCAGTGTATCCGCTTCGTGAACACGGCCTCGTGGGAAGTAAGCACCTTCACCGGCGGCAGCACGGCTGGTTTCGCAGACGGCACCGGCTCCGCAGCCCTCTTCAGCGCTCCCACCGGCGTTACCGTTGGGGTGGACGGGGCGGTGTACGTGGTAGACAGGAAAAACGACAGGATCAGAAAAGTGATAGCCGAATAATCAACTATGCAAAGCATTCTAAAAAATCTCCTGGCGGTATGCATCCTTGCAACCGCCAGCTTTACCGCCGCCGCACAGACGGCCGCGTACAAATGGAACGAATTGCCCGTGAGGGGCCTGCTGATGAGCGCTCCGGCGAAGCAGGACGTAGCCGTTTTCTGTGATTTCGTCCGGAAAGCGTTGCCGAAAGAAGGTGTCAACACCCTGGCCATCCGCATCGAATACGGATACCAGTACAAATCGCACCCGGAAGTAGCGGAAAAGAACGCCCTGTCCGAAAGCGACGTGAAACAGATCGTGAAAGCCGCCAGGGAGGCGAAGATCAGGCTCATCCCCATCATGAACCTCATGGCCCACCAGTCGGAAGCCACGGAAATGGGGCCGCTCCTGAAAGCCTATCCCCAATTCGACGAATCGCCCGACTACAACCCGCCCGTTCCCTGGAAAAGCGGCGGCATGTTCGATTTCTACAGCAAAAGCATCTGTCCGCGCCACCCCGACCTGCTGAAGGTGTTCTTCCCCATGATGGACGAGCTCGTGGAAGCATTCGAGGCAGACGCGCTGCATGTGGGGCTGGACGAAGTGTGGATCATCGGCTACGATAAATGTCCGCGCTGCGGCGGGGGCGACAAATCGGAAATCTTCGCCGAGTACGTCAACAAGCTGCACGCACACCTGAAAGAGAAGAACGTGGAAATGTGGATGTGGAGCGACCGCCTCATCGACGGCAAAACGACCAACCTCCTCGCCTGGCAGGCCAGCATGAACGACACGCACCGCGCCATCGACCGCATTTCCAAAGACATCGTGATCACCGACTGGAAATATGAAAGCGCCCCTCCCACTCCGGGCTACTTCGCGCTGAAAGGCTTCAATGTGCTCGCCAGCCCCTGTTCCAACACGGAAGTTGCGCTCGACCAGCTGAAGCAGGTGCTCCAGATCCGGAAAGACGCCACCCGTGCAGAATGGGCCCTGCCGCTGGGACAGCGCATGCAGGGCGTTTTCGAGACGATGTGGTTCAATTCCAAAGAGTTTATCGATGCGTATTATGAGCGCGGCGAGTATCGTCCGCTGGCGAAAGAGAACGTAAAAGCCTTCAAGGCGCTGTTCAAGGCCGTACGCGAAGCGCAAAAGCAATAACCTTTGCCATCCCTGAAAATCCCTATACCAGAATGCCGCCCATCCGGGCGGCATTCCTTTTATCCAGCCCTTAAAACCGCACATAACCGCCACCTCCACAACTAGGTAGCACTACCTATAGGCCGGCTTTTCCCACAAACTATATTTGCGGCTGAAAAGAAATGAACCCCCAAATGAAAAAGTTGTTATGCGTATTCCTGCCGGCCTTTGTGCTGCTGGCAGCCTGTAAAAAAGATCCGAAGCCGGCGGAGCCGGGAACGGAATTACCGGGAAAAATCCCCTCGGAACCGAAAGCCCGTCCAGTTGGTGAGCCCATCGGCCCCGGCGTAATCGCCATGGTAACGCCGGCCGGCGCCACCATCACTTCGGCCGACGGTTCGTTCAAATTGCGTATACCCGTTGGCGCGGTGAACGCCAATACCGACATCCTGATCCAGGAAGTGAAGAACACCGCACCAGGCGCCGTGGGCAGAAGTTTCGAGCTGCAGCCGCACGGTACCGTTTTTCAGAAACCCGTGACCCTGGAATTTTCGTGGGAAGGCCACGAAAGCTGGGTGAACATTCCCGAAGCGCTCGGCATTGCGCGGCAGGACGAGAAAAATTTCTGGCGGCTGGCCAAAGCGCCGGTCATCGATAAGGTAAAGAAAACCGTTTCCGTGCAGACGGACCATTTCTCCAACTGGGCCCTGCTGCAATGGCTGCAACTCGAGCCCGTGGCCACTACCGTGAAAGCAGGCGGCCAGGCGCAACTTACGGTGAAGTCGTACATCCCGCTTTCGGGCGATGATCTGCTCACGCCGCTGGTGCCTGCCGACGGTCAGGATATCGCATTGGGCGAAGGGCGGCCCTTGCCCGGGAATTTCATACAGTCGTGGACGGTAGGCGGCGTGGGAACGGTGAATGGTAACGGCGGACAGGGCACCTACTCCGCTCCCGCGACCGTACAGAAGCCCGAGATCGCGAACGTGACGGCTACGCTCAAAGACAGGAAGCAACAGCTGATGGTGGTGAGCACATTGACGGTGATCCCGCAGGGCCTCGTGTACAGGATCAATGGCGGGCCCTGGCACCTGTTACCGGCCGATGGTGGCGCGGGAGACGAAGGATTCGAGGTCACCGCATCCAACGGGATAAGGTACATCGTGCTGGCATGGGGCGGCGGCACCGGGGCTTTCCATTGGGACAGGCTCATGAAAACGGCGCTGGTGTATGTGGACGGGGCCGATAAACAAACCGCCAGCATCTATTACGACAAAGCACTCAAGCAATACGTTCCCGCAGGCGGTGCGCTCCATGTTGTGGAGCTCGGTGCCAAAGGTGAATTCATCAGCGGCAGTTTTACCATGACCGGCGGCGGCGAATTCATCGACAACGACCAGGAGCCTATCGGCAAAAACAATATCGAGGGATACTTCTGCGTAAGGCATGATCTTTGATTTTATCGGAACATACATTTCATCCGCAGCCCCGACGCATCCATTCCCCAAAAAAAAATTCATCCATACCCCGCACATCCATGCTGTGACCTCAATACCGCTGCGTTCATCCATCTATCCCAAAAACGGCATCCATTTCAGGCCATGAAAATGGCGGTTCAGCCCCGAAATTCTCCGGTTCGCCCTGCCAAATGCGGCAGGGCGGCCGATTAGCGGGGAAACGAAGTAACAAATCCGCGTTACTGCCCGTTTTACCTGCAATCATCCAGCCCCAACATCCATCCGTTGCCTCAAAAATTATTCAACAGCTATCATCCAGCTAACCCCAAAAATCCATCTAATCCCAAACATCCATTCAGACCTCAACCCGGTCTTGCAGCCCCAAAACATTTCCGGTCTGCCCTGCCTGCGTGGCAGGGCAGCCGCATTTTTACCCTATTTCCATGGAAAGAGTAACAAAAAGACGGGGACCGCCGTTTTACCCGAAAACACCGCGATGAGAATTTTCTACATATTCCTACCCGCCATCCTGGTAATGACCGCCTGCAAGAAAGACGGGAACAAGCCCCCGGAAGCCTTCCGCGGGAAATATGCCGGCAAGTTTTATGTGGAAAAAGGCGGCATCAGTTATAACATTTCCAACATCAGCATCCGGTTCGACGGGTGGGAGTACGAATTCGGGGTTTCGGATGTGGTGAATTACCCCAGCTACAACCAGGGCGGAAAGGGATTTTTCCTCACCCCGCCGGATAAAATCACCTTAAACATGCTGCTGCCCACGGCCACCCAGCTGAAGCGGGAATACAAGTACACCATCAAGGAAGATTCACTCATTTTCATCAATACGATCAGCGATACCGAGCGGGAATATTTCCGGTTGAAACGGGCCCCCTGACCCCGCAAACCCTTTGAATACATGTCAAAAGCTCCGCCAGCCGGGGCTTTATCTTTTTTTCCCTATTTTTACCCCAAGCCAACTTTGTTACAACAATGCGCATAGCCAATATTACCCGAAACCTGATAATTGCAGTGAGTATGACGACAGGACCATCCGCCATGGCACAGGCGCCGGCAGCTACCAACCCGTTTCTGCAGGAATTCAACACCGCCTTCAAAGTACCGCCCTTCGCCGAAATCAGGGCCGAACATTTCTTGCCCGCGTTCGAGGAAGGCATCCGTCAGCAGCAACAGCGCATCGGCGCCATCACGATGCAGCGCAGCGTGCCCACTTTCGAAAATACCGTGGCCGCGCTGGAAAAAAGCGGGGATCTCCTCCGCAATGTGAGCGCCGTATTCTTCAACCTGACCTCGGCCAATACCAATCCGGACCTGGAAGGCATTTCCCGGCAGATCGCCCCGAAAATGGCCCAGAACAGCGACGATATCTATCTCAACCCAGCGCTTTTCCACCGCGTGAAAACCGTATACGAAAAACGCAACGCCTTACAACTCACACCCGAGCAACATCGCCTGCTCGAAAAAACCTATAAAGCCTTCGTGCGCAGCGGCGCCAATCTCGATGCCGCCAAACAGGCCCGGATGCGCGAGATCAATAAGGAAACCTCGCTGCTGACCGTGAAATTCGGCCAGCACCTGCTCGCGGAAACCAACCAGTTCGAGCTGATCGTCGACAACGAGGCCGACCTCGCCGGGCTCCCGGCTTCCCTGAAAACCGCCGCCGCCATCAGCGCCAAAGAAGCCGGCCAGGAAGGGAAATGGCGATTCACCCTGCACAACGCCAGCGTGATGCCGTTCCTCCAATACTCCGCCAACCGCCCCTTGCGCGAAAAAATGTACAAAGCCTACATCAACCGCTGCAACAATAACGACGAGCGCGACAACAAGGAAATCGCAGGCCGGCTGGCCAGCCTCCGTGCTGAAAAAGCCGGCATGCTCGGCTATGCCTCCCACGCCGATTTCGTGCTCGAAGAAAACATGGCCAAAACGCCCGCCCAGGCCAACGATCTCCTCAACCGCCTCTGGGAAGCCGCCCTGCCCGTAGCCAAAAACGAAGCCGCGGAAATGCAGCAGGTGATGGACCGGGAAGGAAAAGGTGAAAAGCTCGAAGCGTGGGACTGGTCTTACTACGCCGACAAAGTGCGCAAGGAAAAATACAACTACGACGCCGAAGAACTGCGCCCGTATTTCCAGCTGGAGAACGTGCGGGAAGGGGTTTTCGCCGTGGCTAAAAAGCTCTACGGCATTACATTCACCCAACTGAAAAACATTCCCGTTTACCAGGAAGACGTAGTGGCGTATGAAGTGAATGAAGCCAACGGCGACCATATCGGCGTGATCTATATGGACTTCTTCCCCCGCGGCTCCAAGCGCGGCGGCGCCTGGATGACTTCCTACCGCAAACAGGCCACCGAAAACGGGAAGCGCGTGGCGCCGGTGGTTTCCATCGTCTGCAACTTCACCAAACCTGCCGGCGACCAACCCGCCCTGCTCACGCCCGACGAAGTGGAAACCTTCTTCCACGAGTTCGGCCACGCCCTGCACGGGCTGCTGTCCAACGTCAGATACGAAACCCTCAGCGGCACCTCCGTTCCGCGCGACTTCGTAGAGCTGCCGTCACAGATCATGGAGCACTGGGCTTTTGAGCCGGAAGTGCTGAAAATGTACGCCAAACATTACAAAACCGGCGAACAACTCCCCGCATCCCTCGTGAAGAAAATGGACGACGCTTCCAAATTCAACCAGGGCTTCGTGACGGTAGAATACCTCGCCGCCTCGCTCCTCGATATGCAATACCATACCCTTGCTCCCGGCGAAAAGGTAGATCCGTTGCAATTTGAAAAGCATCAGATGGACAAACTGGGCCTCATCCCCCAGATCGCGCCGCGGTACCGCAGCACCTATTTCCAGCATATTTTCGCCGGCGGGTATTCTGCGGGATATTACAGCTACATCTGGTCTGAAGTGCTCGACAGCGATGCGTTCGCAGCGTTCAAGGAAACGGGCAATATCTTCGACCCCGCCACCGCCAACTCTTTCCGGAAAAACGTACTGGAAAAAGGAGGAACGGCCGAACCGATGGACCTCTACAAAGCGTTCAGGATGCGCGCACCGGAAGTGAAATTCCTCCTCAAAAACCGCGGATTGGAGAAATAATACATACATGCGAAAGGCCGGAGTCGATCTCCGGCCTTTTTGTATGTGGCAACTTATATAGTCAAACGTGTGCGCCTATTGGATTTAACTGTCTTTTTGTTACATTTGCTGATACTAAAAGACAAAACCCGTCCTGACGATGAAGCCAAAAATTAGCTGCCTTTTGATTGATGATGACAGGGACGATCAGGAAATATTTAAAATCGCCTTGCAGGATGTGAACGACGAAGTGCATTTTCTGGCTGCCGACGACGGCGTAGAAGGCCTTCAGCTCCTACAGTCGGGCGAACATGAAACGCCATCCTTCATCTTCCTCGATTTGAACATGCCAAGGATGACCGGCAAAGATTGCCTCGCAGCCATTCGCAGCCAGCCGAATTTATCGGGCATACCGGTCGTGATCTACTCCACTTCTTCCGACCCGAAAGACATCCAGGATACCAAAGCTCTTGGCGCCACGGACTACGTGGTGAAGCAATACAGCATCACGTCGCTGAAAGAAATCCTCCGTAAATTTTTCAATTGATTTTATTCCATATCCGCAACCGTTGCGGCAATTGCCTGTACCTCGGTGCTATCGGGGAATAGCGCAGGCTTTCCTTGGTGCCCAGCGCCAGGAACCCGCCCGTTTCCAGGCTGTCGTCGAACAACTGTAGCGCCTTGTTCTGGAGGTCTTTATCGAAATAAATGAGCACGTTCCTGCAAAGGATCAGCTGGAATTCGTTGAAAGACCGGTCTGTAGCAAGGTTATGGGGGGAAATGACCATCCGGCGGATGAGGTCTTCGCCGAATTTGGCCAGGTCGTATTTGGCGGTGTAATATTGACTGAAATCCTGTGTACCCCCCGACTGGATGTAGTTTTCCGAATACTGTTTCATGGACCTGAGCGGGAAGATCCCCTTCCGCACGTTCTCCAGCACCGCCGGATTGATGTCTGTAGCATACAAAAGCGACCGGTGCAGTAATCCCGCTTCGCGCAGCAGGATCGCCATGCTGTACACCTCTTCGCCCGTTGAGCAGCCGGCATGCCAGATGCGGATCAGCGGCGCATGCGCGATGGCCGGCAATACCTCCTTCCGCAGCAAACGGTAAAACGCCGGATCGCGGAACATCTCCGTCACGTTCACCGTCACTTCCTCCACGAAATGCCGGAAATACGTTTCATCGTCCAGCACGCGGCGGCGGAAATCGTCGAGGCTACCGAAGCGGTCGAGCGCAATGAGCCGGCCGAGGCGCCGCCGCAGCGAGGGGCGCGCATAATTGACGAAATTATACCCATGCGTCTCCAAGACATCGTACAGAAACCCGTCCAGCCACTCATCCTTCATATCTATCTGCTGCATTCGCATATTTTATTTTCCGGAATCGTATAACCATACCCGTAATAAAGACAGCAACTGGTCTATATCGACCGGTTTGCTGATATAGTCAGACGCGCCCGCCGCGATGCATTTCTCGCGGTCGCCCTTCATGGCCTTGGCCGTAACGGCGATCACAGGCAGGTGGCGCGTGGCCGGATCGGCTTTGATGCGGCGGGTGGATTCGTACCCGTCCATTTCGGGCATCATCATATCCATCAATACGATGTCTACGTCCCTGTTGTTCGATAAAAGTTGCAGTGCCTCGCTGCCGTCTGTCGCGGAAATGACTTTCATGCCGAAGCTTTCCAGCGCGCGGGTGAGCGAAAAAATGTTGCGTACATCATCATCTGCCAGCAGAATATTCTTCCCGCGGAGCACTTCCGCCAGCCTGCCGAGCCCATTGCCCGGGCGTTCCGCGTCTTTCTTCTCCCCTTCCACCAGGTGCAGGAAAAGCGAGACCTCGTCCATGATCCGCTGGTAAGAATTGGCGACTTTCACCACCACCGAATCGGCGTAACCGCGGATTTTCGATTCTTCGTCGCGGCTGAGGTTCTTGCCGGTGAACACGATGATGGGAATATTTTCCAGTCCGGGTTCCCGCTTCACCTGCTCCAGCGTTTCGTAAGAACGGGCGTGGGAAACGCCCATATCCAGGATCACGCAGTTCACTTCCTGCTTCTGCAGCGATTCCAGGCTGCCGCTGATATCGTTCCGGATCTCGGTGTTGACTTTATAGTTTTCGAGGAAATACGCCAGGGCCTTCGCATGTTGCAGGTTTTCTTCCACGATGAGCACCTTGCGCGGGTTTTCGTGGAGCATGAACTCGATCTTCCGGAAGATATCGTCCATCTTGTCGAAGGTCAGCGGTTTATCGATGAAGTCTACCGCGCCTTTGGACAAACTTTTAAACCGCGCCTGGAAGGCAGACATGATGTGGACGGGAATGTGGCGGGTGGCCGGATGGCTCTTCAGTTCCTCCATCACTTCCCAACCGTCTTTGACGGGCAGTTGAATATCGAGGAGGATGCCGGCGGGGAGGAATTGTTCGGCGAGGGATTGCGCCTCGTCGCCGCGGACCGTCACGATGCCCTTGTACCCCTTGCCCCGGGTGAATTCGAGCAGCGACCGCGCAAAATTCAGATCGTCTTCCACGATGAGGATGCATTTGTCGCCCGGTTTCATCGCCGCACGGTCGTCTTCCACCGTTCCCACGGGAATGGCGTCGCTCACGAACCGCTGGCGGTATACGCTTTTCTCTTTGGCGGGCATCAGTTCGGAGGCCGAAAGCTTCTCCACTTTCCCGACTCCGGACGAAACGGGCAGCAGCACGGTGAACTGGCTTCCCTGACCCGGTTCGCTCACCAGCCTGATCTCGCCGCCCATGAGCCGCGCCAGTTCCCGGCTGATGGAAAGCCCCAGGCCCGTTCCGCCGAATCGCCGGCGCGTGGAGCCGTCTTCCTGCTGGAATGCCTCGAACACCACGTCCTGCTTGTCTGCGGCGATGCCGATACCGGTATCCGCCACGGTGAATGCGATAGTATTGGTATAATCCGCCGGGCGCCAGGCGCGCAGCGTCACCCTGCCTTCGTCGGTAAATTTGATGGCGTTGCTGAGGAGGTTCCGGAGGATCTGGTCGAGCCGCTGACGGTCGGTCTCGAAAACGCCCTGCACGTCTTCCGCTATTTCCGTTCCGAAATCCACCCCTTTCTCCCGTGCCAGCGGTTCGAACAGTGCGCGCATGTCTTTCACCACTTCCTCCACACCCGCTTCCGTATACACCAAATCCATTTTCCCCGCCTCGATTTTGGACAGGTCCAGGATTTCGTCGATGAGCATGAGCAGTCCTTTCCCGGAATTCTGGATCACGCGGGCGTATTCGATCTGCTCAGCCGACAGGTTGCGCTCGTTATTCTCTACCATCAGCCGCGACAGCAGCAGGATGGAATTGAGCGGTGTCCGAAGTTCGTGCGACATATTCGCCAGAAACTCCGATTTATACTTCGTGCTTTGGGCAAGTTCTTCGGCTTTGCGCTGGATTTCGCGGTTGGAGTCTTTCACGAGGCGGTTGGTTTCTTCCAGCAGCCGCGCTCTTTCTTCCAGTTGGGAATTGGCATCTACCAGTTCTTCCTGCTGCGTGCGGAGCTCTTCTTCCGAGGCCTGCAGTTTTTCCGTCTGTGCTTCCAGTTCGCTGTTGGCATTTTCCAGTTCGTTGTGCTGGGCCTGCAGTTCTTCGGCCTGGCTCTGCGTTTCTTCCAGCAGTTCCTGGAGCCGCTTTCTGTTGTCGAGGATGTGGATGACGGTGCCGATATTGAGCACGGCCGATTCGAGGAACGATTTTTCCTGGTTGCTGAAACTACGCAGGGACGCCACTTCCAGCACACCCATCACTTTCCGTTCGTGATACAGCGGCAGTGCGATGACGGATTTCGGCTGGATGGCGCCGCAGCTGACCTGCATGCGCAGCAATCCTTCGGGAACGTCTTCCAGCACGATGGGCTTGCGGCTGAGGGCGCTTTGTCCCGCGAGCCCTTCGCCGAAGTTCAATACTTCTTCCAGGCCGTCGCTTTCCGCGGCATGCCGGCCATAAAGCCGCAGCCGTCCGCCTTCTTCGGCCACGTATACCGCGCCGGTGCTGCCATTGGTGTAAGGCACCACAAAGTCCAGCACGCGCCGGGCCAGCTCGTCGAGCTCATATTCGCCGATCATCTGGTCGTTGAGCGCCGCCACGCCGGATTGCAGCCATTCGCGGTCTGCCAGGTCGGTAAAGGATTTCTCGAGGGATGCGGCCATGCGGTTCAGGGAAACCGTCAGTTGGCCGAGACCGTCGTCTACTTCATCCGTAATACGGGCCGCATAATCGCCGGCCGATATTCTGGCGGCCACTTCCTGCGTCATATGGATGCGGCGGGTGATGTCTTCGTCTTTCTTCTCCAGTTCCTTCTGCAAAGCGATGCGTTGTTTGTAGTCGCCGTTGACTTTCAGGAAGGAAACGATGGTGATGAAAATAGCCACGATGGAAGCGATGAGCACGAAAACGGGCGTAGTGCCGGCGAACGCGTTCATCCGGCTGGTACGTTGGGCGAGGAGGTACTGTTCGGAAGTTTTCATTTCCGTGACGAGCATCCGCGCCCGGTCCATATGTTCCTTTCCGCGCTCCATATCGTCTACCGTGATTTCCGCGCCGCGCTTCTTTTTGTCGATATTATTATTGAGCACGGCCAGCCGCTGCCGGATGGCGAGCGTCAGCTCTTCTGCGGAAGCTTGCTGCCTGACGTTGTCGGCCGTCATTTCTTTCGTGAAGCGGATATGCCGCATGATGCTGTCTTCCGCCCCCCGGTAGGGTTCGAGGAATTCGCGGTCGCCGGTGATGAGGAAGCCGCGCTGACTGGTTTCCGCATCTTTCAGGTGGGAAAGCACATCGTCGAGATGGCGGATCACCTGGTTGGTATGTTCCACCCACTCCGCGCTGGAAATGAGATTGCGGATGCTGATGATGGACGCTGCCGATCCTGTAATAAGCAGGAATAGCGAGAACCCGAACCCGATGATGAGGTTGCGCTGGAAATTGGACTTCATGTATCGCTTGCTTGAGTATGGTTTTCGTGTTGATGTTGATGAACGGGCAGTACGATCGTAAATACCGATCCTTCGCCTTCGCGGCTGCTGGCTGTTACCAGTCCGCCGTGGGTATCGACGATCTTTTTCACGATGGCCAGCCCGATGCCCGTTCCTTCGAATTCGTTGCGGCCGTGCAGCCGCTGGAAGATGACAAAGATCTTGTCGAGATACCGTTCGTCGAACCCGATGCCGTTATCCCTGACGGTGATGCGGCAATAGGCCCCTTCGGCAGCAGGCTCACCGGTTACAGACAGTTCCTCCGTTCTTTCGGCGACCACGCTGATTTCCGGCGGAACGCCGTGGCGGGAGAATTTCAGGGCGTTGCTGAGGATGTTCTGGAACACCTGCCGCATCTGCGAAGGGATGGCGAGGAGCAATGGTACGTTTTCCATCCGGATCACGGCGCCTTTTTCGCGGACGAGCAGCTCCATATCGTCGAGGATATCGCGGAGGATGGCGTTGACGTCGGTAGCGCGGAATTGTCCGCCGATGGAGATCTTGGAATATTCCAGCACGTCGGTGATGAGGCTGTTCATGCGCGCGGCGGAAGACACGATCTTGCTGAGGTAATGTTCTGCTTCGGGCGCTTCCGTCCCGAATTTGCCGCTGATGAGGTTGCTGAATACCTGGATTTTCCGGAGGGGCTCCTTCAGGTCGTGCGAGGCCACGTATGCGAATTGCTGGAGCTCGTGGTTGCTGTATTCCAGGTCGTGATTGGCCTGTTGGAGTTCGCGGGTCCGTTCGTCTACACGGTTTTCCAGCAGCTGGTTGATCATTTTCTGTTCGTGGATATCGGTGAAGATGCAGACCCACTTCCCGATGGCGCCCTCTTTCCACACCGGCGTCAAACTGAAAAGATGATACCTGAAATCCGTTTCCCCGATGGGCCGGATCCGCACTTCGCAAACTTCCTGCTGGCCAGACGCCATGGCTTTGGCGATGCATTCCGGCAGGGAGGTTTCCCCCTCCGGCGTAACCGGCAAGGTTTCCAGCGAATCCGCGTACCGGTACCAATACCGGTTGGCGAACTCGATCTGGCCCGAAGGCCCGAGCGTGAACGCGATCTGCTGGATGGATTCGAGGATGGAACGAAGCTCTTCCAGGCTGTGCGACAACGCTTCCTGCGCCGCTTTCCTTTCCATGACTTCCTGCCGCAACGCTTCCTGCGCTTCATGCAGTTCGCGTGTTTGCTGGTGAAGACGGTAAAAGGTGCTCACTTTGAGGAGGAGGATTTCCGGATCTACGGGCTTGGTAATATAATCCAGCCCGCCCGACGAATAGCCGCGGGTAATGAACCGCTTTTCCACGCTCACGGCGGAAAGGAAGATAATGGGGATGTCTTTCGACTTGCTGTAGCCTGTGATCGCTTCTGCAACTTCGAACCCGTCCATTTCCGGCATCTGCACATCGAGGATGATGAGAAAATAGGTATTGCGCAGTATTTTCCGCAAAGCTTCCTCGCCCGAGGAGGCCGTATCCACTTTGAAATGATTCACTTCCAGAAGTTGCTGCAGGGAATAGAGATTCTCAGGCCTGTCGTCTACGATTAATATCATATTGGCTGAATAAAGCGGCTGAAAATTATTCAATTTTCAAACAACGGGACTGTGGATTCTTCTCTACACTTAATGAATTGGTTTACAGTGCAATAAGTTGAAATTTCCATGGCATGGTTTTTAATACCGGCATAAAAAAAGGAACAGCGCCTATCACTGCGCTGCTCCTGTCTACTGGCCACTCATTGATTCGTATCACTTCTTGATCGTAACGGCAGATCCGTTCCTGATTTCGTCGTTGGCCTTTTCCACAAGCATATCTCCATCGCGGAGGTTTCCGAATATTTCCGTTTTGCCGTCGGCTTCGCGGCCTTTCTGCACGTCTACCCATTCCGATTTATTGCCGTTCACGCGGATGACGAATATTTTTTCGGTGGAATTGACCACGGCGGTGGAGGGAACCACGAACACGCTGTCTGCCGTTGCCAGCGGGATGTGCACTTCGGCCACCATGCCGGGCAGGAGGAGTTTATCGTTGTTCAGGACGTCCATTTCCACGCGTTGCGAGCGCAGCCGGGCATCGAGCGCGCCGGCGAGGCGGTTGATAATGGCGTCGAATTCACGGTTGCCGAGGGATTTGATCACGAATTTCACGGCGCTTTTTTCTTTCAGGTACGGCGTATATGCTTCGGGAACGGTTACTACGAGGCGCAGTTTCTTCTGTTCCTGCAGCGTGAACAGCGGCATTTCCGAACCTTTGCCCGAAGGCCCCACGTATGCGCCGGCGCTCACGTTGCGCGCGCTGATCACCCCGGAAAAGGGCGCCCTGATCTCCAGGTAATTCCGCTGGTCGGCGATTTCGCGATAGGCGGCCCGGGCGGCCTCTTTCTGCGCAAAATCGCTCTGCTGCCTGGCGAAAGCCATGTCCAGGTCGTTCTGCGACACCGTTCCGGGCGTGAGGCTGGTTTGATATAATCTGTCGTAATTGGCTTTGCTGGCGAGGTACACGGCTTCCTGCGAGCGCAGGCGCGATTCGGCGCCAGACAGGGCGCTTCCCAGTTCGGGGGCTTCCATGGTGGCCAGCACCTGGCCCGCCTGTACGGTAGCGCCTACGTCTACATTGAGTTTGCGGACGAAGCTGTTCACCTTCGCGTAGAGGTCTACCTGCTGAAAAGCCTGCAACTCTCCCGGCGTTCTCAGGGATGCGGAGAAGATCGCTTTCCCGAGCGGAAAGGCGGTGACGGCGGTGGCCGTTTCCACTTTCGTATTTTCCGGTTTGCTCTGCGAAACGCCGCAACCGGCAAGCCAGATGGCCGCTGCAAGGGCGAGGCCCGGCGTTTTATTGATTGTGATCATACAGGGAAGGTATATAGTGTTTACTGTCTTTGTTTTCTGGATTAAGGGAAACGCTTTGCGTGGATGCGGATTTCATCACCCATCCGAACACCAGCGGGAGCATCACGAGCGCCGCCACCGTAGAGGCTACCAGTCCGCCGATAACCGCGCGGCCCAGCGGGCTTACCTGGTCGCCGCCTTCGCCGTGCCCGATGGCCATGGGGATCATGCCCACCACCATCGCGAGGCTCGTCATGAGGATCGGGCGGAGCCGCAGCGCGGCGGCTTCCCTGGCCGATGCCAGCGCGTCGCCGTTATGTTTGCGCAAATGCTCCGCGTTCGTGATCAGCAGCACCGCGTTGGAAATGGATACGCCGACAGACATGATGATGCCCATGTACGATTGCAGGTTCAGCGTACTGCCCGTGATGCGCAGCAACAGCAACGAACCCAGGATCACCGCAGGCACCGTGGTCAGCACTACGAACGATACGCGGAACGACTGGAAATTGGCGGTCAGCATGAGGAATATCACCACGATCGCCACGATCAGGCCGCTTTGCAGGCTGCTCAGCGTTTCGGTGAGCGTATTGCTCAGGCCCACGGGCTCCATCGTTAAACCGCGGGGCAGCTCGCCCAGGGAGGCGATGGCGGCTTTTACGTCTTCGCTGGCGGTACCGAGGTCGGTATCGTTGAGGTTCGCGGTCACGGAGATCATGGGCATGGCGCCGAGGTTGTCGTTCTCTCCGTAAGTGGTTCCCGGGGTAAGGGTGGCCACGTCTCCCAGCACGGGGCGCGATGCGTTTTTCATGAGCGGGATCTCGGCGATCTCATCGATGCTGTTCATTTTGTTTTCCGGCACCACCACCTGCACGCTGTAGCTGAGGTTCGTTTTCTCATCCACCCAAACATTCTTTTCCGTTAACCGGCTGGAAGATGTGGATGCGATGAGCGAACGGGTAACGTCCGTCATATCAGCGCCCAGCTGCGCCAGCCGCGTACGGTCTACCTCGATGTTGATAGACGGGTATTTGGTGGATTGCTGCAACTGCACGTCGCGCATGTAGTGGATCGCTTTCAGTTTATCGATGATCTTGTTGGCGTATGCTTCGTTCAGCTTTTTATTCCTCCCGGAAATGCGCACCTCTACCGGCGTGGGGGAACCCTGGCTGAGGATTTTATCGGTCAGCTCGATCGGTTCGAAAGACAGTGTCATGTCGGGCACTTTTTCCTTCAGCGCGGCACGCAGCTGTTCCTTCAGTCCTTCCAGCTCGAAATGTTTGTCCTTGTTCAGGCTCACCTGCAGCACGGCTTCGTGCGGCCCGGCCATGAACAGGTAGATCGGGCTCACGGAGAACAGCGCGGGGTGCTGGCCTACATAAGACGAGGTGATGCTGATATTTTCCTTGCCGATGACGTTTTCGATGGTATGGATGGCGCGGAGCGTTTTTTCTTCCGTCCTTTCCATCCGCGTCCCCTCTTCCGCGCGCAGCCTGATCTGGAACTGGCCGCCGTTGGTGCGCGGGAGCACGTCTCGCCCGATGCCGCTCAACAGCCAGAACGCGATACCGCTGATGATGACGAGGTACGCGATCACCACGGGTTTGCGGACGGGCATGAGCCGGTCTATCAGTTTCATGAAACGGTTCCGGAATTTCTCGAAGCCGCTCACTTTCCCGTCGTTATTGAAATCGGCACGTTCCACGAGCACTTTCTTCTGGTCCCAGGTATCGTTTTCGTTGGCGGGAACATGTCCTTTCTTATGTGCTTTCATGATCCAGTTGGCCATAACCGGCACAAACGTCTGTGAAAGGAAGTAGGAAGTGATCATGGAGAAGCCGATCGCAAGTGCCAGCGGGAGGAACAGTGAACCGGGAATGCCTTTCATGGTGAAGGCTGGCGCGAACACGGCGAGGATACAGAACAGGATCAGCAGTTTCGGGAAAGCGATTTCCTTACATGCGTCCCAAATGGCGAGAGCCTTGGGTTTGCCCATGTCGAAGTGCTGGTGGATGTTCTCGATCGTGACCGTGCTTTCATCCACCAATATCCCGATGGCGAGGGCGAGGCCGCTCAATGTCATGATGTTGATGGTTTGACCGAAGAGGCTCAAAAACAGTACGCCCGAAATGATCGACACGGGAATGGTGAGGATCACGATGAGCGCGCCGCGGAGGTCTCCCAGAAACAGGACCACCATCAGACCCGTGAGGATCGCGCCGATGATGCCTTCCGTCACGAGACTTTTCACGGCGTTCATCACGTAAGTGCTCTGGTCGAATTCGTAACTGAGCGTTACGTCTTCCGGCAACTGCGCCTGCAGCCGCGGGATGGCTTTCTTCAGATTCTGTACCACTTCCCAGGTGGAGGCGTCGGCCGATTTGGCGACGTTCAGGTATACAGACCGGCGGCCGTTCACGAGGGCGTACCCCGCGGCAATATCCGCCCCGTCCTCTACCGTGGCCACATCGCGGAGGAAAAGCGTCTGCACGCCGCCTTTGAACAGCGGCAGGCTCTCGAAATCCTTGATGCTCCTGACGGTCGTATTCGTAGGTGTGATGTAGTTTTTGTCGCCGATGCGCACGTTGCCCGAAGGCGCCACCTGGTTATTCAACCGGAGCGCTTCCACGAGCTGGTCGGGCGTAAGGTGATGGATGCGCAGCAGCTCGGGGTCTGCCTTGATCACCACGGTACGGATGTTGCCCCCGAACGGCGGCGGCGCCACCAGGCCGGGGATGGAGGTGAACGATGCGCGGACGTACACGTTCGCCATATCCATCAGTTCGTTGTTGGTCCGCTTGTCGGAACTGAGCACGAGCTCACCTACCGGCAGCGTAGACGCATCGAACCGGATGATGAACGGCGGCTGGGAGCCGGGCGGGAAAATGGCCTGGGCGCGGTTGGAGAATGCAGACACTTCCGCCGCGGCCTGGCTCATATTGGTGCCTTCGTAGAAGTTGAGCTTCATGAGCGTGAGGCCCTGTACGTTTTTCGTTTCGATGGATTTTACACCGTTCACGAACAGCAGGATGTTCACGTATTGCTTGGCGAAGAAGGCTTCCATCTGGTTGGGCGTGTATCCGCCGAATGGGTGCGCGATGTAGAGCACCGGCATGTCGAGCTTGGGGAAGATGTCGACTTTCACTTCCCGCACCGCTTTCACGCCGAAGAAAAACAATCCCGCCACCAGTACGAGGATGGTGATCGGTTTGTCTAGCGCGCTTTTGATGAGTCCCATTATCTGCTATGATTAAAATTCGTTGATAAATAATCCGAAATCCCCTGCGGCCGCCGATTTCAGCAGCAGCGCCTGCCACACGTTGCTATACGCCACGTCGCGGTCGGTTTCCGCGCGGTTGAGGGTATACAGCGCCTGGGTGACGTCTACCAGCGTGCTCAGCCCGTTCCTGTACATCACGGTTTTCTGGAGATAGGCGTCAGACGCGGATTTGATCTGCACGATGGCTTCGCGGTATGTGTCCAGCGCGTTTTTCATTTTGGCATCCGCGAGCGACAACTGTGCTTTCAGTTGCTGGTCTACTACTTCCATTTCATTTTGCAATGCTTTGGACGTGTACGCCTGTGCGCCGAGCTGCTTGTTCACCCGCAAGATATTGGTCAGGTTCCAGGTGACGCCCAGGCCCAGCAGGTAGTTGGTGCGGGTGGGCTTCACGCCGTCCCAGTAATTATGCGTGAAAGCGGTATGGTCGGTGATGTATTCCGCCCGGAACCCAGATCCGCGGGTCTGGATAATGCTGAAAACGCTGAACGCGGGATATTGCAGGGTACGGATGTACTTTTCCTGCTCCCGGCTCAGTTGGATGCGGCTTTGGTAAAACTGAAGGACGGGATGCGCATCCGTCTGCATGGCCACGGTATCCGTCACCACCACCGGCAAACGGGTGAGGATGAGCGAATCGAGGACGAACGGCTGTGGCGCGAGGCCCATGAGCTGCGCGAGCAGGTTAGCCTGTTCCTGCTCCACATCGCGCGAGCGGGTGAGGGAAATGCGGGCACTGGCCACTTCCGCGTTGGCAAGGGAAGAATCCACCCCGGCGATGAGGCCGTTCCTGGCGCGGCGCGTTACCACGGAACGGAAAGTATCGGCCCGCTCGAGGTTGCGCTCCCAGGCGGCGCTGAGGCGCTGGGCGGCCAACAGGTTCAGATAAGCGCCGGCCACTTTCACTTCGTGCCGGAATTGTTCCTGCTGGAAGTCGCGCTCGTCGCGGTGCGCGAGCTGCTGTGCGGCTTTGATCTTTTCCTTCATCCTGCCGAACGCGAAAAATTCCCAGTTCATATTGGCCAGGTAGAGCGCCCCGAAAGCGGCGTTCCAGTTTTGCTCCGGCATGGCCATACCGGAAGAAGCTACGCCCAGACCGCCGAAACCGTACAGCGGACCGTTCTGTCCGTTGATGGTACCATAGTCTTGCTGGGCAGACACGCTGAAGTTGGGCAGATAATCCCGGCGGGCCTGTTCTGCAGCGGCTTTGGAGGCGTTGACGTAGTTGGCTTTTGCCTTGATGGAACCGTAGTTGTTCAGTGCCGTTCGTACAGCATCTTTCAGGGTCAGCACCTGCGCGCGGGCGCCGGTGGAACCGGTGAGAAGGATAACAGACAACAGCAGATGAACAGGATAGCGTGATGTCATCTGTTTCAAAAATGAGCGATTTTAAAGCATGGCAGCCTTACAGCTGAGTTTTCTCATGCAAAGAGCGCGCATCATTCTGAAGCAATTTTGAAGAAGTGAAAGTGGCGGGAAAATCGATCGAAATTATGTGATGACCGGTTTTAAACCGGTATTCAATGGTAAAGTTGTTCATGTCGCATATTTGCTTCACGATAGACAGGCCGATGCCCACGGAGCTCTGGCACTTGGCCCCCTTCCTGAACCGCTGGAACATCTCTTCCGGCGGCCCCTGGGGCTCCAGGCCGGTATTGGCGATCACGAGCCGGCGGCTCGTCAGCTCCACGGAAATATGACCGCCGGCGTAATTATGGCGGATGGCGTTGCCGATGAGGTTGTTCAGTAAAATGTCTACCAGGGCCGTATGGAGCTTCACTTCCACCTTTTCCTCGATGCGGTAATCCATCGTCAGCCCCTTGATGGTCACCAGATCGCAGAAGGTATTGACCGTTTCCCGGGCGTACCGGGAAAAGTCGAGCAGTTCCCGGCATTCGAACTCGTTGTTTTCCAGGCGTGCCAGCAGCACGAGGCTCTTGTTGATCTTCGTGAGCCGGTCTACCGCGTTCTGCATGTCGGAAATGAGGATGGCCTGTTCGCCTTCAATGTTGTATTCGGACATGAGCTCCAGCTTGCTGCGGATGATCGCCAGCGGGGTTTGCAGTTCGTGGGAGGCGTTCTCGGAAAATTCTTTCAGGGAAATATAATCGTCCACCGCCTTGTCGGTCATTTTACCGACGAACTTGTTCAGTTCGTTGAACTCTTTGGTGCGGGTGGGCTTGAAGTCGAGCTTGGTGCGCGACCGCAGGTTAAAATGCTGCAGTTTCTTGAGGGTGTTGTAAAAAGGCGCCAGCACCAGCCTGGAAGCCAGGCGCGCCGTGAGCACGATCAGGCCTATCAATATTGCCAGCTTCCACAAAATACTGGTCCGCAAACCGGTCAGGATCTGTTCGGAACGGGTCACGTAATCCCCCGAAATGATTTTATAACTCGTGCCGTTGATCATATGCCACGACGCCACGGTGATCTTCCGGTCGTAATCCTCCATATTGGGATCGTGCTTGACGTTGCGGTCGGAAATAAGGAAGAAATCCGCCGGCATGGTGGAATCCGACGGCGCCGCCTTGATCCGGCAGCCCTGCATGAACTCGCCGACTGCCTCTCCCCGCCCCAGCTGCTCCGCCGCACGGATGTTGACATGCTTCAGCCGCTCCACCGCCGCCCGGTCGATCTCCCCCTTGATGCTCTGGTAAGTGATAATACTGTTGATGGGGATGATCAGCATCGTAACGCCCAGGAACCACAACGTAAATCTGTCTACGATCTTCATGCGCTGTTATTGTCGGGATGTATTGAATTTATATCCCAGCCCGTACACCGTGCCGATATAATCCGTCCCGTTGGCGGAACTGATTTTCTTGCGGATGTTTTTCACATGCTGGTACACGAAATCGAAGTTGTTCAGGTTGTCGGTATAATCGCCCCAAAGGTGCGCGGCGATCGACTGGCGCGAAAGCACCCTGTTCTTGTTGACCATGAAATACATGAGGAGGTCGAATTCCTTCCGGGTCATATCCAGCAGCATGCCGTTCACCCAGGCTTCGAACGTGTCGATGTTGAGGGTGATCTCGTTGAAGGCGATGATATTGCTGCCGCCCAGTGTTTTCCGCCGGTAAATGGCCCGGAGGCGGGCGTTCAGCTCCGGCATGTGGAAGGGCTTGGTCAGGTAATCGTCTGCCCCTTCTTCCAGCCCGATGATCTTGTCGTCCAGCGAATTCTTGGCGGAAAGGATGAGAATACTGCTTTGCATCCGCTCCTGGCGCATGAACCGGAGAATTTCCAGGCCGTTGCCGTCGGGCAGCATAATGTCGAGCAATACACAGTCGTACGGAAAGGAAATGAGCTTGTCCTGCGCATCGCGGATGTTGTAGCTCACTTCACAGATATACCCTTCCCGCGCCAGGAAGGCCGAGATGCTGCTTGCCAGCTCCACATTATCTTCTATCAGCAACACTTTCATGATCCGGCAAAATTACGCACAAATTTGAAGCAATTCTGAAGCAGCGAACCGTTTGGGCGTTCCGTGTGTTATCTCTAAGCTACTAACTACCTGAATTTCAAGAGATCACAAAACTGGCACGCGATTCGCAACGTACAGCCCGTTTTAAAATCCTTTCTTATGAAGCCATATGTTTTATTGTTCCCTGCGCTGGCCGGGCTGGCCGCCTGCGCCGGCGGCGGTGAAAAAGCCGAAGCGGAAGCTGCGGACGCGGCGCGGTTGACAGCCATCAGCGAATATGTGTCCAGCATCGACGAAAAAGCCGCTTCCAACAAGATGTTGGCCGCGCATAATTTCGTGAACGGCGATAATTCCGCCGGCGTCATCGGTTTATATTCCATCAAAGACACGCCCATCCGGCTCTATATCTTCCCGGAAGGCCCTCCGGGCGATTCCAGCATCGAAACCTGGTTTTACCTCGATACCGTTTCGGTAGACGTGAAAATGCTCCGCGAAGTGATCACCACCAAAACGGGCGTCATCGAAAACACGTTCTATTTCGATGTGGATACGCTCGTAGGCTCGGAAAGCCGCAAGGCTAAAGACCTCCCGTCCCTGGAAGCCGCCGCCATCACGCCGTACGAATCGCCCTTCGGCAAAACCGATTACCGGTTCAGCCCCGTCGAAGTGAACACCCTGGCCGAAAAAGCCAACGCGGCGCTGCTGATCGACCGGAAAGACCTCAGCCCCAAAGCCAACGAAATGCGCCGCCTCGGCGCTTCGCACTGGGCCGTGAGCAACGAGCCGGGCTGGTCACTGGCCATCATTCCCAATAAAAAGATCATTTATACCGGCAATTACGGCGAGAACATCATCGAGCTCCCCGCAACACAGGCCCGGAAAGGCGATAAGGACGCTTCAATTTTCACATCTTCCGCTAACGGCCACACGCTGACCGCCAAATTCGACAACCAGGTGTGCGCGGACGACGGGGATAAAAAATACCCTTTCACCGTCACCCTCACGGTAGACGGGAAAACTTTCCGCGGCTGCGGCCAGTCGCTCTTTTGACATGGTAGCACAACTATAAAACAAAAAAGGACGCCCCATTGCGGAGACGTCCTTTCCTTTTTATTCCGGTGGCGGATTATTTCTGCGCGGTGTTGCTCACCTTCTTCCAGCCTTCCAGGCCGGCTTTCAGCCAGTTGGAGTATTCCTGGATATCGGGTGTGTAGGCCACCGGGAGCGTCAGCAGCCTTTCGTCTGGCGTGATGAGCACGTACAGGGGCTGCGACTGGTTAATGAAATTCACCCGTTGGAAGGTGGCGTATTTATCGCCGATGGTCACGATCTTTTTGGACCAGCCTTCGTCGGATTTGAAGAGGAACTGGTCGTTTTCGCCGAGTTTCTTGCGATCGTCGGTGTAGAGCGAAATCAGGACGTAGTTGTCTTTGATGAGGGAATGTACCTCGGGATCGGTCCACACGTTTTCCTCCATATTACGGCAGTTCACGCAGGCCCAGCCGGTGAAATCGAGCAGCACGGGCATGTTCTTTTCCTTGGCGAGCGCGAGGCCTTTCTCGTATTCGTTGATGATATCGGGTTCCACGGCGCCTTTTTCCGTAGCGGTGTGATGGCCGTACCAGCTGTAAGACATCGGGGGCGCGAAGCCGCTCATGAGGCGGATGCGGGCGTATTTGGTGTTGGTGATGCCGGGGATCAGGTAGAGCGTGAAAGCACCGAAGAGGATACCGAAGAAGATGCGCACTTTGCCCAGTTTTTTAACGGGACTGTCGTGCGGGAACTTGATCAGACCGAAGAGGTATGCCGTGGTGAGGCCGAAGATGATGATCCAGATGAGGAAGAAAGTTTCGCGGTGGAGGATGCCCCAGTGCGTAACGAGGTCTGCGTTAGACAGGAATTTAATGGCGAGGGCTACTTCCACGAAGCCGAGCACTACTTTCACCGAGGTGAGCCAGCCGCCGGATTTGGGCAGCGAGTTCAGCCAGTTGGGGAAGAGGGCGAAAAGGGCGAAGGGCAGTGCCAGGGCGATGCCGAAGCCGGCCATGCCCGCGGTGAGCATCCATGCGCCGTTAGCGCCACCGGCGGCGGAACCGGCGCCTGCAAGCAGGGAACCCATGATGGGGCCGGTGCAGGAGAAGGAAACCACCACCAGGGTGAGGGCCATGAAGAAGATGCCCACGAGGCTGTTTTTGTTGGCTTTGGAATCGGCTTTGGAAGCGAGGCCGCTGGGCAGGGTGATCTCGAACAGACCGAAGAAGGAAAGGGCGAATACCACGAATACCACGAAGAAGGCCAGGTTCAGCCAGACGTTGGTGGAAATATTGTTGAAGATGGCGGAGTCGGCTTTACCGGCGATGTGGAAGGGCAGGCTGAACAGTACGTAGATCAGGAAGATGAAGAACCCGTACATGGAAGCGTTGAAGATGCCCGACTTGCGGTCTTGCGCGGATTTGGTGAAGAAAGACACCGTGAGCGGGATCATGGGGAACACGCAGGGTGTTACCAGGGCCACGAGGCCGCCGAGGAATCCGAGCACGAAAATGAGCCAAACGCTGGATTCGCCTTCGTTACCGATGCCGCCCACTTTTATGATGGGATTGGCGAGATCGATAGTGGGGCGTTTGAGGCCTGCGGCGGCGGCTACGTTCTCTTCCAGTCCGCCTGTTTTACCGGCCAGGTTGCCGGAGGCATCTGCGGTGAAGGTAAAGGGAACTTCTTCGGGGAGCACTTCTTCTCCTTTGAGGATGAAGTAGTTCACGGTGCCGCGGAGGTCTTTTACGGAATCCGTGTTATACTTGACGGTGGCGGTGATTTCCGCAGCGTTCTCGAAGTATTTGATCTCCATGTTATCGAGCAGGGGCTCCTTGGCCGTGAGGGGCTTGGAAACGTCTGCCAGGGCCTGGATTTTGACGCGCGTGTCGCTCAGGCTGTCGAAAACGATGCGGGAGTTGGGCTCGTCGTCCCCCATGGAGGCGGCCATGAGTTTCCAGCCCGGTTCTATTTTGGCTTTGAATTTCAGGATATATTCTCCTTGCGCCTTTTTTTCGGCGGTGAATTCCCAGGAGGAGGTATGGATTGGAGCGCTTTCCGTTTCCTGTGCTTTGGTGGAGAATCCGATGAGCAACAGGAAAGCGGTGATTATCGAAACGATATACTTCATATGTACGATAGACTTAACAGGTTGTATGAAAGCAAAATGCAAAAACGAGTTCCTTCGCATGAAAGAACTCGTTGTTATGATCAATGAGATGAGACAGGATTATTTGCCTCCCACGTTCACGGCGAATTCCACTTCTGTAGGGGGAAGGCACTGGTGATCGTCGCATACCATGAATTCAACGGAGCCTTTCACTTTGGTGACAGCTTTACCTTTCACGGTAACTTTCTGTACGAAGGTCACGGTGTTTTCGTAGTATTTCAGTTCGGAGTTGAAGTTCTTGTCGAAAGCTTTGTGCATTTTACCTACTTCGGTCAGTTTGCCCTGTGCCGTGGCGAGGGGGTTCTTCGCGAATTTGAAGCTGGTGGGCACGGGGCCTTCGCCGGCTTCCTGTGCGTAGAGGTGCCAGCCGCGGTCGATAGTGGCTTTGGCGTGCACTTCATACGTGGTGGCGTTCACTTTTTTGGAAGTAAATTCCCACTTCACGGGGTTCATGTCCTGCGCAAAGGCCAATACCGGCAGTGCGAAGAGCATCATGGCTACGAGCAACTTTTTCATACTTCTTTCTTTAATTGGTTGGTTGTTTTGATGGTATAGACCAGGCGCCTTGGGCCTAGTTGTTATTTATCAGGCTTTGGAAAATCAGCTGGCCGTCGCGGTTGCCCAGGATTTCGCTGGTAGCACGCTCGGGGTGCGGCATCATTCCGAAAACGTTTCTTTCCTTGTTGCAGATCCCTGCGATGTTACGGATAGCGCCGTTCGGGTTAGCAGAATCAACAATGTTGCCAAACTCGTCGCAATACCGGAAAATCACCTGGTTATTCGCGAAAAGACCTTCCAAGGTGGCTTCGTCTGCATAGTAACGACCCTCGCCATGTGCGACGGGGATCATCAGCGGGCGGCCGGTCACCTCTTTAGTCAAAGATGCTTGTGTGTTTTCGCTTTTGATGAATACGTTCTTGCAAACGAACTGCTGGTTTTCGTTTTTCAGCAAAGCGCCCGGGAGCAGGCCCGCTTCGCACAGGATCTGGAAGCCGTTGCATACGCCGATCACGCGGCCGCCCTTGTTGGCAAACTCCACCACGCTCTGCATCATGGGGCTGAACTTGGCGATGGCCCCGCAACGCAGGTAATCACCGTAAGAAAAACCGCCCGGCAGCAAAATGCAGTCTTCCGTGCCGAACATGCTCAAGTCCTTGTCTTTGTGCCAAAGGCTGATCACTTCCTGGTTCAAATCGTTGCGCAGCGCATCGATCATGTCTTGGTCACAGTTAGAACCGGGAAACGTAACAACTCCGAATTTCATTTATTTATTTGTTTGAATATTTCTACTGGAAAGAACAAAATTACTGACCATTGGGGAATTTACAATCACCACTCATCAGATTTATGATTACACTAACAACCACCCCCAATCCCGTCAATGGCTAAAATATTGCATTACAATAACATATGCGAGCACTAATATGTGTACCGCGTTGGCTAGCGTATTGTTAGTGATCGACCAGAACACGTTCGCCGCAAACAGCGAAACCGGCATCACCGCCAGCACCCAGTACGTCGCCGAAAAATGACCGCTGAACAGTGGCAGCAACGTTGCCACCAGCGCGTAAATCACCACCGTAGCCCAGATCTTGCGGCCCTGTATGAGCATTTTTTTGAATATACGCTGCAGCATCAGCCAGCCGGTCACGAAAAACAATGCCGTCGCGATCAGCGCCCCCCAAACCTTATAATCCGTAATTACCGGCAGGTTTGCCCGGATATTGACCAGGTCGGGGATCATGTCCCAACGGTCCGTCAAAAACAGCCAGGTGCCCAACAGGTAAAACGGGCAAAGGACGCCCAACAGCCCGATGATCCACTCCGCCAGCCTGAACGCCCGCATGATCAGCAGGCTCAGGAAAAGCAAAGCCACGAAAAGCACCGATGGGAAGTAAAACAGCCCGCAAACGCCCAGCGCGAAACCGATGTTGAAGGACACGTCGCGCGCGGAATTCCGCATATACAGGTCGGTTATGCTGGAAAATATCCACAGCATCACCGTATTCACGATCAAGGCAGGAGAAAACACGTTCCAGTGCTGCAACAGCGACGTCAGCAGCAGGTAACACATCGCCGTCAGGTAAGTATCCTTCGCGAAAAGCCGGTGGTTGTTCACGATGCGCGTCAGCAGCAGCGACTGCACAAAAAGCAGCATCAGCGCCAGGAACGTGAAAAACATCGGGCTCGGCCCCACCCTGACTTCCAGCCACCCCACCAGCCATTTATAAGCCAGCCCCTCCGACCCGTCCGCCAGATACAGCGACGGGTGCAGCAGGTAGTAAAACTTGATGAACAGCATGTACAGGAACAGCAGCAAGACCGTCAGCGGGTTGCCGGATCTGAAAAACTTAATCACGATGCAAAGGTGGGGTTAAAAGTCAATTTTTGCAAAGCAAATATAATTCCTGTAAATACAGGGGATGAGCACCGTCCGTCCACTAATTTGTTTGCCATAGCGGGGCATCCAGGTAAACCCTTTGTCCAGGTTCCGGAGCGTAGGCTTGCGGCTCAGTTTGCCATCGGGCCCGATCGTGTTTTCGGTGAGCACGTACTGCCGGCGCTCCAGCTCGTTGAACAGGAACCGCAGCTCGCTGCCCACGTTCACGAGCATATAGCTCAGGTAAAGGTCCGCCCCGTCGTCGAACTGGCTTTTGTGCACAAAGTTGCTGAACGTGAGGTCTCCCTTTTCATCGAACGCCATGATGGCGATATTGTCGTAATGGTAGCGCGTGCCCTGCCCGTCGTTCCAGTAATACGGATTGTAATAGGACGGGCTGTAGGGCGAGTAATAATAAGGATAATATCCGCCGTAGCCGCCATACATATAGTTCCAGCGGTTCCAGGGCTGGCTGCGCGACGAGGTGTAGTAAGACTCCGCCGTCAGCATGAACCCGCCGTTGGCCGTGTTCACGATCTTGCGGATGAAATAATCGTTGAAAGCCGCGTTGGTGGAGGCATCGCCCTTCGCCTGCTGTTTCAGTTCGGGGGTGAAGATCACCGTTTTCTCGAACAGGCGCTGGTTGTTGGCGTAGTCGAGACGGAGGAGGTACATCCCTTCCACGTTCCCGCGTTTCTGTTTGTAATAGAACGCCGTCACGAGGGCCTGTTTGTCCTGATTATCCAGTTTCAGTTTCACTTCGTCCAGCAACAATTCCTTCTTTTCGAACGGAATGGTCTCGAAAGCGTCTGTAGTAGCGCGCTTCACGATTACGCTGCCGTTCACGATATAATCCCGGCCCGAGCCCCGTTCCAGCTTGGTGAAGAAGAGATCGCCGTCGTTATTGAGGTGGAAGTTGTTGAGGAACTGCTTCTTGCCTTCCATGGGGAGGCTCACGCGGCTGTTGTTGACGAGGTTGAAGGCACTGTCGTACAGGAACGTATAGAAAACATTATTGTCTTCCTTGTCCTGGTTGATTTTATAAATGAGGATGCGCCCTTTGTCTTCGGACGTTTCCACGGAATAGATCTTGTTTTCCTTGGAGTAGAAGCCGATGCGGGTGGAGTCTACCATCACGGGCGCTTCCATGAACTGCCCTTTCCCGTTGACGCGGCCCACGAAGCTGTACACGGCGTCTTTCCGCTGGAACTGGTAGATCATGTACGAAAAATCGGGGTAGGATACGAAATCGACGCTGATGAGTTTTTTGGGAAGGAAGTCGAGCTTCACGCGGTCGAGCAGTTGCATGCCGTTGTCGTACACGGAAATATGGTATTCTCCGCGGTCTGCCTTATACACGAGGATGTTTCCGGAAACCCTGCCTACGATCTCGAATTCGGTGGTTTTGTAATCATCCCTTTCCGGTTCGGAATAGGTGACTTTCTGGGCCATGGCAAAGGTAGCGCAGAGCATCAGCGCAAGAAATGGAAGGATATGACGGAAGCGCATGGGCATGAGTTTAAGGTATTCTACAGGATAAACGCCTGACGCAGCGGTTTTAGCATAGATCCGCTTCAAACCTACATGAAAAATATCTTATTGCCAAGTGCTGGGCAGCACCGGGATTTATTGCGTAAATTTACGGAGGATCAACTGGCTTTTACAATGATGGACACGGTTTTGATAACAGGCGGTTCTGGCCTGGTAGGCAGGGCGTTAACGGATTTTCTCCTCGAGCGGGGGTATCGCGTGATCGTTTATACGCGGAAGATGCGCCCCTCCCCTCACCCGAACCTCCGGTTCGCGCTGTGGGACCCATCCCGCCAAACGCTGGATACTGCCGCCCTGCAGGAGGCCGACCAGATCGTCCATCTCGCCGGGGCCAACGTGGCCGACAAGCGGTGGACCGAATCCCGCAAGCAGGAGATCCTCGACAGCCGCGTGCAGAGCGCGCAGCTTTTGTTCGACCAGCTGTCGCGCATTCCCAACAAGGTCAGGACGTTCGTGAGCGCCTCCGCCACGGGGTACTACGGCGAATTTCAGGGTAAAAACTTCCTCGAAACCGATCCTCCCGCCACCGATTACCTCGGCAAAACCTGCGTGGCCTGGGAAAACGCCGTGCAGCAAATGTCGACCCTCGGCAAAAAGGTCATCATCCTCCGGACCGGCATTGTTTTATCCAACCACGGCGGCGCGCTGAAGGAATTTATCAAGCCCGTGCGCCTCGGTTTCGCTACGGTCATGGGCAGCGGCCAGCAATTCATTTCCTGGATCCATCTGCAAGACCTCGTCCGCCTCTACCACAACGCCCTTTCCAACGATCAACTGACGGGCATCTACAACGCTGTTTCCCCCTTCCCCATCACCAACCAGGAGCTCGTTACCCAGCTGGCGCGGGCCGTTAAGGGCAAGAGCTTCGTGACGGTGCACGTGCCCGCATTCGCGCTGAAACTGGCGATGGGCGAAATGAGCGTGGAAGTCCTCAAAAGCGTGAAAGCCTCTTCCGCGAAGATCCAGTCTACCGGATTCCAGTTTTCTTACCCCCGCATCTCCGACGCGCTGGCGCAACTGGTTACCTCGGGCGATTAAATTCCCAGGGCCGTGCGCAGGGCACGGGCTTTCAGGAGGCATTCCTCCCACTCTTTTTCCGGGTTGCTGTAAAATGTAATGGCAGAGCCTGTCTGGAAGGAGATGTAATGTTTTTCGGCATTGTACAGAATGCTGCGTATCACCACATTGAAGTCGAAATCGCCCCCGGGCGTGATATAGCCGACGGCTCCTGAAAACAGGCCCCGCCGCGTTTGTTCGTATTGCTCGATGAGCTGCATCACCTTCACTTTCGGCGCGCCGGTCATGGAACCCATGGGAAAAGCGTTGCGGATGGCGTCGGTGAAATGGAACGCGGGGTCGAGGGTGGCGGTAACGGTCGAGATCATGTGGTGGACCTGCGGGAAGCTGTAGATCCCGAAAAGCTCGGACACCTGGACGCTGCCGCGGACGGCTGTGCGGGAGAGGTCGTTGCGGACGAGGTCTACCACCATCACGTTTTCCGACTGTTCTTTGGGGCTGTTGCGGAGTTGCCGGATGAGGGCTTCGTCTTCTTCCGGGCTGGCGGCGCGGCGCACGGTGCCTTTGATGGGCTGCGAGGTGAGCTTGTCGCCTTCCTTGCGGAGGAACCGTTCGGGGCTGGAACAGGCCAGGTAGCGGGGGCCGCGGCGGTAATAGGCGGCGAAAGGCGCTGGGCTGAGGCCGTTGAGGCGGAGGAAAATGGCCGCCGGGTCCTGGATTTTGGCGTGAGCGTATTGTTCCCGGCAGAAATTGACTTCGTAGCAATCGCCTTTGAGGATATGGTCCTGCAGGGCGCGGACGGCTTCGAGGTAATCGGCGCGTTGGAGGCGGGCCTGGGAAATGATGGGAACGGGTGGTGCGGGAATGATGCGCGGCTGGTTGCGGAGATCGGTGTGGATGGCGCGGGCTTCCGCTTCGGAGAGGTTTTCGCCGGAGATCTCGAGCGCATCTGCGGTGAGGCGGAGCACGTAGCGGGGCCGGAAGAACGAAAGGTCGGGGAAGCCGATGCCGTCCGGGTTGCGGCTTTCGAGCTTTTCGGTCTCGTTTTTAAGGTCGTAGGCGAAGTGGCCGAAGAGCCAGCCGGGTTTTTCGTCGTGGAAGCGGCGCAATTTTTCGAACGCGCTGCCGGCGGGGGATTCCAGTGTTTCCACGGCATCTGCGGCCAGAATGGCTTCTGCGCGGGAGCCGGCCAGGCGGTAATTGTTGTTGTCCAAAAAACAACAAATGTTGAACCGGTTGCCCCAGCTCAACATTTGCTGTTTAATTGCGCTTATATCTTTAACAGGAAAACTGTATGATAGCACGTTTGTCAATTAGAAATCATCATCGTCGTCGTCGAAGCGATCGTTGAACAGGTCCATATCCTTGAATTCATCGTCGATACCGAGGTCATCGTCATCATCGGCGCTTTTCTTGGACGGGCGGCCGCGTTTGTTTTTCGGCTTCGGCATATCGAATTCTTCGAAGTCGGGATCGTAATCTTCGTCTTCGCCTTTTTCCCATGCGTCATCGTCGTCGTCGGCATCATCGTCATCCGAATCATCATCCTCATCGTCGTCATCTTTCTTACGGGAGCCGGCTTTGGCGGGTTTACGCCCTTTTTTGGGAGCATCGTCGTCATCGTCGTCGTCATCATCATCGTCATCGTCTTCCTTCTTCGATTTTGCCGCAAGCTTATCTGATTTTTTAGATGCAGCAGACTTACGGGGAGATTCCTCCTCATCCTCATCTTCATCCTCGTCTACTTCTTTCTTCGGCTTGGCGCTCGCTTTCTTTTCAGAGGCTTTGTCAGTCTTAGGCGAAGTAGTCTTTTTAGTCTCTTTCTCTTTATCAGATTTTGATTTCATAATGGTACGTTACAATTAGATTCTAAGGGTAAAGTTTTAACAGTTTTTTTTATTCGCCAAATTTTTTTTTGACTGTTTTTTTCGTAATTTTTTGTCTTTACTTTTCGAGTATCTGATCCCTACCCGGCCCGTTGGAAACGTACTTCACAGGCACTTTCAGGTAGTCTTCCACAAAAGATAAGAATTTTTTCATTTCCAAAGGTAAAGCGTCGTATCGTTCGCTTTTTGCAGTGGGTTCCGACCAGCCGGGGAAGTTTTCCAGGACGGGCTGGATGGGAGCGCCGCAGATGTTGAACGGCATTTCGCGGGAGGTCTGACCGTCAATGGAATACGCGGTGCAGGCGCTCACGGTGTCGAACTCGTCGAGCACGTCGCTTTTGGTCATTACCAGCTGGGTAACGCCGCTGAGCATGCAGGTGTAATCGAGTGCAACCAGGTCGATCCAGCCGCAACGGCGGGGGCGGCCGGTGGTGGCGCCGAATTCGTGGCCGGCCTGGCGGAGGCGTTCGCCGGTTTCGTCTTCCAGCTCGGTGGGGAACGGACCGCTGCCCACGCGGGTGCAGTAGGCTTTGGTAACCCCGATCACCTCAGCTATCCATTTCGGGGCGATGCCGAGGCCGGTGCATACGCCGGCGGAGATGGTATTGGAGGAGGTCACGAATGGGTAGGTACCGAAGTCCACGTCGAGCATGGAGCCCTGGGCGCCTTCGGCGAGCACTTTCTTTCCGGCTTTCAGGTTGCCGTTCAGCCAGTATTCCCCGTTCACGATGTTCATTTTCGAGAGGAATTCCACGGCTTCCCAGAATTCATTTTCCCATTCGGCGATATCTTCTTCGAAATTATAATTGGCGAGCAATTGCAGATGTTTGGCTTTCAGCTTTTCGTACTGCTGGCGGAAATCGCTCCGCAGCACATCGCCTACGCGGAGACCGTTGCGGCCTGTTTTGTCCATATAGGCCGGCCCGATCCCTTTCAGGGTAGAACCGATCTTTTCCTGGCCTTTCGACAGCTCGGAAGCTTTGTCGAGCGCGCGGTGGGTAGGTACGATGATATGCGTTTTTTCCGCAATGAACAGGTTTTGGGACAGATCAATGCCCATTTCCGCCACTTTCTGGCATTCTTTACGGAAAGTCACCGGGTCGAGCACCACCCCGTTACCGATCAGGTTCAGGGTATTGCCGTGAAATACGCCGGAGGGGATGGTATGCAACACCACTTTCTGGCCATTGACATACAGTGTATGGCCCGCGTTCGGGCCGCCCTGGAAGCGTGCGATGATATCATATTTACCTGCAAAGTAATCTACGATCTTGCCTTTGCCTTCATCGCCCCATTGCAGCCCCAGCAGAACATCTACCATTGTTGAAAAGTTAATTATGGTTTAAAGAAGTGGCAAAAATAAGGCGATTGTGTGAAAATCGGGAGGAAATAAAAATATTCTAGTCTTCCAGCCTTTGAATGCTCTGGATACCATCCAGCCCCTTGAGGCGGTTCACCAGCTCCTCCAGTTCGTCCTTATCATGTACGAAAACCTTGATCAGGCCTTCGAACAGCCCTTCTTTCGACTCGATCGTCAGCCCCGCGATATTGATCTTCAGCTCGCCGGAGATGATATTGGTGATCTTGTGGATCACGCCCACATCGTCCATCCCCACGATCCTGAGGCCCGTCAGGAAGGAGATTTCCCGGTTTTTCACCCATTTCGTCTTTACCACCCGGTGACCGTAATTGGCCAGCAGCTGGGCGGCGTTCGGGCAATTCGTCCGGTGTATTTTCAGTCCTTCGCTGGCCGTCACGAAGCCGAAAACATCGTCGCCCGGGATGGGGCGGCAGCAATTGGCCAGTTTATAGGCGATCTTGTCGGAGCTTTCCCCGAAAATGATCAGTTCCGCGTCTTTTTTGGATGATTCCTTTGATTTGTGATGTTCCTCAGCCGGCGCCGGTTCGGCGGGCTTCACGGGTTTGGGCGGCTCCAGCTTGTCGCCCAGCACATTGAACTGCTTCAGTTCCCGCAGGTCGATGTTCTTGACGGCCACCTGGTAGTAGAGGTCGAGCGGCGACGGCTGTTTATAGAATTGCACCAGTTCATTGATATTGTATTGACTGGCGCTCACTTTCATATGATCGAGCTTGCGGAGGAGGATATCTTTCCCATCCATGGCCACTTTCCGTTTTTCTTCCTTCAGTGCGTCCTTGATCTTGCTTTTGGCTTTGGCCGTGAGCACGATATTGAGCCAGTCTTCCGAGGGTTTCTGCTTGTTGGACGTGATGATTTCCACCTGGTCGCCGCTGCGGAGCTTATGGCTGAGGGGTACCAGTTTATAGTTCACCTTGGCCCCGATGCATTTGTTGCCCACGGCGGAGTGGATGGAATACGCGAAATCGAGGGCGGTGGAGCCCACGGGCAGTATTTTGAGGTCGCCCTTGGGGGTGTAGACGTAGATTTCCTCGGTGAAGAGGTTGGATTTGAAATCGGCCAGGAAGTCGAGCGTATTGGTGTCCGGGCTGTTGAGGATTTCCCGGATCTGGCTGAACCACTGTTCGAATTTCGATTCCTGGACGTTGGAATTGCCTTCTTTATAGCGCCAGTGGGCGGCCAGGCCTTTTTCGGCATAGTCGTTCATGCGCTTGGAGCGGATCTGAACTTCCACCCACTTCCCGTTGGGGCCCATTACCGTTACGTGCAGGGCTTCGTAGCCGTTGCCTTTGGGGTTGGAGAGCCAGTCGCGCGTGCGTTCGGGGCTGGGATGGTAGAAGTCGGTGATGATGGAATAGACTTTCCAGCAGTCGGCTTTTTCCTTTTCCACGGCGGAGTCGAGGATGATGCGGATGGCGAAGAGGTCGTATACTTCTTCGAACTGGACGCCTTTGGTTTTGATCTTGTTCCAGATGGAGTGGATGGATTTGGGGCGGCCGTATATTTCGAAGTTGAAGCCTTCTTCCTGGAGCACTTCCTTGATCGGCTTGATGAATTCGTTGATATAGCGGGTCCGTTCGCGCTTGGTTTCCTTGAGGCGCTTGGCGATTTCGCGGTAATGGTCCTTCTCGGTGTACTTCATGGCGAGGTCTTCGAGCTCGGATTTGATGTTGTACAGGCCGAGGCGGTGGGCCAGGGGGGCGTAAATGAAGACCGTTTCCGAGGCGATTTTGAGCTGTTTTTCGCGGCTCATGGAATCGAGGGTGCGCATGTTGTGGAGGCGGTCTGCCAGCTTGATGAGGATGACGCGGGGGTCATCGGCGAGGGTGAGGAGGATTTTTTTGAAATTCTCCGCCTGCATGGTGCTGGTGTTGGAATCGATGACGGTGGAGATTTTGGTGAGCCCGTCCACGATATGGGCGATTTCGCTGCCGAATTCGCGTTCCACGTCTTCGAGGGTCACTTCCGTGTCTTCCACGGTGTCGTGCAAAAGCGCGCAGATGGCGGAGCGGACGCCGAGGCCTATTTCCTCGACCGTGATCTGGGAAACCGCGAGGGGGTGAAGGATATAGGGCTCGCCGGATTTGCGGCGCATATCTTTATGGGCGTCTGCCGCCATTTCGAAAGCGGTGCGCACGAGTTCCCGGTCGCCTTTTTTGAGACGGGGCTTCAGGGCGCGTAAAAGGGCGCGGTAATGGCGAACGATCTCCTTTTTCTCCTGCTCTTCGTCGAGGTTGTATTTTTGTACGGTCACTGTATCCATGCTGGGATCAAAAATACAAAAAGGACGCCATAAGGTGATATCCTGCCATTGCGGCAGCCGACCGTTTTCTTACATATTCCGACTGCACAACAAATTGATAATCAACATAAATACAACCTTCAACATCCATAATTTTTATAATTCCTAAAAAAGAATACCTTTGCATGCCTTGAAAAAGCGGATGTGGTGAAATTGGTAGACACGCCAGACTTAGGATCTGGTGCCGCGAGGCATGTAGGTTCGAGTCCTATCATCCGCACGAAATTTGTCGGGAGCCAGGTGTAAGCCTGGCTTTTTTTATTGGGGTGATGCGGCGGCAATTTGATATCGACACGCCAGACTTAGGATCTGGTGCCGCGAGGCATGGGGGTTCGAGTCCTATCATCCGCACGAAATTTGTCGGGAGCCAGGTGTAAGCCTGGCTTTTTTTATTGGGGTGATGCGGCGGCAATTTGATATCGACAGGCCAGACTTAGGATCTGGTGCCGCGAGGCATGTAGGTTCGACCCCTGTTCTGGGCACAAAAGATCACAAGTAAAGATGGTCACCTGGCGGTGGCCATTTTCATTTCTCTCAATTTTGCCAGCGTTTTGCCAGCAGCAACCTCTCAAAGAACGTAAATTAGCCATGAGCTATTATCAGTGCAAAAATACGTTAATGTATATTAAGCAACCGTCACCTGTTTTGCTACATCTGTTTCCATAATCTTTTGAGTAGTAATTTCAGACATGCACTTTAGGAAAACCGACACTACCTGGTACATCCCAAGAAACTGATCTGCCGCGTTAGTCACTACAGCAATTAAGCACCATGAACAAAAGCGCAATTCCCAAACGTTTCCGGCGCCATAGCTGCTGCCGGCGAAAAATTTGGGAGCCGCCAGCGGCTCCCTATCTATTTTGTCTCTTTCTATTCCCAACCCAGTTTGCGGGCAATAAAATCTACTTCTGTCATTTGGATGGTATGCCAACCCACAATAATTCTGCATTGAGAAATTTTATGAATACGATGAAACCGGGAATCCGGTCATTTGGCCAGCGGGCGAACATAGGTAAGGCTTGCCAGCCATTCCCAATAATTATTCTTCTTCCGCGTGATAAGAAATAGGGAAAAATAAATACAATCCCCCCGACCTTATGCTTTTGATAAAATATTACTATTTCAATTGGATCAATTTAAACTTCGTAAGTCGGATCTGCCGCAACTGTATGGCAGTAACTCCTGATGGGATAATCTGGTAATTGCGTTAAGTTAACGGACGCGCGTAGATTATATCTCTACTACGGCCTTTCTTCATCACTTCCTGGTGAACTTATACTGTGTTAATTCCATTGAAAACAATTCGTGGTCTGCTACCAGCTCCTGGTTGCTATCCAAAAGCGTGCTGATGGGTAACTCGTGTATCTCCTTATCTGTCACCAAATAAATGGAATAGTTATCCCTATGCTTCTTGGCATAAGCCAGCTCATCTGCTGTCAAAAAGAATCTATTGCTTCCAAACCATTTCACCTCTACATATTGTGGCACCCTATCCGGTGCTTTCCAAAAAATAATATCATATCCTAACCTGTCACTTTTGGCCGGGTTATCAGAATATTCTGACAGCCAGCTTACATTGCTATCGCCATGGATTCCTTTTAAAAAATTAAATACGATTCGCTCACCCTTTTCACCCAGAGCATTTTTAACATCATCCGTGGGTTCCTGGTTTCGCCTTCTATTCTTGGTTTTGCCTTGTCCCCCGCCAGTGCCACTGGAACCGGTTGAAGTAGATGCACCTGCCCCACTTGTGGGTACCAGGGTAGTGAAAGTTATATCATCCGAAACACTGTCGATACCTGCAGAATCTCCCGCATGTGTCGCTGGTGTTCCATGTTGCGCATCCTTAAATACCAACACTTTCCTAATCCTGGCAAGTTCATCATCGGGGAGCGGGAAATATAATAAACTGAAATCTTCATCTCCCAGTTTGTCAATGGCCCCTTCCCAGTTCATCCTTCTTTTATTCTCCGCCAGCTGCACTTCGTAGTCCTTTTTATAAGGATCGGTGATCGTCATCGTGAAACCGAATACAATTGCAACTTGATCATACAGCTCTTTCAGGTGGTTTATTCCGAACTGTCTAGCATGGCTTTTAATCAGCGGATCTGCTATATCTTCAAATTCACTAATGCCTTTGCGGAAATTCTGCTGTTCCGGGATCGATTTTTCTGTGTAATGTTTCCATAAAAAATAGGTAAATCGAGGGGTGATCTGATCTATCAATTTCCTGTATTCCGCGGCATGGTAGCTGCTGAAATCAATATCCAAATGAGTTCGTGAATTAAACGCCAATACATCAATATCCAGCGCGGCAAACAACTTGTAGATTACTTCCTGCTGTTGCGCCGTGGCAGCATAGGAAAAATCCACTTTCGCAACCAGCGCAGAGGGTATGTCCAGGTGCTCTGCTATTGTTTTTCTAAATTCCGCTTCTCCTTCGTGGCCTAACGCACAGTCAATTTGTTTCAGTTCACAAATTGCGGCCCATGCCATCCGGTCCACGTCAGTTACTTTGAGCCTTTTAAAAGTCGCCTCCATTGCTTCAGCGCCAAATTCCTCAGAGAATAGATGGGCGGTGTCATCCAGGTCATTTCTGAAAATAGTTCTGATATCTGCATGGATGTTTACCACATCAAATGCCAGAGTAAAAATTTCGGCGATGGCATCACTAAACCTTGAATCTTTACGCATGGCCTCCAGGGAGCTGCCTCCGGTATACTTAATGAAGTACTTGTTTTTCTCATCACGCTTCTGCACAAAGTCATAGCCGTCGGCCTCCTGTTCTTTATTATTATACACATAGGTAAGGCTAGAACAGATCGAAACAGCTATCGATTTTACAATTCTCACCACCTCCTGAATGTCGCCTTCCACATGAATCGCTTTTAACCTGCGGTGCAAAATAAAAGGCTTTATTTGTCGGAGGTACGCCTCCAGCACCTGCGTTGCGGGATGATCCACTATATGGCCTTGTTCATAGTAGGATACATTGTTGAATGTTTGTACTGAAAACACCTCAATTACATTTTGCTCTCCTGAGCGTTTGGGGTAATTCAGTAATGGATATGTCCCGAGTACTTTCCGTGGAAGATCCACGCCATTGACATAAAACACACTCTCAAATGGATAGTAGCCTTTGTCGATACCTTTGACTGCATATAACAAAAGCCCATGCTTTTTTGAAAACAATTTCTTATGGGTCTTATAATGCTCCGTACATAATTGATAAAGCTTTCTGGCGAACCTTCCATGCTGATCTCGCTGGGACCAGGCATGTACAAGTTCGCTCACCCGGTGTATCTCTAATTCATGAAAGAATTGCTTCACACCCAGTTGTCGTAAGGCACTTTTGATCGTGATACTTTCGATGCCATTATTCTTAAAACATGTTGCGCCATAATCAAATTCAATATCATTGAGCAACGGAATATCCTGGTTCTCCATGATAAAATCCTCCAGCTTCAATACAGATGTCAATTGAAACCGGACATATGACGGGATATTAGTCAGCGTATGTTTATATGTTTCTGGCGCTTCTCCAGCTATACTGTACTTGAGAGAATCTTCCGTTACTCCCAATACTCTTTCCTTTAACTTCGGATCTAGGAAAACACAAGCTATCACACTCTCTCTTGTAATAGCATTCAATTGAAGATGTTTCTCAATATTCACCATGTTAACAATGGACATGCAATCATATTGATAATTCCTGAATCTGTCCGGCTTTTGTTGAAACTTGAAAATATAGTTCAAATACGGATCCCCTATCGCGCTTTTCTCCCCCCGATGTAAAATGAAAAAACAGTTTACATCCAAAAATTCCAGTAGAAAAGTCTGCACTTCATTTAAATCTCCTGTGATCCCGAGCGCCGCTGCTGAAGCTATAAGTTGATTCTTTTCATAGATATTTCCCAATAGCTCTGCGCATAATGCTCCTTTGGGATAAGCAGTTGACAAAACGCAATCCCTGGCATTTCTGATTTCCCCTGCTTCCGTAATCACAGGTATATTGGATACCGTTATTTGTACGTCTTTGGCTGATCTGGATGTCGTGTAATATTTAAACAATGACCCCAACATTGATTTTACCATCCTGATCCTGATGTCTTTGTTCGATATACTCTTGAGCTGCTCATTGGTCCCATTAATGATCTGCCGAAGGGCTGGTGCGGGCTCAAATGACTGAATATTGGTAAATTGATGCAGCCGATCTCTTAAAGACCTGGATTTTTCCTGCTCACTGGTCAGTTCATATTTATTCAATAGGCTCTCGTAGAGTTCAGAATTAATAAAACTTATCCTAACATGTTCAGGCACCTCCACTTTAGTGTTTTTAGTGGCAGGGGTAAAAATCGTGTAATCTTTGCTCTCCAGTTCCATGCGATCATTGTAGAGTATTGAAATCGCCTCCGGCGGTAGATCTGTCAATTGTTTACCTACTTGCAATACCCACTCGGCATATGTATCCGCAGGCACTGTTCCTTTCAACTGATTCGATGCCTTCTCTACTCTTTCTCTTAGGAGTTTGGGAGAAACCTTCTTCTGAAGCTGATACTGCGGATACAACATTTGAAAAAATGATTTTGTCTCATCAGGTACTGGTAATAGCACATCTGGAAAATAGCTGTGCAAACCTAATGTGTCAATCAAGGCACAGAATCTATCCGGTAATACCTGCACTTCCTCATATCTGCGGTAGCTGCCATCCAGGCATGGTAAATTGACCTTATTCCGGATGCGCTCATTGATGGCCTTATAAAACCCAAAACTTTCCAGTACGGAATCAGGTTGCCTTTGGTGATTGAGCAACTGAAAAGCTTGCCAATTGGCCACTTCATCTTTCTCTTTCCACCGGTCTGACACCTCGAATAGCAGTTTCAATAATTCTCCAACCAGGAACCTGTTTTTTTCTGAATCTATAATCCTGTTCCTGGAGCTATCGAGTTCAAAAGTACCATGCACAACCATGGGCAGACATAATCGGATTTTGGTTGGAAAAAAGGAGAACAATTCATGTACATTGTCCGACAGGTCATGCTGTAACGCCAGTTTCAGGCTATATACCTCCCTTTCCTCCTTCTCCGGATCACAATATATTAAGGGCATTGGGGGAGCTTCATCCTCTTCCTCATTGGAATATATCATCCATGTTTTACTGCCAATTCGGATGGCGCCATCGCCCAAACGCTCGCTTATCATTTCACTACATTGGCCATCCACACATATGGTAAGATTGCGGATATGATGAAGGAAAAGTAACACTTCCTCCCTGAGTGATTCTATCTGAGATTTTATATCTGGTTCAGCACTGGGCAAATAGTCGATATGGATGATGGTTTCAGCCCCTTCTCCTTCAACCTTCATCACTTCTGGCAATGCTAAAACCGGCATAGGAATAGTCTCCTTGGTGTATTGAAATTCATGGAGTACCTGTTCTCTCTCCAAGGATGTATACAATTCAAAAAATGCTTTTTTTGCTAAGTCCTTTGAAAAAACCATTTGAATACCATTACTGGTGATCGTTATCTGTTGGCTCCAGTTCAGGATAGACCTGAACCCAAGCCCTTTGTTGCCAATGTATACTTTCTTGCGTTTAGGGCTGAGGCTGGGAATCATCAGGGATCGAAATCCTTCCAGGGAAAAAGGTGTTCCGCCGTTGGTGATTTTGAGCTGATGTGTTGAGGTATTTAGCTCAATCCTGGCGAAGGTCGAGCAGGCATCGTCCACATTCTGGATAAGTTCCAGCAACTGCCTGCCTTTGTAATCGTCATTGGTGGATTTCTCCAACCTGTACCGGGAGATCAATTGTGTTGGTTTTGCTAGATCATCGCGATTACTTTGGATGAGTTCCTGGACTGCAGCTATATTAATTTGTGTATCAATTGGTAGGGATGGGGTCAGTGTTGTTGGCAAGCTCATAACAATGCTATTATTTGCTTAATATACTTAACCTTTCAATAAACTCCAATTTACCAATTACGAAATCAGGTCCACAAGCTTATGCATGGGAATATTCCGACATGTTCACATATAATTGACTGGTAACCATCACAAAAAAAACTTTTACACACTCACCAATTCAATTGATAGGGTACCGTATCTCCTATCTTCATTTGCCCCCTTATTCGCACTTGTTATCAATCCACTGATGGAAGAGAACATATGCTAATCCTCATCACTGATCCATCTTCTAAGTGGCAAAAGCAATCCCCCGAATAATCATTTCCACTAATACTCTTCATTACAAAAACCCATGTAATGGAAAAAATAGTAATAACCTACCCTACTCATCTATGAACAGTTGTGGACTGATGCCTCCCACACCAAGACTCTTGTGACGCATTCTTATGCTCGGGTGCCGCGAGGCATGCGGGTTAGAGTCCTGGCAGCCACACGAAATTTGTCGGGAGCCAGGTGTAAGCCTGGCTTTTTTATGGGGTGATGCGGCCGCAATTTGAATAACGGCACATCAGCCTCCCTCACGCGAAAGCACCATGTTCACAATTACCGTCATCAACAGAACTGACGCCAACACGATCACCTGCACTTCCGGAATTACGACGGATAGCACGATCAAAAATATCAGCAATATCAAGTTGGTGACAAGACTCACCATTCTCACGAACCCGCCGCCAACCTTATTAAATATCATGTTAATAAACCCGGCGAAAAGCATCGCCAGGCCACCGGAAAAAAACCACATCTGCTCCTCACCCGACGCCCTTCCCTCCACATTCATAAATGTATACAACATATGCCCCGCGGCAAAGACGTACATCAATCCAATCAATATTTTATATACAGCTTTCATTGCTACCGTTTTTATTTAAACACCCTTTTCCTTAACACGGAAAGATCGCCAGAAAGCCAGCACAAACGCAACCGCCGCAATGATGGATAAATACAACGGCGGCCCACCCATAAAATAAACCCGCACCAAAACCGGCATCACCAATCCACCCAACATAAACGCCAGCAACGTGCCCCGCCCCGGCCGCCGCAAGGTGAGGCATAGCACGCCGATGAGAATGTCCTGCGCCGCCATCATGATGCTATACCCGGAATGAAACCGGTAGAGGCTTAATGCATTGCCGAAGATCCGGAAGTCGTAGCTGTCCAGGAAAACTTTCAGTTTTCCGTCGGCCGCAGCATCCGTTAAAAACAATTCGTACGATAAATGACTGGTCCCGACCAGCAGGTAAGCGATACCGCCAATTTTTAACAACGCTTTGGATGTAAGTTTCATAACCTAAATTATTGTTGCTGAATCCCAAGACAAAGCTAGGACATGCGCTAACAGGGCGTTTGTAAAAAAACGACAAACTTATTTACCGGAAGGCGTCCACCGGGATATACGCTTGTACTCCCGGGCAAGGTGGGCGTGGTCGTAGTAACCGGCCGCCAGTGCGATGGCGAGGATCGTTTCTTCCGGAGCCCTGGCTGCCAGCAACTCCTGTGTGCAGGAATATTTCACGATCCTGCAAAACTGTTTCGGGGTCAGGCCGATATGCTGCTTGAAGATACGTTCCGTTTGCCGGGGAGATTTCCGGCAAATGGCGGCAATTTCATTCAATGTAGCATTACCGCCGGATTGCAGGATTTTTGCAGCGGCATCTTTCACGGGATGATGGAAATCGGCTAGCTTCTCTGTATAAAATCCGTCTAAAGCCGTTATGGGATCTTGCAGTAATTCTTGGGTGGGAGGAGCAAATTCTGAATTCACCTGTATACAATCATCCCTCAGATCACTTAACAACCGGGAAGGATAAAAATGCCCGAAACATCCCGGAGCAAACCGGACGCCCAACAAGTACACGCCCGCCGGGATTTTTTCATAAATCGCTTCCGTCAAAGCTCCGCCGAGATAAACGCCACGCTCCTCCAGCACCACACCTTTCTGCGTTACGACGAACTTCCCTCCCAGGTTTACGATCATATCGATACACCCATCCGGGTACAGGATGTCATATGTATCGTCATTCCCCTTTAACGTCCAATAGGATTGAATGTATGGCTTCAACGCCGCACCGGGAAGGAAATATGCGAAAGGCATATGGTGGTTAATTTTGAAACTTGTGACCGTGACTTGCACTAAGTTACGATCGTCCTCATCACTTCACAAAACGGACGTTATAAATTGATGTATTTTCATAATTTGTCAGGATATGACGCCCTTACTGCAACTACAATCCATTCTTGCCAAAACTTATACAGGTAGACGGTAAATCCCTCGTCCCCAAAACCCTCGCGGGTTTGACGGACAAAGAAGTAGACACATTCCGCCAGCAACTGCCTTCCAGGCATCTCCCGCCAGACATCGAAGAACTAATAAGATTCGCCAGCGGTTTCAATATGGGCTACGAAGACATCCTGTTCACCGAATCCAGCAGCGATCCTGATTTCGGCAGCCTATATCCCAATTACATCGAGCTCATGGGCGATGAAGCCGGCAACTTCTGGATACTCGACATCGCGCCAGACGGCTCCTGGGGCCCCGTGTACAACAATTGCCACGAAACGGCCGTCATCATCCGCCATTCGGACAACCTCCTCCAGTTCCTCCAACATCTGGACGAATGGTTAGTGAAAGGGAAAAATTCCCATGTCGAATCCTTACTCGATACCGTATATGATATCTGGAAAAACAAAACTTCCGTCCCCGCCGATCCCCTCAACCTAACTGCTTTCCCGGCAGCTGCACTGGCAGGCGCACCCGAAGACTACATCATCGCCGACCACACACACCAGCCCAACAAACCGGATTTTCCTGGGCGAATTACATCCGCAAAGGTGGCACGATCCTCCGCCATCCGCAGCGCCCGGCCTGGCTGGCAGGAATTCCTCCTATGATCTTACTCCACCCGGACCGGCATCTTCGGATCGAAATTCCTGTAAACTGTCGCCTGCCCGAAAATGCCATTATTTATTGCCGTTTTCTTATCACGGTCGTTCGTCAACATCAACACCCGGTTTTTATAATCCATTTCGAAATATGCCAGCCAATCGAGCACATGCCGGTTCCGCACCCGCCAGAAAGGCGTTTCCGCATTCCCTTCCTGCAGTATGTACATTTCCGTGTTCTTTTCCAGCAGGGGCAGCTCCTCCACCGGTACCGCACGGATAAGACGGTAACCGTTCGGCCCGTGCGTCCAGCGGCCGGTTTGCCATGCTTCGCCCTCGATTTCATACTGGAAGTACGGCCTGGGTCCTCCGGCGGGTATAACCGGTATTCCGCCTCCCCGAACCGCGTGATTGATCATTTGGCCGAGTTTGTATGAACCGTCTGAAAAGAGCATTAAAACGGTAAAGCGGTGAACATGGGCCAGCAGCACCCTGTCGAGGTAAACGGCATGGATGCGCGCGCCCAGCATTCGGCTGTCGTATTTGTCCGGATGGTCCATGGCATTACAAAAACGCTCATCCGTTATATGTAGTCGTTGTATACCTGCATGCGCCAGCCGGTTCTGGAAATCGACATCTTCCCATCCATAGATTTTCATCCGTTCGTCGAACCCTTCTACCTTCAGGAAGTCGCTTTTCCGGACGCAGATAATGCCGGCGGCGCCTGCACCGAACCGCAATCCCGGCTGCGGATGCAAAAAACTTTCGGGATGCCGGGCGAACGCCTCCAGCACGTGAGACGCCAGGCCAGGCCCCATGAACACGTCTGCATTGATATTACAAACGATCTCGCCCCTGGCCAGTTTGAAAGCCAGGTTCTTCGAATGGCTGTGATCGAAAACGGCAGGATCGGGTGTTTTGAAATGTACGAAATGACCACCGGCTAACTCCCGCTGAAAATTCTCGCGCACCCAGGGCTCCATGGCATCTTTCGAATTATAGTTCAGCAGGAGCAGTTCAACATTTTCGTTCGGGGGATTATCGGCCAGGTTCCGCTGCAGGGTTTGCTGAAGGTGGCCCAGCCTGTTCATGCAAATGATGCAAAAAGTAATCTTGTAGGATGGGTCCATGATAGAATGACTGATGGAATGATGGGTTAATCGGGATTACCAGGAACAGTATCCAATTTAAAAAAATCTTCACAAAATTTTAAACAAAAAAATATTAGCGGTGCTGATTTTTTGGTATATTCACTTGCAACTTGTTGATGCGAATAAAATCCCCGTAAGAATTTCCAAGCAGATGTTGACCTTATGCGCTTAAACAAATCCTCGTTGCTCCGATTTTCTGTAAATTTTAGGAACGTAAGCATTAAGTACCGTGAAGCCCGATTCATCACCCAGACTGAAAGCCGATTTTAAGAACCGCATAGCACTGATTTCCTGAATTTACCTTAACGGCCGCCGGCCCTCATATCCCGCCCTTTCATAGCTGAAACCGGCAATGGTTTGCTATCGGAGGCGTATGGACCGTTAGCCCCGTCCCTTTGCGGATACTTGCCGGCATTGAGAGATCGTGCGGCCGGCAGTGCACATTTTCATGCTGGATTTTTTCATTCAATTTTAAACCCAACTTCCATGAAGAAAAAAGCAAAACTTGCATTCGCCCAGCTCCAGGAGGAACTGCAGGTTATCAGCCAGCACGATCTGGCCTTCTATCAGGGAGGGGATGGCATCGACGGTTACTGCCTGTTCTATGCCATGTCCTATCTCAGCAACGGGTCCCACAACACAGACTATTACCTGAACTCCTACGGCCAGGTGTACGGTTATTCGGGTCTGGTCCCCAGTGGGAACGACGGTTATATTTCCGGGGCCGATATCGCGAACGTATCCTCGTTCGTGGCGGGCCATTTCACATCCTCCAGTCTTAACCCGTCAGGAGGTATCCAGGCGGCGCTGGCCAGTGGTTGGCGGGTGCTGGCGGATATGTCCATTTCCAGTAACACAACGCACGCGATCATCATTACAGGCTATACCTCCAGTGGCTATACCTACTATGATCCGCAGAACAACGTTACCGGCGTCGTTCAATCCGGCAACCTTGCAGGCAATGTCCTGATGGGCATTCATTAAATTTCAGTCAGCAGCCGGCCGGCAATGTAAATTCCGGGCCGGTTGCCCATTTCCACATCAAAACGGAGAAAAATCAAAAAGCAATTCCCATTCGAACACCAGTTAGACGCGCGAGACTGCGGACCGGCGTGTATCAAAATGATCGCCAAGCATTTCGGGCAATATTATTCCCTTCAGTTCCTGCGTGACCGATGCGGGATCAGCCGGGAAGGAGTGAGTTTTCTGGATCTCGGTCATGCCCTGGAATCGATCGGGCTTCGCAGCCTGGCGTTACGCTGTTCGATCGACGATCTGTTGCATAAAATCCCCTTGCCAGTTATCGTTCACTGGAACAACAGCCACTTCGTGGTGGTGTACGACACCCAGCCCAAATACGGGTACATATATGTCGCGGATCCGGCCAAAGGTCAAATCCGTTATACCGCCGCCGAATTCCGGCAACACTGGACCAAAAGGAACGAAGGCGATCTCGGCGTCCTGCTTGCAGTGGAACCCCAGGCCGACTTCCACCTCCGTCAAAGATCGGAAGAAGTGCAGCGCGGCCGGACGCTGGCCCATTTCCTCAATTACCTGGCGCCCTACAGGAAAAATTTCGCCAGCCTGCTGTTCATCATGCTACTGGCGACCATCCTGCAGGCATTTCTACCTTTCATCGCTAAGGCCGTGATCGATGTAGGGATACAGACACAGGACATTTCCTTCATCAACCTCGTATTGATCGCCAATATTGCTATATACGTCTGCGTGCTGCTGTCGAACATGGCGCGCGACTGGATACTGTTGCATATCACGGCCAGGGTGAACGTGGCGCTTATTTCCGACTATCTCATCAAACTGATGGCATTGCCCATTACGTTTTTCGAGAACAAGCTTACGGGCGACATTCTGCAAAGGGCGAACGATCATGAACGGATCCGCTCTTTTATCATGAACAATTCCCTGGGGATGCTGTTCTCGTTCGTCACGTTCATCGTATTTGCCGTTATCCTCCTGTTATACAACAGCACGGTATTTTCCATATTCATGGCCGGTTCCGTATTGTACGTGGCCTGGATCATGGCTTTCTTGCGGCGCCGGGAGAAACTGGATTGGGAATATTTCGACCTGATCGGGAAAAACCAGAGCTTTTGGGTGGAGACCATCAGCTCCATCCAGGATATCAAAGTCAACAACTACGAAAAAAGCAAACGTTGGAAATGGGAGAAGATACAGGCGAGCCAATACAGGGTGAACATCCGGATGCTGGGAATTTCCAATTGGCAACAGTCGGGTGCGATGTTTATCGACAATATCAAAAACCTCATCATCACGTTCTATTGTGCAAAGTCGGTCATCCGCGGCGAAATGACTTTCGGCGTGATGATCTCTACACAGTTCATTATCGGCATGCTCAATGGGCCCATCGTGCAACTGATCCATTTCATCATTTCCCTCCAGGCCGCAAAAATCAGCTTCCTGCGGCTGAATGAAATCCATCAGCTGAAAGATGAAAGCCATGATGTTGGGCAAGACGATATTGAACTTCCGGCAAACCGTACCATTTCACTCCGCAACGTATCATTCCAATATCATCAGCATGCACCACTGGTGCTTAAAGGCATTCACCTGCAGATACCGGAACGGAGCGTAACGGCGATCGTGGGCGATAGCGGCAGCGGAAAATCCACGCTGCTCAAACTCATACTCCGCCTGTACAAACCCTCGTTCGGCGATATTCTCATCGGTGATACGAATATCAACAACATCAGCCTGCGGCAATGGCGGAATTTATGTGGCGTAGTGATGCAGGACGGCAAGATCTTCAACGATACCATCCTGAACAACATTGTGCTCGACGATGAAAAAATAGATTTCGGCAAGTTGAGGAAGGCGGTCGAAACAGCCAATATCGCAGCAGAAATCGAAAGTTTGCCGCTGGGGTATAATACCGTCATGGGCGAACATGGGCGCGGACTGAGTGGCGGACAGAAACAGCGGCTCCTCATTGCCCGTGCGCTGTATAAAGACCCGGGATTCCTCTTTCTGGACGAAGCCACTAATTCACTGGACTCCATTAATGAACAGAAGATCATCGCGGCGCTCGACAATGTATTCAGGGGAAAAACCGTGGTGGTAGTAGCACACCGGCTGAGTACCATCCAGAAGGCGGATCAGATCATCGTGGTGCGTAACGGACAGATCGTCGAAATCGGGGACCACACTACGTTAATGCAACAAAACAAACATTACAGCGAACTGGTACGGTCGCAACTGATGGCTCCTGCCGCCACACCGGCCGCCGTCTGACACCGTATCAAACGAATGCAACATGGAAGACAATCCTACCATTCAACGCCAGGCCGGGAACGGCATTTTTCCTGAACGGGCGCATTCGGAAGAAGTGCAGGATATCATTGACAGGATGCCGGCGCGATTCGGCACCTGGGCCTGTGGCATCGTCCTGCTCATATTCCTGTTCCTGTTGCTGTTCGGGTATATTATCCGGTATCCGGATGTAGTGAAGGGCCAGATCACCATCAACGGCAACATACCACCGGTAAAACTCGTTGCGGCGAGCAGCGGCAAACTCAGGCTCCATCAATCCGTTTCAGGCGCACCTGTTACCGGCGGCATGGTGATCGCCGGGATCGACAACACCACCTCCTTTGCATCACTACAGCAGATCAAACAGTTGCTTTCCGGGTACCAGCCCGGCAAAACCGCAAACCTGGCGTTGGCGGGCAAACTGCCGGCACGCGCACCGCTCGGCGAGCTGAGCAGCAGCTATTATGCTTTCCTCGAAAACCTGAACCAGTGTAACGATTTTGCCCGTAATGGTTTGTACGACCGGCAGATCGCCAGCCTCGGCCAGTTGCTGGAAGAACAAAAAAAGGAGATCGTCAACAGCACGACGCGGACAGGCCTTTCCGAAAAGAATGTTTCCACAGCATACAAACTTTTCCATCGCGACTCCGTATTGTTCACCCAGGGGGCGGCTTCCGAGGAAACCCTCGACCGGTCGCTCATCGAACATCTCAATAGCCGCAACCAGTATACGTCCGCCATCAGCCAGCAAATCGCTTCGGGAAAAGATGCGCAGCAAACTGAAAGCAGGATCGTCGAAGTGGAAATCGAAAAAAAAGAAAAGGAAAAATTGTTTGACCTCGCGCTGCTCGCTTCTTTCAATGATCTTCAGGACCGCATCCGCAGTTGGGAACAGAAGTACCTGTTTGTGGCGCCGTTTGACGGGCGGCTGCAATTCCTGCGATTCTGGAGCGAACACCAGTTCGTACAGGCCGGCGAAGCCGTATTCACGATCGTCCCCGAACAGCAGGACCCTTACGGCCAGGTCAGGCTGCCGGCATTTGGTGCAGGTAAGATCAGGACCGGCCAGGAAGTGATCGTGAAACTGGACGATTTTCCCTATAATGAATACGGCAGCGTCAAAGCGATCGTCCACTCCATTTCACTCACAACAAATATCGAAAAAACACCACAGGGCGATATCGAAACCTACCTCGTGACACTGCAATTCCCGGAAGGCCTGCAAACGAACTTCGGGACCCGGCTCAACGTAAAGCAGGAAACGAAAGGGATTGCAGAAATCATCACCAATGATCGTAAATTAATAGAAAGATTGTTTGATAATCTGAAATATATAGTCGATAAATAAAGTACTTATGTATATGAAGAAAATCGTTTCACTTCTGTCGCTGTTTTGCGTCCTCGCAGGAACGGCGGCGGGACAGGGTTCCCGCCCCGACCAACAGGCCAGTTTCCAGGAATACCTCCGGGATTTCGACCTGTGTTACCAGCCGCCGGCCGGCTTTCTCGCGGAGTCCACGCAACCACGGCCATTCTACCTCAACGCTGCTACCCGCAATCTTTTCCATGGAACTTTATTCACGCTTACCGCTTGCAAAGAACAGGAAGTACTGATCCATACTTATTTTCAGCATGTAAAACCGGACGCCGTTCTCGCCAGGATGTTCCCCGGCTTTTCCCCGGCCAACAACTGGATCAACCTCCTGAAGGCTCACGCAGACACGGTCAATAGCCGGATCATCTATTTTTCCCCTGAAGAAACCCGCGCATATCATGCAGATACCGCCGGTATTTTCGACCTGGTGAAGCAGGATACGCCTTACAAAGGGATCTATCCGAAAGCCCGGGCGGTATTCTTCAACAAAGCCGGCCTCGACGGAAGCCATATCGACGTGGTGCTTTATTACTTCTACAAGGAAGGCGTGGATATTGATGCCTACATCAGGCAAACCAAACGCATTTTTTACTTCTGCACTGAAAGATGACAAATATTTACATCGTCGATTACTACTCGGCGCACAAAACGAACGGGCTTACCACCTATGTCAGGGAGCTTGGCTCCTCCCTTCCCGAAGGTTACCGGATCAATTACCTGTGGCTGTCTGCCGTAGACGATTACAAGCAGCCGGCCAGGAAAACGGGACCTTCGGGAGAAGACCACATTTTCATCCCCGGTGATATTACCCCCGCCAAACCGGAATACAACCTGCTGGTTTGCCAGTTTCTCCGGCAGGAGTTGAAAGACCGGGAACTGATCTTCCATTTCAACTGGATCAATCATTGCTTCTTTTCCTGGTTCCTGAAAAAACACCTCCGATGCAAAACGCTGCTGACGAAACATTGCATCACCTGGCGCGAAATGATCGGCGGGAAGCAGCATGCCGACTTTCTGCGGCTGGATGCGATGCTCCAGGCAACGGAGCCCCCCGTCTGGCAATCTCCCCTGCTCACAGGGGAAAGCATCCAGTACCATTCGCTCGACCACATCATTTGCGTTTCGGAGTTCGCCCGGCGCGACCTGGAACGGATGATGCATTACCCTGCCGAAAAAATAGCTGTCGTTTACAACGGGTTGCGGCCGGTGGCCCCGCCGGTGCAGGAATACAGGCAAGACCGCGGCCGGCTTCGTGCGTACTATGGTTTCGGGCAGGAAGAGCAGATCATCCTCTTCGCTGGCAAGCTCGATGCTAGAAAGGGCGCATACGACCTCGTGAAGGCATTCCTCGAAATGGTGGAAGCGGAAGGAAGCAGCACCTGGCTGCGGCTGATATTCGCCGGCGTAGGGGATTTCGGGGAATTGCTGAAACAGGCCCCACGCCATTGGACGAGGATCACGATGACGGGGTTCCTGGATCGCGAGAAATTGTCTGATATGTACCGGCTGGCCGACGTAGGCGTTGTTCCGTCCCATATCGAACAGTGCAGCTATGCGGCGATCGAAATGATGCACCATCAATTGCCGATCATCATCGCGGATGTGGACGGCCTGCGGGAGATCGTGCCGGATGACTGCGGACTCAAAGTCCCGAGGTTCCAGCACCCGGAAAATGCGGGGATCGATATCGCGGCCCTGAAAGAAAAACTATACTTTTTCCTGAACGACACCACCACCGCCAGGCAATATGCCGACCGTGCGCATCGGCACGCCATCCAACATTTCAACAGCGAGATCATGACAACGCACACCATAAAGGTCTATGAAAAGACCGGCCGGCGGACTGCGCCCGCACCCATCGCCGAAAGCGGCGATAACCCGCTCATCAGCATCGTACTCCCCTGCTACAACGCGGGAGAATTCCTGCAGGATTGCCTGAACAGCATTTTCAGCCAATCTTATCCGCATTTCGAACTGATCATCGTCAACGATGGATCTACGGACGAAACGAAGGAAATCATATTGCGCAATGAAGACGAACGCATCCGGCTCGTCGAAAATCCGGAGAACCAGGGCATCGTCAAATCCCTCAACAAGGGCATCAAACTGGCAAAAGGTGCGTTCATAGCCCGCATCGACGCAGACGATCTCATGCATGAACACCGGCTCCGCAAACAGCTCTCCTTCCTACTGTCCCCTGAAAACCAGGACGTGGGCATCGTTGGCAGCAATCATTATGTGATTGACAAGATCGGAATGCCGGTTTCCCGGTCGCAATACCCTTTGACGGATGCAGACATCAGGGCCTGCATGATTTTCCGCAACCCGATCTCTCACCCGTCCGTCCTCATCCGTTCAGAATGCCTGAAAAAAAACCGCTACCGCGTAAAGTACCGCCACAATGAAGACTTCAACCTCTGGACCCGCATCAGCAAACAATACCGGCTTGCCAACATACCCGAATGCCTGACCTACTACCGGATACATGACGCCAACGTGAGCCGGAACCACTTCAAGGAATTGCAGGAACATACCATCGAACTGCTGTCTGACCAACTGGACGAATACGGTATCGAATATTCCACGGAAGACCTCTCGCTGCATGCCGCTATCTGCTTCGGATACGGAAGGGCATACTTTAAAGACGACGCCCGGAAAGCAGCATTGAAAAGATGGGTAGACAAAGTACTGACACTATACCAGGTTTCGGCAGCCGATCAACCTGCCGACGGCCAATTGAACGCCATTCAAAATTATATACTGGAGCATTATTGCCAGGTATATCCATAATGTTTCTTCGTTCATGCAAAAAAAAATCATTCACCAGATGACCGGCGATCACAAACCCGATCTTGTGCTGGCCTGCATGCTGTCGTGGCAAATACTGAAAAAATCCGGGTTCGAGATCAGGGTGTGGGACGACCGGATAATCACTTCATTCCTGAAAAAGCAATATCCCACGGTGCTTCCGGCCTTTCTCAACGCCCGTAATCATGCCGAGGCCGCCGATATCGCCAGATACATCATCGTGTACCATTTCGGTGGTTGCTACATCGACTGGGACATCCAGTTGCTGGATGACACCGGGTTCCTGGCGCTGATGGAAGACTGTCCCAACGGCCACCTGGTGATTGACCCGGCCAACGGCACGCTGGCTTCCGAATGCTTTTCCGCCAATCCCGGGGAGCCCTATCTGCTTTCACTCACCGGGGATATCCTCGAACTCTATCAGCGCAAGCAACGCGACGCACTTTTCACGCCCCAATATTCCGGGCCCTACCGGATGCGGGATGCGCTGCAAAAACACGGAAATTCTACCCAGCGGCTTATTCCCGTTAAAGACATCTTTGCTTATGACTATTCAGAAATCAGGACGAAACCCGACAGGGAAATCGTACAACCCCTGCTGCATTACTGGATGCATTCGTGGATCAGGTAAATAACAGTTAATACTCAGAACGGATGTTTCAACCCAATGGATTTCGCTATACCGCCTGCACCGTTTCAGCAGTACGCAGGGAGCAGCTTCGGGAAGAATGGCAAGACCAGGTGCGGCATTTTCCTGACTATCCGGATACGGACTTCGACGGGCGGGGAATTGTCATGTGCGCCGGGGGTATCCGGTATTTTACCTGCGCCTGGCTGAGTATCAGGCGGCTCAGAGCCCTGGGCTGCAGCCTGCCGGTCGAAATCTGGTACAATGGCAACGAACTTTGCGCCACCGCCATTTCGGAACTGGAAAAATATAACGCTCGTTGCCGGAATTTCCAGGACCACGGCCTCGCAGACATTTCGGGATTTGCCGTAAAACCCATGGCCATATTACGGAGCAGCTTCCGGGAAGTATTGTTCCTCGATGCAGATAATCACTGCCTGTCCGACCCGGCGCTGCTGTTCAACATCGATGGTTATAAAAAAACAGGCGCCGTGTTCTGGCCGGATTTCTGGATCACACCTGCCGATAATCCCATCTGGCAAATTATGGACGTCCCTTATACACCCATGAAAGAACAGGAATCCGGACAGTTGCTGATCGATAAAAAAAGATCCTGGCACGCCCTGTTGCTATGCGCCTATCTCAACCGCGCCAATAACGAATACAGCAAAATACTGTATGGCGACAAAGATACTTTCCGGTTTGCCTGGATGGCCCTGAAACAGGGATTCTTCTATATCCTGCGAGACCCGGACCTCTGCGGATACGCCGACCTGGCAGGTAAATTTCACGGCACCACAATTGTCCAATTCGATGACCAGGACCAACCGGCCTTCCTTCACCGCAATTTGTTGAAATGGGATGTTACCGGCAGCGGTGAACGAACATGGCAACTGACGAAAAGTTTTCGGTCGGAAAAGCAGACAAAATCCTATCATTTCAGCTTTCCGGAAACCGCCCAGCACCTGACCCTCGACTTCGGCGGAGATTGCGAAACGGCCGCGGCAGGCGACCTGATCACAGGTATGGAAACCGCCTGCCTCGCCGATCTGGAAGATTTACGGAGCAGTGATTTCTACGCGAAAATCCTCCTGCATGCCCATTTCTGCGCCAGCCGCTTCCGCAGCAATAACCCATTACCCATTAAATTCTGAATTTGTAAAAATATGCGCTCGTGAGTTGATAGTTCGAAGTTAGCCACCTGTGATGGGCGGCTTCTTTTTTAGCATTTCATTAAGGGTGAATTAGCATTTTATTAGGATTTGGATAAATACTTTCGGTAAAATTTCGTCCCAATGAATCCCCTCCGCCTCACCCTTTCCTTATTATGCTTATTGACGGGCCTGTCCGTTTCCGCGACGGATTCGTCGTTCGTCAACATCCGCTTCGTCAGCCCGCTAAGTACCGACAAATTCACCGTCACCCTGCACGATGGCATCAGCGAACACAAGTTGAAAGTATCGGAGCAATTGAACTGGAACGGAGAATTGTTCAGTCCGTATGGTTTAATACAGATCGATTATAAAGACAGCGACTCAACCTACATTTATAAACGGATATTTTTCCCGAAAGGCCGGTCTGTCATTTCATTGACATCCGAACCCGATCCCGCGAAATATTACTCCGTCGATGAAAAGAATTCAGAGAATATTGTGATGTACGATGCTTTGGGAGGCGCTGCGATGGATGCTTTCGTCAAACCGGATCTCGACAAATTATATTCCTATTATCACAAGAACAAACACCGGATCGGAGCAGATACGTCAGTGGTAAACCGGGCTTTTGCGCTGGGAGATTCCGTCGCTTTGGCCGAAATCGCATTCATCCGTCAAAACCCGCAGCTCTACGTCTCTTACTGGACGTTGCTCACACGCGTCATCAAAACGAAGCACCTAAGCCCTGCCCAACTCAAAGAATTTTACGACACCAAAGTTCCCGAATCCATCAAAAACACGAAATCCGGTACTTATCTCGCCAATCAAATCCAGACGAAAATCAATATTTCCTCCCAACAGCTTTTCCCCGATTTTGATACGAAAGACCTCAACGGACAGCCTGTCGTTTCTTCGGCGCTTCGCGGGAAACTCGTGCTGATACAGTTCTGGGCTTCATGGTGCAGACCGTGTATGGAGGAAATGCCGGAAATGAAAAAGATCAACGAAAAATACAGCGATTCACCTTTCAAGCTCATTTCTTTCAGCATCGACAAAGATTCGCTGGCCTGCCGCAAAGCCATCGAAAAAAATGCGATGAACTGGACGCAGGTGTACGGCGACAATAAACTTTATAACGACATGTCCTATTATCCCATACCGCAACTTTACCTTATCGACAAAACCGGCCGCACGATCTACAACAGCACCATCGTCCGCGACAACGATCTGCATCTGCTGAACAAAATATTGTCGGAACAATTAGGGAAATAAATCCTTCAGCTGTTCATCCGGAAATGAAAAAACCTGTACAATACCGTACAGGCTTTCATTTTTCTCATGAGCATAATTATAGGGATACGCTTTCGGCGTTCCTCACCTATTAGTCCTTAGGCCTGGACAACAATTTTTCCAGCAGCGCCGTTTGTTTTTTGGAATTTTTCATGATGGATAAAAGGAAATAGATAATTGCAATATTGAATGACAGGGACAGCATGCCGGCCATCGCGATCCACATCAAAGAAAGCATCCTAAGTTCCATCGTATAGTTTTTTTTGGGTTGTAGTGCTCCGCGCGCTGATGTAGGCCCGAAGTATTAATGTTTATAGGGAAATGGGCTGTAACAAGGCAACAAACCTTTGCAATAAGCCGCCCGGGTGGGGCGGCTTATGCATTTGAGGTGGGCGGCAGGTCATGAACGTTTCCTGCCGCCTGTTTTATTTTCCATTCTCGAAAAGCGTCCAGTCGATATTGAAGAGAGCGCCCTGGCCGGGGTTGCTGAATACGAACCAGAGGTCCTGGCGCCCGGGGGCTGCTTTCACCGGGGCGGTCAGTTCCGTCCATTCGCCTTTGTCGCCCGCGGGCACTTTCAGCGTAGCGGCCACCGGCCCGTCTTTGGCGCCCATTCTCAATTCCAGCGTTCCGCCGGCGCCTTGCAGCTGCACCCGGAACCGTGCGCGGGAAATGCCGCCGAGGTCGATGTTTTTGAAAACGAAGGTGCTGCCGTCGTTCGCAACGCCGTAACTGAGCAGCTGGCTGATCCAGTTCACGAAACGGATATGCTGGTCGGTATCGCGCTCTTCCGCTTCCAGCTTCGGATGGCGGAGCATGATGAACTGCTGGCCGGTGAGCGCCTCGATGCCGTTGGCGCCCTTATCCGTATAGCGGGCCGTGAGCAGGTACACGCCGGAGGCGGACTTGCCGATGTGCTCTTTCAGCGCGATGGCGCCTTCCGCCGGTAACGATGCGCCGGAAGTACGCAGCGACAAAATATAATCCACGATCACTTTGGCTTCTTCCACCGCCATGCCGGGATGCGCGCTCATGGGGCGGTTGCCCCACACGCCGCTACCTCCGCGGATCACTTTGTCTGCCAGCAAAGCGGTATTCTTTTCATTGCGCTCGTATTTGGCGGCAACGTCCATGAGGCTGGGGCCGACAGACACCGTGTTTTCGGTATGGCAGGCCTTGCAATCCAGCGAATAGAACAGCTCTTTCCCTTTCGGCGTGGGCATGGCGCCGCCTTGCGTGAGCGCGCCGGCCATGTCGCGGCCATACGGGATGTAGTTGAACCCGACAGCCACTTTTTCCGCTGCAATGGTGCCGTCTTCCGGATCGGTGACGGTCACCTTGTAGGGGAATTGCATGTTGTCCCAATAGAACGAGCTATTGGCGGTGGTGGTGATCTGCACATCCGGCGGCGTGTTGCCGGCTTTGATGTAGATGGATGCGGTATCGAAGGCTTTGTGATCGTCGGTAACGGTCAGCAGCACTTTATACACACCGGGTTTGGCAAAGGTGTGCGACACGGCGGAATCGCCGTAGTCCTTTCCCTCCACGTTCCAGTTGTAATGCAATTGGTCCTGCCTGTCGGGATCGGAAGACCCCGCGGCAGCAAGCTTCACCGTCATGGGAGCGGGCCCCGTGAGCTGGTCTGCGCTGATCCCCGCTACCGGCCGGCGGTTGCCTGCGGCGTAGGTGATGCGGACGAGGCGCGCGTCCATGTTCCGGGAAAACCAGTTGGTGCCGTATTCGATCATGTAAATGGCACCATCGTCGGCAAATCGCAGGTCGATGGGCGCTGCCGGCGCCAGGTGATCGAGGAAAGGCTCCATGCGGAGGTAATTATGGTTTTCGTCGAACGTAACGGCCATGATCCAGCGGCGCACCCAATCGTAAATGAAGAGTTTGCCGTCGTAGTAATCAGACAGTTTGTATTCCGCGTTTTTGAATTGATCGGCATAATACACCGGCCCTGCCATCACGCTCTGCCCGCCTTTGCCCACGAGGGGGAATTTGGCGGAAGGGCCGTCTCCGAACCAGATCATGGCGCCCTGAGCGGGCGGCAGTTCTTTCACGCCTTTGTTGTTGGGCGAACTGTTGATGGGTTTGGCCGGGTCCAGTTTTGGGCCTTCGGTTTTGGTGGCGAAATCCCACTTCGGCAGGGCTTCGTTTTCGCCGAGAAAGTACGGCCAGCCGAAGAATCCGGGCTTCCTGGCCTGGTTTACTTCGTCGTAGCTGATGGTGCCTTCGCTGCCGGGCACTTTGGTATCCGGCCCCACATCTCCCCAATACACATACTGGTTCTTACGGTCTACCGTGAACCGGAATGGGTTCCGGCAGCCCATGACATAAATTTCCGGCCGGCCTTTGGAGCCGTCTTTCGGGAACAGGTTGCCATCGGGGATTTCGTAAGTACCGTCGGCTTTGGGGCGGATCCGGAGGATCTTTCCGCGGAGGTCTGCCGAGGAGGCCGACGTGGCCTGGTCGTCGGCGAGCTCGCGCCCGGGGCGCTCGTCCACCGGAGTATATCCTTCCGTTTCTTCGGCGTTGGTATTGTCGCCGGTGGAGAGATAGAGCAATTTATCCGGTCCGAATTCGATGTATCCGGCCGAGTGGCAGCAATGCTTCCGCTGGGTGGGGATTTCGAGGAGGGTTTTCTCCGTTTCGTGCAACAGGCGCTGGTCGCGCATTTCCATGCGGGTGAGCCGGCTCACGGGGGCGTCTCCGCCTACTGCGTAATAGAAATATACCCAATGGTTTTTGTCGAATTCAGGATCGAGGGCCACGCCGAGCAATCCGTCTTCCAGCCCGCTGTAAACATTGAACTGTGCCAGGGTGATCACATCTTTTTCACGGGCGCGGTACAGGCGAACGGCGCCTTTCCGCTCGGCGAACATCACGTCGTTCCCGGGGAGCACGGCCAGTTGCAGGGGTTCGTCGAGCCCCTGCGCCAGCATCGTATAGGTGTACCGGTTATTTTCCGGGATGGCGGGCGTGCTGCAGGCGGCATAATCCAGCCCGCCGGCTTCGTCTCCCGCTTTCGCCAGGATGCGTTCCGTTTCTTCGGGAGCGCCCATAAACACCTGGTCGTTGTCTGCCAAAGCATCCAGCCAGGGCCATCCTTTCGTTTTGAAGGAGGAATCCTTCATCACCGCCCAGGTGCCGCCCGCCTCCAGGTATCGCTGGAGCGCGTTGATTTGACGGTGGTCGAGACTGTCGGGGTACGACCAGTTGCTGACGATGGTCCTGAAATGTTGCAGGGAATCGGGATGCAGGAAGGATTTGTTCCCTTCTACCAGCTCCCATCCATTGGCTTCGGCCGATGCCTTTACGGCAGCGATCATGGTTTCCGTGCTGCCTGCTGATGACAGCAACAGTACCTTGTTTCCGGGTGATTTGCGCGAGCAGGCGGCTAATGCCAACATGCACCCGAACATCCATATTTTTTTCATCAATCGTGTAGTTTTTCTACCGGGATCGTACGTCGGTATCTTTTTGTCTCGTGGAAATAATCTCAGCAAGCCGCTTAAATAGGCCGGTGACGGTAGGGTCCGTTTGGAGGCTCATCTCCCACCATCCGCCGCCGCCTTCGTAATAGGCGACGGGTAAATTACGCCAGGCTCCGGCTTTTTCAAACTCGTTTATATAATCGGTGTATTTTTTCTGATAGCCGGCATCGGTGATGAGCCTGTTGTCGAATTCCATTTCCAGCGCCATATCGTGCTGCTGCGCGAACCGAATGGCGCCGGTGAGGATGCTGTAAGGCGAATTCAGGTCGAAGAAGTAGTTGGGTTGCTGATAGGCGATGTCGAATCCCATGTTCTTCCAATTGCCGGCGCCATCGGCCCCATAATACGGGATCCAGTAAAAGCGCTTGTTGCGTTCATGGATTTTGGTGGCAACGGAGGGCAGGATCTCGGCGGCACCGGTATTGTGTTCCGCCACCCAATAGAATCCCATCAGCTCGAGGTGTTGCAGGTTGGCGGCGTTCCACATGGTCATGGCCGTATCGATGAACCACTGGCAGGCAGCCACGCGATCCGCCGCAACGGCGAAATTCAGCTGTCTGCCGTTCAGTTCTCCCCAGTTGGTGGCAGACCGGATGGGCTCGGGAAGCGTGAGCACCACTTTGCGTTTGCGCTCGGGGGTTTTACCCTGGGCAGAGAGGCTGTCGAGCATTCCGTTCAGCGCCTTAATGGCCTTCCCGTCTTCGAAATTCCGTTGCAGGAGCCAGAGCCATTGAGCTTTTCCGGCCGGCTGCTGGCCGTAGCCTTCGGCGTATTCATATCCCAGGTTGTCTTTGAACTCGATGAACAGGAACCCGTCGAACAGCCATTCGAACCCGGTGGTGGGGGTCCGGAATACGAAAGGTTTGAGATGGGTGCTCGTCCACGGAAGGCGGTGGGTGCCGCCCTGGTAGATGAGCGCGAGGTCGGAAATGTAGTATGGGGGCAGCTTTGCGGGTGGTTTGGGTTTCCCCATTTCAGTGGGCGCCGTTGCCGTGGTGGCCTGCATACTTTTCTGGCAGGAGGTGGAAGCAATGCCTGCCCCCACCATCCAAAGTGCCATTAAACTACTCAACGCTGATTTGATCATAATTCAAGTTATTGAGGAATTTTGTACAAAATAATTTCCTGCGCGCGGAAGAACTGCGCGTCCCACACTTCCCAGTTTAGGACGAAGCCAAGCGATATGGGATTGACGCCGTCAGACGTAAACCGGATACTGGCACGCGCCTGGTCCACGAAGCTCTTATATGCCAGTGCGGAATTCATTGCATTGTAATCGGGCAGTTCATTGCCGGTGGCCGCGGCGAGGTAGCGGGGTTCACTGCCACGGGTACCAAGCCACCATTCACCGTTACCGAGGTGTAACGCCAGTTCATACGTTCCGGCGGGGAGGGTCACGGTTTGCCAGGCTTTCCCGTTCCTGATGGCCGTTTCTCCTTCCCATTTCTCGAATCCGAAAGCAGCGGCCCCGTTCAGGTTGTCGAACCCGCCATATCCGCCGCTGCGCGTTTTGGCGGATGCGGATACGTTCCAGTGCGCCGGGGTCCCCCATCGGGAGCCGTCCCAAGTCCCGATGGCGAAGGGCAGGCGGTAATTCTTCAGGTATTGCGAAGAGATCCATTCGCGCTTCAGCGGCATGGTGACCGGCGCGGCATAAAAGGTATCGATGGCCAGGGGTTCCGGTTTAAAGAGCGTCTCGTACGTGAACGCCGATCCCGGTTTGTAATCTTCCAGCACCACGTCTGCCGTTGCACCTTTCACATAATGTTTGCCTTGGGAACCGTCTTTCTTCGTCCAGGTGATATTGACGCCGATACAGGTTTCTTCAGGGGCGCCCCATTTCAGGTTCGCATGGCCGTTCTCGGCGAGGTACGCATCGTCCAGCGGACGGTTGAGCAGCGTTTTGGTATAATTATCCCCGAAAGTTTTCCCCGAAATATAAACCGGAACGGAACGCTCGCCGAACGAGTTGGTGGTAATGACCGTAAAGTTATAGGGGCCTTCCGGCAGAGGTGAGATCTCATGTGCAATGGAGTCCGGTTTATTTGTACGTGTAACCGGTAACGTTATTGAGTCGGCATCCCCCCATTTGATGATCACATTGTTCACATTGGGATCGGCGATCAGCAGCCAGCTGAGCACGAGGCGGTCCTTACCGGGAAAGAGCTTCAACGAATCCACCTTCCCCGCGTATTTCCTGATTTTACCGGTCGTAAATTCCTTGTAGTCGTCGATCTTCGAGCAACCGGCCCATGCCAGCGCTGCGGCGAGGGCAAATATCGAAAGCATTAATTTTTTCATGTGCAATTTTTGAAAGGGTGGATTACATCGGTTGTCCGAACAGGGTGATCTCCGAGAAGCTCAGGTCGCCCGTTCCCATCCAGTTTTCCAGGCAGCGGACACGGATATACCTTACCGCGGGTGCATCCAGCGGGAAATCTTTCTGGTCGCCCAGTAACCAGGCCGTTGCGTCTGCATCGTTAAACACTTCGTCCGGCAGCCCCGAAGGCTTCTTCTGTTCATAATCCACCAGCTTCGTCCAGCTGTCCCAGCTGCCGTCGGGCGTCGGGTTGTTCGAGCCCCATATCTCGTATTTCTTCATGCCGCGGTTGCTGTACCGGTAGTAGTGGTTGATGCGGAACCGGCTCAGCTTGCTCTGCGCGCCCATGTCAAACGTAATCCATGTCGGATCGAGGCCCTTGGTGTTCGTGGAAACGTTCTGCCAGTTGTTGCCGTTTCCGTCGTATGGCGATGCCCATACAGACGACCACTTTCCGTCGAACGCAAATGCCACGGCTACGTTCCATTCAATTACCAGTATGGGGTCGTTGGGCATTTTATAGGTGCGGAATTTGGATTTATCGAGCGTTTTTTCGAAAAGCGGTGTAATGGAGGCAAACAACGTGTCGGAACGGTTGCCCCAACGGTCTTCGAGGTACATGCCGAAAACGGTTTCCTCATCTTTCAGCCCCCTGAAGGTTGCGTTGCCCTCTTCCTGATCGAGGGTAGCGGCGTTGAGCTGCGCGATGCGGCCCAGCGAGTCGGGCCCGATGAGGATCGCCTGGAGCGATTGATTGTCGGGGTTGAGGTAGGTAACTCCCACTCCGCCGAAAGTGCCAAACATATTCAGCGACTTGAACACCTTGAGATAAGGAGGTTCCGTGGGCGTGAACTTCTTCACGACCGGCTCGGAGCGTACTTCCGCACCGTTTACGGAATAGATGCGCACTTCGTATTCGCTTTCATCGCCGAGGCCTTCCACGCGGAGCTGGTTGGTGTAGAACGATGATTTGTAGGTGCGGAGCCTGCCGTCGGGCGTTTTGATTTCGGCCACGATGTAGGAAAGGTTCTGGCTTTTGGGGAGTACGTAGCTGATGGTAGCGCCACCAGGCTCCGGCTTGATGTCTACGTTGGAAACCTGGCCGGGAGGGTTCGCATCGGCCAACATGGGAGAAAGCGGTTTTTCTTCCTTGCAGGAGAACAATAAAGTGCCCAGCAATATGATGATCGGAAATTTCTTCATGATGGATCGCATTTGGCGTTAGGGAATTTACCAGCCCGGGTTCTGGAGCAGGTTGGTGTTGATGATGAGATTGTGCTGCTTGATAGGCCACAGGTAATCACGCGGCGCCACAAAGCGCTGGTTGAACACTTGTTTCTTCCGGTAATAATCGGCCGCGTTCTTCTGCAGAATATCCCATCCTTCTACCGGCTGGTTCATGTATTCGACGGCCAGCTTCCACCGGCGGAGGTCCCAGAGGCGATGGCCTTCGAATGCCATCTCGATGAGCCTTTCCTGGCGGATAATATCCCGCAAGCCCTCTTTGGTCGTGAATTTGGTGGGCCGGTTCGAGAAATTGGCCCACGATTCCTCCACGCCTTTCAGCCCCGCCCTTTCGCGCACTTTGTCTACGTATTCGATGGCACGGGCGCTTTGACCGGATTCGTTGAGTGCTTCGGCATACATGAGGTAAAGGTCGGCGAGGCGCATTTCGGGCCATGCCCAGGTTTCGGTAGTTACCGCCTGATCGGTCTGGTTGAATTTATAGTTGATGAACTTCTTCACGAAATAACCCGTCACGCTGTAAAACTCTTCGCTGGCTTTGCCTTGCGGTTGCCCGTATTTCGCCTGGATGTTGGACGACTTTTCGTCGGTCTTGTTCCCTTCCAGGAAATACCTGCCACCGTCGAAGCCGAGGTTTGCATAGAACCTTTCCTCGCGATCGAAATGGAGGCTGGCCGTTGTATATCCTTCCTGAACGTGGAACCGCTCTTCATGCCTGGCCACGCGCAGATCGTAACGGCCCTGGTAGTTCCAGGTTTTGTCTTCCGAAATGGGAACACCGTTCTTGGTGTAGAAGTTTTCCGCCATTTTCAGCGTGGGCGACATATACCCGCCAATGTAGTTGTCGCGGCTAGACATCAGGTACTTCGGCGCGTTGTGCGTTTGCAGCACAGCGGTCTGGCCGGCCCTTCCCGTCAGCGCCCAGATGGCTTCCTGGTTTTCGCGGGCGTTGAGGGCGCCGGCGGTGCTCAGCTGATAGCGGGTGGCGTCGGTGATACTTACGAAGGGCGAATTGAATTCATACAGATGGATCCCCGCCGCAGCGCATTCCGCAACGGCTTCCTCCGCCGCTTTGGCGGCCAGCGCCCAGCGGTTGGCGTCGTACGCAGGATTGAAGAGCTGCGTGCCTTTACCGTCTTTCAGGCTGTTGAAATCCGTATTGCCATTGAAGAGCGGGCTGGCCCATGCGGCCAGTACGCGTGCTTTCAGCATCATGGCTGCCGGCCTGGTAATACGCCCCAGCTCGTTTACCCTGTTGGTTAATTCCGTGGGCAGCATGGGTATGGCCTTGTCGAGCGTGTTGACGAGGTACTGCGCAACTTCGTCTACCGGCTGGCGGAACACTTTCACTTCTTCCGGCGTTGCGCTCACGGGGATATTGACGTCCACGATCGGGATGGGCCCGTAGTTTTTCAACAGGCAGAAATGATAGTACGCCTTCAGGAAGGTTACCTCCCCGATCCAGCGCTTCTGGTCTTCGGGGCTCAGGTAGGGAATACGGCGGGTCACCCCGTTTTCGTACATATTCTCAAGGAAGATGTTGCACTCTCGGATAGCGATCCAGAGCGGCTGTGCGTGGTTTTCGCCGTCCCAAAAATTCACCCAGGGGTAGCCGGCGTTTTGTTCGCCCAGCGCAATCTTCCATGGCGACTGGTAGGAGTATTGGCCGTACCGGTACGTCCACATATCATCCGCTCCTATGTACAGGATATTGCTGACCGGGTCTACTGATGGCAGGAAGGAGTAGCAGGTACGGAGGTATTTTTCCGCTTCCGTTTTATTGGAGAAGGCATCGTCGAGCGTAGCTACGTTGTCGGGCACCACGTCCAGGAAGCCTTTCTGGCAGGAGGCGGTCCCCAGTGCGGTGGCCAGTACGGTGCCGTATATGATGAATCTGAAATTCCGTTTCATGATAAATGCGTTCTTGTGTCAGGAAATTAAAATCCGAGGTTGATGCCGACGTTGATCACGCGCTGCACGGGATAGTTGAAGGCATTGTTGTTGCCGCCGCCTTGCGCGCCGCCCATTTCCGGGTCCCACATCTTGAAGCTGCTCAGGGCAAACAGGTTGAGGCCGTTCACGTACAGCCGGAGGGCGTTGAGGTGCATACGCTTCAGCAATCGATCGGGCAGTTCATATCCCAGCTCCACCGTTTTGAGGCGGAGGAAGGCGCCGTTGCGCAACCACCACGTGGAAGTCATGAGGTTGTTGGAAAACACGGTGGAATGGACGCGGGGCCAGAAGGCGTAAGGGTCCTGGTTAGATTCCGACCAGTGATCGTCTGCGATCACTTTCAACAACCCGCGCTGCGAATTGGAACCTTCGATGAACGGGGCGATGCCACCTGCATCGATGTAAGTGGAAGAGCGCGCCGATCCCTGGAAGAAGGTACTGATGTCGAATGATTTGTATTTATACGTAAAACCGAACCCATAGTTGATTTCCGGACGCGCGGGGTGCCCGATCGGCACCTGGTCGCGATCCGTGATCATGCCGTCTCCGTCGATATCCACGTACTTGATATCGCCGCCGGCGAGCTCACGGATACCAAACTGGGAAGGCGAGTTGGCCACATCATGTTCGTCGGTGAACAGGCGCTCTGCAACATATCCCCAGCGTACCTGGTCGGAACGTCCCTCGCGGCGGAGGTGCCACAGGCTTTTGTCGTAAGCCGGCTCTTCGTTCTCCACCACCTTCGTCGTAGCATAGGTAAATGTACCGCGTACGTTGAGCCAGGAATTTTTGTTCAGGGTGCGCTTGTATTCCAGCGTCATATCTACCCCTTTGCCTTCACCCACGCCCACGTTGGCCTGTTGGATAGACCGGAGCCCCATGGTGGAAGGAATATTGTAGCGGTACAGCAGGATGTCTGTACGGCGTTCCTTGAAAATGTCGGCCTGCAATGTGAAGTCCCTGAACATCTCCAGCTCCATGCCGATATTGGTTTTGTATGCACGCTCCCAGGTAATGAACGGGTTGGGGTAACGGTTGATGACAGTACCGCCGCCGCCGTAATTGAACTTGTCGCCGAAATAATATCCGCCGCCGCCGCCGAGCGAAAGGTTGGCCAGATAGAAGAAGCGGTCGGTTCCGGAACCGATCTGGTCGTTACCCACCACACCGTATGTTCCGCGGAACTTCAGCCTGCTCACAACGGGCAGGAACGGCTCAAACCATTTCTCCCCGCTCACATTCCAGCCCGCGCCCACAGAGGGGAAGAAGCCGAAGCGGTTACGTCTTTCGAAGCGCTCCGAGCCATTGTATCCGAAGTTGAATTCCACGAGGTAGCGGGAATCGTAGTCATAGGTAAAACGGCCAGACAAGCCCTGGTTGCGCCGGGGAAGCGCCAGCAACAGGTCGTTCGCATTACCGTCTACGTTATTGGAAAGCAGCGTAATGAGCATGCCGCCGATATTGTGCTTTTTACCGATCGTCGTGTTATAGTTCAGCGCGGCCTCCATATAGGTGTATAAATTCGCTTTCCTGTCTCCGCCCTGGAAGTTGAGATATTTGGTACCGCCGCCGGGATTGAGGGGCTCCAGGCCGCGAACGCCTTCTTCCGGATCTACCGTTACCATATAATAGAACGGATTGAACCGGCGGCTGAGGTTAAACTCGGCGTAACGCTGGGTATACGCCATCACCCGGCCGCTGAGCCCCGGCACGAGGAAGCCGAAATCCTGCTTCAGCTCCAGCTGCGCGATGAGGGTGGAATTGTTGTTCTGCGTGAACCCGGAAACCGCATCGGCGAAGGGGTTCATCATCAGGTTGCCGTTCGTCATGCGCGCACTGCCGAACAGCGGGTTCTTCTCGTCTGGCGCAAAAGAAGCCGGGAAATAGGCCGGGAAGGCTACCGGGTTGGCGCGCGACGCGTTCGTGAACAACTGGTTGGAGCCGCCCTGCGGCCCGCGGTAGTCGTAGAACCGGCCCGTGGTACGGATAATCGCTTCCGTAGTTTTGGTCAACTTCACGTTGATATTGGAACGTATCTCGTAGTTACGCGCCTTGATGTTGCTGTTGAACGAGTTGTCGTCGATCGTGCGGAGGAGGCCGTTGTCAATATTGTAAGTCCCCGAAACATAATATTGCGCCCTTTCCACACCGCCGCTCAGGTTGAAGTTATATCGCTGGTTGTTGGTACTGTTTTTCAGCAGCAGGTCCATCCAGTCGTTGTTGGGATATACGTAGGGATTGTCTTTGTTCACGCGGTGGCGGATGGCGTCTTCGGTATAGCGCCGGGTCGTGGCATTCGAATTGAATCCCGCTTCGTTGGCGAGGCGCATGTACGTGATGTTGTCTGCCAGCTTCAGGCTTTGTGTATTCCTGGAATTGGAGTTTTCTACCCGCACGTTGAAACGCGTACTGGTGATGCCCCCCGATTTGGTGGCCACCAGGATCACGCCGTTGGCGCCGCGGGCGCCGTAGAGCGAGGAAGCCGTCGCATCTTTGAGGATGGAGAAACCGGCAATATCGTCGGGCTGGATGCGCGCCAGGTCGCTGGGCGTGCTTTCCCGGCCATCGATGAGGATGAGCGGATTTACCTTGCCGCTGCCGAAGGTGGTGACGCCGCGGATGAAGAAGTCGGCATTGTCTTTCCCCGGTTCACCGGAAGTCTGCATGGCGATCACGCCCGCCAGCCGGCCGGCGAGCATGGTGGTAAGGTTACTGGTAGGGCCTTTCAGCTCTTTGGGATTGATGGTGGTGACAGCGCCGACCATCGTGGTTTTCTTTTGGGTGCCGAAGGCCACGATGGCAACTTCACCCAGCATTTTATCGGAACTTTTCAATTCCACGTTCAGCGTGCGGCTGTCGGTAACGGCCAGTTCCTGTTTGATATAGCCCATGAAAGAGAAAACGAGGGTCGACGGGCCGGCGATCTTGATGGTGTATTCTCCCGATCCGTTCGTTTGCACACCTTTCAGCGGGTCGGTTTTCAGGGTGATGGAAACCCCGGGCAAGGGCATCCCCGTTGAATCGGTCACGCGGCCTTTCACGACGATGCCGGTGTCTTTCGGAGCGAAGTATGCGGCGGGTATATTGCCGGCGCTGACAGTGGATTTCGCGTTATCCGGACGGTTCTCCGCCAGGGGGTCGGCTGCCATGGCGGCGCCGGCGGCGAAAAACAGTCCCAACGTCAATTTCAAGCGCAGGATCGCCCTGTCGGCAGCAATGCCGGAATTGACCTTCAGTGGAAATAACATAGCGTAGGTTGTTGCTTGATTTAAGTGATTTAATACATCGGTACGCGGACCCGTTGCAGACAAAACACTTCCCGTGCGCGAAGCGGTCGCACAGGGTTGGTTATCTGTAACAGTAATTAGTGACGGTTACTGCATATTCATCTTGTAGCGAATTTGTTTTGCTTTTGGCTGATTACGTTCTCATGTTCCGGGAAGGAAATAGAAATCCCCGTCCGCGCCTACGCGCAAACCAGCTTCTCTATCCATTCCCAGTTTGATTTTTTTTGCTGATGGTCCAGGAAGCGCGCATGCCTTCCCCTGTTTCTCCCCCGGGCCGGATTTAAACACGCTGCATCAGTTCGTTGGCGTTCGTTGGGTTCCCGGGCTTCTCTAACGTGGTATTACCTCAATTTTTTATCGTACAGGCTAAAGATAGAAAATTATTTTAAAAATACTAAGCTAGTAGGAAATATTTTTGGATAATTATCGTCAACTAGCAGCATGTTTTTAATTTTATTTACAAACTAAACCGATTTTGCATGACCGGTCCGCCGGGGCTTACATCCCTCGATACCATAGAAAACGATATACGCGTAGCACAGGACCGGGATGATGAAAGCCGTTGTCCACGATGCGCTATCGATCAGCCATCCCTGCAACACCACGATCACCGCTCCGCCGGAAATAGCGGTAGACAGGATACCCGACGCCTGCGTGATATGCTTCCCCACGCCGTTTACCGACAACGAGAAAATAATGGCGAACATCACCGAATTGCACAACCCTACGCTGATGAGCGCCCACACCGCCAGCGGCCCGCCGGTAGCCATAGCCACCACGATCAGCGCGATCGCCGCCAGCCCGTTGATCACCAGCATCCTTTCCGGCCGCACCACGCGCAGTACCCCCACGCCCAGGAGCCGCCCGATCAGCATCGCGCCCCAATAAAAAGATACATAGCGGTTCGCTTCCTGCTCCGTGATGGCCAGCGTATCGGCGATGTAATTGGTGAGAAAAGACCCCACCGCCACTTCGGCCCCTACATAAAAAAAGATCGCCAGCGCCCCCAGCTTCAGGTTCCTGAAACCCAGCGCCGATCCGCCTTCCGCCTGACCATCTTCCACAGGCCGCACTTCCGGCAGTTTCATCCGCCACAACACCGCACTGATCACGACCAGCAGCAACGCGATCCCCGCATAAGGATATTTCACGGCCGACGAGCCGCCGGCGGCCATCCCCGGCAATATTACCGCCGCACCGAACAAAGGCGCCACGATCGTGCCCACGGAACCTACGCTCTGGATCATGTTCATGCGCGATGAAGCCGTTTCCGGCCGCCCCAGCACCACGATGTACGGGTTGGCAGACACCTGCATGAACACGATCCCCACCGCCACAATGAACAGCGCCGCCAGGAAAAGGTAATACGCATGCAGCAAGGCCGCCGGGTAAAACAGCAGCGCACCCGCCGCCGCCACGAGGAACCCCGCCACCATGCCCTTCCGGAACCCGATGCGCGATACGATCCGCCCGGCTGGAATGGAAAAAATCCCGTACACGGCGAAGAAATAAAACTGCACGAGCGACGATTCCATGTAACTCAGCGTAAACCCTTCCTTGAAATACGGGATCAGCGTATCGTTGAGGCAGGTGATGAAACCCAGCATGAAATACAGCACTGCGAGCGACAGCAGCGCGGGCAGATAATTGCGGGACGAGGGCGAAGCGCCCCGGCGGACGCTCATTTCGGGCATAAGTACGTTGGCCATAATACGATCAAATCTGGTTGGTTATACAGTTACGGTTTGCGAAACGGCGATCTCCTCCAGCGTTTTCCAACTGAGGAACAGCGAGCGCGGAACATGGAAACATCCTTTCCATTTCCCGCCCTTCAGCGGCAGCAGCACTTCTCCCCTGCGGTTTAGGTACCCGAACCATTCGCCGAACGCGGGGTCGCGGAAATGCCGCCAGGTATAGTGATGCAACCGGTGAAACCACTGGAGGCAACGCTCGTCGCCGGTGTAGCGGTAACCTTTCAGCATGGCCACAATGGCTTCGTGATGCACCCACCAGAGCTTCTGGTCCCATTCCAGTTGTTGCGGAGGCCGTCCTTTCGCGTCCAAAAAATAGAAAATCCCTTCGAATTCTCCATCCCATCCGAATGCAAGCATGCGCAAAGCGATGTCTTTACACTTATGCATAAGGTTTTCATCGCCCAGGCGATGCGCGATGTCCATAAGGAACCACATGGATTCCAGGCTGTGCCCGGGCGATACGAGGCGGCCTTCGAAAGAATCCGACAGCCGCCCGTTTGGCGTCACGTTTTCCATGATGAGCCCGGTTTCCGGATCGTAAAAATCTTCCATCACCGCACGCACGCATTCGCGGATGGTGCTGTCTACCGTTTCGCGCGGCAGCACATGTTCCACTTCCAGCACCAGGTTGGAAAGGATCATGGGGAGCGATAGCCCCTTCAGCGGCCGCGTCCCGGGAACGGCTTTGGAGTAGTGGCCCTTCGGCTGGCTGAACCGCGAAAGAATGCCTTGAAACGTGCGCAGCGCCACATCATCATACTCCGCCTTGCCGGTGGCTTTGCCCAGCTGCGCGAACGCCATGGCGGCGAAGCAGTCGGAAAAAATGTTGTACGCCTGCACGAGGGGGCGGCCTTCGCGGGTAAGACTGAAATACCAGTTCTCATTTGCGTCCCGGCCATGGCGCAACATAAAATCGGCCCCGTGCTCGGCGGTTTTCAGCCATTCGTCGCGCATGCCCAGCCTGTTGCAGAGCATGGCGAACGTCCACACCTGGCGGCCCTGCAGCCAAGCGAATTTATCGGTATCGAAAACGTTCCCCTCCCGGTCGAGACAGGTGAAAAATCCGCCAAACTCTTCGTCTATGGAATGTTTCAGCCAAAATGGGATCACATCGTTCAGCAGGTTGTCGCGGTACTGCTCCGCGATTTGTAACAGGTTCATAAGTTGATAATAAAAGTTCTGAATCGGATCGTAACAAAAGACGCGGCGGCGGGCCATTGCGGACAGCCTTTCCTTCTCCCGACGAAAATCGATTGCATGAAAAGCGGTTTACAGATGAAAGCGGAACGGTTGCCAGGAAGCACAGTTTCTCATAACGCGGCTACCGGTCCACGGGTTCTCGATCATATCCGGCACGCGTCCCGCTTCGACGGCGCCCGGTATAATGCAGGACACTAAATAACAATTTTATTTAGAATACTACAACTAGTTTTTTAATTATTTTAATAAATGATATGGATATAAACCTTGGGGCAAATTTTGCTACTTTGAACCCTTTAATGAAGTAGCAGCGACATGAGCCGTCACACCTTTTTCGAAGATCTCCGCAACGATGCCATCACGGGCGTAGCGTACAAGAACCTGCAGCAGAAGAAGCAGATTTTGTCGTGGTTCGTGAACGCGGGCAACGCCACCATCGCCGACCTGAGCCGCGAGCTGAACGCCAGCGTGCCGAAGGTAGGCGAGCTGATCAACGAACTGATCGCCGACGGACTGGTAAAGGATTACGGGAAGATTGAGGCGGCGGCGGGCCGGCGGCCCAATGTGTACGGTCTGGAACCGGATTCGTTCTTTTTCGTGGGGGTGGATATCAAGCAATATTATGTGAACCTCGGCCTGGGGGATTTCCGGAACAACCTCGTCCGCACCCAGGAAAAGGTGCCTTTCCATCTCAAGAACACCCCGGAAGCCCTCTGCCGGCTGTGCGACATCATCACCGGGTTCATCGCCGCTTCGGGAAAAGGGAAAAGGAAAGTCATCGGCATCGGCGTAAACCTTTCCGGCCGCATCAATTACCGCTCCGGTTACAGTTACAGCTTCTTCCATTTCCAGGAAGACCCGCTCAGCAAGGTGATCGAGCAGCGGCTGGGCATTCCCACGTTCCTGGAAAACGACTCCCGCGCCGTGGCTTACGGTGAATTCAGCAGCGGCGCCTATCACGAGAAAAACGCGTTCTTTATCAACCTCGAGCACGGCATCGGCATGGGGCTGCTGCTGAACGGACAATTATATTACGGCAAATCCGGCTTCGCGGGAGACATCGGCCATATCCCGGTTTTCGACAACGAAATCCTTTGCCATTGCGGAAAGAAAGGCTGCCTGGAAACGGAAGCTTCCGGCGCCGCGCTCACCCGCCTGTTCATCCGCCGCCTCCGCGAAGGGGCAACCAGCGTCGTGGCCAGGCGCATCCCCAATCCGGACGATGTGCAACTGGAAGACATCCTCGCCGCCGTGAAGCAGGAAGATACCCTCGCTATCGAGCTCATCGCGGAAATCGGGGAAAAACTCGGCCGGGGGATCGCCATCCTCATCAATATCCTCAACCCGGAAGTAGTGATCCTCGGCGGGGCGCTCGCTTCCACCGGCGATTACATTTTACTGCCCATCCGCAGCGCGATCAATAAATTTTCGTTGACGCTGGTGAATAACGATACCAGGCTCGTGCTTTCCCGCAAGGGAGAACATGCGGGCATGGCCGGCGCCTGCCTGCTGGTGCGCGACCGCCTCCTGGCGCTGATCGATTAAGGAAAAATGGAGCGGCAAATGAAAATCAGCAATCTTTCGGGGCGCTAGGGCCCATTTTCCCGGAGAACTGGCAGCGGGGATGATCCCCCGCGGATCGTTGTCGCCGGTGAAGTGCCGTTCCGGTTTACGCCGCGGGCCTGGCGCTGAGGGCACGCATGAAGATCCGCCCTAATATGACTACCCCGGGGCCATAATTTCGGGAAAACGCACTATCTTCGCGCTTCGCCGGCAGTGGCATTTTTTCACAAACCGTTGAGATTAACTGATTTAGAGGAAGCCAAAAATTCGTTTGCGGCCCGGTCGGTGATATTCTGTCGGTCTGGCGGCCCGCCCGCCCTGCTAAAAAGGCAGGTTTTCCGCACTGCGGGCCCGTGGCACAATCTTGGTTGACGGGATTGGGCACGGAAAGACGAACAAGTATATTTTCTGTGTTTTTAATATTAACAAAAAGCAAAAATGGCAACCGTAACCAGAGAGAACATTGGTTTATTAAATGATAAGATCACTGTGAAAGTGAGCCAGGAAGACTACCTTCCTAATTTCGAGAAAGCTGTCAAGCATTTTTCCAAAACAGCCAACATCCCTGGATTCCGGAAAGGCCAGGTTCCCGCCGGCATGATCAAAAAAATGAGCGGCCAGGCGCTGTTTGCAGACGAAGTGCTGAAAACGGTGGAAAAGGAACTGATGGGTTATATCCAGACCGAAAAGCTGGAAATCTTCGCCCAGCCTCTCTCCCTCGAGAACGAACCGAAAAACTTCGATTACAATACACCTGCGGAATTCGACTTCGCTTTTGAAGTGGGCCTCAAACCTGCGTTCGACGTAGATCCCCTGCTGGCGAAAACTTCCCTCACCCGCTACAGCGTAAAGGTGACCGACGAGATCGTTGACCAGGAACTGGACCGTCTGCAACTGAAAGGCGGCAAATCCAGCGAGCCCGAAACCGTTACTTCCGAGAACAATGTGTTGAACCTCGAGTTCATTGAGACAGACAGCAAAGGCAACATCGCAGAAGGCGCAGAGAAAAAAGAAAACTCACTGCTTGTAAAAACCTTCTCCGCCGCCGCACAGGAAAAACTGATGGGCAAAAAAGTAGGCGACACCATCGTGTTCCAGCTTTCCAAAGCTTTCGATAAAGACCGTATCGAATACATCACCAAAGACCTCGGCCTCGCTAACGATAAAGACGCTGCGAAAAAATACTTCCAGCTCACCATCACCAAGCTGACCCTGATCGAAAAACGTGAACTGAACGAGGAATTCTTCAACGAAGTGTACCCCGGCCAGAACATCGCTACCGCCGAAGCTTTCCGCGAAAAACTCCGCGAAGAGATCGGCAAATACTGGAAACAGGAAGCCACCAACCACCTGCACAACGACCTGTTCGAGACGCTGGTGCACGAAACGCCGATCGAACTCCCGAAAGAGTTCCTGAAACGTTGGCTCCAGAAAGGCGGCGAAAACCCGAAAACGGAAGCCGAAGCCGAACAGGAATACCCGAACTTCGACCATCAGCTGCGCTGGACGCTCATCAGCGACAAACTGATCCGCGATAACAAAATCGACGTTTCTTTCGACGAACTGAAAGACAACGCCCGCACCAAGCTCCTGTCTTACTACGGCCTCGGCGGCGACCAGGCTGAGTGGATGGACAGCTACCTGGAGCGCCTGCTGCAAGACGAGAAATACGTGGACCAGACTTATCGTGAGCTCATTACCCAGAAGCTGTTCAACTGGGCCGAAACCAAGGTGAACGTAAAAGAAGAGGAAATTACTGCAGAAGATTTTGTTAAATTACCTCATAAACATCACCATCATGAACATTAATGACGAATTCCGGAAATATGCGATTCACCACCGCGGGATCAGCAGCCTGGTTGTAGATAGTTATGCCCGTAACTCCCGCATCAATTCGCTCACTCCTTATATCATCGAGGAGCGCCAGTTGAACGTTACGCAGATGGACGTGTTCTCCCGCCTCATGGCAGACCGTATCATCTTCCTCGGCGATCCCGTGAACGACTATGTGGCCAACGTAATCACCGCACAGTTGCTGTTCCTCGAATCGGCCGACCGTAACCGCGATATACAGATGTACATCAACAGCCCCGGCGGCTCCGTATATGCCGGTCTGGGTATTTATGATACCATGCAGATCGTTTCGCCCGACATCGCCACCATCTGCACCGGCATGGCCGCCTCCTTCGGCGCCGTACTGCTGGTTGCCGGCACCAAAGGCAAACGCACTGCCCTGAAGCACGCCCGCGTAATGATCCACCAGCCCCACGGCGGTGCGGAAGGCCAAACCTCCGACATCGAGATCACCGCACGCGAATTCGTGAAGCTGAAAAAAGAGCTGAACGAAATCATCGCCTCCCACTGCGGCCAACCCGTGAAAAAAGTGGAAAAAGACGGCGACCGCGACTTCTGGATGACGGCCGACGAAGCCAAGGAATATGGTATCATCGACGACGTTCTGGACAAAAATCCCCGCAAGAAAGCTGTGGAAGGTGGCAACACACCCCAGTAATCTCCGGACAAACGCATAAAAAAACGCTCCCGACCGGGAGCGTTTTTTTTGTTTCCCCAACCCGCCAAACCGGGCTACGAACGGCAATAATCCATCATATGTAAGAATTTGTTAAGTTGAAAGCGGGATGGGGCAACGGGTAGGTTTTCCCCTTCCGAAACCCGGCAAAAAACCGTAATTTTGTAACCTCGTAATCGAGGCTGCAACAGCCTTACACTAAAAACCAGATAAATGAAAGAATCCAAGATACGCTGTTCGTTCTGCAACCGGAACAAAGACGAGGTAAGGATATTGATCGCAGGTGCAGACGGCCATATCTGTGAAAACTGTGTGGCCAACGCGCAGGAGATCATTGAGCAGGAACTGAGCCCCGCAGGCGAAGCGCCCCGCAAAAGCGGCCCCTCGCACTTCGTCCCGAAAGTCTCGAAACCGGTGGAAATCAAGCATTTCCTGGATGAATACGTGATCGGTCAGGACGATGCGAAGAAAATCCTCGCCGTGGCCGTTTACAACCACTACAAACGCCTCAACCAGCAGGTAACGGAAGATGACGTGGAAATCGAAAAATCGAACCTCATCATGGTCGGCGAAACCGGTACGGGTAAAACCCTCCTCGCCAAATCCATCGCCCGCCTCCTCAACGTTCCCTTCACCATCGTAGACGCTACGGTTTTCACCGAAGCCGGCTATGTGGGCGAAGACGTGGAAAGCATCCTCACCCGCCTCCTCCAGGTCTGCAATTACGACGTGGAAGCCGCCGAAAGAGGGATCGTGTATATCGACGAGATCGACAAGATCGCCCGCAAGAGCGATAACCCGTCCATCACCCGCGACGTGAGCGGCGAAGGCGTTCAGCAAGGCCTCCTTAAACTCCTGGAAGGCACCGAAGTGCTCGTTCCCCCGCAAGGCGGCCGCAAGCACCCCGAGCAAAAACTCATCAAGGTAAATACCCAGAATATCCTGTTCATCTGCGGCGGCGCGTTCGACGGTGTAGACCGGATCATCTCCCGCCGTATCCAGACCCATTCCATCGGGTTCACGGTGAACAAGGAACAGGAAGAACAAAACCGCAAGCACATCCTGCGTTACGTGAATTCGCAAGACCTCAAGCAATTCGGCCTCATCCCCGAACTGCTGGGCCGCCTGCCGGTGGTAACCTACCTGAACACCCTCGATAAAGACGCGCTGAAAGCCATTCTCACCCAACCGCGCAACGCCCTCATCAAACAGTACAAAAAACTGTTCAAGGTGGAAGGCATCGAGTTCGACGTGGAAGACGATGCAGTGGACTACATCGTGGAAAAAGCGCTGGAATACAAACTGGGCGCCCGCGGCCTCCGCTCCATCTGCGAAGTGGTACTGGCGGATGCCATGTTCAACCTGCCCAGCACCACCGAAAAATCTTTCGTGCTCACCCGTGCCCTGGCGGCCGATAAGCTCGAAAAAAGCACGCTCGTGGCACTCAAGGTAGCCTGATCACCCGAATTCCAAACCGATAAAATTAGTCCAGATGCAAGAGCTCATCCAGCAAGTGAAAGATAAAGCCGGCGTTAACGACGAGCAGGCCGTAAAAGCCATCGAAGCCGTAAAAGATTTCGTAAAAAGCAAGCTGCCCCCCATGATCGCGGGCAACGTAGACGTGTGGTTCGCCGGAATGGCAGGCGGCGCCCAACCCAAAAAGCCGGACGCCGCTGAAGATTTCCTGGATTAACAACGGTTATGCCGCGCGGCGGATGCTGCGGCAAGCGTCAGACACCAGGCAATAGATGAAATCACGCGAATTCTGCGCGGCAGACACTAGCAACAATAACATACTCATCGATTTTATACAGAGGCGCTTCCGGGCGCCTCTGCCTGTTTATAAAAATGTTCCAATTCCATCGTATAACGCGACATCCACCGCTTCCCCCCTATGCCGTTCCAAAATTTTCTTCCAAACTCCGCTTCGCCGCCGTCACCGGATAGTATATCGTTCCCGGGAGGGCCATAGTTACAGGGTCTTTAAATATCTGTACAATGCGGTCAGTTCCTCGTCGGAATACTGGCTCGTCATCTGCCATGGCATATCGTCGTTCTTCAGTGCACGGCCGTCGGGCGTATTGCCGGTCCGCAGCACGGCGATGAATTCCTTTTCCGACCATTTGCCGATATTGCCCGAAGGCGTGATGTCCCGTACGAATACGCCGCCGGGAATGGGGCTTTCGCCGCCTTTCAGGTTGGGCTTGTGACAGCCGGTGCAGGACATGGAAAGATATTGGCCGTATTCAGCGGTAGGGCCTTTCGCTACCGGGGGGCCCGGCCGCCAGGCGTGATCGATTTTTTCAGCCGGGATAAGGGGTAGCTGGCCGATGCCGGAAAGCACCGTGCCGAGGGGCCCCAGGCTGGGTGCAGCCGTTTCGTTATCGCGCGGGGTGGCGGATTTGAGATAGGCGATCAGGGTGCCAAGGTCTTCGTCCGTCATTTTGTAATACTCATACGAAGGCATGACCAGCAAAGGCTTCCCGTCTTTCCGGATGCCGTGGCGCAGCGCCAGTAACCAGTCGCGATCCGTGTAATCCGCCGCCCGCCCGCCTTTGCCGCGGGTGAGGTTGGTACCGTATATCCTGCCGATGGGCCCTTCGTCGAGGAATTTTTTTCCGCCGAGATCGGCACCATGACAGTCTGCACAGCCGCGCGTTGCGTAGATATGCGCACCAGCCGCTATGGAAGCGGAATCCGAAGGAATATCGAACATCCGTACTTCTACGTTGTAGATTTTGTCTCTACTATTTTTCACCATGATATGCATGATGAAATAAAAAATAAGTACCCCGGTAATGAGAACGGCGATGATTCCGCCTGTCCATTTCAGTATTTTCCGCATCATGAGATTGATTATTTTTGTGACATCAAAAGTACGTGCCGCCACAACCCCAGGTGGTACGCAAAACGGATAATACTGTACGATAATCGGATTACGTTATGACCCCAAAAGTTTCAATCACCGCGCAGGACGCGGTTTCCACGCATGCATTCTTCATGGACCACGCTACCGTGCCCGAACCTGATTTCGCCGGAGACTGGGATCCCCTGCAGGCATTACTTCACTTCCAGGTGAAGGCAGGGCCCGGGCGTATCATTCCCCCCGCCGATGTTTCACGCCTGCAATCCGTGAAGGATTTCCTGCGCGAGCATTTCCTCGACCAACAACTGAGCCTTAATTTTCTTTGCCGCCGGTTTGGCCTGAATGAATTCAAACTGAAAAAAGGATTCAAGCAATTATTCGGCAACACCGTGTTCGGATACGTGCAGGAAATGCGGATGAAAACCGCGCGCCGGCTCATCGTCGAAGAAAAAAGAAATGTGAACGAAGTGGCCGACTTCCTCGGCTACAGCTCGCCCAATCACTTCTCCGCAGCGTTCAAGCGGCTGTACGGCTTTCCGCCGGCGAAGCTGAAGGCATGGCAAATGTGAAGGAGAAAGAATGGAAAGAACCAGGGCTACACTCCTCCAGGGCAAAATAAAAACCGCCTCAGAGTGAGGCGGTTTCTTTTTGGAGTAAAATTTTCTCGATCTTTCTTAATGTTTAGGTTGATAAATTGGTAAGGAAAGTAATTAACTCAAATTTAACTTTCTGTTATCAATTTTCCATCACACTAAGGTGTAAATATTCAAAATAATGTAAAAAAAAGCGATCGCTATCACTAAGTTATGAGACAGCAGCGCCTTTACAGTTGATTAAAATATATACTTTGTTGATAAAAAGTTCGAAGATTGGGCACTTACGATCTCATTTATGAGCGCTTTGTTCTCTTCGGTCTGTTTTGTAGCCACCAAAGAGCGGATGGAAAACGCGCGTAAGGCGTCGAAAACGGAGAGCGTAGCCTCCGCGGAATCCTTTCTGCCGGTGAACGGAAAGATGTCTGGTCCTCTTTGACATTGGCAATTGATGTTGACACGGCTCACCTGGTTTACCAGCGGATCGATCAGGGAAGCCAGTTCCGCCGCATCGTTCGAGAACAGGGCCACTTGCTGGCCATGGTCTGCTTCGATGAGGTAGCGGATGGGTGTTTCGATATCGTCGAACGGCACCACCGGGATCACCGGGCCGAATTGCTCTTCGCGGTAGAGTTTCATTTTTTCATTGACGGGATACACGATGGCGGGGTACACGAACGATGCGTTGGCCGCGCCACCGAAGGGATTGATCACCTTTGCGCCATGGGCTACGGCATCCGCCACGCAGCTTTGGAGGTAGCCCGGCTTCTGGGGTTCCGGCAGCGGTGTGAGGAATACGTCTTTCTCCCAGGGCATCCCGGATTTAAGCTGGCTGACAGCCGCCGTCATCTTCTCCAGGAAAGCCGCTGCCACACTGCTGTGCACGTAAATGATCTTGATGGCGGTACAACGTTGACCATTAAACGAAAGTGATCCCAGTACACATTCCTTCACGGCAAGGTCGATGTCGGCTTTTTCGGTGATGATGGCGGCGTTCTTGGCGTCGAGGCCCAAAATCGCGCGGAGGCGGTTCACTTTCGGGTGCATTTTTTTCAGCTGGTTGGCCACTTTGCTGGAGCCGATCAGCGTGAGCACGTTGATTTTCCCGGATTCCATGAGCGGCGCGATGATCTGGTTGCCGCGGCCGTAAATGGTGTTGACCACACCCGCCGGGAAACAGTCGCGGAAGGCTTCGAGGAGCGGGAAATGCAACAGGGTACCATGTTTGGGAGGTTTGAAAAGCAGCGTGTTGCCCATGATGAGCGCGGGGATCAGCGTCGTGAAAGTTTCGTTCAGGGGATAATTGAAAGGCCCCATGCACAGTACCACCCCGAGCGGGCTGCGGCGAATCTGCCCGATGATGCCCTGTTCGATGGCGAAGGAAGACGACTTGCGGTCGAGGTTCTTCAGCGCATCGATGGTAGCATGGATGTACTCGACCGTGCGGTCGAACTCCTTCACGGAATCGGTGTAGGATTTACCGATCTCCCACATGATGAGCTTTACCACTTCCTGCTTTTTTGCGATCATGCGGCCGGTGAATTTTTCCACGCAGGCGATGCGCTCGGCTACCGACATGGTCGGCCATTCTCCCCTGCCGTCTGCATAGGCTGCCACGGCGGCGTTGAGGGATTCCATAGCTTCGTCGGGCCCACACAGGGGGTACGACCCGATGACGCGGCGTTCCTGGCCTGTGGGGGTTTTGACGCAGACAGGCGATAACACGGTATGCACGTCTCCATGCCAGTTCTTCATAACGCCGTCAGACAGGTAGCTCCGTTGGTGGATTTCCCCGGGCAGATCATACTCCGCCGGAATGGCGGAGGCCTCGGGGAAGAGGTGATTCAATTGGTCTTCTAAGGTTGTCATTTGTCAGGATTAATGGGCGCAATTTATAAAAGTTAACAATAAAAAGTAATGAAATCATTTTCAACAAATTGTAAAATTGCAATCGATTGATTATATCTTTACGGAAGTGCGGGCCAACCCATGGTATCCAGATAAAATAGTATGCAGTAAGGTCAAAATAGAAAACCGTGGGCAAAAGGGTTGGATGGAAATGTCCCGATCGGCAGCGGGACTATTTCATGGCGGACTTTCCCTGTCCACGGTGGAATAACCGCAGGATATCTTCGGCGGAATTGGTCGTAATATATCGTGTTTTCCCATTACGCAATTTCAATTTCAGCACCTGATTCCCTTCGAAAATGTACCCCCATCCGTCTCCCACATACCGGATGCCCCATCCACCGAAATTGCGCCCTGCCCCCAGCAAAGTCACATCCGTCAATTCCTCCCACGGAAAATTCCGCTGCAGTCGCAATACGGGCCGGATTTTCAGTTGAATCCCCTGTTCGTCGGCCTCCAGCCGCATATGCAGCCACATCAGCATACCGCCCAATCCCAACAGCAACACCGCGGATGCGATGCCCATTTCCAGCCATTCTCCGGTAGTTACGGCCTTGTACATAAAAAGTACGAGCAGCGGAGCCCCGATGACGCCTCCGATCCAACGGGCCAACGGTGGCATATGTTGCGTTTCAATGATCATAATTGTTGGTTTCAAAAGTAGCGGAAAATGCTCCCCTAAAATTAACCGAAAAACGGCACAATTCATGGCAACTGCCGTATCACCGCAGCGGCCGGCCCCTGTGGGAGCCAGCCGCTGACTATGAGTTGACCTTTTACTTTTACTGTCAGGATTTGAGGACTTCCCTTGCGATGACGATCTTCTGGATTTCGCTCGTGCCCTCGCCGATGGTACACAGCTTCGCATCGCGGTAAAACTTCTCCACCGGGAAATCCTTCGTGTAACCATATCCCCCGAAAACCTGCACGGCTTCATTGGCTACCGATACCGCGATCTCCGAAGCGTAGTATTTGGCCATGGCGGCCTGTTTCGTCATGGGTAAATGCTTGTTCTTCATATCGGCCGCCTGCATGGTCAGCAATTCCGCCGCGGCGATCTGCGTGGCCATGTCCGCCAGTTTAAAGGAAATACCCTGGAAACTGGAGATCGGTTTATCGAACTGGTGGCGTTCCTGCGAATATTTCAAAGCCGCGTCGTACGCGCCTTTCGCGATGCCGAGCGAGAGCGCTGCAATGGAAATGCGCCCGCCGTCGAGCACTTTCATCGACTGGATGAAACCTTCTCCCTCCTTGCCCAGCATGTTCCCCGCCGGGATGCGGCAATTATCGAAAATCATTTCGGCGGTTTCGGAAGCCCGCATGCCGAGTTTGTTTTCTTTCTTCCCGCCGCTGAAACCAGGCGTTCCGCGCTCCACTACGAAGGCCGTCATGCCATGACTGTCGCGCACCGCGCCTGTTCTGGCGATCACCACGGCCACGTTTCCGCTTTTCCCGTGCGTGATCCAGCATTTGGTGCCGTTAAGCACCCATTCATCACCTTCCTTCTTGGCCGTACATTTCATGTTCATGGCGTCTGACCCGGTGTTGGGCTCTGTGAGGCCCCATGCGCCGATCCATTGGCCGGATGCGAGTTTGGGCAGCCATCGCTGTTTCTGTTCTTCGTTACCGAATTGCAGGATATGCCCGGTGCACAAACTGTTATGCGCTGCCAGGCTCAGCCCTACCGCACCGCAAAGCCGCGCCACTTCGCTGATGACCGTCACATATTCCAGGTAACCGAGCCCCGAGCCGCCATAGGCTTCCGGCACCAGCACACCCATCAGCCCCAGCTCCCCCATGCGGTGAAACAGGTCTGCAGGGAAAGTCTGCGATTCGTCCCACTCCATAATATGCGGCTGGATGTTCGTTTTCCCGAAATCTTTGATCACCTGGGCGATCTGTTGTTGCATGTCCGTTGGCTGAAAGTTCATAACCTGAAATACGTTTTAAGGGGCGATTAAGTATTTTTCAATTTTACGATAAATGGAGTCATTCACCAAAGGCAGCGCCATTAGGTCGCTCACCTGCCTGAAACGCCCGTTGGCACTGCGATATCGTATGATAGCACGGGCCAATTTCGTGTTGATGTATGGATGATCGGCCAAAGATTTTTCATCTGTCTCGTTGACATCGATCTTTCTTAGAGATTCATCACCCAGTCGTAAATAAGGTTGAATTTTTTTAAATACGGAATCGGGTAAACCGTAGGTTTCACCTACTTGTATGACGCTGTGGAAGCCGCCGAGCCGGTTCCGGAACCGTACAATGCGCCCCGCGTACCCCGCACCGATGTATGGCAAACGTTCCCATTCCGCACTATCCGCTGCATTAATTCCAATCACCGGCGGCGGCTTCCGCTCCCAGGATTTCTTCCTCGCGGTATCGCGCTGCCAGGGTTTGCGGAATGCACTGTCTTTACGGTAGGATTTGCCTTTCCAACTGGCGCGCATACTGTCGTGCCGCCGCGTTTTCTCGCGCGCCCCTTCCGCCAGGAGCCCCGCTACCGCGCGCTCCGCCTCCGCCATGCCCAGCGTATCCGCGGGCGGCGGCAATGGGCGGATATGCAGCCAGACGGCCGGTAAACATTGGAAAATTACGATGAGGATCAGCAGGCAGGCAATGCCCTGCCGTTCCCGACGGGAAAAATCGAAAAAGGAGTCCGGCACAAACAATGGTTTTTATGAGCGCCGAATGTAGTTTTTTTTTCGATCACAAATTTATTTCGAGCCCGTCAAATGCGAGGTGCATCCCTTCGGGCAACATCGGTTCCACTTCCGCATGCAACCCAAGCTGGTGGCTGATATGCGTAAATAGCACCTGCGGCACTTCCAGCTCCCGGCCCAGTTCGATGGCTTCGTCGAGCGTGAAATGGGAGATGTGTTTTTCGCGGCGGAGCGCGTTGAGCACAAGCACTTTCGACCCGCGGACCTTTTCCTTTTCTTCCGGCGCGATGAAATTGGCGTCGGTAATGTAGGTGAAGTCGCCGAAGCGGAAGCCCAGTACGGGCATTTTATGATGCAAAACGTTGACGGGCGTGAATTTCAGGCCGTTCACGAAAAACGGTTCGTTACCGATCGGCTGCAGGTTCAGTTCGGGAATACCGGGGTATTTGAAATCGGCGAACGCGTAGGAGAACTCGCGCATGATCACGTCCTGCGAATAATCCGAAGCGTAAATGTCGATGGGTTGCTGCTGGAAATAGTTGAAGGCGCGGATATCGTCCATCCCGGCGATGTGGTCTTTGTGGGAATGTGTGATGACCACGGCTTCCAGCCGCTTCACCTGTGCGCGGAGCATCTGGTAGCGGAAATCGGGCGTGGTATCGATAACGATATTGCCGGCCTTTTCGTCGGAGATGAGGATGCTGGAACGGAGGCGGTTGTCCCGCAGGTCTGAAGAGGCGCAAACGTTGCACGGACAGGCGATGACAGGCACGCCCTGCGAGGTGCCCGTACCGAGGAAGGTTACTTTCACGGCTGCGGGGTTTCCGGGTTTTCGTCAGCGGTTTCGTCTTCGGCCCCGTCTTCCCCGGCCTCGTTCTTCGACGTTTCCTCTTTGGCGGCGGCAGCGGCCATTTCGGCGCGGCTGTCGAGCACCTGGCGGTAGAGCTTCTGCGATTCCGGCGTCAGGAAGCCTTCTTCCAGGGCGATGGACGGCAGGATGTCGAGCAGGGTATTGATACGGCCTTCCACGTTCAGGAATTTGTTCACCACCACTACTTTCTTGTGTTCCAGGATGCAGTAGCCGGAGTTGAACGTTCCTTTTTCGTAGCGAATAATATATTTCGCCTCGTCAAAAATCTTCTCCAGCTTCGCCAGGTTGGCGGGGGTACTCTTCAGGTTCATATGTTCTCCCGTTGTTTAGCTATTTGCTCACCATCTTCGCCACCGGTACGATCATCTCTTCGAGCGAGATCCCGCCGTGCTGGAAGGTGTTGCGGTAATAGTTCACAAAAAAATTATAATTGTTCGGATAGCAGAGGTATCCGTCTCCACGGGCAAAGATATAAGAAGAATTGACATTCGGCCGCGGCAGCCCGGCATCTTTCGGGTCGCGGAAGGCCAGTACTTCCTTGGGGTCATAGTTCAGGTTGCGGCCGTGCTTGTATCGCAGATTGGTGGTGGTCTGCTTGTCGCCGATCACTTTCACCGGCGTTTTCACGCGCACGGAGCCATGGTCTGTAGCTATGATCAGGTTGATCTTCCTGTCCGAAATCTTCTTCAGCGCCTGGTGAAGGGGCGAATGCTCGAACCAGCTGGTGGTGATGGAACGGTAGCTCACTTCGTCGCCCGCCAGTTCTTTCAACACTTCCATTTCCGTCCGCGCATGGCTGAGCATGTCCACGAAGTTATAAACGATCACGTTCAGCGGATAGTTCAGCAGGTTGTGGATATTGTTGACGAGATGCTGCCCGTCTGCATGGTGCACCACTTTCGTATACGAGAATTTCGGGTCCATTTTGAGGCGGGCCAGCTGCGCGGCGATGAATTTCTCTTCGTGGAGGTTTTTGCCGCCTTCTTCGTCGTCGTTCTTCCATTCATCGGGGAATTTCGCTTCGATGTCTATCGGCAGCATGCCGGCAAAAATGGCGTTGCGGGCATATTGGGTGGATGTGGGGAGGATGCTGTAAAAGGTGTCTTCCTCCACCACCCGGAACGATTCGGAGAAGATGGGCTGGATGGCTTTCCACTGGTCGTACCGGAGGTTATCGATGAGGATGAAGAAGTTGGGGACGGAAGGGTCGAGCAGGGGAAGCACTTTCTTCGAGAAGAGGGTGTGGCTCATGATGGGCGCGTTTTTGGCGCCGGGGGCCACCCAATCCGCATAATTCCGGGCGATGAATTTGGCGAACTCGGTGTTGGCTTCGGATTTCTGGGACTGCAGCACTTCCAGCATTTCGGGCGAGTCGGATTTCGCCATTTCCATTTCCCAATACACGAGTTTTTTGTAGATATCGGCCCATTCTTCGTGGTTCGGATTATCGTTAAGGGCCATGAACAGCGTCCGGAACTGTTGCTGGTAGGCCGTTGTGGTCTTTTCCGCCACGAGGCGCTTGTTGTCGATGATTTTCTTGAGCGACAGCAATACCTGGTTGGGGTTGACGGGTTTGATGAGGTAATCGGTGATCTGGGAACCGATGGCCTCGTCCATAACGTTTTCCGCCTCGTTCTTCGTGATCATGACCACGGGGATCTGCTGGTTGATTTCCTTGATCTTCCCGAGGGTTTCGAGGCCGGTGATGCCGGGCATCGACTCGTCGAGCAGCACCACGTCCACGATATTGTCACGGAGGAATTCCAGCGCGTCGTACCCGTTGGTGAGTGCGGAAACGTGGTATCCTTTATTTTCCAGGAAGATGATCTGCGATTTGAGGGAATCGATCTCATCGTCCACCCAGAGTATGTTGATTTGATTCATGTATACGAATTACGAATTTATTTAGAATATATTGGCAAATATTTAGATACGGTCAAAAATCGTACCCATGCGGTGTAAAAACGCCGGGGCGCGGCTTTCCCTACAGCAAAAGTTAGCGCGGATGGCGTAGATTTGTACCGATCGATATAAAATGACCGAATGACTGACCGAAAACGCAAGATTGTGAACGACCCGGTGTATGGGTTTATAACAATCGATCATCCATTGATATTCAGCCTCCTGTCGCACCCCTACTACCAGCGGTTGCGGCGGATCCACCAGATGGCGCTGGCGCACCTGGTGTACCCGGGCGCCATGCATACCCGTTTCCATCACAGTATGGGCGCATATCACCTGATGAGCTGTGCGCTGGCGGAATTGAAGGGAAAGGGGGTGGAAATATCGGAAGAGGAGGAAGTGGCCGCGAAAATGGCCATATTATTGCATGATGTGGGGCATGGGCCATATTCCCATGCGCTGGAGCATACGCTGGTGGAAGGTGTTTCCCACGAGGAGATTTCCCAACTGCTCATGCAGACCCTTAACCGGGAGATGGACGGCGCGCTGGACCTGACTTTGGATATTTTTAACGACCGGTATCATAAAAAATTCCTGCATCAATTGGTTTCCAGCCAGTTAGACGTAGACCGGATGGATTACCTGAGCCGAGACAGCTTTTATACGGGCGTTTCGGAAGGGGTGATCTCGTACGACAGGATCATCAAGATGCTGACGGTGGCCGGCGGGGAGCTGATGGTGGAGGAAAAAGGGATTTATTCCATCGAGAAGTTCATTGTGGCGAGGCGGCTCATGTACTGGCAGGTGTACCTGCATAAAACGGTGCTGAGCGCGGAAAACATGCTGGTGCGCGTGCTGATGCGGGCCAAGGTGCTCGCGGGGCAGGGCGTGGAGCTGTTCGGTTCCCCCGCGCTGCGGTACTTCCTGTACGGGCGGGTGGGGCGCCAGGAGTTTGAGCGCGATCCCGAAGTGCTGGCGCAGTTCTGCCTGCTGGACGATTACGACATCATGGGCGCCATAAAAGTGTGGGCGGGGCATGAAGACAAGACGCTGGGCACGCTGTGCCGGTGGCTCGTGAACCGCCAACTTTTCAAGGTTACGCTGCGGAACGACCCGTTCAGCGCGGCCGAAGTGGCCGGGCTGCGGGAAAAAGCGATGCAGGAGCTGGGGCTTTCCGCAACGGAAGCGGAATATTTCGTGTTCACCGATGCGGCCAGCCTCAAGGCGTATGATGCTGAAGATGAAAAGATTAACATATTATATAAGGACGGCAACGTGCGGGATATTTCATCCATCGACAATGCCCTTGTATCGCATACTTTGGCAAGACCGATAAAAAAATTCTACATTTGTCATCCAAAATTCTAGGCTAACAACGTTTTACATGAACTTAACATGTTAGTGAATACGGTAATATTATCCGGAGGCGGCCTGGAAGGTAACATTTCAACATTATAACTATGCAATTCAGCGCATTACAGCTGGCTACCATACTGAACGGTAAGCTGGAGGGGGACCCGGAAGTGAAAGTGCACAATATCGCCAAAATAGAAGAGGCAGGGGACGGCATGTTAAGTTTTATCGCCAATCCCAAGTACGAAGAATTCATTTACACCACGCAGGCATCCATCCTCATCGTGAATGATACCCTGGAGATCGACCGGCCCGTGAAGCCCACGCTCATCCGTGTGAAAGATGCATATAGCTCCTTCGCGCTGTTGCTGGAGAAATACCAGCAACTGACGGGTGCGGGCAACAAAACCGGCATCCAGCAGCCTTCCCACGTTCCGGCCACCGTAAAAATGGGCACCGGCGTGTTCATCGGCGCTTTCGCATATCTTGGCGAGAACGTGCAACTGGGCGATAACGTGAAGATCTACCCCGGCGTGTACCTGGGAGACAATGTGAAGATCGGTTCCGGCTCCGTACTGTACCCCGGCGTGAAAGTGTACGACCATTGCGTGTTGGGCAACCGCGTGATCCTCCATGCCGGCTGCGTGATCGGCGGAGACGGGTTCGGGTTTGCGCCGCAGGCAGACGGCTCGTATAAAAAAGTGCCCCAGGTGGGCAACGTGGTGATCCACGACGATGTGGAGATCGGTGCGAATACGACCATCGACCGGGCCACCATGGGCTCCACCGTGATCCTTTCCGGCGTGAAGCTCGATAACCTCATCCAGATCGCCCACAACGTGGAAATCGGCCAGAATACCGTGATCGCGGCGCAATCGGGCATTTCCGGCAGCACCAAGATCGGGCGGAACTGCGTGATCGGCGGGCAGGTAGGCATCGTCGGGCATATCCAGATCGCAGACGGCACCCGGATCAACGCACAAAGCGGATTATCGAAATCCATCAGCACGCCCAATACCGCCCTTACCGGCTCCCCGGCGTACGATTATAAAAGTTCACTGAAAAGTCAGGCAATTTTTAGAAATTTGCCGGAATTGGAAAAGCGGGTCAAAGAGCTGGAAGAAATGGTGAAGCAACTGCTGGCGGAAAAAGCCGGCGTGTAATTAAAAAAAGAAACTGAATACGTAGCTATAATGATGGACACTCAGCAACAGAACCAGCAGACCCTGAAAGGTCCCGTGACCATTTCTGGTGTTGGTTTGCATACAGGAGCGCATGTGAACATGACCCTCAAGCCGGCAATGCCCGGTTTCGGCATCAAATTCCAACGCATCGATCTGCCGGACCAGCCAATCGTTAAAGCGGATGTGGACTATGTAGTGGATACCGCCCGCGGCACCACGCTCGAGCATAACGGTGCCCGCGTAAGCACCGTGGAACACATCCTCGCCGCGCTCGTAGGCATGGGGGTAGACAACGTACTGATCGAGCTGAACGGACCGGAAATCCCCATCATGGACGGTTCTTCCATCCCTTTCATCGACCTTATCGAAGAAGTGGGCATCCAGGAACAGGAAGCCAAAAAGATCTGGTATTCCATCGACACCAATATCAACTATTACGATGAAGTGAAGAAAGTGGAAATGTCTGCCCTTCCGGCGCCGGATTACCGCATCACTACGCTCATCGACTTCAATTCTCCCGTGCTCGGTACCCAGCACGCCAACCTGAAAAGCCTGGCCGATTTCAAGAAAGACATCGCGCCGTGCCGTACTTTCGTGTTCCTGCACGAGCTGGAATACCTGCTGGCCAACAACCTCATCAAAGGGGGAGACATCAATAACGCCATCGTGGTGGTAGACCGCGCCGTGAGCGAAGAAGAGCTGAACAGGCTCGCCAAGGCTTTCGACCGTGCGGAAATCTCCGTTCACCAGCGCGAAGGCATCCTCAATAACGCACAGCTTCACTTCCCCAACGAACCCGCGCGCCACAAGCTGCTCGATATCGTGGGAGACCTCGCCCTGATCGGCTACCCCATCAAGGCGCATATCATCGCCAACCGTCCCGGGCACGCTTCCAATGTGGAGTTTGCCCGAAAGATCAAGGCGTATATCAAGAAGAACAAGCATAACCGCGACGTTCCCATCTACGATCCCAACCAACCGGCGATCTACGACATCAACCGCATCGTGAAAACCATGCCGCACCGTTACCCGATGCTGCTGGTAGACAAGATCATCGAACTGAGCGATACGCTGGTGGTGGGCATCAAGAACGTCACCTTCAACGAGCAGATCTTCCAGGGGCACTTCCCCAACAACCCGGTAATGCCCGGCGTACTGATCTGCGAAGCCCTGGCCCAGGTAGGCGGCATCCTCGCCCTCAACCCGAAACCGGACCCGGAAAATTACGATACCTATTTCCTCAAGATCGATAATTGCAAATTCAAGCAAAAAGTGATGCCCGGAGATACCATGGTACTGAAAATGGAGCTGCTCAGCCCCATCCGCAGAGGCCTGGTGGAAATGCGCGGAACCGCCTTCGTCGGCAATAAAGTAGCGGCGGAAGCAGACATGGTTGCTCAAATTGTAAAACGCGAAGGATAAAATAACAGCATGATTCACCCGCTCACATACATCCACCCGGACGCCAAAGTTGCGCCCAATGTAAAAATCGATCCTTTTACCGTTATTCATAAAAATGTCGAGATCGGAGAAGGCACCTGGATCGGTTCCAATGTGACCGTCATGGAAGGTGCCCGCATCGGCAAAAACTGCCGCATCTTTCCCGGAGCGGTGATCGCCGGCATTCCGCAGGACCTCAAATTCGAAGGCGAGGACACCATCGTGGAAATCGGCAACAACACCACCATTCGCGAGTATGTGACCGTTAACAGGGGCACCAAAGACCGCTGGAAAACATCCATCGGCAATAACTGCCTCATCATGGCCTATAGCCACATCGCGCACGATTGCATCATCGGCAACAACTGCGTGTTCTCCAACAACACCACCCTCGCCGGGCACATCACCATCGGCGATCACGTGGTACTGGCGGGCATGGTAGCCGTTCAGCAGTTCTGCAAAGTGGGCAACCACGCCTTCGTGACCGGCGGCTCCCTCGTCCGTAAAGACGTGCCGCCCTACGTAAAAGCCGCCCGCGAACCGCTGTCGTACGTCGGCGTCAATTCCATCGGGCTCAAGCGCAGAGGATTCTCGCTGGACAAGATCAACCACATCCTGGACATCTACCGCATCCTCTTCGTGAAAGGCAACAATATTTCCAAAGCCATCCGCATCATCGAAGCCGAATTCCCCGCCACGGACGAAAGGGACGAAATCCTTTCCTTCATCCGCGACTCCGGCCGCGGCATCATGAGAGGATACAGCACCCGGGCGAATGACGATCTCGCTTAACCAGGTCGGAAAACGGTATAACCACGACTGGATCTTCCGTCGTTGCACCCATACTTTCTCCGGCACGGGCGGCTCCGCCATCCTCGGGCCCAACGGCTCCGGCAAAAGTACCCTGCTGCAGATCATCAGCGGCCATCACCATCACAGTGAAGGCAAACTGGAATACTTCTTCAACGATCAACTGCTCCCGCAAGACCAGTTCTTCCGCCATTGCGCCATCGTAGCTCCCTACCTGGAAGTGGTGGAAGAACTGACCCTGCAGGAATGCTTCGAATTCCATCTTCAGTTCAAAACCTTCCTGCCCGGCTTCAAACCCCGGGAAATCGCCGGCATCGTGGGCCTCGACGCCGCCTGGCACAAACAGGTAAGACACTTCTCTTCCGGCATGAAACAGCGCGCCCGCCTCGCACTTGCCATCTTCTCCGACGTCCGCGTTTTACTGCTCGACGAGCCCTGCACCAACCTCGACGCCGCCGGCATCAGCCTCTACCAGCAGCTGATCCGCGAATACGGCGGCAACCGACTTATCATCGTTTCCTCCAACGACCCCGCCGAATACAGCTTTTGCCAGGAACAAATCCGGATCAGCGACTACAAGTAATAATTTGTACTTTCAGGGCGTCATTGTGAATGATTAAATTCTCCCTATGAGCATTCCGAATAAAAAAGTCGTGAACGGATGGGCCATGTATGACTGGGCCAATTCCGTGTATAATCTCGTGATCACGACCACTTTTTTCCCGCTTTACTTTATTTCCATCACCAACGCCGAATTCGGCGGCGACGTGGTCGATTTTTTCGGCTGGAAACTGAAGAACTCCGTGCTGTATGACTATGCACTCGCCTTCGCCTATCTCCTCATCGCGTTCGCCATGCCCATCCTCGGTTCCATCGCGGATACCCGTGGCAATAAAAAGAACTTCCTCCGTTTTTTCACGTATCTCGGCGGCCTTTCCTGCATGGCGTTTTTCACCTTTACCACGAATTCCTCGCTCGAGCTGGCGGTACTCTATTTCGTACTGGCCACGGTGGGGTATTGCGGCGGACTGGTGTTCTACAACTCGTACCTGCCCGAAATTGCGCCGGTTGAACTGCGCGACCGGGTTTCGGCGCGCGGATACTCGTTCGGGTACATCGGCAGCGTGCTCCTCCAGATCGTAGGATTTGCACTGGTATTGGGTTTCGATGCCATGAAGCTCTCCGGGGACCTCGCCCCCAGGATCACTTTCCTCCTCGTAGGCTGCTGGTGGATCGGGTTCGCGCAAATCCCGTTCGTCCGCCTCCCCAAATCACAACCTTCCATCGAAGCGCATAAAGGAAGCGTGTTATCCGACGGGTTTGCGGAATTGAAGAAAGTCTTCGCGCAGGTGCGCCGGATGCCGGTGCTGAAGCGCTTTCTCAGGGGGTTTTTCTTTTACTCCATGGGCGTGCAGACCGTCATGATGGTAGCCACGATCTTCGGACTGAAGGAACTCAAAATGCCGCAGACCAACCTCATCGGCTGCGTAGTGATCATCCAGCTGGTGGCGGTGCTCGGCGCCTGGGGCATGGCAAGGCTGTCCGAGCGGTACGGCAACTTCCGCATCATCATGCTCACGGTATTGCTGTGGATCGGCATCTGCCTGGCCGCGTATTTCATGACTACGCAGTCCCAGTTCTATTTCCTCGCCGTAGGTGTGGGGCTCGTAATGGGCGGGATTCAATCGCTGAGCCGTTCAACGTATGCCAAACTGATCCCTGAAACGAGAGATACCGCGTCCTTCTTCAGCTATTACGACGTCACGGAAAAAATCTCCATCGTGATCGGCCTGTTCAGTTTCGGGTATATCGAGCACCTGACCGGCGATATGCGGACGTCCGTACTCGTTTTGACGGGCTTCTTCGTGATCGGGCTCCTTTGGGTTTTCTCCGCCTTGCAGAAACAACGTAGCTTAGCAGCAGCGGAAAAATCCGCGGCTTATGAAACCGAAACCATCTAACACATGAAATTACACACGATCAATACCGGCCTTTTCAAACTCGACGGCGGCGCCATGTTCGGCGTCGTCCCCAAGAGCATCTGGAACAAACTCAACCCGGCAGACGATAACAATATGTGCTCCTGGGCCATGCGATGCATGCTCGTGGAAGACGGCAACCGGCTCGTGCTCATCGATAACGGCATCGGCAACAAACAGGACGCCAAATTCTTCTCCCATTACTATCTGCATGGAGACGATACGCTCGACAAATCGCTGGCCGCACTGGGCTTCCATCGCAACGATATCACCGACGTTTTCCTCACCCACCTGCACTTCGACCATTGCGGCGGCAGCATCGAGCGCGAGGGCGACAAGCTCGTGCCCGCATTCAGGAACGCCACGTACTGGAGCAACGAAGCCCACTGGAAATGGGCGACGGAACCGAACGACCGCGAAAAAGCCTCGTTCCTCCGAGACAACATCCTCCCCATTCAGCAAAGCGGCCAGCTCAAATTCATCGACCAGCAGGACGGGATCGCATTCACCGACCACATCCGGGTGCGTTTCGCCTACGGCCACACCGATGCCATGATGCTCCCCGAAATCCGGTACAACGGGCATACGATCGTTTACATGGCCGACCTGCTGCCTTCCACCGCCCATATTCCCCTCCCCTACGTGATGGCGTACGACATGTTCCCGCTTACCACGCTGGAGGAGAAAAAACGCTTCCTCATGGAAGCCAACGAGCGCAATTACGTGCTCTATTTCGAGCACGACCCCGTGGTCGAATGCTGCACGCTCCAAAGCACCGAAAAAGGGATCCGCGCGCAGGAAACCTTCCCGCTCAGCAACCTTTAACCGTTAAACCGAAACATATGCATAAGAACATCTTACGTACGCTGCCCGTTGCCGCAGCCCTTTTCCTCACCGCATGCCAGGGCGGGAACACGAATTCGCAAGACGCTACCGCGGTGCAGGACTCCCTCGCCATCGATTCCCTCAGCACCGAAGTGATGGCCATTCACGACGAAGGCATGGCCAAGATGATGGTCATCCGCCGCCTGCGCACCCGCGTCGCCGAAGTCACCGACTCCCTCGGCAAAGCCAAGGCAGACACCGCAGTTTACCACTCCGCCGGGGCCCTGCTCGACAGTGCCAACAGCGCCATGAACGCCTGGATGCACGGGTACGATATGGAACTGGCCGACAAAGACAACGCACAGAAAAAGGCCTACCTCGAATCCGAGAAAAAGAAAATCAGCGAAGTGAAAGACCTCATGCTCAAAAGCATCGACGGCGCCAAAGCTTTGCTGAACGAACAATAAAAACGATCCATCAAACCGCTATCTTCACGAAAACCGATCGCTATGTCCAAGCAGGAAGATTTCTTACAATACATCAACAACGGATACACGTTCAAGGGAGAACATTTCAAACTGGGCTGCGCCATGCTCGACGGTGAGGTGATCGCCGGGGCAGACGTGTACCTTCCCCTCAAAACCCTCAACCGGCACGGCCTCATCGCCGGCGCCACCGGTACCGGTAAAACCAAGACCCTCCAGGTGATCGCCGAAGGCCTCAGCGACGCCAGCGTGCCTGTGCTGATGATGGACATCAAGGGTGACCTCAGCGGCATCGCCGCCCCTGGCACCTCCAACGCAAAGATAGCGGAGCGGTATGCCAAGATCGGCGGAACATGGACACCGTCTGGCTACCCCGTGGAACTCCTCACCCTCAGCCACGAAAAAGGCGCGCGCCTCCGGGCCACCGTCAGCGAATTCGGGCCCGTGCTCCTGTCCAAAATACTGGAGCTGAACGATACGCAAGCGGGGCTCGTGGCCATGATCTTCAAGTATTGCGACGATAATAAACTGCCGCTGCTCGACCTCAAAGACTTCAAGAAAGTGCTGCAGTTCGTGAGCGACGAAGGCAAGAAGGAACTGGAAAAAGACTATGGCAAGATTTCCACCACTTCCACCGGCACCATCCTCCGGAAAGTCATCGAACTGGAGCAGCAGGGCGCTACGGTGTTCTTCGGCGAAAAATCGTTCGAGGTAGACGATCTCATGCACATCGGGGACGACGGGCGGGGAATGATCTCCATCGTTCGCGTGGCCGACATCCAGGACCGCCCGAAACTCTTTTCCACCTTCATGCTCAGCCTGCTGGCCGAACTGTACGCCACGCTCCCGGAAGAAGGCGATATGGAAAAGCCGAAGCTCGTCATGTTCATCGACGAGGCGCACCTGATTTTCCAGGAAGCCAGCGATGCGCTGCTGCAACAGATCGAAACGATCGTGAAGCTCATCCGCTCCAAAGGCGTCGGTATTTTCTTCTGCACCCAAAACCCCATGGACGTTCCGGCTTCCGTATTGGGACAATTGGGCCTGAAGGTACAGCACGCCCTGCGCGCGTTCACCGCCAACGACCGTAAAACGATCAAGCAGACGGCGGAAAACTACCCGTTGTCGGATTTCTATAAAACCGATGAACTGCTCACGCAGATCGGGATCGGCGAAGCACTGGTGACCTGCCTCAGCGAAAAAGGCACGCCTACACCGCTGGCCGCCACCATGCTCACTTCCCCCCGTTCCAGGATGGATATACTGAGCGATGGGGAGATAGACGACCTGGTGGCCAAATCCAAACTGGTACGGAAATATAACCAGGAGATCGACAGCCAAAGCGCTTACGAAATCCTCACCGCCAAGTTGGAAGAAGCCGCCGAAAAAGCGGCTGAACAGGCGAAGGAGGAAGCGGAATCCAAACCCGCTGCAAGAGGCCGCCAGAAAGAAGAAAAAGGCCTGCTGGAATCGGTGCTGACCAGCTCCGCCGCGAAACAGGCCGGCCGCACTGCCGCCAATATCATCACGAGAAGCTTGCTGGGCGCGTTGGGACTGGGCGGTAGAAGCAGCAAGAAGAAAGGGACCAGCTGGTTTTAAGTTCAACAATATTGCGCCATGGTACTGATTATCTTGCTGATCGGAACGATTTTTACGATGATGGGATGGATTTTCGGAAAGTTCCCTCCGAAAAACATCAATCCCATCTACGGCTACCGCTCGCCTCGCTCGAAAAAATCACAGGCGGCGTGGGATGCGTCGCAAATTTACTCCGCCCGGATCATGCGCAACACCGGCATCGGCATCCTTGCCCTCAGCATCCCCGTGTGGCTCACCAGCGGCATGGAACTGCGATACGTCCCCGAAGTCTGGATCATCGTGTTGCCGTTGCTTTTCAGCGTGGTGCCGGCGGTGATCATTATCCTGCAGACGGAAAATTTTCTGAAGAAAAATTTCGATAACAGCGGCAATCCAATAAAAAACAATTAAAAGATATGTCAACACCCATCAAAACCGGTCTTTGCTCCTACGGCCACAGCGGATACGCATTCCATGCGCCGTTCCTCCACGTGCATCCCGGCTTCGAGCTGACGGCGGTGACCGAACGCTCCAAACACCTCGCGCAGCAACGATATCCTTCCGTAAAAATCTACCCGGACGTGATGAGCATGATCGGCGACCCCTCACTGGAACTCATCATCGTCAACACACCCAACTATTCCCACTACGAATACACCAAAGCCGCGCTCCTCGCGGGCAAGCACGTGGTAGTGGAGAAGCCGTTCACCGTTACTTCCGCCGAAGGCGAAGAACTGATCGAACTGGCCAAAAAACAACAGAAACTCATCATCGTATATCAAAACCGCCGCTACGACAGCGATTACAAAATCGTTCGCCGGGTGGTGGAAGAAGGGCTCATCGGCGATGTACTGGAAGTGGAATTCCACTACGACCGGTTCAAGGAAGAACTGAGCTATAAAAAACACAAGGAAGCCGCTTCGCCCGGTACCGGCGTATTGTACGATCTCGGGTCGCACCTGATCGACCAGGCGCTGACCATTTTCGGCATGCCCGAAGCCGTGTTCGGCGACGTGCGCATCATCCGCCGGGAATCCGTGGTAGACGATTATTTCGAATTGCTGTTGTACTATCCTTCGCTGCGGGTGCGCCTCAAATCGAGCTACCTCGTGAAAGAAGCCCTCCCCGCCTACATCCTGCACGGCCGCAAAGGCTCTTTCATCAAAAGCAAGTCAGACATCCAGGAAGCGCTGCTCATGAAAGGCGTGCTGCCCGATACGCCCGACTGGGGCGCGGAAGCACCGGCAGAATGGGGCCTGCTCCACACCGAGAAAGACGGTAAAACGGTGAAGGAATTCCTGCCCGGCGGCAACGGCAACTATCTTGATTTCTATAAAGGCGTGTACGGCGCCATCCGCGAAGGCAAACCCAATCCCGTTACGCCCGAAGAAGGCCTGAACGTGGTGAAGGTGATCGAAGCGGGTTTCCGCAGCAGTGCAGAACGCCGTGTTGTGACGTTATAATTTTTTCAGGGCTTCGCCGCGAAGAGCAACCCGTCTCTATCGCGCAAGACGCAGCCTTCGGCGATGAGGAATTGCAGGGTATCCAGTATCCTGCTTTCCTCCGCGTCGAGCTTTTGCATGAGGTTTTGCATGCTCGACTTTTCATTGAGCGCGGCCAGGATGGCTTTCGCCAGCTCTCCGAACTCCCCGGCCTTCAGTTTCCCCCGGTCTTCCTTCACGCAGACATCGCAAACGCCGCATCTTTCGGCGTCCTTTTCCCCAAAATACCCCACCAGCTGGCGCGTGCGGCAAACTTCCGCGTTTTGCGCATACTTCGTGATGGCGTTGATCTTCGCTTCCATGATCTTTTTCCGCTGCGCGAGGCGCTCCATATCGATGCGGAGCTGCTGCGCCCGGGGGCGCTCCTGGAGGAACGACAACTGTGGACTGTCTTTCCGCGGATGATATCTGACCACGGCCTGGCGGTGCAATTGTTTGAGGTTGTCCACGATCTCGTCTTCCGTGCAATTAAGGATGCGCGCTAGCTGTTTTTCGAAGATGGGGACGGGCATATCGAGAATTCCCTGGTAGGTGCGCAGAAGGGATTTGATGAGTTGATCGAGGCGTTCATTGATGTTTTCATATTCGAAAAGCGTTTCGCGGTTGGTGATGATTTCCGCTTTGGAGGGCATGTACACGCTTTCGCTGAGTTGCCAGACGCCTTCCTGCTCGATGATCCTGATGGCGCTGTGGGCCACGGTGACGTTGAGCTTGAACCGCTGTACGAATTCATTGAAATCGAAATCGAAATATACACCTTCCACGCCGCCGGCGGGCGCCTGCAGGTAGTTCACCACGGCCTGGAACACTTCGCGGATGGTGTCGAGGTCGGGGAATTGCAGTTCGAGGCGGGCTTTCATCTGCTCCAGGTCGTTTTGCGTGTAAAGCAGTATGGCGTAGGCTTTCTGCTCGTCGCGCCCCGCGCGGCCCGCTTCCTGGTAATAGGCTTCTATGCTGTCGGGCACGTCGGCATGTACCACGAGGCGGACGTCGGGTTTATCGATCCCCATCCCGAATGCGTTCGTGCAAACGATGACGCGGGTTTCGCCCTTGATCCAAGCGGATTGGCGGGCGTTGCGTTCCTCGTTCGGAAGGCCGGCGTGGTAATAGTTCGCCGAAATCCCCTGGGCCTGGAGCAGCCCTGCCAGCTCCTGCGTCTGGCGGCGGTTGCGGCAATAGACCACCGCGGTGCCGGGCACCCTGTCGAGGATGGCGCGGATGCGGGCGGGCTTGCTTTCCTCTTCCAGCACACTGTAGGAAAGGTTGGGCCGCGCGAAAGATTTGATGTAGATATTCGGTGCGCGCAGTTGCAGCTGTACACAGATATCTTTCTGAACGGCGGGCGTGGCGGTAGCGGTGAGCGCGAGGATAGGCGCGTTGGGGAATTGATCGCGGATCGTGGCGATCTGCAGATAAGCCGGCCGGAAATCGTACCCCCACTGCGAAATGCAATGCGCTTCATCCACCGCTATCAGCGTCACGGGCAATACTTCGCAGTACCACAGGAACCGGCGGCTCTGGAGCCTTTCCGGCGAAACGTAGAGGAATTTGATGTCTCCTTCCCGCGCCATCGCCAATACTTTTTCCACATCCTTCCCCATCATGCCCGCATAAATAGCGAACGCCGGAATGCCGCGCTTGTTCAGGTTCTCCACCTGGTCTTTCATCAGCGCGATGAGCGGCGTCACCACGAGGCAAAGCCCCTCGCGCATCATGGCAGGCACCTGGAAGCAGATCGACTTCCCGCCGCCCGTAGGCAGCAGCGCCAGCGTATCTTTCCCCGATGCCACCGCCTCCACGATTTCCTTTTGCATGGGGCGGAAACCGGAATATCCCCAGTATTGCTGTAATATTTGCTGTGCCGTAGACATGTGTTATTTCTTCTCCAAATAAGGCAAAGACCAGCCTTTGCGCAAAGCCGTCAACCGGATCGCGATCACAAGAATAATGCTGGCTACCATGTTCCAGTCCTGATCCACACCGAAGTGCCGCAGCCCGATGTACAGCGCGGCGCCGGCGAGGCAGGCGGTTGCGTAAATCTGGCGGCTGAAGATCAGCGGGATTTCGTTCACCATCATATCGCGGATCACCCCGCCGAAAATGGCCGAAATCATCCCCAGAATCACCGCCGCCCAGGGATGCACCCCAAATGCCAATGCCTTCTGCAAGCCGATCACGGTATAAAAACCGATCCCCAGCGTGTCGAACAAAAAGAGGGACCGCCGGTATTTCAGGAACCGCGCACGGAACAAAATGGTCACGATCACACCGAGAATGATGGCGATCACATACCGGGAATCATTCACCCACACCGGCCGCGTGCCCAGGATCAGGTCGCGCATCGTGCCGCCGCCGATGGAAGTAACGAACGCAGTGAAGCTCACCCCGAATATGTCGTGGTACATCTTTTTGTCCCAAGCCGCCAGCGCGCCGGATATGGCGAACACGAAGGTGCCGATGAGGTCTAACCAGTATATCATTCACGAACGGATTTCGATATACGAATTAACGACAAATTTTAATGGCTTACACGCTTGAAACGAAGTCGCACGGAATTGATGGCCAGCACTACGTCCGACAGGCCCATTACCAGCGCGCCCACGATCGGGTTCAGGAAACCGAGCGCCGCCACAGGAATGGCCACCACGTTGTAAATAAAGGCCCAGAAAAGGTTTTGCTTAATGGTAAGATAGGTATGTTTGCCCAGCCCCATGGCGAGCGGCAGCGCAGCGAGGTGGTTGTTGAGGAGGATCACGTTCGCGCTCTGCATGGCCACCTGCGTGGAATCGGAAAGCGATACGCCAATGGTCGCCTTCGCCAGCGCCGGCGCATCGTTGATACCGTCGCCCACCATGGCCGTTGGGGCATCTTGCATGAGCGCGTCTATTCTTTCGAGCTTCTGTTTGGGCGACTGCTCGGCGAACCACGCGTCCATCCCCAGTTCTTCCGCCATTTCGCGGCATTTGCGGGCAGTGTCGCCACTGAGGAGGATGGTTTTAATACCGGCGGAATGAAGACTGCCGATGACGGTTTTCGCTTCGGGGCGCAGCTCGTCGGTAAAGTTGAGCCAGCCGGCCAGGGCGCCGTTCTTCAGGAGATAGATATTATGGGAATCGTCTGTAGTGAGGTCTTTCGCGAGGAGGAACGATCCCAGTTTCCATTCGTTCCCGTCTTTATCGCTGGCTTGCATACCAAGGCCTTTTATTTCGCGGACCTGCCGGAGGGTGGTTTCCGGCGTGCCTTTCCACGCGGCGGTGATCGACCGGGCGATGGGGTGGGAAGAATATTTTTCGAGGCTGAATACGAGGGAACGGAAAGTAGCTTCATCGATGCCGGTGGCTTGCCATTGGCCGATGCGGAGCTTCCCGGTGGTGAGGGTGCCGGTTTTATCGAACACGATCTGGCGGATGTTGCGGAACTGTTCGAGCGTATGGGCGCCTTTGATGAGAATGCCGTTTCGCGCGGCCCTTCCCAGGCCCACCATCACAGCCGCCGGCGTGGCGAGCCCCATGGCGCAGGGGCATGCGATGACCAGCACGGCGATCGCCCGCATCATGGCCACCTGCAATGGCGTTCCGCCGATAATATACCAGCCCAGGAACGTCAGCAGCGCGATCCCCAGCACCAGGGGCACAAAAATGGCGCTGATCCTGTCTGCCAGCTTCTGCATCGGCGGCTTGTTGCCCTGTGCCTGCTTCACAAGGTCGATGATGTAAGACAGCACGGTATCTTTCCCCGTAGCCGTGATAAATATCTTGATGGAACCGTCTTCCAGGATGGTCCCCCCGATCACTTTATCCTTTTCCTGCTTGCCGACCGGCGCGCTTTCCCCTGTGATCATGGATTCGTTGACGTGGCCGGAGCCCCAGTAAATGGTGCCGTCCATGGGGATTTTATCGCCCGTGTTGACGAGCACGCGGTCGCCGGTGCGCAGGGCGCCGTTATCCACTTCGTCTACATGTTCCTCGCCGTTTTCATGCACATGCAGCCGGCGGGCGGTGGTATGCTGGAGCCTGGCCAGTTCGGCGATGGCGGTGGTAGTGGATTTGACGGAACGTTCTTCGAGGAGGTTGCCGAGGAACACGAGGGTGAGGATGGCGGCGGTGGTTTCGAAAAAGAGGTAATTCTCTCCCAGGCCCTGCAACGCCCCGATAAGGCTGTAAGCGAAGGCGGCCGTGGCACCCAGCGTCACCAGCACGTCCATATTCGCTACGCCGTTGCGCAGGGAGCGGAACGCGCTTTTCCCGAAATGCGCCATACCGGCGAGGTACACCGGGAGCGTAAGCGCCAGTTGCACCCAGGGGTTATGCAGCCAGTGCCAGTTTACCCACATGTGCAGGAGCAGCGGGGCGGTGAATATGGCGCAGAAAATGAATTTGAAGGTGAGGGAGGTATGGAAAGGCCGCTGTTGCGCCTCGGCGCCGGGGAGTACCACTTCGTACCCGAGCCCGTTGATGCCGTTGATGATTTCGTTGGCGCTGGCGCCTTCGGGGAGGTTGAAGCGCAACTCTTCCGTGGCCACGCTGATCGCCACATCTTCCATGCCTTTATTTTCGAGGAATTTGGAGATGGTGAGCGCGCAGCTGGAGCAGTTCATGCCTTTTACCTTGCAACTGATCGTTTCCATATGGAACAAAATTACCGCCGGAGCCCCGCAAACCCATGGATTTTTAATGCAACAGCGGTGCTTTTTCGGCCGGGCGGCCGGCGATCCCGGGCGCCGATGCTGCATTTGGCCGTACGGCGGGAATTATTGCAACACCGGTGCTTTTCCGCCGCCTGTTCCGCCGTCAAAACCCCTGAAAACGGCATAAAACGGCCGTAAATGCGCGGGAATTGCTAAATTTAGGCTTTGATAAGGGATAGACACGTATGAAATTGATTTTCTCACTGGATGAATTACAGGATGCGGCCCGGCAACTTTGGGCCAATTACCCGAAAGCACGCGTTTTCGCGTTCAACGGCGATATGGGGGCGGGTAAAACCACCTTCATCAAAGCGCTTTGCGCCGCCAAAGGCGTAAACGGCACCACCGCAAGCCCCACTTTTTCCATCATCAACGAATACCGGTTCAAAAACGGCGACGGGCAGGACAGGATCATCTACCACCTCGACCTCTACCGCCTCAAAAACCTGGAAGAAGCCGTGGAAGCCGGCGTGGAGGATTGTCTCTACCACCCTTCCGCCGTGTCTTTCGTGGAATGGCCGGATGTGGTGAGCGACATCCTCCCGGCAGATACCGTTCATATCTTCCTGTCCGTCACCCCGGGCCAGCAACGCCAGCTGGTGGCCGGTTCCGCCCATCCGGGGGAATTCAGGCCTTCCCTGCAATAATAAACGTAACTTTGGTAGCCACCCAAACATACAACTGTCATCAATATGGAGCATAGGCCAAAACCTGTTGTGAGTGCCGGTTTCACGTATTCGCCCCTCGAGGAGACGCTGGACATCCCGCAGAAAAATTCCCGCCTTTACATCGGGATACCGAAGGAAACCTCCTTCCAGGAAAACCGCATCGCGCTTACGCCCGACGCAGTCAGCATCCTCACCAATAACGGGCATCATATCGTGGTGGAACATAAAGCGGGCGACGGCTCGCATTTCTACGATACCGACTATTCGGAAGCCGGCGCGGAGATCGTGTATGACAAGAAAGAAGTGTTCAAGGCAGACGTTATCGTGAAATCCGCTCCGCTGAACGATGAAGAGATCGAGCTGCTGCACCCGCACCAGATCGTTATTTCGCCCATCCACCTGTCTGTCCTGAAAGCGGAGCAGTTGCAGAAAATGATGGACAAGCGGATCACGCTGTTATCATTCGAAAACCTGAAAGACGATTCCGGCACCTACCCCATCGTTCGCGCCATGAGCGAGATCGCGGGGTCGGCGGTAATGCTGATCGCGGGGCAATACCTCAGTACGAGCAGCCGCGGGAAAGGCATCCTTTTGGGCGGCATCACCGGCATTCCACCTACGAAAGTGGTGATCATCGGCGCGGGGATCGTGGGCGAATTCGCAGCGCGCACGGCGCTGGCGCTCGGCTCCTCCGTGAAAGTGTTCGACAATAACATTTACAAGCTCAAAAGGCTCCAGAATAACATCGGCGTGCGCGTTTTCACCTCCGTCATACAGCCACGGGTGCTCGCCGACCAGCTGCGGACGGCCGACGTGGCCGTGGGCGCCCTGTCTTCCCAAAGCGGGCGCACGCCCATCGTAGTCACCGAATCGATGGTGTCTCACATGAAAACCGGGTCGGTGATCGTGGACGTGAGCATCGACCGCGGCGGCTGTTTTGAAACTTCGGAAGTGACCTCGCACGAGAATCCGGTTTTCAAGAAATACGACGTGATCCATTATTGCGTGCCCAACATCCCGTCGGGCTTCGCCGGCACGGCGTCCCAGGCCATCAGCAACGTGCTCATGCCGCTGCTGATCGAAGCGGCAGACGATGGCGGGTTCGAGAACCTCGTCTGGATCAAGCGCGGCGTCAGGAACGGGATTTACCTGTACAAGGGCGCCCTCACCAATTATCACCTCAGCGAAAAATTCAAGTTGAAATACACGGACCTGGAGCTCCTCCTCGCCGTAAAGGGATAAAAAAAGGCTGACCGCATCATACGGTCAGCCTTTTTTCATGGATATGATTTCCTATTTGTTCAGGAAAATTGTCGCGATAATGATGATGCCTACCACGATCCGGTAGTATCCCCACATTTTGAACCCGAATTTCTGCAACGTCCCGATAAAGAACTTGATGGCGAGCATGGCCACAATAAAGGCCACCACATTGCCGATCAGCAGCAGGCGGATGTTGTCGGGGGAACTGGTGAGCACTTCGTGGTTCTTCAGCAGTTTGTACCCGGTGGCTGCGGCCATGGTGGGCACGGCGAGGAAAAAGGAGAATTCCGCGGCGGCGTGGCGGGTCAGTTTCTGCTGCATACCGCCGATGATGGTGGCTGCGCTGCGGCTCACGCCGGGAATGAGGGCGATGCACTGGAAAAGCCCGATGCGGATGGCACGGAAATAGTCCATCTCATCGTCAGACTTGATAGTCGGGTGCCGGAACCATTTATCGACCACCAGCAGCACGAAGCCTCCCAACAGCAGGGTACAACCCACGATGAGGGGGCTTTCCAGCCAGGTGTCGATGTAATCGTCGAGCAGATACCCCAAAATCAGGGCGGGCATAACGCCGAAGATGAGTTTCGCATAGAACTGCCATTTGCCGAAATCGAAGAATTTTTTCCAGTACAGTACTACCACCGCGAGGATGGCGCCGAGCTGGATGGCGACTTCGAATAATTTGGTGAACTGGTCTTCGTGAATGCCCATCACGCTGCTGGCGATGACCATGTGGCCGGTAGACGAGATGGGGATGAATTCGGTTATTCCTTCGATGATGGCTATGATTACGGCTTCTAATGTGCTCATGGTTCAAAATAAGAAAAAGCGATGAGGGCGTCATCGCTATGATTACAATGTGGGTTTACGGTATTGATAATCAGGCTTTCGGCTTTCTCATGATGGCCCATGCTTCAACGGCGAGGCCGAGGAGGATCACGATGGGGGCCAGGGTGATACGGCGGAAGCTGTACACTTCTTCAGGGGAGAAGCGCGCAGGATCGTCGGAGCTGCCGCCCATCATCAGGAGGAACCCGATAGCGATGAGGATTACACCTGCCAGCATAAGCTGGTAATTGCCTTTCCCGAAGAGAGACCTGGAGGTGGACGGCTTATTTGCTTCTTTGGACATATCTGTAGATTAAATTTGGATCAATATAAATCGTCGAGTTTCAGCTTGAGGTATTTCATCACGGAGCGATGGGTGCTGAGAAGGGAAATACCGATGCCGAGCAGGACCAGCGCCAGGAACAGAAGCCCCGTCAGCCAGTAGTCGCGCATCCCGCGGAGGCCCGGCAGGGCGGATTCCGCGAAGGAAATCAGCCCGATCAGGCAGGCGATGGCCAGCACCGCGCTGAGGCCGCCATTGATGATGCTCCGCCGGTCGAACGGTTTGGCGATGAACCACCGGGTAGCCCCTACCATCTGCATCGTTTTGATAAGGAAACGGTTGCTGTACATGGCGAGGCGGATGGTATTATCGATGAGGAACAGTACCACGATGCACATCAGCCCGCTGATCACCAGCAGTACGATCCCGATTTTTTTGGCGATTTCCAGCACTTCCGATACGAGCGACTTCTGATAATACAGCTCGCGGACGTTGGCGCGGCTCTGGATCTGCTCCTCGATCGCCTTCAGGCTGTCTGGCTGCACATAACGGGCGTGCAGGCTGATATCGACGCTCGCATACAGGGGGTTGAAGCCCAGCACGGCGAAATTCTCTTCCGGATTCTCGCGTTTGAACTTCTCGGCCGCCATATCTTTCGATACATATTCCGCCTTTTTCACAAACGGCATTACCGCCAGGGAATCGCGCAGGGCGATGGCCTGGTCTTCCTTCACATTATCGCGCAGGATCACCTGCAGCTCGATATTCTCCTTGTAATACTCGCTGAGGTTCTTGGCATTGATCATAAAGAGACCGAGCACACCCAGCAGGATGAGCACCAGGGTCACCCCGATGATCGAATATATATAAGACGGCTTCGATTTCTTTGCTGACATTTTCCCGGATTGAGCCATTCGTCTATAGTTTAGGAGCGAAAATAATAAAAATTGGGACTTATGTTTACTTTTGCCATCCCAAACGGTATTTTAACATTATTTATTATATGGTAAAATGCCCGGTTGGAAAATCTTTTGTGAATAAGTAATTTACAACAAAGCGCCCGGCAATACCGGGCTTTAGATGATTATGGAGTACAATTTCAGGCAACTTGAGCGGAAATGGCAGGACCATTGGGTGAAAACCGGCGCCTACAAGGTCAGCAACAACAGCACCAAGCCCAAATGTTACGTGCTGGACATGTTCCCCTACCCTTCCGGGGCCGGGCTGCACGTTGGGCACCCGCTGGGCTTCATCGCGTCAGACATCTACGCCCGTTACAAACGGCTGAAAGGGTTTAACGTGCTGCACCCCATGGGGTACGACGCGTTCGGCCTCCCTGCGGAGCAATACGCCATCGAAACCGGCCAACACCCCGCCGTGACCACCGAAGCCAATATCCGCACCTTCCGCCAGCAGCTCGACAATATCGGGTTCAGCTTCGACTGGGACCGCGAGATCAACACCAGCGACCCGGCGTATTATAAATGGACACAACATATTTTCCTGCAGCTATACGGCAGCTGGTATAACCGCCATGCCGCCAAAGCCGAAAACATCGAAACGCTCATCCGCATTTTCGAGCAGGAAGGCAATATCCACCAGGAATGCCCCGGCGACCGCAGCCTCCGCTTCAGCGCCGACACCTGGAACAACTGGACCTACGAAGAGCAGCAGCAGGCCCTCATGGAGTACCGCCTCGCCTATCTCGCCTACGCCGAAGTGAACTGGTGCCCCGCTCTGGGGACCGTGCTCGCCAACGACGAAGTGATCAACGGCGTGAGCGAACGCGGCGGCCATCCCGTCATCAAGAAGAAAATGCGCCAGTGGTTCCTGCGCATCACCGAATATGCAGACCGCCTCCTCGAGGGGCTCGAAACCGTCCAGTTCAGCGATGCCATGAAAGACATGCAGCGCAACTGGATCGGGAAAAGCCAGGGCGCCGAGATCAAATTCAACGTGGCCGGCAGCCTCGAGAACATCGTGGTATACACCACCCGCCCAGACACCATTTTCGGCGTAGACTTCATGGTGGTTGCCCCCGAGCACGAACTGGTTGACACCATTACGACCGATGCGCAAAGCCAGGCGGTGAGCGACTATCGCGAATATGTGCAAAGCCGGTCCGAACGCGAGCGCATGGCCGAAGTGAAACAGATCACCGGATGCTTCACCGGCGCCTATGCCGTGAATCCTTTCGACGGCCGTCAAATTCCCATCTGGATTTCCGAATACGTGCTTGCGGGATACGGCACCGGCGCCATTATGGCGGTGCCCTGCGGAGACGCGCGCGACTTCGGCTTCGCCCGTCATTTCAACATCCCGATCACCAATATCATCGGCGACGCCTTCAACGGCGAAGAAGCCAACGCCACTAAAGACGCCATCCTCCAGAACAGCGGCTTCCTCAACGGCAAGCCCATGCGCGAAGCGATGGACATCGTGACCGAAAAGATCGAGCAGCTGGGCATCGGCAAACGCCAGATCAATTACAAAATGCGCGACGCAGGATTCAGCCGCCAGCGTTACTGGGGCGAACCTTTCCCCATCGTGTTCCGCAATGGCATTCCCGAAGCACTGGATGTTTCCGAATTGCCGCTGGAACTGCCGCATGTGGAGAATTACCGGCCGGGCGAAGAGGGTGAAGGGCCGCTCGCGAACGTGACCGAATGGGTGAACCTGCCTTCCGATCCGGGCACGTCACTGAAGCGCGAAACCAATACCATGCCCGGTTACGCCGGATCCAGCTGGTATTTCCTCCGGTATATGGACCCGAACAACGCGGAAACTTTCTGCGACAGGAAGGTGTCTGACTATTGGGGCCAGGTGGATCTGTACATCGGCGGCACCGAACATGCGGTAGGCCATTTGCTGTACAGCCGTTTGTGGACGAAAGTCCTGTTCGACCTCGGGCTCATCGGGCACGACGAACCTTACAAGAAACTGGTGAACCAGGGGATGATCGGCGGCAGCTCGCGCCTGGTGTACCGCGTGCGGGGAACGAACCAGTTCGTGTCTGCCGGCCTGCGCGACCAGTACGAGACCGACGAGCTTCATGTGGATGTGAACATCGTGGATGGTGTGGAACTGGATACCGAAGCGTTCAAAAATTGGCGTACCGATTATGCCAATGCGCAGTTCATTCTTGAGAACGGCAAATATATCTGTGGAACGCAGCTCGAGAAAATGAGCAAGCGGTTGTTCAATACCGTGAACCCCGATATGGTGGTGGAGAAATTCGGTGCCGATACGTTCCGGATGTACGAAATGTTCCTCGGGCCGATCGAGCAGAGCAAACCCTGGGAGACCAAGGGCATTGAAGGCGTTCACCGCTTCCTGAAGAAAGTATGGCGCCTGTTTTACGATGAAAACAAGGGCCTGGTGGTGAAAGACGAAGCGCCTACCGCGGAAGAGATGAAATCGCTGCACAAGACGATCCGCAAGATCGACGAAGACAGCGAGCGCCTTTCGTTCAACACTGCGGTGAGCGCGTTCATGGTATGCGCCAACGAACTGACCGACCAGAAGTGCCACAAGAAAGCCGTGCTGGAGCAGCTGCTGGTGCTGCTCACCCCGTATGCGCCGCATATGAGCGAAGAGCTGTGGGAAGCTATCGGCAACAGCGGTTCCATTTTGGACGCGGCGTTCCCGGTGTTCGAAGCGAAGTACGTGGCGGAATCCACGAAGGAATATCCCGTTTCCGTAAACGGCAAACTTCGTACGACCATCAACATTTCTTTGGACGTGGAGCAGGCGGAAGCCGAGCAGATCGCGCTGGGGAATGAAGTGGTGCAGAAGTGGCTGGAAGGGAAAACACCGAAGAAGATCATCTTTGTTAAAGGTAAAATGATCAACGTGGTGGTGTAAAAAACCATTGTTCGATACGGAAGAGCCGGCCTGTTGAGGGCCGGCTTTTTTGTTTGGGAGCGTCCTGCATGTTTACAACTACCGAAAAACCGGTAGCGCCAGCCCCCCTAATGCGCCCCCTTCCCCCGAAATCCCCCGAAAAATGTTCTGAAACCGCCTCCTGCTGTGATAAATGGTTTCCGGGTACAGGGAATCCTCACTATCTTTCTATCCTTAAATTCCCCTGTTATTATGAGACCAATCTACATGGGTATCCTGGCGGCAGCATTATCCCTGCCGGCCGCGGCCCAACAGTCGGACACTTATTTCACCACCTCTCCCACCCTTACCCCGGACGGACAAACGGTTATATTCAGTTTCGAAGGCGACCTCTGGAAAGCGGACCTCCGTAATCCTCACGCCACCCGCCTCACCGCCATGCAAGGCAACGAAACGCTCCCGAGGGTTTCCCCCGACGGGAAATGGATCGCTTTCACCGGCACCCAGTTCGGGCGGCAAGACGTGTTTATTATGCCCATCAACGGCGGAGACATCAAACAGCTCACCTTTCATGACACTCCCGACCTCATGGACTCCTGGAGCTGGGATTCCAAATCCATCTATTTCACCTCCAACCGCGAAGGGGCCGCCACCGCTTTCAAACAAAGCATCAACGGCGGCACACCCGTTCGCGTATTCCCCCACTACTTCAACCAGGTACACAACCTGTCGGAACATCCCGCCTCCGGCGAGCTGTTCTTCAACGACACCTGGGAATCCAGCTGGGCCGCCAACCGCAAACGATATAAAGGCGATTTCAACCCGGACATCCAATCCTACAACCCCGCCACCAAACAATACAAACAATACACCGATTACCGCGGCAAGGATTTTTGGACCACCATCGACCGCAAAGGCAACATATTCTTCGTTTCAGACGAAGCTAACGGGGAATACAATCTCTACACCTTCGCCAACGGACAGAAAAAAGCCCTGACCAAATTCCCCACCTCCATCAAACGGCCCAACGTCAGTGCAGACGGCAGCAAGGTCGTGTTTGAAAAAGACTACCAGGTTTGGGTGTATGACGTGGCTTCCCGGAAATCCGAAAAGCTCGCGCTCCAGCTCTTCCGGAACCCCGTTCTTTCAAAAGAACAGGCTTTCGACGTGCGCGACCGCATCTCCAACTTCGATGTATCGCCCGACGGCAAGAAACTCGCCTTCATTTCGCGCGGCGAAATCTTCGTATCTGATATCGAAGGGAAGTTCGTCCGCCAGATACCGCGCAACGGCGAAAGAGCGACCGAAGTGCTGTGGCTCCCCGATAACAAAACCCTGCTGTTCAACCAAACGCTCAACGGCTACCTCAACCTCTACACCGTTGCCGCAGATGGCAGTGGAACCATCAAACAGCACACGAGCGACAAACGCAACAACCGCAGCCTCAACCTGAACCACGACCGCTCACAGGCCGTCTACTTCAGCGGCCGCGACGAAGTACGGATCATCGATCTCAAAACACTGCAATCCCGCACCATCGCGAAAGAGGAAATCTGGGCGTTCCAAAGCCCCGATCCCCGCTTTTCGCCCAATGGCGAATACGTGGTATTCAACGCACATCGCAATTTCGAAAAAGACATCTTCGTACATCACCTCAAAAAAAATACGACGACCAACCTCACCAACACCGGTGTGTCTGAAACCGATCCACTCTGGTCGCCCGACGGAAAGTACATTTACTTCGCCTCCTCCCGCACCCGGCCCGCGTATCCCTTCGGCATGACCAACCCGAAGATTTACCGGCTCGCGCTCGACAAATACGACGATCCCTATCGCTCCTCCAAATTCGACGAGCTCTTCAAAAAGAAGGAAGACGATAAAAAGAACGACGACAAATCCGATAAATCCGGGAAGGACGGGAAAGACGACAAAACGGCAAAATCCGGCAAAAAATCCGACAGCGCAGACGCCACCAAGCGCATCACCATCAATACGGACAGGCTCATGCAGCGCGTAGAACAGGTGTCTCCCGGCTTCGGTTCCCAATATGGCCCCTATCATATGTCCGTAAAAGGCGACAAAACCACCCTCTTCTTCGGTTCCAACCACGAAGGCCGCGGTGCGCTTTACAAAATGGTGAGCGAACCCTTCGAAGAAACCAAGACAGAACGCATCAACGGCAGCGAACGGTTCGACGGCAACATCGTGGAAGTAGACGGCAAACTCTTCGCACTCGCCGGCGGAAATATCTGCAAACTCAATGCAGACGCCAACAAGATCGAGCCCATCAGCATCGGGCAAACCTTCTACCGCAACCTGCAGCAAGAATTCCAGCAGATCTACTACGAAATGTGGGCGAATGTGGAAGAAAACTTCTACAATGCCGATTTCCACGGTACCAACTGGCCCAAACTGCGCGACGAATACAGCCGCTACCTGCCGTACGTGAACAACCGCGCAGATCTCCGCGTGCTGCTGAACGACCTGCTCGGAGAACTGAACTCTTCGCACCTGGGCTTCAATACCTTTGGCGACGACGAGCGCATCGCCCTCAGCTACCAGACCATGGAAACCGGCGTCCTCTTCGATCCCCGGCAACCCTACACCGTGCAGCGCATCGTGGCCAACAGCCATGCCGACAGAACAGGCATCGACATCCGGCCCGGAGACGTGCTCACCCAGGTCAACGGCAAAGCCGTAGACCCCAAACAATGCCGCGACCAATACTTCACCCGGCCCTCCATGGAGCGCGAAATCACGCTCACGTTCGAACGCAGCGGCAAACCCTTCGAAGTCCGGCTCCACCCGCAAAGCTCCGGCGCGCTCGACCAGCAGCTGTATGACGAATGGATTTACGGCAACGAGCAGAAAGTCGACCAACTCAGCAATAACCGCATCGCATACACGTACATGAAGAACATGGGCGGCGGGGAGCTCGACAAATTTCTCATCGACATGACCGCGAAATTATCCGGTAAAGACGCGCTCATCCTCGACCTCCGCTACAATACCGGTGGCAACGTACATGATGAAGTCCTCAAGTTCCTCTCCCAACGCCCGTATCTCCAATGGCAATACCGTGAAGGCAAACCCTCGCCGCAACCGAACTTCGCACCGGCAGGCAAACCCATCGTATTACTGATCAACGAGCAATCGCTCAGCGATGCCGAAATGACGGCCGCAGGCTTCAAGGCGCTCGGACTCGGAAAAATCATCGGCACCGAATCTTACCGCTGGATCATTTTCACCTCCGGCAAAGGACTCGTAGACGGTTCCTTCTACCGGCTTCCTTCCTGGGGCTGCTACACCCTCGACGGCAAGAACCTGGAGAAAGAAGGCGTGGCCCCGGACATTTATGTTAAAACCACCTTCACCGACAGGCTGGCAGACAAAGATCCGCAACTGGAACGCGCCGTACAGGAACTACTGAAAAGCGTTCGCTGATTCCAGCGATAACATACCAGGGGACCGGCAGGAATGCCGGTCCTTTTTTATGCTGCTTATGTCCACCGCTGCCGCCGGTTACCCGGCGGACAATGGTTTCACGTCTGCCCCCGCCAAATAAGCCTTCAGGGCATCCATCGGGATACCTGTATCGCGCAACACCTGCCGGATGACAAATGGCGGCACCGGGCACACCATGCGCGACAACACGACCGGCCGCCGCCGTACACCTTCCCACTGCTCATGACCGCCATCCAACAAGCGGAAATGATAACCGTTCAGGCACAGGAAATCCCGGAACGTATCCAAAGACACGTCCTCATTGCTTTCCAGCGTTTGCATATCCCTTATTGATTGATTACGAACCCCGCACCGGCGAGCCCTCTTCCAGCAATAACCCGAACGGCCGCATCACCGCCCCCCTTCGCATACATCCCAGCACTTCCCGCAATTGACCATACCCCATCAACGGCGCGTACCATTCTCCCCCTTCCACTCGCCAGCCCCCTTCCCCCATATCCTCCAGCACTCCTCCCATCCCGCACACCGCCCGCAAATACACCCGCACCATCACCTCCAACGAACCATATGCTGCCCGCCGCGACCACCCATAACCCGTCAATCCCAATGCCGGTACATGCGCATGCCAACAACCTCCCGCATCCTGAAACAACACACCCGCAGCCCGGACCCGGCGATCCCCCCGCCCCTCATGTACTATGCGTATCGTTTTCATAGTGATGTTGCCGGATGATCACGGACGGTGATACATCCTGATGCAAAACTAGCGGGAGGCGGGACCCGGGCAATGAAAAAAGGGCGAGAATATCTCAGGGTTAACGTAGAATATCTCCGAAAATCGAAGATTGTAATGTATTTTGACTGCATGAAAAGGATTTTATTGCTTCTCCTCTCCGCTTTCACCGGCTTCCAGGCCGGCGCACAAGACCGTAACATCCAGGTCATGACGTTCAACATCCGCATGAACACACCCAAAGACAGCATCAACGCCTGGCCCCACCGGAAAGACCGCCTCGCGTCGCAAGTCCTCTTCCACCACCCGCAACTCCTCGGCGTCCAGGAAGCCCTCTGGGAACAAATGCAAGACCTTCAGCAATCCCTTCCGCAATACAAATACCTCGGCGTCGGCCGAACCGACGGCGATAAAAAAGGCGAATTCTCCGCCATCTTCTACGATACCACCCGCCTTAAACTCCTCGAATCACACACCTTCTGGCTCTCCGAAACACCCGAAACCATCGGCGCCAAAGGCTGGGACGCCGCCATCGAACGCATCGTTTCCTACGGAAAATTCCGCGACATCGTCACCGGCAAAATCTTCTTCCACTTCAACACCCACTTCGACCATATGGGCAAAATCGCCCGCCGCGAAAGCGCCAAACTGCTGCTGGACAAGGTAGCCGCCATCTCCGGCAAACTGCCCGCCGTTGTCACCGGCGATTTCAACGCTACGCCCGACGACGAGCCCATCCGCGTGATCGTGGACGCCGCCAACCCGAAGCACCTCAAAGACGCCCAAGCCCTCAGCCAAACACCGCACTACGGGCCCACTGGCACTTTCAACGGCTTCCGCTCACAGGAAACCGGCGACGAACCCATCGATTACATCTTCCTCAAAGGCCCCTGGAAAGTACTCCAGCACGCCACCATCTCGCAAACCTGGAAAGGCCTCTTCGCTTCCGACCACTTCAGCGTGATCGCGAAGCTCCAACTCTGATCCATCTTTTTCCAAATACAACAAGGGCGGGCCTTTCGGTCCGCCCTTGCACTTTTATATGACATGAAGTTCACTCTTCCTTCGCCACGCGGGTAGGCGTATCCTTCCCGCTCACGATGGTGCCCGAGCTCACCGCGATCGCATCGATGATGTCGGCGATGTTCTGCAGGTCGAGGGATTCGACTTCGTCGTCTACGCTATGATAGAGCTTGTCTTTGTCGATCTGCGTCGTGGAAATCGTATGCGCCGGCACGCCGAGCTTCGCGAGCATGGCATTGTCCGACCGATAGAAAAGCTGTTGTTCGGGATAGGGATCGGGATGGAATTTGAAAGCCGATCCTTCGAGGTTGCGCTGGAGGATCTGACCGAAGTCCGAACGCTCGAAACCCGTGATGAACGCGCTGTTTCGGCCGAATTTGGATTCCTTGCCGATCATTTCGATGTTGAACATGGCCACCACACTGTCTGGATGCACTTCGCGGGAGAAATAGCGCGAGCCGAAGCCGCCGATCTCCTCTGCCGTGAAGCAAGCGAAAATCACCGTTCGCTCGGGCGGATGCTGCCTGAAATGGCGGGCCAGCAGGATCACCGCCGTAATGCCGGAAGCATCATCGTCTGCCCCATTGGCGATCGTGTCCTGCGTTTCGGATTTCAGGATGCCGATATGGTCGTAGTGACCGGAAAAGATCACGTACTCGTCCGGTTTGCTCGCTCCGCGGATGAGGCCAACCACATTATGAAGCGCCTTGGCACCGGGCACCAGGTCCAGCGAATCTGCAGGATAGATCGTTCTCCCTTTCATGGCGAATGGCTGCCGGTAACTCCTGGCACCCGGCAATTTCTCCAGCCCCGCTTTTTCGAATTCCGCTTCAATGAAAACGGACGCTTTTTCGATCCCCGGCGTAAAAGTCCCGCGCCCCATCATGTCGTCGGCGGCAAGTGTGGAAATGATCCGGCGAACCTCGTTCACGTCGGTCTGCTGCGCAAAGGCGCCCAGGCTAACGGCGAACAGCACGGCGGCGGCTATTAATTTTCTGGTCATAGGTCGATGCAAGATTTGCCTAAAAATAAACGATATTCATATCCTCGCCAATTTCTCATTACTTTTGACGCTGAAAGGCAACAAACTTACATGTCCAATCCGAACCTAAGACCAGATGACAGCAGGATGAGCGCCGCCGAGAAGGAATTCGAGAACAGCATCCGGCCGCGGGAGATCATGGATTTTTCCGGGCAAGACCAGATCATCGATAACCTCAAGGTATTCATCAAAGCGGCGAAGATGCGCGACGAAGCGCTCGACCACATTCTTTTCCACGGCCCTCCCGGCCTCGGGAAAACAACACTGTCGCGCATCGTGGCCAATGAGCTCGGTGTGAATATCCGCGAAACATCCGGCCCCGTCATCGAAAAACCCGGCGACCTTGCCGGCCTCCTCACCAACCTCGAGGAGCGCGATGTATTGTTCGTAGACGAAATTCACCGCCTCAGCACCGTTGTGGAAGAATATCTCTATTCCGCGATGGAAGATTACCGGATAGACATTATGATCGATTCGGGCCCCAATGCGCGGACGGTCCAGATCAACCTGCACCCTTTCACGCTGGTAGGCGCCACCACGCGCTCCGGCCTGCTCACCGCCCCGCTGCTCAGCCGTTTCGGTATCAAAAGCCGCCTGGAATATTATAATTCGGAAACGCTGCAACGCATCCTCTGGCGCGCGGCCGGCCTCCTCGGCACCAAGATCACTTCAGATGCCGCGTCTGAAATCGCCCGCCGCAGCCGCGGTACCCCGCGTATCGCCAACGGGCTCCTGCGCCGGGTACGCGATTTCGCACAGGTGATGGGCAACGGCGTTATCGACCTCGGCATCGCACAGTTCAGCCTCAAAGCCCTCAGCGTAGACGAATACGGCCTCGATGAAATGGACAACCGCATCCTTTCCACCATCATCGATAACTTCAAGGGCGGCCCCGTGGGCATCACCACCATCGCAACAGCGGTGGGCGAAGAAGCCGGGACCCTCGAGGAAGTCTACGAGCCTTTCCTCATCCAGGAAGGATTCATCAAACGCACGCCCCGCGGCCGCGAAGTGACGGAAAAAGCCTACCATCACCTCGGGCGGAACCCCAATAGCCGGGGATCGCAACTTCTCTTCTAATCAATTCATTATCAAACGAATAAAAAAGGCCGGTTGAACGTTCAACCGGCCTTTCCACATCATATTTAATGGCGTCAGTCTTTCACCACGAGGCGGAAACCGTTGCCATGGATATTCACGATCTCGATATTGGAATCGTCTTTCAGGTATTTCCGTAGTTTGGCGATATACACGTCCATGCTGCGGCCGTTGAAATACGTATCGCTGCCCCAGATTTTCTTCAGTGCCACTTCGCGGGGAAGGAGGTCGTTCTTGTGCTCGCAAAGCATATGCAGCAGCTCGTTTTCCTTGGGCGACAGCGTATGGGAGTCGCTGCCTTTGACGAGCGTGCGCAGGCGGGAATTGAACTGGTATTGACCGATCCTGAACTCGAACTGCTCTTCTTCCTTATTGTTCAGTTCCTGGTTGCGTTTCAGGATGGCTTTGATTTTGAGAAGGAGCAGTTCGGAATCGAAGGGTTTGGAAATATAATCGTCGGCACCCAGTTTATAACCCTGGATGATGTCTTCCTTCATGGTTTTGGCGGAGAGGAAGAACAGGGGAATATCGGGGTCAACGTCCCGGATCTCTTCCGCCAGTTTGAACCCGTCCATATTGGGCATCATGATATCGAGCAGGCAAATGTCGAACTTGTCCCGGCGGAAGGCTGCCAGCGCGAGGATGCCGTCCCTGCAAAGCTCCACGTCGTAATCGTTGAGTTCCAGGTAGTTCTTCAGTACCATTCCGAGGTTGGTGTCATCTTCGGCGAGCAGGATCTTGGGTTTGCGTTCTTCCATATTTAAAATAGATTGAGTCAGCAACAAATATAACAGATAAAGATCATTCCGGTTCGGGCTTTAACGTTTCTTTACGAGTGAAGTGAGGGCCCAGCGGAGGTTGGAGAAGCTGATCATATCTACCTTGATGCTGCCGACGGAGATGGGAGAATCCACGCGGAGGGGGATTTTGTTGCCGTCGTCGCTTACCCACACGGTCATTTTTTCGCCGCCTTCGAAGATGGTGCCTTTGATGAGGAGGGGCTTGAACTTGATGGCGCGGAAGGTGCCGTAGCGGGTTTCCACCTGTTCTTTGCCCATGTACCGGATGTAGATGTCGAACACTTCATCGTCGAGGAACATGGAAAAGGGGATTTTATCGCCGGGTTTGTATTTGTTGAAATCGATGTTGCGGGCGTAATAGATGGAGGAGATGACGTCCTGGATGCAGGCCGGTACCTTGAAATTGCCGAGCGTGCTGGTGGCGGTATTGGTTTCGCGGTTGAAGACGACGTTGTTGTATTTCTTGTAGCCGCCTTCGTTGATGTTGCGGATGAAGCGCATGGGCAGCAGGGTGGCGGTGTCTATATAGCTTTCGTAGCGGTCGCGGACTTTGAAGAACCAGTCGTACGAGCGATACGTTTTCCCGTCGCCCACTACATGATAGGCGTCTTTGCCGTTATATTTTTCGAGGGTGGTGGTGAAAGTGGCTTCCCCGGCGCCTACGAATACGCTGCCGAGATTATAGAACACTTTGAGCGTGAGGGTTTCGCTGGCTTTGAACGCCGTGTTGACGACACCGCAAAAGTTTTCCTGCGCCTTGGGCGAGGCGGGGTAAAACAACAGGCCGCATAGCAACAGTAAAACATACTTCATCGATCGTTCGCTATTTATCTCTGAAAATCTTCACGCCGAGGAGCAACACGGCACCGATGGCGGCAGGCAGCACCAGGTTGATAAGCCAGATCGCCACCGTGGCGGCCAGTATGCCGGCGGCATTGGCGCTCAGGAGGCCCAGGAAGTGGAGGCTGACACTGCCCCGCAAGCCGATTTCCGCTATGGCTACCGTAGGGATCGCCGCCATAACCAGGTAGATCACACTGATCATGAAAAACCCTTCCCACCACACAAATGCAACTCCCAACGCATATAATAAAATCAAATACTGTGCCGTAAACACGATATACCGGATGGCACTCAAATACAGCAGGGTCCTCAATTCCGAGGGAGAATACCGGACAATCACCATGATGAAAACCTTCACCTTCCGCAGCCACTTCACCCGGTCTACCAGCGAAACCACCCATCGTAACCGAAAATAAAGGAATAAAACGGTGACACAAACCCCTATGAGTAAAGCAAGCGTTAATTTTTCCCTAAAACCCGGGGCAACAGCGGGCAATCCTTCCACATCGAACCGGTATATATAAAATATGGAGCCCGCCAGGCCGAAAAGCAGGGTGGCGATGATCTGGGAAAAGCTGCCTACTATGGTGGCGGCGATGGATTTGAGCTTGCTCGCATTGCTGAGGTACAGCATCCGGCCACCATATTCCCCGATGCGGTTGGGAGTGCTCACCGACACCGACACGCCGGTCAGGATAGCCCCGAAAGCCCGCCGGAACGGCACTTCTTCGAGCGGGCGGACCAATATCTGCCACTTCCGCGCCTCGATCCCCCAGTTCACCAGCATCATCAGGATCACCATCAGCAAAAGTACCCAACCCCTGTCGGCCACGATCTCCTGAATATGCGCCCAGGCCGCCGGCAGATTGTCCTGGTGCCGGATCTGCCTGATGATCGCAAAGGTTAACCAGGTGAAGAGCGCCCCGCCGAGGACGTAATTGAGGATTATTTTGGTACTTTTGTTCAGACTTCGTCGAATTTTTGGCAAAAATAGGCTCCGCTTGGCAAACAATACAAAAATAATTCTCGGGGTAGACCCCGGGACCATCATCATGGGCTATGGCCTGATCGCCGTAAAAGGCCAGCATGCGGAGATCATCAAGATGGACGTTCTCAAGCTCAATCCTAAAATCGATCACTACGAAAGGCTCCGGAAAATCCATGACCGGATGAATGAAATCATCCGGGAACACAAACCAGTTTGTTGCGCTATCGAGGCGCCTTTCTTCGGCAAAAACGTGCAATCGATGCTCAAACTCGGCCGGGCCCAGGGCGTGGCCATCGCCACGGCGATGCAGGCGGGGCTTACGGTTGCGGAATATTCCCCCAAGAAAGTGAAGCAGTCGATCACCGGCAACGGCAATGCCAACAAGGAGCAGGTATGGCAGATGCTCCAACGCATCCTCCAATTCACCGAAGTGCCCGAATACCTGGATGCCACAGACGCGTTGGCGGTTGCCGTCTGCCATCATTTCCAGGATTCCAGCCCCCTCGTAACCACCGGTAAATCAAAAGGCTGGGAGAAATTCCTCCAACAGAATCCCGAAAGGCTCTCCAGACCTTGATGCAAATTGAACATAATCCCACCGGCCGATGTTTGTTAATTGAGAAATTGTACTTATTTTGAACTGAAATAAGGCTGAATAGCGCCCTGAACCAGTACCGCGGGGCGCCTACAAGTGTTACTAATGAAATTTTTTACCTTTTATCACCCCTAATTTTTTTCGTAGATGGATACGAAGGCTAGAATTTTACTAGTGGAGGATGATTATAACCTGGGTGCTATTACCAAAAAACGTTTGGAAGAATCCGGATACGAGGTGACCCATTGCTCTGATGGAGAAATAGCCTGGAAAACGTTTCAAAAAAGCCTGTACGATATATGTCTGCTCGATGTGGTGATGCCCAAGAAAAACGGCTTTGAACTGGCCCGGCAAATTCGGCAGAAGAACGATCTGATCCCTATTCTCTTCCTCACTTCCAAGTCGCAGGACGAAGACAAGATCAGCGGTTTCAAACATGGCGCGGACGATTACGTAACCAAACCTTTTTCCATGCAGGAGTTGCTCCTGCGTATCGAAGTTTTCCTGAAACGGACACGGCCCCTCAATGCAGACAAACGCTCCACCTATACCGTCGGCAAAACGACGTTCGACTATGGCGAGCTGAAACTGATGGACAGTTCCGGCAAGCTAAAGGCGAGCCTTACCCAGAAAGAGGCCGATCTTTTGAAGTTTTTCTGCGAGAATGCCAACAAAACCCTGAAAAGGGAAGAAATCCTGTACCACGTGTGGGGGAAAGACGATTATTTCCTCGGCAGAAGCATGGACGTCTTCATTACGAAAATCCGTAAGCATTTTGTCGACGACAAAGACGTGAAGCTGGAAACGCTGCACGGCATCGGGTTCAAGTTCTACGTTCCGACCCTTTAAGCGTTACGCTCCAGTTCCGCTACGATTTTTTCCTGGATCGCCTTCAGTTCTTCAGGCTGCAGTTTCAGCTTGGGGCGGGTGAAATTGAGATCGTCGGCCGAGTTGATCGGTACGAGGTGAAGGTGCGCGTGCGGCACTTCGAGGCCCATAACGCTGATGCCTACCCGGTTACAGGGTACCACGGCTTCGATGGCTTTCGCGATGGGGCGGGCGAAGAGCAGGTACTCCGCCAGGTACGCATCGTCTACATCAAAGAATTTGTCTACTTCCGTTTTGGGGATGACCAGGGTGTGGCCTTCCATCATGGGGAAGATGTCGAGGAACGCGTAAAACTTGTCGTTTTCCGCGATTTTATAGCTCGGAATGTCTCCTTTGATGATTTTTGAGAAGATGGTCATGTGTCGGGTCGCTTTTTGCTCGGTATAAAGCTACAATATTTGGCATAAAAAAAGGCCCCCGCGCGCGGGGGCCTTTCCTATTATCGCCGCCGCTATTACACGGTGATGTGGTCGATTTTGAAACGGAGCTTGCCGTTGGGGGCCGTAACATCGGCTTCTTCGCCAACTTTCTTGCCCAGCAGACCTTTGCCGATGGGGGAAGTAACAGAGATCTTGCCGAGTTTCAGATCGGCTTCTTTCTCGGAAACCAGCTGGTAAGTGATGGTTTTCTTATTGGCGAGATTGGTAATGGTCACTTTACAGAGGATAGACACTTTGGAAGTATCGATATCGCCCGCTTCCACCACGCGCGCCGTAGCGATGGCGTTTTCCAGCGTGGCGATCTTGGCTTCGTGAAGCCCCTGTGCTTCTTTGGCTGCGTCGTATTCCGCGTTTTCTTTCAAATCCCCTTTCTCACGCGCCTCCGAAATGGCACGCGCAATCTCCGCCCGTCCTTTGGTCTTGAGTTGCGTCAGCTCATCTCTCATCTGGTCAAGGGTCTCTTTGGTAACGTAATTTACGCCAGACATACCTGAATGTTTTAGTTGTATAGAAAAAAAAATTAACGCCCTCGCTTTCGCAAAGACGTCAATTCGTTGTCAGTATTGCAAATATAACTTTTTTTCGTTCGGAACCCTCCCCCCTATCAAATATTAAAATGCTTAATATGGAGGGATTCCCATATGCTACAATCCCAGTTTTTCCAGCACCACTTTCGCCATTTTGATGCTCGCTTCATGGCTGTATCCGGCGATATGCGGGGTTAGCACCGCCCGCGGGTGTTCCAGCAGGAACTGGAACTCGGCTTTCTCGGTTTCGCTGAACGTATCGAGCTTTTCGTTTTCCAGCACGTCGAGCGCCGCGCCGGCGAGGGCGCCGTTTTCCAGGGCTTTCACCACGTCTGCCGTTTTCACGACTTTCCCGCGGGAAGTATTGAGCAGGAACACGGGTTTGCGGAAAGCCCGGAAGAAGGACATGTTCCCCAAATGCCGGGTCTCCTCCGTGAGCGGCAGATGCAAACTCACGATGTCTGCCTCCCTGAAAATGGCTTCCAGCGAAGCTTCCTCCACGAATTCGTCGCCGAAGCCGCTTTTGTATTTGTCGAACGCGAGGATCTTCATGTCGAACCCGCGGAGCCTTTTCGCGAAGGCGCCGCCGGTATGGCCGTAACCAATGATGCCGACGGTTTTCCCGCCCAGTTCCCAGGCCCGGTTGCCGTCGCGCTCCCAAATGCCGTTGCGCAGTTCGAGGTTGCTTTTTAAAAGATTATGCATGAGCATTACCAGCATGCCTACGGCCTGTTCGCCCACGGTATCGCGGTTGCCTTCGGGGCTGCTCGCCAGCCGGATGCCTTTCTCCGCGGCGTATGCCGTATCGATCAGCTCCATCCCCGATCCCAGGCGACCGATCCATTCCAGCTGCGCGGCCCGGTCGAGCATCGCCTTGTCTACCTTGATCCTTGTGGTCACGATCAGCCCGGAAGCCGTGTGGATGGAAGCCGCCAGCTCTTCGTAGGTGATGGAAGGCCGGTAGTCGACCGCAAAGCCCTTCTCCTGTAATTCATTGATCAGATATTCGTGTACTTTGGCCGTGATGATTACTTGCTTGCTCATAACATGTGTTCGGTGAGGGCTACGAAATCAGCTACTGTAAGCTCTTCCGCGCGTTTCGTAAATATGGGTTCCTGTAAATATTCTTTTTTGAACAGTCCTTTCAAAGGGTTGCGCAACTGCTTGCGGCGCTGGCCGAAGGCGGTTTTCACCAGGAGGGTGAATTTCTTCCAGTTCTTCACTTCGTAGGGCGTTTCGAGCCGGGTGCAGCGGATGACGCCGGATTTGACTTTCGGCGGCGGGTTGAAGCAGTTTTCGTGTACATCGAACAGGTATTCGATCCTGTACTCCGCCTGCAGCAATACGCTGAGGATGCCGTATTCCTTGTTCCCGTGCCCCGCGGCAATGCGCTGCGCCACTTCTTTCTGGAACATGCCCACCACAAGAGGTATCTGCTCCTTCCAGTCGAGCACGCGGAACATGATCTGGGTGGAGATGTTGTAGGGGAAATTGCCGATGATGGCGAACGGCCCGGTGAAGGGAGCCGCCATTTCCAGGAAACTTTCGTTGATGATCCTGCCGGTGATGGCGGGGAATGTTTTTTCGAGGTACTGGACCTTTTCGGTATCGAGTTCCACGGCTTTGAAGGCGATGTCCGGGATCTCCAGCAGGTATTTGGTGATGGCGCCGGCACCGGGGCCCACTTCCAGCAGCTGCATCCCCGGCGTAACGGGCAATGCCTCCACGATCTTGCGGCACATGTTCTCGTCTTTGAGGAAATGTTGGCCTAATGACTTTTTCAGCGTATACATGGAACAGAATAAGCTGCAAATTTAAGGAATCCCCGGCAGTTTGCCCCCGGGGGCCTATCTGTCAACTATAACACGTATATTTGTTGGATATTTCGTTTACTCATGAGCTCAGCAAACGCACATACGCACCGCCCCGTTATCGGGATCTCCGCAGGAGACCTGAACAGCATCGGCCTGGAGATCATCATCAAGACTTTTGCCGACAGCCGGATGCTTGAATTGTGCACCCCCGTGGTTTTCGCTTCCAACAAAGCGATCAATTTCTACCGAAAACTGCTCAACGAGAACAATTTCAATTACCAGAGCATCAAGGATTTCACCAAACTGAACCCCAAACAGGTGAGCGTTTTCAACTGCTGGGAAGAAGAAGTCCAGATCACGCCCGGCATTTTGAACGAAACCGGCGGCAAATACGCCGCCCGCTCCCTCGCGGTAGCCGTGGAAAGCCTCAAGGCCAAACAGATCGAAGGCCTCGTGACCGCTCCCATCCATAAAAAGAACATCCAGTCGAAGGATTTCGACTTCACCGGCCATACCCCCTACCTCCGCAATGCCTTTAACAGCAAGGATGTCCTCATGTTCATGACGGCAGACAATATGCGTGTGGGCCTGCTTAGCGAGCATGTTCCCGTTTCGGAAGTCGCCAAATATGTGACCAAGGAAAACATCCTCGCCAAGATCGCCATGATGAAAGACAGCCTCGTGCGCGATTTCGGGATCGACAATCCGCGCATCGCCGTACTGGGCCTCAATCCGCATGCGGGAGACGAGGGTTTGATCGGCAACGAGGAAATCCAGCAGATCGCCCCGGCCATCCGCGAAGCCAAGCAGCGCGGCACTTTGACCTTCGGCCCCTATAGTGCAGACGCCTTCTTCGCCCGCGAAATGTACACGAAGTTCGACGGCGTGCTGGCCATGTATCACGACCAGGGCCTCATCCCCTTCAAATCCCTCGCCAGCGGCGAAGGCATCAACTACACCGCCGGCCTCCCCATCGTACGTACCTCGCCCGACCATGGCACCGCCTTCGATATCGCAGGTAAAAACATGGCAGACGAAGCCTCGTTCCGGCAAGCCGTGTATTCCTGCCTCGACATCATCGCCCAGCGCAAGGAATACGCGGAAAACACCCGCAATCCCCTGAAGAAAACGGAGATCGCTTCGGAAAGAGGCGCCGTATAATCAGAGGTAAAAAGCGGTCATCTCCATAAATCCTTCCCCGTCTTCGTAGAACAGCTCATTTCGGCCGTTCAGCTTGAATTCTATGTCCTGCAGCGAGTCTATGCCGGCCACATCGCCATGCAGCAACTCCACCAGCCGGAAAATCTCCCGGCGCTCGTACTGGTACGTGCTTCCCCCGATGAATTTTTCGATCCGTGCCTTCAGGTCGCGCAGCATAGGCTGCTGGGCCACGGGCACCTTATGCTCGGGCAACAGGTAATCCATGAGCACTACATTCGTTTTGTTCGGCGTCCGGAAAGTCTGCATCGTATTGAGGAACAATTCGTCGGGAATATAGTGGATGATGCCCTCGAAGATGACGACGGCGGGCTCTTCGGTAGAATACCCCGCATCCCGGAGTTTATCCAGCAGATGCAGGGTATCCGTTATATCCGCCTGAATGAAATGCAGGGCCGGTTCGCCCGGCAGCAGCCGGGCATACAGCGAGGATTTCACGGGCATATGCACCGCGTCTACTTCATAAATCCGGCTGATGGCCTGATGGTGGCGTTCCAGCAAATACAGCGAAATCGGGTCGAGGCCGGCGCCGAGAATACAGACCTGGACGGGCTTACCGTCTTGCAGGTACGTTTCCAGCAAATGGCGGACAAATCGCTTGCGGTACAATACCACCGTGGAGAAATGCGGCCAGGCGCCCTGGATCCCGGAAGAGAGCTCCCGTACGTCGCCGAAATCGAGCAGGTCGTAATACTGACCGGCGATACCGGAGTCGTACAAAGACCGGGTTTGCAGCAAAACGAGCGCAGAAGTGGGCGCCACTTTCAGTTTGTGATCCAGCAGTTCCATCGCGTGCCTTTTAAGGTTTCTAAACCGCCCCGGGCGGACGTTAAAGATACCAAGCAACGCTGCATCGGCCCGTCAGTCCCAAATTTCAGGACTTCCCGCCGGTATGGAAATAGGATTTGATGGAGCGAATGTAATTCTCGAATGCCGCCGATCCTTTTTCGGTGACGCGGCAAATGGTTTGGGGGTAATTATCCTTGAACTGCTTCGTGACTTCGATGTATTCCGCTTCCTTCAGCTTATTGATCTGCACGCTGAGATTCCCCGCCGTGGCGTTGGTCAACTCCTTCAGCACGGTAAATTCCGCATCTTTCTCCCGCATCAGCACCGACATCACTGCCAGCCGCAACTGCGAATGTAAAACCGGGTCCAGTTCTTTAAACACGTTTCACGATTGTTTGGATTACTAAAAAATTACGGGCGGAATCAGCGCTTCCGCCCGTAAAGTATAAAAAAATCAGGGATTCATTTTCAGCAATTCCTTCGTATAGGCTTCACCCCAGCGCGGCGCGATGTCGCTGTCCGGTTTGAACGCCGTGAATTTCTGCAATGCCACGTTCAGCAGTTCTTTCCCTTTCGATTTGCTGCCGCCGAAAGCTTCGGGCGTGAACATGAGGTTTTGGCCCTGCAGCAAATACACGCGCGGGTTTTCGGGATTCTGCGCCTTCGCTTTTTCCAGCAGTTCGGCGGATTCGGTGCCGAATCTGGCGCCACGCGTCATGGGGTCTACCGCGATGCGGGAAACAGCGATGAGCGATAGCAGGCACGACAATTCGGAATCCGCACCTTTCAATGCCACGGCTTTTTCTGCCAGCAATGCGGCTTTGTCGGAAATGGGGTCCACCTTGGTTTTGTCTTGCGTCATGAAAGCTTCGTTCACCAGGCAATAAGCGGCATAATAATACGGCAGCCATTGGGTTTGCTCCGCGTTGGCAATGCGCTCGAAAGTGTTGCTGAGGGCGTTGAGCGACGCAGGATTGAAGGTGCTGGCACTGTCTAGCAACCCTACCTGTTGCTTCATGGCGGCCTGGTAACGGTCTTGCGCATTGGCCGTAGCAACGGCGAAAAGCAGTAAATAGGCGAGAATGGATTTCATATTTGAATATTGAGGGTTGATGATGAAATTATTGACGGTCGATCATTTCCTGCCGGCGGTCGATGCCGAAGCTCATGAACATGCCCAGGAAAAAGAACCTCGGCGCCATGGGCCCTACCATGCTTCTGCGCATCTTGTCCGACGAATAGCGCCAGCCATACTGCTGCTCGTTCCCGATCACATTGGACATCGTGAACACGAATACCGTGAACGCCTTGCCAACGGTGGTCAGGTAGTTGACGTTGATGCCGAGCGTGTTGAGGTTGCGCGTTCGGTCGGTCATGAACTCGCTCTGCGGACGGTTCGGATTGTAATACGGCCGTCCCGTAGCAAAGGTGTATGTGGCGCCCAGGTTGAGCATCCAGTCGGGAATGAAATGTTTGTAGACCAACGTGGCCGTATGTTCCGCCGCGAAGTCGGGCTGCACTTCATACGGGAAGTTCAGGTGATCGCGCTTCGTATCGAGCCAGGAATAGGAAATCCAGTAGTCGGCGTTCTTGATGAGTTTTTTATCGCGCCAGAAAAGCTCCGCTCCTTTCGCATAGCCTTTACCGTTATTGCTGTACGAGGGAACGGTTTTGATCAGATCGCGGTATTGTTTGTAGAATACTTCCGTCCTGAATACGCGGAACTGGGAAATATGCTGGTAGCTGGCGATGTAGTGCGTGGCGCGCATGTAGCCGAGGTTGCGATCGAAGCGGAGATACTGCGGCTCCGGTTTCTGGTAAAACTCGCCGTATGCCAGGGCCACCTGGCTTTTGGCATTGAGTTTATAGGCGAGCGATGCGCGCGGGGCGATGTTGGGGGAACGGAGCAGCGAGGAATATTCGTACCGGGAGCCGAGCCGGCCTACGAACCGCGGGGTGATGTACACGTCCGCTTCCGCGAAAGACGCGGTGTAGCTGTCTACGAAATCCGCTTCGAAGTGATTGAATTTCGATGCTTCCGTTCCGTATTGATATTCGCTGCCGAGGCGGAGCACGGAGAATTTGCCAAGGTTTTTCGACAGCACGGCCCGGAACTGAGAAAGGTCTTGCCGGGTCTTGATGCGCGTGGGCTCCGGTTGTTTGCCGAGCGTGTCCATGGTAATTCGGTCGCGGTTGGTGCTGTAGGAAGTTCCCAGCTGGATCTTCCAGCCGTTGCCCAGGCTTTCTTTCCAGGAAACGTTGGTGTAGACGAACTGGTTGTTGAGCCGGAATTCTTCCTTCGACCCGGGATACTCCAGGCTTTCGCCTTTGAATCCGAATCGCCCGGCGGTGCCCATGACGAAGATTTTCAGCATGCCGTTCTTCGAGGTTTTGATGCGGTAGTTGCCCGATGCGTTCAGGTATTCGGGCGCTACAACCGGCTCCTGTTTCTGCTTCATGATCTTGAAGTAGGGCCAGAGATTGGTGTAATCCATTTCGAAGCCGTAGCCTTTCTTTTTGTCTTTCGACAGTTTATCGATGCCGACAGACGGCCCTACAGACCCGATGCCCATGGTGTAGGAAGATCGTTCCGGCAGGTCGATGGATTCGAGGACGAGCGCGGAGCTGAGGCCCTGGCCGTATTGCGCGGAATAGCCGCCGCTGCTGAAGGTGGTGCCTTTGAAGAGGAACGGCGAGAACCGGCCGCGCGCGGCGAAGTCGGGCATACCGCTGGTGAACGGGTTGCGGACGAGCATGCCGTCTATGAAAGTTTGCGTTTCGTAGCCGGTGCCCCCGCGTACGAAGAGGCCTTCCTTCTCACCTACCTGCTGCGCGCCGGGCAGGGTTTTGAGCGCGCTCACGATGTCTGCGTTGGCGCCGGCGGTGGTCACGATATCGAGGGGTTTGAGGACGGTGTTCTTCTTTTCGTCGCTGGCTTCGAAGCTGCCGGCCGAGATGGTGACCATTTTCAGTTCGTTCACGGTTTCTTTCAGGACGAGCAGCAGGGGGGCGCTGGAGGAAAGGTCCGCTTTCACTTCGATGGAAGCGAAGCCGGCGAGTGTGGCGGTGATGAGGCGTTCTCCCTTTTCTGAAGTGGTAAAGGAAAAACTGCCGTCTTTCGCGGAGGTGGCGCCGTCGTAACTCCCGACCAGGGAGATGTTCACGCCTGCCAGGGGCTTCTTGCGGGCGTCGGTCACTTTACCGGCGACCACGGTCTGCGCCTGCATAGCCAGGGGGAACAGCAGGCAAACCAGGGGAAGGAATAGCTTGTACATATAAGGTTAGGTCAGAATGATGGATCAAAACTAATTTAGTTTACATTATAAACCAAACTATTTTTCAAATTAAATTACATGTTAAAACATATATCTGCTGGGCAGAACGGGAAAGATGAAGGGAGTGACACAACGGAGGCCGGGCCGAGTTCCATCCGCCGGCCAACACTTATGCCGCTCCGTTCCTTCCGCACCGGGCAAAATTATCGAACCATTTTCACATACTTAAATCTGTTGATTTGCAGGGATGTGGCAAAAAAAACCTCCGCTGGCGGATGAAAAACGAACGGAAGGTGACGACAAAAAAAGGCCCTCCGCAAGCGGAGGGCCTTTACAAACTATATGCGCTATGGCTTAAGCGAAGCGGGGCTTCAGCTCGTCGGCCAGTGCAACCATTTTCTTGATGCCTTCTTCGGGCAGGTTACCTTTCTTGAATTCACCGAGCACTTCGGGCAGGCGAACTTCCATTTCGTGCAGGAAGGCGTCCTGGAAAGCGGCTACGTTCTTCACGGGCACTTCACGGAGCAGGCCGTTGGTACCGAGGTAGATGATCGCTACCTGTTTTTCAACAGAGAACGGGCTGAACTGCGGCTGTTTCAGGATTTCCACGTTACGGGCACCTTTGTCCAGAACGGATTTGGTAGCCGCGTCGAGGTCGCCGCCGAATTTGGAGAAGGCTTCCATTTCGCGGTACATCGCCTGGTCGAGTTTCAGGGTACCGGATACTTTCTTCATCGACTTGATCTGGGCGTTACCACCTACGCGGGATACGGAGATACCTACGTTGATCGCAGGACGGATACCGGCGTTGAACAGGTTGTTTTCGAGGAAGATCTGTCCGTCGGTGATGGAGATCACGTTCGTGGGGATGTATGCGGATACGTCACCAGCCTGTGTTTCGATGATCGGCAGGGCGGTCAGGGAACCACCGCCTTTCACGAGGTGTTTGATAGACTCGGGGAGGTCGTTCATCTGCCTGGCGATATCGTCTTTCGCGATCACTTTCGCGGCGCGTTCGAGGAGGCGGCTGTGCAGGTAGAATACGTCACCGGGGTACGCTTCACGTCCGGGAGGACGGCGGAGCAGCAGGGACACCTCACGGTAAGCTACGGCTTGTTTGGACAGGTCATCGTAAATGATCAGCGCCGGGCGGCCGGTGTCGCGGAAGAATTCACCGATGGCTGCGCCAGCGAACGGAGCGTAGAACTGGAGGGGAGCCGGATCGGCAGCGGAAGCTGCAACGATGGTGGTGTAGGCCATGGCGCCGCTTTCCTGCAGCGTTTTCATCACACCGGCAACGGTGGATGCTTTCTGGCCGATGGCTACGTATATGCAATACACGGGTTTGCCCGCGTCGAAAAATTCTTTCTGATTGATGATGGCGTCGATGCAGATGGCGGTTTTACCGGTCTGGCGGTCACCGATTACCAGCTCACGCTGGCCGCGGCCGATGGGGATCATGGCGTCGATCGCCTTGATACCGGTTTGCATGGGTTCCTTTACCGGTTCGCGGTAGATTACACCGGGAGCTTTACGTTCCAGGGGCATTTCGTACAGTTCGCCGGTGATGGGGCCTTTACCGTCGATCGGTTCGCCGAGGGTATTTACCACGCGGCCAACGAGGCCTTCGCCTACTTTGATGGAGGCGATCTGGCCGGTGCGGCGAACGGTGTCTCCTTCCTTGATAGCGGTGGATTCACCCATCAGTACCACACCCACGTTGTCTTCTTCCAGGTTCAGCGCGATTGCTTTTACGCCGTTCTCGAATTCCACGAGTTCACCGGAGCGAACGTTGTTCAGGCCATATACACGGGCGATACCGTCACCCACCTGCAGTACCGTGCCTACTTCTTCCAGTTCCGCGGAAGCGTTGAAGTTGCTCAGTTGCTGGCGAAGTATCGCCGAAATTTCATCTGGTTTAATATCAACCATCGTTATGATTTTTTAAAGAGTCGTTAAGGTTTGTTGTTATAACGACAACAGCTTTGCGATTACGCAGCGGCTGCTGTTAAATTGCTTGGTTAGCGGATTTCGGAAACGTAAATGTTCTTGAGGAACTGTTTCTTGATATCCTTCAGGTCGCGCAGGACGGAAGCGTCGAACAGTTCGTTGCCGGTTTCGAGGACGAAGCCGCCGATCAGTTCGGGATCTACTGCTGTTTCCAGTTCCACTTTGCGGCCGGCGGAGGTTTCCACCTTGTCGCGGATGAGGTTCAGCAGCTGTGCTTCGAGCGGGGCGGCGGAAATCAGTTTCACGCGAACGATGCCTTTGAGGGCATTGTACTGCTTTTCGAACTCCCCGGCGATCTCGGCCAGCACGCTTTCGCGGCCTTTGAGCGTTACCAGGCGGATGAACGCGGAAGTGATGCCGCTGATCTTACCGTCGAGGATGGCGCCCATGATCTTGATCTTCTTATCGGCCTTGATGATGGGGCTGCGGAGCAGCGCAACCACGTCGGCATTGCTGCGGGTGATGGACTGGAGCAGGAGCATGTCGCCATGCACGGCTTCCAGTTCGTTCTTGGCCACCGCCAGGTCGATCAGCGATTTCGCATACCTGTTTGCTAAACGGGGATTCTGCATATTCTTTTATTCAGCCGTTTTAATTAGTTCAGTTTGATTTCGCCGGCCAGTTGCTTGATGTAAGCTTCCTGGTTGGTTTTGTCGGACAGCTCTTTGCGCAGCACTTTTTCCGCTACTTCGATCACGAGGGTGCCTACCTGGTTTTTAACGTCGGTGAGGGCGGCCATTTTCTGGTTCTCGATGGCTACGGAAGCTTCCGCGATGATTTTTTTGGCTTCGGCCTGTGCTTGTTCCTTGGCTTCGCGAATGATCTGCTCTTTGGCGTCTTTCGCTTCTTTCAGGATAGCGCTGCGTTCGGCTTTCGCTTCGGCCAGCACATGTTCGTGCTCGGCTTTCATTTGCGCCATTTCCTCTTTCACGCGCTCAGCGGTGGCGATGGAGTCGGAGATGGAATCTTCCCTTTCTTTCAGAACTGCCAGGATAGGCTTCCAGGCAAACTTCACGAGGATCCACAGAACGATCAGGAAAATGATGAAAGAGATGGTGAATAAGCCTAATTGAGGCATCAACAAATCCATATATAATAATATTTATGCGTTGAGATGGTTCGGAAAATTGAATTTACTGCATCTTTTGCCCTTTGCGCCAGATGCAGTAAAAAGTTTCTGCGATTACAGTACTACCGCCAGCAGACCCGCGATAACGCCGAACAGGGCAACACCCTCTACCAGCGCCGCAGCCAGGATCATGTTAGCACGGATGTCGTTAGCAGCTTCGGGCTGACGAGCGATGGATTCCAGCGCGCTCTTACCGATGTTACCTACACCGATACCAGCTGCGATAGCAGCAATACCAGCACCAACAGCACCACCAGCTTTAGCCAGGCCAGAAGCGGATTCAGCAGCCTGCATCATTACAGTTAAAAGTTCCATGATGAATTGTGTATTTGAATTTTAGATTAAACGTTGTTATTAATGGTGATGACCGCCCTGGTGTTCCATGGCCTGACCGATGAATACAGCGGTAAGGTTGGCAAAGATGAACGCCTGGATGAAAGCCACCAGCAGTTCCAGCATCATCATCACGATGTTGAACACGATCGTGATAGGCAGGAAGCCGTAACCGGCAACTTTATTCAGCGAACCGAATATGAACACGAGGGAGATAATGCTCAGGATGATGATGTGCCCCGCCAGGATGTTGGCGAAAAGCCGGATCATGAGGGAAACCGGTTTGGTGAACACACCGATCAGCTCCACCGGCGCCAGGATGATCTTCACGCCGCCCGGTACGGGAGGGTTGAAGATGTGCGCCCAGAAGTGGCGGTTCGTAGCCGCCATCATCGCGATGAAGGAAATCAGCGCCAGCGCCGCCGTTACCGCGATGTTACCGGTTACGTTGGCAGAACCCGGCAGCAGGCCCAGCAGGTTGTTGATGAGAATGAAGAAGAAGATGGTCAGGATGAAAGGAACGTACTTTTCACCTTTCGCGCCCGGGATGTTGGGGCGTACCACTTCGTCGCGCATGAAGATGATCACCGGCTCGATGAGGCTCTGGAAGCCTTTCGGAGCCTGGCGGTGGCCACGTACGCGGTAAGCCTTGGCTACATTGAGCATCAGGACCACCAGGAGCACCGCTGCGAAGAGCATGGATGCAATGTTCTTGGTGATAGACCAGTCGTAGATCTTCTGGCCGGTCGGATTGTCGTTCGCATCCACCTCGATGATGCTGCCTTCAGGATACTGGGCGGCGGTCAGGTGGTGAGACGCGAGGTAATGCGCGTCCACCAGGCGGTACCCGTCGTACGCGTCATGCCCGTGGTGGAACCTGGAGGAAGAAAACATCGAAACGCCACGCACCGGGTTATAGATAATAACCGGGAGCGGAGCCGTCAGGTGAAAATCGCCCACGTCCAGCAAGTGCCAGTCGTGCGCATCCTTCACGTGTCCGAGGATGACTTCCTTCGCATTAAAACCTTTCTTTTCTTCATGGCCGTCTGATGCTTGGGCCGTGGTAATTGTGCCGGAAACGGTGATGAAAAACACCGTTATCAGGGCTACCAGCTTATATTTGAACCGATTCAAGGAAAACACAGTTTTCTGAAATTTTGTGCAAAGGTAACCGATTTTACATTAAATAGTATGAGGCATCAAAAAAACTGACGAGGATCATATCCACATGCCCCCGCACTCCCAACCCGTTCATAATCAATCCTAAAAAAGGAAAGGGCACCCCGGCCCGGGGTGCCCTCCTACTTCTTTGCGTACCGCTTGATGGTATTTTACCGCCGCGCAGGCGCAATAGCGTTATTTAAAGGAAATGTATTTCTGTTCCTTTTCTACGATCTTATTAAAAAAAGTCCTCATGCCTGCAAAAGCGGCCGGCGCGATCTCCGCCCCGGTATCCGCCTGGAACGTCCGCGTCACTTTCAGCCGCCCCGGCGCAACTTTCTCATATGCAATCCCGTACCGCATCCCCTGGAACTGTTCTTCCATGTTCCCCGGCACCTGGTCGAACACTTTCCCTTCCGGCAGCTCGATCGTCAACTCCGTCACATATTTATCGGTATTCTCATAAGACCAATACTGGAAAGGGTACTTCCGCTCTTCATCGGTAAAAATATGCTGTGTGGCCACCGCTTCCATGAACGCCGGGCGCAGCATGCTGAAATCGCCCACATTCACCACTTCGTTCCTGACAAGGAAGTCGCAGCTCCAATGCACCGTATCCGAATCGCCTTCCAGGTCCCGGAACGCGTATTTACCCAGTTCAACATGGTTCTTGAAACCATACCCCACATGCTCCCGGACGGTTTCGCGCTCCTCGTCGGGCGCCTTGTGCAGGTAGCGCTCACGGAACATGGCGGCGAGGTTGCCGGTGGCTTCACAGCTGGTATTCACCTGTACATCCGCCGATTGGATTTTGACATGCACCTTCCGGGTGAGCGTGGTATTGGATTTGCCTCCGGGAACGGATTGCAGCGAAGCGGGCTGCTTTTCGTATTTATAGGGCACGCTCAGCATCTGCGCCATTTTCACCGTTTGCGGCAGGGTGCCGAAAGGCAGGTAACGGTCTGTCAGTTCCAGGAAATTATCCTTCCCGTCTGCCTGGTATTGCACGATGCAATGGTTGAATTCCATGCTGGGCAGCGAAATACCCTGCGTTCCGTTGTTGCGTGTATTGACCAGTACAAGGTTCGCGGGCAGCTGGGCTTTGTGCGCGAAGGCGAGGAAGAGGGCGCTCATGTCCTTGCAATCTCCCAGGCGGGTGGCCAGCGTTTTCCCGGCGCGCTGGGGCACGTAGGCGCCCTGGCGGAACGAAACGGAACTATACCCGATATTATCCCCGATATATTGATAAATCCTGCGGGCCCTTTCCGTGGCCGAAAGCCCGGCAGTGCCTTTCGGGAACACTTCGCCGTAAGCCATATTCAGATCGTAATCTTCACGGCTTTGCATGCGGGTGATGTCGCTGTACCATTCACTGATATCGTTCCAGGATTTCACGGTGCTCACGGTCAGTACCTCCCCGAAGTCGCCCAGCGAGGGCATATACGGCTCGGATTTGAAGGCGGGCACGTTACTGCGCTCCCAGGTATAGAGCTTGAACTCGTCTGCCTGCCTGATGTCCGGCTTGAAACCGGGATTGTTGCGCAGGTTGTATTGCAGCGGCACGCCTTCTGCGCAGAGCACGCTGTAGCGGGCGTATTTGGTAGGCACATTGGCGGAGAAATAAAAATCGTCCCAGAATTCGCGGCCCATTCGCCCGATGCCGTAGCTGTTCACTTTATAGTGATAAAAGATGGCATCGCCGGGTTCCAGCTTCGCATATACCACCTGGTTCTGGTAGGTTTCAGCGGGGATTTTGCTGCCGTTGGCTTTCACTACTTCGGCTTTCAGGATCGTCATATTGTCGTACACGCTGTTATACGGCAGGCTTAACTCTTTCCAGCGTTCGATCCCGCTATTGTTGCGCACGTATACCGCGGTCTTCACTTCGCGCTCGCTGGCGCCGTCGGCATACAGCACCACATTCTTCTCGTCGAAAATATAGCTGGAAGCATAGGCGGTATCCGCCGGTTTCTTCAATGCGTCCTGGATGCGGGCGTAATGGTCGCCGCCGGCGAAGTAGGTGAACACATCCTTCTTCCCCTCCAGGGTGCGGATCTGGCGGCGGTAATTATCCATCCCCGCATGCAGGGCCAGCGCCTTCCTGAAGTATTCCAGCGCCTTGTCCGTATTATTCTGCTGCAGATAGCAATAGGCGATATCTCCGGCCGCTTTATGATAGTACGGGGAAATGCTGCGCAGTTTTTCCAGGTAAGTGATGGCGGAATCGTACTGCTGGCGCGAGAAATAATAGCCGGAGATCTTTTCGTAAGGGTTCATGGAATACCCGGAAAAATCGAACATCTTCCGATAAATCGCCTCCCCCTTTTCCAGATCGCCCTTGCTCATGTAAGACTTTATCAAGCGGTTGTACAATTCTTCATTGTAATTGCCGGCCAGGTACTTTTCCATCATATCGATGGCCAGATCGGGCTTGCGGTCCATTTCGGCAGCCTTGTAGCAAAGCATGGACAGAATCTGTACTTCGTCCGGGAACGCTTTGTGGCCTTCTTCGAGCAGGAGGAACATGCTATCCAGCTTCTCCTGGTAAGCGATGGCCGTGATGCGCTTCACCATGGTGCTGGCGGTTTTCCGGCCTATAATCTTATCCATCTTATCGATCATCGCCACCGCGCCGGTATAATCTTTCTCTTCCAGCAGCCGGTCTACTTCCAGATTCATGATCCAGTAGTTGTCGGGCAGCATCGTTTTCAGCTTTTCCAGCAATTCGCGCAGTTCGGTGGTGTTGTGGCCGCCGTTGAGGTTGATGTAATACTGGAGCAGCAGCAGTCCGCAATCCGGGTACTTTTTCAGGACGGGCTGCAGCACGGCTTTTGCCTTATCATACTCCGCGTTGCGGGCGTAGACGCAACCCAGGAGCAGGGGGTTGACGAGGTCGGCGGGCTTTTGGGCGATCAGGTCTTTGAAATATGCTTCGGCAAAATGGGGAATGAGTTTTACGGGCGCGGCAGACATGTCTTTCCGATAGTCTTTCGGTTCGCTGACGCTCTTCAGACCCGCTACCGGATTGTAATTTTCGTCGGTAAACCTCACGAGGAAGTTCGACCGGGCGCCTGCTCCCGTATAACCCAGCTGTACCAGCACGCGATTATAGCCTTTGTTGAGTTTGCAGCGTACTTTCCAGTAATCGAGCTCCGTCACTTTTTCTTCCGGTTCGCCTATCAGCTGGCGGTCGTTCAGCCAAAGCTTGAAGGCGCCGCTGCCGCCGAGGCAGAGGATCACTTCCTGGTCGGCCGGCGATTCCACGAAAGTCTGCATATACCCGATCCCGCTGCCGGAATTAAAGTATATGAAGGGAAGCACCCAGCCCTGCTGGCTCTCAACCGCAGGGGTGAACCAGTCGATGGTGGTATTGTTGTATGCGTTGAACCCTTTGCCTTTCGCTACTTCGGTGATGGGGCCATAGGGCTTGTCGAACCCGCTGCCGTTGATGTTATCGAAAGTGCCGACGTACTGCCAGTTGATAATGCTTCCCATTTTGGGATAGAGCTGGCTGGCGAGGGCGGTTTTGTTGCTGAACACGTAATGCGCGCTTTTAAAGTAGTTCGCGGCGGCGCGCATGGAACCGTTGAAGCCGGGGTTTTCCAGCACATAGTCCACATTGGCGAGCCGTACGGCGTCTTTCTTGCCGTAGCTGCCCAGCACCCCTTCGTTGAACCAAAGGGCGTACCAATAAGGATTGGGATCGCTGAACCGGCGTGCGGGATTGTTGTGTTTTGAAATGATGTCTTCGCCGAAACCTTCGTTGTTTTCCAGCAACATCAGGGTGGCGAGCGCGCTGTTGCGGTTTTCGCTTTGGTTGACGGCCTTTTGCAGGAGGGCTTTAGCTTTCGCGAAGTCATTCTTCAGGATCGCCTCCCAGGCTTTTTCATAATCTCCGGCGAATGCGGCCGTGGGCGCCAGGGCCCAGAACAGGCATGCTAACAAACAGCCATGCAATTTTTTTCTCATGGTACAGGGTATGGGATTTAAATTCTGCGGTAAATATAGCTAAAATTGTCAGGCCGTATTCGCCGACGCCTGAAACTGCATCATATACAGCTTGTGGTAGTACCCCTCCAGCCTCAGCAGCTCGTCGTGCGTGCCCGCCTCCCGGATCTCGCCCTTGTCCAGCACGATGATCTGGTCAGCCTTGCTGATGGTGCTCAGCCTGTGGGCGATCACGATGGCCGTTCTCCCGGCGATCAGCTTATCGATCGCATGCTGGATCAGCATTTCCGACTCGGTGTCTACAGACGAAGTGGCCTCGTCGAGGATCAGCACCGCCGGGTCGTACAGCAATGCGCGGATGAACGAAATGAGCTGGCGCTGCCCCAGCGAAAGGGTGCTTCCGCGCTCCATCACCGGGTAATCGTACCCGCCGGGCAGTTGCATGATGAAATCGTGCATCCCGATGAGCCGGGCCGCCCCTTCCACCTGCTCGCGGCTGATATCGGGGTTCCGCAACGTAATATTCTCGAAGATCGAACCGGAAAACAGGAACACATCCTGCAACACCACCCCTATCCTGCTGCGCAGCTCCGCCAGTTTATAATCTTCCAGCTTCACCCCGTCGATCTCTATCGTCCCTTTCCGGATTTCATACAGCCGGTTGAGGATGCTGATGATGGTGGTTTTCCCACTGCCGGTATGCCCCACCAACGCGATCGTTTGCCCGGTTTTGGCGTGGAAACTGACGTCTTTCAGCACGTACCGGTCGTCTTTATACGCAAACCACACATGATCGAACTTAATATCGCCCTTCATCCCCGCCGCCGAATGTGTACCGTTGTCGGGCATGAATTCGTCGCTGTCCAGCACCTTGAACACCCTTTCACTGGCCACCATCCCCATTTGCAGGGTGTTGAACTTATCGGCCAGGATGCGGAGCGGACGGAACAGCATGTTCAGGTACATGATGAACGCGATCATCACGCCCTGCGTCACTTCATAATTCAGCACCATGTTGGCGCCCCACCACACCATGAGCCCCAGCGAAATGGCGAGTATGATTTCCACCACCGGGAAAAACACGGAATAGGCGAAAATGGCGTCGATATTGGCTTTTCGGTGATCTTTATTGATGACGCGGAACTTCCCGAACTCGCGGTTCTCGGCGGAAAACGCCTGCACCACCGTCATGCCGGTAATATGCTCCTGCACGAACGCGTTGAGCGCCGCTACGGCATTGCGCACGCGGTGGAACGATTTGTTCACCGCCTCCTTGAAAAAGTACGTCGCCAAAATCAGCACGGGGAACGGGCTCAGGCTCACGAGCGTCAGCCGCCAGTCTTCCGAGAACATCACGCCCAATATCGCCAGGATCATGAGCACGTCTGCCACGATGGAAATGATCCCTTCCGAAAAAATATCGTTGATCGCCTCAATATCGTTGATGGTACGCGTAGTGAGCGTGCCGATGGGCGTGCGGTCGAAGAATCCCAGGTTCAGCCGCACCACTTTCCGGTACACGGCCACCCGCAGGTCCTTGATCACGGATTGCCCCAGCCAGTTGGTGATGTAACTGAAGAAAAAGCGGACCGCCGTTTCCAGGATCAGTATCCCGATCTGCACGAAAGTGATGATCATCAACATCTGCGCCCACTGGTTCGTGATGTACTTATCGACCGTTTGCTGGATGAGCCAGGGCCTCACCGGGGATAGGACCGCCAGCAGCACCGTCAGGAACATCGATAGGTAAAAATACCGCCGGTAGGGCCTTGCAAAGGAGAAAACGCGGTTCAGCAGACTGACATCGAAAACCTTTTTGGTCTTGTCTTTATTCATCTCTGTAAAAGTAAACGGTAATTCCCAAAACGCAAAAAAGGGAGCCGGGCTCCCTTTTTCACAATCAGTTTTCGTCTTTCATCACCTGCCGGTAGGCCTTGATGAAAATGGCCCCGAGGTTTTTATGCGGCGGAACGTAGTCGTCGAACAGCGCCTTGTTGGCCCCCTCTCCCGCGAACTTGCGGCTGAGGCCGGCCCACATCTGCACCCAGTCTACATTCTTGCCGGCGCGCACCACATCTTCCAGGCTGCGGATGATGGGCTCGTTCACCCAGCGGGTACCCACCTGTTTCGAGGAAATGATGTGCGCTTCGGGGGCTTTTTCCAGTACGGTCGCCAGGTTGTGGTAACCGCCGCAGGAACCCAGCACAACGATCCTCGCCGTACTCTGCAGGTTATCCAGCGTGGTGTTCACATGATAACTGTGGCCGCGGTGGATGAATATGGTGGGATGGATGTCTTTCTCGTCGAGGTACTCGCCCAGCTTCTCGATCGCCGTTTTATCTTCCGGCTCTTTCAGCGGATTATTGGCGAAAATGGTCGTGGGCTTGCCTTTGGCGGAAGTAATGGTCGTCCAGTAAGTATTTTTCGTCACGTTCCACTCCCCTTTCGGGAAATTCCCCATGAAGCTGGCGTAAGAGCTGATCCCGTCTTCATCCCCGTAGAAAAATACCTGCTGGTAAATGCGGCCGCTGTCGCTGGGCAGCGTGGCGAATTCCACGTAGTTGATGGGAGGCAGCTGGAGCTTGGAGCTCATGTCAGACGCCCAGGAGCTGTCGCTGCCATGCCCGTCTTCCGTGAAAATGCTGTTGAGGAGGGAGTAAATGGTGATCCCGCGTTTATCGTGCTTCTGCTGTACGAACGACAAGTTCTTCCGTACCTCCTCGCGGAGGAAGTCCAGCAGTTTGGGATCGCGGATGGAGCCGAAGGAATTGGCCACGTCCACGGCGTCTTCCAGGTCCTCCGTTTTCTCGAGGCTCCGCACGAATTTCACCATGAGGTAGTTGGCGTTTTCGGGGTCCATCGATTTGAGGAAGTTGTCGAGCGTATTGAAGCCCGCCGCCATGGCGATGAATTTCTTGAACCGGTCGAAGCTCACGAGCATGAGCAGGCTGTCGCCCCGCGGCGGTTTCATGCGCAGCATCATCTGGTCGTACAGCCCCATTTTGGCGGCGTTGGTGTAGCTGGAGGTGAATAATTCTTCCTGGCCGTTGATGATGAGGTAATACAGTTCTTCGGGCGTAAAATCCTTCACGATGCGGAAGCGGACGGCATGGCCTTCTTCGTGAAGGTCGTTCACTTCGCGGATATACCGGAGCGATTTCGCTTTCATATTTTCCTGCATGGCTTTGAGGCCCAGGATGTTAGCCCCTTCCGCGCGTTTTTTCTGGAGCACGATGGAGGAGTGGACCATGAGGCGGAAATAGGTATCGTCGTTGGCAACTTTGCTTTCCAGTTCGGAAAGGGTGGCGGAGCCGTCGAGGAGTTGGTCGATGAAGGGCAGCAGTTTGGTGGACTGGCTGCTTTTGCCGATGGCGACGATCTGCTGCACGAGGGGGTCCTGGTTGCGGCGGATGGCGCTGGCGGTGGGGGTGTAGGAAGTGGCGTAGGTGAGCACCTGGTTGGGGTACTTTTTAGCCACGGCGGCCACGATGGTGTCTACGATCGGGTAATCGAGATAGGGGCCGAGTTTGGGCATGATGTCTTCGAGGTTCTTGAAAGCGAACTTGGAGAACATTTCCGCACGGGCTTCTTTGTAGCCGGGGTTTTCCTGGAACGCGTCGATCATGCGTTCGCCGGCTTCGAAGCTCAGCGACCGGGCAACGGGGTAAATGCTTTTCCCCTTGATATCTGCCTGCATCATCTGGTGATACGCCTGCAGCATGGCGGGCGCCTCTTCGGCGTCGATGCGTTTATACGCGCGTTTCACGTTGTAATCGCGGAGGGTCTGGTGGAGGCCGGAAAGGTATTTTACTTTCAGGCGGTGGTCCAAAGACGTATCCAGCTCGATTTCCAGCTGCATATCGTCTACCAGTTTGGTGAGGGCGCTGGTGACCTGGAGGTTCATGTTTTCGTCGTCTCCGACCTTCACGTAACCGTCCTGCTTGCCGTCCAGCTTGTCGGCGTTTAGCTGCTCCTTGTCGATGTTGTCATGGAAGCCTTGCCGGTTGATGGGGATCTGAACTCTCTGACCATAACTCCAACCACTGTACACAATGCCTAAAGATATGATTAGTAATGCTTTTTTCATATTGATGTGTTACTCCTATGCTACACTGCAAATTTACTACCAATTATAGTAGATAAGCAATCCCATCGCAGGCATACCGAACAATTCATATGCGTTTTATGTTAAATACCTGATCCGTAACCCGGTATCATGGCCGGTTTCCGTTCTCCGGCACTTGAATTCTTTTTGATGGGCGGTGGAAAGGTCTGCCGGATTGGCGGGCGACCGGGGCCGAAAAGGGGTAAAAAAGCGTAATTTGCAGGCGGAGAAACGATTTCAGACGGCGAAATTAACAATTACATAATGTTATCTTTTCATGAATCGGGAAAGGGCTGATTAATTTTGTGCCGTCTTTAAACACCCAAATTATGTTGATGGAACCAGCAGTAGCAGTAGGAAAAATTCTGGTAGTAGACGATGAGGCGGATATCCTCGAGATCATCAGTTACAACCTTAAAAGCGCGGGTTACGAAACGGTGACGGCGAAAGACGGGCTCGAGGCCATCCAGAAGGCCAAGATCTTCCGTCCGGACCTGATCATGCTGGACATCATGATGCCCAACAAGAACGGGATCGACACCTGCCGCGAGTTGCGCCGGTTGCCGGAGTTCAAAGAAACCATGGTACTGTTCCTCACGGCGCTCAACGATGAAAAGAGCGAGATAGAAGGGCTGAACATGGGGGCAGACGATTACATCGCGAAGCCCATCAAGCCCAGGCTCCTCGTTTCCCGCATCAACGCCCTCTTCCGCCGGCTCAACAAAACGGAAGAACAGCAGATCCACCTGGGAGACCTCATCATCGACCGCGAAAAATTCACCGTCACCTATAAAGGCACCGAAATCATCCTCGCCAAAAAGGAATTCGAGCTCCTCCAGCTCCTAGCCTCCAAGCCCGGCCGCGTGTTCCTCCGCAACGAAATCCTCAACCAGGTCTGGGGAACGGAAGTGATCGTGGGAGACCGCACCATCGACGTGCACATCCGCAAAATCCGCCAGAAACTGGGCGTAGACCTCATCACCACCGTAAAAGGCGTAGGCTACAAATTCGAACTATAAACACATTTTCAACCCTCCCGAACTTCCCGTATCCGCACTTCTGTGGCCACCGGCACCGTGATTTATGGCATCTACCTCTACAAGTAAAAAATTTAGTTTAATTTCCAGCTATCACAATCTATCCGCTCTCTGGAGTATGCTGAAAGCCAAAAACCTGTCGCCACAGAAACTCGCCGCCTTCACAGCGTTCATCCTGTCGGTCGTAATGGCCCTCGGATGCCTGTTTATCGGCGCCACCCTCCAACAAACGCTCCTCGCGCTCGGCCTCACCTTCATCGTGGCCTATTTCCTCTATCTCTATACCCTGCAGAACTTCATCTACCGCAAGATCAAGCTCATCTACAAGTTCATTTACCAGACAAAGGCCTCCAAACGCGAAGAATTCTTCAATAAAAACATCCTGCCCCTCAAAACCATCGAGGAAGTAAGCGAAGACGTGGAAAAATGGGCCTCGCAGAAAAAGGAAGAACTGGAAAACCTCCGCCGCAACGAAGCTTTCCGGAAAGAATTCCTCCTCAACCTCTCCCACGAACTGAAAACCCCCATCTTCGCCGTGCAGGGGTACATTCATACATTGCTGGACGGCGCCCTGGAAGACCCCAACGTCAATAAGGACTTCCTCAAGAAAGCGACCAAGAACATCGACCGCCTGTGCCGGCTGATCGACGACCTCGATGAAATCTCCAAGCTCGAAAGCGGGGAAATGACCATCAATAAAGAACAATTCGTTATCCAAGACCTTATCCGCGACGTGTTCGACACCCTTTCCATCAAAGCCCGGCAGAAAGACATCAAGTTCGGCATCAAGAAAGGCTGCGAAGCACCCGTGCAGGTCTATGCCGACAAGGAAAAGATCCGCCAGGTGCTGATCAACCTCATCGAGAATTCGGTGAAATACGGTAAAACCGAAGGACAAACCATCGCCAGCGTATATAATATGGACGGGAAGCGCGCGCTCGTGGAGATTTCCGACAACGGGACCGGCATGGCCGAAGAGCACCTCCCCCGGGTGTTCGAACGTTTCTACCGGACAGACCGTGCCCGCAGCCGCGATATCGGCGGCACCGGCCTGGGATTGGCCATCGTAAAGCATATCGTGGAAGCGCACGATCAGACGATCAACGTCCGCAGCAAGGTGGAAGTAGGCTCCACGTTCGGGTTTACCCTGGAACTGGGCCGCGAGAACCTGCTGTAACGTTTATGAAACAGCTTTTCCTCTTCCATCGTGTAAAATGATCAGAAACGGTACTGGATGCGGGTGGTAAACACGTTGTCCGGGATATCGCCCCCGAACCCGTCGATGGAAGTACCTTCGTTCCATACGCGGTCATACCAGATCGTGGCTTTCATGTTTTCGTTGAAGTAAAAAACGTACCCGAAACCGAACGTGTCGAACCGGATATCTGCGGGCGTGAGGTATTTGGCGGCCGCATCGCCGATCTGGCGGCCCTTTACGCTACGGTTGGGGTCGTACCAGTCATATTTCATCACCAATTGGTGCCTGGCGCTGCCGAGGTGTTGCAGAAAAGAGAAATAAGCGCCGTCGAACGGCCGGATGTACAGGGGCGCGAAGGCGCCGGATTTCTCCATCGGGATCGTTCCGGGCGTTTCGGTATCCAGCGCCGTAGAGGTTTGGGTGCCGCGGATGTATTCCGCACGGAACTGCGTGCTGCCGCGCCCTTTGCCGTTGGGGATCACGAATTGCGCATCGGCGCCGAAATATTGCCGGGGGGCGATAACGCCCACATTATTGGCGCTCGAATCCACGGAAAAGTCTTTCTTCCCCCCTTCCATCGTATAAATTTTGTTGGTAAACTGCTCCATCCCGCCGTACAGGATGCTGCCGCCGAAGGAAAGCAGCCAGCCGGCAGCATTGACGGGCCGCGGTTTCATGGCCACCCGGGCAATAACGTCTTTGTGGCTGTCGAAGTCCGACGGGCCGGAGAGGCCCTGCCCGTTAAACAGGCCCACATCCACTTTCAGGTAATGCAAGGGGTGGGATTTGGATCGCGGCTCGAAGGTGAGCATACCGCCCATATCGCGCTCGCTTTTCATCAGGATCTGGCTCATACGCCCGCGCTCGGGGGCTTCGCGGTCGCTGGAGGAAAAGTTTACCTCGTACCCGAAAGGCCGGGCGAACATACCCATCGTAAGCGCCATCACATCCCACCGGCCATCGAAAAAACGGCCCCAGAAGTCGCGGATGTTCACGCCGCGCTCGGTACCGTCGAACTGGAACACGAACTGCACCGTGGGCAGATCGCGCTTGTTGAAGTGGGCGTAATCGAAGCGGACGCGGCCGCGGCGGAGCATGAACCGGTTGTCTGACTGCTTGTTGAAATCCCCGCCGGCAAAGCTTTCTATGCCTTTATCCGATGCGTACTGGAACTGGGGCTGCATGTACCCGCTGATCCGCAGGTGATCGTACCGTTTGTAGATGGAAATCATCCCCTTCCCCAGTTCGGTCGTGGTATCGATCATGTCCATCAGGAACTGGGCTTTCGCTGAAAACGCAGCCGTGCTGAGAAATAATACCAGGAAACCTGTCCGAACGATTGTGCGCATTGCCTTCATCGCGCAAAAATACGGAACCGGATACAGCAAACAAAACGCCCGGGCGGTTGCCCGGGCGCTGTAGATTATAACGATTCGACAGATGCGTGATTAGTACGCCTGCTGACCAGGGTTGAAGTTGGTCCAGCCAGCGATCCAGTTATCGGTACCGAAAGCACCGCGGAAAGACTCGGTTTTCACGCCGGAAGCAGCCTGGAAGGTGCCTTTCAGCGCTTCAGAGCCCGCTTTCGGGAGGAAGTTGGGGGTAGTCAGGTTGAAAGGATCGGTCAGCCCAACTGCATCGGCGGTAGCCGCTACGAAGTTGTACTGTCCGGCAGCGGTAGCCAGGTCGCGCAGCATGGAGATACCTTCGTTGATCATGGCAGTGCGGTCTGCGCTTTGCATGGGATCAGCAGGGTATTTGGTGCCGGTCAGGAAACGGGCGGTGGCGGAGTCGGTGCTGAAAGGTTTGGCAACAGCGTACACGATGTTGTTCTGCCATTTGCTCACGCCGTTCTTATAGTCGTTCCAGCTGGCGGAGGATTCGATGGAGAAGCCGCCTTTCTGGTTACCGAGGAGGATGGAGTTCACGAAAGTGAAGTTGGTAGCCCTTCTCCAACGGTTGCCGAGGTTGTGGTTAGACAGTGTGCCGGTGGCGCCGTTGGGGCCAATGATGGTCATGTTGGAGATGACGGGGTGCGTACGGGGGGCAGCGTTGGAGCCGGTGCCGTCGTTATCGCACTCGATACCGTTGCCGGCGTCTCCGGGGTCAACGAAGTCGGGGCGGCGAAGCGCTACTGCGTACTGAACGGTGCCACGGTAACCGAAATCGAAGTCGAAATCGTCGTCTGCCGTTGCGAAGGCCACCAGGTGGGTGGGGCTCACGGTGCCGCCGAAGAATTCGAAGGCGTCGTCGTTCGCGAAAGCGGTCATAACGTGATCGATTTTGGTGCCGCTACCAACAGCGCCCAGGGTGAGGGCGTTGATTTCGGAGTTGGGCTGTGCTGCGATACCAGCGTATTCGATACGTACATATAGGAGAATACCGGAGTTGTCGTTGTCATCGTTCCCGCCATAGTAGCGACCTACACCGCCTTCGATCTGGGGATCGGTGCTACGGTTGGTCTTAGCCTTACCGAGGATGATGATGCCGCCCCAGTCGCCAGGCTGGCGCTGTCCGGGGGCTTTGCCGGAAGTAAATACGATAGGTTTCTGCGCGGTACCGGTAGCGAAGATTTTCGCGCCGCGCTCGATGATCAGCGCGCCTTTCTCGGTTACGTCGCTTTTGATCACGGTACCTTCCTGGATAGTCAGTGTTTTGCCTTCCGGGAAATAAACGTATCCTTTCAGCGTCCACACTTTGTCATTGGTAAGGGTTTTGCTCTCGGTCTGAACACCGCTCAGCACGGTTTCCACAACGGGCGTCAGGTCGTCGCCATCGCCATCATTGTTACGGCAGGAAGAGAGCGCTACTGCTGCACCTAAAGTAAAAGCAAGGAATTTTACAAGTTTCATTCGAACAGATTTTCAGTGATTGAATTGCAGTGCAAAAGTGCCTTTGGTATGTTATGCGCACTTTAACAGGGCGTTATGAAATTGTTACTGTATCGTCTTATTTATTCTTTCCCAAACCGAACTGGTAAGAGAAGGACAGAGAAATGTTCGTACCGGGGCGGAGGGTGTTGATGATCTGGTCAACGTTCTTGCTGTACGCTTTCTTGCTGTCGTTGTTCTGGTAGAAAATCAGTTTCTGGTTCAGGAGGTCGCTCACGTTCAAACGCAGCTCACCTTTCTTTTTCAGTATCTTCTTGCCGATCTGGAGGTCGATCAGGTCGCGGCCCTTTTCGTAGATGTGCTCATACCCTTCGAAGCCCACCAGGTACACGCGCTGTCCCATTTTATTGTACAGCAGCCCGAATGCGAGATCGGTCTCGGGATTCACATACTGGATGCCCGCATTGATCAGGTAGGGGCTTTGGCCCTGGAGACCTCGCTGCGACAATGTTTCAGACGCTATGCCCTGCAGGTCTACCGAAGAATGGATATAGGAAAAGTTCGCGAAAGCGGTGGTATTGCTGAAGAACGGCTCGTCCGACAAGAAGTCCAGTTTCTTGCGGAATTCCAGTTCAAACCCGTACGACTGCGCGCTGGGCACGTTCTGGAACAGGATCTGGCGGCGGTTGGGCGTGGAGCCCGGGTCTACGATCTGTTCGATCGCGTCTTTAAAGTGCTTGAAGAACACGGAAGCCGTGATCGCCTCTCCCGCACCGGGATACAATTCGTAACGGAGGTCGGCGTTGGTGATGAGGCCCCGCTTCAGATCGGGATTACCGATCATGGAACTGAAGGTCACGAAATCGTAGAAAGAGAAATAGCTCAGCTCGCGCAGCTCAGGACGGGAAACCGTTCTGCTGCCGCTCAGGCGGATGTTCGACTTTTCGTTCACCGCGTACGAAATATTGGCGCTGGGCAGTATGTCGAAGAAGGTAACATCCTGTTTCACGCGCTTGCCGGAGAAGTCTGCGGTGCGAATGAACTGGTAGTACGATTCGCCGCGGGCGCCCCAAACCACACGTACCTTGTCGCCGATCTTGTTGTCGAACTGCACATAACCCGCCACGAGGTCAGACGTTGCTTTGTATTTGTCGGAGTTGTTCGTGATCTCATCGATACGGAGACCGTTCTCGCGGATATTCGCCGGATCGAAGATCTGATCGGGTTCCATGGACAGGATCGACTGGTCGTAACCGGTCTGGTTGGCGGCATATCCGAGCACGCGGGCGCTGAAGTCGCGCTGGCGGTAGAGTTTCTGTCCACCCAGCTTCACGCTTTGCTTAACGCCGGCGATATTGAAAGGAACGGTGAGCGCAGCCGTTCCGCCCACACCGTATTCCTCCAGGCTCGACCAGAAACGGGATACGTTACGGGCAACGGAGTTCACGGGGATCATGGCTTTGTATTCGTTGTCGCGCGTATCCAGCTGGTAGGTCAGCACCTTCATGTCGGGCTGGTCGCGGTTGGTCAGCGAGTAGTTCAGGTTCCAGTCCAGTCTCCAGTCACGGGCGTTCAGCTTGTGGTTGCCTTCGAGCTGGGAGTTCAGCATGGTCTTGATCGTGAGGTCCTGGCCGTAAGCCTTCAGGTCGCCGACGTCGGTGCTGTTACCGGAGCGGTAGATATAGTTATTGTCGAGGATTCGGTTGAAGATATTCTTGAAAGAGATCTTGTTGTTGCGTTTCACGTACGTGAAGTTGGCGATGGCGCCGAGGCTGGTATTGTATTTATACAAATCCTCAGAGAAATTGATGCTGCGCACTTTCCCATCTTCATAATCCGCACGTTCGCCTTTCTGGATGCTTTCGGAATTACGATAGGTAACGCTGATGATGCTGCCGAAGGAACCGTCTTTTTTCAGGCGGATGCGGTTGCCCCAGGTAACCTGGTAGTTCTGCGCGGGCAGCGCTTTCCCCTGATCGGAAACGGCCCAGTTGTTTTTGAACTCGCGGCTGAGCGACAGTTTCTTGTCGAGATCGAGGCCGCTGTATTGCTGCCTGGAGGAGGGGAAGGAAGACGGCAGTTTACGCAGGCCGTCGTCGAAAGTCAGCCAGTCGGTTTTACCGCGCTCCATGCTCCGCGTTTCCTTGAAAGTGGTCTGGGTGTTGTATCCCATACCGATATTGAAGGAAAGGAAATTTTCAGTAGGGATATCTTTGGTATATACCTGTACAAGGCCACCGGCGAAGTCGGCGGGCATCTCGGGAGATGCGGTCTTGTTGATAATGATATTATCGATCAGGTTGGAAGGAATGAGGTCGAAGGAGAAAGCCTTGCGGTCCGGCTCGGTGCTGGGCAGCATGGCGTTGTTGATGGTGGCGGTATTGTACCGGTCGTTGAGGCCGCGTACGATAATATATTTGTTATCCTGGATGGATGCGCCGCTTACGCGTTTGAGCACTTCGGAGGTGTTACGGTCCGGGCTGCGGCGGATGCTTTCGCCGGAGATGCCGCTGGAAATGCTGGGGTTGTTTTTCTGCGCAACGTACAGGGCGTTGATGGTTTCCTGTTTGTAGGAACCGCGGATCACCACTTCCTGCAGGTCTTTGGACTTGGGCTCGTCCAGCGCGATGTCGAGGTTGGTGGCTTGCCCGGCCTTTACCACCACGTCTGCGATGGATTTGGTTTGGTAGCCCATGTATTTGAAGTCGAGCGTATAAGTGCCGGGAGCTACCTGGATGAGGTAGCGGCCTTCTACGTCGGTCACGGCGCCTTTTGAGGTATTCTGTACCATCACTGTCACACCGATCAGCAGTTCGCCCGTTTTCTTGTCGGTCAGTTTCCCGGTAATCTTTCCGGATCCGTCCTGCGCGAAAGAAGGAAGGCAGGCGATGCATAAAATCCCGATAATTTGTACAGCAGTAATAATGCGTTTCACGTATTTGTGTATTGATTACGGCCGCAAAACTACTATGGTCGAATTATGCCAATGTTAAGCCAATATTACCAGAATGTTAATTGTTAAGGAATCATTAAAAAATCATTAACGATACCCCCGAAGCGTGGTGGATAAGGTTTTCAGCCGAAAAACCGTTTACAAGGCGGGGTTTCCGCCCTGGCGCAGGAGCCATTCGATGGAGAGGTCGACGCCGCGGGCGGGCGGTTTTTCGGAGCAGGGCGGCAGTTGGAAGAGTCGCAGGCTTTTATTCATGAAGGGTTTGGAGTCCTGGTTGCACAGTTCGATGGAAAAATGGAATTTTTCTTCTACTTCTTCTTCGAACTCGCGGAGGCTGAGGGTTTCGTCTATAGGGAATTCAATCATGTCCTCTTCTTCGAGGCCGGCTTCGCGAAGGGTATTAAAACCGTTTGCCAGGGTATGACGGATATATACCGCGGCATTGCAGTGGAGGAGCCGCTGTATCTGCATCTGTAACAGGGATATCGTCATGAGTGGGTGTAGCTTGAGCGTCTTCATCTAGTATTCGGATCGGTTACGCAAACTTATCCGTCCAGGGTTACCTGAATATTAAGCAAACGTTATAAATGTGTGAAAATTAACGCGTGAAGGAAATCGAGCGGGCCACGGCGCTCCATTCGAGTTGCAGGGTTTCATCTTCTTCCTCCACCACCGGCGCTTTCTTTTCGGCGTGGCGGTACAGGTTCCATTGCCCTTCCGTGTATTCCAGGGCGGTGAGGCTCTCTACCCAGTCGCCCGAGTTGAGATAGGTCACCGTCCGCCCGTTTACCTGCTCTTCGCGGATCACGGGTTGGTGGATATGGCCGCAGCAGACCACGTCTATCTCCTTGTCTGCCGCGATCTCCACCACCGTTTGTTCGAAATCGGAGATGAATTTGACGGCCTGTTTCACGCCGGCCTTCACTTTTTGGGAAAAGGACATCTTTTCGCGGCCCATTTTCTCCAGCAGGTGGTTTACGAGGCGGTTGAGGATAATGAGGAGGTCGTACCCTTTTCCACCGAGTTTGGCGAGCCATTTGGAGTTTTTCATGGTAACGTCGTACACGTCTCCATGGAAGAACCAGTGTTTCTTTCCGTCTACGTCCAGGATTAATTTATTGTCTATCAGGAAGTTGCCCAATCCAAACCCGGCATATTTGCGGAGGGCTTCGTCGTGGTTGCCGGTGAGGTAATAGACATCGGTGCCTTTGCCCATCATTTTGAGGATGCGGCGGATGACTTTGGTGTGTGACTTCGGGAAGTAGCGTTTGCTGAACTGCCAGATGTCTATGATATCGCCGTTGAGGATGAGGATCCTGGGCTGGATGGAGTCCAGGTATTGGGCGAGCTCTTTTGCGTGACAGCCGTAGATTCCGAGGTGGACGTCGGAAATGACTACAATATCCAGTGGTCGTTTGTCTGACATTTGTTGGTTTATGGGCGTTTTTTCAACTTTTTTACATAAAAAATGTTAGTTATATGATTGAGCTGAAAGGCGCCAGTATTCTATCACAAAGGAAAAATTGCTATATTACTTTCATATTAATTCAATGTTACCAAAACATTAATTCTCATTTTTTTCTGGCGCCATTTCTTTTAGAAAACTAATTTTGCCGCAAATTTTCAACAAACACAAACATTTATGGGAGGCTTTAATTCTATTGTGAAACTGTTCATGCCGAAAGACAGGGTGTTCTATTCACTTTTCGAAGATGTGGCGGCGAACCTGGTGGAAATGGGTAAAGTGCTGGTGGAGCTGGTGGAAACCAAGGACCCGGTGATCCGGAAAGATAAAGTAGTACTGATCGAGCGGCTGGAGCACAAGAACGATGACCTGACGCATCGCATTTTCGTAGAATTGGGGCAGAACTTCATTACGCCTTTCGACCGGGAGGATATTCACTATCTCGCCTCTACGCTGGACGATGTGGCGGATTACATCCATGGCTCGGCCAAGCGTATCGACATGTACAAAGTGGTGGAAATCAATGACAGCGTGCGCAAACTGGCTGACCTGATCAACCAGGGCGTGGCGGAGCTGGCCAAAGCGATCCCCGAGCTGCGCAACATGAACAATATGCGGGCGATCACGGATGCGTGTGTGAAGATCAACAGCCTGGAGAACCATGCCGACGATATTTACGACCGTGCGATCGCGGATTTGTTCGAGCAGGAAAGCAATGCGGTGGAGCTGATCAAGATGCGCGAGATCTATCAGGCGCTGGAAATCGCTACCGACAAGTGCGAAGATTCCGCCAACGTGATAGAAACCATCATCATTAAATATGCGTAGCCGCTAATCCCGACAGCTCATGACATTTCTGGTAGTCATCATTATACTGGCATTTATATTCGATTACATAAACGGGTTCCACGATGCGGCCAATTCCATTGCCACGATCGTGTCCACCAAAGTACTGACGCCGTTCCAGGCGGTGCTGTGGGCCGCACTTTTCAACTTTGCGGCGTTCTTCGTTTCCAAATACATTTACGGTGAGTTCAAGGTGGGCAATACCATCGCCAAATCGGTGTTCGAGGAATTCATCACCCTGAAGGTGATCTTTTCCGGGCTGGTGGCGGCCATTACCTGGAACCTGCTGACCTGGTGGTACGGCATCCCGTCGAGCTCCTCCCACACGCTGATCGGCGGGTTTATCGGGGCGGCGGTGGCAAACGCCCACGGGTCCTTCGCCGTGATCAACTTTTCCAAAGTGTTGCCTACGGTATATTTCATCGTACTGGCACCCTTCATCGGCATGGTGGTGGCGTTCCTCATCACCGTGTTCATCGTGAACGTTTCCAAGCGGGCCAATCCGTACCGTGCGGAAAACTGGTTCAAGCGCCTGCAGCTGGTATCTTCCGCCGCATTCAGCCTTGGCCACGGTGGTAACGACGCGCAGAAGGTAATGGGTATCATCGCCGCGGCGATGGTGGCCCACGGCAGCATCGGCCATTTAAAAGACGTGCCCGACTGGGTACCGTTCGCCTGCTTCACGGCCATTGGCCTGGGTACGCTGAGCGGTGGCTGGAAGATCGTGAAAACGATGGGTACCCGCATCACCAAGGTGACGCCGCTGGAAGGGGTGAGCGCCGAAACGGCGGGTGCGATCACGCTGTACATGACCGAAAGCCTCGGTATCCCTGTGAGCACCACGCATACCATTACCGGTTCCATCATCGGGGTGGGCGCCACCAAACGTCTTTCGGCCGTGCGCTGGGGGGTGACGGTGAACCTCCTCTGGGCCTGGATCCTCACGATCCCCATCAGTGCAGCCCTGGCCGCGGTGGTGTTCTTCATCGTGAATTTCTTCGTGAAATGAGAATTTCTATTTCGAAATAGAAATGCCGCCTTCCCGGGCGGCATTTTTTATCCCGCCAGTTTTGTTTTTATGACAGTTCCGGATGACAAATCCCCGACCCTGAAGCGCTCCGGCTCCTGGAATCGGGCCTGGATGCGTTAGATTATTGCATTAAATCCCAAATTATTAGGGGGAATCCATTTGGTTCGACTATTTTTGTGCCTCCAAAAACTGGATTTTTAAGCCATGAAAGGAATTATTCTGGCAGGGGGCTCCGGGACCCGGCTCCACCCCATCACCTACGCGATCAGCAAGCAGATCATGCCCGTTTATGATAAACCGATGATCTATTATCCCCTTTCCACCCTTATGCTGGCTGGAATCCGGGAAATTCTCATCATCAGCACCCCGCACGATCTTCCTGCCTTTCAGCGCCTTTTCGGTGATGGCAGCCATCTCGGCCTCCGGCTTTCCTATGCGGAACAACCCGAGCCCAACGGCCTGGCACAGGCATTCGTCATCGGCCGGGAGTTTATCGGGAAAGACCCCGTGGCCCTGGTGTTGGGAGATAATATCTTTTACGGCGCAGGCCTCGGTACGCAATTGAGCCATAACACCCGGCCGCATGGCGGCATCGTTTACGCCTACCATGTGGCGGACCCCGAGCGATACGGCGTGGTGGAATTCGACGGCAATATGAAAGCCGTTTCCATCGAAGAAAAGCCGGCGAAGCCGAAATCCAGCTACGCTGTGCCAGGTCTTTACTTTTACGACAACGAGGTGGTGGAGATCGCCGCCAACCTGAAACCCAGCGCCCGCGGAGAATACGAGATCACCGACGTCAACAAGGCCTACCTTGAAAAAGGCCGCCTGCAGGTGTCTATCCTCCCCCGCGGCACGGCCTGGCTCGACACCGGCACCTTCGATTCGCTCATCCAGGCCTCACAATTCGTGCAGGTCATCGAGCAACGCCAGGGCATCAAGATCGCCTGTATAGAAGAGATCGCCTGGCGGAAGGGCTTTATCGACAACGAACAGCTCCAAAAACTCGCGCAACCACTGTTGAAAAGCGGTTACGGCGCATATTTGATGAATCTGATTAAATAAACGTTATTCTGTATGCAGAAAGTCCTTGTTACGGGCGGTTGCGGATACATTGGATCCCACACCATCGTAGATCTGATCAACAACGGCTTCGACGTGGTATCGGTCGACAGCAACATTCGCAGCTCCACAAAACTCCTGGAAGGTGTAGAAAAAATCACGGGCCGGAAGATCCGCAATTATAAAGTGGACCTTTGCAACCTGGAAGACACGAACGCCGTTTTCCACGAAAACCGCGACATCGTAGGCGTTATCCACTTCGCGGCGCTGAAAAGCGTCGGCGAATCCGTGAACGAGCCCCTGCTGTATTTCCAGAACAACCTGACTTCCCTCATCAACGTACTGAAATGTATCCGGGAATTCAACATTCCCAACTTCGTATTCTCCTCTTCCTGCTCCGTGTACGGCAACGCTACCGATCTGCCCGTGGTGGAAACCACCCCGCTCGGCGAGGCCCAGAGCCCCTATGCGCGCACCAAGCAGATGGGCGAACAGATGATCGAAGACTATAGCCGGGTGAACGCGACCAACAGCATCCTGCTGCGCTATTTCAACCCCGTAGGCGCGCACCCCTCCGCACTGATCGGCGAACTGCCCATCGGCAAACCCGACAACCTCGTGCCCGTGATCACGCAGACCGCCATCGGCAAAATCCCGAAACTGACCGTTTTCGGTACCAAATACAACACCCGCGACGGCTCCTGCATCCGCGATTACATCCATGTGATGGACATCGCCAACGCCCACACCCGTGCGCTGCAGTACCTCATCGAAAAACGCAACGCCGGCAACCTGGAAGTTTTCAACCTCGGGACCGGGAACGGTGTAACCGTGCTGGAAGCCATCCAGGCCTTCGAGAAAGTGTCTGGGATGAAGCTGAATTACGAACTGGGCCCCGAGCGCCCGGGAGACGTGATCGCCATCTACGCCAACAATAATAAGGCGAAGACCCTGCTGGGATGGGACCCGCAGATCACCATCGAAGACTCGATCCGCACGGCCTGGCAATGGGAAGTTGCGCTGCGCGACCGTGTTTTACAGAATTAATTTATTTTATTTTCTAGCTTTGCGACACAAATTTCTGGCATTATGGTAAAAGACATACAAGTACTGAACGAGAAGGAAACCCGCGGCGGATTCGGCGAAGGCATCCTCGAAGCAGGCAGAAGGAACCCCAACGTGGTAGCCCTCACGGCAGACCTGGCCGGCTCCCTGAAACTGCAGGCGTTTATCAAGGAATTCCCCGACCGCTTCGTACAATGCGGCATCGCGGAAGCCAATATGATCGGTGTGGCCGCAGGTATGACCATCGGCGGCAAAATACCCTACACTACCACTTTTGCCAACTTCTCCACCGGCCGCGTATATGACCAGATCCGCCAGTCGGTCGCCTATTCCGGCAAAAACGTGAAAATCTGCGCTTCCCACGCCGGCCTCACCCTCGGCGAAGACGGCGCCACCCACCAGATCCTCGAAGATATCGGGATGATGAAAATGCTCCCGGGCATGACCGTCATCGTTCCCTGCGACTTCAACCAGACCAAAGCCGCCACCATCGCCATCGCCGACTACGAAGGACCCGTGTACCTGCGCTTCGGCCGGCCGAAATGGCCCAACTTTACGGCGGAAGACCAGGATTTCCAGATCGGAAAGGCCCAGATCCTCAACGAAGGCACCGATATCACCCTCTTTGCCTGCGGGCACCTCGTATGGAAGTGCGTGGAAGCCGGCCGCATCCTCGAAGAGAAAGGCTATAGCGTGGAACTCATCAATATCCACACCATCAAGCCGCTCGACGAAGCCGCCGTCATCAAATCCATCACCAAAACCGGCTGCGCCGTTACCGCCGAAGAGCATAACGTGCTCGGCGGCCTGGGAGATTCCATCGCACAGGTTGCGGCCCGTCACAACCCCATTCCCATCGAATACATCGGCACCAACGATACTTTCGGGGAAAGCGGTTCACCTAAAGACCTCCTCAAGAAATACGGCCTGGACACACCCCAGATCGTAGCTGCGGCAGAGAAAGCCATCGCCCGTAAAAAGGGATAAAATTCATAGAAGCGTTAAACCTTCGGCAGAAAAAACCATCTTATAGGTGGTTTTTTCTGTTTTCACAGCAAACCCGGACCGCGGATTATGGTTATATTAGTCCAATATACCGCATGCTCCAACGGTAACCGCTCATTAGACAACCGCCTATGGCTGTAACGCAAGAAGATAAAGAATTACTGGCGCTATTCGGGCACCCGGACAGCCGGGAGAAAGGTTTCACCCTCATCGTCAGGAAGTATCAGGAAAGGCTCTACTGGCACATCCGCCGCCTCGTCATCGATCATGACGATGCGAACGACGTGCTGCAAAACGTGTTCATCAAAGTCTGGAAAAACCTCGACAATTTCCGGGAAGACGCGCAGCTCTACACCTGGCTTTATAAAATCGCCACCAACGAATGCCTCACGTTCCTCGACAGCCTCAAGCGGAAAGCCGCCATATCCCTGTCTGACGTGGAATCCGGCCTCAGCAACAAACTCCAGGCAGATCCCAACTACGATCCCGCAAAAATCGAATGGAAACTGCAAAACGCCATCCTCAGCCTGCCGGAAAAACAACGCACCGTTTTCAGCTTACGATATTACGATGAAATGCCATACGAAGAAATGAGCCGCGTGCTCGACACCTCCGAAGGCGCCCTCAAAGCCTCGTATCATCATGCCGTCAAAAAAGTGGAAGAATTCTTAAAAAATAATTGAAATTAAACCATTCGCCTGCCGGATGGTCTCAAATATGTATGTCGCAAAAAGGAAAAGATATCGCTGATGAACTGAACCAGGTGGCTCCCCACCTGCCCGAAATGGGCGTGATGCCGGATTTCAACCTGCCGGACGACTATTTTGCGCAGTTCCCGAAACGCCTCCTCAAACGGATGCGGGAAATGGACAGCCACGATGAAGTGACGGAAGAACTGGAAGCCATCGCTCCCTTCCTCGCCCAGCTGCCCCGCAAAACAGCCCCCTTCCACACGCCCCACGGGTATTTCGAAGGGCTCGACCGCGATATGGTCCAGGGCAGCGGCAACGAGCCTGTCACCAAAGTGGTCCCCATCAGCAAAAGGATCCGGCTGTTCAAACGCTGCCTCGCCGCCGCAGCCATCGCCGGGGTGGTGGTAGTTTCCGCCATCTGGGGCGCCAAACAATGGACCGGCAGCTCCATCGACCGCGAGCTCGCCCAGATCAGCGACCAGGAAATCGTGGATTTTCTACAGTTCCGGTCGGATGAGTTCGACGATGATAATATATTTGCCAACGTATCTTTCGAAGAAAGCATGCCATCCGTGCTGCCGGAAGACCTGAGCAACGAAGAAATTGAAACCCTGCTGGAAGACAACCTCTTACAGCAGACACAATTAAATAATTGATAACCAGATGAAACGGATCAAGTTGATTGGAATATTGTTCGGATTCATCAGCATTTTCATGCTGCCGGCGCTTGCCGTGCGCTCACAGGATGCGCCAAAGGAATCGGGGGAAGATAAAGTGAAATCCCTCGAAATCCTCTACATCTCCCGCGAATTGGACCTCACACCCGAAGAAGCACAGAAATTCTGGCCGGTTTACAAGCAATATTCGCATGAAGTGAATGAACTGATCGCCGAACGCCGGAAAAAATCGAAAGAGCTAAAAACCAAACCGCGGACCGACGAAATGGCCAACGAAGCCCTCGACCGTGAGCTGGGTTTCGAAAAACGCATGCTCGACATCAAAACGAAATATAAAGGTGAATTCCTCAAAGTATTACCCGCAAAGAAAGTCTCCGGACTTTACCGCGCGGAAAGGGAATTCCGCTCGATGATGATCCGCCAGCTCAAGGAGCGCCGCGAAAACCGGGCGATCAACAATCCGAAAGGAAACAAACACCGACCATAAAAAAAGCCCTCCGGCCAGGAGGGCTTTCCGTTTTTATTGTTCCTTGTAGTGGGCTCTTACTTCCTTTACCTTTCCATTTCCATCCACCACCATCGTCTCGGCCGCCAGGCGGTTGTTGATGCTTTTGTAATACAGCACCATCGAATCCACCCCTTCGAGCACATGATAGAGATCGAAGTGCAAATCGGGAAAAGCAACGAGCCCTTTCTCGAAATAGGCTCTCAGCGCGGCTTTCCCGGTGATGCGGCCAGTAGGGTCGTTGTTCAGGCGTTGAATGATGGGCGAATAGAAAACGATGTCGTCGGCATAGTGTTCCATGATGGCGTCGAGGTCGTGGTTGTTCCACGCCTGCACCCAGGCTTCGGCTAAATGGTTCATATTTGGAATTTTGTTGTGGGTTGCTTGGTGTCGTGATAGAACAAAAACGTCCAGTCGCCAGCCTTTCCGCGTTCCATATACTCCTGCCGCAATTCGCTCGCACGCTTGCCATCGTAATCGTACTTGGCCACAAAGCGGCTCCGCATCTGGGAAATCTGCGGCGCTTCGTCTCCCCCGAAAAATACTTTGTCTTCCCCGTCGTCTACCAGGAAAACCTGGTGGAAAGGACAATGCCCGCCCGACCATTCGTAATGGATATACCCGTCTATCGTGCCTTTCCCTTCGGTGAACACGATGTTGTCGCGTTGCGCGAGGAGGTCGAAATCTTCCTTGTGATAGGATTTGCCGTCGTTCGCGAAGGCGTAATCGAGTTCGGGTTTGGAGACGTAATACGTGGCGTGAGGGAAGCTCAGGCTGCGTTCGCCCGTTACGGGATCGGTGGAAATGACGCCGCCGGAATGGTCTTTATGCAGGTGGCTCATGAGCACCTTGGTCACTTCCATGGGATTGATCCCGTTATCGATGAGGTTTTGATGCAGTTGTAAAATACCGTCGGGATTGCGGAACCCCAGGCCTGTGTCTATCAACAGAATATCCCGGTCCGTAATCACGAGGAAAGGCTGGATCTCTACCAGCAACGAACCTGCAGGACGGGCTCCGAGCTGGTCTTTCCGGTCGTCGAAGGGTACAAATTGTTTGGTTCCGTCTACTGTAAAGCTTCCTTCCGAAAGCGGGATGATGCGTGCCATTATACAAATGTAACGAATATGCCCTATCGCAGTACCATCTGGCGGTCTGCGTCGAGGCGCAGCATGATGAAGATGAGCATGGTGAACGTCATGAGCGACGAACCGCCGTAACTCACCAGTGGCAAGGGAATCCCGATCACCGGCGCCAGACCGATGGTCATCATGATATTGATGGCCAGGTGGAAAAAGATGATGGAAGCCACGCTATAGGCATAGACGCGGCTGAAGGTACTTCGCTGCCTTTCGGCGATGAAAATGATCCGGAAGAGCAGGGACACGTAAATCCCCAGGAATATCATACTCCCGACAAAGCCGAAGTCTTCGCCGATGGTGCAGAAAATGAAGTCGGTAGATTGTTCCGGCACGAAATCGAACCGGGTTTGCGTGCCTTTGAGGTACCCTTTTCCCCAGAACCCGCCCGAGCCGATGGCGATCATGGACTGGCGGGTGTTGTACGTGGCCTTGGGGTCGTTTTCCTTCCCCAGCATCACGTAAATGCGGCGCACATGGTAATCTTTTAAGACATTGGAAAACACGAACGGCACTACGTGCATCACGAACGAGGCACAAAATGCCCAGATGCCTACGATGAACGCCAGGCGGGATTTGTTCCGCCGGATCTGGAAACGGTTGAAATAAACGGCGAGCGCGGCTACGCCGGTAAAAATGTAGAGGAGGATGAATTTATCGACCAGCAAGGCACTCAGTACGAGCACGATACTGGAAAATGCGATTACGAGCAATACCCCGGGCAAACCTTCCCGGTACATGACGAGAAAGAAAGCCAGGTAAACCAATGCCAGCCCCGTTTCGTTCTGCAGGATGATGATCCCCAGGGGTACGATCACCATGGCCACGGCGATGAGTCGCGAACGGAGCTTGGTGAAATCCGTTTCCATGGCCGATATGTATTTCGCCAAGGCCAGCGCGGTACATAGCTTGGTGAATTCGGCGGGCTGGAACCGGAAACCGCCCAGCTCGAGCCACGAATTGGACCCCTTCACGCCCGTTCCGATGGCCAACACTACGAGCAACAGCAATATACCAAAGGCATAGAAGAGGTTGGCGGTGGCGGTGAAGAACTTGGAGTCGGTGAGCCAGATCCCCGACGCAAGCACGATGGACACGCCAAACCACAATACCTGCCTGGCCCAGTTTTTATTCTGGGAAAGGATGTTCTGTATCACCTGGTCGCCCTCCCGGTATTCTGCGGCGAAAATCGCCAGGAAGCCGATGAATACCAGAGCGAGGTACATCCCGAGAACGGGCCAGTCGATGCCTGCGGTCAGTTTCGCTTGTGAGCGGTTCATGTTATGGTTTTGCGCGTTTTACTTTTAGTGTCCGAGTATTTTCCGCATGATCACGGCTCCTTCGGCGCCCGCGTAGCTCACGCTGTTGAGGGAGTCGAGTTTGGATTTATGCTTGATCTCCGGCGAGAACGTATTGGCGTCGAGCATTTTTTGCAGGATGGGCTTACGTTTCACGGAAATACTGTCTGTCAGATATTTTTCCAGCAGCAGCGCCGCGATGGGCACAGCATAAGTGGTGCTGAAACCGGAGTTTTCCACCACCACGCATAGCGCGATCTTCGGATCGTCTTTCGGCGCAAAGCAAACGAACAGCGAGTGGTCTTTCAACTGAACGACCTTGCCGTTGATCCGTGCTTTGTTTTCCGCCGTACCGGTTTTGCCGCATACGTCGATCCCTTCGATCTGTGCGCCGCGCGCCGTACCCTGTTTCACCACGTCTTCCATCCCCAAAATCACGCTATTGAAGGATTCGGTGGAAATATGCGCTACGGTCTGCTTCTTTTTATATTTATCCAGTATCTTGGAATTATCGTTATCCACGCTCTCCACGAAGTGCGGAATGTAATACGATCCGCGGTTGGCGATGATACACATGGCGTTGGCCATCTGCAGCGGCGTGAGGCCCAATTGGCCCTGGCCCATGCCCACATACATTTCCGAGCAACTGTTCCATACATTGTTATATACGCGGTTCATCCGCGCCGTATCGGGTACCACGCCCCTGCTTTCAGACGGGATGTCAATCCCGGTCTGCCGGCCGAAGCCCATCGCGTTGAGGTATTCCACGAATTTCGCCTGTCCCTTTTTGACGCCGCCCCATTTGGGCGCATCCACTGAAAGACGGTACAGGTGCATGAAATAACTGTTACAGGAGTTGGCGAGCGCCGCGCGCATATTGGCCGCGTGGCCGGGATTGCTGTGCAGACAACGGGAGAACCGGCCGCAAAGACCGTACCCGCCGCGACAGTTGAACCCGAAACTGGGCGTGATCACCCCTTCGTCCAACGCAATGAGGCCCGTGATGGGTTTCATGGTGGAGCCCGGCGGATAATAAGCCTGGATGGGCCGGTTGAACATGGGTTTCACCGTATCCGTCAACAAAATCCCGAGGTTCCTGGCTTTGTTGGAGCCGGACAGCAGGTTGGGGTCGAAAGACGGGCCGCTCACCATGGTGAGGATGCCGCCGGTTTTGGGGTCGATGGCCACGATGCTGCCGATCTTGCCCTTCATGAGATTTTCACCGAGCACCTGCAGCTCGATGTCCAGCGCCAGCCGCAGGTTTTTACCCGCGATGGCGGCCGTATCGAAGATCCCTCCTTCAAGGGCACCCTGAGGCCGGTTCAGGTTATCTTTTACCAGGTATTGAATGCCGCGCTGCCCCATGAGAATATCTTCATAAGTCCGCTCCAGCCCCGTCATACCGATATAATCGCCTTGCTGGTAAGCACTGTATTTGCCGGACGTATCGTTGAGCATGCCGGGCGAAACTTCGCTGATATATCCGAGGAAATTGGCGCCCACGCCGTAGGGGTACGAGCGGACGGGCCGCTGCACCAGTTCGAATCCGGGCTGGAACAGGTACATGCTTTCCTGGAGTTTGCCGTACATGTCGGGCGATAGCAGGCTGGAGAATACCGACGGGCGGCGGGGCCCTTCCCGGTTCCGCGCCACCTGGATCCGGCGGTTGAATTCCTTCATGTCGATATTCAGGACCTCGCACATGTACGCCGTATCGATGTTCTTTACGTTGATGGGGGTCACCATGAGGTCGTACAATGCTTCGTTGCGCATCACCGGGCGGCCATGGCGGTCGTACACGATGCCTCGGCTGGGGTAGATCACCTTGCGGAGATGGGCGTTGGCGTCTGCCAGTTTGGAATATTTCGTTTCCACGACCTGCAGAAAAAACAGTCTCGCCACGATCACCAATACGGTGCCGAGCATGATGAACTGGATGACGCGCCTCCTGGACTGATTAAAAACGGACATGGCAGGTTCCTGGATTTATGACTTTTATGGCCCCTTATTTCCTGCTGAAAAACAACAGTTCGTAGATCAGGATCAGCAACAAACTGGCTGTGGTAGACAACAAGATCTTCGTCAACAGGTACAGGGGATCAGCAAAACTGAAAACGGACAAACAAAAATACGCGATGTGATGCAAAAGGACCATAACGGTCACATAAATCGCGAACTGGGAAATGCCCATCGTGGTAACGGAGGGCGTGCGCTGGGGGCCTTCGAAGCCGCCTTGCGGGCTGAGGATGTTGAGCACGAACGGGCGCAGGTAAGCGATGAACACGCAGGCCGCGGCGTGGATGCCCATGGAGTCGGAGAACATGTCGAGCGTGAGGCCGAGCAACAGGCCCAGGAACTGGAGCGCCGGGCGGGGGATGTTGAAAGGCAACAGCAGGACGAAGAGCATGTAAAGGTAAGGGTTCACCATCTGGTGCACGAGTATCCGGTCCAGCACCATTACCTGGAACAGGATCAGCAAAATGAATCGGATGATATTTCTTAACAGTATGCTCATTTCAACATTTTGCGTGTCGAATCTTCCAGCCGCTCCTGCTCGTCGCGCAGCAGGTTCTCGATGACGTACACGTATTGCAGGTTGTAAAAATTAGTGGCCAGTTTGAGGCGGATGGTAACCGAGGTACTCGCTTTCTCACCGATGTAAAAGGTGTCGATGTACCCGATATTCATGTTTTCGGGGAACACGGCCGAGAAGCCGCTCGTCACCACCGTATCGCCCTTATGCAGTTTGGCGCTGCGGGGCACGTCTTTCATCGTCACATACCCGCCGTCGTACCCGTCCCAATACACCGTTCCGATCTCGCCCGAATTTTTGAGGCGGGAACTGAAGCTGAAGGAAGAGGTGCTGCCGTTGGATTTGGTGAGCAGGGAAATGATGACGGCGTAGTTTTCCGAAGCCGTGCGCACCACGCCCACCACGCCGTTCGGCCCGATCACGCCCATGTTGGGGCGGATACCGTCTTTGGAACCGCGGTTGATGGTGATGAAGTTGACGGGCTTGTTAACGGAGTTGTTCACGACTTTGGCGCTGCGGTAGAGGAACTTGCGGACCTCCGTGCCGAGGAGCTTGCGGGCCGTATCGTTGGTAAATTTCCGGAGGGTGTCAAATTTCACCTGGGAAGCCGTATCCTTTTTCTCGAAGCTGGTAGGCAATTGCTGGAGCAGCGCGAGGTTTTCCGACACGAGGCTGTCGTTGGTGGATTTGAGGTGGAAATAATACTGGATATCGTTGTAGCGGGTGTACAGTTTGCCGGAGACGCCGTTGGCGGAATTGAGGTAAACGGTACGTTGGAAATTATTGGTCCGGAAAACGAAAACCAAGCAAATCACTTCCAGCAGCAAAAACAGAAAGAAGTTGAAGTACCGCCGTAAGAAAATGATCAGATTGCGCACTGGATACGAGTCTAAGGATTCCGGATATCATCCCGGCATGCCTGGGGCAAGCCGGGATGTGTTTTTTTTATTGCATCAGGAAAGGATACTTGCCGATATGTTTCAGGGCAATGCCGGTGCCTCTTACTACCGCGCGCAGCGGATCGTCTGCTACATGAACGGGCAGTTTGATCTTCTGGCTCAGGCGCTTGTCCAGCCCGCGCAACAGGGCGCCACCGCCGGTGAGGTAAAGGCCGCGGCGGTAAATGTCCGCTGCCAGCTCGGGCGGGGTGGTTTCCAATGCTTTCAGGATGGCTTCTTCGATCTTGAAGATCGATTTGTCCAGCGCTTCGGCTATTTCCTGGTAAGATACCATGATCTGTTTGGGGATACCGGTCACAAGGTCGCGACCGTTCACGGGGATGTCGTCCGGCGGATTGTCCAGCTCTTTCAGGGCAGACCCGATCTGGATCTTGATCTGCTCTGCCGTGCGCTCACCGATAAGCAGTGAGTGGTAACGGCGAAGGGCTTCCATGATGTCGGCCGTAAATTCGTCGCCCGCGATGCGGATAGACTGGTCGCACACGATCCCTGCGAGGGCGATCACGGAGATGCCGGTGGTACCGCCTCCGATGTCGATGATCATGTTACCGACCGGTTCTTCCACGTCTATACCGATACCGAGGGCCGCGGCCATCGGTTCGTGAATGAGATACACTTCCTTGGCGCCCGCCTGCTCCGCAGAGTCGCGCACCGCGCGTTTCTCCACTTCCGTGATGGACGACGGGATGCAGATCACCATCTTCCAGCTCGGGGCGAACAACGGCTTCTTGGGATAAACCATCTTGATCAGCTCGCGGAGCATCCCCTCTGCCGCATTAAAGTCTGCGATCACACCGTCTTTCAGCGGACGGATGGTGCGCAGGTACTCGTGCGTTTTTTCGTGCATCATCATTGCCTTTTTACCAACGGCAACGATCTTTCCACTGGCCCTTTCAATAGCCACGATGGAAGGTTCGTCTACCACCACCTGATCGTTATGAATGATCAGTGTATTGGCGGTACCGAGGTCAATTGCAATCTCCTGAGTTAAAAAGTTAAAGAAGCCCATTGTTTGATACGGTCAAAAATATTTGAATGCAAAAATGAATAATTCTAACGAATATACGATGCAATTATTGGATTATTCAAGAAGTTCAGCGGAAATAAATAAAAGAAATGCTATATGCATATTTTCGCTATCTGTGAACCCTGTACGACGAATTACTTAGCTGAATTCATACCCAATGTCGCGACGATAATACTTGCCCCCGAATGAAATGCTGTCGGCAGTCTCCCTGGAATGCGCCAATGCCTGCTGCAAATCGCTTGCCAAAGATGTGATGGCGAGCACGCGGCCGCCGTTGGTGAGTGTTTTTCCGCCATCGGCTTTCGAGCCGGCGTGGAAAACGATCTGATCGGCCGTGGGAGCGGGAATGCCGGTGATTTCCTTACCTTTTTCGTAGGCCTCGGGGTACCCTCCGCTCACAAGCATGATGGTAGCCGCGGCGCGCGGATCTTCGGTGATGGTCACTTTATCGAGCTGCCGGTGCTTTACGGCGGTGAAGAGGTCCAGCAGATCGTTCTGGAGCCTGGGCATTACGACCTCCGTTTCGGGGTCGCCCATGCGGCAGTTGTATTCGATAACGAAGGGGTCGCCCTCTACGTTGATCAATCCGAAGAAAATGAACCCGTGGTAAACGATGCCTTCTGCGGCCAGTCCGGCCACGGTAGGCCGTACCACGCGGTCTTCCACTTTCTTCATGAAAGCCGTGTCTGCAAATGGAACGGGCGAAATGGCGCCCATGCCGCCGGTGTTGAGGCCGGTGTCCCCTTCACCAATTCGTTTATAATCCTTGGCGGAAGGGAGCAATACGTAATGCTGGCCGTCGCTCAAAGCGAAGGCAGACATTTCGATGCCGGTGAGGAATGCTTCCACGACCACCTTTTTGCTGGCGTCTCCGAATTTGGCGGATTTGATCATCTCGGTGTATTCGGCGATGGCTTCTTCGTGGGTGGCTGCGATCACGACACCTTTGCCCAATGCGAGGCCGTCGGCCTTCAGCACAACGGGGAGGGTGTGAGCGGCGATATAGGCGAGGCCTTCTTCGAAGTTGGCTTCGCTGAATTCGCGATAGGCGGCGGTGGGGATGTTGTGGCGGAGCATGAACTCCTTGGCGAAGGCCTTGCTGCCTTCCAGCCGGGCTCCGGACCTGGAGGGGCCGATCACGGGAATGTGCTGCAGGGCGGGGTCTGCGCCGAAGAAATCGTAGATGCCCAATACCAGGGGCTCTTCGGAGCCGGGCAGGAGCAAATCGATCTGTTTATCGATGCAGAAGGCTTTGATGCCTTCGAAATCGGAGACGGAAAGGTTGACGTTTTCGCCATAGGCGGGCGTTCCCGCATTGCCGGGGGCGATGTAGAGCTTGGTGCATGCAGGACTTTGAGCCATCTTCCAGGCCAGGGCATGTTCCCGGCCACCGCTACCTAACAGTAAAATGTTCATAATGGATTGAGACGTAATATATGAGGAGATTCCCTGCGCTCCGGCGAAACCTTGCACGCGCGGAAATTTTTGCAAAGTAAGGTCAAAAAAACCGGTTTTTGGACGTGATAGTGCGAATTTCTTTATATTGCCTGATTAATTGAACTGTAACTGTATATTTTTTATTCAAAACTAACCATTTATGAATCCATCAGCTGTTGCGCTGGAGTCGGAGTCCCTGCAGAAGAAGGGTCATCCGAAGGGTCTTGGTGTGCTATTCGCTACCGAGATGTGGGAACGATTTAACTTCTACGGAATGCGGGCCCTGCTTTCGCTGTTCCTCGTAAATGCACTGGCTTTCTCTGATGCGGACGCCTCTATTATTTACGGCGGCTTCCTCGGCCTGAGCTATCTCACGCCCATGCTAGGCGGATACATCTCCGACCGCTTCCTCGGCAACCGCAATTGCATCCTTCTCGGCGGCCTCATCATGTCTATCGGCCAGTTGCTGCTGTTCTTCAGCGGCTGGATGTTCGAAGGCAACGTAGACTCCGCCCGCGGCATCATGTGGCTCGGCCTCTTCGTGATCATCATCGGCAACGGCTTCTTCAAACCCAACATCTCCTCCATGGTAGGCCAGCTCTATCCGAAGGGAGACTCCCGGCTGGATTCCGCTTTCACCATCTTTTACATGGGAATCAACGTGGGCGCGTTCCTCGGTATGACCATCTGCCCGCTCCTGGGAGACGTTACCATCAACGAAGGAGAGCGCACCATCCAGGTGGCTTCCGCCTTCAAATGGGGCTTCCTCGCCGCCGGCGCAGCCATGTTCCTCGGCACCGTTCTTTTCTTTTACCTGAAAGATAAATATGTGATTACGCCCGACGGTAAAGCCGTGGGCGCCAAACCGAAATTCACGAACCAGGCCGTTCAGGCCGGCGGCGAAGCGGAAAAAGCACACTTCACCTCCAAAGCCATCGGCATCGCCGGGGCCTTGCTCGTCATCCTCTTCTTCGCGATCCACTACCTTTCCCTCGATCCTAACGTAACTGTCCAGAATCCCATCAAGGTATGGGTATACCCGTTCATTTACGCTGCAGGCATCAGCCTGGCGGTATTGATCATGACAGACAAGTCCATCACCAAAATCGAGCGCGACCGTATCCTCGTACTCTACGCCGTGGCTTTCTTCGTGATCTTCTTCTGGGCTTGTTTCGAACAGGCGGGCTCTTCGCTCACCTTCATCGCCAGCTACCAGACAGACCGTCGCCTTTTCGGATGGGAAATGCCGGCCAGCTTCGTGCAAAACGCCAATTCCGCGTTCATCATCATATTCGCCTTTCCGATGAGCTTCCTCTGGTCTTGGCTGCAAACGCGCAAACTGGAGCCTATCTCCCCTGTAAAACAGGCCATCGGCCTCGCTTTGCTTGCCCTCGGCTCCCTGATCATCGGGCTTTCCGTAAAAGGACTCGGGCAAACCGAGAAACTGGCGGTGATCTGGCTCATCGTGATGTACCTGTTCCACACCATCGGCGAGCTGTGCCTGTCTCCCATCGGTCTATCCCTCGTGTCGAAACTGGCTCCGCTCCGCTTCTCGAGCCTGCTGATGGGCGTTTGGTTCATCGGTAACGCATCCGGCTACGCGCTGGCGGGCACCCTCGGCACCCTGCTCCCTCCTACCGGCAACAAGTTCCAGGACGCGGCCAAGGCCGGGATCGACCTGCAGGGCATCCTCGACAAAACCATCACGCCCACAGTGGAGCAGCTTTCCCAGCTGAAATCGCTCAACATCTCTGCGCATTACCCCCAGTTCCTGGGCTTTACCATCCATAACCTGTATGAATTTTTCATGGTGATGGTGATCCTCCCCGGCGCTGCTTCCCTGCTCCTTTTCCTGATCTCCGGGATCCTGAAAAAAGGAATGCACGGCGTTCGCTAATAAAATACCGTCGACAGACGTTTATATCCTTTCAGAAGGAGCAGGCATTTCCCCTGCTCCTTTTTTACTTATATTTAGGCCAAAACTGATATATATCTAACTGCTTATGTCGTCGAAATTCAAACCTTTCGTTGCCCCCGAAGTTAAAATGAAGGAGCTGACGCTCAAGTCGATACTCCTCGGATGCCTGGCCGGCATCATCTTCGGCGCCGCCACCGTTTACCTGGCTTTAAAGGCCGGTCTCACCGTATCGGCCTCTATCCCCATTGCGGTGATCGCCATTACTTTGGGCCGGAAGTTCTTCAAAACCACCATCCTGGAGAACAATATCATCCAGACCACCGGTTCCGCGGGCGAGTCCATCGCGGCGGGCGTGGTGTTCACTTTGCCGGGGTTCCTTTTCCTTTCCGCGGGCGAAATGGGCATCAGCAGCGGCGAAAAATACTTCGATTACCTGACCATCCTCGTACTGGCCATTTTCGGCGGGCTGCTGGGCACGTTGATGATGATCCCCCTGCGGCGGTCCCTCATCGTGAAGGAGCACGAAACCCTTCCCTACCCGGAAGGCACGGCCTGCGCGTCTGTACTGAAGGCAGGGGAAAAGGGCGGCACCTTTGCCAAAACGGCCTTCATCGGGCTGGGCGTGGCCTTGCTGTACGCCATGCTGCAAAAAGTGCTGCACGTGATCGCCGAAACGCCGGCCTACATGACCAAACAGGCCAATAAAATCTTCCCATCCGCCAAGCTTTCCGGAGAAATCACTCCTGAATATCTCGGCGTAGGCTATATCATCGGCCCCAAGATCGGCGGCGTACTCGTGGCAGGCGGCGTGCTGGCCTGGCTGTGCCTCATCCCCCTGCTGGCATCCCTCATTCCGGGAGACATTGTTGCCGCACAGCTCGTGAAACTCGGTATGCTGGCCAATCTCCAGACTCCTGGCGGCCCCGGCGCTTGGGACCCCGCGGCGCATTCGTTCAACGACTGGTCGTCCGCCATTTACCAGGCATATGTGAAGCAAATCGGCGCGGGAGCCGTTGCGGCAGGTGGTTTCATCACCCTGCTCAAAACCATCCCCACCATTATCTCCTCGTTCAAGGACAGCCTCGGCTCCCTGAAGGAAAAAGGCGCCACCGGCCAAGTTCCCCGTACCGAAAAAGACCTTTCCTTTAAATATGTGATCATCGGCAGCATCGTTTTGATCCTCCTCATGGCGCTTTTACCGCAGCTCCCAGGCGAGTCTATCCTCAATAAACTGCTGGTTGGCCTGCTGGTCGTGATTTTCGGCGCATTCTTCGTGACCGTGAGCTCCCGCATCGTAGGGCTCATCGGCAGCAGCAACAATCCCATTTCCGGGATGACGATCGCCACCATCATGGGCACCTGCCTCATTTTCATCGCCGTGGGCTGGACGGGCAAGATCTATGAGCCCATGGCCCTCGTCGTTGGCGGCATGATCTGTATCGCAGCGGCCAATGCCGGCGCTACTTCGCAGGATTTGAAAACCGGCTACATCGTGGGTGCCACGCCGCGCAACCAGCAGATCGCCCTGTTCGTTGGCGCGATCGTTTCGTCGCTGGTAATCGGCTGGACCGTCCACTACCTCGATACGCCCACCAAAGCCATGATGGACCAGGGCATTACCCACGCCATCGGCTCCCCCACTTATGCAGCGCCGCAGGCTACGCTGATGGCGACCCTTATTAAAGGTATCCTTGGCGGCGACCTCGACTGGCAGTTCGTGCTCGTGGGCGTATTCATCGCCATTACGTTGGAACTTTGCGGGGTAAAATCCCTGTCGTTCGCTGTGGGCGCTTATCTCCCATTGTCTACCACCCTTCCCATCTTCATCGGCGGCGCGATCCGCGGACTGGTTGACTGGAAGCAGAAGCGTTCCGGCGTGCAGCTTTCGGCCGAAGAGGAAGAACTGGGCAAAGGCAACCTCTTCGCCACAGGCCTTGTGGCCGGAGGCGCAGTGTCCGGGGTGATCGTTGCCATACTTTCGGTGAACGATGGCATATCCGCCACGCTCGCGAAAGTGAGCGCGCATGAAGGGCTCGAGCGGGCGCTCGGTGCAGGCGGCTACCAGTTGCTGGGCGTACTGTTCTTCGCCGCGATGGGGTATATGCTGTATCGTATCGGCCGTCAGAAACAGGTTTCTATTGATAAACTCTAAAATACCCGATCCTATGTCTTATTCCACCAATACCCTCGCCCTGCTCGGCATCCTGCTTTTCGGCGCAGGTTGCAGCAGCGATAAAGATGTGGAGCCCGAGCGCAGGTTCATCTCGTTCCAGATGAACGGAAAAGTCATGCTTTCCGAACAGCGGAACATGGTGTATTATGCGCCCGGCGACAAGTCTGACACCGACCCTACGAACGATAAAGCCCAGATGCTCATCCAGGGCTACACTTACGACAAAGATGCGGTGCTGATCCACATCATGGGAGACGACGTGGTGATTAAGCCCGGCGTTTACACCAACAACCAGCCCGGCAACGCATTCACGATCGAGAAATTCCCGACGATGGAATTCATCCGGGCCGACGAAACCACCGGCAACTGGCGCGTCACGATCCACCAGGTGAAAGACAACCTGGTGATCGGGGAATTCAGCGGAACGGCGGTATCTATGGACCAGGGAACGATCCACCAACTGACGCGCGGCTACTTCAAACTGAAATGCCAGACGAACGGGCCGGCCATCCATTAATCCGCATATCAGATTTTCATGATAAACAATCCCCCATCGTTTTGCATCGATGGGGGATTTCCATTTTCAGGCAACGCGCTCCGATGGCGTGATCCGCAGCTCCACCAGCCGGTTTTGCCGGATCAGCCGGATAAACTGGAACTGCCCGATCTTGTCGCGGTCCAGCAGACGGAAAAGCACGTCAGCCGTTTCCACCGGCTGGTCGTTGAACGACACTACGATGTCTCCGTCTGCCACACCGGCCTTGTTGGCCGGCCCGTCCCGTTCCACCCCCGTCACGAAGAGGCCGGATTTATTTTTCAGTTCCAGTCCGCTTCTCAGTTTGGGTACCAGGTTCACCTGTTGCAACATCATCCCGAGGTATGCTCTCGACACCTTTCCGCTTTTCATCAGTTCCGCCGCGATCAAACGCGCCGTATCGATGCTGATGGCGAAGCAAAGCCCCTGCGCACCACGGATCATCGCGGTATTGACGCCGACCACTTCGCCGCGGTAATTGATAAGCGGGCCGCCGGAATTGCCGGGATTGAGGGCCGCATCCGTCTGGATGAGCCCGTCGATCGAACGGCCGTTCTCACCGCTGAGCGAGCGCCCGAGGGCACTGACCACACCCGTGGTTACCGTATGCTGGAAACCCATGGGGTTGCCGATCGCGATCACCAGCTGACCGATCTGAAGGTCCGATGCGGCACCCAGTTGCGCCGGCTGGAAGTCGAAGGCGTTCGATTTCAGTATGGCGATGTCGGTATCGGGGTCTTCCCCAGCCAGCGTGGCAGGGTACACCGAACCGTCGTGCAGCATCACATTGAAATAACTTCCCTTATGCACCACATGGGAATTGGTGAAGAGATAACCGTCGGACGAAAAGAAGAATCCCGATCCCGTACCGGTCACTTGCCTGTTGGCATCCAGCCGTTCTATTTTCACGACTGATCTGCCGGCGGCTTCCACCGCCTGATGGATGATCTGGGAAAATGCATCCATAAAACCTCCTTGTTTAGGGTTTCATCCCTTCCAAAAACAAGCCACATCGAAATCCGGCCAATTTGACAGCGAATTCGAATGCAGGAAGGTCATAACTGGTAAATCCGGTCCATAGACACCCATTTTTCGTTGCCGCTGGCCCAGGGGAGGGGCTGCTGGTACTTCCACATGAGCCGTTCCCAATCCTGCACGCGCGGATTGGCGGCGTCGCGGGCGGCTTTATCCTCGTTGCGGAAATCGTCTTCCGTTTCCATGATCATGAACAGGCGGTTGCCGGTGCGGTAGATTTGCATCTCCAGGATTCCGGCGTCGAGGATGCTTTTGCGTATTTCGGGCCAACCGTTTTCGGCTTTATGCCAATGTTCGTATTCGGCGATGAGGGCCGGATCGTTTTTCAGATCGAGGGCGAAGCAATGTCTTTTCATATATCAGGTGCGTAAAGATGGGTTTCCGCAAAATGTTCATCGATCAGGTTTTCCGCCGCCATTCTTTCCCAGAATGCGGCGGGAATGCTGGTTTTCAGGATATCGACCTGGCTGGCCGCACGGTAATCGGCCGTCATGTTCAGCGCGATGGAACGTACTCCCGGCGCGCTTTTCGCGAAAGCGACGCAGGCGGCCGCCGGAAGGATGCCGAATTCCCGGCAAACGGTGTGCATCTTTTCGCGCCAGCGGTACAACTCCGGATGGGTATGCGGCGACACCCCGCGGTAGTTATAAAAATCCTGTCCTGTTAAAAAACCGCCGTTGAAAACGGCCGCATTGACGATGGGAATCCCCTGCGCATCGAGCTGCCGCATAAATGCCACGAGCTCCGCCGGATGATGATGCATCGTGAAGCTATTGGCGATCATCACCCAATCCATTTCCACCACTTCGCAAATCGCCCTCACCACCGTCCAGTCTTTCGACCCGATCCCTACGCCGGTAACGCTTCCTTCCCGCTGCAGGTCTTTCAGCGCCACGTAGGCAGACAGCACGTCTTCGAACCGCTGCTTACGGTCGGCCGGAGAAACCGCCGCCGCGAGGTATTCGTCTGGATCGTGGACAGACACCCAGCCCGCCCGGTACCCGTTCAGCAGGGCGTTTCCCTGTTCGTAGCAGGCCATTATCCCGTCGTAGCTGATCCGCTGCACGGCATCGTGCTGTAAGTCTTTCCAGACGCCGGGCTCGAAAGATGGCTCTTTTCCCTTCAAGGCGGTCCGGTACCAGCCGAGCTTGTTGCTGATAACGACTTCCCCGGGACGGACATCCTGTTTCCGCAGCCCTTCGCCCAGCGTTTCCAATGCCAGGCCCGCGCCGTACTTGCCGGCCGTATCAAAAACCAGCGGGCCCGGGGCCATACGAACGCATTCCTCCACAATTCGCCATTTCGTTTCGGAAGGCCACGCTTCGTAAAGGTTCCCCAGGCCGCTGGTGCCGAAGATCAGCTCCGGCATTCGACATTTCTCCTTGCTTATCATACAAACTTCTTCATGCTTATCATACAAACAATGCAGGGTAGCCGCGGAACAGTAGTCCGGGTTTTGTTTTAACGCCGGCGCATACCGGTCGGTTTCCGTTTGCGGAATGGGCCAGAATTGATATTTACCTTCATATTTCAGTTTGAAGTTCGGCGCGAGCGGTTCGGCGACGCAGCCGTTCAGCTGCTGCGTGGCGATGCCCCTGCGGCGCACATGTGAAAAGTATTCCCTTCCGGCCTGCAACGGACCGGTTAAACCAGATTGTATATTTCCGACTTGATGATGGTAGAAACGTTTACACCACGGCCCCTTCGATCTTCAGCGCAAAAGCTTCCTTTCCCGGCGCCTGTGCGGGCAACTGAACTTCAAGCCCGCGTTCGCTTTGGCCGAATACCAATTCGGCATCATGACCCAAAAGTTTCACGGAAGAAACTTTCCCTTTGCCCGCAAGACTTTTGACGAGCGTCTTGCCTCCTTCCGGCCAGCCCAGCAAAATGGCGTAGAGCGTACTCCCTTTTTTGGTGAAGCGGATATCTTCCGCTGTAAAAGGTTTTCCTTTCCCTTCATTAAAATTCGCCGCAGCAATGGATGCGGCTGCTTCGGTAGCGGGCCCCTCGCCGAAAACCATCCACGGCCGGGTGCCATAGATCGCTTCACCATTTACCCGCATCCATGCGCCGATCGCTTCTACGATGGCCCGTTCCTGCTCGTCGATCGTGCCGTTTCCACGCACGGGCACGCTGAGCATGAGGTTCCCGTTCTTGCTCACCACATCGGCCAGGGTATGGATCACGGTTTTGGCGGATTTATACCCCTTTTTATCATAAGTACGCCGGTCGTAGTGCCAGTCGCCGATGCATGTATCCGTTTGCCAGGGCAGCGGTTCAATGACATTGCTCTGCCCCTTCTCCAGATCCCACACCAGGCATTTCCGCTGTTCCTCGTTGAGGATTTTTCCGGTGAGTACCGCTTCCAGCTTGCCGTTCTTTTTGATGCTGCTATTATAAAGATGCGCGGCGATGCGCAAGCCGACATCACTGACCGGCCACAGCGGGAGCACCGTATCGTCGAAATAAACGAGATCGGGATCGTAGTTGTCGATGAGCGCCCGGGTACGTTTGAAGAATTTTTCGCAATAAGCTTTCGAAGGAATGGATGCGCCGTCTTTCCATTCCCACTTCTGTTGATTATAGCCGCCGGGTTTGCTCAGGGGGTGATTCTGGACGTATAGCTCCTGCGGGTCCAGTCCATCCCACCAGGTGCCCTTTCCCTGTGCGGCGGTAAGATGCCCGTCGTACGGCACGCCGGCGAGGGGGCCCTTCTTATCGGACTGTTGTGCGGATTCGTACCAGGTCCAGGCGTGGGAAGCATGCACGCTCACGCCGAACGGGAGCCCGTGTTCCCGCGCAGCGGCGGCCCATCCGCCAACGATGTCTTTGTGAGGGCCAACGCGCGTGGAATTCCATTTGTGGTATTTATTGGGGAAAAGATCGAGATTATCGTGGTGATTGGCCATGGCCACGAAAAACTTCGCGCCAGCGCCTTTATACAGACCTACCAGTTCGGAGGGGTCCCATTTGTCCGCTTTCCATTGGCGGATGACGTCTTTGAACCCAAACTTCGAAGGATGCCCGTATTTTTCGCAATGGTACTTGTACGCCTCCCCGCCTTCAAAATACATGTTCCGGGCATACCAGTCGCCGAACTCCGGCTCGCATTGCGGGCCCCAGTGCGCCCAAAGCCCGAATTTAGCATCGCGGTACCATTCGGGGACAACGTAGTTGGAAAGCGAATCCCAGGTAGGCTGGAAAGGCTGGGCCGATTCGGGGGATAAAAGCCCGGAGAAGCCCGCCGCACGGCCGACAGCACCGGAAAGCAATAGCGATGGAATACCGGCGAGCGCGCCCTTGACCAATGTCCTTCTTTTCATAACTGTTCGATACTTGGATAACGTGAATGAGTAACGATCCAAACTTACAACCGATCCTCCCCCGAAAACTTGCCCCAAACGGACTTTTTTTTGTATAAATCCGACCTTTTGCTAATTTTTTAATCCTACTTTAGCAGCGATAAGCCGCACCGTTATGATCCAACGAAAATTCCAGCATACTTTTACCTTATTGAATGTAGACCGCGTACAACTCGATACCCGGTGGAATTACCAGCACGTCATCAGCCCCTATTACCGGATCTATTATATCCACGACGGCGATGGCTCCCTGTCGGGTGCAGGAGGAACGGTGACGCTGGAGCCCGGGTTCCTGTACATCATCCCCAGCTTTACACTGTGTAATATGCGGTGCGACAGCCATCTCGACCAGTACTTCGTCCAGTTTTTCGAGGATTCGACAGACGGGATTTCCCTTTTCGCGCAGCAGCGCAGCATTTTGAAAGTGGCGGCAACGGAAATGGATGGATTATTGTTCAACCGACTGCTGGAAATCAATCCCGGCCGGGGCATCAACCGGTCCGACAATCCGAAAGTGTATGAGAAAGACGTGTATTACCGGGAGTACCAGGAATTGAACAACCTCCAGAACATAGCGGTGTCCATGGAAACGCAGGGCATTCTGTGGCAACTGACGGCCAGGTTCCTCTCCCTACACGCTACAGACCGGCATTCCGCAACGCCCATCCCGGTAAAACTCGCCGAAACGCTGGACTATATCGCCCTTCACCTGCATGCGGAACTGACGGTCAATTTCCTCGCATCCCGCGTGAACCTGCATCCGGATTATTTTTCCCGGCAGTTCAAGGCGTTTACCGGCACCCGCCCCCTGAACCATATCCACGAAAAACGGATCGAACGGGCGCAATACTTAATGGCCACCACCCGGCTGAGTTACGCCGAAATAAGCGCCCAGCTGGGATTTGGAGACATTTCCCACTTCTCGAAAGCCTTTCGGAAATCGACCGGCATGGCGCCGAGAGACTACCGGAAACAGCTATTCCTCGTAGGTTTCCAACATCCCCCGAAAAATAATTCAGAATAGCCGCGCGCTGGGTTTCCGATTGCCGTAAATTGCATTCCTAAACCCATCTCCTCCCATGCGTTCTTATATCATTTCCGCCACCATCATCACCCTCATGGCCTCCTGCGCCGGTAACCCGAAACAGCCTGCGGCAGACAGTCTCGCCGTATCCGGCACCTCCACGTCGCCCAACACCGATTCCCTGCGCCTGCAAATCTCCGCCATCGCCGCGGAAGCAAAAGGCGTAGTAGGTGTTTCGATCCAAAATTTTGCTACCGGAGACACGCTCACGCTCAACGACACCGCGCGCCTCCCCATGCAAAGCACTTTCAAGTTCCCCATCGCCATGACCGTCCTCAAACAGGTAGACGAAGGTAAACTCACGCTCGAACAAAAGCTGCCCGTTACGCCCGACGACCTGTTCGAAACCTACAGCCCGCTGCAGGACAGCTTTCCGAAAGGCACGAAAGATAAAACCATCGCCAACCTTATTTACCTCATGGTAGCCCAAAGCGACAACATCGCCTGCGACGTGCTCATCCGGAAAGTTGGCGGCTGCAAGGTGATCAATGATTACGTGCATAGCCTCGGCGTAAAGAATATCGAGATCGTGATGACGGAAGAGGAAATGAATGGCCCGGGCACGGGGTTTGATCTGCAGTTCAAGAACTGGGCGCAGGCATCCGCCTACTCCCAATTGCTGGACATCCTCCGCAAAGGCACGGCACTTTCCAAACCCAGCAACGATTTCCTCATGAATACGATGCTCGCCACCACTACCGGCAAAAACCGCCTGCCCGGCCTGTTACCCGCCGGCACACCGGTTGCGCACAAGACGGGATCGGGCAGCACGAAAGACGGTATCGTTTCCGCCACCAACGACGCCGGCATCATCACCCTTCCCAACGGCCAACAGCTGGCGGTTTCCGTGTTCGTTTCCATGAGCGCGGCAGACGAAGCCACCCGCGACGCCGTGATCGCAAAAATCGCGAAGGCGGCGTACGATCATTATTCCAAATAATTGTTTTGCATACAATGAAGGCCTCCCGCAGATGCAGGAGGCCTTTTCTTTTTTGGGTTTATACGCGGTTAGATGAAGGATAAATGCTCGTAGGATTTTTGCAGGATGGCGGCATCGTCTGCCCCCAGCCATTTCTTCAGCAGCGTGGCGTACACCGATTTGAAATCGACCCTGAATTGCAGATCGCCGTCTTTCAGCTCGGTGAGATTGGGCCCGTCGTTAAGGATACCTTTCTCCTTCAGGCCACCACCCACGAGGAACATATTGTTCGCCGTCCCGTGATCGGTGCCGCCGCTGGCGTTTTGCGCCACGCGCCTTCCGAATTCGCTGAATGTCATAACCAGTACGTCGTTGAACCGGTGGTTCTTTTTCAGATCGGCCACAAACGGCGCCAGGGCGTCGCTGAGTTGTGAAAACAGCCGCTGCTGCTGATTCTGCTGGCCAACGTGCGTATCGAAACTGCCATGAGAAACGTAATACACGCTCGTATTGATATCTGTCATGATCAGCTCCGCGATCGTTTTCATGTTTTTCCCCAGCTCGGTGTTCGGATAACTTTCCTTGCTTTTGTACGTTTTGAACTGCTGCTGGATATAACCGGCGGATGAAATGGTTTCCGCCATGGTTTTGTAGAGGTAATCGACGTTATGATGCTCGTCGTCATGCTGCTGTTTGGCCAGCAGATCGCGGAAATAGCGGTCGTTGCTGGCGCCGTACAGTCTTTGCGGATCGGTGAGCGCCAGCCCCTTCACGTCATTGCCTTTCAGCGCCAGGCTGAGGGTGTCGTCTATTTCGAGGGCTTGCGTGGGCTTGTCGCAGCCTTTGCATTGCGCGTCGAGGAAACGGCCGAGCCAGCCCGTGCCCCAGTAATCCCTGGAATCGCTGGCGCTTTGCCAGATGTCCATACTGCGGAAGTGGGAACGGTCGGGATTGGGATAGCCTACGTTGTTGAGGACGCCCAGCGATCCGTCGTCGTACAGGCTTTTGAAGGTTTTGAGGGCGGGATGGATGCCCAGCTCGTCGTTCAGGGCGAGCGCATCGTTTTTCCGGATGCCCAGTTGCGGGCGGAGCTTGTAGTAAATATCGTTGCGGTAAGGGATGACGGTATTGAGCCCGTCGTTGCCGCCGGAGAGCTGTACCACTACCAGGACTTTATTGCCCGGGGGCACGAAATTCCCCTGTTCCATGGCTTTGAGGAATTTGGGAAGCATGAGGCTGGCCGATGCCAGGGAACCCACTTGTAAAAAACGCCGTCTGTGTATTAGCATGTTACGATCCGTTTCTTGTTAACACATTTGGTACTCCGGCGTGCTCATCACGTCGATCGTTACCGTTTTGATGTAATTTTCCCGCGAGGAGGCATCGGAATATTTTTCCAGCAGTGCCCGGTCGATGCCTTTGCTCCGTACCAGCAGCGATTGCGCGATGGATTCGGCGAGTGCTTCCCGCTTCACGTCCCTGAACCCGTCGAGGTACGGCTGCCAGTCTACCTGGGCATTCACGCGGCGGGCGTACTGTTTTTTCAGCAGTTCGTTTACCTGCATCGTCATTTTGTAATTCTGGCCTTCCCCCATTTCGGGAGTGATTTCTTTCGGGCGGATGTTTAATTCCTGCGAATACAAAATGATCTGCGGCACGCGGAGGCGGAACATGAGGCTGGAGCTGTCTATCCAGTTCCGCCCGCCCGGCCATCCGGCCACGTTCGGCGGATAGAAAAGCGTTTGCCCCAGTACCCGCTGGAACACCAGCATGGCTTCTTCCTGTTCGAAGCGCATGGGCACCGCGCGGCGAAGCCCCACGATGAGCTCTACCGGTGATTTGATCCTGCTTCCCACGATGCTGTCGTCGTAAAACCAGTCGGCCATGAAAATATGCTCCATGAGCGCGCGCAGGTCGTACCCGCTGCGGTAAAATTTCTCTGCCAGTTCCCGCTCATGCGCTTCGTTGCCGTTTTCGTGAACGAAGTAGCGGTATATTTTTCCGGAGATGAATGTTGCGGTCTGTTTTTGTTCGAGAAGGATGTTGATGACGTCGTCCCCATTATAATTGCCCGTTTTCCCGAGGATGGTTTTGGGTCCGTCGTCGTGCAGTTTTTTCCGGAACTGGAATTCGCCCATATCGTTGTATCCCCATCCGGTGAATGCCCTGGCGGCTTCTTTCACGTCTTTCTCCGTGTAATGGCCGCGGCCGAGGGTGAAAAGTTCCATCACTTCCCGCGCGAAATTCTCGTTGGGCCTTTGTTTGCGGTTTTGCTGGTTGTTGAGGAAGCCCAGCATGGCGGGAGATTTGGACACTTCGCTGAGGAGCGTCCCGAAATTCCCCAGGCCGTGGCGCCGGATGGTGTCGAGCAATTGCTGGTTAAAAAGGACGTTCTGGGTCCTGCAGGCGAAATGCCCGTGCCAGAACAGCGCCATTTTTTCCCGCAGCGGATGATCGCTGGTGATCATGGCGTGCGACCATAAAACGTTGAGATCCTTAATGCCGTCTGTATTGAGGCGTTGTACCATTTTGCGCTCTTCCGCGCCCATGTTGCGCTGGCGCCGGTAATCGGGGAGATCGGTTTCGTCTACCACGCGGATGGGCGACGGGGCATCTGAGGGGCCGAGGATGATCTTACGCACCACTTCTTTCCGCCGCTTTTTCATCCAGGACCTGATCTCGGGAAGGCCTTCGCCGAAGCCGGCCCTCCAGCCCAGGTGCTGCATTTGAGTCTGTAATGGAACAACTGGCATAATCGGGAAAATTTAGAGTAAGACGGGCAAGCAACGGTCAAAGTTTAACCGGCAACGCCGCAAACGCTAAAAATTTCTCAAATACCGTTCCACCCTGTCAATAACGGGCCATGGAGGTGTCGATTTCACAGGCCCAGGCATGGATGCCGCCCGTCACGTTGTACACGTCCCGGAACCCGGCCTGCAGCAGCAGTTCGGCCGAAGCGCGGCTCCGCATCCCGTGGTGGCAGATCATCGCCACCGGCGTTTCCCGCGGGAGGTTCGACAAAGATGCCGCCACCCGCCGCAGCGGAATGTGCACCGCCCCTTCGATATGACAGTATTCCCATTCGTCGCGTTCGCGAACGTCTATCAATTGAAAATCACGGCCTTCGTCCAGCCAATCCTTCAATTCCTGTACGGAAAGGAGCTGGAGCGTACGGGCATCGCAAACGGAATTGCCGTAGCTTTCCTCCAATGCGGTAATATCATGATTGCCGGGTTGCGGCTGGAAAGTAAAGACCTGGTGCGTATTATCGAGTAGTTGAATGGTGAGCAACTGGTTGGCGAGCGGCTCCCCGATGCCGGTGAGCACTTTCACCGCTTCCGAAGCCTGGTAGCAACCGATGATGCCAGGCAAAACGCCCAGCACGCCCACGTCGTTGCAATCGGGCGCGTTCCCCGGCTCGGGGAAAAGACAACGGTAGGTGCCACTGCCATTGTGGTTCAGTACGCTCACCTGCCCTTCGTACTGGAAAATGGAACCGTATACGAAAGGTTTCCGGAGGATGACGCAGGTATCGTTGATGAGGTAGCGCGTCCCGAAATTATCGGAACAATCCACCACCAGGTCGTATTGCGCAACGATGTCGAGCGCGTTGGCGGTGCTGAGATATTGCGGGTGAGGGGTGAAAACGGTGTCGGGACTGAGGGCGCGCAACCTGCTGATAGCCGCGCCGATCTTCGGTTTCCCTTCATCTGCGGTGGTATAGATCACCTGTCGCTGGAGATTGGTGACCGAAACGGTATCTTCCTCCGCGATCCCGATCCGACCCACGCCCATGGCGGTGAGATACTGCAATACCGGCACGCCGAGGCCGCCGGCGCCCACTACCAGCACGGATGCGTTGCGCAGCATGTCCTGCTTCTCCGTGCCGAAGCCTTCCAGTCTGATCTGTCTGTCGTAGCGATTCATTTTCCCTCCGTTTTTCTCCCTTAAATTTCGTGATTTTTTCTATTTCAAACCAGCCCTGATCTGATCCCACGTCGCTTTCAGCGGAGCGGGAACGGCGGGTTCGGGGGTAGTCAGCTTTTCCTGCACGTATTCCGCCCGGCGTTCCAGGTCGGGATGCGAGCTGAGCCATTCGGAAGGAGCGCTTCCGCCGCCCTGGCCGAGCGTTTTGAACAGGAGCACGAAGCCATTGCCGGGGATGTCCTGGTTTTTGAGCATGCTCAGGCCGTTTAAGTCGGCTTCCTTTTCGAGGCGGCGGGAATACTCCAGGTCCTTCAGCGAGCTGGCGTTTTCCACCAGCACGGCGCCGATGCCCGTAACGTCACCGAAAATGAGGCTCATGGCGGTGAAGGTGCCGAGGCTCTGCATGAGCGAGCGGGTGGTATGGCGGAGGTTGACGTGCGAGCTTTCATGCGCCAGCAGCGCCGCCAGCTCCTCGGGTTGCTGCATGCGCCTGAGCAGGCCGCTGTATACCACGATGTGGCCGCCGGGAACTGCGAAGGCGTTCGTTTCATCGAAATCCACCACCGTAATTTGAATGGGATAGGGTGATTTCACGCCCATCTGTTTGTAAAATTTATTGACCTGTTCGGTTTGTTTCGGCAGGATTTTATATTCGGCGATGAGCGATTTATATGCTTCCTCCCCCATCGATACTTCGTATTCCACCGGCAGCGCGTTGGCCGCCTTTCCGGCGAGCCACGGCACGATCCATACGAACGCGGCTACGATCAGTCCCAGGATGATGAGCCCTGTGGTGAAAAAGGTGACCCAGGCCGTGGGGAAATTCCGGCGTTTCTTTTTCATCTGTACATCCACTTCGGCAGCGAATTCTCCGTTGGGGACGAGAAGCGTTTGAAGGGGAAGGCCGGTGTGATGGAGCACGCAGCCGCCGGGGCGCTCTTCGCCCCGTACCACGTTTTCCCAATACCAGTGCACAATGCGCGGGTTGCCGTGGGCGTCTTTCAAATGGATTTCGATACGTTTGTTCGTAACTGTGATGTCTGCACCCTGGATATGGTCGGGCGTTTCATAGGAGTAATAACCCTGAAAAGTTTTCATCGGTCTTGTATGGGTTTGATACGTTTGCTCATGACCACCAGGTCTACCGGCGAACCATCCGGCTGGATGATACCGCCGGGGATGCGGCCATGTTCCGTAAAATTGAAATTCCGGTACAGCTGGATGGCCCGTTCGTTATTGGCCAGCACTTCGAAATGGACCACGGCGATGCGGGGATGCCCTTCCGCCCATCGGATGGCCGATGTCAGCAACCGCCGCCCGATGCCCATGTTCCAGTATTTATGCAACACCGCGATGCCCAGCAGCGCCATATGGTGCTGCTTGCGCGTGCGGCCCTGGTTGAGGCTCACCATCCCGGCGATCTCCCCTTCCACATCGGCCACCAGGAACAGGTTGTTCGGATTATCGATGTAAGCACGGATAAACGCCTCCTCCTTCGCCAGGTTGTACTGCAGGGATTCTTCGTGCGTGTACAACAGGAAATCCGTTTCCCGGGTAACCGTTTGAAAGGTAGTCAAACAAGCTTGCGCATCCATGACCTGGGGAGGCCGGATGATCAGTTGTTTGCCATTGGGAAGGAAGTGTCGCATTCCCGCAAATATAAGGTACCGGTCTGGCTTCCGGGCATAAAAAAGGCGGCTTTCCGGCCGCCGGTCCATTACGTACGGAGAGGGATCAGGATGCTTTCGCGTGCTTGGTAACGAACGCAACAACGGCCGATTTCTGCTCGTCGTTCAGTTTCGCCTTCCTGGCCATCTTGTCCATGATGCCGGGCCATTTTTCGGCGGTCTTCGTTTCAGGAAGCTTGTAGTTATGGCATTTCGCGCATTTCTCGCGGAAGATCGCCTTTCCATGGGAATCCTCGTATTTGGCGAACGCGGCGTTCACCTTCTCGGTATTCTTGGGGTTGAGGCCACCGGCGCATCCCCATAACACAACGGTGATGAGTGATAACTGGATGAGTGTTTTCATAATTTGCATGTTTGACCTGTTGACAAGTTAAGTATTTTTTTCTGTAACGGATCAACGCACTTTCACGAAGCGCGTGCCGAACTGCCGTTTCCCGTTTTCATAAACGCCGATCCAGTAATTGCCGGCCGGGAGCCCGATGAGGGGAATTTCCTGCTGGAGGCTTTCCATCCGCAGGCTTTTCCGTACCCGGCCCTGCATGTCTGTCACTACGATCTGCTGCCCGCGCAACCCTTTCGCCAGGAGCCTTATCCATTCGCCCGCGGGGTTCGGGAAAAGGAGGTATTCATCGGCGCCGGTATGCGCCACGGGCACCGCGTCTGTTAAAATCAGGCGGCCGTTCGCCAGCTCCAGTTCCGCATAATAATATGTGATCCCCTGGGGCGGCCGTTCATCCGTTGCCGCATATACGAAACCATTCCCCGGCGTTGTGCTCCCCAACAACATCCCCTGCCTGAACCAGCGGATGTTCCGCAAGCCAACCGGCGTCCCCAGCTCCAGTTGCAATTGCACGGCCCCGGAAGCATCCAGATCGGCCGTAAAATTGCGGACGTAGCAACCGGGCGCATTAGCGGAAAAGCGGTGCGCGGGACTGCGGGGGCCTTCCTGCTGCGCAATGGCGCTAACGGCTACAATGCCCGAAACAACCGTAGACGTACGGAAAGCGAACGTTGTATCCGCCGTTTCGCTTAACAACCGGTATGCGTCGTTTTCCAGCGCATAAACCCGGTAGCGGAAAGCGCCCGACGCTGCCGCCCACCAAACCAGCGCGCTGTCTTTGCAGATGAAACCGGTTGCGGGCCGGAGGCGTGGCGCTACAAGGAATTGCGGGCCTGTAAACGATTTCCCGGCAACATCCATCCGCAATTGCATGGGCCCGAACGCCGGAGGTGTTTCCCATTTCGCCTGGCCTTCATTCACATCCTGTACGTCAGTCAGCGGCTGCCAGTTGCCCGATTCGCCCTGCTGGTAAAAAATTTTCCCGGGGCCGCTGATGTTCGTGCTCCAGCGCAACGTAGCGGCTACTCCTGCATCGAGCGTTTCGCCGGTGGCCGGCGCATCCCATTCGAAATATCCGTCGGGTATCCATTGCCAGGCCAGGGCGAAGGTTTGCGAACCACTCACATTGCGGCCCTGAACGTGGACAGTCAATCCGCCGGCAGCAGATCGTGCCAGTACCTGCTCGGTATTATTGAGGCTGTCGCGGCCGGGAATCGCGGCGCGGGTAAGACTGTCCTTATGCGGAAACGTCGAAAGCGTCCAGGGATCGAATCGGTTTCCGGACGCGTCCGTCAGCCACAGGTCGAGGTCGTTGGCGAGCGCGCGGACGCTGTTGGCCGGCGCCTCCCTATCAGTGTACCGCATCGTCACGCGGAGTGTTCCCGTTCCGGCTGGAACGGGCATCTGGAAGGTATTCCCCTGCCCCACGATCCCCGTGGCGTAGCTGTGGTCAAGGATCGTTCTCGCCGCGGCGTGCGCGTCCACCGCACCGAATCCAGTAATAAAATCAGGGCCCGGCGTGCCCAGGTCTTTGGCGGAATTGATCAGTATGGCGGCCAGGAGCGCAGCGGAAGGCGCTGCGCCCGATTGCAGCCGGAATTGTTCCTGCAGCAGCAACCCGATCCCCGACACGAGCGCCGCCGCATCCGAGGTACCGCCTTCGCCATAAGCCACCAGTTCCGGCTTTATGCGTCCGTCGAAAGCGGGGCCCCTGCTGCTGCGGGGGGTGGTGATATTATTCCCGTCCGTGGCACCGACCACCAATATGTTTTTCGCCTGTTTGAAACTGCCGCTCAGGTTGGCGAAACCCGTCAAACCGGAATAAATACCTTCTGCGGGTGCATCCGTGCCAATATTCCCAGATGAAAAAACGTGCAGGAAAGTATCGAGTTCCCGGACCTGCGCATCATACGCCACCGCTTCCAGACCGTAGTAATTTTCGATGCCGGTGCCGTATGAATGGTTCTGGGCATGGATTTGGAGGTTGGAGAAAATTGCGGCATCGTCCGGCAGCAGGCGCGAAAAATCCGAGGAAGCGATCATGGCGCGGGGTGCGACTCCGAGTCCGCCAGGGCCACTGTTGCCATTCCCGGCGATGAGTGTGGCCATGAGGGTGGCATGCGTTTCCGTGCGCGCAGGTTCGCTGACATGGCGGATATGCCGGGGATGGAGATCGATATCGAGCGTATCGTACAATGTTTCCTTCAAAGAAATCCGCATGCCGTTACCGCGAAGGCCCGGCATTTCGGCATGGAGCGCGTTGACGCGGTTAATGGAAAGATCGGCATTCGCGGATGCGGATTCCGAATGCGGACGGCGGGGAACGTCGGCCAGCCGGAGCCGGGGATCGGCGGAGAGTGCGGGCCAGTCTTTCACGGCGATCCTGATCTCGTATACGTTGGCGGCGGGTTGCCCCAGGACGCGCGCCGTTCCGGCTGCATCAGCAATAAGGGTGATACTGTCATTTTCATGCAAGGCATAAATCCGTTCGATCAACTTCGTTGAGGCTTTCCAGTTATAATTCGATTGCCATGACACGACCGTTGAATCGGGGAACAGTTTCCGGACGATGTGGTACCTGGGATGGAGGGATTTTATCCATCCCCAAGCATCCAGCACCGACTGTTCCGGAACGTTAGGAAACCTGACGAGAAAAAATCCGTCTTCCGATGTTCCCCGCCGGTCGGATGCAGTCATCGCAGTACCTGTAGCGTACCGTTGCACGATACGGCTTTCCTGCGCGTGTAGCCGCAAATGCAATATAGCGGCCATTATGGCAACGAGCGATAAAATCCGGGAAACATAGCGGGCGGACATATATCTAATCTATAATTTTTTTTCTGCGTGAAAAAAAATACCTATTATTGGAAAATCGAAAAGCCCAGATCTGAACGAAGAGCATAGTAAGCGCAATCTGTATTAACCGAATCTTAACGAGCACATTTATTCCGTTAAACGCTACGTCCTCCGTATTTTATTGAACATCTAAAAAAACCTGTATAGAGAGCATTCCTAACAGCATATTGTAAACGTGCCGGCACCATTTGCGTGCGTACCATTGCATTGTTGATAGCCCGATGAAAGGGAGCCCGGTTTCCGGACAGGCCTTTCCATGCTCCATTTAACGATATTCATTTTTAATTCCAAAATCTACAAAATCTTAACTTCCATGAGAAAGAACACCATTGCAGCCCTGCTACTGGGCGCCACGTTTGCCTTCATTGTTTATGCCTGTAAGAAAGATGGGGCAACCCAGCAAAAGGACACAGCGCCCGTTCCGCAAGATGTGATTGCCAAAATCAAGGCCCTAGGCTTTTCTTCGTCCGGCGTTCGCGCTGCGGAAGGCGGATGGCTGGTGGAAGGCGATATCCTGCTGACCGCCGAAAACCTCAGCGAGGCTTCCACTTCGGCCAATCTGCGCATCGCCGAAACGGAACAGTACCGAACGAATAACCTGGTAAAAAGCCTGCCCCGCCAGATCACCGTTAAAGTGATGAATCTGGGCCCTGCCTTCGTTTCCGGCGCCGATCTTGCTATTGCCCGCTACAATGCACAAAACCTGCAGCTCACTTTCCGCCGGATCACCAGCGGCAAGGCAGACATTACCATCAAAGGTTTCTACCAGGGCCCCAGCGGTGGCTTCATCACGCTCGGCTCCGCTGGTTTCCCCACCCGTAACGGCAATCCGTACAGCACCATTTCCATGAACACGCACGAACAAGCTTATGGCGCCAATCCCAATGTAGACTACGTGGGCTCTGTAATCCAGCACGAAATGGGCCACTGCATCGGCTTCCGCCACACCGACTATATGGATCGCGCATTCAGTTGCGGAGCCAGCGGAGCAGGCAACGAAGGCGCCTCCAATGTAGGGGCCGTACACATCCCCGGTACGCCCACCGGCCCCGACGCCGCATCCTGGATGCTCGCCTGTTCCAACGGCGGCAATCGCACTTTCAATGCCAACGACATCGTTGCGCTCAATTACCTGTACTGATCCTTACCGCATAAAAAAAAGCGCACGGAATGTATCCGTGCGCTTTTGCCTTGATGGGAGAACAAACGCCTACGCGATCCTGTCTCCCCCGAAATATGTATGCAGCACTTCCGGCAGCAAAATGCCGTCGGCCGTCTGGTTGTTTTCGAGCAATGTGGCCATGATCCGCGGGCATGCCAGCGAGCTGCCGTTCAGCGAATGTACCAGCTGGTTCTTGCCGTTTTCGTCTTTGAAGCGCACTTTCATGCGGTTGGTCTGGAACGTCTCGAAGTTGGAAACGGACGATACTTCCAGCCATTTTTCCTGGGCGGCAGACCATACCTCGAAATCGAAGGTCTGCGCGGAACCGAAGCTCATATCGCCACCACAAAGATTGAGGATGCGATAAGGCAGTTGCAGGCTCTGGAGCAGCTTTTCGACATGTGCCACCATTTCCTGCAGCGTATCGTACGATTTTTCGGGATGCACGATCTGCACCAGCTCTACTTTTTCGAACTGATGAAGGCGGTTGAGGCCGCGCACATCTTTACCGTAAGACCCCGCTTCACGGCGGAAACACGGGCTGTAAGCCGTGATTTTCACCGGCAGCTCCGATTCCTTGAGGATCTCGTCACGGAAAACGTTGGTCAGCGGCACCTCCGACGTGGGGATCAGGTAGAAGTTATCTTCCGGCATGTAATACATCTGTCCCTCTTTGTCGGGGAGCTGTCCCGTGCCGTAAGCCGATGCTTCGTTCACGAGGAACGGCGGCAGGAATTCCGTATAGCCGTTGGATGTATTGAAATCGAGGAAATAGCTGATGAGCGCGCGTTGCAGACGGGCTCCCTTGTTCTTGTAGAAGGGAAAACCGCTGCCGGTCACCTTATTGCCCAGCTCGAAATCGATCAGGTCGTACTTTTTGGCCAGGTCCCAGTGCGGCACAGCACCTGCGGCGAGGACGGGGATATCGCCGCCACGGCGCACTTCCACATTATCTTCCGCTGTTCTGCCTTTGGGAACGTCCGCACCGGGCAGGTTAGGGAGCCTGACCAGCGTGTCGTGCAGCAATTTCTCCGTCGCGCGCAACTGCTCGTCGATGGGCCCAAGCGCCTGCTTGTAGGCGGCCACCTCCTGCTTGCGAGACTCCGCGCCCGACTTGTCGCCAGATGCCATGAGCTTCCCGATCTCTTTTGATGCGGAATTCACCTTGGCTTGCGTTTCATCGTAATCGAGCGTCAGCTTCTTGCGCTGATCGTCAAGCGCCAGTACTTCGTCTACGACGGCAGCCGCGTCCGCGAAATGCTTCACGGCCAGCCTTTCCAGTACCAGCTCTTTGTTTTGACGGATAAATTGTACCTGTAACATTTTATAATGAATATTGAAATTTGGACAAAGATAGCAGGGTTCTCCCTTAACTCAAATATTTCCCCACGATAGGCACTCTCCGCCCGATCCCGAAGGCTTTGGACGACACCCGGACGATGGGGCAGAACTGGTTCCGCTTGTATTCGTTGGTATTCACCATTTTCAGCGTACGCGCCACCAGCGCCTCATCGAACCCTTTCGCCACGATCTCCTTCGGCCCCTGCCGCCGCTCAATATACTGATAGAGGATGCGGTCCAGTATCGTATAATCGGGCAAACTGTCGGAATCCTTCTGGTTGGGCCGCAATTCCGCCGAAGGCGCCTTGTCGATGATATTCACCGGGATGATCTCCTTTTCTCGGTTTATATACCGCGCCAGGGCATACACCTGCGTTTTGTACAGGTCCCCCAGCACAGAAAGCCCCCCGGCCATATCGCCATACAAGGTCCCGTAACCGGTAGACAGCTCGCTCTTATTGCTCGTGTTCAGGAGTATATACCCGAACTTGTTAGCCAGCCCCATCAGCAGGTTCCCGCGGATGCGGCTTTGCGTATTCTCTTCCGCCACATTGAACGGCAGCCCCTTGAAGTAAGGCTCCAGCGTATCCAGGAAATGCTCGTAAATATTGTTGATGCGGATGATGTCGTAAGGATTGTCGAGGTTTTTCGACAGCGCCACGGCATCGTCTACCGAATGTTCCGTACTGTAGGGCGAAGGCATGAGGATGGCGCGGACGTTCTCCTTGCCCAGGGCTTCCACCGCCAAAGCCAGCGTCACTGCGCTGTCGATCCCGCCGGAAGAGCCCAGGATGGCCTGTTTGAAGCCCATTTTTTTGAAATAATCTCCGATACTGAGCACGATCGCCTGTTTGATCCGGGCGATGTTATGGTCGAACACCAGCTCTTCCATCACGGAATTGGGTGTGGTGGGCGTTTCGGGATTGGGTTTCTTTTTGCCCAGCGCATCCAGCTCCACGCCAGCCATATCTTCCTCGAAAAAGGCCAGTTGCTTGACGATCTGCCCTTCCGCGTCGAACACCATCGATCCGCCGTCGAACACGATCTCCGTCTGCGAGCCGACGGTATTACAGTAATACATCGGCAGGCCGTACTTCTTCACATTTTCACAGATGATCTCGCGCCGGCTCTCGTCGTGGTCGTAATCGAACGGCGAGGCAGACAGGTTGATCATCACGTCGGGATGCTGCAGGATGAGCCGGTCCATGGGGCAAATCCGGTACAGCGGGTTATCGCCGAGGTTCCAGATATCTTCACAGATCGTTACGGCCAGTTTTTTTCCTTTGAAGGGGATGACGTTCCATTCGAACGCCGGCTCGAAGTAGCGGTATTCGTCGAACACATCGTACGTCGGCAGCAGCGTTTTCTGCACCACCTGCTTGATTTCGCCTTCATACAGGAAGAAAGCGGCATTGAAGAGATCTTTCCCTTCGCGGTGGGGATTGCGCTGCGGACCGCCCACCAGCACGGCGGTTTTCTGCGTATGCTTGCGGATTTCGTCGATAGCGGCGTAGCTCCGTGCGATGAAGTCTTCGAACTCCAGGAAATCCCTCGGCGGATATCCGCACACGCACAGTTCGGAAAACACGACCAGGTCGGCCCCGCGGGCTTCCGCGGCGTGGATGGCTTCGATGATGCGGGCCGTATTGGCCTCGAAGTTGCCGATATGGTAATTCTGCTGGGCGAGGAAAATATTCATCCGTACTTTTTTGTCTGGCAAATGTACGGACTAAACAGGGTTAAAAATAAACCCCGAGCCGCAAAATGAAGCTATTGCCCGTTACGCGCCCGTCGTTCCACTTGCCGTTGCGGGTGATGTCCACGAAATTATTCTGGTAATTGATGCCCACCACGCCGGTCAGCGTTTCCGTGAGCGGATATTCGACACCCGCGCCCAGGAGCATTCCGGCCGTAAAAGGCTGTATCTGGCGGAGCACGCCCAGCTTGTCGAACCGTTGCATGTTGCTGATAACATTCGCACGCGCACGGATAGGCATACCCACGAAGCCGCCGAACTGTCCGTAGAAGTCGAACCCTTTCGCCGTAGCGGTTTTGAGCTTCAGCGCCACCGGCACTTCGATGTATTGCAGGCGGATGTCGTATTCCGAAGATGCGGAACGGAAGTCTGACAGGCCTTTCCCGGTTTCGTACTGCATCACGCTGCCGAAGTGCGTCACCTGCACACCGGTTGCCAGGGCATAGCGTTCTTCGTCGTCGATGAACCAGTCGGCCAATACGCCGTAGCTAAAGTAAAAACGGCCGCTGTTGCGGGTTACGCCGGCTTCCTGCGGATTGAGGAACGAGGCACCGGGATCGATTTTGAACCCGAAACGCACTTTGCGCCCGGTTTTTTCGGACATACGGTCGCTGAAAGACTGGGCAGAAAGCGAAGCGGCCGATGCGATCAGCACCGCGGCCATCAGAAAGGATTTCCGGAATACGTTGCGAAACAATATTTTTACCATCTCTAAAGTTATTATAGGCGATGCAAAGTTACCTGAAAATACATTCCCTGTGTATCCTGATCCTTACAAACGCCATCATGGCGGGTTGCGGACGAAAAAAACAGATCCCCGACGTCAGCCACATCCCCATCACGGTGAAGATCGAACGGTTCGACCGGGCATTTGCCGGTATTGATACCACTAACGTCGCAACGGGCGTAAAATTGTTGCAGGAAATGTATCCCGGTTTCGTGAACGACTATCTTTCGCATATCCTCTATCTTCCCAACACCGGTGATTCCGTTGCATGGATACGATCCGTGCATGATTTCCTCGCCAATAAAGACATCCGCGCGCTGAACGATTCCGTGGGCGCGCATTTCGCCGATATCCGGCCGCTGGAAAAGGAGCTGACGCAGGCCTTCCGCCTGGCGAAATATTACCAGCCGAAGTTCCGTGCGCCGCAGGTGCTCACGTTCATTTCCGCCGTCAACAATTTCGGTGCCGTAACGATCGATTCGGTGTTGGGGATCGGGCTGGACATGTATATGGGCGCGGATTTCAACGTGTACAGGCTGGTGCCCGACATGCCGGAATATATGGTCCGCCGATTCACCCCCGAAAACATACCCGTCAACGTCATGACCGTGCTGTACCAGCAGCTGGACGCGCCTCGTGAAGGAGCTTCCCTGGCCGGGCAACTGGTATACCTCGGCAAGCAGCAATACTTCCTGGAGCAGGTGCTGCCGGAAACGGACGCACACATCCGCATGGGATATACGAGCGGACAGCTAAAATTCTGTGAAGAAAACGAGCAGATGGTCTGGCAGTATTTCGTGGAGAATAAATTATTGTATAGCCGTGATGGACAAACGATCGCGCGGTATATCGGCGACGGGCCGTCGACCCAGGGCATGCCAGCCGAGGCGCCGGGTAAAATAGGCGCGTTTACCGGGTACAGGATCGTACGGGCATTCATGGAGCGCCATCCGGAATATACATTGGAAAAACTCATGAACACGCAGGACGCGATGCTCATCTTCAACGGGGCCAAATACCGGCCCTAGTTCATTTTGAACGGCACAACCATCTGAAACTCGGGGATCTTCACATCGAAGAGCTTCTTGTTCAGCTGGTTTTCCATTTGATACGTACCGTACATTTTACCGATTTCCGTGCGGAGATTGGAGCCGGAAACATATTGATAGCTTTCGCCTGGTGCGAGCAGCGGTTGCACACCTACCACGCCTTCCCCTTCCACTTCGCGGTGCGAGCCGTTGGAATCGATGATATACCAATGGCGGCGCAACAGTTTGATGGGGAAGGTATTGTTATTTTCGATGGTGATACGGTAAGCGAACATGAACTCACTGCCGATCGGATTGGAGTAATCCGGCTGGTAAAACGTTTCCACGCTTATCGTGATTCCCTCTGTGACCTTCTTAACCATATTAATCAGCCTTTACCGTAAAAATAAGGAAAATAACCGCGTTGCAACATTTTTTATCCCCACCCCCTTCGTTTTAACGAATCTTTATCGTATCTCCACCCCTTCCAGCTCCCGCGGATTGGTTTCCGCCAGCCGGGCGTCTTTTTCATAAGGGATGTTATAATAGCCATACCGGCGCCAGTCGCGCACATAACGCCACAGGAACCGCCAGAAGCCCGCCTCGCGGTACTGACGAACGTGCCGCACCTCGTGCCGCACCCACGCCGTATTGGCCAGGAACCGCTCCCGGCTTACCCCATGCAGGTGAATGACGTTCCCGAAAACGATCGCGATATTGCCGGAACCCATCTTCCAGGCGGCTATCCGCGCCACCATGGAGCCTTCCCGGATACGGCATTTCAATGTTGACATATCCGCAATTTAACGGCTTGGGTCCAAAAACAGCACAATCGTACCCATTCACTTCCCATTAACGACCTAGCGCCCGCCCAGCGAGAACCGGCGCGAAATATTGAAGCCCCAGCGGAACTGTCCGTGCGTCCAGGTGCTCACCGTTTCGGGGATGAACTGGTTCTCCAGGATGGCCGTGGCATTCGTGAAATTCAGGTGGAACACGTGCCCGCCCGTTTCGATCTCCACGCCCACGCCCAGCGAGTTGTAGAACTTCGTGCCCCGGGATTCGTAATAATCCTTGCTTTCCTCGTCGCGGAACGAATAAAAGTAATCGGCCACCAGCGCCACGCGTTTGCTGAACCGCAGCCTGCCGCCCAACCCCATGGCGAACATGTTGTTCATGTCCTTGAAACCCACACGGTTACGATGCACGAACGAGGGCAGCAGCGCCAGGCTCACCATTTCACCGAACTTCCGGGAAATCACCAGCTGGGCCACAGCACTCCCCCGGTCGGAGAATTTGGCGAAATAATTGGGATCGGCCTGGTCCGGACTGCTTTTCATGGACGATACCACCGCATTGGCGAACAGCGTAATACCGACCGGCACGCGGTTGTCGTGCGTTTGCTGCAGCAGTTTGAATTTGCCAAGCACCTCCCACATCTGCGAAAAGTTGCCGTTGCCTTTGGAACGGCTCAGGCCGGCCGTGAGGCGGTCGGTAATGCCATATTCGAAGGCGATGCGGATGTCTGTAGAATTATCGAGCCCGAAAAAGGTGGACGATCCGCCGCCGGAGCCGCCAATGTCGCCGAACCGGTGCGCCACCCGGAAGTCGAGGTCGCCCCTGGCCAGGGTTTCGTTCGACTGCCCGTTGATGATGCGGGTACTTTTGAAAGTGGAGGTCACGGGATCGCGGCGGACGGAGTCCTTCCCGAAAATGGCGCCCAGATCGTCCTGCGCCATGGCGGCCGGGGCGGTGAGCAGAAGGGCGGTGAGCAAGCGGAGATGCAACATATTCGCTGGTTTGAAGCTTTTTGGATTAAGGTTTGACGGCCGGTTGATATTGCGCGCTCATGGTCACTTCCACCACTTCCGCGATATTTTTTATCACCAGGCTCGGGATTTTGATGTTATGATCGGCAACTCGCACCTTGAATTTCGCTTCTGCGGCCAGGTTACCGCCCGCAATCGTGATGGTGCCGGATACCCGGTAGGATTTGGTGACGCCGTGGATCTGGAGGTCGCCCTCCGCTTCAACCGGCCAGGTGCCGTCTTTGGTGAGGTCTGTGGTGCCGAGGACCCTCCCTTTGAATTCGGCGTAGGGGAATTTGTCGCTTTCGAGGTAATTCTCGTTGAAATGCTCCTGCATCAGTTTCTTTTTGAATTGAAACGAGGTGATGGGCACTTTGAAATAAATGGCGCGCGTGGCGGGATTGATGGCCGATACGCCCTGGGTGCTCATCGCCTCGATGTCTTCCAGCGGCGCGCTGGAAAAGAAACGCAGGCGCACCGAGCGGCACGACTGTACATTCTGTGCCGCCGCCGGAATGGCGAGACCAAGGAATGCGATTATGATGAAAATTCGTTTCATGCGTGACTGTTTTGGTGGATCAATCCGGCATTCCCTTGTTTACCCAGCAGGCGATGGAATCGCGCACGGCTTTCGGCAATGGGGGATAGCCCTGGCTTTGCGGCATATCGGCACCGGCGCCGGTAACGCGGAACGTCCATGATGCGCCGTTGGTGGAAATGTAATTTTTCAGTTTGGCGGGCGTGGAAAAATCGGCGTTCAGCGGCGATCCCGTTCCGGGATGGCAGCTGCGGTTGGTGCAATGCTGCTGAACGATTTCGTAGATCCGGGCTGCGGTGACGTTCACGGTGGAGCAATCGGCGTTGGCGGTAGGCTCCGGCGCCTGTTCAGACGTACAGGCGGCCAGGATGCACAGGGCCAGCAGCGCCGGCATCGTCCATAATTGTTTCCTGCGTATGAGCATAAGTTGACGGGTTTGCATAGCGTTAATTACGGGTTCGGGCCTACATAGGTTGCCTGCGAAAGATAATAAAGAAAATGAGGGCCATCATTCCTTATTTTTGTACGCAAATCCGCAACACGTGAATATCGAACAGCTATATACCATCTACCGCCAGCACCCTTCCGTGCAAACAGACACGCGCCAGCTCAAAGCCGGCGATATCTTCTTTGCCCTGCGCGGCCCCAACTTCAACGGTAACCAGTATGCCGGTGCGGCCCTGGCATCCGGCGCCAGTTTCGCGGTGGTCGACGATCCTGCGTTTTTCACCCAGCCGGATAGGATGATGCTGGTGGATGATGCGCTGGCGGCCCTGCAGGCTTTGGCAAGGCACCACCGCCGGCAGTTCAACATTCCGTTCATCGCCATTACCGGCACTAACGGTAAAACCACTACGAAAGAAATGCTCCGCACCGCATTGGGCGCGGCATATCGTACATACGCCACCGAAGGCAACCTCAACAACCATATCGGCGTTCCGCTGACGCTGCTGCGCATCCCCATGGACGCGGAAATGGCCGTGATCGAAATGGGCGCCAACCATCGCCACGAGATCGCCGCCTATTGCAAAGTGGCGGAACCCACGCACGGGATCATCACCAACATCGGAAAGGCCCACCTGGAAGGGTTCGGCAGCGAGGAAGGCGTGCGCCTGGCCAAGGGCGAGCTGTACGACTACCTCCGCGAAAACGGCGGAACGGTGTTCGTTTGCAAGGATTATCCCTACCTGGTGGAGATGAGCAAAGGCATCGGTACGGTGATCACCTATGGTCACGACCCGGCCGATTACGCCGGCGCCCCTTTCCCCGGGACCGCCCTGCTGGAGCTGGAATCCGCAGGCGCAGGGCATGTGCGCACCCAACTCGTGGGCGCTTACAACTTCCCGAACGTCATGGCCGCCATCGCTGCCGGGCTCCATTTCAAGGTGCCGGCGGAAAAACTGCGCGCCGCCCTGGAAGCGTACGTCCCCTCCAACAACCGCTCCCAGGTAGTGAAAAAAGGCACCAACACCTTCGTGATGGACGCCTACAACGCCAACCCCTCCAGCATGAAAGCCGCCGTGGAAAATTTCGCGGGGCTCGATGCGAAGCAGAAAGTCCTCCTCCTCGGCGCCATGAAGGAACTGGGGCCGGACAGTGATAAGGAGCACCAGGCGCTGGCCGACCTCCTCCAATTGAGCCACTGGAAAGCCGTTGTGCTCGTGGGAAAGGAATTCTCCAAAACCCGGCACCCCTACATCTGGTTCGAAACGGCCGGCGAAGCGCGCACCTGGCTGGAACAGCAACAGTTCCAGGACACGCACCTCCTCGTAAAAGGCTCGCGGAGCGTAGGGATGGAAAAGGTCGTGAATTAATTCGAATGGGCGGCTACGGTCGTTCCCGTTAGCAGGAAAAACATCAGGACGATAAAACCAGGACGGGTCATTGATAACATCTTTTAAAACGGGAAAGGCTAATGGAAATTAATGTAATCCCTACAATATTCCTCCATTCCTGCGCAAATGCCGAAGTGTGCGACGCAACGGCGGCCGGGATTTTTTACCGATGCCGGCTTCCCGAACAAAATCTCCGCAATCGCTTACGGATTGGGCAAAAAAAGAAACCTGCGAGTTAAAAAACCCACAGGTTTTCATAACCTATGCCAACTTTAGAGTATTGTGATGAAGCCTGAGCGGCTTGCATTTGTGCTGTGTTATACCAATATCAACGCGCGACTAAATAAAAGGTTTAAATACCGCCATTTTTTTTCGCGCTTTTTTTATAACAGGCTGATTTCCTTCTATCCGGTCCGTTCCTGCGTTAACTCCACCAGCACGCCGTTCGTGCTTTTGGGATGAAGGAAACATACCAGTTTGTTATCTGCCCCGGGTTTGGGCTCGGCAGACAGGAGTTCGAAGCCTTCGTTTTGCAACCGGGCCATTTCGGCGCGGATGTCTTTCACTTCAAAAGCCAGGTGATGCACGCCTTCGCCCTTTTTTTCGAGGAATTTCGCGACTGGGCTGGCGGGAGATAATGCTTCCAGCAGCTCGATCTTCGTTTCGCCCTGGCGGAAAAACGCGGTAGACACGCCTTCGGAGGCGATTTCCTCGGTTTTGTAACACTCCGCGTTCAGCAGTTTTTCGAACAGGGGAACGGAAACGGCCAGCGATTTCACGGCGATGCCGATGTGCTCAACTTTTAACATATGGGTGTATGATTTAATGCCCGGAAAGATGACCCTGCGGTTACCCGCGACCCGGGCGGTTCCGGGTAAAAGTAGAACTTATACCGTAATTTTGCATAGATGCAGACACTGCCCGTTTACCTCGACAACAACGCCACCACGCCCTGCGACCCCCGGGTGCTGGAAGCCATGCTTCCTTACTTCACCACCCATTTCGGCAATGCCGCTTCCCGCGCGCACGCCTGGGGATGGACGGCCGAGGAAGCGGTACAGCAGGCGCGCGAGGAAGTGGCTGCGCTCATCGGTGCCGAGCCCCAGGAAATCGTGTTCACTTCCGGCGCCACAGAGGCCCTCAACCTGGCCCTCAAAGGCGCTGCCGAAGCATATGCGGTAAAAGGGAAACACTTCATCACCCTGCAAACCGAGCATAAAGCCGTGCTCGACACCTGCCGCCACCTCGAAAAACTCGGTGCGGAAGTTACCTACCTGCCGGTAGATGGCCGCGGGACCGTAAACCCCGACGACCTCAAAGCCGCCATCCGCCCAGACACGGTGCTGGCTGCCGTGCTATACGCCAACAACGAAACGGGCGTAATCCAACCCATCGCCGATATTTCAGGGATTTTGGGGGAACACGGGATCCTGCTGCTGACGGATGCCACGCAGGCCGTGGGTAAAATACCCCTGGACGCCGCCGGCGAAGGCATCGGGATGCTGGCGCTGTCGGCCCACAAGCTATACGGCCCCAAAGGCGCGGGCGCGCTGTTCGTCCGCCGCAGGGCTCCGCGCGTGCGGCTGGCGGCGCAGATGGACGGCGGTGGCCACGAGCGCGGCATGCGTTCGGGCACCCTGAACGTACCGGGGATCGTGGGGTTGGGCAAGGCCTGCGCCATTGCGGCCGACGAAATGGCAGGCGAATCCCGCCGGCTGGCGGCCCTCCGCGACAGGCTGGAAAAAACGCTGGTGGAAAAAACCGGCGCCCGGGTGAACGGCGAAGGCGCCCCCAGGCTGCCGCACGTCAGCAACCTGCAGTTCCCCGACGTACGGGGGGCCGACCTCCTGCGCGGCGTAACCCGGGAAATAGCCGTATCTTCGGGTTCGGCATGCACATCCGCCAATCCCGAGCCCAGTCATGTGCTGATAGCGATGGGGGTCCCCGAAGAACTGGCACATTCTTCGCTCAGGTTTGGATTGGGAAGGTTTACGACCGAAGCGGACGTAGACCGTGCCATCGAGACAGTCAACAATACCGTGCGCTCATTGCACGCAATATATAACCAGTAAATACGGATAAGATGATCTATATCAGTGATAAAGCCAAGCAAAAAGTGGATGCGCTCCGGGCCGAAGGGACCCTGGGCGAGGATTACTTCCTGCGCGTGTCCGTTGTGGGCGGAGGATGCTCCGGCCTCAGCTATAAACTCGATTTCGACAACGAAACCAAGCCGAAAGACCAGGTTTTCGAAGACAAAGGCATTAAAGTGGTGACAGACCTGAAAAGCTTCCTGTACCTCTGCAATACCGTCCTGGAATTCTCCGAAGGGCTCAACGGGAAAGGGTTTTACTTCAATAACCCCAACGCTTCCCGCACCTGCGCCTGCGGCGACAGCTTCGCCGTGTAAGCTTTCGGCAAACACATACGCATTTCCAGCCGTCCGGTCCCCTGTAACCGGACGGCTTTTTTATTGAATCGTTTACGGATGATTAAAAATTCAAATATTGTGGAAACGTAATTGAATTATATTTGCTTCCGTCATGTATGCCATTTTCAAGAAAGACATCCACCAATTTTTCAGCAGTATCACGGGGTATGTAGCCATCGTTTTGTTCCTGCTCGCCAACGGACTGTTCCTGTTCATTTTCCGGGACACGAGCCTCCTCGAGGCCGGGTACGCAGACCTGGACGGGCTTTTCGAGCTGGCGCCCATGATATTCCTGTTGCTGATTCCCGCCATCACCATGCGCAGTTTATCGGACGAGTACCGCAGCGGCACCATGGAGCTGCTGGGCACCAAGCCGGTGACGCCCTGGCAGATCGTTTGGGGGAAATACTGGGCCTGCCTGCTCATCGTAGCCATCGCGCTCGTTCCCACGGCCGTGTATTACCTCGCCATTTCGCAGCTGGCCGCGGCGGGAAACGGGCCCGATACCGGCAGCATCCTGGGGTCTTACCTGGGGCTTTTCCTGCTGGGGGGCGTGTTCACCGCCATCGGGCTCTGGGCCTCGTCTGTCACCGCTAACGCCGTGGTCGCCTTTTTGGTGGCCATCTTCACCTGCTACATCCTCTACACCGGGTTCGATGCCCTCAGCAAACTGGCGGTGTTCGAAGGCGGGGCGGATTATTACCTCGCCATGGCCGGCATCCGCTATCATTATACTTCCATCAGCCGCGGCGTGATAGACACGCGCGACATCGTGTATTTCGCCAGCGTGGCCGGACTGATGTTATATCTTACCAAAATATCGCTGGAAAGGAAAATCTGGCAGGGTTGATTATGGAACTAACGAGAAAGGACAAACGAAAACAATACCTGAAACGGACGCTGGGGCTCCTGGCCGTGATCGTGGCTATTAACGCGGCGGCAGGGTTCTTCCATACCCGGTTCGACCTCACCGCCGAGAAGCGCTATACCCTCGCCCCTTCCACCCGCGATCTCCTCCGCCGGCTCGACGCGCCCGTTCAGATCGAAGTTTATCTCAAGGGGAAATATCCCGCCGGCTTCCGACAGCTGTCTAACGCCACGCGCGAGCTGCTCGAGGAATTCCAGCAGTTCGGCGGCAACAACGTCCGCTTCAGCTTCCTCAATCCCGGCTCCGATCTCCCCGATTCCATGCGCGCCGCTTTCCAGGACACGCTCATGGCACGGGGCATCCTGCCCTTTAACCTGCAGGTGCAGGACGACGGGAAGGATTCCTACGCCGAGAAACTCATTTTCCCCGGCGCCATTATTACATACAAAGACCGCGAATCGGCCGTCAACCTCCTGAAAAGCCAGGGCGGCATGGACCCCATGCAGGCGCTCAACAGCTCAGAAGCCCTCCTCGAATACAAATTCGCCAACGCCATTTACCAGTTGCAGCAAAACCATCGTCCGCTCGTGGGCTACATGCTCGGCCATGGGGAACCGGAAGGCCCTGAAGTCTACGACGCGCTGAAAACGCTGCATGAACTGTATGAAGTGGATACCGTCAACCTCGCCACCACACCGGCGATCCCCGACGAATTCGATGCGCTGCTGTTCGTCCGGCCGACCCGGACGTTTACCGACGCCGACAAACTGAAGATCGATCAATACGTGATGCAGGGCGGCAATATCGCCTGGTTCCTCGACAATCTGACGGCATCGACGGACAGTCTGCGCGGGCGCGATTTCGTGGCGTTCGACCGCAATCTCCAGCTGGAAGACCTGCTGTTCAAATACGGCGCCCGGGTGAACCCCGATCTTATCCAGGACCTCCGGGCAGACATTATCCCGCTCGTGGTGGGCAACATCGGCGACAAACCGCAGATCCAGCCCGTGCCGTTCCCTTATTTCCCTTTGCTCAATTCTACCAACGGCCATTCCATCGTCAAAAACCTGGACCTGGTGATGAGCCGCTTCGCGGGATCGGTGGATACGATGGCGGGTGGAGACATTCATAAAACCGTGCTGCTCACCTCGTCGGAACATAGCCGGCTGGTGCGCAGCCCTGTGCAGATCACGCTCGAAAGCGTGCAGCAGCAGCCCAATCCGCGGGAGTTCCGGTCGCGGAACGTTCCGGTGGCCGTGTTGCTGGAGGGGCGTTTTTCATCGCTGTTCCGCCACCGGATCGGCGCGGAGGGGCAGCGGCAGTGGGAAACCTCCGCGCACAGGCCTTTCCGGCCGGAAGCGGATACCGCGGGCAGGATGATCGTAGCGGGGGATGCAGACCTGGTGCTCAATGCCGTGACGCGGAAAAGCGGCCCATTGCAGATGGGGGTCAACGAGTTCAACCCGGATTACCAGTTCGCCAACAAGGAATTTTTCCTTAACGGGATGGATTACCTGGCCAGCAAGAGCCCGGTGATGGAAACGCGCAACAAGGAACTGACGCTCAGGCTGCTGGACGGTGAAAAGGTGCGCCGCGATAAAACGAAATGGCAGATCATCGCATTTGCCGTTCCCATCGGGGCCGTATTGCTGTTTGCCATGGCGTTCCAGTACTTCAGGCAGCGCAAGTATGCCAGGTAAAAGCTGCCGGAATCCATTATCTTTGCCATTCATTAAATTTTTCCGCTTTACATGACACCGCAAACATGGACGTATACAGTTTTTGGAATTGTGATCGTTCTGGCCCTGATCTTCGACCTGGGGTTATTAAGTAAAAAAGGTGAAGTAATGTCCATCAAAAAGGCGCTCCTCCAAACCTGTTTCTGGGTAGCGCTGTCTATGGGCTTCTGTGCATTTATCTGGTACGAAGACGGCTCAAAGATGGCTGTCGAATTCATGAGCGCGTATCTCATGGAGTGGTCGCTTTCCATCGACAATATTTTCGTTTTCATTCTCATATTCGGATTTTTCAAGATCAAGGAAACGAGCTATGCGCGGGTGCTGCTCATCGGTATCCTCATGGCTATCGTGTTCCGCGCCATTTTTATTACCGTGGGCGTGGCCCTCATCGCCCAATTCGGATGGATCCTGTACATTTTCGGCGCGTTCCTTGTATATACAGGCGTCAAGATGTTCATGGTAGACCAGCACGATGAGTTCAAGCCGGAGGAGAATTTCGCGTACCGCATCATGCAGAAGTACCTGCGGCTCTCCAATCAGCCGAACGTAGACAAGTTCACCATCAAGCAGAACGGGAAAGTGTATTTCACGACGCTGACCGTGGTGGTGGTGATGCTGGCGTTTACCGACATCGTATTTGCGCTGGATTCCATTCCGGCCGTATTCGCCATTTCAAAAGAACCGCTCGTGGTATATACATCCAACATCTTCGCCGTGCTTGGCCTCCGTTCCCTCTTCTTCCTATTGAGAGGTGCGGTAGACAAGTTCGATTACCTGCAGCAGGGCATCGCCATCGTGCTGGTATTCATCGGTCTGAAAATGCTGGCAGAGATCTGGAACTTCCATATGCCGGTTTGGGTATCGCTCATCGTGATCGTGCTTTGCCTGGCAGGTTCCATTGTATATTCCATACTGTTCGACAAGAAATTACCGGTTAAACCGACCGAGTCCAAAGAGAGTTAGTTGATCCGAACTGAAAGCGCCCGTACATGAGAGTCTGCGGGCGCTTTTCGATTAAAACCATATAACATTGTATACAGCAGAGAGTATCAGTAAGATCCTGAAGGGAGAATTGTTGCAACAGACCGGGCATCCGGAGATCGAACACATTTTGCTGGACAGCCGGAAATTGCTAGTTGCCGAAACATCCTTGTTCATTCCCCTTGTGAGCGAGCGCCGCAATGCACATCAGTACATCGACGATCTGTACAAAAAAGGCGTCAGCAATTTCGTGGTCAGCGAGCCCATCGCCCAGGGCCTCTACCCGAAAGCCAACATCATTTTAGTCAAAAACACCCTGCAGGCGCTCCACGCCCTCGTGGCCTGGCACCGCCAGCAATTCAACATTCCCGTGATCGGCATCACCGGCAGCAACGGCAAAACCATCGTCAAGGAATGGCTGTACCAGCTGCTGGAAAAAGACAACAACATCGTCCGCAGCCCGAAAAGCTACAACTCGCAGATCGGCGTGCCCCTGTCTGTCTGGCAAATGAAACCCGAGAACGACCTCGCCATTTTCGAAGCCGGCATTTCACAGCCCGGCGAAATGGTGAACCTCGAAAAGATCATCCGTCCCACCATCGGCATTTTCACCAATATCGGCGAAGCCCATAACGAAGGCTTCCTCAACATCCGCCAGAAAGTGAACGAAAAGCTCGTGCTGTTCACCCGCAGCGATGTGCTGATCTATTGCAAGGATTACCTGGCGCTCAACGAGTGCGTCAACAATTTCCATAACCTCGTGGGCAAGCGCGAGATCGACAACGCCCTGCAGCTCCTCACCTGGAGCCGCAAGACAGACGCCGATCTCCGGATTATTTCGGTCGACAAGAACGATAACCACACCCGCATCGATGCGCTGTACAAATCGGAGCCGGTCTTCATCCGCATTCCTTTTGTGGACGAGGGCTCCATCGAAAACGCCATCCATTGCTGGGCGCTCATGCTGTACCTGGGCAAGCCCCAGGAAACCATCCAGGAGCGGATGGACCATCTCGGCAACATCGCCATGCGGCTGGAAATGAAACAGGGCATCAATAACTGCTCCATCATCAACGACAGCTACAACTCCGACCTCGGATCGCTCGCCATCGCGCTGGAATTCCTCCAGCAGCAGCGCCAGCATCCTACCAAAACGGTCATCCTGAGCGATATCCTGCAATCCGGGAAAAGCGAAGGCTCGCTGTACGAAGAAGTGGCCGGCATGCTGGAAAGCAAAGGCATCAGCAAACTTATCGGCATCGGGAAGAATATCTCGCGCGAAAAGAAAAGTTTTGCCGGGGTGAAAAGCGAGTTTTACGCCAGCACCGAAGAATTCCTCCAGCAGGTGAACACCGCGGATTTCCAGAACGAGTCCATCCTCGTGAAAGGCGCCCGCGTATTCCAGTTCGAGCGGATCGGTAAACTGCTGGAACAAAAAGCCCATCAAACCATCCTCGAGATCAATCTTACCGCGCTGGCGCACAACGTGAAAGCGTACCAGTCGATCCTCAAGCCCGGCACCAAACTCATGGCCATGGTGAAAGCCTTCGCCTACGGGAGCGGCAGCTTCGAGATCGCCAACCTGCTGCAGTTCCACGGCATCGATTACCTGGCCGTGGCGTATGCCGACGAAGGGGTAGAGCTCCGCCGCGCCGGCATTACGCTGCCCATCATGGTGATGAACCCCGAGCCCAGCAGCTTCGACGCTATTTTACAATGGAACCTGGAGCCCGAACTGTATTCCATGCACCTGCTGGAATTGTTCGAGGAATCCGTCCGCTATGCGAATAAATCCAATTACCCCGTGCACATCAAGCTGGACACGGGCATGCACCGCCTCGGCTTCGAGCAGCAAGACATCCCTGCGCTGGCACTGCGGCTCAATGCCGAAGGGCTTTTCAGGGTACAGTCCATCTTCAGCCACTTCGCCGCCAGCGAAGACCCGAAGAAAGACGATTTCACCAACATGCAGTTCGACCGGTTCCAGAAAATGAGCCAGGCGCTCCGGCAGCAGCTGGGGTACCCCGTCATCCGCCACATCGTCAACAGCGCCGCCATCCACCGCCTGCCGCAGATGCAGCTGGATATGGTGAGGCTCGGGATCGGGATGTACGGGGTAGACAGCGCCCATGATTTCCAGGACAAACTGCGAAATGTCAGCACCCTGAAATCCACCGTGTCGCAGGTGAAGCGCATTCCCAAAGGCGACACCGTAGGCTACGGCGCCACCTGGCAGGCCAAAGCGCCCTCGCTCATCGCTACCGTGCGCATCGGGTATGCAGACGGATATATGCGCGCCCTGGGCAACGGGAACGGGAAAATGCTCGTTCGCGGGAAACTGGCCCCTGTGGCCGGCGTCATCGCGATGGACATGCTCATGCTCGACGTAACCGGCATCCCCGACGTAGCGGAGGGCGACGAAGTAATCGTATTCGGAGAAGGCCTGCCCGTGGAAGACGTGGCGAAATGGGCCGGCACCATACCTTACGAGATCCTGACCGGAATTTCCCAGCGCGTGAAACGGGTTTATTTCCAGGAATAGCAGTGGAGAGGGGCAACTTTGAAATAATACATTATTTTTGGAAAAATTTGAAGTTTTGAAGTATCGTCACATTGTATGGATCGTGATAGGGATCCTATTCATAGACCAGGTCCTGAAGTTTTGGATCAAGACAAATATGGCGCTGAACGAAAGTTTCCCCATATTCGGGAGCTGGTTCCAGATTCATTTTATTGAAAATGAAGGGATGGCGTATGGCCTGAAGTTCGGCGGCGAATTCGGAAAGATCGCCCTCACGATGTTCCGCCTGATCGCCGTGATCGTGGGTTTCTTCTATATGAAGCGGCTCGTGCGCGAGAAATACCACAACGGCCTGCTCGTTTGCGGGGCGCTGATCCTGGCGGGCGCTGCCGGCAACCTGATCGACAGTATGTTTTATGGACTGATCTTCTCCGACAGCACGGATATGTCAGTAGCACAGTTCCTTCCCGAAGGCGGCGGCTATGGCACTTTCCTGCACGGGAACGTGGTGGATATGCTCTATTTCCCGCTGTTCAGCGGTAATTTCCCGGAGTGGATGCCGTTCTGGGGCGGCGAGCATTTCATTTTCTTCCGTCCGATCTTCAACATCGCCGATGCGGCTATTTCGGTGGGCGTGATCGCCATCCTCATCTTCCAGAAGCGTTTCCTCCACAAACCGGGCGACGAGAAACAGAAGCCTGTCGGAACGCAACCCGCGCTGGACGATACCGTAGCATAAATTATCCGTGTATTACATATTTCAAAGGCCGCTCCTCCGGGATGCGGCCTTTTTTTACCTCCCGACGGGTGCGGTTCAGGCGCAGCGATGGAGGAGCCCTGTTCCGCCGGCTGCGGGCCCGACGCGGCAGGCCCCTCCTGGAACCCTTTCCCATGGCCAATTTAAAAAATTCCTTCCCTCCCTTCTTGTAAATTTCCAATTTCCCATTTACATTTGTCCACTATTCCTATAGACTAATAGTATTAATAAAGCCAACAACTATATGAAAACAGTTTACAATCGCTTCCTGCTCGCATTGCCCCTGCTGCTGGCCGCGCTTTTCGCCAGCGGCCAGGAAAACAATATCGTGCAGATATCAGGTAAGGTAAAAGACCAGACCACCGGCGAAGCCATTCCCGGCGTCAGCATACTGGTGAAAGGCACTATCGCCGGCACCACTACCGACAATAGCGGGAACTTCGTCCTGAAATCCCGCCTCAAATTTCCCTTTACGCTCGTGTTCTCCAGCCTCGGCTTCCAGTCGCAGGAGTTCGAAGTAACCGGCACCGGTTCCCGGCTCGACATCGGCCTGGCCACCCAAACCCTGCTGGGCAAGGAGGTAGTGGTCACCGCATCGCGCGTGGAGGAAGAAGCCCTCAAATCGCCCGTAGCCATCGAAAAACTCGATATCCGCGCCATCAAGGAATCGCCCGCTCCCAGCTTCTACGATGCCCTCGAAAACGTGAAAGGCGTCCAAATGACCACATCCAGCCTCACATTTAAAGTCCCCAACACCCGCGGCTTCAACATCCCCAATAACTTCCGTTTCATGCAGCTGGTGGATGGTGTAGACATGCAGGCCGCCACGCTCGGCGTCCCCCTCGGCAACGCCATCGGCCCCACCGAGCTCGACATCCAAAGCGTGGAAATCACACCCGGCGCCGCTTCCGCACTCTACGGCATGAACGCCATCAACGGTATGGCTAACCTTCAGACCAAAAGTCCTTTCCTTTATAAAGGCCTCAGCGTTTACCAGAAAATCGGCGTGAACCACGTAGACGGTATCGATTACGACCCCAGCGTGCTCACGGAAACCGCTATCCGCTACGCCCACGCCTGGAAAGATAAAATCGCGTTCAAGGTCAACGTCAGCTACCTCCGCGGTACCGACTGGCGCGCCAGCACCCCCAAAGACCAGAATGGCGCCGCCAACAGCCGCTTCCCCGCGCTCAACGGCGCCGCCAACAACCCCGCGTACGACGCCTGGAACAAATACGGCGACGAGAACAACAACAACGTTTCCGTAGGCGTGACGCTGAACGGCAAGAACGAAACCTTCAACGTTCGTCGCACGGGTTATTGGGAAAAAGACCTCGTAAACCCCACGGTCGAAAATATCAAAGCCGACCTGGGCCTTTACTGGCGCATCACGCCGAAGGCGGAACTCAGCTATACTTACCGTTTCGGTGAAATGGACGGCCTCTTCCAGCGTGGGAACAAAATCCAGTTGGACGGTGTGAAAGTCCAAAACCACAAACTCGAACTGCGCGGCGCGGATTATTTCGTTCGCGGATATGTGATGCTGGAAAATACCGGCAATTCCTACAACCTCAAACCCCTGACCGACAACCTCGACCTCACCCATAAGAGCAACAACGCCTGGAGAGACGCCTTCCAGGCGAAATTGCAGTCGGAAATCAACGCCGGCACCGGGCTCGCAGAAGCCATGCGCCGCGCACGCTCCACCGCCGACCAGGGCCGCGTTCAGCCCGGCACGCCCGAGTTCGACGCCCTGAAACAAACCATCATCGGCATCAATAACTGGGACCACGCCGCCGCGGTTGCCGGAGCGCCCGCCACCGGCGGCGCCTGGCTCGATCAGCATAGCCGCGTGTATCACGTGGATGCCCAGTGGGACCTTAGCCGCCACGTAAAACGCTTCAACCTGCTGGTAGGAACAGACGGAAGGCTGTATGAAGTGATCCCCGACGGCAATAACTTCGTCGATTTCACCAAACCCGTGAAAGACAGGACCACACCGGGCGGGAAGAACGTCCACTACAAGAAATTCGGCGGCTTCGCGCAGGTGAGCAAAACTTTCTTTGAAGACAAACTGAAGCTGGTAGGCTCCATCCGCGTGGATTACAACCCCGAGTTCGATCCCAGGATCAACCCGCGCCTGGCAGTCGTTTACACCCTTGCGCAGCAACATAACTTCCGCGCCAGCTGGCAGAACGGCTTCCGCTTCCCTGCGCTGTTCGAAGCCCTTTCGTTCGTGAACAACGGCAACGTGCGCCGTGTGGGCGGCCTTTCCTATATCAACGATGGGCTGGGTTACCTGGAGAATTCCTACACCCTCGCCTCCGTGAACAACTTCAATAACGCCGTGAACAAAGACGTGGCCGACGGGCTTTCCGCCAACGCCGCCGCCCTGAAAAACAAGGCCCTGCTGGATATCACGGCGCTTAGCCCTACCCGTCCGGAGCGTATCAACTCCTTCGAAGCAGGTTACCGCAGCGTGCTGCTGGGCAATAAATTCGTGGTAGACGCGGATGCGTATTACAACCGGTACGACGGCTTCCTCGGCCAGGTGGAAGTTGCGGTGCCCGCAACGGATAAGGTGGGGACAGACGCTTCCGTGCTCGACATGCTCGCCGCCAACCGCAGCAAGCAAACCCGCTACCGGGTGTATACCAACGCCAGGAATACCTACGATAATTACGGCGCATCGCTGGGTTTGACGTATAATTTCTACAAGAAATGGACCCTGGCCGGTAACCTGAACTACAACGACATCGTCGACAACAAGGAAAAAGACGTGTTCGCTACCGGTTTCAACACGCCCGACTGGGTGAGCAACATCAGCTTCGGTAACCGCGAGCTGCTGAAGAATTTCGGGTTCAACGTGGTGTGGCGCTGGCAGAACACGTTCGAGTGGGAAAGCCCCCTCGCCAATGGGGACGTGCCGGCATTCAGTACCGTTGACGCCCAGGTGAATTACCGTATCCCCAGATACAAAACCACCATCAAGGTGGGTGGTTCCAACCTGTTCAACCACCGCTATATCCAATACGCCGCGGGCCCGACCATCGGCGGATTGTACTACGCATCCTTCTCCATCGAAGGCCTGCTGGCCAAATAGCTGAAGGCGCGCCGCAGCCCGCTGCGGCCGCTTTACCATACAATTGGAAACCCTGTTACACAAAACCAGCCTGTCTGGCGGAGGCGTAAAGCGTCCTCCGCCTTTTTTAGAATTAAGGACAGAAATATTTGGATAAACCGTGGATTACCTCTATTTTTAGTCCACAATTCCTGTAGACTTAATTAATAATTAGTCATGTCGCATAATGAGGTGATCGATAAGGCGGAACAGCGAGTAGCTACCGATGCCACCCAGAAAGTGCTCATAGACCTCGTGAACGAGGACAATAAAAAGAGTTACTGGATCTGGGTGACGATCGGGGTGTCTATCCTGGCGGTGGCGACTGGCCTGTGGTTCACGTATCATTACGGCATTTCGCATGATGCGCAAACGCGTATCGCGAAGTCGGTACAGGACATTTTCACCAGCAAGCTCCTGTTTTTCATGGGTGTGGGGCTGATGGCGCAGATGATCGACGGGGCATTGGGCATGGCGTATGGCGCCACGTCATCTTCGCTCCTGCTGGGTTTGGGCGTATCTCCGGCCATGACGAGCACCAGCGTGCACGTGGCCGAAGTGTTCACGACGGGCGCCAGCGGCATCGCGCACTTCAAGCTGGGCAACGTCAACAAGAAATTATTCCTCCATCTCCTCATCCCGGGCATGATCGGCGCTATCGCAGGCGCATGGCTGCTGTCGGACGTAATCGACGGCGATGTCATCAAACCGTTCATGAGCGCCTACCTCATGATCCTCGGCATATTGATCCTCCGCAAGGCATTGCAGAAACGCAAGCCCAAGAGTAAAACCAAGCGGCTCGGTCCGCTGGCGTTTTTCGGCGGCTTCATGGATTCCATCGGCGGAGGGGGCTGGGGGCCGATCGTGACTTCTACCCTCCTCGCGAAAGGCCGCACGGTGAATTATACCATCGGTTCGGTGAATGCCGCGGAATTCTTCATCGCCGCGTCCAGCGCGGGAACGCTGCTTTTCTTCAACGGCGTAGACAGCTGGCAGGTGATCATCGGGCTCATTCTGGGCGGTGTGATCGCATCTCCCTTTGCCGCCATCCTTGTCAAAAAAATGAAACGCAAACCGCTCATGATCCTGGTGGCCGTGCTGGTGATCGCCATGAGCTTGCGCACGATCATTCTGACGATCATGAAATAGCCTGATTCTTTACGAACATAAAAAAAGGTTGTCCGCATCTGCAGACAACCTTTTTCTTTTATCGTTCGGTTTCGCTTATCCGAGTTTGCCGACCATGTTGGCGGGGATCACCCAGGCGTCGAATTCTTCGGGCGTTACGTAACCCAGTTTCACGGCCATTTCCTTCAGCGTGGTGCCTTCCTTGTGCGCTTTCTGCGCGATTTCGGCGGCTTTGTAGTACCCGATCTTCGTGTTGAGGGCGGTTACGAGCATGAGGGAATTGTCTACGTGTTTCCTGATGTTTTCCTCGATGGGCGCCAATCCTTCCGCGCACTTGTCGTTGAAGCTCACGCAGCCGTCGCCCAGCAGGCGAGCGGAGTGGAGGAAGTTATAGATCATCATGGGTTTGAAGACGTTCAGTTCGAAGTGGCCGGTGGCGCCGCCGATGTTGATGGCTACGTCGTTCCCGAGCACCTGCGCGGCGATCATGGTGAGGGCCTCACATTGCGTGGGGTTCACTTTACCGGGCATGATGGAAGAGCCGGGCTCATTGTCGGGGATGAAAAGCTCGCCGATGCCGGAGCGGGGGCCGGAGCTGAGCATGCGGATGTCGTTGGCGATTTTCATCAGGCTAACGGCTACCGTTTTCAGCGCGCCGTGCGCTTCCACGATGGCGTCGTGCGCGGCGAGGGATTCGAATTTATTTTCTGCGGTCACGAAAGGCAGTCCGGTAAGTGCGGCGATGTGTTTCGCAACGTTCACGTCGTACCCATCGGGCGTGTTGATGCCGGTACCTACCGCAGTGCCGCCGAGCGCCAGTTCAGACAGGTGGGGCAGCGTGTTGTTGATAGCGCGCAGGCCATGGTCCAGCTGGGACACGTATCCGCTGATTTCCTGGCCCAGCGTGAGCGGCGTGGCGTCCATGAAATGGGTGCGGCCGATCTTCACGATGTGCATGTATGCCTTCGCTTTGGCGGCGAGGGTGTTGCGGAGTTTGGTGATGCCGGGGATGGTTACTTCCACGAGCATTTTATACGCCGCGATGTGCATGGCGGTGGGGAAGGTATCGTTGGAGGATTGTGATTTGTTCACATCGTCGTTCGGGTGCAATACCTTGTCTTTATCGGTGAGCTGGCCGCCGTTGATGACGTGGGCGCGGTAGGCCACCACTTCGTTCACGTTCATGTTGGATTGGGTGCCGGAGCCGGTTTGCCAAACCACGAGGGGGAATTCGTTGTCGAGTTTGCCTTCGAGTATCTCGTCGCACACTTTCCCGATGAGCGCGGCTTTTTCTGCGGGCAGCACGCCGGCGTCCCGGTTGGTGAGGGCGGCGGCTTTTTTCAGGTAAGCGAAGGCTTTGATGATTTCCTTCGGCATTTTGTTGATGTCCTGGGCTATCCTGAAGTTGTCGATGGAACGTTGGGTTTGTGCCCCAAAATATGCGTTGGCAGGCACTTTCACCTCGCCCATCGTGTCTTTCTCTATCCTGAAATCCATAATACTTGAAATTTTGGACCGTAAAGTTACAGAACCTGCGGTTTATTCTCCTTTGAAATTGGGTTTACGTTTCTGGATGAATGCGGAAGCGCCTTCGGCGAGGTCTTTAGTGGCGAAGCTGTCCGCGAATTCCTTGATTTCCGTCTCGAACCCGTTTTCATCGTATTTGAAGTAGGAATTGACGCATTTGATGACACGCATCACGGCCAGGGGCGCTTTTTCGCGGATTTTGGCCAGCTGTTCGCGGGTTTTGGGGAGCAGCTCTTCCGGGGAGGTGAGGTGGTTGACGAGCCCCCATTTCAAGGCTTCTTCCGCCGAAATCATGTCTCCCGTGAGCATGAGCTCCAGGGCTTTCCCTTTCCCGATGAGGCGCGTCAGCCGCTGGGTGCCGCCGTATCCGGGAATGATCCCCAGGTTCACTTCGGGCTGCCCGAACTTCGCATTGGCGCTCGCCAGCCGGAAATGGCAGGCCATGGCCAGCTCGCATCCGCCGCCCAGCGCAAAACCGTTCACCGCCGCCACGATGGGCTTGTGGCAATCCTCGATCCGCTGGAAAATGGTATGCCCTTTCTTCGCCAGGTCCATCCCCTGCTCGGGCGACAACTCCAAAAACTCTGCAATATCCGCCCCGGCGATGAACGCCTTGGGCCCGCTGCCCGTAATAATGGCCGCATACACGTCTTTGTTCTTGTACACTTCATCCACCGCCAGCGCCAGGTCGTGCATCACCTCGCGGTTCAGGGCGTTGAGCTTGTCCGGCCGGTTGACCGTGATCTCCAGAATGCCGTCATTGATTTGCGTGTTAAGGGTTTTGTACATATGGCAAGATGTTTTGTTTCGGTATGATCCGGCTAATTTAAGGCTATTGAAGGGATACGGGAAATAAAAAAGGCACTGCCTTTTCTGCAGCGCCCTTCTCCTTTGTTGGCTAAAATATTGTTAATCAGTAATTTCTGTTCTTTTTTCGATGATCACCTTCGTGCCTTTGCGGTACTCGGTAGTGGTGGTGGTCTTGTTGTGCGACCTGGCCTTGATCCCGAAATTGTAGCTTAATGTTACAAACATCAGGTTGGCTTTCAGGTTTTTATACGGCTGCGTTTTCACACCGTCTTTGGTTTCGGTAAAATCCTGGTTGAAGAAATTGTTCAGGTAATACTGCCCCTTCACCCCAAATGCAGACCCGAAGCGGAACCCGGCGAAAAGCGATGGCATGAACAAATCGGTCCGGTCGCTGAACCACTCGTTGAACTTTGATTTTTTGTCGCCGTCGAGGAAATATTTCTCCTTGTAATTGAAGGCCATATCATATTCCCCGCCGAAATACAGGAAGGTACCGCTGCGGAGGTCCCCGATTTTAATCCCCGCCGGAACGCCCAGCGTATACACGCGCTGCTTCAGCTTCACATTGTCTTCGGGTTTGGTGATTAGACCTATATTTTTGATATTCAATCCAGTAAATATACCGATATTATTATTAAAGTCGTAGTTGTAATTGGTGCCGATGTTGAAGAAAACCGTGAACCGGGGGATGTTGCGCATACGCTCATCGTTCAGTTTCACGTTGGCGAAAGAGAGCAGCGGTCCGTTTCCGCCGGCGGTGATGTAACCTTTACCGGGCTTCGGGGGTGCGTAGATGTGAAAATGAAAGCTCACTTTCTTCTTGGTTTCGGTGGATACGATCGTGGTATCGCTGGTTTTCGTGTCTTCCTGGGCACGGAGAGCGGTTGCGGAGGCGGTGAGGGCCAGGCACAGTGTTGCGTAGCGGACAATTTTCATGATGGTTTCAACTTTACTTGGTTAAGGATGGGGACAGCCGCTCATCATCGGCCGGGCTTTCCGTTTTGGTTGCCCCGGAAAGCCATCGTTATGCTGCCGTCCGTAAAGAAGACGAACGTGTTTGTGAAAAGTTTCAAAAATATTAAAATTCCCTGCGCTCCCGCGTCCAGCTATCTATATAGTCGGCAATTTCCCGGGTATGGGTGCCGGGCGGGAAGAGTTTCCCCACACCGAGGGCGTACAGTTCCTGCATATCCGTGTCCGGGATGATGCCGCCGCCGGTCAGCAGCACATCGTCCATCCCTTTTTCCTTCATCAGGGCGATGATCTTCGGGAATACGGTCATGTGCGCACCCGACAGGATGCTCACGCCGATGGCGTCCACATCTTCCTGCAAAGCTGCATTCACTACCATTTCCGGCGTCTGCCGCAGTCCGGTATATATCACTTCCATCCCCGCATCGCGAAGGGCGGAGGCGATCACCTTGGCGCCGCGGTCGTGACCGTCGAGCCCTACTTTGGCTACCAGTACGCGGATGGGACGTTGATTCGGGTTGACCATAATTCCTATAATTGGATTGTAAATGTAGTATTTTCCCCGAAAGTGCGGCAAAAGCGTGTTTTCAATTATATTACCTTTGCAATTCGGATAAACTGCCAAATATGAGCGAAGAAAGATCACTGAATTTCCTGGAACAGATCGTAGAAGAAGACATTGCCAAGGGCGTCAACGGCGGACGGGTGCTCACGCGCTTCCCTCCCGAGCCCAACGGCTACCTCCATATCGGCCATGCCAAAAGCATTTGCCTCAATTTCGGGCTGGCGCAAAAATACGGCGGCCAGACCAACCTCCGGTTCGACGACACCAACCCCGTTACGGAAGACACGGAGTATGTAGATTCCATCAAGGAAGACATCCAATGGCTCGGTTTCCAATGGGCCAAAGAATTATACGCCTCCGATTACTTCGAACAGTTGTATCAATACGCCGTGGAGCTTATTAAGAAAGGCTTCGCGTATGTAGACGATTCCTCCGCCGCGGAGATCGCCGCGCTGAAAGGCACGCCCACGGAACCGGGGAAAGATAGCCCCTACCGTACCCGCAGCGTGGAGGAAAACCTCCAGCTCTTCGCCGACATGCGCGCCGGCAAATACCCCGACGGGGCCAAAACGCTCCGCGCCAAGATCGACATGGCGTCTCCCAACATGCACATGCGCGATCCTATCATGTACCGCATCAAACATGCGCACCACCACCGCACCGGCGACGCCTGGAGCATCTATCCCATGTACGACTTCGCGCATGGGCAGAGCGACAGCATCGAAAATATCACCCATTCCATTTGCACGCTGGAATTCATCCCCCACCGGCCGCTGTACGACTGGTTCATCCAGCAGCTGGACATTTTCCCGTCGCACCAGTACGAATTCGCCCGGCTGAACCTCAGCTACACGGTGATGAGCAAGCGCAAGCTGCTGCAACTGGTGAACGAAGGCATCGTGCGCGGATGGGACGATCCCCGCATGCCCACGATCGCTGCGTTCCGCCGCCGCGGCTACACGCCGTCGAGCATACGCACCTTCGCGGAAAGGGTCGGCATCCAGAAGCGCGATAACATCATCGAGCTCGGGCTGCTGGAATACTGCATCCGCGAGGAGCTGAACAAAACCGCGCCGCGCGTGATGGCCGTGCTCGATCCCATCAAGCTGGTGATCACAAGCTATCCCGAAGGGCAAACCGAAGAACTGCAGGCAGAAAACAACCCGGAAGACGCGGCCGCGGGCCATCGCAACGTGACCTTCAGCAATACGCTGTGGATCGAGCGGGAAGATTTCATGGAAAATCCGCCCAAGAAGTTCTTCCGCCTCGGCGTGGGGCTCAAGGTGCGCCTGAAATACGCCTACATCGTGGAATGCACGGGCTTCGACAAGGATGAGAACGGCAACGTGACGACGGTTTACGCCACCCACATCCCCGAAAGCAAATCGGGTGCGGAAGGCAGCGCCATGAGCGTGAAAGGGACCATCCACTGGCTGAGCGCAGCACATGCCCAAACGGCCGAAGTGCGGTTGTACGACCGGCTTTTCACCGTGGAAAACCCGGCCGGCGCGGAAGGCGATTTCAAGGACCTCATCAATCCCAACTCCCTCGAAATCATCGAAAAGGCCCATATCGAGCCGTTCCTGGCCGATGCCAAGCCCGGCGAACGTTTCCAGTTCCTGCGGAAAGGGTACTTCGTGGCCGACACCGAGTCTACGACCGGTAAACCCGTGTTCAACCGGACGGTGACGTTGAAAGACACCTGGGCCAAAGAAGCCAAAAAAGCATAATCGAACTTCACTGTAATAGAAAAAGGCCATCCACAGCGGATGGCCTTTTCGTTTATGCGGTCATGTTATACTACTTCAACATTTCCAGCGCGATCATGATACGGTCGATCGTTTCGTTTTTGCCGATGGTAGCGGCGATATCGAATACCGGTGGGCCGAACTTCCCGCCGCAAAGCATGATGCGGAAAGGCAACTGCAATTCTCCCGGCTTGATGCCTTTGGCGGCGGCCAGCGCCTTGAAACCTTCTTCCAGCGCGGCGGCGGAGAAATCTTCCTGGTCCAGCAGCGCGGCAGACCATTCTCCGAAGAAAGCCTGTTTATCCGCATTCCACTTGGGTTTCACGGCATCGAGGTCATATTTTCCGGGGCGGGTGAAGAAGAAGAACCCATGGTCCCAGATCTCGTTCACGAAATGGCAGCGCTCTTTCACCATGCCGGCGATCTTTTCCGCGTAGTCCGCGTCTGCAGAAACGCCCTTTGCTTCGAGCACGGGGAACAGCAGCGCGGCGAGGCGGTCGTTCGGCGTGCGCATGATCCATTCGTGATTGAACCATTTCGCCTTGTCGTAATCGAACTTGGCGCCGCCTTTGTGGACGCGGGAGATGGAGAATTTTTCGATCAGTTCTTCGATGGTAAAAATTTCCTGTCCGGAGCCGTCGTTCCAGCCGAGCATGGCCAGCATATTGATGAACGCTTCGGGGAGGAATCCATTTTCGCGGAAACCGCGGGTGAGATCGCCGGTTTTGGGATCTGTCCAGTTCATGGCGTATACGGGGAAGCCGAGGCGGTCGCCGTCGCGTTTGGACAGTTTACCGTTGCCATCGGGCTTCAGGATGAGCGGCAGGTGGGCCCATTGCGGCATTTGGTTGCCCCATCCCAGGTATCGCCAGAGCAGGATGTGCACCGGTGCGGAGGGGAGCCACTCTTCGCCCCGGAAGGCGTGGGTGATCTTCATGAGATAATCGTCGACCACCACGGCGAGGTGATAGGTGGGCATCCCGTCTGCTTTCAGCAGTACTTTATCGTCTACGATATTGGTCTGGAATGTAACGTCGCCGCGGATCATGTCGGTGAACGTCACTTCCTCGTTTGTCGGCATTTTGATGCGGATGACGTGGGGTGTCCCTTTATCGAGGAGCTCCTTCACTTCGGCCGCTTCCATATTCAGCGAGTTGCGCATGTGGCCGCGGACGGTGTGGCCGTATTGCGGGGAATGGTTGCCGCGGGCGCGTTCCACTTCCTTCATGGCTTCCAGCTCTTCGGGGGTATCGAACGCGTAATAGGCGTTGCCGGAAGCAACGAGCTGTTCGGCGTACTGGCGGTACAGCGGTTTGCGTTCGGATTGGCGGTATGGGCCGTACGGACCGCCTTTCAGGGGGCTTTCATCGGGCTCCAGCCCGCACCAGCGGAGGCATTCCACGATATAATCCTCGGCGCCGGGCACAAAGCGTGTCTGGTCCGTGTCTTCGATCCGGAGGATAAACTCACCGTTGTGGTGACGGGCGAAAAGATAATTGAACAGCACCGTGCGTACGCCGCCGAGGTGAAGTCCGCCCGTAGGGCTCGGCGCAAAGCGCACCCTTACTTTATTGTGACTCATACGGCGCAAAAATAATAATTTCGGGGCAGGGAACGATCACGCTAATCCGCTTAACATGTTCTATTTTACGAAAACACCCGGCTTTTTGAAGTCGCTCTACAAAAGCTGCACCTGGAATTTCTCGCCTGCCGTACCGGCGGTGTACCTCACGTTCGACGATGGCCCGCATCCCAAAGCCACGCCATTCGTGCTCGAACAGCTGAAAAAATACGGTGCGAAGGCCACGTTTTTCTGTATCGGGAAGAATGTGGTGGAGCATCCTGGAATTTACCAGCAGATTTTGCTGGAAGGGCACGCGGTCGGCAATCATACCCACAACCACCTCAACGGCTGGAAAACGGCTACAGACAAGTATCTCGCCAATATCAAGGAAGCGGCGCAATACATCCGTTCCCGGCTTTTCCGTCCGCCGTACGGGCGGATTTCGCCGTTCCAGATCAAGGAATTGAAGAAGGAATACCAGATCATTATGTGGGACGTGCTCAGCGGGGATTTCGACAGGGAGATCACGGGCGAGGCCTGTGTCCAGAACGTGGTGTTCAAGCTGCAACCCGGTTCCATCGTGGTTTTTCATGACAGCGAGAAGGCCTGGGACCGGATGAGTTACGCGCTGCCGCGGGTGCTGGAGCACTGTAAGCGCCAGGGCTGGGAGGTGAGGGCGATCGTGTAGGGAAGGTTAAGGAAACGGCAACGCCGCATGCCCGGGAGGGTCGTGCGGCGTTGCTATTATCGGGTCCGGTTGCGGGTTACAGGGAGATTTCCTTGGTTTTGTCGCCTATGGTGAGGGTGGCTTTTTTGTCGCACTCGCCGTTGCCGTAGTTCAGTTTGCCGCTGCGGCCGTTGAGGGTAACGGTTACTTCGCCAGACTGGATCCAGGGGCAGATGAGGCCGCGTTTAAGCGGGGTGGTGATGGCTACGGTAGCGGTTCCCAGGCTGTCTTTCAGCAGGGCGTTGCCGGTGATCTCGAACAGATCGTCTTTCGTATCTACCGTATTATTGTCTTTATATTCCACAGTGCGGGTGCCGCTGTAGGTGGCGGTGTAGCCGTTGGGATAGGTCACTTTGCCGTCGGTTACCGTGTAAGTGAACGTTTTCTTCGCGGAGAGCCAGCTGGTGGTGGTGATCACAACCGTGCCTTCTACCTTGATGCCATTCACGAAATAGTTTTCGAAGGTAACGGTGGCCTTGGCGTCTTGCAGCCAGAGGATGCTGGTGAGCCTGATTTTGAGTTTGCCTTTGCGGGTGATGCCGCGGCCGTCCGTACAACCGTTTTCGAAATCGATCGTGAGCGTTTTGGGATAGGTGAGCACATCGCCCGGTTCGGCGGTGAATACGCCGTAGCAAACGTTCGGATTGGGATCGGTGTCTGCCTGTTCCGGTGCTTTACGGCCTCCGGGAGGGAGTTCGCGCCGGTTATAATCGATCGATGCGTTGAACACATCTTCATATATGGCGTTGACGTTGGCTTCGGAAACAGCGGCGGAGATGGTGTTGTTGTCTTTCTTGTCGTCTGCCCCGGATTTGGCGTCATCTTTCTTACAGGCGAAGAAAACGGTGATGGCGCTGATGGCGAGCGCAGTAACAGACAGCACCTTGTTCGTGTTAAAATAGTGTTTCATCGTAGGAGGTTTTTTATAGGTATTGGCATAGTGAGACTTACCTTTGACGGACGGTTCGCCTCAAATATTAAATTTTTCTCAAAACTAAAGATAAACAATTAACTGAAAAAAACAATATATAATGAACTGGATTGACACGCACGCCCATTTATACTCCGATAATTTCGACTCCGACCGGCCGGAGATGGTGCAGCGCGCCATCCGGCAGGGTGTTGGGACGATGTTGCTGCCCAATATCGACGAAGATTCCATCGGGGTGATGCTGGCGCTGGAAGCGGCTTTCCCGGAACATTGCCTTCCCATGATGGGGTTGCATCCCGTTTATGTGAAAGAAAACGTCGAAGAGCAGCTGGCTATTGTGCGGAAGTGGCTGGAAGCGCGGAAATTTTGGGGCGTGGGGGAAATCGGGCTGGATTTTTATTGGGATAAGTCGCTCCAGGAGCAGCAATACCATGCTTTCCGCAGCCAGATCCGGATGGCGCTGGAGATCGGCCTTCCTATCGCCATCCACAGCCGGGAGGCAACGCGGGCGTGTATCGATGTGGTGAAGGAGCTGCATGACGGGCGGCTTACGGGGGTGTTCCATTGTTTTTCCGGCACGCGCGAAGAGGCGGAGGAGATCATCGGCATGGGGTTCTACCTCGGTATCGGCGGTGTAGTCACGTTTAAGAAGTCGGGCCTCGACGCCATTGTGGCACAAATCCCCCTGGAGCACATCGTCCTGGAAACCGATGCGCCGTACCTGGCGCCGGTCCCCTATCGCGGCAAAAGGAACGAAAGCAGCTACATCCCGCTGATCGCGCAGACGGTCGCAGATGTAAAAAATCTAAAAATTGAGGATGTGGCTTCGATTACCACTGCCAATGCACAACAATTATTCAAAATGCTCTAACTGATTCCGCGGTACATTTGCATGCAATTCCATAGCATTACATGACGAAGATTCTCATCATCTATACCGGGGGCACCGTGGGGATGATTTACGACGAAAAGACGACCGCGCTGCGGCCCATCGGTTTTAACGAGATCAGGAACAATCTTCCCGAGCTCTACCGGATGGGAATTGATTTTTATGTGTACGCATTCAATCCGCCGATGGATTCATCGGACATGCATCCCGAAGTATGGTCCGAGCTGGCCGGTATTATCGAAGACCGGTATGAACGGTACGATGGTTTCGTGATCCTGCACGGTTCCGATACCATGGCGTTTACCGCATCCGCGCTGAGTTACATGCTGGAGAATCTTTCCAAGCCCGTGATCCTCACCGGCAGCCAGTTGCCGATCGGCAAGATCAGGACAGACGCCAAGGAGAACATCATCACCGCCATGGAAATCGCCAGCACCAAGGCGAACGGGCATTGTATGGTACCGGAAGTCTGTATTTATTTCGACTTCATGCTCTTCCGCGGCAACCGCGCCAAGAAGTACAACGCCGAAAAATTCGAAGCGTTTTATTCCATGAACTATCCTGCGCTCGCAGAGGCCGGTATCGATATCAAGTACAAGCAGAATTTCATGCTTCCCGCGCCCGAGAAGGAGTTGAAGGTGCACAAGAGCATGGATAACAACATCGGCGTGCTCAAGATTTTCCCCGGCATTACCCGGCGCGCGGTGGAGGCGATCGTGAATACGCCCGGCATGCGCGGCCTGTTGCTGGAAACCTTCGGCAGCGGCAATGCCTCTACCCAGCCCTGGTTCACCGAATGCCTGCAGAAAGCGGCAGACAAGGGGATCATTATGGTGGACATTACGCAGTGCGACGGCGGTTCGGTAGAGCTGGGCAAATACGAAACGTCGACCCACCTACAGAAGATCGGCGTAGTGAGCGGGCACGATATGACGTTTGAGGCGGCCACCACCAAACTGATGTTCCTGCTGGGCCAGAACCTGCCGCCCGAAGAGGTGAAGCGGTTGTTGGAAGTGCCGCTGCGTGGGGAACTGACGCTTTCAGAAGCCGACATCCTGGATTAATGGCCCGAAAAGCCCAATATTTCCCGAAAAATAAATTGGAAATGTTCAACAAAAGTCTATCTTTGCAACCCTGAATTGAATAATTCAACCGTACGGAGGAGTGCAGGAGTGGTTGAACTGGCACGCCTGGAAAGTGTGTATAGGTGAAAGCCTATCAAGGGTTCGAATCCCTTCTCCTCCGCAGTCAATCCCAGCTTGGGTTTTAGCGAATTCCGGAGCGCTGATAAATAAAAAAGTCTACGTAAAAGTCAACTTTTAAAATTTATCAGTCATGTTAAAACCAGGTTACAGTGATCCTCAATTACATCGGTACAACGGTGATCTTTCGAAGGAATGGTATGTCGATTTTTACTTCACATGCCAAGCTCGACAAAGACGCAAAAGAGTCCCGGTGCGATTGGGGATCAACTATTTTAGCACGGTGAAGGAACGGGACCGGGAAGGTCGTGCCGCAGTGAAAATCATCACAGAAAGCCTCGAAGCCGGATGGAACCCTTTCGACTGTAAAATAGAAGCTTGGCTCCTCAGTCATCAGGAATCAGAGCCTGCACCGGAGCCAATTCACGAAATGAAAACCCCTGATGGCGTTCCGGTACCTACTCCGGCCACGTTGTTCCCTGACGCCATTCAGCTCGCTTACCAAATCCGTCAGAAAGAATTAAAGAAAAAGAGCCGATTCAATTACGAAACGGGGCTCCGGTACGCCATTCCCGCAATCAAGGCCGGGGGGATGGACAAATTACCGCTGGAAAAGGTGAAGCGGGTACACGTGCGAATGCTATTGGAGCAGATTGGAAAATTGCGCCAGGCGGAGTATGACAAAGAAGGAAAGGGCAAAGTGTGGACACCCAATGCCTTCAACCGGTACAAATCTTACATCAGCGCCTACTTCGACGCTTTGCTGGAATGGGAAGCTGTAGAGTTCAATCCCTGTTTAAAAATAGATGATAAAGAACCGATCGACTTCGGGATACACCGTCACGCGACCGATGAGGAGTTGAAGATGCTGAAAGCTGAATTACCGAAGTATCACCAGGAATTGTATAATCTGGTCAGGTTTGAACATGTAACGGGAATGCGGCCAAACGAGATACTGCAGTATCGTTACAATATGACAGACTGGTTGAACTCTGAGATTAAACTCAGTTATCTGGAGGGTAAAACCCGAATTTATAGGGTGGTGCCGGTGCCTGCTTTCATGTTAAAATGGATTCGGGAACGTCAAGGCGACCACCCGGCAAGCAATTACGCATTTGGCCGGAAACTGCGCTCAGGCCCGAAAAGTCTCACGGCGAACAACCTTTCCCGCCTCTGGAAAAAATACGTAAAGGATGAACTTGGATTGAATATCAGCCTGTACTCGTTCAAAGGGCTAGGCGGCGATGCCAAACGAGATGCCGGCGTGTCGTATAGTGGTGTCCAGGCAAGCTACGGTCATGCCCTGGGTTCTAGCTCAACAAAACCATATTTGAGGAAGGAAGGAGAACGGCTCCGCCAGCAGATTAAAGAAAGCATGGTGGATCTGTGATTTAATTGGGCTATCACCCAACGGATCGTAGCTAAGGGTAACGTACCTTTTGCGTGACATTTTTAGTATTGCATAACATTACTCTGCCGGGTATTTTTGCCTGGCTTTTGATAGTTTCTTAGTCTAAAAAGCTAAAAATGCTAATTTAATTAGGCAAATAATACTAAAATATTTAGCATTATTTACTAAATTTATTGCCTGAATTTTCCCTTTTTATACATGTTGCCACTAAAAAAATAGGCGGCTGGAAAATATCATTTCAATTGATAATCAATTGTATTAAGAAGTAGTTTGTAATTTTTTTCATCTACGCATTGTTATTTCAGTGCTGAAACTTAGCTTTGAAGGCATCAATGCGATTAATAAGTACGTCAAAGTCATAGTTCAGAAATATTAATACCCCTGACAATTAATTCGCAACACCCATGGAAAAGAAGATCACCATAACGACCACAAATGCCAAAGCACTCGCCTTCCTTGACAAGCTGCATGAAAAAAAGCAGCAAATCAAGGAACAGATGAGAAATAGCCCCCTTGCTCAAAAAACTGCCCCTAAAGTAAAGCCTCAGTAAAACTTCGGTAAACATCAGTGTACGCCTTTGAAATATCCGAGCACCCCCAAGAATCACGTACCGAGTACTGGTTTACTACCGACAGTTATTTAAGGTATTACGCATACATAGTTTCTGCTGATGATTGGGCAGATGGCCTAGATCCATACCCATTTTTGCAACAGCACGGCTATGCTTTTGGTTTTTGCCCTGTAGACGAAGAAGCCCAATCCAATTCCTCTCACGATCCTCGTGTTGGCCAAACAATCTGCGCCATCATTTCTCATTTTATGTCCGGTTTCTCTCAGATTGTGCTCATGTATCACTGCGATTCGACTGATGGCAGACAACAATTTAGGAATAAGACGTTTCAGAATTGGTTCTCTAAACACAGCGATCTTAGCAAAATCTATCGCCACAAAATCATTATTAATGTAGAAGTTGAGGATACTGTCAAAAGTGAATATCTTGGTTGCTTTGCAAAATGTGAAGGTGGGTCAATTTCAACTGTAAGTGCTGAATTTGAACTGATGGCCAATGAAAAGGTTAATTCCGGTAAACAACAAATTATTGCCCCACAATAATAATTGGCCTGAATAACTATATCAATTTTGAAATCCAGTCCGCTACGTCAAATGAGGGGCACGCCTTCTTCACTCTTGGGAAATCCCGGTGGCCCAGAATTTTTGCAGTTGGATACTTTGCTTTGAGTTTTTTTACCAGCGCCTTCATCGCTTCCAGTTGTTCGGGTGTTCGGGTGTCCTTCGGATCCCCTTTTTCATCTATTCCGCCGATGTACGAGACGTGAACGGATGCCTGGTTAAATCCTTGTACCCCATTGGTCACGTCGCTTTCGTCCGCAAGTTGCTTCACTCCGCCGTTGGCGGAGATGATGTAATGATAGCCTGGACTCTTCCATTTCAGTTGTTCCTTCCAGTATCGCTGAATAGCTTCTACGCTTGCGAATGGCTGGGTCGCGGTGCAATGTAATACGATGTATTTGATGTTTCTCGGATTGGTCATTTCTTGAACAATTTGAAGAAGCCCAGGCCCCCGGTTTTGAATTTGATAATTAGCCAAACCAGCACAGCGCCGGCCAGCAGCCAGAACCGTAGATCCGCAGCGCGCTTGCCTTTAGTGAGCCGGGCGTTATCGGCTTTATAAACTGCGTTCTCCCGTGCCGTGCTATCCTTCCGGGCTTCAGCCAGCTTCCACGCAGTTACCATGGCCAGGAAAACGCGATTGTTCCGGAGGATACTGTCCAGGTTCAACGTTTTGTCCGGGCACTTCACCGTCAGCCGGCCGGATTTCGATTTCACGGCGCCGGAATCGAAATCCGGAATACTGCCGCGCGTTTCGATGGTGATGGCTTCACCCTGGAGGGTTAGCGGAGGCGCCAGCTGAAGGCTATCCAGGTGCTCCCCCAGCACAGCCCGGAGCGCCTCCCGTTCTGCAGCGGATGGATCTTTGGTTGTCCGGCAGCCGGCCAGAAGGATCAATATCGAAATGAGGTATTTCATTTGGTGAGAATAGTTTCGAACAGCTCATTCAAAGAAAATCCGATTGTCGATGCAGCGCCGATAACCCACCATTTCCAGCGTTCATATGTCTCCATCTTCTCCTCGAGCTTGGCCAGGCGCCCGGAAAGGCCCTTGTCTCCTGCTACTGGGTTTCCCATAATCCCCTCCCGCACCTGCGCCATCATGCCCTTCATATCCTTCAGGGATTCGGACAGTTTCTCCACGTTCCCGGACAATTCTTCCAGCTTGTCTTCCATATGAGCTATTCGGTTTTCCATGATCAGTTAGCCTTTCGGTTTGTATTTAGATTCCTCGCTAATTCCGGCCTTCTCCGGATCCTTCACCGTTGCCGTGGCGGCACCACCGGTACCGAGGAGACAGCCGGCAAGGAAGATGAGCGCCGAAGACAGTTTTGCCGGGATAACGAAAACGTCGAGATACTCCAGGCCAAAGGCCGCGCCCATGGCCAAAAGGATATAGATACTGTAGGATTGTATCTTCTTCCAGAATTCGGGAGTGTTACCACTGCCGGAGGAAAGGCGAAGCCATATTTCTTTGAGTAGTGCTATTTTATCCATCATTCAAATATTTTTTGAACAGTAAATGAAATGTTTTTCACCGTAGCCAAACGATCCTCATTCAGGGCGTAATAGAGCTTGTTATATGCGCCTGGAACGATCCAGATATAAGCCCCGCCGCGCAGAAGATTGTCGTTCGGATGTACATTCCAAGACGTGGTGACCTTCCGCCCGGAAGCTGCATGCCGCTGAACTATCATGTTCACGCGGCCGAGGCTGACCCTGTTGTTAGCAATGATCGGAAGGCTGGCCGTGCTGATGTCAGGGATTCGGTATGGGAATAACAGCTCGTCGAACAGGTCCGAAGTAGTGGTCATGGCCGTGAAGAATCGCTTTGCATGGACCTCTCCATCCATTGCGGCGCGAAACTCATACCCGCTGTCGAAAAAGCGAAGCGTGGACATCGTATTCAGAGAATCCGGCGCAGCAACTCCCGACCATTTAATCACTGTCCGCTGGGTAATATCAATGTTGTTGCATACTACCGCCTTGATTGACAGTATATCCGTAGCAATGCCATCGAGCCGGACGTCTCGTGAGATCAGCGTTTCTCCTCCATGATAGGAGCCTGCGAACCGATTATTCTTATAGTTCATGACGGCATATTCTTGCGCGCCACTGTTGAAGATGTAGGGAGGGTACGTGGTGTTGTTCCGGTAGTAGTACATGCTGTCATATGATGCCACTGGTGCGTCCTTGAGCGAATAAAAGTTAACGCCGCATACGTACATGTTCCCCCCGGCATTGGTCTTGGTCACCCTGATGGTGTGAGTACCTGGCAAAAGGTTGGCATACTTCCGGGTAAACAGCTCCGCAGTGGGCCGGGTAGTGTTGAATGTCTCTACTATATTCCCATCTATCCTCACCTCTACGTCTGATCCGGAAGCGGAGGACATTAACCCCAGTTGTGTTTCGGCTCCGGTGAATGAGAATTCGATATACGCATTCTGTGCTGCTGTCGTGTTAATGTGCATAACGATCCCGTGGGTGCCACGGAAGTATTCGTAATATGACCAGGTGCCGGATTTGGTCGGCGCGGAATTGCTCGTTAAATACGCATCATCGATATCGTGTACGATTGTCGTTCGCAAAAGATCGGTTGGAAGACCTTCAGAATCATCAGTGGTCACAATATTCTTCCTCAGGACTGTAAGTAAGTACCCGCGGGGTTTCTTAGTGATCGCGTAGAATGTCGAATCATCATTCCGGTACAGGCACATCTTATTTGATCGTGTCATAGCCGGAGGTATGTAAGCTGGCGAAATCTCCCGGTCGTAATCGTTAACAATGAAGCCACGAATGTACTTTGCGTTGTCAAATCTACCGGTTAGTACTGTCTGCATTCCCACGACGGCGACGCCCTGGCAGTCCACGGAATCAATCAGGAGCTTAGGCACATTCACCTCGATTATTCCGATATTCCGACTGATGGCATATGCCACAGCATCGGCTATTGCCTGGTTGTCATTCACAATTCCGTCGCCAACTGCCCCAAACCAGGTGGCTTTAACCGGATTGGCTTTCGCGCGTACCCAGTATCCGTTACTCCCGGCAAACGTTATCCCTTTGTCAGCAGTACCGGTAGCTTGCCATGTAAACCATCCGCCGCGCAGTGAATCAGTGACAAGAACGCTATGTTTTGGAGAGCCGAATAGTATGAGCTCTTCAACCGAATCAGCAATTCCGGGAAGGGAATCATTCACTTGCCCCAAAGTAGGCGCCTGGTTACCCGATTCAGCTGGTACCGTCTGGATATTTCCCTCCGCCACGATGGACAGGTCTAAAGTTGAGGGTAGCTTCCCTACATGTAGCGGCGCAGCCGGCGTAGTATTCGTAGCGATTCTTGCCGTCCCTGTAATGCCAAAGCTGGAGCTGGGCTGCAATCCTGAAGCGCGGTTTTCGATGGCGAATTGCGAAACATACGTCCGTGTAGCGATTGTGGTCGAGGTGTCTGAGTATTTCATGTAGGCGGAAAGATCAGATGCGAATTCCCGCCAGATACCTGCGTTATCCTTCCACCGCGGTTTCCCATGCCAATACGCAAGAATTCCGGAATCGCCGACGGGCATGTAATTCTCGTCTAGTATAACCTTCTTGGTTGTATCACGGGGTAACATGAAAATGCCCCGCGGCCAGAGACCATCATACGCATTGTTAATCGCGTTGTAGTTCCATGGTGTTTCATTCTGCGCCTGTGCGGCCATTGACAGCAATACTGCCAAAATTGTCAATACTCTCTTCATCGTCATATGTGTATTAAAGCGGGGAATCCCACGTTCTCGGGGCGGGCTTCGGAGCCGCCCTCGGAAACTATGTTCCCCATTCCAAAAAGATTCGGTTGCGTATTTCCGGGATCGTTGTCACCGTTTACCGCTGTTCCGGTGCCAGTGATCTGCATTAACCCTTTGAAATTGCCATTTTCGTGGTTGTGTGCCTTGTTCTGGTTGGCCTCCGTGGAGCCGACGATATTCGGCTCAGACCGGTCGGGATCTTTCCCCGCACCAAGATCCAGGAAACGTGGGAACCATCCATCCCACTTCGGCACCATCACCACTCCACCACCTCGCGCCCACTTCGTAGGGTTTGCGGCTGCCTGGGCGATTGTGACTACCGAACCCGGGTAGGCTGCGGCGAGCGCAACACAATAATCGTCAACACCGGGGTATTCGTTGGCCTGTAGCGTCTGGCGCTGTGCGCGGATCAGGTCAGGGCCGGGTATACCGCCAAATGCAGGCATGCCCACCTGCTTCCACCGTTCTCCCTGGGCGACAACGTACCAAACTGTACCGATCCGGACGAGAAATACGTAGTCGATTTCCCCCAGGACAACACGGGTGGGCACCAGCGAAACACCGCGCACCATAGTCTGACCTGCCGGCGCGGCCACAACGGATTGCTTTTGCTGCCCGCCGCCAGTACGTACCACGCACAGCACATTCTCCGGGTAAGCCGAGTTCAGTGTGTAGGTGATTGCCAGCGACGTGGCAGATTGCAGCAGGATCATTTTCCGGTCGAATGCCGCACCTGCGGTAACACTGGAGGTAACCACCTGCACCCCGGAGGTAAACCGGGCGATTGCGTCAGGGGTAGCCACCACGCTACTGATAACCGGCTTGAACTCGACCCGGTATTTCTGGCCGTTCACGAAATAGGCGCCGGTCTTGGTGTGGTGAAACCCGCCACCGGAGACATTGTTCTGCCACTCCGGGCCTTTCTCCATGAAGCCCATCCCGCGCATATCGATGCTGTATTCTTTCCCTTCCAGGTATGCGTCAACCAAACGGATCGGCTTGCCGAAAGTCGGAGACACTGGGTTCGTGTCGTTCTCCAACGTAGCGCCATGCATCTCGCCGCCGATCGTGTAGTACCGATCTGGCAGGTTCACGGCGGAGCCCAGCTGATCGGCGATGATGTCGCCGGCATTTTCGATGGGTGTTTTATATGCCTTCTTGGTCGCAGGATCCCCCACCACCAGCTGCCACAATTTGGTGACGGCTATTCCGGAGGGAAGATCCTGGACGGCTACGAGGTCTACGATATCAAACTCAGGCATAATTCGGGCTTATAAGTTCGTTAGTGTCTGGGTCGGGAGTAATACCCTCGTTGTCCGTTCCTGTCCACAGGCCCAATCCAGGCGAAGCGGACGCAAATACAACGGACGGCACGAAAGGCGCATCCCACTCAGCCAGCAGGCTGAAATCGCACCCGGATGTATACCCGGTCAACTGGAAGTATTGATTCTCCGGATAGGAGTTGAATTGGTTGATTACATCGTCCGCGTTATAGGCGATGCCGATCACGCCACCAGGACTTGTGCCGTCCGCGTTGTACCAGTACAGCGATACCGGGTACGGGTCGGGGCAACCGAACAGGCGCGCCATAGACGAATCTGCGAGGAAGACGTCGGCGGGAATTGGCTGGAAAACGTCCTTTGCCATACCGGTACCGGTAGCCGCCATGTCGAACTTGATGACGTCCTTCATCTGGCTGGTGAAATTCAGCGAGGTAATCAGGATGGAGCCGGACATGGAATAGCCACCCACAGCATATGCCGAAGCGCGCCATTTCAATTCCGCGCCCTGTTCGGCCCAGCCTTTGAGCTTCACCCAGTTCACCGAGGCGCGGAACACCACTACGCCTGGCACCTGCACCGTGTAGGTGATGTCGTCGGCGAGGAACCGGCGCCACCGGGTGGTCGGATCGACGATCCGGCGGGTGGAGTACTGGAAATCAAAAACGCAGTCTGTCGCATAACAGATAGGCGTTTCGACCCCGTTGTCCTCTATGTAGATTATGAAGTCCTTTCCTTTCATTCGTTTTCCTCCTCGATGTCAAACTCACGTATTTCAACCTGCGCCCCGCCTTCCGGTAAAAGCTCGATGAGCGATACCTCGTGCGTGCAGGTAAGGTTATTGTAGGTGTCACGCAGCTGCAGGTAACGTTTACCCGGCAGCGCGTCGAACTCGATCACACTGTAATACTCCAGCGTATTGCTGTACAGGCTCCCCTCCCAGCTTTGCAGGGATCTGGCGTACTGGTCGATGTGCGCCCGCACCATGTGGCGTTCGATATCGTCGGCGACGATGCCGGGCTTACTGCTCTCCCAGCTGGCAACCGGCTCTTTTGCCGCCCCGGTGAAAAGCGTGTTGGACGCACCATCATCACCGGTATCAATGAAACTGAACTGCTGCGGATCTGTCTTTTCGCGGGAGAATTTCGCCCCGTTGATCGCCGCCAGGCGCCGCCCTTTTGAGGCGAGATTGATGATGCCCATCTTCGGCGGCCAAAGTGTAACGGAATCGACGAAAGGCCCATCCACCGTTTCGGACAATTCGTAGGGTGTGTAAAAAAACAAGGATAACTTGAACGAAGTCGGCGGTGGACCTGACGGGGTACCGTTTGGACGAGGGTGTGGCACAGGTAAGGATCTAACCTTAAAATTGCCGTCTCTTTTACGACCGTTGCGAATAAGGTTTTGCCGGGACGTATCTTCTACACCTTGCCCCTCAGCTACCCAGTCACCGCCAGCTCCCATAGTGAACCCGAGGTAATCCGGATCGTCACTGTCTAGATTTACTAGGAACGCAAAGGTTTTTGTGTTATTAAATCGATACTTGAATTCCAAATCCAACAATTCTCCGGGCTTAATACGTATGTTCTGTGTATCGCTATAAAATCCCTGGCTAATATTATGCAGGCTGTTGGTGCTGAATGGAATAAGCGCGCCGTAAGGGCTCTCGATTGTCCCATCCCCCACCCTACCTAGCGCAGGAGTGCCGAGTGATCGATGCCATTGGTCATAATTTGCGGTACCGTCATAGGTCTCCCAGTTGAAATTCAACAGAATATTAATCCCCTGGTAGTTCACTTCGAAAGTGGCTTTCTTCAGTGCGGGCACCATGGGCAATTCCGGGTCGTCGTCGATTGGCAGCACGTCGAAGGCGCCTACCGTCGATCCACCAGATGCCAGCATTTCAGGAACAGCGACATCGGTCACGGTGAATTCGCTTTCGTAGCGCTCCACGGTGAACGTATCGCTGGTCAAATCCTGCATGCGGACGAACCAGACCTGACCACCTGCGATAAAACACCGAGCGTAAAAGGTTTTACAGAAAGCGGTTATGACGTCGTGTACCATTACGGGACCGGTGACAAAATCATAAAAGATATCAGTATGGATGAAAGTTCCGTTCAGTAACCGCTTCCCTGCCTCGATATTGGTCGGCGTAAGGCTGCAGAGGATGTTTATGGACGTGCCGGCGTCGACGATCTGGTGCAGGGCACGGGTAAGCATAGTCTCGTACAGGCTCACCTTATCGTACACCAGCTTTTGATCTGTATCGTACATATCGAACGGAACCGCTTTGGCGTAGGAAAAACCGTCCACGGCTTTCAGCGTTATGGTGTACGGCGCGTGCTTCCAGGTGCGGGAACAAAAATCCGGTTTGATGTAGTAAACCCCATCCAGCACGTTGTTCCGGTACACTTCCACCCGCCAGCGGCGCTCCGAGGCTTCAAAGAACTCTTCAGGAAGGGGTTCGCCGACAGCGCCGGTGAATTCGTAGGAGAACGTTATCTGGCGCCCGATGATAAAATTTGCCTTCTCGTCGTCCGTCTCGATGCGCTCAGTGATGAGAGGATCGCCGGATGGCACCAGCGTATATACGGAGCCCGCAGCTTGCTCTCCGTCGAGAATATCGACGCGCCAGGTGGCTGGCGTCACGACGTGCCGGTCGCGGAAGGAGAAGGTGTATTTCAGTTCATACGCCATCAGTTGACCCTCCCCTGCTGCGATGCAGCCTTTTTCATGATAATGAACAGATCCTGACCCCGAACCTTGGTTACCAGCTCCCCGTCGAAACCGCGCATGCCGCCGAACGCCTCGCGCCAGTCTTCACTGGGTACAATAGCCTCTTTGCGGCCGGGGTTATCACCCACGCGGGCTATTTGGTCACCGTAGACGATACCGCCAGTAGCGAATGAGGGGATTTGCGCAGCATATGCTTTCAGGGCCCCGCCTGCGATAATTGCAGCGGCGCCGGCAGCTAATGCAACAGTGGAGTTAAGCCCACTTATCGCGATTTTAATGCCGTCCAAAACCTTACTGTAAACAATAAGTTCCTTTCCCAAAGCCTGCATATAGCCGCCGAGAATGTTCAAAAACGATGACATTGCAGCCTTTATACCACTCTGCGATCCAATAATTGCTGCTCCTATTCCATCGCCGAGCGCAAGGAAAGCGTTCATCGTTGCTTCTCTTGCCATTATGGTGAGTCTTTCATTTAAAGCAGTAATCTCTTTGGAAAGATTGTTCCCTAAAGTAGCTATGCCTGCCCGGAAAGCCTCATTATTGAATCCGATCGTTGGTAACGCCTCAATCTTCACTGGTAATTTGATTGTTACCGGCGTCTTGGTCAGGGAGTTCTGCAGCTGCTCGATCTGTGTTTTTATCTGGTTGAACAGCTCATCCCCTGGGCGTACACCGAACTCTGCCAGATCCTTCAGCGCCTTCTCGAACACGCGGAGTTTGTCCACGGCGAGACTGGCCACCGTACCGCCGACTGCGGCAAAAGCCACATTCAACCCGGTCAGGTCTTTGTTCATTTCCTGCACCACATCGGAAATGGTCTTCCCGGCCGCTTTGGCTTTATCAGCCTGGATGCCGAATATCTTACTACCGAATTGTACCGCAAGCGCATCCTGCCGTTTGATGAGTTCGTCAATGGTTTTCACCAATTCCTGCTCTTCCTTGTTCAGCCCGGAGATGTTGCCCTGCAATGAATTGACAGTAGCGGCGGCGGATAGCCCTGCCGCCTGGAAACGATCCATCTGTTGCGCTGCGCCAATACCGATGCCGCCTTTCGGCGCCTTTGCGGCCTCCTCGTCGATCTTGCGAGCGTTGGCCTGGGCTTCTGCCAGCTTGGCAATCTGTTTGGTGCGCTTCATATCGATCTCCAGCCGCTGCGCGGACAACTCGCCGATCTTCTTCTCGATGGCGCGAGCCTGTGCGGTGGCGATGATTGATTGGCGGAGTTTGTCATATGCGGCCGCCCCCTGACCAGCAAGCAGCGCCTCGTTGGTGAAGTTCTTGAAGTAGTCGGGGTATTTCTTCTGCAGGGAATCGATGAGTTTATTGCGCTCTGCCAGTGGGACATTAAGGTTTTGCGTAGCCCGATACAGCGCGTCAATTTTTGCAAGTTCCGTCTGTGCGTCCTGCGCACCAGCCAGCATTGTATCGTTTACGGCCTTCTGGATTCGCGCCTGTTCCTTCATGGGGTTCAGGATAGCGTCCACAGCTTCGCCCAAACTGCCATATTTCTGCACAGCGACGGTAACGGCAGAAATGGCCAGGTTAAGCCCCAGTACCACACCGCCAGGGCCGAGAATAGATTGCCCCAAAGCCCTCAACGCTCCACCTGCGCTGCCTGCCTGTTTAGATAGGCCACCCAGCTGGGTAATGAGTTCGGAGATATTATTCCCTACGGCGATGAAGCCAAAGGGCGCATCCTGTATGATACGTGTAAACCCGGTCAGCGATGTGCTTGCATCTGCTACTCCGCGTTTAACATTACCCATACCAGAAACAGCTTTTTTCCCCGAATCGGTGAAGGCATGAGACATGGAGGTTATCGCATGCATTGTAACACGGGTGGATTGCGCCACCTCTCCCAGCAGTTTTTCGATCTTGCTGAGGTCAGCAATTGCAGCATTCGCGTGCTTACCAACACCGTTGAGCGCGTCGCTTATCGCCTTCGCCCCTTCCTCGGCTCTTTTGGTTTCTGCGTCAAAAATGAGTTTAATTCCGGCTTGATCCATTACTCACGTTTTGCAGGCGATCCCACGCCTGGTTCATCATTTCTATGTCCGGTATCGAATTATCTAGTTTGTCGGTGTACAGCGGCCACTCCTCCTGCATTGCGCGGAACGACTTCGGCTTTTTGCTGTTGGCGTTGAAGGTCAGCCAGTACAGCATTCTGAACGGCTCCTGCCGTTGCGCATCCCGCGTACGGTAGCCTTCAATCATCCAAATCAGCTCCTGCAGGCTTAATTCGTCAAAATCAGCAGGAGAAATACCGACCTCGCAAATCGCGATCTTCTCCAGATCACGGAGGGTTATTTTTTTTTATCCGCTCCGGGCTCCGAAGTCGAGGCGCCTTCCGCCGGCTCGATGTCCATTGCCACTTTGAAGGCCGTCAGGATTGGCAGGTGCTCCTTGGGCGACATCTCATCAAACCATTCCTGCACCTCCTGAAAGGTGATCGGGCAGGGCACTTTCCGACGAGCATGTTCACGTAGAATGCCTGCAAATGCGATTTTGGCCGCATGATCTTCATCCTGCTCGTCGTCGGTGAGCGGATCCTTCTTCAGGAGGGAACGCAAAAGTTTCAATGCGCCAGCGTCGAAACGCAGTTGGCGGACAACGCCGCCCAGTTCAAATTGTACGTCTGTCATAATCACGGTGTTGGTGCGGTTGCTACTGTGCCGGAAACGTTCAGTTCACCGGAGAAGGTTACGAATTCGTTGTACGGAGCGCTCTCGTTGTAGGACGAAATGTATGCGGTAAAGGCGCGATAATAGGAGTCGTCCGAATTGGAGATCTTCCACTCCTTTTTGGTTTTCGCCTGGGCAATCTCCAACAGGTTTTCACCGCTTACCTCTGTGGAAGTGGGATCCAGTTTGAAGAAACCTTCAAACGACCCCGTCCAGGTAACATCGCCGGCTTCCCGGTCGATCCCGCATTTGGAATCGCCATTCAGTTCTTCCACGGCGAGATCGATGTCGGTGGCGGTAAGACAAGCGAGCACTTTCCAGACAGGCACTGCGGTCGTTCCCGTGTTGAGGAAAAGGCCGACGTCATTCGCTTTCAGCTTTGCCATTATTTTACATTTAGTGTTGGTTTACAATGAGTTGAAATCGGATGGCCTTCTCGACGAAGCGGTGGCGGGCGTCGGCGTACCGGCGCGTATCGCTTCCCTCTACATTTGTGACCACTAATTGGAAATCGGGGCCCAGGTCGAGCTGGGTAACAGGATCGGGGTTAACGATCTGGGTAATCTGGGTAGCAATGTTGTCTGCGAACAAGGTATTCCCACGGTCGGTGAGGTCGAATCGGGTGACAACATGCACGATAATCGTGTTGTATGTTATGAAAGTCTGCTTATCGCCGTTCTGGTTGCATGTCTGCGAACCGAGGACGATGTATTGATCCGGAGCAGATAAATCGGCATTCCCGTCGTAGATCGGCACTGGTTGCCCCAAGTGGAGCACCACACCGTCACATGCAAGAAAAATGGCGTTTCGTATGGCTGCGCCGGGATCTTTCATTTAAATAATTCTTTGAGTCGTTTTACTACTTCGGCTTTGTTCTTTACGTACGCTGGGTACAGAAATGGTCTAGCTGGCAATCCGCGCTCCAGTATCTTAATCATGATCGAATACGTCACATCGATGTAGCTTTCAGTTCCATCTGAGGCGGTATAGATTTGGCGATCTGGTATTCCGTGCCGCTTCATCCATGCCCGGATGTTCTCCTCGAACTCGTCCCAGGTGCCAGGATAAGGGCCTTTGTACTTCATCGCGTATTGTGCCCATTCTGCCGGCACACTGACCTGTCGCCCTGTACCCCATTCGATAAAAGGTGCGTATTTGGACGAATTCAGTACTTCGTATTTATTCTTCCCGATCGCACGCACCTGTTGGTGAGATATCAGCCCTCCGCCTGCTCCCAGATCAATCGCACCCTCTCGCTGAATATTGCTGATCGCATCGTCGTTGGTATCGAATGCCGCGGCTTGGAGAATATCATCGACATCGTTTATGAGCTTCTTGTCGATTTTCTTCAGCTTACCAAAGGCCTTATCCATGCCCTCAATTTTCAGCGTGTATCGCACGCGGCCCATTATCTACACTTTTTCGGTGATGGTGATATACCAGAAACGCTCTCGCAGATCCGACTCAATACCGGTGATCGTAAACGATCCGCCTTTAAAGGCTACGAGCATTTCGTACTGAGGCGCGAAGCCGTTGCGAAACCGTAGCGACAACCGGTAGGTATTACCCAGGGAAGGTTGGAACCCCTCCTCTCCCGGTTTGCTGCTCACCTGCTTCGCCCCCACCCAGTCGGTTAGGGTATCGGTGTACTCGACCGTTTGGCCACCACCGGCAACCGCCGTTGCGACGGGAGTCTGAAAGGTGGCTTTATACCGCATCTGGCCGATCATATCCACGCGTTTTTGTCGTAGCCAGCCAACATGTAAAGAACATCGGTGTTAAGTTGCCCCGTCTTGGCAGTATCACCCCGGTTCTCGTACATCCATGCGACCTGCTTCAGGACACCCTGGCGGAGTGCCTCCGGCGCCGTTACATATCCGGCGTCGTAGGTTATCGTCCACCAACCTGCTGCACCTTTGAACTGTTTGAATTGATCGCCGATGATCGTATAGGTGGAGGTAGTGATGGTCAGGGTATCGTCGAGGTCGTACTTGAAAGTCGAGGCGGTAATGTTACCGACGGGCCCGTAGGGCAGCGCAATTGCACTGCATCCGTCATGGGAAAAAGTAACTTTCAGCGACCGTACTGCCAGGAAGATGTTCAGGCGCTTCTCCAGTAGCTGGCGGGCACCCGTGATCATCCCGGAAATCACCGCATCGTCATCGGCAAAGCTCACCCGCAGGAAGTCTTTGACCTCCTGTAGGCTTACCGGTTCCTGGGCAGGAGCCGCAAGCTCTACGACGTCTTTGATGCGGTTACGGATCATTTCTGTTTAACTTTTCTGGGTTTTGCAACTTTAGGAGCGGCAGGTACACCCGTTTCACCTTCGACTTCCGGTGCTTCCGATGCTTCCGGTGCTTCCGGTGCTTCCGGTGCTTCCGGTGCTTCCGGTTCCGCATCAGGGAGTTTCACATACCCCGCATTCCGCAGGAGCTCCGCGCGCCTTTCGTCGCACTCGTACTCCATGCCGACCGTCTGCAGCTCTTTGGTGTCCCGGTCGATAAATTTCTTGGTAACAAGGGTCTTGACCATGGCTATGAATTTTGTTTGCGTGCGTTAATCATACCCTTGACTTGGGCCGACATAGTACCGGTACCGGTGAACTTTAACCGGATATATCGGAAACCGACGTCCTTCAGCGACCAGCCGAATGTCTGTGATGCAACATCCGTCGCCGTCGCTGCGGCATTGGCAGTCAGGGAATAGTAGTTCGTACCGTCGATACTATATTCCAACGCCACAGTGCCCGCAACGGTGCCGCTAATCTTCGTATAGGTCACGGAGATCTCGGCAGTTTTGTAGAAACTGTTCAGCGGCGTCGGAATGGTCATGTATTTGGTCGCGGTGTTGGTCACCGTGTCCAGTGCCTTGCTGTATTGCGACACAAAGGCGGTCTGCGCCTGGGAGGCCAGGGCAAAACCGAACACCAATGTCACGAGAAAGAGGAAACGTTTCATTTGCTTTTAGAATGAGGGAGGGCGGTTTTACGCCACCCTCCCGGTGAGGTATTTCGTTAAGGATCTGTTACACTACAGGGGTTGCCACGTCGCCAGCGATGAAAAAGCGGCTACCATATACAGGAAGCGCAACGGTTTCTTCGATACGAACGGTATACTTGTTACGACGGAAGTTATCCTGATCGTGTTCGCTGATTTCCAGTCGCATATCTTCCTGAACGAGCAGTTGTGCGCCCAGGCTCCAGTCACCAATAAGGAATTTGTTCGCTTCTGCTCCCGCGAAGTCTTTGTTCATGGCAGTGGAAGAATACACCGGAATACCAGAAACATACATTACCCCATTCACAAACGTTACATTCTTAGGCAGATCATACTCACCTGATCCTGCAGCTTTGTTTTTGAAGAATGAGAAATAGTACTTGGGGCGCAGCAGAATTGTCGTAACGTCAGTTTCCAGTTCATCTTCAGCCTGAGACAGGCCGTCGATAAGCTGTTCTACCAGGGTATCCGCCGTAGAATCGGAAGCGGTATAGTTACCGGCGGTTAAAATGCCCTTCAGGTTATCACCGGTACCATCGCCCCACAGTTCCTGGCGATCTTCAGCTCTGCGAAGAAGTTCGGGGAGGCGGGACTGCATGAGTGATACAAACCCGGGGATATTGTTGAACGCCTTCTTTGTTACGTCCATCAGCCCCGCAATGGTCTGGATTTTAACACTGTCTTCCTGCAGTCTCAGATCCAGTTTGGATTTTACCGCCCCTTCTGTATGAACATCGGGCGCACCTTCACCGGGAATTTCCCGCATGTATACGAATTCAGTGCCGGGACCGATCGAGCCAACAGGTAACAGATCCCGCACATTCACCTTACGTTTGGGCAGTTCGATAATACCGGGACGAATAATGTTCCCCCATGCATCACCGCCACTTACGCTGGCCGTTGTTACGTCACCAACTGCTTTTAATTGGATTGATAGGTTCTTTTTCCGGCCGCTATCACCGCGAGCCATTTTCTCCAGCTCATCGGTTTGTTCAACCAGCGCATCAGCAAGCACCTGATTGAAGTTCTTCCGCTTCGGCTCAGCCCCTTCGCGCCCACGAGCAGCTTTCAGGGATTTCACTTCTTCTTTCAATTTATCCTGCTCGTCACGTACAACAGTAACGCTGGATTTCACTTCTTCGACGCCTTCTTTGACGCCTTTCACTTCGTCGGCGACATCGCCGATTTGCTTTTTCACTGCTGCCTGGCCTTTTTCGGCCTCGGTTTTCAGCTCTTTGACCGCTTTGGTCACTTCCTCCATTCCGCCGCCGCCATCGGCGAGCGCGTCACGGTACAGGAAGTTCATGGGAAATAATATCCGAAACATGAGTGTCAGTTTTTGTAGATGTTTTGAACTGATTTTATTTCACTCAATAAACCGGAGTAATCAACCGCTTTGACAACCGGCTGCGTGGTCTCGGATGCCGGCGCAGTGGCTTTTTCGTCAATGTCAAGAAGATATTGTTGAATCGCTTTGAGTTGTAATTCCAGTAAGGAAAAAGTTTCGTCGGAATAGTGACCGTTGCGGAGACTTTTGATCGTCCGCTCCAGCATGGAGGACGCCTCCGCTTTTGTAAGGGATTTGGCGACTCCGAAGGTCGGCGTGTTGGCATTCGCGCCCCACAGGACGGTGGAACCTTCCCACAGCGCGATTTGCTTGATGATGTTTACACCATCTTTACGTTGTTCTTCTTCGATTACGCCGAATCCGATACTGTGCTGGTTGATGTGGCCGTCCACATACAGCTCCATCACGTCGTTACCCAGGCGGGTACGGCTGGGAGAGGAGATACCAATGAGATAATCCCCTTCAACGTACAGGTCGGAGAACTTACCCAGTGCATGCTCCATCAGGTATACGTGATCGGTAAGGTGCCAGATCTCGTTGGTGCCTTTAGGGCCGCGTTCCTTGATAGTCTTTGTTGCGGCAGAATGCAGGATGATATCGCGATCGCGGTCGAGGTTAGCCTCTCCGAACGATGCGATTGCAATTTTCAGTGTACGAGACTGCGTGTCTACGTCCTTAATGCCCCCATCGAGGGTCTTGTACTGAATGTTCCTTTTCATGCGCGTTATGGGAATGCGCATGGTCAGAGGTTACCTGTAACGGTACAGGCGCGTGAACTGGACGTTTTTCTTTGCGGGGAGAATCAGATAAATTGGGTGGGAAATTGGTTCTGGCTTTCTCTTTGCGCGGAGTAATCTTGCGCTTTTCTGCCATACGTTTACAAAAATAGTATTTATTTCAATTCGCAAAATAGTTTTTCGATTTCTTCCAAAGTTTTTTTCGGCACCAGGTGCAAATCTCTTTTCTGTTCGATGCGTTGCTTCAGTTGAAATCGCTCAAACTCCAGCCGCATGCGGATCAGGCGGCACGCGCCTGGCGGCGTCGGTATAACAATCTTAATCGCTTCTTCCAATGTCATTACGATACTTTTACGCTCTTATCGGCATCCCGTTTCCGTCGCGCGCTGGCCTGGTGCTCACAATGCATCGACATTGAATGACTTCTTTCGCGCCACCTTGCGGATCACCCGGATGCATCATGCCATTGCTGAACGGCTGCTCCAGCGGCACAACTTCACCTCCCACGCCACCCTGTGCCACGTCCTTGTGCGTTTCGCGGACACGTCCGTCGTGGGCATTTACCCAGCGCTTATTCATCCGCAGGCCACTGCGCCGTGCCGCAGTCATGCCGCCGAAGTTCGCCGCAGCTACGGTCTCCGTGCGGGAGATCACCCGCGCACGTGCCAGCGGGATCGTTTTATCATCCCTCATGGATCTGGCGATCTGCTCCGGGCCGAGTCCCGCCTCGCGGCCTTCGATGATCTTACGGATCAGCCATTCCTTGGTGGTCTCGTCAATGCTGGTGATCTTATCCCCGCCGTAAGCGGTGAAAAAGATATTCAGTATCGCCTCCCACTCGGCATTGAAGCCGAAAGCTTTGGTGCGTACGGGAACATCATAACCTTTCACCTGGTCGAGGATGTTGCCGTACTCAATGTTCGCCCAGCGGACTCCTACATCCGTATACAGGCGCTGCAGCAGATCCGCCACATCCTGCCGGCGAATCAATAGCGACATGGCGGCAATCGTCTGCTCGATGCCGTTCTCGACGAGGTACGCCGCAATCTGACGTGCCTGGCGCCGCAACAAGGCGTACACCTGCTTCGCATATTTGCGTTCGTACCGTTTCTGAAACGTCTCAAACTGCCGCCATATCTGCCGATCGGTCATAAAGGCGAAATCGTTGCATCCAGATTCATGTTATCGCAGAGTCCAATGCCCGTGATCGTTTTCTTGTCAGGCATGGTCGTATCAAACTTGTACCCAATGGCGGGATAAAGACCAGCACACTCATTGTCTGTTTCAATGTCTGCCACGATTTCGCCATTCGCGCCAATCCGGAGCCATGCCTTACCGATCGCGATGTGGTCAAAATTCCGTGACACTATCACGGGATTCTCCCACGTAAGCCCTGTCTCCTGTTTCTCAACAACAATGTTTGTGTAACGCATAAAAATTGGATTATTTATAATCAGAAATTCCATTTCGCAACAGCTTCTCAACATCGGTACTAATGTCGTCAGCCGGGGCGCTCAGTTCGTCAAGCGGCACCAAGTTGGCAGGTGCATACCTGCGGTTCATGACGGGATCGGTTTCGTCGATCTCCCAGCCCAGGTATTCTAGCATCTGGTTAGGGGTGAGCGGCCAGATCTTCATCACGGCGTTCACCTGCTTCTCCAGATCCTCCTGCAGCTCCGGGATGGCCGAGAAATCCGGCTCCAGCCAATAGCGCCGGCCGTCTTTGTACATCGGCAACAGCCAGGCATTCAGGTCATCGCGCAAGGAGCACCACTCCGGTATGATCTTGTTGGTAACGAACGATTTTATGGATGCCTCCAGGTTGGCCAGCGTACCCTTGCTGGGGTCGAGGATAACCGGCGGAAAGCCGAACACGTTGCACAAATCCTCTTTGGACATGCGCTTCACGCCCTCCATAGCCATTTCCTGCATAGTCTGGCCGAGGTTGATATACCCCAGTTCGGTATTGGCGAGTCCGACGCGGCCAAGATTCTGGATCCCGTTTACTTCCTGGTCGAGCCTGTCCTGCAGCTGATCCCGCTGCTCCACGGACATGCCCTTCTCCCCTTTCGCGAACATCACGCCCTTGCTGCCGAGGTTCTGCATAACGGTCGCACTGGCGCGGTCGGCTTTGCTGCGCTCCGTGGCGACCATTGCCCCGGCTTGCAGCGGCGCCATACCGTACAGGTGAGACCCGTCGGTCGACCAGTTCGGGTTCCAGTATTTCCAGTACAGTACGTCCTCTTTCCGCAGGTTGGTGATGTACCCGTGTTTCAGCTGGTAGCCAACGGGCACGAGGAAATCAGGGCGTTTGCATACGATGTCGATGTCTTGCGAGGGCAGACACCACAGCTCCAGCGGTTCACCGCCTTCAATGCCTCCGCGGTTCGCCCAGGCTGTGCCGGCACCGGTAATGAGTTTGAAACCGTAGAGGTTCTCGATGAAGGAGGAGCCGCCCTGCATGGGATTCGGCCGCGCCAGCAGGTCAAGTACCGGGTGGGTGTCCACCGCCTTCAGCGCCTTCCGCCGCAACTTTGTAGCCTCGATCGCTGCCGCTTTGGTGGTTGGAAAGCCACTACCCAAAAGCACCTTATACCGCTTGAAGGCGGCATCATTGGTCTTTTCGTAGAGATGAAGGGGAACGGTGGAGAACTTTCGGGCAGAATAGGAAATGATCGCGTATACGATCGCGTTGGCGGAATACCCGTTCTTCACATACTGGTTGGTGTTCTGCAAGTTGGATACCAACTGCGCTCCCACCTCCCGCATGCCGCCATTATTCACCGGCAATCGGCCTCCAAAGGCCTGTGCCGCGTATTTCAAGCGTTGGACAATGTTCATTTGCCGTGTTTTACGGCCAAATCGGGAGAGAACCGGAGCCAGAGAAAATATCTAGAACCATTCCTTTTGCGGCTGCGTGTGCCGCTGGATGGCTTGTACTATTGCGTCGTTCAGGTCATCGTGCAGGCCGTTCGGGAACGCCAGCAGACCCTGTTCGGGATCGTCGTACAGCATATCGACGAGACTTTGCCGGATAAACACCAGGCCGGCTTCCACCGGCGGCGTCGCCATCTTCGTCCGGGCGATCTTGTCGCCACCAACCACCTGCACCTCGATCGCCGGTATGCCATTGGACACCAGCGTCTGTTTGGCGCTTTTACCGGAAGCCTTCGCCTCGACGTAGTGTGGCGCCGGCAGCAGCTTCATAAACCGGATCAGCTGCGGGAACTCCTTTTTGGCGTGCCCGATCTTGTCGATGAAGATCTTACGGCCCTCCTTCAGCCGGATGGCACCGGATGTACAATACGCGCTGGCGTCATTCTTCTGCGCCTCCGTATAGGCCGTGTCCCAGTCAGAACCGTAGTCCTCCAGCTGGTCGGGCGTCGGGAAAGCGTTGTCCGGAATAGCGATGAACCACCGCTTCCATATCCCACCATCCTCCGGCGCCGGGCGCTGCTGGATCTGGCCGGCATATCCGTAGCTGCCAAGATCGGTCTGGAGCTTTTCCAGGGCTTCGCGCGGTAACCGCCGAACGTCCAGCAACCCGTCAATGTACCGATCCTTCAATTCAGCTGGATGGACGTCCTTACTGAGTTCGCCCGGCAGACAGATGTACCGCAGCAGCTTCTTTTTTCGCCATTCTCCGGCGGGATCCGCCTCGTGGAGGCGCTGCATGACCATAATGGTCACCGAACGCTTTTTATCCGTTTTCCGGGTCGCCAGCGTGCGGGAAACGAACCTCGTCGCTTTCTTCAGGTCGGTATCGCTGGTCGCCTGTTCCGGATTCAGCGGATCGTCGATCAGGATAAAGTCGCCATGCATCCCGGTAACCCGTCCGCCGGTGCTGGTTACGAAACGTTCGCCTTTCGCGTCGTTCTTGTAATGCGTCTTGCCGTCGGTGTCGTCTTTGAACTTTACGTAGTCCTTGCCGAACAAGGCCTGGAACTTCTCCGACTTCAGGCAATCCCGCGTTTTAACAGCGTGCGCCGTGGCAAGATCTGCCGCGTAGCTGCTGGAAATAATCCTGGCTGATCGGTCTTTCACCCACAACCAGGCCGGGAACAGCTGCGTAACGATGGTACTTTTCGTGGAGCCTGGCGGTACGTTTATCAGGACATCGTCCTGCGATTCGCCCCGCGCCCACCTCTCGTACACATCCTGCAGTTCATCACAGATGTACTCGATGTGCCAGTTGGGCACCAGCTCCGCCGCCTCGATCGTTTCCCACATTTCGAGAAAGAACCGGTAAAAACGGCGTCTACACAGCTCCGCCAGCGCTTTATTCGGATCCAGCGCCGGAAGCCCGGACGATTTCTTCAAGTGCTCCATCGCTCAACTTCCCGTAGTCCACGTTTATCTTTTCTCCCTGCGTGGTAACATCGGTACGCTCCACCAGGCCGTTCAATCGTTGCGTGATGCTGGGGTTATAAATTCCCGCCATGCCGCCCTCGATTTGATCCTGCCTGATTTCGCGGCGTATACGCGCGCAGATACTTACGAAGGCTTCGTAACGCCCTTCGTAGTTCATGAAATAGTGCGCTAGTGTGCCAATCACACCTAATCCTTCTACGTAGTTCTCAAACCCTTCGAGGGTAAGTGGCTTTTCACGACGCTTATGAACCTCTACGGCATCCTTTCCGACGTAGTCATGTACCTCAAAAGGCGAAGTCTTTACCAGCTGCTTATATGCTTCAAACAGCTGGTAAAGGCGTTCGGGACTACTGATGCTTTTCGGTCGTCCCATGCTTTTTAGGTTTTTGTGGTCTTACGGTGTGCGTGTAGCCCTTCGAAACCGGGGCGCGCAACGGGGAGATGATGAGGTTTACCCATCCATCTTTGTCGGGAAGGGAATTGATCTGGGCAATGAATTGCTCGCGCTTGATGCCGATAAGCAATTCGCCACTGCTCTCTTTCACGTTAATTCCTTGGATCATTGCCGAGTGTTTGTGAGTTACACCGGCTATAAACTGTGTGGGTAATCGGGTAGCCTGATGTAACAAAAATAGTAAAAATTTGAATTCGTTATACTTTTTGCGCCACGCCGAAATATTTTTTTACCCGTGCCTTTACCGCACGCATCAACGCGTCCTGGGAATCGGCTTTATCCCCCAGCGTCACCATCACATCCTCGTCCATGGTGCCGGTGGCGACCAGGTGATGAACGATCACTGCGTTGTCCTGGCCGAGCCGATGCAGTCGGGCGTTGGCCTGCTGGTAAAGTTCCAGGCTCCACGTTAACGAGAACCATACAATGATATTACCGCCAGCTTGCAGGTTGAGTCCGTGCCCCGCGCTGGCAGGATGCGCCAGGAGAACGCGGGTTTTGCCTTCGTTCCACTTACGGATGTCGTCAGAACCCTTCAACTCCTGAGGCTTATAGGCTGCCAGGTGCCTGTGAAGGCGCTGCAGGTCGTGCTTGAACCAGTAGAATACCAACACCGGCGCACCATTGGCCGACTCGATGATCTCCTCCAGTGCTTCCAGCTTTTCGGTGTGGAACTCGTGCGCCATCTTCTCCTCGTCGTATACCGCGCCGTTGGCGAACTGCAGGAGCTTGCCGGACAATGCCGCCGCATTAACCGCGGTGATCTCGTTGTTGTCAGCCAGTGCCAGCACCTGCCGACGTTCGAACTCCTGGTACTGGTCCATGATCTTCGCCGGGAGACGCACCTGCACGAAACGATCAATGCGCTCCGGGAGTTGCAGGTAGTCCGCAGCCTTCATGGAAATGCAGATATCGCCAATCTTGTCGTAGATCTCCTTCTCCATGATCCCAGCACCCATGATGCCGTCGTCCTTCTGGCCGTTCAGCACGTAGTCGTACACCACGTGACCATTGCGGCGGCCAGCTGAGAAATACTCCGTTCGGAACCCGGTGATGGTTTTGCCCAGGCGCTTGCCCTGGTCCAGCAAGTATAGCTGCGGCCACAGGTCGATAATGTTATTGGGCGCCGGTGTGCCGGTCAGGATCACCACGCGGTTGATCTTCGGACGGACGGATCGTAGCACTTTGAACCGCGCCGCCTTCGGTGACTTGAAGCTGCTGGACTCGTCAATGACCAGCATATCAAACGGCCACGCTCCCCCCAGCTGGGCCACCAGCCATACAACGTTGTCGCGGTTGATGACATAGATATCGGCGGAGGCCTTCAGCGCCTGCAGGCGTTGCTTTTCTGTGCCCAGTACCCGAGAGATCCGCAGGTGTCGGAGGTGGTCCCATTTGGCACATTCGGTCGTCCAGGTATCCTCCGCCACGCGCTTCGGGGCGATCACCAGCACCCTACCGACCTCCATGTACTGCCGCATCAAACGGTCAATCGCGGTCAACGTGGACACCGTTTTGCCGAGACCCATTTCCAGGAACAACCCTGCGGCTGGGTGTTCGATGATGTGCTCGGTGGCGTGTTCCTGATAGGGGAAAGGGGCGTACTTCATGGCTTTTCGAAATTTACCATGTTCATTCTTTCCAAATAATCCATGACATCCGAGTCACGATCAAAACCGCCCCCGCTCCTTCCGTCTTTATGCTTGTACCCCCAATGCTCCCCATCATATCCGCCCTTTGCGATCCTGTAAATGGTAAATCCTTGTTTTTGAAAGGCGGATATTCTCCTAGCATGTGCCTTTCTTCCTTCTTCTTGTTTCTCCCTTTTACTACTCATAACTCAATGATTTTAAAAAAGTTCTGTAATGTTTCTTCATCCCATATCACCGTCACTTCAAAGCCCATCCGGCGGAGTTTGCGATGAACCGTCTGCTGGCGTGGGCTCAGTGATCCGCCTGGCGCCTTCATCTCTACGATCCAGAACCGGCCGCCGGGCATCAGGACAATCCGGTCAGGAAAGCCGGTGAACATCAGGATGAAAATTTTGATCGCCAGTCCGCCCAGTTTCTTCACACGTTCACGGAGTCGGGTTTCGAGTTTTGATTCTTGTGCCATTTTCAGGTTTGTTGCCACTGTTCCACTGTTACCACAAATTCCCATACATTCTATTACGCGTGTTTAGGCGAGTGTTATTCTTATCTACATCCCCTAATTAACCTTTTCGATAAGTTATAGTATTTCGTGGTAACAGTGGTAACAATTGGTTAGGATTCCTTACTGTATTGTCTTTCGATGTTACCACGACTTATTTTTCGTGGTAACATTCGTGGTAACAGTGGTAACATCATCTGTTACCACGAAATCAGTTCTCACGTAGCCTTTTTGTAAACCATAGAAGCCAAATCGTGACTTCGCCGACCTACATTCATCCCACCCCTTCATTGCCCGCATCATGTCGTGTACTTCCTTCGTGTTGTATTTGTTCATCTCCTTCTGCTGCCCTCCCAGCACCTCGCACCATATCTCCGCCACGCAGACACGGGTGCGTTGGTGAGTGCCTGGCGCCGCCAGTTCATCGCCAGCCAGGAACGCGCGGCGCTGGTAGATGTCCATTTGCTCCCAGTTGTCCGGCAGCAGGGTGTCCAGGTACCGGGCGATCATACCGGCGCGCTCGTCGTGCTCGGCGTGTTCCGCCTGCACGGCAGTGGCCATGTCTTCGATCTCCTTGGGAAGGAATAACGGCTCCCCGGCCCTGTACAACTCCATCGCCTCTGCCCATACCTGCCCTCTCTCCTCTTCGGTAAGGTGAACGAATACGTCTTTGGTTGGCGGCGTGACGTGGATATCGACAGGCCAGAACCGGCGGTTACCCGTCGGGTCACGCAGGAAGTTGCGGTTGTTGCTGGTGCCCCACAGGATGCACTGCCGAGGGAAGTCCTCCACGCGCCGGCCATAGGCTACCCGGTAGCGGTCTACCCGCTTGCTGATGAAGTGCTTTACGATTTCCACCTCCGCGCGTTTAAGCCCGGCGAGCTCCGCCATTTCAAGGATCCATACACCCTGTACGGCTTCATAAGCATCTTTTCCCTGCACCGTGGTGAGCGAATCGGAATACCATGCGCCGCCGAGGGCATCGATCAGTGAGGATTTCTTCTTTCCCTGTGGGCCAACAGTTACGATCATGTAGTCGAACTTGGCGCCGGGGCGGAAAATGCGGGTGACTGCGGCAACCAGCACTTTACGGATTACAGTGCGTACATAGATATTATCCTCGGCGCCCAGGTAGTCGATCAGCAGCTGGTCCACACGAGGCACGCCGTCCCATTTCAACCCCTCCAGGTATTGCCGTACCGGGTGGAAGCCGTTGGCGGCGGTAACCAGGTTCATACCGTCCTGCACCTTCTGCACGCCGGTGATATTGTACACGCTTTCCAGGTAGTGCCTCACGCCGGCGTCGTCCACATCCGTGAGGTAGGCGGTCTGCGGGGTGACTTTGCGCCACGGCAGGTTCTTCAGCGCCACCTCGCGGCGCTCGAACTGGTTAAGGGCGAAGCGGCCTTTGAGTGCCGGGTCGTTCTGCAGCACCCGCATGATGTTGTCGATGGTGGAGTAGTAATTACCCTTCTTGTCCACGTCCATATCCGCCAACCATTCATCACTGGCAGGCTCGGCATCCAACTCCTGCAGGTCGTCGGAAAAGTCGGCATGCGCCTCCCCAAGCCGTTCGGCACCTAATTGCCGGCGCACCTGGGGGTCTTTGGCCGCGAGCTCCTGCATGGCGAGGAACGACGGTAGCTTATTGGACGGGGTGTCTTCCCGTGCATCTTCATCCTGCAGGCCGAACCGGTGCAGGCGCACCAGGTCGAACGCGTTGCATAGCTTGCCGCTGGTCGGGTCAGTCCCGTGGTGACTGTAGGCGTATTTATCATCATACACCACCAGCCCGGCGCTGGTGCTTCCTTCCTTGTAGGTAAAGCGGTCGGCTACGTCGCAGGTATCGTACACATCCGACAGGTAAACCTCAATAGCCTCGCCGATGGAGTACGTCCGGCAGAATGCACCAATAATGCCCGGCTTCAGCAACGGGTCGCCCTGCTTGCGCAGTTCGCGGAGCGTAATATCCGATTCGCGGCTGCTGGTCGGCCATTCGCTGCTGTCGCGCCAGTCGCGGTACGACGCCAGCACATCGTCGGCACAAAGCCAGGGGCCGTCCTGGTGCTCGAAGCGGTAAACCCCATCCTTCGCCGTGGAGGGCCAGTACATGAGCCGCTCCGGTTGGTAAGTAGTGGGATCGAATAACTCGATGCCGACCATCCCGGCCACCCGCCGCGCGATCGCAACATATTCGTCCGGGCCGACTTCACGATCCAGCGGCAGGATAAGCCGTAGGCGCGGCGCTTCCGGGGAATGCTTGTGCGTGCTGTAGAGCGCCGCAGCATTGTCGTGCAGCAGGGTGAATTCGTCCCACACCCCCTGTGTAGCAAAGTCCAGGTCGAGAGTAAGCAACTGGCGGTGCACGACCGTGCCGGCCTTACGCCGGCCACCAGCCAGGTAGCCGCCAACGAATCCCCCGATATCTTTTATTTCATCTTGCCGCGACTTCTTCGCCTTCAGGTACTCCTGGTAGGTCTCCGTTGTTCGGTGGGTGGCGGAGAGCTTCGCCACCAGGTCAGACCATAGCACCTGCTTGTTCTTCCAATTCCGCTCCATCCGGTAGCGGCCAGTGGCGATATCCAGCTGGCCGTCATATTGCATAGTCTGTGATGTCATGTTTGTTTGGGTTTATTCCTCGCTGCCGGCAATTCCCATAGGCGATTTATTGCTGTAGGTTCCTGCAGGACGTTCGATTTTACGAATGCCATCCTCGTCAAGCTGCAGGAACTTCGTGGGCGCCTCGTGGCGTTGCCCGGTCAGCTTGGCGTATAGAACCTCTGTCTTTGCGGACTCCACGATAACCTTGCCTACGTCTGAAATCGCTTTGGAGCGCTCGATCTCGGTGTTGAGCTCCTCTGGGGTCATGTTCTCGTTGGCAAGCCGTTCGAGCGCGGCGAACATGTGATCACGCAGGTCACTGATTTTGTTTTTCATCTTTCAACTGTTTAATGCGTTTGTTAATCTGACGGTTGAGTACGCCGCGAAGCTGTACGGTCTGCACAATCGGTTTCGGAAGGTTGTGAACGGAGTTGCGTTGCATGAGCTCGCGGCAGGAAACGGCTTCCAGGTTCTCAGGGCGGTAATCCATCGTATCGCCGTTCTTGAAGATCACTTTCAGTCCTCTGGCCAACGGGCCGTTTTCTTTCTCCCATACGTACCGCTGAAGGGGTATCCATACGGATTGCGAGACCCGGATGAATTTATATGGCACGCCACGCTTATCGTTTCGTACAGTAATTGCCATATCATACAAGGTATTCGGGGGCAGTTGGCCCTTTTTGAAGCGGTTTTTCGCTGACCGTGCGATACCTTCCGGGCTGCAGTACTCCGATTGCTTCCGTCCTTTATTGAATGAGACCTGCCCTTTCTTGAACTGACTTTCTTTCCGAAATCGCTCAATCACTTCCGGCGGAGCCACCAGCCCCAGCAACGCCATTCGCTGCCGCGCAGCGCTTTCCGATCGCCCCAAAAGGATCGACATCCGTTTTGCCGGCACGGTCAGGTAATTCTTACGTAAAAAATCGTCTTCCTCTGGCGTGAACTTTCTCATGGCTTATCCTTTTCCAGTGTCTGAATCTCCCGGTTGATGTACCAGATCGCTTTCTGCAGATCCTCGACATGCTTCGCAGGATCTTTACGCCCGGCACGGCACAGGTACTTCACCGCATTGCCGATGCGGTAATTGAACCCCTGGTCTTCGATGAAGTCGATGACTTCAATGGCGCCGGCCGTATAATGACCGGGGCGGTTGACGAAGTCATTTTCCGGGCTACACTGTTTTCCCTGCGCGTCTCTTTGCGCAGCGCGTTCAATGGCGCGCTGAAGATTCTCTAACCCCGTATCTTTAAAAAATATTTTCATGTCAATCCTTTTTATAAAATGAAGTTTCAAAGCTCTCCGCTTTCAGCGGCAGTCCGGGCGCCCAGTCGATGGGCATGCCCATAATTTCGTTTACTTTCTCCGTGGAGCTGGCAGTGTCGGGAACCTCCAGCACGACCTCATCATGAACGTGCATTACGATCCGGTACCCGGCGTCCGATAGCCGCAGCATAGCTACGGCGAGGCAGTCGCGGGCTACGGCCTGCACGATGTTCTCGACCAGCTTGCCGCCATAGGTCTCCTGCATGCCCCACTTCTTTGTGGTCTGATCCATCCCCTCGTAAGCGAGCACGGTACCACCGTACTTTCCCGGGCGAAGCTGCGGGTGTACATACGCCAGGCGCCGGCCACTGGGCAGCTGGATGAAAAGGATATTGCGTTCCATACGGAGGACGATGCCATGACTGATGGTTACAGGCTGGCCGAACTCAACAGCCTCGATCGCGGCGTTCCCCACACAGTCCCAGTACCGCACGATCGCCTTATTGGCCTGGCGCCACATAGCCACCAGCCGTGGCAGCTCTTCCTCGACAATGCCCATTTTCAGTGCTCCCATCTTGATAAGCGCGTTCGGCCCTCCCTGGTAGCCCAGCGCCAACTCGGACACTTTTCCCTTCTGGCGCAGGTCGGAGCCCTTCGTAACACTCTCCAGCGGCACGCCGAACATCTGGGCGGCGGAGGCCTCGTAAATTTTCCCGTGGGTGGCAAAAACGCCCAGCCGCCACTTCTCCCCTGCCAGCCATGCGATAACGCGCGCTTCGATGGCGGAGAAATCGGCTACCAGCAGTTTGTGGCCTTTCGGCGCGATAAAGGCGGTGCGGATAAGTTGCGAAAGCGCGTCCGGCACGTTCCCGAAAAGCAGCTCCAACCCGCCAAGGTTATCTTGTCGCACCATCTCGCGGGCCAGCTCCAGATCGGACATTTCGTTACGCGGCAGGTTATGCACCTGCACCAGGCGCCCGGCCCACCGACCCGTTCGGTTCGCCCCACCGAACTGCAGCAGCCCCCGCACGCGGCGGTCAGCGCACACGCATGCTGCGATAGCCTTGTACTTTTTCACAGATGTCTTTGCCATTTCCTGCCGAATCTGCAGCACGCGCTGCACGGCTTCTTTATCGGTCGCCTGCAGCAGAGCGGGGATATCATCCTTACGGAGGGTTTCCACTTCGCTGTCCATCTCCTTCCCTAACCAGTCTTTGAGCTGGGTGGCGCTGTTGGGATTATCGAGCCCCGTGATCCGCACCGCCTCCTCGGTCAGCGTCTCTTTGTAGGCAAGATCCTGCCGGATGGCGTTGCGCACCAGCAGGGTGTCCACCAGGATCCCGTTGTCGTTGATGTACTGGTCCAGTTGCCAGAGGCGGCGTTCCTGATCGGGGATCTGGAAAGCAGACAGCTTGCCGCGGATTGCCAGCTCGACGCGAACGTCCTGCAGGTTGTAAGACTTGTATTTTTCCCACCGCTCAGGGTCGTGCTCCGGGAGGTTACGGGTGCGGCCACCATTGGTTTTGGTCGGTTTGCAGGGTAGCGAGAAGTAGCGGATAAGCGCTTTGCCGGCCGCGTCTTTCTCTGCATCCAGCTTCAACGCTTTTGCTGCAGCATCCAGCGATAGCGGCAGGCCGAGCATGGCGACCTTCACCATTGTACACTCCCACTGCTCCGGCGGCATTGGCAGGCCGAAATATTTGGCCATACATGTGCGTTCGAAAACCGCGTTATGGGCGGTTTTCAGCACCGCAGGTGAGGTAAGCGCATCAAGGATGTCGACTGGCAGCGTGTCGCCTGCCAGCAGATCAACGCACATAGGTTCGCCGCCATCGATGGCGTAGGAAAGCAGCAGGATCTCAAAGTCCAGAGCCTCCACGTACTTGTGAACGCCTGACTTTGTCAGATCGGTAGAGGAAAAGGTTTCTATATCTATGGCCAGCGTACGCATCAGCGTTTTACTTTTGCGGCTTCCTTGTTCAGGATATCCAGGTTATCGAGGATGTACCCTTTTACACCCGGGTGATCGATTCCGGCATTGAGCAAGTAAAGCAGGTACGGTGCGGGCACATTGGCCATGGCTTTGCCCCGATGTTTGCCAAATGGCATCAGGTCACGGTCGGTGAAAGCGTTTTGCATATCAATAGATTTAAAGAGAAATGGAGATGCCGGCGTCTGCCAGCTGTTTAATATGGTGCATCCGCGCAGCCTCCTTATGGGCTACGATCACACCGAGGATCTGGAGAGCTTCTACCTCCGTGATATTGAAGTGGAAATCTTCGGAAGGCGGGGCTTTTCGTATAAAGGTTGACATGAGACCTTCCATAAGCCCGCCGATAGGGAATGCCATAGGGTTGGCTGCTCCATCAAAATGTTCGACAGGCGCTGCTTTTGGAAGAACTAACTTCAAACCGATTACAGCATCCAGATCTTTCAACCTGGTGGCGCAACGTTGCAGTTTGCGGATATCAGTATCCAATCCGCTAATCTGTTGCATAAGTCTTTGAATATCTTCGAATTGCATACGAGGAGGTTTTAAGGCTGGGGCCGAAGCCCCAGCAGGTTAATCAAGCAAGTCTCCGTCATCCATTGGGAGATCATCAGAAAAATCGTCTTCCGCACGGCTACGACCACCCAGGTGCTCCCCGTCGCGGAGCTTCTGCAGGTTGTTCAGGCCGCAGGCGATGCCCTTATTCCCTTTGGTATCAAAAGCGTAAAAATTGATACTGGCACGACCATAACAGCCACTGTAGAGTTGCGCGGGATCCGTGATCGGCAACGGTTTACCGTCCTTATCCTTCAGCGGCCCCACGACACCAGGCTGCGGTTTGCAGTTGGCGTTGAGGAAATAACTGTTGGCATACGCTTCGTCGTCAGGGCGTTCTTCATCGCCATCGCGCAGCGGTAGCTTAAATTTGGCCGGCAGTTTGCCGCCGTTCTTTGCCTTCACCTGCGCTTTAATGGCTTCCACCGCCGCGTTGATCTTGTCAACTGTCTCGTTGTCCGATTTGGGGATGATGAGGGAAACAGAAAACTTCTTCTCCTGCCCTTCTTCCAGGGCGACGGCTTCAAATACATGTACGTAGCTGAAGCGCACAAGGCCGGTAATCACTTTGCCGGGATTGGTTGTAGTTGTCATTGTTAAATATTGGTTTTGAATCAATTAAGAAAAATCGTTTTGAGCACTTTCAATGCTGTTCAGCTCTGGCCGTTTATCGGAAACTGGCACAAGCGCAGGTTTACCGGGCGGTTTGTCGATGAGATCGGACAGTAGCACCGAAAACGCTTTCTTCCCGATGGCTTTCTCCATGGCGGTGATGCTGAGTAAAGTTTGAGGCTCGTATATCTGCGTGTCGGAGAAGCCACCAGCCTTCAGCGCATCCGCAGCTTTTTCCCTGTCGGAATACACCCGATTGCTGCGGCCCTCTACCAGCTTATAACCAGGCCAGCGTTTGCCTTTCTGGACAGCCGATTCGAGCGCAAACTCTTCCACAGCAGTGAGCCATTTCTGGAACTGGTCGGCGCGGGAAAGGATGTCCGCCACCTCCTGGTCAGAGAGCAAATGCCCGTCACGGAAATCGTATTGGGCGATTTCGAGGTTCTTTTCCGCATTGGCCCGGCATACCGCTTTACCGCGGCAAAAGTGGCAGTGCTCTCCGGGAACGAACTCGCCCTTTCCCTCAAAAGCGAGTTTCGCACGAGGTTTCACCACCTCTTCGGCCCATTTGCGCAGTTCGGTAGTCGGCAACTCCCAATCAGAGATGTTATCGCGCCTCGGCTGATATATGGTCATCTCAACGACATCTATGTCGTAAAGGATTCCATACTTTCGGATAGCCCCCAGCGCATATAACATCATTTGTTCGTTACGTTCCGCCGACACTAACACGCCCTTACCATACTTCAAATCGATGTTCCGCATGCGGCCGTCGCCGATAATGGTGACGTCGCCGGTGCCGAAGCCTTCAGGAACATACTCCGTCATATCCAACTTAACCTCGATGAAAATAGCTGCATCAGGGGTCGCCGCCTGGATAGTCTCAAAAGTCTCAACCACGTAGGCCACATAGTCTTCCATGTAGACCTGCATGGCGTCATCGTACAATGGCGAGAGCTTACATTCCTTCAGGATAGCAGCAGATTCTGTAGTAGAGATGAGCCCGTATTTCTCCTTTAGCATCGTCTCAGCGAGCAGGTGAGCGAGGGTACCCCGTTTTGCCTCTATACCGGCTCTATCCTCGAATTGAGCTTCCAAATGAGCGGAGAGAGTGCATGCGATCCATCTTTTAGCACTGGAGGGAGGGAGGAATGCATGAGAACTCATAACTTATCCAGTTCGGCCATGAATGCGGAGTAATCAGCCTTTTCCAGCGCGGTGAGTCGATTTGCACCGAATTTCTCCAGCGTCTCTTTAACCTGGTCCTGTTTGCCTTCATCGATCTTAGCTTTGGAGGCTTTCCTGACATCCTCAAGCGAGAGAGTTTTGCCTTCTGTTTCAACAGCAGCGGGTGCTAGTGTCTGTTTCTCGGCAACGTTGCCGGATGATAAAGGTGCTGCAACCTTTGAGGTTGTTGGGGCGGCTAAAGCCTTAGCAGAATCGCCAGATTTGACACCGGGCGCGCACGAGCTGTCTGCCAGGGCCGAAAAGACCAAAGCCAGCTTTTCAAAATCTGCCGCTTTATCAGCGGTCAAAGTCATACTGATGTTCATACCTATATTGCTTTTTTGATGTTTACGTTTGACGATGCACCAGATCGCAGTGCAGATAAGGGCGAGAGTGAAAACTGCACCTGCAATTTCGACCAGTGCAGTACTTCGATTTCTTCGGACACGTCCGGCATAATGATGATTTCGTACGGCGGTTCGAATTCTTCCGAAATCCTTGACAAGATGCGCCTGCGATCGTCGATGAAGCTGTACCGTTCCTGGAACCACACGCGGCCGGACGCCACTATCGTTATTACTCCGGTCATGCGATGGTTCTTTAAAGACCTTCCGCATTGCGGCATACAGGACAATGAACATCGTCATCGTCACAATGTGAGCAAAAAGTGGTGTCATCTCCCAGGGCTTTAAAAAGTTTACCGAGAAAGTAAGCGAACAGACACAGTAGTGCCAGGCACAGCATACCGCCGAGTACGAGTGTGATCGGGCTCATGATTTACCGGTTTTATTGTACAGGTAAAAAGCGATGGTGCAAAGCAGGTAGTAAGCCGCAATTATGGCCCCTGCGAGGATGGTATTGTTGTCCATAGTTTATTGAATTAAAAGGGTGAGAAAATTCCAGATTTAGAAAAACCCGGACTACTCTTCCAATGTTTCACATTCAAATCGCGTCTGCAATCAGTTCCAGTTCCTTTTTATCGCTCAGTTTGTACCATTTCCCTGACTCAATGCCGTTCTCGCCGGCGTAGCCAACAACGTGACGGTTGCGGGTACCATCCCAGTAAGTCAGGATCAGCGCCCCGTTTTCTCCGCAACATGCTCTTCCGTTAAGCCCGAGTACTACAGCGTGCCCGCCATAGCCAGCAGCGGATGCGTGCCCGCCATAGCCAGCAGCGGATGCGTGCCCGCCATAGCCAGCAGCGGATGCGTGCCCGCCATCGCCAGCAGCGGATGCGTGCCCGCCATCGCCAGCAGCGGATGCGTGCCCGCCATAGCCAGCAGCGGATGCGTGCCCGTACTTGCCAGCAGCGGATGCGTGCCCGCCATCGCCAGCAGCGGATGCTGAGGCTTTAAATTCAGTGGTCACTACACTGACACCTTCTTCGTCAGAATATTTTGCGGTAGGGTCCTGCACTACTTGGAGGCGCAACTCGGCGGCATGCTTCAGCCAGAAATACTTCATAACGAAATCATACGCCAGGCGGAATGTACCGGTTACAAGAACAGTGCAGGCGGGGAACTTGACCTTACCGCTCAATTCGCGGATATCCTTCTCGTCTACTTCCAGTGCAAGCCATTTTGCCTGCGGACTTTTAAATTTGAGGTCAAAATTACCTTGTGCCCAGAGCCAGCCATGTAGCCCATTGCCACATTCGGTGTTGTCTTTCCAGTCAGGACAGGTAACGGGGCCGGATTCAGGCCATTTGAAGCCTCCGTGGCTGGTCATATCCGGCTCACATGAACGCAATACGAGGACTTTCCCCGTGGGAAGAGTGTAATTTTCCATAATTGTATTGGTAAAATTTGTGTTATGAATTACCTCCGGAAGAGGCGGTTATACCTGTTTAAGTTGTTCCTGTAAAAGATTGATGCACATCTGATCGCTGAGCTCGTCGCGGAGGAAGGATTGGAGATCCGTCCAGTATTTGAAGCCGTCGATCAACACTGCTACATCCGCGCCGTTATGCTGGTGGTAATCGCAGATGTAACCGGCTTGCAGTAACAATTCCAGCAACTCCCCGTTCTCCAATTCGCGATCCTCCTGCGGAATGCAGTCGCGATCCCAGGCGATGAAAAGGCCGAGACCATCGGCGCCGACGATATAATCGATGATGTGGATCATGCTTTCTTGGTTTTAGGGGTGCGCAAGTGGTCTGGCTTCAGTCTGCCACAGAGAATGCGCGTTTTAAGATCGACCACCCGAGCCTGCCTTTTATTCTGCCGCCGGGCGGGTGAGGCGGATTTCTCCGCCCGCACCTCTTCCAGCAGCCAGTCAGCGATCTTCCGGAGCGCCAATAAGTTTTGTTCAAGTTTGTCGATACGTTCGGGGCTCATGGCGAGGGTAGTTTAAAGGTTATCGATTTCCGCGGCCTGTTGTGCTACGATCTTCCTTGCCTCCCTCACCACAACCTTTAAAGCGGTATGATCCCGGCGCCGGTCGCCCAGCGATTCCGACACCGAAGCGGGTCTCAGGCCATGCTGGCGGCAGATATCCGCCACGTTCACCTGCTTCAACAATTCCTTTATTTCTTCTTTCTTATCTGCCGGAATCATACGTATTACGATTTTTGCGTACTTTCACGTGTAATTTTTCAGTAACCACAGTGTAACTTTGCTGTGCGATTACAGTACAAATCTATGTGCGATTATCGAACATTCCAAGAGATAAATGTTCGATTGTAAAACTTTCGATGTTATTCAATCGAACATAATTTTTATTAAATGGATTTCAAAATAGAGCTTCAAAAGCTGGTAGATATTGTAAAAAATAACAGCAAAATGGCCGGTGCGCCTTTAACCAACGAAGCAATTGCGAAACGGTTAGGGTATACCAGAACACACTTTTCCACCTTATTGGGCTCTAACGGGAAAGTATATCAGGAACATCTAGATAACTTTAAAGCTCATTTTCGCACTGAACTGGTTGGAATAGGGAAGCCCGCTTTACCTGGAGACGAACTTAACCGGGAGCGTGCTCTGTTGAAGGTGCTGGTTCAGCGGGTGGCGAAACAGGAAGCGGAGCGCCTGGGGATTTCGGTGGAAAAGGCGCTGGAGGAAATTGAGCGAGATACCATGATAGCATGGCGGGATTTGGAGAAATAGCTGCGCCCGGCCCCAGTCTTCTTTTCTTGCGGCTCATGTCGTACAGTTTTGGAGGTTAACTCAGTTAATAGGTAGTAGGTTCAACAAACATAATACCGCAGTACGCATTGTATATGCGCATTATAAATAAAGAATACCATGAAGTACATCTCATTTACTGTTTGTTTTAGTTTGATATTATTTTCAGCATGTGCGCCTGGAGGAAAAATAATTAAACAGAATTACCCCAGTCCGTTTGAATTCTCAATTACCGAATCTTCAGCAGATAAAAAGGATGAATTATTTGTTCGCGCATTTGAGTGGGTTTCGAAATCTTACGGATCCGCTAAAGCAGTTGTTGATATGCACGATAAAGAAGCAGGTAAGATTATTGGAAAAGCAATGATGTCATTTCCTAAAAACCCTTTTGGAAATATAGCTTATGTAATGTCTATTGATGTTCGAGATGGTAAGTACCGAATGGTATTGTCAGATTTTAGGCATTCCGGAAGAGAACTGACATCCGCATATGGACCATCTACAGGAACCGAATATGGTGATTTGAACCAGCAAGTTTTCATGAGGAGATTTGCTGGCGACGCGAAAAAAACTGAAGACAAAGTATTCTATAGTGTGAAAAACTACGCTATGACGGAGGCCCAAGCCATTCTTACTACGTTCAGCGAGAAGATGAAAACTAAAGACTCTTTCTAGCCTATAGCATTTACTTAAAAAAACTTATTGTAAAAGAACAGCCTCGCCATCACTATGAAAAAAGCACTTATTTTGTTCCTGTTTATTGCTCCGACAGTTGCTTTTGCTCAAACGAAAGCCGTTGGGTTGTCTGCTGGTTTCCATAGCGAGAAATGCTTAAATGTAGACCTCTTTTTTAAACTTAATAAGAGCAGGTTTCATATTGGCGCCACTTATCAGTTTACTGACAAAGAAGGAAAGGCCGATAGGACTGAAAACCGGGTTTATCCTCCGGGCTACTCAGACATAAAAGATTTCTTTTATACAATTGATTTGGGATACAGCAGATATGTTTGGAAGGGGCTGAATCTACAAATTGTTGCCAGCGGCGGCGAAAAATATGACTACGTGAATCAAGGTGCCTCACACCACGTTTTTAATGAGAAAGCAACATTTGGCGGCGGCGGATATGTTGGCTATCAATACAAGACGATCGAAGTTTTTGCAGGAGGACATTCGTTGAGAGGCGTTGGCGGCGGAATAAGATTGAATTTTGGTCTATAATTCCCGAAAATGAGAATTGATAGCGCAAACAAGTTTGCGGCACTCTACGTAAAAGTCTACGCAAGCCCACAAAACCACATTCATATTAAATAATCAGCGTTTCGTAAATATCAGAAAACCAAGCGATAACACTTTTGGAGGGCTGGAGTAAGAAAATCAAGGGTTCGAATCCCTTCTCCTCCGCAAGCTTTAAATGCTCATTGACTTCGGTCTTTGGGCATTTTTTGTTTTGGGGGAGTTGCAACCCTTTCCTGTATTAACTTCTACAGGTTTTACAGATATAGAATTAAGTAAAAAAGTTATGTGGGCGAACTGAAGAAACAACCTGTTTTTTATAACAGAAGGTATCACTGAAGGTAGCAGTACATTTCTTTGTAGGTAGCAGTAAAAGCACCTTTAATAACATCTATATCAACCCATTACACATTTACTACTTTTAGCCATGCCTTCCTGGAAGGAGCGTAAAAACTTCTACATGGAAAGCAATAGAATCTTCGTCAGTTTCTTTCTCTACAAATCCAGGCAGACGCAAAAGGGAGGCATTCCCATCTTTGCCAGGATCACCCATGAAGGGAAAAGGCTCAACCACAATACAGGCTTATTCATCGAAGAAAAATCATGGGATGCGAAGAAGTACCAGGTAAAAGGCAACAAGCCTGAAGCCCAGGAAATGAATAAACTTTTAGCATCCCTCAGAACTAAAATCCTCTCCATTTACAATTCTCTGCTGGAGCAGGAAACACCCATTTCCCTCGATCTGATAAAACACAGATTGGCTGGTGCTGATATTGAAAGGAAAACCCTACTGGAAGCCCTAACCTACCACAATGACCTTCTGGCAAAGGGAACAGGGATCAAGAACGCCAAAGCCACCAATACGAAATACAAGACTTTGGAGCGCAAGGTCAGGAGCTATATCATCCATCAGTATAAACGAAAGGATATTTTCCTGAAGGAGCTGAATCATCAGTTTGTAGTGAATTTTGAGATTTACCTCAAAACAGTGGAGTTGATTAGCCACAACCCCACCATCAAATATATCCAGTTCCTGAAAAAGATCACCAACATGGCCATTGCTCATGGCTGGCTGGATAATAATCCTTTCAGGAATTTTAAATGCTCCTTAAAGCTCGTGGAAAGAGGATTTCTCACCCTGGATGAACTTCAGAAACTGGAGAATAAAATTATTCCCAATCTCAGGCTGGCCAGGATTAAGGATATTTTTCTTTTCTCCTGCTACACTGGGTTGGCCTATGCAGATGTGAAGCAACTGAAGCCCTCACACATCATCATTGGGGTTGATGGTGGGAAATGGGTGAACACCTTCAGGCAAAAGACCAATGTGCGCACTAGCCTACCCCTCCTACCCCAAGCATTGGCTATTCTTGAAAAGTACCTGGAGTTGCATTCCCTGGAGGGAAAAAGGGATTTCATCTTCCCTATCCCCAGCAATCAGAAGGTAAATGCATATCTGAAGGAGATTGGGGATTTGTGCGAAATATCCAGGAAACTGACATTCCACCTAGCCAGGCATACCTTTTCTACGACAATTACACTGAGTAATGGGGTGCCTATTGAAAGTGTGTCGAAGATGTTGGGGCATACCAATTTGAAGACTACTCAGATTTATGCGAAAGTGGTGGATTCGAAGATTAGCCAGGATATGCAGGCATTAAGGGTGAAATTATCTGATAACTTAAACACATCTACCAATGGATAAAATCATGTTGATCTGGACGATCCTGGTGATGGGGTTTATTTGTTGGGGTATAGGAACTTTTATTGCAAAACAAGTCATTCCTAATAAATACTCCTACCTACAAGAGAATCCAATCATTCAGTTTCTTATGGGTTTCGTCTTCCTTATTATACTGGTATTTTGGTTCAAATTGTAGCTGAAATTCAAACTTTTATTAAATTAGGTGTAGGGAAACAAAACCTACACCTATTATGCAACACCCCCTACAATACTTTAAAGACCTTATCCTAAGAAACCATATAGCCAAAGAACGAATGAAATTTTTGCTGGGTGCTGAATTCGCCCCAGTTTTAAATAGGGATTTCCAAAATGATACGATCGAGTATGCATCTACGAATGCAGTTGACGAAAACTCCCAAGCCAATGTTGAAAAAATATCTTTTACTCAGATTCTGGAAGAAAGGGTTGCAGGAGGGATGATTAATGCACTTGATCTCATTGACAATGCTATCCTGGGAATAGATGATGAAAAGAAGCAAATCCTCTACCTAAAAACTATCTATAAAACCCTTAATCCCCTTATTCTTTATGCAGAGCGATTGGACTATGTGAATAAATACATTTTTATCGCCAATTGTCTTAAAGATTTGAAAGCAGAACTTATAGATAAATACAATGTTCCTGATGATACTGAAGCACCCAAAAAATTAAACCTATCCTCGTCCCCCCAATCTTCCCACAAATTACAATGGATGGGGAAATCCAAAGTCCTTATAACCTTGTTTTATGACTTATATTCAAATGTTGAGAATGGAGGGGAGCCATTGATCAAGGCCACAAAAGAGCAAATAAAAAATTTCCTCCTCAATAATTTCATTGAAAAAGATGGGCAACCACTCAGCCCTTCATCAATTGATACACTTTTAACCCCTAGCAAAGAAGATAAAAGAGCCTTAAAAGGAGATAGAATTAATACTTCAAAGCTGAAATAAGGAAAACAAAACCCCTTACCACATTACATTTCAACAACTGATTAGTCCTGACAGTACTTGTTCAGGACTAAAGGACATAATCCAATTTGGCACCTTTGAATCGAACAAAACAACAAGATATGATTCAAAGGAACAAGCCACCGCCCTTATGTTATATAAAATAGGAAGAAATAACTCAAATCACTTAAAACAATTTAAAATATACCACATGCGATTCAAAATAAATGCTGCTAAGGATGAAGCAATCTCTCAAATATCAGAATCAGATATCATCATTTTAAATGAGTATACAGGGGAGTATCAAACAGCCGATTTTGACTATATATTCTTACTGATGGATGATACCAAAATCAGTCATTGTACTGTTTTAATTCCAGAAACTGTGCTTGTATACATTTTGAAGGAGTTGGCTAGTAATGGGCATAGGAACAATATCTATTTCGACAACGCCATATCATCAGAGAAATATTCATTTGGAGGAGTGATATATCACTATGCACATATTGAAAGGAAAGTTGCCTAAATATGGCAAAGCCATTCAAAAAAATACATTTAGGTGTGTAAGACAGTTTGAGCAAAGGCAGGACATAGTTCCTGCCTTTTTGCCTTAACAGTAATACAGAATTATAAGTTACTCTCTAATAGGAATAGACGCACGAGAATGATTCCTGCGCCTGCTGACATTTCCTGGCTATATTGCCATTTTTAGCTTGTTCTCAATCCAGTACTCTCGCTTAAAATGAGGTGTAAATCCAAGACATTTACCAAACTCTTCTTTCATTACATTCTCTACATACTCTTCATATCCTTTCAATGTTACGACAGAATCATGGAGTGTAAAAATTGGCAGATATGATTTTTCCTGAGCAATTCTTGCAACTACACGATGATACATGATGTAGCTTTCAATCCTTTGCAGCAGGATAGGTAAATTTTCAGCTTTCGCTCTTTTGATGGATGCTGTGATCTCATATATTTGGGGAAATATATCTCTGAAAATTCTTTTAGGTGCAGCTTCTTCTTGTCCAATGAATCTGTTATCTGTAAACAGCACAGTGAATAGCATGGGTTTTACTTCATCATTTGTCTTAAAATCAAATCCTAGCTTATCTTTTAGCAGATGACGAAATTCAGAATAAAAATTTCCACTACTAACCATTCGATAATAATTCCACATTTCATCCCCCTCCATTATTCTATTATTCTGGGCATTTTTGCACAGAGTAATGGTATTGGATAAGTGTTTGTGGTTGGCGAATATTGGAGTAATGAATAAGTAAGGAATATCTGAAGAATTCAATTTTCCTCCCTTCGCTTCATTCGTCCAGAATCCATCGTCTAACAGCAAAGTAAGCAAAGTAGGCTGGCTGTTTGACAAATCTATAGAAACTAATTCTTCGCCATCGTAGGTAACAGCATTTCTTATTTCTCTTTTACAGGAAGTCAGTGCAGAATGATACCTGAATACATTTTGGTCAAAATGTGCGTTAAATAAACCTCTCCTTATCTTCTCAATATTCAAATGGGTACCAAGATACTGTGTATAGGGGTTTTTCCACTCAATCCCTCTACCACTAATAGTTTTATCCCATTTCGATCTGTCTTTTTTCTTTTGTAAATATATTTCTGCATTGTACGCATGTGCCAGCTTATCATTAATATTCAAGCCACCAGCTTTATACCATCTTTCTATTGGAGTGTATTTACTGCCAATAGAAGATAGATCAAATTGGCTAGCTGTAGAGGCATTAACTGGCTCCTTTTTTTCAATCGCCATTCCACTACTGTAAGTAACATTATTGAAAATTTGAGGCTCCTTTGTGCCCTTATTGGGCTGTTTAATGCCTTCCATCTTTTTGAGCAGAATAGAATTGGTAATAGGAATTGATTTAAGTGATTGCTGGTATCTTTCGCAAAATCTATATCCTTTTGATTTTACGCCAACAATAAACTGGTCATCTGTTTCAATAATACCAGCTTCCAGTAGGTAGGTTAAATAGTCAGAATATCCTTTGCCAATCCATTGTTTCAGGATTTCAGCATTAATAGGTACATAACCTTCCTCGTCTGTTAAATCTTTGTTTCTGGAGGGGATTTCTGCAAGAAGGTGTAAAATGTAGAGTAGCTTATCTCTATTAAAACCATCTATGTGGCTGATTGAATTTTTCCTGATAATATCATCTATATCTATGTTCTCTGGAATGTAAAAAAGCTGTTGTTCCATCTAAGAATAAATAATTTTCCATCACCTGAATCCAGGCTGATTGCTCGTTTTGTAATTTTTCATATTTTATTTTTTTGTGAATTAATTTTTATATCACCTGACCAAAATATCCCAAGGAAACTTTGGCCATTTTAAAACTGAATTGTAAAATTATTATGGTTCGATTTATTTGCCAATAGCATTAAAAAAAATTATTGACACCAATTGAAAGTATCAATTTCAACATCTTACAGAATCTACTTTCTGCACTGTTATCAGCTAATTTTAAGCAGCATTCTCTTTCCTATCTTCTCAATACTCTGGACTGGATTTTAAAATGCAAACATGATTGAACGAACAGGGTATCAATAACAAACTGTTAACTTACAATTACATTATATTGTCGTGTATATTGAGTTGGCTTATCCACTTTTTAGGACTTTCTCTATTTTTCGAATAGTTGTGACACCAAAAATCTCTTACTTATGATTAAAAGCATCAACAAAATCCATGGATTTCGCATATTTCAAGATTTCACAAGGTCTTCATCATTGTCAGACTTTTCAAAATATAATTTATTCTATGGTTGGAATGGAAGTGGGAAAAGCACATTTTCTAATCTGCTTCAGTATGTTGAAGAAAAATCTATTCCAGACGAACACCTGGATGCTAAATTTGAAATTGAATTAGCAGATAAGCAAAAGCTGACAAATGGGGCATCATTGTCAAGTAATTCATTGAAATTAAAAGTATTTAATAAATACTTCGTTGCAGAGAATATAAATTTTGAGGAACAAGGCGCCAAAAGCATTCTTTTGGTATCAAAAGAAAGGATTGAAGAAAAGGCAAAACTCAAAGAACTAAATAAAGAGAAAAAGAGTCTTGTTGACAGATTGCTGAATGCTGAAAATGGAGCCAGGGATAAAAGAAAAGTAAATGAGAAGTTCCTTTCAGATATTGCAAAAGGGATTAAAAATTCTTTTAAGGTCATTGACACAAAAGATACTTACTATTTTAACTATGATAGAAATAAACTATCAGCATTTATCGATAGGCATAAACAACAAGTAAATGCAACTTCGATTCTTACTGATGCAGATCTAAGCAAAGTCATTATGGCAGTTAAGCCAGAGGTAAAAGAAATTATTCCCCTGGAGTTTGAATTGCCTAATTCAAATAACTTAATTGAATTTGAAGCCAGGTTGAATCTAGTTTTACAAACCAATATTGTGTCTAATCAAATAGAGCAATTAGTTAATGACGAACTACTCAATAGATGGGTAGAAGAGGGCTTGAAATTGCATTCAAAAATAGGTAGTGAAGTTTGTGGATATTGTGGAAATGCAATAGCAAAAGAGAGAATTAATGCACTAAATGCACATTTTAGTGCAGACTATATTTCATTAAAAACAAAAATAGAAGATGGCATTAAATTCATTGAAAGTATAAAACAGGGATTTCACCTTTCAGTGCCACTGGAAGATCACTTATATGATGAATATAAGGAAGGATACAAAGATGCAGTTAATGAATTTAAGAGCGTCCTTATAGAAATTGATACTAAGTTGAAATATTGGTCTGACACCATGAATACTAAACTTGGAAATCCATTTGAAATACTATCTCTAGATACACAAAATACAACTTCTATTTTTACTGCATTTAGTAGTAGCGTAAATAAGGTGATCTCTGTCCTCGAATTATGCAATAGCAAAACTGATAATTATTCAAAAATACTTAAAGAAAGCCAAGAAAAGCTGGAGCTACACTATGTCAGCGAAGCACTTTCTAACAATGAATATTTTAGAAGCTTGATTGAAATCGAAGAGCTGGACAAAGAATCCAATGAAGTGCGACAACAACTAAATGTGATAGCCAAGGAAATATTAGAATTAGAAAAGGTATTAGTCAATGCTGTTATGGGCGCTGAACAATTTAATGAGAACCTATATAAGTTTCTGGGAAGAAATGATATTTTGTTAGAATATATTGCAGATGAAGGTGGATATAAAATTATCAGGTCAGGAAAAAAAGAATTGGCAAAGCATTTGAGTGAGGGCGAAAGAACAGCCATTGCGTTTGTCTATTTCATATCAAAATTACAGGAGATGGAGATAGCTGATTTGCAGGAGTCAATTATTGTTTTGGATGATCCTATTTCAAGCTTTGATAGCAATCATCTGTTCAATGCAGCTCATTTCATTAAAGAAGAGTTCTTTTCAGAAAAAGACATGCCAAGTAAGATTGGACAGCTCTTTATTCTTACACATAATTTCAATTTTTTCTCCCTTATCAATGAATGGTTTGAGGCAAAGGATTTAAAAAAAGTGTTCTGCATAAAGAACATTAATCATAATGGTAGTAGAGCTGCGATATTTGAAGATGCTGAATATGTTTTAAAGCAATTTGGTTCTGAGTATCACTTTATTTTTTCAGAAATTAAGAAATACAATGAATCGAACGACAAATCTTATTATCATACGCACACTATAGCTAATTTATGCAGACAGCTCTTAGAATCTTTTCTAACTTTCAAGTTTGGTCGAAAGAAACTGGATAAATGCTTTGACGAAATAGTGGGATTCAGCGAACTTGCAAAAGTTAGAAAATTTGTAAATCATTATTCGCATAGAGCAGATCATGGAACCAGCATAAGGGGATATAATGACAATCTTTTTGGCGAGACTGAAAAACTAGTTCCAATTGTACTAGAGTTGGTAAAATATGTGGATAATGTTCATTATACCTCCATGTTGGCAAGAATAAATGGGAATTGATTTATTAATCGTGTAAGATAAGATAGCTACGATTTAATCTGACAGTTGGCTACTTCTTTAACTTAAAGCCAATAAATCCAACTATCCCTAAAATATACAACCACCAGGGAATTTTGAACAGGGAATAAATTAGTCCATTCCATAGGCCATCAATAATAAATGCTGCAATACAAGCAATTGCAAGAATGCCTATGCCCCAAAGACACCCTTTGATATTTTCCATAGGTAGATGTTATTTTAATTTTAATATAAGTACAACTATTGCCAATGTGGAAATGATGACAATTGAGAATACTACCAAAGTACCCTGATTATTATTATTCTCGTTAGAAGATTTGAATATCTCATCATCAAAATTAATCTTGCTGGTATCAGAAGTATTATATATACCAGTTGGTGCTATAGGAGTGGTGGCTGGATTAGAACTTGCATGAGGGCCATTGCCTGGCTCCAGACTTTCAATAAGTTGATCCAATTCAGTTTTTTCTTTCGAGGTAGAATAGTCTTGTATTGTTGGCCCTGTATTACTTCTCTCAATTGAGGCTTTAATTTTTTCTAAATCATCCTTGTTTTTCTCCAAGGTCATTGGGTCTAAAGCATCAACAGGTTGTTGAGAATAAGCTGATGAATTTAAACAAAGAAAAAGTAGACCAAATAGAGTGAAACTTTTCATAATATGTGGTTTTGAAGTAAAAATACCTGTTTTGCAGTAAATAACGCAAATTTGCTCTAACAATTCTATATCACAAGGTTTCTCTTTGCCTTGTGGCTAATAACTACTATAGGGATGAGGATTTTATCAAAAAATTTGGGCTAAGGCTCAAAGAAATAAGGAAGTTCAAGAAGATGAGCCAGGAAGAACTTGCCTTTAAGTGTGGGTTTGAATTATCTCAAATAGGTAGGATTGAAAGGGGAACTATCAACACATCTATATCTCATGTAGCTGCAATTGCTAGAGCACTAGAAGTCGCTCCTTACAAGTTGTTTGAATTTGAGCCTGATTGATTCATCTATATTTTCTGTAAAATATCTGGAGGACACATTTCGTAACCTGCACTTTGCCAAATGATATGGAACAATGATTCCATTGCCTTATAATAATCTTGTTTGAAATCTTGAATGACAACTATTGGGAACAATAGACTTTCCTTTTTGAAGCCTTTTTTATGATTCCAAAGTCCAGAAATTGGCATCCCTTTTATGTTATTAAATGCTAAAGAAATACAATATGGGGATTCTATCGATGCTGTGATGTAGAACTCTATTGTCTGCTTTACTTGCTGCAAAACTTCAGCTGCTAAATTCTCTCCAGATAGAAAATACTTATTACTAGCATCCTGCATATATATTCCTGTTGTAAAAACCTCAATGCAGCCATCTCTAAATATTGAATTATACGAATACATATCAGAATATGGGTTTGTATGGATAACAAAACCCTCAAAAGTATGATTATAGCTGTAGCCACTTGACATGATTGGAGGTAATTTTCTAATCATATTCTCATGAAATGAGCTAGGCAAAAAATCCAAAGAAGTATAGCCCATTTTTGACAAAGGAATAATATGAAGTATCATATTGGGAATATCAACAATAGCATCCCAAAAAGGGTTTGTCTGTATTGATTTTATCCTATCCTGAATAAACTGTTTGGCCCTATCTCTCATTTCCATGTTCTTTATGAATAAATTATACAACTCATGGGTATCCAACAAATACTTGCCAGTATTCCTTCTCCTGTAGAATTTACTTGAGTTCTTAAAACTTATTCTGGTAGGTAACGATAAATTTTTAGGAATTGATATTGCAAAAACATTGCAGCCATTTACAGGTATTAAACTACTAAAAGACAAATGACTTAATTGGGGATCTGTATTATTCTTAACAATTTCCTCAATTTGAGATATGACTTTATCATAATTGTCTATGGCCACTCTATTGCCACTAGGCAATTGGGGGATTCCTGTACTTTGATTTAATTCATCTTTCTCATCCTCCAATCCAAATATTATAATACCACCTTCTGTATTATGAAATGCTGTTATATCAGCCAGCAATTCTGATCTATCACCATCATCTTTGAGTTTAAAGTCCCTTTTATAATCCAGGGTTATTGATTCAGGAACTCTTCGTTCAATCAAGGACAAAATGTCCTCATTAGAGAGTTCTACAACACTCTTTCCACTAAGTCGCATACAACTTTTCCTTATTGGTTATTAGATGTACTATTATTATTGTTATCGCCAGATGAAGTTGTCGTAGCTTGACTACTATTACTATTGTTTGTCGAAGCCTTGGGAGGTGGAGGAACCACTCTTCCCAACTTTTCTTGGACTAATTCTCTAGGCATCACCTTTGTTTCTTTCTCTTTGCTCATACATTATATATTTATTGATGAAAAAATTAAAATTGAAAGAATCCCTAAAATCAATGTAATGATTGTACCTACATTTATTAAAGTAATCCATCTTGTCCTCTTCGCATGTTTCGTCTCGGAGCCACATTGATATTCAATAAGAGTTTTGTAATTATATTGGGCAGAAAGGAAATGAGAAAAAAGATTGGAAAAAAGAGTTATGGCTAAAAGAATCCAACCAGATTTAAGTAACCACTTATTGCAGGCAGTGCTAAGTGGGACTATTTTCTCTATAAAAAGCATGGATAATCCCAATGCACCAGCACTGATAAAACTTAACTGTTTCTCAAAATCATCCTGGCTTTTAGTCAGTGTATCTGATAAACTTTTTTGATAATCCTTATCTAAATCCATAGGTTGATATTACATTATATCAAATATACTAAATTATTTAGTAAATAAACCTTACATGATTTTCCACAATTATGTTTGAGTAAATGTTTATCTGCACTATGTTTGAATAAATACCTATCTAGTCCAATCTCCCTATTTTTAGCTAAATTTTTCCAGCCCCAAATTTTTCGATGTTTAATTAATATATAGCATAATTGAAATTCCTTCCTGCCCTCCCCCTCATATAAATGTAAGTAGCGACCACCCCATTTAATACACCCCCTCTTAATATCAGGTTCAGGGTATACCCCACCTTTTTTATCAACTAGTTATATAATTCCTAATCCTTACAACTATGGTTACTATTAAGAATTTTAAAGTGCATGCTGATGCACAGGGGAAATCATTTGTCTCCCTGGAGCTGATAGGTGATATTGAAATGATCCAATCCAAACAATCAGGGAGATTTTACGCTACAGTCAGGAAATGCTTTATTTCTTCAACTTTTGATGAAACCACAGCCAGGCTGATGGTTGGAAAATCCATCGAAGGAAACATTGTAAAACAGGAATGTGAACCCTACGACTTTATTATGCACGAAACTGGGGAAGCAGTAAAGCTGACCCATCAATATGCATATGTACCTTAATCACATAATCCCATCCAATTAATTCATTCACCCAATCAGATGAAGGGCAGGACTACAAAGGTTTTGCCCTTTTTCTTTTCCTAAAAGTTCAAAAAATGGAACAAGCTATTTTGCAAACTCCCTCTCACCAGGGAACTTATATTGATTTTGAGGAAACTTCTACCTCCAAACCTTTCCTACAAGCCAATACAGAGGAATTTCCTCTGGCACACATCAGGAAAGACCACACAATCCCCTGTTTCGCGAAGGACAATGAGCCTTTAATCAGCCATTATGATTTTATCGAACTGACCTCCCAGGTAGCAGTAGAAGTATTTTCCCAGGAATCCATTTTAAGCCCTTCCATCAGGCTAAGCCATCCTATTAAAGGCAGAATCCCTGAAGCCAAAGAAAAGGCAGCAAAAGACCTATTGGATCACGAAAAGACCCTGTATTTCGAAAGGATGGCTTTTATCATTGAAATCCCCAGCATCTCAGATTCCATCGAAGGGAATAACCTCACCCTTACCCTGGGAGGAGTAAAAGCCTACAACCTGGAGAACTTATACACCAAGAAAGGTGCTGATGAGCATTTCAAGGTATTTATTGGGTTCCAGAATAAGGTTTGCACAAACTTATGTGTAAGGACTGATGGCTATATGGCAGATTTGAAGGTGAAGAATATGGCGCAGCTCAAAAATGCTATATACTCTCTGTTCAGCCAATACAATGCATCCCAGCACATTCAAAAACTCAGGAATTTCACCAACTATGATATTTCTGAGCAGCAGTTTGTCCACCTCATTGGGAAATGTAAGTTGTTCAATTATCTGCCTCCTGCCATGAAAGCAGGCATTTCCCCTCTTCTGTTTGGTGACACCCAGCTCAGCACTGTTTGCAGGGATTATTACAGGGACGATAGCTTTTGTAGAAATGAGGATGGTAGCATCAACCTCTGGAGGTTATATAACCTATTCACTGGAGCCAATAAAAGTTCCTACATCGACACATTCCTGGACAGATCACTGAATGCCTTCCAGTTTACTGAGGAAATCAGGCGAGCCCTGGACAACCACCAATCCAGTTGGTTCCTGACCTAACATCTATTCTTTAAAATTTATTTACATGAACGACATTGGCAGAAAAATTTACCTGCTGCGACTGATCCATAATTACACCCAGGCTTATGTTGCAGAGGAATTGGGCATAGGGCATTCCACTTATTTAGCTCTGGAACAAGATGCTTCCAGAATACCCATCACCAGACTGCAAAAGCTGGTTGGAATATATGGCCTGACCCTGGGAGATTTCTTCTCTTTTGATGTGGATGGCCTGATGAAAGTAATTACTGGACAAAAGGAGGCTGCTACGAACCAAGTGAGTATTTCTCCAAAATGCCTGATTCACCAGCTCCAATCCCTTAACAAACTACTCTTTCAGCTCTTGGAAGAATCCACAGCAGCCTGATACTTTTTCAAAATTTCACCTTACCCATCTTACCTCCTGGTAGGGTGGGTAACTTTTTTTAAACCAATAAATGTTTTAACGATGGCAGAAGATCAATTAGCCAAATTCCAGGATTTCTGCAAAGCAGCCATCCTGGCAGATCAAACTTATCTTGTAAACAGTTTCCTGCTGAGTAATGATGAATCCCTCCACTCCTTCATCCACAACCCACTTGTGTATGATGTGCTGATAGATGGCCATGTCCATAGAGGAACCTGCCTCCTGGTAAAAGACCTCCTGATGCGCAAGGACAGGGAAATTTCCATTCTCCAGAAAGAAATCCTCCACACCCTGGACGATGAAAAAGTCAAACAACTCCAGGACAGGGTTGAAAAAGTCAAACTGGAAAGGGAAGTCCTCGACAAAGCAGCCCCCAAGGAAAGGTACATTTACGAATGGCTCCTGGTGCCTCACTGGATGGGGGATGAACTGATTCTCTTGGGAGAGGTAGTTTTCAGGGGTTATGGCTGCAACTTTTGGGGTACAACCTCCATCCTGAGGGAAAATTACAGGAAGGAAGATACCCTCCTGGGCATTTTCGAGGAATTGCATAATCATTAATACTAATATCATGGATCTTCCTGAAGAACCCAACAGCATGAGCATGCTCGAAAATTTGCATAAGCACTTCGATAATGCAGGTAAAGCCTTTAAAGACAGGGTTTGCCTGGACTGTGATTTCTCAAATGCCACCTATTACAGGAAAGTATCTACCTCCAAATATGCCACTATCACCAGGGCAGAAAGGGACAGAATACTGGAGATAGCAGAATATATCGTAGGCAAGCTCAATGACTGTATCAGCCTCTATAAGTAACAAAAAAGCAGTAATTTGACTGCATCTTCAAACCAGCTCCTTTCACTGGAAGGTATGGCCTAAGGTATCAAAAATGTATTATGATCGTAGAATCAAGCACTGTTAAGGCTTTCCAGGATGGGTTTTCATCCCTTCTCCTCCGCAAGCTTTAAATGCTCATTGACTTCGGTCTTTGGGCATTTTTTGGTTTTTAGCGCTTCCGCAACGGCCAATCGTATTACCGCTCACCTGCCCGCCCAAAAACAGGAATGCCCTACCAGGGATCGCCTACCTCGGATCCCCCTTTATCATTCCGGCATTAATCCATACAATTCGTACCTCAACATACTTTGTTGTATATTGAGTTTCCAAACATCCATAAACAATACCTATGAGACAATTTCTCTTAACCCTGGCTGTGGCCGTTTCAATCCCCGTTTCCCTTTCCGCCCAAAGCAACACTTTTCCCGCAACAGGCAACGCCGGCATCGGCACTACTTCGCCTCAGGCGCCGTTGCAGATTGTATCTACAGGGCGGACGTATGTCGTTAACAAATTCATCGCCAACAATTCGGAAGACTCCCAGGGCACCAATTATATTCTACTGCATCCCATTTATGTTGGCACGCTTATCCAGGATTACCAGGTGTCAGGGAAGATCAGTGCTGTAAGAGGAAGCGCGGGGTCCTACAATCGCAAATGGACGATGGAGGTCAATACTTCCAGCGCCTACAACGGCAACATCGGGACCCTGCTTTGTTACAACGAACCTACGACAATCGTTATTGTTACTTATAACAGCGTCAAATATATGGCGCTCGAAATAACCAATAATTATTCCTTGTACTATTTCACCTTCACCGGCTATACTACCAATGCAACTTTAACATTGGTCAAAGACGAGGAAGTAACTTTAGTTGAGCCTTTCATGGCCAACTATATCCAGACACCCGGAGGGTTCAAGGCCAATACGCTCATCATTCCAGGCAGCGCCACCATTGGCACCCATACTATGGCGACAGGCACCGCCAAACTAGCTGTGGAAGGCACGATCGCCGCGCGGAAGGTGAAAGTCCAGGCTACAGGCTGGCCAGATTTCGTGTTTGCGGATGACTATGCTTTACAGCCGTTGGATTCGGTAGCCGCGTTCGTCCGCGCCAACAAGCACTTGCCCGGCATTCCCAGCGAGGCGGAAGTGAAAAAGGACGGGCACGATCTCGGAGATATGAATGCCCGGCTTTTGCAGAAGGTGGAGGAACTGACGCTTTATCTTATCGAAATGAAAAAAGAGAATGCCGATATGAAAAAACGGCTGGAAAAGCTGGAAGGGAAATAAATTCAAAAGGCCTGCAACTCAACACTGCAGGCCTTTTTGCTGTAATAATATGCGAAGCCCGGTTACGCCGCCGACTGATCATCCACCTCTCCTTCAGGTGCATTTTTCTTCACCGAATCGATCCCGCCGTCGCGGGTCGTTTCCGAGGAATATTGCTGGCTGGTGCCGATGATCTGGCCGTTGGCAGCTTTCAGGTTGAAGTAGAATTTCCCGCCGGCGTTCGATTTCCGCTCGAAACGCTCGTCTTGCCGGGCATTGTTGCGAACGGAATCGATCCCGTTCTGACAGGCTGCTTTGGAAGAATATCCTTCGCTGGTGAGGATAACTTCGCCGTTACCGGCTTTCAGATTGAACTGAAATTCTCCGTTCGATCTTTTGGTGATGACAAATTTACTCATAGGATGCTATTTTAGTTGATTCGAAAGTTAACAAAAATAAACAACCATTGCTACTGACATAAGGCTGTCACGCCTCATTATTTATTTGCATCAAAATTAGACCCAATGGAAAAACTGGACCTCGCAAAAAAGTACAAAACCTATTACAGCGCCGCATCCAAGCCGGAAATCGTAGACATCGGCCCGGCGCACTACCTTTCCCTGACCGGTTCCGGCGACCCTTCCGGAGAAGCGTTCGCGGCCAACATCGCCACCCTCTACCCTGTGGCCTATGCCATTAAATTCCGCTGCAAAGCGCGCGAAAACGACTTTACCGTAGCCAAGCTCGAAGGCCAGTGGTGGTTCGACATGGACGCCTATCCCGGCCTTACGATGGCCGACGCGCCGGCCAGGGTTCCGCGGAGTGAATGGTCGTACCGGTTGCTCATCCGGCTTCCCGATTTCGTAACGGAAGAAGACGTAGCCGCCGGCATTGCCGCGGCGTCGAAAAAAGGGGTGGAAAAGGCGAAAGACGTACGGTTGTTTTCCATGCATGAAGGAAAATCGCTGCAGATGCTGCATAAAGGGCCGTTTAGCCGCGAAGGTGAGTCCCTGCAGGTGATGCATGAGTACATGGTCGCCCAAAACCTTTCCCACAACGGGCTACATCACGAGATCTACCTTTCCGACTTCCGGAAAACCGCTCCGGAGAAATTGAAAACGATATTGCGGGAACCGGTTAAGTAATTCACATATCCGCTCCTTCCCGCTGCAGGAGCCAATTTCCCAGTTCCATGACATCCTTCGGCCGCGCGCCGGGGTCGATCATGCGGGCCGCTGCGGCACAGATGTCCGCCGGCGACATTCCCTGTTCGCGCATGAACCGGATGGAGGTATCTCCTACGGATTTGGAGAGTTTGTGGCCCGAGGGGCTTTCCAGCAGGGGGTGATGCCAGAAAACGGTCTGCGCGAACGGGTTGGGCGGCAACAGGGACGCGAGATAGAGTTGACCGAGGGTCGAAGGCAAAAGATCTTCGCCCCTCACTACCAGGTTTACCCCGAATTGAAGATCGTCTGCCACGGAAGCCAGCTGGTAGGCGGGCTCTCCGTTTTTCTTGCGTACCACGAAGTCGTACATGGAAGGCGGTAAGCGCATGGGCGGGGGCTTCATCCCGATGGATTGCATGGGAATGATCGCGTCCGGGTCGGTGAAGATCCGCCAGGCCACGCCAGGTTGATCGAGCGGTATATTTTTATGGCGGCAGGTACCGGGATAGTTTCCGTCTACCAGTTGCGTACGCGAGCAATCGCAGGCGAAGAGGTGGCCTTCAGCGCGAAGGTTATCCAGGAATTCGGCGTAGCGCGCCATCCGCAGGGATTGCGACCAATTGCCGGTGAAATCGTCCGGATCGCGGGGGCCCTGGTGCCAGGGGATGTGCATATGATGAAGGGTATCGAATATGTCCTGGAGGTACGCGGGGCGGAGGCGGTCGCGGTCGAGGTCGTCGATACGGAGGAGGACCTTGGCCTGGAAGCGGTCTGCAAGTGCGATGGTGGCGGCAAACGACAGCAGGTTGCCCACATGCAGGAAACCGCTGGGCGTGGGGGCCAGTCGGGTGAGGCGGGGTGCCTGGGCTGTGGGAGAATGCTCGTTTTGCGACATCGTAAAAAATGATTTGTAAAATTACGGGACTTGTCGCTATATTTGCAACCCGGTTAACGGAATGGATCGGTAGTTCAGTCGGTTAGAATGCCGCCCTGTCACGGCGGAGGTCGCGGGTTCGAGTCCCGTCCGGTCCGCACGATTTAGAAGAGACCCGCGCTAGGCGCGGGTTTTCTGTTTTTAGTCGAGTATTTGGTCGAGTTCCCTTTTGTTTTCAATGATCTTTACGGAGGTTAACATACTTTAAGTTACGAAAAGTGACTTAAAAAGATGGGCGATTCAGTTTTCTCGTAAAAAAAACATGATCGCCCTCAATCGCAGCTTAATCAAAAAAATCTTGATTAAACGACTATTCGAAATTGGGAATTTAGTTCATGAGTATGCTTAGTTAATAGCCTTAATTATTTTGAGCATAGCAAGAAATTTACGCGATAACACATAATGGAATTACTTATGTATATTTGAGTGTTAAGCGCATTTAAAACCGGTTATCCGACAAAATTGAACTTATACCCATGACTAAAGTTTTAGACCTCAATTATACAGAAGCAAGGCAATATTTTCTAAAGAGAGAAAGCTATATCAACTTTGATCTTCCTACTTATTTTGAATTTGGAAACCTATTGCAGGCTGTTTCAACACATATGCGAGGCCGGGAACTTAAAACTTTTCACTCTACTTATGTTGATGAAGATGGAGAAATTAAGCCTCATTTTCCAGCAAATTTTGAAGGAGTAAATTATAAGTTTCTTAATAACAAAGATGGGAAATTTGCATGGCGCCCTTTTCAATTGATTCATCCAGCCCTGTATGTTTCATTAGTTAATAAAATTACTGAACAGGCAAACTGGAATCTAATTGTAGCTCGATTCAATCAATTTCAGGCAAATCCTCAAATCAGATGTTATAGCATTCCATTACGTTCAGATAATCAACAATCAGATAAAGCAACTACAATTAGTCAGTGGTGGCAAGCAATTGAACAGCAATCGTTGGAGCTGGCATTGAAGTTTGAATATGTTTTGCATACTGATATTTCTGATTGTTATGGATCAATGTATACTCATTCTGTTCCATGGGCAATACATACAAAAGCAACCGCCAAGGACCGTAGAAAAGACAAAGGGTTGGTCGGCAATATTATCGATAGACACTTACAGAGTATGTCCTATGGGCAGACCAATGGAATTCCACAAGGGAGCGTATTGATGGATTTTATCGCTGAAATGGTTCTTGGTTTTGCCGATCTAGAACTGTCTACCAAAATTCAACAAGCAAACATTCAAGATTATGAAATAATAAGGTATCGAGATGATTATCGAATTTTTTCGAACAATCCACAAACTGCTGAACATATTACCAAGTTACTGACGGAGATTTTGATTGAGCTTGGAATGCGTTTGAACGCACAGAAAACAATCGTATCAAATAACGTCATAAAGAACTCAATAAAATCGGATAAATTATACTGGATTTCATCAAAGAAGGGTGCGAAAGGTATTCAAGAACATTTATTGATTATTCATAAGCTTTCGGAAGAACATCCAAATTCGGGCAGTTTATCGAAAGCATTAGGCAAATTCTATAACAGAATTAAAGATGTAACTGAAACTCATCAAAGCATAATTGTTTTAGTTAGCATTTTGGTAGACATAATGTATAAAAACCCAAGAGTTTATCCAATTGCTTCTGCGGTTCTAAGCAAACTCTTGTCGCTCGTTCCCGACCATAAAAAGAATGAAATACTAATTCTAATTCACAATAGATTCGAAAAGATACCCAATACAGGGCATATTAAAATTTGGCTTCAAAGGGTTACTATTAAACTTGATAGAGAAAAAGTATACTCTGAAAAACTTTGCGAAAAAATAAATAATCCTAGGTTGCAGATTTGGAATTCTGACTGGATAGAGAATAACTTAAGAACTGTTATTGAAGCTACTGAAATTATAGATGAAGATGTAATCAATAACATAGATGTAGTCATTTCTAGTAAAGAAATTGAATTGTTTAAAACTGAATATGACTATGCTGAGCAGACTGAAGAAGTGGAGGTGACTTTGTAATTTTGGCGGATAGAATACTGATCAGCGTGCATTATAAATAAATGCAAGTATTAGTTTCAATTTTCTATTGAAAATACAATAGAAACGCGATTTAAGGGCTTTGGGTAAAGGCGATTAATTGTTTTTTTAGTAATTTGATAGAAATCAAATTAAGATATGCAATTGTTTCCTTTTCATAGATTGAAATCATTCATCTTATTTGAACAGCCTTTTAATTTTCAATACTTGACCCTTCACTTCCGTCGAACCCATGAAAAGCATCAGGAGCATTTTGATAGCTGGCCGATAGCTGCGACGCGACGGAAATTAATCAACGACTTTTGGTTTTGGGCCTTGTGCCATTATGCAGCTTTGGTGGCCATTTGCGGAATAGTATTCCTGGGCGTACTGGCCACCTTTAATATATCTTATCTCTTGCTGGTACTAGTCGTAGGTATTTTACTTTACTTACCCTTATATGTTCTTTTATATCGTCCAGCTTTTACCGGTGATTTTCTCCCGAAACTGGAAACTGTAATATCCGAGTTCGAAGGGAATCAGCGAATTTGGGCCGAAAAGTGCAAACAAGAGCAACTTTCCACGCGGGGGCTTGTATTGCTTTACTACATTTTGGATAAATGTGCTGAAATTAACTTTCTTACCCCAAGTGATAAATCTGCAAGCCTGCTGCTTAAAATCTTCGGTGTAAGCCAGAAGGGCCTAAAGAACGAACTCGATTTACTATTCAAGAAGGAAAAGCGGGCAAAGATTGAGCAAAGAAAGCAAACCGAGATTACGAAGAGTTTCGAGGAAGTGTACGCTATTTTTGAGGAAATGCAGTTTCCAAAGGGTGTGCAAATGTTAAAAGAGCTGGAAATCCGATATAATCGGCCCGAATAACTGTCAATCCCGCCGTTTTAACTAAATACAAGTATACTTAACCCGATTCCGGGCCTCCCCAACCCCATATTTACAGCCTAAATCTGTAAACTATGGAAAGTGCGAAGAATGAACTGCCCACCACTCCAATGCTGTTTCCTTTGGAGCCGGAGGTATTCTGGCAGAAGCTGCGTTTACTGGTGCGGGAGGAAGTCGGCCGATTGGAAGTGCAACCGGCGGCTGGTAGTTCCACGTTTGTTACACCCGGCCTCAACTACAAACCCCTGCTAAAGATTGCCGAGGTTTGCCAGCTTTTTCAAGTCACCCGCCCCACGATCTACGACTGGATTAAGTGCGGCAAGCTGAAACGTTATAAAGTTCGGTCGCGGGCTTACTTCCTCTGGAACGATATCCAGCAATTGCTCTACCCGGACGGTTCGCCCGGCCAGTCGTCCCCCGTCATTTGATTTTGTATTAGCGAGCGGTGTTTTTGCTTCGCAAAAACTCGCTCGCTTTTGCTCCCGCTGGTCGCAAAAGGTTGCCCGCCAGCGGGCAATCATTGAATTTTTGGCTTATGTGTGCAAAGAAAGGTGGGCGACCTCCCAGCCCAAAGAAACGCCAGCACCAGGTCGGCATCAGGTTGAACACGGAAGAACTGGCCCAGCTAAAGGAGCAGGCGGCCAAGGCCGGGATAAAACTAATGCCCTTCATGCGGGGAATTATCCTCCGGGGCAAGGTGATCGCGCGGCTGGATGAGGACGGCCGTCAGTACCGGCAAGCCCTCATTGGTATGGCGAACAACATTAACCAGATGGCAAAGGTCTGCAACGCTACCGGCTATATTGACGTCTGTAGGGGCTTCTATCATACCTATCAGGAGTTAGCCTCTATCCTTAAAAAGTTAAGTAGTGATAAGTAAAGTAATTACCGGCAAATCCTTTGCGGGATGCTGCCGATACGTATGCAGGAAGGAAGACCATGTGAAGATCCTCCACGTCAATGGCGTTAGAGAAGCCAACCCCAAGGATATGGCTGCTGACTTTGAAGACAACCGCCGGAGGCTACCCAATAAGCACCGCGCCGTCTTTCATGGGATATTGAGTTTTCACCCATCGGATAGGGTTACAGAATCCCGAATGACATTAATCGCTTGCCAATACCTTGACCGCCTTAAAATTACTGACACCCAGTTTACCATCGTTAAGCACTCCGACAAGGCCCATCAGCACCTGCATATAATAGCCAATCTGGTAAACATGAAGGGAATAGCGATTTCGGATAGCTGGCTAGGGCTTCGGGGGAAAAAGGTAGCCCAGGCACTTACTTTGGAACACGGACTGAAAATAGCCCAAGGGCGCACGCCGAAGCTAACGCCTCCGGCGCGTGGAAGTGAGGAAGCCGTAAAGGAGGAAATCTTCTCCACCATAGCCACCGCGCTGGTACTATGCAAGAGTTTCGCACATCTTGAAAATGTCCTCGCCCATTGCCGGATCGATATCATGTATAAGCGGAACGGAAAAGGAGAAGCGGCCGGAATTAGCTTCCGGAAGGGTAAGTATGCTTTCAAGGGAAGCGATATCCACCGGAATTTCTCATTTGCAGGCTTCCAGAAGCGATTTGGTGGGGAGCGGGTAGATGTGGTCCGGAGGGTGAAGAGGAGCCGTGGATTGGGCCTGTAGTATTAAAGATATCTGAGTAATTAAGTGATCAAACCTCCCTCCAATTCGCTGTATCTACCTTGATCTGTTCAATAAGTTCCGTTCGATTTTTAGTTGGGTATCGCTTTGCATACTCAAATAGTACATGTCGAATTCTAGCAAAAATAAAAGGCAAAATACTATTTAATTTAGTTACTGCTGCCTCACAGCTAATTCCTTGATGCTGGATAAGGTTACGTTGTTCGTAGGTCTCGTTCATTATCTCTATATAAAAGCGATATTGCTCCCTTCTACTCTCCGACGACGCGAGGTTCGATTGATTCATCATTTTGGAAAATCCATATTGAAATAGGTCACTTTGGGTCAGTGGTCCATACTCCTTAAATTTATCCAGATCATTCAACATTGCCTGCTGTTGATCAATATCCAATCCAATTCTCTTGCAGTTAGTATTCATCGAATCAATAGTATTGCGGAGATAATGCAAATTCGACCAAAATTGAAATTCAGTTTCGTCAAGAACCAATATGGCCGCGGCAACTTCTGCTGGAACCAATGATGTAGATGGATTAGAAAGCACGAACTCTAAATACGCCCACAAATTAGATATGTTTTGGTCAATTTGTGCCTGAATATAATATTGTTCATGTTTAACGAATTCCCATCCGGAATGGCAAGTGTCATCTTTAAATCGATCAAAAGCGTTATCTTCTAATTGCAAGCGCTCGTTTTCATGAATTACAGCCTTGCCATTGATAAACCTAATATTCCACCCAAAATTTACCTTGTTTTCGGTATGTAAATAGCTCTCAATATCTACGTGAATACTTTTATCAAGCACGGCGCCAATATATCTTGTTGTATTGAGAATATTATTTTTTGCCAACTTGTATGCACCTTTTACGGTCGCACTTTTGACTTTTACTTCACCTATTGAAATTATTTTCCCTTCGAAAAAGTTCTTTATGTCTGGGTCTGTTAAGGTAGATAACCATTCTAACATCCCTTTAACATCAGGATGACTTTTGGGGTATATTTTGGTATTGTTATGTTCGTAAGCGGAATTGTCGGCTAATTCCAGCCCTGGAATTCTAAAGTAAATATATTGTTCAAGTACTGGCGCATGAGCAAAGTTTTTAATTGCGTCTAAAATTACTACAATATTCTTCGCATTAAAGAATCGCCTTTTTTCCTCCGAAGTATTTATGTGTGCAGGATAAGGAAACTTCCGGTAGTCATTTGTCATAATTTCTGAGAATAATTCCCGGGCTTCATTTCTACTACGGCGTCCAATTATTGTTTCTGCTACTAATATCTTAGTAAAGAAAGAAAGGCCTTCTTTAAGGGTTTCAAGAGATTCATTTGTTAAAAGATGCTCTTTAATGCGCTCTACAGTATGACTGATTAGGTTCGCTTCTAATTGTGTGTGCAGTGCTTTAGATAAGCTAGTGAATTCGCTCAGGTTATCACGTAAGAAGGTATAATTTCCGTCTGCTTGAATCCAACGTTCCCAAATGTGCATTAAGGGCTGAAATTCCGCGAATGAACTGGCATATATGTTACTATATACAGCTAAACGTTTCAAATGATTTTTAACAAACTTTACTCCTCTTTTATCCTTGTTGTTTTCAAGTTGAAAAATGAGTTTTGCACAAATGCTGGTTGGTGTGTCTAGATCATGATTATTAATTTTTCCAGCAAAGTGATTGCAGTACTGATAAAAATCGACAAAGAAATTCACCTTCCTTTCTTCAATTGGGAAGTTGCTAAAGGTTACAGAGTTGAGTCCATTGAACATTTTATTAATGGAAATTTATAAGTGTAATGCATTGCAAATATAATAGGTATCACGGTTGGGCTCAAAAATGGCTTTTGTTTCGAAATTTGTTCGCCTGCCGCGGGCTTGCGCCCTTTGGGCAAGGGCCAGTCGGCGTTGGTTCAGGTCATCGGTGTTAGATCGGCCCTTGCCCAAAGGGCGCGACTCGCCTATTTTTTGCCGGTGAGCGTGTTCATGTCAATCTCCAGCGCTTCCGCCAGCTTTACGAGGGTGGTCAGCGTCGGATTGGTTTCACCGGCTTCCAGCCTCCCCACTGAGCTATGGGAAATCTCCGCCTTATAGGCGAACTCGCGGGTGCTAAGTTTCTTTGCCGTCCGCAGTTTCTGCAGGCGCGCGCCAAACTCAATCAGGAATTTATCATCGGAAGTGGGCATAATTCCCGGAAATTCCGACACTTCCCAAAAAATAATGTACCCAAGCATGGGTACAGTGAATTATTTCACCTATATTGCATTAAGAATTAATAGCCGTCCACCTTATACAAGCGGGCGGGAAATCATTAATTTTGTTGCTTTCAAGTAATTGAGGCAATCGCTTTTGATTCTAGTCCAGGGTCTGGAAAACTAAGGATACTAGAGACAAGGGTGGTGCTCACGCTACGGCGTGGGTGCTCGCTTACGTCATCCGGTATTCCAGACCCTGGGGCGGCAAGTAGAGGCTCACGCTTTTTTTATTTCCTCCCCCGCCTGCCGCCTTCACCGTATAAAACAACCACTATGGCGAAGCAAGCGAAGTTCCGTTACAATCTTCCTAAAGTCGTTGCCGTCCTCAACCTGATCGGTGACATATTTCAAACCCGGATTTGCATTGAATGCGGATGGGAGGAAGATACCCTCGATTTCTACATGAAACATCCGGAGCTGATCTCCCGTACTGATAGGGCAAAGATTAACCAAATCCTGAAAGAGCATCTTTCCAACCTCGCGCAAAATCCTCCACAAATTCCCGCGCGGAAGCCTTTTCCCGTTCACCTTACCCGTTCCGTCAATTCAAAAACCAACCATAAACCCATTTATCATAGAACAGAACCAACCTGAAACACTGGAACTACACGCCCTGCAAACGTTCGGGCAAATCAAGCTATTGCATCCTTTAACCTTCGAGAGAGCGGCGGAAATCATTCAATCCGGCCTTACCATCAATATGGTAGAAGATTTCCTGATTGTAACTGAAATGGATATTACTGATTTGTGCTTTGTCCTGAATATTACCGGCGATGGCTTCCGGGAATGGAGGGACGCAAGGATTTTCCCGGTGGAGGCCAGTAATACGATTCTACAGTTGGCCAATATCTATGCGTTCGGATATGATCTATTCGGCCAAAGGAGAACGTTTAACGGTTGGATGAAGGAGTGCAATCAATCGCTGGGAGACATCCCTCCATTTTCGCTTCTATGCAACGCCCACGGATTGAAGGAAGTATTGTCCGTATTAAAGCGGATCGACCACTTTATGCTGTAGCGATTTTCTTTACATCGTATATATACTTTTCCATGGAGGGGGCAGTCTTGCCCCCTCAACTATTATTGAACAGATCCTGCCAATAGGATTTCTCCTCGTTGCTGCCAAATCTCCCTAATCTTACGCCCCGCTTCTTCAGGAGTGATCCGAATATACCTGTAGAAATCCCGTAGGCTCTTATGCCCGCTAATCCGCATAATCAATTCAACCGGTGTACCCGCCAAAAACTCATTCGTGCAGAAAGACCGGCGGCAGGTATGGGAAGTCACCCAGCCCCATTTCGGGCGAACAGTCGCTATATCCCTATTCCCTTTCTTGTGGGTGAACCGTACCGGCTCCACGATCCCCGCCAACTTCGCCACCTCCTTTATCAGCCGGTTAAACATCACATTACTGAAGACGGGAACGCCCTCCCGGAACCGTTCCAGAAAAATCTCTTCCGCCTGTTTCCGCAGAGGCACCACCACCCAATGATCCGACTTCTCCTGCTTTTTATGTAACATCCCTTTCCGAATGTCGCTACCCTTCAGGGAGGTGAAATCCGAGAACCGTAGCCCCGTTAGGCACCCCAAAACGAACAAATCCCGGCAGGGGGCCAGGTCTGGCCGGTCGGTCAAGTCCAGCCCGTAAATGTGCATGATCTCCACCGAGGTGAGATAAATAGCGTCTGCGTTCTCGTCCAGTATCTTGAAATCCGATAGGTCAATGGGAGGGATAATCTTCCGGCGCATCCGGTCGCGGAGGAACAGGCGGAGGTGTTTCACGGTTTTACCGATGGAAGCCAGCCGCAATCCCTTTGTAGGGATTTTCCGGCGGGGCTGGATGTATTCGTATGTCAGGAAGTCTACAAACCCCTCGTAAAAGGAATAGTCAAAGCTATCAAAGCTGATCGGGGATTCGCGGTAAGTCTCGTAGGCCAGTACATGCTCTTTCATGGTCTTGAATACGTTGATCGTGGCCGGAGACACCTTCCCGGTCTTGCATTGGATGTAATGCTCGATCTGGAAATAAATATCGAGGTTGATACCCGGGTTGGTTGTCGCTGCCAACTCCGCCGCTTCAAACAGACCGGAAGGATCAAAGTCCGGGCGGAAGGTCTGTTTCAGGAATGCGCCTACATTCGGAATCTTCTCTTTCACCGCATAAGAAATAATGTCCTCCACCATCCGCAGCAGGGAGGCCAGCCGTGCGCCCAGGTCAGCAGCCCCACCATACCGGGCAGGGAGATCAGGCATTACCCGGAGGAATTTACGGTTCCAGAATTTGGGAGGGATGGCGATTTCCGTATTCAGCAGCACTTTTTTGTTGTCCGCGCCGCAATACTGTAACTAATAATGTTTCATTTAATACGGTCGGCTTTATAAATAATGTAAGTGAAACTGATTATGAAAAGTTTATTAAGTTAAAAAAAGATAACCATTTGCAGTTATCTGAATATACAAACGTTTGGAAAGTTTTACTGTACTTAATAATATCTCATAGAATAAAGGAACAAGAAAGTGCTAAAGGCTTTTTTAAGTCTTCTGACAAATTCAATGCGATACAGAACGCAATCGACGAATACTATCTTAACGCTTTTTCTCCAGAAATTGTACATGCATTAAACTTTGTGGAAAAGACAAAATTCTCTGCCGAAGTGCTGCATAAGTATTTCAAATTGTTGGGTGAAAATCTAAAAGAAGGAAGTTTTACACATTCAAAATTTCAAACTAATCTACTATATATTCAGAATCATTTCGAAAAAGCAATTGCCAGCTTAACTTTAAATTCAAATTATACTTTTTTCATAGATGGGATAGATGTTAGACCTGATTCAGTTTCGTACGAGTATTACATAGAGTGTATTAAAGGACTCGCACAGGCTACGTGGTCAGTTAACAATGAATTTTTTCCATCTATTAAAGGGGAAGGACGATTAAAAGTAGTTCTTCTAATTCGCCCAGATATTTTTGCTAATCTTGGCTTGCAAAATCAAAACAATAAGATTAAGGACAACTCTATTCTACTTGATTGGAGAACTAATTACTCCGAATATAGAAATTCAAAACTTTTTATACTCGCAGATAGACTGCTTTTAGCCCAACAGGACGAAAATAGTAAGGTTGGCGATTGTTGGAATCACTATTTTCCTTATCAACCGTTTATTGCTAACAAGCGAGAGTCGTCCTTTATACAATTTCTAAGATATTCTCTCTATCGTCCAAGAGATATAGTCACAATGCTTGACTTTCTTAAGGATATACATGTTAGGAACCAAAAGAATGACCCAAGTACGTTCTCTCATCATGATTTTGATAATGGAGAGTTTCAAACACGATATTCGGATTACTTACTTGGAGAAATTAAAGATTATCTAGCGTTCTATTTCTCAGAAACTGACTATGAATCATTTAGGAAATTTTTTGACTTTTTGAAAGGGAAAAGTACATTTGGTTATATGGATTTTACAAGGGCTTATTGTGAGATGATGGAATATTTCGAAAAGACGAATATCAATAAACCTAAATTTTTTGATACTGCAGATACATTTTTACAGTTCCTTTTTGATTTGAATGTAATTTGCTACATTGAAGGCCAAGGAAGAAATACTTTTATCAGATGGTGCTTTAGAGAGCGCAACTATGCCAATCTATCCCCCAAGGTTAAAACTGGAGTAAAGTATGAAATACATTATGGCTTATTAAAAGCATTGAATTTCGGCAAAAGAAGTTTTGGGGGTAACAAAAATTCATTTCATGCTGGAGCATCAGTCAATAAATATAGATTCAAATAGATTACAATAAACTTCAGACTAGAAACTCAATCGTAATATTATTAATAAACATATGTTTTAAGTGCTCATGTCCGACATTTTATATTAAGATACTTTGACGTCAATCAAGCAAGTGTCAATCAAAACGGAACGACGTGAAAGGTAGAATTGATTGACATTTTACTTTCGCCATCCATAATGATATGCGGTAGTATTTTCTTCATTATATTGCTTATTATTGAATTTGTTGGTTTGTGTTTGTCATTGCTTTCCAATGATATGGAAGTACGAACTCATTCAATCAATAGGATTATTCAAATCCTTCACTGAATAGTATTTCAATCGGCCAATGATATACTGCTAATTGGGATGGGTACATTAGATCGGTTCTAGGTGAAGGTTGTAATTCATCGCGCCATTATTGGATGTTGGCATAAAAAAAGTTCGAAAAGCGTCCCTCCCAGCCCCGCACGATTTAGAAGAGCCCCCGTTAGGCGCGGGTATTTCTGTTTTTTAGTCTAGTATTTAATTGAATTCCTTTTTGTTTATCCGCTTGGTATACAGGTGTTTTGTAAGTACAAATTGAACATAAATTCCAAAGATGCACCCAACGGTCCAAATCATGCAAAAAATCAATTGTTGATAGTTTTCGTTAATCGAAAAGAGATTAAAGGTGTGGCGTATATTCAGTATCAGAAGCACGAAGTGAATACTACAACAGCCGAGCAAATAGTAAAAGTTGGAGTAGTACTTTTTTATTCCCAGGAACAACAATATTGTAATCCAACAAATTAAGAAATGGAGCATAAGGCCCATTGATTCTTTATTATTGAATACAAGTTTTCCATGTGAACCTAGCAATGCAAGAAGAAGAATATCAAGCGAATAAATGAAGACCAATAGTATGTATACTGTGCGAAAGATTAACTTCATAAATAACTATTTGATTGTAAGTTTACCCTTTAATAGGGCACCAAGAAATTGAGATTTTTGTTCTTTGTTCATGCCGGAAATATCGATTCGTGTTCCACTTCGAATATGGGAGAAATTCCCATTAAGTACTTCAACCACAATCAGTGCAGATTCCGTTATTAATGTGGCATCCCTAAGTGCCTTTTTACCGGCTGCTCCTTTACCCAAATCTTTATAGATACTGTGATGCTCCATTTTCGTACCATTATGCGGTTTCGAATCCTGCAAAGCGTGTAACCCGATACCAAATGCCTTCGCCTCTGCACTTCCAATGTTCCATTTGTCGGGAGTGCCGAATTTCGCGGCTTTGAAAATTTGTCCCCAGCCAAATTCCTGACCTCGTCTCGTTGCTTCTGCAGCGCCAATATTCTCATCATCGGCTTCCATGGAATGTCGTTGGCTTTCGGCAGCAGAGCCGGTGTTTTGTGAATTTTTCGTCACATCATCATCCCAAAATGGCCCCCTATTCCATCCCAGTTGTTGCATTCCGGGAGACTTAGGCTCAGGTATCCCATAACGCAAGGCTGCCATATCATTTAGGTTCATAAAGAAAGCACTTGGTCGATCCGCATAATATGATGAATAGTAGGCTTCACGGTCTGCCGCCCCGGCAGAATAACCAAATCGAAGCATTACATCGTAAGTAATTTTATAATGGAGTGAGATTATGAAATCGCCATTTACATCTTTTGAAGCAATTGGGTTATTGGCAACATAGTTGTAACCGCTCAAACTGAAATATTTCTCGGTATATCTGTCTATTGTAAAGAATTTGCCAATCTGCTGATCATACATCCTGGCACCATAATCATACCATTCCAAACCAGGCCCGGTAGTAAACTCCTTAGTCTGTAATTCTTTCCTGTTGTACTTGAAAGCATTTTCCTTTCCAATAGCTTGCTTGTCGCTCAATCCCGCCATGGCCAATCCAAACGGATAATAGTGCGTCTCCTCCAGCACAGGCGTCCCCGCCAAAGCCACAGTTACATTGTCAAAGAACACGTCCTGTTGCGTCTCGTTGCTGGTGTAGACATACAAGAAGCCCGATTGCTCCATAACCACATTGTCCGCGCCAAGAGTCTGAAGCTCATCGGGCTGAGCGGCTACTTGCTTTACGCCACTAGAGCCTTCCACTAAGTTAAATTGTTCGTCGAATAGTACAAAATTCAAATATGCTTTAGGCCTATCCGGATTGGCTGCGTCTTTGGATTCACGGTTCACGAGTCGCTGCCAGCCGTCATTTATGAAATCGGCGCCAAAAGGCGTTCCGTTCGCATTCTCTTCGGAACCATGCGGTTGGGATGCAGCGTTCCCCGGGTTACCGAAAGCCCGAATCAAAGCAGTTGCCATATCGGCTGCCGGTGCGCCAGGCTTTTGGTTTTGCTTGAATGCCTGCGTCTTATAGAATGCTCTCGCGGCCAGACGCACCGTATCCCCGGTCTTTACCTTCAATACCAGGCTGGGGCCAATGCGCCGGTCGGGGTCGTTGCCGTTTAGCTTAGCTACCGAAGTGTTTTGGTCTGTCTGCGGGTCGTCCGGGTATCCTACGGGCTTTTCCGTCCGGGAGGCATCGATGTTGCTGAACAGCGCATTTTCCACGGAAGCCTGTTCCGGTTCCATGCTGGCCATATATAGCTGTTGGGGCGGATTGGTTTCCGCCAGCACGATCCGGACGTTACCCAAATGATCTTTCATGAAATAGTCAAACGTGAAGCTTCCTCCAGTAATGGGACGGATGCGGCCTTCCTCGTGTGAAATCAGTTGCAGCACGTTGTTTTCATAAATCGTGGGGCCGAGATAGTCGGTCCGCGTGGTTTTGTTCGGGGTTACCGTCTGATCGAGCACCGTTTTTGCCAATTTGCGCCCGGTCGCGTCGTAAATAAAGCTGATCGTGCCCTTCCCAGTCATTGTAATAGCCTTTGGCAGGTTTAATAAGTTATACTGTATGGCAGTAATGTTCTTGTTAGCGTCTTTGGTGAGATTCCCGTTTTTGTCGTAAGCATAGTCGAAAGTCGATGTGGCATTTTGATCGCTGAAATCCCCTAATGTGGTGGCTGGGTCGTTTGATCCCTCTGCAACTTTATAGAGTTTATTAGTTGCAGAAAGCGCAGTAGAATCATAATAAGTATATGCGAGACTATCGATTCTGACATTCGTGGATGTGCCTTTAGCACCCCATTGTTGCATACGAAGTATGTTTCCGTTTGCATCGTAGGCTGTTGTGTAGTTGACGCCATCTCCCATCCAGGAATCGTAGTTATGGGCGGTTTCTCCCCAGGTGGTGGCTCCTGTGGATTGGGTAAAGTTGGCTTTCAGAAGTCTGTTGGCGGCATCGTACACATATCCGTAGGCATTGGGAGTTGTTGTTTTGGTACCTTTCCAGGTAACACCAGCGATGTTCCCGTTATATTCTTTGTTCGTGAACCCCGCATCGTAATGCAGTTCCTGCCCGAAATACCGGGTCTCCGTTCCTTTCACATAATTACGATTAATGCCTTTCAGCCAGCCCCGGATGTTATAGGTGTACGTCATGCTCTCGATCACGGTTCCGGCAACATTCTTAAACTCTTTTTTCTGCAATTGCCCTAACTGATCGTAGGTATTGGTAGCAATATCTCGGGTATGAGCGGCATTGTCGTTGAGCTTTTTGGTGACTTTCAACACGCGGCCCGCATGATCATAGCTGAAATTCGTCAGTAATCGCGTAACTCCTGCTGCGCCGGCGGCCGGGTTGTTGTAATATTCATAGGTACTGAGCAACTTTCCTGAAAAGTCATATAGGTTCGTGGTTACATCTAAGCCCGCATTTATGTTATCACTTAATATCTGCAGCGGACGGTTTTTGGCATCGTAATATGTGGTGGTAGTAAGATATTGAGCTGTTTCCAGTACCCTGATTTTCGTTCCGGTGACCAGGCCGCGGGTTTGCGTATTGACGGCAATGGTTTCTGGCCATGGGTTACTGCCGGCCTGTGGACTGGTATAATAAGCAGATTGCGCTGCCTTGGCACCGGCGTAAGTATAGTTGTCGTAGTACGTATACGTCAACGGGTCGAGGCTGGCAGGAAGGATGGTATTAGCTCCAGGCGACGTGCTTTGGTCGCCGATCAGTTCGCTGTGCGTGCGGGGGCTGGTATAGATACCGGTCATCGTCGGCCGGTTGAGATTGTCGTATAACGTGGCCAGCCATTTGCCGCCAACGGCACGCAGGTTTCCGTCTCTTGTGAGAACGAGCCGGTCCCGCTGATCATAGACCATTTCAACGGAATCCGCGCCCGGTACTTTTTTAAGGACCATTCGGTTACGGACATCGTATTCATACCTGAAACAAAGCGATTTGCTGGCGGCAGCGCTAAGTACCCAGCCGGCCGCGGCGAGGCCTTCTACCACCTTTGGGGGTAGCACGAAACGGAGGTTGCCCATCAGGTCATATATGTAATAAGTGCAAAGCCACCCGGTATGGTTGGCCCCGGGAGTTGCCGCAATTTGTACTTTTTTAAGAATGGTATGGCCTTCCTTATCCACATATGCCACCAGTTGCTTGCCGGCCTCGTCAGTTGTCACATTTTTGAGCAGTTCACCGGCGGCATAGGCGCCATTGGAGGTAACCACTGAGTAGGGGACATTGCCGGTCATTAAGGTACCCACCTGCCATTTGCGCACTTCATCCGTAGTTGCGTTTACGAGGTACTGCTGGGAAGTGCCTCTAGCCGATCCCGCCCAGTTATTGCCGGCCGGCATGGATTTCAGTACCCGGTTGAGCGGGGAGGATTCGAATTGCGTTTCGGCGTAATAGATTTCTTCTTTGGTATTGTTGGCTGTAGTAAGCTGGCCATCATAGAATACTTTTTGTTCGGCAAAAGGGGCGAGCTTTAATATACCATCCCCGCTCGTGCTGACGTACGGCAGGTAGTTAAATGGAGTACGGCCATAGGCGTCGTATTCAACGGGTGTTACGAGATCTTTTTTCGTTACAGGGGAAGCGCCTTTTACGACGGTTTGTAACGGACGTCCCAATCCATCGAAATATGCGGTGGACATAGGAGCGTTTCCCGCGTCAGTTGCGGCCGTTATGGCGGTAGGGTCTGTCAGCGGTTGATTGGGCGACCAGGTCCGAACGTAGTTCACCTTTGCTCCGGCAGGCATGGCGATAGGTACGGCTCGTGCTGTTTTGGTGGCGGGAACACTATTATCCGGTTGTTGGGCAAAGGAAGCGCCGGTATAAGCGAGGGCGGCAAAAATGGATGCGAGTACGAGAATTCGTTTCATCAAAATGCGGTTAGGGTATTAATTTTGAACAGGATTACAGTCAGCAGGAAAGGGGGCAAAACTTGAGGCGGTTCACTGCAAACGGGGTAATCGATTAAACTGCGATTCTAATTTCCATATTAAAATAAGTAATTTCTTAACACTGGCAAACAACCATTTGCGTTACTTTGAAATTAACATGAATTTAACAAAATAGGGGTTTAGAACTTACACCCATATCGTTACTTTCACGTAAACCCCTACCTTATGAATAGAAGGAATTTTCTTCATATGTTGTTGCCCACTCCTGTTTGTAACCAGTGCTACTGCTGCATTTTCGCGAGATTTGGCTCCAATTATTCAAGAGTTGTAATTAATGAAATCACCCTCTCCAACAGGAATGAACTTCATATAGCTGTCACTACTACTGAACTTTCCTCAGGGGCTTAGAATGTAATATTTACGCTACTTCCTCAATGAGTTGACTGAAATTTCCCAAAAAGAAACTTACCTCGTCACGTTCGTAGCACCAGCCCTAAAAATGAACAATGATAATAGTTAACGCCATGTTTAGAAAAGTACTTACTTGTTTGGCAATCATTTGGGCGAATCTTTCGTTAGCCCAGGAAAAGACAATTATTCCTCCAGCGCCCAATGCTGCTAACCTGGTATTTAATACCGAAACGCAGATGGGTTTGTATACAGGTACGCCACAAATTTCTGTTCCTATTTGGACAGTGAATGCTGGTGTAATGCAAGTTCCCATTACACTTAGTTATACCTCCGGTGGGGTCAAGGTAGCCGATATGGCATCGTGGTGTGGGTTGGGATGGAATCTCAATGCCGGCGGCGTTATAACGCGGTCGGTAGTGGGGATGCCGGATGAAACACCGACATTTGGTTATATAGATTACACCATACCTCCGTCAACGCCCTATAATCCAGACTTTATTAGCATGGCGGAAGGAACAATTGATTCTCAGCAAGATTTATTTTTCTATAGCCTTCCCGGTGGCTCAGGCAGATTTGTGTTTGACGCAGCCGGAACTCCCAAGTCAATTCCGAAAAGCAATTATAAGATTACGAAGGGGAATATTGCCATTTTTCAGTTTTCAGACGGCAACGCTTCTTGCATTTCGGATTGGCAGATCATTGATGATAAAGGCATCATCTACCGCTTTAAGGACTATGAAAAAACGTTATCAGCTTCCAGGAATAACGAGCTGACCGGAAGCGGGTTTACTACTAACGGACGAAGCATCAATAGTTGGTACTTGACAGAAATGGAATCCCCCACCGGAGAAAGGATTGTGTTTAACTATACATCTGTTGATCTGGCTTATGATCTTGCACCAACAAAGACTAGTATTTTACAGCTAGAGGGCCAAGATGACAATTATCCATCTTCTACATCCGTACCAAGACAATATGTTAATACAAAAAGACTGTCATCCATTGACTTTCCGGAAGGGAAGATCAGGTTCATCCCAACAACACTGGGACGTGCGGATCTTGTGGGTGATAATGCGCTCGATAAAATTATTGTCGAAGACAAACAGGGCAATATTAAAAGACAATTTAAACTGGATTATAAGTATTTAGTTGGGAACAGTCTAGTAGATTACACAAGCATCAACCCTGCTGGTACCAATAATTTTTTCGTTTCTTCAACTATTACTCCTAACGTATCATTTAGCCGGCGGTTAATGTTAATGAAATCGACAGAACAAGACGCAAACGGGGTTGCGTTAAACAATGGCCAGCGTTTTGATTATCATACAGAGTATGGGTTACCGCACAGGGCTTCTCCATTAGTAGATCATTGGGGATATTCGAATAAAGCGGATAACCCCTCGGCAGAGCTTCCTTTTGTATTGATAGAGCCCTCTCAAACCGGTAGCCCTAACCCTGTGGTATACGTGGGAGGTAAGAGCCCTGATTTCCTGTATGCCAAACAAGGAAGCTTGTACAAAGTAAACCATGCTTCAGGAGGTTTTACGGAGTACGAATTTGAATCAAATGATGCAGCTCCAAGTCCTAACATTCCTCCAAAAGTTACCAAAACCAACGAAATCTATTCCATCTCCCTTAGCCACTATAAGTACAATGTAGATGGATGGTATGAGGGCTTGAATTACGAAATACGGCCGGACGGAAATGGCAATATGGTTAGGAACTACTATATTGAGTTTGCTGTGTACCATGGAAGTACGGGAACGGCACAGGTACTGCTAACAGATATTCCTTACTACCCAGCAAGCGGTTTGAATTTCTACATAATGAATGTTTCTACCGGCAGCGTTATTTGGAGAGGATATAACGACGGAACTTATAATGTCACCCTTCAGCCTGGGGCTTATCGCCTTTACCATTGTCCTTCCTATGCTTTATTAAACAGTCCGCAGAATCCCGATCATCAAAAATTACATAGTGCCACATTATCTGGCTTCTATACTATAACGAGCGAACAGGGTTCACAAGGGCAACCTCCAAAAGTAGGGGGTATAAGGGTAAGGAAAAGTAAACAGTATGATTCGGTTTCCCAAAAAACATTATACAAAGAATATAAGTATGAACAGGATGGGAGTTCTGGGCAATTGCTGGCTGCACCAATATATCAGTTTGAGTTTACTGTCGAAGCAAGAACAGGGTCGCTTGATAGACATTTAGGCATTTCATACAACTCTGTTAATCCATTAAGTACTACTCACAACTCATTTGTAGGATACCGGTATGTTGAAGAAAAGGCTGTGTCTGAAGCCGGGGTTCCTTTAGGAAAAACATCATACTCGTATTTGGGACCTTTGGAATCGCCGGACGTGCTTTACAAAGGTAATGCTAGCGCAGATGGATTTACTTTCTATGAAGCCCCGAATCCTCCGGCCGATCGCAGAGACTGGTTGCGCGGCTTTTTAACGCAGCAAATGGATTACAAGTATGATAATGTAACGCAGATATATACCCAGGTTCGTAAAGTTGAAAATACTTACAAAAAGACCCTCGAACCAGTCAGCAATGGCTTGCAAGTGAATATAACCAACCGGAATCTCGTGAATGGCCAGCATTTGGTTTCGTTTACATATTATAGCCATCATTCAGGTACTATTTTCCTTGAGAAAACTGAAGAGACGCTTTATCAAGGAAATGGAGAGCAAAAAACTACCACTACGATAGAAAATAGCGGCAAGAGTTATTTACCGGTCAGTAAATCTATTGCTCAAAGCGATGGCTCCGTATCAAAGGAATATTACACATATCCCAAGGAATATCTGACTGGAAATGCCGCTATCGACAATCTGATAAGCAAGAATATCGTATCGGTGCCTTTAGAAACGGTGAAATTGAAGGAATACCCAACAGGGACCTTTTCAATTACCGAAGGTAGTCTTACGAACTATTATCCTGCCGGATGGGGGAATATTCAATCCGTTAGTGTATTGGAAACTAACATACCTATTCCGGTTTCAGCATTCAAGTTTTCTAACGCGCCCGCTGGACAATTACCTACAGCCCTGAATGCTGCCGTATTTGCCGCAGATACCCGTTACAAAACCCGCATATTATTTAATAGCTACGACCCAGATGGGAATCCAACAGAAAAACAAAAGGTGAACGATGTTAAGGAAGTATACTTATGGGGGTACAACGGCGTTTACCCGGTTGCCAAAGTAGTAGGAAGCGATGTTGCTACAGTGTCCGCCCTGATCAATCAAACCATGCTGGATAATGCACATACCTATTCGGATGCGCAGATCCGGACCGAGTTAAATAAGATTCGTACCGGGCTCGCCAGTAACAGCCAAGTAAGCGTGTCGACCTATACTTATGCGCCATTAATAGGGATGACGAGCCAGACAGACGCCAACAATGTTACCACTTACTACGAATATGATACCTTTGGAAGATTGATTTTGGTGCGTGATCAAAACAGTAAGATCCTTAAGAAGTTTGAATATCGTTATGCCGGACAGTGAGGAATATTGCTCTTTTGTTGCCAGCTAAAGGTTCGATAATTGTCCCTCCCAGCCCGCACGATTTAGAAGAGACCCGCGCTTGGCGCGGGTTTTCTGTTTTTAGTCGAGTATTAAGTCGAGTTCTCTTTTTTCAATGAACTTTATGGAGGTTAATGTTCTATAATTGGGGGGTACTCGAATATCCTGCATTATTAAAGAATCCGAATGTACAGGCATAATTTTCACTTTTAAAATCCAGTACAAATGTTAACGCCGGAGAAAATAGAAATATTTAAAAAATACAAAGGCTATTATGATGGCTACTACATACAGAATAAGGGAAAAGAAGAAGTAATTTCTAGTGATGACTGGTTCTTGCTTAGTAACCTAATGCAAGATATTTGCTTGATTCGAAAGGGTTTAGCTTCAAAATCTTTTGAAAAGAAAGTAATGGATGAACTGATTAAATATTGTATTAATAAAACCACGTATGATTTGGTTTTTCAATTAGAAAGATATATAAATGATCAAGGCTCCGAATAAAGTGTCACCAAAAGTTAGATGAGTTATGATTAAGATAACTACGTTTGGTCCGCAGAAGGGATCGGAAAAGGTGGTGTACCTATACAGGACTTGCGCATTTTAGCTTTAGTCAATCTGGCCTGCAAAGTTCGATAATCGTCCCTCCCAGCCCGCACAATTTAGAAGAGACCCGCGCTAGGCACGGGTTTTCTGTTTTTAGTCGAGTATTTAGTCGAGTTCCCTTTTGTTTTCAATGATCTTTACGGAGGTTAACATCTTTAATTTACACAAATGATATCTCTATTCCTTCGATGACGAAAATAAAAACACATTGCAAAGTCATCCTCACTTTTAGCGTTGTTGATATTTAATAAAATTAACCTATATTGTGACGCATAAAGTTTTGACCACGTATTGAAATTCCATCCCATCAACCCCTAAATTAAATACTACCCTCGATGGATGAATTAGTCAAAGAAATTGACAGTTGGATCGATCAAATTCCAAGTGTTGCATCTGATGTTGAGTACTGGCTTATTAGAACACAATCAGGCAAGTATTACGATTCTTTTAAAGAGCATAATTTCATAGCGATAGAACACGAGGAAATTTCACTCGGGTTACTTCATACGTTGAAAACAATCCACGGTGAAGATACTACTTCGTTTTTTGAAGCCCTAAAAGCAAAGGTAATTGAGTTATATCCAGATGATAGGTCTCCCGGACTAACTACTAACCAAATAATTAGGTTCGTTTACAAATTGAAAACAAATGATGTAATTATCATTCCGTCGGAAAATTCGAAGTACCTCACATTTGGAGTGGTGACATCAAATACAATTCCGGAGTTGTCTGAACACCAACTTAATATTACGGGATGCCCGTATAGAAAGAGAAAAAAAGTAAAGTGGAATAAAACTATCAAACGAAGTGATTTAGATCCTTATCTCTTTAAGATGCTACAGTCTCATCAGGCAATTAGCAACATTAATAACTACGCGGAATTAATACAACGAAACCTCAGGGACTTTTATCTATTAAATGATGAGATAAATCTGGTGTTGGATGTAAATCCAATGATGAAATCCAAGCAACAGATTTATTTGGATTTGGTCATAGTCTTTTAACTCTAGTTGATAAATACGCAAAGGCAAATGACATTCTTGTTGATTTATCGTCCGTCCAGGTTAAAACATACTTAAATTCGCCGGGGAAAGTTAACTTAAAGTCTTATTGTAAACGAACACTGACTATCTCTGCAGTACTTCTTTTTTTGTGTGGGGGCGGTTATGAGAATGGGACGGTTAAGCTTAAAACTGATGGACTTCCGGGCCTAATAAAGAGCATTTCCGATTTTTTGAACGAGCAGCATGATCGGGAAAAGCAAGACTTAGTTTTGAAGAAAACAATGGATTCACTAGAGATTTCAGATTCAAAGGATTTTATTAATGTTATGAAACAAGTTTCTACGAATAAAGATTTGCCTAAGTGATATTTTTTTAGTAAATTTTATTTATGAAAGATTTGCTCAATTCCATATCGGTATTAGCAACCTTCGTAACCACTACTATGGTATGCTATTATTTGTTCTTGCTTACGGCTGGACAAATCAAATCAATACCGAAATCATTTAAACTTTATAAAACGATAGAAACCAAATATCTGTTTTTAGCCATTTCATTTATTATAGTTTTCTTTTTAGTATACTTAAGGTTTTTGAATTTTTATAAACCGTGGTAATAAAATAATATCATTATTTTATTCGGCTAGTATTGTACCGGCCCAAAACTGATACCGTAAAAGACGCGATTCAATACAGCTCGGTTTATACAACGTACATGGAGCTTGCCATCTTTAATAGGTCTTCCAAATATTGCCATATTTTGAATTATGTGGCCTTGAGCTCTATCTTTAAATTCACCGAGCTTTCTTGTTGAAATTCCCAAAACAGTTTCAAAGGGCATTGCTCCCGTCCTTACTAAACTGAAATAAGAGGGGTAAATAATTCCGTCATAGCCTGCAGATTTTGCAACTTTGGCAATATCTCTTGATATTTTATAGGAATGTTTGGCTGCTAAAAACAGAAAATGAATAGCTAAATCTAGGCTTTCAAATTCTGTTCCATCTTCGGATAGTATTTCGGTCAGATCAAGAAAACATAAGTCCTTAGAGGCCTCAATTGTAGCCATGTATATTTCAACTTCTACTGAAACTCTACATTCATGAATACATACCTCGGCATCTTGAGAGCCGTACAAAACGGGAAAGTTAGCAGAATCTAATCGACCATGGCCCAAGAATCTATCTGGTGGAGAATCATACTGTTCTGGTTGATGAGGGTCTTGAGGATTCACTCGGATTCTATAAAATGATTCGCCGCATGTAAACTTCCTGGAAGGATAGCTAGATATTATTTTATCAATTGATGACTTCCTTTTTGTAGGTTTTATTAATTCTTTAAGAGTGTCTTTAAAAAGTTCAAGTTTAATCTTTATCTTTTTTTCCTTTAACTATTTTCCAAATAGTTGTCGAAACTTTAGGCTTTTCAACCTCATCAAATTCAATTTTTCTTTCCATTACATTATTGGGTTTGGTGGTAGGGCTAATAAGCATACTTTCAACCTCATTCATTCTTACCCACTTCCTGAATTTTCGCTGTAATTCTAGGATTTCAGCTAACTCATAGTCAGAAGTCTCGACATCAAAGAGATTTACATAGACTGTCTCGTCACATAGCAAATCAATATGTATAGCATCCGGAAAACTCAGCAGCAACTTTCTATCAAAGTAAGGTTGACTTAACGGCCCAAACCACATCTCCGGCGCTGCCATAAGATCCATTGATAATACAATTGCTTCGTGACCAGGGTTTTCTGTTATATCAATCATGGGTCCATATACCTGAGCCAATTGGGAAGTTTGTTCTAACTTAAGATGCTGGTAAGGTCTGCCATGGGCAATGTAGTTCTTAATGAATTTCTCATTCTGCCATTTAATTTTAGAACTGTCAGTTACAAATGCAAAGGTAAATGGCACTTGGAAGACATCTAGTAATGATTGAGCGTTAGGTTTTACATCCTCAGGATATCGGAATGTAAGAATCTTCACTTTATTACTTTTATCCCAATTAAATGAAAAAGAATGTGTGGTTGATACTTCTTCAAACGGATCAATTCCCTCTCCTTCTTCCAACCAAAACTTATTTTCATCGACACTATTCATTGTTTCTATATATTCGTCGATTTTTTTCTTGTTAAATCGTGTATATGAAGGAGCGAATAAAGGACTGAGCATTCTAACTGGTTGAAATGGCAGGTGCTTAAGCACCAACTTAAGCACTTCACCACTTTGCGGCAGTTGCTCTTCTGGAAATGATATCGTAAAGCGTAAACTCATAGTTTAAAAACTATAGATGGTCAATTATTACATGTATTCCTAACTTTTCAGCCAGACTTTCAACCTGTTTGACGTTAATTGGTAAGTGTCCTGGCGGGAACACCAAATGTAGCACTTTCGTTTCATAAGGTAAAGCTGCCATTTCCTGAATGTTTTTCGCAATGCTCAACTTTGCTGCTGCCGAAGTTTTCATGCTAACAACCATGTTTATTTCAGGACTTAAAAAGTCAAAAGTCTTGTTGTTTTTTGGGAGTGGAATGTAACCCTTTGAAGGCAGATAAACAGTGCGGGTATACAGATTTTCTATCTCTAAACCTGATTGCTTGCTTAGGGCCTAATGGCCAGTAAGGATGGTTTTGCAAACGAGCCATGTTTTCGTTGTAAGTGAATGACTTATAAATGCTTGGGATGGGCTGTTATTCTTCCATTATAAGGCTTCCATCAAGAAAACTTCGACCCGCCCCCATAGCAATAAAACCGTTGGCTGTACCTTGTATCAAGCCTCCAGTCAATAACGACATACTTGCTGATTGACCGCCCTGCATTAATGCATCACCAAAATCCATATCATGGAAAGCTATTGCATTACCGGTAGTTTCGATTAAAGATCCCATTCCAGATCCAATCCCTCCGGCAACGAATCCCTGTGTAAATCCACCTGCGCCAGATATTGCAGATGAAGCCGCCGTTGAACTTACTGCGCCGCTCCAAAAACCAGTACCCATCATTGCTCCAGACACCGCCCCTGCAGTCATAGTTGTTACCGCGCCGGCAGCAAACCCAATCCCAAAAGCAACAGCAAAATCACCCGGCCCCTTAATGTTGCCGTTGATGGCTTGCATTACTACGTTAATGCCACCGCCAATAAGTCCGCCAATTATTATATGCCAAACTTTACCGTCAGGATCCCGTCCAACAATCCAATGGTTGCCCATTCTGGTATAACCACTAAAGAACTGCCATGCTGGATCTACGCTTATGAATCGGCCTGTTTGCGGATCATAAAATCTTGCTTCAAAGTTATACAACGTAACATCAAGTTCCTCATCCAGCTCCTTTCCTTGATAGAGTTTTTCATTTGGCGCTCGCAGCATCTGCCTGCTACTCAGCGAGGCAATTTCTAATCCCGTAGGGTAAAGGGTGCTTTCTTGAAGTAACGGCCCCGCTTGGAGCACTACTGCACGTCATCGAACCATACATCTGTTTGCGTTTCGTTACTTGTATAAACATATAGATAGCCACTTTTTTCGATGTCCATATGCCCGATATATTCCGATAGTTGATCAGCGGGACCATTTATGCGCTTAACTGCTCCATTAACAAAATTCAAATTTTCATCAAAAAGTACATAGTTTAAATATGCTTTGGGCGCAGCGGACGCTGTATTGTTGTTATTCTGATTATCTGAAATGAATTTAGATAAATCAGTGGCGTTAAGGATAGTATTATTGTTTGTAATTAGATTCCCCTTACCAATGTTGATAATATTTGTACTTCCTCCTAAATATGCATAAAGGAGACTGTTCAGAATTTCCTGAACCGGAGCCTGCCCTTGAGGCATAGGACCCGCCTTGTAGTAAGCTTTAGTTTTCAGATCGACGACGTCCCCTGCCATAACTTTTAAAACCAGCGACGCCCCAATCTTTTTATTTGGATCACTGGCATTTAATTTTGACCAGAATTTGTTTGTAGTTGAGTTATACCAAGGAAGATTGGTCGGAACCACCTCTTTGGTAGATTCAATAGTACCGGCTCACCGGCGTGCAGCGCTATCTCGAAAACCTGGTGGAGAATTTCCCCGGCACGAAAGACAAACATATTTGCATCATTAATTTTGACGCACCGGGATATGCGGAGGTGACGGTCCGCCAGCACCAGCGCATCACCTATTATTTCATCCCGGAGCAGCGGGCGGCGAAATACAGCGATGCCTACTGGCGAATGCTGGCGCCAGTTTGCCGGGAAATCTTACTGCAGCTGGGGCCGACGATGCTGCATATCAACCATTACGCGTTCCTGGAGTTCGGTCTGCAACTGAAAAAGGCGATGGGTTGCAAGGTGCTGTATACGTACCATTTCTTCAACTGGTTTGGCTATTTTCGGGGGAATTACGCACTTTTTCAGGCGTTGCAGGCGCGGAAGTATTCCAGAGAGGAACTGTCTGCTATGGAAATCTTCAAAAAATGCGGGGCGCTTTATCGGGAGCTGGACGGCCTCATTTCGATCTGCAACCACGGCCGGCAAGACCTCGCGCATACATACGGTGTTGATGGTCGGCAGATCCGGACCATTTACAACGGGCTCAGGTTCGATCCCGGGCCGGCAAGACACAACCGGAAAAAGCTGTTCCGGCAAAAACTGGGATTGCCACCGGGCGACCGTATCGTATTATATTCAGGAAGGATCAATGAAGACAAGGGGATTATGCACCTGATCGACGCTATACGGACCGCCTACCAGCAAATGGGTAACGTGCGGCTGGTAGTGGCCGGTTTCGACAGGCTGGGCATATTGGACAGTTACCTTTCCGAGCCGTGGATGACCTATATCGGCGAACAGAAGAAACCTGGCCTGTTCGATTGGTACCAGGCGGCCGATGTGGGCGTTATCCCGTCTTTGTACGACCAGTGCAATTTCGTGGCGATAGAAATGATGATGTACCGGTTGCCGATCGTGGCTTCCGGCATCCCCGGGCTTCGGGAGGCGTTTCACAATAAGAGGACGGGTCTGCTCGTTAATATAGACTTTCATGAAAACAATTACGAACTCGACCCATCGAAACTGGCGGCTGCCATCATCCGTCTGCTTACCGACCCGAAGCTCGCCGGCAGGATGGCACGTAACGCCTACCGGGAATACAGAAAGCGATTTACCGGAAAGCGGATGGCAGCGGAAACCCTTCGACTGTACGATCAATTAATGTCAAAACCCGGTACATGCGTTTTACCCTCCTCATAGCTTTGGCGATCCCGGCCTGCATTTCCGCATCTGGTCAGAACCTGGTCGTCAACGGCAATTTAGAATCCGTCAATATCTGCGAGGTTCAATCTCCGTGCGCGCCAGCCGGCTGGTATACTTCCTTCGATATCGACTGGGCTTATCAACGTATAAAACATTTGAGCCGGGGCAACGGCGCGCATTGCATTTTCCTGTATGCCGGACCAGATAAGTTCGTTTACTGGCAGAGCGAGCTGATCTTCCCGCTCGAAGCCGGCCAGACCTACACGCTCGAATATTACGTCGGCCTCAGCGACGCCGGGTCTTCCGTAAACGACATCTCTTTCGCCTTCGCCGGTCAGCGGGAACATATGCTGGGCACCGGCCCGCGGACGCTCCGGCCGCCAGCCGCCGCGAAGATGACCGTGGGCAGGCGGGAGAAAGGTGGGTGGACGAAAATATCTGTCCGCTTCGAAGCCGCCGGCAACGAGCGCTGGCTCATACTGGGGGCGCCTGGTAAGGGGGAGGCGGCTCCCGTAGCGTCTAACCCCATCTTTGCGGTAGACGATGTATCGCTCACGCCTGCCGGCAAAATCAGGCTGACGCCCGAAGAATTGCAGACGAGGGCGCGTGCGCTCACATCGAACCGGTTGCGGCACGAGTTGCGGCCGCGGAAAAATGCTCCTGCAGACACGCCCGTCATAGCCGCCGCACCGCCGCCAGATACGATCCGCATCCCCGACATTTACTTCTCCACAGACAGCTTCCGGATCGAAAAGCCCGGCGACTTCCAGGTGTTGCGGGAAACGGCGGCGCGTATCGTCGCAAAAGGGTACAAGGCCGTGATCGTAAACGGTTACGCGGACATTACAGGCTCTCAACAGCACAACCTCGTTCTGTCCGGCAAAAGGGCCGCATCCATCCGGGAATACCTCATACAGTGCGGCATCGATCAGCAGAAGATCTCCGCCGCAGCCATGGGCGCCGACACGGCTGCCGCCGCGGAACTGAGCAAAGGCAGGCGGGTCGATATCGTGGTGGTGCCCTTGGCAGACGGTGATTAACGCCTCTGGCCGGAACATTTTACGCCTACATCCGGAATCTTCTCTTTCACCGCATAAGAAATAATGTCCTCCTCCATTCGCAGCATAGAGGTCAGCCGTCCGCCCAATTCAGCGGCTCTGCCATACCGGGCCGGTAGATCGGGCATTACCCGGAGGAATTTCCGGTTCTAGCATATGGGAGGGATGGCGATTTTCGTATTCAGCAGCAACTTTTTGTTGTCGGCGCCACAATACTGGACGAAGACCAGCCCCGTGCCATCCCGACGTACCTTGTTCTTTGGGCAAATCGGTTTGATTGGTAACAACATAGTTTAGTCGATTTTTTAGTCGAGTTCAATGTTGTCAACCTCAATAGAGGTACTACGTAAGAAATGAGATCGGTGTTGTAGAATGTTGAAAATCAACACTGTTAAAATGGCTTATGTAAGCCCGTGCATACTTCGATTTAATACCCGTGGGTTCGTCCAGTCCGCAAAAGGTAAAAAAGTGTCGTTTTTAACCACTTTTTACTTCTTTCTTAATAGCTCTCTTTATCAATAATTTAGCTCTTGTTAGATAGGTATTGCTCCTGTGAAAAACCGACTACCCTCATAAAATTCTGCCTGAAGTGATGGACCTATCGCACTCGATTATGACGCGAGAAAACAGGCCCCGTGAATTTTCTACGTATAAGTTTCGGAATTTGGAAGAATATTATGCCCATATGGATAAGCTAGGGCTGGGCAGCAAATTCACCACCATCAAATTGCTGATATCAACCACACCTCCAGACTGCTTCGAAATGAAAGTAGAAGGTGTGTTTATGTCCCAGGCTTGCTAGGAAGGTTATGAGCGTTCAGGACTGATCGGCCTAGAGAAAAATAAACGAGAAATCGAATGGGTAGAATAGCTCGCAGCATGATAAACGTGATTTTAGATTAAAGAGACCGCCACAATCTGGTCTCCTTGACTATCTGAAGGATGGAAATGTATAAACGATTGATACAGAAGTATATGGTCTATTCTTTTATTTGAATTCAAACTCAAAAGTTCGATAATCGTCCCTCCCAGCCCGCACGATTTAGAAGAGACCCGCGCTTGTCGCGGGTTTTCTGTTTGTAGTCGGGTATTTAGTCAAGCTTATCCTCCTTTTAATCGATCCTTTCTAAAGATGATTCCAAATTCGTTTAAAAAAGGCCATTGAATGACGTCCGGGCCGTGCCTTTTGCTTTCCGGACCTACAAGAAAAAAGGTGCCAAAACTGGCACCTACCACATCATATCCCTATTGTCACAGCTCCATTAAATTAAAAGCATTCGGGCAAGGCCAATAAATTATCGTTCCATTTACCGTCTGCGTAAGTTCTCAGATATTTCCCGTTGGGGCCTTCCACCACGCCAACCTCTCCCCTGTTCCCGCGCACCAGCGTATAAAAGGAGTGCGTACCGTCTTTGATATGCGCTATCGCATCTTCCCTTTTCAGCTTCCATGAATGACCGCCAACATGCGTGATGCCATCATAGGGGTTGTCGCGCGGCGTTTTGTTAATGCAGGTAATCTGAAGATCAGCCATAAATTGAATTTTTAGTAGTTATGATGAAATGATTGTACATGCCTTCCATTTGAACTATCCGTTCGTCGCCATCTGTACGCGGTCCATATCGTACCACTCTACCGTTTTATGCAACGCTTCCCCGAACATGAAAATATCGTCTACCGTAACGATCTCGGTCTTCGTTTCCTTCTTCTGTTCGTCGAATGTGCCGATATACTTTCGGGAGCCATGCAAATACAGTCGGCAGATCGTTTTTCGGTTGTTATCGTCCAGCAGAATGGCAAAATAGGATTGCGCATCGCGGTGCGCTACTCTTGACGGACTAATACGCTGCCGAAGGATGGTCTTTACGATCATGTACGCTTCAAGCTCATCGTCGGTCGTTTCAATCAAAGCACCTTTCTCCCCGGCGATATCCGTCGTTTCCTTATCCGGAACTGTCTGATCCGGCCCATTTTCCTTCTTCAGGGCAGAGGTGAGCCTTTCGGTGATCAGGTCGTTGATAAATTGTTGGATCGACCTCCTGGTGAGCCCGCCGAGTTGCTCGACAACTTTGGAAGTCAACATTCCCCGATAAATCTGCTTCGCAAATAATTTGACAAGTCCCTCTGATGGGTTCTGGAACTCTCCGGCCAGCAGGATCTTCAATTCATTCATGTACTTCAGGTCGCTGGCCGTTGTCTGAATACTTTCGATGTTGAAATACGACTTGTGGAATTTCTTCAGTTCTTCGACCTGATTGTCTTTGATGTCCGTCACATTGAACTCGAAGAATGGCTTTTCATCCATTTTGTTTGGTTCAACGAGGTCAGTATAAAACCGGTATACGATCCCGTTCGACAATAGCCCGAACTTGGCCTTCGTTGTATGGAAGTATCGGAAAAGCTGGGAATTATGCGGATCCAGGTTCTCGCCCCAATGCTTGCATTCGATGAGAATGGAAGGCTGGCCTTCTTTCAGGATAGCATAGTCTACCTTTTCTCCTTTCTTTATCCCAATATCCGCGATAAACTCCGGCATCACTTCGAAGGGATCGAATACATCATAACCCAACACCTTGATAAAAGGCATGATGAAAGCGTTTTTCGTGGCTTCCTCTGTTTGAATCTGGGATTTCAGCTTTTCGACCTTATCTCCGAAAAGCTTGATTTCATCTTTAAAATCCATGGAATACTTTAATTATAGGTGTGTAATAAATCAGGCCGCTACTCAAACCCCTTTCCCAAGGCATCTAGCCTCCGCATCTGGATGTTCATATGATGCAGCACGGCTTTTTCATAATCGTTGGACTTATCCCCCATTTTACTGAACAACACCAGCATCTCGATAAACAGGAAAAAAAGGATCCATAGGAACCAAAAACCCAAGGCCACATAGGAAGCCGAAAGCATCCGCGCCATGATTGTCAGTTCATCCAGGAAACCGGTACTTTCCCTCATCTCCCTTTCCAATGCGGGCTTCATATGCAGCAGCTCGTTTTCCTTCAGGGACCGTTGCTGGCGTATAGAACCGATCGTGGAATCCAGCGCACGCGTGAGTTCGATCTTGGGGTTCGGCACCAATGTCGTCGAAACGCTACCTTCGTTTACCCTCGTTAGAATCGTAGTATCTTTTCCGGATAAAGTAACAGTATGCACGGGCACGGTCCTCACCGCCGAACTGGATGATGTAACGGATATGGTGGGGCGCTTGGTGATTTCTTCTACATAACTTTCCCTTTCTATTTCCTTCCGGGCGATCACCGTGTCAATGGCTGCGATCTGTCTCCTCAATTCACCTGTCCTCGAAGGCAAAATTTTATCCACCTTCTCGGAAACGTAGGAGATTTTCTCTATCTCGATATCCTTCTCGAACAGTATCTGGTCGATGATTACAGCGCCAAGGATAGACATCATGAATGCCAGGCACCCCCTGAAAAATAGCAGCAATCGATTGGGATTGATGGATAATACGATTTGCTTCTCCACTTGTACAATGATCACCATCGACAGTAAACCTGCCAGTAAACAGCCTGGCAGCCCCAGCGACAAATAACGGTGCGCAAAAGTAAACCCGATAAAAAACCAGAGGATACAAACGATCAGCATCGCCGCCGTATACTTTTTCACAGACTTAAAAGCCCCTTCGCTGCAGTTCCTGAGAATGCCGTAGTTGTACCCGGTCATGAAGCAGCCGAAGCGAATCCATATATGTCTCATAACGCTTGATTTAAAAGTTCTTATTCAGGATCATATGGCTTGAAATAGCGGCCAGTCCATTTCGAAACCCTCTGGTATAGCTAATGACGATCCCATGCCCCACGCCTTCGTTCCGCTTCGCCTGCTCTTCAATCTCCTTCACCTGGCCAATATGGCTTTCGGCGATCTCCCTCTTTACCGTTAGCTCCTCCACCGTATCTATCATTCCGCTTCGGCTTCTGCTCGTGATGTGGAAATCGATCTGCCGGATAAAGTCTTCGTAAAACGTCTTTACTTTCCTGATAGATCGTTCAAGGTCATTCTTCAGTGCAGTCACGTTTTGGTCCAGATGCGTGGTGTCGGGATTGATAAGTGCATCGTTGTAACCTTTCGTTTCGAAATTCCTGTCGAGGAATTCATACAGCAAATGGATCCCACCGCTCTGCTGCGTAGTTGTTTTTTCCTCAGCCGGCTCTTTTCCGGGTGCTTCCATTTCCACAAACGTGGATTCCGGAATATCGGGGATAACGCTTTCTATCGCCAAAGCATGACTATGGCCGTTCGGGCGCTGCCGATTGAAAATATTGAATAAGCCCATGATGTATTATTTGATCGTGATTGTAGGTACTTTGTATCTGCTATGCCCTTTACTATGACAGGCCTCGCATAGCGTTATAAGTAAATGGTCCGGATAATCCCAGGGAAGTCGGTACTTCTGCTGGTCCGCCAAAAAGTGATACTGCCGGTGATGCACCTGTAATTGCTGGTTACTCCGGCAATGTACGCAGCGATGCATGTCGCGCTGGAGGATTTCCCTGCGTCGCGCTTTCCAGTGGGGGTGAAATAAAAGCGGGCCATAACTGCCATGGGATCGCGCTTCCAAGGGTGTCTGTCCCTGCGGCGCCGGTGCTGGCGACTTTTCCGGAACGTCCAGTTGGACGTAGCGCCGATAGGAATGATCCCCCTCGAACTGTAAATATTTTAACGGGGTACGATTTGGAGTTGACGTCATAACACAGGAATAATATTTTATAAATGCGGTTTTGATTACTACCGGTTTAATCTTCCCATTTGCAAAGGCTTCTCGTTTTCGAAGCTTTTTCGAGGGGCATGCTGACGATCCGGTGCTTACAATTATTCAATCCGCGACAATCCGATCTAAAATGGTACTTCGTGGCACTCTTACTGTCGCAAACGTATACCGTAACCTGGCTGCAGTTAAAATTGGAGGTGAGCAACCAGGCATATAGGAGTAATTTCATAGCCTGACGGGTTCAATGAGGGTTACTAATGGACGATCGCCGACCTCAAGTTGTGTGGCAGGGATTGCTACAATAGTAACATCCGTTCGCTTGCGGGTAGCGCCTTTTCGCTGCGCGAACCGCATCGCTGCAGGTATCGAACTCGCCCAGGTAAGTGACGCTGTACATCAGGGGAAAATATTTGCAGGTGGATGCATGCACCTCGTAATCGCCATTAGCCTGCATCCGGTTGTTTAGATAATACTTCTGTTTCATTGTATCATTGATTTATGAATCAAAAGTATGCTTACTGCCCAACCTGATTTTATGGGAAACCGTAATTCATCGGGTATGATGAAATTTTTCAGATTCGCTCAGATAGCGCCGAGCGCTTTGCAATGCAGGACCAGTTGTTCATTCTTCGTAAAACCGAAAGCGTCTTTCATCTGGTTCAGCCGCTTTTCAACGCTGCTCAGGCCGGAGGGCTTTATCCGGTTGCGCTGGAGATAGGCAGGAATATCTTTCTGCAACATGCCCTGCGCCAGCAATGTGATTATTACAATATCGAATTCCGAAAAGGAATAAGCATTTTTTTGGCCGGTCTCCTGACCGGTATACCGCGGAAAATACCGCCGGTGCCTGGATATCTCACGGATAGCTTCTTTCAGTTCCCGAGCATCGTTCCGCGCTTTGCGTACAAACCCATCTATATCTTCATGTTTAAAAAGCTGTTCTATCGCAGCCGGCCTGCTTTCCGCGGAAAAGACAAGTACTTTCAGGCCAGACTGTTCTTTCTTCGCTGCGGCGATGAGATCCATTCCGCCTGATAATACCTGTATATTATTATCAGGTTCAAAATAAAGATCCGTTATCAGGAGGTCGAAAGGATCGCCCGCTTTCAGGGCATGCACGATTCTATTCAGGGCGTCATCGCAATAGTATACATATGCCGTATCGGTGATGGCCAGGTCTTCCAGCGTTTTCTGGACTGAAATATTGGCGCTTTCATGGTCTTCGGCGATCAGAACTTTTGTAATCATAAAGATCAAGCAGTTGGGAAGGAAATGTGAATTCTTACTCCTTTTTCAGGATGCTCAAAAGTAATTTCCCCACCATTCCTTTCAATACGGTTTCCCGTACTTTTTAGCCCATTTCCATAACTAATTTGCGGTGAAAGACCGATGCCGTCATCGGTATAAAGCACCCGCAACCGGCCATCCTGCAATCCGAACTTAATCATCACGGATTGCGCGTTGCTGTGCTTTTTCATATTCACCATCAATTCCTGCAGAATATGTGCCATTTCAATTTGAACATGCGTATTTACCTGCTCCCAGAGCCCAGGTCCGTTCCCGAAGATCGCGACTTTGATATGCCCGGAGCCGAAGGATTTCAACAAATCGTCCATTTTAACATGAAAGGGAATCGACGACGCCACGGGGCCTTCGTATGAGATATCGCGGGATTGTTCATAAAGCTCCTCGATCTTGTCAATGAGCTTCTCCTTGTCGATATGTTGCTCATGTTCCACTTCCGTCATGACACGGTACAAGCCGTTGGCTACTACGTCATGCACGCGCTGGGAGGTTCGCAACCGGATTGCCTGAATCTCCTGGCGGGACGCATCCTCTATCTTCTGCCTGCGCCGGCGCGACCGGCGCGCCCATGAAACGACGATAAAAACAGCGAGCAGGACGATAGCGGTAAATACAAACCATAGCACTACCAGCTGCGTTTTCCGGTGCGCGTTGTCCTTTTGCAACTGCAGGTTGTCGGCTTTGCTTTTCTCCGCTTCAAACCGGATGAGGGCAAATTGGTTTTTCGCCGCATTCCTGGCGGTCTGCAGGCTATCGGTAAGAAATTGATAACGAACGAAATAGGTTTTCAACGAATGGGCGGGGCTCAACGCTATGAGCTTGGAAAGGGCCTCCACCTGGTCGTCAGGGCTGTTCATTTCCTGGGCCGCCTCGTATCTTTTCCCTGCATAATAAAGTGCGGAATCCGGTGCAGAGACGGTATAGAAATCAGACAGATGGGCGTAGCTGGCGTTGAGGCCCCGGACATCGTTCGAGTCGCGGCGGATCCGTAAGGCGTATTGCAGCTCCGGCCCGGCAGGATAAGTTGAATCCTTAAGCCACTGGGTCTTGGCGTAGTTGGACAAGATGCGCGCAAACTCCTTTGACTTATCCTTACTTTTCTTTAGCAGGTATTTGTACAATGCAGCGGCCCGGTCATAGTCACCCTTCTTTTGATAGATAAGTGCAATACTGTTATTGGCTATGGCTTCGTCTTCCGGATGCTTTATATATTTGAATGAATTTTGAACGTAACCGATCGCTGCATCATAGTTCTTGAGATTCAGACAGATGTTGCCCAGCTCATGGTAATTTGCGCTCAGGCAGTCGTAATCTTCCGGTTTTTTATCGTCCAGAAATGAGAGGGACTTCAGCAGGCTTTCCTGCCCGCCGTACTGATCACCCTCATAAGCCTGGATAATACCCATGTAAGTATAAGCCATGGCCACATCGAGGCTGTCGTTACCCGCCGTTGTAGCAACAAGATTGAAATAATAAAACGCCGAGTCGTTATTAGTATTGAAGAAGGACACCCCTTTATCCAACGTGGGGGCGGATACGGGTTGCGGGGCTTCCTGGATAGATGAACAGGCAAATAGACCACCGAGCAATGTAGGCAGGATGAAGTATAAGGGGCGCAATGAGGTTATTTCTATTAAAAATATCGAATTCTTACGATCTAAGGAATTATTCCATACAGATAAAAAAAAGTGAGGCAAGAAAACTCTTGCCTCACCAGAACTAAGCGTCAGGGCTTTTTGGGAGTGATTGTACCGGTTTCTCCACCGGTATCTCCGAAAGTAGTAACCTGTTCACCATTATTATTGTTATTACTGTTGTTGGAGTGGCTGGGGCAGAATAATGCCAGGAAGAAGCCTAATATAATGTGAATCATTGGATTAAATGTTTGTGAGTGGTAAAAAAGGGCTGCCGGTTGCCGGGGCGTCCGGCAGCGGTTTAGCGTCAGTCAAGAAGCGCTTCTTGTTTTTTGGGAAGGGGTGCAGGCGTAGATCGCGGAAGCTTTTAATCGCTTCCCAAGCCGGTTATCGGCATCCGCTTTTTTAGCCTGCGGTTGAATCAGGTCTGTACAGAAAACCTCTTAGCTATTGAGGTCTTACCCGATTGCAAAACAAAGATAGAGCGACATAAAAGGCTGATTAGCAAACAATTCCAATGATTCTTGTAATTCCTGATATTCCTATTGTAATTCCGGAAATGCCGGATCAATTCCGATTATTCAGTTTATAATTTCAATTATGGCGACATTATTTATCGACTACCAGCAAATGATTTTGGATGCGTATGAGCGAAAAAAGAAAGAGAATACGCTGCCTTACGGGCTTATGTATCTGACGCCCGCGAAAATCAAAGAAGTTTGTGAATTGAAATGCACACAAAATGTCAGCAAACAGGACGAAAAGACCATCCGGGAATTCTGCGGCGATCTAAACGAAACAAAAACCATCCTGGCGGTTGTTCAGCGCTGTGAAACCGACAAGTTCAGGCCATTGGTAAATTTCATAAGGGGAAAATCAGAGAAACCTGACGAGAAGCATATTGAGTTGTTGGCATGGCTGATAGACTTTCCAGGCAGACCCTTTAAACACGGGAAAAACTATGCGGCGGGAAATATTGCATTACCGGAAACAGATGCGCCTGAACAAACTTCTGAAATACTGCTAACAGAAGTCCCTGGCCCCAAACCGGAAAAGCCGGAGATTTCGGAAACACCATCACCCTTGTCGGGAACGGAAAATCCGGTTGGAAAGGAAAAGACAAAAAGTAAACCATCGAAAAGGCTCGCCCTTGCGGCAATATTGTCTCTGGTCTTGGGAACAACCGCTACGTGGTGGTGGAAGGAATCCAGTCAACCGTTGGACTTAAGCGGTGGCTGTATGTATTGGAAAGAGGACCACTACGAGCTTGCAGCATGCAACGAAAAGGTGGAAAATGCAAGGATCATAGCACTAGACACCATGAAACTCAAATACTTCAGAAAAATTACGCGGCCAGATACCATAACATACCAGTCTTTGGGCAAAGTGTGGTACTCCAAAATCAACGGAAAAATCGAATACTATACGTCGGCAGGCGAACATCCAGAAACCTTCGGGCGAAAACTTAAACCCATCTCCATATATATGATCAATAAATATATACTTTCAAATTCAACATCGAACTAAAGATTGCCGCTTGAAATCATCAGCGTCTCTAACCGTATATATCCACCATTACAAAACGCCAATCCATCTTGAAAATCAGACATTTACTTGCAATTCCCTTCAATTTTATCCAATATCTCCCAATGCCCCGGATACAACCACCGGAGCAAAAAGGAAGGGCGAAACAAATGAGACCCAAATGGATGCTTTTGCATCCTAAACCGGCTCGATCATCAAATTTGTTGACTACCGGCTGCCAAAAATCGGGCCTCCATCTTTCTGCACATTGGGGGAAACCTGCCAAGACAAGGGAGCGCTGGAAAAGCCATCAAGCAATTTCATTCATTACAAGTTTTCCGGTAAGAATAAGTTGATAGATTTTGTACGTCAGCATGTGAGATGTAACCAATGCCCGGAAAATGGCGGCATGGAAGAACGATGAAACCGTAACAAGTATCAAAGGAATAGCACAGGGTGTATTAAGCAAACAACGGTCGATCCTGGATATTATGCCGCTAGCTGTCTTACCTTTTCGCTGACAGGCTCATCATGAAATACGGGGCCATTTCCATGCATGAAAAATAATCAGACAAAGAAGAGCGAGCTCTACAACAGCCCCGAGCACCATGTGCACCCAGGCCTCTCCTGCCAAATTCAACAACGTATAGGGAATATAGACTGCTGGAATAATGATATTTACCCAACGATTTATTTTAGCCGGCAGGGCAACGGAAAGGAAAATCATCAACGCCGGAATCGTTACAGTGATGAGTACTATCAAAAGAAATGCCTGCGTAACGTCATATACAAATGCCTTTCCTGCCAGCATATCTTTCAGTGAACCCGGCATATACAAGTGGAAGTAATCTATATAGATGTAGAGGAACATAAAGCTCGCCCACAGCGCCGCGAGTTTCAGTTTCAAACTGACTTTGATATCCGTCAGTTCGTTTTGTGGTGATTTCTGTGCATTCATATACAACACACTAAAAATTATACCCAAAATGGAACCCGGGTTCGAAACCAAAGTATTCTGGCCACTTACTTTCCTTTTCTTTAAAAGATTGCGGAGTGTTCGTTTTAATGGGCCAATGAGTCAAACCAACAGATGGTTCTATAAAGAAGCGGTTTTTAAATAATTTAACCTGGTAGCCCAAACGGTACGTCATGAATAAAGTGAATCCATTTGCCGTCTTTTCATCATTCTCATTATAATATCGTTGAAAGGCGTTCATGGCATGAACAGCAGTATACACACCTTTCCACCAAAATCGATTGTAAGCCAGTCCAATTATATTCTGGCGTACATGTCCCGGATAGTTTTCTCCAGGTGCATCAAACGATTTTCCCCAGGGGATGCCGAGCGGGTAGGCAAACCTGGATCTTTTAAGTTCCAGGAAAACAACATCTTTAGGCGTGATCCGATATCCAACATTAAGTTGTATAAAATGAGGCGGGTTCCGGTCATTGGGAATTAAATTCCCTAACATCAGGAAAGTGCTCCCAACAAAATACTTTTTATATGAACTGTCTTTCCTGGCATTTTGTGCGTTCACCGGTAAACTGCTTGCCAACATTAATGTCAAAGCGGACAATAAAATTCTCTTTTGCAAATCGATCCTATTAATTGTTAGATGATATTGCAAAGGTAGATTGGCAAAATGCCATAACGCGTTCACTTAAGTTAAGAAATGGACCCTATCCCTTATTTTTCTCTGCAATCCTGGCTCTTAACCTGCTTAAAGACTGGGGTTTTACACCCAAATAACTCGCTAATTGGTGCTGCGGCACACGCTGGATAAGGTCTGGTCGTTTTTGTAGTAAATTCAGGTAACGTTGTTCGGGGGAAGACGTTTTGAATTCATCAAAGTCTATTCGTTGCTTGGCTAAAAGTTCTTCGGATAATTTTCTGCATACGGTTTCAAACTTTGGAAACTTACTGTTTATTTCTATTTCCATATCAGCGTTTGAAACTGTAAGCAGCGTGTCTTCTATGCAACTTATATTAAATTCGGACGGCGTTTTGCTGACAACGCAAGGAGGAGTAAGGGCTTCCATTTCCGTGTAGAAAGCCGTCGTTTTTTCCTCAATATCCAGAACATAATATGTCCGGATACAGCCTTTTAAAACGAAGTAGCTATCTGTGGACCTCCGTCCTTCATGGAGTAAAATCGTCCCTTTTTTGAAAGAGCGGAATATGTCTAACGAAACTATTGCGTTTTTCTCGTCCTCTGTCAGAGAAACGTATTTGGATATAAAATCAAATAGTACGTCTTGCATTGTTTTTGTATGGTGGTTACGAATATTGCGTTTCGAACCGGCATTCGGACCCCGGTAGTAACAAGGCATGCTTCTCCCGGTGGTGCTTTTCCTGTTCCAAAACATGGAGAGCGGCATTACGTACGGATACGCGCAACCATTTATTTAGCGCGCCCCTGGCAGGGAAAATCGCCGATGTTGCCATAATTCCAAGTAAATATCGGCCAATACAAAGCCGCCAGCAATTGTTGCTCCTCATATAGTCCGCCCGTTCCCATGCCACGTTGATATCGATATATAGCATAAACATAAGGATTTTAGGCGATTGGCGGTAATGTGGGGAATAAGGCTGCCGGATTAACATCCAATCACATATCATCAATGGGGTACTTTTGAAAGAAAGCGCTAAATTGCCGGTTCGAGTGTACCGGATTTTTATGACCAAACACCCCTCCAAACCTGTATGACCAGCGAGGACGTTGCATATTTACTGAGCGCGAACCCAACTTTCCAAATACTCCGCCTGCATAATTCAAAATGGGTCCTTCCCCTGCTTTACAGCGCCTTCAAGGAAGAAAACCGCCTGCTGATCGATGAAGAGACCCTCATCCATAAAGTCGCGGATTTCCTCCTCACCCAGTCCGAAAACGCCGAAGACCTGGACGAAGCCAATATCCTTTTCGGCGAAAATGAAGACATCAGAAGCCGGAAATACCTCCTCAACTGGGTGCAAAAACGGATATTGCAGGACCTCATCGACGCAGACGGCACCATCCAATACCAACTCAGTGCCCACACCGAAAGACTGTTCCAATGGATTTCCACCCTCCAGAACCGGCAGCACGTAGGCACCGAAAGCCGGTTCAAATTACTGTTCAACTCACTCCGCGATATCGTCGAACATTCGGAAGACGACGCCCGGAAAAGATTGGAAATCCTCAAAGACAAAAGAGCCGAAATCGACAAGGAAATAAAAGCCATCGAACTGGGCATCGCTCCGGACAGCTACAACAACGCCCAGGTCGGGGAGCGCCTCGACCTCTTTTCCCGCCTTTGCTATGAACTGATCAGCGACTTCAGGGAGGTGGAAGACAATTTCAAGCAGATCCACCGCTCCATCGTAGAGCATCACACCCGCACCGAACAACACAAAGGCGCCATACTGGGATATGCGTTCGAAGCCTACGACGCCCTTCGCAACAGCAGCCAGGGCAAAAGCTTCTACGCTTTCTGGGACTTTCTCATTTCCCGCGCCGGACAGGAAGAATGGCACACCCTCATGGATGAACTGCTGACGCTGCTAAGGGAAAGGGAAATCCCCGCAGACGAAAACTTTATCCAGAACGTAAAATCACTGCTCCTCCAGCAAGGCCGGGCCGTGTACGACGCCAATGATAAAATGGCCGACAAACTGAGCCGCATCATCACCGAAAAGGAAATCGCAAAACACAGGCGCCTTCGCGCACAGATGGCTGGTATCAAGGAACTGGTCTTCGACCTGATGAACGTACCTGATATCCACTGCGGACTGAACATCCCGGAAACTCCGGACATTAAGATGGTAATGGACAGAAAATTGCAGCTGGCACCCAAAAAACCGCCTCCAACAGTAATACAACCATCTGCCGCACCGGAAAAAGTAACCGATCCCGAACGGTTCGACCGGCTACTGAACACCACCCTGGTAGATAAAAAATACCTCTGGAATAAAGTAGAGCAGGCATTGAAAATCCAGAAAGCGGCATCGCTGAAGGAAGTCCTGGAGATCTCGCCGCTGGAACACGGACTGGCGGAAGTTGTCGGTTACTTCCGGTTCCTGCGCGAAAAACCCGGCAAAGCCAGCGTGATCGGCACCGGCACCGAACTGATACCGCTGAACAAGGAACAGACTTCGTTCGTAGAAGTCCCGTTTTTACTATTCAATCTCTAAAAATGAATCCGAACCATCCAATACATCCTTTCACCCCGGTTTTCATCCGGTTGTTAAAAGGGCCGCTGGAATACCTGGAGAAAAGCAACTGGGAAAAACTCCTGCAGTTCAAACACGAAATCCAATCCTTTTTGCCGGCGATCGGCCTGAGAATGACGCTGGACGAAGACGATGGATATGCTTTCCTGACACATAACTTCACGGAAGAAGATAACGTAGGCTTCAGCTGGATCCATCGCCGGGCATTGGGTTATGAAGAAAGCATCATGCTCATTTTGCTCCGGGAAATGATGGCCGAGTTCGAAACGGGAGAATCCACCAACCGCGAGCTGATCCGGAAAAGAAGGGAAATCAAGGAATATGCGGAGCTGTTCTTCAAGGAACCCCTCAGCCGCGTGAAATTCATGAAGGAAATTGACCGCCTCATCGAAAAAGCGGAAGAATATGGCTTCCTCCGCCAGGAAGAAGCGCATGAAATCCCCGATGAACAACGATTCCGTATCTGCAAAATCATCAAAGCCCGGATCGGCGCGGAAGAGCTGGATGACTTTTACCAGCAGCTACTGCAGGTAAAACAACAACATACCGCCATCCGGGAAACAGATGAACTTATCAACAACAACTAACGACTATCGATGCAGCTAGATGTTTTCAGCACAGACAGCGAGAAGAACGGATTCCGCCTGCAATACATGGAGATTTTGAACTGGGGCACCTTCGACGGAACCATCCATACCATCCGGCCGATGGGCGAAACCAGCCTGCTGACCGGCGCGAACGGCAGCGGCAAGACCACCTTCGTGGACGCCCTGCTCACATTGATCGTTCCGGAAAAAAGATACCGGTTCTACAACCAGAGCAGCGGCAGCGAGAAAAAAGGCGACCGCACGGAAGACAGCTACGTGCTCGGCGGCTTCGGAACCATCAACAACGAAGCGAACGGGACGTCGAAAACGGAATACCTGCGGGAAGACAAATCCAGCGCCTATAGCATCCTGCTCGTACATTTCGCCAATGAAACCGGGCAGGAAGTAACCCTGTTCCAGGTACGCCATTACCTGAACGGCGAAATGAAAAAGTATTTCGGCATCGCACACAAGGCGCTGCTCATCGAAAACGACTTCAAACCGTTCGACCTAACCGGCAACTGGAAGCGGAATATAGACCAGCGGTACAACAAAGGCGCCCGCAAGCAGGTAGAATGGTTCGACGCCGCCAGCAAATATGCCCAGCGAATGGTGGAAGTGCTCGGCATGCAAAGCATGCAGGCCCTCCAGCTCTTTAACCAGACCGTCGGGATCAAGGTACTGGGCAACCTCGACGAGTTCATCCGCCAGAACATGCTGGAACCGAGAAATACGGAAGAGGAATTCGACGCGCTGAAAAAACAGCTCGTCACCCTCCTCGACGCGCAACGCAATATCGAAAAATCCGAAGCGCAAATCAGCATGCTGACGGCCCTTAAAGAACAGTACGAACGCTTCCGGGAGCTGCAGATCAAAGCCGGAAAGAACAAAGAACTGCTCGAAACCGCCCAGGTTTGGGAAAGATATACGCACGGAGAATTGCTGAAAACGGCCATCAGCGAACTAAACGACCTGATCCGGCTGCAGCATGGCAGGCAGACCGCCATCAAGGCGTCCATCCAAAAATACCAGCAGGAAGAACAGGACGTCAATTTCCAGATCCAGCACAACAAAGCCGGGCAACGGCTAAAAGCCCTCGAAACGGAAATCGCGGAAAAGGAAAAGGAACTCGCATCCACCCAACAGGAACTTTCCCAATTCAGCAAATGGTGCGAAGACCTGAAATTGACCGTAACCGTTCCGGAAACCAGGGACCTCTATCAGCAGATCAAAAAGGAAAACAATACAAAACTGCGCGCCCTCGAAAACGAAAAACGCCTCAATGAAGAAGACGACTTCGAAGCCAAAAACAGGAAAAGGGCAGCGCTGGAAGACAAGGAACAACTGGAGCAGCAACTGAACAGCCTGCAGCACAGCAAAAACAATATCGACTACCACCTCATCAATTTACGGAAGCAGATCTGCGACGAACTGAACATCGACATCACCCGGTTGCCCTTCGCAGGCGAGCTGATGCAGGTCAGAAGCGAGGAAATGATTTGGCAACCCGCGCTGGAAAAACTCCTCCGCCCGTTCGCACTCCGCATGCTGGTGCCCGATAAATACTACAAAAAAGTAAATAAATACGTTAACAACAATCACCTCCGGGCAAGACTGGTATACACGCACGTACTCGATACACCGCTTCACCAGCATATGGATGAAGGTACCGTTCCGGAGAAACTGGAATTCCATCCGGACCATGAGCTTTCTGACTGGCTGGAGCAGGAAACGGTCCGCACCTTCCGCACCACTTGCCTGGAAGATGAAAAGCATATCGAACGGTATGAAAACGCCATCACGCTGAACGGCCTCATCAAAAACGGAAAACGCCACGAGAAAGACGACCGGCCCGACAGGAACGACCCCAGCCGCTACGTGCTGGGTTGGAACAACGAGAACAAGAAAGAAGCGCTGCTGAAAAAAAGGGCCGTTGCCGTGGAAGTGATCGCTTCGGCGGATGAAATCATCAACCGGTGCGCCAGTAAAAACAAACGGCTGGCCACGCAATTCTACCACAGCCAGAGAATTGACGAACATCCGGCATTTGATTCCCTGAACCTTAAAGCCATCACGGCCAGCATACAAAACCTCAAAAAACAGACGGAAGCGCTGCGCCAGAGCAACGAAGCGCTGGACGCCCTGAAGAAACAGTTGCAACAGATCCTGCAATCGCGCGCCGAAGCAGACAACCTCCATGAATCCCTCATCGAGGAAGGCGCGCAGCTGAAAATGCGGAAAGAACAGTACGACCAGGAAGCCGCCTCGCTAAAGCCGCTGCTGGAGCGCCTGACGGTGGAGGATAAAGACCGGTTGCTTTCCTTCCAGCAACAGCATAGCGGGATGCTGGGAAATCCTGGACTGGCGGACCTCAGAAATTGTTATGAATCTTTCAGGGCATTGCTGGAAAAAGATAAAGACGTGATCCTGGACAACCTGTCGAAGGCCGAAAAGCAGGTAATGTACCAGATCGGAAAAATCAAACGCCCATCGCCCGACATCCTTACCAAATATCCCGACTGGGGCGGGGATGTACAGCAACTCCCCGACGATCCCGGCTATGCGGCAGAATACATGGAATGGCTGGAAACCCTGGCCACCGAAAACCTTCCGAAATACAGGCGGGATTTCGAATCCTTCATCAATATCACCATCACCCACAAGATCGCCGGCCTCAAGGAAGCACTGGATAAATGGGAACGCGACATCGACACCAGCGTAAAACGCCTGAACGAATCATTAGCCGCCATCAACTTCAACCGGCTACCCGACACTTACATCCAACTGGGCAAAAGGGTATTGGGCGCCGGAACGGAAATCCGGGAGTTCCGCCAGCGGTTGCTCGAAGCATTGCCCCAGGCGGCCAACTGGGCGCAGGAAAGCTTCGAGGCGAAAGCCCTCCATTTCACAGAGAAAGTGCAGCCGCTCATTAACGACCTGGACAAAGACGAGAACTATCGAAGAAAAGTCCTGGATGTCCGCAACTGGTTCGAATTCTGGGCAGACGAACGTTACCGCGGCAACAACGAACCGAAGAAAACATATAAGCAGATGGGGCAACTATCCGGCGGCGAAAAGGCCCAGCTCACCTATACGATCCTATGCAGCGCCATTGCCTATCAGTTCGGCATTACCCGCGAAGGCAAAAACTCCCGGAGCCTCCGGTTCATTGCCGTAGATGAAAGCTTCAGCAACCAGGACGAAGAAAAAGCGACCTACCTGATGGAACTCTGCCGGGAATTGCACCTGCAGTTACTGGTAGTTACGCCCAGCGATAAAATCCAGATCGTTCAGGATTTTATCGCCCATGTTCACCTGGTCCAGCGTGTCGGCCATCGCCACAGCACCCTGTATAATATGACGAAAAAGGAATTGATAGACAGAATGAAGTCCCAGGACGAAACAACCAATTAATGGCTATGCTGGATAAAACCTACCTTTCCCGGCTGGAAAAAAATTACCCCGGTTATCTACAGTCGCTGATCGATGAAAAGGAATTCACGCCCATCGAACTTCGCAGCGGCCTGAAAAAACCGGAAACCTGGGAAATGCTGGAACAATCCGTTCAATGCTTTTTGCGGCATGAGAAAAAGGACGGAGGATATGGATGGACCGTTTGCTGGGAAGACTGGAACAGTAAGAAATTCGGCAAACAGCGCTGGCCGGTCAATATTGTGGTGACGTCCGAAAGTGATTTTCTGGCGTTGGTCCGGAAAGAAAAAGAGACGATAGCCTTTAAGGAACAACTGCTTGCCCTGGTTGCCTGGAACCCGGAAATCCGTTCCTGGCTATCCGCCCGGCCGGCCAAAGTGCTGGAATTGGGGGCCGACTGGAAAGGGATTTGCGCCGTCATCGACTACCTGCACAAAAACGAATTGCATGTACATTATTTACGCAGCCTCCCGGTCCCCGTTCACACAAAATTCATCGAGCGGCATCAGGCAACGATCCTTCCGCTAGTGACACATTTGCACCCGGGCATCTGCAAACAGGCCAGCAATAACCTGGAAGTGGCTTTGGGGCTGCGTCAGAAATCATTCCTGTTTCCCGTCAGATGGCTCGACAAATCCCTGCAACAACAGTTACTCCCCGACATGGAAATCATCGGCTTATCACAGGAATCGCTTCAGCGCATGCATTGGCCCGTCAGCGAAATCTGGATAGTGGAGAATGAAACTACATTATACATGCTGCCGCCAAGGCCCGGTGCCATTGCCGTCTGTTCCAAAGGTTTCGCCCTCACCGGACTGGCGGATATCCCGATGCTGCACCGGGCAAGTTTGTATTATTGGGGAGATATGGATGAGGCTGGCTATAATATGTTAAGTATGTTCCGGGCGCAATATCCGCATACCCGCAGCATCCTCATGGACGAGCAGTGCTTTGATCTGCATGAACAGGAAGTGGAACGCCTGACAGAGAAATACAAAAAAACACCACCGACCCATCTTACGCCGGCAGAGGTAGGTGCTTATAACCGGCTAATGCCGGTGCAGGGAAGAATTGAGCAGGAAAAGCTGCGGCTGTCTTATATCCTTGATATTATCTCAAGTGTATAATCGGTAAAGATCCATACAGGGGTATAACCTTTACGCATTCCTGGCTGGCGAACCAGTTTGGCCATTATTCGATTGGGTTTATCCAGACGCTAATTGCTGCCGGTATCATTAGGGAATGTACGATTTGGAAGCTTGCCACTCCCACCGGTAGACCCTCTCCCCACAATCCCCGATCCTACCACCACCTCCATTTCCACCCGCTTCCCCGCCATGAGCTTAATTAACAATCCCGCCGCCTTCGCCCCCATTTCGAACGCCGGCTGCGTTACCGTCGACAGCGAGGGCTGCAACATCCCGGCGATCTCCAGGTTCGAAAAACAGATCACTTTCACATCCTGCGGGATACGCAGCGACAACTCATTACAAGCCTGGTACACCAGCGGCGCCAGCTTTTCCACCGCAGCCACAATGCCATCCGGCCGGTCTTTCCGGCGCAGGAGCCGCTTGATCGCCAGGAGGTTCCGGTGCGCATCGGCATCGCAGCAAAGCACGTTCTTCGCCAACGGGCGATGGCCGGCTTCGCGGAGGGCGCTTTCGTAGCCGGAAAGCCGGTCTGCACTGATAGACAGCCGCGGCGAAAGCCCCAGGAACGCCACCTGCCGGCAGCCGTTTTTCAACAGTAATCGCGTGGCATTGCCCGCACTGGCGGCATCGTCTGTAACCACCTTCGGCGCAGGAACGTCCGGCAGTACGCGGTCGAACAGCACTACGGGAACGCCATGGTCCATCAACGCGCGAATGTGCGCACCGTTCTCCGTAGTCCCGGAAACGGACATCAGCACCCCGTCTACCCGCCCGCTCTGGAAATCTTTCAGGATCGCCTGTTCGTCTTTATTATCTTCATGCGTCAGGCAAATGATGGAATGATACCCCTTTTCCTTCGCTACCGCCGCAATCCCGTTGATCGCCAGCGAAAAAAAACTATCCGCCACTTCAGGGATCACGATGCCGATGTTCCGGCTCTTCCGCCCGCGGAGACTGCTCGCATATGGGTTCGGTTTATAATCCAGCCGCGCGGCCAGCTGCAGCACCCGCCGCTTGGTGGCTTCGCTGATCTCATGACTGTCCCGCAACGCTTTTGAAATCGTCGAAACCGAAAGCTGGAGCTCCCGGGCCAGGGCTTTTATGGTGATCTGCTGCATCTTTCTACGAAACCGGTTTCGTAAATAAAGAAAGTGGAAACGTACACAACCACTTAAAAATAACCGAAATTATGGATGGATTCCACATCTCTCAAACTACAAAAAATTTTGCCATGGGTAACCAGCAACCGTTCAAACCCTCGGAAATCAATCCCCTGAACAGCCTCGATGAATGGGAAGATGCCGTCCTCAACCGGTATCCCGACCCGGACAGCATCGCCAAAGATAAAACGACCGACCAATACCGGAATTACGATACCCCGGAACGGGACACCGTCCGCGAATTCTACCGCCTCAACCATACTTACCAGACATACGATTTCGTGCAGCAGAAACGGGCCGATTACCTCAAGTTCGACAAAAAGGAAATGCCCGTCTGGAAAGCGTTCGACTTCCTCAATGAATTGGTAGACGATTCCGACCCCGACACCGATCTCGACCAGTTCCAGCACCTCCTCCAGACCTCCGAAGCCATCCGCGCAGACGGGCACCCCGACTGGATGGTACTCGTTGGCCTCATGCACGACATGGGCAAGGTGCTCTGTCTTTTCGGCGAGCCGCAATGGGCCGTGGTTGGCGATACTTTCCCCGTGGGATGCGCGTACTCCGAAAAGATCGTATACCCGGAATTCTTCAAAAACAACCCCGATTACCGCGACGAACGCTTCCAGTCGCCCACCGGCATTTATGAAAAAGGATGCGGGCTGCGGAACGTGGACATGTCGTGGGGGCACGACGAATATGTGTACCAGATGATGAAAGACTATCTGCCGGAGCAGGGCCTCTACATGCTGCGGTACCATTCTTTCTACGCCTGGCACCGCGAAGGCGCGTACAGCGATCTGCTGGACGGGCACGACCGTGAAATGCTCCGTTGGGTAAAGCTCTTTAATCCATACGATCTTTATTCGAAAAACCCCGTACCGCCGGATTGGAAACAGCTGCGGCCCTATTACGAAGACCTGGTGGCCAAATACCTGCCCGCCAACCTGAAATTCTGATCCCTGCCGCAACCACTAAACCCTTTCCACGCGTATGAATAAACTGCAGTTCGCCGACTATGTAGTTTTCTTTATCTATTTCTTTATCGTTGCCGCATACGGATTTTACATCTACCGGAAAAAACGTTCCGCCGCCGCCAGTTCTAAAGATTTCTTCCTCGCGGAAGGGTCGCTGACCTGGTGGGCGATCGGGGCATCCCTGATCGCGTCCAACATATCCGCGGAGCATTTCATCGGGATGTCGGGCTCGGGATTCGCGCTGGGATTGGCCATTTCCACGTATGAATGGATGGCGGCGGCCACGCTGATCATCGTCGCAGTGGTGCTCATCCCCATTTACCTGAAAAACAAGATCTACACCATGCCGCAATTCCTCGCGAAGCGGTATAACGACAAGGTCAGCACCGTGATGGCGGTATTCTGGCTGCTGGTGTATGTTTTCGTGAACCTCACCTCCATCATCTATCTCGGTGCGTTGGCCATTACTTCCATTTCGACGATTTCGTTCGAATGGTGCATCGCGGGGCTGAGCGTTTTTGCGATCATCGTGACGCTGGGCGGGATGAAAGTGATCGGGTATACGGATGTGATACAGGTACTGGTATTGATTGTCGGCGGATTGGTGACTACTTACCTGGCGCTGTCGTTGTTGTCGGAAAAGTTCGGTTATGACGGGAATATTCTCCAGGGATTGGGGGTGTTGCGGCGGGAAGCGCCTACGCATTTCCATATGATCTTCGATGAAAGCAACCCCTATTACAAGGAGCTTCCCGGCTTGTCTGTACTGATCGGCGGGATGTGGATCAACAACCTGGCTTATTGGGGGTGCAATCAATACATCACGCAGCGGGCGCTGGGGGCCGACCTGAAAACCGCCCGCAACGGCATTCTCTTCGCCGCCTTCCTGAAACTCCTCGTGCCCGTGATCGCCGTACTGCCGGGCATCGTGATGTTCGTGCTGCACAAAAACGGCATGTTCCAGCAGGAAATGACGGATGCCGCCGGGCACGTGAAGCCCGACCACGCCTATCCTACCCTCATGAACCTCCTGCCGCCGGGCCTTAAAGGCGTGGCTTTCGCTGCACTGACGGCCGCCATCGTGGCTTCTCTCGCAGGAAAGGCCAACAGCATCTCCACCATTTTTTCCCTGGACATTTACCAGAAATTCTTCCATAAAAACGCGACCGAACGGCAACTGGTGCGCGCAGGCAAATGGGCGGTGATCGTTTCCATGGGTATCGCCGCGCTGGTGACCCCGGCCTTGCGATCCCTCGACCAGGCTTACCAGTTCATCCAGGAATATGTAGGGTTTATTTCGCCCGGCGTGCTGGCTATTTTCCTCCTCGGTTTCTTCTGGAAACGTACCACCGCTTCCGCGGCGCTCGCCGGCGCATTGCTCACCATTCCCATCTCCACGGTCCTGAAATTCCTCCCGAAATGGACGGGCGGGGCGTTCCCGGATTTTCCCTTCCTCGACCGGATGTCTATCACCTTCTGCCTGCTCATCGCCGTGATGGTCGTTATCAGTTTGGCGCAACCCCGGCCCGAAACAGAAGCGCCTATCGAGATCAACCGCTCCATGTTCCGCACCACTACCGGCTTCAAAGTGGGCGCGGTCATCATTCTCGGGATACTGGCGGCTTTGTATACGGTGTTCTGGTAAAACGGTGTTCCTCCGATAAATCTGCATTTCGCATCCTGCTGCGACCGCTTCTTTATTCGACGGATATTCCGTGTCTCAAACTTCTCCTTGCAATACAGCCGACCCCGACAGTTCCACGGCAGGAAATCGATGGGAATGGACCAGCCCCTGCAAATAAACCATCGGTTTTTATCAAAATCGTCCCTGTTCCGGTCGGATCGCTTATCCTAACTTTGATCGTTCCGCCAGCCGCCGCGGGTAACGCATCCGGCAAGGCGGAATGAACATTTACCAGTTTTATGAAGCAGCTACTCTTTATCATTTTCGCATTCGTTTGCGCAGGGCACCTCCATCTCCACGCGCAACAGCAGCCAACCGTTTACACCGCCGATAACGGGGACGGCACGTTCAAAAACCCGTTCCTGTGGGGAGACTGGCCAGACCCTGACGTCATCCGCGTGGGGGATTATTTCTACTTCGTATCCACCAGCATGCACTACGTGCCGGGGAGTCCCATCCTCCGGTCCAAAGACCTCGTGAACTGGGAAATGGCCGGCTATGCGGTGGCGCGATACGACGAAAATCCCAAATTCGACATGCAGGGCGGCACCATGTACCTCAACGGCTCCTGGGCCAACACCATCCGCCATCATAACGGGAAATTCTACGTCGGCTTCTGCACCCCGAGAGGATGGGGGGCCGACAGCGGGTATTTCTCCATCTGCGTGGCCGATGATGTAAAAGGCCCCTGGAAGCGTACCATCTTTCCGGATTACATGTACGACCCAGGGCTGTTCTTCGACGACGATGGCCGCGTCTACGTGGTCCATGGTGCGGGCACGCTTTACCTCACCGAGCTCAATGCCGACGCGCTTTCCGTAAAGGGCCCCTTCAATGCCGAACCCATCTGGAAGGGACGTGTCCCCCGTCCGCAGGGCTCTACCGCGCATTACCCGGCTTATAGCATGGAAGGATCGCACATGTACAAAATCAACGGCTATTATTACATCACCAACCCGGCCGGCGGAACAGAAGGCTGGCAGATGTGCCTGCGCAGCAAGTCTATTAAAGGCCCGTACGAAAGCAAGGTAATTTACCAGGACGAAAGCTCCTATCCCAACAACGGCCTTCACCAGGGCGGAATGGTGCAGTTGAAGAATGGGGATTGGTGGTTCATCATCATGCAAGACCGTGGCCCCATCGGCCGTGTACCGCATTTGATGCCCGTGACCTGGGAAGATGGATGGCCCATCCTCGGCGACCATGGAAAAGGATACGCCGCAGGCAAAAAGCCACATGTCGGCAAAACCTACCCCATCGCCAACCCCGCCACTTCCGATGAATTCAATACCCGGACGTTGGGATTGCAATGGCAGTGGAACCATAACCCGGATAATAGTAAATGGTCGCTCGGGGAAAGGAAAGGGCACCTGCGCCTGAAGGCTTCATACGCGGCCGACCTCAAATCTGCCCGCAATACATTGACGCAGCGGGTCCAGGGCCCCACATCGGCAGGCACCGTAGAAATGGACGTAAGCCAGCTGAAAGCGGGAAACGTGGCAGGTTTCGGAGTATTCCAGTTTCCATATGCCTATATCGCGATACGGAAAAACAGTGAAGGGAATATGCTCATCATGGTGAACGATGGAAAGGTAATCGATAGTATTCCCCGGTTCCCGCACACCAGAATCTGGATCAGGGCGCAAGTCACCCATGTCGGCTTTCTCGCAACTTTCTCGTACAGCACCGACGGAAAGCATTTCCTGCCATTCGGCGACACATTGAAAATGGGGCTGGGACTGGATTGGACCGCAAACCGGTTTGCCCTCCTCAATTATAGCGAAACATTCGCCGGCGAAGGCGGATTCGCCGATTTCAACTGGTTCCATTTTGACGGTGCGCAACAGGCCTCGCCCAAACCCGCAGGAAAATCACGAAAGCAGTAAATAATACAGCGACTTGTTCGCCAAAACGCCCGCAATCCGCGGGCGTTTTTGTTGTGGGTATACGGGCGGAAGGAAACCGGTCAATATCCGTCAACTTCCAGTTAAATCCCGTAACATCCGCGCCCACGGCCTCCCCTACCTTTGAACCAAACAAAGGTTTATGCGCAAGTTTAACTGGAACGGCGTTTTCCCCGCCCTTCTGACTCCCTTCACTCCGTCCGACGAACTGGACATCGACATGTGGAAAATCAATCTCGCCGCGCAGCTCGATGCGGGTGTAGACGGCATTATCATCGGCGGATCCCTCGGCGAAGCCAGCACGCTCACCAACGAAGAGAAAAAGCAGCTGTATCTGGCCGCGCGGGATTTTCTGCCGAAGGGCTTCCCTATCCTCGTCAACATCGCCGAACAAACCACCAGCGCCGCCACCGCACTGGCGGCCGACGCGGAATCCTGGGGCGCAGACGGACTGATGCTCCTGCCGCCCATGCGGTATTACGCAGACAATGCCGAAACGCTCGCTTTCTTTAAGGCCGTAGCATCCGCCACCAGCCTGCCGATCATGCTGTACAACAACCCGGTGGACTACAAGATTTTCATCACGCTCGAGATGTTCGAGGAACTGCTGCCTTATCAAAACATCCAGGCGGTGAAGGAATCCTCGCGCGATGTCATCAACATCACCCGCATGATCAACCGCTTCGGCGACCGATATAAAATCCTCACCGGTGTAGACCCCCTCGCCCTCGAAAGCCTCGTGCTCGGCGCAGACGGCTGGGTGGCAGGACTGGTAGACGCATTCCCCCGCGAAACCGTGGCCATATTCAGGCTCGTCAAATCGGGAGACATCGCCACCGCGCTGAAAATCTACCGCTGGTTTATGCCGCTCCTGGAGCTGGACATCCATCCCCGCCTCGTCCAATACATCAAATTGGCCGCAGCCGGCACCGGTATCGGCACGGAGAACGTGCGCGCGCCAAGGCTTCAGCTGCAAGGAAAGGAACGCGAAACCGTTCAGCAAGTGATCGATACCGCATTGGCAACACGCCCCATTTTACCTGACTATCTCAACATCCATGCAAACGTCCAATAGCATCGGCCTTCATTCATTCCAGGCCGTGAACCCAGCCACCGGCGCGCTGCTCGATGGCTCGTTCATCTGCGCTGCCTCTGCGGATGTGGAATCCGCGATGCAAGCCGCCGTCGCCGCTTTCGAATCGTACCGCCGTGTCGGGAAAGATAAAAAAGCGCTCTTCCTCCGTACCATCGCTCAAGAAATCGAATCAGACGGAAACGCAATAACGGAAAGGGCTTCGGCGGAAAGCGGGCTTCCGCTCACGCGCCTGCGCAACGAGCTCGGTCGCACCACCACACAGCTTCGGCTTTTCGCCGACCTCGTGGAAGAAGGTTCCTGGGTGCAACCCGTGACCCATACCGGTCCGCCGGATATCCGCAAAATGCTGGTTCCGCTGGGGCCTGTCGTGGTTTTCGGGGCCAGCAACTTTCCGCTGGCGTTCTCCGTGGCCGGCGGCGACACAGCTTCGGCTCTCGCGGCCGGTTGCCCCGTGATCGTGAAAGCGCATCCCGCGCACCCCGGCACCGGCGCGCTGGTAGCGGCTGCCATCCAATCCGCCATTGAAAAATGCGGCATGCCGGCAGGTGTTTTTTCCATATTATTTGATGACGGGCATACAGTGGGCGCGGCCTTGATGAAACATCCGGCTACGAAAGCGGTCGCGTTTACCGGTTCGCTAAAAGGTGGACTGGCGTTGCAAAAGCTCGCAGCCGAACGTGCAGTTCCCATTCCCGTTTTCGCGGAGATGGGCAGCATCAATCCCGTACTGCTTTTACCCGCTGCGCTGGAAAAACGTGCGGTGGAAATTGCCACGCAACTCGCCGGATCGATCACCCTGGGCGGCGGGCAATTCTGCACCAAACCCGGTCTCATACTCGCTTTGCGAACGCCCGCCCTCCAAACTTTCACCACCACACTGGCAAATTCCATCCGGGAAACCGCATCCGTTCCCATGCTCACCGCGGGCATCCATCAACATTATCATCAACTGTCTACCCAAATGACCAGCGCGGACGGAGTGACGCTCCTGGCCGAAAGCGCCCCCGCTTCCGGAACGGACCATTTCCCGACGCGCGCGCGGCTCACGCAGGTCAGCGCCCGGGATTTCCTTTCCAACCCGCATTTGCAGGAAGAAGTATTCGGGCCGTATGCGATGGTAGTGGTAGCGGAGGATTTGCGCGAACTGCAATTGGCCGCCGCGGCGCTCGCCGGGCAACTGACGGTTACCGTCATGGGGGAACCGGACGAACTTCCCGCACACGAGCACCTCATTCAGCAACTGGCGGACCTGGCGGGGAGGATCGTCTTCAACGGCGTGCCCACCGGCGTGGAAGTTTGCGCTGCCATGCAGCATGGCGGCCCTTTCCCCGCGAGCACAGACAGCCGCTTCACCTCCGTGGGCCAGGGCGCCGTGGCCCGGTTCGTTCGCCCGCAGGCCTGGCAGAACTGGCCGGATGAGTTGTTGCCAGACGAATTGAAGTCCTCCAACCCGCTCAATATCATTCGTATCACCGATTTAACCTGTGCAAGAAAATGATATCGAAAACATTCTTTTGTGTAGACGCGCATACCTGCGGCAATCCCGTCCGCCTCGTAGCCGGCGGCGGCCCGCTGTTGCAGGGCGACAGTATGAGCGAGAAACGCCAGCATTTCCTCAGGGAATTCGACTGGATCCGGACCGGGCTTATGTTTGAACCCCGCGGCCACGACATGATGTCTGGCAGCATCCTTTACCCGCCGCACGACCCTGCGAACGATGTGGCCGTGCTTTTCATCGAAACGAGCGGCTGCCTGCCCATGTGCGGCCACGGCACCATCGGCACCATCACCATCGCCATCGAGGAAGGGCTGCTGACGCCGAAAATCCCCGGCACCGTGCGTATGGAAGCACCCGCAGGCCTCATCGTCATCGAGTATCAGCAGGAAGGCAGGAAAGTGAAATCCGTCAAACTCCGCAACGTTCCCTCGTACCTCGCCGCCGAAAATCTGCAGGTGGAATGTCCGGACCTGGGCATGCTCCGGTTCGACGTAGCCTATGGCGGCAACTTCTACGCCATCATCGACCCGCAGGAGAATTTCCGCGGGCTGGAACATCATACTGCCGCGCAACTCGTATCATGGAGCCAGGTAATCCGCAAGCGGATCAACGATGCGCATACGTTCGTGCATCCGCAAGACGCTACCATCAATGGTTGCAGCCATATCCAGTGGACCGGCGCGCCCATCGATCCCGCATCTTCCGGACGAAACGCCGTTTTCTACGGCGATAAAGCGATCGACCGGTCGCCCTGCGGCACCGGCACCTCCGCCCGGATGGCGCAATGGTTCGCCAAGGGGAAACTCCGGCAGGGCGAGCCCTTCATCCACGAAAGTTTCATCGGCAGCAAATTCACCGGTCGCGTGGAAGCCGTCGCCGAGCTCGCCGGCAAACCCGCCATCATCCCCAGCATTGAAGGCTGGGCGAGGGTTTACGGGTACAACAACATCCGCATCGACGAGGCAGACGATCCTTACGCATTCGGTTTCCAGGTTATTTAAGTCTATTCCATGGCAGATATCGTTATCATCGGCGGAGGCATCGTTGGGCTGTGCTCGGCGTATTACCTCAACAAAGACGGCCACCGCGTTACCGTGCTCGACAAGGGAGATATTGCCGGCAACTGCTCGTACGGCAACGCAGGCATGATCGTGCCCAGCCACTTCGTGCCGATGGCTTCGCCCGGCATGATCAACCGCGGCATCCGCTGGATGTTCGACAGCAAAAGTCCTTTTTACGTGAGACCGTCGTTCAGCCGGGCGCTGATCGGCTGGGGGTTACAATTTATGAGACATGCGAATGCGAAGCATGTGAAACGTTCCGCCGCGCCCCTTCGCGACCTGTCGCTGCTGAGCCACCGGTTGTACACCGAACTCGCGGCGCAACCCGGTTTCGACATGGGGTTGCGGCACCGGGGCATTCTCGCTTTCTTCAAAACGGAAAAAACCGCTGAAGAGGAATCGCACCTCGTGGAAGACGCCAGGGCGTTGGGTTTGGACATGGCCGTACTGGACCCCGCGGAATGCAAAGCCCTACAGCCCGGGCTCGAACTGGACGTACTGGGCGCCGTTCATTACCGCTGCGACAGCCACCTCACGCCCATGACGCTCATGGACGCGCTGCAAAAACACCTCGCGGAAAACGGCGTTTCCATCCTGAAGCAGCACGAAGTCGACGGGGTAGACATTGAAAAAGGCATCGTAAAATCGGTGCTGGCCGGTGGAAAGAAGTTTACGGCCGACAGGTTCGTGCTGGCGGCCGGGGCGTGGTCGCCGGAGGTGGCGAGGACCATGGGCATCGGCCTTTCGCTCATGCCGGGAAAAGGATACTCTTTCTTACAGCATAACCCAGGCGGGATCGTGGAGGTGCCGGCACTGCTTTGCGAAGCGCGGGTCGCTATTACACCGATGGATGGACGGATCCGTTTCGGGGGAACGATGGAGCTCGGGCGGATGAACGACAAGGTGAATATGAACCGCGTGGAAGGCATCGTGTCTTCCATCCCCGCCTATTTTCCGAACCTGCACGTGAAAATGCCGGCTGCCGCGGAGGTTTGGCATGGTTTCAGGCCTTCTTCACCTGATGGACTGCCTTATATCGGTTTTAGCAAAACACTGAAAAACCTCGTGCTGGCAACCGGCCACGGCATGATGGGGCTGAGCCTCGGTCCGGCTACCGGATTGGTTGTCAGTCAATTGATTGCGGAACAACCCCCTGTCATGGACGTTTCCGCCTTCTCGCCAGACCGATTTTGACCATAACTTACCGGATTTTAACCTGATCCGGGTTTTAAGATCCATGGATGGGGTAAAAAGCGTAAATTAAGGGACGCATCCCGGTTATGAAAGTATTACCGTTTACCATACTCTATCCAGATAACAAAAGTGTGATCGCAGAGCGGATCGAGCAGCCGCATTTTTATCCGCACCTCCACCGGCACGACGAGTACCAGCTCACGCTCGTGGAACGTGGAGAAGGCATGCTGCTGGCCGGGAACAATATGCATGCTTTCAAAGCCGGCGACGTTTTCCTCATCGGCAGCAACCTGCCGCACCTGTTCAAAAGCAATCCTGAATTTTTTGCGGCAGACAGTGGTAAATCCATCAAGGCATCGTCTTTGTACTTTAACATCAAAGGCACGATTGGCGGGCTTTTCAACCTGCCGGAAATGAAAATGCTGAAAACCTGGCTCCAGGCTAACCAGCATGGTTTTAAAACCGACATCGCGCAGTGCCCGGAATTGCCGAAGCTGATAGAATCGGCGCACGATGCCGTTGGGCTCGATGCGTTACAACGTTTTCTCGATGTATTTACCTCGCTGCAAAACCTGCGGCACACCGAGCGGCTGTGCCCTGCGGATTATTCTGCTGACCTGTCAGAAAGCGAAGGGATGCGGCTGGGGAGGATCCTCCATTTCGTTATGCAACGATATCACACCCACGTTACGCTCGACGAAGTGGCGGCCGTTGCCTACATGACGCCACAGGCGTTTTGCAGGTATTTCAAAAGGCATACGGGCCGCAGTTTCGTGACTTTCCTCAACGAAGTGCGCATCAACGAAGCCTGCAAAAGCCTCACCCAGACCGTAAACCCCGACGGCATTTCAGAAGCGGCGTACAAGGCGGGCTTCAACAGCATCACCAATTTCAACCGCGTGTTCAAAAGCGTGAAAGGACGATCTCCGCGCGCATACCTCGCCGAATTCCAATCCGTGAATACCTTCCAGGGGCTTTAAACCTGACGAATTCCCCGTTCCCGTTGACGAAGCGTACGCTCCTTCCAGATCGGGATGTCCGGTTCGGCCGTTCGCACGTATGTAAATGATTGGATCGTAGGAGCGGAAGATGTTACGGCGTAATGCCAGGCGATCCGGGAAACGCTGGCGGCCGGACAAGCGGAAGCCGCAGCAGCCATGCTTCCGGCAACCGAATGGCCGTCTCGCTTACCACCAATTGCCACGGCATATCCGAAACCGGTCGAGTTCTATTGTTTCATCCTTTTTGAAAAAATGATGAAATTTTGTTTCGCCAATAAAGCTGGCCCACAAAGTAAATGTGCTGAAAGGCCCGAGAATGTAGTCGCACTGCGACATGAGGTAATGATCCTCAGCCACGGATTTGCCGGAAACCACCACATCCCCGAACGCCGATTTGTATACCGGAAGGTTTAAATTGGTTTCATTCGTGAAGATGATAATTTTAGCCGGCCGGTTCAGCAACGTAAGCAATTGTTGAATTTTATCGATATAAACTTCGTCTTCGAAGTAATACGCCCCGCCAAGCCATTCTTTATAATCCCCCCGCCGGATATGCACCGCAATCCTTACTTCGCCATCCGGTGCCTGTAAATACTTTTCCACAAGGGGCCGGGTATCAAAAGCAGGCCGGAAAAGTTCTTTGTAAATGGGGATATACCGGCTGATCACTTCATCCGGTGAGCGGAAAAACCAGCCTTCGCAATACATTTTCCGGCCTGTCAGCAAATCCTTTTCATACACTTCCTGGTTGTCTTCTTTATTGAAATGATAGGTAGGCTTGAAGGAAAGGGCTTTCTGGATTTTCATTCCCAATACTGAATCACCATAACCTGCAGATCGCAAACCGGGGTATGTTCCGTAATATTTATTCATCCGCGGGCTTTTGTATTCCAACCCGTTGGCCCTGCAAAAAGCATCGAGATGGATATGCTGGATAAAATTATTGCTGGTTTGGCCGTATAGCCGTAAAAGTGTGATCATATACAATTGCAGTAATTGAATGGGTAACTATTTCATCAAAAATAATATTTGTTTCCTGCAATTATAACAAGCCAACAGAAGTCCGATCATTGCCCATTAATTAGCTCCCCCTCGGCTCCGTCCTTTTTAACCGATCGGAAGAATATTACAATCAATATGATTCCTGCGGAGGGTGGTACCCTTCGCAACAGTATGCCAGCCAGCGGTCGTGCCGCCAGATTTCCCGCCACCCTGCCCGGAAATTTCCCTGCAGCTTCGTCTGCCCCGATGATATCCAGCATCGCGCTGAAAGTTTATCTAGCTCTTTACAACTGATTTTCAACACTTTAAATCTATTTTCATTTCCTTCCCGCGCGGCTTACCTTTGCACCTTATGGGTAACAATACCTATAGCCCCTGTACACACCAATCGTAATTTTGCCACAACATGTTGCGCAGCTTATTTTTCCTCCTGCCGGGATTGCTTTTTTTCCACCCCGTTTTTCCGGACGCCCCGCGCCCGGGAATCCCGCCGCAAAAGATCGCGTATCCTTTGCTGCTGGAAGATCCCGGGAAACAGCTCACGATCAGCGACGTAGTGGCGCGCAGCGGGGATTTCAAGCGATCTGCGGATGCGGTAGCCGTTCCCGGCGCCACTTCCTCGGCATGGTGGGTGAAGTTCGATGTAGAAAACCCGGTGGATGAAACGCTGTATCTCTCCATCGCTTCGGCGGGGCTGCAGGAGATCGATCTCTATCATGAAACCATTCCCGGGCAATTCAGCAACGTCCGCTACCGTTCGGGCGCTGCGGGAGACGGGCGTATCATCCAATCCAACATGCCCCTGTTGCCGATGCACGCGCCGCCGGCAAAGCGCACCACCTATTATCTCCGGGTAACCGGCAACGCCGTGATGCGCCTGCGCATGGAAGTGGCGGCCATCGAATATCACCTCGAAACACAGCACGAAGACGATTTCATCCACGGTATTTTCTACGGCATCCTGTTGGCGCTGATGATCTACAACCTCTTCGCCTTCATCACCCTCCGCGATATTTCCTACCTGCTATACGTATTGTACATCCTCTTTTCCGGCCTGTCCACCCTCGTCCTCAACAACTACATTGCCGTCTTCTTTCCCAGCGCACGCTGGCTCAACGAAATGACGACCGTGCTGCCCGGCGGGATGCTGTTCGGCGTGTTGTTCACCAACACTTTCTTACGGGTGAAAGAACACGCGCCGCTGGTGCACAAACTGCGCGTTCCGCTAACCGTGTTCCTCATCGCCATCCCGGTGATGGCCCTTTTCGTTCCCTGGCCGGTGATGTACATCGTTTTGGAGGCCGCGATTTACGTCACCTTCGCATATTGGCTCGCGGCGGGCATTTCAGTGTATGTGAAAGGGTTCCCGCCGGCCGTGTATTTCCTGGCGGGATTCGGATTGCTCATCGTATTCGGCGTGGTATATAACCTGCGGGACAACGGATTGCTGCCCGATAACGCATTCACGCGGCATGCGGCGCAATTGGGCACGGCGCTGGAAGCGATCATCCTTTCGTGGGCGCTCACCAGCAAGCTGAATTTCTACAAACGCGCGAAAGAAGCCCTCCAGCTCCAGGCGATGGAACAAAGCAGCGCGTTCTCCAAAGAAATGATCCGCATGCAGGAACACGAACGCAAGCGTATCGCGTCGGAGCTGCACGACAGTGTGGGCCAGCAGCTCATCCTCATCAAAAACCGGCTGCTCCTCCTGCGCAACAAAACCGAAAACGACGCGCAGTCCATTTCCGGGGACATCGCCGGGAACGTGGCGGATACCATCCAGGAAATCCGGAATATTTCCTACTCCCTGCGGCCTTACCAGATGGAAATGATGGGCCTTACCCAAAGCATCCAGAGCCTGGCGGAAGAAACCGGCGACGGCGCCAACATCTTGATGGACGCAGGGATCGACAATATCGACCATCTTTTTTCCCCCGAAAACGAAATCAATATCTACCGCATCGTGCAGGAATTGCTGAACAACATGGTGAAGCATTCCGGCGCCACACGCTGCACCCTGCGCGTGCACCGGGCCATTTGGCTGATAAAGATCGTGGTGACGGACGATGGGGTCGGTTTCGGGAACGCGAACGAAAACGGCTTCGGCCTGCTGAGCATCCGTGAGCGCGTGCAGATCATGGGCGGCCAGTTCATCATTCACCCCGGCGAGGGCAAGGGCGCGGCGCTCTCCGTCAACATTCCCATTTCGTATCATGAAAACACTTGATATCCTTATTGCCGACGACCATCCGATTTTCCTCAAAGGCCTTCGGGAAGTGATCGAATCCGGCGGCGATTTCCGCGTCATTTACCAGGCCGCCAACGGCCGCGATGCGGCAGAAGGCATCCGGTCCAAACGGCCAGACGTTGCCATTCTCGACATCGACATGCCGGAGCTGAACGGGCTCCAGGTGGCAGAGGAGGCCTTGCTTCACCAGCCGGAGCTGCCTATCGTGCTGCTGACCATGCACAAAGTGAAAGACGCTTTCATGAAAGCCCTGGAGATCGGCATCATGGGGTATGTGCTGAAAGAAAATGCGGTGGTGGATGTTATCCACGCCATCCATTCGGTAGCGGCGGGGAACGCGTACATCAGTCCGGAGATGTCTACCTTCCTGCTGCGGCAAAAGCACAAATCGCCTACCGGCGCGGTGGAAATGATGGCCATGCTTACGCCTTCGGAGTTCCGGATCATCCACCTGGTGGCGGCTTACAAGTCGAGCCGGGAGATCGCCGAAGAGCTGGGCATCAGCGAAAAAACGGTGAGCAACCACAGGATGAACATTACACGGAAGTTATCGCTTTCCGGGAAAAACAGCTTGTTGCGGTTCGCCATCGAGGCTACGGGCGTGCGCAAATCCCCGTTTTAGAGGCAGAACAATATCGGGGGTTGGTTTGTATTAATGGTAACCAAAATTCAAACCCACATGGAAATCAAGTCTTCCACCAAGTATTTTGCGGAAATGATCGGCACGTTCGCCCTGGTATTTTTTGGGTGCGGCGCGGCCGTGGTATCGGGGGTGAGCGCCTCCGGGCCTGCGGGTATCGGGTTGCTGGGGATCGCTTTCGCTTTCGGGCTGGCGGTGCTCGTGATGTGTTACGCGATCGGGGGCATCTCGGGCTGCCATATCAATCCCGCCATTACCATCGCCATGCTGACCGCCGGCAAGATCAAGGCGGCCGACGCGCTGGGGTACATCATCGCCCAATGCATCGGCGCAGTGATCGCCGCATGGGTGTTGTGGACCATCCAGAAAGGGCTTCCAGGCTGGCAACTCGGCGAATGGGCCCTGGGCTCCAACGGCTGGGGCGAAGGGTACGGCGCAGGATATAACACCGCCTCGGCGTTCGTAGCCGAAGCAGTGCTCACCTTCCTGTTCCTGTTCGTGATCTTCGGCGCTACCGGCAAATGGGGCAACGGCACCACCGCCGGCGTCGCCATCGGTCTTACCCTCACCTGCATCCACCTTTTCTGCATTCCCATCACGGGCACTTCCGTTAACCCCGCCCGCAGCCTCGGCCCCGCCATCTTCGCCGGCGGCAACGCCCTTTCGCAGCTCTGGCTCTTCATCGCAGCCCCCATCGTTGGCGGCATCGCCGCGGCGCTCGTTTGGCGCGCGATGGACAAATCCTAAGCATCATTACCCATATAATTAAGTATTACTACCGGTGCGGCAAGGTTCTTGCCGCACTTATTTTTGCTGCCGTACAAAGACCTCAAAACCGCGCGATCATGGTACGGCAGGGATCCGTTATTTACAACCCTTACAACCAGGAGCAGTTCACTTTTCTCCAAACACACGCCAGCACCGGCGGCGCTTACCTCCAGATCGCCGCTGTGGTAGGCCCCGGCGGTGAAACGGCTTGCGGCGCCCATCGCCACCGCCACCCGCTGCAGGAAGAAAAGTTCATCGTTCATTCCGGCAGCCTGTGGATGGAAGCCGGCAACACGTCGCGGTTGTACCACGCGGGCGACCAGGTAGTGATACCCCCCGGCACCGCGCATGCATGGCGCAACGGCAGTCTTACGGAGCCACTGCATTTCACTTACGAGATCGCACCCGCCATGCAGTGGGAAAGTATTCTCGAAACATTATGGTCGTTATCACAGAAAGGCGCTTTCAACCGCAGGGGCATCCCCTGCTTCCTGCAACTGGCGGCTACCTTGCACCGGTATCCGGACCATTGCTACATGGCCGGCGTTCCGGTAACGCTGCAGAAATGGGCGTTCCGCCTGTTGGCAGTATTGGCGAAATGGCTGGGGTACCGGCCATTCCACAAGTATCGCGGAGTGGGAGGATTATGATGCAACCTGTTTTCAGTCGCACGATAAGTTTATTAAAGACGCTTCTATGAAGAGATGGTATGGCTGGAACGTGATCCGGTCTTATCAATGAAGCCGAAACAAGGCCGCGCTGTTTCCAGCGCGGCTCTTTTTATCATCGTCAAATCGCTTCCTTCACACCGGCCCTCACCGCTTTCGCAGCTTCGACCATATTGCGGAGCGCGGCTTCCGTTTCGGGCCACCTCCGGGTTTTCAGGCCACAGTCCGGGTTCACCCAGATGTTGCGTGCCGGCAGATATTCGGCGGCCTTGCGCAGGAGAAATTCCATTTCGGCTACAGACGGCACCCGCGGCGAATGGATGTCGTACACACCGGGCCCGATCTCGTTCGGATATTTGAAATCCGCGAAAGCCTCCAGCAATTCCATTTGCGACCGCGACGTTTCGATCGTGATCACATCTGCGTCCATCTCCGCGATGTGGCGGATGATGTCGTTGAAATCGCTGTAGCACATGTGCGTGTGGATCTGTGTTCCGTCCTGCACGCCCGATGCGGAGACGCGGAAGGCGCGCACGGCCCAGTCGAGATACCGTTCCCGGTCGGCCTTGCGGATGGGCAACCCTTCCCGGATGGCGGGCTCGTCGATCTGGATGATGCCGATCCCCGCCTGCTCCAGCGCCACCACTTCATCGCGGATCGCCAGGGCGATTTGTGCCGTGGTTTCGGAGCGGGGTTGATCGTCGCGGACGAACGACCATTGCAAAATGGTTACCGGCCCGGTCAGCATGCCTTTCATCGGCTGCGCGGTACACGATTGCGCGAACACCGACCAGCGAACGGTCATATCCTGCTCCCGGCTCACGTCACCGAAAATGACCGGCGGTTTTACGCAACGGCTGCCGTAGCTCTGTACCCAGCCGTGTTGCGTGAACGCGAATCCTTCGAGCTTTTCCCCGAAATATTCCACCATGTCGTTCCGTTCGAATTCGCCGTGTACCAGCACATCCAGCCCGATATCTTCCTGCAGCCGGATCGTTTCCCGGGTAGCGGATTCCAGCGATTCGTCGTATTGTGATTGTGTAAGATCGCCTTTCCTGAAAGCCGCCCTCAGCGCACGGATGTCCGCCGTTTGCGGGAACGAACCGATCGTGGTGGTGGGGTACATCGGCAGCCGGAACCTTTGCTGCTGCAATGTTTGACGATGCCCGAAACCGGACGACCGTTGCGCATCGCGCTCCGAAATGGCGGCCACGCGTGCTTTCACGGCGGGTTTGTGGATGCGGGTGGATGCGCTCCTCGCAGCGATCGCCGCTTCGTTGGCCGACAGCAGGGCATCTTCGCCGTGGAATATCCTGTCCAGCTCCCCCACTTCCTGCAGCTTCTGTTTGGCGAACGCCATCCAGGAGCGCAGCTCTTCATCCAGCTGCGTTTCCAACTCCAGGTCGGCCGGCGTGTGCAGCAGGGAGCACGACGGCGCTATCATCACCCGGTCTTCCCCCAATTGGCCGACTGCCTTTTGAATGAACGGCAGCGAGCGGCGGTAATCGTTTTTCCAGATGTTCCTTCCATCGATCAAACCCAGCGACAACGACATTTTCGGCGATAGCAGGGGCAGGAGTTGTTCCAATTGCCCGGGGTCGCGCACCAGGTCGATGTGCAGGCAGCACACGGGCAGCGAAGCGGCCAGTTCCGCATTGTCGCGGAGCCCTTCGAAATAGGTCGTCACCATGGTACGGACGCCTTTGCAATGTTTCGCTATCTCCGTGTAGGCGTAACGGTAAGCATCCGCCGCGCCTTCGGGGAGGTCGGTGGCGAGGAAGGGCTCGTCGAGCTGCACCCATGCAGCACCGCGGTCGCGCAGGCGTTGCAGCGCTTCGATGTAAACGGGGAGCAGCCGGGGCAGCAGGCTGAGGCGGTGGAACCCGGGTTCTTTTTCCTTGCCGAGCAGCAGGTAAGACACGGGGCCGATCAGCACGGGTTTCGGCGTGGCGGTCAGCTGGTGCTTCGCAGCGTCGAAGGCGTTGAACACTTTGTTGGAGAAGAGCCGGAACGACTGGTCTTTGCGGAATTCCGGCACAATGTAATGATAGTTCGTGTCGAACCACTTGGTCATTTCCATGGCGGTGAGATCGAGGCCGTGGTCCTGGCATCCGCGTGCCATGGCGAATGCGAGGTCGGTTTCGGTGTTCTGCGGCACGTCTGTGACCACGGGCGCGTACCGGTCGGGGATGGCGCCGACGAGGAGCGACATGTCGAGCACATGATCATAGTAACTGAAATCGTTGCAGGGGATGAGGTCCATCCCTGCGGCTTGTTGCAGGCGCCATTGTTCTTCCTGGAGGCGTTGTGCGGTGACGGTCAGTTCCTGGCGGCCGATGCGGCCTTGCCAGTAAGCTTCGCAAGCTTTCTTGAGCTGGCGTTGGGCTCCCATGCGCGGGTAGCCGAGGGTGTGTTTCAGCATAGCAAAAACGTTTTTAAGACATTAATGTGGATTAATGCTCCTTACGGTTTTCGTACGCTTTCAGGAAATGTGAGTAGGCATGGAACGGCGGGGCATATGTTGCCCATGACGGTCCCGACCATTGCTTCAAATCGCGAAAGCAAGATCTTTCATAGCGGGCAAGTATCCTGGCTTGTAACATTACCGCCGTTCTTCTCATCCTGTTCAGGTCAGGACAATGAACGCCTTGGGCGGTAACTCTGGCAGTTACTTACAGTTGCGCGACAGCCCGTGATTTGCACACGGTTCCTTTTTAAATCCGGCTTTCGCCGGCTACCACGCTATGGAAAATATGAATTGGGTAAAGAACTCGGGCCCAAAGATAGGAATGTCCGCATTCAAAACCTATCCGGCAGGCTTGTTAATGCGCATTAACCAATGAAAACTTTGGCACAGTATATGCAAAGTTGGGTCTGACCGGCTTATACCTAGTAGATTGAATATTATCGGAAAGCCATATAAAAGATTCAGACGTATACCTGTATACTCGCCTCTATTTTTATTGAAACTTCCATTTTAGCAGCATATAATAAAACGTACCGCGTGCGCGGCAGGCCGTCGTATGCCTGTGCTGCAATGGATTCAACAGTGACCCGTATATGAAAAGGATATTGGTAATTGAAGACGATTTATTAATGATCCATGTCGTAGAGCTGATCATTAAGAAGGAAGGACACCTTGCAGATCTGGCATACAACGGAAAAGAAGCGGCCATGTTATTGGGTTCGTATGATTACGACCTGGTGATCGCCGATCTGAAGTTGCCTTTCCCCGATTTAGATGAACTTTCAGCGCAATTGCGTGCCCAGCGAGGGCGGCGCGGTTTGCCTGTTATCATGATACTGCCCGCCTCTTTCGTTATGGACAGTATTTCTTCCTGGTTCGGCATGGAAGCGGAAGAAATCATAATAAGGCCTTTCAGTCCACTCGAGTTGACCACAAAAATCCAGGCGTTACTGAACTGATGCGCCTCTTCTTTCCTCACCCGGCACTCCGGTCACGGCTCCCCCCAGCAGGTGACCGGCGCCGGTCAGGAAATCCCCCCACTTCATCTGCATACACCAATAACAGATTTACCAGGAACCCCGTGCCGCCCGGCATAAGGTATTTATACCCGGAATGGCGGATATTTGCCCCATGGAAATTTTTACCATTTCGGTGGACGGGCGCCGCTTTGAAGTGAAGCCTTTCGTGAAAGGCTACGGCATGGCGTTTCATGTGGATACGGGCGACGGGCTGGTGATCTTTGAGCTGGACGAGGAAGACGGCCTCCGCGCCATCTCCCAGGGCCCTACCCCGCCGGATTCCGCGCTGGTAGGCCGCATCGCCGATGCGATCGTGGCGCACTTCGGATAATTGGCCAATATTTTTAGCTATATTTGCTAATAAAATTAGCATTATGATCGCCCTGGTTGACTGCAACAATTTTTACGTAAGCTGCGAAAGGCTCTTCCACCCGGCCGTCCTTCACAGGCCGGTGGTGGTGCTCAGCAATAACGACGGCTGCGTGATTTCCCGCTCCGAAGAAGCCAAAGCCCTCGGCATCCGCATGGGCGCGCCGGCATTCTTCATGGAGGCGCTGCTGGAACGGCACCAGGTCGCGGTCTTTTCCTCGAACTACACCTTGTACGGCAGCCTCTCGCAGCGCGTAATGCAGGTGCTGGCGGGCTTCGTGGCGGAGATGGAGGTCTACAGTATCGACGAAGCCTTCCTCGACGTCACCGGCCATGCTTCCCCCGCCACACTGGCCGCGGCCATCCGCACAGGGGTACTGCACCACGTCGGGATGCCCGTTTCCGTTGGCGTGGCGCCCACCAAAACCCTCGCCAAGATGGCCAACCGGACCGTCAAAAAATCCAGATTACCCGAAGGCTTCCTTGTGCTCGACACCCCCGAAAAAACCACGGCCGTCCTCGCCGCCACGCAAGTGGAAGACATCTGGGGCATCGGGGCGCAATATGCCGCCATGCTCCACCAGAAAGGGTTCCACACAGCGCTCGACCTCTCCCGCGTGCCCGATGATTTTGCGCGGCGGGAACTGACCGTCCTGGGCCTGCGGCTGGTTCATGAGCTCCGCGGCATTCCGAACATCGGGCTGGAGGAGTCGGCGCCGGCGAAAAAAGCGGTTTGCGTGGCGCGCTCGTTCGGTCAGCTGCTCACCGAAAAGGACGATATCCGCGAAGCCCTCGGCAACTACGCCGCCGTAGCTGCGCAGAAACTGCGGGCACAGGGCTCGCGGGCCAGCATCATACAGGTGTTTGTTCAAACGAATAATTTCCGCGGGCAAGACGCGCAATACCACCGCTCCGTGAACCTCCGCCTGCCAGTGCCCGCCAGCAGCACGCGGGAGCTCATCCGCCAGGCGCTCCTGGGGCTCGACCGCATCTTCAAGCCCGGATATAATTACAAGAAAACCGGCATCATCGCGATGGACCTTGTGCCCGATTCGCAGGTGCAGGAAAACATCTTCGAAGCCACCGACCACGAAAAGGAACGCAAGCTCATGCAGGCGCTCGACGGGATCACGCGGCACTTCGCCGGCAAACCGGTGCTGCGTTTCGCGGTGCAGGGAGGAGACAGGAAATGGGCGCTGCGGCAGGAGCGGCTTTCGCCATGCTACACTACGCGCCTGGAGGAAATCATCAAAGCAAAAGCGGAATAATGCACAACCCGCTCGCCATATTACGGCCCGCCGTGCTGGAAGGGCTCCTGGCAGCGGGGCACCGATGGTTCGTACGCCAGCAATATCCCCGCGGCATGCACCCTTCGCTGAAGGCAGCATTCCTCATTTCGGCCTACAGGAATATCGGAGAGGCGCGGGCGCATTTCGAAGCCATCGCCGACGATCCGCAGCGGCGCGTATATGATGGGAACGACGCGGCCGACCGGGAACGCCTTTTCGCAGCCGCCGCACAACCCGACGGATACGCCATCTACGTGGGCCTGCTCGCCAAACGCAAATGGAGCCCCGATCCCGCAACAGGAGCGGCTATCAAACAGTACGTCCGCGCACATACCAACTGGAAGCCCGATCGGAAGGAAAACCTCCACGTATCGCTGTTCATCCAGTTTGGCGAACTTTTCCTTACTTTGAAAACGAAACAGGAAGAAATCAAAATACCCTTCTCCGACATCGAAAAAACCTGATCCCATGTGTTACGACCTTTCCTTCTCCGCCAGCATCGCCTCCGTGTTCGACTATCTGCCCGAACTCAAAGATATGGGCCAGCTGGACCTTCACTTCGAGCCCACTTTCCACAAAGTGGCGCAAGCGTACCCCAAATGGCCGGTGGTAATGCAGGATAATGGAGAATTCAAGCTCAAAAGGTTCGAATGGGGCGTGATCCCCAACTACATGAAAACACCGGAAGAAGTGAAGAAGGGAAGGAAATGGATGGTAAACGCCCGTTCCGAAAAAGTGCTCGACACCAAGGCCTACTGGAACCGCATCCGCAAAAACCGCTGCCTGGTCCCCGCCACCGGCTTCTTCGAACACCGCGAAGTGCCCGGGTGGAAAAATAAGATCCCCTATTACATCCACGTCAAAGACCGCGACATCTTCTTCATCGCCGGCCTCTACGCCTGGTCGCACTTCCCCGATCCCGAAACCGGCGAAATCCCCGGCACCTTCACGCTCATCACCCGCGAAGCCAACGATGTCATGAAACGCATCCACAACGGCGGCGACAACGCCGGCCGCATGCCGCTCATCCTCCCCCGCGAACTGGAAAAGGAATGGCTGCGCCCCGACCTGACGGATGAAGGCATCAAATCCATCCTGTCATACTCCATCCCCTCCGACGAGCTGGCGTACTGGACCGTGAACTCCGTCCGCAAAGCGAAGCCCGACGACGAGTCCGTGATCGCCGAAACCACCTGGGCCGATCTGCCCGCTTTGTAATTTTCATTGGGAAACTAGCTCGCCCGGATGACGCGCAACGGGAAGGGCGCCTGCTGCCGCGCCTGGCGGATGTATTGGTCGATGACGTTATACAGCCGGTCGAATTCGATGGGCTTGATGAGATACTCGTTCACGCCCGCGGCTTTGGCCTCGTTCTGCTGTTCACGGAATGCATCGGCCGAAATGGCGATGACGGGAATATGTTTCAGGTCAGGATCTTTCCGGATCTGTACGATCACTTCGCGGCCGCTCATGCGCGGCATATGCATGTCGAGGATAATGATGTCAGGATGCACGGCGCGTGCGAGGCGAAGCCCGTCTTCCCCATTTCCTGCGATGTGCAGGTTGATGCCCACATGCGAGAAAAAGCGCTCCATGATGAGCTGGTTGATCTCACTGTCTTCCATGAGCAACACGCGTGTTTCCGAGGGGAACGACTGGTATTCCGCCTGCGTTTCCAGCGGACCGGCCGCTACTTCCATTCCGGCCATGGCGTCTTCTTCCACGAGCGGCAGGGTAACGGTGAACGCGGTGCCCATGCCCGGCGTGCTGCGAACGGAGATGGTGCCGCCCATCATTTCCACGATGCGCCGGGTGATGGTGAGGCCCAGGCCGGTGCCGCCGTAAGTTTCATGGATGGTAGCATCCGCCTGTTCGAACGGCTGGAAGATGATGCGCTGCTTGTCTTCCGGGATGCCGATCCCTTCGTCAGACACGCGAATGCACCAGTGCGCCGGTTCCCGGCGGAAGACGTGCAGCGTTACCTTTTTATTTTCAGGGGAGAATTTGATGGCGTTGCCGAGGAGGTTATTGGCGATTTGGGTGAGGTGGATGCGATCTCCGCGAACGATGCCGGGCAGGCGATTGTCGATCTGCAACTGGATGGCCACGCCTTTGACCTGCGCCGCATTCTGATAAATGGTCGAAATGCCGCGGAGCCATTCGCGAAGGTCGAATGGTTCGGGCTGCACCTGGTCGATCTTTCCGGCTTCGATGCGGGCGAGCTCGAGTACGTTGTTGACGATTTCGAGCAGGCTATGGCCGCTGGTACTGATGCTTTCGATGTAGGCCAGCACGCGCTGCGGGATGCGGTTGCGGTTGTCGGCTTCGTTGAGGAGGAGGTACGTCATCCCGATGACCGCGTTGAGCGGGTTGCGGATTTCGTGGCTGATTTCCCGGAGGAAAGCGGATTTGGCGGTATTGGCTTTTTCCGCGGCGTCGCGGGCTTTGGTGAGCTCTTCCCGCGCTTCTTCCAGCAGTTTCAGTTGCGCGGTAAGCATTTTATCCTGTTCGCGGAGCTGGCGGTTGCTGCGCTTGAGGTGCTGGATAGCGTCATCCATGGCGATGTTACTGGCCAGGAGGTCTTTGGTACGGTCGCTCACCTCCTGTTCGAGATGTTCGTTGTACGCCGACAGTTTCACGTTCGCCGCTTTCAGTTCGGCTTCCTTGTCGTTCACCAGTTTATTCTTCTCCAGCAGCGTTTCGTTGCGTTTGTGCAGGCGTTTCACGAGGCCGGAGATATTGATCTGGTAGAAACTGATCACCATATAATTGAGCGCCAGCACTACCGACATGATCATCCACCGGAAAATATACAGTTCGTCCCGCGTCATGGCCATGGGTGTCACCAGCTGGAAATAATAATTGGTTTCGAGGAGGATGAGGCAGGTGGCGATGAGGCAGAGGCAGTACCAGCGCAGTTCTTTTTCGTTCGGGGTGCAGATGAGCAGGGGCACCCCGATGAGGAAAAGCCCCAGGAAATGTACCTGCGTGCTTTCGCCGAAAGTGGCGCCATAATACAGCATCACCAGGCAAAACACGAGCATGAGGGTGAATTTGGCCGTAGCGTACCGGCCGACGCGATTGAAAGCGAGTACAGACAAGAAACCGCCTACGAAGCCGAGCGCGGTGTAGAAAATGGACCAGTCGCCCGAAATCCATGCGAGGCTCACGCCACAGCAGGTGCAAAGCAGGGCGGTGATAAAGCTGAATGAGTTTACCACCATCAAACGCTTTACATCACCCTCCCTGTGGTCGGGTTGAAGGCCAACACGTTTAATTTTATTGAACCACTCCATTAACATTCAAAAAACGCTCTTCTATAATTTACGGAATATTCCCGACAGGCCGGGGATAAATCTTCTACGGCTCAGCCCCTATCTGCGCACGGTCAACAGCAACAAGCGATTAACAAATCGCGGTCCGGCAAAAAATTAGCCCGATAAACATCGGGCCAGGGCTGATAACTCTCCAAAATTTATATTGAACTTACTTGTATCGGCGGTCATGGATGCCACGGGAAATTAAGTACACCCGCCGGTAGGTTTTGTTAAAATATCGTTAACAGGCCTGGCTGAAAAATAACAAGTCCGGGGAGATCCCCAGACCTGCTAAATACGCTCCAATTTAACTACATGGAAGAATGGCCCTTTCGGAACACCCCGTCCATGGTCCACCAAAATTAGCGTCGGGCTATGCCTGCAGGTGTTAAATGATTGTTATTGACATCGTAAGGAAGACCAACGTGTTTGCATTTCATTAAATTGATGAAGATCAGGAACTGCGCCTGACCCGCATCAGGACAGCCCCCGTTCCACCATCCTAATTTTGTGCAACTAAAACAACCCTTGGCATGCCGTCAGTCGAAATACTCAGCCGCATTCAGTTCGCCTTCACCATCGCTTTCCATTATATATACCCGCCGCTCAGCATAGGGCTGGGCGTTTGCCTGGTTATCATGGAAGGCATGTACCTCCGCACGGGGATCAGGATGTATGAAGACATCACCCGCTTCTGGATCAAGATTTTCGCCCTTATTTTCGGGATCGGCGTGGCCACGGGCATCGTCATGGAGTTCGAGTTCGGCACCAACTGGGCCACCTATTCCCGGTACGTGGGCGATATCTTCGGAAGCGCCCTCGCCGCCGAAGGCATCTTCGCCTTCGCCCTGGAATCCGGCTTCCTCGGCATCCTTATTTTCGGCTGGAACCGCGTCTCCAAAGGCGTCCACTTCTTTTCCACCATCATGGTCGCCCTCGGCTCCATGTTCTCCGCCGTCTGGATCGTGATCGCCAATTCCTGGCAGCAAACGCCCACCGGCTACGTCATCGAAGGCGAAGGGCTCATGGCCCGCGCCGTGATTACCGACTTCTGGGAAATGGTGTTCAACCCTTCTTCCATGGACCGCCTCTCCCACGTGATCATCGGCGCTTTCCTCGCCGGATCGTTCCTGGTGATGAGCGTGGGGGCTTATTACATCGTCCGCAACCGGTTCCTCGAACCGGCGAAGGCCATGTTCAAGGTAGGCCTCTCCGTAGCTGTGATCGCCGCGCTGGCGCAGCTGTTCACCGGCCACCGCTCCGCCCACTACGTAAGCGAATATCAGCCCGCCAAACTCGCGGCCATGGAAGGGCATTGGGACAGCTCCGCCGTGGCGCCCATGTACCTTTTCGGCTGGGTCGACAATGAAGCCGGGAAAACCACAGGGCTCGGCCTGCCGGGGGGCCTTTCCTTCCTCACCCATGGCTCCTTCAGCGCCCCCATGACCGGGCTGGACGCCTTCCCCAAAACGGAACGGCCCACGGCGGTGAACTTCGTATTCCAGAGTTACCACATCATGATCGCCATCGGTATGATATTGATTGCCATGACGTTATTGGCCGTATATTACCTCTGGCGAAAACGGCTGTTCAACAAAAAATGGCTCATGACCCTCTTCATCTGGGCCGTGCTCCTGCCGCAGATCGCCAACCAGGCCGGCTGGTACGCCGCCGAAGTGGGCAGGCAGCCCTGGGTGGTATATGGCCTCCTCCGCACGTCAGACGCGCTGAGCAAAGACGTGAAAGCCAACCAGGTCGTATTCAGCCTCGTGCTCTTCACGCTCGTCTATACACTGCTGTTCATTTTGTTCATTTACCTGCTCAATAAGAAAATCCAGCACGGACCGGCCATGACGCACAACGAAGAAGAAGAAAGCGACGAATTCTCGAAGCGCAATATCAAGCAACTGCAACATCCCGAACACTAAACACCTCAAAACGCAAGACATGGAAACGATCTTAGGACTGGACCTGCCCACACTTTGGTTCCTCGTGATCGGGGGACTGATCACAGGCTACGGCGTGCTCGACGGGTTCGACCTCGGCGCCGGGGCGCTCCATCTTTTTTTCAATAAGGAAGAAAGCCGGCGGATAGCGCTGAACGCCATCGGCCCGGTGTGGGACGGCAACGAGGTGTGGCTCGTGATTGCGGGAGGCGCCCTGTTCGCTGGGTTCCCGCTCGTTTACGGCACCATCCTCTCGATTTTCTACGTACCGTTCATGCTGTTCCTCGTGGCACTCATCTTCCGCGCGATCTCGATCGAGTTCCGGAGCAAGGAGCCCATGGCGTGGTGGCGGAAGATGTGGGATGTGAGTTATACGGCCTCCAGCACGCTGATCACCTTTCTGCTGGGCCTGGTACTGGGGAACCTCATCCACGGGCTGCCCATCAACGAAAAACACGAATTCACCGGCGATCTGCTGACCTTCTTCAATCCTTACGCCCTCCTCATCGCCATTACGACCCTGTCGCTTTTCATGCTCCACGGCGCCATTTACCTCGTCATGAAAACCGAAAACCGCCTCTACGCCAAACTGACGGTCCTGGTCAACAACTGCAGTAAATTCTTCATCCTCTGCTTCATCCTCTCCTCGATGGTAACGCTGATCTACATTCCGCATATGACCGACGAGTTCAAGAAGAACCCATGGCTGTTTGCCCTGCCCTTGCTCGCCGTGCTCACCGTGCTCAACATCAAGCGGAACATCGACGCGCGGAAGTATTTCACCGCCTTCGTCTTTTCCAGCTGCATCACGGCTGTTTTATTGATCCTCTTCGCCATCGGGCTATATCCCAACATCGTCATCAGCACCACCAATCCGGCCTACAGCATCAGCATCTACGAAGCCGCATCTTCCCCCAAATCATTGAAAATCATGTTATTGATGGCCGCAATCGGCACGCCGCTCGTCATTTCCTACACCATTTTCGTGTTCTGGACCTTCCGTGGAAAGGTAAAACTCAATGAAATGAGCTACTGACGCAGGTTCCGGGCAAAAAAAGAAGCCCCGGCAAGGAATTGCCAGGGCTTTACCATTTAACCTAACTATATGCTGTAACAGCAACTAGTTCCTTACATATCTTGAGGGGATAACTTGCACTGTTTATTAGTTTGACGTCGAACCATAAAAATACATGCGTGTTAAAACATCTTTTTTTTGAAAAGCTGCGAAACACCAAAATCTTAGCCTTTATGCCAATAAGATGTCTAAAAAGGGTGAAAAGTTTAATCGGGGACTATTTTCCGGGCAAAATTTGTCTTTACATTTGAAGCATGAACCGTATCGACCGTTTAACCGCTATTCTTGTTCAACTGCAGGGGAAGAAAATCGTGAAGGCGCAGGAGATCGCTGACAGGTTTGACATCAGCCTGCGCACCGTTTACCGCGACGTTAAAGCCCTCATGGAAGCCGGCGTGCCCATCGGGGCCGAGGCGGGAACGGGATATTATATCGTGGACGGGTACCATCTGCCGCCCGTGATGTTCGACCGCAGCGAGGCCGCCGCCCTGCTCACCGGTGAAAAACTCATGGAAAAACACAGCGACCGCTCCAACCACCAGCAGTTCAGTTCCGCCATGCAGAAAATCAGGGCCGTGCTGCGGGGAAGCGATAAGGACTTCCTCGAATCGCTCGACGAAAACATCGCCGTGCTGCACGACCGGCGGAGCAACGACGAACAGGAGTTTCCCAACCGCTTCCTCAGCGATATCCAGGCAGGGCTGGCCAATCAGAAAGTGCTGGCGGTGGAATATTACTCCTTTTACAACGACAGCACCAGTCACCGCGAGATCGAGCCCATCGGCATTTTCCATATGAACAGCAGTTGGCATCTCATCGGCTGGTGCCGCCTCCGCAACGACTACCGCGATTTCCGGGCAGATCGTATCAAGACCCTTCACCTCACGAACCAGGGGTTCGACAAATCGAAACGGATCACTTTACAACAATACATCACAAAGGAATTTGAGGCCGATCCCGACCAACCGAGCCTGATCAAAGTGCGAATTTCGCACGATGTGGCGCGCTGGCTGGGGCAACAGAAATATCATTACGGATTTGTACAGGAAAGGACAGAAGAGAATTATGTGGAGATGGATTTCCTGTACCGCAGCCTCTCCTACTTTGCGCGGTGGCTGCTGATGTTGGGGAAACATGTGGAAATCGTGGAACCGAACGATCTGAAGATCATCATCCGCCAGCAGATTTCCGAATTAAGCGAACATTACTCCTGACATACCGTTGTCACACCGGCCAGTTTCCTTTGCATAAACGACAGGTATGCAAAAAACAGATCTCAACAAAGAACTTCGACAATATTACCGGGCGCGGTCTACCCCCGAGTTAGTAACCATAGCGCCCGGTCAATTCCTGACCGTGGAAGGTACGGGCGATTGCCATGCCGGGGAATTCCGTTCCAAGATCAAAACGCTTTTGGCTACGGCGGGCAACGTCCGCAAGATTTCCAAATTGCAGGGCAACGATTTCCGGATGCCCGCGCTGGAAGGCTATTGGTGGGCCAACAGCGGCGAGCCTTTGCCGGGCGTTACGGCTGCTGAATGGAACTGGAAGCTGGCGATCCAGATGCCGGCCTTCGTGAGCCGCGGCGATTGCCGGCAGGCGGCGGCATTGGCGGGCAACAAGAAGCTTCCATTCCTCGACGCGCTCCGTTTCGAAGCGATGCCCCCCTCGCTGGCGGTACAGCTCTTGCATACGGGCTCCTATTTCGAAGAGGAAGCTTCCGTGGCCAAGTTGCATCAATACATCCGCCAGCACCACCTGGAAGTGAACGGCGTGCATCATGAAATCTATCTGAACGATCCGGGAAAAACCCCGCCGGATAAACTGAAAACGATATTGCGGCTGAACGTGAAGCCGGCTTAACGGAATACAAGGTTTTGAGACGCTGGAATTACCGGCGTCTTTTTTATTGAACCTACGTGAAAGTGATTATTTATCGTTCTCTCCGATTCCCAGCAATTCGATGGCCTGAGACGCCGCGATCTGGCTGGCGTCTTTTTTATTGAAGGCTTTGCCGGTGCAGATGAGTTCGCCGTCGAGCATGGCGCCAACGGTGAAGATGCGGCGGCCATTGTCCATCTGTTCTTCGATGAGCTCGAACTCGAGGGTTTTACCGTTTTTGTTGGCCCATCCGTAGAGTTTGTTCTTATGGTTCATCTCCACGATCTCGAGTGCTTCGAGGTCGATGTAGGGAACCAGGATACGTTTGTGGACGAACTGTTTGGTCTGGTTATATCCGCGATCGAGGTAAACGGCGCCAACGAGGGCTTCGAGGGTGTTACCGAAGATCTGGGAGATTTTGAGGAAGGAGTTGTATTTGTCGTAGATCGTGAGTTTGCGGAGGCCCATTTTGATGGCGATATCGTTGAGCTGCTGGCGGTTCACGATTTTGGACCGCATTTCGGTGAGGTATCCTTCAGTTTTGTAGGGATATTTTTTGAAGAGATAGTCGCCGATAATGGCGCCGAGGATGGCGTCACCAAGATATTCCAGGCGCTCGTTACTCTCAAGGAATTTTTCCTTGCTGGAACGGTGGCTTAAAGCAACTTCGTACAAAGCCAGATTGCCCGGGTGGAACCCGAGGAGGTTGTAGAGGTCTTTGTACAGTTTCTTTTTCCCGTATAAAATTTTATATAGGAATCCTGGAAGTAGTCTCACACAATCAAGGAACAAATTTTTTGAAAATAACGGAGGCGTTGTGCCCGCCAAACCCGAAGGTATTGCTGAGCGCCGCTCTCACTTCTCTTTTTTGTGCAACGTTAAAGGTGAAATTCAGCTGGGCGTCGAGCTGGGGATCGTCGGTGAAGTGGTTGATGGTGGGAGGCACGAGACCTTCCAGAATGCTCTTGATGATCGTAATGGATTCCACGGCTCCGGCAGCCCCGAGCAGGTGCCCGGTCATGGATTTGGTGGAGCTGATGTTAAGATCGTAGGCAGCTTCTCCAAATACCTTTTGAATGGCCTTTACTTCCGCAATGTCGCCCAGCGGAGTAGAGGTACCGTGTACGTTGATGTAGTCGATTTCTTCCGGTTGGAGGCCGGCATCTTTGAGGGCTTGCGTCATCACATTCATGGCTCCGAGCCCTTCGGGGTGAGGAGCGGTGATGTGGTGTGCGTCTGCAGATGCGCCGCCGCCGGCGAGCTCGACGTAGATTTTCGCGCCGCGGGCCATGGCATGTTCGTAGCTTTCCAGCACCAGTGCGCCGGCGCCTTCGCCCATCACAAAACCGTCGCGGTCGAGATCGAATGGCCTGGAGGCCGTTTTGGGATCGTCGTTCCGTTCGCTGAGCGCCTTCATGGCGTTGAAACCGCCTACGCAGGGCTCATTGATGATGTTTTCGGAACCACCCGAAATGACAACGTCCGCTTTTCCGTAGCGGATGGTGTACATGGCTTCGATAAGGGCGTTGGTGGCGGATGCACAGGCAGATACCACCGAAAAGTTAGGCCCCCTGAAACCATGCCGCATGGATATATGCCCTGCGGCAATATCCAGGATCAGCCGGGTGATCAGGAAAGGACTGAAACGTGGCGTTCCGTCCCCGGAATGGAATTCCTTTAACTCATTCGAGAAGTTGATCATCCCGCCTACACCCGTACCCCAGATCACGCCAACCCTGTCAACATCCACGGAGTTGCGGTCGATTTTCGCGTCCGCAACAGCCTGATCGGCTGCTATGACGGCGGTTTGCGTGAACGGGTCCATTTTGCGCGCGTCCTTCTTATCCATGAATTGGGTAGGATCGAAGTCTTTCAGCTCACAGGCAAAACGGGTCTTGAATTTGGAAGCATCAAACTGCTTGATATAATCAGCGCCCGATACACCGTTCGCCAATCCCTGCCAGAAAGATTCCACGGAATTGCCGAGCGGTGTCAGCGCGCCTAAACCTGTAACGACTACTCGTCTTGGTTGCATTAAAACAGTTCTGATTGTTGGATTATTTTACGTGTTCTTCCAGGTAAGCTACTGCCTGGCCAACAGTGGTGATAGTTTCTGCTTGTTCGTCAGGAATGGAGATGTTGAATTCTTTTTCGAATTCCATGATCAGTTCTACCGTATCCAAAGAGTCAGCGCCCAGGTCGTTGGTGAAAGAGGCTTCAGGAGTTACCTCGGCTTCGTCAACGCCTAATTTGTCAATAATGATCTTTTTAACTCTTGATGCAATGTCTGACATAATTTTAAGTGTTTTTGGTTTAAAACTTGACTGCAAAAATATAATTTTTATTCAATTGCCAAGGATTCGGTAGAATTTTAACCCAGATTTTCCATTTGCTTAACAACAATGAACTCCAAGATAAGCCACAGCATTGAATTACAGCTTTCACCGCATACACGCGGCCAAACATATGACTCCCCTTTTTCATCCTTGAAAACCCCGCTTTCACCCGCTTTTCTCCCCTTTTTCTCCCCGGCCCCATCCTCCCCTCACCACACCCCGCATTCCCGGCAACTGCCCTTTTGTCGGTCCCCCCCGAAGCCGCGCATCCTCCCTTCACCTATCCATCCCCCATCATTTCACCTCCGGCCCTTATTGCACCGCTCATCCACAAATCCCCGCCTAATTAGCTGTTACGACATACAAGTTGACCATTCAGCCCCCGAATTCAGCCACTTAACCATATTTAAAACCGGATCGGGAGCGCGATAACGTCCAATTATTAAATTTGTCCGGCTTCGAAATCCCTTAACTTGCGGGGGATGGATTCCACGTCCCGATCCCCGGACCGAAAAACCGAAAGCGGTTACTAAACTTTATATAGACTGAAACATGCGAAATAAGACCTTACGAATTATTATTCTATTCCTGGTTCTGGCTGCTGCCGGCTTCTTTATTTATAAGCTGACCGCAAAACCCGGCGCAAAACCCGGCGCTCCTTCCGCCGGCGGCCGCCCGGCCGGAAAACCCATCATGGCCGATGCCTATGTTGTGAAACCCGTGAAACTCGACGAAATCATCGAAGCCTCCGGCACCCTCCAAAGCAACGAAGAAGTGGAGCTCAAACCCGAGATCACCGGTCGCATCACCCATATATATTTTAAAGAAGGCGCCAAAGTAGCCAAAGGCACTCTCCTCATCAAACTGTACGATGGCGACATCCTCGCCCAGCTCCGCAAACTCGAGCTCCAGCGCGAACTCGCCAAAACCACCCTCTCCCGCCAGGAATCCCTCCTCAAGATCAACGGCATCTCCCGGCAGGATGTGGACGTGACCACCAACCAGGTAGCCGCCTACGGCGCAGACATCGAATATAACAAGGCCCAGCTCCAGAAAACGGAGATCCGCGCCCCCTTCAGCGGCACCATCGGCCTCCGCAACGTGTCTGAAGGCGCCATCGTAGGCCCCACCACCATTATGACCACCCTCCAGCAGCTCGATCCCCTCAAGATCGACTTCGCTTCGCCCGAAAAATACCGCAACGCCATCCGTAAAGGCGACCCGGTTACTTTTTCCGTGACGGGAGACACCGTCCGCTACCGCGGCTCCATATACGCCATCGATCCCAAGATCGACCTGGCCACCCGCAGCGTGAAAATCCGCGCCATCGTGCCCAATCCCAACGGCACCCTGTTCCCCGGATCGTTCGCCCGCACCTCCATACAGCTGAAAGACAATCCCAACGCCATTATGATCCCCTCCCAGGCCGTGATCCCCGGAACCCGGTTCAAACAGGTGATCGTGGCAAATAGCGGCAAAGCCAGATTCGTGAACGTGGAAACCGGCATCCGTAACGAAAACAACGTGCAGATCACCAGCGGCCTCCAGATCGGGGACACCGTCATCACCACCGGTATACTCCAACTGAAACCCGGAATGCCCTTTCAATATAATAAGGTGCAATAGTGCGCTGCCCGAAACAGCAGCGGTTCCCTGAACTTAACAACGAAACACATGAGCTTACCCTCCATATCGCTTAAAAGGCCCGTCTTCGCCATCGTGATGAACATCATCATCGTGATCTTCGGCCTGGTCGGGTTCACCTTCCTCGGGGTGCGCGACTTCCCCGCCATCGACCCGCCGGTGGTGAACGTCCGCACATCCTACCCCGGCGCCAACTCCGATATCATCGAAACCCAGATCACCGAACCGCTCGAAAAAGCGATCAACGGTGTGGCCGGTATCAAAAATATCTCCTCCCTCAGCTCACAAGGCTCCTCCAACATCACGGTGGAATTCGAACTGAGTGAAGACCTCGAAGCCGCGGCCAACGACGTGCGCGACAAAGTCTCCCAGGCGCAGCGCAACCTGCCCAACGACCTGGAAGCCCCGCCCGTGGTATCCAAAGCCGACGCCAACTCGGACGCCATCATTTCCATGACCGTCCAGTCCAACACCCGCAACCAGCTCGAAGTCACCGAGTACGCCACCAACGTGCTCCTCGAACGGCTGCAAACCATTCCCGGCGTTTCCGCCATCCAGATCTGGGGCGAGAAGAAATACGCCATGCGCATCTGGATGGACCCCGCCCGCCTTTCCGCCTATTCCCTCGCCCCCGGCGACGTACAACTTGCCCTCCAGCGCGAGAACGTGGAACTGCCTTCCGGCAAGATCGCGGGCAACGCTACCGAGCTGACCGTGCGTACTTTCGGGCGGCTGGATACGGAAGAGGAATTCAATGAACTCATCATCAAGAACGTCAACGGCGCCGAAATCCGGCTGCGCGACGTAGGCCAGGCCGTGCTCGGGCCGGAAAACGAGGAAACGCAGCTGAAGGAATCCGGCGTGCCGATGATCGCCCTCGCCCTTATTCCGCAACCAGGCTCCAACTACGTGGCCATCGCCGAAGAATTTTATAAAAGATACGACCAGCTGAAGCAGGAGGTGCCGGAAGACATCTCCCTCAACATCGCCATGGACAATACCGCCTTCATCAAGAAGAGTATCCATGAGGTGCAGGAAACGCTCATCATCGCCCTCACGCTGGTAATCCTCATCGTGTACCTGTTCTTCCGCGACTGGCTCATGGCCCTTCGCCCGATCGTGGACATTCCCGTGTCGCTCATCGGCGCGTTCTTCATCATGTACATCTGCGGGTTCACCATCAATATCCTCACGCTGCTGGCCATCGTACTGGCCACGGGGCTCGTGGTGGACGACGGTATCGTGGTCACGGAAAACATTTATAAAAAGATCGAGCTGGGCATGCCGCGCATGCGCGCCGCCAAGGAAGGTTCCGAAGAAATTTTCTTTGCGGTGATCGCCACGTCGGTAACGCTGGCGTTCGTGTTCCTTCCGATCATCTTCCTCCAGGGGTTCGTGGGCAGTCTGTTCCGGGAATTCGGGATCGTGGTGGCCGGCGCCGTATTGATCTCGGCGTTCGTTTCACTTACGCTCACGCCCGTGCTCAACGTAAAGCTCGCCCGCAAAACGCACAAGCATTCCTGGTTCTACGAAAAAACGGAGCCGTTCTTCCAGTGGATGGAACGGAGCTACAAGAATACGCTCGCTTCCTTCATCCAGATCCGCTGGTTCGCCTGGGTGATCATTGCGGCCTGTATCGGCATGATCTACGTGCTGTTCACCAACATCCAGTCAGAACTGGCGCCGGTGGAAGACCGGAGCACGTTCCGCCTTTCCATCTCCGCGCCCGAAGGCACGGCTTATGATGCCATGGACAAGTACGTGGTAGACCTGGTGAATTTCATGAAAGATTCCATCCCCGAAAAGAAAGTGATCCTTTCCGTGACGGCGCCGGGCTTCTCCGGTGCGGGTTCCGTGAACACGGCCTTCTCGTTCGTGACGCTCCCCGAGCCGAACGAGCGCCTCCGCTCGCAGAAAGACATCGTGAATATGGTGAACCGCAATATGTACCGGTTCCCCCAGGGCAAAGTGTTCGCCATCGAGCAGCAAACCATCCAGGTAGGCCGCCGCGGCGGTTTGCCCGTTGCTTTCGTATTGCAGAACGTGAACTTCGAGAAACTCTCCGCCGTCATCCCCCGATTCGTGGAAGAAGCTTCCGCCAACCCGGTTTTCCAGGGCGTTGACGTAGATCTCAAGTTCAACAAACCCGAACTGCGCATCCACATCAACCGGGCAAAGGCCAGCGAACTCGGCGTTTCGGTGGAAGATATCTCCTCCACCCTCCAACTCGCCCTTTCCAACCGCCGCTTCGGTTACTTCATCCGCAACGGTAAACAATACCAGGTGATGGGCCAGGTGTTCCGCGCCGACCGCGACGACCCCGTCGATCTCCAAAGCATCTACGTCCGCAACGCACGCGGCGAAGCCATCCAGCTCGATAACCTCGTGACCATCGAAGAGGAAACGAGCCCGCCGGTAATCTATCACTACAACCGTATGAAATCGGCCACCATCTCCGCAGGTCTTGCCCCCGGCAAAACCATCGGCGACGGTATCGACGCCATGCACGCCATTTACGCCAAACTGGAAAAGGAAAAAGTGATCGACAATTCGTTCGACACGGCGCTGAGCGGCTCCTCGCGCGACTATGCCGAGTCCGGCTCCAACACCATGTTCGCGCTGCTGCTGGCGCTCATCCTCATTTACCTCGTGCTTGCCGCGCAGTTCGAAAGCTGGGTCGATCCGCTGATCATCATGCTCACGGTGCCCATGGCGTTTGCAGGCGCATTCCTGTCGTTGAAGCTATTCAACCAGACCTGGAACATCTTCTCGCAGATCGGGGTGATCATGCTGATCGGCCTGGTGACGAAAAACGGGATCCTCATCGTGGAATTCGCCAACCACATGCGCGACGCCGGCCGGGAGAAATCCGACGCGGCGATCGAAGGTGCGGTGATGCGTTTGCGCCCGATCCTCATGACATCGCTGGCCATGGCGCTGGGCGCGCTTCCCATCGCGATGAGCCTCGGGGCGGCTTCTACCAGCCGCATCCCGCTGGGGATCGTGATCGTGGGCGGCATCATGTTCTCGCTCGTGCTCACGCTGTACGTGATCCCTGCCGTGTACACCTTCCTCAGCCGCAGGAAGAAGAACACGGAATTCGAAGACGCGGTAACTGATTCGAAAGTGCCCGAAGAGGCAGCATCCGCCGCGCACGCCTAAAATCATGCTAACAATGAAACTGAAACAGATATTCTTCTTCACCTCCCTGATCCTCGCCTGCACCGCCACCCGCGCGCAGCAGGTGCTCACGCTGGAACAGGCGATCGACCTGGGGCTGAAAAACAACTTCGATATCCGCATGGCGCGCAACGATGCGGAATTGTCGGCCAACGATAACGCATACGCCAACTTCGCCTTCGCACCGCGCATCAACGGCACCGCCGCCCAGACCTGGACCAATACCGCCACCAAACAGGAATTCGGCAACGGCACCAAACGCGACACCTCGGGCATCAAGAACAAACAGCTGCAAGCGGCCGTCAACCTCAACTGGACGCTGTTCGACGGCCTCAAGATGTTCGCTACGCGCCAGCGCGTGCAGGCCATCGAGATCCTGGGCGAACTGGCCGTCCGCAACCAGGTCGAGAATACGGTCGCCAATATCATCAACAGCTATTACAACATCGCGCAGCAAAAACAGCAATTGCGCGCGCTCGCCGAGCAGATGTCCATTTCCGACGAACGCGTGAAACTCTCCGACGCCAAGTTCCAGACCGGGCTTGCGCCGAAAACGGATTGGCTCCAGGCGAAAGTGGATTACAACGCACAACGCGCCAACTGGCTCCGCCAGCAAACCGTGATCGAACAAAGCAAAGCGTCGCTCAATCAACTGCTCGCCATCGCCGACGAAAGCGTGAACTACGACGTGCTCGACACCATCCCGCTGAACCTCCGGTACACTTACGGTCAGATCCTGGAAAACGTCAACCAGACGAACCCCCAGCTGCAGATCTCCCGCCAGAACCTGGAAATTTCACGGCTGACGCTGAAGGAAAGAAAGGGGGATTTTTTCCCGGTACTGTCTTTCAACTCCGCCTATAACTTCAACCAGTCGCGCGCGAGCGCCGCCATCAACCAGTTCAGCCCCGTGTTCAACCAGAACCGCGGCTTCAACTACGGCTTCTCCGCCACGGTGCCCATTTTCAACGGCCTCAACGCACATCGCCAATACAAAGCCGCGAAGCTCGATATCGAATATCAGCAACTCGCGCTCGACAACCAGGCCTCGCTGGTGCAATTGCAACTGCGCAATGCCTACCGCGATTACGAGTACTACAAAATGGCGCTGGAACTGGAGCAGGAAAGCGTAGACCTCGCCCGCGAAAACACCATGGTGGCGCTGGAACGCTTCCGGCAAGGGGTTTCCACCACGCTGGAAGTGAAAGAAGCCCAGCAAAGCCTCGAGCTCGCCGCCTACCGCCTCATCCAGGCGCGCTACAACACGAAAGTGGCGGAAACGGAGCTCATGCGGCTGAAAGGCGGATTACTGAAATAATCTCCCCGCAGATAAAAACGAAAATCCCGTCCAGGTACCGCCCGGACGGGATTCCTTTAACGGGAAACGCCCGTCAGCATGCAGCTGGACGGGCGTTTCCGTATGTTGACGAACTTAGTTGGCGGATTCCTTTCTCCCTTCGCCGCGCTGTTTTTGCCAGCGTTCGTACGATTGTTTGATGAACAGCAGCAGATCGTATTCCGTTGCGTTCAGCAGGAAGTTGTAAGGCGGGCGGTAGGCGAGCATGAACGAATCCAGCTCGGGGCTTTCCAGTTTGGTGATTTTGGCCACCAGGTCGTGATTGTAGCGGTAGTCGATATGCTTTTCCTCTTCCCAGTATTTGAGCTGTTCCCCGAATTTCTCGCGGCGTTTGCGGGCTTTGCTGGGAACGAGGTAGGTGAGCGCGGTGATGGGGTTGGACGGCAGTGTTTTCAGCACATCCAGCGCGCCGGGGCGCTTGTACCCGAAATAGCGTTCGTATTCTTCGCGGATGGCGAGGGAGTCCTGTTTATAGATGCGGCCACGGATGTTGATGCCCTGGAGCCCCATGATATGGCGCTTCATTTCCACGTTGCGGGTCGCGGAAATCCCGGGCGCCACGTAAGCCGTGCGCACGTAGCTGATACTGGAAAACTCGATGGTGTCGCCCGGCAGCGCCTCGATATAATAACGGCCCGTTTCACCGGAGATCGAGCCCATGTTGCTGCGTTTGTTCCAGACGGTAACGCCAGGGAGCCCGGTGCGCGTGTCCGCATCGGTGATCATACCCATCAGGCGGACAGCCTGCGCGCTGGCTTCCTGCAGTCCGACCAGGCACAAAACACCCGCCGCCACGGCGTATCTTAACAGAAATTGCTTCATACTATGCTCTCAAATTTAACGTTCCGGGCTCAAATGAAACGTTAAAAATAATTTATAAGCCTGACGCTTTTGGCATAATTTCGGGAAACTCCTGAAATTCAAGCCATGGCCCGTAAAATCGTATTTTCCACGCAAAGGTACCAATATCTCAGGGAGCGGTTGCTCGCCATCGCGCCAGACACATGGGAGCCGGGGCTCCTTTCCATCCGCGATTTCCCCGACGGCGAACACTATCACCGTATAACCTCCAACGTTAGCGGGAAGGAAGTGGTTCTGATCGGCGGAACGATAGACGATAAGGAAACCCTCGAACTGTTCGACATCGCCAACGGCTGTATCCAGTACGGCGCCGTCTGCATCAACCTCGTGATCCCCTACTTCGGCTATTCCACCATGGAAAGGGCCGTGCAGTACGGGGAGATCGTAAAAGCCAAAACCCGTGCCACGCTGTTCTCCGCCCTGCCCGCCGCTGCCAACGGTATCAGGGTGATCATGATCGATTTACACGTAGACGGAATATCGTATTATTTTGAAAGCAATGTGAGGCCGGTGCATTTGTACGCCAAAAACATCGTGCAGCAGGCAGCGCTCGATATTGCCGGCGGCAAGCCTTTCGTGCTCGCCAGCACCGATTCCGGCCGCGCCAAATGGGTGGAATCGCTCGCCAACGACCTCGGTGTTCCTGCGGCGTTCGTGTTCAAAAAGCGGGTTTCGGGGGAAGAAACGCATGTCACTGCCATCAGCGCCAATGTTCAGGATACGCCCGTCATCATTTACGACGACATGATCCGCACCGGCGGTTCGCTCATTAACGCCGCGCAGGCTTATCAACAGGCGGGCGCCTCATCCATCGCCGTTATCACCACCCATGGTATTTTCGCCGGCAACGGCTTCGACCGTATCCGCGACAGCGGCATCATCACCCGGCTCGTTTGCACGGATACGCACCCGAACGCCCTGCGGATCAGCGATCCCATGCTGGAAGTGCGGTCTGTGGCGCCGGTGATACTTGAATATTTTAACAGTAATCCAGTATAAATTCATTGCATGTTAACGGAAACCGAATTGTTCGAGCAGTTGTATCGAAGTATGAAAGAAACCGGGGGGCCGAATCTCGTTATCCATGCAGAAAATGAATCATTCGGCCTGGTCAGCATTTTCGAAGCAGCTTACCTGCTCGATGTCAACGCCAGGAAAGCCATATTGATCGATTCTTTTTATGGTAATCCTACCTGCGGTGTATTGACCGAAAATGGCGACTGGGCTGCCGTTGGAGGGAATGATGGTCTGGCGGTCATTCGGAATGGTGCCGTCACCCGTTATCATGGCGTCGGCGTTTACGACATGCGCCAATCCGGCCCGGAATCCCTGCTCATCCTCGAAGATCCCTGGATGGAAGATGCCGCCATCTGGGAATTCAATGTGCGGACGGCTTTATTGGAAAAAGTCCGCCCGTTCCCCGATTACGCCCGTCAACCCTACACAGAAAACGTCATTTGGTAAACCTCCGTACCTTCGTCCCATGCCCGATATCCGCCTCATCGAATACGGCAGTTGCGACCATCACAGCATGATCGCGCTGCGCGACAAAATCCTCCGCCGCCCGCTGGGCCTCACTTTTTCGGAGGAATACCTGCAACAGGAAATGCACGACATCCTCATCGGCTGCTTCGATGGCGGCCGCATCGTGGGCTGTTGCATCCTCACGCCGGTAAGCGCAACCACCGTGCAATTGCGGCAAATGGCGGTAGACGGCGATCAGCAGGGCAAAGGCACCGGCAGCCGCGTGCTCCGCTTCGCCGAAGAACAGGCGCGGAAAGAAGGGTTCGAAGAATTGATGATGCACGCCCGCGACCTTGCACGGCCGTTCTACGAAAAAAACGGCTATTCTACCCGCGGCGGAATTTTCACCGAAGTAGGCATCGATCACGTCGAAATGTTCAGGAAACTCTGATCAGGATTTGTCTTTCCGGCGATAATCCGGGATCGCGCGCTGCATCAGTTCGCGGAATTGGAGGTGCGCTTCATCGCTCTGGAAAGCACTCGTGGGAATGAGGAAGAAACTGCGCTTGTCGCGGTAGAGATAGAAAAAAGAATCCGTTTCCACGATCTGGTTGAAATTGCGCCACAACAGCTGGCGTTCTCCCACCCCGGTCTGGATCGCCATTCCTTCATCATTGTAATGCAGGCGGATATTATCCCTGAAAGTAGCGGCTTTATTGTAAGTGGAAACGGGGAGCAAATACCAGAACGCCCAGCCCAGGATCAACATCATGAGCACGATCCCCAGCATGGCGTTGAAGTTCACCAGGCGCAACACGTACCCGATCACGGTTGCCAATAGCAAAATGATCAGGGCATTGCGAAAAACCTTGATTTCGCCCCTGCGTAAAAAATGGAACCGTAATGCATTGATAACTTCTTCCCTTTTGTAGGTAAACTGGAGCAGATGCATTAAACGAACTTACGAAATTATTTCGAAGCCGTCAAAGGCATCGGGCTGTCGAGATCGTCGCAAGTGGATACAGGCGCGGTTTTGCGGGTTTTGCTGGCCGTGCGCTTATCGCTCAGATCATCTTCGTTGAGACCGGGGAAGTTCTTCTTGATGAATTGCATGTATTGTTGCAGGACTTTCGGGTCAACCTTGAAAGGTGCAACGATTTGATCTTTCGGATCCAGCTTGAGGGAAGGATCGTTCTTAATGCGGGTTTCGTTCTGTAAATACCACTTATAGAGGTCTACCATGGCCTTGTTCATCTCCAGTTCGTCTACTTTCTCCACTTTCGACTGCGGAACGGTCCACAGAATCTCCTCCAGCCTGTTGCTCGATTTGGCTTTGGCGGTGGCGGCGGTTACGGTAGCGCCCTTCTCGGTCTTGTCGCCATTATTGGCAGACTTGTCGCCGTTATTGGTAGTCTTATCGCCGTTGTGGGCGAACGCGGCGGATGAAACCACCGTTCCGATTGCCAACATAAACAACAGCTTTTTCATAAGGGTAATAGTTTAATGACCTAAAAATACAAAATAACTGGTGAAATAAAAGCCCTTTTGACGAATCCGTAGTTTTGCGGTACAAACAGCACTTGTAAAGCTACCAACATCCTTTTGGGCCTTTCATCAAATAGACGAACCGCTGCAAGAAAAGTTGCAGCTTTCCCCGAATTATTTTTTCAATTCCTGCGCCGCCACTTCAAATTTCCCCAGCACCCGGCCGTTCCGGTCCACGAACTCCACCTGCATCCTGCGGTCGTTTTGCGGCCCTAACACCTTGATCCTGCTGTAGTTCTGCGTCACCACCAGCGTTCCCGCCACGCGGATGGGGCTGTTCACCTCGATGCCCGAAGGGGCGGCCTCGCCGGATGTGAGGGGAGAATTGGTAATGTCGTATAACGGATAATTGCCGGGGCGGTCCATTTTAACGACTTCGGAATGATGCCGGTCGCCGGTGAGGAATACGATCCCAGGGATGTCCACTTCATTCAGCCAATCCATAAATGACTGGTATTCAACTGGAAAATGATGAAAACTGTCCCAACGGGAATACACGTTCAGCGCCTGGCTCCCGGTGGCCACCACCTTGAATCGGGCATTGCTTTGCAGCAGGGCGTTGCGGAGCCACTCCATCTGCTCGTCGCCGTACATTTTCTTTTCCGCGTTCGGTTTGCCGCCGATGCTGTCTGGCATCCGGGAGCCGCTGGAAAAGTAGCGCCCGTCCAGCAGGAAAAAGTCTACGTCATTGAAACTGAACTGGGTATAAATGCCTTTCCCGTCCCGGCCGAAGGTGGGATTGGGCCAGTAATCCATGAACACGGCGCGGCTTTCGTCGCGGAAAATGTAGGCTTTGCTGGCATCGTTGGGCCCGAAATCGTGATCATCCCAGGTGGCGTAGTGCGGCATGGCCGACAGGAAAGGCTGCAGCACCGGCAGGGACCGGTCGCGGTGCGCGCGGTAGGCCAGGCCAGGCGCGGAATGGTAATCCACTTCGCGGGTGTACCAGTTATCGCCCAACCATAGCATGAAATCGGCTTTTTCTTTGGCCATGGTGAGGAAAATGGAGGAATCCTTGCCGTAGGGCTTGCCCGGCCGGTCGAACCCGTCTTCGTTGAAATACGCGCAGGAGCCCGTCAGGAACGTAAAATCGGGCGCGGGCATTCGGTATTGCCAGAGGGTTTTGGTTTTGAAGGAAGACTTTTTAGCCGGGATTTTATCTATTACGACCTCGTATTCGTATTCCGTGGCGGGATCGAGGTTGACGAGCTGCAGTTTGACAGGCAGGTAGGTTCTACCGGATTGCCCGGTCCAGTTTTGGGTGCGGGCACGGCCTTCCTGTCCTTTCGGCCAGAAACGGACGGCCACCTGCTTCACCGTGGGTGCCACTTCCACCCAAACTATGGCGTCGCGCAGTTCTACGGACCCCGTCATGGGGCCGGCCACGAGCCCCTTGTGCTGGGCGATGCCGGGAAAAGTCAGGAAAAGGACGAAGAGGATGCAGGGGATAGCGCGCATGGGGAGCAGGTTTAGGTTATCAAATATAACCCTCCCGCCACGTTAATGATTTGGAATTAGAATAATTTTACGTGAAATGGAAGCATATCTTAACTGGAGCGGGGGGAAAGACGCGTCTTTCGCCCTATGGCAACTGCAAAAGCAGGGAAATATTCAGGTCCGCGGGTTGTTCACGACCCTCAGCGCCGCCTATCGCCGTGTTTCGATGCACGGGGTGCAGGAACGGTTGCTGGACGAACAGGCTTTGCGGACGGGCATCCCCTTGAAAAAGGCGTATCTCCCCGAAAACGCGTCGATGGAAGATTATAACGGGATCATGACCGAAGCCCTGGAAAGTTACCGGCAGGCGGGGATCACCCGGGCGGTGTTCGGGGATATTTTCCTGGAAGATTTGCGGGCTTACCGGGAATCGCAATTGGCGAAAGCCGGGATGGAAGGGATTTTCCCGCTTTGGAAGCGCGACAGCCTGGAGCTGGCGAAGGATTTCATTGCGTCGGGGTTCAGGGCGGTGATCGTTTGTGCGAACGACCGGTATTTGCCGGCGTCGTTTGCCGGGCGGGAGTTCGACGCGGCTTTCCTGGAAGATTTACCTGGGAACGTGGACCCTTGCGGGGAAAACGGGGAATTCCACAGTTTTGTCTACGACGGCCCCATATTCCATGCGCCCGTGCCTTTCCAGATGGGCGAAACGGTGACGAGGACGTATGCACCTGCACGCAATAACGACGATTGTTATAAAAAAGAGGATCCGGAAAAGGATGATGCGCCCACAGCCTGGGATACCCGTTTTCATTTCCGCGAGCTGCATCCTGCGGGTTAATTTTTACCACCGCATAAAAAAACAAAAGCAATGGAAAAATCCATTGCTTTCGAGAGTCATTTACTGTGCAAGAAGATTCTCGCGGTGTAGGAATATTTGGTTTTTCATAGGACAGTAACCATATAAAAAATTAATACTTTAACAAATATAAAATAAATTAAATAACTACAATCTGTTTCCGTTTAATATTCGATTTCCGCAAAAAACGACCTGAAAAATGAATATTTTGAAATTGGAGGTCGTTTTTTTAAACGAAATTCAAGAAAAAATAACCCGCTGGACAAAAACGGTTTTGCGCCTCCCGGTTACATGTTAATGAAAAGGTGCCTGTCCGGGTAACACGGCCAGCATCAATACGTCGGGAAAAATTTCGCATATGTAACGCGCGCATCCGCCGCCGCCGGATCACTTCCATCAATATCAAATTATCAAGTACAAAGCTTTCATTCACAACATTCGTAGCTGCAGTGATCGTGGTTAACGGGCACTTCTTTCAATTCACTGCGGCAAAATTGCAGCGGAAAATCCGGCGAAAGCAAATGACGGAAAATTGAACGCGTCGTGTTTCGAAAATGGGCGCGACGAAAAAATTCCGCACGCGGCGAAACCGCTTTTTTACGATTGAAATCTTAAAGAAATGTGAAAACGAAAAGAGAAAGGATCGAACTGCGAAACGTGCAGCCTTCAAGGGTTTGAAAAGAAAAAGGGCACTTAGAAAAGCGCCCTCAATTTGTTACTATCCTATGAAAACCCTATTTGTATACAAAGGTATATCGATGTTAACTTTATTTGAAATTTTAAGCTGTGAATAACAAATAATTAACAAAGTATCCCCATTATTTATACTTGTCAAACCCTCTACCATGGCCGGTTTCATCATGCGGCCACATTTCACTGAAACGCCGATACTTGTTAAAAAGTCCTGAATAAATCAGCTACAACCCATGCTATTTCCGCAATTCAGGCATTTGTAGCATGTGCCGGAACGAACCGTTATGTGCCCGCAGGTGTTACATGCCGGCGCATCGCTCTGCATGCTGCGCATGTATTCCTGGGTACTTCCTTCGCTCCCCGCAGCCGCCACAGGCTGGACTTTGGCCGATTTCGGGGCCGGTGTTTCCGACTTGTTGCCTACGATCCGTACGTTCGACAGCGCGGGCTTCGCAGCCGGTGCGGCAGGCGGTTCGTCCCACTCGTCTTCGCCCGTATTGCCCGGTGCATCGAGGATGTGGACGAGGTCTGTGCGGCCGAGGTATTCGTATCCCAACACGCGGAAGATATAGTCGATCAGCGAAGTGGCCGAACGGATATTCGGATGGTCCACCATGCCGGCGGGCTCAAACCGTGTAAACACGAACTTGTCGACAAACTCTTCCAATGGCACGCCATACTGCAATCCTACGCTCACCGCAATGGCGAAGCAGTTCATAAGGCTGCGCAAAGTGGAGCCTTCTTTCGCCAGGTCCACGAAAATCTCACCCAGCGTACCATCGCTGTACTCGCCGGTCCGCACGAAAATCGGTTGGCCGCCCACTTTCGCTTTCTGCGTAAACCCGCGGCGCTTGGCCGGCAGCGTTTTACGCTCCACGATCCGCGACAGCGCGCGTTTCAGCGAAGTATCCGTGCTCGCGGTCATGCGCTTGTTCAGTTCTTCCAGCAGCTCGTCGATCGTGAGCTGGTTCATATCGATGATCTGCGCGGTTTCTGCGGCAGCGGGCCCTTCGGCTTCTGTGGATTTTTTCTTTTTGTCGCTCTTGTTGCTCAGCGGCTGGCTCAGTTTGGAACCGTCGCGATAGAGCGCGCAGGCTTTCAAACCCAGCTCCCAGCTCAGTTTGTAAGAATCCGCGATTTCCTCCACCACGGCCTCGTTGGGCAGGTTGATGGTTTTGGAAATAGCGCCGGAAATGAACGGCTGCGCTGCGGCCATCATCCGGATATGCCCGTGGGGGTGGATGTAGCGCTCGCCTTTCTTACCGCATTTATTGGCGCAATCGAAAATCGGCAGATGCGCCTCTTTCAGGTAGGGCGCGCCTTCCACCGTCATCGTACCACAAACGTAATCGTTCGCCGCTTCGATCTGCTCATCGGTAAAACCAAGCTCGTGCAGCAGGCTGAATTCCATGTTGAAATACTGCTCCGGCGTGAAGCCCAGTCTGTGCAGGCATTCCTCGCCGAGTGTGTATACGTTGAAAACGAATGCGATATCGAAGGATGAGGCAACCGCTGTGTCGAGTTTTTTCAGCTCGTCGCCGATGAAACCTTTCTCGCTGAGGGTTTGCGGATTGATATATGGCGCGCCGCCGAAGCTGCCCGTGCCCTTCGCATAATCCACGATCGCCTTCACTTCATTGTCTTTATAACCGAGGTTTCTGAGCGCAGTCGGGATAGATTGATTGATGATCTTGAAGTATCCGCCGCCCGACAGTTTCTTGAATTTCACCAGTGCGAAATCGGGCTCCACACCGGTGGTATCGCAATCCATCACCAGGCCGATCGTTCCGGTGGGGGCGATGACGGTGGCTTGCGCGTTGCGGTAACCGTATTGTTCGCCCAGCTGCACGGCATCGTCCCAGGCTTTGGTGGCCGCCGTGAGCAGGTAATCCGGGCAGAAGCGCGCGTTGATCCCCTGCGGCCGGATCTCAATCCCTTCGTACGCCTCGATGGCATCGTAAGCCGCGGCGCGGTGGTTGCGCATCACGCGGAGCATGTCCTGTTTATTTTCTTCGTATTTCGGGAAAGCGCCGAGGTGCCCGGCCATTTCGGCGGACGTTTTATACGATACGCCGGTCATGATCGCCGTGATCGCCCCCGCGATCCCGCGGGCTTCCTCGCTGTCGTACGCGATACCGCTTACCATGAGCATGCTGCCCAGGTTGGCGTACCCCAGCCCCAGGGTACGGTACTGATAACTCAGTTCCGCCACCTCTTTGGACGGGAATTGTGCCATGAGCACGGAAACCTCCAGCACCACGGTCCACAGCCGTACCGTATACTCAAAACCTTTCACATCGAACCGGCTGGCGTCTTCATCGAAGAACCTGCGTAGGTTCACCGAAGCCAGGTTGCAGGCGGTATTGTCGAGGAACATGTATTCCGAACAGGGGTTCGACGCGTTGATGCGGCCGCCCTGCGGACAGGTATGCCATTCGTTGATGGTGGTGTCGTATTGCGTTCCGGGATCGGCGCAGCGCCAGGCCGCGTAGGCGATCTGGTTCCATAAGTCGCTGGCTTTCACCGTTTTCATCACTTTCCCGTTGGTCCGCGCCGTGAGGTTCCAGTCGCCATCGGCTTCCAGGCCATGGAAGAAGCTGTTGGGGATACGGACGGAGTTATTGGAGTTCTGGCCGGAAACGGTTTTGTAGGCTTCGCCTTCGTAGTCGGAGGCGTAGCCGGCGTTGATAAGGGCGCCGACTTTCTTTTCCTCTTCCACTTTCCAGTTGATGAAATTGAGGATTTCGGGATGGTCGAGGTCGAGGCAGACCATTTTCGCGGCGCGGCGGGTGGTGCCGCCCGATTTGATGGCACCGGCGGCGCGGTCGCCGATTTTGAGGAAGCTCATGAGGCCGGAGGAGGTGCCGCCGCCGCCGAGTTTCTCGCCTTCGCCGCGGATGCGGGAGAAGTTGGTACCTACGCCGGAACCGTATTTAAAGATGCGTGCTTCGCGGACCCAGAGGTCCATGATGCCGCCGTCGTTCACCAGGTCGTCGTCCACACTCAAAATAAAACAGGCGTGCGGTTGTGGCCGTTCGTATGCGGAGGTGGATTTCTGGAGTTTTTCGGTTTTGGGATCCACGTAATAGTGGCCCTGCGGTTTGCCTTTGATGCCGTAGCTTTCGTAGAGGCCGGTGTTGAACCATTGGGGGGAATTGGGCACGCAGGCCTGGTTGAGCATGCAATATGCCAGTTCTTCGTAGAAAATCTGTGCGTCGGCGGGGGAGGCGAAGTAATCATACTTTTCGCCCCAGGCGCGCCAGCAGTTGGCCATACGGTGGATCACCTGGCGAACGGAGGTTTCCCGGCCGGTGGAGCCGTCGGGCTGCGGCACCCCGGCTTTCCGGAAGTATTTCTGGGCGAGGATGTCGGTAGCGATCTGCGACCAGCCCTTCGGTACTTCCACATTATTCATTTCAAAAACTACATCGCCCCCCGGGTTGCGGATCACGGAAGAGCGCAAATCATACTCGAACTGATCGAAGGGGCTCACGCCTTCGCGGGTAAAATGCCGTGAAAACGAAAGACCACCGGTCTTTTTTACTTGATTTTTCATGCCCTAGAAAATTTTTAACAGGATTAAACAAAACTGGTTTTTCGACGCTTGGTGTGGGATAACTAAGTTACCTTACAATGGTACACAAACGAGTTTTTGTTTTGCACAGCTTGTGGAAAAGCCTCCATTAACAAAAACGGCAGCAAGGGTGTTGATATTTCACCGGTTTTGGGGTGAAATCAATTGCAAAATCAATACCATGCATATTTATTTCACCCTGTCCTTATTACGAAAAATTGTATACATTTGCGACAACCGGAACAATGCATTATTAATGTACAGAAAAATATACAATTCCTTTATCGAGAGAAAGGCAAAGGGTACAAAGTCATTCGCTGTTCTGATCGATCCGGATAAGGTCACACCTGAAGGGATCGCAGATTTGGCGGGCAAATGCACGGAATCGAAGGTAGATTACATCTTCCTGGGCGGCAGCCTGGTGATCACTGACCATCTAGACGATGTAGTACAGCAGATCAAAGCCAGCTGCGACATTCCGGTGATCCTGTTCCCCGGAAGCCCCTCACAGGTGTCTCGCTACGCAGACGCACTGCTGTACCTTTCCATGATCTCGGGCCGAAATCCGGAACTGCTCATCGGCCAGCACGTGGTATCTGCCGCGGCGGTGAAGAAAAGCGGGCTGGAAGTTATTTCCACCGGTTACATGGTGATCGACGGCGGCGCTCCCACAACGGTGTCTTACATCAGCAACGCCACGCCCATTCCGGCGGATAAAGATGATATCGCGATGTGTACGGCCATGGCGGGCGATATGCTCGGCATGAAAGTGATTTATATGGACTCGGGCTCCGGCGCCCGCAAACCGATCACGGAAAGCATGATCCAACGGGTAAGCAGCCAGGTGGAAGTGCCGGTGATCGTGGGCGGAGGTATCCGCACCGCAGAGAAAGCATATCTGAATTGTAAAGCCGGCGCTGATATCATTGTTGTCGGTAACGCCATCGAAAAAGACGCGTCCCTCATCCGGGAAATCGCAGATGCCGTTCACAGCGCCCCCGTAAACGCCGCCCGTTAACCCACAGGCTTATCTAGCCGATACATTTCAGCCGCTCAAATTATCCCTCTATCAAAATTTTTATTGATCTCCGCAAGAATTGTATGAAAAACTTGCAGAGGTTTAATATCTTGCACCCCGAAACCAACCAGACCATTTTTTAGATAATATCGGCCCTGAGTAAGTGGCGATTTGGACGTGAGCAATGTTTATTAGATCCATTCAAGGCCGACGCATTTCATCCGCCCTGTTTGTGTGTATTTATACCTAACACAAGCATATCCAGAGAATTTATTACAGTACGCGTAACGTAATCTGTCCAGGTCATGGTTCGGCTATGGCATTTCTATGGTTTTTTCGGCCGTAAGGCCTTTTTTCATAAGCATAATTTAAATAAAAGCGGGCTGCCTTCTCCAGGGCAGCCCTTTCCTTTAAATACTCCGTCCAATTGTCCTAAAGATTAGACCGGCAAAACATTCCCGGGTTTAACCGAAAAAGGGCGAAGGAAAAATAATTTCCATCGCCCTTCCGAAAAAATATGTCCCAAAGCCTTACAGGCTCATCATTTCCTTGAATTTCACCGCCTGCCTGCGGCTCACTTCGATCTTCTCCCCGCCGCGCATCTCCAGCAACAGTCCGCCGTTGAAATACGTGTCTATCCGCTCGATCATGCGCAGGTTCACGATATGTTTACGGTTAGCGCGGAAGAACACGCGCTCGTCCAGGCGCTCTTCCAGTGCATTCAACGATTTGAGGATCAAAGGCTTATTGGTTTCGAAATATACGCGGGCATAGTTGCCGACGCTTTCGAACAGGCGGATCTCCTGCAATTTGACGAACCAGCAGCGGTCGCCGTCTTTTACGAACACCTGGTCGGCCTCGCCGAGGATATTGCGGATCCCGGAAGCGGAAGCGATCCGTTCTTTTTCATCCGCCTGGTGGAGCTTGTGGATGGCATCGGCCAGCCGCTTCGGCTCGATGGGCTTCAGCAGGTAATCCAGCGCATTGTATTCGAAGGCTTTAAGCGCGTATTCGTCGTACGCGGTGGTGAAGATCACCTGGGGCGTTCTTTCCAGTTCGGCCAGCAGATCAAAACCGGTCTTGTCCGGCATCTGGATGTCGAGGAAAAGCAGATCGGGCCTGAGTGATTCGATCTTTTCCATCCCGTCTTTCGCATTCACCGCTTCACCTACCACCACGATCTCGGGATGGTCTGCCAGCAGCTTTTTGAGTTCGCTCCTGGCCAGTCGTTCGTCGTCTATGATCAAAGCTTTTTTCATACTGTCAAAATTGGTTGACGATTTTATAATAGCGGCATGAGCACTTTGGCTTCTACCGTTGCGTAATCGATGTTTTTGATGTCAAAGGAAGCTCTTTTCCCGAAGAGTATCCCCAGCCGCTGGCGGGTGGAAGCGAGGCCGAAACCGCCGCCGTTCTGCTGTTTTTCGACGATTTGCCCGGTGTTGCGGATGGTGATCTCGTGGCACATGTCGTGGACATGGGAGCCGATGAGGATCAGGCCGCCGTTCACCTCGCGGGAGATGCCATGCTTGATGGCGTTTTCCACGAGGGTTTGCAGCATCAGCGGGGGCACCGGGAGCTCGAGGGTTTCCGGATCGATATCGTACTGCACCTTCAACCGCTCCTCGAACCGGATATTTTCCAATGCAAGATAATCTTTTACGATGCTCAGTTCGTTTTCCAGGCTCACGGTTTCGGCCTTATCCGCCTGCATCGAGTTGCGCAGGATGTTGCTGAGCTCGGTAATAGCCGTTCTGGCGCGGCGGGGATTTTCGTCCACCAGCGCGCGGATACTGTTCAACGCGTTGAAAATGAAGTGCGGATTGAGCTGGCTCTTGATCGTCTTCAGTTCGAGCGTGCGCACGGTAGTTTCCAGCCGGAGCTGGTTCAGCTGGGAATTACGGCTTTCCTCCACATAATGCCAGAGGAAATAAATCACGGCCCATAGCGTAATAAAGGTGGTTTGCTGCAGGAAGGTCCGCAGCCAGTTGTCATAGAAATCCACCTCGAAATGGGAGTGATTCATGGCGTAATAGAAACCGCTCAGGATGAAAGAATCGATCGTGGCACAAACCACACTCCCGAAAAAAAAGTAGATGGCCACGCTTTCGAACGGCTTTTCGATCCATTTGTATTTGACGATAATAGCCCGGAAACCATGCGTAATGGCAATGCCCAGGAGTGCGGTGGCGAGCATGTAAGGCGGCATCCACCACTCCATTTTGTCCATCGAAACGGCCACGAAAAAGTAAAGAAAGGCACACGCTCCCCACCCGAGTATCTGGCACCACCAATATTTAGACAAGCGTTTTAACATTCAGCAAAAGTTAGCAAAGTCCTGCGATAAAACCTGCTTCTTCCAAAAATACCAAGCCGCACCGCGCAGCGAAACCCAATTATTACCAATGGCGGTTTAAGCGGTTAAATGGGCCAAAGCGCCGATCCCCCCCCACCGGCGGCGCTCCTGAACGAAATGACAATCCCGCCAGGACAAAAATTTACATATAAAATTGATTTTCAATATCATAAGTCCCGTCCAGCTCCGAAAAGCTTCGGATAGCATCAAAAAAGTGCTGACGATGAATGGATTTGTGCGGCGGATGGGCCGAAAAATGCGGCAGAACATGTATTTTTGGGCATTAAACCCAAAAGGTGATATGGAAATTACGGCAGGTCAATTACTGAGCCAGATCGAATACCCGTCCGATCTGCGGAAACTGAACAGGGAGCAACTGCACCAGGTGTGCGACGAGCTGCGCCAGTTCATCATTGACGTCGTGAGCGTTCACGGCGGCCATTTCGGTGCCAGCCTGGGCGTGGTGGAACTCACCGTTGCGCTCCATTATGCTTACAACACGCCGTACGACCAGCTCGTGTGGGACGTGGGGCACCAGGCCTACGGGCACAAGATCCTCACCGGCCGTAAAAGCGTTTTCCATACCAACCGCAAATACAAAGGCATCGCCGGGTTCCCGAACCGCGGAGAAAGCGAGTACGACACCTTCGGCGTAGGGCACTCCTCCACCTCCATCGGCGCCGCACTGGGCATGGCCATCGCTTCCGCCAATAAGGGCGAGCACGACCGCCAGCACATCGCCGTGATCGGCGACGGCGCCATGACGGCCGGTATGGCTTTCGAAGCCCTCAACCACGCCGGCGTATCCAATGCCAATGTGCTCATTATCCTCAACGATAACTGCATGTCCATCGATCCGAACGTGGGCGCGCTGAAAGAATACCTGACCGATATCACCACTTCCCATACCTACAACAAGCTCCGCGACGATGTCTGGAACCTGCTCGGGAAGCTGCCCATCGGCAAAAGATTTACCCGCGACATGGCCTCCAAGCTCGAAGCCAGCGTCAAAGGCATGGTGACCAAATCCAGCAACCTGTTCGAAAGCCTCAACCTCAGGTATTTCGGGCCGATCGACGGTCATAACATCACCAAACTGGTAGATACCCTGCAAGACCTGCGCAACATCCCCGGCCCCAAGCTGCTGCATGTACGCACCGTGAAAGGGAAAGGATACGCCCTCGCCGAAAAAGACCAGACCAAGTGGCATGCGCCCGGACTGTTCGACAAAATCACCGGCGAGATCTTCAAAAAGGCGATCGAAACACCGCAACCGCCCAAATACCAGGACGTATTCGGCCACACCATCATCGAACTGGCCGAAAAGAACGGTACCATCATGGGCATTACGCCCGCCATGCCTTCCGGCTCCTCCCTCAAATGGATGATGGAGAAAATGCCGGACCGCGCCATAGACGTAGGCATCTGCGAACAGCACGCCGTTACGCTTTCCGCCGGCCTGGCCACCCAGGGCATGAAAGTCTATTGCAACATCTACTCCTCGTTCATGCAACGTGCGTACGACCAGGTGATCCACGATGTGGCCATCCAGAACCTGCCCGTGGTGTTCTGCCTCGACAGGGCGGGGCTCGTGGGGGAAGACGGCTACACGCACCATGGCGCGTACGACATTCCCTATATGCGCTGCATCCCGAACCTCATCGTGAGCGCACCCATGAACGAAGAAGAGCTGCGCAACCTCATGTACACCGCCCAACTGCCGACCACCGTCAACCCCTTCGTGATCCGCTACCCGCGCGGCGAAGGCGTGATGCCCGACTGGCGGAGGCCCTTCGCTCCCGTCAAGATCGGCACCGGCAGAAAAATACAGGACGGCCGCGACGTAGCCATCCTTTCCTTCGGCCACCCCGGTAACTTTGTGACCGAGGCCATGAAGGAACTGATGACCGACGGCCTGCAGCCCGCGCATTACGACATGCGGTTCGTAAAACCCCTCGATACGGAGATGCTCCATGAGATCTTCCAACGCTTCGACCGGGTGATTACCGTTGAAGACGGCGCCCTGCAAGGCGGCTTCGGCAGCGCAGTGCTCGAATTCATGGTAGACAACGAATACAAGGCAGACGTGAAGCGCCTCGGCATCCCCGACCGCCTCGTGGAGCACGGCAAACCCGCCGAACTGCAACGCGAATGCGGATACGATGCAGCCGCCATCGCCTCGGCCGTACGCGCCATGATAGGCAGCAAAATTTCCGTTCAAACCAGCTGATAAAGGCCGTCAGGCGCCCGGAGCACCGGGCGCCGCAATGCACCATGCGCGACCTCTACATATCACTTCGCATCACGCACATCATCCGCGAAACGCCGGACACGTACACCTACCGCTTCGAAAGCGCGGACGGGAAACCCGTGAATTACCGCGCCGGACAATTCCTCACCTTCCTCGTGGAGCTCCACGGCACGGAATACAGGCGGTCTTACTCCCTCAGCACCACGCCGGGGATCGACGGCCACCTGGCAGTGACCGTCAAACGCGTGGCCAACGGCGCCATTTCCCGCCACATCATCCGCCACTGGCAGGTGGGCGACGTGGTGACTTCGCTCCTGCCTTCCGGCCGGTTCGTGCTCGACAGCGAGCCCGGTTCCGCGCGGGACATTCTTTTGCTGGGGGCCGGCAGCGGTATCACCCCCCTGTTCTCCCTCCTCCAACAGGCGTTGCACGAAGAAAAGGCTTCACACGTTACGCTGATCTACAGCAACCGGAACGAGGAAAGCGCCATCTTCCGCGATCGCATCCTGGCGCTGGAAACCCGCTTCCCCGACCGGCTGACCGTTGTCTGGATCTTCAGCGACCCGGTAGACGCGGCGCCCGGCATCCGGCGGATGAACAACCTCATTCTCGAATCCATCGCACCCAAACATTTGCGGCATCCCCGCGAAGCGGCGCTTTTCTATATCTGCGGGCCGGCCGAATACATGCGCATGGCCCAGTTCACCCTCACCTTCATGGGCTTCCGGCCCGATCAGCTCCACAAGGAAAACTTCGTGGTGAACACCGATGCGAAAATCGCGCGGGTGGCCGTGCCCGACGATACCTCCATCAAACAGGTGCGGCTATTGCACAACGGCGTGGAGCAGACGCTGCCCGTGCCGGGGAACGAGACCATCCTCCATGCGGCCCTCCGCCAGCACGTGGCGCAGCCGTACAGCTGCAAGGGCGGCGTTTGCGGATCGTGCATCGCTACCTGCACCAGCGGAAAAGTCTGGATGTCTGTCAACGAAGTGCTGACGGAAAAAGAACGCGCCAAAGGCATGGTCCTCACCTGCACCGGGTACGCCCAAAGCGACAACGTTACCCTCGAATGGTGACAAGCAAGTTTGCGTGCAAACCGCACCGGGATTGAATCTTGGCCGGTACCGGTAAATTGGCTACCTTCCGTTAAATTCAAGTGATGCGCTTACCTGCCCTGAAAATCACGGGCATCCTGGCGGCAGCCGGCCTTCTTTGGGGGATTGTTTACCGGCCGCTCCGTGTATTGCTGGCGGACTGGTTTCCGGGCAGCGATGCGGGTATCATTTTGTTCTTCGTATTCCTCGTTATTTCCTGTTTGATCGTATTTGTGGTTGCGCGATGGATGTTCCGTTCCGCCGAATCCCTGCATGCGCCTTATCGCCAGTTTTTCAGCGAGCATCCGGTGCCGATGTGGGTATATGAATGGGGAAGTCTCAGGTTCCTCGCGGTCAACGAAGCGGCGGTAAAAAAATATGGTTATTCGCAGGAGGAATTTGCGTCCATGACCCTGCACGATATCCGCGATCCCGCCACCATTCCGGAATTGATGGAAGACGTAAAGCGGACGGACACGACCATTTCCTACCGCGGCATCTGGCAGCACCGGCGCAGGAACGGGGAAACGTTTTATGTGGAGCTCCACTCCCGCCCCACGCTCTTCCAGGGCAAACAGGCCCGCATCGTCATGGCGCTGGACATCGACGCGGAAGTGCGGCAAATGATCGAAGCGAGGGACATCAGCTCGCGGTACGACCTCCTCGCCCAGGTTACGCCGGATTACGTCTATTACTACGATATCAGGCAGAACCGCATCGCCCGGAACCACGGTCCCGTCACGCTTTTCGGCTACCGCGATGCGGATGTCGGCGATACGATGGAATGGTGGCAGGAAAGGGTACATCCCGAAGACCTGCCCCACGTCATGCAGCAGTTCGACATTACCTGCACGCTCCGCAAAGACAGGCTGGAAGTGAATTACCGCTTCCGTTGCGCCGACGGCCGTTACAAATACGTGTATGACCGCGGGTACATCATCTACAACGAACAGCGCCAGCCCATCCGCGTCATCGGTGTGATGCAGGATGTGGACGAAAGTACGCGGCAGAAACAGGAGATCGAGCTGCTGAGCCTCGTGGCGAGCCGCACGGCCAACAGCGTCATCATCCTCGACGCGCGGGGGCGGATAGAATGGGTGAACGAAGGTTTCCGCATCATGACCGGCTACCTGCAAGACGAAGTGAACGGCAAACTGGTGAAAGAGGTCCTGTCTGGCCCAGACACCGATCCCGCCACCGTTTTGCAGATCGAAGACCAAATGGCGCGTGCATCCGCTTTCAATATCGAAATCCTCAACTACAAAAAGAACGGCGCGCATTACTGGGTGAAATCCGATGTAACGCCCGTACTCAACGCCCATGGCGAGTTACAGCAATACATCCTCATCCAGACAGACATTACGGAACGGCGCACTTTCATGCAACGCCTGCAGGAAAACAACGAAACGCTGCACGAAATCGCGCGGATCAATTCACATGAAATCCGCAAGCCCGTATCGTCTATCCTGGGCATCATGTCGATGTTCGATCTCGAGAAAAACGAGCCGGGCCTGAACAACAGGCTGCTGGCCATGTTGCGGGAATGCAGCACGGAACTGGACGCAACGCTGCACAAGATACAGGACAAGCTGCGCCAGACGAATCACCGGTAATATGACGGGGTTTAATCGTACGATTCGAACCGGTGGAACTCACCGGCCAATTCATTATGGAGTTTATGGAATACCTGCATGCGGTCTTGCAGGCTGTTAATGTCGTCTACAGGCCTGTCGTGATGCACGATGGCGGGATTGCCGTAACCCATGTGCTTGGCGGACTGCTTCAGGTCGTGGTACATTTCGTCGGCTACTTCGAGCTGCCGGATAAACTGGTTCTGGAAATGTTCGATCGCCATGGACCTTTCGTTATTGGTTTGCGGCGAGGTGGCGATTTCCTGGAGTTTGCCGCGCATGGTACGTAAGCTGGAACGTACATTATCTACTTCTTCTTTCCAGGTCGAGAACTGTGCCTGGATCTCTGATGACTGTGCTGGTACTTCCATGATATATTGATTAAAGTGACAGGATGACGATTGTACGCATCATAAGCCCTGCTTTCGTTTCAATATCCCATTCAGATCAATCTTACGCTCAGGTCTAATTTACGGAGAATTTGGCTTTGGGGAACGAAAAACCCGGTGGATTTTTTCCACCGGGCGAGGTATTTTCTGTGGATTCGGATCATGCGAGCATGGGCACGTCCATCAGCAGCAATTGGGCATCTTCGGACGTTGTCACATCCAGCCGGGTGTAGTCTTCCACCGCGAGGGCATCGCGCGGGGACAGGGTTTCGCCGGCTGCCGTCACGGTGCCGCTGATCACGAACAGGTAAAGGCCGTTTCCGTCTTTTTTGGGGGAATAGCTGAAAGCCTGCCCTTTATCGAAGTTCCCGAGCGAGAACCAGGCGTCCTGGTTCATGGGGAGGCCTTCTCCCGTTCCTTCGGGCGAAACCACCACCTGCAGGCGGTTGTGCCGGTCTGCGGGGTCGAAGGTTTGCTGGCCGTACCGCGGGGCGACGTCGCGCTTTTTCGGGAACAGCCAGATCTGGAGGAATTTCACCGGATCGGTCTTGCTGGCGTTGAACTCGGAGTGCTCCACGCCGGTGCCGGCGCTCATGATCTGGACGTCGTTATGATTGATGATCTCGTGGCGGCCCGTGTTGTCGCGGTGCTCGAGGGCGCCGCTCAGCGGAATGCTCACGATCTCCATATTATCGTGCGGATGCGCCCCGAAGCCCATGCCACCTTTCACGGTATCGTCGTTCAGCACGCGCAGCGCGCCGAAATGGATGCGCTCGGGATTGTAGTACCCGGCGAAGCTGAAAGTGTGGCTAGACTGCAGCCAGCCGTGATTGGCGAAGCCACGGGAATCTGCACGGTGAATGGTAGTTTTCATATCTTGAATCTCCTTTTTTCTTTATGCAAATTTCCGAAAAAATACGCCCCGCAGCAATGGACGCAATGGCGCAAATGGTGGACTATTTTTCCCGGAAAAGAAAGCCGGGTGCAGTTTTCGCAACCACACCCGGCTTTTCGGAAAAATGTAACGGAAACGCTTATACGAGTTTCGCTTCCATCGTGATGTTGGTGTTGAGCAGTTTGGAAATCGGGCAGTTCGCTTTTGCGTCTTCCGCGAATTCCTGGAACCTGGCTTCATCCAGGCCGGGCACGCTCGCCGTTACGGTGAGGTGGATACCGGGGATGGCGCCGCCTTCGAAGGTTACGGCCGCTTTGGTGTCGATGTTACCGGGGGTAAAACCTGCGCCGGAGATCACGAAGCTCAGCTTCATGGTGAAGCAGCCTGCATGGGCGGCGGCGATCAGTTCTTCAGGGTTGGTACCGATACCGGATTCGAAACGGCTGAGGTAGGAATATTGGGTATCTTTCAGCACGCCGGAGTCGGTAGATACGGTGCCATTGCCTTCTTTACCAGTGCCTTTCCAGTTTGCGGTTGCGGATCTTTTCATTTTGATGAGTTTATTTAGGGTGAAATGTTTCGCCAGGGAATAAAATTAAGGAATCCAGATTAAAAAAACCGGGCGAATTGCTCCGCCCGGTTTACCTAAACCCCCAAACAACCTGAATGTTACACTGATTCCACGAAATCTTCCAGGGGCTTTCTCACTTTCTTCGCATGCTGCAAACCGTCTTCTTCCGCGCGGAATCCAATCGCCGCCACTACTACCGTGCGCAGATTCTTTCCTTTCAGTCCCAATACTTCATCGTATGCAGCCGCATCGAATCCTTCCATGGGGCAGGCGTCTATACCTTCCACCGCACTGGCCGTCAGCAGGGTGCCCAGGGCCAGGTAGGCCTGTTTGGACGTCCATACGGCTGCGTCATCTTCACTGAGGCGGTTCACCGTGCCCTTCATTACATTCTCAAATCCTTCCAGTTCGTTGCGCTGCAGATTCCGGGCGCCCGCAATGCGATCAATGTAGTTGTTCACATGTGCATCCTTCAACTCGTCGTACCGCGCAAAGATCACGAGGTGCGATGCGTCCGTTATCTGCGGCTGGTTCCAGGATACGGCTTTCAGCGCTTCCCGCACCGCGGGGTCTTTCACTACGATCACTTTGTAAGGTTGCAGGCCGTAACTGGATGCAGACAGCCGGGTAGCCTCAAGTACCCTTTCCAACTGCGCTTCATTCAATTTCTTCTTGGGATCGAACTTTTTAACGGCGTATCGCCAGTTCAGTTTCTCGAGGATATCCATCGTCAGTGCTTTTATTTTTTAATTATGCTTGTTTGATGATTTGCACCGCAGCGATCAGGCGAACTTCATCGCTCACCACCAGTCCACCGGCTTCCGTAGTAGCCGACCAGGACAGGCCGAAATCTTTACGGTTGATTTTACCGGTCAGCTCGAAACCTGCTTTGGTCTGGCCATACGGGTCGATCGTGATGCCGGAATATGCTACGTTCAGGGCCACCGGTTTGGTAACGCCACGGATGCTCAGGTCGCCTTTCAGGACGAAAGAGTCCGCATCGATTTTTTCAACGCCGGTAGACGTGAAGGACAATTTCGGGTGATTGGGCGCATCGAAGAAATCGGGGCTCTTCAGGTGCTCGTCGCGCTGCGAATTCTTGGTGCTGATGCTGTCCACATCGGCTTCGAAGCGGATGTTGGCATCGGTGAAATCGTCTTTGGTAGCGCTCACCGTACCGTCGAACTGCGCGAAGTGGCCGGTTACGTTGGTGATCATGAGGTGTTTTACTTTGAATTCAACTTCGCTGTGCGCGGGGTCAATTTTCCAGGTTGCCATTGTGTGTAAGTTTTTAAGTTGTTGATGAATGTTCAATTCAGGTCCAAATGTTGTTGTTAGTTCAGCCGGCCCATTTTGCCGTTGTTATAATCGTCGATCGCGGTGATGATCTCTTCTTTGTTGTTCATGACGAACGGACCGTAAGCGAAGATGGGTTCGCGGATGGGCTCGCCGTTCAAAACAAGCAGCGTTGCGTCTTCTTCCGCTTTTACAGTGATCGTTTCCCCGGCTTGTTCGAATACCGCGATCTCTACCGCTTTGGCGGCGTGCGTTCCGTTGATGGTAACCGCACCTTTCAGGACTACGATGCCGGTATTAAAACCGTCGGGCAGTGTGAGAGTGGTTTCCGTTCCGGCGGTGAGCCGTAGATCGAACAAGTTGATGGGCGTAAAGGTTTTTGCGGGACCGTTAGCGCCGTTTAAATTCCCGGCGATGACGCGGGCGTAGCTGCCGTTACCGAGGTCTGCCACGGGGATGTCGGCGTTTAGGATCGACTGGTACCCGGGTTGATCCATTTTGTGGGCTTTGGGCAGGTTTACCCAGAGCTGGGCCATTTCGAGGACGCCGCCGTTGCGGGTGAACGCGCCTTCGTGTTTTTCTTCATGCACGATGCCCGAAGCGGCGGTCATCCATTGCACGTCGCCAGGGCCGATTTTGCCGCTGTTGCCGCCGGAGTCCCGGTGCTCGAGGGCGCCCTGGTAGGCGATGGTCACGGTTTCGAACCCCCTGTGCGGGTGCTCTTCCACGCCGCGCGGCGTTTCAGAAGGCGCGAAGTAGTGAGGGGCCGCATAATCCAGCAGGAAAAACGGGCTCAACTGCTTGCCGATCATCTTGTTTCCGCCAGGGAAAAGGTTCTGGACCTTAAACCCGTCGCCAACCATGTGCGACTGCGCGCCTTGATAAACATGTGCTACTTGCTTGGTGGTGTGTGTCATATTGCCTCCTTTAAAAGACAACACAAAATTACATGTTGCAACATCTATTTGAAATGGATAGAATGATGTAATCGGTGGACTTTTTTTCGACCGGATCATATCTACCTAACAATCAATTCTTTACGAAAAAAGAACTACGCTTTTGCAAGTTCCTTGAATTCCGACGGAGTTTGGTTGGTGTATTTCTTGAAAAATCGGGAGAAATAGTGGGGATCTTCGAACCCCAGGGCGTAGGCGATCTCTTTGGCCGTCAGATCGGTATTAAAGAGATACCGCTGCGCCTCGAGGATCACGCGGTTGCGGATATGCTCGCCGGCGGTGATGCCAGACAGCTGTTTGCTGATCTCGTTGAGCAGCACGGGTTTGATATGGAGTTGCGCGGCATAGTCGCTCACGTTCTTCAGTTCCTTGTAACGTTGTTCGATGAGGCCTTTGAACGTCATGAACAGGGCGCTGTTGTGCCTGGACTGGTATTCCGGTGTGAGGGAAACAGGCTTGGGCGCGTTCCGGCTGGCGATAATGAGGAAGTATTGCAGCAGGTTGCGGAATGCGGAATGGTAGTTGGCGCGGCGCGCCGTCACTTCTTCTTCCATCCGCTGGATCATCCAGTCGATTTCTTTTTCCACTTCCGGATCGGTGACGGGCACCACGGAGCTGAACGCATCGTTCACGAAAAGCCCGGTCTTGACGGGGTCCATGTCCGAAGAACCGGCCGGGCACATCATACAGTTATGGAAAGCGATCATGTAGCCATCGATCTTTTCGGAAGATTTGAGCTGATGCACCTGTCCGGGTGCGAGAAAGAACAGGGTGTTCTTTTTCACGGTGTGGGTCACGGTGTCGATGGTATGGGTCAGCTCTCCTTTCTTGATCCAGTAGATCGTATAGAAATCATGGCGGTGCGGAGCTTCCTGGTGCTCGAAAAACACGGGGCCGAGGCTGCACAGGTGCGACACGCTGAATTCCTGCGGATCGTCGGACGCACGGGCGTATTCGCCCAGGTTCACCATTTCGATATGTTCTTTCTTGCTTGCCATAATTCGCTAATCTTCAAAAACCACGGTTTCTTCTTCCGGACGGTCGGCCGGGTCTATGTATTCGATGATAAAATTATTGCGGCCTTCGCCCACCATGATGGAAAGGTATTTGGCCTGCACCAGTTCCAGCATGCCGAGGAACAGGAAGATGGCATGAACGCGGTCTTTACAATGGTCGAACATCTTTTCGAAAGCCATCGTCCTTTCCCCGCGCGCCAGGTCCAGCATGTATTCGCGGCTGCCTTCCATGGTATAATCGTATTTGTATACCACGTGCTGCGGTTTATTACTGCGCTCCTTGACACGCTGCATCACCTTCTCGAAGGTTTTGGTCAGCTTGAAAAGCGTGAGCGTCTGCACTTCGGAGCCCTCGCTCGTCAGTTCGCCGATTTCGGCCAGCTCTTTCTGGATGTTGCCGCGCTTCATCGCCAGCATGCGGTCTGCCTCCTTCTCGGCCAGCTCCACCGCCGCTGCCTTGTAACGCTTGTATTCGAGGATCTTGTCTACCAGCTCCTGCCGCGGATCGATCTCGTTGCCCGCAGCATCCACCTCCTTGCGCGGCAACAGCATTTTCGCCTTGATGCGCATCAGCGTGGAAATGAACAGGATGAATTCGCTCGCCAGCTCGATGTTGAGCTGCTCCATATGGTGGATATAGTCCAGGAAGTCGTTCGTCAGCTTCGTAATCGGAATATTGTATATGTCCAGCTCGTCGCGTTCGATGAAAAACAGCAACAGGTCGAAGGGGCCTTCGAACTCGGGGAGACTGATCTTGTAAATATTCTGGTCACTCATAATTAAACAATAAAACCTGCCGGGAAGTACCGACAGGTTTATCAAAAATAACAAAAATCCGGGAGATCAGAACTTGGCCGTCAGCCCCACGCCCAGCACCTGCTTTATCTGCAGCCGCGGCCCCATGACGCCGGTTTCCTTGTTCTCGAAAACCCGCACGTCATCGTCGTAAATCATGTCCCACGAAATATTGGCGCTAATCAACTTATTGACTTTCAATGAGATAATATTCGTCCAGAATACGTCGATATTCCCGGGATTGTGTTTGTAGTTGGAAAACAGTTCCAGTTTCGACTTATACGTCATGTTCCTGGCGAATTCCTTGTTGTAGTTGGCCGTTATGTAGGCACCGAATTCGCTTTTCACGTGTTTGCCGGAATCCACCCCGTAGGCGCCCTTGTTCGACAAAAAATCATCCCTCACCACGATCCATCTGCCGGTGAAGGGCGACATGAACAGCGAGAAATCCTTGTTCGGCATCCAGTCTATACCGGGCGAAAGCACCACATAGGCCGGCGCGAAAAAGGTGGAAGTGAATTCGCGGGTGGAATCGGTCGGGTAAATATAGCCGTCCGACAGCTGGGTACGGAGATTGAACAGCCCGCTCAGGTACCATTTCCGGCCGATATCGTAACCGTATTTGGAGGTGAGGTCGAACCGGTCGTCGCTCTTCCGGTTGCCGAGGCTGGTGGTGTTTACATAGCCATAGGCGAGGTCGAGGTTGTTATCCCAGGAGTGCCGGCCTTTTTTATAGTTCGCGAAGAGGTTGAGGGTGCCGAGGAGGGAGAGCGAAAGTTTATCGCCACCCGCGGCCCAGTTGGAAAGCGAGCCCTGGTTGAAGGTGAGCCCGAAAGATCCGCCTTTGAGCCACAGCCTGCCGGTGGTGTCTTTTTCGGTGCTTTTAATGCCTTTGGCGGATTCTTCGCGCAGGTTTTTGAATGACTGGTCCTGCGCGCGCAATGTTCCGCAAAAGACCATCAGGGCCAGGAGGAAACAGGAAAAATGCTTCATGGTTACTGTCGGTTGAATACAATTATAGGAACGGTTGACCGGGAAAGACCGGTCAACCGTCGATTTTACTGATATAAGATTATTGTTTTTTGAGCTCGTCGCGGATTTCCATGAGGAGTTGCTCGGTAGGCGTAGGGCCTGCGGGAGCGGGTGCTTCTTCAGGTTTCTTCATGCGGTTGATCGCTTTTATTACAAGGAAGAGAACGAACGCCACCACAATGAATTCTACGACAGCCTGGATACTTGCGCCATACATGATTTTGGCCGATCCAACTTCTATCGCGAGCGATTTGAAATCGAAACCGCCGATAAGTACACCTACTATCGGCATAATGATCGAATCCACAATGGCGCCAACGATCTTGTTAAATGCGGCACCGATAACAACACCGACAGCCAGATCGATTACGTTCCCCTTCATGGCGAAGGCTTTGAATTCACCAAAAAAAGACATACACAAGGTTTTTGAAGGTTAAGAAAGGGTTGAAATCCAGTGCAATTTTACAGAATTATGGTTTGACATCCTCATTATTTTTGACTTTCGGCAATTTCGGGAACTTCATTTTGAGGGACTTCAGTGTATCCCTCACCGTTTTGGCGATGAAGTATTCCTTGTACCAGTTATCGTCTGAAGGCACGATGTACCAGGGGATTTTATGGCATTCCCTGAACACATCTTCATACGCTTTCTGGTATTTTTTAAACAGTTTCGCTTCCGCGAAATCCTTCTCGTTGTATTTCCACATCTTCCGCGGGTCCTGCGTCCGCTCTTCGAGCCTGGCCGTCTGCGCTTCGGAAGATACGTGGAGGTAGAATTTGAGGATATGCGTACTGTTATGGTCGCGGAGGAGCTTTTCGAAATCGTTGATGGCGTTGAACCTTTTGGCGATCACGTCTTCATCCACCCATTTATGTACGCGTTGTACGAGCACGTCTTCATAGTGCGACCTGTTGAATACCTGGATCATTCCTTTTCCCGGCGCGTGCTGGTGGATGCGCCAGAGGAAGTCGTGATCGGCTTCCTGCGCCGTGGGAGCCTTGAACGGCGTAACCACCACGCCCATGGGGTTCATGGTGCCGAAAACATCGCGGATCACGCCGTCTTTCCCGCTGGCGTCCATTCCCTGGAGCACTACGAGCAGGCTGTGCTTGTGCTCGGCGTACAGGAGGTTCTGCAATTCGTCGAGGTCTTTGAGGATGGTCTGCATTTCCTCTTTGATTTGCTCCTTGTCGACTTTCTTCGGAGCGGTGGTCGGGATGTCGGTTAGCTTGATGGATGGCATATCTCTATTTTTTCTTAATATACTTTAACATCGGCACAATTCGGAATCGGTACCTTTGCTGCACTATGAACCAACGCGTATTGAACTGGGGGATCTTCCTCCTGCTATCGCTCACCTGGGGCAGCTCGTTCATCCTCATGAAACTGGGACTGGCCTCGTTTTCCCCCTACCAGGTGGCCAGCATCCGGCTGATATCGGCCGGGGCGGCCCTGTTGCCGTTTTTCTTCCGGTTCATCCGGCAAACGCCCGCATCCAAAATACCCGTGATAATTATGTCCGGTTTATTAGGTAACGGAATTCCGGCGTATTTGTTCTGTATCGCGGAAACGCGGATAGACAGTTCGCTGGCCGGCATGCTGAATTCCTTCACGCCCGTGTTCGCACTCATCTTCTCGCTCGCCCTCTTCCATTCGCCTGTTTTGAAGCGGCAGGTGCTGGGGCTGATGATCGGGTTCGCGGGTGTGATCCTCCTTTTCCTGGTGAAGGGAGTAGATGCGAATGCGTACTGGTACTACGGTTTCCTGGTGATCCTGGCCACGGCGTGTTACGGGCTCAACATTGCGCTGGTGCATCATTACCTAAAAGAATTCCAGAGTCTCCAGCTCGTTTCGATTTCCCTGTTTTTCATGGGGCTCTTCGCTTTGCCGGTATTGCTCCTGAGCGGTTTCAGCGCCACTTTCCAGGCGGCGGATCGGCCATGGATGAGCCTTGCGGCCAGCTGCACCCTGGGTTTGATCGGCACGGGCGTGGCCTCCCTCCTGTTTTACCAGCTGATCCGTTCTGCGGGCGCAATTTTCGCCAGTATGGTAACGTATGGATTGCCGGTAGTGGCCATTGGATGGGGGTTCGTGGCCGGTGAAGCCATCAGCGGATGGCAGGTGCTATGCCTGGGTGTGATCATGGGCGGGGTGTACCTCGTCAACCGGAAATAAATGTATCCAGACTGACATAAAAAAAGAGACAGGCCGCAACCTGTCTCTTTTCAATTATCTGATGTATGGCGGTTAGATGGCCATGATTTCTTTGTCTTTCAGCGCGCAATGCTTGTCTACCAGCACGATGTGCTTGTCTGTCAACTCCTGAACACTGGCTTCCGCATCTTTGGCGGTGTCTTCGCTGAGACCGTCTTTCTGCAGTTTTTTGATGGCTTCGATAGCGTCGCGACGGATGTTGCGTACGGCAACTTTGGCGTGTTCGCCCTCTCCGTTCACTTTTTTCACCAGTTCTTTACGGCGTTCTTCGGTGAGCGGGGGGAGGAAGAGGCGGATGATCAAACCGTCGTTCTGCGGGTTAAGACCGATATTGGAAGCGATGATCGCTCTTTCGATGGCTTGCAGCATGTTTTTCTCCCAGGGTTGAACGGTGAGGGTGCGGGCATCCGCAACGGCTACGTTGGCAACCTGGTTAAGGGGGGTGGGTGCGCCGTAATAGTCTACCGTGATACCGTCGAGGATCACAGGATTGGCTTTACCGGCACGTATTCTCGTGAGCTCTGCTTCCAGGTGGGCAATTGCTTTCACCATGGAATCTTTCGCGTCGTCCAGGATTAAATTAAGTTCGTCTTGCATAAGAATATTTACTTAAAGTGCTTGCAAACCTACATGAAATCTTTTAATCGTCAAAGGGAAAGACGATGCGTTGGCAGTTGGCAAGCGGGGTGCGCCGGTTATTTGTCCTGCATGACGGATTCTGTGGGCACCCGCAAAATCTTGGATTTGGTGGTGGCGGGCGGCGGCTCTGCCGGCGCGGTTTCTACGGCTGCGAAGGCGATAGCGGCTGCGGCTTCCGAGGCGGCGATCTCTTTGCGGCGTTTCAGGTAGAAGAGGACGGAGGTGCCCCCCAATGCCAGGCTCCCGACGAGGAACAGCAGCACCGTGGTGCCCAGGCTTTGCAGGTTATATGCGAGGAGAATGAAACCGATGTTGGACACTACGGCGACGGCGGTAGCCTGGCGATGGTTCAGCCCCAGGGCCAGCATGTAGTGGTGGATGTGGTGACGGTCGGCCGTGAAAGGGCTGCGGCCGCGGGCCATACGGATGGTGAACACCCGGAGCGTGTCGAACAGGGGAATGATCAGTACGGCGAAAGCGATTGCCGGAACTGCCTGCAGGGGAACTGCGCTGGCGGGGTTGCCGGCCACATCGATGAATTTAACGATGAGCGTCGCGTTCACAAGGCCTACCAGCAGGGAGCCGGTGTCGCCCATGAAGATGCGCGCGGGAGAAACATTGTAGATGAGGAACGCGGCGAGGCCTGCAGCCAGGGAGAAACCCATCACGGCATACAGCATTTCGTGCGCGAAAAGGAAGTAAGCACCCAGCACTGCGGACACAACCAGCCCGATGCTGCCCGCCAACCCGTCGATCCCGTCGATCAGGTTAAAAGCGTTGATGACTACGATAAAAGTGAAATACGTAAGGAGGAGGCTGAAGTGGAAAGGAAGCTCGCCGATCCCGAGGAAGCCGTACATATTGGATATATGCAGGTTGCCCAGGTAAATGATGGCAAATGCAGCCACGAGCTGGCCTACCAGTTTCTTAACGGGAGACAGGCCGACCAGGTCGTCCTTCATGCCCACGAAAAAAATTACGAAGAAAGCGGCCAGCAAATATTGCAAGGGGAAATTCTCCTTGGCAGGTACACATACGGCAGATGCCAGTATGAAACCGGCAAAGAATCCCAGGCCACCTAATGTGGGGATTCGTACTTTATGCGATTTGCGCTCGTCCGGTTCGTCATATAGATGCTTCAGTTCTGCTACCCGGATCAACACCGGGATCGCAAAGTAGGTTATAACGAAACTCAGGATAGTTGCGATAATTACATTCTCCATACGGGGGGTTGTGGTGCAAAGATATTGAATTCAGCGAAATGTGTATCAAGAAATTTTGAGGCCCGACTTCCCCCCTTTTTTAAAAATTCAGATAATCACTGAAAAAGCGGGGAATTTCTTATTACTTTTGCGAAGCTAAAAACGCCAATTATCATGCCAGAACTGAAAGATATAGCCACACAGATCAGGCGGGACATCGTAAGGATGGTGCACGCCGTACAAAGCGGCCACCCCGGCGGTTCGCTCGGTTGCACCGACTTTTTCACGGCCCTGTACTTCAAGGTCATGGAACATCAGCCCGTGCCCTTCGAAATGGACGGCAAAAACCAGGACCTGTTTTTCCTCTCCAACGGTCACATTTCCCCCGTCTTCTACAGCGCCCTCGCCCGCTCCGGTTACTTCCCGGTGCCCGAACTGGCTACTTTCCGCAAGCTGGACAGCCGCCTCCAGGGCCACCCCACTACCCACGAACACCTCCCCGGTATCCGCGTAGCATCCGGCTCCCTCGGCCAGGGCCTCAGCGTTGCCTGCGGCGCCGCCCTCACCAAAAAACTGAACAACGATCATAAAGTCGTTTATTCACTCCATGGCGACGGCGAGCTCCAGGAAGGCCAAAACTGGGAAGCCATCATGTTCGCCGCGCACCACAAAATCGATAACCTCATCGCCACCGTTGACTATAACGGCCAGCAGATCGACGGCCCCACCGATAAAGTAATGAGCCTCGGCGACCTCGAAGCCAAATTCCACGCCTTCGGCTGGAGAGTCCTCTCCATGAACGGCAACGATATGGACGATGTGGTAGCTACCCTTCAGAAAGCGAAAAGCCTCACCGGCAAAGCACAACCCATCGTGATCCTCATGACCACCGTAATGGGCGCCGGCGTAGACTTTATGATGGGCTCGCACGAATGGCACGGCATCGCTCCCAACGACGAGCAGCTGGCCAAGGCACTCGACCAGTTGCCCGAAACCCTCGGCGACTACTAATAGTTTTTTACCATCTGTAAAATAGGAAAGCGTACCTCCGGGTACGCTTTTTTTATGGGCTTGCGTTGGCGCAAAATCGTATACAAGTACGGTAAAGTGACAGGTCAGGTCGCTTTCAACGAGATTACCTGCCGCGCCGCGCGGTGCGCCGGGTACCAGCTCGCCAGCGTTCCGATCACCAGGATCGTAACCGCCACCAGCAGGAAATCGTTCCCGTGCATTTCAACCGGATAGGCATCGATGAGAAAAGTTCCGCCGCCAAGCTTCACCAGGCCGAAGTATTGCTGCATCAGGCAAATGATAATGGCGAGCCCGAACCCGACTACCGTCCCCGAACCCGCGATCATCAGCCCTTCGGCCAGGAATATCCTGCGGATGGTGGCGGTCCTGGCGCCCATGGCTTTAAGGATCGTGATATCTTTCTGCTTTTCTATCACCAGCATAGACAGCGAACCGATCATGTTGAACGCGGCGATGACGAGGATGAAACTGAGGAACACATACGTCAGCCATTTTTCCACCATCATTACATTATATATGGTGGCGTGCTGCTCCATACGGGTCTGGATCTGCACCCCGTCGCCCAGGAGCGCCTGCAGCGCGCGTTTGACCTTCCGCTCACCCGCACCCGGCGCCATGGCTACTTCAATGGCCGAAACTTCGCCCGGCTGCATATCGAGCATCCGGCGGAGGAAACCGACGTCCACCAACACGTATTTACTATCGAATTCCTGTTGTATCGCGAAAGAGCCTGCGGGGTACGCGGTCCCGGAAACCACCGACTGGTCGGGCATCAGCGGGTTGAACGCGGCATCGTCGCGCCGCGGCATGTAAACGGTGATGGGCACACGGCTTTTCTCCACATCGAGCCCGAGCGATATTTCCACACCAAGGCCCAATACGGCCTGCGGCCCCGTTTCATCTTTCAGGCTGTATTCGCCGCTCACCAGTTTGTCCTGCACATGCGCCACTTTGGTGAAATCATCGTCCACTCCTTTTATTACCGCGATGGTTTGTTTGGTACCATTGCGTACGACCGCTTTTTCTTCGACAGTAGACGAAATGCTTGCCACACCGGGCACGGCGGCGATCTGCTTCAGCTGGTCTGCCGTGAGCACGAAGGTTTTGCCGCTGTCGGGAACGATGCGGAAGTCGGGATAGAAAGATGAGTACAATGATTTGACCAGCCCCGTGAAGCCGTTGAACACGCTGAGAACGGTGATGAGCGCGGCGGTGCCGACGGCGATAGCGCCCACGCTCACCCAGGCGATGATATTGATCGCCGTGGTGGATTTTCGGGCGCGGAAATATCGTGCAGCGAATTGCCAGATCATGCGAAAAGATGGGCGGGATTAGGGTTTTGACTTTTTATCGTCTTCGTTGATCTTTTTGAACAACTCTTCCATTTTGAAAACATGATCGAGCGTATCGTCCAGGAAGAAAGTCAGTTCCGGGACGCGGCGCAATTGCTTTGCGACGCGGTTGCCCAGATCGCGGCGGATCTCGCCCATGCGCTCGTTCATCCGCGCCAGCATTTCAACCGGCGCTTTGATCTGGAACATGCTCAGGTAGATGCGCGCTTCCAGCAAATCCGGCGTCATCTTGACAGAAGAAATGGAGATCATGCCGCCTTCCGTCACGTTGAAGCCCATGCGATTGAAAATATCGCTGAGCTCTTCCTGCACCAGCTGTCCTACCTGCTTTTGTCTTTTAGTTTCTTGCATATATACACCGTTTAAGCTGAACCATCCATGCTCCTAAAGCGTGAAGTAACGTAAAATTAGCCTTTTTTGGCGGTTCCCGCGCCATGCATGGCGCCATTATGGTATCATTTTTGGGGCAAGAGGCTGCCAAAAGGCACTGTAATTGTTCACAAAAACTATTATTGACGCCTATGATTTCCGTAGTTATTCCCGTGCTCAACGAGGGCGCAACGATCAGACAGGTCATCAAGACCATCAAAAAAACATCCCGACCTATCGACATTATCGTAGTTGACGACAACTCCACCGATAATACCGTAGACGAAGCCCTGAAGGAACGGGTGCGCGTCATCACCAGCAGCCAGCGCGGGAAAGGGATTTCCATGCGGGAAGGCATGATGGCCGCGAAACATGATATCATCATGTATGTGGACGGCGACATTCTCACATATCCGGACGCACTGGTGGAAATGCTGACCGACGCAATCGTGAACAACGAAGCCGATTTCACCAAATCATATTTCGAACGGCAGGCAGGCCGTGTAACGCAGCTTGTGGCCAAACCACTGCTGAGTATTCTTTTCCCCGAGCTTGCGCATTTCAACCAGCCGCTCAGCGGTATGATCGCCGCGCGGAAAGACATGTTGCAGCAGGTTCATTTCGAGAACGACTACGGCGTAGACATCGGGTTGCTGATAGACATGTACCTCATGGGCGCGCGCATCCGCGAAGTGAATATCGGCCGGCTCGAGAATGCGATGCAGACCTGGGAACAGCTGAGTAAAATGAGCCGCGAAGTGAGCCGCACCATCCTGAAAAAAGCGGAAAGCATTCCCCAGCAAAACCTCGAAACGCTGGGCAACATCAACATCATCCGCGAGCAGATGGAATATTCGATCCTCGAATCCATCGACAAGCTGCAGAAGATGGTGATCTTCAATCTCGACGAAACGATCTTCCGCGAAAACTACCTGTATTCCGCTGCAGTGGCCTTTGAACAGGAGGAGTCGCTCGTGCAGGTGCTGCAACATTATACCGATCCGTTATCGGTGCTCACGCGCAGCGCTGCGCTTTTCAAGGGCAGGAACCTGGCGGAACTGCTGGAGGTGGCGGATAGTATTCCCGTGACGCCTGACATCCGTCATGTCATTCGTGAACTGAAACGGCGCGGGTACATCTGCGGCCTGATCACGGACGGGTTCGAATGTGTGGCCAACCACATGAAAAACAAGCTGGGCGCCGATTTCGCGTTTGCCAACAGGTTGCACCTCGTGCATAGCGTGGCTACCGGCGAGATAACGGTGCCCGATTATTTCATCTCCGGAAGGAACGGAAGTGCGCAGTATTGCAAGAGCAATATCCTGCGATATATTTCCGACAAATACCATATCCAGTCGCAGAACATTATTTACGTCGGCAACGGCGAAACCGATGGCGAACTGTTGCAGGACGCGGGCATTGGTGTGGCGTACCATCCACAACATGTAGAAACCGCGACGATGGCCGATAAGGTGATCGAAGACAATTGCATGGCGCCGTTGCTGGACATTGCGCAGGCGAGCCCCGACAAGGTGAAGAAGCGTTGGCCGACGAAGAGCCAGGCGTTGAACATTGGATTGGGAGGTTTGGCGGCGCTGGCGGCGGCAGGATTGGTGTACCTGGCTGCAAGGCAGGTGGGAAAAGCGTTTCGGCGGAAGGAAGATTGCGATGGGAAGGCATTGAAACCTGCATAGCAATAAACAAAAGGTATATAATCCACGAGCTCCTCCATTCATTCGGAGGAGCTTTTTTTTATCCTCCGATTTTCGGAGATATTCTCTTCCCACACTGAGATTTCCTCGCCCTTTTTCTCAGGTTATGGTTTCGCTGATCATTAGTTTCGTGTTGTTGATTTTGATGACGCTTATCATCATAACATGGGATTATTTTATCAGGGGGGGCCGTGATCTCGCGGCCCCGGCCCCCTTGCAGTTTCTTCATTCGATCCATAAATTGGCCCGGCACAATTCCCGATTCTTATTGTGTTGGGTGGTAACAGAAGTATGAACGGGGGCTATTCTTCCGGGTGGCCCATCCATTTGTAAACTGGATAGCCATTAACGTGTATGCAATAACGTTATATATCCGGATACAATTTCGAAACTGCAATCCGCTGCTGTTGCATTTTCGCCCGGCAGGGAAAAATTTTACGATTTGCGGCTTGCATTGATGGGGGTAATAAACAGGGTGATGGGCGATGGTATTGATGAAGTAGGGTGAATGCGGCCATGAGGCAGGGGCAAACAAAAAGGCCATCCAGAACGGACGGCCTTCCATTATTTTTTGCTTGACGGTTATTTGCTTTTGGCGAGTTTCGCTTCGATGCTGAGGGTCGCGTGCGGAACTGCTTTCAGGCGAGCTTTTTCGATGAGCTTGCCGGTTTCGCGGCAGATGCCGTAAGTTTTGTTTTCGATACGCACGAGGGCTTTCTCGAGGTGGTCGATGAACTGGATCTGGCGGCTTGCCATTTGGTTGAGCTGCTCGCGTTCCTGGGAACCGGAGCCGTCTTCCATGCTCATGTATTTGTTTTCGGTATCATCGGTGCCTGCTTCATCCTTACGGGTGATCAGGCCCTGGAGGAACACCAGTTCTTTTTTGGCGGCTTCCAGTTTTTTGAGGATGATTTCCTTGAACTCCTGCAATTCGGGATCGCTATAACGATATATCGGACCTGTGGGCGCTTCGGGCTGATCGAGCACGGATTTGGTGAATTCCGGCACGTATGTCACCGCTTTGGCGGAGGAAGAACGGCTGCTTCCGGCGGAGCGGGATGTCGTTTTTCCAGCAGGTTTCTCAGCAACCCGTTTCGCAGGTTCTTCTGCTTTGGCCTTCTTAACCGGCTCTTTTTCTGATTTTTCCTGTTTGCTCTTTGCCATTATATCTACTTTTTCTACGGGTTTAGCAATAATCGGCCCAGTCTGCGCAACCGGGGTTTTGGCCGCCGGTGCTTTCTTGGTTTTGGGTGCAGGTACCGGCACCGCTTTTACGGTTACGGCCTTCACTGATTTTTTAACGGGAGCTTTCGCCACAACCGCGGGCTTTTTGGCAACAGGAGCAGGCTTAACCGCCGTCTTCTTCACCGGAGCCGCAGCTTTCCTGGCAACAGCAGCTGGCTTTTTAGCCGGCACTGCTTTCTTGGAAGAGGTTGCTTTTGAAGTAGTTACCTTCACAGCCGGTTTCTTCGCGGCAGCTTTCTTCGGAGCGGGTTTCACAACTTTCGCCGCGGGTTTCTTCGCCGCCGCCTTCTTCGGCGCAGCAGCCGGCTTCTTTTTGGCAGGCGCCGCTTTGGCTGCAGCCTTCTTAGGTGCCGCCGCTTTCTTCGCTACCGCTTTCTTCGCAGGAGCCGCCTTCTTGATAGTCTTACCAGCAACCTTCTTCTTTGTTGCCATGGGATTAGCTTTTTTTGTTAACTAATACGTTGAATTTAAATTCGTTAACTTCTACCTCCGTACCTTCCTGTAATTGCGGCACTATTTCCAAGCTATCTGCCAAAATTTCCGTGCAAATATAGTCATTAAAGTTCATTAACGCCGATTTCAGGGACGGAACGTCCGGTACTTTGACACTGATACGGTCAGTTAACTCAAAACCACTGTCCTTCCGTATCTTCTGAATGCGGTTCACCAGCTCTCTCGCATTGCCCTCGTCCATTAATTCAGGTGAAATGGTGATATCCAGGGCCACGGTTAACATACCTTTATTCGCTACTGTCCAGCCTGGAATATCTTCGGAAATGATGTCAACATCCGTCAAACCGATCGGAATGTGCTCATTATCAATACTCAAGCCAAATTCTCCGGACTTCTCCAGCGAGGCAATGTCGTGTTGCGTCATTTCACCGATCGCACCCGCCACCGCCTTCATCCTGGCACCCATCCGGGTACCGAGGGATTTGAAGTTCGGCTTAATCTTTTTCTTGATAAACCCTTCCGTTTCCGTAAGATACTCAATAGTTTTTACATTCACTTCACTTTTTATCAAGTGCTCCACCAGCGCGATCTGGTCTTTCATATGGGCGTCCGTAACCGGTATCAGGATCTTCTGCAAAGGCTGCCGGACCTTGATATTGGTCTTCTTACGAAGGCTGAGCGCCAGCGAGGAAATATCCTGCGCCAACTGCATCCTTTCCTCCAGCTCCGCATCTACCGCCGTTTCGTCTACCGCAGGGAAATCGGACAGATGCACCGATGCTTCCGGACGTAAACCACTGACACTGTTCAGGTTACGATACATCCAGTCGGAGAAGAACGGAGAAACCGGCGCCATGAGCTGCGACACCTTCTCGAGGCATTCGTACAGCGTCTGGAACGCACAAATCTTGTCGTGCTCATACTCCCCTTTCCAGAACCGGCGGCGGCAAAGCCTTACGTACCAGTTGCTCAGGTGCTCGTCCACGAATTCCTGCACGGCGCGGCCCGCCTGCGTGGGCTCGAAATCGTCGAGGCTGTCCGTCACCCGCTTCACGAGCGAATTCAACACCGAAATGATCCATCGGTCGATTTCCGGACGGTCTGCCAGCGGGATGTATTGCTCCTGGAAGCGGAAACCGTCCAGGTTCGCGTACATCGCAAAGAAGTTATAGGTATTGTACAGGGTGCCATACAGTTTGCGCTGTACTTCCTTGATACCCTCCACATTGAATTTCATGTTATCCCAGGGCGATGCGTTGGTAATCATGTACCAACGGGTGGCATCTGCGCCATATTGATCGATCGTCTGGAACGGGTCCACCACGTTGCCAAGGCGCTTGCTCATCTTGTTGCCGTCTTTATCCAGCACCAGGCCATTGGAAACCACGGTCTTATAAGCCACACTGTCAAACAGCATCACACCCAGCGTATGCAGGGTATAGAACCAACCCCGCGTCTGGTCCACGCCTTCGGCGATGAAATCCGCCGGGAAAGCGAGCCCTTTATCTATATTATCCCTGTTCTCGAAAGGGTAATGCCATTGCGCGTACGGCATGGCGCCGGAATCGAACCACACGTCTACCAGGTCCGGCTCGCGGTACATGGGCTTGCCTGTGGGGCTTACCAGCACGATGTCGTCCACATAAGGCTTATGCAGATCGAGGATACCGTCGTGCAGGTATTGCTTGTTCACATCTCCGCCCAGTACTTCATTGGCTTTGCGGATCCCTTCGTTCAGTTCGGCGATAGACCCGATGCAGATTTCCTCGGTCCCGTCTTCCGAACGCCAGATCGGCAGTGGCGTGCCCCAGTAGCGGCTGCGGCTGAGGTTCCAGTCCACCATGTTCTCCAGCCATTGGCCGAAGCGGCCGGTGCCGGTGGCCGCCGGTTTCCACTTGATGGTCTTGTTCAACTCCACCATCCGGTCTTTCATGGCGGTGGTGCGGATGAACCAGGCATCCAGCGGGTAGTAGAGGACGGGTTTGTCCGTTCTCCAGCAATGGGGATAGGTGTGTTCGTATTTTTCTACGCGGAAGGCGCGGTTTTCTTTCTTCAGTTTTACGGCGATATCTACGTCTACGTCCTTATAATCGGCTTCGTTGATGTAGTTTTTCACGTAACGGCCGGAGAATTCGCCGACGTTATCGGTGAATTTGCCCTGGCGGTCTACCAGCGTGAGGATGCCGATGCCGTATTTTTTACCGACGCGATTGTCGTCTGCCCCAAACGCGGGCGCGGTATGCACGATACCGGTACCGTCTTCGGTGGTTACGAAATCGCCCAGCAGCACGCGGAAGGGGTCGCCCTCTTCAGGTTGCGCGAAAGGCAGCAGTTGCTCGTAGCGGATGTTTTCGAGCTGGCGGCCTTTGAAGTCGGCGATGACCTGCCAGGGGATGATTTTGTCTTCCGGTTTCCAGGCGGCGAGGTCGCCGTTCAATCCTTCGGCTTTGAAATATTTGCCGGCGAGGTCTTTGGCCACTACCACATTGATGGGGAGGTGGGTATAGGGGTTGAAGGATTTAATGAGTTGATAGTCGATGTTTTCGCCGACCGTGAGCCCGAGGTTGGACGGGAGGGTCCAGGGCGTGGTGGTCCAGGCGAGGAAAAACACTTCTTCTCCGTTGCCAGCGGCGTCGAAGAGGAATTGTGATTTTTCGGAGGGCAGGGCTTTGAACATGGCCACTACCGTGGTATCTTTTACATCTTTATAGGTGCCGGGCATGTTCAGTTCCGCGGAGCTGAGGCCGGTGCCGGCTGCGGGGGAATACGGCTGGATGGAGACGCTTTTATAGAGCAGTCCTTTTTTATAGAGTTGCTGGAGGCACCACCATAAGGTTTCGATATAATCGTTCTCGAAGGTGATGTAAGGGTGTTGCAAATCAACCCAGTATCCCATTTTTCGGGTGAGCTCTTCCCAGACGTCTTTATATTTAAGTACTTCCTTGCGGCAGGTTTCGTTATATTCTTCGATGGAGATTTTTTTCCCGATGTCTACCTTCGTGATGCCCAGCATTTTTTCGACGCCGAGCTCTACCGGGAGGCCATGGGTGTCCCAACCGCTTTTGCGTTTCACCTGGTAGCCTTTCATGGTTTTGTAGCGGCAAACGAGGTCTTTGAGGGATCGGGAAATCACGTGGTGGATACCAGGGAGGCCGTTGGCGCTCGGGGGGCCTTCATAAAAAACGAAAGGGATGGCGCCGTCGCGGTTGGAGACGCTTTTTTCGAAGATCTGGTGCTGCTCCCATTCCTTCCGGATTTCCTGTTCTATTTGCGGTAAATTCAGCTGGTTATATTCCTGATATTTGCTGGCCATATTCAATACCCCACCTGGTTGTTAATGAATGGATTTTAAAATTCTGCGAAGTTACGAAAATAGGCGGAGGATTCCCTGTGGGCCTGCCGTTCATAAAAAATAAAGGGATTTTGAAAAAAATGACGGCGAAATTGGGTAATTTACAATAAACTGTACTTACTTTGCGTTTTTGGCAAGGTTTTGGTACTGAAAGAGAAGACCGTATAACAGAGAAAAACCATATCTTTTATGAAAAGAGTAACGTTACTTCTTTGCGCTGCTATCTTCACTTCCAGCATAGCGTTTTCGCAACAGAAATCCACCAAAAAATCCAAGACCACAGCTAAGAAAGTAGAGGCTCCTGCGCCCGTAAAAGCGGCATTCGAGCAAAATGCCCAATATGCAGGCACTACGAACGCGGCCTGGGTAAAAACAGCCGGCGGTAACTGGATCGCATCCTTTAGCAGGGACAGCGTGAAGACCGCAGTAGAGTACAATGCAGAAGGAGCCTGGGTGGCTACCCGCAGCGAATACCTGAACGGAGCTGTGCCCGAAACAGTTTTGGGAACTTTGAAGAACAAATATCCGTCCGCCGTTGTTAAAGAAGGGTGGAAAATCGAAAGAGCGGATGTTGCCTCTTATTACAAAGTAAGCATCGAAGAAAATGGTGCTGCCAAAACAGTACTGATGAACGATGCTGGCACTATTGTTGATTAGTACTACTTACAACACATAATTAAGTATTTCATAGGTATAGGGATAAATAGGACAGACCCTGCTCTTTTGGGCGGGGTTTTTCTTTTCCTGCAAATGGAAGTATGCTTCCGCTCACAAATAAGCCTGTAAAGGGATTGAGGGCAGACGCTACGTGGCTCATTCGTCAAATCACGTTAAAAGTCGCCGGCGTTCAACGGAAGAATATTCCCGCCGAATTATATAATCCTTCCGACAAAATTGCCTGCAAGAAAAAATGCGTATTCCAGGTGGATGTAATTTCCGGTTGATGAAAAAATTCCAACGAACAAACCTGCAAATGAGTTGGCGCTGTCATGACGTAATGTTTCTTCCCCGCTGATATGTCAGTACCTTAAGTTATAAGTCACGGATGTTAATCGGATTAACTTTTTCAACAAGCAGTGAATCCCTCCGACCCATAAAATATCATAAAATCAGCCATCTACACCAAACCCACATCCAACAAACAACCGTAGACAAATTCCACGGTGGTCGATAAAATTCTACGGTTGCTCCACAACAGGCTAAAAAAGAAAAAAGCCGCTACAGAAAAGTAACGGCTTTATGCAAATTACGGTGGAAAAACTTACGGATGGCGGCCCCCAGCTCTTTGTCGTGAGTGGTGTTTGATCAGGGCGCCGCTTTAATGGCATTACTAACCGCAAGCCTTCCCGATTTAGGTCAAATCTGATAAGGAAGCTTATGAGGTAACCGGATCGATATCCAGTAACGTGTTACAAAGATGCATCGATCTTCGTCAAACGAAATATCGGATCGGGAAAAGAAATGATCGTACCGGGAAAAACGGGTTAGCGAAGTAATAACTCACAGGGTTTCAGGCCTGTATGCTTCTTGAAAGCGGTAGAGAAATGTGAAATGCAGGAATACCCCATCATCATGGCCACTTCCGAAACGGACATCCCTTTTTCATAGAGGAGACCGCGGGCCTTTTCCATTCTTTCCTTCTGGAAATAATCGTAGATGGTGGTGCCGTACATGGCTTTGAAGCCTTTTTTGAGGTAACATTCGTTCATCGCCACCTTGCGCGCCAGTTCGCGTATGGTAATGGGCGCATCCAGTTGCTCCAGGAGGATGGTGCGCGCCTTTTCGATCTTGGAGCGGTCTTCCATCTGCGTCAGGAAGCGGCAGCCGTAACGCTCTTCAGTATCGTTCTGTATGAACTGGTCGGAACTGAAGAGCAGCAGCTCCAGGGATTTGCTCTGCAGGAAGATGTTTTTCAACACCCCTTCATAATTATGATGTACCATCTGCTCCAGCACGTTTTTCGACTTCGTGCAGGGCTGGATGGTTTTCATGAAAGGCTTGCGCGATTGCAGCTCGAACAGCGTACTGTTCGTATTGCTCTTCTGTAAAGACTGGATGAACCCGGGATGGAAACGCACCGTGATCAAATCGATCGAAGGCAGTTTATCGCTCGCGCAATCTGCCGCTTTATGCCCTTCCGCACAAACCCGGTCGTTACAGTTCGGCCGCTGGCAATACTTGTTCCCCGCCACGCAGTACCGCAGTTCGATAGCCGCGCTCTTCCCGCGCTTGGCGGGCTGGTACACCACCATCGCCACATCTTCCACAGGAAGCGGACGATCGTATACATACCGTTGCAAGGTGTAATCAAGACAATCAGGAACGGCGACCGATTCGGACACCGCCAGCTCCAGCTGGTCACTCATGGCCGGCTGCGCCATCGCCAATTGTAATATTTCCTGTATTTCTTTCATATGAAGCCGGACAAAAGTAACGAATGATTGTTATTATCGCATCAGGCTGACAAAGTCCTTACAATTCACAGACCTTACCGGGGGAATTGGTATAACTTTAGCAACAGTAGATTACGCATGAAGAAATCCTGGAAAATCATTCTATTCGTGGCTGGCGCCCTGGCCATAGCCCTGCTCGCCGGCGGATGGTACCTCGGCACGTACTGGAAAAAGCTGCTCGATGCGGAATTGCGGAGATATGTGACCGAAGGGTCGGACAGCCTCTATACCCTCGCCTATGGCAAGATCCACCTGAATTTGCTCACCGGCAGCGTAGCCATCGACCATGTGGCGCTCCTCCCCGATTCCGCCGTTTATGATCGGCTCGTACACGAACAGCGCGCCCCGGAAGTGCTGTACAACGCCAAACTGGGGCGGGTACAGGTGACGGGACTGAAAATCTGGCGGTATTTCCTGCATAAAGAGGTGGATGCCAGATCGTTCCGGCTCCGCGACCCCGAACTGACCATCGTGCACGACATGCGCAGCAACGATACCACGCCCCGGAAGAGCTTTTACGCATCCGTTTCGCGCTCCATCCGGAATTTCCGCATCGGGGAGATCGAATTAGCCAATACCAGCCTGCAATTCACGCAAATCCGGGAAGACAGCAGCCGAAAGATCACGAAGCTCGGAAACCTCGACGTGGTACTACGAAATCTCGCCATCGACTCCATCAGCGAAAATGACCTGACGCGCGTGCTGTATGCGCAGGATTTTACCGTGGGGCTCCGGAAATGGGAGTACCGGACGGCCGACAGCCTTTACTGGATGCGGCTTTCCAATATTTCCTTCAACGCCGTGGCCAAACAGTTGACTGTGGCCAGTTTCCAGCTGGATCCCCGGTACAGTACATCCGAATTCGACAAACGGATCGGTACGCAAAAGGATCGTTTTCAACTGACTTTCAACAATATAACAGCTGACGGCGTACTGCTCCGCCACATCCTGCAGCAGGAGGCGGTTATCCGGAAAGCGAGTATCGACGGCGGGGAGCTGCATGTTTACCGCAACCGGGGGCTGCCCATGCCGCCGGGCGATCTGCTCGGCAAGTTCCCCAACCAGCTGCTCATGAAGCTGGAGCTGCCTTTGCGGATCGATACGCTTACGGCGCAGGGCGTGCAGGTGAGTTATTCGGAGGTGAACCCGGGCAACGGGCAAACCGGCGTGGTGGAGTTTCATCAGGCCGGGGGCACGTTCCGAAACATCACGAACGTGGATTCCCTGGTGCAGAAAAATCCCCACGCCACGGTAGACCTTCACGCCATTCTCATGCGGACCGGCAAGCTGAAGGCGCATTTCGATTTCGCGCTGGGGAACGATGCCGGCGCTTTTGCCGTGAGCGGGAAGCTGAACGATATGGACGGCAGGGAGATGAACGCGGCTACCCGGCCGCTGGGAGAGGTGTCTATCCGCTCCGCCAAAATCCGGGAACTGGAATGGCACATCCGGGGTAACGAGCGTTCGGCCGCAGGCACGCTGACCATGCAATACGACGATCTGAAGATCGATTTCCTGAAAGATATCGTGGCAAAAGGCAAAAAACGGAAAAAAGGACTGGTGAGCCTCATCGCGAACCTGATGGTGATCCAGAACGAAAACCCTTCGCCCGGACAGCCTTTGCGGACTGCCAAACCCAAATTCACGAGAGATCCGCAAAAATCGTTCTTCAACCTCGTCTGGAAGACCATCTTCACCGGTATCAAGGAAACGGTGCTGACCGATTTGGCGGCCGGGTTGTAGGACTGCAGTTTCCACCGAGTATCCACACCCCTCAAATTAGCCTTGTTTTTCATGGAAATTAGCCTGATTTTCCGTATTTTTGCTGGATATTCAACGGATTTGTTCAAAAAAGATTTTCAGCTAAAAATATGAGTGAAGAACTAGTGCAAGCACCGCCTGCCTCCAGCAATTACGGCGCCGATAATATCCAGGTACTGGAAGGGCTGGAAGCCGTGCGTAAACGCCCCGCCATGTATATTGGCGACATCGGTGTCAAAGGTTTACACCATCTTGTTTATGAGGTGGTAGACAACTCCATCGACGAGGCCCTGGCCGGATATTGCAAGAACATTGAAGTAACCATTTGTGAAGACAATTCCATCCGCGTAAAGGACGACGGCCGTGGCATCCCCACGGGCATGCACCAGAAAGAACAGCGTTCTGCGCTGGAAGTGGTGATGACCGTACTGCACGCCGGTGGTAAATTCGATAAAAACACCTACAAGGTGTCTGGCGGCCTGCACGGCGTGGGCGTATCCTGCGTGAACGCATTGAGCGACCCCCTGCGCGTAACCGTTCACCGCGAAGGCAAGATTTTCGAGCAGGAATACAGAATGGGCGTCCCCCAGTTCTCCGTGCGCGAGATCGGCCAGAGCGATATCACCGGTACGATCGTACATTTCAAACCGGACGCCACCATTTTCACCGAAACCGTTTACAATCGCGAAACCCTCGCCGGCCGCCTGCGCGAACTGGCGTTCCTGAACCGCGGCATCCGCATCACCCTTAGCGACGAGCGGGAGAAAGACGACAACGGCAACAATTTCAGCGAAACCTTCTACAGCGAAGGCGGTATCATCGAATTCGTGGAACTGATCGACAAGAACGGCCGCCGCAACCCGCTGCTGCCCAACCCGATCTATATCGAAACTCATGACGCCAACGCCAATGTGGCGGTGGAAGTAGCGATGCTCTACAACGATTCGTTCAACGAGCATATCTTCTCCTACGTTAATAATATCAATACCATCGAAGGCGGCACCCACGTAGCCGGCTTCCGCAGGGCCATCACCCGCGTGTTCAAATCGTACGGCGATAAAAACAAGCTGTTCGAGAAATCGAAGGTGGAGGTGACGGGAGACGACTTCCGCGAAGGGCTGTCCTGCATCGTGAGCGTGAAAGTTCCCGAGCCGCAGTTCGAAGGGCAGACCAAAACCAAGCTCGGCAACTCCGACGTTATGGGCATCGTGGACTCCGCGGTGGCCAACGTACTGGACGCTTACCTGGAAGAACATCCCAAGGAAGCCAAGCAGATCATCAACAAGGTGGTGCTGGCCGCCCAGGCCCGCGAAGCCGCCCGGAAAGCCCGCCAGATGGTACAGCGCAAGAGCGTGATGACCGGCAGCGGCCTCCCCGGCAAACTGGCAGACTGCTCCGACAATGATCCCAATAAATGCGAGCTCTTCCTCGTCGAAGGGGACTCGGCGGGTGGTACGGCCAAACAGGGCCGTAACCGTAACTTCCAGGCCATCCTGCCGCTGCGCGGTAAGATCCTGAACGTGGAAAAAGCCCTCGAGCACAAAATCTACGAGAACGAAGAGATCAAAAATATCTTTACGGCGCTCGGCGTGACCATCGGTACGCCCGACGACGATAAAGCCCTCAACCTCAGCAAGCTCCGTTATCACAAGCTGATCATCATGACGGATGCCGACGTGGACGGAAGCCACATCGCCACCCTCATCCTAACTTTCGTATTCCGTTACATGCGCGAAATGGTGGAACAAGGGTATGTATACCTCGCTCAACCCCCGCTGTACCTCGTGAAGAAAGGCAAGGAATTCCAGTATGCCTGGAACGAAGATCAGCGCAAGGCGGCCGTTACGCGGCTGGCCGGCGGCGGAAAGGAAGACAGCGTAACCATCCAGCGATATAAAGGTCTGGGTGAGATGAATGCCGAGCAGCTGTGGGATACGACGATGGACCCGGACGTCCGTACGCTGAAACAGGTGACGATCGACAACCTCCCGGAGGCCGACCGCATCTTTACCATGCTCATGGGCGACGAGGTCCCCCCGCGCCGCGAATTCATCGAATCGCACGCCAAATACGCAAAAATCGACGCGTAACCCGCTCGGTAATAATATCTTGCGAATAGCGGCCGTTCCAACTCAAAGGGAACGGCCGCTTCGTTTTTCCCCAACTTTCCCACCAATGCAAATTTTTATTTATAATTAATTTTGATAATGTGTTTTAACGGTGTATATTGCATCCGCTAGCATCACCTGTACCAAAGAAACGTATACCTATGAAAATCGCAAGCACGCTGCCGGCCCTTGGCATTGCGGTGGCTCTTTGCCTCACCGCCTGCAAGAAAAAAGATATTTTCGAGGACAACCGCAGCCAGGGCACCATGTCGATGAAACTCGACGGGCAGGAGCTCACCGTTTCCAAACAACTCACCGGCAGCCTGTACGATACGGCCAACGATGTGATGAGCCATCTCATCGTGAGCGGTATGACGGGAGACAACCAGCTGCTGACCGTCAACGTCGCGTTTCCCAACAAACAACTGAAAACCGGGACCTACGAACTGAACACGTTCCGATACAATACCATCGGCTGGATGCAGCGCCTCAGCGAAGGTATCGGCTATTCAGCCGTGGACCTCGAGTACGGCGCCAGCGCCACCATCAAGATCGAATCCATCAGCGAATCCAAAGCGAAGGGCACGTTTAGCGGCGTGTTGGTCCATGATGTGGACGAAACCAAAAAGAAAGTGGTTTCCGAAGGCAGATTCGAGGTTTCGCTCATCAGATACACGAAGTAATTTTCTGAAAAACCATCGCAACATACGTGTCCTATTTATCCCAACTTACCTGACTTCGGCAAGAGGCCGTTAGTAGCAAAATAGACTGAAAAGACAGTTAAAAACGACAGTAGAATGTAGACCGCGTCATACGTCATCGGGCGTCAGTGACCAAACCATCAAGACATGAAAAGGGCTCCCGGTGACGACCAGGAGCCCTTCTTCTTTTGCGTTGTTTTAGTTTCGCGTTATTTGATTCCCCATACGGCACGCACTTCCGCACGGATCTTGATGGTTTTGAAATCGATGTTGGAATCGGGCGCACCGCCTGCAGCGTCGTAAGCAGCGGCTTTGCGGACCATCATATTCGCCATTTCAGGACGAACGTCGCTGTACTGATCGGTGTTGAACTCCTGGATTTCGATCACACCGGCGAGGTTTTCACCGATAGCGGCTACCAGGTATTCAGCTTTTGCCTTGGCGGCTTTCAGCGCTTCGATCTTCACCTGTTTGCGGTATTCTTCCATTTTGCTGCTGCTGAAAGAAGCTACGTTCGCGCTTTCGATACCTTCTTCATCCACAGCGGCGAGGATGCCGTTGATTTTGTCGAGGCGGGTCAATTTCAGGCGATACTGTTTGCGGGCCATGAAATCGGGCGCATCTTTCTTCTTTTTCCACCACTGGTCGTAGTTATATCCGAATACATTGGCGATGGTGAAATCACCTTTCGCGATACCGGCGGCTTCCACGGCTTTCTGGAGTTTTTGTTCCAGTTCTGTGATGGAAACCTTCTGCGTTTTGTTCTTCATGTATTCGCGCAGGGTGATGTTGAAATAGATCTCGTCGGGCGTGATCTCGATTTCGGCGCTGCCGTTCACTTCGATCTTTTTTACCGGGGGCTTGTTGTCGGTAGTTTGTGCAAAGGAAGTTGCTGTCATAACAAGGGCCATTAAAAGTACGGTTAATCTTTTCATTGCTTTCAGTTTTAAATTCACCAGCAGGATGCGGGGCATGGATGTGTTTCCATATGCTTGTGCCGGCTTTAACTTTTCTTTAAGTTTTAGTCAGGTAAAATGATTTTGTGTGCCGGTGTAACGTATAAAACAAAGATATGTTACAAAAGTTCTTAATTCCGCGCGTCGGTCATTTTGCGGAGGAAGTCGTGCAGCTTGGTCATGGAGTCTATCCTGTCTACGATGAGCATGAAATTCTTGCCCACCTGCTTCAGGCGTGCGTTGTTGGTGCGCGTCTGGATGTAGTGCAGGATATGCTGGAACGTGGGTGATTCGAAGTAGGGGCTGTCCGGGTTATTGATGAAATAACAGCGAAGGGTTTCTTCTTTGAGGATCATTTTCTCGAAGCCCAGCGCAATGGCCATCCAACGGCAGCGGATGGTGGTATACAGATCGTGTACGGGTTCCGGCGCGGGCCCGAAGCGGTCTTCCAGCCCGGCGGCGAATTCCTGTAGTTTGGACTCCTGCGTAATATTGTCGAGCTCCTGGTAGAGGTTCAGTCTTTCCTGGATGCTTTCGATATATGTATCGGGGATGAGGATTTCGAGGTCGGTATCGATGGTAGTATCGGAAACGTAATCTTTCTTTTCTTCCAGCTGGTCCTTGAACAGGTCTTTGAAATCGGTTTGCTTGAGCTCCCTGATAGCTTCGTCGAGGATTTTCTGGTACATATCGAACCCGATCTCTGCGATGAAACCGCTTTGTTCGCCGCCCAGGAGGTTCCCGGCACCGCGGATATCGAGGTCGCGCATGGCGATCTGGAAGCCGGAGCCCAGTTCGCTGTGCTGCTCCAGCGTCTGGAGGCGTTTGCGGCTGTCTGTCGGCAGCGTGCTCATCGGCGGCGCCATCAGGTAACAGAACGCTTTCTTGTTGCTTCTGCCCACACGGCCGCGCAGCTGATGCAGATCGCTCAGGCCGAAGTGATGGGCGTTGTTGATGATAATGGTATTGGCGTTGGAAATGTCCACCCCGCTTTCCACGATATTGGTACAAACCAGTACGTCGTACTTGCGGTCGATGAAATCGAGGATCACTTCTTCCAGCTTATGCCCTTCCATCTGCCCGTGCGCCGTGGCGATGCTCAGGTCCGGACACAGCTCCTGGATGAGGCCCGCCATTTCGCGCAGCCCGTTCACCCGGTTGTGGATGAAATACACCTGGCCACCGCGCTCCGTTTCATAATAAATGGCATCACGGATCTGCTCCTTGTCGAACACGAGCACTTCCGTTTCGATGGGCTGCCGGTTGGGCGGCGGGGTATTGATGATGGAAAGGTCGCGGGCGCCCATGAGCGAGAACTGCAACGTTCTCGGGATAGGCGTGGCCGTTAGCGTGAGCGTGTCCACGTTCACCTTCATCGTTTTCAGCTTTTCCTTCGCCGTCACGCCGAATTTCTGTTCTTCGTCCACGATCATGACGCCGAGGTCCTTGAACTTCACTTCCTTGCCGAGCAGCGAATGCGTTCCGATGATGATGTCTACCTTTCCTTCCTCCAGTTTTTTCAGCGTTTCTTTCTTCTCTTTGGCGGATTTGAAACGGTTGATGTAATCCACCGTGCAGGGGAAATCCTTCAACCGCTCGGAGAACGTTTTCCAATGCTGGAACGCGAGGATGGTGGTGGGCACGAGCACGGCGGCCTGTTTGCCGTCTACCACGGTTTTGAATGCGGCGCGCACGGCTACTTCGGTTTTGCCGAAGCCCACGTCTCCGCAAACGAGGCGGTCCATTGGCGAAGGGGATTCCATATCGCGTTTCACGTCGGCCGTGGCTTTGGACTGGTCTGGCGTATCCTCGTAAATGAACGAGGCTTCCAGTTCTGTTTGCAGATAGGTGTCTGGCGTGTGCTGGAACCCTTGCTGCGCCTTGCGGGCGGCGTAGAGCTTGATGAGGTCTTTGGCGATGTCTTTTACTTCGGTCTTCGCCTTTTCCTTCAGTTTCTCCCACGCGTCGCTGCCGAGTTTATTGACTTTGGGCGTAACGCCTTCCTTGCCGGTGTATTTGCTGATCTTGTGCAGTGAGTTGATGTTCACGTACAGCAGATCGTTGTTTTTGTAGATGATGCGGATCGCTTCCTGCATCTTTCCGCCTACTTCGATCTTCTGCAAGCCGGAATATACGCCCACGCCGTGATCGATATGGGTCACGAAATCGCCGGACTGCAGTTCCTGCAAAGTTTTCAGCGTGATGGCCCTGTTTTTATTGTAGGCCTGCTTCACTTTGTATTTATGGAAACGCTGGAAGATCTGATGGTCCGTATAGCAAACGATTTTCAGTCCCGCATCCACGAACCCTGCGCTGATGGGCACCGGGATGGGATAGAAGAGAAAATCGGCTTTGAGGTCTTCGAAAATGCTGCGGAGCCTTTCGAGCTGCCGCGGGTTTTCCGCGAAGATGAACAGTGCGGTTTTGGCCGCGTTCTGGGCGGAAAGGTCTTTGATGAGGAGATCGAACTGGCGGTTGAAAACGGGCTGTTCCATCGTTTTGAACGCGATCTCCTGTACGCCGGCCGGTACTTTCTCGAAATTAAAATGCGCCCCGAACACCACGCAATGGCGTTGCAGCAGGTCATTCATGAGCACATCCGCTTTCGAGAAATCAGCTTCATACAGCTGGATAGCTTCATCGTCGCTCACGTCTGTGGCGCGGCCGGACTGCAGCCAGTCGTCGAGCCGCTGCTCCATCTGGTCCAGCACGCCCTGCACGTATGCGGGATCTTTGATCCAGACGGTGGTGTTTTCCGGGAGGAACTCGGTGAGCGACATTTTCTGGTGCGTGGTGGCCCGGGTGTCCATATTGGCGATGAGGGTCACCTGCATGAGCTTGCGCTCGGAAAGCTGGGATTCGGGGTCGAACAGGCGGATGGAGTCTACTTCGTCTCCGAAGAGTTCCATGCGGTAGGGTTTGTCGTTCCCGAAGGAATATATGTCCAGGATGCCGCCGCGAACGGCGTATTGCCCGGGTTCGTACACGAAATCGGTGCTTTCGAAGCCCCATTCCACGAGTTTGGCGAGCAGGTCGTCGACCTTGAGGTTCTCGCCGACCTTGACAGACACCATGTTGGTGTTGTAAGACGTGTTGCCGGCTACCTTTTCGAAGATGGCTTCGGGGTAGGTCACGAGCACTTTCTTGTGGGGCTGGGGCCCGGTGAGCTTCATGAGGGCTTCCGTCCGCAGCATGCTGTGGCTGCTGTTGAAGTCGGAAAAGACGCCGGTTTTCTTGAATGAATCGGGGAAGTAGAAGATGTCCAGCGCCTGGGAAAGATGTTCCAGGTCGTTATGGAAATAAGCGGCTTCTTCCTTGTCGTTCAGGATGATGAGGTGATTGGCGTCTGAGCTGTTGCGGTGGACTACCGCCACGAAGGCGGCGGCGCTGCCGGTGAGGCCCGTAAGGTGAAAATAGCGGGGCGCGGGCATGAGGGTCCCGTCCGCCAGTGATTTCAGGCGGGGATCCCGTTCAAACAATTGTAATACTCCCTGCAAATTCATGAAGGATGCAAAGATAAGGCATTTTCAAGTTTTCCGCTTCCCTTGGGTCAGGGATATGGCCGGGCTCGGGTGCTAACATTCCCGCAATCCCCCGTAAACCGGAAAAAAAGCGTAATTTATGTGAAATGGCTTTACTCATCTTGCAAAAAACCTTCATACATGCTCGAACAATGGTATACCGGCGTGGTAACGAAGATTGTGAACGAGACGTATAACACGCGTAGATATTGGATCCACATCCCCGAAAAGGAAGCATTCCACTTTAAGGCCGGGCAGTTCGTGACGCTGGATTTGCCTATCCACGAAAAGAAAAACAAGCGCTGGCGGAGCTATTCCATCGCCTCCCACCCCAACGGTTCATCGGAAATAGAACTGGTGATCGTGCTACTGGAAGGCGGAGCCGGCACTACTTACATTTTCAACGAGATCAGGGAAGGCAGCGAGCTTACGCTCCGCGGACCGCTGGGCAATTTCGTGCTGCCCGAATCGCTCGACCGCGATATTTTCCTCATTTGCACGGGCACGGGTATAGCGCCGTTCCGGTCTATGGCGAAATTCCTCCACAAGAACGGCATCGCCCATCCCGATATCCATCTCATATACGGATCGCGGTACGAGAAGGATATTCTGTACAAGGACGAGATGCGCGCCCTCGCCGCAGAGATGCCTGGTTTCCACTACCACCCTACCCTTTCGCGGGAAGATAATCCCGGGTGGACGGGCCACCGCGGCTATGTTCACCAGGTGTACGAAGACTTGCTGGCCGACCGCCGGCCGGCGTATTTCTTCCTTTGCGGCTGGAAAGCGATGATCGACGAGGCGCGGCAGCGGATACAGGCGATGGGGTACGACCGGCACGATGTTCACCTCGAACTGTACGGTTGATTTTACCGGAATTGGGATTATTTTTGCAGTCAGGTTCGTTTTTATCGCGAGCGGTTTGATTATCGCAAGACAGTTTGAATTTTCGCGACACCAAAATTCGTTTATCGCAAGACGGTTTCCATATCGCAGGGAACGGTTGATTTATCGCATAAAAAAAGGCGCCTCCGGTCGGAGGCGCCTCGTTATTTTCAGACGAATATATTAAACCATCATAGCTTTCATGACGATGTTCTTCACTTCGCTCATGGGAACGCGTTCCTGCTGCATCGTATCGCGGTAGCGGATGGTAACGGTGCCGTCTTCTTTTGTCTGGTGATCCACGGTTACGCAGAACGGCGTACCGATGGCATCCTGGCGGCGATAGCGTTTACCGATCGCATCTTTCTCTTCGTAGAAGGAATAGAATTGGGTTTTGCAATCGTTGAAAAGTTCGCGCGCGAGTTCCGGCAAACCATCTTTTTTAGTGAGCGGGAATACGGCCAGTTTGATGGGCGCCAGCTTTGCCGGGAACTTCAGTACCACGCGGGAGTCCGCTTTCTCGGGAGTGCTGAGGTCTTCTTCAACATACGCTTCGGAAAGCACCATGAAGCAGCAGCGGTCCAGACCGATCGAGGTTTCGATCACGTACGGCACGTAGTTCTGGTTGATCTCGGGATCGAAGTACTGGAGCTTCTTGCCGGAGAATTTCTGGTGTTGCGACAGGTCGAAATCGGTACGGCTGTGAATGCCTTCCACTTCCTTGAAACCGATCGGGAAATTATATTCGATGTCCACCGCAGCGTCTGCATAGTGGGCCAGTTTGGCGTGGTCGTGGAACTGGAGGTGCTCGGGTTTCAGGCCCAGGCTCTTGTGCCATTTCAACCGCTCTTCTTTCCAGTAAGCGTACCATTCCTGCTGGGTGCCGGGGCGGATGAAGAACTGCATCTCCATCTGCTCGAACTCGCGCATGCGGAACACGAACTGGCGGGCTACGATCTCGTTACGGAACGCCTTTCCCACCTGCGCAATACCGAACGGGATCTTCATACGGCCCGTCTTCTGCACGTTCAGGAAGTTCACGAAAATACCCTGCGCCGTTTCCGGACGGAGGTACACTTTATTATCGTCTTCATTGTCGGATGCAACGGCGCCGAATTCGGTGGAGAACATGAGGTTGAACTGGCGAACGTCTGTCCAGTTAACGGTCCCGCTCACCGAGCATTTGATCTTGTTATCCTCGATCAGCTTTTTCAGGCCGGCGAAATCGTCTTTGGAAATCAGGCCCTCCATTTCGGCGATGAGGGCTTTGCCCGCATCCGCGTCCAGCGTTTCAGCGTACCCTTCGATCAGGTGGTCCACGCGGTAGCGCTTCTTGCTGTCTTTATTATCGATCATCGGGTCGGAGAAGTTATCTACGTGCCCGGATGCTTTCCAAACCGTGGGGTGCATGAAGATCGCCGCGTCGATGCCCACGATGTTTTCGTGCATCTGGGTCATGGAACGCCACCAATAATCGCGCACGTTCTTCTTGAGCTCCGCGCCGTACTGGCCATAGTCGTACACCGCGCTCAGACCGTCGTAAATTTCGCTCGACGGGAAAATGAAACCGTATTCTTTACAGTGCGAAATGATCGCCTGGAACTTGTTCTGATCTGTTGCCATAGTCGCGCAAAGATAAAATCCTATTTTGAAACAACGTATTATATTAATTCACCACGCGTCAGCCTTTCAGCTTTTCATTGTCTTTATGCCGGGTGGCGTCTCGCGTGGTTTTCTTCCCGAAATTCTGTTCCAGCGCCGCGGTGAGGTCTACACCGGTCTGGTTGGCCAGGCACAACACCACCCACAGCACATCCGCCAGCTCGTCTGCCAGGTTTTTATCGCGGTCGGAAGGTTTGAACGACTGGTCGCCGTACTGGCGGCTGATGATCCGGGCCACTTCGCCGACCTCTTCGGTAAGGATGGCCATGTTGGTGAGTTCGGAAAAGTAGCGGACGCCGGTGGTGTTGATCCATTGGTCTACGCGCTGCTGGGCTTCCTGGATGGTCATTTATTCTCGGTTTTTAGTGTCGATGATGATGGTGACGGGCCCGTCGTTCACCAGGGAAACCTGCATATCCGCCCCGAAGCTGCCGGTGCCGACGGGCTTGCCGAGATCGGCCTCCATTCTGGCGATCATGCTTTCGTAGAGCGGGATGGCGGTGTCTGGCCTGCTGGCTTTGAGGTAGCTGGGCCGGTTGCCTTTTTTGGTGGAGGCGTGTAGGGTGAATTGGGAAACGAGGAGGACACTGCCTCCGGTTTCGAGGGCGCTGCGGTTCATGACGCCGTTTTCGTCGTTAAAAACGCGGAGATTGACGATTTTGGCGCTCAGCCACGCAATATCTTCCGGCCCGTCGGCGTCTTCTATACCCAGCAGTACGAGAAGGCCCCCGCCGATGGCGGATTTCACTTCCCCGCCGATGGATACTTCGGCCCGGGCCACCCTTTGGATCACAGCTCTCATAAAATATTCTTCGAAGCGTTTACATTTGCGTTAAAGATAAGGAATGTGTTATGCTTGACGTGACTCCGGAAATAAAATTCAAAACGGCCCGCAGCGGCGGCAAAGGCGGCCAGAACGTAAACAAGGTGGAAACGATGGTGGAAGGGTACTTCGACATCGCCGGCTCCGCTTTGCTGACAGAAGAACAGAAGACCCTCCTGCTGCAGCACCTTGGCAGCAAACTGAACGCCGACGGCCTGTTGCAGGTAAAATCGCAGACGGAACGTTCCCAGCTGGGCAATAAAGGGGAAGTGATCCGCAAAATGAACGCCTTGCTGGAAAAAGGGCTCTTTGTCCCGAAAACCCGCAAAAAAGTGAAGCCGACGAAAGCCATGAAGGAAAAACGCCTCCAGTTCAAGAAACGGCTCAGTGAAAAAAAACAGAACCGCCGGCCCGGAACGGGGCGCGACTATTAATACGATTCTTATTTTTGGATTAAAACCGACGCTTTGGGAAATATCAAGAAACTGGCCGGCGCAACGATCTGGTACGGCGTTCCTACCATTGTACACCGATTTTTAGGGTTCATTCTCCAGCTCTTCCTCACGAGCGTGTTCCCCGCCGAGAAGTTCGGGGAAGTGGGGCAATTGTACGCATTCATCCCTTTTTGCAATATTATTTTCACCTACGGCCTGGAAACCAGCTATTTCCGGTTTACGCAGTCGGTGGAGAAAGACCGGCTATTCAATACCCTGAACGTATCCATGATCGTGAGCACCTTCCTGTTTTCGGGGATATTGCTCATCGGCTCGCCGGTATTGGCGGAGGGTTTGGGTTTCCCCGGCCGCGAGCACCTCGTGATGCTGGCCACGGGCGTTCTTTTCTTCGACACCCTCACCACGATCCCCTTCGCCAGGCTGCGCCAGGAAGGCCGGCCGCGCAAGTTCGCCGCCGTGAAACTGGCGACCATTATAGTGCAGATCGCGCTGACGGTGTTCATCCTGAAATTTGCGCCGAAGCTCCATGCCCAGGGGTACCTGTCGTGGTACAATCCGGATTATGGCGTGGAATATTACGTCATCGCCAATATGGCCGCCAGCGCCTGTTCGCTGCTGTTCCTATCCAAAGAATTCAGCGCTTTCCGCTGGAAGTTCGATAAATCCCTTTGGAAGGAAGTGATCCTGTATAGCTGGCCCCTCATCGCCATCGGCCTCGGCGGCATGATCAACGAAATGCTGAGCCGGCTGATCTTCCCGCAGGTGTACCCCGCCAGCCGCGAGGTTTCCATGAGCCTGCTGGGTATTTTTTCGGCCAATTACAAGCTGGCGGTGCTGATTACCATCAGCATCACCGCGTTCCGGATGGGCGCGGAACCGTTTTTCTTCAACCAGGCTGAGCGGAAAGATGCACCGCAGACCTATGCCCGCGTCATGAAATACTTCACGATGTTCATGGGCGCGGCTTTCCTTGTGGTGGCGCTGTTCCTCGATATTTGGTCGTGGCTCATTACGCGGGGGGCCGACAAGTCGTACGCCGAAGGGCTCCATGTGGTACCGGTCCTGGCCATGGCCACGGTGTTCCTGGGGATATACTACAATCTCACGATCTGGTATAAACTGACCAACCGTAACCTGATGGGGGTGTGGATCACGATGGGCGGGGCTTTGGTGACGATCGTCCTCAATATCTGGTGGATCCCGCAGTTCAGCTATACGGGCTCGGCCTGGGCCACATTTGTTTGTTATGGGTCGATGATGACGGCCTCGTACCTGCTCGGGCAGAAATATTACCCGGTGCCGTACGAGGTGCCGAAGGTGTTGGGGTACCTGGGCCTGGCGGGCGCGCTGTATGTGCTGCATGATTATATAAAGGTGCAGGGGCTGGGGTTCTGGCCCGTTCATATCGCCGCCGTGGCGGAACTGGGTGTATACCTGGCCGTTATCGCCTGGCCGGAAAGGAAAGACATCGCCCGGCTGCTGTCACGCAAGGCGGGTTGAGGGGTCTTCCGGAACGAAGGGGTTATGCACTTTTTCGAACCCGATCGTAGTTTCGGGACCGTGTCCGGAATACACCACCGTTTCGTCGGGCAACTTGTACAGTTTTTCCCGGATGCTGCTTGCCAGTGTTTCAAAATTACCTCCAGGGAAGTCGGAACGACCCACACTCTGTTTAAATAACACATCTCCGGCGATCACGAAATGTTGCTTCGCGGAGTAGAACGAAATGCTTCCGGGGGAATGGCCCGGGGTGAGGATCACTTCCAGCTCATCGTCTCCCAACGTCACCTTATCGCCGGCTTCCAGGTAACCCACCGGCTCGGGACTGGGCTCGAAAGGGATATTGTACATCATCCCGGATTGGGGGGAACGGTCGAGCACCACCTGGTCTAACCGGTGGATTTCAGGCCCTTTCCCAAACATTTTCTGCACCAGCCTGTTGCTGAAGATATGATCGAGATGGCAGTGGGTATTGAGTAACCGGGCTACCGTCAGCTCGTTTTCGGCCATAAACCGGAGGAACTGGTCCCGCTCTTCGGGATAATAAAATCCGGGATCTATAATGATACACTGCTTTTTTTCGTTAATTAGTACGTATGTATTCTCCTGAAAAGGATTCACCGTGAAGCACCTGATTTCAAACATTGTTGATGTTTTTTACTAATTTTAATTCGCTACACAATATTATCAATACTTTCCGTATGAACCGATTTATTACCAGGTCAATTATTCCATGCTTATGCCTATTGATCGGATTTGTTGTTAACGCCCAGGCGCAGACGAATACCGTGGAATTTGGCCAGAACCGGGTACAGTACAAGAACTTCAAGTGGCGGTTCTACACGACCCGGCACTTCAACACGTACTTCGCCCAGAACGGCCTCGAGCTCGGCAAGTACGTGGCCCAGTGCGCGGAAAGGGAATTGCCTCAGCTGGAGGAGTTCATGGAATTCACTTTCCGGCAGAAAGTCAACATTATTGTGTACAACAACTTCGCCGAATTCAAGCAATCCAACGTTGGGATCGGGGTAGATTGGCAGAATACGGGCGGGGTGACGAAGCTCGTCGGCAACAAGCTCCTCGTTTACTTCGACGGCGACCATGCCAACCTGCGCCGCCAGATCCGCCAGGGCATCGCCCGGGTCATGCTCGAAACCCTCCTGTTCGGGGAAGATATCGGCGAATTCGCCGGCAACGCCGTGCTCATCGATTTCCCCAACTGGTTCACAGACGGGTTCATCGCATACGCCGCCGAGAACTGGACCCCCCAGCTCGACGATCAGCTCAAAGCCGCCCTCAACTCCGGGAAATACAACACCTTCAACCAGCTTACGTTCGACAAACCCCTGCTGGCCGGCCAGGCGTTCTGGTATTACGTGGAAAGCAAGTACGGTAAAGACGCGGTGCCTTACCTCATGTACATCACCCGCATCAACCGCGGCCTCAAAAAAGGCTTCGAGCAGGTATTGCACATGAAACCCAAAGCCGCACAGGCCGATTTCATGATGTGGTGGCGCAAACGCTTCCAGGAAGACGGCCGCCGCCGACGCCAGGTGACGCGCGGTACCGGCGTGATTTCCAACGAGATCGGCAAAAAAGACTACTACCGCTACGCCCCCAATCCCAAAAACTCCATGTACGCCGTGGTGGAATACAGCAAAGGCACCTACAAAGTGAAGATCAACCTGGGCTGGAGCACCAACAAGGTGCTGCTGAAGAGCGGCGTCAAACAGCTCACGTCCAAACTCGATCCCAACTATCCCCTGCTGGCCTGGAACCATAAAGGGAACCGGCTGGCCGTGGTATACGAACACGAAGGCAAAACCCGCCTCATGGTCTATGACCTGATCTCCAAGATCACCATCAAACAGGACCTGCCCATGTTCGAAAGGATCATCGATATGAAGTTCTTCTTCGAATTCGATAACTCCCTCCTGCTTTCCGCCGTGCGCAACGGTCATACCGATATCTTCACCTATAGCATGACCAACAGCAAGGTAGACCAGATCACCAACGACGTGTGGGACGATCTCGATCCTTCCTTCGCGGCGTTCCCCGGCAAAAGCGGGATCATCTATTCCTCCAACCGTCCTAACTCAAAAGCCCGTACTTCGGACACCTCGCTGCCGCATAACCGGTATAATATTTTCATGGTCGACAACTGGAACAAATCTTCCGAAAAACAGATTTCCCAGTTAACGGACCTCCCCTACGGCAATGCCCGCCTGCCCGTTCAGTACAATACCACCCATTTTACCTTCGTGAGCGATGCCAATGGCATCAACAACCGGTACGCCGGTTTCTTCCGCGCGGAAAGGGCCGGGGTGGATTCCCTGTACTTCGTGGGCGCGGAGATCCTCCACAATCCCGACAAGGAAGAACTCGATTCCGCCCTGATGGATTATGGCGCCACGGCACCGGATTCCGTTCAGGCCATTACGATCACCAACGACTCAACGTACGTTTTCCCCGTAACCAACTATCAGTTCGGCATCAAGGAATCCCGGATCGCGGGAGACCAGGGCCTGGTGTCGGAAGTAGTGCAGATCGGCGACTGGAAACGGTTGTATAAATTGAAGGTGGACACCAATACGCTGAAAAAACGCAACGTTTCGGCCCGGCCCACCAACTACATGCGCCAGCAAATGCGCGACGACTCCCTGCGCATGGGCCTGCCGAGCTATTACGCACGGCCAGACACGGCCCCCAAGCAGCCTAACTTCTTCCAGAACGAATTCGGCAACGAGCCGGCGGATACGGCGGCGCATACCGCCAACGAGCCCGCACTGTCCGAAAAGAAAGAGCCGCCCATCCTGAAAAGCGCGCGCCTCAGCAATTACAGGCTCAAGTTCAGCTCCGACTACCTGGTAACGCAGATAGACAACTCGGTGCTCATGAACCGCTACCAGCCTTACTATGGCTGGCCGCAGGGCCCCATCCGCCTGGCAGACCCCGTCAACGGCCTCATCCGCCTCGGCATCAGCGATCTTATGGAAGATTACAAGTTCTCCGGCGCATTCCGTATCCCCCTTGCCCTCGACGGTACCGAGTATATGTTCTCGTTCGCTTACCTCAAGAAGCGTTTCGATTACAAACTGACGTATTACCGCAAGGTGGAAAAAGCCGCACTGACCGTTGGGGACGGCAGCAACCAGTTCACCAACTATCCCATCAAGAACAAAACGAACATCTACCAGGCAGAAGTCCGCTATCCGTTCGACCAGGTGCGCAGCATGCGCCTCGCGGCGGGTCTGCGGACGGATGAGCTGGTAGTGCTCGCCAACGACCAGGGATCGCTGAAAGAGCCCAACTACAAGGAAACCGCCGTGCTGGCGCGTTTGGAATATGTGCACGACAACGTGATCAACCCCGCCATCAACATCTTCAAAGGCACCCGCTACAAGATTTACGGCGATATGGTGGCGCAGATTTCCGGGAACCGCAACACCCTGTTCGGACAGGTGACGCCGAAAGGCAAGTTCACCTACAACATGGGCATCGATGCGCGCCACTACGTGGAAATCACCCGGAACTTCATCTGGGCTACGCGTTTCGCCGCCGATCTTTCCTGGGGCTCGCGCAAGCTGATCTACTTCCTCGGGGGGGTAGACAACTGGATGATCAAGCCCGACATTTACACCAACCGCGCACCGAACGCCAACGAGAATTACGCTTACCAAACGCTGGCCGTGAACATGCGCGGCTACAAACAGAATATCCGCAACGGCAACAACGTCATGCTGATGAATACGGAACTCCGCCTGCCGGTGTTCACCACTTTCATCGACAAGCCCATCAACAGCGCGTTCCTCCGCAACTTCCAACTGATTTCATTTATCGATATCGGTACGGCCTGGAACGAAAAACTGAAGTTCAAAGACGCGAACTATACGGAATACGTAACCGAAGAAGGTGTGGTGATCCGCATCAAGGAAGGCTTCCTCGGGCCCTTCGTCGGCGGTTACGGATTCGGCGCCCGCACCACCGTGCTGGGCTACTTCGCCCGCTTCGACGCCGGCTGGCCCATGACCGGGTTCTTCCGCGGCAAACCACAGCTCACCTTCGGTTTGGGCGTAGACTTCTAAACGGAACGCAATTCAGATACACGAAAAAGCCGGCTACATCAGCCGGCTTTTTCGTGTCCTTTTCTGCTATAGTATTTTTGGAAGGAAGATGCACCCCGCCGCGATCGCCGCACCCATGGCAGCAATGAGCACCGCCCCGGCTGCCATGTCTTTGATTTTTTTGACGAGGGGATGCTGGTCCGGATGAAGGAGGTCCATCGATTTTTCGATGGCCGTGTTGAGCAGCTCGGCCGTCCACACGGCAGCGGTGGCTACGGCGAGCACGGCCCATTCGCCGGCGGAGCAGCGGAAAAAAATCCCTGCTGCGATGACGGCGCCAGTAGCCGCGAGGTGGATACGGGCGTTGGGCTCGCTGCGGAGCGCGGTGCCGATGCCGCGGAAGGCGTTGCGGAAACTGCCGGTCAGCCTGTTCATCACTGTGTGAATTTGATCATGGCTTCCAGCGCGGCGAGGTGGCCCTTGAAGGCTTTCTCGCCGGCTTTGGTGATGGAATAGGTGGTATTGGTTTTGCGGCCCACGAACCCTTTGTGCACCTTGATGTAGGCATTTTCCTCCAGCGTGGAGAGATGCGAGGCCAGGTTGCCATCGGTTACGTCGAGCATCGCCTTGAGATCGTTGAAACTCACTTCCTCGCTTACCATCAGCACACTCATCACGCCAAGCCGTATTCTACTTTCGAACAGTTTATTCAGATTCTCGATTGGATTCATGCAAAGGGAGGTTTAAGCCGCCTGGGGGGCGCGTTCGTATTTCCACCACATGATGACGCCGTACAGGATATGTACCAGCCCGAAGCCGAGCGCCCAGAAAAAGAGGCCGTATCCCAGCAAGAAAGTGGCGATGATCCCGAGGAGGCATTCGGTGAAGCCCACGTAGCGCAACTCAGGCATGGTGAATTTGCTGGCGTTGATGAGCGCCAGGCCGTAAAACACGAGGCAGGCCGGGGCGATGAAACCGTAAAATCCGTTATAGATCATGCCGAGGATGAAAAAACCACCCGCTACGAGCGGCACGGCAAGATTGATGACCACTTTGCGGGCAGTGGCGTCCCAGATGGGGAGGCCCTGCTGCCGGGCTTTCCGCCAGGTGAAATAGCTGCCGGTGGTAAGGGCGCCCGCCAGCACCGCCGCCGCGATGAGCAACAGCTTCAGGACCAGCAGGTTGACGTCTGGCGAGCCGGATTCGTAATGGCCGCCGTTATACAGGAAGGGGGAACCGGCGCTCGCGCGGTAATCTTCCAGGATGCCGTGGGCGAACCATGCGCCGATGAGCCCGCTGAGGCCCGCGCCCACGCCGCCGAGGCCGCTGAGCGACATGAACCGCGTGCTGCGTTCCATGATCCGCTTGATGTCTTTAAGGGTATCGAGATGTTGTTGCTCGTTCATAGAGAAAGCACTTTGTCTATCAAAGCTAGGCATATTTCCGGAAAATAGGGAATGGAAACGTGCTGTAAGAAATCCGGCATGTTTTTGTGTTGTTATAGGGGTAAAGGGTCGGGACGTGCGTTTTGTCTTGGGGCGTTGCGGGTGGATCGGCGTAACCTTGGGAAGGGGGTGTTCGTTTAGGGTGGGATACGGCGGAGAAAAACCGGCGGGGTGATCCCGGTTCCGATACCCATCAAATTACCATGTTGCCCGGAAAGTGTAGGCAGATGCGTGAGTGGCGATGGATGGGTGATGGGTGCGATGCGGGCCTGACAGCACGGGTTTCCCGGGTTTCCGCGGTGCGGTTTACCCTGGCAGGCTGGAAATTGCCATAAATCCGTCCCATTTAACAACAGTCAAACTAATTCGTCCGAAAATATCTAATTTGCCTCCTGAAATGAACGGCTGGAAACGAACCATAGCTTCAATTATAACGCTCATCAGCTTCTTACCCCTACATGCGCAGCATAAAGTAAAAGGCATTGTTAAAGACGCGCACACCCAGGAACTGATCCCATTTGCCACACTCCAATTCGTGGGCACCAACACCGGTATGGTCACCGATGCGGAAGGCGCATTCGTTTTCGAACTTCCTTCCATCCCCTCAGATTCCCTCCTCGTCCGCGTCATGGGCTACGCCAGGACCGTGCTGTTCGTAGACCGGAAACTGCCCGAGCAAACGCTCGTTTTCGAGATTTCCCGCGGCGACGTTTCCCTCAAAACATATGAAGTCAAAGCCAACGTCAACTTCGCCATCATCTTGTTGCGGAACATCGTACGCCGGAAACCTTTCAATAACTACGACCGGCTCGACAGCTATAAATACGAGATCTACAACAAACTGGAGCTCGATATCAAGAACCTCAACACCGTCAAGCTCGCGAAGAACCGCTTCACCAAGCCGTTTTCGTTCATCCTGAAGAATATCGACAGCACCACGGAAAACCAGCCGTTCCTTCCCGTGTTCCTCACTGAAAGTATCTCCGATTATTACTTCCAGCGCAACCCGAAGAAAACGAAAGAGATCATCAAAGCCTCCCGCACCTCGGGCCTCGACAACGAGAGCGTCACCAAGTTCCTCGGCGGCATGTACCAGAACATCAATGTGTACGACAACTTCATCCCGGTGTTCGACAAAAGCTTCGTGAGCCCCATCAGCAGCAACGGCACGCTTTTCTATAATTACCGCATTACCGATACGCAATACATCGCCAACAACCGGTTCATCCGCATGAACTTCGAGCCACGGCGCAAAGGCGAGAACGCATTCATCGGCGACCTTTGGGTGATGGACTCCACCTTCGCCATCCAGAAGATGAGCATGTCGGTCCCCAACGACGCCAACATCAATTTCGTCCGCAAAATCTCCCTCGTCCAGGAATTCAAACAGCTGGCCGACAGCAGCGGATGGTTCCTCGCGAAAGATAAATTCGTGGTCGACTTCTGGACGCCGAGCCCCAAACCGACGAAAACCATCGAGTTCATCGGCCGTAAAACGACGACGTACGAGGGTTTCATCCTCAACGATACCGCCGTCACCAACCTGTTCTCCGAAAAACGCTACCCGCAAAACATCGTGGTGGCCGACAGTGCGCGTACGCGGACGGATTCCTTCTGGGACAGCCACCGCCACGAATCGCTGAGCCATAATGAACAGTCGATTTACAAAATGGTGGACACACTGCAGAAGATGCCGCTGTTCCAGAAATATTCCAATACCATCCGCTTCCTGGCTACGGGATATAAGCCGTTCGGGCCGCTGGAATGGGGGCCGTACTGGTACCTCTTTTCCCAGAACCGCCTGGAAGGTTTCCGGGTGCGGCTGGATCTGGGGACTACGCCGCAGTTCCATAAAGACCTGTACCTCAACGGGTACCTGGCCTACGGGTTCGGCGACGACCGCTTCAAGGGGAAAGTTTCCGCGCTGTACCTCCTGCAGCGCCACCCGCGCATGTACGTGTACGGTTCATTCATCCGCGATCTCGACAATGGCGCGAGCTATTACGATGAAGTGGGCACGGATAACATTTTTACCCTCGCGATCCGCAAGCCCGGCGTTCCGCAAAAATTCATGCAGATCGAAGAGAAGCGTGCGGAGTTCTTCAAGGAATATTACAGCGGGTTCTCGCATCACTTCTCACTGGTGCACAAACAGTTCATGCCCTACGATCCCTTACCCGGCAGCGCCGTATTCCCGCACGGCGGCGGCAAAACCGATCCCTACACGAACCTGGAAGTGGCCGTGAAATTGCGGTACGCTTTCCGCGAAGAATTCCTCGAAGGCAATTACTACCGATTCAGCCTCGGCAGCAAATACCCCATCGTGGAACTGAAATATGCGCTGGGCGTGAAAGGTATCTGGAAGAGCAACTACAGCTACCACAAAGCTACCTTCACGGTGTCTGACTACCTGAAAGTAGCGCCGTTCGGACAGTTGTACTACAACTTCTTCGGCGGGAAGATCTTCAATACCACCCTGCCTTACCCGTTGCTGGAAATCCATCCCGGCAACGAGATCTACTACTACAACAAATACGCGTTCAACATGATGAACCGCTACGAGTTCATCAGCGACCAATACGCCGGTTTCAACCTCGAGCACACCCTCGGCAGCGGGATCTTCAATTACATCCCGCTCGTCCGCAAACTGAAGTTCCGCCAGTTCTGGACGGCCAAAGGCGTGATCGGCAGCCTCAGCGACAAAAACCGCGCCCTCAACCTGCAAACGAACTATCCGTTCAAGACGCTGCAGGGCAGTCCCTATATAGAAGTAGGCACGGGTGTTGAAAACATTCTCAAATTCATTCGGGTGGATTTCGTTTGGAGAGTGGCGCCGAAGCCCCTGCCGGCCGAGGTCAACAACAAAAAGTTCGGCGTGTTCGGCAGCTTCAGGCTCCAGTTCTAGGGCTGCTGCGCTTTTGCTTTCTGCGTGGAGACTTCCCGGATGGGATGCAGCACCGCCTGCATGATCCGCATGTGCTCGCGCATCATCTGGTCCATCTTCTGCATGGAATCGCGCATCGTCGTCATCATTTCCTTCATGAGCAATTTGTCTTGCCGGAAATACGCCAGCAGGTCTTGCAGGTCCTTTTCCTGCAGCACCGGTTTCGGTTGCCGCTGCTGCGGCGGCGGATCGTTGAACAGTTCCGTGAAATGAACATCGAGCACTTCGGCGATCTGCATCAGCCGCTCCACCGTCAGCCGCTTCACTTCGTTCCGCTCTATGTTCCCATAAGCCGTAGAACCGATGCAGAGCCGGTCCGCCATGTACTCCTGCGTCAGGTTGCGGTACTCCCGCAATCGCCGGATCGTGTTGCCTACATTCATAATGAAGGTATTTGAAAATCGTACCTGGGTTAACGGTAGCGCCCGCAATATTAACGCGCCTGGCAACACGTTCCAAAAAATCTCCGAAAATGCAAGAAGTTCTCTTCTAACTCGGAGAATATCTCCGAAAATCGAAGATTGCAGGCATAAAAAAAGCGCCTGAATGAAGGCGCATCTTATGGAAAGTATGTCTTTTCAACAACGATCATTTCAGAAACCGCATCCCCACGAACCGGAAAATCAGCGCGCCCGCAATGGCGCCCGCCGTATCCGCCGCAAAATCCCACAGATCGAAACTACGGTTGGCCACCAGGTATTTCTGGATGAACTCGATCGCCAGCCCGTAGGCAGAGACGCAGGTAACGATCAGTGTGAGCATGCCCGCGCCGATGCGCCCGTGATGCCGGTAATATCCATACGCCAGCAGCAACACCATTCCCCCGAAAAGGAAAAAGTGCACCACCTTGTCAAAATGCAGCATCTCCAGGAAACCGGTCGTCGGTATCGCCTTTCCCGGAAGGGTGCACAAAAAAAGAATGAGGATGATCCATCCCATTGCGGGCAGGTAAAAACGGATCATCCTCATACTAAATGTGTCTTTATGGTTTCTACGCGATGTATCAGGCATAATAAATTATTCGCCTACCAGCGCTTTGTACTGGTCGGCCGTCAGCAGGCCTTCCACATCGGCAGGGTTGTTCACGGTGATCGTCACCATCCAGCCATCACCATAAGGGTCGGTATTCACCAGCTCAGGGCTGCTTTCCAGCTCCTCGTTCACCGCACCGATCGTACCGGCAACGGGCAGAAACAGGTCGGAAACGGTTTTCACCGCTTCAACGGTTCCAAAAACGTCTTCAGCGGCCAGCGATTTACCGGTCGTGGGAATGTCCACGAACACGATATCGCCCAATTCGCGCTGCGCGAATTCGGTAATACCGATTTTCGCAGTTTCCCCTTCTAATAATACCCACTCGTGGTCTTTGGTGTAACGCAGATTCGACGGAAAATTCATGTCAAGTTTGATTTTGAGCGGTAAAAATAAAGATTACGTCCAGAATTATAAAAAGTTTGTCATTTTCAAAACGTTAAAATGACAGACCTAGAAGAAAAAGAACTTCTTTTTCAGGCGGATTTTCATGCGCACGTCCTGCAAAGGCCGGTTGTCTGCCTTGTTGGTCTGAACGGCGGCGATACTGTCGATCACATGAAACCCCTTCACCACCTGGCCGAACACGGTATAGTTCTGGTCCAGATGCGGCGATCCGCCCCAGGTTTTGTACACCTCGCGCTGGTCTACCGGCAGTTTCCGGCCGCCCAGCCGCGTTTGCTCCAGCGTATCCAGCCCGCCATCTGTCCATTTCTTCCCCTGCACGATGTAAAACTGGCTGCCAGACGAGGCCTTCGTGGGATTATCGTCCCGCGCCGCGCCCAGTGCGCCTTTCCGGTGATACAGATCCAGCTGGAACTCCGCCGGCACCGTATATCCCGGCCCGCCGTTGCCGACGGTTTCCCCGGGCTTGGCCCGCCTGCTGTCCGGATCGCCGCCCTGGATCATGAAATTTTTGATCACGCGGTGAAACAACAGGCTGTCGAAATAATGCTGCTTCGTGAGCCGGAGGAAGTTGTCGCGGTGCTTCGGCGTCTGGTCGTACAACCGGATCACCATTTTTCCGTAAGGCGTATAAACCTTCACTTTCCGGTTGCGCTGCGCATGCGCGGCCATGGTGGCGAGCAGCAACAGCAGTAAAAAGGGTAACTTTTTATTCATGGGCATGTTCGTGTATTCGTCTTCCTTGCAGGGCCGGGCCGCCGTTGCGTCGCACACTTCGGCCCGGTTGCGGGGCCGGGCTTATTCCTCCCCTTCTTCGAAATAGTCGATAATATGCGCTTTCAGGAACCGTTCCTGCTCTTCCATCCCCATTTTGGGCACCGGATGAACTTCCTTGAAATGCGGCCATCCGTCCTTATCCCGCCCTTCCGGCTCAAAATAGCCGCTGCGCGACAGCAATACGCAAACCGCCACGTGCATGAGGTCCTGCTTCTGCTCTTTCGTGAATTTCTTCTTCGGGAGGTTCACTTCCTGCACCCCGATCAGCATGAGCACTCCCTCGAAATTGGGCATTTTGCCGAAACGGGCGGTGAGCAGGTCTTCCACTTTTTTCCAGCGTATATTAAAATCGTCGTTGTTCATTTTCAATTGGTTTATGATGCGCCGCCCTGTCTGGCATTTGTATTGCAGGGCTAACGGACGACAAATGTACGGTTTACGCAAAAAATCAATGTAAATATCGATCCGTATTCTTAAATTGGAATTTTTTATAAACCATATCTGCTTTAACAGGAAATCCCTCCGGCGCCCGATTTAACAGGTTTTTAACTGCGGAATCCCGCTATGGGAGTAGGTTTAAATGGCAGAATCCTTATTTTAGCAACCTTGAAATAACAATTCATGGAAAATACCTCGTACGACATCCGGCAGATCAACGAAAAGATTCACCAGGCCAGCTCCTTCGTAGACCTCCTTAACATGGAGATCAACAAAGTGATCGTAGGCCAGAAATACATGGTGGAGCGCCTCATGATCGGCCTGCTCGCCCAGGGCCACGTACTCCTCGAAGGCGTGCCCGGCCTCGCCAAAACGCTCTCCATCAAATCCCTGTCTTCCGCCATCGACGCCAAATTCTCCCGCATCCAGTTCACTCCCGACCTGTTGCCGGCAGACGTGGTGGGCACCATGATCTATAACCAGCAACGAAACGAGTTCATGGTCCGCAAAGGTCCCATCTTCGCCAATTTCATCCTGGCAGACGAGATCAACCGCGCCCCCGCCAAAGTGCAAAGCGCCCTCCTCGAAGCCATGCAGGAAAAACAGGTGACCATCGGAGACACTACCTTCAAACTCGAAGAACCGTTCCTCGTGCTCGCCACGCAAAACCCCATCGAGCAGGAAGGCACTTACACCCTCCCGGAAGCACAGGTAGACCGTTTCATGCTCAAAGTCGTGATCGGCTACCCCACCAAGGAAGAAGAACGCCACATCATCCGGCAAAACCTTGCCCCGGAAGGGCAGGCGAAGATCAGCCCTGTGGTACGCCCCGAGGAAATCCTCGAAGCCCGCAAGCTCGTTCGCCAGGTATATATGGACGAAAAGATCGAACAATATATCCTCGACGTCGTGTTCGCCACCCGTAACCCGGAAGATTATAAACTCGGTAAACTGAAACCGCTCATCGCCTACGGCGGATCGCCCCGCGCCTCCATCAACCTGGCCCTCGCTTCCAAAGCGTACGCCTTTACGAAGCGCCGCGGATACGTGATCCCCGAAGACGTCCGCAGCGTTTGCTTCGACGTGATGCGCCACCGCGTAGGCCTCACCTACGAAGCCGAAGCCGAAAACGTGACCAGCGAAAACATCCTCAGCGAGATACTCAACGCCGTGGAAGTGCCCTGATCCCTTTAAACCCGCCATCAGATGGACACTGCAGAAATACTCAAAAAGGTCCGCCAGCTGGAAATAAAGACCAAAGGGCTGACCAACCACATCTTCGCCGGAGAATACCACTCGGCCTTCAAAGGCCGCGGTATGTCTTTCAGCGAAGTGCGCGACTACCATTTCGGCGACGACGTAAGGGCCATCGACTGGAACGTGACCGCACGCTTCAACAGCCCCTACATCAAGATATTCGAAGAAGAACGCGAACTGACCGTGCTGCTGCTGGTAGACGTGAGCGAAAGCGAAACCTTCGGCACCACGCGCCAGACCAAGCGCAGCCTCGTTACCGAGCTGTGCGCCGTACTCGCGTTTTCCGCCATCAAGAATAACGACAAGGTTGGCGTCATCTTTTTCAGCGACGGCATGGAAAAATACATTCCGCCGAAGAAAGGGAAATCGCACATCCTCTTCATCATCCGCGAACTGCTGTCGTTCGAACCGAAGAAAAAAGGCACCAACATCGCCGAAACCCTCCGGTTCTTCAACAACGCCACCAAAAAGAAAAGCATCGTGTTCCTCCTGAGCGATTTCTTTTCCGGGAATTACCAGGATGCCCTCAACATCGCCTCCAAACGGCACGATGTAGTAGGCGTGCAGGTGTACGACCGCCGCGACAAAGAGCTCCCCGACGCAGGGCTCATCCGCATGACCGACGCCGAAACCGGCGCTTCGCAGTGGGTGGATTCCAGCGACCGGAAAGTGCGGGAATATTACGACCGCCAGTTCCAGCAACACGCGCAATATTGCCGCAACGCTTTCATGAAAAGCGGCGCCGAACTGATCAGCATCCGCACCGATGAAGATTACGTGAAAGCTTTACAGACATTTTTCCTGAACAGGGTATAACCGATAAACGAAGTACGATCAAGACCGGATGAAATCCATCAAGAACATATTCACCACCGTCCTCCTTTGTTGCATCTTTGCCGGCGCCCGGGCGCAAGACAAGGAAGAGCCGGTCCAATACGAAGATTACTTCAAGGTAACGGCCAAGGCCGACACCACGCGTATCCGCATCGGCGAATCCGTGAAGGTAGACCTTACCGCCAAGGTGATGCTGTACGCCCTCAAAGGCGCCAACATCAAAGTGATCTTCCCCAACATCCCCGATTCGAGCAACCACATCGAGCTCGTGGAACGCACACAGCTGGACACGACCGGTTCTAACGACAACCAGCGGATCTGGCGGCAAACCGTCACCTTCACCAGTTTCGATTCCGGCCGGTGGGAACTGCCGCCCATGAAATTCGAAGTGTATTCGGTAACCGACGGGTCTTACGACTCCGTGTTCACCGATCCCATTTTCATCGATGTTAGCACCGTGGCCGTAGACACCACCAAAGCCTTCAAGCCCATCAAGCCCCTGCGCGTGGTGGGGTTCAACTGGCTGGATTACTGGTTCCTTATTTTGGGCGGATTCCTGCTCATCACGGCCATCGTATTGTACTTCACCATGTGGCGCAACCGCAAGAAAGCGCCGAAACCATTGCCCGTAGTGCCTTCCAAATCGCCGTTCGAACGCGCGGTGGAAGCGTTGGACAAACTGGAGAAAGAACAGCCCTGGCAAACGGACGTCAAAGGCTATTACACTTCGCTGACAGACGTGCTGCGCAATTACTTCGAGCAGCAGTTCAACATACCGGCCATGGAACAGACCACGGCGGAACTGATGGACGACATCAAGCCGGTCACCATCCTCAATCAGCAGCGCAACGAAATTTACGCCGTCCTCAGCCTGGCCGATCTCGCCAAGTTCGCCAAGCTCCAGCCTTCGCCGCAGGAGCATGAAGACTCGCTGCGCAAGGCCAGGGCCGTGGTGGAATGGACGCGCGCCTCCGCCCTGCCCAAAACCGAACAGCCGGCCATCGGCACAAATTCGTAATACCACTCATGAACGCGGAACTCTGGAAAAATATTGAATTCGCACACCCGGCCTTCTTCTGGCTGCTGCTGCTCATCCCCGCCTTTATCTGGTGGAGCGTGAGCGCCGGCCGCAAGTTCCAGGGATCGGTGAAAGTCTCGTCGCTGCAAGGCCTCAAAGGCATTCCCGTTTCCTGGAAAATCCGTTTCCGGCCCATCCTCCCCGCCCTGCGCATCATCGCGTTCGCCGCGCTGGTGACCGCACTGGCAAGGCCGCAAACGTCCAACACTTCTGAAAACATCGACAGCGAAGGCATCGACATCGTACTGGGGATCGACATTTCCGGCTCCATGCTCGCCGAAGACCTCCGGCCCAACCGGATGGAAGCCGCCAAGAAAACAGCGATGGATTTCGTGGACAGCCGCATCAGCGACCGCATCGGCCTGGTGATCTTCTCCGGCGAAAGCTTCACGCAATGCCCCATCACCTCCGACCATGGCGTGCTCAAACAGCAGCTCATGGCCATCCGCAGCGGGATGTTGCAAGACGGGACGGCCATCGGGATGGGGCTCGCCACCTCCGTAGACCGCCTCCGCGAAAGCAAAGCCAAAAGCAAAGTGGTGATCTTATTGACGGACGGGGTGAACAACACCGGCCTCGTAGACCCGCTCACCGCCCTCGAAATCGCCAAAGCATATAAAGTGAAAGTCTACACCATCGGCGTAGGCACCATCGGCAAAGCCCCCTCGCCCGCCACCATGCCCGACGGCAGCGTGCAAATGCAAATGGTGGACGTGCAGATCGACGAGCCCCTCATGAAAAAGATCGCCACCGAAACCGGCGGACGGTATTTCAGGGCCACCAACAACGCTTCCCTGCAAGACATCTACCACGAAATCGATAAAATGGAGCGCACCAAAGTGGAAATCACGTCTTACCGGCGCTTCAAGGAGCATTTCTTTCCACTGGCCATGATCGCCCTGGCGGCACTGTTGCTGGAGGCCGTGCTGCGGTATACGCTTTTCAAGCGGCTGCCCTAGTCCGGATTTGCTTTATCTTTACACCGTGCAAGCAACGATCTATAAATCCACCGGCAGTTGGTATTCCGTGAAAACGGACGAGGGCGCTTTTTACCAGGCGCGTATCAAAGGCATCTTCAAAATCGATGAAGACATCACGTCTACCAACCCCATCGCCGTCGGCGACCATGTCGAAATCCAACTGGAGACAGACGGCGAGGAAGGTACGGCCATCATCACCGGCATCGAAAAACGGCATAATTACATCGTTCGCAGTTCGCCGCAGGGCAAGCACAAAAAACATATCGTAGCCGCCAACCTCGACCAGGCGGTGCTCGTGGCAACCGTGAGGGAGCCGCGCACCTCCCAGGGGTTCATCGACCGCTTTCTCGTTACCGCCGCCGCATACCATATTCCCGTCATCCTCGTGTTCAACAAAATGGACGTGTACCGCGACAAGGAAATGGAGCAGTTCGAACATTGGAAGGAAGTTTATGAGCAGATCGGGTATACCGTTTTGCTGACGGGCGCAGCGAAAGGGATCGGGATCGACGAATTGGGAGAATTGCTGAAAGATAAGACCACCCTCATTTCCGGCCATTCCGGCGTGGGCAAGAGCACCATCATCAACGGGCTGATGCCCGGCCTGCAACTGAAAACGAAGCAGGTGAGCGGATGGAGCGGAAAAGGTTTACATACCACCACCTTCGCCGAGATGTTCGACCTGCCCAATGGCGGCCGGCTCATCGATACGCCCGGCGTCCGGGAATTCGGGATCGTGGATATTCCGAAAGCGGAGCTTTCACATTACTATCTCGAGATGCAGGAATATATCCCCCAATGCCAGTTCAACAACTGCCTCCACCTCGACGAGCCCGGCTGCGCCGTGAAAGCCGCCGTGGAAAGGGGGGACATCGATATCGACCGGTATGTCAGCTATGCTACCGTGCTGGCCACGATCAATGCGCATGAATACGATTGATTTCCGGGGATAGGCCTTTTTTCCCCGGCACGAGAATCACCGCCGCCTGAACAATCCCTTTTTCTTCGGGGCGTTCATTTCATCGAATACCTTTTCGGCACCGAGGTTGCGCTTTGGGGTGGGACAGCCGGTTTTCTGAGATCTGCAGCCCGCTCCCAGTGCGGATATGACGATCAGGCAAATGACAAGATGCCGCATGGACGGGGGTTTTAGAAAAGTTTCATTTGTTTGCCGGCCTTGGCGTTCTGTTTCATATTGCCGGAATTATAGAATGTGCTGCCAGGGCAGCCTTGCTTCTGGGAGGCGCATCCCGCCAACAGGAATGCCGCCCACAGCCCAATCGTCCATTTTGATTTCATAGGTCCGGGATTAGACCTGCAATATAATAATTATTCATAACATGACTACACCTGGTCGCGGAACCAGTCGGCGTACATGATGTAGTTGTTGGCGATGCGGTCGATTTCCCCGGAAATGAGCTCCTGGGAGATGGTTTTCACCTTTTTGGCGGGCACCCCGGCATAGATGCATCCCGCTTCCACCTGCGTATTTTCCAGCACCACGGCCCCGGCGGCGATGATGGTATTGGAACCGATCCGGGCATTGTCCATCACGATGGCGCCCATCCCGATCAGCACGTTATCCTCCACCGTGCAGCCATGCACGATCGCGTTGTGGCCAATGGATACGTTGTTGCCGATGATGGTTTTCGTTTTCTGGTAAGTAGCATGGATCACGGCGCCATCCTGGATATTGACTTTATCGCCCATGCGGATGCTGTTCACATCTCCCCGGACCACGGCATTGAACCAAACGCTGCAATCCTTTCCCATCACCACATCGCCCACGATGGTGGCATTCGGCGCAATGAAGCAATTGTCGCCCATTTGCGGGTGTACACCCTTTACTGGTAATATTACTGGCATGATACAAATATAGAACTTCACTAACTTCGCCCCAATGAATAACAGGCAGCTTTTTTTACAGCACGTGGCGCAAACATCCGACGCCCCGCTGGCGCTCGAGATGGTAAAGGCGCAGGGAATGCATATGTGGGACGCTTCGGGCAAGCAATACCTCGACATGATCGCGGGCATCAGCGTCTGTAACGTCGGCCATTGCCACCCTGCCGTCGTGAAAGCCATCCAGGAACAGGCGGCCGCTTACATGCACCTGATCGTGTACGGCGAGTTCGTACAATCGCCGCAGGTACAGTACGCCACTTTCCTCACCCAACACCTCCCCGGTTCCCTCAACTCCGTATACTTCACGAATTCCGGCAGCGAAGCCACCGAAGGCGCCATGAAGCTGGCCAAGCGCCACACCGGCCGCACCGGCGTGATCGCATTCAAAAACAGCTACCATGGGTCCACACAGGGCTCACTGAGCATCATCGGCGACGAATACTGGCGCAACGCCTACCGCCCTCTCCTGCCCGATGTACTGCATTTGCAGCATAACGACATGGGCATGCTCGAACAGATCACCCACCGCACGGCCTGTGTGATCGCAGAAACGGTACAAGCCGAAGCGGGCGTGCTGGCACCTTCCGTGGAATGGATGCAAGCCCTCCGCCGCCGCTGCACCGAAACCGGTACGCTGCTCATCCTCGACGAGATACAATGCGGGCTTGGCCGGAACGGCACCCTGTGGGCCTTCGAACAATACGGCATCGTCCCCGACGTACTGCTGCTGGGCAAAGCCCTCGGCGGCGGGATGCCCCTGGGCGCTTTCATCGCCGACCGCGATATCATGTGGAGCCTGACGAACCAGCCCGTTCTCGGCCATATCACTACCTTCGGCGGCCACCCCGTGGCCTGCGCCGCAGGGCTCGCGGGCATGAAGGCGCTGCTTTCCGAAAACATGATCGACGGCGTTTTCGATAAGGAAAAACTGTTCCTCAGCCTGCTGCAACATCCGAAGATCAAGGCCGTGCGGAGCCGCGGGCTCATGCTGGCCGTGGAAGTGGAAGATTTCCCCTCCGCCAAGAAAGTCATTGATTATTGCATCGCCAACGGCGTCATTACAGACTGGTTCCTTTTCGCATCCAACGCCATCCGGTTCGTGCCGCCGCTGATCATTTCGGAGGAAGAAATCCGCCAGGCCTGCGCCATCCTCCTCGCCGGGCTCGATACGCTGTAAAACTGGGTTTATACTACAAAAAGCCGCCATGGACAAGGTCTCTGGCGGCTTTTTCGTCATGAACTACATGGCAAAAAAAATCCTCCCGGAAAGCCGGGAGGACCGTTTCAAACTGCTTATGAGAAAATTCAACTAAAAAGCTTATTTCTGACCAGCTTCGTTCTTCGCCTCGGACTTCATTTTGTCGTTTGCGAAGATGGAGAATTCCACACGACGGTTTTTGGTGCGATTGGCTTCGCTGTCGTTAGGGAATTTAGGCTGGGTTTCGCCGTACCAGAAAGTCTGCACGCGGGAAGCGGAAACGCCCTGGCCAACGAGGTAGTTCGCTACGGATTTTGCCCGGCGTTCGGACAGGCCGTAATTGTAGGAATCGGAACCGGTATCGTCCGTATGGCCTTCCACACGAACATGGGTGTCCGGGTATTTGTTCAGCACTTGCGCCAGTTCTTCGATGTTGGATTTGGCGGTAGCGGTAAGGTCGGATTTGTCGAAGCCGAACAGTACGCCGGAGTTGAATGTAACGTTGATACCTTCGCCTACGCGTTCTACGGTGGCGTTGGGTACTTCGTTCTTGATTTCTTCGGCCTGCTTGTCCATTTTCTTACCGATGAGCACGCCGGCAGTGCCACCTACTGCGGCACCGATGATGGCGCCCAGGGCGGTGTTACCAGCGGCCTTTCCGATCACCGCGCCGGCAGCAGCTCCGCCACCGGTGCCGATCACGGCGCCTTTCTTCGTATTGTCCATGCTCTGCCACGTGCTGCAGGAGCTGAAAACAAGGATACCTGCCATCGCCATCGCCACAAATGCATTCAATCTTTTCATCTTGGTTATTTTTTTGGTTTGAGTACGCTAGCCTAAACAAATTCTTTGCCAACAATTTTTTCCGGCAGATAAATTTATGTTTATCAATGTGTAAGGGATAACGGTTTAAAAGATATGGAGTTATTCCCCGATGCGTCATTTCCCGAAAAGGCCACCAAGAAGCCCGCCCAGGCCGCCGCTGCTTTGCTGTTGTTTGGCGCCATTCGTGATCATGGCGGTGAGATCTTGCATATCAACATCGCCATCGCCGTCTTTATCCAGGCCGAACTTGCCCAGCAGACCACCGAGATTGAAGCCGCCGGTAGAACCGCCGGTGAGGGAACCGATGATGCCGTCCAGCGAAAAAGAGCTGTCTCCCGGATCATTGGTTTTCTTTACGAGGCTGCCCAAAACGGAAGGGATGAGCGACCCGGCGATGGAAGCGGCAGCGCCGCTGTTGAGACCGAATTTCTCCATGAGGTTTTTTACGAAATTCCCCTGGATGCCGTTCACTAAAGGGTTTGCGCTATCGGGCGCGCTGTTTCCGTTGAAAAGGCCCATCACTTCTTTCACATTGCCGTTGGCAAGTGCAGACTGCAGGCCTTCTGCGATGGAGTGAGACGCTTCGCCGATCACGGCATCGTTTTGTTCGTTGGGAATGGCAGGGTTGGCTACTACTGTTTCCTGCGCATTTTCGCGGACCAGTTGCACTAATTGATCTAACATTTGTGAAAGTTTAGGGTGGATAAATTATGAAGCTCGACAATTGCTGCATACGCGCAGGATTAATAACATTTCCCTTCCGCAAATTGTTGCAAAAGGGAATTGTCTATACGTGGGAAGCGGAACGCGACGGGATTACATACCCATCTGGTCGCCGGTCTTCATTTTCTCTGCGTTTTCGGCGAACTGGAGGGCCTGGATCATTTCTTCGACCTCGCCGTTCATGAAGGCATCGAGGTTGTAGACGGTCATACCGATCCGGTGATCGGTCACGCGGCCCTGGGGATAGTTGTACGTACGGATTTTCGCGGAGCGGTCGCCCGTGGAAACCAGTGATTTACGTTGCGAAGCGATGGCGTCTTCATGCTTGCGGACGGCCGCTTCGTAAATGCGGGTCCGGAGCATGCGCATGGCGATGTCGCGGTTGGAGTGCTGGCTGCGGCCTTCCTGGCATTCCACCACCACGCCGGTGGGGATGTGGGTGAGGCGCACGGCCGATTCGGTTTTGTTTACGTGCTGGCCACCCGCGCCGGAAGACCGGAAGGTGTCCATTTTGATATCGGCTTCCCGAACGTCTACGTCCACTTCTTCCGCTTCGGGCAGCACCGCCACGGTAGCAGCGGAAGTGTGCACGCGGCCGGAGGCCTCGGTAGCGGGTACGCGCTGTACGCGGTGAACGCCGGATTCGAATTTGAGGGTGCCGTATACATCATCGCCAGACACTTCGACCACTACTTCCTTGTAGCCGCCTGCGCCGCCGGTGTTTTCGTTCATGATAGACGTTTTCCAGCCTTTGTTCTCGCAATAACGGAGGTACATGCGCAGGAGGTCTCCGGCGAAAAGGGCGGCTTCGTCGCCCCCGGTGCCGCCGCGGATCTCGAGGATGGCGTTCTTCTCGTCTTGCGGGTCTTTCGGGATGAGGAGGTTCCGGATATCGGCCTCCATCTGATCTTTCTGTTCCGCCAGGCCTTCGGTTTCTTCCTTGGCCAGCTCGCGCATTTCCTCGTCGCCGCTTTCGAGCACTTCGCGATTGAAGGCGATGGCTTCAAGAAGCTTGCGATAAGCGTCGTAGGCCTTTACGATTTTTTCCAGCTGGCGGTATTCCTTGCTCAGCTTGCTGAATTGTTTGTTATCGCTTACTACCTCGGGGTTGGTAAGCGCCATGGAAACTTGTTCGTATCGGCCTTTGATGGCTTCCAGTTTATCTATCATAAATCGGTTATCCGGATTAAAATTCAGCAATTTAGGGCTTGATCCTGCGTTATTACGCCGCTGGTCCCTGCCCGCCTTGCCGGTTCGGGTTGCAAAATTACGCTTTTGCCGGTTATTTTAAGCGCCGGAAGGCGATGCTTCCGGCCAACATTCCCTAAATTCACCCTTATGATCAAGATTACAGCAGACGATATATTCGACGGGAGAAAGTTTCATGGCCCAGGCCGGGCGCTGGTGCTGGATGAGAACGCCACCGTTTCGGCGCTCGTTCCGCGCTCGTGGGTAGGGGAAGATTTTGTGAAATTGGATGGGATACTTTGCCCGGGGTTCATTAACACCCATTGTCATCTTGAACTGTCGCACATGAAAGGGTCGGTGCCCGAGGGCACCGGTCTCCCCGCCTTCCTCACGGCCGTCATGGAAAACCGCACCCCTCCCGCCGCCGACGTTCTCCATTCCGCCATAGACGCCGCCGCCGGGGCCATGCACCAGGAAGGGACCGTAGCCGTGGGAGACATCGCCAACACCGCCGCCACCGTGCCCGTCAAACGGCGGACGGCCCACCAGACCGTGTGGCACACCTTCGTGGAATGCATGGGCGTTGCCGACGCATCGGCCCCGCAGCGCCTGGAACACTCCATGGCCGTACTGGCCCAGTTCCGCCAGGCGCAACTGCCGGCTGCCCTCGTCCCCCATGCGCCCTATTCCGTGTCGCCCACCCTGTTCCGCCTCATCAACGGGCTCAAAAGCAACGGCACCATCAGCATCCACAACCAGGAATCCGCCGCCGAAAACGAATTATTCCGTCACAAAACCGGCCCATTCCTGCAATTTTACCGTCATTTCAATATGGATGCCTCCTCTATCGGCGGGACCGGCTCCAACAGCCTGCCCGCCTATATCCCGTATTTCGACCAGGGGCAAACGATGCTCCTCGTCCATAACACCTTCACCACCCGGCAAGACGTGGAAGCCGCGCTGGCGCGGGATGGCCAAACCTACTGGTGCCTCTGCCCCAACGCCAATCTGTATATCGAAGGCATGCTGCCGGATGTGGACATGCTCCTGGCTACGCCCGGCGTAACGATCACGCTGGGGACCGACAGTCTCGCATCCAACCACCAGCTTTCCATCTGGCGCGAAATAGCAACCCTCCGCCAGAAATTCCCGCACATCCCCTTGGAAACCATGCTGCAATGGGCTACCCTCAATGGTGCGATGGCACTGGGGATCGACGACCGGTTCGGCAGTTTCGAAAAAGGCAAAACGCCCGGCGTAGTTCAGATTTCCGGAAATACCTCCCGCATCCTCGACCTGAAATCGCTATTTGCGTAGATTTGCACCGCTATGAATGAATTCCTGAACCAACAGTTTTTCGAAAACTCCGTCCGCAACTATCTTATCGTTGCGGGCATCATTCTTTTCGTTGTCCTCATCCGGCGATATTTGTCCAAAAGCCTCGCCGCCGCACTGTACGGGCTTATCCGGCACTGGTCTCCCGCGATCGGGCAAAAAGAATTCGTGGAGCTGCTGCTCAAGCCGATAGAATACTTCCTGGTGATGGTGGCCGTGATCATGGCCAGCAATCACCTCGTGTTTCCCGAAGCGCTGAATATCGTCGTGTTCAACCGCGCCGAGCCTTTCACGTTGAAAATGCTCCTGGCGCTCGTCCTGAAGATCGTGCTGAGCATGACGTTCATCAGGATACTGCTGCGACTCATCGATTTCTTCGCGCTCATCCTGGAAAAGAAAGCCGGCCTAACGCACGATAAAACCGACGACCAGTTCGTCATCTTCTTCCGCGATTTCTTCAAAGCGATCGTTTATATCATCGGAGCGATAATCCTTATCTACATACTTTTCGGGAAAGAGCTGGTAGACAAGCTGGTGGCGGGTCTTGGCATCGGCGCTGCCGCCCTCGCCCTCGCCGCCAAGGAAAGCATCGAGAACCTCATCGGCTCGTTCATCATCTTTTCCGACAAACCATTCCGTGTAGGCGACAGCGTTAAGGTCGACAATTTCCAGGGAACGGTGGAAAAGATCGGTCTGCGCAGCACGCGCATCCGCACGCTGGAAAAGACTTTCGTGACCGTTCCGAATAAAAAGATGGTAGACAGCGTGCTCGACAACCTGTCGCTGCGCACGCAGCAGCGCGTGGCCATGAAGCTGGAGCTCGCCGGCGATACGCCTCCTGCGGCGGTGCTGGCCGTGGTGAAAGACCTCCAGGCTTTCCTGAAGGCGCAGCCCGATGTGGAGCCCGGCTTCAGCGTGAACCTGCACGACTTCGGGAAAGATTCCATTCTCCTGCAACTCATTTACATGACCAATATCCTCGACGGCACGCCGTACCTGGAGTTGCGCGAGCGCGTGAACCTGGAAGCATTGCGCATCCTGGAAAAGCACGGCGCGCGCCTGGCCATGAAGGAAAGCGCATAAATCCGTTTCCCTGCGAAACAAAAAATCCCCTCCGGCTATGCCCGAGGGGATTTTTTTCGCTGTATATGACGATAATTATTTCGCGTTCATCTTCATGATGATCTTGGCCAGATCGTCTTCCACGGTGGAAGAAGCGGCGCCGGTGATGCGGCCTTCCTCTTTCCCGTCGCGCACCACGATGATGGTGGGATATTTTTTCACTTTGTAGCTGTCTGCCTTCGTGTCTCCGCTGTTCCCGGAATTATCCACGGCGTACATGTGGATGGATTCTTCGGGCACGCTGGACAGGATCATTACTTTATAGAATTCGGGGAGGAGTGTGCGGCTGGCTTCGTCTGCCGGGTTAACCAAAGCCACCAGTTGAATCTTATCCTTGTTGGTCTTGATATAGTTGACCATGGTGGTGTTGGCGTTATAGCGGTTGACGCCGTTATGGAACCAGGCGTAGGAGGAGTCGGAAAGGAGCTGTTTCATCTCGAATTTGCCTTTGAGCGCCTTGCTCTGGCCCATGGTCACGGAAGACAGCAACAATCCGCATCCCAGTAGTACTGTGTGTAAACGCATAATGTCCTATGTTTTATAATTGATCTTTTAACTCCGTCAGGAACGTTCTGACTTTCTCGAGGGATTTTACCATTTCGAAATTGCGGGAGGCGATGCGCTTGTCTTCCCGGAGTTTCTGTTTGGCGCCTTCGATGGTGTACTTTCTTTCGCGCAGCAGGTGGTAGATGAGTTTGAGGTGCTGGATATCTTCCTGCCGGAAAAGGCGGTCGCCCTTCCGGTTTTTTTTGGGTTGGAGGATATCGAACTCATTTTCCCAGTAGCGGATCAGGGAAGTGTTGACGCGGAACATGCCGGCCACTTCGCTGATGGAATAGTACTGTTTGTCGAGCGTTAATTTTTCCAGTTCCTGGATCACGTGTGGATCGCCAGACAGCTCTTTCAGACTTTTCCGGCCTCTTTTTTTGCCCTTTACCGGCGTTTCACCTGCGGCAAGCGGGGCGTCCGGTGCCGGAGGAGCGCCGTTTTCCTCCCCGGGAACTCCGGGCACAGGTTGCTTTGCGGTCGGGGGCGGCGTCGGCAGGCCGAATAAGTCCAGTTGCTGCATCATAACCGAAACTAATTGATAATGAAAAAGATTACGGATACAATATTACGGAATCCATCCCATGAACTGAACCGCCATTTCCTTCAATAATCATTCCATTAATCGAAAGACTGGTTGCCGGACCGCGCGATCTTCAACATACGGTCGAATTGCTCGGGAGTAAGATCATTATAAAAGAAGTACACGGGGTCTACTTTCACCCCGTTTTTCATCACTTCGTAATGGCAGTGCGGACCGGTGGATTTGCCGGTGCTGCCCACCCATCCGAGGATGTCGCCCCGTTTTACGGCCTGGCCGCGCTTGGCTTTGATGCGCACCATGTGGCCGTAGAGCGATTTATAGCCATAACCGTGGTTCACCACCACGTGGTTGCCGTAGCCTACGTCGCTGAGGCTGGCCTCTTCGATGGTACCGTCGCCCGTGGCATAAATAGGCGTGCCGGAAGGAGCGGTGAAATCGAGGCCGGAGTGGAATTTTACGGTTTTATAGATAGGGTCGATGCGATAGCCGAACCCGGACGCGATCCTGTCGAGGTCCTTGTTGGCCACAGGCTGGATAGCCGGGATGGAGGCGAGCATCTTTTGTTTGTTCTTGATAAGATCTTCGATCTGGAGGTAGGATTTTTCCTGGAGCTGGACGCGGTTCCCGATTTCCGCCAGCATTTTTTTGGTGGCGGCGATGATTTCGCTTTCGGGTTTGGCGGACAGGGCGAGGTTTTCTTTGGATTTCTCGTCTTGCCCCGCCCGCACGCTATCCGGGATGGGAGCGGCTTCGAAGATGACGCGGTAAATTTCGTTGTCGCGATGCTGAAGCTCGCCGAGCTGCCCTTTCAGTTCTTTCACCTGGTCTTGCAGGGTATTATATTCCTCCTGCATATTATCGAGATCGCGGCGGAGCATCGTTTCCTTGGGGGAATCGAGGAACCGGTAAGAGACCGTGAGGAAGAGCATGCCGGTGACGATGGCGGCAGACAGGAAGCCGAGGATCCGGAGGACTTTCACCTTGACGGAGACTACGAGCTTTTCGTATTTAAGCGTTTGAGTATTATAAAAATATTTGACTTTCTTCATGAACCATTAGCGGTTGATAGCAGCGTACGATAGAACGCCCCCCGTTAAAATTTATTATAAACCCGGTTCCCGGGCGGATTGGCCCCGGAAAATGGCGGTTAGCTAGTTATGATTATTTCGATATTTTTGCACCGCATTCCACCTTGCGCTAAAAAATTGAACGGTTGTAACCGGGGTCCGCAAACCTAAGAGAATTAGGCTAAAACGTCAACCTTTTGCATCTCAATTTTCTCGGCGGGCCTATTTGCGACAATCACAAAATAACGCCAATTTCAGGACGGATGCAATTATAATACTAAAATTAGATATTAATACCGACTAATATTTTATGACCGCAGCCCAGATCAGGCAACAGTTCCTGGATTTTTTCGTGTCCAAGGGGCACCACATCGTCCCTTCCGCACCGATCGTACTGAAAAACGACCCCACGCTGATGTTCACCAACGCGGGGATGAACCAGTTCAAAGACATTTTTCTTGGTAACAAGCAGCCGCAGTGGACCCGCGTCGCGGACACCCAGAAGTGCCTCCGTGTGAGCGGCAAACATAACGACCTGGAAGAAGTGGGGATAGACACCTATCACCATACCATGTTCGAGATGCTGGGGAACTGGAGCTTCGGGGATTATTTCAAGGAAGAAGCCATCGCCTGGAGCTGGGAATTGCTGACGGAAGTGTATAAACTCCCGAAAGACCGCCTGTACGTGACCGTTTTCGAAGGCAGCGAAGCTGAAAACCTGCCCATGGACGCGGACGCTTTCGATTTCTGGAAGCGCCACATCGCGGAAGACCGCATCCTGCTGGGCAATAAAAAGGATAACTTCTGGGAGATGGGCGAAACCGGCCCCTGCGGCCCCTGCACCGAAATCCATGTGGATTGCCGTACAGACGCCGAAAGAGTCGCCGTTCCGGGGAAAGACCTCGTGAACAACGACCACCCGCAGGTCATCGAGATCTGGAACAACGTATTCATGCAGTTCAACCGCATGAAAGACCGCTCCCTCGTGCCTCTCCCCGCTCAGCACGTAGACACCGGCATGGGCTTCGAACGCCTGGTACGCGTGATCCAGGGCAAACAGTCCAATTACGACACCGACGTTTTCACCCCGCTGATCCACGCCACGGAGCTGCTTTGCGGCAAAAAATACGGTCAGACCGAAAAAACCGACATCGCCTTCCGCGTGATCGCCGATCACATCCGCGCCATATCCTTCACCATCGCCGACGGGCAACTGCCTGCCAATACAGGGGCCGGTTATGTGATCCGCCGCATCCTCCGCAGGGCAGTTCGTTACTACTTCTCTTTCCTCGATGTGAAAAAGCCGCTCCTGCACGAATTGGTACCGATGCTCGCGGAAGAATTCCGTACCGTTTTCCCGGAACTGTACAACCAGCTCGATTTCGTGAAAAAAGTAGTGTTCGAAGAAGAAACCAGTTTCTTAAGAACATTGGAAAGCGGCCTGGACCGCTTCGAAACATTAAGCTCGTCCACCACTACATCCACTACGAAGAAAATCGATGGCAGCGCCGCTTTCGAACTTTCCGATACGTATGGGCTCCCCCTCGATCTTATTAAGCTAATAGCATCGGAAAAAGGATTGGAGGTCGACGAAAAAGGGTTTGAAATAGAGCTGCAAAAGCAAAAAGACCGTTCGCGCGCCGCCACCACCCTCGATTTGGGTGACTGGAGCGTACTGGACGAACAGCCTTCCGGCGTTTTCGTAGGCTATACCGAACTGACCACGGACGCCAAAGTGCTGAAATACCGCCAAATCACGGCGAAAGGCAAAAAACAGTACCAGATCGTGCTCGACAAAACCCCCTTCTACGCCGAATCCGGTGGGCAGGTGGGCGACACCGGCACCTTGTACTTTGGAACGGAAGCCATCGCCGTTACCGATACCAAAAAGGAAAACGACCTCATCGTTCATTTTACCGACCAGTTACCGGCCCATCCGGAAGCGGCGGTAAAAGCGGAAGTAGACGCGCTCAAGCGCCAGGACATCGCCCGTCACCACTCCGCTACCCACTTGCTGCACGCCGCCCTTCGCCAGGTGCTGGGCACGCATGTGGCGCAGAAAGGCTCGCTGGTGAACGCGGAATATCTCCGGTTCGATTTCTCCCATTTCGCCAAAGTGACCGACGAAGAGCTGGCCTCCATCGAAGCCATCGTGAACGGGAAAATCCGGGAAAACATCCCCGTGATCATCCGCGAAATGCCCCGCGATGAAGCCATGAGCCTGGGCGCCATGGCGCTTTTCGGCGAGAAGTACGGAGACACCGTACGCGTGGTGACCATCGATCCCAATTATTCCCTCGAACTTTGCGGCGGCACGCACGTAGGCCATACGGGCGAGCTCGGGCTCTTCAAATTCCTCTCCGAAGGCGCAGTTGCGGCCGGCGTGAGAAGGGTGGAAGCCGTTACCGGCGCCAAGGCCGAAGCATATGTTAATGAACAGATCGCGCAGTTGAAAGAAATCAAAGCGGCTGTCAAAAACCCGAAAGAGCCCGCCAAAGCCGTGGAAACGCTCGTTGCCGAAAAATCGGCCCTCGAAAAGCAACTTGCTGCCCTCGAACTGAAACAGGTACAACAGGCCGCGGCCAGCCTCCCGCAAAAAGCGGAAACCGTGAACGGCGTACAGTTCGTGGGCACTGTGGTAGACGCTTCCAGCGCTGATGCGGTAAGGCTTTACGCGAACGTCCTGAGAGACCTGCTGACCGCGCCCTTCGCGGCAGTGCTCTGCGCCAACGTCGGCGGCAAAGCGCAAGTGGCCGTCCTTTTGTCTGACGACCTCGTGAAAAACAAAGGCCTCAACGCCCAGAAGATCATCAAGGAACAGGTTGCCGGCCTCATCAAAGGCGGCGGCGGCGGACAGCCTTCCATGGCCAATGCCGGCGGGCAAGACGTCAGCCAGTTCCCCACGGTCATCGAAAAAGTGAAAAGCATCCTCTGATGATAGAAAGGCTCCTCCCGGAGCCTTTCTTTATTTTAACATTCCGTTATCGCCTCCACCGCTTTTTTAACATTTTTTTACCCTCCCCGGCCTGTAAATTTGCCCTGTCACTAAAAAAACAGCTGATATTATGCGCAGACTCCTTTTTTCCGGCAGTACCCTCCTCCTCGCATTTACCCTGGCATCGACCGCGGTATCCGCACAAGACGGGCGCGGTCATAAACTGGGAGAATATGACGAGATCATCATCAAACGCAAAGGCGAAACGCAAAATGCGAAAGTAACCGTAGAGATCAAAGACGGCGAAGTGTTCGTGGATGGCAAGCCCATCCGGGAATACGAGGGCGACGGGCTTTCCGTGAAACGCCGCGTCATCATACCGCGAAACGGAAACTTCCCCGACCATATGCCCGAAAACCTCCTGGAAGACGCCATCAGGCCGGGGCCAGCTGTACTGGGCGTGATCACCGAAAAATCCGCCGCAGCAGGCGCCACCATTACCGAAGTTGCGGAAAACAGCGCCGCGGCCAAAGCAGGGCTCAAAGCCGGGGACGTGATCACGAAAGTCAACGATACTAAAATCTCCGAGCCGCAAGACCTTTTCGAAACCATTGGAAAACTCCAGCCCGGCGACGAAGTGACCGTTCTCTACCTCCGCGATAAGAAAGAACAAAAAGCAACCGCCAAATTACAACCGCGGGATAGTGCTGCAGACACGATGCGCGGCCGCCGTTTCCGCAGTCCGCGGATGCTCGACGACGAGCCCCGCGTTTTCCAGATGCCCCGCGGCTTCGACGACCTTTTCAACCCCAACGCCCAGGCCAAACTGGGCCTCCAGGTGCAGGACCGTGAAGCGAACGACGGCGCCACCGTTCAATCCGTAGAAAACGGTTCCGCCGCTGAAAAAGCCGGATTCAAAACAGGCGATGTCATTCTTTCCATCGACGGCCAGCCGGTAAAAAGCGCCCGGGAAGTGGTTGCCGGTTATCGCGGAGCGAAAGATAAATCCAGCATCGGTTTCAGCATCCGCCGCAACGGCAAAACCGAAACGCTGACGGTAAAAGTACCGCGTAAACTGCGGTCCGAAAATTTGTAAACAGTAAGGCAGATATATAGTTTAGTGTAAAGCAAAGAGAGGCGGTCCGGGAGTTCCCGGGCCGTTTTTATATTTTACTGATCGTTAATCCGGAAGATAGCGATCTACCAAAGCATCCCATCGCCAGGCCCAACAACACTTTCCGGTCCGATCGCTTGTAGTTTGGCTACTACCTGCGAATCACTCATAATATTCAACTATCGGTTATTCACGCCCAGGGAAAACTTTGCCGGAATCAACTAGCTCACGCGGATCGTTCTCTCCACGCATATTGAACGAAACTACGCGCCCGGTCTTCATGCTTTGGTCACAAGTTAGTTTGTAGTCATACGTTTCATGTTTTAAAATGTTCAACTCAATAATAACCACTTGCGAAACACAGAACTTCTTCGGCACCTTTTCATAAAAATATTGCAGCCATTTTTCTCAAAATCCTCCTCAATTATTAGTTGTGCGTTTGCTGCGTTTTCTTACATCCACCGAAAAATATTACTTCAGATACCTGCATAAAAAAACGTTTCGCAAACCGATCATTTCAATGATAACGATTCACGAAACGCGAAACTTTTCCGGTCGGATTTTCCGCCTATTTCTGTAGCATCTTCAGCATTTTCAACTTATTCCCGAACGGCGGATATTTCACCGGAACATCCAGCCAGGTGCCCGTTTTCATCACGCCCTTCACATGCGTGAACTCGTCGAAACTGTACTTCCCGTGATAGCGCCCCATCCCGCTGGGACCAATCCCGCCGAACGGCATCTCCAGGTTCGTGAAATGCACCAGCGTATTATTGATGCAACCTCCCCCGAAAGCCACTTTCTCCACGAGCGTTTTCGCCGTGCGTGAGCTCTTGGTGAAAATGTACAGCGACAGCGGATACGGATTGGCAGCGATCATTTTCACGGCTTCATCGGTGCCGTTATAAGGGATCACCGGCAATATGGGCCCGAAGATTTCTTCCCGCATCACCTTCGCGTCGGGCTTGATATCCGTGAGAATGGTGGGCGCGATGTATTTGTCGGACCGGTCGGTTTGCCCGCCGGAAAAAACCGTGCCTTCGCCCAGGTAGCCGGCCAGGCGGTCGAACTGCCGCTCGTTGATGATGCGCGGGTAATCGGGGCTTTTGGCGGGATCGTCGCCATAGAATTTCGTGACGGCATCGCGCAGCGCTTCGAGCAATTGCGGCAATATTTTTTTATCGGCCAGCACATAATCCGGCGCGATGCATGTTTGCCCGGCGTTCCAGCATTTCCCCCACACGATCCTTTTTGCAGCGGTTGTAATGTCGGCGCCGGCGTCTACCACGCAGGGGCTTTTCCCGCCCAGTTCCAGCGTTACGGGGGTGAGATGGGGCGCGGCCATTTCCAGGATTTTCCGGCCCACGGGGATGCTGCCCGTAAAAAATACATGATCGAACCGGTAGGCCATGATTTCGGGCACTACTTTGGCGCCGTCCCCTAAAACGGTGGTCACGTGCTCCGGCGCAAACGCGTCAGCGATCACTTTGGCTACCACAGCTTCCGTAGCGGGCGCCAGTTCGGAAGGCTTCACGATGGCGCAATTGCCCGCCGCCACCGCCCCGATGAGCGGATTCACCACCAGCTGGAATGGGTAATTCCAGGGGCCGATGAGGAGCGTCAGTCCTTTGGGCTCGCGGTACACCGTGCTGGATGAAGGGTAATGCATGAGCGGGGAGCTGACCGGTTGGGGGCGCATCCACTGGCGGAGATTGGTGAGGGTATGATCGATCTCGTCATACAAAAGCCCGACTTCGCTGCCGAAAGCCTCTACCGGCGCTTTCCGGAGATCGGCCCGGAGTGCGGCCAGGATGGCTGCTTCGTGCCGTTTGAGGGATTTTTTCAGTTGCTTGAGGGCGGATTTACGGAATTGCAGGGAACGGGTGGCCCCGGAGTCGAAAAAGCGGCGCTGGGCCTGGTGAATATCTTGGATAGCAGCCATAGGATGGAACGTTGATGATACAATTTCGTGAAAATTCCCTGCTTTTTTACAGTTTGAATATCTTTGTGCGAATCAGCAGTGATATCAATATTATGAGTGCGAGCATCGATTATAACAAATATGAAGCGGTAATTGGCCTGGAAGTGCATGCCCAACTGCTGACAGTCAGCAAATTATTCGCCAGCGACTCCGCCGCCTTCGGCGGTCAGCCCAACACGCATATCAGTCCCGTTACGCTGGGGCACCCCGGCACCCTGCCCTTCATGAACAAAAAGGCGGTAGAACTGGCCATCAGGCTCGGTTTTGCCTGTCATTGCCGTATCGAGCAGGAAAACTTCTTCGCCCGGAAGAACTACTTCTACCCCGATCTCCCGAAAGGATACCAGATCAGCCAGCACACCGCTCCCATCTGCGTGGGCGGCCATGTGCCCATTTTCGTGGACGGGACCGCCCGGAATGTGCAGCTCAACCGCATCCATCTCGAAGAAGACGCCGGGAAATCCATCCACGACCAGGACCCTCACAACACGCTCATCGACTATAACCGCGCCGGCGTTCCCCTCGTGGAGATCGTGACGGAGCCCGACCTCAGCTCGGCCGACGAAGCCTACGCCTACCTCACCGAGCTCCGCCGGCTCGTTCGCTGGCTCGATGTGTGCGACGGCAATATGGAAGAAGGCTCCATGCGCTGCGACGCCAACGTTTCCATCCGCCTCAAAGGCGAAACCACGCTCGGCACCAAAGTGGAAGTGAAGAACATGAACTCCATCCGCAACGTGAAGCGCGCGATCGAAAACGAGATCAAACGGCAGATCGAGCTCGTGGAAACCGGGGGCACCATTGTCCAGGAAACCCGCAGCTTCGACGCCTCCAACGGCAGCTCGTTTTCCCTCCGTTCCAAGGAAGAAGCCAACGACTACCGGTATTTCCCGGAGCCGGACCTGGCGCCTTTCCGGCTGACGGAAGCCTTCCTCGACCAGGTGCGCCGCTCGCTGCCGGAGCTTCCCGAAGAAAAAGTGACCCGCTATACCAGCCAGCTGGGCCTTCGCGAATACGATGCCCGCGTGATCTGCGACGACCGCGAAACCACCGTGTATTTCGAAGCCCTCATGGCCGAAACGCCCCACGCACAGGCCGCCTCCAACTGGATGCTCGGCCCCGTTAAATCGTGGCTCAACGAGCGCAATGCCGCTATTTCCGACTTCCCCCTCAACCCTTCCGCCCTCGCCGCGCTCATTGCGCTGATCCACGACGGAAAGGTGAATTTCTCCATCGCTTCCTCCCGCATCCTGCCCGCCATGATCGAACAACCCGGTAAAACACCGCTGGAAGTGGCCACCGCCCTCAATCTCATCCAGGAAACCGATGCCGGCAGCATCCTCCCCGTAATCGATGAAGTGCTGGCCAGATTCCCGGCAAAAGTGGCGGAATTTCGCTCGGGGAAAAAAGGTCTCATCGGGATGTTCGTCGGCGAAGTCATGAAAATGAGCGGGGGAAAGGCAGACCCGAAATTAACTAACGAGTTGCTGCTCAAGCGCCTCAACGGTTAACGACTGCCGCTCATCCCGGATAACATCTCCCGAAAAAGCCCCGCCACAGGCCCATTCCGCGCTTACGCCCCCCGCTGGAGCCGATACCGCAGGGAAATGACCATTTCAGGTGATTTGTTTAATTAACCGACTACATAATTTTAACATTTCCGGAGAACCCTTCCGGGGATTTAGGACTATTTTTGATTGAAAATCCAACTAAACGAAAAGCCCATGAAACAATTTGCGATTTGGCTGACAGGAGCGGCCGCCTTACTGGCAAGCTGCAACAGTCACCCGGAGAAAGGCGCGTTCAAGATCGATGTGCAACTGGCGAACACCCCTCTGGAAAAGGTGTACCTCGAAGAAGTGATGGAAAACTCCACCAAAATCGTGGATACGGCGGCCGTTAAAGACGCGTCCGGAAAAATCACCCTCGAAGGCATGGTCCCCGAACAAGGCCTCTACGCCATCCGGTTCGAAAGCGGAAAATATATCTTCCTCGCCCTCGATGCGGGCGATATGAGCATCACCGGCGATTATAACGAACTGGAAAAAATCCAGGTGAAAGGGTCCGAAGCCACCACCGAAATCCAGCAGTTACTGAAATATTACAGCGAGAAATCGCAGACGCTGAGCAAGGAAATGCAGGCGTTCGACAGCATGCGTATCGCCCAAACACCCGATAGCGTCCTCGACGCGCGCCGCGCCGCCATGGACCAGGAAACCAAAAGCTTCCGGGAACATTTCCTCGCCGCCGCCCGCGCTTCCAAAAACCCCGTTCCCGCGGTTTTCGCCATGGAACTCGCCGGTTTTGAAGACGCCGCAGATCGCGTAGCCCATAAAAAAGATTTCCAGGACATCGCCAAACGATTCCCTGAAAACGGCTTCGTGAAAAACACCCTCGCCGGCCTCGAAACCCTCGAAAAAGGCGGCGCCGAAGAAGCCAAAGCAGGCCCTGCCGCCATGGTTGGACAGGTAGCGCCCGATTTCGTGCTCCCCGATCCCGCAGGCAAACAGATCAAACTCAGCTCCTTCAAAGGGAAATTCGTTCTGGTCGATTTCTGGGCCAGCTGGTGCGGCCCCTGCCGCCAGGAAAACCCCAATGTAGTCGCGGCTTTCAATCAGTATAAAGACAAAAACTTCACCATCCTCGGCGTTTCGCTCGACAAGGAAAAAGGTGCCTGGATGAAGGCCATCTCCGACGACCAGCTCGCCTGGACGCACGTGAGCGACCTCAAATTCTGGGAATCTTCCGTTGTTCCGCTGTACGGCATCAACGCCATCCCTACCAACATCCTGGTAGACCCCGCCGGCAAGATCATCGCTGCCAACCTGCGCGGTAATCAACTGGAAAAGAAACTGGCTGAAGTGTTGAAATAATTGCAGTTCCGCTGTAAACAAAAAGGAGCCTCCGCACGGAGGCTCCTTTTTTATGCCCGGCATCAAAAAACCCGGAAGCGTTGGCTTCCGGGCTTTTCCAGGTAAGGATGTTGCGTTATCCCTATCGATACAGCGGATGCTGGCCGATATTCCGGTTCGCCTGCATCTCCTCGAAAGGGATCGGCATGAAATACTGTTTTTTCGTAACCGGCAACGTCAGCACATTTCCGCCAACGCTCACGATATCCTGCGGCAGCCTTACGATATCTTTCTTCCAGCGGCGGAGGTCGTAATACCGATGCCCTTCGAAAGCCAGTTCGCGGAAGCGTTCGGCTTCAACGGCGTCGAGCACCTGCGCGGCGGTACCGTAGCCGGAATGCACGTAATTATCGATCCTGCTGGAGCGCAGGGTTTCCAGGTCGGAATTGGCCGCGGCGATGTTGGCGCCGGTTTTGCGCGCCTGCGCTTCCGCCCGGATGAGATACATTTCCGAAACACGGAACAGCTTGACGTCGGTCAGGTTCAGGTTGGCGGAACTGCCGGTATATTTCGTGACCGTCCAGCGGGTGCTTGCGGGCGCAGCATCGAGATCGGCGATCCAGCTGCTGAAGCGGACGTCGTGCGATGCATCGAAAGCCGCCAGCAGTTTGAATGACGGCGCATACAGCACCATCCCTGCGTTCGTCCGGTAGAAGGCGCCGAAACGCTCGTCCGAAGGTTCCCTTTTCAGTTTCCAGATCACTTCCTGCGTGGCCAGGTCGGTCCAGATGCCGGGGAATTGCTGCTCCGTAGCCAATGGCACCGCGCCGATCACTTCATCCGCAGCGGCGATGGCCGCCGTCCAATCCTGCTGGTAGAGCGCGGTGCGTGCTTCGATGGCGAACACGGCCAGCCGGGTAATGCGCGTGGCGCTTGTCCAGTTGGCGGGAATGAGCAGCTTCGCGTCGCCGAGGTCTTTGCGGATCTGCGCGAAAACCGCGCTCACCTTGCTCCGGCCGGGTTGCGAAACCTGGGAGGAGGTCATCACGGGAATACCGTCGTCGTTCCCATCATAAGACACCGCATAATTGCGGAGCACTTCCAGGTGGCAATATGCCCGCAACGCCAGCAGCTCCCCTTTTAACTGTTGCCTCCGCTCTAATTCATGCGATTCGGCAGGCACACCGTCGATCACGGCAAGGATGCGGTTCGCCCGGTCGATGGCCTGGTAATTGCTTTTCCAAACGGGCAACACATCGGGCGTAGATTCGTTGTGCTGCCACCTGAACACCGTTCCACCGGTATTCACGGTGTTTTCCAGCGGCATCATATTTTCATCCGCGATAAGCGAGCTGATCTTGATGGATTGACCGTTGAGCGAAGCATACGCTCCCAAAACGGCGGCATTCACGTCGTCTATCGAATTGAACGCTACCGTCTGGTCTTTGATGTTGGTGGGCTTGACGTCGAGGTCTCCCAGGCAGGAAGCCGCCATCATCCACACCGCTATCAAACTATATCTAAACATTGATTTCATTCCTGATTGATTTTAGAACTGGACACGAACGCCCGCCACCATCGTGCGCGGTGCGGGATATTCAAAAAACGCGTTGGCATTGTAATCTTCCGGATCAAAACCGTTCCATTTGGTGAATGTCAACAGGTTCTGGCCCTGCAGGTACACCGTTACGCCCCTGATCACCTGCGTACGCGCCAGCAGGCTTTCCGGCAGGTTGTAAGTGATCTGCGCGGTACGCAAACGCAGGAACGATGCATCCTGGATGTGGCGGGACGAGAACGTCCGCGGGCTGCCGAAAGACGCTTCTTCCGCTGCTTCTCCGGCCTTGCGCCAGCGGTTGAGCCAGCGGCGCGACTGGTTGCTGTACACGTTGGAATTGTTGTTCAGCGTATACCAGTCCATCGCGTTGTAACGGGAAATGCCCGTCATATACGAAAACAGCACATCGGCCGACCAGTTTTTCCAGCGAACGCCCGTGTTGAAGCCGCCGTATATTTTAGGATCGTTGGCGCCGAATTCGGCCACGCTGGCGCTGAAACTATAATTCGAATTGATATTGCCGTTGCGGTCGTAATACAGGGCTTCGCCGGTCTGGGGATCAACGCCCGCATATTTTACGATGTAGTGGGAATTGACGGGCAGTCCTTCGCGGATGAGGAATGTGCTCACCTGGTACTGATTGGCGCTGCCGAGGCTCGTTACCAGGTTCCGGTTGTACGTGAAGTTAACGCCGGCCGACCAGGTCAGGTCTTTCTTCCGGATGATATCCCCGTTCAGGTCCAGTTCCACGCCGCGGTTACGGACATTGCCGGCATTGATGTTCCGGGAATCGAAACCGCTCGTCATCGACAGCCGTTCGCTCAGGAAAAAGCCTTTCGTTTCGCGGTTATACCAATCTGCCACCAGGCGCAGGCGATGATCGAAGAATGCGAGATCGAGGCCGAGGTTGGTCATGTGCGTTTTCTCCCATTCGTAATCGGGATTGCCGATGGCAACGGGCGCAATGGCCGGCTGACCGTCGTACCGCGTAGCCCCGTACCCCGCTGCGTAGGCGAAATACTGGTTCGGCGGCGCTGCGGATGTACCGTAGCTGGCGCGAACGCGCAAAGTATTGATCCACGCTACGTTTTCGAGCCCGGGAAGGTCGTACCCCGCGCCGATGGAGTAAAACGGCTGCCAGCGGTTCTTTTTCGGGAGTGTCGACGAGCCGTCGTACCGGTAACTGAAGTTGAGGCTGAAGCGCTCGTCGAGCAGGTAACGCACCAGCCCTACCCACGATGCCAGCGCCATTCCCGTCCGTTCCCCGCTTACCTGCGGGATGAACCCGTTGACGGCCGAACCGGGCGTGGTACCGGAAAGCGTGCCACCGAGGCCCGGCGTCAAGCCGAAACCTTTCGCCTGCAAACTTTGGTATTTCAGGCGGTTGAATTCATAAAACCCCGCCACCACGAGCCGGTGGCGCCCGGCCAGCAGCTTGTCGTACGTAATGCCGGCGGAAGAAGTGAACTGGAAGAAGTGGTTGACTTTTTCTTCATGATACCCCTGCCCCCCCGGTGCCGATTTACCGGCCAGGGAGCCCGGCGCCGCGCTGCGGATTTCATTGTTTTCGCGGAAATCCATCCCCATATTGAAGGTTGCATACAGCCAATCGTTCACCTGGTACCGCAGCGATGAGCTGAGGAGCCCTTTCAGCTGGTTCAGGCGGTTGGTGGTGGTCTGCATCCGCTCGATGGCGTCAGAACCTTCACGGGTATCGTACACGCCGCCGAAACTGGCTTTATTGCCGCTATGCACCAGCACGCCGTTAACGTAGGGTTGTTCGTAAGGCAATGCGTAATAAACGGAAGCGAAGGGATTGCCGACGGATTGCGTGGCTTCGTCTTCGATCAGATCGCTGCCGGTGTATCCGATAGCCGTATTAATGGAGAGGCGCAGTTTTTTGCCGGTAGCGTCTACATTGGTACGGAAGGTATACCGGTCGAGGCCGGAGCGATAGGCGATGCCTTGTTGGGATAGATAGCTGGCGGATGAGTAGAACCGAACTTTGTCGGAACCGCCGGTGGCGGAAAGTTCGTATTCGTGGAAAGGCGCTGCATCGCGCATGAGGTGATCCATCCAGTTGGTTTGGATGCCGCCGAGACTGTCGAGAATACCCTGGTAGCGGGCTTTCACATCGGCGGGAAGATTGGCGTTGGCGGGATTTTTCATGGAAAAGATCCATCCGGCGCCGATGGTGCGGCCATTTTCCAGGCCCACTTCTTCCTCAAACTGCAACCTTTCTTTCGTATTCATCATATCGAAATGGCGGCGGGAAATTTGGGAAATGCCGTGGCGGGTGTTGAAGGCAAAGCGGACATCGCCCTGCTGCCCTCTCCGGGTGGTGACGATCACCACGCCGTTGGCGCCGCGGGAACCGTAGAGCGCCGTGGCGTTGGCATCTTTGAGGACGCTGACGGATTCGAAGTCTGCCGGGTTCAATCCCAGGAAAACACCGCTTTCCACGGCAATTCCGTCCACGATATAGAGCGGAGCGGAGGCGCGGAAATTGCTGATGTCGTTATTGGTGCCGGTGCCCCTGATCACCATGCGCGCGGCGGCGCCGGGCTGACCGCTTCCCGTTGCCACGTAAAGTCCGGGCGCACGGCCCTGCAGCATCTGGTCGAAAGATGCGGTGGGGGCCATACGGAATTTGTCTCCCGTTACGATGGTGGCCGCTCCCGTGTATTGCTTGCGGGTGGCGGTGTTATAACCTGAAATAACGACTTCGTCCAGAAGCCGTTTCGAAGGGATAACAGAATCTGGTCTACTACCTGGTGTCTGTGCAACGCCCGGAATGCTGATGGCGGTCAAAAGCCATAGCGGTAGCGTTTTGTTCATGTGATTACGTTTTTGTCTAATGCCCCGAAGGTGTAACAGAATGAACCACAAGATACTGAATTTCAACAGATATGATAGTACACTTAAATGTGATTGGAAATTTGGGGGGATATTTTATGGGGAAAGGGCAAAAAAAGGCCGTTCCGGGTGAACGGAACGGCCTTTCTGAATACATATAAATTCACAAGACTTAGTCGGCAATATCCCACCAGAGGCGTTCGCTGTTAGGTCTGTGTTTTACGTTGCCGAACTCACCGTTGGTGTTGGCTTCCGTTTCAGGATAAGGCAAGCGAACGGGGAATTTTCCGCTGAGGCCCTGGTTAGACGACAGCACGAAGAAATCGGGATAACCCGTGCGACGCCATTCGGTCCAGGCCTCGAATGTCTGCCAGCCGTTCATGGCGAAGTATTTCTGCGTAATGATCGCTTTGATCTGATCGGCCATGCTTCCGGGCCATTGGGCGGCAGTAGCGCTAGCGATGTAGGCAGCGGCCTGAGCACCGATTTTGTTGGCTTCGAAGCTGGCAGTAATACCGTTATTGAAGAGCGTTTGCGCGCTACCGGCGGTGAACCAGCCGCGTGCACGTGCTTCCGACTGCAGGAAATAACTTTCCGCTTCGGAGATCAGCACTACTGGGGCAGTGGCGGAATTGTTGTCAGCACCGAGGCCACCGGTTGCAGCGCTGGGGAACGACAGATCGAAGTCCGGAGAAGCAGTAAAGTTACCCTGGCGGTTACCGATTACGGTATCCTCAACGCCATCGTAAGTAACTGTGGTGTAAAGTTGTTTCAGACGAGGGTCTTTATTTGCCTTCATCGCGTCCAGGAAAGTGTTGCTGGCTACCAGGTTCTGCGTTCTGCCAAGGCCGAGTATCTCGGAGAACAGGGGGTTCTCGTTACCACCGGTCGTGGCGTACTGGATCGCAGCGGAGGAAGACAGCAGCGGTTTGCCTTCAAGCGATTTTACACCGGTTTCGGCACGCGTTGCATCAATACCGCTGAGGCGCAGGTAGGCGCGCAGCTTCAGGGTATTGGCAAAACGGATCCACTGGTTGATGTTGCCGCCGAAAACCAGATCTTCACCTCCAACCTTGTTGGGGCTGGAAGGATTCAGGATGGCCAAGCCGCGGTCGAGCCACAGGAATATGCTGTCGTAAACAACTTTCTGGGACTGATACGGGATGTTCAGGCTAACACCTTCGTTGAGGGCGTCCTTCAACGGAACGTCGCCCCAGGCATCGGTGATCATCTGGTACGTATAAGCTCTCATTACCAGGGCGATAGCCGCATGCTGGTTGAGACTGCCCGCATTCTCGATTACGCGCTTGTAATCCTGCAAGGCGCCGGCGTACAGAATAGCCCAGGGACTGTTGGAAGTAGAAGGCTGGATCGTGTAACGCTCGGTGTTCCGGTATTGGCTCGAGAACGGGTTCTGCGTCCAGTATTGAGACCACAGGCCGCCGGTAATACCAAACTGGTTGGAGAGCACATGTGCCGTAGCCGCCTGTGCAGACGGCAACAGTAGTTTCACGTCTGCCGTCAAAGGCTGGTTGGGGCTATCGTTCACATCCAGAAACTTACCGCAGCCCACCGCCGTCACGGCAATCGTAACAGCCAAAGCCACTTTCTTTATATTCAATTTTCTCATTCTTCAATTTTTTAGTAACTGTTAAAAAGTAACTTTCACGTTAAAGCCAAAGTTCCGCAGGGAGGGCTGGGCGGAGAAGTCCAGACCTTGTTCGTTGGAAGAACCACCAGAGTTCACTTCAGGATCTACGTACTCGTTTTCTTTCGGAGTCCACATGAACAGGTTGTTACCGAACAGACCAATGGTAACGTCGCTGAAGATACCTTTATTCAGCATGCTTTTCGGGAAACGGTAGCTCAGGTTCGCTTCACGGAGTTTTACGAAAGAGCCATCCAGTACGTGCTGGCCTGCCGGTATGATGTTGGACCAGTAAGTCACCATATCATACGGCTTCGTGTTCGCGATAAATTTGCTGGCATCGTTCGGATCTACGATCACAGAATTCGGGTACGGATGGGGAACGCGGCCGTTGGCAGCGGATTCTTTCGATACACCTACGAAGTCCATCAGGTCCTTCGTCCTGGAATAGAACATACCGCCCTGCTTGGTGTCGAACAGTACGCCGAGGTTCCAGTTTTTGAACTTGATGTTGGTACCGAGGGATGCCATATAATCCGGGTTGTAAGTTCCGAGGTATACAGATGCAGGCGTCAGCAACGGGTTGCCGGAGTTGGAGCTTACGATAACTTTTCCGTCAGGCGTCTTGCGAAGGTCCTGGGAGTAGAAGGTACCGTACGGTTTGCCCACAGCGGCTACGATAGACATACCGCCGAAACCGCCCAGAACGATCTGGTCCACACCCGGCAGCAGCGAAAGCACTTCGCTCTTGTTCTTGGTGTATGTACCGTACAGTTCAACGCTAAGACCGTAAGAAGTCTGGATAGGCGTACCGCGCAGCGCGAGCTCAACGCCACGGTTCTGGATAGAACCTGCGTTCACCACTTTGGAAGTGAAACCGCTGGCCGCAGAGATCGGGATGCTCAGGATCTGGTCTTTAGACTTGTTCTGATAGTAAGAGAAGTCCAGGCTCAGCCTGTTCTTGAAGAAGCTCATCTCTGTACCTACCTCGAATGCGGTGGTGATCTCCGGTTTCAGCTCGGGGTTACCGATCCTGTTGGACTGGGCCAGCCCCGGAATGCCGTTAAGCGGGAAGCGGGTGGCACCGAAAGGTCCGAGGATGTTGGTACGGTCATAGAAGGTATTCAGCAGATAGGGATCGGCGTCGTTACCCACCTGCGCCCAGCTGGCACGGATCTTACCATATTCAAACCAATCGGAGATTGCAGCGTCTTTCATCAGTTCAGTAAACACGAATGATGCGTTCACGCTGGGATAGAAGAAGGAACGGTTGTTTTTCGGCAGGGTCGAAGACCAGTCGTTACGCGCGGTAAGACCCAGGAAGATCAGGTTGCGGTAAGACATGTTGATGTCTGCGTATACACCGATGAGGCGGCGACGGGAGAAAGTATTCACAGCATCGATCGGACCATTGGAGTTACCGAAATTATACCATCCGGGCACAACAAGGCCGCCGGAGGGGTTGGTCTCCACATCGGAAACGTCGAACTGGCGCTGACGGATGTTATGGCCCAACAGGATGCTCCCTTTGAAGTCGGAACTGAATTCATGCTCAGCGGTGATCATGAGGTCGTTCACGATTTCCGCCAGGTTGTAGATTTCTTCCTGGTACTTACCGGCGCCCACCTGGGTGTTCGCGGCTCTGCTGTACTCGCCGGAAGTATTATCGGCAGGAGCATAGCTGAATTTCGGGTATTTGTACTTACGACGGTCAGCATAAACATCGACGCCAAGGCGTTCAACTACGTTCAACCAAGACAGGGGTTTCCAACCTACCTGGAAGTTACCGGTAATACGATCCACCGCATTTTCGTTGCGATAGTTCGCCAGCTGCCAGTAAGGATTCACCGTGTATGCGCCATAGTAGCCGTACAACGGGTTGCCTCCAGCATCGAAAATGTTACCGAAACTGTTGTAAGGGTTGCTCAAGTCTTTCAGCGAAGTCAGGGGAATGTCGCGCGGCATCTGGATAACGGAATTCCATACGGAACCGTCGCCCTGGCCACCCTGAACCATGTTGGATTTGATCTTGGAGTAGTTGAAGTTTACGCTGGTAGTCAGGTTGTGCGCAAGATCGGCAGTTCCGTTGAAACGCACGTTGTACCTGTTGTACGTGTCGGAATGGCCAGGCATTACTCCGTCTGAATTCAAAGCGTTGAGCGACAGGAAGTAGGTTGTTTTGTCGCCAGCTCCGGAAAGTGCCAGATTGTTGTTGGTGGCCATGCCCAGGTCAAAGAAGTCTTTCACGTTGTCTTTGATGGCAGCGTAAGGTTTCTGCAGGCGAACGCCATTGATTTCCTGGCCCCAGGGTTGCACCTGTCCGGTAAAGGGTGCGCCCCAGCTCCAGTTTTCCTTCGGGTCGTTGTGGTAACCACCGGGATAGGTATCATCAGGATAACCCTGTCCGAATTCGTTCTGGTACTCGGGAATTTTCAGCACGGAAGAGAAAGTGTTGGCCGTATTGAACGAAACGTTCATTTTGGATTGACCTTTCTTGCCGGATTTGGTGGTGATGATCAATGCACCGTTGGAAGCGCGGGAACCATACAGCGCAGCGGCTGCAGGGCCTTTCAGGATGTTGATGGACTCGATGTCGTCCGGGGAGATGTCGTTACCACGGTTACCGAAGTCAACGGAAGAACGGCTGTCGCCGCCACCCATAAGACCGCTGTTGTCGATGGGCACACCATCCACTACCAGCAGCGCCTGGTTGTTACCGGTGATGGACGAACCACCGCGGAGTACGATACGGGTAGAGCTACCGGGAGCGGATGCAGTACCCGAAATGTTCAGACCAGGTACCTTACCGGTAAGACCGTTCAGTGCGCTCACGCTCTGGCCTTTGGTCAGCTCCTCCGCCTTAACGGTCGGAGCGGCAAAACCCAGCGAACGTTTCTCCCTGCGGATAGCCTGGGCCGTTACGACTGTTTCTGTGAGATTGGTAACGTCGGTAGTCAAAACGACGTTTACGGTTGAACCGGAGATTCTCGCCTCCTGGTCACGCATACCGATGAATTTAACCACCAGTACGTCTACACCATTAGGAACGTTCAGGGAATACATACCCTCAGCATTTGTTACGGTTCCGACATTTGTGCCCTTAGCAATCACCGTGGCACCAATGATAGGGGTACCGTCATCTGCCGCTGTAACCTTTCCTTTAATGGTTCGGCTCTGCGCCAATACCTGTCCCGATATACAAACCAGGATCAGGAAAAGTGCGGTTAGACCTTTCCTCATAAGCATAATTTAGTTGTTTAACAGAATTTTAACAGACAAATATAAATTACTTAACTCTTTCTTAACGCAATTGATTTGTAAATTTTTTGGAGGGGACATACATTTTTTTTTGGTTAATACTATTTTTTCTTGATAAGTTGATTCTGTGGTATGGAACGACGTTATATTGGGATGCCGCCCTATTGCTTTGCCTTGAGCCGGGTTAAACCAGGTACAAAAAGAAAAAGCAGGCGACAAGATTATCACCCGCTTATCATCAACCAAAATCTAAATCGAGATCTTTAGAATTAGTTGCATGCGCCGCATGGCTGCGGAGCACAATATTTTTTATTGCTGAAACGCTGTACGGTAAAGGTTTATATGCAGTACCCCGACCAGATCTTGTTTGCACTGGCACGCCCGGCCACCCGAACGGCAAGCGTTTTTTGTTTACTTTTTTCATAAGCGACAGACTTTGGTAACGTAAAATTACTGGTTTTCCCGTAATTCACGCCAATTGTCGCTAGAAACAAATTATGGTCAAGATAAGTTTAATGGAAAAGTCTTGAGAAGATTAAGTAGTACTGCGTATAATTCCTCATGTCTATAATTGTAGCGAAACTCGCATTCTTTCAAATGTAAATAAGCCGTATTCCGGTTCAGGCCCTTGAACTTCGCCAGCCGGTGCTTCGTCAAACCCCAGAACCCGTCCACATCGTCGAGCACCGTCTTGTTTTCCGCCTCGTGATGCCCGTGGCCCAGGTGATACAAACGATATTGACTCAGGTCTACCACCCCGTTGAACCGGCGGATCCGCTCCGCACTGCCCACCGTTTCCAGTACAGACCTCCCGCGGGCGATCGCCTGGATCATGGAACGGCTAACGTCCGGGAGAATTTCCGTAAACACCTTGTTCTCGCTCTTGTAAATACCGAATATCACCGGTTTCACGATCCGGTCTACATCGGTCTTAACGGCAACGGCTATGTCTTGCGGCTGATGGAGTGCATGTGCGCGGTGCCCCAGAGATGCGGAACCCGCTGCTTTTTCAGGCTGTAAAGATTCACAGTACTTTACAATCTGCAACCTGATCTTCTTCAAGTAACTATTGATCGTTACCCTGCTAACGCCACTGATATTGGCTATCTGCGTGGCGGTTAAATCTTCGGAGAACAGCTTAAGTATCTCCTTAAATTTTCGCTCAGATAAATGAGCGCCCTTTAGGAACTTATTTTTCATGGACTAAGAGGATTAGAAATGGCATCCTAAACCTCTTACTTTTTCTCTACTATATATAATGCTTTATTATAAACGGCGAATTCCCCATGTCGAACGCCCCCTACTAGATTATTTGACCTGAAGGCAATGAAAAACCCGCGGCAAGCGGCCACGGGTTTAAAATTTAATGCCTTACAGATATGAGATAATTATCTAGTGCGACGATCGTAAAATTATTTGAACGGTCATAAAACAGGATGAACGCATCAGTCCTTGCGCTCGTCCAACCCGATCTGGTCCATTTCCAGGTCTGCCTCCTCATCCAGCGCCTTCCACAATTCCTTCTTCTTCGCCTTCTTCTGCAACGCCTTCTCCATCCATAACAACATCGCCGGCAAAATCGTCAGGTTCGTGATCATCGCCATCACCAGCGTCAAACTCGTGAGCCAGCCCAGCGCCTTCGTACCCTGGAACTCCGAAAAACTGAAGATCATAAAGCCCGCGAACAGGATCAGCGATGTGTAAATTATACTCAAACCCGTGTCGTTGATCGTATGCCGCACGGTCGCGGAAATATCATAATTGTTCAGCGGCAATTCCTGCTTGAAGTTCACGAGGAAACGGATCGTTACGTCTATCGCGATGCCCAGCGCAATGCTGAAAACGAGCACCGTGGAGGGTTTGATGGCAATATCCAGCCAACCCATCACCCCAGCCGTCACCAGCAGCGGAATAATGTTGGGCACCAGCGAAATGATGAGCATCCGCCAACTGCGGAACAGGTACAACATACAGAAAATGATCAGCACGAATGCCAGCAGAATGCTTTCCGCCAGGCCGTTGATGATGAACCGGCTCCCTTCCAGGAAAATGATGCTCGTGCCGGTAAACGTCACTTTATAATGTGCGGTATCGAAGATCCGGTCTACCTGCGGGCGCAGCGAATCCAGCAGCCGCGGCAGTTCCACCGATCCCACGTCGGCCATGTTCACGCTCATGCGCGCCACCTGGCGGGTGCTGTCCATAAAAGAAGCCACCAGCTGGGAAAACACGGATTTGTCGCCCCCGCCTTTCATGCGCAGGTATGGCGCCAGGAACCCGATGTCGAACTGGTTGGGCACGGTATAGTTCAGGCTGTCGCCGCTATAATACGCCTGTTTCGCGAATTTGATCCCTTCGGCTACGCTCAGCGGCCGTGCAAACGCAGGCTGTTCGGCGATGATCTTGCCCAGCTCGTCGAGTTTCTCGAGCGTTCGGAGGTTCACCACGCCGTTCTTCCTTTTCGTATCCACCGCAATTTCCAGCGGCATCACGCCCTTAAAGCGATGTTCGAAAAATTTGAGATCGGTATAAAGTTTATCGTTCTTCGGAATATCGTCGACGATGAAACCCACCGGGCGAAGGCGCGCCATACCAATTACGGCCAGCACCACCATGATCACCGTAAATGCGTATACCCATGGCCGGTAGTTGAACACCATGCGGTTCAGGAACTCCAGCACCCAGCGGCAGGCTTTATTGTCTAGATAGCTGGTATGCTTCGTTTTCGGCGGCGGCAGATAGCTCAGTACCGACGGCAGGAAGATGAAGGAGATGAGGAAAATGAGCATGATATTCACCCCCGCCACTACCCCGAACTGCTTCAGGATCGCGGAATTGGTGAAATAGAACACCCCGAAACCGATGGCCGCGGTGAGGTTGGTGAACAGTGTCACGATGCCCATCCGTTGTACCATCCGTACGAGCGACTTCATCTTGTCGCCGTGAACGGCATATTCCGTATGGTATTTATTGAGGAAGTAAACGCAGTTGGGGATGCCGATCACCACGATCAACGGTGGTATCAGACCGGTGAGCAGCGTGATCTTGTAGCCGCAGATCACGATGGTGCCCACGCTCCAGATCACCCCGATCGCCACCACGATCATGCTCATGAGCACGGCGCTGAAAGAGCGGAAGAACAGCAGCAGGATGAGGGCCGTGAGCACGAAAGAGATGTAGAGGAACATCTTCAGCTCGTCTGCCACCTTGGTGGCCATGATGGTCCGGATCATGGGCAGGCCGCTCAGTTTCACGTCCACATTATGTTTTTCGCCGAATTCCTCCGCTATTTTCTGGATGGCCTGCACCACTTCGATCCTTCTTTTCGAATTGAGGATTTGTTTGTTGATGCTCACAGCCATCATATAGGCGTTGGCGTTGGTGCTATAGAGCAGGCCTTTGTAGAAAGGCAGGGAATAGAAGACATTTTTCAGGCTATCCAGTTCGGCCTGGTTTTTGGGCAGGGGCTGGAACAGGGGAACGGCCTTCAGTTTCTGTGTTTCCGCGTCTTTCACAAGGTTTACGGCGACTGGGATGCTGAGGGTGTTTTCCACGGCTTCCACTTTGCGCAATGCGTCGTTCATGGCCACATAGTCGCGGAAGAATTCCAGCTGGAAGAGCTTATCGGTCTCGAGCCCGATCACCATCATGTTCCCGTCTTCACCGAATTTCTGTTTGAAATCCTGGTAAACCAGCCATTTGGGATTATCGCGGGGGATAGCGCCGGTGAACTCGTAAGAGAGCTCCACTTTGCTCGCAAAATAAGCCATGACGCCCGTTCCCAGGAACAACAAAGCCAGAAGCCACAAACGGAATTTCAACACGAAAGCTGCAAGGCGCTGCCACATAGATTTAGACTAATTTTGTTTAAAGGCCATAAAGGTAACTATTCATGTCGATTAATGCATAAGAGATAATTCATAATTGTTACTTTTGAGGTATGTTTCGCCCCTGCTTGATTTTATTTTTGATACTCGTTTCCAACGACTTACGCTCGCAAAGCATCCCGATTGGCCAATGGCGCGAGCATTTCCCCACCCGCCAGGCCGTTGCCGTGGCGGCTAACGGGAATGAAATCTTTTGCGCCACCGCACAGGGGCTCTTCTCGCTGTCGGCCGACGAGCACGCGGTAACGCGGTACGGTAAATCCACCGGCCTGCACGACGCCGGCATTTCCGCGATGGCCTGGCACGAAGGGCTGCAAACCCTCGTGCTCGCGTACCGCAACGGCAATATCGACCTCGTATCCAACGGCCGCGTCACCAATATCCCCGACGTGCTCCAGCACCCGGGGAACCCCGATAAAGCCGCAACTTCCATCCTCATTTCGGGGGACAGAGCCCTCCTGCCCCTGCCTACCGGCATCATCGTTACAGACCTCCGCCGCCGCGAAATCGCCGACACCTGGACGCCGGGGTACCCGGTACTGTCTGCCACCATTTACGGTACGGAAATATTCGCATCCACGTCGCATGGTATCTACCGCGCATCCATATCGGCCTCCAACCTGGCCGACCCCGGTTCCTGGAAAATACTTCCGTCCCTTCCCGCAACGGCACAGCAACTGGTAGCCTCGGATTACCTCGTTGCCCGCGTCAAAGACACGCTTTTCCGCTTCACGGGCAACGCCTGGCAGAAGTGGGTCTTCGGCCGCGGTGCGATCACGTTCCTGCAATCGTCCGGGAATGCGCTGTTCATGGGGCTCCCGGGAGCGGTGGTCCGGATTTCGGATGAAGAAACCACTTTAACAAGCGCCCTCCTGCCCTCGCCTTCCGGCGCTGTGCCGACCACAAACGGGATCTGGATCGCCGACCGGCAAAACGGGCTCATTTTTTACCAAGACAATATTTTCACCGCGCTCACGCCCGATGCCCCGGCAGGCCCGGCTTCGGGGGCGCTGCTTCCGCACGGAGGCGCGCTGTGGGCCGCTTCCGGGACCGTCAGCGATAACTGGCAGCCGTCCGGGGCCGTTTTTCCGGTATCGGTTTTCCGGGAAGGCGAATGGGTACAGCAGGGCAAGGCCGTCCCCGACGTGATTTCCCTTTCGGCGGGGAACGGGAATGTATATGCGGGCTCCTTCGGCGGAGGGGTCTTTACTTTCCGCGACGGCGCTCCGGTTGTGCAGGAGAAACCTCTCGGCCGGGAGCGCATCGGCGGCGTGGCGGCAGATCAAAACGGGCACCTTTGGGCTACCGCTTTCGGCGCCACGCAGCAGCAACTCCTCGTCAAAAATAAATCCGGCAACTGGAACGGGTTCACCGTCCCCTATTTCCTCCCGTACAATGCCGTTTCGCAAATCCTCATCGACGATTTCGACCAGAAATGGATGGCAGCCCCGCTGGGCGGCGGCGTGATCGTCATGGACCATGGCACTAACGCCGACGATCCTCGCGACGATCGCTGGAAACAGCTGCAATCGGGCGCGGGCCGCGGGAACCTCCCGTCGTCGCAAGTCTATTGCCTCGCCAAAGACCGCGATGGCTGGATCTGGATCGGTACGGCGCGGGGCATCGGTGTTTACCAATGCGCGCAGGACATTTTTTCAGCAAACGCATGTGAAACCTGGCTCCCGGTAGTTCGTACAGACGCTTTCGCCGGGTATTTATTCCAGAACGAGCAGGTGCTTTCCATTGCGGTAGACGGCGCCAACCGCAAATGGGTGGGCACGCGCAACGGCGCCTGGCTCACCAGTGCCGACGGGAGCCGCATCCTCCGGCATTTCCATACGGGCAACAGTCCACTCCCCGATAATACCGTTCAGCGCATCGCCATCGATCCCGTAACGGGAGAGGTATTTTTCGGGACGGGGAACGGATTGGTATCCTGGCGCGGGGAAGCCACCGAAGGCAGCGAAACGCAGGGTGCCGAAGTGCTCGTCTTCCCGAACCCCGTACCTTCCGGCTATAACGGTACGATCGCCGTTCGCGGGCTGGTGCGCGACGCGTACGTCAAAATCACGGACGTTTCCGGGAAACTGGTCTTTCAAACCCGCGCCCAGGGCGGGCAGGCGGTTTGGAACGGGCGGGATTACACGGGGTTCCGTCCGCAAAGCGGGGTTTATCTCGTTTTGGCCAGTGATGCGGCGGGGAAGGAAAAAATCGTATCGAAACTGGTATTTATCCGCTGATAACCGATTTTTGTGTGATATGCTGCACAAAACTCCGGGCATTGTACTCCGCACCGTCAAATATGGGGACACCAGCGTTATCCTGAGCATCTTCACGGAGCTTTTCGGGATACAGTCGTACATCGTGAACGGCGTGCGCTCGTCGCGCCCCAAGGCGGCAAAAGGCAATATCCTCCAGCCCGGGAACATCCTCGACCTCGTGGTGTACCATCACGAACAGAAAAATATCCAGCGGATTTCCGAATTCAAACCGGGGCATATCTACACCACCATGCACGTGAATATCGTGAAGAACACGGTGGCGCTGTACCTCATCGAGCTGCTGCAAAAATCCCTCAAACAACCGGAGCCCGATCCCGAACTGTACCACTTCACGGAAAAGGTGTTCCGCGCCCTCGATACCGAAAACACCGCCGTGGCGGCCAATCTCCCGCTGTTTTTCACCCTGCGCTTCGCCGCGCACCTGGGGTTCCATTTCGCGGGGCATTACTCGGAATTCACGCCTTACCTCGATCTGGCCGAAGGCACTTACGTCGACCTTCCGCCGCACCACACCAATTATCTCGACGAAACCAACAGCGAGCTTACGGACAAGCTGCAGAACATCCAGTACATCCCCGACCTGGAGCAGGTGTTGATGAACAAGGAGCGCCGGCGCAACCTCCTGTACGCCTACCTCGATTTCTACAGGCTGCACCTCCCCGATTTCAAGGAATTGCACAGCCCGCCTATCTTACACGAGATCCTCGGTTAAATCGGGGTGCCGGTTTTGTAATATTTCAATTCGGTAGCCTGGCCGTCGAACACGGCGTAGGAATGATAGTTCAGCCAGTCGCCCAGGTTGATGTAGCGCGATGCGTCTCCCACTTTCAGATCGAGCGGAAGGTGGCGGTGGCCGAAGATGAAGTAATCGAAATGTTCTTTCTGGAGGATCTCGCGGGAGTAGATCGCCAGCCATTCCTCGTTTTCACCGAGGAAGGTTTCCAGCTTTTCGCCGGTGGCGGCGCGGCTTTTGCGGCTCCAGAAGTTCGCCATGGAAATCCCCCAGTTCGGCGGGATGCACGAGAACAGGAAGCGGCAAACAGGATTGCGGAAGATTTTCTTGAGGAATTTATACCCGTGGTCCCCGGGGCCGAGGCCGTCTCCATGACCGATATAGAATTTCTTTCCACCGATCACGTACTGCTGCGGTTCGAAGTACACGGGAATTTCCAGTTCTTCCTCGAAATACCCGTCCATCCACATGTCGTGATTGCCGATGAAAACGGTGATGCCGATGCCTTTGTCGCGCAGTTCGGCGAGCTTGCCCAGCAGGCGGGTGTATCCTTTGGGGATGACGTGTTTGTATTCGAACCAGAAATCGAAGAGATCGCCGACGAGGAAAATGTGCTGTGCGTCTTTCGAGGCTTCGTCGAGCCACTGTACGATGAGTTTTTCGCGCTGCCGGCTGCGGGCCATATCGGGGGCGCCGAGGTGAAAGTCGGAAGCGAAATATACACGTTTGCCGGGCGGCAGATGAATGTTCATGGTTCGTTATGAAATGTAAAATGCAAAAGTGATGAATTCCTTTTGCATTTTACAAGTATCGTTATTCTATTGTATTTGAAGTAGTTATTCATCCAGCAGGAAAACATACACTTCTTTCGGGCCGTGTACGCCTACCACGAGCGTTTTTTCGATATCGGCGGTTCGGCTGGGGCCGGTGGCGAAGGAGATCATGGAGGGAAGGTTTCCCTGGTATTTCTCTTTCAGCCGCTGGATGCCGTCTTTCACGTCGAACACGAGCTGGTGGGTGAACGCCACTACGAGGTGGACGGGTGCGAACACGGGCAATGCGCGGCCGGAGGGCTGCGCTGCGCTCATGACGATGGAGCCGGTGCGGGCAACGAGCATTTCGCAATCGGTGATCGCGGCATCCATCTGGTTCATGTCGCCCACGTTGAGGTAGGCGGGATTGAACGGCTGGAGGATTTTCTCCAGCGACGGTGTTTGGCAATGCACGTGCGCCCATTCCTTGTTCTCCACGAGTGTCTGGAGGTTTTCCGCCAGTTCTTCACGGGAGGAACAGAAGATGAATTTGCCCTGCAGTTTCGAAAATTCTTCCGCGAATTTCAGTTCGAGGCCTTCATTTTCGGTGACGAATACGGAATTGTTACCTTCCGCATGGGGGAACGGGAGCTGAACCGGCTGGCTGAGCGCGTTGCGGACCCTTTTGAGGATGTTTTCTTTGGCGGGAGATACTTTCATTGTGCCTTATTCCTGTTCGGTTGTTACGTTAGCCGGGGAAGGATTGATGATGTCTGACGGGTGAACGCCTTCCACACCTATGCCTGCCTTCGTCGGGATATGTTCTTTGTGCGTATCGTACGGGCGCTTGCCGATGAGGCGCTCCAGGTCGTCTTTATACAGCACTTCCTTTTTCAGCAGTTCTTCCGCCAGCAGTTTAACCTGGGGCAGCTTGTCGGTCAGCAGGCGTTTGGTGCGCTGGTAAGCTTTGTCGATCAGTGCGCGCACTTCATCGTCGATCATTTTCGCCGTTTCTTCGGAATACGGTTTGGTGAACGATTGCTCGTTGTTCGGATCGTAGAAGGATACGTTGCCCACTTTGTCGTTCATACCGTACACGGTCACCATGGCGTAAGCCATCCGGGTGATTACCTGCAGGTCGTTCTGCGCGCCGGTGGAGATCTTTCCGAACACGATGTCTTCTACCGCGCGGCCGCCGAGGGTCATGCAGATATCGTCTTCCAGTTGTTCGGTATTATAGAGGTATTGCTCTTTCGGGAGATATTGTGCGTACCCGAGTGCTGCCACGCCCCGGGGAACGATGGTGACTTTCACGAGCGGGTTGGCATGTTCGAGGTACCAGCCGCAGATGGCGTGGCCGGCTTCGTGGTAGGCGATCACTTCCTTCTCTTCGGGGGAGATGATCTTGTTTTTCTTCTCGAGGCCGCCGATCACACGGTCGATGGCGTCGTTGAAGTCTTCCATTTCCACTTCGTTCTTGCCTTTACGGGCGGCGATGAGCGCGGCTTCGTTACATACGTTGGCGATGTCTGCCCCGGCGAAACCGGGCGTCATGGAAGCGAGTTTCTTGATGTCGAGGTTGGGCGACGTCTTGATGGGCTTCAGGTGTACGTTGAAGATATGTTCACGGCCGGAAAGGTCGGGCTTGTCGATGGAGATCTGGCGGTCGAAACGGCCGGGGCGAAGCAGGGCGCTGTCGAGCACGTCTGGCCGGTTGGTGGCGGCGAGGATGATGATCCCGCTGTCTGTACCGAAGCCGTCCATTTCCACGAGGAGCTGGTTGAGGGTGTTCTCGCGCTCGTCGTTGGACATCATGACGTTCTTGCCACGGGCGCGGCCGATGGCGTCGATTTCGTCGATGAAGATGATACAGGGTGCTTTTTCGCGGGCCTGTTTGAAGAGGTCACGAACGCGGGAAGCGCCTACGCCTACGAACAGTTCCACGAAATCGGAGCCGGACATGGAGAAGAAGGGCACTTGCGCTTCGCCGGCCATGGCTTTGGCGAGGAGGGTTTTACCGGTACCGGGAGGGCCTACGAGGAGGGCTCCTTTCGGGATTTTACCGCCGAGCGCGGTGTATTTCTTCGGGTTTTTGAGGAAATCCACGATTTCCATCACTTCCACTTTGGCTTCGTCGAGGCCGGCAACATCGTTGAAGGTGATGTTGACGCGGGTGCCTTTATCGAAGAGGGTGGCTTTGGATTTGCCGATGTTGAAGATGCCGCCGGGGCCGCCGCTTCCGCCGGAGGGGCCGCCCATTTTACGCATGAGCAGTACCCACATACCGATGAGCAGCAGGATGGGCAGCAGTATTTGCATAAGCGGCTCGAACCAGTTCTGGCGGGGAACGTAGGATACGTTCATCTGGTCTACCAGGGGCATTCCTTCCTGTGCGCGGTCCAGCTCTTTCTGGAAGCTTTCCACGCTCCCGATGGTGAACTGGTAATGCGGACCGGAGTTTTGGGCGCCGAGGCGGCCTTTGGCCACTTCCGAGTATTGCGGCTGGTTCAGCCGTTCTTTTTTGATATAAACTTCTACGAGGGCCTTGTTCACCACCACCAGCTTGTCTACGTCGCCGGTGCGGAGCAGCTTTTGCTGGAACTCCTTGAAACCGGACAGTTCCTTGGGCTGGCTGGAGATCGGCAGTACGAAATTCATAGCCAGCAGGGCAATGCCGATGAAGGCGTATACCCAGTAGATATTGAATTTCGGTCCTTTCTTCGGTGATTTATCAGGTCCCTTGCTATAGTTATTGCCTCCTTTTTCCATGATCGTTCGCTCCTTTACGAATGAGAGTTGTCTTTTATGTAAGTAATTAATACAAAACGCGGGGTTTTGTTCAGTGATCGAGGTGTTCCATGCGTTCCGCGTCGCTCCACATCTCTTCCAGGTTATAGAATTTCCGGGTTTCGGGTATGAAAATATGCACTACGACGTTCACGTAATCCACCAGTATCCACTGCTGAGCCGTGAACCCTTCGTGTTTGTACGCGGATTCGTCCGTGTTGTTCTTCACTTCCTCCTCCACAAAATCCGCTATAGCCTTAACTTGGTTACTGGAATTGGCCTCACAAATGATGAAGAAATCAGCTACCGCTTCAGGGATCTTGCGCAGATCAAGGGAAACGATATTCTCCCCTTTTTTCTCCTGTATGGCCTTTATGATGGAAGTAAAAATCTTGCTGTTCCTGTTGATGCGTGTTACCGCCTTTTTCCTGCTGTTCAGTATGGTTAAGGGTGCCAATAAGTGCTGTTTTTGTTAAAAATAGTCTTTAATCTCCAAAATTACTAAACCGGGGCCAAAATATAACGCCGGCTTATATGCTGGAAGACGAATGGGTCGGTAAAATATTGTTAAAATGATGGAAATTTGCTCATTTTACAGTTAAATCAGGATTTGTGATAGGCCATCCGTTTCACGTGCTCAACACGGTAGACAGCACCAATAACTATGCCATGGCAAGGGTCGCCGAAGGCCCCGTGGCGCCCGGGTACACATGGTTCGCCATGGAGCAGACCGCAGGGAAAGGACAGCGGGGCAAACAGTGGCTCTCCACGCCCGGAGAGAACATCATACTCACCACCGTTCTCCAACCCGCACTGGGCCTGCATCAGCAGTTCATGCTCAGCGTAGCCGTAGCCCTCGGCGCGTTCGATTTCTTCCGGAAATACGCCGGCGACGAAACCCGCATCAAATGGAGCAATGATATTTACTGGCGTGACAGAAAGGCAGGCGGCCTACTTATCGAGAACGTTTTGCGCGGAAGCGTCTGGCAATATGCCATAGCGGGCATGGGCATCAACATCAACACCCCCCATTTCCCCGACCATCTCCAGAACCCCGTTTCCCTCCGCCAGATCACCGGCCGCGAATGGGATACGCTCGAACTGGCCAAAGACCTCTGCACCCATCTCGAAAACCGTTACAGCAAACTCAGCGTAGACACCTATCCCGCCATGCTCGCTGAGTACAAAGACAATCTGTACCGCCTCCACGAGCCCGCGCTCTACCGCATCGGCGGCGAAATCTTCCAGGGCGTTATCCGCGACGTATTGCCCGACGGCAGGCTGTGCCTGGAAAAGAACAAGGAAATACTGGAACTGGGATTCGGCGAAGTGGAATTCATCTTCGCCCGGTAAAACTGGAAAAAGCCAGTAAAAACTGGCTTTTTGGAGAAGTGGAATTTGTAAAGACAAACATCTGAAGCTTCTCCAAAAATGCCAGCCACGGGTCTGAGCCCATGATTTTGGTCGATAAATGGAGGTTTACAAGATGGAACTTCTTTTCCGCTTATCCAAATAAAAATTTGCAACATTTGCTGCAATTCGCTGCAAACGCCCGCTGTTGCCCGTTGCAACAAATTATTGGATATTTGCAAGGAAACGCTTGAAGATTGCAATTTCGCTCCCGCATCCGCAGCGTAGCTTTGTTATCCACTTAAAATCCTATTCAGACATGCATTACAGAACTCTGGGAAACACCGGCGAAAAAGTTTCAGCGATCGGCCTCGGCTGCATGGGCATGGCCTTCGCCTACGGCCAGCGCGATGATGCCGAATCCCGCGCTACGCTTGAGCTCGCACTCGACCTCGGCGTTAATTTCTGGGACACCGCAGACATGTACGGCCAGGGCCTCAATGAAAAACAACTCTCCGAAGTGCTCGCCACCCGCAGGAAAGACGTTTTCCTCGCCACCAAATTCGGCTTCCGCTACCGCGAAGATAATTCCACCTACTTCGACGGATCGCCCGCGTATCTCAAGCAGGCTTGCGAAGCGTCGCTCAAAAGGCTCGGCGTAGACGTGATCGACCTGTATTATGCCCACCGGGTAGACGATCAGGTGCCCATCGAAGAAACCGTTGGCGCCATGGCCGAACTGGTGAAAGAAGGGAAAGTCCGCTACCTCGGCCTGTCGGAAGCCGCCGCGCACTCGATCCGCAAAGCCGCCGCCGTGCACCCCATCGCTGCGCTGCAAAGCGAATATTCCCTCTTCGTCCGCGACATCGAATCCGACATCATTCCCACCTGCCGCGAACTGGGCATCGGCATCGTCCCCTACAGCCCCCTCGGCCGCGGGGCCCTCACGTCCGGCCTTCGCGACGTCAAAGACTTCGACCCGACCGATTTCCGACGCAACCTTCCCCGGTTCCAACAGGAAGCGTTCGAGAAGAACCTCCGCATTGTGAGCGCCCTGGAAGATATCGCGTCCGAACGCCACATCACCCTGCCGCAGCTGGCCCTGGCCTGGCTCCTCGCAAAAGGCGACAACATCACGCCCATCCCCGGCACCAAACGCCGCAAATACCTGCAGGAAAATGCCGCAGCGGCCGATATCGCGCTCACTGCCGACGATGTTGCCCGCATCGAAACCACGCTTTCCGGTTACAAGATCGAAGGCGAACGCTACAGCGAAGGGGCGATGAAACTGGTGAACCGGTAGCCGGTCGGCCACGTCCCGCAGCTGGTCTACACCGATAGAAGCCCCCACTGCACAAATCCGTAAAGTTACTACGGTCTTACTACGGTTCCGGTACGGTATCTCTACTGAAGCTGTACTATACCCATACGGTAAGCCTTGGGTAACGTCCATAAAAAAGGGAGCGCCCCGGCCGGGGCGCTCCCTTTTTCGTTCGATCAGAATGATCTATTTCACATTGTACCCCCAGCCTTTCAGCCACTGGAGCACCTTGTCGCGATAATCGCCCTGGATGAGCACCAGCCCGTCTTTCACAGCGCCGCCGGTGCCGCATTTCGTTTTCAGTTCCTTGCCGAGTTTTTCGAGATCGGCTTCCGTGCCCACGAACCCTTCCACCACGGTCACCGTTTTACCGGCGCGCTGCTTCGTGTCCAGCTTCACGCGGAGGCGCTGCTCCGCAGGCGCCAGCGTAGCGGCTTCCCGGGTGGGTTCCTGCGGGTACGAAAAGTTGGGATCAGTAGAATAAACGATCCCGTTGGAGGCGGATTTTTTCTTGCTCATAACTTGCGTTTTTTAGTGACCGTTGGGCACCAGGATCTGGAGCGCGCCCGGCACCACGTTAAAATGAACGGTTTTTCCCTGCGTCAGCGGCACCGCATCGCCATCCACCTGCAGGCAGGACAGATCGGGGCTGGCCACTGTTATTTCTTGTCCGGTAAAATGTTGCATGTAGCGGCTTTCGCCGATGTTGCCCCGCAGCGAACTGATGGTCAATGGCAGCAGGTCCCAGAAGCGGAGCGGGCGTACCATGCAGATGTCCAGCCGCCCGTCGAACAGGCTGGCCTGCGGCGCCAGTTTGAAATCGTACCCGAACTGGTTGCCGTTGGCCACCGTCATGAGGAACGCCGGCGCTTCGGTTTCCTTCCCATCCATCCGGATCTTGTATACCGCGGGTTTGTAGGTCGAAAATCCGCCCACCACAAGCCGCGCGTAATTGATGAGCCCGCGCTTTTTGCTGTGCCGGAACCGGTCGGCGATCACCGCATCGAAACCCACGCCCGCATTGCTGAGGAAGAGGTGCCCGTTGGCATACCCGGCATCCATGGGCTTTTTATGGCCTCCGGCCACGATGGCCAGGGCTTTATCCACATCCAGCGGGATGTTGAGCGCCCGCGCCAGGCCGTTTCCGCTGCCGAGGGGCACGATGGCCAGCGCCGTTCTCGAGCCTACGAGGCCCTGGGCGATCTCGTTGATGGAACCGTCGCCCCCCACGGCTACAACGGTATCTACGCCGCGGCCAACGGCCGAAATGGCCAGGTCGGTGCCGTGACCGAGGTATTGGAGATAAGTGGTCTCAACCTGGAAGCGGTCTTCCGGCAATTGCCGTGCGATGGCGGCGCCGAGAGATTTCTCGCGGTCGGTGCCGGCTTTCCGGTTGATGATGATCAGTATTTTCCGCAATGGTAACAGGATTGACTCAGGAATGGATAACGGCCTTGAGACTGAGGTCCAGGCTCACGGCATGGTGTATGATGGCGCCGACAGACACGAAATCGACTCCTGTTTTGGCATATGCCTCCACATTTTCGATCGTGATGCCGCCGGATGCTTCGGTTTCGTATTGGCCTTTGATGAGCGCCAGTGCCGGGGGGATCTGTTCCGGCGAAAAATTATCGAGCATGATGCGATGCACCTGTCCCACCTGCAAAATCTCCTTCACATCGTCGATATTCCGGGCTTCCACTTCGATTTTCAGGTCGAGCTGTTTTTCTTTCAGATAAGCCACCACGCGTGCTACCGCCGGGGTGATGCCGCCGGAGAAATCGATGTGGTTGTCTTTGAGCATGACCATATCGTACAGTCCGGTCCGGTGATTGACGCCGCCCCCGATACGCACGGCTTCTTTTTCGAGCATGCGGAAGTTGGGGGTGGTTTTGCGGGTGTCGAGCACGCGGGTATGATAGCCTTTGAGGCGGTCGGTGTATTTGCGGGTGAGCGTGGCGATGCCGCTCATGCGCTGCATGCAGTTGAGGACGAGCCTTTCTGCGCTCAGCAGGGTGCGTACGCGGGCGGAGACTTCAAACGCCACTTCTCCGGCCTGCATGGGCTCGCCGTCTTTTTTGAAGGGGATGAAACGGGTGGAATCGTCGAGCAGCCGGAAGATGGCTTCGGCCACTTCCATGCCGGCGAGCACGCCGTCTTCCTTGATCTTGAGCCTTGCGGTGCCGGTGGTTTCGGCGGGAATGGAGGCGAGGGTGGAATGGTCGCCCGAGCCGATATCTTCCGCCAGCGCGGCTTTGATGAATTGTTCCAATGCTTCTTTCTGTAACATAACGCAATCGGGAATGAAAGGGCAAGTTACAAACAAAAAGGCCATCCGCCTAGGAGCGGATAGCCTTTCAATGTGTTCTTCTTGCCGATGTGCTATTTATTTTCGAAGCGCAGTTCGTTCAGCACGAATGCGTTCCCTTTTTTCTGGAGAAAAAACGAGGTGCGGAAATTGCCGCCGGAGGTGGTGAGGTTACCCACACCGAATTGGGAACCGCCTTCCGGGCCGCCTTTGTGGAGCAGCTCGAAATTTTTGACGGTGTTTTTCCCGAAGAAGTCTTTCAGGATGATTTCCGCCTGGGCTTTGCTGTAGGAGTTGGATCTGCCAGCCATGTTGATCTCGACCGTGTTGTCCAGGAGTTTGCTCAGGTTACCGGAGTCCCCCTTTTTCAGGGCGTTGACCACATCATCGAAAGGACCCGCCAGCGTAAAAGCCGTCAGCATCCCTCCGAGCAGGAACACCCCCAACACTACGATTAACTTTTTCATTATCCGTTATTTTGATCGCAATACATTTATCAACCGTAGTAGACACGAAAACTATGCCAAATTGCTGACTTTCAATAAATATACCATTATTGTGCTATACTTCCCAAGATTGCGCATTACAATAATTTAATATACAAAAATCCCTTGAAATATAACCACTCCCTAAAAAAATTTAAACACCGGGAAAGATAGTATTATTAATTTCACGGGCCGATTCATTCACAACGCACAACCGGATTTAAAGTATAAAGTATGGAAACTAAAAGAGCGATCCTGATCATCATGGATGGCTGGGGCCTGGGCCAGGTGCCCGCCGCAGACGCCATCGCACATGCAAACACCCCCTTCGTAGACAGTCTCTATGAACAATTCCCCCATAGCAACCTCATCACCTGCGGAGAAGACGTAGGGCTCCCCGACGGGCAAATGGGCAATTCCGAAGTAGGGCACCTCAATATCGGGGCCGGAAGGATCGTTTACCAGGAACTTCAGCGCATCAACGTGGCCGTAAGAGATGGCGAGCTCGCCGCCAGCAAGGTGCTGCAAGACGCTATGGACTACGCCCGCAATAACAATAAAGCCCTCCACTTCATCGGCCTGGTGAGCGATGGCGGCGTGCATTCCCATATCTCCCACCTCAAAGCCCTCGCCACTATCGCGAAAGATCGCGGGCTCACAAACGTGTTTGTACATGCGTTCACTGATGGTCGCGATACCGATCCCAAAGGCGGCCTCGGCTACCTCGACGATCTCCAGCAACACCTGAACGCCACCACCGGCCGCATCGCTTCCGTTACCGGGCGCTATTACGCCATGGACCGCGACAAGCGCTGGGAAAGGGTGAAACTCGCCTACGATGCGCTCGTGAACGGCACCGGTACGCCTACGCACGACGTGCTGACCGCCGTGAAAGCCTCCTATGCGGAAGGCGTGACCGACGAGTTCATCAAGCCCATCATCGTTACCGACGCGCAACAGCAGCCCATCGGCAACATTCAGCCGGGCGACGCGGTGATCTGCTTCAACTTCCGCACGGACCGCTGCCGCGAGATCACGGAAGTGCTCACCCAGCAAGCGTTCCCCGACTTCGGCATGCAGCCCCTGGCATTGCATTATACGACCATGACCGAATACGACAAAGCCTTCAAGGGCGTGCATGTCATTTTCGAGAACGATAATCTTTCCATGACGCTCGGCGAAGTTCTGGAGAAGTACGGCAAAAAGCAGATCCGCATCGCGGAAACAGAGAAGTATCCGCACGTGAGCTTCTTCTTCTCCGGCGGCCGTGAAACACCTTTCGAAGGCGAAAAACGCATTCTCGTGCCCTCCCCGAAGGTAGCCACCTACGACCTGCAGCCCGAAATGAGCGCCCCCGAACTGGCAGACGCCATCCTCCCCGAACTGGAGCAGCGCACAGCCGATTTCGTGGTCCTCAATTTTGCGAACGCAGACATGGTGGGCCACACCGGTGTTTGGCCGGCGGCCATCAAAGCCGTGGAAACCGTAGACGCCTGCGTATCCAAGGTCGTATCCACCGCATTGCTGAACGATTACACCATCTTCCTCACGGCAGACCACGGCAACGCGGACTTCATGATCAACGAAGACGGTACGCCCAACACCGCGCACACCCTCAATCCCGTGCCTTTCTTCATCATCAGCAACGATTTCAAGGGTGAGATCAAAAACGGTAAACTGGGCGACCTCGCTCCTACCATCCTCCACTTCATGGGCCTGCCCATCCCGAAAGAGATGACCGGCAACGTACTTGTATAAACCTCAACAGGATACATCGAAAGGGGCTGCAACCGCGGCCCCTTTTTTATTTTGCGCCGCCTGTAACTTTCCCGGGCCGCTTCCCGTTTAACACGTGATGAAGCCGGAAGGCTTCTCCCGAAACCGATTATTCTACTATTACCATAAGTTTTTTAGTGCTCTCGACAGATTTGCTCATGCATCAGATGCGCCGTATTCACGGTGCATTTTTTTTATAGGCCGATTAAGGCTACACCATTAAATTTGTGGGTATGAGAATCGTATTTGCTGGGCTTTTTGCGTTGTTGATGACCGGATGCCGGCTGCCCGAGCCCAAAGGCGGCGCGCCCGTTGCCTTGCGGGACCATAGCTACAGGGCGCTGGGGAACTATTGCTGGGACGAGATCGCCCGGATGCGGAAATCGCCCTTCCAGATCACCAAAACCATCCGCCTCAACGGGCAAACGGTTTCTTCTCCGGTGAAAGACAGCGCCGGGCTGGAGGCGCTCTTCCGCCCCCTGATGGACGCCGATATCAGCCGTCCGTCGCTGGCGGACGCGTACGACATCGATACCATTCCCAATCATTTTTCGGGAGATACGACCTTCATCCACCGCACCCGCGGCAAACAGACCTGGCCTGCACAGCTGATCGTGGAGATCGACAGCAGCCGGCGCATCAAATCCGTCCAGGCTTCTTCCCACACAAAGAACCCTGTGTACGAATACCGCCAGGAGATCGTATATGAGCGCGATCGCCAGCTCTCCATCAGCTCCCATCAGAAAATTATCTTCATGAAAGCGGAAAACATGGAAACCATCGCTCTTTTCCGCCCATTAACAGCGCAGCAATGACGTCAGCGGAATTTTCCCGGATATCGCATACCATTCCCACCCAGGCCGGCATCTACAAATATTTCGACGCCGGCGGGGAACTGCTGTACATCGGCAAGGCCAAAAGCCTCCGCAAGCGCGTTTCCTCCTATTTCGTCAAGAACCACGACAACTATAAAACCCGGAAGCTGGTAGACAATATCCACCACATCGAGTTCACGATCGTAGACAACGAAAAAGACGCATTCCTGCTGGAAAACGCCCTCATCAAGCAGTTCCGCCCGAAATACAACATCGATCTGAAAGACGATAAAACGTATCCGTTCATCGTCATCAAGCACGAATCCTTCCCCCGCGTTTTCCTCACCCGCCGCGTGATCAAAGACGGGTCGGAATACCTCGGCCCCTTCACCTCCGTAGGCCGCGTGCGCGAGCTGCTGGAAGTGATCCGCTACAACATCCCCCTGCGCACCTGCAACCTCAACCTGTCTGAACAGAACATCAAAAAAGGGAAGTTCAAGGTGTGCCTGGAATACCATCTCGGCAACTGCAAAGGCCCCTGCGAAGGGCTGCAATCTGCCGAAGATTACCGGGAAGGGCTGCAATCCGTGAAGGAAATCCTCCGCGGCAACCTCTCGCCCGTGCTCAACGTGTTCAAGTCGAAAATGCAGGAACATGCGATGAACATGGAATTCGAGAAAGCGGAAATCGAACGGAAGAAAATCGCCAGTTTGCAGGATTACCAGGCCCGGTCTACCATCGTGAGCAGCCGCGTCGGGAACGTGGACGTGTTCACCATCCTGTCTGAAGGCAATTTCGCGTATGTGAACTACCTGCGCGTGCTCAACGGCACCATCGCCGATACCAAGACCGTGACGCTGGAAAAGAAGCTGGAAGAGACGGACGAAGAAGTGATGGAATACGCCATCGGGTACCTACGCGAGGCGTTCCAAAGCCTGGCGCGCGAGATCGTACTGCCCTTCCACGTCGATTTTCCGGAGGAGAATGTGGAAGTGATCGTCCCGAAAGGCGGCGACAAAAAGAAACTGCTCGATCTTTCCACCAAAAACGTCGACTATTTCCGCGAAGAGCTGCGCAAGAAAAAGATCCTGCACCTCGAAGGCAAGAGCGATATGGAAGTGAGGAAGGTGCTGTACCAGCTGCAGGCCGACCTGGAGCTGCAGGAACTGCCCGTTCATATCGAATGTTTCGATAACTCCAACTTCCAGGGGAGCTATCCCGTTTCGGCCTGCGTCGTATTTAAAGACGGTGTGGCGTCGAAGAAGGATTACCGCCATTTCAATATCAAAACGGTGGAAGGTATCAACGACTTCGCGTCCATGACGGAAGTGGTGTACCGCCGTTACAAGCGCCTGCTGGAAGAAGAACAGCCATTGCCGCAGCTGGTTATCATCGACGGTGGTAAAGGCCAGTTGGGCGCGGCAATGGAAAGTATCCGCAAGCTCGATCTCATCGGCAGCATGACGGTGGTGGGTTTGGCGAAGAACGAGGAGGAGATTTTCTTCCCGGGCGACAAGGATTCCATCAAGCTGCCGTACGACAGTGAGAGCCTGAAGCTGATCCGGCGCGTCCGCGACGAGGTGCACCGTTTCGGCATTACGTTCCACCGGCAGAAGCGCAGCAAGGGCACGTTCAGGAACGAGCTGGAATCGATCAAGGGGATTGGTGAAAACACGGCTACGCAGCTGTTGCAGCAACACCGGTCGGTCAATAAGGTGAAGGCGTTAAGTAAAGACGAACTGGTGAAGGAAGTGGGCCTGAAAAAGGCGACGCTGATCTGGGAGCACTTTCATGGTACTGACTAAAATCCCGTCAAAAAATCACGGCTTCCTACAAAAGAGAGAGCCCGGTTTGAGAACCAGGCTCTATTCCCCAAGTTAACCATTAAAAGACACAGATTTATTTTTGATGACCGGCAGGCCGCCGGTGGATCTTCGTTGTTAAAACATGACAATTACACGTTCATGCAAGCGTGTTTTATCACATTACTAAAGTAATGCGTATGTGGCTGTGCCGTTGTTAAGTATTTGTTATCGGCACGAAATAGCTGTTAGCTGTAACCTGCAACAGCATTGAGTTTCAAACGATCTATCGGGATTGGGAATTTGTTAGCGGGCGGTCTCGGAGAGGTACTGCAAATTGACCGCAGCCACATCTGCGCCCCGTGCAGTTTCCACACTGCGGATAGCTTGCAGCATGTGCCTTTGCGCGTGCGCGATGAGGAACCGGAACGTATCGCCGGCCTTCAGCGCCACGAGTTTCGACAGCGTGGTCGGCAACCGGATGCCGCCGATGTCGATCTGCTTGGCGGCTTGCAGGAGCGACAACATCCATTCCTGTTGCGAGTGGAATTCGTCGAGCGTTTGCGCCGCGTCTAACCGGGGAGCGGGATGGTGATTTTTCGGGGCCGACATTTTCATTTTCAGGCTGCCGTCGTTCTTCGGCAACATCGTTTGCGTAAAATAATTGCCCAGCCAGCCACTGCGGAATTGCTCCGGTACGGGTCGTTTTTGGGAAAGGAATTTGCGGAAGGCCTCGTCGAAAGCCGGCAGGTAGAAACGGCCGTAGCCGTTGAGATGTTCCAGGCACTGGATGGCAGACCATTTGCCCGGCGCCGGCGGTTGCAGGAGAAGGTCGTGGGGCTGGGAGGCGAGGTAACGGTCTGCCGCCGCGCGAAGATTGTTCACGTCTTGCTGCAGCCCGCTGAGCAGGGTTTCTGAGTGAAAGGTAGGCATGTGAAGAGATTTAATGATCCGATGCAAAGGTAATCCGGCTATTTACACGAAATCTTTGTCTGCGCCAAGATTTACAATCGGACCCCACCTAATAGCTTGCTGAACGTAGCAGGATCGATGCCGAGGTAGGATGCGAGGTATTTGTGGGGGATGAGCTGGAGGACGTGCGGGCTCCTGGCGAGGAGGCGCCTGAATTTCTGCTCCGCGCCCAGCGTCTGTATTTCGATCAGCCGTTCCATCACACCCGCCATGGCGGCCATGGTGCCGATATGCACCCATCGGGCTATGGAAGGATGTTGCTGCATGAGCCGCTGAATATCGTTGTACGAAATCCGTAAAAAGGCGCTCTGGGTAAGGGTTTCCAGGTAATACCGCGATGGTTGCTGCAGGAAAAACGAATCGATGATGCCGGAAAAGGAACCGGGATAGGAGAACATCAGGGTGGCTTCCTTTTGTCCTTCAGCGAGGGCAAACGCGCGCTGGAGCCCCTCGGTCACGTAATAGCAGTATCGCTCGGTGTCTCCCGCGGCCGTAAGCACCGTTTTCCGTTTGCAGGCCAGCGGGAGGAAGCAGCCGGAAAGGTCTTCCCAGGCATCCTCCGGAAGCGGAACAACGGCATCTATGGCGGAACGGAGTTGCTGCATGGCTGTAAGATATAAAAAAAACCGCCCCAGATTACCCGGAGCGGCTTCTCATTATTGTTCGCAGGATTTGAGCGCGTGGGAGATTAGTATTCCCACAGGTCCTGTTCTTTGTTAAAGATCTTGTCTTTGATGGCCTGGCCTTCCAGGAGGCGCATTACACCGTCTTTGATGTAATTGCTGATCTCGCGGTTGAACGCGTTCTTTTCCTTCACAACGAAGCTGGAGAAGAAGCGCATTTCGAAGAGGTCTTCCCAGGTCATGGTAGACGCGTCGTTATTCTGGTTATATACGTCGTATTTGGCCAGAACGGGGCGCAGATCGGGGTAATAGAGCCAGAACAGGGGGATGGTGGCGCGCACGGTACCGTCGTCGTTGATACGGGATACCATGGGGGCGATGCCGAGGATGCGGACCTTCAGCGCGGAGGCTTCCTGGTCAAACACCCAAACTTCCTTGATCTTGTACTGTTTGATCGTTTCGGGGTTGAACTCGTCGCGGATCGTGACGTTCTTTTCCTCCCCGGTAACCGGGTCGATGCTGCGAACGGTCCTTTCCTCGCCCGAGAGCTTGGTCATGATCTCGTCGTAGTTCATGAGGGTGCTGAAACGGTCGTCGATCGGGCTGAAAGCCTCAACTTCCTTGTTCTTGATCGCCGCAAGCAGGATATTGATGAGGAGCTGGTTGATGCCGGTCTCATCTTCCACATTGTACTGGAAGGGGAGGTTCATCTTCTCGCGCACATCGATGATCTGCCAGATCTGTTTTTCCCAGAACTTGTCGTCTTCACGGATGTGATCGTAAGCGATGGGCACGCGGTCGCGGATAGGGCTCTTTTCGGAAACCCCGTCTACCCGCAGCGATTTACGCGGCGTGTCTACCGGTGTGCCTACCCCGTCTTGCCGGAGCGATGTGGGCGCGGTGCCTGCCGGGGCGGCGGGCACATTTACCGGGTTGCCGGTGGCCGGGTTGGTCACGGGTGCGGGTTGCTGCTGCTCGGGTTGCGGATCGGTATTACCTCTTCTGCGGCGCGACTGTGCGTCGGCGGTGGAAGCGATGAAAACCAGCAACAATGCGCTCAGGCTGATCCTTTTCAATATTACTGCTTGCATAGCCAGTAACGGTTTTTTACGTTAATTGATCTTGAAGTTTACGTTGGGCATGGAACGAACCCTTCCGTCCGGACCTTTCACCTTGATGTTGTCGAAATACACCTGGTCGCCGGGTTTAATGCTACGGATGGCGCCCTGCAGCTCGGGGTTGTTAGGCCAGAGCTCGGAAGTAGCGTCTCCTTCGGCATACGGACGGTTGCGCGATTCGATACCCATACGGTAGCCAACTACAGCGTAGCGGACACCGTCGAACACGAAGTCTTCCAGGTCGGCGCGGAGGCCTTGCTGTACTTTGAATTCGGCGGCTTTCATGGTGGGGCCTTTGGTGAGGCCTACCTTGATAGACGGGTCGGGTACGTTCTTCACGCGGAATTCTTTGGAATCGAGGGTCTTTACCTGGCCATCAACTTCTGCGGAAACCGTGATCACGGCTTTACCTGTAGAGCTGACGGTTACTACGAATTCGCCCGGGCCTTTTTTAGTGATCTGACCGCCGCAACCGCTGATCGTAGCATTCACCTTGTCAGACGGTACGCCTGCTGCGGTGATGGAGATCGGGTTTTGGAGGGCTACGTACATCACGTTCATTTTATCGGCCGAGATGGAAGTGGCTGCGGAGCTCACTTTATAAGTTTCCTCGAAAGGAGATCTTACAACTTGCCCATTAGGCTTGGTCAGCTCAATGATACCGGCGATTTTGAATTCCCCGGTGCTGCCCACTTTTAATTCGTAAGTGCCTTTCCCATCAGACGCAGGTACCGAAGCCCCGTTGATCACGATATTCGGATTTACGGTGCTGCTGTATGCGCCCATAACCACGGTAGCTTTAAGTGTTTGACCGGGTGTGAAGTTTTTCGAGTTGAGGGAAACGAATGCTTCCAGTTTATCGAATGTAAAGTCGTCTTCCGAAACTTCCTTCATCAGTTTATCGATGATCATGGCTTCGGAGTTCTTGATATCGTTTTGGAACTTGCTGAGCAGGGTTACGGCAGCGATGGTCGGCACCATGTTGAAATGGTAAGCCGTCCAGTCTTTCTTAACCGGGCCTTTCTGAGGGGGCAATCCGATATGGAGCGGGAGGCTCGTATCGAATGCGGCCCTGTCTTTCGGATTGATCAGCGCCAACAATTGATTGCGATATGCATTCAGTTGTTTCTCCAGCGCCGGGCCTTCCTTCTGGTTTTCCATTATACGGGTAGGCGCATCGAGGTTATCTTTACTTTTGATTTCGCCTTCCTCGTTACGGCCGCCGGCGGCCTTAATAATTTTTTCCTTGAGGGAGTCAAGGTAGGTATAGGTTTGTTCGGACAATTGGCGAACCTGGTCCGCCTTTTCTTTTCTCGGTTTTACTTTCGCTTCATCAGACGCCATCAGTTTTTCGAACTGCTTATAAGTTTTAGCGTTCTTGCTGGCGATCGATTCATTGGAATTGGTGATGGATATGTTTACGATATCGAATGCGTTCAGGATCTCGGCGGATACGTTCAACGCTAACATTGCAGTAAGTACCAGGTACATGAAGTTGATCATCTTCTGCCTGGGATCTTTTGGTAATGCCATAGTAGTCTACAAGTTTTAGAATTGAATGTCTCTTGTTATTTCACTATTGCGTTACCTTATCTGCCTTGCATGGCTGTGAGCATGTTGCCGTAAACGGTGTTCAGGTTGCTCAGGTTGCGGGCCAGCAGCGTGATTTGTTCCTGCGTTTTCTTGGCATCGTCTACGCTGCCGCTCATAGCTTTGGAAGCAGTAAGCAGGTTGCTGTAGAAGCTGTTCATCGCTTTCAGGTGGTTATTGGTATCCTGCAGTTCCAGTTCGTAGATAGCGTTCAGGGAGGCCAGGTTTTTGGTCATGGACTGAACCTGCTCGTGGAAGTTGCGGGTAGATTCGGAAGCGTTGTTGAAGGTAGATACGGCTGCGGCTGCATTGGTGTAAGCCTGTGTCACGGAACCGATAGCGTTGGCAGCTTCGCGGGTTTTGGCGGTGTAATCGCCGGTGGCGGCTACTACATCGGAGATGTCGCGCATTTTGTCGACAGTGGTACCCAGTTTGGAGAAGTTGTCGCTCAGGCGGCTGAGGTTCGCAGGAGTGATGTCGGCTTCTTCCAGCATCTTGTCCATTTTGGCAAGGGTGGGGCTGCCGGCAACTACCACGCCACCAGCTGCAGGTGCGGGGCTGCTATCGGGAACGAATGCATATACAAAGAAGATAAGGGCTTCTACGCTCAGACCCAGGATCAGTGCAATGTCTGCGCCAGGCCAGTGCTGCAGTTTGAAGAGCGCCCCGATGATCACCACCGATGCGGCGATACATACAAAGAAATTAAGCCATTTCGCTGTGTTAGGATTCATAGCCATAGGTTAAAATTTAATTTTATGGGTGATTAAAAGGTAAAAAGCTCGATGCATGCTTGCTGTGCTCATAATGATAGATTTTAAGACGTGAGGTTTTATCACCAGGATTTCAGCTATTTATTCCTATTTCCTTTTGTTGAAATCGTTTTTGGACCGGCTCAGGAACGCGATGGTGCAACGGAAGCCGATGTAAGACTTCGCACTGTCCTGGTACTCATACGAACGCGTCCCGTTTTGCAGGAAGTGCCCGATATCCTTCCAGCTGCCTCCGCGGATGGTTTTCCGCTTCATCTTCGGCGGTGCGTTGTCGGCAACGTCCATCCGCAGATAAGGGTTCATATCGGAGGTGAAGGAATAGGCGTTCTGATAATAAATGTCCTGCGTCCATTCGGCTACGTTGCCGGCCATATTGTACAATCCGTAATCGTTGGGCCAGTAAGCGTCGGCGCGCACGGTATAAAAACCACCGTCTTCCGGATAGTTACCGCGGCCGGGCTTGAAGTTTGCGAGCAGACAGCCTTTCTTGTTGCGGATATAATAACCGCCCCAGGGGTACGGCGCCTGTTCCCGACCGCCGCGTGCGGCATATTCCCACTGCGCTTCAGACGGCAGCTGGAATTTGTCTTCCGTGAAAAGCTTCTTGGAAGAACGGTAGTCGTCCCAGAACTTGGAGCGCCATTCGCAGAAGGTATTGGCCTGGTGCCAGTTTACGCCCACAACCGGATAGTTGTCGAACGCCGGGTGCCAGAAATACATACGCGTCATGGGCTCGTTGTAAGCGTACGAGAAGTCGCGTATCCAGCAGAGCGTGTCCGGGTAAATGGGCACGTCTTTCCGGTCGATGAACTGGGAACGCGGCTTGTCCTTGTTCTCGCGCAGCTTCGCCCTGTCCCAGTTGAAGCGCTCCTCGTGGTATTTCAATTTACGAACGTCGATCTCCACGCGGCCGTACAACCGGTCTTCCGGAGAATACATCATCGCGTCGAGCTTTTCGTAAGTCGATTTGTCTTTCCAGTTGATTTTCTGTTTCCAATCAACATAGTCTACCCCGTTATCATTCTTCACATGCCCCATGAGCACGTGCGCCATGGAATCGATCACCCAGTTCACGAACTGGCGGTACTCGTTGTTCGTGATCTCGGTGGCATCCATGTAAAAACCGGAGATCGAGATCGACTTATTCCTTGCCGTGAAGGAATAATTCACATCCTCGTCGTTCGGCCCCATGTGAAAAGTCCCGGAAGGAACATAAACCATTCCATAAGGTACGGGGGGAGTGTACTTCGGCCTGGGGCTAACGCCTATCAGCTGACCCTGCGCGTTCTTGGCGGATTTGCCCCCGCCACCGCAACTGGCCAGCAATACCGCCAGCAGCACGACCAATAGCCCACTACAATAATTAAGCTTCATAAGGGTGACTTTCATTAGAATACGTTTTTTCTTTAACCTGCCAGATGCTTTTGCCAAACGACAAGACAACACTACAGTCACGCTTTTCACCTGGTTGTATCACAGAAAGATAGCAAATGTATTATTTTTTTTTAATCCGTAGTATGTTTTCTTCCAACTTTTTCAACCGCTCATTTCCCGGCTACGCAATATAGTAAAACGAAGGTTTTAACATTTTATTATGTCGCAACACCGATCGCCGACAATTTACCGGTACGCTCCGGGGATAACGCCTTTCCGTAAAGGTCTGTCCGTCAAGTCCAAATACGCATTTACAATAAATATAATATTTATTTGGAAATAATCAACGCAGGATTTTCCTCCGAAATGCTAATTTATCAAAGGGAATGCAATTTACAACAATTCTCATATTAAATTATTGATTTCCGATATATATTCTACCGGCCGCTCGCAGCGGTATTCCCGGCAAACGTACACCAGCGTCTTCCCTTCCACCCTCCTGTTTTGCAGCAACGGCATGTCTTCCACATCGTTATCCGCTCCCAGCATCACCTTGAAAGGCAGGTACATCGCGTTGAGCTCTTTCATCCGCTCCAGGTATTCCGGCCCGGCCACCGCCAGCTCCGGTTCTCCCTGCGCCAGGCGCATCACCATCGCCGCCCAAACCCCGAACGAAGTGGGGTAGCGCATTACCGTCTGCCCCAGGCTCGCCGTCATGGCCAGCGCCCTTTCGGCCCAGCCCTTCTCGTCATAAACAATGGAAAGATGCCAAAGGTTATGCGCCATCAGCGCATTGCCGCTCGGCACCGCCCCGTCGTACACCTCCTTCTTACGTACGATCACATCTTCCTGCCCGGATTCGGTGTAATAGAAATAACGTCCGGTTTCGTCTCCGAATTGTGCCGTCACGTAGTTTGTGATCACTTTCGCTTCGCGGAGCCAGGCCAGGTTGCCCGTTACTTCCTGCAGCGCAATGAGCGCACGGATGAGCGCGGCGTAATCGTCGAGGAATGCGGGATAGCGGGCCTCCCCGTTTTTATAGGTATGCCAGAACGCCGGCGCTTCCCCGGGCCTGCGCATTTTTTCCATCAGCAGCCGCATCGCCCGTTCGGCCATCGCGGCGTATTTCTCCTCGCCCAGCGCGCCGGCGGCTTTGCATAGCGCGTGGACCATGAGGGCGTTCCAGCCCAGGAGTATCTTATCGTCCAGCCCCGGCCGCACGCGCTTTGCGCGGGCTTCCAGGAGTTTGGGCTTGCTCCGCCGGATAACCGTTTCCAGTTCCGCAACGCTCATATGCTGCTCCGCCGCCACCGTGGCGATGGGGCGCGGCACCCAGAGGATGTTCGCGTCTTCCCAGTTGCCATGCCGGCTCACGTCGAAATACGCGCAGAAAGCGGGCCCGTCGGCCCCGAGGAGCGCCATCACTTCTTCTTCGCTCCAAACATAAAATTTCCCTTCCACGCCTTCGGAATCCGCGTCCAGCGCGGAATAGAAGCCGCCCTCCGGCGATGTAAGCTCCCGTTCCAGGAAGCCCAGCGTTTCCTGCACGGCTACCGCATACCGGGCCTCGCCGGTGAGTTGCCAGGCTTCGCAGAGCACGTCTGTCAGCAGCGCATTATCGTACAGCATCTTCTCGAAATGCGGCGCGAGCCACTTTTCATCCGTGGAATATCTTGCGAAACCTCCGCCTAGCTGGTCGTTGATCCCGCCGTCGATCATCTTGTCGAGCGAAAGGAGCGCCTGTTGCAGGGCGGCGTCATCTTTTTTCATCCGGTAATAGCGCAGCAGGTAGCTGATGGAAAAGGTGCCGGGGAATTTCGGCGCGCGGCCGAATCCGCCCCATTCCTTGTCCGCCTGCCCGAGAATGGCCAGCGCCATGGCGTTGCACTGGGCGGCGGTGAACTGTTCTTCCCGCGGGAGCAGATCATTCACTGCGTCCATCCCGAACTGGTTGCTGTTTTCGAGGTGCTGGGTGAGGTTGGCGGCCTGCTGTTCGATATCGGCGCGTTTGGTGTTGAAAGCGTCCGAAACGGCGGTCAGCACTTCGGTCCAGGAAGGCCGGTTGTAGACCGCCTGCGGCGGAAAGTAGGTGCCTCCGTAAAACGGGCGCCTGTCGGGCAACAGGAACACGTTCAGCGGCCATCCGCCCTGGCCGCTCATGGCCTGGAGGGCGTCCATGTAAATATGGTCGATATCGGGGCGCTCTTCGCGGTCGATCTTGATATTGACGAAGTGCTCGTTCATGATGGCGGCGGTGGCTTCGTTCTCGAAGCTTTCGCGTTCCATGACGTGGCACCAGTGGCAGGCGGCATAGCCGATGCTGACGAGGACGGGCTTGTTTTCCGTCCTGGCTTTTTCGAAGGCTTCCTCGCCCCAGGGGTACCAGTCTACCGGGTTGTGCGCGTGTTGCAGGAGGTATGGACTGGTTTCTTTCGCTAATCTGTTTGCCATCTTGCCTTGTTTTTTACGAAAATAAAAAAGGGGAACATCTATTCGATGCTCCCCCGGTAATTTTCGTAAAGGTCGATATTATTTTTGAAGTCCCTGCAGGAATTGTTCCAGTGCGGCCACCATGGAGGGGGCTTGCGGCGCGGGGGCTTTGATGTCGAGTTTCAGGCCGGCTTCTTCCACGGCGGCGGAGGTGGTGGGACCGAATGCGCCGATGCGGGTGCCGTTCTGTTTGAATTTCGGGACGTTTTCGAAGAGGGATTTCACGCCGTAGGGGCTGAAAAACACGATAAGGTCATATTCCGTTTTCAGGACTTCGGACACGTCGTTCGAAACGGTTTTGTACAGGGTTGCTGCGGCATAGTCGCACTTGTTCGCCTTCAGCCATTCTTCGATGTCTTTTTTCTGGCTGTCGGCACTGGGGAAGAGGAATTTCTCGTTTTCCCGGTGTTTGTTCATGACTTCCAGGAGGCTTTTGGTAGAACCGTCTGCCCCGTAAAACACTTTACGTTTGCGGTAAAGGATGAATTTCTGGAGATAGAGTGCAACCGCTTCTGTAATGCAAAAATACTTGCATTCCTGCGATACCTTAACTTTCAGTTCCTCGCAAATACGAAAGAAGTGATCTACGGCATTCCGGCTGGTGAAAATCACTGCGGAATGGTTGACAATATCAATCTTCTGCTTGCGGAACTCCTTACCAGGCACACCTTCTACCCTGATGAACGGAAAGAAGTCCAACCGGACGTTGAATTTCTTAGCAAGGTCGAAATAAGGTGATTTCTCTGTTTCTGGCTTAGGTTGGGAAATTAGGATCGTCAGTTGTTTTTCCTCTTTTTTTGGCCCGCCTTTGATCATACGAAATTTGCTCTTGTGTTAACAATGTGGCTTCCTTACGGGTTACCAGTTAACCAAAGTAAAAGTACCTTTGTGATTATTAAAACCGGCACTACTTCGAATGCGCAAAGGTAAAGAAAAAAATGCAATTTGCTGAAGGAGAGATATTGACGTACGAGTGAATAGGACCTTACGTACCTGTACACAACCAGTAATACAATAAAAAATATCGATATATAGAGACAAATACTGGCAATTTCCGGTGAACAGAACGCCAAAACCACCAGGAACGGCGCCAGCAAAATCCCCAGCACCTTGTTGATCAGGTAGAGGATGAAAACGTACGCATCCACCAGTTCCTCACTCCCGAAAAGCCATCCGCAGAACCGCAACACCACGTATTTCACCAGGTAAATGATCCCCACCAGCAGCATCAGCCCCGGAATGAGCATCCAGGCGATGGCATCCGTCGGGTAATCGAGCCGGTACATGAGCAGGTATAAATACAGCCCCAGGCTGATAATGAAGAAGAAATTCAGGAGGAAATTCGGGAAGGGCGACTGCGACAGCTGGTCCTTCAACTGCCGCTGGCTCAGCGTGGGGTTGAAGAAGGCGCGGAACATATCGTTGAAATATTTCAGGTAGGAACTGCGGATGATGCCCAACAGCAGTACCACGCCGGCCACGAGATACACCAGCCAGTCTTGCCCGGTACTTTTACGGGTGGGATTGACGTCGAGCAATACGGGCTTGCCTTTGCGGGAGAGGAAGGTATTCTTTTCCAGGAGCGACCGCATGATGGTGTCGTACGCATGCACTTTGGGCGCAGCGGCCAGCAGCGAGTCTGCCACCCGGGCTTTCAGCGAGTCTGCCGCATGAAGTGCCGCGGTTTGAGCGGAATCTGGCTTACCTTTGTGCGTAGCGGCAGGCCTGGTGGCGGCGGCGGCAGGGGTTTGCCGGGGGGCTGCAGGCTTCTTTTTCGCGGAACTGTCTGCCTGCGCCATCGTTTGGAGGGCACATACGATCAGCATCCATATCATCATCCAGGTTCGCAACGGCTAAAATTTTATAATGCAACTTAACTTTTCCAGTTCCAAAAATATCAACAAAACTGACATGTATTTTCGAGGTTTGCAAATTAATCCCCTAAAACTTTTCTAAGCGCGCATGGCCGGGATCTATCTCCATATACCGTTTTGCAAAAAGGCTTGCCATTACTGCAACTTTCACTTCTCCACTTCGCTGCAGTTGCGGGGCGAGATGGTGGATGGCATCGCGGCCGAAGCGGTCCTCCAGCGCAACTACCTCCAGGGCCAGCCTGTGGGCACCGTCTACTTTGGTGGCGGCACGCCCAGCCTCATCGGCCCGGAAGCCGTTCAACGCCTGCTGGACGTTCTCCGCCAGCATTACGACATCCTCCCCGACGCGGAAATCACCCTGGAAGCCAATCCGGACGATCTTTCGCCCGAAAGCCTCCGCGCTTTCCGGGAAACGGGCGTCAACCGCCTCAGCATCGGGGTGCAGTCGTTTTTTGAAGAAGACCTCAAATGGATGAACCGCGCCCACCAGGCGGCACAGTCCATCAATTGTTTGAAAGAAGCCCGCGCAGCGGGGTTCGACAACTTCAGCATCGATCTCATTTACGGCGGCCCTACCCTTACCGACGAGCGCTGGCAGGCCAATATCCGCCAGGCCGTGGAGCTGAACATCCCCCACCTTTCCTGTTACGCCCTTACCGTGGAGCCCGGCACCGCGCTCGATCACTTCATCCAGCACCACAAAATCCCGCCCATCGATCCCGACCGTGCCGCCAAACATTTCGGCATCCTCATGGAAGCCCTGGAAACTGCGGGATACGAACATTACGAGATTTCCAACTTCGCGCTGCCCGGCAATCGTTCGAAGCACAACAGCAGTTACTGGCAAGGGAAACATTACCTCGGCCTCGGCCCTTCCGCCCATTCGTTCAACGGCACCTCGCGGCAGTGGAACATCGCCAACAACCCGCTGTACATCCAGAGCATCAAAAAAGAAACGGTGCCGTTCGAGATCGAAATGCTCAGCGAGAGCATGGCGCTCAACGAGCATATCATGATCTCCCTGCGCACGGAGGCCGGGTGCCGGCTGGAAACCGTGGCGGAGCGATTCGGGGCCGACAAGAAATCAGCGCTCCTCGCCGCCAGCAGTGAGTTCATCCGCAAAGGCTGGATGCGGCAAAACGATGACCGCCTCACGCTCACGCGCGAAGGAAAATTCTTTGCCGACGGTATTGCCGCCGCACTTTTCTTTTAAATCAGTCCTTTTTCAAGCTCGAGGAAAGCCTCTTCGGGATGCAGCTGCTCCCAAAGTATCGCGTAGATTTTCTGTGCGATGGGCATGTATGCGCCGATGCGCCCGTTGATCTCCGCGATGCAGCGGCTCGCATAATACCCTTCCGCGATCATGTTCAGTTCCAGCTGCACGGCCTTTACGCTGTAGCCTTTGCCGATCATGTTGCCGAAGGTACGGTTGCGGCTGTGGAGCGAGTAACAAGTTACCAGCAGATCGCCGAGATAGGCGCTGGCGTTGTAGTTGTGGGTTACGGCTTCACGGCCGCTGCCGGCTTCATATTGGCCGTATTGCTCCAGGAATTCCTGCATTTCGCGGAAGCAGTTCGTGATGAACACGCTGAGGAAATTATCGCCGTATTCGAGGCCATGCGCAATGCCGGCGCCCATCGCGTAAATGTTCTTCAGCACGGCGGCGAGCTGCACACCGTTGAGGTCGGTATTGGCGATGGTCTGGAGATAGCTGTTCGTGAAATGCGCGGCGATCGATTCCGCTTCTTCGAGGTCCGTACCGGAGAACGTCAGGTACGACAGCTTTTCGTTGGCCACTTCTTCTGCATGACAGGGCCCGGTGATAGTGAAGTATTTTTCCGCCGGAACGTTGAACCGTTCGGCGAGGTAATCGTTGATGAGTTGATTGGTGACGGGAACGAGGCCTTTAATGGCCGATATCACTTTCTTTCCATCGAACGCATCGGCCGGGAGCTGCTCGAGCACGGCGGGGAGGAATGCGGACGGAACGGAAAGGATAACGATATCGCTTGCGGCCACTACTTCCGCAGCACGGCTGTTCAGTGAAAGCAGGCTCGTGTCGAAGTAAACGGAAGTGAGATAATGTTTGTTATGATGGCGCAACTGCATGTGTTTGATGGTTTCTTCGTTGCGTATCCACCAGTGAATATGATTATTGTTGTCTGTCAGTATTTTGGCGAGCGCTGTTGACCAGCTGCCGCTTCCAATGATCCCGATATGGTTTGCCATGCGCTTCTGTTCCGTTTGGTTGGGCGCAAAGGTACGAAAATATAAAGTTACGGCTGGCTGGTGCCTTGTATTGCGATGTATGCGAAAATAAAAGGGGCGGCTCGTGAAAGCCGCCCCTGCATTATATTTCAGGCATAATTACTTCTTCGCTTCGAACAGTTCGGAACGGGGCACTACTTTTACCTTCTTCCCGTTTTCCAGCTCGCGCGATACGGCGGTGTACGGGCCGCTCACGACGCTTTCGCCCGCTTTGAGGCCGGAGGTGATCTGGATATTGTTATCGTCCTGGATACCGGTGGTCACCTTGCGGAGCACCACGGTATTATCGGGCTGCAGCACGAATACCACTTCCTGGAAGTCTTGCCGCTGTGTGCCGCCGCCTTCTTGATCGGCGGCGTTGGCGGTGTTGGCGGTGTTTTCCTTCGGCGCCTTTTTCGCGGATTTATCCTTCTTCGTGGTGTCTGAAAGATCGCGGGTGGTAACGGCGTTGATGGGGATGGAAAGCACGCTCTTCTCGGTGCGCGTCTGGATGTCTACGTTGGCAGACATGCCGGGGCGGAACGGGAACCGGCGCGGATTTTTGGGATCGAGCAGATCTTTGTAAGACGACACCAGGATGCGGATGCGCACCACGTAATTCGTTACCTGCTCTGCGGACGAGGCGCTGGTTGCGGAAGCCGTTGCCGCGCCTTTGGAGGAGCTGGCGATCTGGGTCACCAGGCCCTTGAACTTGCGGCCGGTGTAAGCGTCCACTTCGATGAGCGCGGAATCGCTGACCTTTACTTTCGGGATATCGTTTTCACCAACGTCTACCTGCACTTCCATGGTAGACATATCGGCGATGCGCAACATTTCGGTGCCGGACATTTGCCCTGTTCCCACCACGCGCTCGCCTTCCTCCACGGAAAGGAGGCTCACGGTGCCGCCTGTGGGCGCAGCAATGGTGGTACGGCTGAGGTTTTTGTTCGCTTCGGCCAGGTTCGCTTCGGCGCTGGCCACGGCGAATTTGTTGGCGTTGATGCGCTGGCTGGCGGCGTTGTAGTCAGACAGCGCCGCTTTGTAGGTAGCGTCTGCCGTTTCGAATTCCTGGCGGCTGATCACTTTTTCCTTATACAACTGGTTGTTACGGTCGTAGGAAGCCTTGGCCTGGTCGAGCCGGGCTTTGAATGCCGCGAGCGCCGCGGTGGCGTTGGCAAGTTCCGCCTGCGTCTGGGAAACGGCGGCTACCTGCCGGTCGCGGTTGGAGGCGTAGATGTCTGCGTATATGTGCGCCAACGTCTGTCCTTTCATCACGGAGTCGCCTTCTTTCACGAGCAGCTTGGTAATTTCACCGGAAACGTCGGAGCTTACTTTCACTTCCACTTCCGGATAAATTTTGCCGGAGGCGGAAACGATCTCGATGATATCCTTATTGGAAGCCTTGTCTATAGCTACTTTCAACCCTTCGTCGTTCCCTGATCCGCGGACGATGGCTACAATGACGATAAGGGCCACCAGGGCCCCTATCCACCAAAAAAGTTTTTTTCTTTTCTTCATATACGCTTTGTATTACTGTGTCTTGGAACACTACAGCGTAATTTTCTGATCGCGATAGAATTCCAGTAGTTTAACCTTGAAAATATAGTCGTACAAGGCGGAAACGCGTTCGATCTGCGCCTTGAAGAGATTCGTTTGCGTGGTGACGTATTCCACGGTGTTCATGAGCCCCACTTCGAAGCGTTTCGTCGCGAAGTCGAACGCTTTCTGGGAAGCCCGTTCCGTGGTGATGGACGCCAGGTATTTCTGGTAAGCGCCCACCGCATCGGCATGGGCGGTATACACGTCCTGGCGGAGCTGGAGGCGGTTGATGTCCTGCGTCAGTTTCCGGTTTTCCAGGTCTATTTTCGCGCGTTCCACCTGTCCGCGCAGCTGCCATCCGTTGAAGATAGGGAAGCTGAGGGTAATACCGATATTCTGACCGAAGTTATCCGACAGCTGGCGACCCACGGTATATTTCCGGGTGGCGCGGTTGTTGAATTTATCGTAGGTGAAAACGGTATCGAGGGGGTTCGATTTCGGGAAACCGATGCTGGAAACATAGGTCACGAAGTTATCAGGACCGTACTGTTCGTAGCGGATACCGCCGGCGAGCCGCGTATCTGCACCGGCATTGGCCCGGAGGCGGGGATACATGGCGCCTTTGGCGGCGGAAAGGGTTTTGTCTGCCGATTTCACGCGCATTTCGTCTGACCGGTATTGCGGCTGGATCGAAAGTGCGGAGCTAAACACCATTTCCGGCGAAGTTTCCGTGAGGTTGATCACGGGAACGGCGGCGATGTTATCAGGAATTTTGGTATCGAAAGGCACTTCAAAACCCAGGTTCAGCAAGGCTTTCATTTGAAGTGTCCGTAAAATGACGGCATTCTCGGCGGTTACCAGCGTGGAACTGTCGCGCGCCAGCTGGGCTTCCAGGTCTGCCTGGTTGCTTTCCGGCACGGATCCTGCCAGCACGAGCTTCTTCGTGTTTTCCAGCTGCGCCTTGCTCAGGTCTACCTGCGCACGGCTGATCTTCACCTGTTCTCCGGCCAGGAGAATCTGCAGGAACGCGTTCGCCACGTTCACCCCCATATCGTTCCGCGCTTTTTCCAGCAGGTAATTCTGCGCGTATACTTCATATTTGGAAGAAGCCACCGTATTCCGTTTCTGGAACCAGCCGAACAGGTCGGCCCCGGCCGAAAGGCCCAGGCTGGCGTTGAAAGTGGCCTTGTTATCGAACTGGTTGGTGGTGATGTTGATGGAACGGCCGAAAATATAGCCAGCGCTTCCATTGCCCAACAGCGTGGGCAGCATGGACATCCGGTCTACCTTCAGGGTCAGCTCCGCCAGCCGCTTGTTCAGCACACTTTGCTGCAGCGTCAGGTTATGGCTGAGGGCGTACTCGTAACAACGCTGGTACGTCCACTCCCCTTCCTGCGCCATTGCCGGGCGGACAGACAAAACCAAAGCCACAATCAGGGCGGTAAAAGCGGGCGAAAATTTCATAGCCGGTCGTAAATATTTGAAATGTTGTGATACCATGCCGGTTTCCTGATTAAAAGGCACAAACTTCCTGCGTGCGGCAAGGGGCCCCACGAATTTAAGGCAAAACATCATATGATGAGTTTTTAGCTTCCGGAAAAATATCCAACCGGTCATTGGATCCTTCCGTCCATGATTTGAATGACCCGGTTGCCATAACCGGCATTGACGTCGGAATGGGTTACCTGGACGATCGTGATGCCGTCCTTTTTATTCAGCTCCGCGAACAGTTCCATGATCTGCCGGGCCTGGTCGGAATGCAGGTTGCCCGTAGGCTCGTCGGCGAAAATCACCGCCGGTTCCGCCACGATGGCCCTTGCGATGCCCACCAGCTGCTGCTGGCCGCCCGAAAGCTGCGTGGGGAAAAGATCTTTCTTCGCCACCATGTTAAACCTGTCGAGTATATCCGCCACACGGCTTTTCCGCTCTCCGGAAGGCACGTTTTTATATAACAGCGGCGTTTCAATGTTTTCGTATACGGTCAGCTCGTCGATAAGATGATAGGCCTGGAATACAAACCCGATCGATCCCCGGTGCAGCTGCGTTCTTTTCTTGTCGTTCATCTTGTGCACCGGCTCGTCCTGGAACAGGTACTCCCCTTCCGAAGCATCTTCCAACATCCCCAGGATGTGCAGCAAAGTCGATTTTCCAGAGCCCGAAGGGCCCATGATCGACACAAATTCCCCCTGCTGGATGTCCAGGTTCACGTCTTTCAAAATCTCGTGCTTCCCGAAACCTACCGGATAGTGCTTTGTAATGTTACGCAGTTGAATCATGATCTGAATGTAAAAAAATTTATGTACTGGAAATATGCTATTCCGTTCTCAATGATTTGACGGGGTTCATCAGCGCCGCCCTTACGCTTTGGAAACTCACCGTGAGCGCGGCCACCAGCATCGCCATTCCGCCCGCCAGCACAAAAATGCTCCAATGGATGTCTGTCCGGTAAGCGAACTCCTTGAGCCATTGCCGCATCAGTACCCACGCCAGCGGAGACGCAATGAGGATCGCGATGCCTACCAGCACGAGGAAGTCGCGCGAGATGAGCGTGGCCACGCCCGCCGCCGAAGCGCCCAGCACTTTCCGGATCCCGATCTCGCGGGTACGCTGCCCGATGATGAGCATCGCCATGGCAAACAGCCCCATGCAGGAAATGATGATGGTCAATACCCCGCCGCTGATGAAAACCCGCATCAGCGTCGCTTCCGCACGGTATTGCCTTTCGGTGTTCTCGCTCACGAACGAACCGATGAACGGCGTTTCCGGCGCCACGCGCTTCCAGGAAGCCGCCAGCCTGTCCATCGAAGTAGACAGCGCCTCGGGCGCCACCCGTACAAAAATATAAGCCGGCCGCTGATCCGGCCCCAGCAAATGCAGTATGAGCGGTTCGATGGGGTTATGCAGCGATTTGTAATGGTAGTCTTTTACGATGCCGATAATGGTATATTCCGTAGCGTCCGCAACCTGGTCGTCCATCCTGAAACGGAAGCCCACGTGCCCTTTCCCGGGGCCGAACTGCCGCGCCATCTGTTCGTTGATGACCAGGCTGTTGGAATCCGAGGCGAGGGCCGCGGAAAAATCGCGCCCGCCGGTCAGCTGAAGGCTCATGGTTTGCACGTAGTCGGTAGAAACGCCCTGCCAGTGGGCCTGCATGTCTTTCCCGCCGTTTTCCCAGGAAATGATGGAAGTGCTCATGCTACCGTCGAGCCCGCGGCCGAAGTTCGTGTTGGCACCGGTTACGGACAGGATGCCGGGCTGGCCTTTCAAGTCGGACCGGAGGCGTTCCAGCAGGGCGGAACCGTTTTCCCTGGCGCCTACGGGCACGCTGATGACTTCCGAGGTATTGTAGCCGAGGGGTTTATTCCGCAGGTAATTCATCTGCCGCCAGGCGATCAGCGTTGCGATGATCAGCAAGCAGGAAAAAACGAACTGGGTGACGATGAGCGAATTGCGGAAGTAGTTTTTCCGCCCGGTCGACATTTTCCCTTTCAGCACGAGCAACGTGCTCGCGCGGGCCATGAGCGCAGCCGGATATCCGCCGGCGAAGGCCGTCACCACCAGCAAGGTAAGTATGATGCCGCCGATGAATTTCGGTTCCAGCAGCAGCGAAAAACTCACGCCAGACCGGAACAGCGAATTATACGCCGGAAGCATTAAAAATGCGATCAGCCCGCCTGTCAGCAATGCAATAACAAACAGCAGGAAAGCTTCGCCCCACAGCTGGAGGCTCAATTGCCATTTCTCCGCGCCCATCACCTTGCGCATGCCCACTTCCCGGGCACGGGTGAACGAGCGGGCGAGGGTCAGGTTAACGAAATTGATACTGGCGATGAACAGCAGGAACCCGGCGATAAAGAGCAACATCAGCACCAGCCCTTTCTTCTCGCCGCCGAGGTTGGAATTCGGCGAAAAGTGTACTTCCTGCATGGGGATGAGCCCCAGCAACTGGTATTCTCCGTAAGGGCCGGGAGCGGCGCCGGCATTCTTTTGCCGGGCAATGTCTTCCCCGTAATATTTTTCAAGCAAAGCCTTGCTGGCGCGCGCCACCGATTCGGGCGAAGTGCCGGGCTGCAATTCCACAAACGTTTCCAGGCTGAAGCTGAACCAGTTGTCTTTGTTCCCGGGATAGCCGGGCTGATTTTCCAGCCGTACGATGGAAGAAAACATCACGCTGGAATTCTCCGGCGGATCGGCCAGTACTCCCGTTACGGTAAAGGGTCTCCAGGTGTCTTCCAGCTTCAGCTCCAGCTGTTTCCCCACTACATCGGCTGTCCCGAAAAGGTTTTTGGCCGTGGTTTCGGACAGTACGATATCGGTGAGCCCCAGCCGGGTTTCACCTTTCAGGAGGGGGAAAGTGAATATCGAGAAGAAAGAAGGATCGGTGTAAGTGGCGTTGATGGCCTGCTGTTCGCCTTTCGTGCGCACGGCCACGCCGTTCCTCACCAGGCGCACCACTTCCTTCACCCCCGGAATTTCCGCCCTGATGGCGGGCGCCAGCGGATGCGGCGTATTGTTCATGGGTGTTACCTTTTCGGCGGTGCGCACATCTTTGTAAATGCCGAATATCCTGTCGCCGTTTTCATGGAACTTATCGAACGAGAACTCTTTGTACACGGTCATACACAGCAGCAACGCGGTGGCGATGGCTACGGAGAGGCCTACGATGTTCACGAAGGTTACCTGTTTGGCTTTCCAGATGTTGCGGAATGCGATCTTGATATAATTTCTCCACATAAAAAATAGTGGTTTAAAGGTTCGGTGTTACTCTGCCCGAAGCGATTTGACCGGGTTCATCCGCGCGGTGCGTACCGACTGGTAACTCACGGTCATCATGGCCAGGGCGAGCGACAGCAGCGCCGTTCCTGCGAAAATCCACCAGCTGAGCTCGATGTGCATGGAGAACTGTTCCAGCCAGCCCTGCATGAAATAGGCGGCCAGCGGCAATGCGATGGCAACGGCAACGAGCACCAGCCGCAGGAAGTCTTTGCTGAGCAGCACGAGGATCTGGCCCACGGTAGCGCCAAGCACTTTCCGGATCCCGATCTCTTTGGTCCGCTGCTGCGCCGTGAAGGCCGCCAGCCCGAAGAGGCCGAGGCAGGCGATCATGATGGCGAGGATGGTAAAAACGGTCGACAGCCGGCCGATCACCGCTTCGCTTTTGTACATTCTCTCGAAGAAAACGTCCATGAATTTCAGCTCCAGCGGGTATTCCGGGTTAAATTCCTTGTATACGGATTCGATGCTGGCCAAAGCCTCGTCTGCCTGGCCGGGTTTGATGCGCACCATCACTTTGCCGCCCGGTTCATTGAAGGATTCCAGGATCATGGGGGCGGATTTCTTGGAAAGATGGGAGCTCGCGAAATCGCGCACCACGCCGATGATGGGCGTTTGCTTATCTTCGACGGTGATAACGCGCCCTACCCAGGGCTTTTGCAGCTTCATGAGCTTGGCGGCCGTTTCATTGATAACGACGGCGTCTTTATCCGTAGGATGATCTGCCGAGAAGGTACGCCCCTCCAGCATTTCGAGCTGCATGGTTTCCCCGAAGCCGTCTCCCACCGTAATTTTATCGAACAAAACCGTTTCCGTGGCGGATTTCCCGGGCCACGACACACCCTGCCCGCTGTTCCCCACATCGATGGGCAACTGGTTGGCAACCGTAGAGGCCATAATACCGGGCTTGCCTTCCAGCGCGCGGCGGAACGTTTCCAGGTTTTCGGCCAACCCGCCTTCACGGGTGAAGTAAACGACCTGGTCTTTGTTCAATCCCAGGTTCCGGTTTTTGATGAATTGAATTTGCAGGAACACGAGCGCCGCCGCCACGATGAGCACGGTGGAAATCGCGAACTGGAAAACGACCAATCCCTTCCGCAGCCAAACCGCAGAAGATTTCAATCGCAGCATCCCGCCCTTGAGGGTGGAAACGGGGTTCAGGGAAGAAAGATAGAAGGCGGGGTAACTGCCCGCCGCAAAACCGGTGAAGAGCCCCAGCAGGAAGATCGCCAGCAAGTTGTACCAGGTGAACAGCGGCACGCCGATCGTGGTATTCACCATCGATTCGAATGCCGGCATCAACAGCCATACCAACAAAACAGACAATACCGAAGCGATCATCACCAGCGCGAACGATTCGCCCAAAAACTGCGACACGAGCGAGAACCGTCCCGCCCCGATGCTTTTGCGCACACCCACTTCCTTACTGCGTTGTACCGCCCGTGCCGTAGACAGGTTCATGAAGTTGATGCATGCGATCAGCAATACGAACACCGCTACGATGATGAACAACCGCACATATTCCATCCGGCCGGGCAACAACTTCCCGTCTTTGAACGAACCTTTCAGGTAAATATCGGAATAGGGATAGAGGAAAATTTCGGTGGAAGACCCTTCCGCGTTGCGCTTGATGATGTCTTTCGCGCTGGCGTTCACTTTGTTGACATCGGCCTTGCCGTCAAGCAGCACGTAGGTCCGCGGTGCGTTGGAGCCCCAGTTTTCCAGCCAGGGATTTTCCGCCTTCAGCTCCTGCATGGGCAGCAGGAATGCGAATTTGAGGGAACTGTTTTCCGGCGGGGCTTTCACCACGCCAGTCACCGTATAGTCTTTAGCGTTATCAAGCCGGACGATTTTTCCGAGCGATTTCCCGCTACCGAAGAGGGCTTCGGCGGTTTTATCGGTCAGCACCACGCTGCCCGGTTGTGTGAGCGCGCGGGAAGGATTGCCTTCCAGGAAGGGGAATGAAAATATCGAGAAGAATTCGTTATCGACATTGTGGCCGCTGAACTTGAGGTTTTTCTCCCCTGCCGATATCAGCTTTTCGACGTTCCAGCTCACGGAAGCGGCGGTGCGGACGCCCGGCACCTCGGTTTTGAGCTTGTTCAGCAGCGGCCCGGGCGTTGCCGTGGTGGTAAGCATATCGCCATGCGAATAATACTGATGCTCGTACACCTGGTAAATATTGGGCAGCTTTTCGTGATAGCGGTTAAAGCTGTATTCGTTGGCTACCCATAGTAAAATGAACATGCAGGCCGTCATCCCGATGGTGAGACCGGTGATGTTGATGACGCCGAACACCTTATTGTTCCAAAGGTTTCTCCAGGCGATCTTGAGATGGTTTCGAAGCATGTGCATGTTGATGGTCGTTAAGCGGTTAAAGGTTCATTGGCGTTTGAGGCCCGCCGCTCAGATGGCGGCGGTACCGGTTCAGGAGGAAAAGTCCGGCCAGCAGCACCAGCAAAAGCGGCAGCAGCATAGACGGCAACAGGAGCATCGCCTGGAAACCGTCTCCGGCGGCTGCTTCGTCCCAATATTCCTTCTTCCCGCCAGACTCGAACCAGGTGTTTACCTTGTAGATATGATCTGCATGCTGATGGAATCCATCATTGCCATGTTCATCCTGCACCCAAAGGAACAGCAGTGCGCTCACGGCCAGGCCGATGGCGAGGCCGCCGATATTTAACAGCGCGTAAAGCGGGCGATTGGACAACGTTCTGCAGGCGATTTGAATACGGCGGATCATATTGGCGGATCGATGGGTTTATACGTGGAATTGTTCCTTGATGTTTTCAGTTACCACCTTACCGTCGAACAGGTTCACGATGCGATGCGCGAAACCGGCGTCGTACGGCGAGTGCGTCACCATGATGAGCGTGGTGCCGGCGTCGTTAAGCTCCTGGAGGAGCTTCATCACTTCTTCGCCGTTGGTGGAATCGAGGTTACCCGTGGGCTCATCCGCGAGGATCAGTTTCGGCTTTGCTACTACGGCGCGGGCAATGGCCACACGTTGTTGCTGGCCGCCGGAAAGCTGTTGCGGGAAGTGATTGCGGCGATGCATGATGTTCATGCGCTCCAGCACTTCTTCCACCCTTGCCTTTCTTTCGCTGGCGGGCACTTTGAGGTACAGCAGCGGCAGTTCCACGTTTTCGAAAACAGTCAGTTCGTCGATTAGGTTGAAGCTCTGGAACACGAACCCGATGGCGCCTTTGCGGAGTTGCGCGCGCTGGCGTTCGCTCATGCGCGCCACTTCCTGCCCCCAGAAATGGTATTCGCCGTGGGAAGGGTTGTCGAGCAGGCCGATGATATTGAGTAGCGTGGATTTTCCGCAACCGGAAGGGCCCATAATGGCCACGAATTCGCCGTCCTGGATTTCCATGTTGATGCCGTTGAGCGCGGTGGTTTCCACTTCTTCGGTGGTGAATAATTTCTGCAGGTTGACTGTTCTGATCATTGTTTCGGATTGAAGTTGATGATAATGGTTTTGGGTCAGGTCAGAATTCCAGGACTTCCTTGTTCCCGAAGTTTTCGTAGGAGGACGTAATGACTTGTTCTCCGGGCCGGAGGCCGTCGAGCACTTCGAAATACACCGGGTTTTTGCGGCCCAGGGAGATTTTGCGTTTCACGGCGCGCTTGCCGCCGTTTTCCACCACATACACCCAGGAACCGCCGGTGTCCGAGAAGAATCCGCCCGCAGGCAAAAGTAAGGCTTCGGAGGATTTCCCCAGTTCAAGGCGGATAGGAGAGGATTGCCCGCGGCGGATTCCTTCCGGAGCGGCCTGCACGAAGTTCATGTCCACTTCAAACCTGCCGTTCCGTACTTCGGGATATATTTTGGAGATCACCATTTCATTGGCTTTCCCGTTGAAATCGAAATTGGCTTTCAGCCCGGTCATAATGCGGTTGATGTAATGCTCGTCCACTTCCGCGCGCATCTTGAAACCATCCATATCGTCGATCTGCCCGATGTTCTGGCCGGCCTGGATGCTGGTGCCCACTTCCACGTTGATGGAAGACAACTGCCCGTCTACCGGCGCGCGCACCACCAGGTTGGCCAGGTTGTCTTTCATGAGCGAAAGGTTGCGCTGGGTGCGGGCGATGGTACCTTCGAGCTGAACGATCTGGGTTTTGGCATTGTCGAGCTGGTATTCCTGCGACTGAACTTCGATCTGGCGCTGGCGGCTCAGCCGTTCGTATTCGCGTTTGGTTTTGAGGTATTCCTGCTCGGCTACCACTTTGTCTTTGAAGAGTTTATGATTCCTGTCGAACAGATCTTTGGCCTGATCTACCTGGTAATCGAGGTCGCTGAGGGTCTTTTCCAGGGCGAAACGGTCCTGTTTGAGGCGGAGCCTGGTGTTCTGGAGCTCGTTGATGAGCCGGTACATTTCCGTTTCCCGGTTCACGAATTCCATCATGAGCCGCTGGTTCTCCAGCCGGAGGATGGAATCGCCGGCTTTCACGAGGCTGCCGCCTTCGAGGAACTTGCGGGCCACGTATCCGCCTTCAATGGCATCCAGCCGGATGGTTTTGAGGGGATGCACCACCGCCGTTACGGAAATGTACTCGTCGAAGGTTCCCTGGGTAACCTTGGAAATGGTGATTTTTTCCTTTTCGACGTTGAGCTTGCTGCGCTTGTCGGCGAAGATGAAGCCCCAAAGCAGGAGGAGCACTACCGCTCCGCCGCCGCCGTACAGAAATAGACGCTGTTTGGTCCAATATTTCTTTTTGATCTGTCTGTCCATGACTAAAATTGCTGGACAGGAGAAGTCAATCCACATGCCAAGCCATGCCAAACCCCGAAACCCGCTACCATGGCGGACAGAGAAGTACCCCTCCCTGCGGGGGCTGTTCCAAAGCGGACAAGGAGTGTCCGTTTCCGGACATCCGGACGGGCATTCCGGCCCGTCTTAAAATATCCTCCGCACATCCCGAATGTTTGTTAATATTGCCACGGCAGGGCTATCCGGCGAAAAAGAGGGCGCCGCCGCAGGCAGGGCCGCTATCCCGGAATACGTTTTGCTGTCTTCAACCCAAACGCATTAATCCTATATTCATGAGCATCCAGCAAGGTAAAATTTTGATCGTGGACGACGACGTGGACGTGCTCCGCGCTGCCAGGCTTCTCCTTAAAAGACATTTCGCACAGGTCGATTTCGAAAAAAATCCGCAAAAGATCCCCTATCTCGTTTCCAATTTCGAATACGACGTCATCCTGCTGGACATGAACTTTACCCGCGATCTTTCCAGCGGAAAGGAAGGGTTCGAATGGCTCGATAAAATCCTCGATATCAATCCCAAAGCCACCGTGGTCCTTTTCACCGCCTATGGCGACGTGGAAATGGCCGTTCGCGCCATCAAGGCCGGAGCGGCCGACTTCGTGCTGAAGCCCTGGGAAAACGATAAACTCCTCGCCGCCATGCAAACCGCCGTGGCCACCAACCAGGCCAAGCAGGAAAAAAAGGCCGGCGGGGCCACACTTCATACCGGCAATGTGCTCATCGGCGACAGTCCGGCCATGCAGGAAGTCCTCGAAACCGTGGGCCGCGTGGCCGGAACGGACGCCAACATCCTCATCCTCGGTGAGAACGGGACGGGGAAAGACTTGCTGGCCCGGCACATCCACACCCTCAGCATGCGGAAAGAAAAGCCCATCGTGCCCGTAGACCTCGGCGCCATCAGCGAAACCCTCTTCGAAAGCGAACTGTTCGGCCACGTCAAAGGCGCCTTCACCGACGCGCGCGACGACCGCGCCGGCCGGTTCGAAGAAGCCGCCGGCGGCACCATTTTCCTCGACGAGATCGGTAACATTTCCGTCCCTTTCCAGGCAAAACTGCTTACCGTGCTGCAAAACCGGCTGGTGACGCGCGTGGGCTCCAACAAGCAGATCCCCATCGACGTCAGGCTGATTTCCGCCACCAACAAAAACATCCAGCAGCTGGCCGCTTCCGGTCAGTTCCGGCAGGATTTGCTTTACCGCATCAATACCATCGAAGTGCACCTGCCGCCCCTGCGCGAGCGGCGGGAAGACATCGTGCCCCTGGCCGAATATTTCCTCGGCATGTACCGCAAGAAATACAACCGACCGGTGGCGTTCCTCCACGAAACCCTCATCACCCAGCTCGAAAATTACGAGTGGCCGGGCAACATCCGCGAATTGCAGCACGCCATCGAACGGGCGGTGATTCTGTGCCAGGGCAAAACCCTCATGCCCAAAGACGTGTTCGTGAAATCGGCCGCGTCTTCCGAGAAACTGGACACCGGCTTCAATCTGGAAGATATGGAAAGGAACATGATCGCACAGGCGTTGAAACAATGTAACGGGAATATTACCGATGCCGCTCGGGAACTGGGCTTGAGCCGTGCAGCGCTGTATCGCCGGATGGAAAAATACAATCTCTGACATGAACCGTTTCAGCGTCAATATCCTGCTGCGCCTCATAGTGCTGATCCTGACAGTGGCGGCGGGTTTTGCAGTTTGGCAGGCCGGTTACCCGCTGCTGATCTGGCTGGTGGTGCCGTTCCTCATTGCGCAGGTGGTATCGCTTTACCATTATCTGAACCGCGTGAACCGGAAACTTACCCTGTTCCTGGAAGCCATCCGGTACGAGGACTTTTCCATCCGGTTCAGCGCAGACAATAAGCTGGGCAAGAGTTTCAGCGCCCTGAACCATCAGTTCAACGAAGTGCTAGAAGCCTTCCGGCAAACGCGCGCGGAAAGGGAAGCCAATCTCAAGTATATCGATACCATCATCCAGCATATCAGCATCGGCGTTTTTTCTTTCGACGCCGATGGAAAGATAGAACTGATCAACCCCGCGGCTTTCCGGCTGCTGGGCATTTACCGGTTGCGGTATATCGATGAACTGAAGAACGTCCACCCCGATCTCGCACAACTTTTACTGGCATTGCCCGCCGGCCAGAAAACGCTCTATGCCACGCAAAACGGCCAGCAGCTTTCGATCCACGCGGCGAGCGTGCGGCTGCAGGGGCGCCTCGTGAAGCTGATCTCCCTCCAGAACATCCATGCCGAACTGCAACAGAAAGAGCTGGAAGCCTGGCAAAACCTCACGAAGATCCTCCGCCACGAGATCATGAATTCCGTAACGCCCATCGTGAGCCTCATCGGCACCATGCAAGACATCGTGCAGTACGACCTGGCCGCCACCGACGAGCAGAACGATGCCGTGGGCGACCTCCGCGAAGCGCTCGAAACCATCGAAAGCCGCAGCAAAGGCATCATGAACTTCGTGAACGCTTACCGCGATTACACGACGCTGCCCAAGCCGCAGTTCACCACCCTCAACCTGAAACAGCTCATCAACTCCGTCAGCAACCTCCTGCTGGCCGATATGAAGACCAAGGGCATCCGGTACCGGGCGCATGTGTCGCCCGACAATATCGAGATACACGCCGATGAAACGCAGCTGCAGATGGTGCTCATCAATCTCATCAAAAACGCCATGGACGCGCTGGACCAGACCGGGGAGCCGCTGATCACCGTAAAAGGCTCGTTTAACGGGCAACAGGTGATCATCGAGATCACCGACAATGGCCCCGGCATCGACCCCGACGCGCAGGAAAAGATTTTCATCCCCTTCTTTACCACTAAAAAAACCGGCTCCGGGATCGGGCTGAGCCTCAGCCAACAGATCATCCAGATGCACGGCGGCCAATTAAAACTGAGCAGCATCCCCGAAAAGGGTACCACTTTTTATGTATTGCTCACCAATTAAAAAGGGCGTAAGTTGAGGGTATAATTCCACCACATGAGACCTGCCTATTGGATAACTGTTTATTTCCTCGCGTTGCTCGCGGATATCGGGATGATCGTCTTCGACGTTCCGCAGGCCCGCTTTATCACCAAGCCCCTGCTCATGATCCTGCTGGGGGTATACGGATGGGTGCTGGCGGGAAAGCTGCAATATTCTTCCCGGAATTTCATTTTCGCCGCGGTGATCTTTTCCTGGTCGGGCGATGTGTTTTTACTGTTCCCGCAATATTTCCTGCCCGGGCTCGTGAGCTTTCTCACGGCGCATTTGATGTACATCGGGTTCTTCGGCTGGTCGAAGCCCCGGCCCACAATGGGGATCGTGGAGAAAATGGCCATGGCAGCAGTGTTGGGATATGCGGTCATCGTGCTTTCCGTGCTGTACCCGGAGGCGGGCGAGATGAAGGTCCCCGTCGTTTTTTATACCATCGTCATCACGTCGATGCTGATATTGTCGATCCGCGCATTCGGCTTCGGAGCGCCCTGGTATGGGGTGCGCTGCATCCTGGGGGCATTCTTTTTCGTGGTGTCCGACACCGTGCTGGCATTCCAGCTTTTTTACGCGGATTTCCCTTTCAGCGGCGTCATCGTTATGGCCACATACGGGGTGGCACAGTGGCTCATCGTGTCGGGGAGTTTATACTATTTGAGAAACAGGATTTAATGAAAATCCTGCTTCGACGATAAACCGTTCTACCCGGAAGCCCGCCGGACGACCGGGCTGGATAACAAAAACCAGGTCATCAAGGTAGGCCGCCCGGGCTACGTTCCCCGATCAAACCGCTGTATGAAGATGCTTTCGGGACCGGAATTGGGGCTGGTGCGCTTCCTGCGCGAGGGGCAAAACCGTGTAACCGGGCTCGAGGTAACGTCTGGCCGGGTGCGGAAGGTGCCATTTACAAAGGCCAAGTAATCCGATTATTGACTAATTTTGGAGCCTATGCATCAAACAGATTTTCTGGTGGTGGGCTCCGGCATCGCGGGGCTCACGTATGCGCTGAAAGTGGCCGGACGGTTCCCGGACAAAAAGGTGACCATCATTACCAAGACAAGGGAAGACGAGACCAATACCAAGTACGCCCAGGGCGGCGTGGCGGTGGTCAACGACCTGGAGAACGACAGCTTCGAGAAACATATTGAAGACACGCTGATCGCCGGGGATGGGCTTTGTAACGAGAAGATCGTCGAAATCGTAGTGAAGGAAGGGCCAGACAGGGTGAACGAACTGATCGCCTGGGGCGCGCAGTTCGACAAATCGCCCGATGGCGACCTGGCGCTCGGCAAGGAAGGCGGGCATTCCGAATTCCGCGTCGTCCACCACAAGGACGTGACCGGCCGTGAAATCGAACGCGCGCTGCTGGATGCGGTCCGCAGCCAGAAAAACATCGAAGTCGTGACGCATTGCTTCGTGCTGGACCTCATCACCCAGCACCACCTCGGCTACCTCGTCACCAAATCCACACAAGACATCGAGTGCTTCGGGATTTACGTCCTCAACCAAAAAACCAACCGGATCGAAAAAATCCTGTCGCGCCTCACCCTCCTCGCTACGGGCGGTAACGGACAGGTATACCGTACCACCACCAATCCCGCCATCGCCACGGGCGACGGTGTAGCGATGGTGTACCGCGCCAAGGGAAGGATCGAGAACATGGAGTTCATCCAGTTCCACCCTACGGCATTATACCAGGTGGGCGTGAGCGGGCAATCGTTCCTCATCACCGAAGCCGTGCGCGGCGACGGCGGTATTCTGCGGAACGCGGCCGGCGAGGATTTCATGCATAAGTACGACCAGCGGCTTTCCCTCGCCCCGCGCGACATTGTGGCCCGCGCGATCGACAGTGAGATGAAGATCACCGGTACCGAGCACGTCTATCTCGACTGCCGGCATATGGATATCGAAAAGTTTATCCATCACTTCCCGAATATTTACCAGAAATGCAAGTCGATCGGGATCGATGTGTCGAAAGACATGATCCCTGTTGCCCCGGCGGCCCATTACAGCTGCGGCGGTATTAAAACCGACGAGCACGGCCGTACGTCGATACTGAACCTCTATGCCTGCGGGGAATGCGCCAGCACGGGGCTTCACGGCGCCAACCGCCTCGCGTCCAACTCCCTGCTGGAGGCGATGGTGTTTGCCCACCGCTGCTACCTCGATGCCATCACGGCACTGGAGCACACCGGCATCCGGGCCGATGTTCCGGACTGGAACACCCTGGGCACCACCGCGCCGAAAGAAATGATCCTCATCACGCAAAGCCTCAAGGAGCTGAAGCAGATCATGAGCGATTATGTGGGCATCGTGCGCACGAACGTCCGCCTGGAAAGGGCCATGCGCCGGCTGGATATGCTGCATCTCGAAACGGAAGCCCTTTACCGGGAAACCGCCGTTTCGCCCCAGCTTTGCGAGCTGCGCAACCTTATCACCGCCGGTTATCTCATCGTGAAAGGCGCCGCCTTCCGGAAAGAAAGCCGCGGATTACATTACAACACCGATTACCCGTCAAAAAGCGAACTGGTTCAGAATATCATACTGTAGAGAAAAGAGAGCGAGGTTATGTATTTTATTTTACTGGCATTTTGTTACAGCGTTTCCATCCTGCCCCTGTGGCTGTTGTATCTTATCAGCGACCTGCTGTATGTGTTCGTGTACCATATTCTCGGGTACCGCAGGAAAACGGTGCTGGGCAACCTCCGCCAGGCGTTCCCGGACAAGCCGGAGGCAGACATCCGGCGGATGGCGCGTAAGTATTACCGCAACCTCACGGATATGATGGTGGAAACCATCAAGCTGCTCACCATGAGCAAAGCCTCCCTGCAAAAGCGTTTCATCTGCGACCTCAGCCCGCTGCATAAACTGTACAACGAAGGGCGCAGCTGCCAGTTGCACCTGGGGCATAACTTCAACTGGGAATGGGCCAACCTGTTTTGCATGCAGGGTGTCCAGTTCCCTTTCCTCGTTGTGTACATGCCCCTCACCGCCAAAGCCGTTAACCGGATGTTCCGCCATTTCCGCGAGAAGTTCGGGACGGTGCTCATCCCCGCAAACGATATGCGCAACGGCATGGCGCCCTGGATGGGAAAGCAGTACCTGCTGGCCCTGGTGGCCGATCAGAACCCCGGCAATCCGCGCCGCTGTTACTGGTACCCGTTCCTCAACAAAATGACGGCGTTTTACAAAGGGCCCGAAATGAGCGCCCGCCGCAACGATATTCCCGTGGTATTTGCAGACATCCGCAAAATGAAACGCGGACATTACGAAGCCCGGCTCACCCTCGCGTTCGAACATCCTACGTTAACGAAAGAGGGAGAGATCACGGAAGCGTTCGTCCGCTACCTCGAAAAAAATATCTATGAGCAGCCCGAAGTCTGGGTTTGGAGCCACCGCCGCTGGAAGCACGAGTGGAAGCCGGAATATGCAGCCGAGCAGCCGAAATAAACGAACATATCAAAAGGGCGCCCGGTCGGGGCGCCCTTTTGATATGTTGCGGGTCTTTATGCCGAAGGGATCTTCAGCTTCCAGCCCGGTTGTATCACGTCGGGGTCCTTGATTTTGTCTTTGTTGGCTTCGTATATTTTCTGCCAGGTAAGGCCCGGATATTTCTTCGCGATCTTACTGAGGTTATCGCCCGATTTCACCTCGTATTCCTGTTCGGCGCCTTCGGCCAGGGAGATGTTGAGCACGAGGTCGCCCGCACGCATTTCGGGATCGAGTTTTTCATAAATGCCCCAGAGCTGATCTTTCACGGCGCCCGAAGGTGCGGTACCGGTCACGTACAGCACGCCGTTCTGTTCGGCCACCTGCAGCCCGGAAACGCCGCCGCCATTGGCGGCCTGGATCAGTTCCGCATATTTTTCCTGTAATGCCATAATGCGATTTTTTTTTGAGTGATGGAATGGATGATCAGGGCTTACTGAAGGGTCAGCTTGTTGTTGATCTTTTTTGGTTTCGCTTCGGCTGCGGCCTGCATCACCGTTTTCAGTTGTGATTTCTTGATAGTGCCCGTCAACGTAACTTCCCCGTTGGCGATAGTGGCCGTAACGCCCGAAATGCCTTTGGCGTTCAAAACGGAATCCACGCTCGATTTCAACAGATCGTCAGGACTGATCACCACCGGCGGAGGAGGAGGCGGGGGCGGAGTGATCATCACGTTGTTAGTGACCGACTTGATCCCTTTCACTTCCTTGGCCGAAGCTTCGGCGGCAGATTTGGTGGCATCGTCCATGACTTCGCCACTCAATGTGGCCACACCACCTTTCACCTCCGCGATCACGCCGGGAGTGGTGGCGGCCAGCTTGTCGTTAACTTCTTTCTGAAGTTTGGCATCGCTCGGTTTGCAAGCGTACAGGAATACGCCGAACCCAAGCAGGCAGGCGAGTAACCAGGATTTGGATTTTTTCATACGATTAAAATTTAAAGAAATGGAAAGGAATACTTGCCGAATTGCAAGCCATCCTCCGATTAAAAATTTAAAATTCAATACGTTAGGTATTTCGCCGCTTCCAAAACCGCCCGGCGGGCGGCGGAATCTTCTCTACTGCTGATCTGCATGCTACTGACGGGGGATAAACAGGGTATTTAGTACAACAACGCTGTAGCGGAGATGTTTAGATTGGGGAAATTAATTTGATGGGCTTTTCCCCAGCATTTCATGTAGCCCGGATTTTTCGAAAAGCAATTGCCCGAACTTCAATTCCGACCATCCGGGTTTCAACCGGTAGGTATGACGGGGAATCCCCTCGTCGATGGTCGCATCCAGGCACAAAACATCGTACGCCATGCCGTCCAGCGCGGGACGGATTTCGTGCAGGTGGGTGGAAATTACGAACAGTCCGGACGAAAACCTCCCCAGCCCGCGGACCGTCTGCACCAGTAACGACACCGCCTCTTCCGTGTTGGTGCCGCTGAACAGTTCATCGAACATCGCGAAGCATCGTTTCCCCGCCAGCGCGGCTTCCACCACAGCCTTCAAATGCACCACTTCCTGCATGTAATGGCTCAGTCCGGATGAGATATCGTCCGTCACATTCACAGCGGAGAGGAATGCCTCAAACACCGGGAGCTTGCATGCCTCCGCAGGAACCGCCAGCCCCAGGTGCCCCAGCATCACGCAAAGCCCGATACTTTTCATGACGGTCGACTTCCCGCCCATGTTCGGCCCCGTCAGCAAAACGATATTCGAACCGCCCGTAAAATCATTCCTGACCGCTTTCGGCAACAGCGGATGGTAAAATCCTTCCAGATGCACCGGCCCATCGCCGAATTCCGGGAACTTCAGCCCCAGCGCAATGATCCCTTTCGCCAGCGACCAATACATTTCGAATTCGTGGAACGACTCCCAGAACGCTTCCAACTGCTGACGCTGCTTCATATTCGCCAGTATCTGCAGCATAACAGACGCGAGTCCATCGCCGAACCGGTCCTGGTGCACGGCCTTCACCCCTTTTCTGATGTTCATGACGGACAGGAACCCCTGGATGCGTTCGATTTTTTCCCGGAACGCTTCCGGAAATTCGATGGATGCAGGCAGCGGGAAATAAAACGCGTCGAGATGTTCGAAGAAAAAAAGCAGCTGTACACACTTGCTGCGGGCAGATTGCCGGGTGGCCGAAGGGAAAAGCGCCGCGAGCGGACCAGGCACATCATATGTAAAGTAATCGGCCTGCAGGGTGAATTCGTTGACTTCGTGGAAATCGTACCGGGAATATGTAAAATTTTTGAGGTGGTCCCAGTGGCGGATAAACGTTTTCAGGATCGCCTGCCGGTTCAGGATCTCCTGCTGCGAAAGGTTTCCGCCCCGGAAAAAGTCTTCCAGCTGCAGGCTTGCGGGCCGGCAGCTCGTGTGATTGAAAAGGGATACGATTTCCCGGGGGATCTGGAACGTTTCGGGCATACGGGGCGATGTACGCTTGACGCGCAAAACTCCTGCCAGATATGAAAAAGCCGGGACCCTCGGGCCCCGGCTCCTGGCAAAAGTTTGTTAAACCTAGTTGAGTACGTTCTTTTCTTTCTCGATTTCGATCCCTTTCTCGTCCTTCATTTTCGCATATCCGCCGTTTACGTTGCGGAGGTTATGGATGCCTTCGCGCTTCATGAGCGAGCAGGCGATCACGCTGCGGTAGCCGCCCTGGCAATGTACGTAAAGGTTGAGGTGCTCATCGAGATGGGCCATGGTACCGGGGTCTGTGAGCTCGCTGAGCGTAAGGTTCACCGCGTCTTTCACATGCCCGTCGGCGAATTCTGCCGGTTTGCGGACGTCGATCACCTGGAGGTTTTCGTCGTGCGGGATGTCCATCACCAGCTCGTCGGGGTCCACGGAAATGATCATATCGATCTTTTCGCCGGCGTTCTTCCAGGCGTCGAATCCGCCTTCGAGGTAACCTTCGACTTTGTCGAAACCTACGCGTGCGAGGCGGACGATCGTTTCTTCTTCCTGGCCGGGCGCGGTTACGAGGATCATGGATTTATCGAACGGCAAGAGGCTGCCCGCCCATTCGGCGAAACGGCCTTCCAGCCCGATGCTGATGGAGCCGGGCACGAAGCCTTCGGTGAAAGTGGTGGCGTGGCGCGTGTCGAGGATAACGGCGCCATGTTCCACTTTCTCCTTGAAAGCGGCTATGGATAAAGGTTGCAGGCTGCGCTCCATGACTTTGTTCATGGCGTCGTACCCTTCCTTGTTGATTTGTGCGTTGATGGGGAAATATTGCGGCGGGGTGCTGAGACCTTCTGTCACCTGGCGGATGAATTCGTCTTTGTTATCCGCGAGGAGGGCGTAGTTGTCGCGTTTCTGCTCGCCGATGGTGGAAGAAGTATTGGGACCGAGGTTTTTTCCGCAAGACGAGCCCGGGCCGTGCGCGGGATACACGATCACGCCATCCGGCAGGGCTTTGATTTTCGTGTTGAGGGATTCGAACAGCATGCCGGCGAGTTGCTCCTTGGTGAGGTTGCCGCTGAACAGGTCCGGACGGCCAACATCTCCTACAAAGAGGGTGTCTCCCGTAAAAATGGCGTTCGGTTCGCCGGCTTCGTCGAGCAGGAGATAGCAGGTGCTTTCCAATGTGTGGCCGGGGGTGTGAAGGGCGCGAACGGTCAATTTACCGATGCGGAATTCTTCCCCGTCTTTGGCGATATGCACCGGGAACCCGGTTTTTGTTTCAGGACCGTAAACGATCGGCGCATGGGTGGCAGCGGCCAGGTCGAGGTGACCGGAAACGAAATCGGCATGAAAGTGCGTCTCGAAAATATATTTAATGGCGGCATTTCTTTCGTGGGCCAGTTCAAGATAGGGCTCGATGTCGCGCAGGGGGTCGATGATGGCTGCCTCACCCTCCGACTCGATATAATAGGCGGCTTCCGATAAGCACCCGGTATACAACTGCTTAATGTACATAGTGGTTTTTGATTTGGGCAAAAATACGAAAAAACAAAAGACCGCCTTCAGGGGCGGTCTTTTGAGTATCGTAGGTGGCCCAGGGCAGGGCACGGTTATGAAAAAGAAAGATGTGTGGCTTATCCCACCAGTTCTTCCACGAATTTTGCCACTTCGGCAATACGCTGCTTGTTGATGGTATAATGGATAAACTTGCCGTCTCTTTCGGTAATCACGATCCCGGCACGGCGCAGGATGGCGAGATGCTGGGAGGCTACCGACTGTTCCAGGCGCAGTTTCACATAAATCTCCGTTACAGTCATGCGCTTATGGTCCTCCAGCAGCTTAATCATCTGCTGGCGGAGCTTGTGGTTGATCGCTCTCAACACCATCGCGGCTTTCTTAACGGCAATGTAATCCAATTTGATCTGATCTTTTTCATTGTTACCTCTAGAAATAATAAGAGTATTAGAAGAGGTAGTTAATAATTGTTTTTCCATCGCAAAATAGTTTTAAAAAATAATGAAATGACAGGGATCAACGGACAGTAAAACGGGACTATTAGACAATAATCGCGGATATTGATTAGACAAAATTATAATATCTGTCACAATAAAAAAAATTTCTATACCTTCTTTTTTAATATATAGCCCGGAATATCCCTACTTTTTCCACAATTTGACGCTTTCATGACACTTCCGGGCGCTATTTGCCGTCCGCCGACATCCTTTCAGATATAAACGTAATTCTATGCGTAATATGATGCCGGGAAATGCTAAAAATCTGCTAAAAAATCAACGGATGTTACTTTTTGCCGGGATGGAAGAAGGCTTTGAGGTAGTGTGGAGCGAAGTAGGCCACATCCTGGAAATCCTTATCCGCAAAGGCTTTCGCGGCAAGGCCGACCATATGTCCGGCCGATATTTCGTAGGATGGAAAAAGCGTATTGGTTGGCTCACCTAACAATTGCCGCCATTTCGGGGCGCCGTCCCCGAAGAAAATGACGGTTTTCTGTGCAATAAAGTTGTCGAGCGAGTGAGGTTCCAGCACCATCGCCTGGGGCGGCAACAGTGCTTCCAGATTTTGATCGAACACGGCGGTGAACACCTCCATCCTTCGCGCATCGATCATGGGGGCGTACAACACATCTTCGGAAGGCCGCTGCGCCTGCATCCCCGCCGCCATCATCTGTAACGTCGAGATGGCGATGAGCGGCTTCTTCCAGGTGTAACACAACCCTTTCGCGGTGGCCGTTCCCACACGGAGCCCCGTATACGACCCCGGCCCCGCGCTCACCGCGATGGCGTCGATGTCGGTATGCGCCACGCCATGGCGCTTCATCAGCTCCCCGATGTTCCGGGTAATGGTAGCGGCATGTTCGCGCTGGTCGGTATTATGGATCGTTTCCACCACTTGCCCGTTGCGCGCGAGGCATACGGAGCCGATGGAGGTTGCAGTGTCGATATGGAGGATCTGTGCCAATGTCCGGAATTAGTCGGGTTGTTGGATAAATGAATGGTATTCCTGTTCGAGCGTATCGCAGATGCGGTAACGTTCGTTGCCCGTTTCGGCATGCACGGCGCGAAGCACTTCGTAAATGTTGCGGATGCCGATGCGCCGGCACCATTCGAACGGACCGAAAGGATAATTGGTGCCCAGTTTCATGGATATGTCTATGTCTTCCCGCGAAGCGGTCCCTTCCTCCGCCGTGAAATAGGCTTCGTTGACGATCATGGCGATGGTCCGCGGCGTAACGAGGCCTGCGGCGGCTTTCACCGTGTCGTATTCCCACCCGAGTTCGGCCATGACCGATTGCAGCGTTTCGGCGTCCCCATCCGCGGGGATGCCTACTTCCAGCCGCGGCATCCCGTAAAAACCGGGCAGCCAGTTCACGGCATATATGCGCCGGTATTCCTCCCAGGCCACTGCCGGCGTTTTCACGAGGCAGCCCAGCACGGGCAATTCGGGGCGCAGCGCGTAGATCATGAGGTTTTCCGGCCGCTCGTCGAGCGAAAGGTCGATCACCAGGTCTGCCCCGCCTTCCAGCGGCTGCAATTCCGGTTGGTACAAAACGTGGTGCGCACCGGTGCTCCTGGACTGGCGAAAAGCTTCCCACCGTTGCCTGTCGCCGGTTACGAGAATATCCATCGGCGGTTATTTAACGGCGATCATGGAAATTTCCACATTGGCGCCTTTGGGCAATGCGGCTACCTGCACGGTTTCGCGGGCGGGGAAATAACCGGTGAAATATTTCCCGTACACTTCGTTGATCTTCCCGAAATCACCCATGTTCATGATGAAAATGGTGCTTTTCACGACATCGGAAAAATCCATACCCGCCTCGGAAAGGATGTTGCGGAGGTTCTGCATCACGCGATGGGTTTCGGCGATGATATCGTCTTGCTCCATCTGCCCGCTTTCCGGGTTCAGCGCGATCTGGCCGGAGATGAACAGCATGTTGCCTGCCTGCACGGCCTGGTTGTACGGACCGATCGGTGCCGGCGCATTGGTGGAGTTGATGATTTGTTTTTCCATATGCCGCAAAAATAAGGTTTTGCGCCTGCAAAAATGCTTATATTAGCAGAACGTATCAACCGAGACTAGTCAACTACCCGAAGAAAATTTAGCTGCACTAATATGTATGTCAAAACAAGGCATGGTCTGTCATTGAATGGCGCATGGCAAATGCAGATCGCACTATTTGCCGGATGGATCATTCCCTGCGCGATCGTGTTCCTGGTATCTGGCATCAACCTCCTGCAATTTCCCGAACTGCTATCCTGGTTATACACCCTGGGCGGAGTGAGCGTCATCGCTTGCGCACTCGTCCGCAAGCGCGATAATTTCCAGTTCATGCCCCGGTTGTACATGACCGGCGAGCTTTTCCTGCTGTGCGTTTCCATGGCCATCGCGCTGGTGATGGTGAAAGACGGGTTGGGCAGCATCCTGCCGTTGCCGGTTTGGTCGGACATGAGTTTTACTTCGATCCGCATCGGCTCGCCGTTTTCCATCATTTGCACGGTCATGCTCATGGCGATGATGGAAGAAATACTGTTCCGGGGCATCATCATGGAAGCCCTCCTCCACCGCTACTCTCCCGGCGTTGCGCTCGTGCAGAGCGCGCTGCTGTATATGCTCGCACATCCCGACCCTTCGCAAATGCCCGGCGCCTTTCTCCTGGGGCTCGTGACCGGCGCGTTCTACCTCCGCTTCCGCGATCTTTGTCCGTCGATGCTCATACACGTGGCTTACAACGGCGCTTCCGCGCTCCTGCTCAATGTGGGCAGCCATCATTTCATCCAGCATTCGCCCGTGATGTATTATATGATGGTAGCCGGCTGCGCAGGCGCCCTCATCGCGGGTTACTTCCTCCTCCTACGCATTTCTCCCCCCAAATCAACGGCAAAAGCGGCCCCCCTTCCCGGGAAACCGCTTCTGCATACGGAACGTTCCGTCTGAATTATTTTCCGAACAGTAAAGCCGCCAGTTTCTTATCGTGGCCATACACGTCGTCCCGGAAATTGAGGCGCCCCTGGCTGTCGACCCACGCCGTGAAATACCCGATAAACACGGGGATCTTCTCTTTCACCGTAACATATTTTTCCTTGTTGGCGTTCATGGCCGCGTCGATCTTGGCGGCCGTCCAGCTGGAATCTTTCCGCAGCACCCATTCCGCCAGTTTTTTCGGTTCGGAAACGCGGATGCATCCGTGCGAGAAGGATCGCTTCGTTTCGTTGAACAATCCTTTCGACGGTGTGTCGTGCAGGTAAATGTTGTATTCGTTGGGGAAAAGGAATTTCACTTTGCCGAGCGAGTTGCTGGGCCCGGGTTTCTGCCTTACCGAAATGCTGTTCCCACTGCCCGACATTTCCATGTTATGCCGCGCCAGGTAAGCTTTTCCGCTCTTCCGTATGCCCGGCAGCACTTCTTTCCTCAGGATGCCCGGGGGTACGTTCCAGTAAGGACTGAACACGACGTATTTCAAATCTTTGCTGAAGATCACGGTGCTGTTGCCCTGCGTGCCCACCACCACGTTGCAGCTCCAGGCCAGCTTGCCGTCTTCGTATGCGTGCAGCCGGAATTCCGGGATGTTCACGAGCAGGTAATCGGTATTTACTTCCACCGGCACCCAGCGGATACGTTCCATGTTGAGGAGGATCTGTTGCATGTAGTGCTCCAGCGGCCGGTTCAGCGACGCCACGGTGCTTTCGCGGATAACGCCGTCTTCCTTCTGCCCGAAACGCGCCTGGTAGTTGCGGACGGCGCTGTCGAGTTGCGGCGTGAAACGGGAAGTGGTATCGTTGTCCTTGAAATCGCCATACATCCGCAGTCTTTTTTTCACGGCGGCGATGACGTTGGAATCGTCTCCCGATTTGTAGGTTTTCTTTTTCTCGATCCGGATAGAATCCAGCACGGGATTATCTTTCGCGAGTTTGGCGAGGCGTTGCAGCTCATCGCGCAGCAGTTTGTATTGGCGGTTGACGGGCTCGTTGGTAGCGATGGCCGTTTTCGGGTACCGGATAACGGAATCGAGGAGGCTTTCTACGTTTATTTTTTTGCGGGGGATGAACCACTCCAGGTCTTTGGAATTGTCGCTGGTCATACCGCCCCAGGTTTTCTGGGCGTATTCGAAGAATTGCCCGGTGAGGGAAATTTCGGTGATGCGATACAGTGAATCCTTACGGCTGAGCTCGCTGCCTTCGGCGCTAAGGGAATCGTATAGACGGAGGGCGGCAGATTTGTCGAGCGAGGAATCGCGGATGCCGGAGGCTTCGTCTTGCCGCATCATATTCATGAATCCGCCGGCTTGTTCGGTGAGGCCTGCGCTATCGATCCATGCGAAGTGGAAATCGCGTTTGCGGTAGAAGCCGAGGATGGATTCGCGGTAGGGTGCAAATTCCGCATGATGGTCCAGGAACGCCACAACCAGGTTACTGTCCATCGCTTCGGCGATGTATTCTTCTTTGGTGTAGTGCGTGGTGTCGCGGTTAATGCCTTCGCCCTGGGGTCTTTTCTGGCCTTGTTGGCAGGCCACGGCGAGGGCCACGAGCAAAGTGGGCAGTACGATTTTTTTCAGCATAGCGAAGTCGCATTTAGGAGGTATAACAATCTTCCGCCGGGTATGTTGCAAAGCGGGGGCCGGAATGCGGGCGGAGGAAAAAAAGGGCGCAACCGGCCGGGTGCGCCCTTTTCGAATATCAGAGCTTGATTTCTTCGTCGTTGTTATCGAAGAAGTGGTATTCCGTGAGATGGTAGTTGGAATCTGCACGGAGCTTGATCCATTTCCTGTACGCGAAGTACCATTTCCACTGGCGGCTGCGGAGCCATCCTTTGGTGAGGTAAGCGTAGAGGATGGGGTGCACGCGGATGGTGAGACCTTTGTGCTGGTGGTTGAGGAGATACTGGAGGTTCTTCTCGATATCTTCCACGATGAGCATGGAAGCGCCGATTTTGCCGGTGCCTTTGCAGGTGGGGCAGTCTTCGGCGACGGAAATGGTGATTTCCGGTTTCACCCGTTGGCGGGTGATTTGCATGAGACCGAACTTGGAGATGGGCAAAATGGTGTGTTTGGCCCTGTCTGGCGCCATGAATTTCTCCATGGCTTCGTATACGTTCTTTTTGTTCTCCGGCAGTTTCATATCGATGAAATCGATGATGATGATGCCGCCGAGGTCGCGGAGGCGCAGCTGCCGGGCGATTTCCGCTGCGGCTTCCAGGTTGGACGCGAGGGCGTTTTGTTCCTGGTTGTTGCTGGAGCTTTTGTAGCCCGAGTTCACGTCTATGACGTGGAGTGCTTCCGTGGCTTCGATGATGAGATACACGCCGGAGTCGAGGTTGACGGTTTTGCCGAAGGAGGCTTTTACCTGCCGGGTGACGCCGAAGTGGTCGAAGATGGGGGCGCCGTTGTGGTAGTAGGTGACGATGTCCTGCTTTTCGGGCGCTATCTTCTGGATATACGTTTTTGTGTCGGTGTAAATATTTTTATCATTGATGACGATCCTGTTGAAGGATTCGTTCAGCAGATCGCGGAGGATGCTGGTGGTTTTGGTCTGTTCGCTGAGGATTTTTTGCGGGGCCTGACCGTTCCGGAGGTTTTCCTGGATGGTTTGCCAGGTGTTCACCAGGGTGGTGAGGTCTTCGTGGAGCTCGGCGGTTTTCTTGCCTTCGGCGGCGGTGCGGACGATAACGCCGAAATTGGGCGGTTTGATGGCTTCGACGATCTTCTGGAGCCTTTTCCGTTCTTCGGAGGAGTGGATCTTTTTGGAGACGGCCACGATATTGTTGAACGGGGTGATGACGATGAATCTGCCCGGGAGGGAGATTTCGCAGCTGAGGCGCGGGCCTTTTGATGAAATGGGCTCTTTTAGGATCTGTACGAGGATGTTGGGTTTTCCGCCGAGGACTTCCGTGATTTTACCGGTTTTGATGATTTCGGGTTCATTTTTGAATTTGCCGAAGTCGAAAGCGCCGGATTTATCGGAGATGGCCTGGTTGGTGAACTTCAGGATGGATCGGATGTACGGGCTGAGGTCGGTGTAATGGAGGAAGGCGTCTTTTTCGAACCCTACGTCTACGAAAGCCGCGTTCAGGCCTGGGATGAGTTTTTTTACTTTGCCTAAATAAAGGTCCCCCACTGCAAAATTTGGATTGCCGCTTTCGTGATGCAGCTCTACCAACTTCTTATCTTCCAGCAATGCAATTTCAACACCGGACGGTGCTGCATTTATAATCAATTCCTTATTCAAGCGTCAAATTTTTATCCATAAATACTTTCACTTTATGCCATCCTCTCGGTGCTCTGTGGGTTGACAAGGGGGTACAGCATTCCCGGTTGTAGCCGGTGGTTGGCGGCTTACACGTCGTCTAGAGGGGATTGCAAAGGGTTCAGTGATATACAGGTATCCGTGGTGTCTGCGGGGCTGACTACGAAAACAACCTGCATGACACTAGCAATTTAATGATTAATGCTAACATCATGCAGGATTGCATTAAAAAATTTATCGCGCAGCCCCTCCGGCTATCTATATGCTTAGTATAAATGGCGGGGAAACAGGAGAATTATTTCTTGCCTTTCTTGTGGCGGTTCTTTCTCAGTCTTTTCTTACGCTTGTGGGTTGCGATTTTATGTCTCTTTCTTTTCTTTCCGCAGGGCATACGCTTGTAATTTTTTTAATGTTTTATAAAATACTATTTAATACTTTTTATGTATTCGTCGATCTCGGCCGCCAAAGCGGGGTCTTTGATCATTTTGCGGCACTGCCGGAGCAGGTCTACCGCTTTTTCGTTTTCCCCTTTGCTCTGGTAGGCTACCGCCTGGAGGAAAAGGGCTTTGGGTTCGTTGGGCGTGCGTTCGAGGACTTTGTCCATTCTTTCGATCGCCTTATCGAACTGGCCGGATTTGATGGAGAAATTTGCCAGGGTGAGCTGAGCGTCCAGGAAATCCGGGTTCTTTTCTGCCACTTCGCGGAGGATGCCGATGCCTTTCATGGGCTCGCCGGTATAATCCACGATGAGGGCTCCTTTTCTCAGTTTCAGCGTATCGTTGCCGGGTTCCAGGGCGATGGCCCGGTCGAGCAATTCAAGCGCGGATGAAACTTCCCACAATTTCACCGCAGGGTCCTGGGTGTGTGAAAGGTGCTCTAAAAATAAATTGGCTGCAAAGGTGAGATTTTTTCCGGAATTTTCCAACTTGGCTGCTTCTCCGGCATAATGTGCGGCGATGGGCGCCTCGTTGAGGCCGTCCCAGAGGAGGTAAAGCTGGCGGTAGGCATTGATCTGCTGCGTCTGCACGTCTCCGCGCACTACAGCATTTTCCAGCCGGGAGATCTCTCCCAGCCTTTCGGCAGGAACCCGTTCCTTGGCCTTCTGCAATAAGTCCTTGAAATCCGCTGCAGTAGCGGCATTTCCTTGTGGCATAGCCATGCCGGTAGCGGCATGGTCGTGATCATGCACCTTCGGCGAAATTCGGCCGAACGCGAACAAAGCGATAACTGCGGCAACGCCGAGGCCAATCAGCAATAGTTGATTTCTTTGCACCCTATTCCAATATTAGGATGCAAATCTATGAACTTTTAAGCTTCTTTACCTCTGCAACAAATTCTTTCGACGGTTTAAACGCCGGAATGTAGTGCTCGGGGATCTCCACGGCCACATTCTTCTTGATGTTGCGCCCGATTTTAGCAGCCCTTTTCTTGGTAATAAAGCTGCCAAATCCGCGGATGTAGATATGTTCGCCATTCGCTAACGCCTCCTTCACTTCCTTGAACATGGCTTCGAGTGTTACTAACACATCTACTTTCGGGATGCCGGTTTTTTCAGCAATGTTGTTAATCAAATCAGCTTTTCTCATAATGAAGCGGAGGATTACTTGTTTTCAAAGTTAAATAAAAAATTTTAATCGCTCTATTTTCAAGCAAATAAAATTTAATATTTTTTATTATAGATAGCAGGTTATAAAAATACGTTTATTTGCGTTATTTACCAACCCGTAAATCATTGCAACACAATACTATCAAAGGTTTCGGGACAGCGAATATATACAAATCAATCGACATATATAAATTATTTTGTGCAAATGGCCGATATGAAGCAATTTTTTACCGCGGGTATCCTGGCCTGGAATGAGCTGCAGAACGACCGGTCCATGCCCTGGAAGCAGGAAAAAGACCCCTACCGCATCTGGCTCTCCGAGATCATCCTCCAGCAAACCCGCGTGGAACAGGGCCGCCCCTACTACGAACGCTTCATTTCCGCCTACCCCTCCATCACCGAACTCGCCGACGCGCCCGACGAAGAAGTTTTCCGCCTCTGGCAAGGCCTCGGATACTACGCCCGCTGCAAAAACATGCTCGCCGCCGCCCGCACCGTGGCCCGCGACCAGAACGGCCGCTTCCCCGACACCTACGAAGGCATCTCCGCACTCAAAGGCGTAGGCGCCTACACCGCCGCCGCCATCGCCTCTTTCGCGTACAACCTCCCGCACGCCGTACTCGACGGCAACGTGTACCGCGTACTGGCGCGGTTCTTCGGTATCGACACACCCACGGATACCACCGCGGGCAAAAAACTTTTCACTCAACTTGCCCAGGACGTACTTCCCGTGCAACAGGCCGGCACTTATAATCAGGCGATCATGGACTTCGGGGCCGTCGTCTGCAAACCACAGACTCCACTCTGCAAATCTTGCCGGTTATCCTCCCAATGCGTAGCTTTTCAAAAAGGATTAACAGATCTCGTTCCTGTAAAATCCAAAAAATTACGCATAAAAAAAAGATATTTCTATTATTTGTTGCTAGGCAAAGGCTCACTGCGGTACGTCCGCAAGCGGACCGGCAAAGACATCTGGGAAAACCTCCACGAATTCCCCATGATCGAGACCCCCGCACCCGTCACCGATGCCGAACTGCTCGCCTCCCCTGCTTTCCGCGCCCTGGTAGGCCCCGGCGCCGTTACAATAGAGCAGGCCTTCCCGGAAAGGAAACAGCAGCTCACCCATCAAACCATCCACGCCCGCTTCCTGCGGATCGGGCCGGAAAAGGCCATTTCGCCCCCCGAAGGCTTCCGCGCCGTGAGCGCAGCAGAACTCGAACTGCTGGCTTTTCCGAAGATCATCGTCGATTTCCTGAAAGGATGACGAACGGGCCGCACTCCGGTACCATTCATTTATAACGACTTATAAAAAATATTCGTGCCCTCGGCCGATAATTTTTTGTGTACCCGATTAGAAAAAACATTAACTTTAATAAGGTTGACCGTGAGATGATTTTTTAAACATAGGACAGAATTAAAACCTACAATTATGAGAGGTGTTAATAAAGTAATCCTGATTGGCAATCTTGGCAGAGACCCCGATGTTCAGTTCCTGGAAGGCAACATAGCAGTGGCAAAATTCTCACTGGCCACTACGGAAACTTTCAAAGACCGCGCCGGCAAGCTGATTTCCCAGACAGAATGGCACACAGTCGTGCTCTGGAGGGGCCTGGCAGAGCTGGCCCAGAAATACCTCCACAAAGGAAGCCTCGTGTACATCGAGGGGCGCCTCCGCACCCGTAGCTGGGAAGACAAGGAAGGCAACAAGAAATTCGCCACCGAAGTAGTGGGCGATAACCTCGTGATGCTCGACAAGCGGATGGACGTCGGCAATGGCGACCATGCCATTTCCCACGGCTCCGGCTCCTCCTCCGCGCAACAAAGCGGCCCCGGCCACCATGGCGAAGGTTTCCCCGGCATCGAGATCCCGCCCATGGGCGAGGCTGCCGACGATCTACCGTTTTGAAAAACCACCCCGGGGCAAGGCCCGCTCCTTTTCCTTGCCGTATCGGGACATTCTTTATATTTGCACGCGGGAAAGCGATTCACCTCTCCAAGACCTGAATTACTTTCCCCTTATTTTTGACCAAAGCTCATCATCTTGGCTTATTTTTCGGCTAGCATGCTACCGTTACTGAATGTTTTCCTGCAAAACCCGGCGCCGGCCGCCGCCCCCGATGTGAATGTCCTGGTGTTCCTGCTGGTCATTTTCATTCTGCTCCTGCTCACCTTCATCGTGTCTGGCGCAGAAGTTGCCTTCTTTTCACTGAATTACAAAGACCTTAACGTCCTCAAAACCAGGCAGAACAATGCCGGCCGCACCATCACGCGGCTGCTCGAAAAGCCAAAATCGCTGCTGGCATCCCTCCAGATCGCCAACGTCCTTTTCAATATCGCTTTCATCTTCATCGCCAATTACCTCATTTACCAGGTAGAGTCGCTCCAGGAGCTGGCCGTGGTTTCCTTCGTGGTCCGCATCGCCATCATCACCCTGGTCCTCCTTTTTTTCGGACAGATCCTCCCCCGCGTGTGGGCCACCCAGAACAACATGCGCTTCGCCACCTATTTCGCCTGGCTGGTACATCTCATCCACGCCACGTTCGAACCGGTGAGCAATTTCTTCGTCAACCTCAGCGAAAGCATCGAGGCACGCCTCTTCCACCGCAACACCAAACCCATCAATTACCGCGAGATCGACGAAGTGATCGAGATGAGCGTGGAGCCAGGCGCGTCGCAGGAAGAGAAAAACATCGTCCGCGGCATCCTCAAATTCGGCAACATCGCCGTGAAACAGATCATGCGCACACGGCTCGATGTGAACGGACTGGAGTTCGACCTCCCTTTCAGCGAAGTCACCAAACACGTGGCCGACCTTCATTATTCCCGGCTTCCCGTGTATAAAAATAACCTCGACACCATCGTGGGCGTGATCCACACCAAAGATCTGCTGCAGCACCTGGGGAAAGGGGACTCGTTCGACTGGCACGAAGTGATGCGCCAGCCGTTTTTCGTCCATGAACACAAGCTGATCGAAGACCTCCTCAACGAATTCCAGACCCGCCACATGCATTTTGCCGTGGTGGTAGACGAATTCGGCGGCACTTCCGGCATCGTGACCCTGGAAGACATCATGGAGGAAGTGATCGGGGATATCAAAGACGAGTTCGACGAAGAAGAATTCAACTACAATAAAGTCAACGACCATACCTATGTGTTCGAAGGCAAGACCATGCTGAACGACGTGTGCCGCATCCTGAACATCGCGCCCGATACCTTTGAACAGGTAAAAGGCGAAAGCGATTCCATCGGAGGCCTCATCCTCGAGCTTTCGGGCAAATTCCCGGAAGAGAACAGCGTCATCAGCTACGGCAACTTCGATTTCACCATCCTGGAAGTCACTAAAATGCGCATCCAGAAGGTACAGGTCAGCATCAAATCAGACATCGAAACGGAATGAAACGCCTCCTCCCGCTCCTGACTTTCGCCTTTATTTTCGCAGCTTGCCAGCAACGCGGCCACACGCCCAAACCGAGGGGCTATTTCCAGATCGATCTTCCCGAAAAGCATTACCAGCTGTTCAATGAGCCTGGATACCCGTATACTTTCGAGTATCCGACATATGCCCGGATCGTGAAAGACACCCTGTTTTTCGACGAAAAAGCGGAAAATCCCTGGTGGATCAATATCGAAATCCCCCAATTCGACGGTAAAATCTACCTCAGCTACAAGCAGGTGGGTAAAAATAATTCGCTGGACAAGCTGGTGAACGACGCGTTCAAACTCACCTACAAACATACTTACAAAGCGGAATCCATTGAAGAAGAAGCCATTACGACGCCCAACGGCGTTTCGGGCCTGTTTTACGAAGTGGCGGGAAACGCAGCTTCGGCGAAACAGTTTTTCGTGACGGATTCCAGCAACCATTTTCTGCGCGGAGCGTTGTATTTTTACGCCCAGCCGAATGCGGACTCCCTGGCACCGGTAACCCGGTTCGTGGAAGAAGATATGCGGCACCTCGTGAACACTTTGAAATGGAGACCAAACTGAGAGCAAGATGATAGTGATCGATGACAAATACATCAGCGATGATGTGGTCGAGAAAAATTTTGTATGCAACCTGAACGCCTGCAAAGGCGCCTGCTGCGTAGCGGGCGATTGCGGCGCGCCGCTGGAGGAGCCGGAACTCGAAACCCTCCGTCGCATATACCCTTCCATCAAACCGTACCTCCGCGAAGAAGGCATCCGCGAAATCGAAGCCACAGGCCTTCATACCTGGGACGATGAGCACGGCCACGTTACGCCCATCGTCAACGGCGCCATCTGCGCCTACGCCGATATCGACGAAAACGGCCACGTGGGATGCGGTATCGAAAAAGCCTGGAAAGCCGGCGCCACCGATTACCGGAAACCCATTTCCTGCCACCTCTATCCCATCCGCATCACAAAATACGAATCCTTCGAGGCCGTCAACTACGACAAATGGAGTATTTGCAAACCCGCCTGCAAACTCGGAAACCAGCTGCAGGTACCGGTTTACAAATTCCTGAAGGAAGCCCTCGTCAGAAAGTACGGTGAAGATTTTTACAACGTCCTCGACCAGATCGCGACAGGTCAGTACAGCACGGAAGAATGAAACTTTGATAGCATCTTTGCAAGGACCTGTACAATAGGCTCAATCTTTGCGTAACGGGTCCAGCAGTAGACATTTTGACTATATTTACAGCCATGAATAAAACGGCCAGCACATTTCTCAACGAAAGTGAAGTTAAAGCGGCGGATCTCGGCCACCGCAATACGATCAATTTCAACATCGGCAAATACAACGCCGCGGTCAAGAACGGCAAGATGCAGTTTGCTGACCTGACCACCGCCCGCGAACGGGCGAAAAACGTGAAATGGCGCGCCATCGAGAACCTCGACAAGCACCTGGAGGAATTCGAAATGAATTTCATCAAAAGGGGCGGAAAGGTGATCTGGGCCGAAACGGCGGAACAGGCGCGGGAAGAGATCCTCGCCATCTGCAAGGCCAAGAACTGCAAATCCGTGGTGAAAAGTAAATCGATGGCCACGGAAGAAATCCATCTCAACGACTTCCTGCAAGAACATAATATCGAAAGCATAGAAACGGACCTGGGCGAATACATCCAGCAGCTGGACGAAGAGCCCCCCTACCACATCGTTACGCCGGCCATGCACAAAAGCGCACAGCAAGTGGCCGACCTGTTCCACGATAAACTGGGAACCCCCTCTACGCTTACGCCCGAGCAACTCACGCTCGTAGCCCGCGACAAGCTCCGCCAGAAATACCTGGAAGCGGAAGTGGGCATCACCGGCGCCAACTTCGTCATCGCCGACATCGGCGGTATCGCGGTAACGGAAAACGAGGGCAACGCCAGGCTGACGACTTCCTTCCCGAAAACGCACATCGCGCTGATCGGGATCGAAAAAGTGCTGCCTTCCATCAACGATCTCGCCCTTTTCTGGCCGCTGCTCGCGACATACGGCACAGGCCAGCAGATCACATCCTACAACTCCGTTTTCTCCGGCCCGCGCCAGGAGGGCGAAACGGATGGTCCTGAGGAGATGTACGTCATCTTCCTCGACAACGGCCGTACCAACCTGCTCAAAGACGTGGAAGCCCGCGAAGCCCTCTATTGCATCCGCTGCGGCTCCTGCCTCAACGCCTGCCCTGTGTATAAAAACATCGGCGGCCATACTTACAAAACCACTTACAGCGGTCCCATCGGCTCGGTGATCACTCCGCATCTGAAAGGGGTCGGCGAATACATGCACCTCAGCTATGCATCGTCGCTATGCGGCAACTGCACGGAAGTATGCCCCGTTCGCATCAACCTGCACGAACTGCTGCTCCACAACCGTCATAAAGCGGTGGAAGAGCATCATACCGGCGGCGGCGAAAAACTGGGCTGGTTCGGCTGGAAACAGGCTTGCCTCAGCCGCAGGATGATGAACCTCGTGGGTGGGAAGACAAAGAATTTCGTGATCGGCAAACTGTTCGGCAGCGCCTGGGGCGACGATGAGCGCGGGCTCCCCATTTTCGCGGCGAAATCTTTCAACCAGCAATGGAAGGAACGGAAGAAATAATTGATTGGATTGCTTGAATAATAGTGGAAAGGCCGGCGTTTTGCCGGTCTTTTTTATTTCATGGGGATGAGCTTCACCGGCACGTTGATCTCCGCTTTACGTTTACGCCCGCTCACCGGCACCCATTTGGGGCCTTCTTCTACCCGTTTTACGGCGGCTTCGCCTGCTGCGGGATGGAAAGGACGATCGGCTTTTACGTTGTGGAGGGAACCGTCGGGATATACCAGGAACGTAACCCGCACTTCGCCGGAAAGCGAGTCGCGCAGCGCCGCTACGGGCACCGGCGGCAGGAAGTCGAGATATTGGCGGTAAGCAGCCTGGCCCAGGCCTGGCAGAGGCACAGCCCGGCCCCTGGTGCCTCCTGTCAGGATCGATTCAGACAAGGCGTTTTCGGCGGTCGGAAGATAAATATCGAGCGAATTATTGTTTTCAGGGACATTTACGACCGTGTTTTTGTATCCGAGCAGCGATACGTCGAGGCTGGTGCGGGCAGCGGACTTGACCGTGAAGGCAAACTGACCTGCACTGTCTGTCATCACGCGTTTATTGGTAGAACGTTCGTGCACGATGGCACCGCGCATGAGCTCCCCGGTAGACGCGTCGAGCACTTTGCCGCTGATGAGGCGGAGGTCGTGCGCTTCGTGATAAGACGAGTAATTGGACTCCACACCCGCTACTTTGCCTTGCGTTTTGCTGGCGATATCATCTGACTGCAGGTTTTTCCTCATCAATTCGGAAGGCTTCCGGCCGATGTAAATCGTATCGGTGACTTTTGCCTTGTTGACTGATCCAGCTCCGTAAGTGGCCGCTGGCGGAGGAGGTGGAAGCGTAAGCGTGCGAGCAGGCGCCGCCGCCAATGCGGGTGCAGCTTCCGCGGTATTATCACCGGCAACGCGGGAGGGTTGTGTTTTATGGAAATCCGTGGACCGGGCCCTGTCTTTCTCTTCCGTAGCGCGTTGGCGGGTCGCTTTTGCTTTGCGGGACGCTGTCACGGTTTTCTTTTCCGGTTGTGGCGAGGGTTGATCGCTGGCGGAATTGGCTACGATAGCCTGGGTGGTTCCCGGCTGTGCGGCGGCGGGAGCCGGCGGGGCTAGCGGCGTGGCGGAGTCCCGGGCTTTGGGGGCCGCGGGGAATTCCTGGGCCACATCTTTCACGGAGGGGCCGCGGTTGATGAGAAATACGGCGGAAATAGCGATAAGGAGCAATATGCTTGCAGCGGCCAGCCAGCGGCGGTCGATGCGGCGAACGGCGCCTGTAGGTGTAATGGGCGGTTGTGCCACGCGTTGCTGCAGGCGGGCGCGGAGATCGTTCAGTGCGGGCTCCTGGGCATGGGGGCTTTTGCCATATCCCTGGATCGCTTCGGCCAGGAAGGGGTCTTCCAGGGCCTGGCGCTCCAGGGCGTGCATGGTTTTATCGTCCAGCTCGCCTGCCAGGTACCGGCGGATCATGTCCGCAGTGGGCTCGATATGTTTTTTCGGCGTTGCCATTTATTTTTTCTCCATACAGATCTTCAGGTTTCTCTTTCCGTTCTGGATGTAGCTTTTCACTTTATTCATGTCGTAACCGGTGATTTCGGCTACTTCGCGATAGCTTTTTTCCTGCAGGTAAAACAGGTCTACGCTCTTTTTCTGTTCTTCGGGCAGGTGCTCCATACAGCGCTCCATGGCCTGGAGGTTATCTTCCAACCCGTTACCACTATCCGGATGAAAAAATGGCCCGGATTCCACAAATCCCTCATCATCCATTTCCACGATCCTGCCCCGGGTGCCGGCGGCGCGGAGCTTCATGAGACAATGATTCCTGGCCAGGACGTGCAGCCACCCTCTAAACGATTGAATTTCATGCTGTTTCACCTTTCCTATCAACTCTTCGAAAATCTGCATGACGGCATCTTTAGCGCTGTCTTCGTCCAGGTATTTGAGGCAAACACCGTATACGAGGTCCATATACCGCTCATAGAGCGCAGCCAAAGTCTCCAACTGACCGGATTCCTTGTATTCCCGGACCAGCGCGGCGTCATCGGCTTCCTTCCTCGTATGTTGCTGTATAAAGGGCATTTGCTGTGGGGCAATAGTACAAAATTATTGATTGTGTAGAAATTACTTTGCTTTAACGCACAAACTCATTTACATAAACTACTGTTAACCAATACCTAACATCCAGACAAGAAGCAATTCAAGAAATTGTAGCCCACATAAATTATTTGTAAGCATGGATCAAGTTGATCAAAGCGATCTGGCGGCAGCAGTTGCGGAAAAGGAGCGGATTTTTTTCGAAAAAAGAAGGAAAACCATTCAGCGCAAATTAAAAGAATTCAATCTTACACAGGAAGAACTCGGTTTCTTACTTGGTCATAAAAGTAAGACGCATATGTCGGAATTGATTAACGGTGTTAAACCATTTACACTCACTGATATCGTCGTTATAAGCAAGATTTTCAAATTAGAAATTGATCTGTTAATTCCAAAATACCTGACGTGCGACAAAATTTACAGGATCTATTCCGCAATTGATTTAATTAATAAGCCGAAGCTAAATACCGTGAAACGCGAACTTGCATTTTGCTAAAATAGAATGGCCGCCCAATCGGGCGGCCATTCTTATTAAAAGTTCGTCTATTCTCAGATTTAGTGACGGAAGTGACGCATGCCCGTAACGATCATCACCATGCCGTTTTCTTTGGCAAAGTTGATGGAATCGGCGTCGCGGATGGAACCGCCGGGCTGGATCACAGCGTTGATGCCTTCTGCATGTGCGATGCGAACGCAATCGTCGAAGGGGAAGAACGCGTCAGACGCCATGGCAGCGCCTTCCAGGCTGAAGTTGAATTGCTTGGCTTTCTCGATCGCATGACGGAGCGCGTCGATGCGGGAGGTTTGGCCACAGCCTTTGCCTACGAGCTGACGATCTTTCACCAGCGCGATGGCGTTGGATTTGAGGTGTTTGCAGACGATGTTGGCAAACTCCAGGTCGGCACGCTGCGCAGCAGTGGCGGGTTGAGCACCGGTATCGTTCCATTCTTTGTAGCTGCCTTCGTCGTTATCCTGCACCAGTACGCCGTTCAGCACGTTTTTGAGCATGCTGGGAGACTTCAGGGGCTGTTTTTGCAAAAGAAGGATGCGGTTCTTCTTCGCCTGGAGGATTTCCAGTGCTGCGGGCTCAAAGCCGGGGGCAATGAGGATTTCGAAGAAAATCTCGTTGATGGATTGCGCTGTAGCCGCGTCTACCACTTTGTTGCAGGCGAGTACGCCGCCGAAGGCGGATTCCTTGTCGCCGGCGAGCGCGGCTTCCCAGGCTTCGGAAAGCGTTGCACGGCTGGCGATACCGCATACGTTGGTGTGTTTGATCACGGCGAAAGTGGTTTCGCTGAATTCGGCGATCAGCTGAACGGCCGCATCTACGTCTACCAGGTTGTTATAGGAAAGCTCCTTGCCGTGGAGCTTGTCGAACATTTCCGTGAGATTGCCATAGAAAACGCCTTTCTGGTGAGGGTTTTCGCCGTACCGGCAAACCTGGCCACGGGGAACGGAAAGCTGGAAATAATCTTTCCCTTCCTCGTTACGCATCCACCAGGAAGCGATGGCAACGTCGTAATGCGCGCAAACTTCGAACGCTTTGGCGGCGAAGAAGCGGCGCTGTTCCAGCGTGGTGGCGCCTTTGCCTTCTACCAGCACCTGCTCCAGTGAACCGTACTGGTCTTTGGAAGCCACGATCACCACGTCTTTATAGTTCTTGCCGGCTGCACGGATGAGGGAAACACCGCCGATGTCGATCTTCTCGATGATGGCTTGTTCTTCGGTCGTGCTTTTAACGGTTTCTTCGAAGGGATAGAGGTCCACGATCACGAGGTCGATCTCGGGAATCTCGTACTGGGCGAGCTGCTCCAGGTCCTGCGGGTTTTCCCGGCGGGCGAGGATGCCACCAAATACTTTCGGGTGGAGGGTTTTCACGCGGCCGCCGAGGATCGACGGATACGCGGTCAGGTCTTCCACAGCTACGCATTTCACACCGAGGTCCTCGATGAATTGCTGCGTACCGCCAGTGGAATAAATGGTTACGCCCTGCTGGCCCAATGCTTTGACGATATTCTCCAGGTTGTCTTTATAGAAAACGGAGATCAAAGCGGATTTGATTTGCTTCTGCATGCACAGTAATGATTAGAGATTTACGACTAAGGCTCCTTCGTCCGGAACCGAAAAGCAGCGCAAAGTTAGTTCCTTACACGCATTTTTCCATTCCCCTAGCCGGAATGAAGGCACGGAAGCGTCAAAAATCAGGAGGTCATATATGAAATATTCATGCAAGCGACTGATATTGACATCCGCTTTATGTGACAATAAAATATAATCTATCTTAATTTTTACGGCAGGTGGACGAGCCGGTAGTTTCCCGTCGAGCACCAGGAGCCGCTTCTCCCCGAGGATCACCAACTTTCTCCCCGGCACAAACGAAAATCCGTTCACATTCCAATACCACCCGGCTCCCTGCAAAGCACTCGTTCCCTGCAGCGTGCTATCCCCGACGTACCATCCTTCACGCCCATCCACACACGCCACCAGCGTCGATTTGGGAATATTCATCACCACGAGCCGCCGTTGTGCGGAGGCGTTTATTTTCTCCCAGCCGTGCATCGCCGACCACACCGCCATCAAAATGCCCGCACCCCACATCCAGCGCTTCTTTCCTACCGCCCCCGCCGCCACAAACAATGCGATTACCGCATACAACATTATCGTTTCCGCCAGGGTGATCCGGATCCGGCTCCATACCGCGCCCGGAAGATCGCCGAGCCAACCGATGACGGCGTTCATCCCTCCGACCCCCCATCCCACGGCCCACCCTACCCGATCCGCCGCCCAATCCCAACCCGAAACTGCCATCAGCAGCAGTTCTCCGTACAGCAACATCGTGCTCCATGGCACCGCCACCAGGTTGGCCGGCAGGAAATACACCGGGAACTGCCGGAAATAATACAGGCACACCGGCAATGTGAACACCTGCGCCGCCAGCGAAACCGCGGCCAGTTGCCAGATTTTGTCGAGCCACGACCATCGGGGCAACCAAACCCCGTACAGTGGACGGTAACAAATTTGTATACCCGCCACTGCGAGAAACGACAGTTGAAAACCCGCGTCCCCCAAAAACGAGGGCTTCGCCGCGACCAGCAGGAAAGCCGCCGCCGCCAGGTTATTGTAAGGAGAAACATGCCTGCTGATGAGAAAGCTCCCCGCCGCGATGGCCGTGAACATGACGGCAGATCGCAATACCGACGCCGAAGCCCCCGTGAGCAGCGAGAAAAACCAAAGTACCGCGATCAATAATAAAGCCCGCAAAACATTGCCCCATCTACGTTTTGGCAACCATCGCAACAAGGCGACACCGCCCAGGTAAATCAACCCCAAATGCAGTCCGGATATGGCAATGATATGCACGACGCCCGTATTCGTGTAATCCCGAACCACATCCGCGTCGAGGTTGGCGCGATACCCCACCAGCAAGGCTTCCGCGATACCGGCGCGCTCCTTCCCCGGCACATGGCGCTGCAACGTCCGCAACGTATACGCATGTGCGTTGTACAGCCATCGCTCCGGCAGGGTAAGCCCGTTCCCCGGGAGCCGCCACCACTGCGCCTTTGTAACGAACGCCCGGTGAAAAATCCCGCGGCGCGCGCAATACGCCGCATAATCGTATCCGCCCGGATTCCCAGCATTCCGGATGGGCTCCGCACGTGCGCAGGCAAAAAGCCGGTCGCCTGGAGCAGCCTTCGGATCATCGGCGAAATACAGGATGATGGCCCCTTCCGCCGGTATCGCCCGCCCGTTTTCCCACACGCTTTCCAGCCTGCATTCCGCTTTCCAGGATCGGGCTTTCTGCTGCGGCGCTTCCGTCAGCGTCAGCGCCATCTGCAAGGTATCTTTCCCCCAATGCCCGATCCATTGCGGATCCTGGCGGATATCCGTTGCCACGGGCAACATCATCCCCACACAAAAAACCGTTCCCGTCACGCCCGCTCCCTGGAACCAACGCAGGGCAAACCGTGCACGAAGTTTCAGCAACGGCGGCACGGCCCAGCAAAGCAGGCAGCACGTCATAATGATCCAGGGAATGGCGGGAACGAACGTCCCGGTAATGGCTCCTGCCGCCAAAAACGGCAACAGGCGCAGGAAAGGCGCAACTTTCCACGAGTGGTTTTTCATCGGTCACAAACAATGTTGGCTGCAATGTAGGATGGCGGCGCCATATGGCCAAACCGGGTTTCTCCGATTTTCGGAGATTTTGCGCACAAAAAAACCGCGCCAGTTGCCTGGCGCGGTCCTTCGTATGTTTTGCCACCTCTTATTTACTGAGGTGCATGCTTCTTTCTTTGTATAAAGTCCGGAAGTAAGGATCGCGGAGGTCTTTGATGAAACGGATGGCTTCGCCGGTAGATTTCATCTCGGGGCCGAGCTCCTTGTTCACGCCCGGGAACTTGTTGAAAGAGAACACCGGTTCCTTGATCGCATAACCCTTGAGGTTCTTCCTGATGGTGAAATCGGTGAGCTTGTTGGCGCCCAGCATCACTTTGGTGGCGATGTTCAGGTATGGCACCTGGTACGCCTTGGCGATGAACGGCGTGGTACGGGAAGCGCGCGGATTGGCTTCGATCACGAACACGTTACCGTCTTTGATGGCGAACTGGATATTGATCAATCCGCGGATATCGAGCGCACGGGCGATCTTTTCCGCGTAATATTCCATCGTAGTCACCACGAGGCCGGTGAGGTTGAATGCGGGCAGCACGGCGTTGGAGTCGCCAGAGTGGATACCTGCCGGCTCGATGTGTTCCATTACGCCCATCACGTGGAAATTCTCACCGTCGAAGATCGCGTCGATCTCGGCTTCCTGGCAACGGTCGAGGAAGTGGTCGATGAGGATTTTATTGCCGGGCAGGTGTTTCAGCAGGCTGAGCACCGATTTTTCCAGTTCGTCTTCGTTGATGACGATCCGCATGCGCTGACCGCCCAGAACGTAGGAGGGGCGCACCAGAACGGGGTATCCTACTTCTTTCGCCACTTCGATGGCGTCGTCTGTATTGTAAGCGGTGCCGTACTTGGGGTACGGGATGCCGAGGTCTTTGAGCAGGTCGGAGAACCGGCCGCGGTCTTCGGCGATGTCCATGTTATCGAAAGAGGTGCCGATGATGCGGATGCCTTTTTCGGTGAGGCGTTTCGCGAGTTTCAGGGCGGTTTGGCCACCCAGCTGAACGATCACGCCTTCGGGTTTTTCCAGTTCGATGATCTCCCAGAGGTGCTCCCAGTATACCGGTTCGAAGTACAGCTTGTCGGCCATGTCGAAGTCGGTGGAAACGGTTTCCGGGTTACAGTTCACCATGATGGCTTCGTAACCGGATTCCTGGATGGCCTGGAGGCCGTGGGTGCAGCAATAGTCGAATTCGATGCCCTGGCCGATGCGGTTGGGGCCGGATCCGAGCACGATCACTTTCTTCTTATCGGAAGGGATGGATTCGTTTTCGGTATCGAAAGTGGAGTAGAAATAAGGGGTTTTCGCTTCGAACTCGGCGGCGCAGGTGTCAACCATTTTATAGGTGCGCACGATGCCGGCGGCCTTGCGTTTCTCGTATACTTCGTCTTCTTCGCAGTTGGTGAAGATGAGGGCGAGCTGTTTGTCGGAGAAGCCCATTTGCTTGGCTTCTTTCAGCAGGTGCAGGGGCACGGAATCGAGGTCGTGCTCCATGAGCTGTTTTTCCAGGGTCACGATATCGTTGATCTGGTGCAGGAACCAGCGGTCGATCTGTGTGGCCTGGTGGATGGATTTCACGGAAACGCCTTCCATGAGCGCGTCTTTGATGCGGAAGATGCGGTCCCACGTGGGGCGCTTCAGTTTTTCCAGCAGTGCGTCGCTTTTCATGAGGGATTTACCGTAGTAACCGAGGCCTACGGCGTCGTTTTCGAGCGACTGGCAGGCTTTCTGGATGGCTTCGGTGAAGGTTCTGCCGATAGACATTACCTCGCCAACGGATTTCATCTGTAGGCCGAGGGTATCGTCTGCGCCTTTGAACTTGTCGAAGTTCCAGCGCGGCATTTTTACTATTACGTAGTCGAGCGCGGGCTCGAAATAGGCGGAGGTGGTGCGGGTGATCTGGTTTTCCAGTTCGTCGAGCGTGTAGCCGATGGCGAGTTTGGAAGCGATCTTGGCGATGGGGTACCCGGTTGCTTTGGAAGCGAGGGCGGAGGAGCGGGATACGCGGGGGTTGATCTCGATGGCGATGAGCTCTTCGTTCTCGGGGTTCATGGCGAACTGAACGTTACAGCCGCCGGCGAAGTTGCCGAGGTCGCGCATCATCATGATGGCTTTGTTGCGCATGTCCTGGAACGCGGTGTCGGAGAGCGTCATGGCCGGGGCCACGGTGATGGAATCTCCGGTGTGTACGCCCATGGGGTCGAGGTTCTCAACGGTACAGATGATCACCACGTTATCGTTGCTGTCGCGCAGCAGTTCCAGTTCGTATTCTTTCCAACCAAGTACTGCCTTTTCCACGAGCACTTCGTGAACGGGGGAGGCTTTGAGGCCGCGGTCGAGCTTTTCGTCGAGCTCGTCCTTATCGTGCACGAAACCGCCGCCGGTGCCGCCGAGGGTGAAGCTGGGGCGGATGACGAGGGGGAACCCGATTTCCTGGGCAAATTCCTTGCCTTCGAGGAGGGAGTTGGCCGTGCGGGCCTCCGCAACGGGGATCCCGATCTGGATCATCCACTGGCGGAACTGCTCGCGGTCTTCAGCTTTATCGATCGCCTTGATGTCTACCCCGATGAGGCGGACGTTGAATTTTTCCCAGATGCCCAGTTCGTCCACTTCCTTACAAAGGTTCAGCGCCGTCTGGCCACCCATGGTGGGAAGCACGGCGTCGATTTCATTCTCTTCCAGGATCTGCTCGATACTTTCGACGGTGAGCGGCAACAGATAAACCTTATCGGCCATCATGGGGTCGGTCATGATCGTGGCCGGATTGGAGTTGATGAGAATTACCTTGATCCCTTCTTCCCGCAGGGAGCGGGCCGCCTGGGAGCCGGAATAGTCAAATTCGCAAGCCTGACCGATAATAATGGGACCGGAACCTATAATGAGAACCGATTTGATTGATGTGTCTTTGGGCATCTTCGTTATTAGCTGTTTTTTAATGAAAAACCATCCGATTTCCCGTGCGAATTCAGCGCATAAAAAATCGTGCAAAATTAAGGGAATAATTGTTTTTCCCTTCAAAAAATTAGAAGATGCCGTGTAAAATTTATCGGTAGCGATTTAATTTATATGTAAAAATACGATCAGATCATTCCCCGGCGGTGGCGTAAACGTATACCAGTTTCCACTGTCCGTCTACTTTCTGGAACTCGAAATCTTCCATGGTGGCGGCATCTTCGGAAATCATGGACTTGTCGTCGTCGCTCAGATCGCGGCGGGATTTCAGGAGTCCGTACTTGTTGATGAACTGGTCGCGGGCGGGCATTTCGAGGTAGCCGTTGAAAAAAGCCGCGAAATCTTTGGCGGAAACGGTGTAAACGGCCGTATCGGAGATGCTTTTGCGGACAACGAGGGGGAATTCGATGTAGCCGGACACGGCGGGAAAGTCTTTTTTCATGATGGCGGTGTGCACTTTCTTCCAGAACGTTTCAAATTCCTTTACTTCGGGAGCGGATGCCTGCTGAGCTTTCCCCACCAGCAGGATGAGGCACATGGCCATGGCGAATAGGCAGTGTTTCATAGTTCGAGGGATAGATTCGTTTTACAGATATAGGATTGCTAATATATGTAAATCCGTTCTTTTTTTCCTCATCGCGGTAAAAATTTTCCCGATCCGCAATCTTCAAGTAACTCGGTGCCAATACTTTTGTGGGGTAATTAGCTATAGATTTCGTCTGTGATTTGTTAACATCCAGCCCTCAAGTTCCTGACCTGTGAAACCCTGGAGATGCTGCTGCCCTATCTGGTGGCAGCATCTTTTTTATCAAGTTGTGGCTGATGCGCCTTCCCGGAGCCGGGCAATTTCGAGCAGTGCCTGGTTGTAATCTTCCAGGAGTTTATAGTATTTATCCTTCCAGGTTTCCGTTTCCGCCAGTTCCGCCCCGTCTTCGTCTACCGCGCCGCCGAGGAATTCTTTTTGACTGATTTCCAGGACCTGGCAGACTTTTTTGAGCTGATCGCCCGTGAAAGCGGGTTTATCCAGCAGGTTGTACAGCGCCCGCCTGCTGAGGGCCATGCGGCCCGCGAGGCGCGTCTTGTTCAACCCTTTCTCTTCGATGAGGGCGTCCAGCCGGTGGCCATGGTGAAGGTCCTGCAACGGCTGCGGAAGCGCACGGCGCGGATGCGTCCACCCGTAAAATTCATCGAGGCTGATGCCCAACATTGTGCAGAACTCCAGCAGGGTAGACCGCTTGATGGCCTCCTTGCGGAAATAATAATGCGCGATCTGGTTGCTGAAACCTGCCTGCCTGGCGAAGTCCAGGATCTTCAAACCCCGGTCCCGCACGATCTGCTTGAGCCGCGCACCTTCGTGAATTATATTTTTTGAAACCGACTCCAATGTAAAGATATTTTGGTATACTTGTAATCGTTGTCAATATAAAATGTGATACAGACAATATCAATATAACATTTTTATTGACATTTTGTGCCAGAACAAATCAAAATGATAAAATTTTTTGCATGGAAACGTCGCCGATTTCATCCCACAACCTTTTGGTATACCTGCACAGTGAGCTTGTTCAGCTGCCAAAATCGTTCCGGGACCACGTCTGCAGTGAATGCGGATGGAGCAATGCCACTTTTTACCGGAAAGCAAAAGGGGCCTACCCGATCAGCAACGCCGAGCGGGACAAGATCATTTCCGTGGGCGACAAACTGCTGAAAAACGTTGCCAGTGTGAGCAACCGCTTCAGGAAGCGTTAACGCCCGGCAGACCGTTTTGGGCCATTTTGAACCGTCATTGCAATAACCCTCCGCCCCGCCCGGCGGAACCATTGTCAAACACCCAAAAACCGAGAGCCATGCCATTACACATGCCGCCACCCGGCCCTGAAGATCAGCCCATCTACACCACGATCTCCCGCTTCCTGAACGATCTCCACCACCAGGAGGGGCGGAACATCTCGCATGTCACCGTCACCGTTCACGGCCAGGAATCGCATTTCCTTCCCGGGCACGATGTGCACCGGCTGGACGTTACCCGCATGAAAGGGTACGCTACCCTCACCTACCAGGAAATGACCCTGGAAGCACCGGTAGACAATACGGTGATGATGATCGCCATGGCGCCCGACGCGCCCCGCTGATCGAACGTTATCAACTTTTACACAACTCAATCGGGCCTTCGGGCCCTTTTTTATGCCCGGAAATGAACCGAAGCGTCAACATTTCAGTTAACTTTCCAATACAACCCATTCGTATGAGTATCCGTGTTTGCACGCTCCTTTGCCTCGTTCTGCTACAGATGGCCGCCAGCGCACAGTCGGTCCAGGTCCCCATCACGCCCGACGCAAAACAGAAAACTTCCGATACGGTGGTAACGGACGCGGTCCAGCGCGTGGAAAATATCACCAAAATGCTCAACCGCGTCAACAACACCCTCCGCCGCGGGTTCGACACCACCGAGATTTCCGCCCAGCTCCCGGAATCGGAACGCCTCGTCAAAATCCTCCACACCGGCATCCTCACCAATCCACGCGCCCTCAATATCAGGAGCCTCAACGCCCTCCAGGTCATCCTCCTCGAAATGGAACAAACCCACAACCGGTGGCAACAATCGCTTTCATCCTATAGCCGCGCAGTAACCGATATGAGCGGCGAGATCAACCAAATCCTCCACGACACGGTGCTCGAACGCCTGCCCAAAGACCCCGGCCTGCAATCGCTGTACGTCAACCAACTGTCGCAACTCAACCGCAAATGGCTGCAGGCAGACACCGCCAACCGCAACAGCCTCCTCCGCCTCGGCCTCCTCCAAAACCGGGTGGCCATGAATTATATCGCCATCACCGATATGCTCGACGAAGTCGACTTTAAACTGAAAACCGCCCAGCGGAACATCTGGAAACGAGAGGAAAAAGACCTCTGGAGCGCACGGCCCGCCGATTACGAAAACAGCTTCCCGCAAGTGATGGAAGGCTCCATCCTCGCCACCCACCGCGTGTTCACGTTTTACCTCCGCTACAACCGGGACGTTCACCTGATCAACCTCGCCCTGTTCCTCGCCTATTTCGGATGGATGATGGCCAGTATTCACCGCATCAAAAAATATCATCACGATAAAAAAGGTATTTTCGGGAATACGCGCTTCGCCGCGCGGCAACCCTTGCTCACCTCGCTCATCTTCATTTTCACGCTCGGGCCTTTCCTCTACACCAACCCGCCGATCATTTTCATGGTAATGCTGTGGACCGTGCTGGCCATTTGCGTGGGCCTCCTCCAAACGCGCGACATGCCCGTGTGGATGCGCTGGCTGTGGGGAACGATGCTCGCCGTATACGTAGGGTACGCATTGCTCAACCTCCTGCTGCAAAGCTCTTTCACGGAACGGTGGGCGCAATTCGGACTGCAGGCTGCCATGCTGTTCGTTTGCTGGCGGTTTTTGAAAAGGCAGGAACAGGAAACCGCCTACAATTGGCCGCAATATACCCGCATAGTGGTATACCTCGCCATCGCCATGATGATCGCCGCGATGTTCGCCAATTTCTTCGGACGGGTGATGCTGGCCAAATTCTTCGGTATCAGCGCCGTGTTCGGCCTCATCTCCGCACAGGCGCTCGTGGTGCTCGTGCAATTGCTGTTCGAAACATTTTACCTGCACCTGGAAGCCAGCAAATCCAACAGCCGGTTCGCAGCGTTCCTGGATTTCAACCGCATCCGCGAAAGCCTCCGGTCTACACTGTACCTCCTGGCGGCGGTAGCCTGGTTCGCCATCCTGTTGCGCAACCTCAATATTTACGGCATCATCCGCGATACGGTACTCGCCTTCCTGGAAGCAGACCGCAAACTGGGCAACACTACGTTCAGCTTTTCCAGCATTTTCATTTTCATCGCGGTGATTTGGGTCGCGTTCCAGATCAGTAAAGTGATGATGTTCATCTTCGGGCATCAAGACGGCTCCGGGTCCGTAAAGAAGAACCGCTGGAACAGCGCCGTGCTGCTCATCCGCCTCGGTGTTTTAGGCGCGGGCATTTTACTGGCGTTCACGGCGTCGGGCATCCCGATGGACAAACTCACCATCATCATCGGCGCGCTGAGCGTGGGCATCGGTTTCGGTTTGCAGAACATCGTGAACAACCTCGTTTCCGGCGTGATCCTGGCGTTCGAAAAGCCGGTGGAGATCGGGGACGTGGTAGATATCGGGACGCAATCCGGGACGGTGAAAGAAATCGGGATCAGGGCCAGTAAGATCGCGACGGTCGAGGGATCGGTGGTGATCGTCCCGAACGGCGACCTCCTCTCCCAGCACATCACCAATTGGACGCTCACCACGCAGCTGAAGCGCAGCGAACTGATCGTGGGCGTGGCGTACGGGTCTGACCTGAAGCAGGTACAGGTTTTGCTGGAAGAAGCCATCAAGGCGCAAAAAGACATTCAGCAATCGCCGGCGCCGCTGGTCGTGATCCATTTGCTGAACGACAGCTCGGTGGATTTCAGGCTGCTTTTCTGGACAGACATCGCCGTGGGACTGACGGTCAAATCCGAACTGCTGCGGGAAATTTACGAGTCGATGAACAGCCACGGCATAGAGATTCCCTTTCCCCAGCAGGATGTGCACATCAGAAGCGGAGGTGATTCTCCGGCCGAACCTTCCAACCCGTCCAGCCCCTGAAAATTTTAATTTTTACTTATCAACTAAATTCTTAGTTTTACAGGAAATCCACGCTTATGCGATTCCTTTTTACGCTCCTTTCCATTGTGATTTGCGGCGGTGTTTCCGCGCAGGATAAAGTCGACAATGATTTGCTGATGAGCTACCTGCAGAACCAGGAATTTGAACAGGTAATCCGTTATATGGAGAAAACGGTGCAGCCGACGCATCCCAACGGGCTGGTCATCCTCGCCAATGCGTATTACCAGAACGCGCAATCCTCCGAAGCCGCGCATTACTACAAACGCATTCTTGCCATCGATTCCAACCACATCACCGCGAACCAGCAACTGGGCACCATGGCGGCGCAACAGCAACTGTACGCCCAGGCCATCCCCCACTTTCAGCGGCTGACCGGATTGCGGCCGAACAGCGCCGCCTGCTGGAAACAGCTCGCCCGCGCCGCTTCCAATGTAGTGGGCCTGCAGGATTCGGCAGCTGTTTACATGGAAAAAGCCTACGCTATCAACCCGCTCGATCCCGGTACGGTGACATTCATCGCGGATGAATACATGGGGAGGAAGGAATTTGGCAAGGCAGACAGCCTGTTGATTAAATATCATGTGACAGACAGCATGAACGTCAACATCAACGCCATGCTCGTGAAAACTTCGTTCAACCTGAACAAGTTCGACGATGCGGTGCGCTACGGCAGACAAATCATGGAATCGCGCGCCACGGCGCCACTCGCTTATATTTACCTGTCGGCCGCCTATTACAATATGAAGCGGTACGACAGCTGTATCCGCGTGCACGACTTTTTCATGGAGCTGGTGGGCGACACCCCGGAAACCATGAAGTTTTATGCGGCATTGTCATACGGTGAATTAAAGCAGTACGAGAAAAGCAATTCGATGTTGCTGGAATGCGTCAACATGGCGAAATCGAAATCCCTCGACAGTTACTATGCGGCCATGGCGGGCAATTACGAGAAGATGAAGAACTACCGCGCGGCGATCAGTTACTATGATACGGCGTATTATCTCTTTAAACAACCCATGCGGCAATACGGCATCGCGCGGATTTACGACCAGCATATGCAAGACCCGCAAAAGGCGAAAAGGCACTACCAGCTTTACCTGAAGAGCGCCAAGCCCGAAACCAAAAACGAAACGGACATTCACACGTATGTGAAAGAGCGGGTCAAAACCCTCCATTAACAAGCATTTCAGCGAAATACGAACGCCCGGCCGCAAAACCGGGCGTTCTTCATTATTGAAACAATTCCAATGTTATTTGATCATTATTTGATATTGTTCAAACTTAATTGTTTAAATTTAAGGCCCGTTAAAAAAACTGTTAAAAACATTTTAATCTATCTGGTATCATGTCGTACCCGTACCAACTCAAGAGTTTTGACGAATACAAACAGGCCTGGCAGCACAGTGTTACGGATCCGGAGGGATTCTGGGCCAATGTGGCGGACCATTTTTACTGGCGCCGCAAATGGGATAAAGTGCTGGAATGGGATTTCAAGCAACCGGACGTAAAATGGTTCACCGGTGCGAAGCTGAACATTACCGAAAACTGTCTAGACAGGCACCTGGGCACCCTGGGCAATCAGCCCGCCATCATCTGGGAGCCCAATGATCCGGAGGAGCGCCACCGCATCCTTACTTACCGTGAATTGTACAATAAAGTTTGCCAGTTCGCCAATGTGCTGAAGAATAATGGCGTGAAGAAAGGCGACCGTGTGTGTATTTATATGGGGATGATCCCCGAGCTCGCCATCGCTGTACTGGCCTGCGCCCGCATCGGCGCCATCCACTCGGTGGTTTTCGGCGGCTTCTCCGCACAATCCATCGCCGACCGTATACAGGACGCCCAGGCCAGCCTGGTGATCACTTGCGACGGGGCTTTCCGCGGCGCGAAGGACATTCCGCTCAAATCCGTGATAGACGATGCCCTCATGGCTTGCCCTTCCGTGAAAAAAGTGATCGTCTGCACCCGCACCCGCACCCCGGTTTCCATGCTGAAAGGCCGCGACGTGTGGTGGGAAGACGAGATCAAAGCCGTGGAAACACAAGGCAACCCGCCCGTTCCTGCAGAAGAAATGGATGCTGAAGACATGCTCTTCATCCTTTATACTTCCGGCTCCACCGGCAAACCCAAAGGCGTGGTGCACACCTGCGCCGGCTACATGGTTTACGCCAACTACACCTTCATCAATTCGTTCCAGTATAAACCCGGCCAGGTATTTTTCTGCACGGCAGACATCGGCTGGATCACCGGCCACTCCTACATCGTGTACGGCCCCCTCAGCGCAGGCGCCACCACGCTCATGTTCGAAGGCGTTCCCACTTACCCGGACGCCGGCCGTTTCTGGGACATCGTCGACAAATACCGCGTAAACGTGCTCTACACCGCGCCCACCGCCATTCGCAGCCTCATGGGCTTCGGGCTCGGGCCGGTCAACCATAAAGACCTCAGCTCCCTCACCACCCTCGGTACCGTGGGCGAGCCCATCAACGAGGAAGCATGGCATTGGTACAAAGACCAGATCGGTAAAGGCAGATGCCCCATCACCGACACCTGGTGGCAAACCGAAACCGGTGGCATCATGATCGCCCCCATCGCCGGCATCACTCCGGAAAAACCCGGCTACGCCACCCTTCCGCTGCCCGGCATCCAACCCATACTCGTGGATGAAAACGGTCAGGAAATCACCGGCAACGGCGTGAACGGCAACCTCTGCATCAAGTTCCCCTGGCCCGGCATGATCCGCACCACCTACGGCGATCACGAACGCTGCCGCACCACCTACTTCTCTACGTACGAAAATCTCTACTTTACCGGCGACGGCTGCCTTCGCGACGAAGACGGATTTTACCGCATCACCGGCCGTGTAGACGATGTGCTCAACGTCAGCGGCCACCGCATCGGCACCGCCGAAGTGGAAAACGCCATCAACATGCACGCCGGCGTAGTGGAAAGCGCCGTGGTAGGTTATCCGCACGATATTAAAGGCCAGGGCATCTACGCTTACGTTATCTCCGAACTGCACGTAAAAGATCCCGAGCTCACGAAGAAAGATATCATGCAAACCGTAGCCCGCATCATCGGCCCCATCGCGAAGCCGGACAAAATCCAGTTCGTGAGCGGCCTGCCGAAAACGCGCTCGGGTAAAATCATGCGCCGCATCCTCCGCAAAATCGCCGAAGGCGAACTCGACAACCTCGGCGACACGACTACCCTGCTAGACCCTGCCGTGGTAGAGGAAATCAAACTCGGAAAACTGTAATTCATTCGCAGATACGCCAACGAAAAGAGGGATACGCACGGTATCCCTCTTTCTATTTATATGATTAACGTGGTTACGTTTTTACGGGCGGATCACGACGGGCGTACCCACCTTCACGACGTTATAAATCTCGTTGATGTCCGCGTTTTTCAGGCTGACGCAACCCAACGTCCAGTTAATGCGCCGGTCTACATAATAATCCAGAATGCCCGAGGCACTTTCCACCCCATGAATCCCGATACCGCCGCCAAGGCTCGCATCAGGCCGGACCTGCCCCGCATTCACACGGCGCCCGTGCTTTTCATATGACTCGCTGTTCGGATAATCCAGCAACATAAACCGGCTCCAGCGCCCGTCTACCCGCTTCTGCTGAATCCGGAACGTACCGTTGGGCGTTCGCTTGTCGCCCTCCACCAATTTGTCTGACTGATCGTTGCTGCCAAAAACCACTTTGTAGATTTTGATCAGCGTAACATCTTCGTACACATACATGCGGTAATCACTTTTATCGACCAGCAGGAAAACTTTGTCCGCATTGATGCGGGACGGGTCCAGCCGAACGGTGTAAAGGTCAGCGTAGTTGTGCTCAAACGCGAAAAGCGGCAACAGGAGGATCAGACAGCAAATTCGCCACATGGATATACAGTCGGTTATTCAGTTTATTCTTTCCGTTTAACGCGTGAACGATCCCAATATTGTGCAAACGAAAAAGAGCGCCCGGGGGCGCTCTTTCAAGTGATTTATTCTCAATGCGGATCAGTAACCGAAAATTTCTTCGAGGGAAAGTTTCTGTACGTCGCCGTATTTCTTCAGATCGTCGGCCGCCAGTCTTTTCTCCGACGCCACGATGCAATAAGTGTAAGGTTTACTAGAAACCTCCGTTTGGTGAAGCTGTTGCAGGTCGCTGAATTTCAGCTGGCCGGCGCGCTCGTAAACGGATTTGCGGATATCGGAATTGAGCCCCAGCTTGAGGGCGCCGAGGTAATTGAACACGATGCCGTCTTGCGTGATGCGCTCGGTTTCAATGCCTTTGCGCATGCTGCTCCGCGCCGTCTCGAACGCCTTATCGGATTCGGGAAGCGTAGTCAGCAGCTCGTTCATCCCCACGATCGCTTCGTTGATCTTGTCTGCCTGGCTGCCCACATACGCGAGCATGGAATATTTGTCGTCCTTCTTCACGGGCGAAGCGTAAAATGCATACGTTGAATACGCCAGCGCTTTGGATTCGCGGATGGTCTGGAACACGATAGAGCCCATTCCGTAACCGAAATAGTTGTTGTACAGATCCACTACCGCGGTACGGGAAGCGTCGTACCCGTCGGTATTGCGCACCCAGTTCACTTCGGCCTGTACCATATCGTAATCGGCGAACAGCACTTTGTTGCCGGTGTTCACCGTGCGGGTGAACGCCACGGCCGGCTTCGCGTCTTTAAAGGCTACCGGCTGTTTGTGCAGGCGCGCCACATCCGCGGAAACGCCCACCATCGTAGCCGGACCGTAATAAATCACGGAATGGCGGAAGTTGGAAAGGTCGTGCAGCTGCTGCACCAGCCCATCGGCCGTCAGCGCGTTCAGCTCTTCGTTGCTGAGTTGCAGGTTGAAGGGATTCTTCGCGCCATACGTTGCGTAGCTGCGCAGCCCGCGGAGGATCGACGCCTTGTTCAGCTTATTGTCTGCACGCGATTTCAGCATGCGGTTCTTCAGCCCGGTGAGCACTTTTTCGTCTGCCCTGCACTGCGTCAGCAAATGATCGAACAGTTCCACGGCTTTATCGAAATTCTCCTGGAGACCGGAAAGCGTTATGGTTGTTTCCTCGTTTTCCACGTTCACCGAAAAGTTGCACGCGATCTGGTAGAATTGCTTGCTGATCTCTTCGGACGTGTATTTATCGGTACCCGCGAGCTTCAGGTATTCCAGCGCCATGCCGAGCTGGCGGTCGGAGAAGTTGCCCATGCCGAAACGGTAATGGAGGCGGAAAAGGCTGTTGTCCTTGTTCTGCACATACAGCAGTTCGGCAGGACCGGCTTTGCCTTTCTGGATATCCTTCTGGAAATCGAGCCAGAGCGGCTGCACAGGCGTTTCGGGCATGGCGGCCACTTTCTTCAGGAAGTCGGATTGCGCGTCACGGTTCACGGCTACGGGCGTGATCGGCGGCTTGTCCACCTTCGCGATATTCCTGTCTTCGCCTTTTCGTTTGTAAAGCAACACGTAATTGTTGTTCAGGAACTTGTTGGCGAAGTCGGTGATGTCTTTTTTGGTCACTTTGCTCATGGCGTCGATCATGCCTACATCGTAGTTCCAGTTTTGGCCGCGGTGTTTGATGAACGCGTCCATGAGGGAGTTGGCGCGGGTTTCGTTGGATTCGAGCCCCTGAATTTCGTCCAGCTTGATGTTATTGACGATCGCCTTGATGAGGGATTCGTCGAAATCACCGTTGCGGAGCGCCGTGAGCTGGGACAACAGGAGATCTTTCACATCGTCCAGCGACTGGTCCTGCTTGGCGCGGCCGTTGAGCGAAAACACGGAATAGTCTTTCCAGGGGTAGAGGCTGATGGAAGCGCGAAGGAGTTTCTGTTGCTGGTTGAGATTGAGATCGAGCAGGCCGGCTTTGCCGTTAGACAGGACGTAGGCCACCACATTGAGGAGCACGGTATTGCGGGTGTCTGTTGCGCCGGGCATGCGGAATGCGAGGCTGATGTTTTCCGCATCGGGGCCGAACACTTCCTTCACGATGGGTTGGGTGATGGGCTGCTCTTTCGGGCCGGTATATTCCGTAACGGGCTTGGGTTTCATGTACCTGAAAGCCGCGTCTACCTTACGGATCACGTAATCCGGATCAAAATCTCCGGCAAAGATAATGGCCATGTTGTTCGGTACGTAGTACTTGTTGTAGAACTTGCGGATCTCGATGAGCGAGGGGTTCTTGAGGTGCTCGATGGTACCGATGGTGGATTGCTGGCCGTAGTTGTGGGTGGGGAACAGCGCGGTGAGGGAAGTTTCGTACATCTTCCGGCCGTCGTTGTCGAGCCCGCGGTTCTTTTCTTCGTACACGGCTTCAAGCTCGGTGTGGAAGATGCGGAACTGGGGGTCGCGGAAGCGTTCTGCCTGTACGGCGAGGAACTTGTCGACCGCGGTGGAGGGAATATCTTCCTGGTACACGGTTTCTTCCACCCAGGTGTGGGCGTTGGTGCCCTGGGCGCCCATGTTCGTCATCATTTTATCGTACTCGTTGGCGATGGCGAAGGTGGCCGCAACGCCGGAAACACTGTCGATCTGCCGGTAAATGGCTTTCCGTTTGGATGCATCGGTGGTGCGGTTATAGGTATCGTACAGTTTCTCGATTTGGTCGAGCATGGGTTTTTCCTTTGCCCAATCGAGGCTGCCGAATTTGGAAGTGCCTTTGAACAGGAGGTGTTCGAGGTAATGCGCGAGGCCGGTGTGGGTGGCTGGGTCGCTGTTGGATCCGGCCCTGACGCCGATGAGCGTCTGGATACGGGGATCTTTCTTGTTAACGCTGAGGATAACGGTCAGGCCGTTGGAGAGGGTGTAGAACCGGGCCTGCATGGGGTCTCCGGGAATAAAGCGGTACTTGTAGCCGCCAGACCGGGCTTCTTTCCATACCGGTGGAGCGCTCTGCGAAAAGGCTGCCTGAATCAGCATGGTGGCCGATACCAGGAGCAGAAACATTTTTCTCATAAGGCGGTTGGTGTTTTATCCGCCAAATATAATGAACCCTGCGCCAAGCAAGCACGGCGAAACCGGAATATTTCCGCTCGAAAGGATTACCGGAACAAAACGTTCGTGGCCATCACCTTGCGGTGGTTCTCCGGGCTTTGGGTAGTGAGGAATACCGTGTCGGTCTTCACGTACAGCACATGATAATGATCGGTGACGAAAAGATTGTGGTCGCGATAAACATGAAAAACGCTGTCTGGCATGTATACCACCGATTCGGAAGCATCGGGAGCAGGCAATGCTTTGGCACTGCCGGGAATAGAAACGTTGGAATTTCCTCCGGTTGTGGGTGCATTCGGGGCATCCGGTAACTTCAGATTACTTGCGTGCATGGTCACGATTCCACCAACCACTACAAGAAACATCAGGATAGAACGCATACTTCTCTACTTTTTGGGAGTTTTAGACAGTTTTATAGGATACGTCCGCCGGGTCGCTTTGCCATTTACCCGACAACGCCAAGTTTCCGTGATTTCAGTTTTCCCGGCCTTAAATGTACACATTAGAATCCGTTAAACCTAAAACCAACTGAAAATGGATACTGCTCGAGTCCATACTCGTGAAGGGGGGTCAGTGCGAAATTGCTGTATAGTTTAACCGGTCCGTAACCTAATTCGCCGGTCAGCGCAAAACGCCATTTATTCAGGCTGAATTCGTCTGTCATTCTTTCCTTGCCTCTCTCCTCACTGATCTGTTTGGTGCGTGCCTTCAACAGGTACCCGCCCTGAACGCCCATGCTCATCTTGAAAGACCGGTTCGGGCGCGCGGGATTGGCCGTATAGTTCAGCATCAATGGAACGGACAGATATTCTACAAACAACTTATTTTTCGAAAAGTTCACCGTATCGCGGATGATCGTGGTCGGGTAACCCGGTACGTAACTGATGTTCCGCGCGAAGCGGTAGTTGTTCATCTCCAAACCCGCCGCATAGATCAGGTTGATCTTGTGCTTGTACAGGTTCAGCTTTTGCATGATGATCCAGATATTCACGTTCATCGACTTTCCGGGGATCAGTTTGAACTCGGAAGGCGTCAGCGGCTCGCTCCCCATCCGCGGAGCGAAACTGTTCAGCGCCGCGCCGGAATAATCGAAGCTTTTGTCATAATAAACCGGACTGGCATAAGACGACCCCAGGAAACTGGAGTTATTGGCCGGGTGCAACGACACGATGGCCGCCCCGTTGTAATCGCTCTCGTCGCGATAGTTATTGAAGCCCACGTCGAATACGAGCCAGCGGGTGTGGAGGTTCTTTTTCAGCTTCTGGCGGGCATATCCCGTATCCTGGTATGCCCTGAACACGTTCTTCCCTTCGGCAGTCCTGCCTTTCACGATCACCAGTCCCTTGATCTGAATGGTATCGATCGCAGCCTGACTTTGCGCGAGCGCGGCAGCAGAAACGAAGACCAGTAAGCAACTGAGTAAAATTTTACACTTCATATATCTATACCGTTTAACCGGTTAGTTGGATGTTATCTGTTATTCCGTTTTTTGGCGAAGATGCGGGCCACGTTTGTCACCTTGTCCAGCACCTTGCTTTCGAGCCCGTTCCCCGTCACCGACATGATCAGCTCGCCGGGTGGCTCGGGCGCCGCCGTGGCCAGGGATGCGGTATGCTGTACGTCGATCGATGCTTTGACCGGCGCTGCTTCCGGCGCTTTAATTCCCGTTGCCGCACCAGAAATGCTGGCGTTCACCGAAGCCGCTTCGGGCCGCGGGGCCGGCCGGTCGATGGTGTTGAGCGCCAGCAGGGTATTGGAAGCCGCAGGCGTTGCATCGGCAGTTTCGTTCACCAACTCATCTTTTTGGGGCGAAGGGGTTGAAGCCGCCGGGCGCTGCTTCGTGGCATTCGCTGCGTTGCGCGGCTGAATGCCGGCGTCTGCCAGCGCAGCGGCTTTCTCCGGCGAAGGCGGAAGGTTTTCAGCCGCCTGCGGCACTACCGGCGTTGCATCCGGCTGCGCGGAAGGTGCGGCGGGCTGTATTACGGCAATGGGCTGGGCTGCGGGCGCCGCTTCGTCTTCCCGGAAGGAGTTGCGCAGCAGGAAGAGGGAGCCGGCCAGCATGGCGGCGGCGGCCCACCAGTATCGGCGGTCCATCCGGATCACGCGTTGCTTTTCGGCATGGCGGTAAAGGGTGGATCTGTCGCCGAAAGAAACCGCGGGGTCTGGCTGCAGGCGGGTCCTTTGCCAAACGGCCAGCTCGGCACGCAGGGCGGGATGCTCGTCCATAAAGGCTTCCAGGGCGTTCACTTCTGCGGGGGCCAGTTCGCCGTCGATATATTCGAGCAGTACGGTTTCGTAATTTCTTTCGGGAGTGGCGGATTGCCGGTAAAGTGCGGCTTTGCCGTCGAACACGGGGCCGGCAGCCGGCAGTTTGGTGGCCAGCAGCTGGTCGAGCTCCGCGCGCACACGCGGGTTGGCGGCCACAAATGCCTCCAGGGCAGCGGCTTCTTCGGGATTCAGCTCGCCGTCTACATAACTGTAGAGATACTCCTCGTAGTTCGATATGTGAATGTCGACTGACATAAAATTTGATTTTGAATACCTTGACTAAATCACGTTTTCCATTTTCACGAGATATTCCTTGAGATGCGCCCTGGCCCGGTGGAGATATACTTTAACCTGCGAGGCATTGAGCTGCATGATTTCGCCGATCTCATCGTAACTGTACCCTTCATAGTCCTTCAGCAAGATGAGCGATCGCTGTACGTCGCTCAGCCGGTCGAGGGCTTTTTCTATGATACTCCGTGCGTTATGTATCTTCTGATCCGATATTTTCGTTTCCTCCCGGAACTCTTCCACCAACGTTACCCGCTTCACCTTCCGGACATGATCGATCATATTATGGTAAGCCACGGTAAAGAGGTAACTCTTGGCCTTTTCAAAAGGCACATCACTAACGTGCTTCCATAATATCTCGAACGCATTCTGGACAACGTCCCGGGCATCTTCGGCGTGCCCCAGGTTCTTCACGATGAAACGGAAGAGATTATCGCTGTACAGATCTACGCATTTGTTATACTCCTTTTCCGTCATCCGGCGATAGGTTCTTTAGCGTGCTAAGTTCCGACAAATTGTTGAATAGTGCCGTTTTCCCGGTCCAGCCACGGCGCCATGACAATTCTACGGAAAGCACGATGCCCGATTTGCCTGCACACGCTTATCCTTTGGCGCAAAACGCCCTTTTGGAAGATAAAATGTCAGCAAGCCTGCCGAATGCACCAGCAAACAGTTCGTCTCGTCATAATCCAACCGTCTGTGATAATTATATGACGCAAACCGTGATTTAAATGTTACACCTCCGTCAAACTTTTTGCCTTACGGCCGATTCCCTATTTCCGCCCGCAGGAAGCGTAATACATTTATTGCCCTAACTTTGTTAGACCAAGAGCTATAAAATAAGGTGCAACATGAATCATAATTTCGTAAAACGTTTACAAACCGAGCTGGAGGAAATCGATAACGCCGGCTTGTACAAGCGGGAAAGGATCATCACTTCCGAGCAGGGCGCCGAAATCACGGTGAACGGCAAAACCGTCATCAACCTCTGCGCAAACAACTACCTCGGGCTTTCCTCCCACCCCAAAGTTGTGGCCGCCGCCAAAGAAGCGATCGACACCCATGGCTACGGCATGAGCAGCGTGAGGTTCATCTGCGGCACCCAGGACATTCACCGCGAACTGGAAGAGAAGATCTCCAAATTCCTCGGCACGGAAGACACCATCCTCTATGTTGCCGCCTTCGACGCCAACGGCGGGGTATTCGAGCCCCTCTTCGGCGAACAGGACGCCATCATCTCCGACACCCTCAACCACGCATCCATCATCGACGGCGTCCGCCTCTGCAAGGCACAGCGCTTCCGCTACGAACATAATAACATGGCCGACCTGGAAGCCAAGCTCCAGGAAGCCAAAGGCGCCCGCAGCCGCATTATCGTGACCGATGGCTCGTTCTCCATGGACGGCACCATCGCCCAGCTCGACAAAATCTGCGACCTGGCCGATAAATACGACGCCATCGTCATGAGCGACGAATCCCACTCCAGCGGCTTCCTCGGCAAAACCGGCCGCGGCACCCACGAATACCGCGGCGTGATGGGCCGGGTAGACATTATCACCGGCACCCTCGGCAAAGCCCTCGGCGGCGCTTCCGGCGGTTTCACCAGCGGACCGAAGGAAGTGATCGACATCCTCCGCCAGCGGAGCCGTCCGTACCTGTTCTCCAACTCCGTTGCTCCCAGCATCGTAGGCGCGTCCATCGCCGTGCTCGACATGCTGAGCGAAACCACCGAGCTGCGCGACCAGCTGGAATTCAATACGAAATATTTCCGCGAGAAAATGACCGCTGCCGGGTTCGACATCAAGCCGGGCGACCATCCCATCGTTCCCGTAATGCTGTACGATGCCAAACTGAGCCAGGATTTTGCCGACAAACTGCTGGCGGAAGGCATTTACGTGATCGGGTTCTTCTACCCCGTAGTGCCCAAAGGCCAGGCGCGCATCCGCGTGCAACTGAGCGCGGCACATACGCAAGCGCACCTGGACAAGGCCATCGCCGCGTTCACGAAAGTGGGCAGGGAACTGGGCGTGCTGAAAACAGCCGAAACCGTATAATATTCAAATACATATCAACCGGAAAGGCGGCTCAGGCCGCCTTTTTTCGTGCCCCTGCGGGGAAACCTGATCTGCATCATCCCTCCTTTTACGGGGGAAGCCTTACTTTTGCAGTCTCGATCAAAAAAAATTACCGCTTGATGAAAAGATTCGGCCTGTTACTGATCGCCGCGGCCCTGGGGCTCGGCGCCTGCACTCCCAACAACGTGAAAGATGCGAAAGAGTGGCAGCAACACTTTGCGAAGCACAAGCTGGAAGGCTGTTTTATGCTGTTCGACAACGGGCAGGGCACCTTCCGGGTCTATAATATCGACCGCGCCAAAGAGCGCACGGTCCCCGCCGGCATCTTTGAGCCGTTCCTCTCCCTTACCGGCCTGCAAACGGGCGCCATCCGCGATTCCGTGGTGACCATCGCCGGGGAGCCTTTCAACCAGGCCTTCCGCAACGCATCGCTGCCCGCCTTCCAGGAAGTAGCCCGCACCATCGGGAAAGACACCCTCCAGCGGTGGATGGACTCCGTCGGCTTCGGCAACCGCAAAATCAGCCGGGTAGACACTTTCTGGCTCGATAACTCGCTGCAAATCAGTCCAGACGAAGTACTCGGCTTCACCAAACAACTGTATTTCTCCCAGCTGCCTTACCAGAAACGCGCGCAGGAACTCACCGCCGGGCTCATGATCATGGAAAAGACCAGCAAATATATTTTCGCCTGGAAAGCCGGCGAAGCCCGCACAGGCGCCAAAAGGATCGGTTGGGTAACCGGCTGGATCGAGGAGAACCTCCATCCTTCCTTCTTCGTCCTCAATTTCGAGACGGAAGACCCTTCGGCCGACATGAAAGCCCTGGGCCAGGAGCTGACGCGCAACATCCTTTCCAGCGAAGGATTCTACAAAGGGGAACGATAGGCTGTTAAAAAACTGGTAAAACATTTCCCCCGACCCTTGTAATACGTTACAAAAAAATTATTTTTGAATCACTTCCCGGCCATTGCCCGGGAAGTGGCGTTTTACAACATGCTTAGATTCCAACATACAGAGTATTTGTGGGCATTCGCGCTGCTGATCGTACTGACGCTCGCCTTCTTCTGGGTTTCCTGGTGGAAGCGCCGGTCTATCCGCCGCATCGGCGACCCCGCCATGGTGGAAAAACTGTTCAGCGGATATTCCCGTAAACTCTTCACCCTCAAGTTCATCCTCGTTTTCCTCGCCTTTTTCTTCGGCGTGATCGGGCTCGCCAATCTGCAGAAAGGGAGCCGCGTGGAAAAGATCACCCGTAAAGGCGTAGACGTGATCATCGCGCTGGACGTGAGCAAGAGCATGCTCGCCACAGACGCCAAGCCCGACCGGCTTACCCGGGCCAAGCAGCTCATGACCCGGCTCATGGAAAAGATGGACAACGATCGTATCGGGCTGGTCGTTTTCGCGGGGAACGCCTATCTCCAGATGCCGCTGACGGTCGATTATTCCGCCGCGCGCATGTACCTGGGCAGCATCTCGCCCGATCTCATCCCCCGCCAGGGCACGGAAATCGGCGAAGCCATCCGCGTGAGCGACGAAGCATTCAACAAGAAAGAACGCAAGCATAAAGCCCTCATCGTTATTTCTGACGGCGAAGACCACCAGGAAGGCGCCGTTGCCGAAGCCAAAAAAGCCCTGGAAAACGGGGTGGTAATTTATACCGTGGGCATCGGCTCCCCTACCGGATCGCCACTCCCCGACGCAGAATCCGGCGGCATGAAAAAAGACAACGAAGGCAATACCGTTATCTCCAAACTCAACGAAGAAGAGCTCAAGAAAATCGCATCCGCCGGCAAAGGCATGTATCTCCAATTGCTGAACAATACGGACGAAGTGGTAGACGCCCTTTCCGACCGGATCGACAAGATGGAACAGAAAGAGTTCGGCGAGAACGTGTTCACCGACTACAACAGTTATTTTCAATATTTCCTCGGCATCTGCCTCGTGCTGATCGTGCTGGAATTCTTCATTCCCGAAGGCACTTCCCGCAAGAAAACCGACGCATTGCCCGGGATACAAAAAGCGGAGGCCGCATGAAAAAGAACATCCTCCATACCGTCAGCATCCTGACCGCATCGCTGCTCGCTTTTGCCCTGCCGGCGACTGCGCAGCAAGGCACATCCAAATACATCCGACAGGGTAACGACCAGTATAAAAAGCAGCAATACGCCGACGCGGAAGCCAGCTATAAAAAGGCACTGGAGCGAAACGCGAAATCCATGGAAGGCAACTTCAACCTCGGTAATTCGCTCTACGAACAGAAACGTTTCGACGCCGCGCGCCAGCAATACGCCAACGCCCTGAAAGCCCCCACCCGGAAGGAAAACGCCGCCGACGCCACGTACAACATCGGCAATACTTTCATGGAAGATAAAAAATGGGAGGAAAGCATCGCCACTTACAAAAAAGCCCTCAAAGCCAACCCGGCCGACGAACAGGCACGATACAACCTCGCCTACGCGCAGGAGATGCTGAAAAAGCAACAGCAGAACCAGGGCGGCGGGAAAGATAATAAAGAGCAGAAAGACAAAGACAAGCAGCAGAAAGACCAGCAAGACCAGCAGAACAAAGACAAGAAAGACCAGCAGGATAAAAAAGACCAGCAGCAAGACCCAAAAGATCAGAAAGACCAGCAGGACCAGCAACCCAAGCCCAAACCGAGCAAACTCTCGCAGGAAGAAGCGAAACGCCTGCTCCAGGCACTGGCGCAACAGGAAAAGAAGCTCCAGGAAGATAAAATGAAGAAAACCAAGGGCTCGCCCGTGAGCGTGGAAAAGGACTGGTAATATCAGGCCTTCCCGTACCTTTGCGGCATGAAAGTGCACGCCTGGAACATTTTCCTGATCCTGCTCGGATCATTCATATTCGCCATCGGTATCAATTTCCTCGCCATCCCCAGCCAGCTTTCTGAAGGCGGGGTGATCGGCATTTCCATATTATCGCATTATTTGTTGGGATGGTCTGCCGGCCTGGTGAACCTCCTCATCAACGCGTTGCTCATGATCGTGGGCTGGCGCCTGCTGAACCGGCGGACCGTTATTTACACCCTGCTTTCCATCCTCTTTTGTTCCTTTTTCCTCTACATCACGGAAGCCAACCGGCAACCGCCCACCAACGATCCCTTGCTGGCGGCCATCTTCGCGGGCTTGCTTGTAGGCATCGGCCTGGGGCTCGTTTTCCTTTCCGGCGGCACCACGGGCGGCGCATCCATCGTGGCGCGGGTATTGAATAAATACTTTGGATGGAGCCTCGGCAACGCTATCCTCACGTTCGACGTGGTGGTAATCTCCGCAGGTATTTTCATGATCGGCATCGAGCGTACGATGTACACCTTTATTGCCGTGTACATTGGTGCGCGGGTGGTGGATTATGTGGTGGAAGGCTTCAACAGCAAGCGCGCCGTCACCATCATTTCACCTTTTGCCGCCATCATCGCCGAAAAGATCACCCGCGATATGAACCGCGGCGCCACCGTGCTCCACGGCCACGGCGCCTATACGAAAGACCCCAAGGAAGTGCTGTACGTCATCATCAACAAGCAGGAGCTTATGGAACTGAAAAGAGTGGTGGCGGAAGTGGATGCCGAAGCGTTTACGGTCATCCATGAAGTGCATGAAGTGCTGGGCCGGGGGTTCTCCATCGGGAAATAAAAAGCCGCCCTGGTAGCAGGACGGCTATTCGCTTACTTTCCTTTCCAAAATGTAAAAAAACGCGGTTGAAACGCGTTATAAAGCATGGTTTCCGTTTAAACAGATGTAAAAATAGCCTTGAATCTCTCCCCGGTGTTTGGACAAAAAGGCAATTCCATTGCACTATTTGAACACCGTTTCCCGGAATTCGTGCGGCGAAATGCCGGTATGATGCCGGAAAAAGCGGCTGAAATACGCCGGGTCCTCGAACCCCAGTTCATAACAGATCTCCTTCACATTGCGGTTGCTGAACGCCAGCTGCCTTTTGGCTTCCAGGACGAGGCGATCGTGCACCATATCGGTCACGGTTTTGCTGATGGCTTCCCGCGCGATTTCGTTCAACCGCTTGGCCGTCAACGAGAAATGTGCGGCATAAAAGCCGGCCTGGTGCTCCTGGCGGAAGTGCTTCTCCACCAGGCGCCGCAGCTGGATGATGCGGGTATCGTGGTTGTGGACGTCGGGACTGTTGACCGGGTTGTTCTTCTTCTCCCTTTCCGCCAGCAACAGGAAGGCGTTCAGGTAATGTTTGATGACGAAGCTGCTGCCGCCTTCCTGCCGCAACTCCTCCCGCATCAGGGCAATGAGCTTCTGCAGGGATTCCGCCGCCGTGGCGCCGATGCGGATGGGCGCGTATTCCTGGGAATCGTCGAACAGCGTGGTGAAATCGTACAGGGTTTGCCGCTCGTGCTTGTTTTCCCAATAAAACTGTTCGGTGAAAGTGATGCTGTACCCGTAGAATCCCGACTTGGGCAACTGGTGCACCTGGCCGGGGCGGAGGAGGAATAGGATGTTATCGCCCAGTTCGTAGGTCACGAAATCGACGACATGATCGCCGGCGGATTTGGTGAACCACAGTATCTGGAAAACATGATGGCGATGGGGAACGTCTGCATATTCGGCCTGGAAATGCTCCATCTCGAAAACGCTGAACTGTCCGTTTAGCGGAATCTGCTGGTAGGGTATGGTATCCTCTATCTTACTCAAAATCGATGACAGGTTATTGATTCTCAGGTTAAATGGTGACACTGGCGATGCTGGTTACAAACATGAAGCACGCAAAACTTGCTAAAACTAGGCAAATTATCGGGCGGAAAGTTTACCGCTCATATAAAATAACAAAATGTGAGGAGGCAAGGAACGGGGAATTATTTGCTAATTTTGAAAAAATGTACCGTGTACGATGCCGCTTCCGCGATACCTGCTACATGCTACATTTCACATATTAAAATGTTTATTATCAATCCGTTGAAATAAACTCAAAACGATCAACACACCGCATTCATGCAATTATATTGTCCATCACTGACGAAATACGAAAGACTGGCCACTTTGGAAGTAAAAGTGGGCGACCTCACCATCGGCAATTACCACCCGATCCGGATCCAAACGATGACCACGACCGACACGATGGACACCATGGGCACCGTTGAACAATCGATCCGCTGCATCGAAGCAGGCGCGGAACTGGTGCGGATCACCGCTCCCAGCATCAAGGAAGCGCATAACCTGCTCCCCATTAAAAACGAACTGCGGAAACGCGGGTACACCACGCCGCTGGTGGCCGACATCCACTTCACGCCCAACGCCGCCGAAGTCGCGGCGCGCATCGTGGAGAAAGTCCGCATCAACCCCGGCAACTACATCGATAAAAAGAAATTCGAGCTCCTCGAATATACCGACGCCGAATACCAGGAAGAAATCGACCGCATCCGCGACCGTTTCACGCCGCTGGTCAACATCTGCAAGGAACACGGCACCGCCATGCGCATCGGCACCAATCACGGTTCCCTCAGCGACCGGATCATGAGCCGCTACGGCGACACCGCAAACGGGATGGTGGAAAGCGCCATGGAATTTCTCCGCATCGCCGAAGACCTCCATTTCCGCAACATCGTGCTCAGCATGAAATCCAGCAACCCGCAGGTAATGGTGCAGGCCTATCGCCTCCTCGTGAGCACCATGCAACAGGAGCTCGGCCATTGCTACCCCCTCCACCTCGGCGTTACCGAAGCGGGCGACGGGGAAGACGGCCGCATCAAATCGGCCGCGGGGATCGGCACTTTGCTGGAAGACGGCGTGGGAGATACGATCCGCGTGTCGCTCACGGAAGATCCCGAATTCGAGCTGCCCGTTTGCCGCGACCTCGTGCGCCGGTACACCCAGCGCGCGGGCCATGCGCCCATTGCGCCGGTCGCCGATCCGGAGAAACTGCCGTATTCGCCTTTCCAGTTTACAAAACGCACATCCATCGCCATCGGCAACATCGGCGGCAAACAGGTGCCCGTGGTAGTGGCTGACCTCCGTCATATCCCCGCTATCACGCCCGCCCATCTCGAAAGCATCGGGTATCATTACGATGAAGCTACCGACAAGTGGAACATCGGCGACGCAGCGGCGGATTACCTGTTCACCGGCCGACAGGTCCTCCCGTTCGCGCTACCCGGCACTTTGCAGGTGATCGTGGACCAGGAAACCTGGCAGCATGCGGAAGACAAATCCAAATACCATCCGTATTTCAGCGATATCAACAGCGTTTCCGGGATCAGCGATGTTGTGAATTTCGTGCAGGTAGACGCAGAACAACTTGGTAACGGCGTGCTGGACGCGCTGGCGCAGTTGAAAGGGAACGTGGTACCGGTGGTGGCCAGCGGCAACGCGCACGCTATGGCATCGGTACGCCGGTTACTGGTGGGCATGATGGAGCAAAAACTCCCCCACCCCGTGATCCTCCAATGCAACAGCGCCCATCAAAACGCCGACGAAGACCTCATCCATTTCGCTACTGAAACCGGCGCCCTGTTGCTGGACGGCTTCGGCGACGGACTGTGGCTCACCGCTGCGGAAAAATCTTCATCTCCCGCCACGCTGAACAACGTTGCTTTCGGCATCCTCCAGGCTACCCGTTCGCGCATCTCCAAAACGGAATACATTTCTTGCCCCTCCTGCGGCCGGACGTTGTTCGACCTCCAGGAAACCACGGCCCGCATCCGCGCGGTGACCAACCACCTCAAGGGGGTGAAAATCGCCATCATGGGGTGCATCGTAAACGGTCCGGGGGAAATGGCCGACGCCGATTTCGGATATGTGGGCAGCGGCGTGGGGAAAATTACCCTGTATCGCGGGAAGGAAGTCGTGAAGCGGGGACTCTCCAGCGATGTGGCCGTTACCGAGCTCATCAACCTCATCCGCGATAACGGGATGTGGGTAGACGGTAAATAATCCTGTCAAACAAGTTTGAACATAAAAAAGGCCGCCCTTACCGGCGGCCTTAAAACTGTAACTGGGGTTAACTGAACAGTGTGTACCTTAACTTTCTGAACTGCTTTTTTGGGGCTACATGCGATCTTATTGCATAGCACAAAGGTAATACCCTGCGGAGGGTACTTTCAAGCGTAATTCTACGCATTTTCCTGCGTGGTTCTCCTGTTTTCAACTTCTTCTGTCATGAAAATGTTATAGAAGCCGGGGTTCCCGGTATCTTGTTTGCGGTATCCCCCATTGTCATCACCAAAACCATCATTATGAAAAGCTTATCCATGGCAGGTTTACTGCTGTTCCTCGCCGCCTGCGGGCCCGGTACGTCGCGCTCCGACGAGCACGCTTCGTCGAAAGACACGCTGGGCACCGATTCCGCGAGTATCGTCATGCAGAAAGACGTGGTGATCCGCCCTCTCAGCGGATACTTCGTCAACAACACCGTCAAATTCAGCAGCGATATTCAATGCTGGGTCATCAACAATCCCGAAGAAATGAGAAAGATCTTCGGCGTCGCCAAAACGATGAACAACACGATAGACACCGTAGACTTCAGCCAAAATCTCCTTGCCGCCGTGGTTTTGCGCCCCAGCGAGCTCACACAGTCGATCGAACTGAAGCGGGTTCTGCAGTTTGAAAACGAGCTTACGCTGGATTTCGCCATCAAGGTGGATACGCCGAAAACCTCCTACACCAAAGCCATGGCCTGGCTCGGCGCCATTCCCAAATCGGAGGCGAAGGAAATACGTTTCATGGTCGGAGACCGCTTGCTCCATGCATTCAATGTCGCGGATTTACCCAAATAGCGGATCAGACATCATAAAAAAGGCGCAGTTCCCGGGAACTGCGCCTGTAAATATTTGAACGGTTACGCCTAATCGAGACTGGGACGCAGCCATTTTTCGGCCGTTTCCAGGTCCCAACCCTTGCGTTCCGCGTAATCCCGCAACTGGTCTCTTTCGATTTTGCCCAGGCCGAAATATTTGGATTGCGGGTTGGCGAAATACCAGCCGCTCACGCTCGCCGCGGGGTACATGGCCAGCGATTCGGTGAGCGTAATGCCGGTAGACGCAGTGGCGCCCAGCAGATCGAACAGTTTGTATTTTTCCGTGTGCTCGGGGCAAGCAGGGTAACCCGGAGCGGGACGGATACCGAGGTATTCTTCGGCGATCAGCTGGTCGTTGGACAGGTGCTCTTCCGTCGCGTAACCCCAGAATTCTTTCCGCACCCTTTCGTGCAGCAATTCCGTGAACGCTTCGGCCAGGCGGTCTGCCAGCGCCTTCAGCATGATGCTGGAATAATCGTCGTGCTCCTTCTTGAATTTATCCAGCCACTTTTCAATGCCTTCACCCGCGGTTACGGCAAATCCGCCGATCCAGTCCTGCTTGCCGGTTTCGGCTGGCGCGATGAAGTCGGACAGGCTGATGTTGGGTTGGCCCGGCGCTTTCTTGATCTGCTGCCGGAGGAACTCCAGCGGCACCTGCGCACCGTCTGGCGAAGTGGCGATCACCGTATCCAGTCCATTGGAATTGGCGGGGAAAAGGCCGATCACGGCGCGGGCGGTGAGCCACTTTTCGTCGATGATCTTCTTCAGCATGGCCTGCGCGTCTTTGAACAGATCGGAGGCTTGCTGGCCCACCACTTCATCTTTCAGGATGGCAGGGAATTTCCCGTGCAGTTCCCAGGCGATGAAGAACGGGTTCCAGTCGATGTACTCCGCGATTTCGCCCAGGTCGTAGTGCTGGAATTCGTGGATTCCCGGCTGAACGGGTTTCACGGGCGTAAAAGCGTTCCAGTCGACGGGAACTTTGTTGGCCCTTGCGTCTGCCAGCGTGAGGTACTGTTTGACGGGCTTTTTATTCCTGAATTGTTCGTTGAGTTTGTGGTATTCCTGTTTTACTTCCGACAGGAAGTTTTTGTGCAGCGATTTATTGAGCAGGTTGCCGGTTACGGTTACGCTGCGCGATGCGTCGAGCACATGTACCACGCCGTTATCGTATTCCGGTGCGATCTTCACGGCCGTGTGCGTACGGGAAGTGGTGGCGCCGCCGATAAGCAGCGGGATGTCGAAGTTCTGGCGTTTCAGTTCGCGGGCGATGTGGACCATTTCGTCGAGGCTCGGGGTGATAAGGCCGCTGAGCCCGATGATATCCACTTTTTCGTCGCGCGCGGCCTGGAGGATTTTTTCCGCCGGCACCATTACGCCGAGGTCGATGATGTCGTATCCGTTACAGCCGAGCACTACGCCCACGATGTTTTTGCCGATATCATGCACGTCTCCCTTCACGGTAGCGAGGAGGATTTTACCTGCGGATTTGATGACGCCGCCGTTCTCGGCCACGTATCTCGCTTTTTCCTCTTCGATGAAAGGTGTGAGCACGGCCACGGATTTTTTCATCACACGGGCGCTTTTCACGACCTGCGGGAGGAACATCTTTCCGGAACCGAACAGATCGCCGACGATGTTCATTCCATCCATGAGCGGACCTTCGATCACTTCCAGCGGACGGGGATATTTCTGACGGGCTTCTTCCGTATCGGCTTCGATATAATCGGTGATCCCGTTTACCAGTGCGTGGCTCAGTCTTTCCTCTACGGTCCCTTTGCGCCAGGTTTCATCTTTCTCGATCACTTTCCCTTTCGCCTTCACGGTATCTGCGTACGCGATGAGCCTTTCGGTAGCATCGTCCCTGCGGTTGAGGATGGCGTCTTCCACCAGTTCGCGCATTTCCGGGTTGATCTCATCATAAATCTGGATCATCCCGGCGTTCACGATCCCCATGTCCAGTCCTGCGCGGATGGCATGGAAGAGGAACACGGAGTGCATGGCTTCGCGCATCACGTCATTGCCGCGGAACGAGAACGATACGTTGGATACGCCGCCGCTGATTTTGGCGAGCGGCATGCGCTGTTTGATCTGGCGGCAGGCTTCGATGAAGTCTACTGCATAGTTATTATGCTCTTCTATGCCGGTGGCGATGGCGAAGATGTTGGGGTCGAAGATAATGTCTTGCGGGTCGAAGCCCACGCGATCTACCAGGATGTCGTACGCACGCTGGCAGATGGTCACGCGTTTTTCGAGCGTATCGGCCTGGCCGTTTTCATCGAAAGCCATTACGACAACGGATGCGCCGTAGCTTTGGCAGATGATGGCCTGGTCGATGAATTTCTCCTCGCCTTCCTTGAGGGAGATGGAGTTCACGATGCATTTGCCCTGGAGACATTTGAGGCCGGCTTCGATCACGGAGAACTTGCTGGAGTCGATCATCACCGGGATGCGGGAGATGTCTGGCTCGGAGGCAAGGAGGTTGAGGAAGGTGGTCATGGCCTTTTCGCCGTCGAGCAGCGCATCGTCCATGTTCACATCGATGATCTGCGCGCCGCTTTCTACCTGCTGGCGGGCAACGGAGAGCGCTTCTTCGTATAGTCCTTCGCGTATGAGCCGCGCAAATTTTTTGGAGCCGGTAACGTTGGTCCTTTCGCCGACGTTGAGGAAGTTGGTTTCGGGCCTTACTACGAGCGGTTCGAGGCCGCTGAGGCGCAGGAACGGCCGGATCGTATGTGTTGTACTCATGGTGGTGTGTCCCCTGTCTTATGCGAGCGTAGCTTCCACGATGGGGAGCGGGCGCGGTGCAATATCTTTTACATGTTGGGCAATATGGCGGATGTGGTCGGGCGTAGTGCCGCAGCAACCACCAACGATATTAACGAATCCTTCTTTGGCGAAGTCTTCCAGGATGCAGGCCGTTTCGTGCGGGGTTTCGTCGTATTCCCCGAAGGTGTTGGGGAGGCCGGCGTTGGGGTAGCAGGAAACGTAGCAGTTGGCGATCTGGGAGAGCTCTTCCACATAAGGGCGCATCTGGCTGCCGCCAAGGGCGCAGTTGAGGCCGATGGAGAAGGGTTTTGCGTGCATGACGGAGATGTAGAACGCTTCGAGGGTCTGGCCGCTGAGGGTGCGCCCGGAAGCATCCGTGATGGTGCCGGAGATCATGACGGGCAGTTGCGGGCGGCCGGATTCGCGGAAATACTTCTTGATCGCGAAAATGGCGCCTTTGGCGTTGAGCGTGTCGAAGATGGTTTCGATGAGCAGGATATCTGCACCTGCTTCCGTTAATGCTTTGATCTGCTCGTAATAGGCGTCTACCACTTCGTCGAAGGTAACGGAGCGGAAGCCCGGGTTGTTAACGTCGGGCGAAATGGAGAGCGTTTTGTTGAGGGGGCCGATGGCGCCCGCCACGAAGCGGGGTTTTTCGGGATTGCGGGCCGTGAAGTCGTCCGCCGCTTTGCGGGCTACTTTCACGGATGCCGTGTTCATTTCCGCCGCCAGGTGCTGCAGGTCGTAATCGGCCTGGGCGATGACGGTGGCGCTGAAGGTGTTGGTCTCGATAATGTCCGCGCCGGCTTCCAGGTATTCGCGATGGATGGCTTCGATGATATCGGGCCGGGTAATGGATAGGAGCTCGTTATTCCCTTTCACGTCTGAATGGTGATCGGCGAAGCGCTTGCCCCTGTAGTCGGATTCCTGGAGTTTGTATCGCTGGATCATGGTGCCCATGGCACCGTCGATGATGAGGATGCGCTCTGCGGCGCATTGATGCAAAGATTTCATGGCTTGTACGTTTATTAGTTACATTTCAAGATGAAACCCGGGGCCGAACAATAAACAAATCCACCCGCGGGCATTTGCAAAGATAGAAAACTCCCACATAATAAATGAAAGACTGCCGATGGAACGGTCAGTTTCCATACCGATCCAAATAACATCTTATCTAATCATCTGTATATCAACATAATGTTGCTAATTTTATCAAATCCCCCCAAAAATAATTTTGTTTAGTCTATTTAGTCTACTATATTTGTAGGGTAATACAACAGGATCAGCAACAAAGACCAACCATTAAACTCATTGACGATGTTATTACCAGTAAGAAAAACGGAACCGGACACGCGCCCCGCGGCGTACTCCTACCACTGCCGTTCGGCAGCCGGCTGCTGTTATATGTGCCGCTGATCGCAACCCACATCAGACCGAAACCTATTCAGCAACCGCAAATTCAAACAAATGGACAATAATGACATCCGGCAGCTTAGCCGGCATCTCGCGAAGCTGGGCCTCGAACAGGTCGTAGCCGAGCGCACCGCTACCGGCGGGGGATTCAGGATCGTGTACGTGAACCCTAACGCATCTGCCTCGCAGAAAGAGGGTAAGCCCCGCCAGCACAAGCATAAGGTGAATAAATCCGCTTAAGCTGTAGTTGACATAATGCAACAATTGCGTATTCATAACGTGGAATAGTTACCAGAGACAGGTGTTTTCGAACACCTGTATTTTTTTGTACCTGCGCGTTTCAACAAAAAATTGCCCCGCTTATCGGCTGCAAACTATCATAAACTTCACCACGCTGATTGCTTCGGTAGTTTATTTCCTTCGCGGCAATACCATCCCTATCCAGGCCACCCCGCCCAGACTACCGCAACTCCCGACATCCATCCGCCTCACCCGGCCCAGGCCAGGCAACAAACGCTGAGCTTGGTTTCCGGAGAAGCCCCCAGCACGGCGCGCCCGCAGGCCTCGATCGTTGCCCCGGTCGTCAGCACATCATCTACCAGCAACAAATGCGCACCGGCTTCCGGCAATACGCCATGCCAGGCGTAACCCGCGGAAACGTTCTCCCAGCGGCCGACGCGCGACCGCTTCGTTTGCGACTCCGCCGCCATATGCCGTACGAGCCCCTTCACCAGCCCCGGCATCCCTTCCACCCCGGCGATCCCTTCCGCCAGCGCCTCGGCCTGGTTATAACCGCGCTTCCGCAACTTGGCCGTATGCAACGGCACCGGCAAAATACCCGTCCATTCCCGGCTCACGCCCTGCTCCCGCAACTGCAATCCCAACTGCCGGCCCAGGTGCACCGCCACATCGCGGCGCGCACCGTACTTGAACAAATGAATGAGCGACTGCAAACCGGAATGCCGGCTGAACACGTACCCCGCGGAAGCGAATTCCACCGGAACCCGCCCCCAAAGCGATCTTTCCACCGGATTGCCGCGCACGGCGTGGAATCCCGAAACCGGCATGCGCATGGAACAGCGCAGGCACAACAACTGTTCGGACGGCGACAAGTCCCGCCCGCAAAGCTCACAGGCATGCGGATAGAGCAGCTGCAACAGTGCTCGCAACATAATTGATGATTTTTGGGTTAACAAATACGCGAAGCGCCCGGTCAGAAGAGCAACCGGTACACTTCGTCCACCCGCCCGAGCGGCACCACTTCGATGTTCATCTTACTGAAATCGAGGCCTTTTTTATTATACCGGGAGATGAATATTTTCTCGAAACCAAGCTTTTCCGCTTCCGCGATCCGCTGCTCGATGCGGTTCACCGCACGGATCTCCCCGCTGAGGCCCACCTCTCCTGCAAAACATACCTTGTGTGAAATCCCTATGTCTTCGTAAGACGACAGCAGCGCGCAAAGTACCGCCAGGTCGATCGACGGGTCCTCGACCCGCAAGCCGCCCGCGATGTTGAGGAATACGTCTTTCACGCCGAAATGGAAGCCGCCGCGTTTTTCCAGCACTGCCAGCAACAGCTGCAGGCGCCGGAGGTCGAAGCCGGTGGCCGTTCGCTGCGGGGTACCGTATACCGATTGCGTCACCAGGGCCTGCACTTCCACGAGCATGGGCCGCAAACCTTCTATGGTGGCTGCGATCGCTACGCCGCTAAGCATATCGTCGCGCTGGGAGATGAGGATTTCCGAAGGATTGCTCACTTGCCGGAGCCCTGTGCCGGTCATCTCGTAAATGCCCAGTTCGGCCGTGGAGCCGAAGCGGTTTTTGATGGTGCGGAGGATGCGGTAAGCATAATGCTGATCGCCTTCGAATTGGAGCACGGTGTCAACGATATGCTCGAGTATTTTGGGCCCTGCGATGGAGCCGTCTTTCGTGATATGCCCGATGAGGAAAACAGGTGTGTTGGACTCCTTGGCGAAGCGTTGCATTTCAGCGGCTGTTTCGCGGATTTGCGATACGCTGCCTGGTGCGGATTCGATCAGGGGAGATTGCAGGGTTTGTATGGAATCGATGATGACGAGTTGCGGTTCGAGTTTCCTGATTTCCTGGAAGATCGTTTGCGTGGAGGTTTCCGTCAGCAGGTAAAATTCATCGTTCTGAATCTGCAATCTGTCTGCCCGCATTTTGATCTGCTGTTCGCTTTCTTCTCCGCTGACATACAGTGTGCGCACGCCTTTGAGCAGCAATGCGTTTTGCAGGAACAGGGTGGATTTACCGATGCCGGGCTCACCGCCTACCAGTACCAGCGAACCGGCAACGATGCCGCCGCCGAGCACACGGTTGAGCTCATTGTCGGGCGTATGCAGGCGTTTTTCCTCCATCGTTTCCACATCGGCGAGATGGATGGTTTTTGGTGCGCACGCATCGTCCGATTTCCAGCCTTGTTGTCTTAGCGGAATCTCTTTTTGTACCTTTTCTTCCACGAATGTGTTCCATTGATTGCACGCCGGACATTTTCCGGTCCATTTCGCTGATTCATATCCGCAGTTCTGACAAAAAAAAGCTGTTCTGATTTTGCTCATGGAACAAAATAACGGGAAAAAAAATTGACGTAGGGAAAATCGGATCTGGGTAAAAATGAGAAAAGAGCCAACGGATGATTCCGCTGACTCTTTCTACTTACTAACCCATTAAATTCAGGACTAAATTACTAAATGGGATGAGAATAAAAAAGTTTATTTGATGGATGTTGATAACTTTTAACGTGTTAATTGTTTTGGCAGTCGGTCGGCTGGAAGCCACTATCGACGCCTATTTCGCTTGCAGTTCATTTTCGGCGGGCCATCATAAATCCTTGATAGCGAGGGACGCTAAAGCGGATAATCACATATAATTTTTTGAATATATTATGAATATTAATTAATTTACATATAACCATGCGAAATCGGTGGACCACCCGTTTTTTCCGCCAAACTGTCAGTGTTAAATTTCGGAAAACCGGTAAATCCGGACAAATTCGTCCATCTTTCGGCCGGCTGTCAGCTTCGGGCCGGCTGGTAAGGGATTTGATAGGAAATAAGTACATTTACAAACAGCGTTAAATTAAACCACGACTCAGATGACACCATCAATCATGATAATTTCCCTCGTTTTCGTAGGGATCAGTGCTTTGGTCAGCTGGCGATTGCGGAGCAAGTTCAAGCAATACAGCGAAGTGCCGACTTCTTCGGGGCTGACCGGTAGGGAGATCGCGGAAAAGATGCTCCGCGACAATGGCATCACCGACGTAAAGGTATTATCCGCCGAAGGCTTCCTCAGCGACCACTATAATCCGGCCAACAAGACCGTCAACCTCAGCCCGGACGTATACAATTCGGCCAGTGTGGCCGCCGCTGCGGTGGCAGCCCACGAGTGCGGGCACGCCGTGCAGCACGCTACGGGCTATGCATGGCTGCAGTTCCGGTCCAAAATGGTGCCGGCCGTACAGGTGAGCTCTTACCTGGTGCAGATCGTACTGATCGCGGGCATCCTGATGGTCAATATCTGGCCTAACCTGCTCCTGCTGGGTATCGGCCTGTTTGCGGTGACCACCGTGTTTTCCGTGGTGACCCTGCCTGTGGAGTTCGACGCCTCCAGGCGCGCACTGGCGTGGCTGGACGGTGCCGGCATTACATATAAGAAGGAGCACGACCAGGCGAAAGATGCGCTCTGGTGGGCGGCTATGACCTATGTGGTGGCGGCGGTATCATCCGTAGTGATCCTATTGCAATATTTAATGATATATCTGGGCGCCAGCCGCCGCGATTAAGCTGATCAACATCACAGCAAATGTAGAAGGGCCGGGCAACCGGTCCTTTTTGCTGCGCAGAAACCCTTGAAAATCAAGGAAAAAGTAGGACAACTAAAATGGCGATACAAATTCTTTATTGAGAATCAATAACTTGCGAAGGCCTTTCCGAAAAAACCCCTCCCATTTGCTGGTTTATATAAAATATCGACTTAGCTTTGCACTCCCATAAGTGGGCGAGACTTTAATTTTATTATCAATAAGCAATGAATACTTTAAGTTTCAAAACAAAATCTGCTAACGACGCTTACGTAAAGCGTGACTGGTACGTTATTGACGCTACCAACCAGACTGTAGGCAGAATGAGCGCCAAAATTGCGGCGATCCTCAGAGGCAAGAACAAGCCTTATTACACTCCTCATACCGATTGCGGCGACAACATCATCGTGATCAACGTTGAGAAGGTAAAGTTCACCGGTAACAAATTGAACGACAAGGAATACCTGACCTACTCCGGTTATCCCGGCGGTCAGAAAGCAGAGGTTGCGAAAGATCTGCTGAAACGTCGTCCTGAAGTGGTGATCGAGCGTGCTGTAAAAGGTATGCTGCCGAAGAACCGTCTGGGCCGCGCCATGTACAAGAAACTCTTCGTTTACGCCGGTGCCGAGCATCCGCATACCGCTCAGCAACCGAAGTCTTTAACTTTCTAATATCGCCTGAATAATGGAAAAACAAAAAAATACTATCGGTCGTCGTAAGGAAGCAGTTGCCCGCGTATATGTGAGCAAAGGTACCGGCACCATCCTGGTGAACGACAAGGACTATAAAACATATTTCGCGCTGATTTACCTGCAGAACCAGGTAGAAGCGCCGATGAAGACCATTGACGCGCTTGACAAGTTCGATGTTAAGGTGAATGCACAGGGTGGTGGCATCAAAGGTCAGGCGGAAGCGGTGAAACTGGGTATTGCGCGCGCACTGTGCGAGATCAACCCCGAGTTCCGTCCTGCGCTGAAAGCTGCAGGCCTGCTGAAACGTGACCCGAGATCAGTTGAACGTAAGAAACCCGGTAAAGCTAAAGCCAGAAGAAGCTTCCAGTTCTCTAAACGTTAATGATTGTATCATTCAATTCTTGAACATCAATTCGACAAAAACAACATGGAAAATAATACTTCATTACAGCAGCAGTTACTGGAAGCCGGTGTACACTTCGGTCACCTGAAGAAGAAGTGGAACCCCAAGATGCTGCCTTATATCTTCGCCGAGAAGAAAGGTATTCACATCATTGACCTGAACAAAACCGTTGAAGGTTTGCAGGAGACAGCCGCTGCGCTGAAATCCATCGCCAAAAGCGGTAAAAAGATCATGTTCGTTGCTACCAAAAAGCAGGCGAAAGAAATCGTGGCCGAAGCTGCCAAGCGCGTAAACATGCCTTATGTTACCGAGCGTTGGCTGGGTGGCATGCTCACCAACTTCTCCACGATCCGCAAGAGCGTGAAGAAGATGCAGAGCATCGAGAAAATGCTGGCAGACGGCACTTTCGACAACATCACCAAGAAAGAGCGCCTGACGCTCTCCCGCGATAAGGACAAAATGGAAAAAGTGCTGGGCGGTATCGCTCAACTGGCACGTGTTCCGGCTGCCCTGTTCATCGTAGACATCAGCCACGAGCATATCGCTATGGCAGAAGCAAAACGTCTCGGTATCTCTACCTTCGGTATGGTTGACACCAACTCCGACCCCACCAAGGTAGACTTCGCAATCCCTGCGAACGACGACGCTACCAAATCCATCGCCATCATCGTTAGCTACATCGCTGCAGCTATCGCGGAAGGTCTGGCTGAGCGCGCCGTAGAGAAAACCGACGAGGTTGAAGAAGAAGAAGCCGACAGCAAAATTCGCAAGTTCGAACTGGAAGGTGGAGACGAGCGTGGCGAAAGAGGCCGTAAACCCGGTGGTCCTGGTGGCCCGGGCGGTCGCGGACCTGGTGGCCCCGGCGGTCGTGGTGGTAACAACCGTCCTGGTGGCGGTGGTGGCCGCTCCGGCGGTGGTAACCGTCCCGGTGGCGGTGGTGGTCGCTCTGGCGGCAACCGTCCTGGCGGTGGTGGCGGATTCCGCCCCTCCGGTGCAGGCAGACCCGGTGGCGCTCGCTAAGCACTGATCAAGTCAACATAACTATACGTAAATCGTGAATGACCAAAAATCGTTCACGATTTACGGTTATAAAGATTCCCGGCAAGGGAAATTTCAACAAACGTTAACATATAAACGAATTATATACAATGGCAACAATTACAGCAGCTGATGTAAATAAACTGCGTCAGCAAACCGGAGCCGGTATGATGGATTGCAGAAAAGCACTCGTAGAAACCGATGGCGATTTCGAGAAAGCAATTGATTACCTCCGCAAGAAAGGTCAGAAAGTGGCCGCCCTGCGTTCCGACCGCGAAACCAAAGAAGGTGTTGTGATCGCAAAAACCGCTGCAGACGGTAAATCCGGTGTTGTGGTACTGCTGAGCTGCGAAACCGACTTTGTGGCCAAGAACGAAGATTTCGTAAAATTCGCTCAATCCATCGCCGACCTGGCGCTGGCTAATAATACCCAGACCGTAGAAGAGCTGAACGCAGCTCCCCTCGACGGTGCTACGGTTGCCGACAAGGTGAACGACCAGGTGGCTAAAATCGGTGAGAAAATCACCCTGAGCCGCTTCGAAAGAGTAGACGCTGCCAGCGTAACCGCTTACATCCACGGTAACTACCGCATGGGCGTTCTGGTTGGTCTGAACAAAGAAGTTGGTGAAGAAGTAGGTAAAGACATCGCTATGCAGATCGCTGCCATGAATCCTGCAGCAATCGACGCAGACGGTATCTCCCCCGAAGCCATCGCCCGCGAGAAAGAAATCGCGATCGAGCAGATCAAAGCCGAAGGCAAACCCGCCGAAATGGCTGAGAAAATCGCTGCCGGTAAAATCAACAAATTCCTGAAAGACAGCACCCTGCTGGGTCAGCCTTTCGTGAAGGACGGCAACAAAACCGTAGCCGACCATTTGAAATCAATCGACGCTGAACTGAAGGTTTCCGCCTTCAAACGCGTAGCTTTAGGTTAATCGCTATTAGCAAAATATAGAGGAGAGAATGAAAATTTCTCTCCTTTTTTTTGCCCTTACGATTACAGGGGATAATTTTGAGGCAGATTTGTATATTTAACAAATTCTGCGAATTACTCATAATCATAGTTGACATGTTGCCAAAGTACAAACGAATTCTGCTCAAACTGAGTGGTGAATCTCTGATGGGAGATAGTAATTATGGAATTGACCCGAAGGTAATTGCCCAATATGCACACGATATCAAGTCGGTGACCGACCTGGGGGTTCAGGTGGCCATCGTGATCGGCGGCGGCAATATTTACCGGGGGATGAATGAAGCAGAAACCGGTATTGAGCGGGCACAAGGCGACTATATGGGTATGCTGGCTACCGTGATCAACGGTATGGCGATGCAAAGCGGCCTGGAGAAAGAGGGCATGTATACCCGTCTGCAATCCGCGATCAAAATGGAACAGATCGCCGAGCCCTATATCCGCCGTCGGGCAATCCGCCACCTGGAGAAAGGCCGTGTGGTTATCTTTGGTGCAGGTACCGGTAACCCATACTTTACCACCGATACGGCAGCTTCCCTCCGTGCGATCGAGATCCAGGCCGACGTGATCCTGAAGGGCACCCGAGTAGATGGTATTTATACCGCTGACCCCGAGAAAGATCCGACCGCGACTAAATTTGAGACGATTACTTTTTCCGAAGTATACCAGAAGTCATTGAATGTCATGGACATGACCGCGTTTACCCTCTGCCAGGAGAACAAATTGCCGATCATCGTGTTCGACATGAACAAACCCGGCAACCTCCTCCATGTGATCATGGGCCGTAACGTGGGGACCCTGGTGAAGGGATAATAAAATAATGACTGGACGCCCTCTATAGAAGGCTCCGGGAAATTTGTGAGCCGGGAAGCGAACGCTTTCCGGCTCTTGATTTTTTGGGGGGATTGGGGCATTTAGCGGTCGATCTGGTTGATGGATCGGGGGGACTTTGTTTGTACCAGGGCGAGGCGTTTTGAATTTGGCAGGGGCTGGGCGGTATCCGCGTCCTGGAATCCGGCAAAGTAGGCATCGCCCGAACTTAACGGCGGGCACGGCTATTCAATCGATCCGGCAATCCAGATTGGGAAAATGAAGGCAGCAAGCATATGCAAGCCAGCCGTTATTCATTAAGTGAACAATATGCCCACGGGAGTTGACGATAATTTTGATCACTAACAATTTTCGGGCTACCTAAACTGAGACTGGTCACCCCCAGCAAGAATGTTTTCATGCGTAACCGTTCAAAAAACTTTTTGAAAATCACCCGCAAGTCAATGTGCCCCTTCATCACACAAAATGAGCCGGCATCGGGAACCAGCCCCCGGATAGTCTGTTCCCAACCATAGGTTGCCCGGAGAGGACTCTCCAGGCTTCATTTCATGTGTCCATTAGTAACTGTGTAGATTGAATCTTGAAGTATTGTATAGGAAATGAATAAGGAAATTACCCCGGGAAGAATCCCAGGGTGTTTGAACATGCAATCGACATTGAATTCAAAAGCAAAATGGCCTGTCTAATTGTTAATGGATCGTTGTACTAATCTGTTTGAATATGTTTATATGGGGTCGGAAGCAAACGTTCAGTTGTTAAGAAATTTCAGAAGGACTGGAAAACGGCCGGGGAAGAATCCCCAGCCCCAAACATCCATTCTGTTAAACTCTAACCCCAGTTTAAAAAGCAACTAAAATTCATGCAACCATTTATCTGATACTTACCGCTTCGCACAAACGAAGCTGAGCGATTGCCTGTCGAAAAAATCCGCGGACTCGTTGCAAAGGCGTTTCCCCTCTGCTGCGTCAAAGATGCCTGGAGAAGAGTCCCCAGGCCCGTTTGCTCAAGCGAGCGTATGTCGAATCGGTAAGGAGTATCTTTATTGACTGTGTTTCACCTGATCGGGAAAATAAAGGCCCCGGGGAAGAATCCCCAGGCCGTGCGTTCTCGAACAAAAAATACGTTCCCGGCTGCCACCGGCACCAACTTGGCTCAATTCCATTTATAATTCCTTTCGGTTAACTTATGTTCAATCCCACAGCAGTACATAAAACTGATTGTGATCCTTTCAGTGTCAATTATGATGTTCGATTTACATCAGGGAAATGAAAGGCCCCGGGGGAAGAATCCCCAGGCCGAGCGTTCTCGAACAAAAAAACGTTTCCAGCCGCCACAGGCGTCAATTTCACACTATCTCTTTTCGGATAACTTAGACATTTTCCTATTGCAGCACATAATAATGCTTGTTCGATCATGTCATGATAAACTTACTGCTCCATACGATTAGGAGGATGAAAATACCCGGGGAGGAATCCCCAGGTAGGAAATCTCATCCAATGAAAATGAATCGATCAACATCTATTTCGTTTCAAGCCAACTTCCGCACCATGCAGCATTTGCCGATACCTGGCCTTTACGCTTGATTCAGGGGAAACCCCACCCAGGGAAGATTCCCCGGGTTTCATTTCATCAAAGTCAAAGAATCAGTATTGCATTTTTTACCGCCTATGCCTGTGCGTCGCTGCATTGCCCGACTCTCCGGCATCTTAACCGTATGTGCCGGAGGAAGAATCCCCCGGCCCTTTTCTTCCGTATCAATCAAGATTTGTATCTGATCAAATCCGGATACACCAGCCTATCTATTCAGCATTGCTATCTTTTACACCGGGAGTCCATTCCCGGTAAATTCCTCCGGTCGAAAAACATTGCCCGGGGAGAAATCCCCAGGCGTTGTTCATCTGGCATTTGCGTTATTGAAGGAATTCAAGGAAGAAGGTGTCTACTCTCGTGTTCATTCCGTTATAAAAATGCCGGGGAAGAATCCCCTGGCTTGCACCTATAGTTAACCATTAAGGATTTACAACCCCGTAAAATCTTACCCTCGACCGATCTGCTTAGAAATGAGCCCGGAGAGGAATCTCCAGACCGGTAATAATGGAAAATGTATGAATTTGACCTATCCTGATATTTTATGCTGCAGGTATGCCTGATAAAAATTGCAGCCCGGGATGAATCCCCGGCCGGTTATCACTTGTGTACAGATAACTGTATTTTCAGACATAACCCCATAGTTAATCATCCTGGTTTGTCCCGCCTTTCAAAGAGCTTTTTGCGTGGAAATAGCGCCCGGGGAAGAATCCCCAGGCCGTTTTATTCCCATTGGTTGGTTCGTTAATACCCACATGTTAGAACCTTTCAAATCTTTTCCCGGTGTGCCTTCACCGGTCAATACACATGCGACCGACCATTTCGTGTCAGGTTTTCATCCGGCACAGCTAATTCCGTCCATTCATCCCGACGGCCCGCGGTTGCTGCTTTCCTGAAAGTCCAAGGCCAGAGGAAGAATCCCCACCCCGTTTTAACCCTTTCAAAAGTGTGCATCCATCATGCGTATTCTTTAATTTCCCATATCATCACAGCGATCGGCGGCACATCCCGTCTTCGATCCCGGACCTCCCGGAGGTCCGTTCGCACGCCTAACCCTGCGAACAGAACGGAGCGCTCCGAAGGAGGGATTCCGGCCCCATTTGCAGATGCAAACGGGCTGTCTGTGAAACCAATCGCTATGAATACACGCATAGCGCATTATGTTATTCCATTGTCAAATCACGACAAACGAGTGCGATTGCATTCGCTGCATTTTTACCATAACAGCCCCTCTTCCGGAGGCTCGCCCTCAGCACCCAGCCAGATACTGCGATGCGAACCTCCTTTCAAGGGATCCATTCTCAAAAACGGAACATAATCGAGTGGCAAAGCATTAAACCACTCCCGGAGTTTCTCCCGCAATACGCAACGAGATGCGCAGGTGCGGGACCTCCCGGCAAAGGATGCCCTATCCCGAATTGATGCTTTTATTGATCAGTAAAGCATCTGACTTCGACCGGGGTTTCCCCGCACCGCACAACGAAATGTGCCTGGCGGAACCTTTCGGCAAAGGATACTTTACCCCACATTCGAAACACTGTCTGCCTTATCCCGGGGGGCAGGCCATTAATCGCCTTCCGGTCCGGGAAACTTCCTGTGAGGGGGCTTCGGCAACAACAATCCTCCCCTGCTACGGATGTACCGCTTTCTTACCCGGCCGGATTCCGGTTGAACCATCCTGGATCCCGGTTGCTGGAAAGCAATTGAAAAGTCTGTCAGCTCCGGTACAGGAATATCCTCCGGCGGAACCCGATCCCCATAAAACCAGGCACTGGAATATGGATATTCGGTCTGATCGCGGCACAACCCGGAATGAACCGGCGCCTGATGCATATTTTCCAGCATTTCGCCGGCGGTTGAGAAATTCGTGATTTCCACCCGGATCTTCTGTTTCTCCCAGAATTGGAACACACGGTCTGCCAGGTGGCTCCGGTAAAGTTCCAGCGCTCCGGGGTCCGTTGCCCGCAAATCGTACTTGATACGCCGGGCGATGTGCCGCAGCAAAGGTTGGCGGACATTCGCTTTCTCCCAGGGAGGCCGTTGCTGCCACATGGCATGAAACTCGTCTTCCAGCAACACATAACCATACAGCCAAATCCGCTGCTGGGCCACCATGAACGACAGGCCCTCCATTACGAACTGCTTGTATCGATCATCGCGCAACAAAGCATGGTCTTTGTAGCAGCAGGCCGTCACCAACTGGACGCTGCCTGGTTGTTTTATAGGGTAAACTTTGCTCATAAACAGATTATAAAACCTGGGACCCAACTGGCCGGCAGGTAAAAACACACCGCGTAACCCGGATGCTTCCCGACTATCGCCACCTACCGCCGGGCAGGCTCGAATGCGCTGTCACACAGCACCAGATGACCATCCCGGCCATATGCCCTGACATAACCGCATCATTTTATGTTTCTCAATGCATTTGCTCCTATTCAGGTTACAAGACTCCGGCCCGAACCTGCCAGCCTGCAAAAGTTATCCGGCAAAGCCGCTGGACGTGTGTGCGCTCCCATATTCCGGCACCAGCTGCGCGGCAAAGCCAAAACGCCCTGCCACACAGCACACTGGTACCTCTTCGGGCTAACTCATCAATAGATGAAAGGCAAAGCTGACCTGGCTATATGTTTTGACATATATGCATGATTTTTAAGCGCTCAATAAATAACCACTTTGAGTTTGTGGCAAGGCGAACACCGTACCGATACCCGGTGCGCCTGTAAAATCAGGTGCATCCCGCTGTCGGCAGCAATGGCGCCATCGTTGGCTTTCTGTTCAGGAAACGCTGTATATGTGCAAGTCCGGCACTTTCCGCCGGGGAGAACGATCATCGGGGCTAACGCGTGATCCGTTCCGTTTCAATCATTTTGACTCCTGCATCATCAATTTGATATTTGGTGTGTCAAACAATGCCTGCAATTTAGTCGGAGGAATTGATATATCGATCGTTCATTTTATTCAGTTTATAGGTATGGTATTAATACCTTCATCCTCCAACATTAACGTATATTCGAACGTCGTGTAAGAAGATCCATCACTTCTAACGGTAATAGACCCTTCCATTTTTTCGATGAAATCTTTACAGATGATCAACGCCAAACCCGCTCCCCTATTACCTTCCCGAGCATACTTGCCCGGCACCTTGTATTCGAAGATGTGATAAATGTCGACATCGGAAATCCCCGAACCGCCATTTGTAACGGAAATGACTGCACGCTCTTTTTGCTTCGATGCACGGATGCTCACCGCACTCGCCTTCAGCGAAAATTTGATGGCGTTGTGCAACAAATTCCGGTGCACGAATTGCATCATCTCCCGATCCCCTTTCACCTGCATACCCGCCGGGATGGCCATTTCCAGCACCAATCCCTTATCGCGGATATCGGCAGCGTAAAGGTCCAGCACCTCCTGCCATAACTCTTCCAGCGAATACGGAAGCGGGTTGTACTCGAAACCCGTCAATTGCGAACGTATCCAGCTCAGCACCGTTTCGAAAAGTTGCAGCGTATCCGCCGCCATGGCGGCAATGGTATTCGCGATCTCCTGGTACTGCGCCGGCCGCAGGTCTTTCTGCCTGAAAAGCTCCGCTACATTGATGATGTGGCTCAACGGCAAACGGAAATCATGCGCAAGGATCGTCAACAGTTTATTCTTGAAATCGTCGTGATGATGCAGCAACTGGTTCTTCTCGATCACCATCCGGTTGATCGTACTGATGCGCTTTTTAATGCGTTTGTTCTCGCTTTGCGCGCGGTACCATGTAAACAGCAACATCGCGGAAAGCGCCAGGCACACTGCGATGAAAATGAATACCGTGGCCCGGTTGCGGCTTTCCATCCGGTCGTACGTTTCGGTTTGTTCGCGCAACTGTTTATCCAACCGGTAATTGTTCAGCTCCTGGTCGCGCAGGAAAGATTCCATGTAATCCTGCTCCTGGCGCGAGCGCAGGTGCTCCTGGTGCGAAGCGATCTCCTCGAGCATATCGGCGTAGTGCAGGGCTTTTACGGGGTCGGACTTTTTATAGAATTCGTACAACGCGATGACGGGCCTGATCATGAGCTTCTTGTAACCGCCGGCCGCAGCGGCATCCAGCACGCGCTGCCGGTAGCGGGTAGAATCCGCGAGCTTCGCCCATGCGGCGTATATGACCATCTGCGCGTTCCCGTACAGATCGAGGTAATGCATTTTCTCCGCGCCGGCATGTGCCGTCAGCATCTGAAGTTCCAGCAAGGCGGAATCGAGTTTGTTCTCACGGACTTTTTCATGCGCGAGGAACAGGCCGGTGTAGGTGATCATGCGATCGTCGTGATAACGAATGGCGATGTCGCGCGCTTTATGCAGCGCCCATCGCGCGGAATCTGCCTTGGCGGAATCGGAGGAGAAAACGATGTAATAGTTGGCGAGCATGGTGGTCCAGATGGAATCCTTCAGCAGCCTGCTGCCTACGCCCATGGCAGATTCCATGTACTGATGCGCCTGGGGCAGGTTGCCTTCGTAATGATAGTAGCCGCCGATGCAGTAAAGCGCGGTGCAAACGCCGGCGGAATCGCCGAGGGTGCGGTACAGGCTGAGGGCTTCGAGGTAAAGGCGGTGCGCTACGTTGGAGTTGTTCTGGAAGGTGAAGCAGGCACCGAGGTTGACGGATGCGTCTGCCAGTCCTTTTTGATAATGGATGCGCCGGGAGAGGTCGCGCGCGCGTTCTGCATAAAGCAGGGAGCTGTCGAGATGGGTGACGAGGTAAATGGCGCTGAGGGTATTGAGCTGATCGTTGTAAGCGGTGCTGTCTTTTGTGCGGTGCAGTTCTGTTTTGAGGCGTTGGATGAGGGAAGCCTGGGCGAAGGAGCTGAAAGCGGCGAGGCAAAGGCACAAAAGCAGATAGCCGCCCTTCCGGGAGGGCATCAGGGGGTTTGGGGAGGGAAGCGGGGCGAGGCTGGTCATATTGCTGTGTGTGAACCCGGAGGTGTTTCCGGCCGGTAACATGGCGCTGCTACATATATAATTTACGCAAAATCCGGCTATTTCAATATGCCGTTTGCCAACCGGATTTTATGTTAACGGTTTGCAAATGCCCCCTCTGTTCAAAAAATGAACGGATTTTTCAGTTATTCCGTTGAAAATGAACAGAAATGAACGACCGTCGATCGATTGCTGCTCCGTAATTTACGCCCGTTAACGGAAATGCGTTTCCCCGCGCGATGTTTGCCTGCTGCCAAAGAAATCATCCGGGAGAAGTACTGCCGATACCTTAAAGACATAACGTGCTTTTTAACCAAACCTCCTATAATCATGGAAAACTTGCAAGTTCAAAATTTCGGTTGCCAGGAACTCGACGCAACTACAGCCCAGGAAGTAAACGGGGGCTTCCTTTCCCTCGGCCTTAACAACGTAAACGGTAAAATTACCCTTGGAGCACAACTTGACACCAACGCATTACTGGGCAGCCTTCCCGGCCTTCCCGGCACTGGCGGCGGCCTGCCTGGCCTCGGTGGCCTGGGCGACCTCCTGTCTCCCGTGACCAACCTGCTGAACAGCCTCCTCGGCGGCCTCGGCGGCGGTCTGCTGCGCTAGTCGTACCTGAACCCTGGTGGCGCCCGCGGTACTGGGCGCCACTATTCTTTTTAACCATAAACCTGAACACATGGAAAACTTCAAACTCGAAGAACTGGGCTGCGAAGAACTGACCCAAATCGAAGCCGTAGACACACAAGGCGGCCTGCTGGACCTTAGCGGCCTGCTCGACGGCCTGCTCGGCGGCATCCTCGGCGGCGGCGAAGGCAACCCCGTAGGCGGTCTCCTTTCCACCGTTACCAACCTCCTCAACAGCCTCCTCGGTGGCCTCGGCGGGATCGTAAGACCCCTCTAATGCTCCGGCGGAGGACCACACACTCCTCCCAGGCATCTCAAGCGGCTGCCGCTCCCATGCGCAGCCGCTCTTTTTTTCCCCACCCCGGCGAACGGCTTCTTCCCTCCAACCACCCCGCCGGCCGCAAGCGTCGTTAACCCGCCAGATCGGGCCGCTTATCCATCCCCATAAAAATCTTACGGGCCTGTAGCCATCCATCCATTCCCCGAATCCTGTATTTTTGCCGCAAACATTATTACATGAGGATCGTCACTTATAACGTCAACGGCCTGCGTTCGGCCATGACCAAAGGATTCACCGAATGGCTCAAAACCGACCCGGCAGACGTGATCTGCCTGCAGGAAGTGAAAGCCCACCGCGATAACGTGGACTACCAGCAGTTCGAACAGCTCGGCTTCCATGATTACTGGCACCCTGCCCAGAAAAAAGGGTACAGCGGCGTGGCCATCCTCTCCAAATTCAAACCCGACCACGTACAATACGGGAACGGATATATGCAGAGCGACGCCGAAGGAAGGGTGATCCGCGCCGATTATGGCGACCTCACCCTCATCAACGCCTATTTCCCCTCCGGCACCACCGGCGAGGAAAGACAAACCTATAAATACCAGTGGCTCGACGAGTTCTACGAATATCTCCAGCAATTGCGCAAGGAACGCCCGAACCTGGTGGTAGTGGGCGACTACAACATCGCGCACGAGGCGATCGATATTCACAATCCCGTTTCCAACAAGGATTCTTCCGGATTCCTGCCCGAGGAGCGCGCCTGGATGACCAAGCTCCTCAGCAACGGGTTCACAGACAGCTTCCGCGCCATGCACCCCGGGGCCGCCGACCATTACTCCTGGTGGAGCTTCCGCGCCAACGCACGCGCCAATAACAAGGGCTGGCGTATCGACTACATCACCGTCTCCGATCCCCTCCGCCAACGCATCGAAGACGCGGCGATCCGGCCAGACGTGAAGCACAGCGACCATTGCCCCGTTTATCTCAAACTCAAACAAGCATGATCATATATAACGTCACCACCAAAGTAACGCCCGAAATCCACGCCAGCTGGCTGCAATGGATGCGGGAGGAACACATCCCCACCATCATCGGCACCGGCTTTTTCCATGATTACCGCATGTGCCGCCTGCTGGACCAGGACGATTCCGACGGGCCAACGTATACCGTTCAGTACTTCGCAGACACCCTGGAGAACTATAATACCTATATCCAGGAGCACGCTCCGCGCTTGCGGCAGCAGGCTTTCGAGCTGTTCGGAGACCAGTTTGTAGCCTTCAGAACGGTGATGCAGGTGGTATGATCCGCATAACTTATCCACAGGTAATCCACTGTTTTAAAATGGGTGGGTATTTGGCACAAAACTTGGCAGGGACGGGCGTTTCAGCGCAAATAGCATTCAAACTCAATGCAGTAGCGCATTTCAGCAGAACAGGCAAATCGCCGGCTTTCCGTTTTTGCATATCTCAATCTGCTGTAAACGTTACCTGTAGGGTTTTTCAGCCGGTAAAAAAGTTTTGCTGTAATTTGGTAATCTTGTAAAAGGCTTTATATTTGCTCACATCAAACATTTTCTCACTAGTTAAATCTTAACTAACTATGAACAAAGCCGAAGCAGTAGAAGTCATTGCAAAAAACGCCGGTATTACCAAAACCCAGGCCAACGACGCTCTGGACGCATTCACCAAAGCAGTTACCGATACCCTGAAAAAAGGTGGTAAAGTTACCCTGGTAGGCTTTGGTACTTTCTCTGTTAGCAAACGCGCTGCACGTAACGGTAGAAACCCCCAGACTGGCCAGATCATCAAGATCAAAGCTAAGAAAGTGGCTAAATTCAAAGCCGGTAAAGCGCTGTCCGACAAGATCTAACACTTGGCGACCCAACTTTATTAAGCAAGGAACATCAAATGTTTCTTGCTTTTTTTATTTTTGCAGCCGGAAGCCCTCCCGCAGGAGGCAACTTCCCCTTATCATTCATCAATAAAAAATCATTCGACCATGGGTAGAGGTGATATCAAAACCAAGAAAGGCAAGATCTCCAACGGATCTTTTGGCAAAAGCCGTCCGGCTAAAACCAAGAAAGCCACTGCTGCTAAAGCCGCCGCTAAGAAAGCTTAATCGCACGCAGACAATAAAAGGGGATACCAGGCAACTGCCGCCAAGGCATATGACCGGTATCCCCTTTATTATTTTCACCCCCTGATCAGGGCGCCAATCGCTCGATCTTCCAGCTCCCGGCGGGTTCCAGGGTATACAACAACCTGTCGTGCAGCCGGCTGCTCCGCCCCTGCCAGAACTCCACTTTCTCCGGCACCACCAGGTATCCGCCCCAATGTTCCGGCCGCTGCGGCGCATGCTGGAGGTATTGCGCTTCCAGGGATTTCACCTTTTCTTCCAGCACTTCCCTCCCCGGTATCACCCGGCTTTGAGGGCTCGCGATCGCCCCGATCCTGCTGCCAACCGGGCGGGAATCGAAATATTCGTCGCTCACCGCCGGCGCCACCTTCACCACCCGGCCTTCCACCCTCACCTGCCGCTCCAGCTCCTTCCAGAAGAAAAGCAGCGTGGCCCGGGGGTTCTCCGCCAGCTCCTGCCCCTTCCGGCTTTCATAGTTCGTGAAGAACATAAACCCCTTCCCGTCGAAGCTTTTCAGCAATACGATCCTCGCAGAAGGTATACCATCCGGCGTACAGGTAGCCAGCGTCATGGCGTTCGGCTCTTCGATCTCCCCCGCCAGCACCTCCTGCCACCAATGGTCGAACTGCTGCACGGGATGAACAGCTACTTCCCGCTCGTTAAGCGTGGCGCGGCGATAATCCTGCCGCAGGTCTGCTATCTTCTGATTGATCATTTTCGGCTTCTTTTTTGCAAAATTACGGGATATTGAACCTTCGGAGACTGACGATTGTCTCTATTACTGGTAATTTCCATCAATCCAAAAAAACACAACATGCATAAACACCTCCTCATTCCCGCCGCTTTCCTCGCCCTGGCCGCCTGCCAATCCGCCACAAAAAAAGACGGAAACGCCGACAGCACCGCCGTTCCCGCTTCCACCGAATTGCCCGCCACCTGGGCCAAACGATTCAAAGGCTCGCTGGCAGGACAAAACATCACGCTCCTGCTCCAAAAAGCCGGTCAAAACGATTTCCGTGGATGGTACACCTATGATTCCCATGGCGAACCCATCGCTTTACGCCCGTTTTACGGCGAAAAAAGGACGGACGACAGCGTGATCGTCAACGAAGGCTACACGGAAACCGACGGTGTTTTCCGCGGGATGGTGAGCGCCGACGGGCATTTCAAGGGGAAATGGGTGAACGTGAAAAATACCTTCGACTTCGACCTGGCCGAAAATAACGACAGCGCCGTGATCTTCTCCGTGATCGCCTACGCCGATTCCACCCGGCTCCTGCCCGACCGGTCCAACTCCCCTCTGGCCAGGGCTTCCACGTATACCATCTGGCCCACCGGCGGCGGCGAAAGCACGGTCGCGTTTCTGCAGAAAACCCTCGCCCCCGGGATCCCGCAAGGTTCCACACCGGCCTCCCTGCTCAAAAACGGCGCAGACTCATTCTTCACCAATTATAAAAGCAACGCAAAAGACTTCGATTCCACCAGCATGGGCCCCTCCTGGAGCTGGAGCACCGAATCCGGCTCGGTAGTAGCCTGGAACCAGTGGCCCCTGCTCGCCATCGAAGACTGGACCTACGAATTCACCGGCGGGGCCCACGGGAACGGAGGGTCGAACTTCTCCGCCTACGACCTCGCCAAACAGAAAAAACTCACCCTGGCAGACGTTTTCAAGCCCAATTACAAACCCGTCGTATCCGCCGCGCTCGGCAAATCGTACCTAAAAAAATACCAGGTGAAATCCCTCGAAGAAGCCGGGCTTTTCGTGAAAAAAATCGAGCCGAACGATAACTTCTTCCTGACTTCCCACGGCGTAGTATTCAGTTATACCCCCTACGAGATCGCCGCCTATGCAATGGGGCAGATCACCCTGTTCGTGCCCTGGGCCGACATAAAAACGGTGGTACAGGAAGGCTACGCACGATAGCCTCCGTTTCGCGGTTTTGTGGTAATTTCGTCCGTAATCTCCGGCATCATGAGAATGTTGATCTGTATGCTAACGGCACTGGCGCCCCTGTGCGCATGCCAGTCCGGGCAAAAGAAGCCAGCCGCTTTGGATAGTACCGCCGCCGCCGTTGCGCCGGTCAAAGTATCCGTCGCCCATTCCTTTTACAAGCAATTCAAAGGTACATTGGCCGGCCAGCCGGTTACGATGCAGCTTGTCAAATATGCGCCTGGCGATTATGAGGCCTGGTACCTTTATGATAAAGCAGGCGAGCCCATCGGCCTCTCGCTTTCCCGCGAAACGGCAGACAGCCTCATTTTCGCGGAGTTCGCGGGGCCGAATAACGAGAACATCTTCAGCGGGACTTTCGACGGATCGCAATTCCGCGGCATCTGGACCGGCAATGAAAAGTCGTTCGAATTCGGGCTGCAGGAAGATATGGACAGCGCCATTACGTTCGGGACGTATGTGTTCGGGGATTCGGCGAAGTTGCGGCCGGGCGATGCTTCGTCGCCCATGGCGCAATTCAGCGCCGGGATGATTTGGCCTTCGGGCGGCGCCGACGCTGACATCATCGCGTTTCTCCGCAAGGCGATGCAGCCGGATATGAAACCGGGGGAAATGCCTTCGCAGGTGTTAAAATCCTCGGCGCTGGGGTACCTTTCCGGTTACCAGGACAATTTGAAAACCATCGATTCATCCGGGATCGAATCCGGATCGGGGGCTACCTGGAACTGGGAATCGCACGAGTCGCAAAGCGTGGTATGGAATAAATACCCTTTGCTGGTGATCGCCAATTTCAGTTATGATTACAGTGGCGGCGCCCACGGGAACTACGGCACTACATTTGATGCGTACGACCTCGCCGCGAAGAAAAAACTCACGGTGAAAGACGTTTTCAAGCCGGGATATAAACCCGCGGTGGGCGCCGCGCTGGAGAAAGCCTTCCGCAAACAGTTCCGCGTACCGGCAGGGGAACCGCTGGACAAGGGGTTCCTCTTCGAACCGCATATCGTGCCGAACGAAAATTTTTACCCGACCGGTAAGGGGGTCGTTTTTAGCTTTATCCCTTACGAAATCGCCGCGTACGCAGTGGGACAAATCTCGCTGTTCGTACCCTGGAGCGACATCCGCTCCGTCGTACAACCGGCATATTTACCAAAAACATGATCAATCCGCAACAGGAACAATATAATCAACGGTACGAGGAAGTATACGCCCGCCTCAACAGCGCGCAGCGCGAAGCGGTGGACAATACCGAAGGGCCCGTGATGGTGATCGCCGGGCCGGGAACGGGCAAAACCCAGATCCTGGCGTCGCGCATCGGCAAAATCCTCCGCGACACCGACTTCCTCCCCCACAACATCCTCTGCCTCACTTACACCGATGCCGGCACCGTAGCCATGCGCAAGCGGCTCACCGACTTTATCGGGCCAGACGCCTATCGCGTCAACATCCATACTTTCCACTCGTTCTGCAACGAAGTAATCCAGGACAACCTGTCGCTTTTTGAAAAGAACGTGCTCGATCCGATCTCCGATCTCGAAAAGATACAACTGCTCAAAACCCTCATCGACGGGTTCTCCAAAGACAATCCGCTCAAGCGCTACCGCGGCGATGTGTATTTCGATATGCGCAACCTGGCGAGCCTTTTCTCGACCATGAAGCGCGAAGGCTGGACGGTCCCTTTCATCCGCGAACGCGTGGAAGCCTACGTGGAATCGCTGCCGGAACGCACCGAATACATCTATCAACGCAACTCCGGCCGCTTCAAAAAAGGCGACCTGAAACAGGACAAACTGAACGGCGAACGGGAAAAAATGGCCCGGCTCCTCGCGGCCGTGGAGCAATTCGACGTGTTCCAGCAACTCATGCACAAAGCGAACCGTTACGATTTCGACGACATGATCAATTGGGTGATCCGCGCATTCCGCGAACATCCCAACCTCCTGCTCGACTATAAGGAACGTTTTCAATATATACTGGTGGACGAATACCAGGATACCAGCGGTACCCAGAATATGCTCATCGGCCTGCTCACTTCCGGCGAGGAAAAGCCGAACGTGTTCGTGGTGGGGGACGATGACCAGTCGATCTACCGCTTCCAGGGCGCCAACGTGGAAAACATGGAGCAATTCGCCAACGATCACCTTGCGCACGACCTGCGGACGGTGGTGCTGACGCAGAATTACCGTTCCGTGCAGAACATCCTCGACGTGTCGATGTCGGTGATCGCACATAACGAGGGCTCGCGGCTGGTAGACAAGTTGCCCGGCCTCAGCAAGCAACTGAAAGCATCCAACGACAAACTGACGCCGCTGGACCTGCCGCCCGTGATCCGCCGGTACAACACTCCCCGCGACGAGATGGCCCACATCACCCTCGAAGTGGAGGGCCTCCTGGGCCGCGGCGTGAACCCGGGGAAAATCGCCGTCATATATAAAGAGAACCGGTACGGCGAAGAGCTGGCGCAGTATTTCCGGCTGAAAGGCGTGCCTTTCTTCTCGAAACGCAACCAGAACCTTTTCGAGATCCCCTTCGCCAAAAAGGTGCTGCAGATAGTCCGGTACATTGCGCGCGAGCTGGAAACGCCGTACAGCGGCGACGATATTCTTTTCGAGCTCCTGCATTACGATTTTTATAAGGTGCCGCCCATCGAAACGGCGCGCATCAGCATAGAAGTAGCGGAAAAAGGATATGCGGAAAAATCCTCCATCCGCAAATACCTCCAGGAATGGGTGAACACCCGCAACCCCACGCTGTTTTCGCTCGCCCCGCACGATGAAGCCCTGCGGCTGGGGCGCCTCCTCGAAAAATGGATCGGCGACGCGCATAACATCACGCTGCAACAACTGTTTTCGTCCATCATCAGCGACGGCGGCATCCTCCAGTACATCCTCGCCAGCCCGGAAAAAATCTGGCTCATGAAAGTGCTCCAGGCGCTGTTCGACTTCGTCAAAGACGAAACGCGCCGCCGGCCAGAAATGAACGTGGTAAAACTCATGGAAACCATCGACCTGATGGAATCCAACGGGCTGTCGATCCCCCTGATCCAGGTGTCGGGCAACGAAAAGGGCGTCAATTTACTGACCGCCCACGGCTCGAAAGGCCTGGAATTCGAATATGTGTTCATCGCGGGGGTAACGTCCAACATCTGGGAAGACAAGAAAAAGATGTCGGGCGGGTTCTCTTTCCCCGACACCGTTTTTACCACGGAAGCCACCTCCACCGACCAGCAGGAGCTGCGCCGGCTGTTTTACGTGGCCATCACCCGTGCCGAAAAACATCTCTACATCAGTTATCCCGAATTTAAACAGGACGGCAAACCATTGGTACCCAGTGTGTTCGTAGCCGAAATACAGCAAGTGCACAATCTCGACGTGGTGCCGGTTATCATGGACGACGAAACCATGTTCCATTTCGAGATCCTGCAATACGGCAAGGAACAGGCGCCGGAGATCGAGAAAGTGGACCAGCTGTTTATCGATACCCTGCTGAGCGGGTTTACGATGAACGTGACGGCGTTGAATAATTACCTGCATTGCCCGCTCGCGTTTTTCTACCAGAATCTGCTCCGCGTGCCTTCCGGGCGGTCGGAGAACACGGAATTCGGCTCCGCGGTGCACTTTGCGCTGGAGAAGCTTTTCCAGAAGATGCAGGAAAAGAAGAACGAGTTCCCCCCGAAAGAAGAGTTCATCAAAGATTTCCGGTACAGCATGCTCCGCAGCCGGGAAGCCTTTACCAAAGAGGCTTTCAACCGGAGAATGGAATACGGGGAAGAGATCCTTTCCAATTATTACGACAAATACCTCCCGGTCTGGAACCGCATCGTCAGCATCGAGCGGAACATCCGGAACGTGGTGGTGAACGGCGTTCCGCTGAAAGGGAAGATCGACAAGCTCGAGTTCGACGGCAGCAATGTGAACGTGGTGGATTACAAAACCGGGGATTATGAAAAAACGAAGAAGGATTACAAGAAATTCGACCGGCCCAACGATCGCAATCCCAACGGGGGCGACTATTGGCGGCAGGCGGTTTTCTATAAAATCCTCCTCGATAATTATAAGCAGAAGAACTGGCATGTGGTGAGCACGGAGTTCGATTTCGTGGAGCCGAACAAGCAGAAGGAATATTTCAAGGAGAAGATCGACATCCTCCCCGAAGATATAACGACGGTGAACCAGCAGATCCGCGACACCTGGGTCCGCATCCAGAACAAGGAGTTTTATACCGGCTGCGGGAAAGACGACTGCAAATGGTGCAACTTCGTGAAAGACAATAAGCTGGAGGTGGCGTTGCACACCCTGGTGGAGGAGGAAGAATAATTAATGGCCAACAAACAGTAAGTTTGCAAATCATAAAAATTCAGCGAAAAGGAATCATGAATCATATAATGCGTGGCTGGACCGGCTTTTGGATCGTTCTCATGGCTTGCGGCTATCTATTTTCCGGCTGCGCCAACATCGTGCCGCCCGGCGGCGGGCCGCGAGACACCCTGGCGCCGAGGGTCCTGTCCGTTTCCCCGCCCGATTCCACCCTCAATTTCAACGAACAGCGCGTTACGTTCCGGTTCGATGAATACGTGGAGCTGGATAATGTGCTGGAAAAGCTCATCGTGTCGCCCACGCTGAAACGCACGCCCGTGATCACCGCCAAATTGCGCTCGGTGACCATGGTGATCAAGGATTCCCTCCAACCCAACACCACTTATACTTTCAACCTGGGAGACGCCGTGAAGGACGTGAACGAGCGCAACCCGATCGAAGACTTCCAGTACGTGGTGTCTACCGGCGATTACCTCGATTCCATCACCCTGTCGGGCACCATCCTCATCGCCGAAACCGGCAAGCCGGACAGTAACGTGGCCGTGATGCTGTATTCCAATATCACGGAAGACTCCGTGGTGTCCAAGGAAAAACCGTTGTACCTGGCCAAAACCAAAGGCAACGGAACGTTCCGGTTCAAGAACCTCAAGCCGGGCACTTACAGGATTTTCGCCCTGAAAGAAGAAAACCGCGATTTCCAGTATACGGAAGCCGACGAGCTCATCGCCTATTACGATGCGCCGCTCGATTTGTCGGAAAATTTGGCGGATGTGAATATGTCGCTCTTCAGGGAGCCGGATTCGCTCCGGCCGAAATACGAAGACCTGGCCGCGCCGGAAGAAGCCCAGCCGCAGCAGGAAGAAAAGAAGAAAGACGACAAGAAGAAACCCAAACTGATCGTGAGCGCCGATCTTAGCGGCGGGCGCCAGGAACTGGGCGACAGCCTTACCCTGTCTTTCAACTTCCCCATCCGCAGCCTCGATTCTTCCGCCATTTCGCTGCTGGAAGATACGACCCTCCGGCCCGTGCGGTTCGGGCTGACCGTGGCGGATACCACTATGAAGCAGTTCAGGATGTCGTACAACTGGAAGCCCGGCATGCCTTACCAGCTGATCCTCCCCGCGGGCTTCGCCACCGATACCACCGGGCTGCAAACGGCGAAGGCGGATACCGTCCGCTTCGAAGCCAAACAGCTGGACGATTACGGTACCGTGACCGTAAATCTCAGCGTGAGCGACAGCGCCCGCCACATCCTGCCCGAAAGCGACAGCAGTTACCAGTTTGTGGTGCAGCTGGTGCAGGGCGGAAAGGAAGTGAAATATACCGGCATTGTGAAAAACGGCAAATGGGAACGCGGGCTCATCCAGCCCGGGGAGTACGAAATCCGCGTGATCGTGGACCGGAACTTCAACGGGCGCTGGGATACGGGCATTTATTACCGAAACCCGAAAAAGCAGCCCGAAACGGTGTTTACCTTCAAAGATCCCATCAACGTTAAAAAGAACTGGACGGTCCCCACTAACGTCAAACTATAGTCAATATCCGTAATTTTGCCGTATGATCTTTTCTTCCGCATTGATAGAAAATGCAGTCAGCGAGTTTGCGCGGCTGCCGGGCGTGGGCAAGAAAACGGCTTTACGGCTGGTGCTGCACCTGCTGAAGCAGGATACGGCCCAGGTGGAAGGTTTCGCGGAGGCCATCGCCAAAATGCGCCGGCAGATCAAGTTCTGCAAAACCTGCCATAACGTTTCCGACGAAGATACCTGTACCATTTGCGCCAACGCTTCCCGCAATCATAAAGTAGTGTGCGTCGTGGAATCCATCCGCGATGTGATCGCCATTGAAAATACCCAGCAGTTTAACGGGGTGTACCATGTGCTGGGGGGCATCATTTCGCCGATCGACGGGATCGGGCCAGACCAGTTGCAGATCCATTCCCTGGTGGAGCGGGTGCAGCGGGACGGTGTGGAAGAGGTCATTATGGCCCTGAGCCCTACCATCGAAGGGGATACCACCATCTATTATTTATCGAAAAAGTTGAAGGATTACCCGGTGAAAGTGACTACCATCGCCCGGGGGATCGCTTTCGGCGGGGAACTGGAATATGCCGACGAAATGACGCTCGCCCGGTCGCTCACCAACCGCCTCCCGCTCGACAACTACCTCCAACAGGGCAAATAGGGCTTGATTTTTGTACGTTGAAACGTATATTTGGATAGACAACACCGAGTTTTTAACCATCCCTCAAAACAGGCTGAACATGTTCAAAATATTTCTGCTTTCCGCCCTTTTCCCCGTCCTTTTCGGGAATGTGTATGATATTAAGGTAGACGCCATCGAAGGCGGCAAGATCGATTTCTCGAAATACAAGGGCAAAAAGATCCTGATCGTCAACACCGCGTCTCAATGCGGGAACACGCCGCAATATGCCGAGCTGGAAAAGCTGTACAGGCAATACCACGGTAAACTGGTGATCGTAGGCTTTCCCGCCAACAACTTCGGCGGCCAGGAACCCGGTTCCAATGCCGATATCAAGGCGTTCTGCACCAAGGAATACGCCGTAACCTTCCCCATGGCGGCGAAAATCTCCGTGAAGGGGGCAGACATCCACCCGATCTACAAATGGCTGACGGAAGAAGCGAAAGCCAAACAGCTCGCCCCGGAAGAGGTGACCTGGAACTTCCAAAAGTACCTGCTGAACGAAAAAGGGGAACTGATCGCCGTTTTCAAACCGCGTACTTCGGTTTTTAGTCCGGAAGTGACCGCCGCGATCGAAGGGAAATAACCAATTATCCCGTATTTTTACCGCCATGTTTTTCGCGGATATCATCGGACAGGAAGCCACGCGCGACCAGATTTTGCATGCGGTTGAAAACAACCGGCTCAGCCACGCCATGATCATGCTGGCCCCCGAAGGAGCGGGCGGGCTGCCCATGGGACTGGCCTTTGCGCAATACCTTGTATGCGAGAACCGCCAGGGGCATGATTCCTGCGGCGAGTGTTCCGCCTGTGTGAAAGCACGGAAGTATATCCATCCCGACATTCATTTCTCCTACCCCGTCATCCCCCGCAAATCGGGCGACAAGCCTGTCAGCACCGATTATGCGAGCGAGTGGCGCGAATTTGTGGCGCAGCAGCCGTATGGCAACGCGTACGACTGGCTGCAGTTCATCGGCGCGGAGAACAAACAGGGCAATATTACGGCCCATGAATGCCAGGACATTATCCGGAAACTGAACCTGAAGAGCTTCGAAAGCCCTTTCAAGATATTGCTCATGTGGATGCCGGAATACCTCGGGAACGAGGGCAACCGGCTGCTGAAGCTCATCGAGGAGCCGCCGGCCAATACGGTTTTCATCCTCGTGGCGGAAAACCAGGAGCAGATCCTGGCGACCATCCTGTCGAGAACGCAGCTCATCAAGATCAATCCGTTGCCGAAAGAAGAGATCGTGAAAGCCCTCACCCAGCGGAACGCCGTTCCCGAAACGCGTGCCCGCCAGATCGCCACGATCGCGTCGGGGAACTATCGCGAAGCGGTGCAACTGCTCAACCATTCCGATAACGATTACCATGAACTTTTGCGTAACTGGCTCAATGCCATCTTCATGCAAAACAGGGCGGGGCTCCAGGAGTGGGTAGACCATATGGCCAGCGCCAAAATGGGCCGTGAAAACCAGAAGCAGTTCATCCGCTACTTCATCAACGTGCTGGAGCACAGTCTCCGCGTTCAATATATGGACCCCTCGCAGCTCGCTTTCACCCAGGAAGAGATCGATTTCGCAGAAAAACTGAAAAAACTGGCCAACCTCGGTCAAATGGGCCAGATCATGGAAGAACTGGACAATGCGTACTATCACATCGAGCGGAACGCTAACGGGAAAATCCTGTTCCACGCGCTCTCCATCAGGCTTCAGTACGTCTTTAAGGGCCGTCCGCTGCCTGTTTAGCTGTCAACTATTTAACGTACCTTTGTCCGGCTATTTCCCTATACGCCCTTTTGAATCTGGAAGTTAATATGTACTTTTAGTGACCTGGGGTACCAGGGATCAACATTTTTTAAATTAATAAACCGAATAATATGGCTTGTGCCGGATGTGGTACGGGTGCAGAGGGGAAGCCGACGGGATGCAAGAGCAATGGAGGATGTAGCAGTGGCGGATGTAACCGCCTCAACGTCTTCGACTGGCTTTCCAATATTCCCTTGAGTGATAGTTTAGCACCATTCGATATTTTAGAAGTAAGTTTTAATAACGGTAGTCGCAAAGATTTCTTCAGAAATTCCACCAAACAACAGTTCGAGAAGGGCGAAATGGTGGCTGTGGAAGGGATCAGCGGTTTTGACGTAGGCATGGTCAACCTCACCGGCGAACTGGTGAAGTTGCAGATGAAGAAGAGACGGGTGGAAGATACACCCGAAGTGAAAAAGGTACTCCGCCGCGCGTCTAACGACGATATGCACCGCATGTCGGAGAACAAAAACCGTGAGCGGGACGCGCTGATCAAGGCACGTGCCATCGCCCGGAACCTGGGCCTGGAGATGAAGCTTGCAGAAGTGGAAATCCAGGCAGACGGCCGGAAAGCGACTTTCTTCTACACGGCAGACGACCGTGTCGATTTCCGTGAATTGATTAAAGTATATGCCTCCGAATTCCGTGTAAAGGTGGAAATGCGCCAGATCGGCGCCCGCCAGGAAGCAGGAAAAGTAGGCGGCATCGGCTCTTGCGGCCGTGAATTGTGCTGCTCCACCTGGCTGACCGATTTCAAATCGGTAAACACGACCGCAGCCCGTTACCAAAACCTCTCCATCAACCAGGCGAAGCTTTCCGGCCAGTGCGGCCGTCTGAAATGCTGCCTGAACTACGAACTGGATACCTACCTCGACGCCCTGAAAGATTTCCCCGACGATTGCGATGTGATCGAAACCTCCACAGGCAAAGCCTCGCTGCAGAAAAGGGATATCTTCAAGAACCTGATGTGGTACTCCTACGACAACAGCAACAAACAATACCCCCTCACCATCACCCGTGTGAAGGAAATCCGCCAGCTCAATACCCAGGGCATCCGTCCGGACGAGCTGAAGGCGGTGGAAGTGGTAACGTCCAAACCCAATAAGGAAGCCGATCTCGGGTTTGCCGACGTGGTAGGCCAGATCAGTCTCCGCTCCCTCGAAAAAGCGTCCCAGAAGCGCAAGGCCAAAAGCCGCGAAAAGCAGAAGGAACAGCAGCAACAAAAGGAGAACAAAGGCAAGGGCGGTGATCAGAAACCCCGGGAGCAACGGCCCGACAATCGCGGCGGTGACCAAAAGCCACGCGAAAACCGTGGAGATCAGAAACCACGCGAGCCCAGGCCGGATAACCGGGGCGGAGAACAAAAACCCCGGGAACACCGTGAACACCGCGGCGGCGACCAAAAGCCACGCGAAAACCGCGGAGATCAGAAACCACGCGAGAACCGCGGCGGCGAGCAAAAACCCAGGGAACCCCGGGAGCCCCGCGAAAACCGTGGCGACCAGAAACCCCGGGAACCCCGCGAAAACCGCGGTGGTGATCAAAAACCCCGCGAGCCTCGTGAACCGCGCGAGCCCCGTGGCGACCAAAAGCCCCGGGAACCCCGCGAAAACCGCGGCGGCGACCAAAAGCCCAGGGAGCCCCGCGGCGATCAGAAACCCCGGGAACCCCGCGGCGGCGATCAAAAACCCCGCGAGCCTCGCGAACCGCGCGAGCCCCGTGGCGAACAAAAGCCCAGAGAACCACGCGAGAACCGCGGTGGCGATCAAAAGCCCAGGGAACCACGCGAGCCGAAGCCTGAAAACAATCAATAATTTTCGAGTACCTTCGTATACAAGAGAGACGCATTCCGGTGCGTCTCTCTTTATTGTACCATGATCGGATTCCCACCCCGATATAGCACCTACGCTTCCCTCTCCCACCGCAGCACGGAGGAACGGCTCATCCTTTTCTGGCTCGCCGCCGAAAGGCTCGAATGGGAAGTAGGCACCGCCACCCCCGATAGCCTCACCGCCTTCACCCACTTCAGCCTTAAATCGTGGAACGAACAGGTCAGCATCGACTTCTCACAGGAAGAGATCGAACTGTTCAGTGTTTCCACCGGCGTACAGGTCCTCGACTTCGGGCGTAACCGCCAGAACGTGATCCGCCTGCTGAGGGCGCTCCATTCCATCGACGCCGCCATTGCGCCGGATGAACTGGAAGCCGCCATCCGGGAGCGCCGGCACCTTATCCGTCCGGAAGGGGAAACGGTCCATCTCACACGGAGCCGAAGGGTGGTAAACGGTTTCACGCAGGTTTTCAAGCCGGTGAAAGGTTATTTCGTGACGCCGATCCTCATCGTCCTCAACGCCCTCATCTTCCTCATCACCACCAACAAATGGCTGTTCCCGCAAAGTAGCGGCTGGACGCCCGCCGGCGAAGCACTCAACGCCGTGGGCGCCAACTACAAGCCGCTAACGCTCTTCGGTGAGCCATGGAGGCTGGTTTCGGCCGGGTTCCTCCATGCCAACGGGTTCCATCTCTTCTTTAATATGTACGCCGTGATGATGTGCGGCATTTACCTGGAGCCCCTCCTCGGAAGGGCCCGGTTCGCCCTCGTCTATCTCCTGACCGGCATCGGCGGCGCCCTCGCCGGGCTCTGGTGGTACGATATCACGCCTTCCCTCGGCGCTTCCGCTTCGGTTTTCGGACTGTTCGGGTTTATCCTCGCCCTGCTGCTGCATAAATTCATCGAGCCGCGCGAACGGAAAGCCCTGCTCGTCAGCATCGGGATTTATCTCGTCATGAACCTCGCATCCATCTTCTTTTCCACCAATTACGACCATGCCGCGCATTTCGGCGGACTGTTCTGCGGATTATTCATGGGGCTGCTCTGGCTTCCCGGCCTCCGCCCCACAGCTTCCGCGAAGCGTAAAACGGGCTTCACCGCGCTGGGACTGGCCGTTTGCGGGATCATCTTCTCCGCCGCGTACTTCCTCGCCCCGCGCGATGTGAATGTTTACCTGGAGAAAAGGACCAAAATGGACGAGAATTACCTCATGGCATCGGGCGCCTACACGGCCCGCACCAACGAGGAAAGGATGAAATGGCTGAAGAATTACGCCATTTATTATATGGATGAAAACCTGCGCATCATGGACGAAGTCGACAAACTCCACCTGGCACAGGATTCCCGCAGGCAGAACCGCATCCTGCGCAAGATTTACACCACACAGAAACAATTGTTCGTCTGGAATTATAAAACGCTGTCTGAAGGAAAAAATCCCTACGACACCGAAATCCTCCGCGCGCTCAAGCAGCTCGACAGCCTGCAGCAGCAGCTCGATTACTAGCGCCTACTTCTCTTCCTCGAAATACAATTTGTAATAATTCATGCTCCGCTCCTCGTCGTAGCCGCGCTCGATCATTTCGCGGTTGCCATGCACATATACGTGAAAGTTGCGGTCGAGCTTGAGGATGCTCTTGAAGAATTTCTGGCCTTTCTTGAATGCCGGGTTGCTGATCTCGAATTCGTCGGGCACGTCGAGCTTGTATTCATCGCGGTAATGATCGCGGTACTCGCGGAAGGCGTCTACGGCATCGGGGTGGCCGAGCACTTCCTCCGCAAATTCCTCCATCTTGAATTCTTCCTTCTCTTTAAAATAAGTAGCGGATTTTTTCAGTAGCTCGATCTGGTCGATCCGGTTCATTTCGAACTCTTCCGGCAGTTTTTTCTGGATGAACTGCTGGCACAGGTCTACCATCGTCTCGGTTTGATGGTAGCTGTCTGCCCGGCGCTCCACTTGCAGGAACGCGTCTTTCCAGTACACGGCCTCCTGTTTGCTGTTGCTGTCTACGATGCCGACCTTGAACCCTTCTTCCGGTCCGATATTGAAAACGAGGCAGCCTTTATCGAGTTTGTTGATGTTGATACCGTCGTCGTAGTTCAGTTGGTAGTTTTCGTCGTTGAGGAACACTTTCAGGTAGGTATCGCGGGTTTCCGACTTGAAAATCCCGATCGCTTCCACCTCTTCGCCATCTACCTGGCATTTCGAGAAATGGGTGATATACAGTTCCCCGCCCTTGATTTTGGGATGGGTGGAGTGTTTGTAGAGGTGTTTGGCGATGTTGACGGACTGTTCCTGGAAGTTGTCTTTATTCTCGAAGATGAGGCTGCAATATTTATACACTTCATTGAGCTGGATATCGGCTTCGTGGGTGAAGCGGAAATATTCGGCCATGTTGGCGAATGGCTGGATGAAGTAGCTGAGGAGCAGGGTGCCGATGGTTTCGTCCTGCAGTTCGAGCGGTTGCTGCGAAAGCACGAGAGGCTCGTCGTTATTGCCGTTGCCCACCTTATGGATCGTGAGCAGTTCCAGGTCTTTGATATCCGATACGTGAATCATACGGGCTGCAAATTAGGGGCATTTCCCATTTTCCGTCAAAAAAATTAATTTACCGGTATGAAACGCCTGATCACCGCACTATTGACACTCTCTGCCACCGTGGCCCTCGGCCAGAAAGCACAGATCCCCTACGTTGCCCGCGACCTTACGAAGGAAAACATGTTTTCCTCCAACATCGAAGGCCCGAATTTCGACGCCCGTGGCCAGTTGTACGTGGTGAATTTCAAGTACGACGGCACCGTGGGCCTCATCAGCACTGTTACGGGCCGCGGCAATGTGTTCGTGACCCTGCCAGACAGCAGCATCGCCAACAGCATCGTTTTCGACAAGTCCGGGAATATGCTACTGGCCGACTTTATCGGTCATAACATATTGAAAGTGAACATGAAATCCCGGAATATCAGCATTTTCTGCCATTCAGACCGTTTCAACCAGCCTAACGATTTCTGCATCAACGCGAAAGGACAGCTCTTCGCTTCCGATCCCAACTGGAAAGCCGGCACCGGCCAGATCTGGCGCATCGATCCCGATGGAACGCCCCACCTGCTCCACGGGAGCATGGGCACCACCAACGGCATCTGCCTGAGCCCCGACGAAAAAACGCTTTACGTCAACGAAAGCGTGCAGCGTAAAATCTGGCAATTCGATATCGATGCCGATGGAAGCATTTCCAACAAACGCCTTTTCGCCGAGTTCCCCGATTTCGGGTTCGACGGGATGAAGACCGACCGCGAAGGCAACCTCTACGTAACCCGCTATGGCAAAGGCACGATCGTCATGATCACACCGGAGGGCGAAATCTACCGGGAAATTCCCCTGAAAGGAAAATCCTGCAGCAATCTCGTATTCGGCGGGCACGATGGCCGTACCGTGTACGTGACGCTGCAGGATCGCAAATGCATGGAATACTTCCGTGCGGAGATTCCCGGCAAAGGTTTATAAACCTTTCCGCAGGATAACCATGGCGTCTGTGTCGCCGTAGTGGCCGATCTCGTTTTGAAGTTCGGCTACCAGTTTCGCCTGGATTTTCTGGTATTTTTTCTGACCGTAAAGGTTCTTCATCTCTGAAGGGTCTTTCTTCAGATCGTACAGCTCCCAGCCTTCCACACGCTTGTAGAACCGGATGAGCTTGTACCGTTCCGTGCGCACCCCGAAGTGCGGAGATACCGCGTGCTCGCCGTTTTCATAATAATGGTAATACATCGACTTGCGGGATTTTCCCTTTCCCGAAAGCTTCGGCAGGAAAGATGCTCCCTGCATATCCGCGGGAACTTTCGCGCCGGCGGCCTGTAATAACGTAGGCGCGATGTCGAGGTTCATGACGAAATCGTTGTTGACGGAACCGGGCTTCGCGGCACCGGGGTACCGCATCACCAGGGGCGTGCGGAAAGATTCCTCGTACATGAAACGCTTGTCGAACCAGCCGTGCTCGCCGAGATAAAAACCCTGGTCGGACATATAAATCACGATGGTATTATCGGTGAGCCCGTGGCGGTCGAGGTAATCGAGCGTGCGGCCGATGTTGCGGTCGAGCGAAAGCGCAGTGCTCATGTAATCGCGCATGTACCGCTGGAATTTCCACTGTGCGAAGCCTTCTTCGGTGAAGCGGACGGTTTTGAGCCCGTCTGCAATGGGGCCGTAGAATGCGTCGAACTTCGCGCGCTGTGCGGGGTTCATACGTTTGATGTTACCGTCGCGGTTGGCTTCGGCGCTGTCTCCGAACATTTTGAGGTCGTAGCCCATGATCATGGATTTCGATACGCTCATTTCCTGTATGGCGGCGGCTTTCCGGCCTTCATAATTATCGCGGAAATTCGCCGGGAGGTTGAACGTCGTGTTTTCGTAGGCGCCCATGTCGGTAGTGTCGGGGATCCAGGTGCGATGGGTGGCTTTGTGGCCGATGACCAAACAGAAAGGCTGGGTGGTATCGCGCCCGTCGAGCCATTTTTCGGCCTCGTCTTCTATGACGTTGGTCACATATCCGTCGAACCTTTTCTTCGATCCGTCCATCATGAGGAAATCCGGGTTGTAATAGGAACCTTGCCCGGGGAGCACCTGCCAGTACGAGAACCCCTGTGGCTGGGTTTCCAGGTGCCACTTCCCGATCCACGCGGTATTGTAGCCGATTTTGCCGAGCTCTTTGATGAAAGTGTTCTGGCTGCCGTCGAACCGGGAATGTTCGTTATCCCTGAACCCGTTGCGGTGGCTGTGTTTACCGGTCAGGATCACCGCGCGGCTGGGGCCGCAGATGGAATTGGTGACGTAGGCGCGGTTGAATTTCACGCCTTCCCGCGCAATGCGGTCGATGTTGGGCGTTCGTGCATGCTGCCCGCCGTAGGCGCCGATGGCCTGGAAGGCGTGGTCGTCCGAAACGATGAGGATGATGTTGGGCTTGCGCTGCGCCATTGCTGTGCCGGAAAGCCCCAGCAACAGGGCCGCAGCGGCAGCCAGTCGTTGTATCTGCATATTCGAGTTATTCGGTTTCGTCGGGGAAAGGCGCGGCTTTCCCGGTGTTTTTCAGCGGCGGCATTTGCGCTTTCCATTCACGCAGCCGGTCAGACAGCAGTGCGGAAAGGGCTTTTACCTTTGCGGGGTTGGCGGCGGAAAGGTCGTTCGATTCGCGAAGATCGGCTTCGATGTCGTACAATTCCTTTTTCCCGTTCCGCATGTTATAGATCATTTTCCAGCGGCCCTGGCGAATGGCGGATTTGTAATTGATACCCGGCCCGTCCTGCTGCTGCCATTTGTTCGGAAAATGCCACACCAGTGATCGCGTGGAATCGGCGGAGCGGGGGTTTTGCAATACGTTCACGAAACTTCTCCCGTCTACCGGCTGCGCCGTTTTATATTGCCGGACACCGGCCATGGCGAGTATCGTCGGGAAAAAATCTTCGATCATCACGTATTGCTTCGTCATCGATCCTGCTTTGGTCACGCCCGGCCATTTCACGATCATCGGCTCGCGGATGCCGCCTTCGTACATGGAACCTTTCCCGGCTTTCAGGGGCAGGTTTTGCGTGTGCGAAGGGCCGCCGCGCGGGGGCGAATAACTGAGGCCGCCGTTGTCGCTCATAAAAATAATCACCGTTTGTTTGTCGATGTTCTTTTTCCGGAGATAATCCATGATATCGCCCAAACTTTTATCCATTCCTTCCAACAGCGATGCATACCGCGCCTCGATCGTGTCCAGCCCGGCGTCGAGGTAACGCTGCAGGAAACGTTGATCGCCCTGGATGGGGTCGTGAACGGCGTAATGGCCGAGATGGAGGAAGAAAGGCTGTTGGGTTTTGACGGGCGTTTCGATGGATTTGATCGCTTCTACGGTGAGGGCTTCGGTGAGGAAAGTTTCGGTGCCCCAATATTCCTCGAGATCCGGAACGGCCTGTGCGCTCGCTTTCCCGGGGAGGTTCCCGTAATTTTCCTTGCCCTGGTAACTTTGCGGATGCCCCGCCGCATGGCCGCCCACGTTCACGGTAAAACCAAAGTTATACGGACTGGCGCCGGGCGTGCCCTGCGAGCCCCAATGCGCCTTGCCCACGTGCACCGTGAAATATCCCGCGTCGCGGAGCAGTTGCGGCAACGGTGTGGCATGCACGGAGCCGGGAATCCCCGCTACAGGACTGCAACCGTTAATGTTCCAGTCCAGCGGCCCGAACTGATCGTCTGGCCGGTCCGTCGGCCGGTCTTTCACCGGCGATGTCCAGTTCGTGACGCGGTGCCGCGCGGCGTTCATGCCGGTCATGAGGCTTACGCGCGTGGGCGTGCACACCGGTGTGGCGTATGCCTGGGAGAATTTCATCCCCTCGGCCGCCAGCCTTTCCATATTCGGTGTGTGGTACCGTTTGTTCAGCGGATAGGTGCTGTCGCCCAATGGGAGCGACGTATCCATCCAGCCCATATCGTCGACGAGAAAAACGATGATGTTCGGCCGTTGTTGTGCCTGCGCCATCGCCGGGAGCAGCATTCCGGCGAGGAGGGTAATATTCAGTAGCTTCATGGTTCGCTCTTTTTAGATGCGTTTGCTATATCATACTCGCGGAGAAGGCTTCCACGCCTGCCAATATAACGTCCGTTACGGCAATTTCCCAGTTTTCTGTATCAGCGGCATCCCGGGCACCGATAACAAAAAGGCGGACCGTTGCCGGACCGCCTTCATCATATTTCAAATAATTGATTATCAGGTATTAAGACCACCGCAAACGCTCAAGGTCTGGCCGGTAACGTAGGCGCTCATGTCGGAAGCGAGGAAGAGGCAAACGTTGGCGATATCGTCGGTGGAGCCGAATTTACCCAGGGGAATTTTGTCCAGGTAAGCTTTGGCGCCTTCGCCGTCTTTCAGGTAATGGGTCATATCGGTTTCGATGAAGCCCGGAGCCACGGAGTTCACGCGAACGTTGCGGCTGCCCAGCTCCTGCGCGATGGATTTCGAGAAACCGATGATCCCCGCTTTGGAAGCCGCGTAGCTGCTCTGGCCCGCATTGCCTTTGATACCGATGATGGAGCTCATGTTGATGATGCTGCCTTTTTTGGCTTTCATCATCGGGCGCACCACCAGCTTCGTCATATTGAAGACGCTTTTCAGGTTCACGTCCATCACCTCGTCCCACTGCTCGGGGCTCATACGGAGGATCAGGTTGTCTTTGGATATACCGGCGTTGTTCACGCAAATATCAACAGTGCCGAACTCTTTCACCACATCGTTTACCAGCGCTTCGCATTCTTCGAACACGCCGGCGTTGCTTTTGTATGCTTTTGCTTTCACACCGAGCGCCTGCAGTCTGGCTTCGAGCGCTTTGGCTTTTTCATCGGAGCTTACATACGTAAAAGCGACATGTGCGCCCTGTTCGGCGAACTTCAGCGCGATCGCTTCACCGATCCCACGGCTGGCACCTGTAACGATGGCTACTTTGTTGTCCAGTAATTTCATTGTAACTGTGTAGTTTTAACTTTAGTCTGATGATGAGTGAAGGTATTGAAAATTACATCTTTCCCTATTGTTTTTCAATAAACCGGAGAAGTTCTTCCAGCACATTCCTTTCGTTGTTGAGGCGCGGTACCTTGTGCTGTCCGCCCAGTTTGCCTTTGCTTTTCAGCCATTCCGTGAAGGTCCCCGGCTTGAGGGCGTGCATTGTTGGCCGGCGCAGCGCCATATCTTTATGCCGCTTGGCTTCGTAGTCGGAATTGATGGATTTGAGCGTGCGGTCGAGGATGTCGATAAACGCGTCCAGGCTTTCGGGCTGCTGTTCGAACTCGATGAGCCATTCGTGCCCGCCGCAATCGCCGTCGCTAAAATAGATCGGAGCGGCGGTATAATCGTTCACCACGGCGCCTGTTGCTGCGGCCGCTTCGGCGATGGCCTTGTCCGAATTGTCGACGATCAGTTCTTCCCCGAATGCATTGATAAAGGATTTCGTGCGCCCGCTCACCCTTATGCGGTACGGCGCGAGGGAAACGAACTGCACGGTGTCGCCCACCAGGTAACGCCACAGGCCGCCATTGGTGCTGATCACGAGCGCATAGTTCTTGCCTAGTTCCACTTCATGCAGCTGCAGGGTATGGGGGAATTCCTTCCCCAGCTCTTCCATCGGCATGAATTCGTAGAAAATACCGTGCTGGAGGAACAGCAGCAGTCCCTCCTGCCCGATCACGTCCTGCGCGGCGAAGAAGCCCTCCGAAGCGTTGTACGATTCCAGGTAACTCATATCCGGCTTGCGGATGAGCTTTTTGAACTGTTCGCGGTACGGAGTGAAGCTCACGCCGCCATGCATGTACACTTCGAGGTTCGGCCAAACGTCGGCCAGGTTGTCTGTCCCGGTCAGTTCGAAAATCCGTTTGATGAGCACGATCGTCCAGGTGGGGACCCCGGCGATATTGGTGACGTTTTCATGAATGACGGTGCTGGCCATCCGCTCGATCTTTTCTTCCCATTCGTCCATGAGGGCGATGGAGAGGTCGGGCGTGCGGAGGAGGTTGCCGTAAAACGGCATATTCTGGAGCATAACGGCGCTCAGGTCGCCGTAATAGCTGTCGGAATCGGGAGAAAGTTTGTTAACCTGGTGGCTGCCGCCGATCACGAGCGATTTGCCGGTGAGCACGTCGGAGTCCGGGAAATTGTTATAATACAGGGAGAACACGTCGCGGCCGGAGCGGTAATGGCATTCGTCGAGGCTTTCGACGGATACGGGGATGAACTTGCTTTTATCGGCGGTGGTGCCGGAGGATTTGGCGAACCATTTGATGGGCGTGTTCCAGATGACGTTCTGTTCTCCTTCCATGACGCGCTGGATATAGGGCTTCATGGTTTCGTAGGAATGAACGGGCACTCTTTGCTTGAACTCTTCGACTTTATATATTTTGGAGAATCCGTACTGTTTGCCGAACTCGGTGTACTGCGCGGCGCTCAGCAGGCTTTGGAAGACCTGCTGCTGAACCTGCAGGGGGTACTGCATAAAGTGCTCAATACGCCCCATCCGTAGTCTGGCCAATTGCGACAGCGCTGGACTTAATATCTTCATACCGGTTTATAGCAGGGTTTTGTTATAGGTTATTCTACTTGTTTTGCTGCTTCGTCGAGGTAATCTTTCCTTCGGAGCACGAAATTCTGGCCAAGATACACTTTTCTCACCTGTTCATCTTCCGCGAGTTCTTCGGCAGATCCGGCTTTGAGGATTTTGCCTTCGAAAAGGAGGTAAGCGCGGTCGGTGATGGAAAGGGTTTCCTGTACGTTGTGGTCGGTGATCAGGATGCCGATGTTGCGGTATTTGAGTTTGGCCACGATGCCCTGGATATCTTCCACGGCGATGGGGTCGATGCCGGCGAAGGGCTCATCGAGGAGAATGAACTTGGGGTCTACGGCCAGCGCCCGTGCGATCTCGGTACGGCGCCTTTCGCCGCCGGAGAGAACGTCGCCGGGGCTTTTACGTACGTGCTGGAGGCGGAACTCGCTGAGGAGGCTTTCCAGTTTCTCTTTCTGCTGCGTCCGGGACAGTTTCGTCATTTCCAGGACGGCGGAAATATTGTCTTCCACGCTGAGCTTGCGGAAAACGCTGGCTTCCTGCGGCAGGTACCCGATGCCCATCTGGGCCCGTTTGTACATGGGCAGTTTGGTAATGTTCAGATCGTTGAGGAATACTTCGCCCTCGTCCGGCTTGATCAAACCCACTACCATATAGAAAGTAGTGGTCTTGCCCGCACCGTTGGGGCCCAGCAGCCCTACGATCTCGCCCTGCGTCACCTCCACCGAAACGTGGTTCACCACCGTTCTGCTGCGGTAGCGTTTCACCAATTGCTGGGTATGTATCCTTAATGCCATAGTTAGAATCTCGGCAAAAATAATAAAATCAGCGAATGGAAAAGGGTTTTGCGCCAATCAGATGAAGGATTTTAACCATTTATTGGCTATTAGCTAATTATTGGGGGATATATTATTTTTGCGGGGCTTCAAAAAGCAAAGACCAACAATGAAAGTCACCGAACATATCGCCCAGGCGAAAGACACCCTGATCTCTTTCGAGATCCTGCCGCCCCTGAAAGGGAAAAGCATCGACTCTATCTGGGACCACCTGGACCCGCTGATGGAGTTCAAGCCGGCATATATCAATGTCACTTACCATCGCAGCGAGCATATGTTCAAGAAGCGGGCCGATGGGAGTTTCGACAAGGTAGAAATCCGCAAGCGCCCCGGCACCGTGGGTATCTGCGCCGCACTCATGAACCATTATAAGGTAGACGCCGTGCCCCACCTCATCTGCGGCGGCTTCTCCAAGGAAGAGACGGAAAACGCCCTGATCGACCTCAACTTCCTCGGGATCGACAATGTGCTCGTGCTCCGCGGAGACGCGCCCAAGAACGAAACCTTCTTCGAAGCCCATCCCAACGGCCACCGCTACGCCCTCGAACTGCTCGAGCAGGTGGTACAGATGAATAACGGCATGTACCTCGAAGAAGACCTCCAGGGCGGCATCAAAACCAAATTCTGCATCGGCGTGGCCGGCTATCCCGAAAAACATTTCGAAGCCCCCAACCTGCAGACCGACATGAACTACCTGAAGAAAAAAGTGGACGGCGGGGCCGATTATATCGTTACCCAGATGTTCTTCGACAATAAAAAATTCTTCGATTTCGTAGCCAAATGCCGCGAAAACGGGATCACCGTTCCCATCATCCCCGGCCTCAAGCCCCTCACTTCCAAAAAACAACTGACCGTGCTCCCGCGCATCTTCCATGTAGATATGCCCGACGAGTTCGCCAACGAAGTGGTGAAATGCAAAACCGATAAAGACGTGGAACTGGTGGGCACCGAATGGCTCATCCAGCAGTCGAAAGAACTGAAAGCCGCCGGCATCCCCGTGCTGCATTATTACACGCTCGGCAAACCCAAAGTGGTGCATGCGGTGGTTTCGGCCATCCAGTAAAAATGGAAAAACCATTGCGTGGATACGCAATGGCTGTGTTTCCCTATAACTGTCACACCTTTGTTTAGAAAACTTATTGGTGATGTATTGCTTGGTATTATGACGCCTGCCATTCACCTTACCCCTACCCGGGGATAAAAAATAAAAAGGAAGGGACCACCGCATGATGGTCCCTTCCTTTTTTTATCAGGCATCGATAATCCCTTAATAATCTTCCCGGTTGAACAGGAAACCCACGCTCAGCCCCACATACTGGTTGCGGCTGTGGGTAGAACTGCTGCGGTCCACATCTACCATCCCGATATTGCAGTTGGCCGCGATGGTCAGCGAGCTGAAAAACTCGTACCCAACTGAAAAATGCGCTCCGGCGTCCCAACGGCCCATCCGGATCACGTTCTCATCGTTCCCGCCGCCCGAAAACCGAACTTTCCTGTTTTCATGGCTCTGCACCTCCCCATCGCGCATGGTCCGGTAACTGTACCTGCCGCTGAGGCCATAACCCAAGTATGGGCCCAATCCGCCGGTGAGGTACCCTTTGCCGACGGGCAATTTATACACAATGTTCAACGGTAATTCAAGATAATTCAGCTCCATCCGCCGGCCTTTGGAAATCAGCATCCCCGGTACGTCCGGTTTCAGCCAGGGCTGATCGCGAATGGTAGCGCCCTTCCGGATATACCGGAAATACGGCTGCAGGTAAACCCTGTTCACCAACGGGATGTTCAGCACCAGGTCTAAGTGCCAGCCATACAGCGGGTCCATGTAACCTTTGCCGATAATGTCGGCAGCATCTCCGCCAAATTCAATGTTGGATGCGTTCATCCCTCCTCTCACGCCTACACTAACCTGTCCTAATACAACGGGGGTTACATACATGAGCATGCACACGATTAAAGCTCTCTTCATGGATATAGTTTTAGGGGTCCAGACGATCCTAAGGCTGGCATAATCGAAAAAATCGGAGTGTAATTCGGTTAGGGGTCCTACAATCGTCGTCTACTGTCCTAATGTAATGCGGCCGCAAGCTACTACAAAGAAGATTGAGTTCCATAGTATAAACATCCGTAATAACCAATTGTTAACTTAAATTCCACTTATCGGGCCCCAAAGTGTCGTTTTAACCGCTGAACCATTGATAGTGAATGCGTAGGCGATAAAAAAAAGCCAGACATGGATGCGATCCACGCCTGACTTTTTAAATATTGAGCGTTGCGATGAAAGCGCCGGTTAACGGCCCGCAAACTTGTAACCCACGGTCACACCGAAGGAGGTATTGCGGCGGGAATTGTCGCTGTTGCCGTTCTGCTGGATGTTCACCAGGCCAAGATCTGCATACAGCCCGAAGTTCAGGCCCTGGGGCAATTCGTAACCGAACTGGAGGTTGGCACCCGCGTCGAAACGCTTGATGTCATTGTCCCAGTCGATATCGCGGCTGCCCGTGAGGCCGAATGCCTGGCCCTCGAGTTTACCGCCCAGGCCCATGGCGAAGTACGGACCTGCGCCGAGGTACAGGTTCCCCGATCCCACTTCCGGCTTGAACATGAAGTTGACCGGCAACTGCAGGTAATGGATGCGCATCTTGCCCTCGAAATTTCCGTTTTTCTCCTTACCGCCCTTGCCGGAATACAGCAGGCTCGGCTGGATAACAAATTCGTCGGCCAGCGGAAGATCTACCGTAACACCGCCACGAAGACCGGTCAATAAATCGCTGGTTTCCTTGTTGCCGTTCATTTTATACGTCTGGCTGGAAAACTGCGGTCCTGCCACCACCCCGAATTTAACCTGGGCAAATGTAGCGCCTGCCATCAGCATGGCTGCAACGGACAAGAGAACTTTTTTCATGATATATTTTTGTTGTTTTAGGAAAATGTTGCAGTACGGATGTAAGTTTCGACTAATAAACTGCCATGCCGTTCAAATTGTTTACTTGCTGCGGCCAAGCATGTAGCCGACGGAAAAGCTCCAGACCCGGTTTTTACCCTTGTCGTCCGAACTGTTGTCTGTCCCGGAAAGGATTTTGCCGAAGCCGAGGCCGTACTGGGCAGACAGCAGGAAATTCCCGAATTCGATACCGGCCAGGAGGTTACCACCATAATCGAACCGTTTGAATTTATCGTACCCCTTGTTGGGATCGCCGTCGTTGAACGGGGTATCGTCGTCCCACTTGATATTGCTTTCGCCGGAGGTTTTAATACCGGCCACGGTGGTTTCCCATTTGTTTTTACCGCCTACGCCGAATGCTGCATACGGGCCGGCGCCGAGGAAAACGCGGGTGTCTTGCCCGACGGGGATTTTACCGACGAAATTTACGGGGACTTCTATGTAGCGGGGGCCGGTTGTTGTTTTGAAGTAATTGAGGCCGTCAGACTCGCCACGTTCGAGTTTTGTGCCCTTACCGGTGTAAAAAACGCCCGGCTGCAAAGAGAGGACGGGAGACAGCGGAAGGTCCGCGATCGCGCCGATGTGGAATGAATTCAGCGAACGGCTTTTATCGACCGAACCGCTGTTTGCGTCAGAAACGTTTGCCACGTTCCAACCGCCTTTTACACCTACTCTTACCTGGGCCATTGCGGCAACCGAGATTCCGATCGCCATACAAGTTAAGATCATCGTTTTCGTCATAACCTTTGGATTTGGTGATGACAGGTGCATTCCAAAGAACGTGCCAAAGGCGGCAAATACCGTATCAACTAACTGAAAATCATCTACATACAATCAACTACTTTCGGCTATCGCCGGATGTGGCCCGTTTCAGGAATTCATCTAATTGGGTGACGCCGAGGCGTTTTGCCAGGATTTTTTTCCGTTCGTCGAGCAGGTAAACGACCGGAGTGGCGTATACGTCGTAGAATTTACGGTAGTTGGTTTTGTATTCTGGGTCCCAGGCGTGGATCCAGCCGGCCATGTTGTTGTCGCGGATGAATTTGGTCCATTCTTCGCGCGTTCCGTCTGTCCGCACCCCCAGCATCGTAACCCCTTTATCTTTCCAGCTGGCTTTCCAGGCGGAGTCGAGCTTCGGCACTTCGGTGACGCAGTGGCCGCAGGTGGGGTCCCAGAAAACGATCACGGTGTATTTGGATTTGATGTCGTACAGGCTGGTTTTCCGCGCGGAGGTATCTTTCAACTCCAGCGGTGCCGCCTGTTGGCCGATGAGGTTCGGCGCGATGGTATAAGCGCGGCTGATGATCTTGTCGCGCAGCTCATCGCTCAACCAGTACGCTTCCCCGGTCACGTAATATTTTTCTACGAGGTGAACGAAAACCGCGTCCATCCCCATTACCGGGCTTGTTTCATAGGTATGGGTCAGCCACCAGACCACAAACTTGAAGGATTCTTTATCCTTCCGTGTTCTGGCAACGATTTTGTCTGCCTCCAGGATCACGGAATCGGGCACCGGCGCCACGAGCTGCTTGAAATAGCGTTCGAGGCGGGCTTCGAGGATGGGCGTGCGCACGAGGCGCCCGTCCCCCAAATCCACATCGTCCCAATAATGCCCTTTATAATAGAAGTACGGATAGGTGGAATCGGCCGTTCCGTCGGCGCGCCGGGGAACGGGGGGGATCTGCGGTTCGCGCATGGCTTTGAAAATGGCGGCCAGCAGCGACGCGGGATGCTTCGAGATAACGTTGGCCCGGTAATCCTGGAGCTGCTTCCCGAATGCGTCTGACAGGGGGCGCAGCGCTGCGGAGTCTGCCGCGGTGCGGGCCGCGGAGGCTTTGGCCTGCAGTTCGCGGCTATTGTGGAGAATGAATTTGTTGTAATCGGAGAACATGGCATTGTCCGGACTGCCGGTAAAAACCGTGTTGGCCAGGAGGTCGGCCGTGTCTGCCTGGATGGAAAACTGCTGCTTTTTATCGAGCAGTATCTCGAAATATTTTTGCTTTCCGGGCAATACGACCAGGTAAATGCCGCCCGGGAGGGTTTCTTTGCCCTGGAGCACGGCGGTGCCCTGATCGTTGATCTTCGCGGAATCCATTACATAAGTGGTTTTGCCCATATAATGCCCGAGGTACAGGGTGCCGGACGGCGGGTTCCGGAAACTGACGGTGATCTGGTAGCCCTGCGCATGAAGGGATAAAGTGCTGCAAAGGCAGCCGAGCAGGAGAGTTAGCAGTTTTTGCATAGGAGGAATAAAAGTAAATAAAACCGTCCTACCTTTGCACCCGTGAGGAAAAAAAATGTAGTACTTGAAAATGTGCCTGTAACCGGCTATGCCGCAGAAGGCAAAGCCCTTGCACGGGTAGACGGCAAGGTGATCTTCATCGAAGGCGGCGTGGTGCCCGGCGATGTGGTAGACGTCCGGCTGTCGAAAAGCAAAAAAGACTGGGCGGAAGGCAAAGCCACCCACATCCGGAGCTATTCCGACCAGCGGACCGAGCCCTTCTGTGAACATTTCGGCATTTGCGGAGGTTGTAAATGGCAGATGTTGCCCTACGATCAGCAAATGGCTTACAAACAACAGCAGGTGGAAGATCATCTCAAACGCATCGGCCACCTCGAATTCCCGCCGCTGGAGCCGATCCTGGGCGCGGAACACATCCGCCGTTACCGGAACAAGCTGGAATTCACTTTTTCCAATAAAGCGTACCTGACCGATGCGGAAATGCCGGCCAAAGGGGAAGAAATCCCCCGCCGCAACGCGATCGGCTTCCACATTCCGCGCCTTTTCGATAAAGTGCTGGATATCAAGACCTGCCACCTCATGGAGGAACCGGCAAATCTTATCAAGAATACCATCCGGGCTTATGCTGAAAAGCATGACCTGTCTTATTTCGATATCCGCCAGCAAACCGGATGGCTGCGCAACCTCGTGCTGCGCATCTGCTCCACCGGCGAAGTGATGGCCAATCTCGTGGTCCATCATGAAGACGAGGCCCTGAAAGGCCTGCTCGATCACCTGCAGGAACAGGTTCCCGCCATCACCACCCTGCTTTACACCATCAACCCGAAGAAAAACGACAGTATCTTCGATCTCGAGCCGAAAACCTGGTTCGGGAAAGGGTATGTGGAAGAGAAACTGGAGAATTTTACCTTCAAGATCGGGCCGAAATCGTTTTTCCAGACCAATACGTTCCAGGGCGAAGCATTATATAAAGTGACGCGCGAATTTGCAGGACTGACCGGCAGGGAAACAGTGTACGATTTATACTGCGGTACCGGCAGCATCGGGATTTTCGTGTCGCGGCAGGCGGGCAAGGTAGTGGGCATCGAGCTCATCCCCGAAGCCATCGCCGATGCGAAAGAAAACGCGGCCATGAATAACGTGACGAATGCGGAATTTTTCGCGGGAGATGTGATCGACATTGCCGACGATGCGTTTTTTGCCGCCCATGGCGCGCCGGACGTCATTATTACCGACCCTCCGCGCGCAGGCATGCACGAAAAACTGACGGCCAAACTGCTCGAAGTAGCCGCGCCGCGCATCGTGTACGTATCCTGCAACCCCGCCACGCAAGCGCGCGACCTCGCCCTGCTGGCCGAAAAGTATACCATCGAACGGGTGAGGCCGGTGGATATGTTCCCGCACACCCACCACATCGAGAACGTAGTGCTGCTGCAGCGCAGATATTAATATTGCAGCGTGAAGCGGTAACAAAGATTGACAGCAAACATCACGAATAAGTAACGGTCATGAGTGAGATGAGAATGGGCGGATTCCAGCCTTTACCAACGGTCATCAAATATCTGATAATCATCAACATCATTGTCTGGCTTACGCAGCTGGCTTTGCCGGGAATGTATGGCATCCGCCTGTCGGATTACCTCGCGCTGAGATATTGGGGCTCCGAACACTTCCGTCCCCATCAGTTCATCACGCACATGTTTCTGCACGATGATTCCGGCGTCCGTTTCGGATTTCAGCAAGGCTTCAAGCAAGGGTTCCTTCATATATTTTCGAATATGTTCGCCCTCTGGATGTTTGGGTCTATCCTCGAAAACCGCTGGGGCCCGAAGCGATTCCTCAACTTTTACCTCATTTGCGGCCTGGGCGCCGCCGTGTGCCAGGAACTCGTGCTTACCTGGGAAAATATAACCATCGCCCAAGAAGCGCAGCTTTTCTTCGACCAGCCCACCCTCGAAAATTTCCGGCATATCGCTTTAAAATACAAGGAAGAATCCTGGTACGGCTTCCTTGACGCCTGGCAAAAGCTGCCACCAGACTCGGATGCGCTTGTTTGGCAGGCCAAGCATGAGGTTTCCCTTTTGGTGGACGCTTTCCGGAACGGGAGCATGGTGGGTGCTTCCGGTGCGGTTTTTGGAGTGTTACTGGCGTTTGGGTACCTGTACCCAAATGTAGAAATGTTTATCATACCCATTCCATTCCCGATAAAAGCTAAATTCCTTATCGGCGGATACATACTCCTCGAGCTCTACGTAGGGTTCCGGAACAGTGGCGACGGCATCGCGCATTTCGCGCATATCGGCGGCGCTTTGTTCGGGTACATTTTGCTGAAGATATGGCGGGAACGAAGCCGTCCCCGCAGTTAATGACCTTTTAAAATCGTATTTTTGCATACAAACACCAGCGCCATGGAAGTAGCAGAAAAAGAGCGGACGCCGGGCCTGTCCCTCGGAGAAGAAAAGAACATGGTAACCCAGCTTCTGCTGGTGAATATTACCGTATTCATTCTCCTGTACTTCATCAAGATCATTTTCTTCATGGAAGGGTACCAGGAGCAGCATTTCGTACGTGACATCATGACCAACACCATGGTATCCGCCTCACCGGGAACCCTGCTTGCCAAACCGTGGACCTTGCTCACGGCGATGTTCGCGCATCTCGACTTCTGGGATATTTTCAGCAATATGGTCTGGCTGTTCGTATTCGGCACCATCCTGCAACAGCGCGCCGGATACAAACAGATACCCGTCGTTTACGTGATCGGCAGCTTCGCCGGATACGCCACGTATATGGCCGCCGTTAATTTACTGCCAGGCGTTTTCCCGCCCGTAACCGCCGGTTCCGGCATCATGGGCGCGCACGCAGGTGTGATGGCCATGGCCGCCGGTATCACCTTCCTTTCCCCGGGGCTCCGCGTATTTCCACAGCTCTGGCGCGGCGGAGTGCCCGTATGGATCTTCTTCGGGATTTTCCTCGTAGTACACATCGCTTCCGCCACCCTGGGAGAAGTATCCATCGAGCAGGGCAGCCTTACCCATCTCGCCTACATGACCGGAGGTGCCATCGCCGGCGCTTTTATCGCCCTGGCACTGCGGAATGGCAGCCGCTTCGGCGACAAATCTTTCGACCTCTTTTACAACATCACCCATATTTTCGATCCAAAAAAAAAGTTGAGCCGCAAAGCTGAGGAAAGCGCCACTTTTCCCGAGCCGCCCTCTCGCAACACGCCCCTGCCTTACGTAAAAGTGGGCCATGTTCCGGAACACCGCATCAACGAAATCCTCGACAAGATCAACGACCAGGGCATGGAAAGCCTCTCGCCCGAAGATCGCGAAATCCTCATCCGCGCCAGCCGCGACGAAGAATAACACGGATTTATACAGAAAATCGCGGCAGCTTTATTATTTTAGCTGTTCAACATCCCATACCCCATGCCGTCATGAAGAAGTTCCGATTCCTGAACCTCCGCGTCACCACTTATTCCGTTTCCCTGATGCTTGTTGCCTCCGCCTGGCTCCCCCTCGCCAGACCGCGAAATTATATGCCCTTCGGCTTTGCCGGCCTCGCCTTTCCCGTTCTCTGGATCATCGTTATCATACTGATGGCCGTGCTCTGGAAAACGAAACGGCCATACTGGCGCATCCCGCTGCTGGCGCTGGTTTTGTCTGTCCGCGGTATTATCCCCTATTTCGCATTCGGCGGCATCCGGGGCGATGTGGGCGCCTCCGCGAAATCATTCACCGTCATGACCTTCAACTCCTCCAGCATGGGGTTGAAAAAATATAAAACCGACACGCCCATCGTCCATAAAATCGACGAAGTGCTCCGCGAAGCGTCGCCAGACATCCTTTGTATGGAGGAGTTCTACACCAACACCCGGCCCGACCGCGACCGGCACCTCCAGCGCATCCGCGAAGCCGGCAATTATCCTTACCATTACTTCGCACCGCATTTCGTGAACTGGAAAACCTGGCACTACGGCACCATCGTCTTTTCCCGCTTCCCCATCATCGACTCCGCACGCATCCCGTTCAAAGGCGGTTACGGCCGCGACGAAGACCTCCTGCGGCTGCGGCTCCTCGTGCATGGCGACACGGTGGGCCTGCTGGTGGCGCACTTCGCGTCGTACCAGCTCAACAGCGACCAGTACAATTTCCGCCGGGCCATCCTGCCCTTCAGCGGGCGACGGCTCACCAAAAGGCTCATCGCCCAACAGGCCAATATCCTGAAAGATGAAATGGAAAAAATACCCGAACCGATCATCGTGACGGGCGACTTCAACGACGTTCCCCTGTCTTATACCTACCACACCGTTCGCGGCAACCGGCTACAGGACGCCTGGCTGGAACGGGGATTCGGCCTGGGGAGGACTTTCTCCTCCATCTCGCCCACCTTGCGGATCGATTACATGCTGCCCGACGAGCGTTTCCAGGTGGAAGACGTGAAAGTGTACAGGAGCCGCCTGCTGCAACATTTTCCCCTTTCAGCGCGTTTATCCTTGCGCCGGTGATCACACAATAAAGAGATTTTGCATACGAAACCGGCTGTTCCACAACTTGGCATTACATTTATTAACGTATTGTCAATTAATGATTTAAATTTATAGCAGCCAAACATTTGACCTGTTGAAATTTTTACGACTTTTTACAAAAGGTTTTTTCCTTACGGTGAACATCCTTGTTGTTGTTTTTTTCCTACTTGCCTGCCTGGTCCCCCTCATTTCCCCGGTACGGTTTTGGCCGATCAGTTTCCTGACCCTCGGGTTTCCTTTCCTGTTGGCCATCCTGGGGCTTTTCCTCATTTTCTGGCTCATCTTTCATCCCAAATATGCGCTCATCCCGCTGGTAGCGATATTGCTCGGCTGGAAGTCGGTCTCCTCCTTCGTGGCGATCCGCTGGCCGCAGAACTGGGATACGGCCGACCGGCCCGACGGTAGTTTCAACGTCATGAGTTTCAACGTGGCGCTTTTCGGGCTGTACAGTACGAAGAACAGCAAGCCCGTGCGCGATTCCATTTTCAGGCTGATAGCACGGTATGAGCCGGATGTGTTGTGCCTGCAGGATTTTTACACTTCCGAAAAGAAAAACGATTTCAATAACCGGGAAGATATTTCGCGGGAACTGAATATGCCCCACCGTTTCTTTTCGAGCGATTTCAACCGCAACGGCTCCCAGCACTGGGGGAGCATCATCTTTTCGAAATTCCCCATCATCCTGTCCGACAAAGTAAAATTATCGAGCGGGCCACTGGGCGAAAGCCTCATTTTCGCGGACATCTTAAAGGACGGAGACACGGTCCGCATCATCAACATGCACCTCGAATCTTTCCGGTTCAACAAGGAAGACTACCAGTCTATCAATAAAGTGAAAGCCCAGAAAGACACGGGGCTCGTGGCCACGCGCGGCATCCTGTACAAAATGCGCGACGCGTACGTCCGCCGGAGCCGCCAGGCCGTGATCGTAGCCGATTTCATCCGTACGAGCCCGCATCCTGTGGTGGTTTGCGGCGATTTCAACGATACCCCGGCCAGTTATACCTATTATACCATCCGCGGCAACCTGCAAGACGCGTTCCTGCAGAAAGGCAGCGGTGTGGGCAGAACTTTCTCCGGCATCTCGCCCACCCTGCGCATCGATTACATCTTCGCGGATCCCGCGTTTACCGTCCACGGCTTCCGCACCATCCCCACCGATCTCAGCGACCATTACCCCGTGATCACGAATTTGCGGTTCGGGGAGGACGAATAAGCTTCATAAGTTTGTCTTCGGCTTTTGGCTAAAAAATTCGAAATTAGGGTGATAAAATGCGAAATTCGCCCCTCGAACCTTTTGATATGTCAGAACAGCTTAAACTACACAATACCCTAAGCCGACAAAAAGAAGTATTCACACCGTTGTATCCCGGTCACGTGGGCATGTACGTGTGCGGCCCCACCGTTTCGGGGGAATCCCACCTCGGCCATGCGCGCCCGTTCATCACGTTCGACGTGCTGTACCGGTACCTGCTGCACCTGGGCTACAGAGTGAGATACGTCCGCAATATCACCGACGCCGGGCACTTTGAGGAAGAAGGAAGAGATGCGGAAGACAAAATCGCCAAAGGCGCGCTGCTGGAAAAACTGGAGCCCATGGAACTGGTGCAGAAATACACCAACCTCTTCCACTGGGCCATGGAACAGTTCAACAACCTCCAACCCAGCATCGAGCCCACCGCCACCGGCCACATCGTGGAACAGATCGAGATGATCAAAAAGATCATCGACGACGGGTTCGCCTACGAAGCCAACGGCTCCGTGTACTTCGACGTCAAGAAATATTCCGAACAGCATCATTACGGCATCCTCAGCGGCCGCGTCATCGAAGACCAGCTGGAAACCACCCGCGAACTGGATAACCAGGACGAAAAGCGGAACAAGGTCGATTTCGCCCTGTGGAAAAAAGCACCGCCCGAGCATCTCATGCGCTGGCCCAGCCCCTGGGGCGACGGCTTCCCCGGATGGCACATCGAGTGCTCCGCCATGAGCGGCAAATACCTCGGCAAGCAATTCGATATTCACGGCGGCGGTATGGACCTCCAGTTCCCGCACCACGAATGCGAAATCGCCCAAAGCACCGTTGCGCATGGAGACATGATGGCCCGCTATTGGGTCCATAACAACATGATCACCATCAACGGGAAAAAGATGGGCAAAAGCTACGGCAACGTCATCCGCCTCACGGACCTCTTCGCCGGCACGCACCCGCTGCTGGAAAAGGCCTACAGCCCCATGACCATCCGTTTCTTCATCCTCCAGACCCATTACCGCTCCACGCTCGACTTCTCCAACGAAGCCCTGCAGGCCGCGGAAAAAGGGCTGGCCCGCCTCTGGTCTGCCTTCGAAACGCTCCAGAAACTGGAATACGCCGGCAACGGAAGCCCCATCAACGATGAACTGGACAAGCAGGTGCGTGACTTCTGCGACGATTGCGCCACCGCCATGAGCGACGACATCAGCACCGCCCGCGTGCTCGCCAATCTTTTCGAACTGGCGCCCATCGTGAATTCGCTCCGCGGCGGTCAGATCAAAATGCACGAGCTCAGCGAATCCACTTTCGCCCTGCTCAAAACCACCTGGCAAACGTTCCTGGTAGACATCCTGGGCATGCGTTCCGAAGAAACCGCCGACACCGGCAAGCTCGACGGCGTGCTGCAACTGCTGATCGACATCCGGAAAGAAGCCAAGGGCCGCAAGGATTACGCAACGTCAGATAAAATCCGGAACCAGCTGCAGGCCATCGGCATCCAGTTGAAAGACGAGAAAGACGGGACCGTTTCCTACGCCATCGATTAACCGTTCACAACATGACACCGCACGAAGTTTACATTCAACATCTTCGTAAGGATAAAAAACTGCAAAAGATCGTCTCCGCCCCGCTGGAAATACTGCCGGTGCGGAAAAACATCGCACTGAAGCTCGTGGGCTCCATCATGAGCCAACAGTTGTCTGTCCGCGTGGCGGAGGTGATCTACGGCAGATTCCTGGCGCTTTACGGCGGCAAGGAACCCAAGCCCCGGCAAATCCTCGACACCCCGCCCGAAACCCTCCGCGCCATCGGGCTTTCCAACGCCAAAGTCTCCTACGTCCACAACGTGGCCCGCTTCGTTATCGAAGAAAAACTGACCGACGCGCGCCTTCACAAAATGAGCGACGAAGAAGTGATCGCCTACCTCACCCGCATCAAGGGCGTGGGCCGGTGGACCGTAGAAATGCTGCTCATGTTCTACCTGGGCCGTGAAGACATATTCTCTCCCGACGATCTCGGTATTCAGCAAGCCATGACCCGGCTGTACAAGCTCGACCACTCCGACAAAAAGCAGCACCGCGCACGGTTGCTGGAACTGTCTGCCAAATGGGCGCCCTACCGTTCACACGCGTGCCGGTACCTCTGGGCCTGGAAGGATGGTGAATAATAAACTGACAATCAAGGAAAAACGTACGATGTTATGTACGTCGTGTCTGTCTGGCCTTCCAGCTGGATGAGGCCTACCCCTTTCGCGTAGAAATTCGTGAATATTTCCTGTGCGGGATAAACCGGGGGAATGGATGCTTCCGTCCTGACGCCTATCACATCTTCGAAAGTTTGCCCCTGTTTGGTGGTTTTAGGCGATCCTTTCTGGATGATGGTGTGCGTAACGGTGACGTCGACTTTCCCGAGAATGGGAATATCGACCGCGATAGTTTCATTCCACGACCCGCCGGGCGGCAGGTTATCGCGGAGGTAAACAGTGTGGAATTTATCTGCCGGCGCACCGGGGATGTCTGAAAAATCGGCCATGGTTTCATATTCTCCCCCGCCGCAGCGGAAAAGGGATTTTTCGCCCATGTCCACATCTTCGAGCACACGCCAGGGCTGGCCGTTGATCATGGAGTCGCCTTTTACGAGGAGCGAATAGCGCAGCGTATCGGCAGACCCGTCTACCGTATTATATGAAAACGTAGCGCCTGTGAAGTAGGGCGCATAATCGCAGGTTGTACCCTTATTAGGCGTTTCCTTGCTTTTTTCCTTGGTGCAGGCCGAAAATGTCAATACGGCCACAGTCAGTAAGAGTCTCGCTTTCATGAATATGCAGTATCAAGACTAAGTTACCGGATATTTTCTAAACTTTATTATGTCCATCTTACACTTATTTAGAAAATATTTAAAGAAAATCTTGATAACTTAACTCCTGAAATCTGAATCGAACCCGTTAATCTATTTATTGAACGAAACCCGATACGTTATGCGAAACTTTCCACGTTACGGCTGTGCCAGGCTTTTGGCCACGCCATTATCTTTCCCGGAGGCCTGTCCGCCTCCACGTTTTTCCCGACAGACAGCCAGACCCGTTTAAGTGTAGCCCGATTTGTTGCCCGGTTGTATGATATGGATGCAATAGTAATAACAGTGAATTCTTGCATCTGTAATTAGAAGGATCTAAATCGATACAGTGGCCATTTTTTGAATAAACCTAAACAGAAAAAATTATGCTAAACATTCCTCGTTGCGGCAAAGCCATGCCCATGGCTATGCTTCAAGCATTCCACGAATTTTCAACGATGAGTTGATACGACACAGTGAATATATCATTGACGAATTGCATCGGTAATTATTGAATCGATACCCGTTACTATTTTTTTGAACGAAACCTAACACGTTACAGTTATGCGAAGAATTCCACGTTATGGCGGAGCCATGCTCATGGCTGTGCTCGCCGTCTTTTCAGGGGACATGCCCGTCTCCCACGCCCAATCTGTCCAGCAAACTACCCAGCAAACGGTCAGGGGAAAAATCAGGGATGGCAAGAACGTCTCCCTCCCCGGCGTAACGGTAGTATTGAAAGGCACTACCAAAGGGACAGTTACAGATGAAAAAGGGAACTTCACGCTGTCTGGCGTGGAGCCCAATTCCGTGCTCGTGATCCAGTTTATCGGGTACGAAACCCAGGAGTACCCGCTCAATGGCGCTTCCTCCGTCACCATCACCCTGAAGGAAACGGAAAGTCAGCTCGACGAGTACGTGGTAACGGGGTATGGCGTTACCAAGAAAGTGACCAAAACCGGTTCGGTGAGCACGGTGAAGGGGGAAGAAATCAAGCAGGCGCCGACCGTGAACGTTTCCAACGCGTTGGTGGGCCGCGTTTCCGGGCTGATGGCCCTCAACAACAGCGGTGAGCCCGGCTACGATGGTTCCCGCATCCTCATCCGCGGCCGAAGCACTTTCAACAACTCCGATCCGCTCGTGGTGATCGACGGAATTCCCCGCGACGGGTTCCAGCGGCTGAACCCGAACGACATCGAGAACATTTCGGTGCTGAAAGACGCATCCGCCGCCATCTTCGGTTCCCGCGCGGCCAACGGCGTTATCCTCATCACAACCAAGCGCGGTAAAACGGGCAAGCCTACACTGAGCTACAGCTTCAACCAGGCTTTCACCCAACCTACGCGTATTCCCGAAATGGCCGATGCCCCTACGTATGCCAGGATCGTGAATGAAATCAACGTCAATGCAGGCGGAACGGCACCCTTCACCGACCAGGACATCCAGAAGTTCGCTTCCGGCTCCGACCCCTGGACGCATCCCAACACCGACTGGGTAGGCGAAGTGGTGAAGCCCCTCAGCAGCCAGAACCGTCATGATCTCTCGCTGCGCGGCGGGTCAGACAAGTTCATCTATTTCGTTTCCCTCGGCACCCTTTTCCAGGACGGGATCTTCAAGGAAAGCGCCACCAAATACCGGCAGCATAACGTCCGCATCAACCTCGACGCGAACGTCAACAAATACTTCACCGTTCGCCTCGACGTGGCCGGCCGGCTCGAAGACAGGAACTTCCCGCCGAGGAGCGCCGGTTCCATCTTCCGCGCCCTCCTTCGCGGACGGCCCACAGAAGCCGCCGTCTGGCCCAACGGACTGCCCGGCCCCGATATCGAATACGGCGACAACCCCGTGGTAACCAGTACCAACGCCATCGGGTACCAGAAAGACAAAACCTACATCCTCAACAGCAACCTCGGCGCCGTACTGTACATCCCGCAGGTGGAAGGCCTCTTCCTCGACGCCAACTTTGCGCTGGACCAGTCTTTCAACTTCAACAAGCGCTTCATCAAGCCCTGGACGCTGTATTCCTTCAACGGTTTCGATCAGAACGGCCAACCGAAAGTTTCCGGTTCCAACCGCGGTGTATCCGCCCCCGAACTGGAAGAATGGTTCAACCAGGGCCAGAACATCACCCTGAATGGGAAGATCAACTATATCCGCGCATTCGGCAAACACAACGTGGGCGGCATTGTTGCGATAGAACGCAGCGAGCAGCGCGGCGATGCGGCATGGTTGAAGCGGAAGTATTATCTCTCCGGTTCCGTTGACCAGATCAATGCCGGCTCCAACGACGAGAAAGACAATAGCGGCAGCGGCTTCGAATACGCCCGCCTGAACTATTTCGGCCGTTTCTCCTACAACTACTCCGAAAAATACCTGTTCGATTTCAACTGGCGGTACGACGGGTCGCAGAACTTCCCCGAAGGCCGCAGGTTCGGTTTCTTCCCCGGCGTTTCCGCCGGTTGGGTACTGAGCAGCGAACCGTTCTGGAAATCGACGTTCGGTTCCACGATGGATTATTTCAAAATCCGCGCGTCTTACGGACAAATGGGGAACGACCTCATCAAGGCATTCCAGTACGTGCAGACTTACAACATCATCGCCAACGGGCCCGTTTTCGGCGGCACGCCCAACAGCGCCATCAACCCGTCTACCATTCCCAACCCGTTCATCACCTGGGAGCGGTCCAACAACACCGACATCGCGCTGGAAACGAAGCTGTTCAACGGTTTGATCGGGCTGGAAGCGGAGTTCTTCTTCACGCACCGAAAAGACATCCTGGCGCCGCGCCAGGCTTCCATCCCGCTGTATACCGGCATGACGCTGCCGGATGAAAACATCGGGGAAGTGAAGAACAAAGGCGTGGACCTGCACATCACCCACAAGCGCACCGTGAACAAGTTCACCTACGAAATCGTGGCGAACATTTCCCACGCCAAAAACAAGATCGTGAACTGGGACGAAGCGCCGAACACGCCCGAATGGCAGAAAGTGACCGGCAAACAGATCGGCGCACCGCTCTATTACCGCGCTATCGGCATCTTCCGCGACGCCGACCACGTAAACAGTTATCCACATGTAGGCGGCGCACGGCCTGGCGATATCATCTTCGAAGACTTACCCACCAAAGACGGTAAGGGAGACGGGGTGATCAACGACCTCGACCGCATGCGCATCGACCGTTCAGAATACCCGACCTGGAACTACGGGCTCACGCTGGCGGCCAATTATCGCAATTTCGATGTGACGATGCTGTGGCAGGGCGCCACCGGATCGAGCCAGTACATCCGGACGGAATCCGGCCTCATCGGGAACTTCCCCATGAAGATCGCTAACGACCGCTGGACGACCGACAACCTCGACGCTTCCATGCCGCGGCCGTACGACCGTGACCGTGAGTACTGGGTGAGCCGTCCCAACTCTTTCTGGTTCTGGAATACCGATTATCTGCGACTGAAGACGGTGGAACTGGGGTACACCATCCCCGAACGCCTCCGGAAACGCGCCGGCATCGAAGACCTGCGGATTTACGTGAGCGGACAGAACCTCATTACGTTCGACAAGGTGAAGATCTTTGACCCGGAATCGCCCTCCGGCAGCGGACAATTCTATCCGCAAACGCGCATCTTCAACGTTGGCCTGAACCTCACCTTCTAAAACAAGCGTCATGAAAAGAACAATTCAACACCTTACATATATGCTTATTGCGGCGATGACGTTGTTTTCTGCTGCCTGCAACAAAGACATACTGAATAAAAAGCCGCTGAACGATTACAGCGACGAAGACGTATGGAAAGATCCTCCGCTGGTGGTGGCTTACGTCAACAATTTGTACCTGCAAATGCGGCATGGCTTTACCGAAGTGATGCTCAGCTCGGTATCGGACGAAAGCCGGTTTATCCATAACTACGGGACCCAAACGGCGGTAACCGATGCGCTTTCGCCCGACGATCTTGGTGCGTTCAACGACCGGTACGGCGAGTGGGAGAAATATTACCGCGCCATCCGTAACTGTAATATTTTCTTCGAAATGATCGGGAAAGTGCCGTTTACGGACGAAGCCCAGCGGCAGCGGCTCATCGGGGAAGTGCATTATCTCCGCGCGTTCTTTTATCACACCCTCGTGAGATATTGGGGCGGCGTTCCGCTCGTGAAGAAACCGTACTCGCTCGAAAACCGGGATGAAATGCTCATCGCCCGCGGATCGTTTGAAGAATGCGTGAATTTCATCGTGGAAGATTGCGACAAGGCGGCAGGCATCCTCCCGCCCAAGCACGAACAGCCCGGCCGCGCCACCAAATACGCCGCCATGGCCCTGAAAGCACGCATTCTCACGTTCGCCGCCAGCGATCTTTTCAACCAGCCGAACATCCCGGCCGACCAGGCGTACCGCGGCTATGTGAACGCGACCCCGGCCACGCAGGACCAACGCTACCAGAAAGCCCTCGACGCTTCCAGGGCGATCATCGACCTGAACGTTTTCTCCATCTACAAACCCACGTCCAACGCTACCGACAACTATACCCGCGTGTTTCTGGACAAGGATAATCCGGAGATCATTTTCGCGCGGTATTTCAACCGCCAGTTCCAGGGCACTTCGCACGACTTGTACAACGGGCCGAACGGGTACCACAACTGGGGCGGCAACGTTCCCCTGGAAAACTTCGTATCCGGATACCAGATGGCGGACGGATCCGCTTTCAGCTGGGCCAATCCCGCGCATGCGGCAAACCCTTACGCAAACCGCGATCCCCGCTTCTACGCAACAATTTTGTATAACGGCGCGAAATGGAAGAAACGTCCGGCGGATGCCATCGCCCTCGATCCTGTAGGTGAAATCCAGACCGGTAAATTCGAAAAGAAAAATGCACAGGGCGCGATCGTTGTGCAAAACGGTCTCGACACGCGCGCCAGTGCGATCGAGAACTGGAACGGCACCTATACCGGATATTACATCCGCAAGTTCATGGACATTACGCTCGACGCGCAATTCTTCCGAGGCGACCAGGCCTGGCCCTGGTTCCGCTATTCCGAGATTTTGCTGAACGCGGCCGAAGCGATGATCGAGCTGAACAGGTTTGACGAAGCGCGCCCGCTGATCAATCAAATCCGTACCCGTGGCGGCATGCCGGCTTTGGCCAATACGGTTACAGGCGATGCGCTCCGGGAAGCGATGCGCTACGAGCGCCGCTACGAGCTTGCGTTCGAAGACCACCGCTACTACGACGCCCGCCGCTGGATGATCGCCAAAACCGCATTCACCGGCCCCGCGAACGGGATCGAGATCTTCGGGAAACTGAACCCCGACGGCACCACTTACACCTGGTCGTACAAGGTAGTGAACAGCGGGCAAGACCGCGTTTTCTCCGACAAGCACTACCTCGTGCCGATCATGGCGGCGGAGATCCGGAGGAACGATAAAATCAAGCAAAACCCCGGCTATAATTAACAAGCCGTTATCAATTACAAGACAATAGCGAACGAACGCCGCCAGGCCCCTCCGGCCGGCGGCGTTCGTGTATTTGGTACGCTATCCTTACGAAAAAAAATCTTTCCGTTTTGATTTTTGTATAGCGTTAAATCGTACTTTCGTTTTCCCGATTAACAGACGATTAACAACTTTAGCCCGTCAGCAGCTTACAGACAGTTCCGATACCCCGTTCCAAAACGATCTACCGTTCGAGCAATTTACCAAGGCAATTACCTATCGATAACAAAAAATCAACGATCTGCTCACATTTACTTAATGCCCGCTTAATGATGGCTTAACGACAAGGCTGGACCTTTGTGGTGTCAAAAAGAAAGACACTTACGAAACCAGAGAAAGTTAACTATTAAAATATCCAAGAAATGAAAAAGACATTTGTTGCAGCTCCAAAACGATTTATCACGACGGTTTTACTGATCATCGGCATCTCGATGCAAGCCCTCGCGCAGGAAAGCGCTTTCGCCTACGCCACCGAGCCGGCCAACCGCGAAACCCGCGCAGAGAAAGGCCCTGAAGACGCCAACTATATGGTAAAAAGAGGATGCAGGATCGACATCGCACAGGAAGGCGCCCGCGGCCTGAAATTCATCGTGCAGATCGACAATCCCATGCAAGACAAACTTACCCTTTACATCAAAGACGGGTACAACAATACGCTTCACAAAGAAGCGCTCGACCTGAATTCATCCCGGTTTGTTGGCCGCTACAACCTCGAGAAGCTGGAAGACGGCGACTATACCTTCGAAATCAGAAATGGAAAAAATAAACTGGAAAAATCCGTTGTTATCAAAACGCAGTACATGGTAAACCGCGCCGTGTCTGTCGAATAATAACCCCTGGCTCTTCCAGCCCCATGTTCCCCACAGGCAGCCCGTGACCCCGCTCACCGGCTGCCTGTTTCGTTAACACCAAAAACAACGGGGCCGGCGTAATACCGGCCCCGTCCCTTTATCGAAAATCTTCTTCCTACAGCATTGCCTGGTATAACGTCTCCATCATATTCTCCCGCACCTTCAGGCTCGATAACTTGTAATTCGTTCCCCCGTTCGGGCAAACCCGGTTGCTTAAAAATATAAACCCCAGGTTCTTCGCCGGGTCTATCCACACGCAGGTTCCCGTAAACCCGGTATGGCCGTAGGTTTGCGGGGAGCAAGACTTGCAGGGATAAGGGTCTCTCCGCGTGGCATTGTCTTTCTCGGGCTTGTCCCACCCCAGCCCGCGGCGGCTGATCCCGGAATGATACCCCGTGAACATCTGGATCGTGGCAGGACGGATGAACTGGGTCCCGTTATACGCGCCGCCATTCAGCAGCATCTGGACCAGCACGCCCAGGTCGCTGGCGCTGGAGAACAGCCCTGCATGGCCGGCCACGCCGCCGAACATCGCGGCACCGGGGTCGTGCACATCCCCACGGATCCATTGCACCCTGAAATTGGACTCGAATTCCGTGGGAACCAGACGGCTCAGCGCCAGCCGGCTCCTCGGCTCGAAGCCTGTGGTCTGCAGGCCGAGGGGCTCGTAGAAAGTTTCGCGCACGTAATGGTCGAGATGCTGGCCGGTAAGCGCTTCCACGATCTTCCCGAGGAAAATGAAATCATTATCGCTGTAAATATACCTGCGGCCCGCGGGCAGCAATCTGCTGTCGAGTATCCGGCGGAACATGGTGTCTTCGTACCGGCGTTCCATATACAGGTTTTCCGCGACCCGTACGGTGTGCAGGGAATCCTGCTGGGGGGCGAACAGCAAGGTGTCGGGCCAGCCGTTGGGCATGAGCGTTTCCTTGTAAAAGGGAATGTAGGCTACGAGGCCCGCCTGGTGAAGGAGCACGTCGCGGATCGTGAGTTTTGCCTTGTCCGTCCCGCGCACCCAGGGCAGGTAATCGCCCAGCGTAGCATCAAGACGCAACTTGCCTTCGTCGTACAACCGCATCACAGACAGCGTGGTAGCGCAGATTTTAGTGACAGAAGCCAGATCGTACACGGAACTGTCGGTCACTTTTTCACGTTGGCTGTAATCGTAAAAACCGAAATTTTTATGGTAGACGAGTTTGCCGTCTTTCACCGCCAGCACCTGGCATCCGGGTGCCGCACCCTGGGCGATCATGTCGTATGCCAGCGAGTCGATCCTTTGCAGGACGGCGCTTTTCATACCCACGCTTTCCGGGTCGATGGTTGCCGCCGTCACGGCCGGAGTTTCGGGGACAAGACTGGTGAGCCCGGTACCGAAGGGGAAATTCTCGCATACGGTAACGGGCAGCTTCCCTTTCGGCTGCGTTTTACCGAAAATCACGTCTGCCGCCGCGCGGTGGGTGATGCTATCGTCTTCGTATGCCGCGATGACCGTGGGCGCGTCGCAGAAATAACGGATGGCGTAGGGGTTGCCGAACGCGACCGTCACGGCGGGCATTTCTTCCTGTATCTGGTTGATGACGGCCCTTTCGGCCCGGGTGATGCCGTAATTGTTCGCAGGCCTGCGGCTGTAATGCTGCAGTGCGATGATCACGGCGTCGTAATCCCTTTTCAGCACTTTGACCATTCCGGCCACCTGGGCTTCGGTTTGCCTGGGGCTGAACACGTATCCCGCCACATCGGGGCGGTGGGCGCGCACGGCGGAAAGGAAGGTATTGTTGCCGCCGTCTACCCCCACGGCTACCACGGCTATTTTCTGCTGGCCGGGAACGGTGGATACGGGCAGGAGGTGATTATCGTTGCGAAGTACGGTGATGGCCTCTTCCGAGATCCGGCGGCGGAGAGGGAGCACCGGCGCGTTGAGGTCTGCTGCGATGTTGCGGGCATCGATGGGCTGGAGGGAGGCCAGTCCTGCATCGTATTTGGAGCGCAGCACTTTCTTGACGCGGCGGTAAACTTCTTCCCGGCTGATCTGTCCCTTCCGGATGGCCGTTGCGATGGCCTGCACGCTCCCGCGCGCCGTGGACGGCAGTTCCATAAGGTCGTTCCCCGCCAGGAGGCTCTGCAGCGATTCCTGCCCGTTGCTGTAATATTTGCGGATGCCCTGCATTTCCAGTGCATCGGTCACCACGATCCCGTCGAAGCCCATGTCTTTTTTCAACATGTCCGTAACGGTTTTGTAGGAGATGGATGTGGGGGTGTTGGGCTTGTTGTCGATCGCGGGAACGTTCAGATGGGCGATCATCACCGATGCCACGCCGGCCTCGATGGCGCGGCGGAAGGGATACAGTTCGAGGGAGTCGAGGCTGGCCAGCGATTTCCGGATCACCGGCAGGTCGTGGTGCGAATCCACGTCGGTATCGCCATGCCCGGGGAAGTGCTTGGCGCAGGCCATCACGCCCACGTCCTGCATCCCTTTGATGATGGCCACGCCGAGGCGCGCCACCTGGTATTTGTCTTCCCCGAAAGATCGGTCGTTGATCACGGGGTTTTCGGGATTGTTGTTGACATCGAGAACGGGCGCGAAGTTATACTGGATGCCCATCCGCCGGCATTGTTCGCCGATCGCCTTGCCCACTTCGTAAATGAGCGCACTGTCTTGCACCGCCCCCAGCATCAGGTTCCGCGGGAAAGCGATGACGCTGTCCACGAACCGCATTCCGAGCCCCCATTCACCGTCTACCGCTACGAGCAGCGGCGTTTTGCTGGCCGCCTGCAGGCGGTTGACGAGGTGGGCCTGCCGCCCCGGTCCGCCCTGGAACGTCACGATCCCGCCTACTTTCACGTTGCGGATATCGTTGAGAACGGCGGCAACATGGTCTGCCCCAAGGTTGGAATGCACGCGGATCATGATCAGCTGCGCGATCCGTTCTTCATGACTGAGTGAATTGAATACACTGTCGACCCAGCGTTCGGCCGGCCCGGGGCCCGGGCGCGCCTGCATGGTGTTGTCCGTTTGGATGGATGGTTTCTCGAGGAAGCTTTCCGGCCGGGCGGAAGCGGCCATGAGCAATCCGCTCAGCCCTGCTACCGTTAATAATCTCATCATGTCATAAACATAACAAAAATCCTGTGCATCCACCAGCGGGAATTGACTGACGGCGAACGCATTGCATTATTCGAATATATCTTTGGGACGGATGGTCGAATTGGGATGGATTGATTTAATCGTCGTCTACGTTTTTCCTTCTTTTCTTGAATTATCTTTATTAATTTGGCTGATACATTCGCCAGAATTCAGTAATTACAATATAAATTACCAACTCATTCAATTTCTTATTATATTTGCACCTTACGGCCCGTTGATGGATGAACCTTTTTAGGGCGCAGACTGTAAGAAGAAGCATCGCGAACGAACCTGTAAACAAGCGCAAGCCTATTGCTTGCGGTCAATTTTTATCAGCAACACATGGTCAATTTAATTCTATTTGGCCCTCCCGGCAGCGGGAAAGGAACGCAGAGTGCCAACATTATCGAAAAGTACGGATTGATTCACCTGTCTACCGGCGACCTGTTGCGCTCCGAGATCGCGGCAAAAACGCCGCTCGGCCTGGAAGCGCAGAAGGTGATGGACCAGGGCTTACTGGTGCCCGACGAGGTGGTGATCGGCATGATCTCCTCCAAGCTGGACGCCAATCCTGAAGCCCGCGGCTTCATTTTCGACGGCTTTCCGCGTACCACCGCCCAGGCGGAAGCGTTAGACAAGCTGCTGACCCTCAAGAAAACGGCCATTTCCGCCGTCCTGAGCCTCGAAGTACCTGAAGATGAGCTGGTTCGCCGCCTCCTGGAGCGCGGTCATACCTCCGGCCGTTCTGATGATGCCAGCGAAGAGGTGGTGAAAAAACGCATCGTGGAGTATCATAACAAAACCGCTCCCGTTGCCGATCACTACGCCAAATTCGGCAAACTGAAGAAAATCAAGGGCGAAGGCACCATCGAAAACATTTTCGAATCGCTCAGCAAAGAAATCGACGATCTGATGGGCGTGCGCGTGTAGCCAGCCCGTTTTGCATCATATTTACAACGCAAAGATCAGGTAAAGCCAAACTTTACGATCTTTGCGTTTTGCTTTTGTTCCCGGCCAACACCGAAGCAGGCAAATATTGAATCATGGAGAATTTTGTAGACTATATCAGGGTATTCTGTAAATCCGGCCACGGCGGCGCCGGCAGCAGGCACTTTATGCGCACCAAATTCAAGGCGCTTGCCGGTCCAGATGGGGGCGACGGCGGCCGTGGCGGGCATCTCATCCTCCGCGGAAACTCCCAACTGTGGACGCTGCTGCACCTTCGCTGGTACAAAAACGTGCTCGCCGAAAACGGCGGGAACGGTAGCGGCGACAATTGCACCGGCCACAACGGGAAAGATATCGTGATCGAAGTGCCCCTCGGCACGATCGTGCGCGACGAAGAAACCGGCGAAGTGGAGGCAGAAGTGATGAAAGACGGCGAAGAGATCATCTTCATGCCGGGCGGCCAGGGCGGCCGCGGCAACGCCTATTTCAAAAGCGCCACCAACCAGGCTCCCGAATACGCCCAGCCGGGCCAACCCGGCCTTGAAGGATGGAAGGTACTGGAACTCAAAGTGTTGGCAGACGTCGGGCTGGTGGGTTTCCCCAACGCCGGCAAATCCACCCTCCTGTCCAGCATCACCGCCGCCAGGCCTAAAATCGCGAACTACGCCTTCACCACCCTCACGCCCCAACTCGGCATGGTGCATTACCGCGACGATCGCTCGTTTTGCATGGCCGATCTCCCGGGTATCATCGAAGGCGCACACGAAGGCAAAGGCCTCGGCCACCGGTTCCTCCGCCACATCGAGCGGAATGCCGTGCTGCTGTTCGTCATCCCCGCCGATAGCCCCGATCACAAAAAGGAATTCGACATCCTCGTCAACGAGCTCGAACAATACAATCCCGAACTTCTCGATAAACAATTCCTCATCGCCATCTCCAAAAGCGATATGCTCGACGAAGAGCTTCAGGAAGCCATCTCCGCGGAACTGCCCGCCGATGTGCCGCATGTTTTCATTTCCTCGGTCACGCAAGCGGGTTTGCAGCAGCTGAAAGACATCCTGTGGGACGCGCTTTCCGTGGAAGCAGATAACGTTCGCGAAGCGATGCGGGAAGACGATGAAGAAGATGAGGAGGAAAACGAGGAGGTATAAATAAAGTTTTTTTTGGGTGCGATAGTAATTTATTTCGTTCCGGACATTATTTTTGCACCACCTGCCACCCTAGCTCAGCTGGTTAGAGCGGTTGTTTCGTAAATAACAGGTCGTCGGTTCGATTCCGATGGGTGGCTCAGATAGCCTTCGAATGCAGCAATGCAACATCGAAGGCTATTTTGTTTTCATAATTTTTAATCAGCCGGGCGATCGCTTCCCAGGCTTTATCCACATCCGGTCGTTGGTAATATTCCCTAAAAACCTCTTCGGCAGAGGCATCCGCACGATGCAGGAAATGCCATGTCAGCATTTGCCGGAGAAACTGTCGCTGCAGCCCGCCTGGCCCGAAATCCACCACATCCGCATTGGCGGCCAACCATTCCAGGTTCTGCCGGATCTTCCTTTCATGGCGTTGGGTCGCGTTTTCAAAACGGTAGCCTTCCGTTAATTCGCGGAGGAAAATTCCGGTAATCCCGGGATTGGGGAGGTCGTCCGCTTCACAATCACCGCAATTCTCCGGCTCCACGTCCCTTCCGAAGAAAAGCTGGACGAGCGTTCCGTTTTTATAGGTACCGCCGTGGTAGCGAAACACCTGCCTGAAAGTGCCTTCCCCATCTTCCAGGAAAACGAAATCGCAATAGGTATGCCTGTCTGGCGTAAAATAAATGGTGACAAACAGCGCCGGCGTACCCTGTGCGCCGAACGACTGCCAGGATTCGTTGACGGTGTGGTGCGAGATGGATTCGTGCCATTCCCCGTATGTGGTAGTATCGCCGTTGGCAAACAGGACGTGCTGTTCCGGGGAGACGCCTTTCGGCAGATTCGCAACGTTTTGCGGGTTATATTCGATTTCCGGCAGAATCGCATCTTTGGGTTTCGGGCCGAAATTGTACAACCCTACGAAAAGCAAAATCAAGGCACCCAACACGATGCCCATGAATTTCAGGGGCATGGTGCGCGGTGGTTGCGCGGCGTGAGGGGGCGGTGGAGCAGGGTTCCGGTATCCGCCAGCCGGTTGATTCCGTGGCGGTGTATGCTGTTTTGTTTGTGTGGCCGTGGGAACGGGGGGCACGCGGCTCCAGGCGAGCTGGCGGTCGTAGCGCAGGCGGTCGTTTGGATCGGAAAGGATGCGATATGCTTCGAGGATTTCACGGAAAAGGGCCTCCGCGGCGGGATTGCCGGGATTGCGGTCCGGATGGTATTGCATGGACAACTTCCGGAAAGCACCTTTGATGAACGCAGGCGCCGCATTTTCCGGGACGCCCAAAACCTGGTATAGTGTCGGCATGATGGTAGTCTACAAGCCCTCGTCTTTTATAAAATTAATATTTTCAGACAGCATGATTTCGTACCGTTGGATGTAGCCGGTGATAAACGACCGCATCTTTTTACTATCCGGATAACGATATAGGGTGTTGAATAATTGTAAGGACGATGGGAAGCCGGAGATGTATAGATACGGCAGATCGGCAACGATTCAACCGAGGCAGCAGGGGAAGTTATCCACATCAATTCCGAAATTCAACTGCACCTGAAAGATTTTCAAAGCGATATCGCCGTTACGATGCAGTACTTTCTCCGTTCCTTCCTGCGAATCTTTCCGGAAAAGCCAGTCCTCCGTTCCATTCAGGTCTTCACCGCTACCGGAGACATGCAGAAAAGAGGCGATTTCATCGGCCAAAATCATCCATCCTCTTTTTAGATGCGCTTTACCTCCGACTTTTTCCTTTCGCTATCGGGATAGTTGAGCGTGTTTCTATTCCGGAATACTGCTTTTTTATCAGCGAGGAAATCCTGTTCGGCAAGTTGCCGGGGTGGCGTATGTGGTCATTTTCAAATCGGCATCGTTGTCGCGGCTACAAAATTTCGCGGGCAAGTTGGCGATCAGGAACAGTACATCATCCGGTGATGCCGTCGTATTTGACAGGGGGTAAATAAAAGCGCGTGTTTTTCGGCGGATAGAAGTTGTGTTTGGAGTAAGGGTACATTTGTACGGTAAGTGCAATTACAATGTGTATTGCATATTTATGGCGCGCTATTTTGAGGGGCTGCGGGCTTTTGAGGGCGAATTATCCACAGGGGAAGTGCAAAGTAGAGGTACATTCCGGGATGGGTATAAATAAAAAAAGGTCCAGGATTGCTCCTGAACCTTTTTCCAATAAATATGGCAGCTACCTACTCTCCCGCATGATAGTGCAGTACCATCGGCCATGAGGGGCTTAACTTCTCTGTTCGGAATGGGAAGAGGTGAACACCCTCGGCAAAACCACCATAAG
>NZ_RXLO01000020.1 GCF_003958645.1 Chitinophaga rhizosphaerae
TCAACTGGGTCCGGAAGCAGTGCCTGCGGCGGGGAGGGAATAAGTTTGTTATTAATCGGATTTTTTGTTTAATTGATTATCGTCTATAACCCTGATATTAAATTGATTGCAAAATAGTTATACTTTCTGTATCGGGAATTTTTGTTTTTGGGGGGAGGATATAATGTTTATTACGATACATTAACCACCGTCAAAAAAAATCCGGTCAACCGCGCAAACGGTTGACCGGACTAGTTTTCAGGCATTCCATTTATTCCGCAACAATCCTGTCGGCATCCGTTAAACGCCATGCATGGTCGAAGAAACCGGCCATTTTAACGCCTTTCGCGCCGGATAACAGCATGCCGGTATTATAGATCATGTAATCGGGAAACCCGCTCGCACCGGCGAAATATTGATTCGCATACGCCGCCTTCATCCCCATGATACCGGTGCCGCCGATCACCGCCACCGAGGCCTTTTCCGATCCCGGCAAAGGCCAAACGAAGCTGGCACTCATATCCGGGCCCGTCCAGGTTTTGCCGCCGGCGGTGATCCTGTTGCGCTGCACTTGTATCGGCGCGCCCGACAGCAGGGTATTCCAGGCTTTGTTGGTGCTTTGGTTGCCGTAGAGGATCACGCCCCTGCCGGGGTATTTTTTCAGGTCATAATCTTTATCAGCGATGATGTCTATGGCGCCATTGCCGCGGTAGTACCAGGTTTCGGCGTCGTACCGGGCTTTGTTGAAGCTCCATTCGTTTTCTTCCGCCGTGCCGCCGGTACTGTACACGAACAGCATGCGGTGGTTGAAAGCGTCTTTGAGCGTCCCGTAGCGGTGGGGACCCTTTTCCGACCTGGCCGGCACGGGCGCAGGCTGCCAGCCGGTTTCCGTTCGCAGGAGGAATAATGGCTGCGCGGATGCTGTGTGTTGCAGCTCCGACCCGTCCAGCTTCAGGGTGAGCTTTTTACCGGTAAATTCGGAAACGTCGAGGCGGAGGAGGCGGACGTTCTCCGTTTGCCCTTCGATGATACCCGCAGCCCGGTCGCGCTTCAGGCGGATGCGGCTGTAATGCAGCGCCTGCTTTTGCTGGTAGACAGTTGCCCAGCGGTACGCTTCGGAAATCCCCGGATTGGCGGTAGTAAAGTCGATGACGTTGACGGCGGAATCTGCCGGGCGGCGGCGCCAATGGAAGAAATCGAAGATCGGCTGCCAGTCTACGCTGATATCCCCGAACCAATGTTCCCCGCCGGGATATTCGCAGTAACTGAAATCGGGATGGAATTTGGCCAGCACTTCGCGCATCTGGCGGGCGTACGTCACGGGCACTACCCTATCCGCATCTCCATGAAAAACATATACACCCAGCGGTTTGTAATTCTCCGCCAGCCGGATCACGTCACTCTGGTTGCCGGCGCGGAGCAGCATTTTCTCCATGGGGTCGTTGCTGCCGTCGGGCACCAGTCCATCCGCCGAACCATACCCTTTCAACGTGGGATATCCCGCACTCGGCGCGATGGCGGCCCAGTTGGCGGGATACGTAGCCCCGAGGAACCAGGTGCCGTGGCCGCCCATCGAATGCCCCGTGAGGTAGATCCGCTGCGGATCCGGCTCGAACGAGCGGCGGGCCAGGGCCAGCACTTCCAGCGCATCCATCCGCCCCCAGTCTTCCCAGTTGAAACCCCTCGGCCGGCGGTTCGTAGCGGCCACGAGCGTTCCCCAATCCTTCGACTGGTAAGCCCTCGCCTGCCCGATCGCTTCCACGCCCGCGCCATGAACAGACAGGAAAAGCGCCGATCCCTTCCGGGAACCGCCCGCCTGCGGCGCCACGGCGTAATATTGCAAGCTGCCGTCGATGGCGCTGATGAAGGTATTACTGTATTTTTCCGCCGGGGAAACGGCTTCTATCGATACTTTGGCTTCGTCGAGCAGCCGGTCGCCCTCCAGCAGGGAAACCGTGCATTCCACTTTCCCGGGAGCGGTGACGCCCGCAGGGTCGAAGGTAAACGGCACTTTTCGCGAGGAGTATTTCGGAACGGCGGGCACGTCGGTCAGTGTTTCCCGTCCCCCAATAACGGCTTTCAGCCGCAGTTTCCGCATTTCAGCCGAAGCGCTGTTAATCACCACCAGCGCACCTTGCAATTGCGCATCGCCCCGCCCCGTAACGATCGACGGCAACGTGGCATCTGCCGCCTGTAACTGCACCGGCTTTCCGGGGAAACTGAGACTGGCGGTGATCATCGTCCCGCGGACGTACAATTCGTTCAACCCCTTCTTCAATTGCACCGGAATATAGAGCCATCCCGAATTGTAGGGATCGCCGGTATGCGGTTCGCCGTTGATGTACAGGCCGCTGTTGCCGCGGATGTTCAGCAGCGCCGTTTGCGCCTTATCGGATTGGTACGTCAGGTAAAAATACCCTCCCCGCCCGAAGCTGCCCCTCCCACCGCCACGCCGGAACAGGCGCCGGGCAGAATCCGCCGTAACGGCGCGCCAGGTCAGGGTATCGCTGAAAACTTCACCGTCTTTGGGCGGCTTCAGTTCGTTGGCGTAGAGCCGGTATGCGAGGGCGTCGGTATAAATGGCTTCGCGGCCATACCGCTGCGGACTGGCCACAAACAGGGCGTCGCGGAAGGTGTACGTGTCCTGTGCGAGGGCAGGAACGAGCGCCAGCAGCAAGGCGCCCTGCAAAAGTATATTGTAGATACGCGTCATCGGGAGCTATTTCATTGTTCGAAAACAATATACGCATCGCCCGGTAAAAGCGGAATTCAATTTGATGAAAGGCGGAACATGGCGTCAGGTCACGGAAGGCAACACCACCCTGATTTCCGTGCCTTCGTTCATCGGGCTTTCCCATTCGGAAAACTTTCAACTATACTGAACCGATGAATGGACCCCAATGTGCAAAAAAAACCGGCAGGATTTCTCCTGCCGGTACAACCTGATGTTCATGAAGAGCGATAATCGCAGACAGAAGACAGCTGCCTTGTGCATTACTTCCTTACAACCTGTCTGTTGATTTGAGTAAGACAACTTTCAACTGTCCGCAACTACCTATTTTGTTCAACTTTCAACTTTTCGTTATCATCTGTTTGTTTCATGAAATTGGATAACCGCAGATAGTTGATAATCGCAATGTGCATTACTTCCTTTACCTGTCTGTTGAGCCGAAATGTCATCAACCATCCGCAGCTATCTTCTATATGGTCAACTGAGCGATAACCACTGACAGATGACAGTTGCCGTTGCATTACTTCCTTCCAACCTGTCTGTTGATTTGAATTCAACAACTATCATCTGCCTGCGGGATCGCCGTTATTGGTAGCCGCCGCCGAGCGACCGGTACAGGTCTACCATGGCGGTGAGGCGTTGGCGTTTTATGTCTGCCTGGGTCAGTTCTGCCTGGAGGCTGCTGCCTTGTGCGCTGATGACTTCCAGGTAATTGGCCAGGCCGCTGCGGAACAGCAGGCGGGCGTTGATAACGGCCTGCTGGGTGGTTTGGAAGCGGGATCCGGCGATGGTTTGCTGCTGCTGGAGTTTATCCAGTTGCACCAGCGCGTCGGTCACTTCCCGAACCGCAACGGTCACGGATTGTTTGAACCGGATAGCGGCCTGGTCGCGGTCGTTCTTTGCGATTTCCAGCTGGGTTTTCAGCCGGCGTTGCTGGAAGATCGGCTGCGCGATGTTGCCTGCCACTGTTCCGAAGAGCGAATGCCCCTGGAACCATTTCCCGATTTCGTAGGCGTTCAGTCCACCGTTGGCCGTGAGGCTAAGCGCGGGGTACATGGCCCCCTGCGCGGCGCCTACGTTGGCGTTGGCGGCTTTGAGCCCCATTTCGGAGGCTTTCACGTCCGGCCGGTTGGCGATCACTTTGGCGGGAACGCCGGTCTGGAGGCTGTCCCACACCTTATAACCATACAGCGAAGCGCTTCTGTTCACTGTGCCGGGCAGTTCGCCCATGAGGATGCGGATGGCGTTTTCCTGGATGGTAGCGGCCTGTTCCAGCTGCGGGATGAGCAGTTCCGCCTGTTGCTGTTGCGCTAAGGCTTGCTGAACGGCCAGTTCGGTCACTTCGCCGGCGGTTTTCTGCATGCGGATCATTTGCACGATGGTGTCGCTGAGGGCGGCATTGCGCCTGGCGATGTCGAGCTGCGCGTCGAGCATGAGGAGGTTGAAGTAGCTGTTGGCTACCTGGGCCACGATGCCGGTCTGCACGGCGCGGGCGGCTTCGAAGGTTTGCAGGTACTGCGCCAGCGCGGCTTCCTTCTGCCGGCGGATCTTGCCCCATACATCGATCTCCCAGGAAAGGCCGACGCCGAGGGTGTAATCCTCGATGTGGTCCTGCTTCAGGAAGTTATTGAGGCTGAGCCCGTTGAGGCTGTTTTTGGACGGGAACGATGTGTTCGCGGCCGCATTGGCGTTAATGGATGGCAGCATGGCCGCTTTCGCCTGTTTCACGTAGGAAGAGGCGGCTTCGATCCGTTTGAGCGCCAGCTGGAGGTCGAAATTGCTCCGCAGTGCTTCAGTGATCAGGTTTTGCAATGCCGGATCCGGGAAAAACTGCCTCCATTGCGCATTGGCAATGGTGCTGTCTGTTGCCGCGGCATTGCCGAACTGCGCCGGTACGGCCACTTCGGGCCGCTGAAAGTCTTTCCCGACTTTGCAGGCGGCAAACGAAGCTGCCGTGAGTATAGCTATTAAGTATTTTGAATATTGCGTCATAATTGCCTTGATTTTACTTATACGGTTGCTTCTTCCATTTCCATCTCTTCTTCATACACTCTTAAGCCGGGGCGGCCGGTTATTTTTTCCTGTAAGAACTGGAATATCACATACAGCACAGGAATGATAAATACACCCAGGATCACCCCGGTCAACATACCGCCGATGGCGCTATAACCAATGGAGTGGTTACCCACTGCGGAACCTTTCTGCACAAACACCAGGGGTATCAAACCTACGATAAAGGCGAATGAAGTCATCAGGATAGGACGAAGCCTGGCCCTTGCCCCGGCAAGCGCCGATTCGAGCAGGCCCATCCCGTTGCGCCGTCGCTGCACGGCAAATTCCACGATCAGGATGGCGTTTTTCGCAAGCAGGCCTATCAACATGATCATACCGATCTGTACATAGATGTTATTGTCCAGCCCGGCAAATCCGATGAAGGCGAATACACCGAGGATACCGGTCGGTATGGTGAGGATAACTGCGAGCGGCAACACATAGCTTTCGTACTGGGCTGCCAGCAGGAAGTATACGAATATGATACTGAGCAGGAAGATGTAGATCTGCTGGTCGCCGGCTTTGATCTCCTCGCGGGTGGCACCGGTCCATTCGTATCCATAACCGCTTGGCAGCGCTTCTCTGGCAGTCTCTTCAATGGCCCTGATGGCGTCGCCCGTACTGTAACCCGGCTTGGGTGTACCGTTGATGGTAACGGCATTGAACATGTTGTTGCGGGTTACCGTTTCGGGACCATATACACGTTTCAGCGACACCATCGATTTCACCGGCACCATTTCACCCTGGCTGTTCTTCACGTAAATACCATCGAGCGAGTGGATGTCGGTACGGTAAGGCACGTCGGCCTGCGCTACAACACGGTAGTATTTTCCGAAACGGTTGAAATCTGAAACATAACTGCTGCCGTAATATATCTGCAGGGTCTGCATCAGGTCGTTAATAGATACGCCCAGCTGTTTAGCTTTGAAATTGTCCACTTCCACCCTGTATTGGGGGTTTCCGGCGGAGAAGGTGGTGAAGGCCGCGCCGATCTCTTTTCTTTGCATTAAAGCGCCGATGAAAGCCCAGGCGTTATTACCCAGCTGATCCAGCGGGCGGCCCAGTTTGTCCTGCAGCATGAACTCGAAGCCGCTCACGTTACCGAAACCCTGTACTGTCGGGAAGGTAAAGAAGAAGGCGCTCGCGTCTTTCAGCTGGCTCGCCGGCCCGTACATCATCCCGGTGATCTGGTCGATGTTCTCTACAGGGCCTCTTTCGCCCCTGTCTTTCAGGCGCACGAAGCCTGCTGCATAAGGAGAGGCGGCGGCGTTGCTGATGAAGTTAAAACCGTCCACCGTCCATGTATGCCGAACTGCGGGTATCTGACGAAGCGCCTCGTCTATTTTCTGGGTAGACTTGTGCGTTCTGTCCAGGGAGCTGCCCGGAGGCGTATTCAGGGCATATAATACGAAGCTCTGGTCTTCCGTGGGAATAAACCCGGTAGGCGTCTTCCTGGCCAGTATAAAGGCGGCGACGGTCACCACGGCCAGGAGGCCGATGGCTATCGCCTTGCGGTGGATCAGGAACTTGAGGCTCTTCACGTACCGGTTCGTCATAGAACGGAAACCGGCGTTGAAGGCATTGAAGAAGCGGCTGCCAAAACCCGTCTTCTCGCCATGTTCCCCTCCTTCAGGTTTTAAGAACAGTGCGCACAGCGCTGGGCTCAGGGTCAATGCGTTGATCGCGGAGATCATGATCGCAATGGCCAGCGTAAAGGCAAACTGCCTGTAGAATACACCTGCGGGGCCCTGCATAAAGCCAACGGGAATAAATACCGCCATCATCACCAGGGTAATGGAAATAACGGCGCCTGAAATTTCGTCCATGGACTTCAGGGTGGCTTTCCTCGCCGGCCAGCGCGTTTGTTCCATCTTGGCGTGCACCGCTTCCACCACCACTATTGCGTCGTCCACCACAATACCGATTGCCAGTACCAGGGCGAACAGGGTGAGCAGGTTGATGCTGAAACCAAACAGCTGCAGGAAGAAGAATGTGCCTAAAATGGCCACTGGTACCGCAATAGCGGGGATCAACGTAGAACGGAAGTCCTGCAGGAAGAGGTATACCACCAGGAACACCAGCACAAATGCGATCACGAGCGTTTCACGCACCTGGTGTATAGACGCGTCCAGGAAGTCCTTGGCGTTATACATCACCTCTGTTTTCACACCGGTGGGGAGAGAAGCCCTGAAATCTACCAGCAGATGCTCGATGTTGTCCAATATCTCATTGGCGTTGGAGCCGGCGGTTTGAATGATCGCAAAACCTGCGGCAGGCTTGCCATCCAGCAGGTTGTTCGCACCGTAGTTGAGCGATCCGAATTCTATGCGGGCCACGTCTTTCAAGCGAAGCATGGACCCGTCGCTGTTGGCCTTGATAACAATATTCTCGTAGTCCTCGTTCAGGCTCAGCTTGCCTTTGTATTTCAATACGAACTCAAAGGTTTCCCCGCTGCTTTCGCCCAAACGGCCGGGGGCGGATTCAATGTTCTGATCCCTTATCGCATTCAACACGTCCTGCGGGGCCAGGTTATTGGCAGCAAGGCGGTCGGGCTTTAACCAGATACGCATGGAATAGTCCTTGGCGCCGAAGATCTGCGCCTGCGCTACGCCGGGCACACGTTGGATTTGGGGGATCAGGTTGATCTTGATATAGTTTTGCAGGAACTTTTCATCGTATTCCTTGGGGTTTTCGCTATACAACCCCATGAACATGATGAAACCGTTCTGCACCTTTTGCGTGCTGATGCCCGCGGTCACCACTTCTGAGGGTAACTGGCTGGTAGCTTTGGACACCCTGTTCTGCACGTTCACGGCAGCGATATCAGGATCGGTCCCCTGTTTGAAAAAGACGGTCAACACCATGCTGCCGTCGTTATTGGAGTTGGAGGTCATGTAGGTCATGTTCTCCACCCCGTTCACCGCTTCCTCTATTGGGTTGGCCACGGAACGGGCCACTACTTCGGCGTTGGCGCCGGGGTAGACGGCCGTCACGGTCACGCTGGGCGGCGCGATGTCGGGAAACAACGTAACAGGCAGGGCAAAGTAGGAGATAATGCCCAATAATAGCAGGATTATGGACACTACCGTTGAAAGCACCGGCCTTAATATAAATCTTCTTAACATGATAAATTCACTTTTAGATCGTAAGTAAAATTTGATTCTTGCATGTCATACTTTACAGGTAAAGTATGGCCTGTTACTTACAATGTTTTTGAAGTAAGCACACTGTCTGCCGATACCGGCTGCGGTGCGATGACTGCCCCGTCCTTTAAATTGCCGGTCCCGGACAGCACGATCTTCTCGCCTGCTTTTAACCCGTCGCTTACAAAATAAAAGTTGGCTGTCTTTCCGAAAATCCTGATGGGCCTGCTGGCCACTTTGTTGCTGTCTGCCACGGTGTATACCAGCACTTTGTCCTGAATCTCGAACGTAGCTTCCTGCGGAATGGTGATAGCAGCGGGAACTTCCTGTGCAAACCTTACTTTGCCCGTGTTGCCCGTACGCAGTACGCGATCGGGGTTGGGGAAAGTGGCGCGGAAAGTGATGGCGCCGGTGGTCTTATTGAACTGCCCGTCTATCGTTCCTATTTTTCCTTTCTCAGTGAACGTGCTGTTATCTGCCAGTATCAGTTCAACCGGGGGTGCGTTCTTCAGTTTCTCTTCCAGCGTTTTGCCGGGGAAGTTGTTCTTGAATGTGATGAAGTCCGCTTCGCTCATTGAAAAGTAAGCGTACATTTCGCCTACTTCGGAAAGCACCGTAAGGGGCTGGGCATCGGCGTTGCTTACGAGGGCGCCCACCTTATAGGGGATCCTTCCGATGTAACCGCTTACCGGCGCGGTGATCAGGGTATAGCCTACATTGATCCGCGCGCTGCCTGCTGCTGCCTTGGCCTGGGCCAAAGCGGCTTTTGCTGCCTCATAGTTTGCTTTCGCCGTTTTCAGCTGTACCTCAGAGATCACGTTGCTGGCAACCAGAGGGGTCAGGCGGTCCACTTCAACCTGCACCTTTTCAAGGTTAGCCTGCGCAGCAAGCTGGTTAGAAGTGGCGCTGTTCAATTGTTCGGCATATACCTTCGGATCTATTTTAAACAATGGCTGCCCTGCTTTTACATAAGCGCCTTCATCTACAAATATTTTTTCGAGGTAGCCGGATACCTGCGGGCGCACGTCTACATTCACCTTTCCTTCCAGCGAAGCGGGAAACTCCAGGTAAGTGGTAGCCGGGGCCGATGTAACCACCATCACGGGCAACTGCGGGGGACCAGCCTGGGGGGGACCAGCCTGGGGAGATGAGCAGCTATATAATAATACAGCCAACATCAGGATGCCTGACAGGTAACCGAGTGGCTTGTGTGTGGTCATTTTTTTGAGTGATCGTTCCATTTGATATAGTGTTATAGAATTAAACGTGAGTCCGGTTTAATCGGCAAGGCAGGCCCGTGTTGAACATGTTACCGTTAACAGACCCATGCCTTGGCATGCTGTATTTCAGCTATTTTTTTTGTTCGCCATTAATTGTTTCAATACCGTCCGGCCTTATGCACGCGGCATAAGCATTGCTTCTTTTATGTAAAAAAGCAATAGACGTTACAGAACATCCAGGCATGGACGTGCCTGGCTATTCAAAACATGGTGTGAAAAAAGGAAAGACTACATACTGCCTGGGCCGCAGTAAAGCTGTAACGATCAGGGTCTTCAGCGCAAGTTGCTGTCCATGCGCTATCGGATACTGTTACAGTTAGGTTACTTCACTTTCATGATCGTAAGAATTGATGCGTTGCAATTGACACTGCAAATCTATAAAAAGTCACATTTGCTTGTACATTCCTAATCACGGGATTAATTGTACTTTTCGCGGATGCTTTTTTGAAACAACGCAGGCGTCTGCCCCGTGTGCTTTTTGAAGAATCTTGAAAAGTAGGCGTCGTCGTCGAAGTTCAGCTCCCCTGCTATCTGTTTCACGGAGTGCTTTTGCCAGAACAGCAGCCGCTTGGCTTCCATGATCCGCTTGGCGTCGATCACCTGTTTGGCACTCCGGCCGATGGTATTTTTTACCGTATCGTTAAGATGGCCGGGCGTCACATGCAGCATTTCCGCATATTCGCTCACCTGCACCTTATCCCTGAAATGTTCGTCTACCAGGATCTTGAACTGCACGCCCAGCGAGTTGCCGCCGTAATGTTCCGTCCGGTACTCCACCCTGTCTGGCCGCGCGATACGGCCGCAGGCGATGATGAATGCCGAAAGTACGTTCCGGATGATGGGTTCCTTGCGGGGCTTGTCTCCCCGGTACTCGTGCAGCAGTATCCTCGCAAACGACAACAGCTCCTGCAACTGGTGATCTTCCAGGTGAAGGATGCTGTCCTTGAATATGCACTGCCAGCAACTGAGCACGCCGAGCGTTTCCGTGATGAGGAAATCCCGGGTGAAGTACATGGCCAGTACTTCCGCGTCCGCGCTCCTGTCGTGCTGGTGGATCTGGTCCGGTTCCAGCATGATCAGCGCGGGCGCCTGTATCGTATGTTTTTCGAAATCAATGTATTGCGTGACGCTCCCCTTGAGTAGGATATCAATGGTATATCCATCGTGCCGGTGCGGGGATGCGATCCCTTCCCAGTCGATCTCCTTTAAGTTGGCCAGGTGGATCATGAACTGCGATCCTTCTTCCGCCAGCGGAGAATCCTGCACGCTCACCAGGGGTATATGGTTGTACTTTGTCAGTTGCATGGGTCGTGTGTTTAAAGGTCATCATTCCCGTGCCGACGGTTTTCAATAAGCATAATTTCCGGCTGTAAAGATAAGGCTATTCCACCTTCTGGCGTTCCTGCACCAGTACAAGGTCAGACAGTTTGACCTGTATCGGTATATTCCCGACCTGTACCACGGCGGCTTTGGCGCGTAATTCGAGCACTTTGCCCACCTGGTTGTTGGTCCGGATCTTCACCCGGTCGCCCACCTTTACATCTCCTTTTATCTCTTCGAACTTGTTGTCTATCTTCTGCTGTATCTTCTCGTTGGCCGCTTTGGCGCGTTTATGGAAGAGCAGCTCTTCCGCCTGGCGGATCACTTTATTCTTGTCGTCGGTCCGCTTCCACTCGATCACGATCTGTTTGAGCTTTCGCTCCATGTCTTTCAGATACTGTATTTCCTCTTCACGGATCTTGTTCTGGAGCTTCTGGAGGGTATATTCATGCTGTTTTCGTTCCTTGTCCGACAGCACTTCGTATTCTTTCTTGAGTTTCTCGTTTTCTTTCAGCAGTTTATGGAGGTCTTTCTCCTTGCTTTCCACCTTCTGCATGTCTTGCTCCGCTTTATTGAGGAGCTTGTCGAGCCGGAAGTGCCCTTCGTCCACCAGTTTCCTGGCGCGGTTGATGAGCGATGGCTCGAGGCCGATGCGCTGGGCGATGGAGAACGTGTAGGAGCTGCCCGGCTTCCCGACGATGAGGCGGTAGAGCGGCGCGAGGTTTTCCTCGTCGAAGCCCATGGCCGCGTTCACGATCCCTTTTACCTTTCCGGCCATGACCTTGAGGTTGAGGTAGTGGGTGGTAACGATGCCGAAGGCATGTTTCCGGGCCAGTTCTTCCATGATCACTTCGGCGAAAGCCCCGCCCAGGTTGGGATCGGAACCGGAACCGAGCTCGTCGATGAAGAAGAGCGTTCTCCCGTTCGCGTTTTCCATGAAGTGTTTCATGTTTTTGAGATGGGAGCTGTAGGTCGACAGTTCGAATTCCAGGCTTTGCGTATCCCCGATATGGATCATGACCTGCCGGAAGATGCCCAGTTGGCTGGTGGGGTGTACCGGCACCAGGAGGCCCGCCTGCAGCATGAGCTGGATGAGGCCTACGGTTTTGAGCGTTACGGTTTTGCCACCCGCGTTCGGCCCGCTGATCACCAGGATGTGGTTATCCTTGTCGAGCGTGAGGTTCACGGGGATGGTGGGTTTCCCCTGTTTGCGGTTGTACAGCAGCAACAGGGGGTGGTATGCTTCCACCAGGTGTACCTGGGCGTGGGGTACCAGCATGGGATAGTTCCCGTTGATATCCAGCGCCAGCCGCGATTTTGCGCGGATGAAATCGTATATCCCGAGGATGTCGTGGTAGCCGCTCAGCAGGTCGTGGTGTTTGGCCAGGTCGGAAGTAAGGGTGCGGAGGATGCGGTACACCTCTTTTTCCTCGTCCCTTTCCAGGGAAAACACCTCGTTGTTGAGCTGGATGGTTTCCTCCGGTTCGAGGAACGCCGTTTTCCGGGTGTCTGACTCGCCGTGAAGTATCCCCTTCACCATGCGCTTCTGTTCCGCGAAAATAGCCACTACCCGGCGCCCGTTGAGGAAGCTTTCCTCGATGTCTGCCAGGTACCCCTGCTTCTGGAGTTTCGACAATATGCGCTCGAAAACCCGCCGCAGCTCCGTCCGTTTCCGGTAGAGGTTCATGCGGATTTTGGCGAGGTCGGGCGAGGCATTGTCCATCACCAGCCCCGTTTCGTCGAGCACCTCGTCGATCATCGCCACGATCTTCTTTTCGTAATGCGTCCGTTCGATGACGCCGTACAGGGCGGAATAGGTTACCCGCCTGTCGGAGTCGAAGAACCGGAATATGCTGCCCATGCTTTCGGTCAGCTTGCGGATGAGCATAAATTGCTCCCCGGTGAGCACGGCCCCCTGGATTTCGAGGAGGCGGAGCTCCTTTTTCAGGTTGAGGACGTAATCGTTCGGGAAATGCTGCTGCAAAAGCACCAGCTGCTTATATTCATGCGCCTGCTGCAAGGCAGTTCTCACGAAATCGATATGCGTATGCAGGCGCAGCTCGGCGGCCATCGTTTTGCCCAATTCCGTCTTGCAATGCTCCTGCAGCAAATTTTTCACCTTGTCAAATTCGAGCTGTAAAAGCGCCGAATCCGGAAATAATTTCACTTTTTTGTCAATTTTAATACTGGCTGCCGGCCCAGAAGCAGCCTTTCCTTTTTTCGTCCCGCAAAGTTGGCCCATACCCGGCAATTGCTCAAAACTGATTGATCAACAACCGGCAACGAATGACAAATGCGGTTCATCACCCGTCTCTTCTCAAAAGAATGTTAAAGTTACTTAACTTGTCGATCCAATGCGCCCCCGATATCGTTAATTTGAGGACAATACTGCCAAATGAACTTACTGAAACATAGCCTGATCATACTGTCGTTGCTGGGTTCCAGCCTGGCATCCTGCGGCAGGCAGACGGCTGAAAAAAATCAAGAACCAGGAGACATGACAATTCCCAAAGACACAAAAATCGCACAGGCCACCTTCGGAACGGGGTGTTTCTGGTGCACGGAGGCCCAATTCCAGCAGCTGGAAGGGGTATTGCGGGTCGAATCCGGGTATTCCGGCGGCCAGAAGCCCAATCCTACTTACGAAGAGGTTTGCACCGGCAATACCGGCCATGCCGAGGTGGTACAGATCACTTACGATCCGGCTATAATCAGCTTCGCGGAACTGCTGGAAGCGTTTTTCCTCGCCCACGACCCTACCCAGCTCAACCGCCAGGGCAACGACGTGGGCACGCAGTACCGCTCGGTGATCTTCTACCACGATGCCGAGCAGCAGAAGGAAGCGGAGTTTTACAAGAAGAAAGTGAATGAATCCGGGGCGTACGACAAGCCGATCGTCACCGAAATATCGCCTTTTACGGTGTTTTACAAGGCGGAGAACTATCACCAGGACTATTACAACCAGAACGGTTCGCAGCCCTACTGTTATTACGTGGTGAAGCCGAAGCTGGAGAAATTCAAGAAGGCGTTCGCCAACAAGCTAAAAAAATAGACGCCCTGGAGCGTCTATTTTTATTTTAAAGCAATTCGATGTTTTTCGAGCCCTGGTATAGCCAGGACAGCAAAAAATAAGCGACTGCCGTGATAATGAGCACGTATCCTGCAAACCCCAGCGCCATGGCCGTGCCGGCCTGCATCCAGCTGTTGATTTCCGCGAAATAGGCCAAAATCGCCAGGATCACTCCTGTGAGTCCGCCAATGAAAGTTACCGTTTTCATGTAGGTATGCTTTAAGGGTTAAACGTTCGAACTGTCAGTTTTCTCCATCCTATAACGTGCCATCCCCCGCAAAGTTTACAGGCGTGGAAAAAGTTGATCCCTGCCCCTGAAAATGTGGATAACCTGCCACGGATCGTACCCATCAACCGGGGAAATCCGGCACAAAAAAAGGACCGCCCCGGAAGGCGGTCCCATATTCGTGCGATGCCATTGCAGGCGGGTCGGCTTATTTCTTTTTCTTTTTGCCTTTGGTTTCGGCTTGGGGCGCCCCGGCAGTGAGGTCCTTCACGCGGATGTTGCGGAATTTCACAACAGAACCATGGCCAAGGAACCCGATGTGCCCGGTGGTCCTTTTCAGGCCGGGGTGGTTCTTGTGGTCGAGGGTACCGTTGTCGCGCGCGTTGGCGATATCGCCGTCGAGGATCACGGTGCCGTTCAGTTCCACGGTGATGCGGGTGCCTTTCACCGTCACCTGTTCGTAGTTCCACTCGCCTACCGGCTTGAGGAAACCGCGCTTGGCGGGGATCACACCGTACACGGAACCGTGGTACTGGTACACTTCGAGGTTTTTGTAGATATCGGCTTCGTTATCGAGGATCTGGAGCTCCATACCTTCGTACGCGGCGTCGCCGCCCAGGGGGGCGCGGATGCCCAGGCCGTTGTTGGCACCGGGGGTCAGCTGGAACTCGAAACGGTACACGAAATCTGAATATTCGTCTTTGGTGTAGAGGTTACCGCCGCCATGGCCGCCGGGGCGGCATACGATGGCGCCGTCTTCCATCACGTAGCTGGTGGTGTTACCGGTCCACTCGTGCATGTTGGTGCCGTCGAACAGGATCCTGTACCCTTCTTTCTTTTCGTCGGCGCTCAGTTCGAAAGGTTTCGGGCGTTCGAACTCGCGAACGTACAGGTTGCGGTAGTACACGTTGGTACCGTGTGCCTGCAGTTCGAGCTGCTCTTCCACGAAGATGGGCAGCTTGCGGTCCCAGTAGTTTTCCAGGATCACGTTGTCTACCACCAGTTCACCGTTCAGGTATACCGTAACGCGGTCGCCCTTCATGATGATGCGGAAGTTATTCCATTCGTTGATGGCATTGTCTGCCAGTTTCAGCGGTTTGGAAGCGTTTTTCTGATTGTTGTACAGGCCACCGGAACCTACCTCTGCGCCTACGTCGCGGCGGGTGGTGTCCCAAATCTGTACCTGCGGGGTGCCGCGGAGGTAGATGCCTGCGTCGCCGTTCGGCTCGATCTTCCAGTCGACGAACATCTCGAAATCACCGTATTTCTTATCGGTGCAGAGGTTGTCGCCATGACCGTTGAACCACAGTACGCCGTCTTTCACGCTCCAGCCTTCGCGCATTTTGGCGTCGGCTTTCTCCTGTTCTTTTTTCAGGGTAGCCGCGTCCATTTTGCTGCGTTTGATGGGATTGGCCACGAGGCCTTTCCAGCCGCTGAGGTCTTTGCCGTTGAACAAGGACACGAACCCTTCGCCGGCGGGCATTTCGGAGAGGTATTTACGGATCGCTTCGCGCTGGTAACCGGCGTCGCCGCCTTTCAGCACGGAGGAAGTTTTTTCGAGGAGGCTTTTTACGATATTGCCGCTGTAGCTTTTATCTGCCAGGGCGATGTTCATCACGGCCTGAGCTGCTTCCTGCTGGGCGTCTTTATCGTCCAGGAACTGGCCGGCGAAAACGAGTGCGGGGAAGGTTTTGCATTGTTCTGCCTGCTGGAGGATGTTTTTCTTCAGGCCAGCGTCTTTCGTGAGCTGCATGGCGTCTTCCAGGTACAGCAGGCGTTGCTCGGCGCGGGTTTCGGCTTTGGCGAGACGAACGTAACCTTTCAGGGCTTCGTTGCGGGCGCCGGCGTCTTTCCGGGCGATGTCGAGCAGCGCGGGCATGGCGGAAGCGTCTTTCCAGGCGCTGAGAGCGGCCACGGCAGCCTGTTTCTGCGCTGCGTCGCCTTTGCCGGCCGCTTCTTTCACCATAGCGAGGGAAGAAGCGCCGCCGATGCCGCCGAGCACGGTGAAGTAACGGCCGCGTTTGTCTGCCGGCGCGCTTTTCATGGAAGCGATCACGGTGGCGGCGTCTCCTGCACCTGCGGCAGCGATCACGGCATCCTGGATGCCGCTCACATCCTGCGCACCGGCGCTGTTCAGCAGCTGGAGCAGGGTGGCGAGGTTAGCGGAGCCGGCCACGTCTTTCAGGGAAGCGAAAGCAGCCTTGCGAACGGTTTCGTTGGGGGATTTGGTGAGGGGCAGCACTTGTGCGAAAGCACCGTCTGCCTGGCGGGTAGCCAATACATCGAGCAGGGCCACCTGTGCGCTGGCGGGAACGCCGGAAAGGGCCGCGGCCGATTGGGTAGCTACTTCATTGCCTTTGATGGTTTTGAGGGCAGACCGTACCGCTTCCACTTCTGCGCTGTTGCCTTTGGAAAGCAGCTGCAGCAGGGCGGGAACGGCCTGTGCGCCGCCGATCTGGCCGGCAGCGGTGATAGCGGCCAGGCGAACGCCTGCGTCTTTGTCGCCCAGGAGGCGGTAAGCGACCGGCAATGCAGCGCCTACTTTATTATTGCCCAGCATTTCGATGATATCGGCTTTGGCACCGGGAGACGCTGTTTTCAGCACACTCAGCCAGCCTGCGATGCTCGTGGCGTTGAGGTGTTTGCCGGCCAGTTTGAGGGCGGCTACACGATACGCGTCGTTTTCATGATAGGCAGCCAGCAGTCTTTTCTGGTTCTGATCGCCCTGAAGCTCGTCCAGCAGCGACAGTGCGGCGATGCGCACGTGGTTCTGCGAAGGGTCTTTGGCGGTGGCCAGCAGTTTTTCGGCCAGGCCGGCCGCTTCTGCTTTTTTACCGGCAGCGGCGAGTTGCTGGATGTAAGCGAGGTAAGCGGTGGTGGCGTTGGTTTCGTCGTATTTGTAACCGGCGCGCTTGGCGAAACCTTCCAGCACGGGGGCCGAAGTGGGCGCAGCGATGTACGAGAGGGCGTACAGTGCGGTTTTGGCCAGCATTTTGTCGGTAGACGAAGCCAGGGGCACCAGTATGGTGGCGGCTTCGGGCACGCGGGCGTCGCCGATGGCGAGCACGAGGCTTTGCTTGTTGCGGCCCTGCGCTTTATTGATGCCGTCGAGCAGTGCCTTGCGGGATGCTGCGGAGTTGATCTGCACGAGGGTGCGGGCGGCGATGCCGGACAGGCGCTCGTCTGCCAGGTAAGCGGCCACTGCGGGAACGGCGTCATCGTTGCCGATGGCTTCGAGGCGGCGGATGAAGAATTCCTTCACCTCTTTATCCTGCACTTTTTCGAGTGCTTTCACGTAAGATTTAACGGCGGCGGCTTTGAGGCTTTCCTTGCCGGGTTGGGTTACGTAGAACGCGTAACCGGTGAGGGCATATTCGGCGGCGGTGTTGTCGCCTTTGCCGGGAGCGGCCATCATGGAAGCGATGCCGAGCACGCCTTCTTCGCCCATTTCGGCGAGGGCCTTCATATTGGCTTCGAGGGCGGCGTTGTTATTGGCAGGTTGCTGTTGCAGCAAATCCGCCACTTTCGTATGTGCGGCACGGTTATCAGGCTTCGGTTGGGCGAAAACGGCCAACTGGGCGAGGCAACAGGCTGCGATCAGTAATGTTTTTTTCATCTGTGATGCTGTTGGAAAGGTGAAGGGCTAGATGGTCCAGGGTCCGCGCATGGCCGGGAAGATGAGGCGGTTGGCGCCTTCGTCGTTCACGAATTCCTGCTTCACGGGGTCGAACTCGAGGTTGCGGCCCAGTTGCAGGGCGATTTTGCCCATGTTGACGATGGTGGCGGAACGGTGGCCGTTTTCCTCGTTGAGCGCGAACTTCTTGCGGTTCTTCACGGCATCCACGAAATCGGTCACCTGCGGCGCCGGTTCGGGGAATGCGGCCAGTTTCTTTTCCAGGTCGGGGATCGTGGATTTGAAGCCGGGGTACAGTTTGCCGTTGGGCCCTTCGATATAGGCGGCGCCTTTTTCGGTGCCGGCACCGTCGAGCACGATCTGGCAGCCGTCGGCATATGTATAGGTGATCTTCCTCCAGGTCCCCACCGCATCGCAGTGCTGCTGGGGAGCGTCGATCTCCACTTTCACGGGGCTGGTATCATCTTTGCCGAGGAAATACTGGATGGGGTCCAGGTAGTGCTGGCCCATGTCGCCCAATCCACCGCCATCATAATCCCAGTATCCGCGGAACGTACCGTGTACGCGGTGCGGGTGGTAGGGTTTGTAAGGGGCGGGGCCGAGCCACATATCGTAATCCAGTTCCCTGGGAACGGCCTGTGGTTCGAGGTTGGTTTTACCCACCCAGAAGAACTTCCAGTCGAACCCGGTGTGCCGGCTAACGGTCACTTTCAGCGGCCATCCGAGGAGCCCGCTTTCCACGAGTTTCTTGATGGGTTGAACGGTGGTCCCCATTCCGTAGAAGCGGTCTGCGAAACGGAACCAGGTGTTGAGGCGGAAGATGCGGCCATGTTGCTGCACGGCTTCCACCAGGCGCTTGCCCTCCCCGATCGTGGCGGTCATGGGCTTTTCGCACCAAACATCCTTTCCGGCCCGGGCCGCGTCTGCAGCGATGATGCCGTGCCAGTGCGGCGGCGTGGCTACGTGTACGATATCTACTTCGGGGAGCTGGATGAGCTCACGGTAATCCGTAAACGTTTTCACTCCCTTGTCGCCCAGCTGGTTCATTGCCTGCTGGATATGACCTTTATCGACGTCGCAGATCGCCACTACGCGGGTGCCCGCATAACCGAAGTGACCGCGGCCCATGCCGCCGGTGCCCACTACGCCCTTCGTCAGCGTATCGCTCGGGGCGAGATAACCGCGGCCGAGGACGTGACGGGGAACGATGGTAAAGGCCGCTAACGCTCCCAGGGAATTACGGACAAATGACCGCCTGGAAGGATGATTGACTTTTTTTCCCATGATCTTTGTAAAAAAGGTAAAACGTGAATTTGGTGGGACAAAATACAAATTCAACATTCATATTCTAATACTATTCCACAAAAAGATGATGAACTTTGTACCAGTATTTATCGAACGAAGGGACTTCAGTAAAGATTTTATAGAAGTTTAATTAACTTTAAACAAATGTTCGCCACTTTTCCGCCGCCGCCGCCACTTTCCGGGTACGTCCGGATGTTTTGGGTCTTCGAGCACGAGGTGCCCCCGGGCGAGGCGTATGTATACCGGTCGATGGCAGATGGGTGTGCGGAGTTGATCTTTCATTACCGGAACCGTTTTACGCCGCTTTCGGGCGCCGGGGGCGCGGGGTTTTCGCATCTTCACGCCCAAACCAGCCGGCATTCGCGGTTCCTCACGCACGGGAGCTTCGGGATCTTCGGCGCTTACCTCTACCCTACGGCCGTTCCTGCGCTGTTCGGCCACAGTTCGGCCGTTATCGCCAATTGCATGCCCGACCTGCAAAGCATCATGGGCCGCAGCGGCATCGACCTGGAAGAGCGTATCATCACCGCGCGCTATCATCATCAACGGGTAGAAATCCTTTCCGATTATCTCGTTTCCCTCCTTGGGCAGCGCAAACAGGAAGCGTCCGCCGTGCAGATCGCCGTACGGTCGATCCTCGCGGCAGACGGGATGGTCAATATCAGCGAGCTGGCATCGTCCGTCAGTTTGTCTACCCGCCAATTCGAGCGCAACTTCAAGTCGGCAGCGGGTTTCACGCCGAAATTATTTACCCGTATCATCCGCTTCCACCGCGCGCTCGACGCTTACGGCGCGTTCGACGGCAACCTTGCGGGCCTCGCTTACGAATGCGGTTATTATGACCAGTCTCATTTCATCCATGATTTCCGGGAGTTTTCCGGTTACCTCCCGCGCGAATATTTCCTGGGGCGGCCGGAAGGCATCGAATACCGGGAGTGACCATGTCGCTTTTCTCCTATTTTCCCGCACTCCCCGCTTTTAACTTTGAAAAAAAATCATTTGTTATGACTACTGTGAACAAACCCGCGGGCAGCAACACCGTCAGCCCCTACTTCATCGTCAACGACGGCGAAAAATTCCTCGGATTCCTCAAAGATGTGCTTGGCGCCACGGAAAACGGCGTGTACCGGAGTGATGATGGGCAGATCATCCATGCGCAATTGCGGATGGGCGACGATGGCGGCATCATGTTCGGTGTGGCGAAGGCGGAATGGCCTGCGGAAACGGGCAGCGTTTTCGTGTATGTCGGCGATACCGACGGCATTTACAGAAAGGCACTGGCGCAGGGGAGCGAGTCGAGGCAGGCGCCGGAAGACAAGGACTACGGCCGGGCGGCGGGTTTCCGCGACCCTTTCGGCAATACCTGGTGGATCACTCAGGTGTGAGCGGTGTAATAATCCCACATGATGCGGAACACTTTTTCCTTTAGTGCGGGCGTATCGTCGCGCGTGAGGCCTGCCGTTTCTATCGGTTCCAGGAAATGGTAATCGATGCGGTGGGGCCATGCGTAGAGGAACTTCCCGGGCACCTGGATTTTCCGGGTATGGAACAGGAGCGACGGCATGATGGGTGTTTGTGTATCGATGGCGAGGTTGAAAGCGCCGTCGTAGAATTCCTTGAGCGGTTGGCCGGTGCGGTTGCGGGTGCCTTCCGGAAAGAGGACCATGTGCATGCCCATGGCCAGCGCTTCTTTCATTTTCACGATGCTTTCGCGGCGGGAGGCTTCGCTGCTGCGGTCTACCATGATGCCACCGATGTGGTACATCATGCCGAACAGCGGGATTTTGCCCATGGAGGATTTGGCGAGTGTTTTATTGACGCCGGGAACGCCGGGCGTGGTCACGGGCACGTCTATCAATGAATTATGGTTGCAAACCACTACATATTGACGGCCCTTTTCGAAGAATTGGAGGCCTTTGCGGAAAACGGGGCATCCGATCAGGGGCATGTAAAACTTCATCCAGACGCGGCCGATATTCAAAAAATAGCGGGTTTTGCGGGGATCGGGCAGGAAAGAGATGATCCAGATAGGGATAAGGACGATGAGCAGGGTTGCCGCGAAGAGCAGCAAACCGTAAACGGCATAAATTCGTCCAACGATATTTTTAAGCCAATTCATCAGTGTGCAAAATAGGTATTCGGATATTATAATTGCCAGTTGACGGGCTCCTGGCCTTGTTTGACGAGCAATTCGTTCGCTTTCGAGAAATGCCGGCAACCGAAGAATCCTTTGTCGGCGCTGAAGGGTGAAGGATGGGCGGCTTTGAGTACGTGGTGCTTCGTGGCGTCGATCAGCACCTGTTTATCCTGTGCAAAGCGGCCCCAGAGCATGAAAATGACACCTTCCTTTTCGTTGGAGATTTTGCGGATGACGGCATCCGTAAAGTTTTCCCAGCCTATTTTGCTGTGCGAAGCGGGTTCGCCGTCGCGGACGGTGAGGAAAGCGTTGAGGAGGAGCACGCCGCTTTCGGCCCAGGGGGTGAGGTCTCCCGTATCAGGGATGGCCATGCCGAGGTCCTTGTTCATTTCCTTGTAGATATTGACGAGGGAGGGCGGTGGTTTTACGCCTTTTTGAACGGAGAAGCACAAACCATGCGCCTGGCCGGGCCCGTGGTAAGGGTCTTGCCCGAGGATGACCACTTTCACCCGGGAGAAAGGGGTTTTCTCGAACGCATTAAAAATCTGGCTTCCATTAGGATAGATCGTTTTCCCGAGGGCTTTTTCGTGCTTGAGGAACATCACTATCTGCTCGAAATACGACTTCTGGAACTCTTCTTTCAGCGCATCTTTCCAACTGCTTTCTATCTTTACGTCCATTGCTGTAACTTTGTTTCAGAGGATAAATTTGATTTATTGACGGAAAATTATATAAATTTGCACTCCCAATAAAAAAATTTATTGTGAATCCGGACCGGTAGCTCAGCTGGATAGAGCAGCTGCCTTCTAAGCAGCAGGTCATTGGTTCGAATCCAATCCGGTTCACAGCGTAAAATCCTCTATAGGGTAAACAGGAATAGTTTTTTCGCAAGCTATTCCTGTTTTTTTTGCTTCTACCCCATTCGAATATGCTAATTTGTTAGAAATTATCTAACCTATATTCGCTGGCTCGAAAAAAAGCAAGTTATTTAGCCCTCTCACCCTGTTTGGGGTTGCCAGTCTTAGCGCATGGATAATATCTATTCGAATTCATTGATATTTCTTACCCTTACACCTGGCATGGTTTTGAAAATGTCTTGCATATACTTTTTATGATTGGCCCCGGCCAAAACGACCACTTTTTTCGCCCCGGCCTTCCTTGCTCTGGTTACAACGTTATCACACATTCCCTTATTTCTCATGATCCACCAATGTATTTTCGATAGCATTTCTTCTTTAGGAAAGTTATTCATATCGTACATCTCCGGTAAATAAAAATCTCCTGAGGCTGAAATCGCAGATGCTTCGTCTGAGTTTAACCATTCAGTTACGTTTTTGGAAGACTTTTCGATATGCTCATATTTTTCATACCCTTTTTTGATCTTATCCAAACTAAACTTCAATTCTTTTCTAAAAAGCGCCGTAGTATCTTTTTTAAATTCATTGAATGCTGCATCGAATGCGGTCCAGGATGCTCCCCAATTCAAATCATAATCCTGACAATCCATAGGAAGCAATTCCTGAATTCCCATTTCCAGCATCATTGGAAATGCGATAAAGGCATATTCAGAGGTTTTTAACCTTTTCATACTTCGCCCTGTAGTATCCAATTGGGGACTCAGTAGTTTGTTGACATAATTTTCCAGTTCAGCGTCAGGAGTTTGCTGGAGATTATTGAAAACCTGCCAAAATTGATAATGTCCATTCGCAACGTCCTGATTTAGATAATAAGCATGGGCTAAATCCGCTTTTACCCGATAGTCCTGCGGCTTTAACTGCGATAGTTTTTTTAAACTGTCAATTGCCTCAGGAAGCAATGCTACTGCTATATTTCGATTGTCCTTCAATGTTTTTAGCCGTTTGATATTGTCTTGTTTACACCAATAATCCATCACAAGCCGCTCGTCTTCTTTACTCAGGAACTCGCCAAAAAAAGCATCCGGTTGGAATTTCCTGATTTTATGATAAATGCCGGTATAATCCTGCTCAGGGTACTTGCTGTAGTTATGGGAAACACCTATCAATATAACATCCACTTGTTGTGCACAGGTGTTGAGCGAAATGAAGAAAATAGAAAAAAAGAAATACTTCATATTTTACCTTTATTATTTAGTTAAAGGTTTGTCAGTTCCACGCATTGCCGCCAATAGTGAAGGCTACCGGTATGGCGCTATTGACAATCGCCAGCAAGTTGAAGTGGCTCGAGTTACGCGGACACGAAATTTCTTTGGGTTAAACAATAATAGTACATTTTCATCAAAGGATATCGGGCTTTGGCATCCAAAAAATCATTATAATTGATATCTTTATTATTCATAGAAAAGCACCACCCGATTTTGTCATCTTCTTTCTTTGTTTAAAATTATTTTGTAAATTTTTGCTTATTTCGCACATTTAATGCAATTAAGTACATGATTGCGAAAAAAAACCTCTACTTATGAATCTGCCCGAAAGACTTCGGTCCCTGTTCTTTTTTTTGTTTGTCGCCACATTGCCCGAATTAGCCTTTTCTCAAAAAACACCTGGCTCTCAAATAATTCCTCCTGCACCCAACGCGGCAAATATCGCTCAATTTGTTGCCACCCCAATGACACTTTACACCGGTACGCCACAAATAAACGTTCCGATATATACAATTAAGGTCGGCAGTTTTGAGTTGCCGATTTCTTTGAATTATAATGCAGGCGGGATTAAAGTAGCAGACGTAGCGTCCTGGACAGGTCTGGGTTGGAGCCTGAGCGCTGGCGGAGTAATTACAAGATCTGTAGTAGGCAGGCCTGATGAAACCCCATCCACCGGATACCTGAATGCAACTATTCCACCTCCTCCCACTGATGCTAACAGACATCTTTGGAATGAATTTGCGAATGGACTAAAAGATGGGGAACCGGATATATTTTACTATAATTTGCCAGGCAACTCGGGCAGATATGTTTTTCATAGTAACGACAGTATCCATCTTATCCCCAGGGAAAATCTTAAAGTGGCCGTAAAAGAAATCCAGAATGTATCATTTGCCGAAGACAATGGCGGGCAGGCTGATTGTATCGTTAAATGGGAAATCGTCGATGATAAAGGCATTATTTACCGGTTTAACGATTATGAAAAAAGTGTGTCATCCTCTCGGGACCAAAATCTGACCGGCACTACAGCCGGACCGCTAGCGATCAATAGTTGGTACCTGACTGAAATTGAGCTGCCTTCCGGTCAAAAAATCCTATTCTCCTACAACGTCGTTCCTATTGCGTATGATTTGCCTCCGGTTAAAACCAGTTATGCTGCGGTTCCCGTTTTTGGTACTCCCCAGCAAGGGAGTGCTTTTGCGCCTTCCAGCATAGTGCAGCGGCAGCTTAATAGGACAAAGCGATTGGCCGCGATAGAGTTTCCCACGGGAAAGGTCCGATTTATACCACATGCCACCGGCAGGGCAGATTTGATTGGTGATAATGCGCTTGACAAGGTCATTATCGAAAATGACCAGGCAGAGATCCTCAAGCAATACAAACTCACCTATCAGTACTTAATCGGTAACAGCCTGATTGATTATAATGCCGTTACTTTTTCCGGCGAACAGAATTTTTTAATCGGAAATACGATTTCACCTCCTTCATTTAGCCGCAGGCTAATATTGAAGAACGTGACGGAACAGGACAATAATGGCATAGCCATGAACACGGGAACGTCGTTTGATTACAATACTGACTTTGGTCTGCCCAATAGAGCTTCCGTGTATACTGATCACTGGGGCTATGCCAACAATCTTGACGATAGCGGCGCACCTGTACCTGCCCTTGAATTATTCTCAGTAGGAAACAGTACAGAATACTACATAACAGGAAAGTCAGTCAATTTTAATCTTGCCAGACAGGGGGCGCTACATAAAATAACTTATCCAACTGGAGGTTGGTCTACCTACGAGTATGAATCTAATGAAACGACTCCCGGGCCTTCGGTGCCGCCCACTATTACGAAATCTGAAGTCGCTTATAACTTATCATTGGCACACTACAAGTATAACGTTGATGGGTGGTATGAAGGATATGAGCATGAAATCCGGCCTGACGGAAATGGGAATTCGGTCAGACAGTATTACATTGAGTTCGAAATTAAATCGACCCAGAATACAAACCTGTTTGTAGTATTAGAGAATGTACCTTATCTGCCTGCGGGCGGGCTGAGATTTTACATCGAAAAAGTGTCCGATCATAGCTTGATCTGGCAGGGTAACGTGAATGGATCATTCCCGGTAACATTGTATCCAGGCGTATACCGGCTGTATCATTGCCCCTCCTATCCATTGCTGACTGCTCCTACGAATCCGGCATTTACCCAGATGCATAGTGCCAGTATCAGTGGTATTTATGAATTCATCACTAGCAATCCGGCGCCAGGGGAGCAAATAAAGGTTGGGGGGATCAGGGTCAAAAAAAACAATCTGTTTGACCCGGTTTCAATAAAAACTATTAGTAACAAATATACCTACATCATCGACGGATCGTCTTCCGGAACACTGGTATCTGCTCCATATTATAAATACCGGATTGCTGCACACAGACAATATACCCCTCCGGGCGGCGGCTCCGTAGATTGGGATGAAACTTATGATGTTCTTACTTTTAACTCCTGGTATCCGCTGAGCACTACACAAGGTTCGTATGTCGGATATTCCTATGTTGAAAACCAACAAATAGCGGAGGATGGATCTGTACTGGGCAAAACCGAATACTCTTTTACATCTCCCTTACAGAAACCCAATAAAACTTACCAGGGTTACTACGTTTACCCCAATCCGCCGGTCGATAACCGGGACTGGTTGCGAGGAAAACTCACACAGGAATATACATATAGCTTTGCGAATGGATCGTATACCCCTGTTAAAAAAACGACCAACGTTTTCACCGAGCAACTGGAACCAATAGGCACCAACATTGCTGTACAAACTAATGTATACAAAAGAAATTTTGCAAGTTCAGGGTTCGATGTGCTAGACATTGTGAGTTATAATTATTTCACAGGATTCATTTATCCTTCCAGGACCGACGAAACCCTTTTTGAAAATAGTAGCTACATCACTACGACCGTATCCACAGAATTCAGCTTAAAAAGCCTGCTGCCAATCAAAAGAACATTTCTTCGCAGCAATGGAGATTCAACAATCGAATATTACACATATCCCAAAGAATATCCTGCAGGGAATGCATTTATAGACAACCTGGTGCAAAAAAACATTGTTTCGGTACCCATCGAAACGGTCAAAACCAGGGTATCCGGAGGGCAGACCTATATTACCGGAGGGGATATTACCAAATACTATAATTCAGGAGGGGGAATGATAGAATTAACGAAGACCGCTGAATTGGCCCGCTCAGTACCATTGTCTTCCTTCAAATTCTCGAATGCACCGGCCGGCCAGTTACCAACTTCAAACAATGTTTCTGCATATGCTATAGACCCCGCTTACACGAACAGCTATCTGTTTACCGCATATGACCCGAAGTTGAATATCGGCGAATTACAGAAAGCAAATGATGTAAAAGAGGTTTATATATGGGGATATAAAGGCCAATATCCTGTCGCGAAAATAGTTGGCAGTGATTATGCCACCGTAACTTCCGTGGTTACGCAGGCGCAGATAGATGCTGCTACCAGCATAGCGAATAATGATGCGAACGTTCGAATTCTGCTGAATACATTGCGTACGCACGCCAGTACAAAGCATGCGTTGACATCAACATATACCTACAAGCCACTTGTAGGAATGACCAGCGCTACGGATCCATCCGGTAAAATTTCCATTTATGAGTATGATAGTTTCGGGCGGTTGAAAACAATCAAAGATCAGGATGGTAAGGTTCTAAAAGTCTTTGATTATAAGTACCAGGTGACCGGACAATAGGCATAGTTCAGATAGGTTGAATCGTCCTGAAAAAAGTTGACGGTTAATTCATATTCCCGGTTACGTTTTGTAACCGGGATTTTTCTTTTATGGACGATCAATATGAAAGTCGATCCCCCCATCAACCCGGAGAGTGTGAAATTGAGCTTGGAAGTAGAAGCCCCCAAGCCATCAGTAAAGTTGCCAGCTACAGCAATTTGCCTCCTTCCACCAGCTCCATCCACTCCACATTCGCCACTTTCATCATAAAATAAGGGTGCTCCTTCCCTTTCCTGCTCACCATCACCAGGAATGGCTCGTCGAAATACAGGTGCTTCACAGGCAATACTTCATCGAAGACTGCCGCGGCGCTATCCCTGATTACCGCTTCGCTTTCGATGATCACGCCTTTTTCATCCAGCTCGAAAGCGGTGCGCTGTTCCGCTACCTTTATTTGCAACATCTGTCCGCGGACCGCCACGAGCTGACCAATCAAATCCGAAAAAGCCGTGGACAAATTAAACCGCACCACCGGGATTTTGACCTCATCCTCCTCCCCGATGAAATATTTCCAGGCATGCCTGCCCTTCGCCTTTTCCTTCCGTCCTTTCGCGATCGCGGCCTGCACACGGCTGCGCATATTGGAAAGTTTTTCGCCCTCGCCGAACCCTTTCGCCAGGATCATCTCGTCCTGCTCCGGACCGGGCGTGAGGCGGATCACGAACCTGTCGTCGTCATTATAGTACAGCACCTCGATCTGCCCTGCCAGCGCATGGTTGAACACGGGCATGCCGAAGGCTTTCACGGTCGATTTCTTCCCGAAAACCATCCCGCCTTCCACTTTATCGAAAGGCACTGCAAAAGGTAAATTGCGCTGGAACGCCGCTACCACTTTTATCTCGTCGCCAATTACTTCCACTTCCGCCTGGTAGTCTCCCGGCAGCAGGGATTTCTCCTCCTTCCGCGATGCATTCAACCGGCGGATCAGCGGCAAGGTGCTTTCCTGGTCGCCGCCCATGAAGCCGCAAAGACTATCCCATGCCAACGCAAAACTCGCCGCATAAATGATATTGTCTCCCGGCTCCCCCGGGTGATTGGGCACGGGCACGAAAGCCGTCCGCATAGACGAATCGATGCGCACGGCACCGGTTTCCTTGCCGGGCGAGCCATGCCGCCGGCAACCCGCCATGAGTAAAAGTAAAATGGGGAAAATAAGGGTCCGATGCATAGGATGTAATCAGGTATTCAAAGATTCTTCTTCCCTTCGAACGTCCGCTTATACCAGCGAACGATCCGTTTTCCGGGCGAATTATAACTTTTCCAGCGCGCGTCGAGATGATGTTCCTTCCGCAGAAACGCAGCATCCGCCTCTTTTTGCGGCACTATCGATGCCGGATGCCTGATAGGCATGGGCAATTCCACGACGGGCATAAACGCGAACGGATCAGGCTTTTCAGCATGCGTGTGCGTAGACCCCGTCCCGAATCCGATATTGGTAATCAGGTTTACATTGGGCACGATGCTGAGCGCGCCTTCGAAGAAAGCGAGGAAATTGAACTGGTAATCCCAGGTGTTGATTTCGCCGGATTTGAGTTTCCGGAAAATGTACAGCCAGTCGCTCACAAGGAAGCGGTCTTTCATCACTTTTCTCAACGTAGCTTCGGCGCTTTCATCGGTATAACGGTCGAGATTGCGGTCGTATTGCCGCCAAACCCTCCGCCAGCTGGCCCATCCCCACACATTCAGATAACCGGAGAAATAATAGCTCCCTTCGCCCCACTGCCTGCCGAAATGCTTGTTGGTACCGGCGATATGGAAAATTTGCTCATGGTGCCGGTAACGCTCCAGCATCTGGTCGCAAAAAGCGAAAAAACCCGTGGCGGGGAGGCAATCATCTTCCAGCACGATCCCTTCTTCCTCGTTATCGAAAAACCAGGTGATGCCGTCGGAAACGGCGATTTTACAGCCTTTGTTGGTTTCGCTGAAAAGGGTCTTCACTTCGCAGTCCCAATCCACGTTCCGGACGATGCGGCGCACTTCCGCGCAACCGGCTTCATCGTCTGGCCGGCCGGCCCGCGGACCGTCGGCCGCTATGTACAGTCTGGATGGCCTGACGGCACGGATGCGGTCGAAAACCTGTTGTGTAGTGCCTGGCCGGTTGAAAACGATGAACAACACGGGCGATTGTACCTTATATTCTGTCATGTCCCAAAACAAACGGATCGCAGCGCCAATATGTTACAAATGGCCCTGCTTGCCTGATCTTCGTTCAAATGTAATAAATTTCTGATAGGAATGAGGTGGTGGATACCGTCCTTAAACCTTACATTTGCCCTCCTAAAGCAATTCCAAAAATTATGAACGCCGTCCCGAAGGTTTCCATCGTCATCGCCACATTCAACGCCATGGTGCATCTGCCCGAATGCCTCGCGTCTATCCAGCGGCTGGGGCGGACAGACCTGGAGATCGTGATCGTGGACGGAGGGAGTACCGATGGAACGGTGGAGTATGTGCGCTCGCTGGAATGGCCGCACCTGCGCTGGGTGAGTGAAAAAGACAAGGGGATTTACGACGCGCTGAACAAGGGCGCGCGCATGGCAAAGGGCACCTGGGTGCATTTCCTCGGGTCAGACGACCGGTTGCTGGAAGGCTTCTCCAGGCTGGCAGACCAGCTGAGCGATCCCGATACCATATATTATGCGAACAGCGAGGAATGGTATTACGGCGACAAGAAGCCCGACTACATCCTGCTCGGCGGCAAATTCAGCAATTACCGCATCGCCAAATACCCGGTGAACCACCAGGCGATCGTTTACCCCACAAAGATCTTCGCCACCCATTCCTACAACCTCAAATACCGGATCTTCGCCGACTACGCCCTCAACATCCAACTGTGGGGCAACCGGCGGTACAAAAAACGCTACGTTCCCCTTTTCATCGCGAGCTACAACATGAACGGCTTCTCCTCCACCATGCGCGATATGGAATTCCGGGCAGACAAGCCCGCGATGGTGCGGCAACACCTGGGCTGGCTGGTATTCTGGCGGCTGGAGCTGAAGCGATGGAAGAAGAAACGGGAAGGCGACCTCGACTGGTAAGCCGGATTCCATTACAAATCACGAAGGAAAAGAATTGCCGTTGATATGCGGGGAATGGTTGTTTTCTGCCGGCACCACGGAGAAAAATGAATGGGGATGCACGCGCAGGGCTTCTGCCAGCTCCAGGAGCGTAGACAGCTGCGGATCGATGTCGGCCCGCTCGATCTTGGAAATGCTGGCATGGTCTACCCGGCACATGGCGGCCAGCCTCCGAAGGCTGAGCCCCGCAGATTGCCTGATCTTTCTGATGTTCTGACCAATGGCTTTCCTTTCTATATGCTGGTTGCCGTTCGCCATGCGATTGCGGCAGCCAAATTGACTTTTTTCTTTCCAAAAGTTGTTGGGCCTTGGCCCAACACGGCAAAATTTCCTTAACTTCCCATTGACAAATTCATCCAAATCCATGACCGAGCACCCCCTTCACGAAAAGATCCTCAACTTCCTGGAACGTTTGCAACAACTGGGCCCCACGTTCGTACACATCCGGCTCACCGGCAACGAAACCCATTACCTGCACAACCAGCCCATCCGCTCCGTTTCCGTGGATGGCGAACCTTACACTTCCCAACATTATTTCCCGGCTTCCCCCGTTTCATCCAGCGTCATTATCCTCGCAAAAGATATTCACCCCCGGTGAATTTTTAATACATTATGGACATCATACCAACCGGGCATTCCTGCCCGGTTTTTTTATCATGATAAGCCACCCTGCTTTCAATTGTAAAACCAGGTCCTTATATTTATACATATTTAATTTTATTTAATCCCTTACACTACACACCCACATGAAGAAACTGCTATTGCTGTTTGGCGTATGCCTGACTTCCACCTGTGCCTTTTCCCAATCTTTTATGCACGGCGCCGGTATTTCGGCGTTTTTCGAGAAGTATAAGGACGTAGACATGAGCACCGCCATCGGTTTCACCTACTCCCCACGCCTCAATTTCGTGGAATCCGAAAGCATGTCCGTTTCCGTCGGCATTCCCATCAGCCTGGCCTTCTCCGGCAGCGGCCAGTACAATTCCCGCGAGGGGGCGACGGAAGATTTCAAACTGGGCATCCTCATCAACGCACCCGTGATCGTGAACCTCAACTTCGGCGCAGGCTCCACGCCCGATAACGAAAGCCGCCTGGGTGGCTTCATCGGCGGCGGCGGCGGCTTCCATTGGGGCGCTTCCACCGACCAGCTGGACCAGAACAGCAACGTGAAAAACGTAGGCGGCACCACTTTCGGGTACACCGGCAACGCCGGCGTACGCTTCGCCTTGGGCGATATGGGCAATACCCTGGAAATCAAAGCTTCCTACTTCAAAGGCGTCAACGAAAACAAAATGGACCTTATCGGCATCGCGGGCATTTTCAACTTCTGATCCCCCGATCCATCGATACAACTAAAATACTCTGCACTGAAAGTGCAGAGGTTTGGGTATGCCGGACTAAAGTCCTACTCCAGCATTAAATTTTCAGCATTAGCACCTGGGTCATCCTTGTGGTGATCCAGGTATTCTTGCACCAT
>NZ_RXLO01000021.1 GCF_003958645.1 Chitinophaga rhizosphaerae
GTCAAGCGGCTTACTGTATGGCTACCATGGCGCATCATCTACCTAATTTAGACAGATTTTTTCGCATTACTAAAGCCCTCGCACTAAAGTGCGTAGTTTTCAACTAACGGCTGGGACCAATAAAAAAGACCGGAGATGGAAATCCCCGGTCGCTGTCATCCAAAATCTAAATAATGCTTATGATGAAAAGAAATGTCTGTTAAAATTTATCCCACCAGAGCTTGGTCTCCACCTTGTCTCCTCCCATCGCCTGCGCCGCTGCTTCGTAGTTTCGGCGGTTGATATTATGCTCGGAAACGGGATACCGGTAGCGCACGGGGAATCCGGAAATGGCGTTTTGCGCGGGCTCCAGTTTCGGGAAATCCAGGCGGCGGAAATCCGTCCAGCCGTCGGCCCCACGGTTGAAGAACGCGATCCATTTCTGAACGCCGATGCTCTTTTTCCAGTTGGCGGCATCATACGCCACTTTGGGTTGCGCCAGGTATTGTGTGATCTCCGCATCCGGGATTTTCCAGGATTCGAGTGCCCCCCTCACGCCGGCCATATAGTGGTCTGCAGCCGAACCGGGTACGTTCCATCCACGCTGTTTCGCCTCCGCCAGCAGCATTTCCACCTCCGGATAATCCAGCATGATACCCGGCAATTCCGGGTTGTTGAAATCGCGGTGGATGCGGGAGAACTGGCGATAGTCCGGCTTGGTGCCCGGAGGCGCCCCCTTGAAGCCGCCCACTGTTGGCACGGTCCTGAAAAAGCGCGTCATCCGCGGATCGTTGAAAGAAGCCAGCGTATCTACGATGGTTTTGCATGCCACGAAATCGATACGGCCGCTTTGAACCAGCTCTTCATAAACCGGGTTGGTATATGGTGGCGAAGCCAGGAAATGCAGCGCAAAATTATCGTCTGCACTGGTAAAAACTCCTGATTCAACGGCATCTTCACCGGCCGTCTGTGCAGCGGCAGCATCGCTATCCGCTATGAGGATGGCCATTTTCAGCTTGAGCGAAGCGGCCATTTTCTTCCACGCGGCTACATCGCCGGCGTAGATAAGGTCGGAATCGCCGAAGCTCTCCGCGCTATCGTCCATATCGCCGATCGCCGTGGTCAGCCGTGCCAGCAGGTCTGTGTAGATACTTTTGGCATCGTCGTATTTCGGGAAGGAATTTTCATCGTCGATCGCCTCTTTGTACGGCACATTCCCGAAAGTTGTGGTGAGGTAATAATAAGCGGTCACCTCGAGCACTTCCAGCAAAGCCAGCTGGTTCCTGCGCACTTCGTCCGCCGCTTCCGACACTTTCACCCATTTGCGGCAGCTGTGAATGTTCTTGATAACGTAAAAGTAGTGGTCGCGCCACCAGGCTCCCGAAAGCGCATTCCCTTCCAGCTCGTACTGGCTTTCCTGGTTATAGGTGGTTTGCTGCCAGTATTGGGTGATCACGCGGAACACGTTGACGTACACGTTCGGTGAAGCATGCGCGGTAAACAGTTCACGCTCGGCGCTGGCGAACAGCGTTCCGGGAGGCACTACCTCCGGGTTCTTGAGGTCGTCGTTCAGGCTCGTCAGGTCTTTGGTGCACGACACCAGCGCGCCGGCGAGCATTATGGTGATGAGTTGTTTTCTCATGTTGATCAGAATTTACATTTCAGGTTGAAGGTGAAAGTGCGCGTGGTCGGGTAAGAACCGCTCTGGTAGCCCTGGAGGTTGCCCGAACCCAGGGTGTCTTCCGGATCTGCGTGCGGCAGGTTCTTGTGGATGATCCAGAGATTGCGCCCGATCAGCGACAGGTCCAATCCCTTCACGAAACCGATCCCCGACAGCAGCGATTTGGGCAACGTATAGGTAAATACCGCTTCCCGCAGTTTCACATACGAAGCGTCGTACACGAATCCCTTGTTGGGATTGTAATAGTCGCCATATGTCCCGTACTCGTTTTCCACCCATATCTCGTTCTCTTTCCCGTCTGCCGTCACGCCGTCCATGATCACGCCGCCGTTTTTATCTACCGGTTCGCGCGAGTTTACACCGCGACTGTTAACGAGCGCCGTTTCGGCATACAGCCCCTGGGAAAGCCCGTAATACATATCGAGGCTGAACACATCGCCGCCCTTACGCATGTCGACCAGGAAGCTGAGGAAGAAATTCTTGTAGCGGAACTGGTTATTGAGGCCCGCGAGCCATTCCGGATTGGGATTGCCGATGATGTTGTTGGTGGTGGGTGAAATGAGGTACCGGCCATCTTCGTCCACCGTTTTTCTACCGTTCGTATACACGTAATCGGTACCGCGGATGATACCAAAAGGCTGTCCTATGGCGGCATTGATCGTCACATTACCCTGGAAGCTGGCCAACTGCAGGTTGTCGGCGCCATCGGGCAGCGATAACACGCGGTTTTTGTTGGCAGACCAGTTGGCCGTTACGTACCAGGAAAAATCGGTCGTGCGCACGGGAGCGCCGGTCAGTGAAATTTCCAGCCCCTTGTTTTCCACGACGCCTGCATTCATGTAACGCGCCAGGAAGCCGGATGCGGCGGAGGAAGCAACGGGAATGATCTGGTCGATCGTTTTGGTTTTATACGCGGTAAGGTCCAGCCCGATCCGGTTGTCAAAGAAGCCGAGCTCCAGGCCGCCTTCCACGCTTTCGGTGCGTTCCGGCTTCAGCCCGAGGTTGTTTTTGGTGGAACGGGTGCTGTATTGCACCACCGGCCCCCAGATCTGCTCCTGCGAATATGTGTCGCGAACGGCGGAGATCGGTGCGTCGGCGCCTACTTGCGCATAGTTGGCCCTGAGCTTGCCGATGCTCAGCCAGGTTGCGGCGGGCAGCAGCTTGCTGAAGGTAAATCCACCGGAAACGGACGGATAATAATAGCTGTTGGCCCCTTTGGGCAAGGTGGAAGAAACGTCGCGGCGAAGGGTCAGATCGAGCGACAGCATATCCTTGTACGAAAGGGTGGTTCCGCCGAAAATTCCCTGTACTTCCCTCCTGCCCAGGTATTCCAGCGGAGAGGCCGGCTGGCTGAGGGTATTGCTGAGCGTATACAACCCAGGCACCACCAGGCCGCCGTTCGTTTCCGCGAGAACGTTCTCGATCCGTTGTTTACGGATGTTGGAACCCAGCAACGCTTTCAGCGTCAGTCCATTCGCGATTTCCTTGTCGGCGTTCAGCAACAGGTCGATATTAGTTTCCTTGAACCAACGGTTAGCCCGCAAATATTTCGGGACGCCGGTACTGCCGATGGCGATGCGCTCTTCCCGCAGTTCGTCGTAATAATCCTGCGCCACGCGGGCCATCACGTTCAGCCATTCCGTTGCCTTGAAGTTGACGGAGACGTTGCCGAAAAAGCGGTTGCGGGTATCGTCCTGGTAGTTTTCGTAGATCGTCCAGTAGGGATTATCCCAATAATACGGCCGCAGATCGTCGTACCCGACAATATTCCAGGGACGGTTTTTCCTTTCCGCGAAATAAGCGTCCCGCTGCTGAAGAATGTCTACGCTCGTTTGCCACCATTGGCGGAGGCTGGTCATGATATTTTTACCTTCCGATCCGTCGTACCCCGTGCCCCATCTGCCTTTTCCTTTGATATTGGTGTAGTTGGCGGCGGCGGAGACCGTCAGTTTCGGAATGGGATTGAAGGATGCGCTGATGTTGACGAGGTTCTTCTGGATGCGGCTGTTCTCGATAATGCCTTTTTCATCGTTGCGCGTAAGCCCCAGTTTGAAGGACCCTTTATCCGTACCACCGTCAACGAATACACTGAAATTGGTGGCCGAGCCTTTGCGGAAAAACGCGTCGGGATTATTTTCGGGCGCTGTCCAGGCGCGTTTTTTCAGGTATTGGGGCGTACCGGGGTACAGTGATTCCCATTGGAACACCATGAGGTTGGGATCGAATTTGTGGCCATACGAAGCATCGTCGCCGATCGGCGCGATGAGGTCCGGCTGGCCATCGCCGTCCAGATCATCTTCATAAAAATAGCCGGTGGCATCGTCTTTATCCGCCCCATATCCGCCGCCATAGAGCCGTTGATAGGCCGGGAACGTGCTTTTATCGAGCATGCCCAGCGTTCCCCCGGCGTTGAAAGTAACGCCCAGGCCGCGGTTTGCTTTTTTGGTCGTAATGAGGATAACGCCGTTGGCGCCCTGTGAGCCATAGAGCGCGCTGGCCGCGGCGCCTTTCAGTACCGTGATGGTTTCGATATCGTCTGCGTTGAAATCCGCCGCCGTGCTGCCGTAGTCGTACCCGCCGCTGCCGGTACGCTGGGCCGAATTGGTGGTATTGAGGGTGTTGCGGGTGCCGGAAGCGTTGGCATAAGGCACACCGTCTACCACGAACAGCGCCTGGTTATCGCCCGTGATGGAGCGGATGCCGCGCAGCGTGATGTTGGTGGAGCCGCCCATGGCGTTCCCCTGCTGGATGTTCAAACCGGCGATCTTCCCGGAAAGGCCCTGTACGAAGTTGGGCGTCCTGATCCTGGCGACCTCGTCGCCCTTGATAGTTTGCACGGCATAGGGCATCTGGTTCCGGTTACGGTTCACGCCAAGTGCGGTAACCACCACTTCGGTCAGCTGGCTTTCGTTTTTAGTCAGCCGGATGGAATAATCACCGTCCACTGCCGCGGCGGCCACTTCAGCGCGCAGGAAGCCGACCATGGTAAACACGAGGACCGAGTTCCGGGGGGAATTGATGGAGAATTGTCCTTTAGCATCGGTAAAAGTGCCCGAGGTAGTGCCTTTGATCTGAACGGATACCCGCTCCAGCGGCATCCCCGCCTCGTCAAGTACCACGCCCTTCCTTACCGCATCCTGCGCAAACAGCGCCGGCATAAGCCCGGTAAGGATCAACATGAATAGCAATCGTTTCATAAGCGTCTTTTAGGTTGATAAAATGAAGGTTTAGACACGGCAAGAAACGACCGGCCCGCCGATCTGAAAACCCTTGGACCAACGAGATGGAGTTATTCAATTCCAATATGACAAAATGGGATGCCGAGCGAAAAATGCCCGGGATGCAGATAAAATACGCCTGCCCGGCCGCGGGGACCGGGTTTTCAAAACTGGCTAAAACCAGCCACTACAGCGGGATACAATAAACAACCCGCATCACCGGAAAACAGGTAATGATACGTAGGCCAAGCGGTTGATCGACAGTGGCCGGTTGATTGACTGGATTTGTCAGGCGGAACGGGGTGCTTCCATAGGTACGCCGGCGAGCTTGGCCGTCATGGGTTGGGCGGCGAAGCGAAGCAGTTTTTCCAGCACGGCATGGAGCACCTTGCCGTCTACCGGTTTGCGGATATAACCGTCCATACCCAAATGGATATACGCAGCTTCCTGCTCCTTGAATGCGTCTGACGAAACGGCTACAACCGGGATATGGCGCAGTTTTTCGTCGGCGCGGAGGGCCAGGAAGGTTTCCCGGCCGCTGAGCACGGGCATGTGAAGGTCCATGAGGATGACGTCGGGCATGGTTTTTCTCGCCAGCTCGATGCCGTCTGCCCCGTCGCTGGCGAAAGCTACGCGCGTAACGCCGATGCGGGCGAGGAAGTGTTTCATGATGAGGTGGTCGAATTCGTTATCGTCCATCACGACCACGGTTGTATCTGCCGGGAGTAAATTGAGTTCCACGGCGGGTTTCGGGAGCCCTGCCACTTCTTCGCTGACGAGCAGCGGCAGGGTGATGACGAAGTTGGTCCCTTCTCCGGGAGTGCTGCTGACCTGGATGTTGCCGCCCATGGTTTCGGCTTTGCGCTTGGCGATGGCGAGCCCCAGTCCGCTGCCGCCGAATTCGCGGTACAGCTCGCTGTCGCCCTGTTCGAATGGTTCGAAGATCGCGTCTAGCTGGCCGGCGGGGATGCCTTTGCCTTCGTCGCAGATCTGGAGGAAGAGGCGGTTCTGCTGATGGAAGCAGCGCACGCGGATATTTTTGCCGGCCGGCGTGAATTTGATGGAGTTGGAAAGGATATTGTTGATGATCTGGCCGAGCATGACCTTATCGCTGAGGATCTGTTCGGGAAATCGGCCGTCTACTTCCAGGTGGATGGTGACGGATTGCTTACTGGCAACACTTTGGTAAATGCTGACGGTGTGCCGGAGCCAATCTCTGAGAGAAAAGGCTTCTGGTCTTACTTCATCGGTTTTCCCGGCTTCTATTTTAGACAATTCCAGCACGTGATTTACGAGTTCAAGGATATTATGGCCTGCCGCCTGCATGTTCCGCGCCATTTGCCGGGCCTGGACAGGTGCGTCCGGCTCGCCGGAGGAAAGGGTGTCGCACAGGAGTTCCGTCATTCCGACGATCAGGTTCAGTGGTGTCCGGATGTCGTGACTCAACTCGCTGATGAACTGCGTCTTGGCATTGTTGGCCTTTATCAGCGCAAAGGTACGTTCGCGGACGAGCTGTTCCAACTCCCGGCTGTATTTTTCCAGTTCTTTCCTTTGCCGCTCCACTTCCCGGCGGCTTTTGGCGAGCGACATATTCCTGTTGCGCAATATCCGCAGCAGGTCCATGATATTATCCTGGTAAAGATGGATGGCCAGATAGTTGAGGTACAGTACAACCGGCATTACCATCCAGCGGTAGATATTCTGTGTCGTTTCGCTTAACGGAAGCGGCGTTATGAGCTGAAAATAGTAAATAAACTCGAGAATAACCAAACAAAGGATGGGCATGGCTGCGCAGATGATGCGGGGCCCCTTTTCCTGGGGTTTCCAGATGAGCAGGGCCACGCTCATGAGGAAAACGGCCAGCAGCTGTACTTCCGTTACCCGTCCGAGGATACTTCCGTAATACAGGATGAGTGATATGAAAATAGCCTGTATGGCGACGCGCGCCGCTATATGCCGCCTCTTGCCGTTCAGCCAGATCACCCCGAAAAATGATGGGGCAAACACCAGCAACGCAGGCAAAAGAATAAGCAGTGAGTGCAGCAGCAGATAAAATGCAATGCCGTAAATGATCACCAGCCACCCGGTGATCGCGCTCACGATATTGACCACCTTGATCCTGCGGGCCTCTTCCTTACCGATCGACTGCACCACACCCATCCGGTAAATGGCCTGAATCCTGATTCGTAGCCGGGATAAAATTTGCATCATCACGAACAGATTTTGAAACAAACAAATTGGAAAAACAAAGCTTCGCCGGCGCCAGGTTTTTCATTTCTTGCTTTGCCGGCCGGCTGCTACAGTAGTTCAATCAAATAGGTGGATCGTTATCACGGGGCATTCACCACAGTTGCGGTGAATAAATATAAGGATTCCTTTCCGTATAAAAATATACGTTACAACGAGTGTTTCGGATTAGTTTTGGTATGTTTTTATTCTTTTCTGCCACCACGTTTCACCGGCTGCACCTCATGTGGCAAAGGAGTTTGTGTAGCGCGACGTTTTTCCTGCATCACCGACTCGCTGATCTCCCCCTTTTCATAGGTTTCCCGGAGCACGCCACCGTCTTCGTCATAGAGCATCCATTCGCCGTGGCGCACGGAATGGCCCTTTCGTGTTACTTCCACAAGTTTCTCCTCACCCGTCGTAACGTCGATCGTAACAACGGTATCTTTTTGTCCTTCCAGGTCGATGGCCAGCATCCTGCCCGTCGCCATTATTTTTCCATTGGGGTAATAATATTTGCACAGCCCGTCGAGCGCGCCGTTTTTATAGGTTTCTTCCGCCACCACATCGCCGTCTTCCGTCGTCTTTTTCCAAACGCCTTCTTTCCGGTCGTTCAGGTAAGTGCCTTCCAGCAAGTACGCGGGGTCTTCCCGCAGCGCTGGCAACCTTTCCATCCACAGGCCCTGTTTACGCTTCTTCGCGTCTACCCGGTTTTCCGCGCTTTGCGCGCCGGCAGAGAAATACAGGCCGCAGCCCAACAGGATCAGAATGCCCGTGCGTTTCATACTCTTGATTTTTCGATCCCACAAATTAATATTTTTTATCAATCAACAAGTCTTCCGGAAGTAAAAAGGCCGCTCCATTTTCAGGAACGGCCTTATACAGGAAACGCATAGGTTATGCGATGACCGGAATTTATTTTTTTAGCGTGATGGCAGGGATGCGTGTTTCCCTCGCTCTTTCCACTTTTACATCCGTTACCGTTGTGTCCCTATACCCGTTGCCGGCATTCACGAAAACGTTGTAGGTGCCGGGTTTGAGGCCTCTTACCTTCCATTCTCCGCTACGGCCGGGCAATGCGTACAGCGAATCGGCGTTGTTGTACACCGTGATCACGGATTGCGCGTCTACCGGCAATACTTTCCCGGAAACCGCGCCCGTCTGTTTCACCGTCCATACATGAATGTAGGGTTTGAGGATGAAACGGCCGTTGCTGACGCGGACGATGGAACGCTGTACGTCGAAATCCAGCCACAGCTGCAGGTTATCGGGCGTTACTTCGTCCCATTCGTGATGCCGTACACGGATCACGATCTTCACCTGTCCGTTTATGGAACGCAGCGGATACGTCACCCCGTCTTTTACGAGCGAATTTTCCGTACCCAACGTGATGCGAATGCTCCTGATCCGCCCTTTCGGAACGTAACCGGTTGCCAGGCTCGTATCCAGGCCGTTGCGCAGCTGCAGCATATCGTACACGCCCGGCTTCACGCCCAGCGAATCCCAAACGAAGCAGTCGCGGTCATGCCAGCGGTCGCGCCAGTCTTCCCACCAACCGCAGCGGTCGCGGTCATCCCAATCGTCGTCATCGTCATCGTTGCGCGCAGTTGTTGCGCAGGTATCCGTCAAAACTTCCACTTTACGGATGTCGATATTCACCTTGTCGAACAGCCCGGGATCGTCTGTCAGCATGAGGCTGACTTTCTGCTTGCCTTCGGGCACTTTTTCGGGTGCGGCGGATTCGTTTTTGCTACATGCGTAAATTACGACGGATAGTATGCCCATAAGAAGTACGGGCCAACCAGCTTTTCGGAGGATGTTTTTCATACTAAAGATTTGGTTTTAAAGGTGATGTGGTTATTATGTTGTACCCGGTTAAAGCGTTGTCAATAAATATGGCATGGACGGCGGCATATGATGTTTTTCGTTCAATACGGAGATGGTTCATGTCCTGGTTCAATACAGATAGTGGCGACTTAATTTAACGTGCGAATACTATTGCTTATTGTTTGGATGCAGGCGGGCGACTGGAGCATTCGTTCCACCGGCTAAAAATAACGGCCCAACCGCACCACAGGCGCAGCCGGGCGTTACCGGACTTTTGGTACGGGAATTCAACCGCAAATTTTCGGCCAGATTATTACGGGGAAATGCTATGTTTTCTTCCTGCTCTTTTTCGGTTTCTCCGATTCCATTTTCAGGATGGAAGCCCCCAGGGGCGGGAGTCTCAGCATGAGATCGTACGGCCGCCCGAACCGCCCGGGAACCGGCGTCATCGGCCCCGTGTTCACTACGCCGCTGCCATACCATCGGGCATCGTCGCTGTTGAGGATTTCGTGGAAGGTATTGCCCCAGGGAATGGGTACCGGGTAATCTTCGCGCGGTACCGGGGTCATGTTCAGTACCACGAGTATCACGTCCCCGTTCGCTCCTTTGCGGGCATACACGAGGATGCTGTTTTCCTGGTCGGCCAGATGGATCCACTCGAAGCCGGCGGGATCGAACTGCTGCCCGAAAAGCGCTGTTTCCCCGGTATATAAACCGTTTAGGGCTTTCACGAATTCACGCAGCCTTCCGTGGGTCGGGTGTTGCAGCAAATGCCAGCCCAATTCCGACTTGAAGTTCCATTCTTTCGTATCCCCGAACTCGTCGCCCATGAAAAGGAGCTTGGTGCCGGGGTGTGTAAACATATAGCTGTACAGCAGCCGCAGGTTCGCGAATTTCTGCCAGTCGTCGCCGGGCATTTTGTAGATCATGGGACTTTTCCCGTGCACCACTTCGTCGTGGCTCAGCGGCAGCATGAAATTCTCGCTGAACACGTACATCATGCTGAAAGTGATCTGGTTATGATACCATTTGCGATACAGCGGGTCTTTCTTGAAATAGTCGAGCGTATCGTTCATCCAGCCCATCATCCACTTCATCCCGAACCCGAGCCCACCGAGGAACACGGGCCGGCTCACGCCGTAAAAGGAAGTAGATTCCTCGGCGATTGTTTGCACGTCCGGAAAACGTTCGTAAATGCGGGAATTCATTTCCTTGAGAAAGGAGATCGCTTCCAGGTTTTCTGCGCCGCCATGCACGTTGGGCTCCCAGGTCCCCGGTTTGCGCGAGTAATCCAGGTGGATCATCGAAGCTACCGCATCCACCCGCAACCCGTCGATATGAAAACGGTCGAGCCAGAACAGGGCATTGCTCAGCAAAAACGAGCGCACTTCATTGCGGCCATAATTGAAAACATAACTGTTCCAGTCGGGATGGAACCCTTTCCGCATGTCCGCATATTCATAGCAATGGCTGCCATCGAAGCGGTAGAGGCCATGGTCGTCATACGGAAAATGCGAAGGCACCCAGTCCAGGATCACTCCGATCCCGGCATGATGGAACGCATCCACCAGCGCCATAAAGTCCTGCGGCGAACCGTACCGGCTCGTAGGCGCGAAGAACCCCGTCAGCTGGTACCCCCAGCTCCCGTCGAACGGATGTTCGGCCACGGGCATGAATTCCACGTGCGTGAAACCCATTTCCTTCACGTACGGCACCATCATGGCCGCCATATCGCGATAGGTATAAAAACGCTCATGATCGTCCGGATCGGGCCGGCGCCAGGAGCCGAGATGCACTTCGTAGACGGAAAACGGGCTGTCCAGCCCGTTCTTCTCCCCTCTTTTCTTCATCCAGGCCGCGTCTTTCCATTTATATTCCAGTTTCGTGGTAACGGAAGCCGTTTTCGGCCGCAGCTCCCAACTGTTGGCGAAGGGGTCGCCTTTCCGCAGTTCTTCCCCGGAATTGGAGCGGATGAAATATTTATATAGCTGCTGTTCCCTGATCCCGGGAATGAACCCTTCCCAAATACCCGACTTGTCCCACCGTGGGAACAGGGTATGGCTATAGGCGTTCCAGTCGTTGAAATCCCCGATAACCGACACAAAAGCCGCGTTGGGGGCCCACACGGCGAAATACGTGCCCTGCGTTCCTTCATAGGTAAGCCCGTGCGAGCCGAATTTCTCGTACAGCCTGTCGTGCATACCAGCCTGGAAAAGCTCCACGTCCCTGGCGGAAAACAGGGAGAAGGGCTCAACGGGCTGAAGTTCTCTGAAAGGCTCTTCGTTACGGGGGAGCTTTTGTTTGTTCGGTTGATGGGTCGTCATATCTGGGCTTTGGTGCTTTGGTACAAGGTAAAAAAATACCCGCAAACTGACGCTTGCGGGTATAATATTTCTTGATAAGAAAAATCAGTTAGCCACGTTTCGAACGGAATCCGCCACCGGTGGCGGCGCCGCCTTTCGAAAATTCGCGGCGCGGACGGAAAGTACCGTCTTCGCTGCCGGTCCAGGTGCGCTTGGGTCGGTCGCCGTAAGAACGGTAACCACCTCCGCCACCGGGCTTGCTGCGCTTGTCGCCGTCCTGGGAGGTTTCGATCCTCACGGAACGGCCGTTGTAATCTACTTTCTTGAAGCCGGTCTGTACCTGGGGCACCACATCGTTTTCCACTTCGAAGAAGGAGTAAACGCCTTTCAGGTCGATGCGGCCGATCTTGTTGCCGCGGATGCCTGCATTGTCGCAGATAAAGCGGAGCATATCGCCACGGGTGAAATTGTCTACCGAACCGAGGTTGATGAACAGGCGGGTGAACTTGCCGGAGTTACGGCGGGTCATCGAATGTTCGTCGCTGCCGCGGGGGCCTTCTTTCACGTTCAGATCCGGAGCGTCCTGGTAATATTCGAGGAATTCGTTGAATTCGAGGGATGCGAAGCGGCGGATGATGTCTTCCTTGCTGAGGTCCGCGAACTCTTCGTAGATGCGGGTCAGGTAAGGATCGATCTGCTCTTCGTTAACGGTTACGTTATGTACGCGGTGAACGAGGGCGAACAGTTGTTTTTCGCAAACGGCGAAACCGTCGGGCACTTCCGCTTTTTCGAATTTCTTGCCGATCACGCGCTCGATCTGGCGGATCTTGCCGATGTCTCGACCGCTGATGATGGCGATGGAAACGCCGGAGCGGCCGGCACGGGCCGTACGGCCGGAGCGGTGGGTGTAGTTCTCCACGTCGTCGGGCAGTTCGTAGTTGATCACGTGCGTAACGTTATCCACGTCGATACCGCGCGCAGCCACGTCTGTAGCCACCAGCACCTGAAGGTTCCTTTCACGGAAGCGTTTCATCACCTTGTCGCGCTGCTGCTGGGTGAGGTCACCGTGCAGGGCGTCGGCGTTATAGCCGTCCTTGATGAGCGATTCCGCGATTTCCTGGGATTCGATCTTGGTACGGGTGAAGATGATGCCGAAGATATCGGGATTGAAGTCTACGATGCGTTTGAGCGCGGCGTATTTGTCGCGGGGGCGTACCACGTAGTATTCGTGCTCGATATTGGCGTTACCGGTGTTTTTTCCGCCAACGGTCAGTTCGAACGGATCTTCCATGAATTTCTGGGCGATCCGGCGTACTTCCGTGGGCATGGTAGCGGAAAACAGCCAGGTGGTTTTTTCCTCGGGGGTGTTGGAAAGAATGCTGTTGATGTCTTCCTGGAAGCCCATGTTCAGCATTTCATCCGCTTCGTCAAGGATCGCGTAGCGAACATTATCGAAGTTGATGGCGCCACGCTCGATGATGTCGAGCAGGCGGCCGGGGGTGGCCACCACGATATGGGCGCCGCGTTTCAGATCGCGCAGCTGCATACCGATAGAGGTACCGCCGTATACGGGAACGATATTGATATCGCCGAGGTATTTGGAAAAGTTCTTGAGATCATTGGTGATCTGGATGCAGAGCTCGCGCGTGGGGCACAGGATGAGGCTCTGGGGCTGACGGATCTTCATATCCAGCTGGTGCAGCAGGGGCAGACCGAATGCGGCCGTTTTACCGGTGCCGGTTTGCGCAAGGCCCACAAAGTCGCGATCGCCGCCCAGCAATACCGGGATGGCTTTTTCCTGAATCGGGGTCGGGGTAACGAAGCCCAGATCAGTTACGGCTTTGAGCAGATTTTCCTGTAAGCCTAATGTTTCGAATGTAATCATGTAATTTTTTTCGGTGGCCCGGGGTCTTGTTAAAAACCGGACCGGGTGATCAATGTTGCCGGTACAAAAAGTTGTTTTTAAACCAGCTCTCCTTCCAGGTCGTAGTCGAACGCCCTGGTAATTTTAACCTGTACGAAATCTCCGGGTTTCAACTTCCTGTCCGTGTTAATGATCACTTCATTATCCACCTCTACCGAATCGAACTCCGTGCGGCCCAGGTATCGGCCGGATTCTTTTTTATCAACTATTACTTTGAAGACTTTGCCAACCATCTCCTGGTTTTTCTCCAGGGAGATTTCCTGCTGCGTTTCCATGATGTCCTGCGCGCGGCGTTCCTTTTCTTCAGCGGGGATCGTGTCTTCCAGCTCGTAAGCCGAAGTATTTTCCTCGTGGCTGTAAGTGAACACGCCTACCCGGTCGAAGCGGATTTCTTCGAGGAAGCGTTTTACATCTTCCACGTCTTCCAGCGTTTCGCCGGGGAAGCCGGTGATCAGGGTGGTGCGCAGGGCGATGCCGGGCACTTTTTCGCGGATGCCGGCGATGAGGTCCACGATCTCCTGGCGGGTGATCTGGCGCTTCATGGCTTTGAGCATCGGGTCTGCGATGTGCTGCAGCGGGATGTCGAGATAATTGCAGATGTTGTCGCGCTCACGCATCACGTCCAGGATTTCCATGGGGAATTTCGTGGGGTACGCGTAATGCAGCCGTATCCACTCCAGTCCTTTCACATCGGCGAGGGCATTGAGCAGATCTGCCAGGCGGCGCTGTTTGTACAGGTCCAGCCCGTAATAGGTCAGTTCCTGCGCGATCAGCATCACTTCCTTCACGCCGATCTTCACGAGCCTTTCCGCTTCCGCCACGATCTGTTCGATGGGCTTGGAAACGTGCTGGCCACGCATGAGCGGGATGGCGCAAAAGGAGCAGGTGCGGTTGCAGCCTTCGGAAATTTTCAGGTAAGCATAATGGGAAGGCGTGCTCAGCAGGCGCTCCCCGATCAGTTCCGCCTTGTAATCGGCATCGAATTTCTTCAGGATGGCGGTCATTTCCATCGTACCGAACCAGGCGTCCACACCGGGTATCTCCTTCTCCAGGTCGCCCCGGTAACGCTCACTGAGGCAACCGGTCACGTACACCTTGTCGAGCTTGCCGCTCTCTTTCAGGTCTACCTGGTCGAGGATGGTGTTGATGGATTCTTCCTTTGCCTTGTCAATAAATCCGCAGGTGTTGACAATCACGATGTTATGATCGCGTTTGGCATTTTCGTGCACCACGTCGATATCGTTGGCTTTCAGCTGACCGCTTAATACCTCCGAATCCACCATGTTTTTGGAGCAACCCAGCGTAATTATATTAACCTTGTCTTTCTTTAAAGTTCTCGTCTTCAAAAAGCAATTTTTTAATTTCTCCCGGTTTCGTCCCGGAATTGCCACGAAGACACGCAGACACGCTCTTGAGAGTACAGCAGGCAAGCTGTTTGAAGTGACTATGAGCCTAAGTGGAGCTATTGAGAAGACGCAAAGGTAAGTAAATTATTTGAATATCTGCATTTTCCGTTAGGCCATGAGGCGGCGCATGGCTTTTTCGGCTCTTTGGGTAGCCACTTTCCGTTTATAATGGTACCACCATTCCGGCGCCATTTTGATGAGGAGGTTGTTGACGCTGCGAAGCCCGGCGATGTGGTAAAGCCCGTTGAGCTTGCCGGAGAGCGATTGGTCGAGGGCGCGGAGGCTCATGGCGAAGCCGCCTTCCAGGTACTCCATATGATGCCAGTAGCCTCCGGGCATGAACATGGAATCCCCATGCTCCAGCACCGTAGTATATGCTTTTGCGTATTTGAGCGCGGGGTAACGGTTTTCGTCCAGCTGCTCGGCCCAGCCCACGAAATTGGCGGCGCTTTCCACGGTCATGGGCATGCGGTAAATGAGCTCCGACTGACTGTTTTCCAGTAGCAGCACACGTTTTCTGCCTACGAACTGGGTGTGGAAGATATGGCTGAGATCGATGTCGTAGTGCATATGGGCCACCGAACCGCCGCCGCCGACGAAGAGCATCGGGTATTTTTTGAGGAAGCCTTTGGCAAGCTCGTCGGGCCATTTGAAATCGCCCGTCAGCTGCGGTGCATGCTGAAAAATGTTGAACAGGAAAATGCGTAGTTGCACCGGCCCTTTGGAAACCATATCGAGGTACTGGCCGAACGTGATGTATTCATCGGCCCCGTTCACAAGGGTTTTGGCCCCTGCCCTTTCGTTGTTGTAGACACCCACGGTCCTGTCGCCGACGATTGATTTGAAATATTCCCAGGTCCACTTTTTAAAGGCCGGCCACTGTTTGGACAATCCTGTGATGATCAAGGGTTTGCGGGTCTCATAATAGTGTTTCCTGAAATCTTCCGGTGTGATATGGTCAACTCGATCTATGGACTGTACTTGCATAAACGCGAATCGGTTTAATGGGTGAAAACAAATGACACTATCCCAAATTTAAGGAATTGCTGCATTCGGAGCGCATAATGAGTTATTGGAAGAAATCTTGGATTTCAGGAAAAGTTGGGTGATATTTCGGGGGAAAGGGTATTACGGAATGATGGATCCTCAACAATATAATGAATGGCTTTTAGCCCTGCGCACGGGCGACCGCCCCGCCTGCGAAGCCCTCTATTCCGAATGTTTCCCCGTGGTGGAGCGCATGGTGCGCCTGCGCGGCGGTACCCGTCCGGATGCGGAAGACGCCTTCCAGGAGGCTATTATGGCGTTGTGCCAACGGGCTGCGGATACCTCGTTCCGGCTTACGGCGCCTCCTTCCCATTTTCTCATATCGGCGGCGCGCCGGCAATGGCTGAAGCGCCTCCGCGAAAGGGAACGCCTGTCTTCCCAATCGCTTCCCGATCCGGCAGATTGCCAGGAACCGGCCCATTTCCCGCTGGCCCCGCTGTATGCAGTGCTCAAGCGCCTCACGCAGCATTGCTTCCTGCTTCTGTCGAAGGCGTTCCTTCTGCCGAAAAAGCAACAGGAAAAAATTGCGGAAGAGCTGGGCTATAAAAACCGCCATTCGTTCGACAACCAAAAATACAAATGCCTCCAGCAGGCCCGGAAACTTGTCCGCAAAGGGTGAGAATTTCGCAAAACGGGTATCTCTATAAAAAAACATGCAAAACAATTGCCCCGTGCCCCCCTCTCCCCGTAAAGGCTGGAAAGCCGTTCTGTTCCGATTTGGCTATTGCCCGATGTGCGTTTCAGCAGGATTGATCCATCATTGCCTGGGTTTCTTCCGAAAGCGCAAGTCATAATCGTTTAAAACTGTAAACCCGGGCCGGACCCAACTTCCGGCCCGGGTTTCGGTAGTTGCAGTACGCTTGCCTCAAGCAGAAACAAACAGATAGGGATTTTTAAGTATAGACCGATCGCAGCAGTTCCACACCAAACGAAAAAAGCCGGAAGCAAAACTTCCGGCTTTTAATATTTCTTGTTGACAATCAGCCATTTAAACTAAATAGCGAGTCCACGAATTCTTCTTTGTCGAACACCTGGAGATCTTCCATTTTCTCGCCGATCCCTATGTATTTGACGGGGATTTTGAACTGGTTGGCGATGGCGAGCACCACGCCGCCTTTGGCGGTACCGTCCAGTTTCGTGATGGCCAGGGAAGTTACTTCCGTGGCGGCGGTGAACTGTTTGGCTTGTTCCAGGGCGTTCTGGCCCGTGGAGCCGTCGAGCACTAGGAGCACTTCGTGGGGCGCGTCGGGGATCACTTTATTCATGACGCGCTTGATTTTGGAAAGCTCGTCCATCAGGTGGAGTTTATTATGGAGCCGGCCGGCGGTGTCGATGATGATGACATCCGAGCCGCGGGAAACACCGCTTTGTACGGTGTCGAACGCTACGGCAGCGGGATCGGAGCCCATTTGCTGCTTCACGATCGGCACGCCAACGCGCTCGCTCCAGATAGTGAGCTGGTCTACCGCGGCGGCGCGGAACGTATCTGCGGCGCCTAGCAGGACGGATTTACCGGCTTTGTTATAATTATATGCGAGCTTGCCGATGGTGGTGGTTTTGCCTACGCCGTTCACGCCTACTACCATGATCACGTAAGGTTTTTTGCCTTCGGGGGTGGAGAAGTCGCGGAACCCGGAATCGGGGGCGTCTACGAGGATGGCCGCTATTTCTTCTTGCAGTATACGGTTCAACTCACTGGTTCCCATATACTTGTCTTTCGAAACCCTTGCTTCGATGCGATCGATGATGCGAACGGTGGTATCTACGCCTACGTCTGCAGAAACGAGGGCTTCTTCGAGGCTATCGAGGACTTCGGCGTCTACGGTGGATTTGCCGGCGATGGCGCGGCCGATTTTGGAAAAGAAGCTCTCTTTGGTCTTCTGCAGGCCCTGGTCCAGGCTTTCCTTCTTTTCCCGGGAAAAGAGCTTATTGAAAAATCCCATACTGGTGATACTAGTGGTTAAAAAACTGGAGCGAAGATAAGGATATAAGCACAAAAAGCCGTCCGTCTTAATACGAACAGCTTCTGTGCAGTATGATTAGTAAAGCCGAATTACTTTTTGTTAAAGTACTCAGTTACAGTATCCTTGTGGATGATCTGCTCCTTGAAGGTATAAGCGCCGCTCTTGGGAGAACGTTCAGCTTTGATCACTTTCGTCCACACTTTGGATTCAGCCGCAGCCTTCGCGTCTTTTACTTTCGAGTTCTTTGAAGCTTGTTTTGCCATTTCGTATAAATGTTAAACGTTAATTGTAAAGGTTGTCAATCGTCAAGCGCTAATCGAATATAGACGTAAACGATTAACAGCCAGGCAATTAAAGTCGACCTTATTTAATTTCCTTGTGTACGGTCACCTTCCGGAGAATGGGATTGTACTTTTTCAGCTCCAGACGCTCCGGAGTGTTTTTCTTGTTCTTGTTGGTGATGTAGCGGGAAGTCCCGGGCTGACCGGAGTTCTTATGCTCCGTGCACTCGAGGATTACCTGCACCCTGTTACCTTTCTTTGCCATTTTGTATACTGGTTAAGTTGATACCGATGAATTAAACGTCTTTTCTACCTGCAGCGCGCATTTCTTTCACAACAGTGTAGAGACCACGCTTATTAATGGTTCTCAGACCGTCTGCGGACACTTTCAAAGTGATCCAACGATCTTCCTCTGCCAAAAAGAAACGCTTGGTTTGCAGATTGGGCAGAAACCTTCTCTTTGTCTTAATGTTCGAGAAAGATACATGATGACCTGTAATCGGTTTTTTCCCAGTCACCTGACATACTCTAGCCATGTTCTAAAAATTTTGGACTGCAAAAGTCGCATTAATTTATGTAAATATCAAATTAAAGGAAGTGTTTTTATTAACACTCCCATATTCGCTGTCCAAAATAATGGACAATCCGTTCATCAGAACAGCACCCCCAGGCTCTTTACTACCGCTCCCAAGCGCACCGCGTCCAGCACCCGTTGTTGCGACGTTCCGTGCTTCAGCAGGGCTTCTTCGTGGCTCGTCACGCACATCTGGCAGCCGTTCAGCGCGCTCACCACCAGGCTGAGCAGCTCAAAGAACTCCTTCCCGATCACCGGGTTGGCCATGATGCTCATCCGGATACCGGCGGGCGCGGACGTATAAAATTCCTTTTCCACGAAGTGGCGGAAACGGTAATACACGTTATTGGCGTTCATGAGCGAAGTGCAGCTGATCACCTCGGCCACTTCCTTATCGGTAGCCCCGGCAGCCAGCGCCAGTTGCTCGAAACCGCCCTGCAATGCAGGCAATTTCTCGTTCACCGCTACAGACAGCGCCACGAGGAAAGCTTCCTTCTTTTCGAGCGTTGCCGCGTCGAGCGCATTGGAAACGTTGATTTTCAGGTCTTTCAGATAACGCGCATCCACAGCGGCCAGGGCGGCCAGTTTGGACGGCACTTCAGCGGCGCCCAGCCCTACAGCCTGCAGGATCTGTTGTGCGGTATCGGTCGTATTGGTCCCAAACATCGGTTGTATCGATTTGAAATGTCAGAAAAATGGCCGGACAAGCAGCATGCCGCCCGGCCACGAAATAAAGTCGTTGCTCGAAATTACGCGTTGATCGTAGCTTCGCCTTTCTGCCAGTTGCAGGGGCAGAGCTCGTCGGTCTGCAGCGCATCCAGAACACGGATCACTTCTTTCACGTTACGGCCAACGGAGAGGTCGTAGATGGAAGTCCACCGAACGATACCCTGGGGGTCTACCACGAAAGTAGCGCGGTAAGCGATTTTCTCGCTGGCTTCCAGGATGCCCAGCTCGTCTGCCAGGGATTTGGAAGTATCTGCCAGCATGGGGAACTGCAGGCCGCGGAGATCGTCGTGGTTTTGTCTCCAGGCCAGGTGCACGAACTCGGAGTCGGTGGAAGCGCCGATCAGGATCGCGTCGCGGTCAGCGAAATCCTGGTAATGCTTGTTGAATTCGGCGATTTCGGTGGGGCAAACGAAGGTGAAATCTTTCGGCCACCAGAACATGACCATCCATTTTCCGGAAGCTTTGATCTCTTCGGAAGAGATTTCATAGAACTCCTTGCCTTTCTCGATGGAAACTACTGCCTTTTTTGCGAACTCAGGGAATTGGGCCCCTACTGATAAAACTGCATTTTTCATAATACTATTATAACTGTTTATTGATTTTCAAGTCGGACTGTTGTGATTCGCCGCCGCAAAGTTCCGTTCCCCCAGGGGATAAATCAAATAGATTTACTAACACCAGATATTGTTTCTATCTATATCGTTTTGAATTTCGATAGATGAATATAGTGTTAAATCCAAGCCCAGCACGGGCTTGGGGAAAAGTGCCGGAAATACCTACGCGGAACGGATTTTTCCACTGCGGAACCATTTAACCTTTTGGCACGTATTTTAGTTATATCTAGACAGGTAAAAAATGATTGGATATGAAACTGAGAAACATTTTGCTTACGATTCTTACGGTTGGCCTTGCTTTGATTCCGTTTATCAAAAACGTCATCAACAAACAGGATGAATTTGATGCTACACAGGATTTATTCATCTAGTTTCGGCAGGTCATGATGCCTCCCACCCAAGGCTACCACATGACCGCAGCGGGCTCCATTGTACCGTAAAAACCCGCCCTGCTCCCCGATCAGGGCCCAGGGGAACGTTTCGCCCAAACCCGGGAAACGCTCCCTCCCGCTTTTTTGCGCCTTACGCCTCACCGGTCGCCCATCCGCGATCAGGCATCGTATGCTTACTTCCCTCCGCAACCCATTCGCCACTCCCTGCAATTCCGGTCCCCAATAGCACTTAAATAACGGGCAGACCGTACATACAAAGCCGCTCCCACCGGGATCCTTTTTCATTATATTTGTCGTGTTCCGCCATTTTAACGACCATGCGCCTCATTTTCCCCGTTCTCTTTCTTTTCCTGGCACCCCGCCCGAGTTCCGGCCAGGATACCACCACCGTGCGCGAATGGATCGCTACGGCTACGGCCAAAGCCGCCATACAACCGGATTCTGCCGATTATTACTACCGGAAAGCAGGCGCCCTGGCCGAAAAGATCGGGTTTACCGATGGCTTGCTCGACTACACCCGCCGCTACACCCTTTTCCTTTACAACAACCTCCGGTTCGAAGAAGCGCTGAAAGTATCCGCGCTCCAGCTGGAAAAGGCCATGGGGATCAAAAATTTCAGTAAAGCGGCCAGCGCCTACAACAACATGGCCCTGCAATACCAGGCCATGGGACAATTACAGAAAGCGGCAGACCATCTCATCAAGGCGCTCGAAATGGCCGAAAGGCTTAATGACCAGCCGAACCTGCAGAAGTATTACACCAATCTCGGTTCCATCCTGCTCGACCTCGGCAACTACCCCAAAAGCCTTTTTTATACGCGCAAAGGCCATGAAACCGCCATCGCGCTGAAAGATACCATTGCCATCGGCCGCAGCCTCGTGAACCTCCTGGCCAGTGAAACCCTCAGCAAACGCTACTCCGACGCCATGGCGCATGCCCATGAAGCGCGGGTGATCGGGTTATTGCGGAAAGACACCATTCTCCAGCTCTGCGCCTACATCAATCTCGGCAGCATCCAGGTCCGGGTGAACCGCAATGATTCGGCCCTTTACTGGAACCAGGTTGCGGAAAAGCATCTTTCCCCCACCGTTCCGCCCGATTACCGGATTTACATCGACCATTTGTACGCGGAAATATACATGTCGCGAAAGCAACCCGCCAAAGCGGCCCCTTATTTCGACCGGGCGATCGCCGACGCGGAAAACATCTTCCCGCGCAGCGAGCTGCGGGAGCTGTACAAACTGGGAACGGAATTAAAGGAAATGCAAGGGCAACCCGCACTGGCGCTGGATTATCAGCGGAAATACGACGTCCTCAACGACTCCATGAACAATACGGCCACGCAGGCCGCCATCAACGAGCTGGAAATCCAGTACGCCACCGCCAGGAAGGAACAGGCATTGGCCCAGCAGCAACTGCAGCTGGAGCGGCAGAATTTCTGGATATGGGTGTCCTGGGGCATCGTGGCGCTGCTCGTAGGCGCCGGGGCGGTGACATGGGTTTTGTTCCGGCAGCGGCAGAAGGCTGCCGGTGAACGCAAGCGCACGCAGCTGCTGCTTGCCCATCTCGCCGGTGAGGAAAAAGAACGCGCCCGCACCGCGCAGGAACTGCATGATGGCGTGGGCAGCATCCTTTCGGCTGCCAAAATCCATATGCATTCGGTCCGCGGAGAAGATCCGGAAGCCTCGGCCCGGGTGGTTTCCCTCATCGAAGACGCCGCCCGTGAAGTCCGCAACATTTCCCACATCCTCGACCCCGAAATCCTTCTCCAGGAAGGCCTGGAATACGCACTCCGCGCGTTCCTCGCCAAGATCAGCCATCCCGGCCTGTCCATCAACCTTTACACCGTGGGGGAAATGCCCCAGCTCGCCGCCGGACAGGAGCTCCTCCTCTACCGCATCATCCAGGAAGCCATGAACAACGTCATCCGCCACGCGAACGCCACGGAAGCCATCGTGCAACTGGGGTACGACAACGGCATCCTGACCCTCACCGTCGAAGACAACGGCAAAGGTTTCGATACCACCGCCATGCCCGGCAAAGGCATCGGGTTGGGCAACATGGTGACGCGGATCAATCTGTTGAAAGGACATTATGAAATTAGTAGTCGCCCGGGTGAAGGAACGAGCATCTACGCGGAATTCGCCGGCCTGAAGACATAAAAAAACCCGTTCTGCGCCGTAGCCGGCGGGAAGAACGGGCTCATCATCAAAAGGGACCGGTTGTTACAGGGATAAACACCTCTGCATGGTCACGATTTTCAGGAACCGGGGCTGCACATGGAAATTCGGGGCAATGGATTCCGTTTCATGCAATAAAGTCTTTGGGGTAATGGATGAAACTGTTCTTATTTGGGGAACGAACCGGATGCGGCCGGAAATCGGCTATACATTACTTTATCTTGTATTCAAGGATCTGGCAATTGTTGCAGAAGGATTCGAAGGTGGGATAGAAATCGAAAGTCACATCTGCACCGAATGCGTCTTGCGTGCGCCATTTCCTGAGCTTCAGTGCTTTGCCTTCGTAAGTGGCGGTTACTTTGTACCGGCCGATGGGCACGTCCCGTAAATCGTTCCCGTTCGCCGATTTCAGGGTCAGCACCTTCCCGGCAGAGCCATCGATCAGGGGGCCGGAAGGAGTGAACGTCCAAACGATCTCGCGGTCCTCGATCGCTTCGAATTCCCCGACGGTGTGGTTGAATTCCACCACACCGCCGTAGGTACCGGTAAGCGGCTCCGTTTTTTCGCCGGACAGTTTCCAGGTGAAGTTGCGAACGGCGCCGTCGCCCCCGAAACCGTCGGAGTTATCCGGGTGGAGGTCCATCTTGAACTTCCGGCCGTTGTACTCGACCGTATTTTCGGCGAAGGCGTACCAGGAGCCGATGGGGATTTTGACGCTGTAGGTGCCGTCGTCTTTCGTGCTGGTGGTGAGGTTGGAGTTCCAGAAAATGCTGTGGTCGATGATGATCTTCACGCCTTTGATGGGCGTGCCGGCAGCGTTCACGACTTTGCCGGTCACATAGCCTTTCTGGGGCTGGGGGTTACCGTTACCGCCTTCCTTGTTATCGTCTTTCTTGCAGGCGAGGGCGGCGATGGCGAGGATGATTATGGGGGTGATTAACTTTTTCATACTATTCGGTTTTAATGGTACAAAAGTATACCGCTCCATAATGCCGGAAAACGGGTGTAGTACGTGATTTCAGGACATACGTAGTAGTACTGGGAGATGTTACGGCAGGAAGCTGTTTTTTTGCATTACATTTACTGTCACACTTTTTCAATCCGAGCACGCATGGAAATCAGGATCGGCATCGCGGACGACCATTTGCTAATCATCAACGGGCTGGAAACGATGCTCAGTTCATCGCCCCGGCATCAACTCATATTCAAGGCGCTGACCGGCGCCGCGCTCATGGATGCGCTGGAGCAGGAAGCGCCCGACGTGCTGCTGCTCGACATCCAGTTGCCGGACGCCAATGGCGTGGACCTCTGCAAGCAGATTTCCGACCAATACCCCGACGTACGCGTTATTGCGCTGACCAACCACGAAGAAACAATGTACGTTCGCAAAATGATGCGCAACGGGGCGCTGGGCTACCTGTTGAAGAGCACTGACCCGGAAAGCCTCCTTTCCGCGATCGACAAGGCGTACGACGGTGAGGAGTACCTGGATAAAAGGCTCGAAAAAGCTATGCTGTCGGAAATGATCATGGGAAAAAGACAGTCGAGCCGGGAGGTGCAGTTGACCAAGCGGGAGACGGAAATCCTTACGCTGATCGCGTCGGAGCATACGAACCAGCAGATCGCGGAGAAGTTGTTTATCAGTCTGAGAACGGTGGAATGCCATCGGCTCAATATCACGCAGAAGCTGAACATCAAGCACATGGCGGGTTTGGTGAAGGAGGCGATGATGCGGGGGTTGATTAAGTGATGAGCGATTTTTAGTAATAAAAAAGAGTACCTTCTTGTGCAGCGCCACATACAGAGCGGGCTCTGAACCCCTCACCGTTTTTCTTCGAAACAAGTATCCTTGCTTAATGGTAATTCCAGTTGCACGAAAGAAAGTTACAAGGTATAGTCCTCACTTACCGAAATCATATTTTGTCTGATTATGTAGTTTGAATTTAGTTTGGCTTTCAGTCCAGCTTTTCAATACATTATTCAGCGGTAACGCATTTTTTTCTTCCATCAAAAAACGCACTTCAACCGATTTCAAATTACATTGAAATTTGACGAAGTTGTCTGTACCAATTTTGGTGGTGATGGCTCTGCCAGCATAGAATTCACCTTTAATTCCCAGTAGAAAAACTTCCAGATGAGCCAATTCATTAATTGGATAATGCTGAATATCATTTCCTCTGGTAAAGACAATTGATTCTGTACTTAATTTTACTGTACCGATAATCTCATAATCCTTTATTACATAATTCATGCATAGGAGTATAATACCTGAGAACAGAAAAACCAATGTCATTGTCGAGTTATTCCAAATATTCAGGAAAGGGGTAACGATTGATATAATCCCGGCCCATATAAATATATTATGAATCAACGATTTCTTATGCTGAATCAGTGGTAATGTAACTTCAATGTATTTCATCAATTCGCGTTTAATTTTCTGGCTGCGGAGTTTTGAAATAATCTAACCAACCGGCGTCGCTAGTGCCCTGCACGATATAATTAGTCCAATCCAACACTTTGGCAGCAGTAGCTGTGGCTTCTAAACCCGAAGAATAGGTTGCTGCAGCGCCGATACCTTTCGCACCCGCTCCTAAAATCCGGCCAAAACCAATGCCCGATACTATATTAATTTTAGCCAGCGTCTGATCAAGTTTACTGGAGGCATCCATACCAAATAAATCCTTTTTATGATATAGTACATTTATACTGTTTGGTATTCCGAACAATGGATTAGCTCCGGCCACAGCTTTAACGAGTCCTGGAAGTTGTCCATCTTTTCCGCGGGCTGCGTCGTCTACCAGCATAGTAACAATCTTAACGTAAGCTAAGCCGGAAGAATTTGCGAGATACGTAGAGGTGGAATTACCAGTACCCAGTAACAAAGCAGAACGATCACTTCCCGGTCTGAAGACCTGTGTAGTAACATTATGAACTTGGGAAGTATTACCATCTACATCGGTATGTGTAGTTATATATCCTGATTTGTCTTGAACAGAAGCCCAATTTTTGCCATCACTGCCTTTATACTTGTGAAATTCACCACCGATCTGCCGTGCATATTGGCGGGCCTGCCTGATATGTTTCTTCTCCCAAAAATATTTCCCATCGAAATCAATTCCATTTATTGGGCGATTGCCCATGGCAACGTAAGGTGACGCGTATTGCAATTTCGGATCGTACACATTCCATCGCCCAACCTGTACATCATAAAAACGTGCCCCGTAATCGTACATTTCCAGTCCGGGCCCGGAAGTAAATTCGCCAGTTTGCAACTCTTTTCCGTTAAATTTGAAGTTGTTGAACTTCCCAATAACCTGCTTCTCACTCAACCCTGCCATCGTCAACCCAAACGGATAATAATGCGTCTCCTCCAGCACAGGCGTCCCCGCCAATGCCACCGTCACGTTGTCAAAGAACACGTCCTGCTGCGTTTCGTTGCTGGTGTAGACATACA
>NZ_RXLO01000022.1 GCF_003958645.1 Chitinophaga rhizosphaerae
GAGGGTGTTCACCTCTTCCCATTCCGAACAGAGAAGTTAAGCCCCTCATGGCCGATGGTACTGCACTATCATGCGGGAGAGTAGGTAGCTGCCATATTTATTGGAAAAAGGTTCAGGAGCAATCCTGAACCTTTTTTTATTTATACCCATCCCGGATGCACCTCTACTTTGCACTTCCCCAGGCGACAGTTAACCTTCACCACCTCAGACCAACTACCACCACATGAAACCCTTCACCACCGACAGACCGTTAAACACCATAATCAACCCTCATGATCCTCTCACCGGTCACATCCGGCTTCCATGATGCTGGTTAATGTGAATGCAAAGCAAGTTTGGATGGTACTGCAGAATTCCCGAACTTTTTATTCCTGCCCAATCTCAGAACACAAGTATGTATTGCGCTTCCCCGATCGATATATTATACCCATCCCGGAATGCACCAGTGTATTGCACTTCCCCAGGCGATAGTTAACCCCCAACACCACAGACCAACTACCACCACATGAAACCCCTCACTACCGACAGACCGTTTAACACCATAATCAACCCTCAAGATCCTCTCACCGGTCACATCCGGTTTCCATGATGCTGATTAATGTGAATGCAAAGCAAGTTGGGATGGTACTGCAGAATTCCCGAACTTTTTATTCCTGCGCAATCTCAGAACGCAAGTATGCATTGCGCTTCTCCAGGCGACAATTCCCCCCCCACCACTACAGACCAACTGCCACCACATGAAACCCCTCACTACCGACAGACTGATTAATACCATAATCAACCCTCATGATCCACTCACCTGTCACATCCGGCTTCCATGATGCTGATTAATGTGAATGCAAAGCAAGTTGGGATGGTACTACAGAATTCCCGAACTTTTTATTCCTGCCCAATCTCAGAACACAAGTATGTATTGCGCTTCCCCGATCGATATATTATACCCATCCCGGAATGCACAAGTGTATTGCACTTCCCCAGGCGACAGTTAACCTTCACCACTACAGACCAACTGCCACTACATGAAGCCCCTCACTACCGACAGACCGTTTAACACCATAATCAATCCAGTATTTTTATTTGAACCTATCCCGCAATAATTAAAATTGAACGAAATCTGCATCGAATTGGAGCGTCCTCACATACTCTTACTCACATTAGGAAATCATTTGAAATCTGTACAGTGTTAGGACAGCTGCAAGTAGGAACCAGTGTTTTACCCATTAAATATTGAAGTTTGTGTATCTCTCTTACATCCACATCTTACCATAAATAGGCCATACTGATGCATTTCAATCCACTATACGCCGGTTTGTTAAGCATTCTGTCGGTATTCTTCCATTCATTCAGGTACAGTGCTTATTATTAAAATTGTTAACATGGGATTGAATCCTATTCATAAATCCCGTACAGGCAAATAATTCTTTATCAAACCATTGAAAGCCAACTATGAAAACTAAGTAAATAGCCGTACACCCCCACTCACTAGGCCTTTCCAAACAATCCCCAATGCCCTCATATCTCAACATATTAACATCCCTCAAAAAATAATCCACTACGCAGATACAATGCGTACCGCCGTACGAAATTCACCGTCCCATCAAACCTAACTGACGTATGAAACCTCTGGAAGGAAAAATCATTCTCGTTGCCGGCGCCACCCGCGGAGCCGGAAGAGGAATAGCATCTATGCTCGGTGAAGCCGGCGCCACCGTCTACTGCTCGGGACGAAGCGTTAAAGGCGCTCCCGCTTCCGGCCCCTCCCGCCCGGAAACCATCGACGAAACAGCGGAAATCGTTACGGAATTGGGAGGAATCGGAATCCCCGTCCGGACAGACCACAGCAAAGAAGAAGAAGTGATCGCCCTCATGGACCGGATCCGAAAAGACCACGGTCACCTCGACGTCCTCGTGAACGACGTATGGGGAGGCGACGCCCTCATGCAATGGAACCTCCCGTTCTGGGAAAACGACCTCTCAAAAGGTTTTCAGATGATGCGCCAGGCCATCGATACACACATCATCACCGCCAAGTATGCCGTGCCGCTCATGCTGCCCGCCAAAAAAGGCCTTATCGTGGAAGTGACCGATGGAGATGGCTATTTCTACCGTGGACAATTGTTTTATGATCTGGTCAAAACAACCATCATCCGCTTGGCCTACGACATGTCGCAAGACCTCGAACCCCACGGCATTGGTGCGCTTTCCGTTACGCCCGGCTTCCTCCGCTCCGAAGCTATGCTGGAACATTTCGGAGTAACCGAGAGCAACTGGAAAGACGGGGCCCGCGTGGATCCGAACTTTATTGCGTCCGAAACGCCCTGGTTCGTAGGTCGCGCCATTGCCGCTTTGGCTGCAGACCCATCCGTCTTCGAGAAAAGAGGAAAAGTATTCAGCTCCTGGAACCTCTCAGACGAATACGGATTCTCCGATCGCGATGGAACCAGGCCACATTGGGGAAACTATGTTCGTACTACCATCCCTGAATACCTCCACAAACCACTGGATGATGAATTTTACAGTTACTGGAAACTGATCTCGGGAAAAAAGATCGGCGGAGATGCATGGGTATAGCTTTTCCAGGTTTGGGAAAATGTGGGTTGAAAACATGTGCAATAGAATACAGAAATATTCACGATGAGAATGAATGTATGTATTGTTAAGCACTGCATCCGAATGGCGTTGAATAAACGCAATGCATTGAAACAGCAGGAGAAATTGTATACAACCTAATTGTGGGGGACGTTAGAAGAGAGACTCGAAACGCGGTACAGTTCTCAAACGGCGGTTTACTTCTACCGAAAATAGGACCGATGCTGTCCTTCTTTTGGGATTATTGTTTGATCCTCGAGATATCCATTGGCAGGAGGTATCGACAGATCGACGCGTTTTTTACTTATGATATTCACGCAGAATGCTTATCGAACTGTACGATATCCATTCACTAGCGTTAGTATTGGTTAGCCGACACCATATTTTCTTGAAATGAAGTACAAATCGATCTGTGAATTTGAGGTATCCGGCTGAAAGAGATATAGTGGGATGACGGACGTCGCTATTTTTTTGAGAGCAAACTTATGTTGTCTGCTGAATTGTACATTGTTTGATTGGTGAAAATCCAGGAGGCAGAACCAGATAATTGTACGCTGAAGCCAGGCCTGTGGCTGAAAAATAAAATGCAACCCGGTATACAGCGCGCGGTAAAAACGCATATAAAAAAAGAGGCGCCGGATGGCCAGCGCCTCTTCAAAATATAATGTGCATTTCCGGCTAAAATGTAAATGCATCCAGCTCAGCCGGTGTAAGCTGATGGCGCTGTTTTCCCGTCATGCTTTTGAGAAACACAACGCCAGGCGCATTGTCTTCTACATAAGCGATATAAGGAATGCCACGCTTTTCAGCGTATTTATATTGTTTGTCCTGCTTGATTTCGTCCGGAAAAATTTCCGTGCTGATACCACGGTCCCGCAGGCGGGAGACATATCCGTAAACTTCCGCCAGTTTCTCTGCTCCAGGGTGAAAAAATATCACCTGCGTACCCTGCTGCGCTGTTTCCGGGAACAGTTGCAGCTCTTCCAGTACATCGTAAATACGGTCGACTCCAAAAGAAATCCCCACACCCGAAATCCCCGGAAGCCCGAAAAGCCCCGTCAGATCGTCGTACCGTCCGCCGCCACCGATACTTCCCATGTTCACGTTCTCGGGCGCCTTCACTTCCACGATCATCCCGGTATAGTAATTCAGGCCGCGTGCCAGCGTCAGGTCGATCTCGGGTTGACGGGTGAACGATGTCAGCCCACTTCCCAGGATGTACCGTAGCTCTTCCACGCCTTTAAGACCCGTTTCCGATCCAGCGAAAAGCTGCGTGAGCCGGTCGAGCTTCTCGTCGTTGCTGCCTTGCAGCGAAATGAATTCCATCACTTTATCAGCCTCCGACCCCGAAAGCCCGCGCTGCGCCAGTTCTTCGCGAACCCCGCTTTCACCGATTTTGTCGAGCTTATCAATGGCGATCGTAATGGCGAGCATCAAATCCGGACGGCCAACAAGCTCCGCCAACCCCGTGAGAATCTTGCGGTTGTTGACTTTCATACGATATCCAGAAAGTCCGAGCGTATTGAAAACCGTATCGTAAATCTGCAGCAGTTCGATTTCGTTCAGGAGGGAATTACTGCCCACCACGTCCGCATCGCACTGGAAAAACTCGCGATAGCGGCCACGTTGCGGCTTATCGCCCCGCCAAACCGGCTGGATCTGGTAGCGTTTGAACGGCAGATGGATCTTCCCCTGGTTCATCACCACGAATCGGGCGAAGGGAATGGTCAGGTCGTACCGGAGCGACTTTTCGCACAGGATCAGCGCCAGTTCGCGGCTATCTTTCGCCATTTGTGCCTGGCCATAGATTTTATCGCCGTTATTGAGAATTTTGAAGATCAGATTATCGCCTTCGTCACCGTATTTGCCGAGAAGGGTGGAGGTGTATTCCATGGCCGGAGTTTCGAGGGGCTGAAAGCCGAACCGTTCAAAAGCCTGCCGGATGACAGCGAAAATGTGGTTGCGCTTGCGGACCACGTCTGGCCCGAAATCGCGCGTACCTTGAGGAGTGTTGAGTTTTGCCATGCTATAAAGCGTCAAGAATGTGAATGTTAGAAATATCAGGCGAGCCGTACGATGCGTTCGCAGGCGCCATGGATGAGCCGGAACACCGGCTCGAAAAGGGCATCGTCGTACCAGGGATCCGGGACCGGCTGCTGGTCTTCCAGCAACAATTGTACCTTCTGCTGGTCGGCCGACGAGCGGGCTTTTCGGAGCACGTCGCGGTAATTGTCCAGGTCCATGACGAAAATCCGGTCGAACCGGTCGAAATCTTCGGTGGAGAACTGCCGGCCGCGAAGCCCGGAGATGTCGATCCCGTGCTGTTTCGCCACGGCAATGGAACGGCGGTCGGGCGGGTGGCCCACATGCCAGTTGCCGGTGCCGGCGGAATCTACGTCCCAATCCAGTCCTTTTTCGCCCGCCAGGTGGCGGAGAATGCCTTCGGCAAGCGGGGACCGGCAAATATTACCAAGGCAGACCATCAATATCTTCATGTGCGATCTATTGATCGGGAATTATTGGTTATCAATGATTTGATGTAAATCCTGCATCCCTTTCCCCCCGATTTTTCAGACCGCAAACCTACCGAATTTTCAGGGAAACCGCTAACGCATTTTGGAGGAATTGCATATGTTAAAACTTTGCTGTATTATGGAAAATGTAAAGTCCGGCATCATCTTCCTGAAAGCTTTTGAAACAGCCCGAAAAATTTTTAACAAACGAATAAAAGTTTAATGCGGTAGGAAAAAGCATTTTTTTGTATACTTGTAATTTGCCACCAATGCGACAGGAGAACGACAATACGAACAATCGGACAAACGTGCAATATCGCCCGCTGGGCGAACTGATCAGGGGAATAATTTTTATTCTTTTTGGATTGTACGCACTGTTTTCCGAAAAGCTGGGAATGGGTAGACTGGACATCTCCGATACGTGGCTCTACGTATTGGCCGGCATGTTGGGCGCTTATGGATTATTTCGTGTCTACAGGGGTATCAAACAATTATTCTTTTAACCAAGTATCACCCACTAGTGCGTATGTTTTTAAATGCTAAAAACTGGATGGGCCAGGCATTGGCGACGGTTGCCGTTACCATGCTGGCTGCAGGATGCGGAGGTAATAACACCGGTAAAGGTGAATTGGACAGCCCCACGAAAGGAGAGATCCATATTTCGGTCGACAAAACGTATCAGCCGTTGCTGGAATCCGAAATCCGGGTGTTCGAATCACAGTACCCGAAAGCGAAGATCATCGCCCATTACAAACCCGAAGCCGATTGCTTCAAAGATTTGTTCAACGACAGCGCGCGCCTCATCATCGTAACGCGCGACCTGAAAGCGAACGAACTGGAATATTTCAAAAAAGAGAAAATCCGCCCGCAAAGCGGTAAGCTCGCTACAGACGCCATCGCGCTGATCGTGAATCACAGCAATCCCGACTCCATCCTGACGATGGACCAGGTGCGCGAGATCATGAACGGCAAATCGCAGAGAAAATGGAATATCGTATTCGACGATCAGAATTCCAGCACGGCGCGCTACGTCCTGGACTCCATCAACAAAGGCCAGCCTTTGCCGGCCAACACGATGGCAGCCCATTCCAATGCAGAAGTGATCTCGCACGTGGAAAAGGATAAAAACGCCATCGGTGTGATCGGGGTGAACTGGATTTCCGACACGAACGATTCCACGGCCATCGAATTCAGCAACCGCATCACGACGGTAAAACTCCGTGCAGACGGATACACCGAATTCGTGAAGCCGTACCAATACTTTATCGGGACGAAGTCTTACCCGCTCACGAGAGGAATGTTCTATATCCTCAAAGAGCCCCGCCAGGGCCTGGGTTCGGGCTTCGTGACATTCCTCTCCGGTCAGCCCGGCCAACTGGTGATCGGAAAATTCAAGTTGTTCCCGGCCCGTTTGAACATCGTGTTCCGGGAGGCCACTTTAACAGAGTAAAAACTAAATACTGATAACACAACTAAAACCGGATTGCTCATGAACAGAAGGAACAGTTTATTTGTAGCCATGCTCTGCATAGCCAACGGAGCCATGGCGCAAACTGTGGAAGATGGTTTGAAGGATTTGTACTACGGCAAATACCAAACTGCCAAACAGAACCTCGAAAAAGCCATCACCGCGAAACCTACGGATGACCGCGCTTATTACTACCTCGGAATAGCCGAACTGGGACTGGAGAATAAGGACGCAGCTGCAGCCGCCTTCACCAAAGGACTCACCGCCGTTCCCAACTCCTCCCTCCTCATGGTAGGCCAGGGCCGTATCGATCTCCTCAACGGTAAAACCGCTGAAGCGAAACAGAAATTCGAAGCCGCCAGCACCGCCACCGAAGGCCGCGACGGCGACGTTGCCCGTGCCATCGCAGATGCCAACACCGAAGTGAAAGGAGGCGATCGCGGATATGCGCTCACCATCATGGAGAAACTCCTGAACAACGAAGGACGTAAGAAAAGACAAATGTATACCGCCACCGCGGCCGATTACATCGAACTGGGCGACGCTTACCGTTACCTGGGCGGTGAAAACGGCGGCAAAGCGATCACCACTTACGAAAAAGCACTCGAGCTCGACGCCAACAACGCCGAAGCCGTAATGAAACAAGGCCTGGTAAACTACAACGCCCGCCTGCTCCAGCAAGCCGTGGCCGACTGGGCCAAAGCTACCAACATGGACGCGAACTATGCTCCCGCATACTTCGAACTGTACCAGTTCTACATCACCCAGCGTAAAGAGCAGTTCTCGCTCCCCCACGCTGCGCAATACCTCCAGAAATACGTGGAAGTTGGGGACCCCTCCGACAAATCCAAGAACGAATATTACCTGGCAGCCATCAACTTCTACCAGAAAGACTATGATGCCGCAATCGCCAAGGCGAAAGCCCTGTTGCCCGCAGCCAACGACATTTACAAAGGTAAACTCACCCTGCTGGCCGCCGATGCGCACCTGCAGAAAGGTGACTCCCTCTCCGCAAAAGCCCTCATGGACGAGCGCGTGAAATCCGTTCCCGCAGAACAGCTCCAGTTGAACGACTATAAGCTGCTCAGCGCCATCTATGGCAAACTGAAACACTCCGATTCCGCCACCCAGGCAGGTTACCAGCAAACCGCCGGTCTCTACCTGGAGAAATACGCAGAAACCGACACTACCACCGATGCCGAGAAATACCGCAACGTGGCAGAAGCCTACAAAGACATGCGTAACTATGCCAAAGCCGCCCAATGGTATGGCAAAGCACTGGAAGTGAAAGAAAATCCCGCTGCGATGACCGACCACTTCTATAAAGCGTTCTATGAGTACTACGCTGGGGATTACAGCGGTTCCGACTCCTCCTGGACCAGCTTCACCGAGAAGTATCCCACCCAGCCCACCGCTTTCTACTGGAAAGGCATGGCCAACTTTGCGCTGGACCAGCAAGCCAAGGAAGGCCGCGGTAAAGAAGCCTTCGAAAAATACATCAGCATGGTGAAACCTGAAGACGAAGCCCGCAACAAACGCTTCCTCCTCAACGCATACACCTACCTGATGCTGTATCACTACAATAAGGACGACCAGACCGCCATGCAACCCTGGATGGACAAACTGGTAGCCATCGACCCGAACAACGATACCGTTCGCCAGGTGAAGGAATTCCTCAGCTCCTCCAACAAAGCCGCAGGTAGCTCCGCGAAAGCATCCAGCACCAACGGCTCCAAATAATTCCGGACCCAAATCCCGGATTACCGGCAGCGCCCACACGGGCGCTGCTTTTTTTATGCCCATATTTAACGTTTCCTGCATTGTTTTTACCGGATTATTTGAGTAAATTCAGAGGCGGAGCCTGCCTGTATCGTGGCCGCAGCCATCATTCTGGCATGTTTTTTTATTACATGAACCTATACCGCAGCCGAACTAAAAGGCTCCGGTAACGTTAGTTAATCGGTTAAAACATTTTTATCATGAAGAAGCGTATCAGTACCGTGGTTGCCCTTTTCCTCCTCACAGGCGGGGCAATGGCGCAAACGATAGAAGACGGGCTCAAAAACCTCTATTACGGAAAATACGCCACCGCCAAATCCAATTTCGAACAGGCGATAGCAGCCAAACCCACGGACGAACGGGCGTATTATTACCTCGGGATCGCTGAACTGGGCCAGGAAAACAAGAACGGTGCGGCAGCCGCTTTCCAGAAAGGACTCGCCGCCGTGCCGAATTCCCCTCTTCTCAATGTAGGCCTCGGCCGTATCGACCTCCTGAGCGGTAACGCCGCCGCGGCCCGCCAGAAGTTCGATGCCGCCCTCAACGCCACCGCCAAAAACAAGAACGGCGACGTGGCCCGCGCCATCGCAGATGCCAACACCGAAGTGAAAGGCGGCGATAAAGCCTTCGCCCTCGCCGTCATGAAACAGCTTTTAGAAGGGAACGACGGCAGGAAAGGATACAAACCCGTAGCCGCGGATTACATCGAACTGGGCGACGTGTACCGCTATTTGGGCGGCGAAAACGGCGGAAAAGCCATCGAAGCGTACGAAAAAGCGCTGGAATTGGAACAAAACAACGCAGAAGCCGTTATGAAACGCGGCCAGGTGAACTATAACGCCAAACTGCTCGAACAGGCAGTGGCCGACTGGTCGCAAGCCACCACGCTCGACCCGAACTATGCCCCGGCTTTCTACGAACTGTACCAGTTCTACTACACCCCCAAACCCCGGCAGTTCTCCCTTACCAAGGCGAAAGAATATTTGCAGAAATACCTCACCCTGAGCGACCAGGCCGATAAAACACGGAACGAATATTACCTCGCTTCCATCATGTTCCTCGACCGCGACTATGATAGCGCCATCAATAAAGCGAAAACACTCATCCCGCAGGCCAACGAATCCTATAAAATGAAGCTCGAGCGGATGATCGCCGACGCTTACCTCCAGAAAGGTGATTCCCTCGCCGCCCGCCAGCATTTCGACGACTATGTGAAACGCACCGGGGAAAGCAAACTGGAGCCCATCGATTACAAGCTCGGCAGCGAGATCTACAGCCGCATCAAACTGGATGATTCTACCCAGCAGGCCGTGATCGATCAGCAATCGCTCAACTACCTCGAGAAATACGCTACATCCGATACGGCCAAAGACCTGGACCGGTACGAAAGCGTGGCCAAGGCCTTCCAGCAGGCGAGGGTGTTCAATAAAGCCGGCGAATGGTACCAGAAAATAGCCGACCTGAAGGTGGAGAAAGGAGAAAATCCCACTGCGCTCGACCTGTTCAACATCGGCCAGAACTACTATTACGCCTCCAGCGGCGGTACAGACACGGCGATGCTGGCCAAGTCTTCAGAAGCGTTCGGAAAACTGACCTCCGCGTTCCCGGACCTGACCACCGGCCACTTCTGGCAGGGGATGGCCGCTGCCGCCCGCGACGTGGAAGCCAAAACCGGGGTGGCACAGCCGTATTTCGACAAATACCTGAACCTGGCAGAAGCTGATCCCGCCAAAAACAAGGCTGGCCTCATCAAGGCGTATACCTACCTGATGGTATATTATTACAACAAGGATGATAAAGCCAATATGCAGAAGTATATGGACAAACTGACGCCGCTGGACCCTACGAGCGAACCCGTGAAGCAGATCAGGGACATCATGAGCAAGCCCCAGCAAAGAGGCGGCGGACGGTAATAAATATTTAAATTTCAGGCATTTGACGTACACGGCCCGGGAACCCTCCCGGGCCGTGTACATGTTACACGTTTAGGCTCAATCAATTACACAAACGGGTGAGCGTCCGGGAACTCCGGAAACCAACGTCACATATTTTATTATATTACATATACAAAAAAAAGATTAGATTTTCAGGATTGTCGATTTGAATTATAGTTTAGTTGCAGTATTTTTGCGCTTTCAGACAATATATTGGGAAGCTTATGTTTTTTGTCTCTGAATTTTTGACAGCAAGCAACACGCCGGTCAGCTATTTTCCTATCCTTTTACAAGTTGTTGCTGCTTTGGGTTTCGTTGGTATCACCATGATAGCCACGCACTTTCTCGGCCCGAAGCGTAAAACCAGTGACAAACTGGAGAATTTCGAAAGCGGTATCGAACAGATGGGGAACGCGCGTCAGCCGGTGGCCATCAAGTACTTTCTGACAGCTATTCTCTTCGTATTGTTTGATGTGGAAGTTATCTTTTTCTATCCTTATGCTGTTAATTTTAAAGAGCTGGGATGGAGTGGTTTTATGGCGATGCTCGCATTTGTTTGCTTCTTCATGGGCGGTTTCTACTATATCATTAAGAAAGGTGCCCTGAAGTGGGAAGATTGATACTTAGTTAACTATTAATAAATTCCCGCTGCGTGAATGCGGCGGGATTAGGAGGGTAAAGATTATGTCTCGTCCTGTTCAGTTTAATACAAATGTGAAGGTGGTGGAAATGCCGGAAGGCTATAGCGGAGAAGGTTTCTTTGCCACATCTTTCGATAAGGTCATCGGCCTGGCCCGGAAGAATTCCATCTGGCCGCTGCCGTTCGCCACATCCTGCTGTGGCATCGAATTCATGGCCACCATGGCTGCCCACTACGACCTCGCCCGTTTCGGTTCCGAGCGTTTGGGCTTTACGCCCCGCCAGTGCGACCTGCTCATGGTAATGGGTACCATCGCCAAGAAGATGGGGCCCGTTCTGCGGCAGGTATACCTGCAAATGGCAGAGCCCAGATGGGTAATTGCCGTTGGCGCCTGCGCCAGCAGCGGCGGTATCTTCGACACCTACTCCGTGCTCCAGGGCATCGACCAGGTGATCCCCGTGGACGTTTACGTTCCCGGATGCCCCCCGCGCCCGGAAGCCATCCTCGACGGCGTGATGCGCGTTCAGGACCTGGTGGGCCAGGAAAGCCTGCGCCGCCGCCATAGCGACCGGTATAAGGATCTCATGAATTCCTACGGAATACAATAGTCACGATAATAGCGATTACATGTCTTTGACGAATGAGCATATCAAGAACAGGCTGGTCGAGAAGTTCGGCGAGGCGTTGACCAATTTTGAAGAGTCGTACGGCATTATGTCGTTCCAGGCGCCCAAAGAGATCAATCTGAAAGTCATGCAGTTTCTCTACGATGAAGAGGACCTGGCATTCCGTTTCATGACCGACCTCTGCGGCGTGCATTACCCCGATAACGCGGGCGCCGAACTGGGCGTTGTGTATCACCTGCACAACCTCGTGCAGAACGTGCGCCTCCGGTTCAAGGTGTTTACGGCCGTGGAAACCCCGCAGGTTTTCACCGCCACGAAGTTGTTCGCCACCGCCAACTGGCAGGAAAGGGAAACGTATGATTTCTTCGGGATCGACTTCGTAGGGCATCCGAACCTGGTCCGCATCCTGAACGTGGATGAAATGGATTACTTCCCGCTGCGCAAGGAATTCCCCCTGGAAGACCAGACCCGTGTGGACAAGGACGACGAGATGTTCGGCCGCGGCGGAAGCGTCGGTATTTAAGTTTAACTTTTAGCAAATCAGGATATGTCTGATCACCATATACAACTACCGGAAGGCTCCATAGAGAAGCAGACCACCACGCTCAACCTTGGGCCTACCCACCCCGCCACCCACGGCGTTTTCCAGAACGTTCTGGAGATGGACGGCGAAAGGATCGTGTCCGCCACGCCCACCGTTGGCTACATTCACCGTGCTTTCGAGAAAATCGCCGAGCGCAAGCCGTATTACCAGATCACTCCGCTGACGGACCGGCTCAACTACTGCTCGGCTCCCATCAATAACATCGGCTGGCACCTGACCGTGGAAAAACTCCTGGGCATCAAAACGCCCAAAAGGGTGGACTACCTCCGCGTCATCATCATGGAACTGGCCCGTATCACCGACCACCTCATCTGCAACTCCGTTATCGGCGTAGACTCCGGCGCATTCACCGGCTTCCTCTACGTAATGCAGTACCGGGAACTGGTATACGAAATCTATGAAGAAATCTGTGGCTCGCGCCTCACCACCAATATCGGCCGCATCGGCGGTTTCGAAAGAAACTTCACCGAAACGGCTTTCCGCAAGATCAACAAGTTCCTCGACGAATATCCGGCTGTACTGAAAGAGTTCGAAAACCTCTTCACCCGCAACCGCATCTTCATGGAACGTACCCAAGGCGTTGGCGCCATTACAGCGGAACGCGCCCTCAACTACGGCTTCACCGGTCCGAACCTGCGCGCAGCAGGCGTGGATTACGACGTGCGCGTAGCTACGCCGTACAGCTCTTACGAAGACTTCGAGTTCAGCATTCCCGTAGGCACCACAGGCGACACTTACGACCGCTTCCTGGTGCGCAACGCGGAAATGTGGCAGAGCCTCGGCATCATCCGGCAGGCGATGGACAAACTGAAAGACCTCCCCGCCGATGTGTTCCATGCCGATGTGCCGGCTTATTACCTGCCCGACAAGGAAGACGTTTATTCCAAAATGGAAGCGCTCATCTATCACTTCAAGATCGTGATGGGCGAAACCGACATCCTGCCAGGCGAAGTGTACAACGCCGTGGAAGGCGCCAACGGCGAACTGGGATTCTATCTCATTTCCGACGGCGGCCGCTCCCCGTACCGCTTGCACTTCCGCAGGCCCTGCTTTATTTATTACCAGGCGTACCCGGAAATGGTGAAAGGTGCGATGCTGAGCGATGCCATCATCTGTATGTCGTCCCTCAACCTGATCGCAGGCGAACTGGACGCATAAATTCTTTGGCAGGGCCCCCGCGGGCCCTGCCCGCATATATTCCCGCCTATGGACCGCAACGGGAAAACGGTTTGGGGAATTTGAAGATTAACTTATAAAGACGAATATAAATGGCCGTTCAATTTTCTGAAGAGAAACTGAATAAAGTAAAAGAGATCATCGCGCGGTACCCGGACGGGAAGCAGAAAAGCGCCCTGATCCCTGTGCTGCACCTGGCGCAGGAATCCTTCGGCGGATGGCTCAGCGCGGACACGATGGATTATGTGGCCGGCCTGCTCCGGATCGAACCGATCGAAGTGTATGAAGTGGCTACGTTCTACTCCATGTTCAACCTGCAGCCCGTAGGCAAATACCTGTTCGAGGTATGCCAGACGGGGCCCTGCATGCTCCGCGGGTCTGACGACATTATTCATTATATCAAGGAAAAGCTGGGCATCAAGGTAGGGGAAACCACGGCCGACGGGCTGTTTACCCTCAAAACCGTGGAATGCCTTGGCGCCTGCGGTTATGCACCGATGATGCAGCTGGGCAAGTTCTATAAAGAACACCTTACCAAAGAGAAGGTAGACCAGATCATCGCGGAGTGCCGCGCACAGGCGAACAACTAAAAGCTGACCGGATTCCCGCCGCCGAAGTGTGCGACGCAACGGGGGAGGAGGAAAGAACGGAAAGCCGACCAAACGAAAAATATCACGTTGCCACGGCAACAACTTATATAAAGCGAGACAATGGGACGTAAATTACTGTTAGACAAGGCGCATATAGAAGGCATCCGGTACTTTGACGTATACCGGAAAAACGGCGGATATGCCGCTGCCGAAAAAGCCCTGAAGAGCATGAGCCCGGATCAGGTGACGGAAGAAGTGAAGAAAAGCGGCCTGAGAGGCCGTGGCGGCGCGGGCTTCCCCACAGGATTGAAATGGAGCTTCCTGGCCAAACCGGAAGGAGTGCCCCGCTACCTCGTCTGCAACGCCGACGAATCCGAGCCCGGTACCTTCAAAGACCGGTACCTCATGGAGTTTCTCCCGCACCTGCTCATCGAAGGCCTGCTGATCTCCAGCTACGCCCTCGGTGCCAACACTACTTACATCTACATCCGCGGCGAATACGCCTGGATCCCCGATATTCTCGAAGCAGCCATCGCCGAAGCGCACAAGAACGGCTTCCTCGGTAAAAACATCCTCGGTACCGGGTTCGACCTGGAGATTTACGTGCAACGCGGCGCCGGCGCCTATATCTGCGGCGAAGAAACCGCCCTCATCGAATCGCTGGAAGGCAAACGCGGCAACCCGCGCATCAAGCCGCCGTTCCCCGCCGTGAAAGGCCTGTACCAGTGCCCCACCGTGGTAAACAACGTGGAAACCCTCGCCGCCATCGTGCCCATCATCAACATCGGGGGCGATGAATACGTGAAATACGGCACGGGCAAATCCACCGGCACCAAACTCATCTCCGCCTGCGGCAACCTCAACAAACCCGGGGTGTATGAAATCGAGATGAACATTTCCGTAGAAGAATTCATTTACTCCGACGAATACTGCGGCGGCATCCCCAACGGGAAACGCCTCAAAGCCTGCATCCCCGGCGGCTCCTCCGTACCCATCGTGCCCGCCAACCTGCTGCTCACCACAGCCAAAGGCGAAAAACGCATGATGACGTACGAAAGCCTCAACGATGGCGGTTTCGCCACCGGCACCATGATGGGATCGGGCGGGTTCATCGTGCTGGACGAAGACCAGTGCGTAGTGCGCCACACCCTTTCGCTGGCCCGTTTCTACCACCACGAAAGCTGCGGACAATGCAGCCCCTGCCGCGAAGGGACCGGATGGATGGAGAAAGTGCTCAAGAACATCGAGCACGGTAAAGGAAAAATGAGCGACATCGACCTGCTGTGGGACATTCAGCGCAAGATCGAAGGCAACACCATCTGTCCTCTCGGCGACGCCGCCGCATGGCCGGTGGCCGCCGCGATCCGTCACTTCCGTGACGAATTCGAATGGCACGTGCTGAACCCCGACGAAGCGCAGCGCCGCAACTTCGGCCTGGCGCATTACGCAGACCCGCTGCCGGTAGCTGCCGCTGTCTGATAAGGAAACAACATTATTCTTCTTTTTTACTTTTTAATAATGGCGGAAGAAAAGAAATTATTCAAGGTCAAGATCGACAATATCACGGTGGAAGTGGAACCGGGAACGACCATCCTCAACGCTGCCCGCACCATCGGCGGCGAAGTGGTGCCCCCGGCCATGTGCTATTACTCCAAGCTCCAGGGCTCGGGCGGTAAATGCCGCACCTGCCTCGTGAAAGTGACGAAAGGCTCCGAAGCGGACCCTCGCCCCATGCCCAAGCTGGTGGCCAGCTGCCGCACCACCGTGATGGACGGGATGGAAGTGGCCAACATCACCTCCCCCGAAGTGCTCGACGCCCGCAAAGGCGTGGTAGAGTTCCTCCTCATCAACCACCCGCTCGATTGCCCCGTGTGCGACCAGGCAGGGGAATGCGACCTGCAGGACCTGAGCTACGAACATGGCGTTTCCGGCACCCGGTACGAATTCAAGCGCCGTACTTTCGAAAAGGAAGACATCGGCGAACATATCAAACTGCACATGACGCGTTGCATCCTTTGCTACCGCTGCGTGTTCACGGCAGACCAGCTGACCAACAAGCGCCACCACGGCATCCTGAAACGGGGAGACGCTTCCGAGATCAGCACCTACATGCGCGCATCCCTCGATCATACCAACTTCATCGGCAACGTGATCGACGTATGTCCCGTAGGCGCGCTCACCGACCGTACCGCCCGTTTCAAGAACCGCGTATGGTTCCTCAAACCGGTAGACGCCCACCGTGAATGCTCCGATCCGAAATGCTGCGGCAAAGTAGCGCTCTGGATGCGTGGCGACGAGATTTTCCGCGTTACCGCCCGCAAAGACAAATACGGCGAAGTGGAAGGCTTCATTTGCGATACCTGCCGCTTCGAGAAGAAAGATATCAAAGACTGGATCGTGGAAGGCCCCCGCAAGATTTCGCGCCACAGCGTCATCACCGCCGGCCACTACGTGGGTGTGCATAAACCCCAGGAAACCGTGATGAAAGTGATGGACGGCCGCAGCCCCAGGTTGCTGATGGACATCCACTCGGTGAGCGAGGTGAACATGCCGCAGGTAGACCTGAGCCAGATCGAAGGTCCGGCGCACTCAACCGATTTTCCGACTAAAAAAGGCGATCAATAAAGCGAGATATGGAATTCACAATTGACTGGTATTTCATTATAGAAAAGTTGCTGCTGATTTCGGCAGTGCTGGGTATTTCATTGGTGGTGGCGATGTACAGCACCTGGGGCGAGCGCAAGGTGGCCGCCTGGATCCAGGACCGCCGCGGGCCCAACCGCGCAGGCCCGTTCGGGTTGCTGCAGCCTTTGGCAGACGGGGGCAAGCTTTTCTTCAAGGAAGAGATCATCCCTTCCAGCGCCAACCGCTTTTTGTTCATCATGGGCCCCTCGCTCGCCATGTTCACCGCCTGCCTCACCAGCGCCGTGATCCCCTGGGGAGACACCCTCACCATCGCCGGCCGTGAAGTGAGCCTGCAGATCGCCGACATCAACATCGGCGTATTGTGGATCATGATGGTGGTAGGTATGGGCGTGTACGGCATCATGATCGGTGGATGGGCCTCCAACAACAAATTCTCCCTGCTGGCCGCCTGCCGCGGCGCATCGCAGGTAATCTCCTACGAACTGCCCATGGGCCTGGCCCTCATCGCCCTGTTCATGATCAGCGGCTCCCTCAGCCTGAAAGATATCGTGGAGCAACAGCGCGAAGGCGTTTGGTTCGTATTGCTGCAGCCCATCGGCTTCCTCATCTTTCTCATCTGCTCTTTCGCGGAAACCAACCGTACGCCGTTCGACCTTCCCGAAGCGGAAAACGAACTGAACGGTGGTTACCACCTCGAATATTCGTCCATGAAACTGGGCTTCTACCTCTTCGCCGAATACATCAACATGTTCATCAGCTCCGTACTGATGGCCACGCTGTACTTCGGTGGATATGCTTTCCCTTTCATGGATAAACTGGGAATAGACGGTAATTGGCTGACGGTCCTCGGCATCGGGGCACTGTTCCTCAAAACGCTGTTTTTCATCTTCTTCTTTATGTGGGTGCGGTGGACGATCCCGCGGTTCCGGTACGATCAGCTCATGAAGCTCGGATGGAAAGTATTGATCCCGCTGGCATTGCTGAATATGCTCATTACCGGCGCCTGGATCCTTTTCCGCGAAAACGGATTTAATTTTTAAACTGAAGAAACTCATCATATGCAATCTTTAACCAACAGGGCGAAGCCGGTAGACAGGAGGCCCATGACCTTTGCGGAGAAACTTTATCTGCCAGCGATAGCGAAAGGTATGGGCATTACCCTGAAGCACCTTTTCAAGAAGAAAGCGACGGTGAACTATCCCGAAGAGACACGCCCCTTCAGCCCCGTGTTCCGCGGCCTGCACATCCTGAACCGCGACGAAATGGGACGCGAGCGCTGTACGGCCTGCGGCCTGTGCGCCGTGGCCTGTCCTGCCGAAGCGATCACCATGGAAGCGGCCGAGCGCCTGCCGGGTGAGGAGCATCTGTACCGCGAGGAGAAATACGCCGCACGATACGAGATCAACATGCTGCGCTGCATCTTCTGCGGTTTCTGTGAAGAAGCCTGCCCGAAACAGGCGGTTTACATGTCTGAAACCTTCGCGCCGGCGAACTACCAGCGTAAAGGGTTCATTTACGGGAAGGAAGACATGCTGATCCCCCATCCCCAAAAACAAATCAAAGAAAACAACCAATAAGGCAATGGGAATCGATATGATAATCTTTACAGTGCTGTCTGCGATCGCCATCGCATCCGCACTGGGCGTGATCCTGAGCAAGAACCCCGTGAACAGCGTGCTTTGCATGATCACCTGCTTCGTCGCCATCGCGGGCCATTACATCATGCTGAACGCACAGTTCCTGTTCGTGGTTCACCTCATCGTGTACACCGGCGCCATCATGGTACTGTTCCTCTTCGTATTGATGATGATGAACCTCAACGCCGACATCGAGCCGCAGAAACGCAACTGGCTGAAATACGCCGGCGCCATCTCCGGCGGTGCCCTGCTGCTGGTGCTCGTTGCCGCCCTTCGCGACGCGAGCCTCCCCGCCATCCAGGGCGGCGGCAACACCGAAATCGGCCTGGTACAAAACCTCGGAAAAACATTGTTCACCTCTTACGTGGTGCCCTTCGAACTGAGCAGCGTGCTGTTCCTCAGCGCGATGATCGGCGCCGTAGTGATCGGTAAGAAATAAAACGCATTCGATATGCCCGTTCAATATTACATCTTTCTCAGCATCGCCCTGTTTTGCATCGGCATCATGGGGGTGCTGATGCGCCGGAACGCCATCATCATCTTCATGTGCATCGAGCTTATGCTCAACGCCGTGAACCTGTTGCTGGTCGCCTTCTCCAAAATGTGGGTAGACGCAGGTCGCATCGACGCCGCTTCCGCGCAGCTCTTCGTTTTCTTCGTGATGGTCGTAGCCGCCGCGGAAGTTTCCGTTGGCCTCGCCATTATCGTGATGATGTACCGGAACACCCATTCCGTAGACATCAACATTCTCAGCAGACTGAAAAACTAGGATTAAAAAATAGTATAGATCGATGATACATCTTGTTTGGCTGGTACCGTTTTTACCGTTGTTAGGTTTCCTGATCAATGGATTGGGCAGGAGGTATTTATCCAAGCCGCTCACCGGCATCGTAGGTAGCGGCAGCGTGGTCGCAGCTTTTGTGATCAGCTTGCTTATCTTCTTCGAAGTGCGGACGCCCGGCTTCACGCCCCAGGTGGTTACGCTGTTCGATTTCATCAGCGTAGGCAGCCTCCACATCCCCTTCGCATTCCAGGTAGACCAGCTGAGCGCTTTGTTCCTCCTGATCATCACCGGTGTGGGCTCCCTGATCCACATCTACTCCACCTCTTACATGCATGACGAGCCGAACGAAGGTTTTGCGCGCTATTTCGCGTACCTCAACCTCTTCGTGTTCTCCATGCTCATCCTCGTGCTCGGCGCCAACTATGTGATGATGTTCATCGGATGGGAAGGCGTAGGCCTCTGTTCCTACCTGCTCATCGGGTTCTGGTTCAAAAACATCGAGTATAATAAAGCCGCCAACAAGGCTTTCATCATGAACCGCATCGGCGACTTCGGTTTCCTGCTCGGCATCTTCCTGCTCATCCAGCAGTTCGGTTCCGTGACCTTCTCCGAAGTATTGCCCCAGGTCGCCGGCCTCGGCGAAAACAGCGGCGTGCTCTTCGCCATCGCCATGCTGCTCTTCATCGGCGCCATGGGCAAATCTGCACAGATTCCCCTGTACACCTGGCTCCCCGACGCCATGGCCGGGCCTACCCCCGTTTCCGCCCTCATCCACGCGGCCACGATGGTGACCGCCGGTATCTACATGGTGGCCCGCAGCAACGTGATGTATTCCCTCGCCCCGCACATCCAGACGATCGTGACGCTCGTGGGCCTGGTAACCGCATTGCTCGCAGCTTCCATCGCGCTGAAACAGAACGACATCAAGAAAGTACTGGCTTACTCCACCGTGAGCCAGCTCGGATACATGTTCATCGCCCTGGGCGTTGGCGCTTACACCGCCGCCGTGTTCCACGTGATGACGCACGCATTCTTCAAAGCCCTCCTGTTCCTCGGTTCGGGTTCCGTGATCCACGCCATGGGCGGGGAGCAAGACATCCGGAAGATGGGCGGCCTGAAGAAATGGATGCCCATCACCCACATCACCTTCCTCATCGGGTGCCTCGCCATCGCAGGGATCCCGGGGCTGAGCGGTTTCTTTTCCAAAGACGAAATCCTCGCCCACGCATTCGGATACAGCCCGGTAATTTATGGTCTCGCCCTCATCGGTGCGCTCATGACCGCGTTCTACATGTTCCGCCTCTACTACATCACCTTCTCCGGTAAATTCCGCGGCACGCACGAGCAGGAACACCACCTGCACGAAAGCCCCGCCGCCATCACCTTCCCGCTGATCGTACTGGCCATCCTGTCCGTGATCGGTGGTTATGTAGGGATGCCCGCCGTGTTCGGTATGCCCAACCTGCTGGCGGAATACCTCAGCCCCATCTTCGCGCCTTCCGCGCCTTTCCTGCACGAACATCACCTGAGCCACAGTCTCGAATGGGGACTGATGGGCCTCAGCACCGGACTGGTGATCGTGATGATCGGCTGGGCGCGCAGCAAATTCGCCAACTATACGGATAATGGCCAGCCCACCACCGGCCTGGCTAAAGTCCTGGAAAATAAATGGTACGTAGACGAACTGTACGACGCCATCATCGTGAAACCCCTCCTGTCGCTGAGCAAATTCTTCCAGGAAGTGGTGGAACGCTCCGGCATAGACGCCCTCGTGAACGGCGTAGGCGCCGCGGTGAAATGGGGTGGCGGCCGCGCCAGGCTGGTGCAGAACGGCCAGGTGGGCTTCTACATCTTCGCGATGGTGATTGGTATGATCGTATTGTTTGTGATCAGTTTGTTTTTATAAATCGATAGCGGATTAAGAAAAAGATATGTTGACAGTATTACTCATATTGATCCCTTTGGTGACGGGCCTGATTACATTCGGACTCAGCGGCCGTGGCGCCAAGGTTTTCAGCGGGATATCCTCACTGGCCACGCTGGCCGTAACACTGGCCGCCTGGGCGCAATTCCGTACGGCTCCCGAAGCCCTGCGCTTCACCGCGGAATGGATACCCCAACTCGGCAGCCAGATCAACCTCGGCCTCGATGGCCTGAGCCTCATGCTCGTGCTGCTCACGACCATTTCCTTCCCGCTCATCTTCACCACCGTACTGAGCCGCAACTATGAAAGATCGGGCGCCTTCTACGGCCTGATGTTGCTTTCACAGGCCGGTATGCTGGGCGTTTTCCTTTCGTACGACGCGCTGCTGTTCTACGTATTCTGGGAACTGGCGCTCATCCCGGTGTATTTCCTCTGCTCCATGTGGGGCGGAGAGAAAGCCATCCCGGTGACGTTCAAGTTCTTCGTATATACTTTCGCCGGATCGCTGCTCATGCTGGTCGGTATTATTTATATCTACTTCCAGACAGAAGGTTCCTTCAGCTGGCAAACCTTCACCAGCCTGAACCTCAGCAACGATGAGCAAAGCTGGCTGTTCTGGCTCTTCTTTGTGGCGTTCGCCATCAAGATGCCGGTTTTCCCCTTCCATACCTGGCAGCCCGACACTTACGAACAATCGCCCACGCCCGTAACCATGGTGCTGAGCGGTGTGATGGTGAAAATGGGCCTGTTCGGCGTGATGCGCTGGCTGAAACCCGTGCTCCCGGCAGGTGCAGACATGTGGCAGGAAGCGGCCATCCTTCTCAGCGTGATCGGCATCATCTATGCATCCTGCATCGCCATCATGCAATCCGACCTGAAGAAACTGATCGCTTATTCCTCCATCGCCCACATCGGGCTGATGAGTGCAGCCATCTTCGCCGGTAACGAACAAAGCCTCGCCGGCGTGCAGGTACAGATGTTCAACCACGGCATCAATATCATCGGCCTCTGGATCATCATCGAAGTGATCGAGCAGCGCCTCGGTACCAAAAACATGCAGCAACTGGGCGGTATCGCTTCCGTTGCGCCCGCCCTGTCCATCCTCCTGGTGATCGTGAGCCTGGCGAACATCGCCCTGCCGCTCACCAACGGGTTCATCGGCGAGTTCCTCATGTTCAGCGGATTGTTCCAGCACAACGTTTGGTTCGCCGCCGTTTCCGCGATCGCCATCATCCTCGCCGCCGTGTATATGCTGCGCATGCTGCAAAAAGTACTGTTCGGGGAAACCAACGCGCTCACGGCTACCACCACCGACCTGAAAGGCGGGGAGATGCTGGCGCTGGTGTGCATCACCGCCATGATCTTCGTGCTCGGCGTATATCCGAAACCGTTGCTGGAGCTCGTTTCCGGTACCGGGATTGAAAACACCGTTGCCGCAATTGCCGGACGTTGATTTAATAAATGATTCTGTAACGTTACAATATGAACGCATTAATTACGACTGCTGTTTTTGGGATTATTCTGATGTTCGTGGGACTGGTTGTCAAACAGAAGCAGTATATCAAATATTACGCGATCGCCGGTACGGTGGTCGCCTTCATCGCTAACCTGCTCGATGTGCAGCAGGGCTACGGCGTGTTGCACGGCATGGTGGAAGTGAGTTCCTTTTCCGTGCTGTTCAACGCCATCGCCATCGCCTCCACGGCCCTATACTTCCTGCTTTGCGGCAGCGCGTTCGAGAAAGTGGGGGAAGACGTGGCCGATTACTTTGCGCTGATCTTCTTCATCCTGGCGGGCATCATGCTCACCGGGGCGTATAGCAACCTGCTGATGCTGTTCCTCGCCATCGAGATCATCTCCATCCCGCAATATATCCTCGCGGGGGCCGATAAAAAGAACCTGAAAAGCAACGAAGCTTCGCTGAAATACTTCCTGATGGGCTCCTTCACCACGGGGATCCTCCTCATGGGCATCGCGCTCATCTACGGTGCCACCGGCACGTTCGATCTGCGTGAAATGGGCCTGGGCACCGGGGAACTGAGCCCCCTGGCACTGTGCGGCATCATCCTGCTGGGTTTCTCCCTGGCATTCAAAGTATCCGCCGCTCCTTTCCACTTCTGGACGCCCGACGTGTACGACGGTTCTCCGACCGTGTTCACCGCCTTCATGGCCACCATCGTAAAAGCCGCGAGCTTCATCGCTTTCATGCGCCTTTTCCATGTGAGCTTCTCCGGCGGCAACGTCAGCCACCACTGGCAGCTGATCCTGGCCATCATCACCGCGGCTACCCTCATCATCGGTAACCTCACGGCCGTGTTCCAGCAAAGCGTGAAGCGCATGCTCGCTTACTCCAGCATCGCGCAGGCGGGTTTCATGCTGTTCGCCATCGTGGCGCACAATGAAATGTCGAGCCAGGGCCTTATCCTTTACGCAGCGGCTTATAGTGTGGCTACCATCGGAATCTTCGCCATCTTGCTGAAAATGAACGACTATACGTTCGACGGATTCAACGGTCTTGCCCGCAGGCAGCCGCTGATAGCCGTTGTTTGCGCCATTTTCCTGTTTTCGCTGGCAGGTATTCCGCTGACCGCGGGCTTCTTCGCCAAGTACTTCGTGCTGAGCGCGGCCGTTCAGCAGGGAGATCTGCTGTGGCTGGTGGTCCTGGGGGTGCTTTGTGCCGCCATCAGCGCCTACTATTATTTCCGCGTCATCATCGCCATGTTCTTCAAGCCCGGAGAGGCGGATGCACAGGGTGTTACGCCGGGCTTCAAAGCTATGCTGGTTGTAGCGGCGGCCATCGTGATCGTGCTCGGTATCTTCCCGAACCTGCTCCTGCAATTCCTGTAATCGCAACGATATTTTTCCGGAAACGGCAAGGCCAACGCGTCTTGCCGTTTTTTTTATGCCATTCCGTGGTTGGATGGGTTTACAGATGATGGAAAACCGTTAACTTTAGTCAACGGTCGTTATGCGTACAAAAGATGTATTTTCCCTCGCCCTGCGCTCCGTGAGCGCCAACCGCCTCCGGGCGGGCCTTACCGTGACGGTGATCGCCTTCGGGATCATGGCGCTCGTGAGCATCCTCACGGTGATCGACGCGCTGCAATACAAGATCTACGACAGTTTCGCCAGCATGGGCGCCAACGGTTTCTCTATCCGCAACCGTGAAATGCGCATCCGCATGGGCGGTGGCGGCGGTGCCGTTCGGGGAACGAGCACGGGCCGGCGCAGGAAGGTCCGCACGTCCAACCAGAACAAGGTCATCACTTTCGGCGAAGCGATGGAATTCAAGAAACGGTACGATTTCCCGGCTTCGGTAAGCCTCATGTTCCGCGCCGGCGGAGGTATGACCGTTTACCGCGAAAACTTCAAGACCAATCCCAACATCCAGGTGATCGGCGGTGATGAAAACTATATCAAGTACAACAACTACAATCTTCAATACGGCAGGAATTTCACGAAAGCCGACATCGAATCCGGCCGGAACGTGGCAGTCTTGGGTTGGGATGTGGCGAAAACGCTATTCGGAGAATTCCCTGAACGGGCCCTCAACACGAATGTGCGCCTGGGCAACGTCCGCTACCGCGTGATCGGGATTTTGGAAAGCAAAGGCAGCAGCAACGTGTTCAGCGCCGATAATGTGGTGGTGACAACGGTGACCAGCACGCGGAGGGTGTTCAACCGCCCCTGGGCGTCTTACCAGATCAATGTAAATGTCGACGATATCAAGCTGCAGGACGAGGCGATAGGGGAGGCCACGGGGCTTCTCCGCATCATTCGCAGGATGGATTTCAATGAAGAAAACAACTTTTACATCAGCCGCAGCGACAGTATCGCCGAAATGCTGTTCCGCCAATTGAGGATGGTGACGGCGGCCGCTACGTTGATCGGGCTCATCACGCTGGTGGGCTCGGCGATCGGTTTGATGAACATCATGCTGGTGTCTGTAGCGGAGCGGACGCGGGAGATCGGGGTGAACAAGGCGCTCGGCGCCACGGGCCCCACGATCCGGCTGCAGTTCGTATTCGAATCGGTGATCATCAGTATCCTGGGCGGGACGCTCGGGGTGATTTTGGGGATTCTGGTAGGGAACCTGGTGGCCAGTTTGATGGGATCGGCGTTTTTTATTCCCTGGGGGTGGACGATCGGGGGAATCCTGGCCTGTGCGGGGGTGGGCCTGTTGAGCGGGATATACCCGGCTGTGAAGGCTTCCCGGCTGGATCCCATCGTGGCGTTGCGCTATGAGTAAAAAGATATTGATAAGAATAGAAGTGTCCCGTCCTAGAATAAGTTGACGGTTTTAAACTGGATTAATTGATCCCTGGTTTTCATCGGCCAGGGATTTTTCATGTGCCTGAGTTGGTGTCAGGTATCTTAAACTTAAATGTGGTCTTATGT
>NZ_RXLO01000023.1 GCF_003958645.1 Chitinophaga rhizosphaerae
ATCATTGAGTACATAAACTATTACAATAACCACAGAATCAAATTAAAACTAAACGGCTTGAGTCCAATACAATATCGAACTCAAGCCGCTTAATCTAAAAAGTCCAACCTTTTGGGAGCACTACAAAGGTCCGGCTTTTTTATTTCTCCGTTTTTCGGAGATTTCCTCTTCCCGTTCGGAGATATTCTCGCCTTTTAAATCCCTACCCGATTACAATACGACTTAATTTTACTTTATCGTCATGATTGGCGTTGAATGATTGTTTGTTAAAAATCCATTTACGTGAAGTCCTTGTTTGAGATCGGGGAGCTGATTGATATGCATGAGCGCCGGTTGGAGCAGTATGTGGGTGCATATCAGCGGTATACGGATAAGTTGACCCATTTGCTTTTTATATATTCTGCGGTAGCGATTTTTTTGATGCCGATAACGCTGGATTTGTTCAAATCCGGGAGGGAGGTGCATGTGGTGTATTATGCCTGTTACTTGCTGTTGTTGGGTATGCTGGCGGTGTCGGTGTTTTTCGCGGGGCGGTTGATCATGCCGAAGGAGTCGGTGTTGCCGGAGCCGTTGGGTACTTATACTGACTTGCAGAAAGAACTGGAGGCGGCGGGATTTGATGCGGGGGATATTGAACGGATGCTGACGAGGCAATATCTCCGTGATATGATGGACCTGTTGACTATCATGGCAGTGATGGCCAAGAGGAAGGAAAACTATTATCGTTGGATGTTTAATTGGGGGCTGGCAGCTATTGTGCCCTACATCGTTTGTTTAATATTTCATTTGATATATGAATTTACTACTACGTAAAATTTACCAGGAGACGTTGAGGGATTTTGTTGATTTTTATCGGATGTCCTGGATCATGGACAAGTGGCACCGGCGTTCGCGTAAGTTGCCGAGGTTAGATACCACAGACTATTTCATCGCTTTTTTTGCCGACGACTGGCCTGAGGATTTTAAGCACAGGGAGCGCCTCAAAGCATTTGAGAAGCGGATGACGGAATACAAAAAGGGGCGCTGGTTACCTAACTGGTGGAGAAGGCTTACCGGGTTGGAATTGCTGGAGAAGCCGGTCTTCAAGCCTTTTAACAGGGCAGAAGTGGAGGATGCGCTGCATAAACATTGCGAAGCACGAAGAATGGAGAAGGAAGAATTAAAGTTTCTGCATGAGCCTTATCTGTAGAATAGGCCATAGCCTGAACTTTTAGAATTACTGCCCTGCAAACAACAAAAAGATCGCCGGTCTTTTATGGAAATCGGAGGTATCCTTTTTCCATTGGGCGATCGTTTGCGTGCGGATGAATTCTGTGGGTGCAGTGAGGTCTACGGCTACGCAAAGGAGTGTGCGGTCGTTGGTGTTTTGGAGAATATCTTTCAGCAATTGATTGTTGCGATAGGGTGCTTCGATGAAAAGTTGGGTTTGCTGTTTTTTTGCGGAGGTGGTTTCCAGGTCTTTGATGGCTTTGGCTCTGTCGAGGGGTTTTACGGGCAGGTAGCCGACGAACTGGAAGTGCTGGCCGTTCATGCCGGAGGCCATCAAAGCGAGGAGCATGGAGTTGGGGCCGACCATGGGTACCACGGTGGCTTGCACCTGGTGGGCGGCCTGAACAACGAGGTTGCCGGGATCGGCAACGGCGGGGCATCCGGCTTCGCTGATGACGCCGATGGAATGGCCTTCCTGGAGGAGCTTTTTGGCCCTGGCGGTGTCGGGAGGATTATGCTCGTTCATGAGCAGGAGTTGGAGGCTATCGATATCGATGGATCGGTCGAGGGCTTTGAGGAACCGGCGGGCGGTCCGTTCATTTTCCACGAAGAAAATGCGCAATTGCCGTACTGTGTCGGTGATATACGGAGGAAGGCTGAAAAGCGCATCAGCGCTGAGGACCGTCGGAATGAGATATAATTTCCCGCTTTGAGACATAATCGATGCTTTAGGGTTCGGGGAATAGAGGCTGTGCAGACGGAGCTGATCGAAAGACAAGGTAATTTGCTTTTCCGTTCTGAGATACCTGCAAAGAACGCGGTGATTCCGTCGGATGCGGCTTGGGCCCGTTCAATTGCTTGTCTGTAGCTCCTTTTCCCGAATTCCGGCAAAGATAGGGATTCAGGACTACTCTGCCGTCCCCATGGGCAGCCGTTGCTGCTGCAAATGGATCGTAGCCGCAATCACCGCGTAGCAAGGCGCCAGCAACCATCCCAACACCGGGATGAACAGGAACAGGTAGAAAACCACGCCGTTCCCCATGGCCATACCCTTATGCTGACGGATATAGGCGATACTCTGCCGCATCGTCCAGCGGCGGCGCTCGAAACTGTAATCCATCATCGAAAATCCGAAATAATAACATTCCACCAGCATCGCTATCAACGGCGTCAACCAACCCAAAATCGGTACAAACGCCAGGATCGCCAAAATCAGCATCAACGCCGTCTGGTACACCAAATTCCGTAAAGATAACCGGATCCCGCGCCACAGATCTTTTAACAGCTGCGCCGTACTAAATGGAAAATCCTTCCCTTGCATGATGCTCTCCGTCTTTTCCGATAAATACGCGAAAAGCGGAGACCCCACTATCAAAAACAGGTATTTGAAAAAGGAAAAATACATGATCAGGAACACCATCCTCACCGCGAACCCCACCAGCAAAAAAAGGAAATTCACGAACCCGTTCTGTAACTCCTCGATCCACGTTTTCAACGTCAGCAGGTTCAGCACGTAATCAATGAATACGCCGGAATAATCCCACACATATATAATTCCCGCCACAAACATCAGGCAGTAAACGATCCCCGGGATCAAAATCCACTTCCACAGCCGATGTTCAGTGATGAATCGATGGGCAACACCAAAAGACTGAATAGCGCCTAGTACTTCTCTTAATGAAAACAACGTTCGCTTTTTTAAAATGGTAGCAAAAAATGTACTGGAGTTTTGCTCAAGCAACGGATGGGTCGAACGTAAATTAGTATTATTTTTCAGTATGCCTAAACTCGATCAAGCATTTTATCTCGAAAAAAATGTGCTGAAAGTAGCGAAATCCTTGCTGGGAAAGGTTTTGGTTACGGAAATCGACGGCGTCCGAACCTCCGGGCGCATCGTGGAAACGGAAGCCTACAACGGCGCGGTAGACAGAGCCTCCCATGCCTGGAACCACCGCCGGACCCAGCGCACCGAAATCATGTTCGCAGCAGGCGGCGTAGCTTATGTCTACCTTTGCTATGGCATCCACCACCTCTTCAATGTAGTCACCAATCTCCAGGAAGTGCCGCACGCCGTGCTCGTCCGCGGCCTCGAACCCCTCGACGGCATACCCGAAATGCTCCGGCGCACCGCCAAAACCAAACTCGACCACACCCTCACCGCAGGCCCCGGCAGCCTCTCCCGAGCCCTCGGTATCAACACCGCCCTCACCGGACAAAGCCTCCTCGGCAAAAAAATCTGGATAGAAGACGCTCCCGCCGTCCCCGCGAAAGACATCGTGGCCGGCACCCGCGTCGGTGTCGCCTACGCGATGGAAGACGCCTACCTGCCCTACCGGTTCTCCATTCGCGGCAACAAATGGGTCAGCAAAGGGAAAGGGCTTACAAGATAATTAGGCGTGACTGCAGCCGCCCAACGCCGCATCGTGCAAACGATCAACGATTTTATACGTCCCGTCCGTCCGGCCGCGGTCAGGGGAAAAGAAAAACGCCCACGCCAGTAACCGGGCGTGGGCGCTGCTTATGTAAAAATGTCAGCTTAGAATTTCGGGCAAAGCGTACCGTTCTTGTTGCTGTCGCCGCGTTTGCCGATGTAGATCACAGACAGTTCCATGCCGCCGCGATAATTGGAAGCGGGCTTCAGTGTAGATACGTTCAGGTCATAGCTCAAACCCACCTTGAAGCTGCTGAATTCCAGGCCTACATAGGGGTTCACTGCATCCTTCAACCTAAACCATGAGCCTACGTAGAAGATGGTCGGCGCATCGGGCATATCGTTCAGCAGGAAGCCGTAAGCCGCGCCCATCGTGGTTTCTACGGCCTGGTTCTGACGCATGTAATGTGCACTGAAGTGGATGCGGTTGCCGCCGTTCACCGGGAAAGAACCGCCGCCATGCACCGTATAGCGATAGCTGAGACGGTTGTTGTTGTTGTCCAGGAAAGTTTCGGTAGGCTGCGTGAAGTGATAATAGGAAGCGCCCAGGTAAATGTTGGAAGATTCTCCCACCAGCCCGCTATACAGCAAGCCCACGTTATAATCAAGATAACCGATGTTCGGGTTCATGATCGTTTCGCCGCTGGGCAGGGAAGGATCGTACCCGTTATCACCGATCTGCTGTTCGAAAATCAGCTTGGTCTGGTCTACCCTTTTCTGTGCATATGCCATCTGCACGCCCAGCCCCAACGTATGGTTGCCTTCCACATCAAGCCCTTTATGATAAGCCGTGCTCAATGCCACGAAGTTGGACGTCAGGGCGCCAGCACCGGTTTTGTCGTACAACGCCAGAATCCCTACGCCCCAGGTATCCGTATAAGGAATGCTGTTCTTCAGGATGCCGAAATCCGCCGCCAGCGTGCCCGTCACGTACGGAGACGCAATGCTGCGCCATTGGCTGCGGTAATTGCCGGATAAACGAAGATCGCCGGAGAAGTACCCCGTAAACGCCGGGTTCAGCGTAAGCGGAGACGCGAAGAACTGCGTGAAGTGCGGGTCCTGCGCCTTTGCAGGGCTGAATGCATAAAGGGCTATGGTTAATAGGAGTAGTAGTTTTTTCATTTCAATACTTCATCGGTTAAAGGCTGATAGGGACACTATACAATGCTAAGGTAGAAAATCAATTTTATATTTCAAATTAAATCTATATAACAATGCAGCGCATTGAAACAGACCCATTTGCAAAGCCTTCCGGAATCGCCCGATATACTGTTAGCCAGTGTCTTATTTGTTAAACGCGGATAATTACCTTTTGTTACTGCTGCACTTTTTCCCCGAACGCAAGGTCGCCGGCGTCGCCCAGGCCAGGTACGATATACCCCTTGGCCGTCAGCTCATCGTCGATATCACCCGCCCAAATGCTGATATTCGCATCCGCAGTCCGCTGCACATATTCAATCCCGATCGTACAGGCAATCGCCGTAACGATATGAATATGAGCGGGTTTGCCGAATTCTGCCAAATGCTCGATCGTTTTTACCAGGGAAGCCCCGGTAGCGAGCATCGGGTCGCTCAGGATCAGCACCTTCCCGTCCAGCGGTGGACAGGAAACATATTCCAGACTGATCTCGAAAGAACCGTCGCGGTTATGCTTTCTGTAGGCGGAAATGAACGCATGGTCGGCTTTGTCGAAATAATTGACGAGCCCCTGGTGCATCGCCAGTCCGGCTCTCAGGATGGTCCCGATCACTGGCTGGTATTTCAGCACCTGCATATGCGCGCTTCCCAGCGGAGTTTCGACCTCTTTGTCTACATACATCAGCGTTTTGCTGATCTCGTAGGCAGCTACTTCACCCAGTCTTTCCAGGTTTCGGCGGAACCGCATCCTGTCTGACTGGATCACTTCGTCCCTGATCTCGCTCATCCACTCGCCCACAAGTGAGTTGGTGTCACTCAGATTGATAATCATAACCCTGCTGTTTTGCGTTTCACGCCAAAATAGCACTTTTTTCGCTACCGGGGACGCTTTTTCCCATTGATAACATTATTCCTTCCGTGCCACGTCTGCCAACGCCATCGCTTGTTTCACCATGCTGATGAACTGGCTCCGGTACCCCTCGTCGTCGGCCCCCTTCAACCCGCCGGCAAGCTCCAGCGCTGAAGCGTAGCTCGACGTTCCCGCGAACCGGCTTTTCCGCAAAACCATCCCGAATTGCGCCACGGAAGCGGCTAAACGGAAGCTTTCGGGGCTGTCGCCGATCGGAACGGCCGTTCCCTTCAGTACCTGCGAGATCAGCTTGCTCCGGCCGCCGTCGGGGTTTTTATAGCGGACCTTCACCGTCAGCACTTCCTCACTGGAAACGATGCCCGTGGTTTCCGGCATCTGATATTTTAACGGGTCCACGGTAGCGTCTGTCAGCTTCACGCCCGGGGGCACCAGCTCGTACAGCGCCGTCACGCTATGACCGGAACCCATCTCGCCGGCGTCCTTTTTATCGTCGTTGAAATCCTCATCCGCCAGCAGCCGGTTTTCATACCCGATCAGCCGGTAAGCCTGCACCCTGGCGGGGTTAAATTCCACCTGCAGCTTCACGTCTTTGGCAATGGTAAACAGCGTGCCGCCGAATTCCGTGATGAAAGTGCGGCGCGCTTCCTCGAAATTGTCGATATAAGCATAGTTCCCGTTCCCTTTGTCTGCCAGCGTTTCCAGCCGGTTGTCCTTGTAATTGCCCATCCCGAAACCGAGCACGGAGAGGTATATATTCCCTTCCCGTTCCTGCTCGATGAGGCTTTCCAGGTCGCCCACGCTCGAAACGCCCACATTGAAATCGCCGTCGGTAGCGAGGATCACGCGGTTGTTGCCGTTTTTGGCGAAGTTTTCCCTGGCGGTGGCATAAGCCAGTTTGATGCCTTCCCCACCTGCCGTGCTGCCTCCCGCCTGCAACTGATCGATTGCAGTGAGGATCGTCGCTTTGTGGTTGCCCGGGGTAGACGGTAAAACCACGCCCGCCGCGCCTGCGTACACCACGATCGCTACGCGGTCTTGCGGCCGCAACTGCTTCACCAGCAAGCGGAACGCCTGTTGCACCAGCGGAAGCTTGTTTTGCGCATGCATGGAGCCAGACACGTCGATGAGGAACACGAGGTTGGAAGGAGGGAGATTTTCCACCGGGATTTTCTTTCCCTGGATGCCGATCCGCACCAGCTGATGCGCCGGGTTCCAGGGGCATTGGGCCAGGTCGGCCTGCACCGCTACCGGCGCGCCATCGGCCGGTTGCGCATATCCATAATCGAAATAATTGATCAGTTCCTCCACGCGAACGGCGTCCCTGTCCGGGAACCGCCCCATATCGAGCGCACTGCGGACAAGCGAAAACGAGGCCCGGTCCACATCCGAAGAAAATGTGCTCAAAGGCTGCTGCTTTACGTACTGGAAACGGTTGTCCCTGACGGGAGAAAACTCGTCCTGCGAAGCCATCGTAAAATTCCCCCGGAGACGGATGTCCGCGCTCCTGCTGCCATAGATTTGTGCCGCTGAAATAGTTGTGCTGGAAGCGGTGTGCGATACCATTCGCCGCGGCGCATAGCCAACCACCATCACCTCCTGTAATGCCGATGTCATGGACTTCAGTTCGAAGAGGTATAAGGTATCTGCAGAAGAATATTTCTGCAAACAGGTTTCATATCCAAGCGCCTTTACTTCCACCGAAAAATACTTTACCGGCACCTGGCAGGTAAAAATCCCTTTTTCATTGGTAACCGTTTTGGTACCGGTCGGGGTAATGTGGATGATAGCACCCGGAATGGGATCTTTGGATCGCGCATCGGTTACCTTGCCGGAGATGCGTACGGTTTGGGCAAAAAGTTGCCCGCACGCCAATATGATGGCGCATAGCAGGAGAATGCGTTTCATGGTCGGGAGGTTTGTTTCCCTACGGATGCATTCCACCGCCCCGATTCCATAAAATGATCCGGCCTTCCATTATCTTTGTTGAAAATTTTGAAATGGTATATCACGTAATCGGCTTGATGTCTGGTAGTTCGCTGGATGGTTTGGATGTAGTTTATGCGGAATTGACGGAAGTGAGCGGGCAATGGTCTTACCAGATCCACGCCGCGGAATGCATTCCTTACTCCGATCAGCTGAAAGCCTCCCTGGCCGAAGCCACCCGCCTCAACGCCCGTGATTACCAGCTCCTGCACACCGCCTATGGCCGGTTCACCGGCGAACAGGTGAACGAATTCATCGACCGCAACGGCCTTCACCACAAAATCCATTTCGTGGCCTCGCACGGGCACACCACTTTCCACATCCCCGAACAAAACACCACGGCCCAACTGGGATGCGGCGCCACCATCGCCGCGGTGACCGCCCTCCCCGTCATCAGCGACCTCCGTGCGGTAGACGTGGCCCTCGGCGGACAAGGAGCCCCCATCGTCCCCATCGGCGAAAAACTCTTCTTTTCCGACTTCAGTTACCTGCTCAACCTGGGCGGTATCGCCAATATCTCCGCAAAAAACGGTGACACCTACCGCGCTTTCGACATCTGTCCCGCCAACCGCGTGCTCGACGCACTGGCACAGCAGCTCGGCAAAGCGTACGACGAAAACGGCGCCCTGGCCGCCGGAGGCGTTACCGACAGCGCACTTCTCAACCAGCTCAACGGGCTGCCGTACTACGCGCAACCTTTTCCGAAATCGCTCGCGAACGACTTCGGTACGGAAACCGTTTTGCCCATTATTGCAGGACATACGCTGTCTGTTCAGGGCAAACTGCGGACCTACGTGGAACACATTGCCACGCAGATCGAAGCTGCGGTAAAAAGCCTGGAATTGCCTACGCAGGGCGCTAAAATGCTCGTAACGGGCGGCGGCGCTTTCAACCGTTTCCTCATCGAATCCATCGACGCGCGCCTGGATCCGCTGGGTATCACCATCGTAGTGCCCGACGGGCAAACGGCCGCCTACAAGGAAGCCCTCGTGATGGCGCTCATCGGCGCGCTCCGCTGGCGCCAGCAGCCCAACATCCTTTCGTCGGTTACCGGCGCCCCGCGCGACAGTGTCAACGGTGCGCTCTGGGTGTCTGAAGCCTAAGCTGTCGCTACATCCGTAAATGCAAATTGATCTCCGTCGAAAAGCCCCCTGTCACTGAGTTTCAGGTGGGGGATGACGAGCAGCGCCATGAACGATAAGGTCATGAAAGGCGCTTCCAGCTTGCTCCCCAGGGCTTTTGCAGCCTTGTCGAGCTGGCTGTACCTGCGCGCCGTATCGTACCCGTCGCCGGCGCTCATTAGCCCTGCCACCGGGAGCGGCAGGATGAATTCGTTGTTCCCGTCGATCACGCAAATGCCGCCTTCCGCGCCGATAAGCGCATTCACAGCACGGCAGATGCTTTCATCGTTTGCCCCTACTGCGATGATGTTGTGGCTGTCGTGCGCAACGGTGGAAGCGATGGCGCCGGAGCGCAACCCGAAATTGCTGATAAACGCCATTGCGGGCGGTGCGTCCTGGTAACGGTTCACGACGGCGATCTTCAGTACGTCTTGCGAAACATCGCTGTGGAGGAATCCGTTTTCGGCGGTAAGCCGGAAGGTGAGGGGATGAGTGATCAGCTGGCCATCCATCGCTTCGATCACTTTCACGGTGGAAACGGCCGCCGGAGCGGGGATCCGGAAATCGGCCTCCGATTTCGCGGTGCAATGGAAACGGTTGATGGGTTTCACGGGTACCGGCTGGATAAGGGTTTTGCCTGCAGCCGCCACCTGTTCGCCGCCGATCCAGGTTTCGAGGATATTGAAATCGGTGAGATTGTCGGCCAGGATGAAATCTGCCGGGTCCCCTTTCCGGAGGAGCCCCGCGGGAATGCCGTAATGCCGCACGGGATTGATACAGGCGGCCAGGAGGATATCGTAGATGTCGTGCCCCTTCGCCAGCGCCCGTTTTACCAGCAGGTTGATATGGCCTTCTTCGAGGTTATCGGGATGTTTGTCGTCGCTACAGAACATAACTTTCTCCGGATGGGAAGAAATCAGTGGTTCCAGGGCTTCGAAGTTCCGCGCGGCGCTGCCTTCGCGGATGAGGATGTGCATGCCGGCGGCGATTTTGCCGGTCGCTTCTTCCAGCGTAAAACATTCATGATCGGTGCTGATGCCGGCGGATGCGTATTGTGCGGCGGCGTCTCCGCGGAGGCCGGGCGCATGTCCGTCCACCGGTTTGCCGTATTTTTTTGCGGCGGCGATCTTGCCCATCACTTCCGGATCGTGCTGCAACACACCGGGGAAATTCATCATTTCGGACAGGTAGTGGATATCCGGGCGCTGCAGCAGCCGGTCCACGCCTTCCACCCCGATAGCGTCTCCCGCCGTTTCGAAAATGGTGGCGGGCACGCACGACGGGGCGCCGAAGCAGAAACGGAAGGGTACGCGGCTGCCGTTTTCCAGCATGAATTCCACGCCTTTTTCACCGCAGACGTTGGCGATCTCGTGCGGGTCCGACACGCTGCCGATAGTGCCGTGAACAACGGCCATCCGCGCAAATTCAGAAGGGATGAGCATGGAACTTTCCACATGAACGTGGGCGTCCACGAAACCGGGGAGGATGTAGCGGGAAGGGACCGGCCCATCCGCCGGAACAATGTCCGCGATCCGGCCATCGGTAATGGTAATTACCGCAGGATATGTTTTTCTGCCGGGAATATCGACCAGGTTCCCTGCCAGTTGCCATGTTTTCATGGGGTTAAAACTCGGTAAAAACTGTTAAATCGAAGTGAAATGATTTTGCCAGTTTCGGGGAAAAGATACATTTGTAGTCTAAATATCCATCATCAAAATCCGCTACAAAATGAAAAGAATTCTCGGGTTAACCATTGCCATAGCCCTTTCGGGAGCAGCCCTGAACGTTCAGGCGCAAACAGCTGATGAAGTGATCGGCAAACACCAGGCCGCCATGGGCGGTGAAGCCAAACTGAAAAGCATCAAATCCATGGTTTCCGAAGGCCAGCTGCAGGTGCAGGGCATGGAATTTCCCTTCAAGGTGTCCGTGATCAGCAATACCGGCATGCGCGTGGAATTCGATGCGCTGGGCACCAAAAACATCCAGGTGGCAACGCCCACCGGTGGCTGGTTCTTCCTTCCCATTCAGCAGCAAACGGAACCGGTAGACGCTTCCGCCGAAGATATGAAAGACGTGGGTTCCGAGCTCGACCTCGAAGGCGAACTGGTAAACGCCAAAGAGAAAGGGCATACGGTAGAACTGGTAGGGAAAGACAATACCGACGGAAAGGAGACTTTCAAGCTGAAACTCACCCGTAAAAACGGTTCGGTAGCATATTATTTCATCGATCCCGCCACTTATTACATCACGAAACGCCTAAGCACGGCCAGCATGCAGGGCCAGCAGATGGAAATCGTGACCAAGATGAGCGACTTCAAGAAAACCGACGACGGTTTCGTATATGCGTCGGTGATCGAACAGGCGCCGATGGAAACGAAAGTAGTGATCAGCAAAGTGGTGATGAACCCCGGCATTACCGCGAGCATCCTCGAAAAGCCCGCGAAATAAGCGCAGCGCATATAAAAGAGAACCGCCCGGCAGCGAAAGCACCGGGCGGTTTTTTTATGCGTACCGGCCGAGCATGTCGGCCGCTTCCTGTTTGATCCGGTCTGCCAGATGCTGCGGCTGCAACACTTTCACGCGGGCCCCGCTGCTGAGGAGCAGCATCACCAGTTCGTGGTTCACGACGATGCGGAGCTTCACGCGGCATTCTTCTTCATTGTCGATGAGGATTTCCTGGGAAGGGTGCATGGGCTGCGTTTTCACGTATTTGCCCTGCAGCGGCGTGTAGGACAGCACGATCTCTTCCGGGGCTCCCTCGGCCACGGTAATGCCGATGGCATTCTGGAACCAGGCGGCATCGTCGAAATTCTTGGCGTCGAACTTATCGTTGGTGGGCCAATGGTTGACGATGCGGTCGAGCGCAAAGGTGAGTACCGTTCCCCCGCGCGATTTCTGGCTTTTGCCGATGAGGTAGAAGCGGTGGTTGTATTCGCGGAGGTGATAGGGTTCCACCCAGTGCTCCTTGGGCTCGGTGCGGTCGAAGGTCTGGTACGCGATGCGGATGACTTCGAGGTTTTTGATGGCGTCTACGATATCGGGGATGAGCTCGGCGCCCTTGTACTGGGTGCCGCGGCTGAATTTGATGAGGCCCCGGTTCTCGAGGTCTTGCCGGTTCATCTTCACACTGGCGGCAATTTTCAGGATGGCGTCTTCGAACCGCTGGATGACGGGCAGGCTGCGGAACTGCTCGAGGATGCCGATGGCCACTTCCAGGCCCTGGAGGTCGGCTTCGTCTATCGGAACATTACCGATAGAGTAATTCTCATCTTCATATTGATACTTGCGCGTGCTGCGGTTGTACACGATCGGCGCAAAATAATTCAGATCGGGATCGTTGCGCATGTCCTCGATGTCTTTCTGGATCGTACGAACGGCGATGGTTTTGTCCATTTTCTCCGACACGAATTCCACCAGGTCGTCCAGGCTGGGATGGGGAACGCGCTTGTTGCGGAGGCGCTCGTCCAGCCAGCGGTAACGGGAAAGGGCGTCTTTGTTTTTGGGCATGGTACGGTTGTTTTTCGGGTTAAAAATAAAACATTTTCACTACGCATATCCTGTGCGTAGGCCACTTCTACTTTTGTATTGTCATCAATCAACAAATTATGAGAAAGGTATCCGTAACAACCGCAGCCCATCTGGAAGCCACCGCCATCAAGGTTGGGCAGATCATTCTGGACGATTCGCATTACCTCACCTGCTGGGGTTATATGCAAACGGCCGAGGGCTGGCGGAAATGCGACTTCGTAACTAATTACGACGTGCTCAATACCATGCTCCGCGCGATCGAAGACAAGAGCGAAGCCGTGCAAATGGCCATCGTTCAGAAGCTGGAACACATGGAGCAGATTCCCGAAATCATTGATTTTGAAGCCCAATTGGGCGAAGCCGTATTGTTCGACAATATCGCTTTCACCCTGGAACGGCCGCAGTTCAGCGGCGGCGACTGGGCAGATTACACGAACGACGACTGTTATTACATCCGTGCAGCCGAGCGGGTTACCCGCACCGAGGCGCTGGCCCGGGGAGTGGACCAATGCATGCAGGCGCTGGGCAAAAGCTACGAACTGTACCTGGGGTACCTGGAGCTGGAGTTCGACGAAGAATATGCCCGGGAACAGGCCGACCTGGCGGATGACATGAAATTTACACTGGCATTTTACGCCTACCGTCAGGCGGCGTAAGCAGTAAAATATCTGGGGAAGACAGGGGCGCTGCATTCTCCGTCATTCTCGGCGATCCCTGGTTTTCCCCGCTATCCGTTCGTTTGAAAACCCTTGAAGCAGGCGGGGCTCCGGCAAATGGCCGGCCCGCCGAGACGATCATCCCTTGTTACCCGGCCCGGCGCTGTGTTAAAACCCATCAAAAGGATGGGATCAGCGGCCGACATCCGTTGTGAGGAACCCCGGCGGCGGCCGGTCCCGGCCATCCGCCGCTTTTTTCGATCTGTTGTTGTTGCCCGCAGATCATCCATTGTCGCGCTTACAGCGAAAAGCCGCGGAAAGCGTGGCCGTTCATTGGAAAAACGGTGAAAAAAGGGCTCCCCGGTCTTTCACCCCATTGTTAACCCACTGACCCGTCCTGAAATAGGTTGACACAAATTTTCTCACAATGAGGAGATATCAATCACAGGGCGATGTCCGCCGTACGCAGAAGGATTATACGATGTCCTTTAAAATGCAGGTAGTAATGGAAATT
>NZ_RXLO01000024.1 GCF_003958645.1 Chitinophaga rhizosphaerae
AATTTCCATTACTACCTGCATTTTAAAGGACATCGTATAATCCTTCTGCGTACGGCGGACATCGCCCTGTGATTGATATCTCCTCATTGTGAGAAAATTTGTGTCAACCTATTTCAGGACGGGTCAATAGCATAAAAAAGGCAGCTTCCCATGAGGAAGCTGCCTTTTTGTATGTAGCATTTTGATTCTTCGGGGAATTACGGTTTCACGTATTTCACCATCGCATACAGGAACATCAGACCAAACAGGATGATGAAAAACCACGCGCCAAAATGGCCGATCTTATTACCGATCTCGTAAAAGGAATTAAGGAAAACAGTCATCAACATGATATACAGTTTTAAGATTTCGACGGCAAGTTAGGGCATATTCCCCGTTTTTAAAAATTTCGGGCGGCGTTTATGACGAGAATCAGCTATTTCGCTTTTTCTTTTTTCACGGTTTCGACGAGCTTGTACGCATACGCGCCTACGTCTTGCCGGGGCGGATCGTGCGGGATGCGGCTCACTTTCAGCTGGTAAACATTTCCTTTCTCGAATTTGAACCCTTCGATCTCGCCCATGAGTTTTTCCCAGGATGCGGGATCGTTCTGCATCCGGTCGCCATATTGCACGTCATAACATTTCACTTTGCCGAAACCGGGGCCGTTTTCACATTCCCCTTCCGATTTCACCCACACCAGCAATTCTTTGGCTGCGGGCGCAGGCGCGGTTTTCTTCGTGAGCGTGAGCCCGTCTGTTCCGTAATCGGTACCTTGGTATACGAGCGATTCTCCGTCTTGCCGGAAGAGGAGCGAATCTTTTTTCGGGTTGCCGCTGCCGACTGTCACGAGCGTGATGAGGATTTTCGCACTGTCGAGCCTGCTCCAGTTGCCCATTTGCACGATTTCGGGGGTGGAGTTCATGTAGTCGGTGGTCATCTGCGCATCGTTGGTGGCGCGCAAAGTGAGGCCCACGAGGCGGCCGGGCGAGGAGGCGGCGGGTATACTCGCTTCGTAATAACCGTCTAATACCACGCTGGTGGCCTCCGTAGCCGTAGAGTCGGCCGCTGGCGCCTTACTGCTGTTCTGACAAGCCGACATGGCAAGCAGGCCAGCCATGAACAGGGTGAAGTGTGTTTTCATGCAACTGATTTTATGCAAATAACAACCGGATCCGGTTTGGGTTGCGTGATTTTATTTGACGGGAACGGATTCCAGCGGTCGATGCCCATGGTGACGCTGACTTTTTATTTGGCGGAACTTTGGGGTGAAATTACAGCGAATGGGTGAAGTTGGAATTCCCGGAAATCACGATGGGGGTGCATTTGCGCCGGGCACCCCGGAAACCGCGACGCCGGTTTTCGTCTGCCGGCATACCATCTTCGACGCGCATTAACAACCGTGCTCCATTACCGTTCCGCTTCAACAAATTTCATATTACAGCCATATTCAGAACGGTAAAAATACGTCCATCGCTACACGATCCTCCATTCGCTCCCCATTTAACATTTTCGATAATTCAAATTCGTACAATTACACTTAATAATTATATTATATGTTTGTTTTCCAGAACGAAAGATAATTATTTATTCCTATGCAATATTGAAAGACCTATACCGTATGGCCGAAAGGATCATCTTTACATCTCATTAACAATCAATTCGTTAACAACTTTTTTACGGGCGCTGATGTGAGATTTCTCACATTCAGTAGTAATTTTGCGTTCGAAGTTATTAACCCGGATTCGCACCTGCTTTCCCTAACCGAATCCACTTGTGGTGATTTTTGACCGCATCCCGAGAAGCCAACTTTTTTTGAGGACTTAAACCATTATCAGACTATGTCAAGACACATGATGCATCCTGCATTGGCAGGAGCGTTGCTGCTGTGCCTATTGGTAACGGCATGCACCAAAGATCCGTTGGAAACGATCACGCCACCGCCGCCGATCCCGGTCAAAGACACGGCATTCGCCATGAACAATCCCGTGAACGCAGCATTGCTGCTCAGTCTTGTGAACGACGTCCGTTCCAGGGGCTGCAATTGCGGAGATACTTTCATGGCCGCCGCGCCGCCCATTTCCTGGAACAGATCCCTGGAGCGCGCCGCGTACCTGCACAGTAAAGACATGAAAGATTTCAATTACTTCAGCCACCAGGACCGGGAGGGCCAAATGGCCGGCTACCGCATTTCCAGCATGGGATACACATGGTCTGCCTGGGGCGAAAACATCGCGCTGGGAAAGCTTACCGAACAAACCGTGGTGGATGGATGGTTCAATAGCGTAACGCACTGTAAAGTCCTCATGAACCCCCGGTTCACGGAGATGGGCGTGGCAAAGGTCGGCAACTTCTGGAGCCAGGAACTGGCGGTCCCCAAGCCTGCCAAATAACCGCATTCATATACAGGTTTTCCGTCATAGCGCACTGATTATTAATTTATTAATTTCGTTAACATAATTTTTGCAAGGATTTGCAGGGGAGGATGTATTTTTGGGTCCTGTTTGATTTTAGCCCTTCCTCTGAAAAAGCCAACGTGCTTTAACCTCCTCCTATTAAAAGCCCAGTACCGACTCATTCAAACTGGGAAATTATGTTACCGAAACTGGTTCGTTATATACCTGTATACGCCGCGGCATGCCTGTTGCTGACCGCCTGCTCCAAAGATGACGCCGTGCAACCGGAAGCCCCCGGGCCCGAAAAGCCCGGCGATCCGCCAACGGCCGTAGTGGTCGAAAACCGCGCGAACAAAGACCTCGTGCTCCAGCTCGTCAATTCCGCGCGCGCCAAAGGCTGCCAATGCGGAGACACCTGGATGCCCCCGGTTTCGCCCTTGGCCTGGAACACCCTGTTGGAGCTCGCCGCAGCCAGGCATAGTAAAGACATGCTCGACCGCAAGTACTTTTCGCACAATAGCCCGTCGGGCGCCACGCCTTCACAGCGTATCACCGCAGCCGGTTACAATTATAACTGGTGGGGAGAAAATATCGCTTCCGGCCCAAAAACCGAGGCGGAAGTCGTGAACGGCTGGCTGAACAGCCCCGGCCACTGCAAGAACCTCATGAGCGCCAATTTCCGGGAAATGGGCGTGGGCCGCACCGCCGACCTCTGGACGCAGGTTTTTGCCGCGCCCGCCGGCCGATAACCATCATGGCGGCGGCATCTTTTTCCGCCACATGCGCCACAGCAGGTACACGAACCCAACGGCACTCAGCACCAGCCAGGTGTAGAAAATGCCCATGAGCAGCGGGGTAGACGCTTCCGGGTCTGCCCATCCCAAGTACAACCCGAAAAAAATATTGATCATCAGCCAGAACATACCGTAGAACACGGTCCTCATAATCTTGATAAGGAACTTCATCAACTGCCAGTCGAACTGATTGCGGGAATCGTCTTCCATGAATTAAAGTTACGGAATGCAGAGTTTTCGCAGCGCGGCACTGTCGCCGCGGAATACGTTGAAATCCACCATCGTCCGGATCCCGTTCACCCTGCCGATGTCGGAATGCTGCCAGAACACCCAGTTCCGCGCGCTACGCGGCCGTTCCTTCTGGTAATAATGCGCCACCCATAGCGGGTAATCGTCGAATTCCTTGCCGAGATACGTTTCGTAAAAGTGGATATTGGTATAGATGATCGGCTTTACGCCGTAGGCCTTTTCCATTTCCTCGAGCCAGATGCGGGCCGTGCTGCGGATTACGGCGGGCGACTGGTTGTTGTGCACCTCGATGTCGAGCACCGGGGGCAGATCTCCCGACTCCAGCTGGACTACATTCTTAAAGTTGATCGCTTGTTTGATGGGGTCGCGGGTGGAGTAGAAGAAGTGATAGGCGCCGCGGATGACCCCTGCGTCGCGGGCTTTTTCCCAGTTGCGGCGGAAGGTGGCGTCTTGCCGGGTAATGCCTTCGGTGGCTTTGATGAACGCGAAAGAGATTTTGATGTTTTCGACTTCCATCTGCTTTACGGCGCGCCAGTTCACGTTCCCCTGGAACTTGGAGATATCGATGCCGTGCACGGAGTAATTGACGGGAATGTCTATCCCGAATTCTTCGTACCGCACGAAGTTTGCGGGCGCCTGTTGCCGGAGGAGCCACCATATGCCGGCGGTAGCGGCCAGCGTCAGCAATGAAACGATCAGGAAAAACGCGCGCAGGCGCTTCCGGTTCTTTTTAGCCAATGTTTGGGTAATTCTTATCGGTTGTTCCTTGAAAATCAGCAGCAAGTATAGGTCAATTTTCGCAAGCTTGCATGAAACCCGTTTGGTTGTCGTATTTTTATCGGCCAAACGGGCCCTATTATGCCGAAACCGAATATCAACGACGCGCTCAATTTCCTGTCCAAGTTCACGCTCCGCAGAGCCTGGAACGCCGGGAAGGTACTGGGCAGCTTTTATTATAGTAAAATGCGCAAGAAGCCCATCCAATGGGGCTATCCCATTTCGATCTCCTTCGAGCCCACCACTTCGTGCAACCTCCGATGCCCGGAATGCCCCAGCGGGCTCAGGGCTTTCACCCGCCCCACCGGCATGCTCGATAACCAGTTTTTCCGGCAAACGATAGACGAGCTGCACAAAGACCTCATGTACCTTATCTTCTATTTCCAGGGAGAACCGTACCTCAATACCGCGTTCCTCGACATGGTTAAATACGCCGCTTCCAAAGGAATATATACCGCCACCTCCACCAACGCCCACTATCTGACCGACGCGAACGCGAAAAGAACGGTGGAATCCGGGCTGGACAGGCTCATCATTTCCATCGACGGCACCACCCAGGACGTATACACGCAATACCGCGTGGGCGGGCATCTTGACAAAGTGATCGCCGGGGCGAAGAATATCGTGAAATGGAAAAAGGAACTCAATTCCAAAAAGCCTTTCGTGTTCTTCCAGTTCCTCGTCGTGAAACCCAACGAGCACCAGATCGAAGATGTGAAAAGACTGGCGGAAGAGATCGGGGTGGACGAAGTGCGGTTCAAAACCGCGCAGGTATATGATTATGAAGAAGGGAACCGCCTTATTCCTACGATCGACAAATACTCCCGCTATAAAAAGAACGACGACGGTACGTATGCCATCAAGAACAAGATGGAGAACCACTGCTGGCGCCTCTGGCATTCGCCCGTAATTACCTGGGACGGCCTGGTGGTGCCCTGTTGTTTCGACAAAGACGCCACGCACCGCCTCGGTGATCTGAAGCAGACGAATTTCAAGACCCTCTGGCACAACGATCAATACGTAAACTTCCGCACCCAGCTGATCAAGGGCAGGAAGCATATCGATATTTGTGCGAACTGCAGCGAGGGTACCCAGGTCTGGGGCTGATCCTCACATAAATTAAAGTGGAGCGTCGGGCATAGGGGCGGGGAAATTATTCCCCGTCGGCCTCGGGATTTGCCGAATTTCTTTTTCTCCGGTGTCTTCTGTTCCGGATTTTGTCTACCAGCTTAATGCCCAGCTTTACGCCGATGAATTCGAGCGCGCCGATGAGCACGCTGTTCAGCATGGATTTGCCGGCGCCGGATTTAAACAGCGTAGTGGCGAGCCCGCCCACCACGCCCAGGAACCCGCTGTTCGCTATACCGGGCACCACGGCGTTCATGGCCATGGAGCGGTAGTTGTCGCGCAGATGGTCTGCCCGGGCGCCCAGCTCTTCTTCCAGCCGGCGGCTCCTGCGTTTGAGGCGTTCCACCTCACGGTCGAGCATTTCGATGTCTTTGATTTTAATTTTCGCCATGGTGGAGGGGGTAGTGATTAATCATTCGCGGCCTGTTTTCTTGCTTCCCTTCTTTCTTCCGCGCGTTCTTCCATTTCTTCGATCTCTTCAACCAGTTCGGCCGCCAGCATATTGGCGAGCGGGCGTTGGATGAGGGATTTGCGGGCGATGAGCAATACTACGAACAGGAGCACGAAAGCGCCTGCCGCGCAGGAAAACCCGAGGGTCATGCTGCCGGTTTTTTCACCGATCCAGAAGCCCAGTACCATCCCGAGAAATACGACTACGAAGAAAAACAGCAGGAAAGCCATGATGAGCGAGAAGAATAATCCCATCGCTTTCGACAGCTTTCCTGCAGCCTGCAGTTTGATAATTGCCAGCCGGGTTTCAAGGTAATCCTTGGCCACCTTGCCGGTTTCCGAGAAGTAGTTGGAAAAGTTATCTTCCATGCAAAGTTTTTTTAAGCGCCGGGGCTTAGGTTAATTCGTTTTCGAGGGCATCTTCGAGCTGCTGCTTTTTGTTGCGGAATTTATCCTTCAGCTTGTCTGCCTGGTATTTCAGTTTACCGACCCATTCCTCTTTCTTATCGGAGTTGAGGAAATAACCAACGGCCACACCCACGGCGGCGCCCACGATGAATGAAACGACTGCTTTTGAATTTCTGCTCATGGTCAAGCGTTTTTTAGTGAAGAAATCGGGTTCCCTGGAGCTGGGGGTCCTATGCTCCAATTTGCATTAAGGTTACAAAATTTGTTCCACAATTGTTCACACCATCCGGCAATTTGGTTAAATCAGCATTATTATTGTATAATTCCCCATGGCGGCAGACTTTGCAGTACTGCCAAAATGCCGTAGGTTTGAAAAATACCCCGATTATATATGAGTTACATCGACAACGACCGGCTGAAACAGGTTTTTTTCCTCCTGATCATCGCATTCCTTGGCATTATCCTGTTCAAGGAACTGTATGCATTTTTCCCCGGGTTCCTCGGCGCCGTGACCCTCTATGTCCTTTCGCGCCGCTGGATGTTCCGCCTCGTGGAATCCCGCAAATGGAAACGCCCCTGGGCGGCGGCGGTTATCATGATCCTTTCGTTTCTCGTTTTCCTGTTGCCCATCGGCCTCCTCGTAAATATGCTCACCTCCAAGGTCGGCTGGGCGATCAGTCACTCGTCCGAGCTCATTTCCGGCCTGAAAAGCATGAACCAGCAGCTGGAATCCGCTACGGGAATTAATATCATGGAAGACGGGCGGCTCGCCAAATTGCAGGAATATATCACCAATGTGCTGCCAGGATTCCTCGGTGCTACGTTCAACACGCTCACGGCCGTGGCCATGCTCTACTTTATTTTGTATTTCATGCTGGTCAACGCCCGCGAAATGGAAGAAGCGCTGTACGAATACATTCCGCTCAAAGACGAGAACGTGGAACTGCTCGCCCGCGAAATGAAGAATATGGTAGTCAGCAACGCCATCGGCATTCCGCTCATCGCCCTTATCCAGGGTGTCGTGTCTTTGATCGGGTATTTGCTGTTCGGGGTGCCGGAACCGGTGTTCTGGTTCGTAGTAACGAGCTTCACGGCCATGCTCCCCGTTATCGGCGCCGCCGCCGTCTACGTTCCGATGGGGATTTATCTCCTCGCCATCGGCAACACCTGGCAGGGTATCGCGGTGCTGGTATATGGGTTCGGCGTGGTGGGGACCTGCGACAACCTCTTCCGCATGATGCTCGCCAAAAGGATCGGGGACGTGCATCCGCTCATCACCATTTTCGGCGTGATCATCGGGGTAAGCCTGTTCGGTTTCGTGGGATTGATCTTCGGGCCGCTGCTTATCTCGCTTTTCATCGTCCTCATCCGCATCTATTCCAACGAGTACCTCGTCAAGAAGCGGGAAGTAAAAGTCGTGAAAACGCCTTCTTCCAAAGAGAAAGTGAAGAAGAAAGAGGAGTAGCCCGCTTATTTATAGTAATTATTCTCCTGGATATATTTCCACACAGCGTCCGGCACCATGTACCGGGCGCTTTTTCCTTCCTTGATGAGCGCCCTGATCCGGCTGCTCGACAAATCCAGCATGGGCGCATCCACGATTTTGCAGTTGCCGCCGAAGGTATCGGTGACCGGGTGGCCGGGCCGGTTATAAATATATATCTCGTAATTATCGAGCAACTGCCGGTAATTCTTCCACCGCGGAATATTCTGGAAACTATCGCTCCCCATGATCACGGCGAATTGCTGCGTGGGGAATTTTTCGGTAAGATAGGTGAGGGTATCGATGGTGAAAGAAGGCCGCGGGAGCGTGAACTCGATGTTGGTGACGCGCAGTTTCTGCTCACCGTCTACCGCCATCTCGGTAAGATGGAGCCGGTGATGCTCGTTCAGCAGGGATGCGGATTCCTTCAGGGGATTGTGGGGAGACACCACCATCCAAACCTTGTCCAGGTCCGTATTGTACGCCATGTAATTGGCGATGATCATATGGCCGGTGTGCACGGGATTGAAGGACCCGAAGTATAAACCGATTTTCATACCGGCAATATACAAGAAAATGCCATTTTACCCGAGCGGTTTGAAATGCTCGAAAACATATCCGCAATTGCGGCAATAGTGAATGGCCCTGCACAGTGTAGAGCCGAAAGGGGAGCGGAGGTAGGTGTTTTCCGAATCACAGTGCGGACAGGCCGTGTGCAGCTCGATCTCCGCATGCTCTTCTCCCTGCCGCATCTGCGGCGGCGCTATCCCGAAGTTCTTCAGCTTTTCATGCGCCCCGGCGGCCATACGGTCGCTGTTCCAGGTGGCTTCCCGGTCGATCTCCACCGTCACTTTCGTATCGAGCGCCTTTTCCAGCGCGGTGCGGATGTTCTGCTTGATATAATCTACCGCGGGGCAAGCGGAGAAAGTAGGGATCATTTTCACGCGGACCCCTGCTTCCTCCACGCTCACCCCGGTGATCATACCCAGGTCAATGACGGACAGCACGGGGATTTCCGGGTCCATCACCTGCTCGAGCGCTTTATAAATATCTGATTCACTGATCGTCATAATTACCAAATGGCCTGCGGGTCTGAGCGGAAAACGGCACCCATTTCCTCCAGCAGGGGTTGTAAATATTCGGTATGATAGCCCTTCCGGCCGCCATAGGCGGGCGTTACACCGTCTTCCGCCGGCAGGTTGAGGCCTGCGGCGGCGCAGAGGTTATAAATCCGGTCCACCCACATTTCCTTCAACTGCTTTTCTCCGGGATAAACCCCTTCGGCCACCAATATCGCTTCGGCTGCTTCGTCCGGCTCAAAAATGCCGAGGGCGAGGGGGAAGCAGGTATTGAGGGCGGATTGCATGCGGGCGTAGCTTTCTTCGCCGGCGCGGCAGAGCTGTGTGATCCAGGCGTTGGCGTGGAGGGTGTGGTATTTGATCTCGCCTTTCAGTTTTTCGGCCAGCGGGCGCAGCGGCGCAAACGAGCTGTTGCGCAATTGCTGGTAGCGGATGGCTTCCGCATGGTCGAACAGGAAATGGCGCATGAGGCTGAAGTCGTATTCCCCGTTGGGATGTTCCACGAAGTGGCAGCATTTGTAATCTTTTTCGTTACGGAGGAACGCGAATGCGTCGGGGTCCTGGCCGCCGAGGTCTTCCTGCAGCATGCGGTACAACGCCCATGCGTGGCCGATCTTGTCCTGCGCCATGGATGAGAAAGCGATATCTTCCTCCATGATGGGCCCAAGGCCTGTCCATTCCGAGTTCCGGTGCCCCTGGATCAGGGCATCGTCGGCCATGGCGGTGAGCATCCGGGCGAGGGCGTCATTTTTTGTCATTCGTGGATTTTTTGAACTGGTTGATTTTTTCCATCACCTTGAAGCCGCTGGCATCGCGGTAGGTTTTTTCGGCATTGTTGGCGAACATGTCTTCGTCTTCGGCATTGAACGCCAGGATGTCGGAACTGCGTACCACCCAGAGGTTGACGCATTTCTTCCGCCGGGCGAACTGTTCCTTGGCGAAAACGAGTGCCAGCTGGGCGTTGGGGGCATGTACGCAGCCTACGTGCTCGTGGTGCGCGCCGCGCTTTTCCTGGTGGAACACTTCGAACGAATTCCAGTTTTCGCCTTCCTGCACTTCCACCGGTCCCCCGGATTCGGGGAGATGCAACCGGTTCACACGGGGGTCTAAAGAATGATGTGGTTGGTCCATAATTGTGCGGTTGTGTGAATTAGGCAACGGGGGCAACTTTCGCGGCGTTCGGGTTCATGAGCGCCTTGCGCACCCATCGCCCGTGCTCTTCGGCCCACTGGCGCACCTGCAGGCGTTCCACGTTGCAGGGGCCGCCGCCGTTGATGACTTTCTTGAATAGGTCCCAGTCGGGATCGGTATAGCTCCATTTCCCCGTGGTTTCGTCTTTTTTCAGTTCCGGATCGGGCAGCGTCATGCCCAGTTCGCGGATCTTGGGAACGTACATATCGAGGAACTGGTTCCGCATATCGTCGTTGCTCGCCATTTTCACTTTCCATTCCATGAGTTTCTGGCTGTGGACGGATGCCTTGTCTGGCGGGCCGAAGAAGTGCATGATGGGCTGCCACCAGCGGTCCAGCGCGTCTTGCAGCATCTGTTTCTGCGCGGGCGTGCCGGTCGCCAGTTCGATGAACGCGTCGTGCCCCTGTTTGAGGTGGAAGCTTTCTTCGTAGCAGATGCGCTCCAGGGCGCGGCAATACGGGCCGTAAGACCCCTTCGCGTTGGCCACCTGGTTCACGATGGCGGCCGCATCGATGAGGAAACCGATCACGGTCACATCCGCCCAGGTTTCCGCCGGGTAATTGAAAACGTTCGAATACTTGGATTTTCCGCTCAGCAGGTCGTTGATCATGGCTTCGCGGCTTTTGCCGAGGGTTTCGGCGGCGTTGTACAGTAACTGGCCATGGCCGATCTCGTCCTGCACCTTGGCGATGAGCGCCAGTTTCCGCTTGAAGCCCGGCGCCCGGGTGATCCAGGTGCCCTCGGGCAACGCGCCGATGATCTCGGAATGCGCGTGCTGCTCGATGAGCCGGATGAGCTGCCTTCTGTATTCCGAAGGCATCCAGTCGCCCGGTTCGATCTTTTCCCCTCTTGCGATGCGGGCTTCGAATTCGGCCAGCTTAGCGGGGTCGTCGTGCAATTGCTCTTCCTTCAACTGCCGTTTGTTCGGTTCGTCGAAAATGTATCCTCCACCGTACATAATGGTGATTGTTTTGGTCTACCGTAAATTACTGATTTCCCCAGAACCCACCAATTTCCTTTCCCGTAGCGGATTTCCGGATTTTTTGAAGTCAAATTGATTTGCGAACTTTAGGGAATATGCGCCCCTTTTCCGCCCTTTTCCTCCTCGCAGGCTGGGCCGCCTGGCCTCCGCCTCCCGTCGCCTCCGCGCCGCAGGGCCCGCCGGAAGTGCTGAAGGTCGTATTCACGGAAGAACAGCGGCCGCTCGACCCTTCGTCCGACACCCTTTTCTACCACCAGCGGCACGCCGCCGCCGAAGATTTCCGCGGTTCCCCGGGCTTCGGGGCCCGGTCAGACGCCGTCAGCTTCACCAGCTTCGGGTTCGACGGCTCCACCCGTCGATTCCGCGACACCCTCGAAGTCCACCTCGTGCTCCAGGTATTCTGGGTCCGCTCCGCCTCCTGGACGCGCATTCAGCCCCCGTCCCGCCACATCCTCGTCCACGAACAGCTTCATTTCGACATCACCCGCCTCGTAGCGGAACGGTTCCGGAAAAAAGTACTGTCCATGCCGCTGACGATCGACGATCACGACAGCCGCATCCAATACGAATACCTCGAATCTTTCCGGGAAATGAACCGGCTCCAGGAAGCGTTCGACGATGAAGCGCACCACGGCGCCAACGGCCTCGCCGAAGCGCGCTGGCAACAGCGCATCCACAGCGCCCTCCGCGAAGAAGGCGTAATCCCCGCCCAACTTCCCTGAGCCGGCGGTAACGCTTCCGCGCCGTTTCCGTATCTTTATGCATATCACCCATCAACCCAACTTATGACCAAGCTCCAGACGCTCTGTACCTGCCTTGCGGCAGGTATCGCACTTTCCGCCTGCAAGAAAGACCGGAAAACCGGCGACCCGGGAACCGCCAACCAGAACAAATATGTGAACGACTGGATTTACAAGAACATGAAAGAGGTCTATTACTGGACCGGTAATATCCCCGCCAGTACCGACCGGACCGTTTCGCCGCCGGAGTTTTTCAGTTCGCTGCTGAAGCGCCCGGAAGACCGGTACTCCTGGATACAGGATAATTTCGAGGAGCTGCTGGCGAGCCTTTCCGGCGTGTCGCAGGAATCGGGGATCGATTACGATCTTTTCCTCGTGGGCAGCAATCCGTATTACCTCGCCGGGATCGTGGAGTATGTGAAGAAGGGGAGCCCGGCCGAAGCGGCGGGGATCATGCGGGGCGATGTTTTCGCGGATATCAACGGCCAGCCCGTCCGGTATACTGGCCTGCAATCGGAAGTGAACAGGTTCGTGGATGCGCTCTCAAAACCCCACAGCCTGGGGATCCGGAAAGTGGTAACGGGGTCAGACGGGAAAGACAGCCTCACCGATGCGCGTGCCGTGCAGCTATCCGTTGTGGAATTGGCGGAAAACCCGTTGTACCTCGATTCCGTCTATACCATCGAAGGGAAGAAAATCGGGTATTTCGTGTATAATTTCTTCGCGCCCGACAAAGGCGATAATACCCATGCGTACGACAACCAGGTGGATGCCGTGTTCGGCCGTTTCAAAAGCGCCGGCGTGCAGCATCTCATCCTCGACCTGCGCTACAACCCCGGCGGCGATTCCCGTTCCACCATCAACCTGGGCAGCAACATCGTCAAAGGCCTCGATCCGAATAAAACGTTCTTCTACCGCAAGTTCAACGACGCGTACCGCGATGCGCTGATCAAAGCCTACGGCGAATCCATCGTCACGTCGAAATTCACGAACGAAGCCAACAATATCGGCAACCAGCTGACGAATTTCATCGTGCTCACGTCATCCGGCACCGCATCCGCCAGCGAGCTCATCATCAACGGTCTCCGGCCTTACATGGAAGTTTACCTGATGGGAGACACCACGGTCGGCAAAAACCTCGGTTCCATCTCGATCTACGAAGAAAACGACCGGAATAACAAATGGGGCATGCAACCCATCGTTTCGCAGGCGTTCAATTCCGCCGACCAGAGCGACTATACGGGCGGTTTCCGCCCGCTCCCGCAGGATGTTTACCAGGAAGGCCTTCGCCTCGGCACCCTGGGCGATATCCACGAACCGCTGCTTTCGAAAGCCCTGACCCGCGTGCTCGGGCACGCGCCCGCCGGCCGCAAAGCCTCGCCGGAAGGCTATCGTACGGTGATCGACAAAATCGGGACGAGCCGGAGCTTCAAAGCCTACAGCGGCCACTTCATCGATCCGCTCCCGAAACGGAACTAACTTTTCCCGCATAAAAAAGGCGCCCGATGTGTAGTGCTCCCAAAAGGTTGGACTTTTTAGATTAAGCGGCTTGAGTTCGATATTGTATTGGACTCAAGCCGTTTAGTTTTAATTTGATTCTGTGGTTATTGTAATAGTTTATGTACTCAATGAT
>NZ_RXLO01000025.1 GCF_003958645.1 Chitinophaga rhizosphaerae
CGGGCCCTGCGGCCAGTGGGGTAACGACGGCTTCACCGATGGTGTAATCGAACTGAATACCGCCGATAATGCCGGACCCTCCGGAAGAGGCGGCCACCTGTCTGACCAGTACCAGCTGCGAACGGGCCGGCAGCCACGATATGGCCAGGAACATGGCCAATAATAGGTGTTTAGTAGAAATTGATTTCATAAAAATCGGATATCAAAGGATTATGAATACAGGGTTGTGCACACTCAATAACATGCATGGTTTCGCTATTTCGATGTCAGGACATCAAATCGGCGTGTTCAAATTGGAATTGCGAAGACGGTTGAAATGGATCCGGTGCGCCCGGCAGCGTTCAGTGGTATTCGGGTAAAACGGACAGCCCCCTCCGGGCATGCGCTCTCACATTCAAATCAGGCGGAATCGAAACAATAATTTCGTATAGGCGGGCGGGTAAATAGGTACAGCCGGGGCTGCATGGTGTCCTTTCAAAAAAGATGGTTAAATAGTTGAGGAAGATCTTGGGGTATCCTATTCCGTTAGTATAGATAGCTCCAATCGAAACGTAAGATAAAAAATTAATGAAGAATGACATTGGATGAATCATAAAAAATGAAAGAAGAAAAAGAGGCTGCCCCGGAAGAGGCAGCCCTACACAAAACCATACATATACCCTTGCTCTCGTCAAAAATGTGTTCGTACGGTTTATAATGAGATGATAAACTATTTCACGTTCACCAGCACCTTGATTTTACCGGTGCCGGAAGCCAGCTCCTGGAGGGCTTTTCCGAGGATCTGGCCATGTTGTAGTTTCTTCGGGTCGGCCTTCATGGCATATCCGGCTTTGCTGGCAGTAACGAGCAGATCGCCGCGGCGGATAGGGCCGCCTTCGTCGCAGACCTTGGTGGGAATAACGCCCACTACGCCCACGGGTACTTGTTCCGTCACATCTTCCACACCTTCCTGTTCTGTCAGCAAAACACCGGGTTTGGTGGCGTAAACGCCGGCTATCAGGGTAGAATAGGCTTCGGATGATTTCTCCATTTTGCGGTCGCTGCTGGTGGATATGACCATCACATCGCCGGGCTCATATGCGTTCATGTCGCCTTCTACGTCAAATGCCTCGGCAAGGTCGGCACCACTGTTCTGCGTTCCGCCGTTGAAGAAACCGCGGCCCGCCGAGTTGATGCGCGCCACATTCACCGCACCGGGATTGCCGGATCTGAATATGGCGATGGAACCATTGCTGTGTTGCTCAACCGTCAATACGGGATTGGTATTTGCCGTGTTGTAATTCACGAACCTTGCGGCACGGCCATTGCCGAAGTTGGGGACCCAGGCATAAATTGCGCTGCCCGTCCCGTCTGCCGTGGTTTCTACTCCATCGCCGGAATTGGACGCGTTTGCCGTGATACCGTTACCGTTACCATCCGCGATCGCGATGAGCGCCGGGCCATTCCCGGCAGGGTTGCTCGCATGGAAAAGCCCCGCAAAACCGCCTGTTCCGGACGAGATCCCGTAAATGCCCGCAGTGCCGAAGTTGGCGAACTGGGAATTCACTTCCCCTCTTACCGCTGCAGAAGTCCCGGTCACCCTGTCCACCATAAAATTCCCCGCGATGCCGTTCCCTACTGTTTTCACAGTGATCACATTGCTGGTATTGGTTTCGTTGAAAATCTCGAACCGTCCCGCACGGCCGGTGGCAAAAGTAGGCACCCATGCATACAGGGCATTGCCGCCTCCGTCGATATTCGCTTCTACCGCATTGCCGTTTTTGCTGGCATTGGCGGTGATCGCGTTGCCGTTGCCATCCTGGATAGCAACCAGGGCAGGACCATTCCCGCTTGCATTAGAAGAATGGAACAATCCTGCAAAACCTCCCGTTCCGGAAGATATCCCGAAGATGCCCGCTGCACCGAAGTTGCCGAAGATCGTTTTTACTTCGCCTCTCACGGCTGCGGCTACACTGTTCGTATTGTCGACCAGGAAAGATGCGGCATTGCCCTGCGTATTGTCGGGGATATTGCCATTGCCGTTGGTTTCGACTTCCAGCGTATTGCCCGTGGTATTGGTATTGTTGAAGTTCTCGAATCGTCCGGCACGGCCGGTACTGTTGTTCAGGCCCACCTGGCCCAACACACCTACCGCCGTACCTGCGGTGCTGGTAGAGATGAACCCGCGCACACCATATCCACCGCCATCGTTCCGGCCAACTACCGCTCCGGCAATGTCGCTGGTGGTGCGGCCAACTACCGCTTCGCCACCGCCGTTATTGTCTCCCACAACACCTGCGCTGGTTTGCGCAGTAGTGATGCCATGGACGCCGAAACCCGCTCCGGTAGAAGCTCTTACGCCAGCGCCGCTCCCGGTGGTCGTAACATTGACAACGGTACCGTTGCCGACGGTATTGGCTACCAGTACGTTATTGTTGTTTGAATTATTGAAGATGGACAGATTGGCCGGAATTCCGTCGTTGCTCGTTGCCTGCAAACCGGTGCCGGTATTGCTGTTGGCATATACACCGAATCCATTTGCCGACGCATTGCCGTATACGCCCAAACCATTCGGGGTAGTACCGTAAACGCCCCAGCCGGAACCGTTCTGCGATCCGTACACACCAACCCCGAGCCCGCCGGTACCATTATTAATACCTCTGACCGCTGCGGAAAATCCGCCCGGCGCAGTCGATGAAACAATCCCGCGCACCGCTGCGATACTGCTGGTGGCAGTGTTGTTCACGCCTTCCAGCGAAGAGCCGTCACCGTTATTAGTAATGGAAAACAGCGTAGCGGCATCGTTTTCGATCGCCGCATAAGGGAGCGTAAGTCCGCCGCCACCGGCATTATCCGCCGCGGGCGTCCAGTTCACACCATCGTATTTCAAAACCTGACCTGCCGCCGGTGCCGCATTGGATACCGGTACGGTCTGGATTTTTGCGACGTTGGGGTTGGGATAGTTCCCTCCCAGGTCGCCCCCTGCGGCCCCGTTCGGAGGCAAGCTCGCCGGGATCACTCCGGGGGCGAGTTTGGGAAGGGTGATGGAACCATCGGCCACTTGCGGGGTCCCTACCGCATTGTTGGCGATAGTAGGATTGGGATAGGTTCCGCTGAGCGATCCGCCCGCAGCTACGCCGTTGATGTCGCCCGCGGGTCCGGCAGGCCCCACAGGCCCGGCGGGTCCAATCGGTCCGGCAGGCCCTTGTGGCCCAACGGCTCCGTCTGCACCGGCAGGTCCAACCGGCCCTTGCGGCCCTGCGGCTCCAACTGGTCCGGCAGGCCCTTGTGGCCCAACGGCTCCGTCTGCACCGGCAGGTCCAACCGGCCCTTGCGGCCCTGCAGCTCCAACTGGTCCGGCAGGCCCTTGTGGCCCAACGGCTCCGTCTGCACCGGCAGGTCCAACCGGCCCTTGCGGCCCGGCAGCTCCAACGGGTCCGGCAGGCCCTTGTGGCCCAACGGCTCCATCAGCGCCGGTAGGCCCAATCGGCCCAACCGGTCCCGCTGGCCCCTGTGCTCCGGCAGGCCCGGTAGCACCGGCGGGTCCCACAGGCCCCACGGCCCCCACTGGCCCCGCAGGTCCGGCAGGCCCTTGCGGCCCGGCAGGCCCCGGGTTACCGTTCGCCGCAAATTGTGCAAAGGGAACGCTCATGAGCTGATTGGTCCCCAGCGTCTGGAAACCACCGCCCGTATTCACTTCCACCTGAAGGAACTGGTTGGCGTTGCCCCAGGGAACGCCGGCGAAAGTACCGGTCACGGGCGTACCACGCCCCACCTGCAAGGTGAACAGGCCGATGGCATTGGTGGCCGTATTATGTGTTTCCTGGTATTGCACGGCGCCGTTTGGCCCGCCGCCGCGCACGGAAAACCGGACGCTGACCGCCTGGTTGGCCAGCACGGTACCATTGCTATTTCGGGCCACCGCCTGGTAGTTGATCCCCGAAAGTCCACTCTGCGCGAAACTTCCGATGGTGGCCGATATCATAAAAAAGAGGAGGTATAGTGTTTTTTTCATGGTACTCAGTTTTTAGAGGTGGGCGCTTTGGGTTTTTCGAAATGCAGCGGGGGCTCTTTGCCCTGCGCTCCCAGATCGGCAGGTGCGATTTTGGCTGCCTTGGGGTCCTGGGCTTTCTGGGCGGCCTCGGCGGCCGACAGGTTGCTGGGCATCTGACCGGAAGACTTTGCTGCTGCCGTATTCGCCTTACGCGCGCCGGCCGGGATGTTTCGCGGGATACCGCCTCCGCCGTTGGCCCCGGGGAAAATATGTTGTTTAAGCGCCTGCGGCGACGTGATGGTGGCTTCCTTCGGTTTAGGGGCCTTTGACTGACCTGACCGGTTTTTCGCAGCGGCCTGGTCGTAATCGCTGAATATGCGTTGACGAATACTGGATCCATCATCGGCCTTTCTTGCCGGCTGCTGCGCCTTTGCAGTCGTAACCGCGGTGCCCAGTAGGAGAATGATGCATAGGAGGATTTTATTCATGACGGGTGCTTTATCAATGAGAGATTATCTGTTATCCCTGAAGGGAGTGTACATAATGGTAAAATTCATGCTCTTTCGCTGGCGGAGGCTCCCTCCGGTGGGCACGAGGTATGCGAAGTCGAGCTGGAAACCCTGTACCCTGACGCCGAAGCCCGCCGAGAACTGCTGCCGGTTGCCCTTTGCAGGGTCTTCGTAGAAGTAACCGGTCCGCACGAAGAAGTTGTTCTGGTAAGCATACTCGATGCCACCTGCGAAGGAGAACTCGCTGACTTCTTCCCGGAAGCCTCCGGGCGCGTCGCTGAAGGAAGTGAAGATGGATTCCACCACGCTCCTGTCGGGGTCTTTCCCTTTTTCGATCTCGCCCGTCGGGATGCCGTCGGGGTCTAGTTTGTAGATGGGAGGTGTGGGAACGAGGAGTTTGTTGACGTCGAGGGCGAGGGTGAACTTGTGGTCTTCCGTCCGCACGAAGGT
>NZ_RXLO01000026.1 GCF_003958645.1 Chitinophaga rhizosphaerae
CTTTTTCCAATAAATATGGCAGCTACCTACTCTCCCGCATGATAGTGCAGTACCATCGGCCATGAGGGGCTTAACTTCTCTGTTCGGAATGGGAAGAGGTGAACACCCTCGGCAAAACCACCATAAGATCTTGAGGCTCGGCTTTGCTTCGTTGATGCTTTCAACTGCATTGCTCTGCCAGTATCTTACTACTAATAAATTTACATATCGGGAAGTTGTAAAACTCGCTCCTTACCTGACTTGCGTCAGATCCGGATCAGAGTGTAAAATAAAATTAAAGCTTACGGGCAATTAGTACTACTCGGCTTTGATGTTACCACCTGTACACCTGTAGCCTATCAACGTCGTCGTCTTCGACGGCCCTTAAAAGTAAACTCATCTTGAGGTAAGTTTCACGCTTAGATGCTTTCAGCGTTTATCTTGCCCGTACATAGCTACTCTGCACTGCACCTGGCGGCACAACAGATACACCAGCGGTACGTACGACCCGGTCCTCTCGTACTAAGGTCATGTCCTCTCAATTTACTAACGATCACAACAGATAGGGACCGAACTGTCTTGCGACGTTCTGAACCCAGTTCACGTGCCACTTTAATCGGCGAACAGCCGAACCCTTGGGACCTTCTCCAGCCCCAGGATGTGACGAACCGACATCGAGGTGCCAAACCTCCCCGTCGATATGAGCTCTTGGGGGAGATCAGCCTGTTATCCCCGGAGTACCTTTTATCCTTTGAGCGATGGCCCTTCCATACAGAACCACCGGATCACTTTAGCCTGCTTTCGCACCTGCTCGGCTTGTCTGCCTCACAGTCAAGCACCCTTTTACTAATGCGCTCTGCGTACGATTACCAACCGTACTGAGGGTACCTTTGCGAGCCTCCGTTACTTTTTAGGAGGCGACCACCCCAGTCAAACTACCCACCAAACAATGTCCCCAGTTTCCCGGGTTAGACTCTAAGTAACAGAAGGTTGGTATTTCAACGTTGACTCCACGACTCCTGGCGAAGCCGCTTCATAGTCTCCCAACTATCCTACACATCTGGCACTCAAAATCAATGTTAAGTTGTAGTGAAGGTTCACGGGGTCTTTCCGTCCCGTTGCGATTAACCGGCATCTTCACCGATACTACAATTTCACCGAGCTCATGGTAGAGACAGTGTCCAACTCATTAGACCATTCGTGCAGGTCGGAACTTACCCGACAAGGAATTTCGCTACCTTAGGACCGTTATAGTTACGGCCGCCGTTTACTGGGGCTTCAGTCAGGAGCTTTGTATTGCTACGAACACCCTTCCTTAACCTTCCAGCACCGGGCAGGTATCAGGCTCTATACTTCATCTTTCGATTTTGCAGGGCCCTGTGTTTTTGTTAAACAGTTGGTTGGACCATTTTACTGAGACCACATCACTGTGGTACGCCTTATCCCGAAGTTACAGCGTCAATTTGCCTAGTTCCTTTACCATGGATCACTCGAGCGCCTTAGGATATTCTCCTCGACTACCTGTGTCGGTTTACGGTACGGGCTGCTATAACCTAACCTTAGAGGTTTTTCTTGGAAGTCTGATTAGGGACATTATCACTTCAGCCGAAGCTTCTGTGTACTATCAGGTTCAGCACCCCGGGCGGATTTTCCTACCCAGGGTATACCTACACCCTTTAACGCACTATTCCGTAAGTGCGCAGTCCTTTCACTACTCCGTTACCCCATCGAAATTATAGCAGGTACTGGAATATTCACCAGTTTGCCATCAGCTACGCCTTTCGGCTTTGCCTAAGGACCCGACTAACCCTGATCCGATTAGCGTTGATCAGGAACCCTTAGTCTTACGGCGAAAAGATTTTTCATCTTTTTTATCGTTACTTATGCCTACATTTTCTTTTCTGTACGCTCCAGCATACCTCGCGGTACACCTTCGATGCAGTACAGAATGCTCCCCTACCGATCACCCACCTGGTGGGGATCCTAAAGCTTCGGTAGTATGTTTGATGCCCGATTATTTTCCGTGCCCAAACCCTCGACCAGTGAGCTGTTACGCACTCTTTAAATGAATGGCTGCTTCCAAGCCAACATCCTGGCTGTTTTAGGGTTTGAACTGCGTTTGTTCAACTTAACATACACTTAGGGACCTTAGCTGTTAATCTGGGTTATTTCCCTCTCGGCCATGGACCTTAGCGCCCACAGCCTCACTCCCGTAGATATATCATAGCATTCGGAGTTTATTAGGGTTTGGTAGGCGGTGAAGCCCCCTAGCCCAATTAGTAGCTCTACCTCTATGATACGTCTGTTATACGAGGCTGTTCCTAAAAACATTTCGGGGAGAACGAGCTATCTCTCAGTTTGATTGGCCTTTCACCCCTATCCACAGGTCATCCCATAGCTTTTCAACGCTAATGGGTTCGGTCCTCCAGTTTGTGTTACCAAACCTTCAACCTGCCCATGGATAGATCACAAAGTTTCGCGTCTACCCCCACTGACTATACGCCCTGTTAGGACTCGCTTTCGCTGCGGCTCCGTTACTGAAGAACTTAACCTCGCCAGTGAGGAGTAACTCGTAGGCTCATTATGCAAAAGGCACGCCGTCACCCGTTGCCAGGCTCCGACCGCTTGTAGGCGCACGGTTTCAGGTACTATTTCACTCTCCTGTTCGGAGTACTTTTCACCTTTCCCTTACGGTACTGGTTCACTATCGGTCTCTAGGGAGTATTTAGCCTTACCAGATGGTGCTGGCAGTTTCACACAGGATTCCTCCGGTCCCGCGCTACTCAGGATACCGCTCGTCCATCGCAATTTACGCCTACAGGGCTATCACCTGCTATGGCTCATCTTTCCAGATGATTCAACTTGATGCGACTTTCTAAATGCGGTCCTACAACCCCGGGGCAGCACGCCGCCCCGGTTTGGGCTCTTCCCCGTTCGCTCGCCACTACTTAGGGAATCATTAATTTATTTTCTTTTCCTGCAGGTACTTAGATGTTTCAGTTCCCTGCGTTGGCCTCCTTGCGGATAACACACCTTCAGTGTGCTGGGTTGTCCCATTCGGAAATCTACGGATATATCGCTCGTTTGCAGCTCCCCGTAGCTTATCGCAGCTTACCACGTCCTTCGTCGCCTCCTAGAGCCTAGGCATTCACCATGCGCCCTTATTCGCTTTAAAAATCTTAAGTATTTAAACACTCGCGTGTTTTACAACTTGTTTCCCAATATGTCAAAGAACTTTTCTTCAGCCAGCTTCATAATTACTATGATACCACGGTATTTACACCGAACGCTGAAAAACTTTTGTCAATGTCAAGGCTACGAACCTTCAGAACTACTTTCCGGTTGCCCTCGCAACCTTCCCGTATTCAACATCATTTTTGTAAAGAACTT
>NZ_RXLO01000027.1 GCF_003958645.1 Chitinophaga rhizosphaerae
TTTAGGGTTGTATAGTCAAGTAATGAAGTGCACATGGTGGATGCCTTGGCAGTCAGAGGCGATGAAAGACGTGACAGCCTGCGAAAAGCGTCGGGGAGGCGGCAATATCCTGTGATCCGGCGATATCTGAATGGGGAAACCCACTTGTCATAAGACAGGTATCGTAAATTTATTTACGAGGCAAACCGGGAGAAGTGAAACATCTCAGTAACCCGAGGAAAAGACATCAATAGAGATTCCCCTAGTAGCGGCGAGCGAACGGGGAGGAGCCGACTGATTATAATTTAGAGGAATGACTTGGAAAGGTCAATCGTAGAGGGTGATAATCCCGTACTCGAAAGGTTATAAGAAGCATATTAAGTAGGGCGGAACACGAGAAATTCTGTCTGAAGATGGGGGGACCATCCTCCAAGGCTAAATACTCCTGACTGACCGATAGTGAACCAGTACCGTGAGGGAAAGGCGAAAAGAACCCCTGTGAGGGGAGTGAAATAGAACCTGAAACCGTGTGCATACAAGCAGTCGGAGCATCATTTATGGTGTGACGGCGTACCTTTTGTATAATGGGTCAGCGACTTATATTCTGTAGCAAGGTTAACCGAATAGGGGAGCCGTAGGGAAACCGAGTCTTAATAGGGCGTCTAGTTGCAGGGTATAGACCCGAAACCGAGTGATCTATCCATGAGCAGGTTGAAAGTGACGTAACAGTTACCGGAGGACCGAACCCACTGTCGTTGAAAAGCCAGGGGATGACTTGTGGATAGGGGTGAAAGGCTAATCAAACTCGGTGATAGCTGGTTCTCCCCGAAAGCTATTTAGGTAGCGCCTCGGACGAACACCATTGGGGGTAGAGCACTGTTTCGGCTAGGGGGTCATCTCGACTTACCAAACCGATGCAAACTCCGAATACCGATGAGTGATATCCGGGAGACAGACGGCGGGTGCTAACGTCCGTCGTCAAGAGGGAAACAACCCAGACCGCCAGCTAAGGCCCCAAATTCCTAGTTAAGTGGGAAACGATGTGGGAAGGCACAGACAGCTAGGAGGTTGGCTTAGAAGCAGCCATCCTTTAAAGAAAGCGTAATAGCTCACTAGTCGAGTCGGCCTGCGCGGAAGATGTAACGGGGCTCAAACTAGGAGCCGAAGCTGCGGATTTAATTGTTTCAATTAAGTGGTAGGGGAGCATTGTGTAAGCCTGTGAAGGTGTGTTGTAAAGCATGCTGGAGGTATCACAAGAGCGAATGCTGACGTGAGTAACGACAATGCGAGTGAAAAGCTCGCACGCCGGAAGACCAAGGGTTCCAGTCCAACGTTAATCGGGGCTGGGTGAGTCGACCCCTAAGGCGAGGCCGAAAGGCGTAGTCGATGGGAAATCGGTTAATATTCCGATACTTGTTTATGATGCGATGGAGGGACGGAGAAGGTTATGCCAGCTTGGCGATGGTTGTCCAAGTGGAAGGATGTAGTTAGGTTTAGTAGGCAAATCCGCTAGACTATTAATGAGATCTGATAGCAAGCTGTACTTGTACAGCGAAGTGGCAAATACCCTGCTTCCAGGAAAAGCTTCTAAGCGATAGTCATAAAGAAATCGTACCCTAAACCGACACAGGTGGTCAGGTAGAGAATACCAAGGCGCTTGAGAGAACTCTGCTGAAGGAACTAGGCAAAATGGTACCGTAACTTCGGGAGAAGGTACGCTGCCGATGGTGAGTAGACATGCTCTACAAAGCTATTGGCAGTCGCAGATACCAGGCCGCTGCAACTGTTTATTAAAAACACAGCACTCTGCAAACACGAAAGTGGACGTATAGGGTGTGATGCCTGCCCGGTGCTGGAAGGTTAATTGATGGGGTTAGCGTAAGCGAAGCTCTTGATCGAAGCCCCAGTAAACGGCGGCCGTAACTATAACGGTCCTAAGGTAGCGAAATTCCTTGTCGGGTAAGTTCCGACCTGCACGAATGGCATAATGATGGCGGCGCTGTCTCCAGCAGAGACTCAGTGAAATCGAAATCGCAGTGAAGATGCTGTGTACCCGCGGCTAGACGGAAAGACCCCGTGAACCTTTACTACAGCTTTACATTGAACTTTGACCTTACCTGTGTAGGATAGGTGGGAGGCTTTGAAGCAGGCACGCCAGTGTCTGTGGAGCCATCCTTGAAATACCACCCTGGTAATGTTGGGGTTCTAACTCAAGCTTAACAGAGCTGAGGACAATGTATGGTGGGTAGTTTGACTGGGGCGGTCTCCTCCTAAAGAGTAACGGAGGAGTACGAAGGTGCGCTCAGAACGGTCGGAAATCGTTCGAAGAGTATAAAGGCAAAAGCGCGCTTAACTGCGAGACCCACAAGTCGAGCAGATACGAAAGTAGGTCTTAGTGATCCGGTGGTTCTGTATGGAAGGGCCATCGCTCAACGGATAAAAGGTACTCTGGGGATAACAGGCTGATACCGCCCAAGAGTTCATATCGACGGCGGTGTTTGGCACCTCGATGTCGGCTCATCTCATCCTGGGGCTGAAGCAGGTCCCAAGGGTATGGCTGTTCGCCATTTAAAGAGGTACGCGAGCTGGGTTTAGAACGTCGTGAGACAGTTCGGTCCCTATCTACCGTGGGCGTTGGAAATTTGAGAGGATCTGCTCCTAGTACGAGAGGACCAGAGTGGACGAACCTCTGGTGTTTCGGTTGTGACGCCAGTCGCATTGCCGAGTAGCTATGTTCGGATGGGATAACCGCTGAAAGCATCTAAGCGGGAAGCCCACCTTAAGATTAGATTTCCCTAAAGAGCCGTTGTAGACTACGACGTTGATAGGTTGGGTGTGGAAGCATAGTGATATGTGTAGCTAACCAATACTAATTGCTCGTTTGGCTTGACTATACAACGCCTAAATGGCTTTGTA
>NZ_RXLO01000003.1 GCF_003958645.1 Chitinophaga rhizosphaerae
ACATAAGACCACATTTAAGTTTAAGATACCTGACACCAACTCAGGCACATGAAAAATCCCTGGCCGATGAAAACCAGGGATCAATTAATCCAGTTTAAAACCGTCAACTTATTCTAGGACGGGACACACAAACGGGCCCTGTTGCCCGAGTTAACCCACAGATGCGGACCGTTGAAAAACGGACCCCTCATCCATTGTTGTCTCCCGGCGGCGCTGCATATGACAACCGCCGCAGTTTTGCCTGATGTGAGCACCGGAGGCAGGCCGTTCTTACCGGAACCGCCATAAGCCAACCTTCCGGGCAGTTAAACCCGGCGGCGGCCCCCGCACTTTCGCGTGCGGGGCCGTCCGCGAGGCAAAATGGACCTTCGCCGTTTCCCGCAGTACGCATTACTGCCGTTAACCCGGACCCCTGGAAACAACTTTTCAAGCCCGAACGATTTTTTTTTGGCAGAAATACCCCTTGTTCCCGGCGCTCCCGGATCCCCGGAGCGGCGCCCTGTACGCAGGTCTCGTCCTGATTTGTACCCTATACCTACCATGCCCCGTGCATTTTCCCGGGGCGGCGGCCGGCACTGATCCGCCGGGTTGTCCGGACCAGGCATCCTCCTTTCAACCTGGTCCGGCCCGCCGCCTCCTTAAATTATCCTTAAACCCCAAAAAAAAAATCTATAAAGTCTATTAAAATTGTAGGAAAATGGTATTTTTGAATTCCTTAAACAGGATTTGATATGAGTTTAAGACTTGGGGACGCTGCTCCCAATTTCACGGCAAAGACCACCATTGGAGAAATCAATTTTTACGACTACCTCGGCGACAGCTGGGGCATTCTCTTCTCCCACCCCGCAGATTATACCCCGGTTTGTACCACCGAACTCGGTAAAACTGCGCTCCTCAATGGCGAATTCACCAAGCGCAACGTAAAAGTGCTCGCACTCAGCGTTGACCCGCTCGATAAACATAAAGGCTGGATCAATGATATCAACGAAACGCAAAACTGCAACGTCGATTTCCCGATCATCGCCGATGAAGACAAAACGGTGGCCAACCTCTACGGTATGATCCACCCCAACGCTTCCGAAACTTTCACCGTGCGCTCCCTCTTCGTGATCGGGCCCGACAAGAAAGTGAAACTCACCATCACTTATCCCGCATCCACCGGCCGCAACTTCCATGAAGTGCTCCGCGTGATCGACTCCCTGCAACTGACAGCCAACTACAGCGTTGCCACACCGGCAGACTGGAAAGACGGTGAAGACGTGATCGTAGTTCCGGCAGTGAAAACAGAAGATATTCCGGCGAAGTTTCCCAAGGGCCACAAAATTATCAAGCCCTATTTGAGAACAACTCCGCAACCGAATAAATAATCTACCTATCTTTGCCCGCGAAACGGAGCTTCCGTCTCAACCTGCGAAAGCGATTCTCTTCCGGCAAGGAAGTACAACATATTGGAGCGAAGACCTTGTAAAATAAATGATTACAAAGCTTTACTCCTGAACCTTTTTTTTAATGGTTGGTTTTTGATTTTACGAAACGGGGATTTTTCCCCGTTTTTTTGTGCCCAGCCGGCAAAAAAAAGAGGCTGCCGACCCGGCAACCTCCCGTTTATCAATAAAATAGCTGTTAATTACTGCACACGAATTTTGCGGCGATCTTCCACCATGCCGTTGAATTTCTCTTCCCCGGCGGCCTGAGACCGTATTTCGTTGGCGTTTACCGACCGTCCGTTGATCATCACGGTAGCAGCGGCCGCTCTTCCTCCGGCAGTGCCGTAATAAATGTAATCCAGCGCGGCTTTGAGGCTTTTTTCCTCCGGGTCGCCAAAATCCAGCGGGATGTAATCCTGTGCGGCGATGTCGGGTGTCATGCCGGAATAATAGTCGCCTGCTCCCAGGGCGTTCTTGCTGGAGAATTGCGCCATATACACGGTAAACTTATCGATCCCGATCCCGAAAAATCCGACGGGCTTGCCGTAGGTTTTAACGCCCACGGTACGCACGGTCACATTCGCCGGCCAGGCTTTAAAGGAGTTGATGACCAGTTCACTGGCGGATGCGGTAGTGCCGGTAACGATGAACACGATTTTCTTCGCCGTGGTCAGCGGACCGGCTTTATCGAAGAAATAGGTATTCCCGTTCTCCGTGAAGTCGAGATCCGCGTATGTCAGCGCTTTTGAGCCCTGGTAAACCTGCTGGTAATTGGCGTCGAGGTAAGGGATCGCCTTGAGGATGGGGGCTTTGCTATTGCGGACCAGCTCGTTGTACACCTGCTTGTACATCACTTTCGTCTGCATGCCAGATGGGGCGAGCAGGTTGGTGAGGTATTCCGCCGTGGCCACGTAACCGCCGCCGTTGTACCGGAGGTCTACCACCACCGAGTTCGCACCTTTTGCGGCAAATTCCGCGAAAGCCTTATCCAGTGAAGGTTTGGCTACGGTTAGACGGGAGAAGTGCCCCAGCACGAGGTACCCCGTCACATTGCCGTTTACGGGGCCGAACGTTTTCCAGGTCACGACGGGGTCGTTTTTATAGGCCGCCTTGTTGATCGTGACGGTAACGGGCGTGGAGGTATTCGGCTTGGTGAAGGTCAGTTTCGCCGTGGCGCTGTTCATGAGCGAAGTAGCACCCGATTGCGATGTGGGCGGGGCGCCGTCGTTCACCTTGGTGATGAGGCATCCGCGGGTGATCCCGGCTTTGTCGGCCGGGGAGCCCTTTTCCACATTGCGGACATATAGATAGGTAGTGGGGTCGGAGCCGAAAGTAACGACGGCGAGAACAAGGCCGAGATCGTTCCCGTCGCCCTCCAAATCTACCGACGCTTTGATCCCTCTCGCCAGGTTCCCTTTTTCCACATACGAGAACTTCGACCTGCTGGGTGCGGGCGCGTAATATTCGAATGGTTTGCTGGTGGCGGGGTCGTTTTTCAGCTGGGTGATTTTATATAACTCTTCGGTGAGGCTGTTGAAATCGTCGGACCCGGCATATTGGCGCGGATTAAAGGATTCGTAAGCGGGGATGGCATCGTACCACAGGTAAGTCTCTTTTGCGTAGAGGTACAGGGAATCGAGGCTAAGTTGCAAACGCGTGCCGTTCGTGGGGGTGGTGGGCGGAGGATTGCCACCGCCTGGACTGGGGTTTCCGCTTTTTTTACAGGAAGCCAAAGCCGCGATACCCACGAAGGCGGCTGCTGCGATCTGGAGCTTGATCATAAATACAAAGCAGTTTGTTGGTAATTTACGCGAAAACACCCAAATGCAGTTACATCCGGGTGTTAATGTATTGAAAACGGAAAATCGTTGAATTAGTTGTGCTGCGGCTTCCTGTGCTTGCGGAGCTGTTGCAGAACTGCTTGAATATCTTTGGGTAAGGGTGCTTCCAACTCGACGGTTTCCCCTTTTTCATCGACGAATTTCAGTTTCCAGGCATGCAGGGCGAGCCTTTGGAGGAGGGGGCGCTCTTCTTCGGTGAATTTACCCAGCCTGAATTTCTTCTTGATGGTGGAAAGCAGCACCGGAGTTGCGGTCCCGTACAGCTCGTCTACCGCAATGGGGTGGCCTAAATGTTTCATGTGCACACGGATCTGGTGCGTACGGCCCGTATGGATCCGGAAGCGCACGAGGCTGTACAGCCCGAAAGCCTCCTCCACACGGTAATCCGTCAAAGACGGGCGCCCTTTGGCATTGGTGACCATCTTGCCGCGCTGCACCGGGTGCTCCATGATGCCCGCGTTCACACTGCCTTCCGGGAGGGCCAGTTCCCCGTTCACCAGTCCCAGGTAATACTTCTCCACTTCCCGCGATTCGAACAGCTGGGACAGGAATTTATGGGTGGTTTCGTTTTTGGCGAAGATCACCAGGCCGCTCGTATCCCGGTCGAGGCGGTGAACGATGAAAATCTGTCCGTATTTCTTTTTCAGCAATCCCGAAAGCGAAGCCAGCTCGTTATCGTGCCGGTCGGGGATGGTCAGCAATCCCGAAGGTTTGCTGACCGCCACAAAATCGTCGTTCTCGAATATGATCAGGGAATCGATGTGCATATCCGCAGCCGTTATTTGAAATGTTTGAGGAGGATCACTTCTTTTTCAGAAAGGAAGCGCCATTTGCCGCGATTGAGGTTCTTTTTGGTGAGGCCCGCGTACATCACACGGTCGAGCTTCTCCACTTTATAGTCGAGATGTTCGAAAATGCGGCGCACGATGCGGTTTTTACCGCTGTGGATCTCGATCCCGATCTGGGCGCGGTCTTTCGTGTCTACCCAGGCCAGGCTGTCTACCGAAGCCAGCCCGTCTTCCAGTTCCAGGCCGCCGAGGATGCGCTCGAAATCGGCTTTGGTGAGGGGTTTGTCCAGCTCTACATGATAGATTTTCTTCACGTTGTGCCTGGGATGCGCCAGTTTCTGCGCCAGCTCGCCGTCGTTGGTGAGCAGCAGCAGGCCGGAGGTATTCCGGTCGAGGCGGCCAACGGGGTAGAGGCGCTCTTCGGCCGCGTCTTCCACCAGTTCCATCACGGTCTGGCGGCCTTCGGGATCATCGGTGGTGGTGATGTATCCTTTGGGTTTGTTGAGCAGTACGTATACGAGGTTTTTCTGGAGGTGGATGCGCTTGTCGTTCAGTTTCACGGATTCTTTCCCCGTTACCTTGAACGCCGGTTCAACGATCACTTCGCCGTTTACCGTCACTTTCCCTTCCTTGATATAATCCACGGCCTTTCTGCGGCTGCAGATGCCGCAATGCGCGATGAATTTGTTGAGGGGCATATCGCCGCCTTCTATTTCCACCGGAGCCTCTACCGCAATGCGTTTGCGGGTGCTCTTCGGTTTGTTGGATTTGGAACCGTGCACCGCAGCCTTGCGCTCGCTCTTGCGGGGGCGGGGCTTGTCGCCGCGGAGTTCTTTGTACGACTTCTCATCGGCGATCTCGCCAAACGATTTGTCTTCTACGATGTCTTTCGGGTCTTTCGGTTTGCCTTTGCGGGAACGCAGTTCCTTGAATGGCGCACCGTCTGCGAATGCATGCTGGAAGAGCTTGTCGCCCGGTTTCACTTCGCGCTCCTTTTTAGGTTTGCGCTCGCCGTCTGCCGGGGCGGTTTTATCGAAAGTAGTGCCGTCTTTTTTAGCGCGGAAAGGTTTGTCGCCGTTTTCTTCGCGGGAACGGAAGGGTTTGGCGTCGCGGTCGCCGAAAGATTTACGGGGCGGTTTGTCTCCGAAGGATTTGCCTTCCTTGTCGCCGCCGAAAGACCTGCGGGGTTTGTCGCCGTTTTCTTCGCGGGAGCGGAAGGGTTTGGCGTCGCGGTCGCCGAAAGATTTACGGGGCGGTTTGTCTCCGAAGGATTTGCCTTCCTTATCGCTGCCGAATGATCTGCGGGGTTTATCGCCGAAGGGTTTTCCTTCTTTATCGCCGCCGAAAGTTCTTTTGGGTTTGTCGCCGAAGGGTTTTCCTTCTTTGTCATCCCTGTCGCGGAAGCTTTTACCGGCGGGTTTTGCGTCGCCGGAGCGGGTAGATTTACCGCTTTTGTTTTCCTTGAACGGTGTGAAGCCTTTGCGGGGCGGTCTGCTTTGTTTCATGTGTTATGTAGTTTGCTGCATTCCTGCAGTATGTTTTATGCTTTGTTGGCGAGCTGTCCGCACGCTGCGTCGATATCTTTTCCGCGGCTTCTCCGCAGGCGGGCGTTTACCCTGTTTTTGCCGAGATATTCCATGAATGCGGCGGTTTTTTCTTCGGAGGGTTTCTGGAAACGGGCGTTGTCGATCGGGTTGTATTCGATGATGTTCACCAGGTCTACAGGCACCTGCCGGTAAATCTTGATCAGTTCGTCGGCATCTTTCAGGGAATCGTTGAAGTCTTTGAAAAGGATGTATTCGAAGCTGATCTCGTTTTCGGTGGCCTTGTAGAAGTAATTGAGCGCTTCCACGAGGTTTTTGAGGTTGTTGGAATCGTTGATCGGCATGATCTCGCTGCGTTTCTGATCATTGGCGGCGTGGAGGGAAAGGGCGAGGTTGAAGCGCACCTTGTCGTCTCCCAGCTGTCTGATCTGTTTGGCAACGCCGGCGGTGGAAACGGTGATCCGTTTCGGGCTCATGGCCAGGCCGTCGGGCGAAGTGATCATTTCGATGGATTTCAGGACGTTTTTATAGTTGAGCAGGGGTTCGCCCATGCCCATATAAACGATATTGGTCAGTTTTTTACCGGATGATTCGAGGGACTGCCTGTTGATGAGCGCCACTTCGTCGAAGATTTCGTCGAATTCGAGGTTGCGTTTACGGTCCATAAAGCCCGTGGCGCAGAATTTACAGCTGAGGCTGCAGCCCACCTGGGAGGATACGCAGGCGGTTTGACGGCTGGCCGTGGGGATGAGGACCCCTTCCACCAGGTACCCGTCGTGCAGTTTGAACCGGCTTTTGATGGTACCGTCGGTCGACAGCTGGGTAGCGTCCACCGTTACGGCAGGGAATTCGAACCTTTCCTCCAGCGCGGCGCGCAGGGGCTTGCTCAGGTTGGTCATATCCCCGAACCCGGACGCCTGTTTGGTCCAGATCCACTCATACACCTGCTGGGCACGGAACGGTTTTTCCCCCATCTCTCCGAACACCTCCCGCAACTGGGGGAGCGTCAGTTGCCGGATATTTTGCTTCCTCGTCATCGGGCAAAGGTACGTCCGATTTTCCGATTGCCGAAAAGCGCGGCGTTGAGATTTGCCGCCCCCGCGGAGATTTCCGGAACCCGCCCCGGCCTGGCCTATTCGTTTGTGTGTGTGGTTATCCCGACCGGAAGCCATAAATTCGCAATCTTAACCTGAAGAAAAATGCAAACTGCTTATATCGTGGACGCGGTCAGAAGCCCTATAGGCCGCTATGGTGGCGCACTTAGCACTATCCGGCCAGACGATCTCCTGGCGCTGATGCTCAAGTCGCTCCTCACCCGGAACCCCTCGGTAGACCCTGCTGCCGTGGAAGACGTGATCGCCGGGGCTACCAACCAGGCCGGGGAAGACAACCGCGACGTGGCCCGGATGGCCGTGCTCCTCGCCGGAATGCCCGTTTCGGTAGCCGGCAACACCGTCAACCGCCTCTGCGCCTCCGGCCTCCAGGCCATTATGGACGCCGCCCGGGCCGTGATGGTCGGGGAAGGGGACGTTTACATGGCCGGCGGCGTGGAAAGCATGACCCGCGCGCCCCTCGTAATGCCGAAGGCCGACGCCGCCTTCAGCCGCAAAACCGAAATCTACGACTCCACCATCGGCTGGCGCTTCACCAACAGGAAGCTCGCCGACGTCTATTACCCCTTCTCCATGGGCGAAACCGCCGAAAACGTGGCCCGCGAATGGAAAATCTCCCGGGAAGACCAGGACCGGTTCGCCTTCGAAAGCCAGTCCAAATACAAACAGGCCCATCTGAACGGTATCTGGCAGGATGAGATCATTCCCGTGGAAATCACGCCCAATAAGGAAGACAAGGTGGTTTTCTCCAAAGACGAGCATCCCCGGGAAACGTCGCTCGACAAGCTGGCGGGCCTTCGCCCGGCGTTCGCAAAAGACGGGACGGTCACCGCAGGTAACTCTTCCGGGATCAACGACGGTGCTTCCGCGGTGCTGATCGTGTCGGAAGCCGCGCTGAAACGTTTCAACCTCACGCCCATTGCCATGGTGCGGGGCATGGCCGTAGCGGGGGTAGACCCTGCCATTATGGGCGTAGGCCCCGTGCCATCGACCGTTAAAGCGTTGAAACGCAGTGGTATACGTGCTTCCGACCTGGACGTGATCGAGTTGAACGAAGCGTTCGCTTCGCAGGCGCTGGCCTGCATCCGCGAGCTGAACCTCGACCCTTCGAAGATCAATTTCAACGGCGGTTCCATCGCCATCGGCCATCCGCTGGGCTGCAGCGGCGCGCGCATCACCACTACCCTCATGCACGAAATGAAGCGCCGCGCCGGCGTAAAGTACGGCCTGGCCACGATGTGCGTGGGCGTTGGGCAGGGTGCCGCTATTGTCTACGAAAAAGTCTGATCCCGGAGGTCCCGGGTTTCCCCATACCCGGCCCTGCCGGCGCTTCCGCCCGGCAGAGCCCCTACAGTTGCCATGAAAAGATCCGATTACGCCCTTGGCTACGCCATGGCCCTTTTGGGCGCCATGATGTTCAGCGCCAAGGCAATTTACGTGAAGCTCATCTACCGGACGGAAGCCATCGATGCCATTTCTATGCTGGCGCTGCGGATGTCTTTCGCTCTCCCTTTTTACATCATCACCGCTATTTTCCTTTTCCGCCGAACCGGCAACGTGAAGCTTACGCCCAAACAATGGGTGTGGGTGGGCGCGCTGGGGTTGCTGGGGTATTACGTGAGCAGTTTGCTCGATTTCATGGGCCTGGCTTACATTTCGGCGGGGCTTGAAAGGCTGATCCTCTTCCTGTACCCCACATTTGCGCTGGTGATCGGGGCGGTGGCTTTCAAGCGGAAGATCACCAAAACGCAATATTGGGCCCTGGCCATCGCGTATGCGGGGATGCTGGTGGTGTTTGCGGGAGATGTGCGGCAGGAATGGAGCCCGGGCGTGATCACGGGGTGCCTGCTGGTGCTGGGTTGCGCGGTGACATATGCTTTTTATATTGTTGGCGGCGGGGAAGTGATCCCGAAAGTGGGGTCGATGAAGTTTACGGCGTATGCGCTGTGCTTTGCCTCGCTGGGGATCTTCGCGCAGTATTTCGTGACCCACGGCGCGGAGGTGCGCCATTTCAGCGGGGAAACCTACTGGCTGTGCTTCCAGATGGCGATCGTTTCCACCGTCATACCCACATTCCTCACCAGCGAAGGCATCCGGAAGATCGGTCCGGGGAACACGGCGATCGTGACGAGCATCGGGCCGGTGGCCACCATCGTTCAGGCGTATATCTTTCTGGGAGAGCCGATCACCTGGGAGCAGCTGGCGGGAACGGCGCTCGTGCTGACGGGGGTGCTGATGATCGGGAAGGGGAAATAAAAAAACGAGCGGTTAGACTTACATCTTACCGCCCGTTTATGGCAAGCAAAAAAAGGGTATTACAAACAAATCTGTTTTTCCGTCATCATCTTCCGGAGATTGATCAGTCCGTACCGCATACGGCCGAGGGCGGTGTTGATGCTCACCTGGGTGAGGTCCGCGATCTCCTTGAAGCTGAGGTCCGCATAATGGCGGAGGATGATAACTTCCCGCTGTTCTTCGGGGAGCAGGTCGAGCATGCGGCGCACGTTGTGATGGCTTTGCCGCGTCATCATTTTCTCTTCCGCACTCGGCTCGCTGAAGTTCAGCACGTTGAAAATATCTTTGTCGTCTCCGGTTTTGATCACCGGCGTTCGTTTTACTTTCCTGAAATGGTCCACACAAAGGTTGTGCGCTATGCGCATCGCCCAGGGCAGAAATTTTCCTTTCTCTGTATATCGCTCGGCACGAATGGTATCGATTATCTTGATGAAGGTGTCCTGGAAGATATCTTCGGCAAGAAAAGTGTCTTTTACGAGTAATACGATAGAAGTGAAAAGTTTGTCCTTATGACGGTAAACCAACTCCTCCAGAGCGGAAGCATGGCCCTTTTTGAACAGTGCGATGAGTTGTTCATCGTTCATCTTGTACATTACTTGCATATACGTCTACCAATAGCGGTTAGTAAATAGTACGGACGTTGCCGTCAGTAGGTTGTTTAGTAGCGTAAAAGTCGAGCGATAATGTACAATTTATAGTTATGAAAAGTTAACCGGGATTGACTAGGTATAAGTTGCCGGTCAATGCAAATATAACGGAATAGTTGAATAAAACAACAAGCTTCCTGTAAAATACCCGTTAATGCGTACATTTGTAATCCTTATGTGCGCAAAAGTCAAATCCAAGGAAAAAACCATTGAACGTGAACCAGTTATAGCTCCTGACGAGATATTTATCAAGGGAGCGAGGGTACATAATCTGAAGAATGTCAGCGTCTCCATCCCCAGGAACCAGATGGTGGTCGTTACGGGCGTCAGCGGCTCGGGAAAGTCGAGCCTTACGATGGACACCCTTTACGCCGAAGGCCAGCGCCGTTACGCCGAAAGCCTCAGCGCCTACGCCCGCCAGTTCCTCATGCGGATGAACAAACCCGACGTGGATTATATCAAAGGTATATGCCCCGCCATCGCCATCGAGCAAAAGGTCGTAACCCGCACCCCCCGCTCCACCGTTGGCTCCATGACCGAGATTTACGACTATCTGCGCCTGCTGTATTCCCGCGCCGGGCAAACTTTTTCCCCCGTTTCCGGCCAGCTCGTCAAAAAACACGAAGTAGCCGATGTGGTGGATTACATCTCCAAACTCCCCCACGGCGCCAAGGTCCAGATCCTCGTGCCCTTCCGCCAGCATGCCAACCGCCAACCGCTGGAAGAACTGGGTATCCTCATGCAGAAAGGCTTCTCCAGGCTTTACGCCGGCGGATCGCTCGTCCGGATCGAAGAACTCCTGGAAGAAAAAGCCCCCAAAATAGCGGCAGAAACCTTCGTGCTCATCGACCGTATCGTGGTCAAAGACTTCGAAGAAGACGATAAACACCGCATCGCCGACTCCGTTCAAACCGCTTTCTACGAATCCGAAGGGTATTGCACTCTGGAAGTAGATGGTAAACTGGGGCCCGTGTTCTCCAACCGGTTCGAGCTCGACGGCATCCAGTTCGAAGAGCCCGTGCCCAACCTCTTCTCCTTCAACAACCCGTACGGCGCCTGCCCCACCTGCGAAGGGTTCGGCCAGGTGCTCGGGATCGACCGCGACCTCGTGATCCCCGACAAGCGCCTCAGCGTGTTCGAAGGGGCCATCGCCCCGTGGCGCGGCGAGAAAATGGGCGAATACAAGGAAGCCCTCATCAAAGCCGCCCGCAAATTCAGCTTCCCCGTACATAAACCGGTCTCGGATCTGACCGACGAGCAGCTGGACCTCCTGTGGACCGGCAACGAGCACTTCTACGGCATCAACGAGTTCTTCAAAATGGTAGAGCAGAACCTCTACAAGGTGCAATACCGTGTGATGCAGGCCCGCTACCGCGGCCGGACCACCTGTCCCACCTGCAACGGCGCCCGCCTCCGTAAGGAAGCCACGTACGTGAAAGTGAGCGGCAAAGGCATTTCCGAACTGGTGGACATGCCCGTGGAAAAATTGAAAGTATGGTTCGATAACCTCGAACTGAGCGAATATCAGCAGCAGGTGGCCAAAAGGATCCTCATTGAGATCAATCACCGGCTGAAAACTTTGCTGGACGTGGGATTGGGGTACCTTACCCTCAACCGCGTTGCCAATACCCTCTCCGGTGGCGAGAGCCAGCGCATCCAGCTGACACGCACCCTGGGCAGCAACCTCACCAATTCCCTCTACATCCTCGACGAGCCGAGCATCGGCCTCCACGCGCGCGACACGCACCGGCTCATCCGCGTGCTGCATGAACTGCGGAACCTCGGCAATACCGTGGTGATCGTGGAGCACGACGAGCAGATCATGGAAAAGGCGGACTACATCATCGACATGGGCCCGCTGGCGAGCCACCTCGGCGGTGAAGTCATTTTTGCGGGAACGTATCCCGAGATCCTGAAAGACGGGAAGAGCCTCACCGGCAAGTATCTCAGCGGCCATTACCGCCTGGAGCCGCCGGCGCACGTCCGCAAATGGAAACGCTCCATCCAGCTGGAAGGCTGCCGGCAGAATAACCTGAAGAACGTGGACGTGGAGTTCCCGCTGGGGATCTTTACCGTGGTCAGCGGTGTGTCGGGATCGGGGAAAACCACGCTGGTGAAGCAGATCCTCTACCCGGCGCTCATGAAGCTGAAAGGGGAATTTACCGACCGGGTGGGCCAGTACCGCGTTATGAAGGGCGATATGGACTACATCACGCAGATCGAGATGGTTGACCAGAACCCCATCGGCAAATCGAGCCGCTCCAATCCTGTTACCTACATCAAGGCATACGACGAAATCCGCGACCTTTATTCCCGGCAGCAGCTAAGCAAAATGCGCGGTTTCCAGCCGAAACATTTCTCGTTCAACGTAGATGGCGGGCGATGCGATACCTGCAAGGGCGAAGGCGAGGTGATCGTGGAAATGCAGTTCCTGGCGGATGTTCACCTTACCTGTGAAACCTGCGGCGGAAAGCGCTTCAAGGACGAAGTGCTCGAAGTGCAGTACAAGGGCAAGAATATTTACGACATCCTGGAACTGGGCGTAGACGAGGCCATCGAATTCTTTAAAGACGAAAAAGACGTGGTGTCGAGGATCAAACCCTTGAGCGACGTGGGTTTGGGATATGTGAAGCTGGGCCAGTCGAGCGATACGCTTTCCGGTGGCGAGGCGCAGCGTGTGAAGCTGGCGTCGTTCCTGGGCAAGGGCAAGGCGCAGGGGCATATCCTGTTCATTTTCGACGAGCCTACTACAGGGTTGCACTTCCACGATATCAAGAAGCTGCTGGATTCATTCAACGCGCTGATCGACCAGGGGCACAGCGTGCTGGTGATCGAACATAACCTCGACGTGATCCGCTCGGCCGACTGGGTGCTCGACCTGGGGCCGGAAGGGGGCGAAGGCGGGGGGAACCTGCTGTACGCCGGCGTTCCGGAAGGATTGAAGAAAGTGAAAGAAAGCTATACGGGGAAGTTCCTGTAAGCGCAGCATATGTAATTGGAAAGGCCGGTTGATCGATTCAGCCGGCCTTTTGTACGTTAATACAGCATGTGTTTCGGAGCTGGAAATCGATCGTTCCGCCCCCTAATGGTACGGTTCGGCTACGGTTCCAGTATAGTATCCGTATTGAGGGGGTACTGCATCCCTATGGTATGTATATGTTCCGGCTGCTTTTTCCAGGAAGAAAACGATATTATTTTACCGTTTGGTAGCAAAAGGAAGCCCCGGCTTTGGGCCAGGGCTTCCATGAAATATGCCATCGCGGATCAGCGGAGGCGGTCCAGCGATTTGATGAGCTTTTCGTCTTTGTAAATCCCCCGTGCCGCGAGGAACAGGCACACGATGATGACCACCGGCAGGAACGCGGGAATGAGGTACGATCCGCGGATGCTCACGGCGCCGTCTGCCGCCAGTTTCTGCGCGCTTTCCCCGATCTTCAGGTAAATGAGCGCCAGGATGCCTACGGAAAGGAGGAGGTTCACCACGGTGAGGCGGAATTGCAACTTGCGGTTTTTATAGAGGAAGATACAAACCGCAGACAGGAGGATGCCGATGATCAGCAAAATGAAAACCATGTAGTTGGATGTGGCATTGAAAATGTCCACGCCTGCAGTGGCTCCTTTTGTGTAGGTGGCTTTCCAGAGATCGAAGCGGGCTACGGCTACGCCGGCGATAGCGGCAAGGAGGAGCCAAAGGCTTTGTATGCGTTGTATCATATTAAAAGCGAATGTTTAACAGCGTAAAAGTAAGTAAATTTAAGGAACAATGGGGTGGCCTTTCGGGCCCGTTCGCCGCGAAGTCCGTATATTGCAGCCCCAATTACAATCTTATATGGCCAAGAAACTGAACAAGCAGGACGCCCTCGACTACCATGCGAAAGGGCGCCCCGGCAAAATCGAAGTCATCCCGACCAAAGACACCAAGACACAATGGGACCTTTCGCTCGCCTATTCCCCCGGCGTGGCGGAGCCCTGCAAGGAAATCGCCAGAGACGTGGAGAATGTGTACAAATACACCGCAAAAGGAAACCTTGTGGCCGTTATCAGTAACGGTACCGCAGTGCTCGGCCTGGGCGACATCGGCCCCGAAGCCGGCAAGCCCGTGATGGAAGGAAAAGGCGTACTGTTCAAAATTTTCGCAGATATCGACGTTTTCGACATAGAACTGAACACAAAGGACGTTGACGAATTCGTGCGCGTGGTGAAGGCCATGGAGCCCACTTTCGGCGGCATCAACCTGGAAGATATCAAAAGCCCGGAATGCTTCGCCATCGAAGACCGCCTGAAAAAGGAGCTCAAGATCCCGGTGATGCACGACGATCAGCATGGTACCGCCATCATCTCCAGCGCCGCGCTTCTCAACGCCCTCGAGCTCGTGAAAAAGAAGATCGAGAAGGTAAAGATCGTGGTGAACGGCGCCGGTGCCGCCGCCATGGCCTGCGTTCGCCTCTACGCCTCTCTCGGCGCAAAACCCGAGAATTTCATCATGTTCGATAAAGACGGTGTGCTCAACAAACAGCGCACTGACCTCGACGATATGAAAAAGGTGTTTGCCACCAGCACCAAATTCACCACGCTCGCAGAAGCCATCAAAGGTGCCGACGTGTTCGTAGGCTTGAGCATCGGCAACGTGGTAACGCCCGAAATGGTACAGAGCATGGCCAAGAACCCCATCGTGTTCGCCATGGCCAATCCCGATCCCGAAATTTCCTACGAAGCCGCCACCGGCGCCCGGAAAGACGTGATCATGGCCACCGGCCGTTCCGATTATCCCAACCAGGTGAACAACGTACTGGGCTTCCCTTACATCTTCCGCGGCGCCCTCGACGTGCGGGCCACGCAGATCAACGAAGCCATGAAACTGGCCGCGGTGCGCGCCTTGGCGGAACTGGCCAAAACCCCCGTTCCCGATATCGTGAACCTCGCGTACAACGAGCGCAACCTCGTTTTCGGGCCTGCTTATATCATTCCCAAACCGCTTGACCCCCGCCTTCTCAGCACCGTAGCGCCCGCAGTGGCCAAAGCGGCCATGGAAAGCGGTGTGGCAACGGCGCCCATCACCGACTGGGAAGCCTACGAAACGGAACTGAACAACCGCCTCGGCCTCGATAACCAGCTGTTCCGCATGATCGGTTCCAAAGCCCGGAAAGACCCGCGCCGCGTGGTTTTCTCCGAAGCGGACAATATCAAGATACTCAAGGCGGCACAGGTGGTGGCCGACGAAAATATCGCCATCCCCATCCTGCTGGGCAGCGAGAAAAAAATCCGGTATCTCATGGAAGAGAATTCCATCGAGATCGAAGACGTCATCATCATCGACCCGAAAAGCGACGAAATGGCCGACAAGCGCCACCATTTCGGGGAGCTGTTCTTCAAGAAGCGCCAGCGCAAAGGTCTTAACCTGTACGAAGCGAAGAAGATCATGCGCGAACGCAACTATTTCGGTTGTATGATGGTGGAAACGGGAGAAGCGGACGCCCTCATCTCCGGCCTCACCCGAAAATACCCGGACACTATCCGCCCGGCGTTGCAGGTGATCGGTATGGAACCCGGCGCCAAACGCGTGGCGGGGATGTACATCATCCAGACCAAGCGCGGACCGCTCTTCCTCGCGGATACGACTGTCAACCTCAACCCCACGGCGGAAGAGCTGGCCGAGATCACGCTGATGGTAGCCAAGGAAGTGAAGCAGTTCAACATGACGCCGCGCATCGCGATGGTATCCTATTCCAACTTCGGATCGAGCCAGACGCCGGAAGCGCAGCTCATGAGCCGCGCCCGCGAAATCGTGAAACAGAAAGACCCGACGCTCATCGTAGACGGAGAGATCCAGGCGGCGATGGCGTTCAACAAAGCCGTGCTGAAAGAGAACTACCCGTTCTCCGAACTGATCGACGGTGACGTGAACACGCTCATCTTCCCCAACCTCGCCGCCGGCAACGTGGCCTACAACCTCCTGCAGGGCGTGGCCGGGTTCGACGCCATCGGCCCCATCCTGCTCGGTATGAAGAAGCCCGTGCACATCCTGCAGCTGGGCTCAACGGTAAGGCAGATCGTGAACATGGTACTGATCGCCGTCGTGGACGCACAAACGAAATGCTGCAAGGAAGTGGAAACCACCGGCAAAAAGAAATGATCAAGTGTAAAATAATGACACGGGAAAGCGGGCTTTATGGCCCGCTTTTTTTTTGAGATCCTCATGGAGGAAAAGCTGGAAAAGGAACAGGAGGAAGCATGACGGTGAGGGCCGGAACGCCGGCATTTACTATCTTGCACCCGGCCGGATATCTATACCCGGTAGCGATATGAAAAAACTACTGTTCACACTGCTGTTCGCGGGCGCCGCGCTGGGCGCCTCCGCGCAGGAATCCGCCAAATCGATCAAAATCCGCGTGCTGTTGAGCCTCAACGGCACTTCGCGCGTGAGCATGAACGCGGTCCAACAGATCATGGCGCAGTACCGGAAAGCTTATCCCTCGCTGGATACGGCCGTCTGGAAGCGGATAGAGGGGTATTATAACGAAAAAGACCTCACCAACCTGCTGGTACCGATTTATGAGCGGAACTTCTCCGAAACCGAAGTGGACGAGATTATCTATTTCTATAAAACCGACGTAGGCAAAAAGATGGTGGAGAAAATGCCGCTCATCACCCGGCAGTCGCAGGAAGCCGGCAAAATCTGGGGCGAGCATATCGCCGCCAAAATCCAGAAAGACATCGAAGCCGCATCGAAATAGCCGCCAAAGCCGGATAATTCGTAATTTCCGGCATGCAATCCATCTCCCGCAAAAAGATTTTCTTCCCGCTCAACCCGGCGTTCAGGAACTACCTGAGGCTGTATGAGCGGGAAATCAAACTGCCGGTGTCTTACGAAGAGCTGAAGTATTACGAATACGGCATCCCGGTGTACGACAAGGAAGGCAAAGACACGCTTTGGGAATCCGTCATGTACCCGCAGAGCATGGTGCAGCCCATCCATGCGGGCCTCAAGCGCATTTATTCCATCCTCAAGGCCGGGGGAGACCAGGCCGCCGAAGAGCACCTGCACATCGAGCGGATCGACTATTGCACCTTCGGGAATTCCCACCCATTCCGCATCAAGATCGTCAACAATTACAACGAGGTATACGACTATTTCTACATCAAGATAGCCGATGCTTCGCGCATATACGGCCTCGAGCTGGAGCATATCCTTTCCCCGTACTGGATGAACTTTCTCGTAGACGGGAATACGCTGGTGGAAGAGCACATCGCCGGCGTTCCGGGGGATCAGTTCGCCAAAGACTGGCTGCACCGGCCGGAGTTCAACCCCAGGCGTATCGCGAAGGAATTCGTGAAGTTCAACGAGCGCTGCTTCGTGCGGTTGCTGGGCGATATGCGGTCGTACAATTTCATATTCGACATCACCCCCGATTTCGACGACGTGCAGTTCCGCATCCGGGCCATCGATTTCGACCAGCAGTTTTACGAAGGGAAGAAAACCCTCTACATGCCGCAGTTCTTCAAGGAAAACAGGGTGTTCGTGGAGCTGGCGATGAAGCACCTGAACGCGGAAGTGGTAAAGCAGTACCAGCAGGAGGAGCGGTCGCTCATTGCCCGGCGGATCAAGGCGCAGCGGCACCGGATCAAGGATTTGCGGGATGTGATCATGACAGACCGTGTGTCCTTCCCCGGTAAGATCAGGCAATTGGGCGAGGAGCTGGCGGAGCATTACCGCGACCCCGTTTTTGCCCGGTGCAAAACGATGGGTGAAATTATCGAGCGGAGTTTGAAGCGGCTTCTTGTGGGGAGTTTGCGGTAAGGGGGGCGAAGCAATGTATTTTCCCAGTATCTTTGACAAGTTATGGAGTTCAGGTTTTTTTATCATTTCGGCAGGTTTTTGCTGATGTTGAAAGGGATGTTCTCCCGCCCGGAGAACATGCGGATGTACTGGAAGGAGTTTATGAAACAGTGTGTGGACATCGGGATCGGGTCCCTGGGCATCGTCGTGATCATTTCCACGTTCCTCGGTGCCGTAACCACGGTGCAAACGGCATATCAGCTGGTGAGCGGGTTCATTCCGAAGTCGACCATCGCGATGGTGGTGCGGGATACGATGATCATCGAGCTGGCGCCCACCATGATCTGTATCGTGCTGGGGGGCGTTGTGGGGTCGAAGATCGCGTCGGAACTGGGGAACATGCGGATTTCAGAACAGATAGACGCGCAGGAGATCATGGGGATCAATACCAAGGCCTATCTCATCGGTCCCAAGATACTCGCCGCGCTGCTCACGATCCCTGCGCTGGTGGTGATCGCCGCCTTCCTGGGGATTTTCGGGGGGCTGGAAGCCGGTAAGCTGAGCGGCATCCTTTCGCATGAACAGTTCATGGAAGGGCTCCGCAGCTCGTTCGACGGCTACAACGTATTCTTCGCCCTGAGCAAATCCTATACTTACGCCTTCATCATTTCCAGCATTCCGGCCTATTACGGATACCATGTGCAGGGTGGCGCCCTCGAGATCGGAAAAGCCAGCACCACCGCGGTGGTGATCAGCTGCGTGATGATCCTTTTCGCCGACTATGCCCTCGCAGCCATGCTGCTGTAACCCATTAACCGAGAAGAACGATCTATGATAGAACTGAAAAATATCCGCAAAAGCTTTGGAGAAAAGGAGATACTGAAGGATGTGTCCGCCACGATGGAGGCAGGGAAAACCAACCTCATCATCGGTGCCAGCGGCAGCGGCAAAACAGTGCTCATGAAATGCATGGTGGGCTTGATCCCGGTCGATAGCGGCCAGGTGATTTACAATGGGGAAGACTTCACCGCCATGGACGATAATGCGAAAAAGCCCATCCGCCAGGCCATCGGCATGCTGTTCCAGGGCTCCGCGCTCTTCGATTCCATGACCGTGGAGCAGAACGTCATGTTCCCGCTCGATATGTTCTCGACCATGAGTTATAAAGACAAGCGCAAGCGGATGCAGGAGTGCCTGGACAGGGTGGCCATCAAAGACGCCAATAAAAAATTCCCGGCCGAAATCAGCGGCGGGATGAAAAAACGGGTGGGCATCGCCCGGGCCATCGTCCTCAACCCGAAATACCTGTTCGTGGACGAGCCCAATTCCGGCCTCGATCCGCAGACTTCCCTCGTGATCGACAAACTCATCAAGGATATTACGATCGATTATAATATTACGACCGTGGTGAATACCCACGACATGAATACCGTCATGGAAAGCGGGGACCATATCGTTTACATGCACCAGGGGAAGAAGCAGTGGGAAGGCAGCAATGAAGACATTATTTTCAGTGAAGACAAGCTGCTGAATGATTTTATCTTCGCGTCCGAATTCTTCCAGGACATCAAGGAAATGCGGAAAACGGAAGCTTTCCGCGACAAAAAATGGCGGCATAAAGGGGGAGAAGCGGGTAACAAATAGTTAATATTCCTCAACTAAAGCGGCTTTCCTTTTCTTTTTAGCCGCAATCCGTTATTTTTGCCCCACTTTATCTAAAAAATAATTAAATCAGACGCGATGAGTGTTTTAGTTAATAAGAACAGCAAAGTGATCGTGCAGGGATTTACCGGAACTGAAGGTACTTTCCATGCCACACAAATGATCGAGTACGGCACCAACGTGGTAGGTGGCGTAACGCCGGGTAAAGGCGGCAGCTCCCACCTGGAGCGCCCTGTGTTCAATACCGTGGCAGACGCGGTGAACGCTACGGGAGCGGATGTTTCCATCATCTTCGTACCGCCGGCATTCGCTGCTGATGCGATCATGGAAGCTGCTGACGCGGGTATCGCGCTGGTGGTATGCATCACCGAAGGTATTCCCGTTCAGGACATGGTGAAAGCCAAAAACTACCTCAAAGCACACAATACCCGCCTGATCGGCCCCAACTGCCCGGGCGTTATTTCCGCTGAAGAAGCCAAAGTAGGCATCATGCCCGGCTTCATCTTCAAAAAAGGTAAAGTAGGTATCGTATCCAAATCCGGTACGTTGACTTACGAAGCGGCAGACCAGGTGGTAAAAGCCGGTCTGGGCGTTTCCACCGCCATCGGTATTGGCGGCGACCCGATCATCGGCACCACCACCCGCGAAGCGGTAGAACTGCTGATGAACGACCCCCAAACCGAAGCCATCATCATGATCGGCGAAATCGGCGGTTCCATGGAAGCGGAAGCTGCAGAATGGATCAAAGCCAATCCGCACAAACCCGTTGTAGGCTTCATCGCCGGCCAAACCGCGCCTCCGGGCCGCCGTATGGGCCACGCCGGTGCCATCATCGGTGGTGCAGACGATACTGCCGCCGCTAAAATGAAGATCATGCGCGCCTGCGGCGTTCATGTGGTAGACAGCCCCGCAGATATCGGCAAACGCATGGCAGAAGTACTGAAAGGCGTTCCCGCTTAATCTCCCGGTAATTCATACCTTATATATATCCCCGTTGCGGCACCGTGACGGGGATTTTTTTGCCCTTACCTTTGCAGCGGATTTATGGGAATAGTCGATTACATACTCGTAGGCCAGGGCGTGGCCGGTACCCTGCTGGGCTGGGAAATGCAGCAGGCAGGGCTCACGATCGCGCAGTTCGACGATGGGCGCGCCGATGCCGCGTCCCGCCTCGCAGCGGGCATCATCAATCCCGTTTCGGGACGGAAGTTCGAAGTGTCGTGGCGGTACGACGCCGTATACCCCCGGGCCCAAGCCACCTACAGGGCCATGGAAGCGGCTTTTGGCATTCCGGTGTTTACGGAGCGCGATATCTGGAACGTGTGGACCTCCGCCCAGATGCGCGACGCCTTCGCCGAACATCCCTCGCCATACGGCATCGTCTCCCCGGCCCCGCGGTACGCCGGTCTCCTGGAAGCGCCCTTTGGCGCGGGGATCGTCAAGGGCGCGAACGTAGACCTGGGAACGCTGCTGCCCGCCTGGGCCGCCCATGCCGGGGTGCGCCGGGAAACGCTGGAAATCCCATCGCTCAAACTGACGGATAAAGGCGTGGAATACAAGGGATTGGAGGCGAAAGCGGTGATCTTCTGCGAAGGGGTCGCTTCCCCGCAAAACCCATGGTTCGGCAAGCTTAAATTCCTTCCCAACAAAGGGGAAGCCCTCATCGTCCGCCTCCCGTTCGATACCACAGACATCATTAAAAAAGGCATCACCCTCGTACCCCTCGGCGATCAGACCTTCTGGGCCGGCGCCACGTTCTCCTGGGATTACCCGGATACTTCGCCCACCGCGGAAGCCCGCGCCCACATCGAATCCCAGCTCCGGCAACTGCTGAAAACGGACTTCGAGGTCATCGGCCATAAAGCCGCCGTTCGCCCCTCCGGGCCAGACCGCAGGCCCATGGCGGGGTTGCACCCGAAGTTCCCGCAGGTCGGGATTTTCAACGGGATGGGCTCAAAAGGCTGTTCCCTCGCGCCCTGGGCTGCCGCGAAATTCGTGGGGAACCTGGTGAAAGGAGAGGAAATGCCGCCGGAAATAGACATTACACGGTTTTTTAATGCCTTGCGGTAGCATTTCCCGCGGGCTTTCTTATCTTTGACCTCCTTTATTAAAAGACAGCAAACAATGTATAGATCGCATACATGTGGAGAATTGCGCATGGAACATGTGGGCCAGCCGGTAACACTGGCCGGATGGGTGCAGACCGTCCGTAAGTTTGGTAGCATCACTTTCGTAGATCTGCGCGACCGCTACGGCATCACGCAGCTGCTGCTCGGCGAATCGCTCAACGCCCAGCTCGATAATCAGCCCATCGGACGCGAATTCGTGATCCAGGTGAAAGGCAACGTCACCGAGCGCACCAACAAAAATCCCAACATCCCCACCGGTGATATCGAAATCACCGTTTCGGAATTTAAAATACTCAACGGCTCCAAAACACCGCCCTTCACCATCCAGGATGATACCGACGGCGGCGATGAACTGCGCATGAAATATCGTTACCTCGATCTTCGCCGCAACATCGTTAAACAAAACCTCACGCTCCGCTACCGCGTAAACCGCGCTGCCAGGAACTTCCTCGACAGCCGCGGGTTCATGGAAGTGGAAACGCCATACCTCATTAAATCCACTCCGGAAGGCGCGCGCGACTTCGTGGTGCCCAGCCGTATGAACCCCAACCAGTTCTACGCCCTGCCACAGTCGCCCCAAACCTTCAAACAACTGCTCATGGTGAGCGGGTACGACCGGTACTACCAGATCGTGAAGTGCTTCCGCGACGAAGACCTCCGCGCCGACCGTCAACCCGAATTCACCCAGATCGACTGCGAAATGAGCTTCGTGGACCAGGAAGACGTGCTGGGCAATTTCGAGGAGATGACCAAACACATCTTCCGCGAAATTAAAGGCATCGAGTTCAACGAGCCTTTCCCCCGCATGACCTGGGAAGATGCGATGAAGTATTACGGCAACGACAAACCCGATATCCGTTTCGAAATGAAACTGGTTGACCTCGGCGAAGTGGGCCGTGGCAACGGTTTTAAGGTGTTCGACGATGCAGAACTGGTTGTCGGCATCAACGTGACCGGTTGCAGCGAATATACCCGCAAGCAGCTCGATGAGCTGACCGAATGGGTGAAACGCCCGCAGATCAGCATGAACGGCCTCGTTTATATCAAGCACAATACCGACGGTTCCCTCAAATCGTCTGTCGATAAGTTCTTCAACGAGCAAGCCCTGAAACTGTTCGCAGACCAGTGCCAGAGCCAGCCGGGCGATCTCATCCTCATCCTCGCCGGTAAGGAAGAGCGCACCCGCAAAGCCATGAGCGAGCTCCGCCTCGAAATGGGCGAGCGCCTCGGCCTTCGCAACAAAGACGTGTACAAGCCCCTGTGGGTGATCGACTTCCCGCTGTTCGAATACGCGGAAGAAGAAAACCGCTGGGTAGCCCGCCACCACCCGTTCACGGCACCCAAGCCCGAGCATATCCACCTGATGGACGACCTGTCCCAGTACGCGAAGATCAAGGCGAACGCTTACGACATCGTCCTGAACGGCACCGAAATCGGCGGCGGCTCCATCCGTATCTTCCAGCGCGACCTGCAGGAGAAAATGTTCTCCGCCCTCGGGATGAGCAAGGAAGAGGCAGATCACAAGTTCGGGTTCCTGCTGGGCGCATTCGAGTATGGCGCACCTCCGCACGGGGGGATCGCTTTCGGGTTCGACCGCTTCTGCTCCCTGCTGGGCGGCAGCGAAACGATCCGCGACTTCATCGCTTTCCCGAAAAACAACTCGGGCCGCGATGTGATGCTCGACGCACCGTCTTCTATCGACCAGGTCCAGCTCGACGAACTGGCCCTGTCGCTCGTGAAAAAGTAATTGTAAACTGACAGCTATTACCTTATGAAAGCCATATCCGCAAAGGGTATGGCTTCTCTTTTCAGCACACAGAATATGGAAACGACCATTCAAACCATCGCCGCCATACAGCAACTCAGCCTCGCAGACCAGGGCATTTACCAGTTGCGTTTCAATTTCGAAGACGAGTCTATCGCCCTCACTTTCGCCGTGTACGACGAAAAGTCGGACGAAGACCGCCTGTATCCTTTTGTGTTCGATCAAACCGCTGATTTACAGCTGGATATGGACCTTCGCTCTTTTTACAACCTCCAGATCGAAACCTGTGAACTGATCCATCTCGACGATGGCCGTTACTGGCTGAAGATGGTAGTGTACCAGGGGCACGGGCTCCGCACGGGCCATCTGAACTTCACATTTGCAGACTGCGCGCAGGACGAAGCCTGACATTATTTTCTCCATTTCGGAAGAAATCATGTTAATATGATATAATAATTACCATAAATTATAACATATTAACATATCACTTACATTTAATCTTTCAGAATGGCGTAATATTGCGGGGTGATCCGGGAACAGTGTGGATGGGTTCATCTAAATATTTCGCATGTTTTTAACCAGAAGAAAGCTGCTGTTGGGCGGGATGCTGATTTCCAGTTTGACCGTTTCGGCGCAGAAAACCCCCAAAAAGTATCTTGAGCAATTTCGCCCCATTGCTGTTACCCTCTCCCAGGAAACCGGTGTGCCGGCCAGTGTCATTCTCGGCATCGCGATGCTGGAATCAGGCATGGGCACGAGCAAAAACGCCCGTTTGCTGAAAAATCATTTCGGGATCGTCGGAAAAAACAATCTCGCCAAGCGCGGCTTCACCTATCGCAGCATGTACCGCGAATACACCAGCGACTCCGCTTCTTACCGTCATTTTACGAAAGTGGTGATGAAAAAGAAGTGGTTCGTGGCCATGAAAGGAAACGACGATTATAATCAATGGCTCGACAAGCTGATCCGTTCCGGCTACTCCACTGCAGGGCAGGTTTGGGTGAGCAGGGTCCGGTCCATGATTAAAAAATACAAATTATATGAACTGGATGATGCAATGAAGCTCGCCAAACTGTAGATTTGCGACTGATTGCAGCGGGAAGACCGCTTATTTCGAATATGCCGACTTATGTCTTCCGGAAATAAACATCCCTATCCGCTTCTCATAACCATGGGCGCCATCGTGGGCCTGGCAGCGGTTTCGTTCCTGAAACCGGTGGTTTCAGCGGGTAATTACACCCTTCGTCCACTCGATATTTTCGCCGATCTGCGTACGCCCGCTCCCGTTACGGAAACGGTTGCCGATGCGGCCTTGCTCGCCGTGGCAGACACGGCCCGGGGAACGGATTCCCTGCACAAGGCGCCCCTGCCTCCGCGGGACTATCTCACTTACCCGGGAATTCTCGATTACGGCTATACGACGGGCGCCCCCGGCGCCGGGATGCACCATTTCGTGGAAGCCCTCCGCCAACTCCGCACCGGCTCCCGCAAGAAAGTACGCATCGCCTATTTCGGGGATTCCATGATCGAGGGAGACCTCATCACCCAGGACCTTCGCGACAGCCTCCAGGCATATTTCGGCGGAGAAGGCGTCGGGTTCGTGCCCGCCACTTCGGTCGTTTCCGGATTCCGGACCACCATCACGCACAGCTTTTCTCCCAACTGGACCGACTATCATTTCAAAAATTCCCCGCCCGCCGGCGTGGAGCTGGGTATTTCAGGGCATGCCTTCATACCCGCTCCCGAAAGCTGGGTCCGCTTCCAGCCCGTCAAACGGCAACGCCTCGACGAATTCGGCGAAGTGAGCCTGCTGTACGGAAAAGGCGCCGGACAGGTGAAGATCAACGACCAGCCAGCCAAACTGCAAGGCAATGGTAACCTCAACGCCTACTCGTTCCTTACCGATTCGGCCACCCGGTCCCTCACCTTCAAATTCGCCGGCGAGCAGAAGGTGCCCCTGTACGGCGTTTGCTTCGAAAGCGGGAACGGGATATTTCTCGATAATTTTTCTTTCCGCGGGATCAGCGGCATCGAGCTGGGAAAACTCAGCAGCGACATGTGGAAACAGGTACAGTCGGTCCGCCCGTACGACCTGATCGTGCTCCATTACGGTGCCAACGTGCTGTTCATGCCCGAAAACACGCGGTTCGACTGGTACGAGCGCCCCATGGAAAAAGTGGTGGATTCTTTGCGGAGATACTTCCCGCAGTCCAGCTTCCTCATCGTGGGCACGGCGGATAAATCGTACCGCAAGAACGGTAAATACGTGACGGCTCCCGGTGTGAAGGCGCTCCTGAAAGTGCAGCACCAGTTCGCCGAAGAAAACGGGATGGCTTACTGGAACCTCTATTCCGCCATGGGCGGAGACGGGGCGATGGCGCGCTGGGTAGAAGGCGAACAGGCGCTGGCGAATAAGGATTACACACACTTCAACTTCCGCGGGGCTTCCAAAGTAGGCGCCCTGCTGTATAAAGCGATCATGGATGAATTCAGGCAGGAAGCTATGTAGACGGGCGGTTGCCATGATGTTGCTGGCCGGCGGCTGGCTGGGCGCGCATGCCCAGAAGCTGATGAACGATACGGGGCTGTACCCCGTGTACCAGGCCCTCGATACCAGCACAAATGCCATATCCATGCTGCATTTGGGCGACTCCCACGTCCAGGCCGGCACTTACCCCGATGCGGTGCGGAAAGTGCTGCAAGACCAGTTCGGGTACGCTGGCCGGGGCTTCGTGTTCCCTTACAACCTGGCCGGCACCAACGGTCCGGACGGATATAAGTGGGGCAGCAATGTCCGCTGGAACGGCGAGCGGATGGTAGACCGTAATATCAGCGAATGGCCCGGGCCCGGCGGCATCATGCTTTCCCGGGAATCGGCACCGGCCACGGTCCAGTTTACGTCTGACAGTGCGATCCATTGGCTGCGGGTTTGGTATAAAGGAAATGATGTACCGGAAGTAACCGGCGGATGGGTGTTTGAAGGCGGAAAAGATGCGCCGGAGCGCGAAATACGCATCAAAGCGGATAGCGGTATGAAGGCCCTGGCGATACGTTTCCCAGGGATCAGCCGGTTTTACGGCGCTGTTGACGAGCGCTCAGCGAAAGGAATTAATTACAGTGCCATCGGCATCAACGGTGCCCAGTTTCAGCATTACAATCTTTTCGACGGCAGCGTAGCGGGTGCGGCGGGGATGTTGACGAAGCCGTTGCTCGTCATTCTTTCTTTAGGGACGAATGAAGCTTTCGGCGCAATTACGGCCGGCCAACTGAAAACGGAAATGGAAAAAACGGTGACCGCAGTGCGGGAATACGCGCCGGATGCAAAGTTTCTCTTCACCACACCGCCTTCCGGCATGATGAAAAAGCGATCTGTGGCTTACCGCCCGAAAGGCTCCAAGCGCACGAAGTACCGCACTAAATTCATCGCCGTGCCCCAGGCCGCAACGGTCCGCCAGGCCATCATCGATTTCTGCCGCGACGAAGGCCACGCCTATTGGGACCTCTTCGGCGAAATGCGGTCCGATAGCCGGTACACCCGCGCCTGGAGCCACGATCACGTCCACTTTAACGCAAACGGTTACCGCCTGCAGGGCGAACAGCTCGGAAAAGCTATCCTGCAGGGGTATCGTAGCTGGCAACAAACCATACGGAAAAACTGACGCATGTCCCTCGAAAACCTGTATTCCCTGCTCCTGTATAACGAAAAAACGCCGATACTTTTCAACAGCGGTTTTTTCCTGTTCTTCCTCGCGGCATTCCTGCTCTGCTACCAACTGGTGCGCAACAGCGAACGCGGACGCGTAGCCGTTTTCAGCTTCTTCAGCCTGTACTTTTTCTACCTCGCCTGCGGCAGCTACGTCCTGCTCGTCATCATCGCCGCCATCGTGGATTTTTACCTCAGCAACCGCATCCACCGCGAAACGAAAGACAGCGTCAGGAAAGGCTTGCTATGGTTCAGCGTGATCATCAACATCGGTCTGCTATTTTATTTCAAGTACACGAATTTCTTCATCACCTGCATCAACGACCTCGCCAACGGAAACATCCACCCCATCCAGGTTTTGCTGCCGATCGGGATTTCGTTTTATACTTTCGAGAACCTGAGTTACACGATAGACGTGTATCGCAGGGAAATCAAGCCGGTAGACAAGTTCATGGATTATCTTTTCTTCCTGTCGTTTTTCCCGAAACTGATGATGGGCCCCATCGTGCGCGCGGCGGATTTCATTCCGCAGATCCGCCGGCCGTACGTGCTGTCCAAAGAAGACGTGGGGAAAGGGATGTTCCTCATCATGAACGGGCTTTTCAAAAAGGTGGTCATTTCGGATTTCATTTACCAGCATTTCGTACAATATATTTTCGACGATCCCGCGCGCCACACCGGTATCGAATGCCTGTTGGGCGTTTACGGTTATGCGATGGTGATCTATTGCGACTTTTCCGGGTATTCCGACATGGCGATCGGGATTGCGCGGTGGACGGGGTTCGTCATCCCCCCGAACTTCGACAAGCCTTATCAAAGCAGTTCCATCACGGAGTTCTGGCGGAGATGGCATATTAGTTTGTCGAGCTGGCTGCGCGATTACGTCTACATTCCCCTGGGCGGCAACCGCAAGGGCAAGTTCCGGCAATATGTGAACCTGATGCTGACGATGCTCGTCGGCGGGTTCTGGCATGGTGCCAGCTGGAATTTTATATGCTGGGGAGGCGTGCACGGCGGGGCTTTGGCGGTCGATAAATTGTGGGCCGGCTGGCAGCAAAAACGGCAATGGCTACGGGCCACGCCTTTGCGTGCCGGGTTGTGGAAAGTTGGCGGTGTGCTGTTCACGTTCCACCTGGTTTGTTTCTGCTGGATATTTTTCAAGTCCGAAACATTCGCCGGGGCCTGGGAATTGCTGGGGCAGGTAACGGGGAATTTCCAGGGGCATTTGCTGGGCGAAGTACTGGCCGGATACCCTGAGGTTTTTATGTTGATGGGTTTAGGGTATTTGCTGCATTTTTTACCGTCAAAATGGGATGAAAAACTGTCGCTGGGCTTTTCCAACCTGCATTGGGCGGGAGCGGCGGCGGTGATGGTGCTGTTTATCTGGATGTTGAACGAGGTGAAGACGCAGGAGCCCATGATGCCGATATATTTACAGTTTTAACGGGTTTTGGGGTTACAGGGATTTAAAAATCAAAGTATATGCGTCTTTTTTCTCATGCGTATGCACAAACGTGATAATATTCGAGTAACTTTGCGACCTAACTTTTGTCATTCAAAGTATAATCTATGCGTACTGTTACACTGAGGAGAGTCGTAGTAACCGGGATGGGAGCCATCACGCCGATCGGTCTGGATGTAAACTCCTTCTGGGAAAACATGAAAGCCGGTAAGAGCGGCGCAGGCCCGATTACCCGGTTCGACACCACAGCATTCAAGACTAAATTCGCCTGTGAACTGAAAGGACTGGACATTGATGCATATATAGAGAAGAAGGAAGCGCGGAAGATGGATATGTTTACGCAGTATGCCATGATTGCCGCACAGCAGGCGATCGAGAACAGCGGCGTGAACCTGGAGACGGTGGACCGTAGCCGGTTTGGAGTGATCTGGGCGTCGGGGAACGGCGGAATGCAGACCTTCGAAGACCAGATTGTAGAATTCGCGCAAATGAATTTCGTTCCGAAGTTCAATCCGTTTTTCATTCCCCGTTTGATTTCCGACATCGCTGCCGGCCAGATCGCGATCAGGTACGGGTTGATGGGTATCAACTATTGCACCGTTTCTGCCTGCGCATCTTCCAACAGTGCGCTGGTAGACGCTTTCAACTATATCCGTCTCGGCAAGGCCAACATGATCGTGGCCGGTGGTTCCGAGAGCCCGGTAACACGCGCGGGCATCGCGGGTTTCAACGCTTTGAAGGCGCTGAGCACCCGTAACGACGATCCGCAGCATGCTTCCCGTCCGTTCGATAAAGACCGCGATGGTTTCGTAATGGGCGAAGGTGCGGGAGCGATCATTCTCGAAGATTACGACCATGCGATCGCACGCGGGGCTACGATCTACGGTGAAATGGTGGGCGGCGCCATGAGCTGCGACGCATACCACCTCACGGCTACGCATCCTGAAGGGCTTGGCGCGCAGCTGGGCATGAAAGAGGCGCTCGACGATGCGGGGCTTACGCTGACCGATGTGGATTACATTAATGCGCACGCTACTTCTACGCCGCTGGGCGACGTGAGCGAGCTGAAAGCGATCAAGACGCTGTTTGGCGAACATGCGAGCAAGCTGAACATCAGTGCAACGAAATCGATGACGGGGCACCTGTTGGGCGCTGCCGGTGCGATTGAGGCGATCGCCTGTATCATGGCGGTGAAAGAAGACATCGTTCCTCCGACGATCAATACGACCGAGTTGGGAGAAGATATCCCGGCGGGCCTGAACCTGACGCTGGGCGAGGCGCAAAAGCGTACGGTGAATGTGGCGCTGAGCAATACGTTTGGATTTGGCGGGCACAATGCCATTGCGGCTTTCGCGAAGTTCAAGGGCTAATACGCACGAACATAATTGACGATAAAAAGGGCGGAAATACAACTTCCGCCCTTTTAGTTTTTTACGCATTATCAAATCAAATATCCCAAATTCCCCTTCTTTTTGCTAAAATTTTTAGTATTTTTGTCTTCGTTAACCTTCCATCCGAATGCGATGTAGGCTGTTTTATCACAACTTGATTGATTTCCGATTTTTGCCATTGCCTGAGGGGCGGCTATGCTGTAATGCAGTATGGGCGGTTGTTCCGGGTAATTCCTGTAACGGGCTGTAAGTAGCCGTTGGTGTGCTGCGAGATGCGGGCGCCGAAGAAAAATAATGCAGGTGCGGGAGTGATGGCTGATGTTTGTTCGCGGCGAGGTTTCGTTGCGGGCTGGCAGTGTATTGCACACGAGGTAAAAGACAAACCCGGTACAGATGCTCCGGGAGCGCGGGGTGTTTCCCGGCGCGATGGTCTTGCGGCGGAAGCCCGGGGCCGGAGCGGGGGGACCGAAGCGCGGCTTTGTGGGCGGTTGTTCCGGCGTGGCGGGCTTCTCCAATAATCGGAAAGAAAGATAAAGCTGGATAAGGCATCCGGGCAAAGCGGCCGGGTAAAAGCAAAACAAAAACAAGTAATGAAACATTGTAAAACCCTGTTCGTGCTGGTAGCAGCTACCATTGTTATGTTGACATCGGGATGTGCCCGGCAGACGGTTCACCCGGTACCGATCCGTTATAATTTCCTGGATCAAATTCCGGACTACGATCCCATGTTGATGGACACTGAATGTTTGTCCGCACCCCATTCCGTTGTGCCCGATACCGCCCGTACGGCGGCTTTCGGGGCAGCGAAGTCGCACCCTGTCCCCATTTCGTACCGGTTCAGGGTCGAAGCGGGCCCGGACCGCGAGCCTCAATTGCCCGGCAACACCCCCGGTGGTGAATTGGCGGAGCCCGCTGTGATGGCGGGTTCTATAGTAACGATGCATCGCATCCATGCGCGAGCCTTCCAATTCAAACCGGATGTAACACCGGATCACGATCCCATGTTGCTGGGAACAAGCATGTCTCCGATCACGGAAGGGTATCTGGCGAAAACAAAGCCCGAACCGGGTAACAGGATGGATCAAAGGCATCCCTCCCCGGTACGTTACATCTTCCGGTTGGAGCACATCCCGGATTACGACCCCATGTTACAAATCACGGAATCCGTTGCCAACACGGGTATTCCCCGGCGAATCTCCACGCTGGCGGCTACTTCCGCTTCAGTGAAAAGTTATCGCTGAGCGGAAATCCCGATCGGCCGGGGGTGGCGCAGGGAAGTGGTCTCCCCGCCGCCGGAATGCCTCCGGTCATTTTTTTACGGCCTTTCAAAGTGTTATCAGTGCGAAGCGCCGATCTGGTAAGCGCCGGACAAATTCCGGCAGGAAAGTAAGCAAGCGGGCGCATCATCTGATGCGCCCGTTGTTTGTGTTCGAATGGGTTATGCGGGATTGGTCATGTGTTGATGTGGAGTTGCGCTCTCACTACATGCGGGCAGCGCAGATTTATTCACCGTGCGGCCAGGTGCAGTTGCACGATGTTCGAGGCATATTCCAGGCGCCCGCCCACCGGTTGGGACCTGGATGCAGGGTCGGGTTGGCCGCATGCCTGCAGGGTATGTAGAGATCCGGGATTCGGGTTAACAGCATTCATCCGAAAGAGATGCATAAAATGGACCGGCAAGCCGACCAGTAGTCTGCAGCCCTTCTCATATTTGATTTATTGATATTTATTTTTTCATTATATAATTGGGGAAACTCGGATTTTTCCATCCCTTGGTAAATGCGTAGTTTTATACCCTCAATTTGCGTTCGGGATCTAATATGGCAAAAAAGCAAAAAACAACGGAACAACCGGCTCCCATCGTGCACAGCGATGAAATGATCGAAGTTTACGGCGCCAGGGAACATAACCTGAAAAACCTGGATATCCGTATTCCGAAAAACAGTCTGGTCGTAATTACAGGCATCAGCGGCAGCGGCAAATCGTCGCTGGCGTTCGACACTATTTACGCCGAAGGTCAGCGCCGCTATATGGAAAGCTTCGGGGCCTACGCCCGCCAGTTTATTGGCGATATGGAACGCCCGGACGTAGACAAAATCACCGGCCTTTCCCCCGTTATTTCCATCGAGCAGAAAACGACCAACAAGAACCCCCGTTCCACCGTCGGCACCATCACCGAGATATACGACTTCCTGCGCCTGCTCTACGCCCGCGCCAGCGAAGCCTTCTCCTATAACACCGGCAAGCGCATGACCCGCTTCTCCGAAGAAGAGATCATGGCGCACATTTTTTCCCATTTCCCGAAAAAGAAACTGGTCATCCTCGCCCCCCTCGTCCGTGGCCGTAAAGGCCATTACCGCGAGCTTTTCGAACAGGTCCGCAAACAGGGATTCGTTAAAGTACGGGTAGACGGGGAAGTGATGGACCTCAAAGAAAGAATGCAGGTAGACCGGTACAAGATCCATGATATCGAACTGGTGATAGACCGCATCCAGGTGCAGGACGATGCCCGCGTCCGCATCAGCCAGAGCGTCCAGAAAGCGCTCCAGCTGGGCAAAGGGCTCATGTTCGTCATGGACCACGATTCCGGCAAACTTTCCCAGTACAGCCGGCAGCTGATGTGTGAAGACACGGGCATTTCCTACGAAGAACCATCGCCCAACACCTTCTCCTTCAACTCGCCCTACGGCGCCTGCCCCCGCTGCAAAGGCCTCGGCACCATTTACCAGATCAATATGGACGATGTGCTGCCCGACCGCAGCAAATCCATCAACGAGGGCGGCCTCGTGCCCCTCGGCGAAGCGCGCGACACTTTCACATTCAAGCAGGTACAGCAACTCGCCAAAAAATATAAATTCTCCCTTTCCGCACCCATTGAAAAAATCCCGGAAAACGCCCTCAACGTGCTCCTTTTCGGTGACGAGAACGGCAAACTGGAAGTGGACATGGGATTCGAGGAAAACGGTGCCCCGGAACCCTACGCCACGGAATACGAAGGCGTGGTAAATATGGTACGCCGGTATTTCAACGATACCTCTTCCGACTACGTGCGCAACTGGGCCGAAGGCTTCATGCAGCTTTCGGCTTGCCCGGAATGCAACGGCACCCGCCTCAAGAAGGAAAGCCTCATGTTCAGGGTGGACAGGAAAAATATTTCCGAGCTCGGTGAACTGAACCTCGCCAGCCTGGCAGTTTGGTTCAGCGATATCGAAAAACGCCTGAGCAACAAGCAGAACGTGATCGCCAAAGACGTGCTGAAGGAAATCCGCGAACGGCTCGGCTTCCTGCTGGACGTGGGCCTCACGTACCTCACGCTCAACCGTCCTACCCGCACGCTGTCCGGCGGCGAAAGCCAGCGTATCCGCCTGGCCACGCAGATCGGATCGCAGCTCATGGGCATCACTTATATCCTCGACGAGCCCAGCATCGGGCTGCATCAGCGAGACAATATGCGCCTCATCGACGCACTGCGCAACCTCAAGGAAATGGGGAACTCGGTGCTGGTGGTGGAACACGATAAAGACATCATGCTCCATGCAGACCACCTGATCGATATCGGTCCGGGTGCAGGCCTGCACGGCGGCCAGGTGGTAGCCCAGGGCACACCGGCCGAAATGCTGAAGCTGAAAACCGCCACGGCGGGATATCTGAACGGGATACACGAAATCGCCGTGCCCAAAGAGCGCCGCAAAGGCAATGGGAAGTTCCTGGAACTGAAAGGCGCATCCGGCAACAACCTCAAGAATGTCGGCATCAAACTGCCGCTCGGAACGTTCATCTGCGTGACCGGCGTTTCTGGCAGCGGCAAATCCACGCTCATCAACGAAACGCTATACCCGATCCTTTCCCGCCACGCCTACAACTCCAAACTGACGCCCATGCCGTATAAAAGCGTGAAAGGGCTGGAGGAACTGGACAAGGTGATCGAGATCGACCAGTCGCCCATCGGGCGCACTCCGCGCAGCAATCCGGCCACGTATTGCGGATTCTTCACTGAGATCAGGCAGCTTTTTGCCGCGGTGCCCGAAGCCAAGATCCGCGGGTACAACGCCGGCCGTTTCTCCTTCAACGTGAAAGGCGGCCGCTGCGACGTTTGCGAAGGCGCAGGCGTTCGGGTGATCGAAATGAACTTTTTGCCGGATGTGTACGTGCATTGCGAAAAATGTAACGGCCGCCGTTATAACCGCGAAACCCTCGAAATCCGCTATAAAGGCAAATCCATCAGCGATGTGCTGGACATGACCGTCGAGGAAGCCGTGGAATTCTTCCAGGCCGTGCCGTACCTTCATCGCAAAGTGAAGACCCTGCAAGACGTGGGCCTGGGATACATCACCCTGGGGCAATCGGCCGTAACCCTTTCGGGAGGCGAGGCGCAGCGTGTGAAAGTGGCGACCGAACTGTCGAAAAAGGATACCGGCAAAACCATTTATATCCTCGACGAGCCCACCACGGGCCTCCATTTCCAGGATATCCAGCTGCTGCTCAACGTGTTGAACAAACTGGTAGACCGGGGCAATACCGTGCTCGTCATCGAGCATAACCTCGATGTGGTGAAAGTGGCGGATTATGTGGTAGACCTCGGCCCCGAAGGCGGCGAAGGCGGCGGGCGCATCCTCGCCACCGGAACCCCGGAAGAAGTGAGCAAATGCAAGGAAAGCCATACCGCCTTATTTTTGAAGAAAGAACTCAAGCAATAGGCGAACCATGCCAACAGCCCGTTATATGAAATATCTGTTCCTGTTTCTTTGTTGCATGGCGGCACTTTCCGCGTGCGACGACGATACCAAGGTGTGCGATCAGGATACGCGTACCTTTGCCAACATCCGTTTCCGCTATCCCGTTCCCGGCAATCCCTCCCAGAATAAAGATACCGTGCTGCCCAAGGTAACGGTGTTTGCCCTGAACAAAGACAGCCTGATCCGGAAGCGTACCGGCCTCAGCGGCATGCAATTGCCGCTCGATCTGCATAACGATACGAGCCGGTTCTATTTTCAGTCAGACAGTACGGCGAAGGCCGATACGCTCACCTTCGCGTACAAACGCCAGCCGCACTTCGTGTCTGCCGGGTGCGGCGTGGTGATGTATTTCAACATCGACTCCGCCTGGTCTACGAAGCATGTCGTTAAATCCGTGCAGCTCAACGCCAAAAACATAACAACGATTAATGAAATTCACATTATCCTCCATTTTTAGCGCCTGCTTCCTGCTGATCGCCTGCTGTGCCGTTGCGCAGGACAAAGGTGCTGCCGCCCCGCAGGACAAAAAGAAGGATTCCGCGAAGGCCCTGGTGGTGGAAGTGCCGGCAGGGCTGCGTATCGGTACGGACCTTTCGCGCATTGCGATGCACTTTTTCCAACCCTATCGCACAGACGCCACCATTACCCTCGACGCCCGTTACCGCGACCGTATTTTCTTTGCATCGGATATTTCCTGGAACCGAACTTCGCATTCCGATACCTTGTACAATTACAAAGGCAACGGCATGGCGATCTCGCTCGGTGTGAATTACAACCTGTTGAAAAAGCAGGTGCCGAAGGAGAATTTCATGCTGTTCGCCGGGATGAAATACGGATTTGCGCTGTTCAATTACGAATTGCCGAATTACGAAGTGCCCGGCAGTTACTGGGGAGATTTCCGGGGCAGCCTGGCATCATCCACCAAAACCGCCCACTGGATCGAGGTGTCGGTAGGGATGAAAGTGGAAGTATTGAAGAATTTTTACCTCGGATGGAGCATCCAGGACCGGTTGCTGCTGACGAAGAAAATATCGAAAGGAGATTATCCGCCGATGGTGATCCCGGGTTTCGGCAAAGGCAACAAGGGCAATGTGTTTGATATGCAGTACACGGTCTCTTATTTGCTGCCAATGTGGAAAGTGAAGCAGAAAATGAGCCTTCCCTGATAAGTCGGAACGAAAGTTATACGTCCCCGGTTGCTGGTCAGCCGGGGACTTTTTTTGGCAATTTTTATGTTGATGGGAAATGCTGAATTAGGTTGGCTGGAGAAAGGGGAGGCATAATTGCGGGAATGCTGATTGAATGGGGAAGCAGTTGCCTTATTGGATGTCGTGGATGGAGCGGGGGACGGATGGATTTGAGGGATTTATGATTGAAAGGAAGATGAGGTTGCTTTTTATGGATGACGTGGATGGGGCAGGTGTGGGATGGATTTGAGGGTTGGAAGATTGAATAATGGGGGATTGGGTTTGGAGAGGCTTCCGTTTGCGGAATAGGGGTTCGCATAAAAAATCCCCGGTCCGACGGACCGGGGATTTGCATATATGCCTTAGCGATATTATCTGTTAAAGTCGCGTTCTTCACCGCTGTTACCTTTATCACGGTCGTACCCGCCGCGGTCTCCACCTCTGTCGAAGCCGCCACGGTCGCCACCGCGATCATAACCGCCACGGTCACCGCCGCCGGAGTATCCGCCGCGATCACCACCGCGATCGTATCCGCCGCCGCGGTCATATCCGCCACGGTCGCCACCGCCGCCATAACCGCCACGATCTCCGCCGCCGCCGTAACCACCGCGGTCTCCACCGCGATCGTAACCGCCGCCGCCGCGATCATAGCCGCCACCGCCGCCACGATTGCCGCCGTAACCGCCGCCGCCGCCACGGTTTCCACCGCCGCCATAGCCGCCGCCACCACGATTACCGCCGCCGTAGCCACCGCCGCCACGGTTGCCGCCGCCGCCGAAACGACCGCCGCCACCGCCGCCGAAGCGACCACCGCCTCCGCCGAAGCCACCGGGCCGGGGAGTTTTCTTCTCGATGCCCCAGAGATATCCTTCCTTGAAACGGATAATACCGCGGGGATCGGTGCTGAACTTGCCCCAGGCGAAACCGGAGCCCACTTCGCTGAAGCGCAGATCGCCCAGCATATAGTAATGGGGCAGGCGGCGCGCGAAGTCAGACAGTTCGGCATCTTCGGAATAACTGGCATCGTCGCGGCCAATCAGCCCGTCTTCCCGGTTCCAGATGTCGTTCACGACGATCTCGTGTACCAGGCCGATGTTCGATTTGCGCGGGTCTTTACCGTATTCGTGCAGCTGTTCGAGGAAACCCGTGAGGGAATCCGCCTGCTTCACGATCACAGCGGGAGAATGGCCAACGTAGAACACGCTGCCCCAGTCGCCCTCGGCATCCACGTCCACCACCCAGCTGTTGCCGTAGCCGTCGCCGGCGATACGGATAGAACGGGGGATCAGGTTCGGGATCTCGAATTCATTTACCGCATCGAAAGTAATGGCGTCCAGGCCGTAAAAGAGGAAACCGCTGGAAAAGGCCAGGAGTTCCCTGATCTCGTCCGGGATATAATTGGTGCGCAATTGATTGCCGATGTCGTCTATTTCGTCTTCGGAAAGCCCGGGGAACAATTCTACCGAGTATTCCTCTTTCTGTTGCGTATAATACTGCTCGTCCAGCATTTTACGCAGCTGTTCAAGTGGCGTCATTTTTTGAATTTATATATAATTATGCTCTAATCATTTCAATGTGGGGGATATTATCCTCCAAATACGTATCACTACACTGTACGAACCCCAAAGATTCATAAAATTTCTGTAAATATTGCTGTGCACTGATCTTAATAGCGATATTTCCCCATTTCTCCTGCACCGCAGCAATCGAAACGTTCATCAGCTCCCGCCCGAAACCATGATTTCTCGCAAACGAAGCTGTGACCACCCGGCCTATGGATGCCACGTCAAACTTGATGCCGGGCGCAAATATCCGGGTATAGGCTGCCAATCCGGCATCCGTGCTGCCCATAACGTGGAAAGCCCGCTGGTCGTAGTTGTCGGCATCCTGGTAGGCACACTGCTGCTCCACCACGAACACTTCGTTCCGCAGCCGCAGCACCTGGTACAATTCTTCGTTGCTCAACGCTTCGAACGACTTGATTTCCCACCTTATATCCATTATTATACCCTTTTTTGATAATTTTTCACGTTTGGGGGTTTGATTTCAGGGATAGAGTGCCGAAATTGGCCCCCGGAAACCATACAGCCTTTTCGAACATGAGCAGCCATTCTCTCCCATTCCTGTCGATGGACCGTATCACGGTCCGTAACCAGCAATACACCCTTCTGAAGGAATTCACCTGGCATGTCAACACCGGTGAGCACTGGGCGATAGTTGGCAGGAGCGGGGCCGGTAAGACCAGCCTCCTTCACACAATTATCGGCAAAAATAATGTGATCGGCGGGAGTATCCGACATTATTTTTATGAACGCTACCGGGAGACGCACCCCGTAGACGACCCTTACTTTAATTATCGCCGCCTCGTAGCCATGGTAGGGCATCACAACGATTTCAGGAACAAATCGAACATGCCGGATTTTTATTACCAGCAGCGTTTCAACTCGATGGACGCCGAAGACGCACCTACGGTCGACGAATACCTCGAAAACCGCTCGGACGCCCCCCTGCTGGCGCCCCTCAACATCGGGCCCCTTCGCCAAAAAGAGCTCATCAAACTCTCCAACGGCGAAACCCGCCGGGTCATGATCGCCCGGGCGCTCCTGCGCCAGCCGGAGCTCCTGCTGCTCGATAATCCCTTCATCGGCCTCGATGTAGCCACCCGCCAGGCCTTCCACGGCATCGTAGACCACCTGGCCGCGTCGGGCGTGGCCGTGGTGCTCGTTACCACCCCGCAGGAAATCCCCTCCGCCATCACCCACGTCCTCGAACTCGACGGTGGCCGCATCGCCGGCTCCTGGACGCGCGCCGAATACCTGGCGCAATACCGCCCGGAAGCCCCGGAATCCGCCGCAACCGCCATGGACGCGGGGCTCGTTGCATCTCTCACCGAATCCGCCCCGAAATACGATTTCACCTCGATCGTGCAAATGGAGAACATCCATGTGAAATATGGTGAGAACGTTATCCTCGATGGCATCGGCTGGCACGTCCGCCCCGGCGAGAAATGGGCGCTACTCGGACCGAACGGTTCCGGAAAAAGCACGCTCCTCAGCCTCATCACGGCCGATAACCCACAGTCGTATGCCAACCGCATCGTCCTGTTCGACCGCAAAAGAGGCAGCGGGGAAAGCATCTGGGACATCAAACGGAAGATCGGTTTCGTATCCCCCGAACTGCACCAGTATTTCAAATCCGACGCCACCTGCCTGCAAGTTGCCGCCTCGGGGTTCTATGACACCATCGGCTACATGCGCCCCGCCACCCCCGAACAACTGGAAACCGCCGGGAAATGGCTGCAGGTACTGGAAAGTGCGAATTATGCCGGGGAGCTTTTCAAGAACGTGCCCGCCGGCATCCAGCGGCTCGTACTGCTGGCCCGCGCCCTCGTCAAAAATCCGCCGCTGCTCATCTTCGACGAACCTACCCAGGGTTTGGACGACCATCAGCGAAATCACTTCAAAAAAATCATAGAAATGCTCTGCGAACATATGGACGTGACCATGATTTACGTTACGCATTATGAAGAAGAGCTGCCCGCACCCGTGAACCGCTTTTTGCGCATCCGCAGCGGGAAAATGATATAAATCCGATACCTTTAGTCCATTCAAAAACCTCCTACATTATGCATCCGACCAAACGGCTACTGCCCCTGGCCTGTCTGTTAACCGTATTTGCCGCAGCGTTATTCCAGGCAGGATGCGGAACGAAAGCAAAAGAAGTGGACCCCGCTTTCGCCCGCTACATCGACGCCTACACGTCTGGCATCATTTCCAAACAAAGCGCCATCCGCATCCAGCTGGCCGGCGACGTGAACGTGACCCACGCCGTCAACGAACCGGTGGAGGAAGACGTATTCTCGTTCTCCCCCGCTATCTCCGGGAAGGCTTTCTGGATAGACGCTACCACGCTGGAATTCAGGCCAGACAAGAACCTCGAGCCCGGAAAACGCTACACCGGCAAGTTCAGGCTCGGGAAAGTAATGGCCGTTCCCTCGCAGTTCAAAGTCTTCGAATTCGGGTTCGAAGTCATCAAGCCTTCCTTCGAAGTGGAGCTCCTGGGCCTTAAAACCGCCGGCAACAGCCGCGAGAAAATGCAGTTCACCGGCGTGGTGCGGACTTCCGACGCGGAAGACGTACAGGCCATCGAAAAACTCGTGACCGTACAATACGAAGGCGCGAAAACCACCATGAGCTGGCAGCACGACGTTGCCAACCGAACCTATCGCTTCACCATCGGCAACATCATCCGGAAATCCGTAGCGGCCAGGCTCCACATCCTGTGGGACGGAGCGCCCATCAAATCCGGCGTGAAAGACAGCCGCGAAGTGGAAGTGCCGGCCATCGGGGATTTTAAGGTGCTCGACATTCAGCCTCGCTATGAACCCGAAGAACATGTGCTCATCCAGTTCTCCTGCCCGCTCCTGCCCACACAGGCGCTGGAAGGCCTCATCACCATCAGCGGACAATCCGACCTGAAATATACCGTCGAAGGCAGTGAAGTGAAAGTTTTCGCACCGGGCCGCCTGGAAGGGAATTACACCGTGGTCGTGAACGAAGGCGTACTGAGCGCTTTTGAGGACCGCCTCGGCAAAGCCTTTACCGGCAGCGTGAATTTCGAAAATAGAATGCCTTCCGTTTCCATTCCCGGAAAAGGCGTGATCATGCCGCAAAGCGGGAAACTGGTCATGCCGTTCGAAGCCGTGGGATTGACCGCCGTAGACGTGACGGTACTGAAAATATACGAAAGCAACATCCCTCAATACCTCCAGCGCAACACCCTCAACGGGGATAACGAGCTGCGCCGCGTGGCGGCGCCCGTGGTGGAAAAAACCATCCGCCTCGATACCGACAAATCCCTCAACCTCCGCCACCGCAACCGTTTTAACCTCGACCTGGAACAGATCATCAAAGCCGAGCCGGGCGCCATTTACCGCGTTAGGATCGGGTTCCGGAAAGCGTACGCATTGTACTCCTGCAAAGGTGACGACGAAGCTGCGGATGAAGACGGCGAGGAAAGCGAAAGGGAATATTACGGGGAAGACGGGATAGACGAAGACGACGCGTTCTGGCGCCGGTACGACGATTATTATCCCTACGGGTACAGCTGGGACGACCGCGACAATCCCTGCCGAAACAGTTACTACCATTACGAACGCTGGGCTTCGCGCAACATCGTCGCTTCCAACATCGGCATCATCGCCAAACGCGGGAACGATAACAGCATGGTAGTGGCCGTAACGGATATCCGTGACGCGAAACCCATGTCTGGCGTGGATATCAGTCTGCTCGACTATCAAAACCAGGTGGTGTTCACCACGAAAAGTGACGGCGACGGTTTCGCGAAGTTCGAACTGAAGAAAAAGCCCTACCTCCTCGTAGCCAAACGCGAAAACGAGCGTGGCTACCTGAAGCTGGACGACGGTTCCTCGCTGCCCCTGAGCCGCTTCGACGTAAAGGGGGAACAGGTGCAGCACGGGATGAAAGGGTTTTTGTATGGGGAAAGAGGGGTTTGGCGACCGGGGGATTCCCTGTTCCTGACCTTCCTCCTGGAAGACAAAGACAACAAGCTCCCCGAAAACCACCCGGTAACTTTGGAACTGTACAACCCGAAAGGACAACTGTACAAACGCATCAATCAACATATTTCCCTCAACGGATTCTATAATTTCAACACGCTCACCGATGCCGATGCGCCCACGGGTAGCTGGCTCGCCAAGGTGAAAGTGGGCGGCGCGGAATTCAGGCGCAACATCCGCATCGAAACCGTGAAGCCCAACCGCCTCAAGGTGAAACTCGATTTCGGCGGACAGGCATCGCTGGTGAAAGACCATCAGCCCAAAGGGACCCTCACCGCGGCATGGCTCTTCGGCGCGCCGGCGCAAAGCCTCAAAGCCAAAGTGGACGTGTCGCTCACTTCATCGCGCACCACGTTCCCGAAACTCGATGGTTACCATTTCGACGACCCCACCGAATCTTTCTCCACCGAGAACAAAACCATTTTCGAATCGAGCCTCAACGAGGAAGGCTCCGCGCCGGTATCTGCCAGCATTCCCGTCGGGGAACGCGCGCCCGGCGTGCTCAGAGCCAATTTCGAAGTGAAAGTGTTCGAGCCCGGCGGCGATTTCAGTATCGACCATTTCTCCATGCCCTATCACGTGTTCGACTCGTACGTGGGCGTGAGCGCGCCGACGGGGAACAGCCTGACCGGCATGCTCGTCACCGATAAAACACACTCCGTCAGCATCGTGAACGTAGACGCCAGCGGCCGGTACATCGGCGGTAGCAGGAAAGTGGAAGTGCAACTTTACAAAATCCGCTGGCGCTGGTGGTGGGATGAAAGCGACGACGATATCAGCAATTTCACCAACGACAACTATAACCAACTCATTTCCACCGACCAGGTTACGCTCCAGAACGGCAAAGGCAGCTGGAACCTCCTGGTGCGGCAGCCCAGCTGGGGCCGGTACCTCATCCGTGTGAAAGACCTCGAAAGCGGGCACATCACCGGTCAATCCGTATACATCGACTGGCCGAATTACGAAGAACGGATGCAGAAGGAAAACCCGACGGAAGCTTCCATGCTCGTGTTCACCGCCAGCAAAACGAAATACAGCGTAGGCGAAGATGTGACGATCACCATCCCCAGCAGCGAAGGCGGCCGCGGACTGATCAGCATCGAATCGGGCAGTAAAGTGCTCAAGACCGACTGGATCAGTACCGAAAAAGGGCAGACCGTTTATAAATTCAGGGCCGAGCCGAGCATGGCGCCGAATATTTATGTGAACGTAAGCCTGCTGCAGCCGCACGCGCAAACCGTGAACGACCTGCCCATCCGCATGTACGGAACGATTCCCGTGCTGGTGGAAGATCCGAATACGGTCCTCAAACCGCAAATTTCCCTGCCGGCAACGTTGCGCCCCGAGTCTGCCGCATCCATCACCGTTTCCGAAGCCGGCGGCAAGCCGATGACCTATACGGTAGCCATCGTGGACGAAGGCCTGCTCGACCTCACCCGCTTCAAAACCCCCGACGCGCACGGCGTATTCTATTCCCGCGAAGCCCTCGGCGTGAAAACCTGGGATTTGTTCGACTACGTGATCGGCGCATGGGGCGGCGACCTGGAAAGGATACTGAGCATCGGTGGTGACGAAGGCCTCAACCGCGGCGCCAGCCAGGCCAAGGCCAACCGGTTCAGGCCCGTCGTGAAATTCATGGGGCCGTTTTATTTGAAGAAAGGAGAGCAGCAAACACATCATTTCCAGCTGCCGCCATACATCGGTTCCGTAAAAGCCATGGTGGTAGCAGGGCAGGATGGAGCGTACGGCAGTGCCGATAAAGTGGCCGCCGTGAAGAAGCCCCTCATGCTGCTGGCCACCGCGCCGCGCGTGCTGGGCCCCGGGGAAACGATCCAGCTGCCGGTGACCGTCTTCGGTCTGGAACCGCATGTGAAACAGGCCAGCGTGACCCTCACGTCTAACCCGTATTTCGAAGTGGTGGGCGAAGCTACCAAAACCGTCAGCTTCCCGAAACCCGGTGAGCAGCTGGTATATTTCGACGTGAAGATCCGCAACCTCGTAGGCATCGGTAAATTCAAGGTAGTAGCCACCAGCGGTAAGGAAAGGGCGGAAGAAAACGTGGAACTGGATGTGCGCAATCCCAATCCGTTCATGACCAATGTGATCGACAAAACGCTGGAGCCCGGCGGCAGCTGGAGCGCACCGTTCTCGCCGGTGGGCATGGCCGGCACCAATACCGGTGTGCTGGAAGTGTCTACCATTCCCGCGCTCAACCTCGAAAAACGATTGAAATTCCTCATCCAGTACCCTCACGGCTGCGTGGAGCAAACCACTTCCGGCGTGTTCCCGCAATTATCGCTCGGCACCATTATGGATTTGAGCGACAAGCAGAAAGCGGATGTAGACCGTAATATCAAGGCCGGCATCAACCGGTTGAAAGGGTTCCAGACTACCGACGGCGGACTGTCGTACTGGCCGGGTTCGGGCAATGCAGATGAGTGGGGGACCAACTACGCCGGCCACTTCATGCTCGAAGCGCAGGAGAAGGGATACGCCCTGCCCCCGGGATTCCTGGACGCTTGGCGGAAATACCAGCGCAACAAAGCCATCAGCTGGGCGCCGAGCTCTTACAACTTTGCCGGCGGCGATCTCGTGCAGGCATACCGCCTGTACCTGCTGGCACTTTCCCGCACGCCGGAACTGGGCGCCATGAACCGTCTCCGCGAATTCCAGTACCTCTCGGCCCCTGCCAAATGGCGGCTCGCCGCGGCGTATAAACTCGCCGGCCAGGCGGAAGTCGCCAATTCGCTGGTGCGCGGCCTGCCAGTAACGGTACCGCCCTACACGCAGCTGGGCGGAACTTTCGGGTCCGATCTGCGCGATAAGGCCATGATCCTCGAAACACTGACCATCCTCGGCCAGCGCAATACCGCACTGGGCCTGCTCAAAGAAGTAGCCGCCGAACTGGGGAAAGAACAATGGTACAGCACCCAGACCACTGCCTACTCGCTCATCGCCGTGGCGAAATTCTGCGGAACGAACAAGGGCAGCAAGATGAGTTTCTCCTATAGCTTGAACGGTGCGGGCGGGATGATTAATTCGGAATCCTACCTGTCGCAGTTACCGGTAGCGTTTAAAGGAACGAACAGCGTAACGATGCGGAATAATGGCCAGAACGTGCTCTACGCCCGCCTGATCCTTCGCGGACAGCCGGAAGCGGGGCAGAACCCTTATGCCGAGAACCAGCCGGACGTGATGTCGATGAGCGTGGATTACAACACCCGCACCGGCAAACCGGTGAACATAGAACAGATGAAACAGGGAACGGACTTCGTGGCTACCGTCACCATCCGCAACCCAGGCAAACGCGGTTTCTACGAGCAACTGGCGCTTACACAGGTGTTCCCCTCGGGCTGGGAGATCATCAATACCCGGTTGATGGGCAACGACAGTACATTACGCATGTCGCCCTACACCTACCGCGATATCCGCGACGACCGGGTGTATACCTATTTCAATCTGGAAGAAGGCAAAACCGTTACCTACCAGGTGCTGCTGAACGCGGCGTACCTCGGGCGGTACTATCTGCCCGCCACGGGCGCCGAAGCGATGTACGACAATACGATACACGCATTTGTGCCGGGCAAGTGGGTAGAAGTAGTGAAGTAATTTTCTAAACGATATAACAGGGCCGGCGCGGGTAACAGCGCCGGCCTTTCTTTCCTTATGTGGACGCGACTGAAGGCCTGGGCATACCGGAGAAGATGGCGGTTATCGATAGCGGCGCTGCTGCTGGTGGGATACTATTTCCTGCTGCCGCGGCAATTGTTTACTGCGCCTACTTCTTTCGTGATCGAAGACGAGAAGGGCGACCTGATGAGCGCTGCCATCGCCAAAGACGGGCAGTGGCGGTTCCCGGCGGATAAATCCGTGCCGGAGAAGTTCGCCAAATGCATTGTGGCGTATGAAGACAAAAGATTTTACTGGCATTGGGGGATCGATCCCGGCGCTACTTTCCGGGCGTTGAAACAGAATATTGGCGGGGGAAAAGTAGTGAGCGGTGCGAGCACCATCACCATGCAGGTGATCCGCCTGTACCGCAACAAGCCGCGCACCATCTGGCAGAAGCTCGTGGAAATGGCGATGGCCACGCGGCTGGAGTTCCGGTATTCGAAAGAGGCCATTCTGGGTTTGTATGCCGGGAATGCGCCTTTCGGCGGAAACGTGGTGGGATTGGAAGCTGCGTCGTGGCGGTATTACGGGCGTAAGCCGGACCAGTTGTCGTGGGCGGAAACGGCCACGCTCGCGGTATTGCCGAATAGTCCTGCCCTGATACACCCGGGCAGGAACCGCCAGCGCCTGTTGGAGAAACGGAACGCGCTGCTGCAAAGGCTTTGGCGCAATGGTACCATCGACAGTACGACCTGCGCGCTGGCTAGTGTGGAGCCCCTTCCCGACAAGCCCCATCCATTGCCCGAGCTGGCGCCGCACCTGCTGAGCCGCTTCCGCCAGGAGTACCGCCTGAAAGGCGAATCCGGCAGCACGCGGCTGAAAACCACCATCACCGGAGACCTTCAGCAGAACGTCATAGACATCGTGAACCGGCACCACCTCCAGCTGAAAGCCAACGGCATCAATAACGCCGCCGCCCTCGTGCTCGACGTCGAGTCCGGCCAAGCCCTCGCTTACGTCGGCAACGTCTATCACCCCGAAAACCCCGAGTTGGAATCGTACGTAGACATCATCCAGGCGCCGCGCAGCCCCGGGAGCACCCTCAAGCCGCTGCTCTACGCCGGCATGCTGAACGATGGCCTCATGCTGCCCAATACGCTGCTGCCCGATGTGCCCACGCACATCGCCGGGTACACACCTCAAAACTTCGACCAGCATTACGACGGCGGCGTTCCCGCATCCCGCGCACTGGCACGGTCGCTCAACATTCCCGCCGTCAAAACTTTACAGCAATACCGCAGCGACCGATTCCTCAACCTCATGCGGCAACTCGGCATTACCACCATGCGCAAACCCGCCACACACTACGGTTTGTCGATGATCCTCGGCGGCGGGGAAACCACGCTGTGGGAACTGGCCGGTGTATATGCCAGCTTGGCGCGCACGCTGCTGCACCAGGACCATTACAGCGGCAAATACGATCAGGACGACTATCATCCGCCCATGTACCGCGCTACCGACGGAAAGCCGGGCCGCTACGGCCTTACGCGATTCGGGCTGCTGGACGCGGGCGCCATCTGGTATACTTTCAACGCCATGGAAGAAGTGATGCGCCCGGGTGAAGAAATGCTTTGGCAGGCGTTCGCATCGTCGAAGCGGATTGCGTGGAAAACGGGTACCAGCTTCGGTTTCAGGGATGGATGGGCGATCGGGGTTACGCCGCAGTTCGTAGTGGCGGTGTGGACGGGCAATGCCGACGGTGAAGGCCGTCCGGGATTGACGGGCGTTTCCGCCGCGGCGCCTTTGATGTTCGATATTTTCAGGTTATTGCCGAATTCCGCGCCGTTCACCGTGCCGGCAGACCATCTCAAAACCATCGCCGTGTGCCGGCAGAGCGGGTACCGGGCCGGAGAATATTGCACCGAGCGCGATTCGCTGCCCGTACCGCAGGCAGGGCTTCGCTCGGCCGTATGCCCCTACCATCAACTCATCCACCTCGACGCATCGGGCAAATACCGCGTTACGGCCGATTGCGAGCAGCCAGACCGGATGCAGCACAAGCCCTGGTTCGTGCTGCCGCCCGCCATGGAATATTTCTATCGCGCCACGCACGCCTACGAGCCCCTTCCGCCGTATCTCCCCGGCTGCGCCGCCGAAGACCGGGCCCGCGCGATGGAGCTCATCTATCCCCGGCCCCACGCCCGCATTTACGTGCCCGTGGAGATCGACGGCGCGCTGGGCGAAACCGTGTTCAAAGCCACGCACCGCCATCCCAACGCCAAAATCTTCTGGCACCTCGACGAGGAATTCGTCGGCGAAACAAAGGATTTCCACCAGCTGTCGTTCCGCCCGAAAGCGGGCAAGCACATGCTGACGATCGTGGATGAGGAAGGGGAGCAGATCCGGTTAGACTTCGAGATTCTCGACAAGTCGAAGGATCAGTAATTGTATTTTTCTTTCCACAAGGCTTTCAGGTAACGGCGGAGCTCGTCTTCCCGGGCGTTTCTTCCCGGATCATAGAACCGCGTGCCGGCGATGGCGTCTGGCAGGTATTCCTGTTCGGAGAAGTTGTTATCGAAGTCGTGCGAATAACGGTAGCCCTTGCCGTAGCCATGCTGCTTCATGAGTTTGGTGGGCGCGTTGCGGATATGCAGGGGAACGGGGAGGTCGCCCGTTTGGCCCACCACGCTCTGCGCTGCGCCGATGGCCATGTAGGACGCGTTGCTTTTGGGAGAGGAAGCCAGGTAAGTGGCGCATTGCGACAGGATGATCCGTGATTCCGGATTGCCGATCATGGCCACGGCCTGGAAGCAGCTGGTTGCCAGCAAAAGCGCGTTGGGATTGGCGTTGCCGATATCTTCGGATGCTAGAATTACCAGTCGGCGGGCGATGAACTTGATGTCTTCGCCGCCGGCGAGCATCCGCGCGAGCCAGTACACGGCGCCATTGGGATCGCTGCCGCGGATGGATTTGATGAAGGCGGAAATGATGTCGTAATGCTGTTCACCCGACTTATCGTAAATGGCCACGCGCTGCTGCGCGATGTCCATCACTTTTTCGTTATTGATAACGATGGGCGAATCTTCCTGCAGCGTGTCTACCACCAGTTCGAAAAGGTTGAGCAGCTTGCGGGCGTCGCCGCCGGAGATATTGAAGAGGGCTTCGGTTTCCTGCAGTTCGATCGTTTTGGAAGCGAGCCAGGCATCTTTTTCCATGGCGATGCGGAGGAGTTTGCCGAGCTCTTCCGGGCCGAGGGGCTTCAGCACATACACCTGGCTTCGCGAGAGCAGGGCCGCATTCACTTCGAACGACGGGTTTTCGGTGGTGGCGCCGATGAGGGTGATGATCCCTTTTTCCACGGCGCCCAGCAAAGCATCCTGCTGCGATTTGTTGAACCGGTGGATTTCATCGATAAACAACACCGCATGGCGGCTTTTGGCGAGATCGATCACCTCGCGGATGTCTTTCACGCCCGATGAAATGGCGCTCAGCGTATAAAAAGGGACCTGCAGCGTATGCGCGATGATATTGGCGATGGTGGTTTTGCCCACGCCCGGCGGCCCCCACAGGATCATGGAAGGTATCTTGCCGGCGGCGATGGCTTTCCGGAGAATGCTGCCTTCGCCGGTCAGATGATCCTGGCCTACGAGGTCGTCCAGCGTTTCAGGTCGGAGTCTTTCTGCCAATGGTGCGCGCATGGTTCTTTTTAATTATACGTCGAAGAAATGTTCGTTGTTCTCGGCCTGCTCGCGGTCTTTCTTCCATTTATTGAGGAAAAAGCTGGACAGCACGCAGTTTGCCGCGATGGCGGCGGCGTGGATGCCGAACAGGAAATTGATGATCCGCATCATGGCGCCCAGCACGTCTTGCCGCGTGTAGCCGGTGTCTTTTGGGATTTCGCCCAGGGGGAACAGTTTGTCCAGTTCCGACGGTTCCAGGCGGTTCAGTTGGATGAGCATAGACACGAAATACATGGCGTAAATGAACGCCAGTACGCTCAGGATGATGATCTGCTTGGGGAAACCCTCCGCCAGCGGGGCTCCCGGCTGCCGCAACGTGCGCTGCAGCCGCAGACAATAGTAATTATGCATGAACGTGGTGGCATACATCAATATCATCATCAACGCCGGTATCGACGGGCTGAACAATGCAGAAATCAACACGAAAACCGCTAGCAGGCTCACTGAAATCAGGTTGCCCCAGGTCAAAAACCGAAATAGTCCGAACAGAAGATTCATCCCTTTGCACTTTTTTTAGTCTCTGCAAACCTACGAATTTACCTTTTAACACAAACGACGCGCCGTAAGTGCCGGAACTTCGATAAATTTATCCATCTAAATCTGCAAGCATATGCTATTTATCAACACCTCCGCCAGGCACATGACGGCCGGGATACTCCTGGCCCTGTCGGCCGCGGGGCCCGTTGCCGCCCAGAAAGTGCCGGCATTCGATAATTCTTCCATCGACCGAAATATCAAACCCTGCCACGATTTCGACGGATTCGTCAACAACGGCTGGAAGAAAAACAACCCTATCCCCGGCACCGAGAGCCGCTGGGGCGCCGGCGGTATCCTTGATAAGGAAAACAAGGAAGTCCGCCTGAAAGGTATTATCCAGGCCATCGCCAGCCGCACCGGCCTCGCCAAAGGAACGGAAGAACAACAGATCGCCGATTACTACGCCTCTTTCCTCGATACCGTCACCATCGAAAAACGCGGCATCACGCCGCTCGCCAAATGGTTCGGCCGTATCGACAATATCAAGTCACTGGCCGATTGGGCCATCGTTGTGGGCGAGCTCCAGAACATCGGCGTGAGCACCTGGGCCGGGTTTGGCGTGGACGCGGATATGAAAGACAGTAAAGTGAACGCGGTATACGGCGGGCAGGACGGCCTCAGCCTCGGCGAACGCTCCTATTACGAACGTACCGATGAAAGCACCCGGAACGTCCGCAAGGAATTCGTGGGCCACATCAACAAAATGTTCGCCCTCGCGGGTTTCCCGGAAAAAGACCCCGGGCAGACGATCCTCGCTTTCGAAACGAAACTCGCCCTGCTGCAGCTCACCAACGTGCAGCTCCGCGACCCGGTGAAAACCTATAACAAAATCGCTTTCAGGGAGCTCCATACCCTCGCGCCGGAATTCGACTGGGGCGGGTTTACGGCCGTGCAGCAGATCAGGACCGATACGCTCGTGCTGCAAAACAAGGAATACATCGCCAATGGCGCCAAACTCCTGCAATCCACACCGCTGTCTACGCTCAAAACATGGACGAAGTTCCAGCTGCTGAGCACTTTCGCGGGATATCTGCCGAAGCAGTTCGATGACGAGAATTTCCGGTTCTTCGCCACGGTGATGACCGGCCGGAAAATGCAGCGCCCCCGCATCGACCGCGCCATCCGCTCTACCGACGGGGTGCTGGGAATGCCGCTGGGCAAGCTTTTCGTGAAGCAATATTTTCCCGGGTCCAGCAAACAGAAAGTGTCCGAGATGATCGAAAACGTGCGCACCGTGTATGGCGAACGCATCGACCAGCTCACCTGGATGAGCCCGGAAACCAAGCAGATGGCCCACAAGAAACTGAAAGCCTTCACCTATAAGATTGGATATCCCGACAACTGGAAAGATTACTCCTCGATCGATATCCAGCGCGGCAAACTGGTGGAAAACATCATCCATGCCACGCAGTTCAAGCACGACGAAACGATCAAAAAGATCGGCAAGCCGGTGGATAAATCCGAATGGCTCATGACGCCGCAGACCGTGAACGCGTACTACAACCCGCTGAACAACGAAGTGGTGTTCCCCGCAGGCATCCTGCAGCCGCCGTTCTTCAATCCCGATGCAGACGATGCCATCAACTACGGCGGTATCATCGCCGTGATCGGCCACGAGTTCACACATGGTTTCGACGACCAGGGCTCGCAGTTCGACGCAGAAGGTAATTTGCAGAACTGGTGGACGGAAGCCGACCGTAAGAATTTCGACGGACTGGCGAAACGTTACATCGATTACTTCGGCAAGCTGGAAGCCTTGCCTGGCTTCAAGATCAATGGTGAGCTGACCATCGGCGAAAACATCGCTGACCTCGGCGGGCTCACGCTGGCTTACTACGCATTGAAAAAATCTTTCGAAGGGAAAGCGGAACCCGCACCCATCGATGGTTTTAGCTGGCAGCAGCGTTTCTTCCTCGGCTGGGGGCAGGTTTGGCATATGAACATCACCGATGCCGCATTGCGCAACCAGATCCAAACCGATCCGCATAGCCCGGCCAAGTTCCGTGTGAACGGGCCCATGCCGCACCTGGCAGAATTCCAGCATGCCTGGAATTGCAGCGAAGGCGATGCCATGACGTTGCCTCCCGCACAGCGTGTCGTGATCTGGTAGTCCGAATTTATCATGATTGCATCAACGGCCAGGATCGAATCCTGGCCGTTTTTCATGGTATTTTAACGATGATTATGCATCTGAAGATTAATTATGTCAAAATATTGATGGATATCCCGTATGTGAGGTCAGATAGTTAACACGCGGTGCGTAGTTCTACGCTCCGGATTTTCGGTATTAATACGCTTTCCTGACTATCTGGAATTCGAGACATTTGTGATGGAATTCATTGGTCTGTAGCCCATTTGCCAAGACCATCGGCCTGTCCACCGTTGTAACCCCATTACCCCCTGGAGGCCGGTGCAGGTTCCCGTACTACCTGTGCCGGCGCCAACGGTCTTAACCTTTTCCCGTTTTTAGTTATTGTTAATCGCTTTCGAGAGTATGTTCCCGACCGGGGGGAACGTATTTTTCCGGCGTGCAAATACTATCAGTAACCGGCAATTAACTGTAAACGCGGGGCGCAGGCTTTGTTATACTTGCAGTAAATTCTACGGATATGAAAACGGACCTGAAGAAAGCGGCGATGGTGGCCGCGTTGGCGATGGGATCGATGGGCGCTTCGGCGCAGCAGCCCGGCGAATTGTGGGGGAAGAACGCCGAAGCGGGGAAAAGCGCCAGGACGAAATGGTTCACCGAAGCCAAATTCGGGCTCTTCCTGCACTGGGGGCCTTATTCGCACTTCGGCGGAGAAATCCGCGGAAAACGGTATTACGGTATCACGGAATGGATCATGCATCGGGATAAAACTCCCGCCAACGAATATGCACAACTGGCGAAAGGATTCAATCCCTCCGGATTCAACGCGGAAGAATGGGTGAACATCGCCAAGGCGGCAGGTGTGAAATACATCGTTATCACGTCCAAGCACCACGATGGCTTCGCCATGTTCGATTCCAAATATTCGGATTTCGATATCGCAGACGCCACTTCCTTCAAACGCGATCCTTTAAAAGAGCTGGCCGCCGCCTGCAAAAAAGCCGGCATCAAGCTTGGATTTTATTATTCGCAGTTCCAGGACTGGCACGAGCCCAACGGCGGCGGCAATGGCTGGGACTTCGATAACAAAACCAAAGACTACGCATCTTATTACCGCAATAAATCACTGCCGCAGATCACCGAGCTGTTGAGCAATTACGGCGAACTGGGCATCATCTGGTTCGATACGCCGGGGAATATGAGCAAAGAAGAATCTGCGGAGTTCATGGAAAAAGTGCATCGTCTGCAACCCAATTGCCTGGTGAGCAGCCGCGTAGGCAATGGCCTGGGCGATTTCAAGGATTTCGGCGACGGCGAAGTGCCGCCCGGTGTGGTGAAAGGCGCGTGGGAAGCTATTTTCACGCATAACGACAGTTGGGGGTATTCCAGCTTCGACCAGAACTTCAAATCTCCCCGCGAGATCATCCGCCTGCTGGCGGAAGTGGCGTCGAAAGGCGGGAACCTTATGATGAACATCGGGCCAGATGGAACAGGGAAGATTCCCGGGCCCTCGGAACAATATTTCCGCGAAACGGGCCGTTGGCTGCAAAAGAACGGCGAAGCGATTTACGGTTCCACGTACGCTCCCATCGCGGAGCAGCCCTGGGGCGTGATGACGAGCCGCCCCGGGAAACTGTACCTCCACGTGTTCAACCGGCCGCATAACGGGAAAATCCTCCTGCCCGCGTTCACCGGTAAAGCCGGCAAAGCCCGGCTGCTCGACGGGGGCAAGCCCATTGCCTTCAAACAATCCGGAGAAGACGTGTGGCTCACATTGCCCGCTTCGCTGCCCGATGCGCGCAATTCCGTGATCGTGCTGGATTATAGCGGCGCGCTGGAAGAAAGGCATGCCATCCCGCTGGTGGCCGGCGCGCAGTACGAAAGCATCGCATTGCCGGCGGAACGCGCGGCGGTGCATGGCGCTGCGGAAGTGGAACGGTTTACACACAGTTATTACTTCGGCGACTGGAAACACGCGGTTTGCGCGGCCGGTATGCGCCGTCCGGAAGACAGCATCAGCTACCGCCTGCGGTTCACCGAACCGGGCGATTACAAGATCACTTTGCAATATGCCGCGGATACATCGCACGTAAAGCGGGAAGGTATCGTGGAAATGCAACCGGATGGCGGCGCGCAGCAGGATTTTCGGTTCCAGGTGTTGCTGACGGGGAAATACGATTCCCACAAACCGCTGCTGTTCATCGACCAGACGATCGCGGTGGTGAGTGTGAAATCTCCCGGCGAGTGGAGCCTCCGCATCCGGCCGGATGCACCGGGGAACGAGCTGTTCCGGTTGAAACAGGTGAAAGTGGAACCGTTACGATAATATTTCACCGGCCGGTTGCAGTACCGGCCGTTTTTTTTACGGGAGTTTACTTCTTCGAAGTTTGCGGATGGAACACGACGGTAAGGAGGCCGAGGGAAATGTAGATGATCCCGGAGATGTAGGCTTCCAAGCGGCGGTACCAGGCGTTTTGTTTCATGTATTTGCCGAGGCGGCCGGCGGCGAGGGCGTAGGAGCCGTCTGTCAGGAATGCCAGGAAAGTGAACAGCAGTCCGAAGAACAAAACCTGCAGCGCCACGTTCCCGTTTTCCGGGCGAACGAATTGCGGGAGGAAGGCGAAAAAGAACAGGGCGCATTTGGGATTGAGGACGTTCACGATCATGCCTTGCCAGAAAATGGCGGACAGCGGCTGCGGCGGAGGGGCTTCCGGCCGGGTAGACTGTTTCCGGGCATCGGCGATCTTTTTAACGCCGAGGTACACCAGATAGGCGGCGCCGAGATATTTCAGCAGGGAGAATGCCATGGCGGAAGCCATCAGCAGGGCAGAAACCCCGAGCGATGCGGCGGCCGCATGCACGAGCGTGCCGGCCTGGATGCCGCAAACGGAAACGAGCCCGGCCTTGGTGCCCTGCTCCGTACTCCGCGTGATGACATACAATACGGCAGGGCCGGGGATGATGAGCAAAATGACGGCGGCGGTGATGAACGCCAGGAGGATGGTTGCGTCGGGCATGGATTCAGGTTTACAATAAATTTACGCTTAATTCATTCTCTGTTTGGAAAATTCTAAATTATTCCTATTTTTGCAACCCCGCAAGGGAACGGTGAGGTGCCTGAGAGGCCGAAAGGACCGGTTTGCTAAACCGGCGTACGGGTCAAACTGTACCGAGGGTTCGAATCCCTCCCTCACCGCAAACTCAACCAGATTTGACTGGAGAGTGTTTGAAGGCTCGGGATGTAGCGTAGCCCGGTTATCGCGCCTGCTTTGGGAGCAGGAGGTCGCAAGTTCGAATCTTGCCATCCCGACAAGTTTGAATTTGCCTTTCGCAGTCAAATTCAACATATTTCTTGAAAAGCCAATTATCCAGCGGATAGTTGGCTTTTTTGTTTCCGGCTTTTATTAACTCCCCAACCCGTAGAAATCATGTTTCGTTATCTCACTCACCTGGTTTTGCCGCTGCTTTGCATCGTAACATTTTTCGCCTGCCAGGAAAAGTCTGCGGAACTGCCCGGCTCACCTGTTTCTCCCCCTGACCGTGGCCGGAAGCTTCCCGCAACCATCACCGGGCAACTGGTTTCCGACGTCACCGGAGCGCCCGTAGATCATAGGGGATTTGAAGTTTTCGGCATCTATCCCAACGCTCCCTGGTTTAATTATGGGTGGACGGACGGCAACGGCATCTTCACCGTCAACGAGCCGGCCTTACGGGAAGACGCAACCCTCATCGTCATGGAATCGTCGTCCGCGGTCCCCGTTTCCGTTCCGCTGATCCTGCAACAGGATAAAGGACATTTTTTCCGCAAGCAGATAATGAACTACCTGCTCGGAAACCTCATCGGTACCTCCGGGACCACCCTGCCGGTCTACCCGAAGCACGTGGCAATCACACACGGCGACCAGTCTTTCTGGAATTATACCAAAAACGCCCTGGGGCCGATATATCCGAGATTCTACTACAGGTGGTGGGAAGCCGGCATTCCTGGCCTGGAAGCGCGGCAGCCGGGCGATATGCGTGGGGTAAACGCAAAGAAGGAGATGATGGTACTGCATCCATACGTGATGGTACACACGCTCCTGCGGGATGAAACGAGCATAGATACGGTAGACGTCGTGAAAGGGAAGTTGGTCACCATGCACGTCCTGATCCCCGAAGCCGCCAGGGCTACCGCTCCCAACAACGCTACCGCCTGGATGTATGAACTGAAGGAAGGCTTGTGGAAAGAAATCGGAACGGCCGTGAAGAAAGACGACCGTTATGTGTACGACGTTCCGAAAGCGGGCTTCAGCTGCGTGGCAGACGAGGCGCCGCCGGTGTTTTCAAAACAGCAGTTCGTACAGCAGAACGGAAATGCGTTGGCGTATTATTCCGTTACCTATAAAAGGAAAGACGGCCGCAGGCAAGGCGCTCAATGGTCGCACGAAGTATTCACCAACAGCAACGGCGAAGCGGCAACGTACCTTCCCCGGGGTATCCCTTGCGAAGTGGTGCTGCGCGATAACTGCGGAACGGTTTTGTATACTGCAACCGTTGGTCCGCTGCAATCCGCGAACGGGCAGGTGATTCGGCTGAACGTATCGAATTCCAATTTCGGGAAAATCGAAGGGAAAGCCGTCGATTGTGACAAGCAGCCGGTTAAAAAAGGTGAGATCACTATAAAGGGTGCAGGATATTCCCAAACCATTCCCTTTGAAAACGGGCAATTTGCTATTGAATTGCCCATGTGTTCGGGCAGCGAAGCATTTGAATATCAAATTACAGATAAGGAATCCGGTCATGCAACGGCGTTCCTGCCGCTTCATCCCGTGAAGGGCGGCGTTACGAAAATCCCTGATGCCGAAGTGTGCACCGCCAGGGATAGGGTCCTCAAAGGAAAAATCACTTTCACCATAGAAGGCGAGACGCATACGCTGACCGACGCAACGGAAACGATCGAACTGAAACAGTTTATTGACCCGGCCGCACAGAAATGGACGACCGGCCTCGTTACAACGGCCACTACGAGGAGATATCGTTTTTATGCCACCTTTACTTCCCTTTCCGCAGGTACGCATAATGCATACTTGCTAGACATCGGTACCCCGCTACATTTCCGGTATTTAATGACCTGGGGGCTGTATGAACCGGGAAAGATAGAAGTGGACGTTTTGGATTTCAACAAGGGGATCATCCGCGGCAGATTGCGGTCTAAAATCAGCAAGGAGCCCGGTACCAAACCGATGGAGTATGTGGAAGTGACCGCCACCTTCGAGCTGACAGGCAAATAAAAAATATTTTCCGTTTTACGCGATTTTTCGCGGCAAATCCAATTCATCCCGCAACCTTTATCCTGCGCCACCACCGCCTGCTAAAACGCGGGGTTGTGGCGCAGCTGCTGCGGGTTGATATGCTGGATAAAATTTTTCATATCGAGCATTATTAATGTTCCGCATGCAGCCCGATCCGGTTGCCTTCCGTATCCCTGATCACCGCGATGTATCCCGCTTTGATGAGGTGCCTGGGCGTAACGATCGATCCGCCGGCGGGCACTACCCGGTTCAGCACGGATTGTATCTCCGGGTAGGCGTTGAGGTAGATGAGGGTGCCGTCTTCGCCGGGTTTGGCCTGCGGCGATTTGGTGAGCACGCCCGTAACGCGGCCGGATGTGGCTTGCACTACGTTCGGGTCTGAAGGGAAGAAGGTCAGCTCTTCATCGTCTCCGGCCTGTACCGTCCGCATCTCGATATCGAGTATGGTTTCGTAGAATTTTTTGGCCCGCGGGGTATTGGAGACGGGGATTTCGAACCAGGTGATGACGTTGGTTTCCGCATCGATTTTTGTCGGTTTTTGCATAAAGTCAGGTTTTGATGGTTATGATGCAAATATGCTGCCAGCCATTTTGCCCATATACAACTTTACCTTGTTTTAGGTATTATTGTAGTTCGGATGCGCGATCAACCAAACTACGTGGCATGACAGGGGAGGATACAACAGGCATACAGGACAGCGAGTTGCTTTTGCAGGTGGCAAAAGGCGATGAAAAAGCGTTCACCACACTTTACTGGCAATACAGCGGTACACTTTACCGGAATTTTCTGCGGATGGTCAAAGATGAAACCATCGCCGAAGAACTGGTGCAGGACCTCTTTTCCCGCATCTGGCAAAAGCGGGAATCGCTGCAGGTGGAAAAAAGCTTCAAGGCTTACCTGTTTCGCGCCGGGTACCACCTCATGATCGATTTCTACCGCAAACTGAAGCGCGACCAGGATCTGTACGGCCACTTCCGGCAGGTAGCTTCCGAAAACTACAATCACATAGAGGAAATATTTAACCTGAAAGACAGCCAGGCCTTGCTGGCGCGCGCCCTCGATGCCCTGTCTCCCCAGCAGCAGAAAGCGTTCCGCCTCTGCCGGATGGAGGGCAAAACCTATCGCGAAGCCGCGGAGGAAATGGGGATTTCTCCCCACACCGTCAAGGAATATTTCACCAAAGCCAACCATGCCGTGCGCGCCTACCTGGCCGAGCACATCGATATTTCGCTGGGGTTGCTGCTGCTGTATGTGCTGCACCGATCGCTGTAAAATATTTTTTCCTCCATACCCCCCTTCCTGGAAATCCCGAAACGTCTTTATTAAAATGGAACCGTGGAGCCAATGAACGAATATGCCGTTTTGTACCGGAAACTGATGGATAACGACTGTTCGCCCGAAGAGGTGGACCGGCTCGTGGCGTGGCTTTCGGCGGAAGAAACGGCCCCCCTCGCCGGGGAGCTCATCTTCGAACAGCTGGACCGCAGTTACGACGAGCCCATGCCCGAAGCCCTCCGCCTCCGCCTGGAATCGCGGCTCCGCAATATTCTGGGACACGAAGAAACCCCAGCCCGCGAGCCCCGCTTCCGCAAAATGCGCACCTGGGGCTGGGCCGCCGCCGCGGCCGCAATTGTCGGCATCAGCATGTGGCTCCTGCAGCCCGAAAAGAAATCTCCGGTTTCCTCGGCTGATCTACTCGAACAGATCGCACCCGGCAGCAACGGCGCCATCCTCACCCTGGCAGACGGCCGGCAGGTACGCCTCGATTCCCTGGAAAACGATACCATCGGTGCACAGGCCGGCGCACTCGTGGCCGTCAGGAACGGACAACTGACCTACGACCCTTCCGCCGCCGGCGGCAGCGAAGTGCAGTTCAACACCATGTCTACCCCGCGCGGCCGGCAATACCAATTGCGCCTGCCCGACGGCACCAAAGTATGGCTGAACGCCGCCAGCACCCTCCGTTACCCCACAGCGTTCACCAGCGGGGAGCGGCGCGTGGAAATTATGGGCGAAGCGTATTTCGAAGTGGCGAAAGATAAATCCAAACCCTTCCGCGCCGTCATAAACGGCGGCACAACGGTGGAGGTGCTGGGAACGGAATTCAACATCAATGCATACCCGGACGATAGCGAAACCAAAACCACGCTGATGCAGGGTTCCGTAAAAGTGAGCCGCACTTCCGGTACGGTAACCCTCGCACCGGGCCAGCAGGCGAATGTGAAAAACGGCGTCACGGTAGTACGGGAGGCGGATACGGAAAAAGCCGTAGCCTGGAAAAACGGATTATTCGATTTCGACGGTATGCCGCTGGAAGAAGCGATGCGGCAACTGGCGAGATGGTACGACATAACGATCGTATACGAAAAAGGCATTCCCGACATCCGTTTTTACGGCGCCATGAGCAGGGATGTGAGCCTGGCCGGAATGCTCAAAGGCCTGGAAGGAGCGGGCGTCCGCTTCAGAATGGAAGAGGGCAGAAGGCTGGTCGTTTATCCATAAACTGTTATCCGAAAAAATGCCCGGCGGTCTATAGGGGCTGCCGGATCGGGGATGCCCGTAAAAACAGAACCGGAAGCGGGTCGAAGCGCTTCCGGTGAATGTCGGGCTGATCTGAAATCACTGACTGGTAATTTTTTTTCAACCAAACTCATGCAAGTTATGCAAAAAACTGCGAATGGGTATGGCGCCTCCGTGTGCGCCGCCCATGGCCGGCCCGTAGCACGCCGGTTACTGACCAGTATTATGTCTGCGGTGTTGCCGCGAGCAGTGGCGGGGCGCCGCGCCCACAGCAAAGTATTCGTTCTGGCGATGAGATTGACGTTTATCCTGCTAACCGCAGCTTTCCTGAACCTCCATGCCGAAGCCGTTTCGCAAACGGTAACGCTCTCCGGCAAAAACATCCCGCTGGGACAGGTTTTTTCGGCCGTTAAAAAGCAAACGGGATTCGTGGTGTTCGGTAACAGCACCCTGTTTTCCAATGCCCGGCCCGTGTCGCTACAGGCGCAAAACATGCCGTTGCGGAACTTTCTCGATCTCGTATTCGAGCGCCAGCCGCTCACTTATCATATCGACGGCAAAACCATCTTCGTGGCCGCCCGCCCTGTTCGTGAAAACCCTGCCAGTACCGCCGCAGATCCCGGGGAAGGGGCGCAGGCTCCTTCCGCCGCGGAGGTTTCAGGCATGGTGCTCAACGCCGACATGGACCCGCTCGCCAACGCGTCCGTCATCGTGAAACGCACCGGCAAAGGCACGCTCACCGATGGCGGCGGAAAGTTTTCCCTCAAGGGCATCGATCCCAATGATGTGCTGGTGGTCAGTTATCTCGGGTATACGACCGGGGAATATCCGTTGAGCGGACAGAAAGAGATCATGGTGATCATGCAGGTGGCAGACAATCAGCTGGACCAGGTCATCGTTCAGGGATATGGCAAAACCACCAGGCGGTCCGCTACCGGCAACATCGCGAAAGTGAGCGCGGAAGACATCGGCCGGCAGAATAACATGAACCCCATGATCGCACTGCAGGGAAGGGTCCCGGGCCTTTCCGTGACGCCGATCGGCGGTGGCGCGGCAGGCCGCGTACGCATCGAGCTGCGGGGGCGTAAAAGCATTAACAACGGTTTTACCAGCGATCCGCTCTATATCATCGACGGCGTACCGCTGACCCTGATGGAGCGCACGGGCAGTTATGAAGGCGGTTCCGGCGGCGTAATGCAGGGCGATGTGGGCACATCCAACGGCGGACAAAGCCCCTTCTTCAACATCAATCCCAACGATATCGAAAGCATCGAAGTATTGAAAGATGCGGATGCAACGGCGATCTACGGTTCCCGCGGCGCCAACGGGGTGATACTCGTTACCACCAAAAAAGCGAAAGTTGCAGGGCAATCCGTTTTCGATGTGAATATTTCCCAGGGGATAAACATCATCGACCGGTATTGGGACCTCCTCGATACGAAGGAATACCTGGCCCTGCGGCGCGAAGCGCTCGCCAACGACGGCCTCATCGCCAACCCCGCCACAGCGCCCGACCTCACGGTTTGGGACACAACGCGGTATACCGATTGGCAGAAAGATATGTGGGGAAAAACCGGGAAGATCACCAAAGCCATGCTCTCCCTCAGCAGCGGCGGATACAACACGCAGTTCAGGCTCAGCGGGGCATACGAGCGGCAGGAAGAGATCTTGTCGACCTCGGGCTCCAATGAAAGGATCAGCCTTGCCACCAACATCGGGCATTCATCCATCAGTAAGAAATTCAGGATGCAGTTCAGCAATAACTACTCCTGGTCGAAAGTGGATACCCGGCCCACCGTTCCCGCATTCACCATCGCGCCCAACGCACCGGCTATTTACGGTGCCGACGGAAAGTTGAATTACAAGGAATGGAACGACGCGGGCATCGGCAGCAATTTTCCTTTCCAAACGCTGGAAGCGCCCGCCAGCTCGGGAACACACCTGCTCACCAGCAGCCTCAACCTGCATTACGAACTGCTGCCCGGATTGTCCATTTCTTCCAACATCGGCTTCAACAACATCCAGAACAGTGTACAGTCGCTCCTTCCGCTGGCGGCGCAAAACCCGCTTTCCTTCCCCATGGGCTGGCATAGTTCCGGTTCCAACAACATCACCAACTGGATCGTGGAACCGCAGGTCAATTACCATCACAATATCTGGAAAGGCAAGCTGAGCCTGCTCGCCGGCGCCACTTACCAGTACAATACCACGAAAGCGAACACCTACGTCGGATATGGATATGCGTCGGATGATTTCATAGAATCGATTCAGCTCGCACCTTATCACCTCGTTACCGCCTACTATGGCCAGTATAAATATGCCGCCCTGTTCGGACGGGCAACCTACAATCTGATGGACCGGTACTTCCTCAATGTGAACGTTCGCCGCGATGGCTCTTCCCGTTTCGGGCCGTCTAACCGATACGGTAATTTCGGTTCGGTAGGCGCATCCTGGATTGCATCGGAAGAAGCGTTCGTGAAGTCGTGGATGCCGGAAGCCATATCGCTCCTGAAGGTCCGCGGCAGCTACGGCATCACCGGCAGCGATAACGTGGGCGACTACAAATACCTCACGCAATGGTCCAACACCGTCAGCAATGAATTCATGTATCCGTACGACGGTATTCCGCCGCTGACGAGCCAGATCGCCGTCAACCCCAATTACCACTGGCAGGCGAACAGGAAATGGGAAGCGGCGCTGTCTGCCGGTTTCCTCAATGACCGAATTACGCTGGAACTCGCGTATTACAACGAACGCTGCAACAATCAGCTCACGGAATTCCCCACGCCGATCATGACCGGTTTCAAATCGGTAGTGGCCAATTGGCCGGCGAACGTGGAGAACAGCGGCGTGGAAGTTGCGCTGAACGCTACGCTTATCCAAACCCAAAAGCTCCGCTGGACCGCCTGGTTCAACATCTCCCAAAACCGGAACACACTCGTTTCTTATCCCGGCATCGAACGGTCGCCCTATGCCGCGCAATATCTGGTCGGTCATTCACTCAATACCCGTTACCTGCTCCGCAGCCTCGGTGTAGACCCGATGACGGGCAGGTATGTGTTCGAAGACGTGACGAAAGACGGTACCGTTAACATCGACGCCAGCCAGCAGCCGCTCTCCGGATTCGACGACCGCGCGGTGGCGCTCGATCTGTCGCCCGAATATTTCGGTGGTTTCGGCTCCGGGCTTACGATCGGCGGGTTCGACATCAACGCCGCATTTACCTTCCGCCGCCAGTGGCAGACAGACGCCGTATTCATGGCCGATTATCCCGGAAAAATGAACAACCAGCCGCGCGAGCTGCTGGGCAATTACTGGCAGAAACCCGGCGATCACAAGAAGTTCGCGGCGCTGAGCACCAAAGACCAGGGCGGGCATAACCTGCTGCGCGATTCCGACGGCATATATACGGATGTGAAATTCCTCCGCCTCACGAACCTCACCGCCGGCTATTCGCTGCCCGATAGCTGGACGAAAGCCGCCCGGTTGAAAGGGTGCCGGTTCTTCGTACAGGCGCAGAACGTATTCGTCATCACCAACTACAAAGGCCTGGACCCCGAGTCGTACGCCTTCGGCATGATGCCGCCGGCCAAAGCATTCACCGGCGGCGTATCCATTCAACTATAACCTGATCTTCATGCAACACAGATATAACATCCGAAAGATATTATTGCTCGCTTTTGCACCCGTTGCGCTGGCCGCTGGCGGCTGCGACAAGCTGCTGGACATCGACCAGCCGATCAGCAGCGTCACCACGGCGAAAGTGTTCGATTCGAACGAAAAAGCGATTTCCGCCATGGCCGGTATTTACACCAAAATGGTGAACGGCGAGCAGGTGGAAGAACCTGCGTTCTCCTCGATCGGCGGCGGTATGGTGAGCATGCTGGCCTCGATGTCGGCCGATGATTACCGCTTCGCTCAAACGAACAACAGGCCCATCCAGGATTTTACCGCCAACAGGTTGTCGCGGGAGATGAGCTCCTCCGTGACTTATAAAATGTGGGAAGCTGCGTACAAGAATATTTACGATGCGAATGCGGTGCTGGAAGGCATCGCGGCTTCCACGTCGGCAAAACTCACGAGCGATGTCCGCAGCCAGTTGACGGGAGAAGCGAAGTTCGTTCGCGCGTTCGTTTATTTCCAGATGGTGAACCTTTTCGGCGATGTGCCGCTGGTGTTGACGACCAACTTCAACGAAACGCGCCTCATGCCCAAGACACCCGCTGTACAGGTGTGGGCGCAAATCCGGAAAGATCTGCAGCAGGCGGTGGAATTGCTGAACGAAGATTACGGCACACAATCGGGCGAGCGCATCAAACCCAACAAATCTGCCGCGAAAGCCCTGCTGGCCAGGGTATATCTCTACGATCAAAACTGGCCGGGCGCAGCAACGCTGGCGAAAGAAGTGATCGATAACGGCCACTATGAACTGGCGGGGCAACCCGATGATGTGTTTTTGAAGAACAGCCCGGAAGCGATCTGGCAATTGAAGCAGGACGCGGCGCACCGCTACATCGGGAATGCGAGCGCCGAAGGTTCGCAGCTGCTGCCCAATCCCCTGGCTACGGGAGGTTTGTACTGGTACCTGACGGATGAGCTGCTGGCGGCTTTCGAGCCGGGCGATTTGCGGAAGGTGCAATGGAGCGGGCCGAATACTTTCACCGGGACCGTGAAGTATTATCCTTACAAATACAAAACCGGCAAGCATTCGGCGGTGGCCGGAGGAGAACTGACGGAATACAACATGATGATCCGTCTCGCGGAAGTATACCTGATCCGTGCGGAAGCGGTGCTGAAAGGTCCGAAAGATAAGACAGAAGCCCTCCGCCTCGTCAACCTCCTGCGCGCACGTGCGGGCCTCACGGATCCACTGCCCGCTACGCTGACGGACGCGGAAGTGGAAGCGGCCGTTATGCATGAGCGAAGGGTGGAATTGTTCGGTGAATGGGGCCACCGCTGGATGGACCTCCGCAGAACGGGCGCAGCCCGGGCGGTATTGTCGGCCTGCAGCTGGAAGCAGCCATGGGCGGGCGATCACCAGTTCCTTTACCCCATCCCTCACAACGAAATGCTGAACAATCCGAACCTGCAGCAGAACCCCGGTTATTAAACTTTGCCACATGAAGAAAATTGCCTTAATGATCATAGCCGCCCTTGCCGCGGCCTCCTGCGGGAAAGACGATCCGGCTCCCCGGCCCGCGTTCCTGCGTATCCACAACGCGGTAACCGATGCACCGGCGCTCGTTACCGATTATGGTATGGACCTGTCGAAAATGTATTACCTGGACGTTAACCGGCTGATGTACGGCATTCCGTCGGATCACGAGCTGACGGGATATGCGGCCGGAACGCATCAGCTCCGGCTGTTCGCCTTTCCGGATACCGGGAAGGCCATGGCGGCTTTACAATTGGAACTGGCCGCCGGGCAGATGCAATCGGTGTTTGTGAGCGGGACGAAACAGCACCCCGATCTGTTGCAGGTTTCCGAGCAGCTGCCGTGGCACCGGTTGGCCGACAGCACGTTTGGACTGCGGTTCATGCATTTGTCGGCCGGGTTGCCGGACGTGAAAGTGGAAATCGACGGAAAGGAAACCGCCGCGGGCCTCGCTTACCGCGGGTATACGGGGTTCCAGGTTATGCCGGCCAACGCCGCCGCCGGAGATATGACCGTACGTTTCATCATCAAAACAACCGGCGTGGAAGCCGCGCGATATACTGTTGCCGCACCTGGCAGCAACGTGGAAACCAATGCCTGGCGGAACAAAAATTTTACCCTGGCGCTCATCGGAAAAGCGCAGGGCCTGTCAGTGATGCTGATACCGCATAAATAGCAGAAAAACAATAAACCATATGACGCGATTAATTAATCAGGCAGCATGCCTTATGCTGCTAACGGGGACCTTTTTCGGTTGTGCGCCGACGGATTCTCCCGGAGAAAGAAAGAAACTGCCGAAGATGATCGGCGGCGGAGTGGAGTGGGAAAGTGCCGCCAGCTTCGCGGACGGCGGCGTTTCAGTAACGCCCGGGAACCGGGGGTTCTCTTACGGCGATACCCTGGTGGAAGGCCGGCGCTTTTATTCCGTGCGCCTTTCCGGCGGAGGGGTAGATTCCATGGCGATGCAACTGGTGAAGATGTATGAGCCCTTTGCGCCGGGAGCCATCCAGATCCTCCAGCAGCAAGGCTTCAGCGGTGTGCTCGTCGATCTCCGCGAGGGCCGCGGCACCGGCTTCCGTAGCGAAACCTTCCAGGCCACCAGCGCCTTCGGACAATCGGCTCCGCTGATTTTCCTCTACGACGCCGGATCATCCGCCCGCGCATCCGCCTACATCCAGAAACTGCATCAATTACCCGGTATCCAGGCCAGCGCCCGGATACAATAATTCCCATACGAACCAGCTATGAACATACGTTCCATTACGCTCGCCGGCGCACTGCTGGCGGTTGCGGCCCAGGGGCGCGCACAAACGATCCCCATCCCGATCCCCGCGGAATTCATCCCCGGAGAAGTGAAAGACACCACCAAAAAACCGGCCGCCCCTCCAGCAACGGATCCGCGCAATACCATCAAGCCTTTCAGTGAAGTGGTCACTAAAGAATACATCACGCGGAGCGGCCTTTTTACCGTTCACCAAAACCGAGACACGTTCTATTTCGAAATCCCGCAAACACTGCTGGGGCGAGATGTTCAGACGATCAACCGCCTCGTGAAAGGACCCGGCGGCGCTAATATTTACAGCGGTGAGGAAATCGGCCATCAAACCGTTCGGTTCGTAAAGAATGACGCAGACTCCACCATCCGCCTGATGTATATTTCCGTGATGGGCATGGCAGACAAAGACCAGCAAATCTATAAATCCGTGGAAGCCTCGTATTATAACGCCGTGGCCGCAATCTTCCCCATCAAGGCATACGGGAAAGACGGCAAAAGCTTCGTGATCGATGCGGGCGCTTATATCAAAAACGCTACCGGACTGTTCAACGACGTCAATGATCAGTACAATTCGAAGGTGGTGGATAAAAATACTTTCAAGGACATTTTGGTGGAATCGGTGAAAGCCTATCCCATCAACATGGAATTCCGCATCAGCAAAAACGGCAACGCCAAAGGCAACAGCGATTTCGGCATTCCCGCCAATGCGCCGGCTTCCGTGGTGACGAACACTTCCTTCATCCTCCTGCCAGAACAGCCGATGGTCCAGCGTGGCCTGGACAAGCGCGTGGGTTACCTGTCCGATTACGCTTTCTACTTCGCCGACAACCAGCAGAAAACGGAAAAGCGGAACTTCGTACACCGCTGGCGCCTGGAGCCGAAGCCGGAAGATTGGGCGAAGTATAAACGCGGCGAACTGGTGGAACCGGCGAAGCCCATCGTAATTTACATCGATCCCGCCACGCCGAAGCAATGGCGCAAATACCTCATCGAGGGGGTGAACGACTGGCAGAAAGCGTTCGAACAGGCCGGGTTTAAAAATGCCATCGTAGGAAAGGAATGGCCCGAATCGGATAGCATCGATATGGACGACGCGCGCTTCTCCTTCATCCGCTATCTCCCTTCCGACATTCCCAATGCGTACGGCCCCAACATCCACGACCCCCGCAGCGGAGAAATCCTCCAAACGCACATCGGGTGGTACCACAACATCATGAAACTCCTCCGCAACTGGTACTTCATCCAGTCGGCCGTGAACGACCCCCAGGCCCGCAAGCCCCGCTTCGACGATAAGCTCATGGGCGAACTGGTCCGTTTCGTATCCAGCCACGAAGTAGGCCACACCCTCGGCCTGGCGCATAACTTCGGCAGCAGCAGCCGTACGCCGGTAGATAGCCTGCGGAGCAAAAAATACCTCGCCAGGCACGGTCACACCGCCAGTATCATGGATTACGCGCGCTTCAATTACGTAGCGCAGCCGGAAGACAATATCCCGCAGGAACTCCTGTTCCCGAAGATCGGGGAGTATGACCGGTGGGCCATCGAATGGGGGTACCGCTTCAACGGCGCCAAAACTTTCGGGGAAGATAAAAAACAGATGGACGCGCTCACCACGCAACGGCTCGCGCAAAACCCGCGGCTGTATTTCGGCGACGGCGAAAAGTTTTCCTTCGATCCCCGCAACCAGCGCGAAGACCTGGGCGACAATCCCGCCAAAGCCGGCAACTACGGCATCGAGAACCTGAAACGCCTCCTGAAAAACCTGCCGGAATGGACGAAGGAAGAAGGCGGACAATTTGAATCGCTGGAAGAATTGTACGCCGAACTGAAAGGCCAGTTCACCCGCTACCTTTCCCACAACGTAGCCTATATCGGCAGTAAAACCTGGACGCCGCGCAGCGAACGGGCACAGGGTGAAGTGCTGGCGCCGGTATCGAAAGCCCTCCAGCTGGAAATCCTTTCCTTCTTCGACAAACAGGTATTTACACCGCCTACCTGGCTGCTGGACCCCGCCGTGACCACGATGATCAACCCGCCGGCATATCCCGATTTCGTGGAAGACATCCAGGTGAAAACGCTCAACTCCCTGCTCGACGTCGCCATTCTCACGCGCCTCCTCAGCCTGCGGAACCAGTTTGGCGACAGGGCATTGCAGCCGGAAGAATACCTCGCTTCCCTACACAACATGATCTGGAAAGAACTCGCCACCGGCAACATCACGAGCCATTACCGCCGCAACCTGCAGAAAAGCTACGTGGGCGCGTTGGGAACGATCATCATGGGCACATCGGCAGACTTTACGGAAAACGATGCCTTCTCGCTCGTGCGGGCGGATTTGCTGGATTTGCAGAAAGAGATCGAAGCCGCGATTCCCAAAGCCACCGACCGTTTCAGCAAAATCCACCTGGAAGATCTGCACCAGCGTATCCGCAACACGTTCGAAGCGGGTGGTAAAAAGAAGTAAGACAGTTGTTTAACAGAGGGGCCCGGTGTGTGGTCGACCGCCGGGTTCCCTATATTCGAATTGCACATCATGCGCCAGCTACTGCAACAATTGGGGCTTGAAACAGCCTGGACGATGGTCCGTTATTTTCTTGTCGCCGGAACGGCCTTTCTCGTTTTTTACTGGATGCTCGCGCCGAAGCTCGGCGCCAGCAAGATCCAGCAGCGGAAAGCAAGGCGGAACGATTTTTTCCGGGAGATCTTGCATTCGTCTTCCTCCAGCGTGATGCTGGCGGCGATGGCCATCCTGGCGCTGTCTGACGCCGTGCGGCCGTATACTTTCGTGTACACGGACATCAACGCTTATCCTTTGTGGTGGTTTGGGTTGAGTGTGGTGCTGGCGCTGGTGGTGCACGATACCTATTTTTACTGGATGCACCGCGTCCTGCATCATCCGAAACTGTTCCGGCTGACGCACCTGGTGCATCATAAATCGACCAATCCTTCCCCATTCACCGCGTATTCGTTTCACATACTGGAGGCCATTGCGGAAGGGGGCGTTGTGCCCGTCCTCGTATTTACCATGCCGATGCATCCGGCGGCGATCGGACTGTTCGCGCTGTCGTCGCTCGTGATCAATGTATACGGTCATTTGGGATACGAGATCATGCCGAAGTTCTTCCGGCGGACCTGGTTGTTCGAAATCCTCAACACGTCCACGTTCCACAATTTCCATCACCTGAAGTTCAGGGGGAATTACGGATTGTATTTCCGGGTGTGGGACCGGTGGATGGGGACCGAGCATCCCGGTTACGTGGGCGAGTACGATCGCATCCAGGAGCGGCGATTCGGCCCCTCCCGCATATAAAGTCCACGTAAAAATCCGGCATCCGTTTCCGGACGCTGCATTGCAGGAAGCCTCCCCGGCTTCCTGTTTTCGTTAATCCCGGACGGGCCACTTCGTGTAAAATCCCGTCAGCTTGTATTCCGGTCCCACTTTCCCGAATATGAACGCGAAATAAGTAGCCGGGCTGCCGTCTTTTTCGGGGAATTGATGATAGACTTCGTAGAGCGGTGCGGAACTGTCTACCCCCGCGCGGAGGCGGCTGTAGTAATCATCTTCGCTGCCCGCGGCGATCTCGCGGATTTCTTCCCCATTTTCTTTTTCGAGCGCGGATTTGATCTCGGGGCTGAAGATGTTGTCTTTGTATCGGGAATACTGTTTTTCCGTCAGTTTGCCCGAAACCGTGTCTGGCGGGACGTTGCGGATATCTTCATCGCTCCATTTGGGGGCCGTTTGCAGCGGGAACCGGATCATTTTTTCCAGCGTGGCATGGTCGCCGGCGGTGGCGGCAGTCCGGAAAGCCGCGAGGGTGGTGCGGAACAGTTGTTCGTTGGTGCTGGATTGCTGTTTCGGGCCGCCTCCGGGCATTTGCGCGAGCGTATCTTCCATCGCCGGAACGGCAGTCTGGGAAGTTTGTTTCGGTTCCGGTTGCCCGCAAGCCGCCATGGCTGCGCAAGCGAAGACCGCTATCGGGAAGTTTTTCATGCGGATATGGGTTTGATGCTTCCCTTATCGCTACAAATTCGGTGCCTCATGCGGCCGGCCAGCCTTCACGACGAGCCGCCAGCGGAGGGTTTTCACTTCATTTTCGCTCCAAACAGCCATGAGCGGAGCCGCGATTTCTTCCGCCGGATGCCGGCCATGGTCGGCGATGTAGCGTTGCGTGGCCGACCAGGTGTCGAACAGCCCGAACAGATCGCTGCGGGAGTAAGATTTTTCCACATAGAAATCGGGAGCGGCCATCAGCGGGAAAGGGAACGGGATATCCGCGTAGCCTTTTTCGATCATGCGGTTTTCCGGCAACCAGTAAGTGCCGAGCGGGCCTTCGTGCAATTGCAGCACCAGCGCATCGATCTCCGGCGAGATCTCGGGCAGGCCGTAGGTCCACGCGGCGAAGAGCCCCCCGGGCCGCAAAACCCTCGCCACTTCCCGGAAATACGCTTCGGGCCGGAACCAATGCAGCGCCTGCCCGACGGTCACCAAATCGGCCGAAGCATCGGGCAGCCCGCAGGTTTCCGCGGGCTCCACGGCATAGCGGACGCGGTTGTGTGGCGTGGCATGGGCGATCTGTTGCGCACTGGGGTCGGTGGCGTACACATTTTCGTAAAATCCGGCGAGGTGAACGGCACATTGGCCGTTGCCGGTACCGCAGTCCCAGGCCTGTGCATGCCCCGGTGTCTGCGCAGCGAGCCAGGTATAAAGCGCCGGGGGGTAATCCGGACGGAATTTCGCGTAGCTGGCGGATTGGACGGAGAATAAGTCTTTGAAAGTCATGGTTTCTTTTTGGGATATGTGAGTAAATCGATGGTTTCCAGGATCCGTTTGGTTTGCTGGTCCTGTGTTTCGGCCGCGTTTACGAAGGTAACGATCGTTTTCTGCCGTTCTTCCGGCAATGCCCGGAAAGCTTCCAGTGCTGCGGGCTCGTCGTCCAGGCAGGCTTGCAGGACTTCGGGGACCATCACGGGCATCGTGTCTCTGTAGAGCGTAATACGCACTTCGTCGCCCGCCTTTTTCCCGATCTTTTTCTGGATGGCGGTTTTTACAGGGAGGAAAAGGCGGCCCTGGCCCATGGGCATCAGCCGGGTGAGGCCGAGATCGTATCCGTCGATACTGCCCCGCACGCGGATCCAGCCGAACGCGATGCCGGGGTCGGGGCGGGCTTCGGGGATGAAAGCGTACGTCCACCCGCCTTTTCCGGCGAATTTTTCCAGTCTGTAAATATGATCAACGAATGGGATGGAGGGCATTCCGGGGAAATTTCCAGAAAGTTCGGAAAAAAAACGGGTCGGGGTGTAGGGGGAGGGGCCGATTCCAGTACATATAAGTACAAACCTATGGACAAGAACACTTTCATTCTGTTGACCGACCGCTATCTGGACGGTACCGCTACCGAGGCTGAAAAACGCCTCGTAGACGCGTATTGCGACCGCCTGGAGCAAATTCCCGTCTCGGCCCTGACGCGGGAAGAGGAAGACGCGCTGGAAGTGCTGATGTACGCCCGGATCATGGGCAAGGTACAGCAGCGCCCCATTCGCCGCTCCTTATACAAATACGCCGCCGCTGCCGCCGTGGTGCTGGCCGCCGGTGCGGCCTTTTTCCTCCTGCGGCCCACGAATAAGCCCGTAGAGCCCCTGGCCAGGGAGGTCCGTTTCAAAAACGACATTTCCCCCGCAGGGAACAAGCCTACGCTCATGCTGGCAGACGGCTCCGTCGTTGCCCTGGACGATTCCAGTAACAATGGCATCGCTGCACAAGGCGGCACCCGCGTCCTGCAATCCGCCGAAGGCGCGCTCGAGTACCAGCCCGGTGCCGCGGCAGCCGCTCCGGTGTTCAATACCCTGACCACGCCGGCAGGATGCCAGTTCCGCCTCATCCTGGCAGACGGCAGCAAGGTATGGCTGAACGCCGCCTCGTCGATCCGCTTCCCTACGGCGTTCCGGGGAGAAGACCGCATCGTGGAACTGGAAGGGGAAGCCTATCTCGAAGTCAGCAAAGACGCCGCCCGTCCTTTCCGCGTGATCACCCGCGGGATGACGGTCCACGTACTGGGGACGCATTTCAATATCAATGCCTATAAAGACGAGCCCGTGATCCGCACTTCGCTGCTGGAAGGCGCCGTGCGCGTGGCGGGGAACGGACAGAGCGAGGTGCTCAGCCCGGGCCAGCAGGCGCAGGTCCGCCAGAACGGGAAAATGTACGTGGCCGATGGGGTAGACATGCGCGCCGTGACCGCCTGGAAAGAAGGGCGGTTCAATTTCAGCGGGGAGCCCATTACCGAAGTGATGCGCGAAATACAGCGCTGGTATGGTGCCGAAATAATATATAATGGAGAAGTGAAACACCACTTCGTAGGATCGATCCCGCGGAACCTGCCCGTATCAAGGGTTTTGGAGATGCTGGAAATGACCGGGCGTGTGCGTTTCGAAATAGACGGGAAAAAGATCACCGTAAGACCGTAGCGACATTAGACAGTTTAATAGCCAAAAAAAAGATCCCGGCTTGCAGGCCGGGACCCGGCAACAGGAGGTACCAGCTCCGGTTGCCAAGGGCGAAACAAATGTTCAGTTGAGAGAAAATTTATTTATCACCCAAAATCAAAAGTATGATTTTAAAAGGCAGGTGCCAACACCGGCAGGGTATCCCTTACCCGCCTGATTGTAGAACCTCCCGGAAGATGCTACCCGGGAGCAAAATGTGGAAGATTATGAAGCTCACCACTTTATTCATGCTGACGGCATGTATTACCGTTAGCGCCGGAACATTCGGCCAGACTGTCGATTTTTCTATCAGGAAATCCTCGCTCGAGCATTTTTTCAAGCTGGTGGAGCGGCAAACGGGGTATTCTTTCCTCTATTCGAAAGAAGATATCCAGACGCTGGAGGTATCTGACCTGAATGTTTTTAAAACCGATCTGAACACCGCGCTGCGCAAGGCGTTCAGCAGCCAGCCCCTTACTTACACGGTGCTGGACAAGGTTGTGATCGTAAAGAGAAAAGCCAATTTCGCTCCTTCCGCCACGATGGAGGTCCTTGCGCCTGCCGCGATCGATATTTCGGGAACGGTAACGGATATGGACGGCACCCCGCTGCCGGGGGCTTCCATCCAGGTAAAAGGCACAAGGCGCACCGCGGTTTCGGATGTAGACGGCCGGTTCGTGATCTCCGCCGCTGCCGGTGATGTGCTGGTGATCCGCTATGTAGGTTTCAGCGAAAAGGAAATGAAAGTAGGACCGGAAACCGTACTGACCATCAAACTGGATCAGCTTCCCTCGCGCCTGCAGGGCGTTTCCATCGTGAGCACGGGTTACACCACGCTCTCGAAAGAACGCGCCGCCGGTTCGTTTTCCTCCATTTCCGCCAAAGACATGGCCAATAAAATGGATGTAGGCCTGCTCAACCGCCTCGAAGGTATGGCCGCAGGTTTCACCAACTATAGGGGCGATGCGCCCCAGATCCGCGGCGTATCGTCGATCAACGCCGAAATTAAACCGCTGTTCGTGGTAGACGGTATCCCCTATGAAGGCGATATCAATGCCATCAACCCGTCCGACGTTGCTTCGATCACCATGCTGAAAGACGCTTCCGCTGCGTCTATCTACGGCGCGCGCGCTGCCAATGGTGTGATCGTGATCGTGACCAAAACCGGGAAACCCGGTCCCATGCGCGTTAACCTCAGCAGCTCGTTCCGCGTCACCCCGTTGCCCGACAGAGGCTACATGAACCGTATGTCGAGCTCGGAACTGGTGGATTTCCAGCGCGAAATGTTCGGATACTGGTCTAACGACTACTCCAACATCGACGAGCGTAAGTTCATGAACGACGTGTATCGCCTCCTTTACGAACATAAAGCAGGCAATATTTCCGACGCTGAACTCGACAAAGCCCTGGAACCTTATCGCAAGAACGACCGCTACCAGCAGGTGAAAGACGAATTCCTCCGCAAAGCCGCACTCGTGCAGCAGCACAACCTTTCGCTTTCCGGCGGTACGGATAAACACCAGTATAACCTGTCCGTCAACTACATGCGCGACAATCCGTATGAAAAGGAACAATCCAACGAGCGTTTCGGATACAACCTCCGCAATGTATTCAACCTGAATAACTGGGCCCGTCTGGACGTTGGCGTGCTGGGCAGCCATACCCGCGCCGAATACGACAACGGCTTCAACGGCTACAGCAACCTCAACGGCGGCCGTGCAAGCTACTTCATGCTGCGCAACCCCGATGGCTCGCCCGCTAAATGGTACGGCGGCAAATCCCAGTTCGAGATCGACCGGTTGAAAGGGCTCGGACTGATGGACGAAACGATGTACCCGATGGACGAAGTGCATCAACAGCACTTCAAAAACAATACTAACTACCTGAACATGAACGTGGGACTGAACCTTCGTTTGTTGAAAGGATTGTCGCTGGATGTGCGCTACCAGAACGAGCGTACGGAAGGTTTCCGCAGCCAGCTGTATCGTGCGAACGCTAATTATGTGAGAACGATGATCAACGATGCAACGGTGATCAAAGACGGTCAGACGAAACTGAACGTACCTACCGGCGGACAATACGACGAAACGCGCACAGCCAACAATTCCTACACGCTGCGGGCACAGCTGAATTTTAACCGCATGTTCGGTTCTGACCACCAGGTGCAGTTCCTGGCAGGTGCCGAGCGCCGCAATGTCCGCGAAACCGGTACGCATATCTACCGGTACGGTTTCGACGAGTTTTCCCTCACGTCGAAATCCATCGACGAGCTGACGATGCTCGGAACTACCATTTACGGAACGGAAGCGCTTTTCGGGCAATACCGCCTGTCACGCCGCGAAAAGGCGCCGTATGAAATCGAGAACAGGTTCGTATCTTTCTATGGTAACGGTTCTTATACCTTTAACCGGAGATGGACGGCCACGGGATCGCTCCGGATCGACCAGAGCAACCTCTTCGGCACCAACCCGAAATTCCAGTACCGTCCGCTTTGGTCTGCCGGCGCCATGTACGTGATCAGCGAAAACGATCTCCCCTGGCTCGACCGTTTGTCTGCCCGCGCAACCTACGGTGTGAACGGGAACGTTGCCAAGAAAACGGGCCCATACCTGATCGCTGTCAACAACGGCACCAACTACTATACCAACGAGCCGCAAGCCTACATCGACTATCCGCCGAACCCGGATTTACGCTGGGAGAAAACCAACGTAATCAACCTCGGCCTGGACTTCAATATGTTTAAAGGCCGCCTCACCGGTACGCTCGATTTCTATAACAAGCAAACCGGCGACCTCATGGGTGCGCTCCAGGCAGACCCTACCATCGGCTGGGAGGAAATTACCGTGAACTACGGCGCCATGGTCAACCGCGGCGTAGACGTATCGCTCACGAGCGTGAACATGCAACAGAATAACTTCCGTTGGTCGAGCACGTTCAATTTCAACTATAACAAAAATGAACTGACGGACCTGTATGTGTCTGCCAATTCTACCATCGATTACGTGTACAACCTACAGAACCGCCAGGGCAAAGCGATGCGTTCGCTGTACAGCATCCGTTACGCTGGGCTGGACAAAACCGGCCGTCCGCAGGCGTATACCAAAGACGGTAAAATCGTAAGCAGTGCAGGAGAACTGACGCCCGAGGATCTCGTATATTCCGGTACCACGGTTCCCCCGTACTCCGCTTCCCTCATCAACAACCTGAAGTACAAAAACTTCGAGCTGTTCTTCATGTTCATTTATTATGGAGGCCATATTCAGCGCGACGTGATCGCACCTTACCTGACGCGCCTGCCCGAGCTGAACTACACCACCAATATGGACCGCCTGGCGTTGAACTACTGGCGCCAGCCGGGAGACGAAAACAACCCGGACATGGCACCCGCCTATTATGCATCCGCTCCCACCAACTCCACGCTGATCTGGAATGCGGCAGATAAGCATATCTCGAAAGCGAGCTTCATCAAACTGCGCGACATCACACTGGGATACAACCTGCCGTCTGCGCTGCTGAAGAAATACAAGGTACAGGGGCTGCGCCTCATGATGCAGGTCCAGAACGCATGGCGCTGGTCTGCCAACCCGCAGGACCTCGATGCGGAAGTATGGAACGGCACCACGCTGCAAAATTACCCGACCCGCGGCACACTGGTCCCTACCAGCTACACCTTCGGTCTTAACCTTACTTTCTAAACATGTGCACGATGAAAAAAACAATATATGGAGTGATCGCCGGCGCCGCCGTTTTCCTGGCCGCCGGATGTAACAAATATCTGGACATCAAGCCGAAAGGGTATACCATCCCTGAATTTTTCGACGATTTCCAAAGACTGGGGAACGACATCAGCCTGTACCGCGCTGTTTCCGCCTATCCCGTTTACCTGACAGACGATGTACAGTCGGGTATGGAAAAGGATGTGAACAAAGCGGCTTCCTTCGCAGCCTTACCGCAGTTCAAAAAGAACATGTATACTTTCGTACCGGGACAGGTGCTGGAAGCGGGACAGACGGACAATCAGTGGGAGCCTTCCTACTCCCACATCTTCACCTATAACGTCATCATCAACAACGTGATGAACGTACCCGACGGAACGGAAGCCGAAAAGCGCCGGGTAAGAGCGGAAGCCCTCGTAGGCCGCGCCTTCGAATACCTGACGCTCGTTAACACCTACGCCAAACATTACGACGCAGCTACTGCTGCCACTGACCTCGGCGTGCCCCTGATCCTGACGGAAGACATCAACGCCAAGTACGAACGTGCCACCGTGGCCCAGGTGTACGCGCAAATCCGCAAAGACCTCGACGAAGCTACGCCGAACCTGTACGAAAAAGTACCCAACGCCTTCCATCCGCCCAAAAGCGTAGGCTTCGCCTTCCTCAGCCGGATGTACCTCTACATGGGCGATTACCAGAACGCCCTGAAGAACGCCAACGAGGCGCTCAAACTGGCGAACAAACTGGTAGATTATAAAATCTACACCACCCGGAAAGGTACCTTCGGCCGCGTATGCACGCTGGCAGACAGCACCGCCTTCCCCGACGGCAACCTCAACCCCGAAACCATCTGGGCACGCCTCAGCAGCTCCAGCTATGGTACGGTGAATGCGGAAGTATATGCCGCGGAAGACCTGATCTCCACCTTCAAGCGCGATCTGCCGGCAGGCGCAGCCGATCAGCGGTTCAAGCTGTTTTATTGCGACAGCACCGCCCAGTTCGGTACCGCCGTTGTTAAATTCCCCGGTCGCGTGCTGTGGGCGTCTTACGCAGAAGCGAACGTAGGCCTGTCTCTCCCCGAAATCATCCTCACCGCCGCCGAATGCGAAGCGCGTGTGGGTGATAAGGACAAAGCCCTGGCGCACCTGAACAACCTGCGCAATTTCCGCATCAAGAACAACCAGCCGCTGGTGGCCGCAACGAAAGACGATGCCCTCCGCATGGCAGTAGAAGAGCGCCGCCGCGAACTGGCTTTCGTGGGTACGCATCGCCTCTTCGATCTGAAGCGCCTCAATAAAGACCCGCGCTTCGCCAAATCTGTAACGCATAAACACGGGGCAGAAACCTGGACGATACCCGCGAACGATAACAGGTTCATCCTGCCCGTTCCGCCGAAAGTACTGTCCATGAACCCCGGCATACCGCAATACGAAAGATAAAACCAACCGTTTCTTTCTTAACCACGAGTGATAAACCCATACAATCAAGCGGCGCCGGATTTCCCGGCGCCCTTTTTTAAAAACTGCATCATGAAACCATTCTTACTGATCTTCGCCCTCTTCACCTCCCTCACGCTCCGCGCGCAGGAAGAAGGCATCCGCTTCGGCACCGCGCCCTGGAACGAAACACTCGCCCAGGCCGGAAAGGAAAATAAACTCGTGTTCCTCGATTGCTACACCTCCTGGTGCGCGCCCTGCAAATGGATGGACAAAAACGTGTTCGTCCTCAAAAACGTAGCGGACTTCTACAACGGCAAATTCGTAAACACGAAATTCGACATGGAAAAAGGGGAAGGGATCGAATTGCGGAAAAAATACAACGTGCAATCGTTCCCCACTTACCTGTTCATCAATTCAAAAGGTGAAATTGTGCACAGGACCGGCTCACGGATGACCGCCGAGGAATTCCTCGAAGAAGGCCGGATGGCGGCGGATCCCGATCGCAGCCTGTCGTCTGTGGCAAAAAGATATGCAGACGGCCAGCGAGACATTCCCTTCCTCCTCAACTACTATCTCGCCCTCAGCCGCTCAGACCGGCAGATGGCGGAAAAAATCGCAGGAGAGATCAGCGGAAAAATGACAGACAGCACGCTGGGAACACCCCTGGGCTGGAAAGCGATCAAGCACCTGGCGCGTACCAGCACCGATAAATTCGGCAAATATTACCTCGCTCACCAGGACGATTTCAGGCACTATACAACCGGCGCCGAGCTGGATGCGCTGACAGACAGACTGTTGTCCAGCACCTTGTACGGCCATGTGTACGCCGGAAACGAAGCGGCGTTCTACGAAGGACTGAAGCATTTTTCGAAATCCCCGTCCAAAGACCGCCAGCAGCAGGCCGTGATGCTGGAAGCGGAATTCCTGCTCCGTCAAGGCCGCGCAAAACAATACATCGCGCTGACAAACAAGGCGATGAAAGGCGTGCTGAATGCCGAAGCGGAAAAACTGAGCTTCCTGGCACGGCGGATCAGCGGAAAGAAAGAGCCCGACGAAAAAATGAAGCCTTTCCTCCCCCAAGCCTACAAACTGGCAAAAAGGGCCGTTGAAGTAGATCCGGAAGAATACAGCGTGCAAAGCACCTTCGGATGGGTCTGCCTTTCCCTCAAAAAGAAGGACGAAGGCCTCAAAGCCGCCCGCAAAGCGCGCGCGCTGGCCGACGCCGAAACGTCCAAAATCCAGAAACTCGCGCAGGAACTGGTAGACGAATTCGATCGCTTATAAGCATAACGGTTGATAATATATATGCGATTACAGGGCCCCGGATTTCTCCGGAGCCCTTTTTTTATGCCCGTAAAATCGCGGGATCGCCCAGTGCCATGGCCGCGATATCGTCTTTACGCATGAACGCCACGCCGGCGTGCCCTTGCATGTATTGGAACATTTCCCGCGCTGCCAGCACCATCTGCGGCGTACCGCCGATACGGTCATGAAAACTGACGGAAAGCATCCGCCGCCGCCGTGCGCTTTCAGCATAGAGTTGGTCAAATTCCATTTTGACCTGTTCCAGGAACTGGCCGGTGGAAAAGTGCTGCCCCTCGATGAGCAGGATGTCGTTGCATCGCAACGTATACGGCACAACAGCGAAGTCTTTTCCGTTCAGTTGGATGAGAAAAGGCTCGTCGCGGCCAAGGTCGTCGATATGGTACGTGAATCCCAGCTCCTGGAGGATCTGCAGCGTATTGGCGCCGCGGCGCAGCCAATTGGCGTTGTATCCTTTGGCCGTTACGCCGGTAACTTCCCGGATAGCCGCCACGCCATCCGCGATGAATTTTTTCTCCGTGGCATAGTCCATCGCGTATTGGCTGCTCCAGTTCATGCCATGGGCCGCAGCTTCGTGGCCGCGTTGTACGATCTCTTTCGCCAGGGCAGGGCTGTTGAGCACCGCCGATCCCACCATATGGGAGGTAACTTTTATGCCGAGCCGGTCCCAGTTATCGAGCATCCGCGGAATGCCTTCCTGGTACCCGTATGCATACCAGGTGGCGGCCGGAAGATCGCGGTAACCGGCCGCCATATTGGGTGGAAAAGGACTTTCGGCATCGGCTGGCTGTCCGCCGGATTCGAACTGCATGGAAACGGAAACGATAAGCTTGGCGCCGTTCGGCCAACGGGCGGGCGCAGCAGCGGTAACGGGTTGTGGCAACGCCATGGCGGCGGCAGGGCCGATGAGCCCGGTGAGGCCCAGCATTCCCGTGTGCTGGAGGAATTTTCTTCTGTTTTGCATGATATTATTGATGAATGAGTGGATCGATCGCCCACCTGTTAAATTGAACATATTGCAACAGCACCGCAAAGAATGCCGCATGTATCAGCTGGGACGGAACGGCTTCCCAGTTTTCGATCAGGGACGTGCCAAGGATGAGTAGCACCATGGTGACGCCGCCTGCAACCAGCGCCGGACGGGTGAAAAGGCCGAAGATCAGCAGCAGCCCGATGATGAATTCAGCGACCGGAAGCGCGTAACTGAACGGTACAACCAGGCTTTTCGGGAGCATCGAACGGTCGAAACTGGCAACCATCCATTGGCTGAAGCCCCTGAGCTTGGGCAGCCGCACCAGCCCGTGCCCGAACATGCTGGCGCCCAGGGCAAGGCGAAGCAAAAGAAAAACGGTAGTATGCATGAAAATTCATTTAATTGTACAAAATTGAGTAGTATTTGGGAGATATGATTGTATAATTATTGGAAATTCGGGTACCTTTACGGGTATGGACATCCGGCATATATACCAGCCCTTCGAATTGGCTTATCTGGAAGCAGACAGATACGAAGCCCGGCGCCACCGGAACACTTATTTCGAACTGGTGTTCGTACTGGATGGGGAAGGCGTGCAGATCATCAATGAGCACCGGTTGCCCTATGCGAAAGACAAACTGTTCATCATTTTTCCGGAAGACACGCACGATTTCGAGATACTGTCCACCACCAGGTTCTGCTTCATCCGGTTCGGCCGGGAACATTTGCGCACATTGGGAAAAGAGTGGTTGCGCCATCTGGAATACATCTTTCATCACCATCATCATTTGCCGGGCTGTATACTCGCCCACCGGACAGACAAGCCCCTGGCCCGCGCACTGGTAGAAGGCATGCTGCGGGAGCAGGAAGGCGGTGCGCCCCACAGCGGAGAAGTTATGGCACAGCTCCTCAACGCCCTCATCACCATCGCCGCCCGGAACATCAGGCTCCTGGCGCCGTTGCCCGGTAAAAAAGACCTGGGCGGCAGGGCCGCCGCATTATTGCATTATATCCACGAAAATATCTATTTGCCCGAAGCCCTGAGAGCGGAAAAAATAGCGGAACATTGCCATGTAAGCCCAGCCTACATCAGCGAATACTTCAAAAACAAAACCGGGACGGGCATGCAGGAATACATCATGAATTACAGGATGAAACTGGTGGAAACACGCCTTCGCTACACCGAAATGCAGGTGAGCGAAATCGTGGAAGAACTGGGATTCAGCGATGCCAGCCATTTGAACAGGCTGTTCCGGAAATACAGCGGCATGGCGCCAGGCGCCTTCCGAAAGTCGCTCGGTACTCCTTGATCCGTGCTCCGTTCATCCCGGATAAATTCCGCCTGCGCAGGCGGAGCACCGTACGGTCGTACAATCGCATCCCGCAAATTGACGGAAAAGTCCGTACTTTTATGGCTTGATGCCGGCATATTCGACATATACGGACGAGCAGCTATATGAATTGCTGCAGGGGGGAGATCAGGACGCATTTACGGAGATTTACCAACGCTACTGGAAGACGCTCTACCAGCGGGCCCGTGCCATGCTGAATGACGGTCCGCTGGCGCAGGACGTAGTGCAGGAGGTGTTCATTTCCCTCTGGAACCGCCGTGCAGACGCCCGTATCGAAAAAGTCGGCGCCTATCTCCACCAGGCCGTCCGCTTCCAGGAACTTAAAGCCCTGCACCGCCTCCAGTCGGACGCGGCTTTCTACGACCGGTTGGCATCCATCACCCAGGACCTGATTAATCACGAACCACTGCTCTACAATGAGATGGAAAGCATCGTCCGCAACCTCCTCAGCCGCCTGCCCGAAGATCAGCGCAACATTCTGCGCCTCAGCCGGGAAGAGGGGCTGACTTACAGGGAGATCGCGGAGAAACTGGGGATTTCCATCAAAACCGTCGAAAAGAAAATTTCTTTGTCGCTCCGCGCCATTCGTAAAGGGATGGACGGTTCGTTCCCCGTACTGCTCTCTTTCGCGCTGGTGGCTCCTGCCGGCGTATCTCACCTGTAACTCGTTTGAAAAAGAAGGATTCCCGCTGTATATTAAGGGCCCAAATTCCTTGTATGAAAAAAATCTTTTCGTGGACGGCGGCATGGGTATTGTGCGCCGTTTTTCCCGCCATCGCGGCCAAAGTGGATACCGTTAACGTTTGGAGCGCAGCGATGAAGAAGAACATCCCTGCCGTCGTGATTACGCCGGATAAGGCTACAGACGCGGCTTTGCCGGTGGTGTACCTGTTGCATGGCTATAGCGGCAATTATTCCGACTGGGTGAAGAAAGTACCGGCGGTGAAAGATTACGCCGACCGTTTCAATATGATCATCGTTTGCCCCGACGGCGGTTTCGGCAGCTGGTACTGGAATAGCCCGGTGGATGCGGGATTTCAATACGAAACATACGTGGCGGAAGAGTTGGTGAAGTGGGTAGACGGGAAGTTTAAAACGATCGCCAGCCCGAAAGGCCGAGCCATCATGGGCCTCAGCATGGGCGGCCACGGTGCGCTGTACCTCGCGATGCGCCACCAGGATGTGTTCGGCGCCGCGGGAAGCATGAGTGGCGGCGTGGATATCCGCCCTTTCCCGAAGAATTGGGACATGGCGAAACGCCTCGGTACGTATGCGGAACAGCCGGCGCGCTGGGAGCAGCATACCGTGATGAACCAGTTGCATTTGCTGACGGCGGGTTCGCTGTCGCTGATGATAGACTGCGGGACGGAGGATTTCTTTTTCGGCGTGAACGAAAAACTGCATGAAACGCTGCTGTACCGCAATATCCCGCACGATTACGTGGTGCGGCCGGGCGGCCATACCTGGGCGTATTGGGCGAACGCGGTGGAATACCAGTTGCTGTTCGCAAAGCGGTTCTTCGGCCGTTGATCCGGTTGGTGAAACAGTTAATGAGCGATAACAAAATGCATGGTGCTATAAACGGTGATCGGCCGTTTCTGGTACCATGTGTTGTTTTATGTATGTGTAGGATTGATGGATGCGCAAAATCGCTTAACCGAAAACGAGGACGGAGGTAATGGCGATGGCGATGATGGTCATTTTGGATTTGAGGATCTGTTTGGCGTAGCGGAGGTGTGTTTTTACGCTTTGTTTGCTGATGCCCATTTTGAGGGCGGCTTCCTGGTAGGATAATTCCTGCTGGTAAACGAGTTCCATGGCGCGTTTGCGCTGGGGGCTGAGGGAGCCGAGCCAGGAAACTACTTTGTTTTCTTTTTCCTGGGGGTTGACGTTGTTGTAGGGGTCCGGGAGGGAAATGTCTTCCGACGCGGATTTGTTGTAGTATTGAAAGACTTCGTCTTTTTGTTGCTGGAGGTCTCTTTTGCGGATCACGCCGAGGCACTGGTTCTGCACCATGCGCATGAGGTACCACCTGATGTCGCGGATGGATTTCCAGAGCTGGGGTTTGTTCAGCAGGGTCGCGAAACAGTCCTGCACCACGTCCGCCGCATCGTCTTTATCACGCATAAACGTATAAGCGATGGTAAGCATGGTGGGTGCATACTTCTTATAAGCCTGGTCAAAGGCTTCCAGATTGCCCTGTTGCAGTTGCTGAATGAGTTCTTGGTCCTCCACAGTTGCAGAATTTTAAAGTAACAGTATCATTTTTGTCTCTTCCTGATCTGCCGTTGGCGGCGCGCCCGTAACATGAATACTGTCTTAAGCATGGAGTGGAGAAAAAATGTCAAAGTGCAGTTCGGTAAGTATTCCAACGCGGTTGTATGCTGGACAAGGTTCCTGCCGTCTTAAAATTCGGTAAAAACAGTTTAAGGAATCGTTATGTAATTGTTAATGATTTGGGTTAAAACCCAACAGTCGTTACCGTTGTTTGCCGAATTATGGTTCTCTCCTTATATTTACGTTTGCCCCGCCCGGATGGTTTTTATTTCCGGCATCTTTTCACCCTTCATCCACCAACCTGCATCTATTAACGTAGACGAATTCTTTCATGGAAGATAGTATATATATACGGTTGCTGCTGGTTCGCAGGATCCTCGGGCAGATAACGCCCGAAGAACAGGCTGAATTGGACGCCATCCTTGATTCGGACCCCGAAGCTCGTGCCTTGCGCGATGAGCTCCTGCAAATCCCTGAAAAGGAATTGCAGGAAGCCTTTTCGTCGTTCGACGTGAACACCGGCCTGCTGGATGTATACGACCGTCAACATGAAATGCAGCGCCGGCGCCGCCGGGCCATCGTCCGCTCCATCGCCGGCGCCGCCGTTGCCGCCATGCTCGCCGGCGCCATCTGGCTTGTGGCCACCAAACCCTCCACCAAAACGCCCGCCACTTTCGCCGCCGTTACCGAAGGCGGCTCCGCTTCGCTCGTCCTGGAAGATGGCACCACCATCCCCCTGGCAGACACCGGCGTGCAAACCCACCATTCCACCGCCGCCAGCTTCACCAATAATAACCGCGTGCTTGCGCTCGATGGGGAAAACGCCCCCGCAGAAGGATGGTCCACCCTTGTGGTTCCCGCCCGCCTCGATTACCAGGTGAACCTGGAAGACGGCTCCACCGTTTGGCTCAACTCCCGCTCGCGCCTCCGCTTCCGGTTCAACAACGGCAGCCAGCGCGAAGTGTTCCTCGAAGCCGGCGAAGCCTACTTCAAAGTAAAAGCCAGCGCCAAAAATCCCTTCACCGTACACACCCCGCAAGGCGATGTACAGGTCCTCGGCACCGAGTTCAACATCAACGCATACATCCAGCATAAAATGGTTGCCTCGCTCGTTAACGGTAAAGTGGCCGTGCGCTCGGGCGTAGACCGCATCGAACTGAACCCCGGCAGCGAAGCCCTCGTCAACGCCGGAGAATCCATTAAAGTCGCCGCGTTCGATGCCAACCGGACCCTCAGCTGGCGCCAGGGCATCCATTATTTCGAAAACGCCACCGTCACCGAAATCGCCGTTATGCTCGACCGCTGGTTCAACACCCCCCTCGTGATCGATAATCCCAACGTAGGCCGCGAACGCCTCTGGGGCCGCCTCGACCGCAATAAGCCCATCCAGGAATTCATCGACGTCATCAACCTCACCGGCGATGTCACCTTCTACTGGAAAGACAGCGAACTGCATGTGAAATAAGCCGGTATCCCGAATATGCATTCCTTCCCCGTGAAAAGCAGTTATTCCCGGACTTTGACGGTATCGCTTTCGATTTTTACCGCCCTATCAGATGCGGGATTTTGCACCAGGCAGAAACAACGAATGCCTGGCGGATCGTAAGACCGTCATCCCCCACTGTGGAATTTCTTCCACCCAACACACCGCTTCCCCCTTCAAACACGCCCGCTATGCGGTATTCTCCGTTTCGGCACAGTATATGATCCCCGAAAAAGAAACACCATGAACAGCATCCTTTCACTTTCCATCATCGCCATCCTTTCCATAACCCTTTCCGGCTGCGAGATCGTAGGCGGCATTTTCAAGGCCGGCGTATGGACGGGCCTCATCCTCGTTGCCGTGGTGCTGGGTTTGATCATTTTCCTCTTTTCCCGGGGTGGTCGGAAAGACTAAACGCCGTATTTTGCAGCACGGCAGCGGCGCCATTCCGTTGCCGGGATTACCATGAAAAGTACTGTTTTGATCATTGCCCTTGCGTCCCTATATGCATGCCAGTCGCCACCGCCCGTAAAAGAGATTAAAGCGGCGTCCGTAGCAATGCCGGAATCCTCCGTTCCAACGCCCCCTCCGCCGCCGACAGGCTCCACCAATAGTGGATACGCGACCGACGAAGCCATCGGTATTTCCGGCGATTTCAACGGCGACGGCGTCATCGATTCCGCCTGGCGCGAACTGGTGGCACCATCCACCGGGGCGGACGAACCCAGCTACTTCGCCGTGAAATTCAATACCGGGGCCATCCCCGCCATGGACAACATCGAAGGCCGGTTCCGTCTCATCAATGAGGGCGACCTCAATGGCGACTGCCGTCCCGAAATATCCCTTTTCCAAAGTCCCCTGCACGGCACCGTGCATTACATGACCACCTGGACGCTGCAACCCGCTGGCTGGAAGCGCATCGCCGGGCCATGGATGTTGCCCACGGCTGGAGAATACCAGACGGACGCGGCGCTTCAGGCCCGCATCGTCCGTGAAAACGATACCGTATATTATTGGCAGGAAGACGTGAACGACGAGAATTTCACGCTCCTGAAAGCTGTGCTGCAACTGGAAAAATAATACTGCATGCAACGTAAACGATCCTGGAAAAGACTCGCCTGGACGGTCGCCATCCTTTTCCTGCTATTAAACCTCTTTTGCGCCTGGCATGCGTGGAAATTCACCCATTTCACCGATACCACCGCTCCGCGGACCAATCCTAACCGCCTGTCTGCGTTCGGTAAACTGAAAACCGTGGTGCTGGGCGTCGACAATCCGCGGCCTGCCAACAACAGCGTGCCTCCTGTTCCTTACGAAACCATTACCCTGCAAAGTGATTTCCCGCTGGAAGCCTGGCTGGTACGCGTTCCCCGTGCCCGTGGCACGGTTGTGCTGTTCCATGGTTATAGTGGTAAGAAATCGAGCATGATCGACCGGGCGATGATCATCCGGGACATGGGTTTTAATACCTTGCTGGTCGATTTCAGGGGAAGCGGCGGCTCTGGCGGCAATTACACCACCGTCGGGTTCCAGGAAGGCCGCGACGTAAAGGCGGCGTATGATTATGTCCGCAAATCCGGCGAAAAGAATATCTGGCTGCTGGGCACGAGCCTTGGCGCCGCGGCTGTATTGAAAGCCGTGAAAGACGGGGGCGTGGAACCGGTGGGCCTTATCCTGGAAGCGCCGTTCGCCACGTTATACGAGGCTACCTGCGCCCGTTTCAGGGCTGTTGGCGCGCCGGAAGTGCCGCTGGCGGGCCTCGTGGTGTTCTGGGGCGGAGCGATCCACGGTTTCTGGGGATTCGGGCACCGGCCGATGACAGACGCCAAATCCGCGAAAATGCCGGCCATGGTCATTTACGGCGAAAAAGACGAAAGGGTGGGAAGATGGGAAATAGACGCCGTCTTCAAAAACCTGGGTGGAGCAAAACGACTGGTGACTTTCCCGGAAGCGGGTCATGTCAACTTCCTGTCGCGCTACCGCCCGGAATGGGCGGCGGCGCTACGGGAATTTATGAAGGTGGAATAAACAGGCTCGTACGGATCCGTACAATTCGGTCCGTACAATTCCTTTTATGCAAAAAGCCGGTGCAGAGCGCCGGCTTTTTATATTCCAGGTGTCTCAAGTCTAATTTGGGGAACGGGGATTCTTGTCTGATTTCTTTATCTTAAGCTAAACTGGAGAAACCTTAATTACGTATTGTCTCACAGTGTTTTATAAATGCATTACCAGAGTTGGAAGAGGGCCCGGGCCGGTTCTTCGGAAAGTGATTCAGCCTCAGCCAGGCGTGTCACCTTGTATTGTAAAAATGGCAAAAGTTGGCCATGCGGCATTGTATATGCCGGGCCGGAAATTGTACGAAGTGAAAAAAATCAGCCTGCCTGGTGCAATTTGTGCCTGTCGCGGTACTCCTCGGGGGTAACGCCGTGTTTGGCGCGAATGAGGCGTACGAGGTGCGATGCATCCGTCAGGTTGGTGAAGGCGGCGATTTCCCACACGAGTTCGCTGGTGGTACGGAGGCGGTATTCCGCTTCTTCCAGGCGTTTATGGGTGAGGTACTGGCGCACGTTTTTGCCGTAAGTGTCTTTGAACAGCTTGTTGAGCGCCAGGGAATGGGAGCCTACTTTCCGGGCGATGCCAGCGGTATTGAGGTCTTCGCCCAGGTTTTCCTGGATGTAATCGCACGCGTTGAGGAGCATTTTCGGCACCTGGTGGCGATTGAGGAGGAGGTTGAAGTAATGCGCGGTGAGGAGCATGACGTGGCCTTGCATGGTGGGTTCCATCATGGCGGGGCTTTTGTCGTAACTGCGCATGGCTTTGAGGATCTCTTTCTCGTCGTGCCCCGTGGGGATGAGGTTTTTCTGTTCCCCTTCCTGCTCTCCCCGCAACTGTTTCTCTACGAGCGGTTTATACGCTTCGTGTTTGTTGCTGAAATACTGCATGAAGGAATTGGAATAGGAAATATACACCGAGGTATAATGTGCGGGCGTGAACTCTGCGCGGTTGAACGCCATGGGCGGCACATAATAAAAGGCGAATTTCTTTTCGGGAAGCATGAGCTTTTCGGCGGAACCCTGCAACTCGCATGGAATATCTCCCGCAATGCCGGTATAAAGCGCCAGCAGCGGGGTTTCCGTAATCGGGTACAGGTACACATGCTCCCTGATGTCGAAATTTAACCACCCGATCACGAAATCGTTGCACATAAATTCCTGTTTGAAATATGCGCCGAACGGACCTTCGGTGTAATGCACGGTGGTTCCCGGCACGCGGTGTGACTGGTATTGGGACGGTAGCCGGTCTGAAATGGTAACGCGGTTTTTCAGATGTTCCGGGACGTCGAAATTCATGATAGCAGGACGGTCTACTACGAACATAGGATAACAGTTTGGCTGAGGACTGATACCCGTAAATTACAATATAAAATCCGTATTCCCCAGCGTCAGAGGATGTACAATTTGCCTACGGGCTCCACGGGAGACGGGAGTGGGCTATGGCCCAACGCTTCCAGCAGGTTGATCTCGATGGTCCGGGCAATACTGTTGAGCGGCAGCGACATGGGGTTGGTTTCGAATGGGTCCATGATACTCAATCCGTTCTGATGGGTAACATGGAACACGAAGCCCACCGCCCAGCCGAAAAGGACCGCCCATCCTCCGATGTTTTCCGTGAGGCTGAAGGTGGTCATCATCACATAGAACCATATGAAAACCCGCGTAAAAAAGAGATAACTGGGCGGGAAAACGGTGTTCCGGATGCGCTCGCACATGCCGAGCTGGTCGGTAAATGCCGTTAGCCGGGTGTTGAGCTCGCGGAAAAGGAAACCATCCACTGCTTCCAGATCGCGGAGCGTGCGCAGATCGACCGCCTGGAGCTGGAGAATGGCGTTCGCCGGATTTTTGCTCGCCGCAACGGCGTCTACTTCATCGGGGTTGAGATACCCCTGGTAATACGTATCCCCGTCTTTCCGCAGCGCCGACTTCAACGCATATACGAACGCCAGGTGCCGGAACACCATGCGGCGCGCCAGCGTGGGCGCCTGCTCCAGCGCATCGGTTTCGCAGAAAGCCGTAAGGTCCCTCGACCATGAACGCGAATCGTTCACCAGCGATCCCCAGATCTTGCGGCCTTCCCACCACCTGTCGTACGCCTGGTTGTTGTTGAACCCGATGAAAAATGCCAGCGCCGTTCCCAGCACCGCCGTGATCGTCAATGGAATGGAAATGTGGTCGCGCAGCCAGTACAGATCGATGTAGTAGGCCATTGTACAGAAAATGATCATTGCAATGTCCAGCCTCCAGGTCATCCTGAAAATCTGGACCAGCGAGAGTTTGTCGCGAAGCAGCATAAGTGGGTTTTAGATGATAGCTCTACAAAAAACGGTGCATGATTGTTGACGCCAAAAACTTAAATTGCCTGTATGATCCCCGAACTGACGGCACATATCCGGAAATTCACCCCGCTGCCCGCCGAGGCAGACGCCATCCTGGCGGATTACATCGAGCTGCGGACATTCCGCAAAAAGGAAATGCTCCTGCGCGCGGGGCATATCTGCAGCGCCAATTACTTCATCGTGAAAGGGCTCTGCCGGTCTTTCCAACTCAATGAAAAAGATACGGAAATCATCAATCATTTCGCGATCGAGAACTGGTGGATCACCGATTACTTCAGCCTCGAGTCCCGGAAACCATCCGGATTCAGCATTCAGGCCATTGAAGATACGCAATGCGCGGTGTTGTACCGCGAACGGCAAGACGAACTTTTCGACAAACTTCCCCAATTCGAACGCTACTTCCGCATCATCAGCCAGCGCGCCCTCGCCGCCGCTTTGCAACGCGTAATGTATATCTTCGGCAATACAGGGGAGGAACGGTACGAACATTTCCGGTCATCGTTCCCGGAATTCGTACAACGCGTACCGCAATACATGCTGGCATCGTATCTCGGCCTCACGCCGGAATTCATCAGCAAAATCCGGGCAAAGCGGAACATTTGATTTTATTGAACTGGTTCAAGAAATCGTACCCCCGTCCTGCCAGACCTTTGTGCTGTAAAACGAAACATCATGTCACAAAGAGTTAACATCAAAAAGGCGGCCCCGGCCGGATATGCAGCCGTCGTGAAACTGGAATCCTACCTGCCTTCAACCCGCATCGCACCGCTGCATCACGAGCTGATCCGCATTCGCGCGTCGCAGATCAACGGCTGTACCTATTGCATCGACAAACATACGCAAGACGCCCTCGCCCAGGGAGAATCGCTCCGCAAACTGCTTGCGCTCACCAACTGGCGCGAAACGGATTTTTTTTCGGAAGAAGAACAGGCGATTCTGGCGGTGACGGAAGAAGTAACCCTCATCCACCAGGGACTTTCAGACGAAACGTATGCCCGCGCGGCAAAGGTGTTCGACGAGGAATATATCGCAGAACTGATCATGGCCGTGATCGTCATCAACGCCTGGAACCGCATCGGCGTATCCACCCACATGAAACCGGCGCTGCATTAACAATACCGCTGTAATTTGAAAACAGCATTAACAAGCGGGCGCCCGATTATCGGGGCGCCCGCTTCCCGTTTCCGGCAAAATTTTTTAACTTGATGAAAACCCTGTTGCATATGGACCAACGCATCATCGACCTGTTCGACGAATATACCCACCGGCCGCTGCGCCGCGACGAATTCCTCGGCCGCCTCGTAAAGCTTACCGGCACCATGGCAGCAGCCATGGCGGTACTTCCCCTGCTCGAATCCAATTACGCCAGCGCCGCCGCGCCCCTTTCCGACGATTTGATCGAAGAGGAAGTGACGTACCCGGGCGATGGCGTGACCATGAAATCGTACCTCGTTCGCCCGAAAGCGGGCGGCAAGCGCGGCGGTGTGGTAGTGATCCATGAAAACCGCGGATTGACGCCTCATATCAAAGACGTGACGCGGCGCGCGGCAGCAGCGGGTTACACGGCGCTGGGCGTGGATGCGCTGTCGGTTTTCGGAGGAACACCTGCCAACGAAGACGAAGGCCGCACCAAAATCGGTCAGCTGGATAAGGCGCAGAACCTGCGTAATTACCTGTTATCGCTCCAGTATTTGCGGAACCGTGCCGATGCCAACGGGAAAACCGGCTGCGTGGGGTTTTGCTGGGGCGGTGCGCTGGCCAACCAGCTGGCCGTGAACGATCCGGAGCTCAATGCGGCCGTGGCGTTTTACGGCATGCAGCCCGATGTGGCGGACGTGCCGAAGATCAAGGCGCGCCTGCTGCTCAATTATGCGGCGTCCGACGAACGGGTGAACGCCGGCATCGCCGCCTATGAAGCCGCATTAAAAGCTGCGGGAACGAAATACGAACTGTTCATCTATCCCGGAACGCAACATGCTTTCCACAACGATACTTCCACCGCGCGCTACAATGAAGCCGCCGCGAAACTCGCCTGGGAGCGAACTTTGAAAGTTTTTAAGGAAACATTGGCCTGATCAGGCCTGCGGCCGGCGGTACCAATAATAAGCCGTCAGCGCAACGGGCAGGCCTACGCATACCATGTGAATGGCCATGCCGGTCAGTGCGCCGTTCCAGGTGAGCTTTCCGACCGGCGCCAGCGTGAGCGGTACGATGAGCAACCGCATACAGGCCCAGACCACGAGCCCGTAAAGGATTCCCGTCAGCCAGCGGTTTCCCTGTAACAAAGCCAACCGGGGATACAGCCAGAAAAAAAGCAGGCTCCACCCATAAGCGACGAGGAAATGAAAGAAAAGCCCGAGGAGAATAAATGCATTGCCACCTTTGAATGCCGAAGGCCCCGCGCCCGCGCTCGCCACGTACCTGAAAACACGGTCTGGCCGGAAATTGCTCTGGATCACCGCCGCCGTCCCGTCCAGCAACCAGACGAGAAGCCCTGCGTACAGTGCTCCCTGGAGTAATCTCGTTGTCTGGACGGATGTATCGGCCGGCATGTTCGGTGGATTGGGGGAAGTAGATTTAGATTTTGGTTGACGATCAGCGGTATACCCAATTTACTGGATTCTCCTCATATGGAAATATTACTTTCGTGCAGGAATTAATATTATATTTTTTGTAATACGTATTGATAGATTTTTCAACTTCATCCAAGCATGTACAACATCGAACAAATCCAGTATGTGAAAGCGCCGGCGGCAAAAGTGTTTGAAGCGCTCACCACCAAAGCAGGGCTTTCGGAAATCTGGACGGAAAAACTGGTCGTGAAACCGGAAGCGGGTTTTATCAATGAATTCGATTTTAACGACAATTACAGCACGCGGTTCAAGGTACTGTCGATGGAAGCGCCCGGGCGTATCCGTTGGGAATGTGTGGATTCCGACCAGGAATGGGTCGGCACTTTCCTTTCGTTCGACATCGAGCAGCGGCAGAAATCCGCGGCTGTTACGTTACGGCATAGCCAATGGCGCGAGCTGACGGAGTTCTACCGGTATTGCAATTACAATTGGGCCTGGTTCCTGTACAGCATGAAATTGTATTGCGAAACGGGCGAGGGCATTCCGTTCCAGCGGCGTCAGTTCTGATACCGGCGCAGGATCTGCATGATCTTTTCGAAGATCGCGGTGTTTTCGTAGACGCCCCGGAAGTCCAGCGAATGCGGGCCATACGCGAAAACGGGGACCATGACGCCCGTGTGGTCGTTGGTGCTGAAATGCCCGTCTACATAACCTTTGGAGATATCGCCATCCAGCAGCGTGAGGCCGCCGGTTTCGTGGTCGGCGGTTACGATCACGAGGGTTTCGCCGTTGCTGTCTGCAAAGCGCATCGCTTCGCCGATGGCCTGGTCGAAGTCTAGCATTTCGGAAGTGAGATAGGGAACGGAGTTGACGTGGCCGCCCCAGTCGATCTGTGCCGCTTCCTCCATGATGAAAAATCCCTTTTGCTGCCGCTCCAGGGTATTGATCGCGGCTTTCAGGGATTTGGTGAGGAATGCGCCGCGGCCTTGTGCCATGCGCAGTTGCGCACTGTCTGACAGCACGATGTATTTATCCCGGCGGATGGTGTCGAGCGAAGAGAGGCGGTATTCGATGGTGTAACCTTTGTTGCGCAGCGTTTCCCACATCCCTTCGAAATGCTCCTGGCCGGCGCCGATGAGAATGCTCACGGGGCTTTCCAGTAATCCGAGGGCGATCTCTTTGGAACGGTCGCGCTCGGGGGTATGACCGTAAAATGCGGCCGGCGTAGCGTCGGTCATATCGCCGGAGGAAATAAGTGCGGATTTCATGCCCAGCGGGGCGATCAGGTCGGCGATAGACGGAATGGGCGCGCCTGTGGAATCTACGCCCACCGACCTGTTCTTCGTTTTCTTCCCCGATGCCATGGCGGTGCCGCCGGCGGCGGAGTCGGTGATATAGCTGTCTGACGATGAAGTTTTGCTGAACCCGATGTTCAGCATGCCGAAGAGGTTCAGCTTCCCGAAGTTGCCTGTATAACCCGAATAAATCTGCGCCAGGCCCATCCCGTCTCCGATCAGCAGGATCACATTTTTCACTTTCGACAGTTGATCGTTATTGCGATAGGCGGGTTGGTAAACGGCATGCGCCGAATCGGCCTGGAACTGCGACTGCACGCGGGTGCGGAGGTAATTGGCCAACTCGCCGGTTTTATCGGTGTTGATGTAATCCACGCCGAGTTTGATCATCGTTTTCCAGGTGTTCACATCATCGGGCGTAGCCCAGAACCGGAATTTCTTTCCCTGCGCATGCGCCTGCGCGATGACTTTTTCGATGCGAGTGAGGTCTTCGGTCACCAGTATTCCTTTACCATTCCATTTGGTGTAATTCCGGAAGTTGTCGCTGATGAGCGCAACTTTCTTCAGCGCGGCTGCGGTGTAGGTAACGCCCGGCCGGCCGTCGAAGCGGATGCAGGCGGGGAAGGAAGCCCATTGTTCCTGCGGTGGCCTGTTCCCGCTGATGGTGAACTCCAGCTTGGGGTTGTTCATCAGCTCGGGGAATTCGCGGAGCAGGCGCAGCAGCGCATCCATGGTAGGTGCTGCGGCGGTTTTGAAATCGATCAGTATCTGAAGGTACTGCTTCGTTTCGCCGAACACCCCGGCTTTGGCCAGGACTTTCTCCCGGAGCGGCTCCAGGTACAGCTTGCGCAATGTTTTCGAAGTATCGATCTCCGCGGGCATATGCGCCACGTAGAGCACGCCGTTCAGCAGGAATACGTCCGCCTCAATCGATCCGAAGTTCAGCGAAAACGCTTTTTCGAACGGAACGGCCTGCGCATAGTCGTTATGGGAATGCGCGTTGCCGGCGGTGTACTGTGCCCGGGCGCCTGCGAGCCCCAGGAAGAGCAAAAGGAAAGTGAATGTGTGTCTCATCGGTGTATTAAAAATAGCAAACTCCCGTCATAACGGGAGTTTGCAGTAAAATGATCATGTTTCGGTAATGGTTATTTCCAACCGGCGTTCTGGAAAATGATGCCGCCGCTGTTGTCGATTTCGCTTTGCGGAACGGGCCAGATGTGGTGGCGCGTAGGGTCGAAGGCGCGTGCGGGCCAGATTTCCGCGCCGCTTGCACCATGCAGCGGTTTGGCATAGGCGGCTTGTGCATCGCCCCAGCGAACGAGGTCGGCATGGCGGTTCGCCCATTCGCCGGCCAGTTCCAGCCTGCGCTCTTTCTTGAGGTCGGCCAGGGTGGCGTTGGTGAAATTGGGCAGGCCGGTGCGTTTGCGGAGCGCGTTCAGCTCTGCATCCGCATTCTTGCCTTGCATCAGCCTGGCTTCCGCTTTGATCAGGTAGATTTCGGCATAGCGCAGCAGCGGCAGGCAGAGGTCGGTGGTGGGGTGGTCGCCGTTCTTGCTGGCATGAACGCCGTCTGCATAGGTGAACGGTTCCATGTATTTGTTGAACTGGTAGCCGGAAAGACTGTTCAGCGAATTGTAGGTCACGGAATCGCCCCAGAACTTGAAACGGTCGCCGGGCGCGAGGATGGTAGCGGCGCGGCGTTTGTCTTTGGGGTCGTAGGTGTCATACAGTTCTTTGGTGGGCATGTAATATCCCCAGCCGTTGTATTTTCCCCAGCCTTTGTTTTCCAGCATTACGCCGGGCAGGATGCTGCCGAAGCCTCCCTGGCCTTTGGAGGTGGAATAGGCGCTCCAGATGTATTCAGAAGACCAATTGTTGGCGATGGTGAACACGTCGGCGAATTTGTCCAGCAGCTGATGGCGGCCGCTGCCGATGAGGGAGTCGCAATACGCTTCGGCTTTGGCCCAGTCCTTTTTGTAGAGGTACATTTTGGCGAGGTAGCCGAGGGCGGCGGATTTATGCGGGCGGCCGTAATCTGCCGGCGCCAGTTGCTGGAACGTGGGCAGGTAGGCGGAGGCCTGTTTCAGCTCGCTCTCTATGTAATCCCAGTTGGCGGCGATGTTGGCGGCGCGGGGGATGGGCTTCTCGTCCAGCGGAACATCTCTGCGCACGATGGGCACGCCGGCCTTATCGTCTGCATAAGTGGTGGCCAGTTCGAAATACATGATGCCGCTCATGAAGTACGCTTCACCGATCACACGGCGCTTGGTGGCTTCGTTCATGTCGATGGCGGGCACGCGGTTGATGACGTCGTTGGCGCGTTTGATGACGCTATAGCGCATTCTCCACTGGCCCTCGGTGTAGGAGCCGCCGATGAAGCTGCGGTTGAAGTTCTTGATGTTGTCTGCCTCGGCTTTGATACGGCCGGTCACCATATCGTCGCTGGCGTTGATGAACCACCAGTACCCGCGGCCGTAGAAGTTCTCATCGTCCATGGGCTGGTACATGGCATTGGCACCGGAGATGGCGTCCAGCTCGGATTTCCAGAAGTTATTGGTGGTGGGGGTGCCTTCCGGCGAGATGTCGAGCTGCTTGGTGCAGGAAGTGGCGAGCCCCAGCGCCAGGGTCCCCGCGAACATATATCGGATCATTGATTTCATGATAGTCCTGGATTTAACGGTTAAAAGTTTACGTTCAGGCCAACGGTTACGTTTTTCGCCTGCGGATAGCGGCCTTTGTCGATGCCGAACTCATCCAATCCCACTTCCGGGTCGAAGCCTTTGTACTTCGTGAAAGTGAGCAGGTTGTTGCCGGTCACGTACAGGCGCACCTTGCCGAGGCCGGCGCGGCGCAGCAGTGTTTCGGGAACGGTGTAGCCGAGGGTCAGGTTCTTCACGCGCATGTAGCTGCCGTCTTCCACGTACCAGTCGGAAGTGGTGCCGAAGTTGCCGTTCGGGTCGCTGCTGTTGATGCGGGGGATGTTGGAACCGGTGTTCTGCGGCGTCCAGGCGTTGAGGATGTCTTTCAACATATTGTAGTTCTGCCCGTTACCGGCGTTGAGCGCGGTGAATTTCAGCGCATTGAAGAGCTTGTTGCCCTGCACGCCCTGCAGCAGCATGTTGAAATCGAAGTTTTTGTAGCTGGCGTTGAACGTAAAACCATACGTGAACTTCGGGAACGCGCTGCCGGCCACCACACGGTCGTCGTTGGTGATTTTGCCGTCGCCGTTCTGGTCGATGAACTTCAGATCGCCGGGCTTCGCGAAAGGCTGGATCTTGTTGCCATCCTTATCTTTGTAAGCGTCCACTTCCGCCTGCGACTGGAACATACCGTCGGTACGCACCACGTAGAAGGAATACAGCGGCAGGCCCACTTCCTGGCGGATCGGGGTGATGGTGCTGCGGATGTTGATATCGTTGCGGTTGATCACTTTCTGTCCGTCTGCGAGCGACACGAGCTTGTTGGTGATCTTGGTGAACGTTGCGCCCACGTCGTACCGGAATTCACCGGTTTGCTTGCCCTGCCAGTTCAATCCCAGTTCAAGGCCTTTGTCCAGCGCCTTTCCTGCATTCTTCCACATCCCGTCAGGCACGCCGAGCATACCCGGTACGCTCACGTGAACCAGCATGTTGTGGGTGGTTTTCTCGAAGTAATCCGCGTTCACGGAAAGGCGGTTATCGAACAGGTTGAAATCCAGGCCGATGTTGTTGATTTCGGTGCTGGCCCATTTCAGGTCTTTGTTAGGCAGTGCCGTTTCCTGGTAAGTGGGCACTTGCTGCGGATCTTTCCCGATCCAGATCTGACCGCTGGACATCGGCGCGTCCACACCCGTAGCCACGAGCGAACCGAGGTTGCCCTGGATACCGTGGCTGAGACGGAGCTTCAGGAAGTTGAGCCAGGAAGAGTTTTTAAGGAATTCCTCTTCCGTGAGCACCCATCCGCCGGTGATACCGTAATACGGCTCCCAACGGTTGTGTTTGGGCAGCATGGAAGTACCGTCGTACCGGCCGATCAGTTGCAGGAGGTATTTATTCCGGTAGTCGTAGTTCACACGGCCGTACCAGGAAGACATGGCATTTTTATCAAGACCGCTCCGGGGGCGGAAAAACACGGTGGAGTTGTCGAAATAGCGGTAAGAAGGCCTTTCGTTATAGAACCCCTGCGCATTCACGCCGAGCCAGGTGCCGCGGTGCTTCTGGAACGAGAAGCCGCCCATGGCCGTGAGGTTATGCCCGCCGTTGAATTTGGTGGTGTAGGTGAGCGTTTGCTCGGCGAGCATTTCGGTGAAATTGTTCATGTCCTGGTTCAGCTCGTTGTAGTTGAAGATCTTGCCGATCTCCAGCACTTTGGCGCTATAGGTTTTGGCGTCGCGGAAAGATTTGGTGATGGAGAAGCTGGAACGGAACAAGAGCCCTTTCGTGATATTGATGTCTGCATAAGGGTTGAAGAAGATCTTCGTTTCGGGGGCTTTGGAATCGATACGCTGCAAATACGCAACCGGGTTGATCACGTCGCCGTATGCACCGGCGTATTGTGCGGGCAATCCGCTGAAACTGCCGTCTGCCGTGTACGGGCGGATGTGCGGGGGATAGAAGATGGCGGAGATGATGGCGCCGGTATATGCGCTGGTGGTGTTGGCGCCGTTACCATCGGTTACGGACATGGTCATGTTTTCGCCGATCTTCAGCCAGGGTTTGAGCTGGTAATCGGTGTTCATGCGCACGGTGTAGCGTTCGTTGTAAGTATTGAGCAGGATGCCTTCGCCTTTGCGGTAGCCGAAGCTGAGGTAATAGCGGCCCATATCGTTGCCGCCTTTCACGCTGGCGTTGTAATCCTGGATTTTGGCGGTGCGGAAGATCTCGTCCATCCAGTTGGTACGGGTGATCTGTCCGTCGGGGTATTTGGCGGGATCGAAAGCATCCTGGCGGGGTTTGCCGGCTGCGTCGTACGCCTGGTTCATCACATCGGCGAATTCCTTCGCGTTCAGCGGTTCGAGTTTTTTGATGGGCGATTGCCATCCCTGTTTCACGTCCACGTCCACCTGCGCTTTTCCCTGTTTACCTTTCTTGGTGGTAACGAGCATTACGCCGCCGGCGGCGCGGGCGCCGTAGATGGAGGAAGATGCGTCTTTAAGGAAGGTCACGCTTTCTACGTCGTTGGGGTTGATGGGGCCGTAGTAAATGGCGCCGTCCACTACAACGAGCACATTTTCACCGTTGATGCCGCCCATTCCGCGGACGCTTACGCGGGGGCCGGACATGGGGTCGCCGCCTTCGTTCTGCACCACTACGCCGGGCGCCTTGCCCTGGAGGGCTTCGTTGAGGCTGCCGAGCGAACGGCTGGTGAGCTTGTCGAGTGGTACTTCCGCCACGGCGCCGGTCACTTTGGCTTTGCTCTGCGTACCGTAACCGATCACGACGAGCTGGTTGAGGTTTACGGTGGAGGATTCGAGCAATACGGTGATGTCGCGGCGGGAGCCTACCACGATTTCCTGTGTGCCGTATCCCAGCATAGACACTACGAGCGTAAGGCCGGGAGCGTCGTCGGCGGTTAATTTGAAGCGGCCGTCAACCGTAGTAACGGTGCCGGTGGAAGTGCCTTTCACCATCACGGAAGCACCGGGCACGGGGCCGTTTTTTTCATTCACCACGCCGGTGATGGTGATCTTATCTGCCATGGTGCCGCCGGGGATCGCGACGGCGGACTGCTTTGGGGCTTCGTAGATGAGGATGGTATTGTGGCGCTCCTCGAATTTCAGTCCGGAAGCGGACAATAATTCCGACAAGATAGCTTCCACGGTGCGGCCGTTGTAGGAATGCGCTTTTACATTCACGCGTTTGAGCGCGGCTTCGTCGTACGCGAGGCGTATGGCGGCGGAGGTTTCCAGTTGTTTGAGCGCGGCGGAAAGCGGCCCGGCGGGGATGTCGATTTTACGGACTACTTTCTGAAGGTCCTGGGCCGAAAGCGGGAGGGCCAGGGAGGTGACCGTTGCAGCGAGCACGAATAGGCAAGACATAACGGTCCGTACAAAAAAATGCTGTCTGATTTTTTGCATCTTTGTAAGATTAAAGGTAATAACTGAACAGGCTGTACGCCTGTGCGATTTACGTTGCGGTTGTTACTTTCAGCCGGTACCAGTTGCAGCTGGTATCGGCTTTTTTCATGTCGTTAGTGGATGGTGAGTCGATTTTCGTTCATCATGAATTTGATTTTAGATGTATAACTGATTTTCTGAAGGATGTCTAACACCTGCGGCAGCGGCATGCCTGCGGGAAACCGGAAGGTATAATTGCCTATGCTTTTATCCAGCGCGGTGGACACGTTGATGCCATATTGATCTTCCAGTGTGCGGATTACTTCAGACAGCGGGGCGTTTTGCAGGAGAATTTCGCCCTGCGTCCATGCGATTGCGTCTGGTTGCCGTATTTGCTCGATTTGTTTTTGCGGATAGGTGATGCGTTGCCCCGGTTCCAGGAGCCCATGGCCGGAGGCTTTTACTTTTCCCTCCAGGAGCGTGATGCGGCGGAATTCCCCGTCGGCCGGGCGCTCCACGGTGAAGCGAGTCCCCAGCACGGTGGCAGTGTCTGGTCCGGAACAAACCAGGAATGGATTTCCGGCAGCCGCTTCCACTTCGAAATACGCCTTGCCCCGGAGAACGGTCACCTGCCGGCCGGCGTAGGCCAGTTCGGTGTTGGGGCCTGCGGTGATGCGGGAGTTGTCGGGCAGGGTGAACGTCCGCACTTCGCCCGGCGCGGTGGCGAGAGTGGTGGTGCGGGGCGCTTCCGGGCGGAGGAGCCACGTGATTGCCAGGGCCGCTACGCCGGCGATGGAGGCGGCGGCAGCGATGTAGGGCCAGGTCCGCCGGGTTCGCTTCGGCGCGTGCGCCTCGATATGGCGCCACATGGTATCGTGTAAACGGGCTTTTTCGGAGGTTCCCAGGATAGGGGCATCGCCGCGTTCGGCCAGCCCGTCCATCCATTCGTGCAACAGGCGCTCCTCCTGCGGGGAGGCCTCGCCTTTGCGGTATTTCTCCAGTAATGCGCGTATGTTTTGCTCGTTCACGTAAAGGGTGCTTTACAGGAAGACACGCGTCAAAACCCGGATAACCATCCGTGGTGAAAATATTTTTTCCCTTGAAAAAACGATTTAGTTAAGGATATAAAAAAGGAGGAAGGGAAGGGCGTGCCATTGTACGCGGATGCGGCGCAGCGCCGTGTTGATCTGGTTGCGGATGGTTTGTTCGCTGCTGCCGAGCCTTTGGGCGATCTCCGCCACGGTCAGGTGCTGGATGCGGTGCATGTAGAAGGCAGTCTTCATCCGGTCGGGAAGTTGGTCGATGGAGCGGAGCAGCGCGGATTCCGTTTCGCGGAAATGAATGGTGTCGAGCAGGGAATTGTCTGCCGAAGCAACGGCTTCGCCGAACCGGCCTACGTGCTGCTGGTACAATTGCTCGTCGCGGATGGCGTTGAGGAGGCGGTTGCGGAGGGCGGCGCGGAGGTAGGCGGGCACGGAGGCGACATGGGGAAGTCCGGCGTGGCTTTCCCATAGGTGAACGAACAGGCACTGGATGGCGTCCTGCGCGGCGGAGCCGTCTTTCAGCACACGAACGGCGTAATGGTAGAGTTCTTCCCAGTACGTGTCGAACAAAGTGCGGAAAGCGGTGCTGTGGCCCTGGCGGACCATCTCCCATAATGTGTCTGGCTGTGGTTGCTGCCGCATATCCCCGATATTGTGGGCTTCAAAATTAGTCAGTAACGTGTGGAATTATCCCGATGTCCTATTTATCAAATTGTTAAGTAAAAATTAGGAAGAAAAGCGGACATAAAAAATAGGGAGAAAAAAAATACCGGGCTTTGCGGCCCGGTATTCTTGAATAAGGTTGTTGCATTGCAGGAGGGGTTGTTACATTGCGGCGAGTTGCACCTTTTGTTGCAATTCGATAACGCTGTCCCGGAAACTATTGTCGGTGTCCATCAGGTCTTTAACGGTTTGGCAGGAGTGGATCACGGTGGTGTGGTCTCTGCCGCCGAAATGTTCGCCGATGGTTTTCAGGGAGTTTTTGGTAAAGCTTTTGGCCAGGTACATGGTGATCTGGCGGGCCTGGACGATTTCGCGCTTGCGGGTTTTTTGCAGGAGCTTGTCGTAGGCGACATCGAAATATTCGCACACCATTTTCTGGATGCTTTCGATGGTGATTTCCTTGCTGGAAGTTTTGACGAAAGATTTGAGGACGCGCTTGGCCAGCTCCAGGTCGATTTCTTTCCGGTTGAGGGAAGATTGGGCGAGGAGGGAGATGAGGGCGCCTTCGAGCTCGCGGACGTTGCTCTGGATGTTGTAGGCAACGTACTTCACGACTTCTTTTGGCATTTCGAGGCCGTCGTTTCGCATCTTCATTTCCAGGATTTCCATGCGGGTCTCGAAGTCGGGCAGCTGAATATCTGCGCTGAGGCCCCAGCGGAAGCGGCTCAGAAGGCGTTCCTGCACACCGTCCAGGTCTTTGGGCGGTTTGTCGGACGTGAGGATGAGTTGTTTGCCGCTTTGATGGAGGTGGTTGAAGATGGCGAAAAACGCGTCCTGCGATTTTTCGGCGCGGGCGAAGAACTGGATATCGTCTACGATCAGCACGTCTATCAATTGGTAGAAGTGGATGAAGTCGTTGATGATATTATTCTTGGAGTGATCGATGAACTGGTTGATGAACTTTTCCGCGCTTACGTACAGCACGGCCTTGTTCGGGTTCTGGCGTTTCACTTCGTTGCCGATGGCTTGTGCGAGGTGGGTTTTGCCGAGGCCAACGCCACCATATATAACGAGCGGGTTGAAGGAGGTGCCTCCGGGTTTGTCGGACACGGTTTTGCCGGCCCGGCGCGCCACGCGGTTGCAGTCACCTTCGATGAAAGATTCGAATGTGTAATTGTGATTCAGCTGAGAATCGATCTGAACGCGTTTGATCCCTGGGATCACGAAGGGATTCTTGACCGGGTTCTGTATGGTGAGCGGGAAATCAACTTCACTTTCCTTCTGGGGCTTGGTAAACTGCGTAGGCATGTTCACCGTTTTAGGATGTTGGTGGGGGGTACTGTTCTCCACTACTATCCGGTACTCCAGGCGCGCTTCCTTGCCGAGCTCGCGCTTGATGGTTTTACCTAACAGGCCCACATAATGTTCTTCCAGGTATTCATAGAAAAACTGGCTGGGTACTTGAATGGTTAAAACGTTGTTCTCAAGCTTTACGGGTTTTATCGGCTCAAACCATGTTTTGAAAGGTTGCCATTCCACAATATCCCTGATTATATTCAGACACCTATCCCAAACTTGTTCGCAAGTTTTATTCATTTAGAAAAAAATAATTTGTCGTGTTTATAATTTGGGTGTTCTCGAATACTAAAGTCCTCAATGCGGGCAGTTGAAGAACTTTTTGACAGGACGACGAATATCTGTAGAAAATGTTGAAAAAAAAAATAAATCTGCCCTTGTTTAATTTCCTACAAATACAGTGTGCCGCAGCCTGTTTTATTCGTATGTAAATCGGCTAAAACACCCGTTTAGCCTGCAATTCGACCACTATTAAAAGTGCTAAACCGTACAAGCATGATTAACAAGTAATTTGTTAATGTGTTTACTGATTAACGCACAAATGGTCTGCTTATCAGGTAAAATAACATTGCCCTTCGCCTGCTTTAAAAAGCAAGCCCCATAGGGCGCATTGTTGGCGCTTCGGTGTTTCACTTTTTTGGTAACTGCTTTTTCGTTTTCTCGAATCGGCTGCAAATTTATGATCTTGTTTCTAATAAATGCGAATAACTTGTGTAAAAGTTCTTGATTATTCCTGTATCTAAAATACTTATCTTTGGCGCAAATTGAAATTTTTAAACTAGTTATATATGAGCTTTGAAGTTACCGGTAAACTGGTAGTGAAGTACAATACGGTACAGCGCAGCGAATCTTTCAAAACCCGTGAATTTGTTATCGAGAAAACAGACGATATCAACGGCCGGGTGATTACCAATTATATCAAGTTTCAGTCAGTTCAGGATCGTACCGCCATTGTGGACCGTCACAATGAAGGTGAAATGGTTAAGGTTTATTTTAATATAAAAGGCACCCGCTGGGAGAAAGATGGTAAAGTGAACTACATCACCAACCTCGACGCATGGCGTATCGAGTCCATGATGCAAGGTGCACCCGGCGCCGACCCCATGCCCAACTACAACACTTCCCAGGAAGGTTCCTTCGGTGGTGGCAACAGCGGCAACAGCGGAGACGATCTTCCGTTCTAAAATAATAACACACCGGCTCCCGCGAGCCCGATCATATTCCAGGCGCCCCGCTGCTGCGGGGCGCCTCCTTTTTTATACCTATCTTTGCCCCGGTTTTTTAGGATAAATACCTAACAATGGTCAAACAGATCTCCCTCAAGCTCCTCCCGCAGGAAGCTACCCAACATCGCGCCATCACGCGCCACGCCGCCGAAGCCCTCGGCGTCAAACCTGCCGATATCACCGGGTTCAATATCGTCAAACGCTCTATAGACGCGCGCTCCCGTCAGCCATACTTCGTGCTCACCATCGAAGTCTTTGCCAGCGAACCCTTTCAGCCCAAACAACTCGAACCTTTCCGCTACGAGCCCCTCCGCCCGGATGCCCTTCCGGTCATCGTCATTGGCGCCGGCCCCGCAGGCCTCTTCGCCGCCCTTCGCCTCATCGAGCTCGGCCTCCGGCCCATCGTGCTCGAAAGAGGTAAAGACGTGCGCGCCCGCCGGAGGGATCTCGCCGCCCTCAATAAAACGGGCATCGTCAACCCCGAATCCAATTACTGCTTCGGGGAAGGCGGCGCCGGCACGTATTCCGACGGCAAACTGTACACCCGGTCCAACAAACGCGGCAACATCCAGCGCATCCTCCATATATTCCGCCAGTTCGGCGCCGATGACGCCATCACCACCGATGCGCACCCCCACATCGGCACCAACAAGCTCCCCCATATCATCACCGCCATGCGCGAACAGATCGCCAACAGCGGCGGCGCCGTGCATTTCGAACAGAAAGTAACCGATTTCCTCATCGCAAACGAAGCGTTGACCGGCGTGAAAACCGCCACGGGCGATGTATTCCACGCCCAACACGTGATCCTGGCCACCGGCCACTCCGCCCGCGATATCTTCGAGCGCCTGCATGAGAAGAAAATTCTCATCGAGCGGAAGCCCTTCGCACTGGGCGTTCGTGTGGAGCATCCGCAATCATTGATAGACAGTGCCCAATACCATTGCGCCTTCCGTGGCGATCACCTCCCGCCCGCCAGCTACAGCCTCGTGGAACAGGTGAACGGCCGAGGCGTGTTCTCATTCTGCATGTGCCCCGGCGGCATCATCGCCCCGGCCGCCACTTCGCCGGGAGAACTGGTGGTAAATGGATGGTCGCCCTCGAAGCGCAACAACCCTTACGCCAACTCAGGCATGGTAGTAACGGTAGACGAGGAGGATTTTGCGCCATTCGCCAAAGCCGGTCCCCTCGCCGCCATGCACTACCAGCAAGCCGTGGAACGCAGCGCCTACGATGCGGGCGGCGGCAGCTTCGTAGCCCCTGCCCAGCGGATGACCGATTTCGTGAAAGGCAAAGTGTCGGGTTCTTTGCCGGATTGCTCCTACATCCCCGGCGTTCGCAGCACCGATCTGAGAACAGTGCTCCCGGCGGCGGTACATTCCAGGCTGGGAGCCGCTTTCAAGGCTTTCGGGAAGAAGATCAGGGGATATTTTACGGAAGACGCCATCCTCGTTGCCACGGAATCCCGCACCTCAAGCCCCGTGCGCATTCCACGTAACGATCATGACCTCATGCACCCGCAGGTGAAAGGGCTTTACCCCTGCGGAGAAGGCGCAGGCTATGCCGGCGGCATCGTTTCAGCCGCCATGGACGGCGAACGCGTGGCCGAAGCCATCGCCGGGGTTGGTACCGGGAATCGTCCGGTTGGTGTATCATTATGAAAATACGTTATCAATTCTTTGGCGCGCATGGGGTAATTGGGTAATTTTCACCCGTCAATTATCCTTATGAACGTACTGGAACTCCAACATCTCAAGAAGCACTACGCCACGCACAAAGCGGTGGACGATATCAGCTTCTCCATCCCGAAGGGCAGCATCTTCGGGCTACTGGGCCCCAACGGCGCAGGTAAAACCACGCTCCTGCGCATGATCACCGGCATTATTTACCCCGACGCCGGCGACATCCTTTTCGACGGCCGCCCGTTCGACCCGCACAACGATATCCAATATATAGGGTATATGCCGGAAGAACGCGGACTGTATAAAAAGATGAAAGTGGGCGAACAGGCCATGTACCTGGCCCAGCTCAAAGGCCTCAGTGCTCACGAAGCCCGTCAGCGGATCGATTACTGGTTCAACAAATTCGAGATCACTTCCTGGACCAACAAGAAAATAGAAGAGCTCTCCAAGGGTATGCAACAAAAGGTGCAATTCATTTCCACCGTCATGCATCAACCCAAACTGCTTATTCTCGACGAGCCCTTCTCCGGCCTGGACCCCATCAACTCCCAGCTCATCCAGGACGAAATCTTCCAGCTCGCCAAAAGCGGCACCACCATCATCTTCTCCACGCACCGCATGGAGCAGGTGGAAGAAATATGCGACCACATCGTGCTCGTCAACAAAGGCAAAAAGGTGCTCGACGGCCCGGTGAAACAGATCCGGCAGGATTTCAAGCACCACCTCTTCCGCATCAGCCTGGCTTCCATGCCCAACCCCGCGCAAATGGCGACGCATCATTTCGAGATCGTCAAACAGCACGAAAACGGTTATACCGTGAAGATCAATGAATACAGCCAGACGAACGACATCCTGGCCCATTTCATCCATCACGGCATCCAGGTCACCTATTTCGAAGAAATCCTCCCCACCATTCACGAAGTCTTCATCCAGCAGGTGAAGATCACCGACCTGGAAGCGGCCGTTAACTAACACCCATGAAATACTGCATATTCTTGTTAATGATCGTAGCTGCGGGGTGCGGTTCTGCCAACGGCTCGCAGCAAAATACCGATAGCACGGCACTGAATGCGGACAGTCTTGCCACGGCAGACGCGCGCGCCAGGGCGGAAGCTTTCCTGCAACTTTTTCCTTCCGTTAACCCCAACGACCTCGCCATCGCATCTCCCCAAACCGATTCCAACGGCGTCATGAAGGGAATGGTAGGCAAATGGCTGGACAGCAGTATGGTCAAATTCCTGCCCGATAACTGGGCCGAAGGCGAGATCGGCGTGCCGGGAGAATTGTATGGCGGATATTTCGCCGTCGGCAAATTCGCCATGGGCGATTATGAAATGCTGCTGTTGAGAGCGCCCGGCGAATACCAGAGCAGCAGGATCCAGCTACTCGCATGGCACAAACCCACCGCCCGCGTGAAAGATCACATCATGTTGGCAGACGAATGGGGCGACGCCGGCGATGCGCAACAAACCTACAGCTGGCTCCACCCGGATGGCAAGGAGCTCGAAGTAAGAATGGCCGTGCTCTCTTCGTATCAAGACCCGGAGGATTCCACCGGCCGTTCCGAGTCTTCCGCCGATTACGCCATTTTCCGGTTCAGGAACGATGTGTTCGACACCACAGGTATGAAGCAGCGCCGCAACGAAGCGTTCTTCCGTTCCAAATTCAAAGACAGTTACCAGGTACCCGATTCCGTATACGTAGCATATCACCCAAATTCTAACGCAGACTCCCATGAATAAGATCTGGATCATCATCAAAAGAGAATACCTCACCAGGGTAAGAAAGAAATCTTTCATCGTCACCACCCTGCTGCTGCCGGTTTTGTTCGCCGCCATGGTCATTTTGCCCGGCTTGCTCATCAACTCCGACAACAATGAGAAAATCGCCGTGATCGACGAAAGCGGCTACTTCGCCGGCAAACTGCCCGACGAAAAAGGCATCCAGTACAAATTCGTGGACGCCAAACTCGACACTTTCAAAAAAACGTACCGCGACCAGGGCTATACCGGCCTGCTGCATATCCCCAAACTCGACATCAACCGCCTGCCCGCTATTGTCTACTACAGCAAGGGCCAGATGCCCTTCACCCTGAGAGGCAGTATGGAAAAGCGCCTTGAAAGCGTGGTGGAAGATAAAAGAATGGAACTGGCCGGGGTCGACAAGTCGAAGCTGGAAGAAATCCGTGCAGACATCTCCATCGATAACCTCGCCGGCGACGACGAGCGGAAAGGCAGCACCGTAGCGGCTTATATCATCGGCTGGTTCGCCGGGTTCCTCATTTACATCGTTTTGCTGGTTTTCGGCATGATGGTCATGCGCGGGGTGATGGAAGAAAAAACCAACCGTATCGCGGAAGTAATGGTATCCAGCGTGAAGCCGTTCCAGCTGATGATGGGCAAGATCGTAGGGATCGCCGGGGTGGGACTGACGCAGTTCCTCATCTGGGTGGGCTTGCTCGTTGGTATATATACCTTGTTACTGCCGTTGATACTGGGTACGGACATGTCTGCCGCTTCCGTCGCCACCCAACCGGGCATGACGGCCGCTACGAAAGATATGGCGCAGAAGATCGCGTCTTTCACGGGTAGCGTCAACTGGTTCTCGATCGTGTCGCTGTTCCTGTTCTACTTCCTGGGCGGATACCTTTTCTACGCGGCGCTTTTCGCGGCGGTGGGCAGCCTGGTGAACGAAGACCCTAACGATGCGCAGTCGCTCACGTTCCCCATCACGCTCCCGGTGATCGTGGCCATGGTGATCATGATCCAGGCGGTGGTGAACCCGACCAGCCAGCTGGCGGTGTGGGGCAGCATCATTCCGTTCACTTCTCCCGTGGTGATGATGGCGAGGATTCCTTACGGAGTGCCGGGTACGGTGCCGCTTTGGCAGCTCGGCCTGTCGATGTTCTCGCTTATCGCCGGTTTCCTCGTTACTACCTGGGTGGCCGCGAAGATTTACCGCACGGGGATTCTCATGTACGGTAAAAAGGTGACGCTGGGCGAAGTAGGAAAATGGATTTTCAGGAAAAGCTAGTGAACAGTTCCAGGATAATAGAAAAAGGCCATCTACCCGATGGCCTTTTTTTGTTTGCATATTTTAATGGGAGGGATGGTCAGAGCGATCCGAGCTGCGCACAGGTGGTGCGGAACTCGTTCCAGATTTCGTGGAGCACGTCGGCCGCGGGTTTGATCTCGTGGATGAGCGCGCTCACCTGGCCGATTTCCAGTTCGCCTTCTTCGAGCTGTCCTTCGAACATGCCTTTTTTGGCGCGCCCCCGGCCCAGGAGCCCTTTGAGCTGCTCGATGTCCGCTCCTTCCGTTTCTGCTTTTTTCACCGCTTCGAAAAACGCGTTCTTCAACAGCCGAACCGGCGTCAATTGCTTCAGCGACAACATCGTATCGCCTTCGCCCGCCCGGACCACGGCCTGTTTGAAAGCCTCGTGCGACGATGCTTCCGGCGTGGCCACGAACCGGCTGCCCACCTGGACACCGGAAGCGCCCAGCGCGAAAGCCGCCGCCATGGCCTTTCCCGAACCGATACCGCCCGCCGCGATCACGGGGATCGTGACAGCCGCCGCTACCGCGGGGATGAGCACCATGGAGGTAGTTTCTTCCCGGCCGTTGTGGCCCCCGGCTTCGAAACCTTCGGCCACTACGGCGTCTACACCCGCTTCCTGGCTCTTCACAGCGAATTTGCTGCTCGATACCACGTGTACCACCTTCACGCCTTGCGCTTTCAACATCGGCGTCCAGGTCTTGGGATTGCCTGCGGAAGTGAATACCACCGGCACTTTTTCTTCCAGGATGATCTGGATATGTTTGTCAAGATCGGGGTACAAAAGCGGTACGTTCACACCGAAAGGCTTATCCGTAGCCGATTTGCACTTTTGGATATGTTCGCGCAGCACATCGGGGTACATGCTGCCGGAGCCGATGACCCCCAGTCCGCCGGCGTTGCTCACCGCACTGGCGAGCCGCCATCCGCTGGCCCAGATCATGCCTGCCTGGATGATGGGATATTCGATGCCGAATAAGCTGGTAACGGGGTTGTGGAATGCCATCTGCCGAAAATTGGTTTAACCGAGATCGATTTCCGTGTTGTCGCCGATATTGAGGCTCTGGCTGAGCCCGCGGATATTGGCGTCGCTACCGATGAGCGACGATTTCAGCACCACTTCGTACAGGTTGCTGAAAGAGCCGATAATGGAATCTTTCACGATGGAATAACTGATGACGGTATTATCGCCGATGGCCACGTTGGGACCGATTATGCTGTTTTTGATATTGCAGCCTTCGCCGATGCTCACGGGAGGGATGATGATGGTATTCTCGTATGGCAACACCGGGCTGGCGGAAAGCTTGTATTTCTTCAGCAGCGTGGCGTTGGTTTCGAGGAGCGTTTCCTTGCGGCCGCAGTCGAACCAGTTGTTGACCTTGAACGCATTGAACTGCACGCCGTGCTGGATCATGCATTCGAGCGCGTCGGTGAGCTGGAATTCGTCGTGCGAGCGCACCTGCAGGCGGATATTGTCTTCCAGGCACTGGTACAGCTGTTCCGTTTCCCGGATTTTGTACATGCCTACGAGGGCGAGGTTGGATTTGGGGATCTGGGGTTTCTCGATCACACGGGTGATGGTCATTTCCTCGCCGAGCTCGGCCACGCCGAAGTTGCGGGGATCGTCGACCTTCTTCACGCCCAGTACGGAAACCGGTGAGTTGATCACTTCCTTGAAATCCACTTCCACGATGGTGTCTCCCAGTACGATGAGCACTTCGTCGCCCGCCACCACGTCTTTGGTGAGCAGGATAGCGTGGCCGGTGCCTTCGCGGGAATTCTGCTGCACGAAGTGCGTCGTCAGATCGGGATATTTCTTTTCGACGTAATGCTGGATCTTTTCACCGAGATAGCCCACAACGAACACGAACTCGCGGATACCGGACTCCACCAGCTGGTCTACGATAATGCTCAGGATGGTGCGGCCCGCCAGCGGTATCAAAGCTTTGGGCTGCGTATATGTATGCGGGCGCAATTTTGTGCCTGCACCTGCGACTGGAATAATTGCCTTCATGTATCGGGTTTGATGGAAGTGGTCCACTGCTACAGTAAACGGAATCACTTTGCTTCAGGGGGGCAAATTACGGAATAACGGGGAATAAAAACAGGATAACGGTATGGCTGCGAAAAGATATTAGTGTTTTGTGTTATATGGCTGAACGCTACTTTTCATCAATTCCAACTTTATATTTAGTAGGAAGATGATTAATTTTGCGTCTTAAATTTTCTTTCATCATGCAAAGAGACCAGCAGATCTTCGACATCATCCGCCAGGAACTGGAAAGGCAGCGCCATGGCATTGAACTGATCGCTTCTGAGAATTTCACGAGCCATCAGGTAATGCAGGCCATGGGCAACGTAATGACCAACAAGTACGCCGAGGGCTATCCCGGACGCCGTTATTATGGCGGTTGCGAGATAGTGGACATGAGCGAACAGCTGGCCATCGACCGTGCCAAACAGATTTTCGGCATCGAGTACGCCAACGTGCAGCCCCACTCGGGTGCGCAGGCGAACGCGGCGGTTCTACTGGCCATCCTCCAGCCGGGCGACAAAATCCTCGGCCTGGACCTCAGCATGGGCGGCCACCTCACGCACGGCTCCGCGGTTAACTTCTCCGGAAAACTGTACCAGCCGCTGTTTTATGGTGTGAACAAGGAAACCGGCCTTGTTGAGTACGACAAGATGGAAGAGGTTGCCCTCGCCGAAAAACCCAAACTGATCATCTGCGGTGCCTCGGCATACAGCCGCGATTGGGATTATACCCGCATCCGCGAGATCGCCGACAAGATCGGTGCTTTCGTGATGGCAGACATCGCGCATCCCGCGGGCCTCATCGCCAAAGGGCTCCTCAATTCGCCCTTCGCGCATTGCCACTTCGTAACCACCACCACCCACAAAACCCTCCGCGGCCCCCGTGGCGGTATGATCATGATGGGCAAGGATTTCGAAAACCCCTTCGGCCTCAAAACCCCGAAAGGAGAAATCCGCATGATGTCTAACCTGCTCGATATGGCCGTGTTCCCCGGCATCCAGGGCGGCCCGCTCGAACACGTGATCGCCGCCAAAGCGATTTCGTTCTTCGAGATCCTGTCTGACGATTACGACGTTTACGCCCGCCAGATCATCAAAAATGCGCAAGCCATGGCCCGCTCCTTCGTGGAAAAAGGCTACCAGATCATCTCCGGCGGTACAGATAACCACCTCATGCTGATCGACCTCCGCAATAAGAACATCTCCGGTAAAAAAGCGGAAAACGTACTGGTTCAGGCAGATATCACCTGTAACAAGAACATGGTCCCCTACGACGATAAATCTCCCTTCATCACCTCGGGCATCCGCGTCGGCGTTCCCGCCATCACCACCCGCGGCATGAACGAAGATCATATGCCGCAAATCGTGGAATGGATCGACAGACTGCTCCTCGACGCCGACAACGAAGGCCTGCAGAAGCGCATCCGTGGCGAAGTGAACGAATTCATGAAACAATTCCCCCTCTACCCCGAAATGGGCTGAGGCTGATCCAGGCGAATAATGAAGAAGGCCGGTCAGGAGCGTTTGGCTCCCGGACCGGCCTTCCTCGTTTAAACGGCGGATTATTTGTTTTCCAGCGTGATCTCCTGTTCGCGCTGGTTACGGAACACCACCGCTTTCAGGTTGCTCCGCCAGGCGATGGGCTGGTATACGGAAAGGAAGGTTTTTACGGAATGGACGGGCTGGCCGTCCAGTTTCAGCAACACGTCGTTGGTGCGCAGACCGGCTTTCCAGGCATCGCTGTTTTCCGGTACCGTTACGAAATACGCGCCTTTTTCATCGGGGAGGCCTGTGGCGGAGCGTTCTCCCAATCCTTCGATGTTCTTCACTTTCGCACCTTTCCACTCGAGCAGATCGCCTTTCGAGGATGCGGCGGAAAGCAGGATGGCTGGCAGGGGAACGGGCGCCGCCAGCTTCTTGTACGCCGCGATCCGTGTTCCGAAATTGTCTATCGGGAAATCGCGGTAAGTATATCGTCGCGGCATGCTGGAGGGCTTTAACCGGTAATCACCTTTCTTGAAATCGCGGAACTGAAGGTCCAGCACGATGGAGGTGGCATCTGTACCGCGTTTTCTCGCAGCTTCGAGCGATGCTTTGTCAGGGAAGAAATTGTAGTCCACCTTCTTGCCCCAAACATTGACCTGGATTGGCTTGTAGTCGGTGGTCACCACGTTGGCGGTGAACTCGTCGTTGCTGTTCGCAAACCATACATGCGGGTGGAAAGTGTTGTTGATCATCAGGTTGTGATGCACTCTCCGGAAAAATCCTTCCCGCAGTTTCAGGCCGCCGTTCAGGCACACGTTGTCGTAAATGTCGTAATAGGAGGAGCCGTCGTCCAGATCGATGTCCCAGCCGTGATCGCAGCGGAAACGGTTTTCGCGGAGGATGGTGGTGCCGAGGATGTCGAGCTTCGTGAGGGCGATATTCGCCATGGTGGCGCTGTCCATGATCCTGCGGTTGGGGTGCCAGAACCTGTCGCGGCCCCAGCTGTTGAAAGCGCCATGGTCGCCGGTTTCGAGCACGGTATTGTACACATCGTTCCGCTCGATGAGGTGGCCGCCGAAAGTGCCTTCGCTGACGTTGATGCCCGCGCGCGGCACGTTGTGGATCGTATTATGCGCCACATGGATGGCGTTCGAAATGCTGATCTGCACGCCGGCCGATTGTTTCTCGATCTCGCCGGAAAACTGGATGAGGTTGTCTGACGCGCTGCATTTCTTCGGGAAATCGTCCGATTTGGGGCCGGGCGTAAAGTCCATTTCGCTGAAAGGCACGGCCAGGTTGTATTCGAACGCCGGAGACCGCACTGCGTCCGGGCTCCCGACAAACGCGATACCCGAGGCGCCGGCCCTGTAAATATGATTGCTGTCGACGCGGACATTCCGGTTATAGTTGTTCACGAACACCGCGTTGCCACCCACTTCGTCGAACTTGCAATTGGTGATGGCCGAATTTTCAGCCCCTTCCACCAGCACGGCCCCGCCGCGGTAGATGGTCCAATCGCTGCGCAGGAGCGGTTCTCTAGTGAGCATGAACGTGCGCCTGTTGCCGGTGAAGGTGATCCCGCGAACGGTGACGTTCTTCAAAGGCTGTTCCATACTGCCTTTCAGTACGATCAGCTCCGTAGTTGCGGCATAGGCGATTTCGGCAGCCGGTTTTTTACCGTTTTCGGGTTGAAAGTAGAGTGTTTTTTCCGTGGCGTCGAAGAACCATTCGTGCGGGGCGTCCAGTTCTTCGCGGACGTTTTCCACGAACCGGTGGTCCGGGTGGAGGCCCATCTGGCGGTTGTTTTGCCAGCCGCCTTCCAGGATGGCGTTCCCTTGCGCATCCACGCCGGTCACTTTATAATGATAGCCGCCCCATTCCGCGCGGTGCAACGCATGGACGATCGCGGTTTCCGGATGTTTCCACGTTTTGATGCGCGCCGGTGAAAGCGCATCCGCAGCCGTACCGTGGTAAAACCGGGCCGAGGGATCGTAGTTGGGATAGCGGGCGGAGATTTGCAGTTCCCCATTTACGTAGAGCCTGTCCATTTCCGTGAGATCCGCGGGGATGGAGGTTTTCCATATGCCGTTCCCTGCTTCCTGCCAATTGGCCGTGAGCTTCCGGGCGCCGCTGATGACCGGCTTTTCGCCCGGCTGCGCCTTGATGGTAAAGGCTTTGTGCTGCGGGTTGTCGGCAGTCGTGAGCACGAAGGGCGCATCCAGATAATAGGTGCCGCCCCTTAATATTACGGTGGTGGCTTTACCGGGAGACCGGCGCCAGGTTTCACGGGCGCCTTCCAACGTGGCTTTGGGTTGGGCCCTGGTGCCGGGATTGGCATCGTTGCCGGTGGGCGATAGGTAGACGAGGGTTTCCTGGGCCTGTAACGCCGGGGGCGACAACAGGCTGCAGGCGATGATCCATTTCAGCATAGCGATTCTTTAGTAATGGTAAGATAGCCCCTTGCTGCCGGGCCGGTTGGTAGTAATTGAACAAATCCTGACAAAATTATTTGGAAGTATGGATTCTATCCTTACATTTGTAGTGTACTAGTTGAATAGTACACTGTTCATCCACCTATAATTTTATCAAATGGTATCCCTTCAAAACATTACCTATTCTTACCGGCGTGGGAAGCCGGTGCTGGACGGGCTCAATTTAACCCTGGCGCCCGGCCGCATCTACGGTCTCCTCGGCCGCAACGGTACCGGGAAAAGCACGCTGCTCTACCAGATGGCCGGTTTGTTATTCCCCCAATCCGGATCCTGCACGGTGTTCGGATTCACGCCGGCGCGCAGGGAGCCCGCTTTCCTGCAACAGGTGTACGTGGTACCGGAATCGTTCGTACTGCCAGACCTTTCATGCAACGCCTATATCCGTTTGAACGCGCCTTTTTATCCCACTTTCGATCATGCGCTGTGCGCCAGCATCCTCCAGCAGTTCGGCATCGGAGAAGCAGGCAGGTTGAACCGTCTCAGCCACGGTCAGCAGAAACAGTTCCAGATCGCCTTCGCTATTGCCACCGGCGCGAAGCTTTTGCTGCTGGACGAGCCTACCAATGGGCTGGACATCCCGTCCAAACAGCAGTTCCGCAAAGTAGTGGCGGGCAGCCTGCGCGAAGACCAGGTGATGGTGATCAGTACCCACCAGGTCCGCGATCTCGACAGCCTCATAGATGATGTGCTGATACTGGACCAGGGGCGCATCGTGCTGCAGGCGCCGGTGTCGCGGATTACGGAGCGCCTCGTGTTCCGCAAAGTGAAGGATCGCGCCGAGAGCGGGAAGCCGCTGTATGCCGAAGAAGCCCTGGGCGGTTACGCCGTCATCGCCCGCAACATGAGCGACGAAAGCTCGCGGCTCGATATGGAACTGTTGTTCAACGCGGCGCTTTCCGGTGAAACATCCATTCTCCCCATTCTTCAAGATTAATATACCAAGTATGAAATTTTCATTCAAACGAAGTGTACAGTTGCTGAAACTGCAACTTGTCACCGATCGTAAATTATATCTCTACGGCGTGCTGGGGCTCTTTGCCGCACAACTTTCGGTGTTACTGTATTATACATTTCAAAAGGAGGACGGATTATACTTCGAATTGCAGGAATCTACTGCCGGGGAGTGGTTTTTTATCTTCACTTTCCTCATGGCGGCTGCGGGCTTCCGGCAATTGAATGCACCGTCTACCCGGCTGCGGGCGCTGATGCTCCCAGTTTCAGTGGCAGAATATATGGTTGTGGAAGTCTTTATAATAGTGGCGCTGATGCCGCTCGTGTTTTTTGCGACATATTTCGTGAGTGCGGGAATAGCCCATTATGTAGATAGCCGGATATTGTACAATGGAAATCGGTTTTTCTTTTTCAACGGTGGTGACAGGTTTGATGAATCGCTCATCAAAGGCGGCCTCACGTTTATTACGATAGGGTTAGCCGCCAGTGCGATTTTTAAAAGATATTCGGTGGCGAAGGCGATTGTTGCATTTGCAATTTTATTTGTTTTCATCAACGCCGTCAACGATGTCTTCTCCAAACTGTTGCTGAAAAGTCTTCCCATGACGGAAAGTATGCAGGCGCCTCGTCATGGAATGGTGCCGGTAAAGATCGGTCCTGGAAACAACGGCCCGTTTTCGACATGGTATTTTCAAACAATGGATGAAACAGACCGGTATGTTAGTTGGTACCAGGTGCATGCGCCTGAATACATATTGTTGATCGAGAACATTGCTGGTTACCTGATGCTTGCCGGGTTGGTGTACCTCACGGTGTTGAAACTCCGCGAACGGCAACTATCGTGAAAACCTCAATTGCAAATCATGGAATTCAATAATCAACTATCCATCTATCTCCAGATCGCCGATCATGTCTGCGACCGCATACAGTTGAAGGAATGGTCGGAGGAAGGGAAGATCCCTTCTGTGCGGGAGCTGGCGGTAAGCCTGGAGGTCAATCCCAATACGGTGATGCGTTCGTACGAACACCTGCAGCAACTTGGGATCATTTATACAAGGCGCGGCCTGGGGTATTTCGTGTCTCCCGGCGCAGCGGCCAAAATAACGGAGCTGCGGAAAGAACAGTTTCTCGAAGAGGAATTGCCGCAATTCTTCCGTAAGATCTATCTGCTCGGCATCGGGCTCGATGAGCTGAAAGACAGGTACGAGCAATTCAAAAATCGCCCCTTGAAGGCGCAATAACAACTGTATATGAAAAGAAGCAATCTTATCATACTCATCCTTATCCTCCTTATCCCCACCGGGCTGCTGATGCATAACCTCGCGCTGCGTGCGGAATTCAAAAACGTGAAGGCGCAACCGGAGAGCACCTATGAAGGCGAACAGCGGTACCGCAGGAAGCTTCCCGTCTATAACCATATCGTACTGGAAGGTGGCGTACGGCTGAAAGGCGGCAGACGGAAAAAGGTGAGTATTTACAATGTAGAAGCCCAGGTATGGGTTGGGAACGTAACGGAACCTGAACTGGAATTCCGGGCGGATATGAAGCCTTTTTTGAAAACGGAAGTCCGGAACGATACCCTGTTCTGTTCATTCGAAGCGGATAATTTCCGCGATTGGCGAAGCGTGGTAAGGTCTTACCGGGAATTGAGCATTAAGGTTCCGAAAATCGCCAGTATTCAGGCAGACAGCCTCCATCTCAATATCTTCCAATTGGCGCAACACGGCCCGGTAAACCTGCAATTTTTACAATTGGGGGTAGCGAATATTTCGTATGTAGATGTACCCCGGTTGAACCTGAAAAGCAATGCCATGTATATGCATATCAGTGGCGGCAAAATGGATACTTTGCAATACGAGTTGGGCGACCAGGCAAGCCTGGCTGTCAGTAAAGGCGTAGTGATCGGGAAAAAGGAAATGGTGAAGGTGGGAAAACATTCGTCGTTCAACATATCAGGCATCATTGCCGATTCGGCGATGGTGAAAGGGAAGTAATGCCCGCTTAATATGAAAACGCCCGGGCAAGTTGTCCAGGCGTTTTCATATGTACGTTATTGATATCAGAATTGCGTAGCCAGGTAAGCCATCGTTCCCGCGCCGATTTCCAGCGCACGTTCATCGATGTCGAACTTCGGCGTGTGAACGCCGGAGGTGATGCCTTTGGCTTTGTTGCCGGTGCCGAGGCGAAAGAAGCACGCGGGGATCACCTGCGAGTAAAACGCGAAATCTTCGGCGCCCATCCGCAGTTCGGTGTCCACGACGTTATCCGTGCCCAGGTAATCTTCGGCGAGTTTGCGCGCATTGGCGGTCACGGCTTCGTTATTGTACAGGGTGGGGTAGCCCACGAGGATGTCGATATCGATGTCCGCGCCCATGGCGTGTACCAGTTCGGTCGCCTGTTTGCGGATGAGCTCATGCGCCTTGAATCGCCAGGTTTCGTCCATCGCCCGGAAAGTGCCCATGAGCTTCACTTCGCTGGGGATCACGTTGGTGGTGTGCCCGCCGTTGAAGGCGCAGATAGACAATACGGAAGGGGAGAAAGGATCGTTGTTGCGGCTGATGATCTGCTGGAGGCTGACCACCAGGTTGGATGCGATGAGGATGGTATCTGCCGTGAGGTGGGGCGCTGCGGCGTGGCCGCCTTTGCTTTTCACGGTGATGTAGATCTCGTCGGCACTCGCCATATATTTTCCTTCCCGGAAGCCCAGGAGCCCCGTTTCCATCGCGGGGAGCACATGGAGGCCGAGGATGGCTTCGGGTTTCGGGTTTTCCAGCGCGCCCTCCTGGATCATGAGGCTGGCGCCGCCTGGATGCTTTTCTTCGCCGGGCTGGAAAAGGATTTTCACGGTGCCTTCGAACTCGCCCCGCAGTTGTTGCAGGATGCGCGCGGCGCCGAGGGCCACGGTAGTATGCACGTCGTGGCCGCAGGCATGCATGATGCCGGGGTTTTGCGATTTATAGGGGACGTCGTTCGCTTCTTCGATCGGCAGCGCGTCGATATCGCCGCGAAGGGCGATGACTTTTTTGCCGGGGTTTTTCCCTTCGATGAGGGCCACTACGCCTGTTCCGGCAACGCCGGCGCGATAGGTGACGCCCCAGCTTTCGAGCTGTTGCTGAATGAATTTCGACGTTTCGAATTCCTGGAAGGATAGTTCGGGATGTGAATGCAAATGTCTTCTGCAAGCTACCAGGTCAGCGGCGTATTCGCTGGCCAGGGCTTTGATCCGCTCTTTCATTAATCTTCTTTTTCCGGTGATACGTTGATGATGGTAGGCACTACGAACGCGCCGTTGGGGAAGAATTCGGCCAGTTCCTTGCGCAGTTCGGTCGCCTCCTCGCGGGATTTGAAGTCGCCTACGCGCACCTTGAAATAGGGGGCTTCGAAGTCGATGTAGGTGCGGTAATCGGGATAGCGTTGCATCACGCGGGTTTTGGCCTCGTTGGCTTCGTTGCGCTTGTTGGTGGTGAGCACCTGAACGCGGAAGCCGGGCTGGTTGCGGATAGCCAGGTTGTTGATATACACCTGTTTACGGATGAGGATGTCTATCCGGCTGTCTTTGGTCACTTTAACATTGCCTTCCTGCTGCACCGATTCCTGCGCGTGCAGGCCGGTAGCGGCGGATAAAAGCAACAGCAACAGGCAGCCTGTTCTTAACATCATATGTGTGGTTCGTTTGATGGCAAAATGGTTTTTCGGTCCCTATTGCAGGGCGGCCGCTTCTTTCATGATCGCCACGCCGGAGCTGGTCCCGATCCGGGTAGCGCCTGCGGCGATCAGTTCCTTCGCGAAAGCAAAGGTACGAATCCCTCCCGAAGCCTTGATCTGAATATTGGCGGGAAGGTTTTTCCGCATCAGGGCCACCGCTTCCACGGAAGCGCCCTTTTCGGCGTAGCCGGTACTGGTTTTCACGAAATCGACCCCGTATTTCCCGTACAGCTCGCAGCATCGCACGATCTCTTCCTCCAATAATATGCCACTTTCGATGATCACCTTGATCTTGCGCTGTTTGTTGCGGATGATGGGCATGATCGTCGCGATTTCCTTTTCGAGGAATGCCCAGTCGCCCCCGCGTACCGCGATGAGGTTGGCGACCATGTCCAGCTCGTCTGCCCCGTCGATGATGGCCAGCACGGATTCGGCTACTTTGGCCTCTATGGCTGAATAGCCGAAGGGGAAACCGATGACGGTGGCTACGGCGGTGGTGGTGCCGCTGAGGAATGTTTTGGCCGTGCTCACGAAAGGAGGCGGCACGCACACGGCGGCGAAGTCGTATTCCACGGCCTCCATGCTGAGGTGTTTTACATCGTCGAGGGAGGTAACGGGTTTGAGAATGGTATGGTCGATGTACCGGTTAATGTTCATTTTCTGAAGGGTGTTTTCCAAAAATAAAAAAACGGAGTTACGCAGGATGGTCCCGGGTAACTCCGTTGGTTATTTTACGCAGCGGGCGTTTATTGTTCTTTCCCGTGACAGTTTTTGAATTTTTTGCCGCTACCGCAGGGGCAGGGATCATTTCTGCCGACTTTCGGGCCTACGCGAACGGGTTCCTGTTTGGGCTCGTCCATGGCAGGCGCGTAATCTTCGCGGCGGGCGGAGGCGGAGCCTTGCTGTTGCTGCGGGGCGCTGTGGCCGTTGGAAGCGTCTGGGTCCTGGTGCGAAGCGCGCATGTGGCTCATGTCGGTTTTTTCTTCATGGCCTTCGGTGATCTGCGCTTCTTCTTCGGCCTGCTGACCGGGGATGCCGGCTTTGCAGAGGAAGGAGACGATCTCTTTGGAGTTCTCGGCGCTCATCTGTTTGAAGAGCTCGAACGCTTCGAATTTATAGATCAGCAGCGGGTCTTTCTGTTCGTACACGGCGCTTTGAACGGACTGTTTCAGGTCGTCCATGGCGCGGAGGTGTTCTTTCCAGGCGTCGTCGATCAGGTTGAGGGTGATGGAACGCTCGAGGGCGGCGATGGTCTCCTTGCCCTGGGTTTCCACTACCTTGCGGAGGGGCGCCAGCACGTGGAGGCCGCGGCGGCCGTCGGTGAACGGGATAGAGATGTTCTCGATATGCTGGCCCTGCTCTTCGAAGATCTTTTTGATGACGGGGTAAGTGCCGGTCACCACTTCGTTGGTACGGCGATGGTAATTGGCAACCGCTTCACCATAGAGTTTTTCAGCGATTTCCTGCACGTTCCCTTTCTGGAATTCGTCTTCGGAAATCACGGTGTCTATCGCGAAGTTCTTGATCACTTCCAGTTTGAACGCTTCGAAATCGCCGGTGGCGCGATGCGTGTTTACCAGGTTATCCGCTACTTCGTAGAAGGAATTGTCGATATCGATGGAGAGGCGCTCGCCGAACAGGGCGTGGTTGCGTTTGGAATAAATTACCGTACGCTGCTTGTTCATCACGTCGTCGTACTCGAGGAGGCGCTTACGGATGCCGAAGTTGTTCTCTTCCACTTTCTTCTGCGCGCGTTCGATGGAGCGGGTGATCATGCTGTGCTGGATCACTTCGCCTTCCTTGTAACCCATCCGGTCCATGAGCGCGGCGATACGGTCGGAGCCGAACATGCGCATGAGGTCATCTTCCAGCGAAACGAAGAACTGGGAAGTACCGGGGTCTCCCTGGCGACCGGCACGGCCGCGCAACTGGCGGTCTACACGGCGGCTTTCGTGGCGTTCGGTGCCGATGATGGCGAGGCCGCCTGCATCTTTTACGCCGGGCCCCAGCTTGATGTCCGTACCACGGCCGGCCATGTTGGTGGCGATGGTCACGGCGCCGGGCATACCTGCTTCGGCCACGATCTGGGCTTCACGGGCGTGCTGTTTGGCGTTCAGTACGTTGTGGGGGATCTTCTCGAAGGTCAGCATTTTACCGAGGAGCTCGGATACTTCTACCGAGGTGGTACCTACCAGTACGGGGCGGCCTGCTTCCTTCAGTTTCTTGATCTCTTCGATCACGGCGCGGTATTTATCGCGCTTGGTTTTATATACGAGGTCTTCCGCGTCTTTACGGGTGATCGGCAGGTTGGTGGGGATGGTTACCACGTCCAGCTTGTAGATTTCCCAGAATTCACCGGCTTCGGTGGTGGCCGTACCGGTCATACCACCGAGTTTGTGGTACATACGGAAGTAGTTCTGCAGGGTAATGGTGGCGAACGTTTGGGTGGCGGCTTCCACTTTCACGTTTTCCTTGGCTTCGATCGCCTGGTGGAGACCGTCGGAGTAACGGCGGCCATCGAGGATACGGCCGGTCTGCTCGTCCACGATCTTCACTTTCCCGTCCATCACTACGTATTCCACGTCTTTTTCGAAGAGGGTGTACGCTTTGAGGAGCTGCTGAACGGAGTGGATGCGTTCCGATTTTACGGCGAAGTCTTGCAGGAGCTGGTCTTTCCTGGCCATTTTTTCTTCGGCGGTCAGGTCCATTTTTTCCAGTTCCGCGATTTCGGAGCCTACGTCGGGCATAACGAAGAACGCGGGGTCTTCGCCGGCGCCGGTGATGAGGGCGATACCTTTATCGGTGAGGTCTACGCTGTTGTTCTTTTCATCGATATGGAACAGGAGGCCTTCGTCTACCTTGGGCATTTCGCGCTGCTGGTCGGCGATGTAGTAGTTCTCCGCTTTCTGCTGGAGCACTTTCATGCCGGGTTCGCTAAGGTATTTGATGAGGGCGCTGTTCTTCGGAAGGCCGCGATGGGCGCGCATGAGCGCGAGGCCGCCCGTTTTCGGGTCGTCTTTCCCTTCGGCGATGAGTTTCTTGGCTTCGAGGAGGCTGGAGGTCACGATCTTACGCTGCTCTTCCACCAGCCGCTGGATGCGGGGCTTCAGGGCGTGGAACTCCTGCTCGTCGCCACGCGGGATGGGGCCGGAGATGATGAGCGGTGTACGCGCATCGTCGATCAATACGCTGTCCACCTCATCCACCATGGCGAAGTGATGCTTGCGTTGCACCATTTCTTCGGGGCTGTGCACCATGTTATCGCGCAGGTAATCGAAGCCGAATTCGTTGTTGGTGCCATAGGTAATATCCGCCTGGTAAGCGTTGCGGCGCTCGAAGGAGTTGGGCTGGTGCTTGTCGATACAATCCACGGTGATGCCGAGGAATTCGAACAGGGGGCCGTTCCATTCGGAGTCGCGGCGGGCGAGGTAATCGTTCACGGTCACCACATGCACGCCTTCGCCGGTGAGGGCGTTGAGGTAAGCGGGGAGCGTGGATACGAGGGTTTTACCTTCCCCCGTCGCCATTTCGGAAATTTTACCCTGGTGGAGCACGATGCCGCCGATCAGTTGCACATCGTAATGCACCATGTTCCAGGTAACTTCCGTACCGCCCGCGATCCAGGAATTCTTCCAGGTCACTTTGTCACCATCGATGGTCACATAGTCGCGCAGCACGGCGAGGTTACGGTCCATTTCGGTGGCGGTGGCGGTGATGGTGGTATTTTCTTTCAGTCTGCGGGCAGATTCCTTCACTACGGCAAATGCTTCGGGAAGGATCTGGCTCAGTACTTCTTCTATTTTCTTGTTACGATCTTTCTGGAGCTTGTCGATCTCGCGGTAGATGAGATCTTTGGTGTTCACGTCCTCTTCGGACTCTGCGGAAGTTTTCTTTTCTGCGATCTCCCGGTCTATTTCGGCCAGGTGGTCCTTGATGCGGGAACGGAAAACCTGCGTTTTGCCACGCAGTTCGTCGATAGGCAGGGATGACAGTTTTTCATACTCCTCGTTGATCTGCTTCACCATGGGAAGGATCAGCCTGATATCTCGCTCAGACTTGTTTCCTCCGAAAAGCTTTGTTAAAAAACCTAGCATGTTAAAATTTTCGATGTCTAAAAGAATAAAGGAACCTGGTTGCGGGGGAAATATAGTCAAATATTAAGCCCGGATGCCAGGTTGTGACAAGGTGGCAGGAGCGGGCCTGCGGACCAAGGCTGGTAAAATTAGGAATTTTTGGGGGATGACCGTATCAAATCCCGGAAAAATTAAGCCTGCCGCGGTATTTCTGCCGTCTGGAAAGGGAAAATGCGGGATTTCTGCGGACGGGAGCCGCCCCCGTCCCCGGACCCCCTTTTTTCAGCCCGGTTCTCCATCCCGACTTCCTTAAAAAAAATAATTAGTGTTGGATAGACACTATCCCACAAAAAATGAGCACATTCGTGTTCGGTATTTTCCGCTTTTCCATCACAAAAAGTAAAAAATGTGGAAATACTTTTTATAAATTTAAAGGTTTTAATCACCGTATTAGATTTTTTACAAACAACACGTCTATGAAGCAGATACAGCCTAAGAGTCTTTTCGTTGCCAGCTGCCTGGCCCTGCTTGTCACTTCCTTATCCTTCGGGATTCGCGCCGGCATCCTCGGACAGCTGGGCGTGCAATTCCATCTGAACGCCCAGGAATTATCCATCATCGCCGGTACTGCTTTTTGGGGTTTCCCGCTCGCCGTTGTGCTGGGCGGTTTCATCGTAGATGCCATCGGCATGAAACGCTTGCTCATCGCGGCATTCGTGCTGCATTTGCTCGGCATCGTACTCACCATCGCCACACCTTATTTCAGCTCCGGGTTCTGGCCGCTGTTCATCTCCACCCTGTTCATCGGCATGGCGAACGGTACGGTGGAAGCTGCCTGTAACCCCCTCGTAGCCACCATCTTCCCCGATAATAAAACCACCAAGCTGAACCACTTTCACCTCTGGTTCCCCGGCGGTATCGTAGTAGGCGCACTCGTGGTATTCCTGTTCAAGGAACTGGGATATGCCGGCCTCTGGCAATTGCAGGTAGGCCTCATGATCATCCCAACGCTGCTGTACGGCTACCTCTTCTCCAAACTGGACTTCCCCGTTACGGAGCGCGTGGCTGCTGGGGTTTCCAACGCACAGATGTACCGTTCGGTAACCAGCCCGCTGTTCTTCTTCATGTTCATCTGCATGTTCGGCACGGCTATCACGGAACTGTTCACCAACCAATGGATCGAAATACTCCTGAAAAATGTAACGGAAAACGGCATCCTCATCCTGGCGCTCACCGCCGGCGTGCAGGTGCTTGGCCGTGCGGTGGCAGGGCCTATCGTTCACCGGCTGTCGCCCACCGGCGTGCTGTTCATTTCAGCGATTTTGTCGGCCCTCGGGCTTTACCTCATGGGTAGCCAGTCTGGCAGCATGCTCTTCGTGGCCGCTGTCATTTTCGGTCTTGGCATCACTTACTTCTGGCCCACCATGCTCGGGTTCGTTTCCGAAAACATCCCGGAATCCGGCGCGCTCGGCATGAACCTCATGGGTGGCGCTGGGATGTTCGCCGTATCTATTTATATGATGTTCATGGGTGGTTTCTACGACAGCATCATCGGGAAGAACCTCCCCTCCGGCGGCACGCTCGATACCTTCCGCTCCGCCGCCCCCGGCACCGCCGAAGCAGCGGCCTACGCACAGGCACAGGCGGTTGCAGGTCCGGAAATCATCAACGTGACCCTCGTAATACCCATTATACTCATCGTTGCCTTTGGCGGCCTTTATTTTTATATGAGAGGCAGAAGCAAACAACAATTACAAACTGCATAAAAGTATCTGAAACTATATAGTATGAACAGGAAACTCAGAATGGGAATGATCGGAGGCGGGAAAGACGCCTTCATCGGGGCCATCCACCGCATCGCGGCGAATATGGACGGGCTCATCGAACTGAAAGCTGGTGCCTTGAGCATCAACCCCGAAGTGGCCGAAGACTCCGGGCGCTCGCTCTTCCTGGATAGCGACCGCATCTATACGGACTTCAAAACCATGCTCGACAAGGAAGCCGCCATGCCGGCTGAAAAGCGGCTGGACTTCATCACCATCGTGACCCCCAACTTCGCACACTTCGAGCCCGCCATGATGGCCCTCGATAAAGGGTTCCACGTCGTGATCGAAAAGCCCATCACCTTCACCCTCGACGAAGCCAAACAACTCAAAGCCAAAGTGGAGCAGACCGGCCTCAGCCTCCTGCTCACCCACACTTATACCGGCTACCCCATGGTGAAACAGGCCCGCCAGATGGTGGCCAACGGCACCCTCGGCAAAATCCGCAAAGTATGGGTGGAATATCCGCAGGGCTGGCTGTCCAAACTCAGCGAACGCGAAGGTAACGCTCAGGCTGCCTGGCGTACGGACCCCAAACGCTCCGGTAAAGCCGGCGCCATGGGCGATATCGGCACCCACGCTTTCAACCTCGCCGAATACATCACGGGAGACACCGTGGAAAAACTCTGTGCAGACAACCACATCATGGTGCCCGGCCGTCTCCTCGACGATGATGGCGCCGTGCTCATGCGCTTCACCAACGGCGCCGCAGGCGTACTGATGGCCTCGCAGGTAGCCGCCGGGGAAGAAAACGCCCTCAAAATCCGCGTATACGGAGAGAAAGGCGGTATGGAATGGGCGCAGCACGAGCCGAACACGCTCATCGTGCGCTGGCTCGACAAACCCGCCGAGATCCTCCGCGCAGGTGCCGGCAACCCGCACCTCAGCTCCTTCGCCACCCACAACTGCCGCACGCCGGGCGGTCACCCCGAAGGGTACCTCGAAGCGTTCGGCAACCTGTACCGCAACTTCGCGCTGTCGCTCCAGGCCCGTATAGACGGTACGGAAGCATCGAAAGAAGTACTCGACTTCCCTTCCGTGAACGAAGGTGTACGGGGCATGGCTTTTATCGATAATGTGGTGAAAAGCTCCGCCAGTACCGAAAAATGGACGACCTTCGAAATTTAGGCCGACTTTTCGAAGAGATTGCGGAAATTGAATTTTATTAAATCTGATAAGGAAAAGCATATGAAGACGATCAAAGGGCCCGGCATTTTCCTGGCGCAGTTCCTGGACGACAAAGCGCCTTTCAATACCCTCGAAGGCATCACCCAATGGGCTGCCTCCCTGGGTTTCAAAGGTGTGCAGATCCCCACATGGGACGCCCGGATGATAGACCTGAAGAAAGCCGCCGAGAGCCAGACTTATGCAGACGAGATCAAAGGCATCGTACAAAGCGCCGGGATGGAGATCACCGAGCTGTCGACCCACTTGCAGGGCCAGCTGGTGGCCGTTCACCCCGCCTATAACGAACTGTTCGACGGGTTCGCTCCCCCGGAACTGCGCGGTAGCGCCAACGTGAAAGCCCGTACGGAATGGGCCGTCCAGCAACTGAAATACGCCGCCAAAGCGAGCCGAAACCTGGGCCTGAACGCCCACGCCACTTTCAGCGGCGCGTTGCTCTGGCAAACGGTATACCCCTGGCCCCAGCGCCCTGCAGGGCTCGTGGAAACAGGGTTCAGGGAACTGGCCAACCGTTGGCTGCCGATCCTCAATGAAATGGACGCGAATGGAGTAGACCTCTGCTATGAGGTCCACCCCGGCGAAGACCTGCACGACGGTATCAGCTACGAGCGGTTCCTCGCTGCCACCGGCAACCACAACCGCGCCTGCCTTTTGTATGATCCCAGCCACTTCGTGCTCCAGGCCATGGATTACCTCGAATACATCGATATCTACCACGAGAAAATAAAGATGTTCCATGTGAAAGACGCGGAATTCAATCCCACCGGCCGCTCCGGCGTGTACGGCGGGTACCAGTCGTGGATCGACCGGCCGGGGCGTTTCCGCTCCCTGGGCGATGGACAGGTGGATTTCAAGGCAGTGTTCAGCAAGCTGACCCAGTACGATTTCTCCGGCTGGGCCGTGATGGAATGGGAATGCTGCATGAAGCACCCGGAAGACGGGGCCCGCGAAGGCGCGCCGTTCATTAAAGAACATATTATCCGCGTTACCGAAAAGGCGTTCGACGATTTTGCCGGAACGGGTGCGGATGAAAACCTGAACAGACGTATATTAGGGCTGTAATGGCTTTACAATAACGATTTCCTAAAGACTTTAAAACTCAGTAAACGATGAAGAAATTATTCTTGATGCCGGTGGTAATTGGTTCCGTAGTATTCATGGCAGCATGCGGCGGCGGCGGAGAAGAAAAGAAAGCCGAAGAGAAGGCATCTCAAGAAGCCACGGCTCCCGCGGCAGACAATTCCATGGTAGCCGACGTAACGGGCAAAGGAAAAGAATTGATGGCAGCGCAGGATTGCGCCACCTGCCACAAGGAAACCGAAAAAGTGATCGGGCCCGCTTTCAAGGAAATTGCAGCGAAATATCCCAACACCCCGGAAAACATCGCCACGCTGGCCGACAAGATCATCAGCGGCGGTTCCGGTAACTGGGGCGAAATTCCCATGGCTCCGCACGCCGGCATTTCCAAACCCGACGCGGAAGAAATGGTGAAGTACATCCTGACTGTTAAATAAGAAACAACCCTATAAACAGTTCAATAATGACGAAACGTATATTATCCACCGTTATACTGATCGGCGCCTTGTCTGCCGGTACTACCGCTTTGGCGCAGGAAGCCACGCTTTCAAAAAAAGAACAGAAAGCCGGCTGGAAGCTGCTGTTCGACGGTAAAACCACCAACGGCTGGCGCGGATACAAAACCCAGGAAGCCCCCGCTGCCTGGAAAGTGGAAAACGGTGCCCTCTTCCTCGACACCGATGCCAAAAAAGCCGGTGCCAAAGGCGGCGATATCATGACCGCCGAGCCATACGAAAACTATGAGCTCGAACTGGAATGGAAAATCTCCGAAGGCGGCAACTCCGGCATCATCTTCAGCGTTCATGAAGACCCGAAATTCGGCGCCACCTACCAAACCGGCCCCGAAATGCAGGTGCTCGACGACGACAAGCATTCCGACGGTAAAATCCACAAACATAACTCCGGCGATCTCTACGACCTCATCGCTTCTCCCGCCCGCTACGCCAAACCCGTAGGGGAGTGGAACACCGCGAAGATCATCAAGAAAGACGGCAAGCTCACCCTCGTCTTCAACGGCCACAAAACCGCAGAAGTGACCATGGGCTCCGAAGCGTGGGACAAACTCGTTGCCGGATCGAAATTCAAAGCCTGGGACGGCTTCGGCAAATTCCAGAAAGGACACATCGCCCTGCAAGACCATGGCGATAAAGTTTGGTACAGAAACATCAAGATCCGCCAACTGTAAGCCTTAACATATGATGCGCTACAAATATCTCCTCCTCCTCTGCGCCGTGGTTGCCATCTCCACCGGCCTGGTGGCTTTCAAAAAAGCAAAGCCCCGCCTGCTCGTTTTCTCGAAAACGGCAGGGTTCCGACACGATTGCATCCCCGTGGCCAAAGTGGCCATGCTGAAGCTGGGAGCGGAAAACGGTTATGAAGTGGATACCACCGAAGACGCATCCCTGTTCACCGCTAAAAACCTCGCCCGGTATAAAGCCGTCGTGTTCCTTAACACCACCGGCGATGTCCTCAACGATGATCAGCAGTCCGCCCTGGAAGGCTACATCCGGAAAGGCGGCGGGTACGCAGGCGTGCATGCGGCCACCGATACGGAGTACGACTGGCCCTGGTACAACCAGCTGGTTGGCGCGTACTTCCTCAGCCACCCGCACCAGCAAACGGCTACGCTTAACGTAGTGGACAGGAACCACCCGGCAACGGCCCATCTGGACCCGACCTGGGTGCGCAAAGACGAATGGTACAACTTCAAAAGCATCGTGCCCGGACTGAACGTCCTCATCAAAATCGATGAAAGCTCCTACGAAGGCGGCAAGAACGACGGCAACCATCCCATGAGCTGGTACCGCGAGTTCGACGGCGGCCGCACCTTCTACACCGAGCTGGGCCATACCAAAGAGTCGTACAGCGAGCCCGCTTTCCTCAAACACATCCTCGGCGGAATCAACTACGCCGCAGGAAAGAAGAAGTAGGCAACCATGCATAACTTACCGGTAGAGACGCTTCCATGCGTCTCTACTTGCTTTTAAATACCACGTTTACTATCGATTAATTGAACGATACCATGAAGCATATCACATACCTGCTCGTCTTTATCGTTGCGGCAACCATGCTCAGCTGCAGCAAAACCCGGCCCGGAAAAGCGAAAGTGCTCGTCTTCTCCAAAACCGCCGGATTCCGCCACGCCTCCATCCCCGCGGGAATCGAGGCGCTCCGGAAAATGGGCGCCGAAAATAATTTCGACGTCGACACCACCGAAGATGCCGGCAAATTTACGGAGAACAATCTCAAACAATACTCCGCCATCATCTTCCTCAACACCACCGGCGATGTCCTGAACACCGCACAGGAAGCCGATTTTGAACGATACGTACAATCCGGGGGCGGCTTCGTGGGCATCCACGCGGCAACCGACACCGAGTACGATTGGGCCTGGTACGGTAAACTGGTAGGCGCATACTTCTCCGACCACCCGGCCGGCACCCACAAAGCCAAACTCATCGTTACCGACAAAAAACACCCGTCCACCGCCAACCTCCCCGACACCTGGGAGCATACAGACGAATGGTATAACTTTAAAAACGTGAACAAGGAGACGAAAGTGCTCATGAAAGTCGACGAATCCTCCTACACCGGCGGCAAGATGGGCAACGACCATAACATCTCCTGGTACCATGAATACGACGGCGGCCGTGCATTCTACACCGAACTGGGCCATACGGAAGCAGCCTACAAAGAGGAGAACTTCCTGAAGCATGTGCTCGGCGGCATCCAGTACGCCATCGGCAAAAACCTGGAACTCGACTACGCGAAAGCCAAATCGCTCCGCGTTCCGGAAGAAGACCGCTTCACCCGCCAAACCCTCACCAGCGGCGAGTTCTTCGAACCCACCGAAATGGCCATCCTCCCCAACCTCGATATCCTCGTTGCACAGCGCCGTGGCGAACTGATGCTCTATAGCAACGCTTCGCAGAAACTTTCACAGGTAGGCCTGCTGCACGTGTACCATAAAACGGAAGTCCCCAATGTGAACGCGGAAGAAGGGCTCATGGGCCTCGCCGCCGATCCGGACTACGCGGAAAATAACTACATCTACCTCTTCTATTCCCCGACCGATACTTCCGTGAACCGCCTCAGCCGGTTCAAATTCGTGAACGGCCAGCTGGATATGCAATCCGAAAAAGTGATCCTGCAGTTCTATTCCCAACGCGATATCTGCTGCCACACCGGCGGTTCCATCGCGTTTGGTCCAGACGGATTGCTGTACCTTTCCACCGGCGATAATACTACACCGTTCGACGAAGCCGGCCAGCCTTACGTGAGCAAAGGCTTCGGGCCTGTAGACGACCGTCCCGGCCACCTGCAGTACGACGGCCGCCGCAGTTCTTCCAACACCAACGATCTCCGCGGTAAAGTGCTGCGCATCCGTTTGAAAGAAGACGGTTCTTACGAAATACCCGAGGGCAACCTTTTCCCGGTAGGTACCGCGAAAACGAAACCCGAGATTTATACGATGGGGACCCGCAACCCGTACCGCATTTCCATCGACCGCAAAACGAATTTCCTCTATTGGGGCGAAGTGGGGCCCGATGCGGCGAACGACGATTCCACCCGCGGCCCGCGCGGTTACGACGAAGTGAACCAGGCGAAGAAGGCCGGCTATTACGGGTATCCGCTGTTCATCGCCGACAATAAACCATATCGCGCATACGACTACGCAACGGGCGTTTCCGGGCCTTACAACGATCCAAAGAAGCCCATCAACAATTCCCGCAACAATACCGGTTTGACCGAGCTGCCACCCGCGCAGCCCGCGTTCATCTGGTACCCTTACGGCAAATCGGACGAGTTCCCGCTGGTGGGTACCGGTGGCCGTAACGCGGAAGCAGGACCTGTGTATTACAGCGAATTCTATCCGAAAGAAACCCGCCTGCCCGATTACTACAACGGCAAACTGTTCATCTACGATTGGATCAGGGGCTGGGTGATGGCGGTTACGATGGATAAAGACGGTAATTATGTGAAAATGGAACGCTTCCTGCCGTCGCAGAAATTCAACGCGCCCATCGATATGGAAATGGGCCCCGACGGGAAGCTGTACATCCTCGAATACGGGAATGGCTGGTTCTCCAAAAACGCCGACGCAGGGCTGGTCCGCATCGATTACAACGGCGGCAACCGCGCGCCGAAAGTGAAGATGGACGTGGAAAAACTGACCGGCGCCCTGCCGTTTACCGTGAAAGCTTCCGCCGAAGGGTCCGTTGATCCCGACGGGGACGCGATCACCTATACCTGGAATTTCGGGAACGGCAACAAAAAAGAAACGACGACGCCTTCGGCGGAATTCACTTATACCACCGCCGGAGAATACCCGGTTTCCGTGGAAGTGACCGACGACAAGGGCGCACATACCCTGAGCCAAACCATCCAGGTGTACGCGGGGAACGAAACGCCCGCCGTGAACATCCAGGTGAAAGGCAACAGCATGTTCTATTTCCCCGGAAAGAAAGTGGAATATGCGGTGGAAGTGGCTGACAAGGAAGACGGGCAGACCGCTGCCGGTGGTTTCGACGTCGCCAGCCTGTACGTGAAAGCGATTTATATGGAAGGGCGCGACAAGGCCGCGATGTCTCAGGGCCACCAGATCATCTCCGGTGCGATCGCAGGGAAAAACATCATGGAATCTTCCGATTGTAAAACCTGTCACAAACCGAACGAGAAATCCATCGGCCCGAGCTTCGTGGAAGTGGCGAACAAGTATAAGGCCGATCCGAAATCGCCCGACTACCTGGCAGACAAGATCATCAAAGGCGGTGGCGGTGTTTGGGGAGAAACGGCAATGGCCGCGCACCCGGGCATTTCTCATGGCGAAGCCAAACAGATCGTGGAATACATCTTCTCCCTGGCGGGCGGCGCCAAACAGGACCCCTCGCTGCCGGCGAGCGGCAGCCTGAACGCGACGCTGGGCAATGAAGTGAAAGACAGGGGAATCCTTTACCTGATCGCCACCTATACCGACAAGGGCGGCCCCGGCATCCGGCCGATCACGGGAACCGCCAGTGTGGAACTGCGCAACCCGAAAATCCAGGCGGAAAGCTACAAGGAATCCGACGGTGCGAATTCCGTAGAGATCGAAGGGATGAAACTGCTGGTTCCGGGCGCCAATACCTGGGCGGCATATCCCAACCTCGATCTGACCGGCGTATCCGGCATCGAGCTGACGTATTTCGTGCGGGAGATCCCTGCTCACGGCTATACCGTGTCCGTACACCTGGACAGCCAGGCGGGCGCGGCGCTGGGCAGCGTAACGATCGGCAAGGGCGCGAAAGCGGGCCAGCCGAACGTGGCGAACATTTCCTTCCCGGCAATTGCGGGAGGGAAGAAGCAGTCGCTGGTGCTGGTGATCAAGGCGGCCGATCCGGCCGAGCAAACGCCGGTGGCGATCGATTACTTCAGATTGCAGGCGAAATAAATTGATTTTCAAATTATAAGAAAGCCGTTCCGTTGCTGCGGGACGGCTTTCTTTATGAAACTAAGGTTGTCGTTCAAATACTCAATTACTACGGTTCGAGTACGGTATCTGTACTAAGCGGTTACTGTATCCCTACTGCATGAGAGTGTAAAGCCTTTTTTAGGACGTGATCACCGACCAAGGCCATCTTCAGGGCGAGACGGATTTTTTGCCGGGATAATTTGCCGGGGTAATCGGAACAAATGCGAAGGGGCCGCATCTGCGAGATGCGGCCCCTTTTCGCGGAACGACTTCAGGTGAGGGGATTACCCGATTTTCATCATTTTTTTGCGCATTTTCTTGGCTTTTTTCTGGCTGGAGTGCACGAAATTGACAAGTAATGCGATGATGAGGATGAAGAGCCCGAAGAATTCGCGGGTGTCTTCGATCCAGGGGGTGGATGCTTTCATGGCGCCGGCGATGTTTTGGGCCTGGTGCTCGGTTGCCCAGCTGAGCACGCCGTCTTTCTCGAAAAAGAGGAAGGTGGCGTAGGCGAGGAAAACGAGGATGCCGAAAAGGTACCAGCCGCGATAATAGCGGCGGCTGGCGGCGAGGCCGCAGAGAATGGCTCCGAACAGGTAAACGGGGATCCAGATGTAGGGGTCCGGATCGTTCCACTGAAGGGCGGCGAACAGCACAAACATTACACAGCAAAACACATTGAAAATCTTCATCATGCTAAATGGTATATCCGATAAACTTACGGAAAATCCGGCAGTTAAACTAAACTGGAACACTAGATAAACACGCGTAAAAAAAAGTCGGACGGAAGTTTGCGGTTGTTAAATTAATGTTATAATTTTAGAACGTAAGGACGGACCCATCGTACGGAACTTTGCATGAACAACGATCTACGCTGATTACGAGGAGGCCAACAAACTTATTTGCCTTTATAAATTCCACCTCAGTATAGTTGAAAAAATTGCCGACACTGGCTCCCGATCAGCGATAACCCATGCAAAATCGTTTTTCCTGAAGGAAAAGTTAAAATTTTCACACATTCAGGTGAGCGCCGAACGATATTTAATCCTTATATTGCAAAAGAATTAGGGCCGGAACCGGAAACCTCCGGCCATTTTTCCTGCTAACCCTGACAAAAATATTGGGGCACCACCCCTGAAGAATATCCTGGTTACTAATCAGGTTTTAGAATGGCGGAAGGAGAGGCACTAGTTGCCTCTCTTTTATTTTGGGTCATGGGCATCGCTGATCACAATCAGCAGCAGGAACGCTGATTATTTATTTATTTTAGCTGCATGGGATACGCATACGAAGCACCGGGTACAGCCGCAGTTTTAGCAGAGATCATTCAACAGCAGGTCCCCGAAAAGGGTAAGCAATGGATAGCCGGCCAACTGGAAGCCTGGCAAACGAAGGGCACTCTTCAATCTTTCAATATCGCATTCACCGCCGCCCCCAGGTTCCTGGGCCGCGACGAAATCTCCGTGCCGCCCGCCGCCCGCGAAGCCCTGCTGCCCCGATCGGTAGACGGTTTCACCGCCGATCGCCTCTTCCGCACCTGGTGGCTCCTGCAATTGCCGGTTGCCGATCAAACCACCTACGTACAGGCCGTCGAAAACCTCTTCCTTGCCGGAGAAATGTACGAGCTCACCGCCCTTTACGGCGCGCTACCGTTCCTCGCATTCCCGCAGGCATGGAAACTCCGCACCGCCGAAGGCATCCGCTCCAACATCGGCTCCGTCCTCGAAGCCATCATGGTCCGCAACCCTTACCCGGCGCAGTATCTCGACGAACCCGCATGGAACCAGCTCGTCATGAAAGCCTTCTTCACCGACAAACCCGTTCATCTCATCTCCGGCCTCGACCAACGTGCAAACCCGGAACTGGCCCGCATCCTGCGAGATTTCTCCCGCGAGCGCCGCGCCGCCGCGCGCCCCGTTCCGCCCATGCTCTGGCGCCTCGTTGGCCCGTTCATCGATAAAGATAACTTCGAAGACCTCGAACGCGCCTGGTTCTCCGAAGTGCACGCCGAACGCGAAGCCGCCGCACTGGCTTGCCACCTGTCAACCTACGCGCCGGCCAGGCAACTGCTCGAAACCCGCGCCGGCATGGCCGCGGAAATACAGCAGCAGCAACTGACCTGGGACACCGTTGCCGCCCGTGTAAATGGTCTTTAGATGTTATATCCGGCAACGCCCCTTTTATTAATTTAATCCAATCGTAATTCGTACTTATATGTGTTGTAATGCTCAGCTGACGGAAAAGGATTTAGTCCCGCAATCATATGACCCGGCCTTCCTGGATGCCATCAAAGGCATGCGGTTTTTCGACCCGCACGTTCATATGACCTCGCGGACCACGGACGATTACCAGGCCATGGCCGACGCCGGCGTGGTCGCCATCATTGAGCCGGCCTTCTGGCTCGGGCAACCGCGGACCGGTATTGATACCTTCCGCGATTATTTCAGCAGTCTAATCGGGTGGGAACGCTTCCGGTCCTCCCAGTTCGGCATCAAACATTACTGCACCATCGGCCTCAATTCCAAAGAAGCCAACAACGAAAAACTCAGTGAACAGGTGATGGAAATCCTCCCGCTGTTCATTTACAAGGAAGGCGTTGTAGGCGTGGGCGAGATCGGGTTCGACGATCAGACGGCACTGGAAGAAAAATATTACCGCGCACAGCTGCAGCTCGCCAAAGAAGCCGGGCTGCCCGTGCAGATCCATACACCGCACCGCGACAAAAAGCAGGGCACCACCCGCAGCATGGACATCGCCATCGAAATGGGGCTCGATCCGGGCATGGTGATCGTAGACCACAACAACGAAGAAACCGTGAAAGAAGTGCTGGACCGTGGTTTCTGGGCGGCTTTCACCATCTACCCGTTCACCAAAATGGGCAACGAGCGGATGGTAGATATCGTGAAACAGTACGGTACGGAGCGCATCATGGTGAATTCCGCAGCAGATTGGGGCATCAGCGATCCGCTGGCCGTTCCCAAAACCGCCGCGCTCATGCTCGAAAGGGGTATATCGAAAGAAGATATCGAAATGGTCACCTATCGCAACGCCATTACGGCTTTCGCGCAGAGCGGCCAGATCAACGTAGCGGATTTCGAACGGCCCGCGGAAATCGATCAAAGCCTGAAATTCAATGGCAGCACCGTTTTGAGAGGCGGTCAGCAGCCAAGACCAAACAAACAATCCACGATCATACGATAAGAAACCGACCGAATTTTTATCGTATCGTATTGAAAACCTGGGAAAAGCGTGAACTATATCCTTAGCAAACTGATGGGCTACCTCCGGCTCATGCGGCCGGCCAATATCCTGACCGCCATTACCGACATCATTGCCGGAGCGGCCATCGTAGGCTTTTTTGAACATGGGCTGAAAGATCTGCAATCCATCCTCCAGCTGGGATGCCTCGTGATCGCCACCATCGGGCTGTATGGCGGCGGCGTGGTTTTCAATGACGTGTTCGATGCAAAACTCGATAAGGTGGAACGCCCGGAAAGGCCTATCCCCAGCGGCGTTATCTCCATCACCGAAGCCAGCGTGCTGGGCGGGTACCTCCTCGTGGTTGGGATTCTCGCCGCTTTCACCGTCAGTAATTTTTCCGGCTGGATCGCGGTGCTGACCGCCGTTTCGGCGCTCGTTTACGATAAATGGGCGAAACATCATTCTGTGCTCGGGCCTTTGCTGATGGGCGTTTGCCGCGGCCTGAACCTCTCGCTCGGGATGAGCGTTTACCTCGTTTCCCTCCAGGGAGATTTCCTCTGGTGGATCGCCGTTGTGCCGGTAGCTTACATCGCGGCCGTAACAATGATTTCGCGGGATGAAGTGCACGGCGGCACAACAACACCGCTCATGCGCGCAGCGGTCACCTATGCGCTCGTGATCGGGGTCATCGGCTTTTTCAGTTACATGACCGGCCAATGGCTAACCGTCCCCCTGTTCCTCGCATTCTTCGCCTGGCTCATCTATAAACCGCTCCTCAATGCGATGAAAGCGCCCACGGGCCCCAACATCGGGAAGTCCGTCAAATGGGGCGTACTGGGCCTCATCGCCATGAACGCCGCGTGGACGGCCGCCTTCGCCGGCGCCCCCTTCGGCCTGGCCGTGCTCGCCTTCCTGCCACTGTCCATCTTCCTCGGTAAACTCTTCGCCGTTACCTGATCCACGGCTACTTTCAGCTAAAACGCACCAACAGGATTGCGGAGGTTTCCGCCGTTTCCCCCGTTCATCCGTCCCCCTTTCACATCCGCCATTTTATTGTTGTTCCGGTAGTCCCGTTTTCGTACTTTTAACCGTTTTAAACCGTCCCGCAAACACCGGGACTTCAGGATCTTTGCTATGGCTTTTATTCAACAATCATTCAGTGTTGCATTCGAGTATAAGGTTTTTTTCACGGAGCACCTGTTCAGCACAGACAACCGGGTTTTCGCACAATTCCTAGAAACCCGCGCAGAGAAAGGCTTTCGTAAGAAATTACTTTTCATCGTAGACGATGGCGTTTCCAGCCGGCACGATTACCTGCAGGAGCAGATCACGGCTTATTGCGCCGATATCGAAGGGTTTGAACTGGTGGAAGATGTGATCGTGGTACCGGGTGGCGAAGCTTCCAAAAACGATCTCCAGCTGTTCCACTGGCTCGTGAACGCGGTAGACCAGCATGCCATCGACCGTCATTCCTATATCATAGCCATCGGCGGCGGTTCCGTGCTCGACCTCGTAGGGTACGTAGCCGGTGTGAGCCATCGCGGCGTTAAACTGATCCGTATCCCCACCACCGTGCTGTCCCAAAACGATTCCGGCGTAGGCGTGAAAAACGGCATCAACTATCACGGCAAAAAGAACTTCCTCGGCACCTTCGCCCCGCCCGCGGCCGTTTTCAACGACGCGCATTTCCTCACCACGCTCGATGAGCGCGACTGGCGCAGCGGCATGGTGGAAGCGGTGAAAGTGGCGCTCATCAAAGACGCCGCCTTTTTCGACTGGATGGAGGCGAACGCCGCACAACTCACCGAAGCGGAGCCGGCAGCCCTCAATTACCTCATTCACCGCTGCGCGGAACTGCACATGCAGCACATCGGCGGCGGCGGCGATCCCTTCGAAAGCGGCTCTTCCCGTCCGCTGGATTTCGGCCACTGGAGCGCGCATAAGCTCGAACAGCTCACCGATTTCGAACTGCGCCACGGCGAAGCCGTGTCTATCGGCATCGCGCTGGACAGTGTGTATTCCTGGCTCACCGGTCTGCTCGACCCCGAAAGCCTGGAACGCATCATCCAGCTGCTGAAAGCCCTGCGCCTGCCGCTCTATCACCCGTTGCTGGAGATCGAAGACGACGAAGCGCCCATCGTGGCCGGCCTGCAGGAATTCCGCGAGCACCTCGGCGGAAGGCTCACCATTTCCCTCCTCGAAGCCATCGGCAAAGGGAAGGAAGTACATTCCATCGACGTCAACAACCTCCGCAAAGCCGTGAACATGCTGCGCGATAAATGGTAGCACCTCAACGCTAAACTGCCCCCGTCAACAATAAATAACATGGAAACACCATTCGGGCATCTGACCTATTGTACCAATATTCACTCCGGCGAAAGCTGGCCCGATCATTTCGAGCAATTGCGCCGGTTCATCCCCGCCGTGAAAGCCGAAGTGAGCCCCGGCAAACCTTTCGGGATCGGGCTGCGGCTCAGTAACCTCGCCAGCCTCGAACTGTCGAAGGCGCCTGCGCTGGAGGAGTTCCAACTATGGCTGCAGGAAAACGACTGCTACGTTTTTACCATGAACGGTTTCCCCTTCGGCGGATTCCATCACGAACGCGTGAAAGACCAGGTGCATACGCCCGATTGGTCTACCGCCGAACGCGCCGCCTACACCGCCCGCCTGTTCCGCATCCTGGCCGTTTTGCTGCCGGAAGGGATGGAAGGCGGCATCTCCACTTCACCACTGTCTTACAAGTTCTGGCACCGTTGTGAAGAAGAAAGGAAATCCGTGACCGAAGGCGCCACTTTCAATATGCTGCTCGTCGTGGAACAACTCATCCAGGTGCATAGGAACGGGGGGCCGTTGCTGCACCTCGACATCGAGCCCGAGCCCGACGGCCTCCTGGAAAATTCGAAAGAGTACCTGGACTGGTACTTCCAATACCTCCTGCCCGCTGGCGTGATGCTGTTCACCGAAAAGTTCGGTTTCAGCGAAGAAGAAGCCACGCTCGCCATCAAACGGCACGTGCAGCTTTGCTACGACGTTTGCCACTTCGCCGTGTCTTATGAAGACCCGCAGGTGGTACTGGAACGCATGCAGTTTTTCGGTTTGAAAGTCGGGAAAATACAGATAAGCGCCGCGCTGAAAGCCTTGCTGCCAAAGGGCGACAGGGAAAACGTGGTGTCCGCTTTCCGGCAGTTCAACGAGGCGGTTTACCTCCACCAGGTGATCGCCCGGAAAAACGATGGCGGCAAGATCCATTATCCCGATCTGCCGGAAGCCCTCGCGGAAGCGGGAAGGGAAGATGTGGAGGAATGGCGCGCGCACTTCCACGTGCCCGTATTCACCGGCGAATTCGGGGCCCTCAGCTCCACGCGCGACGATATCGTTCGCGTGCTTTCACGCCAGCAATCCAAACCCTTCACTACCCATCTCGAAGTGGAAACCTATACCTGGGAAGTATTGCCCGCCGGCCTAAAGCAGGAAATGGGCGCCTCCATCGCAAGGGAACTGAAATGGGTGATGAAGCAGCTGGATATTTAGATTAGATACGCAATTAGAGAAGCCAAGAATATGAGAAAAACCGTAGTGCTGGATATCGTAGGATTGTCGGGCGCCCTCATCGGGGAGCACACACCCTTCCTGAGCGCCTGGGCGAAGAAGCATCACCAGTCGTCCATCCGGCCCATGCTGCCCGCCGTTACCACCGCCGTGCAGTCGACCTACCTTACCGGGGCATGGCCCAGTGAAACCGGCATCGTCGGGAATGGCTGGTACGACCGGACAGACAGTGAGATCAAATTCTGGAAACAATCCAATAAACTCGTTCACGGGGAAAAAGTCTGGGAAACCGCCCGCCGGAAACATCCCGGGCTCACCTGTTCCAAGATGTTCTGGTGGTATAACATGTACTCCACCGCCGATTTCTCCGTAACACCGCGCCCGCAGTACCTTTCCGACGGCCGGAAGATGCCCGATTGCTATGCGTACCCGGCCGGTCTGAGAGACCGCCTGCAGCAGGAGCTGGGCACTTTTCCGCTCTTCCAGTTCTGGGGCCCCGGCGCCAACATCAAATCCTCGCAATGGATCGCCGACGCGTCTATCCTCACAGACCGCTGGCACCATCCCGATCTCACGCTCATCTATCTGCCCCATCTCGACTATTGCCTGCAGAAATTCGGTCACGACTATACGAAGATCGGCCCGGAACTGCGCGCCATCGACGGTGTGGTGAAACAGCTCATCGAATATTACGAACAGCAGCAATCAGAGGTCATCATCCTTTCCGAATACGGCATCACCAACGTCAACCGCCCGGTACACATCAACCGCCTGCTGCGTGAGCACGGGCTGATCGATGTTCGTGTGGAACGGGGAACGGAGTTGCTGGACGCGGGCGCTTCCAAAGCGTTCGCAGTTGCCGATCACCAGATCGCACATATTTACATCAACGACCGGTGCGTGACGAAGAAGGTCCGCGACCTGGTGGAGCAGTTGCCCGGGGTGGGACAGGTGCTCGACCGCGACGGGATCCGTGCGCACAACCTGCACCACGAGCGCTGCGGCGACCTCGTGCTGGTGGCCGACAAAGACAGTTGGTTCACCTACTATTACTGGCTCGACGATGCGAAGGCGCCTGACTTCGCGCGGCTGGTGGATATCCATCGCAAGCCGGGATACGACCCTGTGGAGATGTTCCTCAATCCGGCAGACCCGCTGGTGAAGCTGAAAGTGATCGGTAAGGTGCTGAAAAAGAAATTGGGATTCCGGTACCTCATGAACGTCATCCCCCTGGATGCCACGCTGATCAAGGGTTCGCACGGCAGGTTGGCGGAAGACGTGAAGGATCATGCGGTGCTGCTGACCTCGAGGCCCGTCCCGCAATCGGTACAGGCCACCGATGTGAGGGATATCATCCTGGAGCACATAGGATAAAACATAAATAATCAGCCGGTTTCCCCAAACCGGCTTTTTTATTGGGCAAAAAAAAGACATCCCGAAGAATCAGGGATGTCGGTTTGAAAAACAGTGAACAATGAAATAGTCGCTGACTACTTCAAACTCTTTATCTTGATGCTTCTGAAGCTCACGTTATTGCCGTGGTCCTGGATCAGGATGCGGCCTTTTTCTGCGAGCCCGAAGTTCGGATATTTCTCATACTTGCTACGTGCCACGAGAGCTTTGTAGATATTGTCGCCACGGGTATAGCTCACGACTTTATGGCCGTTCATCCAGTGCTCTACGCGGTTGTCGGGGTATACTACCACACGGCCGTGGTTCCATTCCCCGATCTTGCGATGGGAGTTGGTCATCCTGTAGGCCGGAATGAGATCGTACAGCGAACCCACTTTGCGGTTGCCGGCTGCGCCCAGTTTGGCATCGGGATGCTGATCATCGTCCAGCACCTGGTATTCCAGACCAATGGCGGAGCCTTTGTTGTTTTCGGATTCCGTCACAAAATACTTCACGCCGCTGTTGGCTCCCGGCGTTAGTTTAAAATCGAATTCGAGGTCGAACGCTGCGAACTCCTCTTCGGTCACGATATCGCCGCCGTTGGTGGATTCTCCGCCGTCAGACGGTTGCACGCTGAGGACGCCATCCTTGATTTCCCATCCTTTCGCCGGGAAATCAGGTTTGTAGGCGCCGCGCCAGCCTTTGGTGCTGGACCCGTCCCACAACAGGCGAACGCCCTGCAGTTTCTCCTGTTCGGAGATGTTGTTGGAAATGTTGTTCACCACGTACACGTCATCATACTTCGAAAACTGCGATGCGGCAGGGTTCTCCATGATGCGGATATTGCGCCAGCGGATCTTCTTGCCTGCATCTTCGGCTTTTTTGCCGATTCCGTGGACCTGCAGGGCAATGAACCCGGAGGGAAGTTCACTGTCGATAACGTGTGCGGCCGATACTCCGTTGATAAAGGTACGGATTTCGGAGCCACGACATTCAATTCTGTATTTATTCCAGTCGCCCGGTTTGTAGGCGTTCTGGGCGCCGGGGTTCAGATCGAGGGGGTACAGCCAGCCCCTGCGGCCTTCTTCGTACACGCCGCCGCTCCATTTGCGGGGAGAGGGGTCTACTTCCATCTGGTAACCGAATACCCGGCCGTTCTGATAATCAGCCTTGCTCTGGGAGCGGAACTGGATGCCCGAATTGAAATCCCTTTCCAGTTTGTACTCCACTTCGAAAATAAAATCACCGTAATCCTTTTCCGTAGCCAGAAAGGAATTAGGTTCACTGAGCACCGTGGTACCCACGATCTCGCCGTTCTTCACTTCATAAATTGCCTTGCCGTTGAGCTGTTTCCAGCCTTTCAGGTCTTTGCCGTTGAACAGGTTCTGCCATTTGGCCGTCTGCGCATAGGAAACAGACATGAGCAAAACCCCGCAGCCCAGAAGGAGGTGCTTTTTCATCGATTGTGTTTTGTATCAGTAAAAGCGGCCGTTGACAATCCGGGCTGTTTGCGACCCCGCTTTCCTTGTTGTAAGTTGACCATTGTTTGCGCCTGCTGCCCGTAACATTGCGCCCGGGCACGGTTTACCGCCGCCCGGCGAAGCCAAGATAGCCATTTTGCCGCACAATTACAATCGGTTGCAAATTGTTTGTTCTATCCAATGGCATGGGACAGGGCATGGATTCCGGGGGACAATATAATACCTTATCTTTATAACCAGCTAAAAAAATAAGACATGGCAAGTAAGAAGATCGTGTTCCTTACGGGGGATTATGCAGAAGATTATGAGACGATGGTGCCGTTCCAGATGCTCCAGATGGTGGGGCACAACGTGCACGCGGTGTGCCCGGACAAATCGGCCGGGGAGAAGGTGATCACGGCGATCCATGATTTTGAGGGGCAGCAGACGTACAGCGAGAAGCCGGGGCATTATTTTGTGCTGAACGCTTCCTTCGCAGACATCAACCCTGCGGAATACGACGCCCTCGTACTGGCAGGAGGCCGCGCGCCGGAATACCTGCGGCTGAATAAAAAGGTGATCGAGATGGTGCAGCAATTCGCCGGCGCCGGCAAGCCGATCGCGGCCATTTGCCATGGTATCCAGATTCTTACGGCGGCGGATGTGGTGCGCGGGAAGAAACTGACGGCCTACCCGGCCGTGGAGCCCGAAGTAACCATGGCCGGCGGCACCTATGAATCGGTGAACGTCTACGAAGCGGTGACCGACGGCAACCTGGTGACCGCCCCCGCCTGGCCCGCTCACCCCCAGTGGATGGCGGCTTTCCTGAAAGTCCTCGGCACCCGGATCGAACCTTGACGGGAAACCTGACCAGAATCAGGAGAAATATCGGCGGGGGGATTTCCGAATGATCCCGCCTTTACTTACCTTTGCGCCCAAAATAAGGGGCCGGATGCCCTTTTTTATAAATATTTTATAATATATGTCTGGACAGCTTAAAGAAGTTCGCAACCGTATTAAATCCATCCAGTCTACCCAGCAGATCACCAAAGCCATGAAGATGGTGAGTGCTGCCAAGCTGCGCCGCGCGCAGGACGCCATCCTCCAGATGCGCCCCTACGCCGAGAAACTGCAGGAAATGCTGCAAAACATCGTCAGCAATACCGAGGGAGACATCGATATGGCACTCGCTGCCAACCGCCAGGTGGAAAAAGTCCTGATCGTGGTAATCTCCTCCGACCGCGGGCTTTGCGGAGCGTATAACTCCAACCTTATCAAGCTGGCCAAGCAAACCATCCGCGAAAAGTACGCCGCCCAGTTCGCCAAAGGCCACGTGGAAGTGCTTCCCATCGGCAAAAAAGCCTGGGAACATTTCACCAAGAACGGCTACAAAGTGAACGAAAACTTCTGGAACCTCTTCGGTCACCTCAGCTTCGATGCCGTGAAAGCCGCTGCTGCCGTAGCCCTCGATGGTTTCGTGAAAGGCGAATACGATGCCGTGGATATCATCTACAGCGAATTCAAAAACGCCGCTACCCAACGCTATAAACTGGAACAATTCCTCCCCATCGCCAAGGTGGAAAACGAAGGAAACAAAGGCCGCAAGGCAGATTTCATCTACGAACCCGAAAAAGACGTACTCGTAGCCGAACTGATGCCCAAAATCCTCAACACCCAGTTCTTCAAAGCCGTCCTCGACGCCCACGCTTCCGAGCATGGCGCGCGGATGACCGCGATGGACAAAGCTACGGACAACGCCGGCGAACTGCTCCGCAACCTGAAGATCGAATACAACCGTGCACGTCAGGCCGCCATCACCACCGAGCTCACCGAGATCGTGTCTGGTGCCGCAGCACTGATGGGATGATGTTTTCAACAATTCATCCACAGCAACTTTTTTATATTTTATAAAGAATGTCAAAGGTCTTATTTTCGGCCTTTGACATTTTTATTTGACCTAAACCGCATTTCCCATGGAGATCTCACAGCTCATTCCGCATGTCGAAGCCCTGATCTTTGCCGCCGACCGGCCCCTTCCGGCCGCCGACATCCTGGAGCTGCTCAACAACGCACTGGCCTTCCTCGAAGACCGCGCCACGCCCGAGCAGGTAGAAGCTGCCATTGAGGCCATCCAGGAAAAATACAGCTCCGAGTTTTACTCGTTCAGCGTTCGCCAAAGCGGTGGCGGCTACCAGTTCCTCACCAAAAGGGACTATTATCAAACCGTTGCGCAACTCAATGGCGAGAAATTTCTCAAACGGCTCTCCACCGCCGCGCTGGAAACCCTCGCCATCATCGCCTATAAACAACCCATCTCCAAAGGGGAAATCGAACATATACGCGGCGTCAGCACCGACTATTCCATCACCAAACTGCTGGAAAAGGAACTGATCATCATCTCCGGCCGTTCCGAAGAGCTACCCGGAAAACCGCTCCTGTACTCTACTTCCAAAGCGTTCATGGACTATTTCGGGCTCAATTCTCCCGCAGATCTGCCTAAGCTCAAGGAAGTATTCGAAGAAGATTTCGTGCCGCCCACACAACTCACGCTCGAAGCGGTCGAAAACCTGGAAGTGGACGAAGAAACCCTGCCAGACGGACATTTCGTTGTCACCGAAAACGGCGAGCTCACAGAAACCACCACCGTTGTCATGGAAGATGAACCTTCCGAAGAAAACATCCCCGAAGCATCTTCGGGAGACGGCGGAAGCGGCGACGATGAAGACGATCCCCACGCTTCCGGCAACAGCTCCGGCGGCGATCCTGAAATGGCCGACAGCGGGGAAGATGATGAAGACGAACTCGACGAAGACGGCGAAATCGAAGCCATGCTCGGCGACCGTAAAGACGGAGAGGAGCCTGACGACGACGATGATGACGATGATGAAGGCGAAGCCGCCGGTACGATTCCCTACCAGGACGATCCCTACGACAGCGACGATGCCGAAAAGGCCGACGACGAAGAACAGGCCATCGAAGACGCCGACGACCGCCTGAATGATGAAGAAGACGAAGAAGAGGAGGAAGAAGGGAAAGACGACCGGAATTGACGATCAGTCATTTGTGAGTTGAAATATTTCTATTTTCAAACGGAAAAATTTCCTACCTTTGTAAGGAACAAATGATTGACGTATGCCTGCCACAGCCATCGCATTGCAAAAGGAAAAGTACTCCGTCCTGCACCGGTTCATGGGCCTGGAACTGGGGAACCTCTACAGGCTGGTAACATCCGCACACAAAGGCGTGAAAACCAAAGTGTTCTATGACTTTGCGGAAACCATCAAAATGCCTGAAAAAGAACTGGCAGGCATCATCAACCTGTCTGCCCGCACCATCAGCAATTACAAGGAACAGCAGAAAGTGCTGGAACCCATTTATAGCGAGCACCTGCTCAAGCTCATCGCCCTGTACGAAAAAGGCGAAACCATCTTCGGCACCGTCGACGAATTCAGTTACTGGTTGAAAAAACCGTTCTGGGGCGCCCGCGAAACACCGATCGACTGGCTGGTAACTCCCGGCGGCGTAGATATTATCTCCGAGGAGCTCGACAAACTCGCCGAAGGTTACCCTGTTTAACTATCCTACCCTTTTACATGCTGGTATTTCGCATCACCCATAAACAATTCAGCCAGGAACTCTATGCCTCCGGCATCAAGGGCCGCTGGAACGGCGCCGGCCGGAAGGTCATTTATTGTGCCGAATCCATTTCCCTCGCTTTCCTGGAAAACATGATCCGCCGCCAGGGCGTTGGCTTCAACCAGGATTTCAAGATCATGATCATCGAAGTGCCCGACGGCCTGGAGATTTCCTCCATCCAACCCGGACAGCTACCCGCCAAATGGCGCGATTTCAAAGACTACAGCCACTGCCAGCCCCTGGGCAACAAATGGTTCGATGAAGGGAAAACGCCCGTCCTGAAGGTGCCTTCCGCCGTATTGCCCGAATCCTCCAACTACGTGCTCCACACCCTCCATCCCGAATTCCGCCGCATCCGCCTGATCGAGACCACCGAGCTCGTGCCCGACGAGCGCATCGAAGACATCCTGAAGAAATACCCGCACTAACGCCCGTCTGCAATTTCATCGCCGCTACGGTCATTTCATCGCCGATTCATGCACTTCATCGATTTGTTCGTGCTGCTCAGGGGGCACTTGCTACATTTGGGGACAATCCATGCTTTTTAAATGTTCCCATCATGAAGATTCTCATCAACGAAACCGAAACCATCGCAGCGCAAAAGCTGAAAGACATGATTTCCACCATTGACCCCGATGTGGAGATATTGCAGTTCAACAGCCAGATAGACATGCTGCTATCCGGGCTGCGTACCACGCAAACCGTTCAGCGATACCTCGTTCGCAGCGGCACGCGCCTCATTTCCGTCGCCATCCAGGACATCGCGTTCTTTTATATCCGCGACCGTATGGCCTGCATCCGCACCCATCAGAATACGGACTACTTTATCGACAAAAGTCTGGACGATATCGCAAACGAGCTCGATCCGCGCGACTTTTTCCGCCTCAACCGCCAGTGTATCGTGCATTACCGCAGTATCCTGAAAGTGCAGGCCTGGTTCAACGGCAAGCTGAAAGTGCAGGTGAAGCCCGCGCTGGAGGAAGACGTCATCGTGTCTCGCCTGCGCGCCCCGGATTTCCGTAAATGGCTGGGCGAATAATAGCCACTACCGATGGATGTAACGTTTGATGACGGCAATAACCCCGGCCGGCGAAGCATTTTTCATATCCAGCCATCCACTGCATAACACCCCATAAAAAAAAGCGGTCCAGGCATTTGCCGGGACCGCTTTTTTTATCGTTTCGAAAGAAGATCAGCTCTTCAGTTCTTTCACCTTGATGTTTTTCCAGCGCACCTTGATGCCGCCGCCGGAGTGGATCTGCAGGGCGATCTGGCCGGATTTGGCGCCGATCTTTTCGTCGTTCAGCGTGATCATTTCCGTGCCGTTCAGCCAGGTGGTTACCTGGTTGCCTTTTACCACGATCTTCATCGTGTTCCATTCACCCATTTTCAGTGCTTTATCTTTTTCGGCTGCGGGCTGGATGAGCCAGCCGCGGCCGTATGATTCGTAAATGCCGCCGCTGTGCTGGCCGGGAGGCGCCACTTCAGCCTGCCAGCCTGCGATTTTGGTGCCTTCGAGGGAGGAGTGGAAGAAGACGCCGCTGTTGCCGTTGGCTTCCTGTTTGAATTCCACGGTCAGTTCGAAGTCTTTGAAAGTCTTATCGGTGGCGAGATATCCGTATTCTTTATCCGGGCCGCTTTCGCAGATCAGTTCCCCTTTTTCTACATACCATTTTTCCGTGCCATGGATCTTCCAGCCGTCGAGGTTCTTCCCGTTGAAGAGTTTCTGGGCTTTCTGCCCGAAAGCCGTTCCGGCGGAAAGGAGGGCGATGGCAGCCAGCGTCATCAATTTTGTTTTCATGCTCCTGTAGTTTTTTTGTGGACGGGTAAGATAATTAAAAAAGTTTAAGAAGTACCCCGGGAAATGGCGGGTGGGGAAATGCCGATTTGGGTGGAAGGGGAGCGGAAATGAAAAGGCCGCCCGGGGAGGCGGCCTCTTGCAAATATGGGAAGACCTGCGGTATTAGCGGGCAACGTTTACGGCGCGGCGCTCGCGGATCACGGTCACTTTGATCTGGCCGGGATACTGCATGTCGTTCTGGATCTTGTTGGCGATCTCGAAGCTGAGGCGGTCTGCATCGTTGTCGGTCACTTTTTCGCTTTCCACGATAACGCGCAGTTCGCGGCCTGCCTGGATGGCGTAGGCTTTTTCAACGCCGTCGTAGCTCATGGCCAGGTTTTCGAGGTCTTTGATACGTTGGAGGTAGCTCTGCATGATCTCGCGGCGTGCACCGGGGCGGGCGCCGGAGATGGCGTCGCAGGCCTGTACGATGGGGGAGATCACGTAGCTCATTTCCATCTCGTCGTGGTGGGCGCCGATGGCGTTCACGATGGCGGGATGTTCGCCGTATTTCTCGGCGAGTTTGGCGCCGAGGAGGGCGTGGCTCAGTTCGGATTCTTCATCGGGAACTTTACCGATATCGTGGAGGAGGCCGGCGCGTTTGGCGAGTTTGGGATTGAGGCCCAGTTCGGCGGCCATTACGGCGCAAAGGTTGGCGGTCTCTTTGGAGTGCATGAGCAGGTTCTGGCCGTAGGAAGAGCGGAACCGCATCTTGCCGACCATACGAACGAGTTCTTTGTGGAGGCCGTGGATACCGAGCTCGATCACGGTGCGCTCGCCGATTTCCATTACCTGTTCTTCCAGCTGGCGTTTGGTTTTTTCTACCACTTCCTCGATACGGGCCGGGTGGATACGGCCGTCTTGCACGAGGCGCTGCAGGGAAAGGCGGGCGATTTCGCGGCGGAGCGGGTCGAAGGAGGAGAGCACGATGGCTTCCGGGGTATCGTCCACGATCAGGTCTACACCGGTAGCGGCTTCGATGGCGCGGATGTTACGGCCTTCGCGGCCGATGATCTGGCCTTTGATTTCGTCGCTTTCGAGGTTGAATACGGTGATGGCGTTCTCGATGGTTTGCTCGGCGGCGGTGCGCTGGATAGATTGTATGATGATCTTCTTGGCTTCCTTGTTGGCCTTCAACTTGGCGTCTTCGATGATTTCCTGGATGTGGCTGAAGGCCTGGTTGCGGGCTTCTTCCTTCAGGGATTCCACGAGCTGGTTGCGGGCTTCTTCCGCGGTGAGGCCGGCTACTTTTTCGAGTCGGCGTATATGCTCTTCCTGGTGTTTTTCCAGTTCGGAGCGTTTGATGTTCACGAGTTCGATCTGGCGGGCGAGATTTTCCTTGATCGCTTCATTTTCCGTAACCTGCTTCGTTAAGTTCTCGTTCTTCTGGTTCAGGCTCTGCTCTTTCTGTTTGATGCGGTTTTCGGATTCTGCGATTTTCTGGTTGCGCTGCATGACTTCTTTCTCATGCTCCGACTTCATCTGAATGTATTTCTCCTTGGCTTCGAGTAATTTATCTTTCTTTATATTCTCTGCATTCAGTTTTCCTTCTTCGATGATTCGGCTGGCTTTTTCTTCTGCTTCCTGGATCTTTATCTGGGTATTTTTCGCGAAAATCAGTTTTCCTAGTATTATTCCAATAGCCAGGGCGACAACGCCGGCTACTAACACCATTATGTCCATATTCTGTTTTGTTTAATAAAAGTATTGTTTAGGTATATCAAAATACGACTAAGGCCCGTTTTTTCCAAACGGCCCAGCCGACCCGCGAAAATAAGTAAAAATTGTCAGGAACGCATCATGGGGCGTGATAATGAGTTATTTGCGAACGGGTGCGGTGGCGGTTCCCCGTCATTTCAGCTGTTCATCCAGCAGATTGTCAAGATGTTGCAGTTTTTCCCTTAAAAACGGGGCGATATTGGCCTGGGCCTTGCCGCCGATGGTGGCCGGGTGGGTGGCGTACATGATGAGCGCCATGGCGATGTAGTCCTGGATGTCTTTGCCGGCGTAGGCGGCCTTGAACTCGACGATCTTCTCGTTCACTTCCTTCATCACCCTCCTTACGTCCTCTTCTTCGTCTTTCCGGATTTTTATGCGGTAGGTGCGGTCTGCTACGACTATATTAACAGGTATCAGTTGCGGTTCCATGTTGATGGTCTTTATACAAATGTAATAAATGAACGAATTAACAATTCGAAAATGAAGATATGCTATTTGCGTGGTGAAACCATTCGTGGTGGCGGTTTTTGGAAAAACTGTGCGGGGGTGGGCGTTGACGGTTGCGATAAAAACGTGTGTATCATATGTAAACAAAAGCCATTCCAAGATGTGCCGAAACCATTGATGGTAAAGGGTTTTATATACTATTAAGTAAGGTTTTCGATGCAGCGAATGCCACTTTTTCATCGCCCGTTCAAAGATGAAGTTATGCTGTAGATTTCGTGAAACTATTCATGGTGGCTACTTTTAGCTATCCACATGTTAATAAAAAAAGCGGAAAATTACGCGATGAAAAAAGTTTCCATCAGGCTTTATCAGTATAATGTTTGATGAAACTGCACAGCAGGTTGGCCATGAAACAAGTATTATCATATTGATATTCATTGTTTCATGGAAATTGAACTTATTCTATGCAGTTTACGAATATCAACATTTTTTGGGAAATTAAACCTATCTTCGAATGGATAATTTGCATGGGAAAGGGCGCCGGGGCAGGCCGCGGAAGTCGGAAGTCCCGGTACAGCATGCACAGGAAGAACAAATGGTGCTGCAAAGCTACGCCGATGTAGTGGAGCTCAGGTCATTCCCTTATGGCCGGAAGATCGAGATGGTCAGGTCGGGAGTTTCGAAAGACCAGCTCACGCGGTTAAAAGAGATTTTCGGGTTGGATTACGACACGTTGAGTGTCTTGCTTGCGGTCACCAATCGCTCCCTACATCTCAAGAAGGGGAAAGAGCGGATGAACCGCGGGATCAGCGACCGTTTGATCTTCATCGCCGATGTGTTCAGTGTTGGGTACAACGTATTTGGAAGCAGGGAAGGGTTTCACGCGTGGCTGCGCGATCCTTCACGGGAGTTCGGGGATAAAGCCCCGCTGGAAGTGATGGATACCCTTACCGGTATCGAAGAGGTGAAGAATGCGCTGTACCGGATAGATGCGTTTATCCTTTAAACAGAAGATATGACCTTGTTTATGTTGAGCCGGAGCGCCGGTTCAGTCGATCTGCTGCGCCGTGTGAATTACGCCGGCTATTGGAATCATGCCGGAGTGCCCTGCAGGTATGCCGTTGGGCAATCTTCCCAATGCCTGTTGGAAAAGGAGATGGTGAAACGGTTTCGCATGATCCCCAAAGACGCGAAGATCATCGTGCTGGATGTGCCCGACGGCAGCATCGAATATTTCCCGGAAGAGGAATTGCCGGAAGGGTGGGACGATGGCAGGGTACGGCTTGTGGCGCGGGATTTTGGTACCGCCCGCCTCCGGAAAACTAAAAAACTCCTGCTCGCTTTTCCTTCCATCTCCCTTCACCGGGAATGGATCTACATCATCAATATCACGCATCCGCTGGCCAAACAAATCCGTGTGCTCGACTATTACCCCGCCATCAGGCAGCCCGGGCAAACCCGGCAGGCCAGGATTTTCTCATGAATTCAACAGGGCGATGCAGCGGTCGATCTCACGGATGTAATCGTTGATCTTCCCGCGGACTTCCCTCCGGAAGGCGTCTTCGTCTTCCGAAAGCCCGTTCCCCTGCGTAGCGGTAGCGATTTTGGAAAGCTTGAGCCTTTCGTCGAGGGATGCGATGGTGGACTGCTGCTGCAGCAGCTCTTCCTGCTGCGCCTTCAACTGGTCCCGGAGCGTGACGTTATCCGCCTGCGCCTGTTGCAGTTTACGGAACAGCTGCTGCAGCTTGTCCTCAATGCTTTGTATATACTGTTCGATCTCCATGGTTTATTTGCGGATCTCCGCCTGTAACTGGGTTTCGAAGGCTTTTACGAGTTTGTTCACGAGTGCGTCGGTATCCTGGTCGGTCAGGGTTTTCTGCTTGTCCTGGAAAGTGAAGCTCACGGCGTACGACTTTTTGCCGGCGCCTAGTTTGTCACTCTCAAAAACGTCGAACAGGTTGATTTGTTGCAAAAGATTCGTTTTCACGGACCTGGCGGCGGTTTCCACGGCGGCGAAAGGCACGTTTTTGTCGAGCACCAGCGCCAGGTCGCGGCGAACGGCCGGGAATTTCGGGATCTCTTCGTAGAACGCGTCTTTGGTAGGGAGCAGGGTCAGGATCACGTCCCAGTTAAAATCTGCGAACCAGACAGGCTGCTTGATGTCGAACGCTTTCAGCTGGGCGGGCGCCACGCTTCCGGCCACGGCAATGGTTTTGCCGCCTGAAGTAATCTCGAACGAAGGCTGTAGGCCATGAACGGTTGCCGCCGTCATCTGCGGAGCGCTGATGCCCAGCATTTGAAGGATGTTGCCGATGAAAGCCTTCAGGTCGTAGAAATCCACCGGTTTTTCTTTATGCATCCAGTTTTCGGGCTGTTTGCGGCCGGTGAGGTACAGGCAGAGATGGGCTTTCTCGGGATATTGCCCCACGGCTTCCTGGCGGTAAGTTTTACCGAATTCGAAGAACAGCAGGTCTTCGTTCCGCCGGTTCAGGTTATGGGCGATGCGCTCCAGGCCGGTTTCCAGCATGGACGGGCGCAGCACGTCGAGGTCGGCGCTGAGGCTGTTGAGCATTTTCACCAGCGAATCCGCGTCGAGGTGTTTGTAATATTGACTGTTGGTGATGGAGTTGGTGAAAATCTCCGAAAACCCGTTGCCGGCGAGGTAGTCCGCGATCCTTTCCTTCACGCGCTCCTTGTCGGGCTGCGCCTGTACGGAGGGGGCCATGGATACAAGGGCAGGGATGGGGATATTGTCCAGCCCGTCGATACGCATCACTTCCTCCACGATATCGGCCGGGATGGTGATATCGGGTTTGTGGAGGGGGGCCGCCACGCGGAGGCGCCCTTCATTTTCCTCATGGATCGTGAATCCGAGGCTGCAAAGGATATTCCTGATCTGCGCTTCGGGATATTGATGACCGCTGAGGGTGCGGATGTACGCATAAGTAACGTCGATCTGCCAGGGCTGCTTCGGTGAAGGGTACACGTCGGTAACATCGGATGCCGCCGCGCCGTGCGCCAGTTCGCTGATGAGCGCCACGGCCCTTTCCAGCGCGAAAGGCGCGAGGGAAATATCGAGCCCTTTCTCGAAACGGATGGCCGCATCGGTCCGCAGACCGTGGCGCATCGACGTTTTCCGGATGCTGGTGGCGTCGAAATAGGCGCTTTCGAGGAAGATCTGGGTGGTTTCGTCTTTCACGCCGGAGTTCAGGCCGCCGAACACCCCGGCGATGCACATGCCGTTATCTTCCCCGTCGCAGATCATGAGGTCGCCTGCATCGAGCTTGCGTTCTTTACCGTCGAGGGAAAGGAAGGGTGTGCCGGCCGGGAGGTTTTCCACGATCACTTTGCCGCCTTTGATCCGGGAAGCGTCGAACGCATGGAGGGGCTGGCCGGTTTCGTGCAGCACGTAGTTGGTGATATCTACGATATTGTTGATGGGCCGGACGCCGATGGCGAGCAGCCGATGCTGCATCCAGGCGGGGGAGGGGCCTACTTTTACGCCGGTGATCGACTGGCCGCAGTACCGCGGGCAGGCTTCGGTATTTTTTACTTCCACGGCAACAGGAAGCGGTTTTTCCGCTTTGGCGGCGGCGTTGATGCCGGGTTTGCGGAGCTGGTAAACCTGCGTGTTTTCGCGGTTGTTGAGGAACGCGCATACGTCGCGGGCTACGCCCATATGACTCATGGCGTCCATGTGGTTGGGGGTGAGGCCGATTTCGTATACCCAATCCTGGTAAGGATGGAACACTTCGCTGGCCGGGGTCCCGGGTGTAAGGGCGGCGTCGAGGATGAGGATGCCGTCGTGGCTGGCGCCGAGGCCTATTTCATCTTCCGCGCAGATCATGCCGAAGCTGTCTTCTCCGCGGATTTTGGCTTTTTTCATGGTGAGGGGCTCGCCGTTGGCGGGATAGATGGTGGTGCCAACGGGGGCAACCACCACTTTCTGGCCGGCGGCTACGTTGGGAGCGCCGCACACGATGGCGAGGGGCGCTCCGTTGCCGATGTTCACGGTGGTGAGGCGGAGCTTGTCGGCGTTGGGGTGCTTTTCTACGGTCAGCACCTCGCCGATTACCAGTCCTACGAGACTTCCTTTCACGCTTTCAAAACGTTCCAGGCTTTCCACTTCCAGGCCTACGCCGGTCAAAATCACGGAAAGTTCCTCCGGTGCGGGCTTTACCGGCAAATAATCACATAACCAGTTGTACGAAATTGTCATTGGATGCTCCTTGTATTATGCTGTCCGGCTTCCGCCGGATCGTTTTAATTTATTGTCAATCAATAATTTGCGGGATGATTGCCTCCGTATATGGATGCAGGTCGCGCCGCGTAAAGTTAACAAATCTCCCGTACGGGAAGATGGAATTTTGCGCAAGAAAATGTGGAAAAATCTTTATGCACACTTATTGTGAATTGTCGGACATTTGCGGTGTGTTGTTTGCTGATTTTGTGGATAAGGTAGTGCAAAACGGTGGATAACTGGTCTGGAAGTGTGCGGATAGCGGTGGAATTGGGTCGAACAAATATAATTCCGTTGTGCGGGAGGGAAATGGATAAAGTCCGTTACCTTAGTTTTCCTGGCTAATAAAAATTTTACAATTTGTTAAAGATGGGTGAATGGAAAGCATGCGGAATTGTAGAAAACCTATGTCCGGCCTCGTTCAGTAACCATTTTTTTAACTTTCTTAACGTATTGCACATATAATGGATCTCACGAAGAAAGACCGTAATACACGCCGCAAGCCCGGCGTGGACCTGTCGACGATGGTGTATGGAAAAGTGCCCCCACAGGCCAAGGAGCTGGAAGAAGCTGTACTGGGTGCACTGATGCTGGAAAAAGGAGCCTTCGATACCGTAATTGAGATCCTGAAAGCTGAATGTTTTTACGTAGATGCCCACCAAAAGCTCTTTTCCGCCATGCAGCGCCTGGCCGGTAAATCGATGCCGGTAGACATTCTCACCGTGGTAGAAGAGCTCAAGTCCAGCGGCGACCTCGAAGCCGTTGGCGGCCCGTTCTTCGTTTCCCGCCTCACCAACATGGTGGTTTCCACCGCCAATATCGAAGCGCACGCCCGTATCGTGCTGCAGAAATTCATCCAGCGCGAGCTGATCCGCATCTCCGGCGAAATCATCTCCGAAGCGTATGAAGATACGGCCGACGTGTTCGACCTCCTCGATGCCGCGGAATCCAAACTCTTCGAAGTCACCAATAACCACCTTCGCAAGAACTACGACTCCATCGACCGTATCCTCGTGAATACGATCAAGCGTATCGAAGACCTCCGCAACAAAGGCGACGAAATCACCGGGGTCCCCTCCGGCTTCCCGTCTCTCGATAAAATCACCTACGGCTGGCAACCCTCCGATCTTATCATCCTGGCTGCCCGTCCTGCGGTAGGTAAAACCGCGTTCGCCCTCAACCTCGCGCGAAACGCCGCCCTCCACCCGAAATTCGCGAAAGGCGCGGCGGTATTCAGCCTGGAGATGTCGAGCGGACAGATCGTTCAGCGTATCCTTTCCGCCGAATCCGAAATCCGGCTGGAGAAGATCACGCGGGGCAAGCTCGAAGAGCATGAAATGCGCAAGCTGATGACCCACGGTATCGAGCGCCTCGCAAAAGCCCCGATCTTCATCGACGATACTCCCGGTCTCAACATCTTCGAGCTCCGCGCCAAATGCCGCCGCCTCGTGCACAACCACGGCGTTGGCATCATCATCATTGACTACCTGCAGCTGATGTCTGGCCCGAACGACGGCCGCAATACCAACCGTGAACAGGAAATCTCCAAAATCTCCCGCGATCTGAAAGGCCTCGCAAAGGAGCTGCACGTGCCGGTACTGGCGCTTTCCCAGCTTTCCCGCGATGTGGAGAAACGGAAAGACGGCAACAAGATGCCGCAGCTGTCCGACCTTCGTGAATCGGGTGCGATCGAGCAGGATGCGGACATGGTTATGTTCATTTACCGTCCTGAATACTACGAGATCACGACCAACGAAATGGGAGAATCCAATAAAGGCGAAACCCACGTTCGTATCGCGAAACACCGTAATGGCCAGCTCGATACCGTGAAGCTCCGCGCCATCCTGGAGTTCCAGCGTTTCGAAGACGATGGTTTCGTAGACGGCCCGCCCGCCCCCATCGGCGGCCCCGGTGGCCCTGCAGGCTTCCCCGGTAAAGGTCCTGGCGGGTTCGATGAAGCGAAAGTGTTCATCCAGAAAGGATCGAAGATGAACGATATGGATTTTGACGACGACGCATTCGGTGATGCTCCGTTCTAAACGATAGCATCGCACATAATCGAAAGCCGGTTCGTTCTGAAAAGATGGGCCGGCTTTTTTAATGGATCAACATGAAATGGATTTACGAAAAGTACAAACATCATTATAAGGATAATTTCCAGCTCGCATACCCCGTCGTGATTTCCCAGCTCGGCCATACCCTGGTGGGGCTGAGCGACAGTATCATCATGGGCCACACCGGCGAAATTTCGCTGGCGGCCGTGTCGCTCGGCGTGGGGTTCTTCAGCATTTTCATGGTGGCCGGGATCGGGATTTCGTACGGCCTTACGCCGCTCATCGCGCAGGCGAACGGGCGGGGCGAAAAGAATATCTGCGGCCGGTTGCTCGCGCATAGCCTCATCATCAATACTATCACCGGCCTGGTGATGTTCGCCGGGATATTGATCACCGCAGAAAACCTGGAACGGATGGGGCAACCGGCGGCTGTGGCGCCGGAAGCGCGTATCTTCCTCCGGTACCTCGCATTTTCCTACCTCCCACTTATGGTGTTCCTTACGTTCAAGCAATTTGCGGAAGGGCTGGGTTTTACCCGCCAGGCCATGAACATCAGTATCATCGGCAATGTCCTCAATATCGTGATCGGCGTTACGCTGGTGTACGGACTGCTCGGCGTGCCGCGCATGGGGATTTCCGGTGTGGGGATCGCTACGTTTACCGACCGCTTGCTGATGGGTATCACCATGGCGTGGTATGTACTGAAATCGCCGCGGTTCCGGGAATATCTCGGTGATTTCCATTTCCGGGACATATCGAAATCGCTGCTGCGGAAAATCGCCGGATTGGGGACGCCCGTGGCGCTGCAATATATTTTTGAAGTGAGCGCATTCAGCGGAGCGGTGGTGATGGCCGGATGGCTGGGCTCCACGCAGCAGGCGGCGCACCAGATCGCCATCAACCTCGCGTCCATGACGTATATGATGGCGAGCGGGATATCAGCGGCGGCGGGCATCCGGAGCGGCAATAACTTCGGGGCCGGCAACTTCTCCGATCTGCGGCGTTCTTCCATCGCCAGCTATCATATGGTGGCGGTGATGATGGGGATCGCGGCGCTGGTGTTCGTGCTGGGCAGCCGGTGGTTGCCGCTGATGTACATCAACGATCCGGAAGTGGTGCACATAGCTTCTGGATTGTTGCTCATCGCCGCGTTCTTCCAGCTGTTCGACGGTACGCAGGTAGTGGGGCTCGGTGTGTTGCGGGGCCTGGGCGATGTGCGGGTGCCCACGGTCATCACGATGATCGCTTACTGGGTGATCGGCCTCCCGGTCGGGTATATCCTCGGTTTTCCGCTGGGGCTCGGTGTGCAGGGGATCTGGTGGGGACTGCTGTTGGGATTGGTGGTGGCATCGGTGCTACTGTTCTTCCGGTTCCAGGACTTTACCCGCCGGCTGGAAAGGAATGCGGGAAATAGCTAATTTTGCCGGATGGAATTGCCCGTTTTTTACGCCGGAGATATGGCGCCTGGCGCAGCCGCCTATACGATGGACGAGCCTACGTCCAAATATTGCGTGACCGTTTTGCGCAAAACCAAAGGCGATAAAATCCTGCTGGCCGACGGGCGCGGCGGGAAATTCACGGCCGAGATCACCGACGATCACCGCAAAAAATGCGTATCCGCCATTATCGGATCGGAACAGGTACCTGCGCCCGCGCCGCGCCTGCGCATAGGGATCGCGTTCACCAAAAACGCATCCCGGATGGAGTGGTTCCTGGAAAAAGCGACGGAAATCGGTATGTCGGAAATCATCCCCCTCGTTACCCGGCGCACCGAAAAGGAACATCTCAAAATGGAGCGGCTGGAAAGCATCCTCGTTTCGGCGATGCTGCAATCCCGGCAATGGCATCTCCCGAAACTGCATACCCCGCAGCCTTTCGAATCGCTGATGGCGACAGCGGGCCAGCGCTTCATCGCACACTGTCTTCCCGGGGAGAAAAAATCCATTTTCCAGATCGCCCGGCCGGCGGAGGATGCGTTGCTGCTCATCGGGCCGGAAGGGGATTTTACGCCGGAGGAAGTGGCACTTTCGCTGCAAAACGGCTATCTCCCCGTAACGCTGGGAAACACCCGCCTGCGCACGGAAACCGCCGGGCTGGTGGGCTGCACGCTGCTGGCGGCGGTTAATAACGGATAGGTATACACGCAGATAAACATAGAAAAGGCTGACCCGCAGGTCAGCCTTTTCGCGTGCTATAACGGATAGATTTATGGCTTCGGTTCGAGGTCGGTCTCTTTCGGCCCGCGCAGTTCCACCGGATGTGCGGCCTGTTTTTTGCGGACGCGCATGTTCAGCAGTTCCACGAGCAGCGCCACCACCATCGAGAAATACACGTAGTTCTTCAGGTGGAAATTATGCACCAGGTCGGAGTTCCAGCCTTCCATGATGAGGATGCCGCCGATCATGATGAGGAAAGACAGCGCCAGCATTTTGAAAGTAGGATGCTTGTGGATGAACGCACTGATTTTCGGTGCGAACGTAAACATGACGAACATCGCGATGATCACCGCAACGATCATGATCTCCACGTGCTTGGCGATACCCACGGCGGTAATGATACTGTCGAACGAAAACACGATGTCGATCACGATGATCTGCCCCACCACGTTCAAGAGGGAGGTGGCGGCTTTCTGTGCGCCGTTCTTTGGCGTGGCCTCTTCTTCGCCTTCCAGTTTGTGGTGGATTTCCAGCGTGGTTTTGACGGTGAGGAAGATACCGCCGGCGAGCATGATGAGGTCGCGGAGGCTGATGTCGTTCCCGAAAATGGAGAACAGGGGCTGTGTGGCACGGATGATGTAGCCGATGCACAGCAGCAGTGCGATGCGCACGGCGATGCCGGTGAACATCCAGATGCGCCGGGCCTTGAGGCGTTTTTCCTCCGGTAGCCTGTTCATGACGATGGATACGAAAATGACGTTGTCGATGCCCAATACCACTTCCATGAGGGTAAGGGTCAGCAAACTGATGAGGGAATCAACGGTCAGGAGTTCTTGAAATGCGATCATTGGTTATGGTTGAATAGATAATCCCTGGCAGATTTTCTTCACGATGGTGGGGCCTTCGTAAATGAAACCGGTGTACACCTGTACGAGGCTGGCGCCGGCGTCGAGTTTTTCCTGCGCGTCGGCTGCGGTGAAGATGCCGCCTACGGCGATGATGGGGATGCTGCCGCCCGATTTCCGGTGGATGTAGCGGATCACTTCCGTGGCGCGCTCGCGCACGGGGCGCCCGCTCAGCCCGCCGGCTCCGATCTTCTCCAGTGTTGCGGCCGGCGTTTGGAGGCCTTCGCGGCTGATGGTGGTATTGGTGGCTACAAGCCCCGCCAGTTCCGTTTCCCGGACGATCTCGATGATATCGTCGAGCTGTTCGTTGGTAAGGTCTGGCGCTATTTTCAGCAGGATGGGCTTGGGTTGTTGTTTCTGGTTATTGAGCATTTGCAGGTGATGGAGCAGCTGTTTGAGCGGTTCTTTTTCCTGCAGGGCGCGGAGGCCGGGGGTGTTGGGGGAGCTGACGTTCACCACGAAATAATCCACTACGTCGAACAGGGCATGGAAGCATTTTTCGTAATCGCTCACGGCTTCTTCGTTGGGCGTCAGTTTGTTTTTGCCGATGTTACCGCCGACGATGATGTTAGACCTGCGTTTCTGCAGTCTTTTCGCGGCCGCGCGAACGCCTTCGTTATTGAATCCCATGCGGTTGACGAGGGCTTCATCTTCCGGGAGGCGGAACAGGCGGGGCTGGTCGTTGCCGGGTTGCGGCAGGGGCGTAACGGTGCCGATTTCCACGAACCCGAACCCGAGGTGAGACAGTTCGTCGATAAACCGGGCGTCTTTATCGAACCCGGCGGCGAGGCCTACCGGGTTGGCGAAGGTGAGGCCCCAGAGTTTGCGTTCCAGGCCCGTGTTTTTCGGGCGGCAGCATGCATCCAGCAGATTTTTGCCGAAGGGCAGTGCATTCACGACTTTCAGCCCGCGCATCACACCGTAGTGTATGCGCTCCGGGGGGAAGCCGAACAGTATTTTTTTGATAAAACCGTACATGTCGCGCAAAGATATAAAATTGCCCAGTCCGGCGCACTATTTGGTTTATGTGCCCCTGCCGCCTAATTTTGCCGCATCGATCATGTTGGACCTCGCCAAATTTGAAAAGCTCTTCCGCGAGCATCACAGCCACTGTCTTGCCTTTGCCGTGCATTACACGGGAGACCCCTGGGAGGCGGAGGAAGTGGTACAGCTCGTCTTCTCCCAGTTATGGGAAAAGCGGGAGAATATCCGTATTTCCGGATCGGAGCGGTCGTACCTTTTCACGGCCATCCGGAATATGGCCATCAGCCAGTGGCGGAAGCAACAGGTGCGGACCGAAAAGGAAGTCGCCTTCGGAAAGATGCAGGGCGATGCCGTGCACTTGTCCGTTCAGGCGCGCGAATTGGAGGGGAGGCTGGAGATGGCCCTCGGGAAACTGCCCGAACGTTGCCGTGAAGTGTTCGTCCTGAGCCGGAAAGAGCAGCTCAAATACGCCGAGATCGCCACCGTGATGAATATATCCGTTAAAACCGTCGAGAACCAAATGGGAAAGGCCCTGCGGATCCTCCATGAGGAACTGCGGGATTACCTGCACCTGTTTTTTTGATACGGGATGGGGGATGGGCGCCCCGGCGTGCGTCTTCTTTCCGTCTAGTTAATATTTACAACTGTTCATGAGCCATCTGCAACCAGACGAGGCATTATATTCTTTGCTGTGCAAATACCTGCTGGGCGAGGCGGAAGCCCCCGAGCGCGCGTGGGTAGAGGCATGGCGGAAAGACCAGCCGGCCAACGAAGCCGCGCTCGGAGCGATCCGCCAGTTGCTGGAAGCCCCCCGCCCCGGAGACCCCTCCTTCGGCATCAGTACAGATAGCAGTTGGGAACGCCTCCGCGCCAACATCACCGCCCAGCCGGCCACGCCCGCTCCCGAAACGGAAGTGGTGCCCATGCGCCGGACAAACAGGGTATGGATGGCCGCCGCCGTAGCATTGCTCGTGGTAGCGGGGATTTGGGGCGTGACGCGCTTCAGGAACGGTGAACAGTCGTTTTCCGGCGGCCAAACCGCTGATCTGCACGACGGTAGCCGCATCCAGCTCGCTGGTAACGCGAAACTGACCGTGGATGAGGATTTTGGAGAAAAGGAGCGGCGTGTCCGCGTAAAAGGCAAAGCCAGCTTCGACATCGCTCCCGCCGCCGGCAAACCCTTCATCGTGGAGGCCGGCGAAACGAGGATCCAGGTACTGGGCACGAAGTTCACCGTGGAGTGGGACACTTCCCTGTTCATCCGCGTCGAAAGCGGGAAAATACAGGTGACCGACCCCGACCTCGGTAAACCCGTGGTGATGACCGGAGGGATGACCCTCCGGCGCAACGCCGACAGCGGGGAATTCGAAGTGAAAGGCTCGCAGGGGCTGAGCTTCGAAGACGTGCCTTTCGCCCAGGTAGTGGAAGCGGCAGAAAAAGAATATCATGTCAAAATCACCGTCGCCGACCCCGCGATGCTGGAAAAACGGATCACCACCCGCTTTTCCGGAGAATCGGTGGAAGAAGTGATGGAAGCCCTGGCGTTTATGGTTTCCGCATCGGTGGAAACGCCCGCGCCGGGCACGTACCGGCTGCAGCCGCTGTAACAATTATTTGTCATAGTCAATTACTTGCAAATGAAAAAAGTCCTGCCGGGATTATTGCTGCTGGCAATACTCCCCCTGCAGGTGTTCGCATGGAACTGGCGCACCCGGATCTCGGTCTCCCTGGAAGATCAGCCCCTTTACGTGTATTGTGACCATCTGGAAAAAACTTACGGCATTCCGTTTTCCTATAGCCGCGACGTTGTCAATCTCAACCGCCGCATGACCCTCCGCGTCCGCGATATGCCCCTGCGCCAAGTGCTCGATCAGCTCTTCGCCGACAATGGCATCCAATACCGCCGCATCGGAGGGCTCCTCGTGCTGGCCGCCAGACAACCCTTCCAGCGCACCATCAGCGGGTATGTGGAAGATGCGGCCACCGGCGAAAAGCTCATCGGCGCCACCGTTTACGCCCCGCATCTCAAAGCCGGCACCGTCACCAATAATTACGGGTTCTACAGCTTCACCACACTTCGCGATACATTGTCGCTCTTCGTGTCCTACACCGGCTACAACGCCATGCAGGTGCCCGTCCGCGACCGCGACAGCAAACAACTCAATTTCAGGCTGAGCCCGTCCAACATCCTGAAGGAAGTGGAAGTCTCGGAAACTTTGCCGCGGTTACAGGACCAGACGCAGATGAGCAAGGTGAACGTCAATATGTCGCAAACGAAAACGATGCCGCGGATTTTGGGAGAAGCGGACGTTTTGCGGTCGATACAGGCCATGCCCGGCGTGAGCGGCGGGATGGAAGGAACGAGCGGCATCCACGTCAGGGGCGGAAGCCCGGACCAGAATCTCATCCTGCTCGACGGTACGCCGGTCTATAATTCGACGCACCTGTTCGGGGTGTTTTCCGTCTTCAACCCGGATGTCATTAAAAACGTGGACCTGTATAAAGGCGCGTTCCCGGCGAGGTACGGCGGTAGGCTGTCTTCCGTCGTGGATATTTCGATGAAAGACGGCGACATGTACAAACATCACGGCGAGATTTCGATCGGGCTGCTGGCGTCGCGCCTGGCGGTGGAAGGGCCGATCGTCAAAGGGAAAACTTCCTACATCCTCACCGCACGCCGTACATACGCCGATTTGCTGTTGCAGGACGCGGCCAACAAGGAACTGAAGCTGGGTGAACAGGGCGAATTCTGGGCGTATTTCTACGATGCGAACCTCAAGATCAACCACATCTTTTCCCCGAAAGACCGCCTTTACCTCAGCGCATATGGCGGGGAAGACAATCTGACGATGCATCGCAACGAAACTTTCGATTCCTTTCAGGGCGCGCCGAAAAGATATCATGAAGAGATGAAATTCCGGCTGGGATGGGGCAACCAGGCCTATGCGCTCCGCTGGAACCATATCTTCAATCCGCAGCTGTTTTCCAACGTTACGGTCAATTATTCCCAGTTCCGCTTCAATACCGATTACAGGTACAAATACATGGCGCTCGATACGCCGCGGTTGCGCGAGAACGATAACGCTTTCGGCAGGTATTATTCGAAAGTGGACAATCTCGGCGCGAAGATCGATTTCGATTACCGGCCGAACCCCAGCCATATCGTGCGTTTCGGGGCGCAGGGGACCTGGCACGTGTTCAGGCCGGGCATCACCGCGTTCAACAATGTGTCGGACGACCAGCAGCTGGCCGATACCACTTACAACGACCAGACGCACGGCGGCGTGGAGCTGTCTTTGTATTTCGAGAACGACTGGAAGATCCGCGATTCCATGCACCTCAACCTCGGCGTGCATACGTCCGCTTTTCTGGTGGAGGGAAGGGCGTACACTTCTGTTCAACCGCGCCTCGGATTCCGGTATATGCTGCCGCGGAGATGGGCGCTGAAAATGTCGTACACGGTGATGACGCAATACATCCACCTGCTGACCAACAATGCCGCCACTTTCCTGCCTACCGACCTCTGGGTGGCCGCTACAGACAAAGTGCCGCCCATGCACGCGCAGCAACTGGCGCTGGGCCTGGCGAAAACGACCAACGATAACCGGTACGAAATGTCGGTGGAAGGATATTACAAGCGGATGGAAAACGTGATCCAGTACCAGGAGCAGGACGCGGATTTCAATTCGGCGACCAAAAGCTGGGAAGACCTGGTGGTGGTGGGCCGCGGATGGAGCTACGGCACCGAAGTGCTCCTGCAGAAAAAGCAGGACCGGTTCAGGGGATGGATCGGTTACACGCTTGCCTGGAGCCGCCGCGCTTTCCCGAACATCAACCAGGGCCGGGTTTTCCCTTACAAATACGACCGGCGGCACGAGTTGGAAGTAGTACTGACGCACCAGTTGGGGAAACGATGGGAAATTTCCGCCCAATGGCAATACGCCAGCGGCCTCCCGCTCACGCTGCCCTTGGCGAGCTATGAAAACGTGACGGAGCCCTCGCCCCATTTGCCTCCGCCCGAATTCGAGCCCGGCACGCAGCCGGTGGATGTGTACCGCGATCAATATACCGTCCGCATGCACGACGTGCACCGCCTGGACCTTGGCGCCACTTTTACCAAACAGCGCAAGAACGCACGGTACATGCTCAGTTTCGGGCTGTACAACACTTACAATCGCAAGAACCCGTTTTTCTACTATTATAAACACAATCCCGAATCGCAAAAACGCGAGCTCACGATGCTGAGCATCCTGCCCGTGCTGCCCAGCGTTTCGTGGTCAGTCAGGTTTTGATATGAAAAAAGCAGCTTATCTCCTCGTCATCGCAGCGCTCGCGGCCTGCGAACAAAGTGCGGATATCCCGGTGCCGTATGAAGGCGACAGGATCGTCGTGAACAGCCTTATGCAGGAAGACAGCGTGATCTATCTCCGCCTTACCCGCTCGCAGCCCCCCGGCGCCACTACTTTCCCGGAGATAAAGAATGCCGGCATCAAACTGACTGCCGGGGATGCGCCCGTTGCGATGCAATTCCGCGAAATCAACGGAAAAGGATATTACGTATCTGCCACAACGGTGGCCGCCGGCAAACCTTACCGGATCGAAGTGACCGCCGGCGGACTGCCCGCCGTGAAAGCGGAAGACACGCTGCCCCGGCGGCCCCGGCTCCACGACCCCTTCGCCCAGGCGGGCGGCAACCGCGTGAAAGTGTACCTGGACGATCGGCCTGGCATAGACCGCTACCGGATCCGGCTGTTTGGGGCGAAAAAAGATGCAGACGGGAAATATGTGCCCGTATCTCGGAAAGAATACCGCTTCGATCCCTCGTACAACAACAATTTTACCGACCTCATCACCGAAACCTACCACGAATATTCCCTCATCCCCGATGAGCGTTTCGATGGGCGCGACATCCTGGTGGTGCTCCAGACGCGGCAGGTGCTGGTGAAAGATGAAGTGCTGCTGCTGGAGGTGACCGGCCTCACTTCCGCCAGCTGGCAGTATTTGAAGTCGCTCCAGCTCCAAAGCTCCGGCGAAGGCAATCTTTTTGTGGACCCGGCTGTCGTCTTTTCCAATGTGGACAAGGGGTACGGGATATTTGCCGGGGTTTCTTCCGGCTGGCTCGAGATACCGATCAAATAAGGCTGGAATTCCTTAAATTTGGAGAATACCAAACAAAAGGAGATAACCATGCAAGACGCATTTATCGTAGCAGGATACAGAACGGCGGTGACGAAATCGAAGAGAGGCGGGTTCAGGTTCTACCGGCCCGACGATCTGGCCGTAGACGTGATCAAGGGTTTGTTGGGTTCCGTTCCGCAGCTGGACCCGAACCGGGTAGACGATCTGATCGTGGGGAACGCGGTGCCGGAAGCCGAACAGGGCCTCCAGATCGGCCGGATGATCAGCGTGCGCGCATTGGGGATCGACGTGCCGGGCATGACCGTGAACCGGTATTGCGCGTCCGGCCTCGAAACCATCGCCATCGCCACGGCTAAGATCCGCAGCGGACAGGCAGATTGCATCATCGCCGGTGGCACCGAAAGCATGAGCCTCGTGCCCACCGCTGGCTGGAAAACCGTTCCCGCCTACAGCGTGGCCACCACCAATCCCGATTATTACCTCAGCATGGGCCTCACCGCCGAAGCGGTAGCCAAAGAATATAAAGTAAGCCGCGAAGAGCAGGACCAGTTCAGCCTGCAATCCCACCTCAAAGCCATCAACGCCATCCAGAACGGCTATTTCAAGCCCGGCATACTGCCCATTACGGTGGAAGACGTGTATGTGAACGAAAAAGGCAGGAAACAGACGAAATCCTGGGTCGTGGATACGGACGAAGGGCCGCGTGCAGACACCTCCATCGATGCGCTCGCCAAGCTCAAACCGGTATTTGCCGCCGGCGGCTCCGTAACGGCGGGCAACTCTTCCCAAACGAGCGACGGCGCAGCTTTCGTGATCGTGATGGGCGAAAAAATGGTGAAAGAACTGAACCTCCAGCCCATCGGCCGCCTCGTGGCCTGCGCATCTGCCGGCGTGCATCCCCGCATCATGGGCATCGGGCCCGTGGCCGCAGTGCCGAAAGTGCTGCGCCAGGCAGGCAAATCGCTCGGCGATATCGATCTCGTGGAACTGAACGAAGCGTTCGCTTCCCAGTCCATCGCCGTGATCCGCGAACTGGGCATGGACCCTGGCATCGTGAACATCAACGGAGGCGCCATCGCACTGGGGCACCCGCTGGGCTGCACGGGCACCAAACTGACGATCCAGTTGCTGAACGATATGCAGCGACTCAACAAAAAATATGGTATCGTAACCGCCTGCGTGGGCGGTGGACAAGGCATCGCGGGCATCATCGAGAACCTCGCGTGATCCTTTCCGTAAAGATTTTTTTAAAGCCAGCTTGTCATCAACTATCAGCCGCCGTTGTGTCACTCACTTCGGCGGCTTTTTCATTGCTTAACTTCAGCTTTTGGTAAATCGTTCACGTAAATCGCCGCCAAACATATAAAATAATACAATTGAATTAAACTTTTTACTAATTTGGATGCGGAATATGGCTGCAGTGGGTTTCCCGGCAGTCTTTCATCTCAAAATTTTGACCGCTATTTAACCGTATCCCAGATGGACCGCAGATCGTTCCTCACACTCAACTCCTCCCGCAAAGCCGCTCCAGCCAAAGCTGCCCGGACTTTTACCGGCATCGCGCCCTATTCAGGCCCCTGGGGCACCGCGCAGGTGGTGCATCTGCTGAAACGCGCCATGTTCGGCGCCGCACCGGCAGACGTCAAGCACTTCGGCGCCATGAGCCTCAACCAGGCGGTGGATGCCCTGCTCGTGCCAAACGCCTCCGTTCCCACGCCCCCCGTCAACAGCTACCAGACCGGCGGCTATGTAGACCCTACCGGCGTGGTTCCCGGAGCGCCGTGGGTAACAGCCCCCGAAGGAGATGAAGACCTCAACGATCACCGGCGGTATAGCTACAAAGCCTGGTGGATCGGCCTCATGCTCAACCAGCAACGATCCATCCACGAAAAAATGGTGCTGTTCTGGCATAACCACTTCGCCACCGAAACACAAACCATCCAGGATGCCCGCTTCATGTACGCCCACAACGTTACCCTGCGCGCACACGCCCTGGGGAACTTCAAAGCCCTCACCAAAGCGGTCACCCTCGATCCCGGTATGCTCGTTTACCTCAACGGCTATCTCAACGAAGCCGAATCGGCCGACGAAAACTATGCCCGCGAGCTCCTCGAACTCTTCACCTGCGGCAAAGGCCCCGATTCCCTTTACCAGGAAGAAGACGTTCGCGCCATCGCACATGTGCTCACAGGGTACAAGGTCGACAAAACGAACATCACCAGTTACTTCGATCCCACGAAACACGATTATCATAATAAACAGTTCTCCAGCTGGTTCTCCAACAAGGTCATCACCGGCAAAACCGGGCCCAACGGCACTACCGAGCTGGACGATCTGCTCACCATCATCTTTGCGCAGCATGAAGTGGCCAAGTTCATCTGCCGCAAACTCTACCAGTTTTTCATCTACTACGAAATCGATTCCGCCGCTGAAAACGACGTGATCTCCCCGCTGGCCGATATTTTCCGCGCCGCCAACTACGACATTCGCCCGGTGCTTTCGGCGCTCTTCAAAAGCGAACATTTTTACGATCCCGCGAATATGTCGTGCCTCATCAAAAGTCCGGTAGACTATACGGTAGGCATGTGCCGCGAGTTCGGCGTACAATTCGCACCGGCGTCCGACTACGCGAAGGCTTACGCGCAATGGCGGTCCCTCCAGGCCGCCGCCGGCAACCAGCAGCAGAATATCGGTGATCCGCCGGGTGTTTCCGGGTGGGACGCTTATTACCTCGCGCCCCAGTTCCACGAGCTGTGGATCAATACCGATACCCTGCCGAAACGGAATTTCCTCGCCGACCAGATGATCACCACCGGGTATGTATCCATGGGCCAGACGCTGCGCATCGATCCGCTCGTGTTCACGCAGCAACTGCCAGACCCTTCCAATCCCGTGCTGCTCATCAACGATGCATTGGCGATCCTGTACCGGATGGACTTGTCGGACGCCATGAAAGCCTATCTCAAAAACGATATCCTTCTCAAGGGGCAGCAACAGGATTATTACTGGACGCAGGTCTGGAATATTTACATCTCCGACCCGTCAGACGCGATGAACAAAGCACTGGTCGTAGACATGCTGAGAGCCCTTTACAAAACCATCATGAACCTGTCAGAATATCACCTGGCCTGATCACGTTGAAAACCTAATTATGAAACGCAGAGATTTCCTCCGATATACCGCCCCGGCAACTATCCTGCCCTCCTTTATCAATGGCTTTTCCATCAAGGCTTTTGCCGCGTCCCCGTTCCTGGCGGCGCTGGAGAAGACCGCGCTCGACAACGATCACGTATTGGTGATGATCCAGTTGAATGGGGGGAATGATGGATTGAACATGGTGATCCCGCTGGACCAGTACGGCAAATACAGCACCGCGCGCTCCAACATCGCCATCCCCGAAGGCAGCGTGCTGCGCCTCGCCGGACAAACCAAAACCGGCATCCATCCTTCCATGACCGGCATCCGGGATTTGTATAACGAAGGCCATGTGTCCATCATCCAGTCGGTCGGCTATCCTTCCCCGAACTTTTCCCACTTCCGCGCAACCGATATCTGGCTTACGGGCTCGGACGCGAACGTGGTGCTGGAAACCGGTTGGGGCGGGCGTTTCCTCGATACCGAATACCCCGGCTACCCCACAGGGTTCCCGAACGCAGAAATGCCCGATCCGCCCGCGATCCAGATCGGGTCGATCGTTTCCCCTTCTTTCGTGGGCTCCGGCGGCAATTTCGGAATGGCGGTAACCAGCCCCACAGACTTCTACAACCTCCTCGAAAATATCGAAGATACCGTACCCAATACCCGGGCCGGAAAGGAACTGAAATACATCCGCCAGATCCAGCGGCAAACCAACCGGTATGCAGACGTGATCAAGGCGGCGGCTTCGAAAGTGACCAACCAGCGGGCATATCCGGACAATCGCCTCGCCGCGCAGTTGAAGATCGTGGCAAGACTGGTGGCCGGCGGGTTGAAGACTCGCCTTTACATGGTAGGCATCGGCGGTTTCGATACGCACGCCAGCCAAACCAATAGCGGCGATACCACCACCGGTACCCACGCGCATTTGCTGGAAATGGTGTCTTCCTCCATCCATGCCTTCATGAAAGACCTGGAGCAGCAGAAGAAATCGCAGCGCGTAGTGGGGATGACGTTCTCAGAGTTCGGCAGAAGGATCAAATCCAACGGCAGTATGGGTACCGACCATGGTAACTCCGCGCCCATGATCGTTTTCGGCGATTACGTGAACCAGCAGATTTTAGGCAATAACCCGATCATGCCCGATGCGGCGTCTCCGGTGGATAACGTGCCCATGCAATACGATTTCCGTTCGGTATACGCCTCGCTGCTCGAACAGTGGTTCTGCGTACCGTCTTCCGAACTGAACAGGATCATGCTCAACAACTACCAGAGCCTGCCGCTCGTCAATGGGCTGGCTTGCAGCGTTGTGACGGGCATCCCTGGTGTGGGCGACGATGAAACGCTCATCACCAATTATCCCAATCCTTTCTCCACCAAAACGGTACTCAGCTACAAAACCCGTGGCGGGCATACGCTGGTCCAGGTGTTCGATACCATGGGCAGGCTGATCGCCAAGCCGGTAGACCGCCAGCACGCCGCAGGCACTTATACCCATACGTTCGACGGGGAGCAGCTTCCTTCCGGGATGTATTACGTGCGCTTCCAGAATGGTGCGGCCCAGCAGGTGCGTACCATGATGAAAGTCCGTTAACCATGCAACAATGTTGCAATTGCGGGAAAATGGCTATCTTTGGCCGGATAAACCGGGTACATTGAAACAGCGTTTGCTACAAATCAGCGTTTTTCTCCTCCTGGGCGTCTTCAGTATTTACCTGACGCCCCGGGAGTACCTGCACCATTTTTCCGGCCATGAGGATACGGTAGACGAGCCAGCCTGTAGCGACATTTACGCGCACGGGCCGGTTATCTCCACCGTTCACCAGCACTGCGACTGGTTGCACAGCGCCATGGAGTCTTTTCTCCCGGAGCATAGCGTGCACCTGGCTTCAGTGCCTTTCGTCTTCGCCGAGCTGCCATCCGCGCAGCCCGTTCCCGTGCCGGTGGCCCCGGTGCTTTATTGCTCGCTCAGGGCTCCCCCTGCCGCTTAACCCCTTCATCCCCACATCGCATTTATCACCGGCAGTATTGCTTACTGCCCCCGACGTATTGTAACCAGATGAGAAATTTGAGATTACGCGCATGGCTGTGCGGGCTCCTCGCATTCGCGTGGACCGCACCGGCGATGGCACAATGCACCATCCGCATCGGCGGATCGGTGACCGACAGCGAAACGAAGAAACCGCTGTATGGCGCCACCATCGTCGTGAAAGAAAATGGCCAGATCACGAAGAGCAACGAAAAAGGACAATTCATCATAGACGGGCTTTGCCCCGGAAATTATACCATTCACATCAGTCATATCGGTTGTTTGCCGGTAGAACTTTCCTGGCAGGTGAGCGGAGACGAGCGGCGGAACATTGCGCTGCCGCACAGCGTTACCCAGCTGCAGGAAGTCGCCGTTACCGGCCATGCCGCCAAGGAAGTGACCACCGCACCGGTGGAATCGCTCAGCGGCCGGGAGCTGGAAAAAACACGGGGCCTCACCCTCGGCGAAGCCCTCAAGCGGGTGAACGGCGTAACTGCCATGACCACCGGGCCCAACGTTTCCAAACCCGTCATCAACGGCCTGCACAGCAACCGTGTGCTCGTCCTCAACAACGGCATCCGGCAGGAAGGCCAGCAGTGGGGATCGGAACACGCGCCGGAAGTGGATCCCTTCCTCGCCAATAAGCTCGTGGTCGTGAAAGGCGCCGGCGCCCTCCGGTATGGAGGCGATGCCATCGGCGGCGTGGTGCTCGTGGAACCGCGGGAATTGCCCGTGAAGCCGGGCATGTCGGGCGAAGTGAATATGTCCGCCTTTTCCAACAACCGCCTGGGCGCGCTGAGCGCCATTCTCGAGCAACAGGTGCCCGCCGTGCCGGGGCTCAGCTGGCGCCTGCAAGGGACCCTCCGCAAAGGGGGCAACACCAGAACACCCGGCTACTGGCTCGATAACACCGGCGTGGAAGAATACAACTTCTCCGCAGCCGCAGGGTATAAAAAGAAGCAATATGGACTGGAGCTTTTCTATTCGCAGTTCAACACCAACCTCGGCGTGTTCGAAGGCGCGCACATCGGCAACCGCACCGACCTGGAACAGGCCATCAAACAGGGCCGGCCGCTATCGCAGTACACGGAAGGGTTTTCTTACAGCATCAACCGGCCTTACCAGCACGTAGCACACGAACTGTTCAAGGTAAAAGGATATGTGAACACGGGGAACGCCGGGAAACTGAACCTCGTGGTTTCGCGGCAGTTCAACGAGCGCGAAGAACTGGATTACAATTCCGCCCTTTCCGTGAACCGGATGAACCTATTCCTCACTACCTGGACGGGCGAGCTGCTCTGGGACCACAAATCCTGGAACGGCCTGCGCGGCACCATCGGCGCCAGCGGTATGTATCAGAAAAACAGCTACCAGCGCAGGCTCTTCATACCCAATTATGAAAGCCGCCAGTGGGGCGTGTTCTGGACGGAAAAATGGGAAAGTGCAGACAATAAATGGCTGTTCGAAGGCGGTGTGCGGTACGACAACAAAGAGTACTATAACATCAACGACAATACGAACGATATCGCCTATGAAACGCAGACGTACGGCAGTTTCTCCGGATCGGCCGGCGCGCAGTTCCGCATGACGGACAATTTCCACGCGTCGGTGAATTACGCGCGCGCATGGCGGCCCGCCGGTGTGAACGAGCTGTATGCATACGGGCTTCATCATGGCACGGGAACGTTCGAACTGGGGAATGCAGGGCTGAAGGCCGAAGCGGCCAACAAGTTCAACCTGGGGCTGCACTACGACCTGGGCGACAAACTGGAAGCCGATGTGAACCTGTATTACAACAAGTTTTCCAACTTTATCTTCCTGCAGCCGACAGACAGTATCGTGGTGTCGATCCGTGGATCGTTCCCGTTCATGTATTACACCAGCGCCGATGCCACCACCAAAGGGATGGACGCCCAGTTGCGCTGGCGCTTCCTTCCCAAATGGCAACTCACCACGAAAGCATCGGTGCTCCGCGCCTGGAACGACGATATCAACGACTGGCTCATCAGTATGCCGTCTGACCGTTTCGAGCATGAGATCAGTTTCTTTCCCGGCAATACCAAGCGTCTGAAAAACAACTATTTCGCCATCAGCATGCAAAACGTGACGAAGCAAACGCGGATTCCTGCCGATCCGAAAAATCCTTACGATCCGGCCGGGCAAGACCTTATCCCGCCGCCAGACGCATACAATTTGCTCAACCTGGAAGCCGGTAGCACCGTTCATTTCGGCAGGCAACCCCTGTCTGTCATCCTCGGCGCCACCAACATTCTCAACACCCGTTACCGCGACTACATGAACCTCTTCCGGTATTATGCAGACGAACCGGGTACCAACGTTTACCTTAAACTCAAACTGCCGCTCATTTTCGGCAAAAAATCCTCCTGATCATCATGAAAAGAATATTCACATCCCGCAACTGTATCGCAATTTTCGCCGCTGCCGCCGTGCTCGCATTTTCCGCCTGTAAAAAGGAGAAACAAGGTGACCATGAGCACGAAAACGAGAACGAAGAGATCACCACCGTGAAGCTCACCTTCACCAACGCCGCCACGCCGGCGGAAAAAGTGATCGCAACATGGAAAGACATGGACGGGACCGGTGGTGCCGCTCCGCAGATCACGCCCATCAACCTGAAAGCCAACACCGCTTACCTGCTGGCCACCGAACTGCTGGACGAACGCAAGAACCCGGCAGATAACGTGACGGAGGAAATCGAAGAAGAGTCTGACGAGCATCGCATCTTTCACCTGTTTTTCGTGAATGCCAACGCGCAGGTGACCGATTCGGTAACTACCGCCGCAACCGTGACGCCGCTGGATAAAGACGTGAAGAACCTTCCGGTCGGCCTCCAGGTGCATGTGGCTACCAAAGGAGGTTTCAAAGGATATTTCCGCATGGTGGTTCGCCATCAGCCTACCGGGAAAGACGGGACCTACGGCCCCGGCAGCTCCGACGCGCAGGCAGAATTCCCGATCGAAATCAAGTAAAAATAGTCGTGACAGAAAAGGAAAGGGGAACCGGCAATTGCTGGTCCCCCTTTTGATTTATGGTATGGACGGCTTAATGGTCGCCGGCTTCGAGCCCTTCCTGGTCGCCGGCTACGATGAGCTTGAACGGTTTCCCGCCCACGGGGATGCTCGCCGATGGCTGCAACGTCGCCAGATCGAGCATGCGTATCGCACCTGCGGCCTGGTCGGTAATGTAAAGTGCGCGGCGCGAAACGGCGAAATACGGTTTCTGCGCGGCGGTGGCGCCTGCGGGAATGGCAGTGGCGATCTTCCCTTCTTTCTTGAGTTGGGCGGTCACTGCGTCGAAGATTTTCAACGTACCGTCGGTGAGCAGCACGTAGAGGTTTTTGCCGTCGCTGTCGAGGAGGTATTGATGGATGTTGTTATCGTTTTTGAGGACTTCCGTGATTTGCCTGCTGGCGGGATCGATCTTGAAAAGCCCCAGCGAAACGTACCCGAAGAAATGCGGCAGCGCCTTGTTTCCCAATACAGTTCCGATCCACGCGGTACCGAAGCTGGAAGGATAGGGGATGAGGGATTGCTCGCCGGTTTGTGACACGATGAGGATGCCGTCTGTACTGCCGAACGCGGCCAGCTTGCCGTTGCCCGCATCGCCATGGATCCCTTTGGTGGCGATCTTCGTTTCATGCAGCGTTTTCCCGAACCGGTCGATGATCTTCACTTTTTCCGGCAATGTCCCGGAAACGGAACCGTCTTTTTGTGTTACCGCGATGGTGAAATCGTCGAAGATGACCATGGCGCCATGATGCGGCTGCGCAACGGGGATCACGGTGCCGCCATCGCCTTCGAGGTCGCCGTCCTTGAAGATGCTGAGCGACCCGGTGCCGTCGTTAAAGATCGCGTTCAGTCCGGCATGACCGAAGAAATGGGTGGGCCCGGCTTCGGAGAAGTTGACCGGCGACATTTCCGCTTCATGGATATGCAGATGCCCGCCGTGTTTTTCCACGCCGGTATTGAAGAATTCCACTTTCCCCGCCGCGCGGCTGATGATGGCGGCGAACTGGCCCGTGCTGGTGGCGTACAGCGATGGTTGGGCGGAAGAAACGGGATAGTTTACGGCTGTTTTCTTCAGCGGGTCGATCACTGAAATCCGTGCCTGGTCTACATCGCTGACGATCAGGCGGAGAAAGGTGGCTTCCGGTTTGGAGGGTTCGTCAGGAACGGCTGGTTTGTCGTTTTTCCGGCAGGCGGCCAGGAACAACCCGGCGAAAATAGCCGGGAGAAGGATTTTTTTCATGTAAGGCTTATTAAAGTGCAACAAAGTTGCAAATCTATAAAAATGCATCAACGTTGCAAATTTATGGCTGGATTTATTGGAAACGATTTTCGGGGGTGATAAGTAAGTCGCGCGGGGCTTGTGTTACAAGAAATCGGGAGAGAAAAAAATGGGACGTAATGAAAATGATAAGATATATTTGAGGGTGGATGGATTTCCGTCCGATTTACTGGAATAAAACATCATTCAACATACTAAAGATGATCTGACATACTGCTCAGATTTTGGATGAAAAGCAAAAAAGGGCCGTTTTCACGGCCCTTGTGTATTAATAAGGAATTAATAATCAGTGAGAATGATCGTGCCCATGCCCGGGATCGGGGAGTTGGGCGGTATCTTCATCGTAATACACGAAGAAGTAGAGGTAGATAACGCGGGAAATGCGCATCAGCCAGGGTTGCAGGGCGATGAGTATGACACCGTTGATACTGAGCCACCAGTAAATACTGTTATCGTCCCAGCTCATTCCGAAGAAAAACCAGTACCAGATCAGGTTGAAGACAGACAGGGCGATGCCGAGCGCGTAGCTCACATATCCGGTCCCGAACCAGAAACCGGTTTCCAGTTCATATTTCTGATTGCACACGGGGCATCTTTCGTACATCTCGAAGATTTTCGAGAAGCGCAGCTGGAAGGGATTTTTGTTCTTGAACATATCGCCCCTTCTGCAGTGGGGGCATTTCATCTTCAGCATGCTGAGAAAGTAATTCGGTCTGTTGCTCATGGTGCGCAAAAATACGATTTAATTTCAGGATGCTGCCGGCACTTCGGTGGTTTTGCGTTCACCGATCTGCTGGCGCCACATGGCGTAGTACAGTCCTTTTTCCGTGAGCAGGTCGTGATGCGCGCCGGTTTCCACGATCTTTCCTTTTTCGAGCACGTATATGCGGTCGGCATGCATGATGGTAGACAGGCGATGGGCGATCATTACGGTGATGTGTTCCTTGCTGGAGGTGACGTGCCGCACGGTTTGGGTGATTTCTTCTTCCGTGATGGAATCGAGGGCGGAAGTGGCTTCGTCGAATACCAGCAGCCTCGGTTGGCGCAGCAGGGCCCGGGCGATGGAGAGGCGTTGTTTTTCGCCGCCCGAAATCTTGATCCCGCCTTCACCGATCACCGTATCGATCCCTTTTTCCGCACGCGCCAGGAGGCTGTAGGCCGATGCCCTTTGCAGCGCGCTCATCATGTCTTCTTCCGTGGCTTGGGGGTTCACGAACGCGAGGTTCTCCCGGATCGTTCCCGAAAACAGCTGCGTATCCTGCGTCACGAAGCCGAGCTGGAGCCGCAGTTCTTCGATATCCAGTGCGTTGGAATCGATGCCGTTGTACTGGATATGCCCTTCACCGGGCTTGTACAATCCCACGAGCAATTTCACCAGGGTTGTTTTGCCGCTTCCCGATGGCCCCACGAATGCGATGGTTTCCCCGGTTTTTACCGTGAAAGTGATATCGTCGAGCGCCTTGCTTTTGGCCGTGATATGCTGGAAACTCACGTCCCGGAACGCCAGTTCGTTCACCAGCGAAAGCCGGGCCGGCGATGCGGGCGTTTCTTCCACCGGCGTCTTCAATATCCGCTGGAAGTTATCGAGCGAAACCTGTGCTTCGCGGTAGGCGAGGATGATGTTGCCCAGCTCCTGCAGGGGGCCGAACAGGAAGAAGGAATAGAGCTGGAGAGAGAATAGTTGTCCCACCGTCACCACATCCCCATACAGCAGGTACAGCAGCAGGAAGAGGATGGAGGAGCGGAGGAGGTTCACGAATGTGCCCTGGACGAACGCGATACTGCGGACGCGTTTCACTTTGGTGAGCTCCAGCAGCAGGATCTTCATGGTATTGGCGTTCAGCCGGCGGATTTCCTGGTTGGTAAGCCCGAGGCTTTTCACCAGTTCGATGTTGCGCAAAGATTCCGTGGTGGCGCCTGCCAGCACGGTGGTCTCCTTCACGATGTTCTTCTGGATGGATTTGATGCGTTTGCTCAGTACGTTCATGAGCCAACCCAGCAGGATGGACCCGCCGAAATATACGAACACCAGCGACCAGTGGACCCTGAACGCGAAAATCATCACGAACACGACGCCCACGAGGGTGGTGAAAAGTATATTGATAAACTGGGAGATGAATTTTTCCGTGTCGAGCCGCACTTTCTGGAGCACCGCGAGGGTTTCTCCGGAACGCTGGTCTTCGAACTCCTGGTATGGCAGCCGCATGGAATGGCGCAGGCCGTCCGTATACATTTTGGCCCCGAGGCGCTGGGTGATGGCGCTCACGAAGTAATCCTGGAAAGCCTTGGCAATGCGCGATACCATGGCCACGCCGATGGAAGCCAGCAGCAACAGCAACACACCGCTCAGGTATTGGCTTTCGGTCCGCGGAATGGCTTCAGCCGCATTCTTGGCGGAAAACGTGGTGGGATGGTCGGCGAACTTGTCCACGATCACGCCGAAGATCCAGGGGTCCATGAGGGAAAAGACCTGGTTGACGGTCGCAAGCCCGAGGGCAGCCACCACCAGCCATTTATAGTTTTTGAGGTACTGCAGTAATAATTTCATGGGGCAAAGTTAGGGTTATTTGTTACCCTAACGGTGTTGCGACATCGATTTTAAACTGGACTAATCACGGTATTTACCCTAAAAATTGCGTAAATTAATATCCGGCCGGGAAGGTCATCCACCAGCATGTTATGAGCCTCGCAAACTGATATTTCTCCGCAGAACGGCAAACCCGCTCGCCCCGGCGCTTCACCCGCAAAACAATTGCCGTATGAAAACGTATGACGAAAAACACATCAAAAACGTTGTGCTCATTGGCGCTGCCAAGAGCGGCAAAACGACGCTGGCCGAAGACATGCTCTTCGAGGCCGGCATTATCCCAAAACGCGGCTCCGTGGAGGAGCGAAACACCGTGTCGGATTACCACGAAGTAGAGCACGCCCGGGGCAACTCCGTGTACGCCACCACGCTGCATACCGAGTGGCGGGATTACAAGATCAATATCATCGATACCCCGGGCCTGGAAGACTTCATGGGAGAAGTGGCTTCCTCCATCCGTGTGTGCGACACCGCCGTGATGGTGCTGCATGCCTACAACGGCGTGGAAGTGGGCACGGAACTGATCTGGGATTATGTAGACCGGTACGGCAAGCCCACCATTCTGGCCATCAACCAGCTCGATCATGAAAACGCCAATTTCCAGCAGGTGCTCGACCAGGCGAAGGGCTTCTTCGGGCCGGCCGTTACCCTCATGCAATACCCCGTGAACCAGGGGCCCGGCTTCAACGCCATCATCGACCTCCTCAAAATGACCATGTACCGCTTCCCCGAAGGGGGCGGCAAACCCGAAAAACTCCCCATCCCCGACGATGAAAAAGCGCAGGCAGACGAATGGCATAACGCCCTCGTCGAAAAAGCCGCCGAAAACGACGACGCCCTCATGGAACTGTACTTCGAAAAAGGCAGTTTGGATGAGGACGAGTTGCGGCAGGGCCTGAAGATCGGGATGATGAAACACCAGGTGTTCCCTGTTTTCTGCCTCAGCGCCCTCCGGAACATGGGCAGCGGCAGGCTGATGGGGTTCATCGACAACGTTGCCCCTTCCGCCGTGGAAATGCCCCCGGAAGTTACGGAAGACGGCCGCGAAGTGCCCTGCGACCCCGCCGGGCCCACCTGTCTTTTCGTGTTTAAAACCCTCCTGGAACCACACATCGGCAAACTCTCCTTTTTTAAAGTGATGAGCGGCGAAGTGAAAGCCGGTCAGGAACTATATAACGAAAAAGGAAACACATCCGAACGGCTGAACCAGCTGTTCATCGCAGACGGAAAGAACCGCCAGCCCGTAGACCGCCTCCGTTCCGGCGATATCGGCTGCACCCTGAAGCTGAAAAACACCTTCACCAATCATACCCTCAACGATCTGAAATTCAACGCCCAGATCGATCCCGTCCACTTCCCGGCGCCGCGCGTCCGTACCGCCATCGTCGCCAAAAACAAGGCCGACGATGAAAAGCTCGGTGAAGTGCTCAACGAAATCCATATGGAAGACCCAACGCTCGAAGTGGAATACAACCGCGAACTGAAACAGGTCATCCTTCACGGACAGGGAGAACTGCATCTTGCCGTCACCAAATGGCGGCTGGAAAATGTGTATGGCATGCAGGTGGAGTACCTGCCGGCGCGCATTCCCTACCGTGAAACGATCCAGAAGGCGGCGCAGGCAACGTACCGGCACAAAAAACAATCGGGCGGTGCGGGCCAGTTCGGCGAGGTTTTCATGAAGATCGAGCCCTGGTTCGACGGCATGCCGGCCTTCAAGGAATTCCCGGTGCGCGATACGGAAGAGATCGCGCTCAGCTGGGGCGGCAAGCTCGTGTTCAATAATTGCATCGTAGGCGGAGCGATAGACGCGCGCTTCCTGCCATCGATCCTCAAAGGCGTGATGGAAAAAATGAACGAAGGGCCGCTCACCGGTTCTTACGTGCGCGATGTGCGTGTAAGCGTGTACGATGGCAAGATGCACCCGGTAGACAGCAACGATATTTCCTTCAAGATCGCCGGTATGATGGCGTTCCGCGAAGCATTCCACCAGGCCGCGCCCCAGCTGCTGGAGCCGGTGTATGACCTCGAAGCCTCCGCTCCCGATGTGATGATGGGCGATATCATGAGCGAGCTGCAAAGCCATCGCAGCATCATTACCGGCATGGATGCCGGCAACGCCAAACAGGTCATCAAGGCGCGAACGCCGCAGGCGGAACTCGATCACCTTTTCGCTGCCCTGCGCAACGTAACGCAGGGAAAAGCGAAGGTAAAAGTAAGCTTCGCGGAATACGCGCCCGTTCCGGCGGATGTCCAGAAAAAACTCAGCGAAGACTACCGGAAAGTAGAACAGCAAAACGGCCAGCATTGATCGTTGACGCTTGCCGTTGCTTTCGATCATCGGCCCGCAGATTATTTTCTGCGGGCCTTTTTCCTTAGCTATGCAGGCTGTCTGTTCCATCCCCCAATTTTCCGATCGGCAACTCACTTCACCCTATCGCTTTCTGCCATGCACCAGCGCGAATTTTTCCGCTGCCGGGATTATGATTACATCTCCGCGCCCCAGCCCGCCCGGTCCAAGGTCCTGTATTGAATAGCCCCCGCGATGTGGCTCGGTGCAATTTGCGCGCAAGCCTCGAGATCAGCGATGGTACGCGCCACTTTGAGAATGCGGTCGTAGGCCCTGGCGCTGAGCTGTAGCCTGTTCATGGCCGTAGAGAGCAACTGCCGCGCTTCCGGCCCCAGGCGACAATACTTCTCCAGTTGACCGCTGTTCATCTGCGCATTGCAATACGCATCCGGCTGCAAACGGCGGTTGCCCGGCGGAAGCGGATGCTCCGAATGCCCGAACCGCTGCGACTGTAACCGCCGCGCCTCCATCACCCGGCCCCTGATGGCAGCACTGGGCTCCGGCGATGGAGAATCGGCCAGCGCGCCGGGATGTACGGGGGTAACTTCCACATGAAGATCGATACGGTCGAGCAGCGGGCCCGAAATGCGGTTGAGGTATTTCCGGACAACGCCGGGATGGCAGGTGCAGGGCTTTTCGGGATGATTGAAATAGCCGCAGGGGCAGGGGTTCATGCTCGCCACGAGCTGGAATGTAGCCGGGAACTCCATGGCCTGGCGCGCCCTCGAAATACTGACGCATCTTTCCTCCATGGGCTGTCGCAGCACTTCGAGGACGGAGCGCCGGTACTCGGGCAGTTCGTCGAGGAAAAGGATGCCGTGTTGCGCCAGCGAGATTTCTCCGGGCTGGGGAATGCTCCCGCCGCCCACCATCGCCATTTCGCTGATGGTATGGTGCGGGGAACGGAAGGGGCGGGATGTCAGCACGCCGTCCGACGCGTTGAGTTTTCCCGCTACGGAATGGATACGCGTGGTTTCGAGGGCTTCCGCCAGCGTGAGCGGCGGTAAAATAGTGGGGAGCCTTCGCGCCAGCATCGTTTTGCCTGCGCCGGGAGGCCCCACCAGCAGGATGTTGTGGCCGCCCGCCGCGGCGATCTCCATCGCCCGCTTGATCGTTTCCTGCCCTTTCACTTCCGAAAAATCGAGCCCTTCCGGAAAGCCCGGCTGATAAGCAGTTGGCGGTTCGGGATTTCGCGATTCCTTTCCTTCGAGAAAAGCCAATACCTCCCGAACGTGCGACATGCCATACACATCGATCCCTTCCACCATTGCGGCTTCCAGCGCATTCTGATGCGGCAGTATCATGCCGGAGAACCCTTCCTGCCGGGCGCGCATCGCCATCGGCAATGCTCCGCGTACGGGGCGCAACGTCCCGTCCAGCCCCAATTCCCCCATGATCACGAACCGCTCTGCCGGCTGCCGGAAAACCGCCTGTTCGGAAGCTGCCAAAATCCCCAGCGCAATGGGTAGATCGTACGCAGCGCCCGCCTTGCGGATGTCTGCCGGCGCCATGTTCACCACCGTCCGCAAACGGGGCATGCGGTAACCGGTGTTCTTGATCACCGTCTCGATCCGGTATTCGCTTTCCTTAACGGCATTGTCTGGCAGGCCCACAAGACAAAACCGCGTGCCCTGGCCTACATTGACTTCAATAGTAATGGTAATGGCATCCACGCCGTGAATGGCGCTGCCGAAAATTCTGACGAGCATTGGGAACAAACAATGTTAGTGAAACATGAAGATAGGGATTAATCCATCTTCATGTTGTTCAGCAATTCGATTACTTTTTCTTTTCTCAAAATGAGGTAACCGATCTTTTCTTTCGCGATGCCATCGCGCAGCTCGTAGGTAAAATGCAGGTTGTCGTCGATGACTTCCGACTGGAAATATTTGAAAATGATCTTCGGCTCTTCCCGCAATTCTTCCGCGATTTCGTACAGGTGAGTCGATAGGATGTAGAGGCAGCGCCGGTTCTGGAGTAATCCGCGGATCACGGCAAGCGAACAGTTTTTCGCATCTTCCACATTGGTGCCCTTGAACATTTCATCGATCAGGATCAGCCAGTTTTTGCCGTCGCTGATTTTGATGATGGTATTTTTGATGCGCTGTACTTCGTTGTAGAAATAACTTTCGCCTTTGAAGATGTTGTCTTTAACGTCGATGTTCGACAGGATGCCATGGAAGAAACTCAGCGTCATGGACTGTGCCGGAACCCCCATGCCCAGGTGCGCCAGGAACACGGAAATCCCCACGGCCTTGATGAACGTGGTCTTGCCCGCCATATTCGCACCGGTAAGGAATATAAACCCTCCGTCCGGCTCCATCGTCACATCATACGCCACCGGCTGCGGCAGAATAAGATGATACAATTGCTTGATGGCGATGTGCGGTTTGATCTCTTCCGTGAACGAGGGGAAATGCAACCCGAACCGCAGGATGGCCTTGGCCATGCTTTGGAATGCATCCAGCTGGGTATAGATTTCGGTCAGCTCCCACAATACTTTTTTGTACTTCTTGCGGATGGCGCGGTCGTACCGGAGGATCTCGCGGGAATTGAGCGCCCCGTCGTCATCCAGCTGAACGATGGCGTGGAATTCGTCCTTGTTAATGAGCACGCGCGCCCTTTCCAGCAACACGCGGAGGTGGGTGGGCGCCGTTTCAATATCGATTTCTTCCGTGAGCGAGCGGAAGCCGCGGATAAGGTTGAGCAGTTGTTCGAACGAGAACTTGATGAACCCGAAATCAGGCGCGTAGATCGTTTTGGTGACGAGCGTGTTGATGTATAACGCCAGGCCGCCGCTGCTCGAGATCGGCTCGATCTCCGCGTTCAGGTAATTCTCCACCACCACGATGGTGCCGTTGCTGATGGCTTTGGGCCAGGCTTTCTCGTTTTCCAGCAGGTATTGCAGCATCTGCTGGCGGTTGTGGATGGAGGTGATGTCTTTCAGCGGCTGCCCGAATAGTTTGCGGAGGTATTCCCGCCCGCCGGCCGTGGTGGTGAAATCGAGTTTGTGGAATAGGGAATATTCGTCTTCCCGGTTGAAGATCGAAAGGTCGAGGTAGGTTGTTTTGTCCAGCTCCATGCACAGGCGTTTTCGTGAAATTACAATGAATCAATCTAACGGGAAAGATGCCGGCCCCGGAATTTTCCATAAAAAAAACGCCGCCGTTGCCGGGGGCGCTACGTGTATGGATGGGTTGAAATCCGCTTAGGCGTTAAATAACAGGCGTTGGCCGCACTGCTGTTCGTTGAACGTCCCGTTTTCGTAGGCGAGGTGCCCGCTCACGAAAGTATGGGTCACGGCTGCGGGGAAGGCATGCCCTTCGAAGGGGCTCCAGCCGCATTTGTAGTAAAGGTTGTCTTTGGAAACATGGGTCGCGCCGTTCAAATCCACGATCACGGCATCGGCCCAGTACCCTTCGCGCAGGAAGCCTCTTTCCCGGATGCGGAAACACTCTGCGGGGGCGTGGCTCATCTTGCGCACAAGCTGCTCTATGGTAAAACGCCCAGCCTTCACCTGTTCCAGCATCATCAGCAGGCTGTGCTGCACGAGCGGAACGCCGGAAGGCGCCTGCAGGTATGGCTGTTGTTTCTCCTCCCAGGTATGCGGCGCATGATCGGTGGCGATAACGTCCAGCCGGTCGTCCAGCAAGCCTTTCCACAATGCTTCGCGGTTGCTGGCCGCCTTGATGGCGGGATTGCATTTGATGAGGTTGCCGTATTGCGCATAATCGCCGGCCGAAAACCAGAGGTGATGGACACAAACTTCTGCCGTGATCCTTTTTTCGGACAGCGGTTTCATGTTGCTGAAAAGCTGGAGTTCCTTTTCTGTGGAAATATGCAGGATGTGGAGGCGGGAGTTGTGCTTCATGGCAAACTGAACGGCTACGAGCGACGATTCGAAGCAGGCTTCCTCGTTGCGGATCAGCGGATGGTCGGCCGCGGTGAGCTGGTCGCCTTTCGCTTTTTTGAATTCCTCCATGTTGTGGCGGATGATCTTCTCGTCTTCACAATGCGTGGCGATGAGGAGCTCCGTTCCACCGAATATTCTCTCCAGGGTCAGGAAATTGTCGACGAGCATGTTGCCGGTTGAAGAGCCCATGAAAATTTTCACGCCGCAAATGCGGTCTTTCTTGGCGTTGGTTTTGAGCACCTCTTCGGCATTATCGTTGGCTACGCCCATGAAAAAGCTGTAGTTGGCGAGGGAAGTGCGGGCGGCGATGTCGTATTTATCTTCGAGGCGTTCCTGGGTAACGGCTTCGGGTTTGGTGTTGGGCATTTCCATGAAGGAAGTGGTGCCCCCGGCTACGGCGGCCCTGGCTTCGTGGCGGATGTCTGCCTTATGGGTGAGGCCGGGCTCGCGGAAATGCACCTGGTCGTCGATGACGCCTGGCAGGAGGTATTTTCCCGTTCCGTCGATCTCGCGGCCGGTTTCTCCGATCTGCGGCGCAATTTTTTCGATGCGGCCGTTGCGGATGAGGACATCGCCCACGGCGGTGGACCCTTCGTTAACGATGGATATATTCTTGATGATGGTGTTTTGCATGTCGCAAAGGTAAATGTTTTTAACCTTGCAGATGGATGGAAAACACGATGGTGCGGGTATTGAGCTGGTCGAGGACGCGGGAGTACCGGAGGTTCGGGTCTTTCACGTGCACATCGTTCAAACCGTTGCTGATCTTGAATTCGGGGGTGAAGATGAAGGAAGGGAAGTAAATCTCGAAGCCGGCGCCCACTTCGTATCCGTAGGCTGTCTTGTTGATTTTTACGAGATCTTCCGCCCGGCGGAGCCCTTTGTTGGACGCCAGGTCGTAATCGAGCTTCATCCCGGCGATCGTGTATACGCGGAGGTTGCCGATGCGGTCGGATTTGAATTTGATCTGGAGGGGGAAGGATGCGGTGATGGATTCCACTTTCTTTTCGGTGGTCCTTTCCGGGTAATTTTCCTTGTACGACAGGTTTTTATTGGCGAAGAACAGTTGCGGGTTGAAGCGGAGGTCGAACCGGTGGTTGAACCGCAGGTTCGCCAGCAGGCCTACGTTGAAGCCGATGGTTTTGAGGGGCTCGGCTACCATGATAGAGTCCTGTTTGAGGAAAATATCGCTGTGGGTGAGGCGCAAATGGCTTTGGTTCACCGCGAGGGTGATGCCGAAATAATAGGGTTTGCCGTCGTGTTCTTCCATATTGAGCTGCGCCCTGGCGGGCAGGGCTGCCAGGAAGAAAACGGCCATCGTCAGCGGGTGGCGCAGTAAACGGAACAGATCCCGAAAGTAAGCGTTTTGCATGTAACGTCTTGAAAACCAACTTTTTTAAGGATATCGCACATCTCCTGGCCTTGCGGCATCTCTTTCACGGAACTCGGCAGGTACGAATAGGCCGCTTTGTTGCGGGCTACGAGCTTACCGATCGTCGGTGTAATATAACGAAAATAAAAATTATATAATTGTTTGATCGGGAAAGCTGTCGGGTTGGAGAATTCGAGGATTACGGCCATGCCGCCTGGTTTGAGGACGCGGCACATTTCGCCGAGGCCTTTCGCCAGGTTTTCGAAGTTCCGGACGCCGAAAGCCGCCGTTATGGCATCAAACGTTGCATCGGGAAAACTTATTGTTTCGGAGTCGCCCGTTTGCAGGGTGATTTTATCGCTGAAACCGGCTTTCGCTACTTTTTCCCGGCCGATTTCGAGCATGCCTTCGGAAATATCGATGCCGGTGATATGGCCGGGGTTCAGCATCCGTTGGGCCATAATCGCCACATCACCGGTGCCGGTGGCTACGTCGAGCAGGGATTTGGGGGCCAGGGGTTTCAGTTTCCGGAGGGCTACTTTCCGCCACCAGACGTCGATCCCGAGGCTCATGAAATGGTTCATGAAGTCGTAGCGGCCGGCAATATCGTTGAACATGCTGGCCATCTGCTCCTTCTTGCTTAATTTTGACCCTTCAAAAGGAACCACTTTCTGTACGTCTTTGCTCGTCATAATGGGGCAAAGGTAACAGAGGGGCCGCAAATGGAAAAATTATGGTGATCAAATCTGCAGAATACCTCATCAGCAACGTCGACTGGGAAAAATGCCCTGTGGCCGACAAACCGGAATACGCCTTCATCGGCCGTTCCAACGTCGGCAAATCGAGCCTGATCAACTTGCTGACCAGCAGGGATAAACTGGCGAAGACCTCGGGCACGCCGGGCAAAACGCAGCTGATCAATCACTTCCTGATCAATAATCAATGGTACCTGGTGGATCTGCCGGGATATGGCTTCGCCAAGGTATCGCAGGGGCAACGTAAATCGTGGGAGCGGATGATCGAGGATTATCTGCGGAAAAGACCGAACCTCATGAACGTGTTCGTGCTGATAGACAGCCGGCATACGCCGCAGAAAATCGATATCGATTTCATCAACCAGCTCGGGGAGTGGAACATTCCGTTCCAGCTGGTGTTCACGAAGGCAGACAAAAATACGCAGCTGGAAACCAGCCGTAATACGAAAGCATTTCTCAACAAGCTGCGGGAAACCTGGCAGTTCCTGCCCGCGAGCTATGTCACTTCTACCGTAAAAAAGACGGGCCGCGATCAGATCCTGGCGTTTATCGCCGAAATGAACGCGCGCTTCCAGGGCATCGCCTAATTCACGATCTTGTTGGCGCAGGAGCTGCTGGCAAAGGCTTCCGGCTTGGCCTTGAAGGCGAAGCCCATCCCCAGGATGTAGCCCATGGCCTCGCGTAGCGCCAGGTTGCTCTTGAACTGCGGATTGGTGTTAATGTCCGCATGTACTTCCATGTCCACATCATAATCGGTGAACAGGTCGCACAATTCATAGGCGATCTCGATGCTGCGGGCCACTTCCACGAGCATCCGCTCCTTGATGGAATACACGTCCCGCGTTTTTTCGTTGTGGATGAACATGAACCCGCCATGGCCTTCGCGCAGGAAGACGATCACGGTGGCGAATTCGGTTTCCAGGCCCTTCACCTGCGAATCGGTGCCGATGCAGACCTTTAATTTGTGCCCACGACCGGTTTCCCGGACGATGGCACGCCGCACTTCCTCCTTAATGGGCAGGTGAATGGGTTCACCATTGAATCTTCTCCATTTCATACAGGAATGTTTAAACGGTGATGCGTAAACGATGTGCCTTGCTGATAGTCTTTGTGCCGGTCTCCTGGGTTAAGCCTGGTATTTGGAATTATTCGAATATACGAAAATTAACTGCAGCAGAATCGTGTCTGGCAGGGAGGTGTGCGGTTTGGGGAAATCGTGTGGATTGCAGTAATCAGAATTGCCCGGTGCTCAGCAGCACGAGGGTGCAGGCCTGTTGGGGGATGATGCCGTTTTCCCGGGCGAGGGTTTCCAGTTCCGGGTTTTCGGTGCCGGGGTTGAAAATGATCCTTTTCGGGTGGAGGCTGAGGATGTAATCGTAATACTGTACCTGGTTCATGGGATTGAGGTACAGCGTCACCGTATCCACACCGCTCAGCGCCGGATGCTCGTCGGTAACCGGCGTGTCGCCGATGGAGCCGGGGCGCTTGCCGATGGCCGTAACCGGGTGGCCATGCGCCCGGAGGCGCGTAACGGCCAGGTATCCGTAACGTTCGGGATTGGGCGAAGCGCCGAGCACAACCGTGTGTTTAGGTGTATCCATACTGTAAAGTTAAGCTTCTGCGGATTGGTGCGCAAAAGTTATACCATGCCTTAGAAAAGGTGATACCGCTTGCGCGGCAAAGCCTCTTTCACCTGCCGTAGCGCCTCCTCCACACCGGGATATTTGAATGCATATCCCGCCTCCGTTACCCGGGTAGGCAATACCCACCTGCTTTTCAGCAGAAGTTCCGTTTCCGTCCCGATCAGCGCCGCACCGATTCGCAACATCCAGGCGGGCGCCGGCAGACCGAAGTAATATCCGCAGACTTTCTGCAAGGTAGCCGTAAAACCCCGGTTGTCTGTCGGTTGCGGGGAGCTGCAATTGTACACCCCGCTGCAATCCCCGTGTTCCATGAAAAATTCCAGCATGCCCGCCACGTCGGCGATATGTACCCAGCTGAATTTCTGTTTTCCGCTGCCCTGGCGCCCGCCCAGGCCGAATTTCAGGAGGTTAAGGTAGGGGTCCATCACGCCGCCCTGCGCACCGATCACGATTGCCATGCGGAGGATCACCTTTCGTGTGCCGGGTGTTTCCTGGCGGTTGAAAGCGCTTTCCCAACGCTGGCATACCTGCACGGAGAAGTCGCTGTGGAACTCTCCGGTGTATTCGTCCATGGGCCGGTCTTCGGCATGCCGGTAAATAGTGGCGGACGCGGCGTTCACCCATAATGCGGGCGGATTCTTGCAGCGGCGGACGGCCGCTCCGAGCGCTTCGGTGCTGCGGGTCCTGCTGTCGAAAATCTCGTTTTTATTGGCAGGAGTATACCGGCAGTTGACGCTTTTGCCACAGAGGTTGAGGAGCAGGTCTGCGCCCTCGAGCGCGGTGGCCCAGTTGCCCAAAGTGGCGCCATCCCAATGCAGGAAACTGACATTGCCATGCGCCGGGGGCGCCGGTTGGCTACGGGTCAGGATAACGATGAAGTTGTTCTCTCCCCATTCCTCCACCAAACCTTTCCCGATGAAACCGGCGCCGCCGGCGATGACAATGCGTTTGTTTTTCATAATAATTGAAAATTCAGAAATAATTGAAATATATTATCAAACGAGTATCCATTTGTGGAATGTCGTTAAAAAATCAGCGGATCACTTTCATGAGGGTGCTGTAGAACCAGTTTTCTTCCGACTTGATGAACGCGTTAAGAGCAGCGTCTGTCTGGTGGGCGAATTTCTGGATATTCTGCATCGTGTCCCGGAAGGCGCGAACGTTTTTGTCTTTCGGGTCCCCTTCCACTTTACTGAGTTGGAGGAGGACTTTGAGGATCGGGTCGAGCTCTCGTTTCTTCCTTTCCCGGGCGATGGCGGTCCCTACTTTCCAGATATCTTTTTCGGCGACGAAGAATTCTTTTCTTTCGCCGGGCACGAGTATTTTTTCCACGATTCCCCAGTTCATCAGTTCACGCACGTTCATGTTGACGTTCCCGCGCGAGATGTCGAGGCCGGACATGATGTCTTCGGCGCTCAGGGGTTCGGGAGCGATCAGCAGCAGCGCGTGAATCTGGGCCATGGTCCGGTTCACGCCCCACTGGGCGCCCAACAATCCCCATGTCTGGATGAACTGCGCTTTGGCTTCTGGCAATTTCATATATCAAATGTAGGGTAAGTTATTGAACTTTCAAAAGTTTTTGAAAATTAAATGTGTGAGGAGATAAATTTCCAGCCACGGCCAGGCCTTGGGGATTAAGCAGCAAAAAAAGCGCCTCCCGGTCGGGAGGCGCTATATGGCAGATGATTGTTGCTTGGGTTATACCAGCATGTTTACCGGGTTCTCGAGGAAGTTCTTCACGGTAACGAGGAAGCGTGAACCTACAGCGCCGTCTACCGTACGGTGGTCGCAGCTGAGGGTAACTTTCATCACGTTGGTGGTTTTGAACTGTCCTTTATCGGCAACCACGATCTCCTTGATGGCGCCAACTGCGAGGATGGCGGAATCGGGGGAGTTGATGATGGCGGTGAAGGATTCGATGCCCATCATGCCCAGGTTAGACACCGTGAAGGTATTGCCGGAGTAATCGTTGGGCTGAAGTTTCTTGTTTTTCGCTTTATCGGCCAGGGATTTGGCTTCCGCAGCGATCTGGGAGAAGCTTTTCTGGTCGGCGAAGCGGATCACGGGAACGATGAGGCCTTCATCCACGGCAACGGCGGAGCCTACGTGGATGTGCTGGTTGTAGCGGATCACGTCCCCTCTCCAGCTGCTGTTTACGTCAGGATGCTGGCGGAGGGCCATGGCGCAGGCCTTGATGACCATATCGTTGAAGGAAACCTTGGCGGGGGAGATTTTATTGATGGCTTCGCGGGCTGCCATGGCATTGTCCATGTTGATTTCCATGGTCAGGTAGAAGTGCGGCGCCTGGAATTTGCTTTCGCTCAGGCGGCGTGAGATGGCTTTGCGCATCTGGCTAACGGGCACTTCGTTGAAGCTTTCCTCACCGATGGCGGCGAAGGCGGCTACCTGCGGAGCGGGGGCGCCAGCAGCGGGAGCGGCGGCAGGTGCAGCGGCTTTACCGGGCACGAAGCTGTCTACGTCGCGTTTTACGATACGGCCATTGTCGCCGGAACCGGGCACCTGGTTGATGTCGATCCCTTTTTCTTCCGCCAGCTTGCGGGCCAGGGGGGAAGCTTTCACGCGGCCATCCGCAGATGCAGCGGCGGGAGCGGAAGCAGCAGGGGCCGATGCTGCCGCGGGAGCGGCTTCGGTTTGGGCTGCGGCTGCGGGCGCTGCACCACCGGATTGTTCGGCAGCGAGGATGGCGTCCACATCGGTACCTTTCTTGCCGACGATGGCGATGATGCCATTTACTTTGGCGACATTCCCTTCGGGGATGCCGATATGGAGAAGCGTACCGTCTGCATACCCGATCACTTCCATGGTTGCCTTATCGGTTTCCACTTCAGCGAGCACGTCGTCAGATTTTACGGTATCGCCCACTTTTTTATTCCATGCTACGATCTTGCCTTCCGTCATGGTATCGCTCAGGAGCGGCATACGGATCACGGTGGCGTTTTTGAGGGCTGCGTCCAGCGCGCCTTTATCTGCAGCGGGGGCTGCGGCGGCAGGAGCGGCTGCTTCGGCCTTGGGGGCGGGAGCGGCGGCCTGGGCTGCGGGGGCGGCGCCTCCGTCCAGGAGCGATTTGAAATCTTCTCCCGGTTTGCCGATGATGGCGATGATCTCGTTCACCTTAGCGGCTTTCCCTTTTTCCACGCCGATGTATAATACGGTTCCGTCCACGTATGGCATAACCTCCATGGTAGCCTTGTCGGTCTCCACTTCGGCAATTACATCGTCCGATTTTACGGTATCGCCTACCTTTTTATGCCATTCCGCGATCACCCCTTCTGTCATCGTATCACTTAAAAGGGGCATTCTGATAACTTCTGCCATAGTGTTTCTTCGAAATTTTGCCCAAACCTACAAGTTTTTGCGCAAAAACGCAAAGGATGCAGTGTAAGGGAGTTTAAAAATAGTCGTTCCCAATAGGGATGTTACGTTAAAAATCGAGTTCCATGTTGAGCCGTTCACGCAGTTCCTTTACCAGGGGGTATTTTTCCATCATCCGTACAAATTGCTCCTTGCTGGAAAGCGGCACCGGGCCGGTATCTTCCTCGGACTGGCGCGATTCGTCGAGCGAAAGGGTCAGGATGAGGTCCTTATTCCGGAATTTCTGCTTGAAAAACTCGGAGATTTCGAGTTTTTCCTCTTCCATGAAGCGGTACTGAACGATGTTCCTGCTGGTGATATTGATCTCTTCGGGGCCTCTGAGCTCGGTTTGGGCCAGCTGGAGGTTACCTACCACGGTCATTTTATTGGCTTGCCGGAACCGGTCGATGAATTCGTCCCAATACACGGCAACGGCGCCGGCGGTAAGCGGGATGGATTCTTTTACGACGGCGTTGGCGTTTTGCTGCTGTTTGGCGGCCAGGGCTTCCTTCATGGCGGCGAGCCCGGTCAGTTTGGGCTTCGGGCCACCGTTCCCCGCTGCCGGCGGGGGCGTAGCCGCAACCGGGTTGGGCGCGGGCGCGGGTTTCGGAGCCGGAGGCGTGGGGGCCGGGGCCTGCACGGGCTGCGCGGTTTGTGCTGGCCGTGCAGCGCCAGACTCGATGGTGAGTTTGGGTTCGGGCGGCGTGATCGTTTTGCTGGTGGCCGGTTTGCCGTAGATCGGCGTGGGGAACGGGGCTCTCAGGCGCTGGGGAGCCCCTTCAGGAATCAAGTTTTTTTTTACCACTTCGCCCGTCTGCTCATTGCTCACGAGCGTCACCGCCTGCTGGAGGTAACACAGCCGGATAAGGGCCATTTCCACGTGCAGGCGCTTGTTCCGCGCCATCCGGTACCCGATTTCGGTATCGTTCAGCAATTGCAGGGCCGTTACGATGAAAGGTGCGCTCAGGCGGCCGCTCATCTGGCGGTAGCGGTCTTTCAGGTTGGCAGACACTTCCATGAGGTGGAGCACCTTTTCATCCTTGCAAACCAGTAAGTTACGCAGGAATTCGGCCAGGCCGCCCAGGAAATTGTCGCCCTCGAAACCCTTTTGCAGGATTTCGTCGAATATCAGCAGCGAGCCCGCGATATCCTGGTTCAACACCCCTTCCATGATCCGGAAGAAGTAGTCGTAATCGAGGATATTGAGGTGCTCGAGGGTATTTTGATAGGTAAGCTGCCCGCCGGTAAAGCTCACGATCTTGTCCAGCGTACTGAGCGAATCGCGCATGCAACCGTCCGTTTTCTGGGCAATGAGGTGCAGGGCGTCTCCCTCGGCGGAAAGCTGCTCCTTGTTCACGATTTCCTGCAGATGGTCTACCGTGTCCTGGATCGTGATCCGCCGGAAGTCGAAAATCTGGCAGCGAGACAGGATGGTGGGCAGGATTTTATGCTTTTCGGTGGTGGCGAGGATGAAGATGGCGTAAGACGGCGGTTCTTCGAGCGTTTTGAGGAACGCGTTGAAGGCCGACGAGCTGAGCATGTGCACCTCATCTATGATATATATCTTGTATTTACCGGCCTGGGGGGCAAAGCGCACCTGGTCTACCAGGGTCCGGATATCGTCTACCGAGTTATTGGACGCGGCGTCGAGCTCATGGATGTTGAAAGAGCTGCCTTCGTTGAACGTGCGGCAGGAATTGCATTCGTTGCACGCTTCGCCGTCTGCCTGTAGGTTCTCGCAGTTGATCGTTTTGGCGAGGATCCTGGCGCAGGTGGTTTTACCCACGCCCCTGGGGCCGCAAAACAGGAAGGCATGCGCCAGCTGGTTATTGCGGATGGCATTCTTGAGAGTGGTGGTAATGTGGGCCTGGCCTACTACCGTCGAGAAGTTCTGTGGGCGGTACTTACGGGCCGATACGATAAAATTTTCCATGATGGGCGTCGCTCCTTTCCAAAAGCCGAAAGTAACGCAAAAAATAGGAAGTAAAAAGTTGGAAAACGAAAACCGGCCATGGAGGCCGGTTTTCGTAATATCTTCCCTTACTGGAGCACGGGGTGCCGTTTGAACTCCCGCTGCCGGTCGAACAGGTACCGGAAAGTGGTCAGTTTCCGGCTGTGGGTGCCACCCAGGCTTTCGGCCACATTGAGCATTTTGGGGTTCCAGTCGCCCACCCATTGCATTTCGTATTGATCGTACCGCTTCCGGGGCTGGATGACTTTGGCGCCTTCCACGATCATAAAGGAATCGACCCCTTTTCCCTGGAACTCCGGCACCACGCCGAACACCAGCCCGGTAAATTTCCGGCAGGCGCCTGTCATCTTCAGCCAGAGGAACTGCAATTTCTGCAGCAGGCCGAATTTGCCGTGCATATGCTTGAAGTACTGGTTGAGGTCGGGGAGGTTGAGCCAGCAGGCAACGGGCTCGTTATTATGATAAACGAACCATACGATCTCCTCGTCCATCACCGGTTTCATTTTCCGGAAGATAAGGACGGCCTGTTCCCGGCTCATTTCCTTATTGCCGCCATGGCCCGCCCAGGCTTTGTTGTAGACGGTCACGAAATCACCGGCGAATTTATCCAGTTGGTCTTTACGGAGATGCCGCGCCTCGAAGGCCGGGTCTTCCGCGATGGCGGCATGGCGGGAATGGAATTTGCTTTTTAACGTGGTCCCCTGCACGTCGAGCCCGAAACAGATCTGGTTGAAAAATGGCAAAAAGCCATAGTTTTCAAACAATTTTTTGTAGTACGGCGGATTGTAGGCCATGCCGAAAGGAGGGTCCACGAACCCTTCAACCTGCAATCCCCACCAACGGTCGCGATCCCCGAAATTGATGGGCCCGTCCATCGCCTCCATCCCTCTTTCGGCCAGCCAGGCTTTCGCCGTATCGAACAGGAGATCGGCGGCGGCCTGGTCGTCGACGCAGTCGAAAAAACCGACGCCGCCAACGGGGAAATCGTCTCCAATGGTTTTATACCGCTTGTTCACGAACGCGGCGATGCGCCCCGTGAGCCTGCCCTGTTCGTCTTCCATCACCCAACGGATGGCCTCTCCGAACCGGAAGGCCTTGTTCTTTTCCGGGCTGAAAACATCCTCGATGTCTTTGTCGAGCGGTTGAATCCAGCCTTCCTTATCCTGGTTCAGCGTTACGTGTACCTGGAGGAATGCCCGCGCCGTGGTTTCGTCGTTTACCGGTTTTATTTTCATCTGGGACATAGGTGCAAAAATAAAATATATTGGAATCCGTTATTCATCCGGATGAATTTTTAGAAATGCAAAGTAATGGAAATCATATTTCGCCCCCTAATAATCCCGTTTGAAATGCAAACTTATCCATCTGCCACAATTAACGTTTCGTTTAGCTTTCCCCTACTATTTTTATGGAATAACTGAACCCGTGCATCCCGTTTATACCGCCCCATGGTGGTTTGCGCAGTTGAGACCTGAAAAATACATTCCGACATACCCTTGATTCATACCACACACCGTTCTGTTATGCTAAAAAAGAAATGGTGGCTGATCGCTACCCTCCTGTTTGTTTGTGCCTTGATAGGCTTTTTCATGTTCGGGAAGAAGGCGGAAGGCCCTGGCGCCCGCGCTACTGTGAAAAAAGATATGTTCCGCGACATCGTGGCCAGCCCCGGCGAGCTCATGGCGGAAAACACCGTTTACATCCAGGGCCCTCCGCTCCAGGCCAACCAGATCTATGAAGACGTCAAGATCCAGGACATGGTAGCGGAAGGCATCACCGTGAAGGAAGGCGATTACATCGCCACCCTCGACCCCGCCGTGGTCAATAAAAAAATCAGCGACGTGAGCATGGAGCTCGACCGCGCCAATACCACCCTGTCCCAAACCGCGCTCGACACTACGCTCCAGCTCCGCGAATCGCGGGATGCCATCACCAACCAGGTGTTCGGCCTGGAACAGAAACAGATCGCCCTGCAGCTGAGCAAATTCGAACCGCCCGCCACCATCCGCCAGGCGGAACTGGACCTCGACAAGGCCCGCCGCGACCTCCAGCAGCTCGAAGAAAAGCACAAGATCAAGGAACGGCAAAGCATCGCCAAAATGGAACAGGCCCAGCGCGATGTGGCCCGCCATCAAAAGAACCTCGCCAACCTCGAGGAACTGAAAAGCAAATTCACCATCAAAGCCCCGAAAAACGGACTGCTGGTATATGTGAACGACTGGTCGCAAGGCGGCAAAAAGAAATCCGGCTCCTCCATCCGCAGCTGGGACCCCAACCTCGCCATGCTCCCCGATCTCTCCAGCATGCTATCCAAAACCTACATCAACGAGGTCGATATCAGCAAAATCAAAAAAGGCCAGAAAGTTACCATGGGCCTCGATGCCTTCCCGGAAGTGAAACTCACCGGCACCGTATCCTCCGTCGCCAATATCGGCGAAAACAGGCCCGGGTCGAACGCAAAGGTGTTTGAGGTAATGATCAAGCTCGAAAAAGTGGATTCTATCCTCAAACCGGGGATGACCACTTCCAACAATATCCTCATCAACGAAGTCCCCGGAAAACTGACCATTCCGCTGGAAAGCGTTTTCAGCGAGAAGTCGAAAAGCTACGTGTACCTGCGCAAAGGCAACGTCATCGAGAAGCGCGAAGTGGCCCTGGGCAAGAGCAACGACGAAGTCGTGATCGTGGAAAAAGGCCTGGCGGCGGGAGACGAAGTCTTCATGTCGGAACCGGCATCCGCCAGGGAAAATGCCATCATACCCATCAAATAACCCCTAAAACCGCCACTCATGCAGCAATTATGGGGTACCCGTAATTCCAATAACCTGCGCATCGCGCTGGATTCCCTCGTGGCCAACCGGCTGCGGTCGTTCCTCACCGCGCTGGGCATCATCTTCGGCGTTGGCGCCGTGATCGCCATGCTCGCCATCGGCCGCGGCGCCAAGGAAGAGATCATGAACCAGATGAAACTGGTCGGGGTCAATAATATCGTCATCAAGCCCGTCACCGAAAAAAAGGAAGAAGAAGAGAAGGAAGGGACGGAACAGAAAAAGCCCGCCGGACAGGAAAAGAAGCAGAAGTTCTCCAAAGGCCTCAGCCTGGCCGATGCGCATTCCATTCTGAAAATGGTGCCCACCGTAGAATCCATCAGCGCAGAGATGATCCTCGACCAGGACATTATCTACAAAAGCAAAAGCAAAAAACTGAAAACCGTGGGCGTAGAGCCGTCGTTTTTCGCCCTCAACAACATCGGGCTGGCCGAAGGCAAAATGTTCAACGAGCAGCAACTGGCCCGGGGCGAAGGCGTGTGTATCATCGGCGCAGGCGTGAAACGGAAGTTCTTTTTGTCGGAAGACCCGGTGGGCAAAGACATCAAGATCGGCCAGCAATGGCTCCGCGTGATCGGGGTGACCGACGAAAAGCTCATCAGCAGCGCCACGAAAGAAAACCTCGGTATCCGCGACTACAACATGGATGTCTACATCCCCATCCAGACGGCCGTGCTCCGCTACCGCAACCCCGCGTTCCGGATTTCGGATAACCGCTGGGAAAGAGACGATAATCCCCCGCCGGCGCACCAGCTCGACCAGCTCATCGTGAAAGTCCACGATCCGGAGCTGCTCACCGAATCGGCCGGCATCATCAGCCGGATGCTGAAACGGCGGCATTCCGACGTGGAAGATTTCGAAGTAACGATCCCCGAGCAGCTCCTGAAGCAACAGCAGAAAACAAAAGACGTGTTCAATATCGTATTGAGCGCCATCGCGGGGATTTCGCTGCTGGTGGGCGGTATCGGCATCATGAACATCATGCTGGCGTCTGTACTGGAGCGGACCAAAGAGATCGGCATCCGCATGGCTTTGGGCGCGCAGAAGCGGGACATCGTCATGCAATTCCTCTTCGAAGCCGTGCTCATCAGTCTTTGCGGCGGCATCATCGGCATTCTGCTCGGTGTGGCCGGAGCTTATTTTGTGGACAAGGTGGCCGATATCAAGACCATCATTTCCGCTATTTCCATCCTGTTATCCTTTGTGCTGGCATCGTCTGTAGGGTTGATCTTCGGGATCTCCCCCGCACGGAAGGCCGCCAACCAGAACCCAATTGAATGTTTACGCCATGCTTAAAAAACTGACCCTTTCCGCCGTGGTGGCGGCAGCCCTCATACCTGCGGCCCGCGCGCAGCAATCGTTGCACCTTAAAGACGTGATTTCCCTGGCGCAGCGCAACTCGCCCTCGTTCTACCGCGCGCAGAGCCGCGCCCTCAACTCGTTATACGCTTACCGGTATTTCAAATCGGGGCAGATGCCGCAGCTGGCGCTGAACTTCAACAACAGCAGCAGTTTGCTCGGTGAAACGGTGGAAGTGTTGCAGCCCGACGGGAAGATAGAATACATCCGGAGGAAGACCTCCAACACCTCGCTGGGGCTCGGTTTGCGCCAGAATGTTCCCTGGACCGGGGGCTCCTTCTCCGTCCGCTCGGACCTCAGCCGGTTCGATGTATTCGGCGACCTGTCGTCCCAGAACTACCTGGCCACGCCGTTTTCCATTAACTACAACCAGCCCTCTGTCGTGTACAACCCTTTCCGCTGGGAGCGCATGATCGCCCCCATCATGTACGACGAAAGCAAGCGGCAGTATGTGGAAGACCTGGAGGTGGTGGGGCTCGACGGCGCTTCGTATTTCTTCGCCGCCCTCAACGCACAGGTGCAGGTGAAAATCTATCAACAGAATGTGGACAATACGGACACCCTGTACAAAATTTCCAAAGGCCGGTTCGACCTGGGGAAGATCGCGGAGAACGAATTGCTGCAAATCGAACTGAGTTTGCTCAATGCCCGCAATACCCTCGAGCAGTCGACCCTCCAGAAAGAAATGGCGTACCAGGAACTGAAGCGGTTCCTCAACATGCCGAAAGACGCCGATATTTCCCTGGCGATGCCAGACGCGGTGCCCCAGTTCGAGGTGCCGCTGGATAAGGCCGTGGCCGAAGCGTCGAGCAACCGGCAGAGCGTGCTGGAATTCCGCCGCCGGCGGCTGGAGGCCAACCGGGATGTGGCGGCAGCCAAAGCGTACAGCGGCTACGAATTCAACCTGCAGGCGCAGCTGGGTCAGCGGAATAACGACGAAAAGCTGCGGAAAGCCTATTCCGGCGGAGAAGTGCAGCAGAACCTGAGCGTAGGCGTGGGTATCCCGATCATGGACTGGGGCCGCGCCCGGAACAGGGTCCGCCAGGCAAAGGCCAACCGCGACCTCATCGAGATAGACGTGCAGCAGGAAGAAAGGAAATTCGAACAGGAAGTGTACCTCCAAACCCAGCAGTTCAACATCCAGAAACGGGTGCTGTCCAGCGCCGCGAAGGCAGACACCATTGCCCGTTTGCGATACGAGATCACCAAGCAGCGGTACCTCATCGGGAAAATCAGCATCACCGACCTCAACCTCGCGCAGCAGGAAAAAGACCAGGCCACACAGTCGTACATCACCGCCCTGCGCAGCTTCTGGAACAATTATTATACCCTCCGCCGCCTGACGCTTTTCGATTTCGAGAAAAACGAAAAGATCAGGTACGAATACGACGAACCATAAAACGGAGCCATATACCAGACGGTGCCGGGTTTTCTCCTTTGAAAATCCGGCATTATTTTTTCTGTAAGGGAGGATATGCGTCCCAATTGGATTATGATCGCCGTATTATCCGTGCTCGTGGTGGCGTTCGGGATTAAATCCTGCGCCGACCAGAACCGCGCCCGCAAACTGCTGCGGGTGAATGCGGGCCTGATCCGTGAAAACCAGGAATTGAAAGACAGGCTTACCCTCAGCAACCGCACCACCCAGCAGATCGCCGACCGGAAAGACATGCAGCTGCAAATGCAGGCCACTTTCGTGGACCGGCGCGAATATTTCCGCCGGAACTGGAAGCAGTACATCACTTTACATACCGGAGATTACAAAACCGGCTTCCTGGGCGGCATCCGCAACCTGGAAATCACGCTCCGCAACCAGACGGAATTCCCGCTGGACAATGCCGTGGTGATCGTGGAGTACCTCCGCGGGAACGGCGCCGTCTTCAAATCCGAGCCATACACCATTCATAATATCCCCGAAAAAGGGAGCCGCACTATCCAGGCCAGCAATTCCCGGAAAGGGACGAAGGTGAACATCCGGCTGATGAGCGTCACGAGCCAGCCCATGAACTTCTGCTGGTCGGCCGGCAAGCGGGTGGTCCCGGGGGATGAAGACCCCTGGGCCTGCGTTCCCAGGGCCAAACCGGCGGATTCCCTCGCCCGGTAGCGCCAAATGCCCTATATTTATGGCCCGGCGGTCCCCGCTTCGGCATCCGGGCTAAGCCGCATCAGACATGGAGGAGCATATCAACTGGGAAGGAGTCATCGCCGGCGACGTACCGTCGCACACCGCGCTCTATAACCTTTATTTCGACCGACTTTTCAACTACGGCCGCAAGCTCACGGCCGACGAATCCCTCATTGAAGATACCATCCAGGAAACGTTCGTCCGCCTCTGGGCCGACCGCCAGAAACTGCCGCCCGCCGCCGCCTGGAACGGATACATCTTCCGCATGTTCCGCAACGCCCTCTTCCGTCATTTCCGCGACGCCGAGCGCCACCGCCTCAGCCCGGATGAGCTGGAAGCCCGCCTTCCCGAATTCAATGCCGATCACATCCTGCTGGCCCGCGAAAGCGACGCCGCCATGCAGGCCCGCCTTCGCAAAGCGATCGGCGCCCTCAGTGCCCGCCAGCGCGAAGCCATTTTCCTCCGATTCTATGAAAACCTGTCCTACGACGAAATCGCCGCCGTGATGGACATCTCCGTCAAAGCATCCTATAAACTGATGGCCCGCGCGCTCAACGAGATGCGGGAGGCCATGGGAGTGTCTTTGGTGGCATTACTCTTCCTCCTGAGGCCCTGCTGAAATTTTTTTTCATTTCCGTGGGGTAATATTTGCCCGACCGGGATCATTTAGTTTGTATGATGCATCGATCCGAAGCAGAAAGGAACCCGTCTACCGTAGACGAACTGTTGGCCGACACGCGATTCCAGGATTGGGTGTTGCGGGGAAGCGCTGCGCCCGACGCCTACTGGACGGCCTGGCTGGATCGCCATCCCGGCGGGAAAGACATGCTCGCTAGGGCCCGCGAAGTGCTGCTGTCCATCCGTTTCGCCGAGCACCGACCCCATCCTTTGCGGAAAGCCGCGGCCCGGGAATCGTACCTGGCCGGATTGGCGGTTGCCATGGAAAAGGAGCGCAGGGCCCGCGTGGTACGGTTGTTCCGCCGCGCCGCGGCTGCTGCAGCGGTACTGTTGCTGGTGAGCACGGGATGGTACGCCTGGCGGAACCTCCGGGCCGAAGAGTACGCTACCGCCTACGGCGAGATCCGCCGGCTGACGTTGCCCGATCATACCGAAGTGGTACTGCAGGCCAATTCCAGGCTTCGCGTCGCCGGAAAGTGGCAGTACGGTGGCGACAGGAAGGTACAGCTGGACGGGGAGGCCTTGTTCAAGGTGCCGCCCATCGCGCAGCACGGCAACCCCGCGCAACCGTTCACCGTTTCCGCCGGCAATGCTTTCATCACCGTGCTGGGCACAACTTTTAACGTCCGCCACCGCAGGCAGGCGCTGGAAGTAGTGCTGATAGACGGCAAGGTGCGGGTGGATGCAGGCGAAAAAAGCCGGGTGCTCATGCCCGGGGAAAAAGTCCGGTACGTGAAAGAACAGCACGTCATGACCGTGGTCCAGGCAGATACGGCCGCCGTTGCCGCCTGGACGAAAGGCCAGCTGGTACTGCATCGCACCACGGCGGAAGAAGTGCTGCATTACCTGGAAGATAATTATGGTTACACGGTCCGCCAGGCAGACAGCTCGCTGCTGAAAAAGGAACTGGAAGGCGAATTCGTACAGGGCAAACCGGAAGATATCCTCTTCCTGCTCTCCCAACTCCTCGACGCCGATATTACCGTCGATGGAAAAAATCTGGACTTGAAGAAAAGATAAACGGGCAAGACGCCCTCAAATACCAACCTTTAACATAACCAAAATCGAAGCATGATGCACATGAGGGACAAGATCCGTCTGACGATGCTGAGTTTATTCGTATTGATCAGTCAGTCCGCCGTTGCGCAGCAGCAACGCAGCCAGCCACTGAGCGGCATTTTGAAAGAAGTGGGAAAAACGTACAACGTCCGCTTCGCCTATGAGTTTTCCATCCTGGAGAACAAGTCCAGCACGTTCGACCTCGCGGCGCACAGGCAGTTGCCGCTGGACGAATTGCTGAAACAGCTCCTGTATCCGCAGAAACTGGTTTTCATTTATGTGAAACGCGGGCATTACGCTATTGTGCCCGACAATCGCAGGGAACCAGCCGCTCCGGCCGGCAAAACCCAGCCAGCCGAACCAGCGTCTTACGATGTTAGCGGAACAGTAACGGGCGACGGCGGCGCCCCGGTAGTAGGCGCCACCATCAGCGTTCCGGGCACCACGCTCGGCGCCGTGACGGACGACGACGGGCAGTTCCGGCTCCGCCTGCCCATGCCCGTGGCGAAGCTTCATGTTTCCTGCCTGGGTTACCTGCCGCAGGACGTGCTTCCCGGTTACCGCGACCGCATCGCCATCGTGCTGCAAAGCAACGTGAAGATGCTGGAACAGGTGGAAGTGTCTACCGGTTACCAAACACTTCCGAAAGACCGGCAAACCGGGGCTTTCGGGCAACTGACGGCCAAAGACCTCCAGCAGAAGCCCGTCCCGAATATCATCGACCGCCTGGAAGGTATGGTGAGCGGTGTATTGGTGGATGTCCGGAATACAGACGCCATGCTGTCCGCATCCGGCAGTTCGCGCATCGGGATGAGCATCCGCGGACGCAACACCATCAGCAATCCCAGCACGTCGCCGCTGGTGGTGATCGACGGGTTTTCCACCGAACTGGACCTCCGCGCCATCAATCCCGACGACATCGAACGGATCACTTTCCTGAAAGACGCCGCTGCCGCATCTATCTGGGGCGTTCGCGCGGCCAATGGCGTGGTGGTGATCGAAACCAGGAAAGGAAGCTATCACAAAGCGCCCATCGTCAACCTGTCTACCGTGCTGTCTGTCGCCGGCCGGCCGCGGCTTTCCTATCGCCCCATCCTCAATTCCACCGAATATCTCGATTTCGAACAGGAGATGATCGATAAAAAACAGCTGACCGATCCCCTCAGCCAGCGGAACCCTTTCATGATCAGCGAAGGCATGGAGATCATGTTCCAGCAGCTGCGCGGAAAGATCACGCCGGCTGAAAAAGAAGCCGCGCTCGCACAACTCCGCGCCCGCGACTACAGCGATCAATATCAAAAATATTTCCTGCAGAACCCCGCCAACCAGCAGTATAACCTGTCGGTTTCCGGCGGCGAAAACGCTATCCGGTATTTTCTGTCCAGCTCCTACGCGAAGGAATTGCCCATTGCCAAAGGGAACTCGGCAGACCGGTGGACCGTCAACCTCCAGACTACCGCCAAATTCCTGAAACGCTTTACGCTCACGGCGGGGCTCAATGCGGCCAGCGTGAAACAGGAGAATAACGGGTACGGACTGTCGCCCCTGACGCCGGGAAGCGGTACGGTATTGCCTTACGCGCGGTTCGTGGACGCAAACGGTCAACCTGTGAGGGAATCGCGGGCATTCTATTATTCGAAGCTCGACGAGCTGGAATCGAAGGGTTATCTGCCCTGGCGGTTTTCCTATCTCGACGAAATGGCGAATATGGACAACGTGACCCGGGACCATACCTATCGTTTCAATGGCGCGCTCGACATCGACCTGATCAAGGGGCTCAAGGCCACGATCATGGGGATGCAGGAAAAGGGGTTCGTGAAGACGCGGAATTACTATAACGAAGCGTCGTACACCGTTCGCAATACTATTAACAACGCCACTTCCATCCAGGCCGGAACGGGCAAGCTCGTGTACGGTATCCCGAAGGGCGCGATCCTCAATCAGCAGGACAATGAACTGAGCCACTACAACCTCCGCGGCCAGCTGACCCTTAACCGCACGTTCGGCACCAGACATAGGGTAGACGCGGTGGCCGGATCTGAGATCCGCCAGTATCTCATGACCACTTTCTCCGACAGGAAATATGGTTTTAACGATCAGGACCTCACTTTCCAGGCGGTGAATTACGACCTGGAATATTTCACGGCCGTATACAGCAACCGCACGAAAGTAGCCGTTCCTTCTACATTGACGTATGACCGTAACCGTTATCTGTCATACTATGGGAACGCCAGCTACACGTATGTTGGGAAATATACCTTGTCGGGAAGCGCGCGGCTCGACGATTCCAATCTTTTCGGCGCCAGCAGGAAATACCGCTCCACGCCGCTCTGGTCGGCAGGGATGGCCTGGAGAGTGAGCGAGGAAGCCTGGATGAAAAACAACTGGCTCGACAAACTCCAGCTCCGCGCCACCTACGGCCTGAACGGAAACGTAGACCGCAGCACGAGCCCTTACCTTATCGCCAATGTGCTCCGCGACAACATCAACGATCTTTCCTACGCCACGATCCGCAACCCGGAAAACCCTTATCTCCGCTGGGAGAAAACCGCCACGCTGAACATCGGTACCGATTTCGCGATGTGGGACGGGAAGTTCGGCGGTTCGGTGGACGTATACTTCAAGAAAAATACAGACCTCCTTGGCCCCGCAACACTGAACCCCACATTGGGTTTCGGTACGGCGACCATCAACACCGCCGCCATGAAAGGCCGCGGGGTGGACGTAACGCTTTTCGGCACGCTGATCGCGCAGCGGAACTGGGGATGGAACACGATGCTGACCTTTGCGTGGAACAAAAACGAAGTGACGTCGGCAGACCGCCAGCTCGATAACGTGTCGTATTACCTCAGCGGCCAGGCTATCAGGGGCAAGCCGATGAACTACCTGTACAGTTATCGTTTCGGTGGATTGGATAATGAAGGCCAGCCGCTGATTTACGACGACAAACATGCGCTCGTGAACACGACGGTGACGGTGACCAATCCTGCGGCGCTGGCGTACAGCGGGGTAACGGTGCCGCCGTATTTCGGCGGATGGACGAACACCTTCCATTGGAAAGGGCTCGAGCTGTCTTCGCTCATCACGTATAAACTGGGCCATGTGTTCCGCCGCACTTCGGCGGGGAACTACAGCAATTATATCTCGCAGAAGATCCTTCATGCCGATGTGTCCGAACGCTGGAAGAAGCCCGGCGACGAGCAGTTTACCGATGTTCCGGGGATTCCCGTGTTCAACGGGCGCAACAACCCGGCGCGTTACCTTTCCAGCGACAAGCTGATCGAAAGCGGCAGTCATGCCCGTTTGCGCGAGGTGACCCTCAGCTACAACGTGCCCGTTCCCGCATACGTGAAGAACGTATTGCGGACGCTGCAAGTGAGCGTGCAGGGCCGTAACCTCGCCCTGTGGACGAAAAACAAACAGGGCATCGATCCGGATTTCATTCCGTCGGACAACGCTACGGTGCTGCCGCCGGCGAAATCGTTCATCTTCTCGCTGAGAGCAGGATTCTGATGTAACCACAAAAAAGAAAGAAAATGAAAAAGATCATCTTTTATATATCGGCGGGATGCATGTTGGCGATGGGCGCCTGCCGCGATTATGTAGACATCAGGCCGAAGGGCGTCATCATTCCCCAGACCGTCCGCGATTACCGGTTGCTGCTCAATAACGTGAATACGCTGAGCGCGTCGTATGGTACGTCTGACATGGGTTCGGACGATTATGATTTCAATACGGACCCCGCGCTCCAGAAATCCCTTGGGGAAAGCACGGTCAATATTTACACGTTCCAGCCCGATTTTTACCGGCAGGATGTAGACGACGGCGAATGGAATACCCTGTACAAACTCATCTACACCGCTAACGTCGTAATTGCCGGATTGCCGGATGCGACGGGCGGAACGCAGCAGGAGAAGAACCAGCTGATGGGGGAGGCGCTGGTGCACAGGGCGTTTGGCTACTGGAGCCTCATCAATCTGTACGCGAAACCCTGGAACGGATCTGCTTCGTCGGCCGACCCCGGAGTACCACTGCTGCTGGCGCCCGATCTGAACGCCAAACTCGACCGCGCCACGGTGAAAGCCGTGTACGACCGCATCCTGGCCGATCTGCAGGCCGCTTTGCCCATGGTGGCGGAGAAGCCTGCGGTGAAGCTTTATCCCGGGAAAGCGGCCGTGTACGCCATGTTTTCCCGCACTTACCTCATGCGCCGCGATTACGTGAAAGCAGGGAAATATGCAGACAGTGCGCTGGCCTACCAGGGCGACGTACTCGATCTGAATACGATCAAATCGAGCCCGGGCACCCTCATCCCGAGGAACATCCAGAACCCGGAAGTGATCCTTTATAAAACCGCTTTCAATGCCTATGCCAGCGCATTCTACAGCCAGGAATTACTGACGCTGCTGGGCACCAAAGACCTCCGGTACCAAATCTTCACCGGCGATGGTGAAGCGCTCCTCGGCATTAAGGGGCGCATCTATAACGGCGAATTCCTCGCGTTCGATACCCGCGACGTTGGTCCCCGCGTACCGGAAATGCTGCTTACGCAAGCGGAGGCGCGTGCCCGCGAAGGCAAGGCAGCCGAAGCTTTGGGTATTATCAACAACCTGCGCCGCAAACGCTTCGAGCCGGCGGATTTCTCGGAACTGACGGCGGCTACGCCGGCGGAGGCGCTGAAAATAGTGCTGGAAGAAAGGAGACGGGAGCTGTTCAGCCGCGCGATGCGTTGGTTCGACCTGCGCCGCCTCAACCTGGAGCCGGCTTTCGCGAAGCCCGTGACGCACCAGTTCGGGGATAAATCCTTCACGCTGGAACCGAACAGTGCAAGGTATACTTACCCGATCCCGTCGCGGATCATGATGCTCAGTCCCGAAATCAAACCCAATCAACGATAATTTAAAACGGATTGCATATGGACCTTCAAAAACTGACCTTGTTCTTTTGCCTGATGCTCGCCACGCTGACCGTAAGCGCGCAGGACGAAGGGATTCGCTTCACCCATGGCCTTTCCTGGAAAGCCGTGCTGGAAAAAGCGAAGCGCGAGAATAAATACATTTTCGTGGATTGCTTCACCACCTGGTGCGGCCCCTGCAAAATGATGAGCCGCGACGTCTTCCCCCAAAAAAACGTCGGCGATTTCTTCAATGAAAAATTCGTGAGCGTGAAGATGCAGATGGACCGTACCGCCAAAGACGACGAAGAAGTGAAAGCACGCTATGCCGACGCGGATTTCCTGGCGAAGGAGTATGCCGTCATGGCGTATCCCACTTTCCTGTATTTCACGCCGCAGGGGAAGCTGGTGCACCTGGTGGTGGGGACGGACAGCGCGAAGGCCTTTATTGCGAGATCGGCCGCCGCTTTCGATCCCGAAACGCAATACTACACCCGGATGGAGAATGCCCGCAAAGAAGTTGGCAGCGATCCGGAAAAAGTGAAATCCCTCGTCAGGGAAGCTAAAAAGGTCTACGACGGCGTCAACATGACGAAGCTGATGAAAACCTGGCTGCAGGTGAAATCCGATGTTTACAATAAAGAAGACCTCTCGTTCCTCGACCAAATGACCATGCGTTCCGAAGATCCCGGTTTCGCCATTTTCCTCCGCCAGTCTGCAAAAGTGGACGCTGTGATGGGCGAAGGGTTTGCCGCGAAGAAAACCGGCCAGATCATCGCCGGGGAAGAACTGTACAGCAAATGGAAAGGGGAAGGCGAACCGGATATGAAAGGGCTGGAATCCGCGCTCAAAAAGAAATATCCGCAACAGGCCGGCAAACTGTTCGGGATGTTCAGGCTGAATGTTTACCAGCGGAACGGCCAGTGGGACAAGTTCCAGGCCGAAGCGCCCCGTTTCGTGGAAAAATACGGCGCCGATCTTGCACCTTCGGAGCTCAGCAGCCTCGCCGGCTCGATCGCACGGAACTGCAGCGATCCCGCCTGCCTGCAATCCGCGCTGAAGTGGAGCCGCCAGGCCATGGAAGCGGAAGCTTCCGAGCCGATGATCAAAAGTGTGTATGCGCACCTGCTGTACCGGCTGGACCGTAAGCCCGAAGGCATCGCGCTGCAGCAGGAAGTAGTGGCAGCGTATGCCGCCAGCACCGAAAAATCGGGAGCGTACATGCTGAAATCAGCGAAACAACTGCTGGAAAAGATGGAGAAAGGCGAGAAGACCTGGAAACACTGACGGATCGGCCATCCTTATATAGCCAAGGCCCCCGCGAACGCGGGGGCCTTGGCGTTTTTATAAGGTTTGGGATGCTAGCGTTTGCTTTTCAGCTCCACTTTCCCGAATTCGGAGCCATCGTCTTTCAGCATCACGAGCTGCAGGTCTTTTTCCGTGGCTTTCACCTTGATGAGCGTGCGGTTGCCGTCTTTCGGCCCGCCCCCGATCACGATGGGGTAGGAGTGTTGCCCTTTTACCGGTTGGAAGATGCCCATTTTGTGGGTGTGCCCGGCGATGAAGAGATCGATGCCCGATTTCTCGAAGGTATCGGCAAACATTTCGCGGCAATGCATGGGGCCGTGCCAGTCGCCCGAGTAATAATGCGGGATGTGCATCATCACCACGCGGAATTTCGCCTTTTTGAATGCCGGGGTGGCCACGATTTTTTTCAGGGTTTCGGCCTGCTGGCGGCGGTATTCGTCGAAGCTCACGATACCGGCGTAAACCGGGTGGTCATCGGGCTTGTCTTCGCCGGTGTCGAGCACGGTGAAGTGGACGGGGCCCCAGGTGCGGTCGAAGATATACTCGCCGTCGAAGTAATTCGCCAGTTCGCGGCGGTATTTACCCCGGGTTTCGTGGTTGCCGCGGGTGAAGATAAAAGGTGTATTGGAGGCGAAGGCTTTACCGGCCGGCGCGAGCAGGTGATCGATGATTTGCTTCTCATCTTCCTGGTAATCAAATATATCGCCATTGAAAAACACGAAATCGTACGGGTCTTTGGTCAGACCGGTGAGGTGGGGGATGGATTGCGGGCGGTCGTGGATGTCGTTGATCACGAGCCAGGATACCGCTGCGGGCTTGAGGGCGGGAGTGGTGAACGCGTATATTTCGGAGACGAGGGTGTCTCCATAAGTAAGTTTATATGGCTGGAATTCCACGATCTCCTTCGAATGTACCCGGTAATGATAGGTGGTGCCGGGTTTGAGGTGGCTGAGGCGGATTTTGTGGAGGGTGTTGTAGGAGTCGACTACGCCGGCGTTGCTGTGCTGGGCTTTGGAGCCGAGGGCTTCGGTTTCGCCGTATTCTACCCAGCTGTAGGTGGGCTTGTTGCTGAGCCACATGACCGTCATGCCGTCGGGCATTGGGTGCTGGAGGTAGGGTTGGCAGAGGAAGGTGTGCGCTTCTGCGGCGGGATCGGCTTCCGGGACCGTGCTGGAAACGGCCGCGGCGGCGGTGCGGGCTCCGGGTGCGAGGGTGGCGGCGCCGAATAATCCGGCTTTCGTAAGATTACCGAGGAATTTCCGGCGGGATGGTGCGGGCTTATCGTTTTGTATCATTATAAAGCGTGTTATGCCGCTAAAAATAATATCCTCCGCCCGGAAATGCCAACTTATTGACTATAATTAATATATTTGATGCCTCGGTATGGAAAACTGACGAAAATCACCCCAAATCAAATTCCCGGAATTTTGGGTTTTCTGGCTTCAATCGTTACCTTTGCGCGAAATTTTGCATTAGCACATTTTACTTGCGTACTATAAACAACTAACAAATATGCCTAATACAGGTAAGATCAAACAAATCATCGGTCCCGTTGTGGACGTGCATTTTGAAGGAAAATTGCCGGAAATTTATAACGCGCTTGAACTCACCCGTGATAACGGCCAGAAGGTAATTCTGGAGGTGCAGCAGCACCTGGGCGAAGATAGCGTGCGTACCGTGGCTATGGACTCTACCGAGGGCCTGGTTCGTGGTATGAATGTGACCGACAAGGGCGGTCCCATTAAAATGCCGACCGGCGATGCCATTAAAGGCCGTCTGTTCAACGTGGTGGGCGAGGCTATCGACGGTCTCGGACAGCTGGACGCTACCAATGGCGCCCCGATCCACCGGATGCCTCCCCGTTTCGAGGACCTGGCAACCGACACCGAAGTGCTGTTTACCGGTATCAAGGTAATCGACCTGATCGAGCCTTACGCGAAAGGTGGTAAAATTGGTCTGTTCGGCGGTGCGGGTGTAGGTAAAACCGTACTGATCCAGGAACTGATCAACAACATCGCCAAAGGCCACGCCGGTCTGTCCGTATTCGCAGGCGTTGGTGAGCGTACCCGTGAAGGGAACGACCTGATGCGTGAGATGATCGAAGCGAACATCGTACGCTACGGCGATAAATTCAAGGAATCCATGGAACATGGCGGTTGGGACCTCTCCGCTGTAGACCAGGAAGAACTGAAAAACTCCCAGGCTACCTTCGTGTTCGGCCAGATGAACGAACCTCCCGGAGCCCGTGCCCGTGTGGCCCTCTCCGGGCTCACCATGGCGGAATACTTCCGTGATGGCGACGGCACTGCCGGCAGCGGTCGTGACATCCTCTTCTTCGTAGATAACATCTTTCGTTTCACCCAGGCAGGTTCCGAAGTATCCGCACTGCTGGGCCGTATGCCCTCCGCAGTAGGTTACCAGCCTACCCTGGCCACTGAAATGGGTCTGATGCAGGAGCGTATCACATCCACCAAAAACGGTTCCATTACCTCCGTACAGGCGGTATATGTACCGGCGGATGACTTGACCGACCCCGCTCCGGCAACTACCTTCTCCCACCTTGACGCTACTACCGTACTTTCCCGTAAGATCGCGGATAAGGGTATCTATCCCGCTGTGGATCCCCTGGATTCTACCAGCCGTATCCTTTCCCCCGCTATCGTAGGCGAATCTCACTACAATACCGCTCAACGCGTGAAAATGATCCTCCAGCGCTATAAAGAACTGCAGGACATCATCGCGATCCTCGGTATGGACGAGCTGAGCGACGACGACAAGCTGACCGTATCCCGCGCCCGCCGTGTGGAACGCTTCCTGTCTCAGCCCTTCCACGTAGCAGAGCAGTTCACCGGTCTGAAAGGCGTACTGGTTCCCATCGAGGAAACCATCCGCGGCTTCAACATGATCATGGACGGCGAAGTGGACGAATATCCGGAAGCTGCGTTCAACCTGGTTGGTACGATCGACGATGCCATCGAGAAAGGCAAGAAACTGCTTGCGGCTGCTAAATAAGGCCACACACCACTAAACCGATTAACATGTTATTGGAAATATTGACACCGGAAAGAAAGCTGTACACGGGAGAAGTATATGGCATCCAGTTGCCGGGCGTAGACGGTTCCTTCGAAGTGCTGGACCGCCACGCTCCGCTGATCGCCGCCCTGGGTAAAGGCAAGATGAAGGTGCTGAAAGATAAGAGCCATGCAGACCATTACTCCATCGAGGGTGGTTTCGTAGAGGTGCTGAATAACAAGGCGACGGTGCTGGTAGAAGGCGCCACCGCCCAGTAAACTCCTCAAAGGCAATATATCAAGGCCGGGCAGCGATGCCCGGCTTTTTTTATGGGTATCGGTTTATCTGGCGAAGTCCGGCTTTATTACGGGGTGGGCGGCGATTAAGCCGTTTTCCGCGCCGCGAACGCTGCGCATGCGCCTGGTAGCGGCGTCGCATTCGTCTAGCATAGATACTGCATAAAATGTTATGAAGGGACGGTTTGGATGGTAGCGATTAGTTCAACGACGGGTCTATCGGGAAATTGGCCATCATGGCGAAGTTGTTGCCCAGCTTCTGCAGGGATAGTTTCCAGATCTCTTCTTCGTTTCCACTGAAAAGAAGCGGAGGAGTGATACGGGAAAGTATCCAGCTTTTCTCATTCAGCTCACCTTCGAGCTGGCCGCTGCTCCAGCCGGAGTAGCCGATGAAGAATTTGATTTTCTGCATATCCAGCTCGCCGCGGTTGATAAGCGCTACAACGGTGGCAAAGTCGCCGCCCCAGAAAAGCCCGGGAAAAACTTCGAAGCCGCCCTCGATCTGGCCGGGGAGTTGATGTATGAAATGAATGGTGTCGAGCTGAACGGGGCCGCCGTAAAAGACGGGGATGTTGGGGGTAACGACGGCGGGAATAAGCTCGTCGAGTTTATGATCGAACGGGCGGTTTACCACGAATCCGAAGCTACCTTCTTCCTGGTGCTCGCATAAGAGGACCACCGTTCTGGCGAAATTCGGATCTTTCAGGAAAGGGTCCGCAATCAGCAATATTCCAGGCGCAAGTTGTTCCATACCATATTCCACATGCTCTAACCAAATTTAACCAACTCCGGGCAACTATCGGCAATAGAAGGCGACTTTTTTGAAAGGGAACTTCTTTTCGACGCATTTTGCCCTTTTTTTGTCGCTTCCGGCATGTATGAAAAAGAATGGCCGTCGGTATTTTTGATCCGCACAAAACCCTTTCATACCATGGCCAAGACCGATTTCAAAACCATCGACGAGTACATCTCCACGTTCGACGCTGCGGACCAGGCGGCGCTGACGAAAATCCGCCAGGCGATCCGCAAAGCTGCGCCCAACGCGGAAGAGGTGATCAGTTACCAGATCCCTGCCTATAAGGAGAATGGATATGTTATTTATTTTTCAGGATTCAAGGAGCATTATTCCCTTGCGTTTCCTCCGCCGTTCACCGTTTTCGAAGTGTTCGCCAAAGAACTGGCGCCTTACCGGCAATCGAAAAGCGTGGTGCAGTTGCCTAAAAGCTCCCCACTGCCCCTGGACCTCATCGGGCGCATGGTGAAGTTCCGGCTAGAAGAAGCGAAGAATTCATCCAAATTGAAACCTCAGCCCGCCGCTAAAAGGGCCGGAGCTGCAGCCTCCAAAACCCGGCCAGCAGCACCTGCGAAACCTAAAGCCGCTGCGAAGAAAGCCAGTGCAGCAGCGCCCAAGGCCAAGCCGGTGCCCGCAGCGAAGAAAAAGTAGGGGTCGCTGCTCGAAAGAAAGTTTTCGCTAAAAAGACCGGCGTTTCGGTTAGGAAAACGGCTACTGTCACCAAACGTGCGTAAACAGTACTGAAATCATGAAGTCCGGCGTGGATTCCGATATATAGTTGCATGCCGCGTACTGCCGGCTTCTTCGGAAGCTGGAAAACTACATGCAATTGAGTCCATTGAGATTTCAAATAAGCAGATGATTGGGCTTCCACCACCAGTTCGGAGAAAATGAACGGGTAATTCCACACGGCCACCCCACAAGCACAATACGCCCCCGGTTCCCACGATATTCCCTCCGGCCGGCTCAAACCTGCAGGCAGGCAAAAGGCAGGACTCCAAACAGCTGTAAAACAATTAATTATAGTAGAGAAAGCAACAAATAAAAAAAGGGACCTAGAAAGATCCCTTACCATTTTATCAACCAAAATCTAAATCGCTTATGGAACGAATCCACGTCGATGTATGTAGAAAGTTTATTCGCTTATTTGTGTTTGTTATCCAGTATCAAATTTAGTACCAGATGACAGAACAAAGGTATGTAAAGAACACATAATAACCGCGCAATTTCTCCGTTAAAATTACGTTAAAGTGGTGTTTTTTAACAGCAGTGCCCCTATATATCCTACCTACCCCTATAATTTTGTACCATAGTTGCTGTAGCAATTACCGGCGTACCCCGCTTTTTTCGCTATATTTATCGTTTCATAGTCTTACAAAATGCTGCCGTTAAAAAAGATATTTCCTGTTCTAATTGCACTGATTTCACTTTCCCTCCTGGGTATCATTTATATACAGTTTAGCTGGATTCGTAATGCTGCCCATATCAAAAAAGAAGAGAAAGAACATAAAATGGAAGAAGCCGTTCTCGCCGCCGGGAACGACATCCTCAGCAAATCCGTCACACCCGTCACCCGCATCCAGATCGACCGGAACAAACCCGATGGCGTGCTCGGCAAATTCATGCTCGATCCCTTCTCCGACAACAACATCAAACAGATTATACCGATCTCCGCACAGGTAGATGTCAACGAAGTGTCTGCTGCGCTCCGCAAAGCCATGAAGGCCAACAAGCTCGACACGATCTTCGAATTCGGCATCGAGTCGCCCACCCCGCACGGCATCAATATCCAGCTCAGCTCCCGCAACTTCGTGGAACGCCTCCGCCGGCGCGACGTCGACTCCGCACTCTACCAGGAAATCATCGTTCCGCTGGCCGATAACCTTACATCGCCCACCATGGAAGTGCTCCACGTATTCGTTCCGCAAAGCAGTTTCACGGTGTTCAAATCACTCGGATGGATGATCTTCGGCAGCATCGTTTTTACCATCATCATCGTCACCGCTTTCGCCCTCACCATCCGCACCATGCTCGGCCAGAAAAAACTTTCCGAGATCAAGAGCGATTTCATCAATAACATGACCCACGAGCTGAAAACACCGCTCGCCACCATCTCCCTCGCCATAGACGCCATCGGCAACGAACGCGTCATGGAAAACAAGGAGAAAATCAGGTACTTTTCGGGCATCATCAAGGAGGAAAACAAACGGATGAACAAACAGGTGGAATCCATCCTCCAATCCGCCCTCATGGAAAAAGAGGAATTGACCCTCAACCTGCAGCCCATCGACGTGCACCAACTCATCACCCATACCATCGACAACCTCCGCCTGCAGCTCGACGGCAAGAACGGCCGCGTGGAATTGCAGCTGAACGCCATCCAGCCCATCCTGAAGGCCGACGAAGTGCATTTCTCCAACCTCATCTTCAACCTGCTCGATAACGCGATCAAGTATTCGAAAGACAACCTGGAGATCCGCATCGCCACGTCCAACACCCGCAAAAACCTCGTGATCTCGATCGCCGACAACGGCATCGGGATGAGCCGCGACACGGTGTCGCGCATATTCGAGAAATTTTACCGCGCCCATACCGGGAACGTGCATAACGTGAAAGGTTTCGGGCTGGGGCTTACTTACGTGAAAGCCATCGTAGACGCGCACAAGGGAAAGATCCGCGTGGAAAGCATTATGGGCAAGGGCAGCCGTTTCACGATGGAGTTTCCGCAGGAGTAGGTTATCTTTGCGGAGGAAATCAGACCTTAGCATAACATGTTGTCAGAAAAAGAACTGAACAGATATAAACATCCCATCGCGGTGCCCGGAATGGGCGTGCAGATGCAGGAGCAATTGAAGAAAGCGCGCATTCTCATCATCGGCGCGGGCGGATTGGGTAGCCCCGTTGCCCAATACCTCAGCGCAGCAGGCGTTGGCGTGATCGGCATCGCGGATTATGGGGTGATATGGGAGGAAGACCTCCATCGCCAGCCCCTGTTCAACATGCAGGACGTGCGCAAGCACAAGGCCAAAATGGCCGCCAGCCGCCTCTTTTCCCTCAACCCCTGGAACAAGCATTACCCCTTTCTCATCCAGGTAAAACCGGAAAATGCCCGGCAGGTTTTCCAGGGATTCGACCTCATCGTGGACTGCTCGCAACATCGCCCCACCCACCTCGTGACCAACGATGCCTGCATCCTCGATAATAAACCCTTCGTCATGGGCGAAGTCCATAACTGGACCGCCTGGTGGGGAGGGTTCAATATGCTGCCCGCCAGCGGAGCGCCCGCCGCTTCGTACCGCTGCAACGAATTCCTCCTCGACGATTTCCGCAATTTCGACGCCGGCGCCATGGGCGCCACGCATGGCGCCACCGCCCTGCTCATGGTGAACGAAATCATCAAATACCTCGCGGGCGTACCGGGACTTGCAGGAAAATTGCATACCTTCAATTACCTGCATCACCAGTTCGACGTGCGCGACCTCCATTCAGACGCGTCCAGAATTCAGGGCGTGAAAGACCAGGGGCTGCTGACTGCGGACGATTATGGCATGGAGATCGTGCCGGATGTGGAAGACTGACCCGTTTTCACCCAAAGTCCCGGTCCTGTATGGTTTACTACATCCTCGCCGGTTATATCGTGCTCATCGTACTGGCCTTCATCATCCAGGACCGCTTCATCTGGAAGCCGGAGAAACTGCATCCTGACTTCACTTTCCGGTACGATCAGCCTTTCGAGGAGCTGTTCTTCGACCCGGAACCGGGCGTAAGGCTGAACGGACTGCATTTCAAGGTGCCGGAGCCGAGGGGGCTTTTGCTGTATTTTCATGGAAACACCCGCAGTATCAAGGGTTGGGGCAAATACGCCCGCGACTATACCCGCCATGGCTACGACGTGCTCATGGTAGATTACCGCGGGTTCGGGAAAAGCACGGGGAAGCGTTCGGAAACGCAATTGCTGAAAGATGCGCAGTTCGTATACGACGTGCAGTTGGAGAAATACCCCGAAAGCCACATTCTGGTATACGGTAGGAGCATGGGGAGCGGGTTTGCGGTGAAGCTGGCCTGCGATAACCGGCCACGGTACTGCATCCTGCACGCGCCGTATTACAGTATTACCCGCGTCGTCAAGCGATTTTTACCTATTTTACCGGTAACCTGGGTGTTGCGATACCACCTTCGCGCCGATCGATGGATACGGAAAGTGAATTGCCACACCTATATCCTGCATGGAACGAAAGACAGGTTGATCCCTATCCGCCACAGCGAAGCCCTCCGCGCCCTCAATCCCGCGAAAGTGACGCTGATCCACATCCAGGGCGGGGGGCATAACAATCTGCCGTCTTTCCCGGAGTATCATACTTTCATCCGCGACATCCTGCAGGAATAAAGATTTCGAATCATGGAGCAGCAGCCGTCCACCATCCGCAAATATTTGAAGAAGATCGCCCTTTGGGCCATCGCCATCTACCTCCTGGCCGGGGTGATATTGTATTTTCTGCAGGATAAGCTGCTATTTCACCCGGAAGTTTTACCGGTCAATTACCAGTACAAATTCGACGTGCCTTTCCAGGAAATGCTGATCCCGGTCAATAAGAAAGTGAAACTGAGCGCAGTATTGTTCAAAGCGGAAAAACCGCGGGGGATGGTGCTTTATTTCCATGGGAATACGGCGAACATCAACCGGTACGCGAAGTATATGCCCGATTTTACCCGGAACGGGTACGACGTGCTGATCATGGATTACCGGGAATTCGGGAAAAGTACGGGCAGGTTGACGGAAGAAGCGTTGTACGAGGATGCGCTCCTCATGTACAAGGTGGCCCGCACCCGCTTTGCGCCCCACCAGATCGTGATTTACGGGAAATCCCTCGGCACGGGGATCGCTACGGAACTGGCGTCTGTGCGCGATTGCAGGCGCCTCATCCTCGAAACGCCCTATTACAGCATCCACGACGTGGCTGCCGAGGTGGCGCCCATCTATCCCTACAGCCTCATGCTCGATTTCAAGCTGCCCACTTACGAATATCTCCCCAAAGTGACCGCGCCCGTCGTGATCTTCCACGGAACGGACGACGATACGGTGCCTTACGCTTCCGGCGAGAAGCTGAAAACCTTCTTCAAGCCGGGCGATACGTTGTTTACCATCCAGGGCGGGGAGCATAACAACCTCGGGGATTATCCCTTCTACCACCAGAAACTCGATTCCATCCTGCAACGCTGACAGGTTACCTGCGGGATCAGCGCACCTCCGCCAGCGAAACGCCGCGGGGCGTCACTTTCAGCTCGTGCGCAACGCCCATTTTGAGCGCGAAGTTCTCGTCCTGATGCCCGACCGGGAAGTCGTAGCAAACGGGATAATCATATTCCGCCACCAGGTTGCGGATGATCTCGAACTCGGTTTGGCCGAAGGGGGTTTCCGTTTCCCGGGGATCGGCGAACGATCCCACCACGAGGCCGGCCAGGTTGTCGAGCCAGCCAGCCCGTTTGAGGTTGTACATCATGCGGTCTACGTTATAGCGGTATTCGCCGATGTCTTCCAGTACGAGGATTTTCCCTTTGGTGTTGGGCTGTGACGAGGTGCCGGAAACGTTGGAAAGGAGGGTCAGGTTGCCGCCCACCAGTTTGCCGGCAGCTTTACCGGAACGGTTCATGTGGTGGGGCTCGGCGGTATAACGGCTCCGTTTGCCGGAAAGGGCGTCGCGGAGACTGGCTACATAATTATTGTCTTTGGTGGACGGGGTGATGCCGCTGCACATGAGGGTGTGGAGGCTGGCGATCTTGAATTGCTCCTGGAGATGGGTATGCAGCACCGTGATGTCGCTATACCCGCAAAGCCATTTGGGATGGCGGCGGAATCTGGAGAAATTGATCCGGTCGAGGATGCACACGAGGCCGTAGCCACCGCGGCCGAAAAGGATCGCCTTGATCTCCGGATCGTCCATCATATCCTGCAATTCCTCCAACCGGAGCTCGTCGGGCGCGGAAAAGTTATGGAAACTCGTGCCTACCGTAATCCCGAGGTGCACACGGTACCCCCATGACCGCAGTATGCCTGCCGCAAACTCGGCCGCGTGGAGCTCCATTTTACTGCTGGGGCACATAATGCCTATAAGGTCGCCTTTTTTAAGATAGGGCGGAATTTTGCTCATTCGTCGTCGCTTTAGTTTACCTTTGCAGATTAGTAATAAATTCACAAATAACCTGCATTGGGTGACCAAAGTAAGTGTTATTTTCAATTTTTTAACGGAGAATACGCCAATGGAAAAATTTAACAGATACCTGGTGACGGCGGCTTTACCCTATGCCAACGGACCGGTGCACATCGGGCACCTGGCCGGCTGCTATCTGCCGTCCGATATTTACGTGCGGTATCTCAGGTCCAGGAAAATGGATGTAAAATTCGTCTGCGGGACAGACGAGCATGGAGTGCCCATCACTATCAAGGCCATGCAGGAAAACGTGAGCCCGCAAGACATCGTCGATAAATACTACGCCGTCATCCGCGACAGCTTCGCGGCGATGGGCATTTCTTTCGATATATTCTCCCGCACCTCCCGCCAGGTCCATCATGAAACGGCCGCGGCGTTCTTCAAGGAGATGTACGATAAAGGCCTGTTCGAAGAACGGGAATCGGAACAATATTTCGACGAGATCAAACAGGTGTTCCTCGCAGACCGGTACATCATCGGTACCTGCCCGAAATGCGGTAACGACCGCGCTTATGGCGACCAGTGCGAGCGCTGCGGCAGTTCCCTCAGCCCGGACGAGCTTATCAATCCCCGTTCCGCCCTCAGCGACGCGGTGCCGGTGAAGCGCAAGACCAAACACTGGTACATGCCCCTCCAGCAATACGAGCCCTGGTTGAAACAATGGATTCTCGAAGACCACAAGGAATGGAAAAATAACGTGTTCGGACAGTGTAAAAGCTGGCTGGACAACGGCCTGCAAAGCCGCGCCATGACGCGCGACAGCAGCTGGGGCATCAAGGTGCCGCTGCCGGACGCCGAAGGGAAAGTGCTGTACGTTTGGTTCGACGCGCCGATCGGATATATTTCCGCCACCAAGGAGCTCACCGAAAACTGGGCCGATTACTGGTGCAAGGAAGATACGCGCCTGGTGCATTTCATCGGGAAAGACAATATCGTGTTCCACTGTATCATCTTCCCCGCGATGCTCAAGGGTCACGGCGGCTTCATCGTCCCGGACAACGTTCCGGCCAACGAATTCCTCAACATCGAGGGCGAAAAAGTATCCACTTCCCGCAACTGGGCCGTATGGGTACACGATTATATCAAGGATTTCCCCGACCAGCAGGACGTGCTCCGGTACGTGCTCTGTTCTACGGCGCCCGAAACGAAAGACAACGATTTCACCTGGAAGGATTTCCAGGACCGGAATAACAACGAGCTGGTCGCTAACCTCGGCAACTTCGTGAACCGTACCATGGTATTGATGCACAAGCTGTGCGGCGGGAAAGTGCCTCAAATGCACGCATCCGTGAAAGATGCGGCAGACGATGCCATTTTTGCGATGCTGCAGGATGCGAAATTGAAGATCGCCGAAAACCTCGAGCACTTCCGTTTCCGCGACGCGCTCGCCGAAGTGATGAACGTGGCCCGCGAAGGCAACCGCTACCTCCAGGAAAAACAACCCTGGATACTGGCGAAAACGCCGGAACTGCAGGCCGCCAACCAGGAAAAGATCGACAACTGCATGCACGTCTGCCTGCAGCTCACGGCCAATCTCGCCATTTTCCTCAATCCCTTCCTGCCGTTTACCGCGCAGAAAATCTGCCATATGCTGAAAGTGGTGGACAGGATGCTGGATTGGGAAAACGCCGGGAGCATGAAGCTCGTAAGCGTAGGATACTCGCTGCGCGCGCCTGAACTGCTGTTCAGGAAGATCGAAGACGAACAGGTGACGGCACAGGTGGAAAAACTTCACGCCGGACTGAAAAAATCTGCCGCGGCGGCCGCCGCGGCTGCTGCACCTGCGCCGGAAGCGAAGCCTGCGAAGGCCGAGATCCAGTACGACGATTTCGCGAAGCTGGACCTGCGCGCCGGTACCATCACGCATGCCGAGAAGGTACCGAAGGCGGATAAACTGTTGAAACTCACCGTAGACCTCGGCAGCGAACAGCGGACCGTGGTGTCGGGGATCGCGGAGCACTACGCGCCCGAAGCCATCATCGGCAAACAGGTGACGCTGGTCGCCAACCTGGCCCCCCGCAAAATGCGCGGCATCGAAAGCCAGGGTATGATCCTCATGGCAGAAGATAATGGCAAGCTGGTATTCGTGAACCCGGACGCCACCGTGGCCCCGGGTAGCGGGATCAGCTGATCGTCAGAAAATAATGTTAAAAGGCCGGCGGATTCGCCGGCCTTTTTCTGTTTTCGCAAGTTTTCAACCGTAAAAAATGCTAAATTCATTGCTCTAAAGCTGGAAATTATGCAAAGAAGGATCAATAAAGTTGCTGTGCTGGGCTCTGGTGTAATGGGCTCGCGGATCGCTTGCCACTTCGCCGGTGTAGGCGTGAAGGTTTTACTGCTCGATATCGTGCCGAAAGAACCGAATGATAAGGAAAAAGCCAAAGGCCTCACCCTCGAAAGCAAGGCCGTTCGCAACCGTATCGTGAACGACGCGCTCCAGGCCGCCATCAAATCCAATCCTTCCCCGCTTTATACCAAAGAAGCCGCCAATCACATCTCCACCGGCAATTTCGACGACGATATGAAATCCATCGCCGGCTGCGACTGGATCATCGAAGTAGTAGTAGAAAATCTCGATATTAAAAAGAAGGTGTTCGAACAGGTGGAGCAATTCCGCACGCCGGGCACCCTCATCACTTCCAATACATCCGGCATTCCCATCCATCTCATGACGGAAGGGCGCAGCGAAGATTTTCGGAAACATTTCTGCGGCACGCACTTCTTCAACCCGCCCCGCTATCTCCGCCTGCTGGAAATCATCCCCACGCCGCATACAGACCCGGCCGTGACGGATTTTCTCATGCATTACGGCGACCTGTATCTCGGCAAAACTACCGTGCTGTGTAAGGACACGCCGGCATTCATCGCCAACCGCGTGGGCGTTTTCTCCATCATGGCCATTTTCCACATCATGCAGGATATGGGGTTGGGGATCGACGAGATCGATGCACTGACGGGCCCCATCATCGGCCGGCCCAAGTCCGCCACCTTCCGCACCGCTGATGTGGTGGGCATCGACACCCTCGTGAAAGTGGCCAAAGGCGTGGCAGAGAACGCACCGAACGACGAAGCGCGCGCCATCATGGAGATTCCGCCGTTCCTGCAGAAAGTGGTGGAAAATAACTGGCTCGGCGATAAAACCGGCCAGGGCTTTTACAAGAAAACGAAAGGCGAAGGCGGGAAGGAAATCCTTACCCTCAACCTTCAGACCATGGAATACGGTCCGAAACAACGCGCGAAATTCGCGTCTATCGACGCGGCGAAGCCCGTGGAAGACCTCAAGCAACGCATCAGGATGCTGGCCACCGCCGGCGATAAAGCGGGCGAGTTCTACAAAAACTTCCACGCATACCTGTTTTCCTACATTTCCCACCGCATTCCCGAGATCGCCGATGATCTCTATAAAGTGGACGACGCCATGAAAGCCGGCTTCGGATGGGAGATCGGGGCGTTCGAGACCTGGGACCTGCTCGGTGTGGAAAACGGCATTAAGACCATTAAGGACAAAGGCCGGACAGTGGCGCCCTGGGTGGAGGAAATGCTCGCTTCGGGCGCGAAAAGCTTTTACAAAATCGATGGCGGGAAGAAATGCTATTACGACCTGGCCTCGAAATCCTATCAACCGGTGCCCGGTGCGGATGCGTTCATCATCCTCGAAAATATTTCCAACAACATCGTCTGGAAAAACAGCGCCTGCAACCTGTACGATTTGGGGGACGGGATATTGTCGCTCGAATGGAAGACCAAGATGAATACCATCGGCGGCGAGGTGCTGGAAGGCGTGCATAAATCCATCGACCGCGCGGAGAAAGACTTCCGCGGCCTGGTGCTCGCCAACGACGCGGCCAATTTCTCGGCCGGCGCCAACGTGGGCATGATCTTCATGTTTGCGGCGGAGCAGGAGTACGACGAGCTGGACATGGCCATCCGCCTGTTCCAGCGGAGCACGATGCGGCTGCGGTATTCTTCCATCCCCGTGGTGGTGGCGCCGCACGGGCTGACGTTGGGCGGTGGGTGCGAGATGAGCCTCCATGCGGATGCGGTGCAGGCCGGTGCGGAAACGTACATCGGCCTGGTGGAGCTGGGCGTGGGATTGATCCCCGGCGGCGGCGGGACCAAAGAATTTGCGCTGCGCGCGTCCGACGAATATCGTGAAGGCCAGATCGAGAACCCGATTTTGCAGGACCGCTTCCTGACCATCGCGCAGGCGAAGGTGGCCACATCGGCCGCGGAGGCGTTCGGACTGGGGATCCTCCGGCATGGAACAGACGCGGTGAGCCTCAATCACAGCCGGATCATCGCTGATGCCAAGCAGAAAGCCCTGGAACTGGCCGATGCGGGATATGTTCGGCCTATCGAGCGGACAGACATCCGGGTGCTGGGGCGTGGCGCCCTGGGCGCGATGCTCACCGGCATCAATGCCATGAAATTTGCCAACTATATTTCGGAGCACGACGGCAAGATCGCCGGGAAGCTGGCGTACGTGATGTGCGGCGGCGACCTGTCCGAGCCTGCGCTTGTCAGCGAGCAGTACCTTCTCGACCTTGAAAGGGAAGCGTTCCTTAGCCTTTGCGGCGAGCGTAAAACCCTGGAAAGGTTGCAGAGCGTGCTGAAAACCGGCAAGCCGATCCGAAACTGATTTTTATATTTTCGCCATTCAAATCTGTCAACTTGGAAAACACACACATGCTATCCCTGCACCAGCTCTCCAAGCGCTATGGCCCTGTCCAGGCGTTGAAAGGAGTTTCCTTCGACGTGCCCGCGGGCAGCGTTTTCGGGGTACTGGGCCCTAACGGCAGCGGTAAAACGACGTTGTTGGGGATCGTGATGGACGTGCTGAAGGCCGATTCGGGCACTTATGCCTGGTTCGGCCAGCCGCCGCATCATTCTCTTCGCCGCCGCATCGGCGCCCTGCTGGAGACTCCCAATTTCTACCATTATTATTCCGCGGTCCGTAACCTGGAGATCGCCGCAGCCATCAAACAGCGCGGGCGCGACGATATCGAGCGCGTGCTGAAGATCTGTGGTCTCTGGGCCAGGAAAGATTCAAAGTTCAGTACCTATTCGCTGGGGATGAAACAACGCCTCGCCATTGCCAGCGCATTGCTGGGCAACCCGGAAGTGCTGCTGCTGGACGAGCCTACCAACGGTCTCGACCCTGCCGGTATCGCCGAGATCCGTGAGCTGATCCGGGAACTGGGGCGCCAGGGCACCACCGTCATCATGGCCAGTCACCTGCTCGATGAAGTGGAGAAAGTCTGCACGCACGTAGCGATCCTGAAAATGGGAACGCTCCTCACTTCCGGGCATGTAGACGAAGTGCTGGCGAGTGAAGACATGATCGAAATAAACTCGGCCGACGGCAACAAACTGGAACAGGTGCTGAACGCCATGCCCGGCCTGCGATCCCTGCGCCGGCATAACGGCGGTTTCCAGGCCGTTTTCGACAACGGGCAAACTGCGGAACAGGTGAATCGCTATTGCTTCGAGCAAGGCATCGCCCTCAACTATCTCGCCCTGCGCAAAAAGAGCCTGGAAGCGCGTTTCATTGAACTGACCAATTAATTCCCCTGCCATGACCGAACTTTTGAAAATAGAATGGCTGAAAGTTAAAGCCTATCGCACATTCTGGCTCTTATCCGGACTGTTCCTCGTAATCGTGCCATTGATTTTATGGTCGTACGAGCTGATCCTGAAAAATAACAGCCAGATGGCCACCTTCCTCGGCGCATTCAGCTTCCCGAAAGCCTGGGAAACCACCGCCTGGATCGGCAGTATGATGTATCCGATCATGGGCATCCTGCTCATCATCTTCCTGACCAACGAAAATAATTTCCGGACCAGCCGCCAGAATATCATCGACGGTTGGAGCAGAGACCAGTATATCCTGGCCAAATTCGGTGTGATGATCACCATGGCGTTGTTTATGACGCTCGTGATCTCTGCCTGCGCCGTGTTTTTTGGCTTGCGGTCAGGAAATGGAAGTCCGGGCGATGGGATAGGAATGATCTGGCTGATATTTGTACAGTCGATGGCTTATCTGGCGTTGGCGATGTTCCTCGGCGTGTTCATGCGGCGTGCCGGTGTGGCGATCGCGATTTATGTGATGTATGCATATGTATTCGAGTTTTTCATCAGCCGGCTGGTGGATTTTAAAGTGAGGGCCCATTTGGGCGCGCTGTTCCCGCTGGAATGTACCGACAGGATGATTCCCGGGGAAACGAAACTCGTGAACCAGCTGGCATCGCAGGGGATTCGGCCGTTTGAACAATCGACGCTGCAGCTGATCGCCTTCGGGTATATCCTGTTGTTCAGCTTCCTCGCTTACCGGAGAATCAAGCGATCCGATCTTTGATCTCATCGTTAATATTCCGAACAGCCGCAGGAATTATGGGCCGGTGCATGTACATTTGTTGATAAAAGTAAAAAGGTGAAGCAGGAAAAATTGATACTGGTGACGAACGACGATGGGATAACCGCCCCGGGCATCCGCAACCTGATCGAAGCCGTACGCCCCCTGGGGCAGGTGGTGGTGGTGGCACCCGACAGTCCGCAGTCCGGCAAAGGCCACGCCATTACACTGGGGTTTCCGCTCCGGCTGAATTCCGTGGATATCTTCGAAGGTATCGAGGCCTGGCAGTGTTCCGGTACGCCGGTTGATTGTGTAAAGCTCGCCCGCGACAAGATCCTGGACCGTGCGCCCGATGTTTGTGTGAGCGGTATCAATCATGGTGCGAACCATTCCATCAATATCATTTATTCCGGCACCATGTCTGCTGCCATGGAGGCGGCCATTGAAGGAATCCCGTCGGTAGGTTTTTCGTTCCTGGACTATGCATATGATGCCGATATGTCCGTCCCGCGGAAGGTTGCACATGAAGTGACGCGCAAAATGCTGGGAACCCCGCTGCCGGCGCATACCCTGTTCAATGTGAATATTCCCGCCGTTCCGGAGAAAGATTATCAAGGTATCCGTATCTGCCGGCAGGCTAACGCCAAATGGCAGGAGGAGTTCGACGAACGGAGAGACCCTCACGGCAAGAAATACTACTGGCTTACCGGCGCGTTCAAGAACCAGGACAGTGGCGACGAAACCGACGTTTGGGCGCTTGAGAACAACTACACTTCGCTCGTGCCGGTGCAGTTCGACCTTACCAACTACCGCCTGAAAAAACAACTGGAAGCCGAATGGCATTTCCGATAATCCTATGAACATGTTGAAACAAGACAAATTATCGCTGGGCATTCTGCTGGGGCTCCTGACCCCTATTATCGCCTTTCTGCTATATTATTTGGGTGTTTTTTACCCGAAAGGCCAGGGGCTGGGGGAATTCATCAAGATGTTAGGCAACAACCGGTTCCTCATCCCCAAAATCATCAGCATTTGCCTGCTGGCGAACGGTATCGTGTTTTACCTGTATACCCGCAAACACCGCGACCTCACGGCCCGCGGGATATTCCTGATCACATTGTTATACGCAATCGTTATCTTGCTGCTTAAAATCATCTAAGAACGGGGCATGAAGTATTACATCATTGCGGGAGAGGCCTCCGGAGACCTGCACGGAAGCAACCTGATCCTTCAACTCAAAAAACAGGACCCCTCGTCCGATATCCGCTGCTGGGGCGGCGACCTCATGCAGAAAGCCGGCGCCACCGTAGTGAAGCATTACCGCGACCTGGCGTTCATGGGTTTTGCCGAAGTGATCATGAACCTGCGCACCATTCTTAAAAACCTCGATTACTGTAAACAGGATATCGCAGCCTGGCAACCGGATGTGCTCATCCTGATCGATTATCCCGGGTTTAACCTGCGCATCGCCGAATGGGCGAAACAGCAGGGCATCCGGACGGTGTATTATATCAGTCCGCAGGTGTGGGCATGGAAGGAAGGGCGCGTAAAGAAGATTCGTGAGGTGGTCGACAAAATGCTGGTGATCCTGCCGTTTGAGCAGGATTTTTATAAAAAGTGGGATTTCGAGGTAACGTATGTGGGGCATCCGCTGATCGAAGCCGTGAAGGCTGCGCAGCAGGCACCGCCGTTACCGCCGTTTTCGGACAAGCCGATTATCGCGCTGCTGCCCGGCAGCCGTAAGCAGGAAGTGCTGAAGAAGTTGCCTGTGATGCTTTCCGTAGCGAAGTATTTTCCGGAATACCAGTTCATCGTAGCGCAGGCACCCAGCCTGGACGATTCGTTTCTCCGTCAGTTTACGGACGCTTATCCGAACGTTTCCACGGTGAAGAACCAGACCTATCCGTTGCTGTTGCAGGCTACGGCTGCGCTGGTGACCAGCGGAACGGCCACCCTCGAAACGGCGCTGTTTGGAGTGCCGGAGGTGGTTTGTTATAAGGGGAGCCCGGTCTCGTATTTCTTCGCCAGGCGATTGATTAAGGTGAAGTATATCTCGCTGGTGAACCTAATCATGGACAAGCTGGTGGTGAAGGAGCTGATCCAGCACGATCTGACGGAAGAGAATCTCCTGAAAGAATTGACGTTGATATTGAAAGATACGGCCCGTCATCAACAGATGAAAGCCGACTACGCAACCCTATGGACCCTTTTGGGCGACGGGACGGCGTCGGAGAAAGCGGCGGGGGAAATTGTGAAGATGGTTCACGGGAAGTGAAACTTTTAGTGGAAAAGATTGGATGTGCGGCCGGGAGCTCCTGGCCGCACATTTTTTTATCGGTAAGCGGAACAGGATCGCAGCCAACTGCTTGTGAAAATTCAGGACGGAGCAATCCTTAGTGCAACTTAACTCTGAACGCCCTATACACCCTAGTGCGACTTATGAAAGAACACCCTATACAATAGAATCAGTATCGCGATCAGGAACATCAGGATGGAAATCCGGTTCATGCCGTGCATCAATTTCGTATTGGTGTTGAGCGGCTCCGATTTGTCGCGTTTACGAATGTAGAGATACTGCAAAATCTGGTTCCAGATACTTTTCATGCCCCAAATATCCGAAATGCCCGCCGATTCTTCATAAACTGTTATTTTTACCCGGTAATTAACCATTTTTCAGACAGTTATGAGGAGAATTATCGGGATTTTGGGACTGGCGGTCTTGTCGATGCCGGCCATGGCACAGCAGCTACAGGAATTGGGCTCCGGCTGGGAATTCCGCCGGACGGACGAAAACATCTGGCGACGGGCCACCGTTCCGGGGACCGTCCACACCGACCTGCTCGCCCATCGGCTGATTCCCGATCCATTTGCCGGTGCCAACGAAAAAGGACTGCAATGGATCGACAAAAAGGACTGGGAATACCGCACCAGTTTCGACATTCCCGCTTCCATGTTCTCGCAGGAAGCCATCGCGCTGGATTTCACCGGCCTGGACACATATGCGGACGTCTACCTCAACGATTCCCTCATCCTGCAAGCCCGGAACATGTTCGTGGGCAAACAGGTGGCCGTTAAAGGCATCGCCCGGGAGCGGGGAAACGCTTTGCGCATCCTGTTCCACAGCCCGATCGCCTATGATATGCCGAAATTCCTCAACGATCGGCTCGTTTACCCCGCCGGCAACGACGCCAGCGATATCCCCCTTAGCATTCACGCCCGGAAAGCTCCCTACCATTACGGATGGGACTGGGGCCCGCGATACGTGACCAGCGGCATCTGGCGCCCGGTGTTCCTGCGCGCCTGGAACAAATTGCAGTTGAAAGACGCCTGGGTCCGCCAGCAAGACCTCAACGACGCCGTAGCCACCCTCGATGCCACGATTACGCTGGACGTTCAACAGGCCGGGAATTATACCGCCGTTGTGCACAGCGGCAACAAGGCTTTTTCAGCGCAAAAGCTGCAAACATCCCTGCAGGCCGGCACTCAGACGGTTACCGTTCCCTTTTCCATTCATCGGCCGAAACGCTGGTGGCCCAATGGATTGGGGGAAGCCTACCTGTACCCGGTAACCGTTTCGATCCTGCACGAAAAAGATACCATCCAGCAAACGACCCGCCGCATCGGACTGCGAACGGTGGAAGTGGTGAATGCGCCCGATAAGGACGGGACTTCCTTTTTCGTGAAGGTCAATGGTAAACCCGTGTTCATGAAAGGCGCGAACTACATCCCGTCCGACAACTTCCTGCCCCGCGTTACAGACGAACGTTATCGCAAGATGTTCCGGGACATGGAAATCAGCCATTTCAATATGGTACGGGTCTGGGGCGGTGGCATTTACGAAAACGATATTTTCTATGACCTGGCGGATGAAAACGGGATCCTGGTATGGCAGGATTTTATGTTCGCCTGCACGCTGTACCCGTCCGATCCCGCTTTCCTGTCGCAGGTGAAGGAGGAAACCGCTTACAATATCCGCCGGCTGCGGAACCACCCCTCCCTGGCGCTGTGGTGCGGCAACAACGAAATTGCCGTGGCAATCAGGAACTGGGGTTGGAAAGACGGTTACGCCTATTCCGAACAACAATGGGCCACCATGTTGAAAGGATACGAAACCCTTTTCCAGGAACTGCTGCGCAACGAAGTGAGGGCGCACGATCCCGGAAGATTCTACTTCCCCTCTTCGCCCATCAGCAACTGGGGGCGTGCGGAGGATTTCCGCCACGGAGATAACCACTACTGGGGCGTCTGGCATGGCATGGAGTGGTTCGAGGCCTTTACCTCGCACGTTCCACGTTTCATGAGCGAATTCGGTTTCCAGTCGTTCCCGGACCTGCACACTGTTCGCCGGTTCGCGGATTCCACGCAGTGGGACATCCATTCCTTCGTGATGCAATCGCACCAGAAATCCTTTACCCGTGGTAATGCCGCGATCCAGACTTATATGGACCATTATTACCATCGCCCGAAAGACTTCGCCGGATTCCTGTATATGAGCCAGGTGTTGCAGGCGGAAGGGATGAAGATCGGGCTGGAAGCGCACCGCCGCAATATGCCATTCTGTATGGGCACGCTTTACTGGCAGTTGAACGATACCTGGCCCGGAGCCTCGTGGAGCAGCATCGACTATTTCGGTCGCTGGAAGGCCTTGCAATACTTCGCGCAGAAAGCGTTTACGCCGCTGCTGGTAAGCCTGTCTGCCGAAGAGGGGCAAGTGAGGGCATATATCGTGAACGATCTCTGGAAGGATGAAAAAGCGAAACTGGAATTGACGCTGATGGATATGGAAGGGAAAGTGGTTCGTTCGTTCACCGAACCCGTCACGGCGAAAGCCAATACTTCGGAAATCGCCTGGCGGATGGACCGGGCCGCGCTGTTGCAAGGGGCCGGTCCGCGGAAGGTAATATTGTATGCCAAAGTGGTAAATCAAAACCAAACCCTCTCTGAGAATGTGTTTTATTTTGTTGCACCCCGGGAACTGGAGTTGCCGGAACCGGACATACGCCTGGAAGTGACGGAATCGGGTGGAAAAAAACGAGTGACCCTCAGCTCGCAAAAGCTGGCGAAAAACGTCTGGCTGCTACTGGATAAAGACGACCAATCGCATTTTTCGGATAACTATTTCGACCTGTTGCCGGGCATGAGCCGTACGGTGGAGGTGGAAACAAGCCTCGGGCTGGAAGCGGTGCGTTCGCAACTGCAGGCCTGGCATGTAAAAAGTGTTACCAAACCATAACAGTGAACAATTAAAAACAGTGAACAAAACCATGAAGATGAAGCATTTGATATTGGCCGGCTGCCTGCTGGCGGGTATTTCCGCCCAGGCGCAGCACGAGCCGTATGTGAAAGAAACGGACCCGCTGGTGCTCGAAAAACTCGAAGCATGGCAGGATTGGAAGTTTGGCCTGATGATGCACTGGGGAACGTATTCCCAATGGGGGATCGTGGAGTCCTGGAGCCTCTGCCCGGAAGACGAGGGCTGGACCCAACGGCAACCCGCCGGCATACCTTACTACGAATACGTGAAAAAGTACGAAGCGCTGCCCAATACCTTCAATCCCGTAAATTTCGACCCCGCAAAATGGGCCGCCGCGGCTAAAAAGGCCGGGATGAAATACATGGTTTTCACCACCAAGCATCACGACGGCTTCAACATGTTCGACACCAGGCAGTCGGATTATAAGATTACCGCGCCCAACGTGCCTTTCAGCAAAGATCCCCGTGCCGATGTTACCCGGGAAGTCTTCAACGCTTTCCGCAAAGAAGGCATCCATATCGGTGCTTATTTCTCCAAGCCTGACTGGCACGTAGATTCCTACTGGTGGAGCTATTTCCCGCCGAAAGACCGTAACCCCAGCTACGAACTGTCCAAATACCCCGAACGCTGGAATGCTTTCAAGAAATTCACGTTCAATCAGATCCAGGAACTGATGACGGGCTACGGCAAGGTCGATATCCTTTGGCTGGATGGTGGATGGGTCCGCCCGCTCAGCATGCACACCAAGGAATCCCTGTCGTGGAACAAAACACCGGCGCAGGACCAGGATATCGATATGCCCGGCATCACGGCAATGGCGCGGAAGAACCAGCCCGGCCTCATCGTGGTAGACCGGAGTGTTCACGGCCCGTACGAAAACTACCGTACGCCCGAACAAACCATTCCCGACAAGCCCCTCGATTATCCCTGGGAAACCTGCATGACCATGGGCGGCTCCTGGAGCTACGTGCCCAACGACCAATACAAATCCACCAACACGATCATCCATAACCTGGTAGATATCGTGGCCAAAGGCGGGAACTATCTGCTCAATATCGGCCCCGGCCCCGATGGCACCTGGCACGACGAAGCCTACCGCAAGCTCGACAGCATCGGTGCCTGGATGCAATTGAACGGCGACGCGATTTACGGCACCCGCTCCATTGCGCCATATAAAGACGGGAATGTCTGCTTCACCCAAAAGCGCGATGGCGGCATCTACGCGATCTATCTGCTGAAAGAAGGTGAACAGCTCCCCGCCGTCATCCGTTTCAATGGTATAAAACCTAAAAAAGGCACAAAAATGCAACTCCTTGGATACCACGGTAAGCTGAGCTGGAAGGAGCAGGATGGTGCCGTTGAGATCAAAATACCGGCTGCCGCGCAGCAAAAGGGTTTCCGACATGCCGCAGCCATCAAACTGCAATAAATCACCGAACGAATTCGAATACGCGGGAAAGCGGGCTTAACGGCCCGCTTTTTTACTGACCGCTTTCACAAAAAAAACGGTCTGCAACCGGCGGCATTGAATGCCTCACCAGATGCAGACCGTTTATTAAAAATGTAGCCGGGCTACCGTCAGTTCGTTTTAATCCTTCAGCCAGTTCCCGAAATTCAGGGAAATGCCGGTATTGAAGGAGAAAGGCTGGAAGTAATTGTTCAGGGTCGGGCCGGCTTCCACGCCGTCTGAACGCAGGGGAACGGAGGCGCGCAACTGCCAGAACCATTTGATATTTTTAAAACCCACGCGCACCGTAGCCGCCGGTTCCATGAAACCGATCAGCTTGCCGTCCAGCCGCTGGAAATCCATTCTCATATCGGGATCGCCGTCCCAGGTCAGCCGACCGCTGGAAACATCATTGAAATTCACCAGCGAAAACCGGGTCGAAACCGCGACTTCCACCACCTTGTGCGACAATCCGAACGAAGGCTGGATAAAAAACTTGTGAAACTTCGTGCGAAGCCGGTAATCGTCGTACCCGCGCACGGAATCGGGCTTGGACAGGTAGGATTCCTCCAACGTCCTGAACCCTCCATAACCATAACCGCCATATACTTCGAAAACCGCTTTCTTCGAAACGCCGAGCGCCTTGGTATAACCCGCGCCCAATTCGATCAGCCCGCCGCGGGTATTGGGGTCTATGATCGGATCGTCGTCGATCCCGTCGCCCTCCAGCGTAAGCAGGCGGGAAATATATTGGCCGTTGGCCATGATGGCGAAGTTATCGGTCACAGCATAGGCCGCCTGCCAGTCAGACAGTGAAACGGAGGCTTTCACCTCGCCCTTTTCCTTCAGCAGGGGGGCATTGATCTGATTGGGGACGTAAACGTTCCTGTTACAGGCGAATAATGCCAAGGCGGGAGCCAGCAGAAACAGGTAGGATTTCTTCATACTAAAGTTGTTGTAGGTTGATCGGCAATTAAACGGTTACGATACGGTTTAGGTTACATGGCAGAAGATTCGCGCTGGATCAGTTCCACTTCGAAGACGTAATTCTTCACGATCTTGATCTTTTCTTCCTTGTTGATGAGCTGAACGAGCGTTTCCACCGCCTTTTCACCCATTTTATAACCCGATTGTTCGATGGTGGTGAGGGAAGGACTGATGATCCGCGATGAAAGGTCGTTGGAATACCCTACTACCTTGATTTTCCCGGGGATTTCGATCCCCACTTTCCGCGCTTCCTGGATAAACGCGACGGCGGAGGCGTCGTTGGCCGCGAAAAGCCCGTCAGGCAACACTTTTCCCGCAAAAATCTGTCGCGCCGCTTCGGCGCCCGCGTCCAGCGTGAGGTTGTGGACATATAGCAGCGATTCGTCGTACGGGATCCTGTACTTGGCCAGCGCGGCTTTATATCCCGCCAGGCGCTGCTGGTAAAGGTTACAGGTCAGCTGGCCGGAAAAATGCGCGATCTTTTTGCATCCCTGCTTGATCAGATGCTCCGTAGCCAGGAACCCTCCCTTGAAATCGTCGCCCGTGATCGTGTAACCGGGAAAGTCCTGCGGCACCCGATCGTAAAACACAAGCGGGATATTATTCTTGATGAAAGGGGAGAAGTGGTCGATATTGGTCGTGAACATGGACGAAGCCGCCAGCAAGCCATCTACCCGCAGCGAAAAAAAGGTATGCGCCAGCTCTTTTTCCATGGCTACCGTTTCGTCAGACTGCCCGATCACGATGCTGAACCCGTACTTGTGGGCTTCGTGCTGGATGCCGCTGATGGCGGTGCTCTGGAAATACATGCTGGTGCGGGGCACGATGAGCCCCAGGATGTTGGACCTTTTCTTGCGCAGGCTCGACGCGATCCAGTTGGGCACATACCCCATATTGGTGGCCGCGTCCTGCACTTTGGTGCGGGTTTCTTCGTTGATCAGCGGGTTGTTCTGCAACGCGCGCGATACCGTGGAAGCGCTGAGCCCCAACGCCTGGGCGATGTCATAGATCGTGATCTTGTTGGTGTTAGGACGTTCTTTCACGGGGTGGCAGTCAATTTAGGGCGATATTAAGAAAATTTATTGATAGGTGTATTTTTGCACCCGATGAAGAGACATATGAAACGGACTTACCGTATAGCGAAGTACGTAATCTACCGGGAAACGCTGATCGACCGCAAAGATATGGCCTGGTCTTTCCTCGGGGCATTACTCGGGGTGGGGCTGATCGGGATGATCAATCACTTTTACCTGCCCGCGCGCGACAACCTCTTCGTGCTGGGCTCTTTCGGTGCATCCGCCGTCCTGATATACGGGCATACCCAAAGTCCGCTGGCTCAGCCGCGCAATGTGTTCGGCGGGCACGTGCTCAGCGCCGTCACAGGCGTTACGATGGGTTTGCTGATTGCTTCACCGGAATGGGAGTGGCTGGCCGGCGCGCTGGCCGTGGCCTGTTCCATCGTGGTGATGCAAATGACGAAAACGGTGCATCCGCCCGGCGGCGCTACGGCTTTGCTGGCCGTTGCCGGCAGCGCGAAGATCCGGGCGCTGGGGTATTTGTACGTATTGACGCCCGTGGCTTCCGGCGTGGCTTTGCTGCTGATCGTGGCGTATATCATAAATAACATCCCCGGCAACCGGAATTATCCCGCCAGGGGAAAATGGTGGTAAAAAATCACTGCGCAGATACAATGCATGCCGCATACCTAATTTTGACCCTGTACTTTTATTAGTATAGGGAAAATTACAGGACCGCCTACTCATGGGCGGTCCTTTTTTTATGCGAAAAGCCGCACCCGGTAAAGGATGCGGCTTCCGCGACTTATCAATTTTTCATCTGTATCGATCAGGACTTCGGGTGCAGGGCCTGGCCGATGCGCTCGGCGAGGTCCTGCAGGTGGAAGCGGGTCATGGCGTCTGGCGCTCCTGCGGCAGCCGTGCGCACTTCGCCGCGGAGTGCGGTCAGTTGTGCGCGGGCGATGCTGGCCGCGTCGGACGTCATGGGGTTGGGGCCGCCACCGCCCATCATCATCTGGTTCGGGGAGGTTTCAGGCTCCTTCACCAGCTTGGAAAGCTGCGTGATGTAGGCTTTCTGCAGGTTGCGGCGATAAATGTCTACAGGTTTGCGGGTGTAAATCTCGGAGAAGATGCCTTTTTTCAGGTCGGTAGCATAGTCCACAGCCTTGTAGGCAGCGGGGTTCACGGCTTCGTTGTTCAGCAGTTTCACAAAGGTGTTGGTGCTGAGCAGACGGGCGAGCACGCGTTCCTGCTGAGTCAGGATGAGGGTGGGGGCGTTTCCGCCAACGCGGGCCAGGATTTCCTTGTCGAGCAGCCAGTTCGGGGTGCTGAACAGCTGGGCCTGGAGGAATTTCAGGGCATCCTGCTGGGTGGCTTTGGCAACTGGCTCGTATACGGTGCCGGACTGTTCAACGGTTTTCGGCGTTTCGTAGATACCGGCGATGTTTTTGGCTACGTGGCCGTTGTAGCGGCCGAACTGACCGAGGAGTTCCTGGTACATGGTGGCCAGGCTGGAATAGCCTTCGTTTTCAGTGCGGGTCCAGGCCATGAGATTGGGGAGGATGCGCTGAAGGTTTTTGATACCGTATTCGCTGGCTTTCATGGCGTTGTCGCCCAGGTCTTCGTTCTGGCTGCGCGGATCGTCGGGGTTCATTTCGGTGCCGAACCAGTAACGTTTGTCCTGCAGGCGGTTGATCACCCATTTGTTGAGGGTAGGCCGCTCGGAATCGGCGTTGGTGCCGGGGATGGCTTTATACCCCCATTCGATGGCCCATTTGTCGTAATAGTTGATGCGGGGATACAGATCGGCGCCGGAGATGCCGTCGCCCGGCTGTGCTACGTAGTTGAAACGGGCGTAGTCCATGATGGAAGCGGCGTGGCCGTGTTCTTTCACCCAGTTCTTATCGCGGAGTTTTTCTACGGGATAGGTGGAGCTGGAGCCGAAGTTGTGACGGAGGCCGAGGGTGTGGCCAACTTCGTGGCTGGATACGAAGCGGATGAGTTCGCCCATCAGCTGGTCGTCGAACTGCATTTTGCGTGCGCGCTCGTCGTTGGGCGCCGCCTGGATCATGTACCAGTTGCGGAGGAGGCTCATGACGTTATGGTACCAGTTGATGTGGCTTTCCAGGATCTCGCCGGAGCGGGGATCGTGTACGTGCGGGCCGGAGGCGTTGGGCACGTCGGAAGGTTTATATACGATGGCGCTGTACCGTGCGTCTTCCAGGCTCCAGGTGGAGTCTTCGGCGCGGGTGGGGGCCATGCGGGCGGAGATGGCGTTTTTGAAGCCTGCCTGTTCGAATGCACCCTGCCAGTCGTTCACCCCCATGATGAGATATTTGCGCCATTTTTCAGGGGTTGCGGGATCGATGTAGAAAATGATGGGCTTTTTGGGTTCCACCAGTTCACCGCGACGGAATTTTTCCATGTCTTCGGCCTTGGGTTCGAGGCGCCAGCGGGTGATCATGGCGAGTTTCTTCACGCCCTGCGGGTCTGCGTCGAAGTCGGTGATGCCGGTGGCGAAGTAGCCGACGCGGGGATCGAAGTAGCGGGGTTCCATGGGAACGGCGGGGAGCAGTACGATGGAGCTGTTGAGCTCTACGGTAGCGAAGCCGCCGCCGGCAGGGGGCATGCCCGGCATGGGGGGAGTGCCTTGTTTGGAGTAGGTTTTAACGGTTTTGATCTCGATGTTCTCGGGATAGGAGCGCACATCGTCGATGTACGACTTGTCTCCCTGCGGAGCGCCGAGTTTCAGCATACCTTTTACGCTGCTGTCGAAGAACAGGACGTCGTTATCGCTGTTAATGTAATCGGTGAGGTCTACCACGGAACCTTTGCCGTTCCTGGAGTACGCTTTTACGTCGAACGAAGCCACGATGGGTTGCACGTTGGAGTTCATCACGGCCACGAACATGGGCTGGGTGGAGTCTTTGGAGCGTTCCGAGAAGGAGATGTTCTTCAGGAAAATGCGATGGTTAGGGCCTTTTTCGAAGCGGATGACGGTTTCGTTGATCTGGTCGCCGGCGAAGCCCATCATGCGGGCGCGGAGGCCGGCGGCGGACTTGGAGAGGCGGCTTACCACGAGGATGTCTCTGCCGAGGAGGGCATCAGGGATTTCGGCGAAGAAGCGGTCTTCCTGTTTGTAGATGTTGAACAGGCCGGAGTCGGCAACGGCGTTGGCGTTGATGACTTCGGTGAACTTCTTGGGTTGCGGTTTGGGCGGTCCGGAGGGCCTTTGGGGGCCGGCGGGCCGGGCGGTGGTGTCTTTGGCCGGGGACGCGGCGGCAGGAGTTTTTTCATTTTTCTTCCTGCGCTGGGCGTGAGTGGCGGACGGCATCAGCAGTGCTGTGCACAATACGCCGGCTACGGCAGCGGCAAAGGTGCGCTGTAGTTGCATGTGCGTGGTGATTGGTTTTTGTGTGGTAAATAATAAGCGGAGACAAAAGAAGGGTAAGAAAGTCATAATAAATCGTTAAAATCCATAAAAGACAAAAAATGCAGTAAGAGCGGAAATTAAAAATCTGTAAATTGCCCGAAGGCATTCCCTGTAACGGGAGCGTTGCTGCGATGTGAATGCAGGGGGAACCATGAAATAGGAATCGTAAGTATTTAAAATTTCTGTTGGATCGTTTGGAAATTTTCTTAAATTGTGCGTCCAACTTTGAAAAAAAATCAATCGATTCCGCCGTGTCGGTAGAGCTAAGTTGGGAGAGGACAGTAAGAATAACATTATTTATTTTTTCTATCTAAGTGTTTGCTCAATTAATGTGAAGGGGAGTGGAATGCCCTATGGTGGGGCTTTTGTGAAGTGTGGTTAAATTTTTTGGGTGACACTTGTTTTTTTGAGGAAGGCTTATAACTTTGCGAATCACTGATTATAAGCGGGTTACCCGTGTGAATTATGAAATTGCGATCTAAACTTTTTAATTACTAACAAACAAACAGTTTAATTTTTAACACTAAAATTCAATCAACATGGCTGAGACTAAAACAACTGTGACTGCAGCTGCTGCCAAAACGACTTCTCATCAAGCCAAAAAATCGTCCAATTTATTTGCGATCCTGGCTGTACCTATTTGTATCGCCATCGCATACATCTTTTACATTTTTGTATTAGGTAATGCTCAGAACTTCCAGGGAGGCAATCCTGAGAATCACCCGGTAGACACCGGAATTGGAAAATGGTTTGGTACCGTTCACAAAGGTGGCGCCATCGTGCCTATTCTTATCTCAATCTTGTTGATTTGTATCACTTTCGTAATCGAGCGTGCCCTGTACCTGTCGAAAGCAAAGGGTAAATTCAGCGGATCCGAGCTGGTACGTAAAGTGCAGTATCACCTGGCGAACAAAAACGTTGACGCTGCAATGGCGGAATGCGACAAGCAAAAAGGCTCTGTAGGGAATGTTCTGAAAGCAGGCCTGAAGAAGTACAAGGAAATGATCACCAACACCGAGCTGGACACGGACCAGAAGATCCTGACCATCAAGAACGAAATCGAGGAAACGACTGCGCTGGAGCTCCCGATGATGGAAAAGAACCTCGTGTTCCTGTCTACCATCGCTTCCGTAGCTACGCTGGTAGGGCTGTTCGGTACGGTACTCGGGATGATCAAGGCGTTCTCCGCGATGTCTAACAGCGGTGCTCCGGACTCTTCCGCACTGGCACTCGGTATCTCTGAGGCCCTCATCAACACGGCACTGGGTATCGGTACCTCCGCTATCGCGATCATCATGTATAACTACTTCACTACCAATATCGACAGCATCACCTACGCTATCGACGAATCTGGCTTTACTTTGACACAGTCTTTCGCTGCCAACCACAAATAATTTCGTAAATTATTGTGGAATCTACCGCGAACTGAATCTAATTAAGTGAACCAAACAAAAGGAGTGTAAGATGCCAAAGGTAAAAATGCCAAGGAAAAGCACCCTCATCGACATGACGGCGATGTGTGACGTGGCTTTCCTGCTGCTGACCTTCTTCATGCTCGCCACCAAATTCAAACCGGACGAACCGGTTGCGGTGGTGACTCCCTCCTCCATCAACACCCAGCTGCTGCCGGACGCGGACGTGATCCTGCTGACAGTGGACAAAGACGGAAGAGTGTTTTTCAGCATGGACGGTCAGCCCAAAAGAAGACAACTCATCGAAGACCTGAATACCAACTTCAAGCTTGGCCTGGAAGAGAAGGATATCCGGAACTTCATGGTTGGCTCCAGCGTAGGTACGGATTTCAAAAACCTGAAACAGGTATTGAACCTTACGGCCGACCAGCGCAAGCAAAGTAATGTTGAGAAAGGCATCCCCATGGATTCCACGAACAACGAGCTGGCGATCTGGATCGAGTACGCACGTGCCGCGCAAGGGAACAACAACAAGCTGAAGTATTGCATCAAGGCCGACAACGAGACGCCCTACCCCGTGATCAAACGGGTGCTGGACACCTTCAAGGAAAAGAAAATCCAGAAATTAAACCTGGTGACCAACCTGGAGGCCAAACCGGCAGGCTCCGCGGCTGCGCTGTATGAAGAGCAAAACCAGGATTAAGCCCATTAAAAGGCCCTCCTGTCAGTAAACAACATTAAGTAACTAAAAAATATTGCTACCATGGCTGAAATGGATACCAGTAGTCAGGGCGGTGGTAAGAAGAAACACGGCGTCAAGAAAGGCAAAAAACTTTCTACCCGTGTGGACATGACTCCGATGGTGGATCTCGGGTTTCTCCTGATCACCTTCTTCATGCTCACCACCACCATGTCGAAGCCCAAGACCATGGACCTGATCATGCCCAAGGATACTGAAAAGCAGGAAGAGCAGAACAAGGTGAAAGAATCCACCGCTCTTACCATCCTGTTGGGTAAAAAAGACCAGGTTTACTACTACGAAGGGTTGGCACAGGATCCGAATGCCTCCAGCAACCCGGACTTCTTCAAAGCAACCACCTTCGCCAATACCAACGGCATCCGCGACATCATCATCAAAAAACGTGATGAAGTGGCCCGCCTGCGGAACAGCAAAGGAGAGCCTGAAGACGTGGTTGTCATCATCAAAGCTGACGATGGCTCTACGTACAAGAACTTTGTAGATTTATTGGATGAAATGGCCATCAACCGTATCCAGCGTTATGCTACGGTGGATATCAGCGACCAGGACAAGCAATGGATCAAATCTACTGAAGCCAGCAACGGCATCCAGTAGTATGGAAAACAATCATTTTTTGCATCCATCAATAAACGTGTAACTATGGATACAGCTAAAATTCTCAAGTCCGACTTTCTTGACATCCTGTTCGAAGACAGGAACAAGAACTACGGTGCTTACGAGCTTCGCAAGAAGTACGACAAGCGCGTTCGGAACTCTATCCTGGGAACGGCTGCCATGGCGTTGCTGATTGTCGGCTCTTACTTCATCTACCTGAACCTGAAAGCAGACAATACAGATAAAAACACCAAGCCGGTCATCGAGGATATTAAACTGGAGGACGTGAAGTTGCCGGACGATCCGAAAACTCCGCCCCCGCCCCCTCCGCCGCCCGCTCCGCCCCCGCCGGTGAAGCCGTCTGTTCAGTTCACCCCTCCGGTGATCAAGAAAGACGAAGAGGTGAAAGCTGAGGAAGAACTGGTAAAGATTGAAGAGATCAAAGACAAGGCCGTTTCTACCAAAACCGTAGAAGGCGATCCTAACGGTATCGACCCGGGCCTGATCAATGATTCCAAAGGTACCGGCGTAGTTGACGCGCCCCCGCCGCCCCCGAAAGAGGAGATTTTCACCTTCGTGGAACAACCTCCGACCTTCCCCGGTGGTGACGAAGCGCTCAACAAGTTCCTCAGCAATAACATCCGTTACCCCCACCTGGCCACTGAAAACGGCATCCAGGGTACCGTGTTCGTATCATTCGTGGTAGACTCGGAAGGTAACATCAAGGATGTGAAAACTGTTGGGCAAGCCAAAGGCGGCGGTCTCGAAGATGAGGCCATCCGCGTGGTGAAGAAAATGCCGAAATGGAAACCCGGTAAGCAGAACGGACGCCAGGTATCTGTGCAGTTCAACCTGCCTATCCGCTTCACCCTCCAAGAGTAGTATTTAGTCTCAAGCTAGTAGTACATACTAAATCCCCCTGGTTTACCGGGGGGATTTTTTATTGGGCCCAACGGCCCCGCCCCGCCGGCACGGAGATTTTCTTTAATTTCGGGCCATGATAGGAAAACTTGGCGGGCACGACGACACCATCGTGGCCATCGCAACCGCGCCGGGCGTTGGCGCCATTGCCGTGATCCGGCTGAGCGGCAAAGCGGCCGTAGCCATCACCGACCGGCTGTTCCCCTCGAAAGATTTGGCTTCGCAACCCACCCACACCCTGCATTTCGGCGGGCTCCATTTCCAGGGGCGCCTTGTAGACGAGGTGGTGGTTTCACTTTACCGTGCGCCGAAGTCTTACACCGGCGAGGAAGTGGTGGAAATTTCCTGTCATGGTTCACCTTTCATCCAGCAGCAGATCGTGGAAGCCTGCATCGCTGAAGGCGCGCGGCTTGCGCGGCCCGGAGAGTTCACCCAGCGGGCGTTCCTCAACGGCAAGCTCGATCTTACGCAAGCCGAATCCGTCGCCGACCTGATCGCCAGCAACACGGCCGCTTCGCACCAAACGGCGCTCCAGCAAATGCGCGGCGGCTTTTCGCGCGAGCTGTACGCCCTCCGCGAACAACTCATCAAATTTTCCGCACTCATAGAGCTCGAGCTCGATTTCAGCCAGGAAGACGTGGAATTCGCAGACCGCACTGCCCTGTACGCGCTGGTAAACGAATCCGTTTCGGAAGTTTCGCGGCTGATTTCGTCGTTCAAAGTGGGGAACGTTATCAAAAACGGTGTAAATACCGCGATCATCGGGCGCCCGAACGCCGGGAAATCCACCCTGCTCAACACGCTGCTCAATGAAAACCGCGCCATCGTGAGCGACATCGCCGGCACCACGCGCGACACCATCGAAGAAGTGCTCAACATCGGCGGCATCCTGTTCCGCCTAATCGATACGGCGGGCATCCGGGAAAGCAACGATGCCATCGAGAGCATCGGGGTACAGAAGTCGCTGGAGAAGATGCGCGAAGCGGGCATCGTGGTATACCTGTTCGATGTGTCTGAACTGACGGTGGATGATTTGCTGGAACAAGTGAAGGAATTCGATCACGAGGGGATTTCGTACCTGTTGGTCGGCAATAAATCCGACGTGCTGGGGGCCGAGGAAGCGCGCGCCAAATTCAGTTTCATTCCCGGGATCATTTTCATCTCCGCCCGCGATCATTCCCAGATCACGGAGTTGAAAGATCAGCTGGTACACAAAGTGATGGGCGGCGCCATCAACACAGAAAATACCATCATTACAAACGTTCGCCATTACTCGGCGCTGCAGGAAGTGCTGTCTTCGTTGAAAGATGTGAAGGGAGGAATGGATAACGGGCTGCCCGGGGATCTCCTCGCGCTCGACATTCGCCGGTGCCTGCATTATTTAGCGGATATCGCCGGGGAGGTGACGAATGAGGACCGGTTGGACTATATTTTTTCGAAGTTTTGTATCGGGAAGTAGCGGCTTGTTTTTAATTGCTTTAAATTTTCTTTGTTTATCTAACGTAATGTAATACAGTAGGGCAATCCAGCGGATTGCCCTTTTTTGTTCCCGTTTTATTTTGCTCGTGTTTTGAAAAGGCTTAGTATTGTTTTGAGATGAAACAGTACAAAACGTGATGGGGAGGTAAGGAGAAGTTGTCAGTATATGGCAGTATTTGGCGGTTATTGGCACTTCGCGTCTTTCCGGGTCAGTTTTGGGCATTTCGAACACTTAACTTTTTGTCCATGAGCAGCAACCAACGGATCAAGAAAGTCTGCGAGCATTGCAACGAGATCTTCATCGCGCAAAAAGCGACGACGAAGTATTGTTCGTTGGTTTGTGCGCAGCGTAATTATAAGTTGCGGGAGAAGCGGGAGCGGTTGAAGAAGGCGGAGGCTCCGGCAGTTATAGACAGTTCTCCGCCTGTTGAAAAGATCGGCCCGGTGAAGGTGGAGGCTGCTTCGGGGATGGGGGATCTGATCACCATCCAGCAATTGGCCCAGGTCACTAACCTCAGCGAGCGGACGCTCTTCAGATTGATCAAAGACCCTGAGTTCCCGAAGATCAGGATCGGGCGGAATCTCCTGTTTCACCGGGAAACTGTTATTCAATTCATCGTTCGTAAATACAGCACAGTATGAGAGGAAAACTGAGATCGACGGAACTGAAGAGCGGGCGGCTCAGTCTGTACATTGATTACTTTCCGGCCGTGTGGAACCCGCAGAAGAAGGTGTACACGCGGCGCGAGAAGCTGGGCCTTTACCTGTATAAGAATCCGGTGACTTCCTTGCAGAAGAAGGAGAACAGTCTTTGCATGGAGATCGCGGAGAAGATTTATCTCAAACGGATGAACGCGCTGATGCTGGAGGCTAACGGGCTTTTCAACCAGGACGCGCTGGAGGTGGATTTCTACACCTACGCCCTAAACTTCATCCGCGCGAAGCAGCGCGAGAAGGTTGATACTACGCACTATGAAACCGGCATCAAATACCTCAAAAAGTTTGTGGGTGATCATTTCCGCTTCCGGCACATCGATGAAGAATTTCTCAAGAAGTTCAAGACTTTTCTTCTTTCAACGACTTCGCTGAAATCAGAGAAGGTCAAGCTCAATCAGAACTCCGCTGCGTCTTATTATGATAAGTTCGCGTTGATCGTGCAGACCGCTTTCCGTGATAAGTATTTGCAGGAGGATTACACGCTACGGGTGCCGCGTATCAGCAACGTGGACTCGCCGCGGGAGATCATCGACGACGAAGAATTGCAACTCTTGCTGGATAACCCCTGCGAAGACGAGCTTGTTTATCGTTCTTCCCTGTTCGCGCTGATGACGGGGTTCCGGTTCAGTGCTTTGAGGATTCTCAAATGGGGTGATCTGCATTACTCCAAGGGGCAGGAAGCCTGGTACTTCCATATCATCGATCCCAAACCGGAAAGGTCGTTCAAGCATTACGTGAGCCAGCAGGCAGTAGATTTGCTGGGGACACGCGGGGAGAAGGGGGCGCTCGTCTTCCCCGACTTGAACTACAGCCGCACCCGCACGAAGCTGAAAGAGTGGTTCACGAGCGTGGGGATGAAGGACAAGGCCAAATTCCACAACTGGCGGCATAAGTACGCCACCAGCCTGATCGAAAAGGGTGAGGATATTTACGTCGTGAGCAAGATGCTCAACCATAAGCATGTCAAGACCACGCAGATTTACGCGCAGGTGCCCGACTCGAACCGGGTTAAGGCGGCGATGAAGTTGAATTATAACCTTAAACCGAAACCGAATGATAACGCAGGAATTGGAACAGCGGATTGAAGGCATGGAGTCGGACATCCGGGAAATGAAGGCCATGCTGGCTGAACTGGTAGATGTGGCCCGAGGTACCGGGCAACCGCCGCAGGAGGAACACATCATGTCTGCCCGGGAGGTCGCGGACTTCCTCCGGATCGATGTGAATCTCGTATATAGCAAATGTTCCCGTGGAGAACTACCTTATTCCAAACTCGGCAAACACTATAAATTCCGTAAGTCCGATATTCTGAATTGCATGAAGCAGTACGACAAAGGCAGCGGGATTTCCGTCGATGACTACGTGACCCGCTATCTCCAGGTTAACCAGCTCCGCGGTTAACCCTATGGCCGTTTGCCCCTGACGGCTGATTTTCGTATATTCATATATCATATCCCCCGAAAAACCTTACACCATGACCCACCTCGATGATGTAAAGGATGTGCCGTTCTATGTGCGGATGACGGAAACGAATGCATTTCTCAGGGACGTTCCCTACGGCGATCAAAAGAAACAGCCCTTCAAGATCGGACGTGATTTCGAAGCCCTGGCGAACTATGCTTTGCATAATCACTATTGCATTTCCTTTCTCAAATGTCCCCATAAATTCGACCTCGATAATCTGTTCTTGCATTTCCATTGGTTCAACCGGTATTTGTATTTCAATCTCCAGGATTCCATATGGGTGCTCCAGATCTTTCCCGCGCTGGAGAAATTGCAGACTTATCAGCTCCGGTTTCTGGAAACAGAACTGAAAGCGTTCCCTCAAGCCTATCAATACGACGTGAAGGCCGCCGACCACCGCCAGCAATGGGCGCTCCTGAAAAAGACCAATTTCCTGAAGTACGACGATTTCCGGAAGATTATGGAGATTGACGAAGCGCAACGAGCCCGGTTGCTTTCCCATATCCAAAGTTTGTTGGCCGGACGGCCAGAACCTCCAGCGGTAGAGCCACAACTTCCGGAACCGAAGCCCGGCAAAAGACAACGGGAGGCCAGCCAATACCGGTACCTGAAATTATCCGACGATCTGACGGCCGGTCAACAAAACGAGGTGATCCGGGAAATGTATGAATTACTCCAACCACATTTTCGGGCGGCAAAGAACTTTGAGGATTTTCAAAAGGTGTTCCGGGAGGAAGGCGCGCCCGTGCTTGAACTCGTTCGGGAAGGTCAGGCGGATCAGCAATATTATTGGGTCATTTTCCGGGAAATCAAACAAAACGGCCTGACCGTTTCGTGGGATGTGATCGACCGGTTCGTCCATATTTATGATGCCGGAGGTAAGAAACTTGCTGGTTTTTCGCGGATCAATACTTCCATCGATCTCCAGAAGGAGCGGAAAGCCCGCCGGTCGGTTGAACCTGTTATCAAATTGATAAACAATTATTTATCGAAAAGTAAAGGCAAGTGATCTTTGCCTCCAGTGAGAAGATTTTGCTGGTTTTTTACTTCGTTGCTGCTATTTGCCTTATTCCAGCGCGTCCCCGGTGCAAATTGCCGATGAAACAAAAAAATGGAAAATGAGTCAGTTGCATTTTGTGGGGCTGAGCCTCGACGAAGCCCGGTTGTTTATCGAATCCATCGTGATCGCTTGCCTGAAAAACTGTTTCCCTGCGCCGAAGGTAATGGAAGCCCCTTTATCGATCCGGGACGCCTGTAAGTTCCTTGGTGTTTCGAAGCCGACGCTCCGTAAGTATGTGGAAGCGGCTGTCGTCCGCCGGCATGATCTCGGCCCCCGGAAGAAAGTGTTTTACCGGTCGGAGCTGGAAGAAGATATCAAACGCCTGCGTTCCCACGGCAGCGAATCCCCTTTACTTGAATCAGAAAAACAACGGTTATGAGCGTGAACATTGAAGACGTGAAGAAGATCGACCTGGTGGAGTTCCTCGCTTCGCTGGGATTCACACCCGAGCGGAAGAACGAGCGGGACGCATGGTACTTGTCGCCGTTGCGGTCGGAGAAAACGGCCTCATTTAAGGTTGACCGGCAGAAGAACCTGTGGTATGATTTCGGGGAAGCCGTTGGCGATACGATCATCGATTTCGGGATGGCGTTTTATCAATGCGATATTCCCACCTTCCTATCCAAATTCGACCATGAGTTTTCTTTTCATGGGCAGCTCGGTCAGCATAATGCGGCACCGGCGCAATCCATCCATGAAGAGCCAAAGATCCACATCCGGGCCGAACGGCCGATCATGGCCCCGGCGTTAATCGACTACCTCGACCAACGTGGGATTCCGCTTGAACTGGCGAACAGGTATTGCCGGGAGGTAGTCTACCGGCTGGGTAAGAAGGATTTTTATGCAATCGGGTTTAAGAACGACAAAGGCGGCTTCGAGTTGCGGAACGCCCGGATCAAGCTGAGTAATTCTCCCAAAGGGACGACGCTTATCCCGGGGGAGTCGCGGGAGTTGCGGATTTTCGAGGGGTGCTTTGACTTCCTTTCCTTCAAGGTACTCGAAGAGCGGTTCGAACTTCCGCCGTCCACCTGTTTGATCTTGAACTCGGTGGCATTTCTCCGGGAGAGCTTGCCGGTGATCCGGCAATATCCCTCCGCGTCTCTTTACCTCGATCACGATGCTGCAGGTCGGCGGGCAACGGAGCAGGTAATCCAGGAGCATCCGGCTGCGCGGGATGGAAGTGCCTTTTACAAGGGCGCAAAGGATCTGAACGAATGGTTCGTGACGATTTATCCGAAGATGTCGGATGTGCAACAACTGGCTCGGGATCTCCCGCGGAGGTTTCCTGATGATGACAACTCCCCTCAACTCCGGAATCCTGGCCGGAGAATCCGCTAATCAATTCATTTACTTCAAAAACTTATTGTAATGGCAGAACTACGCAAGAAGCTGCTGTCGCTCGCCAGCGGCAGGCAGGTGCGATTGTATGGCAGTAGCATCGCGATTTCCAAGGGATTGGAAATCGGGGAAGGATGCGCACCGAATATTTTTTCGTTCTCCGGGACGGAGGGGCCGAATGATCCCGATGGCAAAGTGATCAACGTCCACAACTTATCCGCCAACGATCTGGAGGAAATTGCGGATTATAATATCCAGTTGTGGATGAACTTAAAGGCCAACTTGCGACGCCACGGCGTCGATAACCCAAAGGTTTTCAACCACGATGCTATCCGCTAAAGGTGGAAGGGGCTTTTTGTCTCACCGGAGCGGATATTGGAATTGCAAGCGGTGTTTTCGGCAGCCGAAAACCGCTTGCCCTTTGCTCCCGTTGGTCGCAAAGGGTGTTTTTTGAACCGGAAAATTGTGCATGATGGGCGATACTAACCACGGCGGACGGCCGAAAAAACCGGTGAAAAAAGAATGGAGAATTACCATCCGCCTGACCGAAGCGGAAAGGTATATATTGAAAGGAAAAGCGCGGGAGGCCGGGACGAACCTGGCGAATTACATCCGCGCCGCCGCGATTAAGGGCAAAGTAGTTGCCCTGCCTCAGGTAAAAGATCATGCCTTTTTTCGCCAGGCCATTGGTATTTCGACCAATCTGAACCAAGTGGCGCGGGCTGTCAATAAGCAGGGAATTCTTCCGCTCTATACCAAACTGAAGGAGATAATCGGATTTTTCGACGAGCAAATGAAACAGGTGCAGAATGATCAGCAAGGTAATTAGCAGTGCCAGTTTTCGCCGAACCTGCCAATATGTGTTAGGGAAAGACGGGGCATATATCCTGGCTTCCGACGGCGTCCGCGACCATTGCCCGCGATTGATGGCCGATGATTTTGAGGCACAGGCGGAGCTTCGCCGGACGATTTCCCGCCCTTGTTTCCATGCGGTGCTGAGTTTCCCTCCGGGTGAAAAGGTTACGGACGAATTGATGGAAGACCTGGCCGGTAAGTACCTAGACGGGATCGGGATGGTCGGAACTCAGTTCGCTGTCGTCCGGCACACGGACACAGAGCATCCGCATGTCCACATCATAGCCAACCGCGTCAACTTCCAGGGCAAGGCAATTACCGACAGCATGATCGGCAGGCGGGCGAAAGCCGTTGCCCAGGAACTGACCCGGGAGTTTGGATTACGACCGGCGGAAAAGAAGGATATCTCCCGTACCCAGCTCAAAGCGATGAGCGAACCGGAGCAAATACGTTACCGGATTTATTCGGCCATCTCCAGCAGCCTGAAGGGGTGTACCGACATCGATGAATTGGCGCGGAGGTTGAAAGTGAGGGGCGTTGAAACGGTGGTCAAGTTCCGCAGCGGGACGCGGGAGCCGCAGGGGATAAGTTTTAAGGTCGGGAATTTTTGTTTCAAGGGGAGTGCCGTTGACCGGAAGTTCTCCCTCGCCAATCTCCAGAAAGCTATGGCATCGCAACAGCGTATTTCTCAGGAAACTGGAAAAAGCTCCCGGTTGATACTCCTTCAGCAATCCTCCTCCGGGTTATCTTTTGTAAAGGAAATGCCTGTTAAGGAAGTGGCGTCGGCCATGACGGGCATACTTGAGGAGTTGCTCAACCCGGAATATGTCAATAATCAAATTCCGTATGAGCTCTTGCAGGAGGCCAGGAAGCGAAAGAAACGTAATGGTTTAAGCCGTTAAAAAGTATTTTATGGATGAAATGTTTTTAAATATAATGTCGAAGGATCTGCATCAGATCCGGGAAGACATAGGCCACCAGACTGAGACGATTTCGGAAATCAAAATCGCTGTGATAAAGGTGGAGGTTTTAGATCGTACTGCCAATTCGCTGCTGAAAGAACTCCAAGCGTCGTCCCGTGATGCGGGACAATTATCGCAGGACATTAAAGGAGTGCAGGGGCTTGTGGGACAACTCCGGCATGATTTGACGAAGCCATTGCAGCATGAGCATCACCACCATTTTTCCAAAATCTTGTGGGCAGCTTTCGCATTGCTGATTGGATTTTCAGTCGCCGTAGGTGGTTGGTTTCAATCTTTCAAATCAGGGCGGGAGTATAGGGATGCAGATACCCAAATTCGTTATCTGCGCCTTTTGCCGGAGGACTCGCTTTATTCCGCCTTAATACGTGCGGAGAAATTGGTGAAATCTGATCCGGAAAGTGTGAGGGATAGCGTTCTCCAGGTTGAAGAAAACCGGGAGCGGTATTGGCAAATGGTTCGGGAGGCGGAAAGGCTAAGGGAAAAGGGATTTGGCCGCTGACCTAAATACAGGGGAGGATCTTGGTTATAGTGATTTCTTTAAATAGGGGATGGCGGGGATTGATGAGGTAATTTAACTGGTGACGCCAATGAAGGGAAGGGAACGTGGCAACGAGGGCTTTCCTATCTTGCAGGAATTGCCGCGCCTTCGCGCCGGGGCTCCCGCTGAATATACCACCACTCGGGTCGATTATTGCCTCATCGTGGACCGTGGAAATCCAACAGTGGTCCGGCAGCCGAAATTCTACCAAATGGAGATTGAGGGACAATTTTCCCAGCGTTCGATGCCCGCAGCTTTCCAGAATTGCGGATGCGATAGAATCGAAGGCGCAAAAGAAGGGGTGCTTCCCATTCGAAACGCATCCAAGTAGCGGGTTATTTTCCAGTTGGAATACAAGGTCTTTATGAGCGAGGCGGTAGAGTTTCATGATGATATTAGAATTGTCCGATACATAGACGATGTAGTCTTTTCCGCACTTCCAGCACGCCGGGATGGGTATTGAGGATATCGATCGGGCGCTGATCCAGCAGGGTTTCGTTGGGAGTGGTGAGCCATTCGAGCAGAAGTTCGTGTTCTCCGAATACATCCAGACCGTAGCAATACAGTTCCAGCAGGATGGCGATCCGGTCACTCATCATTCGGCTGAATGTCTGATCTAATTTCCGGAGGAAAAGGGTGCGCGTAGTTACTCCCATCGTTGCGGCGAGTGTGTCATAATCGAATTTTAATATTTCCTTCAGGCAAACGAGTTGCCTTTTGGTTATTCCTGTCCGGATGATCTTTTCCCGTTCGATGAAGGACAAGTTGCGATAATAGCTAATAAAGTCCTCCGGGTAATCGGGGATCTGGCGCTCGGTTTTTAGGGGACGGCCGCGGCGGCGGGGCTCCTCGTTTGTGGGTGTATCTTCCATAACCAGTTATTTAGCGATTTTACGGCGAAGCTCGTCGGCCATCTCCCAGCCGATGCCTTTGATGGTTTCCAATTCTATCGGGCTGAAGCTGGCGGGGCTTTTCTGTTTTCGCTGGAAAGTGGATTTCCGCCAGGCCAGTTCCTTGCAGACTCGCTTCCGGAACTTGTCGTCCAGGTCCTTAAAATATTGCGATACCGCTTTCAGTTCGTTTTTCTTGTTTGTCATATAGCGTCGGATTAATGAATGATGGATCTAATTTCAGATGGAGGAGGCTTTTAAAATGACAGTTATTGGGGTCTCCCAATTATTTTTCATCTCTTGGAATAGGAGCTCGCCGTCGTTGAACGGGAGGCGGGAGATGGGAAGGGCAGGCGAGAACAGATCCCGGCTACCGGTGATGTAGATAGTAATATGGGAGATTCCCAGTGGGAGGAGAAGCCTGGCTAACTCCTCTACCTTTTCCTTGATGTTGGTGGATTTCTGCATAAGGCCGGTTTTGGGGGTTGAGGTACCGGCATAAAAAAGGCGCGGTACTCAACCTGCCGCCCAGACCCGCGAGGATTGGAACACGGACAAGAAGAGCCCGCGCACGAACGCGGGCAAGCCTTCCTCTCGTGTTCCTTGTTTCGCGGGTCTGGAACGAGAATTCGGGCTATGCGCTTAATATCTTAAAGCTGCAAAGCTAATATTTTCCCCAGGCATTTTTTGAGGATGCCTTTTGGGGGAATTATAGCTCGAATATACGAAATATTTTGATTCCCTAGTCTATAGGCGTGTAAATTTATTCGCGGGGTGCCGTTGATTCGCCCCAAATCCTTTTACACATGGAATTGGCACCAATTGAACAATATGTAATCGATGCAGTTAGGGAGCGGAGAAAGCAATTAGGTATTTCTCAGGAACAGCTAGCTCACTTGTTAGGCTATAGTGAAGGTTTCATAGCAAATATAGAAACTCCAAAACGAGCTTCGAAATACAACCTTCGGCATTTGAATGAACTTGCTAAGATAATGCGTTGTTCTCCAAAGGATTTTTTACCTGAATTACCGTTGTGAAATTTAGTGACGTATTGGTTTTATTCTATATTTTAATTATATTGCTATTTCTGCTATAACCCCAATTTACTTTGATATTATGAAAATGCATGGATTGACCCAATCGAAATTATACTTATGAGATGAAGAACTACTATTTTCCAATAATAAGAAAGCTAGTAATAAATGATTTTACACTTTATAAAAAGGTAAATCAAGTTTCAATTGATTTACCCAATGGGGTTTTTTGTTTAGTAGGGGCAAATGGGCTTGGGAAATCGACCTTTATTAACATTCTAAATTTTGCATTAACCGGTATAGTTAAAAGGCCAGATTCGGACTTTAGTCAATTTGGAAGTATTCCGCAGTTCTATACGAAAAGTAAGTCATTTGCACCTATTTACTTTGATCGCCGGATAGATGAGAACTATCGTTCTGTCGCCAACGTTACCGTCGAATTCTCTGTCAGAAACACTATTTATACTGTTACTCGAAACTTTTTTAGCATCGATGCGATTGAGTCATTATCGATAATAAGAGAGAATCAAAACTTGGTTGAAGCCAACACTGTAACAGAAGGTGATTTAGATAGTTTTTACAAGAAGACTTTGGCTGAGAATATTGGTCTGGGAGACTTTGAACAATTTGTATTTCTACAATTTTTTGTATTTACGTTTGATGAAACACATCAATTATTATTTTGGGATAATTCATTGATGGAAAGGGTGTTATATCTATTTTTTAATTTAGATCCATCCAAGGCCAAAATTGCAGATCAGTTGCGAAAGGAAATTACCGCAACGGAATCATCAATGAGGAATTTGCAATGGGATGCTACCCAAAAAGGTAAGGAGCTAGCAAGTTTATTAAGTCAAATTGAAGACTCTGGAAATTCCAATGCAGGAATCCAGGAAGAAGATGTTAAGCAATACCAAGAACTCTCTGGTAGGCTCAATGATACATTAGATATGATACAAAATGTGGAAAGTGAATTAAAGGAGTGTGATTTACTTTTGGCTGATTACAGACTTCGTATGTCCACATTAAAAAGTGAATATGATTTATTGTTTAACTCTTCATTCAATAGGGATGCAGCTTTGGAGAAAGATCCTGCAATCATTGACTTACTATTTAAAATTAGACATAACGTTTGTGATGGTGTAGATCCCACTCCTCTATTTTCCGAAATAATTAAGATTATTTGGGAAACAAAATGTATCAAGAATAGTAATTTGGACAGTGAGGAGCAATTGGCCCGACTTAGAAGTATTGATGAAGATATATTTTCTAAGACCTCTGAGCATGACAAAATACAGAAACGTAAGGATCGATTAACCGAGGATTATAAGCAGTACCGAAATAAGGCGAATGAAATTAAGAGTTTGATGGATGAAATTGAGCAGGCGAACGAAAATTTTGTATTGAGTTTATACAAAAATACCGCAACTACAGATTTGTCAGTACTTGTAACTAGCATGCGATCCCATATTGATAGAATTTTGCAGATCAAACAGGAGGAGAGCAAAAAGAGAGACTTGAAAAGAGAAGAGTTGAAGATTTTAGAAAGAGAACTTAATCAAAAGTACGTTGAAGCTGAAGAGAAATTTATGCCCATTTTTGTTGATTATGCGAGGAATTTTCTAGGGCTTGATGTTAATGTAAATATCCAGACATATGCAAAAGGAGCTACTTTAATATTAGAAGTAAATGATTCTCTACGAAAGGAGAAGTATCAGTTGTCTGAAAGCCAACGCTATTTTATTGATATTGCACTTAGAATGGCTTTGATTGAATATTCCTCTGAAAAGGCAGTTATTTTAATTGATACCCCTGAAGGCTCGCTCGATATTGCCTATGAAAGTAAGGCAGGTAAAATGTTTGCGGACTTTACTAAGAAAGATTATAATCTACTTATGACTGCCAACATTAATTCGTCCATGCTTTTGATTCAACTTGCAACGCAGTGTGGATCAGGGCACATGAAACTTGAAAAAATGACTGATTGGACATTCCTTTCAGAAGTCCAGCAACAGGAGCAAGCGTATATGCAAGAAGCCTTTCAGAGAATTGAAGAAATACTAGAAGGATGATATCATCAATTGGCATATTTGATTCCCTATATGTTGGAGCTAAACTTCAAGAGAAGCTTGGAGATTTTTCAAGTTATGAGGTGCAATTATTTGGGTATCTATCATGTTTGCTTTCTCTTTACAATGGTAACCCAATTTCAAATTGGGGCTATGCATTTATAAAAAATGATTTGGGCTCACCTTATAGTAAAATATTGGATGAGTCATTGGAAGCTTTATTAATAAAGGGGGATATGGAGAAAGATGAAGGTGGCTTTATGAAATTGAGTGATACTGGTCACGTTTTACTCAACAATTATTCTTCCTTCCCAAGTAACAGAAACAGAATCACCTCCTTAGAAGCCGCTTGCAAGAGCATACAATTACTTCCATATGGTGTAGTTAAGGATTCAATATCAAAAGAGCCAATAATGAATTATGCCAATCAACATACTAACAAAAGATTGTTGTCCGATCAGGATGGACCTGCATTTTCTATTTTATATGATCAATTTGAGATGTTGAAAAATGCACTTGGTGGTTCACGAGACAATCTAGTTGTTCCAGCGGTCGTCTGGCTTGAATATTTGGCTGAGAAGAAAAAAACTAGTGTTGCATTATGATTCTAACAAAAGAGCAAGATCTAGCGTTCATGAAAAAGATTGCAGAAAAATCTTTTTCAATTTCGATTCACGATTCTTATGGGGATGAGGGTGTAACCTGTTTACCATTAGTTACAGATGCGATATCTACCCTGTACAAATATATTGACCTGAATGAGAAGTGCGACATACTTGTATTTAAATCTTTCAAGTCCTCATCAATTTTACCTGTTAAGTATTCTGGTAAAGTGATAAAGGTGTCGGATTTTGCTTTCTTTTCGGCAAATAGTTCTTATACTTTTGCGGTGGAAATCGTCAGTTCAGAGGAGATTTATGTTCTTTATGACACTGCGATAGATATACAAGGGATAATTCCAGAAGCTGTAGTTTATCGATATGCTCAAGGACAAGAGTTTGTTTATTGTTTAAAAGGTCCAGTAAAGCTTGAAAGACCTCCTGATATTTCGAGCTATTTTGCATTTCCTACTTTTAGAAGCTTAGAGAACGCATTTCAGCATTATTATTTAGCTAGGGCTAGAAAGTCTACATGCCCTTTTTTGAAGCAGGCGTGGATAGATGAAAAGCAGATCTTTTTCTCTCCAAAGCCTGAAGAGAAAATGCGAAAATCATTATATGACTTTTTGTCATTGTCTGTTAGGGCGGAGGTGCGGGAAGAGCAAAATGTCAATGATACCGAGCCCGTAGATATTAAAATTACATGGGGATTTTCGAGTCATATTGCATTAATTGAGATTAAATGGTTAGGGAAGTCAATTGAAAGGACAGGGGGAGAAAAGTTTAATCAAATTTATACGGATTCAAGGGCAAAGTCAGGTGCTAAGCAATTAGCTGACTACCTTGATCAGAATAAATTGAATACAAGTAGGAACGTTACTAAGGGGTATTTAGTTGTATTTGATGGAAGGAGATGGCAAACTTCAATTACCACCACGGACTTAGACCGCAATAATGGATATCATTTTGAGAATAAGGAAGTGAATTTTGACCCTGATTATACAGCGCAAAGAAGCGATTTTGCAAAGCCGACGAGATTTTTTATGGAGCCAAGAATTTCAAATTAATATTGGAAGATGATTAATGTGAACCATGATTTGACTAATAAAGGTTATTCTAATTATGAAAATACAATGTCTGTGCCCAGGCATAGATGGTATTTTTATAAAGAGGGGTTTTCTCCTCTTTTAGTAGAGAAGGCCATCGAGGTTGCGAATGTCAAACCAGAAGAATTGATAATTGATCCCTTTAATGGAAGTGGAACAACAACTTTAACATCGTCTTTATTAGGTTTTCGTTCAACTGGTATAGAGGTGAATCCATTTACTTCATTCTTATCAGACGCGAAAACAAAAACGTCATCAACTAATGAAATTAATAGATGGAGGGATTCGTTAATGTTAGCGAGCCAAAAGAAAGCTAGTTCACCGTTAATGGGATATTCTACTTTTTCAAAGGCGCCGGGGTTGGAGAAATGGCTTTTTAACGATGATGTATTGATGGCATTTGAAGGAGCATGGGCAAGTACTTCAGATGTAAAATCCAGAGACTTGAGAAAGTTATTGCGACTAAGTTTGATTTCATCCGCTATGCAAAACTGTAACGCAAGGCGAGATGGGAAATGTATGAAGTATAAAGAATCTTGGAAGCGCCTTGGATATGATCGAACAAGCTTTCAAGAAAGGCTTTTTCAGAATATAGAAGTTATTAAAGAAGATATAAATAGTACAAATATAAAGAAGGCTCCACAGATTATTAACGGCGATTCAAGGACAATTCTTAAAACGGATAGATCAATTGATCAATTTAAACTTTGTATAACATCACCGCCATACCTCAATACGTTTGACTATACTGATATATATAGGCCAGAGTTGTTTTTAGGGAAGTTTGTCAAAGACACTCAGCAGTTATACGATATTCGGTTGAAAACTGTTCGTTCGCATATTCAAGCAAAATGGAAGTCTCCAGAGCAGTTGGATTTCGGATTATTGTTTCAGCAAGTTATGAGTCATGTAAACGCGAATAGAGACGCCTTAATGGATAAAAGCATACCTACGATGATTCAAGCCTACTTTGAAGATATTTATGGTGTACTTAAGGAGTTGAGATTGAAGGCAAGTAAAGATGCTCAAGTTTGGTTTGTTGTTTCCAATTCGGCATATGCAGATTTAGAGGTGCCGGTGGATCTAATAATTGGTGATATTGGTGCTAAGGCTGGGTGGTTTTTGCAAGAAATTGGAGTGTTAAGATATTTAAAACGGAGGAAGACTAAATACAGTCCCAGTGTTGAGAATCTGCGTGAAAGCGTAATTGTATTTTCTGCGGGCAAATAGAATTTTTCATATTGAATTAGGTGTAAGCTTAATAGTATAAGGAGGAACTAAACATGCTTTTAGAGCAATTATTATCAAGGATTAATCATCTCATCAATATGATTGATGAGAATGTAATTTCAACTGTTGCTATTTTAAAAGCCTCGGAGAAATTTCGATTAGACTGGGGGTTTGATCGATCAGAAAATTCGACGGATGAGTTTAATATTGGAGCAACACAAGCTGTAATAATTAAGGGGTTAGTTGATGATCAACATAAAGTTAATAGAATTCCCCTAGGAGTGTCTGAGAATAAGTTGATACGCAGTTTGGTAGACGGAGTTATTCGAAATAGCGAGTTGTCGATAACAAAGTTAAATTCGATTCATCAGGCAATTGTCGAAGGTGGAGGAGTTTATAGATCTGAGCATGTTGAAATTGGGGATAGCAAAGGTTCATTAAGGTTTGCCGAGCCAGGACGGATAGAGAGTGCACTGAATGATTTAATTAAATGGTATAATGCAAATAAACATAGCCCAGACTATCATCCCGTGATATTGGCCGCCGAATTTCATTATCGCATTGTTTCAATACATCCTTATGCAGACGGCAATGGGCGGCTTGCGCGTATCGTGAGTAGTTCAATTTTATTGAGTAGTCGAATTCCTCCTCCTGTATTTACGGAAATTGAGCGTAAGATATACATTGATAGACTTAGGAAAGCAGATAACGGTGATCCAGAAGGATGGTTTTTGTTAATTGGAGAGAAAGTAATTGAATCGCTTGAATCCCTACTAGATGAAATCCGAAAAGATGGAAAACTTTGAAGAATCGATGAAGAAGCTCTTTGACAGGGCTCGTCAGAAGAAGTCGTTAGAAAATAAGCTTAGATTGCTGGAGATTTCAGCAAAGGATATCTGCCTGAATATTGATCAGCCAATATATGGTATTGCGACTTTCTTGGCAAGAGCATTAGCTGCATTTTATGGAAACGTTGAATGTACAATAGAAAGAGAACACCATGGGTCCATAAGTTTTAACGCAGTTACAGATGGTTGCCCGGATTTATTGAATTTAATAGATGGAATTGAGCCGCAAGCAGTAATTAATGTAACTTTTGCAGCCAAAAATCCTAATCCCGAGTATTTTATTAAACCTATAGCTGAGTTAGTGCGATTTTATTTTGAAGCAGATTGTTACCATATGGTATATTATGTTCAAAACGCTGAAAAGTTGAGGTTTACTTTTAACTACTCAGAAAACATTTCTTCAAAATACATTTTATTAATGCGTAATGAATTGTCTACCAGCATATATGCTAGATTGGAGGCGATGATTGACCAATAGGTTAAATAAGTGAAATAAATCAAAGCAATTAGCTTCGGTCAATTGGTTGCAATTTTCGTGTCGTATTTATCGCTACATTGGGGCAGATCGCAATCTATAGAAAAATAGTAACTTAGAGGTGTGCGCAAAGTAGCAAACATATCAACAATTTTCCCTAAGCATCTTTTTTGGGATGTAAGGGTTGACCAATTAGAACCCGATAGAGATCAAGATCTCATTATTCCTCGCGCTTTGTACATGACAAACGAAAAGTCCTTTGAGGACGATATTTCCAGGTTGGAAATCTTTTATTCCAGCGACGAAATCGTCCGAAACCTCAAATCCACCAAAGAGAGAATTAGCAACCGCGTTTGTGAGATGGTGGCCCACCGTTACCATATTCCCCCTTTCACAGATATTCCCATCGATAAGAACGTACAATCAAACTGAAAAGGCTGTTTTCGTTACAGTTCTTCAAAGCTTTAAGTGAGAACTTTTTTTGCTGATTTTGTATTAACAGTTTTCTTGCGTAGTTTTCTATAAAGAATGGAATATACGCAATACATTGATAAGCAACATGTTAGTTGGTTCATTGTGTATTATCAAAAGCAATTTGCTCCTAAATTTTGCTATTTTAGGAAATTTAGGGCGATTTTAAATGTTTTACATTCTAAAAACTCCTAGTTTTGTAAAAATTAGGAGATAATGAGAATACCTGAAGGCCCGCCAATTATACCCAAGGATTTTGTTTACTCTGAAGTCCTTTCTCAGTTAATAGAGATAAAGAAGTTCCAGGAATTTTTAGAAATTAACGACAACAAATATTATTACTGGGAAAAGTGGAAGTATCTGGCAGATGACTGGAATTTGGATGCCAAAAAGCTTTGGGCCGCTGTAAAAACTTGGCGACTTTCAAACAAAAGGCTCTACATTTCGTCCTTGCCTAAGTTCCAATTTCTAGTCGGGTCACCATCAATTGTGCAACAGGCTCTTCATGCTTTTGATATGAACCTAGGCGGCTCCTTGCAGGGGGATAGCATTATACCTTCAGAAGACAGGGATCGTTATTTAATTAGTTCATTAATGGAGGAAGCAATTGCTTCAAGTCAGTTGGAAGGGGCTGCTACAACGCGGAAAGTGGCAAAGGAAATGTTGGAGAATAACCGAAAACCCAAGAATACTTCTGAACAAATGATTCTCAATAACTATGAGGCAATGAAATGGATAGTTGAGAATAAGAGTAGGAGTATTACTAAAGATACAATTCTTCAAATTCATGCGATACTTACGAAAGACACGCTTTCAGATAAAAGCGAAGAGGGAGCAATTCGGAAAAGTGATGATATTAATGTAGTAGATGTCCAAACAGGGAGATCAGTTTATACGCCCCCACCTGCAGAACAATTGGAGCAACTGATGGAGGACTTTTGTCATTTTGCTAATGATAAAGAAAAGTTGAATTTTTTCATGCATCCAATCACAAAGGGGATTATTCTTCACTTTCTAATGGGTTATATTCACCCATTTGTAGATGGTAATGGAAGAACTGCAAGGACAATCTTTTATTGGTACTTGATTAAAAAGGGATATTGGTTAATCGAGTATATGTCGGTATCACGTGTAATACTTAACTCAAAGGCTCAGTATGCTCGTGCCTATTTGCATACAGAGCTAGATGAAAATGATTTGACATATTTTATCATTTATAATCTCCGTTCGATAAATATTGCAATGGAGGATTTGAAAAGTTATATCCAGCGAAAAACTGCAGAAAAACAGAATATAATTACACTGCTTCGCAATACGTCTTTTAATGACCGACAAATTGGATTAATTCAAGAAATATTGAAGGATTCCACAGTTTACTTTACTGTCGCTCAAGTTCAAAACAAATTCGGAATTAGCAATCAGACTGCCCGAAATGACCTCGCTGGGTTAGTTGAAAATGGTGTTCTTGAAGAACGTAAAAGCGGAAAACGAAGCCAATTTTTGCCGCTACCAAATTATTTCAGAAAATTGGAGAAGGCGCAAAAGTAAAGATCAATGCGGGAATTTCGATAACGATTTCCTGTTTAAAGACCTCCAGGTTAGCCTTAGTCACCCAAAGTTCGAACTTGTCCGCCTGGGTAATTCACTATTTTTAGCCTTAATTTCCCTCGCCGAATAGGTCTTTTCGGAAAGGATCGAACTGGTTCCTCGAGACATGGTTTACGGTTTTGGGTGGTTATAATCTTCCGGGAAGACCAATTTTCGAAGATTTTATGAACCGTTCCATAAAGCCCGGATTAAGTAAAGTTAAATCCGGTATTGAATTGAAATTCAATTAATTATGCATTCTGTATCGGGAAGTAAAAAACAAAATATCAATAAGCATTGATAAGGAAATCCTCTCATTTCATTAAAAATGAGAGGATTTTTGGTTTTAGGATGTTTTGCATTTCCCGATATTTTGTTTTGTTACATTTTGTCCGGCGATCAAATTTCCGGAATCTTGACTATTGGGTCGGGCTCGTTTAATACGTAGGAACGGCTCCTGGTTATCAATAAAAGCACTATAGACCTGTCTGGTACGGAAGTGCGTTTGCTGCTCATTTTCGCACTGTAGCCTAACCAGACCATAGCGAGTAGCCGGTTGCAAAGATATATGGGAAGGCGAAGGCGTAATTGTGGGGCGTAGCCTGGATACGTTTAATTCAAAGCGTATAAAAAAACTGGAACCTGATCCTGATATCAACATTGTTGCTGTGCGCGGAAAAGGATATAAGCTTAAAATTAGGGCGTAAGAATCGTTCCAATTGTTGATAGCCGATGTGCTTTTTCTGCAATAAACCTGTTTTTCATTGTGCTGCCAGTATCCGTATTTACCAACCCGCGCACCCAATCCGAACACAGTTGATATCAGCCGCCATGGTCGTCCCAATAGTTAGCAATCATAACTATTATTTACTCCCTATACACATTATGCACGTAGAAATCCTCCCAATTAACAAACTAGTTTGTGATTACTGGATATTATGTTAATGCGCCCCGACAGCATGGTGTGAGCAGATTTTATCCTTACATTTAGTTATTAACCAATACACCTCTTATGAAACTCGCGAACCCCAGCACGGCGCCCTCCGTGTCTCTAGCCATCAAGGCAAATCAATTTTATATTATGACGGCCCCTCAGCGGCAATCCTGGAACCACCCCAAACCCTTACGTGGCGAGTGCGGGCCCTGGTCCGGATTATAACGTGACGATGGAACAATGGTCGCCGGGTAGTACCGCGCAAATGTGGGAATTTCTTGATAATGGTACCATCGTCTCCATTGCTTATCCGGATATGTTGTTGACTACAACCTACATTGGCCCCCCTCAAATGGGAAGCGTCAACCTGATGTCGCCAATTGACCTGTACCAGGGGCAGGACTGGAAACGCGACGGCGGCTGTCTGACGACAGCGCCACTATATGGAAGCAATTTTGTTTTCGCGCTGAATGCGCCTTCCTCACCACAAAATGGGGATGCGGTAACTTCATTTGAGTGTGACGGGTCGACAAACGAACTATGGTACCTGGTTCCGGTCCAGACCTTACCTTCCACAACCTGTTTTTACCTTCAGACGGAAATGCCTGATGCAAGCGGAGACAACGCCGTCTATGTTATCACCGTCCCCGGTACCGCTCCCACGGCTGGTACGCAGGTGGTAATCGACGCCCTGCAGCCAGGGTCCCTCAACCAGCTGTGGTTTGTTGACGCCGATGGATACGTTGTGAGCGCACTCAACAAAAATTGGGGGCTAACCACGACTACAGGCAACAAACAACCGATCACCGTATCGCCCCTCGGCACCGATCTTCAGTACTGGAACCTGTTACCTAACGGTTGGCTGGCCATAGGGAATTCAGGTGCAGTATATTTCGCCAACGTGTCTGGTGGAGGAAATGCTTCGGCAGGCGCCGTGGTTATTGCGTATAATGCCACAGTTAACAGCAATGCCATATGGCGCGTAATACCTCACCGACCGGAAGGGCTATGGTTTACAATCCAGTCTGCTACCTCCGCGCCCGGCACAGCACCCGGTTCCTTGCTTACCTTAGCCGAAAACGGATCGATCTGCGTGCAGCCACCCATGGGCGGCCCCAAATTGAAGAACGGCGCGGCGGCCATCAACCAGCTATGGAAAAGGACACTGTCGGGCAATATCGTAAACGCGCTGATCCCCAATATGGCGCTCACCGCCGGAACATCGGGCGCCCTTGCCATGAGCCAGCTGGAGGCAGGGAACGACAGTCAGATATGGAACTGGGGCAACGGCCAATTCATCGTAGACAGTCAAACGAATCAGAAATTACCTGCAGGCTCACTTTCGCCATCGCAAGGGAACACGATACTGTCCACTTCGGGGGGAGCGGGGAGCGGGGTCAGTCTTACATCCGCACCAACTTCAGGAGTTACCGATGGCGAATTGTGGTTTGTGCTGCCACATGCGATGCCGTTTGAAACCAGCACCACCATCCGGAATGCAGGTGACGGTAAAAGCCCGGGATTGTTTTTGTCGTTGTTAAACGATCCGGATGTGAACGGCGGCTACAAAGTACAGGTAGGCGCAGCGCAGAACGATCCTACTGCTACTATTTGGCAATATCAGTATCCCGGTTACATCGTCAACAGCGCAAACGATAACATCGTACTTTCTCTGGAGCCGGAAGCCAACGGTAATCCTGTAGCGCCGGCTTACACCAATACCGTAGTGGCTTACGCGCGGATGCCGAAACCAGCACTGTTCCAACTTTGGGACGTAACGGCAGAAGGCCTGATCGTTAACAGGAATAACGGACAAGCCCTCGCCATTCCGATCCCCGCTTCCACGCCGGTGGCAACTTCCAGCGTAGTTACCGCTGCCATCGCTACTGATATGAAAACTGCCTATCAGTATTGGGAGTTCGCACCGGGCATGGCATTACAGACCGTTTTGCAGCAGCCTTCATTGCCTTTCCCTGCCTTTGCCAGCGATTTGGAGACCGCTTATCAAAAGATCAGCGCAAAGCTCGGGATCCCGGAAGGCGTACGTACCCAATACCTCAACCTCGCGGCGCCGCTGACCACCTATCTGTCTGAAATGAATCTCATGCTGACGGGTATGTTGTTTGAAAGTATGCAATCAGGAGGGAAGACGCCGGCGCAGTCGGAGATTCAGAATTGTGGTAACGTAATTGCGCGGCTCAACAAGGAAATCACCTCGGTAATGGCTGTTCAGCAATTGTTCCAACAGGCTACCACGGTTTACCTTTCCCTTAGCCAGGGCCAGGTATTGACGCTCGACGAACTCATCACGGCCAGCTCGCTTCCCAATGGGATAAATACCAAAGTGCCGCCGCCTCCCCCGAAAAAGAAGAAGAAAAGCTGGATCGGGGATCTCATAGAAGGAATTACCTATACCGCGCTGAACGTTGCCGGCAGTTTTGTCGGAGATCCCGAGGCCGGGAAAGAAGTTTCAGGTGCAGTAGGGATCGTAAAGGATGGATTCCCATGCTTCGCTAACTTAATGGCCACCGGTTTTACTACTTTTCAGGCAGCGCAACAGTCGCCGGGAGCCAACGAATCCAAGGCGCTCGCAAAACTGAAGCAGGCGGAAATCGATTTTTACAATTACGAAATGACCGTTGCCGGCTTGCAGCGAATGTTGCTGGCCGAATTTGAAGCCCTCGGCACCGCGCTGGGACAGGTAGAAACGGCGATTCTGGCAGACTGGGGAAAGATGCAGGCGGTTTACGATATGATCCAAAATACGACAGACATGTATTCGCTCTACTGGCCGTCTACCATGACGGCGATGGACACCAGCCAGATGTTGCAAACCTATGCACTTAGCGTCCTGAAAACATTGATCCCCGCCAATTCCGGCTACAAGAACTACGCCACGATGCACATGAATTACGGCTCGCTCGTCAGCAAAGGATGGAATAACGGAAACTACTATATGGATAACGCCGACGCAACCCAAAACCAATATTCGACCAACATCGCAGATAATGTATGGAAACTGGCGCTCAGCAACGGAATGAATGTGGTCAGCTATTTCAAGGGATTGGACGGTTGGAACGTACCTGTGGATTATCAGGGCCTGCTGACATATGATGATAGTAATAGTGTCCCTTCCGCGGCAACCATCATCTTCACCTTCGAAAACCTGACCAATGTTGAACTGGAGCTTCAATTGACCCTCAATAACCTTGTTGGTACAGGATGTGATACCGCAACTAACTTCCCCCTGGTGAAGTATACGATCCCTGCCTACGGCGCGCAACAATTCGCGGGTGGCGATTCCATCGAGGGCACCGATACCAATATGGTGTGGGGCCATGGCTTAAACGGGACCAACCCCGGAATCGAGATCCTCGCCGGCGGGAATTCGATCTTCACCGTAGGCGTTGATAATTCCTATGGAAATACGCTCTATGAAGAGATTGCGGACGTTCCGTTATGCAGTTATACTTTCCCCAACCCAACCATTACTGCGCCGTACAATTATACGCTCACGCAATGGGACGGGCCGTCGGGAATGGTGTTCGTGAAAATCGTCATCATGGTGTAATTATTCAGAAACCCATCAAAAATCTATCCCGAAAATGCCTGGTGCCATCCAGGCATTTTCATTTTGAGGGAGGGATGCATTTGTTAATCTAATATAATGCAATGCGTAAGGGCAATTCAGCAGAATGCCCTTACGCCTGCAAGCAATCGTCAGGAACAAAGAATAATTGATTTACTCAGCAACCGCCTTCGGGGAGAATACGTTTAAAAATTGCTTTACCATCCCGTTCGGCATATTCGACGGTAACTATTGGATACGAATACTTGGGCGCGTACGATACGTGATGGCCCCTCATAATAATCTTGTCGTTGACTTTCAGGCTTTGCAATACCTCCATTTGTGCCTTTTCCGACTGAAATGTTGCTATGTATTCTTCTCCATTGATCCTGACCATCAACCCGAAACCTAATCGTGAGCCAGGTGGAAGTGAAAGGGACGTGACAACCGCCTCCATTTTGGAAGAGGTGCTTATATGATGCCTTAATTTTTCAGCCCTGGAAAGCACTTTTCTACCTGCAAGAGACGCTTCCCATTTTTTGAAATTCATACCTGCAGGGGTGGCCTCCCAGTTCTTTCGTTCGGCTTCCATTTCGGCAGCAGAGAGGGGTTTGGGAGTTGATTTTTTGGGGGGCTCATTTTTGATCTCGCGATTCGCGAATACAAGCCCGCCTACCACAACCAGCGGTAAGATCAGCAGATAAATGAATTTTTTCATGATTTTTGATGGTTTAATTAACATAAATCGATCTCCTGAAAAGCAGATCCGTTTAAGGCATTTCCTTTGGCGTGTATATCCGGGAAATGGCGATTCAGCTAAATTACCTGGACGAGCTTCAACTGGAAGAATCTGGATTGTAAATAATAGTGTAACCTTTGTAAATTAATCGTAAACGGGTTTTCTTACTGTCAAAATCTGTTCTCCGTAAACCGCAAGTGATTGTTTGTGTTATTATTACTTATTATTACTTATTATTATTTATGTGATGTGTTTGGCTTTTAAAATACCCGGAACTGACGGTTTTTGTATCGCCGGAAGGGAAGTATTTCAATCCACCACCCGCAACAGCGGCGTCCCGGCATTGCTGACAACGAACACCTTGCGGTACTCCCGCGGCGTAATGCCCTGGTGGATCTTGAACTGCCGGTTAAAATAGGATACATTGTCGAACCCGCAGGCATAACAGATGTCGGTAATATTATCGTCTTTCCCGATCAGCAACCGCGTGGCGTGGCTGATCCTGATTTCATTGACGAACTGTGAAAATGTTTTGTGCGTGTTCCGCTTGAAAAAACGGCAAAAGGCCGCTTCGTTCATACAGGCCAGCGATGCGGCGGTCCGGATGTCTACGTCATGATGGTAGTTCTCGAGCACATAGTTGAAAATGGACGACAGTTTTTCAGCATCGCTTTCCTTGTACTGGATCTTCCGGCTGTCGTCGGTAATGATGGCCCCGTCTTCTTTATGGACCCGGGATAATTCTTCCAGGATCTGCAGCAGCACGATGAGGTTTTTCATTTGCTGGTTGGGCTGGAACTGGAAAAACAGCTGGTGGAGGGATGCATGATTGTTGCCGAACTTGATGCCGTAAGCGGACCGCTGCAGCAGCAGCTTGATATTCCTCAATTCGAGCGTGTCGAAAAAATCCTTCCCCATGAAATCCGCTTCAAACTGCACCACCACCGCATGCACGTTTTCATTTTTCCCGACGGAAAGGTTGTCGTTGGAGAAACAATGCACCAGTCCCGGCCCGAACATAAATATTTCCCCCTCATCATAATTCACCACTTTATTGCCCACATACACCTGTCCCGCACTTTTTACGATGAGCGTCACTTCATATCCCCTGTGAAAATGGAACGTGTTGGTGAAGTGCGGCTGGCAGAATTCCTTGATGGCAAAACTGGCATCCTCCGAGGTGGATATATGTCGGTAAGAAACTTTCATGCGGCCAATTTTAGTACAATAATTGTTTTCCGGCGGCTGGAAATCGGATTTAGGTAAATATAGTATTGAAAATCGGCAAATGGTGTACTTTTATTTCAACGGTAACCTGAATAAGTTTGTAACATCAGCTTCACGAGAGGAAGTCTACCTTGCATACCGACCTGATCATCAATTTCACTTTATATACAGCCCGATATGGAACTAGCGATACACAATTGGATGCGCTCCGAAACAGTCACGACCACGATACGGAGAATTGCAGCACAGGGGTACCCCCTGTTCGAAATTGCCGGAAGCCCGGAACAGTACGACACGGCCGAAGTACGGAAAACATTGAAGGAACACGGCGTCAAATGCTGGGGGTCGGTTACCCTCATGCTGGGAGAACGGAACCTGCTGGCCAGGAGCGAAGCGCAGCGCGCCGCATCCGTTCAATATGTAAAGGATGTGGTGAAAATGGTGAAGGAATTGGATGGACATATGGTTTCCGTGGTTCCCGGTACCGTTGGAAAGCTCGTGCCCGACGGCCGGCCGGAGGAAGAATGGCAATGGGCCGTAGACGCCATGAAGGAAATTTACGCCTACAGTGAAGCCGCCGGGATCGTACTGGGAATTGAGCCCATCAACCGGTTCGAAACGTATTTCATCAACCGGGCCGACCAGGCGCTGGCGCTCGCCGCCGCCGTGGGGCCCAATTGCGGCGTGTGCCTCGACACCTTCCACATGAACATCGAAGAAACGGATATGTTTGCCGCCATCCGCAGGGCAGGCAGCAAACTGGCCGGTTTCCATGTGGCCGACAATAACCGGATGGCCCCGGGAATGGGGAATCTCGATTGGAAAAAGATCGTGGACACCCTCCGCGAAGTCAACTACGACAAAGTATTGTCCGTAGAATTCTGCGCCCCGCTAGACCGGACGCCGGCCAATCCCTATCCGGGCTCTATCGATGAAACGCCGGAAAACCTTTCGGCCGAACAGGAGAAATTCCTGGTAGACCATGGCAGCTCTTCCGTTACGGAAGAATTTTATTCCATGCTCACCCGTGAGTCCTATAATACCTTATCCAAACTTATTTAAAAGCGGTCAACTTCAATAAATGAGAATCTCGAACGTAGAAGCGTTTTGGTTACGCTGCCCCATCCCGAAAGAAAAACAGCACGCCTCGGATTATGGCTTGCTGACGAATTTTGATATGACTTTGGTCGTAATCACGACAGACAGCGGATTGCAGGGCTTCGGTGAAGCGAAAGCCGCAGTGGGCTCCTCCGGCGTATGCGCCTCCATCGTCAACTGCATCGAAAACGAACTGAAACCCTTGCTGGTGGGGAAGCCTGTCAGCAATATCACCCGCCTGTGGGAAGAAATGTACAACGGCACCCGCGATCATTACGCCCTGTCGAGAGGCCGGAAGTTCCCCATCCTCGGCCGGCGCGGCCTCACCATCTCCGCCATGAGCGGGATCGATACCGCCCTGTGGGACCTGAAAGGCAAAATGCTTAACGTGCCCGTGCTCGACCTCCTCGGCGGCGCCTGCCGCGACCATATGCCCGCCTACGCAAGCGGCGGCTGGGCGGATGTCAATAATATCGGTGCACAGGTAAAAGGCTATGTGGATAAAGGCTTCAGGGGTGTGAAAATGCGGGTTGGGGTGATGGACGACAGCGTGCAGAAAAGTATCGACAGGGTAAAAGCCGCAAGGGCGGTACTTGAGCCAGACGTAAAATTGATGGTAGACGCACACGGTACCTTCAGCGTGCCGGAAGCCAAACAGTTTTGCCGCGGCGTGGAAGACAGTAATATTTATTGGTTCGAGGAGCCGGTCAGTCCGGACAACAAACCCGGCACCGCGGAGGTAAGGGCGGCCACCTGCATTCCCATTGCAGCCGGCGAAAGTGAATTCACCAGTTTCGACATACATGAACTTTTACAGCTCCGGGCGGTGGACGTGATCCAGCCGGATGCGGCTATCATCGGCGGCATCTCGGAAGCTATGCGGGCAGGGCATCTTGCCTGTGCGCACCAGGTGGAAATGGCGCCGCATTGCTGGGGTTCCGCGTTCTCGTTTATGGCCGGGCTCACCGTGGCGTTTGCCTCTCCATCCGCCACCATCATCGAATTTTCGCTGGGCGGCAACCCGATGATGTACGACCTCGTGAAAGAAAAAATTACGGTTACCAACGGCTCCATCGCCGCCCCCACAGCTCCCGGATTGGGAATGACGCCGGATTGGGATTTTGTCAGGGAATTTAAACAAGGTGTTTAAAAAAAGTATTTATGGCCAAAGCAATTAAAATCAACCACGTAACATTAATAGTGGACAACCTGGAAAAGGCAGGCGAATTCTATAAAAATGAGCTCGGCCTCGAGCCGCTGCCCGCTTTCCGGTTCGATTACCCGGTGATGTTTTTCCGGTTCAATGCCGAACAGCAATTGCATCTCTCGGAATGGGACGACCGCACTTCTTTCCGCGGCCACATCTGTGTGCAGGTAGACGATTTCAATACGATATTTTTCCGGATGAAGGAACTCGGGGTGATCGATGTAGCCCCCTGGGGCAAGGTGCGCAAACTGCCCGATGGCGCCATGCAGATGTTCGTGAGAGACCCGGCGGGCAACCTGGTAGAGCTGTCGTCCGCTCCCGGCGCACCGATCGATCCGCGTATCCTGGAAGACGAATTTTACGAAGAAGGATTGTATGTTTCCGGCCGGAACGATTTCCGGGGAGACCGATCAGACGACGCCACATTATATCATAACAAGCCATGAAGAAAAATGTAATGCTGCTGGAAACCATTGCCGACGAGGCGTTGGCCGTGCTCCGGGAACATGTGCATGTTTTTACCGGCTATGATAAAGCCAGCCAGGAATCGGTGCTGGCATCCACGGAAATTCATGGCATTGTCACGCGGGGAAAAATGAAAGTCGACGACGCGCTCATGGCCGCATGCCCCCAGCTGGAAGTGGTGGCCCGCTGCGGCGTGGGGCTCGATAATGTGGATGTGGCCGCCGCTTCGGCAAGAAAGATCCGGGTGGTCAATGCTCCGGGCAGCAACGCCGCCACCATCGCGGAACATACGCTGGGCCTCATGCTGATGCTCATGCGCGACCTGTACGCTTCGGTAGACCGTGTGAAAAAGGAAGACTGGAACTGGCGCAACCAATACGCCGGCGACGAGCTCAACGGCAAAACCCTGGGCATCCTCGGCATGGGCAACATCGGTAAGCGCGTGGCGCGCCTGGCCGAAGCGTTCGGGATGAACGTGGTGTACTGGAGCCGCTCGGAACAGGAATTGCCTTATACATATCTGTCGATGCAGGAAGTTTTGCAGCGATCCGATATCGTGAGCCTGCATCTTCCATTGGCGAAAGGCATGGAAAATCTGATCGGAAAAGCGGAGCTGGCAATGATGAAACCAGCATCGCTGCTCATCAATACGGCAAGAGGCGCGCTGATCGATCATGCCGCGTTGCTGGATGCGCTGAACGAAGGTGCCATCGCAGGTTTTGCTGCGGACGTGCTGCCCGACGAGCCGCCGGTACAGAGCCTGGCGCTGGTGCAGCACTCCCGTTCGCTCGTGACACCGCATTCCGCCAGCCTCACGGCCACCACGTACCGGAGAATGTGCGTTTACACCATCAACAATGTAGTAGCATTGCTGACCGGCCGCGAGCCGGACAAGGAAAGCGTTTTCAATAGAAACTCGTTTGTATGACCATCACAAATCCCTGTTAAAATGAATACTTTTTGTTTCGGTTTATTATTGACGCTGGGAGGTTTGTTCTGTACCCAGTCTCCTCAAAAGGCGAAAAAGCCGCTGGTCGTTTTTGTGTGCGGAGACCATGAATACAGTGGCGAAGCAACCCTGCCGATCCTGGCAGCGGAGCTGGAAAAGAATTACGGCATGAGAACGATCGTGCTCAAATCTTCCCCGGACCATAACAGCGAAGAAAACATCCCCGGTCTGGAAGCCTTGAAGGATGCCGACCTGGCCGTTTTTTACCTCCGCTGGCGCAGGCTTCCTGCCGATCAGCTGGCGCATATCGAAGCATACCTGAAATCCGGGAAACCGGTGATGGGCTTCCGTACCACCACGCATGCATTTAATTTCCCCGCCGGCCACGCCAGCGAAAAGTGGAACGCATTCGGGGAATTTGCCCTGAACGCGCCTCCGGGCTGGGGCGGCAAAGCCAAACATACGCACTATGGCCACAGCAGCAGCACCGATGTGAGCGTGATCCCTGCCCAAGCCGAAAACCCCATCCTGACGGGCGTTGCGAAAAACTGGCACGTGCGTTCCTGGCTCTATCATGTAGTGCCCGATTACCCCGTCAAAGGCTCAACGTGGCTGCTGACGGGCAAAGCGGTGAACCCGGAAAGACCGGCCGTGGAAAATCCCGTGGCCTGGACCGGCACCAACTCCTTCGGTGGAAAAGTATTCATGACCACGCTCGGTCATCCCGAAGATTTCAGGGTGGAAGCTTTCCAGCGGCTGCTGATCAATGCAATTCATGATGAGCTTGGGCGCAAGGTACCGAAGAAATGGAAAGGCAAGATCGATATCAACGTTCCTTACCGCGTAGCTAATTAGAATAAATTACCGGAGATCATGAGATTAACCACGTTTGGCGGGCTGCTACTATGTGCAGTTGCGCCTGCAATACTGTTATTGAACGCCTTCAGGGCAAAAGACCCGCCGCCGCTGACGCTCGTCAAAGGCGCGCGCATCGCCATGATCGGCAATAACCTGGGGTCGAGGATGATCCATTATGATAACCTGGAAACCGAGCTCCAGGTGCGGTTCCCTACATATCAACTCTTTATCCGGAATATGTGCGACCCCGGAGAAACGCCGGGGTTCCGGCCGCATGCGGGCCGCACAACGCCCTGGGCTTTTCCCGGCGCTGAAAAGTTTTCGGTGAAACGCGCTAATCTCATCAGGAGCAAAGCCGATCCCGCCAAATTGCTGCTGGACGAAAACGACCCCGCGGAAGGTTTTTTTGAAACCCCCGATGAATGGCTCACCCGGCTCAAAACCGATGTGATCATCGCGTTTTTCGGCTACAACGAATCTTTCGCCGGCGAAGCCGGTCTGCCCAACTTCAAAGCCGAACTGGGCGCCTTCATCAAATGGACGCTCCGGCAAAAATACAACGGCGCCTCCGCCCCCCAACTCGTCATAGTATCCCCGATCGCTTTCGAAAACCTGTCAGACACCCGCGATCTGCCCGATGGCCGCAAGGAAAACCGTAACCTGCAATTATACGCCAACGCCATGAAAGAAGTGGCCGCGCAGCATAAAGTCCTTTTCGTGGATGCGTTCAATCCTTCCATGAAATGGTACAACGAATCCGCCGCGCCATTAACGATCGACGGCTCCCAGCTGAACGAAGCAGGTTACCGGAAACTCAGCGTATTGCTCGCCGACCAGATTTTCGGAGAAGGAATGACACAAGCGCAAACCGACAGGAAACTGGTGAACGACGCGGTGCTGGAGAAAAACTGGATGTGGCTGTACGATTATAAAGTGCCGAACAGCGTGCATGTGTATGGTCGCAGGTACAAGCCTTATGGGCCCGATAACTTTCCGGCGGAAATCAAAAAGGTCCGCGAGCTGACAGAAATCCGCGACACCGCCATCTGGCTGGCCGCTTCCAAAGGAGAAATCATGGACCTGGCGGCAGCGGATAAAAATACCAGCGTGCTGCCCGACATCCAGACCAACTATACCGAAAACCGCAAGAACGGGAACCTGCAGTATTTGTACGGACAGGAGGCGGAACGAAGCCTGAAACTGCCCCCGGGCTATAAAGCGGAACTTTTTGCGTCGGAGTCGGAATTCAGTGATCTCGCCAACCCCGTGCAGCTTTCATTCGACAATAAAGGCCGTTTATGGGTGGCTACCATGCCCACGTATCCGCAATACAGGCCCGGCGATCCGAAGCCCGACGATAAGATCATCATCCTGGAAGACACCGACCAGGACGGAAAGGCCGATAAACAAACGGTTTTTGCGGACGGTCTGCATTTGCCGCTGGGATTTGAAATAGCGCCGGAAGGCGTGTATGTTTCGCAGGGTATCGACCTGGTGCTGCTCAAAGACACGGACGGCGATGGAAAGGCCGATCAGAAGGAGATCCTGCTGAGCGGGTTCGACGATCATGATTCCCACCACGGCAATCACGCCTTCACGACAGACGGTTCCGGGGCTATCTTTTCGGGCGAAGGCGTGTTCCTCCGTTCCAATATCGAAACGTCGTACGGCCCGGTTTACGCCACCAACGGCGGTTTTTACCGGTTCGATACCCGGCGCATGAAACTGGAACGTACCGCGCAGCTGGATATTCCCAATCCCTGGGGCATTACGTTCGACGATTGGGGCCAGCCATTCTTCGCTGAAACGTCTTCGCCGGACGTGCGCTGGATGCTCCCGGGAATGGTGATGCCGCGATACGGCCGTGCAACGCACAAATCCGAGCAGCTGGTGGAGCCGAAGCACCTGGTGAGGCCCACGTCAGGCATCGAGTTCGTTTCCAGCCGGCATTTCCCCGACGATGTGCAGGGCGATTTGCTGATCAACAATACGATCGGGTTCCTGGGCATCAAGCAGCATACCATGGAAGACGCCGGTACCGGTTATAAAAGCCATTTTCATATGGATTTGCTGAGGAGCGACGATCCGAACTTCCGGCCGGTAGACCTGGAGTTTGCGCCCGACGGGTCTTTGTACGTGGTGGATTGGCATAACGTCCTCATCGGCCACATGCAGCACAATGCCCGCGACCCCCTGCGCGACCATACCCATGGCAGGATCTATCGTATCACCTATCCCGCCCGCCCGCTCGTAAAACCGGCGAACATCGCCGGTGCGGGGATCGACGAGCTGCTGGAAAACCTGAAACTGCCCGAATACCGGACCCGCTACCGGACCCGCAGGGAACTGCGGGGAAGGGATGCAAAGGAAGTGATGGCAAAAGTCAAAACCTGGGCCGCCGGCCTGGACACCGGCGATGCCCGGCGGGAGCACCATTTGCTGGAAGCGCTTTGGGTGAGCCAGGGCACCGGGAAAGTAGACCCGCAGTTGCTGAAACAGGTCCTGAAAGCGAAAGATTACCATGTGAGGGCAGCGGCCGTACAAGTGCTGCGGTATGCGGGGCCGGAAGTGGCCGACGCCGCAGCGCAGTTGCTGGTGGCCGCCCGGGACAAAAACAGCCGGGTGCGGCTTTCCGCCATCGTGGCCGCTTCGTGGATGAAGAAGGAAACCGGGCTGCAGGTGCTGGCCGCCGCGGGCAGGTTCCCGATGGACAAATGGACCGTTCACGCCTATAAAACCGCGCTGGCACATGTAAAAGGCGTGGATGTGGAAAAGGAAGCTGACCCCGAAACGAAGAAGAAGACGACCCTGCAAGGCCCTGCGCTCGCGTTGTTCAACCAGGGAAAGGTCATCTATAATAAGGAAGGATATTGTAAGACCTGTCACCAGGCAGACGGGAAGGGCCTGCTGGCTGCCGGGTTCCCGCCGTTGTCCGGGAATGCCTGGGTAAACGGTAATGACGAGCGGCTGATCAAACTGGTGCTCAAGGGATTGGTGGGGCCCATCGAAGTGAGCGGGAAGAAGTACCCCGGCCAGGTGCCCATGACGCCTTTCGGCGGTTTGCTGAAGGATGAAGAGGTGGCCGCGGTGTTGACGTATGTCCGGAATTCGTTCGGGAACAACGGTGCCGCCATTTCCCCGGAAAAAGTAAAGAAAATTAGAAAGGCCACAGAAAATAAAAAAGATTTATATTCAACGGATCAATTACTGAAAGAACACCCTATGAAGTAATTCGGCGTTGGGCCAAATCTTAAATTCTACGTCATGAACAACAAACTGAGATTGTTTTATGGCAGTTGTTTTGCACTGATCACAACTGCATTTTCTTTCAGCATCAGGGCGGGCATTCTTCCGCAACTGGCTGAAACTTTCCAACTGAGCGCCACGCAGCTGGGATTCATCAATTCCATGTGGTTCCTGGGGTTCCCGATTTCCATGGTGATCGGCGGACTGTTTTATTACCAGATCGGGCCGAAGCGGATCATGATCTTCGCATTTTTCGCGCATACGCTGGGCATTCTCCTGACGATTTACTCGGGGGGATATACAGGCCTGTTGATTTCCACGCTGCTTTTGGGTTTGGGGAACGGCTGTACGGAAGCGGCCTGTAACCCCATGATCGCAGACAGTTATTCCGGCAAGCAGATGAATACCCTGCTCAACCGTTTCCACATGTGGTTCCCCGGCGGTATCGTGATCGGCAGCCTCGTGTCTTTGGGCATGACGCACCTGAACCTGGGATGGGAAGCGCAGATATGGATTATCCTATTGCCCACGCTGGTGTACGCTTTCCTGTTCTACAAACAGGAATTCCCGAAACCGCAGCACCAGGAAAGCGTATCCGTAGTAGAGAACCTGAAAGCGATGGCAACACCGCTTTTCATATTCATCGCCCTTTGCATGACGCTCACCGCCATCAGTGAATTCGGGCCGCAACAGTGGACCGGCATCATCATGGCCGCTAGCGGCGCCGAACCTATGGTAATATTGGCGCTGGTAACAGGATTGATGGCCGTTGGGAGATATTTCGGCGGAAGCATCGTCGGGAAGTTCGACCAGACCGGCGTGTTATTGGGGTCAGCGGTTTTTGCCACCATCGGCATTTACCTCTTCAGTACGCAAACCGGTGGAATGGCTTATGTAGCCGCCATTTTCTTCGCGATCGGAGTATGTTACTTCTGGCCCAACATGATCGGGTTCGTTGCAGAGAAAATTCCCAAAAGCGGCGCCCTCGGCATGTCTATCGTGGGCGCGATGGGGATGTTCTCCACCTCCATGTGGAACCCCGTGATCGGCCGTTGGATCGATGAAAGCCGCGTAAAAGCCGCAGCAAACGGTTTGACCGGAGCTGATCTCGAACTCGCCGCCGGACAGGAAACCATGAAGCTCATGATCATCTTCCCCGGGGTCTTGATCGTGCTCTTCGCATTACTCTGGTTCTGGGTGAAACGCAGCAAACCTGCACAAGCAGTAAGCCAGCCCGCACATTGATTTCAGGCGCGTCATTCCCCTTCGGGGAAGATGCGGAAACATACAACAGGCAACGATTCAGAAGGAATTTACTTCCCTGGTCGTTGCCTTTTTTTTTATCCAGTGCGGTAAAATAATGCCACGGCACCAGGGCGGAATTTTCATTTCCGACTCAATTTATTAATAATCAATAATTTATAGTTATTTGTTTTGTTGCATCCCGCCAAAAATCCATACGGCTTGAGACGGTATAAAACCATCCTCATGTTTCCTTGTTATGATTTCAGCGGCGGATTTTCCGGATTCGGTACACCTTTTGCTTCTTCACATTAAAACAACCCATATGAAGAAATTGCCCCTCTTGTTCCTCCTTTTAGGCATTGTGCTTTTTACCACTTCGGCTTGTAAAAAGGAATATATTACGAATGAAACGATACCCAATTTTACCGTGGTGCATACGGTTGTAGTGGCGGATTGGACCCTCAACCAGGCAGACGGTACGTATACGGCGGTCATCAAAATGCCCGAAATCGACAACGTGTCTTTCGACAACGACGGGGTAGTGGTGGCAGCGATGTTCGATAATATCAACTACGAAGCATTGCCACAGGTGTATGACGGTTTCAGCTACACGTTCTTTTATTCTCCCGGCTTCCTGACCATTTCCGTCCAGGGCGCCAACGGCGGACCAGGTTCCAGGCCCACCGGCCCGATCAAGTTCAAGATCGTGCTCGTTCCCTCGGCACAGTAATCCCGCCGCCAGGCGCTTTGAGCGCAACATCATATGCCGGCAGCATCACGCCTCAACAGCGGGTGCTGCCTTTTTTATGTACCCCATCCCGCCCCAACATTTGCAGAAATCCCGAAAAATCGTACATTAACGAGTCTATAGCAATGTCGTAGTCCTAACTATCGTAATTTTTATGAAGTGAACAACCAATTTCGATTAATATCACTCAAGATGCACCGAACCAAAATCAGTTGATCCCGATTTATTTTCAAAGAGCAAATCATATCCCCGTACGCAAGCAGTTTTGTATGAAAAACACGCCTTCCAAGTATTACCTGACGGCCAAAAAGTTCTGGAAAACGGTCGTAGACATCGAGACCGACGCAGACCCCGCCGCACTGCAGCAGCAGATCGAACTTCACAAAAAACTCCTCAACGTATTCCAGGCCGGTAACTATTTCTATTTCGTTTTTAATATGTATTCCGGCGACACCGACCTGATGAGTCCCGGCGTCACCAACATGTTGGGGTATGAACCGGAAGAAATGTCGATTTCGTTCCTGATGGATTGCATCCACCCGGACGATAAACCATTTTTCCTCAATTTCGAGCACAAAGTAGTCGAATTCTTCAAAGGCCTTCCGTTCGAAAAAGTCCATTGCTACAAAGTGCAATACGATTTCCGGATCAAAGCCAAAGACGGTCGGTACGTTCGCCTGCTGCACCAGGCCGTTCAAATCGATTTCGACGAACAGAATTACTACCGGACGCTTTGCCTGGAAACAGACATCACCCACATCAAGCCCGAAGGCAAACCCTGCTTCTCCATCATCGGCCTCGATGGCGAACCCTCGTACTACAATATCCAGGACGCACAGGTATTCACCAAGTCGTTTGACCGGTTCACGAAACAGGAAAGGGTCATTCTCAAAGGGATCGTGGAAGGGAAATCCAGTAAAATGCTCGCCGGCGAGCTTTGCATCAGCCTCAACACCGTCAACGTTCACCGGAAAAACATCCTGCGGAAAGCGGAAGTCAACACCCCGTTGGAGCTGGTTACCAAAGCGATCGGAGAGGGCTGGATTTGATATAAAATAACTAGCGGTAGGTATTTTTTTGCTTTTCCGAAGCCGGTAGCTTTGTCAGCAAGAATGCACCTTACCATGAAAAGTCGCCTACTGCTCGTTGCACTTGTATTGCAAACTTCCGTCTCGTTCGGTCAACTCAGCGTTTACCTTTGCTCCGAAACCAATGAAATCGGGTGGAGCGCCGGACTGGAAAATCCGCCGCGCGACAATAACGCCTATCAACATTGTAAGGAACGCGGCGGGAAATTCCCGGTTTTGCTGTTCACCCATAACGGCCCGGGGCATTTTGCCATCGTGGCCGCCCAGAACGACCAGGGGAAGAGGGTTTATGGCGTTGGCGCCGGCTTCGGGTCGGACGAATCTGCGTTGCGGGAGGCCCGGTCGCAGGCCATGTTCAGGGGAGGGCAGGAAAAAACCTTCTATACCTTGTCTTCCGGCAGCAGGCTGGCACCCAAATCGAATAACACCACATCCTCCGCCCAACCCGCCCCGAAGCCCGACTGGAACGAATGGCGCAACACCGCATGCGCCAACCTCCAATACCGGAACAAAACGCTGGAAGGGTACGACTGGAATTTCCAGGTCCATATGTACTTCCAGGTCAAATCGAATTTTAAAGTGCCGGTAAGCTTTGTTTTCGGGCTGTACGATAAAAACGGTAAAATGCATTTCGGCGATGTGCATACCCTTCGGCCCGGGGAGCAGCAGGAATTCGTCCATAAAATGAGTGGCCGCATCATCGAAAGCATCCGCATTACCGAAGTGAAAAACGCACAAACGGGCCGGAACCTTTCCTGCGACGACGACGGAACGAAGAATTCCGGCGAATCGGAAAGGGATTTGATGCAGGAGATCAATGGCTACGCCGTCCAGATCCCGGACGATAACCCCACGAAAAAACATTTCCTCCAGCGGATCGAATATGCCCGGAAGGATACCAAAATAACCGAAGACGGATACTTCAACGTCCTGAAAGAAGCGCGGGACGGGCTTAAACGGCTCCACGAATCCATCAGCAAAACCCAAACCTGGCAGGATAACGCGAACGCACAAAGCGCACGCATAATCGAAGAACAAAAACAGAAAGCGGAAGAACAGCGCCTGGCCGAAGAGCAACGCAAGAATGAAGAACAGGCAAGGAAGATGGCCACGGAAAAAGCCGCTTTCGACGAAAAAATGCAGAAGGGCAACGCGGCGATGAACAGTAGGAATTACCCTGCCGCGATAAGTTATTACCAGGCTGCCCAGAACAGCACGACAGACGCCAACGACCGGGCCCGGGCCATCAACAGCTACAACGCGGCTTTGGAAGCGAAGAAATCCGCCGACCGGGAAGTGAGGGTGGAGCAGGCAAACATCCGGGACAAGGATGAGAATATCGCTTACGGCACCATGGCCACCGCAGCCGCCGGCGCCATGGTCTTCCTGAAGGATGGTTACAGCGGAAAGGGCTTCGCCGGGAAATTCTCATTGGGACTGGGGTACGAGCATTCGCCGATCCTGAGCAACGGCTCCGGCGAATTTGCCGCCGCCAAATCCTGGATCGAGGAGCGCAATCTGCTGACGTTCCACACCGGCTTTACTTTGGGCGTGCTGAACAATAAACCCGTATCGATTTACCTGAAACCGGAAATGAATCTCGGCATGAGCGCGCTGGTACCCGGCGTGAGCGGTGGGTATTTCAGTTACGGAGGGGCCGCGGTATTGCAACTGGCGGTGAAACCCCACGCGAAATTCAGCATCTTCGGCGAAGGCGGCTGGATGCGCTACAGCGGCACGTTCAAGTACGACGCCGATGCGCAGAACAATACGGCTACGGATGATGTGCGGGAGGGGAATATGTCGTTCAGCAAATTGCGGTATGGCGGCGGGTTTATGCTCCGGTGGATCGATAGGGGACGGGGGAAGGAAACGTACCTCCGGCCGGGTGCATTCTTTGAAAAACCGTCGTTTTTCACGGGCGCCGCAAAGCCGGTTCTGAGCATGAACCTCCAGGTCAATGTTTACAGCGCCATCCTGCTCGACTTCACCTACACACCCAAAACCTTCATCCCCGGTGAGTTGCACTACCCCTCGACCCTCGAAAGGAAGGATGTGAACTATTTCGCGGTGAAAATCATCCGCCAGGGCCGCCTGAACTGATCTTGCCTTAACCGAAAAACTTGCACCATGAAATCCTGCCTTATATTATTCGCATTCGTTGCCTTATTTACCGTTTCCTGTTCGGAAGAATCGCAGATCGAAGGGCTCATCGCCACAAAGCCTACCGTAGTGGCGCTAAACGCCGAAATCGGGAAAGGACAGGAAAAAACCGTAGCCATGCCGGTCAACGGTTCCAACTGCAACCTGTTCGTCAGGAATATTTTCACCGTCTCCGGTTCCACGGAATACAGGAACTGCCTGTTGACCTTGCAGAACGGCGCAGGTAAGTTTTCCCACAAGTACGTTAATTCCACTTCCTACATCAAAAAGTCGGACATGGGAATGCAGGTAACGGGCGCCATCTTCAACCCCGAAACGGCTTCGGGCTTTTTGTTCTCTACCACCAATCCCGTGAACACCGGCAATTTTACTTACTACGCGTCTACCGTCAAATTCAATGAAACGGCTTATATACCGGTCAAATTCACGTTGAACGGCAACGCTCCCGTATTTGGTTACCTGGTAGTGACGCCGGCGCCCGACAAACTGGTCATCAGTAAAGTGGTGTATAATGTGGTGGGAGAAATTTCGGCGGGGAAAGAATAGTGGGGGGATCGGAGTGCGTCTTCTTTCATTTCACTTCTCATAAAAAGAAAAGAGCGGCACACCGGCCGCTCTTTTCTTTACCGGGAAACCGGGAATTATTTTTTCCGGAAAGCGGCATCCAGCGAGAAGCGTCCGCTTCCGAGCACGAAAATTACAACGCTCAGGAGCAGGTAGGCGAAAGCCAGTTCCTTGTTCTGGAAAGGATCTTTGGCATGTGCGATGAAAAATGCAACGATCATGGTGATGAAGATCGGGATGATCGACAGGCGGGTAAAGAGCCCGAGCACCACGAAAATCCCGCAGAAAAACTCGGCGAATATCACCAGGATCACTGTGGGCTTCACACCGATGCCGATGATGTCGGTAAACATCTGCAGCATGGTTTCGTAAGCGGCCAGCTTGCCGTAGCCGTGATAGATGAAAAGTCCACCAACGATAAGGCGCATTAAAAGCGCGGCAAGGTCGGTACTGAGCGGTTGTGTGCTAAGGATACTGTTTTTCATAAAGAAGATCGCATTTAGGTTAAGTACACATCAAAAGTAAGTAGAATATTTATTTCTTTCGCTGTCATTCCCCGAATTCATTTTTAACCCTAATTCGCTTACAGGATAATTTTACGACGCTGCGCTTCCTGGTCCTTCCCGCGAATTTCCCCTGAATCGGTACGAATATCGATCCGGCGATCACGAATATACAAACGCCCCGATTCGGCGGTCGTTAATCCCGATTTTTACGGCCGGAATGCACTTCCAACCGCAGCAATCCGATCATCCTCTTATTCGAATACACATTTGTTAACAATTAAATCAAAGAAAAATGAAACGTTTATTTCTCGCTACGTTCTGCCTCGCACTGGGCGCAGGCGCATTTGCAGCTGATGCTAAAACCACCAAACCGGCTACCGGAAAAGCAACGGTAAAAACCGCCAATGGCAACAACATCGTGGTAAGCACGAAAAAACAGGAAGTGAGCCAGTTCCGCATCCAGCGCCAGATCCTGACGCAAGACCTCTGCGGCAACCACATCGTTGTGTACGTATCCGGCCCGAACAATTCTACCTGGCTGCAGATGTACGACTGCGCTACCACTTACGTATCCCAGCACCTGGATTCCAACGGTTGCTTCAACGGATAATTTTGTTAGACATGAGGTGATGAAAGCCAGGTCCCAAAGCCGGCAACCCCGGTATTTCAATATCCAGGCTTACACCAAAGGGCAATCCACCGGGTTGCCCTTTTTGATGGCCCGTAGCCGGACGTCCGTTGTCCAATCAGGATCGCCTGCAGGAACCTCTGGAAATATGCATCCTATAGCCGTCTCAACGGTTGGCCTCCAATCCGTTCGGGCGGCGCTCGTGAATCCGGTAAAAAGTTTGGGGGAATAAAGGATCAGAATCCAAATAGATACTTCACCATCAATGTTCTGCCGCGCAGCGGCATTTCCATGATGGATAACTGGTTGGCCGTGGTCATGATCTGCCGGTATTTTTCCTGTCCCAGCAAATTAATACCGCTCAACTCGAACGTGCTTTTCCATTTCGGAACGGCATATCGCGCCTGCACATCAAGGAAATGCTGGTGGATGCCGGCTTGTCCGGAAGGGCGGTAAGTTGTGAATTGATAGGCCGGCGTGATGGAAAGCTTCCCGGTCAACTGCTGCTGCCATTCCGCCCTCGCCTTCACCGATTCCGTGATATTGGGCGCTGCAAAGCCTCTCCGGGGTTGCAGCCGGTACACCTGTTTCCCCGCTTCCCCGGACACGGAAATCTTCGCGCCGAAAGGCAGTTTCTTTTGTGCGGCCATGCTAACGCTGAATTGACGGGAGTTGAAGGGCGATATATCGCCGTTATACCACATGTTACCGGTTTGCAGGCTGCCCTTTGCGGCGGCCGACAACTGAAGCGACAAGGCGAAGATGTATTTCGAGTAATTCCCGCCGGCGGTAAATTTCGATTGACGGTTATCGTAATCCATGGCCGTGATGCGGGTAATGCCGCTGTCTACCATAAAAGCCTGCAGGAAATTCTGGCGGGTGTGTTCCGCCGAAACCGTGATTTGCCAGAACATCATCTGGATGGGCTTGCGGAAAGCGAAGCGGCCCGTCGCGGAATGTATGCCCGTTTTGGGAAGCGGCGCCGCGTTGGCGTTGAATTGCCGGTAATTGACGAGGATGGTCCCGGGATAAATGTCGTTGACATGCCCGAACGTGGTTTGTCTGCCGTACCGGAACTGTAATTCACTGTACCTGCCCAGGTTCTTTCTGAATTCGAGCGTGGGGTTCAGTAGGAAGTGCTCCTGCCTGCGGTCCCCGTTTTCTCCCTGTACGCCATACCCGATGAAATGCATGGCCGGTTTCGCTTCTGCAACGATCACGCCCCGCGGCAACATCCACGTGGCATTGGCGCTGGCGAACAATCCCAGGTTTCCGAAAGTGACGTTGTTGGAGAACCGATCTCCCGCGGGGCTGGGTTTCCCGGCGCTGTCCGTCGCCTGGAGGCCGGAACGGAGATGGTTCCTTTCATAATTTCCCCCTGCTGAAAACGACCACACCAGTCGCCCCCGCCTGATCCTGAACGCGGCGGACTGATGCACGTACAACTGTTCCGTTCGCACCTGTTGACCGAGTTGCAGAAACCCTGCGCTGTCGTTGACGAGGTTTTCATGCAGCCCCGGGAGGATGAACAGATTTTCTTCCACATGATCGTATTGCAATACCGAATTGTATTGCAGCAAATGTCCGCCGCCGAGTGCTTTCACGATCTGCGTTTCGTTGCCCGCGCCTTGCTGGCGGACGGGCAGGCGTTGCTGCATGAACCGGCCGTTCTGCCAGGCGTCTCCCCTTTCGGTGGCGCTGGGGATATTCAGTTTGGTGGACGATTTCACGAAAGCCCCGGTACTGTTTTTCTCGAACTGTGCCTGCACCTGCCATTCGCGGTGGCGGTCTGTGTTCAACTGGGATTCGTGGTAGCGGATGGTGTCTCCCTGCGGCAGAAAATATTGTACCGACTGCGAAAACTCGTACCTGCGCTTCAGGTCGAGGGCGGAAAGGTTTAGCCGGAGTGCCCATTCTGCGGGGAGTTTGAACAATGCGTTGGCGTTGATGGCGTGATCGGTATTGCGGAGATAATATTTCTCGTTTACGGCGGGCTCGTTTTCTCCGGTCATGGAAAGATAGGCGTGGGGTTGCGGGGGCGGCGTGGTGCCATTGCCGGAAGAAACCCCCAGGTCGGCGGTTTCCCGCTGCAGGTTGCCGCCCGCGTTATTGGATTTCACATAGTTTATGCTCTTGACACGTTGCTGCAGGATCAGATTGCTGAAAGAAAGCAGGTAAACACCGTTCCCGGCGCCCGCTTCGCCGGTATTGACCGTGGTGGCGCGGGCTTTGCCGGACAGGCGGAGGTTGAGGGAAACATTGTCTGCCGGAACGTATCCGCTCAGGACTTTCACCGGTTGATCGCGCTCCAGCACCTGCACCTGTTCCACCGCATCTACCGGCACGTTGTTCGTAGCGATGCCGTAGCGCCCGTTGAGGAGGTTTTCCCCGTCGATATAGACATTCGAAATCCGTTTACCGTTGTAGCTGATCGTACCCTTTTCGTCTACTTCGATCCCGGGCAGCCGGGCGATCAGGTCGCCGATCACCCGGTCGTTCTTGTCTTTGAAAGCGGCTACGCGATATTTCAGCGTATCGCCGGAGGCCTGGATGCCGGTTTTTGATTTTACGGTAACCTCCGCCAGCGCGGTAGGCAGCGGGGAAAGGGTAATGAGGAAGGGAGACCTGCCGCTGGAGATGGGTTGGATGAAAGGCCGGAACCCCAGGGCGGTCACTTTGAGCGACAATCCGTTGCCCGTGGAAGGGAATTTACAATCGAAAGCGCCGTTGGCATCCGTTTTTGTAAAATGGACGCCGGCGCCGGAAGTGTTGATGATGGTTACGGAAGCTGCCGCAATCGGCCGGCCGGTACTGTCTTTCACCTTGCCGTTCACCGGGGAGGGTGTTTGCGCCAGGGTTTGCAGGGCGAAGGAAAGTACGGGCCATATCAGCAACAGCGGTTTCGAGCGCAATCCGGTATTTTTTTACTTGGTTAACTTGTGCTCGAGGGGGTAATTGAGCTGGGGCTTGTTGCTGGGTGCATTCATCTGCTGGCCGTTCACCGTTGCGTTTTCGACCCTGACGTCGTCGGCGCTTCCGGCATTGGCGGAGAGCCCTTCGCGGTAGGCGGCTTCCATACGGAGGAAAGCGGTGTTAGTTGTGCTGGTGGCGTCTGCCGGTGGGTCGAGCGAAACCCCGGAAGGCAGCGCGGCGTCCGTTTCGATGCGGGTGCAGGTGAAACGGATGCGGTTGGCGACGTCGTGCGCTTCGAGGATGAGGCCGGGCAGCCCGTGCAGTTTCCAGGGGCCGAAGCTGGCGGGAATGTCGGTCGTGAACCAGGCGGTATAAGTTCTGCCTTTCACCGTGCCGGTGGCTTTCTGGCAGGTATGGCCGAGGATTTGTTTCGTTTCGGTAGTAATCTGCCAGTCGGTTTTTTCGAGGGGTTCCCGGATGAGGTAGTTCGCCTGGTGGAAATTACGGTTAACCAGCAGGGCCTGCCCGTTGGTGTAAACGGATTCTTCCGTGACCGGCCTCCAGGCGCCCATATTCACCGTAGTGCTGTTGGTGCGCTCGGCTTCCTCGAAGGCAGCGCGGTGCGTGGAATCCTGCCGGCGCTTGGTAGCGCTGAAGTACACGCTTTGCTGCGGCCCGAACGCCAGCTGGAAATCTTCTTCCCAGATGCGCGAGGGGCGCATAGTGTCGCGGACGTGGGAGAAGTGATAATATGCGATGCCGGCGCGCCCTTCAAACGGTGTGTCGTCTTGCTGGCGGAAGGAGAACAGTGCGGAAAGCAGCAGCGCGGATATGATGTATTGAAGGAATGAATGCATATCCAAATCTCGCTCCCAATCGTAGCCCCGGCAACGGCAAACCGATATCCGGCGGATAGAAATCCATATTCGAAGCTTTTCGGCCCATATTTGAACCATATTCGGAAAGCCCCGCGCAGGAATCCGGCGAAAAACGGCGGATTTGGACCGGAACCCGGCGGATATGGAACCGGCACGCCGCTTATCCGCCATGATAGGTACATTTATATTGTTATGCGATCTAACCGTTCCGCATATAGGGATCGGATCGTATTTTTATGTTTTTTAGCCGAGCAAATTTTTGAAGGATGAATGTAAGAACGGCATTGGCTGTCTTCGGGATAATCGCCTTGTTCATGACCGCATCCTGCGGAGAGCAGCCTGCGCGGCGGAAAGCCCCGCAGCTAGCTGCGGCGGCGGATGACAAGGATTACCTGGCTCTTGTAATCGGAATGGACACCCTCGCGTCTGACCAATACTGGAAACTGGTTTTCCGGGAAGACAGTCTCCTGTCCAATCGGCCAGACAGTAACGCCAATCCGTTTTTCCACTATTTCCGCGGGCGGCGGCTCATCAAGCAGGAGTGGCGCGACAGCGCCATGGCCCAATTCGCTAAAATGAAAGGGAAGGGGCCGGACGACGATGTTTCCCTGCTCCGGGACCACACCATCCTCGACTACGAAAGCCGCGGCGGCATGATGGTGGAAGCGGAACTGATGCAGAAAATCCTGGCGGCGATGAAGCAAGCCGAACGCCTCCACAGCCCGCTCACTTTCAGGTTCTACGACCTCATGGCCAAAGCGTATTATCAGAACGAAAACGAAAGCGAATCCCTCGAATACGCCGAGCGCCACTTCAAATCGCATCCCTACAATACCCATCCCGTAATTATGCAACGGCACTACGATGTGTCGTTCCTCCTCGCTTACCGGATAGACGATTACGATAAAATGATGCTGTACAACGCGCTGTCCAGAAAACTGGCGGTCCATATCGGCGACAGCCTCGCCATCGCCCGCACGTACGACAGCGAAGCGCAGGTGCTCAGCAAGCGGGGCGATTTCGCCAAATCGCTCGCCTGCAGCAGGATTTATGTGGATTACCTCGAAAGAACGAGCCGCCCCCACGAAATCGCGTACAACAACCTTGCCACCAGTTTCAACCACAACGGCCAGCCCGATTCGGCCATCCGGTACTACAACAAAGCCATGGCCATGGCAAAGGCGCAGAACAGCCGGCAAACACCAATATATTACAAAGGCCTCGTGGAATCCTACAAACTGAAAGGGGACATGGGAAATGCCATGAACGCCCTGGATTCTGCGTATGGCATCGAAGTGCGCAATCTTAAAAAGATCGAAGCGGTCAAGTTTGCCGAGATCCACGAAAAATACGAAACCGAGAAAAAAGACCGCAACATCGCCGAGCTGAGCAGCCGCAACGCCCTCAACGAAAGCGTCATCCGCCAGCAAAGATGGATTCTCGGCCTGGGGACCGTAGCGTTCCTCGGCGGCATCGGGTTCCTGTTTTTCCTCTACCGTCAAACCAAACTGACCGAAAGGAATAAACGCCTCGAGTCGGAAAATCACCGGCTCATCATGGAACAAAAATTATTGCAGGCCCAGCTGAACCCGCACTTCATCTTCAATTCCATCGCCAACCTGCAAAGCCTCGTAGCCTCGGGGGATACGCGGGAATCCGTCCGCTACCTGAGTGTTTTCTCCGGCCTCCTGCGCAATGTGCTGGAACAAAGCCGGAAAGATTTCATTTCGCTCGAAGAAGAGATTTTCTCACTGGAAAACTACCTGCAACTGCAACAGATGCGGTATCCAGGGCTGTTTGATTATAAAGTGGAACTGGCGGAAGGCACCTGCCCGGAAGAACTGCTCATCCCACCCATGATCATTCAACCGTTCGTGGAAAATTCGATCGAGCACGGGTTCCGGAATATTCAATACAAAGGGATGCTGACGATCGGGTTCGCACTGCGCGACGGTAAACTGAACATTACCGTGAACGACAACGGAAAGGGCATCACCGAAAAAAGCCCCGGAGAACAGAAGAAACAATCGCTCGCCCAAACCATCCTGAAAGAGCGGTTCCAGGCGCTGTTCACCACAGATTGCCAGCGGGCGCGGTTCGATGTGGAAAACAAGGCAAACACCGGCGGGCGCGGCGTTTCGGTCCACATCCTCATTCCCGAGATCAGGGACTAATTCCAATCACCATGCGCATGAAATTATACATACTCGAAGATGAAGTCCGCATTCTTCAACACCTGCTGCAGGTGGTGCAGAAAAACCCGAACGTCCAGGTAGTGGGCCATGCGGCGGATAATGCCACCGCAGCGAAGGAGATTCCCGCGCTGAAGCCAGACATCATCCTGGCCGACATCCGGTTGAAAGACGGCGACAGTTTCCGCCTTTTCCACGAGATCGGCGACACCGGTTTCCAGGTGATCTTCCTGACCGCATACGACCAGTACGCCATCCAGGCACTGAACATGGGGGCTTTCGGGTATTTGCTCAAACCCATCGACGAAAATGCGCTGTCGGCCATGCTGGACAAATGTTCCCAGCACCGCCAGCAGGAGCAGTTCGACCGCCGGCAGCTGGAGATCGCGCGGCAGCATTACGGGGCCCAGGGGGCGGGGAATGTGAAGCGGCTGGCGCTGAAACGGGTGGAATATATGGAGATCGTGTCGGTGGAAGATATCATGTATTGCAGGAGCGACAAGGGGTACACGACTTTTTACCTGACCGGCAAGCGGGAAATCCTCGTGTCGAAGGGGCTGATCGAATATGAAAATATCCTGGGGCCGGCGGGTTTTTTACGCTGCCATCAATCCTGGCTCGTCAATTTTCAGTTCGTTAAAAAATATTACCGGGAAGGTTATCTGCAGATGGAGAACAACGAGCAGATCCCCGTGAGCAGCCGCAAGCGCGAAGAGGTGCTGAAGTTTTTGGAGAATATATCGTAAGTCTTGCCCTGAAATAACAAAGGCCCGCCATAAAAAGCGGGCCTTTGCATTATCGTTCGTAAGGCTATTTCCCAAGGAAATTCCCTGGCAGCCGCATGCCCTGTTCATCGTTCAGCACTTTTTCCATAGCGTTTTGCAGCGGTTTGGGAATGGCGTTTTTGATTTCGGGGGACAGCTGTTGCAGGAGTTCGTGGAAATCGTCGTCTTCATCGTAATAACCGAAGTACAGGAAATAGTCGTCGGCGCCGTAGGCACGGAGGGAAATCTCATTGTCATCCTCGGTGTGGGTGGAGATGACGGACCACTGTTCGCTGTCGTTGTAATCGTATCGGATGTCGAATGTTTTTTTACCAAGCGTTTCCGCGATGAGGTTTTCTACCATTTCGCCGGCCTGGTTTTTCACCATGTCTTCGTAATTCATAAAAAGCTTTCTTGTAGATCGAAGTTAAGGGAATTCTTACTGAATGAGAAGTGCCCGGCAGACGTTAACTAAGGCTTTACCTCAAAAGCGCCGACAGACGGGGCGGAACGGAAAGCGTTGCCCAGGTGGTCGGACAGTGGTGAAGGATTGGCCGAGCCGGCACCGGCGGCGGGGCTTGCGGGAAGGATGGAGAAATCGCCGGATGGGGGATGGGCGAACTGCGGATCTTTTCCGTACACGCCGCCGGGCTCGGCTGCGGGTAGTTGCGGGCCTTGCCATTGGCGGTTAGTGGCATGGTACCAGAGGTTGTGGGAAAAGACGAAGGTTTCGGGGGAAGTGCCGGCGCCGGTGCTGCAGGGGGTGCGCAACTGATCGTCTACATAAATAATATTGTTGCGGAATACATTCCGGGCGCATTTCGCAAAACGGACGGTGTCTTTGTTTTCCTGGAGAATGCGGATGGCCCAGCGGCGCGGTAGATAAATGGTATTATGCATCACTTCCGAATCGGTACATCCTACGAAAGCCACGGGAACGTCTGACCCCTCGAACACGCATGCCCGAACGGTTAACCGCGTGGCTTCCGCCCCTGCATCGGCGGGCCTGAAGAAAGCGGCGCCCGTGCTGCCGCCGAGGTTGACGGCCCGGCTGCCCGCATTCCTGAAGTGGGAGGCTTCCACAATAATGTGGCTGCTGCCGCCTTTCATCTGGAGCGCGTTGGCGCCGAGGTCCGCGAACCGGCATCTGACGATCCGTCCATCATGACAGCCGACCATATCTACACCGCTGCCGCCCCGGGCGCCGTTTTCAAATACGCAGCCCTCGATCGTGAAGTCCCGGACGCCGGATAATTTGAGGAGATCGTTATTGCCTTGCGCCGCGATGTCGCGGAAAACGCAATGCCGGAAATAGATGTGATGCGCCGGGGAATCCGGACGGGCGCCATCGTCGAAATTGATTCCGTTGCCGGTTTGTCGGGAAAACACGATCCCTTCGACGCGGAGCCACGCGATGCTGCTGGCGTGCCATGCGGAAGTGCCGCCGCGGAAAATCACGCTGCCGGGGCTTTCGGCCAGGATGGAGACCCACCGGCCCGGGGAGCCCTTCAATCCGCTCAGGTCCACATCGCCCGGGTACACGCCGTTATGTATCAAAATGGTGTCTCCCGGAACGGCCGCTTCCGCCGCTTCCGCCAGTTGCGCATAGCGCTGCCCATGCCCCGTGTGGAGCACCGCCGCAGCGGATGGCTGCATCGCAACGGTCATCACCAAACAAAATATCAAACGCATAATAATTCGGGATCAACTAAAAATAATCCAAAAATCAACCGTTTCAAATAAGCATGTGGATAACATCTTAATCATATTAAAAATATGGAAATATATCTTTTAATGCATTTTTAAGGAAAAATTAATGTGGATTTGGAGGAAACAGTTTGCAGTTTGCCGGCAATCCCATTAATTTTACACCCGTTCGCCTAAAAACCGATTATGGTCCCGGGCGGGATTCATCAAACTGGCACGACAATAAATAGTCTAATGACACGATTGTTGATCGGATTCATGCTCACTGCGTATATGCTCCTGTTGGGAGGATATTCGCATTCCTGCTGCCAGGCCGCCCGTTTTTCCCCCGGAAAATATTTTCAAAACCTCACCGCCGACGACATGCCGGCAGACACGCACTGCGAAGAAGACCAGTTCACTCCATCCACCCCGCCAGACGCGCGCGAAGGCTTCGAAAAAACGAAGGCGGTGGAGATCCAGGAAGATGAAGACGCGCAGAACTTCCGCAAACAACAGCTATTCTGCAAGATCCTCATCACCGCCATCTTCACGGACGTCAACCGGCTCCCTTCCATCTCCCCACAACTTCCATTACCTTTTTGCCAACATTTCTCCTACGCATCCGCCGATAAATTCATCGTGCAGCGCGTGATCAGGATTTGATCCTGACCCGCCGGCCGTTCGCGGCCGGAAAACCCTCCGTTCATATACTTCCGTAACACGACGCCGCCATGCGGACGGGCATTTTATGTGCCCGGACGGAAGCTTTATTCCATACAACCGTACCCAGATCCATTTTTTTTTATGAAGCAGATCCTCATATTGTCGGGCCTATGCGCCCTCCTGTGCCATACCGGCTGCCATCCGAAAGAAGAACATCACGAAGAAAATGCAAAATTGCTCGTGACCAGCCCGCTGACGACAGACACCACCATTACCCGTGAGTTCGTTTGCCAGATCAAATCCATCCGCAACATCGAAGTGAGGGCCCAGGAAAAGGGGTATCTCCAGGAGGTGCTGGTAGACGAAGGGCAGCACGTGCGCGCCGGCCAGCTGCTGTTCCGCATCATGCCGAAATTGTACGAAGCCGAGGCGCTGAAGGCGGAAGCCGAGGCGCAGGCGGCGGAAATCGAAGTGCAGAACACCAAATCGCTTGCCGATAAGAACGTGGTGTCGAAAAATGAACTGGCCATGGCCAACGCAAAATTGAAAAAAGCCAATGCCGAGCTCGCCCTCGCCAAGGTCCACCTCGCATTTACGGAGATCCGCGCGCCGTTCGACGGGATCATCAACCACCTCGATATGAAGCTCGGCAGCCTCGTGGAAGAGGGCGACCTGCTCACCAGCCTGTCAGACAACAGCAAGATGTGGGTATATTATAATGTGTCTGAAGCGGAATACCTGAATTACGCATCCAGCGCCAAGTCCAAAGAGAAATCGCAGGTGCAGCTCCGGATGGCCAACAAGAATATTTTCCAGCACCCTGGCGTGGTGGAAACCATCGAGGCCGAATTCAACAACGAAACCGGCAATATCGCCTTCAGGGCAACTTTCCCGAATCCGGAGGGGCTCCTCCGCCATGGGGAAACCGGCACCATCCTCGTGCGCGAGCAACTGAAAAACGCGGTGATCATCCCGCAGAAAGCCACGCTCGAGATCATGGACCGCAAATACGTCTATGTGGTAGACAACAACAATACCGTTCAGCTGAAACCCGTGACCATCGGTGCAGAAATGCCCGACCTGTTCGTTGTGAGCGACGGTTTGAAAGGCAACGAAAAAATCCTGCTCGAAGGGTTGCGGAAGGTGAAGAACAACGACAGGATCGCGTACGACTTCGAAGCGCCCGCCAAAGTGATCTCCCAGCTGGTGCTGCCGTCTGAATGATACATAGACCTTTTAAAACAGACTAACGAATGTTCAACATATTCATGAAAAGGCCGGTCTTCGCGATCGTTATCTCCGTATTCATCATCTTTCTCGGAGTACTGGCCATCAATACCCTGCCCACGTCGCAGTTCCCCTCCATCGCGCCGCCGCGCGTGATCGTGAGCGTGGCCTACCCGGGCGCCAGTGCCGACGTGCTCGTGCAGTCGGTCCTCATCCCCATGGAAAAAGCCGTGAACGGCGTTCCCGGGATGAAATACATGACCTCCGATGCCGTAAGCGCCGGTGAAGCCAACATCCAGGTGGTGTTCGAGCTGGGGACAGATCCCAACCAGGCCGTGGTAAACGTGAAAAACCGTATCGAGCAGGTAACCAGCCGGTTGCCGGAGCTCGTGCAGCGCGAAGGCATCATCGTCAATATCCTCCAGCCCAACATGCTCATGTACGTGAACGTGTACAGCAAAGATCCCAAGGCCGACGAGAACTTCCTTTACAACTACGCCAATATCAACATCCTGCAGGAGCTGCGCAGGGTGAAAGGGATCGGCAGCGCCCAGATCCTCGGCAGCCGCCAGTACGCCATGCGCATCTGGCTCAAACCCGACAGGATGCGCGCCTACAACGTGTCTACCGAAGAAGTGATGGAAGCCCTGTCTACCCAAAGCATCATCGGCTCGCCCGGCCGCCTCGGCCGGAGCGATGGCAAGCGTTCCGAAGCACTGGAATACGTGCTCACCTACCAGGGCCGCTACAATAAGCCGGAACAGTACCAGGACGTGATCATCCGTGCCAGTTCCGAAGGAAAGCTGCTTTATCTGAAAGATGTAGCCGATGTGGAATTCGGGAGCGAGTTCTATGACATCTATTCCAACCTGAACGGCCATCCCTCCGCGGCGATCGTGCTGAAGCAAACCTACGGCAGCAACGCCAGCGAAGTGATCAGGGATATCAAAGCGAAACTGGCATCCATCAAGGGCGATTTTCCGCCGGGTATGGATTATGAGATCAGCTACGACGTTTCCTCCTTCCTCGACGCATCCATCGAAAAAGTGTTGCACACCCTCGGCGAGGCGTTCATCCTCGTAGCCATCGTGGTGTTCATCTTTTTGGGCGACTGGCGTTCCACGCTCATTCCCACGCTGGCGGTGCCAGTTTCGCTGGTGGGCGCGTTCTTCTTTATGCAGGTGTTCGGCCTTACCATCAACCTCATCACGCTTTTTGCGCTGGTACTGGCGATCGGGATCGTGGTGGATAACGCCATCGTAGTGATCGAGGCGGTACACGCCAAAATGGAGGAAGAGAACCTGTCGCCATACGCGGCCACCTACAAAGTGGTGCATGAGATCAGCGGGGCCATCGTGGCCATTACGTTTGTGATGGCGGCGGTATTTATTCCCGTGGCGTTCATGTCGGGCCCGGTTGGGATTTTCTACCGGCAGTTCGCCATCACCATGGCCACTTCGATCGTCCTGTCTGGTGTGGTGGCGCTGACGCTGACGCCGGTGCTTTGTGCGATGATCCTCAAAAACAATCATGGCAAGCCGAAAAAGAAGAATCCCATCGACCTGTTCATCGACGGTTTCAACCGCTTGTTCGGTAAGCTGACCGGCCGTTACGAAAAGCTCCTCCGTGCCATCGTGAGCCGCCGGGTCATCACCTGGGCGGTACTCGTGGCGTGCTGCGCGGGGATTTTCGGGATTTCCCGGAAACTTCCTTCCGGTTTCATTCCCAACGAAGACCAGGGCATGATCTACGCCATCATCCAGACGCCTCCCGGCTCCACGCTCGAACGTACCAACGAGATTGCGCGGAAGCTCCAGGAGATCGCCGAGAAAGTGGACGGCATCCGCTCCGTTTCCGCACTGGCCGGTTATGAAGTGTTGACGGAAGGGCGCGGCTCCAACGCCGGTACCTGCCTGATCAACCTGAAAGGCTGGTCGGAACGTAAACACAACGTCACCGAGATCATCGAGGAGCTGGAAGAAAAAGCGAAGGAGATCCCCGGCGCCACGATCGAATTCTTCGGCCCGCCGGCCGTTCCGGGATACGGTGCCGCGGGCGGTTTCGCCATGCGCCTGCTCGACAAGACCAATAACGACGACTACAAGGAGCTCGAAAAAGTGAACGACCAGTTCATGGAAGCCCTCGGCAAGCGCAAGGAGCTGACAGGGCTGTTCACTTTCTTCAGCGCCAACTATCCGCAATACGAGCTCCAGATCGATAACAAAGCTGCCATGCAGAAGGGTGTTTCCATCGGCAAGGCCATGGATAACCTGTCGATCTTGATCGGTAGTACGTACGAACTGGGTTTCGTACGGTTCGGTACCGCTTTGAAAGTGTACGTCCAGGCTTCGCCGGAATACCGCGCTTTGCCCGACGATCTGATGAAACTGTACGTGAAGAACGACCACGACGAAATGGTGCCGTATTCGGCTTTCATGTCGGTCCGGAAAACGCACGGCCTGAACGAGATCACGCGGTATAACATGTACACGTCGTCTGCCATCCGCGGCGAACCCGCGGCGGGCTACAGTTCCGGTGAGGCCATCAAGGCGATCCAGGAAGTGGCGGCGCAGGTATTGCCGCGCGGGTACGATATCGACTGGGAAGGGTTGTCGAAAGACGAGTCTGAGCGCGGGAACGAGGCGCTGTACATCTTCCTCATCGTACTGGCGTTCGTTTACCTGATCCTGGCTGCGCAATACGAGAGCTTCATCCTGCCGCTGGCGGTGGTGCTGTCGTTACCTGCGGGCGTGTTCGGCGCGTTTTTCCTCGTGAAGATGATGGGCCTGGCCAACGACATTTATGCGCAGGTAGGATTGGTGATGCTGGTGGGCCTGTTGGGCAAGAACGCGGTGCTGATCGTGGAGTTTGCCGTGCAGAAACACCGTTCCGGCATGTCGGTGCTGGACGCGGCGATCGAAGGGGCGCGGGTGCGTTTCCGACCCATCCTCATGACGTCGCTGGCGTTCATCGCCGGTTTGATACCGCTGGTGTTTGCCACGGGCCCCGGCGCCATCGGTAACCGGACCATCGGCGCGGCTTCGGCCGGCGGGATGCTGATCGGTACCATCGGCGGGGTGCTCGTCATCCCCGGACTGTATTACATCTTCGGCCGGATCGCCGAAAAGCGCAAGCTCATCCGCGACGAAGAAGAAAATCCATTAACAGAAGAACTCGAACACAATGTTTAATCGCAGAACTATTACATACATCGCCATCGGCTGCGCGAGCCTGGGCTACACGGCATGCAGGATCCCCGCCATCACGGGGAAGGAGGCAGACAAGAACCTGCCGGCGGCCTTCAACAGCGCGCCCGGCGCCAGCAGCGCGGCGGTGCAATGGAAAGAATTTTTTGCCGATGCGGAATTGTCGGCCCTCATCGATACCGCGCTGCAGCGCAACCAGGAACTGAACATCGTGCTGCAGGAAATCGAGATTTCGCGGAACGAAGTGCGTGCCCGGAAAGGCGAATACCTGCCTTCCGTGGCGCTGCGCGCCGGCGCCGGCGTGGAAAAAGTGGGCCGCTACACCAGCCAGGGCGCCAACGATGCCAATACCGAGATCAAGGAAGGAAAGGAAATGCCCGAACCCCTGGGCGACTTCCTCGTGGGCGCGTTCGCCAGTTGGGAAGTGGATATCTGGCACAAGCTCCGCAACGCCAAAAACGCCGCGGCAGCGCGGTACCTGGCGTCTGTGGAAGGGCGGAACTTCGTGGTGACGAACCTCATCGCCGAAATCGCCGCTTCGTATTACGAACTGCTGGCGCTCGACAAGCAACTGGAGATCCTCGACCAGAACATCGCCATCCAGCGCAATGCGCTCAACATCGTGAAACTCCAGAAGGAAGCCACCCGCGTAACGGAACTGGCGGTCCGGAAGTTTGAAGCGGAAGTGCTGCGGACGCAAAGCCTCCGGTTCGACATCCTCCAGCGCATCACCGAAACCGAAAACAAGATCAACTTCCTTTGCGGCCGATATCCGCAATCGGTCCGCAGGAACGACGCGGCTTTCGGAACAGCCTCCGCCAAAGTGGCCGCAGGCCTTCCTGCCGATCTGCTGGCCAACCGCCCCGATATCCGCCGGGCGGAACTGAACCTGGCCGCCGCGAAGCTCGACGTAAAATCCGCCCGCGCGCAGTTTTATCCTTCCCTGGGCATCACGGCGGGCGTGGGGTACAGGGCTTTCAATCCATCGTACCTCGTCAAAACACCGGAATCGCTCCTGTATTCGATCGCGGGAGACCTGGTGGCGCCGCTGGTGAACAGGAACGGCATCAAGGCGGCATACCTCAATGCCAATGCGAAGCAGGTACAGTCGGTGTACGAATACGAGAAAACGATTTTGAACGCATATGTGGAAGTGGTCAACCAGTTGTCGAAAATCGGCAATCTCGATAAGCGATTCGGGTTGCAGGCCAAACAGGTGGATGCGCTTACACAATCCATCGAGATATCGAACAGCCTCTTCACTTCCGCCCGGGCGGATTACATGGAAGTGCTCATGACCCAGCGCGATGCGCTGGAGTCGAAATTTGAGCTGATCGAAACGCAACTGCAGCAGATGCAGGCGCTGGTGGGCGTTTACCGCGCGCTGGGTGGCGGTTGGAAATAATAAGCTTGAAAAACCCGGTAAACAGGCTCCGCGCAGTTGTGCGGGGCCTGTTTCGTTTGGGGCAGGCAAGAAATTACCGCATTTGGGGAAGATATTATTATGATGTTTCGTGCTTCTTGAATAGTTTGACGGTAAATTGTAGCCATGGTTTCAGGGTTTTCCCGCCTTCTGCTGGCGGTTTTTTTGTTGACGGGGACGGTTTTGCGCGCGCAGTCGCCCAGGCGGTCCAATGTGTTGGTTTTACTGACAGACGATCAGCGGTTCAATACGGTCCGGGCGCTGGGGAACGCGGAAATCCACACCCCGAATATGGACCGGCTCGTGAAAAGCGGTACCGTGTTTACCCAGGCGCACATCATGGGATCATTGGGCGGCGCGGTTTGCGCACCCAGCAGGGCCATGCTGCTCACATCACGGCCGGTGTTCGGCGTGCATGAAGACGGCGGCGTGATCCCGGCTTCGGAGAAAACCTTCGCCGAGGTGTTCCGCGAATCCGGCTACCAGACCTTCTCTTCGGGCAAGTGGCATAGCGATCACGCATCCTTCAACCGTTCTTTCGCTTCGGGCGATAATATCTTCTTCGGCGGTATGCATACGGAAAAGGAAGGCGGCCACTGGAAGCCGAAACTCCATCACTACGATCCTTCCGGAACATACAAATCTCCATTTACCGGCAACGATTTTTCTTCCGTGTGCTACGCCAACGCAGCGATCGAATTCATCCGGAAGCCACGGCAGGAGCCGTTCCTCATGTACGTCGCGTTTACGGCGCCCCACGATCCGCGGACTCCGCCAGCCGAATACCTGCGCCTGTACGATACGGCGAAAATCAGTCTGCCGGGCAACTTCATGGCCAAACATCCTTTCGATAACGGCGAGCTGACCGTCCGCGATGAAATGCTCCTGGCTACGCCCCGCAACCCTGCGGAAGTGAAGCTGGAAATTGCGAAATATTACGCCATGATCAGCGAGGTAGACCATGAGATCGGGCGGGTGCTGGATGCGCTCAAGGCCAGCGGACAATACGAAAATACCATCATCGTGCTGGCGGGAGACAACGGGCTGGCCGTGGGGCAGCACGGGCTGCTGGGCAAACAGAACCTGTACGACCATTCCATGCGCGTGCCGCTGATCTTCTCCGGGCCGGGCATTCCGGCGGATAAACGCGTGGATGCGTATTGCTACCTGACCGATTTGTTCCCGACATTGTGCAAACTCACCGGCTTGCAACAACCCGCTACGGTAGAAGGGATTTCGCTGGACGGGGCGTTTACGTCATCCCGCTTCTCCGGCCGCGACCGGCTGTTCATCACCTACTCCAACCTCCAGCGTGCGATCGTGAAAGACGGGATGAAGCTCATTGTGTATAATGTGAACGGGCAACATCCCGTTCAATTGTTCGACCTGAAGAAAGACCCGCTGGAAAAGAATAACCTGGCGAATATGAAAGCGTATGGGAAAAAGGTCAAGGAGCTGCGCACTTTGCTGCAAGGCGAAATGCACCGGTACGGGGATTTCTGCGATTTTTCGAAAGCAGGATGGGGATGGCCGGGGAAATTGAAATGGGAAGATGCGAAACGGATCAACCCGTAACAACCATACTACCTGGTTCGGGGGCTGTCTATCTGGACGGCCCTTTTTCGTGAGTGCGTAGCCGTGAGAACGGTATTTCCGCATCGCGCAAATAGTTTTCCTATTTCGATCATGTGTTAAAGTTTTCCTTGCGCAACTTTGCCCCTTCAAACTAAAGCATAAAAAAGCCGCACAGCGCCAACTGTACGGCTATCCACCTTTCGGCGGAGCTTTCAATCGATCAAATTTCAAGCGATGCAATATAAGCAAATATTGTTAACGGGGCTGCTATGCCTGTTCGTTTTCAGCCTGTGGGCGCAGCAATCCGCGTCCGTTTCGGGAACGGTGAAAGACAGTGAGGGCGCACCTGTTCCGGGAGCGTCCGTAAGAGTAAGCGGCTCCCGGTTGGGGGCTTCCGCCGGTGAGCAGGGCGCCTGGTCTCTTCCCGGCCTCAAACCCGGGACCTATACCCTGGAATTCTCCGCAGTGGGGTTTTCGCGGACCGAAAAAACGGTGCGCCTCCAGCCGGGCGAGAAAGCCGTGGTCGATGTGGTGCTGAGCCGGAAGGCGGCGCAAGTGAAGGAAGTGAACGTGACGGGGCTTACCGCCAACCAGCAGGTGAACCGCCAGGCGTATGCCGTTACTTCCATCGACGCAAAACCGCTGCACAACAGCTCGCAAGACCTCAACCAGGTACTCGGTAAAACGGCCGGCGTGCGGGTGCGGGAAGACGGCGGGCTGGGCTCCGGTTTCAACTTTTCCCTCAACGGGTTTTCCGGCCGGCAGGTAAAGCTCTTCCTCGACGGCATCCCCATGGACAATTTCGGTTCTTCGCTCACGCTGAACAACATTCCCATCAACCTCGCCGACCGGATCGAAGTATATAAAGGCGTAGTGCCTATCTGGCTGGGCGCGGATGCGCTGGGTGGCGCGGTGAACGTGGTCACCAATTCCAAAACGCAACGCTATCTCGACGTGTCCTGGTCCTACGGATCGTTCAACACCCACCGCAGCGCCGTGAGCGCGGGGTATACCGGTGAGAAAACGGGGTTCACGGTGCTGGGGAACTTCTTCCAGAACTATTCCGATAACAATTACCGGGTGCATACCGGCGTTACCGACCTCAACACGCTGATCATCGGCCCGGAGCAGCGCCTCCGCAGGTTCCACGACCGGTACAGATCGGAAGCCGCGCAGGTGGAAATAGGCGTCACCGGTAAGCGGTACGCCGACAAACTGCTGCTCGGTATCATCCTGTCGCAAAACGACCGCCAGATTCAGACCGCTGCGCAGATGTCGAAAGTGTTCGGCGGCTGGGACCAGCGGAGCAACACCATCATGCCCACGCTGAAGTATAAGAAGACGGACCTTTTCGTGAAGGGGCTCGACTTCAACCTCTACGGCAGCTACAACTTCGGCAGCACACGCAACGTAGATACGCTGAACCGCGTCTACAACTGGGCCGGCGATTACAAAGACAATACCTTCAACGAACAGGGGCAATACGTACCCGGCGGCGAAAACAGCAGGAGCCTGTACAAATTCTCCAACAACCTCGCCATCGCCAATGCCAGCCTGGGTTACAACATCGGCGCCGGGCATTCGGCCGGCGTCAATTATACATTCACCAACTTCGACCGCGAAGGCCGCGATCCGCTCAAGCCCAACGAGGAAGCGTACGAGACACCGCAGCAGCTTCGTAAATCGGTGCTGGGCCTGGGGTATAAGTATGATTATAAAGACAGGTGGTCTACTTCGGTGTTCGTCAAGGAATACTTCGTGAAAGGCAGATCCGCGCAGCGGGTGGATATCTATACCAATCCGCATTGGGAACCCATCTACAACGATCTGTCCAAAACCGGCTACGGCGTGGCTTCGGCGTATTACCTGCTCCCTTCGCTCCAGCTGAAGCTTTCCTACGAAAAAACATACCGGCTGCCGGAAGGCGACGAGATGTTCGGCGACGGCGTCAACCATGTCGCGAACAAGAACCTTCGACCGGAAAGCAGCGATAACGTGAATGTTGGCGCCGTGTTCGCCCGGAAGTTCGGTGAGCGCCACCGGCTGATGGTGGAAGGCAATTTCGTGCTGCGCGATGCGGAAGACTTCATTCGCGTAGACCTCGTGGATACCCGCACGCAGTCCGTAAACGTGCGCGGGGTGAGGAACACGGGTGTGGATGCGGATATCAGGTATGCGTACCGTGAAGTGTTTACCGCCGCCGTTAATGCCACCTATCAACACCTCATCAACACCACCCGCTACGAAACGCCCGGCAGCAATGTGGAAAGCGCTATTTACAAAGATCAGATCCCCAACATCCCGTACCTCTTCGGCAACCTGGACCTCGGCGTGAAATTCAAGAAAGCCGGTTTTTCACACGCCCGGCTCGGGTTGAATTATCACCTGAATTATGTACACGCTTATTATCTCAAATGGCCCAGTCTGGGCTACAGTTGGGAAAAGAACGAAGTGCCGCAGCAGCTTTCGCACGACGTTTCCGCCACCTACACCCTCAAAAACGGGAAGTATAACCTATCGTTCGAATGCCGCAACCTGACAGACGAGCGCCTGTACGACAACTTCCTCATGCAAAAGCCCGGGCGCGCTTTCTACGTGAAACTCCGCTACTTCCTGAGTAAATATTAATCTAACATATAGACCATAAAAACATGAGAAAAGTACAACTTTTGATGCCGGCCCTGGCGGCCGCCATCGCCATCGCCATCGCCGCCTCGTCGTGCTCCAAAAGCGACAAGAACGTGAACCCGGACGACCTGGTGAACCCGGACAACAGCACCTTCGTGATCGCCGTGACGGCGGAAGGCAGTTCTTCCGAAGCCACCGATTACGTATTGCAAAGCAAAGACCTCATGACGGGTGTGATCACACCGGTAGGGCAGGGCATCGAGCAGAAAAGCTACCGCATGTACGAATTGGTGGGCAAAACACTGCTGAGCATCACTTACCAGGGCACCAACGTAGTGCCGGGGTACGCGCTGAACGATAAAGGCATCCTTTCCAAAAAGAACGGCGAATTCTCCATCCTCCGCCTCCATGCCCGCGGGGTGGTAGACCAGGACAGGATGTTCGGCATGTACTGCCCGCGCGACGGATCGGCCGAAGCCACTTTCTACGAAATCAATGCCACCAGCATGAGCGTGGCCCGGCAGGCGAAGATCAACGTTTTCCAGACCGCCAACAACTGGAAGGAATGGGCGTACTTTAATGACGTTCGGATGGTCGGCGGAAAAGTGTTCGCGCCTTTCTTCCAGATCAAGAACTCCGGTTTCGATACGCAATACACGGATTCCGCCTACCTCGCCATTTTCTCCTACCCCGACCTGAAACTGGAAAAAGTGATCAGGGACGAGCGCACCGGCACTTTGGGCCGTTATGCCAGCAACGATGTGCTGAGTATTACGGAAAGCGGTGACGTGTACACCTATTCCGCCGCGGGCGCCATCGCCGCGGGGAGCGCACCTTCCGCCAAGCCCTCGGGCATTCTGCGCATCAAAAACGGCACCACCGATTTCGACAAGGATTACTTCTTCAATATCGAAACAGCTACGGGCGGCTACAAACTCTGCGGCATGAAATACATTGGCGGCGGCAAAGCCCTCGCGCAGATTTTTAGCTTCAAAGACCACGTTGCCGGCGATAAATGGACGAACCGCGACTGCCGGCTCGCCATCATCGACCTCGCTGCCAAAACCATCACCAACGTGACAGACGTTCCCCTTCACACCGGCGGCGGGTTGCAGTACGGCTGTGTGATCGACAAAGGCCTGGCTTACCTGCATGTTCAGAATGCGGATGGCATCTACATTTACAAGGTGGACCTCGCTACCGCCAAAGGCACGAAAGGCGCCAAGGTGCAGGGCAAAGCGGTGATGGGCCTTTTCAAAATGACGAAATAGCATTTTTCACACCGATCGATATATAATAATGGAACACCGGGGCCGCGGCACTTTGCCACGGCCCCGGTGTTTTTGGATGGATAGTCAAATTTTCGGACTTCATCATCTGGACTACCTCGATTCTCGATTCTGGACCGGTCGATGCATCCGGCAGCGGTGTACATTTGTGATGTGACGCATGCTGCCCGATAGCTATACAATTCAAGGCAGCACTGATATTTCCTCATCGCTGAAGTCCCGATCGCAGGTCGGGCTTCGGCCGTTTACATTTTGCACCAGCATGAAAGAAGATATCCTCCACCAGATCGCCATCATAGAAAATCGCATCGCCGGTGCCTGTGTAGCCGCCGGCAGGGACCCGAAAGACGTGCGCCTTCTCCTCGCTACCAAAACCGTTCCGCCCGATCGCATCCGGATGGCGCTGGAAGCCGGCCGTACATTGATCGCCGAGAATAAAATTCAGGAGCTGAAAGAGAAATTCACGGCGCTGGAAGACATTCCCCACGAAAATCATTTCATCGGCCATCTCCAGACCAACAAGATCAGGGATTTGCTGAAGTATAACGTGTCGTGCCTGCAGTCGCTCGACCGGTTAGACCTTGCCGAAAAGCTCCATCAGCGCTTGCAATCCGAAAACAGAACGATGGGGGTGCTCATCCAGGTCAACACTTCCGGCGAAGCCAGCAAATTCGGCGTGGAGCCCGCCCTGGCGCTCGATCTCGTTCGGAGCGTAGCACAACTGAAAACTTTGCGGATAAAGGGTTTGATGACGATCGGGCTGCTTAGCCCGGAACCCGGAAAAGTGCAGGACTGCTTCCGGTTGCTGCGGAATTTGCGCAATAGCATCCGCGCGCAGGGGATCGATGGGGTGGATATGAACGAACTGTCGATGGGCATGAGCGGCGACCTGGAAATGGCCATCGCCGAGGGCGCCACCATTGTGCGGGTGGGGACGGCCATTTTCGGGCAGCGGCCTACGCCGGATAGTTTTTACTGGAATGAAAATACCACCGTGAAATAAAAGCGGCGCCTGTATTGGCGCCGCCCGAATTTAGTTCTTAACCGGAGGATGGGAGAATACCAGCGCTTCCGTCACATTGACCTTGGCGCCGTCTGCCGGGTTCTTCCAGCGAAGGGAAGCCGTGTGGTTCCCTGCCGGCAATGCGAAAGCGTAGGCCACTTCGTTGCAGCGGGTGGTGAGACTGGCGGGCAGGCGTACGGATTTCGCTAATTTACCGTCGATGAGCAAATCCACTTCCGCGGCATAGCTTTGATCGCCCTGCACATATCCCTTGATAACGATCCCTTTCCCATCGAACCGGATCGGCTCCGTATGTTGTACCAGTTTATGGACAGGGATTTTTTGGGAGGGATGGTGGCTGTTGAAGCCCTGTTCCAGCCTTACCGCTCTGGGCGGCTGGTAAGCGATCGTAACCGCATCATCACCAACTTTCCCTTTATTTGCCCGGATCACCTGCAGCGCATGTTCGTAACTCATTTTATAGAGATCGTTGAGCGATGCGGTGGTGTACACGAAATCCCGGTCTTCCACGACTTTCAGCGCCTGCAAAAATTTCTCCGGGATGTTGCTGTACCCGATCATCGTGCCCAGGATCCCCGCTGCGGAGGCGGGGTTGCAGTCCGCATCCTGCCCGCATCGCATGGAAATGTCCATCGTTCTGGTGAAATCTCCGCCGCCATACAATAATCCGATGAGGATGTACGCGGAATTCACCGTGGCGTCGATGTTGAGATCGGCTTGATACCCGTCCGGACAATACAGGTCTTCGTTCCAGTTACGCGCAACTTCGGCCCAGGCCTGCTTCCAGTCGTCGGGATGCTTTTTGTGCGTGGCGATGACGGCTTCCATGCATTTGCGGTATTTGCTTTGTGCTGGAATGGTTTTCAGCGCCTCGGTCACGATCCACTGGATGTCGTCCGATACGAACGCCAGCGAATACATGGCCGCTACGTACACGCCGCCGTACCATCCGTCGCCGTAATTCATGATGTGCCCGATGCTGTCGCAAATGATGCTGGATGTATTGGGCATTCCCGGCGACATAAGCCCTGCAAAGTCGGCTTCGATCTGGAAATCGATATCGTCTGCATGCGGATTGTTCATCCAGTGCCCGCTTGCCGGCGCCTTGATGCCATTCAGTACGTTATAGCGTGCGGCCTGGTTGGCGTGCCACAGCGGATACGACGCATGGGCCACTGCGTTGGCGAAGGAATCCACCGGTGCGCTCAGACCGTGTTTTTCGAAGACTTCCACGAAGGTGAGGTCCATATACACATCGTCGTACAGGCCGGGGAAACTGTCGTACCAATGTTGAATGCTTCCGTTGTCCCATTGCACGGGAATGTTATCGGGGACCATGACGCCGTTGTACCGGAATTCGAAATGCCCGCCGTAGGTGCAGCCGATGGTTTGGCCGGCCCATCCGCCTTTAATCTTGTCTTGCAGCGTGGCGCGGGATAGTTTCGTTTTGGGTGGAGGGATGAGGGACTCTTTTTCCCGGAAAGCCATTACAGCTGTGGCAATAGCGGCCAATAGAAGGCCGGAGAGCACGATTTTACGCATGGAATTTTATTTCTGCTTGAAATGATAGTTTGCGAATTCGAAGAAATGCCGCCAGTCGGATTCCGTCATATCGTGTTTGCCTTCGCGGTTGTGATAACCGATGGGGGAGCGTTCGATGGCCTGGTCAACGGGAGGAGGAGCGGCGGGAAGTGCAGATGTCAGCATGAAAAGCGCGTAGACTTTTTCCGCGTTTTTCAGGGCGAGGAAAGTACCGGTGGGGTCGGCCCAGAGGTCTTTCGTGGCGTTGGTGGCATATACCGGCCGCGGTGCGATGAGCGCGATGAGCATATGCTGGTCTACGGGCAGATCGTTTTCGCGGTCGTTGAATTGTTTGTAGTGATCGTTGAACCAGTGCGGGAACCGGGTATTGATGATGCGGATGCGCTCGCCGAATTGCCGGCGGGCGAGCGCGGCGCCGGTGTTTCCCGAGCAGTTGGAAATGGCGATGGCGAAGCGCTCGTCTTGCGCGGCGGCCCACAACGATGTTTTTCCTCCCCTGGAATGACCCACCAGCGCCACTTTCCTTGCATCTACCAGCGGTTCCCTTTCGAAGTAGTCCATCACCCGGGAGGCGCCCCATGCCCAGGCGCCGATGGCTTTCATGCCGTTTTTCATGCGCAGGTGATCGGGATAGAGGCGCAGCGCGCCTTCGGTGAACTTTTGTTGGTCGTCTGGCGCCAGGTCGCTCACCTGGAACGCGGCGATGGCATATCCGCTGTTGATCGCCATTTCAGCGGGCCAGAACGGGCTTTTGACGTTTCTTTCGGGATCGGTATTGCTTTTGGGGCGGTTGTTGATGAGGAGGAAAACGGGGACCGGTCCGGTGGTGTTCTTCGGGACGAAGAGCGTCAGCCCGATGGTTACCGATTGGCCGTTGCGGTACACGGTGATGCGGGTTTCTTTCATGATGGCGCGGTGGTCCATCGCAGAGGTGTTTTCCCGGAGGGTTTCGAAACGGATGGAATCCACGTCTTTTGGCATCACGCCGTACACGTTGTTTTCAAACAGCCGGAGGATTTCCGGCCGGCGCGCCGTTTCCCAGGTTTTCGCATTCCGGACCGGCTGGCCGTTCAGCAGCACGAGCGGATCGGGAAGGGTGTAAGCGGGAACGAGCGCCTCGTCGTAATTTTGCGCGAACGTGGTAGCGGAAACGAGCAGGGCCGTGAGAAAAGTAATCGTTTTCATGGTGGAATGTCCGAAAAAAGATACGGCAAATTTTCAGACATTTGCATCCACCGGACCCAAAAACACCTGCATGCATATCCGTTTCCTTGCCATCGTGGCCCTGCTGATCGTTTCCCTCCGTTCTTCCGCGCAGGAAAAACCTGTCAATTCCCTCTATGCCGGCGAAATCGACGGCAAGATCCCCGTGACCCTGTTTCTCCAGGCCACGCCGCACCCCTGCAAACCGGAAGACCATTACCAGGGTATTTACACCTACAACAAGCAGCTCGACCGCTCCAAATGGCTCATGCTGTCCATCGATTACAACGGCAAAGGCCAGTTTATCATGGTGGAAACCGGCGTGTCCGGCGTGATGATCCTCCAGAAAACAGACGAGGGTTTCTCCGGCACCTGGATTTCGCCCGACGGCAAAACCCTCCGCAAAGTCACCCTCCGGAAAAAGGACATCCCCAAAGAAAAAGAGGAATTCTACCTCGATGCGCTCGATCATACGAATTACCGGTATAACGACTGCTGATTTTCGCCAATTACAACGGCAAGCCATATATTGCTGTATCCCGGCGCACTCCACGTTCGTCGCCCAGAATACATTCCTGATGGGAGCATGCGGGGAATACGCGGTTGTTAACTCAATCGAGGAACGGCACCATTTTTTTCAGTTGGTGCGTGTGGCGGCGGGAATGGGCGGAGAGGAACGTCAGCCATTCGCGGATGGTGAGCTCGCCCAGTTGCGGGAAAGGGAAATCCAGGATGAGGAGGTCCGGATCCGAGGCGGCAATGAGTTGCAAAATCTCGTCGCGGTTGGATTGGAGGGCTTGCATCAGTTGTTCGCGGTCTTTGGGTAATTCGTCGGGCGTGATGGATTCCATTGCCTCGAATTTAGTGGTGAAATCGAGGAAAATGGAGCGGAGCACCGGCGCCAGGGCTTCAGGGTCGCGGTCTGCTACGCGGGTATTGCCGCGCAGGAGCTCGGGAACGCCGGATTCGGATTTCAGTAAATGTTGCCCCACCTGCCCGGGCGTCCAGCTGCCGGCGAAAGGAACTCGGTTCAGCTGTTCCTGCGAGAAATGGCCCAGCGCATCAAGCAGCTCGGTCGTAGACTGGTTGAAATCGGATATCAAGGATTGAGTAGTCATGCCAGTGGATTTTATATTTCAAAAGTAACCCACCGCGCTTTCCGGGAAACTGTGCATACGGGACAATCTTGCGGGGCTTTTGTGACATCGGGGCCCGCTGTTTTCCGTCGAATCCTGTCCTGAATCTACATCGATACCCTGCTTTCCTCTTCCTGCCTTTTCCGCTGGTCGGCTTTGTAGGTCGACTGGCCGAACCGCCACGAAAGCGACGCCACTACCCTGCGCGTCCCGAACCAATGATGCAGCTGGTTGTCGATGATCTGTTTTTCGCGGAAAGTAAACACCACGCGATACGTGTCGAACATATCATACACGTTCAATCCCGACTGCAATTTCCCTTTCAGCCAGCTTTTCTGCAATCCCGCGTCGATTTTGTAAATATGCTTCGACCGGTACAACCCGTTGCCGCCTTTCGACCGGTAATTGTAGGAAATATCCGCCGTGATGCCCGCCGGTAGCGTAAATACCTGGCTTCCCGAAACGGTCCACTGGAGAATGGGGATTTTGTAAGTGACGCCGTGGTAGGGATTGATTTCGCGCGTGTAATACAGCCCGAAGTTGTTCTGCATCCGCCACCATGGCCGCACGCGCACCGGGAATGCCACTTCGGAACCGGCGAAGTCGTTGTAGGGGAGGTTTCTGCCGAGGTACTCCAGTACATGGGTTTCTCGATTGTATTCCGGGTACCTGGCCATGGGGGCTTCTTCCCGCCCGGCCTGCAACGTCAGCGACAGCTTGCGGATGGTATAGCCGATGCTAAGCGTGTTGGTGATGGAAGGTTTCAGCTGGGGATTGCCGACCCAGTAATTCAGCGGACTATAATAAAACCGGAACGGGTTCAGTTGCGAAAAGCTGGGCCGTGTCATGCGCCGCGTAAAACTCAATTGGAGCTGCTGGTCGGTGGATATCGGATGCATGAGGCTGAAACTCGGCAGCCAGCTCAGGTAGCGGCGTTCTGTGGTTTGCCGTCCCTGCTCCGAACGGGCGGTGGTATGGGTGCGCTCCACGCGCAAACCGATCGAATATTCCGTTTTTTTCCACGTTCCGTTTCTTGAAATGTACGCCGCCACGATACGCTCGTCGTACTTGAAATTGTTGGAGCGGCTGCTGTCGGGCAGGAACGTTTGTGCGGCACCGAGCGTATCGTACCGGAGATCGTTCCGGGTGGAATTGAACGCCGTGCGGATGCCGGTATTCCACTTCCCGTTGCCGGCCGGAATGGTGGCGTCCGCCTGTGCCGTGCGGATGCGGATATCGTTTTTCAGCGCGGTTTTCCAGTGGCCTGGTAGGCGGGCGTCATAATCGTCGCTGTACAGGATGTCTTCCGTTTGGCGGTTCCCGATGTTGAACGCGGCGGCGGCGAGTTCGAGTTGCCATTTTCGGAAATTGCCGGTATATCGGAGATCGGTCGTGAGATTGTTTTGTACCGGGTGCCCGTTGTTGCGGAACCGCGTAAACGCCACCGGCTCGGGGATTTCGGTTGGGGTAACGGTATGGATGGTATTGTCGGTGAACGTTCTCCGGTTGGACCGGAATCCCCTGAAAACCGCCTCCATACGGTGGTTGTCGTTCAACCGGTATGCCGCGCCGAGGTGGAACGTGTAGTTGTCGTGCCGCGTGGGTACGTTGGTGCGCGTGCGCTGGACGTTTTTATCCGACAAATGCTGCAAGGCGCCATACCGGTAAATCGTATATCCGCCAACGTACCCCATGCGGGTAGACCACGTTATTTTCTGCGTGCGGTAATACATCACGAGGGAATTGTCTGATTGGGTGAATTCATTCTGCTGGAGGGAAGAGGAAAGCTGCCCCGTCCATCCGAGCGACTGATCCCGCCTGAGCTTCAGATCGATGATGGCTTTGAATTCCGCGTCGTACCTGGCGGAAGGTTGTGTGATGACGTCGATAGACGCGATCTGGTCGGGCCGGAGGCTGCGGAGGTATTGCCGGATTTCTTCCGCGCTCATCTGTGCCGGGCGCCCGTCTATGAACAATACGGGAACGTTGCGTCCCGAAATGAGGATGCCGCCTTCGCCGTCTACCTCGAGGCCGGGCACTTTCCGGAGCACGTCGAACGCATTGGCCGCGGCGCGGAACATGGGGTTGCCGGTGATCTGAACGGTGATACGGTCTGCCTGCCGCTGGATGGCCGGGCGCTCGCCGCCAACGGTCACTTCCGCGAGCAAGCTGGCTGCAGGGTGGAGGGAGAGGTTGCCGGCGGTCCAGGAGTTGCCGGGCGGAACGGGCGTGTGAAGGGTTTCGTATCCCAGCGCCGACAATTCCAGCAGATAGGCCACAGGCCGAAGCCCGGTGAACGAAAAATTTCCCGCGGAATCAGCCATTTGTCCTGTCACCAACACCGAATCGGGCGAAAGGATTTTTACCGCGGCGAAGGGGACCCCGGCGCCGGTGGTTTTATCGGTCGCCCGCCCGGCAATTCGTATTTGGGCGGAAAGAGAGGTAAGCGATAGCAGGAATAAGCATGTCAGCAAAGTTCGTTGCACCTGGTTCGGCATGTGGTCCTTTTTTCACAAACCTAGGGCGCGAATCGGCTGCCGGCGTCCGGAGGCGGGAATTCCGGCGTACGGGTTTATAAATCAGGACCCTTGCCTGGAGGGGCTTTGGGCCAGGTTCTCGCGGAACAGGGCGGGCGTGGTGCCGGTCACTTTGCGGAAGGCGGCGTAGAAGGTGGATTTGGAATTGAAGCCCACTTCGTACCCGATAGCTTCGAAAGTGAGGTGGTCGTTGGCCGTGATGAGCCGGCAGGCTTCGCCGATCCGGTGCTCGTTCACGAAAGCGGAGAAACTTTTGCCCAGGTTATCGTTCAGGAGCTGGGAGAGGAGGTGGGGGGTGACGTGGAGGCGCTGGGCGAGGTCGCCCAGTTTGAGGTTGGGGTCTTTATAAACGTCCGGGACGGCCATGGTGGCAGATAGTTTTTCGAGGAGCGATTGCGCGTCGGCATCGGGGATCTTGCGCTTCGGCGACTGCGGATTGGCGGATTTCGACCCGGCGCCGTAAAAGAAAACGAAAATGGTGACGTAGAGGATGAAAGTGAAGGAAACCGCCGCCGCGATGTACACCGCGGGCATGAAACGGAAAAGTGCGAGGGCGTAGAAGAAGTAGAGGATGAGGTTCCCCGCCAAAACGGAAAGCATCTGCCGTTCCAGCACGGTCACTTTTCCACCGAAAACTTTCCCGATCTCTCCCCGCATGATGTAAACGGATGCTATGAGGTATAAAAACCATTGCGCATAAATAATATATGCGATCACCTTGTTCCAGATTTTCGGGTAGGCTTCGTATGAAATGAAGATGCCGCCGATGACAATTATTCCCAAAAGCACGCCCCAGGCTACTTTCCAGCTTTTCGGGACGGGGTTGCCGTTGTTCCTGGCCGACAGCAGCATATAAAATAAGGAAGGCCCGATGAGGAAGCAGGCGCTCAGGCCTGTTTGCAGGCAGGGCTTCGGAAGGTCGGGATTAAAGTAGAAGAATACCGATTTGGCGACCCGAAGGCTGATCATCAGCAACATGAGGCCCAGGAAAAACGTCCACAGCGGCCGGCCTTTCCGGTTGAAAAGCAGGTACAGACCGAGGATGAGGCCGTTACAGGCGCCGAGGGCGCTGATCATCAGAAGGAGTTGCTGGCCGGTATTCATAGATAGTACCGAAAATAATGAAAATATGCCGGGTGCCTGATGGGCTTTTGTTAAAAACACGGATATCGGGTTGAACGGTTACCGGATCTTCCCGAGCCGTTTCAGCAGGTAAGTGCCCGCAGTTGCCAGCAGGCAGACAATCATCATTCCAATAGCCAACGGTCTTTGCATGTTCCCTTTTTCATAGTAAACCTCGCCGTTTTTATCGATGAAAGTGGTGCTGTAGTTGACGTAGGGGTCTTTGGTGCTGAAGAGGGACTCGTCAAAAAAAATAATGATGGTATCGCCGGTCTTCAGTTTATCCAGCTGTTCGAACCTGGGTTTAATGTCCGTTTTGCTTTTTCCGATGAAGATTTTGTATACCGGCGCTTTGCCGTTGAGCTGGATGAAACGGTCTTTCGGGGATTCCGGGAACCGGCCGAACTGATTTCCGATATACGTAATGATGCCGCTGTTTTTTTCACATGCGGCACGTTGTACGCTGGTTCTTAAAGCGGCGTATAAAAAGAAGAGGCTGCAGGCTATTAAAATGATGACACTTTTCAGGAAGATGGGTTGTTTATCTGGCATCGGTACGGGAATGTTCCTTCAAATGTAACATTCTCCATTTATAATCAATTTAGAATCAATTGCTAAAAATGTCTTGATAATTACTTTCTAAAAAAGTTAGGAAGTTTTGCTTTCATTCTAAATTTATTATTATCTTGAGGAGGATTCTTTCCCTGCATGAAAAAAGACGAACAATATAAACGCTTGATACTGAGGGAGATTTACTATGCGAATACGTTATCCGCCACTGAATTGAGCGAGCGCATCGGAAAGAGTTTACCCCTGACGATCCGGACGGTCAATCATCTCGTAAAAGAGAAAGTCCTGGAACCTTCAGGCTACGCCCCTTCCAGCGGAGGACGGCGTCCCATCACATACACCATCAATAAAAAGGCACTTTATATTTTGTCGGTCTCCATGGACCAGCTGGTGACGCGCATCTCCCTGATGGACCTTACCAACAGCCATGTAGACGGCATCAGCCGGCACGAATTGCCGCTCAAAAACAATCCCGCCGCGCTAAAAACGCTGGCCAGCCTCCTGGTTGACGCTATCGCCCAGTCGAAAATCGACCGCGAACGGCTCCTCGGGATCGGTATCGGGATGCCCGGGTTTATCGACGGGATGCGGGGGGAGAATTACAGTTTCCCCATGCAGGATGGTACGGAGCAGCAAACGATCGTGGAATACCTGGCAACGGCTACCGGCCTGCCGGTACACATCGACAACGATTCCAGCCTCATTGCACTGGCGGAATACCGGTTCGGCAACGCCCGGAAAGCTGCCAACAGCATGGTCGTCAATATCGGATGGGGCGTGGGTTTGGGGATGATCCTCAACGGCTCCCTCTTCCGGGGCAACAACGGGTTTGCCGGAGAATTCTCCCATATCCCGCTGTTCAATAACAATAAACTGTGCAGCTGCGGAAAGAGCGGCTGCCTCGAAACGGAAACTTCCCTGCTCGTGCTCATCGACAAGGCCGTGAAAGGCCTCCGCAATGGAGAAACCTCCTCGCTGCAAGGCCATTTCCCTACGGGTGAAATCGAAAAGGACTGTGAGATGATCATGGATGCCGCAGCCAGCGGGGATAAATTCTGTATCGAACTGATCAAGGATATCGGGTATCATATCGGGCGTGGCGTGGCCATCCTGATCCACCTGCTCAATCCGCGGTCGGTAGTGCTCAGCGGCCGCGGCTCGCTCGCCGGTAAGTTGTGGCTTGCCCCTGTTCAGCAGGCGCTCAACGAACATTGCATCCCGCGGCTGGCCACCCAAACGGTGGTAGACGTTTCGACCCTCGGCTATGATGCCGAACTGCTCGGTTCCGCCGCCCTCGTCATGGAAAATTACGCAACACCATAGAACCAACCTGTTTTAAAGGCAAAATCGAAATACAGTGAACAAGGAAACCGGCCCTTTTGAAGGGTCGGTTTTTTTTTATGCTACTTTTCTTGTTATGTACCACGCACACCGATCCCGGGAAATTTGTTATTTTTCCCGCATGAGGAAATGGTTATGGATTTTGATGGCATGTTTCCATGCGGCTTCCGTTGCCGCGCAGACGAATGCCGACAGCCTCGCCGCGCGGCTGGCAGACAAATCGATGTCGGCCGCCGAGCGCATCCGCACGCTCAACCAGCTCGCCGCACATTATAATAAGGACTCCACCAACATCGCCCTCGTGTGGGCGAACGAAGCGTACCTGCTCGCCCTCCGGGAAGAAAACCGGGACCTCCAGGCCGCTTCGCTTCTCAACCTTTCGGAAGGATATTTATATAACGACCAGTACGACCAGGCCCTCAATTACGCCTACACGGCGCTCGACCTCGTGGAAACCGACAGTGCCCGCGCCCGGTGCTACACCTTCCTCGGCTGGATTTTTTACGATACCGAGAACGCTCATTTCTCCCAGCAATATCACCAGCAGGCCTACGATATCTACCGCCGCCTCGGCGATCCGCGGAAGATTGCCCTGAGCCTCAACGCCCTCGGGCTTGTGTATCTCCTGAAAGACGAGTTCGCCACCGCCCGCAAATATTTCGACAGCACCCTGCAGCTCGCCCGCGACCGCGGGCTCGGCGGCATGGTAGCCACGGCCCTCAGTAACCGCGGCATCTGCGAAAACGAATTCGGCCGGTACAACGATGCCATCGCGGATTTCAACCAGGCGCTGGCCGGGTTAAAGGGAGGCGATGAGTTGTCGCACGCGGAAGTGCTGAACCAGATGTCTTATTCCCGCATCATGCTGAAGGAGTACCCCCAGGCCCGGGAGCTCCTGGCGCAGGCACGTTCCCTCATCAACCAGAGCAATTCCAACACCCGCAAGGAAAAACTCCTCGACAACCTCACCAATTCCGTGCTCCTTTACCAGCAGCTCGGCGAATACAAGACCGCGTTCACGGAGCTGCAGGAATACACCCGCGTCCGCAATGAAATCCTGTCCAAAAGTAAAAGCGAAGCCATTTCCGCCCTCAAGCTCAAGCGCGAGGCCGACGAGAACCAGACCCGCATCATTACCCTCGTGGCCCAGAAAGAGCTCCGGTCTTTCCAGCGCAACGCCCTTGCCGCCGGCGTGGTACTCCTTATTATTATAGGTTTCCTCGTTTATTCCAAACTGAAACAGAAACAGAAGAAGGAAAAAGAACTGGAAGAAGTGAAGCGCGCGCTCATCAAACAGGAGCTGGAAGGCGCCCTCATGGAAAAGGAAGCGCTCAACAATAAACTCGAATTCCGCGATAACGACCTGAAAAACTATGCGTTGTACATTTCCCAACGCAACGAGATGATCCGGCATTTCATAGACGAGCTCACGGGGCTCGATATTCATTCCGACGCCAAAAAGGAAAATATCGCCCGGTTCAATAAAATGGTCAACAAGTTCCAGCACGACCTGGACATTAATAAAGACGCGCAGGATTTCAACCTGTCCGTCAACGAAATCCATAAAGATTTCTTCTTCAACCTCCTCCAGCAATTCCCCAATCTTACCGAAAACGAACGCCGGTTATGCGCGCAAATCCGGCTGAACCTGTCGATAAAAGACATCGCTTCCCTCAATAATATCTCCGTTAAATCCGTGGAAATGGCCCGTTATCGCCTGCGGAAAGTGTTTAATCTCGAACATAAAGACAGCCTGTCTGACTTTCTAAAAAATTTCTAACGTATTTATTTACAATTTGTTAGCCTCCATGTAGGGGTCTTGTAGAGGTGCCTGTAAGGCACGTATAGAGGCTCCGTTTCCTGCTGCGCTGGTTTTTCCTGTCTATTTTACGAATGCATCCCGTGAACCGCGATTTCACGTTCGTCCGCTACTAAAAAACCTATGCGAGCGGTTCCCGGGGACGAGTCCATGTTATTCTTAAAAACTAAAAAACCAAAATGCGTATGTGGAAACTATTCCGAGGGAACGGACTGTTGCTGGTCCTTTTATTGACCGGATTTGCGGCGATGGCCCAGACCGGGAAGTCCCTCAAAGGTAAAATTACAGACGTGAAGGGGGAGGCCATTCCCGGGGTGAGTGTTTCCGTGAAAGGAACTTCGCAGGGAACGGCCAGCAATGCCACCGGCGAATTCACCATTACGGTAGCACCCGATGCCACGCTGGTGTTCTCGGCCATGGGGTTCGCCACCCGCGAAGTGCCCGTTGCCGGTAAAAGCGTGCTCTCCATCGTGCTCGAGGAAAGTTCGAAAGGGCTGGATGAGGTGGTAGTGGTAGGATACGGCACCCAGAAGAAAGGCGACGTTACCGCGGCCATCTCCACCGTCAACACCAAAAACCTCGAAAGGCAGCCTTCGGGCAACATCGGCACCATGCTCCAGGGCCAGGCCGCCGGTGTGATCGTGAGCTCGGGAACGGGCAATCCCGCCGCCAGCCCCACCGTGCTCGTACGAGGGATGAACAGTATCAACAACGCCAATCCGCTGTATGTGGTAGACGGGATCCCGCAGACCTATTCGTACGACCTCAACCCGAACGACATCGAATCCGTTTCCGTGCTTAAAGATGCATCTGCCGCCACCATTTACGGTGCCCGTGCAGCGGGAGGCGTGATCATCATCACCACCAAAAAAGGAAAAAGCGGGGAGCCGAGGATCAATTTCAATTCCTACGTTTCCCAGCATACCCTCATCAACAACATCCCGTTGTTGGGGAAAACCGATATGAACAGCGTGGTGAAGGAAGCCTTCGCCAACGACGGGTCTGCCGTAGCTCCGCCGGTATATGTGATGGACGACAGCAAATACGCGAACTCCGACTGGGTGGGCGCTTACATGAAAAAAGGCGTGGAGCAGAAGCATGACCTCGATGTTTCGGGAGCGTCCGAGAAATTGTCGTACCGCCTTTCTCTGGGCCATTGGGAACATTCCGGCAACATCATCAACTCCGGTTCCAAGCGCGACAACCTCCGCCTCAATACCGAGATCCGGTTGCTGAACGACCGCCTGAAAGTGACGCCTATTCTTTCCTATACCCGTTTCAATAACAAAAATTTCGGGGACGTGACGGGCGATGGCGATGCCGGTTTCTCCGCCATCATGGACCTTTACAAAACGCCGCCGCACAAGCGGATCTACGACCCGTCTGCCCTCAACGGCTTCGCCCGGCCCGAGCCTGAGCTGGGGTCCGGCAATATGGTGGGCCAGGCGATGCTGACCGACAGCCGTTCGGTCGACGATCATCTCCAGTTCAACATCGCCGCGGATCTGAAGCTCTGGAAAGGATTTTCCTACAACTTCAGCGCAGGGCGGAACATCATTAGTACTTTCGGCTATACGCAAACGCCGGCATATGATTTCGGCGCCCTCGCGCTGGTGGAAAACCCCAGCCGTTCCGAAAGCCGCGGCCGCACGGAGTACCAGGTGTTCACGCATTTGCTGAATTATGACCAGACCTTCGGCCGCCACAACCTGAAAGCGATGTACGGTTTCTCCCGCGAGAAATCCACCGCACAGGGGACCTCGGCTTCCGGCAACCATCTGTCCAGCGCGCTCATCGAATCGCTTTCCGGCCTCATCATCGACGGTAAGAACGATCTGATCCGCGCCAATGGCTGGAACTATTCCAGCTCGCTCCAGTCTTACTTCGGCCGTGTTTCCTATAACTACGACGATCGTTATTACCTGCAGGGGAGCCTTCGCCGCGACGGTTCTTCCCGCTTCGGGCCCTCGCACCGCTACGGCACGTTCTACTCCGTGTCTGGCGGCTGGAACCTGCATAAGGAAAGCTTCTTCAATGTTCCCTGGATTTCCGAGCTGAAGCCCCGCATCAGCTACGGGACCGTGGGCAACCAGAACATCGCCAACTTCCAGTACCTCGCGAAGATCTTCATCCAGGGTTCCAGCGAATACCTGAACTATCCCTTCGGCGGCGCCGCTTCGCAGCAGGTGTTCGTGGGAGCGATCACGACGGCGCTCGCCAACAACGACATCAAGTGGGAACAAACGGCCACCCTCAACGCCGGCGTAAGCTTCAGCTTCCTGAAAGGCGCCATCAGCGGTAACCTGGATTACTTCCGCAGCCGCACTTCCGATATGCTCGCTGAAACGCCCATCCCTGCATCTTCCGGTATCACTTCCATGCCGCTGACCAATATCGCCGACATGGAAAACAAAGGCTGGGAACTGTCTGCCACGTACCGCAACCCCGCGGAAAAAGGATTTTCCTGGGATGTGACCCTGAACCTTTCGCATAGCACCAACAAAATTATCCGGCTCGGCTACGACGAAGGCATGATCTCCGACGGGTATGTGGATTATACGAACCGCGCCAGCACCATCACCCGCAAAGGCGAAGCACTGGCCGCCTTCTACCTGTTCAAGTCGGACGGTATTTTCCGCTCGCAGGCGGATGTGGACGCGCATGTGAATAAAAACGGCGATAAGTTGCAGCCCAACGCCGCTCCCGGCGATCTGCGCTTCGTGGATACCAATGGTGACGGAGAGTTGAACGACGATGACAAGCTCATCATGGGCAATGGCCTTCCCAAACTGGATTACGGCCTTACGTTCAACGCCCGTTACAAAAACTTCGACCTGATGGTATTCCTGAACGGGAAGCAGGGCCAGAAGATGTATAACGGCGCCAAGATGTTCCTGTACCGCTTCTACCGCTCGGCAGACCTGGTAAACGCATGGTCTCCCTCGAACCCGGATTCCGACGTGTACCGCCTCAGCGATGCCGACAAAAACGAGAACCTCCGCGTGTCTGACTACTTCCTGGAAGATGCGTCGTACCTCCGTGTGCGGAACCTCCAGCTCGGTTATACCCTCCCGTCCGAACTGACCAAAAAAGCGTTCATCAACCGGCTCCGCATTTACGCCGGCGCTTACAATCTGCTCACCTTCACGAAGTACTCCGGCTTCGACCCGGACCTGACCAACTCCGCCATCTTCAGCCGCGGGGTAGACCGTGGATATTATCCCATGAGCCGCTCTTACGTGGCAGGTATTAACGTAGGCTTCTAAACGCAACAAAAAACGAACATCATGAAATTGAAAATAGCCGCTCTCTGTTTCCTTTCTGCCAGCACGCTCTTCACGGCGTGTTCCGACAAGTTCCTGGAACTGGACGACAAGCAAAACCTTACGGAAAACACTTTCTGGTCTACCCGCCAGCACGCCATGCAGGGCATCACCGCCACATACGCGGCTTTGCAGTCGTACGACGGCTCCAAATGGACCTGGTTCGAGTCGGTATACACAACCCTCAATTACAAAGGGGACGATATCGATAACAATAAAAACGAACCTTATGGGAAGAACCTCGCAGCGTTCGTGAACAGTGCGGAAGACAACGGCTCCTGGAGCCTGTGGGCTACCTGCTACACCGGTATCGGCCGCGCCAACCAGGTGATCGCCAAAGTGCCGGGCATCAACGTGATGCCGGAAGCCGAGCGGAACCAGATCGTAGCCGAAGCGAAATTCCTCCGCGCATACAACTACTTCCTCCTCGTAAACGGTTTCGAAAACGTGCCGCTGGTGCTCACGTTCGAAAAAGACCTCAACAAACTCCAGGTGCCGCAGGCTGCCAAAGACGCCGTTTGGGCCCAGATCGAAAAAGACCTCACCGAAGCGGAAGCCGTACTGCCGGAATCCTACTCCACACAATACCGGGGCCGCGCTACCAAAGGCGCCGCCAAAGCCATGCTCGGAAAAATGTTCCTGTTCCAGGAAAAATGGACGCAGGCCGAAGCCAAATTCCGTGAGATCTACGGCAAATATTCCCTCAATGCCAATTATGTCGACAACTTCAACGGCACCATGGAAAACGGCCCGGAATCGATCTTCGAGATCCAATGGAGCGGAGACCGTTCCGTGTCTGACGAACGCCATCCCTTTAACTTCGAAGTCCGCCCCGGCGCGCTCGACGGTTGGGAGCTCATGTACCCTTCCGACTGGCTGGTAACCACGCTGAAAAACGATAAAACGCCCGGTGGTGGTTACAGCGACCGCGTATACGGCACCATTTTCTTCGACGATCCGCAGTCTTACATGTGGGATCTCGGCGTTCCCGCTTCAAAAATCCCCTATGCGGATGTAAAAGGCACCATGGTTCGGCAGGTGTATTTCAATAAATACGCGTATCCGAACGATAGGAGCGGTGCGTACGTGGGGTACAATATTTCCATTATCCGGTATGCCGACGTACTGCTCATGCTCGCCGAAGCCGCGAACGAAAACGGTAAAACCGGCGAAGCGACCGGGTTCGTCAACGAAGTGCGCGTTCGCAGCAAAGCTGCGCCCATTGCCGGTATGAATAAAGAACAGCTGCGCGAGCATATCCGCAACGTGGAACGCCCGGTGGAGCTGTCGATGGAATGGGGGATCCGCTGGTTCGACCTCATCCGCTGGGGCCGTGGCAACACCGCGAAAATGAATATCAAAAACATCATGACGGCCCATGGTAAACCTGGCGCCAGGGAATATGTGGAAGATAAACACATCCGTTACCCTATACCGCTGAAGGAAATCAGCGTAAACCCGCTGTTAAAGCAAAATCACCTGTATTGATTCTCCCGCGCCGGCGCGCTTCAACCCGCGCCGGCGCCTTTTTCACCATTAGCACGGAAAGCATGAAATATCGCATCGGATGGAGCATCGGCATGATTTGCTTCCTTTTATCGGCCGCCAGGGCGCAACAACCCTGGCAAAACCCGGCCGTTCAAACCGAAAACACCCTGGCGCCGCGCGCCTCGTTCATCCCGGCCGCTTCCGAAGCAGACGCCATCGCGCGGAAAGCTTCGCCGAACGTATTGCCGCTCGACGGAATGTGGCGCTTCCATCTTTCCCCCAATCCCGCGCAGCGGCCAGACAGCTTTTTCTCCGACGCCTTCGACGTGAAAAACTGGAAGGAAATCAAAGTGCCGGCGCATTGGCAAACGCAAGGCTTCGACCGGTTCATTTTCACGGACGTGGAATACCCCATTCCCGTGAACCCGCCTTTCCCGCCGGAAAACGATAATCCCGTGGGTTCCTATCGCCGGAGTTTCCGGGTACCGGACAACTGGAATGGCAAACGCATCGTGCTGCGGATGGGCGCCGTCAATTCGTTTTTTTATTGCTGGATGAACGGAAAGTACGTGGGCCTGGGCAAAGACAGTAAAACCGCCGCAGAATTCGACGTCACGAAATTCCTCCGCAAAGGGGAAAACACGATCGCCATCCAGGTGTTCCGGTTCAGCGACGCCACATATCTCGAAGGGCAGGACATGTGGAAGCTGTCGGGCATCGAAAGGAGCGTGGAACTGATCGCAAGGCCGCCCGCAGGTGTGCAGGATTTTTTCGTGAAATCGCTGCTGGACAGTACTTATCAAAACGGAATTTTTCAACTGGATGTGACGATGAACGCCCCCGCACCGGGAGGCCGGCTGGAAATTAAATTGTTCGATACAAACGGAAAACCCGTCTTCCGCCAACAACAACCGCTGCAACAACAAACCCGTTACCATTTCGAAACCGGCCTGCGCCATGTAAAAAGCTGGAATGCGGAGCATCCCCATCTTTATACACTGCTCATTTCCCAGTTCGATAAAAATGGCCGGATCGTGGAAAGCATCGCGCAGAAAACGGGATTCCGGACGGTGGAGGTCCGCGGCGGGCTCCTGCTCGTCAACGGTGTGGCCGTGAAAATCAAAGGCGTGAACCGCCATGAGCACGATATGCACACCGGGAAAGTTATTACGGTACAAAGTATGGTAGACGATATCCGCCTGATGAAACAATACAACATCAATGCGGTGCGCTCGAGCCATTATCCCAATAGCCCCGACTGGTACCGGTTGTGCGATGAATACGGTCTGTACGTGGTGGATGAAGCGAACATCGAATGCGACGGGATGTATTTCCATCCGTCGAAAACGCTGTCCGACAAACCGGAATGGAAAGAAGCCTACCTGCACCGCACCCGCAGGATGTTCGAGGCGAACAAGAACCATACTTCCATCATCACCTGGAGCCTCGGGAACGAAAGCGGTTTCGGGGAGAATTTCATCGCCACTTACCAATATCTGAAATCGAAAGACGATACGCGCCCCGTGCAGTACGAATCCGCGGAGCGCAATGCGTACACCGACATCATTTGCCCGATGTACAAATCCACCGCCACGATGCTGGAATATGTGCGCCGCTGGCGCGACAGGCCGTACATCCAGTGCGAATATGCACACATGATGGGCAACGGCGGCGGCAATCTCCAGGATTATTGGGACCTCATGTACAAGCATGCCCAATTGCAGGGCGGGTTCATCTGGGATTTTTCCGATCAGACTTTTAAAACGAAAGACAAACAGGGACGCGATATCTGGGCCTATGGCCGCGATATGGGGAACGTAGGCGCCACCAGCGATACGAGCTTCTGTGCCGACGGACTTTTCGCCGCCGACCGCACCCCGCATCCGCAGGCGTTCGAATTCAAAAAAGTGATCCAGCCGGTGACGTTCGCACCGGTCCCGATGGCCGCAAATTCCATCCAGCTGACCAATCGCCTCGATTTCACAGACCTCGATGCATTCGATTTCTCCTGGTCGGTAACGCGTAACGGTGAGAAGATCGCGGAAGGGAAGTGGGGGCCGGTGGATGTGGCGCCCCGTTCCACGAAAACCCTTTCTTTCCCGTTGCCGCCGATGGACGGCACTTCCGAATACTTCCTGACGGTGGAGGCCCGCACCCGCGAAGCCGCGCCCCTCGTGCCTGCCGGGCATCTCGCGGCCTGGGAGCAGCTGCCCCTGGCCCCGAAAGATTTTAAGGCGCCGGTACTGAACGGCCGGTCTGCTACATATACAGGGAATGAACAATCGATCCGCTTCAGTGGTAAGGATTTCGAGGTGACATTCGATAAAAAATCCGGTTGGCTGAAGCAATATGTACTGCGTGGCGAAGAAATGTTACTGTCGCCCCTGGAGCCCCATTTCTGGCGCGCCGCGACGGACAATGACATCGGCAATAGCCAGCAGATGCGGTGCGAAGTGTGGAAAGACGTATTGCATTCCGCACAGCTTGCATTCATCCGTGTGGAAAAAGATGCCGAAGGCGCAACGGTGGTCCGGGCGCAACACCGGCTCCCGGCGGTGGATGCGGTGTATCAGTCGCAATACCGCGTAATGGAGGATGGTTCCGTGCAGGTGGAAGTGGAGATGAAAGCCGGGAAATCCTTCCAGCCCGAGCTGCCCCGGTTCGGCATGCGCGTGTTGCTGAAAGGGAAATTCGAAAACGTGTCCTGGTTCGGACGCGGGCCCTTCGATAACTACGAAGACCGCAAAACCGCCGCTGCCGTCGGGTGGTACCGGATGAAGGCCGATAGCCTTTTCCATCCGTATGCCCGCGCGCAGGAAAGCGGCTACCGGACAGACGTTCGTCATATCGCCCTCACGGATGCGCAGGGCCATGGCCTCGCTGCATACGGCCTGCCGCTCATCTGTACGGGCGTATTGCATTTCGACATGAACCGCCTGGAATTTGACCGGCATGCCCCGGAAAATGTGCACGGCGGTTCCATGACCAACGACGATCTCGTGTGGTGGAACATCGATTACAAACAGTCGGGCGTTGGCGGCGACAACTCCTGGGGCGCCACGCCGCATGCGGAATACATGCTGCCGTACCGCGATTATCAATATTCGTTCATCCTTCGACCGGCTGCCCAATGAAAAAAATATTTTTCTTCATATTGACGATAGGTGTAATACCGGGCGCGTTCGGACAGCGCGCCCTTTTTCCAGACGTGCTCAATCTCCGCACCGATCCGCCGGAAGGCAAGCGCATTGAGCAGAACGTGTTCAGCGACATGGGCGCCTGGCATGCGTACGCGTTGCCGCTGCAGCCGAAAGATTATGGCGCTTTCGTGGGGCCACTGGTGATGGATATGAACGGCCGCTGGCTTTCCGGTGCCGTTTCCCGCCTGGCAGTAGCAGTAAATGGACAAAAACGCGATTTCGCGGGGGCGAAAGCCGATATTCATTATTTCCCGGGCATGCTGGAGCAGTCGTTTGTATGGAAAGACATTTCCATTCGCCAGCAACTCATTTTCGTGTCCGGACGGGAAGCCCTGCTGCATACGCACATCCGCAACCACAGCGGGAATCCGTTGCAATTGCAGGTGGAATATTTCGGCAGGGTGAAAGGGATGGAAGTGAAAAATACGGGTTTGGAAGGACAGCGGTTCTCCATCGCCTGGCCTTCCGCCGATTCCACGTACGCCGACAGCCTGCGGTACGCCGCGGTATGGAAAACGAGCCTTCGGCCGGGTGCGGTTTTCGATCAAACCCAGCGCCACTCGTTCGCGCCGGATGGAAATCATCCCAACAATCAATACGATTTCAATACGGAACTGAAAAAGAACACCGCCCGTTGGAACGGTTATCTGTCGAAATACTTTGCAGGAACGAAGCGCCTGTCTGGCGATGAAAAACGCCTCGCCGTAAAAGGCATCGTTACGCTCATGACCAACTGGCGCAGCGCATCCAGGGATATTTTGCACGATGGCGTTTTTCCTTCTGTCAATTACCAGGGCTTTTACGGTGTGTGGAGCTGGGACAGCTGGAAACAGGCGGCCGGCATCGCCACGTTCTTCCCTGAGCTGGCGAAAAACAACATCCGCAGCATGTTCGATTACCAGGATGCGCACGGGATGATCGCCGATTGCATTTACGCCGATAAATCCGAAAACAACTGGCGCGATACAAAGCCGCCGCTGGCCGCATGGGGCGTTTGGGAAGTATTTCGTGCGTCGAAAGACACGGCTTTCGTCCGTGAAATGTGGCCGAAGCTCGTCCGCTACCACGAATGGTGGTATAAACACCGCGATCACGATGGGAACGGCTTGTGCGAATATGGCTCCACCGATGGTACGCGCATCGCCGCAGCCTGGGAAAGCGGGATGGACAACGCTGTCCGGTTCGATAGCGCGGTGATGCTGAAGAATAATGCTGCGGCATGGTCGCTCAACCAGGAAAGCGTCGATTTGAACGCTTACCTCTATGCAGAGAAAGTGTACCTCGCCAAACTGGGTGCCATAGCCGGAGAGCGGAATCATTTCACGGAAGCAGCCCTGGAATTGAAGCGCGGGATCGGCGACCGCTTTTATGACGCGCCGGCCGGGTATTTCCGCGACCGGATGCTGGGGGCGCCGAAACATGTGCCGGTAGACGGGCCGGAAGGATGGATCCCGCTGTGGGCGGGGATCGCCACAACCGCGCAGGCCGCCGCCGTCAAATCGAAAATGGAGGACGCGAAGAAATTCAATGCCCGCGTGCCGCTACCCACCCTTTCTATCGACCATCCCGCATTCGACCCCGAAGACGGATACTGGCGCGGGCCCGTTTGGCTGGACCAGTTTGCTTTCGGGACGGAAGGCCTCCGCAGATATGGCTACCGGAAACTGGCCGCAGCACTTGAAACGAAGTTGCTGACCGGCGCCGAAGGGCTGCTGGCAGACCAGCCGATATATGAAAACTATCACCCGCTTTCCGGAAAAGGACTGAATGCCAGGAATTTCAGCTGGTCTGCGGCGCATCTCTTAATGATATTGAAAAACAAGTAACGAACATGCAATTCACAGCAAACGAAGTGCAGCAGCTGGTGCAGAAGAACTACCTGCTTGCGGTGGAAGTGGAGACACTCCAGGGGTACGACGAGTACAATTACAAAATCGTAGATGCGTCTGGCCGGAAGTTCATCCTCAAGATCACGGGCGAAGAGAAGCCGTATTCCTTCCTCGACGCCCAACTCCGCCTGCTCGATCACCTCACCGTGAGCCCTGTGGTCATGAAGTTCCAGCAAATCCTCCGGAATAAAAACCGACAGGAACTCACACCCGTTTTCAATAACGGCAAACAATACAACGTCCGCATCCTCACCTGGCTCGACGGCGATTGCTGGGTGCATGTGAAAGATAAACCGAAATCCCTCTACATCGGCCTCGGCCAGTTTCTCGGCAAAACCGACGAATCGCTGCAGGATTTCCAGCACGACGCGCTCCACCGGCCATATGTATGGGACGTAAACACCGCCGCAGACGCCAACCGGCAGCTGCATTGCATCACCGATCCGGAGAAGCGCCGCATCGCGGGGTATTTTCTCCTGGCGTTCGAAACGGAAGTGCTGCCGGTGCTCAGCGCATTGCGGCATGCCTGCATTCACAACGACGCCAACGATTACAATGTATTGGTGAAAAACGGCGAAGTGAGTGGCTTGATCGATCTGGGGGACATGGTCTATTCCGCCCTCGTCAATAACGTCGCCATCGCCTGCACCTACGCCATGCTGAACACGGAAGACCCGCTGCAGGCCGCTGCCTGGGTGGTGGAAGGGTACCATTCCGCTTATCCGCTCACCGAACAGGAAGTGGATCTGATCTATTACCTCATCGCCGCACGGCTCTGCATCAGCGTTACGCAATCGGCCTGGCAGTCTGCGAACGGGTCAGACAACGGCCACCATTTCGTGACGGAGCGCCATGCCTGGGAGCTACTGGAAAAACTTATCCGCATCAATCCCGTGAAAGCGGCCGACGTGTTCCGCAAATCCTGCGGCATGCCGGCGCTGGTAAAACCGGATGTGGATTACAGCCCGCTGTTGAAAGAGCGCCACCAGTTCATCGGCCGCAACCTCAGCATCAGCTACAAAAAACCGCTGAAGATCGTCAAAGGCGCACTGCAATATCTTTACGACGATAAAGGCGATACCTACATCGATTGCGTGAACAACGTGAGCCACGTGGGCCATTGCCATCCCGTGGTGGTGAAAGCGATGCAGCGCCAGATCGCCACGCTGAACACCAACACCCGCTACCTGAACGATCAGTTGGTGGAATTCGGGAAAGAGCTGACCCGCACGCTGCCGTCGAAACTGAAAGTCTGCTACTTCACGAATTCCGGCAGCGAAGCCAACGACCTGGCGATCCGCATGAGCCGGCATTTCACGAACCGGAAAGACGTTATGGTGCTCGATCACGCCTATCACGGCACTTCTACCGTAGCCATCGAAATGAGCCCGTATAAATTCGACGGGAAAGGCGGCTTCGGGCAGATGCCCTACATCCATAAAGCCGATTCGCCGGATCTGTACCGCGGTCCGTTCGGGTACAACGATCCGCAGGCCGGCGTGAAATACGCCGAAAGCGTGAAAAAAATACTGACGGAAAACCCCGGCAAAATATCCGCCTTCATCTGCGAAACACTGCTGGGCGTGGGCGGACAAATCCCCCTGCCCGACGGTTACCTCCAGGAAGTCTACCGCCTCGTCCGCGAAGCGGGCGGCCTTTGCATCGCCGACGAAGTGCAGGTCGGTTTCGGAAGGGTGGGCGAAAAGTTCTGGGGCTTCGAGCTGCAGAACGTGGAGCCGGATATCGTGGTGCTGGGCAAACCGATCGGCAACGGCCATCCGCTGGCGGCCGTGGTAGTTACCGAAGAGATCGCGGATGCGTTCAACAACGGCATGGAATATTTCAACACGTTCGGGGGCAACCCCGTGTCCATGGCTACGGGGCGCGCGGTATTGAACGTCATCCAGTCCGAAAACATGCAGCAGCACGCGCTGGAAACGGGGAACTTCCTGATGGAGGGTTTGCGCGGGCTGATGGGCAAGCATCCCGTCATCAGCGATGTTCGCGGGCATGGATTGTTCGTGGGCGCGGAAATGGTGAAAGACCGGCAAACCAAAGAGCCCGCCGTCGCGGAAATCAATGCCCTCGTGGAAAGCATGAAGGAAAGAGGTTTTCTCCTCAGTACCGACGGGCCGCTGTATAACGTGCTCAAGATCAAGCCACCGCTGGTTTTCAGCAAACAGAACGCCGCGGATATGGTCCGCCATCTCGACGAAGCCTTAACCGCATTATCACTTTAATATGATCAACATGCAAACCCTCCAGCTCATCCTCGACGGCCTCATGCGCCGCTATCGGGAACGTGTTCCGGATGTGGATAAAGTCGTATCGGCCATGATCGCCGAAGGCATTATCCGCCACGGCAACGAAATCGAGAACGATCATATCGCTTTCCGCACGATGGGCGTTCCGAATTTGGGGATTCAGTCGCTCGAAAGGATTTTCCTTCACCACGGCTACACCCGCCGCGATTATTACCATTTTGCCGAAAAAAAGCTCAACGCTTACTGGTATGCGCCGCCCGATCCCGCGCTGCCGCGTATTTTCATCAGCGAATTGCGGGTGGGCGATTTGTCTGAACGCGTGCAGCAGATCATTCATAGCTATACCAACGAAGTAACCGCCGACCCGGTGCTTTCCCTCGACCTGGACAGTGCGTCCGCCGTGGATGAATTCCTGCACAGCGGCCTCTGGCGCCTTCCTTCGCTGGAAGATTTCCGCGCGCTGGCGGCTGAAAGCGAGTACGCGTCCTGGGCGATCTACAATCGCTATTACCTCAATCATTTCACCATCAGCGTGCATAACCTGCCGGAAGGGTATAACGACATCGGCCGGTTCAACGCATTCCTGGAGAAACACGGGCTCGTACTGAACGATTCCGGGGGGAAGTACAAGGAAAGTCCCGATGGATTGCTCCTCCAAAGCTCCACCGTAGCCGGGATGATCGGCGCGGAATTCGCGAACGGGGAAACGGCGCGGATCGCGGGGTCGTATGTGGAATTCGCGGAACGACGGGTGTTGCCGGCTTTCGCGCACCTGGCTACGCAAGACATTCAAAGGGTGCACCGGCGCGAGGGGTTCGAAGCCGCCAACGCCAACCGGATCTTCGAAAGCACCTATTCTTCACAAACCAATAAACACTAATGGACTTTTTACAGGAAACAGGGATATTGACGCGGCAGTCGGGCGTGAGCACCGGCACCCAATGGCAAGCGGGCGAAGGGGCCGATATCGCTTCGCATTCGCCGGTAGACGGAAAGCTCATCGCCACGGTAACCGGCGCATCGGCGGCGGAATATGAATATCTGGTGAAAACGGCGGAAGCCGCCTTCCGCAAGTGGCGCGAAGTGCCGGCCCCCCGCCGCGGTGAAGTAGTACGGCAGATCGGGGACGCACTGCGCGAGAAGAAGCAGTCGCTCGGAAGGCTGGTCAGCTATGAAATGGGGAAAAGTCTCCAGGAAGGTTTGGGAGAAGTGCAGGAGATGATCGACATCTGCGAATTCGCGGTGGGATTGAGCCGCCAGTTATACGGCCTCACCATGCACAGCGAGCGCCCGCAGCACCGCATGTACGAGCAATGGCATCCGCTGGGGATCGTGGGGATCATTTCCGCGTTCAACTTCCCCGTGGCGGTATGGAGCTGGAACGCAGCGCTCGCCTGGGTTTGCGGTGACGTCTGCATCTGGAAGCCCAGTGAAAAAACACCGCTGTCGGCTGTTGCCTGCCAACGCATCGTAGCGGAAGTGTTCGAAAGGAACGACGTCCCCGAAGGCGTGAGCTGCCTCCTTTCCGGCGGCCGCGAAGCAGGTATGTGGATGTCGGCAGACGGGCGCGTGCCGCTCGTATCCGCCACCGGCTCCTCCAGGATGGGGCAGTCAGTTGCGGCTACCGTGGCCGGGCGCTTCGGCCGGAGCCTGCTGGAACTGGGCGGCAACAACGCGGTCATCATTTCCAAAGATGCAGACCTCGACATGGCGCTCATCGGCACCGTATTCGGCGCGGCGGGCACGGCGGGCCAGCGTTGCACCACCACCCGTCGGCTCATCGTCCACAAAGACGTGTACGAACGCTTCCGCGAAAAACTCGTCAAAGCCTACGGCCAGCTCCGGATCGGCAACCCGCTCGACGAACAGTATCACGTGGGCCCGCTGATCGACAAAGCCGCCGTGGAAAGCTACCTCCAGGCCATTGCCGCCTGCAGGGAACAGGGCGGCCGGTTCATCGTGGAAGGCGGTGTGCTGGAAGGCGCCGGCTTCGAAAGCGGTTGCTACGTGAAGCCCTGCATCGCCGAAGTGCGGCCCGATTTCCCGATCGTGCAGACCGAAACCTTCGCACCGATTTTATACATCATGCCGTTCTCCACGATCGATGAAGCGATCGAGATACAGAACAATGTACCCCAGGGCTTGTCGTCTGCCATCATGACGCTGAACCTCCGCGAAGCGGAACAATTCCTTTCCTGCGCCGGGAGCGACTGCGGTATCGCCAACGTCAACATCGGCACGAGCGGCGCGGAGATCGGCGGGGCTTTCGGCGGCGAAAAGGAAACGGGCGGCGGCCGGGAAAGCGGCAGCGACGCCTGGAAAGCGTACATGCGCCGCCAGACCAATACCATTAACTACGGAAAGAAGCTGCCTTTGGCACAGGGCATCAAATTCGATATGTAAGGATGAATCATACATAGCAACAGCCTGCGGCCGTCTGGCCGCGGGCTGTTTTAGTTATGGGATGTGTTTACGGGCTGCCGGATGGCCGTGATTGGTTTGGAACGCTGAAATGCATGCTGGTATTGAGAAATTTCGTTTTCTGGCTGGAAGTCCCTGCGGCCTGGGAGGCACATCACGTCACCTGGTTTTCCGCTGATCCGGCTATTTGACCGGGGGCGATGTCCGATTCCGGGCGCGGATCGTCCGGTTTTAAAAAACGGCGCATAGCCCAAACCAGTTAGCCCTAAGCCGGTTTTGAAGGCCTTTGGGCCCGGAAGCCCGTCGAATAGACGGGCTTTTTCGTTGTAATAGGCTGCCAGTAAGGGTTTGGCGTAAATTGGCCCCATTGTCCGGTCTGTACAAAAACGGACACTTCGGGTGTTTTGATTTGCCGTTCATCCGCTGATAACTATTCGTTTTAGGATGTTTGGAACCGTTCATACTTTTGAATCGTCAAACAAACAACAACGTTAATCACATAAAAAACATTCACATGAAAACTTTCATCGCCATTCTTGCCGCAGTAATCGTTTCTTTCGGTGCTTCCACAGCCAATGCCGCAACTCCTGGAACCGGCCTCATGTATAAAGCTGCTTACACCATTATGGGAGAGAAGTCTTACTATGACGCTTCCGGCAACCTGCTCGCCACTTCCCGCTTCGTGACCGACGCATCGCTGCCGCTGCCTGCGATCAAAAAGCTGATGAAGAAATGCCCCGGCCACGAAATCCGCTACATCCGCGAGTTCCAGGCCGAAGGCATCAATACCTACATCATCACCCTGGAAAACAAAACCGGTTATAAAGTAGTGCGTTACGCGGAGAATTCGCTCACGATCCTGCAAAAACTCCACAAGAACTGATCCGGTTACCGCCATTCTGATCTTTTGTTCGTCGCCCGGAAGCCATACGCTTCCGGGCGCGGGCTTTTAAGAAAAGATTGCCTATTTTTATTGCCTTTCGGCAGACGTATTCCCGGGAAGCAGCTAAAATTCCAAATCTAAATAATGCATGGACACGCAGGTAACCACCGTTGAGGCGTTGAACATCCTCCTGATTTACTGCGAAAAGCTCGGATGGCCGGTAGACCAGATCGTCCAGGACGCCGGGTTTGATCCGGAAGCGCTGGAAATTTTTCAGCACCCGGTTACCTTGCGGATGCTGTCCGGTTTTTTCGAATCGGCGGTGCGCGTCACCGGCGATCCGCATATCGGGTTGCACATCGGCCATGTCTCGAACCTCGACGCACTGGGGATCGTGGGGCAACTCTACCGTTACAGTAAAAATGTGCGGGAGGGGATGTTCCGCATCCAGCGTTACCTTCCCATCCTCCACACCGTTTTCGATTTCAGCCTCGTGGAAAGTGACGATGCGGCCCGCGTGATCATGACGCCCCGGCACCAGATGCCCGAAGCCGCCTTCGTTTCCCGGCAGTTCGTGGAATTGGCCATGGCCTATTGCAAACACGGCACGCAGTACGCTTCACAGATAGATTTGCTGCCGTTTGAAGTGCATTTTTCCTGGAAGCTGTCGCCCGAAGAAGAAAAATATTACGCTACCATTTTCAACTGCCCGGTTTTTGGCGGCCGCGAACATACCCAACTGCTGTATCGCCGCGAAGACGCGGACATACCGAACTTTTTCTACAACCCGGTTTTGCTGAAGGCTTTGGAAGCCGGTGCAGAAGCGGGGATGGAAATGGGCCCCTGGTCCAGCAACGACCTGCAAAAGGCATTGCTCATCATGAACGTGGAGGAAAAAGAGCGGAGCCGCATCGCCAGGAGCCTCCACGACGGCGTTTGTGGCACCCTGGCCGCGGTGCGCCTGCATCTGGGCGCCCTGCAAAACCAACTGCCCGCCCAGCAACAGGCGGATTTCCTGCAAACCCTCGCCCTGCTCGACGAAGCCGCCCGCGAAGTCCGCAAAACAGCCCACAGCCTCATGCCGGAAACGTTGCAACATTACGGGCTCAACGAAGCGTTGGACACGCATTGCCGCAACCTCGCGCCCTGCTGCCCCGCGCAGATCGAGTATTACAGTTTCGGGGAACCCTTCCGGTTCGACCCCGGCGTGGAACTGACCGTGTACCGAATCGCACAGGAACTGATACAGAACGCCGTGAAACACGCGCAGGCAACGAGCATCATCGTACAACTGCAATTCGCCGCGCCCGATATTTCGCTGACGATCGAAGACGACGGCATCGGGTTTTCGGCAGACAGGATGCGCCCCGGCTCAGGGCTCGACATCCTCCGCCAGAACGTCTCCGGACTGGGCGGAACCATCGAGTGGGACGGCCGCACAGGCGCCGGCACCACCGTGACGCTGGTCATCCCTTCCCTCCAACTGCAGCTCGTACGCGAGTAGTGCGATTTGTATTAAGATGTTGTGATATAAGAAAAAACCAGCCCTTCGCTGAGGGCTGGATCTTGCGTTTTGAGAACTATTGCATTTAATTGGGGAAATTTCGCAACTGGGCCTTTATTCCCGCAGCGATGGAGCTGTCTGTCATATTTTCGGTTGCCTTTTCCTTTTTGGAAAGGTCTTTATTTAAAGCATCAATTCCAGCGCCTAACGCTTGAAAAAGGTCTTCATTTATGCCTATTTCTGCACCTGATTTTACGCCGGGAATCAATTTTTTACCTTTCACAGTAACATTTGAATAAAACCTGTATACAGCCGTTTTGAAAAGATTCATCGTATCTACATTATAAGGCTTATGCTGCTTTATTTTTTCGAACATTTTATTTGCATCTGCGGCGGTAAGATTGATATGTTCCTTATTTCGGGCCAATTCTTTCAATTTCTCATCAGGGAACTTTCTGTGTCCTTTTTGATCAGTTTTTTTGACTGCCAATGCTTCCAGGCCTAATTTATTACCCACGGTATCATCTTCGCGGTTACAGGCCGTAATGGCGAATATACACAACACTAATACGATTAATTGTTTCATTTGTTTTTTTTAATGGAGGGAAAAGTTATGCAGGTGTTTTATAAACGAACGTGACATTGGCGGCATCGGAAGATGTACTGGCGGCATGCTTGTAGGTAACCGGAATCGTACCGAATATATAAGCATTGTAACTATGCGAAAAGCCGGGCAGAAGTATTCCGGAATAGAGAATCGTACTTACTACCTTTTCATTCGTAATAGTAAGGGTTACTCCTGGGATATTATTATTTGTTGCCTTCCCCGCCGCACTTTGATCTCCCGCAAAAATCATTTCAATGCTGGAATTGGGGGGATTGATTAAGCTGAAAATCTTGGTTACCGGAGCCCCTGCTCCGCCACAGGTAACATTTTCGGGATAATCACATTGGTTTGTAACCGGAAAAATAAATTTTCAACAATTATAAGAAAAATAGCGGAAAGTGTAATTGAAAATTTATTATAATATAATTATTGGAATGGATGAATCGCAATTGATGATCAATGGCAATTGCGACAGGATGTGGAGTCGATGTATAAGCCGTAAGGGCGATGAATTCTTCTCCGAAACATCCGATTGGGAAGCAGGACCGCCCAATCTGTTTTCAACTTGCATCAGTATAAATTGCCCGCACCAATTCCCGTGCGATTTGTATTATTTTATTATTAATTTGCCGGCAGGCCTTATGACCGATCAACCAAAAGCCTAAAATTTGCGCGCCGAACCGGGCCACGTTCCGGCATTATTATCGTTTAAACAGGGTTCGCATGAGCTGGACTGAGTCTGAGGAAATATTATGGGTAGATGCGTTGCGCAACAACAGCACCGAAGCATTCGATGCGCTGTACCGTGCGTATTTCCCGTCTGTATACGCCAATATCTGCCGGCTGGTGCGCGAGTCCTCCGCGGCGCAAGACATCGTGCAGGAAGTATTCATCCGCCTTTGGGAAAAGCGCCATCAGCTGAAACCCGGCCAGCCCGCAGGCAACTGGTTGTTCGTAGTGAGTTACAACCGTTCCGTTTCCTGGCTCCGCAAAGACCTGCGCGAAAAATTGCGCGTGGAAGGCCTGGAATCCCTGCCCGACCTGCCCGGAGAGCCCGGATGGGACCATACCTCCCTGCAGTTGGAAATGCTGGAAAAAGCCATCGAACAGTTGCCGCCGCAGCGGAAGAAAGTGTTCCTGCTGTGTAAAGTGCAGGGCCGCACCTATGCCGAGGCGGCTTCCGAACTGCAGATTTCCCACTATACCGTGAAGGAACACATCCAGAAAGCCAGCCAGTTCATCCGCGAATATGTGCGGCTGCAGCCGGAATGGCAGGCCCTGGCACTGGGGGCGCCGCTCGTTGCGCACCTGCTGGGCTAAAAAAATATTTCTTCCCCCAACCCCCCTTTTTTCAATTTCTGCGTATTTACTGTAAACCTGACCGCCATTGGAAGATCCATCACAATATCTCCGGGAGCTGCTCGCCAAACCGGACTGGACAGACGATGAACGCCGCTGGTTGCTGCATTACCTGGAACATACGCCCGCAACGGAACTGAAAACGCTGTTGCTGGAAGCGTTCCGCGATAGGAACATCTCCGTGTACGATCCCGCGCTGCAGGAATCCCTGCTGGCCGGCATCCACGCCCGGATGCAGCCGGCAACGCCCGTTCGCCGGATCGGCTGGTGGCGCGCTGCCGCGGCCGTTGGCGGCATAGCGGTAACCCTGGCTGGAGGGGCATTATTGATGCGCCAGTCGCAGCCCATGCAGCCGGTCGCCAGAGCGGACGTGCATATTCCCGAGGTTGGCAACGGCGACATCGCGCCGGGCGGCAACAAAGCACGGCTGGTGTTGCGCAACGGTAAAACCGTGGTGCTCGATCAAACCGCCGACGGACATATCGGCGAGGGCAACGTAGAAAAGAAAGATGCGGAATTGCTCTATGCGTCGGAGGAAGGAGATATTGGAGGAAGCAATATCCTCATCACGCCGCGCGGCGGGCAGTACCGTGTTCGGCTGTCTGACGGCACAAAGGTCTGGCTCAACGCCGCCAGCCGGCTGGAATACCCGGTGGCGTTCGGCGGAAAGGAAAGACTGGTGTCCCTCACCGGGGAAGCCTACTTCGAAGTGGCGGCGGATGTGCAGCGGCCGTTTTTTGTGATGGTAGACGGGATGAAGGTACAGGTATTGGGAACGAAATTTAACGTTAACGCATATACGGAAGAAAGGCAATTCACGACCGCCCTGCTCGAAGGCGCGGTGCGGGTGACGGGCGGCGGCCGGCAGGTGACGCTCAGGCCGGGCCAGGAATCCGCCTTCTCCCCGAAATCCGGATCGCTGAAGCAATATGACGGCGATATGGAAAGCGCGGTGGCCTGGAAGAACGGTATCATCACTTTCCGGAACGACGAACTGTCTGCCGTCATGCGTGACCTGGGCCGGTGGTACGATGTGGATGTAGCTTACGAACCGGGGCTCGATAAGGAAATTCATGTAACGGGCGCCATGCGGAAACAGGAACACCTGGCAGCGGCGCTGAAAATTCTGGAATTGACGGCCGGCGTCCACTTTACGGTGGAAGGGCGCACGGTCAAAGTATCCCGATAAAAATAGTTGAAAAGCAGGCCTGCGGCCGATCGGAGGGGACGCCCTCCGTGCTGCCCATGCCATGCCCGGAAGCATACTTTAGCATTATTAAAACACACGAATGTTATGAAGAAACGCATGAATCCCGCGGCGCCGGCCGGTGGCGCGGGCATCCGGAGGCGGAAGGCCCCTCCGGCCCTGCACCTTTTGCTACTGCTGGCGCTCTTTGCCGGAATGCGGTCTGTGGCGGCCGTCCGCGTGCAAGACATCCCGCTGAACGTACAGGTGCGCGACGCCGGCCTGGAAACCATCATCAAGATCATCCGCCAGCAAAGCGATTACCTTTTTATTTTCAAAGACGAGAACCTCGCGCGCCTCAACAGCCGCATTACCCTGCAAATGCAGAACGCATCGATCCGGGAAGTGATGGACAAGTGCCTCGAAGGGTCGCCGCTTACGTACCGTATCGTCGATAAAACCGTCATCCTCATGAGCCGCGACGAGCCGGCCAAAGCCGCCGTGAAACTGACGGGTGTGGTGACCGATGCCGACAGCAGGGAACCTTTGCCCGGTGTGTCCGTAGCCCTGAAAGGCGCTTCCGGCGGAACGGTAACCGATGCCAACGGGCGCTTCGCCGTGCAGAATGCAGACCTTCCGGCCACGCTGGTGTTCACCTTCATCGGCTACACTTCCAAAACCATAACGGTCGCAGACGATAAACCCCTCCAGATCTTCCTCCAGCGCGAAACCCGCAACATCCAGCAGGTAGTGGTGGTAGGATACGGCACCCAAAAGAAAACGGAGCTCACCGGTTCCATCAGCACTTTCCGGCCCGACGAGCTGAACGCACGGCCGGTGTTAGGCCCCGACCAAATGTTGCAGGGGCGCATGCCGGGCGTGAATATCTCTTCCGCTTCCGGGATGCCCGGGGCAGCGCTGCGCGTGAGCGTCCGCGGAACGGGATCGCTGAGCGCCAGCAATGAGCCGCTGTACGTGATCGACGGTGTGCCCATCATTCCGCACGACGCCGGGATGTTCAATTTCGGCGGACGGATGAACCCGCTCTCGCAGTTGAACCCGCAAGACATCGCCTCCGTCGAAGTACTGAAAGACGCCGCGTCGGCCGCCATTTACGGGTCCCGCGCCACCAACGGCGTGGTGCTCATCACCACTAAAAGCGGGAAGAAAGGCACCGGCCAGCTGAGCCTCAACGCCTGGACGGGCATGTCGGAGGTGATGAACCTGCACAAGATCAAAATGGCGGATGCTGAACTTTACCTCGAAGTCGCCAACGAAGCGATCGATAATTACAACAAACAATACGGCTACGAGCCCGGCAACAGTAAATTCATCCAGGGGATCAACCATCCCTATCCCGGGTTGCCCGATACCGACTGGATGGACCTGGTGCTGCGGAAAGCCTGGTCGCAGAACGTGGACCTGTCCGTTTCCGGCGGGAACGATAAAACCACGTATTACATTTCCGGCGGGTTCCTCAACCAGCAGGGCACCATCATCCACAACGACCTGAAAAAATACACGGGCCGCATCAACCTGGCCAGCGAGCCCCTCAGCTGGCTGCGCACCGGTGTGAACCTGAGCTTCAGCTTTTCGGACAACAACCGCGTGCCCGGCTCCAACCTCGGCTCCACCGTGATGGGGCGCAGCTTGCCGCAACGGCCGTTCGACCGGCCCTACAAACCCGATGGCTCGTATTATGTGGGCGGCACTTCCGACCTGGTGTACCACAATCCCATCCAGATATTGAAAGAAGAAGTGGCGCGGTTACAAAGTTACCGCATGATCGGCAATGCCTTCGCGGAACTGCGGCTCCTGCCAGGACTGACGTACAAAACATCCTTCGGTACGGATCTTGGACTTACCAACGATTATGTGTACTACAACGCCAAACATCCATACGGAACGGGCAACGGGCGGATCGCGGATAACCGTCGCTGGATGACGAACATCCTCCTCGAAAATACCCTGACCTATTCCAAGCTTTTTGGTCAGCTGAAGCTGGACGTCCTGGGCGGGCATTCGTTCCAGCGGGTGATGACCTCTACCAGCGGCATCGATGGCAACGGTTTTCCCGCACCTTCGTTCGACGTGCTGGATGCGGCTTCCGTCATCAACAACGCTACTACCAACCTTTATGGGAACGCGATGGAATCTTATTTCGGGCGTGCGAATGTGGCGTTCCGGGAGCGGTATTTGCTGGGCGCTTCCATCAGAACGGACGGGTCGTCGCGCTTTTCACCGGAAAACCGTTATGGATATTTTCCTTCTGTTTCGGCAGGATGGCAGGTATCTAAAGAGCCCTGGTGGCAGATGCCCGCTACCGATCTGAAATTGCGCATGAGCTATGGCGCTACCGGCAACCAGGAAGGCGTGAGCAACTACGCGTACCAGGCTTTGACGGGTGGCGGATTTAACTACGACGGTAAAAGCGGGATCGCCATCACGGGTTTCGGCAACGATGCCCTCACCTGGGAAAAGGCCAACCAGTTCGACGCCGGCGTGGAAATCGCCCTTTGGAAAGGAGCGCTCAACTTCACGGTGGATTACTTCGTGAAAAACACGACGAACCTCCTTTACAACATGCCCATTCACGCCACATCCGGCTTCACCAGCATCACGAGCAACATCGGGTCCATGCGCAATAAGGGCCTGGAAGCCGCCGTGAGCGCCAATTACCGGTTTGGTGAGCTGCAATGGCAGTCGGATTTCAACATCTCCTTTATCCGCAACCGCATCACTTCCCTCATCGGCAATACCGATCTGCTTTCCGTCGGCAGCAACCGCGGCCTGCAGGTTGGGAAAGATATCGGCAGCATCTGGGTGTATAAAATGCTCGGCATTTTCCAGGACGATAAGGAAGTGCCAGCACCGCAGTATAAAACCGGTGTTCGCGCAGGCGACGTACATTACGAAGACCTCAACGGCGACGGCGTCATCGATATCAACGACCGCCAGGTGGTAGGCAGCTCCAATCCCGATTTCTTCGGCGGATGGAACAATACTTTCCGGTACAAAAATTTCGACCTGACGGTTTTCCTCAACTATACCTACGGCGGCGATGTGTATGCCACCTCGCGCATCATGGTGGAAAGGCTGGGGCAGAACGGGACGAACAACTTCAGGCGCATCGCCGAATCCCGCTGGACGGGGCCGGGCACGAGCAATACCGTTCCCCGCGCGATCTACAACCAGGCGCATAACCTGGCGAACTCGTCGCGGTGGCTGGAAGACGGGAGTTTCCTGCGCTTGCGGACCGTATCATTGGGATACGAACTGCCGCAGTCCTGGCTGCAACGTGCGCATATCAAGCGTTTGCGCGTGTATGCACAGGCGGATAACCTGGGGCTGTGGACGAAATACTCCGGCCTCGATCCGGAAGTGTCGTCCGACCTGGACCCGCGTTTCCTCGGGGAAGACAACCTCGTGCTGCCGCAGCCGCGTTCCTTCAATTTCGGCATCAACCTGCATTTTTAAACAACCGAAGCAAACATCGTCATGAAAAGAATATTGATACCGGCACTGATCATGGGCAGCCTCGCGGTTGCATCCTGCAGCAAGATGCTGGACGTGAAATCGCATTCGGCGGTAGCCACCCAATCATTGTCGGAAGCCGACGTGGAAGCCTTTTTGACAGGCGTGTACAACAGGGTGCAGAACGCGCCCGGATCGGAGTCGTACATTTCGTTCGACATCGTGGGCGGCAACCTCATCAACTCCGGCGCTACCAGCGACGGGGGGCTGAATACCTTCATCAGTAACGTGCTGCGGCCCGAGAACGGGCTCATGTCCGCCGCCTGGAACGGGTATTATTCCTCACTGTACCAGGTGAACAACCTGCTGGAAACCCTCGGCCGGATGAGCCCTTCCGCCCGCAAAACGGAAATTGAAGGGATCGTACACTTCTTCCGCGGGCTCATCTATTACAACCTCGTCACCCGCTGGGGCGGCGTGCCGGTGCTGGAAAAAAATACTTCCGAAAAAGTAAGGCGCAACACCGAAGCGCAAACCTGGGCGTTCATCGAAAAGGAACTGGAAATCGCCATCGCACAGGCTCCGGCGTATACGTCCGGCGGCTATTACAAAGTGACGAACATGGGCGCAAAGGCGCTGATGGCGCGGGTGAAGCTGGCGCAAGGCAAGAAAACGGAAGCGGCGGCGCTGGCGGAAGAAGTGATCGGCAGCGGATTGTTTGCGCTGGACGCGTTCGAAAAAATCTTCCGCGCCACGGCCAATACCGAGGAAATATTTTCCTTCAAAAACCTGACCATCGAATCCTCGATCCGCGTGAGCACGCTTTTCTACACCTACGCCCACAGCGTAAAAGGCAGCTACGTATACCGGCCCACGCAGGAAACGATGGATATGTTTTCGGCGGATGACAAGCGCACCGCCATGTCTGTAGAAACTTTCCAGGGATTGCGCGTCATCAATAAGTACCCCAGCGGCCAGTCGGGCACCGATCCCATCGTGGTGACCCGCCTGGGAGAAATGTACCTGATCAGCGCGGAAGCGCAGGGGCTCGCAGGGCTGGGGCGGCTCAACGAGCTGCGGGCCGCGCGTGGACTGAATCCTGTTAACCCTTCCGGCGAAGCCGCCTACCTCGATGCCGTGTTGCTGGAGCGGAGAAAGGAATTGCTGGGTGAAGGGTTCAGGTGGTACGATCTCGTGCGCACCGGGAAAGCGGTGTCCACCCTCGGGATCATGGACCGGGAAGTAAAATATCCCCTGCCCATGAACGAGCTCGCCCTCAACGGCAACCTCGAACAAAACGATGATTACTAATCCTGAAACATGATTTTTATGCGGAATAAATATAAAATGTTGTGGGCGATGACGCTGGCATACGCCCTGCTCATCGGCTGCAAGAAAGACGAAGCCGCGGCACAGGCGCCGGTTACCCTGAAAAGCCCCCTCACCCAACGCCTCCTCGACAGCGCCGGCGTCATGGCGCAGGTGTTCAGCGACACGCTGTTCGAAGTGAGCCCCGGCATCAGGGAAACCGATATCCATTACCTGTCACGCGAAGGCTATTCCATGCGCGCGTTCATCCTGGAGGTCGAAGTCAACCATCCGAACATCCTTCTGCAGGCGGGAACGCCGTACAACGCCACGGCATACGCCATGCAAACCGTTCCCGATATTGCGAAGTACATGGAAAAGCCCGACTATCGCGTGATGGCGGCGGTGAATGCGGATTTTTTCAACACGTCTACCGGCGAACCGCGCGGCATTTACGTGAAAGACGGGAAAGTGCTCAAAACCACCTGGGCCAACGCGCGCAGCGCAACGTTCATCGGCGTGCTGAAAAACGGGAAACCCTACATCGGCGACCGCGACGATTTCGTGGCGAAGCAAAATGACCTGGAAGACGCCTTGGGCGGCGGCCCCATGCTGGTCCGCAACAACCAGGTCCTCACGCAAACCGACCTTTCCGTGGAACCCCGCACCGGCGTGGGTATGAACGAACAGGGGAAAATGTATTTCATCGTGGTGGACGGCCGCAGTTTCTACTATTCCAACGGTTGTACGATCACGCAACTGGGCCAGATGCTCAAAGCCTGCGGCTCCACGATCGCCGTGAACGTAGACGGCGGCGGCAGCAGCACGTTCATGATCAAACATCCGCTGGCAGACGTTTGGCAGGTGCGTAACCGTCCCAGCGACGGCACCAACCGCGCAGTCGGCAACGCCTGGATGATCATTTCCCGATAACCCGAATCCATTTCAGCATGAAAAAATTATTGACATACATCCTGCTGCCTGCATTCGCTTTGCTGGCGGCATGTAATAAGGACGACGATGCGGAAAAGCCCGCAACGCCTTCGATCGCGGCAGTGTATCCTTCGTCTGGCCTCCCGAATATGATCATCACGATCAAGGGTAAGAACTTCAGCACGGTCCGCCAGGACAATACCGTACAATTCAACGGCAAAGCCGCTATCGTGATAGAAGCGTCGGAAACGGCGCTGCAGGTAGTGACGCCGGCGGATGGCACCACCGGCCCCGTAACCGTTGCTACCCCGAAGGGCTCCGCGACCGGGGGGACCTTCACCTATCTTCCGCCGCCGGAGGAATATACCGTTACCACGCTCGCCGGCGACGGTACGGCCGGTTCGTTGGACGGGCCGATTGCCACCGCGCTTTTCAAAACGGTGCAGGGCGTGGCCATCGGAGCAGACGGTTCCGTCATCGTGATCGACCGTGGTAACAACCGCATCCGCCGCATCAAGGCCGGAAACGTGACGCCCGTCGCAGGCGCCACTACCGCCGGATTTGTGAATGCCACGGGTGCAGCGGCGAGGTTCCGCCTGCCCTGGCGTGCCGTGGAAGATGCGCAGGGGAATATTTTCGTGGCCGACCGCGATAACCACGCCATCCGCAAGATCACACCGGCGGGCCTGGTGAGCACCGTGGCCGGAACCGGCACCGCAGGATTTGCGGATGGCCCTGTGGCAACGGCGCAGTTCAATCAGCCGCTGGACATCGTGGTAGACGCGGCAGGAAATCTTTATGTGGCCGATAACCTCAATCACCGCATCCGGAAAATCGGTACCGACGGGCAGGTAACCACCCTCGCGGGGAACGGCACCGCCGGCTTCGCGAACGGGACCGGTCTGGCCGCGCAGTTCCGCAATCCCAGCGGGCTGGAGCTGGACAAAGACGGCAATATCCTGGTGGCGGACAGGCTGAACCACCGCATCCGTAAAGTGACACAGGCGGGAGTAGCGACCACCGTGGCGGGAGACGGGAACTCCGGCTACCTCGACGGCGATGCCGCCGGTGCAAGGTTCGCCGATCCGTATGGCATTACGGTAGATGCGATGGGCAATATCTTCGTGGCAGACCTGAACAATCACAAGATCAGGAAGGTGTCTGCCGATGGAAAAGTAGTGTCCATCGCCGGAGGGGCGCGCGGTTTCGCCGACGGGCCCGGTGCGGGCGCGCAGCTCAATTCGCCCACCGATGTGTGTATAGACCGCGATGGTAACGTGTACGTGGCCGACCAGGCAAATCATGCTATCCGTAAACTGACGAGAAAATAGAACGTTACTGTCTTATCCCTGTTCGTAACCGCGTGGGCCTTTGGCCTGCGCGGTTTCTTTTTCTCACAATCTTGTTTGTGTGTTTGTCATCCGATTGTAATGTCGAAAACCCCGCTTCCCAAGGCGTATGCATTTCCCGCGGCGATCCTGTTTCAGCGGGATAGGTGTGTTCGCACATTTATCCTACAGGTTTGACATACTTTTGTCAACTTTGAAATCCCGTACAATTTTTCCCGCTTCGATTTATCTATTTTCCTTCCACCGCGATGAATGCTACGCATGAAAAACCTGAACCCTGTGACTATTTGCCCAAAAACCGTAGTTGACCCGAGGTAAGCAAATCAATTTATTGTATAACCAAAATCGACACAAATGAAGAAAAAGCTACTCTTCATGTCCATCCTGTGCGCAGCGATGAACGGAGAGGCATGGGCCCAGTCGGCCCCTTCACAGAAGGATTACGGCATCCTGCATGTGAACGGGAAGAAGGCCCCGCCGGATTTTGCCCGGTCCGCTTCGGCGCGCACCGCCCCATGGGCCGGCAACAATTATTACCTCCTCCAGTTTTACGACATTCCCACGGCTGCAGAAAAAGCGCAGCTATCGGCGCATGGCATCGAGCTGCAGGGGTATTTGCCGAATTTCGCGTTTTACGCCTGGTTCGGGAAAGACGTGAAACCCTCTTCCATCCAAACCCTTAAAATCAGGGCGGTACTTACGGTAGACGGACAGTTCAAGCTCTCGCCAGAATTATTCGGCAACAAAGTCCCGGCGTCGGCCTGGGAAAACGGCTACATCAAACTGGACGTTACGCCTTACGAGCGTACAGACGTTCCCGCACTCCGCGAACGCCTCATCCGCTCCGGTGCGCAGGTAGAAGCCCTGCCGCAAGGAAGCCGCCTCCTCCGCGTGAAAGTGCCGCTGTTATTGCTGCAGGCGCTGGTGGCGGAAAAGGAAATCCAGTTCATCAGCGTGAGCGCCGGGGAACCTGTTCCTGAATTCGATCAGAACAACTTCGGCCGTTCCAACGTCATCAACAGCGGCAATGGCGGCGTGCTTTACAATGGCAAAGGCATTACGACGATGGTAAAGGAAGGTGATGCGGTAAACGATAATATCGATTTTGCCGGCCGGCTCGATATCCGGAACCTCGGCCCGGAAGGCCCCGGCAGTCACGCTACGGGCTGCGCCAACCGGCTCGGGCATGCGGGCAACACCGACCCGTCGCTGCGCTCGAACGCATGGGGCGCGCGGATCATTTCCACCGGCGGGCTCGACTATTATTCCGCCTACGCCGATTCCGCCACAAAGTTGCGGATCGTGAACATGTCGTACGGTTGGGGGACAGATGCCGGTTACAACGGGGAATCCGTGAACCACGACCGCACCATCCGCCAGCTGCCCGAATTCATGCTCGTGTATTCGTCGGGCAACTCGGGCGGCAACGTCACCAACGGCGGGAAATACAATGGAATCGCGGGTTGGGGCAACCTGACCGGGAACCCCAAACATGCGAAGAACCTCCTGGTGGTGAGCGGCACCAACTACGAAGACGTGTTTTACGACTGGACCTGTAAAGGCCCGGCGTTCGACGGCCGCGTGAAACCCGAGCTGTCGATCGAAGGTTCCGAAGGCACTTCGTTCGCCGCGCCGAAAGTAGCGGGGATGATGGCCATTTTATATGATGCATTTAAGGGCGAAACGGGCGCTGCTTCGCTGAAATCCGCCATGATCAAAGCGATCATGATGAACACAGCGGATGATATCCACAATCCCGGCATCGATTTTAAAACCGGTTATGGCCGTCCGAACATGCGGCGGGCATATGAAGTCATCAAACAGCGTTTATTCATCACCGATAGCATGCAGCAGGGCGGGCAAAAGAATTTCGCCATACAGGTGCCTTCGGGAACGAAGCAGTTGCGCGTGATGCTGTACTGGTCCGATTATGAAGCTACGGCGGGCACGGCCAAGGCGCTCGTGAACGATCTCGACATGACGCTGGCCGCGCCGGGAGGCGGTGTTTCCCTGCCCTGGGTGCTCGATACCACGGCAAACCCCGTCAACCTGAACCTTCCGCCCACGCGCAACGCCGATCACCTCAACAATACAGAACAGATCACGATCGACGATCCCTCGGCGGGGGAGTACACGGTGAATATCTCCGGGTACCAGGTGCCGCAGGGCGTGCAGGAATACTATATTACATACGAGTTCGTCCGCGACGAGGTGAACATGGCCTTCCCCATCGGCGGTGAATCGCTCATCCCCGGCAACGAGATTTATGTGCGCTGGGATGCACTCGGTTCCGCAACGCCTTTCGATCTGCATTACTCTGCAGACAATGGTTCCAGCTGGTCGCCCATTGCTACGGGCATCGCCGGCGGCTCGCGTGCCTATAAATGGAAAATGCCGGCTGCGGCGGGGAAATACCTCGTCCGCGTCACGCGCGGCGCGTTGGTGGATACTTCTTCCACCTTCAGCATCTTCCCCGTTCCGGCCAATTTTAAAATCGATTGGGTGTGCGATACCGCCATGCAGCTTCGCTGGAACAGTACGCCGGGAACATCCGGATACGAAGTTTTCCGGCTGGGGCAGCAGTATATGGAACCTGTTCTCCAAACCGCCGACACCGTGATTACGCTGCATGCCGACAGCTCGCGGGAAGAATGGTTCGCCGTCCGCGCGATCGGGGCTAACGGGGAACAGGGCCTCCGCAGCCTGGCGATCATGAAACGGCAAGGAACGTTCCGTTGCGATCACCTGCAAACCTCCGCAGCATTGCGCGTTCGGAAAGACAGTGTGGTACTGGCGGGAACCGTGAACCCGCACCGTTTGGCGGTTTCGGATCTCGTGTTCGAATACGGCCCCACCACGGCCTATGGCCAACAGGTTTCCGTTCCGGGTACATTTACGGGGGCAGACGATATCCCGGTAAACCAACTCGCGGCTGTAGCGCTCACGAGCGGGGAATCCTGGCATTTCAGGATGCGGGCTACGGTGAACGGGCAGACCGTTTACAGCGGCGATGCGCAGTTCCTGCCTTCGCCCGGGCTGGCAGCCGGTTTCAACGGCGAGCAATCCATCACCATGGGGCCCAATAACGCCATCGACGGCGCCAAACCGCGGACCGTGGCCATGTGGGCGAAAGCGGACGTGTTCGACGAAGGCGGCCTGTTCATGACCGGATCCACCGGCACCACGTACGGCGAGTTTTCTTTCAAAACCCTCACGGCAGACAATACCTGGCGCGCGCAGTTCTGGAACAACAACCGCGATTTCACCCTGCCCGACAGTAAAGGCGAATGGCACCACTACGCCCTCACCTACAACGGCACGCAGCTGGCCTTCTATTACGACGGCGCGTTGCAAGCCACCTGGAACGCAGCGCTGGTGACTGCCACCAATACCTTCCAGCTGGGTGTTTGGAACGGGAAGCGGTTGAAAGGTTCACTGGATGAGGTGAGCGTTTGGAATACGGCCCTTTCTGCCGACCAGGTGCGTAAAATGATGCATCATCCGCTGAACGGGAACGAAGCAGGATTGGTGTATTACGCCAATTTCGACAACCCGGAATCCGAAAGTTATGAGCTCGTGCAACGTAAAACCTTCGCTGTCAACATTCCGAAATCCGCAGCCCGCTATCCTTTCGGCGAAGGCGTAACGGCCACCGCCACGGAGCTCGCCGGAACAGTGAACTTCCCCAACACCGGCGTGAAAGCCGAATACGCGCAGCAGAACGGCGCGGCGGCTTCCATGAGCAATATCGTGCTGGCGAATTACGATACCCGCGGGCTACCCGATGATTTCGTACCGTACACTTCCGGCTTCAAGATCGGGCATCGCTACGGGACGGGGAACCTCAGCTTCGTGCCTGTTCTCCAGGCAGACCGTGCCATGACGGTGGCGGATACCGTGCCGGGGCACATCCTCCTGATGGGCCGCAACCAGCTTTCCTCCGGCAAGTGGAATTTTATCGGCACTACCACCAGCGCCACTTTGAGCGGTGAACTGCGTTTCTCTCCGGCATCGGCGTATGAGCAGTTCCTCCCGATCCATACCAACAGTTCATTTGTTTCCGTCGACTTCGATACACTGCGTTTGTACGATGTGCGCCCCGGCGCCAAAACCACCGCCGCCGCCATGACCGTTTCCGGTGTAAACCTCGGCGATACCGTGCGGGTACTGGCGCCTGAAGGGTTTGAAGTGTCGCTGTTTGCGGATAGCGCGTACACCACGGCGCTGGGGCTCGTTCCTCAGAACGGGTTCCTGTCCAAAGCGATCGTTTACGCACGGTTCAAACCGCAGTCGGCCGGGATTTTCAACGGCACCATCCGTTTCATGAAAGGCGACAGCGCCGGCGCTGTAGTTTGGGTGAGACAGGAAGGCGTTGCCGTGGAAACGGCCGCCGGGAAAGCCATGAACTTCGATGGCACGGGCGATAACCTCAACATCGAAAACCTCAACTGGCAACCCACGGAATTCACCATCGAATGGTGGGCGAAATACCGTTCCACCAAGAATTACAACCAATCTATCGGCAACGGCTGGGGATCGTTCCTGGTGCATGCAGACGGAGATAAGAACTTCAACATCGGCGTAGCCAACAACGCGGCCAGCCGCATGAAGATCACGGGCGGCCTGGCCGATCTGAACGTTTGGCACCATTACGCTTACACGTTCAAGAACGGCGAAGCCAAACTCTACCGCGACGGTGTGCTGGAAGACAGCAAACCCGCATCGAGCTATCCGCCGAAATGGGCGTCTTTCCGCATCGGTTCCGGAGATGGCAATACGATAGACGGTGAGATGGATGAGTTCCGCATGTGGAGCGTGGCCAGGACACAGGCCGACATCCGCGAAAACATGCACCTCACCTTGACCGGCGCCGAGGCAGGACTGAAGGTTTACCTCCAGTTCCAGGACAATATGAACGGCGTGGCAGACCTTTCCGCAAACGCTTATCCCGTGCGGATGGCGGGCAATCCGGTTCGCAGTAAATCCGGCGTTCCCGCGGCGCAAGGCGTCAGCGAAACGAAGGCGATCAACGCTCCCGGCAACCACGCATTCACCCAAACCGGCGTGGAACTGCAATTCGGAAATGGTACGCTGCCCGGCGGCGACGTCGTGATCTCCCGCCTGAAAGCCGTACCGGATACGAGTGTTCGTCCGGCTACGGTAGGCGGATATTATTATGTCCTGAACAATTTCGGTACGGATAAGAATTATACCGGTCTTTCGGCTGTGGTGATCGATAGTGTGCCAAGCTCCGATTACTACAAGGCTTACGGCCGCAAATTCAACGATTTCGGCAGCACGTGGGCCCTCAAAACCACGAACGTCGTTGCGCAGAACGGCCGCCTGGTGATTACGCCCGATTCCGCAACGCCCTGGAACGCCGCCGGCCAATTCGCCGTATCGGTACAACGCGCGCTGCAGGCGGATTCCCTGGCCGGGAAAGCCTTCCGCTTCAACGGCAGCAACGCCTTCCTGGAAGTGGAAGACCTCAACTGGAAACCCACCGAGTTTACCGTGGAATGGTGGATCAAAGCCAATTCTGCCCGCAACTACAACCAGTACGTGGGCAACGGATGGGGCCGCTTCCTGGCGCATGCGAACGATGACAGCTCGATGTACGTAGGCATCAGCGCTTCTTCCGCATCCCGGATCTATGTGGCGGGCGCCTTCAAAAACCCGGGACAATGGCATCATTACGCATATACTTTCAATAACGGGGCTTCCCGCATTTACCGCGACGGTATTTTGATGGGCACCAATTCCGCTTCGGCGATGCCGCAGACCTGGGGCACCTTCCGCATCGGCTCGCCAGACGGCAACACGATCGACGGCGACCTCGACGAATTCCGCATCTGGTCTGTTGCCCGGACGGACCAGCAAGTCCGCGAAAGCATGCACCACACGCTCACCGGACAGGAACCCGGCCTGAAAGTCTACATCCAGGGCCATGGCGCTGACAACGGAAATCTCACCGATCTCGGACCGAACCATTACAACGTGACGCTAATCGGCGGCGTCAGCACGGTGAATTCCACGGCGCCCGTAGCGAAAGGTGAAAGCCAGACGCAGCCGGCCGCCGCAGTGACCGATTTCGGTAGCCTCGGCATCACCCTGGGCCTCGACAGCGCCGCGGGCGTCATTACCGCCAGCAGGCTCCACGCCATTCCGGACAGCGTCCAGGGAACGGTGCGCGCGTCCAGCTACTGGATTTTGCACCAGTACGAAACCCCGCAGCAATTGCAAACCCTGCGGACCATCATGATCCCCGGCGCCGATAGCACCCGCCGCTTCGCCGGCCAGTTCCGCGCCTTCAATGGCAGCGGCAGCTGGAGCAACCCCTTCGCTGCGGTGCAACAAAACGGCGGGATCATATTCCACAATGTGAACGGAACGGGCAGTCGCCAATGGATGGTGACGGAAGCGCCGAACAGCGCGCCACAGGCGGCTATTACCAGTCCTGTCCCTTACGCTTACCTCGACAGCGGCGCCATTTCGGTGACCATGACCGCGCAGGACGCGGATGGTTTCATCGGCAAAGTGGCGCTCTACGCAGGTGGCGTGAAGATCGGGGAAACGGACAGCCTGCCGTATCAGCTGACCTGGAGCCCCGCCGCCATCGGCTCTTACACGCTCACGGCCGTGGCTACGGATAACAACGGACTTACCGGCACATCGCAACCCGTAACCGTTACGATCCGCAAAAAAGGCATGGCTACCGACGTGCATAACGGCCTCAACGCCGCGCGCAACGGCATCATCGTGTATCCCAATCCAACGGCCGGTGTTGTGTATACCACGCTTCCGAAGCTGACCGCCACCGCGGTGCTTCGCGTGATAACGCCCACCGGTTCGGTGATCTGGCAGGAAAATGTGGCCGCCAACCCGGCGCCGTCTTTCAAACGGATCGATATTACCGGCCGTCCGTCGGGGATTTATTATGTACAGGTGATCATCGGCACGAAGGTTTACACCATCACCGTGGTGAAAATCTGACACTGACAGCCTGAAATCGAACAGCCCCCGGTGCTTCGCTGCGCCGGGGGCTGTTTTATTTTGACGGGTTAGAAGTGGTCGGGAAGATAATCGTCTGACAGGATTTTTTTCTCCACCAGCGATTTATGATACACCGAATATTTGATGTATTTGCGGGTGATGAAGTACGAAATGGCCGTTACGATCATGAGGGGAACGAAAAGTTTATAACCGCCTGAAATCTCCGCCAGCAAGAAGATGGCGGTGAGCGGAGCGTGCATGACTCCGGCCAGCACACCGGCCATGGCCGTGATGATGAAGTTGGGCGTGTTGAGGTGATACAGTCCGGATACATTGACGAGGTACGCGAACAGAAATCCCGTGATACCGCCGGTGATCATCGATGGCGCGAAAACCCCGCCGTTGCCGCCTGCAGACATCGTCAGCGCAGCGCAAACGATTTTAAAGGTGATGAGCAATACCGCCATGAGGATGATGGCCCAGACTTCGGAACTATAGCCCTGCAGCAGCGAATGTGAAGTTACGGCGGCGCTGTTGCCGGCCAGCAATTGCGTGATGGTGGAATAGCCCTCGCCATATAGCGGGGGCAGGAAAAAGATGATGACGCAAAGCGGGATGCCCGCCAGCAGCCAGGTTTTCCAGGTCATCCGGCGCTTATGGAACCAGCCTTCGATCCATTCCACGGTATGCGTAACATATACAGACACCATGCCGCAGGCGATGCCGAGGCATATATAAAACGGTATGGCCTGGATATTCCAGCTTTCGCTGGCGGTGAATATGAATTTTCCGGGATAGAGCAGTTGTGAAACCACGGTGGCCGTGGCAGTGGAAATCAGCAGGGGGATGAAAAACGGGATGGTGAAATCGAGCAGGAAGATTTCCAGGACGAAGATGATACCTGCGAATGGACTGTTGAACACCGCCGCGATGCCGCTGGCCGTGCCGCAGGCGAGGAGGAGGATGGTATCTTTGGAGGAAAGCCGCAGATCGCGGCCGGTATTGGAGCCGATAGCGGCGCCGGTGGCCACGATGGGCGCTTCCAGCCCCACGCTGCCCCCGAAGCCCGTTGTGAGCGCGGCTGTGAGGATGTGGCCGTAGGTATGTCTTTTGTCGATGCGGCCCTTGTTACCTACGATGTTCTGGATGATGAACCCGATCCCCCGGCTGAGGCGCCCCTGGAAAAACCGGGTGAGCACCAGCAGGGAAAGCCCCGTTCCGATCAACGGGAAAATCGCGGAAAGCCAGTTGCTCCCCATCCAGTCGTTCATGGCTTCGGCACGGTGCTCGAAAAACGCTACGGACACCTTCAGCGCCACGGCGGCCAACGCCGCGATCACGCCAACGATAAAGCTGATAAGGATAAGAAAATTGCGATGCGAAGTGTATTTCGTTCTTAAATTTCCCAGTTTGACCAATAGCCTGTAGTACTTGTTTCCGGTTCCTTCCATGCGGCTAAATTAAGGAAACCGGGAAAAATGGTCATTTTGAGATCCGGAATTCGACTTTTTCGACGATCACACCGAGTTTTTTCACGCCTCCTGCATCCGACCGGAAAGTTTTCTCGCCGGTAAACTGGTCGTAGAGTTTGGGGTCGCCGGTATTGAGCGCCTTGAACAGGAGGTTTACGCCCTTTTTATCGAGCTGTCCGCCTTCGAAGCTGACCACCGTTCCCCCGTTCGTCCACTCAAAACCATTGATCTTGAACCCTCTGCCGTTCACTTTCTGTACTTTCTCGATCGGGTCGCCCGGCTTGATGCCGAAGGGCGCACGCCATTTCGCGTTTTCACCTGCGAGCGTGATGGTCTTGGTGGAGTCTTTGTAGAATACTACCGCCATTTCGTTTTCAGTGTCAGGATATACCACCCATGCCTTGCCGGCATCGTTCCCGTCGAAATCGGTGGCGTCGCGGAGCTCAACGTTCCCTTTGCCGTAAAGGTCCAACAGCTGGTCGGGCTTGGTCATGCCGAAAACGAGGCGGACGTCCCAGTTCCGCGTATCCGCCGACTCGATGCCGGCGGCCGTGGTATTGATGGTGGCAGGGGCGGAAGGTGTTGCGGGTCGCTGGCCGGATGTGGCATTGGCAGGCGCGGGCCCGTCCAGCGCGGCGGTGGAAGCCTGGTTGGTATTGGCCGGCGGCGCCACCATGAGGGTGATGGCCTTGGGGATCGCGTTGGCTTTGTATAGCGCGGCTTTCTCGTCGGTCAGTTCCCTGGCTTCGTTCTTATATTTATTGACAGTGTAGGTAGCTATGGGGAAAATGTTGCTGCTGTTGATGTTCATCGCTTTGAGGTTGGCGATGAACGTTTGCCGGTTGCAATCGCTGTACTGGTACAGGAATTTCAGCGCGGCGTCCACCGTGGCGGGGTCTTTCTTCAGGTCCTGCATGGTTTTGTCCACTTCCAGCCCGCCCGCGCCCGACCGGCTCATCTGTTCCGTCACAAACACCAGCGCGGGATCGTTGAGTTTCAGGAAAGTAGCGGCCATTTTGGTCGAAATATCGTCTATGGCGGATTCCGTCAGCTTCTGGGCGGAGGCGGCAAGTGGGAGGGCGAGTACGATCAGTATGAAAAACCGTTTCATGCAGGTAAGTTTATGGGCTGTGCGTGTATAACGCATATCATTGTCACTAAATTATGGAAATATCCCTATCCCCGCACAAAATACATGCCCGCGATTTTTCCCGGATGCGTAAATCAATTTTCCGATCCGATCATCCCCCCAACCTTCCCGCCCCTAATTTTATGCCTTCAAAACAAGAAGCCCATGTTACTCCGTTTTACTTGTACGCTGGCCCTGGCCATTATGACCGCCATCAATGCTTTCGGCCACGCGCTTTGGATAGAGACCAGCCCGGTCGGTAAAAAAGGCCAGGCCCAGGAAGTGAGGGTGTTTTGGGGCGAATTCGCCGATAAAGACATCTCGCCGCTGGACAAATGGTTCTCCGACACCAAATCCTATTCCCTTTCCGTGATCCTGCCCGATGGTAAAGTGGTGCCGCTGCAAAGCGCGCCCGGCAAAGATCACTACAAAGCTTTCTTCACGCCTGAGAAAGACGGTGTATATACCGTTGTGATGAAACACATCGTGAAAGATCTCTATCACGGCAGCCGCCTGGATTATCATTCCAGCGCCGTGGTACGCGTTGGCGCCGCCGCAGTCATCGACCCCGCCGCCAATCAGAACGTGTTGAGCGTGTATACCGCGCCCGATGCTTCGCTTAAAGTGGGTCAAAGCATTGATTTTTATACGCTTAAGAATCTCAAGCCCGCCGGTGGACAGGAAGTGGAAGTATTCGCGCCGAACGGCTGGGGCAAGAAATTCTGGGCAGACAGCACCGGCAAATCTTCCTTCACTCCGCTCTGGCCCGGCCGTTATATGGTAGAAGTGGCCGGTACGGCGGAAGAAAAAGGCGACCACAACGGCAAGCCTTACGAAAAGATCTGGCGTTGCGCCACCTATTGCATCGAAGTCACTAAATAACTGAAGTTCGTCGTACTGATTCCATGTTTGTGCCCCAAACCTCCCGGACCCACGTCCGGGAGGTTTTTTTATGTGGAAAAGGAAACGCCGGAACTGAGCGGTCCCGGCGTTGAGCGTTGATATGCTGGATATGGATCAGGGCCGCAGCAGCGCGGTGGCGCACCATAGCAGGGGAGCCTGCCCGTGGAGATCGCCGGTGAGTCGCTTGCGGTCGAGATAATATTGATGATCGTTTTTCATGTTCGTGCCTTCGCAAACGTTACGGATGTCGGAATTTTCGTCGAGGTACGTGATGAGCGCCAGCCAGGCCTTCCTGGCGGCGGGGCCATAGGTCTTGGCGTCGAGCCAGCCGTTTTTGACACCGGAGATCATGGCGAAAGCGAACATCCCCGTGCAGGAAGTTTCTTTCCACGAAGCCGGATCGTCTATCAATTGATGCCACATGCCATCATCCGCCTGGTATTTCAGCAGCGAAGCCATCATGGTCTGATAAGCTTTCAGGATGCGGGGGCGATTGGGATTGTCTTTCGGGACGGAGCGCAGCAGTTCGGACATGCCTGCCGCCATCCAGCCGTTGCCGCGGCCCCAGAAGAAGGGCGCGGAAGGGGCGTGGTAGAACAGGCCGTTGGGCTGCTGGAGCGAATCGAGGTACAGGATCATTTCGTTGGCTGCCCGGTCGATGTAGTTACGGTCGCCCGTAGCGCGGGTGGCTTGCGATTGCACCGCGGTGATCATGAACATATCGTCTATCCAGAGGCGCGTTTGCCAGGTGTAGCCCTGGTTATAGAATCGGTGGCTGGCGGGGACTACGCGTTTACCTTCGGGCGGGCCCCATTGTTTGTCTGCAATGCCTTTCCCGAGCCGGAGGTAGCGGTCTTCTTTCGTTTGGAGGTACAGCTCGAGGGGCACACAGCCGAAAACAGTGTAATCTACGTGGTCGGGGATGGGAATGAGCGTGTCCCGCGCACCGAAAAGCGGTTCGAAGCGGTCTTTCAGCTGCTGGCGGAGCGGGCTGTCGGCCGTAACCTGTGCAAATGTGAGCGCGCCGTACCAGGTGCAGGTTTCCGGATAGGTGATAACCCGGGGCGGAACGGGCCGGCCGAAGTTGGTATGCGGTGAAGCCACGAAGCGCGCCGCCACTTTACGGCCGATTTCTTCCGGCGTGGCGCCGGGTGGGAAGTTGCGCAGCGCGTTTTTGCCCGTCTGCGCGGAAAGGGCGGCGGGCAGCAGGAGCAATGCCGCGCAGGCCTGCAGGAATCCAGTTTTCATAACATGCGGAATTTGAATACCGCTAATTTATGCAAACGTTTGCAAAATGGCAAGCGTGTCATGCGTAGAACTACGCTTTTTCCCGAATCAGCAGTTTCACGCGTGTTTTTCTTGCCGGCGGGGCCTACTTTTGTACTCGCTAGTCTGATAACTACTGTTTGTTTTCCCCTAATCCCCTCTGCGAAAGCGCATCTCCCCCGGATGTGCTTTCTTTTTAAATTAAATTTGACCGTATGGTACAAAATAGTATCTTTGTCCTGTAAAGCAAATGGACCACATGGCAGGAAGGCACAAGGAATTCGATGAGGAAACAGCGCTGAGCGCAGCCACGGAAGTATTCTGGTCGCAAGGCTACGAATCCGCCTCGATGGAAGATCTCCTCACCGCGATGGACATCAACAAGGGCAGCATGTACAATACCTTCGGGAATAAACGCGGGTTGTTCGTCCGCGTGCTCGACCGGTTCTTCCAATACGCGGTGAAGGATATGACGCAGAAGTTCGAAGCGCACGACAATCCCATCGAAGGCATCCGCGATATTTTCCGCATGGTAACCCGCCCGGCAGACCAGCAAGACCATGCCAAAGGGTGCTTCCTCGTCAACACCCTCGGCGAAATGTGCGGGATGGACGAAGAACTGGCCACCATGGCCCGCAACAAACTCCTCGAGCTGGAAGCTATCTATCTCAAATACCTCCGCAAAGGCGTGAAGAACGGGCAGGTACGCAAAGACGTTTCGCCCGAACTGATGGCCCGGTTCCTCACCAACATGTGGAACGGCATGAGCATCTCCCGCAGGATGTACAACCGGAAATCGCTGGAAGACCTGGTAGACATGCAGCTTTCGCTCATCACACCCTGAAAAAAATAATGCACGGCTTGAATGCCGTCTTTTTATCATCAATATTTGACCATTTAGTATAAAATTAAAAATCCGTATTTTATGACACATCACCGCACCGTTCACATCGACGGACAGGACATCTTTTACCGTGAAGCCGGCGATCGCCGCAATCCCGCCATCGTGCTGCTACACGGGTTTCCCACGTCTTCCTTCATGTTCCGCAACCTCATTCCCGCGCTGGAAGACAAATATTACCTCGTGGCGCCCGACTTCCCCGGGTTCGGGCAGAGCAGCATGCCGTCCGTTCACGAATACGCCTACACGTTCGATAATCTTTCGCATACCATAGACGCGTTCCTCGGCGCCGTCGGACTGGAAAAATATTCGCTGTACGTGATGGATTACGGTGCGCCGGTCGGTTTCCGCGTTGCGGCGCGGCATCCCGAAAAAGTGGAAGGGCTGATCGTACAGAACGGGAATGCGTATGTGGAAGGGATGGAAGACGGCTTCTGGGCGCCGGTCAAAAAGTTTTGGGCGAGCCCCGAAGACCCCGCCTCCATCGCAGGGGCCTCGGGGATGACGGCGCCCGCATCTACCCGCTGGCAGTACGAAGATGGCGTGAAAGACCTTTCGCTCGTGAGCCCCGACACCTGGACGCACGACCAGGCGCTGCTCGACCGCCCCGGCAACGGCGACATCCAGCTGGCGCTGTTCTTCGATTACCGGAACAACCCGCCCCTGTACCCCGGATGGCAGGCGTATTTCCGGACCTGGCAGCCGCCCGCGCTGGTGGTTTGGGGGAAAAACGACCAGATTTTCGTGGAAGCCGGCGCTCATCCCTACAAGCGCGACCTGCAAAACGTTGATTTCCACCTGCTGGATACGGGACACTTTGCCCTGGAAACCCACCTTCCGCAGATCGCCACGCTCATCGACCAATTCATGGCGCGGGAAGTGGCGCCGAAATACAATCGGGCCTGAAAATTGAAGAACGGGTGCGTATATTTATCGGCAAACCTTATCGATCTACCATGCGCACACGTTATTTGATCCTCTTCCTGCTGCTTGCATGCCAGGCAGCTACCGCACAAATATTCAGGTCCGGGGACCGGGTGGTCTTTTCCGGCAACAGCATCACCCACAACGGCGATTACTGGCACAACGTGGCGCTGTACCACGCCACCCGGTCCCCTTCTGCGCAGGTCCGGTTTTTTAACGGAGGGATCAGCGGCGACGTGGCTTCGGGCATGATCCGCCGGTTGAACGACGATATCCTCGTCCACAAACCCACGCATGTGGTAGTGATGATCGGGATGAACGATGTGAACCGTCCGCTATACGACGCCCGCAGAAAAGACGAGCCCGGCATCCGCCAGAAGCAGCTCGACGCCATCAGCGCCTATAAGAGAAATGTAGACAGCCTCGTGACGCTGCTCCTCGCCGCGAAAGTGAAAGTCATCCTTCAAACGCCTTCCATCTACGATCAAACCTCGAAAATGGCCGGCAATAATCTTTTCGGCGTGAACGACGCGCTGAAGGAATGTGGCGAATTCATCCAATTGCTTGGTAAAAAACACAATATACCCGTTGTCGATTACTGGACGATGATGGTGGAGTCGAACAAACTCGCGCAGGCAACGGATTCCACCGCCACGATCGTGAGCAGGGACCGCGTGCATCCCGCCGGGCCGGGGCATCTGCTCATGGGGCTGGAGTGGCTGAAGGAGATGAAGGCGGAACCCTTCGTTTCGTACATGGTCATCGATCAAACCACGGAGAAAAGCCAGGCGAAAAGCAAATTCTGCAAGATCAGCGGATTGAAGCGAAGTGAAAGCGAAATTTCGTTCACCATGCTGGAAAATGCCCTGCCGTTCCCGCTCCGCGAAGACCAGAAGCCCGCCCAAATGATCACCGACGTGCACTACCGGATCAGCCGGGAAATGCTGTTCGTCCATTACCTGGAACCGGGCGATTACACCTTATATATCGATGATGAAAAAATCGGGACCTGGTTTTCGGGGGAACTGGAAAGGGGATTGAACCTCGGGCTGTACGAGAACACGCCGCAATACAAGCAGGCGCGGGCCGTTCAAAAGCACATGGCCGAAGCCTGGAAGCTCGAAAAGCAGCTGCGAGACATCCGGCTCGTGGAACACCGTTTTATGAGGGAGCTGGAAGCGTATACCGCGAACCCCGCCGCATCCGGACTGGATTCCGCCAATATCAAACGTTCGATCGCCTATCAGCAAAACAAACCCCGGGAGTCCGACATCCGCGCGGCATTCGAGCGGGCATCCTTGATCCCGGCGGCATTGCGCACACCGGTGGCGCACCGGTTCAAACTCGTGAAGCAGTAGGGGATTCCCTTACTCCTTCGCGTCGTTCACTTCCACCCAGTACCCGTCGGGGTCCTGGAGGTAGATCTGCTGCACGCCGTCTACCCGTTTGGTCACTTTCCCTTTTTCGCCGGCCCAGTTGATGAACGGGATGCCGGCTTTCGCCAGTTTTTCGATGAAGCTTGCTACCGAAGGCACGCTGAAGCAGATGTGCGAGTTGCGGTCGCCCGTATGCGGCCCGGTTGCCCCGGCAATGAGGTGCAAATGGCTTTTCGGGCCAACCGAGAACCAGGTGTGCTTACCGTCGTGGAACGGTTCGGGGATGGTGTCGAGGCCAACGAGGTCGCGGTAGAAAACCGTCGCCTTTTCCAGGTCCTGGACATACAGGGCCAGGTGATTGAGGGTGGCCTTCGTTCTTTGCTGGGCGGAAACAGCCGTAGCGGAAGCCGCCAGCAGGCAGGTCAGGATCGCTTTTTTCATATCGGAAGACAAGATAAAGAATTCTGCGGCACGGGAGTTGTAATACTACTGCTGTCCATTTCCCATATCCTACTTTCCACCCAAAAATATGGGCGATGAGAAACCTGCTGACACTGTGCGCCGTCTTCTTCCTGTTTGCTTCCTGTAGCCGGAGCGATGACGACGATAACCCGCTCCCCGTGGCCGCTGCGATGGTGAACCAGCCATCAGCCCGCACTACATCCGCTGATATGTACCTGAAAATCAATAAATTGAACGATTTAACGATGCTATAAGGCACCACCGTCGGGTATTTTGACGCCATTCCCGGTAACCGGATGTTCCGCGTGGACCGGAACGGGCGAAACCCTGCAGTTGACCGGGCCAACGTGCAGCCGGCGGAGGGAAAGACTTATACAACGTTCATTTCCGGCGATGTGCCCACCCGCCCCGTTACCCTGAAGGTGGCGACCAACCGGTAGATTTTTGGTCCATCGCCCCCCAATACCGGCTGCCGGCTTGTCTGGTGGCCGGTTTTCGTTGTATGTAACCTCCCGGTGGCCGTTTTTTCCTTCGCCTCCTGCTTTTTTGTACCTATTTTTGCGGCGTTGATGTTCGAACTGCAAATCTCATGAGTACCAACGTACATATTGCGGGTCTTTCCGGCAGCCTCCGGAAAGGCTCTTACAACACGGCGCTATTACGCGCCGCCCTGGCTAATCTCCCGTCGGGGATGACTTCCGAGATCGTTACATTTGATGAAGTTCCGTTATATAATTCCGACCTGGACACGGGCGAGCGGCCGCCTTCGGTGGTGGCGATGCGCGAGGCTTTGGCGCGGGCGGATGCTTATCTGATCGTATCTCCCGAGTATAACTATTCCATTCCCGGTGGATTGAAGAACGCGATCGACTGGGCCAGCCGTGGCACGGATGCGCCGCTCATGCACAAACCCGTGGCCCTCATGGGCGCCACGCCGGGCATGTGGGGGACCGTGCGGATGCAGTTGGCTTTCAAGCCCGTGTTCCAGTTTTTGGACATGAAGCAGATCGCCAAACCGGAAGTTTTGGTGGCGCAGGCGCCTTCCAAATTCGACGAAAACGGCAACCTGACAGACGAGAAGGTGAAGGAACTGGCGCACCGTGCGCTGGAAGCCCTCCGCGATCTCACGTTGCAACTCCGCAAATAATTAATGGGGGCAATTGGCTAAATTCGCCCCTTCAATACAGATAACTGAATATATGTCAAACAGCTTGTATGAATTCGGCATGATCGGCCTGGGCGTAATGGGGCGTAACCTGTTACTGAACATGGCAGACCATGGATTTGCCGTGATCGGCTTCGACAAGGACACGGAAAAGGCCAAAGCCCTCGAAACCTCCGCCACCGCCGGCACCCGCGTGAAAGGGGTGGTATCTCTGGAAGAAATGGTGGGCCAGCTTCAGCGCCCCCGTAGGATCATGATGCTCGTGCCCGCCGGCAAGCCGGTAGACGATGTGCTCGAATCGCTGCGCCCGCTGCTGGAACCGGGAGACATCGTGATCGACGGCGGCAACTCCCACTTCACAGACACCCTTCGCCGGGTAGACGGGATGAAGGCGGCAGGATTTCATTTCATGGGCGTAGGCGTTTCCGGCGGAGAACAGGGCGCACGCACCGGCCCGAGCATCATGCCCGGTGGCGACCAGGAAGCCTACAGCCATGTGAAACCCATGCTGGAAGCCATCGCCGCCAAAGTGAACGGGGAGCCCTGCGTGGCTTACCTGGGCAAGGGCGCCGCCGGCCATTACGTGAAAATGGTCCACAACGGCATCGAATACGCCATCATGCAGCTCATCAGCGAAAGCTACCGGATGCTCCAGGCCGCCGGTCTCAATAACAACCAGCTTCACCAGGTATATAAATCCTGGAACGAAGGGGAGCTCCAATCCTTCCTCATCGAAATCACCGCGGATATTTTCCTGCAGGACGATGACAAGTCGGGCAAACGCCTCATCGACGTCATCCTCGACAAAGCCGGCTCCAAAGGCACCGGCAAATGGACGTCCCAGGAAGCGATGGACCTCGCCGTGCCGGTAACCATCATCGATACGGCCGTTTCCATGCGCAGTATTTCCGCATACAAAGATGAAAGGGTAGACGCTTCGAAGGTGTATGCCGAGCCGAAACTACCCGTTTCCGCAGAAACCAAACTGTTCATCGAACAGGTCAAAGACGCGCTCCAGTTCGCCACCGTGATGTGTTACGCACAGGGCATGGCCATGCTGCACACTGCATCTTCGGCCCACAACATGGACATCCCGCTGGCCGAGGCCGTAAAGGTTTGGCGCGGCGGATGCATCATCCGCTCCCTGCTGCTGGGCACTTTCTACGAGGCGCTCAAATCAGCCCCGGAAGTTCCCAACCTGTTATTGAACAAGGCTGTCGCCGAAATTGTCAAATCGAAAGAACATAACATGCGCGCAGTGATCGTGCAGGCCACGCAGGCGGGACTGCCTGCCGCGGGATTCATGGCGGCCCTGTCGTATTTCGACGCGTACCGTTGTGAAACCATGCCCACCAACCTGGTGCAGGCACAACGCGATTACTTCGGCGCACATACTTACCAGCGTATAGACATGCCAGGCAGTTTTCACACCAACTGGCAACACCATTAATATTTTACTTTTTTTATGCAACAACATAAGCGCCCACCTGCTTCCATCCTTTTCATTTTCGGCGGCAGCGGCGACCTGAACTACCGGAAACTGACCCCCGCGCTCTACAACCTCTTCCTCGACGAGTGGATGCCGGACCAGTTCGCCATCGTAGGCATCGGCCGTACGGAGTACTCCGACGAGAAATACCGTGGCCACCTCCAGGAAGGGCTCGACAAGTTTTCCCGCCGCAAAGCGGAAACTGACAGCCATTACCAGGAATTCTTCCAACACGTGAATTACCTGCAGCTCGACGCGGGCGATATTGCCTCGTACCAGCGCATCGCGGACTACGTGTGCAAAAAAGAAGAAGAATGGGGCGTTCATCCCAACGTGATCTTCTACCTCGCCGTAGCGCCCCAGCTGGTGCCGTCTATCGCGCAGGAACTGGGCACGCTGAACCTCTGCAAGGAGAAAAATACCACCCGCATCGTGATCGAAAAACCCTTCGGCCACGACCTCGAAAGCGCACATGAACTGAACGACCTGCTGACGGGCCTCTTCGCCGAAGAGCAAATCTTCCGTATCGACCACTATCTCGGTAAGGAAACCGTGCAGAACATCCTGGCGCTCCGATTCGCCAACGCGCTCTTCGAACCGGTTTGGAACCGCCATTATATCGACCACGTCCAGATCACCGCCGCCGAAAGCGTAGGCCTGGAAGGCCGCGGTGGATATTACGAACATTCCGGCGCCCTGCGCGACATGGTCCAGAACCACATCCTGCAACTCATGTGCATGGTGGCCATGGAAGCCCCCGTTTCGTTCGACGCCAACGAGATCCGCAATAAAAAAGTGGACGTGCTCAATGCCATCCGCCCCATTAAGAAGGAAGACGTGCACGAATACGCCGTTCGCGGCCAATACGGTGCAGGATGGATGAAAGGCAAGCAGGTAACGGGTTACCGCGAAGAGAAAGGCGTGAACCCGCAATCGCCCACCGAAACCTATGCGGCGGTGAAGTTCTTCATCGACAACTGGCGCTGGCAGGGCGTGCCGTTCTATGTGCGCACCGGCAAGCTCATGCACCAGAAATCGACCCACATCACCATCCAGTTCAAAGACGCGCCCACCTTCGCGTTCCCGTCTGAAGCGGCCGAATCCTGGCGCAGCAACAGGCTGACGATCAGCATTCAACCCGAAATGGACATCCGCATCCGCTTCCAGGCCAAACGCCCGGGGCAGACGATGAGCCTCGACCCGGTAAACATGACCTTTACATACGACAACAGCGACGACCATACGCCCGAGGCTTATGAAACCCTGCTGCTCGACGTAATGGAAGGAGACGCCACGCTCTTCATGCGCGCAGACCAGGTAGAATCCGCCTGGAAAGTGATCATGCCCATCCTGGAAACCTGGGAAAACCGCCACCCGGTCGATTTCCCGAACTACGTTCCGGATTCCTGGGGCCCCGAAGATGCCGACGCCCTCATCGCCCGCGACGGCCACGCCTGGATCAATCTGCCACCGGAAAAAAAGTAAAGCATGGAATTACACATCGCCAATAGCCCGCAGCAACTGAGCGAAAACCTGGCCGCGTTCATCACGCAGCATATCCAGGAAACGTTGCTGAATCAGGAGATTTATACCTTCGCGCTTTCCGGCGGCAACACGCCGAAAGCCCTCTACGCCCTGCTCGCCAAAGAACCGTATAACAATATGATCGAATGGCGGCGGGTACATTTCTTCTGGGGCGACGAGCGCGCCGTTCCTTTCGAAGACGCCCGTAACAACGCCCGCATGGCGTACGACGTGCTCCTCGAAAAAGTAGGCGCCCTGCCCGAAAACATCCACGTGATGCGGACAGACATCGAGCCCGAAGCTTCCGCAAAGGAATACGAAAAAACACTGCACGAATATTTCGACGGAAAGGAAAATACCTTCGACCTGGTGCTCCTCGGCATGGGCGACGACGGGCATACCCTCTCGCTCTTCCCCGGCCTGCCCATCGTCCACGAAAAGAAAGCCTGGGTGAAAGCCTTCTGGCTCGAAGCGCAGGACATGTACCGCATCACCCTCACCGCACCCGTTACCAACCTCGCCTCCTGCGTTGTGTTCATGGCCACGGGCGAAGGAAAAGCGCTGACGCTCAAGAGCGTGATCGACGGTGAACCCGATCCCGACAAATATCCTTCCCAGCTCATCCGCCCCGAAAACGGCCAGCTGCACTGGTTTGTGGACGAGGCTGCGGCAGGGGCCCTGCAGATATAAGGATACCTTACAGTTGCGAATGTGCATTGGAGTTGATTAAAATCTTAACTTCAGTGCACATTTGTAATTTTTACCCGATTGAAAATTCTGATCCTGTTCGCCCATCCGGCATTCGAGCGGTCGCGCGTGCATGCGCGGCTCATCAAGGCAGTGCGTACGCTGCCGGGTATCACCCTGCGCGATCTTTACGAAGAATATCCTGACTTTGATGTGCAGCCCAAACTGGAACAACCGCTGCTCGAACAATTCGATCTCGTCATCCTCCAGCATCCCTTTTACTGGTATAGCGGCCCGGCGCTGCTGAAACAGTGGATGGACCTCGTGCTGGAACATGGCTGGGCGTACGGCAAAGACGGCACGGCCCTGAAAGGGAAATACCTCATGCAGGTGATCTCCACCGGCGGCAATGCGCATGCCTATTCTCCCGAAGGCCATCACGGCCACGCGGTCTACGATTTCCTGCTGCCTTTCCGGCAAACGGCCGCACTTTGCCACATGGAATACCTGCCGCCATACGTTGTGCCCGGCTCCGCGCATATCAACGATGCGGAACTGGGCCGGTATGCAGACGGCTACGTACAGTTGCTGCAAAGTCTTTCCGCCGGCACCGCCGATCTGAAAGCCCTCATGCGCGGGGCTGAAACCAATGCTCCCGGCGGCATGCCGGGGCAGCTCCCGGCGCATTTCTCCTGAACCCTGTAAATCCGGAATATGTCGAACGAATCTTTTTTCTACCAGGCACTTGTGTATTTGGCGACCATGGTGGTGTTTGTACCGCTGGCCAAGAAGCTGAACCTCGGTTCCGTGTTGGGATACCTGCTCGGAGGGATCATTATTGGCCCGGCCCTGCTGGGGCTTATCGGGCAGAGCGGGCAAGACCTTATGCATTTCGCGGAGTTCGGGGTGGTGATGATGCTGTTCCTCATCGGGATGGAGCTGGAGCCGTCGCTGCTCTGGAAGCTGCGCGCCCCCATTCTCGGATTGGGAGGGTTGCAGGTGCTGGTAACGGCGTTCGTGATCGGGGGGCTCGCCATGTTGTGCGGCCTTCCCTGGAACGAAGCGCTCGTCATCGGGATGATCCTTTCCCTTTCCTCCACGGCTATCGTACTGCAAATATTGACCGAAAAGGGACAGATGGGCTCCGCCGCAGGGCAGAGCGCCTTTTCCGTACTGCTGTTCCAGGACATCGCCGTGATCCCCATGCTGGCGATCTTCCCGCTGCTGGCGCCTGCCGGTACCACGGTTTCGGCGGATGAAAGCGGATCGCTGATCGCCAACCAGCCGGCCTGGGTAAAAACTATCGTGACACTGGGCGCGGTGGTCGGACTGGTGATCGGTGGACGGTATGTCGTGAAGCCGGTACTCCACATCGTGGCGCGCACCCGACTGCGCGAACTTTTTACGGCCTCCGCGCTCCTGCTCGTGGTGGCGATCACCGTACTGATGACATTGGTAGGATTGAGCCCCGCACTGGGCGCATTTCTCGGCGGGGTACTGCTCGCCAACAGCGAATACCGCCACGAGCTGGAAAGCGATATCGAACCGTTCAAGGGATTGCTGCTGGGACTGTTTTTCATCGGTGTCGGGGCTACGATCAACTTCGGGTTGATCGGGCAGTCGCCGTGGATCGTTGCCGGGTTGGTAGCAGGCATCATGATCGTGAAATTCCTCGTGCTGGCGGCCCTCGGCAAACTCTTCCGCCTCAGCCGCGACCAGAATTTGCTTTTCGCTTTCGCGCTGCCGCAGGTGGGTGAATTCGCTTTCGTACTGTTTTCCTTTTCTGCCGGCGCGAAGCTGCTGCCGCAGCAATTGGTGGATATGATGATGGCCGTGGTGGCGATTTCCATGGCGCTCACGCCGCTGGTGATGCTGGCTTTCGAGAAATTCATCCAGCCGCGGTTCAGCAATATTTCGGATGAAGAAGAACGCGAAGCCGACAGTATCGACGAGCGCCACGCCGTGATCATCGCCGGGTTCGATCATTTCGGAACGGTGATAGGGCGCTTCCTGCGCGCCAGCGGCGTACCGGCAACGGTGCTCGACCTCGATTCCGACCGCGTAGACCTCCTGCGCCGGATGGGGCTGAAAGTTCATTACGGAGATGCGTCCAGGTCCGAACTGCTGAAATCCGCCGGGGCGGAACAGGCCGCCATCATAGTGATCGCCATGGCCACGCCGGAAAAGAACCTGGAGGTAGTGGAAGCCGTCAAGAAACATTTTCCACACCTGCGCATGCTCGTACGCGCGGTCGACAATGCCGACGCGTTCGAACTGATGAACGCCGGCGTGCTCAATATCTACCGCGAAACCATCGATACCTCGCTGCGCCTGGGAACGGACGTACTGAAGTTACTGGGCCGAAGGGCTTACCAGTCGCAGCGCGCCGCCAGGATGTTCCGCCGGTTCGACGAAAAATCGCTCAAAGGCCTTTCCGCCTTCCGCGACGACAAGCAATACGTCAACGCCGCGAAGGAACGAATTGAAGAATTACAGAAAATGATACAGGCAGACGCCTATACCAACATGATGATCCGCGATACCGGATGGGAGCGCGACAATGCGGAAGAACGGAATTAATGCCCGCCGTTGCCGGATTCCGCATTATCCTTGCCTTCCTGTTCGAGCTGCGCCAGTTTCTTTTTGCCGTACGCCATCCGTGTGATGAGCACGTACAGCACCGGAACGGTGAAGATCCCCAGCAAGGTGGCCGCCAGCATCCCGCCAACCACCGTAAAGCCGATGTTCACGCGCGAAGCCGCGCCCGCGCCCTGTGAGAACACGAGCGGCATCACCCCGAGAATGAACGCGAAGGAAGTCATGAGAATGGGCCGGAAACGAAGGCTCACCGCTTCCAGTGTTGCCTGCAACAAGGGCATCCCCCTGTCTACACGCTCTTTACAGAATTCCACGATCAGGATGGCATTCTTGGCGGACAAACCAATCAACGTGATCAACCCGATCTGGGAATACACGCTGTTGGCTTGCCCGGTGAGCCAAAGTGCAAGAATGCTTCCAAATAAGGCTACAGGGACGGCGAGGAGTACCGAAAATGGGACAGACCAACTTTCATATAAGGCAGTCAACAGGAGAAATACGAAAAGGATAGACAACATGAAGATGAGAAAACTCTTGTTGCCGGCTTCGATCTCCTGCCGGGATATGTTCGACCAATCGTACCCGAAATTGGCGGGCAGTACTTCTTTGGAAACCTCTTCCATGGCCTTGATGGCGTCTCCCGAAGAATAGCCTGCCTTGCTCGTGCCGCTGATTTCGGCGGAACGGTAGAGGTTGAAGTGGTTGATGACAGGTGCGCCCGCACCCATTTTATATTTGATGAGCGTGCTCAGCGGCACCATGGTGCCCGCCGCATTGCGGACGTAATAATATTGTAACTGACTGATGTTTTTGCGATAGGTAGTATCTGCCTGCAACACCACGCGGAAGCTTCTGCCGAACCGCGTGAAATCGTTCACGTACATGCCGCCGAGGAACGTTTGCAGTGCGGTGAATACGTCGTTGATGGCCACGCCCATCTGCTTGCACCGTTCCCGGTCTACCTCCACGTCGTATTCAGGAGTGGAGGCACTGAAGAAAGCGTACGCCATCTGGATTTCGGGCCGCTTGTTAGCGGCGATGAGCACGTTTTGCAGCACCCGCGCAAATTCGGTGATATCGTCTCCCGACCGCTGTTCCAGCACATACGAGAAGCCGGATGAGGTGCCGAGCCCCCGCAGCGTAGGCGCCGGGATGGCCAGCGCCGTGGCTTCCGTGATCTTCGCCAGCTTGCCCTGTATCCTGGCGGATACCACGTTCATATTTTCCCCTTTGGCGTAGCGATCGTCCCAGGGCTTGAGGTTCACGAACCACGTGGCCGAACTGGGCTTCACCGCACCGCCGCCGATGAAGTTGATACCCGTTACGCCCATGTAATGCTGCACCGCCGGGTCGTCGGACAGCATTTTATTCACTTTTAACGCCAGCTCCCGTGTGCGCATGGACGACGACGCGTCGGGCAGATCGAGCGCCAGGAACATCGCGCCCATGTCTTCCTGCGGCACGAACGTGGAAGGCACTTTCTTGAACAGCAGGAAGGCCGCGCCGAACAGGATGCCCATCAGGATCAGCACGAAAGCCGTTTGCTTGATGGCCCGGCGAACGCCGTTGGTATACCGGTGCGTGAATTTCTCGAACCAGACGTTGAATTTATAATGCAGTTTACTCAGCCCTTTCGCTTTGTCATCGAGCCCGGACGGGCGCATCATCACCGCGCACAAAGCCGGGGTAAGGCTCAGCGCAAGGAATGCGGAAAGGATCACCGAAAACGCGATCGTCAGCGCGAACTGCTGGTACAGCTTGCCGCTCACACCAGGGATGAACGCCACGGGAACGAATACCGCTGCGAGGATCAGCCCGATGGCGATCACCGGGGCAGACACTTCCTCCATCGCCTTGAATGTTGCGTCGCGGGGAGACATGCCATTGGCATCGATGTGATGCTGGACCGCTTCCACCACCACGATCGCATCATCCACCACGATCCCGATCGCCAGAACGAAACCGAACAGCGTCAGCGTATTGATGGAGAAGCCCAGCAGCTGGAAGAATATGAAGGTGCCGATCAGCGATACGGGGATAACGAGGATGGGGATAAGCGTGGCGCGCCAGCTTTGGAGGAAGATGTATACCACGATCACCACGAGCGCCAGGGCTTCCAGGAAAGTCTGGATCACTTCGCTGATGGATATGCGAACGAATGAAACGGTCTCGAACGGGACCATCCAGCCGATGTCTGTCGGGAACGTTTTTTCCAGTTCCTTCATGCGCGCTTCCACGCGTTCGGCCACATCGAGCGCGTTGGCGCCGGGCGTGAGGTAAATCCCCATCCCGGTACCGGTTTTGCCGTCGGCTTTTACATCGATCGCATAACTGAACGAACCCAGTTCCTGCCGCGAAATATCTTTCAACCTTACCAGCGATCCGGTGTTCGGGTTGGAGGATACGATGATGTCGCCGAATTCTTCGGAGGTGAGCAGGCGGCCGCGCACTTTCACCGTGTATTCGAAAGCCTGGTCGCGATTGGCGGGCGGTGCGCCGATGATGCCCGCAGGCGCCTGGGTGTTCTGTTCCCGGATCGCCGCAGCTACGATGGCCGGCGTGAGGCCGAGATTGGCCATCTTCTGCGGATCGAGCCAGATGCGCATGGAGTAGTCGTTGGAGAAGGCCTGTACGTCGCCCACACCATTCACGCGAGAAATTTCCGGTTTGAGGTAGATATTGAGGTAGTTGTCGAGGAACGCTTTGGAGTGGGTGCCATTGGGCGAAAGGAGCGCCACCACCATGAGCATGTCGTTGGAACGCTTCTTGGTGGTGATGCCTACGCGGCGGACATCGTCCGGCACACTGGGAGAAGCGATGCTCACACGGTTCTGCACATCGAGGGTGGAAATGTCGGGATCGGTGCCGATCTCGAACGTAACGGTGATGCTCATGGAGCCGTCGTTGGCGCTGGCCGACTGCAGGTACATGGCGCCGGGGGTACCGTTCACCTGGTTCTCGATGGGCGTGGTCACGGTTTCTTCCACGGTGGTGGAGTTGGCGCCGATGTAGCTGGCGCTCACGGAAACGGTGGGCGGCGCGATGTCGGGCAACTGGGCTACCGGTAGGTTGACCATGCAGATGAGGCCGACGATCACCATAATGATGGCGATCACGATCGTTGTATTCTTCCTTTCTATGAACGTTTTCGCAATCATGGTGCCTTTTATTTAACAATGACGGTATCGCCGGGGCGTATCTTCTGCAGGCCGTCCGTGATCACCTTGTCGCCGGGCTGTAAGCCGCTGTCGATGATCTGCAGGCTATCGAGGAGAGAACCTTTCTGTACGGGTTTCGCTTCCACCACATTCCCGGGCCCGAGCGTATAGACTTTCACTTCGCTCAACAGTTCGATGATGGATTTGGCGGGAATGGCCACCTGGTTTTCACCGGTCTTGAAATGCATTTGCAGCGAAGCCGTCATACCCGATTTCAACTGGCCGTTTTTGTTGGGGAACGTAAGCCTGACGCGGATCGTACCGGTTTGGGCATCTACTACGTTATTTACCAGCAGTATCTTTCCCGGTTCGGGATAAGGCTCGCCGCCTGGGAAAGTGAGGTAGTATTGATGATCGCTTCCTTTATCGCCGGCGTCTTTACGGAATTCGTTGTAGCGTGTTTGCGGGATGTCGATATCGGCGAAGATGGGATCTTCGTTGACGAGCGTATTCACGACGGTGGAGCCGGCGGTCACCAGGTCGCCGATGCGCAGCTGCGCGATGCCGATCTTCCCGGCGATGGGCGCGCGCAAGACGGCGTGGCTGATATCGGTTCCCGAGCGGGCGCGCGTGGCGCGGGCCTGTGCCAGCAAGGCTTCTGAAGTTTGGACGGCCGTAGTGGCCTGGTCTACGGTCTGTTTGGAGATCGCGTCTTTTTTGAGCAGGTTGGTATAACGTTCCAGGTCGCGCTTTTTCAGCGCCAGGTCTGCCTCCGCCTGTATGACGGCGGCGTTGGCCTGGTCGTAGGCCGCCTGGCTGCGGCTTTTATCGACTTCGTACAGCGCCTGACCCTTCGAAACGGTGCTGCCGTCTTTTGCGTGTATTTTCTGGAGGAACCCTGTCACGTCAGACCGGATATCGATGGTGTTGTTGCCGGTGAGCACGGCGGGGAAGCTTTCGGTGACGGTATAGCTGGCGGCTTTGACTTCGAAAACGGTGACGGGTACTTTGGGCATGCCGCCCGCCATTTGATGCTGGGCCTGTTTGCCCTTGCAGGCCGCCGCCAGCACAGGGATCAGCAAGATATAAAGGTTCCGGTAAGGTTGCATAACAAGGAGTTTATTCCGCTTTTATTTTACCCATCGCCTGATCCAGTTGCACTTTACTGATGAGGGTATTGATCAATGCATTGATGTAATCGTTTTGCGCCGTTTTCAGCTCGCTGTCGGCCGAAAGCACGTCGAGGCTCGTGGCCACGCCTTCCTCGTACTTCAGCACCACGCGGTCGTAGACGCCCTGCGTGAGTTCCATGTTCTTTTGCTGGGTGTTGAGCGAAGCGAGGTTGTTGCGGTATTGCGTCCAGTTGTTGCGCACTTCCAGCTGGATCTGCTGCGCCAGGTAGTTCAGCGAATTCTGGCTTTGCTGCAGCGTGATTTCGCGCTGCCTTGCGGCGTAAATCCTTTCCGTTCCGGAGAAGATCGGCCAGGTGAGGCGGACGCCGAGGGCGGAGGTGCCGAATCCTTTTTTATACAGGTCCCCGAAATCTTCGGCGAACCAGTTGAATCCATAATTGACGAAAGCGTTGAGGGTGGGGATGATCTCCAGTTTTTTGCTTTTGAGATTTAGCCGGTCCAGTTCCACCTGCACGCGCTGCATGGCGTATTCGGGGCGGTCCATGAATGTATAGTTCATGCTGTCGGGCATATCGCCGGTAAACGAGCGGATGTCTTCCGTGAGGGTGATGGCCGAATCTACGGGCATGCCCATCTGGAATTTGAGGACGTCGTAGGTGTAATCCAGTTGCCGCTGGAGGTTGGCGCGCTGGGTTTCGACATTGTTGAAAGAAGTCTGGATCCTGTCTACATCGATCCTTTCGCCGACGCCTTCGTCGTACCGTGCCCGTGTGTCTTTCAGCGTTTTGCCGAATTGGGCGAGGTTGGCGTCTACGAGGCGGATGCTTTCCTGGGAAACGAGCACGTTGAAATAGGCGACGCTCACCTGCACGCGGGTGTCTATCGCGGTGCGCTGGTAATCGCGGACGGCCAGTTCGTCATATACTTTGGCGGCTTTGAGGCCGAGGAAGTAATCGCTGTTGATGAGGGTTTGGGTGACCTCCCCCGTTACGCCGGAGGAGTATTTGGTGCCGAACTGCACGGGGATTTTATTGTTGGGATCGCCGGTGAAGTCGGGGATGAGGGACGTCTGGAGTTTGAGGTTGTCGGTGAAGTTGCCCGTTACGTCGGCGTGGGGGAGCAGTTTGCCGCGGGTCTCGCGGATTTTTTCGGTAGACAGCTGGCGCGACAGCCGGGCGTTTACGACATTGGTCTGGTTGCGGAGGGCGTACTGTACGCATTGTTCCAGCGAGAACGCAGGCCCCCCGGCCGCGGCGCCCTGCTGGGCAGGGGCGCTCCCGGCAACGGTTGTCAGCACAGCGGTCGCACAGACCATCCGCCTTATTATGTTCGGGAAACAGCTACTCATACAGGGTTCGTATCCGTTTAACAGTAGCGGGTACATGGTAGAAGAACAATCGTAACGTGAAAAGGTTCAATATGTTAAGACCGCATCGGGAAAAAGTTTATGGAAAAATCCAGGTCCCACATCTTCCTGTTAAACACAATCGCCATGAATACCTCCCAAATGCCTAAACCCGACTTCCTCGACATCCTCTTCAATTCCCGCAACAAGGATTACGGTGCCTACGATCTCCGCCGCCGGTACGACCGCCGCGTCCGCAACGCTGTAGCCAGTATGGCGGGATTGGTGCTCGTTTCAGTAGGCAGCTATCTCTGGGCTACACAATCAAAAGCAGGGGAATCGAATATTAAACCGATCGTTGCGCCCATTGAATTGAAAACGGTGGAAATGCCTCCTGAAGAAAAGCCCGTCACGCCCCCGCCTACCGTGAAAACGCCGCCCCCGGCCGCTGTGGCTACTGAGAAATACGTAACGCCCAGGATCGTGGAAAACGACAAGGTGAAACCGGAAGACGAATTGAAGGATATGGACGAACTGAAAAAAGACGTAGCGATCGGCTCCAAAACCCAGGCCGGCGAGCCCGGAGAATTCGAAAACCCATTCGAAGGCGCTGGCGGAACAGGTACGGTAGTGGAACCGCCCAAAGTAGAGAAGGAACAAGGCCCCCTGAGCTTCGTGGAAATCATGCCCGAATTCCAGGGCGGAGCAGATGCCATGAACAAATGGCTCAGCAACAACATCCGTTATCCACATGCAGCGGAAGAAAACGGCATCGAAGGAACGGTGTTCGTGAAATTCGTGGTAGGTGTAGATGGTTCGATCACGAATGTGGAAATCGCCGGAGCGAATAGAGTAGGCGGCGGTTGTGAAGACGAAGCCATTCGTGTGATCAGGAAGATGCCGAAATGGAAGCCCGGCCGCCAAAACGGACAAAGCGTTCCCGTTTGGTTCAACCTGCCCGTCCGTTTCAAGATCAACCAGTAATCCATTTTCGTTAACCCGGTTCCCCCGCACAGTGGCTCCCTGCCGCTACCCGGGGGAAACCCTTTTTCTGGGGAATAACCGTATATTTGGCCGGCAAATTCATCCCCTATGCGTTATATCCCGCTTATCGCCATGTTCTTCGCCGCTGCCGCCTGCAATCAGGGCGGCGGTAAATCCGCCAACAACGCCGGCGCATACACGCTTACCGAACAATATCACCTCGATGCCGACAGCGTGTTTCGCTTCGCTGCCCGGACAGACCTTCCGGTAGCGGAAGCCGATCGCCTTTTCCGCCAGGCCATCGATAAATACCGCAATAAAAAAGACCCCGCCGGCGCTTTGCCGCTCTTCCGCCAGTCCATCCTCAAAGCCCCCCGCGCAGCGGCCTTCTTCGAGTATGGCAACGCCCTGTCCGACATGGGCAACGGGGATAAGTCGCTCCAGTCTGACATGAGCACCAAACAAGCCCTCCAGGCGTATCATATCGCGGATTTGCTGGGCTACAAGCCTTTGTCCAAACTGCTGTACAACACCGCCTGTATTTACGCGAAAATGGAACAGGAAGACAGCGCCTTCCATTATCTCGTGTCGGCCATCGAGTTCGGATATACGAATACCGACCAGATTTACAAGGATAAAGACCTCGCCAAGCTCCGCGAAGCGCGTTGGCGTTTCGATAACGAGGTCACGACGGCACTTTCCGGCGCCAGCGATCCCGACCGCCTCCTCTGGAAGCTGTTCTCCCGCGAATTTCAGCCGCTGGAACTGCCCGTGGTATTCGATCTGAAGTATGGAGAAAACAAAAACTTCGACGACGTCACTTACGATTTCGAGAAATTCATTCCCGAAATGCGCGACGGCAAATTCTCGCGCGACGTAGGCAGCGAATTCTACTATATCGGCAGCGTTCAAACCACCCCGCTTTACACCGTAGTGACCTACGCCGTGAAAGATGTGATGCTGGACGAAGCCGCGCCTTTATGCTATTACCTCGCCAGCTTCGACCCCAACGGCAAACTGCTCGATAAACTGATCGTAGGCGGCCATCGCATTTTGGACGAACCTTTCCGTGTAGGGAAAATCACGGCGAACGGCGATGTGGAAGTGAAGAAATTTGCGGTGCGGTATGCGAAAGACCCGGCCACCAGCGGCTATGCGGAAAATGAAATGGAAGAAATGAATGAAGTGGGGGTGGATTATTTCGCCATCTCGGCAGACGGCCACATCACGCCGAAATCCGCTCCGCTCGCCATGAAGTAAACACCCGCCTGCGGATGAGATACTCCGCCAGCAGGAGGTTCAGCGTCCAGCTCAGCCACGCGATCCAGATGTAGGCCGCGCGGGGAGATACGGAAATATCCAGCACATCGATCATATAGGCGTAAAACCGCAACGAGACCGCCGAAAGCGTGAGCGCGTAGCTGCGCGTCATCATATCCGCATGTTTTTTCCAGTCTTTTTTGAAGATGGCGTACATCGCAGCCATGGTAAACCCGATCCACAACAAGGCCAACAGCATAAAACTGACCTTCGCCCAAATGCCCCCGTTCGCATAATACCCCATTACCAGTCCGCTCGGCCCGCTCAGCGCGATCACCGTTACCGCATACACGTACCCCGCGGCCCTGTGCACTTTCGGGAAACGTTGCAACAGGTAGCGGCTGAACTGGAATAGCCCCGCCACGAGCACCGCCGTACTCACGAACACATGTATGTAGAAACTCCAGCGCCAATGATGTATCTTATACACCAGCTGTTTGGTGAAAAGGAAATCCACATACGGCTCGAAGGAAATATAAGGCAAACTCAGCAATATCATGAGCCACGACGCGTACAGAATGGCCACCACGGCCGCGATCCGGAGAATCAGCCTCATGGGAGCTGGAAGAAAGTGAAGCCTTCGCCGGAAAGGCTGTCCGGATAGCTGCCGCCCTCCGCGTCTGCCGACATGTACATCACGAACTGGCTGCCATTTTTACCGAAATGGGCGTTGTTTTTCCAGCTTACATTGAAAGTATCCTTGTTCCGCGACCAGGTGCCGCGCACGATTTCCACCTGGCCGGTAGAAATACTGTCGGCCGGATAGTACTCCAGCTTGCATGAACCGTCTTCAAGAAACTGGATATTGGCGTTTTCGTTAGCCATGTAGACTTCGTGATGGTCGCTGTTGATCTGTTTGAGGGTGAATTTTTTGGCGGAAGCGGAATCCTTGTTCAGGGGGCTCCAGGTGCCTTCCATGGTTTGACGGTCTTTGGACAGGTGTATTTCGAACGCCCCGTCGTACGCATGGTCTCCCGGTTCTTCGAGCCGGATCTTCCAGCCGTCGGCGTCTTCCGACATCTGGCCGTGGAGGTTGCGGCGAAGGCCTTTGTGGGTGTTATATCCCGCGATGTTGTTGCCACGGGCGAAGTTGATGCAGATGTAAATGGGGCTTCCGCCGAAATCGCCGGTATATATGCCCGTGGGGCTAAAGCTCGGGGGAGGGGCGGAATCGGTTTTTACTACACCGGAATCGGAGCCGGATGTTGTGCCGCCACTGTTACAGGCGGCTGCCGCGATGCTCAGGGCGAGCAGGGAGCAGATGTATTTCAAAAGGTTGAATTTAGGTTGTAAATATACTATTTTTAAACATGCGTCTATTCTCCAAACCCATGCGCGCCGCAGCTGCGGCGCTCTTCCTCCTCACCGGCGCAGCCGCAGCATTGACCGCCGCGCGCCCGTTCCGTCCCAAACCCGTTGTTATCGCTTATGTCGGCGGTTTCCGCGGCCTCATCCCCGACCCGGCGTCCATCGCGGTGGAAAAGCTAACGCACATCAACTACGCGTTCGTGGATGTGCAGCGCGGCGAAGCGTGGCTCACCAACATCGCCACGGACACGATCAATTTCCGGCAACTCAACGCCCTCAAATCCCGCAATCCCGATCTGAAGATCCTCATCTCCATCGGCGGCTGGTCGTGGAGCGAGAACTTCTCCGACGCCGTGCTCACAGACGCCGGCCGGAAACTGTTCGCCCACACGGCTGTGGATATTATCCGCAAATACGGGTTGGACGGGGTGGATATCGACTGGGAATATCCCGGTGTTGCCGGGGAAGAAGGGAACGTGTTCCGGCCCGAAGACAAGCGAAATTATACCTTGATGTTCCAGGCCATCCGCGCCTCGCTCGATACCCTGGAAAAGGAAACCGGCGTCAAAAAACTGCTCACCACAGCGGTGGGCGGCGGCAAATATTTCGTGGAACATACCGAAATGGCCGAAGCCGCGAAGTACCTGGATTTCGTGAACATCATGTCTTACGACTACAAAACCGATCCCAACGGCATTGCCGGCCACCATACCAACCTGTACGGGTCTACGGATAATCCGGAGGAATCGTCGGCCCACCGGTCCGTCGGGCTTTTCCTCGACGCGGGCGTTCCGGCGGAAAAGATCGTTATGGGCATCGCTTTTTATGGCCGCGGATGGAAAGTGGGGGGCGATACCGCCCGCGGACTGAACCGTATGGCTACCGGCGGTTACCGGGGCGGCGGGTATTCCTTTATCAAAGACAGCCTGCCGGCCAAAGGATTCGAGCGGCATTGGGATAAACGGGCTAAAGCGCCTTATCTTTGGCACCCCGGGCAGCAGGTGTTCATTTCGTTCGACGATGAGCGTTCGGTGAAGGAGAAATGCCGTTACGTGAAAAAAAATGACCTCGCCGGCGTAATGTTCTGGGAATATTCCAGCGATCCGAAAGGGTATTTGCTGGACGCGATCAACAAAGCTTTTTAAACGGCAAGACTACCGCGCCACAGCGGGGAAATCTCAACTATATGCGATACAGACTTACAATTTTATTCCTTGTATTATCCTGCGCCGCCATGGCGCAGTTCCCGGCAAAGGGCTTGCAGCTCCGCTGGGAAGTAGTGGAAAACGGTTACCAGGGGAAGGCGCAGACCTTGTCCACCTTCACGCTGGTGAACCGCACCAAACAGGCGTTCCCGGCCGGCGGGTGGACGATCTATTTCAACTTCATCCGTTTCGTGACGCCCGGCGAAGTAGCGCCGGGGATCGTGGCGGGGCATGTGAACGGGGACCTGTTCCGGTTTACGCCTTCGGCGGGATTCGGGGGACTGAAGCCGGGGGATTCCGTGAAGCTGAACATCGTTTCTTCCGCCTGGGTGACGCATTTCACCGATGCGCCGACGGGGCCGTACATCGTTTGGGATACCGACCCCGCGAAAGGGCATTCCATTGCCGACTTCGCCGTGATACCTTCTTCCAGCGATAAACAATTGCGCCGTACGGCCGGTGAAACGAAAGTGCGGACTTCTCCGGAAGACGTGTACCGCCGCAACGAGGTGCTCCGTTTGCTGCCTGCCGCCGAACTGCCGAAGATTCTGCCTACGCCTGCATCTGTCGTGGAATCCGGGGCAACCGTGGTGCTTGATCCGAAAGAGGGCATCCTGTATGAGCCGGAATTCCGCGCCGAGGCCGATTACCTGGCGCTGCTGATGGGCAATGTTTTCGGGAAACCGGTGCTCACGGCACAGGGCACCTCCGGGAAGGCGGCGGTCCGCCTCTTGAAAGACGCATCCATCAAAGGGAAAGAAGCCTATCGCCTCGAAACCGATCAACAGGGCGTGCGCATCTTCGCCGGCACCGGCACCGGGATTTTTTACGGGATACAATCCCTCCGCCAGCTGCTGCCGCTGACGGCCAAAGGAACGGCCACGCTACCGGCGGTCCTCGTGAAAGACGAGCCCCGCTTCGCTTTCCGCTCCTTCAGTCTCGACGTGGCGCGCAACTTCCACTCCAAAGCCCAGGTGCTCCGGATGCTGGACGTGATGTCGGTATATAAAGTGAACACGCTGCATTTGCACATGAGCGACGATGAAGGATGGCGCGTGGAAATAGCCGGACTGCCCGAACTGACGCAGGTGGGCGGCCGCCGCGGCCATACGCTCGACGAGATGGAATGCATACAGCCGTCGTACGGTTCCGGCCCCGATGTGAACAACGCCACCGGCACCGGCTGGTATAGCCGTGCGGATTACATCGAGATCCTCCGTTACGCGAACGCCCGTCATATCAAAGTGATCCCTGAAATCGAAATGCCCGGCCACGGCCGCGCCGCCATCAAAGCCATGGACGCCCGTTCGGCGAAGCTCGCCAAAGCCGGCGATCCCAACGCCAACGAATACCGCCTCAGCGATCCGGAAGATAAAAGCCGGTACCGCTCGGTGCAGGAATGGAAAGATAACGTGATGAATCCCGCCCTTCCTTCCACTTACAAATTCATCGAAAAAGTTACGGCCGAACTGGCAGCGATGCATCGCGAAGCTGGCGTTCCCCTCGATATTATCCACATGGGCGGCGACGAAACGCCCGGCGGCGTGTGGGAAAAATCCCCCGCCTGCCAGCAACTGCTGGCCGAAAGCGCGGAACTGGACCATGTAGACGATCTCTGGATTTATTTCTACGATAAAGTAGCCCGGATCGTGAATAAACAGGGAATGCAGCTATACGGTTGGGAAGAAGCCGGGATGCGCCGTACGAAGCGCGACGGAAAGGGTATCATGATCGTGAACCCCGTATTCGGCAACCGCAACTTCCAGGTGGATGTCTGGAATAACGTAATGGGCGGCGGGATGGAAGACCTGAGCTACCGGCTGGCGAACGGCGGGTATAAAGTGGTACTGTCTGGCGTGGCGAATTATTATTTCGACATGGCCTATGCGCGCGATTACGACGAGCCCGGATTTTATTGGGGCGGATATGTGGACATCGATAAACCCTTCTACTTCATTCCCCTCGATGTGTACAGGAACGCGAAAGAAGACGATGCCGGCAATCCGCTGCCCGCGTCCACATTCGTGGGGAAAGACCGGTTGACGGAATACGGCGCGTCGAACATCGTGGGCATTCAATCCGCATTGTGGAGCGAAACGGTGAAATCTCCCCAGCGGTTGGAATACATGGTGCTGCCCAAGCTCCTCGGCATGGCGGAACGCGCCTGGGCGCCCGACCCTTCCTGGACGCAGGACCTTGGCCAGTACAACGAAGCGTGGAATAAATTCGCCAATGTGGTGGGGCAGCGCGAAATCCCGCGCCTCGCCACGCTCAACGGCGGTTACAACTACCGTATCCCCACGGCCGGCGTGAAAAACGAGAACGGAAAAGTTTTTACCAACGTACAACTTCCCGGACTGATCGTTCGTTATACTACCGACGGAAGGGAACCTTCCGTTAAAAGTCCCGCCTGGAGCGGCCCGATAGATGCGAAAGGGACCATCCGGTTCCGGGTGTTCGATCAAACCGGAAGAGGCGGCAGGACCGTGACGGTACAATATTGATATTCAATCATTAAACTTTCCATAAGGAAGGGTACTGAACGGATCGGTGCCCTTCCTTTTTTTTGCGCGGCCATGCATATTGGTTAAAAATTTGTATTGTTGTTACAGATCAATTGGAATTATTGAAGCGGTTGGGTAAAATAAGCCTGTTAGCTATCCTTAGCTGTTACCTGTTCATATGCTGTTGTCCGGTGAACGCCAACGCGCAATCGGATACGATCCCGGCCGTATACAAGAAACGCTGGTTCACGAAGTTCAACAATTACGTGGATTCATTGAAAAGCCGGCGTTTCCGGGATTCCGTACTGAAAGACATTTCCCGGCACAACGATCCTCCCCCTATCGAGGACGACGGCCGGATGACCAGGTCTGAGCAGGGATTTTTGCCGCATACCGGCAGAACGGTCCGCCGTGTCCATTTCCGGAAGGTAAAAGTGTTCGGTCCGCGGAGCATCAACGATACCGCTTTTACTACCAGCATGAAGCTCATCCATCTCGCCAACAAACTGCATTTCGATTCGCAGGAATGGGCGATCCGGCAAATGCTCTTTTTCCGGCCGGGCGATACCGTGAACGCCTATGCGTTCGCCGACAACGAACGGTATCTCCGTAACCGCCCCTTCCTCCAGGATGCCCGCATCATCACGCTCGAAACCGCCAGCCAGGATACGGTAGACGTGCTCGTGATCACCAAAGACGTGTTCGAATACGGCTTCGACCTGCGCGAGCTGGCACCCAGCGGCGTGGGGGCCAAAATCTCCAACGACAATCTTTTCGGCGCCGCGCAGGGCGTGCAGTTCGGGTTCCGGTGGAAAAGCAGCTACTCCCGGCCCTGGGGTACCGAAGCCCGCTACACGAAATACAACCTGCTCGGCAGTTTTATCGACGTATCCGTGGGGTATACCCATCTCAACACCAATTCCCAACTCGATACCGGCGTTTACGAGGGATCGTATTACATCCGGCTGGAACGGCCGCTGTACCGGTCTTCCGCCAAAATCACCGGCGGCATTTCGCTGGCGAAGAATTACAGCATCCGCGTGTGGGGCGAGCCCGATTCCCTCTGGCGGAATTATTCCTATAAACTGGTCGACGTCTGGTCGGGTTGGAACTTCCGGAACCGGTTCGGGTCCGACGGGCATTTCGACGATAAGCCCAATGTGGCGTTGCTTTTCCGGTACTCGAACGTGGCGTTCGACAAAAAGCCGGTGCAGAAAAAGTACGGGGAAGACCCGCTTTACAACGACCGCCATTATTACCTCGGCCAGATCGCCGTATTCAAGCAGGACTTCTTCAAGAGCCAGCGGTTTTTCGGGTTCGGGAGAACGGAGGATATTCCGTACGGGTATTCGGCGGCCTTGTCCGTTGGCCGGGAGAACTGGATGGACCGGCGGCGGTTGTACACGGCCATCGAGGGGCAGAAATACTGGCCCACGCTGCATAACGGGTTGCTGAGCGTGAACCTGGGCGTGGGGGGCTTCTGGCAGGGCAGTACGTCGGAAGACCTGGTGATCCATACCAACGTGAGTTATTTCAGCCGGCTGATGCAGCTGGGGAAGAAATGGAATTTCCGGGAATTCGTGTATCTCGATTATCTCGGCACGCCCAATAATTTTTTTTATCGCCCGCTGAGCCTGAACCGTGATTTCGGTACGGGATTCTGGGGATGGCGGCGCTCGAAGATAAACGGTTACCACCGGTTATTGCTGCGGTCGGAAAGTATATTGTACAGCCCGTGGAAAGTGTATGGGTTCAAATTCAATTTCGTGGGAACGGTGGAAGCGGGACAGGTTTCCTGGAAAAACAATTATTTGCTGAAGAACCCCGTGTACCCGGGGTTCGGGCTGGCAGTGCGGGTCAAGAACGAAAACCTTTCGCTCAATACGCTGCAGATGAGCGCGGCGTACTATCCCAGGAAAACGCCGGGCATCAATAACCTCTTTTTCGAAATTACGACCATCGTCGATTTCCGGTTCGACATTTACGGCCTGAGGGCGCCTGCCTTTTTGAGGTTTCAATAGGATAACACCCACCGGTAGAAATTTTTTGTATGTTAGTGCGAACAAATACGCTGCCGCCCGGTGCGGCCCGGAAATCATTTCATACACCCTTACAAAACCATCCATGGGAAAATTCGTAATGTTGAGCCTGGCCCTGCTTATCTTGTGCGGAGCCTTTCAGATCGGCGGCCGTGGCCGTCAGCAGGCGCTGGCGGCGGCTTCAGCGGGGCATGGCCAGCAGGAAGTGGTGCGGAGCGTGGAACGCGTAAAGGAAGGGGGGATTTCGTGGATGGACATTCCGGGATGGGCGGGTACGTTTTTTTACGTACTGGGATATGTGCTGCTGACGATGGGTAAGATCAAATCCGACCAGAAAATATATCACTGGCTGAACGCGCTCGGTGCGTTGGGCCTTATCGCCAATGCGCTTTACCTGAGCGATTATCCCAGTTTCGTCGTCAATCTCATATGGCTGGTGATAGCCGTGGGCGCAATTGTTTGGCTCCTTGTGCGCAGGCGGCGCAAGGTCAGCAAAGCACGTTGAGCGCGTGTTTTTTATATACGGCCAGCCTCCGGTCGTATTCCGCCTTATCGTCTACCAGCGACAGGTAATAATAGGCGCCGTCTACCAATACGAAAATGATATCGGCAGTGGCCACGGGGTCTTTTACGGCCAGGGTTTTCGATTCGTTGCAGGCTTCGATCATTTCCGAGAGGCGCTGGCGGAGGGAATCGAGCAGGTGCTTGTACCGCTGCCGGATGGTTTTGTTACGGAACGCGAGGGAATAGAGGGAGTAGGAAGTGCCGTCGTCGAACAGGGAATTCCATTTCTTGGAAAAGATGTTGTCCAGCACTTTGTCGAGTGCATCGCGGGGATCTTCGGCGTCTTTGACGTCGAAGATAAGAAGCCAGCGGTCGAGGATGAATTCCACGAGGCCGTAGACGAGGTGCTCGCGCGAGCGGAAGTAGTGCATGATAAGGCTCGGATTGATCTGTATGCTTTCCGCTATTTTTTGAATGGATGCGTTTTCCAGCCCGTCTTTCTTGACAATCTTATAGAACGCCTTGATGATCTCTTTCTGCCGGGGCTCTTTTAAACTCTTTCTTCCCATTTGTTCGCAAAAACTGGTGATTAGGTTGGATGTAAAACTAGCGGTTAGCCGGGATATTACCGACAATTCTCCCAAAATCCCTGAAGATTTAACGTTTCTGTGCAAGTTTCCGCCATGAAGGAAAATAAATTAATTGAATGGTCATTCAATATATTTTTTTATTTCGATTTCAATTTTATATTTGTAGGAACGATGCGTATGTTACGTAACCGTTATCAATCAGAATGGATATTTTATTGAATGAACATTCAATCTATATTTGTCCCCGGGAAATTATTAGACAGGAACGATGAGCCCGCCGGCACTACAGCGGGTTGTGACGATAAGCTTTACGAAAGAATAATTAGGTCAACTTTTTAAAACAAGCCAGACGGCAGTTTTTCGCCACGTTTTGCTGCAGCATGCGGCGAGGGGAACTGTTGCCGGAACTAACCGCCAGCCGGGCCGCTCATGCAGCCGGAATGGGGAAGGTATGCCGGAAAATGAAAACACTACAGTTTAACTGATCAACAGCTTTACATGCATCACGATACAGGTGGCCGAAGCGGGTGTGCGAACACGCGCCCTGCCCAGGCCATGCCTTGCCATCACGTTATCTCCTTTACTGTAAAACACTTATTATGAAACAGACAGTGCGCCGTTTACGCGCCTCGGCCAAACATTACGGCAGCCTCCTGCTGCTGTGGTGCCTCGCCATCGCCTGGGCCGCCTCCGCCCAGGCCCAAAACAGGAAAGCCGCGCTAAAAGGCGTTGTGCAGGACAATAAAGGCGCCTCCATCCCTGGCGTCACCATCGTCATCTCCGCCGATAAACCGGCATTCAAAGCAGGCGTCGTCACCAATTCAGACGGCACTTTCTCCTTCGCCAACCTCGAGCCCGGCGGGAACTACACCCTGCGGATCTCCTCCATCGGCTTCGACCCCGTGACGCAGGCCCTTTCCCTCAAAGCCGGCGATAACACGCTGGCCGCCATCACCCTGCAACCTTCCAGCTCCAGCATGAACGAAGTGGTAGTGGTGGGTTATGGTACGCAAAAGAAAATCGACGTAACCGGCGCGGTAGACCAGATCAGCGGCGCCAAACTCGCCGAGCGCCCCATCGCCAACGTTTTCCAGGGATTGCAGGGCGCTTCTCCCGGCCTGAACATCACCTACAGCGGCGGCCGCCCCGGGGCACTCCCCAATCTCAATATCCGCGGGATGGGCACGATCAGCTCCAGCGGCAGCGCACCCCTCATCCTCATCGACGGGATCGCGTCTACCAACGACGACCTCCTGCGCATCAACCCGTCTGACATCGAGTCCATCACCACCCTCCGCGATGGTAGCTCCGCCGCCATCTACGGCGCCCGCGCGGCGTTCGGCGTGCTGCTCATCAACACGAAGAAAGGGAGAGAAGGCAAACAGACGATCTCCTACAACAACTATTTCGCCAAATCGCGCCGCACCCTCACGCCAGATCCCATCACCGATCCGTTCATTTTCATGAAAGTGATGCAATTGTCGGCCGACAATACGCCCTGGCACTACGCCACTTTCGCTTCCTGGCAATACGATTGGGGAAAACAGCGGTCGGAAGACCCCTCCGTTCCCGCAGTCAAAACCAACCCCAACGACCCCTCCAAATGGGCGTACATGGGAAACACCGACTGGAACGATTACTTTTTCGCGAAAGCCAACTTCTCCCAATATCATAACCTGTCGATCAGCGGCTCCTCCGCCGGGAAAACCCCTGTCAACTACCTGCTTTCCGCAGATTATACCAAGGAAAACGGCCTGAACAAACTCGCCAAAGACGACTGGAACCGTTACGGCATGCGCGCCAACATCGGCATCAAACCGCTGAAATGGCTGTCTGTGGAGAATAATTTCAACGTTTACCAGCTCGTGCAGGACCAGCCTACGTACAACATCCTCGATGTATATTACACGCAGCCCATCAACGTAGACAAGAACCCCGACGGCACCTGGGCCAACACCACCGCGGGCGTACTGGCGGCGCAGCTGAAAGACGGCGGGCGGAACAACCAGACGCGTTTCGGGTTCCAGAACCTCGTGCGCGGCATCGCCACGGCCCTCAACGGCGACCTTACCATCACGGGCTCGGCGAGCATCAAGCGGGAACTGTGGAAATACCATACCGAAAGGCTGCCCGTGCGGATCGGTTACGGCCCCGGCGACGTACGCGAGATCAACGGCCCGGGTTCCGTGACGGAAACCAACGGTACGGTAAACCAGAATATCTACGACCTTTTTGCCAACTATCACAAAAAACTGGGCGTGCACGAATTCAACGTGACGTTGGGTTACAACGAGGAATATTACCAATGGGCGCCTGTAACGGCCAGCCGCGGCAGCCTCATTTCGGCGTCCCTGCCGCATATCAGCCTGGCTTCGGGCGACATGACCGTAGACAACAACGGCTATTACGATTACGCGATCCGGAGTTATTTCGGCCGTGTGGATTATACCTTCAGAGGGAAATATATCCTGAAATATACACAGCGTGCAGACGGTTCGTCGCGCTTCCCGCCAAGCGACCGCTGGTCGTCGTACCCCTCGTTTTCCGGCGCATGGATCGTGAGCCGCGAGAATTTCTGGAAAGCGATGGAGCCGGTGTTGCCCACATTCAAGCTGAGAGCGGCATACAGTACGCTCGGCAACCAATCCGTCGACTATTATGGTTACATCCAGACCCTTCGGACGTCGCAGAGCGGCTATCTTGTGAACGGCAATTTCCCGCTGGTGATCTCTGGTGCGCCCCGATTGAACGTGGACCCCACGAATTATACCTGGGAAAACGTATCAGGCCCCAACTTCGGTGCTGACCTGGGATTCCTGAAAAACCGCCTCACCGTCAGCTTCGACTATTACATCCGCAATACCAAAGGTATGCTGGCGCCGGAAACCGTGCTGCCCGGCGTGCTCGGTACTTCCGCGCCGCAGCAGAACGCGGCCGATATGCAGACGAAAGGCTGGGAGCTGGCAATGGGCTATGAGAACAGTGTCAACCTTGGACGGAAGCCCTTCAACTTTGCCGTGCGCGGCCGTGTGTGGGACAGCCGCAGTACCATCACGAAGTATAAAAATCCCCAGGGCTTTTTCTCCGGTTACCGCGAAGGACAGGAAGTCGGCGAGATCTGGGGCCTCACCAGCGACGGATTGTTTAAAAACCAGGGTGAGATCGACAAGCTGGACCAATCCGCGATCATCCCCTGGAATTCCCTGAAAATCGTACCGGGATGGCCGAAATATGTTGACCGCGACGGCAACGGGAAAATCGAGACCGGCAACAGCAAAACCGACCCGAAAGACCTCAGCGTGATCGGTAACACCAGTCCCCGCTACCAGTACGGTTTCAATATCGATCTCGGATGGAACAACATCGATTTCTCCGTGTTCTTCCAGGGAATCGGCAAGATGGATTACTATCCGCAGAACTATCTTTTCTGGGGCCCCTACCAGCAGCCCTACGCCAATATTTATTCCTGGAACCTGGATTTCTACCGTGGCGCCGCGGCCACCGACGCAGAGCGGGCTACGTATCCCAAAGCCTATATCGACGCCGGGCTGGCCGATGCCAACCTGAACCCGCGCTATCCTGCGTTGCAGGCCTGGCTGGCGGATCAGCGTACCGGACAGGGGCTCGCCATTCCGCAGACCAATTACCTGCAGAGCGCTGCGTACCTCCGCCTGAAGAACCTCACCATCGGTTATAGCCTTCCGCAATCGGTGATAGGAAGAACAGGGCTCACCCGCGCGAGGATCTTCTTCACCGGCGAAAACCTGTACGAATTTTCATCCATCAAACAATACATCGATCCGGAAGCGATCACTTCGGGCAACGGCTGGAACTATCCCTTCCAACGGAAATATTCCATGGGTATCAACGTGACGCTTTAATCCATTCCAATCCGAAAAAATCTTCCAATGAAAAAAATCATCATCGCCATACTCGCCGCAGGAGCCTTTGCAGGGAGTGCCTGCAAGAAGGGCTTCCTCGACCGTTATCCTACCACCGAGATTTCGCCGCAACTGTTCTTCAAATCGGAAAGCGATCTGAGCATGTACGTTTACGGATTGCTGAACCACCCCGGTGCCGGTATCTACTCCGCCGAACAGTCGACAGACAACTGCGCCACTACCGGCGGCCAAACCATCATCACCATGATGACCGGCAGCCCCAATTCCCGGAACATGCCCAACGCATGGGGATGGAGCCGGCTGCGCAGCATCAACTACTTCCTGGAAAATTACCAACAGGCCAATGTAACGGAAGCAGTGAAGGCGCACTACGCCGGGATCGCCCGATATTACCGCGCCATGTTCTACATGGATAAGATCCGTACTTTCTCCGACGTGCCCTGGTACGGCCGCACCCTCAACCCGTCAGACACCGCTTTGCTGTATTCCGCCCGCACGCCGCGCGCGCAGGTGATGGACAGCGTGATCGCCGACCTGGTTTTTGCCGCCGCAAACGTGAAGGAAAGCGTGCCAGACGGTACTCCCGGTCGTTGGGCTGTGAAAGCCGCCTACGCACGCATCGCACTGTACGAAGGCACTTTCAGGAAATATCATCCCGAACTGAACCTCGCCGCCACCGCCAACAGGTTCCTGGACTCCGCCCGGAAACAGGCGCAGGACATCATGAACTCCGGGAAATTCAAGCTGGCGAACAGTTACACAGAGCTCTTCAACAGCGCCGACCTGTCCGGCAACAAGGAAGTGATCCTGAACTGCCCTTACGACGTCACCAAAAGAGGCGGTTCCAGCTCCAACAACAACGGTTACATATTCGGGGATTACGAGCAATCGCCCTCCCGCGACCTGGTCCAGACCTACCTCATGAAAGACGGTTCCCGGTATACGGACAAGCCCGGCTACGACCAGTTCCAGTTCGTGCAGGAATTCACCGACCGCGATCCGCGCCTGGCGATGACCATCGTGCCTCCGGGATGGGTGAGAATGCCGGCTACACTGCCTTACGTGCAACAGTTCGCCAATAACTTCACCGGATATCATCAGCTGAAGGGATATTTCAATTTCAGCACCGATGCACAGGTAACAGGCAGCACAGACGTGCCATCCATCCGCTATGCGGAAATCCTCCTGACTTATGCGGAAGCCGTTGCCGAAATGGGGACCGCCACGCAGACGGACATCGACAACACGATCGGGCTGCTGCGCAACCGTGTGGGAATGCCGCCGCTGAATATGGCCGCCGCCAATGCCGCGCCAGACGCGCTGCTGGCCGCAAAATACCCTACGGTGCAAGGCGCCAGCAAAGGCCTGATCCTGGAAATACGCCGGGAAAGAAGGGTGGAAATGGCGATGGAAGGCGTACGGTATGACGACGTGATGCGCTGGTATGCCGGCAAAAGCCTGGAGAAGCATGCCTTCGGTATGTATTTCCCCGGATTGGGTCAGTACGACCTGACCGGAGACGGCGTAGCCGATGTGATCCTGGTTTCCAAATCCACCACCATTCCGCCGGATGACCAGCGGATCAAAAACTCCCTCGGCGTTACGCTTATCTATAACAAAGTAGGCAACTACGGAGATGCCGGCGTGGATATCTATCTCGAAAACGGAGAAGCAGGCGGCAGGATCCTGACCGGAAAATCTACCCGGACTTTCGTGGAACCCAAATATTACTACTATCCCGTGCCTTACGCGGAAACGAGCATGAACCCGAACCTGAAACAGCTGTTCGGATGGGATTGATTACTATCTAAAACACCATAAAACCCTCTCATTATGATCATTAAAATCGCAGCGTTAGCCGCCATCATGGGCCTTTTCGGAATGAACGGCTCACAGCCCGGGACCTCAAAGGCACCCGTAGCGAAAGAAATCGCCCTCGGCGGCGGCACCATCACCATGCTCGACGCGCCCGCTCCGCCGTCGCCCTACGTGAAATCCGTTCAGTTCAAGTACAACGGGTCTTTCGTGGGCGCCAAATTCAAAGTGGAAAGCGCAGACGGATGTACCATCTACACGTATTCCGGCACCGCCGGGACCGTGCACGAGAACGTACTCGGCGTGATGTTCAAAGGAGATTGCGGCACTACCCGCTATGTAGACGTTTATTACAACGATAACGGCACCTGGATCGATTACCGCCGTTTCGAAGTGAATCTGTAGAGATGGAATTGCACCCTGGCGGCGATGGTATTTTAACCGTCGCCGCCAATTTGTTTAAAAATTGGTAACGTTTGCAGGTTGTTTATTATTACTAAACAAGTGTATATTTGGAATTCAAACCCGGCATATGAACAGACAAGACTTTTTATCCAGCATCGGATTGCTGGCCGGCGGCTCCCTTACCGGGAACCTCCTTTCGGGCGACGGACAGGATCGTGAAACGGCGGCCAAAAAGGAAAAGCCCCTCTTCACCGTGGCCCATATTACCGACGTGCACATCCGAGAAGGCGACGATGCGCCCGCACGGTTCAAAAAAGTGCTCCGCAATATCATCGACCAGCATAAACCCGATTTCTTCCTCAACACGGGCGATTCCATCCACGACGCGTCTTACGACAACGTAGTGCGCGAACAGGTGACGAGCCAGTGGGCGCTGTGGGACGAATGTGTGAAAGCCATCGGCAAATACGAAATGCATTCCTGCCTCGGTAATCATGACATGTGGTGGAAAGCGCCTTCGAAAGAAGATGAGATGTACGGCAAAGCATACGTGGTAAAGCGTTTGGGAACGCCTCACCGCTACTACACCGTCCAGAAAGGCAACTGGCATTTCTTTATGCTCGACGGCAACAACAAAGGCATTTCCCTCGACCCCGAGCAGTTCGACTGGCTGAAAGCCAAGCTGGAGGCGCTGCCGAAAGGGGATTTTGCGGTGGTGATGTCTCACTATCCCATCCTCGGCACCACGCAGCTGCTCGAAGGCGGCGGCCATTCCGATTTCAAACAGCTGAAAGACCTTTTCTTTAAAACCGACCGTGTGCGGCTGGCGCTCAGCGGCCATAACCATTTGTCGGACAATACGATGTACAACGGTATCACTTACGCCTGCAATGGTGCGATGAGTGGTTTCTGGTGGGGAAAAGGGGACGAGAAATCCGCTGGTCCGTACTTCTACCAGGAAACGCCGCCGGGCTACGCCATCCTGAAATTGTATAAGGACGGTACAGTGGAAAGCAAGTATATCCCGCACGAAGCGTAACACGTTTCAATTTGATAGTTTTCCAAAAGCGAATGTCTTTTTAAGCCGCGACGACAATTCGTATTATTGTTTGACTGTTCATTGTTACAGAAATAAGAAAAGTATCGAAGCGATTGTATATTTTAATGGGATAAAACCCTTGAATTACAATGCTTCGATATTTTCTTTTCGTATCTCTGGCCGTTGTCCACGTTGCCGCCAGCGCACAGATCCGCCTGCCGGACGTGCTTTCCGATAACATGGTGCTCCAGCGCAACGATTCGGCCGTTTTCTGGGGATGGGCCTCCCCGGGTGAGAAAATCCGCATCACCACCGGGTGGAAATCCACGCCGGATTCCGCTGTGGCTTCGGCCAACGCCGTCTGGAGCGTGAAGATCAAAACCCCCGAGGCCGGCGGCCCCTACACCATCACGTTGCGCGGAAGCAATACGATAGAACTGAAAAACATCCTCATCGGGGAAGTCTGGCTGTGCAGCGGCCAATCCAACATGGAATGGAGCGGCAACCACGGCCTGCCCGACATCAAGGCCGAACTGCCCGTTTGTGCCGACGATCAGTTGCGCTTCTTCCAGGTGCGCAAAACCACTTCAGACCATCCGCAGGATTACCTCCCCGGCCGCTGGACTTCCTGCGATTCCAATACCCTCAAGCCTTTCAGCGCGGTCGGTTATTTCTTCGGAAAGGAACTGCGCAAAAAACTGGGTGTCCCCGTTGCCCTCATCAACTCCAGCTGGGGCGGCACGCCCGCCGAAGTCTGGACGCCCGCCGAATTGGTGACCGGTGTTCCCGAACTCGCGGCCGCTGCAGCGAAACTGAACCCCAACCCCTGGTGGCCCGTGGTTCCCGGAAAAACCTTCAACGCCATGATCGCCCCGCTCACGAACTTCCGCATCGCCGGCGCCATCTGGTACCAGGGCGAAAGCAACGCGGGCACCGCATCCACCTACAAACCACTCATGGAAACCCTCATCGGCGCGTGGCGCAAAGCCTGGGGGATCGATTTTCCTTTCTATTACGTGCAGATCGCGCCGTTCAAACACGGGCCCGGCACGCTGAGAGGGTCGTTGCTGCGGGAAGCGCAAACCCAAACGCTGTCGTACCCCAAAACCGCCATGGCCGTTATCACGGATTTGGTGGCAGATACCAACAATATCCATCCCATTAACAAACACGACGTAGGCTTCCGGCTGGCGAACCTGGCGCTGGGAGACCATTACGGTCAAAAAGTGATGGCATTCAAAAGCCCGATTTACGATCGGATGGAGACGAAAAACAACCAGATCGTCATCCATTTCAAGCATGCGGACAACGGGCTGGTTCTGAAAGGCGCAGCGAAGGAATGGTACATCGCCGGGGCCGATAAAAAATTCGTTCCGGCAGACGTGAAGATCAAAGGAAATACGGTAATTGTGTCTGGTAAAGGGATTGCGCAACCGGAAGCGGTCCGCTTTTCCTTCAATAATGCCGCGATCGGCAACATCTTCAGTAAAGAAGGCTTGCCGGTGGGGCCGTTCCGGACAGACAGCTGGCCCGAACAATGATCAGCGATATGATGGCGGCACCTGCTTCGCACCGAACGAAGCAGGAAGCGCGGCGTTGATCGAACTTATCAACGCCGCTTTTTTATGTCAATACAGTAGTTTGCGCAACAAGTCGGGTTGTACGATGCGGATGCGCGTGCCCTGCATTTCGATGAGTTTTTCGGATTTGAAATCGCTGAGCGTGCGGATGAGCGATTCCGTTGCCGTGCCCACGAACCGCGCGATATCGTCGCGCGAAAGCTCGATGAGCGCGTCGGGCTGCTGTTCCAGGTGGAGTTTGTCGTGAATGGCCAGCAAGCCGTTGGCCACGCGTTTGCGCAGCGAATCGTAGGCGAGTTGCAGCAGGCGGTCTTCCTTTTCCTTTACTTCCTGCGCGATGCGCTTGATGAACGTGCGCGCCACGCTGATATCATTGAGCAACTGTTCGAGGAACACTTCTTTCGGGATTTGCACGAGCTCCGTCTGGTCGAGGGCTTCGGCGTTTTCTTCGTACACATGGTCTTCGAGCAGCGGTACATAGCCGAAATAATCGCCCTGCCCGAAAAGGTTGGTGATGTATTCTTTCCCGTCGTCGTTGAGGCGGAAGGCTTTCACTTTGCCGCTTTTCACGTAGTAAAGGAACTGCGGATGTTTGCCTTCGCGGTAAACGGGTTGTTTCTTGGCGTAGGGTACCGCGTCGAAGCTGTCCAGTTCGAGCTGGAGGAGGCCGGAAGCCTGCCAGTCCTGGAGCATCGTACCGATGGACTGTGTTCTTGCCGCGGCGAATTTCTCCTGGAGGAACTGTTGTTTTTTGAGGCGAGTTTCGATGGCCGTCAGCAGTTCCACATCTTCGAACGGTTTGGTGATGTAATCGTCTGCCCCCATTTCCATTCCTTTCCGCCAGTCGCTCCGGTCGGTTTTCGCTGTCACGAAGATGAACGGGATGTGCTCGGTTTCCGGGTATTTGCGGAGCATGTGCAATACGCCGTATCCGTCGAGCTCGGGCATCATAATATCGCAGATGATGAGGTCGGGCCGGTGTTCACGGGCCATTTCGACGGCCTGTTTGCCGTTTTCGGCTTCGAGGGCTTTGTACCCTGCGAGCGTGAGGATTTCGGCTACGTTTTCCCGGATGCCGGGATGATCGTCTACTACCAGGATCGTCGCTATCATGTTGATGGAAGGTTTGGGAAATTGATGGAAATGGTGGTGCCCCTGTTCAGTTCGCTTTCTACGGTGATTTCGCCCTGGAGCATGTCTACGTATCGTTTCACGATATGCAGGCCGAGGCCGGTGCCCTGGATGTTGGTAACGTTCCGGGCGCGGAAGAAGCTGCTGAAAAGATAGGCTTTGTCTTCTTCGGGAATCCCCATGCCCTGGTCTGCCACTTCGGCGAGAATCCGCCCGTTCTCTTCCCGGAGCTTCCACCCGATGGCGGTGCCGGCCGGCGAGAACTTGATGGCGTTGGTGAGGAGGTTCACGAAAATATGTTTGAGCAATCGCTTGTCGGATATCACTTCCAGGTTGGCCTGCACGTCTGGTTGCAGCATTTGCCCGGGTTTGAGGAGGCCCTGCACTTCGTCGGCGGTTTCCAGCGCAAAGGCGGGCAGGGAAATTTTTTCGGGATGGACGTGCACTTTACCTTCTTCGATGCGGCCCAGGGAGAGGGTGTCTTCCAGCAATTCGTTGAGGTGGATGACAGACTCGCGGATCTTGCCTACATGTTTTTCCCGGCGGGGCTGGTCGTCCGTATTGGGATACTTGGCGATCAGTGCGGCGGAGGAAAGGATGGCGCTGAGCGGCGTCCGGAATTCGTGGGAGGCCATGGACACGAACCGGGATTTGATCTCGTTCAGTTCTTTTTCCTTCTCCAGCGCTTCTTTCAGTTCTGCCTGCGAAGAGGCGAGGTGGGAAAGGGCCAGCTCGAGGTTGGCCGTTCTTTTTTCCACTTCCTTTTCCAGCGCCTGGTTCAGCTCCTGCATGGTGCGGTACAGCCGTTTGAGGAAGAGTACGAGCAGGGTGGAGCTGATGACGAGGATGAGGGAGAAGAAGTGCTCGATGAAGACTTCCGCCAGGTTGGGATTCCTGTGCGGCAGGCAGGCGATCACCACAACCAGCACCGTGCACGCGATGCCCATGAACCGGGTGGGCGCGTCTTTCTTGATGAAGATCGTGAGGAGGATCGCCGTGATGAGCCCACCGTCGAAGAAGTTGTAGTCTGGCCGCCATACCAGCAGGCACGCGGTCACCAGCATGATGAAGATGGAGATGACGAGTGTTTGCCGTTGGCCGAAGTGGAACATATTCTGCATTTCGTTAACTGCAAATATAGCCAATGCGGCCCTATTGGCAGGCCGACATGACGAAAGTCACTATTTCCGCGGGGTCTTTCAGGCTGTGGGGGTGATGGCCCACGCCAGGCTTGCGGATCACGCGGATGTTTCCGCCTATCGCCTTTACTTTCTGCTCGAAGATATCGGTGTTTTCGGCCATGGGCACTACTACGTCTGCCTCACCGCAAACGTGCAGCATGGGGTATTTCCCGCGGACGATCTCCGCAACCAGGTCTACCGGGTTGCCGCGGAAGCGTTTGGCGGCCTTTTCGGACGTATAACCGAAATCGTTGAGGAACGTCTGCCAGGTTTTGGCGTCTCCCGGCCCGGCGCCTTCCCCGAGCGGCCAGGAGCGGATGTTGAGCACGGGCGCGTCTGCATAGATACAGGCTACCCGTTCTGGATAGCGCGCAGCCCAGCGGTACACGTAAAACCCGCCCCGACTGAACCCGAACATAGCGGCTTTCTGCGCGAAACCGGCGGACCGGAGGGCTTTATAGAATCGGTCCCAAATGCCCAGGCACTTCTCGTTGGCGAACATTTCCGCCACATCGCAATACACGACATGGAACCCGCGGGTCAGCAAAACACTATCTGCCTGCGGCTCGTGCCCCCAAAAACGGGCGCGCCATACCCAGGGTTTCCCCGGAGCAGGTTCCCCGTTCGGCACCACGATCTTCGCGGCGCGCCCTTCGAACCGGCCTTCATAGCAGGTGAATCCGCAGAAATCAGTGATCTTGTCAAGGAAAGGTAGTGGCCGGGCCAGTTCGTTCTGCGCAGACGCGCGTAGCCCTAAGGCTAAGAGTAGTAAAATAAACAGCTTTTTCATACCCTGTTAAAATACGAAATCCTGCGGCATTATTCTTTTTTCGGAATGGCCGGCGAGTTACCGTCGCGGTAAGCCTGGTAGGCGGGCGACATGATCTCCTGCCCCGCTTCGTGGAACGTATCGAGGATGTTTTTATAGAGTTCCGAATAAATGACTGCCATACGCTCCGGCTCGTGGGTGTAGGCATTCAGCTGGTAATTGACGTAATAGTCGCTCAGGGCCGTCTGCAGTACGAAGGGTTGGGGCGCTGGGAGCAGGCCTTCCGTTTTGGCGGCGGATGCCAGCAGCAGCTTGTGGATGTGCGGCCAGGGGGAATCGTACCCGATCGTCACTTCCACATGCAGGATCAGCCCCTGTTGCTGCGCGCAGGAAGAGTAATTGATCGTTTGCCCGCCGAGGATCAGGGCATTGGGGATCGTCACGTCTTCATTTTTGATGGTGCGGATGCGGGTGACGAGCATGTTTTTTTCGATGACATCGCCCGTCACTTCGCCCACCTTGATCCTTTCACCGATCCGGAACGGCCGCATGTAGGTGATCACGATACCGGCCACCATATTGGCGATGGCGGATGAGGAGCCGATCGAGATCAGCAATCCCAGAAAAACCGTCACCCCCTGGAACACGCCAGACCCCGAACCCGGCAGATATGGATAGATCGCCACGAACATAAAAGCGTACAGCAAGACTTTCACGATGTTGTAAGTCGGCTGCGCCCAATCCGAGTAAAACCCCTGTATCTTCAATACCCCTCTTTCGATCTCGCCCGCCATGAATCGGACGAGTTTCACGATATACCGGGTAAACAGCCAGATTACGAGGATCGTCAGCAGGTTCGGGATGTACGCGGCGATATTGCGGAAAATATCCTTCAACGGATCGAGCACGTAAGTCAGGAGCCGGTCGGCCAGCTTCTCCGTCCATGGAAAAATGCTGAACAACACCGGGAGGGCCAGGTAAATGATGATCAAAAATACCGCCAAACGGATGATCGCCAGTGTTTTGAGCCAGAGCCCCCGCACGCGTTCTCCCGTCAGGAAAGTGTAGGAGCCTACGACGAACGGTTTATAACTGCGGCGGGCATACCGGAGCTTCACGCGCCGGTACAATTTGTTCAGCAGCCAGATCAGCAGCACGAGCCCCGCAATGACAGCGAGCGCCTCCGCGGCGAAAAGCAGCACCTGCTTCATGCTGGAAAAGGATTGCAGGTCGCCCGTCTTTTCCCGGATCACCGTCAGGTAATTCCGCGCCAGCGTTGGCCTGTCGAGATCGGAAGCCGCCGCATCGGCCGATGTAATGGTCATCACCACCTGCCCTTTGTACAAAATGCGCGATGCCGCGGAGTCTTCCGTCAACACCAGCGAATCCGGCCGGAAGTCGTGCTGGGCATAAATCGAGGAAATCCTACCCTCGATCAGCGCCGCCCTTTCACCGACGCTGATGTTGTGCGGGGCGGTTTGCAGGAGGAAGAGCGTGTCGCCCCGGAAAAGAACAGGTGCGGAAAGAAGGCTGTCCTGCGCCCCGGCAGCCATTGTGGTCAGGAGGCAGAGGACGAGCCCAAAAAATTTCCATCGGTGCATACAAACTGCGTTTGTACGTAATTTAACGAATTGCCGGTAAATCAGAGCGTTGCGGCAGACGATGTTTTTTCCATGTACACCACCCAGTCGAACCGCTCGAGCAAAGCCACGGGCCACAAAGTGAACTGGTATTCCGACGCAATCGAGCCGATGGTCCGCATCCGGCCGCGTATACCGGAATATTTCAGGGGAAGTATGAACATGGGGATTTTGTAAGCCTGGAGCTGCGCTTCCGCCGATCCCGCAATGGGCGGTACGATGGCATGGCCGGTATCGGGTGCCACATGATGGTCTGGCTGTGCGCGATAAGTACCGGTTCCCGTCAGCATGGCGATGTTCTGGTATCGCTGGCCGTACGCCTTGCGCAAATGTCCGCCCATCGGCCGGAAAACGAACCCCGAATCGGAATACACGTTGCCCAGATGGGAATTATGTGCCCAGAGCATCATCTTTTCCCCCTTGTATTTTTCCGCGATCCAGAAAATGTTGTTGGCCATCATCGAATCGCGGGTGTTGAAAGATTGTTCCCAATCGCCTTCCTGCATTTGGAATTCGTGCGCGGCGGCGAGGATGTTGTTCAGCCAAAAGCGCGCCAGCCGCCAATCTTCATCGCTCACGCCTTTCATTTCCGCCGGCAGCACGCGGATGAGGCTGTCGCAGATCCGGATGACAGGTTCCATGGCCTTGCTGAACGTGACGCCTGTATCAGCCGTGTAATTCAGCAAAGGGGCGAAACATGGCAGGTCGTATCGCGTGGAAAGTTCGGTCAGTTGCTGATGGAAATAATGCATTTGCTGACAGTCGAATCCAGCGAAGCGGAGTTTTTTGTCGTGATGCAGGTTGTAATCCCGCATCCAGTATACGAAATCCGATAGTTCCTGCACCTGGTACACTTTGTGGAAATGCTCGCGGATAATGGCGGCGGGATTGCCTTCGCCGGTGTCGACGAATTTTTGGATAAGGGCAGCACCCACCGGACTGTCTTCCATGGCGAACACCGTGAACCCCATTTCTTCGGCGAGGAACCGGAACAGCCGGTGTTTCATCCGGAAAAACTCCCGGGAGCCGTGCGTCCCTTCCCCCGCACCGATCACAGTGGCGTGCGACAATTGATTTTTCAGCGGAAGGAGGTCGGTGTAATCCGCCGCCGGATCGGTCGAGGAAAGGGCGATGGGCTTTTGTGCGGAAACGTTCGCGCACAGGCATAACAGTGCCAGTAACGGCAGGTAGATGCGTTTCATGTGATAATGTTTAAGATGGGATGTTCTGGTTTATATACCGCGCAGATCCCGGAAAAGGACGGTCTGCCTGCGGCTCAGCGGAACGAGGGAGCCATCGCTCATTTCCAGCTGCAGCAATTGCGACGGCAGCAGGGAAACCGACTGCACATGCTGCAGGTTCACGATGTGGCGGCGGCTGGCGCGGAAGAAATGCTGCGGGTCGAGCTTCGGTTCGAACGATTGCAGGCTGCGGGCCAGCAGGGCCGTGTGTTTCCCGAAACGTAGGCGTACATAGTCGTCTGCCGCTTCCAGCAGCCGGATATCTGCCAGGGGGATGAACCAGCAGCGGTCGCCGTCTTTCACGAATATTTTTTCGTGGATGGGAAGGTAAGTGGTTGCGGGCGCTGCGGGCGAAGCAGGCGGTATGCGCGCGAGGGCTTCCTGTAGCCGCTTTTCGGTGACGGGCTTCAGCAGGTAATCGAGTGCATTGATCTCGAAAGCGCGGATGGCATGGGCGTCGTAGGCCGTGGTGAAGATGACGTGCGGCGCCACGTCCAGGTTTTCCAGCAGTTGGAAACCGGTGCCTTCCGGCATTTCGATGTCGAGGAAAAGTAACTGCGGGCGAAGCTCCGCGATAAGCCTTTCCGCCTCCCGGATGTTGGCAGCCTCTCCCGTGATCTCCACTTGCGGAAAGGATTTGAGTACGCCGCGGAGATCGCTGCGGGCGAGCCTTTCGTCGTCTATGATCAATGCCTGGATCATGCTGCGGGTATTTTGACCGTGGCGCGCACGGTGTCGTTTTCAAGATTGCAGATGTGGAATTTCGCTTCGCCGCCATACAGGAGCGCCAACCGGCGGATGGTGCCGTTGATGCCGAAACCCTCCTCCGAAGCCGTATTTTCCATCCTGCCCGAATTATCGACCTGGATGATGAAATGCTTGCCCGAACGCACCGCCGATATCCGGATATCTCCGCCGGCACTACGTTTGGAGATACCGTGCTTGATGGCGTTTTCCACGAGGGTCTGCAGCAGCATGGGCGGAATGGTCTGTTCGTCTGATCCGTCGCCGATATTGAATTCCACCTGCAGGCGCTCTTCGAAACGGATTTTTTCGATGGCAAGGTAATGTTTCACCACTTCCAGTTCCCGGCCGAACCGGATCAGTTGCTGATGCTCGGACAACATAGCGCTGCGAAGCACTTCCGCGAGCTCGCCCACCGCCTGCTGCGCCCTTTCCGGGTTTTCGGCGATCAGGCTGCGGATGCTGCTGAGGGAATTGAAGAGGAAATGCGGATTGAGGCGCGTTTTCAGGTTGTCCAGCTCGGCCTGCTTCAACCGGTTCTGGCTTTCGAGCTCCTGCCGTTTCACACGGCCCTGCGAGAGGGCGAAGTATATCGCCACCCATCCCCACAACAGCAAATGCCATAGAAACACGGCGATGATGAAAATGATGACCATCATCGTGGTGGGCGATAAATCATGCTGTTTCGTGACCGGACTGATAAATGCATTCCATCCGCCGGATTCCCATATGGCCATGATGGCGAGGTTCACTACCATCAATATGGACACGCCGAGCACCGCCAGCCAGAGTTTGGTGAATACTGCCCCAAACCGCATGCGCTCCAGCTTCTGCCAGCGGATGAACACGTCCAGCAAATGTGTGCAAACCACGCCGTTGGCGATGTGGAAATAGAAATCGTAATCGGTGAATACATCGCCCCGGAGCCCGAACCCGTCTATGCGGATGTTGTTCCACAGGTAGGTGAACAGTCCCCAGCCGAGTATTTGCGCGATCCAGTACAGGTAACGAATCTTCATGGGTCAAATCTAGCTGTTGCGGAGCAGGTGTGGAAATCCAATCCGGCAGACGGCTGAAAATGGCGGCGAGTGGCGGGAGGTTGCCCGTAAAAAAAACGAGCGCCCCGGGGCGCTCGTTCACTATCATCAGTTCCCCGGTAATTTATCTAATGGTATATACACCACCTTTCACCGTCGGGAACGAAGCCTGCTTCGCCGCGGCGCCGGATTGGAAGATTGCTTTCCCTTTGGCGTCGTATACCGATTTGCCGGCCGGTACCACGATGGCGCAGGGCCCGCCTTTCAGGGAGCGCACTTTTGCGGTGGTGATGGCGCCGTTTTGCCAGTTCATGTCTACCGAAAAACCTCCCCGGGCGCGCATGCCTTTCACGCTGCCCTGTTGCCATCCGGCTTCCGTGGGCAATGCAGGCAGCAGGCGGATGAAGGTGCCTTCGCCATGGCTTTGCAGCAGCATTTCCGCGATACCCGCCGTGCCGCCGAAGTTACCGTCGATCTGGAAGGGCGGGTGGGCGCAAAACAGGTTGGGATAAACGCCGCCACCGCGGGGCTTGGCGGGGTCTACGGGACGGAGGAGCTTCTTGATCAGTTGCAGGGCATGGTCGCCGTCTTGCAGGCGGGCCCAGAAGTTGATCTTCCATGCCAAAGACCATCCCGTGCCATCGTCGCCGCGCTGGCGGAGGGTTTCGCGCATCGCGGCGGCCAGTTCGGGTGTTTGCCAGGGTGTGATTTCGTCGTAGGGATGCAGCGCATATGCGTGCGAAACGTGGCGGTGATGGGGCTCGCCGTCTTTCCAGTCGTGCAGCCATTCGTTGATATCGCCGTCTTTTCCGATCTGGTTGGGCGCGAGCTGTGCGCGAACGCTGTCCATTTCTTTCCTCCATGCGGCATCAATTCCCAGGATACGCCCGGATTCGATGGTGGCGCCGAAAATCTCGCGGCAGATCTGCATGTCGATAGCGGGGCCCATGACCGTGTTGCCCCTGGTGCCGTCGGGCATGATGTAGCTGTGTTCCGGCGAGTTGGAAGGTGCAGTGACCAGCCATCCGTGCTGCGGTTCGCGGATAAGAATGGCGCGCAGGAAGTCGGAGGCGCCTTTCAGTACGGGGTAATATTCGCGGAGGAAGGCCGTGTCGCGCGTGAAGCGGAAATGTTCCCAGATATGTTCTGCGAGCCATGCGCCACCGGTGAGCGTGGAGCCCCATCCTGCGCCTTCCCCGGGCGATGTAAAGCCCCAGGGGTTGGCGATCACGTGGGCCACCCATCCCGGTGCGTTATAATAAGCCTTGGCCGTGCGCCCGCCTTCTTTGGAAAGGAGGCGGATGTAGCGGTGGAGCGGTTCTGCGAGGTCGTCGAGCCCCGTAACCGGCGCGAGCCAGTAGTTCATCTGGAGGTTGATATCGATGTGGTAGTCGCCGTTCCAGGGAGTTTGGTACTCCGGTGCCCAGAGGCCCTGCAGGTTGGCGGGGAGGTGCCCCGGGCGCGAGGAGCCAATCAGCAGGTAGCGGCCGTAGTTGTAGTAGAGAACGGGCAGCTGCGGGTCCGGCTGGCCTTCGTAATAGCGCTTGAGCCTTTCCGGCGTGGTGAGCTGGCCGGTCGCGGAATTGGCGGCCAGGGTAAAGGCGTTGCGGTTGTAATAGGTTTGATGTGCCAGTTGCTGGGCTTTCTGCAGCGCGGCGTACGGCTTTTGGGCCGCGGCCAGCCTGCTTTTCACTACCGGCAGGGGATCGGGGCCCTTTTGCCGGAAATCCTTATCGTTATAATCGGTAGCAGCGGTAAAGTAAAGAACCACCGCGTCCGCATTTTCCACAACGATACCGTTCGCCGTGGCGATGGATTTACCGCCGGATAATTGCGGAGCCAGCATGCCGGCGAATTTCATGCCGGGCTGGCCGGCGTTGTTCATGGTGCCTTCCATGATGAGGTTCCCGTTTTCCGCGCGGGTATTGGCCCTTTCGCGGCGGGAAAGGGCGGCGGAGAAGGAAATGGAGCCTTTTCTGTTGGCGGAGATGCGGATGGCCAGGAGATTGGCGGGCTGGCTTACCCAGGCTTCCTGCGTGTATTCGATACCGTTACGGCTCCAGGTGGTGCGGGCGGTAGCGGTGGTGAAGTCGAGTGTACGGCGGTAATTTTGGTAGGGTGCCAGCGTATCTTTCCAGTCGAGCGTAAGATCGCCGAAAACCTGGAAGCATCCGAAAGGGACGTTTGCGCCGTTGCCGTGGCCGGAGCCCTGGCCGGTGCAGATGAAATATTGCTGAAGGATGTTTTGCGCTTCCCTGTTGCGGCCGGCGAGGAGCGCTTCGCGGATGCGCGGGAGCACGCGATAGGCCGTGTCGTTGTCGGCGTTTTGCGGGCCGCCCGACCAGAGGCTGATTTCGTTGAGCACGAACCGGTCGTGCACGGGGTTGCCGTAAACGAGGGCGCCGAGGGTGCCGTTGCCGATGGGCAGGGCTTCTTCGTAATGGGAGGCGGGCTTATCAAAATAGAGCGTGTGATCGGGCCGCTGTTGTGCGGATGCTGCAACGGTAGCAACGGCCATCATGGCTGAGAGTAGAACGTGGTGATGCATAATGATTAAAAATAGCCGGAATCGGCATAAAAAACGAGTACGTGCGAAACGAGCGTTGGGAAAAGATAAAATGACATCAATGTGGAGAATGCCGGCTTCTTCGTAAATTACCGGATGCGCGTGTATTTTCCATTGTTGTGGGCGCTGGCCGGATGCGGAGCGTTCTCCGGCCCGGAGCAGCCCCTGTCTACGTCTTACGTTCCGATCGACGATTACCGCTATTTCCCGCCCTGCGGCAGCCCGGCTTATTCGGATACGCTGGGCGGCGGGGAGTTCACTGTGTACGTGCTGCAAGACAGTGCGGAGGTGAACAATTGCCTGGCGCCGGCGCACCGGCCGCGGACGGAGGGTTTCCCCATGCGGTACGGGAAAGATTTTGTGTTGGCGGTGGAGATGAAGGATATGCCGGAATGGGCGATGGAGCTGGCGTTATCGGAATCGGAAGATATGCTGGAATTGAAGCTGCGGCCTGCGAAGAAAGTTGGTGGTGGCGCGAAGGACCAATACCTCTGGCACTTTGCGGCCGACAGGAAAGCCGTGTTGCGGCTCAGCGGGAGCAACGGGCGGTTCTCCTATGCGAAAGGGCCTGCCTGGAAACCGGGTTCGGAGTGGCATGAAAGCGGACAGGTATGGGGAAAATGACGGCGGATTGGGTTAAGGGGCAGGTGACTGAAAAGAAACCTGCATCGTCTTAGCATCTAAAATAGATCGTTTCGATCTTAACCGCGTTATAAATAAATCGATGTATCGCATGGCCGGCGCGACCGCTTTTAAAAATTGCAGGCCGGTAACTGGACAGAAACCCGCTCTTGCAATTAGTAATGGGGCTCGCACTTGCTGGATGTAAAAATTTCGGATGTCAGACGGAAGTAGTCAAAACGGCAAAAGCTATTCCGATGCCGATTTGTGATTACGACAACAAAATAGCTTTAAGCCGGGCTTGCGCCTGTTAATATTTTGTTAACCGGCGCCTTCGGAATAAAAAAATAATGCTAACTCGTTTGCGTTAAACAGAGCAGCAGGATGGGGACGGCGGAGGTAAGCCCCGCGAGCAATTTGGTGAATTTGATATTGAATCCACCTTTTTCCCCGTAATAATAGCTCTCCTTGTATCTATCGTACTCGATAGGGGCTCCAAGGTCTTTCATGAGCTTGAGGAACTCGTACAAGGTCCTTTCCGAGATCCGCAGGCGTTTGGCCAACTGGGCGGGCTTTCCGGTGCCTTTGATGCGGATCAGGTAATCGATGGTCTGTAGTCTTTCGAAATAACGCTTTGGCATGGATCAACAGGGGGTTTAATAGCTAAATTGTAAATGTTGTTAACGAATGTGTCCTGGACGGAATGGAGCTTCACTGTGTCTGTGTCTGTGTCTTTTTGTCTTTTTTAAAAATTTACATCATTCGCGGGAAATTTGTTTTAAAGGTTAACGAATACAGTACTGCTTTGCTTTGATAGGATTCAATCCGAAATTACGCCGCAGGCCTGCATTATTACCGCACCAGCTAAACTATTTGAAAAGGCAACCTCTTTCGTGAGGTTGCCTTCAGTTTGGTTAACTTGGAGCGTGAATCATGCATCAATATTACGTTACAGCCTTTTTCAGGCATGTTAACGCCATGTTATAAAAATGTCATATTTTGATTTTTATTAACAAATAAAATGGGTAGCTTCAGGGTAGCCCCGCCTGCTGCTCCGGGCCCGCATCCGGGCCAACGGCCGGTAGCCTCCCGGCGCCATGATTGCCCTGCTTCACCGCCCGCCCTTCCATCCTCCCCGTTTCCTGGAAACCCGCCGCAGCTGCACCTTCCATAAAAGAAAAACCGCCAGCGATGACGAAGCTGACGGCTGTTTTGCTTAAGGTAAACCAGAGGCCCGAAGGCACAAATCGTAAAGTTTTATCGGTCGGGAAGTGAATATTTTCAGCAATGTTACTGTCGATCAGGATGTTTATTTGTTAATCAGATGTTAATAATAGATTGTTTAACAAAATGATGGGCTTTAACCCAACACTGCCCGGGTTGAACCCCGAGTCAAACCGGCAAAGTGTTCCATCCCCCCAACCACCCTTTTTCCCGCCAACTTCAAATCCTCCCAATCAATGACAAAAAACTACCATCCCCCGCAACCCACACAAACTATCTTGCCAATTCATTCAAAATCAGCTGTTACCATGACACGATCCTTGCTCCTCACCCTCCTCTGCGCCGCCCTGCACCTCTGCGCGTCTGCCCAGGAAAAACGCCTCTTCACCGAAACACCGGCGCAAAAGGAGAAACGACTCGCCTGGTGGACCAACGACCGCTTCGGCATGTTCATCCACTGGGGCCTTTACGCCCTCCCGGCCCGCCACGAATGGGTGCAGAACCGGGAACAGATCACCGGATCCGACTACCGGAAATACTTCGACCTCTTCAACCCGGACCTTTACAAACCCCGCGAATGGGCCCGCAAAGCCAAAGCCGCCGGCATGAAATACGCCGTCATCACCACCAAACACCACGAAGGGTTCTGCCTCTTCGATTCCAAATACACCGATTACACCGCGGTTAAATCTCCCGCCAAACGCGACCTCCTCCGCGAATGGGTAGACGCTTTCCGCGCCGAAGGCCTCAAGATCGGGTTCTATTATTCCCTCATCGACTGGCACCATCCCGATTTCACCATCGACGGCACGCACCCCGACCGCCCGCAAAACGATGCCGGTTACGAAGCCCTCAACAAAAACCGCGATATGTCCAAATACCGCACCTACCTGCAGAACCAGGTGCGCGAACTGCTCTCGAATTACGGGAAGGTCGACATCCTCTGGCTCGATTTCTCCTATCCCGGCAAACGCGGGAAAGGCCGTGAAGACTGGGGCTCGGAAGATCTCATCAAACTGGTGCGCAAACTCCAGCCGGGCATCATCGTCAACGACCGCCTCGATCTGAAAGAATATGCTGACGGCGGCGACTTCGTGACGCCGGAACAGTTCAAGGTAGCCGCATGGCCCACGCACAACGGCCAGCGCGTGCCCTGGGAAACCTGCCAGACCTTCTCGGGATCCTGGGGGTATTACCGCGATGAAAACACCTGGAAAGACAATAAACAACTCCTCGGCCTGCTCATCGAATCCGTGAGCAAAGGCGGCAACCTCCTCCTGAACGTAGGCCCCACCGCCCGCGGCAAGTTCGATGCGCGTGCAGACAAGGCGCTGGATGGAATGGGGCAGTGGATGGAACTGAACAGCCGGTCGATTTACGGCTGCACCCAGGCGCCCGATAACTTCAAAAAACCGGATAATACGCTGCTGACGTACAATCCAACCACCAAACGCCTCTACGTTCACCTGCTCGATTACCCGCTGCAAAACTTCACGCTGCCCGGTTACAAGGGGAAGATTAAATACGCGCAATTCCTGCACGATGGCTCCGAGATCCGTTTCAGTGCACCGTCCGGCCACTGGATCAGGAATGAAGTGGGGGCGGATGATCTGAACCTTAGTTTGCCCGTCATTAAACCCGGTGTGGAAATTCCGGTGATCGAACTGATACTGGCCGACTGATAAATCGTATTTTGCCAATAAGCCGGAACGCCGCGCTGGTTCTCCCGCGCGGCGTTCTTTTTCCGAAATATCAAAATCATCACTTATGTTGAAGAAAATTGCCAGTGGCCTTTTGCTGGCCGCGGCAGGGCTCGGGATCGCGAGCTTCGTACCGGCAGCGCCCGAACCACCCGCCCAACCGAATGTTGTCATCATTTTCATGGATGATATGGGATATGGGGACCCCTCGTGCTACGGCGGCGGCCCGTACACCACGCCCAACCTCGACCGGATGGCCGCCAGGGGCATGCGCTTCACTCATTTCTACGCCGCGCAGGCCGTGTGCTCCGCATCGCGGGCGGGCCTGCTCACGGGCTGCTATCCCAACCGCATCGGTATCCACAGCGCCCTGAACCCCGACGCAAAAATTGCCCTGAACGGAGAAGAGGAAACCATCGCCGAAATACTGAAAAACGAAGGCTATGCCACCGGCATGGTCGGCAAATGGCACCTCGGCGCCAAAGTGCCCTTCCTGCCCCTCCAGCACGGCTTTAACGAATACCTCGGCCTGCCGTACTCCAACGATATGTGGCCCGTTCATTACGACGGGAAACCGTATCCCGACACCGTCAAAACCTGGCGCGCCCGGTACCCGCCGCTGCCCCTCATCGAAGGGAATGAAACCCGCCGCATCATCCGCAACCTGGAAGACCAGGCAGAATTGACCGGTATCTACACCGATCGCGCGTGCGAATTCATCCGCAAACACAAAAAAGAACCCTTCTTCCTCTACATGGCCCACAGCATGCCGCATGTGCCCATCGCCGTCTCCAAAGCCTTTCGCGGCAAAAGCGGCGCCGGCCTCTTCGGCGATCTCATGACCGAGCTCGACGCATCCATCGGCAAAGTTTTACGAACACTGGAAGAAAACGGCCTCGATAAGAATACGCTCGTCATCTTCACCAGCGACAATGGCCCATGGCTGAACTACGGCAACCACGCCGGCAACACCGCCGGCCTCCGCGAAGGCAAAGGCACCAGTTGGGAAGGCGGCCAGCGCGTGCCCTGCATCATGCAATGGCCCGGTAAAATTCCCGCGGGAACAGTGTGCAACAAAGTAGCCGCGGCGATCGACATCCTCCCCACCGTAGCCGCCGTTTGCGGCGCCGGCCTGCCGAAAAAGAAGATCGACGGCCTCAGCATCCTCCCGCTGCTGAAAAACGAACCGGGCGCCAATCCGCGTGAATATTTCGTGTATTACTACAACGTCAATCACCTGGAAGCCGTCCGCAAAGGCAATTACAAGCTCGTGTTCCCGCACAGGGGCCGCACTTACCGCCTCAACACCCCCGGGTACGACGGCTTCCCCGGCGCACAGCCGGATGTGGACATCGCCGGCGGATTGTACGACCTGAGCATCGATCCCGGTGAAACGACCGACGTGAGCAAGGTTTTCCCCGACGTCGTGAAAGACCTCGCATCCATTGCCGATAATTACCGCCAAACCCTCGGCGACGAGCTCCGCAAAATGCCCGGAACGGAACGCCGGCCGGCAGGACGCGTACAACCGTAACGATATTCGATCAACTTTGTGTAGCCCTCCCGGACTGTGGTACCGGGAGGGCTTTTTGTTGCCTTCCGGAAATTCGCGCATCCCTTACCCGGTCTCGCGCCGGAGCGCACCACTTCACCGGATACCGTGGCCATCGGCGGATCGGGGTTCGGGGTGATGGCGATCCTGGTCGGGACCGGAGCGGGGCTGCTGTGGCGGCTTTTCATGAGCTGTCCGGAAGTGAGGACAGGGTTGAAGCGACTGGGGTTCAGTAGTCCTTCGTCGTTAATGTGAATCCAGTATCAGTATCCGTTAAAAAAATGCTTTGTCAAATGCAACCGATTGCATAATTTCGGACTACGTTTGCAGTGAAGCGCTTTGATGTATGTTCCCTGTATGCCTGCAAACGTTTGCTTAAATATTGTGACACGTCGCGCAAACAGGTACAAGAAGAGTTTTATTATATGCCCTGCAAGGCACCGCGTTATGAAGAGTAGTATCATGTACTTTTCCAATCCATTCAAGTAATCCGTGAGTTCACGGGCTGTACGTATTTTTTGGCCGTACGCCTGTGGCTCGCGGTTTTTTCCCGGCGATAAAAATGTGTGTAACAACGATATGATAATAGGAATGAAAGGCTGGATGACAGGCATGCTGTGCCTCGCCGCAATGGCGGCTTCGGCGCAGCAGCAAGACCCATTGCTGAAGCTTTGGTACCGCCAGCCCGCGGCCAACTGGAACCAGGCGCTGCCCATCGGCAACGGGCGCATTGGCGCCATGGTGTTCGGCGGGGTGGAAGAAGAACAACTGCAACTGAACGAAGCGTTCCTATGGAGCGGCGGGCCGGGCGTAGGCAACAATCCCGGCGCATACAACACCCTCCCGCTCGTTCGCCAGGCCCTCTGGAACGGGGAATACCTCAAAGCCGACTCGCTCAGCCGGCTCATGCTCGGGCCTTATTCCGCCAGGTACCTCACGCTCGGCGGCCTGTTCCTCAGGTCCGGCCACACCGCACCCGCAACTAACTATGAACGTTCGCTCGACCTCAATTCGGCGCAGGCGAAAGTTTCCTATACCATTAACGGCGTCGTATTTACGCGGGAAATGTTCGTTTCCTGGCCAGACCAGTTGCTCGTCATCCGCTGGAAAAGCAGCCGGAAAGGCGCGCTCAATTTTACGGCCGGGTTCAGGAACCCCCTGAAAGCAACGGTTGCCGCATCCGCCGCCGGTGATCTCGTCATGAAAGGGCAATGCCCCTCGTACGTGCCGCACCGGCCGTATGAAAAACGCACCATCGAATACGATCCTGCCATCGGGATTCCTTATGAAGTACACGTAAAAGCCCGGCTCACAGACGGCCGTTCCGTTGCCGATGGCGACCGGTTGCGCATCGAAGGTGCCACGGAAGTGACATTGCTCGTGTCTATGGGCACGGGTTTCAACGGGCCGAACGTGGACCCGGTGAAGCACGGCAAGCGTGCGGACTCCGCCGCGCTGGCGCCCCTGAAGAAAGTGGAAGGCCTGGCCTACGGGGCACTGTTGCAAAGGCACCTGGCCGACTACCAACCGCTGTTCCGCCGCGTTCAGCTTCACCTGGGCGTGGATGCTTCGGCCCGCAAGCCTACAGATACGCGGCTCGTGGAATACACCCGGGCAGGCGGGAACCGCGATCCGCAGCTCACCACGCTGCTTTACCAGTTCGGACGCTACCTCATGATCGCCGGCTCAAGGAAGGGCGGCCCGGCCATGAACCTGCAGGGCATCTGGAACGATAAAGTGCAGCCGCCATGGGGCTCCAACTACACGACGAACATCAACACCGAAATGAATTACTGGCCGGCGGAAACGGCCAACCTGTCCGAATGCACGGCGCCCCTGTTCGATTTCATCGGGCAGCTCGCCGAAAACGGAAAAGAGACCGCGAAAGTGAATTACGGGCTCGGTGGATGGACCGTCCACCATAACGCCGACATCTGGGCCATCACCGCGCCTTCTGGCGGCTTCGACTGGCGCGATCCGCGCGGAGACCCGCGCTGGGGTATCTGGCCCATGGCCGGTGCGTGGCTCTGCCGGCACCTTTGGGAACATTACGCCTACACGGGCGATAGCGTTTTCCTCGAAAAAACAGCCTATCCGCTCATGAAAGGCGCCACCGAATTCATGCTCGGATGGCTCGTGAAAGACACCGCGGGGAATTGGGTGACCAATCCGTCGACCTCTCCCGAAAATAATTTTCTCATCGCCGGCGCCCGCAAAGGTTCCGTGAGCATCGCTTCCACGATGGACATGTCCATTATCCACGATCTGCTCAACCGCACCGCCCAGGCCGCCACGTTGCTGAAGCGCGATAAGGAACTGGTGTCGGGCATCAAACAGAAACTGAAGAATTTATATCCTTTCCAGGCCGGACAGTACGGCCAGTTGCAGGAATGGTACCTCGATTGGGACGATCCCAAAGACAAGCACCGCCACCTGTCGCACCTGTACGGCCTTTTCCCGGGAAATGCCATCACGCCGCGCCGGGAACCCGATCTCGCCGCTGCGGCCAAACGCAGCCTGGAGTTGCGCGGCGACGGCGGAACGGGCTGGTCGAAAGCCTGGAAGATCAACTGGTGGGCGCGCCTGGAAGATGGCGACCATGCCTACACGATGCTTAATAAACAATTGTTCCTCGCCGAAACAGATTCCATCAGCGTGGCGGATAACAGCGGCGGCTCTTACGCCAACCTGTTCGATGCACATCCGCCGTTCCAGATCGACGGGAATTTCGGGGTGGTATCCGGTATCACGGAAATGCTCGTGCAAAGCCATGACGGCGTGATCCACCTGTTACCTGCATTGCCTTCCGCATGGCCGACGGGCAGTGTGAAGGGATTGAAACTGAAAGGCGGGATGGAAGTGGATATCGAATGGAAGAACGGGAAACTGGCCAGCGCGCAGATCCGGGCAGATAAAGATGCAGGCGGACGAATCATCCGCACGAACGTTCCCGTGCAGATCGCCGCGCCGGTGGCCGCCAAAGAAGCCAGCGGCGGCCTGAAGGACTACGGATTCCCCGTCAACAAGCGCATCGCCGCACCGGGTAAACTCCCGGAACTGCATCTACCAGCGGTTACGGACCAGGCGGTACAAATCAGGAAAGGTAAAACAACGATCATCGCGCAATGAAAAAAACGGCATGTATAATACTGGGCCTGCTTTGGCTGCAAACCACCGCCGCAATGGACGGTGGCTGGCTGAAACGCGCCCTGGCGGTGCGACGGGATCAGATCCGGACGGAAGCCGCGTGGGCCATGCAACAGCAGCCGGTAACCGTAACGGCGGCTTCCTGCGAACGGAGTGCCGGCGGCAGGCACGATTTTTACTCCGAGGGAGATTACTGGTGGCCAAACCCCAAGCATCCGGATAGCCCGTATGTGCAGCGCGACGGCCAAACCAACCCCGGCAACTTCGTGGCGCACCGCCAGGCCATGGTGCGCTTCAGCAGGGTAGTGGGCGCGTTGGCGGCGGCGTACGTGGCCGACGGGAAGAAGGGCCGGCTGGAACATGCGAAAAAGCACATCCTCGCCTGGTTCGCCGATACCGCCACCCGCATGCATCCGCATCTGCTGTATGCGCAAGCGATCAAAGGGAGAGCCACCGGCCGGGGGATCGGCATCATCGACACCATCCATCTGCTGGAAGTGGCGCAGGCATTGCGGATCATGGAAAAAGCCGGCGTGTTGAAAGGTGTGGAACTGGAAGCGGTGCGCCGCTGGTTCAGGGAATACCTGCAATGGATGACGGAACATCCTTACGGCAAAGACGAAATGAACGCCAAAAACAACCACGGAACATGCTGGGTGATGCAGGTAGCGGCGTTTTCCTCGTTTTTGAAAGACACCACGTGGACGAACTTCTGCGAACGCCGGTATAAAGAGATATTGCTGCCCGGGCAGATGGCCGCCGACGGCAGTTTCCCGCTGGAGCTGAGACGAACAAAACCTTACGGTTATGCGTTATTCAACCTGGATGCCATGACCACTATTTGCCAGATCCTCAGCAAACCCGGCGCGGATTTGTGGCAATACGAAGACCCTGCGAAGAAATCGATCGGCAAAGGCATATCCTTTATGTTCCCTTTTGTTCAGCAGAAAAATTTATGGCCGTATGCGAAAGATGTGATGTATTGGGACGAATGGCCAATGGCGCACCCGTTTCTCCTGTTTGCGGCTGCGGCGTATGGAAATGAAACATATTTCCGGCTGTGGGAGCGTTTGCCGCATGGCTCGGAAGTGGAAGAAGTGCTGCGCAACATGCCCGTGCGCAATCCTGAAATCTGGTTAGTTAAACTGTAAATAGTAATTGATAATGCAAAGAGATTAAGATTTTTACTGTAGACGTGGAATATGATAACGCCGGTCTCGTCAGAGCCGGCTCTTTTTTTGACCGGTCGGAGAAGCAGGCCCCCAACAGGCACTGCTTCCCGCCGGATTTTTTTATGATGGACCTTGAAGGGGAAAAAATGGACCGCGGCGCAGGAGCGCATCAGTCGATGTTGATCATACGCGGGGGCTTTTGTTTGACTTCCTCGCGTTTGGGAATGGTCAACCGTAACAATCCGTTATCGTACCGGGCGGTGATCCCGCTTTCATCCACTACGTCCTTCGGCAGCATCAGCGTGCGCTGGAACGCCTGGTAGCTGAATTCTTTGCGGCTGTAGTCTTCATTGTTGCGATTGACTTTTTCGGATGAAATGGACAAAGTGTTGCCATCCAGCTGGATTTTGAAATCGTTCTTGTCCATACCCGGGGCCGCCACTTCGACTTCGAAATTATCGGGCGTTTCCCTGATATTGACAGCGGGAATGGTAGTGCCGCTTGAAGAGAAATTGCTGTGGCCCCAATTGTAGAGTTCGCGGTTGAATAAATCGTCGAACAGGTTGGTGAATGTTGGGAATGCATCCCGGTTTCTTTTGATGACAGACATAATGACCTCCGTTTTGACAGTTAAACAATAAGTTTTGCGTAATCATCAGGCTGAAAGGTATATTGCCTTTGAAATTTTTCTATCAACGTGCGTGCCAAACAGGGTCCGGTAATTTACAGGTGCGGGTGGCTGTCATTTTTGCCTGGGGACGGAAATTTTTTCAGTTGGAACGGCTGACAGGCATTGACAAAATTTCATTGTGGCGTTGCCGCTGAAGTGTGCGACGCAACGGCGGTTGAAGTAAGGAGAGCAGGTTGACGGCCTCATTTCATTTCCTCTAACAAACGTTGGGCTTTCGGGTATTCCGGCGTGCCTTCCGGGATGCGGTTGAGCCACACGCCCGCTTCGGCGGCGTTTTTCCCTTTGAGGTAAGACAGGGCGATGAAGAACGCGCAGCTGTGTTTGTAATGCGACCCCTCGTTCCACAAAGCCTCCAGGTCGGCCCGCGCTTCCGCCAGCCGGTTGTTTTCCAGCTGCGCCAGGCCGCGGTAGTACCGGGCAAATTCCATATCGGGCTCCAGCGCCAGCACTTTATCCAGCTCCGCAGCGGCCTTTTCGTACTTATGGTGATTGAAATGCCGGGTGGCAACGGCCAGCAAGGAATCCGCCACGGTTTCCCGCCGGTTGGGCGGCACCATTTCGCGCACGGCAAACTCCTCATACAGCTCCTTGCGCCAGGGGCTCAGGTAGAGCAGCGCCGAGATCAGCAGCGCAATGGCCGCTATGGTAATGAGAAATGTGCTGAAGGAACGCATGGAGACATGTTTACCTATTACGTTACAAAACTCCGCGGGAAAATGTTCGCTTACCGGCTGGGGTCCACGAGCGTGGGATGCAGCTCTGACGCGAGCCTGAACAGGATGTCGCGCAGCAGGTCCGCGTCTTTTTCCCCTATGATGCCGGTGTAATACTCCTGGATACCCTTCACGGCACTGAACATATCGATCATCAGCTCTTTCCCCTTTTCACTCAGGAAAATGACCGTGGCGCGATTGTCGGTTTCGTGCTTGCGCGTGATGATGTAGCCCATGGCCTCGAGGTTTTTCACCACCTTGCTCATGGCCTGTTTGGTAATGCGGGCCTTCTTGGCTAGCTCATTGTTGATCGTCCCTTCCGTTGAAATGTTCGCCATCAGCACCATGTCGCCGATCTTGAAATCGGCGTAGCCGTTCCGCTGCAAATGCTCCGTGAGCCGCGCGTCGAAATCCTTCTTCACGATGCTTAACAGCCGGATGAGCAGCTTCGGCCGTTGGGAAATAATATCCGCTAATTGTTGGTCCTTATCAGTTGTAGTCATAATCGGTGCGGCCAGTTTTGGATGAAGGGGCTAAAATATCCCTTTTGTCATACAAAGATAATAAAAATTTAAAAACGTCAACTTGTTTGTCTAATTAGTAAGCTTGGTTTACCTTTGTTGCCGATTTCGAAAAACACACACCATGGAAACTGCACAGGCAAGTCCCCGCAGGGGCAAACTCGTGGCGAGGATCATCTTCATCGCCATCCTCATTCTCGGCGCCCTCTTCGGCATTAAACAATGGTTGTATGCCCGGCATCACGAAACCACCGACAACGCCCAGGTAGAAGGGCACTCCGCCCCCGTGATCGCCCGGGTGGCCGGGTACGTGAAAGGACTGAACGTCCAGGATTACGGTAACGTGAAGCTGCGCGATACGCTCGTTACGATCGACGACGAAGAATACCGCATCGCACTGCAACAGTCGGAGGCAGACGCACAGCAGGCCGCGGCCGACCTGGCCACCGCACGCGCCAATCTCGCTAACGCCAGCGCCGGCATCACCGTGGCGCAATCCAACGCACAGGTGGCGCTGGTACGGAAAGACAAATCTTCCGCCGACCTCCGCCGCGACCAGGCCCTGTTCGACGACCACGCCATCACCAACCGCCAGCTCGACGATACCAGGGCCATCAGCCTCACCAACGACAAACAGTTCCAGGCCGCGCAGGACAATATTACCCTGGCGCGCTCGTCCGTCCAGGTAGCTGCCGCCAAGGTACAGCAGGCCGAGGCATTGCTGGCCGGTAAACAGGCGGCGGTTGAACAGGCGAAGCTGAAACTCGGCTATACGAACGTAACCGCCAACATCGCGGGCCGCATCGGTAAAAAGAACGTAGAGCCGGGCCAGTTCGTGCAGGCCGGGCAGAGCCTCTTCACTATCGTCGACGAAAACGGTTTTTACATCGTGGCCAACTTCAAGGAAACGCAGCTGGCGCACATCGCGGTGGGCCAGGAAGCCGAAATTGAGGTAGACGGTTTCAGCGATCTCCACCTCAAAGGACATGTGGTCGCCATTTCCCGCGCAACAGGCGCTAAATTCTCCCTGTTGCCGCCCGATAATGCCACCGGCAACTTCGTGAAGATCGTTCAACGCGTTCCCGTTAAAATATCCATTGACAACGCCGACCAATACCTCGACCGCCTGCGCGCCGGCCTGAGCGTGGAAGTGGCTTTAAAATACTAAGGCAATGACAGCGAAACCAAAAGGGCTCGCCAAATGGATCATTGTGGCCACGGTCATCTCCGCTACCATGCTGGAGCTGATAGATACCACGATCGTGAACGTGGCGCTGTCGCAAATCAGCGGCAACCTCGGCGCCACGATCGAAGACGCCTCCTGGGTGATCACCGCGTACGCCATCGCCAACGTGATCGTGATCCCCATGACCGGGTTCCTTGCTTCCTATTTCGGGCGAAAAAACTATTATCTCACTTCCATCCTCATATTTACGTTCGCATCCTATATGTGCGGACAGTCGGGCAGTTTGTGGGAGCTCGTGGCCTGGCGCTTCGTCCAGGGCGTGGGGGGCGGTGCGCTGCTGAGCACTTCGCAGTCCATCCTCTTCGACACCTTCGAGGTTTACGAACGGCCCACGGCATCCGCCATCTTCGGTATGGGCGTGATCATCGGGCCCACGGTGGGGCCTACGCTCGGTGGGATCATCGTGGATAATTTCCACTGGTCGCTCATCTTCGACCTCAACGTTCCCATCGGCATCATCGCCGCCTTCCTCGTATTCTCGTTCATCGACAAGCAGCCCAACGAATACAACATCAACCGGAAAGCCATCAAGATCGATTATCCCGGCATTTTCCTGCTATGCGTCTGGGTCGGCAGTTTGCAATACATCCTGGAAAAGGGGCAGTCGGAAGACTGGTTTGCGGCCACGCACATCGTTGTGCTGACCGTGGCTGCGGCTGTGGCTTTCGTGCTGTTTATCTGGTGGGAGCTGCGGACGGATGCGCCGGCCGTCAACCTGCATGTGCTTAAAAACCGGACGTTGGCCATCACCACGCTATTGACATTCATCATGGGGATGGGTATTTACTGTTCGATGTTCGTGTACCCGGTCTGGATGCAACGTGTAAACGGCTATACGCCTACGCTAACCGGTGAAAGCCTCTTCCCTGGGGCCATCATGGCAGCTATTATGATGCCGATGGTCGGAAGGGCGATCCAGCGCGGCGTTCCGCCGAAATATCTCATCACGGGCGGCTTCCTGATCTTCGCGATTTTCTGCTTCTGGATGTCGACCGCCAGTCCGGACGCGGGCGAAATGTTCTTTTTCGTGCCGCTGTTGCTCCGGGGCATCGGCTCCGCGATGCTGAGCGTACCGCTGACGAACCAGGCCGTTTCGGGGCTGTCGCCCAAAGAAATGCCGCAGGGCATCGCCATCAACAACATGCTTCGCCAGCTGGGCGGCTCTTTCGGCATCGCGTTCATGAATACCTACGTGGCGCGCCAGTACATGGAGCACCGCACGCAGCTGTTGCCGTATGTGGGGCCGGAAAGCGCCACTGCCACGGAACGCATCCAGCAATTGAGCAACGCCATGGTGGCCAAAGGCATGACGCTCGACCAGGCCAGGCACGCCAGTCTTTCCCTGCTCGACGCCGTTGTGACCAAACAGGCTTACATCTTAACATACCTCGACGCCTTCCGCATCGTGGGCATCTTCTTCGTATGCGTGCTCCCGCTGATGCTGTTCGTGAAGAAAAGGAACCTCAGCGCAGACGCCATGAAGGAAGCGGCGGAACATGCGCATTGATATAAAAACACACAAGTCATGAAAAAAGCACTGATCATCATATTGAGTTGCACGGCCACGGGGGCTTTCGCACAGTCGGCGCCCGCCGGGCTGAAGTCGCTCGTTCAGCAGTCGTTCAGCCATTTCACGCAAATCAGGGCGATGGAAACGCAGCAGCGCATCGCGGCCGACCAAACCACGCTGGCCAAAGCCAGCCGCCTGCCCGAAGTAAGCGGCAGCGCCAGCTACAGCCATGTGTACCCCGTTCCCAAAGTACAACTGCCCGGCAGCGATTTCAAATTCCAGCCCGTGCCGTCCGAAAACATCAACGCCGGCGTGGAAGCGCGGCAATTGCTGCTCGATTTCGGAAAATCCGGCAGCCAGATCAAAAAATCCGCCGCACAGGCCGGGCTCCTCGGCGTGCAAACCGCCGAAGCCCGCGAAGAGCTGGCGTACCAGGTGGCAAACGTCTACATGAACATCGCCTTCCTGCAAGACAATATCGCCGTGCAGGACGCCAACATCCGCCTGCTCGAAGAAACCGGGGCCATGGTGGAAAACAAGCTGAAGCACGGAGACGCCATCGATCTCGACCTTATCAATACCCGCGTGAAACTCGAATCCTACCGCAATAAGAAGGTCGATTTCACCAATTCCCTCCGGAAACAGATCGCCGCGCTCGAATACCTGACCGGTGAACATCTCCGGGATTCGGTGCATTCCGATTTCGCCTGGGCCGTTCCGCCCGCTGCCGGCGATTTCGAGCACAATGCTACCATGCGCACGTCGCTGGAAAAGGAAAAAGTAGCGGAAACAGGAATAGAACTGGCGAAGGCGCAATACAAACCGAGCCTGTTCCTCAACGCGGGAACGGGTTTCAAAAACGGTTACCTGCCCGAGATCACCACGCCCAAATTCAATTACTATGCGGGCGTGAGCCTTTCGGTGCCGATCTATAACGGAAAAAAACTCCGCACGCAGGAACATATCGCCGCCACCGAAGCGGCAATCGCGAAACTGAACACGCAGGATGTGAAAGAAGTCCTGCAAAAAGAAGCCGCCCAGCAGCATGCGGATGTTGTTGCGGGGCGCGACAGGCTCCAGACGGCCGAAGTGCTGCTGGAACAGGCGAACAAAGCCCTTACGCTGGCGAAAAGCCGCTATCGCAACGGCGTCATCACTTACCTCGATCTGCAAAACGCACAAACTTCGCTCCTCGAAGCGCAACTCTCCAAAATCCAGTACCAGTACCAGTTGTCGCTGGCGGGCCTGGAGCTGATGCACCTCAGCGGACAAGAATTTTGGAAACAATAACCATTGACTGGTTTTGTTTTCGTAGTGCGTGTTTAAATAAAAAGGCCCGGTCTTTCGAAGACCGGGCTATTTTTTATTCGAAAAACGGATATCGGATTACTTTCCCGCGATGCCCATTTCGAGGCCGCGCAGTTCCGCGAGCCCGCGAAGGCGGCCGATGGCGCTGTATCCGGGATTGGTTTTCTTGTTGAGGTCGTCCAGCATCTGGTGGCCATGGTCCGGCCTCATGGGAATGGAAACGCCCCTGCGCTTCATCACGCCGAGAATGCTTTTCACGACGCTGTACATGTCTACATCGCCTTCGAGGTGATTGGCTTCGTAGAAATTGCCGAGCGCGTCGCGCTTGGTGGAGCGGAGGTGGAGGAAGTGGATGTGCTCTCCGAGGCGGTCGATCATGCCGGGCAGGTCGTTATCCGGCCGCACGCCGTAAGAACCGGTACAGAAGCAAAGTCCGTTGGAAGGAGACACGATGGTAGCCAGTAGTTCGCGCGCATCCTGTTCGGTGCTCACTACGCGGGGCAGGCCGAGGATGGGGTAGGGAGGATCGTCTGGATGGATGGCCAGTTTCACGCCTGCTTCTTCGGCTACCGGCACGATCTGCTGGAGGAAGTAGAACAGGTGCAGTTTGAGCTTGATGGCGTCGATGTCTTTGTATTTGTCCAGCGCCTGCTGGAACAGTTCGAGGGTGAAGCTTTCTTCGGAACCGGGGAGCCCGGCGATGATGTTTCGCTGCAGGAGGGCTTTTTCGTCTTCCGTCATGCTGTCGAACTGCTCTTTGGCGCGGGAGATTTCCTCTTCGGGATAATCGTTTTCGGCGCCGGGGCGTTGCAGCATGAAGAGGTCGAATGCCATGAACTGGGCTTTATCGAACCGGAGGGCTTTGGAACCGTCTTCGAGGGTATAGGCCAGGTCGGTGCGGGTCCAGTCCAGCACGGGCATGAAATTATATGTAACGGTGTAAATACCGCATGCCGCGAGGTTGCGGATGGATTGCTGGTAGTTTTTGATATAGTCCTTGAAGCGCCCGGTTTGTGTTTTGATGTCTTCATGCACGGGTACGCTTTCCACTACAGACCAGGTGAGGCCAGCGGCTTCGATTTCCTGTTTGCGCTGCATGATCTCTTCTTTAGACCATACGGTGCCGTTAGGTATGTGATGAAGGGCCGTAACGATACCGGTGGCGCCGGCTTGCCGGATGTCTGAAAGGCTCACGGGATCTTTGGGTCCGAACCACCGCCAGGTCTGTTCCATTCTCAGCATAAACTTTCGATTTTTTTAGTTTCCCAAAATTAGCATTACGAACCAGATAAGCAAATTTCCGGCGAGGAAAATGTCAATCGTTTGCAATGCCTTGTACGAGTATGACGGCGAGGTCCATCACATTGGTATTGGTGGGGCCGGTCCGGATGTGTGTATGGGTTTGATGGAAATAATGCCAGCTGTCGTTGTTCTCCAGGAAAGGCAAAGGGTCGGGCCCTTGCGCGAGCGTTTCCGCGTCGATGACGGCGCCTGCGGCGTCTGTAGGCCCGTCGATCCCGTCGGTGCCGGCTGAAAGGAACGTGATCCGCGGATGGTCTTTGATCAGCAGGCCTGCCGCCAGCGCCAGTTCCTGGTTGCGGCCGCCGAGCCCGTTCCCGGTCACCTGCACGGTGGATTCCCCGCCGGCCAGGAGGCACGCGGGGAAAGGGCCTTTGTACGATAACGCGGCTTTCACCAGTTCGGCCGCCAGGTCGCGGGCTTTACCGGTGGCGTGGTCGGTTAGGATGTGGGCATGATAGCCCAGTTCATCCGCTTGCTGGGCCGCTGCTTCGAGCGCAATGCGGTTGCTGGCGGCCAGTACGTGCGTGGCGTTCGGCAATTCGCCGGGGCGCGCGGTTTCGGGGATAAGGCCGGCTTCTCCCTGTTCGAGGTGTGCCAGGATGCCGGCAGCCACGCGGTCGCGGAGTTGATATTTATCGATGATGGCCAGTGCATCGGCAAACGTAGTGTGGTCGGCCACGGTAGGCCCGGAACCGATCACCGCGGGGTCGTTGCCCGGCACGTCGGATAATATGATGGAATGCACGCTGGCAGGATGGATGGCCCTCGCCAGCTGGCCGCCCTTGATGGCGGAAAGGTGTTTGCGCACGGTGTTCATCTCCGCGATATCGGCCCCGCTGTTCAGCAGGAGCTGGAATGCATGTTGCAGCTCTTCCATGGAAGCGCCGGGCGGCACGTCGGCCAGCAGGGCGGAAGCGCCGCCGGATAGCAGGAAAACCACATGGTCTTCCGGATTAAGGCCCGCTGCGAGTTGCAGCATGGTAGTGCCGGCGATGAGGCTGTTGATATCGGGGACGGGGTGCCCCGCAACGATGAGCCCGGTTTTTTGCAGGGGAACGTCCGGCAAATGGCTGGATACGGCGAAACCCCGGTTCAGCCGCTCTCCCAGGATGCGCTCGGCCTCAAATGCCATGGCTGCGGCGGCTTTACCGGCAGCCAGCAGGAAAATGCGGCCATCGCCCGGTGGAGGGGAAGGCAGGTGAAGAGGAACGAAGTGCCGCGGCTGAACGGCCGATACGGCATGGAGAAAAATGGTTTCCGCGTCGCGTCTTGCGGCGGCACTCATCCGGCGGCGGTTTTGCGCGCTTCTTTCTTGTCTTGCTTACGGTCCATCTTCTTTTCCATATCCGCTTTCTTCTTCAATTCCCAATCGTTCCATTTTTTGTATTGCGCTGGACTGAGCACTTCCCGGAAACGGCGGTTACGGTCGCTGTCGAGCTCCTCGTACCGCTGCATGCGCTGGCGGGCGCTGAGCGTGGTGTTTTTCTTCGCGGCATCCCGTTTCCGGGCAATGTCTTCGTTGATGTCGTAAATAGCCTTCCGCTGGTCTTTGGTGAGGGCCAGTTCGCGGTAGAGCTTGTCGCTCATCTTGTCTGCCTTGCCTGCAGCATCCCAGCGGTGGCCGCGGGCGTGCGTCGAATCCTGGGCCTGTGCGGCGAACGTGAGCGCCGCAAACAGTACCGTCATGAGCCAAATCTTGTTTTTCATATATTGATGCCGTGTGTTGATACCTGAAAGATACCGCTCGTAAAAATTTATTCCAAAATAGTAGGTTCCGCGGTCAATCATTTATTAAATTTAACACTTGTAGCTGTATAGTTACCTGGTCGCCGTGCTTTTTCCAGATCTATCCTGTGCCGGTGCGTGTCGTATTCAGCCAACATCTAAACGTATCTTAATCAACCTGCCATGAAAGCAAGTAAATTTCCTGCCGGCGCACCCATGCCGGAGCCGGGGATGCCGCATCGCCGCCACATTTTAACGCGGTGGGCCATCGGCGCAGTATGCGGCCTGTCGGCTTTATTGCCGGCCGCGGGCGCACTGGGCCAGCAGACCTTCCCCGTCAACGGCGTGGCCGAGCCCCGGGAAGGCTGTTACGCCTTTACCCATGCCACCATCGTTAAAGACGCGAAAACGACTTTGAAAGACGCAACCCTCGTTATCCGCGACGGAAAGATCGTTGCCGCAGGCCCCGGTGCCGCGGTGCCGAAAGACGCCGTGGTGGTCGATTGCCAGGGGAAGTTCATCTACCCCTCGTTCATCGACATCTACAGCGATTACGGGATGCCCTCCAACCAGCGGGGCGGATCCGGCCGCGGATCGCAGCAATTCATCTCCGCCACCAAAGGCGCCTATAACTGGAACCAGTCCATCAAACCGGAAGTGAACGCCGCACAGCTTTTCGGGGCGGATGCCGGCAAAGCCGAAACACTCCGTGGACAAGGGTTCGGCGCCGTTCTTACCCATCAGAAAGACGGTATCGCCCGCGGGACCGGCGCACTGGTAAGCCTCGCATCCGACCGCGAAAACAAAACCATCCTCCGCGAAAAAGTGTCCTCGCATTACTCCTTCGATAAAGGCTCCTCCACGCAGGATTACCCCAGCTCCCTCATGGGCGCCATCGCGCTGCTGCGCCAGCAGTACCTCGACGCGCAATGGTACAAGGGCAACCCCGCCGCAGAAGGCGTCAATCTCAGCCTCCAGGCCTGGAACGACCAGCAGCAACTCGTCCAGATTTTCGATGCCGGCGATAAATGGAACGCGCTCCGGGCAGACAGGATCGGCGACGAATTCGGCGTGCAATACGTGATCAGGGCCGGCGGCAATGAATATCAACGCATGCCGGAAATGCTCGCATCAAAGGCGCAGTTCATCCTGCCCCTGAACTTCCCCGCCGCCATGGACGTGGAAGATCCGGCAGACGCGCGCTTCGTGGCGCTGGCAGATATGAAGCACTGGGAACTGGCATCCACCAACCCCGCGGCATTCGAAAAGGCAGGCATTCCTTTCGCATTGACGGCCGCCGATCTGAAAGACGCGAAATCCTTCTTCACCAATCTCCGCAAAGCGATCGACAACGGCCTGTCCGAACAAAAAGCACTGGAAGCCCTCACGCAAACGCCCGCCGCCATCCTCAAAGCGTCCGACAAACTCGGCTCGCTCGACGCCGGCAAACTGGCCAACTTCCTCATCGCCTCGGGTCCGATTTTCGACGAAAGCACCATCCTGTACCAAAACTGGGTGCAGGGGAATAAATACCAGCTGAAAGACGAAGGCTGGAGCGACATTCGCGGGAAATACAACATCGTGCTGACGTATCCCAACAGTTCCGCAACATATCCTGCTGAAATCAAGGGATCGCCGGCATCGCCGTCTATCGTCAACAAAGACACCATTCCCGGCAAGATCGAAGTAGCAGGCCCGCTCGTGACGATCGTTCTTAACATCACGAAAGATAATACCCGCCAAATCCGCCTCAGTGGCGCTATCCGCTTCATGCAGGGCGCAATGGCCACCATGCGTGGCTCGGGTGTGGATGATAAAGGCGTGCCCGTGAACTGGGAGGCCGTTCAAACCGCCACCCATGTAGCAAAGGCAGATACGGCCAAAAAGAAAACACCGGAAGCGCCGGGTAAAATCTATTATCCGTTCGTGGGATATGGATTCGAGGAAATGCCGAAGCAGCAGGACATACTTATCCGCAACGCCACGGTTTGGACGAACGAGAAAGAAGGGAAGATCGAAGGGACGGATGTGCTGATCCGCAACGGCAAGATCGCGCAGATCGGCAAAGGCCTCGCCGCCGGGAGCGCCCGCGTGATCGACGGTACCGGCAAACATCTTACCCCGGGTATTCTCGACGAGCATTCGCATATCGCGATCAGCCGCGGCGTAAACGAAGGAACGCAATCCGTTACCGCGGAAGTGCGCATCGCAGACGTGGTGAACCCGGACGATGTGAATATCTACCGTCAGTTGTCCGGCGGCGTAACGGCGTCGCACCTGCTGCACGGTTCCGCCAATACCATCGGCGGCCAAAGCCAGCTGATCAAGCTGCGCTGGGGCGCGAACGCGGAAGACCTCAAATTCGCGGGGACCGACGGTTTTATCAAATTCGCACTGGGCGAGAACGTGAAGCAGTCGAACTGGAACCTCCCCGCCCGCGTGCGTTTCCCGCAGACGCGTATGGGGGTGGAACAGGTGCTGGTGGATGCGTTCACCCGCGCAAGGGATTACGAGAAAGCCGGTCCAGACAAGCGCCGCGACCTCGAGTTGGACGCGCTCGTGGAAATCCTCAATAAGAAACGTTTCGTGACCTGCCACTCTTACGTTCAGAGTGAAATCAACATGTTGATGAAAGTGGCCGATCGCTTCAATTTCAACATCAATACCTTCACGCACATCCTGGAAGGTTATAAAGTGGCCGACAAGATGAAGGCGCATGGGGCCGGTGGTTCTACTTTCGCCGACTGGTGGACTTATAAAATGGAGGTGATAGACGCCATTCCGCAGAATGCCACCATTATGCAACGTGTGGGCGTTACCACGGCGATCAATTCCGACGACGCCGAAATGGCCCGCCGCCTCAACCAGGAAGCCGCCAAAAGCGTGAAATATGGTGGGATGGAAGAAGAGCTCGCCCTGAAAATGGTGACGCTGCATCCCGCGCAACTCCTCCACGTTTCCGATCGCATCGGCAGCATCAAAGCCGGAAAAGACGCCGATGTGGTGCTTTGGAGCGATCATCCGCTCAGTATCTACGCGAAAGCCGAACAAACGATCGTAGACGGTATCGTTTACTTCGACCGTTCCCGCGACCTCGAGCTGCGCGCCCGGATAGCAGGTGAGCGTAACCGGCTGATCGCGAAAATGATAGGCGAGAAAAAGAAAGGAGGCCCCACCCAGAAAGCGGTGCCTTCGCGCGAGGAGATCTATCATTGCGAAGACCTGCAGGCCGGCCATCAGCATCATATTCTGAACGATGTGGAAGATCACGACCACGCAAACAACCACTAACATGAAAAAAGTATTCCTCTCCATCATAGGGCTCACCGCCTCCCTGGCCACACTGCGCGCGCAGGAAACGGTATATCCGGCAGGGCCGCAGAAAGGACAGGTGTTCCTCAAAAACGCCACCATCCATACCGGCGCCGGCCAGGTCATAGAACGCGGGACCATCGGGTTCAGCAACGGAAAAATCATTGTTGTCGGCGCTAACGTGGCCATCCCGGCGGATGACGTACGCGTGTTCGACGTACAGGGCCAGCACATCTATCCCGGCCTGATCGTGACAGACAGCAACCTCGGCCTCACTGAAGTGGAAAGCGTGCGCGCCACCAACGATTACAGCGAAGTGGGGGAGATCAATCCGTCCATCCGTTCCATCGTGTCTTATAATACCGATTCCAAGATCATCAATACCCTGCGGACCAACGGGATTCTCCTGGCGCAGGTAGTGCCGGAAGGCGGGCTGCTGACCGGCAGCTCGTCGGTAGTGCAGCTCGACGCCTGGAACTGGGAAGATGCGGCCTACAAAACCGATAACGGCATCCATTTTTACATGCCACGCCTCATGCCGCGCGCCAATCCCTTTGGCGCGGACGCCCGCGGGCCGGGTGGCGACGCGGTGAAAGCGGCGATGGAAAAGATCGGCCAGGTGAAGGATTTCCTGCGCAGCGCGAAAGCTTACCTGGATGGCGGTTCCAAAAAGAATGGCACCAACCTGAAATACGAAGCGGTGAAAGGCCTGTTCGACGGCAGCCAGAAGTTCTTCATCCACTGCGATCTCATGAAGGAAATGATGATCGCGGCAGATATGAAGCTGGAATTCGGGCTCGACGTGGTGATCGTCGGCGGGACCGACAGCTGGATGATCGCCGGTATGCTGAAGAAGAACGGCATCCCGGTGATCCTGTCGCAGCCGCACAGCTTGCCGGTGATGCAGGACGATGATGTGGACCAGCCGTATAAAACCCCTGCGCTCCTGCAAAAGGCCGGTGTGCTGTTCAGCATTTCGAACGAGGGTTTCTGGCAGCAGCGGAACCTTCCTTTCAACGCCGGAACGGCCGGTGCGTATGGTTTGAGCAGGGAAGAAGCCCTCAGCGCCATCACCCTCAATGCGGCCAGGATCCTCGGGATCGCGGATAAAACCGGTTCGCTGGAAGTGGGAAAGGACGCCAATATCGTGGTGAGCACGGGCGATATCCTGGATATGAAGTCGAGCGTGATCACGCGGGCGTACATCCAGGGGCGGGAAATCGACCTGACAGACAAGCATAAGCAGTTGTATGAAAGGTATAAGCATAAGTATCAGTTGCAATAGATTGATTTGCAATGGAAAAGATGAGAGCCGTCCGCGCCAGCGGGCGGCTTTTTTTTATGGTACGGAAAAATCGCAGGGTGCTGCTGACATACCCTTGTCATATGGCGGGTGGAGATTTGTGGAAAAAAGATGAGACAGCAGATTACAACGGCCCGTCTTTTCGGGCTGGAAGACATTTCGCCGGAGGAGGTGCTCCGGCGCCTGGGGGAACCGGGTTTCCGGATGGTGGACAATAATCCGTGTGCGTCTTACAAGCGGCACCATATTCCCGGTGCGCGGCATTTGGACCCGGGGGATTACGGGGCGGGAGACCTGGAGTGCGGTAAGGAGGATACGATCGTTTTTTATTGTTCGGATGCCTTGTGCGGAGCGGCGCCATATGCCGCGAAACGCGCGCGCAACATGGGTTTTCAGCATGTGTACGTCATGACCCAGGGGCTTTCCGTTTGGTTGAAAAAAGGCTTCCCGATAAAAAATGTTTGAAAAAAAAGTCTTGCGTTCGATTAAAAATTACTTTGAGCGTAAAACGTATTTTATGGAAAAACATTATTTACATGAAGATGAATTAGCAGAAGCGAAATGATGGGGCTGGATCAACTGAATGGCGCGCTGGTGCAGGGCATTAAAAATAAAACCCCGGAGCCCAAAAGCCTCCGGGGTCAATATCGATCCTTATTTCGAGGGAAAAACTAAATCATCTTCACCAGGTAATAATTCTTCTTCCCCTTCTGGAAAAGAATGCTCTTGCCATTCAGTAACGACGACTCATCGATTTTCACATCGATCGCCGTCAGTTTGGCGCCGTTCATGCTCACGCCACCCCCCTGGATCGTTTTACGTGCTTCGCCCTTGCTGGGGAATACACCCGCTTCCGCGAGGAACGTTACAACGTCTTTCCCTTCCTGCAGCACGGTTGCGGGCATTTCGAACTGTACCACGCCAGTTAGGACTTTCAGCAGATCTTCTTCGGAAAGTTCGCGAAGGGTATCGATGGAAGTATTGAAAAGCTTTTCAGTGGTTTTGACCGCGTTCTGATATTCTTCTTCCCCATGGATGAAGGTCGTTACTTCCTGCGCGAGCTGCTTTTGCAGCAGGCGTTTCCCTGGATCCTGCCGGTGCCCGGCGATCAGGTTGTTGATCGTGGCTTCTTCGAGGAACGTGAAAATACGGATGTAGTTTTCCGCATCGTCGTCGTCGGAACGCAGCCAGAACTGGTAGAATTCATACGGACTGGTCTTCGACGCATCGAGCCAGATGTTCCCGCTTTCGGATTTACCGAATTTGGTGCCGTCTTTCTTCTTGATCAGCGGACAGGTAAAGGCATATCCTTCGCCACCGCCCATACGGCGAACGAGTTCCGTTCCGGTTACGATATTGCCCCACTGGTCGGAGCCGCCCATCTGCATCTTGCAGTTCTTCGTCTTGTATAAATGGTAGAAGTCGTACCCCTGGATCATCTGGTAAGAAAATTCCGTGAACGACATCCCGCTGTCGCCTTCCAGGCGTTTCTTCACCGAATCTTTCGCCATCATGTAATTGACGGTGATGTGTTTGCCCACGTCGCGGATAAAATCGAGGAACGAGATGTTTTTGAACCAGTCGTAGTTGTTCACCATTTCCGCATAGTTGGATTTCGAGGTGTCGAAGTCCAGGTACTTCTCCAGCTGGGCTTTGATGCAGCTCAGGTTGTGCTGCAATGTGTCCAGGTCGAGCATTTTGCGTTCTTCGGCTTTAAAGGAAGGGTCGCCCACCATGCCGGTGGCGCCACCTACGAGTGCGAGCGGCTTGTGGCCGGCGCGCTGCAGGTGTTTGAGCAGCATGATGGGAACGAGGTTGCCCACATGCAGCGAGTCCGCCGTCGGGTCAAATCCCACGTAGGCGGTCGTCATTTCCTTTTCCAGCTGTTCTTCCGTGCCTGGCTTGATATCCTGTATCATACCGCGCCAGCGCAATTCCGATATTAGATTCATGAAATGGTGAAAAATTTTTGCAAAGTTACGTTTATATCGACGAATAATCGCCCTTTTTATCACATCCGCGGCCGCCAGGGGAGTTCTTCCACCTGCAACTGATGCCCCACATACCGCGCCAGCATGAACAGGTAATCGCTCAGCCGGTTGATGTATTGCAGAACGAGCGGCTCTACCGGTTGCCCTTCGTCCATCAGCGCCACGCATAACCGCTCTGCCCGCCGGCAAACGCACCGGGCGATGTGGCAATGAGACACGGCCACGTGGCCACCGGGGAGGATGAAGTGTTTCATTTCCGGCAATACGGCATCCATCTTGTCCATGGCGTCTTCCAGCATTTTCACGTCTTCTTCGTGGAGATCGGGCCGCTTCATTTTGGATTCCTTCTCCGGATCGGTGGCCAGCGAGGCGCCGATGGTGAACAGTCTGTCCTGCGATTCGCGGAGCATGGCGCGAACGCCTGGGTCGGTCATATGATCGTTGACGAGGCCGATCCAGGAGTTCAGTTCGTCTACGGTCCCGTAAGTTTCGATGCGGAGATGCCCTTTGGAGACTTTGGTGCCCCCGATGAGGGAAGTCTTGCCCTTGTCGCCCGTTTTGGTATATATTCTGAAAGCCATAATGCAGGGTTTTGGGCGAATGTACTGAAAAAAGCGGCCCCGGTGGTTGACCGGGGCCGCTTTCGATATCTTGCAAAAAAGCCGGGTTATCTGGCTACCGCTTCCCGTACGGGGTTCATTTTGTCGGACTCCACGAGGCCGTCGCGCAGGCGGATGATGCGGCGGGCGTGTTCGGCGATGTCTTCCTCGTGCGTAACCAGCACCACGGTGTTGCCGCCGGCGTGGATTTTCCCGAAAATGTCCATGATTTCTATGGACGTTTTGGTATCCAGGTTGCCCGTGGGCTCGTCGGCCAGGATGAGCGAGGGGTCGTTCACCAGCGCCCGGGCGATGGCCACGCGTTGGCATTGGCCGCCGGAAAGCTCGTTGGGCTTGTGTTTATATCTATCCCCCAAACCAACTTTTTCGAGCATGGCGCGGGCTTTGTCTTCCCGTTCCCGCTTGCTGATGCCGGCGTAGATGAGGGGAACGGCCACGTTTTCGAGTGCGGTGAGGCGGGGCATGAGATTGAACTGCTGGAATACGAACCCGATCTCCTGGTTGCGGATACGGGCCAGTTCGTTATCCTCCATCCTGCTCACATCGTGCCCGCTGAGGATGTAGCTGCCGGCGGTGGGAGTGTCCAGCGCGCCGAGGATGTTCATCAGGGTGGATTTGCCGGAGCCGGAAGGGCCCATGAGGGCTACATATTCGTTGCGGCCAATGTCCAGGCTCACGCCTTTGAGGACGGGCAGCTCGTTTTTGCCGATGAAATAGCTTTTCCGGATACCTTCCAGGTGGATAACGGATTGGGTCATATTATTTCTTGATTACTTTGGGAACGCTGAAATATTCGGCGGTGTGGACGGGTGCGTTGCGAAGCCCTTCTTCCCGGGTGATGGCCGGCAGCACCGCGTCTTCGCGGAAAACGTTGGCGTCGCGGGTCATGTGCAGCAGTGGTTTCACATCTGTCGTGTCCAGTTCGTTCAGTTTCTCCACAAAGGTGATCATCCGCTGGAGGTCCTGCCGGATGGTTTCCCCTTCTTCCTGGCCGATTTCCAGTCTTGCCAGCGTAGCCAGCTGCCGGATCAGGGCGTCATTCACTTCCATGTGTTTAAATTAACGATTTAAAGCTAATAAAATGTATTCATATAACCGATAAATGTGATCGGTCGTACAAAAATAGGGATTATTGGGCGGGAAGTGGATGTATCCTTTCCCAAAAGCCTTGTTAAAATTTCTTATTTTGCGGCCCGATATGGCTAAGGAAAAAGAAATCGTAGTGAGCGGCATCCGCTCTACAGGCATTTTGCACCTCGGAAATTATTTTGGGGCCATCCGTAATTACATCCGGATGCAGGAAGAATTCAACTGTTATTTTTTCGTGGCCGACTGGCACGCCCTCACCACGCATCCTGACCCTACCAGCCTGCGCGGCAACGTGTACCGGGTGCTCGCCGAGAACATCGCTTCCGGCCTCGATCCCGAGAAAGTTACCTTGTACGTACAAAGCGATATTCCCGAGATCGCAGAGCTTTACCTGTTGCTGAATATGCTCGCTTATAAAGGGGAGCTGGAAAAAGTGCCGACATTCAAGGACAAGGTACGCCAGAACCCCGACAACGTGAACGCCGGATTGCTGACTTACCCCGTCCTCATGTCTGCCGACATTCTCATTCATAAAGCCGTGAAAGTGCCCGTGGGTAAGGATCAGGAGCAGCATCTTGAAATGAGCCGCAATTTCGCGCAGCGTTTCAATAACCGTTATGGAGAACTCTTCCCCGAGCCGTATCCGTTCAATTACGGCGACGATCTCGTGCGCATCATGAGCCTCGACGGCAACGGTAAAATGAGCAAAAGCGAAAACGAGAATTCCACGCTGTACCTCAACGACAGCGACGATTCCATTCGTGCCAAGATCAAAAAGGCCAAAACGGACAGCGGCCCCCAGGCGCCGAATTCCGCGAAGCCAGATTATATCGAGAACCTTTTCACGCTGATGAAGCTGGTGTCGACACCCGACACCGTGCAGTTTTTCGAAGATGCCTTCAACGGTTGCAGCATCCGCTACGGCGATATGAAAAAGCAGCTGGGCGAGGATATGGTGAACTTCATCCGCCCGATCCGCGAGAAGGCCGAAGCGATCCAGCAAGACCATGCCTACCTGCACCGCATCATGCGCCAGGGGGCCGAGAAATCCCGCGAGTCCGCCGCCGCCACGCTGGCCGAGGCGCGCAAGCTCATGGGCCTCAATTTCTATTGATCATTTTTCTATTTGAATCATACCCCCAATGCATGGCAAAAAATAAAATCAAGCATATCGCGGTAGCCGGCAATATCGGCGCAGGAAAAACCACCCTCACGGAAATGTTGTCGAAGCATTACAAATGGGTGCCGCAGTTCGAGGACGTAGAGCATAATCCATATCTGACCGATTTTTATGACGATATGCCGCGCTGGTCGTTCAACCTGCAGGTATATTTTCTACATGGTCGCCTCAAGCAACTGGTTGATATCCAGCATGGTAAAGATACCGTGATCCAGGACCGCACCATCTACGAGGATGCGCACATTTTTGCGCCCAACCTGTACGAGATGGGCTTGATGACGAAGCGCGATTTCGACAACTATTTCAATTTCTTCGAGACGTTGAAATCGATGGTGAAACCGCCGGATTTGCTGATTTATTTGCAGGCATCCGTGCCTACGCTGGTGGCACAGATCCAGAAGCGCGGCCGTGAGTATGAGGAAAATATCCGGCTCGACTATCTGAAACGCCTCAACGAATATTACAACAGCTGGATCGAAAAATATAAAGACGGTCCGTTGCTGATCATCGACGTCGACAAAAATAAGTTCCCGGAAAACGAGGAAGATCTCGGTGAAATTATTTCGCGCGTAGATTCACAGCTGTACGGGCTTTTCTAAGTTTTTGAAGGGGTAAGATCTATCTCCGTTAAACGGTAATCTCCGTTTTTCGGAGATTTTTTTTTTGGTACGGATGCAGCGTGCCATTAGTTTTGGGGTATTGTTTGATGAACCCGTTTTAATTATGATCATTGTTTGTTCATTGACCCTGCATTGGGTGTTGTTGCAATTATTTCCTATCCCTCCGTTGCTGGAGGTTTTTGGCACCTGGAATGAACCGGGGCGGCTGGCTGCGTTGCGGCGGGCTTCCGCGGGCGTGTATTCCGAGAAAAGATTCATGATCGAAGGCTGGAACGTACATGCGCTGGCGCTTGCTATTCCTGCGGGAGGAGGCGTGGCGGGCGTAAAGGTGCTGCATGCAGGCATACGGCCGTATGCGGAAACGCAGGCCAGCCTGATGTATGGACTGCGTTTGGGAAAGTCGGTGACGGCCGCTGCGGGATTCGGGTTGGGTGGCGGTAAGGCAGTTGCGGAATTGGGGACGGTGTGGGAAACGGGGCAGCGATGCCGGATTGGGATGCAATGCAGCATGTCGGCATCCGGTGCGGACCACGGCGGTGTTTCGGTGACTTTCGGATCGGCGGGCCCGGTTGAATTTGAGCTGGCTGCGGCGAAGGCCGCGGGGCATCCGGTTTCCGGGCGGGCGCAGGTGCTGTACAGGCCGGTTGACCGGTTATTGATCGTGGGCGGATATGCTGCAGGGCCATTATTTCCCTACATGGGCGTGGGTTGGACGGCCGGTTGGTGGAAGATGGGAGTCGTAGGGAGATGGCATCCTTATCTGGGGATTTCGCCGGGCATTATGATCGGGTGGAATGGTAAAGGCAGGGATTGACGTGCGTTTGAGTAATTGATGTTTTCAATTTGCTTTAGCCAGTTGGAAGGGGCAGGTTATTGTGCGGCGTCCATTCATTACACGCTGCGTATTTAGTCACGTGATGGAAGGATACATGAGCTTGGCAATCTGAAAGTAGTTTGTTGACCTCAGAATAATGAATCATGAGTTTGAATAATAGATGTTTCCCATTTGGAATATCCAGATGGGAAGGGCGAATATTCTTGCTATGGACATTCTTCGTGTACTGCATCTTTTGTAGCGCAATGCGTGGGTACGCCTGCCAGGAGGAGCCTCAGCATGTCGAAGAGTGGCAGGAGCAACAAGCGGGATCGGCACCTGAAGAAATGCGTGAGAACGATGAGCAATGGACGTTGCTGCAACGATATCTCCGCCGCCCGCTCAACCTGAACACAGCCACGGCAGAAGAGTTGCAGGAGTTAGGGGTTTTGCTGCCGGAGCAGGTCTTCCGGTTGTTGGAACACCGGAATGCACTCGGCCCCCTTATCGCGATTTATGAATTGCAGGCGATAAAGGGATTCGATATGCCAACGATCCGGAGATTGCTACCCTACGTTTCGGCGGGGAACGCTTTTGTTGAGCAGATTCCCTTCCGTAACTACTGGACCGAAGGCAAACATTCCCTGCAACTGCGCTATGCGAGAACCTGGGACGGGCCCGGCAGATCGCTGTTCCCAGCCGCGGAAAAACCGCCGGCATATATGGGGAGCCCTGATAAACTGACCTTGCGGTACCGTTATGCAATGGGCCGCCACATGGGCTGGGGGCTCGTGCTGGAAAAAGATGCAGGTGAATCCTGGTTGCGGAAGAGTGCCGTTCCATTGCCGGACCATATCGGATTTCATTGGGTGGTCAGGCGCCCCGGCCTGTTGAAGACGCTGGTGTTGGGTGATTATACCATCAATATCGGGCAAGGGCTCGTACAATGGCACGGGATGGCGCCTGGTAAAGGTGCTTCCGTCCTTTATTTCAAAAGGGAAGGAGAATCGTTGCGGCCGTATGCAGGAGCGGGGGAGTTTTATTTTTACCGCGGAGTCGCGTCAACTTTGGCTTTGCGCAAGTCTGAAATCACCGCCTGGTTATCTGCCCGCACCCTTGACGGTAGATTGAAACCGGCGGAAGCGGACACTGCTGAGACTTTTGGTTCGATCCTGTCTGCCGGTTACCATCGAAGCATTTCGGAACTGGAGGCCCGGGGGAATATTAAACAGTACACGGCTGGCGCAATCTGGAAGCGGCGCTGGCGGGCGGGACACGTAGCGTTCAATGCACAGGGCCAACATTTTTCCGTTCCGCTGCAAAGGGGCGATGAATGGTACCGGCAGTTCCTTTTTCAGGGAGATCGCTTGCTGGAAACCAGTGTCGATCATGCATTTAACTGGAGGAATGTTCATTTTTTCGGTGAAGCGGCGCGAAGCAGTACAGGTCATTTGGCGATGATGCAGGGATGGCTGGCTGTATTATCATCCGCGGTGGATGCCGGCATGGTCTGGCGCACCGGGGCTCCGGGGTTCGTGGGGATGTACGGAGCGCCGTTCGGAGCATCTGGTTTGGCGGGGAACGAACGGGGCTGCTATGGCGCCTTGCAATGGCGGGTATGTCCTGCATTAGTGGCCGCCGGTTTTGTGGATGTGTTTGGATTTCCGTGGTTACGCTACCGAGTAAGTGCTCCTTCCAAAGGAACGGATGCCCTGATGTCCCTGCAGTGGAATCCGTCGCGGCACGCAATGGTGCAGGGCAGTTACCGTTACACGGAGAAAATGCAGGATATGCAGCAGGAAGGTGCCATGGAAAAAGCCCCCATGCAGCAGCGCGCGCACCAGTTGCAGTTGCGTTGCGAATTTCCGATATCGCCGGTGTTGACCTGGCGGGCAAGGACGCAATGCCAGCTGCTGGGATCGTCCGGAACATGGATAGCCATACAGCAGTGGAACTGGCGGTCGGGGAAATGGAAGGGGAATTGCAGTTATGCCTGGTACGACGGAGGCGCGGGCTTAGGCATGTACCTGTCGGGGCTTGGGTTTCCGGGAGACGGGACGGTTGCGCGTTTCAGCGGCTCTGGCTGGTATCTGCGATGCCAGGCGCAACGTACAATCGGCGATCGATGGAGCGCATGGTGCAGTTGGCAATTCGCACGAAGCCGGGCCCCCGTCCAGACGCTCGCGGAATGGCGGAAAGGGGCGTTGTTAGAGGGGAGGAGCACCGTCCTATTGCAGGTGCAGTACGAATGGGGAAAGCAGGAATGATTCCAGGCCGTTTCCCGGGAATTGAGTAAACGAAATGGTCTTTTCCGCGTTATAATTCCATACTTTCCTCCAAAAAACACTATGCGATTGCAGTTTTACATAGTATCTTACAGGACTTGTTGAACAAGTAAAGCCTTTAACTCATTGATGATTTAGATTTTGATTGACACCAACTGATCATCAATCCGCCGGTTTCTTCGGAAACCGGCATTTTTATGCCCAATCCCAAAAAAACTTTGCTCTTTTTCAAACAAATTTGAAGGGATCATGAAAAGTTGACGGTGATTTGTAAGTCAATAACTTATCTAGTTATTGCCGCATATCCGCTGCAGTGGCCTGTTAATAAGCCTTAACAAAATTTTAACTAAAAATTTTGTGGATTCAAAAAATGCCTATTTTGCGGGTGTCAACCAAAATCTAAATCATCTATGAAAAAGGCTCTACTTTTTCTCACCACTGCCGTGGTGAGCAGTAGTCTGGCTTATGCTCAGCAGCGCCAGATTACGGGGAAGGTCAGAGGAGACGATGGAGCTCCCATCCCCTTCGCCACAATCCAGATAAAAGGAACTACCACCGGCACCACCACCGACCAGTCCGGCAACTTCCAGCTCAACATTCCCGGCAACAAAACGGTCCTCATCATCCGAAGCCTGGGATACCTCAACAGGGAAGTCCCCGCCGGTAACAGCGCCACCCTCGATGTCGTACTTCAAACCGACAACACGAACCTCGATGAAGTAGTGGTAACCGCCCTCAACATCAAACGCTCCCAGAAATCCGTCCCCTACGCCGTTCAACAAGTGGATGCCGCCAGGCTCACCCAAACCAGGGAAACCAACATCAGCTCCACGCTCGCCGGTAAAGTAGCCGGCGTCCAGATCCAGGGACAGTCGGGCGCCAAAATCGGCCAGGGCGCAGTTGTCCGCCTCCGCGGCGCAGGGTCCCTCTCCGATAAGAACCCCCTCTTCGTCCTCGACGGAACACCCGTCAGCCCGGACGATATCAACATGGACGATGTGGAAAACATCTCCGTCCTCAAAGGTCCCAACGCCACCGCATTATACGGCCAGCGCGCAGACGCCGGCGTGGTAGTGGTCACCTCCAAGAAAGGCCGCCTCAACCCCGGCATCGGGCTCCAACTCAACCAAACCACCACCTTCGACAAAGTTTACATCCTCCCCGACTATCAAAACGAATATGCCGGCGGCGGCGTAAGCAACCTCATGCGCTTCAAATGGCAAGCCGGCATGCCCGATGAATGGAAAACGATGGACGGGAAATTCTATCACGACTACTCCGACGACGCCAGCTGGGGCCCCCGCATGGTAGGCCAGGAATACATCCCCTGGTACGCCTGGTACCCGGGCGCCAACTTCGGAAAAACCGCGAAGCTCGTTGCCCAACCGGATAATGTGCGCGACTTCTACCGCACCGGTATTTCCTACAACAACAACGTTAACTTCATGAAAGCCGGCGAAGGATACAATGTTCGTGTATCTTTCACCAACCTGCAACGGACCGGCGTTATCCCCAACTCCAGCCTCGATAAAAACTCATTCTCCACCCAGGCCAACTTCGACATGGGCCGCCATTTCACCGTCGGCGCCAATGTGTACTACGTCACCGAAAACCTGAAAGGTGAATTCAACGACGGCTATTCCAACAACTCGTCCGGTTCGTTCAACCAATGGTTCCACCGCGATCTCGACCTCGGCAAACTCAAGGAACTTCGTGGACTGAAATCCCCGCAGGGCGCCCTCGGCAGCTGGAACCACAACAACCCCGACAGCTACAGCGGCTCCAATCCGCTCAAATTCTATGGCGCCAACTTCTGGTACAACTTCTTCTCCTACTTCGATGAGATCGATAACTTCTCGAAACGCAATCGCGTTTTCGGTGATATCAACCTCACCTACAAACTGAACGATCATTTCAAGATCGCCGCATTTTTCAGGAGAAACGAACTGAGCGTCAACCGCGAAGAAAAAACACCCTACATCCTCGAAAGCAGCGCCACGCAAACCGGCGTGAAACAGAGATATTTCACCCGACAGGATTGGGTGCGCGAAGATAACTATGAAGGGCTCGCATCATACAATAACCAGTTCTTCGACCGCGCGCTAAGCGTCGATTTCAACCTCGGCGGCAACGTTCGGAAAAACAGTTCATCGTTCATCAGTGCATCCACTGTCAACGGTTTGACCGTTCCCGACCTGTTTACGCTGTCGAATTCGAAAGACCCGATCACCTATTCCAACGACCGCTTTAATAAAACCGTTCGCAGCGCCTATGCAAGGACCACGCTCGGCTGGAAAGACATTTACTTCCTCGACGCGTCTATCCGCAACGACATCAGTTCCGCGCTTCCCAAAAACAACAATTCCTACTGGTACCCTTCCGTTGGCGCCAGCATCATGTTCAGCGAATACCTGAAAAAATCGATTCCCTTCCTGTCGTTCGGTAAACTCCGCGCGGGATGGGCGCAAATCGGTTCCGACCTCGATCCGTATCAACTCGAGCTCATCTATTCACTGGAGCCGACCCAGTTCGACAAGAGCTCGCCGATGTTCACCCGCAACACCCTGCCAAACGACGGCATCATGCCTTCCCTTTCTTCTTCGATGGAATTGGGGACGGATTTGAAATTCCTGCAAAATAGACTGGGCGTGAGTTTTACGTACTACCGAGAAGACAAGCGCAACGAAATCCTCACCGTAAACGTGTCTAACGCCAGCGGCTTCCTTTCCAAAGTGATCAACGCGGGCAGCCTGGTCCGTAACGGCATCGAACTGCAACTGGACGCAACACCGGTGAAAACGCTGGATTTTAACTGGGAAACCACGATCAACTTCGCAAGGAGCAAATCTGTCGTGAAAAAACTGACCGACGACGTGAAAACCTATACCCTGCCCAACACCGACCGTGGCGGCGCGGCGGTTTCTTTCGGCGTGGCCACCGTGGTGCATGCGGAAGGGGAAGACTGGGGCCAGTTGCGGGGGAACGGTATCAAACGCATCAACGGCCAACCCGTTTTGAATGCCGATGGTACATTTGCCATGGAACAAAATCTCTACTTCGGTTCGGTGCTTCCGGATTTTATGGGGGGATGGTTTAACCAGTTCACTTATAAAGACATCACGCTGACCGCAGCCCTCGATTTCCAGAAAGGCGGCAAATATTTTTCGCTGTCTGATTTCTGGGGATCATTCTCCGGGTTGTATGCCAAAACCGCCGTCCTCAACGATAAAGGCATTCCCGTCCGCGATCCCGTTGCCGATGGTGGCGGTGTAATGGTGGAAGGGGTGGACGCAGACGGCAAAGCCGTGAAGAAATATGTAGAGGCACAAACATATTGGCACCAGTTCCGTACCAACAGCAACATCGCGGATATGTCCATCTTCGACGCCTCGTTCGTGAAACTGCGCGAAGTGAGCCTCGGCTACAATCTGCCGGTGAAGAAATGGGCGCCCAAAGTATTCACGCAAGCCAACATTTCACTGGTTGCCAGGAACGTGTGGCTGATTTATGCGGACGAAAAGGGATTCGATCCCTCCGAGCTGTCGGGCCGTTTCGGTGAAAACGGGCAAATGCCCGGGGTACGGTCTTTCGGTGTTAACCTGAAACTTGGTTTCTAAAAAATCAGATCATGAAAAGACATTTCAATAAAATATCCATCTGCCTGTTGCTTTCGGTATTTTTTACTGCGGAAAGCTGCAAGGATTTCGGTGATTTGAACGAATCGCCCAATGCAAGCGCATCGCCCGTAACGTCTGCATTGCTGACGGGTGCGGAAGTATATCTCGGCAGCGGCAATTCCATGACGGTAAATTATGCGTTCGACGTGCGTTTCCTCAACGAAGGCGCCATGTACGTGCAATATACTTCCCAAACCCAGTACCCGGACGAATCCCAGTATTCCGTGACGGCCAGGGGATGGGCGCAATATTTCGCCGGTCCGCTGGAAGATCTGCACAAGATCATCGAATACAATACCGACGAAACGAAGAAAAACCAGCCTACCGTTACTTCCGGCGGTTCCAATGCGAACCAGCTGGCGGTGGCCCGCATCCTCAAAGCCTATTTTTTCGCGCAACTGACCGATATGTGGGGGGATGTGCCTTACAAGGAGGCGCTCGCAGGAATGGTTACGCCCAAATACGATACGCAGAAAGACATTTATACCGATCTGTTGAAGGAATTGAAGGAAGCGATCGGTCAGTTTGACGGCGGCGCTGCCGTGAAGGGGGATATTCTCTTCAGCGGCGATCCCGTGAAATGGAAACGCTTTGCGAACTCGTTGCGGATGATCCTGGCATTGCGCCTTTCCAGGCGCGACGGTGAAATCGGCAATCTCGGGAAAACCGCTTTCGCCGAGGCGCTCGCCAGCCCGGCCGGACTCATCGACCAGAACAGCGAGAATGCGTTCATGCCCTGGCCCGGCGGTTCCTATAAAAACCCCTGGTACCAGATGTACGATGGCCGTACCGACTACGCCATCAGCGCAACCCTGGCCGATACCCTGAAAAAATACGGCGATCCCCGCGTGTCTGTGTATGGAGAGCCACACAGTGGCGTGGTGAAAGGCGTGCCCTACGGCCTCACCCGTGAACTGCTCATCACCTGGTCTGCCAACAACCCGGACGCATCCAGGATCGGGCCGGACATAACAGACGAAAAAGCGCCCGACTATATCATCACCGCAGCGCAAATCCTGCTGTCGCGCGCGGAAGCCGCACAACTCGGCTGGACCGCCGAAAATGCCGGGCAGCTGTACAACGATGCCATCAAAGCATCGTGGGAGCAATGGGGTGTTTTCGATCAAACCGCTTACGACGGCTATATCGCCGACGCGAAAATTTCATTTGCCGGCGGCGAAGTGCTGCGGAAGATCGGCACGCAGAAATGGATTGCGCTCTATCCCAATTCCTGGCAAGGATGGGCGGAATGGCGCAGGATGGGCTGGCCCTTTATCAAGCCCACGCCGCATGCGGTGAACGTGAGCAAACAGATCCCCCGCCGGTATGGCTACCCCACCAACGAAATCACCCTGAACAAGGCGAACTACAGCGAAGCCGTGTCGCGCATGCAGGGCGGCGATACGCACGACGGCCGCGTTTGGTGGGATAAACAATAACTTATTTAATATATAAACGAATTAGCATGTTCACTATACAGCTTTTCAGAAATATACTGCTCTGCAGCGGCGCTATGCTGCTCGCGACGGGATGCCAGAAAGATAGCGATGGACTGGGAGGCGCGGGCCAGACGCTGGTCCGCCTGCCAGGTTCGCAAGATACCCTGATAGTTTTTGGGGTGGATTACAAAGCCACTTCCCAATCGGTCAATATCCTGGAAATTAACCGTTCTCCGCACAATGAAGGCGTAATTAACGGGGAAACGATCGTGAAGATCAGGCCAGACGCCAGTCTGATCACCAAAATCAACGATAGCCGCGACAAGGATTTCGAGGCGCTTCCGGCCAACGCCTGGAGCCTCGACGCTTCCGTGAAACTGGTGAACGGGTTTTATGAAGTGCGTTTCGGGCCCGGGGAAATTGCACAGTATATCAAGATAAATTTAAATACCAGCCTGCTCGATCTCACCAAGTCGTACGCGATGCCTTTCGTGCTGGCGGAAGCCGTGAACGGCGTAGTGTCCAAGGGCCCGAACACCGCGCTGGTGCAGGTGATCATTAAAAATCAGTGGGACGGGAAGTACGCTGCCGCCGGCACTTTTTATCACCCGGTGAACGGTCCGCGGGCGATCGAAGAGGATAAAGACCTCGTAACGGCGGGGCCCAATTCCGTCATTTGCAACCTCGGCGACCTGGGTGCGAGCGGTTACCAAATGATATTGACGATACAAACGGATAATACGGTTACCATCGCGCCTGCCGGAGCTACGCCCAACGTGGATATGAACTATGGTGTCAATAAGTATGACCCTGCCACTAAGGCGTTTACGCTGAATTATGCCTATAATACGGCGGCTCCCCGCATCGTCCGGGAAACGATTACCCGCAAATAAGTCTTTGCTTTGTTAGTGCTATTTTAAAAACAGCCTCCAAATGCGGAGGCTGTTTTTTATTTTTGTGCTTTCTAATCCACATAATAATGGAAAATCAAGACGAGCAGCAACAGCTGAATATTGAACTGAGCGAGGAAATAGCAGACGGAACGTATGCCAACCTGGCGATTATCACGCATTCTCCGTCAGAGTTTGTAGTGGATTTTATCAACGTAATGCCCGGCTTGCCCAAGGCTAAGGTAAAGTCAAGGATCATTTTGACGCCGCAGCATGCCAAGCGCCTCATGAAAGCATTGGCAGATAACGTAAAGAAATATGAATCCGCCCATGGTACGATCCAGGACCAGGAGCCGGTTTCCTTACCGATGAACTTCGGCGGCCCCACCGCCCAGGCATAACCGAATCACCAGAATGGAGCAAATTTTTTCGTACGGGCATTTGCGGGATTTCACCCGTGATGTTTTCCTGAAAATGGGCTGTTCTGCCGGACATGCCGATCTCGCAGCCACCGTTTTATTGTCGGCCGACCTTAGAGGGATTGATTCTCATGGAGTTGCGCGTTTGAGCGGGTATGTTCGCCTTTGGGAAGCTGGCCGCATCAACCCTACGCCCGATATCCGGATCGTTCATGAAACGCCTTCTACGGCAGTAGTGGACGGTGATGGTGGTCTCGGGCTGGTGGTAGCGCCTTTTGCCATGCAGGTAGCGATCGACAAAGCGAAGGTCGCGGGCACGGGATGGGTCAGTGTACGGCATTCCAACCACTTCGGGATAGCCGGTTACCATGCCATGATGGCGCTGGAACAGGACATGATCGGAATGGCGATGACGAACGCAAGCCCGTTGGTGGCGCCTACCTTCGCTACCGAACGGATGTTGGGCACCAATCCAATCGCCGTGGCGATCCCGGCGGGAGAGCAGCCGCCTTTCGTCGCCGATTTCGCCACCACCACGGCGGCGAACGGCAAGCTGGAGATCCTCCAGCGCAAGGAGCAGGAAGCCCCCGAAGGCTGGGTGCAGGACAAAAACGGCAATCCCAGTACCAACCCGAACGAGCTCAAAAGCGGCGGCGCCCTGCTGCCTCTTGGTGGCGACCGCGAACACGGAAGCCATAAAGGCTATTGCCTGGGTGCGATCGTTGATATATTTTCGGCCGTGCTTTCCGGGGCCAACTACGGGCCATGGGCACCTCCGTTCGTCAGCTTCCTCCCCCTTCCCCCGGACCCCGTGGGCAAAGGGCTCGGGCATTTCTTCGGCGCCATGCGCACCGATGCCTTCCGGCCGGCAGATGAATTCAAGGCGCATATGGACACATGGATCAACCGCTTCCGCAGCGCGCAAACCGTTCCCGGCGAGGAAAAAGTCCTCATCCCCGGCGATCCAGAACGCGAAATGCAGGCCCACCGGCTCGAAGCCGGCATCCCAATACTCGCCCCCGTCGTGAAAGACCTCGGCGAAGTAGCATCGAAATTTAAAATCAATTTTTAAGTAATATATATCACAAGCAAATGAAAGTCTTAAAATTTGGCGGAACCTCGGTTGGCAAACCGGAACGTATGCATTCCGTGGCGCAGTTGATCACAGCAGACGCTGATGCCAAAATCGTGGTACTGTCCGCTCTCTCCGGAACTACCAATGCACTTGTCGAAATCGGTAATTCGCTCGCCGAAGGCAAAAAGGCCGAAGCGAAACAGCTGATCGACAAACTGGAAAGCCACTATCGTTCCTTCTGCCTGGAACTGGTGAAGACCGATGCCGGACGGGACGCCGCCAAAGCCATCGTAGACGAACATTTCGAGTTTCTCAATATCATCCTCCGCATTTCCTTCAACGAAGCACTGAACAAAGACATCCTCGCCCAGGGCGAACTGCTGTCTACCAAACTGTTCGGCGCCTACCTGGCGGAAGCGGGTGTGAAATCCGTATTGCTGCCCGCACTCGAGTTCATGAGCATCGACGAGTTCGAAGAACCCGAAATCCCCCGCATCAAAGTAAAACTCAACCAGCTCCTCGAACAGCATAAAGGCGAAACCACCTTCATCACGCAAGGCTATATCTGCCGCAACGCGCGCGGAGAAGTGGACAACCTGAAACGCGGTGGAAGCGATTATTCCGCTTCCCTCATCGGCGCCGCCATCCAGGCGAAGGAAGTGCAAATCTGGACAGACATCGACGGGATGCACAACAACGATCCCCGCGTTGTGAAAAAAACCTTCCCCATCGAGCAGCTGTCGTTCGACGAAGCGGCCGAGCTGGCCTACTTCGGCGCAAAAATCCTCCATCCCGCGTCTATCTGGCCCGCTCAGCATTTCAACATTCCCGTGAAACTGCTGAACACCATGCAGCCCGAAGCGAAAGGCACCATCATCACCGAATTGCCCAACGGCAACGGCGTGAAAGCCATCGCGGCGAAAGACGGCATCATCGCCATCAAAATCAAATCCAGCCGCATGCTCCTTGCTTACGGCTTCCTCCGCAAAATCTTCGAGATCTTCGAAAAATACCGCACCCCGATCGATATGATCACCACTTCCGAAGTGGCGGTTTCCATTACGATCGACGATCAGCGTCACCTCGATCAGATCCTCAAGGAATTACAACCCTTCGGTACGGTTGAACTGGACCATCACCAGGCCATCGTTTCCATCGTGGGCAATGAAGTGGCGGCCACACCGTCCATCCTCAAGAAACTGTTCGACTCCCTCAACGAAGTGCCCCTCCGCATGATTTCTTACGGCGGTAGCAGGCATAACATTTCCATCCTCGTAGGCGGTCAGCACAAGGAGAAAACGCTCCAGCTGCTGAACAAGGGCCTGTTCGGGCTGGAATAGTTGATGGATGTTGATCGACAATACAGGCTGAAGCAGATGTTGCTTCAGCCTTTTTTATTTGGATGACAGGCGGAAGGAGACAGGGACAGTACTTTAAGCGGAACGCAATTGCACACTGACCGTCCCGGTTTCCTTCGCTTTACCTTCGAAGTAACCGATCTTCCGCATCCGGAAAACGTCCAGCGAATACACGCCGAATTCCTCGATCACCTTTCCTTCCAGGATGTAGAACCCGCTTTTCTGGAACGGGTACCGCCGCAGGCTGTCGGGGAAATGCACCGTGTCAAGGAAATCGCCGGCGCGGTCGAGGAAAGTGCCGAAGCACATGGGTTCCTGTTTGGATGTGTACACATGCTTCAGTGTTACGAGGTAGCCGAGCATGGTTACATTTTGACCGAGGTGATTTTCCAGTCCGGCCACGGGCATGTACGTACGCTGATCGTGCTGCAGTACGTCGAAAGGCGAGGAGAGCGGGAACCCCAGCAATTCGATCTCGTCGAACGCATCTTCGTGCTCGTGGTACGAAAGCGCCGGCAGCGCCCAGTTACGCGATGGTTCGTGGAAAAGCCCTGGCCGCGCGGGATCGGGGGGCTCCTTGCGTAGCAACGCGGCAATTTTCCATAATAGGTTTTTCTTCGTTTCTTTCGTGAATTGAAACGCCCCGATACGAACGAGGATTTCCAGTTGCGCGGCGCCCGGCTGCGTCCGGCCCACGAAATCCTCTATCCCCGCGAACCGCCCGTTCATCCGCCGCTCCTCCAGCACCGATGCTATCCAGTTGTGTTCCAGCTTCTCCACATGGATGAACCCGACATGCACATCGTTCCCCTTGATATTGGTCAGGTAATCACTATGATTAACGCAGGGCGGATGGATGCGGGCACCCGTTTTCCGGAGCTCCCGGAAATACAGTTCGCGGTCGTAGAAACCGCCGAAATTGTTGATCACGGCCACCATGAACTCTGCCGGGAAGTAAGTTTTGAGATATAAGCTCTGGTAACTTTCCACCGCGAAACTGGCCGAATGCGCTTTGGAAAACGAAAAGTTCGCAAAGCTCGCGATCTGCCGCCAGACTTCTTCACTGACGATCCTCGGCCGTCCCAGTTTTTCACAATTATCGAAAAACAGGTTCCTGATCTTCTCGAAATGCTGCTGGCCACGGTATTTTCCTGCCATGGCGCGCCGCAAGGTGTCTGCGTCTGCCAGGTCGAGATTGGCGTAGTGATGCGCTACCTTGATCACGTCTTCCTGGTAGACCATTACGCCGTACGTCTCTCCCAGCAAGGTTTTCATGATCGGATGAAGATATTCCACTTCCTCCGGCCGGTGGAAATTCTGCACATATTGCCGCATCATGCCAGCCTGCGCCACGCCTGGCCGGATAATGGAACTGGCAGCCACCAGCGTGATGTAATCGTCACAACGCAACTTGCGCAAAAGCTGTCGCATGGCGGGCGATTCGATGTAGAAACACCCGATCGTCCGCACGTTCCGCAACGCATCCCGGACGCGCGTATCTTCCATGAAGGACTTAACGTCGTGGATATCGATCTCCACACCCCGGTTTTCTTTAATAATATCCAATGTATCGCGGATATGGCCGAGGCCGCGTTGACTGAGTATGTCGAACTTATGCAAACCGATCGCCTCAGCCAGATGCATGTCCAGCTGCGCGGTGTTCAGGCCTTTCGGGGGCATATGCGTGGCGCAATATTGATGGATGGGCGCTTCGCTGATCAGGACCCCGCCTGCATGGATGCTCAGGTGGTTCGGGAAACGGTCGAGCATCCGGCCGTACCGGATAATGCGCTGGTGAACGCTGTCTTCCCCAAGCTTCACCTGGTAAGGGTTCTCGAGGATTTTGTCGATTTCGCCTTTCGGCAATCCGTAGACTTTTCCCAATTCCCGCACAATGGCATTCGTTTGGAAAGTAGCCACCGTGCCCAAAAGCGCCGCATGTTCCGAAGTATATTTCTTAAAGATGTATTCGAAGATCTCGTCGCGGTCGCGCCACGAAAAATCGATGTCGAAATCCGGTGGCGATGAACGGTGCGGATTGAGGAACCGTTCGAAATATAGGTCCAGCGCGATGGGGTCTACATTCGTGATCCCCAGGCAATAAGCAATGATGGAATTGGCGCCGCTTCCCCGGCCTACATGGAAAAAATCCCGGTGCCGCGCATATCGCACGATGTCCCAGGTGATAAGAAAATACGCGTTGAAATCCTGTTGGTCGACGATCAGGAGCTCTTTGTCGATCCGCTGCTTCGCCTCCGCATTCTCTGTCCCGTACCGGTATTCCATGCCTTCGTAAGCCAGATCGCGAAGCAGTTGGCGGTCGCCGTCACGGCTATGCGTGAACCGTTTCTTGTTCAAATGCCGGCCGAATGTGAAATGCAGCTGGCATTCCTCCATCACCCGGAGGGTATTGCGGACGATGTGCGGAAACTCTTTGAAATGCTCCAGCAGCTGGAACGGCGGAATGAAACATTCGTCCGTTCCAGCTACTTCTTCCGGCGGCAACTGGCTGATCAGCAAGTTGTTGTCTACCGCCCGGAGCACGCGGTGCAATCGCTGGGATTCTTCATTTTGAAAGCTAAAGGGTTGGAGAATAACGAGTTTGTCTGCAAGCTGACGGGTGTCGGTCCGGAAGAGCCGGTTCAGCTCCCGCGGCCGGACCCCCATCAGTTCATATTCCGCCAGGGACGCGATCGGGAACGATCCCCAGGCGTAGATGACGAAGGTATTTGGCAGATATGGCGCGCGGTCCGGATAGGGTTCGCCGGTCTGCAAATGGCGCGATAAAAACCGGTTGATGGCCAGCCATCCTTCCATGTCCTTCGCCAGCAAAATATACCGGAACGCCGTGCCGTTGCGGCATTCCAGCCCCAGGACGGGCTTGATGTCCTGCTGCATGCATTCCTGCACGAACATCCACGCGTCGGTGGTGGCATTGATATTCGTGAGCGCCAGCGATGTGATGCCGTGCGCTTTGGCCACGGATACCAGCTCGTCCGTCCGGATCGTGCCGTACCGCAGGCTGAACCAGGATTTGCAATTCAAGTACATGTCAATGTCCGGGATAACGGCGTTTCATAATAAATGTTTCTTTCTGGAACGGCTGCAACTGCTGCTCGAAATTGCCGCTACTGCTGCTGCCGCGCATCAGGTATTGCCATCCGAATTGCGATTTGATACTGTCGATCGCCTGGTACAGCGATATCATATCCGCCGTATCGTCGAAAAGACTGATCTGGTAATTCCCCGATACGAGATTGCTGAACCGTATCCCGATGAGCCGTACCAACAGCCTGCGGTCGTACAGTTTGGTGAACAGTTGTTTGACGTGGCCCAGCAGCACATGATCGCTGGACGAATACGGGACGCTCAGTTGTTTGGTCACCGTTTCGAAGTCCGAATACCGGATTTTGACCGTAACACAGCCTGTGAGCCGGTTTTGCTGCCGGAGCTCGAACCCGATCTTCTCCGTCATCCGCACCAGTTCGCTGTGCATAAACCCCAGGTCGATCGTGTCTTGCGGAAAAGTCGATTCCGTGGAGATGGATTTCTGTTCATGGAACGGCACAACAGGTGATTCATCGATCCCATTGGCCTTGTTCCACAACGAAATGCCGTTTTTTCCCAACCACGCCTCCAGCAATCCCACCGGGATCTCGCTGAGGGTTTTCACCGTTTCCACTCCGCGCCGCCGCAATTGCGCCGCCGTTTCCTTGCCCACCATGGGGATTTTTTCGACCGGCATGGGCGCCAGGAAACCTTTTTCCTGTCCGAAAGGAATGGAAAGCTGTCCGTTGGGCTTCGCTTCGTTGGTCGCCACTTTCGACACCATTTTATTCGACGCCAGGCCCAGGGAAATGGGCAATTGCGTTTTATGCATGATCTGCCGGCGGAGCTCGGTCGTCCATTTGAGGGAGCCGAAGTATTTGTCCATCCCTGTCAGGTCCAGGTAAAATTCATCGATCGACGATTTTTCGTACAATGGAGCGGATCCGGCGATGATGTCGGTCACTTCCCGCGAAAAATGGCTGTATTCTTCAAAATCCCCGCTGCGGACGATCGCGTGCGGACAAAGCCGCAGGGCCATTTTCATGGGCATGGCGGAGTGGATGCCGAAAGTACGGGCTTCATAGCTGCAAGCGGCCACCACGGCGCGGTCGCTCTTGCCGCCCACCAGCAGGGGCTTGCCTTTCAGGCTATGGTCTTTCAGGCATTCGACCGATACGAAAAAGCAGTCCAGGTCGAAATGCGCGATCGTTCGTTGGCCGTCTAACAACATAAAATCGTGTCTTTGTATCCAAAAATACTAAAAATATTAGTATTGCTAATGTTATTGGCAAATAAAAAAGAAAAATAAACCAAAGGCCTCCGGCGTTTGTTTAAATAGATGTACTAATCCATTTCGTTATGAAACACACGGATTATGTCAAAGAGTTCCTGCTGCTGGCACTGTTGTTAGGGCCGATGGTGTACCTGGCACTGATCTGGAACCAGCTTCCCGCCAGCATACCCACCAATTTCAATATGAACGGCGAGGCCGATGGCGTGGTGAGAAAAAGCGAATTTTTGCTCCTGATGATTTTCCTCTTTTTTACGAACGCGCTGTTGTACGCGCTGTTCCGCTATATTCCGAAGCGGGAGACGTGGGACGAGACGCCTGACGAGTTCAAGGCGTATATGGGCGAATATTACCGCATCCGTTTCCGGATACATATATATCTGGCGGTGTTTACGGCGGTCGTGATCTTCCTTATTTCGCGCAGCAAGGAGATTTTCCTGGAAAAATGGGTGTTTGTGGGGGTAGGATTGCTGATTGCGGCGCTGGGCGTCTTTCTGCGGCACCTGAAACCGAATTATTTCGTGGGGGTGCGCACGCCCTGGACGCTGGCGAGCGATGCGATCTGGACGGAAACGCACCATATGGCGGGGCGCTTGTGGCTGTACGCGGGGATCGTGATCATGGTGGCGGGCATGTTCCTGCCGGTGATCAGCGGGGTGTTCCTGTTTATCTTCGCGGCAATGGCGCTGGCGGCGCTGCCTTACATATATTCTTACCGGCTGTTTTATAAAACACAGGGCTGAATCGTCGAAAGCACGGAGATCATGGCAAGCGGCCTCCGGGCATAAAAAAAGTAAGAACGGGTAAACCTGTTCTTACTTTTTTTATGGTGTATATACCATTAGCGGAGGGAAGGAAGCAGTGCTCTGCCGATCAGTTCGCGGCCTGGCCAGGGAATGAGGGCGAGGAGGAGCACGAGGGCAATGCTGAAGAAGATGAGGGCGGTCTTCTGTTTTTTGGCATCGGAATCTGCTTTCTTGATCTTGGAGCGGCCGATATGGACCATAGCGATGGCCACGATGGCGAGGAGGGTGTGCTCTACGGTGAAGAAGCGGAGCACTTTATCGCCCATAGCGGCGCCCATATTGCCGAAAGCGGTTTTTGTAAGGGAGCTGGTGAACATGAGCACGAGGCCAATGAGCAGCTGGATGTCCAGGAAAATCATGAAGAAGAGGCCTGCCTTGGCATCGCCTGCGCCGTAGGGCTTATTACCGGCGACACCGGCGATGGCGCGAATAACGGCGAGGGCGCCGAAAATCACGATGAGCCAGCGCACGTACGAGTGAATGTCTAACAAAGCGTTCATATTGTTTGAGTTTGTCCGGGGCAAAAATAAGCGTTGAGTCACAGATAAATTTTTTTATTACAAAAAATATTTGCTAATTTTGTTAGCATTGTTGTACTAAATAATTTAGGGATGTCTACTGTTTGCCGAAATCTTAAATACCTGCGCAAGCAAAAGGGCTGGACGCAGCAGGAATTCGCGGACCGTCTCAACATCAAGCGTTCGTTATTGGGGGCATATGAGGAAGAGCGGGCGGAGCCGCGGACGGAAGTGTTGGAGCAGGTGAGCGATATGTTTCGTGTATCGATCGACGATCTGTTACGGCGCGATCTGAGTTCCCAGAAGGAAACTTTCCTGGAGCGCAGGCGTCAGCAGAAGTTGGGCGGTACCAGCCGTCAGAATGTGGTGTTCGTTCCGGTAAAAGCGGCCGCGGGTTACCTGGCCGGCTTTAACGATGATGAGTTCATCGAGGAGTTGAATACGTTTACGTTACCCATGTTGGGCGCGGGCCAGTACCGTGCGTTCGAGATCGCGGGCGATTCGATGTTGCCGACGCCTTCGGGCTCAGTGGTGGTTTGCCACAAAGTGGATGGTTGGGAAGATATCCGTAATAACGAGGCGTATATCGTGGTGACGAACCGCGAGGGCATCGTTTACAAGCGGGTATTGAAGAGCAACCGTTCGAAAGCGAAGGTGACCCTGGCGTCGGACAACCCCATGTACGATCCGTATTCCGTGAATATGGACGAAGTGCTGGAGATCTGGGCGGCGGATGCGGTGATCCAGAAAATGGGTCAGCAGCACAAAATGAGCGTGAACCACCTGGCCGGAATGGTAAACCAGTTGCAGGAACAGGTGAGCATGCTGAAAAAGCAGATGAAGAATTGATTCGCCTTTGATCGCGGGATGGTGCGGCTTTTCACCCTTTCAGAAATGGATCGGCAATAGGGTTATGCCCGTTCAGGGAAAGTAATGTCGTGCCTGGATTAATATGTTTGCGTTGGCATTGGCCCGTGCGAAGAAACAATGTTAAACCATGTCGTACGCTGTCATCGCAGGGCCCAGTAATAATTTTATTCCGGGAAAGTGGTGTCGTGCCTGGATTAATATGTTTGCGTTGGCATTGGCCCGTGCGAAGAAACAATGTTAAACCATGTCGTACGCTGTCATCGCAGGGCCCAGTAATAATTTTATTCCCCGGAATCAGGGTTACAGCTGATTCCGCAAAATAAGTGACATAGAAGAATGCCTTATGTCATATGCAAGGGAACTCATCTTTGTAATAACCCCATGTTAACCATTGATAATGCCGGAGGTTCCTCCGGCATTTTTTGATGGGTGGAATGGAAAAGGAGTATGGTTGTTTGCGTCAATGTAGGAAATCTTCCTGGATTAAAAACCAGGTGACAGATTCTGTTCGTCATGGAAATTGCCGCGTCCTATTAACAAACTTGTGCGTTGGAATGGAACTTTTCAGTATGTCTTACAACTGAAAGGGGATGAAAAATTGAAATGGGAATTGTTTTCAAGTGTAGTAAGACGGGGATTACCCACAAAAGAGAAATACTGTAAATTTACTTACCTGCCAAAAATCAAAACCATGACAACCGAATGCGCAGCTACCATATTCCAGGTCAGCGATCTCGCGGCCGCTACCGTGTTTTACACCGAAACGCTGGGATTTAACCTGGATTTTGAATTCGGAAGCGTAGTGGGGCTGCATCACGGGAATGTATTCATTCACCTCTCCGGCCCTGCATCGCAGGGAAACAAAAAGGCGATAGGGGAGGGACATATGTACATTTTTTGTGACGAAGTGGACGATTATTTCGCAGAGATCGCGGCGAAAGGAGCGGATGCATTCATTCCGCCGGCAGACAGGCCCTACGGTGTTCGTGACTTTGCCGTCAGGGATCCGGACGGAAATATCCTCGCTTTCGGAAAAAGTATCGCTCCCGAAAACTGACCGCCCGTCAAACCTTAAAAATACCATTCCCTCCGATCACGAAAACCGCTGCGTCCGCCGCGGGCTCCAGGGAATATAAACCCGTAAACACACTGAACGCCGGCAGAATCGCGCCTTCCGGCCCGAAATAAAAACAGGGCAGTCGCAACCGCTGCTTGCCATATCCCACCATCCAAACCCCCGGGTGAATATGCCCCGAAACCGCATACGTCTCCCCGTTATCCAAAAGTTTATCTTTCGGATCATGCACGAAATACATTCCGCCCACTTGTAAAGATTCCATCAAATCGATCCCTAAAGAAGCATAGACCTCCGGGTCCATAATATCATGGTTTCCTGTTACCAGTTCGAAACGGATGTGCGGAAACTGGTTCCGCCAAATCTGGAAATACTGCACTTCATTATTTGCCGAGCTGTGGAACATATCGCCCACCACGATCAAGCGATCGGGGTTGTACTTCGTGATCAGTTGCTGCAAACGGTAAAGATCTTCCTGCACGATGTTGGCCGGCACACCAATTCCCGCTTTCCGGAAATGCGCCGCCTTGCCCACATGCAGGTCTGCTACGATCAGCGCCCGCTCTTCTTCCCAATACACTGCCTTCCCGGCGGAAAGCCGCCAGTGTCCACCCTTGATCTCGTACCGAATGTCTTCCAATGTTCGTTGTATTTTATTTGGTCTGTTGCCAGGATTTTTATTTTCCATGCGGCAAGTCCTATTGCCAGAGCGTCATTTTTTTGATGCGGTCTTCCAGTTTTTCGCTTGTCAGTTCCTCCCGAAGGCTATCTACCTTGATGGGGAAACAGAAAGGCGTCAAACGTTGGGGAAAAGTGATCACGATGTTGCCGTTCCGGATCCGTTCCAGCGTCTCCCGCAAGCGGGCTTCTTCCATCTGGTAGAAAAACGCTTCGTTGTAGGCCTGGCGCACGAGGATATTCTGCGCATCGTAATCTTCGAAAACCTTGAACAGTAAAGAGGCGGATGATTGCAAATGCCGGTTGGCTTTCGATTTTCCGGGATATCCCTGGAATACGAGCCCCGCAATCACAGCAATGTCGCGGAACTTGCGGCGCGCCATTTCCGTGGCATTCACGCTGCTTTGTAAGTCTACCGTGAGGTTGTCGGGGGAGAAAAGCTCGTCCGCATTGCTGTCGTCTACAGGTATCGGCTGATCGCTCAGCAGTTCGAAACCATAGTCGTTCATGGCAATGGAAAATGTGATGGGATGCCGCTGGCTGATGCGCCAGGCCAGCAACATGGCCATCACTTCATGGACGAGCCGCCCTTCGAACGGATATACGAATAGATGGTATCCGTCTTCCGTCTGGATTTGTTCCATCAGCAGCTCATTTTCGCGTGGAATGTGCGAAAGTAACTGCTGGAGCTCGAACAGCGGTTGAAGTATCGTGATCTCGGGTTCGTTCGCCTGGCCCGACATGGCTTCGTGGAATTTCCGGCGGAGCATTTTGCCCAAGTTGGCCGAAAGCGGCATCCTGCCTCCATTCCAACTGGGAACAATGCTTTTTTTCGACTTCGATTTGCGCACCAGTACCGTCATGTCTTTGATCATGACGAACTCCAGGTTATGGCCGCTCAACCGGAAACTATCGCCAGGCGTGAGCCGCGAAATGAAATATTCTTCGATGACGCCGACATAACCGCCCGCGAGGTACCTGACTTTCAACATGGCATCGCTTACGATAGTGCCGATGTGCAGGCGATGCCGCATGGCCTGTTGCTTGCTCGTGCAGTAGTAGCGGTCGCCAACGAGGTGGAGTTTATGGTATTCGTCGTAAACCTGCAGGGCTTCGCCGCCAGATACGAGAAACGACAGGCTCCAGTTCCATTCCTCTTCCGTCATTTCCCGGAAGCAAAAAGTGGATAGTACTTCGTTTTTGATCTCTTCCGCGTTGAATCCCTCCGACACACCGAGCGTCATGAGGTATTGCAGCAGTACATCGTACGCCAGTACCACCGGCATCCGGCTTTCGATGAGATTTTCGGCCATGGCGTCTTTCAGCGCGGCGGCCTCTACCAGCTCGAGGGAGTGGGTGGGGAGGAACCAGATCCGGCTGACGGCGTCGGGACGGTGCCCGCTTCGGCCGGCGCGTTGCAGGAAACGCGCCACGCCTTTCGGGCTGCCCACCTGGATAACGGTGTCCACCGGCCGGAAGTCGACGCCCAGGTCGAGACTGGAGGTGCATACCACCAGTTTGAGGATCCCCGTGTGCAGGGCTTCTTCCACCCAGATGCGGAGCGCAGCGTCGATGGAGCCGTGGTGCAGCGCGATGGCGCCTGCCAGCTCTGGACATTCCCTGAGGATTTGGTGGTACCATATTTCCGATTGTCCGCGGGTGTTGGTGAAAAGCAAGGTGGTATTGCTTTCCATGATGACGGGGATCACTTTGTGGAGGAGTCGCAGCCCCATATGCCCCGCCCATGGGTATTTTTCGATCTCGTCGGGCAATATGGATTCCACTTCGATGGCCTTGCGGACATCTGCCCGAACGATGACCCGTTCGCCGGGGAGGTTGCCGAGCAGTACGTCCAGCGCCTCGTCGAGGTTGCCGATGGTCGCGGAAATGCCCCAGATGCGGAGATCGGTGCGGAGGCCGCGGAGCCGGCTGATGCCGAGCTCGGTCATCACACCGCGCTTACTGCCCAGGAGCTCGTGCCATTCGTCGGCCACGATGGTTTCGAGATGTTCGAACCGCCTGGGATATTCTTTCTGGGCGATGAGGATGTGGAGGGATTCCGGGGTAATGATGAGCACCTCGGGCATGTTGCGCTTTTGTTTTTCCCGTACGCTGAGGGGCGTATCGCCACTTCGGATTCCTACGGCCCAGGGTACGTGAAGCTCCCCCAGGGCTTCTTCCATGGCACGGCCGATGTCTTTGGCCAGCGCCCGCAACGGAGTGATCCACATGAGGCGGAGGCCATTGCCGGTGCGAGACCGGTAGTCTTTCGGGTGCTCATTGATCCAGCGGATAACCGAGCCGAGGAATAAGGAAAAAGTCTTGCCGAAGCCCGTGGGGGCATTCACCAGGCCGGAGCGGCCCTGGAGGTAATGTTCCCATGCTTCTTCCTGGAAGGCGAAAGGGGCCAGTCCTTTCGCTCCCAGCCACTGTTCGATCGCTTGCCAGCCGGGTGTGTGTTTCATCAGACAATGAAATTAGGAAAAATTCCCGCATGGCCTACCTTTGCCCTATGCGCGATTTCTTTCGTTTACACGAACACGGTACAACGGTCAGGCAGGAACTGCTGGCGGGTTTGACTACCTTTTCGACCATGGCGTACATCCTGGCCGTCAACCCCATGATCCTGTCCAAAACCGGGATGGATTTCAACGCATTGATCACCGCCACGGCTCTCGCTGCCGCCATCGGCACACTGGTAATGGGATTATATGCGCGTTTGCCGGTGGGGCTGGCGCCAGGGATGGGCCTCAATGCTTTCTTCGCATACACCATCGTGCTGGGAATGGGCTACAGTTGGCAATTTGCGCTAACGGCCGTCTTCCTGGAAGGCATCATTTTCATTTTCCTGTCGCTCTTTCACATCCGGGAAGCGATCATCAACACCATCCCCGAGAACCTGAAACACGCGATATCTGTGGGGATTGGGCTTTTGATCGCACTGATCGGGATGGCCAATGCCGGTATTATCGAAACGGGTATGCGGCATGTGGGAGACGGTAAGCTGGACGGGGTCATCCTGAAAATGGGGCACATCACGAGCGCCGGGCCGCTCATCGCCTTGCTGGGACTGATCGTCAGCGCTGTATTGATGTACAGGAAAGTCAATGCCGCGCTGTTGCTGGGTATCCTCGTTGCCACGCTGGCTGGCATCCCGCTGGGTTTGACCATCTGGCCGGAACACGGTATCATGAGCTTGCCGCCGGGTATTTCGCCGATCGCTTTCCAGCTGGAATTCGACAGGGTATTTTCGATGGATATGGTCGTGATTCTATTTACTTTGTTGATGGTCAATCTGTTCGATACGGTAGGCACGCTCATCGGTCTTTGCAGCAAAGCCGGTTTGCTCGACAGCCGGGGCCGCATCCCCCGGGCGAAACAGGCCCTGTTCGCCGACGCGGTGGGTACCACAGCGGGCGCATTATTGGGGACCAGCGTGGTCACGGCATATGTGGAAAGCGCCAGCGGTATTGCTTCGGGCGGAAGAACCGGTTTAACGGCCGTGACAGTAGCGGGGATGTTCCTCCTGGCATTGTTCTTCGCCCCACTTTTCGCCATGATCCCCGCCGCGGCCACGGCGCCCGCGCTCATCATCGTAGGGATGCTGATGATGGGAGCTGTTGTAAAAATCAATTTCGATGATGTGACGGAAGCGATCTCCGCGTTCCTGGCAATTGTCATGATGCCATACACGTACAGCATAGCGGAAGGCATCGTTTTCGGGATGCTGTCTTATGTTTTGCTGAAAGTCTTCACCGGAAAATACCGTGAGATCAGCCCTGTGATGTATGTGCTTTCGGTACTTTTCGTACTGAGCTTTATGCTGCAATGATTATCAAAAAGTCCGGCGAAAAAAAATGCCGGCTGATCGTTCAACCGGCAATTACTATTGTATGCATATGGAAAAATCAGGTGAACAGGAGCCGGACGCCTACGATGAGCAGTGCGCCGGCGAGGGCGATCATGATGCCTTTGGGCTTCACTTTGCTAGAAAGCCCCGCGCCCAGTTGCGCACCAATTACCACGCCGATACCGATGGAAAGCGCGGTCTGCCAGCCTTCCCAGAAACTGCCCTGGATCATATGAACGATCGTGCCTGCCAAAGACATAATGGCCAGGATGAAATGGCTCGTTGCCGTTGCGATGTGGATGGGGAAATTCAGTACGCTGATCAGCGCCGGAACGTGGATAATACCACCACCGATGCCCAGCAGGCTGCTGATGAAGCCCACGGCGAAACTGATCAGAATGCCGTACCAGATATTAAAACGATATTGATGGTGCTCGCCGCTGCGCTCCGTGAGGTCGCGGTCCACACATTTCCCCTTGAGCGAACCCTGGGCATACGCGCCCCGGTTGGGCCTGGCGATCAGGAAGAGCGCGATCACGATCAGCAATCCCCCCAGGATCAGGTTAAAAACATGCCGCGAAATGACACTCGTGGCCATGGCGCCGAGAATGGCGCCCGGCAATGTAGCGACCGCGAAAATGGCCGCGGAACGGTAATCGATCCGTTTTTTCCGGGCATACGCCACCGATCCGGAGGTCGCGTTCAGGCAAACCACCGCCAGCGAAATGCTCGTCAGTACGTCGGGCGCCATGTCCGGGTACATCAACAGCAATAAAGGCATGAGGATAAAGCCTCCCCCGGCCCCGATCAGGGTCCCGAAGGTTCCGATCCCAAATCCTATCAATACTAGCAACAATGCGGCCTGCAAGTCCATCTGGCGTTAAATGATTTTCACGTGTGAATATTGCATCCTTTTCGTATAACGGTAGAAAAGCCAATGGTCCGGCAATGGTAGGTTCAATTGCGTTTTTTTAATGTTGGTCGTCGAATGATTGGTCCTTTTTTTCCTTCCGTCTATTACGGTCCAGGGATGTTTTGGCGGCAGGGTGTCAACCCCCGCAAATCAAAGGTAGTACATCACTTCAACACATATTCTGTAGACTAAAAGGGTAATCTTGATGAGGTTACATCTGCGCCGCCAGGAGTTGTTTGAGATCGTCCAGCGTATTGATCTCGGAGACGGGTTTATCCTTCCGCCAGCGGTGTATCCGGGGGAAACGCAGTGCGATACCGGATTTGTGCCGGTTGCTCGCCGCGATGCCTTCGAAAGCGATCTCGAAAACGAGTTCGGGCTTCACGGTGCGCACGGGCCCGAATTTCTCCACCGCATGCCGCTTCACCCAGGCGTCTACTTCCGCGATTTCCGCATCCGTCAACCCCGAATAGGCCTTCGCGAAAGGCACGAGCTGATCGCCGTTACGCACGGCGAACGTGTAGTCGGTATACAGGTTCGAGCGGCGGCCATGGCCTTTCTGGGCGTAAATCATCACCGCATCCACGGTAAACGGATCGATCTTCCATTTCCACCAATCACCGCGCCGCCGGCCCACCTGGTACGCGGATCCCGCGTTTTTCAGCATAACGCCCTCGCTATTGTTGCCCCGGCTTTGTTCGCGAAGTACCGCCAGTTCGTCCCAATCCCCGTATTCGATCAGTGGGGACATCTTCAACGCCGGCCGGTCCGCGGTTTTCACCAGCGTTTCCAGCAGCTCCCGGCGCTCGCGGAGCGGCAGCGGCCGGATATCCTGCCCGTTCCATTCCATCATATCATACGCCAAAAGTACCACCGGCGCCTCCTGCAGTTGCTTTTTCGTGAGGTTTTTACGGCCGATGCGGGTTTGCAGGTTCTGAAACGGCAACGGGCGATGCAGCACTTCATCCCAGGCGAGTATTTCGCCGTCAACGACCGTCCCGTCCGGCAAATATTCCAGCAGACCGGCGATTTCGGGGAATTTGTCGGTAATCAGTTCCTCGCCCCTCGACCACAAGAATACCTGTCCGTTCCGGCGGATCAGCTGCCCGCAGATGCCGTCCCATTTCCATTCGGCCTGCCAGTTGGCCGGCGCCCCCAGGCCCGAGGGGCTTCCTTCCAGCGCATGCGCCAGAAAGAATGGATAAGGCCGCGAATCGTCCGGATTGCTGTGGTGATCGTGCAACAGTTGCGGCAGCGTGGTTGCGCGGGGATCCCAATTTCCACCGATCATATGGCTGACCACCGCGCCCTCCATCCCGAAAGCTTTCGCAATGGCATTGACGATCGTTCCCTGAGACACCCCGATCCTGAACCCGCCTGTGATCAGCTTGTTGAAAACGAATCTTTCGCCCGGCTGCAGTTGCTCCCAGGCGCTGCGGATGAATGCGGATTTCTCCGCTTCGGGTGCCTTTTCCAGCGAGATCAACGCCTCCATCCAGAAATGCAGCGGCATGGAACGGTCCCCCTTTTCCGGCGGCGGCAACAGCAGTGCGATGGTTTCGGCCAGGTCGCCGACGGTATGGTAGCATTCGTCGAACAACCATTCGGGAAGGCCCGCGGCCTCGCGGCACCAAAGGCGCAATTGCGCGGAATTTACGGTGCGCCTGGGTTTCCGTCCGGTGAACAGGGCCAGCACCCAGGCGGCGTCACGCTCGTCGGCCGTGGAAAAATAATGGCTGAGCAGCTCCAGTTTTTCGTTCGTCTTGGTGCTGTGCGAAAGGGCTGATATGAGTTGCGAGAACTGGTGCATCAGGCGGAGGTTTCGGTTTCTTCTTCGCCGCCGAACGCCGTGCGCACGGCTTCCGCGGGTAGGTCGTTTTCCTGTAGAAAGCGCGCCAGTACGCTGCTGAACCCATGGGTAACGAATACTTTTTCCGCGCCGGTTTGTCTGATCGTTTGCAGCAATCCCGGCCAATCTGCATGGTCGGAAATCGCGAAGCCTGCATCGGCGTTCATTCTCCGGGTGTTCCCGCGTACCTGCATCCACCCGCTGCAAACACCGAGCGAATAGGGCGAGAATTTCTTCATCCACGCAGAATCCGCCGCGGAAGGCGGTGCGATGATGAGCTGGTTTTTCATTTCGCTTTTGTTCGTTTCCGGGGTGATAAGCTCCACCGCCGGAAGGGGCCATCCTGCTGAAAGTAGCGACTGATGGGCGTTGTAGATCGCTCCATGCACGAAGAAGCGCTTCCCCGTATGCGCTAAATTGTATAAAAGCCGCTGCGCCTTGCCGAGACTGTACGCCACCAGGATACTTTGTTTCCCCGCGGCCTCGTTTTCCCGCATCCAGCCTTCGATATCGCTGAAAATCGCCGTCTGCGGCCGCCAGCGGTAGATCGGCAGCCCGAAAGTGCTTTCAGTAATGAACGTATGGCATTTCACGGGTTCGAACGCACCGGAGATACCGTCGTTCTCCGTTTTATAATCGCCGCTGGCCACCCAGGACTGCCCGCCCACCGTCACTTTCACCTGCGCAGAACCGATCATGTGGCCGGCCGGATACAACGATACTTCCGCGCCGCCTATCCTCACCGTCTCTCCCCAACCCGCGCCCTGCACGGAAATATCCTTCCCCAGCCGCAATCGCAGCAAGGGCACGGAATCGTTCGTACAGAGGTAATGCCGGCTGCCCAAACGGGCGTGGTCGGAATGCGCGTGCGTGATCACGGCGCGGTCTGCGGGCTTCCAGGGGTCGATGTAAAAATCGCCCGCAGGACAGTAAATGCCGCCTTCGGTGAATGTGAGAACGGGTTGCATGGATACCTGAATCTACAACAAAAACCGGTCCGCCTGGTTGGGAGATCGGGGAATAAAAAAAGACCGGGGAAACCGGTCTTTTTCTGTAATCATTTATTTATCAATCAGTTGATAGCATTCATCTTAAAGTCTGCGCTATCGCCTTTCTGGATGATATAGATGTTCTTGTTTTCGAAATAATCCGGCGTTTCTGCGTCTTCCTGGAGGTAAACAGGTTGATAATTGAACGTTGTGAAGAGGCGGTTGCCCGGTTTGTTGAGGTCTTTGTTGAAATACACCCCATCCTGCGCGAGCGCCTTCACGAAATACCAGGTAGCCTCGAATCCTTTAAACGCCATGTCTGACGGGCGGGATTTATACTTGTGGCGGAACGCGTCTGCCAGGTATTTAGAAAAAACATCTGTCTTATCGTTGTAATAAGGTGAGGTATAATACATCGTCATCCCCTCGAACTCGGGCTCCTTGAACTTCATCACGTCCCAGGTCGGCATGCCGAAAACATGCAAGGGGTAAGTGGCGCGTTGGGTCGACAGCTTGCGGAGGATGTTTTTGGCGCCGGCTTCGTCGAGCGCGGTCACGATAAGCGCGTTCGGCCGGTCGGCCAGCAGTAACTGCGAGATTTGCGATTCCGTGGTGGCATCGCTCCAGATCAGTTCGCGCACGCGGGACTTATTGCCGTAGTTCATCCTGTCGTACGCAGCCTTGATATTGGCATAAATGCCGGCTTCGAAGGGCGTATTGCGGCGAACCACCACGATGTTTTTGTTGGCGAACCCGCGCTGCACGTAATCATGCACGGCTTCCACGTTGGAGCGGAGGGTGCTGTTGGTGATGAGGAAGAAAGGGTTGTTGGAGATACCGCCATCGTTGGGATAGGTGGCGGAAACGAAGTTGATTTCATTCCGTTTCGCGAAATCGCTGATGACTTTGATCTCGGGCAAGGAAACAGAACCGATGATAAGGTCGGTATTGTCGAGCCGGCGGCTGCGGATGAGGCTGGCCGCGTCGTTCGTCCGGGATTTGCTGTCGAATATCTGCACATTGAGTTTCACGCCGAGGCGGGAAAGGGAATCGAGGGCGAGTTGGGCGCCTTCGTAGAATTCGAGGCCGGCGAGCACGTAGCGGGGCATGGTGCGGCCGGGGATTTCGAGGCCGTTGGCAAAAACGGAATCGAGATACAGGGGTGCGAAGATGGCGACGTTATAGGCGTCTTTCTTCACTTCCTTTGCGAATGCGGGAACATTGAAGGGAGCCCTGGCAGCGGGTTTCTCTTCAACCGGTTTTTTGGGCTCTTCCTTTTCCGGCTTGCTCAGTTCGGGAGGCGGGCCATCCGTTTTCTGAGGCGCCTGGCGGAAGATGCTACAGGCGGAAAGCAGGAGGGCGAAAGACATATTGAGTGCCAGCTTGCCCGGGTTGTTCGTTCGGTTCATGAGGCCAAATTTGCAAAAATCATTCCATGGATAAAAACAGTTACGAATTACAAATGAAAAAAAACGTTCATCCGTAATTCGTAACTGCTCATTCGTTGAAGGGAATTATTCCCATTCGATAGTAGCCGGCGGTTTGGAGCTGATGTCGTACACCACGCGGTTGATACCTTTTACCTTATTAATAATGTCGTTCGATACTTTGGCGAGGAACTCGTAAGGGAGGTGCGCCCAGTCTGCCGTCATCCCGTCGGTCGATGTAACGGCACGGAGGGCAACGGTGAACTCGTAAGTCCGTTCATCGCCCATTACGCCAACGCTTTGTACGGGGAGGAGGATGGTGCCTGCCTGCCAAACCTGGTTATAGAGTCCCATTTCGCGGAGCAGTTCGATGTAGATGGCGTCTGCTTCCTGGAGCATGTGCACCTTTTCGGGGGTGATTTCTCCGAGGATGCGGATGGCCAGGCCCGGGCCGGGGAAGGGATGGCGGGCGAGGAAGATGTCGCTGATGCCGATTTCCTTGCCAACGCGGCGGACTTCGTCTTTAAAGAGGAAGCGGAGCGGTTCCACCAGTCCCATATTCATCTTTTCCGGCAGGCCGCCCACGTTGTGGTGGGATTTGATGGTGGCCGACGGGCCGTTCACGGAAACGGATTCGATCACATCCGGGTAAATGGTGCCCTGGCCGAGGAACTTAATGTCTGTCAACGCTTTAGATTCCTGCTGGAACACCTCGATGAAGAGGCGGCCGATGATCTTGCGCTTGGTTTCGGGATCGGAAACACCTTTCAGTTCGCCATAGAACAGCTCTTTCGCGTTTACGCCTTTTACGTTGAGGCCCATGTGTTTATAGGAATCCAGCACGGTCTCGAACTCGTCTTTGCGCAGCAGCCCGTTGTCTACGAACACGCAATACAGGTTCTGTCCGATAGCTTTGTGGATCAGCTCGGCAGCCACGGTAGAGTCTACCCCGCCGCTCAGCGCCATTACCACTTTGCTGTCTCCCACCTGTGCCTTGATACGGGCTACGGTTTCCTGAACGAAAGCCGCGGGCGTCCAGTCCTGGTGCATTCCGCAGATATGGACGAGGAAGTTGCGGATGATTTGTTTCCCTTCGATGGAGTGCGTCACTTCGGGGTGGAACTGCACGGCATGAACGGGGTATTTGGCGAGGGTGAGGCTTTTGAAGGCCGCCACCGGGATGTTGTCTGTATGCGCGATGGGGGTGAACACTTCGGGCAGGCGAACGATCGTGTCTGCATGGCTCATCCACACCTGGCTTTTCAGGTTTACGTCGTAGAAAAGGGGCTCTTCCTTGTTGGAATGTTCCAGGAACGCACGGCCGTATTCACGGGTGCTGCTCTTGGCCACCTCGCCGCCGAAAACCTTGGCCATCAGCTGGGCGCCGTAGCAAACCCCCAGCACGGGTACACGCGCCGCCATGGCGGCAATGTCTACCACAGGCGCCTGCGGGTCGTTTACGGAAAAAGGAGAACCGGAAAGAATAATGCCTTTAATACTGTCTTCCCATTCAATGGGCTTGTTACATGGCTGTATTTCACAATAAGTATTCAGTTCCCGGATGCAACGTGCAATCAGCTGCGTATACTGGGACCCGAAATCGAGGATCAGGATCTTTTCTGTCATGGTGGTGCAAAGATAAAGGAATTTCGGACTTCGGATTTTGCTTTCCCGCAGATTCGCCCGAAATTGCCATCGTCCCGTATCTGGATATTTTATCGTATTTTTCGCCCAATACCCTGATTCTAAATCAACTGCTGTATGAAAACGCAATTCACCCTGATGGCGCTCCTCCTCGTTGCCCTGCCGTTCCTTTCGGCCTGCGACCAGGTCAGCGGCAGCGGCCGCGTAGCCACTGAAACCCGCAACGTCAAGCCCTTTTCCCGCCTCGAAGTACAAGGAAGTATGGACGTTTACGTCACCAAAGGGTCTGGCGGTTCCGCCACGCTCGAAGCAGAAGACAATATTCTCCCGCTTATCGAATTAATAGAAGACGGTGACAAACTCCGGATCAAATTCAGGAATAATGTAAATATCCGTACACATAAAGATGTGAAAGTTGAACTTGCCACCGACCAGCTGACCGACGTGGAACTGGCCGGTTCGGGGGATATTAAGATCGGCAGCCATTTCACGGCCGACCGCCCCGTTCGCCTGAGCATCGCCGGCAGCGGCGATATGGAAGCGGCTTTCAGCGCACCCGAGATCAGGCTGAGCATCGCCGGCGCGGGAGACATCGACCTGAAGGGCGAAACCCGCGACATGAGCGTAGACATCGCCGGCAGCGGCAACTGTAATGCGTTCGACCTCATGGCTGAAACGGCCGAAGTGAAAATCGCCGGCAGCGGAAATATCAAACTGCACGCCAGCCGGACCCTCAAGGCTTCCATCCTGGGCTCGGGCGATATATATTATAAAGGAGAGCCTTCCATTAACGTGGACAAAATGGGCTCCGGGGGCGTCCACAAGCAATAACAAATTGAAAAACTTTTGTATGTTTGCTGTTTTTTTAGGAACATACGACCGCCGTATATGAGTCAACTTCCGAAGATATTAGTGGTGTATTACACCCAAACGGGCCAGCTGAAGAGAATCATTGATCATGTGTTAGCGCCATTGCAAGGCAAGGCCGAGATACAGTTCGAGGAGATCGTGCCGGTGAAGGATTTCCCATTCCCCTGGCCCAAACAGCGTTTTTTCGATACCATGCCGGAAACCGTGTTGGGCAAACCCCAGCCCATCCAACCCCTGAAAATTAACCCGGACGAGCATTTCGACCTGGTGTTGCTGGCGTACCAGCCCTGGTTCCTTTCTCCCTCGCAGCCCATCGCCGCTTTCCTGCAAAGCGAAGAAGGGAAGCGCCTCCTGAAAGGGAAACCCGTGGTGACCCTGCTCGGCTGCCGCAACATGTGGATCAATGCACAGGAGAAGGTGAAACGCTACCTGCACGCCGCCGGCGCCCAACTGGCCGGGAACATCGCGCTGGTAGACAAGCACCCGAACCTCGTGTCCCTCATCACCATCCTCCGCTGGGCCACCAAAGGCAAGAAAGACGCGTTCTTCGTTTTCCCGCCCGCAGGCGTCCAGGAAAAGGAGATCGTGGAATCTTCCCGCTTTGCCGCGCCCATCGGCAACGCGCTGGCCAAAAAGGAATTCGGCGACCTGCACCAAAACCTTCTGGCGCTGAACAGCGTGGAAGTAGACCCGGGGCTCATCGTCCTCGAAATGCGCGGCGTAAAGCCGTTCCGGTTCTGGGCCAATTACATCAGCAAAGCCGGTGAACCGGGGAGCCCCGCCCGCCAGGGCCGTGTTACCATGTACCGCGTCATCCTCCTCGCCGCCATTCCCATCCTCACCCCTTTCACCACCGTCGCCAGTTGGCTGCAACTCACGATCGGCAGGAAGAAACTTAATGAGGACGTTACGTATTACAAAGGAATACAACTCCGCGAAAACTGAATTAATTCTATATTTACGGCCGCTTAATCAATTTAACAACCCTGAAATGATTCCGGCGCCCCGGTGCCGACTATTCAGAACGAGTAAAAAACGGACAATTCACTGCGATGAAAGAAGTATATATTACGAGGCTCTCCAAATTTTTGCCGAACGAGCCGGTAGCGAATGAAGAAATGGAAAGCATCCTCGGTATGGTGGATGGAAAACCTTCCCGGGCGAGGAACATCATCCTGGGAAACAACAAGATCAAAACGCGTTATTATGCGCAGAACAAGAACGGGCAAAGCACGCACACCAACGCGGAAATGACCGCAAACGCAGTGGCCAGCCTGTTCGACGATAAATTCCCCATCACCCAAATGCAACTTCTGGCCTGTGGCACTACCAGCCCCGACCAGCTGCTGCCCAACCACGCAGCCATGGTGCACGGCATCCTCAAATGCCAGCCCGTGGAACTGATCGCCGCCACCGGCGCCTGCGCGGCCGGTATGCAGGCTTTCAAATACGCCTGGATGTCTGTTAAGTGCGGCAACACCGCCAACGCCGTGAGCACCGGTTCCGAAAAATTCTCCGCCTGGCTGCTGTCCCGCAACTTCGAACCGGAAACGGATAACCTGAAAACACTCACCGAAAATCCCATCATCGCTTTCGAAAAAGATTTTCTCCGCTGGATGCTGTCTGACGGCGCCAGCGCCGCCCTGTTCCAGGACAAGCCCAACGATGAAGGGCTCAGCCTGCGGGTAGACTGGGTGGAAATTGCCTCGTACGCGCATGAGCTCGAAACCTGCATGTACGCCGGCGCCGTGAAGAACGAAGACGGCTCCACCAAAGGCTGGACCGACATGACGCCCGAAGAATGGGCCGCCAACAGCGTCTTCTCCTTCAAGCAGGACACCCGCCTGCTCGGCAAGAACATCGTGCCTTCCGGAGCACAGATGTGGAAAGACCTCGTCGAAAAATATAACATCGATATCGATAAGCTCACCTGGTTCCTGCCGCACCTCTCTTCCGAATTCTTCCGTTTCAAGATCGATGAAGAGATCGCGCGGCTGGGCGTGCATATCCCGCAGGAAAAATGGTTTACCAACCTGACCCGCGTCGGCAACGTGGGCACGGCTTCCCCGTATTTCATGCTGGAAGAACTGCTGAACCAGGGCATGCTGAAGAAAGGCGATACGATCGTGATGATGGTGCCCGAAAGCGCACGCTTCTCGTATGCTTACGCCGGCATCACCGTTGTCTAAGCCTTTTTACCGGCCGAAAATAAACGAACTACCATGCAGCAGCCGCCGGAAAATCCGGTGCCTGCTGCATTTCAAATAATATCAGGGAGCTGATCCCTCATCAACGAAAAAACTGCACAACATGAAAAAAGATGAAGTTCCGCAGGACGGCGACAACCTGCATCACGGTACGTTCAAGCAACTTTTCTACGCAGTGGACCAGCAGGGCGATTACACTACGGCCACCAGCATCGGCTGGGAACCGGAAAACGTGGCGCTCAGCCAGGCCTGGGATGAAGTGGAACAGCGTGTGGCCGATACGAAATCCAAAGTGGAAGCGGGAGCACTAAGCCCTGTCGCCTATTACATGGAACGTACCTTGCTCGACCTTCCGCTACTGGCCCTCAAAGCCGGCAAATTCCAGTGGCAGGTAAAACGGCATATGAAACCCCAGGTATTCAAAGGCCTGTCAGACAAGATGATCGACCGCTATGCGGAAATTTTCGGCATCCCCGCCCAGGCCCTCCGCAGCGGCGAACTGCTTCCATTCAAGCGCCCAGCATAACGAACAGACATGACACAATTCAGCCACACGCAAACCGCCCACTGTGAAAGCGGCGTAATATCCAACCTCTTCGGCCATCATGGTCTCCAGATCAGCGAGCCCATGGCCTTCGGGATCGGGGCCGGCATCTTTTTCGGCCACCTGCCTTTCGTGAAAGTGAACGGCGTGCCCGGCACCACCTACCGCATCTGGCCCGGCGCCATCTTTTCCCGCGCTTGCAAAAGGCTCGGCGTTACGATGGAATCGCGCAAGTTCAGCAGTGTGGACAGCGCCATGAAAACCCTCGACGAACTGGTCGGGGACGGCGTGCCGGTCGGATTGCAATCCAGCGTGTACTATCTTCCATATTTCCCGGAATCGTACCGCTTCCATTTCAACGCGCATAACCTCGTGGTATACGGTAAGGACGGAGACGATTACCTCGTTTCCGATCCCATCATGGACACCGTAACCCGCATCGATACCGAAAATCTCGTCCGCGCCCGCTTCGCCAAAGGGTTCCCCGCGCCGAAAGGCAAAATGTATTACCCCGTGAGCGTGCCGAAGGAAGTGGATTTCCGCGGCCCGGTGAAAGCCGGCATCGACCAGGCCTGCCATTACATGCTCAAGATCCCCGTTCCCATGTTCGGCGTGAAAGGCATCCGGTTCCTCGCTAAAAGGATGAAAGATTATCCCGCCAAAGCGGGAGACCGCAAAGCCGCGCTTTACCTCGGTAACGTGATCCGCATGCAGGAAGAGATCGGGACCGGCGGCGCCGGGTTCCGGTTCATGTACGCCGCCTTCCTCCAGGAAGCCGGTTCGCTGCTGGACAAGCCCGGGCTGATAGACGCAGGCCGCGAACTGACGCAGGTGGGCGACGCCTGGCGTAACTTTGCCGCCCATGCAGGGCGCGTCTGCAAAGCGCGTTCGGCCGACAACGTTTCCTACGGCGAACTGGGCAAAATGCTCCTGCAGATCGCCGATATGGAAGAAAAAGTATTCCGCCGCCTGTCTACCGTTAAACTCTGAGGAAAAGCGACATGAACAGCATTGCCGTGAAAGACCTGGAGAAAACGTACGCCGGAGCACTGACACCCAGTCTCCGCGGACTTTCGTGCACCTTCGCCGAAGGAACGATCGCCGGGCTCCTCGGGCCTAACGGCGCCGGGAAAACCACGACGATCTCCATCCTCTGCGGACTGGTGGAAGCTACCGGCGGCAGCGCGGAAATCTTCGGCATGCCGCAGGTGCCTGCCAATCGCGAAGCCATCAAAAGGGCTATCGGCGTGGTGCCCCAGCGCATCGCCCTCTTTCCGCAACTGACGGCTTTCGAGAACCTCCGGTATTTCGGGAACCTCTACGGATTCAGCGGCAAACCCCTCCGCGAAAAAATCATGCAGCACCTCGAAGCTTTCGGGCTGGAAAAGGCCGCACATAAAGAAACCGGGAAATTTTCGGGCGGGATGAAAAGGCGCGCCAATATCATCGCGTCCATCCTTCACGAGCCCAGGCTCCTCGTGCTCGACGAGCCTACCGCCGGCGTGGATGTTCAATCGCGCAGCATGATCCTGCAATTCCTGCGGGATTACAACGCGAAAGGCAACAGCGTCATCTACACCTCGCACCTGCTCGACGAAGCCGAGCAGATCTGCAATGAGGTGGCGATCATCGACGAAGGTACGCTGGTGGTGCAGGGCACGCCGAAAGAACTCGTTGGCCGTCACGGTCATTGCCGCAACCTGGAAGACGTGTTCCTCCATTATACCGGCCATGCCGTGCGGGATTAAACAAAAGCAAACATGTTAAGGATCATCGCCACGATACGGAAAGAATGGTTATTGCTGCGGCGCGACAAAGCCGGGCTGGCGCTGCTGTTTGCCATGCCGCTGGTGCTGATCACCGTAATGGCCCTCATCCAGGACGCGCCTTTCCGCGATTACCAGGAAGTGAAGTTCGATATTCTCGCGGTGGATAACGACCATGGCCGGCTCGGACGGTACATCCGCGAAGGGCTGCAGGAAAGCGGGCAATTCAATGTCGTCGATTCCATCAACGGCCAGCCGTTGTCGGAGGCAGCGGCGAAAAGCATGGTGGCCAAAGGTAAATACAAGATCAGCATTACCGTTCCCAAAGGCGCTACGGCGGAAATCGTCAGTAATGCCAACAAGATCGTAAACGATATTTCGAAGCGGATGGGCCTGCCGTCGCAATTGCCGGTGAAAGCCCTTTCCAACGACTCCCTCGCCGTACAGCTGTATTTCGACCCCGCGGCCAAGAAAGCCTTTAAAAGCGCCATCCACCAGGCGTTGGACAATTTTCTCACCCAGGTGGAAACCGATCTGTTGCTGGAGCGCATCCAGCTGCAACTCCGCAGCCGCGACAGCCTCAGCCAGGACACTTTCCCCGCCATCCGCCTCAAAGCCGTGGCGCTCCGGGAAACGAGCCTGGGAGAGGGGAAGCAGATCGACGTCATCTCCAACTCCGTACAACATAATGTGCCCGCCTGGAGCATTTTCGCCATGTTCTTCATCGTGATCCCCATCGCCGGGAATATGATCCGCGAGCGGGAAGACGGGAGCCTGGTGCGGATGAAGCTCATTCCCGGGAATTACCTGTCTGTGCTCACGGGGAAACTGCTGTTTTTCGTCGGCATATGCATTGTACAGTTCTATTTGATGATCATGGTGGGATTGTATTTGCTCCCGATGCTGGGCCTTCCGGAACTGCAGCTGGGGGTAAACCATGTGGCGGGGTTCCTCGTGGCGGCGAGCATCGGCGTAACGGCCACGGCGTACGGCATCCTCATCGGGACGATCTTCAAAACACCCAACCAGGCGTTGAATTTCGGGGCGGTGAGCATCGTGATCCTCAGTGCCATCGGCGGCATCTGGATACCGCTGGAGATCATGCCGGAATCGATGCAGATGATAGGACGGTTATCGCCCCTGAGCTGGGGGCTGGACGCCATTAACGATATTTACCTGCGCAACGGCCATATCCCGTACGTGCTGCCCGATATCGCCAAGCTGCTCATATGCGGCGGGGCCATGCTGGTAGCAGCGGCCGTAGTGGAGCAGCGCAGGATCGGATAAAGAACATTTTCTTAACAACGGTAAAACAACTAATTTTACCCCCCTGGAATACGCCGTGGGCGTAAAACCTACAACAACATGGAAGCATTAAAACTGAAACTCAAACAGCAGATCATCGAAGCCCTGAACCTGCAGGATACCAAACCGGAAGACATTGACGACAATGCCCCCCTGTTTGGCGAAGGCCTCGGGCTCGACAGCATTGATTCGCTGGAACTGATGGTGTTGCTGGAAAGAAACTATAAGATCAAAGTGGAAGACCCTCGCGAAGGCCGTAAAATCCTTCAGAGCGTTCAATCCATGGCAGAATTCATTATGAGCAAACAGGCGGCCTGATCCCGCATGGACCGTATGGCAGAACGTGTGTTGATAACAGGTATGGGTATGATCTCCGCCATCGGGAATAACGTGGAGGAGAATTTCCGCAGCCTCCGGGCGCAACGGAGCGGCATCGGCTATTCACGGTTCGTGGATACCATTCACCGGAACGTGCTCCCGGTCGGAGAAGTGAAATGTTCGTCGGAAGAACTGGCGAAATTGGCCGGGCTCCCGGATACCACCGGCTTCACCCGCACCACGCTCCTGGGGCTCGTGGCCATGCAGGAAGCCCTGCGCTCCGCCGGTATCAATGATGCCGCCGAAACCCCGACCGCCTTCATCAATGCATCTACTGTTGGCGGCATGTGCGACACCGAGAAAATCTATTTCGATATCCTCGACCCCCAAAAGGAAGGTACCTTCCTCCAGCTCATCGATACCCTCGATTGTGCGGATTGTACCCAGCGCATCGCCGACGAAACCGGCCTTACGGCTTATGTCACCACCATCAGTACTGCCTGCTCCTCGTCGGCCAACGCGCTCATGTACGGCGCGCGGCTCATTCGCGCAGGGCTCGTAGACAGGGCGGTGTGCGGCGGCACCGAAGCGCTCACACGGTTTACCATCAATGGTTTCAATTCCCTCAAGAACATCGATAAAAGGCATTGCATGCCGTTCGACAATGATCGTAACGGCCTCAACCTGGGCGAAGGCGCGGCGTATCTCGTGCTGGAATCGGAAAGTTTCGCGCAGCGCCGCAAAGCGAGGCCCATGGCTGAACTGAGTGGATGGTGCAATACCAATGAAGCCTTCCATCCCACGTCTCCCTCCCCCGAGGGCGACGGAGCTTTCGAAGCCATGCGGAAGGCCCTGGAAATGGGCGGGCTTTCGCCGGCAGACGTGCAGTACGTGAATGTGCATGGCACGGCTACGCTGAATAACGACGTGTCGGAAGGCCGGGCGCTGGAAAGGCTCTTCGGGAACGAGGTGCCGGCGTTCAGCTCCACCAAGCCCTTTACCGGCCATACCCTCGCGGCGGCCGGGGCCATCGAGGCGATCTATTCCGTGCTGGCGATCAACCGGCAGATGATCTGGCCGAACCTCAACTTTACGACGCGCATGGAAGAGCTGCGCATCTCGCCGGAAACGCGCCTGCTGGAAGAATCGCCCGTGAAGAACGTAGTGTCCAACTCTTTCGGGTTCGGCGGCAACAATGCATCACTCGTGATCAGTAAATATGGAAATTAAGTGCTACATACAGGCCAGTGCAGCGATTTCCCCGCAACAGAGCTTTTCGGGGGAGTATGCACCGCAGTTCCTCCCGCTCGAAGAGCGGAACCTCCTGCGCGCGCAGGAGCCGGGGTACGCGGGGTTCATTCCGCCCAACAGCCTGCGCCGTATGAGCCGGTTGCTTAAAATGGGGCTCACGGCGGCATTGCAATGTCTGCGGAACGCCAACGCCACCGTGCCCGGCGCCATTATTACAGGTACGGGTCGCGGCAGCCTGCAGGACACGGAAAAGTTTCTACACGATATCCGCACTTATGAAGAAACGGCGCTCAATCCCACGCCGTTCATTCAATCCACCTATAACTCCGTCAACGGCCTCATCGCCCTGCAACAGCAGTGCACGGATTATAACAATACGTTTGTGCATAGGGGTTTCTCTTTCGAGCACGCGCTGCTCGACAGCCTGCTGCAGATCCAGGAGGGAAATGCGGAAAGTGTGCTGGTAGGTGGTTTCGACGAAATGACGGTGGAGCATTTCTTCATTAAAAGCCGCATCGGCTACTGGAAATCCGCACTCACCCAGCCGGCGGATATGCTGGCGTCCGGTACGCCGGGAACCATTGCCGGAGAAGGCGCCGTGTTTTTCCTCGTCGGCACGCAACCCGCGCCGGTCGAAGTAAGGGGCATACAGATGCTTTACAGGCCTGCGCCTGATCAGGTGGCGTCCCAGCTCGCGCAATTCCTGCAAAAGCAGGGCGTGAAAGCGGAAGATGTGGATTTACTCGTCATCGGCCGCAATGGCGACACGCGTTTCGATCATTTTTATGCAGTGGTGGAAAAAGCCCTTCCATCTACAGCCACCAACATTCCCTTCAAGCAATATTGCGGCGAATACGATACCGCAGGCGCTTTCGGCATGTGGACCGCCCAGCAGGAGCTGCTTTCGGGCCGTCACAAGACCGCGCTGGTCTACAATCATTTTTACGGAGAACAGCACACGTTCATCCTGTTGCAGAAACATTGACCCTTCCAACCATCATTTCACCACCCTGAACACCGGGTACCGCATGAATCCCGGCTCGTTCCACGGCGATTGGCGATACACGAAATTCAGCTGCGCGGAACCGCTTTTTGCGAACGTGGAATCCCCGGCGCGGCGCGCTTCCAATGCCTTCCGCACCTCCGGGTGCGACCGCAAAAATTCTCCCGCCGTGTCTTCAAACACATAAGACGAATATCCTTCCTTCTGGCCCAATATGGCGTCAAAGAAATTCCAGGCCAGGAAAGAATCCGCGCCCCCCGGTTCCAGCGTCTCCACCAAATACCGGTTGGCCGCCTGGTCCATGGGAATATACCAATCCCCCTTCCTGAACGTGATCCGCAGTTTGGACGTTTCCGTCTTCACCCCGAAATGCAAATAATGTTTCTCGTACGGCGAGGTCACCGTCTTGAAATCCTTGATAGTATACGTCTCCACTTCGATCGTGGTGTCTCGCTGCAAGCGGCGCATCTTCACATGGTTCCCTTGCAGCAACTCGATCACGGCCCACCATCCCTGCGGGATCACGTAAGCATCCGGCCGCGTCACGAAATTGCCCGGCTCAAAGTGATTGAAAATGCGGATCTGCTTTTCATAAGGCTTCGATCGGTCGTAAAACAGGCGCGGCAACCCGGACACATCGCTCGGTCTGTAACCCGCCTCGAACCCTTTGAAAGTGTACCACTGCGGTTTACTCGTATCGGGCTCCCAGCTCAGGGGGAATTTTTCCTGCGTTTTGACCGCTGTCTTCGTGGCGTCGCGGAGGGCTTTGATCTTTGCGCTGTTCTCCGATGTGAACCGGATGAAGCACTCCATCAGGGCGTAGGTGGCCTCTACACGCTGCTTGTAAGGCTTCAGCATGTGCGTTTCGGGCACAAACCCGAAAGTGTGGAACAGGGTGGTGTAGCCGCTGGAATAGCGGGGCCCGTCGGCGAAGGCGGTCCACCCGCTGTCGGGCGTTGGCCCGAAATGGTTCACGTAAGGCAGCAGGTCGTACCCTTTATCCTGCATCATTTTGTACAGTGCGGGTTCGAAAGTATCGTGGAGCCAGGCGCCCATGGGCCCGCCGAGTTTTCCGTGTTGGGTAGACAGTAATGTCATAATATGCTGATAGTCAGCTCCATTGCTGACATGGTTATCTACGAACACATCGGGGTCGGTGAGGTGGTAGATTTGGTGGAACGTTCTGGCGTTGCGGGAATCCGCTTTGATGAAATCCCGGTTGAGGTCGAGGTTCTGGGCGTTTCCGCGGGAGCCGAAGGCGGCCGGGCCGTTCTGGTCTACCCGGTAAAATTCCGAACGGTTGAGCGATCCGCCGATGTTATAGAGCGGGATGATGGCAAGGGTCACATTGGCGGGGAGCTTTTTTTTGCCCAGGCAGATGTCGCGCGCGAGCATCATGGTGGCGTCTATGCCATCGGGCTCGCCGGGATGGATGCCGTTGTTGATGAGGATGATGCGCCGGTTTTTGCGGTGCAGGCTGGCATAATCGAAGTCGCGGTCGGGGGAGAGGGTGACCAGGTGCAGGGGGGACCCGGCGTCTGTGGGACCGATTTCGCGGATATGAAGCTGCGGGAAGCGGCGGACGAGCATCTTCCAGTAATCGATGCATTCGGCATAGGTGACGGTTTCCCGGGCACCGGAGCGTTCGTATTTTGTGGTAAGGTCTTGAGCCTGAGTGGTTTGGAGCGGTGTGGCTAAAAGGGCTGCCAGGGCGAGGGTGCGCCATTTGCGGTTTAGACTGTTGAAAATCAATGGTTAATAATTTGATTGTTAGGAAGTTGGTGTAAATATACGGCAATAGGGGGATTCCTTCAGGGGCGGGGTCGATATTTGAATAGGGGAGTGGGTACGGGAAATGAAAAAAGCCCTTCCCGTATTGCAGGGAAGAGCTGATTTATGAGTTTAACAGCCTGATGATTAAGCGAGCGCGTTTACCTTCAGGGTAAGCTTGCTTTTCAGGTTAGCTGCTTTGTTCTTGTGGATAACGTTGCGTTTAGCCAGCTTGTCAATCATTGACAGCACTTCCGGGAGGTTCTCGGTAGCGGCTGCCTTGTCGGTCAGCTTCTTCAGATCCCGCATGGCATTACGGGTAGTTTTCCCGTAGTAACGGTTACGTTCATTACGCGCTCTGCTCTGACGTACGTCTTTTTTCGTTGCTTTATGGTTTGCCATTGTATAAATTTCAAGTTTCGGACGGCAAAGGTATGTTTTATCTTTGGATAAACAAAAATAAAAACCGGGAATTCGGGATTTGGCCGGTATTCCCACTTCCTTTGTGCTGCAAAGATGTTAAAAAAAAGTGAAATCCGGGCCACCTTTTCCGCCCTGTAAATCCGGTAAAAAGCCCGTAAAATCCCAAATCTTTAGCGATATTTGCAATCCCGTAACACTTTTTTGCTGTTATAGGTTAAAGCAGAATTAAAGACCAAGCTTAAATTCGTTGTAAATGAAGGACTTTTCGTTTGTCACCAACTCGCACCCGGCGTACATAGAATCGCTGTACAATGCGTACCGCGAGGATCCGGCCTCGGTAGACCCGGAATGGATCAAATTTTTTGAAGGATTCGACTTTGCGGTAAGCAACGCGAACGGGAAAGCGGGTGCGGCAGCAACCGGTACCACTGCCCTGGGAGTATCGAACGAACAGCTGACGAAGGAACTGGGCGTTTACCGCCTTATCCAGGCCTATCGCAAAAAAGGCCACCTCATCGCCAAAACCAATCCCATCCGCGAAAGGAAAGACAGGCACGCCAATCTTGACCTCGCCCATTTCGGCCTCACCGACGCCGACCTCAAAACGGAATTCTTCGCCGGCCAGATCATTGGCCTCGGTAAAGCTCCCCTCGAAAAAATCGTTCAGCATGTAAAAGAAATCTATGCCGGGAAAGTCGGCATCGAGTTCACCTATATCAACGATCTGAAAAGGATCGAATGGCTGCAGAAGGAAATGGAGACCACGCTCCGCAAACCCCTCGCGGCCGAACAGAAGAAGCGCGTGCTCACCAAACTGAACCAGGGCGTGATGTTCGAGCAGTTCCTGCACACCAAATACATCGGCCAGAAACGCTTCTCCCTCGAAGGCGGTGAAACCACCATCCCCGCGCTCGACGCCATGATCAACACCGCCGCAGAATACGGAGTGAAAGAAGCCGTGATCGGCATGGCCCACCGCGGCCGCCTCAACGTGCTCGCCAACATCCTCGGCAAAACTTACGAACAGATATTTTCCGAATTCGAAGGTACCGCCATCCCCGACACCACCATGGGCTCGGGCGACGTAAAATACCACCTCGGCTTCCGCGCCAGCATCCAGACGCCGGCCGGTAAGGAAGTGAACGTGCAGCTGACGCCCAACCCGTCTCACCTCGAAGTGGTAGACCCCGTGGTTGTCGGCTTCGCCCGCTCCAAAGCCGATGTCATCTATAACAGCGACTACGACCAGATCCTCCCCATCCTCCTCCACGGAGACGCGGCCATCGCAGGGCAGGGCGTGGTATACGAAGTGGCGCAGATGAGCAAGCTCCGCGGGTATTACACCGGCGGCACCATGCACTTCGTCATCAACAACCAGATCGGTTTCACCACCGATTTCGAAGACGCCCGCTCGTCTGACTACTGCACCAGCGTAGCTTCCATCGTGCAGGCGCCCGTTTTCCATGTGAACGGCGACGATGTGGAAGCCACCGTGAGAGTAGCCGAGATCGCCACGCGCTACCGCCAGGAATTCAATTCCGACATTTATATTGATATGGTGTGCTACCGCAAGCACGGGCACAACGAGGGAGACGATCCCAAGTTCACCCAGCCCAAGCTGTACGAAGCCATCGAAAAACATCCCAATCCCCGGGAAATCTATTCCCGCGAGCTCATCGCCAATGGCGACGTAGACGCGGCCATTGCGCAGGAAATGGAAAAAGCTTTCTGGAAAGATCTCCAGGAGCGGCTCGATAATGTAAAGCAACACCCGCTTCCCTATAAGTACCAGGCCCCGGAAGTTTGGTGGCAGGAACTGCGGAAATCCACGCCGGAAGATTTCGTCAAATCCCCCGACACCGCCATTTCCAAAGCCGAGCTCGACAAACTGTTCGCAGACATCATGGCCATCCCCGAAGGTTTCAAAACGCTTCGCAAGGTGGATAAACTGCTCAAGGACAAACAGAAACTGTTCGCTGAACAGGGGCTGCTGGACTGGGCTTCGGGCGAATTGCTGGCTTACGCGAGCATCCTGCAATCCGGTAAGGACGTGCGCCTCAGCGGGCAGGACGTGAAGCGCGGTACTTTTTCGCACCGCCATGCCGTGCTCCGCAGCGAGGAAAACGACGAGGAATACAGCCGCCTGAGCCGTATCGGCGACGGCCAGGGCAAGTTCCGCATCTATAATTCCCTGCTGAGCGAGTTTGCCGTGCTGGGCTTTGAATACGGATATTCCATCGCCACCCCTAATGCGCTGACCATTTGGGAAGCACAGTTCGGCGATTTCATGAACGGTGCGCAAACGCTCATCGACCAGTTCATCACTTCCGCCGAAACCAAATGGCAGAAGCAGAGCGGGCTGGTGATGTTGCTGCCGCATGGTTACGAAGGGCAGGGCCCCGAGCACTCGAGCGCCCGCCTGGAGCGTTTCCTGCAGCAATGCGCCGAATACAATATTTTCATTACCAACTGTACCACATCGGCCAGCTTCTTCCATGCCCTGCGCCGCCAGCTCGCGCTGCCGTTCCGCAAGCCGATGATCAACTTCTCGCCCAAAGCCAACCTGCGCCATGTACGGAGCTACAGCCCCGTTACCGATTTCACGCAGGGCGGGTTCAGGGAAGTGCTGGACGATCCGTTCATCACCGAACCGGCAAGGGTGAAGAAAGTGCTGCTTTGCACCGGCAAAATGTATTTCGACCTGAGCGAAAAGCAGATGAAGGAAGACCGGAAGGATGTGGCGGTAGTTCGCCTGGAGCAGCTGTATCCGCTGCCGGTCGCGCAACTGGAGGCCATCCAGCAGAAGTACAAGGGCGCAACGTGGTTCTGGGTGCAGGAAGAGCCCCTGAACATGGGCGCCGCCGGATTCCTGCAGATGAACCTCAAACAGTTCAACTACGGTGTAATCTCCCGCAACCCCAGCGCCGCCACGGCAACGGGTTACAGCAAGGTCCACGCCCAGGAGCAACAGGAAATCATCGACACAGCATTCAACATTTAAGCATAAAGTAAAAGAAAAGGAAGCCGCGCTAACCGGAATCCCCTTAATTTTACCCATGAATTTTTAACGTTACATTTTACGGGAGGGTTATACACATGATTATCGAAGTTAAAATACCTCAGGTAGGAGAATCGATCAGCGAAGTTACCATCGCTAAATGGCTGAAGAAGAACGGCGAATTCGTGCACCAGGACGACGTGCTCTGCGAGATGGAGTCCGAAAAAGCCACACTGGAACTGACCGCCGAGAAAGCCGGCGTGTTGAAGATCGTGGCCGAAGAAGGTGCCACCATCAACATCGGTGACGTAGCCGCCACTATCGACACAGACGCTACGGAAGGCGTAACACCGCAACCAGCCGCTCCGGCAGCAGCAGCAGCGCCCGCCGCCACCGCCCCGGCCCCGGCTCCCGAAGCCGCCGCCCCGGCCGCGCCCGCGTCCAACAAAGGCACGATCGATATCAAGGTCCCTACCGTTGGGGAGTCCATCAGTGAAGTAACCCTCATCAAATGGATCAAACAAACCGGCGAATATGTGGAAAGGGATGAAGTGCTCTGCGAGCTGGAATCCGAGAAAGCCACCTTCGAGCTGAATGCCGAAGAAGCCGGTATCCTCAAAACCATCGCGAAAGAAGGCGATACGCTGCTCATCGGCGACGTAGCCTGCCAGATCGATACATCCGCCGCACGCCCGGCCGGCAAGGCCCCCGCGCCCCAGGCCGCTCCTGCAGCGCCGAAAGCCGCTCCCGCCGCGCAACAGGCCCCGGTTACCTCCATCCCCAACGATGTGAAAGCCAGCCCCGTTGCCGCCGCCGTGCTCGCCGACAAAAAAGTGGACCCCGCCAGCATCAAAGGGTCCGGCGCCCATGGCAAGATCATGAAAGACGACGTGTTCGCCGCCCTGCAGAACCCCGGCGTGGCCATCGGCCAGGAGCTGTTCTCCCGCGCAGACCGCCGCGAGAAAATGAGCAACCTCCGCAAAACCGTTTCGCGCCGCCTCGTGGAAGCCAAAAACACCACGGCCATGCTCACCACGTTCAACGAGGTAGACATGACCAACATCATGGCCATCCGCTCCAAATACAAGGAAACCTTCAAAACCGCCCATGGCGTGAACCTCGGTTTCATGAGCTTCTTCACCAAAGCCGTTTGCTTCGCCCTGCAGGAATTCCCCGCAGTGAACGCTTACATCGATGGTGACGAGATCATTTACCACGATTATTGCGATGTTTCCATCGCCGTATCCGCGCCCAAAGGGCTCGTGGTACCGGTGATCCGCAACGCCGAAAGCCTCGGCATGGCAGACATCGAGAAGAAAGTGGTAGAACTCGCTACCAAAGCGCGCGACAGCAAACTCACCATGGACGAGATGACCGGCGGTACCTTCACCATCACCAACGGTGGTGTGTTCGGCTCCCTCATGAGCACGCCCATCATCAACATCCCGCAATCCGCCATCCTCGGCATGCACAAAATCCAGGAACGCCCCATGGCCGTTAACGGCCAGGTCGTGATCCGCCCCATGATGTACGTAGCCCTCAGCTACGACCACCGCATCATCGACGGCCGCGAATCCGTAAGCTTCCTCGTTCGTGTGAAAGACATGCTGGAAAATCCCGAGCAGCTCCTGTTCGGAAAGGATCCCGTGAAAGCGCTGCTGAAAGTATAATTACCGTAATTGTATATCGAAAGAAGGGCGACCGCTGTGGTCGCCCTTCTCATTTGGATCATTTCTTCCGGAGGAAATAGACCGCCGGCGGCCTGCCCGTCCATAATTTCAGCGTATCCCCGGGAAATGTATACGTTGCCGGATCTTCGGTGATGCCGAACGATTCCGGCCCGGTGAAACACATTACACGACCGGCCGCATTGTGGGGGCCTTGATAAGGTGGGTTTCGAAATGCGGCTTTCGCGGGATAGGTTTATCTTTGCGCCCATGACGCGATGGGAAAATTACCTCCGGTCGGCCGCAGCCGTGCTGGAAGAATACGATGGCAGCGTGCCGCTGCACCATTTTCTGAAGCAATTCTTCAAATCGAGACCCCAAATGGGCAGCCGCGACCGTAAAACCGTCCAGCAGCTGGTCTACCGCTATTACCGGCTGGGCCGCTGGCAAACAGATATGCCGGTGGAAGACCGCCTCCTGCTGGCCACCTTCCTCTGCGAAAACGCTCCGGACGCCATGCTGGCATCCCTGCGGCCGGAATTCGCCAAACACATTTCGTCATCATTGGCCGAAAAACTGGCCATCGCGCAACTGGACTGGGATCCCGCTGCCGTATTCCCCTTCCAGGCGCATCTGTCGCCTTCCATCGAGGCCGGTGAATTTACACGGTCCTTCCTCCAGCAGCCCCGCCTTTTCATCCGCGCGCGCCCCGGTAAAAGGAAAGCGATCGTCAGGCAACTGGAACAGGCCGGCGTAGTGTACGCGACTGTCGGGACAGACGCCATCGCCCTTCCCAACGGCACCAAAACCGAAGCCATCCTGCCGGAGAAAAGCTGGTACGAGATACAGGACCTCTCTTCCCAGGAAACCGGGCTGCGGTTCCATCCCAAAGCGAAGGAATACTGGTGGGACTGCTGTGCTGCCAGCGGGGGCAAATCCATTCTCCTGCACGATCATCAGCCGGATATCCGCCTGTTGGTGAGCGACGTCCGTTCTTCCATCCTCGATAATCTCCGCAAACGCTTTGCCGAAGCGGGTATACGGGATTATGCGTCGCGTACGCTCGATCTCACCGATCCCCGGCTGGGCGGCCATTTACCGCATACTTCGTTCAACGGCATCATCCTCGACGCGCCGTGTACCGGTTCCGGCACCTGGGGCCGGTCTCCGGAGAATCTGTATTACTTCGAAGCGGCGAAGATCGCGGAGTATGCTGCGCTGCAAAAGAAGATCGCGAAGAACGTGTCGAAGTTCCTGGCGCCTGGGGGAACGCTTGTGTATATTACCTGTTCTGTGTTCCGGGAAGAGAACGAAGACGCGGCCGCTTTCCTGGAGCGGGATTGCGGGCTTCGGATCGTGGAAAGTACGGTGGTGGAAGGGTTCCGGCGGTTCGCGGATTCCATGTTCGTGACCGTAGCGCAACGGGATAAATGATAATAAAAAGACCCCTCCGATCGGAGGGGTCTCATATTGTTCGTAAGTTTTTTCCTTATCTGCGGATGATGCCGCCTCCCAGCACATCGTCTCCTTCATAGAAAACGGCGCTTTGCCCGGGCGCGATGCCTTTTACCTGTTCGTAGAAATGTACTTTGGTGAGGCCTTCGCCGCCCTGATAGAGGTTGGCGAGGGTGCCTTTATCTTTGTAGCGCACCTTCACGACAGCTTCCATGCCTTCGGAAAGCTGGTCGTATTTCACGAGGTTGATGCCGCCCACATTCATTTCCGATCGATTCAGCTCCACTTCGTCGCCCAGCACCACGGTATTGGTTTCGGGGATGATTTCGGTGACGAAGATGGGGCGGCCCAGGGCGATGTCGAGCCCTTTGCGCTGGCCGATGGTGTAGAAGGGATAGCCTTTGTGCTTGCCGACGATGGTGCCGTCTGCCAGCACAAAATTGCCGCCGTCTACCCGTTCTTCGAGCCCTTCCACCTTGCGTTTGAGGAACCCGCGGTAATCGTTGTCGGGCACGAAGCAGATTTCATAGCTTTCCGCTTTTTTGGCCAGTTCAGGGTACCCGAAATCGAAAGCCATCTGGCGGATCTCCGTTTTGCGGTAGCCGCCCAGGGGGAGGAGGGTGCGTTTGATGACGTCTTGCTCCAGGCCCCAGAGCACGTAGCTTTGGTCTTTGGTTTCGTCTACCCCCTTGCTGATGACGCCGCGGCCGTTTTCCTCGCGGATGCGGCCGTAGTGGCCGGTGGCGATGAAAGCGCAGTCCATGGCGTCTGCCCGTTTCATGAGGGCGCGCCATTTGATGTGGGTATTGCAAAGCACGCACGGGTTGGGGGTGCGGCCTGCGAGGTATTCGTCCACGAAATTATTGATGACGAAATCGCCGAATTCGTCGCGTATATCGAGTATGAAGTGCGGGAAGCCATGGTGAACGGCGGCGGCGCGGGCATCGTTGAAAGAATCCAGGTTGCAGCAGCCAGTTTCCTTTTTGGAGGTCCCGGCGGAAGCGTAATCCCAGGTTTTCATGGTGATGCCCACTACTTCGTATCCCTGCTCATGGAGCATAAGGGCGGTCACGGTACTGTCGATCCCACCGCTCATGGCTACCAGCACTTTTCCATGCTTGCTCATTTTCCTAACGGTTTAGCGTGCAAAATTACTGAAAATCCCCGGAACGAGGGGGCCGGGCCTATAGATATCGCTGATAGCCCATAGGCGGAACCCAGATGCCGTCGGATGAAAAAAATTCAATATCGAGGGATTTACAACGATTGATATCCCATTTTTGTCTAAATTCTTTAATAATTCGTCAAAAAAGTCGCCGGCTAATTTTATATTTATCGGAAATTAGCCTGACATATTATAAAATTTGAATGCATGCTACCTCGTTTGAATAGGCCACACGTTATGAATCACCCCGAGTGGGGCGTTACATCGGATCATTTTCAGTTACCGGAAAAAATTTTGCAGTTCGGGACCGGCGTGCTGTTGCGCGGGTTGGTCGACTACCTCGTGGATAACGCCAATAAGCAGGGCGTGTTTAACGGGCGCATCGCCATCGTGAAAAGCACCGATGGTGGAGATGCGGGAGCGTTCCACGCGCAGGACGGACTGTTTACCACCCACATCAAAGGCGTATCGCAGGGGAAGCCCGTCGATCAATACCTCATCAACGCTTCTGTTAGCCGTGTATTGCAATCGAATGCAGATTGGGAGGCGGTGTTGGAAGCGGCATGTCAGCCTTCCATGGAAATCATCGTTTCGAATACGACGGAAGTGGGGATACAATATGTGGAAGAGAACGTGGGCGCCGGGGTGCCCGTGTCTTTCCCCGGCAAACTGCTCGCCATCCTGTACGAACGCTACCGCAGGAAGCTCCCCGGCTTCGTCGTCATCCCTACCGAACTGGTGGTGGATAACGGGAAACTGCTCCACTCGATCGTCATCAAACTGGCGGCATTCAATCAAATGCCGGAACAATTCATCCAATGGATCAGCCAGGGCAACCGCTTTTGCAGTTCGCTGGTAGACCGCATCGTGCCCGGCCGCCCGAAAAACCTCCCGGATTGCTGGAAAGAAGCAGGATATGAAGATGAACTCTGGATCGATTCGGAACCCTTCCTCCTCTGGGCCATCGAAGGAGACGCCGGCGTGGCGCAGAAACTGTCTTTTCACCAGGCAGACGACCGGATGCTCATCGCCCCCAGCATTACCCCATACCGCGAACAAAAACTCCGCATCCTCAACGGCAGTCACACCGCCGCGGTGACCCTCGGCTACCTTTCCGGGCTGAACACCGTCTACGAGTGCATGCAAGACCCTTATTTGCGCCGGTTCTTCGAAACCGTGGTGAAGGCCGAAATCCTCCCCACGCTCGAAAACCTCGGTCCGCAGGTGGCCACCTTCGCCGCCGACGTGCTCGACCGGTTCGATAACCCGTCCATCGAGCACAAACTCATTTCCATCACCTTCCAGCAAAGCAGCAAAATGAACGCGCGGAACGTGCAGACCATGCTCCGGTACCGCGAAAGCAAAGGACTGCTGCCGGAAATGCTGCTGCTCGGGTTCGCCTGCACCCTGCTTTTCCTGAAGCCAGCGCGCGAACATGACGGTAAATTCCAGGGCCGGCGTGGCGATCAGTTTTATGACATCACCGACGAAAACGCCGCGATATTCGCTGCCTACTGGAAATCGGTTGTGAAAATGGGCTACCCCGAAATATCCGCCATGGTACGTGATATTTGCGGGGACGACCGACTTTGGCAAACCGATCTCAACCAACTGCCCGGTTTCGCCGATACCGTTACCGATCATTTGCTTGGCATGATGCAGAACGGCGTAAAGGAATATATCATCCACCATTCCAAGGTTTTATAATCGCATATGAAACAATTCCTGTCCGAAAACTTCCTGTTGCAAACCGAAACCGCCCGGCGCCTGTATTTCGATTATGCGAAAGACATGCCGGTGATCGACTATCATAACCACCTGCCGCCCGACGAGATCGCGCAGAACAAGACGTTCGCGAACATGACGGAGATCTGGCTGAAGGGCGACCACTATAAATGGCGCGCCATGCGGGCCAACGGTGTTTCCGAAGACCTCATTACCGGCGGGGCAGACGATTTCACGAAATTCCGCATGTGGGCGGAAACCGTGCCCTTCACCGCCCGGAACCCGCTCTACCACTGGAGCGCCATGGAACTGTTGAACCCGTTCGGCATCCGTGAAACCCTCAACGGCAGCAATGCCGCCAGGATTTACGAAACTTGCAACGCACAACTCCCGCAATATTCCACCCGCAGCCTGCTGCAGCACTTCAACGTGAAGGCGCTCTGCACCACCGACGATCCGGCGGATTCGCTGGAGCATCACAAGGCTTTGGCGGCCGAGGGTTTCGGCGTCAAGGTGCTGCCCACTTTCCGGCCAGACAAGGCGATGGCGGTGGAAGACCCTCCGGCATTCAAAGCCTACCTGGACAAACTGGGCGCCGCTGCCGGGATCGAGATACACAGCTATCATACGCTCATCGAGGCGCTGAAAAAACGCCACGATTATTTTCATGCCGCGGGTGGCCGCCTGTCCGACCACGGCCTGAATTACTTCATATACAGCGATTTTACGGAAGCTGCGCTGGAAAACGCTTTCCAGCAAGTATTCGCCGGCCGCCAGCTAGACGCCGCCGCTACCGCGATGTTCAAATCCGCGACGCTGCATTTCATCTGCCAGTGGAACCACGGGAAAGGCTGGGCGCAGCAATTCCACGTAGGAGCGATCCGGAACAACAACAGCCGGCTGCTGAAAAAACTGGGGGCGGACGCAGGTGTGGATTCCATCGGCGATTGGGCCATGGCGGAGGCGATGAGCCGATTCTTCGACCGGCTGGACGCGAACGATCAGCTGGCCAAAACGATCGTGTATAACCTGAACCCTTCCTACAACGAAGTTTTCGCCACCATGGTGGGCAATTTCCAGGACGGAAGCGTGGCCGGCAAAATGCAGTTCGGTTCCGGATGGTGGTTCCTCGATCAGAAAGACGGCATGGAAAAACAGATGAACGCCCTCAGCAATATGGGCCTCATCAGCAGGTTCGTGGGCATGCTGACCGATTCGCGGAGCTTTTTGTCGTATAGCCGCCATGAGTATTTCAGGAGAATATTGTGTAATTTGTTCGGCAACGACGCAGCGAACGGAGAATTGCCCGCCGACATCCCCTGGATGGGCAAAATGGTGCAGGACATATGCTATAACAACGCCAAGGCGTATTTTAATTTTTAATGCAACCAGTATCAGTCATCACTTTCGGAGAGATTTTATTCCGGCTTTCGCCCGAATGGGCCAACCATTGCGCGGCCATGTACGTGGGCGGCGCAGAAGCCAATGTAGCCGCGGCCCTGGGCACCTGGGGCGATAGCGTGGCGTATATCAGCAAAGCGCCGGACAACGGGCTCAGCCGCCAGGCCATGGCACAGCTGGAAGCCGCGAACATCCGGACAGACAGGATGCTTTGGGGGGGCGACCGCATCGGGGCGTATTACCTGTCGCAGGGCGCCGATCTGAAAAACGCCGAAGTGGTGTATGATCGCAAATATTCCAGTTTCAGTGAGATACAGCCGGGAACGGTGGATTGGGATGCGCTGCTGGACGGGGCCAACTGGTTCCACTGGAGCGCCATTTCGCCCGCGCTCAACGCCAACGCGGCGGAGATTTGCCGGGAAGTGCTGGAAGCGGCTGCCCGGAAAGGGATGACCATTTCCACCGACCTCAATTACCGCAGTAAATTGTGGCAATACGGCAAATCGCCGCTGGACGTGATGCCGGCGCTCGCGCAATACTGCCATGTGATCATGGGCAATATCTGGGCGGCGGAAATGATGCTGGGCGTGCCCGTCAACCAGGAGGCCATTGCGGGGAATACGAAAGACGGGTATTTGCAGGCAGCGCGCGAATCTGCGGCGGCGATCATCGGGCAATTCCCGAAATGCGACCGGGTGGCGTTTACGTTCCGGTTTTCGGACGGGCCCACGCACAATTTGTATTATGCCGTGTATTATACCCAGGGCCAGCTGTATGTGAGCCGGCAATATGAAACGAACGATGTGAAAGACCGTGTAGGCAGCGGCGATAGTTTTATGGCGGGATTGATACATGCGAACCTGCATGGGCTCGATCCGCAGCAGACCATCGGTTATGCCGCCGCATCGGCTTATACGAAGCTTTTCAGGACGGGAGATTTCAACCTCACGCCACGCGAAACGATCACGCAAATGATGTAGCAAATGACAACGCAACCAACGATAATCTTACAAGCATTCGAAAGCACGAAAGTGATCCCGGTTTTTTATCATGAAGATCCGGAAGTCTGCGCCGAAGTGATGAAAGCCTGTTATACAGGCGGCATCCGGGTTTTCGAATTTACCAACCGCGGAGAGCAGGCCCGCCAGAACTTTGCGCACCTGCGCGATCTGAAAGCCGCATCCATGCCCGATATGCAGTTGGGTATCGGTACCATCAAGAACGTTGTCGACGCGCGGACCTTCACCGATATGGGGGCCGATTTCATCGTTTGCCCCGTGGTGGACCCCGAAACGGCGACGTATTGCCAAAGGGCCGGCATCCTCTGGATCCCGGGATGTATGACACCTACGGAGATTTCCGTGGCGGAGAAGAACGGTGCGGCTTTGGTGAAGCTCTTTCCCGGAAGCGCCCTCGGCCCCGAATTCGTAAAAGCCATCAAGCCGCTGTTTCCCGGACTGAAGTTCATGCCCACCGGCGGCGTGGAACCGGAAGCCGCCAACCTGAAAGCATGGTTCGGCGCCGGTGTGGTATGCGTGGGAATGGGTTCCAATCTTATACCGAAAGATATTCTTGCAGACCGTGATTGGAAAAGCCTTGGAGAGAAAATTAAGCAAACGTTTGCATTATTGCGGTCATTACAGTAATTTGTAGTGATCATACCTTAAACAACTCAACTGACATGAATTCCACTGTAATTGGCCGGTACCGCTGGCGAATATGCGCCTTGTTGTTTTTTGCTACCACTATCAACTACATTGACCGGCAGGTCATCGGTATTTTAAAACCCGTGCTCGAGAAAGAGTTTAACTGGACGGAGAGCCAATATGGCGAGATCGTGATGGTCTTTTCCGCCTGTTATGCATTCGGCCTGCTTATCTTCGGACGGTTTGTGGATAAGGTGGGCACCAAAGTAGGTTACAGCGTGTCGATCATTATCTGGAGCATAGCCGCCATGGCACATGCACTGGCGAAATCCACCCTCGGTTTCGGTGCTGCCCGTGCGGTATTGGGATTGGGCGAAGCGGGGAATTTTCCCGTGGCGATCAAATCCGTTGCGGAATGGTTCCCCAAGAAGGAGCGCGCTTTCGCAACGGGGATTTTTAACTCCGGCGCAAACATCGGTGCCGTACTGGCGCCGGCGGTAGTGCCCTGGCTCGCCAACGCGTACGGCTGGCAGGAAGCCTTTATCTGGACGGGCGTTGTAGGCTTCATCTGGCTGATTTTCTGGATCGTGATGTACGAAATCCCCGCCCGCCACAAGAAGATCTCCAAGGCAGAGTATGAATACATTCACAGCGACCAGGTAGACGATTCCGGCACCAAAAAGAAAGTGCCCTGGCTGAAACTGTTCGGCATCCGCCAAACCTGGGCTTTCGTGTTCGGTAAACTGCTGACAGACCCTATCTGGTGGTTTTTCCTCTTCTGGCTGCCGTCTTACTTCTCGACCACTTTCAATCTCGATATGAAAAACCTCGGCTTGCCGCTGATCATCGTGTACACCGCTACAACCGTTGGCAGCATTGGCGGCGGATTCCTGTCGAGCTGGTTCATCAAGCGCGGTATGCCGGTTTTCAAAGCGCGTAAAACCGCCATGTTCATCTTCGCGATCTGTGTATTGCCGATCATGACGGCAAGGTATACCGATAATATGTGGGTAGCAGTGGCGCTCATCAGTTTGGCTGCGGCTGCGCACCAGGCCTGGTCTGCCAATATCTTCACCACCGCGTCAGACATGTTCCCGCGGTTCGCGTTGAGCTCTGTGGTAGGGATCGGCGGTATGGCCGGTTCGCTGGGCGGGATGTTGTTCCCTATCGTAGTCGGTGCCTTGCTGGACCACTACAAAGCGCTGGGTAATATCAACGCGGGTTACAATATCCTATTCCTGATCTGCGGCGTGATGTACCTGCTCGCCTGGATCATGATGCACATCTTCGCTCCCAAAATGGAGCAGGTGGAAATTGCAGAATCATAGATTTTACGATGTATCATAGTGTACGGCGCAACCTTTACCGGTTGTGCCGTTTCTTTTTGATTCCCTGCCTGTTCTGGCGCTTGCCTACCGATATAAGTAATTTTACGTAATTTTCGGGCCAACCGCATTATATGTCCCTAGTCTCCAAGGTTATCCCGAAACTTGCAGTAACCGCTACCATTTTGTTTATCCTGCTCAGTTGGGCTGGCATTTCCGCCAAAGCGCAGCTGAGAGCGGATTTCACGCCCAGTAAATCCAGTGATTGCGAAAGTCTCATCACCAAATTCAACGATAATTCTACCGGGAACCCCGTTTCCTGGCAATGGAACCTCGGGAACGGGTCTGTTTCAACGGCCCAAAGCCCCAGCGCATCCTACACTTCACCCGGCACCTACAAAGTGACGCTCACGGTGAAAGATGCCGCCGGCAATTCCAATTCCACCGAAAAAACCGTCACCGTTTGGGCGAACCCCAAACCCGATTTCTCAGCCAGCCCGGTGAAAGGCTGCATCCCGTTCGACGTTACCTTTACCGACAAATCCAACCCCGTCAACGGCACCATCACCACCCAAAGCTGGGACTTCGGCGATGGCACCACCGGCTCCGGCAGCAGCCCGGTCCACACGTACAACAACGTCCTGAAAGCCGCCGTGACCCTAACCGTCACCAACAGCAACGGATGTACCGCCTCCAGGGTGATCTCCAACATCGTGGATGCCGGCGCCACGCTTACGGCCAATTTCAGCGTGTCTGACCGGTTTATCTGTTCGGCGCCGGGAACGGTGACGATCACCAATGCCTCCTCCGGCCCGGGAACCCTCACATACAAATGGGACTTCGGTGACGGGAAAACCGCAACCGGCGCCAACCCGGGATCGCATACCTACACCGCAAGAGGCGTGTATAAAATCACGCTCACCGTTTCCAACGACAGGGGATGCGTGGCTTCCAAAACATCCGAAGAGATCAACGTCGCCAATTACAAAACGAACTTCGACTTACCCGCCAGCATTTGTGAAAATAGCAATGCCAATTTCACCGCCAGCAATTCGCCGCAGGCCGACAACGTGACCTGGAGCGTAGATAAGGGATATGTCAGTTACTGGGGCGGTTCCGCATATTATTCGCCCGCCGGCGCCGGTACCGTGAAGGTGACCATGACGGCCGATTACGGCACCTGTCGCGAAACCGTTACAAAGGATTTTGTCGTGAAACCCGCGCCACAGGCCGGTTTTTCCATCGATCAGGCCGCCATCTGCGATGTGCCCGCCACCGTAAAACTGACCGATAATTCGACCGGCGCTTCGAGTTGGAGCTGGACTTTCGGGGACGGCCAATCCTCCACGCAGCGGAACCCCACCGTCACCTACACCAGCCTTGGATATTACTGGATCAAACAAACCGCCACCAATGCATCCGGCTGCTCCAGCTTCGCGGAACGGTATATCCATGTCCAGAAACCGGAAATCTACGTCTACTCCAGCATTACCTCGGGATGTGAAGGGATTGCCCCCACATTCGGCGCCAACAGCACCACCGGCGATGATATCGTAAGTTATGAATGGGATTTCGGGGATGGAAGCCCCAAATCCACCGAAGCCGCGCCCACGCATACGTACAACAAAGCCGGCAACTATGTCGTAAAACTGAATTACACCACGGCTAACGGTTGTAAAGGCACCGCAGGCTCGTATTCTTTTTACCAGATCAGCGTATATAAAAAACCGGCGCCCGATTTTACATCACCACAGGCACCGCAGGTTTGCGGGAACAATTGGGTGATATTCAACGCCACAACGGATGTAGGTGATTCCTTCAGCTGGAACTTCGGGGATTATTACAGCGGCTCCAACCAAAATACGCAACACAGCTACCGCGAGCCCGGCACGTACGACGTGTCGTTGACGGTGTCCAACAACGGATGTACGAACACCATCACCAAAACCGCTTTCATCAAAGCCGTCAACCCGTTCCCCCGGTTCGTCAGGAAAGATATCGACTGCAACAACCGGACAACCATCAGCTTCGAAGATCAATCCATCGGATCGATCACCAGCTGGAAGTGGAGCTGGGGCGATGGAAAGGAAGATGCCTTCACCACGACAACCCATCCTTCCCATAAATACGATAAAACAGGCAAATACCTCGTGAAACTCACCGTGTCCGACGGCACCTGCACCAGCACCGATTCCACCATCATCGACGTTTACGCGCCGGGGGACCCGGTCATCAACACCGATAAATCAACCCTTTGCGCCAATGAAGTCCTCAAATCCACCCTGCTCAGCATAGATCGCACACTGTACAGGTCGTATTACGATTATTACTGGACATCCTCCAACGGCGCCTGGGCGCAGTGGGATGGCCACACGAACGACCGTGTGATCCTCCACGGCCTGAAGCCGGGGAAAGATACCGTCCGCTTTTTCGCGGTGAACTACCAGGGATGTATCGATTCAAGTAACAAGGTGCCGGTAGACATCCGCGGCCCCATTGCCAAATTCCTGTCTCCGCCGGTGCTCGAATGCCGCGGAACGGAGCTGACGTTTACCGATCAGACCGATATCACTTACGGCAAACCCATCAAGACCTGGTCCTGGGACTTCGGCGACGGTACCGCTCCCAAAGTGTTCTCGGCGCCCCCGTTCAAATATACCTACCATAAATCCGGGTACTTCTATCCGAAACTGACCGTTACCGACGAAGAAGGTTGCTCCAGCACGGCATCCGCAGACTACCTCCAGGTTAATGGCCCCAACGCCGATTTTACGCCCAGCGCCACCCTGATCCGGCCGGGCGGCGATGTATGGTTCTATAACAACACCAGCGAAACGGGCGGCTATGCTACGTATGAGTGGGATTTCGGGGACGGGACCACTTCCACCGATTTCAGTCCGAACAAAACGTATCCCGACAAAGGCTTGTATACCGTGAAGCTGCTGGTGAGGGATAATAACGGATGTACCGACAGTATTAAAAAACAGATCAAGGTGTCGAGCGTAAGCGCGGATTTTACGTTTACCACCACGTTCGTCAACAATAGCGGCTGCCCGCCGGTGATCGCCAAATTCACGAATGTGTCGCTCAATTACAGCAGCTCGTATTGGGATTTTGGCGATGGCAGCTTCTCCACGCTGGATAATCCTTCCCATACCTACACCTACGCCGGCAAATACAAAGTGAAACTGAAAGTGGTGGGCGATGCGGGAACGGAAGACGAGTTTGAGCAGGAAGTGGAAGTGAAAGGCCCGTATGCTACGATCACTACATCCGCGACCGGCGGTTGCCTCACGAAAGAGATCGAGTTTACCGTAGCCGCGGTGAACGCCGTGAATTTTGCCTGGGATTTTACAGATGGGGAAGTAACGGAAACTACGGCGGCCTCCATCAAACATACCTTTAAAGTGCCGGGTGTGTATAAACCGCGCCTTATCCTGTCTGACCAGGCCGGTTGTAAAGGCACCGCTTTCCTCAAAGACCCGATCGTGATCGACAAACTGGACGTAAAACTGAATACTACCCCGGCGTTCCTTTGTGATAAAGGCTGGATCGATTTCAAACCCGAATTCAACAGCTATTCCATCGACGAGTTAAAAGAGGCGGCAGATTACAAATGGACGTTCGACGCAGGGCTTACCGTTCAGGACGAAACCACCGCCCAGCCCCGATTCTATCTCGATCAGCAAAAAGATTTCACGTTCACGCTTACCACCACCACCGCGTACGGATGTTCCCAAACGGTGAATAAAACCATACACGTGTTCCCCCGGCCGGTTTCGGCCATCACAGCGCCGCTGCAGGCTTGTCAGGATGCGCAGGTAACGTTCAGCGGCGCGGTAAGCGTGGTGAACGACGTTACCTGGAAATGGGATTTCGCGAATGGAAACACAAGCACCGCGCAGCAACCCGGCAACCAGGCGTTTGCCAAACCTGGCCTCACGGACGTGCAGCTCGTCGTTTCCAGTAAAGACGGGTGTAACGATACCGCCATCCATCAGATCAATATCACGCCTACGCCCGTGGTGAATGCCGCATCTGCCGCTTCCTTCGTTTGTCTCGGCAACAGCACTTCGCTCAGCGCCGGCGGTGGCATCAGTTACCGGTGGGCGCCCGCGGAAGGGCTGGACGATCCTTCGTCTCCCACGCCGGTGGCGGCTCCCGACGTAAACACAGACTATAAGGTTACGGTGACCGATGCCAATGGATGCACCAATTCGGACGAAGTCAGCATTCGCGTAGCGCAACCGTTCCAGATCCAAACCATGCCCGATACTGCTTTGTGCCTGGGGCACGTGCTTCCGTTGCGGGTTTCCGGCGCCGATCGTTATCTGTGGAAAGGGGAGGGGCTGGACGAGACGGATATTCCCCTTCCGCACGCCACCATCAAATCCACCGGCAATTACACATATGAGGTAACCGGCTACGATGCGGACGGATGTTTCACGGACGATGCCACCGTAACGGTGAACGTGCATCCCGCGCCCACAAGCAGCGCAGGGCCGGATCGCATGGTGATGTCGGGGACTCCGGTATTGCTCGGCGGACAGGGTAGTTCCGACATCGTTAAATGGACCTGGACGCCGCCGAGATTCCTGGATTGCCCTACCTGTCCGGCTCCGAGCGCGCTCCCCGACCTTACCACCCGTTATACACTGGAAGTGGAAAACCGCTTCGGCTGCAAAGCGACCGACGATGTACTGGTGACGGTGGGCTGCGACCAGGGCAGCGTTTTCATGCCTAACGCCATCACCCCCAATAAAGACGGCATCAACGAATGGTTCTATCCCAAAGGGCGCGGCATCAAGGAAGTAAACTGGATGCGGATTTACGACAGATGGGGTGGACTGGTATTCGAGAACGCGCATTTTCAGCTGAACAACCCAACGGCGGGCTGGAACGGCAGCTGGAAAAACAGGCCTTCGCCATATGGTACGTATGTCTATGCCATCGAAACCGTGTGCGAAGATGGCACCACTTTCATTTTCCGCGGAACGGTGACCGTGATCCGGTAAGATCTTTTGACGTAAAACGAAAGCGGCGAAGCACTTGCTCCGCCGCTTTTCTATTTTTCAGCTACATTGTCTGTAATTAAAGGCTCACGCCGCGTTTCCAGGGAATGAAATCGTCCTGGTGGAGGCGTTCCGCTTTGGTGGTCTCTTCGCCGCTGGCCACTCTGATCACGTAATCGAGGATATCTTCACCCATCTGTTCGATGGTTTTTTGTCCACTGATGATGCTGCCGGTATCGATGTCGATAATGTCGGGCATGCGTTGTGCGAGGCGGCTGTTGGTAGCCAGTTTCACGACAGGCGCGATGGGGTTGCCGGTAGGCGTGCCGAGGCCGGTGGTGAAGAGGACCACGTTCGCGCCGGAGCCCACTTCCGCGGAAGTAGATTCTACGTCGTTGCCCGGTGTGCAAAGCAGGTTGAGGCCCGGTTTGGTTACGTATTCCGTGTAATCCAGTACATCGCGGACGGGGGAGGTGCCGCCTTTTTTGGCTGCGCCGGCCGATTTGATGGCGTCGGTGATGAGGCCGTCTTTGATATTGCCCGGCGAAGGGTTCATGTAAAACCCGGAACCTACGGATTGCGCCTGGTTCTCGTACGCGCGCATGATGGTGATGAATTTATCTGCGGTGGCTTTTTCTTCGCAACGGTTGATCAGTTCCTGTTCCACACCGCAAAGCTCGGGGAATTCGGAAAGGATGGTGGTGCCGCCGAGTGCTACCAGGAGGTCGGACGTGTGGCCGATGGCCGGGTTGGCGGAAATGCCGCTGAACCCGTCGGAGCCGCCGCATTCCAGGCCGATCGTGATTTTGGACAGCGGCGCGGGTTTGCGTTCCTGTTTGTTGGCTTCCACGAGTGCGAGGAAGGTGTCGCGGATGGCGTTGCTCAGCATATTGAATTCCGAGCCGCTGGTTTGCTGTTCGTAAACGAGGACGGGTTTGCTGAAATCGGGATTCAGTTTTTTGAGCGATTCCTGGAGGATGGATACTTGCGCGTGCTGGCAGCCGAGGCTGAGCACGGTGGCGCCGGCCACGTTGGGATGGTGGATGTAACCGGCGAGGAGGGCGCAGAGCGTGTCGGAATCTTGCCGGGTGCCGCCGCATCCGCCTTCGTGGATGAGGAATTTTACGCCGTCGATATTCGGGAAGATGGTGCTGCGGGTACTCGCCTGATCGGCTTCCGCTGCTTTGTAATCCCTAATGGCGTCGAGGTCCCCGGATTTGTAGAGGCTGACGAGATCGTTTACCTGCTGGTTGTATACTTCGGGCGGCGCGAAACCGAGCCCTTTTTCGAAGGCGGTTTTGATCACGCCCACGTTCCTGTTCTCGCAAAATACCATCGGTATCACGAGCCAGTAATTGCGGGTGCCTACCTGCCCGTCTGACCGATGGAAACCATTGAAAGTCTTGTTCTTCCATTTGCTGACGTCGGGCGCCTGCCACTGGATGGAGGCGTCTTTTTCATGGAAAGCGTCAGCGTCGTGCTGGAGGTTCTTTACAGTGATGGGCTCGCCGGGGGCGATGTCTGTCACGGCTTTCCCTACCAGAACGCCGTACATCAACACGGGATCGCCGGAATGGAGGGGCGCGAACGGAAATTTATGTTTGGCGGGAACGTTGTGCGTCAATTGGATCGAAGTGCCGTTGAACTCGATCTGCCGGCCTGCCGGAAGATCCTGTAAAGCCACCAGCACATTGTCTTTCGGGTGAATCTGAAGAAAGGTGTTCATGATATGCTAAAATAGACCATTTGCCGAAGTTGCGTTAATACTATCCACTGTATTCATGATTTAATATTAACGCACCCACAAAGTTACCGATTCCTCCCGCCATGGCGCGCCAATGGCCTGTTAATCTTTATGCAAACGTTTGCAGATTTCATTGATTATTTATACCTTCCTGCTCCCGTTCCACGGTATTATTTCATTACGATTTCGCATACATCTAAAAAAACATCCTAATTGATGAGCACGCATATCGAAACCAGGTACGCCAGCAGTCCGGCCGAAGCCAAATCCTGGGACACCGCCCAGGCCCGTGAAGCCCTGCTGATACCTTCGCTCTTCGAGGCAGACGCCGTTCGCCTCGTATACAGTCATTACGACAGATTCATCACCGGCGGCGCCATGCCCGTTGCCGGCCCCCTCACCCTCGAAGCTCCCGGCGCCCTCAAAGCGGAATTCTTCCTGGAGCGCCGCGAACTGGGCATCATCAACGTAGGCGCCCCCGGCACCGTTACCGTAGACGGCGAAGCGTTCGAACTGGGGCACAAGGAAGCGCTCTACATCGGCAAAGGCAAGCGCAGCATAACTTTCGCATCCACCAGCGCATCCGCTCCTGCGATGTTCTACCTCAATTCCACCCCCGCGCACATGACCTATCCCACCCGCCGCGTCACCAGAGCCGAAGCGGAAGTGGTAACCCTCGGCGCCCAGGAAACCGCCAATCACCGGACGATCAACAAACTGCTCGTCAACTCCGTTATCCCCACCTGCCAACTCCAGATGGGCATGACGGAACTCAAGCCCGGCAACACCTGGAACACCATGCCCGCGCATACGCACGACCGCCGCATGGAGGTATATTTCTATTTCGAAGTGCCCCAGGGCCAGTCGGTTTGCCACTTCTGGGGCCAGCCGCAGGAAACCCGGCACATCTGGATGCAAAACAACCAGGCCGTCATTTCCCCGCCCTGGTCTATCCACTCCGGCTCCGGCACCAGCAACTACACCTTCATCTGGGGCATGGCCGGCGAAAACCTCGATTACGGCGACATGGACCATTGCGCCATCACCGATTTAAGATAGTCTGCATATGTGCTATTCATTGAAAAAATGGTGCCTCGCAGGCATCGCCGCCGCTTCGCTGGCCTTGCCCGCCGCGGCGCAGGAACGGCTGCAAGCCGACACGATTTTCACCTATATGAAAAAGGTGAACGACTGGCAATTCAGTAACCTGGAACGCAAAGGATGGACCTGGCAGAAATGGGACTGGACGAACGGTGCCCTCTACGCCGGCGCCTACGCATATGCCGAGATCGCCAATGATCCGGCGAACTTCGAACGGCTGCTGCGGATTTCGGAAGATAATGGCTGGAATACAGGGCCACGGAGGCTTTTTGCGGACGATTACTGCGTGGGCCAGCTCTATTCCCAACTGTACCGCGTATACGGAGAAGAGCCCATGATCCGCCGCTGGCGCTCGCTGGCTGACAGTATCTGCAAGCTGCCGCACGATGAGCCGCTCGACTGGAAGAACGGCATCCACCTGCGCGAATGGGCCTGGTGCGACGCCCTGTTCATGGGCCCGCCTGCGCTGGCGTACCTGTCCACCGCCACGAACGACCCATCCTACCTGGAAACGGCCGTGAAACGCTGGTGGAAAACCTCCGATTTCCTCTACAACAAATCCGAACGCCTCTATTACCGCGACGCCCGTTATTTCGACAAAAAGGAAAGCAACGGCGCCAGCGTGTTCTGGAGCCGAGGAAATGGCTGGGTAATGGGCGGATTGGTGAGAATGCTCGCCAATTTGCCGGCCAATCACCCGTCGCGCCCCGCTTTCGAAAAACAATTTAAAGACATGGCCACGCGGCTGGCGGGTTTGCAGTATGCAGACGGCACCTGGCACGCGGCATTGCTGGATATGGACAGCTACCCTTCCAGGGAAACCAGCGGCACGGGCTTTTTCCTCTACGCCATGGCCTGGGGCGTGAACAACGGCCTGTTGCCGAAGAAAGACTTCCGGCGGGTGCTCGTCAAAGGCTGGAACGCGCTCCGGCAGAGCGTGCATGCAGACGGCAAGCTGGGATTTGTGCAGAAGATCGCCGATTCGCCCGGCAAAACAACGTTCGACGATACGGAAGTATATGGCGTGGGAGCCTTCCTCCTCGCCGGCACGGAATTGTTGAAAATGGCGCTGGCCGAACAGAAATTCCCGGTAACCGTAGAGATATATAATCCCGCTGGCGCCGCAGCCCCGCTTTCCGAGCTGGATTACGGCGCGGTGGCCGCCAAATGGAAACCCCTGCGCAAGGGGCCCTTCAAAATCATCAACGCGGTTACCGGCAGGGAAGTGGCTTACCAGCTGATCACCGAAGGCGGCAAACAACCGGTAAAAATATTGGTCGGCGCGCCCCTGGCACCCGGCGGCCGCGCGATCCTCACTTTCGCGGAAGGCGTTTCCGCACCCGTAGCGCCGAAAACCTACGGCCGGTACATCGCCGAGCGGCTCGACGATTACGCCTGGGAAAACGACCGCGTGGCGTTCCGCATGTACGGCCGCGCGCTGGAATCGCAGCCAAAGCATAATGCGTATGGTGTGGATTTCTGGAATAAACGGACCGAAAAAATGATCGTCAACAGTTGGTACAAACGCACCAATTATCATAAAGACGAAGGTGAGGGGCTGGACGGTTACAGCGTAGGGCTCACGCTGGGCGCGGGCGGCATTGCGCCGTACACGAAAGACAGCATTTGGTACTCCCGCAACTACACCGGCCATCGCATGCTCGACAGCGGCGCGCTCCGCACCACATTCGAGCTGCAGTACGAGCCCTGGAACGTAAACGGCAAACAGGTGAATGTGGTAAAACGCGTGTCGATCGACGCGCACAGCCAGCTCTCCCGGATGGAGATCACCTACACCGCGCCGCTCACGGCCGCCGTGGGGATCGTGAAACGTACGGCGCCCGGCACGGAATATTTCGGGGAGCAGGACGGGGTGATGGGATACTGGGAGCCCGCTTCGGCTAAAGACGGCACCACCGGCATCGGCGTGGTAATGGTAACGCCCGTGAAGGAAATGGCTATGGAAAAGGGGCATCTCCTGTCTATTGTCCCCACTGCCGAAGGCAATAAAGTGGTGTATTATACAGGTGGCGCCTGGGACAAAGCCGGCCTGATCACCCATTCCGGCGAGTGGTTCAGGTACCTCCGGCAGGAAGCGCAGAAGCTGCGGAAGCCGGTCCAGGTAAGGATTTACTAATTTCGAAATTCAGATGTATGTCCATATTCGACAAATTCAGCCTCAAAGGCAAAACGGCCCTCGTAACGGGCTGCAAGCGCGGGATCGGGAAGGCGATGGCCGAAGCGCTGGCGGAAGCGGGCGCAGACGTGATCGGCGTTTCCGCTTCGCTGGAACTTTCGGGCAGTGAGGTGGAAAAAGCGGTGACCGCCACCGGCCGGAAATTCAAAGCTTACCAATGCGATTTTGGGAACCGGGCGGCTTTGTATACATTTATTGCGGCAGTCCTGCAGGATTTCCCGGTTATCGACATACTCGTGAACAACGCAGGCACCATCATGCGCAAGCCGGCAGCCGAACATCCCGACGAATTCTGGGACGAAGTGATCGCCATCAACCAGACGGCGCAATTCGTCCTCACGCGGGAGATCGGCAAGCATATGCTGGAGCGGGGCAGCGGAAAGGTGATCTTCACCGCATCGCTCCTCACATTCCAGGGCGGCATCAACGTGCCGGGATATGCGGCCAGCAAGGGCGCGGTGGGACAACTGACGAAGGCGTTCGCCAACGAGTGGGCCGGCCGTGGCGTGAATGTGAACGCCATTGCGCCGGGGTATATTTCCACCGATAATACCGCCGCTTTGCGGGCAGACGGGAAGCGCAGCCAGGGCATCCTGGAACGTATCCCCGCCGGCCGCTGGGGCGAACCGGAAGATTTCAAGGGGCCAGTCGTTTTCCTGGCATCCGCCGCTTCCGCGTATATGCACGGAACGGTGATGACGGTAGACGGGGGCTGGATGGGCCGATAAACCAATACAAATTATGTCCGTACGTTCTGAAAAAACAATCGTGGATATCGCCGAGGAGCTGGGGCTCTCCGTGTCCACCGTTTCCCGCGCGCTCAACGATCATCCCAACATCAGCGCCAAGACGAAGGAAAAAGTGAGGAAAATGGCCCGGAAACTCGGCTACCGGCCCAACGCCATGGCCGCCGGTTTGCGGAACAACAAAAGCAGGACCATCGGGCTCATCATCCCGAGGATTTCCATGTTCTTCCCCGCCGCCATCACCACCGTGGTCCAGAATAAACTCCAGGAATACGGGTACCACCTCATCATCTGCCAAAGCAACGACTCCCTCGAGCAGGAACAACAGCTGGTCAACACGCTGTACTCCGCACGGGTAGACGGACTGGCCGTTTCCGCCACACTTTCCACGACGGACTTCTCCCATTTCGATATCTTCAAACAGCACAATATCCCCGTCGTTTTCTTCGACCGTACGCCAAAGGATTACCAGGCCAAAGTGATCAAGGGAGACGATTTCGTGGGCGGGCTCACCGCTACGGAACACCTCATCGAACAGGGCTGCCGGGATATCGTGCATATTTCCGGTCCGCTGACCTGTAACCTGTATGTGGAAAGGCTCGCCGGATACAAAAGCGCCCTCCAGCAACATAAGGTCCCGTTTAAAAAACAACGCGTCTTTTTCCATGAACTCACGCGCGAGAACGCGCTGGCCACGGCCGGGAAGATTTTCGCCCAGCAGCCGTACCCCGACGGGATTTTCGCCACCAACGACACCACGGCCATCACGCTCCTGCAATATTGCCGCGAACACGGGATCCGCGTGCCGGAAGACGTAAAGATCGTCGGCTATTCCAACGATCCGCGCACCGAAATCGTGACGCCTTCCATCACGTCGGTAGACCAGTTTCCCGCCACCATGGGGGAAAGGGTGGTTTCCGCCCTGATGGACCTTATCCAGACACGGCATCCCGCCGGTTACCGGCATCCGCAGGAAATTGTGCCAACACAGCTCGTGGTACGGGATTCCAGCGCGGGATCGCCGAAAAAGAAAAAATGATCCACTTATGAAACGACTTGTCTTAGCATTACTCCTGTCCGCTTCCACGGCCGCTTTCGCACAAACGAAACTGAGCAAAAAGGACATGAAGGCCCTCGTGGCCGAAAGCCTCGCTTTCTCCGCGCGGCAATACAAAGGGATGATGACCGCAGTGCCCGACTCCCTTTTCCCCCGTTCCACCAACAAAGACGGCAGCCTCATGACCGCCCGGTCTAACTGGTGGACCGCCGGCTTTTACCCCGGCTCCTGCTGGTACCTCTTCGAAGCCACGGGAGACCCCGCCTTCCGCACGGAAGCCGAAAAACGCCAGGGGAACCTGCTGCCCAATCAATTCCGCACCAACACGCACGACCTCGGGTTCCTCATGTACTGCAGCTTCGGCAACGACCTTCGCCTGACCGGCGACACCGCCGCCCGCCGCATCCTGCTCACCAGTTCGGCATCGCTCATCAAACGGTATAAACCCACCATCGGCGCCATCCGCTCCTGGGACCACGCCGGCTGGAAGTGCCCCGTCATCATCGACAACATGATGAACCTCGAAATGCTCATGTGGGCGGCCAGGGAAAGCAAAGACCCCAATTTCGCCAAGATCGCCGTCAACCACGCCAATACCACCATCAAAAATCATTTCCGCGACGATTACAGCTCTTACCATGTGGTCGATTACGATACCGCAACCGGGCAGGTACTCGCCAAAAAGACCCACCAGGGCCATTCCGACGCTTCGGCATGGAGCCGCGGACAGGCGTGGGGATTATACGGTTACACGATGATGTACCGTGAAACGAAAGACCGCACGTATCTCGACCAGGCGCGCCACATCGCCGGGTTCATGCTCGACCATCCCAACATGCCGGCCGATCTCATACCATATTACGATTACGACGCGCCGGAAATCCCGGGCGCCATCCGTGATGCATCGGCAGGGGCGGTGATGGCTTCCGCGCTGCTGGAACTGAGCCGGTATGTGGATAAAACCGAAGCGAAGAAATACTGGAACGCCGGTGCCGACGCGCTCGCCAGCCTGAGCGGCGATGCGTACCGCGCAAGGGAAGGCGCCAATAATCATTTCATCCTCATGCACAGCACCGGCTCGATGCCGGGTAATTCGGAGATCGATGTGCCGCTGTCGTACGCCGATTATTATTATCTCGAAGCGTTGCTCCGGTATAAAAAGTGGAGCGGCCGCTAATACGGATGTTGTTGACGAAATCCTTTTCCGGACGGGGAATGTGGCCATAGCGGCGCGTTCCCCGTTTCATTTCGCCCCGAACTGCCGTCTTTTACTTATTTTAGCCATATTCGAATAACAAAAGAAACTAACATAAGAAGGAACGTATGGGGCATTTTCCGAACCTGATTGTAGACCTGGCCTTGATATTGGGCGCTGCGGCGGTAACGACATTAATTTTCAAAGCATTGAAGCAGCCACTGGTGTTGGGGTATCTCATCGCAGGGATTCTCGTGGGGCCGTACTTCCACCTGTTCCCCACGGTGCGGGAAGAAGGCAACATCAAGGTTTGGTCGGAAATCGGGGTGATCTTCCTCCTGTTCAGCCTGGGGCTTGAATTCAGTTTCAAGAAACTTATGAAAGTGGGCGGCAGCGCAGGGATCACGGCAGTGGTAGAAGTGGCCGTCATGCTCGGTTTCGGGTACGTGGCCGGCCAGTTTTTGGGCTGGAGCACGATGGATTCCATCTTCCTCGGCGGCGTATTGTCCGTTTCGTCGACCACCATCATCATCCGCGCTTTCGAGGAACTGGGCGTGAAGGGACAGCAATTCGCGGGACTGGTTTTCGGGATTCTGGTGGTAGAGGATTTGATCGCCATCGTGTTGCTGGTATTGCTGTCTACCCTCGCGGTGAGCCAGCAGTTCGCCGGCACGGAAATGCTGATGGCCGTAGTGAAGCTCGTATTCTTCCTCGTACTGTGGTTCATAGGCGGTATCTTTTTCATCCCGACGTTACTGAAAAAAACGAAGAAGCTCATGGGGGATGAGACGCTCCTCGTGACCTCGATCGCGCTATGCCTGCTCATGGTGGTGTTGGCCGTGAAAGTGGGGTTCTCCCCGGCTTTGGGCGCTTTCATCATGGGGTCGATCCTCGCGGAAACAACCCAGGCGGAAAAGATCGAGCATCTCGTGAAATCCGTGAAAGACCTGTTCGGCGCTATTTTCTTCGTTTCGATCGGCATGCTGATCGATCCGGAAATGCTCCAGGTGTATATCGTTCCGGTAGTGATCATCACGTTGTTGACGGTGTTCGGGAAAACGTTCAGTACCACCCTGGGCGCGGTGATCTCCGGCCAGCCCCTGAAAACTTCCGTGAAAGCGGGGATGAGCCTGGCGCAGATCGGGGAGTTCTCTTTCATCATCGCTATTCTCGGCCGCGATCTGAAAGTGACGAGCGATTTCCTGTACCCCATCGCCGTGGCGGTATCGGCAGTCACCACTTTCACCACGCCGTACATGATCAAAGTAGCCGATCCGTTTTACAACTGGCTCGATAAATACATCCCCCAGCAATGGAAAAGCTCGCTCGACCGCTACAGCAGCGGCGCGCAGACGATCTCGCAGGCGTCCGACTGGCAGGTGCTGTTCAAGGGATATGTGCTAAACGCCGTGGTCTTCAGTGTGATCGTCATTGCGTTGGGATCACTGTCGAACATCTACGTATTGCCTTTCATCGACGATCTCATCGGCGACAAATGGGGCAAGATCGTGACCGCGGCGCTCACTTTCCTCTTCATGCTTCCTTTCCTCTGGGCTTTGGCCGTACGGCAAATCCAGCCGAAAGCCTTTGCCAATCTCTGGACGCAGAACCGGTATAAGGGGCCGCTGACGCTGTTCCGGACCGCCCGTATCGCGCTCGCCGTGTTCCTGGTGGGTTTTATGCTCGACCGTTTCTTCTCCATCGCCGTGGCGCTCACGGCTACGGTGCTGATCTCCGGCATCCTGTTGCTGCTGAACCAAAAAATACAGACGTTTTACGACCGCCTGGAAGCGCGTTTCCTGTCTAACTACAACGCCCGCGAAACCGCGGAAGCCGCCCGCCGGCCCGTACTGGCGCCCTGGGATGCCCACCTGGCCGCGTTCCATGTACATGCCGATTGGGATGGCGTGGGCAAAACCCTCGAACAGCTGGGCCTCCGGGAAAAATACGGGGTCAACATCGCGGTGATCGAAAGGGGCGAACGGCTGATCCCCATCCCGCCGAAAAGCGAGCGCCTGTTCCCGGGAGACCGGCTCCAGGTGATCGGGACGGACCAGCAGATCGAAGCGTTCCGCCATTTTATCGAGCACCACGAACCGCATCCCCAGTTTTCGCGGTCGCAGGTCCAGCTCCGGCGTTACGAAGTGCTGGACGGATCGGGCATCAACGGAAAATCCATCCGCGAATCCGGTATCCGCGAAATGGCGCATAGCATGGTAGTTGGGGTGGAAAGAGGGGAAGAACGCATCCTCAACCCCATTTCCGATATGCGGCTGGAAACCGGGGACGTAGTCTGGATCGTGGGAGACCCCCGCCGGACCAGCGCACTTTTCCGCGTAAAAGGCGAAAAACCGAAGGCCTAGCAAATGATGTAAATCTTTCCCTGAATTCTATAATGCCCCGCCGGCCGTTCCTGCTGATCTTTGTATCCTCAAAGGAAACACAAGATGGAATCATTGGAACAAACGGTAAAAACGAACTTCCCGGTAACCGGCATGAGCTGCGCAGCTTGCGCCGGTTCCGTGGAAAGCATGCTGCAGGCCCAGCCAGACATTATCTCCGCTGCCGTCAACTTCGCCAGCAGTTCCGTACTGGTGGAATACGCTCCCGGAAAGGCCAATCCGGCCGAATGGAAAAAAGCGATCCGGTCAGTAGGATACGATCTCCTCACCGAAAACATGGAAACCGGGCTGGAAGACCACCAGCGCGCCCATTACGCACAGCTGAAAAAGCGCACCATCTGGGCCGTGCTGTTTTCCTTACCCCTGGTGATGATCGGGATGTTCTTCATGAACATACCCTACGCCAACCGGATCATGTGGGCCCTTTCCACGCCCGTGGTGCTCGTGCTCGGCCGTCATTTCTTCATCAACGCCTGGAAGCAGGCCCGAAACGGCAAGGCCAACATGGATACCCTCGTGGCCCTCAGCACGGGGATCGCTTACGCTTTCAGCGTCTTCAACACCCTAAACCCCGAATTCTGGCATAGCCGCGGGCTGCACCCCCACGTGTATTTCGAAGCCGCCGCGGTGGTGATCGCATTCATCCTCCTCGGCAAGCTCCTCGAAGAAAGGGCCAAAGCCTCCACTTCGTCCGCCATCAAAAAACTCATGGGCCTGCAACCCAATACGGTAGTCCGTATCGCGGCCGACGGACAGGAAACCGTAGTCTCCCTCGCCGACGTGCAGGTGGGCGATGTGCTGCTCGTGAAGCCCGGTGAGCAGGTGCCGGTGGATGGGAAACTGGTAGGCGGAAAATCATATGTAGACGAAAGCATGATCACCGGCGAGCCAGTAGCAGTAGCGAAAACGCCCGGTTCCGAAGTGTTTGCCGGAACACTGAACCAGAAAGGCAGCTTCCGGCTGGAAGCCGCACAGGTAGGCGGCGCCACGTTGCTGGCGCAGATCATCCGCAAGGTGCAGGAAGCGCAGGGATCGAAAGCCCCCGTGCAGAAGCTCGTCGACAAAGTTGCCGGGATCTTCGTACCGGTGGTGATCGGTATCGCACTGCTGGCCTTCGCATCGTGGCTCATCTGGGGCGGGGCCAACGGGCTGACCCAGGGCCTCCTGGCGCTGGTGACCGTGCTGGTGATCGCATGCCCCTGTGCGCTGGGGCTCGCCACACCCACCGCCATCATGGTGGGCATGGGCAAAGGCGCTGAAAACGGCATTCTTATCAAAGACGCGGAAAGCCTCGAAAAAGCATATCGCATACAAGCGCTGGTCCTCGATAAGACCGGCACCATCACCGAAGGGAAGCCCGCGGTAACCGGCGAGGCCTGGCTGTCGGAAGAAGACCGCCTCATATATTCCGGCGCATTCCTGGCGCTGGAGCGCGAATCCGAACATCCGCTGGCCGAAGCCGTGGTGAAACAGTTGCAGGGCATCACGCCCGAAAAGCTGCAACATTTCGAAAGCATAACCGGCCGTGGCGTGAAAGGAAACGCCCTGGGCAAAGGGTTCTTCGCCGGCAACCTGCCGCTACTGGAAGAAAACGGCATCCGTATCGCGGAATCCCTCAAAGAAAAATCCAACGAATGGCTGAACGCCGCTTACACCGTGATCTGGTTCGCCGATACACAGAAAGCACTGGCCGTGATCGCCATCGCCGATAAAATAAAACAAGGGTCCCCCGAAGCCATCCAGCAGTTGCAGGACATGGGCATCGAAGTGTACATGCTTACGGGCGACAATGCCCGCACCGCCGCCGCAGTGGCTGCACAGACCGGGATCAGCAACGTGAAGGCCGGGCTTATGCCCGACGGGAAAGCCGCCTTCGTTCAGGAACTGCAACGGCAGGGCAAAGTGGTAGCGATGGTGGGAGACGGGATCAATGACAGTCACGCCCTGGCGCAGGCCGATGTGAGCATCGCCATGGGAAAGGGGACAGACATCGCGATGGATGTGGCCATGATGACGCTCATCTCCTCCGACCTCCGGCATATCCCGAAAGCGATCCGCCTCTCGCGGAAAACGGTGCGCACCATCCGCCAGAACCTTTTCTGGGCCTTTATTTACAACATAATCGGCATCCCGGTGGCAGCAGGTGTCCTCATCCCCGTCATCGGCTTTTCGCTCGATCCCATGCTGGCCGGAGCGGCCATGGCACTGAGTTCCGTATCGGTGGTGAGCAACAGTCTCCGGCTGAAATTATCAGCTATATAATCAAACACATAAATCTATCGAATCATGCAAACGCTCAAATTCAAGACGAATATCAATTGCAGTGGCTGTGTTAAAGGTGTTAGCCCGGCGCTGAACGGCGAAAAGGAAATCGCACACTGGGAAGTAGATACCAACAATCCCGATAAGATACTGACCGTTTCTACCAGTACGCTGACGGCGGAAGAAGTGGAGGAAACGGTGAGAAAGGCAGGATTTAAAGCAGAGAAGATCTAACGGAAACGCATAATGTATAGTGTGACATCAAACCGGTTGCGGCCTTCTGGCCGTAGCCGGTTTTCGTTTTGGGGATTCCGTTCAGGGGAAAAAAATATATGATGCGGACAGGAATATGGAAATTCGCCGGAAACCGCATCTTGCAGGCAATACCATAATAATTGCGCTATGATAAAATGGATGGATTTGTTTTCGCGGACGGCGGCGTTTCCGCGCCGGGAATCTCCGTCATGGCGCTTCTCCGGAAATTGCAGCGGGGAATGCGGGCTGGTGGTTCCTTTCGGGGCGTTTTGACGGGAAATCCGCCGCAGGCAACGGATACACGCAGTGCCGGAGGGGCGCCGGGCATCTTCGTACCTTTAATTGCATCAAAATACAGGCGTATGAAAGTCATTTATAAAAAACTGGGGCGCGAAAAGGCCTTCGGGCTTTCTGACTACGGCTCTAATACGATTGTAATAGACAGCAGGCTGAAAGGGCGCAAACATCTCGAAGTGAGCCTTCATGAATCATTGCACGTGTATTTCCCCGAAAAGAGCGAAACTTTTATCACCAATACCGCCCGCAGGCTCGCCAACATCCTGTGGCGGATGAACTATCGCCGGGTCGATAACTCGGTTGGCCTGTAACCTTTCCCTTCCTTTCCTGGCGCCGCCGGCACTGCCGGCACGGAATTGTCATGATTCTGATACGGAAATCCGCATTTTACCTTAATTTCCCGGATGTAAGCATATTATCAACCTCTTGCCGGAAGGATACCCGGTCAAACCGCACTAACAAATGAAAGAACAGAAAGGCCAGGAAATGAAAAGATTATCCCTGAAAGATGTAGCGCGCATGGCGGGCGTTGCTCCTTCTACCGTGTCGTTCGTTCTCAACGGAAAGGCCCGGCAGATGCGCATCAGCGAAGAACTGGCCGAAAAAGTGATGGCGGTGGTGAAAAAGACCGGTTATCAACCCCATTCCGTGGCCGTCAACCTGCGGACGGGCCAGTCCAAAACCCTCGGTCTCATGGTGGAAAGCATCTCCGGAAGCTTCTTCGCCGCCCTGGCACGGGTCATCGAGTCGGAAGCCGACCGCTACGGCTACCATATCGTGTATTGCAGCACGGAGAATAATGCCCAGAAAGGTGGAGAACTGATTAAAATGCTCAGCCGCCAGCAGGTAGACGGCTACCTGATCACCCCCGCCGCCGGTATGGAGAAAGACATCCAGCAGCTGATCGCCCACAAACGGCCGCTCGTGTTGATGGACAGCTACTTCCCCGAGGTACAGGCGCCGCATGTGTTGATAGATAACTACGCCGGCGTGAAGCAAGGTATCGAACACCTGATAGACCGTGGCGCGAAGCAAATCGGTTTCGTGACGGTAAATATGGAACTGGTGCAGATGGAAGAGCGCATCAAAGGCTACCGCGAAACGCTGCGCAGTCATGGGATTCCCGTGAAGAACAAGCTCGTGCTGGAATTGCCTTATAATGGGGATAAAGACGAATCCGTCCGCAAGATCCGCCAGTTCATTCAGGCGAACAAGGGGATCGATGCGTTGTTTTTTGCCACGAACTATCTGGGCATCCTCGGGCTGGAAGCCCTTGCAGGACTGAACCTCAAAATCCCCGACGATATGGCGGTGGTGTGTTTCGACGATCACGATATTTTCCGGTTGTACCCGCCCGGCATCACGGTGGTGCAGCAGCCGATCGAGGAAATCGCGAAAACGGCCATGCTGTTGCTCATGAACCAGTTAGACAAAAGTCAGCGCGCGCTGCGCAAAACGAAACTGGAACTGCCGGGCAAGTTCATCAAGCGGGGATCTACCTGATAGTGGCCTCCTTCTATTTTAATCGGCATTTATTTGAAACTCCCTTTCCGATATTACATCTTTCCGGTAGCATGAAACGGATTAAAATGATCAGGCGGATATACCCATTTCGCTGCCGTCGGTCAGCAGTTCCCGTTCGTCATAATTCTGCCCAAAAATTTTTGGAATCAATAAATTAATTCTACATTTACGTTATGCCTCCTCATCAAGGCTTTTTTTAAAACCCTTTGCTAAATCGATTTTGCTGTTTAGCAATGCGTTTGAAAAGAGAGGAGATAGCGGGGTGGGACCTGACAATGAATGTAACAGTCGGGGGATGAAGTGTTTTACCGCTTTGTCCCCGCACCAAATTCTACGATCGGTTATGAAAGGATGGGCGGTGCCTGTCCGTAAACATTTGCTGACCAGGAAAAGATTTATCGAAAACAGCTTGATTTTTGTAACACACAGGAAGATTTGCTACACACATCCAAGGCAATCTCCCATTGTAAAACTCAATTTCACTTATCGATGACGAACTAGCCAACGGCATCCAGGATGCCTTCCCAAAACCAAAACGCCTTTTAAAACCATTTAGCTAAAACGATTTTGTACCTGGCGATCGCCAGGCGCTCTGCGGTTTGCTGCCCGATTTGTTCGGACCGGAAGTCTGCGCACAGGGTTCTTTTTCCCTTGCCGATTCGACGGAATGTCCGCACACGGGGAACTATTGCCTTTACTGCTTCAACGCAAAGCCGGGACATGGGGATTCATTGCCCCATTGTTCCGATGGAAAGTACCACCGGTAAAGAATTGTAGCGTTTACAGCGTCTGCAATCCTGCAATGCAAATGCGCAGAACGCCCGGGCCGTAAACCCGCACACACGGATCGTTTAGCAAAGTAAATAAATTCCTGTCCGCAGGGACCAGGACTTCCTATGCCTGTATTTTCTTAACCAAATCAATAAATTGCAATGAACACCGCATCCACGTTTTCCAGGCGTGTAGGCTGGATGAGCGTCTTGCTCGCGCTCCTCTGCTCCGTGGCTTTCTCCCAATCCCGTACCATCAGGGGGAAAGTGACAGACGCCAGGGATAACACTCCGCTTCCCGGCGTTACCGTGAAAATCGTCAACGCCACCACCGGAACGGTCACCGGCGCAGATGGCGCCTATTCCATCTCCGTTCCCTCCGCCAGCTCGCGGCTGGAATTCAGCTTCATCGGCTACGAAACACTCACCCTCCCCGCCGGCGCCAGCGGCACCCTCGACGTAGGGCTCCCCCTGTCTTCCAAAAACCTGGAAGACGTAGTGGTAGTCGGATACGGCACCCTCAAGAAAAAGGAAATCACCAACGCCGTCACTTCCCTCAGACCCGAAAATTTTAACGCCGGCGTAGCCCGTAGCCCGCTCGATCTCATCCAGGGTAAAGTGCCCGGGCTTTCCATCACCCGCGCCAACGGCACCAACCCCAACGGCGGCGCCACCTTCCAGATGCGCGGCATCACCTCCCTCAACGGTTCCCAGGAGCCCCTCATCGTTATCGACGGCGTCCCCGGCGGCAACCTCGACCTCCTCCAGCAGGAAGACATCGCCTCCGTAGACGTGCTCCGCGACGGCTCCGCCGCCGCTATCTACGGCACCCGCGGCAATGGCGGCGTGATCCTCATCACCACCAAAAAAGGCCGCGGCGGCGCTCCCCAGTTCAACCTGGCCACCTTCGTGCAACGCGACTACGTAGCCAAAAAGCCCCGCTTCCTCACCGCCGACGAATTCCGCAAAATCGCACCGAATGCCGACGAAGGCGGAAACACCGACGTGTACGATATGCTCCTCAACAAAGACAACCTTTCCCAGTATTACACGCTCAGCGCCACTGGCGGCAATGAAAAGTCGAACTACCGCGCGGCCGTGTATTACAACAAAGGCGAAGGCATCGCCAAACGCAATTACCGCGACCAGTACGGCGGCCGTATCAATGTAAACCAGACGGGCGTCAACGGCAGGCTGGTACTGCAATCGAACCTCTCCGTGAACTTCAACAAAGCCGACCTCCTCGGCGGCAATAACGGCGACTTCGAACAGGCCGTGCAGCGCAATCCCACTTCTCCGCTCATGAAAGACGGCAAATACGTAAACCCGAACGGTTTCAACGTGTACAACCCCATCGCGCGGCTGGAGCAGGAACTGTATTACCGCGACCAGCAAACGCTCCAGGGCGATGCCAAACTGAGCTTCGAAGTGATCAAAGATCTCCGCGCCAGCGTGTTCGGCGGGATTACACGCAACACCTATAACGACCGGCAGTTCCGCACCAAAGACTCGAAGTCGTCCGTAGACTCCTACGAAGGCCGCGGGTACGCTTACAAAGGCAATTACCTGTCGCTCGACAAAACCCTGGACGTCACGCTCGATTACTTCAAACGGATCGACAAGCACCAGGTGACGGCCGTAGCGGGATATAGCTACTTCAACAGCACTTACGAAACGTTCAACATGAACAACTCCGGTTTCCTGACAGACGGTTTCCAGGACTGGAACATGGGCAACGGCCTCTTCCTTCGCGAAGGCAAGGCCGGAATGGGCAGTTATAAGGCCGAACATTCGCTGGTGGCGTTTTTTGCCCGCGCAAACTACGCTTTCAACGATAAGTATTTCGCGCAGGCCATTTTCCGGTATGAAGGGTCTACCCGTTTCGGGAAAGACAATAAGTGGGCGAAGTTTCCCTCCATTTCGGCTGGCTGGAACCTGCATGAAGAACATTTCATTAAATCGACCGGCTGGGTGGATCAGCTGAAACTGCGTGTGGGATATGGTGAAACGGGGAATTCCGGCTTCGCCAACTATAACTCGCTGACGCTGATGAGCACCGGCGGCGCTTATCCGCTGGATGGGCGCTATCCCGAAACGGTGGGCCTTTCCCGCAACCCCAACCCGCGGCTGGGCTGGGAAACGAAGTCGGAATGGAACTTCGGGCTCGATTTCTCGCTGTTCAACAACAGGCTGGGCGGCTCGTTCGACGTGTACAGGAGAACGACCGGCGCGCTCCTCGGCAACTACGATGTGCCGTTGCCCTCCAACGTGAACGATAAAATGTGGTATAACCTGGGCAGCATCCGGAACAAGGGTTTCGAGATCGTGCTGAACGCCGTTCCGGTGCAGAAAAGGAATTTCACTTACAGCACAGACATCACGTTCAACCGGCAAAACAACACCATGACCAAAATTTCGGGCCCTGGTTACCGGATCGAAATGCTGACTTTCGGGGGATTGCCGTCTCCGGGCAACCTCGGTCCTGCGATCCGCGTGGTGGAAGGCAGTGCCCTCGGCAACTTCTACGGAAAACGTTTCGCCGGGTTCACCGCCGAAGGCGATTTCCTCTTCTACAAAAAAGACGGCTCCACCGGCAAGGCGGGCGATATCAAGGAAGAAGACCTTTCCGTGATCGGGAACGGCGTTCCGAAAATGATGATCTCCTGGAACAACAACCTCCGATACAAGAACTGGGACCTCACCATGTTCTGGCGCGGCAAGCTGGGCGTGGATTTGCTGAACCTGCAAGACATGTATTTCGGCAACCGCAGCTGGCTGCCCAACAACCTGCTCAAGGTGGCGCTGACGAAACATGCTCAGGTGAAAGTGCCCCCGCAGTATTCCGATTATTACCTGGAACCCGGCGGGTTCGTGAAGCTCGACAACGTGACCATCGGTTACAAATTCCCCGTGAAATCCGGCGTGATCCGGCAACTCAGGGCATATGTTTCCGGCAGGAACCTGGCTACCATCACCAAATACTCCGGCCTCGACCCCGAGCTGCAAGACAACGGGATGACCACCGGTATCGACAACCGCGGTTTCTATCCACGCACCCGTTCGTTCACCGTTGGTATTAACCTGGGCTTTTAATTCACCGAAACCGAAGAAATCTTATGCAAAAGAAACATATCGTGCTGGGGCTCACCTCGCTGCTTTTCGGAGGAGCTTCCTGCACCAACCTCGACGAAAAAGTTTATTCCGAACTGGTTGCGGACAATTATTATAAAAACCGCACCGAAGTGATGACGGCCGTGCTGCGGCCTTTCACCCACGCCAACGCCTGGGCTTCCCCCACGGGGCAGGTGGGGTACTGGCGCGTGAGCGAACTTTCCGGCGACCAGCTGGCCTGGCCGCAGAAAGGCATCCACGGGTTCGACGGCGGACAGTGGATCCGGCTCCATAATCATACCTGGACGGTAGACGACGATGTGGTTTGGAACCCCTGGCGGCTCATGTATTGGGGGCTCGGGTTCTGCAACAGCACCATCGGCGACCTGCAGAAAGTCGATTTCACCAAGATCGGGATGACGGAGGCGGATAAAGTATCCATCATCGCGGAAACGAAGGTGCTGCGCGCATGGCATTACCTCCGCCTTATGGACCTTTACGGGAACATTCCCATCGTAACGGAAGTGGGCGTGCCGGCACAGCCGAAAGTAGCGCCGCGGAAGGAAGTCTGGGAGTTCATCGAAAAGGAGATCCGGGAGAATGTGGAGCAACTGCAGCCGCTGGGGCCGTCGATGGCAGGACGGGTAAGCAAGGCAGCGGGATACGCCATGCTGTCGGAATTGTACCTGAACGCACAGAAATGGGCGGGGGTAACGAAGTGGGACGAATGTGTGGCCGTCTGCAATAAAATCATCAATGGCGAAGGGGGGAGCCTGAAAGGTGCGGCGCCTGCGCTGGAGACCGATATCATGAAACCTTTCAATAATGTCAATCACAATTCACCCGAAAACCTGTTCCAGATTGCCTATAACTTTACACTGGGCAAATTCCGTTTCGGTTGGAACGGCGACCTCTGGCATTACGAGCAGCGGCAGGCATACAACGCCACCGAGCGCGGGAACAACGGCATCGTGGTGATCCCTACGGCGTTTGACGCTTTTGCGGATAACGATCTCCGGAAAAAGCAGTGGATGCTGATCGACACGCTGAAAAAACACCCGTCTGTGCGCGCCAGCGAAGCGGATTCGGTAGTGATGGCGACGGAAGAGTATAAAAACAAGCCATTGGTGTTCGTGAAGGAAATACGCCGCAATTCGGAAGGCGAGACCGGCGCTGGTGGCATGACGAGAGGGGAGGAGAACAGCGGTGCGCGCTTCTCGAAGTACCTGCCCGGCGCCAAAGACGATGCCGAATACTGGAATAACGATTTCGTGCTGTACCGCCTGGCGGAGATCATTTTGAACAAGGCCGAAGCCATCATGCGGAAGAACGGCGGGGCCGCAAATGCGGAGGCTGTGGCGCTGGTGAATTCGGTACGTCAAAGAGCCTTTAAGTCAACTGATTGGCCTTCAGCGGCTTATACAACCGCGACATTAACTTTGGACGAACTTTTGGCAGAACGCGGAAGGGAATTTATTTTTGAAGGGAAAAGACGCCAAGATTTGATTAGGTTTGGTAAATTTACGACCGCAACGTGGTGGGACCATGCTGCGACGAGCGCCAAAGCCGAATTATTTCCGATACCGGGCCGCCAGATCAGGCTAAACCCCAATCTGGAACAACATGAAGGCTATAAATAGGCGTCGAATGAATAAGTGCTTATCATACAAACAATAAAGAGTAGCATCTAACGGCTGGCCCATTCCTGGGCCGGCCCCTTTCTTTTACAAAATCGATTTTGCAACATGAATACATTTCGCTGGTGCCTTGTCGCATTATGTGCAGGCTTTCACGCAAACGCGCAGACCGTAACAAAGATCACAGATCCCGTGGAGTGGGTAAACCCCCTCATGGGCACAGATTCGAAAGGCAGCCTGTCTAACGGTAACACCTATCCCGCCATCGCCACCCCCTGGGGCATGAACTTTTGGATGCCGCAAACCAACCAGAACGGGAACGGATGGGCTTATCAATACAGCGCCGACAAAATCCGAGGGTTCAAACAAACCCATCAGCCCTCCCCCTGGATCAACGATTATGGCCAGTTCTCCCTCATGCCCGTCACCGGCCGCATGAAGTTCTCGCAAGACGAACGCGCCAGCTGGTTCTCCCACAAAGCGGAAACCGCCAAACCTTATTATTATAGCGTTTATCTCGCCGACGCCGACGTCACCACCGAGATCACCCCCACCGAAAGGGCCGCGCAATTCCGGTTCACCTTCCCCAAGACCGATAGCGCATTCATCGTGGTAGACGCCTTCGACCGGGGCAGCTATATCAAAATCATCCCCTCCGAAAGGAAAATTATCGGTTACTCCACCCGCAACAGCGGCGGCGTTCCCGAGAATTTCAAAAATTATTTCGTGCTCGTGTTCGACAAGCCCTTTGCCCTCGCCCATACCTGGGACGGCAGCCGCCTGGCCAAAGACACGCTCGAACTGAAAGCCGGCAACGCCGGCGCCATCATCGGCTTCGCCACGTCCAAAGGAGAAAAAGTGCACGTTAAAGCCGCTTCCTCCTTCATCAGCCACGAACAGGCCGCCCGCAACCTCCAGCGCGAAGTAGGGGCAGACAGCTTCGATGCCACCAGGCAGAAAGCCAAACAGGCATGGAACAAGGAACTGGGCCGCATCGTTCCGGAAGGAGGGACCTCCGACCAGGTGCGCACCTTCTACTCCTGCCTCTACCGCACCCTGCTCTTCCCCCGCAAATTCTACGAATTCGACGCAAAAAACCAGATCGTGCACTACAGCCCGTACAATGGCCAGGTGCTCCCCGGCTACATGTTCACCGACAACGGGTTCTGGGATACCTTCCGCGCCGTATTCCCCTTCTTCACCCTCATGTACCCGGAACTGAACGGCCAGATCATGGAAGGCCTCGCCAACACCTACAAGGAAAGCGGATGGCTGCCGGAATGGGCCAGCCCCGGGCATCGCGACTGCATGATCGGCTCCAACTCGGCATCCCTCATCGCCGACAGCTATCTCAAAGGCATCCGCGGATACGACATCGAAACGCTGTACCAGGCGCTGCTGAAGAATTCCGAGAACGAAGGCCCCCTCAGCTCCGTAGGCCGCAAAGGCGTGAAATATTATAACAGCCTGGGCTACGTGCCCTACGACGTGAACGTCAACGAAAACGCCGCCCGCACGCTCGAATATGCGTACGACGATTTCACCCTCTATAAACTCGCCGTGGCACTGAAACGCCCGCAGGAAGAGATCGAACGGTTCAAAAAGCGCAGCCAGTACTACCGCAACCTCTTCGATCCCGAAACCAAACTCATGCGCGGCAAGAACCAGGACGGAAAGTTCCAGGCGCCTTTCAATCCCTTCAAATGGGGCGACGCCTTCACCGAAGGCAACAGCTGGCACTACACCTGGTCCGTATTCCACGACGTGGAAGGCCTCGCGCGCCTCATGGGCGGCCGCCCGCAATTCGCACAGATGCTCGACTCCGTGTTCGTGATGGCGCCCGTATACGATGAAAGCTATTACGGCTCCGTGATCCACGAAATCCGCGAAATGCAGATCGCCAATATGGGCCAGTACGCACACGGCAACCAGCCCATCCAGCACATGATCTACCTCTACAACTACGCCGGCCAGCCCTGGAAAACCCAGTACTGGGTGCGCCAGGTGATGGACCGCCTCTACCATTCCGGCGCCGATGGCTACTGTGGCGATGAAGACAACGGTCAAACTTCCGCCTGGTACGTGTTCTCCGCGATGGGCTTCTACCCCGTATGCCCCGGAACGGACCAGTACGTGTTAGGCGCGCCCCTCTTCCCGAAAATGACGGTAACGCTGCAGGACGGCAAGAAATTCGTGATCGAAGCACCGGGCAATAGCAAAACGAACGTATACGCCCAAAACGTTACACTGAACGGGAAACCGCTCAACACGAACTGGATCAGCCATTCGGCGATCCAGCAGGGCGGTGTGATGAAAGTATCGATGGGGGCTAACCCAAATAAACAACGGGGCACAAACGAGTCTGCTTATCCTTATTCATTCACAACAACTGGAAAATAATCAAGATCCTGGAATAGTAGAATCTATGCTATTTCATTGTTCACTGTAAATTTCGCATCCCGGTTCTCCGGGATGTTTTTTTTGTGCCTACTTCGCCGGTTTCGCGCTCATGTGGAACACCAGCGTGCCGCCGTTCATGATATCTTCGTGCGAAATGAACCGGTTCAACACTTTGCCGTTCAGTTCGGCTTTCTTCACGTACACGTTCTTCGCGCCCTGGTTAACGGTTTTGATACTGAAAGTACGGCCGTTTTCCAGTTTGATTTCCGCGGAAACAACGGCCGGGCTGCCCAATGCGTATTCGGTGGAGCCTGGGCAAACAGGGTAAAAGCCCAGCGCGGTGAAAAGGTACCAGGCGCTCATCTGTCCGCAGTCGTCGTTACCGCCAAGGCCGTCTGGCGCGGGTTTGTACATTTTTTCGATGATCATCCGCACGCGTTCCTGCGTTTTCCACGGTGCGTCCGTCCAGTTGTACAGATAGGCCGCGTGATGGGCGGGCTCGTTGCCGTGAACGTAGTTGCCGATGATGCCTTCGCGGGTAATGTCTTCCGTTTCGGCGAAAAACGCGTCGGGCAGGTGCATGGTGAACAGTGAGTCGAGGTGGCGGGTAAACTGTTGCTTCCCGCCCATCATACCGATCATCGTGGCAGGCGCATGCGGCACATAAAGACTGTAGTTCCAGGCGTTCCCTTCGATATAGCCCTGGCCGTGGGTACTCAGTACGTCGAAATCCTTGCGGAACGTGCCATCGCTGAGGCGCGGGCGCATGAAGCCGGTAGTTCCGTCGAACACGTTACGGTAGTTTTCGGCGCGTTTGGAGAATTCGGCGTAAAGATCGTTGCGGCCGAGTTTTTTCGCCACCTGCGCGATGCACCAGTCGTCGTACGCATATTCGAGGGTTTTGGAAACGGAAGAGCCGTTCTTATCCTCCGGCACATAGCCCAGTTCCATATAATAACCGATGCCGTCGTAAGGTTTGTAGCGGGCGGTGGCGGCGCAGGCTTCGAGGGCCTGCATGGCGTCGTACCCTTTGATATTGCCTTTCATGATGGCGTCTGCGATCACCGAAACGCTGTGGTAACCGATCATGCACCAGTTTTCGTTGCCCTGGTGGCTCCAGACGGGCAACATTTTGTGCACGCTTTGGTTATAATGTGCCAGCATCGATTTCACCATGTCGGCATTCCGGGCGGGTTGAAGGATGTTGAAAAGGGGATGAAGGGCGCGATAGGTGTCCCACAGCGAGAAAGTACTGTAGTTCGTCCAGCCCTCCGCGCGATGGACGTGCTGGTCGATGCCGCGGTAAGCGCCGTCTACGTCGGCGTAAGTGGTAGGGCCGAGATATGTGTGGTACAATGCGGTGTAAAAGTTGACGAGATCTTCTTCTTTGCGCATGTCTGCCTTTACTTTGGAGAGCTCCCGGTTCCAGGCGTCGCGGCCCTGGCGGCGTACGGCGTCGAAGTCCCAGCCGGGGTTCTCCGCGCGGAGGTTGTTCAGGGCGCCTTCCGTGCTCACGGGCGAAAGGGCCATTTTCACGGTCAGGGCTTCGCCGGGTTGCGCGTCGAACCCGAACCAGGCGCGGATCTGGCGGCCGGCCATTTCGGGGAAGTTTTCCGTCTGGTTGAATTTGCGCCAGAACCCTTTGTAAACGTCGGTGGCCAGGTTCTGATGGCCGTATCGGCGGATGGGCCTGGAAAAGGTCATGGCGAAATAGAGCGTCCGTGTGCGGGCCCAGCCGTTGGTTTGGCGGTAACCGGTCACGAGGGTGTCGTTTTCCACCCGTACGAACGTCCACACATTCTTGTTTGTGTAATTGTAGATATTGGCCATGAGGTCGAGCACGATATGCGGGTTATCGGCGGAGGCGAAGGTGTACCGGTGCATGCCGGTGCGGTTGGTGGCGGTGAGCTCGGCGGTGATGCGGCTTTCGTCGAGCAGCACTTTGTAATAGGCCGGTTCGGCGGTTTCGTTTTGATGGGAAAACCCGGACCGGTAGCCGTTTTCGGGATGGCCGGCCGTTCCGGGATTGAGCTGGACGGGGCCGTTGGCGGGCATGATCAGGAAATCGCCCAGGTCGGAATGGCCGGTACCGCTGAAGTGGGTGTGGGAAAACCCGGTGATGGTGGGGTCCTGGTACTGGTAGCCTGCACAGTACCGGTACACGTCCGGGTTGTATTTCCCGTTCATTTCGTACGGGATCGTGTCTGTGTCCGGACTGAGCTGCACCATGCCGAAGGGAACGGTGGCGCCGGGGTAAGTGTGCCCCATTTTGGCGGTCCCGATAATGGGTCTGACGAACCGGGCCGGGTCCTGCGCAGACAGGAGCGCGGGGGCCAGCAACGCCAGGCTGGTAATGAATAAACGCATGTGTAAGGAAGAATTGATGATTGTATCCAAAGATAACAAAATCGTTTTTGCACCGATAATTCAGGCGGATTGCGGATGATTTGTTAGATTACCGGTTGAATTTTTTTTTCTGGACGATACACCCTGCGGGGATGCAAATTCCATCTATTAATGTAACACCACTGAGTCTATGGCAGAAAATTTAGATCATATAAGGCAGTTGTACCTCCAGAAACTGGCAGGAGCTACCACCGAAAGTGAGGATGCCGAACTGGCTGCGGCACTGAACGATCCCCGGATCCGGAAAATGTGCGACGAGCTGGACGAACTCTATGAGTCGCCCGAAATGAGGGAGCTGTTACGGGAGCGGCCCACCAATAAGCGGTGGGACGAGCTGGCGACGCAGGCGATGGAAAGCGCCGGGCGTGCCGGGCGGACGATCCGGATTTTCCGGTACGTGGCCGCGGCTTCCGTTGTGCTGATGATCGGGGCGGTCGTTTATACCCGGTACATCCATCATCCGCAGCCCGAAATCCGGGAAATGGCCCGCCTCTCCCCGGAATACGTTTCCGATGAGGTGACGATCAAAATGGCCGGCGGAGACCGGATTCCCCTTTCCCCCAATTCGTCGCGCCTGGTGTCGCGGGTGAAATTGCGGATGGAGGGAGACAAATCCATCAAATATGAAGACCCGACCGGGCAGGCCGACGGCTGGAACCAGCTGGAGGTGCCACAGCGGCTGGATTGCAGGCTGGTGCTGTCTGACGGCACTGAAGTGTGGCTGAATTCCCGGAGCTCGATCCGTTTTCCTTTCACGTTTACCGGCAACAGGCGGGAAGTGGAGGTCACGGGCGAGGCATATTTCAATGTATCTCCCGACGCCGGCAAACCATTCGTGGTGCTTACGCCGCAGGGGGAAGTGCAGGTATTGGGAACGAGCTTCAATGTGAACACCTATGAGCCCGGTAAGGTGGTGACTTCGCTGGTGAGCGGAAGCGTTCGCGCGGCGGGGCACGGCGGTACGGCGGTTTTGAAGCCGGGCCAGGAAGCGGTGTGGACGGAGAATAAAGCCCTGGAAGTGGTGAAGTTCGAGCAGCGGGACAAGCTGTCGTGGATGCAGGGCGTGTATTATTTCAAGGCGGCTGATTTCCGGGAGATCGCCAAGATGGTGGAGCGATGGTATTCGCTGGAGCTGGTGGTGGATAAACCGGAGCTGTCGGCGCTGAAGTTCGATGTCAGGATGGATAAGAACAAATCGATCGATGAGTTCATGAACATTTTGAAGGTCATGAACGGGCTGGATTACCGGATCGAGGGGAAGGAGCTGCATATCTTCTAATGTTTTTCATGCGAATCACGACCATATATTAATTTTTTCATTATGGAAAATTCATATCTGACGAACCGGTTGCAGTACATATTCCTGACGGATAACCTGAGTTGGGACGATTTCGTTCATCGTGCGGGAGAGAATGGTTCGAACCTGCGGGAGGAGCTGCTGGATCTGCTGGAGGAGTCCAGCGAGTTATTGTCCAGGATCGGTTATCACCTGGAGATCATCAAGAATAATGAGCATATTCTCTAACCTGATTGTTAGTTATTCCCTGAGTTAACCATTATATTTGTTTTACGGGGGTGCATGTTAGACATGACCGATGTCCATTAACGCGAGATTAACATTTTCGCTTTTTATTGCATGCTGTTTTTTCACTAACTTCAGTGAAGAAATTTTCCGTATAAGCATATGATTGAAGCATCTGCTATGATTCCCGGAAAATAGACGTTCGGGGATATGAGCGGGTGGTTTTTAACAGATTAAAAACATTGTACCGTAATTTATATGCCGGAAGAATCGTTCTCATCACATCAGGATCACACGTCTGGAGCAATGCTGGCATTGGTCCGTGATTTGTTCGCACAACATCGCAAGGCGTTGATTGTGGAAGCTACGCTTATTCTGAAAAATATCTGGGAGGCGGAAGATGTGGTGCAGGATACGTTCGAAGTGATTTTGAAAGGCGGCCACCTGAGCAAGGTGGAGCCGGATAAATACCATGCTTACCTGTACCGTGCGGTGCGCAACAATTGTTTGAGCACACAGCGGAAGGCGGTGGCGGATAAGCGTAAGAAAGACCGTTTCGAGGAAACGGAGCCCAGGTTCGAGCCCGGCGAGATGCTGGAGGCCTGGGATACGCGTCAGCGTTTACGCGATGCGGTGAAAGCATTGCCGGAGCAAAGGCGGTTAGCGTTCGAGAAAACGTACCTGGAAGGGAAACCGCACCGGCAAGTGGCGCTGGAAATGGAGCTGAAATTGGAAACCGTGAAAAGCCACATCAAGATTGCGCTGAAAAACCTGCGCGATCGCCTCAAACACCTGCGATAAATTGCCCTTATGGTTGGGCCTGTCATCTACACAAACTTGTTAGCATGCTTGGACAAAAACAAAAATCCTATTTTTGACAATAGGATTTTTGTTCATTTTATGAGACAACCCCCGGTTTCCCACATGGTCCATCTCCATGTTAAGTACCCCGGAGTCTGCTGCCAGAACGAACGAAGTACAAACAACCAAAATTTGTAAATGATTCGCATGGGGAAAATTGCAGCGATTCTGGTCCACACCTTATTGGTTACCATGTTTTTGAGCGTGGGCAGTCCTTCACGCGCCCAACAGGAGCCGCCACCGCCTCCGCAAGACGTTCCCAAAGCGCTGACTTTCACCTTGTCGGGCACCTTTACCGTCGGGGAGATCTTCGACCAGTTGCACCGGCAGACCAATATTTACATCAATCGCAATCATTCGATCATCGATTTTACCCGGAAGCTGACGGTGCATTTCCGCAGTACGCCTATCCGCGAGGTAATGGATAAAGTATTGGGCGATCTGCCGATCGACTGGATGATCACCGGGCTCGATATTGTGTTATTCCCTAGCGCCAACCCGGTGCGGTTGAAGGAGGAGACGATCACCGTCACCGGATTGGTGATGGATAATGACGGGGTGGTGTTGCCAGGCGTCACGATCATGGTGAAAGGAGAGCCCAAGGGCGGGGTCACTAACGGGGAAGGACGGTTCCGGATCGAGAAGGTGCTACCGAAATCGACTTTGGTGATCAATTCCATCGGGTTTTTGAGCCGCCAGTACCGGTTAGACGGGGAGCGGAAGGTGACTTTCATTTTGGAGCCGGCGGTTTCGCAGATAGAGCCTGTGGAGGTAACGGCGAACACGGGGTACCAGGTGCTGAAGAAGAAGGAGACGCCGGGGACTTATACGGTGATTGATAGCCTACTAATTAATAGACCAGTCAGTCCAAATATTCTTGACCGTTTAGAAGGACTTGGAAGCGGGATGTTAACATTTCGTACACCAGGGATGATTAATTGGTTTCCAAAAATGCCAGATGGAGCTGATGTCGGATTTTACATTCGCGGATTCAATACAATTTCTCCCAATAGGGTAAATCCAAATCCGCTGATTATTTTGGACAACTTCCCCTATGAAGGAAATTTGACGAACATCAATCCAAACGACATTGCTTCTATTACCATATTAAAGGATGCCGCAGCAACAAGTATTTGGGGAGCTAGAAGTGCAAATGGTGTAATCGTATTGACGACGAAACGAGGAAAGTATGTGGAAAAGATGAAAATCGACTTCAATATGAGCATGACTTTAGGATTGAAGCCAAATTTGAACGATGATATTCATTTTATTGAATCAAAGGATTATGTTGAAATGGAACGTTCGCTTTTTACAAAAGGATTTTATGACCAGGACATTAATAACACTTTTAATAGGCCAGCACTTTCACCGGTTGTTTCACTAATGCAAAAGAACAAGAATGGTGATATATCATTGAGGGAGCTAGATACTCAATTAAATGAGTTGAAAAAGAATGATGTTAGACGTGATTTTTCAAAGTATTCCTATCGTAATTCTCTAGGAGAACAGTATTCCATAGGTATCAGAGGCGGTACAAAGGATTTTACTTATTACTTATCGCTGGGTCATGATAGAAATCGGACAAAACTGGTAAATAATTATCAAAATAGGACCAGTATTATCTACAACAATTTTATAAAGCCAACTAAAAATCTAGAAATCAACGCCTACATAAACTATACCCAGAACAATCTGCAGAATGGGAATGTCGTAATGTTTAGAAGTTTGCAAAGCCGAAACGGGAAGTTTACCGAGCTTTATCCTTATGCAAGTTTTAGTAATAATCAAAATGAAAAGGTTCCGATTGTTAAAGACTTTAATGTCGAATATACAGATAGTCTGCAGAAACTCGGTTTTCTGGATTGGAACTATTATCCACTTGATGAAATTGGGAATAAGAGCAATAAGATCACTTTGCAAAATCTTATATTGAGAGCATCCATTACGTATAATTTTTTGAAACGATTTAAGGCGAATTTATCATACCAAAATCAACGCCAAATTATAAGTAGTAATTATTACTTTGACGCTGAATCATATTTTGTAAGGGATCTAGTAAATACTTTCTCGACTTTTAATCCAATTACTAAAAAGGTCACACAACAGTTACCTAATGGAGGTATTATGATTTTAGGTGATTTTGATTGGAGAGCAAATAATCTTCGGACGTCGCTAGAATTTGCTCACAAGATTAGGCGACATGCGTTTAGGTTATTAGTCGGGAGCGAGCTAAGGGAACTAAAAGCAGATGGATCAGAACGAGCGCAAGCTGGGTACAATGATATTAATGGAATTCCAGTAACAAACATAAATCCTAACGTTTCGTACCCTATAACTCCTAATGGGTTAAGCAAATTTAATAATTACCTGGATTTTGATGGCTTTGCATCGAGTTTATTAAATCGGTACATTTCTTATTATTCTGTGGCTGACTATAATCTGGATCAGAAGATTGAAATTAACTTAGTGGCGAGACGGGACGGAGCGAATCTTTTTGGTGCTCGTACTAACCATAAGTTTTCACCGTTTTGGTCTGTCGGTGGAGGCTGGGCTATTGATAAGGAGGAATTTTGGAATGTTGAGACAGTTAATAGGTTGAAAGTCCGGGCTTCAATTGGGACAGGTGGAAACGTTTATCATGGGGCTGCATACCTTACAGTCCGAAAGAATCCAGATCTTGATCCGCTTACTGGCCTACCAACTAGCGTAATTTCGAATCCTCCTAACGAGGATTTAAGATGGGAGAGAACAAAAATGAAAAATGTGGGGATAGAAATTGCATTATTCAATAATCATATTGAGGCAAGTTTTGACCTTTTTAGCAAACGGAGCACTGATTTGGTGCAACGATTTGATCTAGCGCCACAAACAGGGTTTACAAATGCACAGCTAAATTCTGCACAAAGCAAAACAAGAGGTGGAGAAGTATCAATTGAAGGCAATTGGAAACCTAGTAAAACGACAAGATGGCGGCCAAGATTTAATTTATCTTGGTTTTCGGATAAGTTATTAGAGTATGATCAACAACCTATCAGGCAAACTATAATTTTATTGGACGCCAGGAACAATATGTTAAGAGTGGAGGGAAAATCCTCGAAAGGTATGTACAGTTATAAATGGGCTGGACTTGATCCCAAGACAGGCGATCCCCAAGGATATCTTGATGGCCAAGTTAGCAAAAACTATAGCGGAATTCTCAATAATTTTCATACGGATTCCTTAGTGTACCATGGGTCGGGAGTTCCATTAATTTTTGGGACATTCATGAATGACGTATCATACAAACATTGGACACTGTCATTTACTTTGGCTTACAAATTTAAGTACTATTTCCGGAGACCAGGAATGCCAACGAGCTATGTAAATCTTTTGAAGGTACCTCATGAGGATTATGTAAAAAGGTGGAAGCAGCCAGGTGATGAACGATTTACAAGTGTTCCTTCATTAAGTTTTTCAATTGATGATTTACGCTACCAGTTCTATCAGAAATCTGAAGTCTGGGTTGAAAAAGCTGATAATATTAGATTGCAAGATATTAGAGTATCGTATGTTGTTAGTAAAATGGGCAATAGTAAATCAATTTTTAAGCATGTTGAATTCTATTCCTATTTAAACAATATTGGAATTCTTTGGAGAGCAAATAAACTAGGTTTGGATCCAGACGTGCAGTATTCAGCAGTCCTAGAAAGTTATCCGCTGAAATTATCAGTTTCCATTGGAACAATGCTAAAATTCTAGCTATGAAGCTACATAATCCGTTATTGCTGCTTGTATTAATCTTGTTGGTCCTTGCTGGCTGTAAGAAGCAAAACGAATGGCTGGAAGAACCTAGAACGAAGGATGATGTTGTCATTAAGTCCATTAGGGATTTACAAGAACTATTAAATAATACTTCAGTTTTTAACCTATCAATACCTGCGTCCGGACTAATTGGGACTGATAATATCTGGGTAAGGGAATCAGAATTAGTTAAGGTACCAGCGGTTGAAAAAAATTCCTATTTATGGAGAAGTGATATATATGAGGGGCAGGCCTCTAATGATTATTTCACTGCTTACAAAGGGGTTTTGTATGCAAATATCGTATTGGAGTATGCAGATAGATTAAAAGGTGAAGCTTCTAATCCATCTGAGTTCGATGAGGTTAAAGGACAAGCATACTTTTATCGGGCGTACATGTATAGCGAAATAGTAAACTTATTTTGTAAGCCCTACGATATGGCTACGGCGGCAAATGACCTTGGTATATGTATTAAATTAAGTGCGGATGTAAATGAAATTGCGCAACGATCAACCGTTCAAGCAAGCTATGATCAAATAATTTCTGACGCTCTGGCGTCATCAAGGTTACTATCGTCTAAGTCTCTTTTTAAGACACAACCAACAAAAATTGCGTGTTGGGGGTTACTTTCACGAGTTTATCTAAATATGGGAAACTATGAGAAGTCGCTCACATTTGCAGATTCAGTTTTGAAGTATAACGCAGAGATTATTGATTTCAATATTGTACCCTCACTTAATTTACCATATAGATTTCCGGATTTTAAATCGGTAAATAGTGAAATAATTTGGTATGCAGAGGCCAATGGATACGCCTTAGTTTTTCCAAATGAGGTTCCTGGATTCAGTGGGGTGGATACAATTTTATACAAAGCATATGATGACAACGACCTAAGGAAGGTCTATTTTTATAAGAAATTGGATCAATCCTTGGTAAAGTTTTTGGGTGGTTATACCGGTAAGGACAGGAATTTTTCAGGTATTGCTGTGAATGAGATTCTTTTAATCCGAGCGGAATGTTTGATTCGGTTAAATCGTATTGAAGAAGGGCTCGTAGACTTGAACAGCTTGTTAGCGCGTCGCTTTAGAAAAGGAACCTATGTCGATTTCGAAACCTCGGATAGTGAGGTCGCTCTTGATAAGGTACTTTTGGAAAGAAGGAAGGAGTTGCCATTTACAGGACAGATAAGGTGGCAAGATCTAAGACGTACCAATTTGGAGCCTAGACTTGCCACTTCAATATTTCGAAAGGTTAGTTCAGAAGTTATTGAGCTTAAGCCCAATGATCCTAAGTATGTATTCCCCTTCCCTCAAATTGAAATTGACAAAGCAGGAATTGTACAAAACCCCAGGTGATTAGAAATAAGTGCTAAGAATAAATGCTTGTGACGGCGCGACAGGATGCCCAACTGGAAGGCCATTTTCTGTGCTGAATGTACAAACATAGTCGTAATCTTGACCTCCAGTACAAAACATAGCAGGACTACTTGATGCTGTATAATAGAAGCTGGCAGATTGTGAGGTATTGGGTGCACAATAATAAGTTTGGCTATACCTCCCCCCATACGCCTGAACACCACCAATTAATAACGCGATTGCAATTAAGCCAATTTTAAGCTTTTTCATAATAAAACGGTTTTGTGAGATCAATACGATTTTTTAAATTTTAGATGCTGACAAGTAAATAAGACAATACAATACGTGATTAAGAAACGAGACAAAAAAACATTACGCGATTAAACAAGAGACAAGAATCAATACGTAACAAAAAAGCGATACTTCAAGCGCAGACCATTTTCATAGTCTATCTACTTCAGACGCTGCGAATAAATATTAAAGGGAAGGGGAAAGTTGGCGAAAACAGAAAGAAGAAAACGTTGTGTGTAGCTTCAGGATAGCTGTACCTCCGAAGGAGTTATATCACTTTGCGGCTTGTTAACCTGAAAGATGGCATATACAGTAACTGTCAAGATTGCAATGTTGAAGATGAGATGCTCCGTCCAGCCGAAATGCTTCACAATGCCGGCGCAACTACATGGAATATGCGAAAATACGTGCAGCTGGATCATCCCGATATACACGCTGAAAGCCCCCAGCAGCCCGGCCCCCATCCACAATCCCCACTTCACCGTTCTCCCGGAAATCATTAACGCGGCAATAACAAATTCCAGTAAGGGCAACCCCCAGGCCAACGGCTCCGCGAACATATCGTCGAACGGTTGCTCCCGTAACCGGAACCTCCATAAACTGATGTCCGCCAACTTCACCACGGCGGCATATATCCAGAATAAAAACAGGAAAAATATAATACCCTCAAGCAGCCTCTTGTGCTTCATAGATACATAATTAACGACGGTTATCAGATGCTAGTCCTATCTCGTGTAGACATTCTTCAGCGGAGCATGAATCGTGTTGGTCTGTTGTGCATTCTCATGTCGTTCATGCTTCTGTATGTAAATCTACTCTTCTAATTTTATTTTCCAACCACCAAATTGACGGATTTCTTTGCATTTTTTTCATCCGTACAATTTTATTCCCTTCGAACATTCATCGGCGGCTGCTGGTAATAATGCGCGAACACCCGCGAAAACCCCGCTGCCGACTCATATCCCACTTCCCACGCGATCTCCTGCACCGGAAGCCCCGTCTGCGTCAGCAATTTACGTGCCTTGTCTAACCGCAGATCACGGATGTAATCGCACAAATGCTGGTGGAACACCCTGTAATATCCCCGCCGCAACTGCGTGGGCTGTATCTCGAAACGCTTTGCCAGGTGCTGGATCGACAACTTCTTATCAATGTTTTCGGCGATATAGCTCTTCACATTGTTAAGCGTTTGGTAATCGCGATGGTACACCGCCAGGTCTTCCGCACGGAAACTCACACCTGCCTGGCCGAGTGAACGGAACAGCAGGCCGAGCAGCAACACCTGGCGCTTCAGCCGCCAGATATCGCCTTCCATCCCGCGCTGGTAAAGGCCCTGGAGCTGCTCCAGGTCTAACGGGCCGAGGAGCACGCGGTCCGGTTCCTCATGCGGGAACGCGATGGATTCTTCTTGCACCAGCGATTGCATCGACGGGGAAAAGAACAGGAATAGAAAACGATGTTTGCCTTCCGGTAATTCCAGCCGGTGCGTGCTGGGCTGCAGGTTGAAAATCTGGAAACTGTTGGGCTCCAGTTCCAGCGCGCCCCGGCCACGGGTGTGCAGCCAGGCAGTACCGTTTAGATTGTACATGGCCACAGTGGCGGTAGTGGCAAGGAGGACCGACAGGATTTGGGTTTCCGCCTGCGCTGTTTCGTATACCCAGGCATGCAGGTACTGATCTGAAAAATACTGGGTGAGAATCTCGCCGCCGGCGTTGCTGTTGTGATTGGCGATGGCTTCTTCGATGAGGCATTCACGGTAGTTCGGCGGAATCTGCATGGTAAAATCATAGTTGGCCCCGTGCAGGATGCCTGCGGTTGTTTTCATTGGCATGGAAATTCTACTTTTTAGTAATGAAATAGGTGTCGTGATATGGTTGTGCGCGACAGATAGCTGTTCGGTTTTTGGGAGCGATGGATGAAACTTCTACTGAAACAATACCGCAGTGGGAAATGTTGTGCCCTGACCCAAATTAGTATGTCATTGGTTCGTCAGCCGAAGCGGGGCCCTTCTGCCCGGGTTCTCTTGTTTTCCGCTGCGGTGTGTTCAAAAAGTTGGCCTGATGAAGGCTGTAAAGGTGGATTTGTTCATTTCCGGTGGATGGATCGCTTCCGGCCGCCTGCGCAATGTCATCCGCTGTTCAGATTTCTGCGGAAGCCGTTCGTGTTGCTTCCGGTGGTGAGTATCTTGTGCGAAGCTATCCGATCTATAGTGAAAACCCCTTAAAGGCCCCAAGCCGTAAGATGCTACACTATATTGTTCGGACGGGCGGAACACCCGTTCACGTAAACGAAAATCAACCGGCACATTCGCAAAAAAGCAGCCATATGGGGCATCCTTAGGGGGTGCCCTTTTTTCATGCTGCAGCTGATCGAAATGAATTATATTTATCGGCATAACCGAAAACCATGAGATCCCGTACTTTATTTTTCCTGTTCCCGCTCCTGGCGCTGAGCGCCCTGGCCGCCGCCCAGAAAATCGACGTTTCCTCCGGCAAGATCGATGCGCTCAAAGGCATCGATACTTTTCAGATCATATATAAATACGATAAACTGATGGTGGGGGATTTGGGAAGAGAATCGAATTATATCCGGAAGAAAAAGGCCGACGCCGAAAATAGGGCCCCCGGCAGCGGATACGCCTGGGAAGAAATGTGGATCGGCGACCGGTCGAAATATTACGAGCCCCAGTTCCTGGAATCCATCCGGAAATTCTCGGAAATAGAGATCGGCGACTATCCCGGCACCCGCTATCAGCTGGTGCTCAGCTCCACCTACATCGAGCCGGGCCAAGGCGGCCTCATCCGGAAATCCGCCAAACTGAAAGGCATCATCACCGTCATCGATACCCAAAACCCGGCCAAACCGCTCGTGAAAATCCAGATCGACGAAGCCACGGGCGAAAGCAATCAGGAAGATAACGGTACCGGCGGCCCCCGGATCGGCGCCGCCTATGCCAAAGCAGGGAAGGAGCTGGGGAACTACCTCCGCCAGCGGCTCGATTAATCGGCTTTCTTCAACTGCCGGCGGATGTTTTCCTTGTGCTGGGTGCCCCATTTGCGGAGCGCGTCCACCACTTCGCCGAGGGTATTGCTGTAATCGGTAATACAATATTCAACCAGCACGGGCGTGGTGTCGTGGACCCGCCGGGTCACGAACCCGTTCAGTTCCAGTTCTTTCAATTCGTGGGAAAGGACTTTCGCCGCGATGCCGGGCACGGTTTTCTGCAGCTCGTTGAAACGCTTGTTGCCCGAACTGAGGGCCACGATGATCGGCAACTTCCATTTTCCGTGCAACACGTACAACGCATCCTGCACCGCCGATAAAGCCGTACAGGTTTCCCATTCTGCCGAAATAGTTTGTAACTTTAACATAACCGGGTCGATCTTTATATCTAATCGAGTAACATTGTCAAACTTACCTCAAAGTAACCGCTTACCTTTAGGTAACTACTAACAAGTTGAAAGCAAATGTACATAAGTTTGCAATCCTGTTAATAACCAAACAGCACACAATATGAAAAAAGTAATGAGCCTCCTGCTGGCAGTCACCGTATCTGTTGGCGCCTTCGCACAATCCTCCTGGAAATCCGACGCAGCGCACTCCCAACTGAAATTCGATGTGCAGCACCTGGGCCTCTCCACCGTATCCGGTTCCTTCACCAAATTCGAAGCAGCAGTAACCGCATCCAAAGCGGATTTCAGCGATGGACAATTCACCCTCACCGCAGAAACGGGTTCTATCAATACCGGCATCGAACAGCGCGATAACCACCTGAAATCCCCCGACTTCTTCGACGCAGCTAATAACGCCACCCTCACTTTCAAGAGCACTTCCCTCAAAAGCGCGGGTAATAATAAATATACCATCACCGGCGACCTCACCCTCCATGGCGTGACCAAACCCGTGACCCTCGAGCTCTGGTACCGCGGCACCATCGAAAACCCGATGAGCAAAAAGCCCACCGCAGGTTTCCGCGTAACCGGCAGCATCAAGCGCAGCGATTTCGGCATCGGCGCCAAATTCCCCGCACAGATGCTGAGCGACGATATCGCCATCTATGCCGACGGCGAATTCGTGAAACAATAAGGAATTTCCCCTTCCCGATATTCAAAAACCCGCCACTACGGCGGGTTTTGTTTTTTCTTAAATAAAAGTCTACAAATGTGGTGGACTAATTGATTTTCTCCCTATCTTTGTATCGTCATCAGAAAATCAGCATCAAAAACCAACCTACGATCATGTTCACTACCAACCGCTATGCAGATTTGCTCCCCTTCCGTTACGAAATCATTTCGACCCGTCCCAAAGACCGTACCCCCATCCAGCCCGTTACTGAAGGATCGGCTTTACCGCTTTCCCATTTGCAGCGGGAAGATTTCATCGTACCATTTTCGTTCCTGGGCGCGGAAGGCGCTTACGTTCCGGGCAGCGAACTGCTGAACCAGCCACTGGTGCTGGCTTTTTATTCCCGCCATTGGAACGGGTATGCACCTGGTTTTGTACGGCAGTTGGAAGATTTGTATGCGGATATCCAGGTGATGGGAGGGCAGTTGCTGGTAGTTTCGGGCGATGAAGTGGAAGCGCTGAAAGCCCTCGGCGCGAAGTTCCCGCTGGCGTACGACAAAGATTACCGCATTGCGAAGAGCGCGGGGATTTATGCGGAAACGGACCCGCTTTGGGCGCGACTGTCCGGTTTCGAGGAAAATGCGCCCTTGCCGGCAACTTACGTGCTCGGCCAGAGCCAGCGCATCGCCTGGGCGTTTACCGACCCCCTGTTCGACCAGCGCATTCCCCGCCGCGAGCTGCTCACGGCCGTTTATACCGCCGGCCAGGCCCAGGCGCTCAGCCGGGCCATTGCGTAAGGCCTAGAGGTAGGGCTTCATTTCATCTTCAATGTTCTTGCGGAGGTCCATCAACCGGTGGGCGTATTTCTCCATACTTTTCTCCTGCTCCGTGCGCGGCGTCCATTTCGGGACGTGCACGGTCTGGCCCTTTTCGTCGATCGCGGCGAATACCATGATGCAGTGGGTCGTTTTCACTTTTTCCTTTTGACGCGGGCTGCCGGCATACACATGAATGGAAATATGCATGCTGGTATTGCCGGTGTAGATGATGGAAGCATCGATTTCTACGAGGTCGCCGATGGCGATGGGCTTGTAGAAGCGGATGCCGCCCACGTAGACGGTCACGCAGTATTGTCCGCTCCAGTTGGCGGCGCAGGTAAACCCGGCCTGGTCGATCCATTTCATCACGGAGCCACCGTGTACTTTGCCACCGAAATTAACGTCGGAGGGTTCGGCGAGGAAGCGGAGGGTTACGGTGTGGGGGGATGATGTTTCCATATATTATAATTGAGCGTGAAACTGTGACGTGCGGCGGTGTTTCTTCCGCCAGTTCCAGGGCGCCATGGGCTGGGGTTGTGCCCAGAGCCCTTTCCGTTCGGTCCGCGCTTGCTGCTGGGCGCGCGCCAGGTCGGGGTTTTTACTGAACTGGGTATAATGCCAGGCAAACCCCGCCGCCACGAGCCGGTGGTTCAGTGAGGTCCCGTCTGGCAGGTAGATTTCCGCCACGATCCTCCCGTACTGGTCCCTGTCTTTCTTCTCCATGCGGACGGTTTTTCCGAAACAAAGATCGGCCGTGTATTGCCGGGATTTCTCCCCGAAGGGCTGCCCCTTCTCCGGCGCATCTACCCCGAAAAGCCGGATGCGCACAGACTTACCGCTTATCAGCATTTCAATCGTATCGCCATCCTTTACCGAAACTACTTTCCCTGTTTGTGCGCTGGTTGCGCAGCCAGTAAATATTAAAAAGAATAATAAAACAAAACGCATGGATGCAATATGTAAAAAAATCCTTGGATAATCCGGATGGCTTCCTATTTTTATGCAAACGTTTGCACGTTTTTAGTTCCATTTACGCGTTTACAGTTTAAATTGTTATTCATGATTTCCACCTTCGGAAAATGGGCCTCCACGCTGGCAATCCTAGCGATGCCGGCCACAGTCCAGGCCCAGTCGAAAAACGACATGCGCCGACTTATTGCCGACAATCTCGATTTCGCCGTGCAGCAGTACCGGGTGCTGCAAGACAGTACGCCGGCGGACCGCATGCCGCGCACCTTCCAGCATGGCCGCTCCGTCACCTCCGACACCGAATGGTGGTGCAGCGGCTTTTATCCCGGAACCCTCTGGTACCTCTACGAATATTCCAAAGACGCCATGGTGAAAGCCGAAGCCGAACGCCGCCTCGCCATCCTCGAAAAGGAAAAACGCTATACCGGCAATCACGACATCGGCTTCATGATCTTCTGCTCCTTCGGCAACGCCTATCGCATCACCGGCGATAAAAAATATAAAGACGTGGTAGACACGGCAGCGGTGTATCAAATCACCCGCTATCGCCCTTCCATCCACTCCATCCAGTCGTGGAACAAAAGCAAGCGCCTCAACTGCCCGGTGATCATCGACAACATGATGAACCTCGAACAATTGCTCTGGGTATCGCAACAGGGTGGCGACAAACGTTTTGCCGACATCGCCGTCACCCACGCCAACACCACGTTGCAAAACCACTACCGCCCCGACCACAGCACGTTCCATATCGTGGATTACGACCTGGAAAAAGGCACCGTGATCCAGAAAGTGAACGGCCAGGGCGCGCACGACACGTCGGCCTGGAGCCGCGGCCAGGCCTGGGGATTGTATGGCTGGACGATCATGTACCGTTTCACCCGGGATCGAAAATATCTCGATCAGGCGCGCCACGTAGCGAAGTTCATCCTTCATCATCCCAACCTGCCGGCCGATAAAATCCCGTACTGGGACTACAACGCGCCGCAAATCCCCACTTCCCGCGATGCTTCCGCCGGCGCCGTCGCCGCATCCGCGCTGCTGGAACTGGGCCAGTATGTCGATAAAAAAGAACGGCAGGAATACGTGTCTGCCGCGGCCACGATGCTGCGGTCGCTCGCATCGCCGGCCTACCGCGCGAAGCTGGGTGAAAACGGCGGATTTATTTTGAAGAACAGCGTAGGGCATTTCCTTGCCAACGGGGAAGTGGATGTGCCGCTGACGTATGCGGATTATTATTTTGTGGAAGGCCTGTTGCGCTATAAAAAATGGTATTTGTAAATGGAGAGAAGGAATTTTTTGAAGTGGACATCGCTTTTCGGTGCGGCGGCCGCCGTGCCGGTGGGCCCGGCCGCTGCGGCTTTGGGGCTTTCGCCTGAAACATTACCGGCACCCGCCGGCGATCGTGCATTTTGGGTGGAACTGTTGCGGAAGATGGCGGCGCCGGTGCTGGGGAACCTCAGTGCAGGAACGCTCCGCAAAAACTGGGAGATGGAATACGCGCCGCAATGGGGCAATCGTGAAAAAACGTCCGCCTGGCTGGAGGCGTTCGGTCGGCTGACGGCCGGCATCGCGCCATGGCTCGCCCTTCCGGACGATGCATCGGCCGAAGGCAAACTGCGCAGCACCCTGCGCGCGCAAATGCTCCATAGCCTCGACCACTGCGTGGACCCCTCCAGCCCGGATTACATGAACTGGTCTGTGGGCGGGCAACCGCTCGTTGACGCCGCGTTCCTCGTACATGGTTTCCTGCGCGCGCCAAAAGCCCTGTGGGAGCCGCTTTCTGCTGCTACCAAGGCGCGGTTCGTGAAAGAATTGCAGCAGTTCCGCCGCTTGGGAGGGTTCAAAAACAACTGGACTTTATTCGCGGGGATCGTGGAGGCGTTTTTGTGCCAAATCGGGGAAGATTACAGGAAAGACCGGATCGATGAGGCGCTCGACAAAACCGCATCTTGGTACAAGGGCGACAGCCAGTACGGCGACGGCCCGTCTTTCCACTTCGACTATTACAATGCATTCGTGATCCAGCCGATGTATGTGGATATTTTGAAAGTGATGGCCGGCAAAAACGAGGCTTACCGTAAAGCGTACGATCTGGCGCTGCGCCGGATGCAGCGGTATGCCGTGATCCTGGAGCGGCAGATTTCCCCGGAAGGCACATACCCGATCGTGGGCCGGTCTGCCACTTACCGGGCGGCGGTTTTTCAGCCGCTGGCGCAACTGGCGCTCACGGGCGAACTGCCGGACGAGCTAACTCCCGCGCAGGTACGCTGCGGTATGACGGCGGTGATGAAACGCCAGTTCAACCACCCCGGCACCTTCGACCGGAAAGGTTGGCTCACGCTGGGTGTGATAGGGCATCAGCCGGGTGTGGCGGATTCCTATTCCAACGCCGGAAGCATGTACCTGGCGGCGGTGGCGCTGCTGCCGTTGGGTTTGCCGGCCAGCCATCCGTTCTGGGCGGCGCCTTTCGCAGACTGGACGATGCGCAAGGCCTGGAAAGGCGAATCGTTCGGGATCGATCACGCCATAAATTTTTAATGTCACGGTTACGCCTAATCGAAACTTTTAATGGCCGAAATGTATTATATTGGATGTGGAATGGCGAGCGCCTCATCGTGCCGCCGTTCTGCATTGTTTATTTAGTAGTAATGATGAAAAAAAACTAGGGCTGGTATTTTCATACCAGCCCATTTTTATGCGTTGATTATCAGGTCGATCATGGCTTTTGGGCCTTCGCGAAATCGCGGAGGTACCCGCATTCCCTGATAATATCCTGGTAGAAGCGCGTGTTTTTGTAACCTGTCTGCAATGCGGGGAAATACGGATTTTGACGGATGGCCTGCATGTGCCATTCCAGTTGCTCGGAATAAGGCAGGTGCTTTTGGGCGCAGCGGGCGGCCAGGAACAGGGCTTTGGCCTTGAATTCCGGATCGGAGGACGCGTCGGCCGCTTTTTTATAATATTCTTCTGCGCGGTAGCAACCGTAATATTCCTTCAGCCAGGGCGTTCTGTCGTACTCCGGCTGCCACCAGTCGGTGCTGGGGCGGTAATCCGCGGCAAGATGGTAGGCTGCGCCGTAATAGGAGAAACTGAAAAGTCCGTTGGCGTATTCGAAATACGTTTCCGGGTTGACTTTCGATTTCTTCATCTCCTTTTCCAGCGACACCATTTTTTCCGCGAACTGCAATTCCGTTACAGGCGTTGCCAATGAGTCGGGATCTGTGTAGCCATAATCCTGCAATTGCGGGCGGAGCGCGAGTTCCGTTTTCCGGCTGCTGCCGCTGCGTTTGAACCATTCCACGGCGTCGGAGAACTGGTGGATGCGCACGTAGCTGATGGCGATGGCTTCGCCCAGCTCGTTTTCCGACAGTTCCAGGCTTTGGTAGAGATACGCTTCGTAGGGCGACTGGTTACGGGCTTTCCGGCCGTTGTACAGCGAGATCATGGCGTTGGTGCTGAGGCTGTCGGTAATATAGTTTTTGGCGGAAACGAACGTCCAGTAATATTGATACGGTTTCACGCGGTCGCGGATGGAAAGGGCGAGGGCCTGGCGAACGGGATCGCCCTGTTTGGCGTAGCGAGGGGCGATGATGAAGTCCATCAGGTTGCGGTACAGCCGGGAATAGAAATCGCCGTCGAGCGATTCGGGTGCGGGATCGTACCAGTATTCGCGATCGGTTTGTTTGGGCAGTTTGGTATCGAGCCAGCGGAGGGAAGGGAGGAGGGCCTGTTCGAAGGGCGCGTCCAGCTTCGGTTGTTCCGCGATGGTCAGCAACAGTTTCACCACTTCGAACTGATCTTTCACGGCCGGCCTCGCCGGGAGGCTTTGTGCGGTGGCGAGGCTGGCGCGGGCGGATTTGAAATCGTGCATGATGTAAGACAGGTACGCGCTGGAAATATGATACAGTGAGGTTTCCTTCACTTTACCTTCTTTCGCGATGCGGTTCACCACGTCGCGGAGGTTTTCCACTTTATCGGGGGCGTATTCGGAAGATTCATAATAGTTTTTGAACAATCCGCTTTCCTTGCCGAGCGCGGCGGTCAGGTAATTTTCTTCCAGCTTCGCGATCTCCCGGCTGAGGAGTACTTCCAGCAGCGGGTGTTTCGGGTCGTGGGCGTAGGTTTGTTCCAATCCCTGCGGATAATAATCCGTTTGCCGCATGGCGTAAATGGCGGTGATGGTGCCTTTTTCGTACGGGGTTTTACAAAGTTGCAGCACGCTGTTTTCGTAAACGCCGGCCCATTTCATGTTGAGGAAGGCCAGCCTGCGCTGGCTGGGCACTTTATCGAAAATCTGTGAGAAGAGGTAGGCGCTCTGCGCTTTCTTGCCCGTGCGCATGAGGGCGCCGGCTTTCAGGGCGAGGGTGCGGTAGTGGATGAGCGATTCGCCTTTCAGCGGGGCTGCAAGGGAATCGTAATATTGGAGCGCCTGGCTGTAGTTCTTCGCGAAGTGGGCCATGCGTACCGACTGGAAAGCATATCGCTCGCGGATCTGCGGGTTTTGGGCGGCGCGGTACAATTGCATCCCGTTTTTCGCCAGGCGTAGCATGACGGCGGAGTCGCGCTTAGGTTCCTCCCAAGCGTTGTCGGAACCGGAATTGGCTTCACATTGCTTGGCGTACATGAGGTAGCCGAGCGTTTCGCGGTCTTTCGATTCCAGGAAATATTTCGTCAGCCCGTTTTTCTGTACACTGTCCGGCAGTTGCAGCGGCTGATTTTTTTCGATATGATTGTACAGCGTGCTCATTTGCGGCCGGGAGTAAGTGTAGATGAATTCGGTCAGGTCATCTTTCGTCACTTTCCCGTTGAAAAACGCGCCCCATTCCTGCAGGTTCAGTGTTTGTTCCGGTGTTTCCGCGGCATAATAATCCGTGAGCGCGGTGTAATAAAAGGGTTCGAATCCCGGCTTTTCGGCGAGGTTGGGGTTGAACATCGAGGTGTAATAATCGTAGGGGTCGGCTTCTCCGCCGCACGACCATACATAGGCCGCGCCTGCCAGCGTCATCGCCAGGGCGCTACCCGAATAGACGGTAAATCGTTTCCAGTTCATGGAGGTCATATTTTTTGAGAATTCCAGGTTCGAGATGATAGAATATGATGGTGGGCTCGCCGGGCTGGCGCTGGTCAGACAGCTGGCTGGCGGCCTTTTTCAAAACATCCGGCGGGCTGTCTTCGTGCCGGATCACATCTCCGGGATGCAGCCGTACGCCGCCGATGGCCGTGTCTTTCACAACGGTGTAGCTGAATTCGCCCGCGGGCCGGAACACCTGTTCGTTTTGCAGCGGCATGTTGCGCGTGAGGCCGGCGTATCGCCCTTTCCGGAAAAGCACGTCCCATTCGAAGAGCGGCAACGCGAAGTCGAGCGGCAGCGGATAGGTGGAGATGCGGTCTTTGCCGGTATAAGCGCGTAAGGTGTTGAGATCGATGATGGAGTTGTGGTCGCCGGGTTTTCGGAGGTCGCCCATATTGTAGCACATCAGTAAACCTTTATCAACCGGCGGGACCCCGCTGCCGGCGGAGTATTTCACCTGGTGGAGGCGGATGGTGGCAGACAGCTGGCGGTTTTGGAAGAAAGGTTCCCGGCGGATGGCGCGGAGGAAATCGAAATACGGTTCGCGGGTGCTGCGGGTCCAATCGCAATCGAGCTGGATTTCCGGGATACGTTCCTGCGGGATATTGCGGCAAACCTGTTCGAGGAGCTCCGCGGTCCGCCGCGCGATTTCAATGGTAAAATTACTGTCTTGCCGTTGCCAGACTTCGTTCATGATAAACACGACGGGGATGATGCGCGCGCTGTCCGGGAACGGGGCGCGAAGGTCTGTGATGGCTACCGGTACGGCGTTGCCCGCTTGCCGGTCGATGTCGAAGCACTTCACGTAGAGCTTTGTAACGCCGAGTTTTTGCAACGCCTGCGATTCGCCGGGGGCGGGCTCGTACCGCTGTTTCCAGTGGTAGAACGCCCGGTGCGTTTCGCGGGGTTGGTGGCAGGCGAAGGCCGCCATCAGAAGGGGTAACCATATATATCGGTGTATCGGCATCCGCTGCAAATATCGGAAAACAGCCATAGAATAAAATCAGTGGAATCAGGGATATTCTGTAAAGGTGCGTTCAGCGAGTGGCGGTTGTGTTGTGGTGTATGGGATTATTGGCGGGCGTATTCATGCCAGGCCGAGTAAAGTTGCGCCCGTCCGAATTTCGATGGCATGGTGTGGATTTTTTGCAGCGGATGCAAGCCCAGGTCGCGCAGCAGCGCCTGCAAGGTGGAAAAGCTGAGGGGGAAGGGTACCCAGGGATTGGGTGTGTCGGTATCGTATTCCACGAAGAGAAGAATGCCTCCCGGCAACAGATGCTTCGCCGCGCGACGAAGAAACGCATGCTGGTCCTGTACGAAATGCAGTGAATTGGCCATGAGGATGCCATTGAGGGGCGGGAACGGCCATTCTTCGGTTACGAAATTCATGATTTGCGGCACGATGCCGGGCGATTTCGGCGGCGTGGTGTCGCGGTCTACGGCGTAGACCTGGCTGTTGGCGGGGAGTTGGCGGAGGAGGGCTTGGGAAAACAGGCCTTGTCCGGCGCCGAGGTCGGCCCAGGTTTGTGGTTCGGTGGAGGCGGGGTGCGGTAGCCGGATGAGGCGGAGGGCTTCTTCAGCGGTCATATTGGTGAAGGATGGAACGGTTATTCGGGATTGATGGCGATGATGCGGTAGCCTTCGGGGAGTTGCGCGAACCAGATGCGTCCGCCGGCGATCATGGCGCCCTGGGCGTTGCGGAAGATGCGGTCGAGCCGGAGGGTGTCTATGGCTTTTTTGAGGGAGGGGTCGAATACCTGTTGATATTGGGAGGTGAAGTCGGTGGCGGAGGGGTAGTGGCGAAGGGGGAACCGGATGACGGCGGCGATGCTGTCTGCCTGGTTTTGCCGGACCCAGGATTTAAACCGGGCGATGAATTGTTTGAAATCTGCGGGGTCTTCGAACCCTGCGTTTTCCCAGCTGGTGGGGATGGATCCGTCATCGAACACGGAGTCGGGCGTCAGGATTTGGGTGGTGGTGACGTTAATGGCGGGAGGGGGCGCCACGGGTACGAGGTCTTTGACGTCATTGACGATGGAGGAGTCTTGAGCTGGGGGCTTTGCGGCCTGGTTGCAGGATGCGAAAATGGCGAGGAGGGTTATGGGGAGGAGGTTTTTCATATATCACGGATTGAGCATGAATGAAATTAGCCAATTCCGGTCGAAAAAAAATTCGGGTAAAAGATTTGCGTTTATGGGAATTTTGTCCTTATCTTTGCAATCCCAAAACGGAACAGCCTTCGGGTTTTTTGTAGGGAATGGATCGGTAGTTCAGTCGGTTAGAATGCCGCCCTGTCACGGCGGAGGTCGCGGGTTCGAGTCCCGTCCGGTCCGCACGATTTAGAAGAGACCCGCGCTTGGCGCGGGTTTTCTGTTTTTAGTCGAGTATTTAGTCGAGTTCCCTTTTTGTTTTCAATGATCTTTACTGAGGTTAACAAATGCACATTGAATTTAAGAATTATTCTTCTAATGGAGCTTTTGGAAGAACTCCATGAAATTTATGCTTCCTTCAGTTTAATGGGAAAACCTTCTTAAATTATCCCAGCGGGATCACTGGAAATTTACAAGACCTGCGCGTAGCGCGCGTAGATTAGTATTCCAAGTTGCTTTTGGCGAGATTATGTACATCACATAATACCTGAAGATTTTCAAGGGTTGTTTCCCCTCCTTTAGACCAAGGGGTTACATGATCAAAGTGTATATTTTCTCCTGTTACAGTAATTCCACAAAGCCTGCACCTGTTTCCATCTCTCATTAATACCTGAACTTTTAATCGCTCGCTAGGGAACCTTTTAGTTTTATGCTTAAAAAGCAACTCGGCAGCAGGGGTAGGCTCCGAAGTTGCTTCTTTTGAAGTTTTAATGTCATTATCTATTGTGTCTTCCGAATTAATATATTCAATAAAGGCTTTAAGTGCATTTCTCCATGTTCCAAATTTAGACATGTAGTGACGAACCGAATATTTGGAGGAAGATTTCTGCATGTCCCTAAATACAGGTTGTCTGCCAAGGTCAATCCAGACATGTTCAAGGTTCTTATGTAGCTCTTCTATTGAAACCTCGCGTTGAAGAATAAGCTGTAAACCGGCTTTTTTTAATGCTTTATTCCAACTACCAAATCTAATTCCAATTGTCCCTGACGTATATCTACCGCCATTGTCGTTATACTCTCTTGAGGAAAGTGAATTTGCTCCTAATTTTCCAGCGATACGCTTAATATCTTCCAGCAGTTCTTCATCTGGAATATTCCTATTAAATTCTTTTAGTTGATACTTCATAACGATAAAATATCTTTATTTGAGATGCAAACAACCAAGAATAAGGATCCGTCAATCGTGTTCAACGATTGGATCAAACTTTAATTCTAACTTCACACGCTTAGCCTTTCTATAAGATAACTTTTCATACCCAAATTGATTGCATAAATTGATTACTTCAGATATACTTTCATCACTGCACTTACAGCCAAAAATAACTTCTTTAAGAATCGATTTATTAAAATTATATAATCCTTCTTTCAATGAAAGTAAAAATCGATACTCATTTTCATACTGCCAATCAGGGGCTTTAGTCGAAAACATATTTATCAAAGCTTTCTCCTTATCAGTCAAATAGTTCATTGTTGAAAATTCAGTATATGAAACTTTATTCAAGCCCAATAGCTTGTCTTTGTCGGCAGAAAGAAAAGGTCGAATGCTAGCATCAAATCCGAAGCAAACTCCTTGATGACAATCAGCGTAGTGCGCCCACATTACAATATTATTATATGTTTCTGTAAGGCATAGAACTGAAGTTTTTTCGAATTTGCCTTTATTTGAAAATCTATACGCATCTGGTATTAGATTTGGATTTTTTTCAGCCTAGTCTATTAGCGTTTGCAAAGGAATGTTCAAATTTTGAGCGATTGTTTTTAAATCTTCAGTTACTTCTTTACTGGTGATTTGTTCGATATTATACTCCAGCAAATCTTCACAACAATCAAATGGATCATTGAAATTAGAAGGATGTGTGAATTTGAAGGTTGCGTTTGACAACAAAAGTTTAGCATTCGCTAAGTTGATAAACTTATATAGGATCATAAAAATAGATGATTGTACTATTTACATAATTAAGTAAATTAGTATAAAATGACTTGACATATGAAAGATTTATTAGTGAGATTGAAGACCTTTTTCATCTTTGACCCGCCGGTTAATTACGACACTATAACAAAAACTGTGTAAAGTTTAAAAGTAAAAAAATCGGAGCTCTTACGAACTCCGATTTTATATGTTTACACAATTTTTGTTATAGTGTCGAATATATATAAGTAGAACTACAAAATATATTATTTCATTAATTGAAGTATAATATTAGAATTACTTTTTCTGCTTATTTGCGCAATTCGCAATATTATCTTAGTATTGAAACGTCACGTACACATTGAAAAACGTATTGCCTACTTTAATTCAATAATTACACTATCTCCAAATTGTTTCAAAACGCCGTATGTGTTAAATGCAATTCTATTAGGCGTAAAACTTGCATCCTTTATCGGTGGATTAGTAAAAAAAGCATAATTGTTGTTGATTGGAGTGAATTTATTTGCAGCATCATTTGATTGACATATATATCCCTCCTTTTCTTCGAGGGATCCCATCTGTTCTACCAATCCGATCAACTTATAATCAGGAACGATAACGAGATATTTATAAACTGCATCTTCACCTGATATGTTCAATTCACTTGAAACAATTGAATCATTAAAACTTAAAATTAGTTCGTTAATCACCTGCTCTTTATTATCTTTTTTAGTTCTTAAATATAATTTTGCGGGTATTGATTTACCAGTGTTGCTAACAATTCTATAGCTTGTTACTTCAGGTAGTTTTTTGTAACATTTCATAGTGAATAAATAAAGCAATATAGCAATCACTATTACACTAACAATAATTACGAACTTTAATTTCATGATGACTAAATTAAGGGTATTGTTTATAAGGCAGCAGGAATTTAACTTTTCGAGGCCCACCAGGCACTCGGCTTTATTCCACCCCTAGAATACGTCTGAATCATAACTTCTTGAACACTTATAAAATTTGCAAATTCTAATCCCGTTAGGATCAAATATAAGGGGATCTTACCGGGCGCTCCCATCCTCCATAACCGAAATTAAAAAGGGGACATCATCTTGCGATTGATCATCCCCTTTTTCCGAGTTTCCTTATAGCATATCGCCATCACTTACCCATGCCGCTGCGTAGTTTCACAAACAGCCGCGGCGAGGATCCATCGCGGTTTGTCTTGTACAGATTCCAGTTGTTGCCGTCGATTTCTTCCAGGTGGAACGATTGTGTTGCATCCGATAATTCTTTCTTCACCCACCGCGGGAAAGCATTGGCTGCCCTCGCGTTCTCCCAGGTCCTGATGACGGCGAAGATCTTTTCTTTCTCCGGACAGCTTTCCACATCCTTCTGATTCAGCGTGAGGCTGTAGGTGGTGCCCACGCCCACCGATATGGCCTGCACATGCTCGTAATCGGCGGCTTTCGAATTCGCCTTGATGGGGAAATTGCCGCCCATGCCCACCGGGAAGAAATTGGCATAGGTAACGTCGCGGAGGTCTTTTCCCTGGCTGGTGGCGCTTCCCCATTCCCGGGTGTCGGTGTCGTAGAGGTTTTTCCCGCCGCCTACGTTCCAGATGCTCTGGTAATGCCACGAGCCCTCAGACAAGGTAGCCCCCGTAAACCGGATCGTGCCTACGCCCGATCGTTCGGCTTTCTCGAACATTTTCCGGAAGAAACGCTTGGCGGAATAATAGCCGTGCCCGTTGTTGAACAGGAACTCCTGTCCGTCGAAATCGTAATAGCGAAGGCCGTTAATGGCGCACACATCCGCATAATGCGCAGCAATTTCGTCTTGCAGCTCCATATTCGGGATCAGCCCGTCGTACCCGTAATTCAACGTTACCTGCAGTTTGTAAATCGTATCTCCGGCAGTATGGGCGGCGGGACTGGTTTTCCAATACCCGCGTTTTACCTGCAAGAGCCGGTAGGGCTTCGTTTTGGAAACACCCATGTAGTAAATGAGCTCTTTGCCGATTTTTATCATGTTCAGATCGGCGCAATGCCCTTCCCAACTGGCGATCTCGTCGAGGTATCTGGGATCGTCCACGATAATAATGGTATCTGTGGCGCTGATGCTTTTGGCCAGCAGGCGCTTTTGCTGGTAGCAAAGGCTGTCGCTGGGAACCGGGCTGGCATCGAGTGTTCCCGGGGCGAGGGAGTTCGTGATGGGCGTCCGGCCGATGGTAATGCCGTGTTTGGCGGCGATATCGGCGAATTCTTTATGAGACAGGTTGCCGCTCGTGAGCTTAATGCGCTTTTGCTCGAAATTCCTTCCGTCGATGTAACCGGCATTTCCCCTGTCCGGGCGCAGGAACCCCTGGTCGTACAGGCTGATCGTTTTAAATCCGAGCCTCGCCGTGTAGGAAATGATGCTGTCGTACAATCCGCCGGCGGTAATGGCGTCGGGAACGTAGGCCGAGGGGTCTTTCACCCATTTGCCGTTGATGGTGGGGTAGGGCAGCTTTTCGGCCAGCACGATTTTCTGGATGACATCCAGCAGCGCGGTACTGTCCGGGCTTCCCCACAGCGCCACGGAAGAACCGATGTAATCCACGCCGGGCAAGGGTTGTACCTGCAAATGGTTGGGCGTATTGGCGGCCATATTGGGGATGAGGGAAAAGTAGACTTCCCGTTCGAACGTCCGGTCGCGGGATTGGTAGGCGATGGATATCCTGCCTTTGGGGTCTACCATCGCGGCATTTCCGTACATGATCCGGAACCAGGGCTCTTTATGTGCGTAAAACGCCACATCGCTGATGCCGTTGCCGCCGAGGGAGAAAACCTGTCCTTCGTGAAGGGAATCCGGTAAGGGGAACCGCTTCGCGTCTGGCGTATGGATGATGTATTGGAAGGGCGCGGCGTCGCCGATGGTTTCGGCCGTTCCGCCGAGGGTATTATCGTTCAGCGCCAGCAGCCCGATCGCGTAGTTGACCGCATCGCTCGTATCGCGGCTCACGCCGATGATCTCGCCCATGAGGTTGGTGATATTGGTGTGGATGGTGCCCCATTGTACCGCGTCTATCCCTTTGCGAGGGGAAAGGGACCGCAACACGAGCCTGAAGTATTGCCGCTGTGGCTGGATGCTGATGGTAGCTACCGAACCGTTGGGGTATTGCAGCGCAAGGGTGTTGTTCCCTTTCGCGTAGCTGGCCTTTACGGGCTGGTAATACTGCTTCTTCTTACTGTCGTACAGGCTCAGCAGGGGCGATGGCTTGTCTTTCGGACTAAATTCACGGTTCGGCTGAACGGTGATGTTTTTCATACTGGTGATCCACCCTTTGTTGTTGATGTGGATCCTGAAATAATCCGTTTGGAAATCGTGCTGCGCACGAGCGCCGCCGGCCAATGCGGTGGACAGGAGCAGGAAAATACCTTTTTTGAATACCGTTCTCATATGAATGATGCGAAGCGGGCCCGCCGGCTGAGCGCCCGGCCAGGTGCCGCGTGATTGAATTTACGAATTTGCCCCGGATTGATCATGAATGGCTATAACCGGCTTCCCGGACGCCATCCGGCGCCGGAATTTCATCAGGGTAAATTTTCATGAAATATCAGTGGGGTACAACCGGTAAATTGATCTTTTATAATGCTTTATTTGCCGTCGCCGGGCTGGACGCCATCATCGTCAATACGGCGAAAAGCAACGATCGCCTGAATTATCCGCGGGCAGACTTCACCGTCGGCATGAAATCATGCATGCAGCATCCGTAACGGCAGATCAATTGGCGGGCTCCCATAATTTTGATGACGTGGTTTTGTTGATAAACAGGATCGCGTCGAAATCGACGCCGGGAACTATCGGGAGGGTTGTATTACATGCACGGAGCCGCTGTAGGTATCCGTTCCCGACGCATAATATTTTTCACCGTATTGCTGCTGCATATAATATCCCACCGTCTTGAATTCGCCCATTTCCAGGTCTTTCGCTATATGAACGTTATGCGCCCAAAGCATGATCCTGGCTTTACTGGCGGCCTGTTCCGCGACGATATGCTTCGCCATGAATTTATCCCGCGTCAACGGGTCGGCGGCGTATTCTTCCCGGTCGAACCCGAAGATCCTGACTTTGCCGGATGCAGGCTGGCGGGTGTTCCTTCGTGCCATGGGTAGCTTCTCTCAAACCGATGACGGTATTGTTTTTCAGCTCCTGCGACAGGAAATCAAGGTCCGCCGTGGAGGCAACCGTATCGGCCTGCAGCGCCCACGCGTTCTCCCGGAGCCATTTGTCGCCCGCATCCTGTGCAAAGCCCGTCATCACCTGTGTAAACAGGGAAAAACAAATGGCTGGAATTCCTCTTTTCATAACATGCATGGTGGTTTGATTTTATATCAGATATGAAGACGGTTGTGGTAGGAGGATGCATAACGATGTGATTTCCATAAAATTATTTTCGACTGATTGCTGAAGTTGCCTCCTGGACCGTAACCCGGGAAAGAAAAAAGGCTTCCCCGGGAGGAAGCCTTTTCATCTGGCATATGTGCCGAAAGGCATCGGGAGTGGATAAATAGCGTCAGATCAGTGTGCCTTGAAAACATCGTCCATCGTTTCCAGCGATCGCCCCTTCGTTTCGGGGACCATCCGCAGAACGGTCCAGAAGGCGAGGAGGCAGCAGCAGGCGAAGAACCAGAAAGTGGCGGCGCCCCCGAATTTGCCCAGCAGCACCGGCGTGAGCTGCCCCACGATGGAATCGGCGACCCACATGGTCATCAGGCTCACGGCCATGGCCTGTCCACGGATATGTGTCGGGTATATCTCGGAAGCGATGACGAACTTCAGCGGTCCCAGCGAAAACGCGAAGCAGGCGAGAAACAGGATGATCGCCACCACCAGCGCCAGGTTCCCCGTGGCCCCGGTATGCATGCAGTATCCCGCGAAAATGAGGCTGGCGGCGGCACCCAGCGAACCCGCGAGATACAGCGGCCGCCGTCCCATACTGTCTACCTTCCAGATGGCGATGAGCGTGAACACGAAATTGGCGATCCCGAAAATCGTCTGGCTCAGCAATGCGTTCGAAATGTTGATCCCGGCTTCGTTCAGGATGCGCGGCCCGTAATAGATCACCGCATTGATGCCGCTGAACTGGGAGAACAAAGGCAGTAAAATGCCGATCAGCATGGGTTTACGCAAGGCCGGCGAAAACAGTTCCCGGAAAGAACTCCGGGAAGCCGCGGCAGGCGCAACGCCAACGTCCATACTACCGTTCATTTTCTGTAAAATGGCCATCCCTTCGGCCGTACGCCCGGTTTGCAGCAACCAGCGCGGACTTTCCGGGATAAACGCGATGCAGATGATAAACAGCAGCGAAGGAATGCCGCCGATGCCGATCATGGCGCGCCAGGGCTCGGCAACGAGCAGATGGGCGCCAGGCAATAGTTGCGCATATTGGAGAACGGCCGCATTCGTCAGGTAGGCGAGGAGGATGCCCGCGGTGATGGCCAGCTGGTACAGGGTAACCAGCCGCCCGCGGATATGCGCCGGCGCGATCTCGGAAATGTACAGCGGCGCAACGATAGACGCGATGCCCACGCCCACGCCGCCAGCAATGCGCGCCAGCACCAAAACGGTAAAACCCGGAGAAAGCGCGCTGCCGACGGCCGACAGCAGAAACAGCACCGCCGCGGCGGCGAGCATCTTTTTTCTTCCCAAACGGTCGCTCAGCACGCCGGAAAACGCGACGCCGGCAATACAACCCACAAGGGCCGACGATACGAACCAGCCCTGAACGGCGTCCGTTAGCCGGAACTGGTCTTTGACGAAAAGCAGCGCCCCTGAAATAACGGCCATGTCGAAGCCGAACAGGAGCCCGCCGAGGGCGGCGGTAAATGTGGCGAGACCTACGTACTTGGCGGATGGATTCATGTTATCGGTATAGAGGTTAACAACATTCTTCTTTCACGAAAGACCTGACAACTTTCACTTCCCCGCCGCTGTCGTTCAGGAGCGAGTAAGCGCCGGCGGCAGCGGGGATGATGAAGGTTTCCGCATAATGTACCACCTGCTCCCGGCCGTTCGTCACCACGCGGATACGCTCGCCTTCCACGAGGCTCAGCACGTGGCATTGGTTATTGGTATCGAGCTGTATGGCGGTGGAGAATTCCACCCGCTCGATGCGGTAGAAATGCTGGGGATGGGTGGGCAGGTGCAGGAGGCGCCAGTTGGTCCCCTGCTGGATGGTAACCGGGGCCGACAGCAGGGTTTCCCTTACCACATCGCCTTTCCGGTCAAAATCAAGATTCTCGAACGCCCGCGCGATGTTGAGCGTGCGGGGCCGGCCGTTGAGGTCGGTACGCATCCAGTCGTACATTTTGAAGGTGTAGATGTAGGGCGTGGCGCTGATCTCAAGTACCAGGTTGTCTTTCCCGGAACTATGCACGGTGCCGTTGGGGATGAGGAAAAGGTCGTGGCGGTTGGAGGGGAATACCTGTACGTATTTTTCGATGTCGACCGCCTGGTGTTGTTCCGCACTGTTTTCCAGCGCACTTCTGAAAGCGGTTGCATCGATATCGTCCTGGAAGCCGAGATATACTTTGGCGCCGGGTTTGGCGTCGAGGATGTAATAGGTTTCGTCTTGCGTGAAGGGTTCGCCGAAATTGTCGCGCGTGTAGGGAACGCTGGGGTGGCACTGGATGGAGAGGTTGCCGCCATCGAAGGTATCGAGGAAATCGAAACGGATGGGGAAGGTGGTGCCGAAGCGGGGCGCGGCTTTACCGAGCACGGCGGCGTTATCGAGCATGAGCATCGTATCCAGGGATATTTCCTGCAGCAGGCCTTCGTGTTCCAGGAGGATGCCGTTTTCCGGGGCGATCAGTTCGAACGACCAGGCATAATTCACGACGTTGGGGTTGAGCTCCGCGATGTTTTCCCGGATCCAGTGGCCGCCCCATACGCCCGGTTCGAACCAGGGCCGGGCGCGGAACATATTGCGCGACATTTCGTGCAGCGTATTGCGGAGCGTATCGCCTTCGCACCAGGTGATCTCGCTGAGGCGCTGCTCGTCGATGAACAGTTCTACGGAAGGGAGCAGTGTTTTTTTATGCCGGTTGAGCACGGGCCAGTCTACGAAATAGAATGATTTGTATTGCTGGCGCGCGTCGCCCGAAATGCTGTGGTGGCCGATGTTGCAGACCTGCCCGGCGCGGGAGCGGAACTGGATCTCGTTTTTGGGGAGATCGATATAGAGGAGTGCGCCTTCCCAGCCGCAAAGCGAGGCGCCGCAGCCATAGAGGATATTCAGCTGGCCGTTTTCGGGCTGGATGTTGCGGAGTTTTTCGGGGGAAAAGAAATCGCTCAGCTGGCCGCCGAATACTTTCCCGAAGAGGGGATCGCCATTGCCGAGGCTGGGCGCAACGAGCGCTTCGCGGTCTGCAGGCGGGAGCAGGGCGGCGTTGACGTTGACGAAACGGGCGTCTGTTTGAATGGCGGCGAGGCGTGTTTGGAGGGCGGAGATGAAATCGTCCCATTGAACGCCAACGTATCCGTCGATGATGATGTTGGCGCGGCGTTGGAGGATCCAGGTGAGGAGGGAGTCGAACCCAGCGTGGATGGGCCCTGCTGCGGGGAAGCAGGGGTAAATGTCATAGCCTGCCGGGTCCCGTTTTTCCTTGATATGCGGCGCCAGGAACTGTTCCGTGGCCCTGAACCGGCGTTTCTCTTGGGTTTGTGCTGGATTAATGGTAGACATAAGGTATATAAATGTAGTAATGTACAAACATATACCAAAACAAATTAAATTCCAAACCATTGGGAAGCGGCGGATCAGGTAGAGCGCCTGCTTTCGACGGTGTAGATGAAGCTTTCGGCTTTGTAGTAGCCGAGGTTGTATTCGATGGGGCGGTCTGCCTGGTCGAACACGAAGCGTTTCCGGAGGAGGATGGCGCTGTCCACATCTACTTCCAGCTTTTGGGCGATCAGTTTATCGGCCAGCCGGGCGCTGATCTCTTCTTTAGACAGGGTGGCGATGACGAAGTGTTCCTGCTCCAGCATTTCGTAGAGGGGCATTTTGAAGTCTTCGTCGCCGGTGAGCCCCACCCTTGGGTGGAAGTAGGAGATGAAGTATACGAAAGGTTCCTGGGTATTGCCTCTGAGGCGTTCGAGCTTGAGGACTTTCTGGTCGGTTTTGATATCGAAGAAGCCGGCCACGGCTTCATCGGGGAACACCCAGCTGATGTGGAGCTCGTAGTTTTTGATGGCGATCCCCCGGGCCTGCATTTCCTGCGAAAAGCTAAGCCAGTTCATGGATTTGGAGCTCATCTTGGCGTTGGCCACTTTGGTGCCGAGGCGTTTCTTGCGCACCAGCAGTTCTTCATACACCAGCTTGTTGATGGCCTGGCGCAGGGTGGTGCGGGATATGGCCAGCCGTTTGGCCAGCTCTACTTCGTTAGGCAACAACTTCCCGGCCTGGTATTCGGGCTGCTTGATGAGCTCCCGTAACAGGTTCTCCGCCTGGATATGCAGCGGCACGGCGCTTTGATGGTCAATCTTTAATCGCATACATGTATAAACATAACTTACCTGCAAATTAGAAAATAAAATCCGTAGCCAACCCATTCCGCCGGCAGATTCCTCCCGAATGTCTGAAGGGTGCAAAAAAAGCATCACTCAGGAGAATAGCGAATCATGCGTAATTATCATATTATCAATATATTATGAAATTATTAAAATTTTTCCGGTCAAAATGTTTGTACTTTCCCGGGTTTATATGTAAATATGTACACACAATTAAAACATATTCACATTCCCGTTCACTATGAAGAAGAACTTCCCGTTGTTATGTAGAAAGCGGTACCTCTTCCAATGGCTCCTCCTGTTGCTCGCCAACTCAGCCTTAGGACAGGCACTGACAATAACCGGCAGTGTGACCGATACGAAAGGACAAGCCATTCCCGGCGTAAACATTCGCATCAAAAACACACAGTCCGGCACCGTCACCACACCAGACGGCAAATTTACGCTCCAGCTGAAATCCCTCGCAGACACCCTCGTGTTCTCCTTCGTCGGATTTCAATCCCAGCAAATCGTGGCCGGCGGCCGGAGCACCGTCAATGTAACCCTGCTGGAAGATAAAAACGATCTCGACGACGTGGTGATCGTAGCTTATGGCCATCAGAAAAAACAAAGCATGGTGAGCTCCATCACCACCATCAACCCCAAAGAGCTGAAAGGCCCCACCAGTAACCTCACCACCATGCTCGCAGGCCGCATCTCCGGCATGATCTCCTACCAGCGAAGCGGCGAGCCCGGGGCCGACAACGCCCAGTTCTTTATCCGCGGCATCACCTCTTTCGGTTCCGGTAAAATCGACCCGCTCATCCTCATCGACGGGATGGAATCCACTGCCACAGAACTGGCGCGCATCCAGCCCGACGATATCGCAGGGTTTTCCGTGCTGAAAGACGCCGCCGCATCCTCGCTCTACGGCGCCCGCGGCGCCAACGGGGTGATCCTCGTCAACACCAAGTCCGGGAAAAGCGGCGCTACCAAAATGAACGTGCGGCTGGAGAACTCCATAACATCGAACTCCCGCAACTTCAAACTGGCAGATAATATCACCTACATGCGCCTGGCCAACGAAGCCATGCTCACCCGCGACCCGCTCGGCGTGCTCCCGTATTCGCAGAATAAAATCGACCACACCCTGGCGGGAGACAATCCTTATCTCTATCCGAACAACAACTGGATAGATCAGATGATCAAAAAGAATACGAACAACCAGCGGCTCAACATCAATCTCAGCGGCGGCAGCCCCAAAGCGCAATATTATGTGGGCGCCACCGTGAACCAGGACAACGGCATCCTCAAGTCCCAAAGCGGCAGCGGCTTCAACAGCAACATCAAGCTGCGCAGCTACGAGGTCCGCTCCAACGTGAACCTCCAACTCACCAAAACCACAGAAGCCATTTTCCGTACCACGGGTAATTTCGACGACTACAACGGGCCGATCGGCGGCGGCAGCGCCATCTTCGGCAGCGTACTCAACGCAAATCCCGTCCGCTTTCCCGCCATATTCCCGGCCAGCGACCGCCCGCAGGTAAAGCACCCGCTGTTCGGCAACGCCGCCCGCGGCACAGACGGCGCAGTATTCACGAACCCATACGCCGACATGGTTTCGGGCTTCCAGCAATACAATACCTCCACGCTGAACGTGCAGTTGGAACTGAAGCAGGACTTCAACTTCGTGACGCCCGGCCTCACGGCCCGCATGATGATCTATACGAAACGGTATTCGAGCTTCAGCCTTTCGCGCCAGTTCTCGCCCTTCTATTATTCCGCCAATCCCTCGCTCGACGAACCGGGCGGTTATACGCTGTCGCTCCTGAACGAGAAAACCGGGACGGAATACCTCAGCTACAACCCCGGCGCCAAGATCGTCAATACCACCACCTACGCGGAAGCTGCTATCATGTACAACCGCACCTTCAATAAAGTGCACAATGTCGGCGGTTTGCTGATCGGTATCCGCCGGAACTATCTGAACGGCAACTCCACCGACCTGCAGCAATCGCTCCCTTTCCGCAACCAGGGCGTTTCCGGACGCGTGACTTACGGGTACGACGACCGCTACATGTTTGAAGGCAACTTCGGGTATAACGGTTCCGAGCGTTTCGCGAAAAGGAACCGGTTCGGTTTCTTCCCCTCTGCGGGCGTGGCCTGGAACGTGAGCAGCGAAGATTTCTTTTCCGGTTTATCCAATACCATTTCCCGCCTGAAACTTCGCGCCACTTACGGTCTGGCCGGCAACGACCAGATCGGGCGGGCGGAAGACCGGTTCTTCTATCTTTCCAACGTGAACCTGAACTACAATCCGTACGGGGCAACGTTTGGCGAGCATTACGGGTACGGCCGGCCGGGCGTGCTGATCTCCCGATATCCCAACGAGCTGATTACCTGGGAACGTGCCCTCAAGACGAACGTGGGCATGGACCTCAGCCTTTGGAACTCGGTGAACTTTACCATAGACGCTTACAGGGAGCGCCGCAACAGCATCCTCATGCAACGGGCTTACGTTCCCACCACCATGGGCTTAACGGCGCCGGTGTCTGCCAATGTAGGCGTGGCCGAAGGACGCGGGTTTGAGCTGCAGGCCGATTACAACAAAACCTTCGGGAAAGCCTGGCTGCAGGCCCGCGGTACGTTCACCTACGCCACCAGCGAAATCCTGGTGAACGAAGAGCCGGAATATGCGGCCAGCATGAAGTACCTCTCCCGCGTTGGTCACTCGGTTGGCCTCGCTTACGGTTTGGTGGCGGAAAGATTGTTTGTAGACGATGAAGACGTGAAGAATGCTCCCAAGCAGCATTTCGGCGAAACCCGCGGCGGCGACATCAAATACCGCGACCTGAACGGCGACGGCCAGATCACCGACCTGGACATGATCAACGGGATGAGCTATCCCGTTACCCCGGAAATCATATACGGGTTCGGCTTCTCGTTCGGCTACAAAAATTTCGACATCAGCACTTTCTTCCAGGGATCGGCCCGTTCTTCTTTCTACATCGACCCGGCCAGGATTTCGCCTTTCGTGGCCAACGGGCCCAACGAAAACGGATTGCTCAAAGCGATCGCAGACGACCACTGGTCTGAAGACAACCGCAACATTTACGCCTTCTGGCCAAGGCTGGGGATGACGCAGAGCGCCAACAACAACAAGATGTCGAGCTGGTGGATGCGCGACGGCGCCTTCCTCCGGATGAAGAACGCCGAGATCGGGTACAACATCGGCGACAAGGGTTTGAAAAGATACCGCATCAACGGGCTGCGCATTTATGCGAACGCCGTCAATCTTTTCGTGATCAGCGCCTTCAAGCTGTGGGATCCTGAACAGGGCGGCAACGGGCTGGGATACCCCGTCCAGCGGACGTTCAACATGGGTATCAACGTACAGCTGTAATCCCTGGCGCCATACATTTCAATCACCTGAAACATTACATTTTCATGTCAGTTAGAATATTAAAGGGCCGGATGGTGGCCATGGTGCTGCTGGGAGTTGCGGCGATGTTGGGGTCCTGTATGAAAGGGTTCCTCGATATGGTGCCAGACAACGTGCCCACGCTGGATCACGCTTTCGCGAGCCGCCTCGAAGCCGAAAAATATCTTTTCACCTGCTACTCCTTTCTCCCGCAGGAAGGCCATCCCGACAAGAATCCCGCCTTCAGCGGCGGAGATGAGGCGTGGACGTATTGGCCCATGCAGGAAGATTACTTTTTCCTCGATCCATACAACATCGCCCGCGGCAACCAGCAAAAGGCTTCGCCGTATATGAATTATTGGGACGGGTTCGATGGGAAGTCGCTCTGGCAAGGTATCCGCATATGCAACATTTTCCTGGAGAACGTGGGTAAGGTGTACGACTTGCAGCCTTATGAAAGAGACCGCTGGATCGCGGAAGCCAGGTTCCTGAAGGCTTACATGCACTGGTACCTTTTCCGGATGTACGGACCTATCCCCATCATGGATAAAAACCTCCCGATCGATGCGCCGCCGGCAGATATGAAAGTGTACCGACAGCCGGCCGATTCCGTTGTGAACTACATCGTGCAGATGCTCGACGATGCCGCCGCCGGCGAAGCGTTGCCCCTGAAAATTACCAGCGTTACCACCGAACTGGGGCGCGTTACCAAAGCAGCGGCGCTGGCCTTAAAAGCGCGGGTACTCGTAACGGCCGCCAGTCCTTTGTTCAATGGCAATAACGATTTTGCAAATTTCAGGAACAATAACGGGCAGCTGCTGTTCAACCCGCAGCCCGACGATCAGAAATGGGTGCGCGCGCGTGAGGCTTGTAAAGCGGCTATCGACGTGGCTGCGGCAGCGGGGCTGAAGTTGTATTATTTCAATTCGGCGGTAGTGGAAGTCAATAATTTCACCCGTACGGAGCTCAATATCCGCAACGCTGTGGGCGAGAAATGGAACAGCGAGCTGATCTGGGGGAATACGGCCGGCGGCACTCCCACCTACTGGCTCCAAACCTATGCCTGCCCCCAGCTCGATCCCAACAACTTTAACATCGCCCTGAAAGCCAAACTGGCCCCTCCCCTGAAGATCGCGGAGCTGTTTTACACGAAGAACGGCGTGCCCATCACCGAAGACAAAACCTGGGACCATGCCAATCGTTTCAAACTGCGCACGGCCACCACGCTCGATTCCGGTATCCAGGAAGGGTATAAGTCGGTAGGGCTTCATTTCGACCGCGAGCCCCGTTTCTATGCAGACATCGCTTTCGACGGTTCCAAATGGTTCATGCGCAACGGGGAATTCAGGGTCCAGAGCAAATCCGAACAATGGGCGGGCAAAAAACAAAGCCGCATTTATTCCATCACCGGCTATTACACGAAAAAAATCGTGAACTGGAACCTCGTGTTCGACAAAACAAGCCTTACCGTAGAGTCTTATCCCTGGCCGGTTATCCGCCTGACCGATCTGTACCTGCTGTATGCCGAAGCGCTGAACGAAACCGGCGATGCTGCCGGCGCGCTGCGCTACCTGAACATGGTCCGCGAAAGAGCGGGGCTGAAATCGGTGGAAAGCGCCTGGTCCACCTATTCCTCCAATCCCACCAAATACACCACCAAAGACGGACTGCGAGAGATCGTACGCCAGGAACGCACCATCGAAATGGCGTTCGAAGGCAGCCGGTTCTGGGACCTCCGCCGCTGGAAAACCGCGCCGCAGGAACTGAGTAAAGCGATTTACGGTTGGGATATCATTCAGGCCACTTACGAAGACTACAACCGCCGCGTGCTCCTGTACAGCCCGCAGTTCATCGCCCCGCGCGATTACTTCTGGCCCATCGCGGAAAGTAACCTGCAGATCAATCCCAACCTGGTGCAAAACCCCGGATGGTAACGAAAAATTCATGATATCATTTGCGAAAGCAGTTTAAAAATATCAGTATGCCAAACAAAATCACCCTCGCCGCATTGGCCATTTTACTGGCGGCGGGCGCTTGTAAAAGGGACGAGGCCGGTCCTGTGGAAAAGGACGGAACGCCTCCGGGCGCCGTCCGTAACCTCACCGTGGAAAACCTCCACGGCGCGGCAAGGATCAGTTTCGAATTGCCCGGGGATAAGGACCTTCAGTATATCAAAGCCCGCTACACCACTCCGGGAGGCACAGTGCGCGAAACCCGCGTGAGCCGTTTCAACCGCAGCCTCGTCATGGAAGGGTTCGGCGATACGAATTCCTACACCGTCACGCTGTTTGCGGTAGACAGGAGCGAAAACGTTTCCGCCCCAACGGAAATCACCGTCAAGCCCCTGGAGCCGCCTGTCTGGATCGTGCGCAGAACACTGGACATTATACCCGACTTCGGCGGCGTGAACGTTTCTTTCGAAAACGAAGAAGAGAAAGATCTCGCCATCGTGGTATTGTCGATCGATTCGCTGGGCCAGTTTTCTCCCCGCGCCACACAATACACCAAACTGAAGAAAGGCGATTTCTCCACCCGGAACATGCCTAACAAACCCACCCGGTTCGGCGTGTACGTGCGCGACCGCTGGGGCAACCTGTCAGACACCCTCCTTACCGAGCTCACGCCGCTTTTCGAGGAGCAGCTCGACCGTACCAAAATGAACGGGGTGGTATTGCCCGGAGACGCGCCCATCGGGCACCTCGGCTCTATTGCCGGCCTGTTCGACGGCAATACCCAGGCAGGTTTCTATCACTCTTCAGACGATGCGCGCATGCCGCAATGGTTTACCTACGATATGGGCGTTACCGCCAAACTGAGCCGGCTGGTGTGGTTCATGCGCCCGGGGTTCTTCTTCAGCCTGCACAACCCGAAAGAAGTGGAAATCTGGGGCAGCAACGCCCCCAATCCCAACGGCAGCTTCGACGATAGCTGGGTACTGTTGGCCCGGTCCACGCAGATCAAACCTTCCGGCCTGCCCGAAGGCCAGCTTTCCCAGGCCGACCAGGAAGCCGCACTGCTCGGGCACACCGTCAGCTTCCCGGTAAACTCGCCGAAAGTGAGGTACATCCGCTTCAAAACGCTGAAGAACTGGTCGAACGGTACATACGTGAATTTCCACGAGATCAAAATGTTCGGCGATACCCATTAATCCATCCCATTAACCAATCAAAATCATGAAAGATTTACGCATTTCACTGTTAATCGGGATGATCGTTCTGGCCGCCGCATCCTGCTCCAAAGACAATCGCGACGCATACAAAGACTTTATGAAAGGCGGGGAAATCATCTATCCCGGCCGGGCAGACACCGTGCTCGTGAAGCCGGGCCTCAACCGGATCAAATTGTCCGTCGTATTGGGGAACGATCCGCTGGTGAGCCAGCTGCGCGTGTTCTGGAGCAATAACGCCGATTCTGTCACCGTACCCGTCAAACGCACGTCCGGTATTGATACCATCGATGTGCTGGTGCCGGACCTGAAAGAAGGGAATTATAACTTCGCCTTGTATACATACGATGATGAAGGCCATATTTCCGTAGTGGTCAACGCTTTTGGCGTGGCATACGGCCAGAATTACACCAGCTCGCTGGTGAACCGTACGTTGCGTTCGGTGGAACAGTCGGCCGACGGGAGCCAGGTGCTCCTGAACTGGGGAGAGCCGGCCGGCGGGGAGCTGGGCACGGAAGTGAAATATAAAGGCGCCGACGGCGTGGAAAGGACGATCATCGTACCTTCCACCGAATCAGTGACAACATTACCCGACTACGAAAGCAGGTCGCAATTGACGTACCGCTCGCAATACAAGCCCGATACCATGGCGTTCGAGTTTTTCTATCCGCCCCTGTCTTCCGCCACGCTGCCTGTTTTTGAGCGGCAATTGGCGAAATCAGGGTTCAGTGTGCTGGAACTGCCGACCGATATCAAAAGCAATCACGGCTGGCTGATGCATTACCTGTGGGACGGGAACATACATTCAGGCTTCGCCACGGCCAACCAGGTGCCGGCATGGTTTACCATCGACGTGGGGCAACCGGCCGCGCTGAGCCGTATCAAATACTGGCAGGCAACAGACAGGCTGTACAAAATCGAGAACGTGAAAACGTTCGAAGTATACGGGAGCAACGGTCCGGCGGGCGACGGAAGTTGGGACAGCTGGACCCAAATAGGCGCCTTCGCATCGGTGAAGCCATCCGGCAGGCCCGTTGGGGAGAATACACAGGAAGACGTGGATTATGCGCTGGCGGGAGAAGATTTCGCCGTGGCCGCAGGCACCGCCAAATTCCGGTATTACCGTTTCAAACTGCTCACCAACTGGGGGAACAGTGCATTTTTTACCATGGGAGAAATTTCGTTATTCACGCACGACCGGTAATGCCGGTCTGGATATACCAACAATCAACAGGAACCACAAACAAGTAGCATGAAACGTTTGATTTTTTTGAGTTTTTTATTCGCTTCGGCGGCATCATTTGCGCAGACGGGGGATTTGAAACTGGTGTCTTATCCGGGAAGGATAGAAGAAAGCATCGGAAAGCGCGCATTGGCCAGGCAGATATTGGGCGACAGCCGGCTGGATACCGTGGAAACCCGCGCCCTGCGGATCCTCAACGGGTTCAACGCCGGTAACGGATACGGTGAGATCTGGATCCGCGACCTCAATACCTTCATCACCGGATCGCTCCGGGTACGCGATAAAAAGGACGTGAAAGAGGCGCTGCTCCTGTTTTGCAAGCTCCAGGGGGCAGACGGTAACATTCCCGATGGCGCCACCGCCAGGAAAGATGCCGCGCTGGCTTACAAATACGCCAGCACCGACCTCGCTCCGGAATGGGTGAGCCACAAAAATACCGTGGAAACCGACCAGGAAACCTCCCTCATCCAGGCCATCCGCAAATACATCGACGCCACCGGCGATACAGACATCCTCGATGAAAAAGTAGGCGGGCAAACCGTGCTTCAGCGCATGGAGGCCGCGATGGACTTTCTCCTCAAAGAACGCTGGGCCGCGGATTACGGCCTCATCAAAGGCGCCACTACCATCGACTGGGGTGATGTTCAGCCCGAAAAAGGCTGGGGCGTTGCGCTTAACGATAAAACCAAATGGACCATCGATATCTACGACAACGCGATGTTCATCATCGCCCTGAACGATTTCATGACCCTATTGCCGAAAGGGGAGATGTACAGAAAATGGAAACAGACGGCCGGCGATATTAAAAAGAACGTCCGCAAACACCTCTGGGACGCGGAGAAGAAAAAGTACATCCCGCATATTTACCTGGACGGAAGCCCTTTCCCCGCGGATTTCGACGAAAATGAGATTTTGTATACCGGCGGTACCGCCTGCGCCATCCTGGCCGGGCTGCACTCCAAATCGGAGATCCGCGCCATTAACGATCAGTTCCTGAACGCGGCGGAGAAAGAGAAATTCGCGACGATCGGGATGACGGTGTACCCGCCCTACCCGGTGGAAGTATTCCCCAACATGGCGGCGTACCATTACCAGAACGCCGGCGACTGGACCTGGTTCGGCGGCCGGATGATCCATGCACTGCACCTCAACGGTTTTAACAATGAGGCGTACGCGGAAATGAGCCCCATGCTCGACCGCGTGATCCGGTACGGGTTCCACGAGTGGTACGAAGTGCGTTCCGGTAAACCTTCCGGCTCCGGCGACTTCCGCGGCGAAGCAGGTGTATTATATGATGCGATCCAGCTGCTGCGCAAATGGGCGGTAAAAAACCAATAATTACAGGAAAATGAAGATCACAGCGGTGGACATTGGCGGCTCGCACATTACCGTAGCGGCCGTTGATATGGAAAGCAGGACATGCAACGGAGGTTCCCGGATGCAGGTGGATTCCCGGAGCCCGGCAGGCGAGATCCTCGATTGCTGGGCCGCCGCCATCGCCCGGTGCATGGAAACGCACGGTGGTGCGCAGGTCGCGGTGGCGATGCCGGGGCCGTTCGATTATGCGGCCGGCGTTTCCTGGATCCGTGACCAGGCGAAGTTTGATGCGCTGTACGGCGTGAATGTAAAGGACGCGCTGGCGGAAAGATTGCAGATCGCTGCCGGCAACATCCTTTTCGATAACGATGCCACCTGTTTCCTCCGCGGGCATTACTTCGCGGGTTGTTTCCCGGAAAACGAAAATGTATTGGGACTGACGCTGGGAACGGGTTTTGGATCGGTGATCCGGTCTGGTGAAGGATATTTTTCGCCGGATTACTGGTGCCGGTCTTTCGGGGATTCCCTGGCCGACGACTACTTTTCTTCCCGCTGGCTGCTGCACGCATTTGCGACGCAGGGCGGAGAGCGGCTGACATCGGTGCGGGAATTGGCAACCCGGGAAAACAGCGGCGAAGTATTCCGGAAATTCGGTGCGAACCTGGCGGATTTTCTGTCGGAAGCTGCGCCGGAAGTGGATACCATCCTGCTGGGCGGCAATATCGCGAAGGCATACCCGTTGTTCGGGGATGCGCTGGAAGCGGGACTGGCCGCTGCTGGAAGGGAATACCGGTTCCAGGTGTCCGCACTCGGCGAAGAGGGCATTTTGCTGGGCGCGGCGGCTTTGCGGGAACAGGAGCCGGTGAATTCGGAACGATAAGAATATGACAATAAAGATCTTGGTTAGTTCAAGCAAATCTTGATTTGGTACGCACGGGCTCTTCCGGGCCTGTGATTTTACGGAGACCCGCACTGGAAGCGGGTCTCTTTTTATTCGCCGACATCGGTTTCCTTGGGTACCATCAAATCCATCAGCAAATCTTTCGAAACTTCCTTCCATTCGATCCAGATATGGTCCTGGATGTGTTCGTCGCCCGTCATCCGGTCAGCGATATCGGATTTGCGTTGCCGGTAGAATGCGATTTTCTGCATCACGCGCCCGGTATCGGTGTCCACTTCGCCCCGAATCAGATCCGCATGCACTTCAATTTTCCGGCCGATGTTGATCCGGTTTTCCATGAGTGTTAGGGGGCCGTTGGGACCGGAAACTTTGATCCCCGATGCCTGCAATTCGTCCAGGATGCTGCCGGAATTGTCGTCCTGCCCATCATCCTCCCAATAACAAATTTCACAAATCTCAAAGTCGCAGCGTGTTTCCAGCGTGGGGAATCCACAACCCGGACAGGTGCACATGGGTACATCGTTCGCCTGCAGCCAGGTGTCGTAATGCGCCCTGCGGGCGCGGAAAGCCGCAAGAATTTCAACGTCGTCCATCCCTTAAAAATACCATGATAAAAAATATTTATTCATACAACACGAAATTCATCTTGTCGACCCCGGCATTCCCCGTTTTCTCATGCCATGCATACAGCACCAGTTCGTAATTCCCGGTTTGCGTGATGGGGCAATCCCCTTCGAAAAGGTTTGCCGAAACCAGCGAAAACTTCACTTCCCGGATCGCTTTTCCGTCTTTCTTCAACACACCTTTCACTTCCATTTCATCGGAATTCCAGAGCCCGCCCTTGTCGATCACGCAGCCGCACATCATGACGATGTTCGCCTGGAACTGGAAAGGTTGGTCTTTCACGGTTTTCAACGATATGAACTGATGCGTGCGGGGTTTGAGGATGTCTACGATGAACCCCGGGATTTCGAGAATGATGCCGTCGCCCAGCACATTTTTACCGGGAAGGAGCCAGCATTCCGTGCTGACGATCGTTTGCGCCTGCTTCTGGTTGAACGGTGCAATCACTTCGATGTTGACGAACGTAGGCTCGTCGATATCGATGGTTGCCAGGAATCCCGCCGTTTGATCGTCGCTGATAGCGGTGCCCCTAGCCACGGGGTTCTTCATGATGAGCTGCGTGTTCCCGGGCGTACCGGCGGTTTTTCCTTCTGCGAGGATGCGCTGGTTGGCCTTGTTGCGGATAATAACGTAAGCGCCGCCGAGGGAGCTGCCGATGAATTTGGCGTCGCGCGCCCTGGCCCGCACCATTACTTTGGTTTCGATGGCGGAAGCTGCCAGGGGGAGTAGCAGTGCGAAAAATAGTGTGAGTGTCTTCATGATATGTTGGAATCCAGGTAAGCTTGTTGGAAGCGGTCGTGAAAGGATCGTGTTTTCAATGCCATGTCGATCCGGTCGAGGTGCTGGAGGATGCCGAGATCCCCTGCCAGCACCTGCAGGATGGCTTTTTCGCAACTGTCCCATATTTTTTCCAGCTGCGGGAGCAGTTTTGCGGCTTTGGGGGACAGGGAAACCAGCTGCTGGCGCCTGTCTTTGCTGTCCTGCTTCACCAGCAGGTATTTCTTTTCCGCCATTTTCCGCACCAGCATCACAACCGACGGGTGCGCATATCCCAACCGCTCGGCGATGGCAGCGATGGGGACCGCTTCGCCGTGGCGCAGCAACATGAAAACGAGGTACCAGTTCGGTTCGATATCTAGCCCCTGTTCCTTGTAGAACTTCCGGACGTCGTGCGCGATGCGGTCGCTGATGCGTTTCAGCCGGCTGTCCAGCGCCTTGTAGCCCAATTCTTTAATGAAATCCATCTGTATGGCTTTGGCTGTTTATCCGCGAATATACGATTATATAGTTAAATATATAGTTTACTACATAAATATTTTTGGACGGAAAAACGCGTCGCTGTTTTCATGCCGTCAAAAATTAAAGAAACCATAACCCCCGCATCCCGCAAACCCGCTTAATTTTACACCGGGCGCCATGCCCTTGCTCAATGGAAACTTGCGAACTTACGGATATGGAATTATGGGGCCGGGTCAGGCAAGACGATGGTGCGGCGTTCAGGCAGCTGTTCGACCGTTACTGGGAGCGCCTCTACGTGTATGCCTACAACCGGATCAAGTCTGAAGCCGACGCGCAGGACGTGGTGCAGGATGTGATGATCCGCGTCTGGACGCGCCGGGCTTCCATTTCCATAGAAACCACACTGGCGGCCTATCTCCACGCGGCCGTCCAATACGAGACCATCGCGCAGGTGGCCCGTGCGGCAAAAAACGCGGGGCGCTATAGCGAGCTGGAACAAAACATTTTACCGGACATCACCGCCTTTGCCGATCCATTGCGGTTTAAGGAGCTCCAGGCCCTGGCGGAACAGGAGATAGCCCGGCTGCCGGAGAAAATGCGGCAGGTGTACCGCCTTCGGCAGGAAGAACATTTTTCTGTGAAAGAGATCGCAGGGATGCTGGGCGTGTCGGAACAAACCGTTCGCAACCAGCTGAACACCAGCTACCAGAAACTCCGCAAACAGCTCCGGGAAGCCATCCTCAGCGCCATTTTCCTTTGGTAATAATTTGGTAACATTCCGCGATAGTTGAAAACGATGGTTGGATACGCATATAGGTGGGAACGGAAAATTCCCGCAACGATATGAACGTAGAACAACTCGGAGAAACGTTTGAAAGATACCTCGCCGGTACGGCATCGGCAGCAGAAAAGGAATGGATCGGGAAGTGGCTGCAGGAGCGGCCGGAAGACCACCATGCCCTGGAGCCCCGCCACCGGCAGGCGGTTCATTCTGCCATTTGGCAATCCGTCTCCCGGAAAACGAATCTCCATCTCCGCCCCGTCAACAATCACCGGAAATGGCTGGCGTACGCTGCGGCCGCGGCTTTGCTGGTGGCCACCGCTGCCTGGATGTTACTGTCCCGGCAAACGCCTCCCGCCGCATTCGTCCAAACGATCGTCACCCAGCCCGGTTCGCCCAAAACCGTGTATCTGCCCGATAGCAGCGTGGTCCACCTTTTTCCCGGCGCTACGCTCACCATCCCCGATAATTATAATGTAACAGACCGCCGCATCGCGCTGAGCGGAAGGGGCTTCTTCGACGTGAAGGAAAACCCTTCCCGGGCGTTTTTCGTGCGGGTAGGGAAACTGACCACGCAGGTGCTGGGCACTTCCTTCGAAGTGAAATCGACCGACAGTCTTTCCGCCTCCGTGATCGTACGCACGGGGAAAGTGGGCGTCGCGTTCGACGGGAAGCACCTGGCCAACCTTACGCCGGGCAGGCGTTTGCGGTATAATGCGCAGCAGCGCGATTATACGGTGGATGCGGTAGACGCGGCTTTGCTGTGTGAATGGTGGAGCCGGGGGATGGTGTTCGACCAGGCGCCGCTCGCCGAAGTGGTGCAGTCGCTTTCCGACTGGTACAACGTTCCGGTCGAAATCCGTAACACCCGCTGGCAGCAGGAAACCGTGACCATCCGCATCCGGCGCCAGTCCTGCACGGAAGCTATCGCCCTGCTGTCGGAAACACTGGGCTTCCGGTATAAAAGGGAAAACGACAGGATCATCATTTACTAACCGCTCAAACCAACGATCAACCGCATGCCTTAACATTTACCAAAGAAAAAACCGGCCTGCGCGAACAGTCCGGTCCGTGCCGCAAGGGTATCTCACCACCCATGCAGCGGCTAAACGCACAGTACTAACATGAGTCTGCAACATTTAATCCATAAAATTATGCAAAACAGGATACTTTGTATCGCTGCATTTATTATCCCTTTGATATTTCCTGGTAATTCCGGGCTCCGGGCCCAGGATATGACCAAACTGATCCCGCTTCCGAAGAAGGAATTGAAAGGGAAGGAAGTGATCGCGTTGATCGAGCAATCCGAATCCGTCCAGTTCACATTCGGGAAGGAAGTGAGCGGGCGGCTGGAGAAGCCGGTCCATTTCCGGAGTGCGAGCCCTTCGGTGAAGGAAGTCCTCGAAACCCTGCAATCCACGCTGGGCATCACGCATAGCGCCAGCGACATGGGCGCCGTGATCCTCAAACCCGGCGCGATCCCCGAAACACCGGCAGTTGCCACGGCAGCGGTTAGGGCCGACGGGCGCATTTCCGGCAAGATCATCGACGAATCGAACGGCGAACCGTTGCCTTTCGTGACGGTGCGCATCGGCAGCAAGGGAACTACCACCAAAATCGACGGTTCCTTCGTGCTCAGCCTGCCTCCGGGGAAATACGAAGTGGAGATTTCCTCCATCGGGTATGGTACCAAGCGCGTGACGGGGATCGAGGTGAAGGATGGCCAAACCTTCGAGCTGAACGCCACCCTGAAACGCCAGAAAAGCACACTGAGCGGGGTCGTGGTAACGTCTTCCGCAGGCAAGGAATCCGTGGCGTCGCTGTACGCGCGGCAGAAGAACGAAGCCGGTATTTCGAACGGGATGAGCCGGGAGCAGATTTCTGCGCTGCCAGACAAGAACGTCGGCGAAACGTTGAAACGCATTTCCGGCGTTAGTACCAACGATAACCGCCGGGTGGTGATCCGCGGCATCGCGGAGCGGTACAACCTGGCGATGATGGACGGCGCCGTTCTTCCCAGTACAGACGTGCAGATCCGGGATTTCGAGTTCGACATCATTCCCAGTAACCTCATCGATAACGTCATCGTTTCCAAAACCGCTACGCCAGACATGAGTTTCGGGTTCGGCGGCGGATTGGTACAGATCAATACATTCGCCATTCCCCACGAAAATTTCACGACGGTCAGCATCGGCAGCAAATACATCTCCGGCGTTACCGGGAAGGAGTTTCTCGGGTACGGCCGTGGCAAAAACGATTTTCTCGGTTTCGACGACGGCAGCCGCGAGCACTTCCCCGACAACATGATCCTGTTCGACGGCCGGAATTACGACCCTTCCAATCCCAACGCAACGCCCGCTCCCGGCACCACGCTCGTTACGCCGGCGCAGGTGGCGGAGCAAAACAGAAGGATCGGGGGCCTGGAGCGCCTGGGCACCCGCAAATACACCGCCGCTCCGGGACAGAATTACCAGTTCAGTTTGGGGCGGAGTTATAACGTGAAGAACAGCCGCATCGGGTTCGTAGGCTCCGTGAGCTACCGGAATGAGCAGTCGATCGACGATGTTTCCCATTTCGAGCGGGGGAACTGGGAAAAGCTGAACAACCGGATGTACAATGCCGTTACCGGTGAAGAAGAAGAGCCTACTTACGCGAACTATTACAATTTCAGTACGGCCTGGGGCGCGTTGCTGAATGCCGGTTGGAGCGCGAAGGACCACAAGATCACGGTGCGCAATTTCTACTCGCGCGTGTTCAATAACCAGTTTTCCCGGCTCGTGGGCTGGGGGAACGAGATCGGGTATGGCGATATGCCCGCTGTCAGGGAGTACGACCGCCCGAAGTTCCTCGATATGGTACAGAACCGCATCAACGGCGACCATACTTTCGGGAAATTCCGGTTCGAATGGAACGTGGCGCGCAATAAGGTCACCAACCGCGAGAAAGACGCGGTGGAAGCCTGGCTCAAACCCGTCTACACCCTCAACGGCATGATGTACAACGTAATGCCCACGGCCATTACCAACCCGGGGACCGGCACGTTCAACAGGGCGCAGTACCTCTACGAAGAAACGAACCGCATCGCCGAAGGCGCCCTCAGCTATCAAACCCAACTGTTCGGCCGGAAACAGATCGCGAAGGCCGGCGTGCAGTATATGGACAGGCATGGTTATTATGACTGGATGGTATTGCCGATCGGGGCGCTGCTGACGTCTAACGGACTGTATGGCTATGAACCGGTACAGGAATGGAACAAGTTCCTGGAATATAAAGATCCGTTGAACGACCTGCTGTATTACCCCGCCGCATTCTCGCGCAGCGGCTACGAAGGCAAGAACACCAATAAAGCCGGTTACCTCATGCTCGATAACCGGTTTACGGACTGGATGCGCCTGGTATGGGGGCTGCGCGCCGAATATTACAATTATGAAAGGATCAGGAACGGCGCCAACGACCAGCAGATCAACAACCTCATCCTCGAAGGGGAAAGGGTACGGTACATCGACCCCGAAACCGGCAAGGTCGTAAGCGCCTTCGCCGATCCTGTGAACGAAGAAAAGGCCTGGCGTTATTTGCCGTCGGCCAGCCTGACGATCTCTCCTGCGAAGGATTTCAATATCCGCGCCGCATATGCGCAAACGGTGGTGCGCCCTTCGCTGATCGAGAATTCCCGTATGGTCCGCTACGATCCCGCCGTTGCGGCGTATCGCATGAACGAAGGCGTTTTGTCTACCCTCATCGACCATTACGACCTCCGCTTCGAATGGTACCCCAGGCCCGGCGAAGTGATTTCATTCGGCTATTTCTATAAATTTTTCGACAAGCCCGTGGAAATCTACCGCGATCAGCCCGATGCTACCGGCCGGATTTATGTCAAAACCAACAACTCCGAATGGGCCAAAGTGCACGGCTGGGAATTCGATATCCGCAAGAGCCTCGGGTTCGTGTATCCGCAATGGAAATTCCTCCAGGATTTTTACCTGAGCGGTAACCTCACGCTGCAAAACTCCACCGTGCAGGCGGCGCAATTCGGCGGACAAACCCTCGTTACCAACAAATACGGTTACGAATACCGCTACCGTACCAAGCAGCAGCTGAAGGAGAAACGGCCCCTTTACGGCCAGGTGCCCATCCTCTACAACATCGCCATGCAATATGCCGGCAAACGCCTCGGCGCCAACCTGGCCTTCAACCACATGGGATACAAAACCTTCACCACCGGCATGACGCCGAACATCGTGGAGTACGAACGCCCCCGCGACCAGCTGGACGCGCAAGTGAGCTACGCCTTCCTTAAAAACAGAAAACTGATGGTAAGGCTCAATATGAGCAACCTCACCAACAGCGCGTACCGTTTCTATATCAACAGCGACGATACCTACAAATACCTCGACAAATGGAAAGGCATGGCCCACTCCGCCATCACCACCACCGAATGGAACGAGATCTACGAATGGAAATTCGGCTTCTCGCAGAAATACGAAGCCGGATACCTGGAAATGACGGAAGACGGCAAGCGGAAACGGAGGATCGGCGACCAGGACACGTTCATCCGGAAAGTGGGCACTTCGTTCAGCTTGTCTGTCGGCTATACATTCTAATTTTTTCGCGTATCAAAATGCAAATCATGAAAACGAAACATATCGGGTTTATCCTGCTGGCGACCATGGCGCTCTTTGCGGCGGCCTGTGATAAAGGGGATGATTTCCTGTACAAGGAAGAAATGTTGTCTTTCGCCTTGTCTGGCTACAACGGCAGCGGTCAGGACCTCGAAGTTCAGATCGATACCCTCCAGAAAAAGTTTTATCTCTCCAAAGGGAAATTCAATGCCAATGCGGCTTATACCTTTCCGGAAGGAAAAAATACAGTAAAAATGACGGTTAGTGAGAAGTCTGGAAAAGTGATCCTGGAAAAGGAAGTAAAAAAAGAAGAAGGGACTTTCAAGCTCAATTTCTTTTATCTGAACGGAAAAGTAGGCGACATGCCCACGCCGCCTCCGTTTGAGGAAGGAAAGATCAAACTGAAGTACATGTGGATGCCGATACAAACGAATTATACCGGACCGGTAGACATCGCCGTGGGCAAATTGTATTTCATACCGAAAGTGTTCGAAGAACTGGCCCGTGTGAAAAACGTAAAACCCGGTGAATTCAGCGAAACGATCTCCATCGATCCCTTCCCGACGGCTGGGCAAACCTATAACGGTCAGCCAACCCCCGTGCTGTTTGTGATCTACATCTACAAAGCCGGTACCAACGAGTTTTATACGAATGGTACCGAATATAATTGGAATATTACCACTACCGCGCCGAAACCCTCTGCCAACGTGGCTTCGTCGAGGATGTACATTTTTTCGGAGAATCCGGCGGGCTCGCTCATGGCATTCGTGAAGAACCTGGAAATATAAAACCGAACATCATGCAAACGTTTATCAAGAATAGAATTTTCGTCGTGCTACTGGCGTTGGCGCCTTTTGCAATGACTTCCTGCAACAAAGACGATATAAACATGGAAAGGGCCATGCAGGTCATGGTAACGGGGTACAACGGTTCTGAACATGCCTTGCAGTTTTCCATCGACACCACGGTTTTCGACGTAAGCGTCAGAAACGGCGACTATATCGTAAAACCCGTTTCCGTACTGCATTTCTACGCGATGTACAACTATCCGCAAAACAGGAAGAACAAAACCCTCGTGATTACGGATACCGTGACGAAAGCGGTGATCTTCCGGCAGGTGCTTCCCGAATCCGGTTCCAGGGCCCATATCAATTTTGTGTATATCGATGGAAAGGAAGTGCCTTCGCAACCGCCTGCGGCTGATCCCAACACCAACAAACTGGGTTTCTTTGCGCGCAACCCGGACAGCAACGAGCCGATCGACATCTTCCTCTACCGGACGGAAGAGAATGGGAACGAACACCGCGCCTACCTCGCCAAAAACGTGCGGCCCAACGGCTGGACGTACGTCGATTACCTGGCGGCGGAACAATTCACCACCAAAAACATGCAAGACAAAGCATTCATATGTTTCACCAAAACCGGGACCACGGACCAGTGGGCCTTCCAGAATGATGAAAGCCAGAGCCGTTTGTCCGCCACAGGGTTATTCCTGCCGCTGGCCGGTGAAAAAGGCCTGGTGCAGCAGTATTTGGTTACCCCCGGCGCCTGGGGGCTTGAGGTGTCGCGGATGTTCTTTGTCCCGGACAGGGCCCGGTAACACTGTTTCCTATATATCCTGAAAAGAGCCGCCGCGAGGCGGCTCTTTTGCCCGTCGTGCGGGAAGATCACCCGCAGCCCGGTGGCAAGGCAATGCCGGTTTTGCGGGCATGACTGGCATTGAAACAGGCAAAATCCATGCATCGATTTTACACCTGAAAGTAAGAATTGGTGTTACCTTCGCCACAATGAGCATCTCCCAACAACTCATCCAGACCAGGAAGCAAAAAGGCCTCACGCAGGAGGAGCTGGCAGACCGTGCCAACGTGACCGTGCGCACCATCCAGCGGATCGAAAGCGGGGACAGTGTGCCAAGGGCTTTTACGGTAAAGGCGCTGGCCGAGGCGTTGGGCGTAACGTTCGAATCGCTTTCCGGAGGCGCCCTGCCCGATACGGCGGATACCGATGCCGAGCGATTCAACCTGCGGATGCTGTGCCTGTCGTGCTTCAGTTTCCTGTTGGTTCCGATCGTCCACTTCATGTTGCCGGTGGCGCTGCTCCGGAAATATCGTTTCTCCGAGCCGAAGTTCACCCGCTTCGCGCGGCAAGTGATCCGGCAGCAGATGTATTGGGTGGTGGCCACGAACGGCGTGATGCTGCTGACCGTCCTGTATAATTTCATCGCTGTGCGGAACTTCGGGCCTCCGTTCAAGCTCCATTATCTCTGGCCGCTCTTTGCCATGTATGCGGTGAATGCGGTGTTGGTGCTGCGGGATGTGCGCCGGGTGGATACGTTATAATTAATTGATTATCAATAAATGTCGGGTAAATGTCGGGGGAATGCCGGTGGAAAGGCGCCGCCGGCGGGATAGGTTTGCACGAAAAATAATTCATGCGAAAATTGATTTGGACCGCCTGCCTCGCCGTATGGCCACTGACTTTCCTTGTAGCCCAAAACATCATTCCGATGGATGTGCGGGATGGTGCCGCCGTCGGGTTTCGATGGCAGGGAGATTCCATCCACGGGGAATGGGAACCCCACGCCGCCATGCTCATCCCGGTTACATTACAACACTGTCCACGGCAATTTTTCATGCAGTTCGATCTCGGCGCCCCCGCTTCCATCCTGTACAAAAACAAGATCGACGCCATCCGTGCCAGGTACCCGGCTGCAATGCCGGATACCGATTCCCTTCGGCGCTTTACTTTCCAATCCGGGAAAGCGACCATCACGGCCCCGGCTATCGCCGTCAAACAGTTCGATTCCACTTCCATCGACTGGCGATCCCGCCGCCCGGAAATCATCGGCACCATTGGTGGCGATCTGCTGTTAAACCGCGTCGCCGTCATAGATTACCCGAAACGCCGCATCACCCTGCGTTCGTCTGTCCCGCCCAACATCGGGCTATTTGATTTTACATACGCACACAACCGTATCCTGCTTCCCGCAAGCATCGACGGCAGGGAAACGCTTCTCTTTTTCGATACCGGCTCCAGTATGTTCGAACTGCTTACAGACCCGCAAACGTGCAGCCGGATGGCGAGCCCCGGCGCCGAAGCGCGCCGCTTCCCCGTCGGTTCCTGGGGTAGAACGCTCACTGCCTTTACTTTTCCAGCAAAAGGGAACGTGCGGCTGGCCGGCGTGTCGATCCCCATTCGTGCGGTTTCCTGCATGGAAGGGACGGACCCCCGGCAGGCGGCTTTCATGGCGCAACTCGGGATCGGGGGGATGACGGGGAACAAACTTTTCCTCCATAATATATTGGTACTGGATACGAAACATCAACGATTCGGACTGGCGCCCTAACCCTTCGCTGCACCCCGGGAAACCCCGGGAACCGCTGCTACATATCGCGGTTTTCTAACACATTATACCCGTCGAACATTTCTTGTTGACTGATTGTTAATAAAATGTGCTATCCGCAAGAGTATGGTACAACCTTTGTAACAATATGAATCTTAATCCTTTTGTATGAAAATTATAGGAATATCGACGGCGGTCGTCGCGATCGCCATCTTCGGCAGCAGTTGCGTCAGCAACAAGAAGTTCGCCGCATTGCAGGGTACATACGGTGAATTACAGAACGACTACAAGGCGCTGAACGACAAGTACCAGGATTGCCAGCGCGAAATGTCCGGCTCCACCACCCGTGTTCGCAGCCTGGAAGAGCAGATCGCGCAGCAGCGCGCCGGCTTGCGCTCCCTGCAGGACGCGCTGAACAAATGTCTGAACTCCTCCAGCCAGGGGAACGTGAATATCTCCAAACTGGTAGACGAGATCAACGCATCCAACCGCTACATCCAGCAGCTGGTGAACTCCAAGAACAAGAGCGACTCCCTCAACATGGTGCTCACCAACAACCTCACCCGCTCCCTCAGTCGCGAAGAAATGCGTGATGTGGACGTGCAGGTGCTGAAAGGCGTTGTGTACATTTCACTGTCCGACAAAATGCTCTACCGCTCCGGCAGCTACGAAATTTCTCCCGCCGCCGGCGAAACGCTCAGCAAAATCGCGAAAATCATCACCGACTACCGCGATTACGAAGTGCTGATCGAGGGTAATACGGACAATGTGCCCATCAGTCAGAAGAACATCCGTAACAACTGGGACCTCAGCGCCCTGCGCGCTTCGTCTGTTGTACAGGCCCTCCAGACCACTTATGGTGTAGACCCCAAACGGTTGACCGCAGGTGGCCGCGGCGAGTACAACCCCATCGCGTCCAACGACGCGGAAGAAGGACGTTCCCGCAACCGTCGCACCCAGATCATTATCACGCCGAAGCTCGACCAGTTCATGGAGCTGATCGACAAGGCGCCGGAAAAAGCGGATTCGGTATCGCCCGCCGGCCAACCGGTTACGGGTTCCTGATCCTGGTAAACGAACATTTTTACTGGCCCGCGCAATGGCGCGGGCTTTTTTAATTCCGGCAGGCAAGCCGGGCCCCGGTTGCAAATTCCGGCATAATGCCTTACCTTGGTAACATCATTTTTCGAAGCGATTCATCCGCCCCTTATCAACCAACTAACGAGCATGAACGGGAATTTGCACACGCAGGAGTATTGGAACCAGCTACGGGACGGGAACACGGATGCATTGTCCGCTTTATACCAGCTGCATTATATAGGACTGATCAATTACGGGGTAAAACTCACAGGCGACCGCGATCTTGCCAACGATTGCTTTACCGCCGTGCTGCTCGACCTCTGGGAAAAGCGCCACACGCTGCCCGAGGTCGCCAATGTGCGCGCCTACCTCATCACCTGCCAGCACCGCCGGATCATGCACGAGATCGCTTCCGGGAAGAAGCGCCAGGAGCGCCACCTGGCCGTTCCTGATGGTCAGGGTCCCGAATGGTCGCATGAAGATTACCTCACGGCCATCGAAGGGAACGACGCTTTCACCCAGGCGTTTTCCCAGGCTTTCCGCCGGCTCACGCAGCGCCAGCAGCAGCTTTTGCGGATGAAATTCTTCGAAGATCTCGACTACGACCACATCGCCCTCACCTGCGGCATTACCAAACGGACCGCCTATAATATTATACACGATGCCCTCAAGCAGCTGAAAAACGAGCTGAAGGGGCATGTGCAGCAATCGGGGCTGCCACTTGAAGCCCTCATTTCCGCGGCGTTGCTCCTGATTTTGCAATAGCGGAAAAAAAATTTAACATTTTCATAGTAAATCGATGTGATCTGCTCCTCTATAGGATAAAGAGCGGAATGAATTACTTGCGGCATAAAGCGGAGGACCTGGTGATGGATGAGTCTTTCCAGCAGTTCTGTACCGGTACAAACCCGGTGGCAGTGCGGTTTTGGGAGCAGTGGCTGGCCGCGCATCCCGAGAAGCGGGAGCTGGTGCAGGCCGCCAGGGTAATTTATCTTCGGCTGAACGGTGGGCTGGATGCGGAAACATTCGCCGGTCATCACCGCCGGTTCACAGACGCATTGCTGGCGGAAGGGATCAGGCCGGGGATGCAGGCACCGCAGCTGCGGCCGGTGACACGGGGCAACGGCTGGAAGTGGTACGCGCTCGCCGTGGCGGCCACGCTCACGGGGCTGGTGCTGACGATGATGTGGATCCAGGCCGGAAAAGATGCGCCTCCGGCGGGAACGGCAATCGGGGAAACGGCCATGTATGCCAGTAAACCCGGCGAGCGGAAGGCTTTCCAGTTGCCGGACGGTACGAAGGTAGTGCTCAACGCCGCCAGTACCCTGCGGCTGGACGATGGCTTCCAGCAAGGGAAGCGCACGCTCACACTCGAAGGCGAAGCGTTTTTCGACATCGCGCAAGACGCGTCTTCGCCATTCGTGATCCATACCGAAGACATGGACATTACCGTGCTGGGCACGGCTTTTAACGTAAAAGCATATAAAGACGACGAGACGGTGGAGACATCGCTGATCAGGGGGCGGGTGCGGATAGACACACGCGCCGGCCACCAGGTGTACCTCCGGCCGAAAGAAAAACTGGTGATCGCCAGGAACAAAGAAATACAGGACATTCAACCATTAACGCCCCGGCAGGCAGATACGAAAAAGGCCGGGCGCCACTATCTTATCGACTCTCTCACACACATTCCACACGACAGTGCAATTGTTGAACTATCATGGGTCGACAACCGGCTGATTTTTGCCGACGACACTTTCGGGGACATCGCCCGGAAGCTGGAACGCTGGTACGGCGTGCAGATCCGGTTCGAATCCGAAGAACTGCGCGGGTACCGCTTCACCGGGCATTTCAACAAGGAAACCCTGCAGCGGGTGCTCGAAGTACTGCAGTTATCGAGGGGCTTCCGGTTCCGGTTCGAAGGCGACCATACCGTGGTATTGCAACAGTAGGATGGAAGGGAAGGAGCGGTGACGCGCTGCTGCCCTGCATCAAGACATAAAAAAGGGGGAATGGTGACGCATTCCCCCCGGTAAAAGCTGGGAGACAGGCACACTGTTGACGCGGTAACCTGTTTCCTGTTTATTCACTTTAAACCTGTACGAAAGTATGCAAAAAAACCAACTTCCAGGCTGGGGAAAGGGGGCGCCATGGGTCCCCGTCAAATTGTTGATGTGTATGAAACTAACCATTATCCTTATGGTGATGGCTTGCCTTCACGTAAGTGCGAGCACCTACTCGCAGGACACTAAAGTGACTTTGAGACTGAATGATGTTTCTGTTCAGCAACTGTTCAATTCGATCGAGAAGAAAACGGATTACCGGTTCGTTTTTTCCAACGACGTTATTCCCCGCAATTACCGGGTTAGCATAGATGTGCAGAACACCGCCGTGTCTGAAGTGTTGAGCCATGCGCTGGGCCGCACCCTGCTCGATTTCAGGATGCTGGAAAACGATATGATCGTGGTGGCCGACCGGCGCGCTATCAGCCAGATGGTCCGCGTGGAAGGACGCGTCACGGACGCTGCCGGGGAGCCGCTCGAAGGTGTGAGCATTTCCGTAAAAGGCTCCAGCGGCGGAACTTTCAGCGGCCGGAACGGCGAGTTCGCCCTCAGCGTACCCAGCCGCAATTCGAGCCTCGTGTTCAGTTACGTGGGCCTGGAAACGCAGATCGTACCGGTAAACGGCCGCAGCACGATCAGCGTGGTGATGAAAGGCGCGCGGACATTGGGCACCGTAACCGTGGTGAACACCGGCTTCCAGCAGCTGAACAAGGAACGTGCGACGGGATCGTTCGGGTATATCGACAAGGAACAACTGGCCCGTCCGGCCACCAATATCGGCAGCCGCATCATCGGCACCACGGCCGGCGTGCAGGCCAAGCTGGACGTAGACGGCAACCCCACTTTCGAAATCCGCGGCAAATCGAGCCTCTATGCCACGGCGGCCCCGCTGGTGGTGGTAGACGGTTTCCCCATCAACGGCGACTTCAATACCATCAACCCCAACGATGTGGAAAGCATTACCGTCCTCAAAGACGCGGCTGCCGCATCTATCTGGGGCGCGCGTTCCGCCAACGGCGTCATCGTGGTGGTAACGAAAAGGGGACAGCGCAACACGCCGCTCCGGATCGATTTTTCCGCTTTCACCAAAATGGGCGGCAAAATGGACCTCGACTACGTGAACCCGCTGGCCACTTCCGCCGAAACGATCGACTATGAAAAACGCGCTTTCAACAAATGGAGCGCCGAGATCAATTCCGGTTCCGTAGACCAGGCCGATTTAGCATGGTCGCCGGGCCTCGTTGCCCTCAGCGAGCATTACCTCGGTATCATTTCAGAAACAAAACGTGATGAAATCCTCGCCCAGCTGAGCCGCCAGAGCAACAAAGGCCAGATCCGCGACCTGCTGCTCGATAACCCGGCCACACAGCAGTATAACCTCAGCCTGTCGGGCTCCACCGGGAGAATGACCAACATGGTTTCGCTGCTGTTCGAGAACAACAACTCCAACTTCCGGAACACCGGATACCAAAAATACCTCCTCAACTTCCGCTCCATGGCCAACCTGACCAAATGGCTGGACCTGAGCATCGGCGGGATGGTACATTACAATAAACAGGACTCCAGCGGCATCCGGCTGTCGGACATCCAGGAGTTCACCCCGTACGAAATGCTCTTGAATCCCGACGGGTCGTACGCCAATATCGCACAATATTACATGCCCATCCTGGAGCGGTCGGTACCCACCGGAAGGTTCCCCTATGCCGATTGGACGTACAATCCCGTGCAGGAGATCAATAACCGCAAACGGACCCGCACGCAGCTGAACGCGCGTTTCATGGCCGGGCTGACTTTTAAACTGATGAAGGGGCTTACGTTCGATAGCAAGTTCCAGTACGAGATCTTCAACAACTTCGTCCGCAACCTCAACAACGAGAACACGTTCGCCGTGCGCAAGCGGATCAACGAAGCCACATCGTGGAACCAAAGCTCCGGCGCGCTGACGCCCAATATCGCCAAAGGCAGCATCCTGGAGCAGAACCGATACCGGACCCAGGCCTACAACTGGCGGAACTCCGTGAACTACAACAACATTTTTAAACGGGACCATGAAGTGAATATCATCGCCGGTGTGGAAATCGCCAACCAGGTGACGGAATTCTTCGGAAGCCCGATCACGTACGGGTATAACGATGAAACGCTGACTTCGGGGATTTTCCCGAACGGGCCGGGCGGAACGTTCAAAACGATCCAGAACTGGCAGGGGAATAATTTCACCATCCCATACGGCAATACTTTCGCGTACAACACCAACCGTTATTTCTCTTCTTTCGCCAATCTCGCCTATACTTACCGGGGCCGGTATACCGTTTCCGGAAGCTTCCGTACGGATGCGTCCAACATCATCGCCGACGATCCGAAATACCGGTATTCTCCGTTCTGGTCGGCCGGTTTGGGATGGGCGGCGCACCGCGAGCGTTTCATGGAAAACCTGCAGTTCGTCAACCGCCTGAACGTCCGCGCCACCTATGGTTACAACGGTAACGAAGACCGGACAACCTCCTTCAAACCGCTCATCGCCATTGGCGCGGTTCCGAACGTGTTTACCAACGATTACACGGCTACCATTTCCAGTTTCGGCAACCCTTCCCTGCGTTGGGAGAAAACCGCTACCTGGAACCTCGGGCTGGATTATGGCCTTTTCGGGAACAAACTGTTCGGCAAGATCGATGTGTATAGCAAGTACGGGAAAGACCAGGTGGCGCAGGTGACGATCCCCGCCATCAACGGTACCACTACCCAGAAACTGAACAATGCGGAGATCAGCAACCGCGGTATCGAACTGGAAATCGGTACGCAGCAGCGCATCGCCAAACGGATCAGCTGGCAGGGGAACGTGAACTTCGCGTATAATAAAAACCGCATCGAGAAACTGTTCATCGCCAACTATTCCGCTTATACGCTGGTGAACGGCGGATCGGCCTCCTACGTGCAGGGCGCCAACGCCAACGACATCTGGCGCTACCGCTACGCCGGCGTGCACGACGGCCAGCCGATGGTATATGGCGACAAGGGGACTTTATACAATTTCTTCGCATTCACGCCGGGCGACGGCCGCAATTACCTGCAAAACATGGGCACCACCGTGGCGCCATATACACTGGGCTTGATGAACACTTTCCGGGTGTATGATTTCGACCTGTCTTTCATCGTGACCGGGAAATTCGGGCACGTGTTCGACCGGATGAGCTTCAACTATCCCGCCGTTTGGGGCCGTGTGTTGCCGAATAACAAGTATTCCGGCGTGCTGAACGGTAATATGCAGCAGGTAGTGCCGTTGCCGCAGAACGATGTGGAAGACCGCTATTATTTCTGGGACCGCTTCTATCCCTACATGAGCTACCTGGTAGAAAACGCCGGGCATATCCGGATGCAGGAAATGAACCTCACCTACAATCTCGACAAGGCGAAGCTGGCTAAGATCGGCTTCCAGCAGGTGCAGATTTTTGCACAGGGGAACAACCTGTTTACCGTGTATGCGAACAAGGCGAAGGAAGATCCCGAATACCCGATGGGCAACCTTCGTCCGCAGCCCACGGTTACCCTTGGTATCAAGTGCAGTCTCTAACCTGTTTTTTCAGATGTAAAATCCGCTCACAAATGACGATCCAATTCAAACATATATTCCGAACCGCCGTGATTTGCGGCGCCCTTGGCCTGACGGCCTGCGATAAATTCCTGGAAGAGCGTCCCAGCAAGACTTCCGCACTGGAAGTAAAAACCGCTTCACAACTGGAGTCGCTCCTGAATTCGCACAACAGCTTCATCACCGAAACCAATCGTTCGGCGGCAATCAGTACCGATGACTATGGTATTTTGGCGGAGATGTACGCCGTAACGCCCACGCCTTTCAACATGGCGGTTGTCCAGTTCGCGACCTGGGACTGGCAATACCTGCCAGACGATAACCGGGAGCTTTTCTGGACCAACGAGTACAAGAAAATCTTTACGGCCAACATGGTATTGAACCTCCTGGAAACCGTTTCCGGAACCCCGGAACAGAAAGCCTCGCTGGCGGCCGATGCGCACCTCATCCGTGCCTATAGCTACTTTCAGCTGGTGAACACTTACGCCCTCCCGTACAACGACGCCACGAAGAACGAGCCCGACGTGCCCATCAAACTATCTACTTCATTCGACGAGCCCATGGCCCGTGCGCCCATCGGGAAAGTGTACCAGCAGATCGAATCCGACCTCGTGGAAGCCCTCAAGACCAATGTGGTCCTCGTGCAGAACGGCCGCCCCCGGCATTGGCGCGCCAGTAAAACCGGCGCGAAAGCTTTCGCCGCCAGGTACCACCTCACCCGCGGCAATTACGCAGAAGCCCTGAAATTTGCGCAGGGCGCGCTAGACGAATACAGCACCATGATGGATTACAATACCGACATGCGATACGGCAGAGCGCAAACCCTGACCATCAACGCCGGTACGCCGGAAGCAAAAACAGTTACGCTGCAATATCCCTACACCCACGATAACCAATCCGATCAGACCGATCTCATGGGCTGGAAGGAAACCCTCTATCTCCGTGTGCTCGGTATCGACAGCTGGTGGTTCATCCCCAGCAAGGCGCTGCTGGACCTTTACGACAAGGATCACGACCTCCGTTACCGTTACCATATCGTGGAAGGCTATTCCTACGACCGCGGCATGATCAAGCCGGCATACGATTACCCGGGGTATATCTGCTTTTTTAAAGACCGTATGCTCAATGGCCCGACCGTTGCCGAGATGCTCCTCATCAAGGCCGAGTGCCTGGCCCGCACCGGCAAGCCGGGAGACGCCATGGCGGCCGTTAACCAGCTGCGTGCCAAACGCATGGAACCCGGGGCATGGGTGAACCTTTCCGCCACTTCGGATGACGATGCCATCGCCAAAGTGTTGCAGGAACGCCGCCGCGAAATGCCTTTCGCACAGCGCTGGTTCGACATCCGCCGGTATAATAACAACAACTATCCGAATGATGATGTGTCGCTCACACGGGAGTTCTATCCTTACAATTCCGCCGCGGTGCAGAAAGATCAGCCGAAGATCATGTACTCCCTGCCGAAAGGAAGCCGCCGGTTCGCAGCGCCGCTGCCGAGAACGGAAATCATCGCCAGCAACGGCGCCATCATTCAAAACACGTATTGATCCATCGTTCCGTAACATATAATTTATCAGACCCATCATGAAAAAACTCATCATATTGTTGGCCATCGCCGGTCTGCAAACCATAAACGCCCACGCACAGGGGCCGGTTCCCGAAAAGAAAAAAGGTACGCCCGCCGAGATCGCCGCCGCGCGGAAAGCAGTGGAAAAAAACTTCAAGAACGCGAAAGCGCATGAAGACTACATTTACCTCGCCGGCGTGGAAAGCGCTGAAGTGAAGGCGCAGTACGATAAATGGATCAAGGCGCACCCGAAATCCGTGGAAATCCCGTTCGCCTTCGCCCTGGCGCTGTACGACGCGGAACTTCCCGCCGCCAAACCCTACCTCGAGAAAGTGATCCAGCTTGATCCCAAAAACGGCGAAACGTATGAAATGCTCTGGATAGACGCCGAAAGGTGGGGCGATTTCGCCGCCGGACGCGAATACCTGCGCAAAGCCACCGAATCGGATCCCAAAAACGCCAACTTCGCTTTTTACTACGCCAGCTCGCATGAAGATGTGGATTCGGCGAAACACCATGACCTCATGCTTTCCATGCCCGACCGTTTCCCCGGCACGGAAAGAGGCGCGCAGGCGCTCTACTGGCTGGCCCAGCGCTCCACCAACGCCGCAGTGAAGGTGAAGGTGTGGGAACAGTCGAGAAGGCAATTCGATCCCGGAAAATCGTCCTGGGCATCCAGCTCCATGAGCAGCTATTTTAGTTACCTGCTTCCCAAAGACGCGCAAAAGGCGCAGCAACTGGCGAACGAAATGCTGCAGAACGATTCCCTGCGCGAAAACAAACAATGGCTGCAGAACAGGTCGGTCGCAGAAAAAGTGCTCGCCGGCCGCATACTGGCGGCCAGGGGGGATCATGCAGATGCCATCGCGATGCTGAATTCCGCACCGAAAATCCGCTACAGTAGCTCGCAAGTTGTACTGCTCAAAGAGATCGCCCTCGTTAACGACGCAATGGGCAATCCCGCCGGATCGTACGACAGCCTGTTGAAATATTACGCCGTAGATCCCACCGACGAAGTGTATGGTCTCATGAAAAAGTACGCAGGCAAACTGGGCAAGAACAACGATGCCATCCAGGCAGACGTTTGGAAAGTGCGCAAAGCCGCCGCCAAACCCGCTACGTCTTTTTCGCTGGACAACTACCTGACCGGCGGTAAAACTTCGCTGGCCGACCTGAAAGGGAAAGTGGTGCTGGTAACGTACTGGTTCCCCGGATGCGGCCCCTGCCGCGGGGAATTCCCGCATTTCGAAGCGGTGGTGCGGAAATACGGAAAAGACCAGCTGGCGTATATCGGGATCAACATCGCCCATGAGCAGGACCCTTACGTGGTGCCTTTCATCAATCAAAGCGGCTACTCGTTCACGCCCGTGCGCGACGAGCCGGCCAAACGCGGAAACCTCGTGGCCCGCGGCGCTCCGACCAATTACCTCATCGACAAGGAAGGGAACATCGTTTTCTCGAACTTCCGGACAGATGAGCACAACCACCGGACGCTGGAACTGATGATCAACGAATTGCTGGATAAATAACAAGCTGAAAAAAGCCTCCCGGACCGGGAGGCTTCTTAATTTCCCGGAAATCCTTTTCAGGAACGCCAGCACGAGCGGATGCAGTTGTTGCTGGCGATGCCCGCTAGGTTCCGTGCAAACTCGATGACCATATGCTGGGATCCGCCGCAGGTGCCGGGTGTGGGGATATTGTTTTTTCGGGCATGTTTTATGATCCGCCAAGCGCCGGCCATGCTGTTGTACGGGCTTCCCGGTGCGATCCGGAAGCCCTGGTGCCGTTGAAAGATGTCGTCGAACTCGCGATCGATCCTTTCGGTAGACATCCGGCTGCAGCCCATTGGGCGGGTGAAATGAGGGAGTGCGTGGGAGATGGCTTCATTGGTAGCCAGATGTGGCCGGAAAGACGCATTGTAGTCTCCGATGATAGCGATTTGCAGGGTCTTCGGGGGTGAATAGGGTCGGTTGAAATGGTTTGTCGATGTTGAAATTGCTGAAATTGGGGAGTTGAAGGGCAAGTTTACGGCAAAGAAAACCCGGCCAAGCGGCCGGGTTTTCGGGTATATCGGGTTAACAATCACTGTTTGGGTGCTTCTTCGTTGCGGAAAAACTTCGCGTCGCGGGTGTTTTTCTGCACGGCGATGGCGCCGAAGATGGCCAGTACGAAAGACATGGCGTAGAAGCCTTTTTCGCTTCTGGTGAGATCGGCGTTCCACAGCCCGACGGTCAGCAGTACGATGCAAAGTATGGTGCTGAACCACGACAGGCCATAATATATCGCAGTAACGGGGACGCCTTCCATCTGGTCGCGCACGGATTTTTGCACGGAAACGGCGGCGAACAGGCCGAACATCAGCACGGTGAAGTAATATCCTTTTTCGTTGAGTTGCATGGTGGCAGCATTCCACAAACCGATGTTGTAGGCTGCCATGCCGGCGAGCAGGGCTATCCAGGATGCGGCTACGAATGCGGAAGAGGGCTGTTGTTGTTTAGTTTCCATAAAGGTGTTGATTTATGGTACCAAGGTATGGCGGCCTTTCCGGCAGACTTTTGACATCCGTCAAAAAACAAAACGGGAAATGTTAAATGCGACCCCGCACACGGCTCAGCGTTTCCTGCGAAATGCCAAGGTAAGAGGCCACGTACCCCAACGGGGCGCGCTCCAGGATGTGGGGCGCCTGTTCCAGCAGCTGCTCGTAACGCTCCGCCGCAGTACGGAACTGCGAATTCACATAGCGTTCCTCCAGCCGGAGGTAGTATTTTTCATACGCAATGCGCACCAGCCGCTCCAGTTCATGGAAAGTGTCGAGCAGCCGTAAAAGATCCTCCCGCGAAACCGACCAGAGCACCGCCCCCTCCATCAGCTGGATGTTCTCCACCGAAGGCTGGCCGGTCGTGAAGCTGTGGAACGATGTCACGAAGTCGCGCTCGAAGCCGAACCAATGCGTCACTTCCTTGTCTTCCAGGTGGTAATACCCGCGCAGGCAGCCCTTTTCCACGAAATACAGCCGGCGGCAGACCTGGCCCTGGGTGATGAGCATGTCATTTTTGGCGTGAACGTCTTCCCGGAAGCAGGCCGCCACTGCCTGGCGGGCCGCGTCGCTGATAGGGTGGTATCGGGAAAGATGCGCGAATAACTGTTCCATCGAAATACAAATTTACACCTGCCGTCGGTCAGGCCCGATAAAATTACAGCGATGTGCCGCTTATGCAAAAACGATTTTTCCAACAGATGCTTTGTGTGGCAGACATTAGGCACTAACTTACACGCCTAAACCATTATTCCCTATGACAGAAATCCCGTCCACGGTTCCTCGTACAACCCGCCCGATACCTCCCAGATACCACGTTTCACGGATGGGCCACCAGGCTTTCGCCCATCTTTGGCTACCAGTTATATGTTGAAATATAATAACGTGTTATGCCCGGTTTCCGGGGGCTAAAAAAGCCGTCGCATTTTCCCGTTTCCTGACAATATTTGCGTAACTTATGTCTGCAATGATGTAGTACCGCCCCTGATTGTCTGTTAAACTCATTGTGTCGAAGCACCCCGGGCAGATAGAAATTTGAGCGACTGACATATCAACCAGATCGAAATATTTTAAATCATGTACACCCATGCATATGATGGAATCCTATACAATTGTCCGGGATTGGCTGAAAAAGTCCCCGGCAGTTCTTCTATTACCTTTACTGGCCGTCGCACCGAAACTTGCTGAAGCCGTGCCACGGTCGTCCTTTTACCAGGACTCCATACCCATGGCCCGTGGCCGCGTCATGGACGCGGAAGAAAATTTTCCCCTCCCCGGCGTCACCGTCGAAAACCTTGTCAGCCGGAGGGGCACGCTTTCCGATGTCAACGGTTATTATGCGCTCGCCGCCCGCAACGGCGACAGCCTCCGGTTCACCTTCCTCGGCAAACGGCCGGTGGTGGCTATATTTCGTGGACAGGCGCTGAACATCAGTCTTCGTAAACAGGAAGGCCAGCTGTCTGAAGTGGTGGTAACCGGTTTCCAGGACCTGGAAAAGCGCAAGTTCGCCGGCGCCGCCACCACACTGAAAGCAGATGACGTCAAGATCGATGGTGTGGCCGACCTCAGCCGTATGCTCGAAGGCCGCGCCGCTGGCGTAACGATCCAGAACGTGTCCAGCACCTTCGGTTCCGCTCCCAAAATCCGCGTGCGCGGGGCCACTTCCATCAACGGCGATAACAAACCGCTCTGGGTGGTAGACGGTGTGGTGCTCGAAGATGTGGTGAATATCTCCAACGACCAGCTTTCTTCCGGCGACCCGACAACGCTCCTCGGCTCCGCCGTGGCAGGGCTCAACCCGAACGATATCGAAAGCTACGCCATCCTGAAAGATGCCGCGGCCACCGCCCTGTACGGTGCCCGCGCCATGAACGGGGTAGTGGTGATCACCACCAAAAAAGGCAAGATCGGCAAACCCGTCGTGAATTACACCGGCAACTTCAGCACGCAGCTCGTTCCTTCTTACGGGGAATACAGTATCATGAACTCCGGCGACCAGATGTCTGTGCTCGCCGAGCTGGAGAGAAAGGGCTTCCTGAACGTGGGGCGCCTCAATGATGCCAACTGGGGCGTATACGGGAAAATGTACCAGGGCCTGCAGGCCGACGCCAACGGGAATTTCAAGGTGCCCAATACCGTCGAAGGCCGGCGGAATTTCCTGAAAAGATACGCTGCCGCCAATACCGACTGGTACGATGAGCTGTTCAAAAACAACTTCCTCCAGGAGCATTCCCTCAGCATCTCCTTCGGTACCGACCGCTCGCAGTCGTATTTCTCCACCAGTTATTATGGAGACAACGGCTGGACGATCGCCGACCGCGTAAACCGGTATACCCTGAATTTCCGGAACAACTATAAACTGTCTGACCGCTTTTCCGTGGGCTTCTCCACGCTGGCCTCCGTTCGCCAGCAGCGCGCGCCGGGGTCGCTCAAACGCAACCCGAACCCCGTGCAGGGGCAGATGGACCGCGATTTCGACATCAATCCCTTCAGCTTCGCCCTCAACGCCAGCCGTACGATGACCCCGTACGACGAGAACGGAGAACGGGAATACTTTCAGCGGAACTACGCGCCGTTCAACATCCTTTCCGAGCTGGAGAACAACTATCTCGACATCAATGTGGCCGATATCCGGCTGCAGGGAGATTTCTCCTTCAAGATCACCAACGATCTGAAACTGGACTTCGTGGGTGCGCTGCGGTACGTGAAATCGTCGATGGAGCACCAGATCAAGGAAAACTCGAATATGGCCAACGCCTATCGCGCCGCCAGCACTTCCGTCATCCGGAACAACAATAAATTCCTTTACCGCGACCCGGCAGATCCGGAAGCGGAACCGGTGGTAGTGTTGCCGTACGGGGGTTTCTACAACCGTACGGAAGACCAGATGGTCAACTACGACATCCGCCCCAGCCTGAATTACATCAAAACGATCAACGACCGGCATTCCCTGAACCTCCTGGCGGGCATGCAGGTGAAATCCACCGACCGTCAGAACGCCAGCAATACCGGGTTCGGTTATCAATATGGTAATGGCGGGGTGCCGTTCGTAGACTATCGCATCGTAAAGCAAACCCTGGAGGCGAATTTCCCGTATTATGGTATGAGCAGGGATTACGACCGCTTCGTGGCATTCTACGGATCGGGCGGCTATTCCTATCGCCAGAAATATAACCTGACGGCTACCGGCCGGTACGACGGTTCCAACCGCCTGGGCAGTTCTTCCCGCGCCCGCTGGCTCCCCACCTGGAGTGTGGCAGGTTCCTGGAACGCAGACGCAGAGCCGTTCATGAAAGAACAGACCTGGCTCGATTACCTGACGGTGCGTGCCTCTTACGGTCTTACGGCGAGTATGGGCCCCGCCACCAACTCTACCATCGTGCTGCGTAATATAAATACCAACCGGCCTTACCTGAACGAAATGGAATCGGTGATCGTGCTGGCGGAACTGGAGAACGAAGACCTGACCTGGGAGAAGGCGTACACCACCAACGCCGGGCTCGATTTCGGCCTGTTCAAAAATAAAGTGAACGTGAGCATCGATGCTTATATGCGCCAGAGCTTCGATCTGATCAGTATCGTACGCACTTCCGGCATCGGCGGGCAGTCGCTCAAAGCGGCCAACTACGCCGACATGGATGCGAAAGGGATCGAGTTCCTCATCGGCGGACAGGTGATCAAAAAGCAGGATTGGGGTTGGAAAACGAATCTGACCTTCGGATATAACACCACGAAAATCACGCGGCTGCGCAACCGGCCCGATATCTTCGGCCTGGTAGTGGCGGAAGGCGGGGCGAAAGAAGGATACCCTGCCCGGGGGCTCTTCTCCATCCCGTTCGCCGGCCTCGACCCGCGGACGGGCAAGCCCACTTTCAACAACGAGAAAGGCGAAGTGTCCGGAGCCGTTTACCTGCAGGATTACAACGTCGGGTTCCTGAAGTATGAAGGGCCGGTAGATCCCACCATCGCCGGCGGCTTCTCCAACACCTTTAGTTACAAATCGTTATCGCTGAACATATTCCTGACGTACCAGGCCGGCAACACCATCCGCCTGTACCCCGCATTCAACGAAAACTATTCGGACCTGACGGCTACGCCAAAGGAGTTCAAAGACCGGTGGGTAATGCCCGGCGACGAGAAATATACCCGGGTGCCCTCCATCCTCGGTGCCTTCGAAAAGAGCCAGCTGATCGGCGAGTATCCTTACAACAACTACAACTATTCCACGGAGCGCGTGGCCAAAGGGGATATGATCCGGCTGAAAACGGTGTCGCTTTCCTACCAGGTGAGCCCTTCGCTGTTAAATCGCCTCGGTCTCAATAGCGCCAGCGTAACCGCCGCGGCCATCAACCCCTGGCTGATCTACGCCGATCCGAAGCTGAGAGGCCAGGACCCGGAGTTCTTTAACGCAGGCGGCGTAGCGCAGCCCGTCCAGAAACAATTTACGCTCTCCCTGAAAGTTGGCATCTAAAAGAATTGACCATGCAAAAGCATTTGAAAATATTCGCACTCCTCGCCCTGCTGACCACAACAGGCTGCAAGAAGTTCCTGGAACAGCCGCCAGATAACCGGGCGGTGCTGAACACGCCGGACCAGGTGTCTCGCCTGCTCGCCACGGCTTACCCCGGAGCGAGCTACGTCGTGTTTGCCGAACTGTCGTCAGACAATGTGATCGACAGGGGCGGGGGAAGTACGGAAAACGAATACGTGGACCCTTTTACGTATTCGGACGTACGCAGCGATCAGCAGGATTCCCCCGAATTTTACTGGAACGCCTGTTATACCGCCATCGCTGCGGCGAATGAAGCCTTGTCGGTTTGCGAAAAGGCCCCGAACCCTTCGGCCTACATGGCCCAGAAAGGCGAAGCGCTGCTGTGCCGCGCCTATGCGCACTTCATGCTGGTGACCTTTTTCGCCGAGATTTACGATCCCGCTACTGCCGCTACCAAACCCGGCGTACCATATGTAACCGAACCGGAAAAGGAAGTGGTGAAACAATACGACCGCAAAACGGTGGCATATGTGTATGAAATGATCGAAAAAGACCTGCTCGCAGGTTTGCCGCTGATCGATGAAAAATCGTATATCGTTCCCCGTTACCATTTCAACAAAGCCGCAGCCAACGCATTTGCCGCAAGGTTCTACCTCTTCAAGAAAGATTACGCCAAAGTGGTGCAACACGCCAATGCCGTTTTTTCGGATGGGACGGTGGTAGATAAGCTGCGGCCCTGGAATACGCGTTACCTGCAGTTTACCGCGCAGGAAATGATGGTAAATTATGCCAAGTCTACCGAAGCTGCCAACCTGCTGTTGTGCGAAACGGCTTCCTGGTGGGCACGCGGCATTCGCGGTGCCCGTTATGGTTTGAACCGAAATTTATTCGCCTATTACTACAACTTCAACGTGGTGGGGGCAGACTGGTCGTTCCTGAACCAGGCGTACCTCGGCACTTCCGGCACGAGCAGCGTTTTCTTCCCGAAAGTCAACGAGTACTTCGTGCGTCAGAGCGTGAACGCGGAAATCGGGAGTGGATATGTGATGGTGCCGCTTTTCACGACGGAAGAAGTGCTCTTTAACCGCGCCGAGGCAAACGCTTATCTGAACAATACCGCCGGCGCGCTGCAGGACCTCAACGCCTACAGCAGCACCCATTTCGATAATTACAATCCGGGGACCGATGCACTTACCATGCCGAAGATCAGGAATTATTACGGGAACGTCTCCGACCGCGACGGCATCGTCTTAACCGTGCTGGATTTCAAACAGGCGGAATTCATGCAGGAAGGCATGCGCTGGTTCGACATCCTCCGGTACCGCATCCCCGTTGTACACGAAACGATCGACGGTAAAACGTATACACTGACCGCCAACGATCCCCGCAGGTTGTTCCAGATACCGCAATCGGCCGGAGAATCAGGCGTTCCGCAAAATCCCCGTTAACCAAATCAATCCCGAACCATTATGCATATGAAGCATTTAACGATATCGCTGCTGTTGCTCGCCCTGTTCGCCGGTTGCCGTAGAGACGACGCCCCGGGCAATGTAGATAACATCCCCGGACTGGGGGGCGACGACTGGGCGAAAGGGCCTGTCGACACCTGGATCATCGACAGCTTGACCACGCCCTACAACATGACCGTGAAATATAAATGGGAACAGGGCGAACTGGACCCTGCCAAGGCGCTCGTGCCCCCGCACGAAGCCAAGATCATCCCCGTGCTCAGCACCATCCGCCGTGGATGGATCAAGCCGTTCGAAGATGAAATGGGCGCCCTGTTCGTGAAACGCTTTACGCCCAAGTACTTCGTGCTCGTAGGCAGCTCCCAATATAATATGGACGGCACCATCACCCTCGGTACCGCCGAAGGCGGCCGCACCATCGAGCTGTACACCCTGAACGATTTCCGGGTGAACTGGATGCCGGGGTTCGTTCCGGGCGACTCCGCCAACGTGAAACTGATGTTCCACACCATCCAGCACGAATTCGGACATATCCTGAACCAAACGGTCGCCTACTCGCCCGACTACAAGCGCATCACCGTTGGGAAATACACCGCTAACTGGGTGAACTACACGGATGACGAAGCCCGCCGCCGCGGGTTTATCTCCGCTTATTCCATGTCTGCCCCCGACGAGGATTTCGTGGAAATCGTAGCCACGATGCTGACCGAAGGCCGCAGCGGCTTCGACCGGATCGTCAACAACGTGACCGTGGCGGGGGGAGACGGTACCCAGCCAGCAACGGCGCGCGCACTGCTCCGCCAGAAGGAAGCCATGGTAGTGGAATATTACCGCAACAGCTGGGGCGTCAATTTCTATAACCTGCAATCCCGGACCCGCGCGGCACTGGTAGCTTTGATCAAATAAAAAGAAACGTCATGATGAGAATTTTCTCCTGTATCATACTGGCCGCCGTTACGCTCGCCGCCTGCCGGAAGGAACCCGACCCGATTTTTTCGGAAACGGCAGACCAGCGCATCAACCGCGTGCTGAACGAATACCAGACCGTCCTCGCCGCCTCCGCCAATGGCTGGAATGGCGAGATGACCACCAGGAACAACGTCACCTACCGCTTCCACTTCAGCTTCGACAACGCCAACCACGTGAAGATGTTTTCCGATTTCGACGGCACGTCATCGTCTGTACGAAAGGAAAGCAGCTTCCGCCTCAAAGCGTTGCAGCAGCCGTCGCTCCTGTTCGACAGCTATTCCTATATCCACATCCTTGCCGATCCGGCAGATTCGATTTCCGGGGGGCCGGAAGGCGTGGGCCTGAACGGCGATTTCGAATTTTCGATGGATTCGGTGACGGCAGACGTCATCAAGCTGACCGGCCGGCAGCAGGGTGCCAAAATGACCCTGCGCAAAGCCTCCGCGGCCGACCTCGACGCCTGGCAGACTGGTAAATGGGCTGGCGGTGCGCGGATCGCGGACATTTCGAAGAAAATCCTCAACTACTTCAAACGCCTCACTATCGGCGGCCGGCAATACGAAATACGCATCGATCCCAGCTTCCATACCATTACCTTCACCTGGCGCGATGGCGGCGGAAACCCGCAGTCGCACACCACGGATTACAATTACTCCGCGGATGGATTGATCCTCACCGAGCCCCTGCAAGACGGTCCCAATTCCATTTCCCGGCTGTCGGGCATGACGTGGAACGGCACCACGCTTAACCTGAACGTCAACGGCGCCACCGCGGGCGCTATCTCCGGGGCCATTGCGCCGCTGGTGATAGACCTAAACGCGGGAATACGCTGGTACCAGGCTTCCCAGCAAACCTACTGGCGCGGGACTTCCTTCAACATCAAAGGCGTGTGGGATACTTACGGTTTGTGGAAGCTGGAGAATTTCGCGTTCCTCATCTTCCAGTACGGCTCCCAATACGATATTTTCGGTTTCGTTTTCCTCGAATCCGGCGGCCTCGCATTGAATTTCGGGCTCGGCACCGATACGCCCGATTTTACCGGTGGAAAAACTGTCTTTACTGCGCTCGGTGAGCTCGGGGACGTGCCGCCCGAAGCGATGGACGCGTATGTGAAAACCGCCGTCAAATTCCTCAACCCCGACGGATGGTGGTTCATCCAGACGGGCCCGCACCAGTTCGACATGGTAGACGCAACAGACGCTACTTCGTACATGGTTTGGTACTAAGCATCGAATCGTTTAAATCACGCAACTATTTTATAACCAAAAATCTGATTTTATGAAAACGAACATGCCCCGCGTTTTATATGTCCCATTGCTTTTACTGGCGCTATTTGTGGCCGCATGCGGTAAAGACGGAGATACGGGGCCCGCTGGCCCTGCAGGCCCTGCCGGCCCCGGTGGCGCAGCTGGCCCGGGTGGCCCCGCCGGTCCGAAAGGCGATACCGGAACGGCCAACGTCATTTATTCTGACTGGCTGGATGTCGGGTTCCCTGAAATAGATACGAACGTGGTGGCAGTAGGCGACACCATCTTTACTTTCTTCGGTGGTATGAATGCGCCGAAGATCACCGCGGATATCCTTGCCAAAGGCGACATCAAGGTGTACATCAACTTCAGGACGGCCGCCAACCCACTGGTGATGCCTTTGCCTGTGGCGGATTTTGCATTTTTTGGCGCTTTTGTGAACATCACGCCTCTGTTTACGGTAGGCGCTGTTAACCTGGTTTCGAACATCGATGCCGGTACCGGTTTGAACGCGCAGAACGAGAAAGTCTGGCAATACCGGTATATCCTTATTCCCGGTGGCGTTGCGGCGCGGAAAGCCGCTGGTGCGGACGTGGACTGGAACAATTACAAATCCGTTCAGAAGTACCTCAACCTGAAAGACTAACCTTCGCCCGAATACAAATGAAAACGGCTGGTGCATAATGCATCAGCCGTTTATTATTTTCGTGGATGGGTGATCAGATAATGCCGTGCAGCACGCCGCCTTTCTTCCCCAGCTCGTCTACTTTCGCTTCCACAGCGGCGTCTTTTATGAGCGGTGGTGCGTGATGCGGCTTGATGCGCGCGTCGATGACGAGCGGGCCGGTGCATCCCCAATGCTTGTGCCGGATGAAACTGTTGATGCCGTGCATGTCGTGGGATGGATTGCTCCGCGTGAACGTCACCCACACGAAGTTGTTGATATTCTCCGCCGTAAAGCCTGCGTCATCACACAGTACGATCAGCGGAAGACCTTCCAGCTGCCGATTTTTGAGGTGTTCGTCGAGCTGGGCGATCTGCTTTGCCGTTTCGTGCTCGTCGGTAAAAGCCGGCGCTTCCACCGCCAGCACGCCGGGCAATGCCATTTTGAAATGTGCGAACGGGCGCGGCAGATCGAAACCTGCAGGCAGTTCGCGCCAGAGCTCGCGGCGTTTTTCGCCCGCTGCGGCGATCGTTACCTTGCTGCCGGCGTTGAGATCGCTGCCGGTATAATCGAGTGTATCGATGGTCGTGTTGGTATAAAAATGTAGGTCGCGCGCGGGATCGATACGCTCCAGCATATGCAGGAGGAACTTTTCGATGTCGTGCGTGTGCAACTGCGGATCGTCTTCCTTCGCGCAAATAAACAGGAACTTGGCCAGGCTCAGCTGGTTGCTGCCCAGGATGTGGTTGGCGATGGTCAGGATTTCCTGGGGTTTTCGTTCCTTCAGATATGGCGTATAACGCTCGCTGCCGATGGCGAATAACAGGGGATGTACGCCCGCCGCGTCTACCGCATGGATTTCATGTACGCCGGGAATCTCTTTCGGAATGGCATTCCCCGTGATCTCGTGGATCAACGCGCCGAAGCTGGTATCTTCCTGCGGAGGGCGCCCCACAACGGTAAACGACCAAACCGGATTTTTCCGGTGATATACGCGGCTCACTTTCATGAGCGGGAAAGGATGGGTAAGGCTGTAGTAACCGAGATGATCGCCGAAAGGCCCTTCTGGCTTGTTCTCCAGCGGCATCACCGTTCCCGTAATGACGAAATCCGCGTCGGCGGAAATGCAAAAGCCTTCATCGTCGTAGAAATACCGGAATCGGCGGTTCCCCAGCGCGCCGGCGAACGTCATTTCCGACAGTCCCTCTGGCAGCGGCATCACGGCGGAAAGGGGGTGAGACGGCGGTCCGCCCACGAAAATGCTCACTTTCAGCGGTTGACCTTTCGCGTTGGCCTTGGCCTGGTGGATCCCGATGCCGCGGTGCAATTGGTAATGCAGTCCGATCTCCCTATCCTGGATATATTCATTCCCGCCCATCTGGATGCGGTACATGCCGAGGTTGGCGCCCATGATGCCGGGTTTGTCGGCGTCTTCGGTATAGACTTGCGGCATGGTCACGAAGGGCCCCCCGTCCATCGGCCAGTTCACGATCTGCGGCAATTCGCCGATGGTGGTGCGGCCGAAGCTGATGGGCGCGCGGCTACCGGTTTTCATGGGAAGGGCGGAAAGTGCCGTGGCGGCTACGTTCAGGTATCTGAAAGGATGCTTGACGGCTTTGACGGGGTCTCCTTTGATGTCTACCAGCGTTTTGATCTTTTCCAGCGTGTCGCGGAACATGAACTTCGACCGGTCGAGGGTGCCGAACAGGTTGGATACCGCGGGGAATTTGCTGCCTTTGATGTTTTCGAACAGCAATGCCGGCCCCTGGTGCTCGTATACCCGCAAGTGAATGGCGGCCATTTCGAGGTAAGGGTCCACCTCCTGTTTGATGCGCACGAGGTGCCCGTGCTTTTCCAGGTCCGTAATGCAGTCTTGTAAACTTTTATATCCCATGGGTAATTGCCGGTAATGTTGAATCCCGCCAAAATTAAACAAGTTTGGGGAGAATCGGGCGGTGGTAGGGATGGCGCATGAATTACAGGCGGATGGGCGCAACCCGCCTGCGTTTCTCGTACATACGGGAGACGATTCCCCGGCGGGCGGGGTGGTTACCGTGAGAATTTCTTCCTTCCTTTCTCGGTGAGATAGGGCCAGAACAGTCCCGCGAAAACCTGCCGGTAAGCCCTGGCGGCTTCTTTGCCTTTGAGGCGTGCGGTGAGCTCGTTGTGGGAAAGCCAGTAATCTCCCGCAAGAAATATCTGGGTGACGAGCGTTTGGAGGATTTGAGGGGGCACGTCTTTCCGGAAAATCCCCTTTTCCTGCCAGGCTTTGAAAAACGATAAAAACTCCTTTTGCCTGCGTTTTACCAGTTCCGTGTATTGTTTCTTGACGGAAGGCACGCGCAGCCCGATTTCCGGGAAGTGCAGGAAAATGAACCGATACTTGAAAACCACCGGGAACGTATGCTCCGCGAAATCCAGCAAAGCCTCCGGCCGGGCGTTTTCGATCCGCTCCATTTCAAATACCAGCGCGTCCATTTGCGCGGAAAGCGCCTCGTAAAGGGCTACGATGATATCGTCCGTATGCCGGAAATGGTAATGCAGGTTACCCGGACTGATGCCCATTTCCGCGGCAATGTGCCTGCTGGTGACGCTTTGTATGCCCTGTTCGTTATACAGCGCCAGGGCTGTTTCGAGAATCCTGGATTTGGTGTCCATGCCCAAATATAAGCCGCTATTCCGGAAAACTGATTTTAATTAGGTCTTTTGTTCTAATTGATTAGTACATTTGTTCTAAATCGAAATGTATGGAACAGGACGGATTACAGCAAAAGCGACATGAGAACTGGTTCCAGGGCATCCGCGGGATGTTCCTGCCCGTGAAGCCAAACGATGGGCCGGTGGTCAAATCCCTGAAAGACGGTGCATTCTATCTCTTCGGCACCCTGGCGCTGATCATTAGCGTTTCGTTGGCGGGGGTAATATTAATGGTGGTCTGACATGCGGTTGCTGATCGGATGCGCCGGGGCATGGGCGTGTATCCACTTTTTCCGCGGTGTCGGTCATCCTTTGCCTTTCCTTAACGGTTACCTGACCGATTTCCTGGCTATTCCTGCCATGGCGCATCTGGCCTTGCTGATCATCCGGCGGTCCGTGGCCCGCGATCCGGGTTTCGTGTTCCCTTTTGGCTGGGTGCTTTTCGTGGCGGCCTACGTGTCTTTGGTGATGGAAGCGTTGGCGCCGGCGTTTTCGCCACGGTATACGGGAGATTGGGGGGATGTGGCGGCTTATTTTGCCGGAGGGTTTTGCTATCAGTTGTGGATGAAAAGGAAAACCGTTGTTGCCGGAAATAAAAGGGAGCCGGTATAGGCCGGCTCCCGGTGAGATCGTATCGGTACCCGTCAGGCGTATTAATGTTCTTCCACGAAATCAAGGTCGCGGTGATGGGTTTCATCGATCGTGAAGATGGAATAAAACCCGATGGCGAAGCAGACGGCGCCCACGATGGCTGCAGCGTTCACTTCCTGTACCAGCGGTTTGAGGAATCCGTAGGATAAGGTCATCGCTACAACGGTTCCCCGTACCATGTTGGGAATGGTAGTAGCGGCCGTGGCGCGGATGTTGGTGCCGAATTGTTCCGCCCCGATGGTCACGAACATCGCCCAATACCCGATCCCGAAACCCAGCCACAGGGTGGCGAAATAGAGCATGGCTGCGGTATTGATGCCGGCGTAGAGAAAAATCACGCTTCCCGCGAAAGTAAATCCCATCAACAGCATTACCGCTTTCCGCCGCGATTGCATCCGGTAGCTGATGTAGCCGCTGAGCAGGTCGCCACCGGCGAGGCCTACGTAACACCACATCACGGCCAGTCCCGGTTTCACTTCTTCCACGATGCCCAGAGCCTTGCCGAATTCATTGCTGAACGTGGAAAGGATGCCTATCACGTACCAGGTGGGCAACCCGATCCCGATACATTTCAGGTAGCGGACCAGCCTGTCTTTCCGCGTGAAGAAAGACAGGAAACTCCCTTTCCGGACGCCCGTCATATCTTTCATGTTTACATACAAACCGGATTCGAACACCCCGATGCGCAGGAGCAACAACATCGCCCCGAGCGCACCGCCCGCGAAATACGCGTTCCGCCAGCTGAAAAGCTCTACGGTAAAGTAGGCGGCCACTGCGCCAAGCAGGCCTACACCCGCCACCAGTGAGGCGCCCAGCGCGCGCAAATGTTTCGGCAAACTCTCGGATACGAGCGTAATTCCTGCCCCGAGCTCCCCGGCCAACCCCACGCCGGCAATGAACCGCAAGATTTTGTATTGCGGGACGTCCTGCACGAAGCCACAGGCGAAATTGGCGAGCGAATAAGTGATGATCGACCCGAAAAGCACCGACAGCCGGCCTTTCCGGTCGCCGAGCACGCCCCAGAGAATGCCGCCGAGCAACAGCCCGGTCATTTGCCAGTTGAGGATGGAAGCGCCTTCTGCGGAAATGGCAGCTTCGCTCAGGCCCAGGTCGCGCAGGCTGGGGATGCGCACGATGCCGAACAGCAGCAGGTCGTAAATGTCCACGAAATATCCCAGCGCCGCTACGATCACGGGTGCGGAAAACAGCGCGCGAAGGGCAGGTTTTTCTGTTTGCATGGATTGCGTCATTTTATTCATATTTCATCCACACGGTGGCGGTGCAGTTTTTGTCGGCTATGGCCCTTATCCAGTGGGCGTTGTAGCCTTCCGGGAATTCGTGGCGCACGGTTTGGCCGGCGGGAACGCGGAAGGTTTTGTAAGTGTGCCAGCCGGTGAGGTCGGTGTTCACCTGCAGCGTGATCTGCACGGTTTTGTCGGATTGCAGGGTCACTGATTTTTTGTCGTATCCCGTCATGAGGAAAGGCAGGGAAGGATCGTTCGCCTTTACCGCCGTTTTTTTCCACATGCCGCCTTCGCCTACGGGCTTGCCGAGTTTCCAGAGATCGTCGATGGCGCCGAACCACAACCCGCCGGCGGGCCCATGGGTGTCGAAGTAATGCCCGTCGGGCGATGCGCCGCCGCGGGTGCCGCTGATCACCAGTAATCCGCGCCAGGTACAGTAATCCGCGATTTTCCTTTTGTGGGTGGAGACGGGGCGGATGGACGCAAACCCGGATTCCCGGCCGATTTCGTAAAACGTTCCATGCGCGTTCAGCATGTATCTTTCCGATTCCAGTTCCCTTGCGCCGCGGGGCCATCCGAATGCCATCGGCTGATCGTACCGCGCGGAGGTTTTCGGCAGGCGGAACGTCCCGGTTTTGTCGGTTACGGTGACGGAGGCTTCATCCACTTCAAAATCCCGTTTCAACGCCAGTATCTTTTCCATCTGAGCCGAGCTATCGCCTACGGAAGCCACGTTCTGCAAGGTTTCCCCGATTTCCGCATACCGTTTTTCTCCACCACTTATATTCAACACCTGCAGGTTTTTGTTCCCCGAAGCGGGCCTGATCAACTGCGCGCCGGAAACGCCGTCTTCTTCGATGCCCGCCAGCGAAGCGAACATGGGATCGGCCTGCTGGTGCAATTGGCCGCTGTAATGGAAGAAGGCTGTTGCCACGCAGTTTTTATCTGCCCGGATGCGCACCCAACTCGTACGGAATTGCGCCGGGAAAATGAAGAACGCATAGCCGTCTTTACCGGTTGTTATTTTTTTATATTCCGTCCATTCGTTGTTTCCTTTCACATCCGTTTCAATGGTAAACACCACCGGCGATCCGTTCCCATGGCTGAGGTGCAGCACTTTCTTCCCTGTTCCGGAAGCGAGATAGGGATCGGAGGGCACGCCGGCTTTCACGGAATCGCCGATCCAGGGCCCGCCCCAGCCGGAGGCGGGGCCCCAGGTTTTCAATGCTTCGGGCGTACCGAACCAGAGGTTAGACTGAGACCGCCCGGCGTAGGGGTTTTCGAGGATCGTGGTTTCGTCTGTAGAAAGTACAAGTTGTCCGTTCCATTCGCAGAAGTCCGGAATATAGCGCAGGTGGCTGCCAATGGGTGTAATGCCGCCGCTATTGGCCCTGGTGAAGGTTTTCGGGAAGTCGTAGAACATGCCGTGCATATCCATGAGCATTTTGCCGTTCCCGATCTCGCGGATGCGCGGCCATTCGGTGTACCAGCCTCCCCAATGGTCGTAGGTGCGGGCGGCTTTGGGTAAGCGGTAGGTGTACCATTGCCCGTTGTCGAGAAGTTTGAGGATGACGGAACGCTTGTCCCACCCGATGCTCCAGGCCGGCGCCTTATCGTCGGGCGCGCCGTAGATGCCACCGGGGCCGGTGATGTCGGTGAATTGTTTCCGTTCGATGATCGTCCATTTCTTCCCGTCCCATTCGGCCAATACGCCTTTCTCGTCGTCATTTCTCGGTGCGCTGCCGGTTTGCAGGTCTGCCGCTTTGATGTCGAAAACCTTGTGCTCGCCGTTGTTGGCGATGATGAACCGGCCCTGTGTGGTGTAGGCGCCTTTGCCATGCCAACCGGGAACGGGCTTGTGGAAGAGTTTCTTCACGGCCAGGGTATGCACATTCGCTTCATATACCATCCCTTCCATGTCGTAGAAATATACGCTGTTGGCGGGATCGGTGAGGTGGCGCGCCGTGGCCGTCATGCGGCCGGGCATGGTCGTCAGCGGGATCACGCGGACTTTTCCCTTGCCGTCGATGAAGTACGAACCCGTGATGAGCTGGTTGGATTCGCGGTGGATGAGCCGGTTAGCCGGTGTGCCGCCCACGCTTTCCGGGTGGGTCGTAAGCCGGAGGTCTTTGCTGATGCTGTACAGCTTGTCCGAACTGCCGTTAGGGCAGTGCGGGGAATAGGTCACCATCCATAACCGGCCCGCCCACGGCGTGATGGCACCTATTCCACCTTCTGCGCCATCGCCCTTGCAGGGATAACCGCCGCCTTCGTTGAAAACGGCGAGGTGGGGGTATACGCCGCTGATCTGCAAGGGTTTCCCCGGCCCGCTATCCGCCTGGGCTGCCGCTGTGTTGCCAAGTCCCGCGGCGAGGACGGTCATCATACAAACTGTTGATATCTTCATGTGTCTCATATTCACTTTTATCAGTAATGCTCGTTCTGTGTAATGGCCGGGTTCACCCGTCTTTCTACGGCAGGTATCGGCCAGAGATATTGTTTCGATTTGTCGAATTTCCTTTCCACCAGTATTTTCACATCCGCCCCAAACGCAGAATAGTCGGCGATGCCATCGTTATCCAACGGGGTGACGCCGGGAAAAGGCCATTTGGCGCGGTTTTGATTGGCGGGGTCGGGGAGGCCGATCACGGGTTTTGTCAGCACTTTTTCCGCCAGCCGCCAGCGGATGAGGTCCATATAGCGGAGGCCTTCCTTCACCAGTTCCACCCTTCTTTCCCTGCGCACGATTTTTTTCAGTTCGGCGAGGTCGGAGGTGGTAACGGAAGGGTAGTTCGATATATCGGTAACGGCTACACTATATGCGCGCGCCCTCAGGCGGTTGAGCGCTTCGCGGACGGATGCGTCGCCTTCGCCGAGCTCGATTTTGGCTTCTGCATACGTTAGCAATACTTCGGCGAAACGGATAATGATGGCGTCGTTATCTTCCACCAGCCTGTCTGCCCAGGTCTGATCGATCCCTTTTTTCCAGAGGAAGCCGGTGTAACTGGCGAAGGGGCGCACGGCACGGTTGTCGAAATTGGGTACCATGCCGCCGGTTTTGTAATTGCGGGTGGTGAGCGAATCCGGGTGGGGCTGGTAGGAGAACCCGAGCCAGGGCGTCCCGAATTCGACGATGGTCATCGTGAGCCGGGGATCTCGGTGTTGGAAGGGATGCTGCGGATCGTAAGCCGCCGATTCGTCGATAGGCTTGCCGTCCGTACATTCATAAGCGTCCACGATGTCGCGTGTGGGGAGCCATGCGCCGAAGCCGCCTGCATTACGGCAGATATAATCCTGCACGAACCCCGCACCGTTGAATACCTGCTGCTTTTCGTCGCGGGGAATACTGAGGATGATCTCCTTGCTGGATTCTCCGGCTTTCAGGAAAAGCTGGTCGTATTTCTCTTCCAGCTTGTACACACCGGTATTGGCCAGTTGCATCACCTTGTCTGCAGCGGTTTTCGCTTCGGCCCACTTGCCTGCGTACAATGCCGTACGGGCTTTGATGGCCAGCGCGGCGCCCTTCGTCAAACGTTTCACTTCCCCCGCTCCGTATGTAGCCGGCAGGTTGTCTGCCGCCCAATCCAGCTCCGCGAACACGAAATTGAGCACGGTATTTTGCGCCGTGCGCGTAATGCCGCCGGATTCTTCCAGCGTCAGCGGTTTCGTAATGAATGGAACATCGCCGAACCGCGCGATAAGGCGTGCATATTGATAGGCCCGGATGAGGCGCATTTCGGCTTCGAGCCGCGTCATCACCGCAGCGGGCGTATTGCCGGCGGCGCGCTGCATGTTCGCCAGGTAGGAATTGGCCCGGGCGATGGCCTTGTAGGCATTCAGCCAGTAGGTTTGCACACTGGCGTCTTCCGCGTTCATGGTGCCGCCGATCACGGCGTTGGTCAGTTGCGCGCGGTGCCAGTCGTTGTCGGTAAACAACTCATTGTCGTTCCCCCAGAACGGAAGGCGGTACAGGTCGTTCACGGCCAGTTCCAGCTCGGTCTGGTTGGAATAGAAGCCGCCGGTAGAGGGTTCCGACGGTGGCGTAAGGTCCAGTTTGGCGCAGGAAGCGAGCCCCGCGGCCAGGCATATGATGGATACTATCTTTTTCACGTAAAATCGTTTTTGGTTGAACTTAGAATTTGACAATGGCGCCCACCATGAAAGTGGCCACGATAGGATAGCTGTAACTGCCGGCCTCGGGATCGAGGTATTTGGGCAATTTGCTGATGGAAAGGAAATCGTTGGCGGACAGGTACACCCGCAGCGACTGTACCCCAACGGTCTTCAACAGCTCCTCCCGCAAAGTATAACCCAACGTCGCGTTTTTCAGGCGGAAGTAGGCGCCGCTCCTCAGCCAGTAATCGGACAGCGTGTAATTATTCCCGTTAGACGTCCTCGAGAGGCGGGGATACGTAGCCTGGAGGTTTTGCTCCGCCGTATTGTTTTTGCTCCAGAACCTGCCGACCATTTCCTGCGGTACGTTCCCGAAGGCTTCGGCGAAGGGTTGCACGATGTCTGTCCCCAGCCGGCTCAGTTTTTTCCCGACGCCCTGGAACGTAAGCCCCGCATCGAATCCCATATAATCCGCCCGCACGTTGCCGCCATAGAGGTAACGGGGCAGGGCGCCACCGAGAAGGACCTTGTCGTCTGGCGTAATCACCCCGTCTTTGTTCATATCCATATAGCGGACGTCGCCGGGTTTGGTATTGGCGCCCATCACGGGGCCGGCGGTCACCTCTTCCGCGGTTTGGAACAGTCCGTTCGATACATATCCGAACCATTCGTTGTATTCGGAGCCGTTGCGGATGATCTGATCGCCGCGGAACTCGGTGCCTTTCAGGTCGCCGATGCGCGAGCGGGCGTCTGAGAAATTGGCGCCGATGGAATAACGGACTTTCCCGACCTGGTCTCTCCAGTTCACATCCAGCTCCCAGCCTTTCACGTGCAGCGTGCCGGCGTTCTGATTGGGCTTGTCGTAGCCGATATACAAAGGAATGTCGAGCGGAAGGAGGATGTCGAAAGTCGATTTTTTGAAGTAGCCTGCGGAAATGTTGAGCCGGCTGTCGAGGAACGCCGCGTCGATACCGATGTCTGACGTGCGGGTGGTTTCCCAGGAAATATTCTCGACGGCATACACCTGCTGGCCCGCGCCGCTCAACGGCACTACGCCGCCACTTTGGTAAAAAAGGGCGTTGGTGAAATCGAGCGTGGCCTGGTAGGGATAATTGCCGATCCTTTCATTGCCGGCTTCGCCCCAGCTGCCGCGCACTTTCAGGAACGACAGCCAGCTGACGCCCTTCAGGAACGATTCTTCGGAAACCGTCCATCCTGCCGAAACGGAAGGGAAAACCGCGCCGCGATAAGCTTTGCCGAAGCGGGAAGATTTATCGTACCGGAGGTTCCCCTGTACCAGGTACTTCCCTTTATACGCATATTTCAGCCTCCCGAAAAACGAGCGGAGCGCAGATTCGGATGCCGCGCCGGAATTCGTCCGCAGCTCGATGGAGCCCGCGTTGAGATAGGGGTATCCCGTCAGCGGAAACCCGCTCCGGCCCGCGCTCAGCGATTCGTAGTTGTTGTAATTCTCTTCGTATCCCGCCAGCACGTCGATATCGTGCCCGCCGCGCAAACTGCGGGCGTAATTGGCGAGGAGCTGCCCGTTGATGGAAATATTTTCGTTCCGCGATTCGCCGAGCGTGGTGCGTGGCTGGTTCACCACGGTGCTGGGAGAACCGTTCGGGTTCGTGAATTTTATCTGGGTGGAAAAGTTCTTGAATTTGTCCATATCGAACGTGGGAGCCACCTGCGCCGTGAGCGTCAATCCATCGACCGGCCTGAAATTGAACAGGAGCCGCCCGCCGATCTGGTTGTAGCGGTAGCGGTTGAAGCCGCCGCCATAAAGTTGCGCTGCAGGGTTGCGGCCGTCTTTGGAAATGGCGAAACGCCCGTCGCTGTAATAATCGTCGTAAATGCCGGGCATGATGCGGCTCAGGTAAATGGGATCGGTGTTGGGGGAATTTTCCTCCGTCCGTTTGTAGAAGATGTCCAGTCCTGCGGAAAGTTTCGAATTGATCTGCAGGTCGTTGTTGACGCGCAGCAAATACCTTTCGAAATCGTAGTTATCGTAAAACGCGCCTGCTTTCGAGTAACTGAGGGAGGCTTTGGTTTTGAGCTTATCCGTTCCGGAAGTGAAAACGACTTCATGGCGCTGCCGCGGCGCGGTGCGGTGACGGAGGAGCGTTTTCTGCCAGTCGGTCACCGGGAATTCGTCCGGGTTTACGCGGTTGCTGTCTAGATAAGAATCGATGAAGGGCTGCGCATAAGCGCCGGAAGCTGCGCCGTCGTTGACGGCCTGTTCGTTGAAATAGCGCATGTAATCCTGCGGGCCTACGTATTTGGGCATGGCCGTCGGTTTCTGGGCGCCGTATTCGTAGTTGTATTCGAGGCTGGGGCGCCCGGTGCCCGCGCGTTTGGTGGTGATGAGGATCACGCCGGCCGCGCCACGGGAACCGTAGATGGATGCGGACGCCGCGTCTTTTAGGACAGACAGGCTTTCCACATCGTTGGGGTTTACGTTGTCTACGCTGGAAACGGGGACACCGTCTACGATCACCAGCGGGCCGTTCGTGCCGATGGTGGTGATGCCGCGGATGAGGATGGAGGAACCTCCGCCCGGGGAGCCGCTGCTGCGGGTGACAGACACGCCGGCCATGGCGCCCTGCAATGCGTCAGACACCTTCAGCGTCTGCCGGCCGCCCACGTCTTTGGCGCTGATGGTAGCCACGGCGCCCGTGAGGTCTTTTTTCTTCTGCCGGCCGTAACCCACCACCACGGTTTCATCCAGCTCGCGGGTGTTGGTGTGGAGGAAAACTTCGATGGATTGGCCAGGCGTAACGTCCAGCGTCTGGGAGGCATAGTTGAGCATCGAAACGGTGATCTTGCCTGCGCCCGTGGGAAGACGGAGGGTGAAATGACCGTTGTTGTCTGTGGTAGTGCCGGCCGGGGTGCCCGGAACGGATACGGTAGCCTCGGGCAGCGGCGTTTTGCCGGCGGCATCGGTCACCGTACCTGTGACCTGCCGGTCCTGGCCTGCCAGCCGAACGGCCAGCAACATCACGGCGCAAAGGAAGAGTAGTTGCTTTTTCATAATCCTGGAATAAATGATTTTGGTGATTTCCGCACCGGGCGGAAGAAGTCGTGGTTGAGCGATCGAAACAAATGTAAAAGCGATGGCGCCCCGTCGCCAAGTTTGCGGCTGATCAATCGTCAACCAAAAGTTTGAACAGGTTAATTGATTGATAGTCAGCATGTAATGTACATTCATCAATTGAAGATGAACAACTGTTTCCCCCGGTTCGCATATATATTATTATCTATCGGCTAAATCGCCGGGAACTGCCTGCGTATTACAATCGATTTAAGTTCGCCCTGGGTTTCACTTTTGGAAAAGTGGATTATCTTTGGCCGCAAGGGGCGCGCCACGGCCCATCAACCAACTGTAACCAGCAAGCTTTTCTGAGGCGACCTAACGGGATGGAACAACACGAAAACAAAGAATCATTTTATCATCTGGACCTGGTATGCCGGTATATCGCCGGCAACTTCGGTAATCCGGAAATCGCTTCGTGGACGAATGGCGATTACCTCCGGCTGAGCGGGATATTGAGCCGCGCGTCCGAAATCCAGCTGAGCCCAAGCACGCTCAAGCGGATTTTCGGCAAATTGAAAACCACCGAACGCTATTATCCCCAGAAAGCGACCCGCGACGGCCTTGCCCGGTATGCGGGGTTCGCGGATTGGGACGATTTCGTGGACAAACACCCCCGTCCCGCGAAACCCGGAGAAGCCGCGGCCACCGAAGCACCGGGGCCGCTCACCAAACTTCCCCAGCCCAAAGCACCGCGCATCAGCTGGTGGCCCGCATTAATTTTGATGGCCGGCGCCTGCGCCATCTTCGGCTGGCAATGGCTGAAACATATGAACCGCCCGCCCGAACGCCCTGCCGGCGCAAAGCTCGTCTGCTCCAATCCCGTGGGCGATAACCCGCATTCCGCCGTGTTCCGCGTGCAGTTGCCGGATCGCTTCCGGGGCGACAGCAGTAAATTCATCATCGCTTTCGGCGACGGAGAACGCGATTTGCCCATTTCTCCCGGCGCGGTGCTCACGCATTATTATGAAAAGCCCGGCCGTTTTTACGCCAAACTGTTATACGATTCCCGGCCCGTCGACACCGTTCCCATTTACCTGAAAACCAATGGATGGACGGCCACCGCTACCTCGCAACTGGATACCACGCGCGTCTACCCCCTGGAAACGCCGGCGTTCGGTGCTGCCGGGATGTCGGCAACGCCGAAAGAAGTATATGCAACGGGAGTGGACACCTTGCATACGTTTTACGTGGATTTCGTCAATACGCAGGAGTGGGACGCTACGGGCGATGATATCGAACTGACGGCCCGGTTGGCCACGTCGCGCCTTCGCCCGGGGATCCGCTGTTCACAGGTGATGATCACGCTCTACGGTGAAAAATCGCAGCATGAAATGTTGCTGCTGAAGCCGGGCTGCGTGTCATGGGCCTACCTCGTTTTTGCTGAAAAGGGGATTCATGGCAGCAGAACGGACCTCAGCCCCGTAGGTACCGATCTTTCTTCCGGCGGAACAGTACACCTGCGCGTAAAAGACAAACATGCCTGGCTCACCGTCAACGGCAAACGCTTGTACGATATCGCTTACAACGAGCCCGTGGGCAAGTTGTACGGCATCCGTTTCAACTTCGCCGGCATCGGCTCCATCCAGCACGTATCCCTGAAGAAGCCCGGCGGGACGGTGGTTTTCGAGGATGGTGAAAAATAGGGATCTCTTCCATCGCGGAATACTGCCCATGAAAAAAGCCGGCTTTCGCCGGCTCCTTCGGGTTTTCATAAGCATGATCATATTATGGGCGTTGCCACCAGAGCCTGGTGCCGGGGTTGTCCTGTCCGCCCAGGAGGGCCGCGGCTTTGGTGGTTTCGTCTTTGTTGTTTTTGTATTCATCCGGCGGGAAAGGCAGGCGGTTGATGAAGCCTGTCACCGTGCCGCCGCTGAGGTTCACTACCACGGGCCAGAGTTTGGGATACCCAGTGCGCCGGAACTCCGACCAGGCTTCCTGTCCGTCGGGGAACAGGCTGATCCATTTCTGGGTCGCGATCCTTTCCAGTTTCTTTTCGAAACCGTCTCCTTCGTTCCAGGCGATGGTCATGGTGCTGAGGTAACTGTCTGCCGCCGTGACGTTATTGTCTGCATTCACGGGATCGGTGTAGGTGGCGGGTTTGGCGGTGCCGTTGGCGATGTAGGCGGATGCGTCTCCCGCGTCGAACTGCGCGAACGACGTGCGGATGCCTTCCTCATACATTGCTTTCGCCGTCCCTTTCATGTCCCACCCGCGAATGGCGCCTTCCGCCCGCAGGAAATACATTTCCGAAGCGGACATCACGCGGATGGGGGTGTTGCGCTCGATATTGAGGGGTGAGAAAGTTTCGTAATCGGTTTTCACCTTGATGTCGATCCCGTTGCGGACGCCTTTGAATCCGCCGCCGGGGAGCGCCGATGCGCGGAAATATTTCGGCAGCCGCGGATCGTTGTACCCTTTGAGGAACGATTCCATGGTGGCGCCCATCCGGATGTCGTTGTATTCCTGGCTGATCACGTACAGCGAATTGCTCACGGTGATACCGTTGCCGGAATGGACGGTCGCGTTTTGGGCGTTGCTCGTGAATACGCCGTATTCGTTGGCAACGGCTTCTTCGGCCTTTTGCTTCGCCAGTGCGGGCTTGATGAAAGCGAGCCGCATGGCCAGGCGCAGCTTCAGCGAATTGGCGAGCCGGATCCAGTTGGCGTATTCTCCGCCGTACACGAGGTCGAAAGGTTTGAGCTGCGCCTTGCCGCCGGGGTTCGTTTTGTCGAACGTGGTGAGCGAGGCGATGGCCTGGTCGAGCTCTGTGAAGAACGCGTTGTACACGCTCTCCTGGCTGTCGTACGGCGTAGAAAACCCGCCCGCGCCGAATTTGCTATAGGGGATGGGGCCAAACACGTCGGTAACACGGTGCATGGCCGTCACCTTCACGATCGTGGCCACGGCAAAGAGGTCCGGCCGCGTTTTGGCGCCGCGTTCCTGCACGAGCTTCCATCCGCTCATAATGTTGTCGTACGGCACTTTGAACACCCAGTTATTCCAGTCCATCATGAAATAGTTGGAATTGTTTTTTCCGCTGTTGAACGGTGTGGGGATGCCCATGAATCCGGAGTAGATGTCGGCGTTGAGGTTTTGCTGGAGCTGGTATTGCCAGTCTACGGTGCTGTAAATGCTGGTGAGCATGCCGGGGATGAAGGCGCCTACGTACTTGTAATCGTATTTCAGCAGGGAGTCCGTCAGTTCGTTGGGATTGGTGTTGAACGACTCGAAATTCTTCGTGCAGGCGGTTTGCCCTGCGATGGCCAGGGTGAGCGCGGCTGCGGGGATGAGTTTATATATGGAAGTGTTTTTTTTCATGTTGATGTCCGTTTTCGGTGAGCATTAGAAGGTGACTTTCACATTTACGCCGAGGTTGCGCTGGCTGGGGAGACCGAAGTAATCGTACCCCTGGAACTGGTTGGTCGTAAAGGCCGTGATTTCCGGATCGTACGGCGCTTTTTTGTGGATCAGCCAGAGATTGCGCCCCACGAGCGAAACCTGCAACTGGCGAACCTTGTTGCCCAGTGCCTTCGCGGGAATGCTGTACCCGAGGGAAAGCTCGCGCAGGCGAACGTTCGTGGCGCTGTAGGTGTACAATGCCAGGGCCGACGAAGTAGCGCCGGTAATGCTCTGGTAGTAATCTTTCGCCGGAACGGTTTTGTCGCCCACTTTCACGCCGCCGTTATCGCGGGCTTCGGCGGTGCGTTGCGAAACCCCGAAATTATCCATGATCGCTTCCGTCGTAGACACCACTTCGCCACCGATACGCGCGTCTACCAGGAAAGACAGCTGGAACTGTTTCCATTTGAAGCTGTTGTTCCAGCCCATCAGGTACCGAGGATTGGCGTTCCCTACTTTTTTATAGTCACCGATCTCCGGCACGCCTTTGTTGTTCAATGCAACACTTCCGTCAGCAGTGCGTTTCACGTCTTTGGCGTAAATGTCGCCGTAGCTGCCGCCCTTGCGGACGATCAGCCGGTACCCCGCGAAGTCGGACACCACGAATTCTTCCTGCGTTCTCCTGGTGCCGGTAAACGGATCCGAATAATCCATCATTTCCACCACTTTGTTCCTGTTCAAACCGTAATTGAGGGTAGACGTCCATTGCACCTGACCGATCTTCCCGTTATATCCCAAACTCGCTTCGATACCGCGGTTTTCGATGTTGCCGGCGTTCACGTAATAGGCGTTATAACCTACCGACGGCGAAACTTCCACTTTGAAATACTGATGCAGCGTGGAGGATTTGTAATAAGTCAGGTTGAAGGAAAGTTTATCGTCCAGGAACCGCGAATCCAGCCCCACTTCGAAAGAGCGGGTGCGCTCGGGCCGCATTTCCGAGAAAGGTTTGGCATGGATAGCCTGGATGGAGCCGCCGTTGGTCAGCGTAATGGTAGGCATGGAAATATAGATGGGGATGGAGTTGGCCACTTCACTGTAAGACGCCCGCAGCTTCGCGAAGGATATGGCTTCGGGGAATTTCACCATTTCACTCAGCACGGCCGACAGGCCCACGGAGGGATAGAAGTACGAAGGATTTTTCGTGAACGCCAGGGCCGACGACCATTCATTCCTCGCCGTCACGTCTACATACAGCATATCGCGGAAACCGAGCTGCGCGGTACCGAAAACTGCCTGCGTTTGCAACCGGTCGTTTTTCTCGAACGGCGCGAACCGCGTAAAGTCGATATTGGCGAAGGAAAAGAAGTTGGCGAATTGCAGGAGATATCCGTTCGACCAACCCGTCGTGTTATCCACCACATCCTGGATACTGCTGCCCACATTGGCTTGCAGCGAAAACTGCCCGAACCGCTGTTGCGCCGTGAACATGATGTCTGCATAGGTTTGCCGGATGGAAGTGCGCGTTTTGTCGTACCGGCCGTTGTCTCCGGCGAGGAATTTGGGGGTAGAGGCATAGCTGCGCGCTTCGTACACATCGTTGGTCCTGTCCTGCTTCGCGCGGCCGGTAACACTGAGCCATGGCGTGATCGTGTATTTAGCGGCCACGGAGCCGATGAAGCGGTTGCGCTGCAGCGAGTTGGTGTTGCGGTTCACCACCCAGAATGGGCTCTGGAGCATCATGCCCGGGTCGGAATACGGCCAGCGCTGGGTGCTGAAGTTGCGGTTGACGTCGTACTGTTCGAACTGGCGGAAACTGTTGAAGTCGTGCGCCCGGGGGAACAGGTAAACGCCTACCAGCGGATTGTAATATTGGCCCTGCACAGGCACATTGTCCTGCTCCATATTCACGTATTGCGCGTTCACGTCGAGGTTCAGGCGATCGTTGAGGAGGCTGGTGGTGTTGCGGGCATTGAAATTGTAACGTGCGTAGCTGTTTTTCGGAACGATGCCGTTGGCGTTCACTGCGGCGGCGGAGAAATAGTTCTGGCTGTGATCGTTGCCGGCGGAAACGTTGACGGCGTGCGTATAGGCGTCTCCGGTCCGGAAGAAGCTTTTGTTATCCGCGTTGGCGGCCTGTTTATCGCCCCAGCTGTAAAACGACCCCGTTGTCGGCGTGGCGCCGTAGCTGTTCTGGAAGTCCGGGAGCAGGAGGGGTTTGCTGTAATTGGCGTTGAAGGAATAGTTGACGGAGGGTTTGCCCGACCGGCCTTTCTTGGTGGTGAGCAGGATCACGCCGTTGGCGGCCTGGCTGCCGTAAAGCGCGGCAGACGATGCGCCGGTGAGCGCGGTCACGCTTTCGATATCGTCAGGGTTGATGTTGGCGATGCCGTCGCTGCCGCCGGGAACGGAGAATCCGTCGGTTTTTTGCTGGGTAAAGAGGTCAGGTAAAGGGATGCCGTCTACCACGAACAGCGCGTTGTTGTTGCCATAGATCGATTTATTGCCGCGCATCACCACTTTGGTGGCGCCTCCCGGGCCGGAGGAGCTGTTGCTTACGGCCATGCCGGCCACTTTGCCGGCGAGGGTGTTGACGAGGCTGGGGTCTTTGACGTTGTTCAATTCCGCGCCGGAAACGGTCTGCACGTTGTAAGTAACGCTGCGGGCCTGCTTCCTGATTCCCAGGGCCGTCACTACCACCAGTTCTTTCAGTTTGTTCACCGCAGGTTTGAGGACGATGGCGATGTTGAAGGCGTCGTTACCGGTTTGCAAGGCGGTGTCGAGGGTTTCGAAGCCGATGAAGCTCACGCGCAGGATGTGCTGGCCGGCGGGAACGTCGGCGAAGCGGAAGCGGCCCTGTACGTCTGTGACGGTCCCTTTGCGGAGGTCGCGCAGTTCTACGGAAGCGCCCGGGATGGGGGAGCCGGCGTCGTCGGTCACGGAACCGGTCAAGATAGCGGCCATGGGAACGGCGGCTGCAGTTGGCTTCTCGCGGATGACGATGATATTGTTATTGATCACGAAGGTGAGGTTATGGCCCTGGAGGCATTTTTCCAGGACTTCGGCCACGGAGGCGTTCCGCACGTCGATAGACACGGAGGGCGCGCTGCGGATGAGTTTCATGTCGTACAGCAGGGAATAGCCGCTCTGCTTCTGTATCTCACTGAATATCCGCCCCAGCGGCGCGTTCTTGCGGCTGAGGGTGATGGTCTGGGAGAAGCCGGCGGCGCTTACATGCAAGGCTGCGGCAAGCATCAAAATGGCCGTTAATTTCATAACGAGTAATAATTTAGCGGGCAATAGCCGAAAACGTGGCATGGCTTTGCCGGACACAAGTAGTTTCATACTTTTGTACAGTTTGGGTTTGGTGACGTAAATGGTGTTTAAGCGCGCTTTTCCGGCCAACCCGAACAATCCCGCCGGGAGTGTTGACGCACTCCTGGCTTTGTTTACGGGCTAACCGGTCTGATTAGCTGGTCGTTTTCATGTTTCGATTTTGGTTTGATGTTCGTTCTGAATGTCTGGATACCTCAAGTTATGTCGACTTTGTTATATTGATTTGATAGTCAGGTTGTAAGGATGAATTACGGCGCAACTTCCAGCGTTCTTCCCGTTATTTTGCAGTTTACACCGCTGCTCCGGAGGGCTTCCACCATGGCCTGGAGCGATACATCCCGCGAGATCCGGCCGGCAAATTCCTTCTCCGGCACTTCGCCTTTCCAAACTACTTCCACATCGTACCACCGCCCGATCTGGCGCAGCAGCACGGGCAGCGTGGCGCCTTCGAACTGGAAATACCCGTTCTTCCAGGCGAGCACCTGCTCCAGGTCTGCCGCCGAAACGGCGATTTTCCCTTCCTGACCGATGCGCGCTTCCTGCCCGGGGGCCAACTTCACCGCTTCGTCTTTCCTGCGCACCCGTACCGACCCTTCCAGCAAAGCCGTCCGGGCCTGGGATTCTTCGGGATAGGCGTTGATATTGAATTTCGTTCCCAATACCTCCACCCGTACGTCTTTCACCGCTACCCTGAACGGCTTCTCCACATCGGCGGCCACTTCAAAATATCCTTCCCCTGTAAGCTCCACCAGCCGCTCGTTCCCTGTAAAGGAAGAAGGGAAACGCAGTGATGATGCGGCGTTCATCCATACAACCGTTCCATCCGGCAACTGTACCTGGTATTGACCGCCCTTGGGCGTGGAAATCGTGTTGAATACAGGCTCTCCGCCGTCTGCCTGCGGGTCGTACACGATCCGCCCGCCCTGCAGCTTCACGATCTTCGTATTGCCTTGCCGGGAAAGGGCACCGGCACCGGCGTCGTCGAGGGTAATGACGGAACCGTCGCCCAGGGTGAGCGTGGCTTTGTTCCCGCCCGGCTGCGGTCCGGAATGCTGAACAACGTTGTTTTTCCCGGGTTGGCGGGTGGATTGGTACATCCAGTAACTGCCGCCGGCGAGCAGCAACACGGCTGCCGCTGCGGCGATCTTCCGCCAAGCGGGGCTCAGGCGGCGGGCAGGTACCGGTTCGGTGGGTTCAAACGGGCGATGAAAGGCCGTTCTTCCGGTCAGTTTTTGCCAGAAAGTACGCTCGGGCACTTGCTCCCGCAGCTCCAACTTCCGCCGGAAATCCGCCACGGAGGCGGAGGTGGGTATAGGGTACGATTTAAGGGCGTCCGGAACGCCGGCTGCATCGAGCAGGGCGTGGAACTCGTTAGACGGGGCCGTTTCCAGCCAGGCGAACAATGATCGTTCCTCCTCCGGCGTCAGCGTGCCGGCGGCATATTTTTCCAGGCTGGAGAGGATAGTTTCCCTTGTCATGCGCTAAAGACGAACGACCGGAAAAAAAGGACACCCCGTCCATCAAAAAATTTTTATCGGGAAAGAAAAATCAGCGCCAGCATCCCCGCTGTCCACTCCGCATGTTGCCGCAGGTACGCCTTCACCTGCGTGGTGGCCAGGCCCAGGTGCTTTTTGACGGCCGACCGGGAAATGCCCAGCGTGGCGGCGATCTCGTCCAGCGAAAGGCCGCCCTCGGTACTCAGGAGAAACACTTCGCGCCGGCGCTCCGGCAGCCGGCTGATGGCTTCGCGGGCCAGGCGGTGATATTCGCGGTAGGCAACGGCCGACTCGGTAGGACTGTCCAGCGGAAGGTCTTTCTGTTGCAGGTTATGGATCACCTTCATCCCGGTTTTATTCCTGCGGAGAAGGTCGGTCATCCGGTTTTTCGCCATCCGGAAAAGGTAATCTTCCAGCGAGCGGACGGTGCCCAGGCTTTCGCGGCGGTCCCAGACTTTGAGGAACACGTCCTGCACGATCTCTTCCGTGTCTTCGTGCTGGCGGGTGATGAAAAAGAGGAAGCGGTAAAGGCGCGGGTAAAAATGAACGTACAGTTGGGTAAACGCATCCATATCCCCGGCAGTGGCCAGTTGCAACAAAGTGCGCTCATCGCCGGGAGAAAGGTGGTCACTGTCGGTACGTCCGGATAACATGGAAAGCAGTCTGATGATGCGGAAAGGTAGTAATATTTTGGAAACTACTCATACCCGCCCCGCATGCCCAGCAGCCGGTCGAAAATGGCTTTGGCGACGGGGCCGGGCTGGCCGTTTCCCACGGGCCGGCCATCGATATGGGTGACCGGCGTCAGGATTTTGGTGGTGCTGGTGATGAAGGCTTCCCGCGCGGTGGAAAGGGCGGAAAGGGGGAGATGGGCGGTCTGTGGACGAAGGTCTTCCATCGCCAGGACCATTTTCCGGGTTACACCTTTGAGGATTCGGTCTGCCGGCGTGACGAGCGTCCCGTTTTCTGTGACGGCCCAGAAATTGGCGCGGGGGCATTCGCGGACGGCGCCGTTTTGATGGTACAGCACATCGTCGGCTTCGTGCTCCCGGATGAAGGGTTGCAGGTAAATCGCCTGGAGGTAATCGATGGTTTTGACTTCGGGGAGCTGGCGCTGGAAGTCGTGCGTCACGAGCCTGATGCCCATGTCGAAGCTGGCGGGGTCGTAATGATAGCGGGCCAGCGTAATGAGCAGGTTCGGCGAAGCCAGCGTGTACCCGTTTTCAGAATAGCCGCCCGTCAAAGTGATGCGTATGCCTGCATTCGGCGCGCCGTTGATCTCGATCAGCTCCGCCAGCAAGCGTTTCAGCCGTTCGCGACTTACTTCCGGCGAAAGCCGCATAACCGACGCCGAATGATAAAGCCGGTCGAGATGATCTTCGAGGAACACCGGTTGCCCGGCCCTGGTGCGGAAATAATCGAAAATGCCGTAACCGCGCTGGATGGAGAGGTCGGAAATCAGGACCTTCGCTTCGCTTTCCGGCACAATGGCGCCGTTGATGATGGCATAGCTCATGGCTGCAGACGGTTGAATTTTTGGAGAATGGGTAAAACCTGCGTCAAAGGTAATGCTTCCACCGAATTGCCGTTCCGGCCTTTCATGCCGCCGGCCATGAACAGTGAATTGATGATCGCTTCTTCGGTGGCTTCTATCGCGGCCATGAACAGGGGCGACATGCCGTCGTTTTGCAGCAATGTCACCGTTTGAGTGGCGGTATTACCGTTGTGGGGGATGCGGAGCCCTTCGGCCGTGGAGAACGCGATCACATAATCGCCGCTCCCGTTAGAAGCAATGCCGCCCGTTTTTCCCAGGCCCAGCATGGCCCTTTGCGCCAGCCGCATGAGGTTCCGGTGATCGACGGGCGCATCCGTAGCCAATACGATCATGCATGATCCGTCTACATTATTCAATAACCGGTCGCTGAAATCGAATTTCCCCATCATTTTGCCAATTGGCGCCCCGTCGATTTCCAGTACGCCGCCGAAATTGGACTGCACGATCACGCCCACCGTATATCCGCCCAAACTGGCCGGCAGCTTGCGCGACGCGGTGCCGATGCCGCCCTTGAACCCGAAGCAGACCGTTCCCGTTCCCGCACCTACGTTCCCTTCTTTCACCTTTCCGGAAGCGGCGGTTCTTATGGCCGCTTCCACATCGGCGACGGACACGTGCCGGCCGCGGATATCGTTGAGGTAACCGTCGTTCGTTTCGCCTACCACCGCATTTACGGACCGGAGGTTTTCATTTCCTTTTTCCGCCATCGCCAGGCCCGCAACGGCTTGCATGGCAATGGGCACGCTGAGGGTGTTGGTGAGCACGATGGGGGTTTCGATATTGCCGAGCTCGTTTACCTGCGTGATGCCGGCCAGTTTCCCGAAGCCGTTGCCCACATAGATCGCGGCGGGGATTTTCTGCTGAAAGAGGTTCCCGGCTGCCGGTACGATAGCCGTTACGCCGGTACGGATGGAATCACCTTTTATTAAAGTGGTATGCCCCACTTTCACGCCGCGCACGTCGGTGATGGCGTTGAGCGGGCCGGGCTGCATGACGCCGATACGGATACCGGATTCCCGCGCGCGTTTGCGCTCCTGCGCAGCCAGCGCACCGGGCAGCAGCAGGGCGATAATGAACCAACTTTTGAACATGCTGCAATGATAATGATTTCGCAGGAAAGGGCGCCGCTTTAAACGGCAGCGCCCCCGTTTCCGGAGGCACACCCATTTATCAACCGGGATCGGAAGACGTTAATCGCGGCAGGGAATGAAGGTGAACATCCATTTTACCGGGTTTTGCCAGTCGCGGCCATTGAACGTGGTGACGGGCGCTTTCACTTCCACGATGTTCCAGCCCTTTTTCAGTGGCACTTTCGTGGGTGTCCGGTAAGCGTATCCTTCGTTGGTGTAAGGTGTTTCCAGGGTGATGGTTTTGCCGGCGCTTTCCCATACGGGCGGCGGGATGAGCTTGCCGTTTACGCGGATGCTGCTGCCGCGGTTGTCCCATTTACCGGCCGTGGGGGGTAAAGAAGCGTGTGAGCGGGAGAAGTCGTGGAACCCTATCCAGCAGTCGGTTTCGCCGGTGCGATCGCTCCAGATGCGGGTGGAGGCGTAGTATGTTGAATTTTCGGCAGGGGAAGACAGGGCGCCCTGCAGCTCGGGCCACCACCAATGGCGGAGGATGATCGTGCCGCCGGTCGCTGTTTGCGATGGCCTCACGCCGGTGGTGTCGAATTCCTTGCCGGGGTCGCCGTGGTTGGGGAACGGCCCGTACAACTGCCACTGCTGGGCGCTTTGCGGGAAATATCCGCACGGCAGGCCATTGAAATATTTCTTCTTGTGGTCCATAAGCCGGATTTCGAACGCCGCGAAATCCGCGGCGATCTCCGGTCCTATGGCAACTTTGATGCCCGGCGTGCCGCCGCCTTTCCAGGTGCGCTCGGCGAAGGTCAGGAGCGCGGGGTAGGCGGGGTTCATGGTCAGGACGTCTTCTTCATTGGCCACATTCCTGTCGTGCCAAAGGCAAAGTGTGGCGCCCAGTTGGGAGGTATTCCCCACGGCGGAATTGCAGAGCTGCCGCTGGTAGATGCTGGTCACGCTTTCCAGCGGGTCCATGTGGTTGATGTACAACTGTCGGGAATCGATGTATTTAACAGAACCGTCGCCCGATTCGATTTTTCCTTCCGACCATAATTGGCGGATAACGCTTTCCGGGAAATTGCCGCCGGGCATCCAGCCGATCACTTTCGTGCCGTAGCTTTCCACCAGCTTCGTCATTTCCGGCAAAAAGTTTTTGTTCGTGATCTTCACTTCGTCTGCCCCGATGTGCAGGTACGGCAGTTTATATTCTTCACAGAAATCCCGGACGATCTGTTGTAGGATCGCCATCCCCGGATCGCTTTGCATATCGTGCTCCATGGCGCGCCGGAATGCCGCACTGTGGCCGGGCATGTCGATTTCCGGCACCAGTTCGATATGGCGCAGTTTGCAGTATTCGATCAGTTCATGCAAATCCTTTTCGGAATAAAATTTCCCCTTTTGGCGGATCATGTTTTTTGCATCGGTGAGCTGCGGGTACCGTTTGAAGTGCAACCGCCAGGCCACGTCTTCCGTGAAATGGAAATGGAACACGTTCATTTTGTACCGGCTCATGACGTCGATCTGCTGCTTGAGCAGCGCCATGGGCTGATAGTTGCGGCCAACGTCTACCATGTACGACCGCCATGAAAAGGCGGGCCAGTCGCGGATCGAGCAGCCCTGAACGGATTTTCCGGTCATCAGCTGCCGGAGCGTCTGGATGGCGTAGTACATGCCTTTTTCTGTGCCAGCGGTCAGCGTGATCTTTATTTTGCCCACCTCCACCGAATAAGCTTCGTCTTCATGAACAGGCGCTTTCACGGCGTTTTTTACCAGCTCGATGTACATCCCTTGATCGGGTGGTCCCAATCTGACTCTCACCGTGCCGGCACCCGTGTTGATGATTTCCTTCTGCAACAAGTTGGCATACCGGAGCATGGTACGATCGGAGTAGCGGATCGCGCGGCATCTCCGCAGGTCGAAGTGTTCGTTGCGCCACTGCAGTTCCGCGGGTTCCGGCAGGAGCGAGGGTTTCGTGTTCTCGCTGTTCGTGATATGCGCCGGGACGGCCAGCGCTTCCGCGCCCGGGCTCAAAAGGCAAGCCAGGAGCCATACGGCGAGTGAACGGTTCATTCGGATCTTCATGGATCAGTAAGAAATAGTGGTAAAAACAATTTGCTTGTAGTCGTCATATTCAAACAGCACCCCCACTCTCCGGCGCCCGTTTTCCACGAGGTCGGAATAGGCGGTGTGGGAGTTGCGGCGCGGATTGTCGGGCCGGTTGGCGATGGGGATGTTTTTATAGTAAGACTTCCCGTCGTTGCGGCTCACGCGCAGCACGAGGTTGTTCCGCTGTGCGGTGTCGGCGTTGTTGCAAACGATCAGCCGGCGGTTGCGGGCATTCCCGACGCTCAGCACGGAACCCTGGCACACGGGGTCGGGCAATTGCCGGTCGAAGTAGGTACTGTCCCACGATTGCCCGCCATCGCTGCTTTCGGCGATAATGCGATACCGTTCGTTGCCCTGCTGGTTGCGGATATTCATCACCATCCGGTTGCCTTTCAGTTGCGCGGCCATGGCTTCGTTGCCACCGGGGAAGGTCACGGTTTCGCTGAGGTGGAAGGTTTTGCCATGGTCGTCTGAATAGTAGCCGTGGGCTTTGTAATCCCGGAAACCGGGCTGCGGTTTGCCGGCCGAGTGGTTCGCGGAAACGTAAATGCGGCCTTTGAATTTCCCATCGGCGAACTGGAGCGCGTGGCCGGGCGTATTGGCATAGCTGCGCCAGTCTTCCGGGAAATTGTACGCCGGATTTTTGCCGGGCATGTTGGGACGGTGTACTTGCGTGGTGATGTTCACCGCGTCTGACCAGGTGACGCCGCCGTCGGTGGAGGTTTTGTACCAGACTTCGCGGAGCCCTTTGCCCTTGCGCACTTCTCCTTCGTGGTTATCCCCCGTATTGTAAAAGAGGAAAATCCGGCCCTGCGGGAATGCGGGATCGGTAAGGTCCGCCACCGGCGCGGGATTGCCGGCCTGCAGGTTGTTATAGTCTACCACCGTGCGGAGCGGCCCCCAGGTTTTTCCGCCGTCTTTACTTTCCTTCAATACGATATTGATATCGCCGAAATCGCCGGCATGGTCTACACGCCCTTCGCAAAAGGCCAGCAGCTTGCCGCCGGCAGATATGATGGCGGGAATACGGTAACTTTTATGCCCTTCCTGTCCGCCGGTAAAAACCGGTGTGAAAGTTTGCGCCTGCGTTTTCCAACCTGCGAGCGCTAAAACAATAAAGAGAAAATATGCTTTGATCATGATCAATGTTTAAGGTTCGATACGGATGCGGAACGTGGATGCCGGCAAGCCGGCGGCGTTGACAAGGTTTGCGTCCGTAAAGGGCTGCCATCCGTAATATACGAAAGCAGGCTTTCCGGATGACGGGATTTCCACGGTAATTCCATGAATGGAAGCCGGCACGGGATGTGTCCCGTCCAGCGAAAACCCCTTCAGCAAGGCGCCCCCGGCCACTGCCAACCCTTCCGCCCATTTGAAATGAAGAATGATTTTTCCTTGCCGGTACTCCGCTTTTTCCACCAGCGGGCCCGACGGCACTACGTTCCCAAGCTTATAATAATAGTGGAGCGCCCAGGCGGCGAGGCGGTAGCCTACGGCGCGTTTGTTGGCCGGGTGCACGTTGTTGCGGGCGCCCACGTCGCTGGAAACGGCCATGCCGGTGTTGGGCGTAAATTGCAGTATACGGCGTTGTTCGTCGCGGAATTGCGGCCACAATTTGGAGCGATAACCGGAACTGTCTATCGAGGACAGCTGTACGAAATAGCAGGGAACCCCGGGCCAGTGGGCCCTGTAAGCCCGCAGCATCGCATCGAACAACCGGCTGTATTCCGCCACCCTTGCGGTTTCCTGTGCGTTGGTCTCGCCCTGGTAGAAGAGGATCCCTGCCACGGGGTTGCCCGTCAGTCCCCGCAATCCCTTATCGAACGCAAACCCGGGTTTATAACCATGCGCAGGGCCATCGGCGCTCGCATCATCGCCCCGGTTCTGCCGCCCGCGCTCCCTCGACCAATCCGGCAATTCGGGATTATAGAGCCAATTGCCCCGCACCTTGCGCGCAAATGCGCTGTCGGCCAGCAGGGCTTCTTTCGGCACGAACGTTTCCAGGGGAGCGCCGCCGATGGCGAGTTGGACCAGGCCAATGGGAACGCCCGCCGATGCCGTCACTTTCTCCGCGAAATAATACGCCACTGCGCTCATGTCTGCGAGGGAAGCGGAATCACAGCGTTGCCATGCGCCGGTATAAAACACGCCGTTGTCGATGCGCTGTACAAGACTGCCGGAGAAATGCTGGTTATAAATCCCTTTCCCCACATACCCCGGATTGTACCAGCGGACCGGCCCGCGCGTGATATTCCGGCGCGCTTCGGCATAATGCGCTTCGTTGCGCATGGGAAATTCCATGTTCGATTGGCCCAGGCAAAGCCAGACGTCGCCGACAAGGAGGTCTTTCAGGATAAGGGTGTCCTTTCCCGCCGAGACGCGCATATCCGACGGATATGCATTCGCTTTCAGCGGCCCGATGCGGATTTGCCAGCTGCTGTCTTTCGCGGCGCGTGCGGATACGGATTTTCCGGAGAAGGAAAGCTGTACGGTTGCACCGGGCGTGGCTTTCCCGCTGATGGAAACGGGTTTCCCGCGCTGAATCACCATATGGTCCATCCATTGCGGGCTAATTTTTATCTGTCCGAAAGCCGTTACCGGTAACGTTATCAGCCATGCGATGCTCCTGACCATACGGCGTTCTTTTGCAGGTGATCGTTCAGGATTTGCATGCAATACCATTCCTGCCGCGGCAAATGGAACGGACCTTTGAACAGGTTGCCCTTGGCCGTTTGCGCGATGCTGCCGTCGCGGTGAAGGTAGCCGTACCATTCGCCGTTCTCTTTGTCATGGAATCGGGTGTAGGAATAGTCGTGTACCATCCGGTGCCATTCGGCGTATTTGGGATTGCCGGTTACGAGGTAGGCGAGGAGCGTGGCGATGATGGCTTCGTTGTGGGGCCACCAGAACTTCATGTCCTGCCAGTATTCCTGTACGGGTTTGTTGTAGACGTCGCGGAAATAGAGGATGCCGCCGTGCTGCTGGTCCCATCCGCGTTCCCACATATAATCGAGCATGCGGCAGCCGAGGTGGATGAGCCGGGGATCGTTGCCGCGATGCACCGCTTCGTGCAGGATGAACCACGCGCCTTCGATGGCGTGCCCGGGGTTGAGGGTGCGCCCGTCGATATGATCGATGATGCTCCCGTCCGGCGCCACCTGTTCCATTACGCAGCGGATATCGTCTTTCACGAAATATTTTTCTATCTCATCGATCCATTGGCCGATCAGCGCATCGCACCGGGGATCGCCTATGGTGTCGCGGAGTTGCTGGGCCGTGTTGAGCATGATCATGGGAACGCCGATCCCCCTGGCCGGGCGCGTGGGTTCGAATTTCGGTTCGAGGAGGCCCGGTGTGGTGGCGTATTCCACGCATTTGCCGAACAGCTCCCGCGCGCGGGTGGCTGCTTCTTCGCTTCCGGTAGCCCTCGCATACCCCGCCATGGCGATCACGGCGAAGGTTTCGGAGAAGAAATAACGGCGCTTGCGGATGGGTGCGCCGTTGCGCGCTACGTGGAAAAACATCCGCCCGTCGGTATCGAAACAATGCCGGTTGAGGAAATCGTATCCCAGCTTCGCGCCTTCCAGCCATTCAGGGCTCTGCACTACGGAATTGTAGAGGGTCGACAGTAGCCAGGTAGCCCGTCCCTGGATCCAGACGGCCTTGTCGTCGTCTATGAGCTGGCCGCCGGCATCGCGCATGAGGAGGAAACCGCCATGCTCGTGGTCGTACGACCGCGGGAACCAGAACGGAACGGTATCGTTCAGCAGTTGGCCGGTATAGAAGTCGCGCAGCGTTTCGAGTTCGGGAAAAGAATATTGCATAAGTCGTTATTTTTTTATCGATAAATGGTTAAACCGGATAAGTTTTGTGTTTTCGGAAAAAGCACGCTCCAGCCGTATCCGGCTATCACGCAGGATGCGAGCCCCGTGAAGGCATACATCAGCAGGTGCATGTCGGTGAATTGCAGTAGTACGACCTGTATCGCCGCACTGGCCACGAATCCCGCTACGGCGCCGGCATCTGTGGCGCGGCGGGTGAAGATCCCCAGCACGAAGAGCCCGCCCACCCCGCCGGTAAACAGGCCGAGGATGAGGTTGAACTGGTCCCACAGCGATGTGGCGCCATGTTCCGCCATCGACCAGGCGATCCCCGTTCCCGCGAGCCCCACGATCAGTGTGGTGAGCTTCGCGGAACGGAGATAGAATTTATCGGCCTTACCGGGTTGCAGGCGCCGGAGAAAATCATTCACGAATACCGTGGAAACCCCGTTCAGACTGCCGTTCAGGCTGCCCATGGCGGCGGCGAAGATGGCGGTGATCACCAGTCCTGCCACGCCGGCGGGCAATTGCGTCACGATGTACCAGGGGAAAATGGTGTCCTGAGCATCCAGCGCCATATTGACCTGCCCGGGATGATCGCGGTAAAACAAAAAGAGTAGCGTGCCGATGGCGAAAAAGATGATGGTAGACGGAAGCGTGAGCCAGGCGCCGAGCCTGAGGCTGCGAACGGCCGTCTGCTCGTCGGGCGTGGTCAGGTAGCGTTGTACCACGGTCTGATCGCAGCCGTACTGGATGAGATTGAGCGTGAACCCGCCGATGATCACGACCCAGAATGTGGCGGACGTAAAATCGAACCGGAAATCGAACAGCTTCAGTTTGTCGTATTGCGCGAGCGACTGCGAAACCGCTGCCCCGTCGCTGGTGAGCGACATCGGGATGAGGATCAGCGCCAGCACCGCGCCGGCCAGCAAAATGATCACCTGGACCACTTCCGTCCAGATCACCGCCTCGATGCCGCCGAGCACGGTGTAAAACAGGCTCACGGCGCCCATGAGGAGAATGCTCAGTTTAACGTCGATGCCGGTTACGACAGACAGGGCGATGGCCGGCAGCAGGATCACGATGCCCATCCGCCCGAGCTGCAATAAAATGTACATGCCCGCAGAAACGGAGCGCACGGCGTAGCTGAACCGTTTTTCCAGGTATTCGTAAGACGATGTAACCCCCAGCCTGCGGTAATACGGTATGAAAAAGCGCACCACCAACGGCATGCAGAAAATGATGGTCATGAGGAGGAAGAAGTACGTCCAGTCGGTGGCATAGGTTTTCGCGGGAATGCCGATGAATGTAATGGCGCTCAGTTTGGCGCCGAAAATACTGAGGCCGGTCGCCCACCCGGGGATTTTTTCGCCGCCTTTGAAATAGTCGGCGGTGGAATGCTGGTGCCGCGACGTCCACAGCCCTATGATCACCATCCCGATGAAATACAGCGCCAGTACGATGTAGTCGGTAGTGGAGAAGAAAGACGGTTTGCTGATGGAACCCCGCAGCACGTCAACGGTCCGGGTTCCGGGGCGCACCTCGCCGCTGGGGATGTAAATGTCGCCGTTCCATTTCACGGCCGTGGCGGTAACCGGCGCGGCATGGGGAAGCTGGCCGGTAACGGTCCAGGTGTCGGTAATGGTATTGTATAAAAGAACGTCGGTATTGAAACCGGGATGGTTGTTGAGGATGCGCAGTTTTTCTTCCGTCAGTTCCGATTTGGCTTCGCCGTTTGCCCGGGCGATTTGTGCGTTGAGAGATTCGATCCGGTGGAAGATATTGCCCTTGTCGCCGCCGGCTACCAGGATGTAACTGGCGCCCGTGGCCACTGCCGTGGCGGCGGAAAGAGGGGTGATGCCTTTTTGGTCGTGGATGTGCGCGATGGGCGACCAGCGGTCGGCAGCGGGGTCGTACCGCCAGGCCGCGGCGCTCAGTTCGCTGATGCCGGAATCGGTGCGGGCGCGGCCGCCGATGAGGAATAGCTGTGTTTTGGACCCATTAGACTGTGCAACCAGTACGCTGTGGGAAAGCGGTTTGGGGATAGGTGAAAGCCGTTTCCATACGGGAGCGGCGGAGGAAAGGTCGATGGAAAGGAAAGCGTCGGAAACGCGTTCGCTGTTTTCGCCGCCGGCCACGAATACGGTGGAGCCGATGGCGGTGGCCGAAGCGTTGGTTAGCGGGAAAGGCAGGGACGGCAGGTTTTTCACGACTATGCGCTCCTGCCATTGGAGGAGGAACGCCTGCGCGAGGGGGCCGCCGGCATTTTCACCGCCGATGCACACTACGCCGCCAGGCACGGTGGCACTGGCGCCATAGGCGACAGACCGGCCAAACGGGAAGGTGGACACCGTGTCGCCGCGCAGTACGTAGACTTCGTTGCGGTAGGTTTTGGTGCCTCCGGCCCAGGGTTTGGCGTCGGGGAAATTGGCGCCGCCGGCCAGGAGCAGCACATTGTTGTGTACGCCCGTGAAGGCACCCGCAACGCCAGGTTGCGGGGCGCCATCGGGCAGTGCAGGCAGTTTGGCGGCAACATCCCACCGGATATGGTTCGGTTGTTGCGCGTTGCCTTTATTGATCCAGGAAAAAAACAGGCTTGCTGTCAGCATGAACGGGATGTCTCGGATGAATCGCATGTTATTCAGGAATGAGTCTTGGCCGCCGGCCGGGATTTAAATTGATCGAACCCTAACGCGGCAACGTCTTCTTTGAACAGTTCGAACTGCGCGCCGCTCATGTTGGTAACCGGAAGACGGAATTCCCCGCAATCCAGCCCGATCAGTTTCATATACGCCTTTCCGGTAGCGATGCCGCCGTATTTGCCGAGCAGGCGGATCATGTTGATCGACTGCTGTTGCAATTGCGCGGCTTTATCCAGCTCACCGTTTTCGAAGGCTTCCGTCAACTGGTGATACAGCGGCGCTGCATAGTTGAACGTACTGCCCACGGCCCCTTTGGCGCCGATAGCGAGCGCCGGCAGCATGTTCTCGTCGCGGCCCCAGAGCATGTCGTACTTACCGGATTTGAAATTCCGGCAGGAGAGGAAGTCCATGAAATCCTCGTGCGTGTACTTCACCCCGGCGAAGTTGGGGATCTTCCCGTCTACGGCCTGGAGCAGGTCGTACATCGGGAAATAGACGCCGTTCAGCACGGGGATGTGGTAGTAGTAGAACGGCATGTCGGGCACTACGGCGGCCAGTTCGGCGCAGCAATGGGCGAGGGCTTCCACGCTGGCGGGCTTGAAGTAGAACGGTGCGGTGAACGATACGGCGTAAATGCCTGCGTTTCTTGCGTGCAGCGCCAGTTCCCTGCAGTCGGCGAGGCAGGTGCCGCCGAGCAGGAGCATTACTTTGAAACCGGCATCGCCCCGGGTACATTCGGCCCAGGCCGTGGTCACGGTTTTCTTTTCGGCGACGGTCATGGAAACGCCCTCGCCGGTGGAGCCGCAGATGAAAGCGCCTTTAACGCCGTTGGCTTTCAACAGGCGGTAATACTCCGGGATCAGTTTCGTGTTAAGTGCTCCGGCCTCGTTCATGGGCGTAAAGGGAGCGGCAATCAGTCCTTGCAAATGTTTCATGCGCTTCAGAATCGTTGATGATGGATATTGGGTTATTGTGGTTTGGCGGTCATGTATCCGGGCGTCTGGTCCACGAGCGGATCGTTCGTCCAGATAGCGGGCTCCACGGGCCAGAGGACCTTATATCCCTGGGTGGCTTTATCGAGCACGCCGAAAGGATGCGTGACGGATTTGAAGACCATGGGCTGGCCCGCCACCTGCATGCGGCGCAGATCGTACCAGCGTTTGCCTTCGAACACGAATTCCTTGCTCCGCTCCCGGAAAATCGCCAGTTCATTGGCGTCTTTGCCGCCATTCACGAAAGGCGCGGGATCGTTGCCCGGCCCGTAAGCCCTGTCGCGGATGGCTTTGATGTAAACCGTGGGGTCCTGCCCCTGGGCATTGGCGATCTCGGCGAGCATGAGCTGCCGGTCGGCCTCGCGGTATACCGGCCAGTCGTCGGAGAAATAGCGCTTGTTGGCGTCGATGACGCCGAGGAACTTCACCAGGGCGGTGTTGCGGACGGTCACCACATAGGGCGTGGTGCTGGTAGTTACTTTATAATAATTATAGAAGGTGGCGTTGCGCCGCGTATCTGTCACATCGTACGACTGGTATAGCTCGAACGTATACCGGTACCGCTGTATCACCTGGAGGGAATTCACATCCGCGATCTTCAGCGGGTCTACTAGGAAATTGCCCACACCTTCACTCACGAGCGAGTCCTTATAATGCAGCCCGTTGAAGTTGAATGTCGAATACAGGTGAGACGCGACGCTCATTTCCGATTCGGCCACCCGGTAACGGATGGCGAAGATGATTTCCGCATTCCCCTTGTTGTTGTAGGCGAACACGCTGGCGAACGAAGGCAGCAGCTGGTAGCCGCCAATGGCGGTGAGGGCGGTTTTCGCTTCGGCCAGATCGGCGGTGTTGCCGTATACTTTGGCAGACCAGAGGAAGACCTCGCCTTTTAGCATCCTGGCCGCATCGGGCGTGAACTGGGTTTTATCTGCGGAAGCCGAAGTGCCGAAGAATTGCATCGCCTGGTTGATGTCGCTTTTCACGAGGGCCAGCACATCCGCTTCGGAGGCTCTCGCCTTGCGCAGCAGCACAACGTCGGTGGTGCCGTTGAGGACTTCCGGTTCGGTGCGGATGGGCACGCCGCCGTATGTGCGCAGCAGCTGGAAATAATACCACGCCCGCATGGCATAGGCCTGTCCGAGGAGGTAATTTTTCTTTTCGGAGGACAGGAAACCCGATTCGTTGGCTTTCTGGATAAAGAGGTTGAGCTGGAGGATCGGTGCGTAAAATCCGGCCCATCCCGTAATACCCGCAGAATTCTCCTCGATCCGCTGTTCGATGACCTGGAGCTCGTTGAGAGAGGTGTTCTGCACGTCTACGTTGCTCATACCGCCGCCGCGCATTTCGCCCAAACGGTAAAACATGAACTGGTTATCCCGGAACTGTTTGTGCAGCCCCACCATGAAATTGACGACCTGTGTTTCGTTCTTCCAGAAGTTGCCGTCACCGAAATAGTCTTCGGGCGACAGTTCCAGCGTTTTTTGACAGGAGGCGAAGAGTACCGTTACGATCAGCGCCTTCGCGAAATATGTAAGTTTTTTCATTTCGGAATTTTTTTTGGATGGATTAGAAAGTAAGGTTGGCACCGAATACGAGTTGCGTAGGGATGGTGTAGGCACTGTTCTGCGAACCGGTGCGCTCGGGCAGTTTCAGCTGGCTGTTGGTGATGTAGCCGAGGTTCTGGCCGGTTACAGTGAGGGTAAGCCCCGTGATCCGTGCAGGTTTCAGCAGGCTGGCAGGCAGGCTGTAGCTGAGGGAAACGTCGCGGAAGCAGAGGTAGCTGGAATTCACCCAGAACATGCTGCTGGGCCGGTCGTAATTCTTGGTGTTCAGTTGGTCGGCCCAGGTGTAGCGGGGATATTTGGCATCGGGGTTCTCCGGCGTCCAGGTGTCTTTCACCGCGGTAGTGGCGTTGAACTCGCCCTGGAAGCTCCCGAGCGACCACATCTGCATAAAGTCCTGCTGGATATGGCCCAGCGCAAAGTCCACACGGGCGAACAGGCGGAAGTTCTTCCAGTTTACGGTGGTGTTTATGCCGCCGGTCCAGCGGGGAACGGAGCGCCCGAGCCTGCGCATATCCCGGTAATCGATCGTATCGTTTTTATCGAAATCGTGCCACATCATGTCTCCCAGTTTGGTGCTGATGTGGTTGGTGAGCCCTTTTTCGGTGATGAGCTGCTGGCTGGCCACGCGCTTACCGGCGGCGGAGCCGTATTGCGTTTCGCCCGCTGCGATGTCGATCTTGTTGTAGGATGCGAGGTCTTTATCGTTACGGATGATCCCGTCGCTCACGAATCCATATACGTCGCCCCATTCCATTCCTTCCTGCAATCCGCCTACCCAAACGAGCCCGCCGGTAGCCGGATCGTAGACTTGCTGGCCGCCCTGGCGGTTTTTATCATTGCCGTTGAACGGGAGCTTCACGATGGTGTTTTTGTTCCAGCTGGCGTTGGCGGCCACGGTCCAGTTCAGGTCTTTTTTCTGGATCACTTTTCCGCTCACTTCCATCTCGAACCCACGGTTGCGCATGCTGCCGTTGTTGGTGCGGATGGAGGAAATGCCGGAGGAAGTAGGCAGCAGGATGTTGGCGATCTTGTCGGTCGTTAACCTGTTGTAATATGCGAACGACGCGGTGATGCGGTTATTAAGGAACCCGAGCTCCGTTCCCACTTCCACTGTTTTCGACTTTTCCCATTTCAGTTTCGGATTGGCGATGCCGGTTTGCAGGTAGCCGGTAACGCCATTGTAGGGCGTCTGCGTACCATACGAGCCCTGGAGCTCATAAATCCCGATGGCGTTAGCCGTTCCGATGCCGATATTGCCGTTCATGCCCCAGCTGGCGCGGAGTTTCAGGAACGAAAGCCAATCTTTCACGCCGCTCATGAAATCTTCCTCGTGCGCAAGCCAGCCCACGGAGAACGCGGGGAAGGTACCATACTGGTTGCCGCCGATGAGGCGGGAATATCCATCGCGGCGCACGGTGAAAGTGGCGAGGTATTTTCCGTTGTAGTCGTACATCAGGTTGCCGATGCCCGACATGATCCTTTCGCGGTTGTGCCAGGAATCGGTGCCGCGGGTTTGGGTAAGGTTGTTGTTAAGGGTAAGGCCCAGGTCCATGAAATCGTCTGTGGGCGCGAGCCTTCCGCTGGCGGACACGCCTTTGTTGTAGGCATCGTAATATTCGAAACCGGCCATGGCGTCGAGAGTATGCCTGCCGAACGATCCTTTGTAGTTGAGCGTGGCATTGTACGTCTGGCGGATGGTGCGGTCGAAGCCGGCGGTGCTGGAGCGGTCGCGGTTCCAGCCGGTGTTTGGATTGGTGAGGCTCTGGAGACCGGTACGGAAATCCTTGTTGAAGGTTTCGTCGAAACCTTCGTCGTACATGAGGATGGCGCGCACACGGCCGTAGAGTTGTTGTGTGAAATCGATCTTCAGCGCCTGGCTGAGGGTAAATTTATCGGTCTGGAACTTGCGGATGTATTTGTCGGCATTGATGACGGGGTTGCCGTCGCTGGCGTCTCTTCCGAGGATGAGGTCGCCTTTCGCGTTGGTGCCGCGCATGGTGGGCGGGGCGGAGAGCATGCGGCCCCAGTAGTTGGCTTCGCCGTTGTTCAGGCTCTGATCGCGCCAGTTGGCCATGGTGTACTGGAGGCCTGTTTCGGAGGTTAGCCAGTCACGGATTTTGTAATCGCCGATGCCCGTAAAGGAGATGCGTTTGTAGAAAACGTTGATGGGCAGGCCTTCTTCGTCGTAGTAGCCGATGTTGGCGTAGTATTTTCCGCGGTCGTTGCCGCCGCTCATGCCCACGTTGTAATCCTGGGTTTTGGCGGGCGATTTGAAGGCGTAGTCGCCGTAATTGAAGTTCTTGTACAACAGTTGTGCGTTGGTGCCGTTGGCGTCGTATTCGCCGGCGGCATTCGTTTTCACGGCGTCGGTCATCACTTGCCAGCCGTCGTTGGTATTGAGCAGTTCGCGGTTGGCGTCTGTGAGGCGCATGGTGGACCATATTGCGCGGGAGTCGTAATTGCCGTCGAGGATGTTGCCCTGGGCGTCTTTATAGAGGTTCCCGGTGCCGCGGGGGCCAACGGCTGCGAGGGCGGAGGGGGCGAGGGTGCCGTTTTTGATGGCTTCCACCACGCCGAGGCGCGTCCAGCGGATATATTCTTCCGCGTTCAGGAATTCGTAAGGCGAGTTGAGGTAGCTATAACCGCGTTTGGCGTTGAGGCTGATGGAAGCGTTGCCGGCCTTGCCGCGTTTGGAGGTGATGAGCACTACGCCGTTGGAGGCGCGCGCGCCGTAAATAGCGGTGGCCGATGCGTCTTTGAGGACTTCGACGGAGGCGATATCGTCCGGGTTGATGTCGCTCATGGAGCCGCGGACCTGTCCGTCGATAATAATTAAAGGACTGCCGGATCCGTCGAAGTTGGTGCCGCCGCGGAGCACGATGCCGGGCAGGGCGCCGGGTCTTCCGGAGCCGGTGGCCACGCGAACGCCGGGGATGGTGCCGGCGAGGGCCTGGGTGGGGTTGGAGCGGAGACCGGTTTCGAGGATGTTGTTGTCGAGTTTGGCGATGCTGGATGTGAGTTTGGACCGTTTGGCGCTGCCATAGCCGGTTATGACAACTTCGTCCATTTTGGAAGCGGCGGAGGTGAGGACGATGTTGATGTGGCGGTTCTGGCCGACGGGAATTTCCTGCGGGGAGAATCCGATGTAGGAAACGGAGAGCAGGTCTCCGGGTTGCGCATCGATGGAGAAATCGCCTTTCGTGTTGGATTGAACGGCTTTCTTTTTGGCTTTGATGACGATGGTGACCCCGATAAGCGGGGTGTTATCGTCTCCGGAGATGACCCTTCCGGTGAGGGGGCCGGATTGTGACCGGGCGGAGATGGAGAGGAGGAGGCTGGTCAGGAAGACGAGGCCCCGTAAGCACGCGAATTTCATAATGGAAAGGAATTTTGGTTGTATTATGTATAACATAACAAAAGTAATCAAATCCCGGAAGAAGCCAATTTTAAATCTGGATTTCGGGTTGCGTTAACAAAAAATCAAGAAGGTTTCATGATAAGATATTGATATACAGGTAGAACAGTTAAAATATTGTAATCGATCGTTTGGCGAAGATTTACAATGACAATTCCTATATTTGCCTTATAAGTAATACATATTTATGAACCTGGTCGATATAAAGGACAGTTTAAAGACGGTGGATACCAGTTCGTTGGTAGACAAGGTGGAGGCTAACCTGGTGGCGTTGTTACAGGATCGGAAGCTGAAAGTGGGGGATTCGATCCCCAAGGAGCTGGAACTGGCCGAGGCACTGGGCGTGAGCCGCACGGTGGTACGAGAAGCCCTGCTGCGCCTGCGCATGATGGGACTGATCGAGTCCAAAAAGAAGAAGGGCGCGGTGATCACCAGCCCCGATATCCTGGACATCATGGGCAAAAGCATGAATCCCTACATTCTGAGTGAGGAAACGCTCAAGGATATTTTCGAGATACGTTTGGTGCTGGAGATCGGTATGGCGGATTTGCTGTTTCAGAACCTTCGTCCACAGGATATCGAAGACCTCAATAACATCGTCAACAACGAGCCCGCGAACGTGGGGGAGAACCATATTTTCAACATCAGCCACGAGATCGCTTTCCACGGGAAGTTGTATGAGATCACGGGGAATGCTACGCTGAAGAAGTTCCAGAAAATGCTGTTGCCAGTGTTCGATTATGTGCATCACAGCGGGCTGCTCGGTAAGCAGTCTGCCGTCCGGAATTTCGTCAGCCACAAGGGTTTGGTGGATATCCTGCAAAACGGTTCCCCGGAGCTTTTCCGCAATGCGATGCGCAATCACCTGGAGAATCATTTTGCCCGGCTTTTCGATTGATGACAATTTTCTGAAAAAAAATTGGTCAATTAAAAATTAAATCTTTTCTTTGCTGCCCCGAAAGGGGAAATGGATCGGTAGTTCAGTCGGTTAGAATGCCGCCCTGTCACGGCGGAGGTCGCGGGTTCGAGTCCCGTCCGGTCCGCAGAAGGGGACAAATCATGTAAAAAATGATTGTCCCCTTTTTCGTTTTTGGCTACTTCCCGCTGTAGTTGGGCGATTCGGACGAATAGGGGATTGATGTTTTCGGTTCGATGACCCTTTTTTTTCGGTCGTAGAAAATTCCGGTGGGGAAGATGAGTTTTTGCAGTTTTTCCTGTTGGTCGATTTCGCAGGAGAGCCATGTGGTAGCCAGTCTTGACCTAAATGCTTCTCAAAAGCGTTTATTATCATTCTTAAAAGCTTTGGCTCATCGATTTGAATTTCAAGCCTCTCCTTCTTTCTTTCTTTCTCCAAATCGACTTAATTCAATAAATAGGGTTTTAAATTTTATATCATCAATTATCCCCAAATCTTTGCCCGGTATATAATCGCTTGTTTTGAGACTTTCCAATGCAACTTAAGATCACTTAAACGACTATATGTAAGTGGTCTAAATGTATACTTTGCCTGCTCTGCTGGGATTAAAAAGGCTCCTGCGAATCTATCCGCTTAAAGCATGGGTTGGTGGTTGTCACTGTTATTTATACTTTATTGAGAGCATGGCATTATCATAAAGTTGTTTCTTTTCAGGGGAGACGTTAAAATAGCCATAAAGCAATCCTTTGTATTTTACTTCTCGCCAATAATATCCCTTCTCATCAATGCCACTTAGTATAATACTGTCTGATAAAAATTTTCTGCTGTATGCTCCGTTCTGCAATCGGATTAATCTTTCATTAACTGTAGTATTTCCGCTTGCATCTGAAATGTAAATTAATGAAGAATCCGGGTACCAGTACCGATGTTCTTGGCCTTCACCTCCTGTAGAAATTTTAGTTAAACTAAATTCATTAGGAACTTGCATTGTCATTGTATGACTTTTCATTCCCTCAAAATACCTGAATTTAACCCGTCTAACTTTATTGGATATTGTACATGATGCAAATACAATAATTAACAGTATTAAATTAAATAAACGCATAATTTCTGGTTTAGATTATATTTACCACCCAACCGGTAGCCACGTTGGAAGTATTGGATTATTCGCTGCATCTAATAACCTGGGGGCTAAATGAGTTACAGTGCCTGCATTATCTTGTGAACGATAATATTCTCTTAATGGCAACCCCATTTGCTGACGTACAATATTCTCTTTATAGCTGGCCTGCCATTCATCTCTATTTAGGCCATTGTGGTCTCTATCGTCAGTTAGCCCCCTATTGGCATCTCTTCCATGAAAAAGCTCATGCATTAAATTCGTGATAGGGTTATTATTTTGCCCTCCTCCAACTACCCAAACATTTACACCACTTGGGTCCCAAGTTATTGTGCCTCCTGCACCACCTGCCAACTGCGCTGCTGTAATTGTTGCTAATAGTCCAGCTTGTGCAGGGTCTGTTCGTATTTGGTTTGCATATGCTGCAAACCTTTGTGCAGGGTTATAATTGAATTCATTTGTATTGCCTTTTACGATAGTGAAGTTATTTGCGGAACCCTGTAATTCAGTAATCATTGATGCAGCTTCATTGGAACGTGTCCTGCCAGCATTTAGCGCATTTACTGTTTTCTTTAAAAATCCCCTGACCTTTCCATTATATGCAGAGCCATCCTGATTAGTTAGCACACCGTTGTTATAAATAACCTCTGTACCGCGATGCCTTATACGTACTGTATCACCTAATGGGTCATTAAAGGAAATTGGATTATTTTTCATAGCAGCGTATAAACTCTGCGCATTATCAGGCTTACTATCAATCTGCCACCATCTACCCAACTGTGGGTCTAAACTCCTCAATGGTGTTGCATATAGTTCTAACCCACTGCCATCTGAAAACTCCTTATTCTGTAGCTCAGAGCCTTTGTTCCATTTCCTCTTATTCTCCGGATTATAAATTGCCTTCTCACTCAACCCCGCCATAGCCAACCCAAACGGATAATAATGCGTCTCCTCCAGCACCGGCGTACCCGCGAGTGTGACGGTCACGTTGTCAAAGAACACGTCCAGCTGCGTTTCGTTGCTGGTGTAGACGTACAGAAACCCGGATTTCTCCATGATCACATTGTCCTGCGCCAGGGTCTGCAGCTCATCGGGCTGAGTGGCCACCTGTTTTACGCCGCTGGAGCCTTCAACTAAGTTAAAATCTTCGTCGAAGAGCACAAAATTCAGATAAACTTTTGGCCGGTCGGGGTTGGCGGGGGATTTGGGATCCCGTTCCTTCATCCGGTTCCAGCTGTCATTCACGAAGTTATTACTGAAAGGCGTACCGTTCGAACCTTCGGCGCCACCGTGGCCATCCACGGCTGCGGCGCCGGGGTTGCCGAACGCACGGATGAGCGATGCGGCCATGTCGGCTGCGGGGGCGGTGGTTTTTTGGGCTTTATTTGGGCCTTGCGATTTATAGAACGCCCGTGCGCCCAGGCGTACCGTATCTCCGGATTTTACCTTCAGTACCAGGCTGGGACCAATGCGGCGGTCGGCATCTTTGCCGTTCAGTTTAGCCACGAAGGCGTTCTTATCGGCCTGCGGATCTTCGGGGTAACCCACCGGTTTATCGACACGGGAAGCATCGATATTGCTGAAAGTGGCGTTTTCCACGTCCGCCTTTTCCGGCTCCATGCTCGCCAGGTACAGTTGCTGGGGCGGGTTGGTCTCGGCCAACACGATACGCACATTGCCCAGGTGGTCTTTCATGAAGTAGTCATAGGTAAACCCGCCTGCCGCCAGGGGGCGGATGCGGCCTTCTTCATGGCCGATCAGCTGCAGCGCGTCGTTGTCGTAGATTACCGCCCCCATGTATTCGGTACGGGTGGTTTTGTTCGGCGTCACCGTCTGGTCGAGGACCGTTTTGGCCAGCTTGCGGCCTGTGGCGTCGTAAATGTAGGAGATCGTGCCTTTGCCCGTGATGCTGATCGTTTTGGGCAGGTTCAGCAGGTTGTAGTGGATCGCCGAGATTTTCTTGTTTTCGTCCTTGGTGAGGTTGCCATTCTTGTCGTAAGCATAATCAAACGTGGCGGCGGTATTCTGGTCGGCGAAGTCGCCCAGCGTGGTAGCGGGGTCGTTGACCGCGTCGGTCACCTTGTAAAGCCGGTTGCCGGCGGTGATGCCGGTGGTATCGTAGCTGTAGGCCAGGTTATCGATCAGCACGTTTTCGGTCGTGCCTTTCTTGCCCCAGTGGCGCATTTGTTTGATGTTACCGTTGGCATCGTAGGCGGTAACCGGGTCGGCGCCGTCTCCCATAAAGGCATCGTAAACGATAGTGGTCCGGGCGTACGTAGTTCCGTTGGACGATTGTGTGAAGTTCCCTTTGAGCAGCCTGCTGGCGGCATCGTAGGTATAGCCATAAGCATTGGCGGTAGGCACGGTGCCAGCGGTGATTTTAGTCCCTTTCCAGGTAACCCCGGCAATGTTACCGTTGTATTCCTTGTTCTCGAACCCTTCGTCGTAATGCAGTTCCTGGCCGAAGTAATGTGTTTCAGCGCCGGTGAGCCATTTGCGGTTGATACCTTTGTTCCAGCCGCGGACGTTATAGGTATAATCCATGCTTTCGATCACCGTACCGGCGGCGTTGCGGAATTCCTTGCGCTGCAGCTGGCCGAGGGCGTCGTAGGTATTGGTGGCGATATCGCGTTTGTATGCGGCGTTGTCGTTGAGTTGCTTGGTCACTTTGATGACGCGTCCGGCATGGTCGTAGGTCAGGTTGGTCAGCAGCTTCGACTCCCCGGCCGTTCCCGCTTTGGGGTTGTTGTGGTAATGATAGGTGCTGAGGGTTTTGCCGATAAAATCGTACATCGTGGTCACGATATCCGTCCCGTTGTTGATATTGTCGCTGAGCACCTGCACCGGGCGCCCTTTGGCGTCGTAATACGTGGTGGTCACCAGGAACTGGTCGGTATCTAGCACCCGCACCTTCGTGCCCGTTACCAGGCCTTTGGTCTGGGAACTGGTGGCGACTGGTTCTGCATACAGGTTGGTGCCGGCTTGCGGTTTCGTAAAATAAGCGGTTTGCACCGGCTTTGCGCCGGGATAGCCCAGCGTATCGTAATAGGTGTAGGTTAGCGCGTAAAAGTTCCCGTTCAGCCCCGGCAGGCTCAAGGTGGCCGTCGTTGTTTCGGAGGCATCTGGCATCGTGGGGTCAACCAAAACCTCCGTTGAACTGCCGGCCGGCGTCTCGAAGCCATCGGTGAGCTCCACGCTCAGACGGGCTTTGTAAGTATTAACGTTGGTTTCATACTTCGAGACCACCAGGTTGTCGATCGCCTTTATGACGGTGGTGACAGTTGAACTGGACGTGGCCGTACCCATAGCAGTGCTCAACGCATCGTGCGTCAGCGCGCTCATGTAAATCCCGGACATGATGGGCCGGTTGAGGTTGTCGTAAACGGTAGCCATCCATTTGCCGGTAACCGCCCGTAGGTTGCCGTCGCGGGTCAGCACGAGGCGGTCGCGCTGGTCGTAGACCATTTCCACGGGGTCGGCGCCGGGCACTTTCTTGACGATCATCCGGTTGCGGCCGTCGTATTCATAGCGGAAGCAGAGGTTGTTTTGCACCTCGGCGCTGAGCGCCCAACTGGCGCCGGCCAGCCGCTCCACCGCGCGGGGCGGCAATACGAAGCGGAGGTTACCCAGGTCATCGTATGCGTAATACGTGCAAAGCCAGCCGCTGTGGCCGGTGCCCGGGGCGGCGGCGAACTGTACCTTCTTCAGGACCACCTTGTCTTCCTTGTCCTTGTATGCGACCACCTGCTTGCCGTTCTCGTCCGTTGTCACGTTTTTGAAAAGCGTGCCGGCGGCATACGTTCCGGGCGAAGCCAGGCTGGAGGATGGGATATTATTCGGGAAGGTGGTCGTTACATTCCAGGTCCGTACAGAATCGCCGACGGCATTGACCAGGTATTGCGCACCCACGCCCCTCCCGGCGCCCGTCCAGTTATTACCGGGCGCCATCTCTTTGGTGACGCGGTTGAGCGGCGAAGCCTCGAACTGGGTCTCGCTGTAAAAGATATCTTCTTCGTTGTTCTTGGCGGTATCCAGGAAAGTGCCGTAGAACGAGGCCTGGTCGGTAAAGGGGCTGGTCTTGAAAGCCCCGTCGCCCGCGGTGCTGACGTAGGGGAGGTATTTGAAAGACTCCCTGCCGAAGGCATCGTATACGACCGGCGCCACGAGGTCTTTTTTGGTGACAGGCGAGGCGCCCTTCGTCACGGTCTGCAATGGCCTTCCCAGCCCGTCGAAGTAAGCGGTGGCCTGGGGGACGTTGGTCACGTCGGTGGCCCCGGTCACCAGCGCGGGGTCAGTGAGCGGCTGGTTGGGCGTCCAGGTTCGGACGTAATTCACTTTGGTGCCGACGGGATATGCCGCAGGTATGTCACGCGCAGCTTTAACGGCGGGCTTGCTGCCGTTGGGTTTTTGGGCGAAGGTTGCCAATGGTGAAAATAACAGTATGAGAAGCCCAGACTTCACTAATATTCTGGATTTCGATGTGTCGGGTTGGGATGCAATTTTTTGCGGCGGTGCAGCCGGACTGCTAAAAACAGTTAACCAATTCGGTAAGGGTTGCATGGAACGGGATTTAGGTAGGGATTGCGGGCAGTCGGGTTCACTTTTCTTGCGGTAATTGCAGCAATCGGATTGTTATTCGAATAGTAAAATAATGAAAAATGTGGATAGCATCCGAAAATTGCTCGTTAAGCCTCCACTTTTAAAAAATGACCGGGTCTTGGAAATGACATAAAATGCGGCTAAATTGGATGTCAAAATTTATAACCCGAGTCAGCGAACAATTCCCGAAAATGTTCCCGTCTACTGTAAAACCCGGTACCTATGCAAAAATTATTCACGGCAAGCCTGCTTTATATTTTTACCGCAGTTCCGCTGTACGCGCAGCAGGAGTCTGACAGGAACATTGGCGTAACCAAAGTAATCCCGGTTTCCCCCAACGCGGCATCTATCGGCCGGTTTGGCGATATTCCGGTCAGTTATCAAACCGGTCTTCCCAATATCTCGATCCCTTTCGCGAACTTCGGCACCAATGATCTGAAATCAGCAGTGTCGCTCAGCTACCATGCCGCGGGTTTGAAAGTATCCGAAGTCCCTTCCTGGACGGGCGGGGGATGGACGCTCAACGCCGGCGGCGCAATATCCCGGACAGTACGCGGTTTGCCGGACGAGCTCGGGCATGGCATCATGACGCAGACCATGAAGCTAAAATTCCGTCAAGAGCACCGTGACGATCCTGCCTACAAGATCGAGATCCGCCGCCTGCTTACCGATGCTGGAAAAGGGCAATATGATACGGAACCGGATATCTTTCATTTTAATTTCGGTGACCAATCCGGCAAGTTCTATTATAACCAGGAGACCGGTAAGTTTCATACCATCACCAAAAGCAACCTGGTAATCACTTATTCTTACAATACCGGATTTATCATTACAGCGGAAAATGGGAATAAATACCAATTCCAGGTAGAGGAACGTACGCATACGCGTACCTATTGCAATGTTGGAGGGCCCGATAATCCGGATTATACCGTTTCCAGCTGGTACCTTTCAAGGATCGACAATAAAACCGCGACCGACGATGTGACATTCGAGTATAACAACAATGCCTATTCCACCTTCCGTACGCCGAATTCCGCGACTATATATCAGCGGACCACGAGTACCGGCACGTATTTCGGTCAGGTGCAGCTACCTCAAGACCAGGAATGCTATTCCGAAGTGACCATTACATCGCAAAAGCTAAGCAAAATCTCTTTCAAGGAGGGATATATCCTGTTCGTTGCCAATCTTAACCGCTGCGATCTCATCGGCGAAAAGGCGCTGGAAAAAATGGAGCTTTATGATAATACCGGCTCGCTGAAAAAGCGTTTCGTGTTTAACTACGGTTACTTCGGCGGCCCGGGGCTCCCTGCGATTTGCAACGATATGGTGGAAGCTGAAAAGGTAAAGCTTAAGCTCAAATCCATCGTGGAAGAAACGGTACAGGGCGGGGTGGCCGTCCAGCTGAAACCGTATGTTTTCGATTACGAGAAGGAATTTGAGTCCTTTCCGACACTACGTTCGTACGCGCAGGATTACTGGGGGTATTACAATGGCGCCAACACCAACGGCAGCCTAATGCCTGCCATGTTATGGGGCGGGACTATTGTCACCAATTCGGGGGCGAACAGAATGCCTGATACCAGCGCTACGATTTATGGGGCGCTCAAAAGAATTACATGGCCTACCGGAGGGTATACAGATTTCATTTTTGAGAACAATACGGTGCACGGATCTTACGGTTTGCCGCAAAGAAATTATGAAGGCGCTCACGTTATTGGAGACCAGGTAGGGGCTCAAACTTATTATGAAGACGAATTTGTAGTCAACATGCCCGCCGGCGGCACAGTGGCTTCATTTTCGTACGATGCGATCGGCTGCGTCGTAGACTACCAGGATTATTACGATTATCCTGGTCTCCGTTGTGCCGACCTTCGTATCATCGGTCTTACACCTGGTACGGTATCATTGGACGTAAGCCCGAACTACGCAGCGGGCACCCAGGGTACAATTTACCTGCCTAACGGAACATACAAGCTGATGGCCAACTTCATTCAGCAAGGGACGGACTTTAAATATTTCGTGTTCGATATCTCCTATGAAGTACTGCCAACTACGCCTCCGCCCAAAAACTACGCAGCTGCTGGGCTCCGGATCAAGAAGATGATCGATTATGACGGTATTTCCCACGAACGCGACAGGATTCGTAACTTTACTTACGAACGGCCGACAGGCGGATCGTCTGGCACTTTTATTGCTCCTTGGTCCAATTCGTTCCAGAACGATTTCAAATTTGTCTACTACTCGCATCAAATAGACAACCTGGGTCATAAGACTTGGGCCAATTATGAGGTCGACTATATCCGTCGAACCACCAGCGGTAACTATCCACTACTCACATCTGCAGGAAGCTATATCGCCTACAAATACGTTACGGTAACAGAAGGAGGGATCGGTGAAAACGGCAAGACGGAATATACGTACTCATTTAATGTTGACGACGTTATCAATGATTTTCCCTTTCCATATATTCATAGGGACTGGATGAGAGGTAATCCTGAAATGGAAACCGTATCTAAAAAATCCGGCACAGCCTGGGAGACCGTCCGTTCCACAAGTAATGAATATCTCTATTCTTCGGTCCTCAATATTCCGGAGAATAGTCCGCAGCTGGGCCTTAAGACAGGATTTGCACAAACGACCAATTTCGATTCCCAGTCTGAATTCGAAAGCTATTTAGGTTTGGATGCGATCGCTGAATTGGAAGTTCCTGTCACCACGCCTTATTATACTATTACAGGTTATGCCCTCAATGAGTATTCGGTCTCAAAAGATTTTTCCGGACCCAGCTACCTTGAAAAGATTGCCACCACCGAGTATAACGAAGGCAATCTCATGCCGAAATATATAAATACTGACGCCAGCAGCGGCGAGGGAATAATCACTACAATGACCTATCCTAACGATTATCCAACCGCCCAGCAGCCATTATGGATGCAGCAAATGGTGCAAAAGAACCTTGTCACCGTACCTATCGAGAAGCTGTTTCTCCGATATAAAAATGACAAATACTATGTTGCCGGAGGTGTGATCACTACTTATAAGGCTAATGTAGTGGCAGCAGATGAAATATTTGTGATGGAATTGAAAACGCCAGTAGAGTTCGATGCGTTTACCCAGAGCTCAGTATCCGGTGGCGTGCTGCTGAAAGACAGCCGGTACAAAAAACGCATGAGCTTCCTGGAGTACGACCTTACCGGCAACATCATCCGGCAGCAGAAATCTGACGACGTTGAGCTTTCCTACCTGTGGGATGCCAGTAATAGCTATCCCATCGCTGAAATGACGGGTAGCCTGCGAAAAGATCTTTTTCATACTTCGTTTGAAAGCAACCTGGAGGGAAACAGTGTATTGAACGACAGCAAAACCGGCAGGCGTAGTAAGACTGGCGGCTTTTCGAAAGCCCTGTCCAATCTCACCAACGGAAAATATACGCTCAGCTACTGGCAGAAGTCTGGAGCCAACTGGATTTTGCTATCCCAGGAGGTGACGGTCGCCGCTGGTACATACACAATCAATTTAACGGGGCAGGTAGACGAAGTCCGATTTTATCCTTCGCAGGCTATGTTGACAACTTACACTTTTGACCCGCTGGTGGGGATGACATCGCAGTGTGATTCCCGGAATATGATCACTTACTATGATTATGATGGCTTCGGTCGCCTGAAAACGATCCGCGACATGGACAATAAGATTCTGAAGCAATTCGATTACCAGTACCAGGTGGCTACCCCTTGACCTTGAATTGTTTTATATGCTGTTTTTAAAAGATTTATAGTCGGAATTGCGGTGTTATTGTCATTTGCCGTATCTGCCCAACACCATTTTCCTTCCACAGGAACGTAGGGATCAGTACGGGTGGTGGCCCTTTTTTGAACCTTATGTTCAGTCCCAGGATACAACATATATCCTGATCCGTTCCCTGAATTATTCGAATTCTCCGACCGTGTTGGCAAGACGGGGAGGCATCATCTTCAACCAGGAGAATACTGACAAGACGGCGGCGATCCAGTTCGCCGTGCCTCCGGGAGCCATGAAGTATAAATAATTGTATCAACGGACGGTATTGTTACGGATTTTATTCTATTCGTGTTTGAAATGAAAGGTATCCAAGTTCGATAATCGTCCCTCCCAGCCCGCAAGATTTAGTAGAGACCCGCGCCAGGCGCGGGTTTTCTGATTGTAGTCGAGTATTTAGTCGAGTTTCCTTTTGTTTTCAATGATCTTTACGGAGTTAACAGTTCATCTGAAATAAATAACATTTACAAACTTGCTATTTAAATACTTGCTTTAGCATTTCAAGAAGCAGGGGTTCTGCAATACTGCAATAACCGCCGTTCTTCCTCATCGGCTGTGCGGGGAACTTTGTAAAATGCGCCGATGAGGTTGCCGTTCAAATACGGCGGTGCTTCCCGGGTTAAGTCCCTTTCAATTACGGTATCGATTTCCTGCTTTCCGATTAACCGGTCAACAATTGCCGAACTTAAGCCCTTATTGAACGAGGCGCTCCCCGGGCGCTGGAAATGATGTGCAAAGCTGTCTTCTTCATCATAATATTCCTTGTTTATTACCATGACGAATGAATATTCCCGATGGGGACACGGATACCCTATATTTTTATTTAATGCATCAGGCGCGGATCTGGCGAATTATTCTATTGATAATCAATACTATCGACTGCATATTTCAGCTAACCCCTATCATTTTGACTTGACACTGAAATTGCTTAACTTACAAGTAGTTATAACAACTTCATTTCTCCGTACTTCCTCCTCCACTTTTTTTAGCCTTATCCTATACATTCTTCACCTCTAAGAAAATTTCTGTTATGAGAAAGATGTATCTCTTCGCGGTCGTTGCATTGGCAACAGCCTGCAATACGGGCACCGACAAATCGAAGTCGGAAGCTGAAAAGGAACCTGTAACCGAACCGGTAAAAAAGGAGGTCGTTAATTATCCTTTCACGCCGGATTACTCTTCCGATTTTGAAATCGGCGATCCCAGGAACGCAATGACGCTCCTCAACATGTACAAGAACTGGGACAACAACACCATGAACAATTCAAAGGACTATTTCGCAGAAACAGACACCATGATCTTTTCCGATGGTTCTATGTTTACCGGGAACCGGGACAGTCTTATCCTGATCGCTAACAAGGTGAGGGGGCAAATGGGCACTGTGGTTGATTCTGTGCATGCCTGGGTACCGCTCAGAAGCAGGGATCATAACGAGGAATGGGTATTGATATGGACCCGTGAGATTTCAACAGATGCCAAAGGACGGAAATCAACCAAAGAACTGCATGAAATATGGAGGTTTGATAAAGACGGCAAGATCAACCTGATGTACCAATACGAGCAGCAGCCTCCCAAAATGCCGCCTCCTCCGCCGAAAAAGAAATAATTGCATGACAGTGCGCTAACGGCGTTTATTATCAGGCTTAAATGCAGGAAGGTACGATTGCCCGTACCTTCCTCATTCATCCGGTATGGAAACAGACAGCTTATCATTTTCTTTTTATCCTGAACTGGCCGGATATTTCCTTCTTTGGAGGGTTGTAACTACCATCCTGGTACCATACCTCTGCGGTAAATTTACCCTCTACATAACCTCCAACTGCATCGTACCGCGTAATGGTTACCCCCCCGGAAGAATGCTGTAATTCGCAGGTTGGACAGGGTGTTTTGCTGGTAACCCAGTCCCATTCCCCCGTTCCTCCAATATGCATATAGCTTTGATCGTCATCCAGTCCGTAAGGGTAGGAGCGTTGCCCGAAAGAATCTCCCAACAACCGGATCAGGATAAACTGACCTCCGCTCATTTCCGCATTGATGTAAAAGTTATCCGCTTCCATTTTGAGACATTCATCAGTAGTGCAATCAGCTGATTTGTTTTTGTAGACGATGCCATCCATTGTAAAGACCAGGAATTCGTCTTCCATAATAGTCAGGGGAACGGTCAGGATGGCCTGCCTGCTGTAATCTTTCTTCGCCGTATTCCAGACAGGAACGTAAACACTCACCAGCTCCGGGTTTACGGCAGACAGTGCGGCGGGGGCGGTATACAGGCAATTGATACCATCCGGCTTCAGTTTCCCTGCGCCCGCGCCCATTTTCCATTGTATACGCGGTATCTGCGACCGGATATTGTATTCTACATACGCTCCAATCGGCGGATCTATTTCCAGCGAGTTAAGCAATATTTCATGATACATCAGCTTTAAATGCGCCTGCTCACCAACTATTAACTCACGGCGATCCGTTTCTATTTTTAGGGATTCAACGTAAGTCCAGTCACTAAAATGAGTGGTATATGCCGTAAGCGTACGTGCAGCCTCGTCCCTTTCCGTATCCATGACCATCCGGAAGAAGCCGGTCGAATCCTGGTATGCCAGGTGCAGCAGGGCAGGAGCGGTGCCGATGGTTTCCGATGCCTCGTACCTGAATACAACCGTTACCGGCTTCTTGAATTGAATATGCTCCGGCAGCAGTCTGAATGCGTTACGGGATGATCCGGTTAATGTGTTTTCAATGGGTTGAATGCTGAAATTGACGGGTGTGCTGACAGCTCCCGCCGGGATGACCAGTTGTACACCGTTTGCCTGCAGAGTACCGCCACCGGTGCCAATGGTTTTGGTTACGGCCGGTCCTACAATGGCGCCGGCGTTTCTTTTAACCGGTTTGATAACCTGGTCCTCAATTTCGGCCGGCGACTTTTTACAGGCTATGAACAATGAGATGAATGTCAATAAAAGGAATGAATGAATTAGCTTCATAAAATGCGTGCTTGTGTTTTTTCCGGGGTAAATACTGGATGCAAAGGAAAATAAAAGGCGGACAGGTAAAATTTAGTTGATGCGCGAATCGTAACTCCCGATGCCTGAATCGTAATAAACACTGCCGGCATCGTATTTACCATCGGCACTGTACCGGCCTTACTAGGGGAAGAGGTAATAAACTATCTCCTTTTCCCTATTTTTGCCGTGACATGGCAAAACAAACCGTTTTCAGTTTGACCGATGCACTGCGTGGCAACAGGCTTACCCGTTATGACGTAAGCGTACTATTTATCGTGTTGCCTTATTACTTTATCATTGCAATGCTCATCTGGGGGAAGGAGTATGTGTCCGATCCGGGCGTTTTCCTTACAACCACAGCCATCATATTGGGCGTTTGGCCCGCATCCTGGTTTATACATTCAAAAGCAGGGTACATTATCCGGAGATTTTTCCCTGAAGTAAACCAGACAAGCCCGCGTGTATTGGTAACCCTGGCCATCTTTATACCCATAACCATTTTCATAAACTATCTCATTCTGGTGATGTGTTGCAGTGCGGCAGAGCGGCCGTATATGCCTGAAAAATTCGGTAGCATATCTTTAGCTGGTATAGTATTGAATATTATTGCCACCGCAGTATTCGAAGGCACTTACCTGTTAAAGAAATGGAAAGCATCGCTCATTGAAGCCGAGAAGTCAAAGAAGGCCTCCCTGCAAAGTGAGCTGGACAATCTGAAATCACAGGTGAATCCTCATTTCCTGTTCAACTCCCTGAATTCATTATCCGCCCTCATTTCCGAAGACCAGCAGAAAGCGGAAGAATTTTTATATGAAATGTGCAAGGTATACCGCTACCTGCTACAGAACAACGAACATGAGCTCACCGCCATACATGTGGAAACCGCGTTTCTGAAGTCTTACTACTATTTGCTTAAAACAAGGTATGAATCCGCCATCCAACTGGATATTGACATTCCTGATCAATACAATAATTACCAGATCCCGCCTTTCACGCTACAGATGCTGGTCGAAAATGCGGTGAAGCATAACGTAATTATGGAATCCAATCCCCTTATTATCCAGGTATACACCAACGATAACGAAGAATTGGTTGTCCGTAATAACCAGCAGGCGAAATCTGTTTCCGTGCAGTCTAACAAAATAGGGTTAAGGAACATTCAACGCAAATACCAGCTACTGTCTCAACGCAGTGTTGCCATAGCGCCGGGCGACCAATACTTTACCGTAACGCTTCCCCTGATTAATCCCGCTACTTATGAAAGTAATAATCATTGAAGATGAAAATCTCGCAATTAAAAGACTGATAAAAATGATTGCCGGGACAGACAATAACATGGAAATTGTTGCCACGCTCCGGAGCATATCGGAAAGCGTAAACTGGCTGAAAGCACATCAAGCGCCGGAATTGATATTTATGGATATTGAGCTGGCAGACGGGCAGTGCTTCGAGATCTTCAACCAGGTTACAGTGACCAGTCCGGTTATCTTTACTACTTCATACGACCAGTACATGCTGCGGGCGTTTGAAGTGAACAGTCTGGACTACCTGCTGAAGCCTGTAGAACCCGAAAAACTGGCACAGGCATTAAACAAGCACAAAACCATTCAGGCACATTATGCCAGTCGAACCTCGCCCAATATGAACGTTGCCCGGTTGCTGAATGACCTTCGGGAGAACCTTGACAAACATCAATATCGCAAACGGTTCCTCGTAAAATCCGGGAATAAGCTGGTAAGCATACAAACGGAAGATATCGCTTATTTCTTCCGGGAAGGCAGGATCACTTTTTTCAAAACTTTCACCAACAGTAAGTATATAACTGATTACACGCTGGAAGAACTGCAGGAAGAAATGCTGGATCCGGCTGATTTCTTCAGGATCAACCGCTCAACGTTAGTATGCATAAAATCCGTCAAAACAATAGAGAACTTCCCCGGAAACAGGCTGCACCTGGATCTTGTCCCCGCTTTTGACAAGGATTCCATTGTAAGCAGGGAAAAGGTTTCCGAATTCAAAGACTGGATCGGCAAATAGCACCGTTCCCATTTAAGCACGGATTTCCACGATTGGCGCGCTACAACATACGACTCCGTCATCCTCCTCCTGCGGCTCAGGATGAATTGAAATAATTTTGCGCATCACCTAACGTGGAAACAAATATGAACAGATTAATCCCGGCTTCAGCATTTGCAGCGTGCTCTTTCATGGCGTTGCTTTTTTCCTGCAATTCAGTTGATAATGATCCCCCCGGCGGCGCGGCTTCAGATTCCGCCGCCCTGGTAAATCGGGGAGCATACCTGGTCACCATCGGGGGATGTAATGATTGCCATTCTCCCAAGCGGATGGGTAAAATGGGGCCTGAAGTAATTCCGGAGACACAACTTTCCGGCTACCCTTCCAGCCGCCCCCTTGCGGCCTTTGACACAGCGCTGGCTAAAAAAGGCATCGCGCAGTTCAATGAAGATATGACGGCCGCCGCAGGGCCATGGGGTATCAGTTTCGCTTTAAATATCACCAGCGATGTAAGCGGCATCGGCAACTGGACTCCTGAGAATTTTAAAACCGCCATGCGGCATGGTAAACTGAAAGGAGCTGAAAAAGGCCGCACACTGCTTCCCCCGATGCCCTGGACAAACTATACGCAAATGACCGATGAAGATCTCAATGCCATATTCAGTTATCTGAAACAAACAAACCCCGTTAAGAACTTCCCCCCGGTACCGCAGTATTTTTAGCAGAAAGGCCTTCGCATGAAGGCCTTTCAACCCGGATCTTGCCGCTCCCCATGAAACGATGTATCTTAGGGCAACCCCAATCAAACAACTTATGCATACCTTCTACAGGACCGCGGAGCTCACGGATATTAAACAAATGCAGGTAGTGAGGCACCTGGTGAAAGAGAACACCCTCAGCAACCCCGATCTTGTTCCGGATAAGGATGTGGCGTATTATATCACCGAAAAGGGGAAGGGCTGGGTTTGTGAGGCTGATGGACAGGTTATCGGCTTCTCCATTGTAGACCTGCAGGAGAATAGCGTATGGGCCTTATTCGTAGACCCGGCTTATGCTGAACAGGGAATAGGAAAGGAGCTGCACCGGCTGATGCTGGAATGGTATTTCCGGCAAACGCAAAGCACGCTGGTACTGGGGACCGCTCCCAATACCCGGGCCGAACGGTTCTACACCCTCCAGGGCTGGTCGCCCGCCGGCAGCTACGCCAACGGGGAAAGCAAGTTCGAACTCACGTACTCCGACTGGGCCCGGCGTAACCCCGCAGAAAGTTAAAATCCCGTGACTTTGCGCCTTTATAAGCGTGTATATGACCGTTCCGTGTGACGATAGCCATCAAACCATTACAGACCAGGTTCAATCAACAAACTCCGCTTTCTGCCTATTTGAGGATCAGGAAGCAGCTGGTGCTATGGCTGAAAAACATCGTCGGCAATCGGGATCAAAATTTATGAGCAGATTTACCTTCACTTCCTGATTCGATATGGTTACCGAAAATTTCCCAGCGCGATTTAAAATCTCTCCTTTCGGGTTTTCTGGCATAGAATACATACAATGCAGGGTCAGGCAATAGCCTGTGTGAGTTGCCAGCTTGACTTTAATGAAATGCGGAATAAGTGCATGAAGTGTTACGATTTAGTGATGAGCACAACCCACATACTCCATTCCTGGCGGTAGGCACGGTACGTACAGTTTTTTTTGTTTTGATGTGAGCGAATAATTTTAAAAATATATTTTGCAATATTGTCCCATATCTTTACTTTCACCAAGTCGTCAATTCAATGAATAGGCGCGGCTACATTTCGCAAGTTGTTAACCTTTATTTTGTAATCAGCGCTTTCCCGAACAAAAGCTTTACGCTGCTTTTTCAGCGAATAGTTGCAAAACTCCAAACTTCAAACTCCCCCCCGTTTAGATAGCACAAAACGTTTAAAGATTAATTGTCAATGTTTAGAGCTATGTTAAAAAAGGTGCTTACCTGTTTGATAATTACATGGGGGAATCAGTCATTGGCGCAGGAAAAGGCAATTATTCCTCCTGCGCCGAATGCGGCCAACCTGGTATTTAATACCGAAATGCAGATGGGGCTGTATACCGGGACGCCTCAAATATCTGTTCCTATCTGGACAGTGAATGCAGGCTTGTTGCAACTTCCAATTACACTTAGTTATACCGCCGGAGGGGTCAAGGTTGCCGATATGGCATCGTGGTGTGGGTTGGGATGGAACCTCAATGCAGGCGGAGTCATAACGAGGTCGGTAATAGGATTGCCGGATGAAACGCCGACTTTCGGATATATTGATCACACCGTGCCTCCGGCAACGCCTTACAATCCAGCCTTTCTTGGCATGGCGGAAGGCAGGATTGATGCTCAGCAGGACTTATTTTTCTATAGCCTTCCCGGCGGTTCAGGCAGATTTGTTTTTGATAAAACCGGAACGCCGCGTTTAATTCCCAATAGTAACATTAAGATTACAAAAGGGAATGTTTCCCTATTTCAATTTTCTGACGGAACTGCTTCATGCATTTCGGAGTGGCAGGTTATTGATGATAAAGGAGTCATTTACCGCTTTAAGGATTATGAAAAAACGTTGTCGGCTTCCAGGAATAATGAGCTCTCCGGGAGCGGATTCGCTACGAACGGACGAAGCATTAATAGCTGGTATTTAACAGAGATGGAATCGCCTGCCGGGGAAAAAATTGTGTTTAACTATACAACTGTCGATCTGGCTTATGATCTTGCGCCAACAAAAACAAGTCACATACAGTTCAATGGGCAATGTGAAAATTATCCGTCTTCTACGTCCGTACCAAGGCAATATGTGAATACAAGAAGATTATCATCGATTGACTTTCCGGGAGGGAAAATCAGGTTTGTTCCTGCTGCATTGGGCCGTGCGGACCTTGTGGGCGACCATGCGTTGGATAAAATTGTTGTCGAAGGCAGGCATGGCAAGATAATAAGGCAATTCAAGCTGGAGTATAAGTATCTGGTCGGGAACAGCCTGGTGAATTATTCAAGCATCAGCCCCGCCGGCGCTAATAATTTTTTCGTTGCTTCAACGCTTACTCCTTCCGCATCTTTTAGCCGGAGGTTAATGCTAGTGAAATGGACGGAGCAGGATGCGAACGGGGTTGCATTGAATAATGGCCAGCGTTTTGATTATCATACGGAATACGGGTTGCCCCACAGGGCGTCTCCACTAACCGATCATTGGGGGTACGCCAATAAGGCAGACAATCCCCTGGCAGAGGTCCCCTATATATTAATAGCGCCTAATCGTACAGGAAGCCCTACGCCTATAGTGTATGTAGGTGGTAAAAGCCCCGACTTCCAGTATGCCAAACAAGGAAGTTTGTACAGAATAAATCATGCTTCCGGCGGCTTTACGGAATACGAATTTGAATCGAATGATGCAGGCCCCAGCCCTTACATACCTCCGAAAGTTACCAAACACGACCAAATCTATTCAATCTCTCTTAGCCACTATAGGTATAATGTAGATGGGTGGTATGAAGGGTATGATTACGTCATGCGTCCAGACGGGAACGGCAACATGGTGAGGAACTACTATGTTGAGTTTACCGTGTATAATGAAAGTACAAGTACAGCACATGTGCAGCTTACAGATATTCCTTACTATCCTGCCGGTGGTTTGAATTTTTACATCGAGAATGTTTCAACTGGCCGTGTTATATGGCGAGGGTATTACGACGGTAGCTATAGTGTACATCTTTCTCCGGCGGTTTACCGGCTCTATCATTGTCCTTCCTATCCGCTACTGAACAGTCCCCGGAATCCGGACCATCAAAAATTGCATAACGCCACAATTACGGGTTTATATACTATTACCAGTGAGCAGGGGTGGCAAGGCCGGCCTCCAAAAGTAGGAGGGATCAGGGTGAGAAAGTGCAAACAATACGATTCGGTAACGCAACAATCATTGTACAAAGCGTATAAGTATGAACAGGACGGCAGTTCAGGCCAATTGCTAGCCACTCCGCTGTATCAGTTTGAATTTGATGTGATTGATAATAATGGCGGTCCATGCAGATATCTAGGTATTTCGTATAACTCCCTCAGTCCGCTAAGTACAACGCACAATTCCTTTGTAGGGTACAGGTATGTTGAAGAGAAGGCGGTTTCTGAAACGGGGGTGCCTTTAGGGAAAACTGCATACGCTTTCCTGGGGCCTTTGGAATCGCCGGACGTGCTGTATAAGAACACTGGTAACGCTGCTGGATTTATTTATTATGATGCCCCTAATCCCCCGGCCGATCGTAGAGATTGGTTGCGCGGATTCTTGACGCAGCAGGTAGATTACAAATTTGACACCGTAACGCAGACTTATAGCCAGGTTCGTAAGATGGAGAATACTTATAAGAAGATGCTCGAACCCGTCAGCAAAGGCTTACAGGTGAATTTAGTTACCCGAAATCTCGTGAATGGCCAGCATTCCCTTTTGTTTACCTATTATAACCATTATTCCGGAACCATATCGCTGGAGAAAACAGAGGAGACGCTGTTCCAGGATAACGGGGCGTTAAAAACAACCACTACGATTGAGAATAGCGGCAGGAGTTTTCTGCCAGTTTGTAAATCCATTGCCCAAAGCGATGGTTCCCTGTTAAAGGAATATTATACTTACCCAAAGGAGTATGCGCCCGGGAATGCCGCCATTGATAATTTGATAAGGAAGAACATAGTGTCGGTGCCTATTGAGACGGTGAAGTTAAAGGTACAGCCACAGGGAACCCTTTCTGTTACCGGAGGTAGTCTTACGAATTATTATCCCACGGGTTGGGGAAAAATTCAATCCGTCAGTGTATTGGAAACTAACCTGGCTATCCCGCTTTCTGCATTTAAATTCTCGAATGCGCCCGCCGCCCAACTGCCTGCTTCCCGGAACGCTACCCAATTTGCTGCGGATGCCCGTTACAAACCCCGTGTATTGTTTAATAGCTACGACTCCCACGGAAATCCGACGGAAAAGCAAAAGGCAAACGATGTGAAGGAAGTTTACCTATGGGGATACAACGGTGCTTATCCTGTCGCCAAGGTCATGGGGACTGACTATACAACCGTATCGGGCCTCATCAATCAAAGTATGTTGGATAATGCACATGCATATACGGATTCGCAGATCAGGGCCGAGCTGAACAAGATCCGCACCCGGTTCTCCGGTAACAGCCAGGTCAGCGTATCGACCTATACTTATGCGCCGTTGATAGGCATGACCAGCCAGACGGATGCCAATAATATTACTACATTCTATGAATACGATTCCTTTGGAAGATTGATATTGGTGCGCGACCAAAACAATAAAATCCTTAAAATGATGGAATATCGCTATGCCGGTCAGTAAGGAGAGTTGTGCGGTGGGTGATACGCCTGTGAGGCGGGAAGATGGGTTGGGGCGAAAAACCACGAAAATCCGATCTTACTCCATTATCCTCGGCATCCACATCCCCATCGTTGCCGCAAACGACCCAACCGCCATCCCAAGCGAAACCAGCGTCAGGAAAGTGGCGAAAACCGTCCGCTGGTAAGCGGAGCCGGAACCCCTCACGCCAAAGTACCACGCGGCTATCGCCTGGGGCAAAATATACACGGACACCGCCAGGGCAGTCAAAAAAGGCCCCGTGAAAGATTTAGGGTCAAAGCCCACGGGCGCGCGGTGGACCATCAGCCAAAGCATGAGGAAAACCCGGAACATCCAAACCCCGCTCATCCCCAGGAAAAGGTGCACCGCCCATTGCTGATGCACCTTGAACTTCCGTTGCATGGCGCTCCTGATCGCAAAATACGCACAGGTAAGAATGATAGCGGCATTGGCGGTAATCATCACCTGCATCACCGGGCCTCCCACCGCCCCCCGCACCCAGGTGAGATAAATTCCCGCCACGCTCACCCCGAAAGCGGATGCAATGTAAATCCGGCCGCTAATGCGGTGGAACCGCGGCGCCCTGGCCCGCAACGATGGCACGAGCTGCAAGGGCCCCAAAATAGTTATGACCGCCGCCAGCGCCACATGCAGCCCGAAAATGATGTTGCCGGTAAGATCGCTTTTATCGTAAAAATGGGGATTGACGTTGTTCCACTTTTCAAAATGTCCCAAGGCCGTATTCCGGTAATACTGCATCAGGATGTAATACACAAAGACAGATTGGCCCAGGCAGATGACGATAAACCATAGCCGGACCGCATAAAATAAGGGAAGAGCCGCTTTCTTGTTCATGATATGAAAATAACAGCTATATCACGACCGGCACTTAACAATTGTTAGGAAATAATCTCCCGCCTGATCCGGCTTAAACTTTCCGGCTTGATCCCCAAATAGGACGCAATAAACTTCAAGGGTACGTTCTTGATGATTTCAGGGCAGTTTTTCATGAATTTCAAATACCGCTGCTCGGCCGTAAGCGTGGCCAGGTCATTCATCCTTTGCTTGTCTTCATCCATCACCTGGTTAAACAGCTTTATCGTGAAATCCTTTTGCGTGATGCTGGTTTTTACAGTGCGGTCCGCATCCTGTTTTGTTATCCGCAGCAGCTCGCAGTCGGTGATGCAATGCAGGTGCTCGCCGGATGGGGTTTGATTGGCGAAATGAAACCAGGATGTGAAGAAACGCGGGCCGTTGTTCAGGTCTACCGTCACTTCTTCACCGTTGTCGTTCACATAATATTTCCGCATGAACCCCGAAATGATGAAATTGTGATGCAAGGGAACTCTTCCAGCGGTTTCCAGCATTGTATCTTTTTTCACCTGCAAAACTTTGAAGGTGTTCCGGCAACTATCCTTATCCGATTCGGGCATTTCAATGAATTGTTGAATGTACCGGAAAAGCGTTTCGTAATAGTGGTCCATATCTGCTCATTTTCACAAAGATAGCCCCACCGGTCGATAGTGCCATCGCAGATTCGAAATGCGCGGCCAGCCATAAATGTTCTATTCCCGGGCCGGGGGATTTACTTCCAGCCACTGTGGCTGCTCCTCAATTGCGATTACCCGGACAATAAGCTGCCGTTCCCCGTCTTCCAGCTGTATTTTCGCACGTTCCCGCCGCAGGCGCTGATTATCCGGGGCCGGTACGAGCCGTACTTCAACGCGGAAGAATCCTGCCGCTGCCATCGCGATGTTCCCGATGCGCAGGTGCACATCGTCGACGGCAGCCATATGCTCGATACCCATTTTGGTGGCGCACTGCGGCTGATGCGGGAGTTTTTGGGCCGGGGGAATTATGATTGCGTCCAATAATCTAACCAATACCCGATCAAAAAGCCCGCACGTTACGCGCGGGCTTTTTGCGTTACTATATTTGTCCTTACATGATAGCTATCGTCCGCAATCTGCGGTCCATGCGCGGCCGGCGCGGGTAAAACCTATGTTCAGCCTGTCTTTGGTGATGGTGATAATGCCGGTACCGTCGCTGCCGACGCTGACCATCGTATTGGCGTCTTTCTTTTCGAACTGTACGCCGGTGAGGTCGGGGATACCGTCGGAAAAGCGGAAATCGTACCGCGATCCCACTTTCGTAACGAATACACTGCCATTGGCTTGAGTGATATCTTTTTCACTGTCTTTGTACGAAATATTTCCTCTAAAGGTGCCGGCAAACACGTCTACGTCTGCGGGGTCGGTGTCTTTGCTGCAGGATGAGAAAATAAAACCAGCTAACAGCAATACAGCAATACTTTTCAACATGAGTTTCATAAACATCGGTTTTAGTCAATAAAGATTGTTCTGATACTACCATTTGCAATTCCTGTACCAAAGCGCAAAGCCGGGCTTCGAAACAACAATGGCCAGGATTCTCCACAGCGCGCCGTTCCTGCGCCACGCCGTGTGGCGCCCGCGCCGCGGTGCGGTTGTTTCGCATGAAAAAAGGGCCTCCCGTTGCCGGGAAGCCCTTGGTCCAGGGAGAATCAGGCATCAATATACTTTCATAACGGCGATCACGGGCCGGTGATCGGAGGCGTACACTTTCTTTTCCTCGTGCCACCCGGTCAGCGCGGTATAGCTGCTGACGCTGAATGTATTGGTGGGCGCGGTCATGATATAATCGATGGTGCGGTTGGGCTGGCTGGACGGAAACGTAAGCGGGCATTGCTGCGGGCATCCGAGGTTTATGACGCTTTTGAGTATACCGATGGTGCGGGAATCGGGCGTGGCATTGAGATCACCGGCGGCTACCAGCGGCAGGTCGAGCGATTGAACGATCTTTTTGAATTCCGTTGCCTGGAGCAGGCGGCTGTCTTCCTGCTGCAAATGATCGAAGTGGGTCGACGCGAAATAGAATTCCCGGTCTTCCTTTTTCACTTTGATCATCGCCACCGACCTCGTTTCTCCGCCCACGCCCGGGTCTACCGGCAGGGCGTACGATTTGGCGGAAACGACGGCCAGTTTGGACAGTACGGCATCGCCATACGCGCCGCCCTGGAGCTCCATCGCCTTCGCGAAGTGCCAGTCCATACCCGTCAGCGCCGCCAGTTCCTTCGCCTGGTTAACGGTGGTGCCGGTGCGCTGGGTGTTGACGTCCACTTCCTGGAGGGCAACGAGGTCGGGTTTGGCGTCGTTAATGATCTTCGCGATCACCTGCAGGTCTGCCGGAGTGCCGGAAGATGCGCGCGCGCCGTAAATATTGAACGTCATGACCCGGATCTGCGGCCCCTGCTTCCCGGGTGCGGGAGCAGGGGTTTTGTCTTCTTTTTTACCACAGGCCATGACCAGCATTACAAGTGAACTGAAGAGGATTTTATGCATGGCGTCAGAAAGCGTTGAGTTCAGCGAAATGGGTCAGGTAAATATCGCCCTGGCTGGTGTTGATCGTTATTTTGAAATAGCGCGCCTGCGGCGGATATGCGAGGTAAATCGTATTCAGCTCGGTGTTGCCAAGCGTAAATTCTTCGCGGTAGGGCCATTGCAGCCCGTCGGTTCCCGCTTCCACCATGATGCCTTTAGGATTGCCCGTGGCTTTCATGGTACCGTTGGTGACGCGCGCGGTGAACGTGAAGCCGTGCAGCTTTTTCGTTTCTTTCATGTCAATGAGGATGTGGTGCGGCGGGCCGGGTTTGGCGGCTTTCCACTGGGTGGTCCAGAAAGTGGCGGGGTTGCCGTCGAGCGCAAATACGGCACGGCCGTTGTTGGCGCCTTCGCCGGTGGTTTCTTCAGACGAGATGCCGGTCACTTCCCAGTTCGTGCGGTCGAACATCGGGAAAGGGTTTTCGTCGTACAGCGCTTTTACGAGGAAATACGTGGTACGCAGGCTTTCGTTCATTTTGGCGCCGGTGGATATGGTGACCGGCAGCAGGTATCCGCCCACACCTTCCAGCTTGTCGAGGTACAGGGTGATGTTCATCGGTGAGGTAGACACCTGGCCGGTGGGAATCGCGGCTTCCTTGCGCTCCAGTTCGAAGCTGCCGGCGGGCATGATGGGATATCGGGTGAAGAATTCGTCGTTGAACCCTGGAATTTTCCCGGGATCTACGGTGAATTGGACATTGATGTCCGACTTTGGTTTATGCGGTCCGCCATAACTGGCGCCATACACGATTTCGGCATTTCCCGCGTTCCGCTGGAAAACGTATTCCGCCGGCAGCCGCGTTGCCTGGGGCATATATACGACTGCGGTGGAATCCGGAATGTGATCGATGAGGTCTGCGTCCGTACGGCCGCAACTGGCGAGCGCAACGGCGGCGATCATCGCTATGTTGAATTGGGTGAATTTCATAATCGTCGTGTTTTTGTGCGTTTTACCATCCGGGGTTTTGAACAAGGTTAGGGTCGCGGTCGATTTCGGATTGCGGGATGGGATGGAGGTAATAACTCTTCCGGAAGATCCTGCGTTCGAAAACGGTGCGTTGGTAGAATACGAGATCGGCCAGTTTGGTGCCTGCCTCCACGTTCATCCCGTAGAAAGGCCCACCATCGGTCTGTTCGGCGATTTTCCAGCGGCGGGTGTCGAAGTAGCGGAGGTTTTCGAGGGCCAGTTCCACCCGGCGTTCATGCCGGATCCGGGCGCGCATTTCCGCCTGTCCCAACCCGGCAGCCACATTGGGCAAACCGGCGCGGTTGCGGATTTCGTTGAGGTACAGCGCAATGTCTGCATGCCCGGGCGAGCATTCATTCAGCGCTTCCACATAATTGAGGAGCACTTCGGCATACCGGAACATTACGAAAGGCCGCGCCACGTACTGCGAAATGCGGGGATTGCTGTTGGGATGCAGGTTCTTCCTGGCGATATAACCCGTCCGCGGAAAATCCCACGATCCCTTCTTCCCTGTATTGCCGGTGAAAAACGTTTCGATGATCTTGTTGCCTTCTGACGTGTTGATCCATGGACTGCCGTTATAACTCACGTTCACGTAGAAACGGGGCTCGCGATTCACGTACATCATGTAAGTGCCTTTGGGCGCGTATTTGGTTGCGGCGGAGGAAAACCCCGATTCCACATACCCCGACGCCGGATCGCTGATCGGCTTCCCGTTCTCCATTTCGAACTCGTCTACCAGCTGCTGCGTCACGGCCACGGCAGCATAGCCGTTGCAAAGGCGCGGCGAAACGGAGCGCTCCCAGCCGGAAAGTCCATTCGTCGTTCTGGCGAAAATGACCTCACTGTTCCAGGCGTCCAGGAACACGTCGCGGGTAGATAAGTAAGGATCGAAATTGCCGTCGGCCCCGTTTTTCCTGTAAAGCGAAAAGCCGAACCCGTCGATCACTTCTTTGGCCGCGTCAGCCGCGCGTTTCCATTTGTTGGCGTCGTATTGCGGATTGACGAGTTGTTTGCCGTCTTTGTTGCGGAAACCGGCGTAATCGGTGTTCCCGTTGAACTGGGCGCTGGCCGCATAGAGTGTCACCTGGCTTTTTACGGCCTTGCAGAAGGCCTGCGTAACGCGTCCGTATTCGGTTTCTGCCTGGGCCGTAAAGTGGGCCGGCAGGTTTTGTGCCGCCAGGTCGAGTTGGGAAACGATGTAATCCACACATTCATCGTAACTATTGCGGGGCAGCTCCATCTCGGCTTCGCCGGGAGCGAGGTCGCCGGCAATAGGTGTATCGCCGAGGAGGATCACGGGGCCGTACTGGCGAACGAGGCACCAGTAATAATAAGCCCTCAGCGCCCGCGCTTCGGCCTTGTATTGGGCAATGAGGTCGAGCCCGTTGGGCAGCGCGCGGATCTCGTCGTTCCCTTCGATATTTTGCATGAAGAAGCTCGCGGACCGGATGCCCTGGTAATACTTCCCCCAATAGTTGAAGTAGTTGGACGCGGCGCTCCAGTTCCCCAGGTTCGCCGGGTAAGTATCGTACCCCGAGCCCGGCCGGTCGTAGGTAATGTCGGCATCGTCAGACATGCCCTCCCAGGGCGAAGTATTGCGGTACGCGTCGTTCGGCAGCGTGTTGTAAATATTGGCGAGGTATTCTTCGGAATATTTCCGCCGTTTGAACACCTGTTCGATGGTAATGCGGTCGTCAGGGACCTGGTTCAGAAAATCCTTGTTGCACGCCGGTGCGAGCATCGCGGCGGCGATCAGGAAAAGCGGATATGTCAATTTTTTCATAGCGTTCACGTTGATTGAGATCAGAAATTAACGGCGATGCCGGCGCTGTACGATCGGGTGCTGGAATAGGCGGCGCCACGGCCGTTGCCCACTTCCACATCCCACAGGTCGAATTTGGAGAAGGTCAGCAGGTTCACGCCTTGTGCAAAGAGGTTCGCCGATTTGACGTGCATCCTTTGCATCCAGCGCTGCGGCAGGTTGTAGCTGAACTGGAGCGTTTTGAGGCGGAGGTAGTTGCTGTTCTTCACCCACCAGGTGCTGGCCGCGTAGTTTTCGTTCAGTGAGCCGGGCATGAGCCGGGGGTAGAAAGCGTTGGGATTGGGGTTTTCTTCCGTCCACCTGTCGCTGATATTACTGAAAAGGTTCCCCCGCGCCAGGCCCTGCTGGAAAGGCATGGTGCCTTCGCCGCTCAGGAGCACGTCCACGTTGGCTGCTCCCTGGAAGAGGGCAGACAATGCAAAAGACCGGTAACCCGCCGTGAAGCCGAAGCCGTACATGATCTCGGGAACGTCGCCGTAGCCGATGGGCACCTGGTCGTAGGTATCGATAACGCCGTCGCCGTTGATGTCTTTGTATTTGATGTCGCCCGCGCGCACGTCGCCGGGCTGGCGGGGCGAGTTCATCACTTCCTTGTCGCTTTCGAACAATCCCAGCGCCACATACCCGAACCGCTGGTTCACTTTCTGGCCTTTCCTTTCCAGCCAGGGATATTTCCAGGCCGGGTCGTCGTTTTCCACCACTTCGTTCCGGTTGAAGCTGAAGTTCCCCATCAGCTGGAGCGACAGGTCGCCGAAATGCTCGTTGTAGGTGAGCGACACGTCGATGCCGCGGTTGTCGATGATTCCCACGTTGCCGTATGGCGCATTGATCATGCCCACGTAAGCCGGCAGCGAGCGGCGGCGGAGGAAGATGCCGCTGCGGTATTCGCGGAACAGGTCAACCTGCACCTGCAACGCCTCTTTCATGACGCGGAGGTCGAAGCCGAGGTTCGTTTTTCGGGAGGTTTCCCAGGTCACGTCCACCGCGTATTCCCCGACTTCCTTGCCGGCGAAACTGTTGGTCGGGTTCTTCCCGAAACTGTACGTGCCTTTGTTTTCCACGGTGGCAAGGTAGGCGAAGCGCCGCCCGTTGATCTGGCTGTTGCCCACGATGCCGTGGGAGAACCGGATCTTGAAGTATTCGACGATGTTTTTCAACGGACGGTAAAACTTCTCTTCAGACACTACCCAGCCGATGCCTGCAGACGGGAAAAGTCCATAGCGCCTGTCGGGGAAAAAGTTCTCAGAACCGTTGTACCCGAAATTCGCTTCGAGGAAATACCGGTTGTCGTAACCATATGTGGCGCGCCCCGCGAGCCCCTGGAAGCGGTAGGGCATGGAGGATTCGAGGTCGGCGGCGTAGGTGTTGATCTTGTCGTTTTTATTATAGAGCAGCATCCCTGATACGTCGTGCTTGCCGAATTGCCGGTTGTAATTAAGCGCCAGTTCGGAATAAATCGTGCGCTCGCCTATGTTGGCCTTGCCATAGCTGAGGAATTCGGTGCCGATGCCCGTTTGTTCGAAGATGAGATTACCATCGCCGTCGCGCCCCGTGGCCAGCCAGGTGTCCGGCGTTTTGGTGTAGCGGTTGCTGGTATAGTTATAGGCGTCGAACGAGAACATGCCGGTTACCGACATCCCTTTCAGCAGGAAAGGCAGCTCCTGTGTGAGGCGGAGATTGGAGAAGATCTGGCTGCGCCATTGATTGGCGTAGCCCGTTTGCGTGAGGCTGGCCCAGGGATTGCTGAGGCTGCCGCTGCGTACGTCGGCGACCTTGCCGTCTGGGTACCGCGTCGGGATCTGGACGGGCGTCATGAAATACGCGTCGGAGAAAATATTGCTGACGCTGGTGTTGGGAAGGTTGATGTTGTTGAGATAACCGCTGATACCGAGTTTCAAGGTAGTGGTGGCGGAAGGTTGCAGCGTGAGGTTGGAGGTAACGTTGTATCGTTTCTGGAAAATGGATGAATTGTATTTCGAGAGCTCATCGATGTTATAGAGTCCTTTTTCGTCGTAAAAACCCAATCCCACGTAATACACCGCTTTTTCGCTACCGCCGCTGATATTGGCGTTGGCGTTGCGCATGCGGCCGTTTTTATTGAACAGTTCCTTGAACCAGTCTATGTTAGGGTAAAGATAAGGGTCGCTGCCGTCGCGGGTTTTCTGGATGGCTTCGTCGGAATACTGCGGCGTGTTGCCGCGGGTGCGCAGCGCTTCGTTAGACATTTCCATGTAAGTGGCGCCGTCGGCGAAAGAAGGAAGGGTCGTGAAATCGGTAACGCCTTCGGTGTACCGGAGGTTATAATTCGGCTTCCCTGCCTTGCCGGCTTTGGTGGTGATGAGGATCACGCCGTTGGCGCCGCGGACGCCGTATACCGCCGTGGCGGCCGCGTCTTTGAGTACGGAAAAGCTTTCGATGTCTTCCGGGTCCACGTTCGCGATGGCGCGGGGTACGCCGTCTACCAGCGTCAGCGGCTGGCTGAGGCCTGCCGTGAAAGTGGAAATGCCGCGGATGTAGATGTTAGCGTCGTTGTACCCCAGTTCGCCGCTGCGCTGTACGCTGACCATCCCCGCAATGCGTCCGCCGAGCGAGTTGGTGAGGTTGGAAACGGGAAGTTTGAGTTCTTTGGGAGAAATGGTGGTCTGCGCCCCCACGAGGCTCACTTTCTTCTGCTGGCCGAAACCTACGATCACCACTTCTTCCAGGGCGGAGGAGGCTTCCCGCAGCACCACATCCAGTTTTTGGCGGCCGGCCACGGGGATTTCCTGCTTGCGGAAGCTGATCATGGAAAAGACGAGCACGTCGTTATCGTCTACCGACAATATATAGCGGCCGTTGATGTCTGTACCGGTCCCGCGTTTGGTATCTTTCACCGCAATGGTCACACCTACCATCGGCTGGCCCGTCGTGTCCTGCACGATGCCGGTAATTTCGCGTTTGCCCGGTGCGGTAAGCCCGCGGAGCGTTACGGAAATATCTTTCCCGCGGGTAAGGAACTGCAGCCGCGTACGCTGCTCGATTTCCCTCAGCAGGGCCGGTACGCGGATTTGTTTGAATTCCAGCGAGATCTTTCCTGCGCTGGCTTTCAACGAACCGTCGTACAGGAAGCGGAATGCGGTCTGTTTTTCAATGATGCGGAATACTGCTGTGATATCGGCGTCTTTTACGCTGATGTTCACGGTCTGCCTGGCCAGGCCATCGTCCTGGGCAGTGGCCGTGGCCGCGGGTAGCCACAACAAGACCGCCAGGAGCCGGCGGAGCAGCTTCATGTGTACATTTTGATACATCGTTTTCTGGTTTTGAACGTTTAGAGCGTGGTTATTTTTTGTAGATGCGGACAGAGTTGTCCCTGATAGTGTATTTAAGATGGAAAATGAAACAGATGGCGTCCAGGCAGGATTCCAGCGACTTCACCTCCTGGCTTCCTGAAAGCTGGTAATCGCCGATGCCGGGAGATGCCAGGATGATCTTTACGCCGTACCAGCGCTCGATGTCGGCGCAGACGTCGCGGAGGTTGCGGTCGAGGCTGATGATGCCGCGCTGCCAGCTGCCCATTACCGAAGGGTCGGTATCGATCTGGATGAACCGCTGTGCATGGATGTCGTAGATCGCCTGCTGGCCGCGTTCGAGGATCACGTTCCGCCCGCCTTCGTCTTTCACCCGTACTTTCCCGGACACCACGGCAATGAAAGGCCGCTCCTGCGAGTAAGCCCTGAGGTCGAAGGAGGTCCCCAGCACTTCGGTACGAAGCCCACCGCTGCGCACCACGAAGGGTCGCGACGCGTCCTGCCGCACGTCGAAGAAGGCTTGCCCTTCGAGGTAAACCGTCCGTTCGTCTGCGTCGTCGAACCGGATGGCGCTGTGGGCGTTCAGGGTGACGTGGGTGCCGTCTGGCAATGTCAGTTTTCTGATCTCGCCCCGACCGGTTTCTACGGAAAGCTGTGCGGCCTGCGGCCACAAAAAGGCGCGCAGCATCACAACGGCCAGGAGAACGGCGGCTGCGGCGGCATAGGGGAGGAGGCGTCGTAGCAAAGGTTTCGCCGGTCGTGCCATTTGCAGGATGCGGCTTTGCAGCCGGGCGGTGACCGGCATTTCCGGCGCGCTTTCCCATTCCGGGAACGGCAGCAGCGTTTCGGGCGCCTCTTCCGTGAGCGCGATGAACCGGCGCAATTCCTCGGTACTGGCTTCCCCGTCCCGGATCTTTTCATATAATGCCTGCAGGTGCATGGCAGGGTCGTTGCTCATGGGAATGTTGTTTCCTTTCCCTTATATACACGGTCCGGGAATCGACTACTTAGTGGAAATAAAAAAATAATGGCGGTTAATCAAGGATGGATAGCAGCAGGATGACGACGAACCCGTCTTTCAGTTCGGCGCGAAGGTATTTCAAGCTGCTGTGGATATGGGCTTCCACCGTGCGCACGGAAATGCCGAGCCTGTCGGCGATCTCGCGGTGGGAGAGGCCTTCTTCCCGGCTCATTTTAAAAACGGTGCGCTGCTTGTCGCCCAGTTTTTCGAGGGCTTGGCGGTATTGGCGGTGCAATTCGTTGTACGTGAAGTTATTGAGTATGCTGTCGGTTTCCGGGAGGTCGGGCTCCTGTGGCGATGCGGCCGCCAGTTTGCGGACGGCGTTGTTCCGCATGAAGTTCAGGATATGATTGCGCGCGATGGTGAAAAGCAGGGCTTCGGGATTAGCGTCTGCGTCCAGCCGGTTGCGGTATTGCCAGAACTTGAGGAAAATGTCGAGCACCAGTTCCTCGGCGTCTTCGTTGTTGCCCGTTTTCTTTTTACAATAACCCAGCACTTTAGGGCCCAGTACGTTCAGTAACTCGCGGAGCACGGCTTCGTCGCCCCTGTGCAACCGCCGAATCCAGCCGTGCCAATGTTGGTTCTCACTACGATCCATGTTAAACGCAAAATTATACAGCCAATATTATCGCAAGGTTATATTCTTAACAGTGGAATTGCCAGTCTTTCAACCTGATAAATGTGATTCGATCTGAATTAACCCGGTCAATATTAGTAAATATAAATCACAGTTTTTGCCGCAGGATTAGCACGGCGGAGGGGTATGGCGCCCGTCTGGAAGGTAATTTTGTATCGGAAAAACAGCCATATCAGCCCGGCGGATGGGCGGTAGTTTGAAATGCCCTGGGGGATGGCAGATATCATGTCATGGTCTGTTCAGTTGCAACCGGAATCCGAATACCGGTAGCTCGCCCTGGAGAAAATCGAGGTCTTCGGAACGGAGAAACCCCATCCGCAGATACATATCCCAGGCCGTTTGCATGGACCGGGTGGAATGGATGATCACCTGCCGCAGGCCTGCGTGCCTCGCACGGTCGATGCAGGCGTTCACCAGTTTTTTGCCGATGCCCTGGCCCCGGAAATCCGGGCCTACCGCCAGCAGCCGGAAGCCTGCGGAAGCTTTTTCCCGCGTGGCACTGCCGCCGGAACCATAATACTGCATATCACCGAAATAGACCACCGCACCGGCGATGCGCCCGTCTGCCGACAGCGCCAGTAGAAGTTCAGCTCCCGGCTTCGCCGCCAGTTCGCCCACATTGGCCAGCATGGCATAGTAAGCCGGTTGTTCGCCGGTCCCCGGAAACCCTTCCAGCGATGCATATACCTGTATCATCAACTGGCCGGCGGCCGCGCTTTCGCCTGGCAAGGCGCTTCTCACGATGATGTTTTCGTTGTGCATGTTATACCGGTGATAAAGTGAATCCGGGGAATGAATTTCAACAAGCTTTTCCCCGATCCGGCGATGAAATGGCGCGGGTGAAGGTTTTTACGTCCAAACCATCATTTCCGGCCGCCGAACGGTGCAATGGTAACAAAGATCACGCATCCTGCAAAAAAATCAAAGACCTTGCAGCAGATGCGGCAAGGTCTTTTGCTTTGGGTATGGGATCATAGGACAAGATTCACAGGGTAGTAACGCAGGCTGTATGCCGTATCGCTTCGATTTGCGTTTCGGCATCGTCCAGCATATGCCCGAAACCTTCGCCGGCGATCACTTCCGATTGATGGAGCTGGCGGTAATAGGCGATCCCTTTCAGGAGGTTCTCCCGGAAAACATCGAGCTGCTTCATCATTTTGTTGCCGGTACATTGCTGTAATTGCTCCTGCAGGTAGGAAATGTAAAGCCGCAGCTCATTGATGAACATATGCGGCCGGTCCACCCCTTCGAGAATATCCGCACGGCCGTAAATATGATCGCACATTTCCTGCAACGATGCTTCCCGGTTGAAAAATGCGATGTTGGGGCCCGGGCAGATAGTGATGCTTTCCTGGTTTTTCACGAGCGTGGTGTTGTAGGTTACCGCGGCGGAATTGCTCAGTCCGGTGCAGAGGCATTCCTTGCCGAGCACATCCGCCAGTTGTGCCTGGTATTCCTTTTCCGGGAGCCGGGCTTTTTGCAGCTGGTCGATTTTCAGGCGTTGATACTGGATGGAGGCAGTGCAGATGGGCCTTTCGGTGAATTCGGTGTTGAACGACAAGTGTTTTTCCGTACAGGGGCTTCCCGGTTTACCGTCGCGGATGCGGCGGAGGCGCTCGGCTTCCCCGCTCAGGCCTTTGAGGTAATGAAAGCGCACGCCCATGGGGGAGTGGTGGCTTAAGACCACGTCTTCCGATTTGGCCTTGCCGAGCTGAAGCCGTGTGTGTGCATCTACCGTGGTGGCTTCGGGCACGAGGAGGAACGGAGTTCCCCAGCCCGTTGTATCCAGTTGATAATATGCACGGAGCATATTGTGCTCGGCGTGGCTGCCGATGCCTCCCTGCGCTGTGATGGCCATGGGCGGTGGCTCGGAGGGAACGTGTGCGTCGCGCCTGCGGAGCGCATCGGTGTATAGCTGGAACAGGGCGTTGCCGAGCTCGGCTTTGCCGGTGCGGAATTCTTCGAGGATAGGGCCCATGAGCATGCCGTCTGTCGCGAAAGCGTGGCCGCCGCAATTCAGGCCCGATTCGATGCGGAACTCGCTCACCCAGATGCCTTTCTTCGCCAGGAATTTCCCCTGGATGAGGGCGGAACGGTAATCGCTCACCTTCACCACTACTTTTTTATGCATGACGCCATTGCGGTCTGCATCGAACTGCCGGCATTTTTCGAGGTAGCCATAGAGCCTGGGGTTCATGCCTGCGGAAAACACGATGGAGGAACCGCTGAGTTCGCTGTTGGCGTATCCGCGAAGCGCCGCCACGGCGTCCGACCCGTCTTCGATCGGCTGGCCGTCTTTCCCGTAATTGTTCTTGTCGGTTTTGGTCATGATGTTGACGTCTATGGCGCCGGGGGATATGAGGGTGCGCAATTTCGCTTCCATACCCGCCCGCGATGCTGCGTTGGTGGCAGATCTGAACTGGAGGTACAGCTGTTTGACGGGGCTCTTCTCCGGCAGCATCTCGAAATATTTGACGATGTCCGACCCGGTCTCGAACGCGGCCGTCCGCAGCTTTTCTACCTGCTCCTGGACCATCCGGTTCACCAGGTTGAGATAGTCGGTAATGCGCCGGGCGCGGTAATCTTCTTCTTTGGAGGAGATCGGGAGGTAGGGCTCGTGGCGCTCCGTATAGTAATGTTTGCGCATCATCTCGATCAGGCGGTCTTCAATGATGGAAATAACGGAACTGATGCCGAAGCGGGCCACTTTCACCGGACTGTCGATCGTGTAAGCCAGCCCCATGACGGGGATGTGAAATTCATGCACCATAAATTCGGATTGATGTGGGTAGAACAGCGGAGCCCGTGATAGGGCGGATGCTGCTGCGAAATGATTGCCTTCGGTTGGCGGTACAAAGGTATTTAAAATAAAGATAAAAATATCTTTTATTAGTATCTTTGCAGGAAATAAAAATGGATGATCCAGGTAACTAAAATTTTCCGGTTCGAGACGGCGCATGCATTACATGGTTACAACGGCGCCTGCCGGCATGTGCATGGCCATTCGTACCAGCTGCACGTTACGGTGAGGGCCGGAGCGCCGGAGGAATATTTCCCCGCGCCGGGGATCCTCATCGATTTCAAGGACCTCAAGCGCACGGTGAACGAAAACGCCGTAGACCGTTTAGACCACGCCCTGGTCGTATCTGCGGCCTACCTTCGCGCCAATCCCGACATTTCAGCAGAAGAAAACCTGCTGGTGATGGACGCCGAGCCCTCGGCCGAAAATCTCCTCCTTTTCATCCGCAATTCCATCCGCCCGCATCTCCCGGAAGGCGTAACCCTGTCTTCCCTTCGCCTCTACGAAACAGCGGATTCGTTTGCGGAATGGGTTTTATGATTATTTTGCAGGCAAATCGAACGCCATTATGCTGTCCAAATCTGCGGAATATGCGCTCCGGGCCACTATCTACATCGCGTTGAAAGGCTCGGAAGACAATAAGCTCGGAATAGACGAAATCGCCAAGGCGATCGATTCTCCGCAATATTTCACCGCCAAGATCCTCCAGCTGCTGACCAAAAACAACGGCGTTGTCAGCTCCGTCCGCGGGCCCAACGGCGGCTTTTACCTCTCCGATGCCGCCCGCAAACTCCCCGTGCGCGCCGTGCTGGAAGCCGTGGGGGAAGACGGGATCATCACCAAATGCGTGCTCGGCCTCAAGGAATGCTCCGAATCCCGCCCTTGCCCCATGCACGACCAATACCGCGCCATCAAGGCGCAACTCCGCCAGATGTTCGAGAAAACCACCATCCAGGCGCTGGCGGAAGAATCCGCCAAAGGCAAAATCGTCATCAACAACCGGCCGCCCAAAAAGAAAGCCTGATCAAAGATCTTTTCTCCGGAATATCCGCAACGCCAGCCACAACGGCACCACCGTCCACAGCCCCAAACAGCCCACCGCGTACAAGCTGCCGGTAGACGAGCCGAGGAACTCCTTGAACAGGGCGCCCGAATAGCCCATCAGCACCGCCACGTCCAGCTGCAGCAACATGAGGATCCGCGCCAGGTCTACCGGGTTCAGCCCCACCATCGCCACCACCGCCCGGTCTATCGGGTAATCGCTGAAGGTGAAAATGAAAGCCATCATCAACCCGTCGAACAGCAACGTAAAAAACAGCGACACGATAATGGCCGCCCCGATACCGCGGGTCTTGTCGCGGGAAAGCACGAAAATCAGCAACCCCAGCGATGTAAAGATGAAGGTGAGCAAAACCCCCGTTATGATCAGCACGAAAGATGCGGTAACTGGCAACATCACCGTCAGCGGGAAACCCACGCCCACCACGAACGCCGCGGAGAGCGACAGCGCCATCCCGCCGTATTCAGACAGCAAAATCCTTGTCCGCTTCACGGGTTGGGACAATAACAACTCTATGAACTCCAGCGAATTGAAAAAGTAAATCGCCGAAAAGAGGGTGGTGATCACCGGCACAAAAAGCAACGTGATGTTCAGCAGGCTCAGCAACCCTTTGGCGCTGCCGCCGTCGAGCCCCAGCAAGGTGAAGCTTAAAACGGCCAGCACGGCGGTATATACGAGGATCGACCGGTTCTTCAACAGGTCAAGAAACACATATTTGCTTACGGTCCGCATGCGTGAGAATTTTTGCGATGATTGTATTGAGTTTCGTTTCGCCGGTTTGTTCCTGCAGCTGTTCGATGGTTTGGTGGAACATCAGCTTCCCGTCTTGCAGGTAAATGATGTGGCTCGTGAGGCCGTCGAGGTCGCTGAGCACGTGCGAGGTAATGAGCACGAGCTTGCCCCGCGCGCATTCGGCGGCGATCTTGTCTTTCAGGATCTCGTTGGCCACGGGGTCCAGCCCGGCGGTAGGCTCGTCGAGGATGTATATGCCGGGCGAGAAGAGGAAGGCGATGCAGGCGCTCACTTTCTGCCGCGTTCCGCCGGAAAGCGTCCGCATTTTTTTATGTTTGATCTTGTCCAGCCCGAAACTTACATACAGTTCTTCGTCGAGCACCGATTGCCCTTGCCGGATATCCTTGATCATATGCAGCACCTGTTCGATGGTCATATTGTCCGGGTACCGCCCGATTTGCGGCATGTAGCCGATGTGGGCGCGGTAAGAGGGATGGTTACGGATAGGCTGGCCGTTGATGATGATGTCCCCTTTTTCGGGGATGACGAGGCCGAGGATGGATTTGATGAGGGTCGTTTTGCCGGAACCGTTGGGCCCGAGCAGGGAAACGGCCTGTCCTTTTTCGAGGGAAAGGTCGATCCCGTCGAGGGCTTTGAATTTGCCGAAAGACTTCGTCAGTTTTTCTATCCGGATCATAGCTTCCATTTTTTCGTTTGAGGTGAATCGTCCCGCAGCTGGTCGGGGATGATGGACGGCATGATTTTTTCCGCCTGGTCCACGATGTTGGTGAGAAAACTCCTGTAGAGGATCATGGTGGAAGGGATTCTTTCCGAAAGGATGGAATAGACGCTGACTGGATGGTACGGCACATCGCCGGTGCCATCGCGGTCAAGGTCGTATCCTTCGTATTTGTCCCAGTAATTGTTGCGCCATGCGTTGAGCATGAGCGTTCCGTTGGTGGCCACGTCGAAGGAATTGTCGAGGAAATTGTTCGTTTCGATGGTGTTCCCTTCGCAGCTGGCCTGCACGCGCATGGCCCAGCCGTTGGCGGAAAAAGTGTTCCGCGCGATGTGGATGCGGCTGCTCCCTTCCATGTACACGCCCATCGTGTTCCGGGCAAAGGTGTTATGCTCGATCCTGCTGTCGGAAATATCTTTCAGGAGTATGCCGTACGACGCGTCTCCCCAATGTTCGCTGAAGGTATTGCCCGTCATGATCACTTTTTTCGAATACATGACCGCAACGCCCGCGCCGTTGTGGCGGAAGGTATTGCGGCTGTAACCGTCGTTGTGCGAAAACATGAAATGCAGGCCGTAGCGGACGTTGTTGGTGGAAACGTTGCCGATGATGGCGGATCCGGTGACGAATTCGAAGTAAATACCGTCGCGGTGCCCCGAGATGTTGTTGTCCCGGATAAGGAGGGAGTCCGACTTCCAGGCATGCACGCCGTTGCCGGCCTGCAGCTCGTCGGTAGCGGAAGAGCGGATCTCGTTGTTTTCGATCACGCAGTATTTACTGTTCTGTAGGTAGATGCCGTAGGTGGTGTTGAGGACCTTACAGTTACTGACCCTTACGCGCGCCGCGTTCTGGAGGCGGATGCCGGCCATATCTATCATACTGCTGCGGCCGGTGTTCTGCACGGTGATGCCCTGCATACAGACGCCGCTGGCGGCAATTACGAAAAGCTGGTATTTGTTTTCCCCGTCGAACACGGGGAAATTTTCCCCGATGAGGGTGATGGGTGTGCGGATAACGATTTCGTGCTGCAGGTAATGCCCCGGCGCCACGATCACCGTGTCGCCCGGCCGGGCCCTGTCGAGCGCGTGCTGGAGGAGGCTGCCTGGCCCGGTGCGGATCACCGTGGCGGAGAGCCCCATCGGCAGGAGGAGCAACAGCAATATGGAACGGAAAAGGGTCATGGCAGTTTTTCCCAGGTGAGGAAATCAAGCCCGAGGCTGTCTCTCAGCGCGGTGGCTGCGGCTTCGTCCGCGAAAGCGGGGAAGTTGCCGGCCATGGGGCTTTTGAACGATTCGTGGTGGAGAAAAACCGCTTTCTCGGCAGGCAGCGGTTCTGCCTGTTTACCGGAATAATCGTTAACGAAGAGCAGGCTTCCCGGTTCGATGTTAAACCCGCGGAGGCAGGCGATGTCGTCGAATTTGAACACGCGGCCTTTCGGGTTTACGACCTCTGCGGCAAACCGTTGGTCCATAATGGTCATTTTGCAATGTGCGCAGGCGTCTTTCCCGTAAGCGATCGGTTCGTATTTCCTGCCGCAGGCGCTGGCGAGGAAGAGGAGGAGCGTCAGCGCGGGTAAGTACAGTTTCATAACCGTTGTTTTTTTGCGCGGCGCCATTCGTAAAGGGCTGCGCTGGTCAGCAATAAAGTGGCCGCGATGAAGAACCATCCGCCGATATCCGGCTGGGAAAGGGCTTCGAAGTTCAGCATCTTCTTGTACCCGATCAGGGGCGGCTGGTACGCCATGCCAGGTACTTTGATGGGCGCCGTGGGGTCGAGGTTATGCCCGTAATCGTATTCCCATTTCCAGAAGTCGTACATGGATACGGCAGCGATGAGGATTAACAGGCCCGTCCAGGCGTAGAACCAGGCCCTGCGGTTCAGGACCAGTACGAGCAGCCCCAGGAGGCAGAAAACGCCGAGGGCAGCGGGCATGTACACGAATTCCTTGAAATCGTTTTTGTGGATGGTTTTCATGCCGATGTAGTGGTTCAGGCCGTTGATGATCTCTACGTCGCCCTTCACATCGTTGATCCATATCTGCATGGAAATCCCTTCCGGGTATTGCGGCGCAGCGAGATCGATCCGCCACATGGGCACGATCCACAGCATCGCGATGCAGCCGGTGGCCAGTATGATGCTAACTTTCCCGAACGCGCTTAATTTTCTGTTCATAACCGGTAGTAAGGATGGCAGTACATTTCCGGGGAAACGTACTGCCGGGGTTTGTAATTATTTAGCGGCAACGGCGGCGGTGGGATCCGTTCCCCCGGTATGCCATTTCAGGGGTACGTTGCTTCCTTTCGGAGAAACGCGCATGTAACCTTGCATTTCCTGGTGCAGCGCCGAGCAGAAGTCGGTGCAGTAGAAGGGATAAATGCCGGGTTGGGTGGGAACGAACTTCAGGGTGGAAGTTTCGCCGGGCATCACCAGCAGTTCCGCGGTAGCGGCGTGTTTGATGGCGAAGCCGTGGGGGATGTCCCAGTCCTGCTCCAGGTTGGTGATGTGGAAATAAACCTCGTCGCCCACCTGGACGCCTTCGATGTTGTCCGGGGTAAGGTGGGAACGGATGGCTGTCATGTACACATGCACCTGGTTGCCTTTACGTTCCACTTTCGTCGCTTTTTCGCCGGCAGCCACATATGGGTGCTTGTTTTTGGCGATGTCGAAGAACTTCACGCTCTGGTTTTTCAGCTTCTCCGCCGGGATGGCCTGCGCGTAGTGCGGCTCGCCGATGGTGGGGAAGTCGAGCAGCAGCTGCATCTTGTCGCCCTCGATGGAATACAGTTGCGCGCTTTGTGCCAGCTCCGGACCGGTGGGCAGGTAACGGTCTTTGGTGATCTTGTTGTAAGCCACTACGTATTTGCCGTATGGTTTTTTAGTGTCGCCGCCGGGAACCATGAGGTGACCGATGGAGTAGTAAGTCGGCACACGGTCGAGCACTTTCAGGTCTTTGACGCTCCATTTCACGATTTCGGAAGACACGAAGAAGGAAGTATACGCATTGCCCTTGCCGTCGAATTCGGTATGCAGGGGCCCGAGGCCGGGTTTCTGTACTTCGCCGTGGAGCGCTGCTTCGTACTTGATGACGGGTATACCGTTGTATTCGCCTTCAAACGCTTTGTCTTCGATCGCTTTCACGAATTTCCGGAAGGCGAATACCGGGATCAGCGCGGCCAGTTTGCCCGAGCCCACGATGAATTCGCCGGAGGGGTCCACATCGCAGCCGTGCGGCGATTTGGGGCAGGGGATGAGGTACACGAGGTCTTTGAGCTCTTCCGGGTCCAGCGTCAGCACTTCTTTGATGATCTCTGAAGTTGCGGCGTGGTTCTCTTCGTTGAACGTGTTGTGATAATATTCGGTGGCCATCTTCCTGGCTTTACCGGCTTTCACGTATTCTTCCGCCTTTTTCCAGTTCACTGCCACGATAAAGTCTTTGTCTTTCTGTGAAGCATTCACTTCCAGCAGGGTGCTGGCCTGTTCGGTGTTGTAGGTGGAGAAGAAGAACCATCCGTGGCTGGGCCCTTTACCGGCACGGCTCAGGTCGAGGTCCATCCCGGGGAGGATGATCTGGAAGGCCACGTTCATGTGCCCGGAATGCTTGTCGATACCGATGAACGACGCGGTGCTTTTGAAGTTCTTTTTGTAGGAAGCATTGTCCAGCGGGGATTCTGCGTTGCCCACAGGCACGGAGAACCGCGTTCCGGCGATCACGTATTCGGTGTTTTCGGTGAGGAAGGGGGAAGAGTGGTTACCGCCGCTGTTGGGCAGTTCGATGATTTCCATGGTCTTGAACGCCTTCAGGTCGATGCGGGCCACGCGGGGCGAGTTGTTGGCGTTGGCGAAAAGCCAGCGGCCGTCGTGCTCGCCATTGGTCTGCGAAAGCGCCAGGTGGTGCTGATCGTCCCAGGGAACGAAGCCGTGGGAAGTGTTCAGCATGGGTTTGGTTTCTTCGCTGTAGCCGTAACCGTTTTCGGGGTTCACCGAGAAAACGGGCAGCACTTTCAGCAGGCGGCCGGAAGGCAGGCCGTATACGGATACCTGGCCGGAGAAGCCACCAGAAACGAAATTGTATAGCTCATCGTATTTACCGGGAGCCACGTACGTACGTGCAGCGGCGTCGCCGCCCACGGCCGATTCGGTGCTCTTCATCTTGCAGCTCTGGACGGTCAGCGCAGCGGCTGCGGCCAGGAGTAAGGGAGGTAGTTTCATATTAAAGTATATTAACGGGAATGGAAATTATCAGTTCTTGCCGTCGAGCTTGCGCATGTATTCCAATACAGCGCGGGCATCGTCGTCGGAAAGGTTCTGGTTGGGCATTCTGACCATACAGATTTCCAGCATGGCCTGCGCTTCCGGATCTTTGTCGAGCATTTCATCCACGTTGGTGACGAAGTTCATGATCCATTCGGGGGTTCTGCGGTCTGTAACGCCTTTCCAGCCGGGCCCTACCAGTTTTTCTTCGGTGGTTTTGTGGCAGGAAGTACATTTTACTTCGGCGATTTCCAGTCCTTTTTTGGCCATGGCTTCATCCAGCGGGTGGGTGAGCTGCACGTCCCTGAATTTGCCGATGCCTTTGGGGTCTACGGCGTTGCTGGCCGCGGCATTGTTGTCGGCGGCGGGTGTTCCGGAGGCTGGGGCTTTTTCTTCGCCGGCCTTATCCTGTCCGCCCCCGCACCCGGCTGCCGCAATTGCGATGGCCACGGTGCAGATGAAGAGGTACCTGAGCTGTTTCATGATGTTGTTTATTTGGTTCAAAGGTCTGAATCGGTGTATGCATCTTTCATGACCGCCGTCAACGAATTTGATGACACTCGGCAACGGTAACCCCATGTTTATATGATATATATCGTATTATGAGGCGGTTTGGTCATGGGCGCAAAATGGCAAGGAGCGGCCTGCCTGCCGCACGGGTACGTGCTGCCGGCAGATAAGTCAAAAGGATGGTTGGAATGATCCGTTTGGCGGGCCGGGCTATTTCCCCACTGCCCGGAACCCGTTTTCCAGGTCGGCCGCTTTCGGGAAAAGAATGTTGTTCTCGAGATGGATATGAAGATGCAGGTCTTCCTGGAATTCTTTCAGGAGCGAATACGTTACGCGGTAAGTATTGCATCCGTCCGGCGGAACGGTATAGTCGCCGGTCAGTTGCTGGATCTGGCGGAAGCGTTCGCCTTCCTGGTCGTGCTCGTGCATCATCATGGAAATCGGTCCGGCCACGGTGGCGAAATGCGACGGAGCGGCCGATGTGCCGTTTTCCCGGGCTACCACCATCTGGCGGATGTACGGGAAAAGGACCAGCTCTTCCTTCTTCATGTGCATGCTCAGTTCCGCGGCGCTTTCGTTAAAAAGCTGCGCAATGCGGACAAGCTCGGGATGCGCGCCGCCATGTACGTTCGACAGTTTGTGCAGGTAAGCCTGTAAAACAGGGATCTGGTTGGCGACGTAGGCATGGTGCCGGTCTACGATGTGAATGGCCAGAACGTCTGGCTCCCAGGTGTTGTAATCCGTGCCGGTCTCGGGCTGAACGCCGAGCACTTCCGCCAGGTCTGCCGTTACCGCCGATATGTCTATTTTCTTCTGGGCACAGGCTTCTTCCACGGTGCGGTTGCCGTTGCAGCAGAAGTCGATCCGGTATTTACTGAAAACGGCGGCGGTGCGGTAATTGCCGGATACGAGCTGGCCGATGACGGCTTGTTCCAGGTGTGTCATGGTGAATTGTTTATCGATTTTAAATAAATACATAATTGTCCTTAATAAGAGCCAGGGAAACAGCACAAAGCTACGGGGAAATGCTTTAATAAAAGACAAAAAAGTCTTTAATTATGAAATGGGTTTTCCGCTGGAATGCAGCATGGGCGGGAGGTATGATAAAAATCATTTTTCGGGGGATGGGAAATGCCTGCGCCGGGAGCGAAAAAAAGGGCCCGCGCAACCGGCAGGCCCTCACATTTGTTTCCCCCGGAAACAATGCATCGTAATTTTAGCGGCGCGTCCGGTTATCGGGCACCCGGCAATTGCCGGAAGCGCAGGGGCTGGCGTTGAGTACCGCCATCAGCGCGAACAGGCCGCCGAAAATGGCCAGTGGCCATTCCCTCATAAGCATACTGTAAATAAAAATGGTCGCTCCGGCACCCAGCCTGATCCATCGTCCGGCAGACCATTGCGAAAAAATTCGTTTCATGATGCAAATATGGGCCAATTCGCACGCCGTAAAGGTGACTTGAGTCACATAAATCCCCGGATTCCTTCCGCATCCAAACGGTCATCATCGCCGGCGACCCATCCATCAAACCCATACGCGGAAGCATCCTCAACATGAACGACAGCGCAGACATCCGGCTGTTTATCCGATTCTGGTAAGACGGCGTCTCGGAAACCCTCTTCCGCAGGGCCGTCGGGGAGCTCGATGAACAACTGGCGGCGGTGAAGGCGGAGGCGAGCGGGTTTGCGGTGAAGACGTACAACCGTTGGTCCTTCCCGGCAATCTGCGGCGATGCCTTTTTCGTTATATTGCCTTCATGAATACCGCATTTGAACCAACCGTTATTTTCGCCGCGGCCTTAGATCAGCAAGACGGGCTCGCCGGCTTCAAATCCCGATTCCACTTCCCGCAACATGCGGGGAAAGACGCCATTTATTTCTGCGGAAACTCCCTCGGCCTGCAAGCCCGGTCCGTCGCCGGCGCCATTGAGCAAGAACTGGAAGATTGGCGGAACCTGGCGGTGGAAGGGTACTTCCGCGCCAAAAATCCCTGGCTTTTCTATCATGCCAATTTCAACGAAACGCTGTCTGGCATGATGGGCTGCTCGCCCGATGAAGTGACCGTCATGAATACGCTCACCGTTAACCTGCACCTCATCCTCCAGAGCTTTTACCGCCCTACGAAAGAGCGGTACCGCATCGTGATGGAAGCCGGGGCGTTCCCGTCCGACCAATACGCGCTCGAAACGCTGGTCCGCCTTCATGGGCTGGACCCCGACGATGCCCTCGTGGAAATTTCGCCGCGGGAAGGGGAGAAACTCCTCCGCACGGAAGACATCCTCGATGTCATCGCCCGCCAGGGCAGCAGCCTGGCGCTGGTGCTCATGGGCGGTATCAATTATTACACCGGCCAGTTTTACGATATGCCCGCCATTACCGCCGCCGCGCAAAGGCAGGGCGCCTTTGCAGGGTGGGACCTTGCCCACGTGGCAGGCAATATTCCCCTGCAGCTCCACGATTGGAACGTGGATTTCGCCGTTTGGTGCTCCTATAAATACCTGAACGGCGGCCCCGGCGCGGCCGGCGGGCTTTTCGTGCATGAAAGGCACGGCAGCGATCCCGCATTTCCGCGCCTCGGCGGCTGGTGGGGGAACGATGAAAAAACGAGGTTCAAGATGGAAAAGGGATTCGTCCCGAAACCCGGCGCGGCCGGCTGGCAGATCAGTACCGCGCAGGTTTTCAACATGGTGGCGCTGAAAGCTTCGCTGGAAATGTTTAAGGAAGCGGGGATCGGCGCATTGCGCGCCAAAAGCCTCCGGCTCACGGCTTACCTGGAATTCCTGCTGGGCCAGGCTGCGCTGCCCTGCGAGATCATCACCCCCCGCGATCCGCTGCAAAGAGGCGCGCAGTTGTCGCTGTATTTCCCGAAAGACGGGAAGGCGATCCATGCGCGCATGATGGAAAACGGGATCATCTGCGATTACCGCGAGCCCGGCGTGATCCGCCTGGCGCCCGCGCCGCTGTATTGCTCCTTTTCCGATGTGCTCCGGTTCCACGACGTTTTAAAATCATTCGCATGAGTACTCCCATCAAAAACTGGCTCGCCCTTGGCGATTCATACACCATCGGCGAAGGCGTTCCGTTGTTCGAGAGCTTTCCGTATCAGGCGCTCCGGCTCCTGCGCGCGGCGGGCATGCTGCTGCAGGCCCCGGAGATCGTGGCGAAAACGGGGTGGACCACCGGTGAGTTGGTCCATCACCTGCAACACCATACCCGGCTGCTGCCGGAGTACGATTTCGTGTCGTTGCTGATCGGGGTGAACAACCAGTACCGCGGGCTGCCGGAAACGGAATTTGCGCAGGAATTCGAATGGCTGGCGAAACGGGCGCAGGAGCTTGCAGGAGGTGGGAAAGTGGTGGTGGTGAGCATCCCTGATTGGAGCGTGACGCCCTTCGCCGCAGGGCGCGATACGGATGCCATCTGCAACCAGATCGACGAGTTCAACGGCATCAGCCGCGAAATCAGCGGAAAACTGGGCATACCTTATATTAATATCACGGAAAGCTACCGGCTTACCGGTGGCCGGCCGGAAAGCGTGGCCGAAGATAAATTACACCCTTCCGGGGCCGTGTACGCGGAGTGGGCGGAGAAAGTAGCCGCCGCTTTCGGAGACGGATAACCAGCAGCAAATCAATACTTTTTATATGATGAATCCCTACCCTCCGCGGCAGGGATTTTGATTCAATGAGAATTATCCTACATTTGCACCCCTGACCCGCCGGCAACATCCGGGAAGGTCACTTATGCGGGTCCCTGTACGAAACAGCCATAGGGCGCAATACAGGGTTTACTATCTTTATGAAGTACTTTAACCTTTATTAAAACTGTTTATGCAATTTCTGGATTTTGAAAAGCCGATTGCGGATCTGTACGAACAACTGGAAAAACTGAGGGAAAACGGGGAGAAGTCCGGCGTGGACGTTTCCGCTACCGTGAAAGAGTACGAGCAGAAAATCATCGACACCAAGCAACAGGTCTATAACAATCTCTCCAGCTGGCAAAAAGTGCAGCTGAGCCGCCATCCCGAAAGGCCGTACACATTGGAGTACATCGAAAGGATGACGGAAAACTTCGTGGAGCTGCATGGCGACCGCAATGTGAAAGACGATAAGGCGATGGTTGGCGGATTCGCGGAAATCGGCGGTGAAACCGCCATGTTCATCGGCCAGCAGAAAGGCGTGAATACCAAGATGCGGCAGGTCCGCAACTTCGGCATGGCCAACCCTGAAGGTTACCGCAAAGCCCTCCGGCTCATGAAGCTGGCGGAGCGTTTCAACAAGCCCATCATCACCCTCATCGATACCCCGGGCGCATATCCCGGCCTGGAAGCGGAAGAGCGCGGACAAGGCGAGGCGATCGCCCGTAACCTGTTCGAAATGGTGAAGCTCCGCGTTCCCGTGATCTGCGTGATCATCGGTGAAGGCGCTTCCGGCGGCGCGCTGGGCATCGGCATCGGCGACCGTATCTTCATGCTCGAAAACAGCTGGTACACCGTAATCTCCCCCGAAAACTGCTCCACCATCCTCTGGAGAAGCTGGAATTTCAAGGAAAAAGCGGCGGAAGAACTCAAACTCACTTCCGGGTATATGAGCCAGTTCGGGCTGGTAGACGGTGTGATCCCCGAACCCGTGGGCGGCGCACATTCCAACCACGAAGAAATGGCCGAAATCCTGAAGAACCGCCTCGTCGAAACCCTGGCCGAACTGAAAAAGATCGACCCGGACACGCGCATCGAGCAACGGATCGATAAATTTTCCAATATGGGCTTCTTCGAAGAACGTTGATCAAAATTGACGATCGTCCGGCAAAAAAGTGCACGGCTGTATTGCGGGTATCAATCCAATTGACAATCTTTGCATTTTCTAAGGCAGCACTGCGGCCATTGACCATTTGAAATATGTTACAGGAACAATTAAGGGGCACCGGCGTGGCATTGGTGACACCGTTCACCGCCAGCGAAGCGATTGACTGGAATGCCCTTGAAAGGCTTATCGATCATGTGATCACCGGGGGCGTAGACTACGTCGTGACCCTCGGCACAACCGGGGAAACACCCACACTTTCCTCCGAAGAAAAACTCGACCTGATCCGCTTTACCTTCGAAAAGGTGAATAAACGCGTGCCCGTGGTGGTGGGCGTTGGCGACTACAACACCGCCGATGTCGTGAAACGGCTGGCATCCTGCCCGCTCGACGAAGCCGCTGCCATCCTCAGCGTAGCCCCTTATTACAGCAAACCCACGCAGGAAGGCATCTTCCAGCACTATAAGGCCATCGCCGCCGCATCTCCCAAGCCCATCATCCTCTACAACGTTCCGGGCCGCACCGGCCGTAACATGACGGCGGAAACCACCCTGCGTATCGCACACGAAGTGGAAAACGTCATCGCCATGAAAGAAGCGTCGGGGGATATGCTGCAATGCATGCAGATCATCCGCGACAAACCCAAAGGGTTCCTGGTGATCAGCGGAGACGATGGCGTTGCCATGCCACAACTGGCCTGCGGGATGGACGGTGTTATCTCCGTAGCTGCGAACTATTTCGCGAAAGATTTTCCGGCGATGGTGAAAGCCGCACTGGCCGGAGATTTCGAAACGGCCCGTAACCTGCACTACCGCATGCTAGAAGGCTTCGACCTCATGTTCGCGGAAAACAATCCCGCCGGCATCAAGGCGTTCCTGCACCAGGCCGGTCTCATCGAAAACGTGTTCCGCCTGCCGGTAATCCCCGCCACGGAAGCGCTCCAGCAACAGATCAAAAAGTATCTCTCCGCATACTAACCCGGTTTCACCGGAAAGCGGAAGGGCTGACGGCCGGTTTTTATACCAGGCGTCAGCCCTTTTTGTTATGCGATATCCATGCTACCGCTATGCAATGCCATTGCTGGGCGGATGTATGTTGCAATAAAAGGCGCCCTTGCCAGGCGACCCAGGGGTATAGGGTTGAACAGGATATTCCACTAGAAGGCAAAACCAACGGTAAGCCCGAGCCCGCGAACGCCCAGGAAAGGCATGCTGATATCTGCCCTGATCCCGTCGTCGCGCACATCGGCCTTGATGTTTTTTTCACTTCCGCCGAGGTCCACCAAATCTTCCAGGTCGGCTTTCAGATCGGCACGGTCCTGCTCGTCGAGATCGCTGAGGTCGGTGAGCCCTTCCGCTTTGCCTGTCATTTTGCCGTAGTGGGCGCCGATGATGTAAAGGTCCACCACCACGCGTTTCGCGATCATGAACTGCCCGCCCATGATCACACCGCCGCCGAAGCCGCTGGTATGGCCGTTGAGTGGCACGAGGGTGGTGGAACCGTCTTCCTGCTCATAATCGAACGGATAATCGTACTTGAATTTGCTGTAACGGCCATAGATGCCGCCGTAGAAGCCCCTGGCGCCGGGGCGCTTGCCGGTGTAAATGCGGAATTCCGCCGTAAGGGCGCCGCCGCTCATCTGCAACTTATCGAGCTGACTTTGCAGATCGTCTTCCCCGTCTTCCTTGATCTGGTCCATCACGTTTTCACCGAGCATGCTCTTGGTAAGGGCGCTTTTCGGCATGTAACGGTACCCTAGCGATGCGGAGATTTTGCGCGTCAGCATGCGTTCGTAGGTAAGACTGTAGTTGTTGAGGGTGAGGCTGGAAAGATTGGTTTTCAGGATGTTGGAGTACATCGGGAGGTTGCGTAACCGCTCTTTCCGGGTAGGGGCTGTTTCAATGGTGCTGTCGACAGATGATCCGGTCTGCTGCGCCATGGCCGCAGTGCCGAGGCAAAGGGCTGCGACGAAGGTAAGTGCTGCGTGTTTCATGTTATAGGAAAAATATTTAATGCATAAAGATAAATGCATACTTTTTCCTCTGCAATACACCATTTTAGGTATTGCTTTTATAAATAAATTATATTTTAATAAAGAATTATATGATGTAGGTCGCCCCCTCGATCGCCAGTTCCGTATTGGGGAAAACGGGGATGCACTCGTCGAGGAAGGGTTGCAGTTCGGTGTATTTGGAAGAGAAATGCCCGATCAGGAGCCTCCGGGCGCCCGCCATACCGGCGAGGGTAGCGGCCTGGACGGTAGTGCTGTGGTACCGGTCGGCCGCCCGCTGGCGCAGATCGTCGAGGTAAGTGGTTTCGTGGTACATGAGGTCGGCATCCCGCAGCCAGGGCACCAGATCCTCGTCGTAAATGCTGTCGGCGCAATAAACATACCGCCGGGCGCGGTGCGGGGGCAGCGTCACCCAGTCGTTTTTAACGACGGTCCCGTCTTTCCGCACATAATCTTCCCCGTCGGCCAGGTGGGAGAAGAAGGCGGACGGGATTTCGTAGGCGCGGGTTTGTTCGGGTATGATGCGGCGCTTCCGGCGCTGTACGCTGAAAGCGAAACCATAACAGGGGATGCGGTGGCGGGTGGGGAAGCAGGACACTTCCATGTCCTTATCCTGGAAAAGCACGCCTGCCGACTCCGGTGTCAGCGGTTGGAATTGCAGCTCGAAACGCAGGGTGGTGGCGGCATGGCGGAGCTGCAGCTCGAGGATGTCCCACAGTCCCGGAGGACCGAAAACCGTCAGCGGTTCCACGCGGCCGAGGAGGCTCATGCTGTTGATGAGGCCGATCAGTCCGAAATAATGATCGCCATGCAGGTGGCTGATGAGGATATAACGGATTTTTCCGCGGCGCACCTTGTATTTGGTAAGCTGTGTTTGTGTACCCTCTCCGCAGTCGATCAGCATCAGTTGATCGTTATACGTGAGTACCTGCGCGGTGGGGTGCCGCTCCGGGGTGGGGATCGCCGAGTTATTGCCGAGAATGGTGACCGCAAACATGATCCAGTAGTTAAAAATTATTCATCGCCGAGATCCAGTTCGCGTTCCAGGTCTTCCATCATCACCATATCGATGGCTTCGGATTCGGTGGGCACGATATTGAGCATTTCGGGGTGTAGTTCCGAGAGCTCGGCTGTTAAAACCTTGTTAAGTCCGGTGACGGCGGCCGAAAGCCCATGGTCGTACCGGTGCTGGTACACTGTAAAAATGGCTTCCAGCGCACGCGCATCGGCAGATTGGAGGGAATGCAGGTCCAGCACGAGGTTGAGACCGGTCAATTCGGGTACGCCGAGGACTTCCTTTTCGAAATCCGCGGCCATTTTGGCATCCAGGGCGGCTTCTTCCAGCCTAAAAATCAGTATTTTCTCTTTGGTATCAATTTTGAATTGCATACGGCGGATGTTATCAATCACAAACATTATAAAAAAAAGGATTCGGCAAAAAGGAAACCCGTCGAAGAACGTACCTTGAGAAGTAAATAACACCCAATCGTCAACATCCCTCTTCTCGTAGATATATTCAGCAAACCAGGCCCTTCAGCGCAAAAGTAAATCTTAACCAATTATGTACAAGGATAAAAAGTAAATCCAATTTTATTTGGTAATATTGTATAAGCATGCCCCCGTAAGGGTTTAACAAAATCAACAAACAATGGATCAGAATTTTTCACCGCAAGTAAAGGAGATCATTACGTTCAGTAGGGAGGAGGCTTTGCGACTGGGTAATGATTTCATCGGTACGGAACACCTGCTGCTGGGTATTATTCGTGAAGGTGAGGGAACGGCTGTAAAAATCCTACAGGCGCTGAACGTTGATCTGTATGAGTTACGCAAGGAAGTGGAGTTGGCGATAAAAGACAAGACAGGCAAAAACATTGCGAACATCAACAGTCTTCCCCTGACCCGCCAGGCAGAGAAAGTGATCCGGGTAACCGTGCTGGAAGCAAAGGCGCTGAAGAGTCCCACCGTGGAAACAGAGCACCTCATGCTATCCATCCTCAAGAATAAAGAAAACGTTTGTACGCAAATCCTTCAACAATTTGACGTGGACTACGATACTTTTAAAAACGAACTGGGCTTCGTAAAATCTGCCGATCCGAAAGCGGAATTCGATGACCCCGGAGAAGAGGAGTTCGAAGACGAACGCAAAAGTTATGCTTCCAAACAGAAGCAAACCAACACCAAGTCGAAAACTCCCGTTCTCGATAACTTCGGTCGTGATATCACCAAACTGGCCGAAAGCGGCAGCCTCGATCCGATCGTGGGCCGCGAAGCGGAAATCGAACGCGTTTCGCAAATCCTTTCCCGCCGTAAAAAGAACAACCCCATCCTGATCGGTGAGCCAGGGGTAGGTAAAACCGCCATCGTGGAAGGCCTCGCCCTCCGCATCGTGCAGCGCAAGGTTTCCCGCGTGCTGTTCGACAAGCGCGTGGTAAGCCTCGACCTCGCCGCCCTCGTGGCCGGTACCAAATACCGCGGCCAGTTCGAGGAAAGGATGAAGGCGATCATGAACGAGCTGGAAAAGAACCGCGACGTTATCCTGTTCATCGATGAAATTCATACCATCGTTGGCGCAGGCGGCGCTTCCGGTTCGCTGGACGCTTCCAACATCTTCAAGCCCGCCCTCGCAAGAGGCGAGCTCCAGTGCATCGGCGCCTCCACGCTGGATGAATACCGCATGTACATCGAGAAAGACGGCGCCCTCGACCGCCGGTTCCAAAAGGTAATGGTAGATCCCCCCTCCGTGGAGGAAACCATCCAGATCCTCAACAACATCAAACCGCGCTACGAGGAATACCATAACGTGTCTTACACTGACGACGCCATCGATGCATGCGTGAAACTCAGCGACCGTTATATGACCGACCGCCTGCTGCCCGACAAGGCCATCGACGTGCTCGATGAAGTTGGCGCCCGCGTCCATCTCAAAAACATCAACGTTCCGCAGAATATCCTCGATCTCGAAAAACAGATCGAAGACATCAAGCAGGAAAAGAATAAAGTCGTGAAGAGCCAACGCTTCGAAGAAGCCGCCGCCCTCCGCGATACCGAAAAGAAACTCGGCGAAGACCTCGAAAAGGCCAAAGCCGTGTGGGAAGAAGAAGTAAAACACAAACGCTACCCGATCGATGAAGAAGCGATCGCCGAAGTGGTGAGCATGATGACCGGCATCCCCGTAAAACGGATGGTGCAGGCTGAAAACGAAAAGCTCCGCCGCATGGGCGAAGACCTCAAATCCGCCGTGGTGGGTCAGGCCGAAGCCATTTCCAAAGTCACGAAAGCCATCCAGCGTAACCGCGTTGGCCTCAAAGACCCGAAGAAACCCATCGGTACCTTCATCTTCCTGGGCCCCACCGGTGTCGGTAAAACCGAACTGGCAAAAGCCCTCGCCCGGTATATGTTCGACTCGGAAGACGCGCTCATCCGTATCGATATGTCCGAATACATGGAGAAATTCTCCGTAAGCCGCCTCATCGGTGCACCTCCGGGATATGTAGGATACGAAGAAGGCGGTCAGCTCACCGAAAAAGTACGCCGCAAACCGTACTCGGTGATCCTGCTCGACGAAATCGAAAAAGCCCATCCGGATATCTATAATATCCTGCTACAGGTGCTCGACGACGGTATTCTGACAGACGGCCTGGGCCGGAAAGTAGATTTCAAGAACACGCTCATCATCATGACCTCCAACATCGGGGTGCGCCAGTTGAAAGACTTCGGTGCAGGCGTAGGCTTCACTACTGGTACCCGTGTGGTGAACGAAGAAGAGAACACCAAAGCGGTGATCGAAAAAGCCCTGAAACGGACGTTCTCTCCCGAGTTCCTCAACCGTATCGACGATGTGATCATCTTCAACTCGCTCAGCAAGGAAGATATCTACACCATTATCGATATCACGATGAAAGGAGTGCTCGTTCGCCTGCAGAACCTGGGCTTCAGCCTGGAACTGACCGACGAGGCGAAAGGGTTCCTGGCCGAAAAAGGGTACGATCAGCAGTTTGGCGCCCGTCCGCTCCACAGGGCCATCCAGAAATACCTGGAAGATCCCCTGGCGGAAGAGATCCTCAACATGAATATCCACAACGGGGATATCCTCATCGCGGACCTCGACAAGGAAAACCAGAAACTGGTATTCTCCCTGAAGAACCCCTCAAAAAGCAAATCGGAGAAATCCGAAGCGTAAACCGTAAAAAGATCAATCAATCATACAGCTGCCGGCGATGAGCCGGCAGCTTTTTTTATGCCCCGTTTTACACTGGTTATCAAATCCATATATGTTTTCCCGATCATATTACATATTGTTTAAATAAAAAACATGATCAAAAAGATATATTAATCAAAATTTATATGTAATATTGTGGAAGATTAGCATGGGCAAGTAAAATGAGTCGGGCAGAACAGTAATTATTAAAGGACTTGGTTTTCAATTCATCTCTATAAACGCATATTTTTTTAACCTTTTACCTATGAAGAAGTCGTTACGCATAGCGGGTGTATTCCTCGCGTTATTTTTCTCTTACGACGGCGTGAAGGCACAGGTCAAGATCGGGGGAGACCCGGCGGTAGTAGACGCTAACGCCATACTTGAACTGGAGAGCGCCAGGAAGGGCCTTTTGCTGCCCCGCCTCAACAAAACCGGATATGAACTCCTCGTTAGCCGCAACCCGACGCCGGGTATGGTAGTGTATGTAAACGATGGCGCTGCCGATTCGAGAGGCGTCGGTTTCTACGTGAAAACCGCAGACGGCAACACCAAAGCCGCGTGGACCAAAATGGCCGGCGACGCTGGTGGGGCCGGACCCTGGAAACTGACCGGTAACGATGTGAGCGCAGGCGACTGGCTCGGTACCACCAACACCTTTCCGCTGATCTTCAAAGCCAATAACAATGAAGTAATGCGGTTCGATCCCAACACGGGAAACATCACCGTTCCCTACGCGAACGTTCCCGACGCCGCGGCCAGCTCCAACCAGGTGGTGATCATCGGAACAGACGGCCTCATCCAGAAAAAAGACCTCTCGCTCACCTCCGTAACCGGTGTGAATGGCCTGCAGGGCAACCTGACGATGAGCATTTCTCCGGCAAACACCAATGACATCGCGGAACTGGTGATCACCGGCGCATCCAAAACGCTGGACGTGAAACTGCCGATCATGATCGGCGGCACCACACAGCAATATGGTTTCATGACGATCGATGACTGGAAGAAACTCCAGGCGATCACCTCCGTAGACGGTATTTCCGTAGGCAACATCGTATCCGATGGTACCGCTACCGAGCAGGGCGCGCGCATCGTTCGCCTGACCGGGGCCGACGAAGGCAAACTGGTGCTGCACATGATCGAAGCGTCCGAAACAGCGGCTGGGGTCGTAAGCACGGGCGCACAGGTTTTCGCCGGTGCAAAAACCTTTAACAACGCAGCAACGTTCAAAAACACCGTAACTACTGAAGGCGCCGCTACCTTCAAAAGCACCGCTGCTTTCGAAAAACCGGCCACTTTCGCTGAAACCGTAGCCATCACCGGCAACACCACCGTAGGCGGGACCTTAACCACAACCGGCGACGCAACTTTTAACGGTAACACGATCGTAGGTCAGGCGCTGACTTTCAACAACCCGACGCCTTTCAGCACGGCGGTTCCTGCAACATATTACATGGCCGTTCTGAACGACCAGGCCGGTTTTGCACTGGAAACGGTTGAAATCCCCGCGCATAGCCTCAATGGCATTTCCAAAGTGAAAGTGCCGGGAAATGCGGATGTTACTGCACTGTCTACCGACGGTAGCATCAACATCGAAGCAGGCAAAGACGGTAGTGGTTTCTCCATCGTAACCACACCGAATACAGTTAAAGTGAACGTGCCTGACGCATCCGCAACTGCGGCGGGTATCGTTACGACCGAATCTCAATCTTTCAAAGGTCAAAAAACCATCCTCGATACCCTGAACATCGGCGGCAACGCAGTGGTAGGGTCCAAAGTGAACATCAACGGCTCCATGTCCATTCCGTTCCGGATCCTCACCCCGGGAGACCATACGCTCGGCATCGACGATTACATGGTAGTGGCCAAGTGCGCCTCCAGTGGCACCGGTGCAGTGGGTGAAACAGAGCCTGTTTCCACGATCACCCTTCCTGCAGCCGCCAGCGCGAAAAACCGCGTATACATGATCCGCCGCGAACAGCGTATCACCGACGAGATCGCACAGCTGCACATCGTAGCCAGCGGCGGACAGATCAGCGGCCGCGCATCCGTCATCATCAGCGAGCCCGGGTTCACCGTAACCGTAGTATCCGACGGTACTACCTGGTACATGGTATCCCGCTCCGTAATGTAATAGATTTTAGATTGAAAGGAACGGCGGTAAACGCGCCGCCGTTCCTTTATAATCCAACAATCCCCCCGATATGAAATTTTCCTTCTCTCTTTGCAGCATCGCCGCATCCATCTTCCTTTCCGCCCTTTTCCCGGGGCAGGATGCAAAGGCCCAGCTTAAACTAGGCGGCAACACGGGCATCATCCGTGGAGACGCGCTCCTCGAAATGGAAAGCTCCCGCAAAGGCCTGCTGCTGCCCCGCGTCAATGCTACGGCGCTCACCAAAGCCCCGCTAGACACAGCTGCTGCGGGCATGGTGATCTACAATACCACCGACAATAAAGTATACATCCGCTCCAGTGGCACCTGGAAACCCGTAAGCGACGCCGCTTCCACGGGCTGGAACCTGACCGGCAATTCCACCATTAACCCCGCATTGAACTTTTTGGGTACTACAGACGCCCAGCCGCTCATTTTCAAAACCAATGCCATCGAATACGGGCGGATCACGGAAACGGGAAAGATGGGCGTAGGCACGCTTTACCCGAATTCCGCTCTGCATGTCAACGGTTCCACCGCCACCAACGTGGCCGTGGCCACGGGGAACTTCGCCATGGCGGATTCCAACAGCGTCGTGATCATGAACAACACGGCAGACGCGAATTTTGCATTGCAAAACCCTGCCAGCTATAAAGGCCGCGCCATCGAAGTGGTGGCGTACGGCACAGCGAACGTAAATTTCACGGGTTATAATATCCGCGGTCAGAATGCTGCCAACCCTACAGTGGCACTGTCTCCCGGATATAGCCTCCGCCTTGTCAGCGATGGCACGAACTGGGTAATCAGCGGTAAACAGCGCAGCGGTCTTCCGCTGTATATGGCAACCACCACGGGCGCCGGAGAAGGCGAAGTGGTACGCGATTATAATGGATATGTCAGCAAGGGGAGCGGCGTGTTCCAGACAGACGTTCAGGCGGCACCGTTAAATCCCATCCCCAACGAAGGCGCCTGGTTCAGTATGATGCTGCAAACCGTTGGGGGCGGGTATTTCGGACAATTCAACCTGAATGATCATAATGCGTATTTCCGGGGAAACTCGGTTAGTAACCTGGGTACTTCGGTATGGCAGAAATTCATCAGCCACCCCGCTTCGATCCAGTTTGCAGGAGAACGTGTGGGAACGGACAGCCTGAACTTCAACATGACCAACAACCGCAACATTATCTTCAGTACCAACAATACTGCCCGCGTGCGGATCACCGGCGATGGTACTACGCGCTTGCATACGGGCTTTGCCGCCAATATTAAACTCGTGACATCTGGAACATATAATGTGGATCCAACCGACTACACGATCGTTGCGAGGGTAACAGGTGGCAGTGGCGCAGAGATAACGATCAATCTTCCGGATGCATCTGTTACTCCGGGCCGGATTCTGATCATTCGGGGAATGGTACAGGGGGGCGGCGCGGCGCCGGATGTAAACATCCATCCATCTACTGGAGATGCAATTAACTTAACAACGGGCGACCTCAGTTTTCAGCCTTCCAATAGCCGGACTTCCACAACAAGTACAATAACGCTCCAGGCATTGGATGATAACAATTGGGTCATTATAGGCAGATAGAATTCTAAGAACCATGAAACGTTTTTCGACCATCCTCGCTTTTTCCTTCCTGCCTTTCCTCGCGAAGGCGCAACAGGCGGCCGTGTACATCGCGCCGGGAGAGCGCTTGCAGGTAAACCCGGGAGAAAATTTCAGCGTTTACGGCAATATGGTGAATAACGGTGCTCTCGGCTCCGGCAGCAATGCCTCCATCTATTTCTTCGGCAAATCGTGGAGCAACGGCGCCGGCGCTTCCCTGCCCGACGAAAGCGTCAACGGCATTACAGGCAAGGGCGGCATATTCCGTTTTTACGGGAACAATCCCCTTTACGGCAACCAGGGTTCGCAACAGGTTTTCGGCGGATATAACGCCGTAAGCCGCCTCGGTGCCACTTTTCCCAACATCGATATCAATAATCCGCTGGGGCTGATCATGGCCGACCTGACAGACCTCAAGATCCGCAATACCCTCAATTTCACCGCCGGCCACCTCTTCCTCAACGGCTGGAACCTCGTGATCGGGAACGGCAATCCCGGGCAGATAACAGGTTACAGCGAACAGGCCTTCATCGTGACCGGCACCGCCATCGCAGGAGGGTTCCTCTTCCGCGAACAGGTAAAAGGTGCAGACGGAAAGGTCGTTTTCCCCATCGGCTCATCCCCGGCGGGCTACGCCCCTTTCCAGATCGAATACAGCGGCCCGGCCGACGATTTCCGCGCCCGCGTGTTCGACAGCGTATACCAATACGCCATTTCAGGCCTCGTCAATAAACTGGATTTCACCAACAAAACCTGGAACATCGCCCGGGGGCGGACAGACGAGTCCGACACGCGCCTCACCATCCAGCACATGAATGCCGACGAAGGCCGCGATTACAGCGCCTGGCGCGCCTCTTCCTACGTATCCCGCTATCTCAACAACACCTGGGACAACGTAGAACCGGAATCTTTCCCCGTAGCCGGCAACATCACCACTACCGGTACGCTGCGGAACGCCACGATGCACGTGCGCCGCTTCAGCAAGGGCATCCGCAACAACGAATATTTCACGAAAGCCTCGATATTGTACGGCCCCTACGCGCCGGCCGTTTTCATCGTGTTTAACGCGTACCGCATCAACGAATCGCTCGTGCAGCTGGAATGGTCGGTTGCCCGCGAACTGAACAACGAAAAATTCATCATCGAACGGAGGCTGGATAAGGACACGGGTTTCGTGAAAGTAGGGGAGGTATTTTCCATGGCCCCCAACGGCAACACTACCACGCGGCTCGATTATAAATATGTGGACCCCAACGGCCATGATGGCTGGAGTTATTACCGCATACGGGCCGTATCGCGCAATGGCGGCCGCGAAAGCGTGACGGAAATCCGCGAAGTGCCGCCGTTCCTCCGCCTCGACGTGTTCCCCAACCCCAATTTCGGGAACTTCCAGGTGCGGGTGCGCGGCCTGCAATCCAAACTCCTCATGCAGATCGTGAGCAGCGTGGGGCAGGTGATGGACCAGCACCAGATCGAAGGAGAACGGACGATTTATGTGAACAACCTGGCGAAAGGAACATATGTGCTGGTGTTTTACGACCGGCAGACAGGCCGGCTGGTGCGGACCTTCAAGATCGTGGTGCTGGAACGGTAGGCAACAAAATCCTTGTTAAATTCCCGGAATTGCAGCAAATTTGCAGTGTCTGATTACCTAACACCGCACACGCTTAAAAATACCGGGCTTTGAAAAAGATCATCATCACGATTGACGGATATTCCTCCTGCGGGAAAAGCACGCTGGCCAGGCAACTGGCGGCGAAGCTGAATTATCTGTATATCGACAGCGGTGCCATGTATCGCGCGATCACCCTGTATTTCATTCAACAACGTGTGGACTGGGCAGACACTTACCAGGTGAAAACCGCGCTGGACAGTATCCATCTCGAATTTGTCTATAACCAGCTGACCGGCCAGAGCGATATGTACCTCAATGAAGAGAACGTGGAGCCCATGATCCGGGAAATGGTTGTGGCGGAAAAAGTGAGCGAAGTGGCGGCGGTCCGCGAAGTGCGGGAATTTGCCGTTGCCCGGCAGCAGCAAATGGGCACCGTGAAAGGGATCGTAATGGATGGAAGGGATATCGGCACCGTCGTATTCCCCCATGCAGAACTGAAGATCTTCATGACGGCAGACCCTGCCGTGCGCGTGCAACGCCGGTTCAAGGAACTTTACGCCAAGAACCCCAATATCTCGCTTCACGAAGTCAAGGAAAACCTCGAGCTCCGCGATTATATCGATTCCAACCGCGCCGTTAGCCCCCTCAGAAAAGCAGACGACGCCATCATCCTCGACAACAGCAACCTTACGATGGATGAACAGCTCGACCTCGTGTCGCAATGGGTAGAAGACGCGATCATGGCACATTCCTCCTGATTTTTTTTGTATATCAAAAAAACGTTATTACCTTTAGGTAACGATACTATACCTCCTTAACCTCATCCTCCGAAATTCCTGCATAATTAATGGTCTTGGCGTCATTTTTCCCATCGGGGAATATGAACATTGTATGCCGCCCGAAATTTGGACCTGTGACTTTATTCCTGGAAAAAAACCTGCTACTTTGTTGCCAGTCAACCTGTTGACTCATGTTCCCGGACGCCGCGCTGCGCCGCCGGCAACGTGCCATCGCAGCAATCAGCGGTTTTTGTGATTGTCCAAAGGCTTTGAGCCATATCCGGACTGCATCCAGTTAAAAGACCATGCTATTAACCGTATAATAATGAACGCTGAAATATATTTCGCGCCGCCATGTCCTTCTGGCTGGCTGGCTTGTAAAATCAATGTGGACCGGTGGCGATACCCGCCCCGATTCATATTTTCAGTAGGTGTATTCGGTTAATAGGAAAGGGGCGAATTCTTTCGCCCCTTCACTTTTTGTATGAAGGTTCGGGATATCGCAATTAAACTTTAACTTGTGGAGACTGTTTGCACCTTTAAGCATGTTTCTCAATAGGTTCATCGTCCTGCTCTCACTGCAGCTATATTTCATGGCAGGTGCCTCGGCACAGGATTCCGTGCGGGTTTTCCGCACCCTGGATTCCATTCGCGCCCTGCGGGACGATACTGCCAAAGTGAATGCCTACCTGGCCAAATCCAGGTCCATGTACCGGTATTTCGACAAGTCGGGGCGAGACAACCCCTTCCTCCTGGAAGCCCTGGCCCTTTCCGGCAGCCTCCGCTACCCGAAAGGCCAGGCAGAAGCATATAACGACATCGGCACCTCCCGCCGCAACAAATCCCAGTACATCCTCGCCACCGAATACCACGAAAAAGCCCTCAAAGCCGCGATCGAAAGCAAGAACGAACGCCTCATCGCCACATCGCACAATAACGTCGGCGTCGACTACCGCCGCCGCGAAATGCTCGAAAAAGCCTTCGAACACCACTTCCAGGCCCTGAAAATCGCCGAAAGGATCCATGAGACCCGGGCGCTGACCGTTGCCATCAATTCCATCGGCAACATTTACCTCTCAGACGCCAAATACGACGCCGCCATCCGCGAATTCACCCGCGCGCTCGACCTCGAAGAGAAATCCGACAATCCGCTCGGCGTAGCCATCAACCTCGGCAACCTGGGCTATGCGTACGAAGGGCTCAACCAGCTCGATAAAGCCATCGATTTCTACGAACGCTCCCTGGCCGTGAACCAGCAGCTGAACAATCATACCGGCATGGCCATCTGCTACACCTGCCTCGGCACGGCCTGGCAGAAAAAAGGCAACAACGCCGCCGCCATGACCTATCTGCAAAAGGCGCTCACGGCCAACGAACAAGTGGAAGACAAGGTGCACCTGGCCGAAAATTACATTTCCATCGGCCGCCTCCTCAACGACGAAGGCAAGCTCCCTGAAGCCCGTAAATACATCCAGCAGGCGCTGGACATGGGGCATACCTGGACGTTCAATTACATCCTCCAGGAAGGCTACAAGGCCATGGCCGACAATTACAAAAGAGCCGGGGAATTCGGAAAATCCCTCGATAATACGCAGCTTTCGCTCCAGTATAAGGACAGTATCCTCGAAGAGCGCACCAGCACGGAGTTTGCGCAGATGAAAGCCCTGCACGAGGTGCATCAGAAAGACAACCGGATCAAGGAACTGCAGAAAGACCAGGAGATCAACCAGCTCCGCATCCGCCGGAACCTGGCGCTCGTGATCGCCCTCGCAGGGTTCCTGTTCATGCTCATCGTTGGCGGATTCTTCTACATTCGCCACCGTAACCTGCAGGCCAACCGCCAAACGCTCCAGCTCGAGCTGCGGTCGCTCCGATCGCAGATGAACCCGCATTTCATCTTCAATTCCCTCAACTCCATCCATCGCTACATTTGGAGCAACAACCAGGAAGAAGCGTCGGAATACCTCACGAAGTTTTCCAAGCTCATGCGCATGATCCTCGACAATAGCCAGCACACCTTCATCCCGCTCAACAAGGAGCTGGATTCCCTGCGGCTGTACCTGGACCTGGAGGCGCTGCGTTGCAACCATATGTTCGATTATCATATTTTCGTGGACGATGAGATCAATGAAGAGGAGGTCCTCATCCCGCCCATGATCATCCAGCCGTATGTGGAAAACGCCATCTGGCACGGGTTGGTGCACCGGTCGGAAAAGGGAAGGCTGGATATCGAAGTGGGATTGAAGGGACGGATTCTGGAAGTGACGGTAACGGATAACGGGATCGGGCGGAAGCTGGCGATGGAAATCCGGGAGAAGAAAGACAGGCTCCACAATTCCATGGGCATGAAAGTAACGGAAGGGCGCATTGCCCTCATCCGGAAAATCAATAACACCAAAGACGCGAACGTGGAAATCACCGACCTTCACGGGCCGGAAGGGGAGGCAGCAGGCACGAAAGTACGCATCGTTCTGCCCGCGGAATTTCTATTTTAACTGTATAAACATTCCTACATGAGCGAAATCAGGACCATAATTGTAGACGACGAACAGCATTGCATCGAGGCATTGCATACGATGTTGACCAAGAAATGTCCGGACGTTACGGTGCTCGCCGGCGTGAAAAGCGTTCAGGAAGCCCGCAACGTGATCGACGAGCTGCGCCCGGACCTGGTGTTCCTCGATGTGGAAATGCCCCATCAAAACGGGTTCGAGCTGCTCAAGCAATTCGACCGTATTCCTTTCGACGTGATCTTTACCACCGCTTACGAACAATACGCCCTCAAAGCGATCAAATTCAACGCGCTCGACTATCTCCTCAAACCCTTCAGCATCCAGGAGCTGCAGGAGGCCCTGCGCAAGTTCCACGAACGCCGGCAAAACCGGCCGGAACCGGGCATGGCGCCGCTGGAAATGTTTTTGCAGAACATGAAAACCCTCCAGCAAACGAACAAAAAAATAGCACTCCCGACCATCAACGGCCTGGTGTTTATGCCCGTCCAGCAAATCGTCCGCTGCGAATCCACCGGCAACTATACCAAGATCTTCTTCACAGACCGCAAGCAACTCCTCGTTTCCAAACCGCTCAAGGAATTCGAGGAACTGCTCACCGACGTGGATTTCTTCCGCGTCCATAATTCCCATCTTATCAACCTCCAGCAAATGGACAGCTACATCCAGGGCGAAGGCGGATTTGCGCTCATGAGCGACGGCACGCAGGTGGAAGTGTCCCGCAGACGCAAAGCGGAGTTCCTGCGCAAGGCCATGCACTTTTAAGCCGTTTTATCATCCAATTTTCACTTTTCAGCCGCCAGTTATGCGGTTATGGATACCGGATATTAATTCCCGGTTGCGGGCGTATGTGCGCGATAGTACTTTTGTACCAGCATTCATCATCATGTTTGTTACCAAGCCCCAAAATTAATTTTCTCTGCATTACTAGCGTTTGATTACCCCCAAAGAAAAAAAGCACCGTTCGGCGGTGCTTTTTTCATGTATCCAATGGTTGTTGGTCAGTAAGGTTGTCTAATCACGACCATGCCGCGGCGGTTTCGTCGACCAGTTGCTCCAGTCCATAAAATCCCGCCAGCTTGCGGATCACCCCTTCCACGATGGCGTCCGGGCAGGAAGCGCCGCTCGTGAGCAGAAGCGTGACCTTCTCTTTCGAAGGCAGGTAACCGGTGCTGCGGAGCTCTTCGTGGCGGTGGAAATCGTAATGCAACAGTTCGTTTTGCGAGATGAGTTTTTCTTCGGAAGATATGAAGAACGTCGGCAGTTGCGCTTCGCAGAGCTCCACGAGGTGCGAGGTGTTCGAGCTGTTGTACCCGCCCACCACGATGGCAAGGTCTGCCGGCTCGTTGAGCATACCGGTAACGGCCGTCTGGTTATCGTTGGTAGCGTAGCAAAGCGTGTCGCGCGTGTCGGCGAAACGCTCGGCGATGCGCGCGTCGGGCAACTGGAAATGTTCCTGGATGGCCTGGCGCACGTAATCGGCGATGGCCTGCGTTTCGGAAGCCAGCATCGTTGTCTGGTTCACCACGCCTACGCGCTGTAGATGCCGGGTAACGTCGAACCCTTCGCTGTATTGGCCCTTGAACTCTTCATAGAAGTTTTCCGCCGGAATTTCTTCCCGGATGTAAGCGGCGAGGCGATGCGTCTGCTCCATGTCTTTCACCACGATCGTCGGCGTATGCGAGCGGCTGTGGGAGAACGTGGCCCGGGTTTCCTCATGCTTCGGCTTCCCGTGCACGATCACCGTGTAGGATTTCTTGCCGATCTGCTCGGCCTTGTTCCACACACGTTCCACGAACGGACAGGTAGTATCGTATTTGAGGGGGGCGATGCCGAGGGATTCCAGCCGCGATTCGATCTCCAGCGTGGTGCCGAAAGCGGGGATGATCACGATATCGTCTGACCGTAAAGATTCCCAGGCTATGAGCTGCTTGCCGGATGTGTCCATGAGAAACTGGACCCCGCGAGACAGCAGGTCGCTGTTGACCTGGGGATTGTGGATCATTTCGCTCAAAAGGAATATCCGCTTCCCTTCATTTTCGTCCACCGTCCGGAAAGCGATCTCGATGGCGTTTTCCACGCCGTAACAAAAACCGAAATGCCGGGCCAGCAAAATCGTAAGCGGCCCAAATTCCAGCCGGGTAGGCGTAAAGTCTTTCTTCATGCGGTCGTCCTGTTTCCGTTGCTGTTTGATGGCAGAAATCAGCGGACTGCGGTAAATGATCGGTACGTTGAATGTTTTCATGGCTTGACGATAGGCAAAGATAGGCATTTCGCCGCTGGATTTCCGGATCATGACCTGACGGTCGACAGACAATTCCCGCCCCGCCGCTGCCGTTTTTTCTCCCTTTGCCGTCTTTTATCGGCCAATGCTATGATCCGGCGGACCCGGGGCGTATATTGTAACCACTTTTTATTGTTACTGAACATTTGTATGATGATAAACTTTCGCAGCCTCGTGGTCTTACCGCTGGCAGGGCTCCTGCACCTGCACGCCGCCGCCGGCCCCGTGCCGGTAGCCGATACTTCGGAAGTCACGCTTTCCGGCAGCGGCTATATTTACCCGGCCGGTAACCGCGGTGCCGGCCGCATCGGGCGGAACGGGCTCACGGGTTGGAAGAGCGCCGACGCATATGTCAAAGCCTTTTTCGTGGCAGACAAAACGGGGGAATTGAACATCGCACTGAAGTTGGAAGCCGCCCGTCCCGTAAAACTCAACATCAGCTTCGGTGGAAAAACGAAAACGGTGAACTGCACGCCCACGTCCGGCGTCGCTATCATCCCCGCCGCCACTTTCCGGGTCACGAAAACCGGTTACCAGGAAGTGACCATCGCCGCGGCCGACAAATCCGCCTCCAACCTGCCCGCCATCCGCTCCATCCTCCTTTCCGGCGAAGCCGCCTCCGCCATCCGCGCCAATAACAGCCAGTATCGCGGCGCACCGGCCACGCACCTCGCGTACCCGGTGCCGAAAGACACGCTCGTGGAATGGTTCTATAATGAAATCTCCGTGCCCGAAAACGCCCAGCCCCTTTATGCATATTATATGGTCAACGGTTGGAACGGCGGCTACTTCGGTATCCAGATCAATTCGCCCACCGAGCGCCGCGTGCTGTTCTCGGTCTGGAGCGCGTTCCATACAGACGATCCCAAACAGGTCCCGGAAGATTACCGCGTGAAGCTCCTGAAAAAAGGCGCCGATGTGGTCATCAACGATTTCGGGAACGAAGGGTCCGGCGGACAGAGCTTCTGGCGCTTCCCCTGGAAAGCCGAAACCACGTATAAACTCCTGCTGCACGCCAAACCCTCGGGCGACAATACCATCTATTCCGCCTGGTTCTTCGACCCGGCCACGGGTAAATGGAAGTTCATGGCTACCTGGGACAAACCCAAATCCGGCGGCAAATACCTCAGCGGTCTATATTCCTTCGTGGAAAACTTCGGCGCCAACGGCAACGATCTTTTCAGGGCCCGATATGGCAACCAATGGGTGCGCACGGCCGGCGGCAACTGGCTGGAACTGACGCAGTCCCGCTTTTCCACCACGGCCGATCCCGAAAAGCACCCGCGCTTCGACATCGGCGCCGGCCTTGAAAACGGCTGGTTCTACATGTTCTCCGGCGGTTTCCACGAACTCGGCACCACGCGAAAGGGCGAGGTGCTCACGCGCCCGGCTACGGGCCGCGCGCCGCAGATCGACCTGGAGCGGTTGCCTGCAGAATAAGTTTTGGATTTTACGTTTACTGATAAATGATCTGAACAAGGGTCCCGGTTCTCCGGGGCCTTTTTTATTAAACGCAGCGCCCCAGGGCTTCCTGTAGCATCCCGAAGCTGATGGGCTTCTGGAGGAAGGCGGTGGCGCCCGCTTCCATGAGGAGCCGGCGGGTAGATGGATAGGCGTCTGCCGTAGCCATGATCACCGGGATATGCTTGAGGCTCGCTTCCTTGCGGACTTTCACCAGCACTTCTTTCCCGTCCATCACCGGCATATGGTAATCGAGGATGATGACGTCGGGGCTGGTATGTTCCGCCTGGCGGTAGGCTTCTTCGCCATTCACGGCCATCGACACGCGGCAGCCCATCCGGCGGAGGAACTGGGCGAGCAGCAGGTTGTTCATATCGTTATCGTCTGCGATGAGCACATGCAGGTTGAGCGGCGCGCCGTTGCTGCCGGCGTCGGGCACGAGGTTGGGGCTGGGCCCGGGTGCTGCGGGAACGAGCGGGAGCGAAACGATGAAAGTGGTCCGTTCGCCCGGTTGGTTTTCCACATCGATCCGTCCGCCCATGGAAAGGGTTTTGGCGCGGGTGATAAAAAGCCCGAGGCCGGTGCCTTCCACCGCCAGGTTGCCTTCGGTGACGAACGGTTCGAAAACATGTTCGAGCTGGTCGTCCGGAATGCCGCGCCCCGCGTTGCTAACGCGGATTTCCCAGCGGTTGTCTGCCGTTGCCCGCACAAATACCGTCACGATGCTGTTGCGGTCGGCGAACTGGATGGCGTGGGAGAGGAGATTGCTGGTGATCACGTGCATTTTGGCCGGATCGGCGGATATGAACGGCGGCATGCCTTCCATGTCGAAATCCAGCGAAACGCTGCTGTACTGCGCTACTGCACCGTGCAGTTCCACGATCTGGGAAAAGAAGGAATGCGGCGCAACGGGAACGGCTTTCAGCTCGTCGTGCCGCCCGGATTCCTTCCTGGCCAGTTGCAAAACGTTGCCGAGGATACTATCGGCGTTGTTGCCGGCTGCCAGGAGGTGGTCGGTAAGCGCGGAGATGCGGCGTGCGTCGGGTTTGTAGGTCAGTTCTCTTTTGATGAGCTGCCCTGCGAGCATTACGGCGTTGAGCGGTGTACGGAGCTCGTGGGTGACCTGGTAGAGGAATATCCTGCGGAAGTCGCTGCTGCGCACGTAATGCCGGCCGGTGAGCACGATCAGCAGCAGCATGCCGGCCATGGAGCACCAGCGGAAGATGAAGGCGGTTTGACTGTCGAGATATATGAATTGTCCGATATGGAAGTAATGCCCGGCTTCGAGGGCTACCAGTACGGTGAGCGCGGTGAGGAGGCAGAACCTGCGGATGCGGGATTTGTTGAAAATGAGGAAAGTGACGGCGATGAGGAACACGACCATGAGCTGCAGCAGAAGCACGTCTCCCAAAGCGAGGCCGAAGTATAAAACGGCGGCGCACTGGTTGAGGAAGGTAACGAGGGCGGCGGCGGTGTGTTTGTTCCGGTAGTTTAAATACAGGGCTGAAGCGGCGATGATGCATTCCGCGAGTGCAGGAAATATGATATAGGGGTTGCCGGTCAGCAAATAAAAGATCGGGCCGATGAGCAGTACCAGCGAGCTAAGTGCGATGCTGAGACTGTTGACGAGGACTACGCTCTGGATGGCGGATTCCTCATGCAGCCCTTTGGTCCCCGTTTTGATGACGGAAGTAATCTTTTTGCCGGCCCAACGGACAATGGTCTGGACGGACATGGGACACGGGATTTTACCCGCTCAATGTACGTATCTCCACGGATGGGCCGGTTAACCGGATGTTAAGGGGGTTGTTAACGGTTACTTTTCGTCGCTGTATTGGCGGAGCCACTGTTTTTCTTCGGAAGTGAGGCTGTTGTAGCCTTTTTCGGAGATTTTATCGAGCAGCTGGTCGAGTTTGGAGGCATGGGAGGCGTCTGTCGCGTTGCGGACCACGCGCAGGGGCGATTTTTTGGGTTTAAAGGTGCGGGTGGTTTTGTTCCGGGTGAAGAGGCCGTTAATGCCGTCGAAGAGCCGCATGAGCGGGGCGCAAAGGTCGGTGCCGGACGATTTGAGGATGCGGACGTACGCGAACCCGAAGAGCGCGCCGCCGAAGTGGGCGAGGATGCCGCCTACGTTGCCGTCGGGGATGGAGATCAGGTTGAGGACGAGCACGGCTATGGCGAGCCATTTCAGCCGGACATGCGCCACGAGGATGCTGATCTCCAGGTTGGGCATGAGGGTGGCGCTGGCGATGAGGAAGGCCATGGAAGCGGCGGAGGCGCCAAGGAGGGGGCCGCCCAGATAAGGTGTGGCGGGAAGTAGGTAATAGAACAGGATGTAGAGCCCTGCGCCGAAAAGCCCTGCCATCAGGTATAAAGGCAGCACGCGGCGGTTCCCCAGCTCGGTACGGAAGAAATTGCCGAACCAGAAGAAAGTCAACATGTTAAAGAGGATATGCAGAACCTGGACGTGGAAGAACATGTATGTAACCAGGCCCCAGGGCTTATACAGCAGAACGTTGTCTACATGCAGCACGAGATTGTCTACCAGGAATGCCCAGGCTTCGGCCGCGAAAGGAAGGCGCAGGGTGCCGAGGAGCCGCAGGATGCCCACGATCAGGAACACGGCTATGTTAATGATCATCAGATGGTTAACCGTATTGTCCTGCCTGAGCCAGTATTTAATGTCCGCTTTGAATGTAGTTCCGTTCATACCGGAAAATTAAGGAAAAAAAATGCTCGCCGGCCTTTCCCACGGCCAATTTTCCAATTTCGGGCAGAAAACGGATAATCGGGATGGAAATACATAAACGCTTCATTATCAGTAACACTTTTTACCAAATAAAGTTGTCTCCGCCGGAGATTTGTCGTATCTTTGCCCCCTTAAAACTTTATATTTTGGAAGAAAACAACATTATTAACGAACAAAACGCTGAACAACAGGCTCCTGTGGCTACGGCCGCGGCAGAAACAGCGACAAAAAATGCTCCTGTTGCAGAGACCGCTCACGATGATTTCGACTGGAGCGTGGACAAACGTAACGTAACTTCTTATTCCGCTGAAGAAAAAGCGAAATACGACGCTACTTACGACAGTACCTTCAAAGTGTTCGATGAGAACAGCCTCCTGATGGGTACGATCGTTGGTCTGACGAAGACCGACGTGGTGATCAACATCGGCTTCAAATCCGACGGCCTGATCTCCTTCAACGAATTCCGCGACCTGCCCGGCCTCAAAATCGGCGACGAAGTGGAAGTACTGGTAGTTGAGAAAGAAGACCGCGACGGCAACCTGCACCTGAGCCGCAAACAGGCTCGTATGCAACGTGCATGGGAGCGCATCGTGGAAGTTTACAAAACCGGCGAAGTGGTTACCGGTACCGTTACCAGCAAAACCAAAGGCGGCCTGATCGTGGACGTTTACGGTATGGAAACGTTCCTGCCTGGTTCACAGATCGACGTGAAACCCGTTACCGATTACGACCAGTTCGTGGGCAAAACCATGGAATTCAAGGTGGTAAAAGTGAACGAGGCTATCCGCAACGCAGTAGTATCCCACAAAGCGCTCATCGAATCCGATATCGAGCAGCAGCGTGTGGATATCATCAGCAAACTGGAGAAAGGCCAGGTGCTGGAAGGTACCATCAAGAATATCACCGACTTCGGTGCGTTCATCGACCTGGGCGGTCTGGACGGCTTGCTGTATATCACCGATATCAGCTGGGGCCGCATCAGCCATCCGAGCGAAGTACTGCAGATGGACCAGAAGATCAACGTGGTTGTTCTCGACTTCGACGACGAGAAGAAACGTATCTCCCTGGGTTACAAACAACTGACCCCCCATCCTTGGGATACCCTGCCCGCTACCATCTCCGAAGGAGCGAAAGTAAAAGGCAAGGTAGTGAACATCGAAGATTACGGCGCGTTCCTGGAAATCCTCCCCGGTGTGGAAGGCCTGGTGCACGTATCCGAGATCTCCTGGGCGTCTACCCCCATCAACGCGAAAGAATTCTTCAAATTGGGCGAAGAATACGAAGCAGTGGTGGTTACCCTCAGCAAAGACGAGCGTAAAATGTCGCTGTCTATCAAACAACTGACCGAAGATCCCTGGTCTACCATCGAAACCAAATTCCCGCTCGACAGCCGTCACAAAGGCATCGTGAAAAACATCACTCCTTATGGCGTGTTCGTTGAACTGGAAACCGGCATCGGCGGTATGATCCACATCTCCGACCTCAGCTGGATCAAACGCTTCAACCACCCCTCCGAGTACACGAAAGTGGGCAGCGAGATCGAAGTAGTGATCCTCGGTATCGACAAAGACAACCGCAAGCTCTCCCTCGGTCACAAACAGATCGAAGAAGATCCCTGGAACACCTTCGAAACTATCTTCCCCATCGGTTCCATCCATGAAGGTACCGTTGTGAAGAAAGACGACAAAGGCGCTACCGTGCAGCTGCAATACGGCCTGGAAGCTTACGCTCCCGCCCGTCACCTGCGCACCGAAGATGAAAAACCGATCGCTGTTGAAGACGTGAAAGAATTCCAGATCATCGAATTCGATCGCAACGAAAAACGCATCCTGGTTTCTCATACCAAGGTTTGGGAACAAGCGAAAGCCGACGAAAAAGATGCTGTCATCAAAGAAAAACGTGCTGACGCCGAGAAAACCCGCAAGACTGTGAAAAACATCCAGTCCAAGGTAGAAAAAGCCACCCTGGGCGACCTGGGCGCGCTGGCCGAACTCAGAGAAAAACTGAAACAATCCGAAGGCGGCGAAGAAAAGAAAGCCGAGTAGTAGTATTGTTTTCGTAAAATAAAGATCCCTTCCCGGTCAAACGGGGAGGGATTTTTTTATGCCTCCAACCGGCGATGAACATTTGTATCGGTAATACGGAAAACCCTACCTGCTTTTAGGTAACACCCAAGTCCCCCAAACCGGTATTTTTTTCACGCCACTGTATCCCGCATCATTGCACTAATCACGGACAGTAATTTTTGGTTCGGGCTGAAACGCTTTGCTATCCGGCGTTATGCCACATCTATATCCCCTATAACCAAAATTTATTAGGTTTTTCTTAACACATCCAATACCTTCGCACCCTATAAAGTCTATATAATTAATAGGGTAAACCATGTCACATTTGTACAAACTCACCCTGCTTATGCTGCTAACTAGCCTGACTACTTTCGCGCAAAGCAGGAAGATCACCGGAAAAGTCAGCTCCGGCGATGGCCAGCCGCTCCCCGGCGTAACCGTTTTCATCGCGGGTACCTCCTCAGGAACGATCTCCTCGGCCGAAGGATCCTGGAGCCTTTCCATTCCCGATACCGCAACCGCGGTTTCCTTCCGCCTCATCGGCATGGAAACCCTCGTGCTGCCCATCAACGGTCAAACGGAAATAAACGCCGTATTGCATGCGTCAGACAAGCAACTGCAGGAAGTAGTGGTAACCGCACTCGGCATCTCGCGCGCCAAAAAGGCACTCGGGTACTCCGTTCAGGAAGTGAAAAGCACGGAACTGCAAACCCGTCCCACCAACGCCATCGGCGCCCTTTCCGGTAAAGTGGCCGGCCTGCAGGTAATCTCCGTAGGCGGCAACATGGGCGGTTCCAACCGCGTGCTCCTCCGCGGCATCAACTCCATCTCCGGCAACAACCAGCCCCTGTTCGTGATAGACGGGATCACCATCGATAACGCCGACATGAACACCCGCACCACCGCACAGGGCTCCGCCGGTAAAGACGTGGGCAACACTATTCAGGACCTCAACCCGGACGACATCGAGTCGGTCAACGTGCTGAAAGGCCCCGCCGCTGCAGCGCTTTACGGCACCCGCGCCGCCAACGGCGTGATCGTCATCACCACCAAAAAAGGGCGCGAAGGTAAAGGGCTCGACGTTACCATCAACTCCGGCCTCGAACTGGAACGCGTGGTTCGCCTCCCCGAACGTCAACATCTCTACGGCGGCGGCAAAGCCAACAACTTCCAGACCGCTACCATCAACGGCAAAACCTATAACCTCGTGGATTATGGCATGGACGAAAGCTGGGGCCCCAGGCTCGACGGCACCCCCGTTCTCCACTGGTATAACCTCGACCCGGAATTCTCGGCCGATTACCTCAATCCCCAGCCCTGGGTATATCCCAAACATGACGCCACCGACTTCTTCCGCACCGGCATCGCCACCACCAACAACGTGGCCGTGAGCGGGGGGAACGACAAGCAGACCTTCCGCCTGTCGTACACCAACAAGAGCGTCCGCGGAACCGCCCCTCATTCGAAATTGCACCGGAACACCCTGAATTTCTCCGGCTCCAACCGCTTTGGGAAATTCCTCGCCACCGGGAACTTCAATTACGTGAAGAACCAAAGTACCGGCAGGCCCTGGACCGGCGCCACCAACCGCGGCATCATGCTCGAAGCCTTCCAGTGGGGGCAGGTACAGGTAGACTACGATAAACTCCGCGATTACAAACGCGCAGACGGTACGCCCCGCGCTTGGAACCGCAACAGCTGGGAAAACACCGCCGCCGGGCGCGCCACCAAATACATCGACAACCCCTTCTGGTCGGCCTATGAAAGCTATCTCGAAGAAAACCGCGATCGCTTCTACGGAAACGTGGGGCTGAACTACGAAGTCAACAACTGGCTGCAACTCAGTTCCAAAATCAACGCAGACCTTTACGGGTACGATTACCAGGACCGCATCGCCCTGTATTCCCGCTCGCAGAGCAACTACATCGAATACAACAATAAATTCAGCGAATTCAACTACGAATTCCTCGCCAACGCGAAGAAAACCTGGAACGAATTTTCGCTCAGCGCGTTCGCAGGCGGTAATATCATGAACCAGAAACGGACGGTTTCCAATGCCGCAACGCAAGGCGGGCTCATCATCCCGCTTTACTATAACCTCAAGAACGCCAACAGCGTACTGAATGAAAGCAACCGCTATCACAAAAGCATCTATTCGCTTTTCGGAAGCGTTTCTCTCGGGTATAAGAATATCCTCTTCCTCGATGGGACCATCCGGAACGACTGGAGCTCCACGCTGCCGCTCGACAGGAATTCTTTCGCATATCCTTCCGTTTCTTCCAGCTTTATCGTGAGTGAACTGAACGGCCTGAAGAACGCTTCCTGGCTCGACCTGTTGAAAGTTCGCCTGAGCTGGGCGCAAGTGGGCAACGATACCGATCCGTATCAATTGCAGCAGGTATACGAAGCGGTGCAGTCGTTCAACGGGAACCCGGGATATAAACTCCCGGCAATTTTGGCGAACAGCCGCCTGAAACCGGAGATCACTTCCTCGCTGGAGGCGGGCGTTAGCTTCAGGATACTCAAAAACAGACTGGGCCTCGACGTGACGGCGTATACCAACGACAGCCGCAACCAGATCATCAACATCCCCACATCCACCGCTTTCGGCTACGATAGCAAGTTCATCAACGCCGGCAAGATCAATAACAAGGGGCTTGAAGTGACGCTGACGGGCGTTCCGGTTTCCACGAAGGATTTTAACTGGGATGTGAGCCTCAACTGGTCTGCCAACCGCAACAAAGTGGTGCAACTGACCGAAGGCGTAACCAGCTTCCCCATCAACGACCCCAACAGCCTCATCGCGCTCATTGCGCAGGAAGGCGAATCGTTCGGGCAGTTGCGCGGATATGATTTCGTGTACGATGCGCAGGGCAACAAAGTGATCGGCGACAATGGTTCGTACCTGCGTACCGAACAGATGCGCCCCCTCGGCAGCGTGCTTCCCAACTGGCAATTCGGTGTCGGACAGCACTTTACCTACAAACGTTTCGATGCCGGCTTCCTGGTGGACGGGCGCGTTGGCGGCAAGGTATTTTCTCAAACGTATAGCGTGGGTATGCGGACGGGTGTGCTGAAAGCGACCGCTGAAAACAGTATCCGCGAAAATGGCCTGGTGCTCGACGGGGTGAACGGTACCGTGGTGTTCAATGCAGACGGGAGCTATTCCGTTTCCAACACCAAACCCAATACCACCCGTATTTCCGCCCAGACCTGGGGATTGGGCTTCTCCAACGGGCCTACCACCCAAAGCATCTTCGACGCCACTTACGTGAAACTGCGCGAGATTACGGCCGGTTATACCATTCCATTCCGCAACAAAACGGTGCAACAACTGCGTGTATCCGCATATGGCCGCAACCTCTGGAACATCTACCAGGATAACCGCAGCGTAGACCCGGAACTGACGAACAGCAGCGGCAACATCCAGGGGATCGAAGGGGGTAACATCCCCGTACCGGCCACATTCGGCGTAAACGTACAGGTGAAATTCTGATAAACCGATATGAACATGAAACAACTCACTTTTCTGAAATATACATTCGCAGCCGTGGCCGTACTTTTACTGGCCGCCTGCAGCGACGATAAATTCCGGGATATCAATACCGATCCAAACCGGCCGGCCGATGTGCCGACCACGACCATCATTTCTACCGCGCAAAAGCAGCTGGTAGACGGACTTCGGGGCTCGGCCGCCAATTTTCGCGGCAGCATGCTGTTTGCACAGTATTTTTCCCAGAACCAGTACACGAACGAATCGCGGTACGACATCGGGCGTACCAACGCCGATGCGGTGTGGGACAATACCTTCAAAGCCCTCAACAACCTGGAGCAGATCATCCGGCTCAATACCGATCCGCTGACGAAAGACAGGATCGCCGGTACCGTGGGGCCTAACGAAAACCAGATCGCCATCGCGCGGATCCTGAAATCATTCGCGTTCCTGTCGCTCACCGACGTGTTCGGCGAAATTCCCTACAGCTCGTACGGTAGTTCCGATCCCGATTTCCAGGCGTTGAAGATCAACCCGGAAATCCTGAAACCGAAATACGCTTCACAGGAGAAAATCTATACAGACATCCTGAAAGAGTTGAAAGAAGCGGCCGCGCAACTGACCGGCGCCAATACCTTCCAGGCGTACGACGGCATTTACAAAGGCAACACCGCGCAATGGAAGAAGTTCGCCAACTCGCTGCGCCTGCGCGTAGCGGTGCGCATCCAGGCGAAATTGCCGCAGGTGGCGGCTACGCATATCCAGGAAGCCATTACCGGCGGCCTCATCACTACCAACGCCGACAACGCCACCCTGAAATACGAGAGCAAGTCGCCCAATGAGGCGCCGCTTTTCCGTGCTACCGTAACCGAGAACCGCCGCGACTTTTCCGTTTCGCATATCCTGATAGACGTGCTGAAAGGGGAGAAGGGCCCCTTCGCCGCAGCGGACCCCCGCCTGGCAGTGTACGCCCGGGTGAACAACAGCGGAGTGTACCGCGGCCAGCCGTATGGCCTGATCCCGGCCGTGGCGAGCATCCTGAAAGCGGAAGACGTCAGCTTGCCGGGAACGGCGGTGAACGCAGCTGATTATGCGGAAGTGCTGATCGAAGCGGCGGAAGTGAATTTCCTGCTGAGCGAGGTGCATGGCTGGGACCAGGCGGAATATGTTGCCGGTGTGCGGGCTTCCCTGGAGAAATGGGGTATTACGGGAACCGCGGCTACCAATTATGTGAACGCGTTGCCCGCGGCGAACGCCGCGAATGTGCTCTCGCAGAAATACCTGGCGCTGTACATGCAGGGGATCGAGGCATGGTCGGAGATCCGTCGCACGGGGTACCCCGCCTGGCTGGTGAAGCCCGGAGACGTGGTTTGGCCGGGCGTTCCGAGCACTGAGCCGGGTGCGGACAAATTTACGCCGCTCGTGGGAACGGGGATTCCGGCGCGCCTGTATTATCCGCAGAAGGAGCAGGCCGTGAACCTGGAAAACTATCGCGCCGCGATCCGGTCGCAGGGCGGAGATAACCTGGCCACGAAGGTTTGGTGGAATAAATAAGACCAGCCATATAGTTTTTAAGATGGAGAAAGGCGTCCCGCAGGGGATGCCTTTCTTTTTATATACTTCGGTGAATGAGCGGGGTAGTAAAATTGATGGACTTCTGGTGTTACATCAGTCTGTTGTAAATCAAAATAATACGTATTCCATCATCCATAAACTTTAAGTCTGTTCCCCGTATTTTTCCCGATCGCGTAAATCAATTTCCCTTTTCGACAAGGTTAGCCCCTCATCCTGCGCCACCTTTGCGCCGGATTATCATGCCGTTTTAAGCCCGTTTGTTCCTCCTCAACGGGCTTTTTCTGTTCAGCCGGTATGCTTATCAACATAAATATTTGCTGTATTAAACATAGACGATGAAACAATTACTGTACGTATTAACGCTGATGCTTGGATGCACTTTCGTGGCGAAAGCCGAAGACCAGGCGCCCGGGAACATCGTGGGTATCGTTCGCACGAACGACGGCCAACCGGCTCCCATGGTAACGGTGTTGCTCAAAGGCAAGAACCGCGGCGACATGACCAACGAGAAAGGCGAATTCAACATACGCCGGGTACAACCCGGGACCTATACCCTGCAGGTTTCACTCGTAGGGTTCGAAACGGCCGAACAAACCGTGACCGTAGAAGCCAATCAAACGGCCGAAGTCAACATCAACCTCCAACTCAACAATACCCAGCTGAACGAAGTGATCGTGAAAGGCACCCAGCTGAAAGGCAAGCGCGAAAGCGATCACATCGCCCGGCTGCCCATCAGGAACCTGGAAAATCCGCAGGTGTATAACACTATCGGGCAGGAAGTGCTGAAAGAACAGGTGGTCGTTTCCTTCGACGATGCCATGCGCAACGCACCGGGCGTAAACAAAATGTGGTCGTCTACCGGCCGGCCCAATGATGGCGCCAGCTATTTCTCCATGCGCGGGTTCGCCGTTCAGCCGTCCATGATCAACGGTATCGCCGGTCTTACCAATGGCAGCATCGACCCCGCTAACGTGGAGCACATCGAAACCATCAAAGGCCCTTCCGGAACGCTCTTCGGCAGCAGCCTCGTCTCCTTCGGCGGGCTTATCAACATCGTGACCAAGAAACCGTACGATCATTTCGGCGGCGAACTGTCTTACACCGGCGGTGGTTTCGGGCTTACCCGCATCACTGCCGACGTAAATGCGCCCCTGAACACCGACAAATCCGCATTGCTCCGCGTGAATGCCGCGTACCATCACGAAAATTCCTTCCTGGACGCAGGATTCCGCAAATCGTTTTTCGTGGCGCCCAGTTTCTCGTACCAGGTGAGCGACCGGCTGTCGTTCAACGTGAATGCCGAGGTTTACAATGGCGAAGGCACTAATCCGCTCATGGTGTTCCTCAACCGCAGCCGCCAGTTGAAAGCCCGCACGCCGAAAGAACTCGGGATGAACTTCGACCGTTCCTACACCAGCAACGACGTGACCAACCGCACGCCTACCGTGAACCTCTACGGACAAATGAATTATAAACTGTCCGGCAAATGGACGGCTCAAACCAACCTGTCGCGCAGCAACCGCAAAAGCGACGGCTACTACCAATACGTGATGTTCCTGGATGCACCGTACAACCCGCTGCCGGCAGGACAAACCGCCCAGCCGCAGGATTCTTTCATGACGCGTTACGCCTACACGCAGAATTCGTCGACGGTGGTAACCGGCATCCAGCAGAATTTCATCGGCGATTTCAAGCTCGGCTCCATGCGTAACCGCCTGGTGTTCGGCCTCGACTTCCTTGGCATGGAAACTACCAACAACAACTCGCCCTACGCCGTGTTCGACGTGGTAAGCGCCGTTAACCCGGCCGACCCGCGATACGGCCAGCTCAATCGCCCGGCGATAGACGCTAAACTGGCCGGCCTCACGGCAGGCATGACCCGCAACCGTCTTACCAACTACACTTACAGCGCTTATGTTTCAGATGTTTTGAACATTACCGACAAACTGCTCGCCATGGCCAGCGTTCGTGTGGATTATTTCGAGAATAAAGGAACGGAAGACTTCGTGAAAGGGACTACAACCGGGAACTTCAACCAGACTTCCATTTCTCCGAAGTTCGGGCTTGTGTACCAGGTGGTGAAAGACAGGGTGGCGCTTTTCGCCAACTACATGAACGGGTTCAAGAACGTGGCGCCGGCTACGATGCCGCTGCCCGAGCTGAACGGCAACTTCAGGCCCCAGCACGCCAATCAGTATGAAGGCGGTGTGAAGGTGGACCTGCTGGGGAATCGCCTGAACGCATCCCTCAGCTACTACGATATCGAGGTAGACAATATGAACATGCAGGGCTCGATCGTAAAAGAAGGCGTGACGTATAACTACACCTACCAGGGCGGTACCCAGCGCAGCAAAGGCGTGGAGTTCGACCTGAACGCTTCCCCGGTGGAAGGGCTCAGCATCATTGCCGGTTACGCTTACAACAACAGTAAAATGGTGAAAGCCGACAAGTTCACGCTTGGCCGCCGGCCGGTGAGCGCGGGCCCGGAGCATTTCGCCAACCTGTGGGCTACTTACACGGTGCCCAGCGGTAAACTGAACGGTTTCGGGATCGGGGCTGGCGGTAACTACGCCGGCGATAACGTTATCACCAACGATTCCCGCACCGGTACTTTCACGCTGCCCGCCTACACGGTGTTCAACGCTTCCGTGTTCTATAACGTAAAAGCATTCCGGCTTGCGCTGAAAATGGACAATATCGCCAACAAGGAATACTTTACCGGTTGGACGACCATCGAGAAGCAAATGCCGCGCCGTGTTTCCGCGAACGTGACATTCAAGTTCTAGGATATTTTAATGATGGAAAGGGCGTCTCCGCAAGAGGCGCCCTTTTTGTTTTTGTGATTTTTTCGTTGGATTCAGGAAGAAAGTTTCTCCAGTTCCGCTTCGCCGAACGCGAGGAGGGATGGGAGCTGCATGTCTGCCAGAACGAAGCGGGGCTCGGTGCGTTTGTGGGCTTCCGGGACTACTACCACTTTCATCCGTGCGGCTTTCGCGGCGATCATGCCGGTAACCGAGTCTTCGAAGGCCAGGCAGTTCAGCGGGTGTGTGTGCAGTGCTTCAGCGCAGGCGAGATACACGGCGGGGTGCGGTTTGCCGTAGGGTTCGAATTCCGCGGAAGATACCGCATCGAAATAGGAGCGGATGTTGAGATGATCGAGCACGGACTGTATGAGGCGGTTGGGGGATGAGGACGCCAGGCCAATGCGGTAATTCCGGGAACGGAAGAAGTCGAGGATGTAGCCGAGGCCTTCCATGGCTTGCCCGTTCCGGAGGATCTTGGCAGTAACGCTTTCGATGATCTCGTCGCTCACCTGCTCGGGGCTCTTGGCGTCCCACCCGAAATAATTATGCCAGTAACTCACCACTTCGCGGGTGCGAAGTCCGGTGGTGAGATGGGTAAGTTCGGGGGAAAGGGAAACGCCCACGGTGGAGAAAACCTCCCGCATCGCGATGCCCCAGAGGGGCTCGGAATCGATAAGCAGGCCGTCCATGTCAAAAATCGCCGTCTGGATCATACAAATGTGTCTTTTTGCGCCGCAAAGGTACGCGGTTTTCAGGGAAATAGGGAAGGATTAGGGGATTTTCGGGATGGAGGGCAGGGTAAGTTACTGATATATAATAGATTATTTCAGGTTTGTTTAGGTGGATGGGGAAAGGATGCACGAAGGAAGTTGCCCTTCTGGTTGGCTGAAAATGGTTATCGGCGGCCGAGGTGACGGCGGTAGTTGTTATCCTGATGCTGACTTATGCCTTATTATAACTTGAATCATCGCTTCGGACTTTCAATTCAGGGAATTGGGGATTTTGGATTAGCGGCTTGTCTTACTGATGGTTGTTTGAAATGGTATCGAGATTATGGCTATTCAACTGTTGGGCCCGGGAGAAATGGGCCGGGCCAAGCCCCCGCTGCCAAAACCCCGCACCCGGAAAGAGGCCCCCAGGCCCCGGACCGATAAATAATAGTTATGGGCCATAACCTGGGGCACGCAGCGCCGGAAGCCGCCGGTCGGCGCAATCCCGCCGTGGAAGGGTGCGACGCAACGGCTGCCCCACCCGGGAAATCCCGCCGGCTCACCCCCGCTTTAGAAAATTTCTAAAAACACCCCGCCTTTTTTATGAAAAAAAGTTTTGCGTTCTCCGGGTGGACGGCTACCTTTGTATTACTCTACAAAATCTATAGGAATATGGGTTATAAAATCAGGAATAAGACGATGATGCACATGTGCGGCGGCTGTTGGGGTAACTCAACAGACTAGGGTGGAGGCGCTTATATAGGAACATCTGTTTACAGAATACTACAGGAGCCTCCCATGTTCAGGAGGCTTTTGCTTTTCCAGCGCTGCCACCACAATGTTATGAATACCATTTTATCACGAGCAACTCATTAATCATGCAAAGTTTCAGAACCGAACTGGAAAATCCGATCGTTGAAAAAGACATCATCGAACTGGAACAAAAGATCAGACTCTACCGCGAAGGCAAAATGTCGGACGATAAATTTCGCTCCCTCCGCCTCGCCCGTGGCGTCTACGGCCAGCGGCAACAAGGCGTGCAGATGGTCCGTATCAAACTCCCGTACGGCAAAATGACGCTCCGTCAATGGAAACGCATCTCCGATATTTCCGACGAATACTCCACCGGCAACCTCCATCTCACCACCCGGCAAGATATCCAGATACACTTCGTGTCGCTGGAACGTACCCCGGAACTCTGGGCCAAACTGGAACTCGACGATGTCACCATCCGCGAAGCCTGCGGCAACACCGTCCGCAACATCACCGCGTCTGACACCGCCGGCATCGATCCTAACGAGCCCTTCGACGTTACGCCCTACGCAGACGCCGCGTTCCGCTACTTCCTCCGCAACCCCATCTGCCAGGAAATGGGCCGCAAATTCAAAATGGCGTTCTCCTCCAGCGCCAAAGACACTGCCCTCACCTTCATGCACGACCTGGGCGTGATCCCGAAAATCCGCGTGGTAGACGGTAAGGAAGTCCGCGGGTTCAAAGTGCTCGTAGGCGGCGGCCTCGGCGCACAGCCCTACCTTGCCAAAACCACTTTCGATTTCCTGGAAGCCGATCAGCTCGTTCCATATATAGAAAGCCTCCTCCGCGTGTTCGACCGCCACGGCGAAAGATCTTCCCGGCACAAGGCCCGCCTCAAATTCCTCATCCAGAAAATCGGGATCGAAGAATTCGAGCGCCTCGCCAAGGAAGAATATAAAGCCCTCAAGGTAAAAACCTACCCGATCGACCACGCCGCGTGGGCCGAAACGGTACCTCCCGCGGCCAACCCCGCGCTGCCCGCTTTCACCATCCGCGACCGCAAAGCCTTCGAAGCCTGGAAACGGACCAACACCTTCGAACAAAAACAGGCAGGGTTCTTCGGCGCCTACATCCGCGTTCCGCTGGGCAATATCAGCTCCACCACCTCCCGCTCCCTCATCGAAAAGCTGGAAGCCGTTGTGGCAGATGACGTCCGCGTAACCGTGAACCAGGGGCTCCTCCTGAAATTTATCCGCCCCGAACACCTGGAATACGTGTTCAGCGTCCTCGAAGAACACGACCTCCAGAAAGGCGGCTTCGACTCCGTGGCAGACATCACCGCCTGCCCCGGTACCGACACCTGCAACCTGGCCATCTCCAGCTCCACCGGCATCGCCGCCGCGCTGGAAGAAGTGATCCGCGACGAATTCCCCGACCTTATCTATAACAACGATATCAAAATCAAGATCTCCGGTTGCATGAACTCCTGCGGCCAGCACGGTCTTGCCCATATCGGGTTCCATGGCTCCTCGCTCAAAAGCGGTGGGCGCGTGCTCCCGGCCCTCCAGGTGCTCCTCGGCGGCGGCGTGCTGAGCGACGGCGAAGGGCGTATATCCGACAAGGTGCTGAAAGTGCCCAGCCGGAAAGGCCCCGATGTACTGCGCGCACTCCTGCATAACTACGAGACCAACGCACAGAAAGGCGAACTGTTCAACGATTATTACGACCGCAAAGGCGAAAAATATTTCTACGAACTGCTGAAACCCCTGGCCGATCTCACGGCGCTCAGCGACGGCGATTTCGTAGACTGGGGACAGGCGGAAACCTACTCCACCGCCATCGGCGTGGGTGAATGCGCCGGCGTGATGATCGACCTCATCGCTACACTGCTGTTCGAAGCCGAAGAAAAACTGGACTGGGCTACACAGTCGTTCGCCAACAACGCCTGGGCAGACGGGATTTACCATTCCTACGCCTGCCTCATCCAGACGGCCAAGAGCATCCTGCTCGACGAGAACGTGAACTGCAACACGCAGCACGGCATTATGAACGATTTCGACAAGCATTTCGTAGAAACGGGCAAATTCCCCGTGGAAGGAACATTCCGCGCGCTGGTACTTCAAATCAACCAGCACGAGCCTACAGAAAGCTTCGCCAAACAATATTTCCAACAGGCAAAAGCGTTTTTCGACCGTGCGCAGCAATACCGCGCTGCCCGCCAGTCGGCCGCCGCCAATGCTTAATCAGACCACCATTCAAAAAAACACGATCATGCAAACATTACATCCGAAAGTGACACTGGTAGGCGCCGGCCCGGGCGATCCCGAACTGATCACCGTGAAAGGGCTGAAGGCCATTCAACAGGCCCGGGTGATCCTGTACGATGCCCTGTCGAACAACGAACTGCTGGACCATGCGCCGCAGAATTGCCTGAAACGCTTCGTAGGCAAGCGTGCCGGCATGCACGTATACACGCAGGCAGAAATCAACCGCATGATCGTGAAATATGCGCTCACTTACGGCAGCGTGGTACGGCTGAAAGGAGGGGACTCCTTCGTGTTCGGCCGCGGCCAGGAAGAGATCGCCGCTGCACAGCAGTACGGGATCGATACCGAGGTGATCCCCGGAATTTCGAGCGCCATTTCGGTGCCGGGCGTTAACAAAATCCCCGTGACCGCACGCAACGTCAGCGAAGGGTTTTGGGTGATCACGGGCACCACGCAAGACGGCAAACTGAGCCGCGATCTCGAATTCGCCATCCAGGCAGATACGACGGTGGTGATCCTCATGGGCATGAGCAAACTCGCGGAAATCGCCTCCATCTACGAAGCGAAAGGCCGCGGACAGGTACCCGCCGCCATCATCCAGAACGGCACGTTGCCCGACCAGAAAGTGGGGGTGGGCGTGGCTTCCGACCTGGTGGCCATTGCAGAGGGTCAAGGTTTGCGCAACCCGGCCATCATCGTGATCGGCGAAGTGGTACGTTTCCACGAAGCATTCCAGGAACTGCAAGCCAAACTGGCAGACGATTATAAACTGGCCGTTTAATTTTTTAACTTGTCGGTATGGAGCAAAACCATCTTTTCCCCATTTTCCTGAAACTCGATCAACTGCAGGTACTGGTAGTTGGCGGGGGGAATGTGGGCTGCGAGAAAGTGGGCGCGATCCTGAACAATTGTCCGAACGCCCGGGTAACCGTTGTGGCTACCTGGTTTGCCCCCGAAATGGCGGGCATCGTGGAAGGCTTCCCCAACGTGACGCTGGTGGAAAAAGCGTTTTCCTGCGGGGATATTTTCGGGAAAGACCTGGTGATCGCCGCTACGGCCGACAAGGAATTGAATTATTGCATCTGGGAAAAATCCAAAGCTGCGAAAGTGCTCATCAACGTAGCCGATACCCCGGCATTGTGCGATTTTTACCTGAGCTCGGTGGTCCGGAAAGGGAATTTGAAAATCGCCATCAGTACCAACGGGAAGTCGCCCACTATCGCCAAAAGGCTGAAGGAGGTGCTGAATGAAGCGATCCCCGAAGGCCTGGAATCGATTTTACAGCACCTGCACACCATCCGCGACCGGCTGAAAGGCGATTTTTCGGAAAAAGTGCGGAAACTGAACGAGTTGACGAGCGTGCTGGTCAACAAACGGGATTGATTTAAAACAAGATAGATCCAACATAGAAGGGAGCGTGGTGGCACGCTCCTTTTTTTATGCCGGCGAAACATATCAAAGCGGATTTATATACACGAAATTTACCGTTTGGGCAAAAGGAAAGGGCCGTCTACCAGGACGGCCCTTTCCATATTTATCATCGGGGAAGGCTATGCTTCCGTTGCTTCGGTGAAGAGGGCTTTGAGCTCGTTGGCGTCGGCCGGTTTCATTTTGCCGCCGAGGATGAGGCGGAGCTGTCGGCGGCGGAGGGCGCCTTCGTAGAGTTTTTTCTCCTCTTCCGATTCGGCGATCACCTGGGGAACGGGGCGCGATTTGCCGTTGGGGTCCAGGGCTACGAAGGTCATGAACGCTTCGTTGGATTTGTAACGGTATTGTAAAACCGGGTCTTCACCCCAGACTTTCATATGCACTTCGATGGAAGTGGTGAAAGCGCGGGTGACGATGGCTTCGATATGCACCACATTACCCAGTTTGATGGGGTTTTCGAAGGAGATATTGTCGACGGAGGCGGTTACCACCGGGGCGGCGCAGTGTTTCATGCAGGCCAGGGCGGCGGCAATGTCCATCCAGTACATCAGGCGGCCACCCATCAGGTTACCAAAGGTGTTGGTATCGTTGGGCAATACCAGTTCGGTCATCTGAACGAGGGATTCGTGGGCCTTTTTAGGCATCAAGGTCATAATGGAACGAATTTCAGGGGGCAAAATTACGGGAATGCAACGACAATTCCCGTGGCCTGCTGCCGGAGGGCATTTGAAATGAGCTTTCGTCGGGAAATTTTTGAAAATGGCTGTGGTGGCGGTTTTGCGGACGATTTTCGGCGGCCGCTGCAAAATTCGGTTTGGGAGCGCAGCAAATTTGTGTAACTTTGCATGACCTTACGGAAGTAAATTACTTGACAGGATACCACCATTACAGTCCCGGCATCACTTCCCGCTTTGGTCAAGTAAAAGAATCAGGAACTTAGTTTTTATGGCAAAATATATCTTCGTTACGGGAGGTGTTACTTCCTCATTGGGTAAAGGAATTATCGCTGCGTCCCTCGCTAAATTATTGCAGGCGCGCGGCTTTAAAGTGACTATTCAGAAATTCGATCCGTATATCAATGTGGATCCGGGAACATTGAACCCTTACGAGCACGGCGAGTGCTACGTGACTGAAGATGGCGCAGAAACCGACCTGGACCTCGGGCACTACGAGCGTTTCCTCAATACACCCACCACACAGGCCAACAACGTTACCACCGGCCGCATTTACCAGACCGTAATCAACAAGGAGCGCGAAGGCGCCTACCTCGGTAAAACCGTTCAGGTAATCCCCCACATCACCGATGAGATCAAACGCCGCATTCTCCTGTTGGGGAAAGATGGTAAATATGATATCGTCATCACCGAGCTGGGCGGCACCGTGGGCGACATTGAATCGCTCCCCTATGTGGAGGCGGTTCGCCAGTTGCAATGGGAGCTGGGCGAAGAAGACTGCCTGGTGATCCACCTCACCCTGATCCCGTACCTGCGTGCGGCCAAGGAGCTGAAAACCAAGCCTACACAGCACTCTGTTCGTTTGCTGAGCGAAAACGGCGTGCATCCCGATATCATCGTTTGCCGCACGGAAGAGCCGATGTACCGCGAACTGAAAAAGAAAATCGCCCTGTTCTGTAATGTACAGGTAGACGCGGTGATCGAGGCGAACGACGTAGCCACCATTTACGAAGTGCCCCTCGAAATGATGCGCGAAAAACTCGACGTCATCACCCTCAAAAAACTGAACCTGCCCGTCGAAAAGGAACCCGAGCTCACCAAATGGCGCGAATTCCTCGACAAGCTGAAATATCCCAAAACCAAAGTGACCATAGGCCTCATCGGCAAATACGTGGAGCTGCAGGACGCTTACAAATCCATCCTCGAATCTTTCATCCACGCAGGTGCGGTGAACGAGTGCAAGGTGATCGTACAAAATATTCACTCTGAACATATTACGCCCGATAACGTCTGCGAAAAACTGAAAAACCTGGACGGTCTCCTCGTAGCCCCCGGTTTCGGTCACCGCGGCATCGAAGGGAAAATCACGGCCATCCAGTTCGCCCGTGAAAACAACCTGCCGTTCTTCGGTATCTGCCTCGGCATGCAAATGGCCGTTGTGGAATACGCCCGCAACGTGATGGGATTGAAGGATGCACATTCCACCGAGATGAACCCGGAAACCCAACACCCGGTGATCAACCTCATGGAAGAGCAGAAAAAAGTGACGAAAATGGGCGGCACCATGCGCCTCGGCGCCTATGCCTGCGATCTGAAGCCCGGTTCCCAGGCTTCTGCAATCTATAACGGCGCCACCGCCATTACAGAACGCCACCGCCACCGCTACGAATTCAACAACGACTTCCTCGACCAGTTCGAAAAAGCAGGCCTGGTAGCTTCCGGTAAAAACCCGGAAACCGGCCTCGTGGAAATGATCGAGTTACCCGGCCATCCCTTCTTCGTAGGGGGCCAGTTCCACCCAGAGCTGAAATCCACCGTGGAAAGCCCGGCCCCTCTCTTCGTGAGCTTCATCGGCGCTGCCAAATCCTATGCCGAATCCAAGAATGGAAAGGCTAAGCAGCAGGAAGAGAAAGTGGTACATGAATAAAAAAATCTTGATGTGACTTTGATTGCTGTTAGCGGAAGACTTTAACATTTCCGCTAGCAGAAATCATGCATCATACCCGCCTTTATATTACCTTTGCTCCTTAAATTTTAATTTTCGACATGGATAGAAATTCGGTCATTGGTTTTGTGTTACTGGGCCTCCTTCTCGTGGGGTACATCTGGTGGAACCAGAAAAGCTCCCAGGACGCAAGAATCGAAAAGGCCCGCCAGGATTCCATCGCCAACCTGAACAAGCCCAAAGAGCAACAAGCTAAAACCGTTGCCCTCAGCGATAGTACAGTAGCAACCGGCATCACCAGCGCAGATTCCGCCCGCCTCAGCAGCGAATACGGTCCCTTTACCCTCGCGGCCACCGGCGCCGAAGCCACCACCGTACTGGAAAACGAACTGGTAAAGATCACCTTCACGAACAAAGGCGGTCAACCCAAGCAAATCCAGCTGCTGGAATTCAAATCCTCCGCAGGTGAACCCCTCATGCTCCAGAAAGGTTCCTTCAACCGCCAGGGCATCAAAGTTCCCCTCGCCAATAACCAGTCGCTCAACACCGCAGACGTATTCTTTACACCCGGCAACCTGGAGAAGCACCCCGATGGCAGCCAGTCCATCAGCTACCGCCTCCCCACCTCCAATCCGGGCCAATACATCGAATACACCTACATGCTGAAAAACGACAGCTACCTGGTCGATTACACGATCAACCTCGTAGGCATGCAGGGCATACTCGGTACCAAGAACGTGGAATTCCAGTGGAACAGCCAGGCCGACCTCCAGGAGCACAGCATGCAACAGGAGCGCCTGAACAACCAGATCCATTGGCGCGACGCGGCCAAAGACCACGACTACTTCACCCTGAGCAACAGCAGCGAGAAGAAAGTGGACCGCCCCCTCCAATGGGTGAGCTTCAAGCAGCAGTTCTTCAACACCACGCTCATCGCCAGGAAAGATAACTTCGCATCCGCCGATTTCCACAGCAAAGTGCCCGAAAGCGCCAACATCGTAGGTGAACAGATGACCAGCCTCGCCATCCCGTTCAACGGTTCCGCCAACTACAGCTTCCCCATCGAAGTGTATTACGGTCCCAATAAGTACAAGACCCTCAAGTCGATGGACATCGAGCTGCAGAAGATCATCCCTCTCGGCTCCGGTATCTTCGCCTTCGTGAAATACGTGAACATCTGGATCATCATCCCCGTGTTCGATTTCCTCGGCGGGTTGACTTCCAATTATGGCCTCATCATCCTCTTGCTGACCATCTTCATCCGTCTCATCATCGCGCCGTTCACTTACCAAAGTTATGTGTCGGCCGCCAAGATGAAAGTGCTGAAACCGGAGCTGGACGAGCTGCGCGCCCGTTATAAAGACGATCAGCAGGCATTCGGCATGGAGCAGATGAAACTGTTCAAGAGCGCCGGTGTGAACCCGCTGGGAGGCTGCCTGCCCGCACTGCTGCAGCTGCCGATCCTCGTGGCGATGTACTCGTTCTTCCCCAGCTCCATCGAGCTGCGCCAGGAAAGCTTCCTGTGGGCGAACGACCTTAGCACCTACGATTCCATCTATAACTTCGGTTTTACCATTCCGCTGTACGGTGATCACATCTCGCTGTTCACGATCCTGATGACGATCACGAGCCTTATCCTCGCGTTCTACAACAGGGGCATGGCCGACCAGAGCAACCCGGTGATGAAATACATGCCATATGTGTTCCCCATCATGCTGCTGGGTATCTTCAACGGCATGGCCGCGGCGCTGACGTACTATTACTTCCTCAGTAACGTGATCTCGATCGCGCTGCAGTGGGTGATCCAGACGTTCATCATCAACCACGACAAGATCCATGCGCAGATCCAGGCGAACAAATCGAAACCCCAGACCAAGTCCAAATGGGCGGAGAAACTGGAAGAGATGCAGAAGCGCCAGGCAGAAATGCAAAAAACACGCAAAAAATAATTTACCGCATAACACAAAAAGGCTCCACGGATGTGGGGCCTTTTTTTACTTTTACCCATATGAAGCAGATTGCGATTTTGATGATTTGGCTGGCCGCAGCAGGCGGGGCCTTTGCACAGGAAACAGCGCCTTCGCCGGAACGGATCCGGGAAACGGTGAACTATCTCGCGTCCGACAAACTGAAGGGCCGTGGAACGGAAACGAAAGGAGGAGAAAAGGCCGCAGGGTACGTGGAGAAGCAGTTCAGGCAGATCGGCCTGCTGCCCGCCGTTGGTGGACAATACTTCCAGCAATTCGTATTTGCCCGGGGGAAACATTATAACCTGCACAGCAAGAATGTGATCGGATATATTGATAACGGTGCCGCACGCACGGTGATCATCGGCGCGCATTACGACCATTTGGGGCATGGGGAGCTGTTTAACGGCCGCTATCCGAATGAGATACACAACGGGGCGGACGATAACGCGTCCGGTGTGGCGGGGCTCCTGGAGCTGGCGCGGCATTATCAGCATAATAACGTGAAAGAGCCGTTCAATTTCGTGTTCATCGCTTTCGGCGGTGAGGAATTGGGGCTGCACGGGTCGAAATATTACACGCGGTACCCGCTGGATTCGCTGAACAAGGTACAGTTCATGCTGAATATGGACATGATCGGGCGATATAATGCGCAGCGCGGCGTAGGGATCGGCGGATATGGTACGGCGAAGGAGTGGCCGGAGATTTTCAAGGGCGTGCAGGATGGAGGGATTAAATTCTTCACCGATGGATCGGGGAAGGGCGGCAGCGATCACCACAGTTTCTATGTGGCCGGGGTGCCGGTGCTGTTCCTGCATACCGGCGGGCACGACGATTATCACAAACCTACCGATGATGCGCCGAAAGTGGATGCGAACGCGGAGGCGGGGATTTTGAAAATCGCGATCCAGCTGATCGATAACGCCATGAAATTCGACCGGTTGACGTATGTGACGCAGGATTAAAAGCTGAAAATATTTTCGATAGCAGTGCGTGCCGCGACCGGTACGCACTTTTTTTATGGTTGAATCCCGGTTTCACTGAGATATTCTTCGTTTTTCGGAGATATTCTCGGAGTTTTTTAAGGGTTGTGGTCGTTGGTACTTCTAATTTTGTACTTCCTATACTATCACCCAAAAAACGAATTGTTATGTTAACGCCCATCGATCGGGGAGCGGTTCCACAAGGTGTTTTCCAGCTATCTGCGGTTGGAGCGGAGCGTAGGTCCGGGGTCGGGCGAGCATCCGGCTCTGTTGTTGCGTATCGGCCGCGATTTGCGGGAGATGGCGCGGCTGGCGATGATGTTGGCCAACGGGATAGGCCCCTTGCGCCTGACGTGGATGCGTTCGGGGAGGAGGTTTACGGGCTGGATGATGTGATTAGTGATAGGATGCATTGCCATGGCAGGGTTTCGAAAAACTAGACCATTAAAATAGGAAACATGATGTACACTGCGAATCAAATTGCCAGTTGGTTTCTGGCATATACAGACACGCATGCGGGGGACACGATCTCTCCGATGAAGTTGCAGAAGTTAATTTACTATGCGCAGGCATTTCACCTGGTGCAGTTTGATAAGCCATTGTTTAACGACAAGATCGAAGCCTGGATGCATGGCCCGACTGTTCCTTCTATTTATGAGCGCTTCGATAATGAAGACCGGTCAGGCATACCGTATAATAAACTGTTTGACCCTAAATACCCATACCCGGATGTGCCGGAGGAAACCGCGGAATTTCTTGAAGACATTCTATTCAGGTTCGGAGAACATTCTGCCTGGTTTCTTGAAACGCTTTCACGTCAGGAATTGCCGTGGATCGAAGCGCGGAATGGCATTGCATCATGCAAAAAATGCAATGCTGAAATCACGCATGCCTCCATGAAAAAGTTTTATTCAAAAATGAAATATGCGAAAAAGCCTAAAAAGGCGAAATATTGATCCATCCTTGTTTGTTAGCCTGAAAGTCGCCCCTGATAATGGCGCACGGACCGCACAAAACAGCGGAATCGATATAATCGTTTCTATTACGTATTTACAACACCAGTATGAGTGTTTTTCGGATTGGGGAAAGCAGGAAATGAAAGCTTTCTGGCGGTTTCTTCATAAGTTAAACCAATATACCTGGGTGGAATTGCAGCGTTCCGGAGGGAATGCCAGGTCGGGGTTTGGGATGACAAAGGTATCCAGGTGCCGATATCCTGTCGGGGGATATCTCGAAGATACAGACGGTAATTCTGACATGTATGAACTGCGGGTAGATCAGCGAAGGCGGGTACATGGTTTTCGGGACGGCAACATCTTCCACATCTGCTGGCTCGACCGCAATCACCGAATCTGTTCATAAAAAAGAGCGTGTATTTATGGTACACGCTCTTGGAATATCGTCAGTTATTGTTTTTCAGTTTCGGAGGGAGCAGGGCTTTCGGTTGTTGGCCTGCGGGTTGCGGTTCGTCGCGTTTCGGGGGTTTCGGTATTTCCTTCGGGTCTTTTGGTTCTTTCTGTTCCTTTTGTTCCTTAGGCGTTTCCCTGGGCGCTTCTTTTGGTTGTTCCACGGGTTCGCCATATGCGCCAACGTCTACGCTTTCATAATCGCTTACGCCACCGTTGCCAACGTCCTCGGCTTCTGCGCCGGGTTGCACGTTGTTCTCGTAGTTGAAATAGAGATCGTTGCGCATATTCGGCGGGATGGGGAATTTGGAGGCCGGATCGATGCCGAGGGATTTGTCTGCAAACACTTTCTTCATGAAGAGGGCGAAAATGGGCAGGCCGGTGTTGGCGCCCTGGCCCAGCGCGGTGCTGTTGAAACGGAGGTAGTTGTTGTCGCAACCTACCCAAGCGCCAGCCAGCAGTTGCGGGGTGTAGCCCAGGAACCAGCCATCGGTGTTGTCGTTGGTGGTACCGGTTTTACCTGCTACTTCGCCGGGGATATTGTAACGGAAGCGCAACCGCGCACCCGTACCACCGGGAGCCGTAACGCCTTCCATCATTTTGACCATGGTATACGAATCGATTTCGCTGATCACTTCCTTTTTCTCGGGAACATATGTTTCGAGAATGTTACCGAAGCGGTCTTCGATACGGGTGATGTAAATCGGCGTAGTGATCACCCCGCGGGCGGGGAACATCGTATAAGCCCGGAGCATATCGAACAGGGAGATCGTAGATACCCCCAATGCGATGGAGGGATATGGTTCGATCTTGGTAGACTGGAAACCGATCTTGTCGTTCGCGAAATTGGCGAATGCCTTGGCGCCGAATTGCTTGATGAGGTAGGCGCTCACGAGATTGAGCGACTTTGCCAGGGCGCCGGCCATAGAAATGGAGCCACCCACGCTGCCTTCGGAGTTGCGGGAGAGTGTCCAGTTGCCGATGGTCACGGGCTCGTTCGGCAGCATGGTATTCGGATTAAATCCGTTCATGAGCGCGAACAGGTAGAGGAACGGTTTGAACGTAGAGCCCACCTGGCGGGTGGTCCTGAATACGTGGTCGTTCTTGAAATACCGGAAATCCGGTCCGCCCACCCATGCCTTGATCTCCCCGCTTTCCGGGTCCATGGCCATGAAACCGGATTGCAGGATGGCGCGGTGGTATTTGATGGAGTCGAGCGGGGTCATCACCGTATCGATCTCGTTCTGTTCGGTGTTGGTATAGCTCCGCCAACTGAAGGCTTTCATTTTAACAGGCGTATTGAAAGCTTTTTCGATCTCTTCGTCGGAGGCTTCTTCTTCCTTCATGCTGCGATACCGGTCGGTATCCTTGATGAAGTTCTGCAGGTCCCGGGAGGGGATTTTGCCTGTCCACACCTTGCCGGATTTGATGTTGGCCTGTTGCTGGAAAGATTTCTGCAGGTCTTTCAGGTGGTGTGCCACGGCTTCCTCGGCATACAGTTGCATGCGGGGATTGATGGTGGTGTAGATTTTGAGACCGTCGCGGTACAGGTTGTATTCCGCGCCGTCGGGTTTCTTGTGTTCCTTGCACCAGGCCTTCAGTTCGCTACGCAGTACTTCGCGGAAGTAGGGAGCCAGGCCTTTGTTGTGGTCGAGTTTGTTGTACCGGAGCACAATGGGGCGGCCTTTTGCAGCGGCACCGTCTGCACTGGTGATATATCCTTCGCTCACCATGTTGTCGATCACCGTATTGCGTCGGTTGAGCGCCAGCACGGGATTACGGCGGGGGTTGTATTGGGTGGAGCCTTTCAGCATGCCCACCAGTGTGGCCGCTTCTTCGATGGAAAGCCGCGCGGGATCTTTGCTGAAAAAGGTACGCGCACCATTCTCGATACCATAGACGTTATCGCCGAATGCTACCGTGTTGAGGTACAGCGTGATGATCTCTTTTTTCGTAAGGTTTCGCTCCAGTTTGATGGCGATCACCCATTCGGAAAGTTTCTGGAAAGACCGCACAACCAGGTTGCGGGAACGGGTCTTGCCTTCGCCGTCTTGCTGAAGGTTCAGCGCCAGCTGTTGGGTGATGGTGGAGGAGCCGCGCTTCTTGCCGATCAGCAGGTAAAAAGGAATCGCCGCCGTAGCTTTGGCGTCGATGCCGGAGTGACTGTAAAAATTACGGTCTTCCGTTGCCAGGAGGGCATTTAATACGTTGGGGGAAATATCCTTGTAGTCTACATTGGAACGGTCTACCTGGAGGTATTTACCCATGATGGTCCCGTCTTCCGCGATCACTTCAGAGGCCAGGGCTGTCCGCGGGTTTTCCAGTTCTTCCATACTGGGCATATGCCCGATGATCCGGAGATTGATCAGCAGTAGCAGGATGAGGAATAATGCCACTCCGCATCCGAAGGTCACCCATAATATTTTTACGGATTTTTTCATATGTTAAAAAGTGTGAAACAGTCTGTTTTGTGCAATATTATGCTTTTTCCCCTGCGTTTCATAGGCCGGGCGGCATAGCATACTTGTTTGTATTGCAAATATTATTCCGTTATGTAATTGTTCCCGAAGAATTTGCGATAGCCTTCCAGGTCTTTGGTATTATTTAAGAGGATGAAGTTTTCGCGGGAAATGATGAACAGGCGATAGTCGGTGGGACGGATCCGCGGAATGATCGTTTCACTCGCCACCCGGCTCACTTCATCGAAATACGTAAGTGCCTTGTTTTCATCGGGGAACAGTCGCACGATCACCATGATCTCGGTCGGCGTCAGGGCGTACATGCTCGTTTGCAACTGTTGGGAAGCGTGTTTCACACTGTTGTATTTCGAGAACTGGGCCACCGCTTCGTCGATCAGTACTTTCGACACCCGGTCGAAATGGATCACCACGAAGTGCGGGATGGCTGCCTTTTCGTCGCCAAGTTGATAAGGTGTAACCGGTTTGGGCGGCGGCGGCGGCGGAACGTTGGCCGCGGCTGCTGCGGAATCGGCTTTGGCCTTCAGTGCCAGGGAATCCGGCAGGTTGGGTGCAGGCGTTTGCCAGGGATAGCGGATGCGGATGTTTTCATCTACCTGTGCGGTACTGCTGCTGTCCCGCTGGATTTCCAGCTGGGTCAGGTAATCGGTCACCTGCTGACGGCGTTCCAGCGCCTCCTGGATGGCTTTGGCCTGGTTCAGGATGCCCTCTTCTCCGGGATATTTTGTGATCACGGACGCGATGGCGGCTTTGCCTTCATCTTCCGGCCGGGTCTTGATGATCGCCATGGCTTCCAGCAGGTCGAATTTGGCCTGGACGGGACTGAAACCTACCGTGGAGTCGGAGAATTTACGCAGCACGAACACCGTATCGTAATTCCCCTGGCGGAACGCGTTGTACGCGGATTCGTAAATGTTTTCGGCGGCCTTGTTCTTTTCCTTGTCCTGGATGCTGAGCGCGCCGTATGTAAGGATACTGGCGTATTGTGTACCCGGGAACTGCGTGAGCACCTGGTTCTTGTACTTGGCTGCCAGTTCGTTGTGATTCAGTTTGTTATGCCAGGCGTACAAGCTGTACAGCACTTCCACCTTGCGGGGATGCTCCGGGAAGCGGGACAGGAGGGTATCGTAAGTGAGGATGCCCTCGCGGGTATCGTCGAGCTTGTCGTTGTAGAGTTTGCCAAGGTCGAAATACGCCTCCTGCTGGCGCCCGCGCGATGCTTCCAGTTTCTCGGGCGTATCCGGCAACTGGCTGGCCAGCAGTGAGATATTGATACTGTCTGCCGGCAGATCTGCGATCGACGGGTTCAATTTGCCCTCGTTCACTTCCGGTTGCGGAGGCGTTGGGGCATTGTTATTGGCGAGCAGGGCGCCCGACTGCTGGCTGCGGCGCCAGTTGTCGCCCAGGGCGCGGTTGCCCCAGCGCCTGCGGAACTCGCTGAAGCCGGTAGACTTGCTGCCCTGGTTATAGAAATACCATTCGCCGCCTTCGCTGGCGGGCCCGAAAGACGGATTATTGTTGTTGGCGATGAAGGAAGAAGGCGCCTGCGCGGCGGAGCTTCCGCCTTTTTTACCGCCTTCGGTGGGGGGCGGGTTTTTCGCCGCTTTGAGGGCAGCTACCTGTTTTGCCAGCAAAGTATCGCGCATCGCCGGCGGCAGACCGGCGATGTGTTGCAGACTGTCTTCGTCGCGGATCGTTTGCACTTTTTCGGCCACGGCGCCGAGGGTTTCCTTGCGGGCGTTCACGAGCTCCGCGTCATGGAAATCCGGGCCCATGATAGACGCGGTGCTGTCGTAATACCGCTGTGCATTGCGATAATCTTTCCGGAAATAATAAATGTCCGCCATGCCCTTGAACGTCAATGTTTTCTGGAGCATGTTGGCGCTTTCAACCTGCAGTGATTTGTTCAGAAAATCGATCGCTCGTTCGGGATCTTCATTGGCGCACAGCGATGCCATGTTGTAATAGATGGCGTCGCGGAAGGGGATGAATCGTTCTTTGCGAAGCATGCTTTGCAGCGCGGCAATGCTTTCTTCCAGGCTGCCTCCGTTCACTTTGGTATTGGCTTTGGCGATCTGGACACGGGCGTTGAAATCGATGGTGGCGTCAGACTTGGCGGCGATCACGTCGCGGAAAGCCGTCATGGCCGAATCGTATTTGTTCTGCGAAACGTACAACTGGCCGAGGATGTAATACATCCTTGCCTTCTGGTCGCGGCTGCTGTGGCCTTTTTTCAACGCCACGCGCAGCGGTTCGATGGTTTCGGCGTACTGTCCCTGTTTATAGAATTTCCAGGCCTGGAGCTCGGCGAGCTGGCCGTCGAGGCGGCGGGGGAAATAGGGATCGGTTTCGAGGATATTGAGGAGCGATTGGGCTTCGTCGTGCTTGTTCTGTTCTATGAGGGTGCGCGCCTGCCAGAGGAAGGCGTCGTTCCGGGCACTGGTATGCCGGAAATGCCGGGCGTACCAGGTTTTTTCTTTTTCGCGGCTGGAGATGGACAGGAGGTCGTTCTGGCTGCTGCCCACCACGGCGTTGTAATCCGATTTCTTTTTCGGGGCAAAAGTGGTGTTGATGAACTGGAAAGTATTGGCGGCGGCTTCCCATTCGCCTTTATAATAGTATGCTTTCCCGATGAGCAGGTAGCTGTCGTCTATCCAACGGCCGCGCGGGTCGTGGATCTGGACGGCTACCGAAGCTTTCTGGACCACGGAGTCCAGCTCGTTGACATCGAGGTTGAGCTTGTCGACGGTGAAGGGGTAGAAGGGCAAGTAGACGTTGTAATTGTCCTGCCGCTGCTTGTTGATACCGGTCAGTACCTTTTCCAGCTTGAGTTTGGCGTGGTAATAGTAGTTATACCGGGTCACGGTGTTTTGCACCACCCTGCGGGTGAAGGAATATGGTTTTGAGGCCATCTTTTCTGACGGAGGGCGCCGGTCTTCCACCTTAAGGGGCTTCTCGGGCCTGGCCGGGGGCTGATTGGCAGGTTTATCCTGCCCTAAAACCGTTGCGGTTGCGGCGAAAAAGAACATTCCTCCCACCACACCGGCACGTAATAGAGATATATTAGAACAATGCATGTAAAGCCAGGTCGGTAATAACTTCTTTATTAACTTTTATTTGGGAAAAAATATTTTAAAGATAGGATAATTTTTTTTCGGACTGCGCGTATTAGGGCTAACTTGGGGCAAATCCGGAATCGTATTTACAAATTATGAATTTTTGATGGATATTTCGGTAAAAACTTCAATCTTTACATTTTTGCAGAAATATGGCTACTGAAGACAAAAATAAGGGCAGAAGCCTCGACCGGTTGAACCATAAATACCGGTTGGTGATCATGAACGACGATACCTATGAGGAGGTGACCGCCTTCCGCCTGTCGCGCATGAGCGTATACGTGGCGCTCAGCACGTTGTTCGTGCTGCTGGTGGCTATCACGGTGGCAACGGTGGTGTTTACGCCCCTGCGGTATTACATCCCCGGATACGGAGATCTCAAGCAACGAAAGGAATTCCTGCAGCTGAAAATGCGGACGGATTCCCTGGAACGCGCGATCTCCACCCGCGACCGCTACCTGCAAAACCTGAAGAACGTCATCGGCGGCAACATCCAGCTGGATACCACGATGCTGAAAGTCCCGAAAGTCGAAAACAGTACTTATTAAATATTTTTTCACTATCTTACACCGTCTTTATTAAAAAGAAAAACCTTCTGACCTATGTTTAACCAAAGTAAGAAAAGTGAAGGCAAGAGCATTATGCCTTCCTCCAACATCAACCTTATTGGCAACGGAACCACTATCCAGGGAGACATCGTGTGTGAAGGGGATATCCGTATCGATGGCCAGGTTACGGGCCTGGTTTCTACCAAAGCGAAGATCGTGGTAGGACCGGAAGGGGAGATCCTGGGAGACCTGATCTGCCAGAGTGCGGACATCTTGGGCAAAGTGACCGGGATTATCAAGGTAGACGACCTGTTGTTCCTGAAAGGCAACGCCTCCATCAAAGGCGACATTTATACCGCGCATTTCGAAATGGAGCCGACCGTGAAATTCAACGGCCGTTGCTATATGGACCCGGCAGATGCACCGCCGGCACGCACCGGGGCCGAAATCACCGCAGACGTAAAACATGGAAGATCCCTCGTCCAAGAAGAATCAGAAGCCGTCTAACCTGCTGCTGCGGTACGCCGGACTGGCCTTCCAGATGATGGCCGGCATCGGTGTGGCGCTTTGGCTGGGTTACCTGCTGGATAAAAAGGTCAACATCGGTTTCCCGTTGTTCATGATCATTTTTTCTTTACTCGCTTTAGCCCTACTTTTGTGGCAAATTGTAAAAGATACCAGCAGGCATGACCGATAAATTTATTTTCTGGCTGGCGGCAATGGTCGCGGCAATCACGGGTTTGTTGTTTACGTTGGAGAACGGATGGCTCGCTTCCCTTGGGGTCGATTTCCCCGTTCTCGTGGCCGGCAACATCGTTCTCGCCCTCATCGCCCTCGTCAGCTATTCCCTTTGCCGGAAAGGTCTTGCGGCCGAAAATCCGAACGTTTTCGTTCGTTCCGTTTATGCCTCCACGCTGAGCAAACTGATGCTCTGCGTGGCGGGCATCGGCGTGTACGTGTTCGTCACCCGCGACCATGTCAGCAAAGCTACCATCTTCATCCTGTTGTTCTTTTACCTCGTGTATACCGTGCTGGAAACCTGGCAGCTTTTCCGCGCCAGCCTCCGGCAGAAGAAACATCAGTAGCCGTTGAAGCAAGAACATCCTCTACACGCATTGGCCGCTTACCTGCCGGATGGCACTTTCGAGCAGGTAATCGCCTATATCACCGAGTATAAAGTCCATCTCACCATCACCCGTGAGCGCCAGAGCGTGCTGGGCGACTATCGCCATCCCTTCCAGGGGAAAGGCCATCGCATCAGTATCAACGGCGGCCTCAATAAATACGCTTTTTTACTCACCCTCCTCCACGAGATCGCGCATCTTACCACTTTTAATATCTACAGCCACAGCGTGCAGGCCCATGGCCGCGAGTGGAAAAACGAATACGGTAAGATCCTCAAGGAATTCATCGGGAAAGGCTATCTCCCGATCGACGTGGAAACCGCCGTCCGCAAAAGCCTCCACAACCCCGGCGCCACTTCCTGCTCGGATGAAGAACTGATGCGCGTCCTCATGCGGTACGACCGTAAAAAGGAAAACCACTACCTCGTGGAGCAACTCCCCATCGGGCAACTCTTCAGAACGAAAGACGGCCGCGTGTTCAGCCGCGGCGAAAAAATCCGTAAACGCATCCGCTGCGAAGAAATCGAAACGAAAAGAGCCTACCTCTTCAGCCCGGTGTACGAAGTGGAGCTGGTGAGCGAATAGTTTTACCTGAACACGATTTTCCGTTTCCGCCAGGACTGTGGGCGGTCTTTTAGCGGGAGATCGTACGCATTTTCGGGTACGCTTTGTGGAACAGCTTGTAATAAATAAATGCATCCCCCGGTGACGGGGGCCACCGGGCGGAAGGGCCGCGGGAAGCGGTTTATGCCTTCAGTATGTCGATCGAATTGAGTTTGACGGCGGTGCCGGCGCGCAGTGAATTCGGGATGTCGGCCGATTGATCGACGCTGCGGATGAGGTCTTCGACGTCTTGCCGCGGCGCAGATGATTCCACGCGGATATCGTACCGGATGTTCCGGGCCTGTGCGGGCTCGCCGCTCCAGTCACCATTTACGATGATCTCCACGTGCGCCACCGCGATCCCGCGGGCGGCGGCTTCGTGGTAAAGGCTGTTGCACACGCTCGCGGCGATAGACATCATGAACAATTCTTCCCCGCTGAACCCGATGCCCAGGCCTCCCGCACGCGGCGTCCGGTCTATCACCAGGCTGCGAGGGCCCGCCCAGCCTGCTGCTGCACTCGTTTCGTGGATGGTTTTGAGATGTACCTGCATATTATATTTAATGTACGCAATGTTCGGATGATTCCCAAATTGGAAAGTGTGCCTTTCACCGGTTTCTGGTGCGTACGTGGGAGCGGCCTGGTGCTGGCAGGGGATTTTCAAGCGCACTCCGTCACACGTATGCCGTTTCCTCTTCCGCTTTCCGGATCCGCTCGTCTGTCTGCATTTCCAGGATGGCTTTCTTTTCTTTCCGGTGCATGGCGAAGGCGAATTCGTGCTGGTCCAGCAGATCGTCGTACGGCCCGCGGGGCGAGATGAGTTTCACGAGCACAGGGGCGGTTTCCAGGGCAATGAACAGCAGCATGATGAACCAGTTGGCCCATTGGATGGGGGCGCTTTTGCCGGTGATGCGGCCCAGTGCTTCCAGCCGGGAGGCCATCCCGTCGGGTTTGTGGCGTTCCAGGGCGGTGAGGCGCGCGGCGAGGGTATCGTCTTCCGCCTGGATTTCCGCCATGAGGGCGGCGCGTTGTGACCGGAGGGTTTGCAGGGCTGCGGAGGCGCTGTCGGCATCGGCTTTCTTGGCTTTGTAGATGGGGCCGAGGTTCTTGACGCGGGAGCCGCCGGTGCCGTCTGCTTCCTGCTGGGCGCGCAGCTGGAGGGTGTCTACCCGCGCGGTTTGTACGGAGATTTGGGATTGGAGGGCGTTCATCCTTGTGGCGAGTTCCGCTTTGCGGGAAGTGAAGGCGCCGCGGACGAGGGAGTCTTCCGCCTGGCGCTGTTCCTGTTCCATGAGGGTGAGCTCGGCGAGGATTTCCCGTTCGAAGATTTTCAGCTCCAGCGGTTTGGAGATCACCACGGCGATCATCACGGCGAGGAGGAGGCGCGGAACGGCCATCCAGAGCTCTTTGCCGAAGCGGTCGCGCTTCTTGAGGCTGGATACGATGTAGCGGTCGAGGTTGAAGATCATAAGCCCCCAAAGCAAAGCGAACCCGGTGGCGGCCCAGGGGGTGCGGAAAACGGTCCACAGCGCATACCCTGCGGCGATGGCGGCAAACAGTCCGGTAAAGAAAATGGTGGCCCCTATGCCGGCGTACTTATTGGTTTCGGCAGGTGCGCGGCGGAGCAGGGGCAAGTGAGCGCCCGAGCAGATAAGGAAGAAATGACGGATACGTAACATGCTGTTTCATTTTCAGGTAAGCCGTCATGTTTTTGATAAGAAGGATGGAAGTCAAAAATAGTCAATTTTTCTGCCCGGGTCGCAAATTTACCGCGGGCGGTGGGGATCGATGGCAGGCGGTCGGTGGCGGGAAGATGCATCGCCGGGCGGCGAACGGCTGTTGAAGGGAGTGACACAACGGCGGCCGGGCCAGCGGGCGGATGACGGCCCATAACGAAAAAGGACGGCCCATAAGACCGTCCTTTCCGGAAAAATATGAAGTCGAAAGCTTAGCTAACGGCTTTGTTTACGAGTGCGGCTGCTTCGCTGAGCAGGATGGCGGATTGCACTTTCAGGCCGCTTTCCTCGATCAGGGCTTTCGCTTCGGCGGCGTTGGTACCCTGGAGGCGTACGATGATGGGCACTTCGATGGTGCCGATGGATTTGTAAGCGTCGATCACACCCTGGGCAACACGGTCGCAACGAACGATACCGCCGAAGATGTTGATGAGGATCGCTTTTACTTTCGGGTCTTTCAGGATGATGCGGAAACCGGCTTCAACGGTTTGCGCATTGGCGGTGCCGCCTACGTCCAGGAAGTTGGCGGGTTCGCCACCGGAAAGCTTGATCATGTCCATGGTAGCCATGGCGAGGCCTGCGCCGTTCACCATGCAACCTACGTTACCGTCGAGTTTCACGAAGTTGAGGTTGTGTTTGCCGGCTTCCACTTCGGTGGGGTCCTCTTCGGTAATGTCGCGCAGGGCAACGAGTTCCGGGTGGCGGATGAGGGCGTTGTCGTCGAGGTTCAGTTTGCAGTCTACGGCGATGATTTTTTCGTCGCTCGTTTTGAACAGCGGGTTGATCTCGAGCATGGCGGCGTCGAGCCCAACGTACCCGTTATAGAGGTTGGTCACGAATTTCACCATGTTTTTGAACGCTTCGCCGGAGAGGCCGAAGTTGAAGGCGATCTTGCGGGCCTGGAAGGCTTCGAGTTTGCCGCCGGGGTATACCCACTCCTTGAAAATTTTATCGGGCGTGTTATGGGCTACTTCCTCGATGTCCATGCCCCCTTCGGTGGAGTACATGATCACGTTCTGACCGGTTGCACGGTCGAGGAGGATGGAGAGGTAGAATTCTTTGATGGGATTGGCGCCGGGATAGTAAACGTCCTGAGCTACCAATACTTTATTGACAACCTTGCCGGCTTCGCCGGTCTGGATGGTTACGAGGGTGCCACCGAGGATGTTTCCGGCGATGGTTTTTACATCTTCCGCGTTTTTACCAACGGCTACGCCGCGTTGTTCGGTGCCACGGATCTTGCCCTTACCGCGGCCGCCCGCGTGTATTTGCGCCTTTACTACGGCGAACTCGTTTCCAAACTGCACCTTCAGTTGCTTGTAAGCCTCGGCGGCAGCTTCGGGCGTGTCAACCGGGATACCTTCCTGTACCGGTACGTTGTATTTTTTCAGCAGTTCTTTAGCCTGGTACTCGTGTAAATTCATCGGAATACAAATTTGGCCGCTAATTTAGGCATTTTATGTTTTAATCCGGGGATTTCTTTGGATGGGATGGATGATATGCAACGAACAATTAACTTTGCCGGGCATAAAATCCGCAAATGCTGGAACAGATCAACGAATCGAAGGCCTATATTCAGCAGTTCGCTCCGGGGCGTCCTGCGGTGGGCATCATACTGGGCAGTGGCCTGGGGAACCTGGCTGGGGAGATTACCGACCGGGTGGAGATCCCATACGACCAGATCCCCCATTTCCCGCCGGCCACGGTGGAGGGGCATTCGGGCCGGCTCATCCTGGGGAAGCTCGCCGGCAGGCCCGTGGTGGCCATGGCGGGGAGGTACCATTATTATGAAGGCCTTTCCATGCAGCAGGTCACGTTCCCCGTTCGGGTGATGAAGGCCCTCGGCATCGAGACCCTCCTCATTTCCAACGCGGCAGGGGGCATGAACGCCAAATTCCGGGTGGGCGATCTCATGGTCATCACCGATCACATCAACCTCCAGCCAGAACATCCGCTCCGCGGCGCCAACAACGCCGCCCTCGGCCCCCGGTTCCCCGACATGAGCGAACCCTACAGCAAGGCGCTCATCGCCAAAGCGAAGGAAATCGCCGCCGGCAAAGGGATCCATTTGCACGAAGGCGTATACGTTGGGGTGCAGGGCCCCACCTTCGAAACGCGGGCCGAATATAAATTCATGCACATCATCGGCGGAGACGCCGTGGGCATGAGCACCGTTCCGGAAGTCATCGTAGCCGCCCACAGCGGGCTGCGCGTTTTCGCCATGAGCGTCATCACCGACCTCGGCATCCGTGAAGAAGAAAACGTCATCACCCACGAAGAGGTACTGGCCGCCGCCAAATCGGCGGAGCCGCATTTAACTTATATTTTCAGCGAATTGGCCCGGCAATTGTAGCATATGCCGGACCTTACACGAATCATCCCGATGAGGCAATTCTCGATCCTTTTCCTTCTGCTGGTTTGCACCGGCACCGCCCTCAGGGCGCAGTTCAACACCGGCCGCCTGCCCATGCGCGGCGGCGGCGGCAATACTTCCATGCAGCGGGACACGACCAGGCACGACCATGAGCCCGATACGCTCACGCTCCGCTACCGGTTCCTGGACGAGCCCACCGATTTCACGATCGATTCTTCCATCGCCGATTTCTCGCTGAACTATCTCGGCTTCCCCGCTACCTACATGACCCTCGGCAACAACGGCAACGCCGCCCGCAACCTCGTTTTCACCCCCCGCCTGGTCCCCGGCTTCGACGCAGGGTTCCATTCGTACGACGTTTACGGCTTCAACCACCAGAACGCCAAATTCTATAATACCAACCGGCCCTTCTCGGAACTCTGGTACCTCATCGGCGCCAAACAGGAGCAGATGATCAACCTGCAACACACCCAGAACCGCGGCGAAAAATTCAACTTCTCGTTCCAGTACCGGAAAATCAACAGCCCGGGGTTTTTCCAGAACCAGGCCACCAACCACGATACTTATAATGTAACGGCCAATTACAACAGCCAGGACAAACGCTATCATCTCTACTTCAGCTATTACCTTAATAAAATCAACGGCGGCGAAAACGGCGGGCTGCTAGACAATGCCGACCTCAAAGCCCCGGAATATACCGATCCGCGCCTCATACCCGTTCGCCTCGGCGGCAACAATCCGCGCCTCGGCGGCCTCCTCAACACCAATATCGCCGTAAAAAGCTATAACCAGGAAGCCAGCATCCTCCTGCGCCAGCAATACGACTGGGGTCATGGCGATACGGTTCATGTGAACGATACCACCCAGTATTACAAATTCGACCCCGTATTCCGTGTGGAGCACACACTCACCTACACGGAAAACACCTACCGGTTCCAGGACGGCCAGCCGGATTCCCTGTACTACCGTACCTTTTACAACATCAACATCCCCCTGAACAATCCCGATACGGTCCGGACGCGGCACCGCTGGCGGATTTTCAGCAACGACGTTTCGCTCATGCAGTTCCCCATGCGCGGGAACCAGGCGCACTTCATCCGCGTGGGCGCGGCTTTCGAAATGATCAAAGGCCAGTTCGATACTTCCATGACGGCACGCTCGTTCAACGAAGTCTCGTTCACCAACCTCCGCCTCCATGGCGAATACCGAAACAAGACGCGCAACCAGAAATGGGACATCCAGGCCAAGGGAGACCTCTACCCCGTGGGCGAGAACGCCGGCGACTACGCCGTTTCCGGCCGCCTGAGCAGCCATCTCAACGAAACACTGGGCCGCATCAGCCTCATGGCCACCAACGTCAACCGCGAACCGTCTTACGTATACCGCTATTTCGGTACCCGCAACAAACAAATCTGGACCAACAGCAGCCTCAATAAGGAAAACATCACCCAGATCCAGGTGCGGGCCGATAATAAGAAGCTTACATACAGCCTCACCGCCAATTATTTCCTCTACACCAATTACACCTATTTCAAGAGCTTCACGGAAAGCGCGCAAAGCAGCGGGGTGTTCAACCTCCTCCAGCTCGTGGCGTATAAAAGGTTCGATGTGGGCGGATTTACGTTTGACGGAGACGCCGCCTTCCAGCAGATCGCAGGAACGGCGCCCGTGCAGTTGCCCACCGTCTGGGCGCGCCTGCGCGTTGCCTATACGGCCAAACTCTTCAAGAACCTGAACCTTTACACCGGCCTCGAAGGGAAATACAACACGCCGTATTATGCGGACGATTATTCTCCCATGCTCAGCCAGTTCGTATACCAGGATGTGCTGCAAATCAACAACAAACCCGAAGTGGCGGCTTTCGTCCATTTCAGGATCAAGTCTTTGTCGGCCTACGTGCGCGGCGAAAACCTGAATTCACTGGTATGGGACAATAACTTCGTGTCGCCCCTGTACCCTTCGAACAATTTCGGGATCCGGGTGGGCCTGCGCTGGTGGTTCGTGAACTGATGCCCGTTTCGGCCGAAAAGCGTATATTTGTCATATGAAGAAATTCCTCACCATTTGTATTGCAATACTTTACTCGCTGATTACCAGCGGGTTCAGTGTTAATGTGCATTACTGTATGGGGGAACTTGCTTCTGTTGACCTGCACGTTTCCCATGACGAAGGCTGCAATAAATGTGGCATGGAGAAAAAGGGAGATTGCTGTAAAGATGAAGCCCGCTTCGTCAAATACGACGACTCGCACCAGGGCGCCAAAGCCGGTGTGAGCCTTCCGGAGCCTTCTCCGGTCATATTAACGCTGTTGCAGCCCGCCTGGCAACCCAGCCTCGCCGCTGCTCCCGTGTTCGCGGACTGGGCGCCTATCAATGCGCCACCGCCCAGCGGCATTCCCCGCTACAAACAATTCTGCCTCTTCCTGATTTGATACAGCCGTTCGTCCCCGACCAACTGTTGTAACTGAATGTACGTATCTATTCAAACGGCCCCCGGGCCTCAAATCAAGGAAAAATGAAAACGATCCTCTTTGCGCTGGCGTTGACCGGCATTACGTTCTCCGCATCCGCGCAGCAATATAAAAAAGCATCTCTCCAGGCTGCAGGCCTCACCTGCGCCATGTGCTCGAACGCTACCCAGAAAGCACTGAAAACCCTCACTTTCGTCGACAGGATCGACACCGACCTCAACACCACCACCTTCATCCTACATTTCAAACCAGGCGTAAACGTCAATATCGACCAGATCCGCCAGAAAGTGGAAGGCGCAGGGTTTTCGGTGGGCAAACTGGTGATGACGGCCGATTTCAACGGCATGAAAGTGGAAAACGACACCCATGTGCCCTTCGGCGGGCAAACCCTGCACTTCGTGAACGTGAAACCCCAGACCCTCAGCGGTGAAAAAGACGTAACGGTGATCGACCGCGACTTCCTTCCCGCCAAATCCTTCAGGAAATACGCCGCCTTCACCAAGATGAAATGCATCAATACCGGTGTCATGGAATCCTGCTGCGGCAACGACAGGAAAGGAACCCGGGTTTATCACGTCACCATTTAATCTGTCATGATGCTGAAAAAACTGACCATTGTCCTCGCCCTCGCAGGCGCAGGCATTTCGGCACGGGCGCAGGAACTCTACGTGCAAACCGAACCCGCCAGCAACATGCCCGCCAACTCGATCGGGCTGCGGCTCACCAACAGGTTTTACCCCATGGACCATGCCAGCTACACCGGCTACCGCCTTCAGCCCGAAGTGATGGTAGGTATCAGCAAGCAGCTTATGGTACATGCCAGCGGGTATTTCTCCAATGTGATGGAAAACCGCTTCAAGGCGGAAGGGGCGGGGCTGTACGCCAAATACCGTTTCCTGTCGGTGGATGATATACACTCGCATTTCCGCATGGCGGCCTTTGCGAAGGGCTCCGTCATCAACAATCCCTACGCGCCGCCCATGGGCCCCGATCACGATCATACGGCCGGAGCGTTCAATAACCAGGACCTTGACATCGATGGTATGACGTCCGGCGTGAGCGCGGGCGTGATCGCCACGCAGCTCGTGCATAAGCTCGCCGTTTCGGGGAGCCTGGCGTACGACCGGTATATGAACAACACGCAGCACAATTTGCCGTACGTATCGCGCAGCGCGCTGAATTACACACTGTCGGCCGGATACCTGTTGCTGCCCCGATCGTACAAAAGCTACAAGCAGACGAACCTGAACCTCTACGTGGAATTGCTGGGCAAATCGAACCTCGACCAATACCGCAGCGGTTATTACGTAGACGTGGCGCCGGCGGTGCAGCTGATTATCAACAGCAATTCGCGCATCGATCTCAGTTACCGCGCCCAGCTTTTCGGAGACATGGCCCGCATGATGGACCAAAGTTTCCTCGTTCGGTACGAATACAATTTGTATAACATTCTCAAAAAATAGGATGAGCACGGTACTACATATCAAAAACATGGTTTGCCCGCGCTGCGTCAAAATGGTGCGGTACGTGCTGGAGCACGAAGGTCAGGTTGTGAAGGATGTGACGCTGGGGAAGGCCGAACTCGAAACCGAGCCCGATGCAGCGGCTGCCGCGCGCATCGCCAATGCGTTACAGGAAGAAGGGTTTTTGTTGCTGGACGACCGGAAAACCCAGATCGTGGAAACCATCAAGAACTTCGTCGTGGAAACCGTCCATTACGGTGCGCTGGATGAGATGAACGAAAACTTTTCCACGCTGCTTTCGCAAAAGCTGCAGAAAGATTACCACATGCTGAGCAAACTGTTTTCAGAAACCGAAAACACGACCATCGAGCAGTTCATTATCCAGCAGAAAATCGAAAAGGTGAAGGAATTGCTCGTGTACGGCGAGCTGACGCTCAGCGAGATCGCCTACAAGCTGGGATACAGCAGCGTGGCGCATCTTTCCGGGCAGTTCAAGAAAGTGACGGGCCTTACGCCCAGCCATTTCAAGCAGCTGAAGGAAGAAAAGCGCCGTTCGCTCGACAATATCTGATTCAGACCGCGTTGCTGAACAGCTGCGTTTGCGGCATGTTCCGCCACAGCCGGGCATCGAAAGCCATGCATATGTTCCGTATGTATGGCTTTCCTTTTTCAGTCACCGTTACGCCATCCGGCCGCACTTCCACGAGGCCGTCGCGCTCGGGTTCCTGCAGGCGCTGGAGGCTTTCGGAAATGGCGTCGCAGTTCGCGTCCTGCCGGTCCCAGTGCGTTTCGAAACGGCACATCAGGCGGAGGATGTGGTTGCGGAGCCGGAGGTCTTCTGTCGTAAGCAGATGTCCGCGGAAAACAGGGAGCTTCCCCTCGCGGACTTTCTCCTGGTACGCGGCCAGTGATTTTTCGTTTTGCGTATATGCGTTACCGGTATCGCTGATAGCGGAAACGCCGAGTCCGATGAGCAGCGAGGTCCGGTGGTCCGTATAACCCATGAAATTCCGGTGGAGGCTCCCGTCTGCCGCGGCTTCGAAGAGTTTGTCGTCGGGCAGTGCGAAGTGGTCCATCCCGATTTCCACGTAGAAATAGTTTTCCAGGATCGATTTCCCCAGTTCATACAGTGCGCGTTTCTGGTCGCCGGTGGGGAGGTCTTTTTCGCTGAAGAGGCGTTGCCCGTTCCCCTTGATCCAGGGTACGTGGGCATAGCTGTAGAACGAAATGCGTTCGGGGAGGAGGAACATGCATTGCGTGAAGGTGTCGCGGATGCTTTGGGGCGTCTGGAGCGGCAGGCCGTAAATGAGGTCGAAGTTGATGGAGGTGTACCCGATCTGGCGCGCTGCTTCCACACAGTTGCGTACGTTTTCGAAGGGTTGTATCCGGTTGATGATGGTCTGAACGTTGAGGTCGAGGTCCTGAATGCCGAGGCTCATCCGCCGGAAACCGAGATCGTACAGCGCCTGCATGTGTTCCGGCGTAGTGTTGTTGGGATGCCCCTCGAAGCTGTGTTCGGCGCCGGGCAGTACGTTGGCCGAGTCGAAGATGGCGTTGAGGAGACGGGTGAGGTTGGCGGGACTGAAGAACGTGGGCGTTCCCCCGCCCAGGTGCACTTCGCGGATGCGCGGCTTTTCGGGAAAGTGTTGCAAATACAGCTCCCATTCCTGCAAAACCGTGTTGATGTATGGGATTTCGTAATCGTGGTTAACGGTGATGTATTTGTTGCAGCCGCAGTAGGTGCAGAGCCTTTCACAGAAGGGGAGGTGGATGTAAAGACTGATCCCGTCTTCATTGTTCAGCGAAGCAAATGAGGGCGCAAGCCCCTCCAGCCACTGGTCTTCGCGGAAAGCGGTAGTGTCCCAATAGGGGACGGTCGGATAACTCGTATATCGCGGGGCGGCTACCTGGTATTTTTTTAGCATGGTGGTCATGACGCTCAATTTATCTCACTATTTATGACAGCATTTTTCGATCACTTTTTCTGCATGCGGATGCATTTCGGGGCTAACATAAGGGATGCCGAGGTTGAGGCCGCGGAGGATGAGCAGTATCGCCATCACACCCATCACGAAAGGCATGGCGCGCCTTACGGCGATGCGCCCCCGCATGCCCAGGAGCTGGCTGAACCAGGACACGGCCGCCATCGCCGGCAGCGTTCCTGCGCCAAAAGCGCCCATGAACAGCGCACCGCCCCACACGCTCCCGGAAGCTACCGCGCCTGCAACGGCCATGTACACCAGTCCGCAGGGCAAAAAACCGTTCAGGAAACCGATGGCGTACAGCGTGCCGGTGCTCCGGCGGGCGAGTAATTTCCCGAGAGACCGTTGCACCCATCCCATCTTCAGCTTCGGCGTCAGCTTGCCGAAAAGCACGGCGGCCAGGAGCAATACCCCCAGCCCTATCGATAATCCCTGTTGCCACCCGCCGAGGTAGAACTGTTGCCCCAGCCAGCCGAACACGAGGCCCAGCAGCATGTAGGCGGTAACGCGGCCGGCGTTGTAAAGCAGGATGCCACCCATCTTCTTCCAGCCGCTGAGGTGCTGGACGGGTAGCGTGAGGGCGATGGGGCCGCACATGCCCACGCAGTGAAAGCTTCCGAGGAAGCCCAGCCCGAGTCCGGAAAGGAGCCATGCGGCAGTGATGGCGGCGGTCATTGTACGTAGAATTGCGTTTCCTGGAAATAGTCTTTACCATTGTGCTGCCACTGCAGTTTGATGCGGTAGGGCCCGCGGTCGAACTGCGCGCGGCTCACCAGCAGCTGGCCGGATGCGTTGAGCTGGAGGGGCAGCACGAAATCGCGGCGGGAATCCGCCGGGCGGTAAAAGTGTACCTGGCCTTGCAGCGGCGTGCCTTTCAGCTCGCCGGGGAAAGTAATCTCGATACTGTCTCCCGGCTGCGTCACGCGCACCGGGGCGGAAAGCTGCCCGGTATTGTTGCGCGCATCGATGGTAGCCTGGTATTTCAGCTCTTCGGCGTAATATTCGGGCGTAACCATGTCTATGCGGGTTTGCATGCTGCGGGTAACGAGCGTGAGGATGCCGATGGCGAAAAGGACGAATACGATGATGATGGAATGACCCCAGTTCATAACAGTACGTTTTTATTGGCCGGCGGGCCCGAGGAAAGTGGTCTTCTTTTCCCCGATCCGTTGGCCGTTTTCATATAATCCTATTTTGAGGACCGATTTTCTTTGATGGATCGCCGTACGCGGCAGCACGATGAAGAACGTGCCTTCTCCCTGCGCTTCCGGTTTCACATGGATGGGCTTGCCCACCACTTCCACTTTCCCGATGCCGTTTTCGATACGCAACTCCAACGGCACGTCGGTCAGCGTTTTGTTCACGAGCTTGATGCGGTAGAGGTTGGTAATGCTGTCTGCCCCGCGCTCCTGGTACAGCATGCCGGCCGTCCGCATGATGGACCCGTCTACCGGTTTTCGGCTGATGAGCAGGAACGTGATGGCTACCAGCAAAAGGGAAAGGATGACGGTGTAAGTCTTCAATCGCCCCGTATACCGCAGCGGCTGTTTATTCGCGATGCCATCTTCCGACGCATACCGGATAAGCCCTGTCGGCCGGCCTACTTTTTCCATCATGAAATCGCAGGCGTCGATACAGGCGGTGCAGTTCACACATTCCAGCTGCGTGCCGTTGCGGATGTCGATCCCGGTGGGACAAACATTCACACATTGCATACAGTCGATACAATCCCCCAGGCCTTGCGCTTCTTTTTTGAATTTCCCGCGTGGTTCGCCTCTTTCGTAGTCGTATGCCACTACCACGGAATTTTTGTCGAGCAGTACGCTTTGCAGGCGACCGTACGGGCATACCACCGTGCACACCTGTTCCCTGAAAAACGCGAACACGGCGTAGAACACGAACGAGAACGCGATCATGGCGAGAAATCCGCCGAGGTGTACGCTGAGCGGATCCGTGATGATGTGTTTCAGTTCGCGGACGCCGATGATGTAAGCGAGGAAAGTGTTGGCGATGATGACAGACAGGAGGAAGAAGGCCGCGTGCTTGCCGGATTTCTTCACGATCTTTTCCGTGTTCCACGGCGCGCGGGCGAGGATTTTCTGCTGTGCGGCGTCTCCTTCGATCCAGTATTCTATTCTCCTGAAAAGCATTTCCATGAAGATCGTCTGCGGACAGATCCATCCGCAGAAAATCCTTCCGAAAGCCATGGTAAACAATACGATGAAGAGGATGAACGCGAGCATGGCGAGGCCGAAGATGAAGAAATCCTGCGGCCAGAACACGGCGCCGAAAATGGTGAAGCGGCCGTTGGGAATGTCGAAGAGGAACAAGGGCCTGCCGTTGATTTGAACGAACGGCAGGCTGAAGAACAGTAGAAAATAACCGATGCTCAGTACCGTTCTGGCTGTATAAAGCTTTCCTGACGGTTTTTTGGCATAGATCCATTTGCGTTTTCCTTTCTCGTCGATGGTGGCCAGATGGTCCCTGAACATTTCTTGCGCTTCCATTTTACCTTGTTTTATTCCGTTACTTCCACGCCTTCCGGCGCTTTAGGATTGGCTGGCGTCGTGCCTTTTATAGTGTGTATGTAGGCGCACAGCTGCGCGATCTGTTTGGGGGAGAAATCATCTTTCCAGGATTTCATCCCTTTATCCGGCACGCCGTATTTGATGGTGGAAAACACTTCGTTCACTTTTCCGCCGTGCAGCCAGAATTTATCGGTGAGGTTGGGGCCTACGAGCCCCTGGCCTTCCGGACCGTGGCAGGCGGCGCAGTTGGTGGCGAACATTTTCTGTCCGGCGCCGATGTCTGCCGCTTCCGTCAGGAGTTTCACGTTGTTTTCGTCGATGTTGTTAGCGGAGTTCTTGAGGTATTCGGCTTTCGCTTCGGCCGCTTTCGCATCGGCGATGGCCAGTTCCTGCAATTGGAGCGGCGCGGTTTCGGAGATGTGGTAACGCCAGATGTAAATCACGCCGAAAACGATGCTGAGGTAAAATGCCCAGCGCCACCAGGGCGGGGTAGGATTGTTCAGCTCGCGGATGCCGTCGTAATCGTGCCCTAAATCGACTTCTTCTTCGGATACGGCATCGAGGCTGCGGGTCTTGTTGAGCCGCTCCATCCAGGTGATGCGCGGTTTGCCGGGAACGGCGGCCTTCGCCACTTTCGCTTTTTTCTTCCGGGTAATGCCGGTCAGGATGCGCAATGCCTGGAGGAGGAACAGCAGCACGAAGATCTCCAGCCCCACCACTGTGAGCAGCATATAGAAAGTGGTGTCCGACAATCCCGCCACAATTGGTTGGGATACTTTTTCCACGGCCGCTTCCTGTGCAAAGGCGCCGTGGCCTGCGGCGAGCAGGAGCAGTACCAGCGGGAGTTTTTTCATGCGGTCGCGGAAGATGTCGATCGCGGAGATGACCGTATTTCCGAGCACGATGATGGCGATCAGCAGCCCGAACGCGATGGTGATCAGCAGGATGGCCACCGGGTGCGTGAGCTCGCCGTAAGGATCGGGCGGCGCACCGGCTGCGGATGCCTGCAGGGTGAGGATGGTCAGCAGAAATGTGAGAATGCGTTTCATGGGCTTGCTATTTTTCAGGTGCGTCGTTGTCGATCGGGTAATGACTGATGGCGTCCATCGTCTGCTTGTCTGTCCGGAATGCGAGGTACGCCGCGGCGAGGAAGAAGACGGAGAAGAGGATCAGCGACACCATCGGGTAAATGCTGACGTCTTGTATCGTTTTGAGATAGTTGATGAATTTCATGGCGATCAGTTGTTGGATGCGGTGGCTTTAATGTCTTTACCAAGTCTTTGCAGGTAGGCGATGAGGGCTACGATCTCACGGTCTGCCGGAATTTCCAGTTTATCCTTTTTCAGGTTGGCGGCAATTTCGCCGGCCTGTTTTTCCAGGTCGGATTTCGACTGCTGCTCGTACCCTTCAGCGTATGGTACGCCGATCTTGCGCATGACGTTGATCATGGCGGGCGTCTTGCCTTTATCTATCCGGTTGTCGAACAGCCAGGGGTACGAAGGCATGATGGACCCGGGGCTCATCGACACGGGGTCGAGCATGTGGTTGAAGTGCCAGGAGTCCGGGTACTTTCCGCCGAGCCTTGCCAAATCCGGCCCTGTGCGCTTGGAGCCCCACTGGAACGGGTGGTCGTAAATGAACTCGCCTGCTTTGGAATATTCGCCGTAACGGGCCACTTCGTCGCGGAAGGGGCGCACCATCTGGGAGTGACAGGTATAACAGCCTTCGCGGACGTAAATGTCGCGGCCATGGAGCTCCAGCGGCGTATATGGTTTTACGCTGCTGATGGTGGGGATGTTGCTGCGTACCAGGAAGGTGGGCACCATTTCCAGGATACCGCCGATCCCGACCACGATAAGGCTGAACACGACCATCTGCACGGGGCGCTTCTCGATCCAGTTGTGCCAGTGGCCTTTGGATTTGCCGTGCGCTTCGGGCGCGGCCTTCACGAGCGGGGCGGCTTCTGCTGGCTCGTTGGCCACGAAAGCCCCGCGGCGGACGGTTTTGCTGATATTCACGATCATGAGGATCACACCGGAAACGTAGAGCAATCCGCCGAGTGCGCGCAAGGCGTACATGGGAACGATGACGTTCACGGTTTCGATGAACTGGTATTTCAGCGTTCCGTCTTCCGTAAACTGTTTCCACATCATGCTTTGCGTAAACGCAGCCCAGTACAGGGGAATGGCGTAGAAGATGATGCCGAGGGTGCCGATCCAGAAGTGGGCGTTGGCCCATTTGCGGGAATATAATGGGGTGTTGAACAGCCGCGGGATCATCCAGTAAAGGATACCGAAGGTCAGGAAGCCGTTCCAGCCGAGGGCGCCCACGTGAACGTGCGCGATCGTCCAGTCGGTATAGTGGCTGATGGCGTTTACGTTCTTGAGCGACAGCATCGGTCCTTCGAATGTAGCCATACCATAAGCGGTGAGCGCCACTACGAAGAATTTGAGCACGGCGTCTTCCCGCACGCGGTCCCACGCGCCGCGGAGCGTCAGCAGGCCGTTGAGCATACCGCCCCAGGAGGGAGCGATGAGCATGATGGAGAACACGGTGCCGAGGGATTGCGCCCATTCAGGCAATGCGGTATACAACAGGTGGTGCGGACCGGCCCAGATGTAAATAAAGATCAGCGCCCAGAAGTGGATGATCGACCAGCGGTAGGAATAAACCGGGCGGTTGGCGGCTTTCGGTACGAAGTAGTACATGAGGCCGAGGTAAGGCGTGGTGAGGAAGAAAGCCACGGCATTGTGGCCGTACCACCATTGCACCAACGCGTCCTGCACGCCGGCGTACCAGGAATAGCTCTTGAAAAGCGACAGCGGCATCTCGAAAGAGTTCACGATATGCAGCATGGCGATGGCCACCCAGGTGCCGATGTAGAACCAGATGGCCACATACAGGTGGCTCACGCGGCGTTTCAGGATGGTGCCGAGCATGTTGGCGCCAAACACCACCCAGATGAGGGTAATGGCGATGTCGAACGGCCATTCCAGCTCCGCGTATTCCTTACCGGTCGTATAACCGAGGAACAGGGTGAGCGCGCCGCCGGCGATGATGGCCTGCCAGCCCCAGAAGTGGATTTTACTGAGCAGATCGCTCCACATGCGGGCTTTACATAGGCGTTGCAGGGAATAATACACCCCCATGAAAATGCCGTTGCCAACGAATGCGAAAATCACCGCATTGGTGTGCACAGGCCGGAGGCGTCCGAAAGTAATGGGCGCGAAGCCCAGGTTGGCGCCGGGTATGACGAGCTCCAGCGCAGCCCAGAGGCCGGCCAGCATGCCGATCAGACCCCAGAAAATGGCGGCATAGGCAAACCATTTGACAGTGCGGTTGTCGTACGAGAATTTTTCAAGAGACATATGAACGGAGGTTTATTCTTTACTGGTTTTATCGTCGAAAAGGATCCGGTGCGCGGGAGAGTAATCGTCGTCGTACTGCCCGTCTCTGACGGACCATATAAAGGCGACCAAAAAAAAGATGGCTACGGCGAGGCTGGCGCACAACAGCATGATGATCACACTCATTTGTTAAAGTTTTTGTAATTGTGGTGTAAAAGTATCGAGGCAGCCGCCGGTATTGGATGACACGCGTCAAACCACCCGATGATGCTCATCAACGCAACAGCTTCCTGCCGGCATATTCGCTCATCCCCCAGGTCAGCAATATGATGCTGATGGAGCTGGAAGGCATGAGGATGGCGGCTGTCAACGGGCTCAGTATCCCCTGCACGGCGAAGAAAAGTCCGGTCAGATTGTACGCGATCGAGTATACGAAAGCGATGAGAATGATGCGTTTGTTGATTTTGCTCATGCGGATGAAAGCCGGCAGGCGGTGGAGCTGCGAAGCTTCGAGGATGCCGTCGCTGGCGGGGGTGAAGTTGTTGGAATCTTCGGTGAGGCTGATCCCGCAGTCGCTCTGGCGCAAGGCGCCGGCATCGTTCAGCCCGTCTCCGATCATCAGCACTTTTTCCCCTTTTTCCTGCAACTGCACGATGCGGTCGAGCTTGTCGTGCGCCTGCTGCCGGAAAAGCAACGTGGCGTCGGGGCCCATCATCCTGCGGAGGTTTTCCGCTTCCCCGGGCTGGTCTCCCGAAAGGAGCGTGAGCCCGAAATGGCGCTGCAAATCGCCCAGCATTTCGGGAATGCCCTGTCTATATGCATGTTGCAGCAGATAATAACCGGCATGGTCGCCGTTGATATTGACATGGACCACACTGGCGCCGGGCGTTTCGGTATCCCGCGCGCCGGTGTAGGCCGCGCTGCCGAGCTGAACGTGCATCTGGTGCACCCATCCCTGCAAACCCTGCCCCGTCTGTTCGCTGAACCGGTCGATGGTGTGGACGAGAGGTTTGCCCGCGAACTCGCGCACCTGGCGGCTGGCCGGGTGCTGGGAATGCGCCGTCAACGCCGCGATTGCGCTTACTTCCGCATGCGTCAGTTCCCGCCCGTGCCACGTTACGGTGGTGCTCGATTTCCCCGTCAGCGTCCCCGTTTTGTCGAACACGATATGCGTGAGCCCCGCCATCCGCTCGATGGCCTGGGCATTGCGGAGGTAAAGTTTGTGCCGGCTGAGGATGCGCAACATATGGCCGTTGGTGAAAGAGGCAGCCAGCAGCAACGCGCAGGGGCAGGCGATGATGAGGATCGCCGTCACGGCGGGCCAGATCTTCGCGCTGTCGTAAACTCCCCAGTAAATGGCGGTAACGGCGGCAATGAGGAGCACCACCCAGGTGAAGTATTGTCCGAGCAGGTGGATGAACGAGGGTTTGCCGGGATTGTCCTTCCGCAGTTCCTCACGGTTCCAAAGGCTGGTGAGGTAACTTTGCGCCACTTCGCGGATGGTGAGGATTTCCATGTTCCCATCCAGCTGGCGCCCGCCGGCGTAAATGATTTCGCCCATCTGCTTGCGTACCGGCACGGATTCTCCCGTTACGAAACTATAATCGATCAGCGCGGAACCCTTCACCAGCAAGCCATCCGCCGGTATCAGCTCCTGGTTGTGGATGAGGAGCGTATCGCCGGTCCTGACGTCGGGCAATTGCGTGGGCGCTTCCTCCCCGTTTTTCATCACGGTAACGGCAATGGGGAAATAGGCGGTATAATCCCGGTCGAACGAAAGCCCCCGGTACGTTTTATCCTGCAAAAGCCGGCCGATGAGCATGAACATGACGATGCCGGTCATGGAGTCGAAATACCCGCCACCGGTGCCGGAGAGCACATCCACCACGCTGCGGGTGAAGGTGGTGACGATGGCCAGCACGATAGGCAGGTCGATATTGAGGAAACCATGCTTCAGGCCTTTCCAGGCGGGCATGTAGAAAGCCTGGGCGGAGTAGAAGAAGACGGGAAGGGAGAGGAGGAGGTTGAGGTATCTGAAAACCACGGTCATCTGGCCTTCCATATGCCCTTCGCCTGAAAAGTATTCGGGGAACGACAGTAACATGATGTTGGAGAAACAAAATCCCGCCACGCCGAGCTGATAGATGAGCTTGCGGTTGGGCGCGGGTTTGCGGGCGCGGAGGTCTTGCAGGGAAATATACGGTTCATAGCCGATGCTGGTGAGCGTTTCGGCGATTTTTCGTAAAGAAGTTTGGGAAGGATCGTAAATAATACGGGCTTCCTTTTCCGCGAAATTGACTTCGGTGCGTTGCACGCCGGGGTCGAGGCGGTGGAGGTTTTCCAGGAGCCAGAGGCACGAGCTGCAATGGATGTGCGGAATGTGGAAGGTAACGTGGGCCTGCTTTTCGTCGCGATACCGGAGCAGCTGCTGCTGGGTGCGCTCGTTGTCCAGGAAAGCGAATTTGTCTTTACGGACGGCCTGGCGCTGCGCCACGCCCGGTTTTTCGTTGATCTCGTAATACCGGCAAAGGCCGTTTTCGTTCAGCAGTTCGTACACCGCTTGGCAACCCTGGCAGCAGAACTGTTCTTCGGGTGGGCAAGGTTCACCGCAATGGGTACACTGGTGGCTGACTTCCCGGGCTTGTTTGATCATGGCCCAAAAGTATCGGCCATTGCGCGCCCGGGCGATGAGTGGCATCACACCGGCCGATGATCGTCATCAGCTCCCTTGCAGGGAAAGTATGAACCCGGTCAGTTGCGCGATCTCCCGGTCGCTCAGTTGTTTCTCCCAGGCCTGCATGCCTTTGACGGGCACGCCGAACTTGATGGTCTTGAAAATCTCGTTGGTGCTGCCGCCATGGAGCCACTGGTCGTCTGTCAGGTCCGGCCCGATCGTTCCTTTGGCGTTCCCGCCGTGGCAGGCGGTACATTTACGGCTGAAAAGCTGTTTTCCGGCCTGGATGTCGGCCGCATCCGCGAGCAGCGGCACATTGGCGGGATCGATGAGCGCTTCCGCAGCTTTGGGGGCCGCGGCCACGGCGCCTTTTTCGGCGGGCGCGGCATTGGAAGGGTTGTTCAGGGCAAAAATCCATACATAGCCTAGCACGCCGGCGAGGATGAAGGTGCTGGCCCAGGCCTTGTTGCCCACGCTGATGCCCGTCAGGAAGCGCAGGAGCCACAACAGCGCCAGGATCACCACTACTTCCAGGATGAGCACGGCCGCCAGGGTGGCAAACATATCGTTGGGCAACGCCGGCACGATGGCCGCGGCAACAAAACATTTGCCCAGTTGTTTTTTGATGTGTTTTTCGCGGTATACCTCCATCGCGGAGATAACCGTGGAGCCGAGGAGGGCGATGACAAACAGCAGGCCGATGGCCGTCAGGAGCATAAACAGCGCTACGGGGTGCGTGAGCGCTATCCCGGTGGAATCGTTCATAGGTTCAGATTTGATGACAGAAAGCTACGAAAGGGCGTCATGGCGGGGGATGAGGCGCCTCAGGCGGGGGACTGACTTTGGTCAGTTGAGCGGCAGGGAATGTTGTAATAGAAGGACATAATTGTGTAACGAGGTAGCCGCGGGGTTGGGGTACCTTTGCTTTATCATTCAAAATGCGCCATTTATGGAATTGATTAAAAGTATATTCCGATTTATCGGTTCACTCTTTGTGAAGAAAAATTGTTGCAAGTGAAAATATTCCCGCGAACTGCAGCTCGAAGATGCGTTCGGTGAAAGTAATTTCGGCGTACATGCCTTTACGTTAGGATGCGCCCGCCCGCACGGCACTTTCTGGAAAACGAACGTGGCACCCGGCGCACAGGGAACGGCACATGTTACCAATTCGGCGCTTCGATGGACTGTAAGGAAAGAATCCGCCCCGCGATGCATAGATAAATATTAAGGATTAAGTAATTGCATCAATTGTTAAAACCTGCGGGAAATACGCATTCCCCGCAGGTTTTTACGCATTATGGGGGAATCATACGATCATTGCAGCACGGTCTTTGCAATAATCATTACATTCGACACCAAATTCAATCGGATCCAAAGAATGAGATACTGCAAGATCATACCGGCGATGCTTTGCATCATGGCTATGGGCGCCGCCTGCGGGCAGAAGAAGGGGAAACCCCGTCAACAGGAAGTCGTAAAAAACGTTCAGCAACTCGACGAAGTAGTGCCGCAGCAGATCGTGGAAAGACTGCAATATGTAGACGGGAATGACGGGCTGATGGAAGACAGTGTGATGGCGCTCAGCCCCGCCGCGCTGCATGCCGCGTACGACGGGCAGGGAGGAAAGGCGATATGGTCGAGCAACGGGAAGGCGATCCCCCAGGCCGACAGTCTTTTCCGCTGGATCAGGGACGCCCGGTTATACGGATTGAACCCCGCGCATTACCACGCCGCCGCTTTGCAGGAGGCGCAGGAACGGAGGAATACGGACAAGGAATCCCTCCGCGACGCGGCGCTCTGGGCGAAAACCGACGTCCTGCTCACGGACGCGTTTTTCAAACTGGCGAGTCATTTGCATTACGGCGTCATTCCCCGGGACAGTATTGCGTTGAGAAAGGATTCGATGTTGACGGACGATGTTCTCCATACGCTCCTCCGGGATGCCATTACGGGCAATCATATCAGTGAAATTTTGCAATCGCGCGAACCGCAACATGAAGCCTACCGCCTGCTCAAGATCGGGCTGGCGGAATATGAATCCCGGTATAAAGATGTAATGTGGGATACGCTGCCTTCCGAATACACGGATACCGCCGCTTTCCGGCGCCAGCTGGCGGTGAGGCTCGCGCAAACGGGGCATCTCGATACGCTGGAGAACAACATCGGCGATACCGTGGCGCTGAAGAAAGCGGTCAAACGGTTCCAGCAGGATATTAATTTATACCCGGACGGCGTGGCCGGCAAGCGGACCATACAGTACCTGAACCGCCAACCCGGCGACTGGATCGAGCAGGCCGGCATCAACCTCGACCGCTGGCGCAAAATGCCCGACACTTTACCGGCGCGCTACCTCATGGTGAATATCCCCGCATTCCGGTTGCAGGTGTGGGACGATTCGGCCGGCACCGTACTGGAATCCCGCGTGATCGTGGGAACGCCGCGCACGCGTACGCCGCAGCTCAGTTCCGTTATGACCAATTTCGTGCTGTATCCGTACTGGCGCGTGCCCTACAGCATCGTGTTCAAGGAAATGTTGCCGCAGATCAAGAAGAACAGGCATTACCTCGTCGAAAAGAACCTGGAAGTGGTAGACCATCACGGCAATATCATTTCCCCCGATTCCATCGACTGGCAAAAACTCAACAGGAATTACTTCCCTTATGTGTTGCGGCAAATGGATGGATTGGATAATTCGCTGGGCATCATGAAGTTCAACTTTGCCAACCGTTTCAGCGTATACCTGCACGACACCAATAACCGCAAGCTTTTCGCTAATTCCAACCGCGCCCTCAGCCATGGTTGTGTGCGGGTACAGGCCTGGGACAGTCTGGCCATGTACCTCGTAAGCAGCGATCCCCGGCCGGAGATGGCAGACAGCGTGCGGGCGTGGCTCAGCCGGGAAGAACAGCGGACGTACGCGTTCCCGAAGCGGTTACCGATTTATATCCGGTACTTCTCTTCCGAGTACCGCGACGGGCGGCTGCGGTTTTATGAAGACGTATATGGGGAAGACGCCCGCGTCCGGCAGTATCTCCGTTAATACCATTCATTCCTCAAAAAGTACGATTCGCGAATCATGGCTTTTCACAGGGGCATAAAGGGCGCACATTTGCCTGAAAAAAGGACCCCGATGAAAATGATCTTCGCATTGTGCCTGTGTGTGCTTGCCGCCAGTAACCTCACGGCCCAAACGCTTCCCAAACAAACCGTGAAAGGCGTCATCACCGACAAATCCACCCATTTCCCGCTCCCCGGCGCCGCCGTTTCCATCCCGGCATTGGGCAAAGGCGTGGCTACCAACGAAAAAGGAGAATTCCGCTTATCGGAAGTGCCCGTGGGCCGGCACAACATCCAGGTGAATATGATGGGATACGAGCCCATGATGTTGCAAATGGTGGAAGTGAACGCCGGCAAGGAAACCGTCCTCGAAATCCCCCTCACCGAAACCGTCATCACCCTCAAGGGCGCCGAAGTGACCGTGAAGCGCGGCGAAGGGCCGGTGAGCCCCCTGGCGCTGGCCAGTGCGCGGCAGCTCGATATCGGGGAAGGAATGCGGTATGCCGGTACGCGGAACGACCCCGCCCGCATGGCACAGAACTTCGCCGGGGTTTCCGGCGCCAACGACGGCCGGAACGATATCATCATCCGCGGCAACTCACCCGCCGGCGTACTGTGGCGGGCGGAAGGCGTGGACATTCCCAATCCCAACCACTTCAGCACTTTCGGCGCCACGGGCGGCCCGGTTACGATACTGAACACCAACACCCTGCGGACCTCCTCCTTTTTGACGGGCGCCTTCCCGGCGGATTATGGCAACGCTTTGGCCGGTGCCTTCGATCTGCGCCTGCGCAACGGGAACAAAGACCGGTACGAAATGCTGGCGCAGGTGGGCTTTAACGGTTTCGAAGCCGCCGTGGAAGGGCCGGTCGGGAAACCCGGCGGCGCTTCGTTCCTCGTGGATTACCGGTACTCCCTCATCGCCGCGGTGCACGCGCTGGGGCTAAGCGTGGGCACCGGCGCCAGCATTCCCAAGTACCAGGACCTCACCATGAAAATCAATCTCCCCACCAAACGGGCCGGCACTTTCGGCGTGTTCGCGATGGGCGGTTTGTCCAACATCCACTTCATCCCCGGAGAAGATTCCACCGACCTTTACAACACCGGTAAATACGAAGTGCTGACGACCTCGAACACCGGCGTGGCAGGCCTGACGCACAGTTTCAACTTTTCGCCCAAAACATACGGCCGCGCTTTTGCCGCCATCTCGGCCGCGGAAAGTAAAATGGATAATTTCGAGAATAAAGACGAAATACGCGGCAAACGCCGGATGGACCTCGATTATAGCCTGATCCGCACCAGCTTCGGATACCGCCTCGATCATAAGTTCAATGCGCGGAACCAACTCAGCATCGGCGCTTCCGGTGAAAAAATGCAGCTCGATATGCGCAACCGCCGCATCAAAGATGGAGACGACGATCTCAGCGAAATGGTCAACGCCAGCAATGGCGCCTGGCTGGGAAAAGGCTGGATGAACTGGCAACACCGCGCCGGCAACGATTTTACGTTCAACGCCGGCGTCTACGGACAATATTTCGGGCTCAACGATGGATTTGTGGCCGAACCGCGGCTCAACATGAAATACGATCTGTCGAAAAAGCAGTCGCTCACCCTGGGCCTCGGCCTCCACAGCCAGTTGCAGCAGCTGGAAGTGTACTATAATGAAACCGGCGGAAGCCTCACCAACAAAGACCTCGCGCCCACGCGCGCCATGCACGCCGTGCTGGGGTACGACCTGCTGTTGGGCGAGCGCCTGCGCTTCAAGGCGGAAACGTATTACCAGCATATTTACGACGCGCCGGTGGAAAAGGCGCCTTCGTCGTTCAGCCTGCTGAATTACGGAGCCGACTTCGGGTTCCCCGACAAACCGGACCTCTTCAACAACGGCACCGGCCGCAATTATGGACTGGAGCTGACGCTGGAGAAATTCCTGCATAAGGGGTTTTACTTCCTCTTCACCCAAAGCCTTTTCGATGCCAAATACCAGGGTAGCGACAAAACCTGGCGCAACACCGCCTTCAATGCGCAGTACGTCACCAACTTCCTCATCGGCCGGGAATGGACGGTGAAGCCGGGTTTCAGTGTGGGTGCGGATAGCAAGGTGAGCGTAGCCGGCGGGCAATGGTACACGCCGTTCAATGAACCGGCCACCGTGGAAAAAGCGTACGTGGTGTACCAGGAAGACAAAGCGTATTCGCTGCGGAACGATATGTATTTCCGCTGGGACCTGAAATTTTCCTTCACCTGGGAGCTCGGCCGCACCACTCAGAAATTCTTTATAGATTTACAGAACCTGACCAACAGGAAGAACATTTATACCCGCACGATCGACACTGAGACCGGTGTGGTGAAGCAGGTGAACCAGATCGGGCTTTTCCCGAACGTTAACTACCAGTTTACCTTTTAAAGCAAACAGACGAGGCTTATGCGCAACAACGAAACGGCGCTCGGATTCAACGATAAATGGTTTGTGCTGCTGGGTATCCCGGTGCTGGGGTTCCTCACGCCGATCATGTACTTCGGCGTCAGGTTCACCCGCGAGCCGCGGTACACCTGGCTGGCTTTCGCCTTCTCCGTGGCCATCACGGCGCTGTTCTGGCTCGGAAACCGCTGGATCATCATCCGCACGCGCCGGAAATACCCGCTGCTGGCCCAGGCGCCGAAACGGATCGCTATTATGGTTTTGCTGATGTTCGCATTCACATTCGCCGTATCGAATTTCAACGGGATCACGCCGCCTTTGTGGTCAGCCGTACTGTTGCCCTATCCAGATCTGAACATCGTGGGAATGGTCAATACCCTTATTATCGCCGGTATCTACGAAGTGATCTGGTACCAGGCGCAGCTACGCCTGTCGATGCAGGGCCAGGAAGATCTGCGCAACGAAAGCCTGCAGGCGCAGATCAGGGCGCTGAAAACGCAGGTAGACCCGCATTTTCTTTTCAATAACCTCAATACCCTCAGCTCGGTCGTGCACAGCGATCCCGACAAGGCGGAACATTTCATCCAGCAACTATCCAAACTCTACCGCCATATGCTCGAAGTGCAGGATACGACGCTGGTGACAGTGAAGGAAGAACTGGGCCTGCTGGATGCGTACGTCTATCTCCTCAAAACCCGCTTCGGCGACAATCTCCGGGTCACGATCGATGTTCCTCCCGCTTGCCACGACCGGCGCATCATCCCGTTCGCACTGCAGATCGTGGTGGAAAACGCCATGAAACATAACGTGGTGTCGGCAGCGCGGCCGTTGAACGTGAAGATAGAAGTGGTGCAGGACAAGATCGTGGTGACGAACAACCTCCAGCGCAAAATGCATGCGGTGCCGTCTACCGGCAAAGGACTGGAAAACATCAACTCCCGGGTGCGCCTGTTGCGCGAGCAGGAGGTGGAATCCGTGGTGACGGCCGATCATTTCATCGTTTTACTCCCCCTATTTCCTGCAACATGATCAAGGTGGTCATCATAGAAGACGAGGCCCCCGCGGCCAATAAGCTCAAAACGTTGCTGAAGCGCCACAGCGAAGAAGTGGAAGTGCTCGCGGTGCTCGACAGTGTGGAGGAGTCCGTCAAATGGTTCCGCCATTTCCCTGCGCCCGACCTTATATTCATGGACGTTCAGCTGGCAGACGGCCTCAGTCTCGAAATCTTCCAACAGGCGGGCCTCAACGCACCCGTGATCTTTACCACGGCCTACGACCAGTACATGCTCCAGGCCTTCCGCAACAACGGGATCGAGTATCTCCTCAAACCGCTCGACGAGGCCGAATTGCGCCAGGCGCTCGCCAAATTCCGGCAATTCTGCCGGCCGAAGCAGGAGGCGGGAGGATGGGAAGACAAGATCCACCAGCTGCTGCAATACGTGCAGCCGTCGGGCCACAAGGAGCGCTTTCTCGTGAAAAGCGGGCAACAGTTGTATTACGTGAACACGGCCGACCTGGCCTGCCTTTATGCCGACGGCAAACTCGTTTACGCCCTCGATTTCGCAGGGAAGAAGCATGTGATGGAAGACAATCTCGCGACCATAGAGCAGCAACTGCCGGCGCGGGAATTCTACCGGGTGAGCCGTCACCTCGTGGTACATGTGAAAAGCGTGCGCCGGGTGCATCCCTGGTTCAGCGGCCGACTGAAGCTCGACCTGGAGCCTTCGCCGGCGGTGGACCTGGAAGTGAGCCGCGACCGGGTGGCGGGGTTTAAGGACTGGTTGGGGAAATAAGTTTTTGGTTTGCCGTACAACGAAAAAGGGCTGCCGGAGAAATCCGGTCAGCCCTTTATAATTCAACTGTGGTACGCTTATTTGATCACTTCCGCGAGTTTGGCGGCGAGTGCATCGCCACGGAGGTTCTTGGCGATGATTTTGCCTTGCGGGTCGAGCAGGAAGTTCTGCGGGATGGCGCGCACGGCGTAGAGGGCGGCGGCTTCGTTTTTCCAGAATTTCAGGTCGGAAACCTGCGTCCAGGTGAGGCCGTCGTCAGCGATCGCTTTCAGCCATTTGTCTTTTGCATTGGGCTGGTCGAGGGAAACGCCGAGAATGGTGAAGTTTTTGTCTTTGAATTCGTTGTACGCTTTCACGACGTGGGGGTTTTCTGCACGGCAGGGGCCGCACCAGGAAGCCCAGAAGTCGATCAGCACGTATTTACCGCGGAAAGACGCCAGGGAAACGGGTTTCCCTTCGGTATCGTTTTGTGTGAAATCGGGAGCGGTGGCGCCGATGGAAACGGCTTTCACTTTTTCGAGCATGTCTGCGTAAGCCTTGCCGTCTGCGCTGGATTGCACAGCGGGGGCCAGTTTTGCGAACATGGGCTGGATGGTGCCGTAGTCGGGCGCGGAGCCGGCGAACTGTTTCAGGGCTTCGAGGCCGGGGAGGGTTTTAGTATGCGTTTCCGCGAATTTCTTCATGATCGCATCTTCATCTTCGCCGATCTGTTTGCTTTCGGCCATGATGGCAGACATCCATACGGAATCTTTCTTCTGCTCGTCGGTAGAGCCGTAGTATTTGGCCATGAGGGCTTTGTTCCTGTCCATCACGGGTTTCATCTGGGCTTCCAGGGCCACCTGGTCCGAAGTGTGCACGCCGCCTTTCACGGTAGCGTTTTTCAGGGAATCCGCGCTCTTGATGTTCACGGTGCCGGGCTCCAGGTAAATCTTTACCGATTCGCCGTTACGGGAAGAGCGGGGGGCGTTCGGGCCGTAATCCATTACCACGGTAGCTTTGGTGATACCGGCAACGGAGCCGCTGAAGGAGAATTCACCGTTTTTCAGCGTGGAGGAATCTTTCTTCTGATCGCCGTCTACGGTGTAAATAAGATAAGCCTGGGTGGGGGCGTTATGGCTGCCGACCTTGCCTTTTACGGCGTATTTGGTTTGGGCATGTACGAGCGCCGGCAGGAGGAGCACTGCAGGCAGGATCTGTAATCTTTTCATTTGATTGGTTTGATTTTACGTCCTAAAAATAGGGAAAGAATTCGGTTGCCAGGTTGCCGTTTGTCACAAAATACAGGGCTTATCCACCCCTTTGCTGCCGGTAGTGGTTGGGGGATATGCCCATCAGCCGGGTAAAAAACCGCGAAAAATAGTACGGGTCGCTCATGCCCACGCTCGCCGCCACTTCCTTGATCCGCATATCGCTATACAACAGCAGTTCACAGGCCTTCTGCACCTTCAGGTTGTTGAAATACTCGATGGGCGTATAGCCCGTCTTCTTTTTGAACTGGTGCACGAAATGGGAAACGGACAGGTTCGCCTCCTCCGCCAGCTGCTGCAGCGTGAGCTGACCGCCGATCTGCAATTTCATTTGCCGGGTAGCCGTTGCCACGATCTCCCGGCTGTTGCCCGTTGTATCGGGGGTGAACCGTTCCGGGAAAAGAAGGGAGGCCAGGAATTGGCCGAAACAGAGATTGGCATACAGGATGTTATCCAGGTCGTACCCGCTCTCCAGCTGCCGGTAAATAGACCCAAACAGCGCGATGCGCTGGTCTAGCCAGGGAACGGCGCTCTTCAGCGACGCGGTCTTGTGCTCCAGCGTGCGGGCCACGGCGTCAGAAGCGCTTCCCACAAAATGGACCCAGTAAATCGTCCAGGGATCGTCTTCATCCGCACGGTAGATATGGGCCGTTTTCCGGGGTATGACGAAAAAGTCGCCGGCGCCGATGGCAAACGTCTGCCGGTTGAACCGGGCACTGCCCCGGCCGTCAACACAATAAATAAGGATATGCTGGTCTACCCCTTCCGGCCGCACGCGATGATGGAAGCGGGCCTTGGGATAATAACCCATATCGGTAATGTAAAGCCCTGCCGTTAATTCATTTCGTGCGCACTGTTCCTCGAGAATTTTGCGGGGGATGACGATCGACTGCTGTCCGTCGAATCCATCTTTTTTCTTCATGCGTGGTATAGTTAAGGCTGGTCGTAAGATTATCCATTTCAGGACTGCAATCGCCGCTTGCCGGTACTTACGTTAAATATACATTATGCCCGTCGTTTATTGTTATCATTTATTATCAAAGATCGATACGGGATTGGCAGGGGCCCGCTCGGCGCAAAACCGTTTCGGCATAAAATCCATCATTAACCTTCTCGCATCCATTTTCCTGATTGAATTACTCTGTTAGATTTGTTGCCCAATACATTAGGATTCGATCAGCAATTAATCAACCAAACTAACTACCTAAATAACTTAAATCTTCGCTATGAAAGTGATCCACGTTCGCTTCCGAACGGGCAGGCAGCTTTGTTGTCCGCCCGGAGGGCAACCATTATTCAAATTTGTTTCATTCGTACTGACTATGCTCCTGCTGACCATGTTCCTGCTGGCGATGCCCGGGCAGGCGATGGCGCAGGAGAAAAATGCGGTTACGGTAACAGGCAGCGTGAAAGATTCTGTGGGCAACCCCCTGCCCGGGGTCTCCGTTATCGTGACGGGCCATACCGGAAAAGGGACCTCCTCCAATGCCGACGGCAGGTTCATTATCGACGTGCCGCCCAACGTCACGATGCAATTCGTGCTCATGGGCTATGAATCCGTCTCCGTTCCCCTGGCCGGCCGGCAAACCATCCAGGTAGTGCTGAAGGAAAAGATAAGCCAGCTAACGGATGTCGTGATCACTGCCTATGGTAAAAAACAGCAGAAGGAGGCCATCGTGGGAGCGGTTACGACCGTCAATCCCAAAGACCTCAAAATCCCGTCCAGCAACCTCACCACCGCACTGGCAGGACAGGTGGCCGGGATGATCGCCTATCAGCGCAGCGGCCAGCCTGGGCAAGACAATGCTTCGTTCTTCGTGCGCGGCGTCACCACTTTCGGATATAAACAAGACCCGCTTATCCTCATCGATAACGTGGAATTGACGGCTACCGACCTCGCCCGGCTCCAGGTAGACGATATCGCCAGCTTCTCGATCCTTAAAGACGCCAGCGCCACGTCGCTGTACGGCGCCCGCGGCGCTAATGGTGTGATCCTCGTCACCACGAAGGAAGGCAAGGCCGGTAAGGCGAAAATCAATTTCAGGTTCGAGAATTCCATGTCGCAGGCCACCCGGAACCTCCAATTCGCCGACCCCGTGCAATACATGGAACTGTATAACGAAGCCATCCAGACGCGCGATTCCCTCGGTGTTCCGCGCTTCGACCAGAACAAGATCAACCATACCCGGAACGGCGATAACAAATTCGTATATCCGGCGGTAGACTGGATGAGCGAGCTTTTCAAAAAACGGACGAACAACCAGCGCGCCAACCTCAGCGTAGGCGGCGGCGGGGAGATCGCCCGGTATTATGTGGCGGGCTCGTACAGTCGCGACAATGGCATCCTGAAAGTGAGCCCGGTCAACAATTTCAATAACAACGTGCGGCTGAACAACTACCAGCTGCGGTCCAACATCAACATCAACCTCACCAAAACCACGGAATTGGTGGTGCGCCTGTCCGGCAACTTCGATGAATATACCGGGCCGATAACGGGAGATGCCTCGTTCAGCACCGATCTTTATTCGCAGGTGATGCATACCAGCCCGGTGGATTTCCCCGCGTTTTTCACGCCCGATTCCTCTACCTATTTCGAAAAGCATATCCTGTTCGGCAACAAGGCGCGGGAAAACGGCTCCCTGGGTGTGAACCCCTATGCTCAGCTCATGCGCGGGTACAAGAACTTCTCGCAGTCGCGCATGTCTGCCCAGCTGGAAATGACGCAGAACCTCTCGTTCATCACGAAAGGCCTCAATTTCCGCGGGATGCTGACTACGAACCGTTTTTCGTTTTTCGACGTCGCCCGGCAATACAAGCCCTTTTACTACCAGGTCAGCGATTACGACAAGCAGTCGGATAAATACCGGCTGATGTGGCTGAACAACAAACCCAACGAGGCTACGGAGTACCTGGATTACTCGCCGGGCAGCCGTAGCATTTCTACGTTCGTGTACCTGCAGGGGATGCTGGACTATAACCGCACCTTCGGCGATCATACCATCAGCAGCACGCTGATCGGTACGCGCCAGCAAACGCTCACCACCGACGGTTCTACGCTGCAATCGTCACTGCCGTTCCGCAATCTCGGCCTGGCGGGGCGAGGCACGTATTCCTACCTGAGCAGGTATTTCCTGGAATTCAACTTCGGGTATAACGGCAGCGAGCGTTTTTCGTCGAACAACCGGTTCGGGTTTTTCCCGACGATCGGCGCTTCGTGGGTGATGTCCAATGAAAAAATGTGGGAGCCGCTGCGCGATGTGGTGACCCGCGCCAAAGTGCGCGCCAGTTACGGCCTGGTGGGGAACGATGCCATCAGCGGCCAGCGATTCTTCTATATGTCTGAAGTAGACATGAACGCCGGCTACGGTTCCATATTCGGGAAGAACAACGGATACAGCCGCAACGGGGTGGCGATCCGGAACTACGAAAACCGCGACGTAACCTGGGAAACCTCCCGGCAAACGAACCTCGGCCTGGAACTGAGCCTCTTCGGCAAGGTGAATTTCATCGGCGAGGTGTATCACCAGTTGCGGACAAATATCCTGCAACCGCGCGCCTCCATTCCCAATACATCCGGCCTGGAAGCGGGCGTCAGCGCCAATATCGGCGAAGCGGAATCCCGCGGGATGGACCTTTCGCTCGACTATAAGCAGGATTTCGGCAAACAGTGCTGGGTGGCCGTCCGCGGCAACCTTACCTACGCTACGAACAAGTACAGGGTGTACGAGGAGCCCCAGTTCAGGGAACCCTGGCGTTCCCGCGTGGGGCAATCTATCGGGCAAACGTATGGTTTTATCGCGGAGCGGTTGTTTGTGGACGACGCCGAAGTGGCCAATTCGCCCAAACAGAATTTCAACGGGTTCGTTCCCCGCGGTGGCGACATCAAATATAAAGACGTCAACGGCGACGGTGAGATCACCGAGCGCGATATGGTGCCCATCGGCCTGCCTACTACGCCCGAGCTGGTGTATGGCGCCGGATTTTCAGTTGGCTATAAAAGCTTCGACCTTTCCGCGTTTTTCCAGGGCCTGGGCCGCGAGTCGTTCTTCATAGATGTTTCGGATTACGACCGCCGGGGCGGGGAATATTACAACAGCACCATGCCTTTCATCGACAATGGACAGGTGCTCAAGGCGTATGCGGACCATCACTGGTCGGAACAAAACCAGAACATTTACGCCATGATGCCAAGGTTGTCTGCCGCCATGAACTTCAACTCTGCGCCATGGCCGCGGGAAGGAGAAACCATCGCCAATACCTGGTTCATGCGCAACGGGGCTTTCCTCCGGCTCAAAAGCGTGGAAGTGGGCTATACCATCCCGAAGCACATCCTCAAACGCTACCATATCGAAAACCTGCGGGTATATTTCAACGGGCTCAACCTGCATACCTGGAGCAGCTTCAAGCTGTGGGACCCCGAAATGGGCGGCAGGGGCCTGGCTTACCCATTGCAGAAGGTATTCAACTTCGGCGTAAACGTAAACCTGTAGCCATTCAAAACGCAAAATCATGAAGAAAGATATACAAATGTGGATCGTGGCGGCTTTGCTGCTGGTCAGCTTTCCCTCCTGTAAAAAGTACCTGGATGTGATGCCGGATAACGTGGCTACCATCGACTATGCGTTCCGCAACCGGAACGAGGCGGAAAATTACCTGTTTACCTGCTACGCCACCATGCAGCGGAACCTGTTCTACACCTGGAACGATCCTGCGTTCACCATGGGCGGAGAGATCCTTCACCCCATCCTCCAGGAGGGCGGCGGCAACGATTTCGGTTTCCGCGCGCTGAGGTCGGGGAAGAACGTGATGTCTGTGGAATTCGATTTTTTCAGCGGCTCGAACGGGGGCGTAAAGCTGTTCCAGGCCATCCGCCGCTGCAACATTTTCCTCGATAACGTGGATAAGCCGATCGATCTGACGCCGACTGAAAAAGCACGCTGGATCGCTGAGGTTAAATTCCTCAAGGCATATTACAATTACTGGCTGGTGCGGCAATATGGCCCCATTCCCCTCATCCGGAAAAACCTGCCGTTGAACGCTTCGGTAGAAGAGGTGCGGGTGAAAAGGGAACATGTGGATACCGTTTTCAATTACATCGTGCAGTTGCTCGACGAAGCCGCGCCCGGATTGCCCCCGGTGATCACGATGACGGCCAGCGAATCGGGCCGCGTCACCAAATCGGCGGCACTCAGCCTGAAAGCGGAGGCATTGGCCTGGCAGGCAAGCCCCCTGTTCAACGGAAACCCCGACTATGCCTCGTTCCGCACGAAAGAAGGACAGACATTGTTCCCCGAAAGCTTCGACCCCGGAAAATGGACGCGCGCGGCGGCCGCCTGCAAGGAAGCCGTGGAAGCGGCGCATGACGCCGGCATTAAATTGTATGCATTCGTACCGCCGGCCAACCTGTCCAATGTCAGCGATTCTACGATGAAGCTCCTCGCATTCCAGGGAGCGGTTTCGCACCTGTTCAACGACGAAGTGATCTGGGGCGCCAATCCCGTGCACGCCGATTTCCAGTATTACTGCGTTCCCAAAATGACCCCGGAATCGCAGGCGAACGATATCATCTTCGGCAGCCTTTGCGCCCCGCTGGCCATCGCGGAATTGTTTTATACCGAAAACGGCGTTCCCATCAACGAAGACAGGACCTGGGATTACGCCAACCGCAACACGCCCCGGGCCAGCGACAATGCACATAAATACTATATCCACAACGGCTACCAGACCGCCGGCCTCAACCTGCACCGCGAAATGCGCTTTTACGCCAGCCTCGGCTTCGACGGCAGCAACTGGTTCGGCAACGGTACGCTCGACGATGAGAACCAGCAATACATCCAGGGAAAAATGAAGCAGGTCAGCGGCGCGGCGATGGCGATCAAAACCAACGCCACCGGGTATTGGATCAAGAAGCTCGTGTCTTACCAGAGCGAATTCCAACGGCAAAGCCTCCCCGTTCCCTTCGCCGTGCCCCGCATCCGGCTGGCTGCGATGTACCTGCTCTACGCAGAAACCCTTAACGAAGCGGGCAACCAGGCCGAAGCTTTGATCTGGATCAATAAGGTAAGGGAAAGGGCCGGACTGAAAACCGTACAGGAATCCTGGAGCACCTATTCCAACCAGCCGGGCAAGTTCAACACCAAAGACGGCCTGCGCCAGATCATCCACCAGGAAAGGCGCATCGAGCTCGCGTTCGAAAGCCAGGTGGGTTGGGACATGCGGCGGTGGAAGGAAATGAAGGATTACCTCAGCAACCCCATCCAGGGATGGAGCGTGTATGAAGAATCCGTTGCAGGATATTACCGCCGGCGCACCATCTTCATGCCGGTGTACAGCACCAAAGAATACCTCTGGCCCATCAGCGACAATGATCTCACCGTGAACCCGAATCTCGTGCAAACGCCGTTGTGGTAAACCAGCCCTTCCATCAATTAAAAATCAAGCAAGATGAAAATTTCACAAACCAGCATATTCACACTGCTCGGCATCATGGGGCTGGCAACCTTATGGGGCGGCTGCTTTAAAGACGATATCTACAACGAGCCCACGGAAAGGGATGGCGTTAAACCCGGCCCCGTCTCCAACGTCCAGGTAAAAAACGTCAACGGCGGCGCCACCATTACTTACAAACTGCCGAATTCGGCTAACCTGCTGTACGTACGGGCCAAATATAAAGCCAACGACGTTGATGCGCGCCAGACGCAGGTTTCCTATTATTCCAACAGTATCGAAGTGAGCGGGTTCGCGGAAAAGAAAGAATATGAAGTGACGCTGACCGCCGTTTCGCGCGGAGAAGTGGAGTCAGACCCGGTCATCGTGAAAGTACACCCGGAAACGCCCATCCACCGCCTCGTGCTGCCCACCGTTCAAATCAAACCCGACTTCGGCGGCATCTTCATCCATGCCGAAAATCCCGTTCGGGAAAAGATCGGCATTATCGTGATCACGGCCGACAAGAACGGTGAATTCAAACCCATCGAAAGCCAATACCTCAGCACGGCGGAAATTGGGTTCAGCGTCCGCGGATATGAAAGCAAGCCCCGGAAATTCGGCGTGTACGTCGTAGACCGCTGGGGCAACAGCTCCGATACCCTGTTCGCAGAAGTTACGCCGCTTTTCGAAACATTGCTCGATAAGAACAAATTCACGGAACATCCCTTGCCGGGCGACGAGCCCATGGATTACGGCTGGGCCCTGCCTTACCTGTGGGACGATAAAACGGAAGAAGCCAACGGCAACGGTTTCCATACCACTACCGTAGGCGCGCTGCCCAAGCACATTACATTCGACATGGGTGCGAGCTACAACCTCAGCCGCTACAAAATGTGGCATCGGGTGAACGACTGGATGGCCTTCTCGCACGGCAACCCGAAACGCTGGAAGATCTGGGGGACGGACACCAAACCCGCTACCAATGGCAGCTTCGACGGCTGGACGCTCATCGGTGAATACGAAACGCCGCCCAAACCCTCCGGCAGGCCGCCTTACGACAATACACCGGAAGACGTTGCCCGCGCAAGGCAGGGTTTCGAGTTCAACATCCCGTCGAACACGCCGAAAGTTAGGTACATCCGCATCCAGGTCGAGGAAACCCTCTCCGGCGCCAACTTCTGGCACCTGATGGAAATCACTTTCTGGGGTCAATAATCAAACAAACCGCATCAACACATGAAAACATTCAATCCATATACCCTGCTGGCCGCCGGATGCGCGATGCTCCTGGCTTTGGGCGCCTGCGACAGGGAACCGACAGACTACCGGGAATTCCTGGGCGGAAAAGAAAGCGTCTATCCCGGCAAACCGAACAATCTCAAGGCCAGTCCTGGCCGCAACCGCGTGGAGTTTTCCTGGAATCCCAGTGCAGACCCCAGCGTGAAACGTTACCGCATCACCTGGAACAATGGCCGGAATACTGCCATGGTAGACGCTTCCACGCACGATCCCGCAGAATTCATAAAAGTGATCGTGCCGGCTGTGAACGAAGACAGGTATGAATTTGCGCTGTACGCCCTCGATGCCGCGGGCAACATATCCGTGCCCAGCCCGATTTCTGTCCGCACTTACGGCGCGCGGTACGAAAGCGGCCTGAACAACCGGGGCGTTATTTCCAAATGGTTCGAAAGCGAAACGCTCGTGATCCAATGGGCAACGGCCGATACGGTGCACACCGGTTCCCGGATCGCTTACACGGATGTGAACGGACAGAAAAAAACGTATGACGTGTTGCCCGGCGCGTGGGAAACGCGCGTGCCGGATTGTAAAGCGGGCGAAGCTATCAGCGTTTTATCGGGTTACAAACCGGTAGCGCTGGCCATCGATACGTTTTATGCATTGAAGCCGGATACGTTAAAATTTTAGAATGCCCTGCTGTTTGTAAGTTGGCCCTCGGGAATAGACGCCCGGGGGCTTTTTTATGGAGATGGGCGGAATAAAAAACGGCCTCCGCAATGGAGGCCGTTCGTATCGCAAGCGATCGGATTACTTGGAGAGTTTGGCTTTCAGGCCTTTGTCCAGCTCTTCGAGGAATTCCTCGGTGTAGAGATAGTGTTTGCCGTGTTCCACTTTGTTGCCGTGGATGCAGACAGCGAGGTCTTTGGTCATTTTGCCGCTTTCTACGGTTTCGATGCACACGGCTTCGAGGGCGTGGCAGAAATCGATCAGGGCCTGGTTGCCGTCCAGTTTGCCACGGAACTCCAGGCCGCGGGTCCATGCGAAGATGGAAGCGATGGGGTTGGTGGAAGTGGGTTTGCCGGCCTGGTGATCGCGGTAGTGGCGGGTTACGGTGCCGTGGGCGGCTTCCGCTTCCATCGTTTTGCCGTCGGGCGTAACGAGGGTAGAGGTCATGAGGCCGAGGGAACCGAAGCCCTGGGCCACGGTGTCTGACTGCACGTCGCCGTCGTAGTTCTTACAAGCCCATACGAAGTTGCCGTTCCATTTCAGGGCGGATGCCACCATGTCATCGATCAGGCGGTGCTCGTAGGTAAGGCCGTTTTTGTCGAACTCGGCTTTGAATTCTTTCTGGTATACGTCTTCGAAGATATCCTTGAAACGGCCGTCGTATTTTTTCAGGATGGTGTTCTTGGTGCTGAGGTACAGGGGCCATTTCTTCATGAGGGCCTGGTTGAAGCAGGCGCGCGCGAAGCCGTAGATGGATTCGTCGGTATTGTACATCGCCAGGGCAACGCCGTCGCCTTTGAAGTTGTACACTTCGAATTCCTGTACTTCCCCGTTCTCGCCTTCGAACTTCACGGTCAGTTTGCCTTTGCCTTTGGTCACGAAGTCGGTAGCGCGGTACTGGTCGCCGAATGCGTGGCGGCCGATGCAGATGGGAGCGGTCCAGTTGGGCACGAGGCGCGGAACGTTGCTCATCACGATCGGTTCGCGGAACACGGTGCCGTCGAGGATGTTACGGATAGTGCCGTTGGGGGATTTCCACATCTGCTTCAGTCCGAATTCCGTTACACGTTGCTCGTCGGGCGTAATAGTGGCGCATTTGATGCCCACGTTATATTGTTTGATAGCGTTGGCGGCGTCAATAGTCACCTGGTCGTTGGTAGCATCGCGGTGCTCCATGCCGAGGTCGTAATATTTAATGTCCAGCTCCAGATACGGTGTGATCAGTTTGTCTTTGATGAACTTCCAGATGATCCGCGTCATTTCGTCGCCATCCAGTTCAACCACAGGGTTTGCAACTTTGATTTTTTGTGACATCGATGTAATGTTTTGTGTTCTTCTTATAAAATCTTTATGAGACACGAAATCCCGCTACGGATTACGTTTTTCTATCAAATGATATTATTTGAATGTCGAAAGATAGTATTATCCTTCAAAAAAACGTAATCGTGGCGGGAAAATCGCTGTTAAGGCTATCTTAAAGCTGCTTGATGATCTCGTCTGCGAACTCGCTGGTCTTCACGAGCGTGGCGTCGTCCATCAGTTTGTAGAAGTCGATGGTAACGCGTTTGCGCATGATGGCGGTGCTGAGGCCGTGGGTGATGATATCTGCGGCTTCCTTCCATCCCAGGTATTCCAGCATCATAACGCCGGAGAGGATCACGGAGGAAGGGTTCATGGTATCTGTGTCGGCGAAGCGGGGCGCGGTGCCGTGGGTGGCTTCGAACACGGCGTGGCCGGTAGCGTAGTTGATGTTGCCGCCGGGCGCGATGCCGATACCGCCTACTGCTGCTGCCAGCGCGTCGGAGATATAGTCGCCGTTGAGGTTGAGCGTGGCGATCACGGAGTAGTCCTGCGGTGCGAGGAGGATCTGCTGGAGGAAGTTGTCGGCGATCACATCGTTCACGATGATCTTGTTATGCGCCCTGGCCACCGCGATTTCCTTGTTGGCCGCATCTTCGCCCTGTTCCTTCTTCGTTTTTTCCCATTGCTCCCAGGTGTACACGTATTCGCCGAATTCGCGGGCCGCCAGTTCGTAGCCCCAGTTCTTGAAGCCACCTTCGGTGAACTTCATGATGTTGCCTTTATGAACGATGGAAACGGTGGGTTTTTTATGTTCGATGGCATACCTGATGGCTGCACGTACCAGTCTTTCCGTACCTTCCTTGGACACCGGTTTGATACCCAGTGAAGACGTTTCCGGGAAGCGGATCTTGTTCACGCCCAGCTCTTCGGTGAGGAATTTGAGGAGCTTGTTGGCGCCTTCGGTGCCATACATGTATTCGATGCCGGCGTAGATGTCTTCCGTATTTTCCCGGAAAATTACCATATCCACCTTTTCGGGGTGCTTCACGGGGCTGGGCACCTTGTTGAACCAACGCACGGGGCGCACGCAGGCGTAAAGGTCCAGCTCCTGGCGCATGGCCACGTTCAGGGAACGGATACCGCCGCCCACGGGGGTCGTCAGCGGGCCCTTGATAGATACCAGGTATTCCTTCAGTGCGTCCAAAGTCGTTTTGGGCAGCCATTCGCCCGTTGCCTGGAAGGCTTTTTCGCCCGCCAGCACTTCTTTCCACTCGATTTTCCGTTCACCGCCGTAAGCTTTCTCCACGGCCGCGTCGAACACCCTTACGCTCGCACGCCAGATATCCGGCCCGATGCCGTCTCCGATAATAAATGGAATAATAGGATGGGCAGGAACCTTGATCTGCCCGTTGATCATCTGAATTTTTTCTGCCGGCATATTGCTTGTTCTTTATTGCACCGCAAAGGTAACACATTTACAACGGTCCCCACCCCCCGATTTGTGAGAATTAACTTAAATTCGGGATAGAATTGTCTGACCCGTAAATCCGGACCCCATGGAGCAACATATTGTCACAATATTGGATATAAGCCCCGTTACGCACGACGTCAAACGCTTCAAAATCCGTAAACCCAAGGGGTACACGTTCATACCCGGGCAGGCGACGGACGTGGCCGTCAACAAACCCGGCTGGAACGACCAGTTGCGGCCTTTCACCTTCACGGCGCTCAACGACTGGGACCATCTCGAGTTTACCATCAAGATCTACGACGACCACGACGGCGTTACCCACCAGTTGGGGCAGCTTCGGGCGGGCGATGAACTGGTCATCCACGAGCCCTGGGGCGCCATCCAGTACCAGGGAGAAGGCGTGTTCATCGCCGGAGGCGCCGGTGTGACCCCGTTTATCGCCATTTTCCGGCAGTTGCGGGAAGATGGGAGAATTGGAGGTAACAAGTTGATATTCAGTAATAAAACGCAGGGAGACATTATTCTTGAGCCCGAATTCCGCGCCATGCTGGGCCCCAATTTCATCAATACCCTTACCGACGAGGCCCGGCCGGGGTACGATCATCATTATATTGACGAAGTTTACCTGCGCGATAAGGTCAAGAACTTCAAACAGCATTTCTATATCTGCGGCCCGGATCCCATGGTGGCCGCTTTGCAGCCCATCATCCGAAAATTGGGCGGCGAATCCGTCATCGTCGAGCTTTGACCGGTTTCACCGACGATTTCCCCCTTTTTACCGGTAAATCCACCCTCGCCCGCCTGATAGCGGTTGCCCGGCGTATATACGCTCCGTATGTTTGCATCATCAATCAAACAATCCTAACCTACAAAACGCAAACACTACAATTTATGAGCAGGTATAATCGTCAACATGATAGCGGCAGCAACGGAGGACTCTGGGCCGGTCTCATCATCCTCTGTATCGGTATCTTCATCCTGTTGAGAAGAATGGGCGTTTTCTTCCCCGACTGGCTGTTTTCCTGGCCGATGATCCTTATCGCCATTGGTTTCGTGATGGGGGTGAAAGGGAAATTCCAGGGAGTGGCCTGGTTCATCGTCACCTTTATCGGATGCGTATTCCTGGTGGGCGACATTGTACCGTACAACTGGAACCTGCGGCAGTTCCTCTGGCCCGCGATCCTAATCGTTATCGGTATATATATCATAGGCCGGGCAACGAGTAAAAGGCAACAGTACGAACAGATCTTTACGGCAGACGAAAGCGCCAGCCAGGACGATTTCCTGCAGGCCACCACGGTTTTCAGCGGCACCAATAAAGTTGTGCTCTCCAAAAATTTCCTGGGTGGCAACGTGACCACCATGTTCGGCGGCACGGAACTGAACTTTTCACAGGCAGACATTAATGGAGAAGTGATCCTGGAGATTACGAACCTCTTCGCCGGTACGGAGATCATCGTGCCCTCGAACTGGAACGTGAAAGTAGACATCAACACGGTATTCGGCGGGATCGAAGACAAACGCCTCGTTCCTCCGGCCATCCCGACCAACAAGACGCTTATTCTCAAGGGGTCCTGCACTTTCGGCGGGGTAGACCTGAAAAGCTATTGATCCTTTCCCTTCCGCCATTCTTTCATCCACCTGTACGTTTCCCCCATTCCATCCATCCTTTATATCACCGAAAACCTTTAAAACATGTATTGGTACGTAGCCAAGATCGTTTACCAGATCATTTGCGGAACAGGCGACCACCTCCCGCAATTCGACGAGCAGTTGCGCCTCATCAGCGCAACCAGCAAGGCAGAAGCCTGGAAAAAGGCGGTGCAGATCGGGGAGCAGGAACAGTATGCTTTCCGGAACCAGCGCGAAGAACTGGTGGAATGGCGATACATCAACGTTCCCGAACTGCATACGCTCGACGAGCTGAAAGACGGTATGGAGATCTATTCCCGCGTGGAAGAGCCCGATAACGCCAACAGCTATGTGGCCCTCCTGCAGATGAAAGCGGCGCAGCTGCAAACGCAGAAGATGTTCGAACTGAATGTTTAATCCGGAAAACGACTCCCTTGGCAACACATCTGTTGAAAGAAAAGCCCTTCCGTTGGACGTTCCTCATCGCCTGCTGCGTGTTCTCGGCCGTGCATGGTTTCATCCTGCATTACTGGCTCGGGGTAGACGGGCCGAACGCCTGGATGGACGCCAATATCCACAACATTCTCCTGTTCATCGCGGTGGCCGCCATCACCCAGATGCAGGCTTATTACAGACCGGTGAGGATGCGCTATGTGTACGTAGCCGTCCTCACCACCGTCATCAGCGCACTCTGGCTTTTGCTCACCCTGGTGATCCTCCGGGCGGTATTCCCGAAAGACGCGGTGTACCTGCAATGGCTGTCAGACACCGCGCCCGTGCGCTTCGCGCTGGGATGGCTCATGCTCATGGGCACGGGGTTCCTCAGTTTCATCATGTACGAAATGGAAGACCAGCGGCAGGCCCTGGCACGGAAAGACGCGGCGGAGAAGATGGCCCGCGAAGCCGAGCTCTACAAGCTCCGCCAGCAGTTGCAGCCGCACTTCCTGTTCAACAGCCTCAATTCCATCAACGCCCTCGTTTCCATCCGCCCGGAAGAAGCGCGGCAGATGATCCAGCAGCTGAGCGATTTTTTGCGCGGTACGCTTAAACGCGAAGATCAAAGCTGGATCCCCCTGCGCGAGGAACTCCAGTACCTCCAATTATACCTCGACATCGAGAAAGTGCGCTTCCGCCACCGGCTCACGACCGAACTGGTGACAGACCCCGGGGCAGGGGAGTTCAGCATCCCGCCCATGCTCCTGCAGCCCGCCGTGGAAAACGCCATCAAATTCGGATTGTACGACACCACCGATGCTATCAGCATCCGCATCCACGCCTGGACGGAGCGCGATGTGCTCTTCGTGTCCGTCACCAACCCGTTCGATACAGATATGCCCGCCACCTCGCGCAAAGGCACCGGCTTCGGCCTCAATTCCATCAGCCGCAGGCTATACCTGCTCTTTGCCCGGCAAGACCTGCTGGAAACCAAGACGGAAGGCAATATCTTTACCACACTCATTAAAGTACCTCAGCAGCATGATAAAGACCATTTTGATAGATGACGAGCCCCTCGCCCGCGAACTGGTCAGGGAATACCTGCGCGATTTTCCGCAGGTGGAAGTAGTGGCCGAATGCAACGACGGCTTTGAAGGGCTCAAGGCCATCCAGCAACATCAGCCCGACCTCCTTTTCCTCGACATACAAATGCCCAAGATCAACGGCTTCGAAATGCTGGAACTGGTAGACAAGCTGCCGCAGGTTATCTTCACCACCGCCTTCGAAGAATACGCCCTCCGCGCTTTCGAGGTGAGCGCGGTGGATTATCTGCTGAAACCGTTTTCCAAAGACCGCTTCGCCAAAGCCTTGCAGAAAATGCTGGAACGGAGCAGCGGCATCAATCCCGACCTGCTCGACAATGCCGCCCGCGAAATGCCCATGCAGCAAAACCGCGTGGTGGTGAAGATCAACGGGAAGATCAAGATCATCCCCGTCCTGGATATTCATTATCTCGAAGGGGCAGACGATTATGTGAAGATCATCACGGCGGAAGGGGCTTTCCTCAAGAATAAAACCATGACCTTTTTCGAAAAAATGCTCGATCCGCAGCAATTCATCCGCGTGCACCGTTCGTATATCCTGAACGTTACGCAGATCACGCGCATCGATCCCTATGAAAAGGAAAGCTATCTCGCCATTTTGCGGGACGGCAGTAAAGTGATGGTTAGCAAAACAGGTTATCCGAAACTAAAGGAAGTATTGGGTTTATAGCGTTTCAACTTTTCATATTCGAATTGCCGAGAGACTGGAACAGCCGTTCCAGTTTTTCTTTTTTCAGGATCTTCTGGCCGGTTTTCCCTTTGGCGACAAGCCTCCCGTTGCAATGCGCTTCGAAGCCGCAGATGATTTCGTTTCCTGCGATGCTTTCCGCGACGGCAGTGAATTCCACGGTGGAACCTTCTGTGGCGGGACTGATATGTTCAACGGAAATCATGGTGCCGATGCCTTCTTCTTCGGGGGATTTGACGTCGAGCACGAAGAGGCGGCAACACCATTCCGCATCGCGCGCGAGGGCGAACGTGGCGTAAACGGGGTGAACGGAGCCGCTGTCGAACGCGGCGCAATCTTCCGGGCGGACATGGCGGCTGAAACGGCGTTCATCGCCGGGCTGAATGGGGATGGCCATTCCTGAAAGTACGAAAATTATTGCACGACCAGTACGGGGATGTGGACCTTGTGGCGGACGTAATTCACGGTTTCGCCGTAGAGCCAGTCTTTCAACCCCGAGTGGCCGTGGCCGCCGAGGATGAGCAGGTCTGCATTTTCCGCTTTCACGATCCGCGCGATTTCCTTGGCGCGGTGGCGGTAGCCCAGCAGGCCGGTGGCTTTGACGCCGCGTTGGGCGAGGAGGCGGATGTAGGTGTCTAGCTGTTCCTGGTCTTTTTGCGTTTCGAAATCGTGCGCGTCTTTCCCGAAATAACGGGCAGACGCACTTTCTACGATATGGATGAGCACGTAATGTGTGTTGGGGTTCCCTTGCGCGAGAGCGTTGGCGATCACGCGCTCGTCTTGCTGCGAAAAGTCGAGCGCCATGGCGATACGGCCGTAGATGGGCTTTTCGAGATCGCCGAGGGAAACGTTGGCCGGGTGCATCTGTGCCGAGCGCATTTTCCGGTAACGGCTCAGCCAGGGATAGATCACGGTGATGACCAGCAAGGCGATGAAACCGAGGATCACCGCGAGGATGAGCCCGTCTACCCACCAGGGGTTATCGGCCGTGAGGATTGCTTCCGCTTCGTTGTAAACCATCCGGATATTAAGATAGACCAAAACGCTGGAAATGAGCCAGGCCGCAGCTTTCACATATGGTTTGATCGCAAAGTTGCCCATGGTCTGTTTATCGCTCACGAAATGGATAAGCGGGATGATGGCGAAGCCGAGTTGCAGGCTGAGCAACACCTGGCTGAAGACGAGCAGTTCCCCGATCTTTTCTTCGCCCGCTACCAGGATCACGATCAATGCAGGAATAATGGCCACCATCCGCGTGATCAGCCGGCGCAGCCAGGGATTGATGCGCAGCCGCAAATATCCTTCCATGACGATCTGCCCGGCGAGGGTTCCCGTTACGGTAGAGCTTTGCCCCGCGGCGATGAGCGCCACGGCAAAGAGGATAGGCGCGAGCTTGCTGCCCAGCAAGGGCTCCAGCATCCGGTGGGCCTCGTGGAGGTCCGCGATGCCGGTATGGCCGGCTTTATAGAACACGGCTGCGGCGAGGATGAGGATGGCGGCGTTCACGAAAAACGCGAGGTTCAGCGCAATGGCCGTATCCGCGAAATTGATGCGCAATGCCCTGCGGATGCCGCTGTCCGTTTTGCTGATCTTGCGCGTTTGAACAAGTGCGGAATGCAAATACAGGTTGTGGGGCATCACCGTGGCGCCGATGATCCCGATAGCGATGTACAGCGCCGTTTCATCCGGCAGCGCCGGCACGAAGCCCTTCACCACTTCGCCCATGGGTGGCTCGGCGATGAGCAGCTGCACGAGGAACGACGTTCCCACAATAGCCACCAGCGCAATGATGAACGCTTCCATCTTCCGGATGCCGTACCGCTGGAGGATGAGCAGCAGGAACGTATCGAGCACGGTAAGGCTCACGCCCCACATGAGCGGAAGCCCCGTCAGCAGCTGGATCCCGATCGCCATGCCCAGCACTTCCGCGAGGTCGGTGGCGGCAATGGCGATTTCGGCGAGGATATATAAAATGAAGTTGACCGGCGCGGGATAGGTTTCCCGGTTGGCCTGCGCGAGGTCGCGCCCGCGAACGATGCCCAGCCGCGCGCTGAGGCTTTGCAGCAACAGGGCCATGATATTGCTCATCAGCAGCACCCAAAGCAAGGTATAGCCGTAGCGGCTGCCGCCTGCGAGGTCGGTGGCCCAGTTCCCCGGGTCCATATACCCCACGGAAACAAGGTAGGCCGGGCCGAAAAAGGCCAGTATCCTTCGCCATTTGGAACGTTGGGGCTGTGTAGTGTCTATACTCTGGTGAACTTCGCTGAGTGAGGCGCTGGATTCCTGCGTACGCATGCTGCCGGTTTACAATGATTTGACCATAATGTTCTTCGATACCTGTTCGCTAAGTGTAAAGGCCGGCTGATTGCGGATCTTGACCTCCACGGAGTTGTCGAATTCGTATCTTTCTATAAGATCGAGCTGGGTGCCGAGCCGGATGCCCTTGGCGTTGAGGAACTCCAGCAGGGCAGACGACTGGTCAGACACGCCGGCCACTTCGAGCCGCCGCGCCGTGGCTTTGTCCAGCGAAATGAGGGGCTGGCTTTTGGAGATCCGGCCCTGCGCGTCGGGGATGGGGTCGCCATGAGGGTCGGTAGTGGGGTTGCCCAGAAACGCGCTTAACCGCGAGATCAGTTTTTCGCTCCGCACATGTTCCAGCTCTTCGGCGATCTCGTGCACCTCGTCCCAACTGAAACTTAACTTGTCTACCAGGAAACATTCCCACAAACGGTGGCGGCGAACGATCTGCAAAGCGAGCTTGCGGCCTTCGGTGGTGAGGCTGATACCCTGGTACTTCTCATAATCGATCAACTTCTTCTCTTTCAGCTTCTTCGCCATATCCGTTACAGATGCCGGCTTGGTGGCCAGGTCGTAAGCGATGGCGTTGGTGCTCACCACCTGGTCCCCGTCCTGCAGCTTATAAATACTTTTAATATAGTTCTCCTCCGCGACCGTCAAGTTCATATGCTCTAAAATATAATTTAGGCAAATCTAAATAAATTATTCCGAAAGGAAAAGAACTGGGAGAAATTTGGAATAATGACTACCTTTTCGCCGAATTACGACAAATCATTATGCGGAGCATACTTTTCCTGTTTCTGGCGATCGGCGTAGTGGCCGGCTGCAAATCCCGTAAAAAGACCATCAGCGAAGACGATCGCGCGCTTACGTTCGCGGATTATGCCAACAAGTTCCCCCCTGCGGAGGCGCTGCGCTGGAACGCGGATTCGCTGAAGCGGAAGCGGACAGACAGCCTGGCGTTCAAATCCCGCTACCTGAAACAGTTCCTCCCCGACACCCTCGCCAAAGGCGTTTACGGCGCGGCCGAAAAGCCCAGGTTCTGGCCGGTAGGGCAGGTGGCGCTCACCGAAGACCTCCGCCTCTTCGTAGTGGAAGGCGCCGCCAAATCGGGCGCCGCGGCCTGGATGTGCTTTTACGATAAAAACGGGACTTTCCTCAAAAGGCACCTCGCTGCGCAATATGCGGCCAGCGGGAATAAAAAGACGGGTTTTTCCGTCGATAAGAAAGGCAATATCCGCGTAACCACCGAAACCGGCGCGGCCATCGCGCGGGAAGACGTGTTCGCGGCCAACCCGGACGGCAGCCTGGCGCTCATCCTCACGAACTCCAACGAGCCCGCGGTAACGGGGCTTTTCAATCCCATAGACACCCTTCCCCGCAAACACAAGTTCTCCGGCAACTATACCGCGGGTGAAGGCAACATTGTTTCCATCCGCGATGGGGAAACGGCGAAGGAATTCCTTTTTTTCATTCACTTCACGCGCGACAAAGGTGCCTGCACCGGCGAGATCGACGGCACGGGCCGTTTTACCTCCGCCACCACGGGCCAGTGGCGCGACAAACAGTCTGGCTGCATCGTGGATTTCAAGTTCAGCGGCAGCAAGGTAACGATCAGTGAAACGGGCTGTGGCGCCTATCGCGGCATCAAATGCGCGTTCGAAGGTACTTTCACGAAAAAACGCAAGTAGGGAAATTAATCGAGGTTACGCTGCACCGTGTCCAGGAACGTGACGCGGCTCACGAACCTTGCGCCCAGGGAGGCGAGGTGATGCGTATGTACCTGGCAGTCGATGATGGCGAGCTGGGCGGCATGGTCCTGCACGAAAGTGATGAACGCGGCCTTGGAGGCGTTGCTCACGGCGGCGAACATGCTTTCTCCGAAGAAGCACCGGCCGATCTTCACACCATATAATCCACCCACGAGTTCATCGTTTTGCCAGCTTTCCACGCTCATGGCGTAGCCCTGTTTGTGGAGGGAAGTGTAGGCACGGAGCATGTCCCGCGTGATCCAGGTCCCGTCTTGCCCTTCGCGGGGAGCGGTACGGCAGCGGTCTACCACGGTTTCGAAGCATTCGTTATAGCTGATCCGGAAGGTCCCTTTTTTGAGGACGGGCTTCATGCTGTGGGAAACGTTCAGTTCCGAAGGATAGAGGACGAACCGGGGATCGGGGCTCCACCAGAGGATGGGCCTACGGTTGTACCAGGGGAAAATACCGGAACGGTAGGCCAGCAGGAGCCGTTCCGGGCTAAGGTCTCCGCCGATGGCGAGCAGTCCGTCGGGCTCCGACATGGACACCGGCGGAAAATACAGTTCGTTTTCGGGGAGATGGAAAAGGGGCAATTATGAAGCAACTGTTTCTTCGATGGTGGCGCTGATGCCGCGGTCGAGCAGGGCTTCGAGCATGGGCTTCAGGTCTGTCAATTCGCCGTTTTTCACGGCGTATTTGCCATTGAAATGAATGATGAGCGCGCATTGTTCCGCCTGTTCTTCCGTATGGCCGCACACTTCCATCAGCGACTGGATCACCCAGTCGAAAGTGTTTACTTCATCATTCCATACTATCAGGCTGAAAGGGAATTGTTCCGCCGTTTCCACCAGCACATCCTCCGCTTCCTGAACGGATACGCCTGTTCCCGTGTAATGCATGTTCGGTCCTATGTTTCTGCAAAGTTACATTTTTTTGCGATCGTCCGGGAGTTTACGGGAATGGTCGTAAATTAACAGCCATGAAACTGCAGTTGCGAAGTTTCTGGACTATTTGAACGTAAATGGATTATTGATGAAAGGATTGGTTTTTCTCTTGCATATCAGCTTGCCCCTCAAAGACCCGGTTCCGATTTTCAGCCTGGTGTTGTTTATCATTCTGCTCGCGCCGATCATCCTGCGCAAATTCCGCATTCCGAGCATCATCGGCCTGATACTGGCGGGCATGGCGATAGGGGACCATGGGTTCGGGATCATCGAGCAGGGCAGCATCAAGCTGTTCGGGAACGCAGGTTTGTTATATATCATGTTCCTGGCCGGGCTGGAACTGGATATGACGGAATTTCGGAAAAACAGGCATCGCAGCGCCGTGTTCGGGGCATTTACTTTTTTCATCCCCATGCTGCTTGGCTATGTTTTATGCACCTATGTACTGCATTTTAATCTCATGGCCACGCTGCTCATCTGCAGCATGTTCGCCACCCATACCCTCGTTGCCTACCCATTGGCCAGCAGGCTGGGCATCAACAAGAACGAGGCCGTGACCGTTGCTGTGGGCGGTACCATTATTACGGATACGGCCGTACTGTTGATCCTGGCGATCATCACCGGCGCGCAAACCGGCAATCTCGATACCGCCTTTTGGTTGCGGTTGGGAATTTCCTTTACGATATTCTCCGTGGTGGTAATGTGGGGTTTTCCGATCATTGGCAGATGGTTTTTCAAGAAAATAAAGGATGATAAGACGACCCACTTCGTTTTTGTACTGGCATTGGTTTTTCTTGCCGGGTTTCTTGCCGAACTGGCCGGTGTGGAAGCGATCATTGGAGCATTCCTGGCCGGATTGGCGCTCAACCAGCTCATTCCCCATACTTCCCCGCTGATGAACCGAATAGAGTTTGTGGGTAGCGCCATTTTCATTCCCTTTTTCCTGATTTCGGTAGGCATGTTGGTTGATTTAAAAGTGTTGCTGAAGGGGACGGAAGCGCTCATCCTGGCGGGCGTGCTAACGGCCGCGGCCTTATTCAGCAAATGGCTCGCGGCATTTTTTGCGCAGCTCGTATTCGGCTACACGCCCAATCAGCGCAATGTCATTTTCGGCCTCAGCAGCGCCAGGGTAGGCGCTACCATCGCCGTAGTCATGATCGGGTACAAAATGGGTATCATCAACGAAAACGTGTTGAACGGATCGGTGTTGCTGATCCTTGTTACCTGTACCGTCAGCTCCTTCGTGACGGAAAGCGCCGGCCGCAGACTGGCGCTCGTGGAGGCCGACCGCAAGCCCGAGATCACCGGCGGTCCGGAACGCTTCCTCATCCCCATCGCCCAGCCCGAACGCATGGAGCCCCTGCTGGATTTCGCGCTCATGGTCAAACAACCCGGCAACCCCGCGCCCGTGTACCCCCTCGTGGTGGTGCAAGACGATGAAGAAGCGCGGGAAAAAATCCACCTCAGCAATAAAACCATGGAGAAAGCCGTGATCCACGCCGCCGCGTCGGAAAGCAATCTGCAGGTGGTGACGCGGGTAGACCTCAACGTGACCGACGGCATCTCACGCGCCGTGAAAGAACTGCTCATCTCCGACGTAATCCTCGCCTGGAGCGAAAAGAACAGCGCCACCGACCGCATTTTCGGCACCATCTTCGGCTCCACGACAGATAATGTGCTGCAAAGCGTCTGGGAAACCGTCTATATCTGCGACTTCCATTCGCCCATCAATACCACCAAGAAGCTTGTCCTTATTTTACCGCGCAATACGGAATACGAACTGGGCTTTCTGCATTACATGGAAAAAATCGTGCTGCTGGCCAAACAAGCCGGGGCGCGCATCCTGGCGTATTGCGGGAAAGGAACGCAGGGCGCGGTGGAGAAATATATCGCCGAAGCGAAAGTGAGCGTTGAAATATCTTTCCGCACGCTGGAAAATCCGGAAGATTTTCTCGTCATCGCCCGCAACGTGTCTGCAGACGATATGATCGTAGTGGTTTCCGCACGGAGAGGCACCATCTCCTTCCAGCCTTACCTGGAAGGCATTCCCGCTAAAATGGTCCGCTATTTCCGCGAAAACAACATCATCCTCATCTATCCCGAGCAACGCACCGCCGAAAACATCGAGCCCGGTATGCAGGACGAAGATATTTCGCTCATGCCCATCCAGGAACAGCTGCGCAACATCCATAAATTGGGGCGCGCCGTTAAAAAGATCTTCAAAGGTTCCAACGGAAAGAACGATCCCGAAGTATAAAATTCAATCGGTAAAAACAGCAAGGCCGTCTCATTGCGAGACGGCCTTGCTGTTTTAGTGTCGGGAAACGATTATTGTTTGATCACTTTTTTAGTGATGACGCCGTGTTTGCTGAGAATTTGCAGGAAATACATTCCCGGCGGCATCCTGGACATGTCCACTTGAACTGTTTCTCCGCCGAAAGCTCTCCTGGTATGCATCAGTGTACCGGTAATGTCGGTCATGCGCAGGTCCAGGGCTCTTTTTCCCTCGCCATTCAGTGTGATGTTCACGATTGAGTTGGTGGGGTTGGGATACACCTTGATGTTGGCATGCTCGCCATTGGCTTCCGGAATGCCGGTTACCACCTGGTTGGGAAGCGTTGCGGGATAGACGAGCTTTTTCTCGCCGTTATACCCGATCGCAAACACCGCTGTTGCGGTATCGGGGAACAGTACTTTGGTGAAACTGTTGTCGCTGCTGCCGGTCCCGAAGATGGCCACGTCCACCAGCGTATCGTTTTTGTAAGTCTCGAACGCTACGGCGTGTTGCCACTGTGATGCGTCTACGGTGATCGTATTGTTGTTTAAGGTAGCGCCCACGCCCGAAGTGCCCGTCACCGCCTGCAGGTTTTTGAAAGTATTGACGCTGTTGGCGGACAGGTAGTGGATGACGGGAGATACCGGGGCAGGGTAGTTTTTGGCCTTGATGGCGTTGATCGTATTGGTTACGTCCTGTTGGGTGATGGTGATCCGCGCAGATGTGTAATCTTCCACGATTTCGTCGATAGGCGCCAGCAGACCGGATTTCACGAAGAAGTCGGAGAGGTCTTCCTTCACCACGTCGCAAACGTTCTTCACGCAGTTCAGGATGAAATCCTTGTTCGTGAGGCCTGCATCATTGGTAGTGCGCACTTTTTCCAGCATGTCGCCGAGCCAGAACGCCACGTCGGGCTGATTGCCGCCTGGAGCGGGCGTGCCAGTCAAACGTTCCTGCAAGGTAGGCAGGTTTTTACTCGCCCCTGCAGCCTGGTAATACAATTCCAGCTGCCAGAAAAGCACCAGCCGTTTGAACACGTCGGGGTTCGACATGATCGCCTTCTTTTTCACCAAACTGTGCAGGATGGCGCCATTGATGCGGCCACCGGCGATATCCGGACGAACATCGTCCGGCGAAACCGGTTCGTCGTCCAGCCTCGACCGGCCGGGGTAAGACGTTCCCATCGTATAATCTACCCAAACGGAATACAGGTTGTTGGTCACTTCGGTGGTACCGGTCCACACGAATCCCGGGCGCACCTGGTTTACGTGGCCAAATTCGTGCGCGATCCCCCAGGGAGATGCTTTTACGCCTTCCGCATTCGCGAGGCCGGGCTCACCCCAGGTAAGGTCGAAATGCGCACCCCATCCGCCGGCATACCATCCGCCGCTGTAGGCCGACCATGCGAACATATGGTTTTTCGGTACCCGGTTGTGCTTGTACAGGCCCATGAGAATATACTCGGTGTTAACGATGGAGTCGTACACCCCGATGAGCGCATGCCCGGATTGCGGGGAATTGCCCAGCAGCGCGGCTTTATGATAGTTGAGGTTCACGAACCGGCCCTTGATGTCCAGCGTGGGATAGATCTGGTTGGTCAGGTAACCGAACCAGTCCGTATCCGAATCGGTTTTGGGGTCGTAATAGCCGTTCACGCGGCCGGTTGCGATGTGTATTTTGATATCCGGCTTCGTGGAATCGTTGTTGTAATAGTTAATATATCCAAGCCCGTCGGCCGTGATATCGATCACGTTCAGGCCTTCAGACAGCACGTAGCTCCGGTCTGTGATGGATGCGGAACCGAAGTCGGTCACCCGTAGCGAGGGCGTAACGCCGTTGGTGGCGCCAACGAACAGTACGGCTTTCGTGTTCGCCTTGAACGCGATGCCCGTGGGGTTTTCGAAAGAATTATAGGAGGATGTTTTCAGCGAAGCGGCGGTAGTGCCCACCAGCGGATATACTTTATAGGATTGATACCTGAATTTCCGCTGGTACGTTTGGTTGAAGAGGCATTGCGCCAGCGTTTTGAAGAACGGCATGGAAACCGTATCGATCTGTGCCTGCGTTACACCGGGTTTCAGCACGGAGTAGAGGCTGTCGAACATATTATTGTACACGCTGCCCGACGCGGGGTTCTTCTTGAAGAATTCCATCTCCGCGCAACTGGCGAAATCGCTTTGCCCGCTCAATACCTTCACGATCACGGCGCGTACGTTGACGAGCGGTGTGGTCAGCTCGATCCGGCTGGGTGTTCCGCTGAAATTCAGGCTGGCGTCTTTCGCTTTGACGGGCGTACCGTTCGGCGTTGTTTTGTACCATATTTCGACGTTCCCGAAATGTCCGTTGCCGCTGCCGTCTTGCCGCGGCGTGTACACGATGTAGTTGATCTGGTTGTTCCCCTGGAAATTGTAGGTCATTTCGATGGGGAACCCGCCGCCCGCCCACGACGAGTGGTAGAACGTGCTCTTGTTGTTGTCGATGGTTTTGTCGATCCCTTCCCCGGCGCTGTTGGCGGCCGGCGAAACGGACGCGTTCTGGACGGTGATTTTCGTGTCCAGGAGTCCAGTCAGCCCGTCGCCCGGGTTGGCGCAGTCGATGGGTACTACCTGTGCGGCAGACGACCAGAACTTCATTTCCGCGCAACTGGAAAAGTTCCCGGTGGCCTGGGTGACCACGAAGCGCACGTAGGCCGGCGTGTCCAGTCCGTTTCCGGGAAGATTGATGACTTTCATGGTGTTGTCGTTGGCCCAGGTGAGGTCTGCGGCTTTGACGAAAGCCGTATTGGCTTTCCTGGAATACAGTTCCACTTTTTGCCAGACGCCGTTGAGGCCGCTGGGCCGGGGATAGTATTCGATCTTGTTGATGTTGCTGACGCCGTTGAAGAAGAAATCCACCGTGTCGGGGATGGCGTTGATGCTCCAGCTGGAATGATAGATGGTGGAAACGTCTCCGTCGAAACATTTGCTGAGTTCCGTTCCTGGCTGAGCGGGCGTTGGAGACGTCGCGAAAACGGGGGAGACCTGGAACTGTGCAGACGCGGCGCTGCATAGCCCTATCCCCAAGAGTAGCGTAGATATATATTTCATAACTAAATGGTTAAGCACATTTGAAACAAACAACTTCCGCTTCGTAGCGTATCGGCTGCGGCGTGGGATTTTGGTTTTACTGATAACGATCCGGGAAAGTTCCTGAGGGTTTGGTTTATCTTATCACACGTTAGATTTTGATACGGTCGGGTCTCTTCAGGAGTATTTTCTATTTCAATATAGCATCTTTTTTTGAAATCTGTTGACCAGGATAAGAAAAGTCATCTTCCCGCGAGGAAATCCCCGTCGATGATGAGGAGGGTAACGCCGCTTTCGGTGCGGGAGCGGTGGATGCTGGCGTCGTCGGAAACGATATAGGTCATTCCCTGCGTGAGCGTATGCGTGGTGCCGTCTTTCAGCTCGCTGTCGAAGCTGCCCTGCAGGCAATGGACGATGTGGCCCTTGGTGCACCAGTGGTCTGCCAGGTAGCCGGGGCTGTAGGAGACGATGCGGACCCGGAGGCCGGGGAACTGCAAAGTCTGCCATTGCGCAACGCCCGTTTCGCCGGGGTGCGTGGAAAGGAGGATATCTTGCCAGTTGACGACGGTAAATGGAATGCTCATGGGATTGTTTTTGGGATGGATAAAATTACGGATTCCCCATGAGCGCGAATATCGTTTTTCCCTGAAGTTGACGAATGCGATCATTAAAGGAAGTAATAGCCAGATCAACCCAAACAACGCATCGCCGCGCTTTCCCCTTGATAGAACGCTTCTTCGAAAATAGAGATCCCGCTCAGGTCGGAATGCGCAAAATGTACGCGGGGCGGTGTTCCGGGGATTTCAGTAGTCATGAAGCCTGGTATGGGCCTGATCATGCCGTGGCCCCAGATCCAGCAATCCACCGCTGTAACCAGTTTTGCGATGTGCGGATGGCCCTGTTCGAGCTGCGCCATGCAGAGTTCCACCCAATCCCGGTGCTGCAATTGCAGGGCTTTCCGGCGACTGTCCGCCGGTTCCAGCTGATCCAGCGGCCAGTACAGGGTTATTACATGCGATTTTGCCGGGCGCCGGTCTGTGGTTTGGTGCTGGGCGTAAATATAACCCAGGCTTTGCTGTCCGTATATGACGTTGTCCCAGCAGACGGGCAGGTTTTTATCCACGGGAAGTTCGCGGAGGTGGACGTTCGCCACCAGCCAGGGTGCGTAGGTGAACTGCGGTCCCGGCGTTTCCCCGAGAATGCGCCTGCCGATGAACTGCGGCATGGCCAGGATACAATGATCGGCGACGATGCGCATGGCTTCGCGGGTTTGGTAGTTCCAGCAATCGGCCAGTACGGTATTACCTTCTGTTTGAACGCGGTATACGATGGTGCCGGTCAGGGTTTGGTTGTGGCTGTGCCGGCGGAGATGTTGTACCAGCCGGCCATTCCCTTCGGGCCAGGTGAGCACGGCGCTGGCGTCAGCATTGGCGGCTTTGCCGCGCCGCGCCGCGAAGTAATGGATGCCTGCCCAGGCGGAAACGGTTTTAATGCCAGCGCCATAATCGTCGCGGCAGCAATAGTCGACGTACCAGCGAAGGGGCTCGCTGCGGAACCCTTCGCGTTGGAGCCACGCCTCCATCGTGAGCGCATCCAGCGAAAGGAATTGCGGATCGCGGGAGCTGAGCGCCGCGGGAATATCGAAAGCGTGCCGGCCCGAGGAGTCTTTCGCGTCGCGGAACGTCTGCATCAGCGCCAGGAAACGCTTCATTTCGTCGTGCTCCTGCGGGGAGAGTCCCACTTGCGGAATAATCCCTTCCTGCCACCTGCCTTTGCGGTACAGGCGTTCGGCAGGTTCGTAGACCAGAGACAGTTCGTCGTAAACGGGGAGCCCTTTGTCAAAACCCTTCAGCAATCCCGCTTCCGTGAGAAAATCCATCAGCGCGGTATTTTCCGGGTTCGGTAGGGGAAGGTAATGGGCGCCGAAAGGGAAGTTTGTGATAGAATTTCCGCCGGAAAGGGAATTCCCGCCTGTCTGCGGTTCCAGTTCAGCCAGCAGGAAATCGGTTTTGCCGGAAAGACGGAGTTTTCTGGCCGCGCTTAGTCCGGCAACGCCTCCGCCGGCGATGAGGACTCCGGTGCGAATGGTTTTTTGCGGGGAGACGGACAGTCCGTCGCGCAGTTGGTGACCCGCGGCCGCGGAGGCGCCCAGGATGCTGCCGCCGATATGATCGTAAGCCCCGGGCGTGCGGCATCCCGCGGCATAAGCGCCGCCCGCCAGTAGGGCGATGTACTGCAGGAATTCTTTACGCGTGAACATTTTATACTATTGCCAGCCCGCCCATTCTTTTTCGAAAAGATGGACGAGCGCCTGGTTGTTAAGTTTGTTTACGGGAAGATCGTGCGCCTGCATATCCGGTGGGAAATACCGCATCTGCGCGAAAGATTCGCGGGAGAAGGATCTCAATCCCCCCGGCAACGCATCTCCCCGGTCTGCCGGCGCGCGCAGCGACCCCATAATGTAACCCCATTCCCCGAAAGAAGGAACGTAGCAATGATACGGAAGCGTCTGAAAACCTGTGTGGCGCATCGTTTGATCGATACACCAGAACGATTTCGGCGCCACGTACGGTGAAGTGCATTGGATCACTACCACGCTTTCCATCGTCAGCACCCGTTGCAGCAACTGGTAAAAAGTGTTCGTATACAGCTTCCCGACAGAATATCCCGACGGATCGGGGAAGTCGATGATGACCACGTCGTACGGCTGATGCGGACTGCGCAGCCATTGGAACGCGTCGGTGTTCACGATCCGCAGTTTCGGGTCGAGGAGGCTGGAATCGTTGAGCCCCGCGAGCATGGTGTTGCCGCCGAACAGTTCGGTAACGGCGGGATCGAGGTCTACGAGCGTGATACTGTCGATATGCGGATAGCGCAGTACCTCGCGGGCTGCGAGCCCGTCGCCGCCGCCGAGGATGAGCACGCGCCGCGGATCGGGATGGTGCATCATGGGCGGATGAACGAGCGCTTCGTGATAACGGTACTCGTCGCGGGAGCTGAATTGCAGATTGCCGTTGAGGTATAGGCGAACATCGTCTTTGTGCCGCGTCAGCACCACCCGCTGGTAAGGTGAGGAGCGGGAGTAAATGATCTGCTCGTTGAAGGCGGCCGATTCGGCGAAATCCATCATCTTGTCGGAAAAAATAAACCCCGCCACCAGGAGCCCCGTCACCAAGATCGCTTTCACCGTCAGATAACCCGCCCATTTCACTTCCTTCCTGAAACGGAACAATACCACCAGCGCCACCGCGGTGTTGAGAATGCCGAAGAAGAACGAAGTTTTCATCAATCCCAGTTGCGGCACCAGCACCAGTGGAAATATGATCGACGCCAGCAAGGCACCGATGTAATCGAAGGTAAATACCTGCGACACCATATCCTGAAACTCCATCCGGTTTTTCAGGATGTTCATCAGCAGTGGGATCTCCAGCCCCACGAGCGTTCCCGTCAACCCTACCAGCAAATACAGCACGATCCGGAACGAAGCCACATGATCGAACAGTAAAAAAAGCAGACAGGCACTGATCCCGCCCACGAGCCCCACGAGGATTTCGAGTTGGATGAACCAGCTCAGCAGGTTTTTGGTGAAGTACCTGGAAAAGAACGCACCGATGCCCATTGAAAACAGGTACGCCCCGATGATGGTGGAAAACTGGGTGACGGAATCACCGAGCAGGTAACTGGCCAATGTGCCGGCCACGAGTTCGTAGATCAGTCCGCAGGTGGCGATAACGAAAACCGACAGGAGCAGCAGCAGGTGCATAGACCGGTTGCTACCCATGGATCGCGGAGCTGATAATCAGGCCGATGGCAATGATGTAAGCGGCGAATACCACGGCGATCGCCATGTTTTTGTGCTCTACGAGCTCTTTCCAGGTGTTTTCCGGGGTGATTTTTTCAATGATCCAGAAAGAAACGATGAGGATGATGACCCCGATCAGGGAATACACCACGGAAGCTACAATGTACTTCAGTTGTAAAACGTCTGACATATTTCGGTTTTTACTTGTGATAAAATCTGGGACCGCCGTGCGAACGGCTGGACTGCTGATTGCCATCCGGTTTCCAGTCTTCGGTGGCTTTGCAGTTGCAATACCGCACGCCGTTGTACGTGCCGTAAAAATAAATGCCGTACAAGATGGCGGCGATGAGGACGGGCCCGTAATAAACGGTATAATTCAGTTTAGTCTTCTTCATGATAGGGATTGAATTTGGTGCCGTACCAGCGGTTTTTCTCGAATCTGTCTTCCCAGTAATAAAGGCCGATGGAGAATGCGGCCATGAAGGCCATTGCCCAAATGGCGTTCCACCAGGAGGGGGTATCGTGATACCCGTAAATCTCGATCCAGTCGGCTTTTGTGTTCGTGTCCTTGAAGGGGGTGATAACGAGGTGGTAGCGGCCGGGCTCCACGGCACAGAGGGTTTCTGTACTGCCGGTACTGCCTTCGCTCCAGCTTTCTCCGCCGTCTGCACCATGATAATATTCAACGCCCAGCGCGAAGCTTTTTTCTTCTCCGGTAGTTTCGTTGATCATGTCTACAGACGCTTCCACCCAGGAGTTATCGACGCTCCCGCGGCTGCGGATCTCCACCAACGCCGGCCTTCCCTTGATCTCGAAAGATGAACTGGTGACCGGTTTGCCTTCGGTGGCCGTGTCGATAGGTATGTATTGCGCGAAAACTTCCTCGTTCCGCGCAGTGCCGTTCAGCTGCGCCTGCGTTCCCCAGACCAATACGCAGAATGCGAGCGCGGTGTAGATCATGGCGCGCGGCTTGATCCAGGTGGAAAACGGCTGCGCCGAACCTACGCCGATGCGTTCCGGCAAACTTTCCGCGGGCGTGAATGCTTTGCGGAGTATACGTGGGGTAACGTATTGCGCGAGCGACCATTCCGTGCCGTCTTGACCGCTCTCCCTTGTTAGTACGTACGGTGGACTGATATATTCGACGCAGTCTATCCCTTTAAGGGCATCCGGGAGGTAGGGAAACTCCCCGGAGAAGTAGCGGTATTTGGATTTGTAGGTGTGGTACCGTTGGAAGTCACGGTCCATGAAATAAGTGGCCCTTCCGTGATGGATGTCGTCCTTCACTTCGATGGAGATGTCGGATTCGGGGATGGTTTCCACAAAGAGCCAGTGCCCTTCGAATTCGGAAAGCCAGGCGTATTTAAAATTGGCTTCGTCGAAGAGGAGGTACTCCTGCCAGATGGCGTCTTTAGTGCCGGTTTCGTAGCGTTGGGCGTAACTGATAATGCGCCATTGGCGATCGAAAAGCTGGCCAGTGGTGCCCAGGGCGAATGTGTTCGGATGTGTGGGCGCTACCATGGTGCGATGCTTGACGAATTCCACGTCGTGCCAGCGTAGGAGGGATTTGCATTTACCGCAGCCGTAGTACAGGGTTTCTTCGTCCCACCCGTTGTAAACGGTACGGCAATCGGGACAACGCACGGTGTATTTGGGTTGATCCATATTGTTAGCGGCGAAGGGATGTGAGTGCATGATGGGTGGCTTCGAAGAAGCGCAGGGTTTCGTCGAGCAGCCGTTGTGTGGTGGCATCGTTGTTCCGGCGGAAATTGGAAAGGAACACATCGTAGGTGAACAGTCCGTATTCCGGCCAAGTATGGATGGAAATGTGGGATTCGGTGAGGCAGATGACGCCGGTGAACCCCCCGCCCGGGAAGTCGTGGAAACTCGCGCCTACTTCCGTTAAACCGTGTGCGGCAATGGCGTTCCGAATGAAATCTTTCCAGGCTTCATGGCTGTGAAGCAGCGTGGAACCTGGCGGCGTGTGGGCGGTAACCAATAAATGAAGTCCTGGTGTGTAGGTCATGTCAGGTATAGGTCTTGGAGGGGTGCAAATTATCATATTTCCGCCATCCTTGCAAATGCGCGGGGTTGAATGCGACGGGAGGAGGGTTGGAGCGGGAATAGCAATAAAAGAAAAACGGCAAGAAAGATATTCTTCCTTGCCGTTTAGTGTGTGGGAGCTGGCGGATTCGAACCGTCGACCCTCTGCTTGTAAGGCAGATGCTCTGAACCAGCTGAGCTAAGCTCCCTTTTTGTGTCCCCGTTTCGTGAACGCTTGTCGTTCGATGGGAGTGCAAATATATAGACAAATATTTCAAAAACAATCAGCTCTGCAGGAATTTTTTTTAATGATTTTTTTCGGTGGATGATGAAGCCCGTTGCTGCAGCGGGCTTCAGCGCGAAATGTCGTTTCTGCTTCCAACAACAGGGATGTATCATCAACTTAAAAAGCTGCGAAAAGATTTACTGCGGTGTTGCAGTGAATTTCCGGGAAGGGACATCCTTTCTCCGCAAATGGTAACGCCGAATCCGGAATTTGCACCTTCAAATATTACCACATGAGACATTACTACAAATGGGCCGCCGGTGCCTGCGCTGCGGCAGTGATGCTGGCAGCCTGCTCCAAAGACGATAAGGACGAAACGCCCGTTCCTGCGGGCAATTACAACAAACTGATCTCGGTAGCCAATTTCAACGGAGATACCACAACCGGCAAGGCCACCATTTACTTCAGCCTCGAAAAGGAAAAAGCCGCTTCCCCGAAAAACCTGCAAAGCGGGGATTGGGACGTGGCGTTCGGCGGTAACGCCAATTCCGCCGTTTCCGGTAACTACGGAGCCAATGAAGAGGGCAATACATCCGCTGGAAAAGGTGGCCCGGGCAAAGGAGGCGTGCTGGTCATCGATAAACCCTTCGACCAGGTGACCCGCGTCCCGGAAGGAGCCGTTTTCATTACCGCTTCAAACGGCGTAGGCCTCGATACCGCGGGCTTCTTCGGCACCACCACCGGCTGGTGCGTGTACGATTTCGCGGGCACGCTGCGCGCCACCAAAGGCATCGGGGGAAACAATGCTGCCACGCAGAAACATACCGTTTGGGCCCGTCCGGATCGCACGATCATCGTCCGCACCGCCAGCGGCAACTATGCAAAACTGAAAATCACGAGCATGTACAAAGATGCACCGGCAGAACCGGAAACCGCCACCGCGCGCCCGTTCTTCCACTTCCAGTACGTACTGGCAGCGCCGGGCTCGAAAGATTTTACCATCAGGTAGCCTCCTTCATTTTTTAATATGCCGCTAAAAACGACTGGTACGGAACGTCCCGCTCGCGGGACGTTTTTTCAATGCAATGAACTCCCGGTCCAAAGCGCAAGTATACCCGGCACAACGGGCAGGCAGAAATAGTCGCTTGGCCAGGCTGAAATAGCGTATGGTTGCTGCCGCTGATTTAGGGAATAGGATAAAACTACGCTGATAAAAGCCATGAAAATACTTTAGACACACCATGCCATCAGCAAATACGCCCCGTCAATCGGCAATGTGATGATTTTACATGCACTCAGCATGATGACAAGGATAGTTGTGACGGAGAGGATGGCAAGGTAAGCGAGCCAGGTGTTGATTTTTTTGCGTTCAGGTGAGAAGAATTCAGTTTGATTCGTATGTGCAGAAATCAGTTATCCGTGGAAAGTGGTGATGATAAAGATGAAAAGCGACACAGGCAGGGCAGGAGGGAAGGGGTGGTCATAAAGATCAGCCAGGTGTTGATCGTTTTGTTTGTCATTGTAGATGAATTAAGTTAAAATGGCTGCAAACAAATAATACAGGCATGTAAAAATGCAGGCGCCGATAAACACCACGAACGGTAGAAGAAAGTAAATGGTGAGCCACGCGGTGCGTTTAAATGGTTGCCGCCGACGCCGGAGTTTTACAGTGAAAATAATCCCGGCAACGGCCAGGATGGCATGAAATCCCACCCAGTACAGGATAAACTGCGCGATATCGAAAGGTATTGAAACGACCGAATTACGTGTAGCGTTATGACAATGAAGTACAGGAGAGAGGGTAAAGCTAAAGCCAGCAGCCAACCATTGATTTTTCGCTGATTCATGGGCAGGGGGCAAATTGCCGTAAATATAAAGAATAAATACACTATTAAGTTGGAGGCCGGGGGGAAACAAAAAAGCCCCGCAGTTTGCGAGGCTTTGTGGGAGCTGGCGGATTCGAACCGTCGACCCTCTGCTTGTAAGGCAGATGCTCTGAACCAGCTGAGCTAAGCTCCCTTTTTTGTGAACGCTTTTCGTTCGTTGGGATTGCAAAGGTAGAATCTTTTTGAATTCCGCCAAATTTTTTTTCAATTTTTTTTCATCGAAGTACCCAATCCACGATTTTATTGCTCCATTCTTCGCGGAAAGGCGTAGAGATTTTGATGTAGTTATCGGTATAGCCTTCCATCATCCCGTTTTTCCCGTGCGATTCAAAAAGCACGGGGCGCGTTTGCCCGATGTGCTGTTCGGTGAAGTACGACATTTTCTTATGGCTCAGGTTGCGCAGGGCTTTGTTGCGCTCCTGGCGAACGTTCACCGGCACCACCGGCGAAATGGTGAGGGCATGGGTATTGTCGCGCTCGCTGTAGGTGAACACATGGAGGTACGACACGTCGAGGCTATGGAGGAAATCGTAGGTTTCGAGGAAGTGGCCGTCGCTTTCGGAAGGGAAGCCCACGATCACGTCTACGCCGATCGCGCAATGCGGCATTTTTTCCTTGATCCGCGCTACTTTTTCGGCATACAGCTCGCGGCGGTAGCGGCGGCGCATCCCGGCGAGGATATCGTTGCTGCCGCTTTGCAGGGGAACATGGAAGTGCGGCATGAATTTTTGGCTTTGTGCCACGAAATCAATGATCTCGTCGGTCAGCAAATTCGGTTCGATGCTCGATATCCGGTACCGTTCGATACCTTCTACGGCATGCAGCTGCTGGATGAGCTCGTAAAACGATTCTTCGCGCTTCTTGCCGCCTTCGAACCCTTTGCCGAAGTCGCCCAGGTTCACGCCGGTGAGCACGATCTCCTTCACGCCGCCGGCCGCCAGTTCGCGGGCGTTGTTCAGCACTCCGGCGATGGAGTCGCTGCGGCTGATGCCCCGCGCCATGGGGATGGTGCAGAAAGAACAGGTATAATCGCAGCCGTCCTGCACCTTGAGGAAGGTACGGGTACGGTCGTTGATGGAATAGCTGGAATGGAACGTATTGACGTCTTCAATGTCGCAGGAGCAGACCTTGGCGCCATTATCGCCTTTGGTGAGCTCGCGGATATGATCTGCTATGTTGAACTTTTCGGCGGCGCCGAGCACGAGGTCTACCCCCGGGATTTCGGCGATTTCCTTTGGTTTGAGCTGGGCATAGCAGCCGGTGATGACCACCATGCTGCCGGGCGCGCGGCGCTGGATGCGGCGCACGATCTGCCGGCACTCCTTGTCGGCATTGTCGGTCACGGAACAGGTGTTGATCACGTACACGTCTGCCGTGTCGTCAAATTCCTTCCGCACAAAGCCGTCCTTTTCCATCATCCGCCCGATGGTGGAAGTTTCGGAAAAGTTCAGCTTGCAGCCGAGCGTGTGAAATGCTACTGATTTTTGACCGGTCATAAGGATGGCAAAGGTACGATTTCCGGGCGTTTTTCCGTCCTTTGATATGTCAAAAACCTGATATGTGTTTACCGCCCTTGAAAAGCTGCGCCGGATGCAGTAACTTGCCGGTTTTATGCGCGTTATTTCGAAAGTTCTCAAGGGCGTCTATGTCGTTTACGCCGGGGTGATCTGGCTGGCGATCATGCTCCTGATCCTGCTGCCCATCGTGGCCGTGTCTTTCCTGGGAAAAGTGAAGGGCGGGAACCTTGTGTTCTACTTCCTCCGTTTCTGGGCACATGTCTGGTTCCCCGCCGTGGGCATAATCGTTACCCGCAGATGGCATTCTCCCCGCACCAAAGAGCCCTGCATATACCTGGCCAACCACGCCAGCTACCTCGATGCAGCCCTCGCTGTGAAGGTAATGCCCCTCCCGTTCCGCCCCCTCGGTAAAAGCGAGCTCTCCAAAGTACCCCTGTTCGGCATGATCTACAGCCGTTCGGTAGTACCGGTAGACCGCTCCAGCGCACGCGGCCGGGTACAGTCGGTGCGCGACATGATGTTCATGCTCCAGCACAAAGTGAGCCTCCTCATCTTCCCCGAAGGCACCACCAACAACTCTGCCCAACCCCTGCTGCCTTTCCACCAGGGCGCTTTCCGCATCGCGATAGAAACGCAGACCGATATCCGGCCCGTGGTGTACGTGGATTGCCGCGCCCGCCTGGAAGACCTCAACCCCATGAGCCTCAACCCCGGCAAATGCCGCGTGGTATTCATGGAACCGGTTTCCGTGAAAGGCCTCACCATCGAAGATGTTCCCAAGCTCCGCCAGCAGGTGTATGAAATGATGGATGCCGAACTGCGCAAATACAGAGTATATCCGGCGCTCCAGCCCGCATGAAATACGCCGACGTCATATTGCCCTTAGCCCTGCCGCGGAACTATACCTACGCCGTTCCGCCCGAAATGGAATCCTCCATCCAGCCGGGATCCCGCGTGGCCGTTCAGCTCGGCAAGCAAAAAAGGTACGCCGGCATCGTGAAGCGCATCCACGAACTGCCGCCTTCCAATTACAAAACCAAACCCATCCTCGACGTGCTCGACAAAGAGCCCGTGGTATACCCCACGCAGCTCGCCTTCTGGGAATGGATCGCGCAATATTACATGTGCAACGAAGGAGACGTGCTCAACGCCGCGCTCCCCGCTCACCTCAAACTTTCCAGCGAAACGGTGCTGCTGTATAACGACGCCCTGGGCGACGATTTCACCGCCCTTTCCGACCACGAATACCTCATCGCCGAGGCGCTCCAGATCCGCAAGGAACTGCGCATCGGCGAAGTTCAGCTCATCCTCGACCGCTCCGACGTCTATTCCCTCATCAAACAGCTCATCGAAAAACAGGTGTGCTTCGTGTACGAAGAACTGAAGGAATCCTACAAGGCGAAACTCGAGAACTACGTGCTGCTCAACCCCGCCCTCGAAAGCGACGAAGCCATGGCCCCGCTGTTCGACGAGCTGGGCCGCGCCCCCAAACAGCTGGAGCTCCTGCTGGCGTATCTCCACCTCGTTCGCACCCAGGGCGCGGTATTGCAAAGCGAACTGCTCAAAAAATCAGGGGCTTCTTCGGCCCAGCTGAAAGGCCTGGTAGACAAAGGTATCCTGCGGGTTGAAAAACGGCAGGTAGACCGCGTACCCCTGGGCAAAATGGAAACGCAGCTCGATTTCGACCTGAGCCCCGCCCAGGAAAAAGCCCTGGCCGAAATCCGGACCGGCTTCCAGGATAAACAGGTGGCCCTGCTGCATGGGGTTACATCCAGCGGTAAGACCCAGATTTACGTCAAACTCATCGAAGAGGCCCTCGCCAACGGGAGACAGGTGCTGTACCTGCTCCCGGAAATCGCGCTGACGGCCCAGATCATCCGGCGGTTGCAGAAGCACTTCGCCGGGCAGATCGGTATTTACCATTCCCGTTTCTCCAACAACGAGCGCGTGGAAATCTGGAACAAGGTAAAAAGCGGCGAAATCCGCATCGTGCTGGGCGCCCGGTCCAGCCTGCTGCTGCCTTTCCGCGACCTCGGCCTCATCATCCTCGACGAAGAGCACGACGCTTCCTTCAAACAGCATGAGCCGGCGCCGCGCTATCACGCCCGCGATGCGGCCATTTACTACGCCAGTCTTTTCAAAGCCAAAGTGCTGCTTGGTTCCGCCACGCCCGCGCTCGAAAGCTACTATAACGCCAAACAGGGCAAATACGCACTGGTAGAGCTGGGCGAACGCTTCGGCGGCATCGATATGCCCGATATCGAAATCGTGGACATGAAAAAGGAAACCGCCCTGAAGGAAGTGGTGAACAACTTCTCGTCGGTACTCCGGAAGCAGATCGCACAATCGCTCGCAGACAAGAAACAGGTCATCCTGTTCCAGAACCGCCGCGGATACGCGCCGTTCCTGCTTTGCACCACCTGCGGATGGATACCCAACTGCAAACAGTGCGATGTTTCCCTTACTTATCACAAGCACCAGGACAAACTCAGTTGCCACTATTGCGGCACACGTTATCCTTACCTATACGTTTGCGAGGCTTGCGGCAGCCAGACCCTTTTTCCGAAGAACTTCGGCACCGAAAAGATCGAAGAAGACCTGCAGGCGCTGTTCCCGGAGGCGCGCATCGCGCGGATGGACCTGGACGCCATCCGGAGCAAAGACAGTCATAACAAGATGATCCAGTCACTGGAGCAGCGCGAGATCGACATTCTCGTGGGTACGCAGATGGTGGTGAAAGGGCTCGATTTCGAGAACGTGAACCTCGTCGGTATCCTCAGTGCAGACAGTTTGCTCAGCTATCCCGATTTCCGGGTGAACGAGCGCGCTTTCCAGCTCATGGAGCAGGTAAGCGGGCGCAGCGGCCGGCGGGACGGGAAGGGCAAGGTGATCGTACAGGCCAGTAATACGCGGCATCCGATTTTGCAATTCGTGGTGGAGCATAACTACCGGAAAATGTACGAAAGCGAGATCGCGGAGCGGGAGCAGTTCGGTTATCCGCCGTTTTACCGGCTCATGAAGATCACGCTCAAGCACAAACAGCAGCAAACGGTCGAGCAGGCCGCCATGGTGCTCGGCAACTGGCTGAAACCGCACCTGGGGCATCAGCTCGTGGGGCCGGCGGCGCCGCTGGTAAGCCGGGTGAGAGGGTTTTACCTGCAGGAAATGCTTATCAAGCTGCCGAAAGACAGCAAAAAGATCACCCAGATCAAACAGCTGGCGAAAGAAATGTTTTTACAATTGACGATCGAGAAGCAATTCCGGTCGGTCATCATTCTCCCGGATGTGGATTGTGTGTAGTTTTCGTTTGATAGAAAAGCACGTAATGCACGCCCGGTCCCCCTTTTTCAGATAATTCACGCATTTTTTTGGCAACATCTTCTGCCCTGACGGGGCGGTATTTGCTCCATCTGCCGCGCAGGAGGCAGCCGAATACCGGCATCACCCACAGGGCTACCTGTTCCCCGAAGCGCATTTCCTTGCGGTTGCCGATGAGGAAGCTGGGCTGATAGATGTACATGGCCGGGAATTCAAGCGCCCGCAAAGCGGCTTCCGCACGGCCTTTGGTGCGGAGATAAAAGTTCTTGGAAGATGCCTGCGCGCCGATCGAAGAAACAAGATGGTACTGGCGGATGCCGTTTTTCCGGACGATGGTGCCGCAACGGACGGGGATCGCATAATCGACCGCGATGAAGGCTTCTTCGCTGCCGGCTTTTTTGATGGTGGTACCAATGCAGCAGAACAATACATCCCCGTGAAGCACGGATTGAAGCGCGGCATCGTCCGTGAAATCCACCACGATCTGTTCCAGCTTCCCGTCGCGGATGGGGAGGGGTTTGCGGACGAGGGCTTTCACTTTCGCATAACCGCTGTTTTCCAGCAGGTCCTGCACCAAAAGCGAGCCTACGAGACCGGTGGCTCCAATCACAATTGCTGTTCCCGGCATATGAATGTTGATTATATTTGTTCCGTTATTAAAGATAGGATATTTGAACACTTGCATATGAGGGTATCTGAAAATGTTTCGCTCCGGCCTTACAATACATTCGGCATAGACGCCATCGCACGGTATTTCGCATCCTTCCACTCGCGCGAGCAGCTGGAAACGCTTTTGCTCGACCCGAAATGGGCCACCATGCCCAGGATCATCCTCGGCGGCGGGAGCAACATCCTGCTCACCAAAGATTTCGACGGCATCGTGCTCAAGAACGAGATCAAAGGCATCAAATCCGTAAGGGAAGATGATGCGTTTGTGTACGTGCAGGCCGGCGCAGGCGAGAACTGGCACCAGTTTGTGCAGGATTGCATCGCCAAAGGGCTCGGTGGGCTGGAAAACCTGTCCCTCATCCCCGGCAACGTAGGCGCGAGCCCCATGCAGAATATCGGGGCGTATGGGGTGGAGATCAAGGATACGTTCGAATCGCTGGAAGCGTTCCATTTGCAGGACCGGGAGATTCATCTGTTCGATAGGGACGCCTGTGAGTTCGGGTACCGCGAGAGCGTTTTCAAGCACCGGTACAAGGAGCAGTTCGCCATCCTTCATGTCACGTTCCGGCTGTCCAAACATCCCGCTTTTAATACCAGTTACGGCGCCATCGAGCAGGAGCTGGAGCGCATGGGAGTGAAGGAATTGTCCATCCGCGCCATCAGCCAGGCCGTCATCAATATCCGTTCCTCCAAACTCCCCAATCCCGCGGAGATCGGCAATGCAGGCAGCTTCTTCAAAAACCCGGAAGTAACCGCCGAAACTTATGCATCCCTGAAACTCGCGTTCCCCAACATCGTCGCATATCCCTTACCCAACGGGCATTTCAAACTGGCCGCGGGCTGGCTCATCGAACAGGCGGGCTGGAAAGGCTACCGAGATGGCGATGCCGGCGTGCACGAACGGCAGGCGCTGGTGCTCGTCAATTACGGCCGCGCGGAAGGCGAACAGATCGTGGAACTGTCCTGGAAGATCGTGGACAGCGTGAAAGAGAAATTCGGCGTCGCGCTCGAAAGGGAAGTCAATATCGTTTAGTTTTTCGACGCAATGTGGCGGATGATCTTGTCCGCATGTTCACGGGAGTTCTCGATGAACCAGACATGCGTGTTCATACCTCCGCAAACCACGCCGGCCAGGTAAATGCCCGGCATATTCGTTTCCATCGTGTCTTCATTATACACCGGTTCCCGCACGCCGTCGGCCGACAGTTGCACGCCTACGTTTTCCAGGAAAGGAAAATCAGGCTGGTAGCCGGTTGCGGCGATCACGAAATCGTTGGGGATGGTAATGACGCCTTCCGGCGTGAGGATGTCTGCCTCCTGTTCGCGCACGCCCACGAGCGTGGAATGGAAGTAAGCCTGGATGCTGCCCTCCCTGATGCGGTTCTCGATGTCGGGTTTTACCCAATATTTCACCCGTTTGCCGATCCCTTCTTCCCTCACCACCATCGTTACTTCTGCACCTTTGCGGTAGGTTTCCAAAGCCGCGTCCACGGCGGAGTTGTTGGCGCCGATGACGATCACTTTCCGCGTGGCGTAATAGTGCGGGTCTTTGTAGTAGTGCGTTACTTTGGGAAGGTCTTCCCCCGGGATGCGGAGCAGGTTGGGGATGTCGTAAAAGCCGGTGGCGATGACGATGTTGTCTGCCCCGTACACGGCTTTATCGGTTATGACGGTGTAGCCTTTTTCGGCGGGTTTTACCGTTTCCACTTTTTCGAAGAGATGGATGTTGATGTGCTTGCTCACGGCCACGCGCCGGTAATATTCGAGGGCCTCCGGGCGTGTGGGTTTCGCGTTGTTGGACACGAAGGGGATGCCGCCGATCTCGAGCCTTTCGCTGGTCGAGAAAAAAGTCATGTTGATGGGATACCGGTAGAGCGAATTGACGAGGCAGCCCTTTTCGATCACCACATAGTCTATTCCCTGCTTTTGCGCCGCCAGCGCGCATGCGAGACCGATAGGGCCGCCGCCTACGATGAGTAATGCTACCTTTTTTGCCATACGCTAATGTACGGCATTTTGTGCCAGCGAATCGAGCAGGCGGAACAGTGTAGCTTTGGTTTCCCGGGCATGGGGAAGGCCGTCCCGCAGCTCCTCCGCGTTCTGCACCCAATCGCCGCCTTGCAGATCGTGGCCGCAGGCATCGATCATTCCTTCGACGGATTCGCCCGTCACCTCCAGGTGGAATTGCAGCCCCACGGCGTTTTGACCGAACTGGAAAGCCTGGTGCTTCGTAACGGGCGATTCCGCCAGCAGCTGCGCGCCTTCCGGCAGATCGAAGGTATCGCCGTGCCAGTGGAACACCACGAGTTGTTCGGGAGCCCAGTCGGCACGGAACGTAACGGGGAACCATCCGATCTCCTTTTCTTTATTCGGGTACACGCTGGCGCCCAGCGAAGCGGCCAGTAATTGCGAGCCAAGGCATACGCCCAGCACGGGTTTGCCGGATTCCACGGCGTCGGTGATAAAAGTGATCTCGTTGCGGATCCAGGGGTATTCGTCGGTGTCGTAAACGCCCATCGGTCCGCCCATCACCACCAGCATATCCAGGTCAGACGCGGCCGGCAGCGGATCGTTTTCATAAAATCGGGTATACTCGATCGAGTGGCCTTTACTTTCCGCCCATTCCGCAATGGCGGCGGGCCCTTCGAACGGTACGTGCTGAAAAATGCGGATGCGCATAGGTTGTCAGAGTTGAAAATGATAGAATTTGGTATCTACGGGCAGGATGTACGGCCCGTCCGGGATCGCGCTCCTGCTCACCTGCACGAAGCCGTTCTTTTCGTAGAAACGGTGCGCGGCGTGGAGGATGTCGGCAGTGCCCAGATAAATGTCGCTGTAATCATGGCTGCGGGCCCATTCCTTCAATGTTTCCAGCAAACGGCCGGCCACGCCGTGTTCGCGGCCGCGGAAATCTTCGTGAACGAACATCTTGCGCAAAGCGCCCTTACCTTCTCCGAGGTCCATCAGCGCGATGGTCCCGATCAGCCGGCCATCATGTACCGCGATCCAGAAATTGCTGACGCCCTGCTGGTACACTTCCGGGATGATCGCCAGGTCTGGCTGCTGTTCGCGGGTAACGGGCAGGCCAAATTCCTGCTGCTGGATATGGAGGATGAAATCGTAAATCTGGTCCGCATAGTCGGACGAAAACGGCTGTACTTGCATATGCTTCGATTTGGGGTTTTGCTATTGATGGAAACATCCCGTCATTCCTATTACACATTCCCGTGGATCGCCTTCAGCCCGTCGTCGGGGAAGCGGATGTCCATGTCGTTGGCAACGTCTCTCGGCAGGGATTTGGTCGTTTTCGCGTCCAGTTCCCGGATTTGTTCCAGTTTGCCGATGATGGTATCACCTTTTCGTTTGCCTTCCTTCAGCCTGTTCATGGCTTCGGCATAAGCAACGCCGGCTTTATTGATATGATCGCCCATTCCCTGCATTTCTTCCAGGAACAGGATGAATTTGTCGTACAGTAATCCGCACTGGCGGAAGATTTCATCTACGTTCCGCGCCCGGTTTTCGTGCTGCCACAACTGCCGGATGATCTTGAACGTAGCCACGAGGGTAGATGGTGTGATGAGCACCACTTTTTTGCTGAGCGCGCGGTTGAAAATCTCCGGGCTTTCGTTCAAAGCCAATGTGAGTGCGGGCTCGAAGTGCATGAACATGAAAACGAAGTCGGGGGATTTGAGGGTGCCCAGGCGCTGGTAATTCCTGGCGCCGAGCTCGTCGATATGTTCGTTGATATTGCGGACGAGTTGTTTGAGATGGATTTTTTTCTCTGCGGGGTCCTGTGTGTTGAAATAGGCGACATAAGCATTGAGGCTCACTTTGCTGTCGATCACCAGGTGCTTGCCGTCGGGCAGTTTCAGGATGAAATCCGGCCGGAAGTTGCGTTGCTGGTCCTGATCGCGGTGCACTTCCTCGCTGGTGTAGTCGATGTATTTCTGGAGGCCTTCTGCTTCGAGGATGAGGCGGAGGCGGTCTTCACCCCAGTTGCCCTGTACTTTCACGTCGGATTTGAGGGCGCTCGCCAGGCGCTGCGCGTCTTCGCTGAGGCGGAGGTTCAGCTGCTGGAGGGATTCGATTTCTTTCTTGAGGGAAGTGAGATCGTGGATGTCTTCTTTCCGCGTTTGCTCGATGGTTTTACGGAACTGCCCGATATCGGTCTGCAACGGCGCCAGCAGGTGGTCTAGCGAAAGTTTGTTCGTTTCCAGGAGGTCGCGGCTTTTTTGGCGGAGGATGTCGGCCGCGAGGTTCGAGAATTCCTGCCGGTTGCTTTCGTGGATTTTTTTCAATTGCTCTCCCAGGCCGGATAACTGTTCTTTTTCCTTGTCAGCCGCTGCGAGCCTGGCGGTGAGGGTGCGCAATTCGCTTTCCTGTACTTTCAGTTCCTGGTCGCGCTGGTGGAGGGTGAAAAGCGTGCTGTCGTACATTTCCCGGCTCACATATCCTTCGTCTACCTGTTCGCGGCTCAGCATTTTGGCCAGTTCGTCTTTCGGGGCGTAGAACCTGCGGAGGAGCAGGAAGCCGCCCAGGCCGCCTGCAAACAGCCCTGCGATCAGTACGGAAAGGAGGGTTAATGTCATATCGATCAAAGTTAACGAATCATAACGATGCGGTGCTCACCGGATTATGCACACCTGTGCATAAAACGAAAAAGGTCCGGGCGTGTTGCCCGGACCGTATCAAACATATCTCCAAAGTTGGCAATTACATGAAGTGGTAGCGTACGAAAGCTTCCATGGCCGCGTATTTCTGCAGGCCCAGTTTGTCGTACAGCTCGGCGGTGTTGGCGTTGCGCTCTTCGGCACGTTGCCAGAACTCGCGTGCGTCGGCGCCCTGGAAGGGGACCACGTCTTTCTGGCTCTGGTGGATGAAGATGCCCAGGCGTTTCTGCATGATCTGGTCGGGGCTCATGGGCACCGCCATTTCAATCTCGTGGATATCCCATTCCTGCCATGCGCCTTTGTAGAGCCAAACCCAGCAATCTTTCGCCCAGTCGTCGTTTTTCACGATGTCGAGCGCAGCGAAGATGATGTCCAGGCAAACTTTATGGGTGCCATGCGGATCGGCGAGGTCGCCGGCGCAGTAGATCTGTTGGGGTTTCAGCTCGCGGAGCAGGTCTACGGTCAGTTGCACGTCTTCCGGGCCCATGGGTTTCTTTTCCACCAGGCCGGTTTCGTAGAAAGGCAGGTTCTGGAAATGCGCGTGATCGTCGCCCACGCCAACGTAACGGCAGGTGGCTTTCGCTTCGCCGCGGCGGATGAGGCCTTTGATGGCGCGGATTTCCGGCGTGTCTTTCTGGCTGGGCTTCTTGCTGCCGATGAACGCTTTGGCGTTCTCCAGGATCTGGGAGCTCTTGCTGCGGTCGATGTCGAACATGCCTTCGAAACCTACGGCGAAGTCGATGAAGCGGAGCACAAACTCGTCGGTAACCGCGATGTTGCCGGAAGTCTGGTAAGCAACGTGCACATCGTGGCCCTGTTCATGGAGACGGATGAAAGTACCGCCCATGGAAATGATATCGTCGTCTGGGTGCGGGCTGAAGATGAGGGCGCGCTTGCGCTCGGGGGTCGACCGCTCGGGATGGTTGGGCAGTGCTGCGCCGGGCTTACCGCCGGGCCAGCCGGTGATGGTGTCGCGGATGGCGTTGAACTCCTTGATATTCAGTTCGTATGCAGAACCGTATTGTACGATCAGGTCGTTCAGGCCATTATTATTGTAATCTTTGTCGGTGAGCATGAGAATGGGCTTGTTGAGCTTCAGCGCCAGGCTGGTAACGGCCTTGCGGGTGAGCTTCGGCGTCCATTCGCAGTCGCCGGTGAGCCAGGGTTCCTTGTTACGGGTGAGCTCGGAAGCGGCCTGCTCGTCGATGACGAATTTGCAGTTGGGGTGCTGTTGCAGCAGGGAAGCGGGCACCTGGTCGGTGGTGGAACCTTCCACGGAGCGGCGCACGATTTTGGCTTTGTGCTGGCCCCAGGCGAGGAGGATCACTTTCTTCGCTTTCATGATGGTGCCGATACCGGCCGTGATGGCGAGGCGGGGCACCTGGCTCATGTTGGAGAACTCGTAGGCGTTGGCCAGGCGGGTGCTGTTGTCGAGCGTTACGAGGCGGGTATGGGAGTTAGGCTGCGAACCGGGCTCGTTGAAGCCGATGTGGCCGTTGTTCCCGATGCCCAGGATCTGGATATCGATGCCACCAACGGTCTCGATCTTGCGCTCGTACGCTTCTGCGTAAGCCTTGATCTGCTCTTTGGGAACAGTGCCGTCGGGGATGTTGTAATTTTCTGCGGGAATGTCGATATGATTGAACAGGTGTTCTTTCATAAACCGGTTGTAGCTCTGCAAAGCGTCCGGCTCGATAGGGTAGTACTCGTCGAGGTTGAAAGTGACTACGTTTTTAAAGCTCAGTCCTTCTTCCTTGTGAAGACGAACGAGTTCAGCATAAAGGTACTTCGGAGTGGATCCGGTGGCAAGACCTAATACGGCGGGCTCGTTGGCGGCCTGCTTTTCGCGTATAAGAGCAGCGATCTCCCTGGCCACGGCTTTGGAACCCGCTTTGGCATCAAGGTGAATGTCCACGGAAATCTGTTCGAAACTGTCGATCAGTTCAATTTCCTGGTGATTGATGGTCATTGTTCAGTTTTTTAATGCGTTTTCAAAAACGAGCCGGAAAATTAAATAAAATACAGGTAATGTTCTTGAAAATTTATGATTAACTATTTCCTTTCCCCGTTCCTCCTGTCAAATCCAAACCCTTTTCTCCTCCGTAATTATTAGCAGTGTAATATCCCCGACCGGCCCCGGCCCCGGACGGCACCCATAACCGTCAGTAACCAAACCCATTTTTCGACCAACGCATGAAAAGAAATTTAATATTTGTGGCCTGCGCCCTCCTGCTTCAAGCAACCGGCGTATTATCAGCCGCTTTTCCTGGCCCGCCGGCCCCAGCCTCCCATAACGTCAACTGGGTAAAATCCAAATCCGGTTCCTGGGCGGCCAATAGGGAAGGGAAATCTTTCTGGTACCGGCTCGACCGCAACGCCCGTATCTGGTGGAGCCCCGACGGGCACGAATGGGCGGAGGTCACAGACGGGATGTGGGCCGATAAACAGGACCGCTGGCTTAAAATAGGGGAAGGGAAGTTGTGGTGGACGGCCGACGCCGGCAAAAATTTCGAAGAAGTACCCGAATGGAAGTGGCAGGGCCCCAGGGGCGAGTGGTACAAATTCGACGCAAAATGGACCCTTTGGGTCGCGCTTTAATCACTCCATGGCACATCATGCATCAAAACATAGCACCTCATCTTTTCGAATAGAGTCACGAATAGCATACAGATGAAGAAACAAGTCCGCCGCTCTTGAACGGTGGTCAGCTAAAGTAAAAAGGCCGTCCCATCAAAATCGGGTCGGCCTTTTTATTATGGTTTTTTGATGGGATAACTGAGGTTGAACAGCTTCAGGTAATCTTCGATCGGCTCCAATCCCTAATCCATCCTGCGTTTGTTGACATTCGGCTCGTCGACGATCGGGTAAAGGAACATCTGCCCGTTTTCATCCCTGCCGGGCTGCGAACCATACATTTGCGTCCCGTCCCGCGGGTCCCGGAAGAATCCCGTCCGGCAAAGGTGCTGGGTATAAGCTTAGGGAACGGTTACGATCCCGCTTTTTTTCGATTTAACAACGCCCGAAGATTTCCTTGACAGGATTACCGTAATAAAAAAGAGGCTGAATCCGCCCGGGAAACAGCCTCTTTTTGCCAATCGTATAATATGGTCACTGAACGATCAGTTCGTCTACAAACAGCCAGGCGGCCTGCCCTTCGCCCGGGGCGCCGTCCGGGATTTTACCGAGCGCCCGCAGGGAAAATTTCACGTACCGGCCTTTCACCTCCTGCAACCGCTCGCGGATGCGGATGATGCCCGTGCCGCCGGGGTCTTTCCTTTGCATCACCTCTTTGTAATGCTTCCCGTCTTCCGACACCGAAATCACGATCTCTTTCGGCGGATAGATCCACTGCCCGCGGTTGGCGAGGTAATTCAGTCCCACCACCGCAATGTCCGTAATATCTCCCAGGTCGATCACCGCTTCCATGGTGCCACCGCTGTAGCCGGTCCAATGGTTGTCGGTGAACGACGTAAGGCCTTCGATGCCGTTCACGAGCGCGAACGGGCCCGGGTTGTATTGCTGGTGGGGTGTTTTGGCGAGGGTCACTGTTTTGCCCATCGCTTTATGGAACACGAACGATTGCTGCCAGTCGTTGCCGTAAGGCTTCCCGTCTTGCAGCACCGTTGCGCGGATGGTTTCCGTTTTGGTAACGGGGATCGGGCCGGTGTATGGCATGGAAGCCGCGTCTGGCGCGGAACTGTCTGTCGTGAAAACGATCTTTCCGCCGTCCAGCTTGGAATCCAGCTTCACCTGCACACCGCTTTTCCCTTCGTTTTCCACGCTGGCGCGCACTTCGAACACGTGCTTGGCGTAGTTCACGGCTTTTTTATCGAGCCGGGGCAGATGGCGCTTGAGCCTTTCGAGGAATCCGTCGTAATTCTTCGTTTCCTTTGGCGACCACAACACTTCGGACAGCGCCACGGCGCGGGGGTATACCATGTATTCCGCATGCTCCGGACTGCCGATGTATTCCGTCCACAGGTTGGCCTGCGCGCCTTTGATGAAAGCGGCTTCGGTGGCGGAAAGGCTTTCAGGAACGGGATCGAAGCCGTAGACCTTGCTCACGGGCGTGAAACCGCCGATGGCCAGCGGTTCGTTTTTGCCGAGCGACTGGTAATGATCGAAGTACACGAAATTGCCGGGTGTCATGATAACATCGTGGTGCAGTTTCGCCGCCGCGATGCCACCTTCGATCCCGCGCCAGCTCATCACGGTGGCGTTGGGGGCGAGGCCGCCTTCCAGGATTTCGTCCCATCCGATGATCTGGCGCCCTTTTTCGTTCAGCCATTTTTCCATCCGCTGGATGAAGTAACTCTGAAGGGCATGACCGTCTTTGAGCCCGTTAGCTTTCATGCGGGCCTGGCATTTGGGGCATTTTTCCCAACGCACTTTCGGGCATTCGTCGCCGCCGATGTGGATGTATTTGGAAGGGAAGAGGATCATCACTTCTTCCAGTACGTTTTGCAGGAACAGGAAAGTGGAGTCGTTGCCGGCGCAGAATACGTCGTCGAACACGCCCCATTTGGTGCCAACGGAGTACGGCCCGCCAGTGCAACCGAGGCTGGGATATGCTGCCAGTGCGGCGAGGGCGTGGCCCGGCATTTCGATTTCGGGGATCACGGTCACGTGGCGGTCGGTAGCGTATTGCACAACGTCCTTGATGTCTTCCTGGGTGTAAAATCCACCGTAGGGCTTGCCGTCGAATTTATTGTCTTCGAGCCGGCCGTCGAGCGTTTCCTTTCTTCTGCTGGCGATTTCCTGCAGTTTGGGATAGCGCTTGATCTCGATGCGCCAGCCCTGGTCGTCGGTCAGATGCCAGTGGAAAGTGTTCATTTTATGCATGGCCAGCAGGTCGATGTACTTTTTGACGAAGGAAACGGGAAAGAAATGGCGGGAAACGTCGAGGTGGAGGCCGCGATAGGCGAAGCGCGGCTGGTCGGAAATGTCGACCCCGGGCAGCCAGTACGCCGTGGCGGATTGCACGGGCAGCAGCTGGATGAGGGTTTGCATCCCGTAGAAAGTGCCGGCTTCATCGTCGCCGTCGATCGTCACTACATCTTTACCGACTTTGAGCCGGTAAGCTTCGGCGATGGCTTTTTCCGCGGCAGGGCGCGTCCTGAACACGATGGCGTTCATCGATCCACTGTCCTGCAACTTCAGTTCGAAACCGGCGAGCGATTTGAACCATTCGTTGAACAGTTCGGCCGTTTTACGGTCGGCCGGGGTGGCGGCCACGAGCACGGTCTGTTTGTCGAGCAGGAAGGAATCTGCCGATTCGATGAGCCTTACAGGCATGGGAATGAGCTGTACGGGCGCTTTGGGCGCGGTGCCCTCGGGCCCGTGCGTGCCACAGGATGCTAGGCCGGCAAGGGCCAGCAATGCGATAACGAGCGTTTTAAAGGTCATTTTCTGTTGATGGTTTTATTGGCGGGAAGCGGCGGCTTTTAGGTGCAGGATACTCTTTTTTCTGCTCCGTCACTTATCCCTTCAGCTTATCATTTTCTTATTTCGGTTTGATAAGATACGACGTTCAATCGACTTCCGTCGCGGGAAATCTGCTTTCAACCTAACCGGAATGGCGCCCACGTCGGCTCTAAAAGAAAAGGGAAGGTGTTAAACCCTCCCATTTCACTATTCGATAATAATTTCATCCGCGAAAATGTGGCCATGCTCGCCTTTTCCGGGGTGCCAGTCGGGGATGACGCCTATCGAGGTGGCGATCACTTTCACGAACCGGGCCTTCGCGTTCACCGGGAGGCTCAGCTCCTGGATGAAGCTGCCGTGCTCGCGGGGGGAGAAGGTATTTTTCACCACACCGGCCGATCGGAAGGTTTTACCGTCGTCGGAAAGGAGGAACTCCACCTGCGTGGGGTACCAAATCCACGAACCGATATCCTGCAACACACCGAGGCCGAGTTTCTTCAGCTGGCGGGGCGATTTCAGGTCTACGATGGCTTCCAGGTTCCCGGGGTAATGGCTTTGCCAGGCGCCGAGGCGGAAGTCTTCCCGCCCGCGGATCCCGTCGATCAGCCCGTCTGGCCCGCCTGCGGTAAACTGCGGGTGGATTTTCGACAGTACCGTAATGGTTTTGTCGGTAGGAATGAGGTAGAATGGCGTTTCCGTCACCTGGCTGTATTGACCGTTACGGAAAGCCACGGCTTTGAGGCGCGCGGATTTTTTCAGCGTAATGGGCGCCGTATATTTTTTCGATTTGTTATCGGGCGTGCTGCCGTCGAGTGTATAAAAAATCGTAGTGTTCGGTTCTACCGCTTTCAGTGTAACGGCCATGGAATTCTTGAACCGGTCTTCCGCAGCCACCACATAGGGAACGGCCACGATGAGATCTTCCGTGATGGCGCTCACGGGCACGTGGGTGCCGGTGGCCCAGTTCTTGTTGGGCGTGGCGCTCATGTCGAACGTCAGTTCGCCGCCTTCCATGATGGCGCTGTGGGGAATCGCCGACGTGCTGAGGCTTTCCGTTTTTCCGTTCGCGCTTTTCAGGCTAACGCCTTTCACGTAGAAGTTTTTCGGGCTGAGGTCGTTAGCCTTGATGGTAAAGGTTTTGCCGCTTTCGAGATGGATCTTCACTTCGTCGAAAGCGGGCGTGCCGAGGCTGTAGAGGCCATCGCCGGGGCGCACGGGGTAAATACCCATGGCGCTCATGATGTACCAGGCGCTCATCTGTCCGCAGTCTTCGTTGCCGCTCAGGCCGTCGGGCGCATTGTGGTACATGGTGTTCATGACCTGGTGTACCAGTTCCTGCGTTCTCCAGGGCTGGCCGGCGTAGTTGAACAGGTACGCGATATGGTGGCTGGGCTCGTTACCGTGCGCATATTGGCCGATCAGGCCCGTAATGTCGCTCTGGTGGCGGCCGGAGAGTTGGTCTTCCGTCGTGAAAAGATGGTCCAGCTTGTCGATGAATTTTTCCCTTCCACCGTTCAGTTTCATGAGGCCGCTTACGTCTTGCGGCGCGTAGAAGCTATACTGCCAGCTGTTGGCTTCAGTGAAGAAGTTGTTCACTTCCGTGGGAACGAAGGGGCTCATCCACCTGGCGCCGATCTTGCCGCGCATAAACCCGGTAGACGCGTCGTACAGGTTTTTGTACGATTGCGCGCGACGCATATACCGATCATGCACTTCCATATCGCCGAGCATTTTGCCCATTTGTGCGATGCACCAGTCGTCGTACGAATATTCCAGCGTGCGCGACACGGATTCGGGTTGCGTGTCCATGCTGAGGTAGCCCTGGCGGATGTAGTCCTGCATCCCGAAGCGGGTGCCTTCCGCGTAGCTGCGCATGGCTTCCAGCGCGTATTTCGCATCATATCCGCGGATGCCTTTCTGGTAGGCGTCTACGATCACGGGCACGGAATGGTAGCCGATCATGCAGAACGTTTCGTTGCCGCTCAGTTCCCATACGGGCAACATGCCGCCGTTTTTGTATTGGGCGAGGAAGGTATTGATCCAGTCGTTGGTCCGGCGATGATTGATGATGGTCATGAGCGGGTGCAGGGCACGATGGGTGTCCCACAGCGAAAACACGCTATGATTCTCGAAACCCTCTGCCTTGTGGACTTTCAGGTCGGTCCCGCGATACTGCCCGTCCACGTCCATATAGAGGTTGGGATTGAGGCAGGCGTGGTAAAGTGCGGAGTAGAACATGGTCTGCTGATCGGGCGTTCCGCCTTTCACTTCGATTTTTCCGAGTTCGGTATTCCAGGCCGAAACTGCGTTGGCGAGGGTGCCGTCGAAGTCGAAGCCGGGCATTTCGGCGTCGAGGTTCTTCATGGCGCCGGCTTCGTTTACACCGCTGATGGCCACTTTCACGTAGATGGGATCTTTCACGTCGAACGTAAAATACGCCTTGATGTTGCGCCCTTCTGCCTGTTGCAGCGCGCCTTTGGCGGTGTCTCCCAACGCGACGGTGTGACTGCGGAAGGGCTGGCTGAATTTCATGGCGAAGTACAGTATCTGTTCCTTGGCCCAGCTGGTGGAAGTGCGCATCCCTACTATGGTGGAGTCGTTGATCACTTTCAGGGAGGAATGGATCACGATATCGCGGTGGTAGAGGTCGAGCAGTACGTGGCCTTCTTTGGCGGTGGCGGGGAATTCGTATTTATGCAGGCCTACGCGGCGGGTGGCGGTGAGGCTGGCGCGGATGTCGTATTTGTCGAGTTTCACGCTGTAGAAGCCGGCGTAGGCTTTTTCGTTGGCGTGGGAGAAAGGGGAGGCGTAGGCTTCGTTATTCCACGCGGGCTGGCCGGTAACGGGCATGAGCAGTACATCGCAGTAATCCTCGATGCCGGTGCCGCTGAGGTGGGTGTGGGAGAAGCCGTAGAGCAGGGAATCGGTGTAATGGTATCCGGAACAGCCGTCCCAGCCTTTGAGGCGGGTGTCAGGACTGAGCTGTACCATGCCGAAAGGCATACTGGGGCCGGGATACGTGTGGCCGTGGCCGCCTGTGCCGATAAAGGGATTTACTTTCTGCGCATAGTTCACGGTTTGTGCTTGCGCGGCAGATGCCAGCCCGAGGGCCAGCAAAACCATCCATTTTTTCATTCACTGTTTTTTTAATATCCAACCGCCGGCGCCGCGGCATAGTTGCAGCCCGGTCGGCAAAAGCTAAAATAAGGAAAATGATTCGCTAAAACGTTTTAGTGTTTTGAAAAATGATGAACGGAGGGGTAGGACGATTGGCCGTAAACGAAAAAGGCTCCCGGACTGGGAGCCTTCTTTTATGATGTTTAACCGTGTGTTTACTTCAGCATCAGTTCCGCGATCACGGGCCGGTGGTCAGACGCGATGGTTTCTTCTACCACGGCTGCCGTGCTCACATGCCAGCGTCCTTTCCCGGAAAGCAGGATGTAGTCGAGCTTCTGGGTGGGCTTGTCAGACGGCCATGTGGGCCCCAGTTTTTCGGTCGCGTCGGTGAAATGCGCCTTCAGCTGCGCGATCTCTCTGGATGGCGGCAGAGCGTTGAAATCGCCGGCGATCACGAAGGGAACGGGAGAACGGTGCAGTTGCTGCAGGATCAGTTGTATCTGCGAAAGGCGGTCTGCCGGGTCTTCCGTATGATCGAGATGGGCCGAGGCGAAACGCAGGAGGCTGTCGCCCGGGAGCTGCACCGTTACGATGGCGGCCGATCTCGGTTCGCCTTCCTTGCCATTGGACGGGAGGGCGAGCGTGTAGGCCGACTGGATGGGGTATCTCGAAAGCACCCCGTTGCCATATCCGCCGCCATCGAAGTCCATGGCTTTGCCGAAGTAGATATACATCCCGGTGGCGTCGGCGAGTTCCTTGAGGATGTCGGATTTACCGATGCGGAGTGTGGCGGAGTCTACTTCCTGCAGTGCCACGAGGTCAGGATTGGTGGCAAGGATCACGGTGGCGATGCCCTGGATATCGAGCTTGCCGTTCATGTTTTCGGCATGGTGAATATTGTAGGTCAGCACCTTGATCACCTGGCCCTGGACCTGCGCTTTCGCCGAAAGCGCGCCGGTCATGAAAATCAGATATAGAATAGTTCGCTGCATACAGTGATAAATGGGATCCGGGCGATCGGCGGCTGAGGCGGATCGCGCCTTATTTGAAAATGCTCTTCACGGGCCGGCCGGTCCAGCTCTGCGGAGTCTTCAACCCGAAGATATATGCGATCGTTGCGGCCGTATCGTACGTCATCACGCTTTCTGTCACTTCATTGGCTTTTTTGATGCCTTTCCCGGTAAAAATCCAGGGGATCTGCATTTCCACCATCGTTTTGCCGCCATGGCCCTTGTTGATGCCGCCGTGGTCGGAAGAAAGGATGATCACGCTGTTGTCCCACATCCCGGCGTCTTTCACGGCCTGGAGAATCTTACCTAATAAAACGTCGTTTTTATGCACTTGTTCATAATACGGCGGAATGTTATGCCCGATTTCGTGGCCCACCCCGTCTGGCTGGTCGAAATGTACGAAAAGAAAATCCGGTTTCTTTTCTTTCAGGTATGCAATAGCCGTTTCGGTAGTGGCGCTGTCCGACGGACAATGCTGGTCTTTGTTCACCGCCTGTTTCGGGAACAGGTAGCCGATGCCGCCCCAGGAATAGATCACGCCGGTTTCCGCGTTGGGCTTTTGCTCGCGCAGCAAGGTGAATAGGGAAGGGAAGAGGCCGTATTTGTCCAGCTCCCGGGGTTCCACTTCAGGCGTTTTACTGCCCCATTCGGTGAAGCCGTGGAGTTCCGGAGCGGCGCCCATGATCATGGAAGCCCAGTTTACGGCGCTGGAAGAAGGAAGTACGCTGCGTGCCTTCAACGTCCAGCTGCCGTCGGCCATCATCTGTTTCATGACCGGATTGTCCGATTTTTCCATGGCGTAAGCCCCGAGCCCGTCCATTCCGATCAGGATCACATGCTTAACACCTTTCACCTGCGCGTTCGCGCCAAGCGCCATACACAACAATAAAGCTAAGTAGCGAGCTTTTCTCATGTTTCGACTAATTTAAAAATTATTTAATGTATTGACCCTGCCGCGTTTTTCACAAAGCGGAATTGTGGATAAATGTAGGGAATGTTGAGTGAGTTTTGTTTAATATTTATATACAAGGATGGGTTTTTGGATAACTGGTGTATACATTTGATCGTCATATGCCTATTGACCATTCAGTCCGGCTTCGGCGCCTGCGCGAATTGCGCGGACGATAGGGGCCTGCGTCACGGAGATACCGTATTCCGGCACGCCGGGAATGCCGCCCATGCTCACATTGGGGTTGCGGTACTCCATGCGGCTGTCGATATAATCGCGGGCGGTGGAATGGTATTCCGGCGCGCCGCTGGCTTTGGCGAGGGCTTCGGCGTTGTGGGCGCGCAGGCCGGAACCGGCCATGATGCGGATGCGGCCGGCAGATCTTTCCACCAGCTCGCGGATGAGGGCGGCGCCTTCCAGGGCGGTATTGCGCTGGCCGGAGGTAAGGATGCGCTCGCAGCCGGTGGCGATCACGTCTTCCAGTGCCAGGAAGGGATCGTCCGTCATATCGAAAGCCCTGTGGAACGTAACGCCCATGGGCCTGGCCAGGTCTACCAGCGCGCGGGTACGCTCCACGTCCACCTTTCCACCGGCCGTCAGCAATCCGATCACGACACCGTCGCAGCCCAGTTCCTTGCACGCGCGGATGTCGCGTTGCATGACATCAAATTCGGCGCCGTCATACAGAAAATCGCCCCCGCGCGGCCTGATGATCGGATAGATCTTCAATCCGCACTTTTCCCGTACCGCGGCGATCATGCCGTAGCTGGGCGTGGTGCCGCCTTCCAGTAGATTGTCGCACAATTCGATTCTATCCGCACCGCCTTCTTCGGCGGCGATGCAGGAGGCCACGGAAGTGGCGCAAATTTCCAGCGTGATCTTTTTCAAAGTCCAGATTTTTACAAAAATAAGGATCGGCTACCAGCGTTTGCCGGGTAGCCGATCCAAAGTTTCGAACATAAATTATTGGAAGTAATATTTGCCTTTGATGAGCACTTCTTCTTTTTCGCCGGTGGTGCAGGCGTAGCTGAACCCGGGATGCAGGCAGTACGCGCCGTGCTCGCCTTTTTTGTTGAGGGCCAGGAAGCCGATCTGGATCTCCTTTGCCTTGGCGGGTTTTTTCTTCACGATGCGCAAAACCGCTTCCTTGCAGGCGGCTTCGGGAGAGTATCCCTGGCGCATCAGTTCCACCACCAAAAAGCTCCCTACCACACGGATCACTTCTTCTCCCACGCCGGTTGCCGTGGCGGCGCCTATTTCGTTATCGACATACAATCCCGCGCCGATAATGGGCGAATCGCCCACCCGGCCGTGCATCTTGAAAGCCATGCCGCTGGTAGTGCAGGCGCCGGAAAGGTTCCCGGCCGCGTCGAGCGCCACCATGCCGATGGTATCGTGGTTCCAGGCGTTGCCGGGCAGGCGCAGCGGGTTGAACGCCGTGGTGCCTTTGCCTTCGTACTGCTGGTTCTCGATATTGATGACGGGTTTATATTCCGCTTTCTTCAGCCATTCTTTCCACGCCTTTTCGGATTCGGGCGTGAGGAGGTTTTCTTTCCGGAAACCGTTCTCCAGCGCAAATTGCAATGCGCCGTCGCCCACGAGCATCACATGCGGGGTTTTCTCCATCACCTTGCGGGCCACGGAGATCGGGTGCTTGATGTGCTCTATGGCGGCCACGGAACCGCAGTTCCCGAACTCGTCCATGATGCAGGCGTCCAGCGTAACGCGGCCGTCGCGGTCGGGATATCCGCCGTAACCTACGGTTACGTTCTTTTCATCGGCTTCGGGCACATGCACTCCGGCTTCAACAGCGTCGAGCGCACGGCCGCCCTTGCCCAGCACGCCCCATGCGGCGCGGTTGGCGGCTATTCCGAAGTCCCACGTAGAAACAACGATGGGTTTGCGGCCCTTGCCGCGCGATGCGGCCGCTGCGGGGATACCGTCCAGCGAAAGTGCGGCGGCGCCCAGGGCGGCGGTTTTCAAAAAGTTCCTTCTGCTCTTCATGCTACACTAAAGGTTATGTCACTGTTAATCTTTCATTTCCCAGGCCATGGCGCTGGCGCCGAGAATGGCGGCGTCGCTTTCCTTGAGCTCGGAGAACAGCAATTTAACTTTATTCTGGAAGATGGGGAGCAGGTTTACTTCCATGTGCTCGCGAACGGGGCGCATGATAAGGTCGCCTGCCTGTGTAAGGCCGCCGAACAGCACGATGGCTTCGGGGCTGGAGAACATCACGAAGTTGGCGAGGGCTTCCCCGAGCACCTTTCCGGTGAACTCGTAGATCTCCATGGCCAGTTTGTCGCCTTTGATGGCGGCTTCGTAGATGAGCTTGGAATCGATCTCCTCGCGATTGTGGTTGCGAAGCATGGAATCCAGTTCCGGGTGGGCTTCGAGCAGTTCCAGCGCGGTATTGGTGACACCGGTAGCGGATGCGTACGATTCGAGGGAGCCGCGGGCGCCGGTCCCGGGATGGAGACGGCCGCCTGGCACTACGATCACGTGGCCGAGCTCGCCGGCGAAGCCGTCGTGGCCGTAAATCAGCTGTCCGTTAGCGACGATGCCGCTGCCAACGCCGGTGCCGAGCGTGATGGTGATAAAATCTTTCATGCCGCGTGCGGAGCCGTAGGTCATTTCGCCGAGTGCGGCCGCGTTGGCGTCGTTGGTAAGAACCGTGGGAAGGCCGAAGAGGTCTTCCAGCATTTGCGCCAGGGGCACGATGCCTTTCCAGCGCAGGTTCGGAGCGTATTCGATGTTGCCGGTATAGTAGTTGCCGTTGGGGGCGCCTACGCCGATACCGCGGATGTTTTCGATGCCGCCGACCTGTTCGATCAGCTTGGTGAGCCGCTGGTGCAGCTCTTCGAGAAACATGGTAACTTCTTCGTGTGCTTTGGTTGACATGCGGTCCTGGCAAAGGATGTTGCCACGACGGTCTACAATACCGAATTTAGTGTTCGTTCCACCGATATCAATGCCCACCGCTAGTTGCTGACTCATAGTCTATTCCTTGGGATTTTAAAATTGATTTTACGCGTAATGCAAAGAATGCCAGGTATGCGAAGCATGCCACCGGCACGATATAAGACGTGTGAATGCCGATCGAGTCTGCGATACCGCCCTGTAACGGGGGGACCAGGGCCCCGCCGAGGATCATCATGATAAGGAAAGACGAGCCCTGGCCGGTGTATTTACCCAGGCCGGCGATCGAGAGGCTGAAGATGCAGGGCCACATCACCGAGCAGAACAGGCCGCCGCTGATGAACGCGAACGTAGCTACCTGGCCGGTGGTGAACAGGCCGATGATCATCGCGGCCACACCCATCACACCGAAGGTGAGCAGCGTTTTGGCCGGCTTTTCCTGTCCGTAGAAGAAACCCAGGATCTGGATCACGATGCAGATCGCGAAGGGATAGAGAATGGTAATGTCGTTCCCTTTCATGGCGTTGGCACCGAGGATGACGCCGTAAGCGATGAATGGTACCACAACGGAAAGCACCTGCCGCGCGATTTTCGAGATATTGAACACGCTGATGGCGCCCGTCCACCGGCCGATCATCAAACCGCCCCAGAAAATCGAAATATAAGGGCTGATCTCGGATTCATGCAGGCCTTCCGGCGTGAGGAACCCGGGTGTTTTCAGCAGTTCGCCGAGGTTGGAGGAAGTGCTCACTTCCACGCCTACATACACGAAGATGGCGATCATCCCCATGATGAGCTGCGGATATTTCATGGCGCCCCATCCGTCGCCGTTGGAGCGGGCCGTGAACTGGCTGTAGAAAAGGATCACCAGGATGCCTATGATCCCGGCGATGAAGTAAGGCAGGGGATGGGTGGTAACGCCCGTCCCGATGGCGATCACGACAAACATCAGGGTGATGCCCAGCAGGGAGCGCGTAGCCTTGGGGGAAGATTCGAAATGATCGTCTTCCGTGCCCTTCGGCATTTTGGTAGCCGCGAAAATACCTGCTGCTGCGAGGAAGAGGCCTACGAGCGTGAGGTACAATACGTTGATCTTGCTGATATCGGTATCGCCGGTGGCGCCGCTCACTTTGGCGGAGCCGAACAGGAGGATGGATACGATGATGGGGCCGATGGTGGTGCCGAAGGAGTTGACACCGCCCGCGAGGTTGAGCCGGTGTGCGCCGCCGGCCGGGTCTCCCAGGAGGATGGCGAAGGGGTTGGCGGCCGTTTGCTGCAGCGAGAAGCCGAGGGCCACGATGAAGTAGGCGCCCAGGATCAGGTAGAAGGCGGCGGTTTTATCGGTCATGCCCAGGCCGAGGTTCACCGCGCCGATGGTGGCGGCCGCACCTACGCCGGAAATGATCAGGCCATATATGATCCCTTTTTTGAAACCGATACGGTTCAGGATGTCGACCCCTTTCATGGCGGAAAGAAGGTAGAGGATGAGGGACCCTACGAAGTAAGCCCCGTAAAATGCGAAGTCGATGAGCTGCGACTGGATTTGCGTCAGCTCGAAGTGCGCTTTACAGAAGGGAATGAGTATACTGTTGGAGGCCGCTACGAATCCCCAGAAAAAGAAAACGAGGACCAGTACGGAAAACGACGGATGCGTACCCTGTTTTTGTGGCGTGGACATATACCGTTAAATTTTGGTAAAATTAGGGTCTAAATGTATAATTATTTTTTTGAGAAAAGGTCAAAAAGAAACCGGAACGCCTTATTTTTTTACATTGCTCAAACGTTTTAGCTAATATATTTATGAATTTAGCGAATTGTTCATTATGTTCGTGGCATTCTTGAACAATCAACCTTTGTCATTCATGAGTAATCAGACAGCTGCAGCTCCTCCCGTGGCCGCGCAACGTAACAACTACACCCAGGCGATGGTGATCATCGCGGCGCTATTCTTTATTTTCGGCTTTGTGACCTGGCTGAACTCCGTACTGATCCCGTTCCTGCAACAGGCCTGTGAGTTGACGGACACCGTAGCTTACCTTGTTACTTTCGCCTTTTATATTTCCTATGTAGTGATGGCGATCCCTTCTTCCGTGATCCTCAAGAAGATAGGCTTCCCCAAGGGCATGTCGCTCGGGTTGCTGATCATCGCTGCCGGTTCGCTCATCTTCATCCCCGCGGCGCAGATGCGCTCATACCCGCTGTTCCTGGTTGGGCTTTTCACCCAGGGCACCGGCCTTGCGCTCCTGCAAACCGCTTCCAACCCTTATGTTACGATTCTCGGCCCCATCGAAAGCGCCGCTAAACGTATTAGCATCATGGGTATCTGTAATAAACTGGCTGGTATCATCGGCATTTTCGTGCTGGCGAAGCTGCTTTTCAGCGACACCGAAGCCGTTTCCGCCAAAATCGCTACCCTCGTGGGTGCAGAGCGCGAAGCGGAGCTCGACCTGCTGGCCGGCCGCCTCGTAGTTCCCTACGCCGTTATGGCCGGTGTGCTCGTGCTGCTCGCCATTTTCGTTCGCCGCTCCCATCTGCCTGAAATCAACCAGGACGAAGATGCGTCCCAGGCCGGCGGGGCCGACAAATACGGCCGCAAATCCGTGTTCGAAATTCCCTACCTGCTCATCGGCGTACTGAGCCTCTTCCTTTACGTGGGTGTGGAAGTATTGGCGATCGATACCCTCACGAACTATGGCACCTACACAGGCCTGGCGAAAGACGTGGCTTCCCACCTCGCCATCTACTGCCTCTTCGCTTTCGGCGTAGGCTATATGCTCGGTGTTGCGCTGGTACCGAAAGTCCTGTCCCAGAAAAACGCACTGATGATCTGCGCCATCATGGGCATCGTATTCACGGTCGGCGCGCTGCTGACCAGCGGTATGACCTCCATCGTGTTCATCATCCTCCTCAGCTTCGCCCACTCGCTCATGTGGCCTGGCATCTGGCCCCTGGCGATCGACAAGCTCGGCCGTTTCACCAAAACCGGTTCCGCATTGCTGGTAATGGGTATCGGCGGTGGCGCCATCCTGCCGCTGATCTACGGTGCTATCGTGGATGCCATGGGCGGCGACCGCCAGATCCCCTACGCGATCATGATCCCCTGCTACCTGGTGATCCTGTACTTCGCCGTAGCCGGTCACAAAAAAGGACTGCCCGCCAAGTAAGCCTGGTAAAGATATTATATGGAAAGCCCCCGGAGACCGTAGTCCCGGGGGCTTTTCCGTTCCTGCCAACCCCTCCCGCCCAACAATTTTCTGAAATCTCCGCCTTTTTATTATTTTTAGGTGTAAAATTTACCCTTATAAATGATCGCAACAGCCACAGCCGAGTTCCGCAAGCGTTTCAACCGGGAGCCCCTCATCGTCAGCTCCCCCGGAAGGATCAACCTGATCGGAGAACACACCGACTATAACGAAGGGTTCGTGTTGCCCGCCGCCATCGACAAGCGTATCGTGTACGCCATCGCCCTGAACGGTACGGACACCTGCAACGCCCACGCCCTGTTCAACAACGAAACGCAGTCGTTCTCCCTCGAAAACATCGAGCCCGGCGGCGAATGGATCAATTATATCAAAGGCGTGGTGTACCATTTGCAGAAACAGGGGTACGGTGTGAAAGGGTTCGATTGCGTCATCACCGGCGATATTCCCATCGGCGCCGGCATGAGCAGCTCCGCCGCGGTGGAAGGCGGCCTGGCCGTAGGGCTCGACCATCTCCTCAACTTCAACCTCTCCCGCATGGAAATGGCCCGCATCGGCCAATTGGCGGAACATACCTTCCCGGGCGTGAAATGCGGCATTATGGACCAGTTCGCGAATCTGCACGGCCGTAAAGACAGCGTCATGCTGCTCGACTGCCGCAGCCTCGATTACCAGTATTTTCCCTTCCGTTTTTCCGAAGAAGTGAAAGTGGTACTGGTGAACTCGATGGTCCACCATTCCCTCGCATCTTCGGAGTACAACGTTCGCCGCGCGCAGTGCGAAGAAGGGGTGAAGATCCTGCGGGATGTGTACCCCGGCATCAACAGCCTCCGCGATCTCACGTCGGAACAAATCATCCTGCAAAAACATCTACTGCCCGCCAAAGTGTACGACCGCTGCCTCTATGTGACCCAGGAAAACGAGCGGGTGGAAAAAGCCTGCGCGCATTTGCAGCGCAACGAGCTGAAAGAAGCCGGCGCACTCATGTTCGCTTCCCACGAAGGGTTGAGCAAACGCTACGAAGTGTCCTGCCCGGAGCTGGACTTCCTGGCCCACCTGGCCGCGCAACGCCCCGAAGTGGCCGGCGCGCGCATGATGGGCGGCGGCTTCGGCGGATGCACCATCAACCTCGTTCAAACAGACAAGGTCGAAGAATTCTGCGATTTCGTGCAGGAACAATTCCGCCAGCGATACGGCGTTTCGCCCGAAATCTATATCACGTCGATCGAAGACGGCGCCAAAGTTCAGCTGACCGCTGAAGCCGTGGCATAAAAAAATTCCAGGCAACAAAAAAGCCGGCTGCGAATCGCGGCCGGCTTTTTGGTTGGATAAAAAACGAATTAACGTGGCGCTGCAAGATCGACCGTGAGGCCGATGCGCTGGGTGTTGGACAGCGGGTTGCGTTTGGCGCCAGGTGTTAAGCCGCGCCCAGTCCGAGGTTTGCGGGAAGGAGCACCTGCTGGCCGGAGTCGCCGCGGTAAGCAATGCGCGAACCGGGATTGCTCAACGCCCGGCCCGCCGTAAAGCCCCGTCCTGCATCGTTCAACCGGGATAAAACAGCGAAACATCGCCCGCTACGGCCGTGGCGGCTTTGTAGCGTACCGCGTTCAGGTTGCCGCGCACGAGGCTGGAGTTGATGTAGCGGAACGCCACACCGATGGGAGGCAGCCTTCTGTTTTAAACGTTGATATGATAAGGATCAGCGATTGGCTTCTGCTTCCGGAAGCGGAAGCTCTTTCCAAACGTTATCGTCGGGCCGGTCGATCGGCAATTGTGCCAACCTGTTGTAGCGGCGCATATCGATCCAGCGGTGCCCTTCTCCCCAGAGGGAAAACCGGCGCTGCTTCAGCATTTCGTTGATGACTTTGTCTTTCGTGTCCAGATCCAGGCGGGCTTGCAGACCGTGGCGGGTACGGATGATGTTGAGCGCATCCGCAGCGTTGGCCAGGTTGTTGCTTTGCGCCTGCGCTTCAGCGTAAATAAGGATCAGCTCTTCGTTCCGGATGATGGGGAACGGCGATTCGAGCGATGCGCTGATGGGGAAGTTGCGGGGGCTTTCCGGAAGATCGTCTACCACAAGCGGTGTGGTGCGGGGCGCACTGGCTTTGTTGATCCGGTCGTCTCCGGCTTCCAGGTCTTGCACGTATGTAGGATGGATGAGGCGGATGTTGGCGTCAGACATGTTGTTGATGAAAACATCGTTTTCCTCGTCGCCGCTGGCGGAAGAGTAGAGGTGTTGAGGCCCGGCGTTCAAATTGGCGCCGGCCGTCTGGTCGAGGAAGCTGGCGTTAAGGGCGGTGAGCGCGGCGGCCCATTGTTCACGGTAAACAGCTACCCGGGCGGCAAGCGCGCGGTTGAACTTGCGGAAACCGGCCACATCGTCGAAACCTTCGAATCCCGACGACAGCTCAAACTCGAATTCTGCGCTGTTCAGCATTGCATTGGCGTCGTCCAGCAGTTTGGCGATGCCTTCCAGCGCTTGCGCGCGGGTTACTTTAGGGCCGGGATTGTTGGGGTCGGTCACTTCCAGCCTGAGACCATTGTCGTAGCTGAGGTTCAGCACCATGAGCAGCTGGTGCGCCATGATGGTTTTGGCGTATGCGTTGTAGCCATTACGCTGCTGGTCGCGGGTGAGCGCTTTGGAATTCTTCACGCCTTCCATCAGCAGGTTGCAGGTTTTTACGGTGTTGTACCGCATCGTCCAGGGCGTGCTGGCGAGGAAGTCGGCGCCGCTGATCACGAGCGATCCTTTGCCGAGCATGGAGCCCGAGAGCCGCGGATCTGTCGAGGAATAACGGAAGAATTCGCGGCCGATGGAGCCGGTAATGTCGATATACAAACCCAGCCGGCTCCGCATCGAAGCTTCAATGCCGGTCACCAGGTTATTCATTTCGCCGATGGTGGGGTTCTTGATGATCTCCTCCATCGTAGGCGCGTTAGGGTTGGGGATCGCTTCGTTCTTGCATGCGCTGAATGCAAGCCCGGCCGCGAGGATCGATATGTAAAGGCTATTCTGTTTCATCTTCATTGTCAGCTTTTGAATTAAAAATTAACGGCAAGGTGTAACTGGAGGCGCTTGGACGGCGGATAGGGGGCTACGTCGATGCCGGTACCGAAAGTGGTGCCGAAGTTGGACACTTCAGGGTCGTAACCGCTGTAGTCGCTGATGGTCAGGATGTTATTGGCCGAAGCGCCGATCTGCAGCTGTTCGATGCCTTTCCATTTCAACGGCACACGGTAAAACAGCGCGATCTCGCGGAGGCGGAAGTAAGTGCCGTCTTCGATGTACTGCGTCACATCATCCTGGCGGGCAATGCCTTTGCGCACGCCTTTTTCGTTCAGCTCGTCCCAGTCTTTCGACATGCTGCTGCCATCTCTCAGCAAACGGGTCAGGTTGATATTGTCCCCGCCTTTTTTGTAATGCACCAGTGCACGGAAGGTGAAGTTTTGCAGGAAGGTCACTTCATTCGTCCAGTTTGCCTGGAAGTCGGGCTCGGAATTGCCGACGGAAGTCAGCTGGCCGTCTGCATTGTTGATCTTGATCTGCGTTACGGGCTTGCCTTTCTCGATGTAATAGGTGCCGTAGGTATTGCCGAAGCCGTCACCCTGGTCGAACGAGGGTACGTCCAGCGTCAGCACCTGGGAGCGGTTGAGCCAGAAATTCGCGCCGGTAGTCCAGCGGATGGCGCGTACGCTCACCGGAGTGGCGCGCACGGAAAGCTCAATGCCGCGGTTGCGCAGCGAGCCGCCGTTGATCCATTTGGTGGCAAAACCGGTGGACGAAGGCCAGTCGGCCGCCACGAGCAGGTCTTTGATCACTTTGTTATAAAATGTTCCCTCGAAAGTCAGCCTGCCGTTAAACAGTGTGATATCTACGCCGCCTTCCAGCTCCGTCTGCCGTTCCGAATTGATGTCGGAGTTGCCGAGTGTGAGGCTGGTGCTGGTGCCGGGAAGCCCGCCGATGTTGCTGCCGGGCATGAGGGTGAAGCGGCTGTTGAATGTGGGGAAGCCGCTGCTTTCGCCATAAGCCACGCGCAGCTTCAGGTCGGAAAGAATGGAACTGTTCCAGCCGGCCATCCGCGTGATGTTCCACGATACGTTGGCTTTGGGGTACAGGTTGTACTTCTTGTGGTCGCCGTTATTGGTCGATTTGTCGAGGCGCAGGCCGGCCGTTACGTTCAGGAATTCGTTGAAGGCGAATTCTTCCTGGAAGAAGAAGCCGTCGTTACGGTACGATTGCCGCGTTTGCTGGGCGCGCACCTGTGCGGCTTGTCCCTGGCCGGTTTGCGAGCCGATGAGCCTTTGCGCCAGGCTGATGAGCTGGTCGTAATTGCCGTATTCGTGCGTGATACCGAGGGTGGTGGTAAAGTTGCTTTTGCCTGTGCCCGGCGTGAAGGTGTTCACGAGGAATGCGGCCCAGCTGGTGTTCAGGTCAAAGATATTCCCCTGGATGTTCCGGCCGCCGGTTTCGCCTTCGATGTTCAGGATCGCGGGGAAAAGCAGGGAAGTTTTGGTGTTGTAGAAATCCACGCCGGCGCGGCCGATGAAGCGCGTTACCGACGATTGCGATTGCTGGACCAGGGCTTCGGCATTCAACCCGTTGATGGTACGGTTCACCTTTTCGTTGTTCTTCATATGCGCGATGGTCTGCAGGAAGTTGGGGACCCCGGGGTCGGGGAAGTTGCCCTGCGCGTCTGCATGGAGCTCCCGGTAAGGGATCGCACTGGTGAGGCCACCGCCAATGGTAATGCCGTTGTTGTCGTTGTTGAACAGGCCGCGGTCGGAAGCCGTGTTCATGAAAGAGCTGGTAAGGTTGAACTTCAGCCGGTCGGAAACGCGGTGGTTGATGTTGAGCCGGATGCCGTTGTTGGAATAGCCGGTATTGTCGACGATTCCATCTTCCTTGCGCATGCCGCCCGAAATATGGAACTGCGTTTTCTCGTTACCGCCGCTTACGCTCAGGTTGGTGTTGCGGAGGAAACCCTTGTTCCCGAAAACCTCCTTCTCATAATCGTACAACCGGCCGTTGGCTTGGGCCGTTCTCCAGCGATTGATGTTCCAGCGGCGGGCCGTAAGGTCGGCGTCAGACAGCTCGAGGTCGGTACCCAACAGTTTGATGGCAGACGACTGGCCGATATCCTGGTTGAACGCAAACCTGGTTTTACCGGCGCGCCCGCGCTTGGTGGTGATGATCACCACACCGGCAGACGCCTGCGATCCATAGATCGCGGAAGCGGAAGCGCCTTTGAGGATTTCCACATTTTCGATATCAGCGGGGTTGATGTCGGCGATACGGGATGTGGAGTTGTCTTGCGTTGATGTGGCGCTGCCGCCCGGAGAAGCCAGCGTAACGGCGTTCAGGCCGGTGGAGCTGGCGCGGTTGGAAATCACGACGCCGTCGATCACGAACAGCGGCTGGATCGTTCCGTAAATCGAGGATGCACCGCGCAGTTTAAAGGAAAGGCCGCCGCCGGGAGCGCCGGAGTTAGCCACGATGTTGGCACCGCTGATCTTTCCGCTCAGTGCCGCGTCGAAAGTCTGCGCGGGCGCGGCGCCGGTCAGTTCCTTGGAAGAAACGGTAGACACGGAGTTGGCGGCATTCCTTCTTTTTACCGTTGTGGCCAGGCCCGTAACGATCACTTCGTCGAGCTTGGCGATGTCGTCTTCCAGTACTACCTGCAAAGGCTCGGCAGGATTGGCGGTAATGGTAACCGATTTAAAACCCGTAAAATTGATGGTGAGCCTGGTGCCCGGGGCCACGTCCAGTTCGAACCGGCCTTCGGCGTTCGTTACCGCACCCTGGCGGCCTTTCTGCGCTACTATGCTGGCGCCCGGTAGCGGATTGCCGGTCACATCCGTGACCCTCCCCTTAACGGTTTGATTTTGTGCTTGCATGACAAGCGGAAGTAACAGGCATAAGAGTGATAGGATGCCTTTGAGCTTTTTTCTCATTTGCGTTTTTTTTGATTGAAGCGATGAATCGTTTACCCGTGTATGGCTTGTGTGATTGCATGATTAGGGCGCATGGTCCTTTCGTATTGGCTGATAATTATCCTTCAGGGTCAGATTGATTTGTAAATGTAATCTCCGCCCTGCCTACGGGGATTTGCGGCAGATGCGAGTTGCGGGATGAATTGACTGAAACGGCGGATTTAATGGCTGAAGGGGGCTGGCGCGGAAATGAGGGAGGGGGGATTTGACGTTTCGTCCGTCAAAATGATGGGCTTATCGTTAATAAAACATCGTTAAAGCGGCTTTTCACCGGAAACGAAAAAGCCCCGGCACAGTGTGCCGGGGCTGTCTTTCAATATGTTAGCCGTTACGGATCAGTACTCTCCGTTCAGCGCGAAGTTCGGTTTGCGGTTGATCCACTTGCCGCGCGTAAAGTCGGGGATGTATTGAACAGACCCTCCCTCCAGCACGCTCTGCTCGCTCAGCGGGGTGATCGCATACCAGGTAGCCAGGTCATACACGTCCATCTGGTAATCCGTTCCGCGTTTGATCGATTCGATGAAGGAGTTGATGACGAACCAGTCCATACCGCCATGCCCCGCGCCGGAAGCGTCGTTGCCATAGCGTTTCCACAGCGGGTGGTCGTATTTGCCCATGTAGCTCTCTGCGTCTTCGGGCGTTCCGGCCTTTTCCCATCCGTGAGGCTTGCTTTTCCCTTCGATGTGGATACTGTCGAAATCGTCCATCCACAGCCCGTTCGTGCCCTGCACGCGGAAGTTCAGCGAATAGGGGCGGGGAAGGTTCGTGTCGTGGGACAGCATGATGGTTTCGCCGTTGTTGGTTTTGATGAGCGTGCTCACGATATCGCCCAGCTTGAATTCCACTTTGGCGTTCGGGTGGTTGGGCCCGCCCTGCGGATGGTCTACGATGTATTTGTGCAGCCCGCGCGATTTGGTGGCTACGCTCGTGAGCGACAGCAGCCTGTTGCCGCGGTTGGTATTGATCATGTTGTTTACCGGCCCCAGCCCGTGCGTGGGGTACAGGTCGCCGTTGCGGTGCACGCTGTGGTTGGTGCGCCATTTCGCTTCCGACAGGCCTTTCTCCCCGAATTCCACGCCGCCGCCGTAATACTGCTTGCCGTCGTTGAACTTCACGGCGCGGAGATCGTGCTGGTATCCGCCCTGGAGGTGGACCAGTTCACCGAAAAGGCCCTGCCGTACCATGTTCAGCACGGCCAGCACATCGCGGCGGTAATTCACGTTTTCCATGCCGAAAACCGGGATGCCGGTAGATTCGGAAGTGTTCACCAGTTCCCAGCACTCCTGGATGTCTGCAGCGCCGCAAACTTCCACGGCCGGCGTAACGCCCGCGCGCATGGCAGCTACGGCCTGGATGGTATGCCATTCCCAGGGCGTGGCGATGATCACGGCGTCGATGTCGCCGCGCTTAAGAAGGTTCTTGTAGTCGTGCGGGCCATTCGTATATTCCGCCACCTTGCGCTTGGCGCCGTACGCGGCCTGGATTTCCTTGCGGACCAGCGGCATGGCGAAATCGATGTCCGGGTCGGCAACGGCCACCACGTCTACGTCGCTGCGCTTGAGGCACAGCTTCAGGTGCTCGATCCCGCGGGCACCCACGCCGATCACGCCCAGTCTTACTTTTTCTTTCTTAATCCCGGCGAAAACGCGTGCCGGCGTATTCATCAAACCCAGGCCCACTCCTGCGGCCACGGTGTTGCGGAGAAATTTTCTGCGATGCAATGGCTTGTTCATATCAGCTCGATTGTTGTAAATAAAGAGTAACGGGATACAATGTAGCGTTTTCAGGTAAAACACTTTCCACCAGACAGGAAAATTGTGACATTCGTGTGATGGACGGCAAATCCGGAGGGCGGGTTTCATAGTATTTTCTCATTCTTTTTCATGATATTGACAATGTTCGCGAAATGCGCCCCGGATACTTATTTTGAGGGATGTCACGTCTACAAGCACGATTTATGAAAAAAACGATACTACTCGCTCTCCTGCTGGCCGGGAGCAAAGCGTGGGCGCAGCCGGAAATCAAACCGGTGGGGGCTTTGCCTTCGGCTGCACAGGTGAAATGGCAGCAGCTCGAATATTACATGTTCATCCATTTCGGTCCGAACACCTTTACGGACAAGGAATGGGGGCATGGGGACGAAGACCCCAAGGTCTTCAACCCCACCGAGCTGGACGCGCGCCAGTGGGCCCGCACGGCGAAACTGGCGGGAATGAAAGGCATCATCATCACGGCCAAGCACCACGACGGGTTCTGCCTCTGGCCCAGCGAATACAGCAAGCACACCGTGCGCGAAAGCGCCTGGAAGAACGGGAAGGGCGACGTGCTGGCGGATCTTTCCGCCGCCTGCCGCGAATACGGCCTGCTTTTCGGGGTGTACCTTTCGCCGTGGGACCGTAACCATCCGGCCTACGGGACGCCGGAGTACAACCAGGTGTTCGCCAACCAGCTGAAGGAAGTACATACCAAATATGGAGACGTGTTCGAGCAGTGGTTCGACGGCGCCAACGGCGAAGGTCCCAATGGCAAGAAGCAGGAGTACGACTGGAACCTGTTCGAGTCCACCGTTACCAATATCCACCCCAACGTGATCTTCTTCAGCGACGCCGGCCCCGGCTGCCGCTGGATCGGGAACGAAAGCGGGTATGCCGGCCTTACCAACTGGAGCACGCTCAACCGCGCGGATTTCAAGCCCGGCATGGGCGGGATCACCGAAACGCTGAATAAAGGTCAGGAAGACGGCACGCACTGGGTGCCCGGAGAAGCCGACGTGTCTATCCGCCCGGGATGGTTCTACAGCAAAGCAACCGACGGCCAGGTGAAAACGCTCCCACATCTACTCGATATTTATTATAGTTCTGTTGGCCGCAATGCCAACCTGCTGCTCAATATCCCGGTAGATCGCCGCGGGCGCATCCATGCCAACGACTCTGCCCGGCTGATGGAGCTGCGCCGCGCACTGGACGCCGACTTCAGGGAAAACTTGGCCCGCATGGCCCGCATCGCCGCCACCAACACCCGTCAGGGCAATACCATGATCAGCGCGGTGTACCTGGCAGACAGGAACTACAATACCTATTGGGCCGCCGCAGAAGGCAAAACCACGGCGGATATCACCCTCAGCTACGCCAGGCCGGTTACATTCAACCGTGTTTCCCTGCAGGAATTCATTCCCCTGGGCCAGCGCATACGGGTGTTTTCCGTGAGCGTGCTGCAAGGGAAGGTGTGGAAAGAGATTGCCCGGGAAACGACGGTCGGCTATAAGCGCATCCTGCGCCTGCCGCTGACGACCGCCAAATCCATCCGCATTTCCATCCTTGACGCCAAGGCGAGCCCCGTGATCAGCGAAGTAGCGCTCTTCCGCGCGCCAGAATTGATCGCCGATCCCGAAGTGAGCCGCGATAAAAGCGGGATGGTGAGCATCAAAACGCAATCCCCCGACCCCGTGATCCATTATACGCTCGACGGTTCCGTGCCCACCACGGCATCTCCCACATATGTACAGCCGTTTTCCATGCCGGGCGCCGGCACCGTGTCTGCCAAAGCATTCGTGAACAATGGCCAAAAGGGAAGCACGGTGATCGACGCCATCTTCGGGATCGCGCCTGCCGGATTTAAGGCCATGACACCCGGGGCTGAGGCGGCGATCGACGCTTCGCGCCGCGCATGGACCACCAAAGAGAACGCCTATCCTGCAGCGCTGGTGATCGATCTGGGCCGGGAGCAGCAGGTGAAAGCCTTCTCCTACACGCCCAATACCCATGGCGGTATCGTGTACAAATACGCGTTCTATGTCAGCAACGACGGAAAGGAGTGGGGGAAACCCGTGGCGGAAGGCACTTTTGCCAATGTTTTGAATAATCCGATTCGTCAATACATAAAACTATCATCACCAGTTACTTGCAAGTATGTTAAGTTCATGGCGCTAGAGCCGGCGGACCCGAAGGATACACGCGTGTCCGTGTCGGAACTGGAAGTATATTAATCCGGCCGGGCCGGACGATCGGAACAGAAGGGAAACTTAGGCTGGGCCTGGGTTTCCCTTCTTTCGTCAACGTCAAAAAAAAATCGGTTGCATATGTAAATAAGTTATAACTTTGCAGATACTTTAAAACTAAAGACACTTTTTTATCACAATTTAACGTCGAACTGAAGTTGGAATATACCGCGACCCATACCAACATACTCGCTTTTCATCCGTCTCTCGAAGAGGGTGTTTATGCTATTGGGTTTCCTGTCTTTAGATATCTTTCCCGACGACCTCGTATTTGATAGCGGCCACACTCCGGTCGTATAACCCATCCATGGCACCCGTCATGGGCCCATCCCGGCAATGGGAACCTCCAATCAATTTATTGCATCACAATTTTCAATTGTAAAAAGTTGGAAAACAAGGATATCATCGTTCGGGCAGCTACTGCCGACGATAAGCATTATGCTCAAACCATCACAGACGAGATGGAAGCTTCTGCTAAAGCGCGCGGGACCGGCATTGCCAAGCGTTCCCCGGAATACGTGCAGCTGAAAATGGACGAAGGAAAGGCCGTTATCGCGCTCACTGCATCTGGAGAATGGGTCGGGTTTTGCTACATCGAGGCATGGGGGCACGAGAAGTTCGTCGCCAACTCCGGCCTTATCGTCAACCCCGCCTTCCGCGGTCATGGCGTAGCTAAAGCTATCAAGGAGAAGATCTTCGAACTGTCGAGAAAAAAATACCCCGATGCCAAGATCTTCGGTCTCACCACCGGCCTCGCCGTCATGAAGATCAACTCCGACCTGGGCTATGAGCCCGTTACCTATTCCGAGCTTACCGACGACGAGGAGTTCTGGAAAGGCTGCCGCAGCTGCGTGAACTACGAAGTGCTCATGTCCAAAGGCCGTAAAAACTGTCTTTGCACCGCCATGCTCTACGACCCGGTCGAGAAAGCGAAGGAAGCCGAGGAGAAAGCCGCCAAGCTCGCCGCACAGCAAACCGCACCGTCTTCTGCCGCAGCAGCGGCCGTAGCCGTGGAACCGCCATCCCGGAAACGGAAATTTAAAGGAAACTTTTCCCTGTTCGAGCGGTGGATGCGGTATAAAAAATACATATTGCTGAAGGCAGCCCGGAAATCGGGCAGCGGAGGCGCAGGAGCTTCCCGGAAAAGGTTCTTCCTTTTCAGCTGGCTCTGATCCAATTGGAAACTATTTACGAATTACCAAATACAAGCAAAAATTACCATGAGAAAAGTTGTACTGGGTTTCAGCGGAGGATTGGATACATCGTACTGCGTGAAATACCTGACCGAAGAAAAGGGTTATGAAGTACATTCCGTGATCGTGAATACCGGCGGTTTTACTGCGGAAGAACTGCAGGAGATCGAGAAACGCGCCTACAGTCTGGGTGTGAAAAGTCACAAGACCGTAGATGCGGTCCGCTCTTATTACGATAAAGTGATCCGCTACCTCGTATTTGGTAACGTTCTCAAAAACAACACCTACCCCCTCAGCGTAAGCGCCGAGCGCATGAGCCAGGCCCTCGCCATCGCAGAATACGTGAAGGAAGTAGGCGCAGACGCCGTGGCGCATGGTTCCACCGGCGCCGGTAACGACCAGGTACGGTTCGATATGATCTTCCACATCATGATCCCCGGCGTGGAAATCATCACTCCCATCCGCGACCTGAAGCTCTCCCGCGAAGAAGAAATTTCCTATCTCCAGTCCAAAGGCGTGGAAATGAACTTCACCAAAGCGATGTACTCCATCAACAAAGGTATCTGGGGAACATCCGTAGGCGGCAAGGAAACGCTGACTTCCAACGGCATGTTGCCCGAAGAAGCCTGGCCCACCCAACTCACCAAAAACGATCCCGAGCAGGTTCAGCTGACCTTCGTGAAAGGCGAACTGACCGGTGTTAACGATAAGAAATTCGATCACCCGACCGATGCGATCGTATACCTGCAAAGCCTGGCCGGCGGTTTCGCCATCGGCCGCGACATTCACGTGGGCGATACCATCATCGGCATCAAAGGCCGCGTAGGCTTCGAAGCCGCCGCGCCCATGGTGATCCTCAAAGCGCACCACGCGTTGGAAAAACACGTGCTCTCCAAATGGCAACTCACCTGGAAAGACCAGCTGGCTACTTTCTACGGCAACTGGATGCACGAAGGCCAGATCCTCGACCCCGTGATGCGCGACATCGAAGCATACCTCCAGCACAGCCAGGAAAACGTGACCGGTAAAGTGTTCGTAACGCTGATGCCCTACCGTTTCCAGGTAACGGGCATCGAATCCCCGTACGATCTCATGAGCAGCAAATTCGGCAAGTACGGTGAAATGAACAGCGGATGGAGCGGCGAAGACGTGAGAGGTTTCAGCAAGATTTTCGGTAACCAGACCATGATCTGGAACCAGGTTAACGAATCCAACAAAAAATAAAAGGCATGAAAACGAGAAAGGCAGGCATTATCGGCGGGGCGGGATATACTGGCGGCGAAGCCATCCGGCTGCTGCTCAACCACCCCGATGTGGAACTGGCATTCGTTCATTCCCGCTCCAACGCGGGCAATCCGCTCCATGCCGTTCACGGCGACCTCCTCGGCGAAACAGACCTGCTGTTCACCGGCGAGATCGACAACGCCGTAGACGTGATTTTCCTTTGCCTCGGCCACGGTGAATCCAGAAAGTTCCTCGAAGCCAACGACATTGCCGCATCCGTGAAGGTGGTAGACCTCAGCCAGGATTTCAGGCTGGGAGAATCCGTGAAAGGCCGCGAATTCGTCTACGGCCTGCCCGAAGCGAACCGCGATGCCATCCGTTCCGCCTCCAACATCGCCAATCCCGGCTGCTTCGCCACGGCCATCCAGCTCGGATTGCTGCCCCTGGCGAAAGCAGGGCTCCTCACCGAAGTGCACACCACCGGCATCACCGGCTCCACCGGCGCCGGCCAGAGCCTCCAGGCCACGTCGCACTTCACCTGGAGAGCCAACAACATCTCGACGTATAAAGTATTGCAGCACCAGCACCTGAAGGAAATCCGACGAACCCTGCAGGCCATACAGCCTGCTTTCGGCGGAGGTGTCCACTTCGTGCCCGTTCGCGGGGATTTCCCGCGCGGTATCTGGATCACTTCCTACCTGGACTGCCATCTGCAACTCGACGAAGCTTACGCCCTGTATGAAGCGTATTACGAAGGCCACCCCTTCACTCACGTCAGCCGCAAACAGATCGACCTCAAGCAGGTTGTCAACACCAATAAAGTGCTCGTACAGCTGGAAAAACAGGTTGGCAAGCTCGTCATTCACTCCATCGAAGACAACCTGGTGAAAGGCGCCTCAGGGCAAGCGGTCCAGAATATGAACCTGATGCTCGGCCTCGAAGAAACGGCCGGCCTCAAACTGAAATCCATCGTATTCTAAACATCTTGGCTGCAAATGAAACCGGGCGAAAGCGAGGTTCCATCCCGCAACTGAAAAGACAAATTTGAACTGATGAAATTATTCGACGTATATCCGGTTAACGATATCACCATCACCAAAGCGCAAGGCTCCACTGTCTGGGACGACCAGGGCAACCCCTACCTCGACCTCTACGGCGGCCACGCGGTGATCTCCATCGGTCATACCCATCCGCATTACGTGCAACGGCTGACCGACCAGCTGAACAAGGTAGGTTTCTATTCCAACTCCATCCACATTCCCCTGCAACAGCAGCTGGCCGAAAAGCTGGGCAAGGTGTCCGGGAAAGAAGACTACCAGCTGTTCCTCGTGAATTCCGGTGCGGAAGCGAACGAGAACGCGCTGAAGCTCGCGTCTTTCTACAACGGTAAAAAGAAGATCATCGCTTTCAAAAAGGCTTTCCACGGGCGGACCTCGCTCGCGGTGGCGGCTACCGACAATCCGAAGATCGTGGCGCCGGTGAATGAGACCGACAACGTGGTGTTCCTCCCCTGGGAAGATCTCGCCGCGCTGGAGGCCGCTTTCGATAAATATGAAGTGTCTTCCGTGATCATCGAAGGCATCCAGGGCGTGGGCGGCATCAACGTGGCGTCTGCTGCTTTCCTGCAGAAGATCCGCAGCCTGTGCGACCAGCACAACGCCGTGTTCATCGCGGATTCCGTACAATGCGGATATGGCCGGAGCGGTAAATTCTTCAGTCACGACCATGCCGGCGTGGATGCGGACATTTACACCATGGCCAAAGGCATGGGCAACGGTTTCCCCATCGGCGGCATCATCATCGCCCCGAAGTTCCGGCCGAGCTACGGTATGCTGGGCACCACTTTCGGCGGTAACCACCTCGCATGCGCGGCGGCGCTGGCCGTGCTGGAAGTGATCGAGAAGGAAAACCTCATCGCCAACGCGGAAAATGTGGGCAATTACCTCATGGACGAACTGCGGAAATTCCCCGAAGTGAAGGAAGTGAGGGGCAAGGGCCTGATGATCGGGATCGAACTGCCGGAAGAACTGGCGCATGTAAGAAAAGAACTGCTCTTCAAATACAGGATCTTCACCGGCGAAGCCAAGCCGAACGTCATCCGCCTGCTGCCTTCGCTGGCGCTGACGAAAGACCAGGCCGATCAGTTCCTCACCGCATTCAAACAAGCTTTAAAACCGGTACACGCGTAATGAAACAGTTTATTTCCGTGGAGGATGTGCCCGGCGTGCCACAGATGGTGGATATCGCGCTGGATTACAAGAAAAATCCTTTCAAAGAAAAAGGCCTGGGGGAAAACAAAACCCTCGGCATGATATTTCTCAACCCCAGCCTCCGCACCCGCCTCAGTACGCAGGTAGCCGCGCGGAACCTGGGCATGGAAGTAGTCGTGTTCAATATCGATAAAGAAGGTTGGGCGCTGGAAATGAACGACGGCGTTGTCATGAACGGCAGCACCACCGAACACGTGAAAGAAGCCGCCGCCGTGATGGGGCAGTATTTCGACATCCTGTCCATCCGCACCTTCCCCGGACTGAAGAATAAGGAAGAAGACTATACGGAAAAATATATCAACCAGTTCATCAAATACGCCGGCAAACCGGTGATCAGCCTGGAAAGCGCCACCCTGCACCCGCTGCAGAGCCTCACAGACGCCATCACCATCCGCGAACAGTGGGGCCAGCCGCGTAAGCCCAAAGTGGTGATGACGTGGGCACCCCACGTAAAACCGCTCCCGCAGGCCGTTCCCAACTCCTTCGCGCAGTGGATGAACGCCTGGGACGAAGTGGATTTCTCCATCGCCCACCCGGAAGGCTATGAACTCGACCCGAAATTTTCCGGCAACGCTAAAATCTATCACAACCAGCAGGAAGCGATGGAAGGGGCTGATTTCGTGTATGTGAAAAACTGGTCGTCTTACACCGACTACGGCAAGATCCTCAACTCCGATCCCGCCTGGATGGTGACCAACGAGACGCTGAAAAATACCGCCAACGCCAAAGTCATGCACTGCCTGCCCGTTCGCCGCAACGTGGTGATCGCCGATGAAGTGCTCGACGGGCCGCAGTCTATCGTGATCCCCGAAGCGGGCAACCGCACCTGGGCCGCGCAGGCCGTGATCAGTGAAATCTTAAAAAACCGCTGATGGCTGCAAAAGAAAAAGTATTCGTCGTAAAAGTGGGCGGGAATGTCATCGACAATCCTGCCCTCCTCGATACGTTCCTGGCCGGTTTCGCGAAAGTCCCGGGCCGGAAGGTCCTCATCCACGGCGGCGGGAAAATCGCCACCCGGATAGGCGACAAGCTGGGCGTCGAATCGAAATACCTGAACGGCAGAAGGATCACCGATGCGGAAACGGTAGACGTGGTAACGATGGTCTATGGCGGCCTCGTCAATAAACAGATCGTCGCCAAACTGCAGGCCAACGGCGCCAACGCCATCGGCCTCACCGGCGCGGATGCCAATATTATCCCCGCCGTGAAGCGCCCGGTGAAAGACGTCGACTACGGTTTCGTGGGAGACATCCCCGCCGGCGCCGTGCAGACCGCTCCGCTGCAACTCTTGCTGGACGCGGGCCTTACGCCGGTGCTCTCTCCGCTCACGCACAACGGGAAAGGACAAATCCTCAATACCAACGCCGATACCATCGCCTCTTCGGTGGCCGTGGCCCTCGCCGCGCATTACGACGTTCGCCTGGTTTTCTGTTTCGAGAAGAAAGGCGTGCTGCGCGATGCGAACGACGATGATTCGGTGATCAACCTGATCAACCAGGACGTGTACCGCGAGCTGTTGGCCGCCGGCGCACTGTCTGACGGCATTCTTCCCAAACTGGAGAACGCCTTCGCGGCCATCGGGAACGGAGTGAAAGAAGTGCTGATCGGCCATGCGGACGATCTGCGCCGCAACACCACCGACGACGTGGCCGGTACCTTAATATGCTGACTATATGTGGAATCAACAACGATATGAAGACGCCGTTCAGCTATTGAAAACGCTCATCGCCACGCCTTCCTTTTCCAAAGAGGAAGACGGCACCGCCGCTATCCTGGCGGGCTTCATGGAAGATCACGGGGTAAAGTACCACCGTCATCTCAACAATGTATGGGCGCTCAACAGGCACTTCGATCCGGCGAAACCCACCATCCTCCTCAATTCCCATCACGACACCGTTAAGCCCAACCCGCAATATACCCGCGATCCGTTTGCTCCCACCGTGGAAGACGGCAAGCTCTTCGGCCTCGGTTCCAACGACGCCGGCGGCTGCCTGGTGAGCCTCATCGCGGCGTTCCTGCATTTTTACGAAACGGAAAATCTTCCTTACAATATCGCCATCGCCGCCACGGCGGAAGAAGAGATCAGCGGCGTCAACGGCATCGAAAGCGTGCTGCCCCTGTTGCCGGAAATCGACTTCGCCATCGTAGGCGAGCCCACGAAAACCGACCTCGCCATCGCCGAAAAGGGCTTGATGGTACTGGATTGCGTGGCCCACGGCAAAGCCGGGCACGCCGCGCGCGACGAGGGAGACAATGCCGTGTATCATGCGATCGACGATATCAACTGGTTCCGCAATTACCGCTTCCCCAACGTGAGCGAAACGCTGGGGCCGGTGAAAATGAGCGTGACCGTGGTCCATACTTCCAACAAGGCGCATAACGTAGTGCCGGCGGAATGTTCGTTTGTAGTGGATTGCCGCGCTACCGACCAGTACACGCTGGAAGAAATGCTGGGCACCATCCGCGCTAACGTGAAATGCGACGTGAAGCCACGCTCCATGCGCATGCGGCCCTCCTTCATCCCGAAAGAGCATCCGCTCGTGCAGGCGGGCATCGGCCTGGGAAAACAGCTGTACGGTTCGCCCACCACGTCTGACCAGGCGCTGATTCCGGCTACCTCGGTGAAAGTGGGCCCGGGCGACAGTGCCCGCTCGCATTCGGCCGACGAATTCATTTACCTCGACGAGATCCGCCAGGGCATCGATACCTACATCCGCCTGCTGTCTGTCGTGAATGGCGTAAATTAGTGACAATGAAACAGCTTAGCCTCGAAAATAAACGTGTACTGCTGCGTCCGCTGGAACTGTCTGATCTCGATAGCCTGCTGGAAGTATCGCTCGAACCGGCCATGTGGACGGTGGGCTCCACGGCCATCCGCGACCGTGATGAGCTGGAACGCTATATATGCAAGGCTTTGGCCGAAAAGGAAAGGGGAGAATCCATTCCCTTCACGATCGTAGACAAACAGAACGGCCGCGTTGCGGGCAGCACCCGCTTCGCAGCGATCTCCGAAATGCATAAGCGCACCGAGATCGGGTACACCTGGATCCATCCCGATTTTCAGCGCAGCGGCCTCAACCGCGCCATGAAATTCGCCATGCTGCAATACGCATTCGAAGTCTGGGGGCTGAACCGGGTGGAACTGAAAACGGACGAGCGCAACGAAAAATCCCGCAACGCCATGCTGGGCATCGGTTGCAAGCAGGAAGGGATTTTGCGGCATCATATGGTTACCTGGACGGGCCACTTGCGCAACACCGTGTATTTCAGCATGCTCCGCGAAGAATGGCAGGACGTCCGCCAGCGGATTTTCGGCAAATATGATTTTTAAACTGATTGACGATGAAACTTTGGCAGAAAGATAAAGCCTCCCTCGCGGCGGTAGAACAGTTCACCGTAGGCCGCGACCGCGAAATGGACGCTTACCTCGCGCCCTTCGACGTGCTCGGCTCGCTGGCGCACATCGCCATGCTGGAATCCGTAGGGCTGCTGCCCGCGGCAGACCTGGCCGTGCTGCAACAGGAACTGAAGAATATCTACCGCGAAATCGCAGAAGGGAATTTTGTGCTGGAAGACGGGGTGGAAGACATTCACTCGCAGGTGGAGCTGCTGCTCACCCGGCGCGTGGGCGAATCCGGCAAGAAGATCCACAGCGGCCGGTCCCGCAACGACCAGGTGCTGGTAGACCTCAAGCTGTTCCTCCGCCACGAACTGGAAACGATCGTGGGCGAAACGAAAGAACTTTTCGACCTGCTGCAAAAGCAGAGCGAACAGTATAAAGGCACCCTCGTGCCCGGGTACACCCATCTCCAGATCGCGATGCCCAGTTCGTTCGGATTGTGGTTCGGTGCATATGCGGAAAGCCTGGTAGACGATTTGATCATGCTGCAGGGCGCTTACCGCGTGGTGAACAAGAACCCGCTGGGCTCGGCGGCCGGCTACGGCTCGTCGTTCCCGCTGAACCGTACGATGACCACGAGGCTCCTGGGATTCGAGGCGCTCAACCACAACGTGGTGTACGCACAGATGGGGCGCGGGAAAACGGAGAAACTGGTAGCCTTCGCGCTGGCAGGCATCGCCGCTACCGTGTCGCGCATGGCCATGGACGCTACGCTGTTCATGAACCAGAACTTCGGGTTCATCGGTTTTCCCGATGAACTGACGACCGGTTCGTCTATCATGCCCCACAAAAAGAACCCCGACGTTTGGGAGCTCATCCGCTCGCATTGCAATAAATTGCAGGCGCTGCCCAACGAGATCGCCATGATGACGGTAAACCTGCCGTCCGGGTACCACCGTGACTTGCAGCTGCTGAAGGAAAACCTGTTCCCCGCGTTCGAAACGCTGCGCAGCTGCCTGCGGATGAGCCGCCTCATGCTGGAAAACATCCGCATCAAGGAAGATATCTTAAAAGACGAAAAATACCGTTACCTGTTCAGCGTGGAAGTCGTGAACCGCCTCGTGCTGGAAGGCACGCCGTTCCGCGAAGCGTATAAACAGGTAGGGCTCGACATCGAAAGCGGCAAATTCGAACCGGACACAGACATCCGCCATACCCACGAAGGCAGCATCGGCAACTTGCAGAACGATGCCATCAAAGCCCAGATGGACGCGGTGATCGGCGGATTCCCCTTCGCCTCGGTACACGCGGCGATCGATGCGCTCGTTAAATAAAATCCAAAGTATTTCCGGGAATGGAAAAGGGACGTCTGCTGAAGACGCCCCTTTTTTTATGTGTATCTCGCGATGTCAGGCGGTAGCGAAGCTGCGCATTCCTTTCTGCTGGAGAATGGCCATGGCAGCCACCCACAGCGCCACGCCGGCGATCAGTAAAGTGCCGATGCCGGAGATCAGCGGGAAGAGGAAGAGAATGGCCACGGCGCTCCCGATCACCCATACCGTATCCAGCCGGATGATCCATTTCACGGCGGAAGGAGAAGGGCGCTGTGCCACGAAAAGCACGCCCGAAGCGAAAACGACGAGGAATAACCCGACGGCGACGAAGGGGGCGGTGGCGGTAACGCCGGAGATGTTTGCGGCTACACCAGGGAAAATGGCCAGCAACAGGCCGGTTGCGAGGGAAGAAATACCGTTGATGCGTAAGGTGGTGGTTAAAGGTATCATGGTGATTGTGTTTTGATTTGTTTTTGTTGGATTGGATGATACAAAAGTAGCGCGACCCACCCGCCCGGGCGTTATCCGCAGGCGACAATCAATTGTCATTTCACGACAACCGTCGTATCTTCCCGCCACACCGCTCTAACTTTGGTGAAAACTTCTGCCATGCCCGATTATCAGCAACAACTACTTCGCGCATTATTAGCCTACGTCACGCAACGCGGCGCCGATCCCAAACGGCTATGCGCCCTGTCTAACATCGACGCACGCATATTGCAACAAGGACATCCCGTGGCCGTAACCGCCACCGAAGTGAACAGCCTCTGGAAAAACGCCGCCCATGCGGCAGAAGATCCGCTCTTCGGATTGCACTTCGGCGAAGCCATGCAACTGGCGGCCCTGGGCGTGGTGGGACAGATCATCCAGACCAGCAATACCATAAGCGAAGCCGTGGCGCACGCCGGTGCATTGACGCCGCTGCTCACCGATATGTTCTGTATGCAAACCGAACACGGTGCCAAGCAGTTTTCTATGCGCTTCGTCGCCGATCCGGTCAAAGCTGCAGATCATCCCCATACGTTCAAACATTTCAGCGCATTCATCGCCGTGTTCGCGGTGCATGAACTGGATGGCCTCCTCATGCGCCGGCTTTCGCCCGTCACTGTCCAATTGCCTTACGATGTGGAGGAAACGGCGGAGTTCGAACGGGTGCTGCGTTGCCCGCTGAAAAAGAAAGGCGAAGCGCTCACCCTTACATTCGACAACAGCTGGCTGCACCAGGAAATCCTGTCGGCCAATTACGAATTGCAAAGCATCCTGCTGCAACAGGTCCATGCGCTGCAGGCGGGCGCCCAGCCGGCGGGGGATTTTCATGCACGCATCTTTCAATACCTGCTTTCCAATTCTTATCTCTATTCCGCATCCCTCGAATCCGTGGCGGCAAATTTCAGTATGAGCCCGCGGAGCCTGCAACGCAAGCTCGCAGGAGAAGGTGTCACGTTCCTGCAGGTGCAGGACGAAGTCCGCAAAGCCCTTGCGCTGGATTATCTCCGTTCCGGCCATCATTCCGTAAAAGATATCGCGTACATGCTGGGCTACAACGAGTCGAGCGCATTCCTCAAAGCCTTCAAACGGTGGACGGGCAAGACGCCCGGTGAAATGCGCACGGCATAGAATGACGAAGCCGGCGTTGTGCGCCGGCTTCAATACCTGGTTCGGATATGGATTTCAGAAACGTTACAGACCGATTTTCACACCGGCCATAAAATTAATGCCCGCCATAGGGAAATAATTGTTGATCGCTTTCATGGTGCCGCCTTCGAGGTAACCGTAGGTGTAGCCGTTGGGCGCGTATCGTTTGTCGGTAAGATTGTAGGCGATGAATTGCAGGCCCAGCTCGCGGAAGATCCGCTGCGGAACGGTGTAATTGAGGCGCAGGTCGGTAACGGCGTAGCCATCGAGCCGGCGGTTTTTATCGCCTGAATTGTCGAGGTACTGCGGGCCTACGCCTTTCTCCACGAGGTCTGCAGAAAATCCTTTGAACGGCCGGAACGTAAGCGTAGCGCCGCCTACGAAAGAAGGGGAGAACGCGATTTCCGTGCTTTCGTATGTCTGTGTTTTCTGGCCGCCGTTGTCCCAATCATCGAGGTATTCGGTGAATGCGTTGATGCGGTTGCGGCTGAAAGCGGCGTTGGCCTGAACGGTAAGCCATGCTGCGGGCGTGTATTGTCCTTCCACTTCGATCCCCAGGCGATAGCTTTCCGGGATGTTTGTGCGGGCATATGCGCCCACGTCGTTGATACGGCCGGTGGGTACGAGCTGGTTGCGGTAATTCATGTAGTACACGTTCGCCTGAACGCTGGCGTTGGCGCCGCGCCAAACGTAACCGGCTTCGAGGTTGCGGAGGGTTTCATGCAGCGGGGCCTGTGCACCGCCCACTTCGAAATCGTCGCGGTTCGGTTCCTTGTTGCCGATGGCGTAAGAAGCGTAAATGTGCTGTTTTTCGTTGATCGTGAAAGTGGCACCGCCCTTGGGATTGAAGAAATCGTATTTCTTATGTTGACGGATGCCCGGGTTCTTGCGGAAGCCGTCCAGTTCGTAGTTCACGTGCCTGTATTGCAGATCGGCAAAGAGTTTCAACTTGCTGGTCACCGCGAATTCGCCTTTCCAGTATACGTTCAGGTCGGTCTTGAGGGCGTCGAGGTCATACCAGCGGAAGTCTTTGTCGAACGCGCCTTTTTCCGCCCAGATTACTTTGCCGTAGTGGTTGCCTTCGTATTTGTTCCAGCCGCCGCCTGCCGTCCAGGTGAATTTATTAAGGTCTTGACGGATGGAGAAAATACCGCCGTAGAAGTGGTTGTCGAGCCACAGCTGGCGGATGAGGTCGCTTTGGTGTGTGGTGTCGCCATCGTGTACGGGGCCGGTGATGCCGTAATCCACGTACCAGTCGTTTTCCCGCCAATTTTCGTAATAGCCGCGGCCGCGGGTGTAATGCAGCGCGGCGTTGAAATGGAGGTTGGGGCGGAAGGCGTGGTTGAACAGCAGTTGGTAATGGTCTTGCTGGTAATTATCGGTTTCGTTGTCGTAGAATCCGCCTTTTTCCATTTTCCCGTTGGGGTTGTAAGTCCGGCCGAATTCCCTGATCTCGGCGTCGGTGGAGCCGGTCCAGGCCTGGTAAGTTTTTTCCTTGCCGGAGAATACGTTAAGGCGGATGGAGGATTTGCCGGCGATGTAGGCGAATGAGGTGTAGAAAGATTTGAGGTCGGAGGTGGCGCGGTCTATATACCCGTTAGATGAAACTTTCGACAGGCGCACATCGGCGGTGAAGTGATCGTTGATGAGCCCGGAACCTGCGCTGACGGTGGTTTTCCAGCTATCGAACGAGCCGTAGGAGGCGTTGATCTCGCCGTATGCCTTATCGCGGAATTCGTTGGTGGAAAGGTTGAGCGATGCGCCGAAAGCGCCGGCGCCGTTGGTGGAGGTGCCTACGCCGCGTTGCAGCTGGATGCTGGAAACGGAGGAGGCGAAGTCGGGCATGTTCACGAAAAAGGTGCCTTGCGATTCCGCGTCGTTAATGGGGATGCCGTTAACGGTGACGTTGATGCGGGTGATATCGGAGCCGCGGACCCGCATGCCGGTGTATCCGATGCCGGCCCCGGCGTCGGAGTTGGTGGTGACGGACGGGAGTTGGTTGAGGAGAAGGGGGAGGTCTTGCCCCAGGTTTTGTTTGGCGATGTCTTCGCGGCGGAGCTCGGACTTGGTGAAGGGCGAGTTGGTGCCGGCGCGGAGGGAGGTGATTTCCACGGGTTTCACGAACAGTCCGGTTTCGGAGAGGGTGAAATGCAGCGTGGAGGTGCCTTTGCGGAGGGTGTCCCTGCTGGGGGCGTATCCGAGGAAGCTGGCCTGTACGATGGCGGGCTGCTGTTTGGGAAGGGGGAGGGAGAAACGGCCGCTGGCGTCGGTGATAGCGGAGGGGCCGTTAAGAATGGCGATGGTGGCGCCTTCCAGTGGTTGACCGGTGCGCGCGTCGGTGGCGGTGCCGGAGAGTGTTCTTTGTGCCAGTGCGGCGGTGGTGCAGCAAAGCAGGGCAAAGAGCAGGAGATGTTTCATGATCGGTTCCTGTTTATGACGGTTTTAAGGTTCGATGACCAATAGCGGAGCTGGGCCGGTGAAGGCCGCGCCGATGTACTATCGCAATAAAAACAGGTAAGTAGGAAATGTGCCGCTTACCTTTCCTTACCAGCATTACCTGGTTAGGTTCAACGGGTTTGATCTCAGCCTGATAGTAAGGCACCCCGAGGTGAAAAGAGCCGTTTACGGGCCCGTATTCCCGGCAAAGGTAGCTATAGCGCCGGAAAAAAGGTGAAATAATTTTTCGTGTTTGAAAATTGCCTTAACTTACAATTCGTTAACCCGATACTGCTTTCTGATAGAATAATTCCCATAGCCAACTTTTTTATTTGTTAACCTAAATCACAAACAATGATTAAGATTCAATTGATCGGTCACCTGGGCAAGAATGCTATTTTGCATGAGGTGAACGGTAAGCAGGTGCTGAATTTCAGTGTAGCGCATAATGAGCGTTACAAGAACGGGCAGGGCGTGGCGCAGGAGCGCACGATCTGGGCCGACTGTGCGATGTGGGCGCCGAATGCGGTGGGGGCTTACCTGCTGCAGGGAACGTACGTGTATGTGGAAGGCGTGCCGTTCCTGGATATGTACACGACGCAGAACGGGGCGCCGGCATGTGCGCTGAAGGTGCGGGTCACGAACGTGCAGTTGCTGAATCACGGTCCGCGGCTGGAAGGGAAGCCTGGTGGCGAGGGTGCCCCGGAAGGCGGACTGGCGGCGCCGGTGCCGGAGGATGTGACGGAGGAGCTGCCGTTTTAATGAGTCCCTAAACTAATCCATGTTATTTCGATGATAAGTACAGGCAGCCGGCTGGAACGGCTCGGCTGCCTGCATCTATTTCCCTGGGCTGGTGTGCGGCTTGGAGTGGGAGAGGTGTGCGCTTTCGGGATGGGGGAATTGAAGGTGGAAGCAGCCAATTGAAGGGCTGATGGATAGGTTACTACAATGAGCGGATGGAAAGGATATTGAAATGAACTGATGGATAGGATACTGAAATGCGCAGGTGGAAAGGATATTGAAATGAACTGATGGATAGGATACTGAAATGCGTAGATGGAAAGGATATTGAAATGAACGGATGGATAGGATACGGAAATGCGCAGATGGAAAGGATATTGAAATGAACTGATGGATGGGATACTGAAATGCGCAGATGGAAAGGATATTGAAATGAACTGATGGATGGGATACTGAAATGCGCAGATGGAAAGGTTATTGAAATGAACGGATGGATAGGATACTGAAATGCGCAGATGGAAAGGATGGTGAAATGAACTGATGGATAGGATACTGAAATGCGTAGATGGAAAGGATATTGAAATGAACTGATTGGGTGAGTTGCGCTGATCGATAGCGTAGTAAAACGAAAGATCGGGTAGATTGTGTTACGTTGTTTGTGCAAAGATGAAAGTTGAAGTATGAAGTTGAAAGCGGAGATATTCCAGCAATATTCTATGCAGCTGTTTGTTATGAGCGAATTCGGTAAAAGGAGCCGGTAAGGAAATGAGCTTTATTCACCGAAAATTGATACGAACGATGGAATGTACGCAATGCAAAAAAGGAAAAAGGGAACCAGGACAAGTCACCGTATTTCTCGAAAGAGATGACGCCGCATTCGTCGTGCGCGGCGTACCCGCGGATATCTGCAACGCATGCGGATTTTACGATGTGTCCCCTGAAATTATGGATATACTGGAAAAGAAAGCCACGAACATTCTGCAGCAGGAAGCGCGTATGAAATTAATGCACTTGCGACCGGGATCTGCGTAACTGGCTGTCACAGCTGCGGTATGGCCGATTTGTGGAACGCATACATTCATTGCTAATATGGTTGTTTAACTTCCAAGCTAATATGGTTGTTTAACTTCCAAACAGGAATGGCTATGCCTGTATTCTGCTTCTGCATCGGCGGAAATGGCTACGGCCTGAATGTGTTGTTTCACATGAATGTATTGTTTCATGGGAATTGAAATCGCTGTTTACCTGCAGCAGGAAACACAAATGACATTGTTGCAAGTAAGGACGTTTCCGACAATCGACTGCAGCTAACAGCATGTATTCATCCATTCGGGAGAAAAAATATTTTCGGCTGTGATGCTTTGCTGTAGGTGGTTTCGATGTTTTTCGAATAAATTTCCCCAAAAGAATTGAAAAATAAATTTCGCTTTAGGAAATATTTTCTCTTACATTTGCACCCACATTGCGAGGTAGAGCAGAGGTAGCTCGTCGGGCTCATAACCCGAAGGTCAGAGGTTCGAATCCCCTCCTCGCTACAGCAGAAGCCGCGAATACTTGATGAAGTGTTCGCGGTTTTTTATTGATGTTTTTTCTCGGATCGCCGGAAAAATTTCCTCTTCCCGGACACCTCGATTACATCAATCGCCCTGTTCCCAATTGCTACCTGGTTCCTGTCACCTACATCCTGGCACAAGCATAACTCATGCAACATTATATGCCATCTTACAACGCGGGCCTCACAAAATCGTATAGCTTGTAAATTTTTTTTATTCCCTTGTAATCCCTACCAGCGAAGGTCTTCGTCATTTCCGCCGGCTCATTAATCCCACGATTCCCAAAAAATATTTGTCAGCCGAAATAATTCCCTTAACTTTGCAACCACATTGCGAGGTAGAGCAGAGGTAGCTCGTCGGGCTCATAACCCGAAGGTCAGAGGTTCGAATCCCCTCCTCGCTACGAAAGAAAGTCGGAATCCCGCTCCCGGAGCGGGATTCACTTTTTTATAAACATCAGGGCCACACGTACGGATATCCGCAAAAATGCACCGTCTATCGAATCTTGCCGAACCGCTTCGGCTTTTTTTATTTGTGCTACCTTTGCAGCCGAACTCCCCGGTATCACATCCCCGAGGCCGTTCAACGAATTAAATTTTATAATGATGCATCGCGCAGGTTTTGTCAATATTTTCGGGAAACCGAACGCAGGAAAATCAACCCTCCTGAACGCCATCCTCGGCGAAAAACTCGCCATCGTTTCCCCCAAAGTCCAAACCACCCGCCACCGCATCACCGGCGTTCTCACCGAACCCGGCTACCAGATCGTCTTCTCGGACACCCCCGGCATCATCGACCCGAAGTATAAAATGCACGAGAAAATGATGTCTGCCGTGAAGTCCGCACTCGAAGACGCCGATATCGCGCTCCTCCTAATGGATGGCCGTGATAACCTCGACGAATGCCTCGAACTCTTCGGTTCCCTCAAGCTCAAAGGCACCTCCATCCTCGTTATCAACAAGATGGACAACCTCGAAGCCCCCGCCATCGAAGAAATCAAAGCCAAATGCCTCGCCTGGGGCAAAGCCAAATCCGTCATCTTCATCTCCGCCATCCAGAAGAAAAATATCGACCTCCTCAAAAAGGAAATCGTTCAGCTCCTCCCCGAAAGCGAGCCCTTCTACCCGGAAGACACGCTCACAGACCGGTCTACCCGCTTCTTCGTAGCCGAAATGGTCCGTGAACAGATCTTCCACCTCTTCGAAGACGAAATCCCCTACCACACCGCCGTGGTAGTCACCCTCTTCCAGGAAAAACAAACACTGACCAAAATATCCGCCGATATCGTCGTAACCCGTGAAACGCAAAAAGGCATCATCCTCGGCGAAAGAGGACGGTCCATCCGCGAAATCGGGTCCCGCGCCAGACAGGAAATCGAAAAATTCCTCGACCGGAAAGTTTTCCTCGAGCTCCATGTCAAAGTGCGCGACAAATGGCGCGACAACGATAATTACCTCCGTGAATACGGATTATTGTAAACAACGACTTTAAAATCTGAATAATATGCCAGGGTTCACAGTAGCCATCGTCGGACGCCCGAACGTTGGGAAATCCACCCTCTTCAACCGCCTGCTCGAACAACGAAAGGCCATCGTCGACGACGTTAGCGGCGTTACCCGCGACCGCCAGTACGGCATCGCCGACTGGAACGGCAAAACCTTCAACGTCATCGACACCGGCGGTTTCGTATCCCGCTCCGAAGACGTGTTCGAACGTGAGATCCGCAAACAGGTGAAAATCGCCATGGAAGAAGCGAACGTGCTGATTTTCATGTGCGACGTTACCACCGGTATCACCGATCTCGATGCCGACGTGGCCGACCTGCTCCGCCGCTCCTCCAAACCCGTGTATCTCGCCGTTAACAAGGTAGACAACCACGAACGCCAGCTCGAAGCCGCCGAATTCTATTCCATGGGCTTCGAAAACATACACTTCCTTTCTTCCATGACCGGCAGCGGCACGGGCGAACTGCTCGACGATATCGCCGCCCTCATCCCCGAAGAAGAACAGGCGACGAACGAAAACGACGGCATCCCCAAGATCGCCATCATCGGCCAGCCGAACGTGGGTAAATCCTCGCTCCTCAACGCCCTCGTCGGCGAAGAACGCAACATCGTTTCCGACATCGCCGGCACCACACGCGATACCATCCATACCCGCTACCGCCTGTTCCAGAAGGATTTCATGCTGATCGACACGGCCGGTATCCGCCGGAAAGCCAAAGTGCACGAAGATCTAGAGTTCTACTCCGTGATCCGCGCCATCAAGGCGCTGGACGAAGCCGACGTATGCCTCCTCATCCTCGACGCCGAAAAAGGCATCGCAGGACAGGACCTCAGCATCTTCAGCCTCGCCGCCCGCAAAGGGAAAGGCCTGGTGATTTTCGTGAATAAATGGGATTTGGTGGATAAACAAACCAACACCGCCCGCGACTACGAAAAGGCACTGCGCGAGCGCATCGCACCGTTTTCCGACGTGCCCATCATCTTCGGTTCCGTGATCGAGAAGCAACGCATCTTCAAAGCCGTAGAAACTGCATTGGAGGTATACGACAACCGCCAGCGCAAGGTGCAAACCTCGGTGTTGAACGATATCATGCTCAAGGCGATCGAAGCGCACCGTCCGCCGGTGGTTCGCGGCACGGCCATCAAAATCAAGTACGTGACGCAGCTGCCCACGCATACACCGGCCTTCGCGTTTTTTGCGAATTTGCCCGACGATATCAAAACACCGTATAAAAATTACCTGGAGAACAAACTCCGCGAAAACTTTAATTTCCAGGGGGTTCCGATCCGGATTTTCTTCCGGAAGAAGTAATTTCCCCGTATTATATTAAAATTTATTTTGTAATACAGGAATTTTGAATACCTTTGCGGCGTTTTAAAACAAACATCAACATGAAAAAATTATTCGTACTCGCTATCGCTGTTGGCGCATTCGTAGCTTGCAACAACGCTGCTACCACTTCTAACGACTCTACCACCGTAGCTACCGATTCTCCGGCTGTTGCTCCCGTAACTGACTCTGCTGCAATCGTAGCTGATTCCGTTGCTGTTACTGCTGACTCTGCTGCTGTAGCTGCTGATAGCACTCACAAACACTAATTAGCGTTTGATGAAAGTATATGGTCCTTCCGGTGCAAACCGGAAGGACTTTTTTTTGTTTGGCACAGTCATTGCGCGGATAGGGGAGTATTAAACCATCAAAACCATATCTCAGATGAAAAAGTTATTCCTGCTCGCATTCGCCGCCGGACTTTTCGCGGCCTGCAACAACAACGCATCCAACAACACCGATTCTACTGCTGTTCCGACCGATTCTCCGGCAATGGAAGAACCGACGCTCACGCCGCCGGACACTTCCATGCAGGCCACCGACTCTACCAGCCTGACGCCCGCACCGGCCACCGACAGTGCTGCACCGAAGCAATAGTTTCGCATGTTGAAAACGCATATGGATCCTTCCGGCAATGAGCCGGGAGGATTTTTGCTGTTTGGCACAGCAATTGTTCAGATGGGGAACTAATTAACCGGAACGAGCAATGAAACGAAGCCTGATAACGATGTTGCTGCTATGCAGCCTGTGTGTGTTTGCCACCGCTCAGAACGACCCCGGGAACTACGTGTTCCGCTTCCCCGGTACAGACCTCCGCGGCCTGGCCCGGCTCCCGCAATCCACGCGCGACAGCATCCTTACGGCCTTCTCCCGGTTCAACCCCGCCACGCTCGATTTCTCGCAAGCTTCCCCGCAACACGGCGCCGCACTGCGTTCCGTGCTCATGGATATGATGGAAACGGTACGCACCGTCATCCGCGACCCTTCTGCTGCCGGTGAAATGGACCGCAAAATGACCTTTCTCCAGAAGAAAATGGACGAAGTCCAGGAAAATATCATCGAGGAAGATGCACTCAAACAGCTGAAGCAGGCCTACGAAGACGATCGCGCCCGCCGCACCCGCGAATTCGAATTGCGATCTTACAGCAACGGCCGGGAGCAGAAAATGGCCAAACGCCAGCTGGAACAGGAGTTGCGCGATCTCCGCAAAGATTACGAAGAGGAACGGGCGCGGGTCCGGCATCGTTGATTCCCCCTTTTATGTCATAGGCCCGGTGCCGGGAAACCCTTATTTTTAGGTCAGAATACCCTATAACCGAACCGTACGCCTATGAAATCCGCACCCTTCTGGTATGCCTTGCGCATATGGCTGGCCAGTGTGGCCATTTCGCCGCTGATCTTCATCATAACTATTTTCGACCGCATGCCCGGCAGCATCCTGCTCGATTTTTTGCTGTCGCTACTGTTGCTCGCCGTGTCATTGCTATTCGGGCTCCCGTCGCTATTCGTTTTCGGATGGTTGATGGCGCGCAAATTCTCCACCGGGGCCAGCGAGCAAGAGCTGAGAAGCTACGCGTCGCGCTGCGCACCGTTCGTATTGGCGTTTAACTTTCTGATGCTGTGGGTGATTTTACGGTCAGACGTGCTCGCCGATCCCTGGTTTTACCTGCGGCTGGTAGGCGTGTACCTGCTCACGACCCTGTTTTGCATCCGGTACATCCGCTTGCTGGGAATCAATGGTCTGCGCTGATGATGGCGGTCTGCGCTAACGTTTTTTATCCGGCAACAGATAGAAAATGATAAACGAAACCAGTAGAATCAAACCGGATAGCGTCAGGTAATACATCATCGTACTGCAAAATAAATGCATGCCGGGGATTTTATGTCTTTCCGGCCTTAAATTTTTTGGCTGCAATACGTCCCGTTTGGAACAGCAAGAAAAGTATACCGCCCGGGTAGGTCGGGCTGATGCCAGCGCCAGCCAAGGGATGCGTGTACCAAACCGGAACTGCTGTTGCCGGAGGAGCTGCAAAATCACCATCAAATGGAAAACGGGGAACAGGCCCAGGCAGGCTATCGGTAAAATGTCGGCATTCGGCCAGTGTTGAATTTTGAAAATGGCGCCGAAGAACAGGGCGATCATGGAGAGGACAAGGCAAAGGATTTTCATGGCTGCTTTTTCTTTTTGTCAGGCAGCAGGACGTAAATAAGGTAAATCGCGAATAGGATGCGAATGATATAGGGGGACATGCTGGCAAATTACGAAAAAAGCCGGAGAGGAAGGGTTCCGCTCCGGCTTTTGACAAGTTATTGGATAACTACTTGGTTTTCTGCAATTCCTGCACCGCGCGGGTGATCGCCGGATCGCCGGCGTTGGCGACTTCGTAGAAACCCTCCGTCCTCCAGCGCTGGCGCGCCAGCAGGGCTTTGATACGGGTGCGGATCTCATCGTTGTCTTTCGCCGAAGCGCGGCTCATGTTCACGCCTTCTTCCGTGGCCAATGTCCGGAAACCGGCCATCATCTTATCATTCACCTGCCAGTCGCGGTTGAACGACGAGGCGTCCTTGAAAGCGCTGAACTCTGCGGCGTTGGCGGTATAATATTGATATACGAAATCGCCGAACACGTTGCGGTTATACAGTTCGGTGAGCAGTTCGGAATAACGGGTGGTATCGAAGGGGATGAAAATATCCGGGGTGATGCCGCCGCCGCCGTAAACGATCGCGCCGCTGGGGCCTGGCTTACGGAATTTAAGGCTGGAATCCACGGGTCGGATGCTGTCGCCGTTCACGAATTCACCATGGTTGTATCGGTTGGCGATATCGTCTTCATAGGCTTCACGGCCGTTTTCGTAGCTTTTCTGGATGCTCCGGTTGGAAGGCAGGTAATACCGCGCGATGGTGAGCCGGAGGGTAGCGCCGTTATCCAGCTCGAATGGTTCCTGCACGAGGCCTTTGCCGAAGCTCCGGCGGCCGATGATGATGCCGCGGTCCCAATCCTGTACCGCACCGGCCAGCACTTCGCTGGCGGAAGCGGAACCTTCGTCGATAAGGATGGCCAGGTTCCCTTTCTCGAACGCGCCGGGGCGGGAGCAGGTGTAATCCTGGCGCGGGGAGTTTTTGCCCTGCGTATAGACGATGAGTTTATTGCCGTCGAGCACCTCGTCGGCCAGGCGGGTAGCCGCATCCAGCAGGCCGCCGCCGTTCTGGCGCAGGTCGATCACGAGCTGCTTCATGCCCAGTTTTTCCAGTTTGCGGGTAGCTTCGAGGAATTCGGTGTAAGTGGTGGCGGCGAATTTGCTGATCTTGATGTATCCCACGGTGGGGGCTGTCATATAGGCCGCGTCTACGCTGTTCAGGGGAATGACGCCGCGTTTGATGGTGATGTCCAGTTCCCGGGCGCCCCGCAGCATACGGGTTTTAACGGTGGAATTACGAGGGCCGCGCAGCAGTTTGCGGATGGCTTCCGCCGTGATGTTCTTCCCGGCCACGTTCACGGAATCGTCGACTTTCAGGATTTTGTCGCCCGTCAGCACGCCCGCCGCATCCGATGGGCCACCGGCGATCACGCTGAGGATGTTCACCGTATCCTTGATAATGTTGAATTCTACCCCGATGCCTTCGAAGTTGCCGTCAAGGTCTTCGTTCACCTCCTGCACATCTGCCGGTGGAATATATACCGAATGGGGATCGAGGTGGGAGAGGAGCCCTTCGATGGCGTCTTCCTGGATGGTGGCCACGTCGAGCGTGTCTACATAATTATATTTCAGGAGGTCGATCACTTCCTGCAGGGAGCTTCTTCTGTTGACGAAAAAACTGACGGAATCACCGTTCCGGGCCGCGGGCATCTTATGCCCCAGGTACATGCCCAGTGCCAGCACACCGGCAAACATCAGGGGCAGCCAAACTTTTATTCTTCTGTTGTCCGACATATGATTATTTAAAACGTTGAGGGGAATCCACCCTTTTGTTTAACTTGTGACAAAAATAACATATTCACAAGCAAAACATCTACATCTCAATCTTAATTTCATAAACGATCGGATATGCCTTCGAAAGTTAAGCTGGTGGCGGATAGCGGGTCCACCAAAACGGAATGGTGCCTGACGGACGGCAAGAAGCGGCAGACCTGGATGACGCAGGGCCTCAGCCCGTATTTTCTCACCAGCGTACAGATAGAGGAGGCCATCCGGGCGGAGCTGCTGCCGCAGATGGACGATGTTTTGCCCGACCGGGTCTTTTTCTACGGGACCGGCTGCAAGGCGGAAAACAACATAAAACTGGTCCACAAAGCCCTCCATGCCGTGTGGCCGAAGGCAAAAGTGGAGGTAACGCACGACCTGATGGGGGCCGCCCGCGCCCTGTGCGGCCATGAACCCGGCATCGCAAGCATCCTCGGCACCGGCTCCAATTCCTGCTATTATAATGGTAAAGAGATAGAAAAGAACAACCCGGGCCTGGGGTTCATCCTGGGCGACGAAGGCTCCGGCGCCTATCTCGGCAAGAAAGTACTCCAGTATTACCTGTACGATACCTTTGACGGGGACCTGAGCTACCGGTTCGACCAGAAGTTCGGCATCCAGCGGGATGAAATCCTCGATAACGTCTACCGCAAACCCCTGCCCAACCGCTACCTCGCCTCATTCACGCCCTTCCTGGCCGAGAACCGCGGGCATTTTATGGTCGAAAATATCCTGGAAGACAGCCTCAACGAGTTTTTTTTCAATCACCTCTATAAATACCGCGAAAGCTGGACAGTGCCCCTGCACTTCACGGGCAGCGTTGCCTTCCACTTCCGCGACGTCCTCGAAACCCTCTGCAACCTCTACGAACTGCAGCTGGGAAGGGTGCTCAAAAACCCGATGGACGGACTGGCATTGTATCACGAAGATCAAGATTAACCTTATGGCATTCACTAAAGTCACAGAGCAACCGAGCCAATACCGCCACCTGGAAACCATGACCATTCAGGAAGTGCTCACCAATATTAATAACGAAGACAAAACCGTTCCCCTGGCCGTGGAAAAGGCCATCCCGCAGATCACGAAGCTGACGGCCGCCATCGCCGACAAAATGCTGGCAGGCGGACGCCTCTTTTATATGGGCGCCGGCACCAGCGGCCGCCTCGGCATCCTCGACGCTTCCGAATGCCCGCCCACGTACGGCGTGCCCCAGGGGCTGGTTGTAGGGCTCATCGCCGGGGGGGATTCCGCCATCCGCAGGGCCGTCGAAAATGCGGAAGACGACCGCGAGCAGGGCTGGCGCGACCTCCTGCAGTGGAACATCACCGATAAAGACGTAGTAGTTGGCATCGCCGCCAGCGGCACTACGCCCTACGTGATCGGCGCCCTCAAAGCCTGCCGCGAAAAGGGCATCGTAACCGGTTCCATCTCCTGCAATCCCGGCTCACCCGTTTCCGAACATGCGGATTTCCCCGTTGAAGTAGTGGTGGGCCCCGAATTCGTGACCGGCTCCACGAGAATGAAATCCGGAACGGCGCAAAAGCTCGTCCTCAATATGATCTCCACCACCGTCATGATCCAGCTCGGCCGTGTGGAAGACAATAAAATGGTAAACATGCAGCTCAGCAACGAAAAGCTGGTAGACCGCGGTGTGAAAATGGTGATGGAACAGCTCCAGCTCGGCGACTATGAAACCGCCAAAAGCCTGCTCCTGGAATACGGCAGCGTGAAGCGCGCGGTAGAAAGCAGGAAATAAAAAATTACATAAATTGCCGCCATGCATGAAATAGAACCCTTTTATAACTGGCGACACCTGTATACAGCCGAGGAAGACGAGCTGTCGCCGTTCTATGGCCGCGAATACAGCGAATTCGAATTTACCAATACGGTTTATAACTATTACGTCCACCCGCAATGGGACGATTTCGGCGCGCCCAACCTGTACATGAAGCTCCTGTTCGCCGACTACCAGTTCAACTATGCCATCATCGAGCTGATCGGGGAGTGGAACGATGCGGTGGAGAACAACATCATGACGCTCAAGCGCGATGTGATCGACCTGCTCATTTCACATGGTATCAATAAATTCATACTGATCGGTGAAAACGTCCTCAATTTCTATTCTTCCGACGATTGTTATTATGAAGAGTGGTGGGATGATATCCGGGACGACGGGGGATGGGTGGTGCTGCTGAACCTGCCGCAACAGACGCGGGAGGAGTTCGAGAGCGCCCGGCTGGAGCATTACGTCCACCTGCTGGACGAGCCGAAATGGCGAACCTTTCTGCCGCAGCACTTGTTTAATCTCGTGGACAACTGGGTGATGAAGCGGCTGGAATAAGCATTTTTCGTGACATTTATCATTTGGTTTTAATTTTTCATGTTATAAATTTGCCCGACATTTCACTTATTTATTCATACTAAAGGAAGCTTAGAACGTATCTTATGAAATGGTCGCAATTCTTTTCAACCTCCATCGGTAAGAAACTGCTGGTAGGCGCCACCGGCTTTTTTCTGTGCACATTTTTGATCGTGCACCTGGCTGGCAACTTCTCGCTGATGAAAGACGATGGTGGTCAGGCCTTTAATCTGTATGCGGATTTCATGGGGCATAATCTCCTGATCCAGGCGCTGGCCTGGGGGCTGAAAGCGGTGATTGTTATCCACGCTTTCCTCGCCATCCAGCTCACCATCCGTAACCAGAAAGCCCGGCCGGTGAAGTATGCCGTTAAGCCCGGCAACAAAACTTCGTCCTGGTTCAGCCGCCAGATGGCGATCATGGGCAGCATCCTCCTCATCTTTATCGTTATCCACCTCGCCAATTTCTGGTGGAAGATGCACTATGGCGGCATCCCTACGAGCGTTTACGATGGCAAAAAAGTAGGTGATCTTTACACGGTAGTTTGGAAAGCATTCGGGAAAGTGGAGCTGGTAGCACTGTACGTTGTGGGTATGATCGCCCTGGCGTTCCACCTGGTGCACGGTTTCAAAAGCTCGATGCAGACATTCGGATTCAACCACCCGAAGTACAACGGCATGATCAATTTCATCGGCCTTTGGATCTTCGGCATCCTGATCCCCGCACTTTTCGCGCTGATCCCCGTGTACATTTACTTTAACAAAATCTGATAAAGCAAGGATATTATGTTGAACGCAAAAATTCCTGCTGGCCCTCTGGAGACCAAGTGGAGCAAATATAAAAGCACCGTGAAGCTGGTAAACCCGGCTAACAAACGGAAACTCGAGATCATCGTGGTAGGTACCGGCCTGGCCGGCGCTTCTGCAGCCGCATCCCTCGGCGAGCTCGGGTACAAAGTGAAAGTTTTCTGCTTCCAGGACAGCGCACGCCGTGCACACTCCATCGCGGCGCAAGGAGGCATCAACGCAGCCAAGAACTACCAAAACGACGGCGATTCTGTTTTCCGTCTTTTCTACGATACCGTGAAAGGTGGCGACTACCGTGCCCGCGAGGGTAACGTGTACCGCCTGTCTGAAGTGAGCGGCAATATCATCGACCAGTGCGTGGCACAGGGGGTTCCCTTCGCCCGTGAATATGGCGGATTGCTCAGCAACCGTTCATTCGGCGGCACCCAGGTGCAGCGTACCTTCTACGCCGCCGGCCAAACCGGCCAGCAGCTGCTGCTCGGGGCTTACTCCGCCCTGGAGCGCCAGGTAGCCCTCGGTACCGTAAAACAATACACCCGCCACGAAATGCTGGAAGTGGTGAAAATTGACGGAAAGGCCCGCGGCATCATCGCCCGGAACCTGACCACCGGTAAACTGGAACGCCACTTCGGCCACGCCGTCCTCATCTGCTCCGGCGGATACGGCAACGTGTTCTTCCTGAGCACCAACGCCATGGGCTCCAACGTTACCGCCGCCTGGAAGGCCCACAAAGCCGGCGCCTTCTTCGGTAACCCCTGCTTCACCCAGATCCACCCCACCTGCATCCCCGTTTCCGGCGATCACCAGTCCAAACTCACCCTCATGTCTGAGTCGCTCCGAAACGACGGCCGCATCTGGGTGCCCAAGAAAAAGGACGATCAAAGGAAAGCGACCGATATTCCCGAAGAAGAGCGCGACTATTACCTGGAGCGCCGCTATCCCGCCTTCGGTAACCTCGTTCCCCGCGACGTGGCCTCCCGCGCCGCCAAGGAAAGATGCGACGCTGGCTACGGCGTAGGCACTTCCAAAATGGCCGTTTACCTCGATTACGCCGACGCCATCAAACGTTACGGCACTATCGAAGCCGGTAAACGCGGCGAAGAGAACGCTTCCGAAGAAGAGATCATCAAAATGGGCAAAGGCGTGGTAGCCGAGAAATACGGCAACCTGTTCGATATGTACGCCAAGATCACCGGCGAAAACCCGTACGAAACCCCCATGCGCATATACCCAGCCGTGCACTACACGATGGGCGGCCTGTGGGTAGACTATGAGCTGATGACCACCGTTCCCGGCCTGTACGCCCTCGGCGAAGCCAACTTCTCCGACCACGGCGCCAACCGCCTCGGTGCCTCCGCACTCATGCAGGGCCTCGCAGACGGTTACTTCGTGATCCCCTACACCATCGGTAATTACCTGGCAGACGATATCCATACCAAAGCCATCCCCACCGATCACCCCGCATTCGTAGAAGCGGAAAACAAGGTGAAAAACACGCTGGACACTCTCATGAACATCAAGGGCAAACACTCCGTGGACCACTTCCACAAAGCCCTCGGTAAAATCATGTGGGACAAATGCGGTATGGCACGCAACGCCAAAGGACTGGAAGAAGCGATCAGGGAAATCCAGGCGCTCCGCGAAGAGTTCTGGAAAGATGTTCGCATTCCCGGAGAACAGAACGAACTGAACCCCGAACTGGAAAAAGCCGGCCGTGTTGCCGACTTCCTGGAACTCGGCGAGCTCATGTGCCGCGATGCCCTCCAGCGCAACGAATCCTGCGGCGGTCACTTCCGTGAAGAATACCAGGATGCGGAAGGCGAAGCCAAACGCGACGACGAGAACTTTGCTTTCGTTGCCGCCTGGGAATACAAAGGCCCCAGCAACTTCGACCTGCACAAGGAAAAACTGGAATTCGAGATCGTTCATCCGACCCAGCGTAGCTATAAATAAGTTTGATAAGGGATATAAAACTGTAAATTATGAAGCTCACATTAAAAGTTTGGCGCCAGAAAAATGTCCAGGACAAAGGCCGCTTCGAAAACTACGAAGTGTCGGACGTTTCGAAAGACATGTCGTTCCTGGAACTGTTCGACGTCCTCAATGAGCGTTTGATAAACGAAGGAAAAGAACCGATCGCATTCGATCATGACTGCCGCGAAGGCATCTGTGGCGCATGCTCCATGTATATCAACGGCCGTGCGCACGGTCCGTGGGAACAAACCACCACCTGCCAGTTGCACATGCGTGCCTACAACGATGGAGACACCATCGTGGTGGAACCCTGGCGCGCTGCGGCTTTCCCCGTGATCAAAGACCTGACGGTAGACCGCTCCGCGTTCGACCGTATCATCCAGGCCGGCGGTTACATTTCCGTGAACACCGGTAACGCGGTAGACGCCAATGCCATCCCCATCGAGAAGCACGACGCCGACATGGCGTTCGCTGCAGCTGCCTGTATCGGATGCGGCGCCTGCGTAGCGGCCTGCAAGAACTCCTCCGCGATGCTCTTCACCTCCGCCAAGGTTTCCCAGCTGGCATTGCTGCCGCAGGGCCACCCCGAGCGTACTTCCCGCGCGGAAGACATGGTGATGCAGATGGACAAGGAAGGGTTCGGTTCCTGCACCAACACCGGCGCCTGCGAAGCCGAGTGCCCCAAAGGCATCTCGATCAGCAACATCGCCCGGATGAACCGCGAGTTTTTCAGCGCAGGGTTCACCTCCTGATCAGACAGGTAACACTGACTATAAGGCAATTGCAAAAGCCGGCCCGGATGAAACGTCCCGGGCCGGCTTTTCACTTTGGGAAAATCCGTCGCCGCTCAGCAAATGTATCGTCCACTGATCCCTGTATTTGGCCGGAGATGCAGTATGGGCGCGTTTTAGCAGGTGTTTAGCCTTGTTTTTCCTGCGTCGCTTTCCTATCTTGGGGAATGGCAAATAATTCCCGTCGCAAATTCATCCGCGACCTTGGCAGCACCGCCGCCCTCATCGGCGCGGCTCCCCTCGCGGGCCTCGCAGCAGAACCCGGCCGCAGGGTACTCCTTCATCCCGAAAAGCGCGTGAGCGCCAACGACAAAATACGGATCGCCGGCATCGGCATGGGCATCATGGGTTTCGGAGACGTTTCCTGCGCCCTGAAAGTTCCCGGAGTGGAACTGGTAGCCGTGGCCGATCTGTATGATGGTCACCTCGACAAAGCGAAATCCGTTTACGGCAATCATCTCTACACCACCCGCGATTACCGCGAAATCCTCGAAAGAAAAGACGTTGACGCAGTGATCATCGCCACGCCCGACCATTGGCACGATACCCAAAGCATCGCCGCACTGGAGAAAGGCAAAGCCGTGTATTGCGAAAAGCCCATGACGCAGCAGATCGAAGAAGGGCATAAAGTGATCGCCACCCAGCAGCGCACCAAAGGCATCCTCCAGGTAGGCAGCCAGCGCGTGAGCAGCGTAGCCATGGCAGAAGCAAGGCGCAGATACCAGGCGGGCGACATCGGCCGGCTGAACCTCGTGGAAGCCAAGATCGACCGGCATTCCGCCCTCGGCGCATGGCAATATTCCATCCCGACGGACGCATCGCCCAAAACGATCGACTGGGATACGTTCCTGAAAGACACCGCCAAAATGCCCTTCGACCCGGTGCGCTTCTTCCGCTGGAGGAATTACCAGGCCTATGGCACCGGCGTTCCCGGCGATCTGTTCGTGCACCTCATCACCGGCCTGCACTTCATCACCGGCTCCAAAGGCCCCAACCGCATCTTCGCAAGCGGCAACCTCGTGCAATGGCAAGACGGCCGCGATGTGCCAGACCTCATGGTAGCCATTTTCGAATATCCTGAAACCCCCGAGCACCCGGCTTTCCAGATGCAGCTGCGCGTGAACTTCGCAGACGGCGGCGGCGGCGGGGAATACACCCGCCTCATCGGCACCGAAGGCGTCATGGAAATGGGCTGGAACGATTTCACCATCAAACAGCACAGGCTCCCCAAAGCCCCCGGATACGGCGGTTGGGACACGTACAACACCTTCACGCAAAGCGAACAGGAAGCCTTCGTGAAAAATTATATGTCCAAATACAGCGAGGCAGACCGCGCGCAGGCGAAATCGGAAGAGATCAAATACCACTCCCCGGCGGGGTACGACGATCGCCTCGATCACTTCACCAACTTCTTCGAATCCATCCGCAACGGTAAACCCATGGTGGAAGACGCCACCTTCGGCCTCCGCGCCGCAGGCCCCGCCCTGGCGGTGAATGAAAGCTATTTCAAGAAGAAACTGATCCAGTGGGATCCGGAAAAGATGAAAATCAAATAATTGCAGAATCGGGGCCCATGCGGCCCCGGTTTTATTTCGGGGTTTTCCTTATATTCAATCATTCTAAACCACTCATATGCGACTCCAGCCCCTTACCGTTTGTGCAGCCCTCGTGTTGTCGGCCTGCGCGCAAAAAGAAAAAAAGATGGAAAAAGTGAATGTGCCGCCGCCCGTCGCGGAAAAGATAGATCATAAAATGTCTATCCACGGAGACACCCGGAACGATGAATATTATTGGCTCAACGAGCGCGACAATCCGAAGGTAATCGCCTATCTCGAAGCAGAAAATAAATATACCGACACGATGCTGTCGCCCGTGCGCACCCTCCGCGAACAGCTTTTCAACGAATTGAAAGGCCGCATCAAGGAGAAAGATGAATCCGCACCCATCCTCGAAAACGGTTACGTGTATTACACCCGTTACGAAGAAGGCAAGGAATACCCGCTGTATTGCCGTAAAAAGGGCGAAACGTCCGCGCCGGAGGAACTGTACCTCGATGTGAACGACCTGGCCAAAGGGCACGCCTATTACCAGGTAGGCAGCGCTGATATCAGTCCGGACAATAAATTGCTCGTCTATGCGCAAGATACCGTGAGCCGCCGGTTGTACAATCTCCGTATCAAAAACCTGGAAACAGGGGAACTTTATCCCGAAGTCATACCCAACGCCGACCCGGGCATCGCCTGGGCGAAGGATAACAAGACCTTTTTCTACGGAACGAAAAACCCGCAAACCCTCCGCGTCGAGAAAATTTACCGGCACGTACTGGGTACCGACCCCGCGAAAGATGTTATGATCTTCCACGAAGCCGACGAAACTTTCAACACCTGGGTAGGGCGCACCCGCTCGCGCGATTACATCACCATCAGCAGCGAAAGCACCCTTTCCTCCGAAACCCGCATCCTCGAGGCGTCTAAGCCAGACGGCGCTTTTCGGGTATTTCAGCCCCGGCAGAAAGACATGCTCTACAACATCGATCACCGCGGCGATAAATTCTATGTCGAAACGAACCTCGACGCCAAAAACTTCCGGCTCATGGAAACGCCCGTCGGCAAAACAACGATGGACAACTGGAAAGAAGTGGTCCCGCACCGGCCAGACGTGCTGCTGCAGGGCTTTACGCTCTTCAATAATTTCCTTGTGCTGAGCGAGCGCAAGGACGGTCTTTCCCAGGTACGCATCATCCCCGAGAACGGGCAGGAACATTACCTCGATTTCGGCGAACCCGCCTACGTGGCCTACGTGATCGCCAACCCCGAGCTGGACACCAAAGTGCTGCGCTATAGCTATACCTCGCTCACCACGCCCAATTCCGTGTACGAATACAACATGGAAACGAAGGAAAAAACACTCCGCAAACAACAGGAAGTGATCGGTGGATACGATCCGAAAAACTATGTGACGGAACGCGTCTTCGCTACGGCTACCGACGGTACGAAAGTACCCATCTCACTCGTGTACAAAAAAGGGTTCGAGAAGAACGGCAAACATCCGCTTTTACTCTATGGATACGGCTCTTACGGCAACACCATGGAACCTAACTTCAACAGCAACCGCATCAGTTTGCTGGACCGCGGTTTCTGCTATGCCATCGCGCATATCCGCGGCGGACAGGAGCTGGGCCGGCATTGGTATGACGACGGGAAGATGTTCAAAAAGAAAAACACTTTCACCGACTTTATCGACTGTGCCGATTTCCTCGTGGAAAATAAATTTACCGATTCCGCGCATCTCTTTGCCATGGGCGGTTCTGCAGGTGGATTGCTGATGGGCGCCGTCGTGAATATGCGGCCGGAGCTCTGGAAGGGCGTGATCGCCGCCGTACCTTTCGTGGACGTGGTGACCACCATGCTGGATGAAAGTATTCCGCTGACGACCGGTGAGTTCGACGAATGGGGGAACCCCAAAAACAAGGATTCCTATTTCTACATGAAATCCTACTCGCCCTACGATAACGTGGAAGCGAAAGTATATCCCAATATGCTGGTAACCACCGGTCTGCACGATTCGCAGGTGCAATATTTCGAGCCGGCGAAATGGGTGGCCCGCCTCCGCGCCATGAAGAAGGGAGACAATCTCCTGCTCCTCGAAACCAATATGGAAGCCGGCCATGGCGGTGCCAGCGGACGTTTCAAGGCGCTGAAAGACGTGGCGCTCCAATATGCGTTCATGTTCTACCTGCTGGATATCGACAAATAGATTTACGCCCGCTGCAAATAAGGAAGGGCCGCATCTTTGAGGTGCGGCCCTTTTGTTTACCCTGACCCGTCCTGAAATAGGTTGACACAAATTTTCTCACAATGAGGAGATATCAATCACAGGGCGATGTCCGCCGTACGCAGAAGGATTATACGATGTCCTTTAAAATGCAGGTAGTAATGGAAATTG
>NZ_RXLO01000004.1 GCF_003958645.1 Chitinophaga rhizosphaerae
TGCTGAAGTAATGGACTCCTTCCCCTTTTCTATCGAAACAACTGTTAACTCTTTTTGACGAATACTGTATTTAATGCGTTTGTCCATAAAAATGCCCCCCTAAAGTGTCCAACTTTTGGGGGGCATTACAATTTTCGCCCGGCTTCCACAATTAAAAAGACGTCTTTCGCTCCCCCGTTTTTGGGTCCGTTACAGATATCACACTATCCACAATGAAATTACTATACCCGCGCCAGGGCAACGCCCCCAGGTGCTCCCGGTAATGCAACTCCAGCAACTTCCCGCTACTGCCCATCAGCAACTGCGCCACCTTCTCGTCCGTCACGGAAAACTGGAACTCGTTCGACTGCACGCCGCCCAACGTCTGCGGCTTAAAACCGGACTGGATCAGCCGCCCCTCATAAGTTTTCCAGACATACCCTTTCTCCACGAAGAAGTTCAGCTCCCCCGCCTTGGTACCCCGGCCAAACACAAAGTAATACCGGTAATAAAAGAATCCTCCCAGCACCACCAGGATGATCAACATAATAATGAGTACGAATTTTTTCATATCAGGATTATAAACCGTATTTATCAACCAAATAGATCAACGCCCCCATGCCCACGGCGCCCATTTCCAACTCCCGCTTGTTCACCGCCTCAAATGTATCCGACGCAGCATGATGAATATCAAAATAACGTTGCGAATCGGGAGAAAGTTCAGCCATCGGGATGCCGAACGCCCGGCCCAACGGCGTAATATCCACCCCCGAGCCCACTTCATCGAAATCATACAACCCATAAGGCTGCAGCAACTGCGTCCAGCTCTTTACCCTGGCGCGCTGGGCGTCCGTCATTTCCATGATGAAACCCCTGGGCGTAAATCCCCCGGCATCACTCTCGAGCGCAAACACATGCTTTTCATTGTTCTGCTTCGCCAACTCGGCATACTTCACTCCCCCACGCGTCCCGTTTTCCTCGTTAGCGAACAACACCACCCGGATCGAATGCTTCGGCCGGATCCCCAGCGCCTTGTATGCCCTCAGTATCTCGATCGACTGCACCACGCCGGCACCGTCGTCGTGCGCACCCTCGCAGTTGTCCCACGAATCAAGGTGACCGCCAACCGTTATATATTGATCGGGGAACTCGCTGCCGCGCAATTCTCCGATCACGTTATGACCGATCGTATCCGGCAACATTTCGCAGGTAGTACGAAGGAAAACCTGCATCGTCGGGTCGTTCACGATCCGCTGGCTTAGCCGGTCCGCATCTTTCAACCCGATGGCCACCGCGGCGATCTTCGGGAAAGAATCGTTGTACCGCGTACTGCCGGTATGCGGGTGATTGTCCATACTATGGCTCATGGACCGCACGATCACCGCCACCGCACCGTATTTCGACGCACGGCTGGGCCCCTGGCCACGGAATTTCACGGCATCGCCATAACTATGGAATGTTTTGACGAACGTCGGGTTGAAGGGATAATTATAGAAGACGATCTTCCCTTTCACTTCATTTTTCCGTGCCTCCAGCTCGTCGAAAGATTTTATCTCGATCACGGGCGCCGTTACCCCTTTCCTGCCAGTTCCTACGGAATTCCCCAGTGCCAGGACGTTCAGCGGCGGCACGAAATCGCGCCGGCGGCTCACGATGCGGGCCTGTTCCTTTTCGCCCCGCACCCAATGCGGCACCATGCATTCCTGGGTGAACACCGTGTCGGCTCCGGCGGTTTTCAACGCTTCGGCACCCCATTTTTCGGCCTTCACCATTTGCGGCGACCCGGCCAGGCGGCCGCCGATCTGTTTGGTCAGCACCCGCAGGTTTTCATACGCGGTACTGCGGGTCAACACCTCGTTTGCCAGGCGGCGGATAGCGAGGGAGTCTGACGCCTGCGCACTGGCGGTTTGCACCGAAATGCAGGCCAGCACAGCTAAAATTGGCTTCATCATGTTTAGATCCGGATTTACGGGTTTAAAGCTAACTAATTTTAAAATACTTACCTTAGCAACTCATTAAATCCATTCCCGGATGCGCATTGGAATTGTATGCTACCCTACCTATGGCGGTAGCGGCGTATTGGCGACGGAACTGGGCAAGGCCCTGGCCGACAAGGGGCACCTGGTGCACTTCATCACCTACCAGCAACCCGTCAGACTGAATGCTTTCCACGCCAATATTTATTATCACGAAGTTCAGGTCCCCACATATCCGCTGTTCGATTTCCCGCCCTATGAAAGCGCGCTCAGCAGTACGATGGTAGACGTGATCCTCAATCAGAAACTCGACCTGCTCCACGTTCACTACGCCATCCCCCATGCTTCCACGGCATATATGGCGCAGCAGATCGTCGCCAAGCAAGGCCGGCATATCCCCTTCATCACCACGCTGCACGGCACGGATATTACACTGGTGGGGAAAGACAAAACCTACGCGCCCGTAGTCACCTTTTCCATCAACGAGTCTGACGCCATCACGGCCGTGTCCAACAACCTGCGGGACGAAACCTACAAATCGTTCCCCATCGAAAAGGACATCTCGGTGATTTACAATTTCGTGGATACCGCGCGCTTCAAACGCCGCGAGCTTCCCCATTTCCGCCAGGCCATCGCGCCGAACGGCGAAAAAATCCTCCTCCACGTCTCCAACTTCCGCAAAGTGAAACGCGTTCCGGATGTGGTGAAGGTCTTCCGGCAGGTGCGCGACGTCATGCCCGCCAAGCTCCTCCTCGTGGGCGACGGGCCAGACCGCCCCATGATCGAATGCATGTGCCGCGAAATGGGCCTGTGCGACGATATCCGGTTCGTTGGGAAACAGGAGCAGCTGGAAGATGTCATGTCGATCTCCGACCTTTTCCTCCTCCCGTCCGAATACGAATCCTTTGGCCTCGCCGCCCTGGAAGCCATGGCCAGCCAGGTGCCCGTACTGTCGTCCAACGCCGGCGGCCTCCCCGAGATCAATATCGACGGCGTCACCGGATACTCCAGCCCCGTGGGCGATGTAGACCAGATGGCGGCCCATGCGATCGCTATCCTGCAAGACGAGAAGCTGCTCGCTTCCCTGCGCGCGGGCGCACTCGAACAGGCGCTGCGCTTCCATATCGACAATATCATCCCGCAATATGAAGCGTTGTACGACAACGTGCTCCAGCAATCCGTGGTTCGCAATTAAATGCGGCAAGACATAAAAAAAAGAGCGACGGCATTCCGTCGCTCTTTTTCGTTTCCCGAAACCGGGCCTGTTATTTTCTGAACCAGGTATTGGCGTTCTGCAATTTATCTACTTTATAAATCTGCACTTCCACCACACCGGCGCTTTCTTCTTCATTGGTACGGGCGGTACCGATCACCTGGCCGGTGGTTACCGACTGCCCTGATTTCACGCTGAAACCGGAGAGGCCCACGTAGTTGGTGAAGTACTGACCGTGTTTGATGGTGATGGCGTAGCCGCCGCCGGGGATGGCGAACACGGAGCGCACCTGCCCGCTGAACACCGCTTTCACGTTGCCGCCTTTGCGGGTGGCGAAGATCATGCCGTCGTTTTCTTCAGTGATCTTGATGTCCGGGTTTTTCTGGATGCCGAAGTAACCGATGATGGAACCGGTTTCCACGGGCCAGGGGAGTTTTCCTCTATTGTTCTCGAAGTTTTCTGAAAGGGCGGCAGCTTCGGGCGTGGCTTCCAGTACGTTGTACACGCGTGTCGGCTTTTCAGGCGCCGGAGCCGGGGGCTCGGGCCTGGTTTCCGGAGGCGGAGGCGGTGTTTCCGGTTTATTGTTGGCCGCCGTGTTGTTATTATTGTTCGCCGCATTCTGCGCCGCCGCGGCTTTCGCAGCTTCGCGCGCTGCGGCCAGTGCACGCTGGCGCTCTTCTTCCTTCCGTTTCTTTTCCGCTTCGATCGCTTTCCTGCGGGCCAGTTCTTCCGCCTCGGCTTTCCTGCGCGCTGCTTCGATCTCCTTGCGGATCACCGCGCGGATGAGGTCCTGCACTTTCTTCTGGTCGCGCTGTTTCTGGGCAATATCTCGCGCCAGCTCTTTTTCGCGCCCTTTCAGCTTGCTGATCACCGCGTCTTTTTCCTTCCGGTCTTTCTCGAGGGTCTCACGCTCTGCCTGCTCCGTGGTAAGCGCTGTGGAACGTTTCGCGCGCTGGTCCTGGAGGTTTTTCACTTTCACCCGCAGCTGTTCCTGCGTTTCGATGATATTATCGGCTTGCCGGCGACGGAAATCGCGGTATTGCTGGAGGTATTTATACCGCTTAACGGCATCATTGAAACTTTTGGCGGAGAAAATGAAGTTCAGGAAAGCATAGGAGCTCCTGTTCTTGTACGCCGCCACCACGAGCTGCGCGTATTGTTCCTTGAGGGTATCGAGGTCGCGCTGCAGTGTTTTCACATCGCGAAGCGCCGTGTTGATATCGCCGTTGATGAAGGTGATCTCTTCGTTGATATTGCGGATCATCCGGGTACGCACGTCTATCTTGTTGCGCAGGGCGCGCAGCTGCCCGAGGTTTTCGCGGCTGGATTTCTTCGTTTCCTTCAACATAATTTGCGCGTCCTCCATTTCTTTCTGGAGCTCACGCTTCCTCCGCTCCAGTTCCTCCCGGCTCTGGGTCTGCGCATGCAGCATACCCGGGGCCAGTGCCAGCACCAGGATAAGTAACGGGATGAACTTTTTCAATTGCACCATATTTATAGTTCCGAAATGATGTTTATAACGTTAAATATACAACGAAATTGTGTTCTATTGACGGGTGAAAGACGACGGAATGGGGAACGGGAAGCTCACCGGCTTGTTGAATTCCATCTTCCGGAAGTCGAGCGCCACTTTCATGACCTGCTTTTCCTCCACGTAAATTTTCCGCTGGAAAGCCAGTTTCCGCCCTTCCACCGCTCTGAAATCACCGTAAGTCAGCTCCACCACCCTGGGCGCAGGCCGGGAGCCGTCGGCATCGGAGAGCTTCACCTGCTGGATCAGGTAATCGTCGGCAAACACGTTGAACTGGCTCACGAGGTCTTTCATGTTCGACATGAACGAAACGATCGACTGGGTGCGTACTACCTGCCCTACGGAATCGCCGAGGAACACGGGGTTCCCTACCAGCAGGTCCTGCAGTTCGGTGAGGCCCATTTCCAGTTTCATCAGTTCTTTCCCTTCCGCCGTGCTGCGCAGCGTCACCGTACCTTCCAGCCGGTTGGTCACTTTAATGCTGTCCCGCGTGATGAGGATCCGGGCGCCTTCCACGTTCAGCGGGCCGCCGATGCGTACCCAGATGGCACTGTCGTACTGCATCCGGATGTTCACCCCGAGATTATTGCCTTTCTTCCCCCGGTCGTCTTCGAAATCCATTTTCAAATCGGCGGTGAACGTTTCGTAAGGCACACGGTTGGCCGTCACCCTATCGCGGATTTCGCGGGCTTCGGCGAGGGCTTTTTCCGTGTCCACCGAATCGGGGCGGGCAGCGGGAGCGGTAGTGTCTGACGGAAAGGTGGCGCGTGTGATGCGCGTGGAACGGCAGGAAAATAATGCCAGACTGATCAGCGATGCAACAATTGGAAGTTCTATTTTACGATTCATGATACTGTTCGTCGATTTTTTTGCGCCCGCCATTCAACGGTCGATGTTTTTGATGTAACGCTTCTCCGCGATCTTGCGGGCGAGGCCGTGGGAATTGGCCCCTTTGGCCTTTGCCAGTTGCCAGAATTGCATGGCTTTTTCCTTTTCGTTCAGGTTGAAAAGAATGTCTCCGTAATGCTCCAACACGTCGGGATCCTGTTGCGCGTCGGCAAATTCGAGCGCCTTTTCGATCCACAGCTTGGCATCGCGGTAGCGGCCGAGGCGGAAAAGTATCCATGCATAGGTGTCCATGTAGGTAGGACTGTCGGGCTTCAGCTCGATGGCCGTTCTGGCGAGGGTTTCAGCCTTTTCGAGTTTTTCGCCGCGCATAGACAGGTAATAGCTGTAGTTATTCATGACGATATGGTCTTTCGGCCGCATGCCCAGCACGATCTCGTAACAGCTGTCGCTCCGGGAATGGAGGCCGCTGGCGTGATAGGTGTCTCCCAGCAGGGCGTACACATCCGCCACGAAGCGTTTTTCGCCGCCGATCCCGAGGGCGCCGTTGAGCGCGAAGGCCGCGGCATCATATCGTTGTTTGAAATAATTGGCCAGCCCGTTGAAATAATATCCCATGAATTCCCGCGGGAACTGCTGCATAACGTGGCTGCTCACACGGAGGAGGGAATCGGGCTGTTCGGTCCTGGAATACAGGTACATGAGCTGGTACCACACGCTGAACCGCGTGGAATCCAGGTCCAGCGCGAGTTTATAATTCATCAGCGCGCTGTCCGGCACATTGGCCTGCGAGTACATATCGGCCCTCAGCGCATAGGCTTTCGCTTCACCGGGGTGCGACTCCACGATGAGATTGGCCAGCATGATGCCTTCCGCCTTTTTGGTGGTATCCGTTTCCAGCATCTGCAAATAAGGATATACGAAAGATACCTTTTCGTCGATATTGAAATCCGGGTTATGGAACGCTTTGAGGAGGAATGCGCGGTAGCGCGCCTCGTTGCCGTTCTTCCTTTCCATATTGGCGATGGCGATGAGGGCGCGGGGATGCTGCGGGTCGATCATGAGGATGGTATCGTACACGCCTTTGGCCTGTGCAGAACGGTCAACCGCTTCATAAATTTCCGCCAGGAGGCCCCAGTATCGGAGCTCTTCGGGTTCCTGGGCAATGAGGCGCCGCACTTCCGCGGCCGCATGATCGGGCAAATCGAGCCGCATGAAAATCCGCTGTTTCTGGAAAACGATCTCATCGTTGAGGCCCACGCGCGCTTCGAGGGTATCGAAAATGCGGATGGCGTCGGCGAACTTGCGCGCTTTCGAGAGGGACAGCCCTTTATTGAAAAGGAGATCATCGTCTTGCGGGCTCGCTTTCATAAGCCGGTCGTACACCAAGGCCGCGCTGTCGAACATTTCGTTGACGGAAAATGCTTCGGCCAGCGCCATCTGGTACCATTTGTTGGAGGAGTCCATACCGGCGGCGCGGCGTGCGAAGCCGAGCGCATATTGCGGGTTGCGCGCTTCCATGAACAGGCGGCTCAGCTCGTAATAAATGGCCGCATTATCGCGGTTGAGGCGCAAATAGTCGGAATACTGCGTGATGGCCGTCTTGTAATCGCCGAGCATTTTGGAACGCTGCGCGGCAAAGAAAAGACTGTCCGCCCGCTGCGCCAGGATTTCCTGTTGCAACGGGGCGGGTATCAGGGCGGCGCTTTTGCGCTGGCTGCCGCAGGAAGCGGCGATCACCCCCGATAATGCCAGGATCAGTATGCCGGTGATGCGCATGCTCAGGATTTGCCGGTATGACCGAATCCGCCTTCACCGCGAACGGTATCGCTCAGTTCCACGACTTCGGCAAGCGCAGCCTGCACGAAAGGAGCGATCACCATCTGCGCGATACGGTCGCCGTGCTGGATGGTTTGCGGTTCGGTGGATAAGTTGATGATGATGATCTTGATCTCTCCCCGGTAGTCTGCATCAATCGTGCCGGGCGTATTGAGGAGGGTAAGCCCCTGTTTGATGGCGAGGCCGCTGCGGGGGCGCACCTGTGCTTCGAAACCCGAAGGCAGTTCCATGAAAAGGCCCGTAGGGATGAGGGTACGCTCCATGGGCTGCAGCGTAACGGCAGTTTCCAGGTTGGCACGAAGGTCCATCCCGGCCGCGTCCGCCGTTGCGTATGTGGGAAGCGGATTGCCGGAACGGTTGATGATTTTTACTTGAATATCAGCCATTGAACAAAGGTAACAGTTATCGTTAAAAAGGTTATTGCTTTTCGAGGAGCACGTTGGCATAAGCCACCACACCTTCCTCACGTCCCACGAAGCCGAGCGTTTCTGTTGTGGTTGCCTTGATGGAAACGTCTTCCGCCGTCAGCCCCAGCCGCTGCGCGATCACTTCCTGCATCTGCGGAACGTACGGTTTGATCTTGGGCGCCTGCAGGCAAAGGGTCGCATCCACGTTCACCACGCTGTAGCCTTTGGCTTTGATCAGCTCGCTGCAACGGGTAAGCAATATTTTGCTGTCGATGTCTTTATAGGTATTGTCGGTATCGGGGAAATGCGTCCCGATGTCGCCCAGGGCCGCGGCGCCGAGCATGGCGTCGCAAATGGCATGCAGGAGCACGTCCGCGTCGCTGTGGCCGAGCGCCCCTTTGCTGTGGGGTACCAAAACCCCGCCCAGCCAGAAGTCGCGGCCGGTTACCAGCTGATGAAAATCCACTCCCAATCCAATCCTTAGCTTAGTCATGATCCAGTTTTTTGCTATTCCGTAAAATAATAAATCCTCCAAAAGACCGGAGGATTTATTGCATCTTAAAAAGTATTATGGCAAATATACTATCTATTCCTCATTTGCGCCCAGGTCGAACGTCAGCGAGAAGCGGAGCGTGTTGGACAGCGGGTTGCGCTGGATACCCGTTCCCGAAGGCACGAGGTACGAAAAGTTCAGCCCGAAGATATTGTATTTAACGCCAACACCGGCCGTAAAAAATTTGCGGTTCCCCTTAGACGCGTGCTCGTTGTAATAACCCGCACGAACGGCGAACAGCTCGTTATACCAGTATTCCGCACCTACGGAATACATCAGCTCCTGCATTTCTTCCTTAAACCCGCCCGGTGCATCGCCGAATGAACTGAACATCCCTTCCAGCATGCTTTTGTTAGGAAGGTAGGCGGAATCGCCCTGGTATTGGACAGACGGCACCATCAGTTTATTGATGTCTGCCGTAAAGGTCACTTTGTTGTATTCGTCGATACCGATGGTATACGCGGCGCCCAGTCCCAGGTTGGTCGGCAGAAAGTCTTTCTGCGCGGATTGGGTGTAGGAGATACGGTTACCGATGTTCGAGATGGCGAGACCGGCGCTGAAATTGTTGGTGCCGCCGTTGTTGTTCTCGAAATCCTTGGTGTAGTAAGCGGAAAGGTCGGCAGCCACGGCGCGCCCGGGGCGGATCGTCTGATCGTTGATCGTACCGCTGGCAAGGCTGGAGTGGATGTAGCGGAGCGTAACGCCCATCGACCAGTTTTCGCTCAGTTTACGGGCATAACCCGCGTCGAAAGCGAACTCCCGCGGCCGGAAATTCCCGTCGAACTGGCCGTTGTTATTCCTGAACTCGATATCGCCCAGGGAGAAATAGCGGAGCGATCCGCCGATGGCCTGGTTCTCGTCGAGCTGGGTATAACCCGCCAGCTGGGCGAGAAATACATCGTTCACGAGCTCTTTCAGCCAGGGCGTATAGGTAACCGCTACTGCGGATTTCTTTTTGGCAAACGGAAGCTTGGAAAGGTTCCAGTAAACGGAATTGGCGTCCGGGGAAATGGCAACACCTGCGTCACCCATAGCGCCGCTGCGGGCGTCCGGCGAAATACGCAGGAAAGGCACAGCCGTGCTGATCACATTTGTCCTCCCATCTACAGGATTGGAAGGGTCAAGTTGCGCATTTGCATTGTTTGATAGGCATAGGAAAGAAATGCAAATAACAGCTGTCGATATCCTTGAAAACATGCAATACTATTTAGTTAGCTTAAATGTAAAAATAAGTTCTAATTTATTAAAAGCAATAAACGGGGATGTAACGTATAATATTATGCGCTTAAATATATTCATTTTATAATATACAAATTAATATAATATCATCTTCCCGCCCAAAATACGTTGGCCGCGCTCCCTATTGCTCAAGCTGATTTGATAGAAGTAAATCCCAGGGGTCAGTCTTGCTCCCGATCCGGCGGCACCAGTATTCCATGGTACATCCCCAAAACGGCCGTTCGCTGTATTTATTGTGCTCTTGATCTGCTTTACGGCCTGTCCCGAAGATGCAAAGATAGTGATAACCACGTCAACATCCACATCCTGCCACGGACATTCGATCATGAACCGCACCAAACCCTGTGCCGGGTTCGGGTACGTCCAAACCGCAGGGCCGCTGTCCTCTCCCCCCGCCACCACGAACCTGATCGTCCGGGCCGAGGAGTTATTCCAGGCGTCCCAGGCGCGGATGGTCAGGGTATGCGGCCCGGGGGAAAGGCCTGCCAGGGGGAATTGTACCGTTCCCTCCTGCCAGGTGCCCGGACTGGCGGCATAAAATTCATTCAGGACGAAAAATTGCGCATGGTCGTCGAGCACGGCGGTAATGTCGTGCCCCGTGCCGTTGCCTGTTGCGTTGATCCCGGAAATATCCTTCAAATGCAGCAGCAGCGTGGGCGAAGCCGATGTGCGACCGCCGTCCGTAAACCGAAAATGATCCATCCAGGCCCCGATCCGGGGGCCTTCCCGGTCGGGTTGTCCGCCTTCGGCGGTCCCGCGCAGCCGCATGCCCCGCCAGGCCCCGCCCGCGTCTTCGGATTTCCCTTCCGCGTAAAAGCGCATTACGGCCACCGCACCGGATTGCGACATGTCTTTCGGTACCACGAACCCCGCAGCAAAGCGCCCTGCAATTACAGTATCGCTCCCATGGAACAACAAGCGGTCGTCTTCTGCGAACGCCGCCTGCTGGCTACCGGGGTCGTTGGCGCGGGTGAACCGCTGCCCCGGCGCGTCGTGGACGGAAATATGCACCCGGCCATGAAAACCGGTCCGCACATTCCCGCTCCCATCCCTCACACTGCCCGAAAGCCGGTAAAAACCCAGCGCCTTGAGGGAATCCGCGGCATCGGCGGCTTTCCCGTTTACCGAATCCAGGAATATCCGCTGCTGCGGAAAAGCGATGGCCATGGCCGGATCGCCCAGGAGCTGGAACTTCCGGTTATTGACCGCATCGGCCGATTGCGCATAAGTGGCGTTTTTGGCGCGCATCGCCCCTTCGCCCAGGAGCGGCATTTTCCCGGAAGCGCCCGGGCGGAAAGCCTCGCGGAAGTAATTGGCGTTCATCACTTTATTGGAAGCGGCGAGCACGGCGCGGGTGGTGGTCAGCAAAGCGATCGCCCCGCCATTTTTTCGCAGCAGCAACTGCTCGCCCAGCGGCCGGACCTCCGGCTGATCGAACGGCGCAAAGTCGCAGGTAGCGGTAATCAGCAGGGGCAACCGTTCGGTGTTGTCCCATTGCGCGGCAGACGTTTCGCTGAGAATAGCCTCCTCCGCCAGCCGCGCCGCGCTGCCATGGCCGCTGTAATTCCATACCAGGTTGCCGGCGTTCATCCGGTGGCGGACGGCCTCGTTCACAGCAGGATAACGGCTGCCCGATGCGCCCGCCACCTGGGGATATGCGTCGAGGTAAATCTTGTTGATATGGAAGTCCGGGGATGCTCCTGCCACCATGTTCGCCACGGATTCCGCGTCGTCGAAATGAAGATTGGCATCTTCATCGTCTGCCACGAAAGTCAGCTCCTGGCGCCACTCCCCGAAAGAAGCGGGCGATTCGTAACGCATGATCTTATCCACCACCGAAGCCGCCTCTTCCACCGTCGACACCGGAAGTCGGCCAACGGCTACATCGAGCAGAGCACCATGTTCCGAAATATCATCGTTATCATCGAGGAAGGCGTAGAAATCGTCGCTGGGATGGGTATTGAGGCCGTGCAGCGACGCGGGGCTTTGCCAAACCGGCACGCTTTCCGCAGTAGATTTTTTATAGTTATAACCGGCGCGCCCCATGAGCAGCACGAACCGCAGGGTTTTGCGGTCGTAATGCATTTTGAGGAAATCCCGCAGCGCCGAGGGGTCCGCCGATCCGCCGCCGAACTCGTTCCAGATCAGGTCGGTAGTTACGCAGCTGACGCTCAGGCCGGAATGATCGCGTCGCCAGGCGGCGAGTTTTTCGGCCTGTGGCAGGAGTTGTCCCGACGTGATGATGAGCATTTGCGCGGGCGCCTGGCCGTGAAGGTCCTGGTTCGCGACCGGCCCGATGTACGCAGGTTCTGGCAGGCCATCCGGCCGGAAGGCGGCATATTCGCGCAATACGCCCGCATCGCGCGAGAAGCGTAAGGTATTATTGGATGATTCCGTTGATAGCTGGACAGGCCGTTGCGGATCGGTGACGTCCCAGACCCGGGTGCCGGGGTCTGTTCCGGAGATCTCGAACCCGGCGGTTTTGCCCGTGCCGAAGCTGCGGGTGTCGCGGAAAAGCAGGGAGCCTTGCGCCGGAAGCGCAAGCGGGGCGCGGCCTTCGATCGTAAAAAAATCCAGCCAACCCTGTGCGCTTGCGTTTCCGGAAAAGGTAACGGTCACGTTGGCGGGATGAGTGGCAGGGAAGGAACCGTTCACCGTAGCCGCGTAGGTATCGAAGATATTGCCGGGTACGGGTGGCGGGAAGAGCGTTCCCAGCGCCTGGCCGCCCGCTGCGACCCCGAACTTCGCGCCGGATGTGGATCGCGCGGCGAAGCGAATCCGCAACACCGCGTCCGTCAGGTTCGCAGGTACATTCGTGGGGTATGTGCGCACCAGGGCGTCTTCCGGCAGGGAGGAAAATCGGGCGCCCATCCATTGTTTCCCGCCGGAAAGTATATTGTGTTTGTCTTGCTCGAAAACGCTGAGGTAATCGTACTCCTTGTTATATTCTGTCACCGGCGGCTTTCCCGCGTCTGCAGGGATCCGGAGCCCGCCGGCACCGAGGGTAATGAAATAACAGACCGAATCCGCATACAAGTTGGAGCGGTGTTCCCATTCCCCGGCGGAAAATTGCCGGCGGAGGGGGCCGGGCGCATAAAATAAAATGTAATCGTTGCCGTTTAGAATACCGTCGCCCCCGTCAACGATGGTCAGGGCGATTTCGGGGAGATCGTCGGGCCGTGGGATGGCATTATCTTCCGGTAGCATATCGCCGCCGTGGCTGAAGATGCGGACGGTGGAGGAGGGTTTCCCTTCGGCCGGGAGCCCCCAGCGCTGCAGGGCCTGCAGGGGAATGCGGTAGACGCCGGGCTGTGAAACGGAGACTTTCCGCCATTGACCATCTGCCAGCACCGACCGGGATGCATACTGCCGTTGCGCCGCCGAATCGAGGGCGGGCAGCAGGCAAATGGCCAGGGCCAGGAAGCGGGTTCTCCGGGGGGCGATGCGCATAAGGTCGGAAAGCTTGTATCACACAAACCTAATATATATCAGGGAGTTTCACAACGCCCGTTACACGCACCTGTTTACAGATTATTTATTTTTGCTATAAAATAAAAAGAATTACATTTGCGTTTACCTATTTGAATACCTAAATTGTATCGATCAAAAGCTGTTATCGCATGCACAGATTAACCTCCTTATCCTTGATTGTGGGCACCAGCGTGGTAATGTCCATGTCTGCCTGCAGCAAGAACGGCGGCGGCGGACTGTTCGGGAAGAAGAAGGACGCTTCTTCCGCTACGGGCTGGAATTATAACGACCCCAAGATGGGTGGTTTCTCCGTTGCCAAGAGCAAAGACCAGTTCACTGGTCCGGGACTTGTGTTCGTTCAGGGCGGTACTTTCGCCATGGGCGCCACGGAGCAGGATGTGATGGGCGACTGGAACAATATCCCCCGCCGTATTACGGTTTCGTCGTTTTATATCGACGAGAATGAAGTATCCAACGTGAACTACCGCGAGTACCTGTTCTGGCTGAGCCGTGTGTACGGAGAATCTTTCCCCGACGTTTACCGCGGCGCTTTGCCGGACTCTCTCGTTTGGCGTAGCGAACTGGCTTACAACGAGCCGCTCGTGGAATACTACTTCCGTCACCCCGCCTATAATGATTACCCGGTGGTGGGCGTTTCCTGGAAACAGGCGACCGATTACGCCAAATGGCGATCCAACCGTGTGAACGAAAAACTCCTCATGGACGCCGGCCTTCTTTCCAAGGCAGACATCATGAACCAGGCAGACGATAACACGTTCGATTCCAAAGCCTACATGGCCGGCCTGTACGAAGGTACGCCGGGCAAAATGACCAAATCCGCGAAGAAACAATTCGCCAACGCCGACGGTTCTCCCCGTGGCGCGCAGTTCGAAGACGGTATCATGCTGCCGAACTACCGCCTGCCCACGGAAGCAGAATGGGAATACGCCGCATTGGGATATATCGGTCAGAACCCCAACCCTTCCAAGAAAGAAGGCAAACGCGGGGAAGAGCTGATCCTCAACAAACAGATCTACTCCTGGGGCACCAACAACGCCGGCCTGCGCGATATCCGCCGCGGTAACTGGCAAGGTCAGTTCCTGGCGAACTTCAAACGCGGCTCGGGCGACAACATGGGTATGGCCGGCGGCCTGAACGACCGGGCTTCCATCCCCGCTCCCGTTCGTTCGTTCTTCCCCAACAACTTCGGCGTGTATAACATGTCGGGTAACGTGAGCGAGTGGGTGAACGACGTGTACAGGCCGTTGACCACCATCGATGGTGATGACTTCAACTACTTCCGTGGTAACAAATTCCAGACGGTATATCAAAACGAGAACAAGGAGTTCGAAAAAGACAGCCTGGGCGTGCTGAAAATGCGCGACGTAACGGATGAAGAATCCGCCAGCCGTCTGAACTACCAGAAAGGCGACGTGATCAACTACCTGGATGGTGACTCCCTTTCGCTCGTGGAATACGGTTACGGCATCACAACCCTGATCAATGACAAATCCCGCGTGATCAAAGGTGGTAGCTGGAACGACCGTGCCTACTGGCTTTCTCCCGGCACCCGCCGCTACATGCAGGAAGAAATGGCCACCAACACCGTAGGCTTCCGTTGCGCAATGGACCGTGTGGGCAGCCCCGAAGGCAACAAGTTTAAAACGGGTCAGGTATTCCGCGCCCAGCGCCAGAAACGCTAATCCGCTCTTTTAGCATACAGGAAAGGCTGACCGCATGGTCAGCCTTTTACTTTTGTGGCGGATGCATTACTGGCGGCCGGATTCCCCGGAACCCTATCCTGCAGTACTGACGCTGACCATGAATATCATTCAGGAAAGCCGATAGAAGCGACCTTCGGTTTTCATCCGGCATAAACAAACAAGGCTGACCATTACGGTCAGCCTTGTTATTTCGCGGGATTGGCGCGGATATTCTTACGCTTTGGCTTAGCGTTTTTTCGCTTTAGCCTTGGGAGCGGGCTTTGCTTTTACCTTGGCCTTTGCTTTCGGAGCCGGTTTCGGTTTTGCTTTCACGGCGGCTTTTTTGGCTACCGGCTTCGCTTTGGAGGCGGCTTTCTTCGCTACCGGTTTCGCTTTTGCTTTCGCCTTGGCTTTGGGAGCGGGTTTGGCTTTCGCTACAGCTTTCTTCGCTACGGGTTTCGCTTTAACGGCGGCTTTCTTCGCTACGGGCTTTGCCTTCACTTTCGCCTTGGCTTTGGGAGCAGGTTTGGTTTTGGCTACAGCTTTTTTCGCTATGGGTTTCGCTTTAACGGCAGCTTTCTTCGCCACCGGTTTTGCTTTTACTTTCGCCTTGGCTTTGGGAGCGGGTTTGGCTTTCGCAACGGCTTTCTTGGCTACGGGTTTAGCTTTAACGGCTGTTTTCGCTTTCGCTTTGGGAGCGGGTTTTGCTTTGGCGGCGGCTTTTTTCGCTACGGGTTTTGCTTTCGCAGCAGCTTTTTTGGCGGCAGGCTTGGCAGCAGCCTTTTTAGCAGCGGGTTTGGCAGGTGCAGCTTTAGCGGCGGCTTTTTTGGCGGCGGGCTTCGCTTTGGTAGCGGCTTTCGCTTTCGGAGCCGGTTTTGCCTTGGCAGCGGGCTTTTTAGCAGGCGCTGCAGGTGCCGCTTTCTTTTCAGCGGGAGCGGCCTTCTTTTTTGCAGGCGCTTTTTTAGCTGGCGCGGCCGGAGCAGGCGCAGCAGCGGGAGCGGCAGCAACTTCAACGGCAGCTTCCGTGGTTGCGGCGGTTACGGGCTCGGCGGCTTTTTCTTCTTCCGGTTTCACATCCACCCAACCGTCCGTATTACCTTCCCAAAGTGCGATGATCTCGCGGGCGTGGTCTCCGTTGTCAGGCTTCGCGATGATGTGGGCGATGTTGCCTTCCTCATCGATGAGGAATGTGGTACGATGGGTACCGTCGTAAGTACGGCCCATGAATGTCTTTTCTCCCCAAACGCCGTAGGCATTCAGGATGTCGTGGCCGGTATCCACGAGAATGGGGAAGGGCAGGTCGTACTTGTCGCTAAATTTCTTGTGGCTTGCCGCGTCATCCTCACTAACCCCGATCACGGCATACCCCCTGTTCAACAGCTGGGAATGGTGATCGCGCAGATTGCAGGCCTGGGTTGTACAGCCTGGCGTCATGTCGTGCGGATAAAAATAGAGGATGACTTTCTTTCCTCTGAAATCGGCCAGCGATATGGTGTTACCATGCTGGTCCACGGCGGAAAAGTCGGGGGCGCTTACCCCAGGTTGCAGATGCGTCATGGTGTTACTAGCGTTTAAACGTCAAAGTATATGTGGATGAGTTATTGGCAATGTCCGTCACGGTGAGCGTAAGGGTATGCGTACCCGGAGGGCAATGCTTATCAAAATTATAAGAAACTACGTTACTTTTTCGCGAAAAGCGCAACCATTTTCCGTCGAGCTCCGCGCGGTAGGATTTCACCCCGCTGCCGTCGCTCATACTGAACGCTATGCGCGTGGCGCTGCCGAGGTTGGCGTTCTGCTTGATGCCGCCCAGCAGCGTGATTTTCGGAGGAATGGTATCGATCACCAGCTGGAAATCCCCCAGGTCGCGCGAGCTTCCGCGATACCATCCGTCTCCCTCCGCCGTGGCCGGCGTCACGCTTTCCCCGAACCCTTTCCGCTCCAAAACCATCTTATCCTTCAAATGCGCCGGCACTGCGCGCGTGGGTTTTATCCGCAGACTGAACCCTGCGTGCAGCGGCACGAGCGCGGAATGCAAACGATAAATGTTCGAATATCCACTACCCGCCGCGATCTCCGAATACCGGAAACAAACCTCGTCGTACAGCGAGCCTTCATCCAAACTGAATTCCACCTGGTTGTTCTCGAAAATATTCATCGATTCGGGGAACATCCGGTTGGCGCAGACCGCTTCGGCCGTCTTGCCGCCGCTTTGCTGCAGCGAAATCTTCACATCGGAAGTGTTGCCGTAAGCATCCGTTACGCGGACGGTCACCGGGTGCGCCTGTCCGTCAGACAGGTCGATCACCCCGTCTTCTCCCGCCTTGTCATGGTAAATATCGAGCTGGTTGCCGGGGAGCGCGAACAGTAGTTGCACGTATGGTCCGCCACCCTTCTTCATTTTATAATCGATGTGCGCGTTGAGGTAGCGCGTTTCGTCGTACCCGATGTTATCCAGCTGGAAACCCAGGTCCAGCGCGCCATCGCGGAGCAGCATGGCTTCGTAGATGCCGTTGGGGTTGGGGGAATTGGACTGCCGGTCGAGCGCGCTCACGCCCAGGCTCACCTTGCTGGTGGGCACCTTTACGAGCGGCCGGCTGGCGGCGTATTTCCCGTCTTTTCCCTTATGGACCGGCACTACCATGGGCGTTTGCTCAAAGATGCTGCGGTTGCGGTCGTACACCACGATGCGGGAGATTTCCGGGTCGCGGGTGTCGGGGATATTGAATCCGAAGAGCATGCCGTTGAGGGGCTTTTCGGTGTGGGAATCGCGGATCTCGAAATGGAGGTGCGGGCCTGCGGAGCCACCTGTATTCCCGCTCCAGGCAACGAATTCGCCTTTCTTAACGGGGAAAAGGTCTGGCGGGATGGTAAGGTCCGCCGCCCAGCTTTCGAGCTCATATTGTTTGCGCTCCACGTATTCGTCGAGCTGCGGAAAGAATTTATTGAGGTGGGCGTATACTGTGGTGTAACCGTTGGGATGCGTGATGTAGAGCACGTTCCCGAAGCCGGTGTGCGACACGGCTACGCGGCTTACATAACCATCGGCGGCGGCGTGAACGGGGAGGTTCTCGCGCTGTTGGGTCTTGAGGTCGAGCCCGGAATGGAAGTGATTGGGACGCAGTTCGCCGAAGTTGCCGGCGAGCTCCATAGGTACGTTCAACGGATTCCTGAAATAACCTTTCGGGTAATGTTTCTCCGGCATCGACTGCGCCTGCACGAATTGCGGGAGCATGAGCAAGAGGGCGATCGATCTTTTCATCCTGCAAATGTAAGGGTTAAAGGAGAGCCTGAATACGGCAATCCATGATTGACAGCGAATTAACATTTTTTTTGCCAACAACTGTGCCCTTTTCCTTAATTTCCATTTACCAAAACCAATCTGTTTTATGAGCTATCCGATACAAGAGATCCAGGGCATAGGGCCCAACTTCGCAGGAAAACTGAAAGGCATCGGTATTGACACCGTGGAGAAGCTGCTGGAAGACGGGCAGGCCAGAAGCGGCCGTTCCCGCATCGCGGAATCCACAGGCATTCCGGAAACTTTGATCCTCACATGGGTGAACCATGCAGACCTGATGCGGCTGAATGGCGTGGGCGACCAGTTCGCAGAGCTTCTCGAAGCCGCTGGTGTAGATACGGTGAAGGAATTGCGGAACCGCAACGCAGAGAACCTCCACGCCAAGGTGACCGAACTGAACCAGCTGAAGAACCTCAGCGGCCGGGCGCCCTCGCTGTCGGAAATACAGTCGATGATCGACCAGGCGCGCGACCTGGAGCCGGCCGTCACTTACTAATGCAGTGACCAACAAAAACAGCAAGGGCGGAGATCATTCCCCGCCCTTGTTTTATTTACCGGCTTTCTCTTCCTGCTCCGATTTCCACTTTTCCAGCGCTTCCAGTTTTTTATTCTGTTCGATGAGGTAGAGCGTCAGTTCCTCTACTTTGGCGAGGAGTTTTTTATTCATTTCGCCCAGGTCTACCCCTTCTTTTTCCACTTCTTTTTCTGACGGGATGTCTTTCAGGTGGCCTTTCTCGCGGATGTGGCGTTCCACTTCCCGAAGGGTTGGCAACTGGTAATCCGGCAGGAAGACGTAGTCGGCCCATCCGGTGTTCAGCACTTTCACTTTTTTGGAAGTGATGGTGCCGTTTACGGAAAGTTCGGATTGGGGAACGAGGGTGCCGATGCCGACGAGGCCGCCATTGGTAACGTTGATAGCGCCCATTGCGGGCGCTGCCGAGCCGATACCACCAATCCGCAGGATACTTCCTCCCTCTTGTATCCAGAAACGGGAATTCGACGCGGATTGAAGGGTAATAGTAGATTTTCCGTTGATGGCGTCATACACGCTCAGTTTCCCGGCATATGTTCCAGCTGTTCCTACCCCGATCCCCACACCCGTTTCATTAATCAGCAAGCTGGTAAACGTGGATCCATTGCCTCCGGCCATGTAAGCAGGAATGTAGGATGCGCTGGTACGGTTGTATCCGATATAACAGGCTACCGTTCCGGAAACGCCGATTTCTGCTGCGGGGCCAACGCCAAAACCGGTGTACCAACCCTTGAAACGGCCGTGTCCTTCCCACTGACTGCTTCCCAGCCCGTCTATCCGGCCCACTTCCTTGTTGCCACCGTAGAAATTCAAACTGCTGTAATGCGTATTATCGGGCATTCCGAACCAGGATTCCGTGTAGCTGCCGTTTTTCTCGAGGCCGATGGCATAATCAGTTGTGGTCGAGGTTACGGACGGATGCAAGACCATTTTGGTACCGAGGGAACGCGTGGTGAAAGCCGGCGCGCCGTAGCCCGCAGCTGTATAGAAGATGTAATTGGCGGTAGTATTCATCAAGTTAATTCCCTGATGAAAATTTACTGTGCCTGAAGATCGGGATACAGAAAGGGAAAGTCCTTTATACACACCGGCATCATTGTAATTCCAAAGCATAAAATCGCTCCCGGTGTTACCCGTTCCCGACTCCGCATTGTCTAACCCGATCGCCCAGCGGCGCTTGGTGGCGTTCGCATCATAACTGCCATTGTGTAGCAATATCTGGCCGTTGTTATGGACATTCGTCAGGCTGAGACGTTTCATCGTCCCCATGCCATTGATCCAGAATTTACCGGCTTTCTCCGAAAGTTCCTGGTTTTCTATATAACTCTGCGACTTTGCGGCGAAAGGGCTTACCGTCAAAAGGAATAAAAGAAATTTCTTCATAGATATAAGTTGAGTTAACTATCCTGCGAAACTAATTCATTTCCAAAGAAAAAGGGCAGTTAGTAGCGGCCCTTTTTCCGGCATTACACTCCTTTCCGGATCTCATCGATCAGTTCCACGAACCGCCGGTCCGTACGGATCTCCGGATTCCATGCGAGCCCTATTTCACAGCGGTCGTATTCCCTGCGGATGGTAGCGCCCGGCTGCAAAGGTTCATTGGGTTCAAATTCCACGAAAAGACCCAATGCCTTCCTGAGAAAGTTCGATATTGACAGGTGACGGGTTTAAGAAAGTCGGCTGAATAGCAACCTACACGAATTAGAGAAATTTCATATATTTAATCGAGAATGAATGCCGCAGAAACTATATTCTACACCGGTTTGGGGGCAGGTGGATTTGAAAATTTATAAGCCGGGGGCGGCGGGATTAGTGGTTAACTATTTTTTTTACGCTAATTTAGTCACCGCAAAAACGACGCATGTCAATCAACGTAACGGCGCTGCTGAAGCAGTATGGGGAGCAAAAAGCGGTGGACGGTATATCGTTCAGCCTGCAGAAAGGCGAGATCGTGGGGTTCCTCGGGCCTAACGGGGCCGGTAAATCCACCACCATGAAGATCATCACCGGTTACCTGCCGCCTACCGGCGGTTCGGCATCGGTGTGCGGGTTCGACGTGGCCAAAGCTCCCCTGGAAGTCCGCCGCCGCGTAGGTTACCTCCCCGAAGCCAACCCCCTGTATCCGGACATGTACATCCGCGAGTTCCTGGAATTCGCCGCGGGTATGCACGGGCTGGGCAAGGGCGCCTCCGCGCGGATCGACGAAATGATCCTTCGCACGGGCCTCACACCGGAGCGCCACAAGAAGATCGGCATGTTATCAAAAGGTTATAAACAGCGCGTGGGCCTGGCCCAGGCCCTGCTGCACGACCCGGAGGTCCTCATCCTGGACGAGCCCACTTCCGGCCTCGACCCCAACCAGCTGGCAGACATCCGCCGGCTCATCCGGGAACTGGGGGAGAACAAGACGGTCATGCTTTCCACCCACATCATGCAGGAAGTGGAAGCCCTGTGCAGCCGCGCCATCATCATTAATAAAGGTCATATCATCGCAGACGGGGCCATCAGCTCCCTCCGCCAGGGCGCCTCCGGATTCATCCAGGTGGCCTTCGCCGAGGAAACCGCCCCCGCAGATCTGGAAGCCCTCCCGGGCGTCCAAAAGGTAACCCCGGCAGAAGGGAACGCATGGCGGCTATACACCGCAGACCCCGAAACCGTGCGGAAAAACCTGCTGCAATTCGCTTTGATAAATAACCGGAACATCCTTTCTTTGCAGAGCAATTCGCTGTCGCTCGAAGACGTGTTCAGGGAACTGACAAACTAGTGGTAAAGAAAAGGTCACTTTTTCCAGCATTTAAACAATAAAAATTTTACCCATGAGTATCATTTCAGAGATCCATGCCAGACAGATTTTAGACAGCCGCGGTAACCCCACGGTGGAAGTAGACGTAACCACGGAAGACGGTCACCTCGGCCGCGCCGCCGTGCCCTCCGGCGCATCTACCGGGAAACACGAAGCCGTTGAACTGCGGGATGGCGACAAGGGAGCGTACATGGGCAAAGGTGTTCTCAAAGCGGTAAAAAACGTCAATGAAGTGATCGCTGACGAACTGATCGGCTGGGATATCTCCGACCAGGCCGGCATCGACAAACTCCTCATCGAGCTCGACGGCACCGAAAATAAAGCCAAACTGGGCGCCAACGCCACCCTGGCCGTTTCCATGGCCGTGGCAAAAGCCGCAGCAGAAGCTTACGGCCTCCCCCTCTTCCGCTACCTCGGCGGCGTAAACGGCACCACCCTGCCGCTGCCCCTCATGAATATCATCAACGGCGGCGTTCACGCCGATAACAAGATCGACTTCCAGGAGTTCATGATCATCCCCGTTGGTGCAGACACCTTCTCCGACGGCCTCCGTTGGGGCGTGGAAGTGTTCCACCACCTCAAATCCGTACTGAAAAAGAAAGGATACAGCACTAACGTTGGCGACGAAGGCGGTTTCGCCCCCGAAATCCAGTCGAACGAAGAAGCCATCGAAACCGTGCTCCAGGCCATCGAAGCCGCTGGCTACAAACCCGGCTCCCAGATCGCCATCGCGCTCGACGCCGCTTCCAGCGAAATGTACAACGAGGCAGACAACACCTACAAATTCTACAAATCCTCCCAGAAAATCATCTCCTCCGACGAAATGGTAGCCTTCTGGGCAGAATGGTGCAAAAAATACCCCATCGTTTCCATCGAAGACGGCATGGCCGAAGACGACTGGAACGGCTGGAAAAAACAGACCCAGGCCATCGGTGCCAACGTACAGCTGGTGGGCGACGATCTGTTCGTGACCAACGTAAAACGCCTGAAACAGGGTATCGACCAGGATATCGCCAACTCCATCCTGATCAAAGTGAACCAGATCGGTACCATCACCGAAACCATCAACGCCGTATCCATGGCGCAGAAAGCTGGTTACACCTCCATCATGAGCCACCGTTCCGGCGAAACGGAAGACACCACCATCGCCGACCTGGCTGTGGCCCTGAACTGCGGTCAGATCAAAACCGGTTCCGCTTCCCGCACAGACCGTATGGCCAAATACAACCAGCTCCTGCGCATCGAGGAACTGCTGGACAGCAGCGCCATTTATCCGAAAAATTCCATTAAATTTGGTAAGAAATAATTTTTCTTCCCACTGCGTTTAATTAGTGGTCAAATACAAATCTTTCCGGGCACTGCACGTCAGTGCCCGGATTTTATAAAACAGTGTGATTATGGAAGAGACGAAGCAGCAATCAAAATTCAGGATCCCCGCATGGGCCCGCAACAAATACATCATCAGCTGTATCCTGTTCGGCGCATGGCTCCTCTTCCTCGACCGTAACAACATCCTTTACCAGTTCCAGCTCTACCGCGAAGTCAACCAGCTGGAAAATCAGAAAGACTTCTATCTCAAAGAGATCGAACAGGACCGTCAAAATCACCAGGACCTCTTTTCCAGCCCCGTAAAACTCGAAAAGTTCGCACGGGAGCAATACATGATGAAAAAAGACGATGAAGACGTGTTCATCATTCCCACCCCTCCCAACCCCAAGCGTTAACCGCCTGACTATCACACCCCTTCGTTTGTTAAAAACTTGCTAAATTCAAAAAAAAGGCATAGTTTAACAATACCGTCTAGCCATTCTCCGTTATAAATCTGTCGTCTGAAAGTTTCGTGACCTGATGATTGTTTAATCCATTTAACAACTAGCAAACCATCAAACGCATGAGTAATTCTACCCTGCCTTTTTCCGCCCGCCAAGGCGAATTAACCGATCCTTCTCAAAAAACCCTGCACATGCAAGAGCAAGAAATGAAGCGTGAGGAACAACAACTGCATCTGCAAACCATCCAGGCATTGGACAGTATTCAATACAGTCCCCGCCCCGCCACGATGGTGGCCATCTTCGATTACGCCCACGAAGCTGCCAAAGAGCGTTAGTTTTTAGTATTTTGCGTGCATGACGAAGAAAGAACGATTTCAGTACGTAATCGATTATTTTGAACATCACGCGCCCGACGCTGAAACTGAGCTGCTGTACGACAACCCGTACCAACTCCTCGTTGCCGTTATCCTGTCTGCCCAATGTACGGACAAGCGGGTCAACATGACCACACCCGCCATCTTCCAGCAGTACCCGGACATTCCGCATCTCGCACAGGCTACGTTCGACGATCTTTTCCCCCTCATCCGGAGCATCAGCTATCCCAATAACAAGACCAAACACCTCATCGGCATGGCCAATATGGTGATGGACGATTTCAACGGCGAAATCCCGTCTACCGTGCCCGAGCTCGTAAAACTCCCCGGGGTAGGCCGCAAAACCGCCAACGTGATCACCAGCGTCATCTACCAGCAGCCCAACATGGCCGTAGACACCCACGTGTTCCGCGTGTCCGCCCGCCTCGGCCTCACCACCAACGCCAAAACCCCGCTCCAGACCGAACAACAGCTCCTCAAATACATCCCCGAAGATATAGTGCACATCGCCCACCACTGGCTCATCCTCCACGGCCGGTACATCTGCATCGCCCGAAACCCCAAATGCGGGGAGTGCGGTTTGCGGAAAGTGTGCAAATATTATCAACAACTGATGAAATCCTAAAAAATAGGAATACCAGGAGTTCTGTTTTTCACTATATTGGAGAAATTAAAAAAATTTAAAAATTCCACACGGTGAAATCCAGCAAGTCCCTTCAACTATCATTCATGATGTTCCTCCAGTATTTTATCTGGGGAGCATGGTACGTTTCCATGAACAGTTACATGGCTACCCAACTTCATTCTTCCGGCCAGCAGATCAGTTACGCCTATATGGCGCTGGCCATCGCCACCATGATCTCTCCCGTTTTCGTGGGGATGGTGGCCGATAAATATTTTTCCGCTCAAAAGATCATGGGCGTGTTGCACCTCGTGGGCGCCGGCACGCTGCTCCTGGCCACCACCACCACGAACAACACCGTTTTCATTGGCATCGTGCTGTTTTACTCCTTATTATATATGCCGACCATTGCACTGAGCAACTCGGTGGCGTTCACGCAGATGCAGGACCCTACGAAGCAGTTCCCCTTCATCCGTATGTTCGGCACCGTAGGCTGGATCCTTTCCGGTATCCTCATCAGCAACCTGGAAGTGGAGAAAACGCATTTCATATTCATCATCGCCGCCGCCGCATCCACGCTACTGGGGCTTTACAGCTTCACGCTGCCCAATACGCCGCCACCCGCGAAAGATACGGCCATGACGGCCTCGCGGGCACTGGGGGCCGATGCGCTCGTGTTGTTGAAAGACCGGTCGTACACCGTGTTCTTCATCGCCGCGGTGCTTATCTGCATCCCGCTGAGCTTCTATTACGGCTTCGCCAATCTCTTCCTCAATGAAGCCGGCATGGAAAATGCGGCCGGGAAAATGATTTACGGACAGATTTCCGAAGGAGTGTTCATCCTCGCCATTCCCCTGCTGCTGAACCGCATCGGCGTGAAGAAAATGCTGATCCTGGGCATGGGCGCATGGATCATCCGGTATATCTTCTTCGCATATGGCGACAGTGGCGCCAACCTCTGGATGCTCTACACCGGCATCATCCTGCATGGCATTTGTTACGATTTCTTCTTCGTGACCGGGTATCTTTATACCGAAAAGAAAGCAGGGGAGAAAATCAAGTCCGCCGCACAGGGGCTCTTCACTTTCGCCACTTACGGCCTCGGCATGGTGATCGGGACGCTCTTTTCGGGCATGGTGGCCGATTACTACGCCGATAACGGCGTGCGCAACTGGTCCAGCATCTGGATGGTGCCCGTATACATCGCAGCCATGGTACTGCTGTATTTCATTTTGGCGTTCCGCGACAGAAAAACAAACTGATATAAACGTATAAATCCAAGAAAACTATGGCGAAAATTGCAATGCTGGGGTCCGGGTTCATCGGACGGTTCTATGCAGATTCTTTACAGGGACAACGGAGCCGCGACAAGATCGTGAGCATCTATTCCCGCAGGGAAGAAAGCGCGAAGAAGTTCGCGGAAGACTATAATTGCGATCACTGGACCACCAACATGGAAGAGGCGATCAACCATCCGGATGTGGACATGGTCTGCATCTCGCTTCCCAACAATCTCCACGAAGCCGCTGTACTGGCCTGCTGCAAGGCCAAGAAGGCCGTGATGTGCACCAAGCCCCTGGGCCGCAATGCCGAGGAAGCACAACGTATGATGGAAGCCGTGGAGAAAGCCGGCATCTTCAACGGTTACCTGGAAGACCTCGTGTATACGCCCAAATTCCTCAAAGCCCTCCAGTCCGTTAAAGCCGGCGCACTCGGAAAAATCCTCTGGGCCAAATCCCGCGAGACGCACCCTGGCCCCCACTCCGACTGGTTCTGGGATAAGGAACAGGCAGGCGGCGGTTGTATGCTCGACCTCGGTTGCCACTGCGTGGAAATCGCACGGAGCTTCATCGGCAAAGACATCAAGCCCGTGGAAGTGATGTGCTGGGCAGACACCCAGGTGAAACCCATCGACGCCGAAGACCATGCCATCGGCCTGGTGAAATACGAAAATGGCGCCATCGGCCAGTTCGAAGTGAGCTGGACCTTCCGCGGCGGCCTCGACCTCCGCGACGAGGTCATGGGCTCCGAGGGAACCATCTGGCTCAACAGCTTCCTCCGCACCGGGTTCGACATGTTCACCACCGGCAAGGGCGCCGATTACGTGGCCGAAAAAGCCGAAAGCAACTCCGGATGGCTCTTCCCCGTGGGCGATGAGCTGAACGAGCTTGGCTACAACCACATGTTTGCCGATATGTTCAACGCCGTGGAAGCCGGAAAAGCCCCGCAGGAAACGTTTTACGACGGGTACGTGGTAAACGCCATCCTCGATGCAGCCTACCGCTCCGCCGCTTCCAAGCAATGGGAACCGGTGAAACTGCCCGTTTGGCGCGGACAGGAAGGCGTACAGAAAGAAAAAGCGCTGACCAGCTACAACGATCAATTCTACCTCATCAAGGAAGAAATGACGCACTTCGGCAGCCAGAAACTCATCCTGAAAGACAAAAAAACCGGCGAGATCATCGAAAAGGTGCTCTGATCCTGCCGTCTGAAGATAGAAAAAGCCGTCCCGGAAAAATGCCGGGGCGGCTTTTTAGTATCGGAATCCCGCTTACGCGGCAGTATGTACGGATTGGCACGAAACGTCCGCAGCTACTACGACAGGCGCAGTACGAACCGCGCTTTCCCCAGCGCATGGTTCACTTCCACTTCGGTGCATTTCCCTTTATCGTAATGATAGACGTTGCGCTTGCCTTCGGGCAGCTGCAGTTCGTAGTTATGGTTGCCGAGGTGGCGGAGGATGAGCTCCTTGCCCAGGGTTTCACTGAAAACGGTATGCACGGCTGCCGGCTCGGAGAAGTAAAGGTCGCCCACGCAATAGAGAATTCCATCGGACGCGAGGTGCCGCGTTTCGCCCTTATGCACGATCACATAGTTTTTCCCGTTCCTTTTGACGGAGGTCAGCCGTTCGCCGCCTTTCCGCACTGCGAGCGATTCATGTAGCACATGCTGGCGGTATGCTGTGGTGATATCCACCTCCATCCGCGCCATGAGCTTGGATTGTACCCGGCTTTGCATGGTGATCGTACGCCCGTCGGGCGTTTGCTGCAGCTTCACGGTTACGGTTCCGATGGGATTGTTGCCGAGGTAGATGTCGTACACATAGGAATGGGGGTTCTGGAACGCGGTGGTCAGGAAAAAGACCGGCGCCAGCAAGATCGATGCAATTCGGTTAAATGGGCGGCTCAGGTTCATGGCGGAAAGGGTTAAGTAAAACAATATACGAAAAAGGCGGTTACCGCATTTCGCAGCAACCGCCCTTTTTTATTGTGTGTTCGATCGTTTTACAGTAATTCCCGGATTTTTTCCACCAGTTCGCCTTTGGTGATGGGAACGCCCATGATCTTGTTGTAACCTTTGGCGGGGATGAGGAATTGTTCGCGGATGATCTTGATGAGCTGACCGTTGTTGATCTCCGGGATCAGCACATGGTCGTAGCTGTGCAGGATTTCTTCCAGGTTGCGGGGGAAAGGGCGCAGGTAGCGGATGTGGGCATGCGCCACTTCGTGCCCTTCGGCCAGCAGTTCGATCACCGCGCTCTTGATGGCGCCGAAGGTAGAACCCCAGCCCAGTACGAGCACTTTACCTTTTTCAGGCCCTACTTCGATATCCTGTAACGGAATATGATCAGCGATCTTGTCCACTTTCTCCTGGCGGATCTTCACCATCAGCTGGTGGTTTTCCGGATCGTAGCTCACGTTGCCCGTAATATTCTGTTTCTCCAGGCCGCCGATGCGGTGCTCGAGGCCGGGGGTGCCTGGCACGGCCCAGGGGCGGACCAGGTCCTCGTTACGCTGATAGGGCAGGAAGGTTTCTTCGTCTTCCGCAAGGCCTTTCTTGAAATTCACTTCGATTTTCGGCAGATCGGCCTGTTTCGGGAAGCGCCAGGGCTCAGCGCCGTTGGCGATGTAACCGTCGCTGAGGAGGATCACCGGGGTCATGTGCTGGACAGACAGTTTAAACGCTTCGAACGCCATATTGAAGCAGTCCGAAGGCGTTGCGGCGGCTACCACAGGCATGGGGCATTCGCCGTTACGGCCGTAGTACGCCTGCAGGAGGTCCGACTGTTCTGTTTTGGTGGGCAAACCGGTAGACGGCCCGCCGCGCTGGATGTCGATGATCAGCAGCGGGATTTCCAGCATCACGGCCAGGCCCATGGCTTCGCCCTTGAGCGCCACGCCGGGGCCGGAAGTGGTGGTGATGCCCATGTGCCCGCCGTAAGACGCGCCGATGGCCGAGGCGATGCCGGCGATCTCGTCTTCCGCCTGGAAGGTACGGATGCCGAAGTTTTTATACTTGCTCAGCTCGTGCAGGATGTCTGACGCGGGCGTGATCGGGTAGGTTCCGAGGAAAATGGGGAGGCCGGACTGCTGTCCTGCCGCTACGAGGCCGTAAGACAGTGCCGTATTCCCGGTGATGCTGCGGTAGGTGCCGGGCTCCATCCGGGCTTTTTCCACCTTGAACCGCGAGGCGAAGGCTTCCACGGTTTCGGCGAAGTTGTAACCGGCCTGGAGCACTTTCAGGTTACTGTCGAGGATATCGGGCTTCTTGCCGAACTTGTCGGTCAGGAAGTTGACCGTGCTTTCCATATCGCGGTCGTAAAGCCAATAGAGGAACCCGAGCACGAACATGTTTTTGGCGCGGTCTTTTTCCTTCATGCCGAGGGGGCTTTCCTTGAGGGCTTCCCGCGTCATCTTGGTTACGTCCATGGTATGGAGCTGGTAGTTGGCGAGGGAGCCGTCTTCGATGGGATTTACGCCGTCGGGGTAATTGGCCAGGCGGAGGTTTTTGGCATCGAAGCCGTCGGTATTGGCGATGATGATGCCGCCTTTCTTCAGGCCTTTCAGGTTGGCTTTGAGCGCCGCGGCGTTCATGGCTACGAGTACATCGCAGGCATCGCCGGGGGTGAAGATGCGGTTAGACGAGAAATGCAGCTGGAAGCCGCTCACGCCGGGAAGCGTGCCCTGGGGCGCGCGGATCTCCGCGGGGAAATCGGGGAAAGTGCTCAGATCGTTGCCGATTAGCGCCGTGTTATTCGAGAATTGCGTACCCGTCAACTGCATGCCGTCGCCACTGTCGCCCGCAAATTTTATCACTACATCCTCTATCTGTTGAATCGTTCTATCGGACATTTGATGTTTGCTTTATGATGATATATATAATGGACAAATATGTTAGCCTGCGGCCGGACCAGGGGTCGGTTTCACAGGCTGCTACAAAAATCCCGTAAAATTACTGAATCAGCCGCATTTCCGGCGACCTTTTCCCGCCTCAAAAGTATACAAAACCAGTAGACTTTTCTCATAACTAAATGGAATGCCCCATTACAGAAGCGCTTACTGTTGTTTTTCCGGCAAGGTATTTGATATTTTTTGCCCCGTGAGAAATTGGCGGGTAACAGCAGTTTCGTGTCGTTTGAAACCCTTCACAGGAAGGGATATTGCCTAACTAACGTCAACGGCACTACGTAAATAAGTAGTATTCAGGATCGCCGCAAACCCAGTGTGTTAAAGGATTTATAAAGATTTGTTAAAGCAGTGAATTTTGATCAGGTGGCATGGTAATTGTAAAAAAACCAATAGTGATCAATATTTCAGCACTAATAAGTTTGTTTATTGAAAACGTTTACTTGAACCATTCTTTATTATTAAACCTTAAAAATTGTATGCTATGAAAAAAGCAAAAATGAGTTTGTTAGCAGTTGCGGCCGTTGCTTTCGGCGCTTTCGCCTTCAAAGGAATCGCAGGCGGTACCATTTCCGGTAAAGTAGTTCCCGCAGACGGTGCAACCGAAGCCTGGGCTGTTTCCGGTACTGATACCCTGAAAGCAGCCATTGCCGACGGCGCCTTCTCTTTCGCAGAAGCCAAAGCCGGCACTTACACCGTAGTTGTTGACGCCAAGGAACCCTTTAAAGACGCTACCATCACCGACGTGAAAGTAGAGGACGGTAAAGCTACCGACCTTGGCGAAATCAAACTGGCACAATAAGTAAATAGTTGGTTTTCATAGGGGTTAATCAAGCCGGTCCGCCTTGCAGAGGCGGCCGGCTTATTTTTTTCCCGCCCTTTTGGGGGTAGCACCTCCTTTCGCCGTCATTATTACATCCGCCTCCATTGCGGAATACCCCTTTAAAAAAGACAGTAATGAAAATGACGGCTAAAAAAGAATCAGTTATCGCCCTTGGCGGCCTCGGCGCCGGGCTCCTCCTTTGCCTTCTGGCCATCTTCGGGCTCATCCTCACCGGCTGCAGCCACGAAAACGTCTTCGGCTCCGGCCGCATGATCACCGAAGAACGGGCGGTCAGCCCCTTCAATGAAGTCACCATCGACGGGTCTATGGACATCGTCATCGAGCAGGGGCCCAATGTTCCCCTGGTGGTGGAAGCGGAAGACAACGTCATGCGCTACGTGGAAACCTACGTTAGCGGCACCACGCTCCGCATCAAAATGCGCAACGGCCTCAATCTCAGGAAACACAAACAGATCCGGGTACAGATCCAGAGCGAAGATTACCGCCGGGTCGTATTCTCCGGATCGGGCAGCATCACCGCGCCGGATACCATTCATACCACCCAGTTCACCGCCGAGCTGAACGGCAGTGGCGACGGCCAACTGAAAGTGGACGCCAACGAAGTGCGCTTCTACCTCAATGGCTCCGGCAACATCCGGGCCACCGGCAAAGCCCGCGAATATTTCGCAGACATCAGCGGCAGCGGCAACATCCAGGCGCAGGACGTAAAATCCGTCAATGCAGACGTGCGCATCAGCGGCTCCGGCAACCAGTCCATTTCCGTGACAGACAACCTGAAAGCCAGAATAGCCGGGAGCGGGAACATCCGTTACTGGGGCAACCCCGCCGTGAACGTCAACATCACCGGGTCCGGAAAAGTCATCAAACAATAGCACCACCGAAAGGACACAATGAATACAAGCGCTGTACTGTCATCCACCATTCGTCCAGACCGGCGATTTACGAAAGCTCAAACCGGTTATTTTTGCAATATGTCAGAAAACGACCGGTTATTGCAACTACTTCGGGAAGATGAGCACCAGTTCATGAAAGCCCTCTTCCAGGCCTACTTTGCGCTCGTGTGCAAGTCGATCTACCGGCTTGTGCCCGACATGGCCACCGCGGAAGACCTGGCGCAGGAGGTTTTCATCAAGGTCTGGAACCGGCGCGGGCAGCTGGAGGAAGTCTACTTCAAGGCTTACCTGCATCGCGCGGCGGTAAACATGGCGCTGGACCATATAGACAAGCACAAGCGCCGGGGCGGCCCTCCCCAGGAAATCGGGCCGGCGGCGGAAGAACAGCAGGCCACCGCACCGGTGGTCCACCTCGCAGAAACGCAGACCCGCATCCGGCAGGCGGTAGACGCGTTGCCGGAAAAATGCCGGGAGGTTTTTGTCTTGAGCCGGTATGAGGAAATGAGTTACAAGGAAATCGCGAGCACCATGCAGATTTCCGTCAAAACAGTTGAAAACCAAATGATCACGGCGCTCAAAAAATTGCGCCATTCGCTCAGGGAATATTTGGAATGACGATGCTTCCCTACACCGACCACACCATTGTCATGAAGTATTTCCAATCAGAAAAAAACTAGCATGTTGAGCAACGAACATATGGATACACTGATCGCCCGGGATATCGAGGGTACGATCTCCGGGGCCGAAAAGCAGGAGCTGGCCGGCTGGCTGCGGGAAGACCCCTCCAACCAGGCCTACTACGACGCGCTGAAAGATACCTGGCACCTGGCGGCCGACGCCTGGAACGAAATGCCCGAGCCCGATACCGCCGCCAACTGGGAACGATTTTCCCAAAAGATCGAAACCCAGGCGCCCGCGCCCCTGAAAGTAGCCCACCGCGGCCGCAGCAAATGGCTCGCCGCCGCCGGCGTGGCCGCCATCATCGCCACGGGGATCACGATCTTCTTCAACCGTTCCGATAAAAACGTGACCCTCGCGGCCACCACCGAAAAACAACTTTTCACCCTGCCCGATGGCAGTAAGGTATATCTCAACCGCCATTCCACCCTGCAATACAACGAACGATTCGCGCAAAACAACCGCGACATCACGCTCCAGGGCGAAGCTTTCTTCGACGTGGCGCCCAATGAAGCGCACCCGTTCATCGTGCACGCCGGCGCCTCGCAGACGGAAGTGCTCGGCACTTCGTTCGGCATCAAAGCATACGGAGAAGAGCCGGTACGGCTCAATGTGGTTACCGGGAAAGTCGCTTTCTCCAACGCCACCCGCAAATCAGGCGCCCTCGTGCTCACTGCGGGCCATGCCGCTACTGTTCAGGCAGATAAAGATCCCAGGGCGGAAACCGCCACCGATCCCAATTTCACTTCCTGGAAAGACGACCGCCTCGTGTTCCAGCACGTTCCGCTGCGCGCCACCTTCGAAGCCATGGAAGACTATTTCGGGATCACGATCAAGGTAGACGACCCCTCGCTGGCCAACCTCGATTATATGGGAACGTTTGACCAGCCGGATGTAGACAGTATGTTCAAAGTGATCGCCGCATCTACCAACGTGAAAATCGTGGAAGAAAGCAAAGGCGTCTATTCCGTTCGTAAATAACCTTGCCATAAGGCTAATAAGCACCACTTAAAACAACGACATCCGGGCCCGCGGGCCCGGATTTTTTATGCCCCGAAACTACCGTTCTACCAACCTTCGCCGATAAAAACAGGAGGTTTAAACAAAATTCCGCGGGGCTTGTTGAATTATTATCTCGATTATCTGAATTATTTTAATTTTGATATCTAATTACTTTTTATTGAAGCACTATTTAATACTATTTTAACCCCATAAATGAATGAGTCAATTCGAGAAAAACATCAATATATCAAAAAACACGATTTCCCGGGAAATGGGAGACGCTTTCGTTATCCTGAACGTTCATAGTGAACGGTTCTATGAGTTGAATGATGTCGGGAAGCGATTTTGGGAGTTGATATCGTCTCACCACCAATTCGACGAAGCTTTGAGCATCCTGCAAAATGAATACGACGTCTACCCGGACCAGTTGCGGGAAGATTTGTGGCGGCTCGTTGAACAACTTGAGAATGCGGAATTAATCTATTGTAGCTAATGGGTCCCCAACCAGATGTAAGCATCGTCTACAGGTCGATGAGAGCGCAAGAACGCCTGTTGCTTCAAGCCCACGCCATCACCATATTAACGGAGACCAGTCTCCGCTTCACCGGATTGCGGACTACGCAAAAGCTATTAACCCGTTTTATGAAAAACGTGCCTCCGCCAGCTCCGGAAGCAACGATCGTGCTGCTCGATACTTATTCATCCATCTTCAACCGGATGAAAACGGCAGCTTCCCGGAAGGGGCGATGCCTCTCACAATCGCTGGCGATGCGCTTCATGCTGGGCAGGAAAGGTATTTCTACTGACTTGAGGATCGGCATCTGCCAGGAGCACGGGAAAATGGAAGCGCACGCCTGGCTGGAAAAGGATGGCAAACCGGTTAACGATCATCCATCCATGATCGAAGGATATATGACATTACCGCTAGAAAAAGTGAACGTTAATACCAGACTGTTTGCATGAGCGGATTCATTGGCATATTGTCTCCGGCGATCCAAGCCACCGATCTCTCGCTGCTCGACCGGGCCGCCGCCGTTATCGCATCCTGCTGTACCGGAAACCAGGATACCTGGAACGGGCCGCGGGCCGCGTTTCGGTCAGGGAGCTTCCATACCGGGAGTAGCCCGGCATCAGCCCACCTTCCGGTCATCATCGATAACGACCTCCGTATCCTGGGAGACATCCGGCTGGATAATCGCCTCCGCCTGGTCAAAGAATTGAGCCATTCCTCCGGAACGATCAGCAGCTCCACGCCCGACGCCCTCCTTGTTCTGCAAGCTTACAAACTTTATGGAGAAGATTGTCTGCAGCATATCTCGGGAGATTTCGCGTTTGCCATTTACGACGGCCTTCGCGATGAGCTGTTTTGCGCCCGAGATCACTTCGGGGTCATTCCTTTTTACTTTGCACATACCGGCAACAGGTTCTTTTTCACCAATTTCTACCGCGCGTTGCAGGTAGACCGGGAACTGATGGCGGAACTGGACGATGTTGTGCTGGATGATTTCCTCCTGAACGGAATCAACCGGCACTTCGACAAAACGGTTTATATCAAAGTAAAGAAACTTCCTCCCGCCCACAGGTTGAAGTTCCGTAACGGCACACTTCAAATCAGCCGCTATTGGGAACCGCCGACCGAAGTGGCGCCCATCCGGTATAAAAAAGACATTACTTACGCCGATCACTTTTACCAACTGTTCGAAAATGCCGTTGCCGACCGCATATCCGGTAACCGGCTGGCGTGTTCACTCAGCGGCGGGATGGATAGTTCCGCCATTGCTGCAACCGCCAAGAGTGTCCAGGACGCTCGGTTTGGCAACGATCACGAGTTGGTGGCATACAACATCGGATATCGGCACCTGGTCAATGAAAATGAAGGTTATTTCGCGGATTTAACAGCCAGGCATCTCCAGGTATCTATCCGGCATTACATAGCGGAAGATTACATCCATCATATTACGGAGCCGGCCGCTGGCTGGATGCCGGAACCCGTTGCCATTCCGGAGGCAACGGCGGAGTCACATATCCTGGCAGACGCAGCGTCGTTTTCCGGCATATTCCTGACCGGATTCGGCGGCGATCCGCTGTTTGCCTATGAGCCGCTGTCGAGGCAAAGGCTTTCCCGGCAGGGCCACCGTATGCAGGCAGTGGCAGATGACTGGATGTATTGCAAAACAGCAGGTAATCTGTTGCCCCTCGCATTGAAAGCATGGCAAAGGGTTCGGGGAAAACGACCATCCACCGGCATGGCGATGCCTGACTGGTACGATACTGCCAGCTTTGCGGGAAGCGCGCGCCCGGCCGCCATCAACCCGGACGGCACATCCTTCGGCTCTAACTTTTCCATGGCCAGAAATCCATACTGGGCATGGCTTTTCGAGTGCTCACATCCGGGCTTTACAGGAAAGCCGCTCCAGGTACGACATCCGTTCTTTTCACTGGATTTGTTGCAGTTCGCATTGGCACTTCCTGCGCATTTGTTGCATAGAAAAGCATTGCTGCGCATGGCCATGATCCCCCGGTTACCGGAAGCCATCGTCACAAGGCCGAAAACGCCGTTGTACGGAAATCCGTACGCCAAATTCCTGGGATCCCGCGAAGTGCGCGAAGTGCTCGAAAAAAGAATTAGCGAAGCCGGCGATTTCCTGCGCGGGAAAATCGATGTAAGGCTGTTACTCGCCTCACTGATCGGTCCGTGCCAACACCCAGCAGCTTACGCAAGTGTGATACATATTCTCCAAATAATCTCTTGGAAAAAAAATACCGTTGAAGCTGACCTATTTCATTCACCAAATAAAAACAGTTATGGACTACAATGAAACACCCCCACAAGAAAGAAAGTCTTATCAAACCCCGGAATTGAAGGAACTCGGGAAAATCGGAGAAATCACGAATTCGAATCCCGCCGGTGTCGGTGCGATTGACGGAGGAGCCCAACCCGGCTATGTTTCTTAAATGGCGCCTGTATCTTGAGCACTACCGTTACATTCCGGCGCCTCGATTTTGAGGAGTTCGTCGAACTGAAGGCGAAGATCGCATTCCATGCCATCAGGCTTTCGCCTTCCATTTCCGCATTCGGCGAAAACATTTACACAGGAAGCATTTCCGGCAATGGAAAATGCTTCCTGTTCGAATATCATGAAGCGCAAATCCCGGCTGCGAGCTTCATCATATTACAGGCAGGCAGGCTGGTATTTTACCATCATGCATCCACGGTATCCCCCGTTTCCATCCAATCTCTCATCCGCGGAAACATTACCAAATTCTGCCTCCAGGAACAGGGCCGCTTTTGCCTGCATGCGGCGGCGATGTGCGTAGGCGACGGCACCGTGTTGTTCGTGGGCAGGAAAGGTGCGGGAAAGTCTACCCTGGCCGCATTTTTCCACACCAGGGGCCATGCGGTATGGTGCGACGATTATGCAGTACTGCAACAACAGGATGGAACATTTTACGCCGAGAGGGGTGAAACGGCATTAAAGATCAACCCAGACACCGCCGACAGCCTGAATATTACAGCAGCGCAGCGCCGGCCTGTTTTCGAGCTGCCGGAAAACTGGCCTCGTTCCATACCTTCCGACGGCCTTACCCGCAAAACATATTTTTCCCTGCAACCTGCAGCCAGCCATGCTTTGCCAAGACCGGTCACTGCGATATTTTTCATAGGGCCAAGAAGCCCCGATCCCCCCAATCCGGTAATCCCCATCGGGAAAACTGCCGCCCTCGCCGTTTTAATGGATGAAATGCTCCTGCCCGGGCTCAATTCCCGGAATTACATGGAGCTGTATTTCAAGTCGGCCGCAGACCTTGTAGACAACGTTCCCTGCTACGGCCTGGAAGCGCCAGACGATGTTTCCCGTATTCACGAAGCCTATCATTCCATGCTGGAAAAAATAAGCCGGTCAACTCCATGAACCATCCAGAAGCATATTCCCTGCTCCAATCCACGGGCGCATTTTTCGATACTTTACCGTCTTGCCTCGTTTCACCAGCGCGTTTACCGCTACTGAAAGCCGCCGCAGACGCCTTCCCGCCCATCATCCGGTTCGCGCTCGAATGCCGGTTGCACGACTGCGACCAGGTCGATCTTCAACTTTGCATCAAGAAGGATCAAGACGACCTCCCTGCCATCTGCAACTGGTTCCGGTACCGGCTCGCCGGACGACCGGAACTGCCGGCGCTGCTGTGTTTCCTGGAAACCTGGGCAGATCCTTCTTCTAGCTGTCATCTCAATATCGCTGAAGTATTCCTGGAGCTGGATGTGTTACCCGGCGGTATCCGGACCCCGCTACTCTTCTTCGAACTCCAACAGGATATGGACAGCTATCGAACGAAGGCACTCTGCGATTCGGTCATAAAAGGAACGCTGGGCAGCCAGCAGCCTTTCATTCCCCTCCTTAACAAAATCGTGGACGCCTGTCCCGGCCAGGCGCATGTGGGGTACCTGGGGATTCAGTTTTCGAGGGACGTGGAGGCTTTGCGAGTGAACATCAAAAAACTCCGCCTGCAAGAAGTAATACCTTTCCTACAAAAAATCGGGTACAGGTGGTGTGATCCACAGCTCGAACAACTCGTCACATTTCTGTTCGGAAATGCAGACCGCGTTACAGTCTGCATGGATGTAGGGGCAGACCTTTTCCCCAGGCTCGGATTTGAATGCTTCTGGAATGAACCGCCCGATAAAACGATGTGCTGGCAATACTTCGTAGATAATCTGCCCGCACCCGGCCTGGCGATCGCCGAAAAAACCGCGGCTGTTCTGAATTGGGACCAGGAAATATTCCCCGGGCAAGTCCAGGATTGGCCAGAACAGCTATGGATCGCGTCTTTACAGCAACCCGAAACCAGTTTCACTTATATCCGGCAATGGATCTCGCATTTGAAGGTTAGCTACCAGCCGGGGAAAGACCTGGAACTGAAGGCATACCTTGGCTATGAAAGCTCCTGGAAAATAATCCATCCCTGTCCACCACCCGAAATCGTCTCCCTGAAAACAGGAAAAGTGGATCTGCCCGACGTCCGGAATGCCATTGATAAAGGGATCAGTTACCTGCTATCATCACAGCAGCAATCCGGATGGTGGAAAGATTTTCTCCTGGAGCCCGGCGCTGCCGACGAGTGGGTGACTGCTTATGTAGGTTGCCATCTCGCCAGGCTGGAACGGCAAGAAACCCTCGCCCCGCTACGCCATGCGTGGAAAATTCTACAAACCCGTTACAGGGAAGGAGCAGGATGGGGCTTCAACGCCGCCGCGCCGGCCGATGCCGATAGTACTGTCTGGGCCTGGCATTTTGCGCAGGCCGCCGGTTTTTCTGCGCAATTCCCTGCACCCGGCCTTTCCCTGATGGATGATTACACGAACGAAAACGGCGGCGTCGTCACCTATTCCCTAAACGGCCCCATCGGCCGGAATAGCCGGGAGCAAGGCGCTTCGCCCTTTAATGGCTGGCAGATACCGCACTGCTGCGTAACCGCTGCCTATGCCCTCTCCGGAAATCCTGCTGCCACAGGTTTTTTGCTATCGCAACAAAACAATGCCGGTTATTGGTACGGATACTGGTGGAAAGGCCCCGAATACGCCACGGCACTCGCCACGGAAGCATTGTTCCTGCAAAATGCGGAAACAAATGAAGCCGCCATTGGGAAAGCCGTCCATTGGGCGATGGAAAACTCGGCAACAGCTCTGGCGGCGGGCAATCCCAACTGTTTCAAAATTGCGCTGTATCTCAAAATATTGTTGTGCGCACGGCATAACCCGCATCAAATACGGGCCGCCGAATTGGTGAACCATCTCCTGGAAACCCAGCGGTCACAGGGATCCTGGCCTCCCTCTGCCGAATTGAGAAGTCCCGATACAAATGATGTTACGCATGAAACCAATGAAAAAGTGCGGGTCGTCAAAGATGACTCAGGGATTTTTTCTACCGCTACCATCCTGGATGCGCTTCACAAATTTGTGGTGGCTACTACTACTTCCAGAACTCCCTGAAATGAATCTGTAGATTTTTTTGACTACGAGAAACGGGATCGTCCAGGCAGGGCCATTCGACAGTGCTATATCCTGCAAGTTCGGTACAAACAGCTGAAGCCCCCCGCGGAGGTTTGTTCTGATCCTCGCCCGCAACGCCACTTTAGCGTTTGCATGCGCGATCTTGTTCATTAAAACAGACCGATTCCTGTTTCCCGTTTTCGCGAACAGCCGGTAATGGGTGGCCGGAACTCCCGCAACCGGAACGCTCAGCCCGATGATCTCCTGCATCGCATTAATTCCCGACCACAAGTGTGGTGCAAAACCATGGGCGGCATACTGGGCCTGAATTTCTGCCCAATCCATTTCCCCGGGAGCTGCCTGGGCAATGCAAGCCAAATCCACCAGGTATTTAAATTTCAACAATGATTCCCGTACGAGGTGGTGCACGGATACACACAAGAAGTCATAGGTCGGCGGCAGCTCAGCCAACAAAGTTCCATCATCAGCCACATAGCGTTGCAGATGCGAAGCAAAATATGCATGCCCTTGAAATTTACCCCAAAAATCTTCTACCAGTTTCCATTTTAGTTCAACGTTGCAACTGATGCCCCACCGGTTTTCAGGAGACCGGAACGCCAGTTCGCGCATAAACCGCAGCACGAATCCCAACTGGTGTTCCTTTATCTCATAATACAGCCGGTAACCGTTGTCCAGCAGGAGTTTCATCAGCAACCGGAAGTCCTTTTTATCGATGAGCAGGTCAACATCCGCACCTTCCCGGAAATCTGAAGATCTGTAATACTTCTGCGCCAGCGTTCTTCCTTTATGGGGAATCGCCCTTATCCCTGCCTGTTCGCAGAGCTGTAGCACCTCTTGCAACACTTCGGTTTGTCGGTCGCTGAACATCGTCCAGCCAAGGAAATCCTTCTTCAACGTGTCGTAAATGAGCGGGTCGATGGGGATGTTTGTATGGTTGATGGTGTTAAAAATGAAGTTCCTGATTTGGTTGACCGCAATGAGCTGATACCATGCCTGCCAGTCGATGGGGTTAGTAGCAGCGAAGTGGCGGACGGTTTGATCGTCCTGCGTGCCAAAATACATCCGTGTTATCAGGATGATCAGCACCTGTTCGTTTGTGAATCTGTTTTTCAGTTCGCTTATCGCTAACATTTTCAGCGGTTTATCTGGCTGAGGTTGCGGGAAAATTGCAGCCATCGGATGTCCCAATCTACCTGGAATGCTTTTTTAAAATCGGCTGTAGTGGCGGGGAGGTTTTGTTGATTGGAGTGTTGAACGAGGTCTTCCAATGTTGTGATGTTCGCCGGGCGACCGGCTGGCCGGTTGCGGAGGTCTTGAATCAGTTGTAATGCGTTTTGAACAGACATGGGATACGTTTTATGGAAAAGATGGCTGTACGAGTAATTTACAATTTCCGGGGGAGATAAGTTTACATTCCGGGGATGATTTTAGGGGATGACGGGGGTATTATGGAAGAAGTGTTTGATAATTACTGTTCGTTACGCTTTCGATAACCATAGTAAACGGGCACAATCTTGCAGGGGCGAATGCTAACTCCATTTCGTTACGCGCATGAAATCTAAGAGAATTCGGGGGTAACCGGGCAGGGGATTTCCGATAAACAGAAAGCCGCATACATCCTGGGATGCACGCGGCTTAAGCCTGTTATTGACGGGGGTCGCTGAAAGATCAGGCGCCGCCGAGTTTGCATTTCTGGAGCACTTCCCAGGATTTGCCGTTGTGGCGGAGGAAGTACAGGTTGTTTACTTTGAAGGAAGCCGTGTATTCCTTGTTTTCGTACTCGGGCCAGGCTTTTTCGAAAGTAGCGTCGTCGAGGTCTTTGAAGGCCACGGTAACGTGGGGAGTGAAACCGGTGCGGGCGAGCATGGTACTGAAGCCGAATTCCTTCCGGAGGAAGTTGATCAGCTGGCGGTGCATGGCGCTCATGGTTTCGGATTTCTCCACGTTGATGAAGAGGACGCGGTTTTGTTTGTTGGGGAATGTGCCGAAGCCGTTGAGGCCTACTTCGAAGGGCGCCTGTGTTTTGGCGAACTCGGTGAGTTCTTCGCAGAAGGCCCTTTCGAGGCTCGGGTCGGCCGTGAAGGGCACCTGCAGGGTAATGTGCGGGAGCACTTTCAGTGCGTACATCGGGCCGTATTGTTCGGCGAATTCCTGTTTTATCTTGATGATCTCCTTACCAACTTCTGCAGTGGGGAGGAGTGCGATGAAGTAAATTTTATTGTCCGGTTTGGGGGGACGCTGACCACCTCTGAAGCCGCCCTGGGGCCTGCCTCCGCCGCCTTGCGGGCGACCGCCGCCATATCCGCCGCCGCCACCGCGGTTGAAACCACCGCCACCGCCGCCGCGATCGTATCCGCCGCCGCCACCGCGGTTGAAGCCACCGCCTCCGCCGCCGCGATCATATCCGCCGCCGCCGCCACGGTTGAAGCCGCCGCCGCGGTCGTATCCACCACCACGGTCGTAGCCACCGCCGCCGCCGCCACGGTCGTATCCGCCGCCACGGTTGCCGCCATAGCCGCCACCGCCACGGTCGTATCCGCCGCCGCTTCCGCCGCGGTCATAGCCGCCGCCACGGTTGCCGCCGCCGTATCCGCCGCCCCCTTCGGGACGGTCACGGTTAAAATCGCGGTCTCCACGGTTGAAATCACGGTCGCGGTATCCGCCACCGCCTTCGTTGCGCGGGGTGTAACCACCACCTTCGCGGTTATAGGCACCTTCGCGGTTGAAATTAGCGCCGTCGTTGCTGCGGGGGGTGTAACCACCTTCGCTACGCGGGCGATAGCCGCCTTCAGAACGTGTGTTGTTAAAAGGACGTTCCTCGTCTTTGCCAAATTCGGGTTTCTTGGAATAACCGCCCTCCTGGTCTTGGTTGGGTTCTTGCGGATCTCTGCTGTAGCCAGGAGAATACTTTCGGGGGCGTTCGTTTCTCTCAAAATTCATCTTACTTGATTAAAGCGTGTTTGAAGCAAATTTTTCAATGATTTCATGAAAATGAAATTCACCTACTTGTTAAAACTAAAAATGATTAAAATTTTATTATTCATCCGCCGGCGCGTAACCTGCATAACGTCAGGATGTTTGATAATGTTCAATTTATACCGGCTTCCGTTTAAACCTAAAAATCAATTTTTTCAACTTTTTTTAATGGAATCGCAAAGATAATTTAGTGCCGCATAGCGAAACAACTTTTCGCGGAAATTTTCTAATTAATCCTCACATCCAACTCGACAGGAATTCTAAAAGGTAGTTCTGGCAAATGGTTAACTGGACATCTCATCCAAACCGCGCTTATAGGGCTACCGATATAAGACCTGGTAAATTCATTTTTGCCTTGAGATACACCTGCATCAAATTCATGAGTAAGTTTTTCAATTCTTATTCATAGCACCAGGATAAATTGTCTTCACTGCGCCAGTGAGTATTCACTGAATTGGCACCCACACAGTGCCAAACGCTGTTCCCATGTAATATACAAAAAATCCGGCGTATCCGGTCAAGCCTCCGGGCAATATTAGCACAATACTACCAATCCAATCGTTAATTTTTTGCAAAAATGGTATAAACGGAAGGATTTCTGCATCGAAATGCACATTCCTGTTGGAGCGCCCGCCAGCCCCGGGTTTCCCGTCAACCAGCAGGCGCTTATTTCAATCCGTTGATTATCAATCTCCATCAAGCAGGTTCCCCAGTCCGCCCAGGATGCTGCCCTCTTCCTTCCGGGCGCCTGTTCCGTACGCCAGTACCCGGCTAGCCAGGCGACTGATCGGCAAGCTTTGCAGCCACACCTTGCCCGGCCCCCGCAGCACCGCGAAGAAGAGCCCCTCTCCGCCGAAAACCATGTTCTTCACCCCGCGCACGAACTCGATGTCGAAGTCCACCTGCTGGGTATAAGCCACCACGCAGCCCGTATCCACCTTCAGCACCTCACCCGGCGCCAGCTCCTTCTCGATCACGTAACCGCCGGCGTGAACGAATGCCAGGCCGTCGCCCTCAAGCTTCTGCATGATGAACCCTTCTCCCCCGAAAATCCCCGTCCCCAGTTTGCGCTGAAACTCGATCCCCACGTTCACCCCGCGCGCCGCGCAAAGGAATGCGTCTTTCTGGCAAATTACCTTGCCGCCCAGCAGGCGCAGGTCCATCGGGATGATCTTTCCCGGGTAAGGCGAAGCGAAGCTCACACGCTTCTTGCCGTTCCCTACGTTCGTAAAACAGGTAATGAACAGGCTTTCCCCCGTGATCAGGCGTTTGCCGGCAGACATCAGCTTGCCGAAAATCCCCTGTTTGGCCCCGGAGCCGTCTCCGAAAAGGGTTTCCATCTTAATCTCCTGGTCCATCATCATGAAACTGCCGGATTCGGCCACTGCGCTCTCGTTGGGGTCCAATTCGATCTCTACGATCTGCATTTCTTCCCCGTGTATCCTGTAATCGATGTCGTGATTGTTCAGCATAGGTTGTTGGCGTTTTTTGTCTTGCTCAAAATTACATGCTTTCTAGCGGATCGCTTTGCTTTTTTTCATCAATCGCTGCAGCTGCGGCCACATCGCCTCCAGCTGGCGGACGTACCCCAGATCCGTCAGGTGCACCCCGTCGATCGTGCCTTCATGGTCTTTCCCGATGAGGTTACCGGCCGGCAGATAATACAGTTGTTTGTACCCTTCCGATTTCAATTTCGTATATGCGTTCCTGATAGCGTCGTTTTTCTCTTTCGAATTCTGTCCGATCTTCCGGTCGAAAAACCCGTTCTCCCGGATCACCGTTTCCACGAGCAGGACCGGCACTTCCGGCCGTTTGTTGAGCAGGTGCTTGATAAAGGGATAGGCTCTTTCCCTGATTTCTTCCGGCGAAGGATTGGGGATGCAATCCAGCACGAACACGGATGCCGGCATTCTGGCCAGCAGTTCCGCCACGGGGAATTCCATCTTGCCGTTGCCGCTGAAGCCCAGGTTCACGACGTCCCAACCCGTTTTCCGCTGGAGGATGGAAGAATACACCATGCCCGCCCTGCTGGCCGATGCGCCCTGCAGAATGCTGGAACCGTAGATCACGATCCGGTGCGAGGTATCGATTTTCGGGCTGGCAGACCGTTGCAGCGTGGCTTCCGGCGCCACGCCGATCTCCAGGGAAGTCAGTTCGTTGTAGGTGGGCAGATACAGCATGAACTGCCGCATGGCGCCGTCCATATTGTTTACGAGCGTGTATTCGTTGGCGGTGGTTTTATCGCCCGGCCGGCCGATCCCCGCCCATTGCCATTTACCGTTGTTCCAGGCGTAAAGGTCGAGGCCGCTGTGGCAGATGGGCGTGATATTGGTGTGGAAGAGCCCGCTGCGAAGGCCCCATTTGGCTTTGATGTAAGGACTGTTCGTTTCGAAGATCACGGCGATGCCGGAGCTGTGCTTCGACAGGTTTTTCACCGCCGGCGTCAGGGCCCGGTCGAGCACGGTATCCAGGCGCTGGTACACGGGTTCGGTGGGGAGGCCTTTGCCTACGATCTGGAATTGGCGCGCGTCGGTATAACGGGCATTGTCCTGGCCATAGGCCCAGGTAAGGCTGCTGCCTGCCAGCAACAGGGTAAATATCCAGTTTTTCATAATGCGAAAAATAAGAAGAAGGCGGCAGCCATGAAAGACCGGTCATAAAAAAACCGTCCCGAAGAATCGGGACGGTACTAGTTAACCTACAACTGTTACACTGTTTGCTTTGATTAAAAACAGTTTCTTAATTCAATTTCACCTTTTCGGCGGGGTGCGCATGACCATTCTCGTGCGCAGCGTCTTCCGGGTGATTGAAGAAATGATATGGGCGCGGCGACATATAGTTCGGATCGTGCAGTTTCCGTACGGTATCCTTTTTCAGGAACAGTTTGAGGATGAGCACGAGGAACGGAACGTATTTGAGGCCGCGGGGCATTTTGTAAAGGTCGAGCACGTCGATGCAGCGCTTGTTCATGGCATACATCACGGGTACGAGGATCAGGGTGAGGAAGGTGGCGAAGATCAGGCCGAACACCATCGTCCAGGCGAGCGGGCCCCAGAAGGCTACGTTGTCGCCGCCGAAGTAAAGGTGCGGGTTAAATTCGTCGAACATCTTCCAGAAGTCGATATTGAGCCCTACCGCCAGCGGGATGAGGCCGAGCACGGCGGCGATGGCGGTGAGGATAACCGGAGTCATACGGGTACGGCCGCCTTCCACTACCGCTTCGTTGAAGGGCACTCCCTGCATCACGAGGAGGTCGGTGAATTCCACGAGCACGATCCCGTTCCTGGCCACGATCCCCGCGAGGGCCATGATACCAACGCCGGTCATCACGATGGAGATATCCATGCCGAAGATGGCGAAACCGAGGAATACGCCGATGATGGAGAAGAGGATTTCCAGGAAGATCACGAAGGCGCGGCCCACGGAGTTAAACTGGGTCACCATGATGAGGAAGATGAGGCCAACGGCGCCAACCATGGCCAGCAGGAGGAAGTTCATGGTTTCCGCCTGGTCTTCCTGCTCACCGGTCATTTTCACGGTGATCCCGTCCGGGGGGCTGAATTCCTGCACGGCGCCGGTAATTTCAGCCACAACCTCATTGGCGTTGAAACCGGTGAGGATATTGGAATAGAGCGTCACTACCCGTTTCTCGTCTTTATGTTTGATACCTGCGTAGGTATTGCTGTATTGGATATCGGCCACCGCGCTCAGGGGAACCTGCCTGATCGCGCCGTTCATGTTCATGTCGCGGTAGGTGAGGTTCAGGTTCATGAGGGTGTTGATATTGTTACGCTGATTTTCCTGAAGGCGGATGGTGATATCGTATTCATCGTCTGCATCACGGAACTTAGTAGGGGCATAGCCGGACAATGCGATCCGAAGGGCGGTACCAATCTGGTCGGTAGTGATACCTTCGCGGTTGGCGCGTTCCCGGTCTATGTTTACGATTATCTCGGGCTTGTTGCTCTGGAAATCGCTTTTCAGTTCTTCCACGCCGCCGATCTGCAGGCTGTCCAGATAACGTTTCAGTTTCTCGGAAGTCATGGCCAGTTGTTCGAATTCGTCACCGGAAATTTCGATGTTGATGGGTTTCCCTGTGGGAGGGCCGCCTTGTTCCTGTTCTACAGTGATATCGGCGCCGGGAATACCTTTCACGGCGTTGCGGATCTTGTCGAGATACTCGAGAGTAGATTGTCCGTTACGTTTGGAAAATTCCACGAAAGCCACTGTCACCTTGCCTTTATGCGGATAGGTCCCCTGGTCCATCTGCGAGGGATCTGTCGCGCCTTTGGCTACGTTGGAAATGATGGATTTCACCAACGGGTTATTTTTGCCGACTACTTTAACGATGCGTTGTTCCACGATGTTGGTGATAGAATCCGTTGTCATTTCATCCGTCCCGTTCGGCAATTCGAGATAGGCGAATATAAAGTTCGGGTCAGCGGTCGGGAAGAAGATGACTTTCGGGCTGCGTATTCCTGTCAGGACGATGCTGAATACCAACAGGCCAAAGGTGGCGAGCAGGATTTTCACGGGTCTCCAGCCCACAACGCACCATTCCAGGATGCGGCGGTACCGGTTTTGTACGCGTGGCCAGATATTGTTCTGGAACTTCCTTGCCACTACGCCGAGCCAGAAACGCTCGATGGTGATCAGGAGCCAGATGAAAACAACCAGGTTCCCCGCGCCCATGCTTCCTACATAACCGATCAGGGCGGCTACGGCAAAAACAAGGGTGAGTATCGTGTATTTGCGGTCCCATTTCGGTTTGGGATGCTCATCGCCTTCATGACGGTCCATGAAATCCACCGCGAACACGGGGTTGATGATATATGCCACGAACAGGGACGCCATCAGTGTAACGATCAGCGTCGCAGGCAGGAAGAACATGAACTTACCGATAATTCCCGGCCAGAAAAGCAGCGGAAAGAACGGCGCCAGTACGGTCATCGTCCCGGAAAAAACCGGCAGGAACACTTCCCCCGCCGCGATTTTTGCGGCTTTGACGATGCCAAGATCCCGCCTTTCATGGAAAATACGGTGAACGTTCTCGATCACCACGATGGCGTCATCTACCACGATCCCAAGGGCCAGCAGGAAGGAAAACAGCACCATCATGTTGAGGGTGAATCCCATTACCGGCATAAACAGGAACGCGATGAACATGGATAAAGGCACGGATGCCGCCACGAACAAGGCGTTCACGGCGCCCATGAAGAACATCAGTACCACTGTCACGAGAATGAAGCCGATGATGATCGTATTGATAAGGTCGTGCAGGGTAATACGGGTAGACTCGCTCTGGTCTGCGGTGATGGTTACTTCGAGGTCTTTCGGCAGCAGGTCTTTCTTCGCGTCTTCTACGATCTGGAAGATTTTGTCGGACGCGTCGATGAGGTTTTCCCCGCTCCGCTTGATAACGTTAAGGGTCACTACACTTTTACCGTCGAGTCGTGCATAGCTGTCCTGTTCCTTATGCGAGTCTACTACCTCTGCGATGTCGCGGAGATACACGGTAGCGCCTGAAGTGCCGCGCACCACGATGTCGCGGATGAGATTGGGATCTTTGTATTCGCCTTTAACGGCCAGCGTACGCTTCATACCGTCTATGCGGACGAGCCCGCCCGATACGGTCTTGTTTTCGCCCTGTACGGCCATCATCACATCGCCGAAGCTGATCCGCGCCGCATCCATTTTGAATTTATCCAGATTGATCTGGATTTCGCGTTCCAGCGCACCCACGATGTCTACGCGCGTGATCTCGGTAAGCCCTTCGATCCTGTCCTGCATTTCGTCCGCATATTTTTTCAGCGTCTGCAGGTCGAAGTCGCCGGACATGTTTACGTTCATGATGGGTACTTCGGAGATCTCCATCTTAGTGATCATAGGATCTTCGGTGAGGTCGTTGGGCAGGTCTTTCTTCGCTGCGTCCACTTTTTCCCGTACCTGGATGCCGGCTTCCAGCAGATCTTCGTCCGGGTTGAATTCGACGATGATGGCGGAGAAGTCCTGGATGGAAGTGCTCGTGATCTTGCGTACGCCCGAGATGGATTTCAGTTTCTTCTCGATGGGCTTGGTCACGAGGGTTTCCATATCTTCCGGGGAAGTACCGTCGTTGATCGTGGAAATATAATATTGGGGGAACACGACCTCTGGGAATTGCTCCTTGGGCAGGCTCCTGTATGTGAGGATGCCGGCGATGGTGAGGATGAGGGTGACCACGTAAATGCTCACCTTGTTATCGATCGCCCAACTGGTCGGCCGGAATTCTTTTTCTAAGTCCTTCATCGGTTAATTTTTTAAAGTTGGCCGGTTACAGCTTGATAAAGTCGTTGTCGTTCAGGCCCTGGAAGCCGGTGGTGATGATCTTGTCGCCGGGTTTGATCCCTGATTTGATTTCCGCTTTATCGTTATAGGTGCGGCCCAGTTCTATATAGGAACGCGAGGCCTGCAATTTATCACCGGCCCCCTTCACCGTCAGCACATAAGGTTTGCCGAGGGAATACTGGATGACGTTCACGGGTACCACCAGCGCATCTTTCGCTCGGTAGTCCACAATGCGGAGCTGGGCGATCATGTTGGGATGCAGTTCCTTATTACCCTGGATGGGGATTTCCACACGGATCGTACGGCTCAGTTCATCGATTACCCGGGAGGCAAAACCGATTTTGGTACGGAAAGTCTGCTGGATATCGGGGAATGTCACTTCCACTTCATCCCCTGTGGAAACTTTGCCGGCGAAGGCTTCGGCCACATTGGCCACCACCCGCAGGTTCGATGCGTTTACCACGCGGAATGCGGGATTACCGGGCGCCGCCGCATCGCCGATCTTCGCGATCACCTGGTCTACCGTACCATTGATGGGAGAAATGATCCGGGTGAGATTGATCTGGTCTTTCATGGTGGCCATGCTCTTCTCCAGTGCTTCTTTTTGCGATTTGGCGGTCAGGTACTGCACTTCGGAGCCGATCTTCTGGCGCCAGAGGTTCGCCTGCTTGTTGTAAAGGGTCGTAGCCAGGTCTAACTGGGTTTGAAGTTCGGCGAGGCTCGCACGCATCACCTGATCGTCTACCTGCGCCAGCGCCTGGCCTTTGCTTACGCTCTGGCCTTCGCGAACGAAGATCGCTTTGATAATGCCGGGCGACTGTGCCGACACCGCTACGTTTTCACGGGCGTCTACATCTCCCTGGATATCGATGAAGTGTTCGAAAGTAGCGGTTTCCACCTGGGTGATGGTGACCGTTTTTGTTTTCACGGCGGTGGAATCTCCGCCTTTGAGTTCTTTCTCCAGGGTTTTGATCTCCGCGTCCAGTTTGGCTTTCTCCGTTTTGAGGCGCGCGAGTTTATCGGCTTTCTTTTCTTCTCCGCCGCCGCAGGCAACCATTAGGGCGATCAGCGGAAGAGCGAAATATCTTTTATTCATGGGAAGTTGATTTATAGCTGAAAAGGTTGAAGGTTACAGTTTTCCGAACGCTTTAAGGTAATCCACGCGGGCAACGATGACGTTGAAGAGCGCGGTGAAATAGTTGTTCTGTGCCATGAGCAGGGCCGATTCGGCGTTCAGCAGTTCCACACTGGAGCCTACGCCTTCCCTGTATTTGATCATCGTGGTTTCGAAGACTTCCTTGGCCAGTTGCATATTTTCTTCCTCGTTATCGAGGGTGGAAATATTGTTGCGGAGGCTGGTGGAGGAATTGGCCTGTTCCAGGTCTATCGATCCGCGGAGCTGCTCAAGGTCTATCTCGTTCTTTTTAACGGCGATCATTGCCTGGTCTACCTTGCGTAGCCGCTGGAATCCGGTAAAGATGGGCACTTTCAGGTTCAGGCCGTAAGACACGTATCCATACCAGCTTTGGGACGAGAAGTAATCGAACTTGCCGCTGGCGCGGGAAGCGCCACCCTGTCCGAATAGGTATAGTGAAGGCCATGCGGATAACCGGTAACGCTTCAGGTTATATTCGTTGGCTTGGCGCTGGGTTTCGAGGAGCTGGTATTCAATACGGTTTTGGTAGCTGAAGTCCGTTTGTTCCTGGATATCTGCCTTCAGGGCGTTGTTGCCGAGGGTGTCGGTGAGTACCAGTTGTTGTTTCACGGGCATGCCGATCTGGAATTTCAGGGCGGCGATGCCTACTTCCCGGATTTCGCGGAGGCGGGTCTGTTGCGATTCGAGGTTGTTGACCTGTACTACGAGTCTGTCCACATCCAATTTTTCCACCAGGCCTTCCTTATATATCTCGCGGGTTTCGGCGAGGATGTTGCGGAGGCGAACCTGGTTGGAGTCGAGGATTACGAGGGCCTTATCCGCCGCCACTACGTTGAAATAAGCCTTGTAAACGGCCGCCTTCACTTCCACTTCGGAATACTGAACACCTTTACGGGCGAGCTGTTCCAGGGTTTTGCGCGCCTGCAGGGCAACGAGCACACTGGGGTCGAAGAGGGTTTGGTTCACGTCTACCTGGCCCAACACGTTATAGGCCAGTCCGAACGCGATGGGCACCGTGGTGCCTTTGGGCGCGTTGGGGTCGAAGTTGCTGATGTCGACCAATTGTTTCTGAATGACCGGGTTGTGCTGGAACAGCCCCGTGCCGCTTACCTGTGGCAGGGCGAGGCCGCTCACTTCGCGGTTAACGGCGAGCTGATTGAGCTCGTCCATTTTTGCATTACGGATAGCGTACTGATGGGTGAGCGCATAAGATATGGCGTCCTGCACCGAGAACCGCAGCGTTTCCGACGTTACGGCCGGCTGCTGTTGCGCCTGGGCGCAGGTGAAAGCATGCAACATCGTGCCCGCCAGGGCAACGAGTTTCCATTTAAAGTGCATAGATCATTGATTTATTACAGGTTATCTTTCTTTCGGTATTGATCGATCAACTGATAGCCTTTAAGGGAGGCCACGCCATACAGGAAATGCTCCAGCAGCACGCGCTGCACCTTCGTCATATCGTACCCGTTCATCGGGAACAGTTCGGGCTGGAAGCAGAAGAGCGACGATGCCGCGCGGAAAGCGCTGAGAATGTCCAGGTCCAGGTCGGGCCGGTACAATCCCTCTTCGATCCCTCTTTCCAGGTTCTCCCGGATCGTCCGCACCATGAACACGTTCTTATGCTGCTCAAATAACTGGAACGCTTTGGAATGGAACTTCTGGAGGTCCATCATCACAACCGGGTTCATGTTCCGGAATTTCTCTTCCAGCATCTTGATGACCCCGAACAACTCTCCGACCGCATCCGCGCTATTGTTCCGGCTCGCGATGCACTGCTCCTCGATCAGGGCGAGGTGGCGGCTCATGACATTGAGCACCAGGTCGCTCTTGTCTGCGAAGTGGGCATACAGCGTTTTTTTCGAGATGCCCATGCGGTTGGCGATATCGTCCATCGTGATGGAACGGGTGCCATATTGCCGGAACATATTGAACGCCGTATCCAGGATCCGTTCTTGAACTTCTTCCATTGGTTTTCGATAATAAGGGGCGAAATTGATTACACGGACAAAACTATGGAAACTATTTAAACCGCCAAAGTTTCCATCAAACAATTTCTCCATAATATGACGAACGGGGTTCATCAAAGGATTTAGCGGTTTTATGTCGGGCGGGAAGCGGGTTTTATGCTGTAACTTCGCACTTTCAAACCACGCACATGTCTCCAAAGTTGAAATTCCGGGTATTGCTGTCGCGTTTACTGCGCTATTTTTTCCAGGGGCTGCTCATCCTGGCGCCCATTGGCATCACGGCGTTTACGCTGTACTGGGGTTTTATCACGATCGACAACCTGTTGCCGCGCGACCTGATCCCGGAAGACCATCCGATGAATTTCCTGAAGTACAAGGGGGTAGGGTTTGCTATCGTATTGATTATCATCATTTTTGTCGGATATCTGAGCTCCTCGTTCATCATCGGGCGGCTGATCGACATGTTCGACCATATCCTGGAGCGGACACCTTTTATTAAATATATCTATTCATCCGTGAAGGATGTTTTCGACGCGTTTGTGGGGGAAAAGAAGAAGTTCGATCATCCGGTGCTGGTGAATGTGTATGGGGAGGATGTGTGGGAGATGGGATTTATCACCCAGGAAGATGTGCGTGCGCTGGGGCTGGAGGGATATATGGCGGTGTATGTGCCGCATGCCTATGCGATTACCGGCAAGGTGTTCATGGTGCGGAAGGAGAAGGTGCGGCCGTTGACGAATGTTTCGGCGGGCGAGGCGATGAAATTCGCGGTTTCGGGGGGTGTTACGCATATTGCGGAACTGCCGTCCGCCCCGGTGACCAACTCCGAAAAGCCCGAATCCCGCTAATTCGGAGAAATTCTCTTCCCAAACTGATATCCGTATCGTTAATTCAGGTTCTTTATAGCACGGAGCGGTCTACATTGCCGGAAAATATCCGATGATGTACGCCAGGGTTTTATGTTCGGTCCTCCTTGCGGGGATGAGTTGCCTGCTGCCGGAGGGTGCGCGTGGCTGGGGGTTCTTCGGGCATGAGCGGATCAACCGGCTGGCGGTGTTTTCGTTGCCGCCGCAACTGCTCGTCTTTTTCAAGCCCCACCTTTCCTATCTCGTGAAACACGCCACCACGCCCGACAAGCGGCGGTACCTCGTGGCGGACGAGGGCCCCAGGCATTACATCGACATCGACCGGTACGGCCAGCCCCCTTTCCCTGAACTGCCCCGCGGCTGGCGGGAGGCGGTAGCGCGGTACGGGGCGGATTCGCTGGCACGGCACGGCGTGCTGCCCTGGCACCTGGAGCGGATGCAATACCGGCTTACCGAGGCATTCCGGCAGGGGAACGGGTTACAGGCGCTGCGTACGGCCGCGGAACTGGGCCATTATATCGGGGACGCCTATGTGCCGCTGCACGCCAACTCCAACCACAACGGGCAAAAGTCCGGCCAGCACGGCATCCACGGGTTATGGGAATCCCGCATTCCCGAGCTGTTCGCCGATGCGCGATTCGATTACTGGACGGGCAAGGCGGCGTTCATCCCTGACTGCAGGGCCTTTTTCTGGAAAGCGGTGCTGGAAAGCGCGGAGGCTTCGTGGCAGGTGCTGGCGATAGAAAAACAGCTGGCGCAGGAGTTCCCGGCAGACAGGCGGTACGCCTGGGAGCTGCGGAACGGCAAGCTGGTGCGGCAGTACAGTACGGCCTATGCATCGGCGTACCAGGAGCGCCTGGGAGATATGGTGGAGCGCAGGATGCGGGGGGCCATCGCAGCGGTGGCAGCATGCTGGTATACCGCCTGGGCAGATGCGGGACAGCCGCCACTGGCGCACCTGGCGGCGCTCACGTTCCCGGAGCTCGAAGTGATGGAAGACCGGCGGATGGATAGTATAGCCGCTGCCGGGAGTATCCTCGGCCGGGAACATTGACAGACAGCGGGTTACAGACATATTGCCGAACGAAAGTATCGCCCCGGCCGGAAGGCCCAATCAGTGCGGAAAGGGGAAAATATTTAACAGCCCTTAACACGTTTTCTGAAAAGAAAGATTATCTTTGGTTCTCCATCTGGATATTTTTAACCTACTCCTACACTGACCAATCTACCGGTTGATTTACCGTGATTTTTTACCTTTTCCTTCGAAAAACCATTTAAAGTGGAACAAGAAAACGTATACAATTTAGACCGCAACATGAAGGTGCACAACTTTAATGCAGGTCCTTCTGTATTGCCCAACGAGGTGCTGTACAAAGCCAGCAAGGCGCTGATCGATTTTGAGGGATCAGGTATGTCCATCCTGGAGATCGGGCACAGAACGGAACCTTTTTTGGCAGTAATGGAAGAGGCCCGCAACCTTACCCGCGAGCTCATGGGGCTCGACGACGATTTCGAAGTGCTCTTCCTCCAGGGCGGGGCCACCATGCAGTTTATGCAGGTGCCCATGAACCTGTTGGACAGCGGCGAAACCGCCTCCTATATCGATACCGGCGTATGGTCCAACAAGGCCATCAAGGAAGCGAAACTGTTCGGTTATGTTGACGTGGCCGCCAGCTCGAAAGAGGCGAACTACAATCATATTCCCAGGCAATACAACGTAGCTCCCCAGTCCAAATACCTCCATATCACCACCAACAACACCATTTACGGGACGCAATGGCATTCCATTCCCGAAACGGAAGTTCCCATCGTGGCCGATATGAGCTCCGACATTCTCAGCCGCCAGATGGATTTCAACCGCTTTGCCCTGATCTACGCCGGCGTTCAGAAGAACATGGGCGCAGCCGGCGCCACCATGGTTGCCATCCGCAAAAGCATGCTGGGCAAGGTGAGCCGCCAGATCCCCTCCATCCTCAACTACAGGAATCATATCGAAAACGGCTCGATGCTCAATACACCACCCGTTTTCGCCGTATACATCTCCATGCTCACCCTCCGCTGGCTCAAAGGCCAGGGCGGCGTAGCAGCCATCGAGCAGATCAACAACAAGAAAGCCGCCCTCCTCTACGACGAAATCGATCATAACCCGCTGTTCCGCGGCAACGTCGCCAAAGAAGACCGCAGCAAAATGAACGTGACCTTCACGATCGACAAACCCGAACTGGAAGAGGAATTCCTCAAATTCTGCAAGAAAGAAGACATAGTAGGCATCAAAGGGCACCGCCTGTCCGGTGGTTTCCGCGCCTCCCTGTACAACGCCCTCCCGCTCGAAAGCGTGGAAGTAATGGTAGAAGCCATGAAATTCTTCTCCATGAAGAAAGCATAACCTTCCCCATACCGAAGTATTGAAAATATTTAAATACGAAGGCCGCCGCGAATTACCGCGGCGGTCTTTTTTATTCCCGCCCTCCTTTTCTTACTTTTACCGCCTCTAACAGTAAACACACAATCCATGGCAATTATCAAACCGTTCCGTGCGCTGCGCCCGCAACCCGCGCTGGCCAAAGAAGTAGCCGCCAGGCCCTACGATGTGCTCAATTCCAAAGAAGCCGCCGAAGAAGCCGCCGGTAACCCGCATTCTTTCTATCACGTCAGCAAATCGGAAATCGATCTGCCAGAGGGAACGGACATCCATTCCGCCCCCGTGTATGCCAAAGCCGCGGAAAACCTGCAGAAAATGCAAGCCGAGGGCACCCTCTTCACCGAAAACACCCCGGCCTACTACATCTACAAACTCGTCATGGACGGTCGCGCCCAGACAGGGCTCGTTTGCGCCTCCTCCATCGACGACTATAATAAAGGCATCATCAAGAAACACGAGTTCACCCGCCCGGAAAAGGAGCAGGACCGCATCAACCACATCACCGCCACCAGGGCCCAAAGCGGCAATGTGTTCCTCGCCTATAACGACGTACCCGAGCTGAACGCCCTCATTTCCCACTGGCAGGAACATAATACGCCGGAGTACGACTTCCTGGCTGAAGACGGCATCTCCCACACCATCTGGGTGGTGACCGAGCCCGCCGCCGTGGAAGAAATCACCCAACGCTTCGCCACGCAGGTGCCCGCCACCTATATCGCAGACGGCCACCACCGCGCCGCTTCCGCCGCCCTCGTACAGAAAGCCAGCGGCGTAGCCGTAACGGCCGACGAGCCCGTCAACTTTTTCCTTACCACCATCTTCCCCGCCAGCCAACTCGCCATTCTCGACTATAACCGCGTCGTGAAAGACCTGAACGGCCACAGCAAGGAAGATTTCATTTCGCGGCTGGAATACGATTTTATCGTGGAGCCCATCGGCCACCACGTGCAAAAACCCTCGATGCTGCATGAATTCTCCATGTACCTCGACCACACCTGGTACCGCCTCGTGGCCCGCGAAGGCACCTACACCACCGACCCCATCGGCGTGCTGGACGTGACCATCCTGCAGGATAATGTGCTCGACAAACATCTTGGTATCACAGATCCCCGGACAGACAAGCGTATCGACTTCGTAGGCGGCATCCGCGGCCTCGGGGAACTGGTGAAACGGGTAGACAGCGGGGAGATGGCCGTGGCCTTTGCCCTATACCCCGTTACGATCCAGCAATTGTTCGACATTGCCGACAGCGGGAACGTAATGCCCCCCAAATCCACCTGGTTCGAGCCCAAGCTGCGCGACGGGCTGCTGACCCATACGATCTGATATTTTTAGCAAAATCCGCCGTTGGCCCCGCTTTGAGCCGGGGTCAACGGTTTTTTCTTACATTTACAGAAAACGAAGAGAACAATGGAATGGCAAAAGGCTGCTAAAAAATGGACACTTGTGCTGACGGGCGTACTTTCCTTCCAATGGGCGCTTGCTCAGGATAATGCCGAGTTGCAACAGACCGCACGGAACTTCCTGCGGACGGGGGATTACGCGAACGCCATCCTGGTGCTCAACCAGGCGATCACCACGTCTCCGGACGACATCCAGCTGAAGAAAGACCTGGCTTTTGCCTATTACCTCCGGGGCGACTACCAGCGCGCCTACACCGTTGTTTCTCCCCTCGTTGACAAAAAAGACGCAGACATCCACCTTTTCCAGATCGCCGGTAATATTTACCAGGGCAGACAAGACTGGAAAGGGGCTGAAAAGGTGTACCAGCGCGGGCTGCGCAAATTCCCCAAAAGCGGCGAGCTCCATTGCGATTATGGCGACCTCCTGCAAAACATGAAGAATTTCGACGCCGCCCTCCGCTATTGGGTAAAAGGCATCGAGGTAGACCCCAATTTCCCGGGGAATTACTACCATGCCGCCCGTAGTTATATGTGGACGAAGGAACCCATTTGGGCCATCCTTTACGGCGAAACCTTCATCAACCTCGAAAGCTACACCACCCGCACCGCCGAAATCCGCGATGTGGTACTGGAATGTTATAAAAAATTGTTCGACGATCCGGCCATCTTCAACAGCGTGCCCGGAGAATCAGCCAAAGGCAAAAAAGGTGACGCCATCAACGACTTCATGGTCGCGTTTAAAGGCGTCATGGCCAAAAACGTGAGCGTGATCGCTACCGGCATCGAACCACAGTCGCTCATTATGCTGCGCACGCGCTTTTTGCTCGACTGGTATAAATTCTATGGCGTGAAATACCCGTACGCGCTGTTCGATTTCCAGCGGAAGCTGCTGCGCGACGGCATGTTCGAGTCTTATAACTACTGGCTGTTCGGCCCCGCCGCCAACCAGTCGGAGTACAAATCCTGGACGGCACTGCACAAGCCGGATTACGACAACTTCACGGCCTGGCAACGCAACCACCCGCTGAAACTCCGGGACGACGAGTTTTACAACACCGGCAAGATCGCGACCATCAAGTAGCGGGAGCCGGTGCCGTCAGCAACCTTTGTGTACAACTCATATCTAAACCATAGCGCTATGCTGATCGCAAAACACCAAAACATCATCGACAATGCGGTAAAGGCCAACCACGAAAGAACCTTTTATTCGCAGTATCCTGAACACCCCAAGGCGTACGGCGAAGCCGCTCCCACACAGGGAGAAACCGCCTACAAGAGCTTGCTGAACCAGCCCTTTTCCCGTTTGAAACAGAAGGTGGTGGAAAACTGGTATGGGGAGGAAGTATCCCCCTACACCCTGGAGCCCCTCGGCATTTCGTACCCCATCATTTCCACGGAAGAACTCGTTAAAGCCGGCAAAAGAGCCGGCGGGCGCTGGGCCCAGTTGTCCGTCGCCGACCGCGCCGGCATCCTCACCGAAACCCTGGAAAAAATCCAGCACCATTTCTTCGAGATCGCGCACGCCACCATGCACACCACCGGCCAAAGCTTCATGATGAGCTTCCAGGCCAGCGGCCCGCATGCGAACGACCGTGCCCTCGAAGCCATTGCCATGGGTTACCAGCAACTCCAGCATTTCCCCGGTGAGCAAACCTGGGAAAAACCCATGGGCAAGATCAGCGTGAAGCTCCAGAAAACCTTCCGCCCCGTGCCCAAAGGCCTGGGCCTGGTGATAGGATGCTCCACCTTCCCCGTCTGGAACTCGCTCCCGGGCATTTATGCGGACCTCATCACCGGCAACCCCGTGATCGTGAAGCCCCACGCCAAAGCCGTGCTGCCCATCGCCATCGTGGTTGCCGCCATCCAGCAGGTACTGGAAGAAAACGGGCAAGACCCGTACACCTGCCAGCTGGCCGCCGATTCCACCGGCCATCCCATCACGAAAGCCCTCTGCGAACATCCCGACGTTCACCTCATCGATTATACCGGCGGCAGTGCTTTCGGGAATTATGTGGAATCGCTCGTTTCGCAGGGGAAAACCGTTTTCACCGAAAAAGCCGGCGTCAACTCCGTCATCATCGACAGCGTGCAGGACATCGACGCCGTGATGCAGAACCTCGCTTTCTCCGTAAGCCTTTACAGTGGCCAGATGTGCACCGCCCCGCAGAATTTCTTCATCCCCGAAACGGGCGTCAAAACGCCGAACGGCACGCTTTCGTTCGACGAAGTGGCAAAGAAATTCACAGATGCCATCACCGCGCTGGTGAATAATCCGAAGATGGGTGCCGGGACATTGGGCGCCGTTCAGAACGAAACCACCTTGCAGCGCGCGCGCGAAGCCGCCAAACTGGGCGGGAAAGTGCTGCTGGAAGGAGCGCCCGTCAACAGTGAAGAATTCGCCGGAGCGCGGACATGGAGCCCTGTGGTAATGGAAGTTTCGGCAGCCGATTCCGCCATTTTCCAGCAGGAACTTTTCGGGCCGGTGGTGCTGCTCGTCAAAACCAGAAATACCGACGACTCCATCCGCCTGGCACGCCAGATGGCTTCCAGCCATGGCGCGATCACCTGCGGCGCTTATGCGACTGACGAGGCGGTGATAGACAAGATCGCCGACGCCATGAACAGCGTTTTCACCCCCGTTTCCTTCAACTTTACAGGATTCATCTGGGTGAACCAGCACGCCGCGTTCTCCGATTTCCACGTCACCGGCGGCAATCCCGCAGGCAACGCCAGCTTCACGACGCCCGAGTTTATCGACAAACGATTCGTGTGGGTGGGGAACAGAACTTATGTATCCTAAAACAGCAAACATATGCGGATGACATCACGGATAATCTCCTTCCTGCTCCTCGGCGCCGCGGCCTGCCAGCAGGCACCGAAGGCCGACAAAGCCGCCGTTTCGGAGCCGCAGGCCGTTTCCATGCCTACAGACGGCCACACCCTGAGGCTGGACACTGCAGCCTGCACCCTCCTCTGGATCGGCACCAAGCCCACCGGAGAACATAAAGGCTCGTTCCAGTTCCAGGACGGGGAAATATTCGTGAAAGACAGCACCGTCACCGGCGGCAACTTCACCATCAACATCGCCAGTCTCCGGAACCTGGACCTCAACTCCCAACCGGATATGAAACAGCAGTTGGAAGACGAGCTGAAAGGCGCCAATTTCTTCGATGCCGCGCAATTCCCGACAGCAAAGTTCGAAGTAACCGAAGTGTCGCCTTACCATCCCGCCGCCAAAGACAATTCCGTGCTGCTGAAAGATGCCACCCATATGATCCATGGCAACCTGACGATGAAAAACGCCACCAAAAACATCGCTTTCCCCGCCAGGATCGTTTTCGACAAAGGGAAAGTGAGGGCTGCGGCCAATTTCAACATCGACCGTACGCAATGGGGGATGACTTACCGGGCGGATAAATCGTTGCAGGATAAGTTGATCAACTCCGTCGTTAACATTCAGTTCGAACTGATTACCCGTTGATAATGAGGCCCGGTTTACGCCGGGCCTTTCTTTTACGGGGATTTTTCGGTAAATTGAATTTACACCAAGCTTTTGATCATGGACAATCAACAAAAACAGGATAAGCGCCTCTGGCGTATCGCGAAAGCCCGCGCCGCCTTCCGCGTGCATGGCACCGTGTACCTTTTCATCATCGGTTTTCTTTGGCTGATCTGGTTCCTTACCACGCCCGATACGAATGGAACGCCCTGGCCCGCCTGGCCCATGGCCGGTTGGGGGCTGCTCCTGGCTTTTAACTATTATTTCGCGTTTGAAGTTGATCCCTTCCGCGATACCCTGCGCGAATACGAAAAATTGCAGCAGGAAAAAGAACTCCGCGGTCTTTGACCCAAAAAACCATCATGCACCACCCCAACCGCCTGTTTGATGTGCTCGCACATCAGCTGGAACATTTCCCCAAACCGGATATGCTCGCCGCCAAGGTAGAAGGCGCCTGGAAAACCTACGCCACGGCCGATGTAGCTGCACTCACCGCCCGCTTTGCCGCAGGGTTCCTGCAACTGGGCGTTGGCGGAAAGCCCCCCGGCCCGGAAGACCAGCATAAAATCGCGATCATCAGCGCCAACCGGCCCGAATGGATCCTCACCGACCTGGCCTGCCAGCAGGCCGGCGCCGTGCTCGTTCCCATTTACCCCACCATCAGCGCCACCGAGCTCGTTTTCATCCTCAACGATTCCGGCGCAAAGCTGTTGTTCGTGGACAATGCCGAGATGTACGACAAAGTGAAAATCCTCCGCGACCAAATCCCCCAGCTTACCGATATCTTCTCGTTCGACCGCATCCCCGGCGTCCGCCACTGGATGGACGTTCCCGCCGCCGCCACCCCGGAATCGGAAGCGCGCCTCCCGGAAGTCCGAAATGCCGTTTCGCCCGGCACCCTGGCCACCATCATTTATACTTCCGGCACCACGGGAACGCCCAAGGGCGTGATGCTCACCCATGGCAACATCATGAGCAACGTGGAGAGCTGTTTGCCCATATTGCCGGTAGACGAGCATTCGCGGGCGCTCAGTTTCCTGCCGCTCAACCACATCTTCGAGCGGATGGTGACGTACGTGTATTTCACGGCCGGCGTATCCGTTTATTACGCCGAAAGCCTGGATTCCATTGCAGACAACCTCCGCGAGGTGCAGCCGGGTATTTTCACCACGGTGCCGCGGGTGCTGGAGAAGCTTTTCGAGAAGATCATGGCGAAAGGGCATGCGCTCACCGGCTTCCAGCGGACGGTCTTTTTCTGGGCGCTCCGGGTGGGGCAGCAGTTCGAGATCAATAAACGGCAGACGCCGTGGTACCGGCTGGTGCTGGCGTTGGCCAACCGGCTGGTGTTCCGGAAGTGGCGGGAGGCGCTCGGCGGGAACATCCGCTGTATCGTGACCGGCGCGGCCGCCTGCCAGGTCCGGCTGCTGAAACTCTTTACCGCCGCGGGGCTCCCGGTGCTGGAAGGGTATGGGCTCACGGAAACCTCGCCCGTGATCAGCGTAAACGGGAAAGACCCGAAAGACAGGATGTTCGGCACCGTTGGGCCCGTGATTTCCAATGTGGAAGTGAAGTTGGCCGACGACGGGGAGATCCTCGTGAAGGGCCCCAACGTTACGACCGGCTATTACAAAAGGCCCGATCTCACAGCGGAAGCCTTCCACGACGGGTGGTTCCATACCGGCGACATCGGGGTGATGGTATCTCGGAAATACCTGAAAATAACCGACCGCAAGAAGGAGCTGTTCAAGACTTCGGGCGGTAAATTCGTGGCCCCGCAGCCCATCGAGAACAAGTTCAGGGAATCGCCCTTCATCGAGCAGATCATGGTGGTGGGGGCGGACAGGAAATTTACCGGCGCATTGATCGTCCCGAATTTCGAGAACCTCCGCGCCTGGACGAAAGACCAGGGCCTGGCGTTCCCGTCGAACGAGGCGGCGCTGAACGACCCGAACGTGAAGACGCTGTACCGGGATGCGGTGAACCGGTACAACCAGTATTTCAACCACATCGAACAGATCAAGAAATTCGAGCTGATGCCCCGCGAATGGACGATCGACGGCGGAGAGATGACTCCCACCCTGAAACTGAAGCGCCGCGTCATCCAGGAAAAGTACCGCGATACCATAGAACGCCTCTACGCCTGATTTTTTTAAGGAAATTTGCCAAAATCGTTTATTTTTGCCCTCCCGCTGCCCCGAGGCAGCCCTGGCCCGGTAGTTCAATGGATAGAATAGAAGTTTCCTAAACTTTAGATACAAGTTCGATTCTTGTCCGGGCTACAACCCAAAAAAGTCAGCAAATTGCTGGCTTTTTTTTACCCCTCCAGCGCCCCCTTCATATCAACATCTTTCATAATTGGAAAACTATTCCGCGGTCGTGTAAATATGGTCTACCTTTGATTTGCCGTTATCCTCCTGAAACCCCAACAGACATCCAACTATTCTTTTAATTGTTAAAACCAAGATCAATGAGACAGTCAAGATTTTCCCATTTGTTCGTTTTTGCAATTGTAATAGTTTTCATCACCGCCTGCGGAGGAGGTAGCCAAAAGAAAGCGGAAACGGACTCTATCGCCAATCCGGACAGTGTTATCGCTAACAGCATGCCTGCGACAAACACCATTATCACCACACCACAAAACATGATGATCGCCATCCACAAGGTGGCCAACTTTGAAAAATGGATAACCTCCTACGAAGGGCACGACTCCATACGCCTGGCCAACCAGATTCACAGTTATGTAATCGGTCGCGGATTAACGGATCCCAATCTCGTTATGGTAGCCGTGAAAGTAGACGACATGGCAAAAGCAAAAGCATTTTCCAAAGACCCCGGCCTGAAAAAAGCCATGAAACAAGGCGGCGTTACCGGCACCCCCGTATTCAGCTTCGTGACGATGACATTTCAGGATACCGCGAAGATGGATGGAGACATCCGCTCCAGGGCTATGTTTAATGTCAAAGATTGGGACGCCTGGCAAAAGGCATTCGAAGAAGGTACACAGGACAGATTGAATAATGGCATCATCGTCAGGGCATACGGCCATGATGCGGACGATAATCATAAAGTAGTGGTAGTTACCGCCGTAACAGACACCGGGAAAGCCAACGCTTACTGGAAATCGGACATGCTCAAAAGCAGAATGGCCGCCGGAGGCGTAATAGGCCAGCCAGATCGGTTCATGTTCCGCATCGTTCGCCGGTATTAACGCACAAAACCCGCAAACGCGATACGGCGATCATGTTTGCGGGTTTTATTCTTTGGATAACAGTCCTTTTCAACTTCCTTACTTCCCTTTCAGCAATAACCCGGACAGTTCGTCGAACCCGTCTCCGCTGGTGCTGTAGAAGATATCCCCGTTCTTTTTCACCAGCATGTAAGTGGGGAATGTCGTAATCGACAGGTCTTTCGTAAGGGTTGATTCCCTTTCTGCCGTACTATTGAACACCTGCGGCCAGGAGAGCCTGTTTTCCGCAAAAATCTCTTTCGCCTTGGCAAAGTTTTTCGGCTCGTCGAAACAAACGCTCACAAAGGGAACCTCACTTTTCACTTTATCGTGCAATGCCCGCAATTTCGGCATTCCCGCGATGCAGGGCGCACACCACGTTCCCCAGAAATCCAGCAGCACATATTCTTTCGCCTGCTCGAAATATGGCGCCAGCGTACGCATATGCCGCTCCGGCAGCTTCGCAATGCGTTTTTCTGCCGTCAACCTGCGCAGGTAAGCCTTATCCCATTGACTGCCAATACTGTCTATCCTGAACAGTTTTCCGCCGATGACAAGCGTATCCTTCATCCGGTAGCCCGACTTGTAAATCAGTCCGTCACTGGTCCTGTCATCCTGCAGCACGCCATTCTCCTTCACCTTGACAACCACTTTATCATCGGGATGCATATATCCCGGTTTATTAAAAAAGAGAACGGCATCTCCAAACTCCGCTACCCCGCTCCGCCCCAGCGACACGCTCAGCGGCAACTCGTTCAAACAGGGATTGTTATAATCGACGCCGATGAAAAATGGGAAAAAGTACATTTCCATGGACTGTAAAGTAACGGCATTACCGATACAATAAGGCAGCTTGAACACGAGCCGGGGAATGGCATCTTCCGGCCAATTCTTTTTATTCCATTTCCTGACGGAATCATACGGATAGCTCAGCACTTCCTCCTTCTCCAGGAAAGGATTGTAGCGCTTCAGGATGCACACTTTCACTTGCGCTCCATCCCGTTTTGCCAACACCTGTAAACCCGGGATATCCTTGCAGGCCGGCTCCTTGCTTTTCCCATAGTTCACTTCCCAGAGAACGCTGTCTGTCCGCCCATTCGCGCACCAAATCTCCTTTTCTTTGATAATGGAGATCGAACGGCCTTTGGTATTATTGTAGAATTCCGGTGTGTTTATGTCGATCGTTATGTTCCGGTCCTGCGCCATGGCAGCGAATGAGCAGGTCAACAGGATAATGATCAAGGAGTAACTGTGTAATTTCATGGTGATAATGCTTTAGGGTCCCGAATTAGTAATTTAACTAAAAATCGGCGAATACCATAATGCCGTAAGTTGTGCACGCGCCCTTCCCAACGTCAATATCACCTCGCTTCCAACACCACCATCGAACCCCTCACCCATCAACTTTCCGTTCAAACAAAGCCATTCCGGCACCGGTACCTATCCTTATGGGAACGAAGAGAAGCAAGCATACATTGACTTTAACAACGGACCCAAACCGATCTAACGGAAAATCCCGCCTTCCGAACCCCTCAAAACCCTGCAATTCATTAATTACAAGGTTTTTTTATATATTGTACTTTCCCCGGTTAGCCAACGAAATATCTGAAAATCCCCGGAATGTTATGACGAAAAAGCCCGCATCGATCATCAAGCTGGAAAAGCAATTGGAAGCGGATATTATCCATATCCCTTTCGCAGCGCCAATGCAAAATAATTCGATTGCAATACAAACATATTCAACCGATAATAACGGCAATGTAATTTTACTACGGCTTAATGATTGCCTGATAAAACCTGAATGGATATCGCCGTTCAAACATTTGACTCAGCTTACGTTGCATAACTGCGGCCTAACTGAAATCTCATTTATCGAACAATTCACGAAACTTGATGAACTTGACATCTCCAACAATCAGGTAACGGATATTTCGCCGCTGCATAACCTGGATGGGCTACTATCGGTCGATATAAGTTCAAATGAAATATTTGATCTGAGCCCGCTGTATAAGCAGATTTCCCAACCCGGCTTTCAAAGCTTGAATTGCGCCAACAACCCGCTGATGTATCCATCACCCGAAGCCGCAGACAAAGGGATTTTGGCTATACGCGAATGGTTTGACCTCCATTTGGAAAAAGCGAGGGAATTGATCAGAGAATCCAAGGAACATCAATTGACATTCCTGGCGCTCAACAACCTCGGCATTACCGACCTTTCACTTTTGCCGGAGTTGTTCACATGCACACATATCCTGTACCTCAACATCAGCAACCAGCTCGACCCCGAATACGGATCGGCACTACCCAATAACATTTTCCACATCCCACCGGAAATCAGCCAGCTAACCAAACTGAACAGCTTGTTCATAAATGGGCGCTGGATAAAAGACGGCCAGCCCCGCTCGTCCCGGATCCGGTCATTCTCCCCATTCGAAAAACTGAAAAACCTGAAATTATTAGACGTCAGTCATCATCAGATTACAGGCAAAATCAATCTGACCTCTCTAAAAAAACTGGAGGTATTTTCGGCTGCCAAAAATCTTGTATCTGATGTCAGTTCTCATTATATCCTCAGATATCTTAACGGAATCAATTTGAGCAGTAACCTGCTCAAGAACGCAGGCTTCCTGAAGAAAATGCCAAATGCGGAAAGGATAGACCTGCGTAATAATCAAATCACCAACCTCTATGAAGTGCGCGACATGGTACTGGAGAAAGGAATTACAGATGAGGAGCAACTGAATGAGGGAATATTTATCGGCAATAATCCGCTGGACGTACCCAATATGGAAGTGGTGTCACAAGGCATGGAAGCGGTTAAGCGATTCTTCAAACAATATGAAGCTGAACGTTCCGTCCGGATTCCGCCTTATAAAAACGAAGATTTCAAAATCGTTCTCGCAGGTAACAGCGATGCCGGGAAATCGTCGCTTATCGAAAGGCTCATCAACGACAAATGGAAAGATCAACTTCCCACCACCCATTGGATGGAAATCAAACGCTGGCAACCTGAAAGAAATAACAGGAAATATAATATCCGGATTTTCGATTTCGGCGGACAGGAATATTATCACGACACGCACTACCTTTTTTTCAGCAACAATACAGGTTACGTGCTTTTATGGAATAAGCAGACGAACAACTTCGATGAATGCGAAATCCAACAGGTCCAGAAAAACAAATCGGAAAAACTAATATCCCTCCAGGGGTTTCCGCTCGAATACTGGATGGAATCTATCACATATCATGTCAACAAAAAATATTCGGAAGAAGAAGCGATTGCAATAAAGCAATACCCAACCCATGAACCAGGCCCCCCAACTCCGGATGGCCACCCAACCATTCGATTAAAATCAGCGCCAGGATTGATGGACATCTACATGCAGAATGTTCCCATGCCCAATATCCTCGTTACCCAAAGCAAAATTGCAGCTACTCACCAGGTAGATTTTCTCGATCAGGCAACACTCAAAGCCCGGCATCCCGCCATCTTCAACTTCACCGATATTTCCGCAAAAACCGGCCGGGGCATGGAACATTTCAAAGCGCTGCTATTCGAAATGATCGACACTATGGCTATCGCCGAAAGGGAATGCCTCGGCACCTGGGGCGCCATCAAGGAGGAAATCGAAAACGGCGTGAAAGACAAAGACAGGGAAATGTCGCTGGCGGATTTCAGGAAATTCTGCAACCACATCATCTCCCTCATGCCCGAAGTGAAAAACGCCGGCCTCAAAAGCACCGACGCACTCTGGTTCAGCCTCGCAGACACCCAAAGCTATGCCCGCTACCTCAATGATATCGGGCTGATCCTTTACTTCCCCGATAATGATTTCCTGAAAGATAAAGTTTTCGTGAATCAGGATTACGTCCTGAAGAAAATTTACAACATCCTCGAAGGGCTCCACGGCCTCAACGGGAAATTCGACGAAACGCATGTCATCAACGCGCTGGACAAGCAGGAATTCGACAAAGAATGCGAAACCATCATCGAACTGATGAAGCATTTCAAGATCGTATTCCCGCACCCATCGCAGCCCGGCACTTACATCGCGCCGCTGTACCTGCCCGCGCGCCCCTCCAAAAGCATCAGCATTTTCCTCGACGATGGCCACCGGCCTTCGTACCGGTTCCTGTTCCAGGGGTTCATCCACAAGCATATCATCCTCGAATTCTTCCACCTGTACGGCCAGCAGGCGCTCAAAGACGAGCACGGGCCGCTATATTATTACTGGAAAAACGGGATCGTGATCAGGGACGAGCCGTCGCAGGGCATCGTGATGGTACGCTTCATCAACGCCACCGCCACATCGAAAGCGTACATCGACGTGTTTTCACTGAGCAAGAGCGCCGACAAATCTTTCCTCAAAAAAATCACCGGTGAGCTGGAACGCCTTTCCGCCGACATGAACGTGAAAAAAGCGGTAACGGCGGACGGGGTGAATTTTGTGCCGGTAGATGTGCTGCATGCCGCAGAAACCGCCAACCAGTGGATTTTCCAGCACAACGGCATTTACTTCGACCTGAAGCTTTTCCGCGCCCATCTCAAAAACGAGCTTAAAATGAAAAAGATATTTATTTCCTATTCGAAAACAGACGCCCATTACCTCCAGCAGCTGGAAAACCATCTTAGCGCCCTCAAGCGCAACGGCAGCATCAGCACCTGGAACTGCCGCCAGCTCGTTCCCGGCGATAAATGGGACGGCAAGATCAAAAGCGAACTGGAAGAGGCAGATATCATCATCTTCCTCGTCAGCGCCGATTTCATGGCCACCGATTATATCTGGGACATCGAGATCAAACGCGCCATCGAGCGGGAAAACGAAAACCCCGGCGTGAAGGTAGTCCCCATCATCATCCGCAGCTGCGCCTGGGAAGATACACCGCTGTCTGTCTACAACACCGCGCCCAAAAAGGCGATGGTCCTCGACCTGGCGAAAAATATCGACGAAGCGTTTACCGACGTGGTGCGTGATTTGAAGAAGATATTGTAATGCAGCTGATCGGAACTACTCTTCCGGCATGAATCCCGGATTATACACCACTTCCCACAGATGCCCGTCGGGATCGGAGAAGTAGCCGGCATAGCCGCCCCAAAAGGTGTCGTGCGCAGGCTTAATGATCCTGGCGCCGGCGGCTTCCGCCTGCTGCAAAACGGCGTCTACTTCCGTTTTCGTAGTAACGTTATGCCCGATGGTAAACTCCATGGACGAGGGGGCCCGCTCTTCCAAACCCGTATCATGCACGAGGCTTTTCCTGGGCCAGACGGCCAGTTTTACCCCGCTTTGCAAATCGAAAAACGCCACGGCGCCGTATTCGAACTCCTGTCCGATAATGCCTTCGGAAGCAAGGCCCATGCCTTCAAGGTAGAATCGGTACGCGCGGTCGAGATCAGCCACGCAAATGGTCAATACGGATATTCTTGGCTTCATGTTTATCGTTTTTGGAATTTACTTCATTCTTCTCACCACATCCGCATACACATCGATCAGGTGCGTGCGCACGGAATCGGGCGTAGGACTTTGCTCCCCGTTGGTCAGCAGCGTAATGGCGCCAGACGGCAGGGCGGGCATGTGGCAATCGATACAGTTCTGCTCCAGGGCTTCCTCCGGTTTGCCGGTATGTTTGCAGAATTGGGAAGATCCGGGTTGATGGCAGGTCATGCAGCGTTGCGAGAACGTCTGCATGCTGGTGCGTTCCGTGACGTGGGGGTTATGGCAGGTGGAACAGTTCATCGTCTTGCTTTGCAGGAAACACTGGCTGGCAGCCAGCAACTGCAGCTGGTTGCCGTGCACGTCGAGCTGGTCGGGCTTTTTGCGGAAGGGGACGGTGGGGATGACGAAATCCGACAGTGCGTCGCCGGGCTTGAAGGCGAAGGCGGGTTTGTACATCGGTTTGAGGCCGGAATGGCAAAGCGCGCACATATCGAGCCGCTGCACACGGCTCAGGGTATCGATGCGGGTGATGAAGTGCGCGACTTTCTCCGCCGGATTGTTGGTATGAAAGGCCACATGTTCCGCGGCCGGACCATGGCATCGCTGACAATCGATCCCGCCGATCATTTCCCGCCGGGCGAACTGCTCCGTGACCGTGATCCCTTTCGTTTCTTCCCGCACCTTTACCATCGAGCTATGACAGCCGAAGCAGGTACTGGGGATCACGCGGTCGAACTTGGGATGGTCTGCCGGAAACCCCGGGCTGTTGGCCCAATTATCCGCCGGCACGAACCAGGAAATTGGCAACTGGAAATACTGTCCGCCTTTCCAGTACAGGAACGTCTGCGCCTTTCTGCCGGAACCGAACACCACATCGAACGGGAAGCGGTCCAGTTCCCTGCCGTCCGACTTCACCACCTGGAACAATTCTTCCCCCTGCTGTTCCATCACCACATCGGCACGGCCTGCGAAATGAAAAATATTATCCGGAGCGGTAAAGCGGCCTTTCACCGTGCCTGCCGACGCCACGGCCGACGAATGTGCGTGGGCGGTAACGGCGTAGTCATCATAAATCGTTTTGTGACATTGCGCGCAGGAGGCGGCTTCAGCGAAGCTGCTGCCACGGGGATCGGCCGGGCCGGCCTTCCGGTCGGAACATCTGGATAAAAAGCCCACGAGCACAGTTGCCGCGCCCACGAGCAAATAAGGTCGTTTTTTCATAACGGCAGAAACTGAATAAATATAATTGTTTTCCGCCGTAAATAGCGACAGGAGGCGAACCTGCATCCGGTCCCCTCCTGTCTTTTCTGAGCCACTTATACCCTATACATATGCTAATCACAATGATGCCCTCCGATCCAGGTGCCGATAGCATCAGCCGCGGCTTTGGCTGCCGCCGCTCCTGCCGTATTGTCGATGTTATAGCTTTTTATGAAAAAACGAATCCGCCCGGTTTCGCAGCGGAAGTGGTCAAAAATATCGGAGAAGTCCAATTGGATTGGAACCGACGGGGTCGTATAAGGATGCAATACAATTTAAATTAATCTTCCGGACCCAACTGTTATCGTAAAGTTATGACGGCGAAAAAGTACCCCCATGGCATTATTCCATATCCACCGGCAATTCTTTACCTTGTGGGTCGGCATGAACACACATTTCAATTATTCACCTTCCGGCGATACGCTGATCGTTACGATCGGGAACCCTATGACCAGGCGGTCTAAAGTATTGTATTACGTATATGCCCTGCTGTTTTTCCTGGTCGGCGATGCCGCCTACGTCATCAAACGCATCCGCGAATTCACCGGAAAAACGCTTACTTCCGACAGAGATATCTACGATCAACTCATCCGGGAATCTTCCACCAATTCTTGATAACCGATGCAACAAATCCGGCAATATTTCGAAAAGTTCACACCCCTCTCTGACGAAGACTGGCATTACTTTTCGTCGCGGTTGACGCGGGAATCCTTCCCGAAGAAATCCCTCCTCCTCCGCGCCGGACAAACAGAACATCACCTCTCCTTCATCGCGGAGGGGCTCGTCCGGTTCTTTATCCCGAAAGATGAGGAGAACGATCTTACCTTCAGTTTTTCCTTTTCGAACGATTTCGTTTCCGCTTACGATTCCTTCCTCACCCGCCAGCCGTCCATCTACAACGTGGAAGCGCTGACAGACACCGTACTGCTCCGCATTTCCTACGCCGATCTGCAGGATATTTATCAAAATACCGCCGCAGGCAACATCATCGGCCGGCACGCCAGCGAAGACCTTTATCTCACACTGCTCCGGCGCGAAATATCGCTGCTCAGCGAATCGGCGGAAGAGCGTTACCGCAAGTTGCTGGCCGATCAACCCCGGCTCGTCCGTGAAATCCCTCTCAAATACATCGCTTCGTGGATCGGGATTACGCCCCAGGCGCTCAGCAGGATCCGGAAACGGGTGGCGGGGATTTCTTAACCCGGGTTCATTGACTTATCCGCCGGATGGGGTGAAATTTGCATAAAAAAAGATATGGTACCCGAAATAACACTGCTGGCCGTTTCCCTCATCGCGCTCATCGTCCTGAAACTGAAATTCCGGGAAAACCGCTTCGCCCAGGCGATGCGGACCGGGATGGCAGCCATGCTGTTCGTAACGGGCGGCGCGCATTTCGGCTTCGCGAAAGGCATGGCGATGATGTTGCCGGAAGCAATACCCTTCCGCCTGGGAATCGTTTATTTCACCGGCGTGCTGGAGATAGCGGCGGGCATCGGACTGCTGATCCCCGCCATGGCACGGCGCACGGGCTGGTGGCTGATCGCGTTCTTCGTATGCATCACGCCGGCCAATATTTACGCGGCATTACATCATGTGAACCTGCAAAAAGCGAGCTTCGACGGGGCAGGACCGGAATATCTCTGGTTCCGGCTTCCCCTTCAGCTGGTCTTTATCGGCTGGGTGTATTTTTCGGCCATCCGGCCGGGTGCGGTGCCGCGGGCCCACGGTCAGTTCGCGTAAAGAGCGGGATCGAAGGCCGCGGGGCACCACTGGCGGATCATTTCGAGGATCTTTTTCTCGTCGTACGAGTCGGCGGATTCCAGCAGCCCGGTGTTCTGGGTGTGGAGGCGGTTGCCTTTGGCGTCGAGGATCATGAGCACTGGGAACCCGAAGCGTTGCGGGTAGCCCAGCTCTTTGAGGATATCGAGGTTTTTGTTTTCCTTGCTGTAATTGAGGTGATACACCACGAAGTTCCTGTTCTGCTCTTCTTTCAACCTGGGATGTTCTTCCACGAATGCGTACAGCCGCCGGCACCAGATGCACCAGTTGCCGCCGATTTGCAGCAAAACGTGTTTCTTTTCGACGGAAGCCTTTTGCAGTGCGGCTTTCAGATCGGCCCGGGCGTTTGCAGCCGGATTGTAAATGCTATCGAGGCTTTTGTGTTGTGCCTGAGCCGATCCCATGGCGATCATGGCGGCCATCATGAGGAGGAGTCTTTTCATGGTTTGGTCTGTTATCGCTAAAGTAAGCTATTTTACCTTTTCCAACCTCCCCCTGTTGCCAGTAGATTATTTCACGAATCGGAAATCGAAGGCCCCCTTGCGCAGGTGCACCCCATATTCCAGCCAGGCCTTCATGCAGGCGAGGAAATTGGCCCATCCTTCGGTATTGCCGGTCAGCCATTCCTTCCCCGGATCGTACCCTTCAACGGAAGCCTCCTCTATTTTCACGACGGTCGCCTTGCCATCAGCGAAAGGCTCCAGGCGCAGGGTACACACCAGCTCATGGCCGTTTACGTCCCAGCCGAAAGAAACGAGCGACGGCTCCACTATTTCCTTTACCCGCACGGGAACGTCCATATCGAACTCCGGAAAGCGCCAGGTGAGGGATGCGCCAGCCTCCATCCTGCCGGTGGATTTTGAAATGAAATAGTTGGACATGATCGCAGGGTCCACGATCGCTTCGAACACTTCCTTCGGCGTTTTCCCGATCTGCATCGCCGCTTTGGCCGCCGGCCCGGGACCGCCCGACCCGGCGAAATTGCCGATGCCGAAAGCCGTTCCCAGCGGATCGCGGAGCATGGCGTAATGGATGCGCCCTTCCTTCGTTTTCGCGATTTTCACCACACTTCCGCCGCCTTTTTCACAGGCTTCGATGCTTTTCTCCGGATCGTCGACGTGCATATACAGCATCCAGACCTGCGGGATCCCGGTGTTTCCCCCGCGGGCATGGCAAACGCCGCCCACGGGTTCCCCGTTCGCGTCTTTGAGCAAGTAATCTTCGTAAGCCGAATCACCGTCTTTCATGGGCACGCCATCCGATCCCCAGCCGATCACCGCCTGGTAAAAATCACGCAGCTCCGTCGCATTGGCCACCGTGAGGTCGGCAAAAATCATAGCACCTTGTGTATACATGGTATCTGTGGTTTAATCCATTGAAAATTACGATAATTACGCCGATCCGCCGGGGGCTTTTCCAGAAAGCAGCCGGCGGCCACGTCCGCGAAGCCGGGAAGTGAAACCCCGATCAACGCTACGCCTTCCCCGACAAATACGCCGCCACGCTTCCGCGCACCCTGCTCCGCCAGGCCATCGAAAAACCCAGTCCGGCCGAGCGCAAACACTACATGGCCCCGGCCTGCATGAAAAAACCGCACGCAAAAATGCGTACGGTTCCGTTTGATCTATTGTTTTCCAGTTTAGTCGAGGATGGTATAAGCACCTTTCTGCTCGTAGGTTTTACCGTAACGGTCCGTGGCCCGTACCTTCACTTCATGCCGGCCTGCCGCCAATTTGAACGGCGCCTTCACCCACCAGAGGTGCGTACTTTGGGCCGCATGCGAAGGCCGTTTTCCGCCAAGCAGTTTTTCGGTATGGTCGAACTTGTGGAGAACGTCCAGGTACGCGGGGTCTGCAGCTTCCATGTATTCCATCGGTTTCCATGCGCCGCCATCGATGGAATATTCCACCTTGTCGCCTTTCGCGCCCATGAAGAAATTGGCATATATGCCGGACGAACTGTTGCGGTCTTTTTCGATCACTTTCGGGATCGACAATTGAATTTGATAATCGTCTGCCTTTCCAGCTACTTTATAATCGATGGAATATTGATTCCCGTTGATGTTCAGGAAAGCGTAGCCTTTCGGGGTTCCGTCGCGCATGGTAGACGCGGGCACGCCCTGCTCGTTCAGTTCACCGGAGTACCAGTCGCCCGAAGTGGTACCTGCGTTATATTCGTGGTGCGGTTTTTCCTGGAGCCATCCGTCTTCCTTCCCGTAAAAATTCTGGCGTTGCAGGTGCGTATGCGCAGAAAGCGACAGCGTGTTCGGAAAATCTTTCAGCAGTTGGAACAGGCGGTTACGGTCTTCCGTGCGGAAGGAAATATCGTTCTCATTGAGCAGCGGGATGTGGAAGGAAAGCACGATCAGCTTGTTTTTCGGAACGGTTTTCAGGTCGTTTTCGATGAACTGCAGCTGGTCTTCGCGCAGGCCGCCCCAGTAGCCTTTTCCGTCGCGCGGGTCGGGATAGATGATATCGTCGAGCACGATGAAGTGGGCGTTGCCGTAGTTGAAGGCGTAGTTGGCGGGGCCGAAGTTGGCTTCGAACGTTTCGTCGGATACGGTGTCTTCCTTCGCGTCGTAGTTCATGTCGTGGTTGCCGATAACGTTGTACCAGGGCAGGCCTACTTTTTTCACCGCCTGGATGTACGGGCCGTGAAGGCTGAGGTTATCACCAACGAGATCGCCGAGGCTCAGGCCGAAGGCCACGTTTTTCACGCCTGTCACTTCCGATACCACGCCGTTACTGAAATGTTCGATTTCTTCGAGGGTGTAGGGCTGCGGATCGCCGAACACCAGTACGCGGAAGTTATCGTTTTCCGCCTGGCGGCGCAGCGCGAAGTTCAGTTGGCCGGGCAGATCGCCGGTGGGAGCGGAACCTTTGTATTTGAAATCCGCAGGCGAGCCGGCGGGTTTGTGGATGTAGTAGCTTTTCGCGAGGTTGTTAGTATCCAGCGCAAATTGGTAGCCTGCAGGCTTGATAACGAAGATCACCTGGCTGGCGCGCTCCGGCAGCTCGTAAGCGCCCCGTGCATCGGTGGTCACCACTTCGATACCGTTGCTGACGTTCACGCCGGCGAGGCCCTTTTCTTTCCTGTCGATCTTCCCATTTCCATTCACATCTTCAAAAACCCGGCCTTTCACCTGGGCGTTGGCCAGGGCGCTGATCAATGTCAGTGCGGCGCATGCTGTTAAAAACTTCCTTTTCATGTAGATTGATTTATTGTTGCCACCAAACTTTTACGTTGAGTTTATCGCCGCCGATACGGTCTGCGGCTTTCTTGTAATTCTCCGTGTTGTAGATTTTCACGGTAGTGGGATAGAACATCCGGGCGGGCATGACGCCGTTGTTGAACATGAACTTCGTTTTCGGCAGTACGGGGAATCCGGTACGGCGATGTTCGAACCACTGCTGGTAATCCGTAAAGAAGAGCGCGTAATATTTTTGTAGCATGATGCGCTCGAGGGTGCCGTCGTATTTCGCGGCGGCCGCGTCGAAATAATTCGCCGGCATCACACCTCCCCACATTTCGATGGCAGCTTTCACCCCGCTCTGGTAATGCGTTTCGGCGGATGAAGCGATCTTCCCTCGCTGCGCCAGTTCGGCTTTGATGAATTCCACTTCCGCAAAGCTCATAATCGGTACGATCATCGGGGCAATGACCAGCCGCTGCAACAGGCCGGACGGCGTGAAGTCTACGCTGGTAGGGGATTCCATGTAATTGATCGGCAAACCTTTATATCCGAGGTTGGCATTATCTTTCCCACGGGCCACGCTGGCGAAGAGTTTCAGACGGGGGTCGTTCACTTCGTTCAGGTTCTTGATAAAGAAATCGAACCAGGAGCGGAAGGTGCTGAAATCCTGCGGGCGGTTCCAGGGAGAAATATTCGGCACGGTTCCGGTGATCTGGAGCACCGCGGCGTCTGTGTTGGCGGTGAAGATCGGGTGCTTGCCGGGATTGTTCACGATTTCGGCCATTTTCACGTAATTCTCGGGCATGCGGCCGGCGGATCGCAGCAGCAGGCGCAGGCGCAGGGAGTTTGTGAACTTTCTCCATTTGGTGAAGTCATTGGCATACAGGAGGTCCGCCGCATAGGTAGCGGTAGAACCTTTCCCGTAAATGGTATCGGCCCTTTCGAGGTCGGCCAGCATGGTTTTGTAGATATCTTCCTGCCGGTCGAATGTGGGGAAGAACTTCCCGTCTTCGCCGCTCAGCGCGTCGCTCATGGGCACGTCGCCAAAGCAGTCGGTGAGCACGGAATACATCCAGGCCTTCAGCGTTAGGGCGATGGCGAGATAGTTGTTGTTCCCAAGCTTGGAGGCGCTTTTTTCGATCTCACGGGCGTTGGCCAACCATTTATAGCCAGTGGTCCAGATGCCGTTGCCCACGTCTTCCCTGAAATCGTACAAATAGATCTGATCTTCCACGTTCTCGTTCGGGTAACCGCCCGCTACCTGCATCAGTTCGAAGGTGAGAGAGCGGCTGCGGCTCATGCCGTAGGTAGCGGCGCCGTAGATCGTGGGGTTCAGTAACGTGCCGGGCGTAATGCTTTCCAGGCGGTTCGGGTCGGAGTTGGTCTCCAGGAAGTCTTTGGTACAGCCGCCCATCGCCAAAGTTGCGGCCGCAGCGGAAATGAGGCTGATGGAACGGATATTTTTACCTATGCGGGAGAATGTCATTGTCTGCAGATTTTCGGGTGATTACAGTTTTACTTTCAGGTTGAAGCCGAAGGTGGCGGGGTTCGGCATCTGGCCTACTTCCACACCGGTCAGGATCCCGGTACCACCGGCCTGGGTGGCCACTTCAGGATCGTAGATCGGGAAATCCGACCACACTTTCAGGTTACGGCCATACACCGCTATGCTGGCGCCTTTCAGGAAGGTGTTGCCGATCAGTTTGGACGGCAGCGAATATTCCAGCGATACTTCGCGGAACTTCAGGAACGATGCGTTGAACGAGTTGGCTTCGGTATTGTTGAGGCGGTAATACTGAGCGTAATATTCCGCCGGTTTTACTTTAGTGGTATTGGGAACGAAAGAACCGTCTGCTTTCTTTTCCACGCCTTCGCCTATGATCCAGCCTTCTTCACGCCCTTTCAGCGTATGTTTCAGCTTGCCCTGTTCGGTCATTTTGTGATGGGAGTGCGAATAGAGGATGCCACCATACTGGCCGTCGAACGTTGCGCTGAGCCTGAAATTCCTGTAAGATACGTTGTTGATGAGGCCCGCTCTCCAGTCGGGGTTCGTGTCGCCGATGTAATCCGTCGTCTGCGTTACAACAGGCAGACCGTTGCTGTAGATGATCTGTCCGTCGGGAGCGCGCTCGAATTTCAATCCATACAGTGCGGAAGCGATCTCTCCTTCCACCGCGGTGAGCGTGGCGCTGGAAGAGCCCATGATCGAGAGTTTCCCACCCAATCTCGGGTCGAGGCTCATCACTTTGCTGCGGGTGGTAGCCCAGGTTGCGGTCACGTTCCAGGTTACGTTTTTCGTTTTCACGGGCGTGCCGGTCACCACCAGTTCAAGCCCGCGGTTGCGGATCTCGCCGGAGTTGAGGATGGCAGAACTGAAGCCGGAAGAGTGTTCCAGGGGAACGGACAGGATCTGGTTCTTTGTATTGGTCTGGTACACGGCCGCGTCGATGCGGAGCCTGTTCCTGAAGAAACCCAAATCCAGGCCGGTTTCGATGCTCGTCGCGATTTCAGGTTTGAAATGGAGGTTGTACAACTGCGTGGGCGCTTCGGCGGAACTGGGGAAGTCGCTACGGTTGAAATATTTGTTCGTTCTGTAAGGATCGGTGTCGTTCCCCACCTGCGCCAGCGACAAACGGTATTTCGCGAAGCTGACCGCTTTCGGCATGCGGACCATATCACTCAGGATCATGCTCAGGTTGGCGGAAGGATAGAAGAACGACCAGTTCTCCTGCGGCAGGGTGCTCGACCAATCGTTACGGCCGGTCAGGTCGAGGAAAATTTTGTCGCGGTAAGACAGGTTGATGAGACCGTACAGGCTGTTCACTTTCTTGTCTGCATCGTAAGTAGCGACCAGCGGGTTACCGATGCCGTTCGTCATTTTATACACACCGGGCACCACCAGACCGATAAGGGTATTGTCGTTGCGCTTGTACTGGCTGGTCATGGTATTGCCGCCGGCAGATGCGCTGAGGGAGAATTTGCCGCCGGCGAACGCGTCGCGGTAGGTGAGGAGGAAGTCGCTGTTGATTTCCTGGCTGTACACCGCCTGCGTCTGGTAGAAGCCCTGGCCGTAGCGGTTGATGTCCCAGGGGCGGCGCTGATCGCGTGCCTGCTGGTTCATGTTGGTACCGGAACGCACCATGAGACTGAGTTTCGGCAGGATCTGCGCGTCTACTTTCAGGTTGCCGGTGAGCTGGTTGCTGCGGAGGCCGTTCCTGATCTCGTCGGTCATGGCAAAGGGGTTGTCGATGAACGAGCTGTAGGGGCGGATCATATCGATACCTTCGAAGCCGGGGCGCCAGAGCGGGCGGTACCAGTTCAGGTCTACGTTCGGGTTCTGGAAGATCATGAAGTAGGCGATGGAGTGGTTGTTATAACCCAGGCCGGGGAGGTTGTCGCTCGTTTTATTGGTGTAATTCACCACGGAGCTCACCTTGATCTTGCTGGAAATCTTATACCCTGCGTTCACGGAAGCCGTGGTGCGTTCGAATCCCATGGAGGGCATGATCCACTTGTTGTCGGTTCGCGTGAGGGATGCGCGCACCGTGCCTGCATCGCCGGAATTGTCGAGGGTGATGCCGTTGGTGGTGGTGCGGCCCGTTTGCCAGTAATCCTTGCGGTTATCCCTGTAGGCAACCCAGGGCGTTCTTTCCGCTCCCTGTCCGAATTTCGCAGGATCGTACTGGTAGTACATCTGGCCGTTGAATTTCGGGCCGAAAGCGCTGGAGCTGCCGCCGGTATTGCGCCCATCTTCCGATGCGCCATAAGAATAGAACAGTTCGCCGGCGGCGTTGTAGTTGGTTTTACCGTCGCCCTGGCCGTATTCATATTGCCAGTCGGGCCAGCGGGTGATTACGTCCCAGCTGGTGTTGGAATTGAGCGAGATGCCCAGTCCCTTGCGGGTTTTACCGGATTTGGTGGTGATGAGCACGGCGCCGTTGGCTGCGCGGCTGCCGTAAAGTGCGGTGGCGCCGGGGCCTTTGAGGACGGAGATGCTTTCGATATCGTCTGGGTTGATGTCTGCGATGCCGTTGCCGAAATCCACGGGTACGTCGATAGACGCGTCGCCGCCCATATACATGTTGGAAGCGCCGGACGTGGTGAGGTTCCCGTTCACGGGGATGCCGTCTACCACCACGAGTGCGGCGTTGCCGTTGGTGGTGAGGGAGCTTTCGCCGCGGAGGCGGATTTCCTGAGAGTTGAGCGGGCCACCCAGTCCGGCGATGTTCAGGCCGGCCACTTTGCCCCTCAACGCGTCCGACCAGTTATTGGGGCGCGCGTCTGTGAGGGATTCGGCCCCGATCGTCTGTTGCGCGTAGCCCAACGCTTTTTCGGCGCGCTTGATGCCGAGGGCAGTGGTCACCACGTGTTCGTTCAGGGTGCTGGCGGCCGGTTTCATGACGAACTTCAGGCCCTGGTTGGCTTCTCCCACTACAAAAGTCAGTTTCTCGTAACCGATCATGGAGAGCTGGAGCAGCGTCCCTTTTTCAGTGATCTTGATGGAGAAGGAACCGTTCTCGTCGGTCATCCCAACGAGTTTGCCGTTGGCGAGGATGGTGACGCCCGGCATGAGGGTGCCGTTGTCTGCCGTGCGCACCGTGCCTTTCACCGGCATTTCCTGCGCTTTCGACGGGTTCGGGATAAATAATACCGCACACAGGAGGCATGCGAGTAACTGAAGTAATTTTGGCTTCATATAGTGGTCGATTAGGTGTCTAATGTTTAGGTTCGAAGGCGCAAAGGAACTGTGTTCGCGTTACATAAACACGAAATCGACTTTATGATAATGTTAACAAATTGAAATGCGTCGAAATAAAGTGAAAGGGCTGTCAAACACTTTTTAAATAAAAGCGGGTTTAAAAATGTAAAAAAAACCCTTTGTAGTAAAAATTCTAGTTTATGTTGCCAATTTTATTTAAGGGAGCAACGGGCCCCGGCAATTCGTAACTTGCATTCCACAGCAAAAGCATTCACATATCAATAACAAATCCTGCCGGTAAAACCCGTTTGCCATGAGAAAAGCCGCCATTATCGGCGCACAGCGCATCCTTTTTGGTCGGTCGCCCCGGGAATGCGACCGCCTTTCCAGCCAGCAGTTGCGCACACCCTGCCTGCAAGCCCATGTGAAGAAATTCGGGCCGGGAGGCGAGCAGCCGGGAGACGGAGCCCCGGGCGCGTTGCTGAACCGGTCTACAGCATGGAGCCTCACGCGGGAATGCTTGCAAGACAGCCGGCCGGCCTATAACCTTCGGCGGACGTGCAGCATGCGCCTCGGCGCAGCCGTGCTACCGGGGCTCCGCATCGCGGCCGGGCAAATCGAAGCCGGCAACGCCGGCGGCAGCGATTCCAACAGCGATCGGCCGTTGCCATTGCAGCAAGAAGCTCGGCGTCCTGAAACCTGCGTTTGCCACATCTCCCGCCGGCGCGCCAACGGCCGGCAACAGCACGATCTATACCGGCGGCGCCGCTGCGTTGCTGCGCTGCACATGGCGCCCGCCCGGGCGATGGGGCGGAGGCATGGGCCTGGCCGCGATCCCGGGAAAATAAGGCACTACGGAAAGTTTATGACAACCCATCTACTATTTACAATCAATTAACAAATTCAGCGAATTTATTCGGTATCTTGGTACGAGAAACCCGAACTAAGTCAATTGGAAAATCCACGCTAGTAGAATTCTTAAAAACCCAAACATGCGATACCCCGCACAAACGACTTTACAACTGTTCAACTGGCTTCATCCGGTAATAAACGCCGGGGCGAAGGGCCTTCCAGAGGAGAGAGCGCGTAAAATTAGGACGATTAATACCATCTGTTTTGTTACTGCCGTACTTGCAGTAATAGTCGGAACCCTGTTCTATATTTATTCTGGGCAGGCGAGTATTATGTTCCCGGCGTGGGTGGAGGCAGGATTGTTTATGGGTGTTATCGGTTTAAACCATCTCCGCAGATATGAAATGGCCAACGTGAGCGTACTCGTCAGCCATTGCCTTTGTGCTTTGTATTTTGCCTCAATACTTGGCCCGACGATTAACATTTCACTGATAGTCGTTTTCCTTTTCGGGATCAGTTTCCTCATTTATAGAAAAAGTTGGCAGCGATATACGGGTCTGGCCGCTGCTGCACTTACCCTGATTGCCATTGAATTCATTTATTACCGCCATCTGGTAACCCCACTCGAATTGAGTGAACAATTTCAATACATGCTTCGCTGGGTAGCCTTACCCTGTTTCATGTTATTCGATGTGCTTGTGCTTGGCCACTATATCCGGGAGAACAAGGAATTGCTGCAACAAGTTTCCATGTTGATGTTCAAGACATCGCATGAAATGAGGAATCATCTTGCCAGTAATACCATCCTGATCGATCTGTTGAACAACGAAGTGAAAGGGCACCCGGAATACGAAAAGCTGCGGCCTTACATGGACCAGCTGAACGCGATCAATCATGGTATGACCAACATCGTCAGCAACGTCTTGAGCATGGGCGAACTTGAAAACGGTGTACGGACGGAATTGAGTCCTGAACCCATTGCCCTCATGCCCTTCATGCGCAACATCGTAAAAATACAGGAAATCAATGCGGAATCCCGCGGCCTGCAAATCCAGCTGCAGGTCTGCAAATCCCTACCTGCATCAATTCTCGCTGATCCTCGCCAGCTAAGCATTGCCGTCACCAACCTGATCACCAACGCCATAAAATACAGCAAAGAAAACACGACGATCTTTGTCAAACTCACCTCTTCTGATACCAATCCCGCACAAATGTGCATTTCCGTGACGAACGCCTGCCAAGACATTCCGGCGGAAAAGATGAAATCGCTGTTCAACAAATTCGTCACCGCCAAGGCCGACAATAAAATCCAAGGATCCGGCCTGGGATTGTATATCGTACGCAGCATAGTTGACCAGATGGAAGGAACCTTTTCCGCTCAAAGCGAAAACGGGCAAACCACCTTTACCATACTTATCCCGCTGAAAGAAACTACCATCACCAAATCCAGCAGGCTCGAAATTCAATCAAACAAACAGTTCCCCGGCAAAAGGATCTTCTTCGCGGAGGATGATATTATGCAAAACAAATTGATGTCGACCCTCCTGCAATCTTTCGGATGCGAAGTAACGAGTAACCTGAACGGCAACCAGTTACTAGAAAAACTGGAAGACGCCACTTTCCTTCCAGACCTCATCATGCTCGACGACAACATGCCCGGGCTGAACGGCTTGGAAACGCTGAGCTATCTGCGGTCGAACGAAAAATTCAGCGCTATCCCGGCGATCATCATCACCGGAAAGAATGACCCTGACGACCATTGGTTGAAAGAAGGTGCGGCAGAGGTAGTGAAAAAGCCATATGAAAAACAGGATTTGCAACAAGCATTAAGCCGGCACCTGTTGGCACAGGTACCGGCCTAATATTCTCAGATTCCCGATCAAACGGCTTCTTTCAGCTTTGCTAAATCTTCTGATGGGTGACCACCTTTTTTATATCGTTCCGTCAGCTGGAGAGTCCAGTGCAAATAACCTGAAATCATCAGCTGGAGGTTCTCCACATATTGCCAAAGCGCCTCATTGAACATTCCGGCTTCTGGTAATTGTTGCTTCAATTGCAAAAATTCATCCACATCCGCGTCATGGATCGCGAGTGCCCGAACATATGCTTCACTGAGCGAACATCCGCTTTCATGCTCGATCATCAATACGAGGTTCAGCACGTCTTTGTCTTTTTCAAGATGCGCGGAAAAATAATCGTTGGACCAGGCAAGAATGCGGCAGGTCAGTTGCTCAATCCGATCAATGACAGGGTGTTTCACTACGATTTCAGGCAAAACGGTACCTGTTATTGCTTCTGCAAGATGGATCATAGGGTAAACGTTGACAGCCTTCATACGGATGTCTACAAATGTTTTAAATTCAGGGAATATTTTCGGGACACGGTACCCAACTTCCTGTTTCAAGCCGTCAAAATACATATCGATGCTATCGCAGAAACGGTCGAGCCAAAGTGGAGATCCTATTGCCAGCAGCTCTTCCCGCATTTGCGGAAGCGACGCAAAAATGTCTTCACCACTGATGAAATTCCCGTAACGAAGCGCCTCCATGGCTATTTTACGAATTCGTTCAATTTCAGAAGGTTCCGAGCGTTCATGAATATCATCCACCGTAAACGCCCAAATGAAAAACCGGCAAACAGCCGTCAGTTGCGCCATGGACGCGTGAGGAAAAATACAACCCCCGCAGTGCCCCATACCCGTTTTTCCGTACTTGAACTTCATCTTGTCTGGCAGCCAGTTATAATCCGTCTCGATCCAGGTGCGGAGCAAGGCCTCCATGGCTTCGGCATTAGGGTTCAAGCGATGAGTGAAGGAATACTGCAGTGCATTGGCATTAAGGATCTCTTTCATAGTAAAATGCTTTTTGGATAAAGAAATATAAATGTGTAAACGCTTGGATTGCTATGCATAAAGGGGACGCAGCGGTCACAGGCCTTTCGCCTGTCCGTCTCATGCTATCCCCTCATTATTTCGCTGTCTGAATAGTGAAGAAAAGTTGTCACGGTGGAATGTGCATCCTTTTCTGTGCCCTATGGTTACTATCACCCGACTTGCATTCCCAGCGGGTAATTATTACAAAAGTTACACGAATTACCCGGAAATTTTATGTATCAATCAGTTAATGTGTTCCCCCGCAAAAAGGCCTCAGTAAGCCGATTGTCTTGTTTTGTTAAAAACGGGCACTTTCCGCCAGTATCTGTTTAAACATCATTTTGACATTGTCTTTTTACGACAAATCGATATTAAAATATTGATAATTAATGATTCACAAGCCAGCAACATGCAAAGCCAGCCATCTGCCCATCGCCCCGAAATCCTTCCCAACCCGTTTATCGGATCATTTCCGCAATACACCCCGGTGCCCATAAAAAAACCGGCGGTTCCCACAAGAAACCACCGGTCATATGATACTTTTTCCCTTAAAACGCTACTTCACCCAATACGTATTCAACACGTTCCCCTCACTGAACTCCCTGGACGATACCAACTCCAGCCCCACCCGTTTGAAACCCGGCGGAAAAGCAGGGATCCCCCCGCCCAGGAGCACCGGCACCGTAAAAATCCGGTATTCGTCGATCAACCTCAGCTCCGTGAGTTGCGACACAATCGTTCCACTCCCCAAAATCACGATATCCTGCCCTTCCTCCTCCTTCAGCCGCTGTACGAAGGGCCCCATCGGTTCTTTCACGAGGTGCGTGTTTTGCCAGTTAACCGATTGCAGCGAGTTCGAGAACACGTATTTCTCCAGCACGTTCATCTGCCGCGTCACTTCCGGGTTATTATCGGTAGCCGTGGGCCAGTAACCGGCCATCAGGTCGTACGTGATGCGCCCGAAAAGAATGGCGCCGCAGTTATTCATCATTTGAACGCCGTATGCTTCGTATTCACCGTCTACATTATGCCAGTCGATCTCGCGGTTGGGCCCGGCGATATAGCCGTCTACCGATACGAGATTGGAAACGAAAAGTTTACGCATGTTGTGTTTTTATGAGTAACGCATGGGCGGATAGTTGAGCAACCGCCGCCACAGGCCCAGTTGGCCGATGCAATAGGATTCGCGGTCGATGCAATATAGCAACATATCCAGCAAATTGATCTGCTCCATTTCCGGCATCGGCCAGGGATTAGGCCCATGGAGCTTTTCAGCAGATGCTTTACTGAAGGCATCCCGCAGTATCGGCGTGATGCGCGCCCAATCCGCACGCAGCGTATCCAGCGATGGATATTCCGCATCCGCCTGGATGCCTTTATGATCGTCGAACAACAAATGTGCCTGCTGCTGCTCTTTCAACCCCAATGCATTCGCCATTTCGAACCGCTCCTGCACCAGGCTACCCGCGAGCCAGATGGGGTGATTGGCCGGCGTATCCAGCCGCTTGCGGGCATCCGCTTCCGAAATGCCTTCGAGCACATTGTTGAACATGGGCGTATGCCCATCGTAAAGGAGGAGCCATGCGGCTACTTTTCCTGCCTGTGCAACTTCTTGTGTATTCATGGTTTCAGATTTGATGCGATGTTCAGCAGATGGGAATACGACCGCGTCCGCTTCGCGAAAAGCGTAACGGCAAGCCCCACCAGCCCGGTCATGGTAAACAGCAGCGCGATGCCCCTGTCCAGCCCCGTACCGAACCACGGCCCGAGGATCCGGGCGCCTTCGCCGGTGGTCATGAACGGGATGAAGAAGAAATGTGCGATGGGCCCGATCATGATGGCCGTCAGCGGAGACGCCGCCTGCTCGATGCTTTGCGCAAACCCGAACACGCGCCCCTGCCGCTCCAGCGGGATCACTTTCTGGATGATGGTCTGCTCCGCCGCTTCCACCACGGGAATGAGGCTGAGATAAACGAACATCCCCACCGCCAGCAATACGATGGAAGCCTGCAGCGCGAAAAATATGCAGATCGTCCACATGATGATATTGCAGGTAAACAGCGTGCGGACGGGCTGTTTCCCCAATCCCTTCCTGGAAACCCCGATACCGCCCACGATGAACCCCAGGCTCAGCACGCCCCAGAGCACACCCCAGACTTCAACGGATACGAGCGACAACCCGTACGGGTCCATCAAAGCCATGAAAACCCCGCCCAGGAAGTTGTTGAACGTATTGAAGAAGATCAGCCCGAACAGCCCGGGGATTTGTTGCACGATACGAATGGTCCCTTTCACATCGAGCCGCGGCTTTTCGTTGTGGACCTCGTGATGGAGGGTTTCTTCCATCCTCACGAACGTAAGGTGCAAAATGCAAAGCAGGGTGCCGGCCACCGCCAGCGCCATCGTCCAGAAAATCCCCACCAACCCGATCGCCAGGCCGCTGAAAACCGATGCCACCAGGAACGCGGTACCGTTGGCCGTTCCCACCATCCCGTTCGCCCGGTCGCGCATATTTTCCGGCACCAGGATCGTTACCACCGTAGGAAGCGTGATGTACCGGAGATTACCGGCCAGCGCGCCCAGGAGCGACAGTACGATGAACACCCACAGCAAAGGACTCCCTGCATGTTTAAACGCTTCCGCCGGAGACAGTGCATACACCATCCCCGCCAATCCGAAAAAAACCAGCGATGCGATGCTCGACAGCATCATGACGTTTTTTTTCCGGTAATGATCCACCAGCGATCCAAGGTAAAATCCCGAAACCACTACGGTGCCGATGTAAATACCGGCCATCCAGGAAGTGGTGAGCACGGAACGGGTTTCGAGATACACCCAAAACGTGACGGCGAACCATACGAACGTATTGGTGATCCCGGCAACGATGGAATTGACGAGTATGGCGTAGAACGATTTCATGCGAAGTGGTTAAATGGTATTCCGGTAATGCAATGGTACGGCCATTCCGGGAATTGCATGATGGCAGGAAGCGCCATTTTTCAGGGGATTTCGGGCCAGTTTAGTTGTAAAGCTGGCGATAGGTAAACTGGTCGCGGATAAAACGGTTGAAGAACTCTCCTTTGGAGCCGGATTGCAACATGCGGGCGTACACGTCTGGCGGTACGGGCCGGTAAGCATACACTTTCCCCGATACGAAAGTGATGACCAGTACCTCCGTTTCCGGGTTGTAACGCATATGCCTGATGACGGTAGACGGCATGGGACGGGATTTTTATTCGTCGTGCCCGCCACCCGCAACGGTTTTGTCGGGGTCGTAGGGCGGTACGTTCCGGTTGATAAGTTTATCCTGTCCCTTGTCGCGCGTTTTCCGGTTCCGCTGTATGAATACATACAACAGGATGGCGGCTACGAATACGATGAATGCAAGCAATCCTGACGACATGATATTTTTTTCCTTTGTAAGCGGAAGAATGATGCCAGACTGCGTTCTCCGGGCGGGTGCCGTGTGGCGGGAAAGGGATTTTCCCCGCGCTGTGGATTTTATTCCACGGCCGCGGTCTGCGCCATGGCGTTCGCCGGCGGCGATGCGCACTTTCCTGCAGGGCTGCTATTATCTTTTATGCCTGCAAATGAAAATGGTTTGGATGGCGGGTGGACGAAATAATGTAAATTAGGTTACCGGCATGGTTGTTGGCCGGCGGCAACTAAATCTTCGCTTTATGAATAAATTCTGGAGAGCCCTCATTGCAGGATACGGCGCCAAGAAACTGGGCGGCGGGTGCCTCAGCACGATCCTCATCTTCATTATTATTTACTGGGCCCTGGGGCACTGCAACTAGCGTTCAGAGCTTCGTACCGCAGATCTTGCAGAATTCCGCATCGGTGTCGTGCCCTTCATGGCCGCAACCGGGGCATACATGGGTGGAATGCCCTTTTTCGCGGTAGGCGTGCGCCATTTCGGTGGTGACGATGCCGGTGGGAACGGCGATGATGCCATAGCCGAGGAGCATGATAAAACTGGCGATGAATTTCCCGAGCGGCGTAACGGGTGCCACGTCTCCATATCCAACGGTGGTGATGGTCACGATCGACCAGTAGACCGATTGGGGGATGCTGGTGAACCCGGCGTTATGGTCTTCCACAAGATAAATGACAGAGCCGAGTATAATGACGCAGGTAAGTACGAAGAGGATGAAGATGCTGATCTTCCGCAGGCTGCGGCCGATGGCTACGGTGAGGAAGCGCATTTCGGAAATGAAATGAACGAGGCGGAAGATCCGGAAGATGCGCAGCAGGCGAAGGGCGCGCAATACGAGCAGCGACTGCGCCCCGGCGAAGAGGAAGCTGAGGTAGGAAGGGATGAGCGCCAGGAGATCGATGACGCCGAGCAGGCTGAACACGAAGCGTACAGGCTTGCGGATACAGACCAGGCGAAGGATGTATTCGATGGTGAAAAGAATGGTGAACGCCCATTCCAGCACAAAAAAAAGGCCGCCATAGCGGCTATGGAGGCTATCCACACTATCGAGCATGACAACGAGGATACTCGTCAGGATACAGGCCAGCAGAACAATGTCGAACGCTTTGCCGGCCGGCGTGTCCGATTCGTAAATGACCTTATGCAGGCGTTGTTGCCAGGCAGGAGGGACCGCTTGCATGCCTAATCTTCTTCGTCTTCCTCATCTTCCAGCCACTCGAGGTAAGCATAATACCAGTCTTCCAGCTCATCCAGCAGTTGCTGTTTCTTTTCCGGCTCGCCATGGAAATATTCCTCCACGTTATCGATTTCTTCCACGATATCGATATACGCTACTTCTTCGTCTTCTTCCACGCGTTTCGCAAAAAACCTGGGCTTCTCGGTATGAAAAATATACTCGTTGTCCGGGTCCGTTACGGGATCATCTGCAATCATGAACTTCGGTAGTGCCATTGGATAATCATTTTAGTTACAAACCAGTGACTACAAAAATAGGATTTTAACCCGTATGAAAAACACCTAAATCCGGTATGCAGTTTGCGGGGCGAAAGAAAATCTTGTGCCTTGATACGCGGGTTCCGCCGCAGGCAAGATCCCATGCGGATAACAGGGCCCGATCTGCCGGGTGATCTTTTCACCGCAACACTGGATTATCAATGCAACCGCATGCCGGCTATCGCCGATCAAGCCGGCCACGCCTACCAAATCGCTGCTTGGTAACTGCAGGGAAAGCATGGGATTCGAATGTGTCGACGGAATCCATGTCGCACTCCTGCTCGCTATTTACCTATGGACGCTCACCCCAACCTGCGGCGCCTGAAAAAATACGCTTCCAATTTCCGGAAGGTTTTTTACCTTTGCGAACATCAGATGATATGACGAAACAGGTTACCATACTCAAACGGAATAGTCTGGCAGACGATGTCGCCGCCGGGTTGCAGGACATGATCACCGGCGGCACCTACGCCGTGGGCGACCGCCTGCCTTCAGAACCGGAGCTCATGCTGCTGTTCGGTGTGGGCCGCAGCTCGGTCCGCGAAGCGGTACGGCTCCTGGTGAACGCGGGCATGCTGCGGGTGCAGCAGGGCCAGGGTACGTTCGTGACTTCCAGCCAGCCGCTGACCGGCCCCCTCGGCCGGAAGCTCCACACGGCAGATTACCAGGAGCTCAACGAAGTACGCCTCCTCCTCGAAGTGAAGATCGCCGAGAAAGCGGCGCTCCACCGCACCCGCGAAGACCTCGCCCGGATGAAGACTTTCCTCCGCGCCCGCGAAAAATTCGCCAAAGCCGGTAATGTGGACGCCACCATGCAGGCCGACGTACATTTTCATACGAGCATCGCCGTGGCGTCGAAGAACAGCATCATGCTCGAACTGTACCAGACCATCGCCACGCACATGCTGCAGTCTTTCAAAGACCGCCATAAAGACACGGGCGATTTCGAGCTGACCCAGTACATGCACAAAGCCCTGCTCGACGCGATCGCCGATCAGGATGCAGAACAGGCGCTGGTTTGGGCCACGCGCATCAGCACACACAGCCGTTGAAACCATTCTTTACACTATAAACATCAGATGATCTGACAATCAATGGAAACTACGCTTGAAACGGAAGACCGGCAGGCACAGGCCCGGCAACTGGCGGAGAAGACCACATTCTCCGTCCTCATCGCCCTGAGCTTCACACATCTGCTGAACGACACCATTCAATCCCTCATCCCCGCGATCTATCCGCTGGTGAAGGATTCCCTCCATCTCAGTTTTTCACAGGTAGGCCTGATTACGCTTACCTTCCAGTTGTCTGCCTCCATCCTGCAGCCGCTCGTTGGTTTATATACCGACAAGCGCCCGCAGCCCTATTCCCTCGCTATCGGCATGGGCTTCACGCTGATCGGGCTGTTATGCCTGGCCATGGCGCATTCCTTCCCCATCGTGCTCGTATCGGTGGCGCTGGTGGGCGTGGGGTCCGCCGTTTTCCACCCCGAAGCGTCGAGGCTGGCATACATGGCATCCGGCGGGCGCCACGGCATGGCGCAATCGCTGTTCCAGGTGGGCGGCAACACGGGCAGTTCCCTCGGCCCCCTGCTCGCCGCGGCCATCATCGTGCCATTCGGGCAACCGAGCGTGGCGTGGTTCTCCCTCATCGCCCTGCTGGCCATTTTCGTCATGCTCCGCATCAGCAAATGGTACCTCGGCAATACCGACCGCATCCAACCGAAAAAGAAATCCGGTCACCACGCGGCGGTCCAACTGTCGAAAGGGAAAGTGGCGTTCGCGCTGTTCATCCTGCTGCTGCTCATTTTCTCGAAATACTTCTACATGGCGAGCCTCACCAGCTATTACACGTTCTACCTCATCGGGAAGTTCAACGTATCGGTACAGCATTCGCAGATCTACCTGTTCGTGTTCCTCTTCGCCATCGCCGCAGGCACGTTCATCGGCGGCCCCATCGGCGACCGCATCGGCCGCAAATACGTGATCTGGATATCCATCCTCGGCGTGGCGCCCTTCGCGCTGCTGATGCCGCACGCCAATCTCTTCTGGACCGTGATCCTCAGTGTGTTCATCGGCGTGATCCTCTCTTCCGCCTTCTCCGCCATCCTCGTATATGCGCAGGAGCTGGTGCCGGGAAAAGTGGGCATGATCGCCGGACTGTTCTTCGGGTTCGCGTTCGGCATGGCCGGCGTAGGTTCCGCGCTCCTCGGCGAACTGGCAGACCGTACCAGCATATATTATGTTTACGAAGTTTGCGCCTATCTGCCGCTCATAGGCCTGCTCACGGGCTTCCTGCCCAATATCGAAGGCAGCCGCAAAAAATAACGCATCCATCGTCCGTTAACCAAAAAAGGATGACCGATGTGGTCATCCTTTTTCTTTGCACGGATTTGTAAAGTCAGTACGGTTGTGCTACGGTTCCAGTACGGAATCTCTCTAAAGCTATACTACAGCCCTACTGTACGGGCATCCCGTCACAACCTTACATACGTGGCCACCTGGATGACGTTGTTATTGACAAAACTGGTGTTCTGACCGTTAAAACGCATCGTGTAGTGATGCAGGTACCCCGCTTCCAGGTCGAATTTCGGGCTGAAGCGATACCCGATGGCGCCGTATGCCCGGTTCTGGTCGAACGCGTGGCTGTTGGCGTACTTCGTGTTGGCGAAGTTGATGAAGATCTCGTTCTGCAGGGCACCGAACATCCCCTTTCTGAAACCGGCCTGTCCGCTGAAAGGCAGCAGTCCGCGCACAAAATACCGCACCCGGTGGGAAACGTTGGTTTCCACCTTTTCGGGTTGCCCGGTAAACGCCCGTACCGTAGGGATGAAGCGTTGCTCCGCCCTGAAACGGTGTTGCAACGGCATAAATCCGCCCACGGTGTGGTTGACGATGAACTGCTCCCAGATGCGGTGCTCGGCGAAAAGATCGCCCAGCGTCCGGTTTTCGATGAGGGCATAGCCGGCGGTGAGGATCATGTTCCTGCGTACATGATAGTTGATGCCCGGCCGCAGGATGAACGTTTGCAACATTTCCCATTCGTCGGAACTGCGGAGCTGCCCGTCGAAATGGATGCTGAACTTCGTGTCCGGGACGCGGAAGGTCGAGAAATTGGCGAACCAGCCGCTGAATTGGCTTTGTGCCACGACGGAGGCGCTTTGGATGAGGAGCGCACATAATAAAAGTGATCTGATCATATATTCAAAAATAGCACATGATCGCCCGGCCACCAACCCTGCAACGGCCGTTTGTCCAGTAAATCCTACCTTTACCGTATTAAATTTTCAAGCATATGCCGGTTCTGCCCTCTACAGATTACACCGCCCCTTTCCTGCTGAGCAACCGGCATGTGCTCACCGTGTTCCCTACGCTTTTCCGCCGCATCCCGCCCGCCGATTATGTACGGGAGCGCATCACCACGCCCGACAACGATTTCCTCGACCTCGATTTCAGCCGGAAGGGCAGCCGCAGCGCGGTACTCATTCTCCATGGCCTGGAGGGCGATTCCCGTCGGCAATACGTGACGGGAATGGTGCATATCTTCAACGAAAGCGGGTTCGATACAGTGTCGATGAACTTCCGCGGGTGCAGCGGCGAATCCAATAAAGCCCTCCGCTTTTATCATAGCGGCGAAACCGGCGATCTCCAGACCGTGATCGACCACATCGCCCCGCAGTACGACCACATCCATCTCATCGGCTTTTCTTTGGGCGGGAACGTGACGTTGAAGTACCTCGGCGAGCGCGGCTCCTCCGTCCACCCGCAAATCCGCTCCGCCGTGGCCATTTCCGTTCCGGTAGATTTGCTGGACAGCTCCAACGAGCTGGAAAAACGCCAGAACAGCATTTACCGCATGCGGTTCATCCGCTCCCTCGGCGAAAAACTCGCCGAAAAAGCGAAAGCGTACCCAAACGATATTTCCCTGGAAGGCTTCTCCGCCATCCGCAATTTCCGCGAGTTCGACGACCGCTATACCGCGCCGTTACATGGTTTCAAAAACGCGGAGCATTACTGGCGCCTGTCCAGCTCCATTTTTTACCTCTCCGGCATCACCATTCCCACACTCCTCATCAACGCCCTCGACGATCCTTTCCTCGGGCAGGGCTCCTATCCGTTCAGCGCCGCATCCACCAACCGGAATTTCCACCTCGAAACCCCTGAATCGGGCGGCCACGTGGGGTTCGTGACGTTTTCCGATAAATATTACTGGTCGGAGAAACGGGCCTGGCAATTCATCGACCAGCATCGTTAACACACGCAGAACCGAAGTATTCAGTAGATTTATGGTATGGAAAGATTGCAGTCGCTCGAAGAATTCTACCGCGCCAAGCAAATTCCCGTTCCGGAAGGGATGAACCGGGAACTGGGGCATTTCAACGTATTCAACTCATCCGATTACCTCAGCCCGGAAACGCCATTGCCCTACAGCCGGAAGGATTTTTATAAAGTGGCGTTCGTCAGCGGCCGTAGCCGGTACTTTTTCGCCGACAAGATCATGGAAGTGGAGGAGTTCGGCCTGTTTTTCGCCAACCCGCAGGTGCCCTACCAATGTGATCATCTCAGCGATGGCCAGGCGGGCTTTTTCTGCATTTTCAACGACGCTTTTTTCCACGGTCACTCCGCCATGAAACTGACCGATTTCCCGCTTTTCCGACCCGGCGGCAACCCGCTCATCTGTTTGCCCGACGCGCAGGTGCAGCTCGTCATCGACCTGTTCCGCAAAATGATCGAAGAGCTGCATTCCGACTACGCTTTCAAGCACGATCTCCTGCGCAATTATACCATGGAGCTCATCCACATGGGCATGAAACTGCAGCCTGCGCAGGTGGCTGCTTCGCAGACCAACGCCTCGTCGCGGATATCGTCCCTGTTCGCCGATTTGCTGGAGCGCCAGTTCCCCATCGAATCTCCCCGGCAGCAGGTGAACCTGCGCACGGCGTTCGATTTCGCCACGCAACTGAGCATTCACGTGAACCATCTCAACAAGGCGTTGAAAGACGCCACGGGTAAATCCACCTCCGACCACATCGCCGACCGGCTGCTACAGGAAGCGAAGGCGCTCCTGCGGCACACCGATTGGAATGTGTCTGAGATCGGCTACAGTCTTGGTTTCCAGGAGCCGGCCCATTTCAATAATTTCTTCAAGAAAAAAACGCAGGTTACGCCCCGCTCTTTCCGCACCGCCTGATCAGGCGGGGTTCTTTCTCCAGATCGTGGTATCCGTCGCCAATACGGGCATGCGGTAGCCCCCGGTATCTACATCGAGGTCTGGCAAGGCTTTGCGCAGCTTTTCGATGCCTGCGGCCGAAACGCCCGTTCCGAACAGGAACAGCTCGCGGAGGTTCGCCTGTTTCTGCAGGAACTCCAGGCCTTTGTCGGTAACCTTCGTATTGTTGAGATTGAGGTATTTGAGTTGTTTGGCGGTGGCGAGATATTGCAGCCCCTGGTCCGTAACGCCCGTATTCTCCAGCTGGAGCCGCGTGAGCACGGGCAGCCCGGCGATGATCTGCAGGGCGCTGTCGCCCGTGGCCGTGCCACCCAGGTTCAGCCAAACGAGTTGTTTGCCGATGGGTTCCAGCAATTTCGCATCGGCGTTGCCGAACTTTTCCGCGTTGATGGCCGTTACCATCACATATCCGTTATCCGCCGCTACGGGCATCACCTTCAGGCCTGTTTGCACGAGGGCCTGCACGGCCTGCTCGCCAGGTTTGCCGGTTTGCGTGAGCGGCATGTAGGGATGGAGGCCGTCGCCGGAGGGTTTCATGCCTTCGAAAACGAGCTGGATGCGCGGGGTTTTATGCAGCTCTTTCACGGTAATGGAATCGGGAGCGCCCTGTAATATCCACCAGTAAAGGATTTCAAGGTCCTGCGGCGTGAGTTGCGGTTTGCCTTTGGGTGGCATCCGGTGATCGTCGGACTCGGGCAGGACGAGGCGTTTGTAAAGCTCACTCATTTCGGGGATACTGTCTTTCAGCACCGGCCCGTTTTCGCCGCCCTTACGGATATTCGCCATACCATCGAGCCGCAGGCCGCCTTTCAGTTTCTGCTCGTTATGGCAGGAATAGCATTTGGTTTCGAGGATAGGCTGAACGAGCTGTTCGTATACCTTGGCGTCGTCGATATTCTTGAAAGCCGCGGCAGTGGGGGCTTTCTTGCCTCCGAAAGGCCATGCGGCCGTGAGGTAATCTTCGCCATGGGTGAGGTTGCCGCCGTAATGCCCGGCTACAGACAGCGCCACGATCATGGCGGCGGAAACCGGCAGCCAGGACTTGCGGAACAGGTTGTATTTACGGAACACGCACAGCAGGATGGAAATCACCGCCACGGCGATGCCCATCCACATATGGAGGTTGAGCGCGGCTTCGTCGTACCCGCCGGACAGCGACAGCAGATAACCCGCCACGCAAGCCGCCACGGCGGATATGGCGCCAAATACCATCGTCGGCAATACCGCTGCGCCGAGCACGGCCAGCTGCCGGAAACGGCTCAGCCATTCGAGGAGGAAGGCCACGATCAGAATCCCGATCGGCAGATGGACAAGTAAGGGATGGAACCGGCCGATAAACAGTCCCCATCCGGCCTGCAGGAAAATCGTCATGCGCCGTAACGTGCTTTTAAAAGATCTTTCATATGTACATTGATGGCCCATTGGTCGGCCAGGGGTTGGCGGGTATAGGGAAGCGTGGGCATGTAATCCGCCGGACCGAATTCCGTGAGCACGGTCATCACTTCGCCTTTGGCGCGTTTCATTTTCGCCACTTCATCCCACCACGCGAAATGCGCTTTTACTGCGTGTTCCCATTCCGGCGCGCGGGGATCATTGACCTGCGGGCCTTCCGGATGGCCGATGCGCGCGTGGATGTGCCCGACGCGCTGCAGGGCGAGGGCCACGGTTTCGGCCTGGTCTCCCAGGAACGATTCGTGCACGTTGCACCAGTGAGAAATATCGAGGGTGAGGCGGAGATCGGGTTTGGTTTCGATGAAACGGCGGCAGATGTGCGCGGCGAACATCATGCGGGCGCGGTGCGTTTCGTGGTAGATCGGGACGCCGGAGGATTTGGATACTTTCGTCGTGATGTCGATCAGTTTCCCGTTCTGTTCTTCCGAATAATAATCCCTGCCGGAATGGCAATTCACGTACAGCGGTTTCTTGCGATTGTTACCGGTAGCCGCCAGCAGCGTGGCTTCGAACGATTTGGCGTGGGCGTTGAACTCGTTGCTTCCGCCAGATGCCAGGAACCCCACTTCCATTCCGTACTTTTCCACCGCATCAAAAATTTCGTTTTGCGCTTCCGCCGATCCGGGCCACCATACTTCGATCCCGTCGTACCCGGCTTCTTTGGCTTTTTTACAAAGTGCGTCGCGGTTGCCGGGGAACCCCCAGTCCGTAGCCAGCACTACCAGTTTGAAACCCGCTTTGGCGGCGGGCATGGCCGCCACGGCCGGGAGCTGCGACAATAAAGCGCCGCCGCCCAGGGCTGCGGTGCGTTGGAGAAAATTCCTCCGGTTGATATTTTGCTTCATTTGAATTAACCTAAAATTTCGTTGATGGGGTTACCGAATACGTCGGTGAGGCGGAACGGCCTGCCCTGGAACTGGTATGTCATTTTTTCGTGGTCGAAACCGAGCTGTTGCAAAATGGTGGCGTGGATGTCGTGAACGGACACCTGTCCTTTCACGGCGCTGAACCCGATCTCGTCGGTTTCTCCCCAGCTGCCGCCGCGCTTGATGCCGGCGCCGGCCATCCACATCGTGAACGCTTCCACGTGATGATCGCGGCCCATGTAGGGCATTTCCTTTCCTTCGCGGTTTTCCTGCATGGGGGTGCGGCCGAATTCGCCTCCCCATACCACAAGGGTTTCATCGAGGAGGCCGCGTTGCTTCAGATCGAGCAGGAGCGCGCTGATGGGCTTGTCTATCTCCCGGCATTTATTGCGCATGCCGAAATTCACGGCCGTGCTTTCGTCGGTACCGTGGGCGTCCCATCCCCAATCGAACAACTGTACGAAACGGACGCCTTTTTCCACGAGCTTCCGGGCCAGCAGGCAATTGTTCGCGAACGATTCCTTGCCCGGCTCGGTGCCGTACAGTTCATGAATATATGCGGGTTCGGAATTGATATCCATCACACCGGGAACGGAGATCTGCATTTTGTACGCCAGTTCGTATTGCGAAATGCGCGACAGGATCTCCGGGTCCTGGAAGGTTTCATATTCCAAACGGTTCACTTCGTTGATGGCCTGGATGCCCTGGTACCGCAGGTCGCGGTTTATTCCTTCAGGGTCGGACAGGTACAGTACCGGCTCGCCTTTGGAACGGCATTGCACGCCCTGGTACACGGAAGGCAGAAACCCGCTTCCCCATACGCTTTTACCCGCATCCGGCGTTTTGCCGCCCGACGTCAGTACCACGAATCCCGGCAGGTTGCTGTTTTCCGATCCCAGCCCCCAGGTTACCCAGGCGCCGGTGCTCGGCCTGCCGAGGCGCGCGCTGCCGGTGTGCATGAACAGCTGGGCGGGCCCGTGGTTGAACTGGTCCGTCTGCACCGCTTTCAAAAAGCTCATATCGTCTACCCGCTCCGCGAGGTGCGGCATGAAGTCAGACACCCATGCGCGGCTTTCGCCATGTTGCTTGAACACCGCCTGCGGCCCCAGCATGCGCGGTACGCCGCGGATGAACGCGAACTTCTTGCCTTCGAGGATGGATTGCGGGCATAATTGATTATGCAGTTTTTCGAGCTCCGGTTTGTAATCGAACATCTCCAGCTGCGAGGGCGCGCCGGCCATGTGCAGGTATATGACGCTTTTGGCGCGTGCCGGGAAATGCGGTGCGCGGGGCTCCAGCGGATTGAGGCTTTGCGTGGGGGCGGAAGACGAGCCCGAGAACAGGTTGCAGCCGCCCAGCATCGAAGCGAGGGCGGTACCGCCGAGGCCGGTCACGCAGTCTTGCAGGAAGTGCCTGCGGGAAAAAAACCGGGCGGCCCGGTCGTTGGCTTCATGTATGATTTTTTCTGCCATGATCATCAGGATTTGGTCAGGAACTCGTCCAGGTTCAATAATGCGTTGGCCACGATGGTGAGGGCGGCCAGGTGTGCTTTTTCTTTCTCGGGGAATTGGCGCATGTTCAGGGAATCCGCGGCGACGGGGTCCTTTTTGTATTGATCCAGCGCCTGGCGGTAGAGCTTTTCCAGCACGGCCGTTTTAGCGTCGGTGATGTCTTTGTGCATCGCCAGTTGATATCCCCGTTTGATGCAGGCTTTGGCATCGCTGCCGCCATCTTTCCCCATCCGTTCCGCCAGCGTGCGCGCAGCCTCCATGAACACGGGATCGTTGAGCGTCGTTAACGCCTGCAATGGTGTATTGGTACGGATGCGGCGCTGGAGGCAAACCTCGCGGCTGCTGCCGTCGAATGTAATGGCGGAAGGATATGGACTGGTACGCCGCAGGAACGTGTAGACGCCGCGGCGGTGCTGGTTCCCGTTTTCGGAAGTCTTCCAGCTGTCTCCGCTGTACACCGTCATCCACACGCCTTCGGGCTGCAAGGGCATTACGGCGGGGCCGTTCATGGTTAGGTTGAGCAGTCCGCTCACGGCCAGCGCCTGGTCGCGCACCTGCTCTGCCGATAGGCGGAAGCGGGGGCCACGGGCGAGGAGGCGGTTGGCAGGATCTTTCTCCTGTAACTCCGGGCTGCTTTTCGAATCGCGGCGATAGGCGGAGGAAAGTACGATTTCGCGGAGCATGGATTTCACGCTCCATTTATGTTTATGAACGAATTGATAAGCGAGGTAATCGAGGAGCTCTGGGTGTGATGGGGCAAAACCCTGCGTGCCGAAATCTTCCAGCGTTTCCACGAGCCCGATGCCGAAAAGCTGCTCCCACAGCCGGTTCACCATCACGCGGCTCGTGAGCGGGTTCTTCGGATCGGTGATCCACTGGGCCAGGCCCAGCCGGTTGCGCGGCGCGCCTTCGGGGAAGGGGTTGAGCGATCCCGGCGTGGCGGGCTGCACCTGCGGGCCGTGCACGAGCCAGTTGCCCCTTTCGAAAACATAAGTAGGACGGAACAGATCGGGCGTATTCTCCACCATGATCGGCAAACCGTCGAGAGATGCGTTCACGAGCTGCATGAACTTCGCTTCCATTTCCTTATATCCGGGCTGGCCTTTACCGGGCAGATCGTGCCGGAAAGCCATCCATTCCACGCCGGCCACGGAATGCATGGGGTCTATCGCCGGGTTGCGGAAGATAAAGAAGAGATCGTGGCGGCCAGCGAGCGGCTTCAACGGCACCGGCAACACGCTGCTCCCTTTCGGAAGTTCGATATTGGCTACCACAGGGCCTTTCAGACTGTCGGCCCGGATCTCCAGGCGACCTCCGCCCGACCAGTACCGCAGCAGCAGCGTGGTGGCTTCGTTGAGCGGCACGTTTTTCATCCGGCAGCTGCCGCCGTTGCGGATGCTGATGTATTTGGTATCGGCGAGCTCGCCGTTGATGAATTGATCGGCGTCGTGGGCATGTACTTTCGGTTCGAGCGCGCGGAGGAAATCTTCCGTGTCTTTTACCTGCGAAGCGTTCCCGTATTGCGTCACCCATTTGGAAACCGCGTCTACTTCCTTGCGTTGCAAGCTATCGTAGAACCGGAGCCGGGGATATTCGCCCGGGGTGTCTTCGTCGCGGGTATTATTGAGGAAGGCCATTAATTTATAATAGTCTTCGAAATGGAACGGATCGTAGGGGTGGGCATGACATTGCACGCAGGCGATGGTGGTGCCCTGCCATACTTCCATGGTGGTGTTGACGCGGTCGATGATGGCCGCGGTGCGGAACTCTTCGTCCTGCGTGCCCCCTTCATCGTTATTCATGGTGTTGCGATGGAAGGCGGTGGCGATGTATTGGTCCTGCGTGGGGTTCGGAAGGAGGTCTCCGGCGAGCTGGTCAATAGTGAATTCATTGAACGGCATGTCTTTGTTGAACGCCTGGATCACCCAGTCGCGGTACCGCCAGAAATCGCGGCGGGAGTCTTTTTCGTAGCCTTTGGTGTCGGCGTACCGGGCGAGGTCGAGCCACATGGACGCCCATTTTTCTCCGAACTGCGGTGAGGCGAGGAGGGAGTCAACCATTTTAGCGTAGGTTTCTTCGCTGAAACTTTTGCTGAAAGCGGCGGTGCGGGCTTCCGAGGGCGGGATGCCGATGATATCGAGGGAGAGCCTGCGCAGGAGGGTTTGCGGGTCTGCCTGCGGAGCGGGATCGAGGTTTTCGTCGTCGAGTTTATCGTTGATGAACTGGTCGATGGTGGCGCCGGCGGCGGGCGGTTTGGGGGAAACGTAGGCCCAATGCTCGCCCCATTCGGCACCCTGTTCTACCCAGCGGGTGAGGATGTCGATTTCATCCTTTGAGAGCGGTGCGGCTTTGAGGGGCATTCGCTCTTTAGGGTCTTTGGCGTGGAGGCGGCGGATGAATTCCGAGGCGCTGGCGTCTCCGGGAACGATGGCGGGTTTGCCGCTTTTGGTGACGCCGAGGGCTTCTTCGCGGAAGAGCACACTGAATCCGCCGCTTTGCTTCACGCCGCCATGGCAGCTGATGCAATGCTTGTTAAGGATGGGCTTTACTTCTGTGCTGTAATCCACTTTTTTCCCGGACCCGCATCCTCCGAGCCACATGGCGGTAAAGGGGACGAGGGCCAGGCTGGCGGGAATCCAGCGGCTGGAACGAATGGTCATTTTCATGATAATGGCCGTGGAGATATTTTATTGATGAATTACTGTAACGAGACGCTGCAATTTATAACGTTGAATTGCTCCCTGCACCAGGAATCTTGCTAATATCATACAAATCCATGCTAAAATCCTTTAGATTAAGCGTATTTTATACCCCTAATCTACAAAAAGGGAAATTGGGAAGCAAGCGGGTTTGACAAACGGCAAAAAAAGAAGGGTGAAAGAATTCACCCTCCGGTATATGCATACATTAGACATGAGACTTATTTGAGGCCGATACGGACAACGGGGCCGTTCATCTGTTCTAATTGTCCTCGGCCGGGTATTTCGGTTTCCTGTAACCCGCAGCCGGGGCGCGCAATGCGCGTCTTTGGCACTTGGGGACATGGACGTTGAAAGGCCGGCAAATCGGCTTGCTAAGGTGAGGCCGGACAACACTGAAAAATCGGCGTGCCGGCTACGGACCACAGCAGTTGTATTTAAATAGAGTGAAAATCGGGGTGTGAGGGGTGAAGCATAGAAAAAAAATATTTCGCTTTGAAATTTCACCCTTTAGACAGTTTTCCCTGTCTATCTTCTCGTAACTCATATATCTTATGGAAACAATCGCAAGCAGACTGAAAAATTTCATTCAGCACAAGCAGCTGAGCACCTCCGCGTTTACCCGGATCCTGGAATACAAAAGCTGTGAGAAGATCGCGCGGCTGTTTCGAACCGAAGGTGCCAAACCGAGTGTGGACATCGTAGCGGATATCGCTAACCGTTTCGCAGACCTGAACATCCGGTGGTTGCTGACAGGCGAAGGCAATATGCTGGAACCCCTCACCACCAACACGTTCGCCATCACCGCCGATAACATCCTGCGAACGGAAGCACTCGAATCCCTCCTCCTCCAAAGCCGGATGGAAGAGCCAGACATTACACATCGCCTGAGCCTCGCTCATAACATATAACCAACCATGTCCTCCCTGTGACACCCCTATTAAAGGGCTGCCCTCAAAAGCAGCCCTTTCATTTAAAACGGTGTCATTTTAAAACTTCGCGCCGCCCTCATCCAATCGGTTGAAATCCGGAATGCCCCCCACGGCTGCCCCCGATGTGCCAAAACCCATCACCGCATTACTGAATCAAGTAATATCCCCCAACAACCCTTCCCGCTACATCTTACCCATCCATTCCTGTCACACCTATATATTAAGAAGGGCTACCTCGACAGGCAGCCCTTTTCCATTGTTTACATCTAAAAAATATCATTGAATCGAATGTTAATACCCCTTGTTCTGTTCCAGGTGCCCTATCCGCACGTCTTCATCCGGCACCGGCAGCAACTCGTGTTTATTGGGCTTATATCCCAAAGGCCCCAATTCCGCTTCCGCCCTGCCCCAGCGCACCAGGTCCAGGTACCGTAACCCCTCGAAGGCCAGCTCCAGCTGCCGCTCCCGGACAATCGCGTCAAAGAGCGCATCGCCCGCCGCCGTTACGTCTGCCAGCTTGGCACGCTTCCGCACCTTGTTCAACTCCGCGCGCGCACGCCCCTCGTTCCCCGCCCGGTAATACGCCTCTGCCGCCATCAGCAACACATCCGCATACCGGATCAGCCTGGTATTGGTACCGTAGTTCAAATCCGGCGTACCGTCGTCCGGGTTGGTAGTAACGGTTGAAAAGGAACCGTATTTCCGCTGGATGTACCCTTCGAAATCCCACACCGTCGGGTCGGCGAATTTGCCGCCGCCCGCTGTCAGCTCGGCTACCGAAAACATCGTCTGCTTCCTCCGCACTACATCTCCTGCGGCCACAAATGCGTCGAACAACTTCTTCTTGCCCACGTTGAATCCCCATCCGCCGTCGAGCGAATCGCCGGTCATGCGGGTATAATGTTCCTCGCGGGGGCCCATGAGCTTGATGTGGATATTGCTTTCGATCTCCCGGAAACGGTCCCACGGAAAGTTATCCCAGGTATACCGCTTCTGGTCGGTAAACGGCACTTCGAAAACACTTTCGATGCCGAACTCGCCCTTTTGCGAGAAAGCCATCGCCACGGAAGCCTCCAGGTCATATTCGCCGGAATTGATCACGTTGTTGAACTGCTCCGCCGCCAACGCCCATTTCTTCTGATACAGATACACTTTCCCCAACAGCGACTGCGCCGTCCCCTTCGAAACGCGGAACCTTTCGGCCGCCGGCAATCCGCTTCTGACGGAAAGCACCGGGATCGCTTCCTGCAGATCCTTTTCGATTTGGGCATACACTTCCGCCCGGGCAATTCGCTTCGTTTGCGTGTATTCGGATGGCTCGAGGTCTTTCAGCACCAGCGGCACATCGCCCCACAACGCCGTTAACTCCGAATAATAATACGCGCGCAACACCTTGCTTTCGGCGATGTAACGCTTCTGCAGATCCGAAGTGCCGGCCACGCGGTTGATCACCTGGTTGGCCCGGTAAATGCCGAAGTAATTCATCCGCCATACCCATAAAATGCTCTCGCCCTGCGCGTCGTGCGTGAAGTTGTCCAATGCCTGGTAATGCGGCTGGTCGCCCGGACCGTTCCCGCCGGCGTTACTTTCGTCCGACGGCAGCGTTTTCAGCAGCAGCGGACTACCCCATCCCCAGTTATATTCCGCCTGCAGCATATCGTACGCCGCAAACGTGGCGGTGCGGGCATCGGCGTCGGTTTTATAATATCCTTCCAGCGGCATCCGGCCGGGAATGTCCTGTTCGAGGAACCCTTTCCCGCAACCCGCTCCCAACAATAGCGCCGCGCCGAGGATGATCGTATTTCGTTTCTGATTTGGTTTCATGACTGGAATGTTTGCAGGTTAAAAGGAGAATGAAAGGCCGAACATGGCTACCCGCGGAATGGGATACACCCCGCGATCGATACCCAGGCTGTTGTTGTCGTTACTGCCCGCCTCAGGGTCGAGCCCCTTGTATTTCGTGAAAGTGAAATAGTTGTCGAGCGAGCAATAAATCCTGGCGTTGCTGATGTGGGCGCGCTTCAGGAGCGACTGCGGGAATGTATACCCCAGCTGCAACTGACGGATGCGCATGTACGAGCCGTCCATCACCATATAATCGCTATTGTAGGCAAAGGTGCTGGCGGTGTTGGCGCCAAACCACCGGGCGTTCGTGTTCTGGGCCGTCCAGCGGTCTTCCCAGAGGAAAAGCGGGCGGTTGCCGGTGGGCCGGTCGGTACGGTTGAAACCCATCAACACGTCGTTCCCGGATTGCCCCTGCACGAGCACCAGGAAATCGATGCCTTTATAATTGAGGCTCACCCGGCCGCCGTACACGAAATCGGGATGCGGACTGCCGATGAAATCATAATCGCCCACGGAAATGGATTTGTCGCCGTTCACGTCTACCGGCCGCGGATCGCCGGGGCGGATCACTTCGTCGGTCGCATATTGCGCTTTCCAGGCGTCGATCTCGCGCTGGGTCTGGAAGATGCCGTCGGTTTTGTACCCCCGGAAGTACCAGATGGGCATGCCTTTTTCGAACCAGGAGGCCGTCCAGCCCGTGCCCACGGTGGTCCCGGGGATGCGGTCGGTAAATTCGTTGAGGCGCAGCACTTCATTGTCGATCGTGGTCAGATTGGCGGCGATCTCGAACTTGAGGGCGTTCTTATTGTCGTTGCGATAAGCCACTTCGAATTCCCATCCCCGGTTCCTGACATCGCCGCCATTCACGATGTGGAGCACGTTGCCGAGAAAATTGGGGACTTTGCCGGGCGTGAGCAGCCCTTTCGTCACTTTGCGGTAATAGTCGACCACAACGCTGAGCCGGCTGTCCAGCAGACCGAAGTCGGCGCCGAAATCCAACTGCTCGCTGGCCTCCCATTTGAGGTACGGGTTCTCCAGGCCCGCGGGCTCTGCGCCTACATGAAATACACCGTCCGCATCCGGGTAAGCGATACCCTGGGTGGTGATGAGCGCGTTCCAGTCGCCGATGCCGATGTTGGCGATGCTGCCGTTCTGGCCCCAGCTGGCGCGGAGTTTCATGTAATTGAGCACATTGCTTTTCGGGAAGAAATCTTCGTTGGAAGCCACCCATCCTGCGGAAACCGACGGGAACGTGCCCCAGGTATTGGCCGGCGGCAACAGCGAGGAGCCGTCGCGGCGGATGGTGGCGTTAAAGAGATATTTGCCTTTGTAATCGTATTGCAGGCGGCCGTAGTACGACACCAGCGATGTGCTCGTCTGGATACCGGCGATACGGTCTTGCCCGTCAGGAATATAATCGGGATAACTGAACAGCGGATCTTCGCGGAACATGCCGGAAGCCGTACCGTTTAACCGGTCGTAATTGCGGCGGAGGGCGCTCATACCGGCCATGATCGTAAGGTCGTGCTTACCGAAAGCGCGGTTGTAAGTGGCGAAGTTTTCCCATTGCCAGTTGTACCAGTTCTGATTGTTATCGACGGTACCGGGCGTGGTATTGAGGCGGTTGGCGTTCCACCAGAAAGTGGGCGTCCAGGCGTGCTGGCGTTGGAAAGCCGCGTCCAGCCCAAATCTTGAAGTGATCTTCAGTCCTTTCACGGGCGATAATTCCCCGTAAATATTGCCCACTACTTTATGCTGCGTGGTGGTGTTATGGGTAACATCGATGAGCGCCACCGGGTTGCCGGCTTCGCCGAACACGTAGTCAGACACGCCGTAGTACCGGCCTCGGGGGTCTTTGACGAGCGTATACCCTTCGTCCAGCGCCTGTTGCGCACGCGGGGAAATCTGTCCGTCGTACGCCACGGGAAACAGCGGGTCGAGCAAAATGGAGTTGTTGATAACAGAACCGAATTCGGAATCTTCCGTCACCCCGTTCCTTTTATGATAGGCGTAAGACAACCGGTTGCCGATGGTCAGCCAGGGTTTGATCTGATGATCGGAGTTGAGGCGAACGGTATAGCGGTCGAATCGGGCTTTGGCGCCGCCGATGGGGCCATCCTGGCGATACATGGTGCCACCGAGGAGGTACGACGATTTTTCGCTGCCTCCGCTGAAGTTGAGCGTGTACCGCTGCATGGGCGCGTTCTGGCTGATCTCGTCGAACCAGTCCGTCCCTTTCTTCCCTTTCCAGTCGGCCGGGTTGGGAATATCGCCGGGCGTTTCCGCGTCGGTGAGGTACTGGCTGTATTGCTCTGCGTTCATCATGGGCATGTTGTTCCTGAGCGATTGCCGGCCGTATTGCATACTGAAATCGATGCGGGGCGGCATATCTTTCCTGCCGGTTTTGGTGGTGATGATGACCACGCCGTTGGCGCCTTCGGCACCGTAAATCGCGGCCGAAGCGGCGTCTTTCAGCACTTCGATGGAAGCGATCTCGGAGGGGTCGAGGTATTCCATGCCGCCGGCACGCATCCCGTCGATGATGTACAGCGGTTCGGAGGAACCGTTGGAACCCGTACCGCGGATGCGGACGCGCATCCCGCTACCGGGAGAACCAGACACCGGCAGCACGGTAACGCCCGAAGTGCGCCCCTGCAAAGCCTGTTCCACCCGTGTAGCCGACACCGTTGCGATGTCTGCCGCTTTGATGGAAGAGATAGCGCCGGTCACAAGGCTTTTGCGTTGCGAGCCGTAACCTACTACCACGATCTCGTTGAGGGCGCGATTGCTCACGTCGAGCGTAATGTCGAAGTTGCGGTTGTTGCCGACGGTGATTTCCCTGCTTTCGTAACCGAGGAGGGTGACGTGGAGCACGTTGCCGGGCGTAACATCCAGGGCAAAGCGCCCATCGCCGTCGGTAGTGGCGCCGCGGGTTTCGCCTTTCACCTGGATGGATACGCCGGGCAGCGGCGATCCGTTTTCCCCGTCGCTGATCTTGCCCTGGATGCGCACCTTGCGCACGGTATCTGTCACGGTTCCCGCGAAACCCGCCGCACTGGCGCCACTCACCCGCATGATCGGATGGGAGGCCGGTTCAGAATTGGCAGGTTGCGGGTGGATGGGCGTTTCCATCTTCGGGCGGGGGGATTTTTCGCCCAGGGGCACGATGGCCCAGGTATTGGGCTGGACAGACTGCGCCTGCAAACCATGTGGATGCAACAATGCCTGGAGCATTTCTTCCACATCGTCGAAATCGGAAGGTTTGAAATTTACTTTGACCTTGGGCAGTTTGCGGGATTCGTACAGCAGGTCTACTTTATATGTTTTGTGGATCTCCTTCAGCAGCTGTTCGAGCGTTTTTTGCTGCCTGGAAGCATTGCCTCCCGGCCGCACATGATGCGGAGCGCCGCTGTTCGCAGCCAGGTCCTGCCCGCCGGCAAACGCCAGGGAGGAACCGGCCGCGAAGGCAGCTGCCAGCAAAGTGGTCCGCAACAAATTGTTCGCTTGCATATCGTTGGAATTTTAAAATGGGTGAAACAATTTTGGTTGACAGTAATTTCCCATCCGGCCTGCGCATGGCAAACCGTTACTTCTGCAGAAGCTGTTACGTTTACTGATATCTTAAAAAAACTAGTCTTTGGTTGAAATACTGATCTTATGATTCGCGTGCTCGATTGATAGATTCATGGTGAGCGCCAGGGCATTGGACAATTGTTCGATATTCCGGGCATACAGGTCGCCGCTGATAGTGCGCTTCGCCGCTGCTGGACTGAGCGTTACTTCATAACCATATTTGGTGCGGATGATGGCGGCGATCTCCTGCATGGATGTGTTTTCGAAATGATAGCGGTGATTGCGCCAGTCTGCGATCTGGTCGGTATTCACGGCTTCGCGGAGGCGGGATTTTTCGTGGTCGACCTGCACTTCGTCTCCCGGTTTCATCATAATCACTTTGGGGCCTTCGCTGATATCGGACTTGGCGGTGAGCTGCACCTTCCCTTCCTTGAGCGACACGGTGGTGCGGGCTTCCAGCATATTTACGTTGAACTTGGTGCCGAGCACTTCCACGTCGATTTCGGGGGTATGAACGATAAACCGGGCATCGGCGGCGCCGGGATGTTTGGTGATCTCGAAATACGCCTCCCCGTCGAGCCACACGCTGCGGCTTTCGGCGCTTTTCCATTCGGCGGGTATACGGAGGGTGGAGTTGGCGTTGAGGAAAACGGTGGAACTGTCGGGCAGCATCACCTGTTTCATTTCGCCGTATCGGGTGTGATATTCGCGCATGTTGTCGAACATCAGGTTACAATAGAGCATATATCCGCCCCAGGCGATGACCGGCATGAGCACTGCGGCTGCCAGGAGGCGAAGCGTGCGGCGGGGCTTGCGTTGCCCTCTTTTTCCCAGTTCGGGAGCGATCCGTTCCCAACTGCGGCCGACCTGCGATGCGGGCACCTCCCGCCGGCGGAACCGGAACGGGACTTTATCAGGGTCTTGCGGTAAGGAAGGCTCTTCCATAACGTGTTTTATAGAAAGACACGAAAATGCGCCGGTTATACTCCTTTTTCCGGGAAAATTTTTAAAATACCTGCCAAAGCAGCCACCACAGCGGCAATTGCCCCATCCATTTCCGGAGTTGGGCAATGGCTTTGTGGACGAGGTTCACGACCGACTGGTAATTTACTTTCATGATGGCCGCGATTTCGTCGTACGAAAGGGATTCATAAAAGCGCAGGTAGAGGGCTTCCTTCTGGCGGCGGGGAAGCTGGTTGAGGTATTGTGCGATGGCGTTGCGGCGGGCGGCGGCCGATTCTTCGGATATAATAATGTCTTCGGGAGAGAATTCGATGTCGGGGCCGGGAGCGGTCAGGACTTGCAGGGTTTTGAGGCTGCGCAGCTGGTTAAGGCAATGGCGGCGCAGGGAAGCGAAGAAAAACGCGCGGAGGTTGCGGGTGGGGCCGATGGCGGATTTTTTGGTCCAGATGCGGATGAAAACCTCCTGCACGGCGTCTTCGGCCAGGTCCCCGTCGCCGAGGATGGCCAGTCCATACCGGAACAGCAGGGGATAGAGCCGGGCATGTACCTGCGCATATGCCGCGGCGTCGCCGAGCAGAACGGCGTCCCAGTGCGAGTTCAGTTCTTCATCGTGGTCATAGGTATCCGACATGCGCAAAATTGGATACTTTCGGTTAATAAAATGGTAATTTCCCTAAAATAGCATTTCCGTCTGAAACGCACCTTAAATTAACATACAGATGTTCCTCGTGCAAATTTATCCCGCAATCCTGTTATCTGTTCCCGAAGTGCTTCTCTTCTTTTGGCCGTTCGCGTTTTTTCTGCTTACCGTGCTCATCATCTACCTGTTCCGGAAACGGCAGAAAGGCAATGGCAGCGGCGATTACACGTCATCTTCCCCCTGGAGTTTTTCCGATTCCGGTGCGAGCGATAACAGTTCCGATTCTTTCGGTGGTTACGGTGGAGGCGATGGCGGAGGTGGCGGCGCCAGCGGCGATTGGGGGGATAGCGGTGGCGACGGCGGAGGAGATGGCGGCGGCGGCGATTGATGCAGGATGCAAAAGAAAAGCAGCGCCGCGGCGCTGCTTTCCCATAAGATATCGTTCGCCTTAGGCGGCGGCCGCTTCCTGCGGCGACCGGGCTTTCGATTTCCCTGTTTTCTTTTGTTTGCGCAAACGGTTGATCCACATGATGATGCCGGTGATGGGGAAGGTAACGCCCAGCAGGCAAACGATGAGCCCGATGATTTTCGACGGTGTGCCCCAGATGGAAGCGATGTGCACCGGCTTGAAGGTGCTGCGTACCCGCTGTCCCAGGTTTTTATCCCCGAACGCCTGTAACAGCAAAACCTCGCCCGAATATTGATCGATGAACAGGTTATCCGATGCGGATTCGTGTGCAGAGCGCGGCGTGATCATGCTCACGCTGTACGCGGCCGCGGAGTCTTTCGGTTTGGCGATGTTGTAAAAATGCGCGTCCGGCACGGTGGTTTTGGCTTTTTGATAGACCACATCGAATGCCACGGGCTTCGCTTCCGCAATGTAGTGCGACGCGGGCGGGGGCGTGCCTTTGGGCGAGGAGTTCGTCACTTTATAGATACCGTTGTTGAACCATTCGAACGACCAGGCCAGGCCCGTAAATGCAAAAATGAACAGGAAGATGGCCGCGTAGAAGCCCAGTACAATATGCAGATCGTGGTTCAGGCGCTTCCAGCCCGCGTCCCACTTCACTTTCAGGCGCTGCTTGAGAATATTCCGCGTTTTGGGCCACCATAAAATGATCCCCGTCAAAATAATGAACAGGAAAACCAGGGTGCAAATCCCCACGATCATCTTGCCCACGGCGCCACCCAGCATCCAGCGGTGCAGCGCGAACATGGTATAGAAAAACGTATCCTGGTATACATATACTTCGATCACTTCGCCGGTGTACGGGTTCATGAAAGCTTTCTTTCCACCGCCGCCGCCCGGGCGGCGGGCTGCAGGTTTGGCGTCTTTTTTCTTTTCGCCCGCGCCTTCTTTCTTTTCGCCTTTCTTTTCAGCGGGCGAAAAAGTCAGTTCCACGCTCCGCGACGGGTCGTTGTAAATCCTGAAAGCACTCACTTTTGCACCGGGCACCTTTTCGTTCAGGTTGCTGACCAGCTGGGCCAGCGGCAGTCTTTCGCCCTGCGGGTGAACGTAATACCGCTCTTTTGAAAAAGTATGATTGAGCTCTTCTTCGAAAACGAGCACGGCCCCGGTAAAACAGGTGACCATGATGACGAGGCCCGCGGCCAGGCTGAGGTAAAGGTGGATATTCCGGAAAAAAATCTTCATAAAATGCGCTTCTTTATCAGTGCCGGCATGCCGGATTGCCGCAAAGGACGGGAATCGTACCGGGAAAGGTTTTTCAAATCGGGAATTTTTCGGGAATTAAAAAAGGCACAAGCAGAAGCTTGCGCCCGTTATATTAGCAGCATATTCCTATAAGGCGTTTTTATAATGTAAATGCAGTTGCATAACAATCCTTTCCGCATATTGCGGTCGGAAAGGGGCATCCGCGATGTAACTGAAAGATTCTCAGGTTCCGGAGTCAGTACATGGGGTTGTGCATTGCATCGTTTCTCGTAATGGCAAAGGTAAACAGCTCAACAATATCCTCCACCACATAAACATGTGAAACGGCGGTTTCGGCAGACGGAACGTACAAATGATGGTATAAAGCGGTTATTTTTGCCTGATTTTCCCCAACTATGCGAACGCCCCATTACATTCGCCTCCTGCCGGCCTTGGTCCCGGCCGTTATGCTCCAGATACCGGCGCATGCGCAGCCGCCTGCGCCCGTTGCTGCCACCGTGCCAGGCGGGTGGTTTTACGCTGCCCTCGCACTGGCGCTCGCGGCCGTGGTTTATGCCATCCACCGCCTGCGCGTCAATCACATCCTGGCGACCGAAAAAGTGAGGAGCCGCATCGCCAGAGACCTGCACGACGATATGGGCAGTACCCTCACCTCCATCAACATCATGAGTGCCATGGCCCAGAAGAGCGCCGGCCGCGGCGAACTGGAAAAAACGCAGGACTTCCTCGCCAAGATCGGCGACAGCACCACCCGCATGATGGAAAGCATGGACGACATCGTCTGGAGCATCAATCCGCACAACGACGGCACGCCGCGCGTCATCGCCCGGATGCGGGAATTCACCACCGGCGTGCTGGAAGCCCGGGGGATCGGGTTCGCCTTCAACATCGACGAAAAGATTTACAGCCGGAAGCTCCGGCTGGAAAACCGGCACGACTTCTTCATGATCTATAAGGAATCCATCACCAACATCGCCAAATACGCGCAATGCACCTTTGCCGACGTGCGCATCCAGCTCCGGAAAGGCCAGCTGGTACTGCGGGTGCAGGATAACGGCGTAGGGTTCGACGTGAAGGAAGCCGGAGACGGAGACGGGCTCATGAACATGCAGCGCCGCGCGTACCGCATGAACGGGCAGTTCAGCATCCAGAGCCAGATAGGCAAGGGCACCGTGGTAACGCTCATGTTCCCTACCACATAAGCATGTGATTGGCGCTTAACCCGCCGATCATTACCTTTACTTCAGTTATCAACTACCCAAACCCTGGATATGATCCGAATCGTGTTATACGAGGATAACACCAAATTGCGAGAGAACCTGACATTACTGATCGACGGAGCACAAAATTTTGTAGTATGCGGCGCATTCCGGAATTGCGACAACATCCTGCAGCAGATGGATGATCTGCTCCCCGACGTACTGTTAATGGATATCGACATGCCCGGCGTCAACGGCATCGAAGGCCTGCGCATCGTCCGCACCCGTTTCCCTCAAATGCCCATCCTCATGCTCACCGTGTTCGACGACAACCAGCACGTATTCGAAGCCATCAAAGCCGGTGCAGACGGGTATCTCCTGAAAAAGACCCCGCCAGACAAGCTCCTCGAATACATCCAGGACGTGTACGACGGCGGCGCGCCCATGACTTCGAGCATCGCGCGGCAGGTACTGCACCTGTTTGCCCGCCAGCCTTCCGACCGCAACGAGATGTACAATCTTTCAGCGCGTGAAAAGGAAGTGCTCCAGCTGCTCGTTAATGGGTACAGCTACAAAATGATCGCGTCGGAGATCTTCATTTCGATCGATACCGTGCGTTCCCATATCAAGAAAATCTATGAAAAACTGCATGTTAACTCCAAGTCGGAAGCCGTAGCCAAGGCTTTCCGCGATAAACTCGTGTAATCTCCATATCGCCCCCCGATTATCATGATGCCCGAATCACATCCTTATGTGGTTGCGGGATGGGGGACCGTTTTTCAATTTTGTATCGTGAAAGCTGAAGAACGGAAATCAACCAGTGCCATCGACGGGGGATGGACAGCTAATGCCCGGCGCGTGCTCACGTACGGTGCGCCGGGGAACCTGGCGAAAAGGAATTCATTTGCGGCGATAAAAGCCGCGCGGTCCCAAAACCCCGATGGCCATACAATCAACAGCACTACAATTACGTACGCTTATAACGGGTGAGCGCCTGAACGAATTCCCCCTCAAACATTCATTGTTCCCCAAAGGGCACATGCATCGTGTGCCCTTTTACCTTTCAACACTTTTGGCCGGAAATTTGTTAGCATAGCAACAAAAACATCTCAACAATGACAAAGCAATTGACCCGCCTTTTCACGGTTTTAGGAGCGGCCACGCTGCTGTTCAGCGCCTGTGCGTCGCAAAAAGGCACAACGGTAACCGCTGGCGGCATGCGCAAGGCGGCCACCGGCAGCTGGTCCCTCAACAGCATCACCTATGAAGGCCTCCCTTCCGATGCGAAAATTTCCTCCGTATTTTCCAATATTCCGCCCGATTGCCTGAAGGGCAGCAGGTGGGTATTGCCCTCCAACAGCAAGGGCTCATATACCGTAAACAGTACCGCTACCGGCTGCGCGCCGGGCACGCAGAACATCGTTTGGAGTACCATCAACCAGGGCGGTTCCATTATGTTGCAGTTCAAGGAAGTGATGACCGGGGAGAAAGCGAAAAACGTGCTCGACGGGTATCGTGTGGAACTTGCACAGGCAGACGGGAGCAGCATGGTATGGCGGGCGCCGGTAACACATGACGGAAAAACTGCTTATATAGTTTATTCATTCAGCAGGCAGTAATTGCCAGACTGCGATCAGAATAACAAGGAAAAGCGGGGCAAAATTTGCTCCGCTTTTTCGTTTTTAGTTATTGTATCTTTGCCCTTCGTTTCAAAATAATATGAAAGCATTTAACTTATTTATCAAATACCGCTTGCCGCTTGGACTGGTACTTCTCGTTGGCGGTATCGCCCTCGGCCTTGGCGTGGGCTGGTGGGAAGCTACGATCGTGCTCGTGCTGGCCCTGGTTTGCATTGTGACCCATTTTCTCTTTGGCCCCATGCGGCTTGTACAGGAAGCCGTGGAAATGGGAGACGTAGACGGCGCCATGCGATATATGAACATGGTGAAATTCCCGAAACTGCTCATCAAACCCATCCGTTCCGTATACTACTTCATGCAGAGCAACCTGGCCATGCAAAACCAGGACCTCGACAAAGCCGAAGCTGCCGTAAAGGCCAGTATCAAAACGGGCAGCCCGATGAAGGAATACGAAGGGATGCAGTTCTTCCAGCTGGGCACCATCGCTTATCAGAAAAACGACATCAAATCGGCCGATGCCAACCTGAAGAAAGCCGTTCGCCTCGGTCTCCCCGATAAAGAGAACACCGCCGGCGCCCTGCTGATGCTCTGCTCCATCGCCATGAGCCGCCGCGATTTCAAAACCGCGAAAGACTTCTTCCGCCGTGCGAAAGCGCAAAAGCCTACGACCGAACAGATCGTGAGCCAGATCAAGGAAATGGACAAATACATCAGCCGCATGCCCGGTTGATCAGTATATTATATTTTTATGGAAAAAGCCAGACTGAACGGTCTGGCTTTTTTTATACCAGCACTTCGGTGAACGTAACTCCCGCAAACCGCCTTATATAAATACCCAAACCAGCCGCTCCCCCCAACACTCGATAAGTTTATGAATGACGCCAGACTTAAACGCCCTGGCTTTTTTCAACACATGTCAGCTTCCCGTAAAAAAATAACACAAACGACCTTGACAAACCCAAAAGTTTTGTTAAATTTAAATCGTATTAAAAGTGAATTCCCCATTGCTAAATCGAATTTGTTAGGGGAAAAGTATAACCAGAAACGAAACGGGAAAATATCTAAATCGCTAATCAAAAAAAGTCCATTCCGGCATCGCAGTCAAAAAAATCGAGAGACAGCCGTGCCGCAGCAACATCACCGCATTCTAAAAGAGCACAATTCATTCAACCAAAATTCATAACCAGCTAAATTCTGTCAAAACACTGCAAACTGCGGCACTTTGGAGCTGATGTAAGCCTATTCATCGGGACAGCAGCATTCGCCTTATAACCATCTGGCCACCAGTCAGCGGAAATTACACGCACTTTAGTCGCTACGGAATTAACATCCGCAGCACCTGATTCGCGCCGTCCGGCTATCAGAACCTGCTAATACAGGACATGACATTTCATTCGCGTACGAACGCGCACCATGCCGGCCAGGCGAGGCAGGGGAAGGTATGCCCCAAACATTCCGCAATTGCCGTCCAAGACAGATCGAGGCACTATTCTCAAAATCACTTTTATGTTCAAGCGTATCTTCTTACTGAAGTTCCTGCTGTTGCTGCTATGCGTGAGTGCATACGCCCAGGAGCGCCGCATCACCGGCAAGGTCCGGGAAAAAGACGGCAGTCCGCTGCCCGGCGCCACCATCATTGAAAAGAGCCACCGCACCAACGGTACGGTTGCTTCGGCCGACGGCTCTTTCGCCCTCACGCTCAAGGGTACCGGCAACGTGATCATCGTCAGCCTCATCGGTTTCGATCCCCAGGAAGTGAACGTGGCCGGAAAAGATGCCGTAGACATCGTTTTGCAGGTGGGTTCCAAAACCCTTGGCGATTACGTGGTGATCGGCTACCAGGAAGTATCCCGCCGCAAAAACACCGCATCCATCGCCACCGTGAAAGGCGAAACGATCGAGAACCTCCCTGCCGTGAGCGTAGACATGATGCTGCAGGGCCGCGTGAGCGGTGTGAACGTGCAGAACTTCACCGGTGAGCCCGGCGTTCGCAACACCCTCGTGGTTCGTGGTAACACCTCGGTACTCCGCGGATACGACGAAGCCCGCGCCCTTTCCCGCCCGCTGTACGTGATCGACGGCATCCCCACCTCCGCCTCGGAACTGGGTGAAATGGAATCCAACGGCACAGGCACCAACGCCATCGCAGGCCTCAACCCGAACGATATCGAATCCATCGACATCCTCAAAGACGCCTCCGCCGCCGCCATCTACGGCTCCCGCGGTTCCAACGGCATCATCATCATCAAAACGAAAACCCCCAAACTCGGCAAGCCCCAGTTCAACTTCAGCACCTACCACGGCTTCACCCGCAGGCCCCAACTCGCCGAAGTGGTGGGCGGAGCGGAAGAACGCCGCCTCAAAATGAAACTCCTCAACCTCTATAATGAATATACAGACAACGAAAACCTGCCGATGATGCTGACAGACAGCCTTAGCCCGGCTTTCAATAACGCCACCGACTGGCAGGGCATGTTTTACCAGAACGGCCAGATCGACAACTACGACGTGAGCATGTCCGGCGCCAGCGAGATATTCAACTACCGCGTCAGCCTCGGGCATTATAAGGAAGACGGCATCATCAAAAAAACCGGGTTCAAGCGCTATACCGTGATGGCCCGCCTCGGCGCCAAATTCACACCCTGGCTGGAAAACCAGACCCGTATCCGTATTAACCGGACCGACCGGCCCCGCTCGTCTAACGAACGCACGGGCAGCTTCTTCGCCTTCGATACCTATTCCATGCCTTCCTCGTTTTTCGGGCTCACAGAAGCGTCGAAAGACTACCTGCTGGGGAACGACCGCGGGCAGAACAAGAACATCAACAACCAGCTGGAACTTAGCACCGTGTTCAACGTCAGCCTCATGAAAAACCTGCGGTTCAACACCACGCTGACCTATTCCAACGAAAGCCAGGCGCGCAACTTTTACCAGCCCGGCCTGGTGCGCAACAATACATTCGGTTTCGGGGCGTCCTTCTCCAGCAAAACAGAAGGCATCATCATGTACAACACCCTCGAATATTCGAAAAAATTCGGCAAACATGACCTGAACGGGATCATCGGCCAAAACGCGGAATACACCCAGTACCAGAACACTTTCGCCAGCGCGGACCTCATCCCGAACGATTACATCTGGGTGGTGAACGTAGCGAACAAGAACTACTCCACCACAAGCTCCCTGACCACTGAAGAGGGCATGCAAAGCCTGTTCAGCCGTATCAACTACTCCTTCAACGACCGCTACCTGCTGTCGGCCGTGTTCAATTTCGACGCATCGTCCAAGTTCGGTAAAGACAGTCGCTGGGGCTTCTTCCCCTCGGTATCTGCCGGCTGGATCGTGAGCGACGAGCCTTTCATGAAAGACCTCAACTGGCTGAGCTTCCTGAAAGTGCGCGGCAGTTATGGCGTAACGGGCACCCAACCGCAGCGGAACTACCTCGGTTACAACACCTATGTCGTGAACCAGGCCAGTTTCCAGGGCAGTATCGGCGCCACCTCCTATAACGGTGTACCGGTTATCCGCCCCAACTATTTCGACGGGATCGCGCAGAAAGACCTTTCGTGGGAAGAATCGCGCCAGGGCAACGTTGGTTTGGAAGCAGGGTTCTTCAAAGACCGCATCCGCGTGATCGCAGACCTGTACAACCGGAGCACGTCCAAAGGTTTCTTCAGCTACCTGCTCCCCAATTCCAGCGGCTACACCGAAGCGCAGACGAACGCCATCGGCCTCCGCAACGCGGGCGTGGAACTGACGATCAATACCAGGAACCTCAGTCCGCGCAGCAAACTGCAATGGTATACCGACTTCGTGTTCTCCCACAACCAGAACACCATCACGGCGCTCCCGAACGGCGGCCGTTCCATCATCTTCAACTACAACACCGGCGTTTACGGGCTGGATTACCTCCTGACCGTGGGCAGGCCGGCGAACCAGTATTATGTGTTCGAATCGAGGGGGATTTATTCCACCCAGAAAGACATTCCCTTCAACCTGCTGACCGGCCGGTTGCTGACGAACTTCGTGGGATATGAATACCATCCCGGAGATCCGATCCTCGTGGACCAGGACGGCAACTTCGACATCAAGGAACCGATGGACCAGATCATCGGCGGCGATCCCAACCCGCGGTATTACGGTGGCCTGAACAACAACTTCGAGTACAAGGGCTTTACGTTCGGCGTATTCCTGAGCTACACCTTCGGCCGTTCGATCATGAACAGCTACCTGAACCGCAGGCTGGAGTACCTGTTCGAAGGTTCCGGAGATGGTGGTGAAACGGCGTTTTCCCGCAGGGCCATCTTCGACGTGGACAAGCTCAATTACTGGAAACGCGAAGGCGACATTGCGGATTACCCCACACTCTCCCTGGTGAGAGACCAGCGTTCTCCCTACCGTTTCCTCGACAAGAACACGATGTACATTGAAGACGGCTCGTATGTCCGCATCAAAACCGTGACGTTCGGATACAATTTCCAGAAGCCCATCATCGAGCGGCTGAAATTGAACAGGCTGCGGCTGTACGGGGTGATCGACAACATGTACACTTTCCAGCGGAATAACATTCCCGATGCGGAAGCCGTAAATGCTTACGGTGTATATACCGGCGACGGTTATCCGATCCCGATGAAATTCACCCTCGGCATCGACGTAGGATTCTAGGCTTCCACTTTAAAAATGACATTATGAAACAATCAAGATATGTAATCGCCGCCGTACTGCTTTGTGCTATCGTATTCGGCAGCTGTAAGAGAATCCTGGAGCTGGAACCCAAGACGGGGCCTACCAGTCTCACCTTCTGGAAAAACGACAAAGACGCGCTGGCCGGTTTGATGGGAGGGTATGCCCTTACCCGCGAAGCCCTCATGGACGAGAACCGCTTCTTCGTGTACGGCGATATTACCGCCAACACGTTCCGCGTCACGTATTATTCCGACTATTCCATTCACCAGATCGCCAACGGGGAGCTGGACGGTGTATACTATGGTTACCTGGAAAACCTCCAGAACTGGACCTTGTACTACAAAGCCATCGCCCAGGCGAACCTCCTCGTGCAGAAAATCCCCACCATTCCGGATAACGCTTTCGCGATAGGTGCGCAAAAGGCTTACTATACCGGGGAGGCCCATTTCCTCCGCGCGTTCCTCTATTTCTACATCTCCCGCGTTTGGGGCGATGTTCCCCTGATCCTGGAACCCGTTGAAGACCTCTCCCAGGCAAAAAACATCGGGCGGGAAAAACAAAGCGTGGTGCTGGCCCAGTGCCTCAAAGACGTGGAATCCGCCATCCAGCTGCTGCCGGAAACGCCGATCCAGACCAACGACCGCGGCGTCCGCGCATCCCGCGCTTCCGCCCTCGCCCTGAAAGCGCATATCTACGCCTGGATGAAAGATTTCCCCAAATGCGAAGAAGCGACCCGCGACCTGGTGGCCAGTCCCGGCAAATACGGCCTGAAGTTCATCACCGACTCCGCCGAATACAACCAAATGCCCATCGGCCGCTCGATGGAAGCGCTTTTCGAAATCAATATCGACGAAAAGCAGAACGAAGGATCGGGCCCTGACTATTGGGGTAGCTTCCAGGGCATCGGTTCCAAAACGCTGTATGTACCCTACCTCGCCACCCGCGAACCCCGCAATCCGGACAATGTGCCCTGGATGGCGCATAAGACGACCTACGAAAACGTGTATTGGGAAGATGGCGACCTGCGCGCCCAGCTCTGGTTCGAGAAAGATCCCAATAGCTACATGGAAGGCAATTACATGGTGAAGAAATACGCCAACATCACTTACCGCGACGGCGACGTTAGGAAAGCCCCCCGGCAGTCGAACAACCTGCTCGTCTTCCGCCTTTCCGACGTCATCCTCCTCCGCGCCGAGGCACTGTTCAAAACCGGCAAGGAAGCCGAAGCGCGCGACCTGGTGAACAAGGTCCGCACCCGCGCCCGCCTCGAAGCGCTCGACGGCACTACGGCTGGCGACGATCTTTACTATTTCATCATCACCGAGCGCCAGCGCGAACTGTTCGCGGAAGGCCATGCGTTCTGGGACCTCCTCCGCTCCGGGTTTATCAACGATTTCAACGCACAATTCGCCAATGCGACGGAAATGGGATCAGACAGGTATGGCAAGAACTACTGGCCCATCCCCCGCGCGCTGTTCAAAGATAACCTGCTGATGAAACAGACGCCTTACTGGAACGGAAGACTTTAATCTCAAATCCTAAACCGACAATCATGCAATCAAACATAAAATGGATATGGATGTTGTTGCTGGCAGCCACTTTCGCTTCCTGCAAGAAAACCGATTACTTCATCGGCGGCAACCTCCACGATCCCAAATTCAACGGCACCACATACGAATTCCTGAAAACCAACCCGCTGTTCGACACGCTTGTACTGCTGATCGATAAAACCGGGCTGAAAGATGAAGTCAATGCCGCGGGCACCTTCTTCGCGCCTACCGACTATGCCATCCAGAATTACGTGAAGAAAGTGGTGCAGGTACGGAAACAGCTGGAAGCGAACGACGAAAACCTGAAGTTCGAATTCGGCGAGCTGGATTTCCCCAAGTACAAGGATTCCCTCCGCGCTTACCTCTTCCCGCAGAAAATAGAGCGCGCCGCGCTGACGAAAGATGGCCAGTATTATACGTCCAAAGACGGCGAAAAACGCCACATCACCCTGTGGGACGACCCCAGTGGTTCCTATATCAACGATGGCCTCACCCTCATTCCGCAATACATCTACTTCACGAAAGTCATCGGTACGCTCGACCCGCTGATCAACGACGACGTGCCCACCGAGGAGCGGGACAAACGCGTGGTAGTGCAGACTTCCGGCGTCATTACCAACAACGGCGTCGTGCATGTACTGGCGAACTATCACAACTTCACTTTTGCTGAACTCAATTAATTTTTCTACATGGCTAATAAAATTTTGCAACATACGATCCTGGGATGCGCCCTTGCCGCCGTTGCGGCGACAGGCATGGTATCATCCTGTAAAAAGATCCCGGAAGGCTACATCAGCGAGCAGATCCGTTACGTGAACGACACCTTCCGCGTATTGCGCGGCACCAACTGGAGCTCCGATCCGAAAGCTTTCGAGCTGGACGGGTCTAACTACCCGATTTCCGTGAAGCTGACGGAAATACGCGATCTGGCTACCGGAAAAGCTACCGATGTGTTCAGCCAAAAGAACAAGGTGTACGTCTGGACGGCACTCTTCGACCCGTCCAGCGATACAACGGTGGCGTTGCTGAACAAGAAACGCGAGATCCTGGAAATCCCGGCGCTCCAGCTCATGGAAAAATCCGGACAGCTGATGTTCAATGAAGGTACCGGCAACATTCCGGCGGGCAACTATGCCTTCGACGTGTCTGTCACCAACCAGAGCGGCACCAAAACGTTCCGGGATATTTCCGTGATCCAGCTGCTCGACCAGGCTTACCGGCAGGAAGGCGCGCCCGGATGCGCGTATTTCATCGACGGCACTAACACCAACGGCGACATGGGCTCTCCTGTCATGTCCGTTAAAAAGCTATCCGACGAGGGTTACCAGGTGCGGATCAAGATTACCGACAAAAACGGCAAGGCCTTCAATCCTAAAGCCGGCGAACTGATCAAACGCGGCGACCGCCCGCTGTTCGAATCCTACGCCAAGTTCCATCCGGTGGAATATACCGATACCACGATGGTCTGCAATTACGAAGTAACGCCGTTCCCCCTGAAGCAATACCCCGGCTACGGTTACCTCATGTATTACCGTATCCCCAGCCAGTTCGTAACGCTGGACCCTGGCGTGGCACCCACCGACGAGCAGATATACAATGTAAACCCGCGGTGGACGTTCCGCATTCTCGTAAAAGGCACGTTTGAAGTAACGTTCAAGCTGCCGAAGTGCTCGCGTAAAGCTTGAGCCGATCTGTCGACATGAAAAAAGGCCCGGAACGTTCCGGGCCTTTTTCGTTTATAGCGGTGTAACCTGTTAATGGATAGCGCGGAGGGCCAGGGCGAGGTCGCTGATGAGGACGCCCGGCTCTTCCAGCCCGATGTACAACCGTACCATCCGGTGTTTCGGCACGGCGGGGTCGAATTCGTTTTCCGCCAGGGAAGCGCAGGCCGGGAACGCCAGCGATTCGTGGCCGCCCCAGGAAACCGCCATGAGAAAGCGTTGCAGTCCGTTGCAGAACGCTTCCACCTGCTCCCGCTTTCCGGCTTTCAGCTGGATGGTGATGAGCCCGGCTGCGCCGTGCATCTGCTTTTTCGCCAGTTCGTATTGCGGGAAGGCGGGGTCCATCGGGAAAATAACCCTTTCGATCTCCGGTTGTTCCTTCAGCCATTCGCAGATCGTTTTGGTGCTTGATGCGCTGCGCTCCAGCCGGATTTCCAGCGTGCGGAGCCCCCGCAGCAGCAACCACGCGTTGAACGGCGCGATGCCGCTGCCGATATTAAGCAGTTCCGACATAAATATCTTCCGGGTCATTTCTTCCCGCCCCGTGAGCACCCCGGCCATGGTATCGCTGTGGCCGCTGATGAACTTCGTGGCCGATTGCAGGCACAGATCGATCCCCAGCTCGTGCGGGCGCTGAAAAATAGGGGTGCAGTAACTGTTGTCGATCATGGTCACGATCCCCTTTTCCTTCGCCAGTGCGGCCACCGCGGCAATGTCCTGCAGCTCGAAGGTGAACGAATTGGGAGATTCGAGATAAATGAGGCGGGTATTGGACTGGAGGGCGTTGCGGAAATTCGCGGTATCCGTTCCGTCCACGAACGTGGTGGTCACCCCAAACCGCGGCAGGATGGCCGTGAACAGCTGGCCGGCCCAGTTGTAGGGATCGCGGACAGACACGATATGATCACCCTGCTGTACCTGCGACAGCACTGCCGCAAAGATGGCCGCCGCGCCGCTGCCGAAGATCAGCGCGTCTTCCGCGCCATCCAGCGCCGCCAGCTTCTTCCGAAGGATATCGATGGTCGGGTTATTGCCCCTCGTGTACAGGAAGCCTTTGTATTCATCCTGCAACAAATCCCGCATCTCTCCCACCGATTTGAACGCAAAGTTGCTGCTTTGCATGATGGGTGGTGCAATGGCATTGAAATACTGCTCCCGGTCTTCTCCCAGTTGGTTTATTATAAATGAAAGGTCCATATGTCAAACTGATAGCGCTAATCACGCCGCCGTACGGCATAGCGCATGAAAAAATAAATGGGTAGCCCCGCTACAAACCAAAACATCCCTCCGAGCGCCTGGTTTAGATCTTTTATAAAAATATTGACAGTGACGAATAAATATACGGTGATGAAAATGGCGGGAACGACCGGGTAGAGCTTCATTTTGTAGATGCCCGTTCCGTCGAGGTGCGCCGTTTTCTTCCGGAGCACAAATATCGTGGCTGCAGCTGAAGCAAGGCCAATTGAGTCAAAAAGCATGACATATTGGATAATATTGTCGAAGTTGCTGAGGAAATACAGCATGCCGACGATGAGGATCGCAAAGGTGGTGAGCGCCACTTCCTGTACCTGGGTTTTGGAATTGACCCGTCTGAAAACACCCGGCAGAACGCCGTCTTCGGCCATGGCGTAATACATCCGCGGGTTCGACATGAGGTTGACGTTGGCGTATCCCAGCACCGACAAAAACAGCAGTACCGAAGTTACCTTGAAGCCATATTCCCCGAAAAACGCTTCGGCCATGCGTGCAGCCAGGGCTTCGGTGGTTTTCAGCTGCTCGAACCCGATCACTTTCACATATGCGTAATTGACCGTGACGTACAGCAACAAAATGATCCCGATCCCCAGCAGGATGGCGCGCGGCATGTTTTTCGACGGCTCGCGGACGTCTGACCCGAAGTTGATCGTTTGCTGATAACCGCCATAGGTGAAGAAAACCGGCACGAGCGCGGCCCCGAAAATATAGGCCCAGCTATGTTCCACCACCGAAACGCCTCCCGCGGCCGGGGGCGCCACGTGGCTGCTGAAGGCTGCCAGGCAGAGCAGCAGTACGAGGGTAATTTTGAAAACCGTCAGCACGTTCTGCCAGCTGGCGCTCATGCGGATACCGAGCATATTAATAATATACAATACGACCACGCCCGTGATGGCGATGGTTTTGCGCCCGCCTTCGTGCTGCATCGATTCCGGGAGGATCACGGGGCCGATATATTCCGCTCCCACGATGCAAACCGCCGCGATGGAAGCGGCATTTGATATGACAAGGGTCCAGTTGATCATGAAAGAATACGCGGGGTGGAAGCCGACCGACAGCACTTTGTAAAACCCGCCTGCCACGGGGAACCGGGAGCCGATCTCGGCATAGGTGAGCGCGCCACAGAGCGTAACGAGCCCTCCCAGCACCCAAACCATATAGAATAATTGCGGCGTGCCCGTTTCCCGGGCCACGCTCACCGGCGTGCGAAAAATTCCCATCCCGATGACCAGCCCGACCACGATCATGGTAAGGTCGAACGGCCCGAGTTTCGGTTTGATGCTCATGATATACAAGATAACCGATTAACGCTGTATTTACCAAAATATGCGTAGGTTTGCGGCCGGTACACGGTTGCCAGGTCCCTTTCCGGGGCCGGCATTAATAGGGAATCCGGTGAAAATCCGGAGCTATCCCCGTAGCTGTAAGCCCGCATTTATCGTTTTCCAGGACCCCAGCCACTGTTCCGGCACATCGGAACGGGAAGGCCTCCCGGGAAGCGGGCGAAGCCAGAAGACCTGCCGCATACCACTTTTAATCCGCGCTTTCGGGTGAAAAGCGGAGGGCATATGCGGCATTGCTGCCATCATACGTACTTTTCAATTCTCCCCGGCGCCACTGATTTTTTACAGTCTATGGCCTACATGAAAAAAACACACCTGCTCCTGACCGCCGGCATCCTCGCCGCAGGGCACACCGTGCAGTCGCAAGACTCCGCCCGCATCTCCGAACTGAGCACTTACACCGTAACCGCCACCAAATTCGCCAAGAAACTCGGGGAAACCGGTAAAGTAGTCACCATCATCGGCAACCGCCAGATCGGGCAGAACCTTGGCCGCAGCGTGGCCGACGTGCTCAACGAAACCACCGGCATCGTGATCGGCGGGGTTTATTCCAACCCCGGCAAGAACCGCGAAGTCTATTTCCGCGGCGCCACTTCCCAGTACACCACCATCCTCATGGACGGCATCCCCGTGGCAGACGCCACCGGGCTCACCGGCAACGCCATCGATCTCCGATTCCTGCCCATCGACCAGGTAGAGCGCATCGAGATCCTCCGCGGAACACAGACGACCCTGTACGGCGCAGACGCCATCGCCGGAGTGATCAATATCATCATGAAAAAAGGCGGGAACAAACCCGTGAATGTTTTCGGTGACCTGATGTTCGGCTCTAACCGGACGATGAAGGGCTCCCTGGGCCTCCGTGGCAAACAGGACAATATCGATTACAACATCGCATTCACCCATTTCAGCACAGACGGCATCACCGAAGCCGCGAAGCCCGATACCGTGAAAGACGTGTTCGACCGCGACGGCTACCGCCAAAACGGCCTCAACGCTACCGTAGGCATCCAGGCTACGGAAAACTTCCGCGTCCAGCCATTCCTTTTCTACAGCGATTATAAAAGCCGGTTCGACGGCGGGTCGTTCGTCGATTCCCGTATCAACAAAAACAAATCCGACTTCCTGCATTCCGGCGTGCGCACGCAATACGATATCGGCACCAAAGGCAAGGTGTACGGGAATTTCGCCTACCAGCGCGTAAACCGCTTCGACGAAACCGGATGGGATACCACGCACCTCGATGGCCGCTCGTATTTCGGGGAAGCCTATGGCCACTACGACCTCACCAACTGGCTCCAGGCCCTCGCCGGCGTGGAATACCGCCAGGCCGACATGGTGAACGCCGACGAACTGGATAAAACCTGGGACGTTCACAGCCAAAACACCGTGAGCCCTTATGCCTCGCTGTTCCTGAAAAACTTCCACGGCTTCAACCTGGAACTGGGCGGGCGATACACGGTCCATAACAAATACGGCAACAAGTTCACCTACACCATCAACCCGTCCTACGTTTTTTCCGACAAACTGAAGGTTTTTGCCACGGTGGCCTCTGGTTTCAAAGCCCCCACGCTCACATCCCTCTACAGCCAGTACGGCAACCCCGACCTGAAGGCGGAACATGCAGACAGCTATGAAGCCGGTATCCAGACTTACCTGCTGAAAAACAAACTGGACCTGCGCGTGGTTGGCTTCAAACGGAATATCAAAGACCAGATCTCCTACATCAATTACAAATACATCAACTTCAACCAGCAAAAAGATAAAGGCGTGGAAGTGGAAGTAAGCGCCCGGCCGGTCGAAAAACTGCTGATCAAGGCGTCTTACGCATATGTAGACGGCCAGGTGACGACGCAGAACGCCGCCGGGAAAGACACTACCTATTCCAATCTGGTGCGCCGCCCCAACCATACCGGCCAGATCGACCTTGCCTACCAGGCCACAAAAGGGCTGTTCGTAGGCACAAGCGTTCGCCACACGGGCACCCGAGGCGACCTGTATTATGCGCCCAATGCCTGGACGGCGGAGAGCATCCAGCTGGAAGCCTATACGATCTGGAATGCCTATGCGGAATATAATTTCGGGAAAGCCAAAATTTTCCTGCACGCAAATAATATCACCAATAACAAAAAATATTGGGAAATTTACGGCTACTCCGTCCTCGGTTTCAACATGCAGAGCGGCGTATCTTTTTCATTCTGATCTAAAAACTGACGCATGTCCATCAAACAAATCCAGCCACGTTTCTTCGTATTACTGCTTTTCATCGTAGCGGGCGGCGTGCTTCGCGTGCTTGCCGCAGGCCATCTCACCCCTTTCTCCAACTTTTCCCCGCTGGGCGCCATGGCGCTTTTCGGCGGTGCGATGTTCGCCGATAAATGGAAGAGCTACCTGTTTCCGTTGCTGGCGCTTTTCCTCAGCGATGTGATCATGATGAAAACGGTGTATGCGGCGTATGCGGACGGCTTCCTGTTCGAAGGCTGGTACTGGAATTATATCGGCTTCGCCGCGATGGTGCTCACCGGCCAACTGGTGATCCGCAACGTGAAGGCGCTCCCCGTTATCGGCGCTTCCATCCTCGCTGCGGTGGTGTACTGGCTGATCGTGGACTTCGGCACCTGGATGCGCCCTACCAGCATCGACATCACCACCGGCCTGCCCTTCAGCCGCGATTTCGCCGGCCTCATGAAGTGCTACGCCCTGGGCATCCCCTTCATCAAAAACACCCTGATCTCCAATGTCGTGTACAGCGGCATCTTTTTCGGCCTGTTCAGCTGGCTGGAAAACAGGGTCCCGGCGCTTTCCGCCCGATAATATCACGAAAAGGCCGGCCGCAAACCGGCCTTTTCCCTTTCCACCCAACTACCCGATCCAGATATGACCGCCAGTTCCTTCCTCCCCGCCGCTACGCAAATGATCTACGACATGGGCCTCCAGCATCTGCTCGACGGCATCACGTTCGAATGCCCGCCCGCCGCCCTGGCCGAAAAACAGAAAGTGGTCCGCTGCGTGCTCGAAGGCAAACATTACAGCAGCGAGGAAATCGACCGGATATTCTCCGCTTCCAAAGCGCAGGGCAAAAGCCTCTATTACGTAGACGAACCGCTGCTAGCTTCCATTGCGCCCGACGTGATCTTTACGCAGGACGTGTGTGAAGTCTGCCAGATCGATACGCATTGCACCCAGCAGGCCGTCTACAAGCTGGACAAGCAGCCCGCGCTCGTGAGCCTCAGCCCCAACAACCTCGACGATGTTTTCCAGTGCGCCATTACCATCGGCCGCGCCCTCGGTGAGGAAGCCGCCGCTTTCGCATACGTGACTGCGCTCCAGCAAAGGCTCGATGCCGTGGTAGACCGTCTTCGCCAGCACCGCTCGCCCCTCCGCCGCGTGATGATCATGGAATGGATGGCGCCCGTTTACAACTGCGGCCACTGGATCCCTTACCAGGTGGCCTACGCAGGCGGGGTCGACATGCTGTCTAACCCCGCGGGCGACTCCATCGTAACGCCCTGGGAAAAAATATTCCGCTACGATCCCGAAGTGCTGGTGATCGCTCCCTGCGGGTTCCTCACCGGCCGCTCGCTCGACGAGCTGGACCTCGTCACCAAAGTACCGGGCTGGGAAAACCTCCAGGCCGTGCGTAACAACGAAGTCCACCTTGCGGACTACGATCTTTTCACGCAACCCAGCGCCAGTACGCTCACGGACGGCGTGGAAGTGCTCGCGCACCTCTTCCATCCCCACATCTTCCCGCCGCCGCAACACTTGCAACATAAATTCCGCTCCATCGATTCCCGGGCGGTGACCGCATAAAAAAAGGGGCTTCCAGACGGAAGCCCCTTTGCGTTTCAATCACTGTTTACTTGATCAACCACATTTCGCCGTTGATATCGTCTGTACCGCCGAACTGCCGTTGCAGCGCGGCTTTCACCTGTTCGTTATTGGTTTGGTATTCCGCCTGCGGATAGAGCCAGCGCTTGGGGATGCGCCCGCCATTGGCATTGCTAGGCCCGATATCGAACGCCGGAATACCGGTACGGCGGTACTGATAATACGCCTGGCGGCCGGAGTTCATGAAGAAGGCGAGGTATTTCTGGATGAGGATCTGCTTCAACCCTTCGTTGTTATTGCCTTTGAACTGCGCCTTGGCCGTGGCTGCGTACCAGGTGTTTAACGTGTTGGCGTCCAGCCCGTAGAACGCGAAGGAAGCTTCGATACCTTTTTTGTACCAACTGCCCGCATCGCCCGGCACCCATCCGCGAACGATCGCTTCTGCGATGGTGAAGCAGGTTTCAGGGTAACCCAGCTGGATGCAAGGCTCGCCGCTGCCGGATTGCCAGTAGCGCACTGTATTGCCGTAAGACAGTACCTTGGCGGAGTTTTGCGCGGCCAGATCGCTGATCCGGTCGCCCGTGCGGCCGCCCTTGTAGGAGGAGAAACGGGTCTCGAACCCGGGGATGTTGTTATCCTTGGCCGTGTCTACCGGTTCCGCCACTACGAACGTACGGGGATCGCGGTAGGCGGTAAGGGTATCAAGGTAAGTAGCGCCCATGTTGTTGCGGCCACGGTCGAAGCCGCTGTTGTAGGGGCCCGTGGGATAGCGGTTCTCCTGGATGCTGCCGTTGTACACGACCTCGTAGTTATCGCCGTTGCCAGTCATGATGGGGTTTTTCGCCAGGTCAGACAGGATGGCGGCGAAGGTGGCTTTCACCTTCAGGTCGGCATCGTCGGCATGTTTGCTGAGCGTGATCAGTACACGGAGGCGGGCGCTATTGATGAGTTTCTGCCAGCGTTCCGGCTTTCCGCCCATCATGAAATCGCCCTTGAAATTGCCGCGCCTGGCGCTGGTGATATAGGCATGCATTTCCGAGTTGGCCGTTTCCAGCAGCGCGAGGCATTGGCGGAACACGGCTTTTTGCGCGTCGTACTTCGGTGTGAAATTGTCTTCGCCGGATTTCATGGCCTCGCTCATGGGCACGTCGCCGAACTTCATCGTCATATCGTAATAGCACCAGGCTTTCAGGAGCTTCGCGATGATGAGGTAAGGCTTGTTCTCGTCTCCGCCCAGCCGGTTGGCTTCTTCTTCCATTTTCTGAATGTTGCGCAGCACGCCGAACCGCGTGGAAGCCGCGCCCCAGTTATAATTCTGGCGGGCGTAATAATCGAAGTTGGATACCCAGAACTGGTTTTCGCGCTGCGACTGGTCCCAGGGGCTTTCGCGCAGATCGATGAGGATGCCGGTCAGGATGAGGTCTGGCGGCGACTGGGAGGGTTTGTTCGGATTGTCCTGCAGATCATCGAATTTCTTGCAGGCGCCGAGGCCGGCGATGAGCGCAGCGGATATGAGGATTTTGGAAATCGTTTTCATGCTGAAGGTTTTGATCGGATCAGAAAGTAAAGTTGAGGTTCACGCCGTAGCTTTTCACTGAAGGCGTTTGCAGGCCGTTGGCACCGTCCACGAACTGGTCCAGGTCGATATTCTTGTGTTTGGTGATGTACAGCAGGTTGCGGCCTACCAGGGAAACGTTCGCGGATTTGAAGAACGTGTGCTGGAGGGTTTTGGCGGGAAGGTTGTAAGTGAGCGTCACGTCGCGGAGTTTCAGGAAGCTTTGGTCGATCACGTTCGAAACTTCAGCGCCCATGAGCCGGTAAGCCCAGTCCTGGTACGTGGTTTTATAAGTGTTCGGTGCAAATTTCCGCGTGTCTGAAATCACGTTCCCGTCGCCATCGCGCTTCAGTTCGCCGCTGGTAACGATGACGCCGTCGCCCGTCCAATGGGGAATGGTATTGTCGTTGCCGTCGCGCAGCGCATCCTTGATGCGCTCCGGGGGCGCGGCGTCCGGGTGGCGGCCGCCCTGCCAGAGTTTCTGGTTCACATAGTTCAGCGTCTTTCCACCGAACCTTCCGTCCACCATGAACGTAAACCGCCAGTTGCCGTAAGTGAAAGTGTTCGTCAAGCCGCCGAACCAATCAGGCGTGAAATATCCGATCTTCTTCGGGATGTTGTCGGAAATCGGCAATCCGTCTGTTCCATACACGATCTTCCCGTCGGGCGAGCGTTGGAAATCGGTCACGTAATACGCATCTGAACGCTCACCCACCTTGATGTATTTCAGCTTGGTCTGGTTGCCGTAGATTTCTTTCAGATAAGGTTTGTAGGTCGACCAGTTGGCCATCACGTCCCAACGGAAACCGCCTGCGATCACCGGCGTAGCGGTCAGCGTCGCCTCGAGGCCTTTGCGGAGGTACTTCAGACCGTTCAGCTTCTTCGTCACGTAACCCGACGCTTCGGAAACCGGGTTATCGAATACCTGCGGCCCGTCGAGGCTGCGGAACCAGGCCACGTCGAGGCCCACGCGGTTTTTGAGGAAACGCATGTCGATGCCCGCTTCCAGCGAAGAACTGAACGCCGGCTCGATCTGGCTGTTGAAAATCTTGTCGGTATAATACGCAGAGGGCATACCGGCCCAACGGGTACCGAGCGAGTAGCTGGCTACGTTGCTGTAAATGTCCAGATCGCCACCCACACGCGCATACGAGCCGCGGAGCTTCAGGAAGCTGATCGCAGACGGGAGTTTCACCATGTCCGAAATCACCGCCCCGAGCGATATTGAAGGATAGAAGTAGGTGTTGTTGCTGATCGGCAGGGTAGACGAGCGGTCTACACGGCCGGTAAGGCCAAGGAACAGATAATTATTGAACGCCAGGTCGGCAGAAGCGTACGCGCTCGCCACCTGCTTGGTAGCGGTGTAGTTAGTGGGGCGCTTCGGCTCGCTGGTGTTTTCGAAATTATACCACATAGGCACGAGCAGGTCTGCCGTTTCCGCGTAAATGTTGCGGGTATTGAGGGTGCGGAGGTTGGCACCGGCGTGGGTAGACAGGTCGAATTTACGGCCCAGCTTTTTGTCCCAGGTCAGGAGGAAGTCCGTATTGTTCTCGAAATTATACGTCCACCATTCGCGGTATTTGCCTTTGAGGTTGGCTTCGTAAGCGCCGGCGGAATAGGGCAGCTTATTGTTTTCGTACAGGTTGCTGGTGTTGATGTGGGTACGTACCATCACGTTGAGGTCCTTCGCCAGCTTGTAGTTCAGCGAAACGAACCCATACACGTCGTCTTTGTAATATCCGCGCAGCCATTCGTTCGCCACAAACCAGGGGTTGTTGTAGCGGAAATATTCGAAGTTGTATTGCTGGATGCCTTCTTTCCCTTTCTGCCAGTAATTCTTCAGGTCGCGCACATCGAAGTCCGCGCCGCCCCAAAGCGTCAGGTAATAGATAAAGCTGTTGGGGCCATAGGCTACGTTGGGAAAGTTGGGCGTGTATTGCTTGTTGTAGTTGACATTCACGTCGATGCGCAGCTTGTCGGTCAGGTTGATGCCGCCCGCCGCGTTCACGTTGGAAATATTGACATAGGTGTTGGGCACCTGGCCGCGCTGATATGTGTGGGAAGCCGAAATACGGAGGTCCGTTTTTTCGTTGCGGGACGACAAAGCTACGTTGGCCGTGGAAAGGAGCCCATTGCGGAGGAAGTTCTTCAGGTTATCCGGTCCGCGCTGGAGCCAGGGCGTGGGAACGGGCTTGCCGGTGGCGGGATCGATGGGGCTGTCGAACTGGGGAAGCTCCATCCATCCGCTGGCGGTATTCGGATCTTTCTGGTTGAACTTCGGGCCCCACTGGTTATAATCCACGTCGTTGATGCCGCCGCCTTTGCCGTCGCCGAACGCGTATTTACCGTAATCGCCGGGACCGTAATCGTTCTGGGTTTTGGGAATGGCGTTGTAGCCCGCCTGCAGTTGGTGACTGGTGTTGAATTCCACACGGGTACCGGTGGCGCCGCGCTTGGTGGTGATCTGGATGGCGCCGAATTGTCCGCGGGAGCCGTAGAGGGCGGATGCGGTGGGGCCTTTGAGCACGGAATACGACTCGATGTCGTCCGGACTGAGGTTCCAGGAATCGGAGCTGATGGGCACGCCATCTACCACGATGAGGGGTTTCACGCCGCGGAGTCGGATGTCCGGGTTACCGAAGAGATTGGGGCTGGAGGCGATGAGCAGGCCAGACACTTTGCCCGACAGGGAATTGATGGCATTGGGCTCGCGGGCTTTCACGAGGTCGGCCCCTTTTACTTCCTGCACGGAAAAACCCACGGCTTTCTTTTCTTTCTTGATGCCCAGGGCGGTTACCACTACTTCATCCAGCGATTTTTTGTCGGTAACGAGGATGACGTTGATGGACGATTGCCCGTTGACAGGTACTTCCTGGCGGATAAAACCGAGGGAAGTGAATTGGAGCACTGCGTCGGAAGCGCAGCTGATGGAGAATTTGCCGTCGGCGTCGGTGACGGTGCCGGTGTTTCCACCTTTAACTTTAACGGTGACGCCGGGAACGGGCTGGCTGTCTTCGGACGCAACCTTGCCCGAAACCAGTGTTTGCGCCCATGCGGGGATGCATGGCAGCGCGAGGATGAGCGCCAGGAGCGCAACCCTGAGAAGTGGTTGTAAAATGTAATGCATAGTAAAGGAAAGGATTAAACGGTTTTCGAATACAAAAATGGGGACTACATATAAACCAAATGTTAAGTATCACTAAATTTAATAGTATAGAAATATTAAAATAATAATTCCTTAACACACTAAACTCCTTGGAAAAACCCAAACGCGCGACCTTCGCTCAATTGCAATATAACAGCCTGCTACAGTAGATTATGATCTAGTTTTAAAAATTCTACGTGGAAACTTTTCTCGAATTTAAAGAATTTTCATAATTTACAAATATTAAACTTTAAGAGGGTGACAGGTTGGATATACTAAACACACGTTACTATGATCCACAAAAGGCTTCAACAACCGTCGGGCGTATTTTTCATCGCCTGGTGCCTCCTTGCCTCTTTCGGCACGTATTTCTGCATGTACGCATTCCGCAAGCCCTTTAACACAGGGCTTTACGAAGGACTGACCCTATTCGGGCTGGGATATAAAACGGTGCTGATCATTGCGCAGGTATTGGGGTATATGGTCTCCAAGTTCGCTGGCATCAAGATAATTTCAGAATTGCGTCCGGAACAGCGCATCCGGCTGGTAGCGTGTTTGATCGGGTTTGCATTGCTCGCGTTGCTGGGGTTCGCGCTCGTTCCCCATCCCTATAATTTCTTCTTCCTTTTCCTGAACGGCCTCCCGCTGGGAATGGTCTGGGGCGTGATTTTCAGTTTCCTGGAAGGCCGTCGCTTCACGGAGATCCTGGGCATGGGGCTCAGCATTTCCATCATCGCCGCCTCCGGCATCCTCAAAACCATTTACCTGGAAATACAGTCACTGCTCCCCTGGATCACCGAATTCTGGATGCCTTTCGTCATCGGCCTCCTGTTTATCCCGCTCACCTGCCTCTTTATCTGGATGCTCTCCGTCATCCCCGCCCCCAGCGAAACCGACAAACTCCTCCGCGCGGAACGCGCGCCCATGACCCCGGCCGATAAATCGGACATCGTGCGCAACTTCTGGCCCGGGCTGCTCTGCATCCTCCTCATATATTGCCTGCTTACCACCCTCCGCGATTTCCGCGACAATTTCAGCGTGGAAATATGGAACGAGATCGGCGGCAACCACTGGAGCCGGAGCATCCTGGCGCAAACGGAGCTCATTAGCACCGTGATCGTAGTGGCCTGCGTATCCTGCCTGTCGCTCATCCGCAACAATATCCGTGGATTGTGGGCCACCAAAGGCCTGATCGCGATCGGCATCATCATGACGGGAGCCAGTACACTGCTGTACCACCGTCACGCCATCGGCCCCTACGGCTGGATGCTGACGCTCGGCACAGGGTTATTCCTGGCGTATATTCCCATCCAGGTGGCGCTGTTCGAAAGACTGATCGCGCTGTTCAAACTGAAAGCCAACGCCGGATTTTTCGTGTACGGCTGCGACGCCATCGGGTACCTCGGCAGTGTAGGGCTTTTGCTCTACCGCGAGTTTTTTATGAAAGACCTCCGCTGGAGCCGCGTGCTCATGCAGTTCAGCTACCTGCTCTGCTTCGCCTGTCTTGCCCTGTTAATTACCGCTTTCGTATATTTCAACCGCAAACACGGCATCCGGAACCTCTTCCGCAAAACGGAAGCGCCCGTTACGCCGAACCTGCACAACTTTACAATACATTTATGAAGAAACTGTTATTCACACCCGGCCCGCTCACCACTTCGCACACCGTAAAAGCCGCTGCCATGGAAGATATGGGCTCGCGCGACGCCGCTTTCGTAACCACCGTGAAAGAGATCCGCGAAGCATTGCCGGTACTGGGCCATGTGTCGAAAGAAGAAGGGTATGAAACCGTGCTGATGCAGGGCTCCGGCACCTTCGGCGTGGAAAGTGTCATCAGCAGCGCCATCGGCGAAAACGACCACCTGCTGGTATTGAGCAACGGCGCTTACGGCGAGCGAATCGTCAAAATGTGCGCGATCCACAAACTGCCGCACACCGTGCTCCGCTTCGAAGAAAACGAAATAACAGACCCCGCCGCCGTGCGCCGCCAGTTGGAACAAGCGCCCCATATCACGCATCTGGCCTGCATCCATAGCGAAACCACCACCGGACTTTTCAATCCCATCGAAGCCATCGGCGCCATTTGCGCAGAACTTGGCAAAACGTTTATCGTAGACGCCATGAGCAGCTTCGGCGGCGTGGAGATCGACATCCGCAAGGCCCATATCCAGTTCCTCGTTTCCTCTTCCAACAAATGCATCGAAGGCATTCCCGGTTTCGCGTTCGTGATCGCGGAAAAAGCGGCGCTCCTCAAAACAAAAGGCCAGGCACGCAGCCTCAGCCTCGATCTGTATGAACAATGGAACGGCCTCGAAACAAACGGACAATTCCGCTTTACCCCGCCCACGCTCAGCATTATGGCTTTCCGCCAGGCGATGCGCGAACTGGAGGAAGAAGGCGGCATCCCCGCCCGCGAGGCGCGATACCGCAAAAACAAGGAAACGCTCGACAAGGGGATGGAAGCCCTCGGCTTCGTGCAGTACCTGCGCCCGGAAATCCAGGGGCACATCATCACATCGTTCCTCTATCCTAACGATCCCTCTTTCCACTTCGAGGAATTTTACCAGGCACTCAGCGACCGCAACTTCGTCATCTATCCCGGCAAACTGAGCAAAACCAACGCTTTCCGCATCGGCAACATCGGCCAGATCTTCCCGGAAGACGTTTCCGCGCTCGTGCAGGCCATCGGCGAGATCATGCAAAAAGAAGCTACGCTTTCCAAATAACTATTTTTTCAACACAACTATGAAGGCGCGCCCATCACCGGGTGCGCCTTTTTCTATCTTCCCCCGAAAAAGAAAACGGCCACGGTAATCCGCGGCCGCCATCATGCAAACAATAACTGGGTTCCTGTTACCAGGGCAGTGAAAATGTTTTGACGTACGTGAAGCATTTCATGGCCTCGATCACGCCTTCCTTGATGCCCAAACCGGAATCCTTGATGCCGCCGAAAGGCGAGCTTTCGATCCGGTAACCAGGCACTTCGTTGATGTTGACCGTTCCCATCCGGAGGTTTTTCACCGCATGGAGCGCCTTTTCCATGTCTTTTGTTACAATACCGGACGACAGCCCGAAAGCCGTACCATTGGCCAGCTCGATGGCGTCTTCGAGGTTTTTCACTTTCATGACGGGCGCCAGCGGACCGAAAGATTCCTGCACGACCATCTGGGCATCGCGGGGAACGTCGGTAATGACGGTGGGCTCGAGGAGCGCGCCGGTCCTGCGGCCGCCGATGCGCACTTTCGCACCCTGGGCCACGGCTTTGTTCACCACATCTTCGAGATATTTTGCCGCGGGCTCGTCGATCACCGTACCCACACGCGTTTCGGGGAGTTCGGGATCACCGGCCAGGTATTCCTTTGTTTTCTCGATCAGTTTTTCCACGAACGCATCATGAATACTTTCCTGCACGAGGATGCGCTTCACCGCGGTACAGCGTTGACCGGAGTTGCGGTAAGCGCCTTCGGCTGCGAGGGTGACGGCGAGGTCCATATCGGCATCTTCGAGGATGATCAGCGGATCGTTGCCACCCAGTTCGAGGATCACTTTCTTGTACCCGGCCTGTTTGGCGATGATCTTCCCCACCGCCACGCTGCCGGTGAACGACACGAGCTCCACGCGCGGGTCTGTCACCAGCACTTCCGCCACTTCCGCCGTAGGCCCGAGCAATACGCTCAGCATGGCCGGCGGCAATCCTGCTTCGTACAGCAGCTCCACGAAACGAACGGCCGTGAGCGGCGTTTTCTCGGAAGGCTTCAGGATGACGGGCGTTCCCGTGGCGATGGCCGGCGCGATTTTATGCGCCACCTGGTTCAGCGGATGGTTAAAGGGTGTGATGGCCACCGCGAGCGACAACGGCTCACGGGTCGTGAATATTTTGCGGGCCTTGCCCTGCGGGGAAATGTCGCAGGAGAAGATCTGTCCGTCGTCTTTGAGCGATTCCAGCGCCGCGAAATGCAGCACATCCCGCGCGCGGCCCACTTCATAGCGTGCCTCGCGGAGCGCGAGCCCTGCTTCGGAAGTGATCAGGCGGGCAAATTCCTCTTTACGTTCTTCGAGCAGTTGCCGTGCCTTATCGAGCACTGCGAAACGCTCGTAACGCGTTTGTTTTACGTTGGCGGAAAGTCCGGCTACGATGGCAGCTTCGGTGTCTTTCCGGGTAGCCAGCGATACCGTTCCGGCGAGACGGCCGTTGTACGGACTCCGCACTTCCAGCTTCTGTGCGGAAATGACGGGTTCTCCGGCGATGTATCCTGTGAGCGACAAAGTTGCGTCTGGTGCAATGGTATTTGACATAACAGGTATTAATTGAGCGTGGTACCGTTTACGGTAAAATCGAAAACATCGAAGTTGCGGGGGTCGCCGCCGGCTTTGCTGCGGTAGGTGGCTTTCAGCGGGTGCGAAATGAGCAGGGGCACCATTTCTTCGTACCGCCCGCCGTGGGAGCGCAGGCCGGAGTCGAGCGCGGAGAGGTCGTGATGCGCGGGGGTGCGGCCCACCACTACATCGCGGGCGGAAAGCACCACCAGGTCTGCGATCCGGTCTGCCGGCTGTTCCAGCAAATGAACGGCCATGTCTTTATTATGCACTTCGGTGATACCGGGTTGTGCCTGCAGCCAGCCGGCCACTTCCGTTTCGCTCACGCCTTCGGGCAGGTGAACGGCCACATAGGAGCCAAGGGCGCCGTGGTGTTTCACGTAAGGGTCGGTGATGGGGCAGATCACGCGGAAGCCGGGGCCGAATTTTTCGGTGAGCATCGTTTCCACGTACAACACGTTAGGTGTGCCGTCTTCCTTCTGCTTGGCGTTCATGCCATGGTCTGCCGTGGCGCCGATAACGGCTCCTGCGGCCAGGAGCCTTCCCAGCTCATGATCGATGGCTTCGTAGAACGCCAGCGAGGGGCCATCCTCGGGCGCGTAGGTATGTTGCATGTAGTCGGTCAAAGAGAGGTAGAGGAAATCGGCGAGGCCTTTTTCGATGAGGGCAACACCGGCGCGGAGCACAAAGAGGCTGGCGTCTGCACTATAGATCGCGGGGGTAGGGAGGCCAAGCACGGTTTCGACGTTGCCGATGCCGTGGGTGGCTTCCTGGGCCTGGTTGGCTTTTTCGGCGGAAAACGCGATGCCGGTCATTTTGTGGCTGAGGATGTCGCGGAGTTTTTCCTTGGCGGTAACCACGGCTACCTTGCGGCCAGCGTTGGCGGCGGCGGCGAGGATGGTCTCGGAGCGGAGGTATTCCGCGGAGTTCATCATCACTTCCTCCTTGCGATCGGTGTCATAGAAGAAATTCCCGCAAATGCCATGTACGGCCGGTGTTACGCCCGTTACGATGGAGGAGTTGTTGACGTTGGTGAACGAAGGCAATGCGCCGCGGACCATGCCCCGGTAGCCCGAAAGGGTCATTTTTTTCAGGTTGGGCATACGGTCGTGCGCCAGCGTGATGTCGAGATATTCATCGGCGGAGCCGTCGAGGCAGATTACAACTACCGGTTGCGCCGGAGGTGTGTAGGTTTTGCCGTTTACGGTGAAAGATCTGGTGGAAATTGACATATGACTTAGTTTATAAATGCTAACTTTTGAATAGTAAAAGTAAACATTTTTACACAAGTCGCCTGTTAATTTTTTATGAAAGTTTTCCCCTGGGGAAATTATTTTTCCCCTTCCTGGAAGAAATAAATAACCAGGAGCAGGGCGGTATCGTCGCCCACATTGGAAGGTTTATGGCCGAGGCGGCCGTCGAAGAAGATGGAATCTCCGGCTTCGAGGATATATTTTTCGTTGTTGATGAGGTATTCCACGGTGCCCGAGATGACGTATTTGTATTCGTAGGCATCCGTTTTTACGATCTGGTTGCGGCGGGCGCCGGGCTTCAGTTCGAGGAGCACAACGTCTGTAGGGCCGCCTTTGATGTTGCGGGTGAGTACCCTTTTATAGAGGAATCCTTTCGCGTTTTCCTTTTCGAAATGCTGGTATTGGTCTTTTTTGATGATGAGGACCTTGGCCGCCTGTTTTTGCTGGTTGATGTCGTTGAAAAACTCGTTCATGTCCAGGTTGAGGGCCCGGATGATATTGACAAGCACGAGCAGGGAAGGAACGGTGCGGTTGTTCTCGATCTGGGAAATGAGACCTTTGCTCACGTCTGCCTTATTGGCCAGTTCCTGCACCGTAATGCCTTTCGCCTTCCGCTTTTCCTTGATTTTATTGCTGATCTGAATGATGATGTCTTCCTGCATCGTGTGTTCGTTTTACCTGGATGAAATTCGCTGATATTCCCGCCAAATTAGCTATTTTAAGGCATATTCGGGGGATAGAAAACCTTACTTTTGCTAAAATTTCCTCATATGTTCAGTATCGACCAGATCGTTACCGTAAGTTTTACCCTGTTCGCCGTGATCGATATCCTGGGATCTATCCCGGTTTTGCTGTCGCTGAAGGAAAAGATCGGGGAAATCAACGCGGTGAAGGCCACGCTGGCTTCCGGCATATTGATGGTGGCGTTTTTACTGGGTGGAAAGGCGTTTTTGAACCTGATGAGCGTAGACCTCCAATCGTTCGCCGTGGCCGGTTCCATCGTGATCTTCATCATCGGCCTGGAAATGATCCTGGGAATTGAATTCTTCAAAAGCGATCAGGACACCAAGACCGGGAGCCTCGTCCCCATTGCGTTCCCCCTCATCGCGGGCTCGGGCACCCTCACCACCATCATGTCCCTGAAAGCCGATTTCGGGGATTACAACATTCTGGCGGGCATCGTCCTGAACCTGCTGATCATCTACATCGTGCTCCGGTCGCTGAGCTACATCGAGCGCATCCTCGGAAAGGCAGGCCTGATGGTGCTCCGAAAGTTTTTCGGGGTGATATTGCTGGCCATTGCGGTCCGTATTTTCAAAAGCAACATCGGCACTTTATAAAATTCTTCCTAAATATTCATTTTTCCATTACATTTGCATTCCTTCAAAAGGCCCGGCCTCGTAGTACAATGGATAGTATAAGAGTTTCCGAAGCTCCAGATACAGGTTCGATTCCTGTCGAGGCTACCGGTAAAAACCCGCAAACCAGCTACAATAAAGCGTTTGCGGGTTTTTTTATTGCCCGGCGCTGTCAACTTCGTGGCCCTTTCCCGCTCCTTCCCCTTTTCAGCCCCGAAAGTCCCGGATGCTTTTGAGCCAAAATCATTAGTTTTAAACCTAAATTCCTATACCCATGTATACCCAAACTGAAGAAAACATACTCGACGAAGAAGTCGTATTAACCGAAGCCTCCACTGGCAAACGATTTGCCAATTACATCATCGATCTGATCGTTTTTTACCTCATCATGTTTTCGCTGGGCATCGTTATCGCCCTGATCTTTGGCGCCGAAGCGCTGGAATATGAGGAAACTGCCAGTTCAAAAGCACTGGAACTCATCCTATCGTTCGCCATTTACGGTACTTACTACGGCCTGACAGAAGGACTTTCAAAAGGTAAAACCCTCGGCAAAGCGATTACCGGCACCCGCGCCGTGCAAGAAGACGGCTCCCCGGTCAAACTCGCTTCAGCCTTCAAACGCGGCCTTATCCGGCTGATCCCCTTCGAAGTGCTGAGCGCGTTCGGCAGCCCCAGCTATCCATGGCACGACAAATGGTCGAATACGCTCGTTATCGATGAAAAACGGAGCACCGGTCGCAACGAATCCAACAACTGATCCGAAGCAAATAAATAATCCCTGCAAATAGGGCTGACCGCATGCAAACGGTCAGCCCTATTTTATGTACTGATACTACATCATTCCATCACCATTCCCTACCTGATCGCATAAATCCTGTATGCAACTTTCCCCACACCCGACAACCGCCCCACCCCGATCGCAACCGTATGATTCAGCCAGGCGTATTTCGGGGAACTGGTCTCGAAAACGGGGTTCGACCGGAAATAATAATCCTCCGGCGAAAGCGTATGCCCTTTCCCGGCGCCGATAACGGCATTCGTTTTCGCATCCGCAAACAGGTATCCCTGATAGGTTATATAAATCAGCGCCCCGTCGTCTGTCTGGACCGTGGCGCGGACGTCCATTTTAAAAGTGAGGGAGTCTGCAACGATCCCCCAATCCGCGCCGCCGGGCAACACCTTTCCATTGATCTTCCCCTTGACCGTTCCGCCGGTGGCGGGATAGATGACGCGGGTGCCGGGCAATACCTTGCCCACCATTTGCGGGGCCGACAATTCGAGCTCCATGTCGAAAATAAACTCAGATTTCAGTTCCTGTGAAAATAATTGCTGCCGGATGCAGGTGGATAGGATGAAAAGCGTGATAATAAATCTGTGCATACATGATAAATTTATAATCATGAAAAACGGCGCCCGTCTGCAACGGGCGCCGTGAGAGTTATGACAAATATAGGCATTAGTGCGTCTGCTTGAGCGCTCCCTGGCTCCGGTCGATCTGCTGTTGCGGAATGGGGAACGTTTCGTCTTTCGCGTCGAAAGTAATGTTCTCGAAGGCAGAGAGGATATTCCCTTCGAAGCCCGAGTAACTTTCGATCGTTTGCTTGGCGATCCCCCAGCGCACGAGATCATAGAAGCGATGGCCTTCCAGCGCCAGTTCCAGCCTGCGCTCGAAGCGCACCGCGTTGCGCGCCATGTCTTGCGACGTAAACACCAGGTAAGGTTTCACGTTGTAAGCCGCTGCAGGCGTACCGCCCACCGTTCTCCCCGGCAGGTTGGCGGCCCGGGCGCGCACCTTGTTCACGAGCGCAAGCGCCGCCGCCAGGTTGTTCTTCTCGACATAGATTTCCGCTGCCATCAGATACACGTCTGCCAAACGGATAATGTTCACGTTCAGGCTCGTTACGTAGTTGGCGCCGGCAACCGTTTCCGTCCCGCGGGAGGATGCGTCTACCATGTGTTTCACGGCAACGAACGGCCCAGCGTACGCCGGGTCCCGGATCCAGGCGTCGCCCGGCATGATACCCCAGTCGCGGTAAGGAACGCCGCGGCGGCCAACGGTATAATCGAGGCGGGGATCGAATGCGAGGGATTTATTCACCTGGTAGTTATCCTTGGCGTTACCCGTCAGCCCGAAATCGGACAGATACGGATTGGTACGATAGCTGCCATCGAGCATGGGAAGGCCGAGGGGGGTTACGCGGAATGAATTCACCAGGTCGAAAGTAGGCTGGAAGAATCCGCAGCAGGAAACCGGCGCGGTACCATAGAAACCGCCGAGCATATCGCCGACGTTGGCGTTATCGCCGCTACCATCGGGGTTGATGGCGTGCTGTGCGGCGAAGATGCTTTCAGGGCCGTTTTCTTTCGTTACGTTGAAGTTATCGTCGAAGGGGATCGTCGTAATGTCGGGCCTTGCGGCGATAACGGTCGTGAACAGCGGCAACGCTTCGTCGTATTTTTTCTGATAGAGGTACACTTTCCCCAGGTATGCCTGCGCAGCGGTCTTGTTGGCGCGGCCGGGATCAGACATGGTAACCGGGAGATTGTCCATCGCGAATTTGAAGTCGGCCTCGATCTTCGGATACACTTCTCCTTCGTTGGTCACTTTCAACGCGTCTTCGGGCGACATCGTTTCATCCACATAGGGAAGTTTGGAGAAAGTCCTGCGGAGGAAAAAGTAATAGTGCGCACGGAGGAAGCGGGCTTCGGCCTCTACTTCCCTGGCCCTCGTATCGGAGAGCTTGTCGGCAGAACCGGCCTGTACCAGTTTCAGCAACCGCAGTGTGTTGTTACAACGGGCGATGCCTTCGTAGTACCGGTTCCACATGATCTCGGTATTATCGTTGGTGGGCGACACATAGTGCAGCTCTACCTGGTTCATGTTGGGCTGGTCGCCGTTATTACTGCCTTTGTGGGCGTTATCGGCGCCTACTTCCCCGAACAGCCATTGGCTGGGCGCGGAGGAATAGTTGCCCCAGGTACCGGAAACGTTGCCGTTTACCAGGCCGTATGCGCCTGTCAGCATACCTTCCACACCCCGGGCGGATTTGATCTGGTCCTGGCTCAGTTCTCCCTGGGGGTTCCTTTCCAGGAAGTCTGCGCCGCAGGAGCCCAGTACTGTAGCGCATGCCACTAATATGATGCTATGAATCCTTTTCATGTTCAAATACTTTTAAATTAGAAACCTGCACTAAAACCGATTAAAAACTGGCGAGACACGGGGTACACGCCGAAATCCACGCCCAAAGCCGAGAAAGTGGAGTTGGTCTGGCTCACTTCAGGATCGAGACCAGTGTACTTTGTGAGCGTAAACAGGTTGGATGCGCCTACGTATGCACGCAGCGTACGCATGTTGCCCTTGAACCAGTTGTCTACTTTAAAGTTGTAGCCGATCTGGAGGTTCTTCATGCGGAAGTAACTACCGTCCTGCACATAATATCCGGAAGACGCCAGCTCGTAGTCAGACGCTTTGCGGTTCGGCGTATGGATCCTGGAGTTCGGGTTGGTGGGAGACCAGCGGTCGAGCATACGCACGCTGGCGGTACCGTCGAACGTACTGAAGTCCGTAAAGTAACGGGTGGCTTCATACAGGTCGTTGCCCTGCGAACCGTTGAAGAACATGGCCAGGTCCCAGCTTTTGTACTTGGCGTTGATGCCGAAGCTATACAGGAAGTCGGGGTGCGGGTTGCCGATGATGGTACGGTCGGCCGGCGTGATCTGCCCGTCGCCGGTAACATCGACGTATTTGGGGCCGCCTACGCGCGCGCCGCTGTATTTGGGGCTTTTCGCGAGATCGTCTGCGCTGGTATAAACACCATCCCATTTGTAACCGTAGAAGGAACCGAAGGGCTCGCCCGGACGGAGGATCGTGGTTTGAAGGCTACGGAAAGTGCCGTACACCTGCTCTTTCACGGAAGGCGCCAGCGCTACTACCTGGTTCACGTTACGGGAAATGTTCACGTTGACGTCGAGCTTGAAGGGTTTATTTTCACGCTGGCCGTAATGATAACCCAGGCCCAGTTCGATACCGGTATTCTTCATGTCGCCGATATTCACGAAAGGCGCCGCGCCCATACCGATGGATGCCGACGGCAGGGGGACCGGGTACAGCATGTCGGTGGTTTTACGGCTATACCAGTCGATGGCGCCGTCGAATTCGCCATTGAGCAACGTAAAGTCGAGACCGATGTTGAAGGATTTGAGCTCCTCCCATTTCACGTTCTCGTTTTTATATGCTTTCTGCCAAACGCCCCCGGTAACCGACTTCCCGTTGAAGGGATAGAAGGCGTTGGCGATAAGGCTCTCGTAACGGTCGATGTACTGGAACGCAGGGATACGCTGGTTACCGGTAATTCCATAGCCCGCACGCAGTTTCAGATCGGTGATGAAATTGTTGCCTTTGAGGAAATCCTCTTCGGAAAGGCGCCAGGCCACGCTTCCTGCAGGGAAGGTACCGTACCGGCTGTTCTTGCTGAAGTTGGAAGATCCGTCGCGGCGAACCGTGAGGCTCAGGAGGTAACGGTCGCGGTAGGAATAATCCGCACGGCCGAAGATGGAGAACAGCGAGCCCACACCGCCGCTAGACGTGTTGTTGATGTTGGACGCACCGGCCGGGAGGTAATAATAATCCGTCAGCCCGAGCAGGAAGTAATCGTTACGACCGGCAGACAGGAAGCGGTTGCGGGAGCGGAACGCTTCCGTACCGGCGAGCACCGTCAATGAATGCACGTTGGCCACTTCCCATTTGTAGGTCAGGGTATTGGTCCAGGTCCATTCGGTGTTGAAGCCCTGGTTTTCCGACATACCGTTGGCCGCGCTGCCTTCGGAGAATTCGAGGTTCGGGTATGTGAGCGAAATGCCGCTGTAGTTTTCGTAGCGCAACCCGAAAGAGGTTTTGGCCACGAGCCCTTTCACGAGGTCCACTTCACCGAATACGTTCCCGAAGAAGAAGTTTCTTTTCTGGACGTTGTCTTTAGCACGATAAAGCAGCGCCAGCGGGTTCTGGGCGTTGCCGAGCTTATCGCCGCGGCTGCCGGCGAAGTTGCCCATAATATCATATACGGGGATGATCACCGGGATGCGGTACGCAAAGCCGAGGGCACTGCCTTCGCCCTGGTAGTCGCCGGAAACGTTGGGGTTCACACCTACGCCCACAAATTCTTCGTAGCTGTACTGCATATTTTCGCCGAAGCGGAAATGGTTGTTGAACGCGGAGAACCGGGTGTTGGCGCGACCGTTGTAGCGGTTATAGCCGGTGTGGCGGATGGTGCCTTTCTGGCCCAGGTAACCCGCGCCGATGGCGTAGGTAGCGTTATCTCCACCGCCGTTTACGCCCAGCTGAACGTTGCGGATGGGCGCGGTTTGCGAGATTTCGTCGAACCAGTTGGTACCTTGTTTGTTCGCCTTGGTGATCTGGTAAAAGGTTTCGCTGGCGCGGCTGTAATTATAACGGGAAGGGTCTGCATCGGCAGCGGTCACTTTCTGCCCCGTCACTTTACCGGCCACGAGGTACTCGGGTAGCGTCGGCGTGGCGCCGGTACCGTAGTTGTTACCCGTGGTGCCTTCCTGGCCCGGGGTTTGGCCGGAGTTCCGGAATGCTTCGTAGACGTACTCCGCGTATTGCTGCGGGTTCATCATTTTGGGGAAGGCGTTCTTGTTGGGCACCTGCGTACCGAAATAAGAGCTGAGATTGATCTTCGGCGGCCCTTTCACGCCCTGGCGGGTGGTGATGATGACAACGCCGTTGTTGGCGCGGGCACCGTAGATGGATGCAGAAGATGCATCTTTCAGTACCTGCATGGTTTCAATGTCGTTCTGATCGAGCCATGAAAGTTTGCCTTCATACGGCACACCGTCGATGACGAACAGTGGATCGTTGTTGTTGATAGTGCTGAAACCGCGGATACGGATCTGGGGCGTGGCACCGGGGGCGCCGTCGCTGATGATCTGAACACCGGTGGCTTTACCCTGGAGCGATTCCACGGGGCTGGCCACGGGCTGCTGTTTCATCTGGTTTACGTTGACTACGGCCACCGCACCTGTCAGGTCTTTCACGCGTTGCGCGGAATAACCTGTTACCACAACTTCATCGAGCGAAGTATTGGAAAATGCGAGTGTAATGTCGTAGGATTTGCCCGCCGCAACGGCTATTTCCTGGGCAGTGAAGCCAATGCTGGAAATCATGAGAATGTCTCCGGTATTGGCCTGAATGGTGAATTCACCATTTTCGTTCGTAACGGTGCCTTTGCTCGTGCCCTTGATTTGCACGGCGGCGCCGGGAACAGGCTGCTTGTCTTGTTCACTGATTACTTTGCCTTTAACGGTTTGTACCTGTTGAAAGTACAGGCCGGTGGCTATGGAAGCGTGAACGGAAAGGGGACCGGATAGTGCGGCGGTAAGGAAAAAGGTTCCGCTTATCGCTTTTGTCAAAAAAGCAATATTCCTCTTTTTTTTCATATTTTTGATGCGTTATAGTTCAGCGAAGTTTTTTGAACTGTATCTCGGCAAAGCTTCTCCCGGCTTTGCCTGCCGGCAATACTCCCATATTGCCGGTTTTATGTGAAGGCCTAATTATCTGTCATAACATGGATTTTAAAAGTGAATAAAATGCCGCGTACACGGCACAACCGTCTACACCGGTCACAAACAGGCATACGTCTGCAGATACGGGCCTGCCGTCGGTTTTAAGAATGGACTATTAAGCTTGGATTGAACTGACGTGGTTCAACTATATCGATCTTGATTTTTGGTTTTCTCTTTTGAGCCGGTTCCCATAAAATGTTTTTTAGTGAATGGACATATTCGATCTAACCTGATAAAAAATGGACATCCCAGGGACGTTGCTGGATAATAGAATGGCGGAGGGTTAATGCATGTAGTTCATGCGTTGCCAGTAACGGTGGAATTTTTTTCGTTCAAATAATATTAGTATTTACTAAAAGTACATGATCTTTTATATAAATCCAAGCACTGCGATAAAATCTTCTGCCCGATTTTATAAACATAGCTTTTAATTGACGATCGGCAGACGATTCTTCCGGAAGCCGCACCAACATTGCTGCCTGTGCTACGCTATCCCGGTTCCGGATGTGGCTCAACTTATCTGGTGACGCGCCGCTTCCCGTTTAGTACCATCCCATTTCAAAAAAAATTCCCTCCTTCCGCAAACCTCCTTGACTCCTCCCTGTTTCAATAATAAAACCCGTACCATGCAATACGGCGGCACCGGCGTGTTCATGGGATCCGGCCGCAACATCGCCCGGCCAGAAAAAATTTCAGGCCGCAAAACCTATATTACGATATGGAGCATCAGTTTTTCCTCTTCATCCTGCTGGTAATTTTCATCCAGCTGATCGTTATGCTGTCGCAGAAAATCCGCGTCGCCTATCCCATCATCCTGCTGCTGGGCGGCCTTTCGCTCTGCGCCATTCCCGGCATCCCGGCCGTGGCCATCAATCCGCAGTACATCTTCGTCATCTTCCTCCCTCCCTTGTTATATGAAGCGGCTTGGTACACTTCGTGGAAGGACCTCTGGCGCTGGCGCCGCGTCATCGGCTCGTTCGCATTCATCATGGTGATCGTTACCTCGTTCATCGTGGCCTGGGTGAGCAGCTCCTTCATCCCGGGATTCACCATGGCGCTGGGTTTCCTGCTGGGAGGGATCGTATCGCCGCCAGACGCCGTCAGCGCCACTTCGGTACTCAAATACGTGAAAGTGCCCAAACGGCTATCGGCCATCATCGAAGGGGAAAGCCTGCTGAACGATGCATCCAGCCTCATCGTCTTCCGCTTTGCGCTCGTGGCGGTAGACTCCGGCCGTTTCATTTTCCGGGAAGCCGCCATCAGTTTCGTCACCGTGATCTTCATGGGCATCGCCATCGGGATCGCCGTGGCCGTCGTCTATTATTTCCTGCACCGCAAACTCCCCACTTCCGCGAATATGGACATCGTGCTCACGCTCACCGCGCCGTACGTGATGTACCTCACCGCGGAAATGTTCCATTTCTCCGGCGTACTGGCCGTGGTGAGCGGGGGATTATTCCTTTCTTACCGCAGCCACGAATTCCTGTCGGCCGGCAGCCGGTTGCGGGGCTCATCTGTCTGGAGTACCGTCGCGTTCGTGCTCAACGGCCTCGTGTTTTTGCTCATCGGGCTGGAGATGCCCGTCGTCATCCGCGACCTGGGGCCCGTTTCGCTGGGCAGCGCCATCGGTTACGGCGTGCTCATCACGGTGGTGCTCATCCTCACACGGCTGGCCTGTACGTATTTCGCTTCCGTGTTCACAGTTTTCATCAGCCGTTTCATCACCACGGCCGATCCCAGCCCCGGCTGGAAAGGCCCGCTGATCTTCGGATGGGCGGGCATGCGCGGCGTGGTATCGCTGGCGGCGGCGCTTTCGCTCCCGTTCTCTTTCCCGCAGCGCAACCTCATCCTGTTCATCACGTTCACCGTTATACTGCTGACGCTCGTGGTGCAGGGGCTGTCGCTGCCCTGGCTGGTGAAGAAACTGGACATGGAAGATGCGGACCATCCCAAACCTGTCGAAGAGCAAGACCATATCGTCCGCGAAAAACTGGCGGCCCTCGGCATCAGGTATCTCGACGAACATTACGCAAACGAGTTGGCCGGCAACATCCCGTTGCAGCATTTGCGGGCGCGGTACGTGGCGGAAGAATTGGCGCGGGGGAATGTGGCCGACGGCGATCATGAGGTGTACCGCAAAGTGGCGTTCGAGCTGCTGGGGGTGCAGCGGAATTATTTGCTGGAGATCAATGCGGCGTCGTATAGTACAGACGACGGGGTGATCCGGAAGTACCTGGGGTTGTTGGACCTGGAAGCGGAAAAGCTCCGGTTGAAATCGGCGGAGGAGGGAGCTGAATAGGCAAACTGGTATGTGCAAATCCTGTCAGTAAAAAAGCCCTGGTCACCTTACCCCCATCGTGCCCGGGGTGCATCTATAATATGTATCAACCGAAATTTTTCACCTGCCGCCCCCGTCAATCGAGAAGTATGTGCCTGTTCTTCCACCCGCAAACCCAGCGTTATGAAAGCCTCCGGTAGCTCACTGGCAGGCCGTTATTCCGGCGTGCTGTCGAAGGATCACGTCCGGATGCTGTCCTGGATGGAACGGAGCGGCATGTGCACGCGCGAAGAAGCCCTGACGGGGAGCGCCCTTCCCCCGGAACCCGCGCTGGCAACCCTCACGCAACTGGAAAGGCATTATCTCCTGCAGGAAACGGGTGGATGGATGCGCATCACCCCGGAAGGAAGCTCGCTCCTCACCACTTTGGGCCAGGGCGCAGGGAGTTTCCGCTCCTTCATCCCTCCCGGCACATTGCCAGATATGGAACAGCGCTGGCTGGAAACCATGGCCCTCCAATACCGGGAACATTACCACACCGCCTGGCTCAACACCCTCCAATGCCTGAAATTCTGGAGCTGGATACGCCGGCCCCGCTCTCGGAAGGACCGCCGCAAGCACAAGCCCGTTAAACAATATATCGCCATCCTGCTGCACGACCTCCTGTTCCACCCCCTGCCCGCCGTGTTCCCACCCGGATTCACCGACGCAGGGAAAGTGCCATCGTTCCTCAAAACCTGGCAGGCAGTCTGCGATATCCGCCCCGCGCCGCGGTACTCGCTCACCGAATACCTCCGGCTCAAAGACCTTTTCTTCCGACACGAGCGCTACAGCATGATGTACCTCCTGGAAGCGCGCCATTACCGGGCGCCCCACTTCCGGCTCAACATGCGGAATATATACCGTTACTTTCTCCACGAAACACGGCCACACCGCAAAACGGTCATCCCTGCGCCACCGCCGCCCGGCGCCATTACGTTGCCGGTACTGTCGGCCGCCGTGGCAACGGAAGACCTTCGCCACGTCCCGCAGGATTACTGGCCGCTGCAAATCCCCTGCGCGCTGAAGCACTTTTTCCGCGACAGCGCCCACGACCGCCTCAGCCAGGTGATCCGCGTGGCGCCGTTCACCATCCGGATTCACGACATCATCACCCACGAACCGCTGCACCTGAGCCCCGAAGAACCCAAGGAGCCTTGCTGCTCCATCCAGGTACTGCAAAGGGTAATGCCTTGTGAACACGCGGAAAAAACGGCTTTCTTCGGATGCGGAATGTACCAGGAAGAAGACCCCGGCGAAAAATTCCACCGTCTTTCCGCCGACGTGTATTACTGCGCATTCAGGGCAGACATCCGGCCGGAAGACCTCGTCCGCCTCGCCGCCACCTGGCCACAACTGGCCACCCTGGCCGGCAAAGCCGCCGCCTGGCTCCATGGCGCACAGCCTGCAGTGAACCTCCGCGCCAATGAGCTGGTGAACATGCTGCTGACCCAGGTATTGCATTGCAACTACATCGGCGATGTGGCGCAATGCTTCCTCCGCCGCATCTGCATCGATCTGCTGCTGGCCGCCGCCATGCAAAACAGGATGGCCGCCATCAAAAGGCACGTACGCCTCACCCCGGCCGACAAAGCGGCCCTGCACGATATTTTCACGCAGGCCCGGCAAGACGTAGGCATATTGACCGACGTGCAGATGCTCACCGAACGGTTCCACCTCAGCCGGTATAAATTCCAGAACGGCTTCCTGCAGGAATTCGGCATCTCCCCGAACGACTACCATCACATGCTTATCATGTACCACGCCTTCCACCTTTTGCACCGCAACGGCAAATCGATGCTCATCACCGCCATCCGCTGCGGTTTCGAAACGCCGGCGGCACTGCGCAGCGCCTATATCCGGCACTTCGGGAGCGATCCCTGCCATCTCGCCCATATGCAATAGCGATTTTGGATTTTAATTAACAGGTCATCTGTTAATATAAATCTATCCCACCTATGCTTTTTCCACCGGCCAGATCGTCTTCACGAAAAAAGATTCCAGCATCTTGGAATACCGGAAGTTCGACAAACGGGTGAAAGGCGGGCACGTCCAAATCCGCCACCAGCCAGACACTGCGGGCAATTACCGCCGGCAACGATATGGTTACCGATGAAATTGACGTAATTTGGGGCATGACCCGATTTACCGCCATCCTGAAAAAATTTGCCAAAGCCGGAGATAAAACCGGCTGGACGTACCTGGAAATTCCGGCAACCATCGCCGAGAAGCTAAAACCGGGCATGAAGCAAACTTACCGGGTGAAAGGGCTCATCGATCAACACGCCATCGCCCAGACGGCCATATTACCCTCCGGCGACGGAAATTTCATCCTCCCTGTGAACGCCGGTATGCGCAAGGCGATCGGGAAGAAACAGGGTGCTTCCGTGCAGGTGAGCCTTGAAGAAGACACACAGGCTTACGCGATGAACGCCGATTTCGCCGACTGCCTGGCCGACCTGCCTGCTGCGCAGGAATTCTTCGGATCGCTGGCCCCGAGCCACCGCCGATACTTCTCGAAATGGATAGACGATGCCAAAACGGAGGAGACCCGGGCGAGGCGCATCGCCGCATCGCTCAACGCTTTGGAGCGCCGTATGAACTACGGGGAAATGATCCGTTCGCTGAAGGCCGACCGTGGGGCTTGACCGCTTTCGTTTTTAACTTTTCCTTAGAATCGGGTGGGATATCTTACGGTAATGAAGCCCTTCTATCTCCTTTGGTGTACCGGTATCCTGCTGCTCCCCACAGGCCTTGCCTCCGCGCAACAGGCGCAGGGCACGGTGTATGCGCACGATTCGCTGCCGCTGCCGGGCTCGGCCGTCACCAATATCCGCAATCATGTCACGATACTTTCCTGCCTGGCGGGCCGCTTCGTTATTCCCGCGCTTCCCGGAGACACATTGCTGATACAGGCGTTGGGGCATTTACCCTCGTCGGTGACCGTGCGCACCGGCGCGTTGCACATTTACCTGTATCCGAAGATCGAGCAATTGGCGGGCGTGGAGATCCGGCAGCGGAAGCGACGGCTGGATTCGCTGGAAGACCGGGAAAATTTCCGTGCGGGCTTCAATTTCCGGCGGCCGAAGTTCCGGGAAGTGGTCTTGATCACGCCCACGGGTATCGGCATCAATATCCATAAATTATATAAAGCATTATCCTTCTCCAATAACCGGTCGAAAGCCACGTTCCGGCGAAGGCTGATCGAATACGAGCAGGCGCAGTTTACCAGCGAGCGTTTCAGCGATTCGCTGGTGGCCCGGTATACGGGGCTCAGGGGCGACAGCCTGATTTTCTTCATCAACCGTTTCCCGCCCGCCTACAAATTTGCGTTGGAGGCATCCGATTACGATTTCATCCGGTACATCCGCCAGGCGGCAGACAGTTTCAGGCTGGGGCTCAGCCGTTACCCCTTGCCTCGATGAAGGCCGCGATTTTCGGGAAAGCGATATGGAACCAGTGGGTGTAAATGCCGGGATGGGCGATAAGATCTTCGCGGATTTCGTCCAGCGAAAGGAATTTGTGCGCCTGCACTTCGGCGGCGTTTGGCTGAACGGGGCCGTTGTAGGTGCCGAGCAGTACGTGGTCGAACTCGTTTTCGGTGAGGCCGTTATCGAATTCGGCGCGATAGGAGAAGCTGAAAATTTCTTCGAGGGGGCAATCGAACCCCATTTCTTCGGCGAGGCGGCGGTGTGCGGCCGCGGGCGTGTCTTCTCCGGGAAGTTGGTGGCTGCAGCAGGTGTTGGTCCATAGGCCGCCGGAGTGATATTTATCCGCCGCGCGTTGTTGCAGGAGCATTTTCCCGTTGCCGTTGATGACGAAAACGGAGAATGCGCGATGGAGGAGGCCTTTCTGGTGAGCTTCCAGTTTTTCCATGGTGCCAACGGGCTCGTCTTTTTCGTTGACGAGGATGACGGGAGGTAAAGACATGTTGATGCCGGAAATGGTTCGGCCCTCAAGTTAGGGCAAGTTCCTTGCATTTTGACAGCATTCTTGTTGAATGGCGGGTTGGCTATGTCCCGCTGCGGTCTACCGGCAGCGGGGGAACGCGTATGGCAATGGACTTCCTGCGCCTGGGCGGCGGTCTGGGCGGGAAAGCGGCGGTGGGCGTATGGAAGGGGATCACGCCGGGACATAGCTTTTCCGGGACCGTTTTAGCGGGCGACGAAAATCAGAGGTATAAAAGGGATCGTGGTTCAGATGGATTATATCCGGGGCTCAGTCGGATATTGGTAGAAAAGGGAAACTCGAACAAAACAGCAATTAATAGCGGGCTACCTGGGCTTTCAACATTTTACGGGCGAAGTGGATACGGCTTTTGATGGTTCCTAAGGGTTCTTCCAGAATTTCGGCGATTTCGAAGTACTTAAATCCGTCGAGGTACAAAATGAAGGGTTTCTTGAAGATGACGGGCAGGTTGTGAACGGAGGTCTGAATGTCTTTGATCCTGAGACCGCTTTCGGCCTGGTTCCCGATGATGACTTGCTGTGTGTTGAGCAGGAAATCGTTTGTTGAATTGTCGAAACAAACGTGTTGTTTTGATTTCCGCCGGTAATTATTGATGAAAATGTTGCGCATGATGGTGTAGAGCCACGCGCGGATGTTCGTGCCTGCCAGGTATTTCTCCTGGTTTGAAAGCGCTCTGAACATGGTTTCCTGATAAAGATCTTTGGCGGATTCGGCGTCCTTGGTCAACGTAATGGCGAAGGGCTTTAGGAAGTCAGCGTTGCTGAGCAATAGGGTGTTAAATTCAGCGGATGACATATTGTTTAATTTTTGTTAGACTAATTTAAACAAAATAAGACGTTACTCCAAACAATTTCTGCGATTTTTTTTCGTTGAAGCAACAAAAAACACTACATTAACAATTTAATAATCAGCAGTTAGCGAAGAAATGGGAGTATACATTCACAATACTTTAATGGTCTACGGGGGGAAAACTGTTTAATTAAAGAAGGCTCAGGTTTAAAACAAATATATAATTATAGGAATATAACACAAAAAGTCCACATGCGACCTTAATATATACGCATAAGTATGGCGGATGGTTTGTAGTTTTGCAAAAAATATTAGGCCCCGGAACGTTTGTGCCTCATCAACACTTTCACTATGTATAAATTAATATTTTTGCCGGGATCTGACCGGCATCGGTTGGATTCCCCCATTTCCTGTGAACGACCATTGTCTGCCTGCGCTGTAAAAGAGACAGCCGGGAAAATCACATTTCAAACAATGGTTACTAACTTTATAAACTACTGAAAATGAACCTTCAAGAAAGAAAAATCGCTATCATTGGATTGGGTTACGTTGGCCTGCCGCTGGCTATCGAGTTCGGTAAACAGTACGATGTATTGGGATTCGACATTAATATTTCCAGGATCGAGGAGCTGTCTCGCGGCGAAGACCATACTATGGAAGCCAACCTTGAGGATCTCAGAAAGGCCATGAGTGGGCATTCCGGCTCCGCGGGCAAACAAAACGGCTTATCGTTCTCCTCTAATAAAACCGACCTGCAGCAGTATAATACCTATATAGTTACCGTTCCTACCCCGATCGACCAATATAAATCCCCGGACCTCAATCCGCTGATCAAGGCATCGGAAATGCTGGGCAGCGTGCTCAAGCGGGGCGATATAGTAATATATGAATCCACAGTTTACCCGGGCTGTACGGAAGAAGTGTGCGTTCCTGTCCTGGAAAAGGTGTCTGGCCTGACTTTCAACGTAGATTTTTATTGCGGCTATTCCCCGGAGCGGATCAATCCCGGCGATAAGGTCAACACGCTTACCAAAATCATGAAAGTGACCTCGGGCAGCACGCCGGAGATCGCCGACCTGGTAGACGCGCTTTACAGCTCCATTGTTGAGGCGGGCACTCATAAAGCCCCCAGCATGAAGGTGGCAGAAGCTTCCAAGGCGATCGAAAACGCCCAGCGCGATGTTAATATCAGCTTTGTCAATGAGCTGGCGCTTATTTTCGACCGGATCGGCATCGATACGCATGACGTACTCGACGCTGCGGCCACGAAGTGGAACTTCCTGAAGTTCAAACCAGGGCTCGTAGGTGGGCATTGCATCGGTGTAGACCCCTACTACCTGGCTCATAAAGCGCAGGCGTTGGGTTATCATCCGGCGGTAATCCTATCCGGCCGGCGGGTAAATGATAACATGGGTATGTTCGTGGCTAATAAAGTGGTGAAACTGATGATCCGGCAAGGAATCCAGGTAAATGGTGCCCGGGCGTTAATCCTGGGGATTACTTTCAAGGAAGATTGCCCCGATATCCGCAATTCGCGGGTGGTGGATATTTACCGGGAACTTCAGCAGTTCGGGATGACCGTAGACGTATTCGACCCACATGCCAATTCTGAAGAAGTGAAAGAAGAATACGGTATTTGCCTGGCGCCTGCTATTTCCGGGCGTTACGACGCCATCGTGCTCGCGGTATCCCATACCGTATTCTTGGAAATGGATTATAACAGCCTGCGGAAAGACGATGGTACGATTATTTTCGATACCAAATCGGTACTAGACAGAAGCAAGGTAGACGCCAGATTGTGATTTCAAAAGTGCAGATCTGCATACCTAAATACCAATTGCGCACAACTGTTAAATCAAATTTCAAAAATCATTAATTTATATCCCTACTAACATTTATATGTTATTTTTGATAAATTTGCCCTTTCTTTTACGCAAGCCCTTCATTGGCAAGGACTTTGCTTATTTCGATCATACAAATTAAGAATGATTATCCGGAACTACATGAAGAACATACTGCTGCCCCTTTATTTACTGATGTTTAGCATCAGTCTGCAAGCACAAGTTATACCACCTACTGTTAATGTTCAGCAAATAAAAGTGGACGACCTGACGGATGATCAGGTCCGCCAAATCGTTTCCGAGATGAAAAAGAACAATGTAGGGTTGGATCAGATCGATAATTTTGCGTCGCAAAAAGGCATTGCTCCATCGGAGGCGGCTAAACTGAAAGCCCGAATCAGCAGCTTGAACCTGGGGCAGGAATTGACAAGCAAGGAAAGGTCCCCTCAGGCTGAAACACAAGTTGCAGACCGTTCGATAATCGATGGGAAGATGATCTCTGCGCGGGACATACAGCCGCTTTCTTTGGAAGATGTGCGGCGTCAGCGAATTTATGGTTCGGAATTATTCAATAATAAAAATCTCACGTTCGAGCCGAATTTGCGCATACCCACACCTCCCAATTACCAGATCGCGGCGGACGATGAGTTGATCGTTGATGTGTATGGTTATTCGGAGGTGCAACATAAACTGAAAGTTTCTCCTGAAGGTTATGTCAGAATTCCATACGTAGGCCCCGTTTATGTCAGCGGACTCACAATCATTGAGGCACGTGAACGCATCACCAAACAACTTAGCACCGTATACGGGGGCATAAAGTCTGGCAACACTTCCGTGCAGCTTACACTGGGCAATATCCGAAGCATTCGCGTATTGCTAATCGGGGAAGTGGTACGGCCCGGTTCATACACCCTACCCTCCCTCGCCACTATCGCCAATGCCCTGTATGTATCCGGAGGACCAAACGAAAACGGTTCGTTCCGCGACATCCAGGTAATCCGAAACGGTACGGCGATCACCAAGTTCGACCTTTATGACTTTTTACGCAACGGAGACCTCACTAATAACATTGTGCTTCGCGATCAGGATATCATCAAGGTAACACCTTACCAATCGAGAGTGGAAATCGTGGGCGAAGTAAAACGGTCGGCAATTTTCGAGGTAAAGGAGGGGGAAACTCTACAGGATGTTATCAATCTCGCTGGCGGATACACCGATGTGTCTTATAAAGATGTTATCCGTGCTTACAGGATCTCCAACAAGGAACGGGAGGTAATCAATATTTCTGCTGCGGAAGTTGCAGGTTTTAAACCCAAATCGGGCGACAAGTATTTTGTAGAAGCAATACTAAACCGGTTTTCAAACCGGGTTATACTTTCTGGAGCAGTCTTCCATCCGGGAGAATATGCCCTTGAGCCCGGCATGACACTGGGCTCGCTTATCAAGAAGGCAGACGGCTTTAAGGAAGATGCTTCGCTTGAAAGGGCGCTAATCTTCCGTCTGAACGGGGAACTGAAACCATACAGCACCAGCGTCAATCTTAAAAACATCCTGAGCGGCCGGAATGATGTTCCCTTGCAGCGGGAAGACAGTATCGTAGTATATTCCCACAATAATCTGAAAGAAGCATTCCAGGTTAAAATTTCCGGAGAAGTGAACAATCCAGGATATTTCCAGTTCGCCGACTCTATGCAGATTGCCGATCTTATACTGGTGGCCGGAGGTCTGAAAGACGCAGCCACATTGAAAAGGATCGAAATTTCACGGAGAATCCGCAATGCCCTTGCGTCTTCCCCTGACTCAAACATCGTGATCGTCGCCCAGTTCGACATGACCGACCTTACTGCTATGTCAGGATTTTCATTACAGCCTTTCGATGAAGTGATCGTACGGAGATCCCCGGTATATCATGAACAGCAATCAGTATCCATAGACGGAGAGATTCTTTATCCCGGTCAATATGTATTAAGATCGAAAGAAGACCGAATTTCCGACATTCTGAACCGGGCTGGAGGCCTGCTTCCGGATGCATATCCGGAAGGCGCCGTACTGCTTCGGAAAACTTTTGTGAATGCCAGCGACAGTGCGCTGCTGCAGAATAAGCTGCAAATATATTTCAACAAGCTCCAGGACAGCAGTGATATTGCAACCTTGCAGAAAACATTGTCTTTCCGCGATCAGTTGGTAGATATCAACCTTTTAAACATCCTCTCACATCCCGGAAGCCGTTCGGACCTGTTGCTGGAGCAGGGAGACATTATCAAAATTCCCAAAAAACTGCAGACGGTACAGCTATTTGGCGAAATTTACTTCCCAAAGAAAGTACAATATGCACAGGGTAGACGATTCAGGGATTACGTTCGAGCAGCGGGCGGTTTCACCAGCAATTCGCTTAAGAAAGCCAGCTACGTGGTCTATGCAAATGGAGAAGTGAAGAGCACGCGCAAGGTGCTTTTCTTCAACCGTTATCCGGCTATCAGGCCTGGTGCGGATATTTATATTCCGAAGAAGGGTGACAAGAAGAAATTTTCCGGGCAAGAGGTTGTGGGCATGGCAGCTGGGTTCGCGTCGCTAGCTTTGATTATCGTTACTATCATGGACCGCGTCAAATAGTAAACCACCCGAATTCTAACCGCTATTAATCTCACCTGCAATTCATATGGAGTCAATCAATAATCCCGGATCCCGGTCAGTCAATGAGGAGTTATCGCTGAAGGACCTTTTCTTAAAGATCAAGGACTGGTTCAGTTACCTACTCTCGAAATGGGTGCTAATTCTTATCGTAGGTCTCGCCGGTGGAGCATTGGGCCTGACTTATTCTTTATTTTCCAAAACGCAATATGTCGCGGAATTAACTTTTACGCTAGAAGACGGCAAATCAAACCCCTTCGCCGCCTATGCCGGCCTTGCCAGCCAGTTCGGGATTGACCTCGGCGGAAATAGTAGCGGCCTTTTCTCGGGGGATAATATCCTCGAATTTATGAAATCACGGCTTCTAATACAAAAAACCCTTTTGAGTCCAGTGGGAGACAGCGGCAAGAAGCAATCGCTTGCCAACATGTATATCGACGTATATGAACTTCGCGACGCATGGAAGTCTAACGAACAAATCCGCGATATACAATTCCCTACCAACACTGACCGGTCCAAGTTCACCCTTCAGCAAGACAGTGTCCTTAATATCATCTACGAAGGGATTCTAAAACATCGTCTGAAAATCGCCAGACCCGATAAAAAGCTCAATTTCATAGTGGTCCAGACGACCACCCCCAGTGAAATGTTTTCCAAACTGTTTACAGAGCGGCTGGTTGACGAGGCCATCGACTTTTACATCCAAACCAAAACTCAGCGTTCTTCAGCAAACGTCGACAAGCTTCAGGGCATCGCAGATTCCCTAGGCATCCTACTGAACAAGAAAACCGCATCGGTCGCAGCCACCCAGGACATCAATACGAACCCAGCCAGGAGCATGGCCATGGTGCCGACGGAGTTGGCCACCCGAGACAAGATCATGTTGCAAACGATGTACCTTGAGGTGGTGAAAAACTTGGAGATCACAAAAATTGCCATGAACCAGGAAACACCAATCATACAAATCGTTGACACCCCGATCCTACCGTTGGAAGAAGATAAGGTCGGGAAAGTTAAAGGTATTGCTATTGGAGGGTTTCTAGCTGGATTCCTGGTGGTGCTGTTCCTGGTGATTCGCAAATCGCTCAGGGATATTATTAGCTAAACGAGCTTTTGATTGTAATAATATCTAACCTCTATAGAAAAATCCAAAAATGCTATCACCCAAAAAGAAAGTGCTGGTTGTCTTCGGGACGCGGCCGGAAGCCATTAAAATGGCTCCCCTGGTAAAAGAGTTTCAACGAAACAGTGAAACTTTCGATTCCCGGGTTTGCATCACTGCGCAACATCGTGAAATGCTCGACCAGGTACTGGCATTCTTCGAGATCGTCCCCGACTACGATCTTAATATCATGCGCCCCAACCAGAATCTTTATCAGTTAACATCCGACGTATTGTTAGGCATGAAATCCGTCTATGAAGACTTCGCACCCGATTTCGTGTTTGTCCACGGCGATACTACCACCAGCACCATTTCTGCGCTGGCGGCATTTTATGCCGGCGTAAAGATTTGCCATGTGGAGGCGGGCTTGCGGACGTACAATAAAATGGCCCCTTTCCCCGAAGAGATCAATAGACAGTTGACGGGCAGGCTGGCCGATTTTCATTTCGCCCCCACCGGCAGATCGCGTCAAAATCTACTAAACGAACAGGTTCCCACGTCACAGATCATCGTTACCGGAAATACGGTCATTGATGCACTGATGGAAAGTGTCAGGAAAGTGAACTCACCTGAGTTCCAACACCCGGAAATAGCATCAATCAGGCAATTGGTAGGAAGGTGCCAGAAACTGATACTCGTAACCGGCCATCGCCGGGAGAATTTCGGGGATGGTTTCAAAAGGATCTGCCAGGCTCTTCTGGACATATGCGAAGCAGACCCGGCCGTCCAGGTCATCTACCCCGTTCACCTTAACCCCAACGTCAGGGAGCCCGTTTTCAGTCTGCTCGGCAGTCATCCTCAGATCCACCTCATCGATCCGCTGACGTATCCAGCATTCGTTTGGCTGATGGATAAGGCCACCATCATTATAACAGACAGTGGCGGTATACAGGAAGAAGCACCCAGCCTAGGGAAACCCGTGCTCGTTTTACGCGACACCACCGAACGGCCCGAAGCGGTAGATGCCGGAACCGTAATCCTTGTAGGAACAGACAAAGCAAAAATTGTAGCCGAAGCCTTAAATTTGATACAGAACGAGGAGCGGTACAAAAAGATGAGCATTTTACACAATCCTTATGGCGACGGAAAATCATCTGCCACCATCGTACATTATCTGAAAACGTTAAATGGGGAAATCCTCGCGGAGCCATCACTCGCTTAAACCCATCATACATTCAATATAAATTCAATACAAATGCAACAAATTGACGTAGTAATGGTTGGGCTCGGCTATATCGGATTACCAACCGCAGCCCTGATGGGAGGAAAAGGACTGAAAGTTCATGGAGTAGATATAAACCCGCTTGTCATAGATACCATCAATGCCGGCAAAATCCATATCGTAGAACCTGATCTGGCAGGATTAGTACATCACACCGTCAACTCGGGCTTTCTCCGGGCGTCTACACAACCAGCAACGGCGCCTGTTTACCTGATAGCAGTACCTACTCCGTTCAAAAATGACCATGAACCGGATATCTCGTATGTAATGGACGCTGGCCGCAACCTCGCTCCGTTCCTTAACGAAGGGGCGCTGGTAGTACTGGAATCCACTTCTCCCGTCCGCACTACCGAAAAGCTTAAGGAGTTGCTGGATGATTTGCGTCCGGAACTGCGCAACAAATACTTCATCGCATATTGCCCGGAAAGAGTATTGCCCGGCAACGTAATCTACGAACTGGAACACAACGACCGCGTGATAGGCGGAATAGATGACGCATCTACGGAGAAAGCCATGGCATTCTACAGCCGGTTCATCAAGGGAACCTTACACCCCACCACCGCGCGTACGGCAGAAATGTGCAAATTGGTAGAAAACTCCTACCGGGATGTCAACATAGCATTTGCAAATGAGCTCTCCCTTATTTGCGACGAAGCCGGTATTAACGTCTGGCAGCTTATACATTTGGCAAACAAGCATCCCCGTGTAAATGTGCTTCAGCCCAGCAGTGGCGTGGGCGGGCATTGCATCGCGGTAGACCCCTGGTTCATCGTCCATGATTTCCCCAAACAGGCCAAAATGATCAGGGCCGCCCGCGAAGTAAATAATTACAAGTCGGCATGGGTATTCGAAAAAGTCAGGAATACAGCGCTCGAGTTCGAGCTGAAAAACGGGCGTAAACCGTTGATCGCCTGCATGGGCCTTGCTTTTAAGCCGAATATCGACGATCTGCGGGAATCTCCGGCGCTTGAAATCACCCACAAGCTCGTGGAAGCCGGCTTTAACATCGAAGCCGTTGAGCCTAACATCCAATCGATCCAAGGCATCAAACTGACCGATATTCCGACAGCCCTGCGGGATGCCGATATCCTGGCCTATTTCGTAGGACATAGTCAATTCAAGAAAGAAAACACCGATAAAATCCTGCTGGATTTCTGTGGTATACTTAACAGATAAATACGATTAGCAAACGCGACCGACTAAGCTGCAATGAAAAAATTAAAAATATTTGTACCGGAGTATATTCCGATGCAGAATAAAGGGGAAGAAGCGATCCTCCGTGGATACGAAAGTATGATCCACGCCAGTTATCCCGGCCAGTATGAATTGACCTGGGGTATTCTGGACGATACTCCAACCGTAAAAACCGTCGGCAATGTGACGATCTTTCCCCGCAGATGGGTTGAAAATTCAGTTTGGCCCAGCAAATACTACCGGTACAACCGGGTGATATGGGATTTCCTTTACGCGATCGGCCTGGAAGGCAAGATCAGGAACATGCATACTTCCAACCCCGACATGAAACAGCTAGCAGATTTCTGGCGGGATATGGACCTGATGATCGTTGGGCACGACGGATACTTTAAACCCGCCAGCGCCATGTTGCTTATCAAAGCCCAAAGAGAAGGTAAAAGAAGCGGTATCCTCGGTTCCGGGTTCTACCATTTGCCAGCCGGTGGATGGCGCGAGAAAATACAGCGGAAAGTTTATTCCCAATGTATGGCAGTAGCGGATTTTGCTGTTTTTAGAGAAAGTACTCCATATAAGTACATGAAGGCCCTCGCACCAGCCGGCAGTGTAGATGCGGTACTGGCTCCTGATCCCGCCTTCCTCATGGCGCCAGCAGCCCCCGCCATTGTCCAGGAAGTACTTGGCAAATACAATTGGTACACCTCCCTCCGCCGGGCAAACCGCCCCTTCATCGGCGCAACGGTTTGCCAGAACGATATTCATACCATGCCCTTTATGCAAAAATGGAATTCCGACATGGAGGGGTATTGGAAATACCTCGCGGGAATTTTCGACGACTTCATTGAAAAAACAGGAGAACAGGTTATTTTCCTGCCCCATAGTATCGTACCGGGCAAAAACGACGACGTCGAGAACGCGCGCATCGTTATTTCAAATATGCGGCATGCCGCTTCCTGCATCGTCATGGAAGATGACCTTCCGGCTACTACGTTAAAAGGCATTATCTGCCAGCTCGATTTCCTCATCGGCCAGCGGACGCATTCCCTCATCGGGAGCGTAGGTGTACAGACAGCCGCCGTCGCCATCACCAGCAGCCGCGACGGGAGGACCCATGAAATCCTGAAAGATTTCGCCGGATTTTCGGAGAACATCATTAATATCGATGAAGTACCGGCACAAAAAGCCGGTGAAATCGCTATACAGAATTATCAAAACCGGGTAAAGTTAAAAGAAGAAGTGACCAGGCATTATCAGCAGATCAGGGAACAACTGATGGCAGTATCATCCGGGCTCATCAAGTGATGAAGAGCCCCGCCCGTACTATCGGGCCTGAAAAAACAAATTATAAATGAAGAGTATTCGAGACGTCATACAGGCAGATCTCTGCATTTCCTGCGGCGCTTGTTTTGCGGCCGCTCCGGAATATATAGTCGGAATGAGGCTGGATAAAAATGGCAGGAAATTCGTGCCTGCACTGCCTGACCGGAATCGCGACAACGCCCTGGAACAGCAACTGCTCTCGATTTGCCCCGGGAAAGGATACCAGATCGTGCAGATGGGAAAAGAAAATTTCCCGAATAGCGGATACAGTTTCGAATTGGGACGGTACGCAGAAGCTTGGGCAGTCCACAGCACCCGGCAGGAAATACTTGAAAAGGCATCATCCGGCGGAATCATGACCGAACTAGCGATATACATGCTCGAAAACGGCATTGTTGACGGCGTAACCGCCACCCGGTTCACGTACGGAGAGATAGAGGGTCCGCTAGTTGAGATGTACATAGCCCGAAACCTGCCGGAACTGATGCAGTCCCAAGGTTCCAAATATGCCCCGACTTCAATTAATATGCTGGTCGACTCCTGCCGCAAATCCGGGGGGAAGTACTTTTTCGTGGGTCTCCCATGCCAGGTGGCCGCATTGAACCTCATGATGCGCCTCGATCCTGCATTACGTGAAATATTTCCGTACACCATGGCCAATTTTTGCGGTGGGTACAAAGACTACAGCAGTCTCCGTTACCTGGTCCGCAAAGAAGGCATTATTCCCGCAGATGTACGCCATTTTCAGTTCAGGGGTGAAGGCCAGCCGGGATATATGATCATTCGGAATAAAGATAACCAGGAAGTCAAAAGAAAGTACCCCGAATACCTTCGTGACTGCCCGATACCCAAGGAGAAACGCTGCGTGTATTGCGTAGACGCAACCGGCGAATTGGCCGATTTCTCCTGTGGAGATGCCTGGCTCGAAAAATACCGCCAAACGGATAAGCCCTGGTCGATCATCCTCCTGCGCTCGCCAAGGGCGCAACAACTGTTCGGACAGATAAAAGGCAAGGGGAACATATTGTACGAGCCAGTAACAGAAGAAGAAGTGATCCGCTCCCAGCGCCTTAACATCACCTCCAAAAAATTCAGACAATACAAACGGATGTTCGTTTCCCGCATGGCGGGTATCCGTATTCCGAAATGGGACCTTTCATTGCCCAGGGCTGGATCGTACTTCCACGAAATTTATGTCTTGCTCAATAAAAAACGAAAATCCTTCCAGCTTTGGAAAAATAAAGTGAAGAGATGACAAGTGAAAGGAATACGAGAATTGCCAACATAGTCGTTCAACAACTGCGATTCGTGGTAACCGCGGTAACGGGCCTCATCTCTATCCGCATAATATTCAACCATTTGGGACCGGGCGTTTACGCCAACCTCGCTATCGTTCTTTCCATTATTAACCTGGTATCCGTCCTGAGCAGCTCCCTGACAGGTGCTGTTATGCGATTCCTGACACAAAATGTCACCGGGGGCAAATTCAAGGAAGCCAGCAGTTATTTTACAAATTCATTCTTTTCTGTCGGCGTCATCGCTATGGCTTGCATGATCATCATCATCGGCGGCCTTTTATATAACCCTTCCATATGGGGTGAACTCCCGCCGGAGTTCACCGTAACCATGATCCTGGTGCCCGTCCTGAGTGCCTTTACAGGTATTCTGGCAAGCGGTAATTTCTATGCGGAACGGTTCGTTCCCTCTTCCTTGGCGTTCATAGCTGGCCAGATCATCTACCTCGGAATGCTGGTGGGACTTTTGGAATATGTGGCAAACAACATCTGGGTGATCGCAATTTCCAATATTGTCAGCAATCTTTTTACCTGTACGATACTCGCCTATCAATTCCGCAAAACACTGCCGCAGGTTACTTTCAACTTGAGCCTGCTGTCTACCGCTAGGGTCATCGAATTCTTTATGTTCGCCGGTTGGATGCTGCTAACTTATATTGGTATTTACATGGTAACATCCGGACTGTTGGTCGTTTCTCAACATTTTCTGACTGCCGTGATCCTTACCAAAATGGCACTCACATTCCAGATCGGTTCGCTGATCAACCGGAGCCTCACTAATTTCGGCATCCTAACTTCCCCTGCAACCTATAAATATCTTTCTCGCCAGAAATTCAGAGCCGCCAGCTTAATGGTGGAGAAATTCTGGTCGCTTTCATTTGTTTTCGGGCTGTTTGCCTGCCTTATCTCGTTCCTGGAAGGTGACGGAATCCTCAAGTTATGGCTGGGGAAAGATTATCCTAGAGATACAGAATGGATGATGCTTGGCGGAACGCTGTCGTTTACGCTCAGCACATTAAGCATCCCGTTAAGTGTGTTTTTTGCGGGTATAGACAAGGTGAAATATTACGGGTTAGTTTCTCTATGCGAAGGTATCATCGTCCTGACGGGCGCATCGCTACTGCTGATCCTAGCGCCGGCCAAAGGGGAATGGGTAGTATGGCTTCCAGCCATCGTATCGATCATGAAATTCATTTTCATCTTGTCTACACAACATGATACGCTCAAAATCTCACGTCCGTTCCGTTATTTCAGGTTTGTACTACTTCTTTGCCTGCTGACAGTGGTGATCGTAGTCTTGCAAATGATGCTGGCGTATTACGAAGTACATTTCATCCTAAGGATTTTATTATTGGGCGCGGTTTACCTTTTACTGACCTTCAGACGAATCAAACTTTAATCAGTGGATAAACGTGGTTCCGGTTCATCAATACTTGCATATGGGTAATATCATACAATACTTAAAGGCAGACTTCCGGGCATTACGATATGCACGGACTTCGCCGTCCAAAGCCAGGCTTTTGATGGAAGCCTTCCTGAATTACTCGTTCCGCATCGTAATCCGGGTACGACTTTCGCATGCACTGTATAGTAAAGGGTTGGCCGGCAAAGTGCTGGCGAAGTTTCTGTACTGGCAAAACCTGCGGAGAAGTGTGGATATTAACCCGAAAGCGAAGATAGGGCCCGGGCTGAGGCTGGCGCATCCTGTGGCGGTGACGATTGGAGAAGACGCCTGCATCGGATCATATGCTCATATTCTCCAAAACGTCACTATCGGCGGGAACAGTGGGAAAAAGATCGAGCGGCCGGAAGGTATCCAGTCGATGCCGAGGATCGGGAATTTCATCAGAATCGGCGCAGGTGCCGTGCTTGCAGGCCCAATATCGATCGGTGACTACGTGATCATCGGTGCCAACTCGGTCCTTACATCAGACTTACCCGATTACGCAACGGCGGCCGGTATCCCTGCAACGATCATTCAACAGGGCCAGGGGCCACATTCTTTGGGACTTAGCCTTATTTTTGCGCCATGAAGAAGTTGACCATACTTTTGGGGACCTACCCCGACCTATTCTTCCGGACGGGCGGACTTCAAAACCAGATCCTGAAAACCAGGCAGGAACTGGAAGCTTTGGGGCATAAGGCGCTCCTTTACTATGAGTACCTCTCCGCTCCCCAGCCCATCGATATTTATCACCATTTCAGCGTGGAACCTGATTCGTTAAGCATTTTCAAAGCGGGGAAAAAACTAGCACGCAAAACGATCCTTTCCCCCGTCTTCAACCATAGCAACAGCAACTTACGCATGTCGATCATCCAAACTGCCAACCGGCTATCGCCGGTTAGTCTACTTGGATATAAAGAAAGACAACAAATCTGGAACGGGGCAGACGGAGCCGTATACCTGGCCAACCGGGAAAAGCGGCTGGTGACCGGATACCTGGGGCCACAGACCTTGCCGGAGAAAATCATTCCCAACGGGTTGCCGGAAGCTTTTACGGCTGAAGTCGTTTCCACCCCCCGCCCAGCGGGAGCACCATATCTCTTGCATGTCGGAGGCATCTACCCGCTGAAAAACCAGCATATTTCCATTGCGATCGCCAGGCAACTGGGTATCCCCCTCAAGATCATTGGCCCGATTCTGGATGAATCATATGCAGCACAGCTCCGGCAAACCATCGGGGATACGGGTACAGATGCCGAAATCCTGAGGCCTATTCCCAATCATTACCCGGAATATGCCCGGTTGATCAGGGGAGCCACTGCAGTGTTGTTGCCCAGTAAATCGGAGGTTTTTCCTTTGACGTTCATAGAATCCATAGTGCTAGGCACGCCGATCGCATGCACTTCCAATTGTTTACTGAAAGATGAATACTTCAGTGATGCCACCTGGTGCAAGTTCGCAGTTCCTGAAGTTACCGCGTTTTCCAAAGCGGTTGCGGCAATCATGGGCCAACAGGTGCCTCCGGAAACGATTGAAAATGTCCATTCCAGGTTTCAATGGAGGCGTATCGCCGAAAATCTAACCTCATTCTATCATGAAACATTGGCTTAAATATTTAACATATATTGATTACGCAGCTTTCGTCATTCTCTGGTGTCTGTTGTGTGGCGGGGGGTTGATCAAATTGTCGGCCCCATTGCAACTTTTTGCGCTGATGCTCTATGCATGGCTTTGCTTGCGTCGCGCCATTTACGGTCTGAGCCTGTACCTAATGTTCTATTATAATTATCCCATCGCGCTCGGGCTGCCACTTCCATTCCAGATCACACTGGCGCTGGTGCTCTTCCGCAGTTCGCTCGATATTCTGAAAACCGGCAAGCTACTCTTCAACATGACCGCCACCTATGTTGTGGTAATATCTTCCGTTTTCCTCCTGTATTGCTTTGCTACGATCCTCTGGGCAAGATATCCAGATATTATTATGGATTACAGCGCTTACCTGCTAAGTTCCTTCCTCACCCTCGTTATTTTTATCATCGGCATACGTTCGGCAGAGTCCCGGCAAACGCTTTTCAGGCACTGGGGCATTTGGGGGGCCACGGGTGTGGTCATTGGCTTCCTGCATAGCATCACGCCATTTTCCTATATGAAAATGGAAATGGTCGATAAAGATTTAACGAAAGATTTCACCGCGGTTGAAGGGATGGAAATCCTCCGCTGGATCCCCCCCTTTAAGGAGCCTAACTATTACGCGACTACACTCCTGATCCCGTTTGCGATCAATTTCGGATACTTCCTGCTTTCCAAAGGCAAGAATAAGATCGCAAGCGCGTTCCTGTTGCTGCTCAGCACCATCGGTGTTATTTTTTCGTACAGCAGGAGCACTTACCTTTCGGTTTGCGTCATTTTCCTTCTTTACATCATCAGCTTAAAGGGCGTCAAACGATTTTATCTGATTTCAGCTAGTTTCATGGTAATCCTGGTTTCGTCCTTCTTTCTACCTGCCAGCATTTTTGAAAGGCTCTCATCTATCAGCGAAAATATCGTGGAGGAAGGAGGAACAGGCCGGTTTAACCTGTTCTCCCAAGCGTTAAAACTGTTCCTCGAAAACCCGGTGAACGGCATCGGCTACTGGCAATTTTTCAATTTCGCCAGCTTCGCAGCACATAACACCTACCTAGAATTTCTCGTGTCCTATGGCCTGATCGGCATTATCCCATTTATTGTTATCGTATATTTGTGCGCAAGAATCGCTCGGAGAAGTGTATGTCCAATGACTGTGGAATATTACTTCATGATGGGCGTGATCGGGTATATGGTCAATTTGAATACCGTATCGCTCTTCAATTACTCCGATATTTTCATCGTTGTCGGAATAATATGTTCAATGACGTTTTACCAGTTTCGGGCAGTCAAGCCTGTGCTATTACCATCTTTAAATTGAACCTGATGGAACGTAGAGAATTTCTGACATCACTGGGGCTAATGACGCTCGCCATTCCGGAACTGCTGGCCGCCAAAACCGCCGAATCTGCCACTCCGCAAGGCACCTGGCGCGGTTTTAATCTCATCGAGCTTTACCAGGACAATTTTAAGACGCCGATCAGTGCAAACGATTTTGCGTTTATGCGGGAGTGGGGCTTCAACTATGCCCGTATTCCAATGAATTACTGGCTTTGGGGGAACAGGAACAGCTGGTCGGAAATCAATGCGTCTTTTTTTAAGTCGTATGTAGACCCCATCGTGAAATATGCGGCAGACAATAACATTCACGTTACATTCTCCCTGCACCGCGCGCCGGGATACTGCGTAAATCGCAGAGACCTTGAGCCGGCAGACCTTTTTAAAGGACCGCAAGCCGACCGCAAACGAGCGGCTGCAGGCTTCAGGCGCCATTGGCAATTTATCGCGGAACGATATGCCAACATTTCTTCTGATACCCTGAGCTTCAATCTCCTCAATGAACCGCCGTTCATGGAAAACCAGAATGATTACGTCAATATCCTGCAACCAGTTATTCGTGCGATCCGGCAAACCGACTCTGGCAGGAAAATTATTATCGACGGATTGAACCTGGGCAGAAGACCCATCCGTCTGCAGAACGAAAAGAATATTGTACAAAGTCTCCATGCATATGCTCCCAGCCAATTCACACACTATAACTTTGATACCTGGCGCACCCTCAAAGCCGCTAACAGACTCCAATGGCCCTTCACAGACACCAAAGGCGAAAAATGGACACCTACACGGCTAAAACGTGAATACCGCGGCTGGACGGATTACGCCGGAAGAGGAGGAAAAGTGTTGGTAGGTGAATGGGGCGTAACCGGTTCCACTCCGCATGGTGCCACGCTTTCATTTATGGAAGACCAGCTCCGCATCTGGAAAGATAACAATTGGGGATGGGCGCTTTGGAACCTAAGGGGCACATTCGGCGTGATGGACAGCGGAAGGAAAGATGTAAAATATGAATCCTATAAAGGCCATCAACTCGATCGGGAAATGCTGTCACTATTGCAGCGATATTAAAAACTAAAGCTTACAACCGAAAATACACAATGAAAGTACTGCATGTTTTGTATCAGTCACTCCCCACAAAGCTAGGCACCAGCATTCGCACCCGTGACCTTCTGCGCAGCCAGCGCGACGCCGGCATTGATGTAATTGCCGTTACCTCGCCCTTCCAGGAGCCGTTCCAGCCCGGAGCTACCGTAGAATATATAGATGGAGTCAAAACATACCGTACACATGCCAAGTCGGACCACCTTGCGTCTGACAAAACATCCAATCTCTTCATCCGGATCAAAAAAACTTTCCGGCTTTTTTCTTTTTTCCTAACCGTTTACAAACTGGCCAAGAAAGAGAAAGTCACCCATATTCACGCCCACGCCACCTTTTTCACCGGCCTAGCTGCCAAGTTCGCTTCCATATTCACCCGCGTGCCGTTTATTTATGAAGTCAGATCGCTTTGGGAAGAAGGTGCACATGTAATCAGCAACCAAAGCTGGAGTGCACGCTTGCAAAAATCCATCATTATTTATTTCGAGAACCTGGTGTGCAACAAGTCGGACGCACTGGTAGTTATTAATAAAAATCTGGGGGAAAGGCTTGTTGGGCGCGGTGTACGCAAAACACCACACGTCATCCCCAATGCATTTTACTTCCTGCCTTCGGCCATAAACGGAAATGCTCTCCCAGACAGGTCTCATCGCAAAGTTTTCGGTTTTATCGGCAACATCAACCTCTATGAGGGGTTAGAAATGATCCTGGATGCCGCTGACGCTTTGCCGGACTGCAGGTTCCTTTTCTGGGGCAACGGGAAAGATCTCGAATCCTTCTTGCAAAGCATCGATCGATATCCTAACGTAGAATACCGGGGCCTCCTTTCCCCCGAGAACATCGGTGAAGCCTACAGCGTCATCGACTGCGTACTGAACCCGCGTTTCGGATCAGATCTTACCAACAACGTTACTCCGCTCAAACCGATCGAGGCGATGGGTCATGGAAAACTTATTATCGCAAGCGATATTGGCGGGATGCGGGAGATCATCATTCCCATGAAAACGGGTTTACTCTTCAAAGATAGGGATACCTCCGACTTCATAGAAAAAATCAGGTGGGCAATCAATCCTGACCACGATGCAGACTATGGACAAATCATTGCAGACGCGAAAAAGTATGTTCTGAAAAACCGTAACTGGGCTAACAACGCCGATTCTTACGCCCGCATTTACTCATCTATCAGCCGGAATTAAAACCCATGCCTGAAGTCATCAACTTTGGTAATATTCGATTCAACGGTCTTCGACTTGAAAATGTCATTGAGATCGCCCCTACGTTCAAACACGTGATCACCGCCAATGCCGAATTTATCGTCGAAGCAAATAAAAACCCGGCATTCCGCCAACTGCTTTCCGGGGGATGCGTCACTTTCGATGGACAAATACCCTTTCTGGCTTCCAGGTTATTCAACCGTGGGAAAGTTTACGAGAAAATATCAGGTTCAGACCTGATATATCATATCTGCGAATATTGCCGGCTACACAACAAGTCGGTATTCCTTCTGGGTGCCTTGCCGGATGTAAACACTGCAGCGATTCACAAGCTGCGGGATAAATACGGCATCACCGTTGATGGTTATTCTCCCCCGCATAGCAAGTATCCCTTTCCCGAAGAGCATAACGACGTCATATTGGGTAAGGTTGCGGAGGTCCGCCCAGATTTCCTTTTCGTTGCCTTCGGCATTCTGAAACAGGAATTCTGGATCGCCGAACATCGGGAAAGACTGATTGCAGCAGGTGTAAAAGTGTCTATCGGATGCGGCGGTACGCTCGATTTTGTGGCCGGAAGGATCAAAAGGGCCCCCCGTTTCATTCAACGCATCGGCCTCGAAGGCATTTACAGGTTCCTGAAAGAGCCTAAATTATTCCGACTCGTCAGATTAATAAAAAGCCTCCAATTTTTCCGTTATATTCCTTGAACCGTCGCATACCGAATTATTCAAGGGCATAATATTTGCATCCCCGAAACATCAAATTAAATCACATGAAATATTTTTTCATCATATTAATGGGAACCCTATTAACGTCGGTAGCCAGTGCACAAGAAAAACTCCCAGTTATATCACCATATAACTATTTAAATATCAGGGAATTATTCCTTGATTCCGTAAACAGGCATACCGCACTGAAAACAATCCTGCGGGAAGATACCTCAGGCCTATATGATATCGATACCACCGAAAAAAGATCGTTTTTCCACAGAAAGCTTTTCAAAGAGCATCTTCTCGAATTCCGCCAAAAAGATTATAATGTATTCATAGACTTCCTCCCGGATTTCACGATTGGCCGCAGTAATCGCGATAAGACACTCTGGCTGAATACCCGGGGCGCCAGGGTCCAAGCCAATATCGGGAAGAAATTTTATATGGAAAGCTCCTTTTATGAAAACCAGGGCGTATTCCCAGTCTATATAGACAGTTTCGTCAGTGCCTCCCGGGTGATTCCTGGACAGGGCGCCATCAAATACAGCGACAAACTTGGGAAAAGTTATGACTTCGCCAATGTAAATGCCCTCATATCTTATACACCCATCCAATTTTTCAACGTCACCCTCGGCTACGGGAATAACTTTTTTGGAGACGGATACCGGTCGCTCATCCTTTCCGATATCCCATTCAGCTACCCCTATCTGCGGATGACAACCGAACTCGGTCGCGTACAATACACCGCCATGTGGGCACAATTCATCGACAAACAGGGCAAAACTTACGGACAGGCATATGAAGACAGGGGATTCAATAAAAAATGGGGCGCGTTCCATTTTCTCGACTGGAATGTTTCCAGGAAATTAACGATCGGCCTGTTCGATGCAATTGTATGGGGAGATGTGGATACGTCAGGCATGAAAAGAGGATTCGACTGGAGCTACGCAAATCCCATCATTTTCCTAAGGCCGGCAGAATATTCAGTAGGCTCGTCGGATAATGCCACATTAGGTATGAACGTCAAATACAAACTGTTGCCCAAATTGACAACATACGGACAATTCTTCCTCGACGAGTTCAAGTTTAAGGAATTCTTCGGCAACAAAGGCTGGTGGGCCAACAAATGGGGCCTCCAAGCAGGGTTCAGGTCGTTCGACTTATTCAAAGTACCCAATCTGGACCTGCAGGGCGAGTTTAACATGGTACGCCCATATACCTACTCCTTTAGGAACACATTAGGCAACTACGCACACTATAACCAATCGCTGGCACACCCCCAGGGGGCCAATTTTAAAGAGGCACTGGGTATCCTCAATTATCATTATAAGAGATGGAATCTGCGCGGGCAGTTGACGTTCACTCAATTCGGGGCCGATCGTACACCTAAAGATAATGTTGGACAGAATATATTCAAGTCATACAACGATCGCAACCAAGAATACAATAACAAAATCGGCCAGGGCCTTAAAACGAACCTCTTCTACGGCCAGGGCACCGTCGCCTTCGTCCTCAACCCGAAATACAACCTCCGCCTGGAAGCCTCCGCAGCACTGCGTAACGAGAAAAACGACCTGCGCACCAACCGGGAATTCATTTTCAATTTCGGCCTCCGCAGCACCTTCCGCCAGTTCTATTACGATTTTTAAAAATTATGAACTAAAAATATGTGAAAGCCCCTCCGCACCGAGGGGCTTTCTTTTTGTTTCAAAAAATCACACAAAAATGGTGTTATAACATTCACGCGATATTTCTTAACTTAGGAACAGTACTTTAATCTAATTGTCATGACTAGCCTGTTCCTGAATTTTCTCTCCGGTGGGATCGTGTTCCTCGGCTTATTCTCCTTCGCCTGGATCATGAAAAAGGTGGAAAAAGCCCGATAATCCCTACCTAACCTACATCATCTTTTTCTGTAGCAAAATCGATTTAAAGCCTCCCTCTCCAGGGGAGGCTTTTCCTTTCCCATCCCCCCGCAACGAAAAAATCCCGCCCATACAGGCAGGATTTTTTATTCTCCTTCAACCAGGGGAGACAAACAAAAGATACCACAAAAAAATGGAAAAAGGCCGTGTCTGGGGCAAGCGATGGATGAGCCTGCTTCTGCCGGAGCTCCCCTGCTATATCATTTTCACCCGAAGCAATTACGGGATGCCATTATATTAATTGATTCTTATAGTAACGCTGGAAGGCTATAATAAGGTTCCCATTGAAAAAAATCCCATCTGTTATTCCCTTTATGAATATACGAAAAAAATATTGAAAAAACCAATTTTCTGAAAAGGGTTTAACTTCGCGCCATGCATTACGTAACGGTGGAGGGCCTCTCCAAATCATTCGGCGAGAAGCCCCTTTTTGAAAACATCTCTTTCCACATCGAAGAAGGCGATAAAATCGCCCTCGTTGCCCTCAACGGCACAGGAAAATCGACCCTCCTCAGGATCCTCACCGGCACCGAACACGGCGACGAAGGCAAAGTCTGGATCCATAAAGATGTTACGGTTGTTATGCTCGAACAGTCGAGCCGCCACCAACCCGGCGAAACCGTCCTCCAAAACATCTTCGACCACGACCACCCCATCCTCAACGCCATCAAGGACTACGAAGCCCTCACCGACCCGGACGCCCCCGAGCCCGACGCGCTCGCCCTCTCCGCCGCCATCGAGAAAATGGACGCCCTCAACGCCTGGCATTTCGACGCCAAAGTCAAACAAATCCTCGGCAAACTCAATATCCACCACCTCGATCAACCGGTCGACAAACTCTCCGGCGGCCAGCAGAAACGCGTGGCCCTCGCCAAAGTCCTCATCGATATCGGCTTCGAACATAAACACACCCTCCTCATCCTCGACGAGCCCACCAACCACCTCGACGTTTCCATGATCGAATGGCTGGAACATTACCTCGACCAGGAAAACGTCACCCTCCTCCTCGTTACCCACGACCGCTATTTCCTCGACTCCGTCTGCAACGAAATCATGGAAATCGACAATAGCGAGCTCTATATCTATAAAGGGAATTACGAAAACTACCTGGAGAAAAAGGCCGCCCGCGAGGAATCTGACCGGTCCAGCACCGAAAAAGCCCGCAACCTTTACCGTAAAGAGCTGGAATGGATGCGCAAACAACCCAAAGCCCGCACCACCAAATCCAAATCCCGCCAAGACGCCTTCTACGACGTAAAGGAAAAAGCCGCCAAACGCCTCGAACAACAACAACTCGAACTCAACGTCAAAATGACCCGGCTCGGCGGTAAAATATTGGAACTCAAGAAGGTATACAAAGCCTACGGCGATCTCCAGATCCTCCGCGGCTTCGATTACACCTTCAAAAAAGGCGAAAGAATAGGCGTTGTCGGCAAAAACGGCGTCGGCAAATCCACCTTCCTCCACATGCTCCTCGGGTCCGAACAGCCCGACTCCGGCAAAATCAACGTGGGAGACACCGTGGTTTTCGGGAACTATTCCCAGCAAGGGCTCGTCATCAAGGAAGACATGCGCGTCATCGAATTCGTGAAAAATATCGCCGAAAACTTCCCCCTGGCAGACGGGACAAAAGTTTCAGCCGCTCAATTCCTCCAACTCTTCCTCTTCCCGCCCGAAAAACAATACACCTACGTGTCCAAACTGAGCGGCGGGGAAAAAAGAAGGCTTCACCTCCTGTCCATCCTCTTCCGCAACCCCAATTTCCTCGTGCTCGACGAGCCCACCAACGACCTCGACCTCCCCACGCTGAGCATCCTGGAAGATTTCCTCCTCAATTACCAGGGCTGCATCATCATCGTAAGCCACGACCGTTATTTCATGGACAAACTGGTAGATCACCTCTTCGTTTTCGAGGGAGACGGCGTAGTGAGGGACTTCCCCGGCAACTACACCCAGTACCGCGAATGGGAAAAAGACCAGGAAAAAATCAAAACCGCTCCCCACAAACCCGCTGAAGTTGCAGCCCCTGCGCCCGCCCAACCCGCGGAACAGAAAGGGAAAAAAATGTCTTTCAAGGAGAAAAGGGAACTGGAGCTCCTCGAAAAAGAAATCGCAGCGCTGGAACAGGAGAAAAAATCGATCGACGAGAAGATGGCCACCGGGTCATTATCGTACGACCAGCTCCAGCAGGCCGCAAAACGCGTCGGCGAAGTGATCGGGCTGCTGGACGAAAAAGGGATGCGATGGCTGGAGCTTAGCGAAATGGCGGGCTAACGGTAACGTTAACGGACTAGCATTTTTCGGGATTTTGGTTTAGATTTAACGGATAAACCCGTGCCAATGAACCAAAATCAACGTTTTCTATCCTTAGATGTATTTCGCGGATTGACGGTTGCCTGTATGATCCTCGTGAACACACCGGGCAGCTGGCAGTACGTGTATGCGCCGCTCAACCACGCCAAATGGAACGGCTGTACGCCTACCGACCTGGTATTCCCGTTCTTCCTTTTTGCCGTGGGCAACGCCATGAGCTTTGCCATGAAGAAGTTTAACACCCTTAGCAATGCGCAGGTGCTGGGCAAGATCTTCAAGCGGACGGCCCTCATTTTCTTCATCGGCCTGTTCCTGAACATGTATCCGTTCGGGCGCTACGACGCGGAAGGGCATTTCAATTTCATGGACTTCAATAACCTCCGCATCCTCGGCGTGCTGCAACGCATCGCGCTGTGTTATTGCATCGGGGCATTGCTCATCCACTACCTGAAACCCAAAGGCGCCGCCATCGCTACCGTCCTGATTTTGCTGGGCTACTGGGCCGTGATGTATTTCTTCGGCGCACCCGGAGACCCTTACAGCATGACCGGCCACGCAGGCCAGGCCATCGACCTCGCCATCCTCGGGGAATCGCACATGTACCATGGCGAAGGCGTGGCTTTCGATCCCGAAGGGCTCCTGAGCACCCTGCCCGCCGTCGGGAACGTGGTGTTCGGCTACCTGGTAGGCGCTTATGTGCAGAAGAACCGCCATGCCCGCGGCATGCTCCTCAAACTGGTGATCGCCGGATCGGCCCTCATCGCCATCGCACTGCTGTGGAGCGCCGTTTTCCCCATCAACAAGAAAATCTGGACCAGCTCTTACGTGCTCTACACCGTAGGCCTGGCCACCCTCGTGCTTTCCGTCCTCATCTACCTCATTGAAATGAAAGGCTGGCAGGGCAAAGGGACCTATTTCTTCGAAGTGTTCGGGAAAAACCCGCTGTTCATTTACGTACTGTCCGGCATGCTGGTAGACACTTACACCTATTTCCGGCTCGGCCCGGACCATGAAGGGCTCTACAGCTGGATGTACCATCATATTTTCCAGCCCGCCCTCGGCGATTACCCCGGCTCCCTGGCCTTCGCGCTCTTCCACGTGCTACTGCTGTGGCTCGTGGGATGGTGGATGGATAGAAAGAAAATTTATATACGTGTGTAACGACCGATAGTTGCGAACCGCCCGGCAGATTTGTCCGGGCGGTTTCATTTTTCCCCCGCCGATACCCGGGATAATGCTATTTTTGCCGGGATAAAATCCGCCCAAACAGATGAAAAAAGCTTTAATTACGGGGATCACCGGGCAGGACGGCGCCTATTTAACGGAACTGCTCCTGAAAAAAGGGTACGAAGTGCACGGCATCAAGCGCCGCACCTCCCTGTTCAACACAGACCGGATCGATCACCTATACCAGGATCCTCATGAACCTAACGTCAACCTGAAACTGCATTACGGCGACCTTACGGACTCCACCAATATCATCCGCATTATCCAGGAAGTACAGCCAGACGAAATCTACAACCTCGGCGCCATGAGCCACGTGCAGGTAAGTTTCGAAACGCCGGAATACACCGCCGACGTGGATGGCATAGGCACCCTCCGCATCCTGGAAGCCGTGCGCCTGCTGGGATTGACGGAAAAAACCCGCATTTATCAGGCTTCTACGTCTGAATTGTACGGCCTGGTGCAGGAAATCCCCCAATCCGAAAAAACCCCGTTCTACCCCCGGTCTCCCTACGCCGTCGCTAAAATGTACGCGTACTGGATCACCGTCAACTACCGCGAAGCCTACAACATGTACGCCTGCAACGGTATCCTCTTTAACCACGAATCTCCCCTCCGCGGCGAAACTTTCGTGACCCGCAAAATCACCCGCGGCGTCGCCAAGATCGGCCTCGGCATGCAGGATAAACTCTTTATGGGCAACCTCGACGCCAAACGCGACTGGGGCCATGCCAAAGATTATGTGAAAGCAATGTGGCTCATCCTCCAGCAGGATAAACCTGAAGATTACGTGATCGCCACCGGCGAAACCAACACCGTACGCGACTTCATCCGCCTCAGCTTCGCCGAGATCGGCGTGGAACTGGAGTTCACCGGCGCCGGCGCAGAAGAAAAAGGTATCGTGAAATCCGCCACCCACCCCGATTTCCCCCTCAAACCCGGAACGGAAGTGGTAGCCGTGGACCCACGGTATTTCCGCCCCACGGAAGTGGACCTTCTCATCGGCGACCCTACCAAATCCAAAACCCAACTGGGCTGGCAACCGGAACACGACCTGTATAGCCTCGTGAAAGACATGATGCAGGCCGATATCGAACTTTTCCGCCGCGAAAAACTCCTGAAAGACGCAGGGTACAAAGTCCTGAACCAATTCGAATAACACATGCAACCGACCGACAAAATATACATCGCAGGGCACCGTGGCATGGTAGGCTCCGCCATCACGCGGAGACTGCAAAAAGCGGGCTTCCACAACTTCGTGACCCGCACCTCGGACACCCTCGACCTGCGCAACCAGGCCGCCGTTGCGGCTTTCTTCCAGGAAGAAAAACCCGATTACGTGTTCCTCGCCGCCGCCAAAGTGGGCGGCATCGTGGCCAACAACACCTATCGCGCGGAATTCCTGTACGATAACCTCATGATCCAGAACAACGTGATCCATCATGCCCATCTCAACGGTGTGAAAAAACTCATGTTCCTCGGATCGTCGTGCATCTATCCCAAACTGGCGCCACAACCCCTGAAGGAAGAATACCTCCTCACCGGTACGCTGGAACCGACCAATGAGCCGTACGCCATCGCCAAGATCGCCGGCATCAAACTGTGCGACGCTTACCGCAGCCAGTACGGTTCGCAGTTCATTTCCGTGATGCCGACCAATCTCTACGGCCCCAACGATAACTATGATCTGCAGAACTCCCACGTGCTGCCCGCCCTCCTCCGCAAATTCCACGACGCGAAAACCAATGCGCAAAGCGAAGTGGTGATCTGGGGAACGGGATCGCCCCTCCGCGAATTCCTCCATGCAGACGATATGGCCGATGCCTGTTTCTTCCTCATGCAGGGCTACAACGAGCCCGGCCCGATCAATATCGGCGTGGGAGAAGACCTTAGCATCGCCGACCTGGCGCGGATGGTACAGAAAATCGTGGGATACGAAGGGAAACTGGTGTTCGACACCACCAAACCCGACGGCACGCCCCGCAAACTGATGGACGTTTCCCGCCTCCACAGCCTCGGCTGGAAAGCGCAAATCCCGCTGGAACAGGGGATCAGGCAGGTGTACGAAGAAAAATTCCTGCAAAAGGCTTAACAGGACAGCCTTTGCTGAAAATACGACGGGGGAGACAGCTTACTGTCTCCCCCGTTTTTTATCTCCGGCGGATGGATGATCAATCTTCTCCCGGTCCGCCGTCGGCCATGCGGACGATCTTCGGAAGGAAAGATCCTACCACGTCTACCAGCGGCTTTTGTGCGGCCATCACGGCGCGGATGTCTTTGTAGGCACCCGGCGCTTCGTCCAGCCCGCCGCCAACGAGTGTTACGCCTTTATCGCGCAGCAGGCGGCTCAGTTCGTGCATCGTAAAGGTTTGCGTGGCCTTGGAGCGGCTCATCTGCCGGCCCGCGCCGTGCGAAGCCGAATCCAGCGAAGCTTCGAAGCCCCGTCCGCGTACGATGAATCCCGGTTCGGTCATGGATCCGGGGATCACGCCGAGTGCGCCTTTACCCGCAGGAGTGGCGCCTTTCCGGTGAACGATAAGGTCTTCCCCACCATGATTCTCTTTCCAGGCGAAGTTGTGGTGGTTTTCCACCCTTGCCAGCAAAGTAGCGCCCATGGCCTTGATCAGCCGGCGGTGGATGTGGTGGTGATTCGCGGAAGCATAATCTCCGGCGAGGTTCATCGCCATCCAGTATTCCCGTCCGTTATCGGAATCCATATCCAGCCAGGCGAGGTGTTGTACTTCCCGCGGAAGCTGGCAAACTTCACGCGCCACTTTGGTGTAATGCCCGGCGATCTGGGCGCCCAGGCCTCTTGAGCCGGAATGCGACAGCAAACCCAGGTACGTTCCCGGTTCCAGGTTCCATTCGTTCGCGGGGTCGGAGATCGTTACTTCGCCCCATTCCACGAAGTGGTTGCCGGAGCCGGAAGTGCTCAGCTGTGCGGCAGCTTTATCGTGCAGGTGTTTCAGGAGTCCGATTTCTTCGAACGCAGGATTTTCCAGCACGGGATCGTCTTCCCGCTTTTTCCACGGCGTTCCGGCGCCGAAAGCCGTTTGTGCGATCAGTTCCCGTTTGAACTGCGACGCGTTTTTCTCGAGGTTCGCAACGGGAATATCGAGGATGGACAGGCACATCCGGCAGCCGATGTCTACGCCAACGGCGTAAGGGATCACGGCATTGCGGACACCGAGCACGCCGCCGATGGGCAGTCCGTATCCGTGGTGGGCATCCGGCATCAGTGCGCCGGCGGCGGTTACCGGCAAGCGCATGGCGTAGTTCATTTGCCGGAGCGCGCTTTCGTCGATGAATGCTTCCCCGAAAACCTGGTAAGGCAGCGCGGCTTCGAGAATCGGGATTTCCGTGGGTTCTTCCACGATGAGCTTTTCGGCGATTTTGCCGAGATGCTCGTCTGCCGCGAAAGCGGCGGGGTCTTGCAGCACCTGCGAAAGCAGGGCCAGCGCGGCGTCTTGCGAGTGATGCTTGTAATGCTTCTCCATGACACCGATCGCGACGCTGATCACGGGAGATTCGGGGTAACCGATAGCCCGGAGGTCTTTGCCGCGAAGTTTGAGTTTTGACATATAGATGAATTAAAACGTCTGTCTGTTGACAGACAAGTTAACGATACCGCGGCATCTTTTATGCCACGGTACCGGGTAGGGATAAAAATTATAAAAATTCTTTTGCGGCTGATTCCAGCCAGTAAGCCATACGGTGCCGTTCTCTCGGGAACTTGCCGGTTTCCTTGCAATTGTACCTCGTTACCCGCCAACCTTTCATTCTTTGGATCTTGCACCACAGGTGGCGGCCGTCGAGGTAATTGTCGATTTCTTTCAACCGGGATTCGATCAAGACACTGTTTATCTTCCGCTTATCCACCCAATGAGGCCGGATGCACAAAACAAAACGCCAGGGTTCCCGGAAGCGGTAATACCAGGCGGGGGTCAGATTGTCTTTAAAATAGAACGGATACAGCTCGAAGCAGGCAGTTTCCTTTTCGCTGAATGCAAGCTGCTGAAACGATTGGGGGCAGGGTTCGCGAAGCTGATGATCGATAGGGACATATACCTTTTTTCCCTTTTGCCGTTTCTTCTCTTTAAAATGACGGTAGGGATGATACTGTTTCGTATTGATCCTGTCGAGGATGTTCTGGTAAAATTGGCTATCAGCCGATTTCGCCACGTCTTCACGCAAGGCGAACGACCGCTCGAATCCCCGCTGGATGGGTGGGTCCAGCGGTTCGAAGCCGAGCTTGTCATTTATTTCGTCCAGCCTGTTGATTTCACGTCTTAGTTTAATCAATCGTTTTTCCCGGTCTTCCCGCACGGCGCGCTTTCGGGAGCGCGGGCACCGTATGCGGAAGGAGAGCAAGGAGCAGCTTTCCTCCGCCGTCGTCGTATAGTCCATCATACCTGATGTTATAGTTTGTGGATAGGATCGCTACGCGGTCCGGTTTGAGGTTTTGGTATGTGGATGTATGATTCTTTCTCATTGTTGGCATTTTTAAGTGTTAAAAAAAGCTCCCGCAAAAGCGGGAGCCGGGGTTGACTCTTTTCTTTTGCTTTGTATAGATAGTTCAGATCATTACCGCACTTTCTTCGAACTGGTCGCGCAGTTCGTGTAACTGAGCGATGTGGCGTTCGATGTGTTTGGTGAGGAAGAAGATATATTGATAGATATCCAGTTTCCCCAGGTTATTGACGGTCATCATCGTTTTGACGAGTTTTCCTTCTCCGTTTTTGAGCAGGCTGAGATTATACATGCACTGCGCAAATTGTTGTTTGAGGAGGATGCGGATTTCATCGAGGTCCCTGGTGCCGGAGGGCTCCAGGTGAGCGGGGTTTACCCATCCGAAGGATTTGCTGCTCACGACTTCGATCTGCCGGAATTTATCTTCATAATCCGATCCCGGCATGATGTGCAACCCGTCAACCTTGCGTTCCAGCGCGCGGCGGGTGCTTTTATTGATGGTCAGGAGCAGAAAATAGTTGGTAAGGCATATATGTTCAATCACTTCCCGCGCATTCCAGGTGTCGCGTTCCGGTTTAAAATGCAGTAATACCGAATCTTCCTGGAACCATTGGTCCAATTCCCGGAAATTGTTGATCAGGGCCTCTCTTACAAATTGTACAACGTTTCTCATTGGGTCTCGTTTTGGGGCAAATCACTTTTTCTCTAAAAAGCACTTACCATGTTATAATGTATGTTCGTTTCCGTTTCGGGGCTTCAAATAAAAAGCCCGGTCGGCTATGGGTGGCGGACCGGGCTATGAATAACGTTCGTAATAATTACGTTCACATCAATGCATAACGGTCCCACCAGGAGGGTACCATGAAAGGCACATCCAGCACGCCATTGCCCGGCGTCGCACTTGCGCGATTGTTTTGTTCAGTTGTATGTCCATCAGCACTAAAAAAAAGGTCCCGCATTTTCTGCGGGACCCTTCTGTTATATCTTTCGGATAACTTCTTGCTTTGTTACCTGCTATAACCTGCCCGCATATAGCCACCCGCCTGCTTCTGCATGCGTTTTGCGACCTTCATCTTAAATGTACAATTGCGTGACATTGTTATTTAGCGTTTGTTTACGTCAACAAAGATAGAAAATAATTTTTTTTCTTTCGCAATATTTTTTATTAAAAAATTGTTTCCTTGAAAATTTCTTTTTGTCACCCCGCTTTTCTGAGGAGTATCTTCTGGTCTTTGAAGGCTTCCGCCGCATCGATCATTTCCAGCAGCTGCGGCCATTTTGCGGCTGCGGCGTGGGCCGTCTTATATGTTTTCGTGATCTGCAACCGGAGCTTCCCGTCATTTTGTTCCGCTATCACGATGAAGCTTCCGCATTCGTTGTCTACCTGCCTGGGGAGTTTTTCTATTCCCTCGGCCACATACCCTTCAGGGATGTCGAATTCGATGTCATATGCGAACGACCGGGCGAAAGACATATAAATATCCGCGGTGCGCTTGCGCTGGGAGGGCTTCACGGCGATCTGCCCGCCGATGAGCCGGCCGGCGTCGAGGATATAGTCTGCCCCGGCTTTTTTGACCAGCCCATCCAGCGAAAAGCGGGTATTGTAGACCAGGTCGGGGGTTTCGGTGCGCAGGCCCATCGCCTTGATCCCGAAAGTGTCGAGCGTGAGGGTTGCGTCTTGGAACTGCTGCTGCACTTCTTCCCGGAAATAGTCTTTCACGGCGCGGCGCGCCCTGTCGAAGGCGTTCAGGTATTCATCGTGCAGGGCGCGGGTATTCCGGCTTTTTTTGAAATCGTCCATGAACGAGGTTTCTATCCCCAGGAGCTTCCTTTCCTCGGTGTAATAATCTTCGAATAACAAAAGCTGTTGCTGGGTGCGCTTCCGGAAATGGCCGGTAACCGTCGTTTCGCGGTCGATCTCCAGTTGCTGGAGGTTGTCTTTCGCGAAGCCGATCTTCATCAGGTTGGTCTGCCGGTTCTGGCCTGCGGGGCTTTCGGGGATGTCCCACTGTCCGTCTACATGTGCACTGCTTCGCGGCAGCAGCGATCCTTTCTGGCCCTCGAATTCGGCCGGAATGTGGTCTGTAGTCGCGAAAAGGCCGTCAACGCTTATATAAACGGGCTTGTCGCCCGTAGTGCGCAACATCATCCGGAAATCGTCCGAATCGAATACGTCCGTCAGCGCCGGGCCGTCTTTCCTTGTGGTGAACACGAATTCTGCGGGCACATCGAATTTATCGAGTACATAATTCACATAGAGCAGGAAATTCTCTTCGCGCAGCGCGTTGAAATTGCGGCGGCGGTCCACCACGATGGGATCGTTGGGCCAAATGTGGTAAACGACCGCATACCGCACTACGTGGTAAATGAATTCCGCCAGCTGGGCCTGCGATGCGTTGGGGTTTTCCTTTTTGAAACGTTTCACCCGTTCTGTCACTTCTGCGTACGAGGGCAGGGTGGTCACGGCCTTCAGGTTTCGGAGCGGCGCGATGTTCATGACGGCTTCGTCGCGGATCTTTGTGGCATTGGGGTTGGCGTAGATCATCCCTTCCTTCCTGCGGCCGGCTTTTTCGTTACGGGCACCGGGCCGGAGGTGCACCCGCACCATGGGTAATTGCCGGAAAGGGTTCATCCAGAGGTTGACGGGTTGGGGCGGGATGTTGCGCACGAGCATGTCCAGGTGAATGAGGTGATCGTCGTACCGTTCCTTGAAATTGGGCGCGCCGTTCATCGACCGGTATTCCATCGAAAACCATTCATTGAACGCACCGACGTGGATCGCATATTCCAGTACCGGCTCTTCCTCCCCAAACACGAAAAGCTCGCGCGAAAAGTTGTTGGCGCCGGTCACAAAAGATTCTTCCCGGAAATAATAATCCACGAGATCGCCCACTTGCAGGTCGGGAATGGCGAGCTTGCGGGATTTGTAGCGGTTGCGCACCAGGTCGGTCACAACGGCTTCATCTCCGTAGATTTCCTTCGTGGAGCCGTCTTTTTTATAAATCCGGACGCCGAGGTACACAACTTTCGTGATTTTATCGAACGGCTCCAGCTGGTAGCTGTCGTTGTAGTTTTCGTATTGTTTGAACTCGAAGTCGGAGTACCGTTCCAGCGCTGCCTTATCATTGATAGCCACGAGGTTGCGCTCCGTTCGATGGAGTTTCACGGCTTTCTGCGGCGTCATAAGATCTACGTACCGGGCCAGGATCACGGTGGATTCGTTCGCATATTCCGGAGGTACGGTCCGGTTGCGGAATCCGGCCTGTTTGATGTTCCAGACTTCCTCCTTCACTTCCTCCTGCCGTTTTTTATACTTTTTTTCCGCCTGCACGTCCCAGGATTCGGGCTTCCGCTCCTGGGCTACCATACCGGTGATGAACAGCAACAGGCAGATAATGATGGCAATGGTGGTCCTCATCGGTGAATTATTTTTTGGTAAGGGAGATTTGTTCGAGATAGGATTGGCGTAGTTTTTTGATGTCGGCGTTCCAGGCTGCGAAGTCTTTGCGTTGCAGGCGCGTATTGCGGATGATGATTTCTTTCCGGTAGATGACCTGTCCGTTTTGCTGTTCGTATGCCGCTTTGAAGGCGTAGTTGGGCTGGTTTACCTCGAGCGCTGGCGGGAGGGATTTCACCTTGTAGCCATCCGGCAGGACAAGCACCGTTTCCTGCACCAGTTGCCGTTTGTAGGGCAACCAGAAGTCGTGGCGGCGACGGGCGGTATCGATGCCGGCGTCGTCCATTTCCTTGCGGAAGTCCAATTCCACGAAGAGCTCGTCGCCGAAGGCGCTCACGGCGTCGTGATGGGTGATGTCGTATTCGATGACGAGGTCGGTATTCCAGTTGTGGAGGTCGGAAGTGCGCATGTTGGCGATGCGGTATTGACTGTTCTGTTTGGACAGGTATTCCTGCAGTGCTTCGTCGAGTTTCGTTTTGCGGATTTGATGGATGCTGGACAGGATGTTTTCGATGCATTCGCCCGTAAGCCGGTGAGAGGCGGTGCCGGTGAGTTTCGCCCCCTCGATGCGGAGTACCCTTTTTTCGGTCTGGCGGTTCTGCACGAAGGTGCGCTCGGGAATGCGGGACAGCTCGAATATGTCGCCGTTGCCGATGAGCACCTGCCGGCCCTGGATGCGTTCGGCGTATTGGTCGAAGCCGATGTAGGTTTCGGTGGCATCGAGGAACCAGGTTTTGCCGTCCAGCAAAACCGCGCAGATCATGTGGTTATCCACGGCGAGGGTGGGCAGGGAATAGTCGTAGGCGATGTGGCGCGTCCCGATCCAGCAGAGCCTGGCGTCGAAACCGAGGGAGGCGAGCATTTCGCGGGTGAGGTTGGCCATTCCTTTACAGTCGCCGTACTTTTTGGCCAGTACATCCTGTGCGCTGGCGGGTTTGAAGCCTGCTATGCCGTTTTCGAAGGCGATGTACCGGATGTTTTCCTGCATCCAGGTGTAGATGGCTTTGATTGTATCGAGGTCTGAGGATTTGTCTTTCACGATGGCGGCCGCGGTGGATTTGACGGCATCGCGGTCGTTATCGACGGCGGCCACGAGGCTGTGGTACCAGGCGTAGAGGTTTTGCAGGTTGCCGAAGTAAGTAGCGCTGCCTGCGGGGGAATCTGCGCTGTGGCTGAAGATCAGCAGGTGTGGATAGAGGTAGCTGGGGCCCGGGGCTCCGGGCTCGCTTTTGCCGGGTTGAATTTGCGTGGCGGTGTAGGTGAAAACGTCGGCGTCGAGTTTTTTATCGTAGGATTTGACGAGTTGGATGCCGTGCCCATCGAAGTTCATTTCTTTTATTTCCGTTTTCATCCAGCGGGGTATAACGATGGTGACTTCTTTGGATTCGACGAGATAGTCTTCCTGGAAATATACAGTGTTGAAATACCGGGGATCGATGGTGATTTTTTCGATTTCGGTGCGGCTTTCCGTTCCTTTCTTTTTGAACGGGAGCATGAACCCGCAGATCCTGGCGTCTGCGTAGAAAATATCCTCGATGGCGTGGTAGCGGTGTTCGGGTTTTACTTTGAAGCGGTCGCCGTCTACCCAGGCTTTTACTGCTTCCACGCGGCTGTAATCGTTATAGAAGGTGACGATGGGGATGGATTCGCGAAATTCGTTGCAGCGGTATGTGGTGCCGGAGGTTTCCTTTACCCAAACGGGGTTCGGTTTATCGCCACGGGTGAATTCATAGCGTTCTTTCTTTTCCCGGATAACGAAGTTGGTGTTCTCCTCCGCCGGTGCCGTTGGGCCGGATGCGTGGGTGCGGGCATGCGCGGGAGGGGGCATCCAGCAGCACAATAAAGCACTGAGGCACAGGGAAGTAAGTGCGGTTCGCATGTTATTTTACAGGTATGAGGGGATTAAAGATAGTAAAAATATCTATATATTAAACCCTCATCCGCACTTCGCAGCGGGTTATTGCTTTAGGAATAACGTATAATTCCGACTTGAAGGACCATGCGCTGCAGCATTGGCTCGCCATTGCAATTCATGCCACTTCTTCCTGACCTTGATATCCTGTTACTGAAGTCAATTTTGGCTGGATAAAAAAGCGCAGGCAAGTTCTTATATCAAACTAATAACACGATCCTTTCTATATCAAACTGATGGATACAGAGCCGCCGATACAACAATCTCACTGTCTAAAACGGCCTGCTGATTTCTGCATCAAACTGATCGATACCGAGTCGCCGATATGGATCCTTGCAATTCGAACGCAAACTTTCGATTTACATGGATAATTGCTCAAGAGTACCTATCGAGCGACCTTCCCTCAAAACAGCTTCAACTGGTTCGTAGGCCGGGCGAACAGGCTCGTGTTGAACTCGAACTTCTCCTGGTTCATGCCCAGGCGCTTCGTTTGCACCCTGAACTGCTGGCGGATGATGTCTGCCAGGTTCCCGTCGCCACGCATCCTGCGGCCAAACTGGCTATCATTCACTTCGCCGCCGTGAAGCCCTTCGATCATGTGCCACACTTTTTCCGACCGGTCGGGGAAATTCTTCTGCAGCCAATCCTTGAATATGATCTTCACGGCATCGTTCAGGCGCACCACCGTGTACCCCGCGTATTTCGCGCCATTCTCCGCCGCCTGTTCCAGTAACCGGGGGATCTCGTGATCGTTCAGTCCCGGAATGATGGGCGCCGTCATCACCCCCACCGGAACCCCCAGTTCCGACAACTCCCGGATCACCTTCAGGCGCTGCACGGCCGTGGCCGTCCGCGGTTCCATCTTCTGGCGAAGGTCTTCCTGCAACGTCGTCAGGCTCACGTACACACAAATCAGCTGATGCTCCGCCATTTTCTGCAGGATGTACTTATCCCGCAACACCAGCGCATTTTTCGTGATGATCCCCACCGGCTGGCGATATTCCCAGGCCACTTCCAGGCACTGCCGCGTCAGCCACATTTTCCGCTCCAGCGGCTGGTAACAGTCCGTATTCCCCGAAAGGGACAACGGCCTGGGGACCCAGTTTTTATTATTGAGGAACTTGCGGAGCAACTCCGGCGCATTCGTTTTGGCGACGATCTTCCGCTCGAAATCCAGCCCGGCACTGAACCCCCAGAACTGGTGCGAATTCCGGGCATAACAGTAAATGCAGCCGTGCTCGCAGCCCTGGTAAGGGTTCATGGAGTACCACATGCCCACATCGGGACTGTCGACCTTATTCACGAGCGTTTTCGCGTTTTCTTCGAAGATCTGCGTGGGAACGTCCGCCTGCCACCAGTCGTCGATGCCTTCCGGATGTTCCTGCGCGTATTCTTCCGCCAGGTATTTGTTCTTAGGGTTCACCTGGGCGCCGCGGCCTTTATAGTATGGGAATGAAGCGGGTGTATCGCTGAACGGGAGCGTCATATACACTAATAATTTTAGTAAAAATACTAATTTTATTAGTGCAACAAAAATTTATATGATCCCCATCTGCCGCATGAGGAAAGTGGCGTTTTTATTCCGCGCGATGCCCGGCCGCATCGTATAGTCGAAGTGCAGTTTTCCGTTATCGAGACTGCTTTCGAAACAGTAGTTGCGCACCTGCCCGGGGCACTCCGCTTCCAGCGCGCCCAGCTCCAGGTCGTGCGTGGCGATCATCCCCGCGCAGCGGAACTGCAGGAAATGCTTCACCAGCTCGCGGGAGCCCGTCAGCTTATCTTCGGAATTCGTGCCTTTGAGGATTTCGTCGAGGATGATGAACACTTCCTCCCCGCTTTTCAATACATCGATGATGCGTTGCAGCCGCTGCAGCTCGGCCTGGAAATAAGAAGTATGCCGCGCGATGGAATCCCTGATCCGCATAGACGTCATGATCCGCACCGGGTGGCACCGGAACCGTACCGCACAAACCGGCGCGCCGGTCATCGCCAGCAGCCAGTTCACGCCCACGCTCCGCAGGAAAGTACTTTTCCCGCTCATGTTCGACCCCGTCACGATGTGGCATTGTTCTTTTCCGGCGATGCTCCAGTCGTTTTTCACGCATTCGTTTTCGGGGATCAGCGGATGACCGATCCCTTCTCCACCGGTACCACTCATCCCTCCACCCACTTCGGGGAAAATATAATCGGGGTGGTTGAAGGCAAAAGTGGCCAAACTGTTCGCCGTTTCCATGAGCGCGATCGCGTCCAGCCATTCGTCCATATCGCCGCGATGCCTTTCCTTCCATCGTTCCAGGCGGAACATGCAGTGAATGTCGTACAGCATGATGGAATTCAGTACGATCCCCACCAGCAGGTTCATCCGCTGGTCGAGCGCGTTGCTCACCCGCGCAAGGGCATGGAGCGAACGGTCGGCATCCGTGGCCGTACGCTTCTGCGCTTCCAGCCAGGGCACGCCTTTCCAGTCTTCCGCGCCGATCATCCGCAGCAACACCGCAAATTTCGCCAGTACCTTTTCCTTATTCGACACCAGGATGTGCTGGGCATTCACTTTCTTGACGTTCATCAGCAAAATCCCCCAGTTCACGAACAGCGCCAGCAACATCCAGACATACGTGCCGGTGAAACCATAATACACCATACCGCCCAATACAAGCGCCGGCATCGCGTACGCCGCGATCCGCAATCCCTTCCGGTGCACAAACTCCATGGGCGCGGATTTCCACAGGCGGATCTCCTCCATGTCGCGCGGAGACTCGTTCGCCAGCCGGGCATGCGCCGCAAAATCCTGCCGGAACCCTATCCGGGGGCTTAACTCCCTTACGGCAGCCTGCATGTCGCGGATCGCACCGGCAGATTGCAGGGGAGATTTCAGCCAGTTGGCCAGCCGCGTCTTGCCCGACAGCGTGCCGGTGCGGTTGATATGCTGATACAGCGACGAGGGGCCGAACACGTCCAGGTCGCCGGAAAAATCATGCTGATCGTCGATAAACGCTTCGCCATCCTCAAAATCCGCGCCGCCGCCGGTCACCAGTTTCCGTTCTTTTTCATTGAGGGAAAGGAGTTCTTTCAGGTAAGCCTGGTGGTCTTTCCCTTTCTGGTACCGCGCCAGGCTCCAGACGAACCCGCAAACGAGCACGAATGCGCCCGCCAGCCAGGGCCAATGGAAATCCTGCCGGAAATACTGGATCGCCGTGAAAAGGATGCCCACAAAAGCCAGCAGCCGTATGAAACTGAGCTGTTTAAGCCGTGCATCCGTTTGGCGGAGGCGTTGGGAGATTTCGTCTATCCTTTGCTGGTAAGTGGTGGCGGTTTGCATGCCGGAAAGATACGATAGAAGGAAATGAAATCCAGAAGCGATCAAAACAAAAAGCACGACCCTATCCGTCGTGCTTTTCTTATGATTTGATATTTCCGGCTACATATTCCTGCGATACTGGCCGCCCACTTCGTACAGCGCATGCGTGATCTGCCCGAGGGTGCAGTATTTCACGGTTTCCATAAGTTGCGCGAACAGGTTGCCGTTCTGCACCGCCACGTCCTGCAGTTTTTTCAGCTGCGTTTCTCCGTCGGCTGAATGCCGCTCCTGGAACGCGTTGAGCGCATTGATCTGGTATTCTTTTTCCTCCGTGGTGGAACGGATCACTTCCGCCGGAATGATCGTGGGCGAGCCGTTTTTATTGAGGAAGGTATTAACACCGATGATGGGAAACTCGCCGGAATGTTTCAACGATTCGTAATACAGGCTTTCTTCCTGGATCTTGTTGCGCTGGTACATCCTTTCCATGGCGCCTAGCACGCCGCCGCGCTCGGTGATGCGGTTGAATTCCGCCAGCACGGCCTCTTCCACGAGGTCCGTCAGTTCTTCCACGAAAAAGCTACCCTGGTTGGGGTTTTCGTTCTTCGCCGTTCCCAGTTCCCGGTTGATGATGAGCTGAATGGCCATCGCACGGCGCACACTTTCTTCGGTGGGCGTGGTGATGGCTTCGTCGTACGCGTTGGTGTGGAGGGAATTGCAGTTGTCGTATATGGCGTAGAGCGCCTGCAGCGTGGTACGGATATCGTTGAAGTCGATCTCCTGCGCGTGCAAACTGCGGCCCGAGGTCTGGATGTGATATTTCAGTTTCTGCGAGCGGTCGTTCCCTTTGTATTTATACTTGATGGCCTTTGCCCAGATGCGCCGGGCCACACGGCCGATCACGGCGTATTCGGGGTCCATGCCGTTGCTGAAGAAGAAAGACAGGTTCGGCGCAAAATCGTCGATGTTCATGCCGCGGCTCAGGTAATATTCCACGTACGTGAAACCGTTGGCCAGTGTGAACGCGAGCTGTGTGATGGGATTGGCGCCGGCTTCGGCAATGTGGTACCCCGAAATGCTCACCGAATAGAAGTTGCGGACTTTCTCACGGATGAAATACTCCTGCACGTCGCCCATCAGCTTCAGCGCGAATTCGGTCGAGAAGATGCAGGTATTCTGCGCCTGGTCTTCCTTCAAAATATCGGCCTGCACCGTTCCGCGAACGGTGCTGAGCGCATAGGCTTTGATCTTCGCGTATACTTCCGGCTCCAGCACATCGCTGCCCGAAATCCCCAGCAAGCGCAGGCCCAGCCCATCGTTACCATGGGGCAGTTCGCCATTGTACCTGGGAAGCGGGTGATCTTTGAATTTCTTCCGGATGATGGCATCCACCTTTTCCTGGAGCCCCTCTTTCACGATGTATTTTTCACATTCCTGGTCGATGGCGGCGTTCATGAAAAAGGCGAGCAATATCGGTGCGGGCCCGTTGATGGTCATGGACACGGAGGTCTTGGGGTCGCAGAGGTCGAAGCCGGAATAGAGTTTTTTGGCATCGTCTACGGAAGCGATGCTCACGCCGCTGTTCCCGATCTTCCCGTAAATATCCGGGCGATAGGCGGGGTCTTCGCCGTAAAGCGTTACGCTGTCGAACGCGGTAGACAGGCGTTTGGCCGGCTGATCCACCGAAACGTAGTGAAACCTTTTATTGGTGCGCTCGGGCCCGCCTTCGCCGGCGAACATCCGCGTGGGGTCTTCGCCTTCGCGTTTCAGCGGGAACACGCCCGCTGCGTAAGGGAATTCTCCGGGGAGGTTTTCGGTGAGCTGCCAGCGGAGGATATCTCCCCAGTCGTTGTAATTCGGCAGCGACACTTTCGGGATGCGGGTATGGCTGAGGCTTTCGCTGAAAAGCGGCAGTTTGATGACTTTGTCGCGCACCTGGAATTCATAGTAATCGGCTTTGAACTTCGCTACCAGCGCGGGCCAGCCGTTGATGAGGGCTTTGCATTCCGGCGCGATCTTTTGCTGTACGTGCCGGCTGATTTCCTCCAGTTCGGCGGCATGTTTGAGCCCGGGCGTTTTGAGGACGCCATCTAGCTGGTACCACTGTGTGGCGAGGGCGCATTGTTCCGTCACCCATTCGTTATACTCCGCGTTCGCCGTCGCGATTTCGGACAGGTAGCGGACGCGGGCGGGCGGGATGATGAGGGATTTGGTGGATGTGGCGGTCACGGGTTTATCGGGCTTGTCTTCCCCGAAGTGCGTGCCGGTTTTTTCCACGATCCGGTGCATGAGCCGGCCAAAGAGCTGGTTCACGCCTGGGTCGTTGAATTGCGAAGCGATGGTGCCTACTACCGGGAGGACTTCGTCTTTCGCGTCCCACAAACCATTGTTGCGCTTATATTGCTTGCGCACGTCGTGCAGGGCATCGAGCGCGCCGGCTTTATCGAATTTATTGATACAGATGAGATCGGCGTAATCCAGCATGTTGATCTTTTCCAGCTGGGAAGCGGCGCCGTATTCGGGGGTCATCACATACAACGGTACATCGCAGTAATCGACGATGGCGGTGTCGCTCTGGCCGATGCCGGAGGTTTCGAGGATGATAAAATCGAATGCGGCGGCTTTGCAGATATCGATGGCTTCCTGGATGTGGAGGCTGATCGCTTTATCGCTTTCGCGCGTGGCGAGCGAACGCATGTAGGCGCGGGGGTGGTGGATGGAGTTCATCCGGATGCGGTCTCCCAGCAGTGCGCCGCCCGTTTTCTTTTTGGACGGGTCTACGGAAATAACGGCGATGGTTTTATCGGTGTACGTCCGCAGGAAGCGACGAACTAATTCGTCCGTAACGCTGGATTTACCGGCGCCGCCCGTTCCGGTGATACCGAGTACGGGCACGGTGCGGGAGGCCATGATCTTGAGGTCTTCCTGCTGCCCGTTCAGCGCGAAATTTTCCGCGTAAGTGATGGCTTTTGCGATTTCCGGGGAGTCGAAATGCCGGAGTTTCGCGGCGTCCAGTTTCCATTTACCTTTTTCCACCGTTTCGAAATCGCACTGGCGGATAACGTCTTCGATCATGCCGGCGAGCCCGAACTTCCGGCCATCGTCCGGACTATAAATCCTGGCGATGCCGTATGCGTGCAGCTCATCGATTTCGGAGGGGAGGATGGTGCCGCCGCCGCCGCCGAAGATGCGGATGTGGCCGCAGCCTTTTTCCTTCAGCAGGTCGTACATGTACTTGAAGAACTCGATGTGCCCGCCCTGGTACGACGTTACCGCGATGCCCTGCGCATCTTCCTGGATGGCGCAGTCCACGATTTCGGCGGCGGAGCGGTTATGCCCGAGGTGGATCACTTCGGCGCCGGTGCCCTGCATGATGCGGCGCATAATGTTGATGGCCGCGTCGTGCCCGTCGAACAGGGCCGCTGCGGTTACAATCCTGATTTTGTTGTTCGGTGTATAAGTCATGTTTGACAAATCTTCTTATGCCTGGCGCGGCTAACGCCCGGGGGAAACATGCAAGTTACGAAAATAGCGGCTGCGGCTGCGGAGGAGAAGGAATTTGGAACATTGAAAGGCATATCCACCTTTCATTAAAAAATTTTCAACTGCAACCCCTTGCAACTGAATTTTTCACAGCGTTGAACGGCGGGCCGGCAACACACAAACAAGTAGGTAAAATGAAAACAGGCTGTCCGGGATGGAACAGCCTGCTTAATGAAAGACATATTTGTCCTGCATCACAACGTGGAATTTGATAAAATGCAATATAATCAGATGATAAACGCCCCATGAAGGCGCTGAATGGCTTGATGGCTTTCGCTCGGGTTCTCCTGAAATATCGTCTGTTGATTAAATATCTGGATTCAGAAATTGGTAGCTATTTAGGTCGATTACACCCTTCTCCGTTATAGTGTGTATATCGTACACAATCTTAATTAAAACTTTGTTAAAAAACAATTTTTTCGCCCGAATTCTGAAAAATATACACTTTTATGGGTGTCCCGGGTACATGGGAATCCCTCCATCAAACGCTTTACCATAAAGGATTTGAAGCCAGCTAAAATTTTTACCTCGAAGGTTAAAATCCTATCAAAAACCGAGATTCTTTTTGTGGTGCAGGTTGTATTTATCGTGATTGAACTTGTAGAGCCTTGCCGGGCGGTGGCGCACGTCCTTTTCCTCCTCGTTCAGATCTACCAGGTAATCCATCGCGAAGAACTTTTTCCGGAAATTCCGGCGGTCGAGCTTCACGTCGAGGATGGCTTCGTACAGGTTCTGCAAATCGCGCAGGGAGAATTTCTTGGGTAGCAGGTTGAAGCCTACCGGCTGATCGATCACCTTGGCCTGGAGGCGCTGGTAGCAGGTATCGAGGATGTCTTTATGATCGAAAGCCATGTCCGTAATATCTTTCATGGAATGCCAGTGCAGCTCGTTCTCCTGCGTCTTCAGTTCCGAATGCTGGATGTTGACGAGCGAGTAGAACGCAATGGTAACCACGCGCCCGGCAGGATGGCGGTTGATCCCCCCGAAAGCCTGCACCTGTTCCATATACACGTTCTCCAGCCCGGTACGGTCGCGCAATACGCGGTAGGCTGCGGTTTCAAGGTCTTCGTCGGGATGCACGATGTCGCCCAGCAAAGACGGTTTGCCTTTGTACTCCTTCAGGTCGGATTTGATGAGCAATACTTTTAACTCGTCTTCGTCGAACCCGAAAATCACGCAGTCCACCGAAATGGCCGCCATGAAATAATCCCGGATCTCGATGCGATGGGTGTTGATGTTTTTGGTGTGCATACTTACATAATCGTGGAATGGTCAATAATCGCGGCGCATTCACTGCGGCGCCTTGTAACGTGGCTTACCATTGATAAATGTAGCTAAAATCCTCGTGGTGAGTATCTGGTCTTCCTTTGCTTTCATTATATCCTGGCTGAGGATAACGAAATCCGCCACTTTCCCGGGGGTAAGGCTCCCTTTCGTCCCTTCTTCGAACGAGCCCTGCGCCGCCCAGAGGGTCATGCCTCTCAGGGCTTCCTGCCGGCTGAGCGCATTCTCCATCTGGAACCCTCCGGCCGGGTAACCCGCCGTATCTTTCCGCGCCACCGCCGCATAGAACGTCCGCAGCGGATCGATCTTTTCTACGGGAAAGTCCGTCCCCAGCGGCATCCAGGTCACCTGGTTCAGCAAATCCTTCAACGCGTACGCCGTTTTCACCCGCGTAGCCCCCAATCTCGCCTCCGCCCAATACATGTCTGACGTGGCATGGGTCGGCTGCACGGATGGAATAATGCTGTAATCCCCGAAATACCGCCGGTCGATGGAATCCACCACCTGCGCGTGCTCGATGCGCCAACGCTTGTCGTTCCGGCCTTTCAGCACGTTCGCGTACACCTGCAAAATTACCTTGTTCGCCGAATCCCCGATCGCGTGGGTACACATCTGGATATCCGACCCGGCCAGCAATCCGGCCATGGCGGCGAAATACGCGGAATCTTTCCGTAAAAAGCCCTTCCATCCCGGCTTGTCGGCATAATCATGTTTCAGGCAGGCGCCCCGCGAACCGAGCGCACCGTCTCCATAGAATTTCACGCTGCGCACAAGGAGGTTGCCCTTTTCATACGGGCCATACTTCAATATCCAGTCGATATTTTCTTCGGAATCGCTCAGCATCACGTTCAGTTTGAGGCTCAGGCGATGGGTGGTGATGAGTTTTTCGAGGAGGCGCATTTCGGGGAGCGACAATCCGCAGTCGGTAATGCTGGTGATCCCCGCGGCCAGGCAATTCCGCTCCGCCGCAAGGATCGATGCGATCACGGTGGCGGTATCGGCTTCCGGGATCAATTTCGATACGCCGGAAATGGCATTGTCGATGAGGATGCCCGTCATGGCGCCGTTCTTCACTTCCACGGAACCACCGCCGTCGGTAGACGCGGGCGTGATACCGGCGAGCTTGATGGCGGCCTGGTTCACCAGCACGGCATGCCCGTCTACCCGCTCCAGGTACACAGGGCGGTCGGGAAACATGCGGTCGAGGGCCGATTTATCGGGATACACTTTCACGGGCCAGTCGTTCTGGTCCCATCCCCGGCCGATGATCCAGCCTTTGGGATTTTTGGCGGCGAAGTCGCGCACCCGCGCCAGGGCCTCGTCCCAGCTTCTGGCGCCGGTCAGGTCTACCGTCCGCAATGAAGCAGCGTATCCGAGAAAATGGGCGTGCGCGTCGTTAAACCCGGGAACGATGGTGCCTCCTTTGGCATCCAGCGCTTCTTTCGCGGAGAATCTTGCCATCAATTCCTTTTCCGGCCCCGTGGCCACGATCTTGCCATTGGTAACGGCCATGGCCTGCATCACGCGAAAACCGGTATCCACCGTGTAGATGACGGCGTTGTGGACGAGGAGGTCCGCCGGTTCCTTACTTTTACAGGCAAAAAGGATAAAAGCCAGTGCTACTAGACTGCTGTGTTTCATGGCAAGAATTTATTCGCGCGTGGTAACTAAAGTTTAAATTTACGGCAGACTTTTGATTTATCCAGATACATCATGTACGCGAAAGACATTGAAATAGCCCTCGCCTCGGAAGCGAAGGCGCTGCTGTCCGGCAAATCGGGCACTCCACAGGAACTGGCCGACGCGCTGCGGCAGGTGATCCGCCATAGCGACTGGCGATATTATGTGCAGGACGATCCCGTGTTGAGCGACGAAGAGTACGACCGCCTGTTTTCCATGCTGAAAAAGCTGGAAAAAGACAACCCGGAACTGCAAACCCCGGATTCCCCCACGCAACGCGTGGCGCAGGGGCTCACGAAGAACTTCCCCACGGTGCAGCACCTCGTGCCCATGCTTAGTTTGGAGAATTCGTACAATGCAGACGACCTGCTGGACTGGGACCGCAAGAACCGGGAAGCTTCCGGGCTGCAGGAAATCGAATATTGCGTGGAACCGAAGTTCGACGGCGCCAGCATTTCCCTCATTTACGAAAACGATATGCTGGCCCGCGGCGCCACGCGGGGCGACGGCGTGCAGGGCGACGAAATTACGGTCAACATCCGCCAGATCCGTTCCATTCCGCTTTCCGCCAACTTTTCGCGGTACGGCATCCAGCAGATAGAACTGCGGGGCGAAGTGCTCATCAATAAAAAGACATTTGCGCGGCTGAACGAACATCGTAGCGCAGACAACCTTCCGCCGCTGGCCAACCCGCGCAATGCCGCATCCGGCTCGCTGCGCATCGTGGACCCGAATGAAGTGGCGAAACGCGGGCTGGAAGCGTTCCTCTATCACATGAGTTTCCATACGATGCAGGACGGGATGGAAGAACCGCCCGCCATCCAGACCCACAGCAATACCCTCGATATGCTCTGGCAGCTGGGCTTCCGGAGCCCTGCGAAGGAAATGAAAGTAGTGAAAGGGATCGACGCCGTGATCGCGTATTGCGCCGAATCCGAGGCGCACCGCGACGATCTGCCTTACGAGATCGACGGGATGGTGATCAAGGTGAACGATTACCAGTTGCAGGACAAACTGGGCATGACCACGCACCATCCACGCTGGGCCATGGCCTATAAATTCAAGGCGCGGCAGGCAACGAGCATCCTGCGGGACGTGGAGTTCCAGGTGGGCAGGACGGGCTCCATCACGCCCGTGGCCAAGATCGACCCCGTGCCCATCGGAGGCGTAACCGTGGCTTCCGTGAGCCTTTTCAATGAAGACGTCATCCGAGAAAAAGACCTCAAGATCGGGGATCGCGTGCTGGTGGAAAGAGCCGGCGACGTAATCCCGTACATCGTGAAATCCGTAGCCGACCTGCGCGACGGCACCGAAACCGATATCGTGTTCCCCAAGGAATGCCCGGTGTGCCACGATCCGCTGTTCAAGCCGGAAGGCGAAAGCGTGTGGCGCTGCGTGAACATCAATTGCGAAGCGCAGGTGGTGGAACGGATGATCCATTTCGTGAGCAAGGATGCGATGGACATCCGGAGCCTCGGCGAAAGCAATGTTCGCAAGTTTTACGGACTTGGCCTGCTCAAAGATGTGCCCGGCATTTACGCGCTCGATTTCGACGCCATCGGCAAACTGGAAGGCTTCGGGCCGAAATCCGTCTCCAACCTGCAGACGGCCATCGAAGCCTCGCGGGCGCAGCCGCTGCACCGGTTGATCTTCGGGCTGGGGATCCGGTATGTCGGCGAAACTACTGCCAAAACCCTCGCCAATGCGGTATCTCACCTGCTCGATTTGGCGTCGTATACGGAAGAACAGCTCCTGGCGCTGGAAGACATCGGGCCGAAAGTTGCCGGCAGCGTACGGCAGTTTTTCCTCAACGAGGATAACATCCACATGTTGCAAAAACTCGGATCGCTCGGCCTGAACCTCGCCAGCAGCAAGGGTTCGAGATCGGAAGAGGGAACCCTTGGCGGACAAACCTTCCTGTTTACCGGCACGCTTCACAAACTGAAGCGCAGCGATGCTGAAGCAATGGTGGAGGCCCAGGGCGGGAAGATCCTCAGCGGCGTGAGCAGCAAACTCAATTACCTGATCGTGGGCGAAGATGCCGGCAGCAAACTGGAAAAAGCGAAAAAGATCAATACCGTCAAAATCCTGACGGAAGATGAATTCATAAATATGGTACAATGACGGACGAGCATTTCATGCGCCAGGCCCTGAAAGAAGCGCGCCTGGCCGAAGAGAAGGGAGAAGTGCCCATTGGCGCGGTGGTGGTGATGAACGGGCAGGTGATCGGCCGGGGCCATAACCAGGTGGAGATGCTGACCGATTGTACGGCGCACGCGGAAATGATCGCGCTGACGTCGGCCTTCAATTACCTCGGTGCCAAATACCTCATGGAAGCTACGCTCTACGTAACTTTGGAACCATGCGTAATGTGCGCCGGCGCGTTGTACTGGAGCAAGATCGGGCGCATCGTGTACGCAGCGCCGGATGAAAAGAACGGCTACCGCCGGGTGACGGACGGCAAATCGCCCTTTCATCCGAAAACGAAAGTGGAAACGGGTTTACTGGGGGAAGAGAGTTTACGGATGGTGAAGGATTTCTTCCAGAAACGCAGAAAATAAGGAACGGCGGCCTTTTCGGGCCGCCGTTTTTTCATCATCAAAACGTGCGCCGGATCATCGCCTGTGCACTTACCTTGCGCGGAACCTGCCTTCCGCGTTTTTCGTTTATGGATACCGGTGTGTTCCGGAATGGAAATTATGCCTGCGAAGGCGGGAATTCAACGGGAAGCCGGTGAAGTACAGGAACGGGAAGCCGGGATGGCGGAGCGGCGGGATGTAGTGAAAAAACGAAAGCGGCCCGCCGGGGGCCGCTTTCGTGCTATAAAAAATGCGCTGTTATTTCTTGAACTGCATGTTTTCGGGGGCCATCATCTGGTTGAGGCCCATGAGCTGCTTCATGGTTTTTTCCATGCCTTCGGAAGAGCCGTCGAGGAAGATGACGTTGCCTTTGCCGTTTTCGGCGAAATTCTTGATGCCTTCTACCCACATGGAAAACAGGATCACGGAAGTGTCCATGTTGGCCTGTTGCATTTCGCGGGCGGCGAGGCTCATACCCTTGGCCACTTCTTCCCGGAAGAGGGCCACGCCTTTACCGCGGAGCTGGGCGGCCTGGCGCTCGGCTTCCGCGGCGATCTTGATGGCGTTACCATCGGCTTCGGCGGCTTTGGTTTTGGTGATGAGGAGGGCCTGGCCTTCGTTCTCGGCGGCAGCTTTCAGGTTGTTGGACGCTACTACCTGCGCCATGGAGCGCATGATGGCTTCGTCGAACGTAATATCGTTCATCTGGAGATCGAGGAGGTGGAAGCCCCACTGTTCCAGGGTTTGATCGATCTGTTCTTTCACGTGCTCGGTGATGTCGCGGCGGAGGCCGAGTACTTCAGACTGGCGTTTGGTGGCTACGAACCCGCGGATGGAGCCTTCGATGGTGCGCACGAGCGCCTGCATGAAAGAGCGTTCGTCCATGAATTTGAAGGCTACGTTCTTGACCGTCTCTTCTTCCTGGTTATACACGGAATACAGGAGCATGGCCTTGAAGTATACATTGGCCTGGTCTATGGTAATGGCCTGGAATTCCAGCTCCACGGAGCGGTTCTGGATGGAGATGCGTTTGAAGACCTTTTCGATGATGGGGATCTTGAAATTGAGGCCCGGGGTGAGGAGGCGGTTGTACTTGCCGAAAATGGTGGTTACGCCCACCGTTCCCTGTTGCACCGTAACGAACGATGACAGCACGACGAGGACCGCCAGGGCAATGAGCACATACAAAATAATGTTATCCATAGTATAAAGGAATTGAGGACCTGAAGGTAATCAAATTCCTTTACCGGAGCATCATGATGCTGTATAAGTGGGTTTTCAAACAGGAGGATGCAAGACCGGGTGCAAGGGCTTTTGTAAGCTAACAAACAATGAATGCGCCCACAACGCCGAGCTTTCGGCGAAGCAGGAATATATATCTTGATTATATTTTCTGAACGTTCCGGAAAAAAATGAACACATCATCCAGTTCTATCTGCTTAAGCTGGTATGCCAACTGGGTTTTCAGGTCGGCCGTCTCTTCTTTGATTTTCCTGTACTGGTCCTTTAATGTCTGATATCTGGCAATTATCTCCTCGGGTGTGGCGGAATTGTCCAGGGCCAGGATATCATACGCCTTCTCTTCGGTTATCATAGCGATAAGTATTACCTCTCAAAAAACTATCCAAATGAACTCCGGTATCTCTGAATCTCTCTTTTCAGGCTACTAAATTAGTGGAGTTTGCAACGCCGGAAAATACCCAAGCTTGGGTATTTTTACCCGCCGAAGCCCCGTCCGCACTTGCGTTGTAGCGATTTTATAAATTACGAATTGAACTTATGTAAGTTGATAATCATGTATGGGTCAGGGGGTTATTGTACGCCGATTTGCCTGGCGAGGGCCACGAGCTCGGGCGTATTCCTGACTTTTAATTTTAACCGGATATTTTTCCGGTGGGTTTCAACAGTATACCGGCTCAGGTTCAGCCGTTCCGCAATTTCCTTGTTATTGAAGCCGCGCGCGGCCAGCATGAAAATGTCCTTTTCCCGGGCGGTCAGCTTGTTCAATACGTCTTCGTTCCGGCGGCGCAGCACTACGCGGAGCGCCTCCGAGATCTGGTTACCCGTGTCCAAAGCGTTCGAAAAATCGAGGAATACGCAAATCACGTCCACCACATTCCCATGCGCGTCGAACGTGAACGGCAAACCCAGCCCCACCACCCAGAACCAGTCCGGGTCGTGCTTCCGGCGCACGCGCATCACCCCGCCGAACATCGTCTTCTTTTCCGAAAACTTCTGCTGCGAAATGGCCAGGATGCTCATATCGTCCGGGTGGGTTACCTGCCGGAAAAAATCCGTGCCCAGCGATAAAATTTCGTCACGACTGTACCCCAGCGTGTCTGTCAGTTGAACGTTGCACCAGTTCACTGCCTTTTTGGAGTTGTTGGACGTGTACAGCATCGCCGGAACCTTGTCTATAATGGCTTCCAGATGCTCCAGCCGGCTCCTCAATTGCGCATTCTCCGATAACAGTGCATCATGAGAATCGCGACTTTCTGTGCCCATGTCCTGCATTATGAATGTTTTAAACAAACAATAGTGAAAACTAACGATGAATACTATACGAATATAAAAATTCGCACTGCAAATGTTATAACACCTTGATGTAAATATAAAATAAAAAGCCATATATCCAAACGCAACTCCACATGGTCTCCCAGGGCTTAACAAAGGGTATAACAACAAGAGCGATAAAGGGTTTGACAATTCCGGAATCCGGCCGTAAATTTGATGCTCTAATACAACTCAATTTCTTCACCCATAAAAATTGGATTATGGCTTTTACCCTTCCTGCATTACCGTATGCGTCCGATGCGCTGGAACCGCACTTCGATAAAATGACGATGGAAATCCATCACGGTAAGCACCACCAGGCTTATGTAGACAATCTGAACAAGGCTATCGCAGGCACCGAGAACGAAAATAAATCCCTCGATGAGCTGGTTGCCAAAGCCGGCAGCATCAGCCCCGCAGTACGCAACAACGGCGGTGGCCACTGGAACCACTCCTTCTTCTGGGAATCCCTCGCCCCCAACGCCGGCGGCACGCCCAGCGGCGCCCTGGCAGACGCGATCAACAGCACTTTCGGCTCTTTCGACGCCTTCAAAGAGAAATTCAACGCCGCTGGCGTTGCCCGCTTCGGCTCCGGCTGGGCCTGGCTGATCCTCAAAGACGGCAAACTCGAAATCTCTTCCACCCCTAACCAGGACAATCCCCTGATGGACGTGGCAGAAGTGAAAGGCACTCCCATCCTGGGCGTAGACGTGTGGGAACACGCTTACTACCTCAAATACCAGAACCGCCGCGCAGAGTACCTCGCCGCTTTCTGGAACGTGGTAAACTGGGACGCAGTGAGCAAACGCTTCAAATAAGCGCACCCTCCGCATAAAAAAAGCCGGTCGTCACCAGACGACCGGCTTCTTATTTCGTTAGCCATCCTTACAGCGGCTTGATCTTCACGTTCCTGAACCAGATTTCGCTGCCGTGGTCCTGCAGGCAGATATGGCCCTTTTTCGCAGTGCCGTACCCTTTGTAGTCTTTCCACTTTCCGGTAGCTTTCTCCTTTTCCCATTCCGGCGTCCACATCTGCGTATCCACCACTTTTTCGCCGTTCAGCCAATGTTCCACATGGCCCTTGTTCACAACGATCCGGGCGTGGTTCCATTCGCCGATGGGCTTCGCCGCCAGTTTCGCGGGCGGGTTCATGGCGTAGTTGGCGCCTGATTTCTGCCAGTCTTCGAGCTTTTCGGGAAAGTTGTTGTCGTCGATGATCTGGTATTCCGGGCCGCTCATGTACGGCGCGTCGAACGCCTCGGTCACCAGGTAGAGGATGCCGCTATTGCCCTGTGGCGCCAGCTTCCAGTCTGCCTCCAGCTCGAAATTTTCGTACTGGTCGGTGGAGATGAGGTCTCCGCGCATATCGCTTTTATCGGTAGTGCTGCCGGTACAATGAAGCGTACCATCGAGGGCGCTCCACGTTTTGCCGTCTTTCCCCTTATAAACGCGCCATCCGTCGAGGTTCTGGCCGTTGAACAGGAGTTTCCAGCCGGCGGATCTCTCGTCGTCAGACAAAGCGTTTGCGGCAACGGGAGCCGCGGCCACATTTTCGTTGCCTGCCGATACCGAGTCTTTCTTTTCACCCTCAGCAGCGCCGCTGCCGCAGGAGGCAAGCCCCAGCGCGGCTACCGCAAACGCGGGTACGATCCCTCTCTTCAACATACCGATACGATTTTATTTGTTAACGACTTTGAGCGCTTTCGGGTCCCAATGCATGATCCTGTTCTGGAAGTAACTGTCGTTGCACAGCAGCGCAGGTGCCGCGGCACGGAAGCCGAACATGGCATCTTCCGCCACTTTACCTTTGGTACGCATGGCGTTGAACAGGTTGTAGAAGTGGTCGAAATGCGCGCCTTTGTAGCCTTCTTCCGCTTCGTAGACCAGCTTGTCGGGGTCCATCATGTGCTTTCTTTCGTATACGAACTGCTTACCGTTGTCGCGGGCGTTTTTGCCGGCAGACAGCGGGTCGGAAGCATCGGATGCATTTTTATTGCGGTATACGGTCACGCGGTCCCACTCAACGGTCATGGAGCCTTCGCTACCTACCATGCGCAGGTAGTTGGTGCCGCCGGTCCCGTCTACGAAGTTTACGCGGAGCGACAGGTTGAATGCGGGATGGATCTCGGTTTGCGGATAGTCGAACATGCCGAGCATCACGTCGGGTACTTCGCGGCCGTCTTTCCAGTAACGGAGACCGCCGGTAGCCATGATTTTCTCGGGCCCGATGGAGCCGGTCACCAGGTGGAGGCTGCTGAACAGGTGCACGAACAGGTCTCCGGAAACGCCGGTACCATAGTCGCGGTAGTTCCTCCAGCGGAAGAAGCGCAGCGGATCGAAGTCGCGTTTTTTGTTGTTGGAGAGGAACGCGTCCCAACCCACGGTAGCGGGGGAAGCGTCTGCCGGGATGGGGTATTGCCATGCACCGAAGGCAGACATACGCGCCCAGAAGCCTTCTGCGTAGTTAAGCTCGCCGATGGCGCCGTCTTTCAGCAGCTGGCGGGCTTTTTCGTTACCGAGCGAGCTAACGCCCTGGCTGCCTACCTGGTAAACCACGCCTTTATTGCGGTTTTGCGCGTCCACTACGGCGGAACCTTCGCTCACGTCATGTACCATGGGTTTTTCGCAATACACGCTCTTGCCGGCGTTCATGGCGGCAACGGAGATGTCTTTGTGCCAGGAGTCGGGCGTAGCGATGATCACGGCATCGATATCTTTCCTTTGCAGGATTTCCTTATAATCACGGGTTGTATAAATGTCGCTGCCCCATTTCTTCTTCGCGTCTGCCAGGCGGCCGTCGTACAGGTCGCAGGCGGCTACCAGTTTCACACCGGGCACCTTGATGGCTGTGTTCGCGTCTTCGGTGCCCATGCCGCCGGCGCCGATGAGTGCGATCTGGATATTGTCGTTGGCGCTGTAATGATCTTTCTGGCGCGCCAGCTGCTGAAGGCTTTTCTGGCGGTCGGCAGCGGTGATGATATTCGGGATCAGCGAAGCTCCCACAACTCCTTTCGCCAGCTTGTTGATAAAGCCACGGCGGGAATTGTTTTTGTTCTTGTCGGTCATGAGTAGATACTTTTATAGATTTTACGTGTACGTGTGGTTGCTCGATTGTTCAATTTAGTTAATTATTTCAGCAAATACAATGGCAACTAGAATGCAGGTTGCAAGACGGATTTGACGGGAAGATGGTCGGAAGCGTAAGTTTCCTTTATCACTTCATGGCTGATCACCGAAAATTTCCCTTTCGAATAGGCGATGAAATCGATACAGCGGCGCGGTCTCTCCACGGGGATCGTAGGGGCGCAATCGCTGCAGGTACGGCTGAAATGCGCGTCCAGCTGCCGGATGACGGGCCCTCCGGCGGAGGCGTTCATATCTCCCGCCAAAATTACCGGGTATGGTTGTTTCGACAAAATCTCCGTCACTTCGCGCATCTGTACGATGCGGTTACTGTCGTTCCGCTGTGCATCGAGGTGTGTGCAGGCCATCAACACCCTTTTGCCGCCGGGCAATTCCACCAGCATGGTGGCCATCGCGCGGGGCTCTCCGCCCGTTCCCGCCAGCGTCGTCAATGCATAACGTTTGGTCTCGATCACCGGGTATTTCGACAACACGGCGATGCCGTATTCCCCGCCCGCATAGTCGATCCCCTTCGCGAAGAAAGCCTTCATCCCGGCCCGCTCCGCCAGTTCTTCCGCCTGGTGCAACCCGCTGCCGGAGCGCGTTGTATGGACGTCCACTTCCTGCAAAGCCACCAGGTCGGGCTTCGCATCGGCGATCACCCGGGCAATGGCGTCGATGTCGATTTTGCCTTCGGCCGAAGGCGGATTGGCGTGATGGATGTTGTAGCTCAGCACGCTGACGGGCGTAGATGTGGCCGTGCGGGCACGCTTTCCGGCCGTACAGGCCGCGAGCGAAAATAAAGCGATGAATGCTGCGAAATACCGATGGTTACTCATATGTAGAGGATACAATTGCGTCGCTATAAAAGAACGAAAAACAATTTAGCCATGCAACAAATCGTGCATGGCTAAACTATTTTTATGATAAACGGCTGGCGGATCGTTACTTACGGGTCAGCAGCTGCTGGTATTTCTGTGGGCTCTGCAACAGGGTCACGGCCTCGTCCACGTCTTTATCCCACGCCAGCGACCGTTCGATGCGCCCGGCCTGGGGGAAGTACCTGTTGGCGATTTCTTCTTCGAGCAACTGGCGTATTTCATCTTTGTTACGGAGCAGGTCCTGCTTTTTGTCGTGCTTCATTTTCGCCTGGAGCGCCTCGAATTCCTTGGTGAGCCCGTCGTAATATTTCTCGCGGGACGCGGTGGTCCTGAAATTGTCCAATGCTTCTTCACTGCGGGTTTTGTAGCTGTAATCCTTGCCGTCCAGGAACTTCAGGAATTCATCGAAAATGCCGTCGGTTACGAAATCCGCGCTGGTGGCGGGAACTTGGGGATGTGCGTAATAGTACCGGGTGGCATAGTCGAAGATGAACTGTTTGCGCAGGAGGGTGATGGCAATCTGGCTGAGCACAGTGCTTTCCACGCGCGCATCCGGCTCGATGCCGCCGCCGTCTTTCACGGGCCTTCCGGCCGCGGTGGTGAACGATTTGCGGAGGGAATCCGGCACATAGTCCGCTTCGCCTTCTTCATTCCTGTGCGCATAATCGATCGCCTGGATGCAACGGCCGCTGGGCGTGTAATAGCGCGCGGTCGTCACTTTCAGCTTGGCGTTGTAGGGGAGCGGACGGGTGGTTTGCACGAGCCCCTTGCCGTAGGAACGCTGTCCTACCACAAGCCCCCGGTCCAGGTCCTGTACCGCGCCCGCCACGATCTCCGATGCGGAGGCGGAAGAGCGGCTGGTGAGCACTGCGAGGGGAATATGGTTATCGATGGGCGACAGGCTGGTCTTGTATTCCCGGTCCCAGCTCTTCACTTTCCCGCGGGTGGAAACGATGAGTTTGCCTTTGTCGATAAAAATGTTGGAGAGGGAAACGGCTTCTTCGAGGAGGCCGCCGGGGTTGCCGCGCAGGTCGAGCACCACGCCGGCGAGGCCGGGATGTTGTTTCCTGAGCGATTCGAATGCCTGTTGTACCTGTTCGGCGCTGCCTTCGGTAAACTGGGTCATTTTGATGTACCCGATATTTTTGCGGATCACGCCGCTGAAGCTCACGGGTTTCACGTTGATGTCTTCGCGGATGATGCGGTATGTTTTTTCGGTGTTGTTGAGGGGATGGCGGAGCACGATGTTGAGGGGGGTGCCGGCCGTTCCCTTGAGGTAACGGCTGACCTCTTCCTGTTCCATGTTCCTGGCGCTTTTGCCGTCGAGCGAAACGATGACGTCTCCTGCTTTTACGCCGGCTTTGTCCATGGGGCTGCCTTCGTATACGTCTGTGATGGAGGTCCAGTCTCCTTCGGTGTAAATGGAAGCGCCAACGCCGCCGTATTTGCCGGTGGCCATGAACCGGAGCTCATCGAGCTCTTCTTCGGGGACGAAGTCGGTGTAGGGGTCCGTTTCTTCGAGCATGGCTTCGATGCCGGTTTGCATGAGTTTATCGGGCGGGAGGTCTTCTACGTAATAGGTATTGAGCTCGCGGTAGAACGCGGCGAAGATGTCTAGGTTTTTGGCGATGAGGAAGTATTTGTCGCTGCTGCGGAAGGCGAGTGCCAGACCGGCGATGCCAATGAGCGCGAACAATATGATTTTCCTGGATTTCCGCATGCGAGTCAGTGTTTCGGGATGATTGAATCAGGGCACGGGGTCGTAACCGTGACCGCCCCAGGGGTTGCAACTGAGGATTCTTTTGGCGGCGAGCCATCCTCCTTTGAAAAGGCCGTGTTTCTTTAGTGCTTCGAGGCCGTATTGCGAGCAAGTGGGGGTGTACCTGCACTTGGCGCCCAGCAGCGGGCTGATGCACCACTGATAGATCTTGATCAACAAAATAAACGGGATACTCAAAATTTGCATCAATCGCTTCATGGCTGTTCTTTTCTACCGGCTTCCCTGGCGAGTTTCTCTAAAATTACCGAAAATTTGGGCTGGAGGGAAGCGAAATCGGGGATTTTTTTGTCGACGTAGATAAAAAAAACGGCCATCTGGCGGGAGTTGGCGAGGAGTGCGTCGTACAAAACCTGTTTTTGGAGGCGGTACGTTTCGCGGCCGAGGCGTTTGATGCGGTTGCGGTCTACCGCATGGGGGAACTTGCGTGCCGACACGCTGAAGCCGGCCTGAACGGGGAATTTGTCCGTTGTGAGGCTGGCGGGCATGTAGATCACGCGCCAGGGGAAAATAGAAAACGCTTTTCCTTCACGAAAAAGCGTTTCAATCATTTTCCTGCTCTTTAACTTCTCTTCTCTGTTAAAAGAATAAGTTTTTATGGCAATATGAGTTAATGACGGAATTATTTCAGCTTGCGCTCGTCAGATACGGTCAGCTTTTTGCGACCTTTAGCTCTGCGGGATGCCAATACTTTACGGCCGTTGGCAGTTTCCATTCTCTTTCTGAAACCGTGTACGCTCTTTCTGCGTCTGTTGTGCGGTTGAAAAGTACGTTTCATCGTTTTTAATATTTTCTACTTGTACTTAAAACTGTTTACCCATCCGTTTTTCGGGCGGGCAGACTGTGATCAGCCCCGTTTAAAACGGAAGGCAAAGGTAGGTTTTTTTATCTAAAAATGAAATGGAATGGATAGAAAAATCTAAGCTCCGTTAGTGTGATTGATTAATCTATTGATTTTCAGCAATGTACAATCCTGAAAAACTTGGAAAAATCCAAGGTAATTGTCCTTTCCGTTCATTTTCTCCTCTGATATTCAATGCATTAAAAAGGCCCGGCAAGATACCGGGCCTTTTCTTAATAGCTTTCAGCTTATTTAGCGGCTGCGGGAGCTGCGGTTGCGGGTACGCCCAGTTTGGTTTTCACCGGGGCGAGGATGTCGTCGGCAGCGGGGGAAACCAGGAGGGATCCGCCGGAGTTGTCGATCACATAAGCATAACCTTTCTCCTTGGCAACGTCTTCGATCGCTTTGCGGGCTTTATCGTATACGGGCTTCAGCAGTTCGTTCTGTTTGTTCTGGATTCTTTCGCGGGCGATTTGCTCGTAATCCTGGATTCTCTTCTGGATGTCCTGGATGTCTTTGATTTGAGCGGCTTTCATCACTTCGCTCTGGTCTTTAGGCGCTTTTTCGAGGGCAGCAACCTTGTTGTTGTACTCGGCGATCAGCGCCTGGCTCTCTTTCTCGAGGGTACCAGCATAGGTCTCGATTTCAGTTTGTGCTTTTTTATAATCGGGCATCGCTTCGATCAAAGCCTGGGTGTTGATGTGCGCGATTTTGGTCTGTGCATTGGCCTTCACGCTGCAAAACCCGGTGAACGCGACAATAGCGATGATTACTAACTTCTTCATGATGATGTTGTCTTGTTGATTAAAAGAATGTAGAATGTTTAATTTTTATAGGTCTGATGTCTCAAGGGATCATTTTTTCACGCCCAGCGCCTTCAGGATCTCTTCGCTCTTGTCCAGTTTCGGATCGGCGAAGATGACCGTGATACCGCCGGATTTATCAAGCACGAAGTCGTACATCCTGCTGGCAGCCAGCTTCTGAACAGCATTGTAGATCTTGTCCTGGATGGGTTTCACCAGTTCTTCGCGTTTCTTGAACAGGTCGCCCTCATAACCGAATCTTTTCTTCTGCAGGTCTTTCGCTTCTTTTTCACGGGCGATGATCTCATCTTCCCGCTTTCTTTTCAGATCGTCTGTCAACATCACCGATTCGGCCTGGTAGGATTTGTACATTTTATCTACCTCCTGGAATTTGGCGTCGATTTCCTTCTGCCATTGTTCCGCTACGGCGTCGAGCTTTTTTTGCGCGTCTTTGTAGTCAGGAATGCTTTCCAGGATATATTTCGTATCAATTACACAATACCGCTGTGCGAAGGCGCCGCCGAAGGCACCGAGCACCAAAATCATGGTAATTAAGATTCTTTTCATCGGTCGTAATTTTTTTATGCGAAAATCAGGCTTCGCAATATATAATAATTTTCTTATTCCGGCTCAAAGCCCAGCATGAAGGTGAATTTACCTGCATTTTTGAGCCCGCCTCCGGGTGTTAATCTATCCAAACCTATGCCATAGTCGAAACCGAGCAGACCGAACATGGGGAGATAGAACCGCGCACCCAGGCCAACGGAGCGGCGCAGGCGGAACGGATCGTATTCCTTGATATCGCGGTAACCGTTCGCTGCTTCCAGGAACATGAGGCCGAAGATCGTGGAGCTCGGGTTCAGGCTGAAGGGATAGCGCAGTTCCACGACATATTTATTGAACATCGTGAAGCCGGAGTACCCGTTCGGGGGAGAACCGCTTTCGGGGTTGAGTTTCGGGTTAGACGTATAATATACAGGATAACCGCGTTGCGAAATGATGTCGCGGTCATACACCGCAAAGTTGCTCAGACCGTCGCCACCCAGTTCGAAACGGCCGAAAGGCGAAAGCGTGGTGCGGCCGTTGTAGGCAGCTACATAACCGAACTTGGCGGCCACTTTCAGTACCAGCGACTTGTTGTCGGTACCGCGCGGGCGCGACAGCGGCACGTACCATTCGGCGTTCATGCGGTATTTCTGGTACTCGATGAATTTGAACTGGTCTGCGATCGGCTGGGATTTATAATCCTTGTCGGGATTGAAAACGGAATACGGCGGTGTGAACTGGCCGAACAGCATGAAGCTGGAACCGCTGCGCGGGAAGATCTGCTGGTCTACCGAAGAGCGCGCGAGGGTAATACGGAGCGACAGGTTATTGGCCGTACCGTTATCGAAGCCGGCGAGGCCGAAGTAGTTGAAATCTTTCAGTTTATAACGCTGATAGTTCACCGCGTACATAATGGAGAAGAAGTCGTCTGGCCATTTCAGCTGTTTACCGATGGAAACGGAACCGCCGAGTACCCGGAAGTATGCGCCTTTGTTGGCAACGGGCATATTATAATATTCCGCGAAGGCGTTCGGGTTCTGGTATGTGCTGTAGAAGTTTACGGAGAAGGGGTTCCGTTTCTTCCCGCCGAGCCAGGGCTCGGTGAAGGAGAAGTTGTAGGAACGGTAAGCCTTACCGTTGGAGGATATACGAACGCTGAGTTTCTGACCGTCGCCGGAAGGTAACGGGTCCCAGGTTTCCTTTTTAAAGATGTTGCGCAGCGAGAAGTTGTTGAACGTTACGCCGAGGGTACCGGTGAGGCCGATGTACCCGCCCCAGCCTGCAGACAGTTCCAGCTGGTCGTTCGCTCTTTCTTCCACTTTATAATCGATGTCCACGGTGCCTTCCTGTACGTTGGGAACGGGGTTGATGCCGATGGTTTCGGGGTTGAAGAAGCCGAGCTGGGAAATTTCGCGTTGGGAGCGGATGAGGTTCTGGCGGCTGAACTTATCGCCGGGCATGGTCCTCAGTTCGCGGCGGACAACGTGTTCGTTGGTTTTTTCGTTACCGGCGATGCGGATGTCCTTGATGGTGGCCTGGGGCCCTTCCTGCATGCGGATCTCGAAATCGATGGTGTCTCCCCGGATACCGATCTCCACGGGGTCGATCTGGAAGAAGAGGTAACCATCGTCCATATACAGCGAGCTGATGTCTCCGCCTTCGGGGCCGGGAGGCGTTCCGAGTCGTTTGTTCAGCAGTTCGAGGTTATACACGTCACCTTTCTGGATGCCCATGGCGCGGGAAAGGATGGTGTCGCTATACACGGTGTTCCCTCTCCAGGTGATATTCCCGAAATAATATTTCTTGCCTTCGTCCACCTTCATTTCGATGTTCAGGTTTCCTTTGGCGTTGTTATACAGGGTATCGTCGACGATCTGGAAATCGCGGTGGCCTTTGGAGTTGTAGTAGGCTACGATTTTTTCCTTGTCTTCCTCGTACTTGGCGTCGTTGAATTTCGCGGAAGCGAAGAGCTTGAAGCGGAAGTAAGGGTCCAGCTGCTGAAGGGTGCGGGTCGGCGAGAGCCATCCCATATCCTGCCAGTAGGTGTCGGTGGTGGCCATGCTGTCGATCCAGGCGTTGGCCAAATCGGGGTAAAGGGTGAAGTGGCTCAATTCCTTGGTGCCCTTCATTTTCTTCTTGATCGTGTTTTCGGCGACGTTATAGTTGCCGACCACGTTGATATCGTTCACTTTCACCTTGCGGCCCTTGTCCACGAAGAAATACACGGTAGCAGAATTCACGGCCGGCGGGGGATCCTTGCGGATGTCCATTCTCATGGACACGTTACGGAAACCTTTATCGGCGTAGTATTTACGGATAACGTTGTAAGTGTTTTGCTGCATGGCTTCGGTAACAACGCTTCCCTTGCGGATACCGGCCTTGGTGGTCAGCTCGTCGCCATCCGATTTTTTAATCCCTTTCCAGAAGAAGTTGGACATACGGGGTTTTTCCACGAGGGAAATTTCCAGCCAGATTTTTTCTCCTTCGATTTTGATGATATAGATGGCGATGTTGGAAAAAAGTCGTTGTCCCCAGAGTGCCTGGATGGCCTTGGCGAAGTGGTCGCCGGGCAGCACTACTTTATCGCCCACGTTAAGGCCGGAGAGGGACAGGAGGAGGGATTTGTCGAGGAACTCGGTGCCTGAAACGGCGATATCGGCTATCTCGTACTGTTGTGGGTTGCCCAGGGACCAGGGGCTGATTCCCGCCGGAGGGTTCGGCAGGGGTACCGTATCCCTTTGTTGGGCACGCACAGTTAACCCCGCGCTGCAACATAAAACTACGGCCAGTAGGCTTTTAGGAAACAATTTCTTCATTCTGCTGTATTTGTTCGCTTGTTTTGCCGAATCTACGTTCTCTGTTTTGATAATTGAGGATGGCTTCGTAAAGGTTTTCCTTGCGGAAATCTGGCCAGCGGGTATTGGTGAAATACAGTTCCGCGTAGGCGATCTGGTATAAAAGGAAATTGCTGATGCGGTGTTCCCCTGAGGTCCTGATCATCAGCTCGGGATCGGGCAGTTGGGAAGTACTGAGATATTTTGACCAGCTTTCGTGGTTGATATCTTCCGGATTGATTTTTCCTTCTTTCGCGTCCCGTGCGATGGCGCGCACGGCTTCGAGAATTTCCCAGCGGGAGCTGTAGCTGAGGGCCATCACGAGGTTCAGGCCTCCGTTATGGGAGGTGATTTCCCGTGCTTCCTCCAGTTCGCGCTGGCAATGGGGGGGCAACATGTTCATGTCTCCAATCACATGCAGCCGGATATTATTTCGGTTGAGGGTGTCTACTTCCTTGCGGATGGTAGTCACCAGCAGCTCCATAATGCCGTTGACTTCATAAACCGGGCGGTCCCAGTTTTCGGTAGAAAAGGCGTACAATGTCAGGTATTCGACGCCCAATTCGGCGCAACCTTCCACTATATCCCGCACACTTTCCACTCCCTGATGATGCCCGTACAGCCGGTCCTGACCCCGCTCCTTGGCCCATCGGCCATTACCGTCCATGATGATGGCGATGTGTCGGGGCAGTCGTTGCAGGTCTAATTGATCCTTCAAACTCATGACTAGTTCAGGCGTATTAATACAGATTTACTAAAAGTGTGCAAAGATACAAAAATAACTTTATGGCCTTTCCTGCAAAGGGGGGCGGGCCGTTTTAACGTAGTTTTAACGGGAATGGCCGTCCGCAGCGGCTTAGCGGGTTAAAATTTACAGCGGTAGGAAGTGAAAAGGATGCCCAAAGTGATCTCGATGGTGGCAAACTGGTCTTTATCGCGGCTATTGCCCCGCTGGCGGCCCACCTCGCCGATGGGCGGGTTGGAGGTGACGGTAGACCGGTCCTGCAAAATAGCAGCGATGGTACTGCTGCCGTCCGGCTTGTTGGGGAAGGCAGAAAGCCCCGCGTAGGTGGTACTTACGTCATCCAGATAGTCTGTCTGCGCGAAACGGTACAACACCTCCAGCCCCAGGTTCAAACGCCGGTTCAGGCTGTATTTCAGCCCTCCGCCGATCAAAAACGCGAAATTATAGAGAGAATATGGCTTCCTGTCGGGAAAAAGACCGGAATGCTGCCCCTCCGTCCCCAAAGGCTGCAGGTAATACTTACGGTCCTGGTAATATGCATACGGGTTAAAATGGAACGCCGATGCCCCCACCGTCAAATACGGCGAAAAACGATAATCCTGGCTCCCCGGCTCAAACCGGAAAAAATTAAAATCCCCCTGCACCGCCAACTCAAATATGTTTGAGTTGAAGCTCAGGTTCCGGCGGCGCTGGAAGTCGTTGGAGCTGTATACGTCCGAATATCCCACGTTCATGAACCTGAAATGCGCACGGGCCCCGATATAATCGTTGAAATACTTTCGGTAGAAAATGCCGATCGCCGGCTTGGGCGCCTTCAGCCCGCCGTGCGTGTTGAGATCGCCGAAATAATGGGCTGCCCCGGCCGTAAAGCCCAGTTCCCCCACATAGCTCAGCTCGTTCTGCGCCATGGCGGGATTGAGCCACCCGGCACACAAAACCGCCGCTATCCCGGCTGTCTTGCATAAAATTCGCGTAATCAGCATAAATATGACTAAAACGTAATTTAGGGCATTTTCGTATGACAAAAAAAGTGCGCCACAGTTATTTCCCCCGCGCATTTCGCGTGTCGATCCCCCACAACAGCTTGTCTCTCAACGTATGCAGGAAATTACTTTCGTTCAGGCGCAAGAGTTGAATGGTAAAATCCTCCTTCTTCACGGCCAGTTGCACCCGGTTATCGATCACCTCCATCCGCGAGTCGAGCGTGCAGATGAACTGGTCTGACCGGCCTTCCACTTCGAACGAGATCACGTTATCGTCGGGCACCACGATGGGCCTAACATTCAGGTTGTGGGGCGCCACGGGCGTGATGACGAAGTTCGCGGCTTCGGGGAACACGATCGGCCCGCCGCAGCTGAGGGAATAGCCGGTAGAACCGGTAGGCGTGGCCACGATGAGCCCGTCTGCCCAATAAGTGTTCAGAAACTCGCCGTTCAGGTAGGTGTGGATTTTCACCATGGCAGAGGTATCCTTTTTGTGGATCGTGAATTCGTTGAGCGCGTAGGGCACATCGCCGAAAAGGGGCGTGCTGGCGTCGAGATGGAGGAGCGTCCGCTTGTCTACCACATAGCTCCGGCTCACGAGAGAATCCACCACTTCATGCACGGCATTGCGGCCAATGCCGGCGAGGAACCCCAGGCGGCCGAAGTTCACGCCCATCACGGGGATGTTTTTATCGCGGATGAAGCTCACCGTATCGAGCAGGGTGCCGTCTCCCCCGAGGCTCACGAGGAATTCGATGCGGCCGTCGAGGTCTTCGGCGCAGGAGAACGTATCGGTTTGAGGGAAAAACTGGATGTGCGCGCAGAGCTCCTTGTAGAGGGGCTCATACACGACGGGCACTATTTCCTGCCTTGCCAGTTCGTTCAGCAACAGTTGAATATCTTCCAGGTCTTCCTTGACAAAGCCGCGGCTGTAAAGGGCTACATGCATTTTACATATCCAGTTTAGCGTGTAAAAATAGTCCTTTTTCTCCCAATTGGTTGATACTGTATTCGAAGCGGACACAGGTGTCGTAAAAAGATACCACGTCGATCCCCATGCCGGCCGTGTACAGCATGCGGTTGCTCAAGCGCCCGTTGAGGCCGTGCCTGGAATATCCATATCCCATATCGCCATAAGCTTTCGCCAGCACGCGGATGGGCAGGTTGCTGAATTTTTTCGGGACGATGGGAAGCTTCATCCTGAAGTTAAGCAATTCCCGCCGCAGGGTATTTTTCAGGATGAAGAACGCCGTGCCGTCCACCACATAATATTCCAGCCCGCGGAGGTAATCTTCCTGGTACCCCATGGCCCGGGAAGCCGCATATGGCAGCTCGTCCGTGAATTTCGCCTGGCCCAGCAGGCTCACGGCACCGTATGTTTTGGGGGCATATTGCCAGTATTTGGCCCCCTTCAGCCGGATTTTTACGTAATGAATGTCGTTCACCGGCCCAAATCCGGCTTTGGATATCTCGCCGCGGAACGAATGCCCCACCAGCGGATACTGCCAGCTGTCTGCCCGGATATAATCCAGCCGGTACAAAAGTTCCGCATAATGTACGCCGTTCCGCCCCTTGCCGAGATAATCCGGGTTGAGTACGGCCACGGAATCGGCCACCTGTTCGCTGAAATAGGTCAGAAAGGCCTGGTGGCGGGTGGAAATCGCTTTTCGATAGGTATAACTTACGCCGAAAGCCATCTGCCGGCGGAGGAAATCATCCTGCCGGAAAAATTGCTGCTTGTTGTTTTCCGAAATATAATTGATCTCGCGGTTGCGGCTGAATGAAGCCGAAAACCCTATGCCATGGCGCAATTTGCGGTCTATGTAGGGAAGGGTGTACCCGAGCACGAACTTCTGCGTGTACCCGAAAGAAATATCGGTATACAGCTCGTCGTTGCGCCCGGTCAGGTTATCCTGCCAGGCTTTCACGCCTACGTTCACGCGGCGGAGGCTTTTCTTCTGTTCCACCCACCATTGGTTGAAGTTCCGGTCGGCCAGTTTGAAAACGGGGAATGCGAGGAGGTACCACCGTTCCCAGACGTCGAACACGATGTTGGCTTCATTCCCCTGCCAGTCTTTGACATTGTACAAAACATTGAGGAACAGCGAAGTATTGAGCAATTGTTTCCGGTTGGCTTCGAGGGTGGTGTTGAGGTTGCGGAGGCGGATGGTGTCTCCGGGTTTGATGCCGATTTCGCGGAGGATGATGGATCGGCGGGTGCGTTTGTTGCCGGCCACAACGATATCCCGTACGATAATGTACGACGTATCCTGCAAAACGGTCAACTGCTGCGGCACTGGACTGGCGGCGGAGTCAACGACCTGTGCGCGGGCGGGCAGTGCGGCGAGGAGGCAGAGCCACAGGCCGGATATGTTAAAAACAGAGCGCAAACAGTTGCATTTTCGAAAACTACATGCTGATGTAGTTCATGAGCAGATCATAGTTCTTTTTGAGGAGATCTTCTTCCTGCTCTTCACTGAACATGTATTTGATGGTGTAATTAAATCTTTCGAAGGTGGCGATGAGCCCCTGCATTTCCTGGCGGTTCGTTTTGAGCACCACTTCCAGTTTGGCGGTGGCGGGATTGGTGAGGGTATTTACGCTCAGGAGGGAGACTTCGTTGCTTTCGGCGATCCGCGCGATTTCGCTGAGGCTATAGTCGCGCGGTTCCATTTCGAGCACTACCACGCCGCCTGGCTCTTTGACGCCATTATACATGGCGAGGGCGGCGAGGAGGTTTTCGCGGGTGATGACGCCGAGATATTCACCTTCCCGCGAAATGACGGGGAGGGCAGACAGTTTGAAATCGTAAAACACTTTCAGGGCTTCATAAAAGTGCGCGCCTTCGGGCACTGCGGGCCTGAGGGGGCCTGGCGGAACGGTTTCCAGCAGCTGGTCGGGGTCTTCCCAGTCCAGCACCTGGTCTTCTTCCACGAGGTAGGTGTACTTGTTATCCACCACCAACGGCAAATGCGTCAGATGAAATTCATTCATGAGCCGCAGCGCCTTGGCACCGGTATCCTGCGGCAGCAGCACCGGTACAACGGGTGATATAAGTTCCTGCACCAACATAGAGATCGTGTTTCTTTTACAATAATAGCAAAGAATATTCCAATAGCCAGCGGATGCGCTATTAAAAATTACGGAATCGCGGAGCAATGGCGCAGCAGCGATGACGGGCGGTTGTCAGGCTCCGGCGACGGTTTTGTTGTTGAGGCGCTGAAGATAGTCGTGCATGATCCGGTTGAATTCGTCGGGCACTTCCATCATGGGCGCGTGGCCGCATTTGTCGATAAAATGCAGTTCGGAATTGGGGATCAGCTTATGGAACTCCTCGCCTACCATGGGCGGCGTCACTGTATCGTTGAGGCCCCAGATGAGGAGCGTCGGGGTTTTGATGGTGGTGAGCTCTTCGCCGAGATTGTGGCGTATGGCGGATTTGGCGAGGGTAATGATCTTGATGACTTTCAGGCGGTTGCTGGTAATTTCGAATACTTCGTCTACCAGTTCCTTCGTTGCCATGGCAGGATCATAGAACGTGAGCGCGGTCTTGTTGCGGATATATTCGTAATCGCCGCGTTTGGGATATGTTTCGCCCATTCCGTTCTCGAACAGCCCGGAGCTACCGGTGAGGATGAGGGATTTGACCCTTTCGGGGTGTTTGAGGATGTAAACGAGGGCCACATGACCACCCAGGGAGTTGCCCATGAGGTGGAAATTATTATAGTCGAGGGCTTCGATGAATTTGTGCACGTATTTGGCCAGGCCGCCTACGGAGGTTTCCAGGATATTCAGGTCAAACAAGGGCAGCATGGGGATCACCACTTTATTGAACTGCTTGAAATACTCGATCGTTCCACTGAAATTACTCAGGGCACCGAACAGTCCGTGCAAAAGTATTACCGGCTCTCCTTCCCCTTCTTCGATGAACTTGAATTTGCCCTGTGTTTTGATTTCGTAATTCATTACCGTTGCTTGAGTCAATTTTGCGCTAAAATAATTCTTTTTCTTAATTCAAATAACCTCCGTTATCAGGGGTTTTGTGCGGGTATTTTGCCGGCGGCCCGTTCAAAAAAGGCTTCCAGTTCCGCAAAAACGTCCCTGAAAAGGGGGATTATCTTCCCGAGGCGGTCCATCACCCACGGCCCTACGGGTTCAATATAGGGATACACAACGGATTGGAGTTTCGTCTCCGGATTCAGCAGGTACAGTTGATTGGCGAGCCATAGGAGCACGCTGTAGACGATGGTGAAGATGGCGGCATACAGCAGGATACCTGCCAGTTTGTTCACCCATCCCAGCATCGACCATTCCACCACCTTTTCGAGTGCTGCCGCGCCCAGGCGTATCAGCACCACCACGGCCAGGAATATGGCGATGAAGCACACAACAGGCCACCAACGGCCGTCCATCCCCGATTTCCCCAGCCATGCGGCCAATACGGCAGACAGCTTCAAAGCCGCCGCCAGTCCTATCACACAGGCTACCAGCGAGAAAACCGCGGCGATGCATCCCCGCACGAATCCCCGGTACAGCGCGAACGCCATGAGGATGGCGAAAACGACATCTATCGCCAATTTGGATTATTTGGTCAGTAATTCCTTCACCAGTGCGGAAATCGCCTTCCCGTCGGCCTTGCCCGCCAGCTGTTTGGTAGCGGCACCCATCACCTTGCCCATATCTGCCGGTCCGGAAGCCCCTGTTGCCGCGATAATGCCCGAAAGCTCGGCGCGCAGTTCTTCTTCAGACAGCTGTTTGGGCAGGTAACGCTCGATCACGGCCAGTTCTTCTTCTTCTTTCACCGCCAGGTCTACCCGGTTCTGCTGCCGGAAGATCTCGATGGAGTCTTTCCGCTGCTTGGCCAATTTCTGTAATATTTTCTGCTCGTCGGCCTCGCTCAGCTCACCAGTGGCGCCTTCCGCGGTTTTTGCCACCAGCACGGCGGCCTTGATGGCGCGCAGGGCACGGAGTTCAGCTTCAGCTTTAGCCAGCATGGCGGTTTTCATGGCGGCATTGATCGTTTGCTCTAAAGACATATGGGGAGTGTTACTGGTTTTGATTTTTGAGTTTTTCTTCGAATTTCTTGTAGAAATCGGCGGCAAAGGCGCGCATATCGTTCGCCTGATCGGCCCAGGGCGTAGCGCGCTGGTAAGTATCGGCCATGGTCATGAGGGTCTGGTAGAAGAAATCCGCCATCTCGTCCACCATCATTTCCTTCGTCCACAGGTCGATGCGGAGGGCCGTACGGTCGGTACCGTCCCAAAAAGCCACCATCATGGCCTTGGCTTTGTTCATGCGGTCGGCCGTGCTGTCGGTAGCCGTCCACTCGATAGATTCCGGCACTTTCTGCTCATCGAGCGCAACCTGTATCTGGATGGTAGATTTTTTCGTCATGTATCTTTTTGGTGTTTGAGTCGCAAAAATAAGCAATTACCCGGCAAAGTCAGGAAGTGACGATCTGCCCGAGGGTTTCGGCCGCATCGTCCCAGCTCGGAACGCGGGCCATATGGTTGAGGAGCCTGCTGCGCAGCATTTCGTCCTTGTACAGGGCGCTCATCTTTTCAGACAGGTCGGCTACATCGTCCGGCACGGAATTCAGCGCCGCGTCGCGCCCTGCTTCGGGAGACGCGCCGGCGTACAGCGCCACGGCCGGCACCTGGCACTTCTGCCCCGCCAGGATCGGCACCGCCAGCCCGTCGGCCCCCGCGGTGTGCACGATGGCATAAGCTCCGCCCGTCAGCCGGGCCAGCGTGGCCTGGTCTGCATCCTGCACCCAAATTACGTCCTGACGGAACTTATAGGTCTGCAAAGCCTGCACGATGTCTTCCCCCTCCGGCGTTGCCCGTCCTGCCAATACCAGCTTGATGCTCGACCGGAGGCGCTTCTTCAGCATGGAAAAAGCCTTCAGCAGGGGAATGATATTATTGGCAGGATCGATGCTGCCCACGGCGAGGTAATATTCCATCCCGTCGGCGTATTCCCGCTTTACTTCTTCCCTTTCTTCCCAATTGAGCGGTATATAAGCCTCACTCCCGCCCGGCGTCAGGAATTCGATCCGGTCTGCCAGCCGCGGGAAGCGGTTGGTCAGCTGCTCCTTCACGAAATCGGAGAACACGAACACTTTTTTGAACCGGCGGATGTTCTCGTCGGTCGTAGCGCCGAAAGGCAAAATACCCGTCCTCGACATGACGAGATAAGACTCCACATCGAAGGGAATCGGCAATATATCGTTGAAATACAATACCTTATCAGCTTTCAACTTTTTCACCATTTTCGGCCATTGATACCGGCGCCAGATAAACCGGCCGGTTTTGCCTTTGATGAAAGGTTTTAACACCGCCACCTGTACATTCAGCGGCAGGGGATCGGCGGGCAGCCAGGCCTGGTTGGCGATGAGCACAAATTCCACGTCGGGGTGCAGCCTGGCCAGGCGGACCAGCATTTCTGTAGACACATTCCCGGTATCGGCTGGAGAATCCTCGATAAGGGGAAGCGCATTCACGGCTATTCGCATGAAAATCTATTGAATCAGTGTACAAACCTAAATAAAAAAAGGGTGTTCCCGGCCGGGAATCGCCCTTTTACTTTATGGCAGCGGATTTTAAACGGTTTTGTTCATGACGCCGAAACGGTAGGTTTTCGTATTGCCCGGCTTGTTGTTGGACGTAACGGTCACCACGATATCCGCCACCTGGCGTTTCGGCAAACCTATGATCGTCCATTGAATCGTTCCTTCCTTCGTCGTCACTTTCGCGTTTTGCGGGATCGCTTCGCCGGCGGGGTTCGTAGCGGTGACGGTGATGGACACGCCATCCGGCGGCAAAGGATTGGAAATCAGCTTGATAGTAAAATCCAACGTAGCGCCCTGCGCGGCGTTATCGTCGCGATTGAGGTGAATGCCGGGGATATCCACCTGCAATTCCGCTTCTTCCCCGGGCTTGGGCACGGGATCGCCGCTTTTTTTCTTTTTACAGCCCGGAGCTACCAGGGCGAAGGCGCAGAGCAGCAGGAGCAGGGTTTTCTTCAGATACATCGGTGATCTTATTAAATATCTTAAAATTAAAAATAAATCTAATGCCCGTCAAATTTTTCCGCGAACGTCGAGCGCATCACGGAGGCCGTTGCCCAGGAGGTTGAACGCCAGTACCAGGAGCATGATGGCGAGGCCGGGGGCGAGCGCCAGCAAGGGATTGTGGGTGATGATGAAATTATAGTTCTCCTTGATCATGAGGCCCCAGGACGGCTGCGGCGGCTGAACCCCCACGCCAAGGAAACTCAGTCCCGCCTCTACCACTATGGCCGTGGCGAAATTACCGGCCGCCACCACCATCACGGGTCCGAGGATATTGGGCAGGATATGCTTGACGATGGTGCGGGCATGCCCGTACCCCAATGCCCGGGTGGCTTCCACGAACTGCAGCTCCCGCAATGCCATGACCTGCCCGCGGATAATGCGCGCCACGCTCACCCACATCGTGAGCCCCACGGCAATGAAAACCTGCCAGAAACCTTTTCCCAGCGCCAGCGTGATGGCGAAAACGAGCAGCAAGGTAGGCATGCTCCAGATCACATTGATGAGCCACATCACGGCTTCATCGGCCGCACCGCGGAAATACCCGGCGATGGCGCCAAGCAGAATCCCGATCGTCAGCGAAATCAGCACCGCGATGCAGCCTACGCTAAGGCTCACGCGGGTGCCTACCAGCAGTCGGCTTAAAATATCCCGCCCGAATTTATCGGTACCGAGCCGGAATGTTTTTTGGCGGAGATGCTCTTTTTCCACCAGGGCCTGTGCCGCACGGGGATCGGCGATGGCTGAATCCTTTCCGTACAGCACCTGGGCCAGCGAATAACGCTCCGGGGCCGTGGTGGCCTCGTCCACATATTTATCGACAAGAACGGAATCGTTGGAAAAACGCCAGCTTTTCACCGGGACCATCACGTCCGCAGCCGTTTCGCCGTAGATGAGGCGATGGAAGAAACCTTCTTTTTCCGGCGCGTGCGATTGTTGCAAAGACAGCATATGCACGGAGAAACCCGGCCTTTGCCCCCCGATTTCCAGGACCATCCGGTTGGCGAACGAGGTACCGTCGGGCGCGAGGACGTACGCGAACACGGCGATGACCAGCGCCATCGAAATGACGGCCAATCCGGCCACGGCGCCCTTGTTCCGGCGCAGCCGTTTCCATGCCTGTTGGGTAAATGCGTCCATGCGGTTACCAAAATAGCGTAAATACAAGACATTTCGGAAAAATTGCGTGCACGTTTTTCTTCATTTATGGCGATCGGCCATATATAATACCATCGGCGTCACGACCTCTTTTGAGATCACACGAAAATCAACTTGCGGGCTTTGGTCCGTACAATAGCAGGGAATGCAAATTGCGTAATTTCTTTGTTGAGATGCCAACGTTAACATGCATGCCAACGTAATCATAGCTGACAGACAAACAGTGATTTTTATGGCTTAAGACGAGACACAGAATATATCCTCCCAAAATTCAACACACATCAAGGAACTATACCCTGATTCGAGATCGATTTAGCTAAAAATCCCGTCAGTAACCGATTTATCATTCATCATTAAACGATACAGTTTATGCAAACACTCCAATTGCCGCAGATTTTCTGCCCGTTCCCTTCTATGCTCAACCCCTTCGCCAAGGAAGCCGAAAAACACACCGCAGAATGGGCTGCGCGGTATGAGCTGGTAAAATCCGAAAAAGCCCGCGAACGCTTTAACCGCGCACGTTTTGCCATGCTTTCCTCGCGGGCGTTCCCCACAGCAGGCCGTTTCGAATTGTGCATCGCCGCAGAATTCAACACCTGGCTGTTTTTGCTGGACGACAAGAACGACGAGTCCATGTTCGGCAAGCTCGATTATCTCCAGATGGTGCATTCGTTCGTGAGCCAGATCCTGCGCAACAGCTCGGTGGTGGCCCCAGAAGAAGGGATGGCGCTGGCCGGTGGATTCGCCGATCTGTGGAAGCGGATGCGCCGCCTCGGCAGCCCTGCCTGGCAGCAACGTTTCGTAAAAAGCATGACCGATTACCTGGACGCATGCCTCTGGGAAGTGGAAAACAGGATCGCCCACAAAGCCCCGTCTGTAGCCGATTACATCGAAAAGCGCCCTTACACCGGCGCACTGTACGCAGACATAGAACTGATCGAGATCCTGGAAAACATCTACCTGCCCGACGAAGTGCGCAATCACGACATCGTGCAACAACTTTCCCTCGCCTGCAACAACGTGGTGTGTTGGGCCAACGATCTTTTCTCGTTCGACAAGGAGCGCCGCCAGGGCGATGTGCATAACCTGGTGATGGTATTGAAGGAAGAGCGTTCCCTTTCGCTGGAAGCTGCCGTGGCGGAGGCCGCGCGCATGCACGACGAAGAAGTCCGCCGGTTCATCACCCTAAGTGAATCCATTCCGAACTTCGGGGAAGAAGTGAACGACGAGCTGCTGCGCTATGTGAGTGTCCTCAAAGCCTGGATGCGCGCCAATCTGGACTGGAGCTTCGGCGACACGGCCCGCTACCGCATGCACATCCGCGAAACCGCCAGCGGGAACTGGCTCATCTCACGGATATGACAACACGAAAAAGAAAGGGCGGCTATTGTACCTGCCGCCCTTTCCATTCGTAAGATCCGAATTTGCCCAGCCATCCGGCGAGCACTACATAAATAATATGGAACGGCTGCCCGGGAATGAACCACGGGAGCAGGGAACGTTTGCCGAAAAACGACGCTACCGGCAAGAGGAACAGCAGCTCCAGCACGATTTTGTACCCCATGAGCCACAGCAGCCACATGCGCAGCGCCGGTGTGAAAATGGCCACGATGGCCATAAGCAGGAGCATGACGTTCCAGAGGTACACGATCACCAGCACGCGGGTAATGCGCTTGTCTTCGTATTTATCGGCTTTGGACGACCAGCGGATGCGCTGGTTCATGAAGCCTTTCACGGTGTCTACCGGTAACGTGCGCACGATAGCCTCGCGCGATTTGAGGTAGTGGATGCTGCCGGGATAGGCGTGGTAAATTTTGTACATGAGCAGCATATCGTCTCCCGAAGCGATCATGTCGATGCCCGTAAATCCGCCCACTTCTTCGAAAGCCTGCTTTTCGTAGGCGAGGTTGGCGCCGTTGCACATGGTGCCCGATTGCAGGTAGGCCACGGAACCGGTGATGCCTTGCATGGTCATGAAGTCGAGCGACTGGAGTTTCTTGAAGAAGGCATTCTCTTTATGGTACGATACGGGAGCGGCGATGAACCTGGGTTTGTGGGTTTCGTAGCATTTCACGATGGCTTCCAGCCACTTGGGCCCCATAACGCAATCGGCGTCGGTGGTCACGATGAGGTGGCCGGTGGCCGCGGCGATGGCCGTTTCGATCGCCTTTTTCTTGTAGGAATTGAGGCGTTCTTCCGGGCTGAAAACATCGGCCATGCGGAGGAGGCGGACGTTGGAGGCGGGGAAATAGCGGACGGCATCGGCCGTTCCATCCGTCGAGAAATCGTCTACCACGATCACTTCGAACAGGTTGGCGGGGTAGCTTTGCTGCTGGAGGGCTTCCAGGAGCTGGGGGATGTTACTTTCCTCGTTCCGTGCGGGTATGATGACAGAAACCTTCGTGTCGAAAGTGTAGGCGTGGGCGGCAGGGTCGAAACTTTTCAACCGGGCCCACCCATAAAGATACGACAGCATTAAAATACCGTACAGTAAAGCAAGTCCGAGCGTGATGATCAATAAGGCAGTCATTTCCTACTTTGTCGAAATGTTATTTCTGATGATAAAACCCAAAGATTCCGTGATGAGCTGATGTCCTTTATCGATTACCAGGAGCTTGCACGGAAAGGAGCCGTCGTCGAACCTTTCGCCGATGACGGGCGGGATAACACGGTCGTACCTGCCGAAAATCAGCAGGGTGTCTATCCCGGATTGCGCCATGAGGCGCTTGCACATTTGCTTGCGGGGCAGCATCCGCCGCATGATGGTCCATACATTATAGACCAGCTGCCGCTTGTCCAGCCGGTCCATCCGGTGGAGGGCAAATTTGTAGACGCTTTCGTTCAAAAGGCCGAATCGCCGCCAGAGTTTCAGCAGCCGGAAGAATAGCGCAGGATTGCGGGTATTATACGAAAAGATCCGGTTTCCCAATATGGTCCTGGTGGCAAACATATGCCATGGATTGTTCTTCAACCCGTCGGGCGCCGCCAGTACCAGGTGCCTGATCCGGTCCGCCATTCGCTCAACGATGCAAAGGGCCAATCTTCCGCCCATACTATAACCCAGGAGGGAGAAGGTTTGTTTGCCGGAGCGTTCCAATATTTTTTCCGTCAAGGCCACGAGGTCCTTTTTTTCCATAGGCCGGCCTTCTTTCCAGACCGTATTCCCGTGAAAGGGCATATCTAACGCAACGATAGTGAAAATATTGCCCAAACCCGCTTCCATATAACGAAAGTGCGAGGCGCTCTCCCCGAAACCATGGAAACAGATCAGCAGATCGGGGCCGTCGCCGGTTTTTATACCGGTGAAAGTACTGTCGAGATATGTAAGATTGAACTCCATGGGGCGTTTTCCGGGATTGCGAATTTATAACATTATGCTACGTAATCATAATTTGTCAATTGCCATAAACTCGGTAAATTACGAGTAGACTAAAAAATCATGCAAAATGGATACCGCGGTTAATAGCAAAGCAGCCCTGAAAGGGGCGGAGTTCCTGGTGAAAGACGCATCCCCCGCAGACGTTTTCATCCCTGAAGATTTTTCGGAAGAGCAGCTGATGATCAAGGAAATGGCCGAAACCTTCATTGCCAGGGAGGTTACGCCGGTGCTGGACAGGCTGGACAAACTGGAGGAAGGCCTCATGCCGTCGCTGCTGGACAAGGCCGGCGAGCAGGGCTTGCTGGGAGCGGCTTTCCCGGAAGAACTGGGGGGCCTGGGCAAGGATTTCATTACCGCAACCCTTATCAATGAAGCCCTTGGCGCAGGGCATTCCTTTTCCGTAGCCATGGCCGCCCACACGGGGATCGGATCGCTGCCCATCCTTTACTTCGGCACCGAAGCACAGCAACAAAAATACATCCCCAAACTCGCCACCGGCGAAATGAAAGGCGCATACGCACTCACCGAGCCCAACTCCGGATCGGACGCGCTGAGCGCCAAAACCACCGCCAGGCTGACGGACGACGGGAAGCATTATATCCTCAACGGCCAGAAAATCTGGATCACCAACTCCGGCTTCGCCGATGTTTTCACCGTTTTCGCGAAAGTCGACGGCGAACTGTTCACCGCCTTCATCGTGGAAAAAGGCACGCCAGGCTTCACGCTCGGGCCGGAAGAACATAAAATGGGCATCAAAGGCTCCTCCACCCGGCAGATTTATTTCCAGGACGCCAAAATCCCCGCAGAAAACGTGCTGGGGCAAATCGGCAAAGGCCACCTCATCGCCTTCAACATCCTCAACATCGGCCGCCTCAAACTCTGCGCCGCCACCCAGGGAGGCGCCAAAGGCAGCATCAACATCGCCATCCAGTACGCCAAAACACGCGAACAATTCAAACAGCCCATCGCCAACTTCGGCGCCATCAAACATAAACTCGCCGAAATGGCCATCCGCATCTGGACCTGCGATTCGGCCCTTTACCGCACGGCAGACCTCATCAACCAGCAGGAACACGAATTGCTCGCCGCCGGCAAATCATTCAGCGAAGCGCTACTCGGCGCCGCGGAAGAATATGCCGTAGAATGCGCCATACTGAAGGTGCTCGGCTCCGAAGTGCTCGACTTCGTGGTGGACGAAGGCGTGCAGATCCACGGCGGGAACGGCTTCAGCGACGAATACGTTATCTCCAAAGCCTACCGTGATTCGCGCATCAACCGCATTTTCGAAGGCACCAACGAGATCAACCGCCTCCTCACGCTCGACATGACCCTCAAACGCGCCATGAAAGGCAAGATCGACCTCATGACGCCCGCCATGAACGTGCAAAAGGAACTCATGAGCATCCCCGATTTCGGGAACGACGATGAAAGCACCTACGCCGCGGAAAAGAAAGTGATCGCCAACCTGAAAAAGGCCATCCTCCTCGCCGCCGGCGCCGCCGCTCAGAAACTCATGATGAAACTGGAATCCGAACAGGAAATCCTCATGAACATCGCAGACATGGCCATCGAAACATTCGCCTGCGAAAGCGCGCTGCTCCGCCTCATCAAACTCACCGAACAAAAAGGTGAAGCCGCCGTTGCACTGCAGGCCGATATGGTGAAAACTTTTATTACAGACGCGGCAGACCGGGTGCATAAATCAGGAAGAGACGCCATCAACGGCTTCGCCGAAGGGGATGAACAACGCATGATGCTCCTCGGCCTGAAACGCTTCACCAAAACGGAACCGTTCAATACCAAAGACGCCCGTCGCCGTATAGCCGACAAGCTTATTAGCGACGGCAGATATACTTTTTGACGAGCGGCCCGTCATTAACACCTGAAATAGATAACTTTACAAGGAACAGGCAAACTACCTGTTCCTTGTTTTTTTTTGGATAATAACCAGCGCGCTATGTCGAAATGGAAAATCGGGATCCTGTTGATGGCGGCCTGTATCGCCACCCCATCCCTGGCCCAGGAGAAAAGTTTTTTGCGCCTTACCCAGCCAGGTAAACTGAACAACAGCGTATCCACCGCCCGGCAGTTTCTCGTGGGCTCCACCTGCAAATCCTGCCAGGTGTTCGTGAACGATGCGCCCCAGAAAGTGTATCCCACCGGCGCTTTCGCCATAGAAGTGACCCTCACGGAAGGTGGCAACGAATTCGTGGTGAAATCGAAAGGCCCCTCGGGCGACAGCTCCTCGCGTTCCATCTGGTTTACCTACAATATGCCGCAGGCGCCCCAGCCGGTTACCACTGTCAACATCGCATCCATACAAACTTTCCCCGAAGGCAATCTCACCGTGGCCCCTGGCGATATCATCCAGATCCGCGTGAAAGCGATCACCGGCGGTACCGTAAAAGTCGGCGACGCGCTCACGCTGCGGGAATTGCCGGTTGGCGGCTCCCAGCAAATGAGGGGCATTTACCAGGGAACCTATACCGTGCAATGCGCCGATCCTCTCATCCAGGGCCGCCAATTGCCCGTTACGCTCGAACATGAAGGACAGCAGGTACGCCGGTTTACCCCGAATACCTTCACCCTCCGCGATCCGCAGGCGCAACCGCTCGTCGGTAAAACTACCGGCGACGATCCCATTCTCAAATACGGCCTCGGCGACGATCGCCTCGGCGGTGCGCGCATGGGCAGCCTGGATACCGGTGTGGTGCTCAACATCACCGGAAAGGCCGACGGCGATTACCGTGTGCGGTTGTCCAAAACCCTCAGCGCCTGGATACCCCAGGAATTCGTGAAACTACAGCCGCAGGGAACATTTCCGCCATCGTCGCTCACCGGCTCGTGGCGGGTTTGGGGCGATGAAAAGTTCGATTACGTATCGGTGGCCCTGAATACCAAACTGCCGTACCGCACCATCCAGCAAACCGATCCTTCCCGGATCGTGATCGATATTTTCGGCGCCACCTCCAACACCAACTGGATCACGCAGCTGGAGAATACGAAAGCAATCAAGAACGTTTATTATGAACAGCCGGAAGACGATATGCTCCGGGTCGTCATCGAACTGAAGCACACCCAGCACTGGGGGCACCAGGTATATTATAACGGCAACATGCTGACGGTTAAGGTGAAACGCCCGCCTGCGAAACCCGGCCTGGGCGATCTTACCATCGCCGTAGACGCCGGTCATGGCGGCAGGAATCTCGGTGCCCAGGGGCCCACGGGCGTCTACGAAAAGGAAATGGCGCTGGCCGTGGCCGTGGCCCTGCAGCAGGCGCTCCAGCGCGAAGGGGCCCGCGTCATCATGACCCGCGTCAACGATTCCTATGTCGACAACGGCTACCGCGTGGTTTCTTACCGCGACAAAGACCCCGATCTCCTCGTGAGCATTCACCTCAATTCATCGGCTGACCCTATCCGGATCCAGGGCACGAGCACTTATTACAAGCATATCGGGTTCCGGCCGCTGAGCCAGCATATCTATAAACGGCTGCTGGAACTGGGTTTGAAGGAATTCGGGAACGTGGGCAGCTTCAACTTCGCGCTGAACGGGCCTACGGAATACCCCAATGTGCTGGTGGAAACGCTGTTCCTGAGCAATCCGGAAGATGAAATGCGGGTGCTGGACCCGGAGTTCCGGCGGGAAATGGCAGGAAAGATCGTGGCAGGGATCAAGGAATTTGTGGCGGAGGGCTATGCCAAGGCCCAATAAGGCCGGGATGGAACAGAAATGGCTCCCGCAGAGGGAGCCATGTAATACCGGTGAAGGTATTTCCATATCCAGAACGATTCTTTAGCGCGGGTTGCAAAGTGAAAGTCAACACGTATGCATCCTCGCCGTAAGGCGGTTAATATCTCATGTCCTTGTTAACGGTGAAACCGGGAAATTGGGGCCGAAAACCAGGCCCGAACTGATCCGGCGCCACAGTGCAAAGTTGCCCATTTGACAGCTGGCAGCAAATACCCACAAGTGAGTATTTTTAAAGTTTCCAATACCCTACCATCTTAGTAGATTAATGATTATCTTTGTCGGACGGCTGACAAGGGTATATTTCGTATCTTTAACGTTATCCGTTGATAAATACAATCTTATGGGCCAACTGGTAGAAGAGTTCGATGCTTACCGGAGCAAAATGAACGAAGTGATCCTGGGAAAACAGAACCTGGTGCTGGGCCGGCTGTTCAACCTCGATACGAATACATACGCCGAAGGGGCGCTGTCCATGAAAACGAAGGAATTGCTGGGGCTCGTGGCCTCCATGGTGCTGCGTTGCGACGATTGCATCAAATATCATCTCGGGAAATGCCATGAACAGGGAGTTACCACCGCCGAACTGTATGAAGTTTTCGCCGTGGCCAATATCGTGGGCGGCACCATCGTGATCCCCCACACCCGCAGGGCAGCCGAATATTGGGAAGAACTGATCAATTCGTAATTTTACATTTCAAACTTTATATATATACATCAATGTCAACAGCTACCGCTTCTCCGCAGCCTTTAACGGCCAAAGATTTTGCAACCGACCAGGAAGTCCGCTGGTGCCCGGGTTGCGGAGACTACTCCATATTGAAACAGGTGCAAACCATCATGCCCGGACTTGGCATTCCCCGTGAAAACATCGTGATCGTATCCGGTATCGGATGTTCTTCGCGCTTTCCTTATTACATGAACACATACGGCATGCACTCGATCCACGGGCGCGCCACGGCCATCGCTTCCGGGTTGAAGGCTACGCGCCCCGAGCTGAGCGTTTGGATCGTAACGGGCGACGGCGACGGGCTTTCCATCGGCGGCAACCACACCATCCACCTGCTGCGCCGTAATTTCGACGTGAATATCATGTTGTTCAACAACCAGATTTATGGTTTGACGAAAGGACAATATTCCCCGACTTCGGAAACCAATAAAGTGACCAAGAGCACGCCCTACGGCAGTATCGACCATCCGTTCAACCCGATGGCGCTGGCTATGGGCGCGGATGCGACGTTCGTGGCGCGCAGTATGGACCGCGATCCCAAGCACCTCCAGGAGATGCTGAAACGCAGCCATGCGCACAAGGGCGCTTCGTTCCTGGAGATTTACCAGAACTGCAACATCTTCAACGATGGCGCGTTCGAAGTATTCACCGAAAAATCGAGCAAGGCCGACAACACGATCTTCGTAGAACAGGGCCAGCCACTGGTGTTTGGTGCACAGAAGAACCTGGGAGTCCGCCTGGACGGGCATAAGCCGGTGGTGGTGGATCTGAACGACGGTCAGTTCAGCGCTTCCGACTTGTGGATCCACGACGAGCAGGATTTCGGCAAGGCGCAGATCCTTACCCGCATGTTCGACGACGCGCGGATCGAAGGGCACCTGCCCCGTCCGTTCGGCGTGTTCTACCAGATTTTCCGCCCTACTTACGAAGAGATCATGGGCGCCCAGCTCGAAGAAGCGAAGGCAAAACGTGGTCCCGGCAGCCTGGACAAGCTCCTGGCGGGCAACGAGACCTGGACCATCGCATAAGCAGCAAGCCACAAAACATACTAAGGCCGCATACATTGCGGCCTTTTTTTATATCCGGAATTCGGAGGTGGCTACATCCCGGATCCTTCGGGCATTTCAGCTAACTCAATGTCTTCAATATCAGTTTTCACCTCCGGTTTTTCGGGGAATGTTCCGGGAGATGATTGCCGGGGTTCGTTTAAATCGTGCCCCGGGTATTTTTACCTGATTTTCTCGATCACCCTTTTTTTAAGCGAAAACTGGAAGTTGCGGTGGCACAACATGCAACATGCCCTCCGAGGGATAGAAAAGCTGATTGATTAATTGAAGAGTGGAGATTGGGCCAGCGTGCTGCTGCAAAAAGGGAGGGTACTGCCTGTCAATGCGAAAAATCCCCTCCGCCCAGGAGCACCTGGTACAGCAGGGCCAACCCGAAGATGATCATACAAACACCTGCCACCCGGTTCAACCAAAGCACGTTGGTCAAAGTCAGCTTATGACGGATTTTATCGGAAACGAAAACCTTGAGGATGTCGGCAGACAATACGAATAACAAACACACCGAATACATCATGATGCGATAACTCACATCCAACGGCGCATTCGCCACGCAAACGCCCAGCCAGAAAATGATCACCCCGGGGTTTAGGGTATTCATCAGGAACCCGCCCAGCCAGATCTTCGCATAGTCTCGCGTCCGGAACATTTCCGGACGCTCGTCTCCCGTAGTAATACGCACTTTTTTGAATAACAGGCCGTAAACGCCCATTGCAATAAGCAGAATGCCGCCGGAAATCCCGATCAACCGGGTATGGGAACCAAGGCTTCCGACGAACGACGATGCCAGGTTCCCCAGCAACACAAACATGATATCACTCACGGAAACGCCCAGGGCAAAACTGATCCCCGCACGCCAGCCGTTGCTGATGCTATACTTGATAATGGCGAAAATCACCGGTCCCACAGAAACCGATAAAAACACGCCCAATCCCAATCCTGCGATAATGGCGGCAGTCATTCCCGATAAAACACTTAGGCTTTCACGCCTGCTTTGGTGATGAGGAATTGTTCCCAGTCTTTGAGCTTTTCGCCCTTCAATACACGCGGAAACTTGTTCATGGCCCCTTCCTTACCTTTGCAACGCAGGTAATCGAGGAAAACCTGGTTCGGCATGATCTCCACGAAAATCTCCTTCAGCGCCGACGTTCTTTCCACCGCATAGTCATCATTCACATCGCTCAGCGTCTGGTCAATGATCTCGCGGACCTTGGCCGCGTCCACATTGGTAGCATCGGTCCCGATGTACCACCTGTGCGCAAAAAGGTTCTCATACTGGAAACCCGCTACCGTAAACTCACGGATCGTGATCCCCAGCTTCCGCTGCACGGTATCGATCGCCTTGTTCATGTTATCGATGCTCATGTGCTCGCCTGCCAGGCTCAGGAATTGCTTGGTACGGCCCACGATCACGATCTCATGCTCCTTCACGGAGGTAAACTTCACTACGTCGCCGATCAGGTAGCGCCAGGCACCGGAGCAGGTAGACAGCATCACGGCGTATTCCTGGTCTTCCACCACTTCGTGGATCATGTATGATTTGGGATTCGGCTTCACTTCGCCGTCCGCGTCGAAATTTTCTTCGTTGAAGGGGATGAATTCATAGAATATCCCCGTGTTCAGCACCAGTTTGATGCCTTTCACGCCCGGGCGCGCCTGGAAGCCGAAAGACCCTTCCGAAGCCATGTAGGTCTCGATAAAGGTTATGGGCTTGCCCAACAGCCGCTGGAAGCTCTCGCGGTAAGGCTCGAAGCTTACGCCGCCGTGAATATAAATGGCGAGGTTCGGCCAGATTTCGTGGATGTGCTTGACGTTGTGGTACTTGATGATTTCCTCCAGCACGATCTGTACCCAGGCAGGTACGCCACAAACGGTACCCACGTCCCACTGCGGCGCCTTGCGCACGATCAGTTTGATGCGCTGCTCCCAGTTGGGCTTGCGGGAAATCTGGCTGCCCGGCTTGTAAAACCGGCGGAACCATTTGGGGATGTTCTTGGCCTGGATGCCGCTCATGTCGCCCTCGTAATAATCCCCTTTTTCGAAGAGGGAGGTGGTGCCCCCCAGCATGAGGATACCTTTGGTGAACGACTTCGGCGGCACATTGAAGTTAGCCATGGAATACAGCTGCTTCACACCCACCCTTTTCACGGTACGCAACATGTCGCGCGTGACGGGAATGTGCTTGCTGGCGGATTCCGACGTTCCCGAGCTGAGCGCGAAGTACTTGATCTTCTCCGGCCAGCTCACGTTCGCCTCCCCTTCCAGGCACTTATGCCACCACTCCGCGTGCATCTTGTTATAGTTATGCACAGGAACGCTCTGCCGGAAACGGGCTACCCAGTTGGGGGCATGTAAAATGTCCTCAAATTGATAGTGTTCGCCGAACTGCGTATGCTTCGCTTTTTCCATCAACCTGCGCAATACCTGCATCTGGTATTGGCGAGGCGTCCCCAGCTTGAATGTGAACTGTTTCCTTATTCGTAGGGATCTGGATATCAGGTTACCAATAATGGCCATTAATCGCGGATTCTAAGTTTGAAAAGCAAAAATAGTTAATTCGTGGTAATAAAGGGGGAAGTTGGCGAAGCTTCGTACATTTGCGCCATGTTGAAAACAACGTTACTCAAAGCTACAGAAGCCGGGGCAAAAGTTCTGCAGGAATATTTTAACGGTACTTTCACGATTTCCCATAAAAGTACGGTCAACGACCTGGTGACCGAAGCCGATAAAAAAGCCGAAACCGCCATCATAGACGTTATCCGGGCCGATTATCCCGACCATTTCATCCTCAGCGAAGAAGCCGGAGCCCTCGAAACCGCGTCTTCCGTCAAATGGATCATCGATCCTATAGACGGCACCGTGAATTTCGCCCACGGCATCCCCCTCTGCTGCGTGAGCATCGGGGTGGAACAAGACGGTGAAATGATCCTCGGCGCCGTGTACAACCCCATCATGAACGAGTTTTTCTTCGCCCAGAAAGGATTTGGGGCCACATTGAACGACCGGAAAATCTCCGTTTCGGCCAAGCCACACCTCGCCAACGCCTGCCTCGTCACCGGCTTCCCTTATAAATTCGAAAATTCTACCCGTAATCCCCTCGCCACCCTCCAGTCGTTCGTTCAACAGGGCCTCCCCGTTCGCCGGCTCGGCTCCGCCGCCATCGACCTTTGCTGGGTTGCGGCCGGACGGTTCGACGGCTTCTGGGAACACCACCTCAACGCCTGGGACTCCGCCGCCGGGTTCCTCATCGTTCAGGAAGCAGGCGGTAAAGTGACCGATTTCAAAGGGAACGCTTATTCCCCCTACCAACCGCACATCCTCGCCACTAACGGCCTCATTCACGACGGCATGCTGGAAGCGATCAACAATATTCAATAAATCATGGAAGAAAGAACTGAAATAAACGACCTCGGAGAGTTTGGCCTGATTGACCGCCTCACGCGCAACTTCGAAATCCAGAACGCCGGCACCGTGCTCGGCGTGGGCGACGATGGCGCCGTGATCGACCATTTCGGCAAACAAACCGTTGTTTCGACCGATATGCTGGTGGAAGGGATCCACTTCGACCTGATGTACACCCCGCTGAAACATTTAGGTTACAAGTCGGTGATTGTCAACCTGTCCGACATATACGCCATGAACGCCGTGCCTACCCAGATCACGATGAGCATCGCGTTTTCCAACCGATTTTCCCTCGAAGCGCTCGACGAATTCTATGAAGGCGTGTATGCCGCCTGCGAACGTTATAACGTAGACCTTATCGGCGGAGATACCACTTCTTCCCAGAAAGGCTTCATTATCAGCGTAACCGCCATCGGAGAAGTAACGCCCGGCCAGTTCGTAAAACGCTCCACCGCACAGAAAGGCGACCTCCTTTGCGTTTCGGGCGACCTCGGCGCCGCGTACCTCGGGCTTACCCTCCTGGAACGCGAGAAAAAGATCTTCCTGGAAAACCCCAAGATCCAGCCAGACCTTGAAAATCAAACATATATCATCGGCCGGCAGCTGAAACCCGAAGCCCGGAAAGACATCATCGAGTTCCTGGCCGAAAAGGAAATCATTCCCACTTCCATGATGGACGTGAGCGATGGCCTCAGCTCCGAAATCCTCCACATCTGCAAGCAGAGTGAAGTAGGCTGCGTACTTTACGAAGACAAGCTCCCCGTTCACGACGAAGCCCGACAGATGGCCATGCAATTCGGACTCGATCCTACGGCCTGCGCGCTCAGCGGCGGCGAGGATTACGAGCTGCTGTTCACCATGAAGCAGGAAGATTATGATAAAATCGTACTAAATGAGGAAATCGCGGTGATCGGCTATATTACAGGGCCCGAAGAAGGCGCACATATCATTACCCGCGGGGGAAACAGGCACGAAATCACGGCCCAGGGATGGAACGCATTCAAATAGTGTAAAATCACCATAAATAGAAAAACGCCCGGTTCATTGATCGAACCGGGCGTTTTTAGTTTATTTATCTACTATTTTGAAGTATGGACCGTTGTGCGTGGGATCCAACCCATCCACGGCGTCCAGCCCTAACTTGATCTTGTATTCACCGTAGCTTTTGTAAACAGGAATCCTGATATCTACCGAGTCTTTCCCCAGCAGATCGGCCAGGTGCAATTCCGTTTCCTGGATGTCGGCCGGCTTATCCACAGCGTCGAGGGTGGTGATGACAAACCGGAGCAACGGCCCTTGTCCCGCTACCGGAATTTCCTTTCCATAATGATTTTTCACGGCGAAACGGTAGGAGCGCACTGCATATTCCGGCTCCCCCTTCCGTTCAAACACGCTTTTCGCCGGAATAAACTGAAGGAGGCTATAGGAATAAAAATCCTTCACCGGTCTTCCGTAGAATGTGCCCTGCCTTGCCTTTCTGCCTTTTCCTCCCGGGAAATAGTGCTGGTCTGGGGATGCCAGCCATATTTCCTTCCCCCAGAGCTTCTCTTCCATCGGCCAGAAATTGTACTGGCTGCGGCGGCTGCGGATGGTATTGAGGCTGTAGGCAAGTTCCCCCTGGTAGAACATATATTTCGATGGCTGCTGGTAACTGTTGAGGAACACCACGGGCCGGCCCGCCGCCTGTTCCTTCACTACGGCCGTCCACTCACGGTTGTGGTGGATTTCCGGTCGGATGCGCACCCCCGGCAGAAAATCCCACATCATATACACCCGAACCACCGCTACCAACACCAGCGACGGGACCCAAAGCGCCCGCAACACCTTCACCGAATACCCTTGCCGCACGATCCCCTGGTGCGCCAACGCCAGCAACGGCGCAAACACCATCACCGTCCAGTTGGCTTCCACGCGCCCTTTGATCGTGCTCAGCGCAAAAAATGCCAGTACCCCGATCAGGGAAAACTTCATCGCCCGCTCAAAACTGTCTTTCACCGGCACGCGGAAAGCGTAATACAGCAACAGCCAGCCCACCAGCGGCCCGAACAGCAGGAGCTGGCCCGCCAGGTAATCGAGCGTATAGCTGTAATGGTAAGCCTTGGCGTTCCTTTCGAAAAGATGGTATTGGACAGACGGGAAATCGTGCGTGTATTGCCAGTAGAGGTGCGGGAAGAAGAGGGCAGTCGTCACCAGCACCGCCGCCCAGAAACGGGGCAGCTTCAGCAGGTGCGGGTTGGAGATCACGGTGAAAAGTACCAGCAGCACGCCGTGGTATTTGCTGTAAAACATGAGCGCCATTCCCAAACCCAGCAGCAGCGTGTTTTTCCAGTTTTGCGCGGTGAGGAAGTTGCGATAGAGATAGAAATATAACGCGGCGAAAAATATCAGCGGAATATCCGGAACGGCCAAAATCCCACCGAGCTGCATGGCGCCCATTCCCGCTAAAATGAGGTAGAAAACGGTGTTGTTCTTCTCGGAAATCAGCTTGTCGGTAAGCACGAGCGTGCCCACGTTCAGGACCACCATGCCCAGCCGAACGCCCAGTTCGTTATGGAAAAGCGCGTATCCCGCCTTGATCAGCAGGGCGATCATGGGCGGATGGTCGAAATAGCCCCAGTCCAGGTGCCGGGAATACACCCAATAGTACGCCTCATCGTCCATCAGCTCGGTGAAACAAGCCTGAACGATCGCCAGGAGGGCCCATAGTGCCAGTACGGTATTTTTATACTGGTCCTTTGTGAAAAAGCGGATCATAGTGGGGCGAAGTTAGCCAAATCCCACTCGATTTTTTAGAGGATCATGAAACGGTCGGCGTCTTTCATGAAAGGGAATTTCGCACGCAGTTCGTCGAGGTGCTGACGGCTAAGGGTGTAGGTAAACACATCTTCGTCGTGCTCTTTGCGGTAAATGATCTCGCCGACGGGGTCGATGAGGCTGGTATCTCCGCTGTGGTAGATGTTGTTGCCGTCGTTGCCGACGCGGTTCACGCCGATCATGTAGCACTGGTTTTCGATGGCGCGCGCCTGCAGGAGGGCTTTCCATGGCGTGCTGCGGCGCTCGGGCCAGTTGGCGACGTTGATGAGGACGTCATATTCCGGCTGCCCGTCGTCCTTGATGGTGTTGCGGCTCCAAACGGGGAAACGCAGGTCGTAACACACTGTCAGGTTGATTTTCCAGCCTTTTACGGAAGCGATGAGGCGTTTGTCGCCCGCTTCGTAATGATCGTCTTCCCCGGCGAAGCCGAAGCGGTGGCGTTTGTTGTAGGTGCCGAATTGCCCGTTGGGCAGCATCCAGAGGAGACGGTTGAAATATTGGCCGTTTTCCTCGATGATGAGGCTCCCGGTAATGATGGCGTTCTTTTGTTTCGCTTTCTGCTTCATCCATTGTACGGCAGACCCGTCCATCGGCTGGGCCAGCTTTTCCGGCGCCATGCTGAAGCCGGTGGAAAACATCTCGGGCAGCACGATCACTTCCGTCCTTTCCTTGATGGCGTCGATTTTTTCATCGAACATGGCCAGGTTGGCCGCAATATCTTCCCAATGCAAATTCGCCTGAACGAGCGAAACGGTTAAATCTGACATACGATTTTGATTCTAGCGAAACGACCTCAAATTTACGCAGCAATAACTTAGAAAGTTTTGAAATCATGCAGTATTATTCGGGCTTTTTTGAAATTTCTTCAATCACTTCGCGGGAAAGGTCGGATTCGAAGCCCCTTTGCAACAGGTACTGCATGGTTTTCCACGTCCGTTTCATCGGCTGTTCTCCCTTCAGACTGGCGAATTTCCGTTCCGCGAGCTGTTTCAGCACCCGGTCGTAATCTTCCGGGTCGATTTCCGACAATCCTTTCCGGATACAGTAATCGGACACCTGTTTCTGCTTTAGCATCAGGCTGATCTTCTTCCGGCCCCATTGCCGCATACGGAACTTCCCGCCGGCGTAGGCGCGGGCGTAGCGTTCCTCGTTCAAAAAATTGTCCTGCACCAGTTGCGCGATAGCCTCGTCGGCCGCATCTCCGTAAAGCCCCAGTTCCCGGCATTTCTCTTTCACTTCGGAATGGCACCTTTCCTGGTAAGCGCAATAGTGGCGTAGCTTTTCCATATCGCTGCTGCTCATGTTCTCAAAAAAAAGACCGGCCGTTGATCGGCCGGCCCGGGTGAGTAATGTTATGAAAAATTACTGCCGAACGATCATGAGTTTGGCGTAATTGAGCATGATCTTTTTTTCGCCGCCCGCCTTGGGGAACATCACCGTGGCGATGCGGTTGTTGGGCGCGCCTTCTAAGCCGGTGATCTTTCCGAACCCGAATTTCTGGTGCTCTACGTCCATGCCTACTTCCATGTTCGCCGGATCGTCTGCCGTAAAGTTGGCCGACGGCGTATGGTTCGTGGCTGCGGGAGAAGAGATCACGCGGGGCCGCGGCTCCTGTTGTGCGGGGCGGGAAGGCCCTGCCGGTGCGCCCGGCGCCTTGCGCTTGTCGAACATCGTGCCCCAGGAAGCGCCGCCGCCCATGGATGCGCTGTTGCGGAGGCCGCCGCCGGCATAGCTGCGATCGAGGTACTTCTCGGGAATTTCTTCCAGGAAGCGGCTCGGCTCGTTCTGCTGCAACTGTCCGAAGCGGTAACGGCTATTGGCGTAAGTGATGAACAGCCGGCTCTTGGCGCGCGTCACGGCCACATAGAAAAGCCGGCGCTCTTCTTCCAGCTCTTCGCGGGAGTTGATGGACAATCCGCTCGGGAACAGCCCTTCTTCCAGCCCCACGTTAAATACCACCGGGAATTCGAGCCCTTTGGATGCGTGGATGGTCATGAGTTTCACCACATCGCTGTTCTCGTCGTTGGTATTGTCCGCATCGGTGAGCAGGGTGATCTGCTGGAGGTAGATGCCGAGGGATTTATCGTCGAGCAGTTCGCCGTCTTCCGTCGGCGTTTCGGTGAATTCCTTGATGGAGTTCAGCAATTCCTGCACGTTTTCGTAGCGGGCAAGGCCTTCGGTGGTTTTGTCGTTGAAGAGCTCCTTCACGATGCCGGTGCTTTTACCTACCTGCACTGCCACTTCGTAGGCGTTATGTTTGTCGAGCATCACGCGGAAGCTCTGGATCATGATCACGAAATTCGCGATGGCTTCGAGGGTCCCGCCTTTGAAACCGAATTCGTTCGCTCTTTCCAGCACTTCCCAGAAAGTGATGTTCTGGTCGTTGGCGAAGATAGACACCTTCTCGATGGTGGTTTTACCGATGCCGCGAACGGGGTAGTTGATGATGCGCTTGAGGGCTTCTTCGTCGCGGGAATTGGAAATGATCCGCAGGTAAGCGATGAAATCCTTGATCTCCTTACGCTGGTAGAACGAAAGCCCGCCGAAGATCCGGTAGGGAATGGCTTGCCGGCGAAGGCTTTCCTCGAACGACCGGCTTTGCGCGTTGGTGCGGTAGAGGATGCAGAAATCGCGGTTGGCGAAGTGGTTGCGCAGCTTCAGTTCGGCGATGCTGTCGGCCACCATTTTGCCTTCTTCGTTATCGGTATTGGTACGAACGAGTTTGATTTTGTCGCCCTCCACATTGTCTGTCCACAGGTTCTTTTCGATCTGTCCCTTATTTTTCGAGATCACTTCGTTGGCGACGTGGAGGATGGATTTGGTGGAGCGGTAATTCTGTTCCAGCTTCACCACTTTCACATCGTCGTAATCTTTTTCGAACTGGAGGATGTTCTGGATGGTGGCGCCGCGGAAGGAGTAAATCGACTGTGCATCGTCTCCCACCACGCAAATATTTTCATGTACGGCGCCCAGCAGTTTGACGATTTCGTACTGTGCGGGGTTGGTATCCTGGTACTCATCGATCATGATGTACTTGAACTTGTGCTGGTACTTGGCGAGCACGTCGGGGAAACCTTTCAGCAGCTGGTACATCTTGAACAGCAGGTCGTCGAAGTCCATGGCGCCGTTCTTGTAGCAGCGTTTCACGTACATGTCGTAGATTTTCCCGGTCAGGGGGCGGCTGGCGCGCTGGTCTTCCTGCTGGAGGTAATAATCCACCTGGTACGCTTCCGGACCGATGAGGCTGTTCTTGGCCGCGGAGATGCGGTTGTATACGAGGTTCGGTTTGTAGTGTTTATCGTCGAGGTTCAGCTCGTTGATGATGGTTTTCACCACGCTCTTGGCATCGTCTGCATCGTAAATGGTGAAATCGCTGGGGTAGCCCATCTTCGGCGCATCTGCACGCAGCAGGCGGGCAAACACGGAGTGGAAGGTACCGATGTAGAGATTGCGGGCCTCGTTGCTGCCGAGGATCTTCTCCACACGTTCCTTCATTTCCTTGGCTGCCTTGTTGGTGAACGTCAGGGAAAGTATGTTGAAAGCGTCCACCCCGTTGCGCATCAGGTGGGCGATCCTCGTCGTCAGTACCTTGGTTTTGCCCGATCCGGCGCCGGCAATGATCATCAGCGGCCCTTGCAGGGTCAATACCGCTTCTCTTTGCCGGTCGTTCAGGCCGTCTAAATAGTTTGCACTCATCACTGAAAAAATTTGCGAGTGGTAAAAGTACGATTTGACGGCCGGATCACGAAATAAGTGGATAAACAACGTCGCGCAAGGGCATAAAAAAACGGCCCGGAGGCCGTTTTCAGTTATTTCTCGTTCCTGTCTACCTTCAGCCTGTCTTTCCGGTTGGCGACCTCCCATGCGGTGTAGAACACCAGTTTGGCGCGTTTCGCCAGGAGGTTGTAGTGGATTTTTTCCGGTTTGTCGCCCGAGCGATGGTAATCCTCATGCACCCCGTTAAAGTAGAAGATGATGGGAATTTTATGCTGCGCGAACATATAGTGGTCTGAACGATAGTAGAACCGGTTGGGATCGTTGGGATCGTTGTACTTGTAATCCAGGTTGAGGCCCGTGTGCCTGTTGGCCGCTTCGCTGATGGGGCGAAGGTCGGAGCTGAGCTTGTCGTCGCCGATGATGTACACGTAGTTCGTATCCTTCTTATGTTCGTCGTCTATCCGCCCGATCATGTCGATGTTGAGATCGGTAACGGTTTGTGCGAGGGGATAGATGGGATGGTCGGTATAATATTGCGACCCCAGCAGTCCTTTCTCTTCACCGGAAACAGTCATGAACACGATGCTTCTGCGCGGGCCTTTGCCGGCTTTCTTCGCTTTCATGAAAGCGTCTGCCATGGCGATGACGGATACCGTTCCGGAACCGTCGTCGTCCGCGCCGTTATGGATCTGCCCGTTGATTACGCCTATGTGGTCGTAGTGCGCCGTTACGAAGACGTATTCGTCTTTCAGATCGGTACCGGGCAGGATGCCAAGCACGTTGCTGGATTTTATTTCCTCCGTTCCCTTTTTGAATTCGAGGGCGGTTACCTGTCCGGTGATAGGCGTGGTGCCGGTTTTGGCGGCGGCCACCAGTTCCGGCCATTGTTTTCCGAAGATGGCGCTGGCCACTTCGGGAGATACGAAGTAGGTGTTGGGGATGTATTCCATGGTTTTCATCATGGGCCAGTAGAGGCCGGTGCGGCGCATGCGGGAGCCGCCGCGGCCGCCGATGTTGTATCGCTCGCTGACCATGAATACCGCTACGGCGCCATGCCCGGCAGCGTTGCGGAGTTTATCGGAGATCGCGCCTTTTTTGGCGCCATCTTCTTCTGCCAAAACGACGATCTTTTCGCTACCGTCCATTCCTTTCCAGGGGTCTGAGGTTTCGGAGGCAACGCCATAACCGGCGAATACGGCGGGCGTGGTGCCGAGTTGCTGGTTAACGGCTTCCTTCACGGAGGCGTAATATTCCTGTCCGAATGAGAAGGTTTTGCCGCCGGCCTGGATGGAGCTTTGTGCCAGGGTGTCTTGCATGAGCGAGAAAGGCTGTTCCCATTCGCCGTTGCCGGCACCGGGCCGGAGCCCCGCGGCCCTGAACTGTTCGATGATATATTTGGCGGCTTTATACTGGCCGGGGGTGCCGGTTTCGCGGCCTTCCATTTCGTCGCCGGCTACGATAAACAGGTGTTTTTTGAGCTTGGCGGCCGTGATGGTCTCCGCGTAGGGCGTGGCGGCGGTGCGCTTCAGGGGCGTGGCGGCCTTCTGAGCGCAGGCGGCGGTCCCGATGGCAAGAAGGCAGGCCAGCATCGATTGTTTCTTCATTCGCAGGTTTTTAATGCGCTAAAATTAAGGTTTACGGGTGTTGCCACCGCTACCATTCAAATAAAAAGAGGCTGTTTGCACAGCCTCTTCGAGAAATATTTGCGGAAAGACGCGGCCCTGCGCGGTCTACATGCAGGCGATCTTCTTCACACGGTTTTCGTGACGGCCGCCTTCGAAAGGGGTAGACATAAATACGTCCACCATTTCGGTTGCCGTAGGCACGCTCACGAAGCGCGCCGGGATGCAGAGCACGTTGGCGTTGTTGTGGCTCCTGGCCAGGCGGGAAAGCTCGTCGCCCCAGCAGATGGCCGCGCGGATGCCCTGGTGTTTGTTGGCCGTGATCGCCACACCGTTCGCACTGCCGCAGATCAGGATGCCGAAGGCATGCGTTCCGTCTTCCACCGCGCCGGATACCGGGTGCGCGAAATCAGGGTAATCCACGGAGTCGGCAGAATAAGTGCCGAAATCTTTTACCTGTACCCCTTTCCCTTCTAGCCAGGAAATCACTTCTTCCTTATAATCGAACCCGGCGTGGTCAGACCCGATGGCGATCGGCAGGGAAAGATCGAATGTCGTTTGTTCCATACCCAATGGATTTTTAAGTGGTGTTGATGGTAGTTGAATCTGCTGTGTTATCAGGACCATTCCTCGAGTTCCGCTTTTTCTTTCTTCGCATACGTTTTGGCCGAGATCAGGATACTTACTTCATACAGCAGGTATAAAGGTACGAAAACGAGCAATTGGTCAAGTATGTCGGGCGGCGTGATGATGGCCGCCAGTACGAGGATGACTACGATGGCGTGGCGACGGTAATTCCGCATGAAGGTAGGCGTAAGGATGCCCAGCTTGGTGAGGAAATACACGAGGATCGGCATTTCGAACAGCGCGCCCATCCCGATGATGATCTGCGACATCAGCCCGAAATAATCGTCGATGAAGAAGTCGTTCTTGATCACATCAGACACGGTATAGCTGGCGAGGAAGTTGATCATGAAAGGGGCGATGAGGAAGTAGCTGAACGCGATACCCATGAGGAACTGGAGGGTCACCCAGAAGATCACGCCCTTGGAACCCTTGGCCTCATTGTCTTTCAGGGCCGGGCGGATAAACCGCCACAGTTCCCAGCAAACGTACGGGAAAGCGCCGATCACGCCGATGATCATGGCAAGTTTGAACTGGAGCATGATCTGGCCGGCCATTTTGGTGTTCTGGAAAACGATGTGGGGCGGTGTGATGCACATTTTGTCGCCCAGGCCGAAATAATGGCTGGCGGAGCAAATCCATCTGTAGGTGGGGAAGTCGGCCTGTGTGGGGCCGAAGATCACTTTGGTCAGGATCCAGTCTGTGAACACGAACCCCAGGATGCTCACGATCACAATCGCAGCTGCAGAGCGAACCAGGTGCCACCGGAGTTCTTCCAGGTGGTCGAAAAACGACATCTCTGCTTTTTCTTCGTTACTCGAGAATAACTTCTTTAACATGCGCTATCAGAATCAGGAGCACAAATATAACATGCCCCGAAGAGTTGAATGTGAAAAAAAACGGTGGCTAAGGTAATAAGAAAATTACGAGAAAGTAAGAGGAGATTGATATAGGGCAAAAAAAAGAGCCAGCCCGAGAAGAATCAAGAGCCGGCCTTTCATCCATTGTTTGTTAACCCCAAAAAAGTTGAATTCGAGAATGTCTTTTTCGCTTCTGTAAGATTGAAACTTGCACCCTTTAATGGCAAGCTATTCAGATGTAAGTCGCAATCGTGACTAAAGCATTCAATTTTCTAAAACAAAAATAGAAAGAAATATCGTATTATCAATGTTACAACAAAGTTTTTTACAACCTTTTAACAAAAATCAAATTATTGTGTTACGTATCAGCACCTAAAGGCTTTCCGTTCGTGTTAATTTCCTACCACTCTTGTAAAAAACGATTTTGCAGCTATAATATTATATTAAAAAATAAATATAACTGAAATCATTTTCTAACCGGCTGCCAATCAACTGATACACTTTGCTTTTGGTGGAAATAGCGGACTTTTTCCCTTTTCCGGAACAGCCTGAAAATACAGCCATTCCCCTAAACTACAGCAACAATCAGGCCGGATTGCTTTAATCCAGGATCTTCATTTTCACCATTTCGATCCGCGTATCCGTCACATTCAGCACGTCAAACTCGTAGTTGTCGATGATAATGCGCTCCTTCAACCGCGGGATCGTCTCGTAATGGGAAATGATGTACCCGGAAAGGGTCTCGCTTTCGTCTTCCGGGAAATCGAACCCGTACCGCTCGTTCAGGTAATCCAGCTCCAGGCGGCCGGAAAAAATGTATTCCTTCTCCGCGATCTGCTTTTCCACGAACTCTTCCACATCGTGCTCATCCTTGATATCCCCGAAAATCTCCTCCAGCACGTCTTCGATCGTCACGATACCGGCCGTTCCGCCGAACTCGTCTACCACCCAGGCGATGCTTCTCCGCTCCTTGTTGAATTTCCCCAGCAAATCGATCGCGCTCATGGTTTCGGGCACGGCGAGGATGGGGTGGATGACGGCGCGAATATCTTTCGGGTTCTTGAACATGTCCAGCTGGTGCACATATCCGAGAATATTGTCAATATTTTGTTCGTAAATGATGACTTTGGACAATTTGGTATCGATGAACTTCTTCCGGCAGTCTTCTATCGTGGCGGAAATGTCCAGCGCTTCGATCTCTTTCCGCGGGATGAGGCATCCCCGGATCTTGACATGCACCAGGCTGAGGGCGTTTTCGAACAGCTCGGTGTTCAGTTCCTGACTTTCACCCATGTGCTGCTGGCTCTGGCGGATGAAATATTCCACGTCTACCCGCCCAAAGGAACTCTTGTTCTCGATGATGCGCACATTGAACAGGTATTTCAGTATCCACTCCGAAATCGACTCCAGCATGGCGCCGATCACGTAAAAAGGTTTCGACAGTACTGAAATGGGCCATGCGAAAAAGCTCAGCAAGGCTTCGGGGCGGGAGCGGAAGATGCTTCGCGGGATAAAAAAACCGAAAAACAGTACCAGCAGCGTAGCCGCGCAAATCTCGATGAAAAGCGTCAATGCCACGAACTTCGCCACCTGCTCTTCCGATTTCCAGATGGTGAGCCACAGTTGGTCCAGCCATCCGGCAACCAGCATACTATAAATAACGATACTGATGGTGAGGCCGATGAGGCTGGTGGCCAGGATTTTGGCGGGGTGATCGCTGAAGCCGGCCAGGATCCTGCCGGCTACACGGCCCTGTTTCTTCTTCAGTTCGATGCTCAGCCGGTTGATATTGGCGAACGCCGTTTCCATGCCGGCGAAGAAACCCGCCAGCAATATCACTAAAACCAGTAAAACGATCGTGTAAATATCCATCCGTTCAAAGATATGTGTTTAAGGGCTACGGCAATCGCGCCCATCAATAACGGTTAATGGGCCAAAAAGGTTTCGATCAGTTTCCTCACTTCGGCGTAAGCCGTTTCCAGCACCTCATTTACAACAATATAATCAAATTCCTTCGCAAACGAAAGCTCGTACCGTGCTTTCCCCAGCCTTTCGTCCAGGCTCGCCTGGGTTTCCGTTCCCCGCTCGCTGAGGCGTACCCGAAGCGCGTCGAGCGAAGGAGGCTGGATGAAGACGGTCAGCGCCGTTCCGTGGTATTTTTCCTTGATGCTCAGTGCGCCTTTCACGTCGATGTCCACCATGGGCGTTTGCCCGTTGTCCCAAATCCGTTGCAGTTCGCTCTTCAGCGTTCCATAATACTTCCCGGCATATACCATTTCATATTCGGCGAAGTCGTTCTGTTCGATATGCTCCTGGAAGGTTTCGGGCGACATGAAGTAATAGTCCTTCCCGTGCGTTTCCGTGTCGCGGGGCGAGCGGGTGGCGGCGGAGATGGAGAAGGCGAGCTGCGGCATGTCTGCCAGCAGTTTGCGTACGATGGTGGTTTTACCCGCGCCCGAGGGAGCGGTAATAATTATGATCTTGTTGGATGCCATGTGGTTTAGACGCGCTTGATATCTGCTCCCAGGTTCCGCAGGCGCTCGTCGATATACTGGTAGCCGCGGTCGATCTGGTCGATGTTATGGATGGTGCTTTTCCCCTGTGCGCTGAGCGCGGCGATCAGGAGCGAAACGCCGGCACGGATGTCCGGGCTGCTCATGGTGATGCCCCGCAGCGGGTGCTGACGGCCGAGGCCGATCACAGCGGCGCGGTGCGGGTCGCAAAGGATGATCTGGGCGCCCATGTCGATCAGCTTGTCTACGAAGAACAGCCGGCTTTCGAACATTTTCTGGTGGATCATCACGCTGCCTTTCGCCTGGGTGGCCACTACGAGCACGATGCTCAGCAGGTCCGGCGTAAAGCCCGGCCAGGGGTGGTCGGAAATGGTGAGGATGGAGCCGTCGAGGAAGTTCTGGATCTCGTAGCTTTCCTGTTCGGGGATGAAGATATCATCGCCCCGGTATTCCATTTTGATGCCCAGCAGCCCGAATTTTTCGGGGATGATGCCGAGGTTTTTGATACCTGCGTTCTTGATGGTGATTTCGGATTGCGTCATGGCGGCGAGGCCGATGAAGGACCCGATCTCGATCATATCGGGCAGCATGGCGTGTTCGCAGCCGTTCAGGCCGGAAACGCCTTCGATCTCGAGGAGGTTGGAACCTACGCCCTTGATTTTAGCGCCCATGCTGTTGAGCATTTTGCAAAGCTGCTGCAGGTAAGGTTCGCAGGCGGCGTTGTATATGGTGGTAGTGCCGTTGGCCAGCGCGGCGGCCATTACGATATTGGCGGTGCCGGTTACGCTGGGCTCGTCGAGCAGCATATAAGTGCCGTTGAGGCCGCTTTTGGGCGACTCCAGGCGGAAATAGTTATCGTCCGTATCGTACACGAAGGAGGCGCCCAGGCGCTCGAACCCGATCACGTGCGTATCGAGCCGGCGGCGGCCGATTTTGTCGCCCCCGGGTTTGGGGATATATGCTTTACCGAAACGGGCCAGCAGGGGGCCGGCCATCATAACGGAGCCGCGCAGGCGGCCGGATTTCTTTTTGAATTCGGGGCTTTCCAGGTAATCCATGTTTACGGCATCGGCCTGGAATTCGCAAACGGAGCGGGAAACACGGTTTACTTTCACGCCGGCGTCTGCCAGCAGTTCGATCAGCAGGTTAACGTCCACGATGTCGGGGATGTTGCTGATGGTCACTTTTCCGGGTGTCAACAGTACCGCGCTGATAATCTGTAATGCTTCGTTTTTGGCTCCCTGCGGTATAATTTCTCCTTTCAGACGGTTGCCGCCTCTAACTTCGAACGCGTTGATCACTTGTTCCTGTTTTTGTTGTATTTGTGTTTGTTCTTGTTGCTTTTGTTCTGCTTGTAGTTGTTCTGCTGGAACTGCTTACGTTTGTTGTTATTGTTGTTGCTGTTCGGAGCAGGGGCGGTGGTGTTGCCGGGAGCGCGGAACTGGGTTTCCATGCTGATCACGGGCGCCGGGTTGGCATTGCCGGATGTGGGATAATACTGCAGTTCGCCGTGGGTGATAGCCGACAGTTCGGCGCGGATGGCGTCGTCATGCACGTTTTCCTTATGCCAGTTCCCGTAGGCCAGTTTCATGTAATTGCCGATCACCTGCACGAAACCGTCCTTCATTTCGGGGTTTTCGGTGGCGAGGGCTTTATCGATCACCCGTTCGAGGTTTTTCCCGAAGTGGCGGTGGCGGGGGTGTTTTTTGGGATAGGGCAGGCGCTCGGGTTTGGAACGCAGCGTTTCCCGGGTGGGGATGGGATATGGGGAATCCACATCCAGCCTGAAATCGGATACCAGGAAGAGGTGGTCCCACAGTTTATGCCGGAAATCTTCCACGTTGCGGAGGTGCGGCTGCAGGATGCCCATCAGTTCGATGACGGCAGAAACCTGTTGCTGACGGTGCTCACGGTCTTTCAGCGTCAATATGTATTCGATCATCCGCTGTACGTTCCGGCCGTACTCCCGCATGATGAGGTGATTGCGTGCGGTGTTATATTCCATTAATCTAATTTGTAATGCTGTAAATGTCTTGTATTTCAGCCGTTCTATCGTGAAGTAACAAAAAATATACCTATTTCCTGAACGGCCTGGGTGCAGTTTTATGTATTGCAAACCTAATGAAAAAAAATCATACGCCGTGCGGGGATCGGGGCTGATTCCTTACTTTTACCGCATGAACATCGCGCTCACAGGTAAAACCGCTGTTATCTGCGGGGGCTCCCAGGGCCTGGGGCTCGCATCCGCCCGGGAAATCGCCCTGCTGGGGGCCAGCTGCATCCTCATCGCCCGCAGCGAAGGGCCGCTGAAGGCCGCCGTGGCTTCGCTCGACGTGTCCCAGGGCCAGCAGCACGCCTGGTTCCCGGCCGACTTCAACCAGCCCGAACAGGTACAATCCGTCATCCGGACCATTACCAACGACCGCATCGTTCACATCCTCGTCAACAATACCGGCGGCCCCTCGGGCGGCCCGATCCTCGCAGCGGAAGGCGGCGCCTTCGTATCCGCGTTCCAGGCCCACCTGGTCTGCAACCAGCTGCTGGCGCAGGCCGTAGTCCCGGGAATGAAGGCGGCCGGCTATGGCCGCATCATCCAGATCATTTCCACTTCCGTCAAAACCCCGCTGCGCAACCTCGGCGTCTCCAACACCATCCGCGCCGCCGTCGCCAACTGGGCCAAGACCCTCGCCGGCGAACTGGCGCCTTTCGGGATTACCGTCAATAATGTGCTCCCCGGCTCCATGAGCACCGACCGCCTCCGCAGCCTATTCCGCGCCAACGCAGAAAGCCGCGGCGTTCCCGAAGCCACCGTAGCCGAAGAATGGCGCCAGGAAATCCCCATGCAGCGCTTCGGCGAACCCTCCGAATTCGGCGCCGCCGTCGCTTTCCTGGCTTCGCCCGCCGCCGCTTACATCACCGGTATCAACCTGCCCGTAGATGGCGGCAAAACACCCTCGCTCTAAACCGACGCCATGAATATCTGGAAAAACATCATCAAAAGCCCAACCTGAACCGCTCCCGACCGTTATTCTTCTGAACGGCCGCCAGTGCGGCCCATTCCTCAATCTTATCCTTCCAACACATGCAACAAACGAATGTGCAGTACGGCCCGTACCTGCAACTGGACGCCATATTGAACGCACAACACCCGGAATCCGACAAGCTGGGCCTCCCCGCGCACGACGAAATGCTCTTCATCGTCATCCACCAGGCGTATGAACTGTGGTTCAAACAACTGCTTTTCGAAGTGGAATCCGTAGCCGATATCATGAGCAAACCCGCCGTGAACGATAATTCCCCTGAATTGCAAACGGTCGTTCACCGCCTGAACCGCAGCGTCACCATCCTCAAGCTGCTCGTGCAGCAGATCGATATCATGGAAACGATGACGCCCATGGATTTCCTCGATTTCCGCGACATGCTGCGCCCCGCGTCGGGCTTCCAGAGCTGGCAGTTCAAAACCCTCGAAGCCAGGCTGGGCCTGCAATACGAAAACCGCTTCGGACAGGAATATTACATCTCCCAGCTCACCCCCGACAAGATCGAAATTATCCGAAGGGCTGAGCGGGAACCCTCCGTGCTGAAACTCCTCAACGACTGGCTGGAGCGCATGCCCTTCTTCGAAGAGCCCGGCAACTGGGCCGATTATCAACCCGCCACCAACGCTTCCGCCGCCGGCGATTCGCTGTGGTTCAACGATTACCGCAACATTTATATGGCCGGCCTCGCAGACGCGGAACAGGCCAACCGCGCGTATTTCGACAAGGTTTTCGGGGACGGTGAAGGCGCGGGCCATTTATCGCCCAGGGCGAGCCGCGCGGCGCTGTTCATCATGCTGTACCGCGGCTATCCCTTGCTGCAACTGCCTTTCCAGCTGCTGAACGCCTTGCTGGAAATCGACGAGCAACTGAGCACCTGGCGGTACCGGCACATGAGCATGGTGCAAAGAGTGATCGGCACGCGGATCGGAACGGGCGGAAGTACCGGGAGAGATTACCTGAAAGGTGCGCTGGACAAGCATTACATCTTCGCAGACATTGCGCGGCTGACTAGTTTCCTGATCGAAAGGAGGAAGTTGCCGGAGCTGAGCCCGGCGATGGGAAGGAGGTTGGGATTCAGGTGATCCGTATAAAACGGCAAAAAGGGCGACGGCGACCGTCTCCCTTTTTGCCTTTCGCTCATAACGTGAAACCTGCGGCCTTACTCTACTACGTTGATGGTGCGCGTGAAACTTTCCTCGAGGGAAATGAACGTTTCGGTGCGCTCGATCCCCTTGATTTTCTGGAGCTCGTCGTGCAGTACGCGGCGGAGGTTGGAGATATCCTTACAAATGATTTCTGCGAACATGCTCCAGCCGCCGGTGGTATAATTAAGGCGAACGATCTCGGGAAGCTTGCGCAATTCCTTCGCCACAGTGTCGTACATGGAGCTTTTTTCGAGGAAAATGCCGATGAAGGCGATGACGTCGTACCCGATCATTTTTAAATCTACATGTAATCTCGTACCTTTAACGATACCCAGTTCTTGCAGTTTCTTCATCCTTACATGGATCGTACCGCCTGATACGAACAGCTTCTTCCCCAGGTCAGCATAGGAGATTTCAGCGTTAGACATCATCTCGCTGATGATCTGCAGGTCCAGTTTGTCAATATTTAAATTGTGGCTCATTTTGACAAAGTGTTTTTGAATGTTTTAAACTTACATGCAAATATTTAAAAAATCTCGAAATTTCCAAAATTTCTCTTAAAAAATTTGCAAAAAATACCCCTTCTCTTTAGATTTGCATCATAATCGTTGAAAACAACGCTTACCCAGCCAAGGGAATTATCAACTTTGTGGGGTGATGAAATTGGCAGACATGCCCTCTCGTCTCGGGGGTGAGGATCACGGGATAAACGTAGCGTAATGGGTTGACCACTAATCTTATTTGTGCTATGGCTAACTGCCTCGTGTAGGTTCGACTCCTACCCCTACAGCATCTCAACGCACCGGTTCACGCCGGTGCGTTTTGTTTTTCCCGCCACCGCAACCACCTTTTCCACCCTTTTTCACGCAACTTCCAGCCACTTCCGGCTCACCCGGCGTCCGCAAGATAGGGGTTTTGATCCCTTTTCGTACTTTTGCGCCCTCATGGGACACAAGAAATTACAACGATTCGCGGAAATTGAGACCTTTCCCAACGTGCTCATCTATCCGAAAGACATGCCGGGGAACTGGAACCGCCATTTCGGGAACAGCCACCCGCTCACCCTCGAACTGGCCTGCGGCAAAGGCGATTACACCCTCGGCCTGGCACGGAAATACCCCGAAGAGAACTTTATGGGGGTGGATTTGAAAGGCAACCGCATCTGGAAAGGCGCAAAAACCGCCATCGATCAACATATCGCCAACGTTGCCTTCCTGCGCACCCAGATCGAGCAAATCACCGATTATTTTGCAACCGGCGAAGTGAAAGATATCTGGATCACCTTCCCCGACCCCTTCCTCCGCCAGTCCAAATCCAAAAAACGCCTCACCCATCCCCGGTTCCTCGCGCTCTACCAGCAGCTCCTGGGAGACGGCGGCACCGTGAACCTGAAAACCGACTCCAACGAACTATACACCTTCACCAAAATGGTGATCGCCCGGATGGGATGCCGCCTCATCACCGACGTTCCCGACGTTTACGCCCTTTCCCCCGTTCCGGAACTCCTCCAGATCCAAACCTATTATGAAGGCATGCACCTGGCAGACGGCAGAACCATCCGGTTCCTTAAATTTGCATTACCGGCTGCGCCGATCGACTGGAAAGCCGCGAACCTCGCAACGGATGAAGAAGCAGCTGCAGGAAAATATTGATTTTTATTACAACGAGCAGGGATATGTTGTTCTGACCGAGCATTTCCACCGGGAACGGGGGTATTGCTGCGGGAACGGCTGCCTGCATTGCCCGTTTGATTATGAAAACGTCCCCGAAGAAAAAAGAAAGCGCCTCCTCGAAGCCCGCCGCCCAAAAGACGGCGCCTGATTTCATCGAGCGGGTATTCAGCATCGCCCGGGAAATCCCCCGCGGGCGGGTAACCAGCTACGGCGCCATCGCCGAAAGAGCCGGCATCCGCCTCACCGCCCGCATGGTTGGCTGGGCCATGCACCAGGCCGGAAAAGCCCATCCCCCCGTTCCGGCCCATCGCGTGGTCAACAGTAAAGGCCTTCTGACCGGCGCGGTCCACTTCGCCACCCCCACTTTAATGCAGGAATTATTGGAACAGGAAGGGGTCGAAGTACGCAATAACCAGGTAGTCGGCTTTACGGATAAGTTCTGGAACCCGCCGTTGACCAAAAAGAACACAGCGTTGCCCAAAAAGAAAAAATAGGTGCCAGACCTTTTTCGATAACTTTACCGCATGTCTGTACTTAAATTGAAGCTGGACCAGGACGCACTGGTGGAAGATTTTTTCGAAGACACCTGGCTGGCAGGGATCATTTCCCAGGCCAAAGACTATCAGCTTATCTGGCAACTCAACAAACAACTGGGGTTCGATTTCCGGGTGAACAATACCCTGGAGATCAATCTCGCCAAAAACCGCCGCTCCTTTTTCTTCACCGTGTACGAGCACCAGGAGATCACCAAGGGCGCCGGGCATTACTTCTACAACAATCATTGCAAGGCGGAATTCCTGCTCCCCGAACTGAAGCACGTGGATTACCTCTGGCTCATCAAGGGCAGCTATTACCAACAGGCCGACGTGAAAACGCTCATCGAACAATGCAGAAAGGCCGAACTGGTACAAATGGCGTCGCTGCTGGATATGCGCGACATCAAAAACCGGATTAACCTGATATTCTGATACTTTATTCCCCAACCGTCCACCGCAAAAACAACGCACCATGTGGCAGGAAACCGAGCGGCACCTGTACCGCGCCTTCACCTTCCCCGACTTCCGCGAAGCTTTCGCTTTTATGACCAAAGTAGCTTTGGCCGCGGAGAAAATGGACCATCATCCCACCTGGACCAACACCTGGAACAGGGTGGAAATCTGGCTGAGCACCCATAGCGCCGGCAACACCGTCACGGAAAAAGACCGTGCCCTCGCCAGCGTCATCGATCAATTCATCCACCATTCATAAGCCATAATAGTGAAGCGCCTATCCGTGATATGCCTGATGATTTGTTCCGTTCTCCTGTGGACGGAGCGCGCCGGCGCCCAGGATACGCTGCAGCTCGACTTTTCCCGGCCGGTCAACGGCCTCGATATCCGGCACCAGTTGTCCGTTTTTACGGGCGAAGCCACGCCCGCCACCGCCGCGGCGCTTCCTTTCGGGAAAGACACGTCCATCTTCCACACCAGGAAAAAACTCCTTCACCGTCAGAACGATTGCTGGCTGCGGCTGACCATCCGTAATACCGGACCGGTGGATTCCGTACTGTACCTCTTCGCTGGCTGGCAGGAACAGCTCCGGTTCTATGCGCAAAACACCTCCGGCGAACTGCAGCTCCTTTCCAGCGCGGGTATGATGATGTACGAACCGGACGCGGACCGTTGGGACCGGTACGCCTTTCCCATTCATGTACCGGCCGGCCAGGTGCGCACCTTCTTCCTCCACTTAACGAACCCTTACTACCGCGAAAACGAGCTCATGCCCGTGCTCTACGATGCCATCCATTATGCGCAGTTCCGGAACCGTGAGGCAAACCTGTATAAGGCCGAAGTGCTGGTGATCCAGATCGTTATCGGCATGCTGCTGGTACTGCTCAGTATCACGATCATCAACTACGTCCAGCTGCCAGACAAGCCGAGCATGTATTTTTCCGTGTATTTGCTGGGGCTGATCCTGTTTTTCTGTCTCCGGCTGGAAACGAAGCCCTACCAGCTATCGTTCTTCCACAGATTACCGCTGCTGAAATATTACTGGGACGTTCCGGCGCTGATCGGCTGTTTCTACTTTATGTCCATGCTCTTCGGCAGCGCCTTCCTGAACCTCCGGGAGCGGTTCCCCCTCATGGCGCGGTATTATCTTTACAGTAACATTTTCTACGCCGGGTGCATCCTCGCCTGCTTCGTGTCCATGGCCATGGGGAACTTCATCCTCCCTGGCGAAATCTTCACCTGGGCCACCTTCGCATCGCTGATACCTTTCGGCATTTCGTTCATAGCTCTGGGCCGGCGGATGCGCCATCACCCCCTCATCCGGTTTTTCCTGTACGGTTCGCTCAGTTTGTACATCCTGTCTATCTGGTCGTTCCTCCGCAATACCGAGCCCGTTCCCTTCACCCCGCTTCCCGAGCTGGTATACCCGTACATGCTGCTGGTAGTGGGCGTGCTGCTGCAATCCCTGTCATACGCCGCGGGCCTCAGTTACCGGAACAAGCTCGTGCACCAGGAAAAGACCCGGACGCAGGAGCTGCTCATCAAGCAACTGAACAAAAACAAGGAGCTCCAGCGTAAGCTCAACGAGCAGCTGGAAGAACTGGTGCGGGAGCAGACCACCGAGATCGTGCGGCGGAAAACGGAACTGGAAGAGCAACGCAAACTCCAGATGGAGGCGGAATACAGCAAGAAATTCGCGGAAATTGAGCTGAAAGCCATCCGCGCGCAGATCAATCCCCATTTTATCTTCAACTGCCTCAACTCGATCCAGCTGTTCGTTATGCAGCGCGATTACGAGCACGCACAGAAATACCTGTCCGATTTCTCGTACCTGATCCGCAAGACGCTGGACTTCTCCCGCCGCAATTTTATTTCCCTGGCCGACGAAATAACTTATTTAAATACTTATCTTGGTCTTGAAAAGATGCGGTTTGAACAGAAGATGAGTTACGAGATTTTGATGGACCCCACGCTGAACACGGCAGAGCTGGAAGTGCCTGCGATGCTGCTGCAGCCCTATGTGGAGAACGCCGTCAAGCATGGGATGAACAACGAAGAGCACACAACGGGACAATTGACCATTCGCTTTACCATGATCGCCCACGATATGCTCGAATGCCTGGTGGAAGATAACGGCATCGGCATCGAGCGCAGCCGCCAATTGCGGACGCTCCCCGGGCATCACCAGTCGTCCGGCATGGAAATCAGCTTCAACAGGGCGGAATTATTGAACAAAATGTACAATACCGGCATCCAGATCGAAATCATAGACAAATCGACCCGCAAGACACAGGACAGCGGCACCATCGTGAAGGTGCTTATACCGCAGTTGTAAGACGGGACCAAATTGGAAGACCCATGATCCGTGCAGTAATCATTGACGACGAGCGGAACAGCCGGGATATTATTTCCCTCATGCTGCAGCGCTATTGCCCCGACATCGAAGCGGTGGCACAGGCGGGGAATTGCCGTGAAGGGATCGCCCAAATCCGCGAGCAGCGCCCGCAACTCGTATTCCTCGATCTCGAAATGCCAGACGGCACCGGGTTCGACGTGCTGACCGGCGCCTACGACTCCACTTTCGAAACCATTTTCGTAACCGCGTTCGAGAAACGCTATCTCCATACCATCCGCTTCAGCGAGGTGGAACTTATCCTCAAACCCATCGACCGCGAAAGCCTCCAGCAGGCCGTGCAGGCCGTTCGCCAGCGCCTCGGATCGCCCGGGCGCCAGGAGCGGTACGATGTGCTCCTCCACAACTTCGGCAAAACCACCCGCGACGTTCACCAGATCGTGATCCCACTTTCCGGCGGCGGCGAATTCGTGGCCTCCGTGGAAAATATCGCGTACGTCGAAGGCGGGACCGATAAAACCCTCTTCAGCCTTTCCAACGGCGACCTCCTGCAGTCGCGCAGGCCATTCCGCTATTACACGGAGCTCTTTGCCGGGATGCGCTTCTACCAGGTCAACAATCACCAGATGGTGCAGTTGCCCCACATCCATCACATCGACCACGACCGGCTGCAACTGCATTTGCATAACCAGTCGGTACTCGACATTACGGAGCGCCGGAAGCGGGAACTGGCCAGTGTTTGGCGGCAACAGGCCTGATTACAGGAACGCGCCCGCCAGGATGCAGGCGATCACGATCACGGGGGAAGGAAGCTTCGTAAAACAAAGCAGGCACAGCGTAGAGACCATCAGCAGCGCGTTGTACCAGGTAATGGGGATGGATATGAAGAGGAAGATGGTAGCCGCCCACATCACGCCCACCACCACCGCGTTGATCCCTTCAAGGGCGCGGTAGATCACCACATGTTTTTTCAGGTTGTTCCAGATGGGGAAGAAAAACAGTACCAGCAACATGCTCGGCAGGAAAATTGCCACCGGCGCAATGATGCAGCCGATGAACTGGTACCCCGGCCCCAGACTGCGCATGACCATACCACCCACATAGGCCGACACCGAAAAGGTGGGCCCCGGCATCGCGCGCATGATCCCCGCGCCGGTCAGCAGCTCTTCGGCCGACATAAACTGGCTTTTGGAGCGGAACACGTACTGTTCCAGCATCATGGCGATGAGAATATCGCCCCCGCCGAAAACGAGGCTCCCGAAACGGTAAAAGTTCTCGAACAGGTTGAACGGCCGCCGGGTGATCCAGTTATTGGTACGCGCCATTTCCGACATCACGCCCGCCGCCACGAAGATGAGCGCAAACAGCCAGAGGTTGCCCCACTGGATCTTTTTTCTCGGTTCGTTGATATCGGGGATGCGCTTGTCGCTGAAGTTGGAAATGGTGCCGCCGAGGATGATGAGCGCTGGGAACGTCCACGGAGATTTGAAAAAGAACGCCGCCGCCATGGCCACCACCATGATGATGAATGTAGCGGTGTTGCGGATACTGATCTGGTAGGCGCGGATACCGCCGAAGGCGAGAAAGCCGACGGCCATGGGCTGAACATATTTGAAGATATCGACGCTGAGGGCCCGCTTGTCCATGAATTGCAGCAAAAAACTGAGGGAGCCCATGAGCAGGCAGGCCGGCGTGATCCAGATGGCGAGGGTGGCTACCGCGAGGGGAACGCCGCCGCGTTTGTACCCGATCAGGGTGAGGGTTTGGGAGCTGGAGGCGCCCGGCAGCAACTGGCAGAACGCATTGTATTCCATCAGCTCCTTCTCCGTAACATCCCGGCGCTGTTGCACAAAGGTTTTCATCATCATGGCCAGGTGCCCCTGCGGGCCCCCGAATGCCGTGAAGCTGTGCAACAAGACTGCTTTCAAAAATGAGATGTGACGTAAAAACACGTTGGGATATCAGTTCGCCCCTCAATTTCCAGTAAAATAATGAAATATTCAAATCCCTCCCTTAAATGTGCCTGATAATCCGTGGGTTAGCAAGGCATAAAACTTGTACGTACAAACTGGCGAAACTTTTGGTTTCGTTTAGGCGTTAAAGAAATAACAGCATTCCCATGAAACGTCTTCTGACAGGCTTTTTCCTTGCGCTGGCATGCGCCGCCCAGGCACAGCTTTCCAACTACAACAGCCAGGCGTACTGGTCGCGGTTCACACTGCAATCCCGCCAGCAGCGGCCTTCCGGCAGCGATACTTCGCTGGTTGTCGTCACCAACCGGTTCATTCATCCCGACAGTCTGCGTTTCGTGGACGAATTCATCGACACATCGGCCCTGAAGTACTTTTTCCTGGAAAAACAGCAGGGAACGTGGAAAGTGTACCCCGAGCCCACGCTCTCCGAAGCCATGGACCACCTCCCGCGCCACCGCGATATCGTCGTGTATGCCGAAGGGATGGGCAAGCTTTTCACGTCCAATGTGGAACGGGCGCAGCTGATGAGCGCGCAATACGCCGTGAACGTGGTCATGTTCGACTACGCCAGTATCAATACCACTTACAAACCTTCTAAAAACTTCCGTTTCGCGCGGCAGAACGCGCGGCTTTCCGCGCCGCAGTACCTGCAATTGCTGCGTACCCTACAGGCGGCCCGGGAAAACAGGGAACCCTGGACCGAGGGCGTCTCCATTTCCACGTTTTACCACAGTATGGGCAATATCATCCTCGAACAAATGATGAAGGGGCAAGACACGGGCGTACTGGCGGCAAACGTACCACCGTTCGTCGACAATCTCATCATCAACGCTGCCTGTGTTCCCATGCGGCGGCATGCCCGCTGGGTAGAAAAGATCCACTTCGCGAAGCAAGTTTACGTGCATTACAACAAGCGCGATTTGCAGCTGAAAGGTGCGCACCTGCTCACTTTGAAGCGGCAGCTGGGCGAAAAGGTGCCCCAACGCCAGCGGGCCTCCAATGCACGATACGTCAACTTCCTGGAACTGGCGCGTTGGCAGCATAGCTATTTCATGAATTTCCCCTACAACGACTACCGCCTCAGTTCCGCGATGGTCGAATATTTCAACCGGTTGTTCAACGGCCAGGGAGTTACCGCGGGAGAGCTAACGGCCCTTCAGGCGAGCGCCCCCGCGGCCACGGCCAGCAACTAGCGGCCACGCATCATGCCGGCCACGTCGAGTCCCGGCGGTTCGATGCGCGGGCCGTTCGTGTCGGCCGATTCGGTGCGTAATCCGTTAGTCGGGTCCTTCGCGTCCCGGTTCCTGACGGGCGGCAATGTGGGCAGATCGCCCGTTGCTTCGTCTACCGAAATGCCGCCTGAGATGATTCTCATGTCATCCATAGCCAGCGGGATAATTTGATGGGTATGCATGCCGCAAATAACGATGTTCGGCGGCATTCGGTTTTCGTTCATTCCTGTTCATTCTCTGAACAGGTTTTCAGTGTTGTTCAGGACCAGGCACAAAATACCCGGAGCGCGGGCTCCGGGCAAGTCAAAGCTATTTATTTTTTCAGGCCGATCTCGCGCAGGCGCTCGTCGAGGTACTCGCCGGCCGTAATGGGCTCATATGCCTCCGGGTGACTGCCGTCCACACACTGCGCCAAACACGTAAGATCCATGTCTGACTTGGGATGCAGGAAAAACGGGATGGAAAACCGCGAGGTGTTCCACAGCTCGCGCGGCGGGTTTACGACCCGGTGGGTGGTCGATTTCAAACGATTGTTGGTGAGGCGCTGGAGCATGTCTCCCACGTTCACGACGATCTGGTCAGGCAAAGACGTTACCGGCACCCAATCCCCCTGTTTATCCAGAATTTGCAATCCGTCGGCCGAAGCGCCCACGAGCAAGGTAATTAAATTAATATCCTCATGTTGCTCCGCCCGGATGGCGGAAGAAGGTTCCTGGGTGATGGGCGGGTAATGGATGGCGCGCAGGATGGAGTTGCCGTTGTGTATCTTTTTATCGAAGAAATGCTCGTCGAGCCCGAGGTACAGCGCGATAGCCTGGAGAAGTGAATTGCCCGAGGTTTCGAACCCGCGATACGCTTTGTACAGCGTCGGCGTAAATTCCGGCACTTCTTTTACCATCACGTTATCGGGATAGCTTTCCTTCACGGGGTCATCATCTTCCACCGACTGTCCGAACTGGAAAAACTCCTTCAGATCAGGCGCCTCAAACCCCTTTGCGTGTTCCTTCCCGAAAGAAGTATATCCACGCTGGCCCGCCAGTTCCGGGATTTCGTACTTGCTTTTGGTGCTGGCCGGCAGCTGGAAGAAAGCGCGAACATTGTCGTACAGCTGCTTGATGAGCTCATCGGATATACCATGGTTTTTCACGGCTACGAACCCGACTTCTTCATACGCTTTGCCCAGGGCTGTCACGAACGCGGCTTTCCTTGCGGCATCGCCGGAGCGGAAATCCGCGAGGTCAACGGAGGGGATGGAATGAACGGTTGCCATATCGATAGTGTTTTGGAATACTAAAGGTAAGGGAAAAACCCTCCCCCCGCGCGCCCTAACGTTGCAACAATTTCTCCTCCTGCGGTGTTATGTCGGCCAGCGAATACCGCGCCACGCGGTTGATCTTCATCTCGTCGAGCGCATCTACCACATTGCCGTAACTGGCGCCGTTCTCCGCTTTTATCAACACAATTAATTCTTCCGGATCGCCCCACTTCGCGGCCACGGCGCGCTGCCGTGAGCGGATCACTTCGCCGATACCGTTTTGCGCGGAAAACGTGCTATGCTGCAACTGTGGCGGCTTCGCGGAATCGTCGCCCGTGCCTTCGTACCACGAAATGGTGCGGTCGCTGCGAACGAGCAGGGTGATGGATTTACTTTCGGGTACCGGCGTGAAAGCCCCGTCTGCCGGCATGATCAGCGGTAAAGACTTCGGTTCGGCGAGCGTGGTGGTCAGCATAAAAAACGTAATGAGTAGGAAGCCGAGGTCTACCATGGGCGTCATATCTACGCGGGTAGAACGTTTCGGGCTGCGGCGGCGGTTGCCTTTTTGCGGGGAAGTGATCATTTCTGCCATAGGGACCGGTTTGAAAGATGAAGAAATTCCGGCGGCAGGAGCGAAACCCGCCGCCGTGATTACACACACTGTATTGTTTTGCTCAATTACCTCTAGGATGCAGCCGCCAGTGTTTTCCACAAACGTGCATGCATAAAAAAAGCAGGCGGGTTGCGCCTGCTTTCGTATATAGATAAATGTGTCCGACTAGAATTCCGCGCTTTTGGGCGTGCGGGGGAAGGGGATCACGTCGCGGATATTGGTCATACCGGTCACGAACAGCACCAGGCGCTCGAAGCCGAGGCCGAAACCGGCGTGGGGCGCGGTGCCGAAGCGGCGCGTGTCCAGGTACCAGTACAGCTCTTCCACGGGGATGTTCAGCTCGTTCATGCGGGCCACGAGCTTGTCGTAGTTCTCTTCCCGCTGCGATCCGCCCACGATTTCGCCGATACCGGGGAACAGGATGTCCATCGCGCGGACCGTTTTCCCGTCGTCGTTCTGTTTCATGTAGAACGATTTGATGGCGGCGGGATAATCGGTGAGGATCACGGGTTTCTTGAAGTGTTTCTCCACGAGGAAGCGTTCGTGCTCGCTCTGCAGATCGGCGCCCCAGGCATCGATCGGGTAGGTGAACTTCTTGTTTTTGTTGGGCTTGCTGTTGCGGAGGATGTCGATGGCCTCGGTGTAGGTGATCCGCTCAAACTCGTTGTTGAGTACGAATTCGAGTTTTTCGATCAGGCCCATTTCGCTGCGCTCTGCCTGCGGTTTCTGTTTTTCTTCGTCGGCGAGGCGCTGGGTGAGGAATTCGAGGTCTTCCCGGTTATTGTCGAGCGCGAATTTGATCACGTACTTGATGAATTCTTCGGCGAGGTCCATATTGTCTTTCAGTTCATAGAAAGCCATTTCCGGTTCGATCATCCAGAATTCCGCCAGGTGGCGGGCGGTGTTGGAGTTTTCTGCCCGGAAGGTGGGGCCGAAGGTGTAGATATCGCCGAAGGCCATGGCACCGAGCTCGCCTTCCAGCTGCCCGGAAACGGTGAGGTTGGTGGAGCGGCCGAAGAAGTCTTCCTTATAATCGATTTCGCCGGCTTCGTTGCGGGGCGGGTTCTTCATATCGAGGGTGGTGACGCGGAACATTTCGCCGGCACCTTCCGCGTCAGACGCGGTGATGATGGGCGTATGGAGGTACACGAAACCTTTCTGGTGGAAGAACTGGTGAACGGCGAAGGCCAGGGAGTGGCGGATCCGGAACACGGCGCCAAAGGTGTTGGTGCGGAAGCGCAGGTGGGCGATTTCGCGCATGAATTCCAGGCTTTGTTTCTGGGGCTGGATGGGGTAGGCTTCGGCGTCGCAGTCGCCCAGGATCTCCAGGTTGGCGGTTTTCAGTTCTACGCGCTGGCCTTTGCCGAGCGAGGGGATGATCTCGCCGGTGACGCTGATGGCCGCGCCGCGGGTGATGCGCCGGAAGGTGGCGGGGTCCATGTCGGCCTCGTTTACCACTACCTGGAGGTTATTATTGGTTGAGCCATCGTTCAGTGCTATAAACTGGTTGTTGCGGAAGGTGCGCACCCATCCTTTAACCGTGACTTCATAGTTTGTTCTTTCGTCCTGGAGGACCTGCCTGATTTTTACTCTTTGGCTCATATCAATATGTGTTTTGAATTGAGTTGCAAAAATAGACAAATTCGGATGACGAAAATCGGCTTTTTGAAGAGGGGCGGGGATTACAGGCCGGCTAGCGCATGACCGTAAATCGTTATACGTTAGGGCGGAGGGTTCAACATTTTTTTGGAGAATCGCAAAATTAGTCCTAAACTTGTGTCCTCAATCTGTCTGATTAAGTTCCTTTTTTGCCATCTTCATCAGCAGTCACCTCACCACAGGTGATCCCATCAAATTAATGATCAAGACTTTATTATTGACACAAAACAATTATTTGTTAATTGGTGTATGTTGGTATGCAGTGGTACCCGCCTTACGACACTTCTAAATTTTACAAAAACAGATGATGTACGACATCTTACAATTGAACGACATGCTCGTTCCTGAACTACTTGACATCGCCGAGAAGCTGGAAATTCCCAATGCAAAGAAACTGGATAAGCAAACACTCATTTATAAAATACTCGATAAACAAGCCGTGATAGCCTCAGAAGATAAGCCAGGTAACGGAGATGAAAAGAAAGTGAGGAAGAGGAAACCGGTAGGAACGAAAAAAGACGAACCCGCCCCGGCCCCCGCTCCTCAGAAATCCGCTCCCCACCCCGAAGAAGAAGAAGAAAAACCCGCCGCCAAGAAAAGCCGAAAAGCCGCCACCACAAAAGTTTCCAAATCAGAAGACGAAGAAGAGATCAAAGCCCCTCCGGCTAAACGCAAGATCGATATCGACCTCGACATTCCGTCCCTGACGTTTGATGACGACGACGACATCGTGCTGCCCGCGCTTACCGAAGAGGAAGAAGAACCGGCCATCATTCCGGAAGAAGAAGCGGAAGACGACTTCGTGACCGTAGCGGAACCGGTAGCGCCCATCAAGCCGCAACCCGTTGCCAACAATCCGCAACAGCAACAACATAAATACCCGAAAAAAGAACCGGTATTCAATATCGAGTTCGACGGCGTGATCCTCTCCGAAGGCGTCCTGGAAATGATGCCCGACGGTTACGGCTTCCTCCGTTCCTCCGATTACAACTACCTCAGTTCCCCCGACGATATTTACGTTTCTCCCAGCCAGATCAAACTGTTCGGCCTCAAAACGGGCGACACCGTGCGCGGCTCCGTTCGCCCGCCGAAAGAAGGCGAGAAATACTTCGCCCTGCTGAAGGTGGAAACCATCAACGGCAAAACACCCGAAGAAGTGCGCGACCGCGTACCCTTCGATTACCTGACGCCGCTGTTCCCCTTCGAGAAACTGCACCTCACCACCACGTCCAACAACTACTCCACCCGTATCATGGACCTCTTCACGCCTATCGGTAAAGGCCAGCGTGGCCTCATCGTGGCGCAACCGAAAGTAGGTAAAACCATGCTGCTGAAAGAAGTAGCCAACGCCATCGCCACCAACCACCCCGAGATCTATCTCATGGTTGTGCTGATCGATGAACGACCCGAGGAGGTGACCGATATGGAACGCTCCGTGAAAGCGGAAGTGATCGCTTCTACATTCGACGAGCCCGCCGAAAAACACGTGAAAGTTTCCGCCATCGCACTGCAAAAAGCGAAACGCCTCGTGGAATGCGGGCACGATGTAGTGATCCTGCTCGACTCACTCACCCGTCTGGCCCGTGCCCACAATACCGTGGCCCCTGCTTCCGGTAAGGTGCTCTCCGGTGGTGTGGAAGCGAACGCCATGCAGAAACCCAAACAGTTCTTCGGCGCCGCCCGTAAGATCGAAAACGGCGGTTCCCTCACCATCCTGGCCACCGCACTGATCGACACCGGCTCCAAAATGGACGAGGTGATCTTCGAGGAATTCAAAGGTACCGGTAACATGGAACTCGCGCTCGACCGCCGCCTGGCCAACCGCCGCGTATTCCCGGCCATCGACGTTACGGCTTCCTCTACCCGCCGCGACGATCTCCTGCTGGAAAAAGACGTGCTCCAGAAAGTATACATCCTCCGCAATCACCTGGCAGACATGAACACGGAAGAATCCATGAACTTCATGCTCCAGCACATGCGCGGAACACGGAACAACGAAGAATTCCTGGTTACTATGAACAGATAGTGATCCGTTTCAACAATACACAAAAAGGCCGGTACAATTGCGTACCGGCCTTTTTTATTGTGACCGCTTTAGTAATTATGGCACCGCACGTAATACGTGTAGCAATCTACATACGTTGTGATACTCACCGTAGGTATGCCACCCGCCCCTTCGAGGTATTCAGCGCTCGCCAACATGGTACCCGACCCATATTTCATGGTCAGCAGGCCGTGGTTCGGAGTAGCCAGCGAGGGCATGAGCTGATAATCAATTTTATATTGATTGCCAGGATGCAGGATCGCCGGTAACAGTAAGGAAGTGCTACCCGACGGAATATTGTATACTTCCACGGTATGGTCGATCAAGCGGGTGATGGTAACTTTTTTGATGTAGGGCTCGTCTACCCCGTGCGTTGGATTTTCGATGTGGAGATAAGATCCGCAGCGAACAGCGGTTGTTTTGGGCGCCTGGTCCGATATGCGGAATGAAGCCAGCAGGAGCATAATCGCCGTAAGGAATAAGGGGATTGCTTTCATGGATACGTATTTTTCGGGTTATGAAATCGGTGTTTCCGTTGGTGAAGGACAATGGTTCCCAATATAAAAAAAGAGACTGCGATCAGGCAGCCTCTTTCTCCTTTTTACACTGATTTCCGTTTATCGATGCGGGTATGCTATGGTAAGGTCCGTGTGCATCGCCTCTTCCATCGGGCCATGCGGAGGGCGCGGCGGTGTCGGTGGTGTGGGCGGTCTGCCATGGTGATGACGCGGTGGTTTCGGCGGCCTTGGCGGCCGGGGCACCGCGCACGATGCGGCAAACATGATGGTTGCCAGTGCAATTACTCCTCCGGTTTTCCAATTCCTTTTCATATCCCAACATTTTAATTCAGGTTAGTGCCCTTTCTTTTGCTGGCCCGGCGCGAAGGGTTTTGCTGATTTGGTGCCGTAAACTTTCTTCGCTTGTCCCGGCGGCATGCCGTGCGGGTGACTGTGACGTTCTACCACACAACTGCCGAACATGAATGTTCCTGCCAGCACAAAAAGCAGGTGTACTCGGTTAAATTTCATAGCTGGTTACAATTAATCTACCCATGTAATGCAAGATGCAAGCCAAAACAATAAATCGGGTGTAAAAAAGAAAAAAGGCGTTGTTCCTGAGGAACAACGCCTTTATAAAAAACGCTAATATCATGTATTAGAACAGGAACGAAACACCTACCTGGAAGCTCTTGATAAAGTTGAAATCGAGCGTGCTGATTTTGGTATCAGCACCACCAGCTTCGGGCTTAATGGTTTGGTTTGAATAAGTCAAGCCACCGATGTTACCTTCGAGCATCAGGTGTTTACCAACCAGGTAAGAGATGCCGGGCATGAGGTTAGCCTTGATAGTGGAAGTTTTGTCAGTCTTCACATCATTGGTTTCGATCGTCCCGAAACCGTAAGAAACGTTGGCTTCGCTGGTAAAGTAAACCTTAGAATCTGCGATCTGGCAGTAGTTACGAACGAAAACACCGGGAGCGATAGTATTCGTTTTGTCTTTAGTTGTGGTGGCGCCAACTTTTTCTTTGTTAGTATAGAAGCTACCTTCTACAAATACACCAACCATCCACTTGTCGCTCAATGCATAACCAGCTTTGGGGCTGATAGTGAAAGTAGTTTCCGTGTTTTTGTTATCTGAGCCATCAACCTTGCCGGTTACGCTGTTAACACCTACGGAGCCACCTACCAGGAAGTTACCTTTCTGCACCTGTGCTTTTGCGAATTGGGTTCCGAACAGGGCCAATGCGGCCATAACGATCATCTTTTTCATCTGTCGTACAATTTTTAATTTAATATGTCAATGATTGAATCGCTTAATTCATGTTTCCACATACATGTATAGCAATCGGGGAGGAAAGCAGGTTTCGGTCGAATAAAACGGTTTTCGGATATAGTTTTTCCGGGTTATCGCAAACCGTTAAAGAAAATGGTTAACACACTTCTTTCGCGGTTCATGAATTCTTTTATATTGTCGGCATTTTGAAGGTCGAAATCCGCGGCCTGCCACTTGCACCAGTTGATCCAGAATCCGAACAACACCTGTACAAGTAAATCGGCCGTATAGGCAGGATCATGTTTCTCCGAAACTTCTCCCAGTTCGATCCCTTTGCGGATCCAGCTGGAGATGAAGCAGATTTCCGACTGGTGGACCATTTCCCCGATCTGGCGCATGAGAATGCTCGGTTTGTCGCTCACCCACATGTGGATGCCGAACAGGAAATGATATTCCAGTAAAATCCTTTCTTTTACCGACAGGTAACGGTCCAGCACCTCACTCACGGAAACCGCCGTTTCGAGGAAACTGCTGATATCCTTGAAGCTCCCGCTCACGATCCGTTCTACCACCGCCACATAAATGCGCTCCTTGTCGGAAAAATAATAATACAAAGATCCTTTGCTGATCTCCAAATCCTTCGCGATTTCGTCCATAGTCGTCTTGGCCAGGCCAAAGCGTTTGAACCGCTTCAGCGCCACCTCCAGTATCGCTTCCCTCTTTTGATCCTGTTCGGCCATTGTTGGACTTTGCAAAATCGCGTTTGACTTTTTGACTTTGCGGGTCAAATGTAGGAAGTTTTTGGGACCTGCAAAAAAAATTTCTGCCTGATTTTAAAGAACTATAAAAAATGTGAATATGTAACACAATTGCTCCGCAAACATAAAGAAATATTTAATATTTCGCATATGTATCTTGAAAGATTTTGTTAAAACGGCAGCGTAGGGAGTTTCGGGGCTTGGGGGTCGGGTATTTCGGGGGAAAGAGGAGGCCGCAACCTGCGGCCTCCACGGAAAAATATTTGCTTACCAGCCGAGCAGGTAGGCGAAGATGAGCGGCGCCACGATCGTAGCATCCGACTCAACGATGAACTTCGGCGTATTGATATCCAGCTTGCCCCAGGTGATCTTCTCGTTGGGTACGGCGCCGGAATAGGAACCGTAGGAAGTGGTAGAATCGGAGATCTGGCAGAAATAGCTCCAGAACGGAACGTCTGTCCACTCCAGATCCTGGTACATCATGGGCACCACGCAAATGGGGAAATCGCCCGCGATGCCGCCACCGATCTGGAAGAAGCCTACGCCCTTGCCGGCGGAGTTGTTACGGTACCATTCGCTCAGCCAAACCATATATTCAATACCGCTCTTCATGGTCGAAGCTTTCAGCTCGCCTTTGATCACGTAAGATGCGAAGATGTTGCCCATGGTGCTGTCTTCCCAACCCGGAACGATAATGGGAATGTTCTTTTCAGCGGCAGCCAGCATCCAGCTGTTTTTCGGATCGATCTCGTAGTGTTCCTTCATCACACCGCTCAGCAGCAGTTTATACATGTATTCGTGCGGGAAGTAACGCTCGCCGGCGGCTTCCGCATCTTTCCAGATTTTATGGATGTGCTGCTGGATGCGGCGGAACGCTTCTTCTTCAGGGATGCAGGTATCGGTTACCCGGTTGAAGCCCTGTTCCAGAAGGTCCCACTCTTCCTGCGGGCTCAGGTCGCGGTAATTAGGCACGCGTTTGTAGTGCGTATGGGCCACGAGGTTCATGATATCTTCCTCAAGGTTGGCGCCTGTACAGGAAATGATATCGACCTTTCCGGCACGGATCATTTCAGCGAAAGAAATCCCCAATTCAGCGGTGCTCATAGCACCCGCCAGGGTTACCATCATCTTGCCGCCCTCCAGCAAATGCGTCTCATATCCTTTAGCTGCATCTACCAGTGCCGCCGCATTGAAGTGGCGGTAATGATGCTGGATAAATTGTGAAACAGGTCCTTTAGTCATTACAGTACGTGTTTTACTTGTGTATACAAGCCGCAAAGGTACACTTTTCAATAGCACAAAATGTCAAAAAGATCACAAAACCACCACCCCGGTTCATGGGTGATCAGGGCACAAAAAAACCGTCCCGGCTTTACCCGGGACGGTCATACTGACTGAAACTAAAACTAAAATTCGGTTATGCTTTCTGCAATTTCTTGAGGCGGGTGAGGTTACCGTCCGAATCGGATTTCAACACCGTCCAATGCGTGTCGCTTTCCAGGGTCACAACGTAAGTAGTGAAGCCATTGGCATCATATTCCACGATGTTGTTGATCTTCTGGTCGGGATACTTCTTCATGAGGCGGGTGATCACGTTGAGCGGCAGGTCTGCATCGTCGATATAACGGCTCGTAGCCAGCAGGTTGCCTTCACGGTCGTAATGCGCGGTCACTTTCCGGGCGTGCAGGGTGAATTTGGCCACATACTTGCCGGAAGACGTGTACCAGGACACGCTTTCGGCGGTAGCGAACTCCTTCTTGAAGGAATCCAGCACTTTTTTGTTGTCAATGGTTTCGTCGAAGGCAAAAGCGCCCGTCGCGAATACGGTTACCAGGGTCAGAATGGCGATAATCTTTTTCATGGCGGAAAAATTTTAATCAGGATTTAAAATGTTTTAGAATGCGGTGTGTGATTTGATGATGTAAAATTAGTGCGGCCCCTGGCGGTTGGCAAGGGAATAGTTATGACTGGCATGCCAGTATGAAGCCAGTGTTATGTACGTTATAACGCATACGTAAAACGCATAGTTAGCGCAGTGCGAAACCCGCTACGGCGGCGGAGTTGAGCGGAAAGAGGAAATGTTGCACGCGCCGGGGTTAAGACTTTGTTAAAGTGATCGGGCGGTGACAACCGGCAGCGGCTGGAAAAGCATTTTCGAAAACGGACAGCGTGTCGCGGTAGCGGACGGTCCAGGGAATAATGCCTATCTTCGGAGGAGCGGAAACGCTTGATTGTCGTGCTTTTGCCGTTTATCTGTGTGAAATGCCGCTTGTATCGTATGAACTATCTCGCCCACGCATATTTATCTTTTCATGATCCGGATGTTACGGCCGGACAGCTGATCGCCGACTTCGTGAAGGGAAAAAAGACGGAAGATTACCCGGCGCCCCTGCGCAAGGGGATCGTTCTCCATCGTGCGCTCGACGAATATACCGATCATCATCCCGCCTCCAGAACGGCCCGGGAAATCTTCCGCCCCAGTTCCGGCCTATACGGCGGCGTGTTCCTCGACGTGGTGTACGACCATTTCCTGGCCAACGACCCGCAACGGTTCTCCCTCCCCACGCTCGCCCGGTTCGCGGAAGCAACCTATGCCGCGGTGAACGGCCGCCTCCCGCAGCTGCCCCCCGCGTTCCGCCAGATGTTCTCGTTCATGCAGGCGCAGAACTGGTTATATCATTACCATGAGCGCATCTCCATCCTCCGCAGCTTCGGCGGCATCGTGCGCCGGTCCAAATATTACCCGCACCCGGCAGACGTGCCCTACGGCGTGTTCAACGATCACTACGCGGCCTTCCGGGACTGCTACGACGCCTTCATCCCCGACGCCGAAAACTTTATGAAATCTCTCACATCTGAACTTTCCTGATTTTCGGAAAAACACGTAGGTTTGGGGCCGAATTCAACCTATCATTCAAAGTATATGAATACGCTCAAATCTCTTCTCATTATAGCCGGCCTCGCCGTTAGCAGCATCGCCGGCGCCCAGGACCGTAAAATGCCGCCGGTAGACCCCAGTCCCATGGACATGGCCTATTACCCTGTCATGTACCCCTACGTGTGCAAGGTGAAAGGCGAGCCCGGTGTGCTGGTGGCCAGGGCCATTTTCAGCCGTCCGCAGAAAAAAGGCCGCCCCATCTTCGGGAACCTCGTGGAATACGGTAAAGTTTGGCGCCTCGGGGCCAACGAAGCCACGGAAGTGGAGTTTTTCCGACCGGTGAACATCGGCGGCAAATCCGTTCCCAAAGGCCGGTATACCATTTACGCCATCCCCAGCGAAACCAAATGGACGGTTATCCTTAATAAACAGACCGACATCTGGGGCGCCTATAAATATGAGCCTCAAATGGATATCGTGCGCACGGAGGTGCCCGTGATCGCTTCCCCGGAAGAGATCGAAGCGTTCAGCATGGTGTTCGAAAAGGCGCCCTACGGCGCCAATCTGCTCATGGGATGGGACAAAACCCAGGTTTCCCTGCCCATCCGCTGGTCGGATTCCAAAGTGGTGGCTTCGGCAGACAAGCCGAAAACCGGCAAGCCTGGCCGTAAATAGAACCTTCGGAGAATCAACGATATGCAAAAAGGCAGCGGGTACGCTGCCTTTTTTTATGACTACAGTTTGAAACATGGGGTCTAAAGAAAAAAGCGGTAAGAATACCGCCTTCAGAAAATTTTAACCATATCCTATGAAAAACCTGAGTTAAAATTATCGGAAATCTTCATACATCTCACCGCATTCTAGTGAACGCGTGCTTTTATCTCGTAAGCGATGGAAATGGGCGGGCGTAATTCGGATAAGTGTTCAAAAATCCCCCAAAACCGCACTGCGGCACGATTTCAGCGGAAACGGGATAGCACGTACGTGTAATATCGGCCGGGAATGTTGGGGTGGGTAAATTCGTTAACTTTGGTTTTCCCATAAAATACAGCAAAACATGAAGTTAGGTACAAAGCTGATCCATGCGGGTGTTGAGCCGGACCCATCTACCGGCGCCATCATGACGCCGATCTTCCAGACATCCACCTATGTGCAGGCCGCGCCGGGCGATCATAAGGGCTACGAGTACGCCCGTACGCAGAACCCCACCCGCGACGCCCTCCAGAAAGCATTGGCAGCCATCGAGAACGGCAATCACGGGATCTGCTTCGGCAGCGGCCTCGCAGCCACAGACGCCATCATGAAGCTCCTCGCCCCGGGCGATGAAGTGGTGGCTTCCAGCGACTTGTACGGCGGTACCTTCCGGATTTTCACCAAAGTTTTCGCCAAATACGGGATCAGGTTCCAATTCGTGGATTTGCAGGACGCGGCCCAATTGAAGCAGTACCTCAATGCCGCCACGAAGCTCGTCTGGATCGAGACGCCCACCAACCCCATGCTCAATATCATCGACATCGCCGCCTGTTCCGCCATCGCCAGGGAAAAGGGCGTGCTGCTGGCGGTAGACAATACGTTCGCATCGCCGTACCTCCAGAACCCGCTGGACCTGGGGGCCGACATCGTGGTGCATTCCGCCACCAAATACCTCGGCGGGCATAGCGACGTGGTGCATGGCGCGGTGATCGTGAAAGACGATGCGCTCGCCCAGCAGCTGGCCTTCATCCAGAACAGTTGCGGCGCCGTGCCGGGGCCGCAGGATTGCTTCCTGGTGCTCCGCGGCATCAAGACCCTTCATGTACGCATGCAACGCCATTGCGAAAACGGCGAGGCCGTAGCCCGGTTCCTGCGGGCGCATCCGAAAGTGGATAAAGTGTACTGGTGCGGGTTCGAAGATCATCCCAACCACGGCATCGCCAAAAAGCAGATGCGCGGTTTCGGCGGCATGATCTCCTTTACGTTGAAAGACGATAGTATGGACGCGGCCCTGCGGGTTTTGAGCGGCACCCGCCTGTTTTCGCTGGCGGAATCGCTGGGTGGCGTGGAAAGCCTGATCGGGCATCCGGCGTCGATGACGCATGCGTCTATCCCCCGAGAAGAGCGGCTGAAGAACGGGTTGACGGACTCCCTGATCCGGCTGAGCGTAGGCATCGAAGATGTCGAAGACCTGGTGGCCGATTTGAAAAAAGCGATCGGCTGATTGGATTGTTGCGGTAATCTGCTTACTTTTAGCGCATTACACCTACATGCCTCCCGTTCTTGTAAAGGGCCGGGGGCATTTTTCCATATACTATGACCATGAAGTTCCAGCAACTGAAAGAATTTTTGGATGCCAAAGCGGAGCATTACGACCAGCCGGGATTTATAGCCGGCGACCCGGTGAGCATCCCGCACCGGTTCACGAAGCTCCAGGACATTGAGATCGCGGGACTTTTCGCGGCCATTCTGGCCTGGGGGAACCGTACCACCATCATCAACAAGTGCACCGAGTTGATGGGGCTGTTTGACAATGCTCCGTACGATTACATCTTAAACCACGAACCGCGAGACCGGATGAAGCTCATGCACTTCCGGCACCGCACGTTCAACGGGCTGGATTTGCTCTATTTCACAGAGTTCCTCCAGCACTATTATTCCAACGTCACTTCCCTGGAATTCGCATTCAGCGGGTACCTCCAGCCGGAAGACACCAACGTCGAAAACGCCCTCACCGGCTTCCAGAAAATGTTTTTCGCCATGGAACATCCGGAACGGACCCGCAAGCACGTTTCCAGCCCCGCGCGCAACAGCGCCTGCAAACGGCTGAACATGTTCCTTCGGTGGATGGTAAGGCAAGACAAAAATGGCGTGGATTTTGGACTATGGAAGCAAATTTCGCCGTCGCAACTCGTGTGCCCGGTAGATATTCACGTTAGCCGCGTGGCCGCAAGGCTCGGCCTCATCCAGAGCGCAGACGCGAACTGGAAAACGGCCCTGGAGCTCACCAGCCAGCTGCGGCTCATGGAACCCGCAGACCCCGTGAAATACGATTTCGCGCTGTTCGGCCTCGGGGTCATCGAAAAATACGTTTGATCAAAGTACGAGATAATGAAGAAACTCACCGGACTGGTAGCGATGTGCTGCCTCGCTTTATCCCTCTCCGCGCAGGATTATGTGGAGCTGAACTACAACCTGAAGACGGGTAGCGAATTTACGCTCAGCCAGGAAAGCCGCAGTGAAACCTACATGACGGTACAGGAAGTGGTGCAACGGACAACCCGCGATTACAATAATAAAATGTCCATCAAAGTCACGGACGCCGCGCCCGGACGGTTCACCATGCATTGGTCGTACACCGATATCAAATTCAACTTCAACGCCAAAAACCAGAATATTTACGTAGACGCCAAAACCGACCATCCGGACGAGCCTCTCCAGGGCGCCCTCAAGCTCATGCTCAACCAGCCCTTTACCGTTGAGATCCAGGGCAATGGCACCATCAACAAGGTAGAAGGGCTCGACCAGCTCATGGAAAAAGCCGCAGAAGCTTTCGCCAAACTGAAATCGGACGAGCGCGACGCGTATAAAAAACTCCTGAAAGACCAGTTCGGCACAGACGCATTCCGCGGATGGCTGGAGCAGCTGCTCGTCATTTACCCCGTTCACGGCATCAAGAACGGCACGCAGTGGGAGGAAAGCGTTCCCCTGCGCGGGGGGCTCAAAGGCCGGGTAGACCTGTACTGGAACCTCCAGCATTGGGACGGGCAAACGGCCAAGGTCAACGCCGAAGGCAATATCAAGACCGACCGGGTTGAAACCTTCACCATTGAAGACGGCATCCAGGCCACGGCCGCCATCGAAGGGAAGCTCATCACCAATTACCTCATCCTCCGCGAAAGCGGATTCCCCAGCATCGCCGTGCAAAACACGGAAATGAACGGTAAATACGTCTATCTCGCCAATCGCAAAAAGCAATTGAAAAAAGACCTGACCGTGCCGGTAAAAATCGTGACGAACGCATCCTACAAGATCAAGCAGGTAAAATAATGGAACAAAAGTACCTGGAAGCCACAGGGTCCTGGCTGCAGGAAAACGCCGGCATCCGGCTGCCATCCGCATTTTCCCTCGAAGACCTGGAACAGGCCCTCGCGGCGCAGATCGAGATGCTGGTGGAAAGGGATTTCCAGCAATTCGTTTTGCTGCTCTACCAGGTGGATGTGTCGGAAAGAAAGGTGAAAGACATCCTCGCTTCGCAAAATTACCCGGACGTGTACCGCTCCATCGCCCGGCTGATCATCGACCGGCAAACCGAAAAGATCATTTCCCGCGAAACATACCGCCAGCCGCCCGATCCGCAGGCCAGCGAAGAAGAAAAATGGTAAACCGAATATAAACGCGAACGGCTCCGGAATCCCGGAGCCGTTCGGTATTTCAGTTGGATCGTGTTACTTCTCGAACATGAGCGATTTCACTTTGCCTTTATCTTCCTTCTCCTTTTCCAGGTCGAAGAAAGTCCCGAAAACGCGGTCCCAAAATGCGGAGCTCACCCCGAACCCTTTTTCTTCACTTTTGTAGTGATGCAGGTGATGATTGCGCCAGAGCGGCTTCATGAACCGGAACGGCGGGTTCCAGGCGTGAATGGCGTAATGCATGCTGCCGTACATCAGGTAGCCAAGCAGGAATCCGGGAAAAAACATGAACGTGTATTGCCGCAGGAAGATATACTGCGCCCCGAAGATCAGCGAGGCCAAAATCAGGCTGGGCACCGGCGGCATGAAGAGCCGCTGCTTGTCTCGCGGGTACTCGTGATGGTTACCATGCAGCACGTAAATGAACCGCGTCATCCGCGGACTGTCCGATATCATATGAAAAATGAACCGGTGCATGATATACTCGAAAAACGACCAGAAGAACACGGCTCCGAAAAATATCAACGCGATGCGGCCAATGCTGAAGCCTAACGTGTCGTAACTGTAAAACAGCGAATATCCGATCAACGGAAGGTACATCCCCCAGATCACGAGGGGGTGGGTTTTGGTCAGCATTTCCAGATACCGGCTTTCAAAAAGTCTTGCCTGTCCTTTATTCTTGATCTTCTCAAACTTCATGACTCCCAAATTTTAATTAAACCATTTAGTTAATCAGTAACAGGAGTAGGGAACTAAATGTTTTGGTTATTGTCTGGGCAACAACCGGGGCACAATTACCAATTCGTAATCTTTCAGCTGCAAATATCGGATCAATTTACGCAATTGAAAATAAAATTTATCGGGCCGCCGGGCGTCCGTTCCTGCGTGCAAAAGGAGCAAAAATCCGTCCAAACCACCCGGATGCCCGGCTTCATATTCCACGATGGACGCATAAATCCGGTTGCTGGAAACGTATGATCTACCCATTTCGGGGTAGGTATAATCTGCGTTGGAGCGGGTCCCGGGGGTAAAATTGACGAGTTGCATCCCCAGGTCGTGCGTCCACTGCACGATGGTATCATTGTACCATTCATACGGCGGCAGGAAGAAATGCGGTTCCGGAAGGCCCAGCCGCGCCATGGCGCGGAGGTTCATGTCGAGATCGGATTCGAACCGGGGCCGGGTAACGAGGAGACTGTCGCGCTTTTTCCAGTCGCAGTACAGCAGGTGCCGCCCGGAATGGGGGCCCAGGTAATTGCCGTCGGCCTGCAGGCGGCGGATCAGCGGCGCGAAGGCCGGATTTTCGTAAAATTCGCCCGTAAAAAAGAACGACCCCTTCACGCCCAGGCTTTTCAGCGTTTCCGCGATATGCATCCCGCCATCCGCAAACTCGTGTGCGGTAAACACGAGCGCCAGCCGCTTTTTCGTTGTATCCCCCCGCGTGACGGCTTTCGGTTTTTCGCCCAATCCGGACACGGATTCCCGGAATTTCGAGAGGTCCGGCCGGTGAAGGGGTGGATGTTCCAGCGTATAGTTGTACAGGATATCCCCCACTTCGCGGAAGAACGGGTACCCCACTTCCCCGTATTCATACTTACCATCGTTGAGCACCCCGTCGCGGTTCACGTAAATGTTGCCGGAAACCATGAATTCGACATTGTTCTTAAAGTCCGCGAAATACGCCACATCGGTCAGGTAGCCGTAGCTCCAGCCCGTTTTGTTGAATACGCGGATGTGGTCAGGGATTTTGCGGCGGCCGTCTTTGAAGCGGAAAAACTTGGTGTAGCTGTCGAAAAATTCGGTGGTGTCGTATCGCGGATGGTCGCTTTCGGAGGGCAGGGCCGCCATCCAGCGGTATAAAAACCGGTAATCTTCTTCCTGCAGATCGAATTTCCCTTTACCTGCGCTTTCCGGGAAGATCACGGAGCGGAGGAGGCGGTGCAGATCTTCGAGCGGGAAATAATTATGCTTTGTAAAATCCATGGGCGATAGAACGAGGCTATCGTTTTTATCCCAATGCGAATGGCCCACCAGCACCTGTTCACTGTAATCGAAAGGCGCCGGATTGTAAGCTGCCGGCTGATTGTAGATCATTTCGCCGTTTTGCGTGAAGCGTACGGGGTTGGTGTGGCGGTTCTCTTCTTCGCTCATGGGAACGAAGCGCCGAACAATGCGCACGTCTTTGTAACCCTTGGCCCGCAGCTGATCGTGGAGATACCCCTGGCCGAGGAATTCGTAGATCCGGTTATAGGCGTCGTTATCGGAGACGAGGAATATTTTCTTGATGTATTGGGCGATGGACGGGAGGCCGTTTGCGGCGGATGTGTCTGTCAGCACCGGGGTTTGCCCGCTCCACGCGCTGTCGGTGAGCATGGGCGTCCATTTCCAGATGCCCAGTTTCCGCAGTTTTTCCAGCGCCAGGAAGGCCAGCGGCATTTTGACGGTGGATGCGGGATTGAAATATTGATCGCGATCGGTCTGGAAATGCCAGTCGCGGAACTGCGGCCTGCCGGAAGCATCGCGGGTGATGGTGGTGAAGATCAGCTGAACGTGGAACGAGTCCGGATGCCCGAGCACATGCCGCAGTTGCGGGGAAGCGCGTTGGAACAGGAGATCGCGCAATGGCGCGTCTGTCCGGCCTTGCGCGGCCGCACTGCTGCAATAGCACAGCAAAAGGCAGAAAAGGAACGATCTTGGCATATCTTAAAGCTATAAAAATCCGATATATTTGGCGGCAGAACACCAAAACGTATTTCATGAAACTCGTTACCTATGTACGGGAAGACGTTGACCAGCTGGCCATGCTCGTGAACGGCACCCTGTACAATATGCAGGATCTCCATCCCGAATTGCCTTCCACAATGCATATGTTTTTGCAGATGTGGGAAGAGGTGATCGACCTGGCCAAAGCGATAGACGCCCGGCTGAAGGAAGGTCATTCCCCTCGCTCCAACATTCACGGCGTGCCTTTCGAAGGCGTGCAGCTCCTGGCGCCGGTACCTTTCCCGACCAGCTGCCGCGACGGTTACGCGTTCCGCCAGCATGTGGCCGCGGCACGGAGGAACCGGAAGGTAGACATGATCCCCGAGTTCGATCAATATCCCATCTTCTATTTCACCAATCACAACGCCATCCAGGGCCCCGGCGATATTTTCTGCATGCCCGACCATTTCGACAAACTCGATTTCGAGCTGGAAGCCGCCGTCGTGATCTGCAAGCGAGGCCGCAACATCTCCGCTGCGGAGGCAGATGATTATATCGGCGGATACATGATCATGAACGACATGAGCGCCCGCACCCTGCAGATGGAAGAAATGAAACTCAACCTCGGGCCCGCCAAGGGTAAGGATTTCAGCACCGTCATCGGCCCCATGCTCGTTACGCCCGATGAGTTGGAGCCTTACCTCATCCCCGCCAAAAACGGCCATACCGGCAACAACTTCAACCTCAAGATGCGCTGCCGCGTAAACGGCGTGCAGGTGAGCGAAGGCAATATGGGCGATATGGACTGGACGTTCGCGGAGATCATCGAGCGATGCGCGTACGGGGCAGACATCCTTCCCGGAGACGTGATCGGCAGCGGCACGGTGGGCACAGGCTGCTTCCTGGAGCTCAACGGCACCGGCAAGCTCAACGATCCCAATTACAAGGAACAATGGCTGCAACCCGGCGATGTGGTAGAAATGGAAATCGACGGATTAGGCATATTGACGAATACCATCGTGGCAGAAGAAACGGAATTTTCCATCCTGTCCTTAAAGAAAAATATTTAACCGCCCGGCATGAGAATAGATCCTTCGGAAGTCAAAACCTCCGTTTTGCACGCGTACCTCCTGGGTGCGGTGGCGCCGCGCCCGATTTGCTTCGCCAGCACGGTGGATGCAGACGGGCAGCCGAATTTAAGCCCGTTCAGCTTCTTCAACGTGTTCGGCTCCAACCCGCCCACGCTCGTGTTCTCACCTTCCCGCCGCGTGCGCGACAACACCGTCAAACACACCCTGGAAAACATTTACGCCACCCGCGAAGTGGTGATCAATGTCGTGAATTACGCCATGGTTCAGCAAACCTCGCTTTCCAGCTGCGAATATCCCCGCGGAACGGACGAGTTCGTGAAAGCCGGGTTCACCCCGCTGCCTTCCGAAAAAGTGAAACCTTTCCGCGTGGCGGAAAGCCCCGTCCAGATGGAATGTAAGGTGAGAGACATCATCGAGACCGGCACCGGTGGCGGCGCGGGCAACCTCGTCATCTGCGAGCCCGTTCTCCTCCACGTCAACGAAAACATTCTCGACAATTCCGGAAAAATCGATCCGCAGAAGATCGACCTCGTGGCGCGCATGGGCGCGGATTATTATTGCCGCGCCTCCGGCACCGCGGTGTTCGAAGTGGCGAAACCCAATACCCAACTCGGTATCGGCGTAGATGCGCTACCGCCGGCCATCCGCAACAGCCACATCCTCACCGGCAATAATCTGGGGCAACTGGGCAATGTGGAAACCCTCCCGCCGGTAGACCCCGCTTTTGCCGACGAGCACCTCACCAACATCATCCAGTATTTTTCCATCAATCCCGAAGAAATGGAAAAAGAACTGCACCGTTACGCCAAACAGCTCCTCGATTCCCGAAAGGTTGCCGAAGCCTGGCAGGTGCTCCTCGCAGGAAACCTACACTGACAAAGCATCTCCACAAACAGAAAGCGGTCCCGGCATTACCGGGACCGCTTTCTTTATCTGAAAATCCGTGATTTACGATTTACCGCCGAACACTTTTTTCAGCAGCTCGGAAGTGCGTGCCGCAGGATTGTTGCGGATCGCGGCCTCTTCCTTGCCGATCTGGTCGAACAGGGCGCTAACGGCCTTGTTGGTCACATATCCTTTCAGATCGGGATCGAGTTTGGTGAAGGAAGTGGGGAGGCTGTTGTATTTGGTGACGATATCGCCATAATACTTGGTAGCCATGGTCTGGTTCAGCGCCGAATCGATCACGGGCGAAAACGCAGCTACGAGGCTGGCGGTGGTTTTCTCCCTGAAGAAGTTGGTGGCGGAGTTTTGCCCGCCGGTAACGAGTTTCAGCGCGTCGGTGATGGTCATTTGCTTGATGGCGTTCACGAAGATCGGGGCGGCGAACCCTACGGCGTTTTCGGCGGAGCGGTTGATCTGGAGGATCGCTTTATCCACCAGGCTGCCCATTCCGATGCTGCGGAGCGCCTTTTCGGCTTTCAGCGCGTCGGGCGGGAGGAGCACTTTGTAGAGCTGGTTCCCGAAGAAACCGTCCTGTTTGTTGAGCAGGCCGATGCCTTTGAGGACGCCCTTCTCCAGCGCTTCCTTGATGCCGCCGGCGGCTTCGTTTTCAGTGACGTTGCTGCCGGTGGGCGAAGTGCTGCCGGAATTGAGGACATTGCCCACCTTCTTGAGGATCTGGGCATTGGCCGTGGTGTGGAGGACGAGGGCGCCCGCCGCGATAAGGATGGTACGTTTTAACATGATGCTGTTGTTTTGTACAGGGTGTCATTCGTGGATAGACAAAAGCGGAACATGCGTCTGGAACGCGATCCGCGAAGTATTGCTGCGTTTGAATATGCTGTCGAACAGGCCGTGCTTCTTCGGGATAATGAGCAGCAGGTCGGCCTGCAGCCCCTGTGCGAAATCCGTAACGGCTTCCGGCACGTTGGGCCGGTCGATGAAATGATATTGCGGGTTGTAGTCGTGCAGCATGTTGTCCAGTTCCTGGTTTTCTTCCGGGCGGATGTGTTCGCGGCCTTCTTTCTGGATGTTTACGACATGCAGTTCGGGCTTGAAGATATCGAGGAACCGGAGGAGCGGCTCGCGGCGGGTGGTTTTGGCCACTTTGCGGAGGTCGCAGGCGAACACGACTTTTTTAACGGGCTTGAAGGGAGATTCCGTGGGAACCACGATCACGGGGTACGCGGATGTTTTCACGACGTCGACGGTGTTGGAGCCGACGAGGATTTCTTCCAGCTGGCTGCCGCCGGTGATGCCCATTACGACAACGTCTGCCAGTTCTTCGCGGCAAACCTGGTCGATATTGGCGGCCAGGAGGTGATTATCTGCGCGGATATCGAGGGTGATATGGGCCGGGACCATCGGTTTGAGCTGGGCCTGCATGTTGCGGAGCCCTTCCATGCTGGATGCCCGGAGGTCGTCCATGTTTACGATGGGCACGGCGGTGGGAAGGTCCGGAATGGGGACGATCAGTTCGTAGGCGTGGTACAGCACGATGCGGGTGGCGCCTGTCTGGCCGGCGAGGCCGATGGCGTATCTGGCCGCATTGTAAGCCGTTTCCGAAAAATCCGTTGGTACGATGATGGTTTTCATGCCGGGTCAGTTTTAGCTGGTTTAAAGGTACGCAATAACCGCACCAATCGCTGACATGAAATCATAAATAAATTATAAAAACACACCATGCGGGGCCGTTGGGAAGGGATGCGGCAAATGCGGCCGAAATCGATTATTTTTGCGGTCTCGTAATGCCGGGGGATCGTTGTCCCCCACAAAACAGTACTAATCACGACAATGAGCGTAACTACCCAACAACAGCTTTCGGAACAGGAAATTATCCGTCGCGACAAGCTGAAAGAGCTGCAAAACCTGGGGATCGACCCGTATCCCGCCGCCGAATACCCGGTAAACGCGTATTCCACGGATATCAAGGCCGGTTATTCGGAAGAAACGAAGGACCAATACCAGGAAGTTTGCCTGGCTGGCCGTATTATGAGCACCCGCGACATGGGCAAGGCGAATTTCGCCGTACTGCAAGACAGCAAGGGTAGGATCCAACTGTATATAAAGCGGGACGATATTTGTCCCGGAGAAGATAAAACCCTGTACGACACCGTTTGGAAGAAACTGACCGACATCGGCGATTTCATCGGCGTGAAAGGCTACGCTTTCGTGACCAAAACCGGCGAAACTTCCGTGCATGTGAAGGAGCTCACCATCCTGGCGAAGGCGCTCCGCCCGCTGCCGGTGGTGAAAGTGAAAGACGGAGAGGCGTTCGACGAGGTGACCGATCCGGAATTCAAATACCGTCAGCGTTACGCCGACCTGGTGATCAACCCCGATGTGAAGGAAGTGTTTATCAAGCGCACCCGCCTGATGCAGACGATCCGGGATTTCTACAACGCCATGGGGTACCTGGAGGTGGAAACGCCCATCCTGCAAGCCATTCCCGGCGGAGCCGCCGCGCGCCCGTTCATCACGCACCACAATGCGCTCGATATGCCGCTGTACCTCCGCATCGCCAACGAACTGTACCTGAAAAGGCTCATCGTAGGCGGTTTCGAAGGCGTGTACGAATTCGCGAAAGATTTCCGGAACGAAGGGATGGACCGTACCCACAATCCCGAATTCACCGTAATGGAAATGTACGCCGCGTACAAGGACTATAACTGGATGATGGACACCACCGAGCAACTGCTCGAAAAAGTAGCCACGAACGTGAACGGCACTACGAAAGTAGCCGTGGGCGAGCGGGAGATCGACTTCAAAGCCCCCTATCCCCGCGTCCCCATCTACGAAGCCATCCGCCAGCACACCGGGTTCGACGTATCCGGAATGGACGAAGCCGGCATCCGCGAGGTTTGCAAACAACTCGGCCTCCACGCCGATCCCAACCACGGCAAAGGCAAACTGATCGACGAAATCTTCGGCGAGAAATGCGAGCACCACTACGTGCAACCCACTTTCATCACCGACTACCCCGTCGAAATGAGCCCCCTCACCAAGCGCCACCGCAGCAAAGCAGGCGTGGTAGAGCGTTTCGAGCTGATCTGCAACGGCAAGGAAATCGCCAACGCCTACTCCGAGCTCAACGACCCGATCGATCAGCGGCAGCGTTTCGAAGACCAGGTGGCCCTCATGGAACGCGGAGACGATGAAGCCATGTACATCGACTACGACTTCCTTCGCGCCCTCGAATACGGCATGCCCCCCACCTCCGGGATCGGTATCGGCATCGACCGTTTGACGATGCTCATGACCAACCAGCCGTCTATCCAGGACGTGCTGTTCTTCCCGCAGATGCGGCCGGAAAAGGTACAAACCGCCGAATAACGGAATGATTTTCAATAGCGAGCCCGGCACCTGTGGTGCCGGGCTCTTTTTTATTGTGGAAATCCCCCCAAAATGGGAAAGGGATGTCAGCAGGTGCGTTCGTTGAACAAAAGCCGGGCGGCATCGTTAAGTTGTAAACCCTTTGCTCATGCGTATCCATATACCCACGTTCGTAGCCGTAGTCGTATTCGCCCTTGTCTGGATTTTCTTCGGCATCGCCCATCTCGTTAATGCAAAAGCCCTCGGTCCGCTGGTGGCCCGCATTCCCGGAGGCGTTTTCTGGATCTATTTCACCGGGGCGGCCATGATCCTGGGAGGCGTCGCCATCATCCTCAACAAATGGGCGAAAACCGCCTGTTACCTGCTGGCGCTCATGCTTTTCATTTTCATCCTCGTCATCCACCTGCCATCACTCGTTCGCGGCGAGTTTGCCGCGCCCGTCAACATCCTCAAAGACCTGGGCTTCATCGCCGCATCCATCATCATCGGCAACATCCGGGACCATATCAGGCAACTGGGCCAGCTGTAGACATAACCGGCCCGTTGCCTGACGACCATATCCTATGAAAAACCATGCGGTAAGGTACGCGCCAGGCCCATGCCACTGCAGCTCCATTTCACGGACGCGCGGTTCTGCCGCATGACCGGTCGTTTTCTGTAAACCGCCGGTATAATTGATTGTCATAATTGATAATTGATCTTTATTTTCGCTCCGCTCCGGGATTTCCGGATTTGAACCTGTCAAAAATTATGAGAAATATGCATAAGTCCATTCCGGCATGGACAGCCGGCCTGTGCATCATGGCCGCTTTGCCAACTTTCGCCCAGGAGAAAAAAACCTTGAGTTTCGACCAGATCTTCACCAAACCCGTGTCTATCACCGAACCGCTGCCCGGCGTGAGAGGCTGGGCCGATAAGGCGCATTACATCGAAATGCGCAGCGGAAAACAGGTAGCTGTTGACGTGAAAACCGGCACCGCAACGCCTTACACACCGCCGCCCGCCACCGGGAGCACCGTGAGCGTGAAGGAAAACGACATCTTCCTCCAGCGGCCGGACGGCAGTGCGCCCATCCGCCTCACCACCACCGAAGCGGAAGAAAAGAACCCCACCCTTTCGCCCGACGAAAAATACGTGGCCTTCACGCGCAACAACAACCTGTTCGCCATCGAAATAGCCACACAGAAAGAAATCCAGTACACCACCGACGGGTCAGACGTTATCTACAACGGTTGGGCTTCCTGGGTGTATTATGAAGAAATCCTCGGCCGCCCGTCGCGCTACCGCGCTTTCTGGTGGAGCCCGGACAGCCGGAAGATCGCATTCATGCGGTTCGACGATTCCCGCGTGCCCGTATTCCCCATCTACAGCGAAAAAGGCCAGCACGGCTACCTCGAGAACACACGCTATCCCAAAGCCGGCGATCCCAACCCGGAAGTTCGCCTCGCCATCGTTCCCGTAACCGGCGGCAACATCACCTGGGCCGATTTCAACGAGAAAGACGACCAGTATTTCGGCCAGCCCTTCTGGACGCCCGACGGCAGCGCCCTCTGGGCCCAATGGATGCCCCGCGAACAGAACCAGCTTTTCCTCTACGCCATCGACTCCCAGACCGGGACCAAGAAAGTGGTGTACCAGGAACAGCAGAAAACCTGGATCGACTGGTTTACCGATATTTATTTCCTGTCTAACAGCAAAGGGTTCATCGTGAAAAGCGACCGTTCCGGCTGGGACCATCTTTACCTGCATAACATGGACGGCAGCCTGAATAAACAGCTGACATCCGGTAACTGGCGGGTGAAAGACCTGTTGCAGATCAACGAAAAGAAAGGCGCCATTTACTTTACGGCCCGAAAGGAAGCTACTACCCGGTACGACCTTTACAAAGCCGATTTGAAAGGCGGAGCGCCCCGGCGCCTCACTTTCGGTGAGTTCAGCCACGACGTGAAGCTGGCGCCCGGGGGCGACTGGTTCGTGACTACCTACAGCAACCTGAACACCCCTCCGCGGATGGCCCTCGTGTCTGACAAGGGCAAGGTAGCCCGCGAACTGGGGAACGCCCGCGGCGCAACATACGATAGCTACAAGCTCGCCTCCACCGAGCTGAAAACCTATAAAACCCGTGATGGCCTGGAACTGCCCATTACCATTATCTGGCCCTTCAACATGGAATCCGGGAAGAAATATCCCGTGCTGATCTCCATTTACGGCGGCCCGGACGCGGGAACGATCTACGATACCTACAGGCCCAATATGCCGGCGCAATGGTTTGCGCAGGAAGGCCTCATCCAGGTGGTGATCGACAACCGCGCGGCGGGGCACCTCGGCAAAGCGGGCATGAACTACATCCACCGCCAGCTCGGCAAATACGAGATCGAAGACTATATGGACGCCGCCCGCTGGCTGGCCTCCCAGCCCGGTGTGGACGCTTCCCGCATGGGCATTACCGGCGGCAGCTTCGGCGGATATATGACCTGTATGGCGCTGACCTATGGCGCAGACGTGTTCACCCACGGCATCGCGAATTTCAGCGTAACCGACTGGCATCTGTACGACAGCCACTATACCGAACGGTATATGGACCTGCCGAAAGACAATAAAGAAGGCTACAAGATAACTTCCGTAATGACCCATGCCGGGAAGTACAAAGGTTTGCTGCGGGTGGTGCATGGTACGATGGACGATAACGTGCATTTGCAGAACTCGGTCCAGCTGGTGGATAAGTTCGAAGATCTCGGGAAGCATTTCGAATTTATGGTGTATCCTGGCGAACGTCATGGCTGGGGCGGACCGAAAGCGATGCATTCCCGCAACGAAAACTACCGTTTCTATTACCAAAACCTGCTGCAAAAGCCGCTGCCCGATTTTTTCAAGGGCAAGAATTGATGCGCGGGCGATAAACGCACGAAAAAGGGCCGTCTCGTTTACCGGGACGGCCCTTTTACTTTATATGCCGTAAACGGGGAAAACATAGTTGTTTGTCCGTTAGCGAATGTTCAAGATGAAAAATGGAAATAGGAAGAAAGGAATGGGTGCGTTGAGGTAGGGGCAAAAAAACAGGGCTGCAAGAATACAGCCCCGAAAAATTTTAACCATATCTTTATTGAAAAACCTGTTACAAATTTCCATAATTTAGAAACAACTCCAATCTGCAAACTAGCGAACGCTATATTTTTTCCGGTAAACGTATAGAAAATCCCCCTGAACGATGAGAGCAGTGAGCGAAAAACCGCCTGCAAAGGGACGGCGCCGTATACTATGAGCATACCAATCAGTGATTATTAATATATGATGTTATAACGGCGAATTAGGCGGGAATGGCGCGTGGGGAAAAGAAAAAAGGCGGTAAGAATACCGCCCTTGTAATAATTTTAACCATATCCTATGAAAAACCTAAGTCAAAGATAAGGCGGTTCTTTACCATCGCAAGTTCATTTCCGTGAACGCATGGTTTTTGTTCGTGAAGCGCGAAAAACCGTCTTTTTCTTATCATATTATTAATTTTATCATATTAACAATATTGTTACTATGCAATCCTGTGGCCATTCTTGACAGGGCGGTCTGGCTGCAGCAGTACAATTTCCTTCTCATCGCCCACAACGCCCAGCACGAGGCATTCCGAGAAGAAATTGGCGATCTGTTTTACGGGGAAATTTACGACGGCTACCACCTGTTTCCCGACAAGTTCATCTGGCTGGTAGAGGACGGTAATTTGAGCGGAGGATTTGCGGACCCCGATTGCAGGGCCAAAGTCGACTTCGAGCTGGTAAGCGGGATTACGCGCTTTCTCGAAAACTTTTGCGGAGAGGACGGTGCCCACGTGTATATGCACCTTTTCGAAATCATTCCAGGTGATGGTTTCCATGATTTGAAATTTGAAGAATGGGTTGAATGACTAAAAAAGGGAAGTTAACGGCTTTGGGGCGGAATCAAAAAAAATTGGGCGGTAAGAATACCGCCCACAATATTTTTAACCATATCCTATGAAAAACCAATACAAATATACTGGAGTCCCTCATTGCAGGATATGGCATTTCGTAAACGCAAGATTTTGCCTCGTGAACGTATGGAAATAATGTCTATTAACATCAATTTAACGCACTCCCGATCACCCATTAATGCCTGATGGCCATCGGGGCATTTTCCATGATGGCGTCGATTTCTTTCATGATTTCGGGCGTAAGTTGCTGATATACATCGATTGCCTTGAGGGTTTCGGTCAGTTGCGCCTCTTTCGTGGCTCCCAGGATGGTGCTCGACACGTTCGGGTTGCGGATCGTCCAGGCCACGGCGAACGTAGCCAGGCTGGTCCCCAGCGCTTTAGCCACCTTTTCCAGCTTCACCACCTTGGCGATGTTCGCCTCCAGCAGGTTGCGGTTCCGCAGCCATTCGTAGCCCTCCAGGCTGAGCCGGGAGCCCTCGGGCACCCCGTTGTTGTATTTCCCGGTCAGTATCCCTGACGCCAGCGGACTAAAAATCGTTGTCCCGAGCCCCACACCGCTGAAAACCGGCAGGTATTCCAGCTCGAGTTTTTCGCGGCGGAACAGGTTGTATTCCGGTTGCTCCACTACCGGCGCGATGAGATTGTACTGTCGCGCTATCATGTGCGCTTCCATGATCTCGGCGGCTGTCCACTCCGACGTGCCCCAATAGAGGATTTTCCCCTGCTGGATGAGGTTGGTCATCGTCCACACCACTTCCTCGATGGGCACGTTCCGGTCTGGCCGGTGGCAGTAATACAGATCGAGGTAATCGAGCTGCATGCGCTGCAGGGCTTCGTGGCAGGCTTCCATGAGGTGCTTGCGGCTCAGGCCGGTCTGGTTGGGCTTGTTATTGGCCCCGCGCCAGCCGAAAAACGCCTTGCTCGACACGATGATCGACGTCCGGTCCCAGTTCTTGTTCTTTAATACACGGCCCATCATTTTTTCGGATTCGCCGAGCGCGTACACTTCCGCGTTGTCGAAGAAGTTGATGCCGTTATCATACGCCAGCCCCATAAGGCGGTCGCCGGCGGAATCATCTACCTGGCCATGGAAGGTAACCCAGCTGCCGAAAGACAGTGCGCTGATCTGGAGGCCGGATTTGCCTAGTCTTCTGTATTCCATATTGAAAGATTTTAACGGTTTTTCTTGAGGGGGTTAAAATAATACTTTGGCATGGTTGTTGGATCAATTGGCGCAGGAAATTTTAGGTTAAAAATAGCGTTTGATCTTTCCAGATCGCACACAAACAAACAATTAGGTTAAAGCAAAAGAACCCGGTCGCCTGACCGGGTTCTTTTGTTAGGGTATCTTTCAAAACTTCGTTTATTCGAGGATGAAGGAGCTGTCTTGCGGAACGAACGTCCCGTTTGCCTTCATAAACTCCGTCCGCGACAGGTCTTGCGTAGCACGGATGCCGCTCGCATAGATCGTATCGGTGATGGTGGAGATGCGGCAGAACCGGTCTGTCATGAACATCGCCGTTTTGGAATCGAAGCGGAGATCCTTGCAATCGAGCCGCTGTGCGGTGGTGAGACTGATGAACACGACGGAATCGCGGAGATAGATGTCGTTCGTTCCTTCGTCCAGCCGTCCGAAATTAGCCGTCAGGATGCTTTCCTTCCTTCCCACGCTATCGTAGAATATTACCTGCAACCCTTTCGGGAAATCGGTGTGAGGCGGGTGTGTCACGTAGCGTTCCATGTATTTGCTGGTGAGCACGCCTTTTACGGTGGCCGACTGGCTGAGAATGGTTTCTACGTCGAACGCCTGCTCTACGCCGAGTTTCTTGGTATCGAAGGCGGCTACGGCGTTCATATCGTTTTCACAGCCGCTGAAGGCGATGATCGCGAGGGTTCCGTATGCGAGTAAGCGTTTCAAGCGGTTAGTCGTATTTGGCTTTGAGGAACCAGCGGTCGCTGAGGGTAAAGCCGATGGTCAGGCGATAAAACGTTTCGCGGAGCTGGTCCACGTTTCCGCGGGAGCCCACTTCGAAAGCGGCGTTGATCATCGTGAACTGGTTCATGGCGGGCATGATCCTCCTGACCGGGAAACCTGCGCCAATGGAGAACCCGAGGGTGTTCATGTCCATCCCTGCCAGTTTCACGTTGTCTTTACCGAAGTATCCGCCGAGGCGATACGTTACTTTGTTCCAGTATCCGGAGAAAGATTGTGCATTGGGGACGAATTGGCCGCCGAAGGCCATGCGCCAGCTGTCTTGCGTGGAATCTATCGCGCCGTAGTTCCTGAAATTGCTCCATTTGGAAGTCGTGTAATCGATGCCGAAGGAGAATTTATCGGTTTTGGACAGCATGATGCCGCCGCCGATGGACTGGGGATAGATGATATCGCCACGGTCGCCGCTGGTGTATTTCACGGTATCGCGGGTATCGTATTCCTGGGAAGACGCGTCGTACAGGAGGGTTTCCTGGAGGCGTTCGCGTTTGGCGGAAAGTTTCTGTTCGAGGTTGCCGCTGACGCCGAGCTGGAGGTTCAGGTCTTTCCCGAGCTTGATGCTTTGCTGGAGGCCCAGGGTGTAGAAGAAGGAACCGTAGCTCGTGCGCTTCATGTCCCTTGACGGTACGATGGCGCTTTGCGGGTCGTCCACGTTAGAGGGGAAGAGGACTTTGGTGCTGTTGGTAACGTTTCCGAAGATGTACCCTACGTTCACACCAACGCTGAATCCGCCGAAACCGATACCGGAGCCTACATAGGCCTGGTAAATGCCGCCGCTGCCTTCGAACTGGTTAACGGAAGCTACTTTCAGGGTGTCGAAGAAAATTCTGTCTTCCGGAACGCCGATGTTGTAGGAAACTTTGGTAAGCGGGCGGATCCCGAGGTTGAGGCCCCATTTCGGGCCGAGCGGCATGCCCAGCTGGAGGTAGCTCAATGTTCCATACCCGGCGCTGGACGCCGCGTCTCTCGAAGTGAGCCGGCGGGCGCCGCCGTGAACGCCCACGTCGAACGTTACAAGCTGCAGGCGGGAGTAACTGGCGGGATTGACGAAGTTGATGGACTGGGCATCGCCATATGCCTGTGCCACGCCTCCCATGCCGAGGTTGACTGCGTTCTCGGAACGCGAAATCTCGCCAAGGCCGAATCGGGAGTACGGTGAATTATCCTGGGCGTCAGCATTTTTTGCCGATAGCACTGCTACGCCTAACAGGCAAAAGAAGCTAGCTTTTGTCCAATACATTGAGTTCAGCGATTGATTTTAAACCTTTATACATTAAATACGGGCTTGCAAATATCTTATTTTTAAGGCGGGAAGCAAAAAATTCCAAATTCCCCCCTGTTAAAAGCGCGTTAAAGTTCCCGTACCTGGCGGCATACCGCGAAATCATACCGTCTACCTCCGCCAGCGCGCCTTCCAGCACGCCGCTGAGGATACTTTGACGGGTATTATATCCAATAAAACTATAATGCGCTTCGGCGGGAACGAGCGGCAATTTATCCGTAAAAGCGTGGAGGGCGCGGAACCGCATGTCGATCCCCGGGCTGATGCCTCCCCCCAGAAATTCGCCCCGTTTGTTGATGAAATTGTAAGTGATGGCCGAACCGGTACCGATCACGAGGGTATGCTGGCCGGGAAACATTTCCCAGGCCCCTGCGGCCAGCGCGATCCGGTCTACGCCCAGGGTTTCGGGCTTTTCGTACACGATCTGCACAGGCATCGGCGTATCGTATCGCAGGCGGATGAAGCGGGTTTCGCCCTGCAGCAGCGTTTCCAGCGCCGCCGGATGTTCTATCACCGACGACAGCACCGCCGCGCGGGGGCGCCGCTCTTTCAGCAGTTTTTCCACTTCCGGCAACAATGTTTCTTCGCTGAAAAACCGCTCTTCCTGCAGTTCTCCGCCTTGCATAATGCCACACTTCAACCGGGTATTGCCCAGGTCGAAACAAAAAATCGGGCCGATCATGGCGCCAAGTTAAAAATTATCTACGGATAAATCCCGGAAGTGACCGTTCAGTTTCACCCGGTCTTTGAGCCGCTCCATCTCCATCATGAGGGGAATAACCTTGTTGAGATGGCGTTTGAGGTACTCCAGGCGCTGCATTTCCTGGAAAAGGTGCAGCATTTCGTATTCTTCTTCCAACGAAAGCCCGGCATGGTGTGCGATGTCGTATGCCCGCAACCGGTGGTCTTCTACCGGGAACTGCTTGGAGACCTGCAGGATATGGTGCAGCTCGCGCACCGCCGCCAGCACCTGTTCGCGGAGCGTATCGCTCGTTCGGTCGTGATTGTCCGGGTAATTGACGATGGCGCCGGCATACAGTTTTTCGGGTACTTCGCGGATGATCTCGAGGATGCGGAACACTTTGATACCGCGGGTCCGCACGTCCATCTCTCCATTGTCGTACGTTTTTTCCACCCGCGCAATTTCCACGAGGGTACCGTATTCGTTCACTTTCTGGTCGATCACGGCGGGGATGCCGAAGGGTTTTCCTTCGCGGAAGCATTCTTCCGCCAGCTGTTTGTACCGCGGTTCAAAAACATGCAGGTTGAGCATTTCGCCGGGATAAACGACGATGCCGAGGGGAAATATGGGTATGAAGTTCGTCATGTTCGGGCGTAGGTTCTTCGTTGTTTTAAGTTACGAATTTTGAGCGAAAAATAATGGCGGTTTGGCTTCGCGAAAAATCCTCGATACATTTGTTGCATGTCTGCGTTACTTGACCGGCTCCTATCGGGAGACGTGAGAGCCCTGGCCCGGAGCATCTCCCTGGTGGAGAACGAAGCCCCGGGATACGAACAGCTGCTGGAGTCGCTCCCGGCGCGCGCAGGCACCCGCGTGGTCGGCATCACGGGGCCTCCCGGCGCCGGCAAAAGCACGCTGGTGAACGCCCTCATCTCCGCCATCCTCCGTCGCAAACAACGTGTAGCCGTCATCGCGGTAGACCCTTCCTCGCCCTTCAACTTCGGCGCTTTGCTCGGCGATCGGATCCGCATGGCTAACCACTTTTCCGACCCCGACGTATACATCCGCTCCATGGCGAGCCGCGGCGCATTGGGCGGCCTCAGCCCGAAGATCCTGGAAGTAGCGGATATCATCAAGGCCGCGGGGTACGATTACCTGTTCATCGAAACGGTGGGCGTGGGGCAGAGCGAAGTGGAGATCGCCGGCATCGCGGACACGACCGTAGTGGTGGTGGTGCCCGAGGCCGGAGACGAGATCCAGACCATGAAAGCCGGGCTCATGGAGATCGCGGCGATTTTCGCGGTGAACAAGGCAGACCGTCCGAAGGCAGACGAATTTGTCCGCAACCTGCGGCTGCTGGCGCATTCGCGCGCAACGGCCGGATGGGAAACGCCCGTGATCAAAACAGTAGCGCTGCGCGGCGAAGGGGTCGACGAGCTCGTGAAAGCGCTCGATGCCCATCGCGATCACATCCATGACAACGCCGGCCGCAAATCTTTGCTGCTGGCTGAAAAAGCCTGGCAACTTATCCAGTATAAAAGGATGCGGCCGGTGGACAGGCAGGCCTTGCTCGCGGAGATCCGCGCGCAGATGGACGCGCCGGGGTTCAACCTCTACCGCATCGTTCGGCGCTATAGCTGAAAAATCCTATCTTTGCCGCAATTAACGTAAGCGCAGCGATGTTTACCCAAACGAGAGTTTTCCGTCTTTTCTTCACTTACGCCGTGTTCAACTACGGCGGTTGATGCTGCGCGCAACCCTTTCTCATCAACATTTTCGACATATTTCTGATCATCTAAAACAAAAGCTTTTGTTATGGCTTGGTTATTCCTTTTGCTGGGCGGTCTGTTCGAGATCGGCTTTACCATTTCGCTGAAGTATTCAGAGAATTTTTCGAAGCTCTGGCCTTCGGTTTCTTTCGTGGTTTGTATTTCGCTGAGCTTTTTCCTGCTCAATAAAGCGATCAACGGCGGTTTGCCGATCGGTACCGCATATGCAGTGTGGACGGGCATCGGCGCCGCAGGAACCGCTATTGCGGGGATGTTGTTCTTCAAGGAGCCTGCTACCGCGATGCGGCTGGTATTCCTCGTTATGCTGATCGGCTCCATCATCGGGTTGAAATTCGTATCCGACGCACATTAATCGAAGAGGCCTGTGGGCCTCTTTTTTTGTCGAGAATTGCTGGTGATTAGGTTGTAAATTGGAAATGCATCACACACACGTTGCATCGGCCACCGGGCAGGAGGCCGGAAAAATTTCCCAGGGGAACTATGTTGTAGCATTCGCCACCACGGCTTCGGGTAAGTTTTTTTTCAGCCAGATAGATATATCAAATTAAGCAGATGCAATTTTGCTGAAGGGTGACCGCGGCGGGTGCGGAACGAAATACCCCATCACCGGGCGTATTACACAATTTTGTTTGCCTCACTCCGTTTATCAAAAAGCCTGTGAATCACCATGAAAGTGTGATATTCACGGTTCAAATCTTTCGTACATTACGCCCCCCGTGCAAACCCGTTAGAAGAAACAATTAGGAACAAGCAAAACTACTGCGTTACAAACAACACCATGCGAAAGGAATCTACCTTCAACCCGGAGCATCAGGCCACCAATACCGCCAGTAAAGTGGTCGCCGCACTGGAAAGACTCTCAGAAGCTTTCCGTGTATTGCTTTGGCAGGAAGCGAAACAGTACGGGATCAGTCCAATTCAGGTCCAAATCCTGACCTATCTTCTTCATTACCCGGAAAAGCTTAAAACCGTCACTCACCTCGCCGCGCATTTCAACATGACGAAGGCAACCATCAGTGATGCGATCAAGTCTATCGAGTCCAAGGGTTTTGTAAGAAGGAAAGAAGATAAAGAAGACAGCCGCAGCCATACCCTGCATTTGACCCGCGAAGGCAAAACGGTTGCCCGCCGGGTTGAGCGGTTTGCGGAACCGATGCAGGAGTCTGTGGAAGATATGTCTGCCGAAAAACAGGCGGGTATGCTGGAACAGTTGCTGGGCCTTATCCAGGACCTCAACCGTAACCTCATTATCACGCCGCAGCGGATGTGCTACAACTGCAGGTTCTACGAAAAGAAAGGGAAGTTACATTATTGCCACCTCGTGAATGCCATTCTGAAGGCGGCGGATCTACGGGTAGATTGCCCGGAATTCAGGAAACCAGCCATCTAGGGGCGCGCATTATTGTGCCCGCTGGCTCCTCCACCAGCGGATGCCCAGGAACAAGCCCAGCGCCAGCGGCGCGGCGGCCAGCATCAAGATACCGTTGTTCAGGCCTTTGGCAGGCCCTTCACCCAACTGCTGCGCGGTTTTCGTGCAGAGGGAACATTGCGCCATCAATTGGCCGGCCGGCAGCAGCATGGCTACCGTCATCATCAGGTAGATTATCTTTTTCACGTTCCGAAATTACGCATTTTTAATACGCCCGGTCCTGATTTATGTCAGGCTCAGGCATAATACGGCGAAATCATCATGTACACCACCACACCGGTAATGGCCACGTAAAACCAGATCGGCCAGGTGATCCGCGCTATGCGACGGTGTTTCGGCCAGTCGGACTGGAACCCTCTCAGCAAGGTGAACAGCACCAGCGGAACGATCACCACAGCCAGCACGATGTGCGTGAGCAGGAGGAAATAGTACACATACCGCACGCCGCCAATCGCCGCGATCTCCGCCGCGTCTACCACCCCATTGTGGTCCATGTCCCCGAACTTGGTGGATTCCGTGAGGAAGTGATAGGTGACGTAGGAAAGGAGGAAAATCACAGACAGGCCCACGGCGCTAAGGTTCGCCCATTTGTGGGCCGTTTTCCGGCCGTTCTTGATAAAAAAGAGGCTTGCCAGCAGCAACACCGCCGTGGCGGAATTGAGGATGGCGTGGAAGAAAGGCATCACCTTTACGTCGAACCCTACCTGCACATTCGGCTGCGGGAGCACAAAGAGCACGGCCACCGCCACGGGGATGACGATGGAAATGATGGTGATAATGATATTGAGATTCTTGTTCTTCATGTCTACTGAGATATTTTAATTGCCGGAAGAGAACAGGCGCTTCAGGAGGCCGGGCCTTTTCCTGTCTTTGGCGATATGCAATACGGCGATATCGTTTACCATCTTGCGGACGGAAACGGTGTCCATCCCATTGTAATACCCGCGGATGAAGCGGTCTTTATCGATCAGCACGAACTTTTCTGCGTGGATGAAATCATCCGGTCCGCCGTCGCCCTGAACAGCGTTCACGAAGAATTCGTGGCGGGCGAGGTCGTAGATCTCTTTTTTATCGCCGGTGAGGAGCCACCAGTTGCGGGGGTCGATGTTGCGGCTGTCTGCATAATGCTTCAGCGTGGGCACCGAGTCGCGCACGGGGTCTACCGAGAGGGAAATGATCTGGAGGAGCGTATCGTTTTTGGCGTAGGAGTCCTGCACCCGTTTGAGGTTCTTCATGAGGGTGGGGCAAACGGTGGGGCAGCTGGTGAAGAAGAAGCTCACGACGAGCACTTTTCCCTTGAGCTGGTCCAGGTTCACGTTTTCGCCGAGCTGGTTGGTGAGGGTGAAATTTTTAACCTGGTGGAAGACGGTATCGTAGGATGTTCGTCCGTCTTTCACGATGGTGTCTACCCTTTCTGCGATGAGAAACGGCGGCACTTCCACTACATTCTTGCCGTAGTGGTCCACGATCAGGTAACCCGTGAGGGGTACGAGGATGGCCAGTGCTACGCCGAGTATTGCTTTCCTGTTGATAGCCGTAAGATTTAGGTGTTTATAAAAGCGAAAAATGTAAAAGTGTTGCTGTATTACGGCATCACTTTTACATTTTCCGGGAGTATCGAATTACGATTCGTAATTAGTGATGGTTGCCACCACCGTGCGCCGGGGCCACTTTTTCAGCGGGGAGCGGAGCGCTGGGGGCGTTTCTGCGCATGTTTTTCCAGCTGTCGCCATCTGCGAGGAAGGCGATGATGAACCAGATAAACAGCGTCAGCGGCATAAGGACCGTCCATACCAGGTTCTTGATTTCGTGACCAAGGTGCATGAACTCGGAAACGATATAATAAGCCTTGGCAACGGTCAGGATGATGAACAGGGCATTAAGCAACATTCTGCTGGGCCAGCCCAATTCCAGGTGAACGAATGCCATTCCAACTTCCACTACGGTGATACCGAGAAGGATCCAGAACGTTTTCCAGATTTTCTTGATGGAAGCTTGCCTGTCGGCTGCGTTGTGCGTATGCGCCATATCTAAGTTTCTTTTCTCTTTTCAAAAATACGATCAGTCAAATAGTTGTCCGGGATGCTTACAGCAGGTAGAAGCACGTGAAAACGAATACCCAAACCAGGTCTACAAAGTGCCAGTAAAGGCCTACTTTCTCTACCATTTCGTAGTGGCCGCGGTGCTCGTAGGTACCTTTCAGTACGTTGATCAGGACGATGATGTTGAGGACAACGCCCGAGGTTACGTGGAGGCCGTGGAAGCCGGTGATGGTGAAGAAGAAGTCAACGAAGTTGGTGGAAATAGCTGCCGTTCCATCTGCGTTCGGGAAGGGGTTGCTGCCCCACCAGGCGCCGATTTCGTGCAGGTGCATCCATTCCCAGGCCTGGCAGCTAAGGAACATGATACCGCCGATGATGGTGAGGGAGAGCCATTTCACCACGGATTTCCTGTCCATATAATGGCCTGCATTCACAGCCAGTACCATGGTAACGGACGACATGATCAGGATGAAGGTCATCAAGCTCACGAATACCAGCGGCATGTCCGCATGGCCCATGAAGGGGAATGAGTGGAACACGACGTTGGGATCAGGCCAGGCTTCAGCCATGAAACGTTGCGTGCCGTAAGCGATCAGCAATGCGCCAAACGTGAAGGCATCGGAAATGAGGAAATACCACATCATCAGTTTGCCATAGCTCACGTTGAAGGGAGAAGACCCTCCGCTCCACCATTTTTTCTTCGCTGTTACTGCGTTATCCATTGTACGAATTGTGAATTTTATTGGTTCTAAACAGTATCTTTTTTTCTATTCTTTTTATCTGGCCAGGCTGAAAAATACCAGCAGGTAAATCCAGAGGGCGTCCACGAAATGCCAGTAGGTGGATGCTACTTCGATGGGCACGGTGCTGTAGGTACGCACCCGGGTCCTGAATGCCCGGAAGAACATCACCAGGAGAACCGCTACACCGCCGAGCACGTGCAGTACGTGCGTGCCAACAATCACGTAGATGAAGGAGGCCGAAACGGTGCTGTCGAGCGCCAGGCCGTGGTTCTTCATGTCCGCGAAGCCGATGAACTGGCAAACTGCGAATGCTACGCCGAGCAGTGCCGTGAGCGTAATGAGCTGCTTGTAGGCGCCCATGTTGCGCGCTTTGAACTGGCGGCCGGCCAGGTAAATGGTGCCGCTGCTCAGCAGGATCAGTACGGTAGACACGTAAAAGATCGCCGGCAGGTTGAAACTGAGCCAGTTGGCCTGCGAGCGTTTTACCACGTAAGCGCTCGTGAACCCGATGAACATCATGGTGATGCTCGCCATCGCGATCCACATAGAATACTTATGCGGGTGTATCTTGTTTTTAGGTGCGTTCATTGTAATCATCTCCTCACAGTTTTACTTTATCGAACAACAATGCCAGCAATATCACTGCCAGGTAAATATACGAACCGAACATCAGTTTCCGAGCCGAAGGTACGTCTGCCTTACGGTACAGCTGGATGGCCTTCCACAGGTACCAGCCGCCGATGAGGATGGCTACGATCGCGGAGATGTAGCCCGTGAGCCCCAGCAGATACGGTGCGATCCCGGCGGGTATCAGCAACAGGGTCCACATCGCGGCCTGCATGGCGATCATCTTGCCCGGCCCGTCTTCCCGGGGCATCAGGCGGAAACCTGCGCGCGAGTAATCCTTGTGCGCCACCCAGGCGATCGCCCAGAAGTGCGGAAACTGCCAGAGGAACTGGATCGCGAAGAGCGACCAACCGCCGATAGACAGGGCATTGTCTCCCGCCGCCCAGCCGATCAGCATCGGCAAAGCCCCGGGCACAGCGCCTACCAGTACCGCCAGCGAATTCCATTTCTTCCAGGGCGTATATACGAAACCGTACAACAGCAGGGAAAAGAAACTCAATCCAGCGGCCAGCCAGTTGAACGAAAAACCCAGGATGGCAACGCCCGCAGCGCCCGTAAGCACGCATAGCAGCCAGGCCTCGGCAACGGTCACCCTGCCGCCGGGCAGCGGCCTTACAGCCGTGCGCGCCATCAGTTTGTCCGTCTCCCGTTCCAGGATCTGGTTGATGATATTGGCGGAGCCTGATACCAGGATGCCGCCGGCAAATAACAAAAGAACTTTAATCAAACTGAATTCCACGCCAGGCACCAGCAAATAGGCGACCACGCAGGCGAAAACTACCATGAAGGTTAGCGTAAACTTCATCATCATGAAGTAATCCTTCACCCTGCTTGCAATGGCGTATGATAAAGACAACTTTATGGAATTTTCTTGCAACATAATAAACTACACTGTTTCTGTTCCACCATCCTGCTACGGCAGGGTTGCCCCTGCCGGCATCTTTAGTGTCCGGACTCGTCGGGAGATACCGGTACCGTTTGCGGGATGAAATCTTTTCCGTCCTTGCTGTAATCGTAAGCCCAGCGGTGAACTTCCGGGATCTCGCCGGGCCAGTTGCCGTGACCGGGGTTGATGGGGGTAGTCCATTCCAGGGTGGTAGCGTTCCACGGGTTAGGCGTGGTGAGCTTGCGGCCCTTGAAGATGCTGTAGAAGAAGTTGAATACGAAAAGCAGTTGCGTAGCGAACACGATGATCACCACGAAGGAGATGAACATGTTCAGCCCGTTGAAGCTATTGAAGGACGCCCAGTTGCTGTAGTCGAAGTAACGGCGGGGCATGCCTGCCATACCTTCGTAGTGCATGGGCCAGAAGATCAGGTAAGCACCAACCAGGGTGATCCAGAAGTGGATGAAACCGAGGGTTTGGTTCATATAACGGCCGTACATTTTCGGGAACCAGTGGTAAATACCGGCGAACATACCGAAGAATGCGGATACACCCATTACGATGTGGAAGTGCGCGATAACGAAGTAGGTATCGTGCAGGTGGATGTCGATAGCGGAGTTACCCAGCCAGATACCCGTCAAACCACCGGAGATGAAGGTGCTCACGAAACCGATGGAGAACAGCGACGCAGGCGTGAAACGGATGTTACCGCGCCAGATGGTCGTGATCCAGTTAAATACCTTAATCGCCGAGGGAACCGCGATCAGCAGCGTCAACAGTACGAAGAACGCGCCGAGGAAGGGGTTCAGACCGGTCACGAACATGTGGTGCGCCCATACGAGGAACGCCAGGATCGTGATCGCGAACATGGAACCCACCATCGCCAGGTAACCGAAGATCGGCTTGCGGGAATTCACTGCCAGGATCTCGGATACCATACCCATCGCAGGGAGGATAATGATGTATACTTCAGGGTGACCCAGGAACCAGAACAAGTGCTGGTAGAGGATCGCAGAACCACCTTCGTTCGGCAGTACTTTGCCCGCAACGAACAGCTCGGAAAGGTAGAAGCTGGTACCGCCGTGGCGATCGAACAGCAACAGTACGAAACCGGAGAGCAGTACGGGGAACGACAGCACGCCCAGAATTGCGGTGAAGAAGAAGCCCCAGATCGTCAGCGGCATCTTGGTCATGCTCATACCTTTGGTACGCATGTTCAGGATGGTCGAGATATAGTTCAGGCTACCCAGCAGGGAAGACACTACGAATATTGCCATAGACACCAGCCAGAGGTCCATACCGATCTTGGAACCGATCGATGCGTCGCCCAGGGCGCTCAGCGGAGGGTAAGACGTCCAGCCGCCGGAAGCAGGGCCGGTTTGCACGAACAGGGACGACATCATGATTACGCTCGCCAGGAAGAAGAACCAGTAGCTCAGCATGTTCATGAAAGGGGAAGCCATGTCGCGTGCGCCTACCTGCAGGGGAATGAGCAGGTTGGAGAAGGTACCGGAAAGACCGGCGGTCAATACGAAGAACACGAGGATGGTACCGTGCATCGTTACCAGGGCGTAGTAAGCCTCGGCAGTGATACGGCCGCCCTCAGCCCAATGGCCGAGAATGCTTTCCAGCCAGGGGAACGTGGAGTCCGGGTAACCCAGCTGCAGACGGAACAATACGGAAAAGAACGCACCAATGATGGCCCAGATGATACCCGTGATCAGGAATTGCTTCGCGATCATCTTGTGGTCCATGCTGAAAACGTACTTCGAGATGAAGGTCTCTTCATGGTGGTGATCATGCCCGTCATGGCCATTACCATGCCCATGGTCCGCTGCGTGGCCGTGATGATGTAGATCCTGACTGTGCAATGTTGCTTCGTTACTCATAATAAGTTCTGTTTATGATCAGCCGGTAAACGGGGCGGGCTCGCCGGCTATTTCCTTAAATTTTTTACGCTTCTAGTATCTCTTTCTCTGCGATTGATTATTTACCAAGCGCCGCTACGGCTTTCGTAGAATCGGCGGGCGCTGCAGGTCCTGCCGGCGTTTCGGGGGCGGGATGCGCTACCGAATACTGCGTTACCTGTTTTGCTAACCATGCGTCATATTCTTCCTGTGTTTCCACGACGATGTTGGCTTTCATGGAATAGTGACCGCTGCCGCACATCTGATCGCAGGCCAGTTCATACACGAAATCCGGGTTGCCGGTACGCTTGCGGTACTCTGCCGTAGTGATCGTGGGGGTAAACCACAAGGTGGTCGGGATACCCGGAACGGCGTCCATTTTCAGACGGAAGTGAGGCAGCCCCACATCATGCACCACATCGCGGGAGCCGATGATCAGCTTCACCGGTTTACCTACCACAACGTGCAGTTCCGGAGCGATGATATCGTCTGTGTTCAGTTTATCAGCCCAATCCTGACCTACAGGATTGTTGGATTCGTTCGTAAGCTTGAAGTTACGGCGGCCGAGCTGTCCATCTTTACCGGGGTAACGGATGATCCAGTTAAACTGCTTGCCGGTCACTTCCACAACCATGGACCCTTTGGGCGCATCGGAAGTCATTTTCAGCCAGTGGCGGATACCGAAGGCAACGAGCACCGTGAGCACGATGGCCGGAATCACCGTCCAGATCACTTCCAGTTTGTTGTTATGCGGAAAGAACAGTGCTTTGCGGCCGTCTTTCTCCTGGTATTTCCAGGCGAAAACGAACAGGGCGATCTGCGTCAGTACGAACACGATCATCGTGATGATGAAAGTTACCTTGATAAGGCTGTCTACTCCCACACCATGATCGGAAGCCGGTTCGGCCAGCATGCGGCCTTCCAGCAAATCATGGCACCACCATACGCCGATCAGGCCCAGCACCAGGAAAACGATCATCAGGAAACCGTTGATACGGTTAGACTGCTCGCGCGCTTTCTTTTCACCTTTCAGAATGGACACATATTCGCTTGCTTTCGCGATCTGGAAGATCACGACGAATATGAGAACAACTACTATAACTGCTAAATATCCTGACATTGCTATTGAATAATAATTAAGTTATCTAATGCTAAACGTTGTTTGATTACCATTACGCCACGCATCAGGTGTGGTGCACGATACTTTCTTTCAGGTACGGATGGTTCTTCGCCGTCAGCGGCGCTTTGGCCAGTTGCTGTGCCGTCAGGTAAATGATCAGCCCTACGAAGCCCAGTCCCAGCCCCAGTTCATACCAGGGGAAGTACAGGTGCTTCACGGTTGCCGGCATTACCATCTGGAAGAAGTCGAGCCAGTGACCGAAGATGATCAGTCCACCCATGAAAGCCACCAGTGTATAATTACGTTTGGAATTCCGTTTCATCAGGATCAGCAGCGGGCAGATGAAGTTGATGATGAGGTTCAGGAAGAAAACGGGCCTGAACTCACCCCATACGCGCGGCTTGAAGTAAATGGTTTCCTCGGGCATGTTCGCATACCAGATGAGCATGTACTGGGAGAACCAGAGGTATGTCCAGAAAACGCTGAACGCGAACATGAACTTGCCAAGGTCGTGCAGGTGTTCTTCGTTCACCATTTCCAGGTAACCTTTGCTCTTCAGGTACACTACGAACAGTGCGATGAGCGACAGGCCGGAAACCCAGGTGCTGGCGAAAGTGTACCAACTGTACATGGTGGAGAACCAGTGAGCGTCGATGCTCATGAGCCAGATCCACGGTGTGGTGGAACCCATGCTCAGGGCGTATACCACGGCAAACAGGCCGCACCATACGGTACCCTTCCAGATCAGTGCCTTACGGCTGTCCTGGTCCAGCAGCATCTTGTCTTCCGCGAGCGACATGCGGCGCAGTTTCACCGTGAGCAGGCTCCAGAGGGCCAGGGTGATCACCGTCATGGTGGATACGAAACCGGCGTTGAGGAAAGGAGATTTGAACTCCAGTACCTTGTCGCCATGAGGATGCAGCCAGTGGTAGATATGGCCTTTGTTACCGAAGATGAGGAAGCCCAGTACTACCAGCACGATCACGCTCAGCACAGGCACGGCCATGGAGATGGCTTCGGGTACGCGGCGGAACGCCATTTGCCAGCCACCGTGTGCGAGGGTGGTCACACAGATGAAAAAGGTGCTGGCCAGGGCCACCATCAGGAAGAAGGTGCTGTTCTGCAACAGGCCAGCCCAGAAACGGGTGGGCCCGTGCTCGCCGTTGAGTGCAAATATTCCGATCAACAAAGTCAGCAAGCCAATGCCCAAAAGCACGAAGCTGGTCGTTTTTAATCTTGCTGGTACTACAAATTGGTCCTTCATTACTGTTGTATATTAAAATACGAAGTTGAAATGCGATTTAATCTTATTAATGAGCTGCTGCTACCGCGGGTGCCGCTGCTGTTGCCGAATCGGCCGCGGGTGCCGCTGCTGCGGGCGCTTTGCCGCCGTTCTGCATGTTCTTGATATAGCCTACCACTTTCCAGCGCTGCTCGATGTCGAGCTGGCTGGCGTAGCTGCCCATTGCGTTGAAACCGTAAGTGATCACGTGGAAGATACGGCCTTCGGAGTAACCCATTACCTTACCGGTCAGCATTGCCGCCGGCGCCAGGGGGTACGGCCCGTCGCCGCCTTTGTACAGCGGTCCGTTGCCGTCCAGCTTCTGGCCGTGGCAAACGCCGCAGTAAATATCATACAGGCGCTTCCCTTCATCCAGACCGGCTTTGTCCAGCACCAGGGGGTTTCTCACCAGGTTCGCCTGCGCAGTATCTTCCGCTTTCAGGTGATAAGGCAGCATGGCGCCGCGTTTCACCGTTCCTTCCACCGGCTTCATGCTCGCAAGGCGGGCGCTGTAGAACTCGTATGCACGGGATTCGTACATATCGGGCACATAAATCTTGCCGGGATTTCTATGGTGCGGCCCCTTGTTCCCGCAGGATGCCAGGAAGGCGCCCCCTGCTAAGGCTGCTACAATCAGTATGTTGGAAGTCCTTTTCATCCGATATTTATTGTCTTTTCAGTTGCTGGACAGATACCTTCCGGCTCCGTCCTCCTTTATAATGTCAATAACTGATCTTTCTATTCGATTCGTATCCGGCCAAACGATTATTTGGCAAATACCTTGTCTTCCCTGTCGAAGCGACCCAGCCACCAGCCGGCTTCAGCCGTCTGCTCGTTGATCTCCTTCGCGCCCACGCTGTTCAGGAAGCCTTTCACCTCTTCGGCGCCCGTCTTGTCAGACAGCTCGATCGCCATTACGAACAGATCGTCCGTTTGCCGGGGGTGGAAAATGTGCTTCTTTACGAAAGGAGCCATCTGGCACAGGTACATGAATGTCATCACCATACCCACCGCCGAGAACAGTACCGTCAACTCGAAAGTGATGGGAATGAACGCCGGTAAGGGGAAGTGCGGCTTGCCGCCGATGTTCATCGGCCAGTCGGTCGTAAATACCCAGCTCATGAAAGACAGCGCCGTCGTTGTACCGCAAAGCGCGTAAATGAAGCCGGCCGTGTGCAGGCTCGTCTCTCTCAGGCCCATCGCATGGTCCAGGCCATGGATCGGGAACGGGGTGTACACGTCATGTATCTTGTAACCGGCCTGGCGTACTTTCTTTACCGCCGGAAACAACACCGCCTCATCGTCAAAACTGCCTACAACAAATTTCTTAACAGCCATATGGATAATTATTCTGTATTCCGTTAATCTAAATTCAATTCTTAGTGGTGCGCCGTGTGATCGTGCGCAAATTTCTCAACGCTCTGCTCTTCGTATACGTCCATCTTCTCCTTGAAGTTCTGGCCGGATGTTTTCAGGATCGACTTGATCTCCGCAACGGCGATAACCGGGAAGTACTTGGCGAACAGGAAATAGCAGGTGAAGAACAGGCCGAACGTACCCAGGTAGAAACCAACTTCCGGCCAGGACGGGCGGTAGTAGCTCCAGGAAGAGGGCAGGTAATCGCGGTACAGCGAAGTACAGATGATCACGAAACGCTCGAACCACATACCGATGTTCACGATGATGGACATGATGAAGGTAACCATGATGTTCCTTCTCATCTTGCGGAACCAGAACACCTGCGGGGAGATTACGTTACAGGTCATCATGATCCAGTAAGACCAACCCAGCGGACCGGCAGCGCGGAACTTGTAGAAGGTGTCGAATTCATATTGAACGCCGGAGTACCATGCCATGAACAGCTCGGTCAGGTAGGCGACACCTACGATGGAGCCGGTCAGTACGATCACCTTGTTCATCGCTTCGATGTGGCCAAGGGTGATGTAATCTTCCAGTCCGAGTATTTTACGGGTGATGATCAGCAGGGTCTGTACCATCGCGAAGCCGGAGAAGATCGCACCCGCAACGAAGTAGGGCGGGAAGATCGTGGTGTGCCAGCCCGGGATCACGGAGGTAGCGAAGTCGAAGGATACGATGGTGTGTACGGAAAGTACCAGCGGGGTGCTCAGACCGGCGAGCACCAGGGAAAGCGATTCATGACGCTGCCAGTGCTTGGTGGAACCGGTCCAGCCGAAAGAAGCCACACCATACAGGAGTTTCCGCAGTTTGGTTTTGGCGCGGTCACGCACTGTCGCAAAGTCGGGCAGCAGACCGGAGTACCAGAACAGGAGGGAAACGGTGAAGTAAGTAGAGATCGCGAACACGTCCCACAGCAGGGGCGAGTTGAAGTTTACCCACAGCGGGCCGCGGGTGTTGGGGTAAGGAAGTACGAAGAAGGCCATCCATACACGGCCCATGTGCCAGATCGGGAACTGGCCCGCGCACATTACCGCAAAGATGGTCATCGCTTCCGCCGCGCGGTTCACCCCTGTACGCCAACCCTGGCGGAACAGGAGGAGGATGGCCGAGATCAGCGTACCTGCGTGGCCGATACCTACCCACCATACGAAGTTGGTAATGTCCCAACCCCAACCGATGGTCTTGTTCAGGTTCCACACACCTGTACCGAAGTAAACCTCCCAGAATACGGAGAATACACCGAACAGCAGCAGGAGAATGGAGATGAATAACCCTATATACCACAGTTTACCAGGCTTGGCTTCAATAGGACTGATAATGTCCTCCGTTACCTGGTGATAATCCTTAACCCCATCTACTAAAGGTTCTCTCAGTGTGGATTCGTACTTCAAATGCATAGTATTTCGAGCTTTGCTCGCCCCGGATCGCTCCGGGGCTATGTTGTTTCAAAACTTAAAACAGATTCTTAACTAGTTCTATCGTTCTTGTTCCTGCCCCCTTTCGGGTTGGAACGCTATCATTAGTGATGAGCTTTCTCTTCAGCTTTCGCATCGTGCCCGGCGGCTACCGGAGCGGCATCCTTGTTACGGATCTTCGCCAGGTAGTTGATGGAGGGCAGTACGTGCGTTTCTTCCAGTACGTAGTACATACGGTCGGTCTGCTCTTCGTTACGAACTTTGTAGATACGGCTTTCCTTGTCGTTCACGTTGCCGAATACGATAGCGCCGCTGGAGCAGGCCTGCTGGCAGGCCGTTTTGGCTTCGCCGTCTTTCATCGGGCGGCCAGCTTTCTTCGCGGCCAGTTTGGCGTCTTGCAGACGCTGTACGCAGAAGGAGCATTTTTCCATCGTACCGCGGGAGCGAACCACCACATCGGGGTTCAGCACCATACGGGTGAGGGCGTCGTTCATATCGGCAGTATCGTGCAGGTTGCCTTCGAAGCTGTCTGCACCGTTCCAGTCTCTCCAGTTGAAGCGGCGAACTTTGTACGGGCAGTTGTTCGCGCAGTAACGGGTACCGATGCAACGGTTATAAGCCATCTGGTTGATACCTTCGGAAGAGTGGTTGGTAGCGGCTACCGGGCAAACGTTCTCGCAGGGTGCGTTATCGCAGTGCTGGCAAAGCATGGGCTGGAACACAACCTCGGGGTTGTTTTCGTCGCCGGCGAAATAGCGGTCGATACGCAGCCAGTGCATTTCGTGCGCCAGGATCACCTGTTCCTTGCCAACTACGGATACGTTATTCTCGGCGGTACAAGCTACTACGCAGGCGCCGCAACCGAAGCAGGAGTTCAGGTCGATGGACATGCCCCACTTGATACCGGGATATTCGAACTTGGTGCCGCCGGTGTACAGGGTACCTTCGTTACGGAAATCTTCACCATATGTTTCGAACAGGTGCTGGCGATCGTGGTTCACTTCTTTCGGGTTCTTGATGAACTCCTCGAGCGTGGTTTCCTTGATGATCGGGCGGCCTTCGTAGCTGTTGTGGGTCTGGGTAAGACCTACAGCATACTTGGTGCCGGTTGCTTCCGCCTTGGCGTCGGAAACGAAGTAATCGAAAGTCTGGCCGTTGAAGGATACGAACGGATAAGCGTTCGCTCCGATTTCGCCGGCAGCCTTACCGATGAATGCTTTTTTGCCGCGGCCGTAACCTACTGCGATAGCGATCGTGTCTTCCTGGATACCGGGAACGATCAGCAGGGGCAGTTCTACGGTTTTGCCTTTGGCGGTGATTTTCAGCACTTTCTTCTCGGCGTTGATTTCGTAATCGTCGCCCAGTTCCATATTGAAAGTTTTCGCGAGCTTGTTGGATACGCAGGCGTAGTTGTCCCACGTAGAGCGCGTGATCGGGTCGGGCATTTCCTGGAGCCAGGGGTTGTTGGCTTCCTTACCGTTACCGATGGCCACTTTTTCGTACATCACCAGTTCGAGGCCCGAGGTTTTCGGCGCACCGATCTTGGCGGCGGCGGCGGCTACGTCGGCTACGAAAGAAGCACCACCCAGCGCAGGGGCCGTTGCGGGCTCGATGAGACCGTCTTGCAGGGTTTTGTCCCATGCAGCCTGGGAACCCAGGCGGGTGATCCATTCATTTTTCAGGTAATCTACCCATGCGGTGGTGTTGCCGGTCCAGGTCAGCAGGCTGTCCTGGAAAGCACGGGTTTTGAACAGCGGGGCGATGGTCGGTTGAACGAAACCATAGTAGCCGCTCTTCGGCTCGGCATCACCCCAGCTTTCGAGGTAGTGATGGTCGGGCATGATGTATTTGCAAAGCTCGGTGGTTTCGTCGTAACGGTCGTTGAACGAGATCGTTACCGCGGTTTTCTTCACACCGTCCTTGAATTTGGCTGCGTCGAAGTAATCGTAAGCGGGGTTCACACCGTAAACGATCAGGGCGCCGATGGAACCTGCGTTCAGGTCGGCTACCAGCTGATGCATATCGCTGTCGATACCTTGCTTGTAGTTAACGGGAGACGCCCAGTCGATGGTAGTTCCGTTGGAGCCGGCCAGGTTGTTGATGGCGTTTACCAGAATCTGAACGTTCACATCGTTGGAGCCAGACACTACGATCGATTTGCCGGGGTTGGCCTGGATGGCTTTGGCGGCTTTGGCGATGCCTTCTTTGAGGCGGGTGTTGGCGATAGCGGGCGCGGAAACGGCACCACCGAGGGCAGCCAGCAGCGCCTGGGCTACTACGCCGGCTTCGGAGGGGCGGTGGGTGAAGCGCTCGTCGGCGTTGGCGCCGGTGAGGCTCATCATGCTCTCGAAATGGAAGTGCTTGCTCATTTCGGGGCTTTTCTGGTTGATCTTGCGGCCTTCACCGTACTGAACGGAGAATTCTGCGGGGTTCAGCCAGGTACCGAGGAAGTCGGCGCCCAGGCTCACTACCACTTTCGCGTTTTCGAAATGGTAGGAGGGGATGGCTCGTTTACCGTAGGAAGCCTCGTTGGCGAGGAGCATACCGGAGTAGGAAACGGCATCGTATGTTACATGGCGGCTTCCGGGATATTTCGCCAGGAATTCACCGATGAGCTTCTTGGTGGAGGGGCTTACGATAGAGGAAGTGAGCAGCGCCACGGATTTGCCGGAAATGGCGGCGGCGATCTGCTTGTCCAGCTCGGAATATTGCATTTCCTTGATGCGGGCAGCCAGGTCTGCGTCACCGTTCATTTGATTGATACCGGGGAAGCGGAGGCGGGCCACATCATATAAAGAAAGAACGGAAGCCTGTACACGGGCGGTGGTGGAACCTTTGGTGATCGCCGACATATCGTTGCCTTCGATCTTGATGGGGCGGCCCTCACGGGTTTTCACCACCAGGGGAACGTACTCACCGTCTACAGTATAAGCGGAAGCATAATAGTTGGGAACACCGGGGGTGATATCTTCCGGTTTGTTTACGTAGGGGATCGCCTTCTTAACCGGGATATCGCAGCTGGCCGCGATAGTGGCGGCGGCAGTGGTAAACCCGAGGTATTTCAGGAAGTCCCGGCGAGGGGTGGTTCCACCCAGGAAACTATCGCTCTCTTCAAACGGCAGGTCTTCCCTGAATTCGTTTTTCACAGTCTCCTGATGCGAAGTGGTATTGTGCAACTCCTCCAAGCCTTTCCAATACTTTTTTTGCTCCATGTGATTATTTATATCGCGTTACGATTTGAAAAATTTGTCTGGTCTGATTTCTCTGATCTATTGATTAGTAGTGGCACTTCTGGCACTCGGTACCGCCCAGCATTTCTACGGTCACACTGTCAACTTTACCCGCTTTCACGTCGTTGTGCAGCTTTTCGAAGATGCTGTAGTAGTTGTTCTCGGCAAACTGCACTTTGGTGGTACGGTGGCAGTTAACGCACCAGCCCATAGACAGGTCGGCGAACTGCTTCACTTCGTCCATCTCCTGGATATTGCCGTGGCAGGTCTGGCACTGTACCTTGCCTGCGTTCACGTGCTGGGAGTGGTTGAAGTAAACGTGGTCGGGCAGGCTGTGGATTTTCTTCCATTCGATAGGCTGGCCCGGTTTGGTGTAGCGGCCGGCGTCCTTGTCCCAACCCACGTGATCGAACAGTTTCTGGATCTCGGCCGTACCGTTCACTTTCTTGCCTTCAGCTGTGTAAAGGTCAGCACCGGTGTATTCGGTAATGGCCTTGTGGCAGTTCATACACACGTTCTCCGAAGGGATCATGGCATGCTTGCTCTTTTCAGCGGAAGAGTGGCAGTAAAGGCAGTTGATCTGATTGATACCCGCGTGCACCTTGTGAGAGTAGAAGATGGGTTGCTCCGGCATGTAACCGTCCTGGCGACCCAGGCCGATAGCGCCCTGGATGGTATAGTAACCGCCGACGATGAAGAGCAATACGATGCAAAGGGCGATGTAGACTTTGTTTTTGTAGAAGGGAACAGGTTCTGCGGTAGCATGGCCCTCTTTTTCGGATGCCAGCTTGTTCAGGTTGCTGTTGATCTGCATGAGGATCACCGCTACGATCGCGAGGATCAGGGTGATGATGCCGAACAGCAGGCTGTTGTTGCCGGAATCCTTCTCTCCTCCTGCAGCAGCCGTTCCAGGACCGCCAGCTCCCTTATCGCCGCCAACCGGTTTCGACTCTTCCTGCGCCACGTAAGCGAGGATGTTATCGATGTCCGCATCGGTGAGGGCCGGGAAGGCCGTCATCGGAAGCTTGTTATAAGAGTTGAAAAGCTCAACGGCATACTTGTCGCCGGACGCGATTACAGCAGCGGAATTGCGGATCCACTTGTGAAGCAGCGCCTTATCGGCCCACCTGCTTTCAACACCTGCGAGCGCAGGGCCTGTCAGTTTTTTGTGCACATTGTGACAGGAAGCACAATTCTGCTGAAATAGCGTCTTACCTGCACCAGGATCTGCTGCCCGCGCGATGGAGAAGGAACTAACCAGCCCCGCGCATAGGATAAGAACACTCACAAATTGCTTACGCAAACGAATGGAAACACGACGATACACAGCCTATTTAGTTTAGATTTGACCTAAGGTTTCTTAAAAGTGCCAGCAAAAATAAGACAGAATGTTGACAATTTACCAACAAACGAAAAAAAATTGTCCTTGTTTTGCAAGCTGTTTTTATATAACATCCGCGAAAGATGATTCCGCTGAAATTATCCACTGTGGCTGATTTCGGCTCTCCCTCCCCCCCCTGGCGCATACACGCCGGGCACAATACCTGATAAAAATCATATTTACCATCTACGGAGATTCTGCCGGTTGCAGTGATACTTTTTTTGCTTGGAGTTTTCAACCAGACTGTCGGATAGTGCCTCCCGGAAAGTTGTTCCAGACCGGATATGTGATACTTCAACCTACAACAAGATACGTATATAGTTGGTTGCATGGCCATGATTTTGCGCATTCCCGACACCTGATTTACATCAGTATCCACCCTCCATGGCCCGGGCTTCTCCTAAATTTATGGAAATTTACCGTTACCGGAAATGGTTATCTGCCTATTTTTGCACCTTAATTCATATACAAGCTTGAAAAACATCGCCATTTTCGCCTCCGGCGCCGGCTCAAACGCCCGGAAAATCATCGATCACCTGAAAGGCAACCCCGCCATCCGCGTGGCCGCCATCGTAACCAACAAACCGGACGCCGGGGTCCTCCTTATCGCCGAATCCGAAAACATCCCTTCTTATATTATAGATAAGGAAGCATTCCTCCGGGGAGATTATTATGTTAAATTGATGCAGGAACTGGAAATCGACCTCATCGTCCTCGCCGGCTTCCTCTGGAAAGTGCCCGCCAACCTCGTCCAGGCATTCCCCGACAAAATCATTAACATCCACCCCGCGCTCCTCCCCAAATACGGCGGCAAAGGCATGTACGGCCACTTCGTCCACGAAGCCGTCATCGCCGCAGGCGAACCCGAATCCGGCATCACCATCCACTTCGTCAACGAAAAATACGACGACGGCGCCACCATCCTCCAGGAAAAATGCACCATCACACCAGCCGATACACCCGAAAGCCTCGCTAAAAAAGTACAGGCGCTCGAACATAAATGGTTCCCCGTTATTGTGGAACGATTATTGACCTGATTCCCAAAGGCGGGCGTCACCACCCGCCTCCCCCTACAACCCGGCAGCCATATGAATAGGATCCTTATCATCATCCTCCTCGCAGCAGCAGCACAAACCGCCCTGGCGCAGGACCCTCCCTTTCGCAAACGGACCTTCATCAAGGTAAACCCCACCACCATCATCAATGAGTTGGACCTCTACCTCGAACAGGACCTCTCCGAAACCCTGAGCCTCGAGCTCGGCGTTTCAGGTATTTACACCGATTACCCGGACTACGTCTTCTTCAAAAGGATCAATATCGGGAAAGAAAATCCCGGCATCTCCACCGAACAATTCGTGGAAGGCCGCGGCATCGGCTTCAGGGCCGGCCTCAAATGGTACCTCGTCCGCCGGAACACCGCCATCCGCATGGCCGGCACCTATTTCGAACCCGTCCTCCTCTATAAAAAGGTATTCTATCCAAATGAAAAGGTCACGCTTAACAGCGCGACCTTTGAAAATTCTGCGGATAAAAACGTATACGGCCTCCAGCTCCTGCTTGGCCGCCAGATGCACCGCGGCAAATTCATCCTCGATCCTTACCTCGGCGTGGGCGTTCGCGGGAAAGTATACACCGCCACCACCCACCGCCTCGAAGGCGGCGCCGTAATCCCCCGGACAGACGAAGCCAAGAAATTCCTCCCCAGCCTCCACCTCGGTATCAAAGTCGGCCTCGCCCTCTGATCATTGCCGCGTGAACCGGACCCCCAGGAATCCACGGATCCCCTGGTTTGGCGCAAATACGTATGCGGGGTCGAAAGTCAGGTTATAAGGATCAACGCTTCCGTCGGCATTATAACCCGGCCGCTTGTCGAAGGGGTCATGCGCATGCGCGATGCTGTTCTTCGGCGGCAGGAAATTCAGCAGATTCTTCACCCCTCCATAAATCTCCCACTCCTTCCCCAACTTCTTCGTCAACTGTACATTCTGTATGCTCCACACAGGCGATTCGGCCGGCCGCGGATCGTTCGGTTGCACGGGCAGCAACATCGGTCCATATATATTACCGGTATAATCTACCGTGAGCCCCGCTTTCCTGAACGCATAACTCACCGTCCAAGTCCCCGTAAAACGCTCCGTGAGCATGGGCCTCGTTTTCACCCCGCGATCCTTCTCGTACACGTCCATCACCGTTGCCCCGGCCATGATCTTCAACGGGAAAGCGAACGCCAGGTCGGCATTGAGGCTGAACCCCTCAGACACCGCATACCCGTTCAAATTGTCATATAATATGGAGTCGGGCCGGGAATAGTCGGGCATGATGCGGTTCGAGAAATGCGTGTAGAAAGCTGTTGCATCCAGCCCCAAAAAGGCGTTCCCCAACGGTATTTTCTTCGTGTAGTTCAAATTGACGTTCCAGCTCCGCTCAGGTTTCAGCTCCGACTGGATCACCACCTCGCGGGCGCCGCTCAACGCGGCATGGTCTTCCGTGAACACAGACACTACCCTGTAGCCCGTTCCCGCGTTCAGCCGGAAAACGTTCCGGTAATTGGGCGACCATTTATACGCGAGGCGGGGCGTAACGATATTGCCGTGAAGGGAATTATAATCGTACCGCATCCCCAGCAGCAGGTTGTGCGCCGTGGCGAGCTTGATCTCGTCCTGCACGAACACGCCGGGCAGGAACGTCCGCTGGGGCTTGTTGCCTTCCTTTTCCGTGGTAGCTACCGTATTGTCGTCATAAAACGTGTACCGGAACGGCAAACCCGCCAACAGCTTATGTTTCCCTATTTCCTTGTCCCAGGTCAGCTGCGCGAACGCGATAGACTGCTTCGCGAGGAACCATGTGGTACCGTACACGGAATTCTGGTTATGGTAGTTGAACGAGCCCTGCAGCATAAGGCGCGGCTGCGTCGGCAGCTGGTATTGCCCCAACACTTCAACGCGACTGGTATATATACTCTCGCCGTACACACTGTCCGTTCCGCGCCAGCGTTTTTCCCACTGGGTTTGTCCGCCCCAGCGGTCTTCGTAAAAATATCTCGCCGCCAGCGAAGCCACGCGGTCGTTTTTCCGCGTGAAGCTCCATTTATTGAAAATACTGATCCGGTGTTGCTGGGTAACGTCGGTGAAGCCGTCGCCGTTATGGTCTGCGGGGTCCTGGTAGTTGAAGTAGTTCAGCCCCAGGAGCGACTTTGCCCGCGATCCGGCCTTAAACCGCCAGCCCATGTCCACGTTGTATTCCTTCCAGGACGTGGCCATCACGTCGGCCGAAAGTACCGGTGCCGTGGCGGGCGATTTGGTGATAATGTTGATCAATCCCGCCACTGCTTCGGAACCATACAGCGTCGAGGCCGGGCCCTTTACCACTTCCACGCGTTCCACGAGGCTGTTCGGGATGCCGGACAGGCCGTATACGGTAGACAGGGCGCTGACGATGGGCATCCCGTCGATCATGACCATGGTGTATGGTCCTTCGAGGCCGTTGATGTGGATATCGCCCGTGTTGCAGACGTTGCAGTTCAGCTGCGGTCGCACGCCGTTAACGTTCTGGAGCGCGTCGAAAATGCTGGGTGTGGGATTCTTCCGGAAGAAGATGGGGGAATAGACTTCCACCGGCACCGGGCTTTCCATTTTGGTTACCGGCCGGAGGGTGCCGCTGACCACTACTTCGCCGAGATTGCTCGCAGAAGGTTCCAGCCTGATCAGCACGCTGGTGGTGCCTGTGGCCTTGATGGTGACCGTCTGTTTGTAAGTGAGGTACCCTACCGCGCTCACCTGGAGCTCATGTTTGCCCGCAGGAACGTTGGGGATGATGAACTGGCCGGTTTCGTCGGTCACGACGCCGGTTTTGATATCTTTAAATCCGACGGTAGCGAAGGGGATGGGTGCTTCACCTGCGGAAACGGTCCCTTTCAGGCGGCCCTGGCCGTGAGCGACAAGTGTTGCCACAGCAAATAGTAAAGTTGAAATGATACGTAGCATTGCTGCCATAAGGAATTTTATTTTTTATGAGACAAAGTTAAAAACAGAATTAACATTTGTCTAAATTATTTTTTAGGCCGGTCTAAATCATAGGGTTTGGATGGAAGCCGCCGCCCGTGAAAATAATCGAGGACAAGTTGGGCGGCGGCGTTGGGGTTGCGCAGGAACTAATTACCTAAACATTATCAGAAAGCAGGAAAGGGATCGTTGAAAGAACGGCCGACTTGCCAGTCCTTAATTTCTTCGTTGTTGCACAGACAGCCGTCGAGCATAACGGAAATCGCGTGTGGGTCTATATCCTGGCCGATGATGACGATTTCGTTGTACCGGTCGGCGAACAGCGTGTGCCATCGTTCACGGATGATTTGTTCGGATGCTGTATCGAGCTCCCACTGTTTTTCCGGGATGGAGCACCACCAGACGCCGGCCCGGTCGGCCATGAGCGAGCGGCCCGCCTGGCTCCAATTTATGGCTACATCCGGTCTGGAAGCCAGCCACAACAAACCTTTCGAGCGAACAACACCCTGCGGCCATTGGTGCTGGACCATCTCCCAAAACCTTTCCGGATGGAACGGTGCACGGCTGCGGTACACGAACGACCGTATCCCATATTCCTCCGTTTCCGGCACGTGTTCTTTTTCCAGTTCGGCGATCCAGCCGGCAGACTGGGAGGTTTCATCGAAGTCGAACAGCCGGGTATGGAGTACTTCGCGGAGCGGAACTTCCCCTTTGACCGCCTCCACGATCCTGGCTTTGGCGTTGAGCTTGCGCAGGAGGGATTTCAGGGCGCCTTTCTGTTCGGCGGTCACGAGGTCGCATTTGTTGAGGACGATGACGTTGGCGAATTCGATCTGGTCGGTCAGCAGGTTCACGATGGTGCGCTGGTCGTCTGCTTCCGTCAAATCTTTTTCGGATAGCAGTTCCCGGCTGGAATAATCGTGGTGGAAATTGTATGCATCCACGACGGTCACAAGCGTGTCGAGACGGGCCACGGCGCTGAGATCGATACCTTGCTGATCGTCTTGCCAGGTGAAAGTCTGCGCTACCGGCAGCGGTTCGGAGATGCCGCTGGATTCGATGAGCAGGTAATCGAACCGTTGTTCCGCCGCGAGGCGTTGCACTTCGGCGAGGAGGTCTTCGCGGAGGGTACAGCAGATGCATCCGTTCGACATTTCCACCAGTTTTTCTTCCGTCTGATGGAGGGAAACGGCGTTCCGGACAAGGCGCGCATCGATGTTGATTTCGGCCATATCGTTCACGATGACGGCTACGCGCAGGCCTTCACGGTTGTGGAGGATGTGTTGGAGGAGCGATGTTTTCCCTGCGCCGAGGAATCCGCTGAGCACGGTGACGGGCAGTTGGGAGGGCGCCTTGCGGAAGTGGTCTGCCGACAAAGAAAATGTCGATGTTGCTGGCATATGGTCAGATTAATTGGTTACGAAAAAATACCTTTCGAAGGATGGCATGTTGCATCCCCCAATCTATTCGGCTGCTACCGGCGCCGGTTCCTTCACCCTGCATTTCCGGCAAAAACGGATGTTATCGACATGCGCCGCGATGAGCAATCCCGCGCCCAGGGCGATCGCGCTCAGTTCCCAGGCCTCCGGGAACCAGAAATGCCCCGCCATCAGCAATGCAAATCCCACTACGAACAACAGGGACGGCCGCACCCGGCGATGCTGGTATTTATACCCCCGGTACAGCGCCATCAATCCCACTACGGGCGTGGCGCCCAGCAACAGGTATTCCAGCGGTTCATAATGAAGCGCCGCGCCGGCCAGCGGAAGAAACGCCGCCACCAGCGGCAACGCCACGCAATGCACCGCACAGGCCAGTGAGGCCCCGATGCCTAGCGCGTCCAGGTTCATTCTGTTCATCAGTCGATTATTGGGCATGGTGAGTTGGTTTTGTGGGCAACAAAGCTAAGGGTTATTTTGCAACATTGTTGCATTTAATCCAAAAATTAATGAAATTTGTCTGTAGCGAACGCTATCTTAGCCGAATTCGACGTTCTATTTGCAACGTTGTTGCCAAAACAAGTAGTGATGACAGATATGATGATCCAGACCAGCGAACTGACATATACCTATCCGGGCGGGCGCCAGATCCGGTTCCCTGACCTGGCCTGCCGGCGGGGAGAAACGCTCCTGATCACCGGGCCTTCCGGCTCCGGGAAAACCACCCTGCTGCACCTCCTGGCAGGGCTCATCCGGCCCGCGGACGGCACCGTCAACGTAGCCGGCACGCCTATCGGCTCGCTCAGCACCCCGAAAATGGACGCCTTCCGCGGCCAGCATATCGGGATCATCTTCCAGCGATCGCATTTTATCGGGTCGCTTTCCGTGGCGGATAATCTCCTGCTCCCGCTCCGCCTCACCGGCGCGGCCGCAGACCACAAACGCCTCGAAGCCGTTGCCGCCGATCTCCGGATCGATCATCTCCTGCACCAGCTCCCCGCACGCCTGAGCCAGGGCGAGCAACAACGCGCTTCCATCGCGCGGGCCGTGTTGCCGTCGCCCAACGTCATCCTCGCCGATGAACCCACCGCCAGTCTCGATGACCGTAATTGCGAAGCCGTAGCCCGGCTGCTTTCCGAACAGGCCGCCCGTCACAACGCGGCACTGCTCATCGTTACGCACGACAACCGGCTTACATCCCTTTTCCCTCAACACATCCAACTGCCATGATTTTCCGCATCGCCATACGCAACCTGCTTCACAAACCGCTTTACACCGCGCTCTGCTGGCTGCTGCTTTCCTGCAGCACCACCGTGCTCCTCGTGCTGTGGGCCCTCAACCGGCAGGCGCGCCAACAGCTCGAACAGCAAATCGACGGCATCGATCTCGTGCTGGGCGCGAAGGGAAGTCCGCTCCAGCTGATCCTCAGCAGCGTTTATCATCTCGACAATCCCACCGGCAATATTTCACTGACCGAAGCCGAACGTTTCATGCATCACCCGCTGGTGGAATCAGCGATACCGATTTCGCTGGGGGATTCGTACCACGGTTTCCGGATCATCGGCACCACGCAGGCCTATCTCGACAAATACAACGTAAAGCCCGCACAGGGAAAGGTTTTCGGGAAGTCGATGGAAGTGGTGGCCGGCGCCGAAGCCGCGCGAAAGGCTGGCCTGAAAGTGGGCAGCCGCTTCGCGGGGACGCACGGCCTGGGTAAAACGGGCCATGTGCATGAAAGGGAAGAATATCTCGTAAGCGGCATTCTTCCGGCCACCGGCCTGGCGGTCGATCAACTGCTGCTGACGCCGCTGGAAAGCGTGTGGGACATTCACGCGCCGCATCATGACGCGGATGCGCACGATCATGCGGAAGACGGCCATGATCACGATGAACACGCAACGGATCCGGGCGCAGGGGAAGATCACGATCATCCAGATCACGCGGAGGCCGGCAGCAGGGAAAGCGCCATGATGCAAACGCCCGACCCGCGGAAGCAGGTAACGGCGGTGCTGATCAAGTTCCGCAGTCCGATGGGGCAATTGCAATTTCCGCGGATGATCAACGAACACACGAACATGCAGGCCGCCGTGCCCGCTATCGAGATCAACCGGCTGCAATCGCTGTTGGGTACCGGCGCGAAGGTTTTGCGCGCATTGGGCTGGCTGTTGGCCGGGCTCGCCGCATGCAGTATCTTTGTAACGCTGGTGCAGGGCACGCACGAGCGCCGCTACGAACTGGCCCTCATCCGGACCATGGGCGGCTCCCGCGGCAAATTGCTCGCCCTCGTTTTCGCCGAAGCTTTCCTGTTGGGACTGGCGGGCGTGGTAACGGGTATAGCGCTGAGCCGCGTGGCTTTGCTGCTGTTGCAACAGGAACTGTTTGCCGGCTATCATTTGAATTTTTCCGGCGCCATGCCGTTAACCGCTGCCGACGCCATTACCGCCGCAGCCATCGTCGGGGCCTGCCTGCTGGCCGCTTTGCTGCCTGCAGTGCGCGCTTTCCGGCTGAATATCGCTAAAACGCTTGCCAATGCTTAAAGTGGAGAAAATCGCCCTGGGCCTTGCCGCCTTCGCCCTCGTTTCCTGTTCGGACATTTCGCGGGTTTGCCGCCACGGCCTTTCCGCCGCGCCATGGATGCAGCGGGTCCTGTCTGCCCAAGCCGCTTCCTCCGGCAACCTGCCCATGTCTACCATCGATGTGGCGCCCCGCGACCAAGCGCCCCTCAAAGTGACCTGGAAACAACTGTCGGACGTCATCTTTACCCGTAAATACGACGAAAAGCTGCAATTGCCCATGCTATACCCTTCGTTCTCCCGCACCATCAAGGCCCTGAACGGGAAAACGGTGGAGATCAGCGGGTACATGGTGCCGATAGATCCGAAGGGCTCCGTGTACGTGCTCAGCGCCAACCCCAACAGCTCCTGTTTCTTCTGCGGCGGCTCGGGACCGGAATCCGTAATGGCACTGAACTTCAAATCGAAAAAACCGGATTTCGAAACCGATGACTATATCAAAGTGAAAGGCGTATTGAGACTCAACGAGAAAAACATTTATGAAATGTACTATAATCTCGACAACGCCGAAATCACGGGCAAATGACCTGGCTCAGGGCCCATCTGGGGAAACTGTGCTAACTTTGCAAATCAGACCAGGAGATAAAATTCGACATGTCCAAGAAGTTAATAATTTATACCACATTTTTCGTGCTGCTGAGCGGCAGCTTCATGGCCTACTACGCCTTCATGATCAAGGAAAGCAGGGGCAGCTGGATCGGCAAGGAAAAACTCCCGGTACTGGGCGCTCCCGGCCACACCGTACAGGGCTTCAGCTTTACCGACCAGGACAGTAACCAGGTGACGCAAGACCATGTGAAAGGAAAGATTTATGTAGCCGAGTATTTCTTCACCACCTGTACGAACATCTGCCCGGTGATGAACAAAAACATGGAAAAAGTCTATGCGAAATATAAGGACAAGCCGAATTTCCTCATCCTGTCCCATACTTCCGACCCGGACTACGATTCCGTTCGCGTGCTGAAGGCTTATGCCGAAGAGCATGGCGCGGACCCGAAAAACTGGCACTTCCTTACCGGCGACAAGCGGCAGCTTTACAAACTGGCCCGCGAAAGTTACCTGGTAGACGATGGTACCTTTACCGGGGAAGACGACTTCATCCACACGCAGTGGTTTGCGCTGGTAGACGGCGAAGGCCGCATCCGCGGACTGTATGAAGGCACGAAAGTTAAAGACGTTGACAAGCTGATAGCCGACATCGACCGGCTGATGCAAGAGTAAATTTTAAACAATGCCTGCAAAACACAAAGAAATCATCGTGGAGTTGTTACGTTCCAGCAATCTGAGCGTAACGGATACCCGTGTGAAGATTTTGGAGCTCTTTTTGAAAAGCAACGGCGCACTCGAACATGCCGATTTCGAAAAGCTCACCGGCAAGAGCTTCGACCGGGTAACGATTTACCGTACCCTGCAAACCTTCCTCGACAAAGGGATCGTACATAAAATCCCTACCACCGATACCAGCGTGCGCTATGCCATCTGCAAATCGGAGTGCCGGGAGCACGAGCATCATGATCATCACGTTCACTTCCGCTGCGAAGAATGCGGCAGCACCCAATGCCTCGACGAAACCGACGTGCCGGCGATCACCCTCCCGCAGGGTTACGCCATGCACAATGTGGAAGTAGTGGTGAGCGGCGTTTGCAAATCCTGCCAATAAGAGGGTAGAATGTATAAAAAAAGGAGCGACTTTACCGGTCGCTCCTTTTCTATTTTCAGTCGTACTTACTTTTTGATGAGCAGATCGATTTCCGCCTGTACGAAATCTGCCAGTTCTTTCACGTAAGCCGGCGAGAAATCGAACCGGATGCCGGCCGCTTCGTACAGCTCGGGCAGGGTTTTGGTGTATCCCAGGCTTAGGGCTTTCATGTAGTTGTCCAGCGCCTGCTCCGGCTTTTCGCGGTATTGTTTCCACATGGCGATGGCGCCCAGCTGCGCGATGCCGTATTCGATGTAATAGAACGGCACTTCGAAAAGATGCAGCTGCCGTTGCCAGTTGCTCGCGCGGAAATGCTCGAAGCCCGTCCAATCGATATTTCCCGGCGTGAATTCATCGAGGATGCGCGTCCATGCCGCGGTACGCTCTTCGGTCGTATGCGCGGGATTTTCGTAGACCCAATGCTGGAACTTGTCGATCGTAGCGATCCAGGGGAAGATGACGATGGCGCGTTCGAGCTGCTGGAGTTTGGCGCGGCGCAATTCTTCGGGATTGTCGAAAAACAGGTGCCAATGGTCCATGGTGAACAGTTCCATGCTCATGCTCGCCACTTCCGCGATCTCCATCGGGTATTCCTTGAAGGCGCTGAGCGGGAGGTTGTGGCTGAGGAAGGAGTGGACGGCATGACCGCCCTCGTGCACCATGGTGGTGAGGTCTTTCATCTGGCCGGCGGCATTCATGAAAATGAAGGGGACGCCGGTTTCCGCCAGTGGACAGTTATATCCGCCGGGGGCTTTATTCTTGCGGCTGTCGAGATCGAGGCGTTGCATTTCCTGCATTACTTCGAGGCATTCGCCGAAGAAGGGGCGCAATTCCTTGAAGCACGCGATGGATTTGGAAATGAGCTCATTGCCGTCTTTGAAAGGCTCCAGCGGTTTGGTGCCTTCGGGTTCGGCGTCGCCGTCCCAGGGGCGGAGTGTATCGAGGCCGAGTTTCTGGCGCTGGCGTTCGAGCGCGCCACCCACCAGCGGCAGGATGTGCTCGCGGATGGCCTGGTGAAACTGGAAGCAATCTTCTTTCGTGTATTCGAAACGGCCCAGTTCCTCGAATTTGTAATCGCGGTAATTGGCGAAACCTGCGTTCTGCGCTACTTCGTGGCGTTTGCTGACGAGGGAGGAATAGAGCGCGTCGAGTTTCTCGCGGTCCTGCAGGCGGCGTTCGCCGGTTTTGGTAAAAACTTCCTCGCGCAGTTTGCGGTCGGGGTTTTCGAGGAACTTGGCGGCCTGTTGCAGGGTGTATTCCTGTCCGTTCACTTCGATGGTCATCGCGCCGGAGATGACGCCGTATTGTTGCGCCATGACGCTCAGTTCCGCCTGGATGGGAATATTCTTTTCGCTGAACAGTTTCACCTGCTTGCGCACATTGCGCAGGTAGGGGAAATATTGGGCGGGATCGAGGTCTGCGGTGAAGGGGCTGTCGAGCAGTTTACGGTTAAGCGCGTCTGCATAGGGTTGCAGTTTGGGCTGGATCTCCATGCAGAAGTAGGTGAACGCTTCTTCGTATTCCTTGCTGGCGGTGTCTCTCGTCATACGGATCTGGCGCCAGCAGGCGTCTTCAGAGATCACGGCTTCGAGCTCGCTGATATCGGCCAGCCAGCGGGAGAGTTCTTCGCTGCTGTTGATGGGCCTTTGCTGGAGGGTTTCGAAGTATGGCTGCAGCGCGTCCCAGGTGGTTACGGCAAAATCTGCCGGAAGGAATTGCCGGGGCGGCGCTGTGATATGAGCATTGGGCATGCGTTGAATTTTAATTTGCGGTAAAATAGCAAAAAACGGGCTAAGCGGGGTGTACCTGACATATGGGCAAAAAAGAAACCAGGCCTCCTGCCGGGAGGGCCTGGTTTACTGCCAGATATTTGGGAAACCGGTTATTCTTCGGTTTTCTTCTTACGGGTGGTTTTAGGCTTTTTCTCTTCGCCTTCGGCGCCTTCAACGTCGGCAGCAGCCTTTTTAGGTGCGGCTTTCTTCTTCGGGGCCGGTTTTTCTTCACCTTCCGCGCCTTCGGATTCAGCAGCCGCTTTTTTGGCGGGCGCTTTCTTCTTCGGTTTGGCTTCTTCAGCGGGAGCGGCTTCAGCGGCAGGCGCTTCGGCAACTTCGGCGGTTTCTTCCGCTGCTTCGTCGAATTTCAGGAGGTCGTTTTTCTCGAGGATGGAGAACCATTTCACCATCTTCTTCATATCGCTCACGTAAACGCGGTCCTCATCGAACTCGGGGAATACGCTTTTGAAATAACCTTTGATCGTATTGTTATCGGCTTTCGCGTCCACCAGGGGGAACGATGCCGCTTTTTCCTGCATAGCCTTGAATACAGCCGACAGGTTTACATTATCGCCCGTAGTGAAAACTTCGATGCTTTCCAATGGGGTAAAATTATGTACCCGGGAAGATACAAAGCGGGTGCTTTTATCGTCCAGCGATCTTACAATAGCGCCATCCTGTTTGCTGGCAAGCAATTGGAATAAACCGCCTAATCCGGTTACTGCAACAATTTCTCTGTACTGCATGAATTCATTTTTAAAGAGCCGCAAATATAAAAAATTAACAGATGAAAACGCCCTGACAAATTTTCACGCCCCTTCCCGGCTACCGGCCAATCAGTCGCGAAGCAATACCACGGCGAGTTTTCGGGATAATTGGCGCCCATTTCCGTTCCAGGCCGCGATTTTGACGGCATAACTGCCCTTCGGAAGGGGCAACCCATTGTCTGCCAGTCCGTTCCAGCTTAATTTGCCCCTATCCGCGGCGGAAATATTATTCGCCAGGTGGCGAACGGCCCGGCCCGCCGCATCAAATATCCGGACATCCAACCGAAACCCCGGCGCAGGAAATTCCCAGGTGATCCAGGCGAGATCGTCCAGCCCGTCGTTATCCGGACTGAAAGTCCCCGGCGCCAGGTTGCACCAGTTCCCTTCCACCCCAACGCCCGCCCGGTGGGAATTCGCATACCCCGGCGTCCCGAAACCCGCTGTGGATGCGGCTGAATGCCAGTTCGAAGGCGCAGTTCCCGGCATATTGAAATCCAGCCGCTCGAAGGCTACGCCCTTTGTAACGGCCAGCCCGGGATCGTGCAGCTTCCGGTCCCACAATGCCTCGTCCAGCAGCCGGCCATCGATAGCAAAAAGGCCGATGCGGCCGGATTCTGCGGATAACGCGGGCACTGTAGCGGTTTCCACGCGGCCCAGGCAGGCATATTGCCGGCAAAGGGCTTCCGGGGCGGGGCTCAGCGCCAAGTATTCTCCCGGGAACAGCAGCCAGGGCCGGCGCACCACCGGCGAGGGCGCCTTCCAGCCGTCGTCTGCCCGCACGGCCCAACGCAATTCGGCCAGCTCCACGGGGTGCAGTCCTTTATTATGGACTTCCAGGAAATCATCCGCTCCCGCCGCCGGATCGGGAAGAATTTCAGTAATGACAATATTTTCAGGGGAGGAAGGCCGGCCGCAAGGTACCGGATCGCCGGCGGGCATCGCGCGCCCGGTACAATCTTTCAGCCCGGAGGCGCGGAGCTGGAACAGGGCTCCCCGGGGCATGGGTTCGGCCAGTGTCAGCAAAACGGTTTGGTAAGCCGGCGGTTCGGGGATTACACCGGTAACGACGCGCTCCGAGACATATGCGGCCATCGCGGCAGCGGAGGCGCTATCGAGCGGTGCGGAAAAATGCAGGCGGATGCGGAGGCTATCGACCGAAGAAGACCGGAGCAGCACCGGCAACGGAGGTTCGGGAATCTGCGCCGCCACGGAATTGGCCCTGCCGGGCGTTCCTCCGGAGGGATCATTCGAAAAGGCCCAGTTCAAGGCACCTGCGCAAGGGAACGCCGGGTCTTTCATTTCGAGGCTCCATCCGCCGGAAGATTTGAAGCTGCCGGAAAACGGCCGCATGTCGACCGTCACCACATGGATCACACTTCCGGACGGGGATTCCAGGGAAAGGAGGTCTTCTTCATTATGTAACGCGAAAAAACTCCCGGCATCAACGACCGGTTGGAAAAGCGCGGCTCCCTTTCGCGGGGAAACCACTACATAACCGCCGGGCGCCAGCGAAAAAGCGGGGAGCGTGGCCGAGCCGCCGTTGCCGCGCACTTTCCATCCGGCGAGGTTAATGGTGCGGGAAGACAGGTTCCGCAGTTCGATGAACTCGTATTCCGGAAGGGAAACCGGGGGCGAGGGGTCTGCCATGATCTCGTGGATAATGACGTCGTGCGGCAGTGGGGACAGCGAATCGCCGCATGGCGCGCTCATCAGCGCGCAGGCACAAACAATGACATGCATAACTTACATTTTTAATGGGTCAACAATCTGGCCGAATATATCAAAATTGTCGTTTGATATATTAATTTTGGGTTCTCATTTTAATTCATAATCAAAATCATGAAAGTAGCCGTAGTAGGCGCCACCGGACTGGTAGGCACCAAAATGTTGCAAGTACTCGCGGAAAGGAATTTCCCTGTGACGGAACTGATCCCTGTCGCTTCCGAAAAATCTGTTGGCAAGGAAGTGATGTTCAAGGGTAAGCCGTACAAGGTGGTAACCGCTGATACGGCTATTGGAATGAAACCGAACGTAGCCATCTTCTCCGCCGGCGGCAGCACCTCTACCGAGTGGGCGCCCAAATTCGCGGAAGCGGGCATCACCGTGATCGACAATTCCTCTGCATGGCGTATGGACCCCACTAAGAAGCTCGTGGTGCCCGAAGTGAACGCAGACGTGCTCACGCCCGAAGACAAGATCATTGCGAATCCCAACTGCTCCACCATCCAGATGGTGATCGTCCTCAAACCGCTCCATGTTAAATATGGTATCAACCGCGTAGTGGTGTCGACGTATCAATCCGTGACCGGCACCGGCGTGAAAGCAGTAACGCAGCTCATGAACGAGCGCCAGGGCATTGCAGGAGAAAAAGCATACGCACACGAAATCGACCTGAACGTAATTCCCCAGATCGACGTGTTCCTCGACAATGGTTATACCAAGGAGGAAATGAAGATGGTGAAAGAAACGGTGAAGATCATGGGCGACGAAAAAGTAAAAGTGACGGCGACTACCGTTCGCATCCCCGTGATGGGCGGCCATAGCGAAAGCGTGAACATCGAGTTCGACAAAGACTTCGATCTCGCGGAAGTGCGCAACATCCTGGCGCAAACGCCGGGTGTGGTGGTGGTAGACGATCCTTCGAAAGCGCAATACCCGATGCCGAAAGACGCGCACGATAAAGATGAAGTTTTCGTAGGCCGTATCCGCCGGGATGAAACGCAGGCGAATACCCTGAACCTCTGGATCGTTGCAGACAATCTTCGCAAGGGAGCGGCAACCAACGCTGTACAAATCGCGGAATACCTCAGCGGTAAAAACTGGCTGTAAGCATTCCTTGTAAAATAGTTATCCACAACGGCGCGGAACCTTCCGCGCCGTTATTTTTTGTGTGAATACTGCTATCCTCTTGCAGTTCAGTTCATTAACGAAAAAATATATTTTACCGGTTTTCATTCATTATCATTCAACTATACGCATAACGCTGCCATGTGTCATTTATTCTCAATGTTTTGCGGCATTGAACATTTGGAATTTGCGTTTTTTTAATTTAAATTCACTTCCCCGTCACACATACGACGAGGCATATACGAATACTAGCGACTCTATTGATAAAAACGCGCAATGCGTTGACTGTACCTGCTTTCATCATTTTTTGTTAATGCAATTTGGACTAAAAACTACACGGAAGTAGTATGGATTTGTGAGGGATATAATTCACCTTTGACATTACAATCCTATGCTAATAAATTCTTTATCTGTATTATCCATGAAAACTAAACTATCAAATTAAACACCCTCTTTGTCCTATGAAAACCAACGCAAACCGTGAACTTTTGTTAATGCACAAGTTCACCGAAGAATGGAGCACTAACTTTTCCTCGCAGGTTTCCCGCATCATGAACATCGTTGATCAGAAGGATACGATGGATGGCATCATGCCTATCATCGAAGTGGCGAATGTATATAACCAGCGTTTCGCGCAGACGAGGATCGACAAGGAAAATTTATTAAAGAACCGTAAATCGCGCCCGTTTGAGTTTTTGATACACAAGAATTGATTTACTGTCTTTTTTATTTTGCTACAGCAGTCTAGTTGCCGGATGTCTAAGCAAGACTTCTCCGGTAACTAGCAGGGCGGGGAGGGTATTTGGATTAATCTTCCTGAGCGGTATTCAGGAACCCTATGAATGGGAGCATCGTCGAGAACACACGAAGAATTTCACGGACGAGCGTAGGTTGGGTAGCCGCCTCGTCGGAGACATGAGTTGTAACCACCAGACTTTTTAATTTGAGATAAGCAATTGCGGGATTGTCTTCATGATACCCCTGCGGCGCGTTCTTCAGCGAGTCGCCATTCACTTTTCCAAACAGGCGGATAAAATCTTTCGCCCCAACGATCCGCTGAAATTCAGCGAAGTTATAATCTATTTCCTGGCGCACTTTTTTGAGCACGGGAGGCTCGGGCATCCACAATCCCCCGCCGGCCATGCTATGCCCGCCAGGTTCCAGGTGGAAGTAAAACCCCGCCAACGGGCTCTTCTTTCCCCCTTTCGTGAAAGATGCGCCCATATTCACTTTGTAAGGCGTCTTGTCTTTCGAGAACCGTACGTCCTTAAATATACGGAACACGCAATCCTTTACGACCAGCCCCTCCATGCCGGGGTCCAGCTTCGCCAGCCCGTCAATCAATTGCTGGACAAGGCTTTCGAAATCTTCTTTCGCCTGGAGGTAAGCGGGCCTGTTTTCATCGAACCAGGCTTTGTTATTGTTCAGTTTCAGGTCTTTCAGGAACTTTAATGTGGAACGTTGCAGCATAATCGAGGCTCTTAATTGGAAGGGAAAAGATACAAAAAGCCGGGTTAAGCGGAAGTAAATTTTCTGCGGCCGTCCACCAGCGCAAAAAAGCAAAGGCCGGCTGAGAAACAGCCGGCCCCAAAGCATAACGGTTCGGTAAAACCTAATTTATATGAGCCTGTGATTAGGATTCCTTAAAACTTGTAGATCGCGGCCAGCAGCAGGTTCGCGGAATTGGCCCTGGGCATGTCCCCTTTGGAGAAGACGTCGTGCGAGCCATGGTCCAGCCGGAACTCGGGCACCAGCGTCAACCCGCCGATCTTGTACTGCCCGGAAAGCGTAACGGACATAATGCTGCCGCCTTCGGGATATTCCAATTTGTCGCCGTACACTTTCAGGTTGTCTTTGTCGGAGAAGTATTCCCCGCGCAGCGTAAGCCCGATCTTTTCCGAAGGGTCGAAGTTGAGGTAAAGCGCGGAGCCGTACCAGTTGGTGCTCACGCCGTTTTTATACATGCTGTAAGTACCGTTGTAGCCCAGCCCGAATTTGGGGGTCAGCTGATAGGTGATCACCGCGTCCAGCTGATCGTTGCGGGTCTGGAATGTGTCGCGGCCGCCGATATAGTTCAGGTAGAACTTGAAAGGCACCTCCGCCGGCGCAAAACCATACTGCGCTCCGATGAACTTGATCCCACCCCAGGTAGCAGATTTAAAGTCGGTCGGATTGAACACACCTACCATAAAACTGTGCGATCCGAATGTTAAATCCGCTTTCACCCCGGTGTGGAAGAAAGGGCCATAGGAAAACATATATGACATGCTGTAGTTGCGGTTCGCATAAGCGTCTACCAACTCGTAGCCCACATGGGTGCTATAAGAGCCCATGGAGAATTTCAGCCATTCGGCAGGCGCATAGGAGATATACAGCTGCTTGATCGCGAGTCTCGTTTTTTCGTCGTTGTACGAAAAATCCTCCGCGCGCTTGCCGAAACCGATATCGGCTACCATACCAACGTTTTTGAAGGAACTTTCGAGTTTCAGGGAGAGCATGTTCAGCTCAAAGGAGTTGTGGGAATTGGTGAAGCTGGTCTTATTATCGGAAGTGTTCTTGTTGAAGTTGTATTTATAATATACATCGGCAGAACCAGACAGCTTGAAGCCGACAGGCAGGAGGCGGGTAGAATCCTGCGCGCGGGCAGACACAATCGAAAAGACAGCCAGGAGCGCGAATAAACTTTTTCTCATCATTGGAATTTTAAAATTTGGTTAATAAAATGATAAAGGGGTCCGCTGCTTTGTTTGGGTGCTGATGTACTGTGCCGTTTTGGGGCAAACCACTCCCGGATCGCCCGTCGCCGTGGCATTTCAGCCAGGGCGACGAACAACATCCGGTTTTTCGGTCAAGAGAGAATTAAAAACTATAGCGATTGGATCGGATCGGGTGTATTAACCGTGCTGAATGCCGGTTTCTTCTTCGGTGAGCGTGCCGTTGCTGCTCACGGTCATGAGATTGGGATGATACATTTCGTTGTGCTGGGTAACGTCGAGGCCCAGTTCTTCTTCTTCGTCAGACACGCGGAGCGGGTGGATGAAGTTGATGAACTTGAAGATCGCCCAGGATACCGCGAAGCTGTAGCTCACTACCAGCAGCAGGCCGAGCAATTGTTTGTAGAAGAGGCTGAAGTTGCCGTATGCCCAACCGCTTTCCGAGATGAGCGGGTTCACTGCTTGCGAAGCGAAAACGCCCGTCAGCAGCATACCTACCATACCGCCTACGCCATGGCAGGGGAATACGTCCAGCGTATCGTCGATAGAAGATTTATTCTTGAAGTGAACCACCAGGTTGGAAACGATGGCCGCAACGAAACCGATGAACAGCGACTGCGGAACGCCAACATAACCTGCGGCAGGAGTAATCGCTACAAGACCTACCACTGCGCCTATGCAGAAACCGAGTACCGAGGGTTTACGGCCGCGGATCACATCGAAGAAGATCCAGGAAAGACCTGCAGCGGCGGTAGCCGTGTTGGTAGCGGCGAAAGCGGTAACGGCGAGGGGGTTGGCACCGAGCGAAGAGCCCGCGTTAAAACCGAACCATCCAAACCAGAGCAAGCCGGTACCCAGCAGTACGAAGGGCACGTTGGCAGGGGTGAGCTCTTTTTTGGCGATGTGGTCTTTCCGGCGGCGGAGCACCAGGGCACCTGCAAGCGCCGCGCAACCCGCAGAAATATGTACCACGGTACCACCGGCAAAGTCGAGCACGCCGAGTTTATAGAGAATGCCGTCTGCATGCCAGGTCCAGTGTGCGATGGGCGCATACACCAGGAGGGAGAACAGCACCATGAAAAGTACATAGGAAGTAAAACGGATACGTTCCGCTACCGCACCTACCACCAGCGCCGGGGTAATTACCGCGAATTTCAGCTGGAACAGGGCGAACAGCATCAGGGGAATAGTGCCCCAGGCCGGCCCGTCGGGCACGCCTTTAAAGAAAAAGTAGGTAGTGGGGTCGCCGATAATACCCTTACCGCCCACGGAGTCTCCGAAAGCGAGACTAAAACCTACCACCACCCAGATCACGCTGATCAGCCCGGTGGCGATGAAGCTTTGCATCATGGTGGAGATGACGTTCTTCCGGTTCACCATCCCTCCATAAAAGAAGGACAAACCAGGCGTCATCAGGAATACCAGCGAAGTGGCTACCAGAATCCAGGCAACATCTGCAAAATTATACTTGCTGGCATCAGCAAAAGTGGTCGGGGTCGGTAAAAAAATGCCAATTACGGCAAGCCCGGCCAAAACGATAAAGGGCAGATAGTCCTGAAAAGATGTTTTCTTCATAGCGTATCATTTTAAAATTCTCAATAAAAGTAGGATGACGATTTAAAACATCAAATAGAACGCCCTAAAAATGGAAAACATTGAAAAATGTGGGGTTTCTGCGGGTAACAACGCAATCACATTAAAATACATTACAATATATTATTTGTTTTTGCGATAATTTGAGGAAAGAGAAGGGGTATAAAACAGGTAATAACAGTTTGATTTATAAATACTTATAAGGTCTTTTAGCGACAGGTTACGAAAATCTAACAAACGCGTACGAATGTGCTACTACAAAAATGAAAAAAACGCTGCAAACCTTTGCCAGTCAAAGTTTTAAACATAAAAAAGGATTGTACTGTTTGTTGGGAAACCGTACAATCCGCATATTCATATTACAATTAATTCTATGTTGAGTTATTTGTTTTAGCAACTAATTTCGCTTCATATTCTCCAACTCCTGCTGCATGGCAAACATCTGGTCGCGAAGTCGGGCGGCCTCCATAAAGTCCAAATCCTTCGCCGCCTTCTCCATATCCTTCTTCACCTTGGTTATACTCTTCTCCATCTGCGGAATGCTTTGCACCGTATTGGCGTTGAACGCTTTACCTTCATCCGCCACCAAAGCCATTTCATCATGCACCGCATACGGCGACGATTCGTCGAAATGCCGGATCGCCAGTACAGACGTTTGCCCCATGATCTGCTCCTTCGACTTGCGCACCGTCCGCGGCGTAATCCCGTTCGCCTCGTTGTGCTTCCGCTGCTTCTCGCGCCGGCGGTCGGTTTCGTCGATAGTACGCTGCATGCTGTCGGTAATCTTGTCGGCGTAGAAAATTACCTTCCCGTCTACGTTACGCGCCGCACGGCCAGAGGTTTGCGTCAGGGAACGCTCGTCGCGAAGGAAACCTTCCTTATCGGCGTCCAGGATCGCCACGAGCGACACTTCCGGCAAATCGAGCCCTTCCCGCAACAGGTTCACTCCCACCAGCACATCAATATTGCCCAGGCGCAAATCCCGGAGGATCTCCACGCGCTCCAGCGTATCCACTTCACTATGGATGTAACGGCTCTTAATATTAATACGATGCAGATACTTGTCCATCTCCTCGGCCATCCGCTTGGTAAGCGTGGTCACCAGCACGCGGTCGCCCTTCTGAACGGTTTTGTCGATCTCGTCCAGCAGATCGTCTACCTGGTTCTTGCTCGGCCGGATCTCGATCGGCGGGTCCAGCAGGCCGGTGGGCCGAACGATCTGTTCCACCACCACACCTTCCGTTTGCCGCAGCTCATAATCCCCGGGCGTGGCGCTCACGAATATCGTCTGGTTCAATAACTGTTCGAATTCGTTGAAGTTCAGCGGCCGGTTGTCCAGCGCCGAAGGCAGCCGGAAACCGAAATCCACCAGCGTCAGCTTTCTCGACCGGTCGCCGCCGTACATCCCGCTGATCTGCGGGATGGTTACGTGGCTTTCGTCTATCACCAGCAGGAAATCTTTCGGGAAGTAGTCGAGCAGGCAGAAGGGGCGAGTTCCGGGCGTACGCCGGTCGAGGAACCGGGAGTAGTTCTCGATCCCCGCGCAATATCCCAGTTCGCGGATCATTTCCACGTCGTAGTTCACGCGTTCGGCCAGGCGTTGCGCTTCGATGAGTTTCCCTTCCCGCTTGAAATATTCCACCTGTGCGTTCAATTCGTCCTGGATTTCGTGGAGAATCTGTATCATGGCGTCTTTCGGCGCGATGTAGAGGTTGGCGGGGAAGATGGCGGCGGTATCCATGGTGCCGATACGCTTGCCGTTCTGTACGTCGAAGCTCTCGATCTCCTCGATCTCGTCTCCGAAGAAAGTGATGCGGTAACCATAATCCACATACGGGAGGTTGATATCCACCGTATCGCCCTGCACCCGGAAGTTACCGCGGTTAAAATCGCCGGTGGTGCGGGAGTACAGGGCATTTACGAGCCCGTGCAGCATGGTGTTCCGCCCCAGCTTTTGCCCTTTGAAGATGCGGATGATCCCGTTCTCGAAGTCGGTCGGGTTCCCCATACCATATATACATGACACAGACGCCACCACGATAATGTCTCTCCGGCCGGAAAGCAGGTTCGACGTGGCGCGAAGCCGCAGTTTATCGAGCTCTTCGTTGATGGCGAGGTCTTTTTCGATATAGGTGTCGCTCACGGGCATATACGCCTCGGGCTGGTAATAATCGTAATAGCTCACGAAGTATTCTACCGCGTTGTCGGGGAAGAACTGTTTGAATTCCCCGTAGAGCTGGGCTACGAGGGTCTTATTGTGGGTCAGCACCAATGTGGGCTTTTGCACGTTCTGGATCACGTTGGCCACGGTGAATGTTTTCCCCGAACCGGTCACCCCCAGCAGCGTCTGCGCGGCTTCGCCGTCCTGCAAACCTTTGGTGAGCTGGGCGATGGCGGTGGGTTGATCGCCCGAGGGCTGATATGGTGCTTGTAATTTGAAAGGCATACATTTTCCGGTTTAACTGTGGGTCAACGAATTTCGGTATTTATGGGGGAATGACGAACTTCGGTCCCAAAATTCGATAAATTCGATTGCAATGAAAAAGGTTTTATCCATATTGCTGCTCCTGGGTGCGCTCCTCTCCCTGCAGCCCGCCCAGGCCTGGGGGCCCACGGGCCACCGCGTGGTAGCCGAGATCGCGAGTTTCCGGCTCACCGGCAAAGCCCGCCTTGCCATCCAAAAAATCATCGGCAACGAAAGCCTCGCCATGATCTCCAACTGGCCCGATTTCATCAAATCAGATACTACGGACGCCTACAGGCACACTTCTCCCTGGCATTACCTCGACTTCCCCGGCCATTGCTCCCGCGCGGAATTCGACCGTATCATGGCCGAAGCCAAAGGCGAAAACCTCTACAGTCAAACCGTAGCCATGATCGCCCAGTTGAAAAACCCTGCATCCACCCTCGTCCAGAAACGATTCGCGCTCTCTTTCCTCGTACATATGATCGGCGATATGCATATGCCGCTGCACGTGGGGCGCGACGAAGATATGGGCGGCAACAAGATCCAGGTGTCCTGGTTCGACCGCCCCACTAACCTCCACCGCGTGTGGGACGAGCACCTGATCGATTTCCAGCAATACAGCTATACCGAATACGCCCATAACCTCCACCGCGTCACCTCCGCCGCCCGCGCCGCGGAAATCCGCAAAGGCAGCATCGCCGACTGGATGTGGGAATCGCACGTCCTCAGCGACAAAATCTACGACCGCACTTCTTCCGGCGACAAACTGAGCTACCGATACAATTTCCTTTTCGTGGAAGACCTGAACGGCCAGTTGCTTAAAGGTGGTGTGCGCCTGGCGAAGATCCTGAACGAAGTTTTCGCATAATATATTAATACCGTGCAAAAGAAAAGCGGTCCCGGCAAAGCCAGGACCGCTTTCTAATTATATCAAATTTCGTTTATACGAGATCGATGTCGAAGTTCACCAGCTGCACGAATTGTTCGAGGCGGGTGTGGATGTCTTCCCGGGAAATTTCGCGGAGCCTGGCGGCGCCGAACTTCTCCACGCAGAACGAGGCCATGGCAGAGCCTACGATGATGGCGGTTTTCATGTTTTCGAAGGAAATGTCCTTCGTTTTGGCGAGGTGCCCCATGAACCCTCCGGCAAAGGTGTCTCCGGCGCCGGTGGGGTCGTATACATCTTCGAGCGGGAGCGCCGGCGCGAAGAATACATGGTTTTCGTTGAAGAGCATGGCGCCGTGTTCCCCTTTCTTGATGATGAGGTATTTCGGGCCCATGGTGAGCACTTTCCGGGCGGCTTTCACGAGGGAATATTCGCCGGTGAGCTGGCGGGCTTCGCTGTCGTTGATCAGGAGCACATCAACCATCTTGATGGTTTTGAGGAGGTCTTCCAGCGCCACGTCCATCCAGAAGTTCATCGTGTCCATAACGATGAGCTTGGGGCGGGGGCTCATTTGGTTGATCACGCTCATTTGCACCTGCGGGGTGAGGTTACCGAGGATGAGGAACTCGCTGCCCTGGTAGCTCGGCGGGATCACGGGCTGGAAGTCGGCCAGCACGTTCAGGTCTGTTACGAGGGTATCGCGGGAGTTCATATCGAGGTGATAACGGCCCGCCCAGTAAAAGGACTTCTCGTCTTTCTTCACCTGCACGCCGTCGAGCGCAACGCCGCGGGCGGTAAGGGCGTCCAGTTCTTCCTGCGGGAAATCCCCGCCGATCACCGACACCTGGTTGACAGGCTGAACGAAGTTGGATGCGGCCCAGGCGATATAGGAAGCGGAACCGCCGACGATTTTATCCGATTTACCGAACGGCGTTTCAATATCGTCGAACGCCATGGTACCTACTACGGTAAGAGACATGTGATGCTTGAATTAGAGGTTTAAAAACGGGTCAAATGTACTTCTTTCACCCATATTAATCCCCGATTTTCTTCCGCAGACCTTCGGAAACCGCCGTAAACTGCCATTTCCGGCGTACTGCCCCCAACCCGGGCCCATCCGGCTTCATTTCCCGCGAGATGGTGTAACATTTGGCGGATGGCGGCCGTTTCACTCACGAAAGACACCAAACTTATTATATCTTTGACGGAAATCATGCAACACATGTTCGAAAAACATATCTGGAAAGGACTGGCTGCAGCCGCGATCATCGGCACTTCGCTGATCGCCTGCAAAAAAGACGATGCTCCCAAAAAGGTATTACGCTACCAAACCATTAACCTGCTCGACAAGAATAATGTCATCAACGGTTATATTACCCTGGCAGAAGCGACCGATTCCACTTTTCATATTTTAATGCAGATCAATAAATCGGAAATGGGCAAACGGTACAATTTCAACCTGTTCCGCGGCAACACCACTTCCGCTCCCACCGATACCCTGATCAAAATAGCCTCCATCGAGAGCCAAACCACCGGCGCCCCGGTGATGGGCCGCCAGCTCGATGTCAAGACCATCAAGGTAGACGAGGCCACCATCCGCAAATTTAATTACGACAGCATTATCGCCGTAAACGGATTTGCCCGTATTTCCATGATCGGTTCCCAGGGCCAGGACTCGGCCATCGCGCTGGGCAATATCGGGAAGAACAAATAATCGTACAATTTTTAGTTGATAGATGGATGTAAGCTGTTCCGCGTCTGCGGGGCAGCTTTTTTCATGGCAACATACCCCAAAAGCAAAGCCGGCCAAAAGGCCGGCTTCCAGGTCGTATATGAATAGGATATGGTTCCAGGCGGGAAAGAATTCCCATGCAGAACGATTTATACCGTATGGTTGTCAATTTCGGAGCACCTTGAATTCCGTTCGCCTGTTCAGCTGGCGGCCATCGGGATTGTCGGCCCCGTTGGGCAGCGTGTTCGGCGCCACGGGGCGCGTTTCGCCGTAACCCTTGCTGACGATGCGTTTGGTTTCGATGCCTTTGGCGATCAGGTAATCCACGCAAGATTTGGCGCGTGCGTTAGACAGCTTGAGGTTGTAGGCGTCGGTGCCTTTGCTGTCGGTATGCGCGCCCAGTTCGATCTCCATTTTCGGGTTATCCAGCAGCAGGAAGTACAGCGAATCCAGGATCAGCTTGGATTCCGGCCGCAGGGTGGCTTTGTTGTAATCGTAGAAGATATCGTTCAGTACGATGGGCTTGTTGATCTCGAAACGTTTCAGGCAAACGGTGGGGTTCATCATGGAATCTACCATGGTGAGCTGTTCGGAGTTGAAATTGAAGTTTTTGGAGAAGTAGTTTTCCTTTTCGATAAGGACTTTATACTTCCTGTTCATTTCTATCTCGAACATATAATTGCCACCCATGCCGGTGGTCTGTGTTTCGAGGACGTTGCGCTGGGTACTGTCCAGCAACGTGATTTTAGCGCCTGCGAGGGGTTTATTGGTTTCGCAGTCAAGCACCATGCCGCCGGCCATTTTGGCCCTTCTTTTCACGGCGAAGATTTCGAGGCAGCAAACAGACTCCCTGTCGGAGCTGATAAAGCCTTTGTTAAGGGCTTTATCCGGAGAAAGGCCGGTGTAATATTGATCGTCTTTGGCGGAGTTGATGGGGTATCCCATGTTTTCGGGGGTGCTCCAGCCGCCGAAATTACCGGCGGATTTGGACATATAGAAGTCCTGGCCACCGAAGCCTGTGCGGCCGTTGGTGCTGAAGATGAGGGTTTGTTTAATGGGGTCGTAGAAGGGTGAACTTTCATCGCCGTCGGTATTGAGCGTGGCGCCGATGTGTTGGGGTGCGCTGAGGGTGCCGCCGCTGCCGATGGAGGAGTACCAGATATCGAATCCGCCTTTGCCGCCGGAGCGGTCGGAAACGAAGAGGAAGTATTTACCGTCTGATGAAACGGAGGGCTCTTTCGCGCTGTATCCGGGAACGTTGATGGAAGCGTCCAGGGGCTCGGGTTCCGTCCACCCATTGCCGGTTCGCGTACCGCGGTAGATGCTGGATTTTTTGTTGCCGTCCTTATTCGTCCAGCGGGTAACGAAGAGCGTATTGCCATCCGGCGTGATGGCTGCGGCACCCTGTTCGACACCTTTATCAGTAGGGATCTGGACTTTTTCCCGGCTTTCATAGCTCGCATTATCGCCCGTGGCCACGTACAGCGTGTTCACGAACGGGTTCGATTTTTTCGCCAGCAGCAGGGAATCCGGCCGCGACGAAGTAAAATAGAACGTATTGTTGGAAACGGGTACGATCGCGTAGTTGGCGCCTCCCTGGTTGATGTTCCCGGAAACCTTCACCACTTCGTACCTCGGCGGATATTTCATTTCTTCGATCGCGAATTCGCAATTCCTGATTTCCGCATCCGCTTTCTTCGAGAATTCGTTGTATTCCTTTTGACCGCGGCGGTAAGCAGACAGTTGCTCCCACGCGCGCTCGTAATCTTCTCCTTTCTTCGCGTTGGCGCGGATGGTTAAACCGTACCAGTAGCGCGCATGCGGGAAAAGTGTGGAATCGAACGTAACGGCTTCCGCGTAATATTTTTCCGCATTCCCGAAGTCGTTGTACATCCGGTAAGATTCCGCCAGTTTATACACTACCTGTTCGTAATCTTTCAGTTTCTGTTCCTTTTTCTTGCCGCCCTTCTCTATCATGTACGGTTTGTATTCTCCGGGCTTGATGCTGAAGGTACCCAGCGCCTTGCTGTAGTATTGCGCGGCGGAGTAATAGTCTTTCTGTTCGAAATATTGGTCCGCCGTCCGTTTGTAATCAGTAATGTACTGTGCCTGCAGGTTAGGGAGTAATCCTGTCAAAGCCAAAATACATATGAGTGTAAATCTTTTCATAATGCTCATTTGTGGTGATTGACCGACCGGGTATTATAACCTGGGGCAGATGAAATATTCCGGTTGAAGGATGCGGCGTTTCCGGCCGATGAACGACAGTGATACTTCGAAGGCGTTACTGCCGCTGGCGAGCTTGCGGAGGTTAGACGCGTTGGCATCGTAGCTGAGGCCGAGCGTGAAGTTTTTGTAATGAAACCCTGCGAAGGGGATCACCGCATCCTTGAAGCGATAATTGGCGCCGATGAGCAGGTCGAAATCGAGGTTAACGCGAACCTGGGAATAAACACCCGCAACGGTTTCTTCCGCGTTGCCCTGGCGCATGTACAGCGCGTGGGGCGTGAGGCCGATCATTTCAGACACTTTGATGCGGGAGCCGCCATGCACCGTGTAGCGGATAGGCAACGATTTCGTTTCGTCGTTCTCCGCCACGAAGGGATCCTGCGGCTGGGTAAGATGCGCTCCGGCGATGCCTATAAAGGGATTGAATTTGTGATTGGGATTACCGTCGAACAGCAACAGGCCCACGTTTGCGTCGAACACTGTAGACGAAGTGGCCCGCAGCGATTCGCCGGTGGGGATGTTCGGATCGAAGCCACTCACCGGGTTGTACTGGCTGCCCATCTGGAATTTGGACTGGTCGATCCGCCGGCTGATCACACCCGCCTGCACGCCGGCCACGAGCTGCGTGGTTTGGTTCCGGCCCATTTTCACACCGCTATACGAAACGGTTGCCATGGCGTTGAAGTAATTAAACCCTGCGGAGCCGGCTTTCATGTTGAGGGCGGTGATGCCCAGGCCGAGGTTCTTGCCGGTGGGTGCATCGAAAGAAACACCGCCAGTGGAGAACGGGTCACCGAAGTTCGACCACTGGTTGCGATAGTTCCCGGTCAGCCGCCAATCGCCATCGATCACGCCCGCCATGGCCGGGTTGAGGAACAGCGGATACGCGTAATACTGGGAAAAGTGCGGGTCTACCTGCGCTTTGGCCGTTTGCTGCAAACATCCGCATACGGCGAGCAATGCCACAAAAATTTTATTCTTCATAGGAACGTGTTTTTCGTTTTTGATAGCCGGAACGAAGCTTTGGACTTCGTTCCGGCAGTTTGATGTTTTGCTTTGCCTATGTTTTTGGAAATACTATCTCACGATAGTGATGGTTCCACGTTTATTCACGACCGTACCGTCTTGCAGCACTGCGCGGAGCACGTAGTTGTATACGCCTACCGGCTGCTTCCTGCCGCTCATGGTGCCGTCCCATCCGCGTCCGCGGTCTCTCGACTCGAACACCAGTTGTCCCCACTGGTTGTACACCCTGAATTCCATCTGGCGGATGGTGGTGCCATACACGTAGAGGATATCGTTGGTGCCATCGTTGTTCGGCGTGAACGCGTTCGGAACGAATACGAGGTTACCGGCCGGGTTGTCGGTGCTGCCACCGCCCTGGAACCATGCGCTGTTCTGACATTCGCTGGCCCCTACCGTCATTACCTGGAGGGTAACTGTCTGGTTCGGTTGTAGGCCTGTCACCGTATGCGTAGTGCCCAGGAGGCCGGAGCTCGGCTGCGTGAAGGTGGCGCCGCCGTCTGTCGATACCCTGTAACCCAGCGCTCCTGCGATCGCATTCCAGCTGAAGGTTACCGAAGTAGCCGTTTTGTCGGAGATGGAAACCGTCGGTGCCGGAAGCACTGCGTACACGTTGATGGTAACCGGCGTGCGGGTTGCGCTTACACATCCGCTGGCGTTGCTGGCCGCTACATAATATGTGGTAGCTGCCGTGAGCGCCGGGGTCGTGAACACCGGTCCGGTGAAGATCGGCGTGCCGCCCGTTGCGGAAGTGAACCAGGTGAAGGTGGTGCCTGCCTGTGTTGAGGTAGCCCTGATGTCGACCGTGCTGTCGGGGCAAATGGTATTGGCGTCTGCCGTTACCACCGGTACTACCGGTATGCCGCCCACTTCAGCCCTTGCAGTGGCTCTGCCTGCGCTGGTGCAGGAGCCGCCGACTACCGCTTCAACATACACCGTGAGGCTGCTGGTGAGCGCGCCTGTGGTGTAGCTGGCCATGGTGCCCGACTGCAGGAGGGTACCGCCGGTTGCGGCGTCGTACCACCTGTAGGTCACGTTGGCCACAGGATTCTGGATCGTGAAGGTCGCGGTTGCTCCGGAACAGATATTCACCGTGCCACCGTTCGCCAGAACCGGTACAGACGGTGCGTCTGCCGGGATGAAGATCACCTGGGCGCGGCCATTGCTTGCGCAACTGCCGCCTAACAGGCTCGCTTCAACGTAAACCGTATCTTTTGCCGTCAGGCCCGCCGGCGTGGTGTAGCTGGCCCCTGTGAAGAGGAGGTTGCCGCCGCTCGGTGCATCGTACCAGCGATACTGGTAATCTGTGCGGGCGTTCCTTACCCTTCCGGTTGCCCTGTCGCCACGGCATACTATTACTTCGCCTTCAACGACAAGCGGTACGTCAGGACCGGCGGTCACTGTTACGTTCACGCTGGTGCGCATGCTGCTGGCGCAATTGCCTGCATTCACCGCTTCCACATAGAAGATGTCGTTGGCGGTCATTGCCGGCGTAGTGAAGGATGTGCCCGTTCCCAGGAGGGTCCCGCCGGTTGCGGCGTCGTACCACCTGTAGGTCAGGCCGGCCTGCGGGTTCGTTACATTGATGGTGGCCATATTGCCTGCGCAAACCGTTTTCGCTGCAGCGTCTACCGTTACCACTGGCGGAGCCGGTGAAATGGTTACGGTTACGGCAGCTCTTGTTGCGCTGGCGCAGGTGCCGTTATCGGATTCTACATAGAACGATGTAGTGGCCGTAATGCCCGTCGGTGCATACGTGCTGCCGGTGAACAGGAGCGATCCGCCGTTGGCGGCATCGTACCACCTGTAGGTAATACCTGCCTGCGGAGATTGTACGCTCAGGCTGATCGGAGCGCCTGCGCACACATTCGTATTACCCACGATCACCGGTACTGCAGGCCCTGCAGCAGCGATCAGGATCACCTGGGCGCGGTTGGTGCTCGCGCAGCTGCTGGTGTTCACTGCTTCCACATAAATGGTATCGCGCATCGTGAGCGGGGTTGCAGATGTGTAGTTTGCGCCGGTGAACAGCAGGGTGCCGCCGCTCGGTGCATCGTACCAGCGATAGGTAATGCCCGCAACGGGATTGCTCACGCTCGCGTTCGGACGGTTGCCTGCGCATACCGTTACCGTGCCGGCGGTTACCGTCGGAGTGGCCGGAGCCGGAGATACCGTTACCATCACCTGCGTGCGGTTGTTGCTCGCGCAATTGCTGGTATTCACTGCTTCTACATAGAAGCTGGTGTTACCGGTCAGCACCGGTGTGGAGAAGGAGGTGCCCGAGCCCAGGAGGGTTCCGCCGTTGGCGGCGTTGAACCACCTGTAGGTCAGGTTGGCCTGCGGGTTCGTTACGTTGAGTACGGCCGTGCTGCCTGCGCATGCGGTTTTCGCCGTTGCGTCTACCGTTACGGAGCCCGGTACGGGGTTCACCGTGATGGCTACCACCGTTCTGCCCGTGCTGGCGCAGGTACCGTTGTTCGCTTCCACATAGAAGGACGTGGATGCGCTGATGGCGTTCACCGTGAAGCTGGTGCCCGTAGCCAGCGGCGTGCCGCCGGTTGCTGTGCTGTACCAGCTGTACGTGATGCCGGCTTGTGGCGTCTGGATGCTGAGGCGAACCGTATCGCCGGCGCATACCGTGGTTCCGCCGACCACAACCGGCTGAGCAGGTGCCGCCGTGGCGATGAGGATCACCTGGGCGCGGTTGCCACTGGCGCAATCGCCAGCATTCACTGCTTCCACATAGATGGTGTCGCGCATCGTGAGCGGAGTGGCCGTTGTATAACTATTGCCGGTAAACAGCAGCGTACCGCCGATCGGCGCATCGTACCAGCGGTAGGTAATACCTGCCACAGGGTTGCTGACGCTCGCCGTAGGCCTGTTGCCTGCGCACACCGTTACTTCACCGTTGGTGACGGTCGGCGTTCCGGGGCGCGGGGTCACGGTAACGCTTACCTGCGTGCGGCTGGCGCTTACGCAATTGCTGCTGTTCACTGCCTGTACATAGAAGTTTCTATTCGCATTGAGCACCGGCGTGGTGAAGGATGCGCCCGTTCCTACGAGGTTACCGCCGGTTGCGGCGTCGTACCACCTGTAGGTCAGGTTGGCCTGCGGGTTCATCACATTCAGGGTGGCGGTAGTGCCAATGCAGATGGATTTGGATGCTGCATCCACCGTTACTACCGGCGGAGCAGGGTTCACGGTTACCAGCACCGCGGTTCTGCTGGTGCTTACGCAACCGCCCGTATTGAGGGCTTCAGCGTAATAGGTAACGTTGGATGTAACTCCGGTGGCGGTGAAAGTGCTGCCTGTTCCCAGGAGATTACCGCCCGCGGGGGCATTAAACCACCTGTAGGTCACACCCGCAGCCGGGTTCTGGATCGAAAGACGGACCGTGTCGCCCGGGCAGATCGATGTGCTGCCTGCTACTACCGGCGCAACCGGGTTGGCGGCTACGGCAACGGTAACCCTCGTGAGGGCGGCGCTACCGCATCCGGAAGCGTTCACAGCCTGAACATAGAAGGAATCGGCTGCGTTCACCGGACCGATCGGGAAGTTGGCACCTGTAGACAGGAGCGTACCGCCCGGCTGGTCGTACCAGTTGTAGGTGATACCAGCGGTGGGGTTCAATACGCGGAGCGTGTCCCTTCCACCCAAACAAACAGTCAAGCTGGTAGCCAGTACCGTCGGAGCCGGCGGCAGTGCGTTAACCGTCACATGCACTTTGGCTCTTGCAGGGCTGGTGCATCCGCTAATGCCAACGGCATCCACGAAATAGGAAATCGTATCGGTGATCGCCGGGGTATTGAACACGGCGCCGGTGAAGATCGGCGCACCGCCCGTTGGCGCCGCATACCACCTGTAAGTGATGCCGGCCTGCGGATTGCTAACGCTCACCGTGGCTGTCTTGCCAAGACATACCGCGGTCGTAGCATTGGTCACAACCGGTATTGCCGGAGCAAGGTTCACATTCACGGTGGCCGCTACACGGCCGCCCGCGTTCGGGCAACCGCCTGCGGAGCGTATTGCTTCCACATAATAAATAGTGGTGTTGGTCAGCGCCGGTGTCACGAAGCTGTTGCCCGTGAAGATCGGCGTGCCGCCGGATATTACGTTGTACCAGCGGTATACCACTCCGGCAACAGGGTTCTGTACGCTGAGCGTACCCGTTGCGCCGGTGCAGATGGAGATGCTGTCAGCCACCAGTACCGGAGCCGGCGGCAGCGTGGCCACCGTTACGGTTACGGGTACGCGGGTAGCAGTACCGCAGGTACCGTTGTATGCTTCTGCATAATAAGTCGTATTCGCAGTGAGGTTCGGTGTAGTGAACACACTGTCGAGGCTCAGCGCCGTACCACCGGTTGCGGTAGCGAACCAGCGGATCGTATGGGCCGGGTTAGCCGGACGGGCCTTCAGCACCGCGTTGTTGCCAATGCAGATGGTCGTGTCTCCCGCAATGATGGCCGGAGCCGGCGGAACAGGCAATACATTCACCGTAGCCTGGGTACGGATCGGGTTGGCGCAATCCGTAGATGCGCGGTAGGCTTCCGCATAGTAAGTAGTAGTGGTATTCAGCACTGGCGTGTTGAACACTTTGCCCACGAATACCGGCCTACCGCCCGTTGCCTGGGTGTACCAGCGAACCGTTGCGCTGTCGGATGCAGTGGCGGTCAGTGTAGTGCTGGTACCGGCGCAGATCGTCACGTTGTTGGTGGCGATGGTCGGAGAAGCGAGCACCCTGTTCGCATAATACACGTTCATATTCATCAGCGCGCCTACCAGGCTGCGAACCCGGATTTGCACACTGGTGTATGGAGCACCCGGACTGAAGAGCACCACCTGCTGGTTGGCTCCGCCCAGTACTTCAACGCGCAGCAACGAGCTGTTCAGCGCCCTTGTGTCGCCGTTCGACGTTGCACCGTTGAAAGATGTGATCTCGATCCTGCCCAGCGCCGTTGCATCGAGCAGGCCGCCCGGAGTGGCGAAACGCAGTTTCACCGTATCCCCGGCAGCTGCGAGACCCGGGAAGTTCAGGTTATAAGTTACATCGCCGGCCACACCTACCGGTATGGAGATATTGGCGAAGTTGGTCGTATCGTTGTCCACCGCGTTATCGGGGTTATTCACCGCGCAGAGTACGCAAATCCCGTTGATGCTGGACGTTGCCGCATTGGCAAAGTCGCAACCCGGGTTGAAGTCACGATTTACGTTGATCGTAACCGCCGTTCTGTTCGCGCTCGCGCAACCGCCTGCCGTTAAGGCTTCCACATAGTAAACAGTTGTATTCGCAAGTTGCGGTGTGGTGAAGGATGTACCCGTATGGAACGCCGTACCGCCGGACGCCTGCGTATACCAGCGATAGGTATGTGCGGCGTTCGGAGTGGTGATGGTCAGGATCGCGGTTTGACCGTAGTTGATCATGCCGCTTGCCGGAACGATGGTCACAGCCGGAGATGCAGGTAATGCTTCCGCCATAACGGTTACCGTACGCGGGGTTGCACTGGTGCACTGACCGCTCACGGCTACCACATAATAAGTAGCGTTCGCGCCGAGCGCCGGGGTCGTGAATACGGCACCCGTGAACACGAGGTTCGTGAGGCTGGCATCGCTGTACCATTTGAAGTCAACGCCAGGTGTGGTGCTGGTAGCGGACAGCACTGCGGAAGAACCGATGCAGACAGTGGCGTTACCGGGAGTTACATCTGGCACAGCCGGGCGTTCGCTCACGTTCACCTGAACGGCCGTTCTCGTTGCGCTGGCGCAACCGCCGGCAGACACCGCTTCCACATAATAGGATACGGAGCTGTTGAGCGCAGCCGTGATATAGGTGGCTCCCGTGAACACCGGCGTACCACCGCTTTGCTGGGTATACCATCTGAACGTAGCTCCTGCAGGTGCAGTTGCCCTCAGCGTGGCCGATGTGCCCGCACAAGTCGCAACCGTTGTATTCTCTACCGTAGGCGCTGCAGGCGTGGTGCCCACAGTTACGGTAGCAGATACCCTGCCGCCTGCGTTCGGGCAACCACCGGCTGAGCGGATGGCTTCCACATAATAGATCGTTGTACCATTCAGTGCAGGCGTAGTGAAGGTAGCACCCTCAAACACCGGCGTACCGCCCGTCAGCGTAGTATACCAGCGATACACGACGCCAGCTGCCGGTGCAGTTACACGCAGCGTTGCGTTGGCGCCGGCACAGATACCCACGCTGTCTGCTTCCAGAACAGGCGCCGGCGGCGCTGTGCTTACCGTCACCGTTACAGACGTGCGGGTCGCGGAGCCGCAGGTACCGTTATATGCCTCAACATAATAAGTCGTATTGGCCGAAAGCGCAGGTGTGGTAAACACACTGTCCAGGCTCAGCGGCGTACCGCCGGATGCCGCAGCGAACCAGCGAATGGTGAGCGATGGGTCAGACGGACGCGCCTTCAGTACCGCGTTGTTACCAGCGCAGATCGTGGTATCGCCTGCGATGATGGCAGGAGACGGCGGGATCTGCAGTACGTTCACCGTAAACGCCGTACGTGCGGGGTTCGGGCAATTCGTGGATGCGCGGAAGCTTTCAGCGTAATAGGTAGTGGTGGCACTGAGCGCAGGCGTGGTGAACACCTTGCCGGTGAACACCGGCGTGCCGCCCGTTGCCTGGGTATACCAGCGTACCGTTGCACTGTCTGACGCAACTGCCGTCAGCACCGTTGTGCTGCCTGCGCAGATGGTGCTGTCGCTGGCCGTGATGGTCGGCGCAGCCAATACCCTGTTCGCATAATAAACGTTTACGTTCATCAGCGCACCTACCAGGCTACGAACTCTCAGCTGGATGCGGTTGTAAGCACCGGTCGGCTTGAAGAGCACTACTTGCTGGTTGGCACCGCCCAACAGTTCTACACGCAGCAGCCCACTGTTCAGCGCCCTGGTGTCGTTGTTGGACGTGTTACCGTTGAACGAAGTGATTTCGATGCGGCCCAGTGCCGTAGCGTCCAGCAAACCGCTCGGAGTGGCGAAACGCAGTTTCACCGTATCCCCGGCAGCTGCGAGCGACGGGAAGTTGAGGTTATATGTTACATCGCCGGCCACACCTACCGGTATGGAAATATTGGCGAAGTTGGTCGTATCGTTGTCTACCGCGTTATCAGGATTGTTCACAGCGCACAACAGGCAAATGCCGTTGATGCTGGAAGTTGCCTGGTTGGCGAAGTCGCAACCCGGGTTGAAGTCGCGGTTCACGTTCACAGTCACCGCAGTGCGCGTGCTGCTGGCGCATCCGCCGGCAGACACCGTTTCCGCATAGAAGGTGGTAGCGTTCGAGAGTTGCGGCGTGGTGAATGAATTGCCTGTATGAACAGGGCTTCCGCCGGTAGGTTGCAGGTACCAGTTGTAAGTGGCGCCTGCCTGCGGCGTGGAGATGGTCAGCGTTGCGGTTTGACCATATTCAACCGTACCGGATGCCGGGTTGATGGAAACGATCGGCGCAGCCGGCGGAGCTTCCACCAATACGTTCACCGTACGGGCGGTAGTGCTCACGCATTGACCGCTGGCGGCCACCACGTAGTAGGTTGTATTGGACGTGATCGCAGGGGTATTGAATACCGGCCCGGTGAATACCAGGTTGGTAAGGCCCGCGTCGCTATACCACTTGAAGTCGACACCCGCCGTCGTGGAGGTGGCGGAGAGCGATGCATTGCCACCCACGCAAACCGCGGCGCTCGCCGGCGTAACGTCGGGCACTGCCGGGCGTTCGGTCACGTTCACCTGAACGGCCGTTCTCGCTGCGCTGGCGCAACCACCGGCAGAAATACCTTCCACATAATAGATCACCGAGCTGTCGAGCACCGGCGTGGTAAAGTCGGCACCGGTGAACACCGATGTTCCGCCCGTTGCCGATGTGTACCAATTGAAGGTAGCGCCTGCAGGACCGGTAGCGCGAAGCGTTGCCGTAGTTCCCTCGCAGGTAGTCACCGTCGTGCTTTCCACGGTCGGAGCGGCCGGCGCAGCACCCATTTTCACGAATGCTTTGGTCCTAACCGGGTTTGCGCAATTGGTGGAGGTTTTCACCGCTTCCACATAGAATACCGAATCCACCGAAACAGGGCCGGTCGTAAACGAAGTCCCCGTTGCGATCGGCGTACCGCCCGCAGGGGTTGTATACCAGCGGAACAGGGTATTCGGTTTCGGCGCCACGTTGAACGTAGCCGTTCCGCCTGCGCAGGTTGTCACCGTATCTGGCGTTACATCCGGCACCGCGATGAGGCGTTGTGCATAATGTATGTTCAGTGCCGAGATGAGCGTGGCCACGCCGGAATTGAGGCGAACTTCCACACGGTCGAACACCGCGTTGGGTTTAAAGGCGATAACTGCCTGGGTATTGCCGGCGAGGAGCCGCAGGTTCACCAGGCTGTTGTTGATCGCCACGCGATCGTTGTTGAAGGTAGTACCGTTGTAGGTAGCCACTTGCGTTCCACCCAACAGCGCAACATCCGCCAGCGATGACGGGAAGGATATGAGAATGCGAACGCTGTCGCCCGCGTCGCTGGACGACGGGAAGATGAGCGTCTGTTGCGCATAAGCACCGAGCAGGCCTGCCACTACGTGCAGCGACGAAGCGGAGTTCGCACTGGCGTCTACCGCCGCAGCCTGGTTATCTACGAAACATCCGATGCAGATGCCGTTCACGCTGCTCACTTGTGTAGTTGCCACATCGCAGGGTACATCCGGGTTCGTGATGGTCACGTTTGCCACAACCGCAACACGCTGGGCGCTCGCACAACCCGTTGCGTTCGTTGCTTCCACATAATAGGTAGTGGTAGATTGCAGCGCGGGCGTTGTGAAGCTGGGGCCTGTAAATATAGCAGTACCGCCAACGGGTACGTCGTACCATTGGTAAGTCAGCGCCGGGTTCGGGCTATTCACCGTGAAGGTGGCCGTGCTGCCTTGCGGGATGGTCACCGAATTAGCGGTCACTGTTACTTCCGCCAGGCCTACCTGGACAACTACCGGCACCCTCGTTTCGCTCGGGCAATTGGTAGTGCCGGATACGGCTTCGGCATAGTATACCGTATTGGCGCTGATGGCCGGTGTCACGAACGATGCGCCCGTTGCCAGCGGCGTTCCGCCGGTAGCCGTGCTGTACCAGCGCACCGTATTGCCCGCGGGCACGGTGGCGTTCAGCGTAGCCGTCTGACCGGAGCAGACATTTACCGTATCTGCCGCGATCGTCGGACGGGCGGTTATTTGTTGAACGTAGAATACATTGATTTCATTCAGCGCAGAAACCACACCCGTGAGCCTGATTTCCACGTTGTCGAATGCAGCTGTTGGCACGAAGGATATCACACTGCGCGTGCCACCGTTCAGGAGCTGCAGGTTCAGCAGGCCGCTGTTCAGCGTTTTCACATCTGCCGTATTTTCCGTGGTACCGATCCGTGGACGGACGGTTGTACCCGCAAGCAGGTTCAGATCGAGCAGGCCTGTGGTGGAGCCTACTACCACACGGAGCGAGTCGCCGGGCGTGCTCGCCGTCGGGAAGGAAATCCGCTGGTAAACGGATCCGCCCAGCAAACCTACCGGCAAGTGCAGCGACGAAGCCGTTTCGGGGTTCGCATCCACCGCCAGTGCCGCATCATCCACACCGCACAACAGGCAAAGGCCTACAGTGCCGGTAGCCGTAGAAGTAGCACCGCGGCCGCAAGACAGGTCAGGACTGGCCGGGCCAACCGTTACCGTGACGGGAACGCTGGTACGGATGAAGCTGGTCAGCCCATCCGGCGTAGCCGCCTGAACATAATAGGTTTTATCCTTCAGCAGCGTGGGCGTGGTGAAGGTCGCCGTTGTTGCCACAGGAACGCCGCCGGTCGGGGTTTCATACCAGCTGAACGTTGCACCGGGGAACCGGATCGAAGCATTGAAAGTTTGGGTATTACCGAATGGAACGGTAGCGTTCGGCGGAGCAACCGTTACGGGAACGAACGCTGCCGCTTCATATACGTTCAGGCTGCCGAGCGCGGCCACCACACCGTTCAGGTCTACCCGAACGCCGTCGAAGCCGGTAGTAGCCGGAATCACCACTTTGAATTTGGCCACGTCGCCGGTTACGTCGAGTCCCAGCAATTGCAAGTCTGCGAGGTCATTGTCGAGCGTAACGGGATTCCCGTTCGGCGTGTCGCCGCTATAGGTTTCCACCCTGATGCCGGAAAGCAACTGGGCATTCACCAACTGGTTGGGCACACCGAGGAACAGCGCGATGCTGTCGCCCGCCTGGTAGGTACCCGGGAATTTGATCAATTGGCCTACGGAACCGAGGGCGCCCACCGTCATCGTGATCTGCGACGCCGTGGTCGTATCCTGGTCTACCGCATTGTTGGGGTTCGAAACGCCGCAACCCAGGCAAATACCGCCGATCAGCGGGCTCTGCTGCAGGTCGCCGTATGTCCACAACGGACCGGGGCCACCGTTCACGGTCACCGTGGCGGCCGTGCGCGAGAAGCTCCGCTTTCCGTCTGCCGGCGTAAAGGCTTCCGCAAAATATTGTTTCGTTCTCGTAAGTACCGGCGTCGTAAATGCCGCAGCGTTGCCAACCGCAGTGCCGCCTTTCGGTTCCGTGAACCAGGAATAGGTGGCGCCCGGTGCGCGAACGCTGGCGGTCATCGTTGCCGTGGCGCCGGATGCGATCACCGGTGCCGGTGGCGTGATGGTCAGCGGCATAAAGGCTACCGCTTCGTATACGCGCAGCCCGTTCAGGCCGGCCAGTAAGGCGGTCGTTCCAATGCTGACACCATCGAAGTTAGTTCCTACCGGGAACGTCACGCGGAATTTACCCGTGCTGCCTACCCCGAGGCCGAGGGGTTCCAGTCTTACGAGACTGTTATTCAGCGCAATCACGTCTCCGTTCGGAACATTATTCAGGTAGGTCTGCGCGGTGAGGCCACCTAACGCAGAAAGACTAAACAGCTGATCGGGCAATTCCAGGAACAGCGCGATGCTATCGCCCGCCTGGTAAACACCTGGGAAGTGGATCACCTGCGAAATGCTGCCGAGCGCGCCCAGCGGCATGCTGAGGAGGGAAGACGTGGTCGTGTCTTCGTCAACCGCTTTCGCAGGATCGGTAATGCTGCAACCTACGCACACACCACCGATCACAGGCCCTGCCTGCTGGTCGCCGTACGTCCACAGCGGACCGGGGCCACCGCCCACGTTCACTGTAGCCATTGTGCGCACGAAGCTCTTCTTGCCATCCGGCGTACTGGCTTCAGCCCAGTAGAACGTTTGACGGGTAAGATTAGGGGTATTGAAGCTGGCGCCCGTTCCTACCGGCGAACCGCCGGTGGGTGTGGTGTACCAGTTCACCGTGGCGTCGCCCAGGCGAATGGTAGCGCCAATAGTAGCGGAAGTATTCAGCGGAACGGTTTGTACAGATGGTGCAACCGTCAGCGGCACCATTGCCGTGGCTTCGAATACCTGCAGATTACTGAGGCCGCCTACTACGGGGGCCAGCGAAATTTGCACCGCATCGAAGTCCGCTCCGGCAGGCAATGTTACCCTGAATTTGCCCGTGGCGCCTACAGGAATGCCCAGCACCTGTGCATTGGCAAGCGCTGTGCTGAACGCCGCAGCGTCGTTATTGGAAGTGGTCCCATTGAAAGTTTCTATCCGGATACTGTTCAGCAGGTTCAGGGAAAGCAGCTGACCGGCAGGGATTCCAAGATCGAGGATGATGCTGTCGCCCGGATGATAATTACCGGGGAAGCGGATCAGCTGGCCGGCGTTGGAAAGCACGCCCAGCGGGATGGTGATCGTGGAAGCGGTGGTCGTGTCTTCGTCTACCGCCAGTTCGGGATTATTGACGGTGCAGCCGAGGCAGATACCGCTCAATACAGGACTGGTTTCATTATCGCCATAAGACCAGAGTGGCCCGTCGGCACCGCCAACCCTCACGGGAACGGCCGTCCGCACATAGCTGGTAACGCCGTCTGCGGTTGCCTCTACATAATAAGTGGTGCTGCGGGTCAGGTTCGGCGAATTGAACGTAGCGCCCGTTCCTACCGGCGATCCGCCCGTAGGAGCGGTGTACCAGTTGAACGTAGCCCCGGCAGGACGAACCGTTGCGCTCAGGCTCGCGCTCGTTCCATAAGGCACAACAGCCGGGTTCGGAGTAACTGACACGGGTATCATGGCCACGGCTTCGTACACACGGAGGGTAGCCAGTTCGGCGAGTACCGCGTTCAGGTTTACCTGCACCGCGTCAAAAGATGTTGTAACCGGCATGCTGACGCGGAACTTCGGCGTTCCGCCCAACCCGATTCCCAGCGCCTGCACGTGAATGAGGTCTGTACCGAGATTCATGGCCGGCCCTGCCGTAGCAGCGCCCAGGTAAGGTTGCAGGCTGATATTGGTGAGGATCGATTTGGTGTAGAGTACGCCGGGCAGCTCCAGATCGAGGATGATACTGTCGCCCGACTGGTAGATACCGGGGAATTTGATGAGTTGGCCTACGGTGCTGGCAACGCCTACCGGCGAAGACAGCGTGCTGAAAGTGGTGGGGTTACCGTCTACCGCGTTGCCGGGGTCGGAAACGGAGCAGAGCAGGCAAACGCCGCCGAGTTTCGGGCTTTCTTCTTCAAAGCCGTAAGACCACAGCGGGCCAGCGCCGCCGCCAAGGTTTACCGTGGCGAGGGTGCGGGTAAAGCTCTTCTTACCGTCTGGCGTAGCGGCTTCCACATAATACCGCGCTTTGGCCGTGAGGTTGGGCGTGTTGAAAGTGGCGCCTGTAAACACCGGAGAACCGCCGGTGGGCGTGGTGTACCAGTTGAAAGTGGCCGTAGCCAACCGGTTCGCGGCGGTGATAGTGGCGGATGTTCCGTACGGAACGGTCTGCATGGCGGGGTTCACTGCCACGGGAATTGTAGCCGTAGCTTCATAAACCTGCAGATTCGCCAGGCCGCCGATGAGCGGGGCCAGCGAAATCTGTACCGCATCGAAATCGGTATTCACCGGCAGGCTCACCCGGAACTTGCCGGTGGGGCCTACCCCGATACCGAGCGCGAATGCGTTCGCAAGACTGGTATTGAAAGCGGCCGCATCATTGTTGGCGGTGCTGCCGTTGAATGTTTCTACCCTGATGCCGCTGAGCAGTTGCAGCGAAAGCAACTGACCGGCGGGGATGCCCAGGTCGAGGATGATGCTGTCTCCCGCATGGTAATTACCCGGGAAACGGATCAGCTGGCCTGCGTTGGAAAGTACGCCCGCGGCGATGTTGATGGTAGACGCGGTCGTAGTGTCCTGGTCAACCGCCAGTTGCGGATTGGAGACGGAGCAACCTACGCAAACGCCGCTGAGTACGGGGCTGGTTTCCGTATCACCGTACGTCCAGAGCGGCCCGTCGGAGCCGCCGACCCTCACGGGCACTGCGGTGCGGGTGTAACTGGTAATCCCGTTGGCAACCGCTTCCACGTAATAGGTGGTGCTGCGGGTGAGGTCCGGGGTGTTGAAAGTGGCGCTGGTGCTCACGGGCGAGCCGCCGGTGGGTGTGGTGTACCAGTTGAACGTGGCACCGGCTGGGCGGACCGTGGCGGCGAGGCTGGCCGACGTTCCGTAGGGAACGACGGGGGCTGCGGGGCTCACGGCCACAGGGATCATGGCTACTGCTTCATATACACGGAGGGTGGCAAGTTCTGCCAGTACAGCGTTGAGGTTCACCTGCACACCGTCGAAGGAGGCGGATGCGGGAACGCTCACGCGGAATTTGGGAGTACCTCCCAGGCCGACGCCAAGCGCCTGAACCTGGATCAGGTCCGTGCCGAGGCTGATGGAAGGCCCTGCGGCGGCGGCGCCGAGGTAGGGTTGGAGGGAAATATTGGTGAGGATGGATTTCGTGTAAAGAACGCCGGGCAGTTCCAGGTCGAGGATGATACTGTCTCCCGACTGGTAAATCCCCGGGAATTTGATCAGCTGGCCGACAGTGCTGGCTACGCCAACGGGCGAGGAGATGGTGCTGAATGTGGCGGGGTCTGCATCTATCGCGTTACCGGGATCGGTGACCGAGCAAAGCGCGCAGATACCGCCGAGCTTGGGGCTTTCCTGCTGGTCGCCGTAGCTCCAGAGCAGTCCGGGCCCGCCGCCGACGTCTACGGTGACGCCCGTACGAAGTATGCTGGTGAGGCCATCGGCGGTGGTGGTGGCTTCCACGTAGTAGTCATGGACGCCGCGGGTGAGCACCGGAGCGTAGGTGGCGCCGGTGTTCAGGAGGGTGCCGCCGGTGGGGGCGTCGTACCAACGGAAGGTTGCCGCGCCGAGGCGGTGGGAGGCCGTCATGGTAGCGGCCTGGCCTGCGGGACTGACGATAGGATCATCGGCAGGGGCGATCGTTACCGGCACCACGGCCGCGGCCTGGAAGAGTTGCATGTCGTACGAAAGGCTGATGAGCCCGCCGAAGGTGATGGCAACCTGGTCGAACTGGCTGGTGATGGGGATCACGGCTCTTCTTTTACCGGTGGAGCCGACGCCGAGCAGTTGTACGTTGAGGGCGGAGCCGAGGCGGACGTCCTGTTTGGCGGTGTTGCCGCTGCCGAGGTACGTGCGCACGCGAACGTTGTTCAGCACTGAAGCATCAACCAGACCGGTGGTGGTCAGCGCGAAGTCGACCACGAGGCTGTCGCCCGCTTCATAAGTACCGGGGAATACGATCCGTTGGCCCATTTCTGAGATGAGCCCTACCTCCATATTATATAATGCGGCGGTGTTGGGATCGTTATCGATCGCGAAGTTGGGGTCGGAGATCGAGCAACCGATACAAAGTAGCGGGTTGAGGATGTTGGACGCCGTAGTACCGCGGGAGTAAATGGGCCCGGCGGCGAAGAAACTACGTATAGACATCACATTTAGCCAGGACAGCCTGGCATCGTCATGCAATACCGGGGATCTCCCGTGCCAGTTTTCGGGCAGGGGCGACGGGGCTTTCTCCGGGTACCACCAATATTGATTATATGCTGCAGGGGCTGCAGCGCGCGCGTTTCCGTTCCATCCGAGCACCAGGGCTGCGGACAGCACGAGGAAGAAGCGCCATAAGCAATTCGGAGTAACATTACAACTCATACGACAATGGTTTGGGTTTATATTATGCTTGTGTTGAACTTTCGACACTTCGGGAAGGAACTACTGTTTTTGGTTGGAAGCAGGGTTTCCCGGTCAAACGACTCTGGCTGCAGAGGCTATGATGAAAAAGGAGAATGACTGTCTGCATCAAAAAGGTTCAGGATTACAAAGCCGCGCTTTACAGTTTTTGATAGGATGCATTCTTCGGTTTAATATCATGGATTCTCGAAGCGATTTAACGATGCTAAATTAACTGGCAGAGATGCGAAATCGATGGGCCATTCTTATTCATTCCAATGCATGATAATCGTTCTGTTCATTGTTAGAAATTCTGTTCATTTTGTTCATTTTTTATTATTTTGAACAAAAGCAGTTCAAATTTTGTATCGCGGTTTATTCATGAGACTTGTCACCTTGAGGTCAAAACGAAATATTTATGCATCACCTGTTCATCCTTTCCGTTTATTTTATCCTCTCTGTTAATAAAATAGTTAGGAACACAGATTATTAAAAAAATTTCCACAGGGGTTAGTATATTACATTAGCATGATTATCAGATAATTATAAACGATTTATCTCTATGAGTACATCTGTTCATTCCATTCATTTGTTAAAAACAGAAATCCAAACGTTCATTCCTTTACGTATTTATTCATTTCAATCAGGATCCCGGCATACCATAATCCTAATCCATTAATTGTACGCCCTTATGATCGATCTGTCCTACGACTTTATCATTACATTACAGTCGGAAGTATTGCGGCAATTCGGCGTCGAGAATCTGCAACCCAATCAATGCAAGCATCTCACGCAGGCTATTATGAACCACACAGGAAAACTGGTTAGTGAAACTACCCTCAAAAGGGTATTCGGTTTCGCCGTCACACAACACAGCTTTTCCCGCTACACCCTCAACACGCTCGCGCAATATTGCCGGTTCCGTGACTGGGAAGATTTTCAAAACCATTTCTACAAAAAGCAATTCCATCAACCCGCCGGGCAGGATAATTCCAAATGGGACGACGTTCGCCGCAAAGCATCCGCCGTTTCCCACTACACCATCCTCACCCTCCGCAACCGCTGCGGCCTCCCGTTCGATAACACCATCTCCCGCGGCTATTGCCTCCAGCACATCGAGAAATTCCTCGAATCCAAATACGCCGCTACCGTGCTCATCGCGCCCGCAGGCTGGGGAAAATCCACCTCCCTCGTGCACGCCGCGGAACATTACTGGTTCGGCAGAGCACCCGCCTGCCCGCAAGACATCTGCTGGTTCATCAACGCCCACGCCGCAGGAAGCCTCCTCCTCAAAGGATTCTCCCTCTCCTCCTGGCTCGATAACCAACTGAACCTCGGCAACGGCGACAACTTCCGCGAATACTTCACCAAGCACGCGGATGAAAGATCCGGCCGGCTCATCCTTATCATCGACGGGTTCGACGAGATCGCCATGAGTGCAGACAAACTCAAGCTCCTTTATAATAAACTGGAAGATTTCGTTTACTCCAACGAACTCCATCCCTGGGTAAAAGTGATCCTCTCCATCCGCTCCAGCACCTGGGGCGAGGTTTTCCACCAGTCTCACCAGTACCCCGCCTTCCGCAAATACTGGTACCTCGGTACGGAAATGGACGAAGAAACCAACACCAATATCCCGCCGTTGACGGACCTGGAACTGAAATCCGTATTATATAACTTCGACTTCGACCCGGCCACCGTCCGCCTCTTTTCCGACAGCTTCCTCCAGAAGCTCCGCCATCCTTATTATCTCCAGCTTTTCTGCCAGCTGAGCAACACGCCCGACCACTCCTTCGTCGACGAAAACCTCAGCCTGTTCGAAATCATTTCCCGGTTCATCCAGAACCGTGTCTTCAATTCGCCGGCCAACACGTTCAAAATGCAGCTCATCGAAAAACTGCTGAAGCTGTTGGATATGGGAAGAGCCGGTTTATATACCGATAAGAGCAGTCTCCTCAACCAGAACGCCGATTATTTCCCGGCGTACAAGGAGCTGTTGGCAGATAACATATTAGTGGAGGAAAACCTCAGCCAGGAGATCATGTTCAACGTGAAAGTCCGTTTCGCGCACAACTTCCTGCTGGAGTACTTCACGGCCATGCATTACGTAAACCTTTACGGACAAAATGTTTCCGCCCCTTTGCTGGAAGTGATCCTGGCCGATTTCCCGCAGAGCCCGTTCCGCATCGCAGTATTCAAATGGCTGTTGCGCTATGCGATCACCCGCGGGCAGGCAGACGGTATCCGGGAGTTTTTCCGCCTCCCGCTGGCCACTTCGGAAAAAGCACACCTGCTGGAGTACGTCGTGATGCATTACCAGCAGGAAGGTTCGCACCAGGAGCAGCTGTCCAACATCTTCCCGCCGGGATATTTCCGGAAAAACCCGTTCGGGCAGTTCATCTCCGACGATTTCATGCATTTCAAGAAGCGAAAGGTGCTCAATACCTTGCTGAGCATGGCCGAATCGGCAGACGACCGGCTGAAGATCCGGTGCAACCTGTTCGTAATGGCGCTTATGCAGCTCGATGCGGAGCAATGCGAAATCGAGCTGACCAATATCCGCAAGCTTTGTGCGGGCGAGCCCGCGGGAGAAATGTGGATCACCCCCTACGCGGCGTTCCTCTTCATCTACGAATACCTGAAATTCGGGCAGATCGACGAAGAGATGAAAGATAAACTCTATCATTATGCGTCGTGCTGGAACTTCGGCAAACAGAAACCCCTTTCCACCGGCGAAGAGGCGGTGTACCGGGCGCTCTGTTTCATTTTCCTCCTCCTGGGAGATTACCATCAGCTGCTGCTGTTCACCAGCCGGCTGTTCGAACAGCACCCCAGTATCCTTTTCAACCGGACAGACCCCTTCCGCCTTATGATGCTCTGCTGGAAAGCCCAGGCGCACATCCATACCGGCGACGTGGATTCGGCGAGAAGGCTAAGCTGCCATGTAGAGCGTATCCTCAAACATTATCCTGCCGAATTTTACAACGGCAAGCACATCGAAACGCTGCAGAAAATCATCGCCGCGCAAATCCACCTGCACGACCAGGAGTTCAACAAAGCCATCCGCGCCGCGGAATCCGCCATGGATACGGCCCAAAAACTCGATTTCAAGATTTTCGCACTGCTGAACTACAGCATCCTCGACCGGATTTACCATCAACTCCAGATGGACAAACAGAAGAAGGACGCACAGCAAAAAATGATCGTCATCCGCCAGAGCACCACTTTTATCCAGACCCTGCCCGGGCTCGTGGAACATTAAACTGTTTACTGGTGGAATTGGCATAATTTTGCGGTGTATAATCGGCAATGCCTATCGATCAGAGCAAATACACGACATTTCAGCACTTTCTGCTGAACCTGCTGAGCCTGTTGACCGTCCTGCCCCTGGCCCCCTACCTCAACCGGTTCATGCCGGTGATCCAGGTGGGCGCGTGGCACATCGACCTGTTCGTGTCCATTCTGATCGCGTTCCTCTTTACCCGGCTGTTGCTGTGGATCTTCCGCCCGCTCATCATCCCCGCCTTCGTGCTGGTAGCCGGCGCCCTTATCTTTAACCAGTTTACGGGGAGATATACTTTCCAGAACGTGGTGAACGATTACCAGGGCATGGTACAGGGGAACTGGGGCACAAAGGACAGCAAGCAGCTGGACATCCTCAGCTTCTACCCCCGGAAAGTGGAAACCTACGTCGATAAGACCGTTCGCGGCATCCGGGAGAAAGTCAATTACAACGATTCCCTCGTCCGCAACTTTTCCGTTAAACATTCCGTGGATTATTACGACGAATACTTCCCCAAGTATGGCCGTATCGTCAGATATCTTTCTCTTTACAGATATATTCGTGAAAATTTCAAGTATGTGAACGATTCCCAGCGCGACGAATACTTCGCCACAGCCAGGGAAACGATCCAGAACGGAATGGGCGGCGATTGTGACGACCATAGCATCCTCATGATGTCTTGCATGGAATCCATCGGCGCGCGGATGCGCATCGTGCTCATCCGGGGGCATGCATATCCGGAGCTGTATTGCGGTAGTAAAGACGATTTCGAAACGATGAAACAGGCAATTATCCTGCTTTTCAACAATCCGCCCGTTAAAGAGTTATATTATCATGAAATGAACGGCGAGTACTGGATCAATATGGACTATACCGCGCGAAACCCCGGCGGGCGCTACCTCAACAACAAAGTGTACGCCCTCATAGAGTTGTAACCATTATTTAATATTAAAAATATTGTTAATCATGAAAGCAAACATCGGCATCGGAGAAAACCACCTGAAGGCGGTAGCAGAAAAATTACAGGTTTTACTGGCAGACGAGCAGGTACTTTATACGAAAACCCGCAATTACCACTGGAACGTAGTCGGCGATAACTTCATGGAAATGCACGGTTTCTACGAAAACCAGTACAACGAGCTGGCGGAGATCATTGACGAAGTGGCGGAACGCATCCGCATGATCGGCCATTACAGCACCGGCCGCCTCGCAGATTTCCTGAAACTGACCAACCTCCTGGAACCGGAATACACCAACGTTCAATCCGAACAGATCAAAAATCTGCTGGACGATCACGAGACCATCATCCGCGGCCTTCGCGAAATGATCACCGAGTTCGCCGACAAGCAGAAAGACCTCGGCACCAGCGATTTCGTGACAGGCCTGTTGCGCCAGCATGAAAAAATGGCATGGATGCTCCGTTCCTACATCACCAAGTAGCGCATCAATCGTCATATTGAGCAGAAAAGCCGGTCAACATACGTTGCCGGCTTTCTTTTTTATGCTTGCTTGCCTGGGTTATTGCCTGTAAATGATGATCTCCACCCGCCGGTTGCGGCGCCGGCCTTCCGGCGTATCGTTGGGGAATGCGGGCCGGTGCTCGCCTTCGCCGCCGACGGTGAGGATGAAATCGCCCAATCCCTTCCCGCGCAGATAATCCGCCAGCGACGCCGCCCGGCGCTGGGAAAGCTGCTGATTGTAATCGTCGGCCCCGGCATTGTCTGTATGGCCCACCAGTTGCAGCGAGACGCCCGGGCTCCGGGGGATTTTGGCCACCAGCGAATCCAGGCTGCGGAAGAGCGCGGGGTTCAGCTCGTGGCGGTCGAATTTGAAAAGGATGTCGGGGATGACAAGCGTATCCGGCGGCGGGGCGGCCTTCACCGTTTCGATGGCCGGTGGCGGCGTGGGTTGGGCGGAAGGATCGGCCACGCAAAACTCGATCGCCACGTAATTGTTCCGCGCGCGGCCGGTGGGCGAGCTGAAATCGAACCGGGGGATGGCCGAGTCGAGGACGATGACCTTGATATCGTCGCTGCTGAACCCAAAATCCTTCACCAGCACCTGGCGAACGGTTTCCGCTTGCTGTGCGGAAGCCTGTTTATCGAATTTCCTGGTGGCGAAGTCGAAATGCACCCCGGTGATGAACACACGCCGGCCTGCGCGGGGTTCGTACCGCAGGATCATGGAATCGATCCGGGCGGCCGACCTGGGATAGCGCCCCCTACCGGTTGCCGTGAAGATCTCCGGCCCCGGAATGTCTATGTCTACACAGCCGGGCCTGATGAGGGGCACTACCGGGTTGGTGGATGAGATCGTCTGTCCGGGCAGTGTGTGGCGGTGGATCCGCCGGCCCAGGGAATCTTCTACCGCGGCGGCTTCCGGGCACAGGGGGCGCCCATCCACCGGAACCAGTTCCAGCCAATCGATGAAAACGGATTCAGGTCCGTCGAGCCGCCGGGAAGGCAGCAGCTCCATCCGGCCCATGAGCAGGTGCGTGTAATCGTCTTTCGCCTCAAATTCCATCTCCATCCTGTAGAAATTTTTCTCCAGCCCCTTCACCACCTGTTCTTTCCGGAAAGTAACGGTGGGTTTCAGGTCGGTCAGCGCGCGGCCCTGTTCGCGGAAAACGTAATCCTTCGACAGGTAAAAATCCAGTTCCGCCTGGAGCTTTCCCGTTGCGCCTACGATGCCGGACAGGCGATAGCGCTGTCCTTTCCGGAGCGGGCACAGCAACCTGGTTTGCGCATAGTTCCGGTCTTCCCGGGTATCGCCGGCCAGCAAAACGATGTATTGATGCCCCGCTTTGTTTCGGTAAGTATGATAGTTGAAAAGCAGTTTGCTGGCGGGCGAAACGCTTTCCCAGGCTACCGGTGCGCAGGGGGCGCGGTATTCCGTACAGATATTGATGACTTCGAAACTGGGGTTGGCCAACAGGTTCTGCGCCCGCGCCGCTGCAGGCAGCAGCAGGGCGGCAATCATAAGGCGGAACAGTGTCGGTGGTCGCATTTTCGCGTACATGGAAACCCTTTTAACTGAAAATCATGACAATTATTATCCAGCGCCGTAAGATATGACACAAATATGTTATGGATACGAAATCTTAGGATTTCCCTAACGCAGCCTGTCTGTACCTTTATGGCCTACCAACATTCCCCGGCCATTTTACGTTAAACCTTCTGCCTTACACGGTAACCCTATCGATTATTCATCTTTTAGATCTTACATGATGGAACAGCTTTTTTCCGGGAAAGTGGCATTGGTAACCGGCGCAGGCTCCGGCATCGGGGAGGCCACGGCCCTCCTGTATGCAAGGCATGGCGCAAAAGTGATCGTATCGGACATTAACGGGGAGCTTACGCCTGCAACAACGCGGGCATCAGCGGAGAAGCCGCTCCGGTGGCGGATATGAGTATTGGCCCGGGTCTTACTACCCGTTAGACGGGGCTTACCTGGCCGTGTAAGCAAAGATATCAGGACAGTACAGGACAGTTGCGGAATTTTGGCGGCTGTCCTTCTTTTTCCTACCGCCCATCTTCCCCATTCCCCGCTCCTCCATTATCACGCATCCCGCTTAAACGTTTTGCGCCGTAATGACGTCTATCATCATGAACGAACCACGTTTTCCTTGCCGGAAAATGGCGCTACCATTTATCCCGTAAATCATGCACAGGTGTAAAACACCCGTCTGGCGGCCGATGGATGCGTACTTTTCGGCATCAACCTATAGAATTATACCTTAGATGAGATTCACGCCTAAAACCGGTATGGGCGCCATTGCGGCGTGCCTGTGCTGGCTCGGATGCATGTTCACCCAACAGGAAGCCTACGCGCAGCAGCCCCCGTCAAACAAAGATTCGGAAACCGGTGCCATCAGCGGGAAAGTGCAGCAGTCCGGCATTAAGGAACCGATCCCTTTCGCCACCGTAGCCCTGTTGAACGAAGACGATTCCACGATCATCAACGGCGTTGCCGCAGATGAAAAGGGGACGTTCGTCCTAAAACCCGTACCCTACGGAAGCTACCTCGTGAAAGTGGCCACCATGGGCTTTACGCCTTACTTCGTCAAAGTCAAGCTCAGCAACGAGCGCCCGCAGTGGGACCTCGGCACCGTGATCCTCGAAACCGGCGCCCGCGCCCTCAAGGAAGTGGAAGTGGTGGGACAGAAGAAAATGTTCACCATGAACAAGGATTCCATCATCTTCACACCCGACGAAAACTTCCTCCCCGGCGGCACCGGCATGGAACTCCTCGAATACGTGCCCGGCGTCACCATCGACGCCAATAACAATATTACCATGGAAGGGAAAGACCAGGTCAGGTTTTACGTCGATAACAAACCCATCGCCCACACCGGCATGGACGCCAACAGTTACCTCAACAACCTGCCCTCTTTCATGATCGAACGGATTGAAGTGCTGAAACAACCGCCAGACGCCGTGGATGCGGAACAGGCGCTCGTGGAGGGCCGCACCAATATCCGGTACATCAACATCATCACCCGGAAAGTACAGTTCCGCGGGTATTCCGCCGCTGTAACGGCCGGGGTCGACAGCCGGCGCAACCTCAACGCCAAGATGCGCTTCAACATGAACATGGCGCCCTTCCAGATCACTTATTTCAACAACGCACAATACAACGCAGACTCCAGCTACCTGCAACGTATCTATTTCCCGAAAACACCCGGGGGCGACAGCTCCTTCCTTTCCCAGAAGAACTTCCGCACCTCGTACAACTTCAACCATAACCTCAACACCCGGTACGAACGCAAATTCACCGACAAGGAATTCCTCCGCGGCGCGGTTACCCTCGGCTGGACGGGCGACGGGTCTAACGGACAGAATAATTCCATCAACAGCAATAAAGACCACAAACCCACCATGCTCAAGGACCAGGACAGCGAAAACCGCCGTGGCGGCTATCGCGCGGTGACGGACTGGAACTATTTCAAGGAGTATGAAGAGAAAGACAAACGCCTGGAAGCCGGGTTCAACTTTACCAAGGCCGGCACCAGCGGCAGGGGCTATAACGATTACCTGTACCCGCTGACAGGCGATACTTCGCTACAGCGCAACACCCAGAACAACGGCAGCTACAGCATGCGGGCCAATATCCACTTCCGGCAGCCCCTGGGCAAAGGGAAGTACTACGACCTCAGCGCTTCGGCCAATATCAGCGGAAACGATAACGAGAACATCGCGAAGCGGAAGAACGTGAACGACAAGGAGCTCCTCGACGCACCGCGCCTCAGCACCGACTATACGTCTTTCAACCAGAACTACGCCGTTAACGCCACTACCGGAAAAAACAGTCCCAAACTGGGTTACAGCGTTACCGGAAGGCTGGTGTACAACGGCTCCCAATCCCGCGAAACCTTCGCCGGCAACGAGTTCAACAACGAAACCTACGAAATCCGCAGTTCCGCGGGTATCAATTACAGACCCTGGAAAGACCATCGCGCCAACCTGCGCTTCAACCCGGGCTTGCAGTTCTTCAACCAGATGGCCTTGCTGGATTCGCTGCGGAGCAGCGTTCCGTTCAAGTACACGAACTTCGCGCCGGGCATGAATTTCAGTTACGATTACAAGCAACAGCAGCTCTCGTTCAACTATTCGAGGAACATGGACCGGCCGTCGCCCGATCAACTGAACCCTTTCGTGAATACGACAGACAGTTTCAACATCCGCACGGGCAATCCCAACCTGCGCCCTTCGTTCACGAAGGATTACCGCGCCGAATACAGCATCCAGGTGAAATCGCACTCGCTGAAAGTGGGTGTGGAAAAGCAGGACGCAGACGATATCATTTCGCGCTACACCCGCGTGGAGCATATCAACGACACCACCATCATCAACACGAGCACTTTCGTGAACCTGGCGTCGCGCCGCGACAATAACGCGTACATCACCCTGAATTCCCACTTCTTCAAAGCCACCAATAACAACAAGGGTGCGCTGCAACTGAATATCAACGGCGGTTTGCGGTACTACGATACCAAGACCGACGGCGGGGAAGACGGACAGGGCGCGGTGAGCGAAAAATTCGCGCATGTTTCCGGGTGGACGAGCCACCTCAACGTCTGGACCAGCTACCGCATCCGCGTGTTTTCCGTATCGGCGCACTTCCGGTACAACGGCCCCCGTTATTACGCCCAGGGCAAGCAGGAAGCGCGTTTCGGCAGCGGGCTGAAAGGACAGGTGAACATGTTCCAGCGGAAACTGAACCTGGCTTTCTCCGTGGAAAACATCTTCGGGTCGAGCGTCCGGAATTTCTACGAGCTGACGAAAGATTACGAGCAATATTCCAACAACCGCCGCAACGTGCGTTATCTCAGCCTGAACCTGACGTACAACATCCGCAAGTTCAACAAGCTGGGCAAAAAAGGGCCGAAAGAATTCGAGCTGGGAACGGAAGAAGAAGATAACGGTCCGCGCCGCCGCAGATAAATATTCTACAACGAAAAAGCGCCGGCTTCCTATTGTGAAGCCGGCGCTTTTCAATTTCAGGAATCCCGCATTACAATACCATCCTGGATTTGAGCTCCAGGTATTTATTGACAACGTTGACAGTGAGGTGCTCCGGCGGTGTGAGGAGGCTCATAATGCCCGCCTGCGCCAGTTCCCGGACGATCTGCTTTTTCTCGTGCGCGAATTTCTGGGCGATCACCTGCATGTAAATATCTTCCGTTTCCGTCATCCGCTTTTCGTTCAGGTCTTTCAGTTCCGTATTCTCGAAAAACACCACCAGCAGCATATGATATTTGGCGAGCTGCTTCAGGTACGGCAACTGTCGCTGCATACCCGACAGCGACTCGAAGTTGGTGAACAGCATGAGGAATGAGCGTTGCGACAGCGAAGCCCGCAGATGCACGCCCAGCCGCTCGAAATCGGTTTCCATCCAGTCGGTGGATTGGGCGTAGAGCTGATCGAGGATTTTATTGAGCTGGATTTTCTTGTTGCTGGCGGGCATCACTTCCGTTTGTTTGCCGGTGAAAGTGATGAGGCCTGATTTGTCGCCCTTTTGCATGGCTACATTGCTGAAAACGAGCGTGGCGTTGATGGCGTAGTCGAGCAGGGTGAGGCCGCCGAAAGGCATTTTCATGTTGCGGCCTTTGTCGATCACGCAATACACGAGCTGCGAGCGTTCCTCCGTATAACTATTGACCATGAGGTTGCCTCTGCGGGCGGTGGCTTTCCAGTTGAGGGTGCGCACATCGTCTCCGCGGATATATTCCTTGATATGATCGAACTCCATGCTGTGGCCTATTACGCGGCGGCGGTGCACGCCGAGCTCGTTCAGTTTATGTTTGACGGAAAACAGTTCGTAATTGCGGAGCTGGATGAAGGATGGATAGACTTTCACGGTCTGGGCGGCGTCCAGCGAAAAGCGGCGGCACACCAGGCCGAAGGGGCTCCAGGCGTAGACGTGCAGTTTCCCGAAAGCGTATTCGCCTCTTTCCACGGGCCGCAAGGCAAATTGGACGCGTGTTTCGCCGCCGGCTTCCAGTTTCAGGGGGATGGTGAAATCGCGCCGCTGGAACTGGAACGGCAATTCGTCCATCACCTCGCCGCGCACCGGGAATCCGTATTTGCTGCGGACCGAGTAGTGGATGGGGTTTTCGTCGCCGTTGCTGAACCTTTCCGCCATGATCCTTTCCGCTTCGATGGCCTTTCCCGGCGAGTACAGCATCAGCAGATCGAGCAGGATCAGCCCCGCCCACACGGCGAAGCCGATCAAAGCGGCCGTGAACGCGGCCGGAATGAAAAAGCCCGTGATGCAAACCAGCACCAGCACGCCCAGCGAAAGGTACAGCCGGTTGCGGAAAAACAGCGATTGATAGAATCGGGTGATCGGCATGTTGTGGATTATCTGGGTACTTCTACGGCTTTGAGGATTTCAGCGATCACTTCGTCGGGCGAGATGCCTTCCATTTCGCGTTCGGGCGTGAGGATGATACGGTGGCGGAGCACGTGGGGAAGGATGTACACCACGTCATCCGGCGTCACGAAATCGCGCCCGTTCATCACGGCCACGGCTTTGGCGCAGTTCATCACGGCTACGGATGCGCGCGGCGACGCGCCGAGGTAAATGCCCGGGTTGTTGCGCGTTTCGTTCACCAGCGTGGCTACGTAATGCAGGAGTTTCTCTTCCATGAGGATGCCCCGCACCTGCTGCTGCAGGCGGATCACGGTGGTGGCGGTCACCACGGTCGTCACCTGCTCCACGGCGGAATGGTCGCCCCCGCGGGCATTGGCGGCCTGGAGGATGGCGATCTCGTCCTGCAAAGCGGGATATTTCACATCTACTTTGAAAAGGAAGCGGTCGAGCTGGGCTTCCGGCAGCCGGTAAGTACCTTCCTGCTCGATGGGGTTTTGCGTGGCCACTACCATGAAAGGCGAATCGAGGATGTGGGTAACGCCATCGTTGGTGATCTGCCGTTCCTCCATCACTTCGAACAGCGCGGCCTGCGTTTTGGCCGGGGCGCGGTTGATCTCGTCTATCAGGATGATATTCCCGAAAACCGGGCCTTTCTTGTATTCGAATTCCTTGCTTTGCGGGTTGAAGATGGAAGTCCCCAATACGTCGGCCGGCATGAGGTCCGGCGTGAACTGGATACGGGAAAACTTCGCGTCGATGGTACCGGCGAGCAGCTTGGCCGCCAGCGTTTTGGCCACACCGGGAACGCCTTCCACAAGCACATGCCCGTTGGCCAGCAAACCGGTGATCAGCAGGTCTACCATCTGGTGCTGTCCTACAATTACTTTCCCGATCTCATTCCGGATCGCATTTACGGCATTGTGAAGATCGGCCAGGTCGGTTCGCGGCACAAAGGTGTTAATGTCCATTATTTCGGATTTTGATAGAATTGATAGATGCTGTTATACAAAATATGCAGATACTCGTCATCCACATGCGCCCCTGTCCGCACTTCCATTACCATCTGCATCATTGATTCCACATATTCCTGCGGGAATCCCGACTTGCGGGCGAGGCCGGTGATGAATTCGGCGTCGATCCGTGCGGTGTTGAGGAAATAATGCTGGCGGATGTATTCGAGCAGGTGCTGGACCATTTTCTGGGCCAGGTTGGCGTTGTTGTGATGAAGGTAGTACAGCCGGCCGAGGGTTTCCGCAAAATCGATGGAATTGTTGCGGAGCACGGGCCTGTCGGGGATGATGCGCTGGCGGCGCTTGCTTTCGCTGAAAATGTACAGGGCCACCAGGAGCAAAGCCAGCCAGAGCGCCCATTTCAGCGGCGGGTGTTTCAGCATCACCTGCATGTCGGAGAAATTGTCTGACGTGCGCGGCATGAGCTGGTACTTATAGAATTCGTCCCAATACACATGGTCTGCATGCATGCGCAGATAGGCCATTTGCCAGGTGAGCGCCTGCACGTTATTGTTTTCCAGGAGCCAGGAATTGGTCCAGCTCATGGGGTTGAGCAGCACGAAAAGGTGGCCTTCACCGTGTTGTACGCGGAAGTAGTTGGGCTGATGCTGCGCGTTGTTGCCGAGGATGGTGATGATGGACGTATCGCTTTCGGCCAGTACCAGGTGGCTGTTCATGGGAATACCCTTCCCGGAAAATACCGTGTCTGGCGAAAAAGCCGGGTTGACGAAGCGTTGTACCGCGGAGGAGGGCCCGGATTCGAATAATGGTTCGGTTGTTCTGAAACCGAAGGTTTTCTGGAGGAGGGAGTCCGTACCTTCCACCACCAGGAACAACTGGTTGCCGGCCGATACATAGGCCGACATATCTTCCGCATCCTTATCGGTAAGGAAAAGCTGCGTGGCCACCGCGATGTACACGGAATTGTTTCCTTTCAGGTTATCGGAATTGCGGTAGGTGTAGGAGAAGGGGCGCGTTACCCGGCGGGGGGCCCTGCCGTTAAAATATCCGTCGAGCAGCGTAAAAGCCACTTTCCCGCCGTAAGGCCGGGTGCTCCTGTTGCCGTAATGTATCTCCTGGCGCTGGTAGCGCGGGTCCTGCGCGGCATCGAATGCAGGCGAAGTCAAATGCCGGATGCCCAGCATCAACAGCAGGAACAGCACAACCACGGCGGCGGCAAGAACAATGATGATAATGCGTTTACTCACTGCGGTTATTTGGTCAAGGAGTTTTTAAAATCTTCGAATGCCTCGTTTACGCGCCAATATTGCGCTTCGCTCAGCGACATCTTTCCGTACCATACATATTCGTATTGCAGCGTGATGGCGGCGAAGGGCTGGTAATAACTGGTACGGCCCAGTTCGCGGAGATAATCCATATTGGTTTTGTCTTTCGTCCGGGAGATCAGCCCCACATTTTCCAGCAGGTGAAGCGTGTGCAGGTACCGGAAGCGGACCGCTTCGCGCAGCTGTCCGGCATTGCGAGCGGCGAGGGCCAGGGCTTCCAGGTCGGTTTGGCCGATCTCTTCCGCCACTTCGCTTTCGGCCGGTTTCCGCCGCGATCTCCATCTGAAAACGGGTATATCGTTCTTGCCCATGAACAGGACGATCATGACGATGATCAGCAGCCCGAGTGCGCCCAGCATCAAATTGCGAAGGAGCCGGATGTTGCCGGCGGCCCATTGCCCCAGGTCCTTTATCCATTGCGGACGCCAGTCTTTCCGGGGGTTGTAGGGCGGGTATTTCAGGGATTCGTCGTCGCGGAGTTTTTGCAGCGCGCCGGCGGCGGGCCCCCGGGGCGTCAGGCGCATCTGCGAACCTTCGTCGAACCCGTCTACCGGCTGGCGGTCGTACAGCGAATGATCGATTATCCCGTGGCGCATCTTTTCCTCGGTATTCATATCCGATTCCGACAATTCTTCGTTTTCCGGTTCGGCAGGATCGATGTCCACATCCTGCGACGCTTCGGCCACGGAAGGGATATTATCGCTATCGGTAGAATCGAGCATACGGTATTCGAGCGTATCGGCCCGTTGGGCAAGCGCGTTCCCGCCAGCCGTCAGCAAAAGGATCAACAGCACGGTTTTCAGCTGGTTCATGCGGCGGCGGGTTTAATCAGTTTGCTGTCCATATCGAGGCGGTAGCCCATTTTCTGAACACGGATGGGGTACCAAACGAAATACCAGATCATGAATGCGGCGGAAACGGCGAGGATGGTCACGCTGAGGAACATGGGCATTTCGGTGTGCCGGGTCACGAAGCTTTCGAGGAAAGCGGCCACGATGAAAATGGGAATGAGGGCCACGATGATCTTCACGCCTTCGAGGGCGCCGCGCTTGAGGGATTCCTTGCGGGAAAACGTTCCGGGAAACAGCAGGCTGTTGCCCAGGATTACGCCGGCGCTGCCGGCGATGACGATGGAGGATATCTCCAGCGTTCCGTGGATCCAGATCACCAGTACGGATTTCAGGCCCAGGCCTTTGGCGAAGAACATATACTGGAACGATCCGAGCATGATGCCGTTCTTGAACAGCACCCACAGCGTTCCCGCCGAAAAAGCGATCCCGCTCACGAAGCAGTACATAGATACGCGGATGTTGTTATACCCGATCCGCAGCCACATCATCCAGGGATTTTCGTCTTTGTACACGTTGAACGGATCACCTTTGGCGATGTTCTCTTCCGTCATGTTCACATAATCGTCTCCCAAAACGCCGCGGACGAACGTGTCGTCGTGCGCCGAAGAGAAAGCTCCCAGGATGCAGAACAGGAGGAAATAGCAGAACGTGAACAGGAAAACGCGGTGATGTTTGCGGATCAGCAGCGGCAACTGGTATTTGAAGAAATTGCGGAAACGGTGTTTGTCGCCCTGATGGTCCCGGTAAATACGCTGGAAGATGGCGGCGGCCATTCCGTTGATGTACCCGGTAACTTTACTGTGCGCGTAGAATGTTTTGGCGTAGGCAAGATCGTCGACGAGGGATGTGAACCTTTCGGCCATCACATCCGGGTCCTCGGTTGGTTCCTCGCGGATTTTGTTCCACCTGGCCAGGTTACGTTTAATGAATGAAGATTCTCTCATGCGGTACCGGAGATAAAAAATAACGAAGTGAAAATATAATAAATTTTAAATTTGAATATGCCTAATATTAAAATCCCTACCGTTTTCAATATTGACCTGGAGTTTGAAGCTGCCGATCTGGGCCGGCGCCTCGTGGCGTATCTGCTCGATCTCATCATCCGGGTGGCATACGTGTTGGTGGCGATCTATTTTATCGAAAAGGCTGATTTGGGCGCCACCGAAAGGAGCTTGGCCTATTCTACGGTGGTGTTACTGCCGGTTTCGCTGTATTATTTGGTGTCTGAACTGCTGATGCGGGGCCAGAGCCTGGGGAAGCGGGTGATGGACGTGAAGGTGGTGAGCCTTATGGGCAATGTGCCCAGTTTGAGCCAGGTGGCCTTGCGATGGATGTTCCGGCTGATCGAGTCGCCATTGCTGACGATGTTCTTCATCGGCGCCATTCTGACGGAAACTTCGCCGCTTACGGCGCTGATGGTGTTGCTGATCGGGATGTTGCCGGTGGTGATGGTGCTCAGGTCGCCCCTGAACCAGCGGCTGGGCGATATGGCGGCGGGAACGATCCTGGTGCGTACCCGCCAGCGGCACCGCCTGGAGGATACTATTTTCCGGGAGATCGAGCAGGAGAATTATGAGCCCCGGTTCCCGCAAATCCTCCGGCTGTCTGACCGCGACCTGAGCAAGATAAAATCGGTGATCGACAGTACCCACCGGAGCCAGGATTTCGTGATAGCAGAACGTATCTCATTCAAAATCAAGGAAGTATTACATATTGACAGCGATATGCCCGCGCTGGAATTCCTGGAAACCCTGTTAAACGACTATAATTACCTGGTAACCCGTAAATAAATTCCGTGCGTACCCAACATACGATCCCTCGATGGATGTCTATGCCTGCATAGCATCCCCGGGAAATCATGACGCACATTTCGCCGGCCAGGCAGGTCGTCTACCGGTTTGCGTTCCCCACACGGGCATTTTTTGCGCCCGGCCTCCCAGTTTCTTTTCCGGAAATATTATTGATGGAACTGCCCGTCGAGGTACACGCCTCCGGGATTGCCGGCGGCATCGAGCAAAGTGAGATTGGCGCGATATCCTGCGCGAATGGCGCCGATGTCCGTATACCCCATCAGTTTCGCAGGGTACACCGTAGCCATCCTAACCGCCTCTTCGAACGGGATGCCCACATGTTGCACACAGTTGCGGATCCCTGCTGCCAGCGTGATCGCCGAGCCGGAAAGCGTGCCATCCGGCAACGTGAAGCGATCGCTTTGCCGAACGTGCGGATAGGCGCCTTCGCTTTTCTCTACCGCATCGGTAATGAGGAATAATCGTTCGCCCATGATTTTCTTGCTGATCGACAATGCTTCGTAGCTCACATGGATCCCGTCGGGGATGATGCTGGCATGCGCGTTGGACTGGTACACGGCACCGGGAAGCCCAACATCGCGGTGGTGGAACGGGCTCATGGCGTTGAAAAGGTGCGTGGCCGTCTGGATACCGGCGTCGAAACCGGTTTTCCCTTCTTCAAAAGTGGCATTGCTATGGCCGGCGGATAATACCACACCATGGTCGAGCAGGAGCCTGACGATATCTGCGTCCATCATTTCCGGGGCGACGGTCATCATTTTGACGGTGCCGGCGGCGCGTTTGAGAAGCGCTTCCACTTCCTTTCGCTCCGGTTTTCGGATGCAGTCCAGGATGTGGGCGCCGCGTTTTACGGGATTGATGTACGGCCCTTCGAGATGTAGGCCCAGTACGGCGGGATGTGGGTTTTCCCTGACCACGTCCATCGCCGCCTCGAACACTTCCAGCCGGTTGGTGGCCAGGGTGATGAGGAAACCCGACGTCCCGGTCTTTACGAGCCCCGCCGCCATATCGTACAATGCAGCGGAGGAGGGGGCGTCCGAAAAAAGTACGCCGCCTCCTCCGTATATCTGCAGATCCAGCAGCCCCGGAACGATCGTCATCCCGGGATGATGGATGATGTAATAATCTGAAGGGATGCTGTTTTCACTGACCAGTCCTAAAATTCTTCCGTTTTCCAGTAACAGGGCCTCGCCCGTTCTCGTTTCTTTTCCGGTAAAAATCCGCGATTGCGTCAGTGCCAGCAACATAAATCAAGGAATTTTAATTTGACCAAAGAGGATTCTGCTTCAGCTCATATCCCTTATCGGAGAATATTTTGATCTGATCGGCAGGGATCGGGGTCAAATATACGCGCTCGTTGTCAAAAATCCTGTCTGCATTCGCGGAAACGGACGGAATGATGTAGCCTTCGTCTGCACCGGTCAGTGTAATATTCACGAGCCAGGAACCGCCGCCGGCTTTCTCCCATTCCGACCGCTTGATCCAGGCGCCGCGGTTGATGTCCGAATTGGCGCGGGTGTCTGCATATCCCATTTTCTTCCAGCGGCGCAAATCATCCAGCCGGAACCCTTCCATGCTGAGTTCCACCCGGCGTTCACGACGGATTTCCCAGATCAGGGCCGGCACTCCCGGGTCGCGCGCGGGATCGTCGTACGCCACTCCGTTCACGGCAGGCTGCCCGCCTACCACCTGGAGCGGCGGCAAGGGATTGGCATTATCTACCGGCCGCGCCCGCAGTATGTTGATCGATTTATCGAGGTCCGCCTGCGAAAGGGTACCCAATTCCGCACAAGCTTCCGCATAGTTCATGAGCACTTCGCCGTACCGGATCACGGGGGCGTCGGTATCATTCAGGTTGCTCGTACCGTTGGGTAACGTCGCGATTTCCTCGTTGAGGAATTTGTGGTGCGCATACCCCGAGCTGGAGGTCGCGTAATTGTTGAACCGGCCCTTGGAACCGTTGGGCCGCAGCGCGGGCGCCACGGTTTGGCGCAGCCGGGGATCGCGGTCGGTCAGCACGTCGGCGATGGTTTTATCGCCTTTGTAAAGCGGCGAAAGGCCGATGGGGAGCCCGTCTTTGCAGAGGTAAGACTCCACGAGGTTTTTGGAGGGCCCCACCTGCGCATCGGTGTTCACGTAACTCATCATGGAATGCGTCAGTAACCCGGGCATATAGCTGCGGTACATGATCATTTCCTTGTTGGAAGCGAGGTCTAGCGAGTTGAACGACAGCCGGTAGCCGTGAGAAAAGCTGAAATTGCCTTTTGTGATGATTTCGTTGGCGGCCCATTTGGCGGCTTCGAGGTACTTTTTGGATTTATCGTTATTGGCGGCCTGGTACTTCTGCCAGGTGCCTTCGAACAGCATGATCCTCGACATGAAAGCAAGCGCCACCCATTTGGTAACGTTCAGCCCGGTGGCGCCGTCTTCCGCGCGGATTTTGGCGGCAGCGTATTCAAGGTCTTCCTGCATGTGGTCCATCACTACGGTGCGTGCGTCGCGGGGCTTGAAGAGCTCTTTTTCCTCGACGATATCGATGGTGCGGTCGTACCACTGCACGTCGCCATAATCGTTCACGAGCTGGTAGTACGCCATGGCGCGGAAGAACCGGGCAACGCCCATCCAATGATCGCGGGCGGCGGGCTGGAGGTTTGGCATCGCCTGCACGCGTGCCAGCATGAGGTTGGCATCCCTAACCCGGATGAAGCCCCAGTTGGAAGAGCTGTTGGGCACCTGTTTGGTGAAGGGATTAGGCGTTTCCGGTGAAAAATCATCGTTCAGGCCTTGCCCGAGATAGGTGTAGTTAGCCCAGGTGTACCCGGAACTGAAGCCGGGGAAATAAGCGGCGTAAAACCGGTAGGCGAAGGCGCGGACGTTCTCCTCGGATGACCAGTACGTCTGGTCTGTAAGTTGGTCGAGCGGCATGCGCACGAGGAATTCCTTTTTGCATCCTCCGGCCAGGGTTGCTGCGAATAAAAGTGCGAATATTTTGCGTTTCATATACTGTCAGTTTAAATCGATTAGAAAGTGATCTGCAGGCCTACGGAATATTCGGCGCGGTAAGGGTACACGCGGCCGAAGGAGTTCCGGTCAGATTGTTCGGGCAGGTAGTCAATTTCGGGATCGATGGGAACGTCGAGCTTATCGAACGTCACCAGGTTTTCGCCGGCCACATAAATGCGGGCGGTTTTGATTTTGGCGCGGCTGATGAGGTGCTGCGGCAGGGTGTACCCGAGCGTCAGGTTTTTAAGGCGCAGGTACGACATGTTCAGCATATACTTCGTTTGGCGGTAGAAGTTCTTCGAGCTTTCCAGTTGTTCGTGGTTGGTGGGGCGGGGATAGAAAGCGTTGGGATTGGAAGGCGTCCAGTAATCGAGCTGGTGCGCGTACCATGCTTCGGCTTCGCGGAACCCGGGGATCACTACTGGCCCGGAAGCCCAGTAATCCCTTTTGCCTACGCCCTGGAAGAAAACGCCGAGATCGATGCCTTTCCAGTCGCCCCCGGCCCGGAAGCTATACTGGTAGCGGGGTGTGGAGTTCCCGATGATGCGGAGGTCTCCGTGGTCGTCGACGGTTTCTTTCCCGAAGGTCACTTTTCCATCGCCGGTGATATCTTTATACTTGATATCGCCGGGGCCGTAGCGGAACCAGCCGCTGCCGCGGGTGAGCTCCGTCTGGTCGGGAATCCCTTCCTTCGGCACCCAAACCCCGCCGGCCTGTGTAAAGTCGCCTTCCTGGAAAATACGGTCGGTTTCATATCCCCAGATTTCGCCCAGCACGCGGCCTTCGTAGTTTCCATAGATGTTCCTGGTGGCGCTTACGAATTTGGTCAGCGATTCGGTGAAGTCCGTAACGGCAGCCGTCAAGTTGATGCCGACACCACTTTCCGTACGGTGGTTCCAGTCCAGCGCCAGCTCCCATCCTTTCGTGGTCAGTTCCCCGAAATTCAGCACGGGGGCGGATGTGCCGAGCGTAGACGGAACGCCCACGGTTTGGGTGATCATGTCAGACGTAACACGGTTGTACCAGTCGAACGTGACACCGAATTTGTTATCGAAGAACCGGGCGTCTACACCGAAGTCGAGCGTCGTCACTTTTTCCCAGGTCAATGTGGGGGAAACGAGGCCGGGAGACGAGAACGTCAGCATATTATTGCCGCCAACGAGCCATCCGCTGTTCGCGGAATTCATGACGGACAGGAAACGGTATCCGCCGAGGTTCTGGTTGCCCACCTGGCCCCAGGAGCCACGGAGCTTCAGGAACGAAACCACCGGCTTCAGATCGTCCATGAACTTTTCCTCGGTGATCACGTAGCCCACGGAAGCCGAAGGGAAAAACGCCCACTGGTCGTTCACCGGGAACCACGAGGAACCGTTGTAACGGCCGTTCACTTCCAGCAGGTATTTGTTTTTATAATCGTAGTTCACGCGCGCGAAATACCCGTTGGTGGCCCAATGGCTGGCATCGCCGCCCACGAACTGGTCGCCCAGCGCCAGGCTGATCTCCCCGAAATCCGGATCGATGAGCTTTCTCCTTTCGGAACTGTTGAAACCGCTGGTATATTGGTCTACGTCCATCCCCGCGATCACTTTGAAATTATGCGCCTTGTTCAGCGATTTGGTATACGTGGCGAAGGCGCGGCCGGTGTGCAGGGCGTTGTAGCCCGACCTGTCGCGCACCATATCGAATGCGGGGCCCTGGAAATCTTCGGCGTAATTGAGGTTACCGGCGTTCCAGAAGTTGATGCCGCGCAGTTTTCCGCCCACCTGGTGAATCCGGGTATTGGTGGTGGAATACGTATAGTCGACGTCGATCGTTAAACCTTCCATTGGCCGGATCGTGGTACCGATCTGTACCCGGTTGAAATTGGAGCGGGTACGGTCCATCTGGCTTTGCTGCATTTCCATGATAACGCTGCGCATGGGCTGCCCGCCCAATGTACCGTACGGGTAGGTCAGCGGCCAGCGGTAGAGGTAATACCAGGGGCCGTATGTGGCGGCGGAATAACTGAACGGCTGGGTGAGGTTCGATTGGGAGAACATCATTTTCCCACGAACGTCCATCCAGTCCTTCACCGCGGTATTGATGTTGAAAGTAGCGTTGTACCGGTCGAAGCGGTCGTTTTTCACCTTGAGGATACCGGTTTGGTTGAGGTAGCCGAGGCTGAGGTGGTACACCGTTTTATCGCCGCCTCCGGAGAACGACAGGTCATGTTTCTGCTGTAACGATGTTTTTTTCATCCATTTGCCGGCGGCATCCCAGGTGCGGATGGGGTAAAACGCGCCACCGCGGACTTCATAATCCCGGCCGTTGACCATTTCATCGCCCAGGTCTACCCCACTGTATTTTTCTTCCCATTCCCTGATCTTGCGGATGCTTTGGGTATCGTACGTCATGCCCAGCGTGGCGAAAGAGACCAGGTTGGGGTTATTGGTGGTCCGCCGCCTAACGTCCAGCACCATGGCAGCCCAATCGGAGGCTTTTGCCACTTCGGGGAGGTTGAGGGGTTTGGACCAGGAGAAGTTGTTGCTGTAATTGATGGTGGCGGGAGCGCCTTTTTTGCCGCTTTTGGTGGTGATGAGGATAACGCCCCATGCGGCGCGGGGGCCGTAGATGGCGGCAGACGCGGCGTCTTTGAGGACAGACATGTCGGCGATATCCTGCGGGTTTACCATTTGCAGGCTGGTCACTTCCACACCGTCTACCAGGATGAGGGGCTGCGTGCCGCCGCCGTTGAGGGAGCCGGTCATGCCGCGGAGGCGGATGTTGGGGTTTCTGCCGAGGTCGCCGCTGGCGGTGGTGATGGTGAGGCCGGGTACGGCGCCCTGGAGGCCGCGGCCGATGTCGGTGATGGGCCTGGCTTCGAGGGTGCGCTTCACGTCTACCGTGCTTACGGCGCCGGTGAGGTTCGCTTTGCGCTGGGTGCCATATCCCACGATCACCACGTCTTCCAGTTTACGGTGGTCTGCCACCATTACGATGGACAGGGGCGCGGAGCCGGATACGATATGTTCCTGCTGGATGGAGCCTACGGAAGAGAACAGGATCACTTCGCCGCGGGACACTTCCAGGACGAACTGTCCGTTGCCATCGGAATAGACGCCGCGGGTGGTGCCTTTCACCCGGATGGAAACCCCGGGCAACTGCAATCCGGTTTCATCCATGACTTTTCCACGAAGGGGAAAAACGGAGTCTGCCGCTGCAACCGGAGCTGCGTGGGGAACGGGGGATTCCCGGGGCTGCGATACGATCAGGATGGTATTTTCCGCGTAGCGATATACCATGCCCGTGTTCTGCAGCAGGGATTCCAGCGCCGCGCTCACGCTGCGCGTGCCCATGGGCATGAAAACCCGCTGGTGCCGCTGCACTTTCTCGGTGGCGAAGGCCACTCTGAAACCGGAGAGCCTCTCCAGCTGCACCAGCGCCTTTTCCAGCGTGATGTTGGGTGCTTCCATCGTAATTTTCTTTTCATCCAGCGCCTGGCCTTTGAGCGGGGAAGCTACCATCAACTGGAGCCCCAGGATCATGAAGAGCAGGAGAGAGAGACTAAATCTCATAACAAAACGCATTTGCGTGGAATAAACCGCTTTGTACAGTAATGGCAATAGCCGACCATTAGCAAAAACCGCTGATTTTTGCATAACTTGCAATAGTTTAAAATGATGAAGAATCAGCCCCAACAGGCTGTTTACGTTTTAGACCTTCCCCTCCCGACCTGCCACAGTACGGAGGGGTTTTTCGTTAATGGCGCAGGCACGGCTGCCTCGTCATGATCCGATTCATGTGTTTGATTTTGGTTACCGATCTATTTTTCAGCTTTCTGTCTTTTCAGTTACCGGACGATGCTGCTGTCCGCTTCCATACAGCCTTCTCCACTGATGATGATCCCTTTCGCGGAATGGCTATAGGTAGTGTTGCCGACCGTGCATAATACGAACAGCACCTGGTCGAGCGTTTCCGTGCCCTCGAAAGTGGCCCTGATCCTGCAGTTGCGCAACGATTCGCTGGCGAATTCGATTTTTACCTGGTATTGCCCGGCAATCTGCGCTGCGATGTCGCCGAAAGGCACGGAATTGAAATCCATCCCCTGCTTCAACCAGGTCACGTTTTCTTCCGCTTTCACGCGGCGCGTTTCCGCCACGGCGGCCGAGTTTTCATATACGATCTGCTGGTCTTGCTGTAAAATGCCCAGCAGCTTGTTGCTGTCATGTTCTTCGATCTTCACCTTTCCGCTGTTGACCGTCACCGTCACATGCTCCTGGCCGGGGTAGGCCTTGATGGTGAAAGCGGTCCCCAGCACGGTGGTCACCAGTTTGCCCGACCGGATGCGGAAAGGCTTTCCAGGCTGTTCGCGGATGTCGAAATACCCTTCGCCGGTAAGCGTCACTTCCCGCTCGTTACCGTCGAACGAGGCAGGATATAAGAGGGAGCTGCCCTCCCGCAATACCACGGTACTGCTGTCGGGCAGCTGGATGAAACGTTTGCTGTCGGGTTTCGCCGGCGCTTCCGCCAGCACGGGGCCCCGAACGGATGTGCCCGCCGATGGGCGGCTCATCCACAGGAAAGCACCGATCCCCGCCAGCGGGATCACCACTGCCGCCACCTTCCACCAGCTGCGCCAGCCGTTGCCGCCCAAAAGCCGCTCCCGGCGCCGCTGCATGTCCCGAAAATCCTGCATCAATTCGCGCGTCAGCACTTCGTCCGCCTCCCAGCCCGCGTCTGTCGCGTCCGGATGACGAAAACTTTCGTACCATGCCTCCAATGCCTCCAGCTCCTCCGGCGAACAAGTGCCGGCCTCGTATTTTTCCAGTAATTGCCTGATGTCTGTCACGCTCATATGTATGATTTGATGCGTCGGTTACCGTATAGGACAATCAATAATACATCAACCGTTACGCGCGTTAAAAAAATATTTTTTCCGGGGTTTCACTTTGTATTTGCCGCTTATTTTTACTTACATTTAACTTGCGATAAAACAGCCAGAATCTATTCCACACTCTCTTCAACATACCGACACCATATTGCTGGGCCGCTGGAAGAATGGCGACCAGTCTGCGTTTGAGACGCTGTATGAAAGGTATGCCGTCATGTTGCTGAAAAAAGCATATGAAAAAACGGGCGACCGCGAAACCGCGCGGGAATTTGTGCAGGAAGTGTTCCTCGAACTGCTGGAGAGGAAAGACCGGCTCGAAATCCACACCTCTTTCAAAGCTTACATATTCACCGCGCTTCGCAACCGGGTACTGAATTTCATCCACCGCCAATCCATCCACCACAAATACGAGATCTTCCAGGAAACGCGGCCCGCGCCGCCTTCCAACGACGTGGAATCCTATCTTTCCCACAAAGAGCTGAGCCTCCAGTTGTCGGACGCCATCCAGCAACTTCCGGAAAAATGCAGGCAGGTTTTCCTGCTCAGCCGGGGAGAAGAGCTCAGTAACAAAGAGATCGCCGAACGCTCGGGCATTTCCGTCAATACAGTGGAACAACACATGCGCAAGGCTTTGCGCATGCTGAGGAGCGGTCTCCAGCGTACTATTTTGCTGGTCGGGGTGTTGCTTTTTCAGTGGTAAGCCCTTCGTTTTCCTTTAACGCCAACAGGTAAATCAGCACCGCCGTACCATCCATCGTAGGTTCGTTGGTACTGTAGTCGCCGTAATCGTCGTGGTACACCACCAGCGGGCTTTGGAAAGGCGCATACTCGTCCGCCTCCGCGAGCCGGATCCCGATGAGGCTGCCGTAGATCGATCCGTACACCGGCCCGTCCACCAAACCACCGTCTATCGGGTAATTCCCGATATGCGTGAACGCGGAATGCGGGTCCACGGGCGTATCTCCGTGCGCAGGCAACCCGTACACCATACTCGTTCCCCATGGGTTACAACCCAGCAGCCAGTCTACATTCGCCTGCGCCAGTTCCGCGAAACGCTTGTCTGCAGTGAGGTTGCCGTACCAGTAACATTGTATCGCAAAAGCGGCGGTAAGGTTGTTGCTGCACCAGATGAAAGGCACACCGCGGTAGAACGCGTTGTCTTTCGCCTTCGCCCAAACCTTTTCGATCCCGTTCGCATAATACCCGGTCAGTTCGCGCCGGGCCGCGCCGGAACTGCGTTTGGCCAGTTCGTAATGGCCGGGGTTGATGAAAGGGTACCATTGATAGTGGCTCGCCGTATCCTTTCCGAGCCAGGGCGTTACGGGCTCCTGCGCCGCATACGCCCGTCCTTCCCGGAAAAATTTCGCATCGCGGGTAACGCCGTACAGCTCCGCGGCGGCCAGTTCCATATCGTCTGTCCAATTATCTTCTGCGTAAATGTAGGGAGACATGACCGAAGCCGTCTGTTGTACACCCGGCTTCTCCAGGCCCAGCTTGTAGGCGCTGTGCGCCCTTTGCAACAGGCGCTCCGCATAGGCCGCGTCTTTCCTTTGCAGGAGCGAATGCCCCAGTGCAAAGGCACTCGCGAATTTGCCCGCGGTAGACGCCACGCCGGTACTGTGGTTCATCTTTTTGTATTTCACGCCCTGCACCTGCGGCTCGCCGGAACAGAAGTACACCGGCCGCTCGAAACCACGCCCGTAAAAGGTATCCAGCTTCGGCAGCCGCATCCCGCGGTGATCGCGGTCGTCGGCGATCTGGTTGAAAAGCCAGTCGCTTTGCGGATGCATTTTCAGCAACCAGTCGAGCCCCCAACGCGCCTCGTCGAGCACATCGGGCGCGCCGTTGGCGCCGGGAAGCCCCGTGGCGGCGTGATCATCGCCGAAAACCCCGGGAAAGTCGCGCCAGGCGGCCAGCAGATGATACACTGTATTGGCGGAAGTGGTGGAATACTGGAGGTAATCGCTGGCATCATGCCAGCCGCCGATGGCGTTGATCCGCGTACTGTCGGGCATGGGGCCATATAGTGTGTAGCCGTCTTCGGTATGACAGGAATCTTTGAGGAAAGGGTTGAACCCGCAGCGTTGCTGGCGGAGGTAGCGCAGGCAGAAATCGGCTGCGCCTTTATAGACGTCGGGCCCGATGCGGAAGTTGGGGGACCTGGCGGAAGGGGTTTCGATGTAATACGTTCCCGGTGTGCGGAAGGCGGAAAAGTGCAGGCGGTACGATTGGCCGAAAGGGCCGTACGCGCCGAATGCCCTGCCGGCCCGGGCGGTAAAAACGGCTCTCCCGCTGGAGGCATCTATCAACCGGAAGGCATCGACCGTCATCCCATCCGGCCCGCCCCACACAGCCACTTTCACGCCGCCGGGCAGGTATCCCACCTGGTTGATCCGCACCACGGGCGGCACGGTACGCAAAGAAAAAGCGGATGGCGCCGGGATGTCTCCGCTGCGCGATCCGCTCGCTATAAATACTTGTGGAATAATCAAGAGAGAAAGAAATATCTGCTTCATAACACCGGCGGTATTTGTCTCAATATAGACAATCCTGCCGGCTTCCGCCGTTACGCCGCAGGCTGCAATACGCGGCTGGAAGCCAGGTATTTGCGGTCTGGACTGTAAATGAACAGACAGGTTCCGTTCCGGATGCTGCCGATGATCTTTTTATGCACATTCACCGGCACCGCGGGGCAACCGAGGCTTCTGCCGATGTAGCCCTGCGCTTTCCCCAGTTTGTCGTTCACATAATCGGCCGCGTGCATCACGATCCCGCGTTCCATCGCCTTATCGTTGATGCCCAGTTCCGTCCCTTCCAGCCGCAGCGAATAACCGTGCTGGCCCTGGTAAGTATCGCGCGTTACGTAGAAACCCAGGCTGCTCTTGTAACTCTCCGGACGGTTGGAAAATGAAGTGGCCATGGCTTTACCGGAATTCCGGCCGTGAGACACGAGCGTATTGAACAACACTTTCCCTTCCTCCAGGTCGATCACGAACAATCGCTTGCTGGTAGACGGTAAACTGAAATCGATGATGGAAATGATATTGTCTTTCTGGACCTTCCCTTCCGAAACGAGTTTGCGATAACCCGTCATCGCCCGCTCAAACGCCTGGCGCGACAACCCCGCGGTTTCAAGTCCCAATGAATCGTACATCTTGGCCGCGCTGGCCGCAGCGTGTAATTTGACCGGCTTCACCACCCCCCCGTTCTTTTTTCCTATGGAAGAAACATTCAAAGTCAGTAGGGAAGTAAGGACTACAAATGGAAGTATGAATATCTTTTTGCTTAAACGTTTTTTCATCCGCCTCATAATTAATTTCTTTCACAAATGTTTTGTCAAAAATGGTTTTTCAAAGTCGAATAGTGACAAAGATACGAAATATTCATCATCCGTATTGTTGTTAAGATCATCGGATTGTCGGAAAGTGGTCAAAAATATCGTACTGAAAATCAATTCTTTGTGAATGTCAAAAATTCCGCACATCGCTTACCGGCCAGCTGCGGCAGTCACCGCTCCGGGGGAGCCATCATTATCGCCGTTAGACGAACAGCTGTGTAATACACTGACCCACAGTAGCAGTAAGCTGATTTCTCGCATATAAGCCGGTTTTCGATTGGGTGTGTAAAATGCCCCCTCCGGGTTGCCATTAATGTCGTTTCATCGGAAAATATATGTAAGTAATTACGAAAAATAAGTAGTTAACCGGATACGCGGCGTTTTCAGATCGCTTTACTTTGCCGATAAGAATAATGCGACTCCCATGCTTACTTTACAAACCCCAGTCCCCGACATCCGGGACATCGCGCAAATGCTCGAACAACTGTTGAAAAAACAGGCCTACAAGGAACGCTTCGCCATCAAACGTGGTCAAACCATCATTTCCGTACCGGTGCAGGACATCGCGTATTTCTTTTCCCGCGACAAGATCAGCTATATTAAAACGCACGACGGGAAGGAATATTATTTGTCGATGTCGTTGGGCGAGATTGAAAAGTGCGTATCCCCCGACATGTTTTTCCGCGCCACGCGCCAGCTCATCGTCAGCTACCCCGCCATTTCGCGGATCAATGTGTGGTGGAACGGCAAGCTGAAGCTGGACATCCGGCCGGAGCACCCTGCTGCGGAGATCATCATCAGCCGCGAGAAAGTGGCCGGTTTCAAGGCCTGGCTCGGCGAGTAGCGCGGAAATCCGCATCGGCTAATCGGCATGCAGCAATTTCAGGGCCTCCTGTAATACGACATCCCGCCCTTCCAGCACATCGCGTACCGTGGGCAGCACGGTTACATCGGCAGGAACGCCGCCGGGCCCCGCTTCCGCGGCGTGCATGTAATATCCCAGCAGCGGCACGGCCAGCGTGAGTTTGGAATGCGGAAGCGTAACGATCGCGAAACCTCCGCTGGTATTACCGGTGCGGCCGCCACCGCTCTCTTCGCCGATGGTTTTTATACCCATCGCGCGCGCCGCGGCCGCAAATTCTCCGCTCACGGAAAAGCTGCTTCCGTTCTGCAGGATGCACACCTTCCCGTTAAAGACGTTTTCCGCCGCAGGGGGCTTTTCGCCCAGGCCTTCGCTGGCGGTAAAAAGATATTCGTCGCCCACTTTCTGAATGAACTTTTTCAGGTACTCCATTTCCGGGGGGAACGTGGCGTATTGCGCAAAGGAATACGGCCCGATGCCGGCCACCGTCAGCTTTTGATAATAACGGAACGGCCGCTTGGCGAGGTACGACAGCAATTGCACGCCCAACCGGTCAGTGCCGCCTTCATTGTTCCGCAGGTCCACTATGAGCCGGTCTGCGCCTTTGGATCTGATTTCCGCGAATGCGGCCGGCATGCCCCCCGGCATTTCATGGAACCCGCTGATGCGGAGGAGCGCCGTTTTCTCTTCGGGCCAGCTGAGGCGGAAAGCGGGCGTGTCGGGCGCGGGGAGCGGCGGCAGCTGCGCGACGGTGATCCCTCCCAGCTTGCGCGTCACGCGTTTGCCCATCACTTCCTTGTACTGTATTTCGAATTCGCTGCGCGGACCGAAGAACGTGGCATAATATCCGGCGAAGAACTTTTCCAGTTCCCGGAACCTGGCGCTTTGGCTGCCGGCATCCGCCAACACGATGCCTGATAACTTTCTGATGATGGAAGAAAGGGGCTTACCGTTGATTTTCAGGACCTCCGCACCAGCCTCGATCCCGCCGCCCGTCACGAACGCGCGGCCATCGCGGATATACAGCCGGAGGGGGAAAAGCCCGGTTTGATGGAATGCATACCAGTCGTTGGGCCAGTTCTGGCGATGGAGTTTCGTATGTCCGTCTTTAATATTGGCCAGGATCGGGGATAAAAACCTGAAAAACTCCAGTTCCGACATGCTTTTTCGAATACCTGCGGCGCCTTTGGCAAGGAGGGCGTCCATTTCGGCGCGGGAGGTGTAGCGATAGAGGCCGGCGTGGGCTTCGCGGAGGGCGCTGCAGAAAACCTGGTAATCTTCCGCCAGTTGAACGGGGGAGAACACGGGCGCTGGGGTAACTTTTTCGAGGCTGTCCGGCAGTGCAGGGAGCGCCCGGGCAACGGTGGCCGCCATGACGCCGGCGGCAAGCATCCAAATTCTACGCATTTTCTTTTTTTTGAGTAAAACTAGCTACCACGGCGCGTTCCGTCGACCGCGCCCATCGGCTCGTACCTCATTTCCATCCACTCTTTTTGCCAGGCGGAAGGCGTGGTACCCGTCATCTTCCGGAAAGCGGCATTGAAGGTGGCTTTGTTCTGGAACCCGCATTCCATCGCGATGCCCAGGATGCTGAGGTGGTGATTTCGCGGGTCGGCCAGCATACGCTTCACCGCCTCCACCCGGTAGCCGTTCACGAAATCGAAATAGCTGCCGCCGGAATGTGCGTTGATGACCTGTGAAAGATGGTGCCGCTTCACGCCGAGCAAATCCGCCAGCGCCGTATGTGTTAAGTCCGGATCGAGGTACGGACGGTTTTCTTTCATGAACAGGCGAAGGTGCTCGAACAGCAACACAGGTTCGGCGAGGCCGGATTTGCGGTATTTCTTCGCCTCCGATTTTTCTTCTTCCGTAAACAGTTCGGGCACGTGCTGGCATTTCCAGGTGAGCCAGTACACCAACGCCACGATGGCGGCATAATTATAATGGTAGAAATGCGTGATGCCGGGCAGACCCCACTTCCGGCCGAAGAACCCCAGCGCAGAGATCCCCAATATCACCAGCAGGCTCGTCAGGAACAGGTGCAGCCAGCGGAGCCATAGGGCTTGCCGGGACGGAACGGCTGCCGGCAATTCACGTTTCCAGCGCATCAACCGGAAATATGCCGCCAGCAAGTAAATGGCAATCATCATCAGGTTTACCTGGTTCATCCACCCAAAATCCAGCTTCGACAATCCGTCAAAATCCATCAATAGTCTCCTTTTCGCATCCGCCGATTGAAAAAACCAGGGACTGAGCACACCAAATGCGATAACGAAAGGAATGCCGTGTAACGCATCGCGCAGATAAAACCGCGGCCCGTCGCCGGTCATTTTACGGGTGAGCAGGTACACCAGCGGGCCGAAAAGACTGAGGTTCAGCCACGACACCCGGCTCAGGTGCGGAAAGGCGAGGAAGAAATTACGATGATCGAACGCGTTGAGGAGCGCCTGGAAAGACACCAGCAGCATGAGCGCCAGCAGCAGCAGGAAAGGTGCGGAGCGCCGCCGGCGAACGAGGAGAAGCGCCGCGGCCACGGCGGTATTGATCCATCCAGCTACTACGAAGTACCGGAAAAGCAGGGAAGCATCTACGTTTTGCATGGGGTTTCTCGGTAAAAATGATCAAATGAATTCGTCCTAAAGACGCGCATGGATGCGGGAAGTTGCACGCTGTACGGGGAATTTTGAAAACAAACCGGTGCAGGATTATTAAAATCGCGGAATTCTTTTCATCTTTGCATCAGCAAATTAAAAACGCATATCATGTACCGCAATTTTCAACATATAATTCTTCAGGCGTCAGCGTATCGCGCGGCGGCGGGGGAACCTATTGCGGAGCAGGTAATGCTTGGATAACACGATAAAACGAGTCCAATATAACTAAGGCCCCGCAAGCAATTGCGGGGCTTTTTCAATTTACGGCCAATGCTATACATAAGGATTAGACCTACACAAAGAAACACTGGGGGCGAGTCTTCGCCCGCACGACACACGTAGCCAGGCAACCGGGAAAAGGCGGTTGCCCGGAACTCCGGCCCGGTCGTGCAGCATGCGCGGCCGGGCTTTTTTTATGGTGCCTGTAGTTTAGTGGCAGAACCGATTTATCCCTATGCCTTGTGAATGGGCATTCATCCGGTTAACCCCGAATTTTTTCGCCCGAAAGCGGCCTTCATCCGGTTGACCCATTTTTTAGATTCGCCAGTCGTCTAGCGGCAGGACGTCCTGTGAAGCATCGCCGATGCGATCCGGCCTTCATCCGGTTAGCCCAATGCGCAACGCGCCGATCCCGGCCAGCGCCCTGTTAGCCCTGTACCTCAGCCGGTACCCGGTGCGCCTGCGCACACGGGGCCGCTGTGTTTTCAGCCGGCCGCAAACAAACCGGCCCGGCATAAAATACCAGGCCGTTTGCTTTCCTTACTTGAGGAATCGCTTATTCCACGTTTACAGTTATGGACTGATTATCGTTCGGCAGCGTCAGCGTTTTCACTTCACATTTCACTACCGGGTTGGCAACGCCCTGCGGGTCGAAGCGCGACACCGGCTGCACCGCCACCCATTCCCCCACGGTCAATCTCCGTTCCGTGCCATTCACTTTCGCCGCGTTATTCCCAAACCCGTGCAACACCAGCTGCACCTGCCGGAAGTGGGACGGGGCGCCGCTTTGCGTTGGCTCCAGCACCAGGTTCCCATCCGCCGGCTCATACCTAATCACCCGCCGGAAGCTCGCGCCTTTTTGATACGCGAACGTTTCGCCATCGTCTTCATAATATTCGAACCGGTTGCTGCGCGCACCTTTGTAAACATGCAGGAACAGCGTGTCTGCGGGCTTTTCAGCCGTCGATTGTACGAGCGACTGCATGGGGATGATGCTGCTTTCGCGGATGTACACGGGCAGGGTGTGCATGCCCAGCGTCAACATTTTTTCGCCGGAAGCTTCTTTCGCGTCGTTGTACAAATTGTACCAGGTTTCGCCGGGAAGGTACACCGGCGCGTAGGTTTGCTTGCTGTCGAATGGTGCTACCAAAATACCATCGCCGAGGAGGAACTGGTTCTGGAATCGGGGATCGTAGACGAGGGGGTCGTGCGTGTAACCGATAGCGAGGGTGCGCATGAGCGGCATGCCGGTAGCGCTGGCTTCGTGGAAGCCGGAATAGAGGTACGGCAGGAGGCGGTAGCGCAGGTTGATGTAGTTCCGCGCGATTTCCAGGACTTCTTCGCCGAAAGCCCAGGGCTCGGCGGATTTCGTATTGATGCCGGTGTGACTGCGGCAATACGGTAAAAACGCGCCCAACTGGATCCAGCGGGCGTACAGGGCGGGAGATCCGTTCCCCGTGAACCCGCCGATGTCCATCCCGGAAAACGCCACGCCGCTCAGGCCCAGACTGTTCATCAGGCGGACGCCCAGCAGCATGTGATCGTCTTCCGCGCGATTGTCGCCGGTCCAAATGGCGGTGTAGCGTTGCAAACCGGCGTAACCGGCGCGGGTAAGGATGAACGGCCGGCGCCCCTGCATGGCCGCGCGTGCGCCTTCGTAGCTCGCGCGCACCATGGTCAATCCGTATACATTATGCGCTTCGCGGTGGGTGGCCGTTCTTCCTTCGAAATCGAACAGCACATTGTCGGGCATGTTCTGCCCCCACGTGGCGATCTCGTTCATATCGTTCCAAAGCCCGTCCACGCCTGCATCAACATAACCTTTCACCTGGTCTTTCCACCAGCTGCGGCCTTTGGCGCCGGTGAAATCGGGGAAGTGGCACCAGCCGGGCCACACCTGGCCGGTGTAATACTGTCCATCGGAATATTTAATGAAAATATCCGCCTTTTTCCCGCTTTCGAATGCGGGATAATTTGCTTCGGTTTTGATGCCGGGATCAACGATCACCGTGGTGCGGAAGCCCATTTTCCGCAGACGGGCGTTCATGCCTGCGGGGTCGGGGAAGCGTTGTTTGTTCCAGGTGAAGAGCTTGTAGGCGTCCATGTAGTGAATATCGAGCGTGATACCGTCTGCCGGTATCTGTTTTTCCCGCATCGTTTGCGCGATCCGCATCACTTCCGCTTCGGGATAATAGCTGTAACGGTTCTGCTGATACCCGAGGCTCCACATCGGCGGCATCGGCATGCGGCCGGTAAGCCAGGTGTAGGCCGAAATAATGCCCGCCACTTCCGGGTGATGGATGAAGTAATAATTCATTTCCCCGCTGTTGGCGGAAAACGATGCGAATCGGTTGTTGCTGGCGCCGAAGTTAAAATTCGTCCGGAAGCTGTTATCGAAGAACAGGCCGTAGCTTTTGCCGTGATGGACGCCGATGTAAAACGGGATCGTGGCGTAGATGGGGTCCTGGTTGACGGTGTACCCGAACGCGTCGGTGTTCCAGTTGGTGTAGGCGCTGCCACGGCGGTCGAGGTTGCCGGTTTTTTCGCCCAGCCCCAGGAACCGCTCGCCGTCCTGCATGGTTTTATAGGCCGTCACTTCTTCGCCGATCCACGAGGTGCCGAGCCCCGGTTCGTCGGCCTGCAGCACTTCGCCGCTTTTCGTGAGGAAGGTGACGGAGAAAGGCTGCTTGCCGATGCGCGCCACGAGCGAATCCGTTTCCAGCCTGATCTCGTTTTCGTTCTGGGTGATGACGGGCGCGAAGTTTTTCGGCGTGGCCACTACTGCGTAAGAAAAATCCTTCCCCAATTCCTGCCTGTCCATCCGCACGCGCACCACGTTGTGCGACCAGGCGGTAATTTCCGCTTTGGCATGTGCGGCGGTGATGCGGATGGTTTGGCCGCTGATGTCCACGCCGGTCACATTCCCGGGTGTCACTACCTGCTGTGCCGCTGTGGTGGCGGTGATGAGAAGGCACAGGCTCAACATTCTACCGATCATATATTGTTGATTTTTTTGCAAAAAGAATCCAGCAGAGAGCGGCGAAGCCGCCCCCTGCCTGGATATTTTCCTGTTCAGTCTTTACGAATTAATATCCCGGATTCTGTTTCAAGTTGGGGTTAACGGCCAGATCGTTTACGGGTATGGGAAACAGGAGATTCCGCGGATCGTCTGTGGGCTTGAGGTGCCAGGGTTGCAGGAATTTCCCGAAGCGGATCAGGTCTTGCCGGCGCCATCCTTCCCAGTACATTTCGCGGCCGCGCTCGTCGAGCAGGTTGGCGAGAGTGAGGGTCGCGAAGGGCGTGGCTCCGCGCTTCAGGCGGAGCTGATTCACCACCAGCAATCCGCCGGCGGCGTTGTTGGAACGCAATTGGGCTTCGGCTTTCATGAGCATCACGTCGCCCAGGCGGAAAAATACCCAGTCGTTGCTCGCGTTGTTACTGTTATGGCCGCCGTCGGTCACCATATCGGGCGGATATTTCACGACGCGGATGCCTTTGATCTCGAGGTCGTTCCCGGATTCGGAGAGTTTCAGGTCGCGGGTAAAGGCGAGATTGTTGCCTTTCCGGTCTTTCAACGCCGTGCCGTTCTTGTCGAACTGCTGGCCGATCAGGAAGCCGACGCGCGTGCCGGTCACGTCCGTCACACCATCATACGCTACACCGCGACGGATATCCGTTGCTTCGAACAGGTCATAAAAAGTGGCCGTGGTAGCGAAACCGTTCCATCCGCTGGGCATCTGGTGGTAGTGCAAAGTGGGCGCCCAGTGGCAGAAAGCCGCGTTGCCGCCGCGGATGGTGCTCAAACCGGGACCGTTCTGCTGGGTAAAAATGTTCTCGGTACCGATCACGTCGTTGTTGTACGCGAGGTTATCGAAGTAATTATTGGCGAGGGAATATCTGCCGGAACCGATCACCTGGTCGGCCAGGGTGATCACCTGTTGCATATCGGCCGCGTCGAACGTCGGGTTGGAGCGGTTAAGGAAAGCGCCCTTGTTGAGGTAGCATTTCATCAGCAGCGTGCGGGCGGCGTCTTTGCTGGCCGTCCAGGCTTTTACCGTGCCCGAGCGCTCGGGCAGGTCGGGGATGATGGCGTTCAGTTCGGCGATGATAAATGCGATGGCTTCCGCCACAGGCTTCACTTTGGGCGGCATGAGCAGGTTCTCGTTCGGTTCGCGGTAGGGCACCTGTCCCCATCCGTCGAGCGTGGCGAACATGCTCAGTGCGCGGATGAACCGGGCTTCGGCGGCCTGCTGTTTGGACGGATTGAAGTTGAGCACATTGGTAGCGGAGAATTGCAGCAGCAGGAGGTTCGTGAACGTGTTCTGGATGGTGCCATGCTCGGGCGTCCAGGTGTGGAGCTTGAGGGAGCGCCAGGCGCCGTTATCGTCCCAGTCTCCGCCGCGGGTGGGCGCCACCGCTTCGTCTGACGGCATTTCCTGCAGGGCCCAGAAGTTAGACTGGTCCTGGAAAGGCAACTGCATATCGTTATAGGCGTTGATGAGCAGCGAATTCACCTTGATCACTTTTTCGGCTTCGGAGCGAACCAGCGTGGAACCGAGTTTTTCATCGAGTTTCGTGCAGGCGCCGAATGCGAGGCCAGACAGGGCGAGGATGGAAAGTTTTTTATGTAGATGCATGATAATCTGGTTTAATAAAGGGAAACGGAATTAGAAGGAAACACCGACGCTGAACATGATATTCCGGGCGGTGGGGTACGGGATGTACTCGATACCGAACGAATTCACGCCGTTCACGCTTTTATCTGTGTTCACTTCCGGGTCGAATCCAGAATATTTGGTGATCACGAAGAGGTTCTGCCCGGTGAGCGCGAGGTTCAGGTTTTTGAAATTCTTGCCGACGTCGCCGAAGGAATAGCTGATGGTGGCGTTGGTGAGTTTCAGGAAGTTGCCGCTTTCGAGGTAGCGGGTAGACGTGGCAATGGGGTTCGAAGTGCTTTCCCCGTTGTTCATCAGGTCTTTCCCGATGTTGCGGGAAGAGAGGTTGTTGATCGCAAGCACCGTGTTGGCCGTGTTGTTGTACAGTTTATGGCCGAAAGCGCCGTTGAAGTTCACGGAGAAGTACCATTTTTTCACGCTAAGGTCTGTGGTGATGCCGAGGAGCGTGCGGGGGTTGGGGTCGCCGCTGTAGAAGCTTTTATCGGCACCGCCTTCGTATTCGCTGATGCCGTCCTTGTTCAGCCCGGTCCATTTCCGCAGGTAGAACACGTTGAGGGGATAGCCGTTGGCGAAACGCTGGATGGTAGCGCCGGATACGCCCTGTCCGCTGATAGCGCCGGTCAGCACATCGGGCCCTTCATAATTCCGCAGTTCGTTTTTCATGAAGGCAGCATTCACGCCCAGGTTCCAGGACAGCTCCTTCCCGCGAACCACTTCACCACGCAAAGCCAGTTCCACACCGCGGTTCAGGATTTCGCCCGGCATGTTGCGCCATACGTTGGCGGCGGGGCCGGGGCCGGTGGCGATGAAGTTGAACAGGAGGTCGGAGGTCCTTTTATGGAAATAGTCCACATTACCGGAAATGCGGTTTTGGAGGATGGAGAAATCGATCCCCGCGTTCAGTTGTGCCGATTTTTCCCATTTCAGGTCGGGGTTGGCCGCGTTGATCTGGCGCGATCCGCCGCCGCCGGTAAGCATGAATTGTTCCTGCGCGGCGCCGGCAGGGAATTCCTGGTTGCCCGTGATCCCCCAGCCCGCGCGGATCGCCAGCTGCTGGATGAACGAATGGCCTTTGAGGAAATCTTCCTGGCTGAGGTTCCACTTCGCCGCAAACGAGGGGAAATAACCGTAACGGTTGTTCTTCCCGAATTTGTTGGACCCGTCTGCCCGCATGGTGGCCGTCAACAGGTATTTATCATACAGATTAGCGGTTACGCGGCCGAAGATCGACTGCAGTTCGGATTTGGGCTGCACCATGGTAGACATGAAGGTGTTGCTCTGATTCGGGTCCTGGAGGATGCTCGTGTACGGAAGCGCGTCTGTACTGAAACCCAGGGCGCCGAGGTCGGTGGTGCGATATTGGAAATCCTGGTATTCATACCCTACAACGGCGCCGAGATGGAAGGCGTCGGTGAGCTGTTTGTTATAGCTGAGGGTGTGGGAAAACAGTTTGGTGAGCAGTTCGGCATTGCCCTGGTAGGCCTGGCCGAGGTCTTTCACGCCGTTGATATTGATCCACGATTGTATTTCCGTGCGGCGGATACCGGCCTGGCGGTTGATCGAAAAGAGGAAGCGGTACTCCAGGTCGTTGGTGATCTTGAAATACGGGGAGATATTGCCCAGCAGGTAACTGATATCGGCCTTATCGTCCCAGGCTTCCGACATGCCCAGCGGGTTTACCGCACCGTTGCTGCCGAGGATGGTGAGGCTGCCGTCGGGTTTGCGGAGGTTGAGCGTGGGGTTCCATTGGAGCGCCTGCCCGATGAGCGAACCGGTAAAGCCGGCGTTGTTGGAAATGGGCGCCATGGTTTCCACGGTTTGCGCGGCCATGAGGGAGAAATCGAGGCCCAGGCGGCGACTTTCCAGGAATTTGAACTGTCCGGTGAGGTTGCCGGTATATTTTTTCAGGCCGGATTTGAGGACGATGCCTTCCTGGTCCATCAACCCGAAAGCCGCGCGATAGCGGGCATTTTCCGATCCGCCGCTGACGGCCACGTTAAAATTATGGGTGAGGCCGGTGCGGAGGATGGCGTTCAGTCCTTCTGCGGAGCCGCCTTCATCTCCCCCTGCGAAATTGTAGTTTTTCAGGGTTTGACGGAACTGGTCGGCATTGAGCACTTCCAGTTTTTTCATGGCGGTGCTGGCGCCGATGGAGTAGTTGAAGTCCAGTTTCGCGGGGCCTTCCTGGCCTTTTTTGGTGGTGATGATGATGACGCCGTTGGAGCCGCGGGAGCCGTAGATGGCGGTGGCGGATGCGTCTTTCAGCACGTCCATGGAGGCGATATCGAAAGAGTTCACGAAGTTGAGCGGGTTGGCGGCGGGAGTTTGGCCGATGCCGTTGGCGTTGATTTCGGGGCGGGCCACGCGGCCGTCGAGCGGAACGCCGTCGATCACGTAGAGCGGCTGGTTGCCGGAGCGGACGGACGATACCCCGCGGATCCTCACGGTGGCGGCGGCGCCTGGGGCGCCGGAGTTGTTAACGATCATGAGGCCGGCCACTTTGCCCTGGATGAGTTGGTCGGGCGAGGCCACGATCCCTTTATTGAAGTCTTTGGCTTTCAGCGAGGTAACGGCGCCGGTGAGGTCTTTTTTGCGGGTGGTGCCGTATCCGACCACCACCACGTCGGTGAGGGTGGAGCTTTCCAGTTTGAGGATCACGGAGATTTCAGACTGGTTGGCGATGCTCACTTCCTGCGGGGCGTATCCGATGAAAGATACCAGCAGTGTTTGGGTTTGGGCGGGCACATTGAGCTTGAAGGCGCCGGTAGGGTCGGAAACGGTCCCGATGGTGGTGCCTTTCGCCTGAACGCCGGCCCCGGGGATGGCGTTCCCTGTTTCGTCGGTAATTTTGCCGGAAACGGGTTTTGTCTGGGCGAAGGCTACCTGGGATAGCAACAGGGTCAGGCAAATCAGCAGCGCGCTAAGCGGTCGCATTTTGATCATAACGTAGTGTTTAAAGAATTACTGAGATGGTTTTTTGCGGAGTGGAACTAAACGTGAAATCCAATTTTGGTTGAACGATTCAAAGTAAACGGGTTCACGAATCGTGGCAAACTATTATCGCCCGAGTATAGAAATTAAAGGCCAAAATCGCCTTCCACTGCAAATCAATCCAATGATTTACAATCGGTTAACAATGCATATAAATATTTTTAATATAAACGTTTTTATATCTTGATTTGCATGATCCGGTCTTCGAACTCGTCGTTGGGGAGGGTGGATTTGTTCCGGATTTTGGTTTTATAGGCGTAAATGGTGTTGACGGAGTATTCGAGGATGCGGGCGATTTTCTCGTTTTCGGAGATGCCGATCCGGATGAGGGCGTAGATGCGGAGGTCGGTATTGAGGAGTTCATTTTCCTTGAGGCGGACCTGGTCTTCTTCCCGGAAGAAGGAGTTGAATTCGGCGACGAAGTTGGGGAAAATGCGGAGGAAGATGCGGTCGAAGTTATGGAAGAGCTCTTCCCTTTCCTGTTTGATATTTATATTATTGACGATATAGCGGATATCGCCATGTTTGTGATCGGCGAGTTTTGTTTCGACCTGGTTTTTCAGTTTTTCGATTTTTTCGATGTAGGCTGAGGCGATGTGGAAGCAATAGCCGATATATTCTTCTTTGATCCGGTTGGATTCGAGGAGTTTGTCGTTGATTTCCTGCTGGCGGTGGTGGGCTTCGGTGATGATTTCCTTGGCGGCTTTGAGGCGGCGGATTTGTTTGAAGATGATGAAAGTGAGGAGGATGAGGGCGAGCACGAGGAAGGTGGCGATGGCGGAGTAGACCACGAGGCGGTTTTTCTCGCTTTCCACGGCGGCGTACCGTTCCCCTTCGATCATGGGGAGGATGGCGCTTACCTGGACTTTCCGCTGGCGGGCGCCGTAGAAGGTGGCGTCTTCCACGGCCCGTTCGATGTACCGGGAGGCGTTTTTGATATCGCCGGTCTGGAATAGCAGGGAGGCGAGGTTGAAGGCGGCGGTTGTTTCCTTCACGGAGCCGCGGGTATCGGCCATGGCGGATTGGGCGAGCATGGCGATGGCGGAGTCGTATTGTTTCCGGAATACATATATGGAGCCGATGTTTGCTTTGATCATGGCTTGCTGGTGCCAGGAGAGGTTGGGCAGGGCCATGGTGCGGCGGAGGTAATGGAGGGCGGAGTCGAGCCGGTTTTCCTTGAAGAATTTGTATCCCAGGCAGGAGAGCCGTTCGAAATGATTATCGGGGTAGCTGGCGGCGGCGGAGTCGGTATATAATCCCGCGAGGTGGAGGTATCGTGGGGAATAGTACCAGTCGTTCACATAATCGGCGAGGTCGTAATAATATCTGCGGATGAGCACGTAATATTCGGCGCGCATGGTGTCGGGGAGTGCCTGGGGGTTGAGGGAGTCGAAAACGGCGGCGGTTTCGCGGAACATGCCGGACGACAGGAGGATGAATCCGAGTTTGATATCGGCGTATGCGGACCGGTGGGGGTCGTTCATGTCGCCGGCGATTTTTTTGAGTTGGAGGGCGTATGAAAAAGCGGTGTCGTAGTTGAACGATTTGTATTCATTATACAGCCGGATGCAGGCATCGTACTGCGAAGCGGGAGACGTTGCGGCGGCGAGTTGTTGTTTCAGCGACTGGAGGAGGGCATACTTCGAGTTATCGAAATCGCGTGTGAGGCGGATGGTTTCGTCCAGTTGGCGTAACATGCTGTCTTTCCCGGATTGTGCCGTGGTTGCGGTACTCCAGAGGATAATAATGCTGAACAGGATCCACTTCATAAAATAATTCTGGCAGCTATAAAGATATCTGAAATCAAGATTTGAGAAAAAAAATGAAAATAGATTTTGCAGAAATGAAATTTTGTCTATTTTTGCAATCCCAATCGAGGGAAACACTCCTCCTTAGCTCAGTTGGTTAGAGCATCTGACTGTTAATCAGAGGGTCGTTGGTTCAAGTCCAACAGGGGGAGCAAAGGAAATCAAACCTTTACAAAGGATCGCGAAAGCGGTCCTTTTGTTTTTGCCAACAATTTGCCAACAAAGGGTGTTGAGGTAGAGAAAGAGCTTTTGATGAAGTTAGGAAAAAGTACTTAATCCGATCAGAAAATTGCTGCCGATGTATCATTCTTGATATTCAAACAATGCAAGTTTCCTTAATTTAACAGGCTTGTTTTCTAAAAAAGTTAATTGATCTCCGACATATTTATATGTAACCAAATCGTCCTTAATCAAATTATGTATCATTCTATACTCAGTAAAGAATTGATTTTCGTCATTCTCCCATTTTTTCCCATACTTTCCAACCCAATTATAAAAAATTAACACTTGCTCAGAATTAGATAACTGGGCTCTTAAAATCTTTAGATACTTCAACTTCTCCTCATAGTCATCTACCACTTCGCTTTCCGTAACAAACTTAACCATCATAAATAAGTGACGATAGTAATGTGCTAATAATCCAGAATGTCCCATAAAATCAAGAAAACTCACGGTGGGGCCTGGACCAACTAAGTTCTGACCTGTTATCAGATTAACCGATGGTGTGGATAAATGCCTACTATACTCGACATTGTACCCGTTAAAAAAAATGTCATATGCTGCATTAAATTCAGCTGACGTTAAATCTGTTCCGAATCCCGCATTCACAAGCAAATAGGTTAACTCCTCCTTCATTATCCGAAACGCTTCTCGGCCTTCGCCTTTACCACCATCCAAAATACTGACCACACCCATTTCAGTTACGTTCTCCTTATGCAGTCGGAGCATTTCAAAAAACTGACTTTCAAATTGCTGTCTCTTTATTTGCTTCTTAGCATCTGCTTGCTCTTCCGCAAATTGACTTTTTGCCACCTCGAGCTGACTACTAAATATAGATACTTGTAACTCATTTGCCTTGAACTGCATGTAAAATGCTAAACCGGTAACAATGACTGCAGAGAGATTTATGAAAGGTCCCATCAAACCTCCAATAGTATCGCCAATTGGTCCCGTGTTCTTGAAGTTTAGCCTTTCGCTAGAAGTTCCCGTGAAAATATAAGGGGCACAAAATGAAAAAATAACAAGGAGAGCTGCAACTATCAATAATCCGATTACAAATCCACTTAGTCTAAATTTTGGAATTACGGTACTCATAGAAAATTGGGGATAAAAGTTAAATAATAAAAACGAACAAATAAATATAATCTTTTATACCAATACTAAATAAAAGCGATGGACAAGCCAGGCTTGTCAATGTTAATTTTTAAGTATCTTTATTAGATACCTATCATTGTTTTGTTCATCATGGATAATCTTCAAAGTTCTGCGACTATAGTTTCGCTCTTAAAAGAAACCCCAAAACCTGTAATATTGCTAGGTGCAGGGGCCTCTGTAACTTCAGGCATTCCTTTAGCGTCAGAAGTTGTAAGCAAAGCTGCAAGATGGGCTTATGCACGTCAAAATGGGAAAAATCCGGACGATCCTAGAATTACAAAAAGCGACTGGTATCCTTGGCTTACTAATCAAACATGGTTCAAGGAAGACGCCTATTTAGCTGATTTATTTCCAGATGCCGTTGAAAATCTATTACAACCCCAAAAAATACGGAAAGAATTTTGGATCAAAATATTGAACCCAGACGTACCAATTAGCACAGGCTACCTTCGATTAGTTGAATTAATGCATCTGAAAAAGATATCAAACGTATTGACAACAAACTTTGATGATTGCTTACCTAAAGCTAGAAACCTAATTAATCGTCCTCACCACATAGATATTATCAAATCACCTGATGACTACACAAAAATCTCCTCCAATCCTCAATATCCGTGTTTAATATATTTACATGGCGCTGTGGAAAACTATACTGATAAGAATGTTATTGAAGAAGTTTCGAAGATGGACAACAATCTTGTTGAAAATCTCCTGCCTATACTAAAAGATTGTCCACTAATCGTTATCGGGTACCGTGGTTCAGAACCTTCGGTAATGGACCATTTACTAATTAACAATGCTGAAAAAGCATTTAACTTTAAAAATGGAATTTATTGGTGTATAAAAAAGGGCGAAAGTCCGGAAAATATGTCATCAAAAGTAAAAACGCTTGCGCAGACAATTGGATCTAATTTTCAACTTGTAGAAATTGAAAGCTTTGATCACCTTTTCGATAAGGTTGTGGGAGCTCATTTAGAAGAAAAAAGAATTGACTTACCCCAACAGTTTATAGCTCCAGCAGAAAGTATGGAATCTGAGCCTAAAAACTTCGATTTGAGAGCTGCGAAGAAATTTGATGAAAACGATGTAGACAAATCACTGCTACGAGACAGGATTATAAACTATTGCCAAAAACTGAATATTAATACCCCACCAACTATAACGGATCAATGGTTGCTAAATCAAATGCAATATCTGAATTTGGTTAGAGAATTATCAGACAAGTCTATTTCGATAACAAATGCAGGCATTTTACTTTTTGGCAAAGCGCCTCACTTCTCAATTCTTAATTCCAGAATTAAAATTCGATTCATAGGTGAAGAATATTGGCTCAGAAAAATTCTTGACAATGAAAATATTGATGGCAACATTTATGAAGAGTCGATTGAAGGCAATCTATGGATACAGCTAAACAAAATAAATGATGCGCTAGCTACTATCAATAAACCGTTCCGGTTAAAAAACGAAAAGTCAGAGAATGTATTACCCTATGATCCGATTGCATTAAAGGAAGTAATTGTCAATTCAATCGTACACAGAGACTACGAAGAATCTGATGAAAATATCATTGAAATTTATCCAAATAGAATTGTCATTAAAAATCCAGGAGGCCTTATAGATGAAGTGAAAACTTATTTTGAAGATTCGGTGATGCAAGAGGAGATTAAGAGGGGCATGCGTGGAATTAAGGGTTATAGAAATCCAGTTCTCGCCGACCTATTTTACAGCTCTGGCGACATGGACAAAAAAGGATCTGGACTTTATGACGTCATAATGAGATCCCAAGCAAATTCCGGTGCAGTTGAATTCTACGCAAATGAAAACAACACACTATTTACTGTATGTATGTGGTGTAGACCTGAAGCAATAGATGATATAACTAATACTGCCTCCCCCCTGACGGTAATATCAACTAGGTTTTATACTAACATCATTGAAATTAAAGAAATCCCATCAAGAGTATATTTTTCGAACTGTTCATTTCGCGATAAAAAGGAAGTTTATGCAACCTATGATCAAGTTACATTTCCTCCGTTTCAAATATTTCAAGGAAAAGCCTTCTCCTTCTCAAACCTAGATCGAAAAAATAATCCATTAAGGAACATTATTAATATAAGAGAAATTGATTCCTGGGCACTGGACGAATTCCTTGCACAACCGGAAGGTGAGAAACAGTTTGTAGCTATATTGAATGATTATATCCGAGGCTTTTTATCAGAAAAAGGTTTAATCGTAGACCCAATAAAAAAGCGTGCATATTATCCCAAGAAACAAACAGATGAGGAAAGAACAATTTCATACCAGGCGAGGTTTAAAAAAGCAACTCGAACTATTGTCAAGCCTAAGTATTCTGTCAATAAGGACCGAATTAGATACTGGGAACATAAAGGATTTAATTATTCAATTAAAAAATTCGATAGCGATTGGTCATTGTTGATTGAGCCAACCTACATTTTTACATTAGATGGAGTAAAAAGACTTTTCGCCCCGTTAAAAGTGGGGGCATTAGCTACAAAAAAAGCGTCAAGAGATTACAACTTACATGTTCTCAATGACATTATTTTTTGGATGTGGGTATTGACAAATGGCAGTAGCGAAGACTTTAAACTTAATAAGAAGGAGATTATCGACCTGAATTTGGAAGATAACATTACTCTTTCGTGCGAATACTTAAAAACTAGCATAAATAATATCGAAAATGCTGAGTTAATATCTGATAAAGATTCATACTTAGATATGGAGGATTTGGAAGAAGAAATTGCATCTCTTGCTGAACAGGAATTTCAGGACGATCAAAAAGAAACTGAATGAAAATTGAGATTAATGAAATAGCAGTTCCCGAATTGGAATTTGGAGGAATAGGCACTTTTGGAGATCCTAAAGTTGGCCTAAAAGAAGCGGGACCGTTTGACTCTAGATTTGGAGCCGCTCAATTAAAAGAACTTAGAATTGGTATTGTTGGCACTAGGGATATGAATTTAATGGCTAAACACTGGATTGAAAAATGTCAGCATGAAATTCCCACAACAATGAAGAACTTTATTCAATATCCCGATTGGGGCGGTTTTGAAAATATTTTCAAAGCAACCCTTAACACCAATTCATTCTGGACTCACGAAATTGACGACGAACAACTGAGCAGTGCAATTAAAATAAAGAATGACAACCAAAGATTCGAAACAGTCTTAGAGCTTTTTAACGAAGGACTAAGACGCATTTCGGAAATTGAGAACAACCGTCCCAATGTAGTTTTATGTGCAATTCCCGAGACTGTTTTGGAAGCATGCCATCATGTTGAAAGAAAGATGACAGCTGAAGAGAAAACTCATTTTAAGAAGGTAAGTAACTTAAATAGAATAACAAATCAGCTCAATTTATTTGAGGAAATAATCGAAAGCGAGCTTGAAGAAGATCTTCTTTACAGGGATTTTAGGCGGGCTTTAAAGGCTAAAGCAATTCTTTGTAAAATCCCGATTCAAATAGGGACAAATCGTTTATTTGAAGATAGAAAAGACAACCAGGATGCAGCCACCAGGGCGTGGCATTTTTCCGTCGCTATGTACTATAAAGCTGGAGGTATACCTTGGAGAATGAAAAGTGACTCACCTGATACATGCTTCGTAGGAATTACATTTCATCATTTAAAAACCAATCAGAAAGCTATTGTAAAATCTTGCTTAGCTCAAGCTTTTTCGTCTGATGGTGAAGGCTTTGCACTTAGAGGCGGTGATATCCCATTTAATCCTGACAAGTCCAAAATGGTACATTTATCGAAAAATCAAGCATTTGAACTGGGATTAAAAATAATAGATGAATATAGTTATCGAACAGGGTTAACCCCTAAGAGAATTGTACTTCATAAAAGCTCTCTATTCAATGAAGACGAAGAGGAAGGTTTTAGATCTGCATTTAGTAGCATTCCAATAATTGAGTTGCTCTGCCTTGCACCTACTTCGTTTTTCCTCCTGAAAGACAGCGATTATCCAACAAATAGAGGCACATTATGTACTATTAACGAGAAAAGTTACTTCCTGTTTATTACTGGTTTTATTAAACAACTTTCCACCTATCCAGGTCCACATATTCCAAGACCAATAGAAATAAAAAGTAATGAACCTGTAGACATTCTTTCTGCTGCCAGAGATATCCTCGGACTTGCGCGAATGAATTGGAATACTTCAAGCATAACAAGTGGCCAACCAGTAACTTTATTCTTCTCCAGACAAATTGGAGGAATACTTGCCGAGTTAAATGTCAAAAACATTGAAAATATTCCAACTTCATTTAGATATTACATATAGCCGGTTAAAGCGGAACATTGGGAAAAAAATCTTTCGGTGAGCATTTGAGAACTTTAGCAAGTTCGTTCAAATGTCGCAAATTATATTTGCTGCTCCTTTTAGATGTCTCAATGTTAGCTATAAAACCTTCACTGTAACCCAGTAAGTGAGCCAGTTTTTCTTGTGAAATACCAAGCAGTTTCCTTCGTTCCCTAACCGCATCGATTACATATTGTTCAATTGGTGCCAATTCCATGTGTAAAAGGATTTGGGGCGAATCAACGGCACCCAAAGAATAAATCTACACGCCTATAGACTAGGGAATCAAAATAATTCGTATATTCGAGTTACAATCACCCTAAATGGCATCCTCAAAAAATGCCTGGGGAAAATATTAGCTTTGCAGCTTTAAGATATTAAGCGCATAGCCCGAATTCTCGTTCCAGACCCGCGAAACAAGGAACACGAGAGGAAGGCTTGCCCGCGTTCGTGCGCGGGCTCTTCTTGTCCGTGTTCCAATCCTCGCGGGTCTGGGCGGCAGGTTGAGTACCGCGCTTTTTTTATGCCGGTACCCCAACCCCTAAAAACCGGCCTTATGCAGAAATCGACCTACATCAAGGAAAAGGTAGAGGAGTTAGCCAGGCAACTCTTCCCATTGGGAATCTCCCACATTACTATCTACATCACCGGTAGCCGGGATTTGTTCTCGCCTGCCCTTCCCATCTCCAGCCTCCCGTTCAACGATGGCGAGCTCCTATTCCAAGAGATGAAAAATAATTGGGAGATCCCAATAACTGTCATTTTAAAAGCCTCCTCCATCTGAAATTAGATCCATCGTTCATTAATCCGACGCTATATGACAAACAAGAAAAACGAACTGAAAGCGGTATCACAATATTTTAAAGACCTGGAGGACAAGTTCCGGAAGCGGGTCTGCAAGGAACTGGCGTGGCAGAAGGCTACCTTCCATCAGAAACAGAAAAATCACGCCAGTTTCAGCCAGATTGAAGTAGAAACCTTTAAAGGCATCGGCTGGGAACTGGCCGACGAACTCCGCCGTAAAATCGCCAAATAACAAATTATGGAAGAAACCTTCAATCAAGAGGAGCCCCGCCGCCGCGGCCGTCCCCGGGTAACCGAACGCCAGATACCCGATCACCCGGAGGATTTCATTAACTATTATCGCAACTTGTCTTTCATCGAACGGGAAAAGACCATCCGCGCGGGAATCACCAAAAGGCAACTCGTTTGTCTAAAAGAAGTTCTAAAATTCGATTATGATACACTCGCCGGAACACTAGGAATAACTACACGTGCTTTGTTTCTCCGAAAATTAGATCAGCCATTCAGCCGGTTGTTGAGTGATCGGATCGCCATCTTGCTGGAACTTTATTGTTACGGACTGGACGTATTCGGTGAGCACGAACTACTACTCGAATGGCTCACCACTCCCAACGAAACCTTGCTGAATCAACGCCCCATTGACCTCCTGCATACACATCCCGGGGTACTGGAAGTACGGGCACGACTGCATCGTCTTTGCATAGGACAATTTTAAATATTCAATATGAAACTGTATCGCCTCGCACATACCGAAATTGCTTTCCGGCTCGAGGATAACCCAATATCCGGGTTCAACTTTATCGGGAAGCAACCTTTTTATTGCGCATTCGAGTCAATTGCCGCTGCAATCCTTGAATGTAGTGTTTACAGGACACTGAAGAGAATGCCCCATAGCTTCTGCTTCGTCGAATTCCGTTTGCCAGACCATTGCTGGATCTCTACTATCCAGGATGAGTCCATCATCGATCCGGTTGAGGGTACGTTCACCGGCTATCCGGGCACCAAAGCACAGCAGTTCCTGCAGGAAAGAAAAGCCCTCGTGGCCTCATTCCCTTCCTTTCACTGGCGGGCTCAGCTCAATTTCCTTATCAATCCCCGCCACCCCCTATTTAAAGAGATCACCATAACAAAAATACTCCCCTGTATCTAGGCTAATGGCCGAATCCCTTCCGCCTCAACCTTTCTGCTTCCCGAATTGTTTCCCAATACCGCTCCCGATCCACTTCAATCTGGATCACGCTATCCCTTACCTTCTCCGGATCGGCCTTCACTACTTCCCCCGCATGCCTTAATGTTGAATACAGCGAATCCTCCTGCAAAAGGCGCAGATAACGGATTTGGGTATCGGCGTTCCGATATGCCAATCCATCCTTCCATGCCGAAGTCCAACCGGAGACCGCCACAGCCAAACCGATAAACAGGCCTATTGTTATCCAGATAATTTTTGGGAAATGATTGTGGTGCTCATGCAATAACGGCTTCGCCAAATCCTGCCGAAGGTGACCCACCAGTCCGCGCAAACCCGCAATTTCCTGTGAAAGGCGGTCCACATCACGCGATGACTTTTCCAGGCTTTTTAATAATAGATCCCCGGTGCGATCCAACGTTTCCACCTTTTTCAGGGTGGTTTTGATCCCCACGAGCAACCCGTTCTGGCTTCCCATATACTCCCGCAACTCGTGTAGATCTTTCGATATTATGTTTAATAACATTTCGTCCATGATACAATGTTTTTACCGGCTTAATCCTCTGCGTTTCTTTTTCTTCCTGGCCTCCCGCAGGAGTTCATGAGGAACCTGGTTGTTGACAAATTCCGGCTTGAGCAATTCTTCCAGAAAACCAGCCATTACCTTCATCACTTCCTGAGCAGGGAACGCAGCCCTAACACAGGAATAGGCTACAGAAGATTTTTGATGATGAATCGGCAAATTACGCGCGACGGATTTCCGTGGGATCTGAGGTTGCGATTCGATAGTTTTCTTAAGATTGGCCAGCGAAAACTTCCGGTCAACCGCGCTCCCTTTGAAACAAAAATCCCCGAGCTTAAAACTGATTCCCTGCGCCTCCTGCGTCCCGCTGCGGAACTTAACCACCGTTTCAATGCCCCTCACTTTTAGCCGCCGTGCCAGTTCGTCGAGGTCGGTACACCCCTTCAGGCTGCTGGAGATGGCGGAATAAATCCGGTAGCGTATTTGTTCCGGTTCGCTCATTGCTTTGACCTGGGTGCGGGAGATATCCTTCTTTTCCGCCGGTCGCAATCCGAACTCCCGTGTCAGTTCCTGGGCAACGGCTTTCGCCCGCCTGCCGATCATGCTATCCGTAATTGCCTTGCCTTGGAAGTTGACCCGGTTGGCAATAATGTGAACATGCGGATGCTCAGTGTCCGCGTGCCGGACGACTGCGAACTGGGTTCCGACCATCCCGATCCCGTCCAAATACTTCCCTGCCAGGTCTACCATTAATTCGTCCGTAACCTTTTCTCCTGGCGGAAAACTCAGCACTGCATGAAAACAAGGGCGGGAAATAGTCCGGCGAAGTTCAGCCTGCGCCTCAAAATCATCGGCCATCAGTCGCGGGCAATGTTCGCGGACGCCATCCGAAGCCAAAATATATGCTCCGTCTTTCCCCAATACATACTGGCAGGCTCGGCGGAAGCTGGCGCTGCTAATTACCTTGCTGATCATTCTTCACCTGTTTCATTTGTTCGTCGAAAAATCTGATTATCTCCTTCAGTTTGGTATAGAGCGGAAGGATTCCCTGCTTATTGACAGCCCGCGCCACCTGATTCAGGTTGGTCGAAATGCCGATGACCTGGCGAAAAAAGCCGTGATCTTTTACGTGAGGTCGGGCAACTACTTTACCCTTAATCGCGGCGGCGCGGATATAATTCGCCAGGTTCGTCCCGGCCTCCCGGGCCTTTCCTTTCAATATATACCTTTCCGCTTCGGTCAGGCGGATGGTAATTCTCCATTCTTTTTTCACCGGCTTTTTCGGCCGTCCGCCGTGGTTAGTATCGCTCATCATGCACAATGTTCCGGTTCAATAATCCCCCCTTGCGACCAACGGGAGCAAAGGGCAAGCGGTTTTCGGCTGCCGAAAACACCGCTTGCAATTCCAATATCCGCTCCGGTGAGGCCAAAAGCCCCTTCCCCCTTTACCGTATAGTATCGTGGTTGAAAACCTTCGGATTATCGACGCCGTGACGGCGCAGGTTCGCTTTCAGGTTCATCCACAACTGGATATTATAATCCGCGATTTCCTCCAGATCGTTGGCGGATAAGTTGTGGACGTTGATCACCTTGCCGTCGGGATCGTTCGGCCCCTCCGTCCCTGAAAAAGAAAAAATATTCGGTGCGCACCCTTCCCCGATCTCCAGTCCTTTGGAAATCGCGATGCTACTGCCATACAATCGCACCTGCCTGCCGCTGGCGAGCGACAGCAGCTTCTTGCGTAGTTCTGCCATTACAATAAGTTTTGAAGTAAATGAATTGATTAGCGGATTCTCCGGCCAGGATTCCGGAGTTGAGGGGAGTTGTCGTCATCAGGAAACTTCCGCTGGAGTTCCTGGGCCAGTAGTTGCGCATCCGACAACTTCGGGTAGACCGTCACGAACCATTCGTTCAGATCCTTCGAGCCCTTGTAAAATGAACTTCCATCCCGAGCAGCCGGATGCTCATGGATTACCTGCTCCGTTGCCCGCCGACCCGCTACGTCGTGATCGAGGTACAGAGTTGTGGCGGAATATTGCCGGATCACTGGCAGGCTCTCCCGGAGGAATGCGACCGAGTTCAGAATCAAACAACTGGACGGCGGAATCCCGAACCGTTCCTCGAGAACCTTGAAGGAAAGGAAGTCGAAACAGCCTTCGAAGAGCCGCAGCTCCCGCGAATCGGCAGGAATGAGTGTTGTCCCTTTGGGGGAATTGCTCAATTTGATCCGGGCGTTCCGCAGCTCGAGTCCGCCCTTGTCGTTCTTAAACCCGATAGCGTAAAAGTCCTTCTTACCCAGCCGGTAGACGACCTCCCGGCAATACCTGCTCGCCAGCTCCAGCGGAATACCGCGATGATCGAGATAATCGATTAACGCCGGGGCCATGATCGGCCGTTCGGCCCGGATGTGGATCTTGGGTTCTTCATTGATGGGCTGCGCTGGTGCGGCATGGTGCCGGTCGAGCTGTCCATGAAAAGAAAATTCATGATCGAATTTGGATAGGAAGGTGGGAATATCGCATTGATAAAACGCCATTCCGAAATCGATAATCGTGCCGCCGCGCCCGTCGCCATGATCGTACCAAACATTTAGTTTACGGTCAATTTTAAAGGAGGCAGTTCGCTCATTCCGAAGAGGGGAGAGATACCAATATTCTTGATTCTGGACTTTTACCGGGTGAAAACCAAGGGAGGCAAGGAAATCAACCAGGTCAAGCTGCTTAACATCAGAAATTTTAACGGAGCTCATGGCTTAACAGTTTTACGGCGAGGATTAGGCTTACTTTTCAGAAATACATGTACCTCTGACTTCAGGAAGTATACCCGGCCTCCCTGCTTGTGGCAGGGCAAACCACCCTTCATCCACTCATGCAATGTCACTAACGAGACTCCCAATACCCCGGCAATTTCCTTCCGGGATAGCAAAGGCTCCTCTTCCGGCCGACCTTCAGTCCGCACTTTTCCGGTAAAATCCTCCAGGCATTCTTTCATTGTCTCCCTTACCCACTTCCGGATATCACTTTCATTTGGAATGTAAACCGTATTCATAAACAATTATTTTATGAACGCAAGTTGAGTCAAGCAAAGAGTCAAGTCAATGCAGGATTAGTCATGGAAAAATATACATTGATATACAATTGGTTAAGTTGTAAGATTAGGGCTTAAGTAGGCAAATTTCACCTAACTGTAGAAGAATTCCTGGAGGGCTTCGTTCAGTTTTTTTACTTGGGGGATCTCGAATCTGACTTTTTCGACAGCGGCAGCGATCTTTTTCTGAACGGTGTTAGGCTTCATACTTTTGAACTCATTGAAGTGCATATTTAATAAGAAGGCGAGATCTGTTGCTGTGAATTCCTTAAACAGTCCGTTAGTTTTACTTCCGGGAGCTTTTACAGTGCTGAATAGGTAAAATGCCTGAAGTAGCTTTTCGGTATGTTGCTGGTCGTTCAATTGGATATTCCCAGTCGTAAAGGCGCGGGCGATTGCCAAGAACCGGTCTTCCGCTTCGTTGGTAATCGATTGAACGTGAGCCGTAAGTGGCGCGGACACCCTTTCAATGATCGCTTCCACATCGAAGGACGAGGCCGGCCAATTTAATGCGTCACGAATTGTTCCTGATATTCCCTGTTGTACGATTGGAGCTTCCTTTTCGAGATTCTCCTTCTGCTTTTCTTGAAGCCATTTCAGGGTCGTCTTCTGTACCCGTTTATATTCCGCACCGCCCGATTTTTGCATCCGCTCTTCAGTTTCATACCGCAGAAAACGGAGGAAGTCAGGCTTATCCTCGTATAATGAATAATGAAAATCCAGGTACTTTACGATTTCATACCCGGTGTATTCAATCATCTTGTTGAAAATCTCGTTATAGTATCGCCTAGCAAATGGCTCCTTAGGAAAGTATAAAAAGTAATCCGATTGATAGGGCCCGGTTTTGTATTGAAAATAAGGGGTGATATGAATATGGTCTTTATATGGCTTTGATCTCGAACCAAAATCAGTGAGAATATTCCTCACCAACATATTAGAAAACAGCCATTTCTTAAGGTTTCTCATTGCTGTAGATTTTTAGGCTTCCCCTCAGTCTAATTAAATTAGCATAACCTATTAGAGGATACCATTTGTAACATATTGACTATCAATTGATATACGAATTATCGCACAAAACAGCACTAATTAACACTAATAAGCTCTAATAAACACTAATTCGCACTAAATCACACAAGCACCCACTGCGGAGCTGCATCGGACCCTATGTTCTTAATCTTTCCATTCTTCCGAAGTTCTGATAATAAGTTGTTTACTTTAATCTTCTTTTGTCTATCATCCATCCAATCGGGCAACTTATTGAAAAGCAAATCATCAATATCTTTTCTATTTAAACTCCGATGTTCCTTAATCGCCTTTTCTATTAAATCTAGATACCACGCCTTGTCAAAAGCACTATTCTTAGAATACTCTGCCTTCTTACCAATCGTTTGAGCAACTTTACGCGAAAAATAAAAATTCGGTTTCCTCCCTTCTATTAAGCCCGCAGCCTTAAGGCCCTTTTCCTCCAGTAAAGTCAAAGGCATTTTCTTTTGAACTTTATCTAGAGAAAGTATTTGTTGAAGGCTTAATTCTGGATGAATCGCCAAAATTCTTGCGTAATCTTGATTCAGGATTTTACCTGTTATAGTAACTCGAACCTTTCCACCACTAAGGTCATAGTCAGGAAGTGGGAAAAATCTGGCTCTCTGAAAAGAAAACATTTTCCGAATTCCGCTGCCTACTGTATCAACCATTTTAAGACTGAACATTGCATTTGCCAGGAACTTGTTTCGGTACTGCTCTTCCGGGGCATTATCTTTTATGACTTTTTCAACTGATCCGGGAATAAATCCTCCAACATTGGTAAAAATCAATTGATCATCCGTCTCGACTAGATTAATCCTTCCTCCAATAGTGTAGTCCTGATGCGCGATGCAATTATTAATTGCCTCTCTTATCGCATACGGCTCATACTGATCGACTTCTTCTGGAAACAATGTCCCTTCCTTCAAATAACGATATTTTAAGTTTCTAATCTTTGCATAAACCTTATCAATTGAAAGTAACAAGGGAGGGCCAAAAATCTCATAATCCTTATCATTTCCGTTATGGTCTTTTAGTATCCATCGAATTTTAGCTTCAGAAGGATTTATAAAATGTTCAGACACCTCTTTCCCTAGGAGAATAATTGCCGTTCTTGTTACCTTTCCTTTAATGAGGATCTTGGCTTTATTTAAGAAAGTTTCATCGTCCCAAGCGTCAACTTCACCTGCCATATTTGGAAACTTGCTTTTGAAATTATGCCGTGCCTGCAAAATTGCGCCGGGATCCAAATCATCAAGAGTTGCCTCAGGAATAATCACCGCGCTCCAATCATCACTCATCGCTTGATCTCGAATACGATGAATTTCTTCAATATTCAGCGCTCCGAGTTGTTCTCCATTTCTGCCGTAATAATGACCATCGAACGTTATAGGAATTCCCTTCGGTGCAGCTGGAATTTGAAACATAACCACCCTGCCTTCTGGTAAGTTCAATTCATAAATCTCTATGAAAGAAATGTTTCCAGTTATTTTTGCTGCAACTTCCGCTTTTAAATTATCTAAGTCTTTTCTATTCGGCCGGAACTGGCTCCCGACTATTTTATGTGCACTATTTTCAATTCCAAAAACTAACCATGCATATGGCATCCCTTTTAAATTAGCTTCGTTACTTAAGGCAGAGAAGTATTTGCCAAGTTTAGTAAAGTCATAGTTGCCCTTTGCTTCTTTAAATTCAACTACTTCGGTCTCGGAAGTGAGGCTACAAAGCGTAGCTAAAATCTTTTTCAATTCATCTTCTGTGAACGTTTTTATCATGATACACTTATGTCTATGTTTGAATTCTAAAATACTGCACCCTAATCCAAGTCACCACCGTAAAGATAGAATTTAACGAATCAGCACCATTTGCGATATTTTAACGATAAAGCAATATATGAATTTATGATACGCAATATATGATGCTAAAGAAAAGGGGCATGAACAAAATAACTAATAAAATAATATTTAATTTATTGTTTTAAAGTTACTAAGTGCTTTTGTATACTCTTTTTTCACTTTCTTTTCAAAGCTATCAAGATAACTCTCCGTCGTTTTCAAGCTGGTATGCCCCAACGACTCCCTAATAAATTCCGTACTCACCCCGGACCGCTTCATAACCGTCGAGAAAGTATGCCTCGCCACGTAGGTAGTCACCTTCTTCTCAATATTCAGTTTCACTCGGATCTTCTCCATCCAATCATTTATTGACTGGACGAACAACTCAATCAGCTCCACTTGCCGGAGGGGAGTAATGCCATGCTCCAGAACAGGGAAGAGGTAATTATCCGGCTTCCGATCCTTATTACCCCAATAATCGATGATCTTCTGCATGTCCTCCGTAACATACACTGTGATGGGCCGCGGATCGAGGCGGGTAGCGTTCTCCGTTTTGGAGCGTTCGAAGATAATGTACTCCCCATCGATGTTCTTGAACCTGAGATGAGCAATATCCGTCGGGTTCATCCCGTTGCCGAAGTAGGAGAAGAGCCAGAAATCCTTCGCCTTCCGTTCCCGCTCACATTCCGGCTGGTAATAATAGATCTTGCTCACATCCCCCAACTCCAGGGCCTTTTTGATATTCCGGGAGGCGGGCGGCTGATACTGACGCCGGCCGAACGGGTAATGCTTCTCCCGGCGAATGATCCCCTGAAAAATCGCTTCGTTAAAAATCGCGCGGAGCAACCTTGTGTAAATCCCCACCGTTGTCTTTGAAAACTCCTTCGCCAGCATCCAGGCCTCCAATTGCTTCAGGAAAGCAACATTGATATCGACAAACCGGACGTTCCCCCGGAACTTGGAGATCGTATTATAGGCAGTTTGGTAATTAGCTGCTGTCCGGATGCGGTGCTCGTTAAGGAGCTTACTTATATAAAATAAGAACACCGCGAGAATAGTGTCCGGCTCCGGCTTGGGATTCAAGAAGATGGGGAAGCGGTTGTTGTAAGTAACCTGGTCGAAAGCATGGTTTTCCAGTGCGGCGGCTGTCTTTACGGACTTTCGCTGATGAAAGGAGGGGTTATTGAGGATAAAATCCTTTTCGAACTCTGGGAAATTGAAGGGTTCGATCCCCTGGGCCACGTCCTCAGCCTCCCGCTGGATGCGTTTCAGGTCGTCACGAATTGGGCGGAGAGCTTCGGAAATGTTCCGGGCAGATATTCCCCGGTACTCGGCCTCGGTCAGGTCGTACACGGTTTGGTAGCGGAGTGGCTTCCGGTTGTGGATCACCAGCATTTTCAAGGGGTACTTCCCGGTTTTCTGTTTCATACGCCGGGTGTCCAGCGTCATAGAGATCGTTACTGACATTTTATAGATTTTTCGCGTTCATAATGGCTCTCCCATCTCTCAAAATTTGCCAACAATTTGCCAGCAAAAACCAATTAGTAACCCTTAATCAGAGTTCCATTGAAATTAGCGAAAAACTATAAACGTTTGAATTTTAAACAGTTAAGTTAAACTGACTTCGTCCGGATTCGTCAGAATTAACCAATTTCGCCGCTGTTAATCAGAGGGTCGTTGGTTCAAGTCCAACAGGGGGAGCGAAGCAAAAAAGCTTTCAACAGACGTTGAAAGCTTTTTTCATTTACAGCCGCCCGGAGCGCAGCATTGCGCCGAAAGCACGTTCCGCCGACCGCGATTTCCCGGCTCCTTCCAACTACCCTTTCATCCGCAACAACGCTCTCCATTTATCAAAATCATCCGGCATTCCGCTACCTTCATCCGGATATCCCGAAAACCATCCGCCCCGGCGCAGCCTCCCAAATTATCTGAATAGTTTTGATTAACTTGGTATAGATGACAAACGAAACCCAACATTACCGGCAGGCCGGTTTTGCTTTCGACCTGGACGGGACGCTGATTGATACAGAACAGCATAAATCCGTTTGCCACAACAAGACCATTGCGTATTTCGGCGGGCAACCCGCACAAGGCATATATTATAAATACATCGGCAATTCTTTTGAGTACGTTTTTGAAAAACTGAAACATATCTCCGGAATACACGCATCGCTGAAAGAATACCGGGAAGTATTCAACCGTTTTTACCTGGAAGAACTGGATAAAGGGCTCAGGCCATCCGAGGGTGTGGTGGAACTGCTTGAAAAAATTGCCGCCAAGGGCTTGAAGATGGGATTGGTAACATCCAGCGAAAGATGGATGCTTGACAGGATCATTGAAAAAACCGGTTTGGGAAAATATTTTACCGTGATGGTATCCGGCAACGATGTGGCACACAACAAACCTGCTCCGGATCCTTATCTGAAAGCCATCCGTTCGCTTGCATCCGACAGGATATTTGCGTTCGAAGACACGAAACCCGGTCTTGATTCTGCCAGCGCCGCCGGCGCAGTAGTATTTGGAATAAAAAATTCGCATAATACTGAAGAAGAACTTCAGTCTGCGAAAGAAATTTTCACCAGCTTCAAAAAAATTGATCTCGAGAAAATATTATCGTCATATTGATCCGTTCATGTTTTGTAAAATACTATACCAATGAGCGTAGAAGACTTTAAAGAAGAAGGAAAATCACTCTTCGAAAAAATCCCGGATATCGCATTCGACTGGTACGCAAGGATAATACCCGGCTTTATATGCGCTTTCCTGGTCATTTATGCTTTCGAAATTCCCCTGGAGAAAGTCACTGGCAACTTCCTGTTTTTCGCGCTGGCCGCATACATAATCGGCCACCTGGTACAACCCTTTTCCAGCGGACTGCTGCAAAGATTCTACAAAAACCTTCGTGGCAAAAAATTGGCGCTATTACTCAAGGCATATTCTGAACTGGTCGGTTTCGTTAGCTGTCTCCTCTTTTCCATATGCCTGCTCATCGTAACGCGGTGGTGGAACTACTATGAGAACATCGATCGCCCGTTTTTCCCATACTACCTGGTGTTAACAGGCGCGGTTGTCTTTTTCGGATTTGCCGTCCATTTTCGTAAAAGAGCATACGACCGGAAATATGAAGAGCAGAACGGCCCAACAATCAAACCACCGAAACAGAAGGTAAAAGAATCTGATCCGGAAGAGGATAAAGTGGAGAAGCCTGTTAATGCCGGTAAATGAAAACCAAATTCATGCTCCATTTCAGATATGGAACAAAGAATCCGGCAAATCCCGTCAACAGATTACGGCGAAATGAAGTACATCATTTTCCGGCAACCCAAAAGGAAAGAAGAAATATTGTCGCCTGTTTGGTGCCGTCTTGTTTATACTTATGATTATGGACCAGGCACTCCCTGCCGGAGTTCGAATATTCCAGCACCCGCATCCTAGGGAAACAATTCACCAACAATAACGAACTCAATGCTGCCCGGTGCCCCCATCCATCAAGAAACAAAAACCGGCCACGCACCCTGCGCAGCCGGCTTCGTCTATCAAATCAAAATCCACTAAATCGCCGGATCCCCAGGCGTATTCGGATTATTATCCCGCTCGCTCAACGGATAAGGATAAAAATTCCGGTTCCGCTCCTCTCCAGGCTGGTTCGGACCAGGACGGCCAAACCGGCGGCTATCCTCCAGCTCCTGCCCGCTGATAAACATCTCCAGCCGGCGCTGCTTGTAAATATCGGTCATGATCGCCGCCTGCGTCACCGCTCCGGCGTAGGGCGACTGGTTCGCCCCAATACCATAGATATCGTCTACCGCTTTTTTCGTACGCACGGCGTTCAGTGCAACGATCGCATTCGGGAACTGCGACTGCCGCGCGTAGTTCTCGGCGATGATCAGCTGCATCTCCCCGGGCAAATACACGGGGTACGACGAAATATTGGTTTCCGCAAAAGCTTTCAGCGGATAAGTAGTCCCGCTTTTGAAACTGATGTAAAATGCTACCCGCGGGTCTGTGGCGGCAGGCACCGGCGCCAGCCCGTTGCGCAGACCCAGCGTGGAATCAATGGCCCCGAACACGTTCTGGGTTAATGCCTGCTCCCCAACCGGATTCGGTGTTACGGTTGAAAAAAGGAACTCCGATTTCTTGGTGGCATCCACGGCTTGCGCATAGGTGATGGCCTTGTTACCGTCTGCCGCGTTGTATGTGCCGGTGATCATGCTCTGAATGTTGTAAAACCGGGCCAGCAATGCTTTGATGGTATTTTTCACATCGATCCCTTTGGGAACTTTACCGAGGAATTTGGCGCTGATGGCCGTGGTAGCCAGTTCCGCATCGGCACTTTCCAACACCTGGATCACCTTCTTCAACGCTTCCGCCCTCGGACTGAAAGTGGCATGATTGGCGCTCACCAGCGGAATCTGTTCATAATATTGCACGAGCATCCCCATACTGAGCGCATAGAAGATGCTGGCGTAAGCCTTCAGGCCCGCCCGGTCTGCCGGATCAGTGGCAATTGCGAGATTGTTGAGCACAGTTTCAGATTCGGTCCGCAGGAGCAGGCATTGCGTCCACATCTGCGTGACAAACGAATTGCTGAGCGTGATGGCGCCCTTCCCCGTTTCCACCTCCTTTTCGCTGGTGTTCCCGATGTTGATGGTATACAAAGCATACACGCTGTACCCGCCGCCCACAGCGTAACAGTACAGCGGGCTCTGCCGCCCGATCGAATAACGGCGCTGCAAACCGGCGCAAAGCGTCATCAGCGCATCCGGACTGGTTTCCACACTGGGCACCGAGCCCTCGCTCGGGTTGATGTACTCCTTGTTGCAGGAAGTACCGGGAAGAAGCGTGCACCCCAACAGGAAGACGGCCACGATTCGTATTATATGATGCATTTTCATGTTACTTGACTTTAGTGATTAGAAACTGGCGCGAAGCGATAATTGATACGTTCTGGGGATGGGCACGTTGCCGAAATCGATCCCGCGGAGCACGGCACTGTTGCCGCCCGCGTTCGTTTCCGGATCGTAACCGTCATAATTGTCGAAGCTCACCAGGTTGCGGCCCGTGAGAGACACCGTCATGCTGCGGATGAAACGCGCCAGCGACGGCAACTCATAGCTAAGCGATACTTCGCGCAGCTTGATGTAGGAACCGTCTTCCACGCGGTATTCTTCCGTATTGTACACCGAGAAGATATACCCCCTCGGCAGTTCACCCTTGATCTCCTTCTCGGAAATATCCCCGATGCCGACGCCCTGGCGGGTCCGGCGGTCGGCGTTGAACACGTCCTGGCCCAGCGCGCCATCGAACAGGAAGTTGAACGACAGCTTTTTGTATTGCAACGCGTTCCCGAAGCTCACGATCCAGTCGGGATTCGGATTGCCGATCACTTTGCGCAGCAGCACTTTTTGCGTGGAATTGTTGATGGCGGCGATGGGGCGGCCCTGGTCGTCCTCCTTCCACTTTCCATTCTCGTCGCGCTCGAAATAATTGCCGTAAAACACCCCGATGGGCTCACCCGCCAGAATAACCGACGGCGATCCCGCAGCGTTCACCAGCGTGATGGGCGTTACCTGGCTCGATGATGTTACCAGGTTCTTGTTGCGGTTCACCGAAGCCGTGACGTTCCAGTTGAAGTTTTTGTTCGTGACGGGCGTTGCAGTAATGCCCAGTTCCCAACCTTTGTTGGTCAGGTTGCCGACGTTCTCTACGCGACTGGTACCGCCGCTCGACGGCGCCAGCGTCCTTTCCACCAGCAACGAACTGCCGACGATCTTTTTGTTATACACCGTGAATACCACGCCCAGCCTGTTTCTCAGGAACGACAGATCGACGCCGCCTTCCATTTCGCTCGCGCGCTCCGGCTCCACGTTCGGGTTGCCCAGCGCGGGATTGAGGTTGAAAGTAGCCGTACCGTTGAGGGAAGCCGACAGGTAAGAGGAAAACCGGTCGTAACTGCCGATGCCGGACAGGTTGCCGGCCAGCCCCCACGATCCCCTCAGCCGGGCAGACGAGAACCAGGACCCCATGTTTTGCCAAAAGTCCATTTCGTTAAGGTTCCAGGCCAGACTCGCCTTGGGATACCAGTAATTGCGCGTGTCTTCCGGGAAGCTGGTGGAACCGTCGATACGGGCGGCCAATGTCAGGAAGGCGATGTTTTTATACCCGAAGGTTTCCTGCAGGAACGCACCGTAAACCTGCCGCTGATCGGAAGTATACCGCGGATCGAGCTTGGTGGCGGCTCCCATGATGGTGGTGATGCCCGGCAGCATATCGCGCCCCTGGTTATACTGGCCGGTAATTTTCTGATACTGGTGATTGAACCCTACCGTCGTCTGCGAAGAAAAATCGCCGAACTTGCCCTGGTATCCGACGTTGAAATCGTTGTTGATAAGGAATGTGTTCACATTGGCCGCAGATGCATAACCCGTGCCTTCCTGCGCGGAGATGTACGGATACCGCTCAATGAAATTCTGCCCTTCCTGCCCGAAGTTGTCCACACCCAGAATATAATCGATGCTCAAGCCTTTCACCGGCCGGATCTTCACCTGGAGGTCGCTGATCGTACGGCTGACAGATTGGGTGAGCGACATATCCTCGATCACGCTGAGCGGGTTTACGCGGGTGGGCTCCACGGCTTTGAGGTTGCCGCTTGCATCCCTTTCCCGGATATTGAAAATGTTGTTGGTAATGTTGACGGAGTTGATGGGGCTCCAGAACACGTTGCCATTGGGCTTTTCGTTGGAGAAACTGTTGGTATACGCCACCCCGCCGGAAACCGACAGCCATTTGGTAATTTCCTGGTCGATGCGGGCTTTTACGTTGAACCGCCGGAAATCCGTGGTCCGGACAATCCCTTCATTTTTATAGTAACCGCCGGAGAAATAGTATTTTGTTTTTTCCGATCCCCCGCTCAGTGAAACATAATTATCCGTACCGATCCCCCGCTGGAAGATTTCGTCCTGGTAATCGTACCGCGTTACATCTACCAGGCCGGTGGCGAGTTTTCGCGTTTGTCCGTCGGGCCGCACATACGTAGTGAAAGGCAAGCCCACGGGCGCGTCGCTGATATTGCCGAGGCGGAGGGTGGCGGAACCGAATTGTTTGCCGTATTTGGAAATGTATACCTTCTTGCGCAGTTCGTTCATAATGATGCTGGTGCCCACATCCACCCTGATCTGCCCGGCCTTGCCGGATTTGGTGGTGATCAGTACCACACCGTTACTGGCGCGCGCGCCGTAGATCGCGGAGGCCGATGCACCGGGGATCACGTCGATCTTTTCTATATCGTTGGGGTTGATATCCGCGAGGCGGTTGGTCCCGAATTCCGCGCGTGGGTTACCGAGCACGTTGAGGTTGGTCACGTTGGTTGTGGCGTTGCTGATCACTACCCCGTCTACCACATACAGCGGTTCGGCCGATCCCATGATGGTGCTCGTACCGCGCATGCGGATGGAAATGCCGCCCGCGGGGTCTCCTGAAGTCTGGGAGATCTGCGCACCGGGGACCTTGCCCTGTAAAGACGCGCTGAGGTTGCCGGAGCCGGTGTTCTGGAGCTGTTTCGCATCCACCGAATTCACCGTATTACCGAGCTGCTTTCGCGATTGCCGGAGCGATGAGCCGATCACTACCACTTCATCCATCTTCAACACGTCTTCCTCCATCACCACATCGGCCGACGCAGCGCCGCCGCTGACGGTCACGGTTTTGTTGACGGTTTTGAAGCCGATGCCCGAAAACTCGAGCACCTGTGTCTGGCCCTGGACGTTGGCGGTAAAGCTGTACTGGCCGTTGGCATCGGTAGTGGCGCCGGCAGCAGTGTTGCGCAATTGAACGGTGATACCCGGCACGGTAGAACCGTCTGGCGCCGTCACCTTGCCGCTGAAGCGGACCTGCGCCATCAGTACGCAGGCCGTCAACTGGAAGAAGAGGAACAGTGAAAACGTCTTCCATCTTCTTTGCTGATAACTAAGTGGATTTGTCATGACGAATTTGGTTTTGGCTGTAAAAATTGAGATTGGGGGGATAAAAGGATTCTGGTTGCTGGGCGCTCATGCACGTCATGGTAAGACAGCGCCATTCCTGCCGTTCATTGTTCACTACAGTAGTTTGCTATTGGGGATAAAGCCTTGCTTCGTGGTTGATTTTCTTCGGGGGGTAATCCTTTCTTTCGATGTAAACCTTTCGGGACCGATTCTACGTTTACCTGATTTCCAGCCCTGCCGCGGCATATGGGCGCAGCAGTTCGTGATCGGGTTCCAGTTCTGTTATTATTGTGTCGATACTATTGATATGGCAGACTTTCAATCGCTGTGAGGTGTTGATTTTCTCCGAAATCGCCAGCGACACGACTCTGGAGGATGATTCGATCATCGCTTTCTTGATCTGTACTACGTCGAGGTCGTTATCCGTGAGCCCGTCGCGGAGGTCAATGGCGTTGGTGCCCAGGAAACAGAGGTCGGCCTTCACCTGCCTGATCTGTTCGATGGCTGCGCCGCCGACGGTAATTTTAGAATTTTTGAGGAGGCGGTCGCCGATTACGATCACTTCGATATGCGGGTGTTGCGAATATTCGAAGGCTACGGGCAGGCTGCCGGTGAAGAAGGTGGCATGCAGCTGCTGCGGAAGGGCGCGGGCCAGCTCCAGGATGGTGGTGCCGCCGGTGGTGAGTACGAACATGCCGTTTTCGATCAGTTGAGCGGCTTTTTGCGCGATGATCTTTTTTTCCGAACGGGCGTAAACGTCTGTTGGGCTGAATGCGTTATGGAAAGATTTGGAAAGCGCGCCGCCGTGCACCTTGATGATGCGACCGAGGTCCGCCAGCTCGTTGAGGTCGCGGCGGATGGTGTCTTCCGACACGCCCAGCCGTTCCACAAGGTAGGTCGTGAGCACCCTGTTGTGGAGGTTCACTTCGTGCAGGATTACGTTTTGACGTTCTTCCTTGAGCATAAGCGGCGAACTAGGTTGATACGGCAAGTTACCAAAAAGTCACAAAACACGCAAAAAAATGCAGCAGTCTTCCCGATATACGCAGTTTGGCGCATCGATCTGCCGGTTTCGGCAGGGATTACCCTAGGCGGAGGTTATCTTGTTCCGCCGGCCGTTCAGGCTTCAAATAATCGGGGTTCCCGTCTTCCCCTACATTTCAACCGTCATAAAATCCATCCCGGTACGGTAATTGGACATCTCACATAATTATCTACATCAATTTTTTAAAAATTGTTTTGTAACTAATCCTGGCGTTGCAACGTCATAAGTAATTGTTATAATTTTTATTAGATATGTTGGAAGGCGGAAACAGAACGCAAAGGCAAAAACCCGGAAACCCGATCGTTTCAATTATTACCGTGACAAGGAATGCAGCTGATTGCCTGGAAACAGCAATTCAAAGTGTATTATCCCAGCCGTTCCCCGATGTGGAACACATTATCCTGGATGGCGCCAGTACAGACGGCACCATCGAAATCCTCAAAAAGTACAATGACCGGTTAGCATACTGGAAAAGCGAGGCAGACGATGGCGTGTACGATGCCATGAACAAAGCCGTTCAATATGCACGGGGCAAATGGGTGCTTTTCCTGGGGGCGGACGACGAGCTGTTCGACGGCTTTTCCGAAATGGCGGAGCATCATCTCAAGCGGCCGAATCATATATATTACGGCTGCAGTCTCTGGAAGAACCTCGTGTTCGGCAGTCAGTACAGCGGATACCTACTGGCGAAGGAGAACATCACGCACCAAAGCATCTTTTATCCGCGGAGCGTATTCGACAGCTATAAATTTATGCTGAAATATAAGGTGCGGGCAGATTATGTCATGAACATGCAGTTGTGGGCGGACAAAAATTACCGGTTCGAATATGTTCGCCTGTTGATTTCGCGGTACGCTGCCGGCGGGTTTTCCGGGCAGGTGATCGACGATGCTTTCCGGAAAGACAGGATCCACCTGGTGGGTAAATATCTTGGTTTCTTCGTGAAGTTGCGCTACATACTCAAGCGTTATAAGTATAAGCGTATTAACTTTGTCGAATACTAAGCGCACTCTATGAAAGTCTATTTCGATCACCAGGTTTTCTCATGGCAACGTTACGGCGGGATTTCCAGGTACTTTGCCAATATTTACAATTCCCTGCATGATCGTGGATTTACCGATTGCAAGATCACGCTGCTATACAGCCGGAATCATTATATCCAGGATCAACGGTTCCCGCTGTCGCCGCTTATGGGCGAGCGCCTGTTGAGAAAACAGCGCAAGCTGGAAAAGTGGAATAAAAAGTATTCGAAGTACCTCATCGGGAAAAACGATTTCGACATCCTGCATCCCACATATTACGACCCATATTTCCTGACACGGCTGAAGAAGCCGTTCGTCATTACCGTTCATGACATGATCCATGAGCTGTTCCCCGAGTTTTTTTCCCCACACGACCATAACGTTCCCTTCAAGCGCGCTACCATCACGAAGGCCGATCATATCATCGCCATTTCCGAATCCACCAAAAACGACCTGCAGCGGGTTTTCAACATCCCCGACCAAAAGATCAGCGTGGTGCATCATGGTTACCAGGATGCGTATGTTCCGGCTGATCCGGCGTTCAAACCGCCGTTCCCGGAATACCTCCTATTCGTGGGCGACCGTGCAGGCTACAAGAACTTCGCCCGGTTCGTGCAGGCCGTCCGGCCGTTGCTGGACCGTTACGACATCAACCTGGTGTGCGCCGGCGGCGGTGATTTCGGCGTAGCGGAGAAAGAGCTCCTCATCCGCGCGGGCATCGAGCATCGTGCGAAGCAGATTTCCGCCACCGAAGCCCAACTGAACGCGCTGTACCAGGGGGCGTTGGCGTTTGTTTACCCCTCGCTGTATGAAGGCTTCGGGCTCCCGATCCTGGAGGCTTTCCGGAATAATTGCCCCATCGTTACCAGTAACACCAGCTGTTTCCACGAAGTGGGCGGCGACGCCGTCGCGTATTTCGATCCGTACCAGGTGGAGGAAATGACACAAGTGATCGATTCGGTGATCAATAGCCGCGACCGCTCCGGGGAATTACGGGCGAAGGGGTTGGTCCAGCTGGAGAAGTTCCCCATGCAGTTGTGTATGGATAGGACGTTGGAGGTGTATCGGGGGTTGATGTAATCCTCCTAATATCTTTTCATAATTGGAACAAGCATCTTTGTGATTGCCGCAAAGCCTTTATCTGAAGGATGCAGACCGTCGTACGTCATATTGATGGCTCCGGGCGGGTAAGGATAGGCGTCGGTATCGGGGTTCCAGGGTATATCTTTCCAGGCGGGCCATTTGTATTGGCGGGGCTCTTGGGAGGAGGGGTCTTTCAACAATTTAAATTGGACCATATTCTTCAGGTTGATCCCGCTTTTGTGGTATAAATCCACGAATGTTATATTCTCTTTTTGCGCGATGGAATCCAAAGCCGACACGAACGATTCGAGGGATTGACCGATTTTATTGGGTTTGTAGGAGCCCCATGCATTGTTGTGGTTGTTATGCAGGTAGACGAAATCCCCGCGCTGGAGGGGCGTCATGAGGATAATATGGGCGTTGGGACTGAGGGTGCGGATTTTGTCGATGATAATTCGGAAAGAGCCGCACACGGTGCCGTTGCCGCTGTTGGTTGAATAGTCGGCCATGGTGCCGAGGGGGCGTCCTTGCCACCAATCGTTGGTTCCCAGGAAAATGGAGTAGATATCGGCTTTCCCGATGCCGAGATTATCGAATTGTTCCGCGATTCCGCCAGACGTCCAGCCGTTGTGACCTTGGTTTTGATACTGGATGTGAGGTAGTTTTTCGGTCACCATGGTCATGTATCCTTTGGTGATGCGGTGGTCTGTTTCGTTGGGATGCTCGTTGAGGTAGGTGATGGAGTCACCGATCGCGATCCATGTGAGGGGGCGCGGGGTGAGGGAGGTGATGAGAAGTATTAGGATCGCGGAAATTAGATATTTCATAACGGCAATTGGCATTAAAGCTAGAAAACTATCCAAGGCAAAATACGATGGATTGTAATTATAATTAATATTCTTTCATTATTCATGCTTCAGTGCGCTCCTGCTCTTGGATCAGAACATCAATAGCCCAAGACTACGAGGGGTTAAAATAGTTGGTACAACCTGGCATTCTGGCAAAATCGGTCTCAACATTGAACAGACTTCATGCGAAGTGATTGCCATTCCTGACATATTCATTCCCTGTGCGTAAGTAGATGCAGGAATCCAACACTTTCATTTTTTCCATGATGTTCGTACCTTCAAACTACATAATATTCAGTAATCCCATGGCAGACATTGTATCAAAGGAGAAGAGGAGCCAAATGATGTCCGGAATAAAGAGCAAGAATACAAAACCTGAATTAATTATCAGGTCGGCATTGCATGGCGCCGGGCTTAGATTCAGGCTCCATGTAAAAGACCTTCCTGGCAAACCTGATCTGGTTTTACCAAAATATCGAGCGGCTATTTTCGTTAACGGGTGCTTCTGGCATGGTCATAGTTGTCATATGTTCAAAATGCCGCGTTCACGACCAGAATTCTGGAATTCAAAAATCAGGCGCAATCAGGAAGTTGATAGTGAAGCTCTACGGAAACTACTGGAAAATGGCTGGCGAGTTGCAACAATTTGGGAATGCAGTTTAAGGGGGAAAGGCAAACTGGAAGTTCCTGGAATTATAGAGATGATTCAAATTTGGATAAATTCTGATCAACAAGTACTTGAAATCTCGGGATGTTAGCTACTTAAATTTAATGACATGCTAGTTTACGAAATTTTTTAGCAAATTGCACAAATAACAACCGGTTCAAATGACTTCATATAACGACATTAAAAATAAACTAAATATAAAAATTGACAAGCACCTTAATGATGGATTTGCAAATCTGACACATTACTGGCAAAATCACAAAAATGGCGTATCTGGCTATTTTTTAGATGAAGCAAAACAATATCTGCAAGTTGAGATTCTGGATGAGGTTAATGATCCCGGGCAGTTGTTCATTCCTAACTCGTTTGACATACCCTTCCCTCCCCCCAAATCTCACAAGTTTAAATTTATTGATCTCTTTGCGGGAATTGGCGGGATTCGGCTCGCTTATCAAAACCTGGGGGGCAAATGTGTTTTTACAAGCGAATGGAATAATTATGCCAAACGGACTTATGAAGCCAACTACGGAGAAGTTCCATTTGGCGACATTACCAAAATTGACGAGAAACGTATTCCCGATCACGATATTCTGTTAGCAGGCTTTCCTTGCCAGCCATTTTCAATCGCAGGAGTAAGTAAGAAGAATGCTTTGGGAAGGAAGCACGGCTTTCTTGATGAAACCCAAGGCACCCTTTTTTTCGACATCGCCCGAATATTGAAGGAGAAAAAACCTTCAGCGTTTATGCTCGAAAATGTCAAGAACCTTGCTTCTCATGATAAGGGAAACACATTTCGCATCATTGATAAAACGTTAAAAGAACTCGGATACACGCTTTTCCATCGAATACTGGATGGCAAACATTTCGTGCCACAGCATCGGGAGAGAATTATCATTGTCGGTTTAAGAAATGATCTTGTAGAAAAAGGCTTGCACTTCGAGTTCCCGAAATTACCAGAAGTAAAGCATACAATAAAAGATATTCTCGAATCCGATATCGATCCCAAATACACACTTTCAGACAAGCTCTGGGCTTATTTAAGAGCATATGCCGACAAGCATAAGGCAAAGGGAAATGGTTTCGGTTTCGGTTTGATAGATCCGGAAAGTATATCACGCACATTATCTGCCCGCTACTATAAAGACGGTTCAGAAATCCTGATACCGCAAAGCAAGTCCAATCCTAGAAGATTGACCCCCCGTGAATGCGCCAGATTGCAGGGATTCCCTGACGGTTTTGTTATTCCTGTTTCAGACACACAAGCCTATAAGCAGTTTGGCAATTCCGTTACCGTACCTCTTATCCAGGCTGTCGGTAAACAGCTAGTAAAAGAACTACTAAAAATAAATGGATAATCATCTTGAGAATGCAATTACATTAGCTCAGAAAGCTGAAATTGCTTATTCAAAATTCATTACCCCCAACGATGTTGGCGCCACAGGAGGGCATCAACAGGGCTTCCATATTCACCAGAGTGCATGGCCATTGTTGTTTGATAAACAGGGTGAAAAAGGCGCAAACAGGGATAAATTTGTAACCATCACGTGGCAAGATAACTTTGAAACCGCTAGTAGATTTATTTATTATGGCGTAGGCACAAGAAATGAATACAGAATTACCCGATTTGGCAAGGATTTTCCTTATTTGAACGACCAACACATTGGAGATCTGCTTGTTATAGGTAAAATTGATGAACTGCATTATCATGCATATGTTTTATCTACGGAGCATGAAATCGAAACTTTTCAGGCGAGTTTAAATCTCTCACCTCTTGATAACAATAAAATTATAACTCATGCCTCGACACCTGACGCCAAACAAATACTGGAAATATGCTTTAAAAAGTTCGTTCAAACATTAAGAAACAATTTTCCTTCAACATCTGCATTGGCTAACGCCGCAAAAAACTGCGTTGACCAGTCAAACAAAAGAAATGCGAAGGATATTATCGCTGACCCTGACAGCTATTTGATTGAATTAATAGAAGCAGAATATTCACTCTTCAGGAATATTGAAAATGAAGTGTATGCAAACAGAATCGCATCGCCATTCAAGACAGTTGAAGAACTAGTTGAAGTTTCAAATACTATTCTGAATAGACGAAAAAGCAGGGCAGGTAAATCACTGGAGCATCATTTGGCCACCATCTTCCAGACAGCCAAACTTCCATTTAGCACACAAGCTATCACAGAGGGCAACAAAAAACCTGATTTCCTTTTCCCGGATAGTTCATCCTACTCTGATCCATCGTTTGACAGAAATAAAATTTTCATGCTTGCCTCTAAAACCACCTGCAAGGACCGCTGGAGACAAATACTTAATGAAGCAGATTATATCCCTACAAAACATTTGTTCACCTTGCAACAGGGCATTTCATTGAATCAATTAAATGAAATGTACAATGCCAATGTTTGTCTCGTAGTTCCCAGACCTTATTTGAAAAGTTTCCCCCCGGAGTATAATGGCCGGATACTTTCGCTGGCCCAATTCATTGAATGTATTAAATCAGCATATTCAGCTACTTGAAAAAACCGGCCACAGGGCTCCCCCCATGACCGGTCGATTCCTGAGACTAAAAAAATACTACAACCCCTGGTACACAAAATTATAATACGGGAACGCCCCGCCCGTCACGCCATTCTGGTAAATGGACGTCACCTGCATCTTCCATAAGACAGTCCCCACCTTGATCAGCAACGTCCTTCCGGCAACCGGGGTAACGGTATGCCCGGTGCTCCAGCCATACGTATACCATCCTTTCCCGTTCGCGTAAGCCAATACGCCGGGCGGAATGCCCGTACCGGTCACGTTGTTCATGCCGATCACGTTGCTCCCGGCCGGGGACGCGCCGGGAAGTGTACCCGATGCCCAATCCGCCGCCACAACGGAAGCGAACGATTTGTCGATGTACTTGATGGAATCCCGCGGGATAATGTCTCCCGTGGCGATACCGGTAAATTTCACTTCCAGCGTGGATGGGGTGCCGGCCTCATTCACGGAAAAACGCCAGTAAAAATTGCCGTCCGCAGGCTGGCCCGGGCCAGTACTATAGGCTTGTTTGAAATTGGTCACCGTATACAGCGACCCGCTGCGCGCGATGGTGCCCGACGTTACTCCGGGCCCGGTAATGGCCTGGCTCGTACCGTCAGGAATGGTCACGGCCACACCGATGCTACCCGCCGGAATGCGGGAAGTTTCAGGGGCCGCCACGTCGCTGTTTTTCGAACAGGACGCAAGGAACAATGCAACGACGAGCAGGCCGCCGGCAGAACGAAGGGTTTTCTTCATGGTAATCATTGCGATGATTGGGTTTGTGGGTGAAACAATATTGAAAAGGGTGTTAAATGCATCAGGGCGTAACGGTGAATTTCACGAAACCGGTCACTTCCACGTAGTTCTTCCGGTTGCCATTCCAGCTCCACCAGCCGGAAAAGTCGGTAATGCGCAGGCGGATCCCCAGCGCGCCGGGGCCCCAGTCGCCGAACTGGTAAGTGCCGGCCGGGAAATCAGCGGGAATCCGGTAGGTGGCGGATGTAGCCGTGCTGCTCACCAGCGTGAGGTTGGTGATCGGCTTTTCGTTGTAATTCTCGTCGTAGGTATAAGCGACGGCTTCTTTCAGGTCGAAGTAATTTTGACCGGTGAAAGTGATCGTCTCGCCGCGTTTCACCGTCACATCGGCGGCGAGACCGGCCGGCCTGGGCTTCTCGCTGTCGGGATATAGCACGCCGAATACATGGTTTTCCGTAGTGCGGGATTGCGCGCCGCTGGTGATGCGCACTTTGTAGGCGCCCGGCTTCACACCGGCCGCAGGCACCCTGATCCGCATATTGGGAACGCCGTTGTGCGGCTTGAAGAATTCGATATCGAGCCTGGTGGCCGTACCGGGCGTATCAATGATGTAGAGGCTCGTTTTGGTAATATCGGGTTCGAAATAACGCATGGACGATCCGATATCCACCACACATTCCCCACCGCGGACCGCCATATAGGAACCGGTTTCATCGATCTGGATGGGCGCCTGGTTCATCACCACCTTCAAATAATATTTCTTTTCCAGCCCGCTTTGCGCTTTTACGGTATATGCCGTTCCCGTCCGGAAAGGAACAGCCGCACCCGACGCCGGGCGCACAACTGCCCCGTCAGACACGGCGATCACCGGCTCAATAGTCGACGGCGCGGGCAGGTAAGACGGCCAATAAACGAGGATACTGTCTCCCGACATGGCGGCCGACATTATTTCATCGCCCGCTTCCACCGTAAATCCTGCGATCCTGGCGTGGGGCGACGGCGCCTGCCTGGTTTCCTTCTTGCACGCGGCCAGCAACAGGCCGATGCTCATGATATATGCGATTCTCATTTTTACTGTTTGTTGATTCGGATGGGATATTGCAATGTTTTCACGCGGCCGTACACATACACCCGCAGACGATACAGCCCCGTTGCCGGAAGCGCGTCCAGCAAAGGTTTTAGCTGCTCAGACTGGTCGAGGTAGGGGCTCACCTGGTACAGGCTCCCCAAATGCGTGGTCGACAACAGGAATGCCGGCAGCTCCTTCCCCGATCCATCCACCGGCGCCACGCGCATCAGTTCATTATTCTCGAGAAAACCCGTCCCTTTCAGGTAAATGACGAAATTGGAATATGGATCTTTCGTGTTGATGGTATACTCCCGGATATCGTCCACCGTGCTCAGTTCTTCCAGCGTAACATCAGGTTGCTGGGTGCGGACCAGGAGTTTGTAATCGCGCTTGCTGCCGTTCTTCGCAGTCACAGTATATATGATATTGCGGTTGGTGCGGATGGCGCCGAAAACATCTTCCACCAAAGTGCCGGAAGCTGGCGAAACGGTAGTGCCCGCCGGCAGCGTGATCGCCGGTTCCAGGATGGTCAGTTGCCGGTAGGAAGGCAGGTAGAGGGTGATGGTACCATCTCGGTCGGAAATGGCGGCTTCGACAGGATCGCCCTGGACGTTGGTGATACGGAACGACTCGATGCGGTCCGCCGGCTCGGGCGCCGCGTCGGTAATATCCGTCTTCGTGCAGGCAAAAAGCCCGCCCGTCAGCAAAAGGGAATAGATGTATTTCATGGGATGTTCAAGTTGGTGGAACCATCCATCTGGATGGAATAACGGAACGTGATGTAACCAGGCTTGTGGGTGCGGTCGGGGTTCGCCGGACTGTCTTTGTAAATGCTTTCCATGATGAGTTTGGCGTACCGGCCTTTGTGGGTTTTGACGATGAGCACGCGCGGCATCGTATACACGACGTGCGCCTTCTGCGGATTGCCGGGGAAGAGGCTTCCGTAGAAATCATAATACCCCCAGCCATCGAACCCGCCGAGGAAGTGATCGAGCCCGATGTCGCGCGTAACGAACCGCAGGCCCGCGGGCACCGTCGTCACTTTGTTATACGCCTCGCTCCACAACGCAGCGGGAATGGGCAGCTGGGTCGGTTTGAAGTGGGTGGTATCATAATACGCCACGTCAAACTTGCGGTCCACGATCACGGCGATTTCCGCCTTCCCCGGTCCGCCGAACCCCGGCGAACCCACGGCGTTCCCGTTATTGGGGTAAACGCTGGAATTGTAAATCCCGTAAAAAACGATGTCCCAGTTCCCGGTCTGCCGCTGCGAAGCGGGGACCACCCTGTTCTCTTCGAGACTATAGTAGAGGGAAACCGCATCTCCGGCGGATGTGGCGTTGGTGTCGGCCACGAGGTTCACGACGCGGTAGGTGCCCGTTTTCACGGGGTTGCCTGCGCTCCCGCCCGGCTCTTCGGGCCCGGGGGGCGCATCGTCTTTGGAACAGGCCGCCAGCAATGCGATCGCCAGCAGGCCCAACAGTTTTGTGTTCATGGTTTCGTTAGTTGGAAGTGTTCAGCCGGCGGCTCCCGTCGGTCTGCACGAAATATTTGAAAGTGAGGTAGGGTGCGGGCCAGAAAAGGTCCGTCACCACAGGAGGATTGCCCTTGTAAATATTGAGCAATGCCAGCTTGGCATACTTCCCGCTGGCCGTCCGCAGCACGAATGTTCGGTTTTTGACCGGCACGCAAATGTGATTGCTGAGGGAATAGAAAAACCAGCCATACCCGTTCCCGCTGTCCCAACCCACGCCGTGAACACCGTTGTTCTCGAACGTTTCGTCAGACGGCGCTTCGGTAACCTGGTCGTACGGCTTCTCAACGATAACCATCGCGCCTTTGCCCGGCCCGCCCGCCCCGGGCGTTCCGGTAAAGGCGCCGTTGTTCACCACCACGTAGGAATTGTATTCCTGCGTAAACGCGATGTCCCAATCCGTATTCTTCAGATATTGGATGGAATCGGCTTTCGATTTGATGAGCCGCGATCGTTGGGTGGTAAAGCTGAAAGTGAGGGAATAGAAAGGCCGTTGCTCCTTGCCTTCTTCCGGCTCGCCCACGGAAGCGCCGGTATCTGCCTGCAGGTCGGAAATGAGGGTGCTGGCCGGGCCCGTGGGAGCGGGCTTGTCGTTGCTGCTTTTACCGCAGGCGGCGAGCAGGACGCCCGCCGATATAATCAATATTCGTAATTTCATTGGTCGCTGGTTAGGCTGCAAAATTGAGGACAGCTGCTGACCACTTCGGGAAAAAGACCAACCTATTCAGGAATTCCGGGAATGTTCCGTTTCGGGTAAGCGAAATTCCGCGGGAGATACGTGACAATTCGATGACATCAGTATCTTTATGACGTTAAATTGACAAATCATGATAAACCACTACGTTGCCATTAACTACATTACCTGTAACGACGATTTCAGGGATCGTTTCGAGCAATTATTCGCCAGCCGCGCGCATGCGATAGATACCATGCCCGGTTTCGTCAACATGCACGTGCTGCGGCCGGAGAAAGCGGGAGACGCCTACCTGATCGTCAGCTATTGGGAGACGGAACAGGCATTCCGCGACTGGATGAAATCTCCGGCGTTCACCGCAGGCCACCAGCGCGGGTTCGACGAGCTGGCCAAGGCCAAGGCGGAGGGGCGCCCGGCTCCCATGTCCAGCGACTTCAAGATTTACCGCGTCATCAGCGAATAGGCGATCATGAAAGCACCCAATAAGGAGGCCATCCTGAAATGGCTGAAAAGACTGGGCTTCTGGGGATTCATTTTCTTCCTCGTGAAGGGCCTCGTGTGGCTTGCCATCTTTTACTGGCTGGCCACCTAGGCCGGTACTTTCGCAGATGCCGGAACGCCGCGTGGCGGAGGTTTTTCATTGCCTCCGTTTCGCGGCGTTTCCTTTTCGGGTCAGCCTTTGATCCGCCCCGGCGCGTAGCCGAAATATTTTTTGAACGCCCGCGTAAAATGCGCGGTATGTTTGTAACCCGAGAGGTACGCCACTTCAGAGACCTGTTTCCCCTGCCCCAGCAATTCCCGCGCATGCGCCATCTTGATGCCCTGCAAATAACCGTACACGGTTGTGCCGAACACCTGTTTGAAATGGCTTTTCAGATAGGCGTCGTTCGTGCCCACCTGGTGCGCCAGGTCTATCAGCGTACAGGGACTGTGTATGTTCGATGCAATGATTTCCCGGGCGAGGTGCATCCTTTCCACATCTTCTTTCCGCAGCGACCGTGCGTTCTCGCTGGGGCGCACGCCGGCCATCTGCTCATATTGCGCCAGTTGGATGGCCAGCAGCTCGATGGTTTTCGCTTTCAGGAACAGTTGCTTGTAACGCCCTTCCAGCGGGCAATGCAGCATATCGTACAGGATCGTGCTGATGGATGATTGCAGCGGAAGGTTCACGGCGCTGATGGCCGCAGGCTCGTTCCGTTCGATGCTGCCTGAAAAAACCGGGTACAACGGATGCTCCTGCGGCATGGCCTGTAACACCAGGTCGGGGCTCACGCCCAGTTCGAAGATCTCGAGCTGCTCATGGGCGGGCCATTGCATGTGGATGTCGTCTTCCGGGAAGAAAAGGTAGTTGTATTGATGGCGGTCCAGCGATGCGAGCTTGCCCGTTCCGCCGTGGGCGGAATAGCTTTTGGTGCCGCTGACCGTGTAACTCATCTGGAAAAACGGCGTGGTGTTGCGGATGACGATCTCGCCGGCATTGCGCGAACGGAGATTGTAGTAGCCGAAATTGATGCCGTCAGGGCTCAGCATTTCAAATACGGAACCGGTGTGGCCGTCTTCCGCGAGCTCGCGGCGGCGTTCACGGAACTGGCCGGGGTTGCGGATGTCGAACCGGCAGGAAGGGATGATATGTACGGGTTGTGCAGGCAAACGGAGAATGGGCTGGATCAGGCAATATTAAACCATCATGCCAAGAAAACAGCCCGTAATCGGGAACGGCAAATGATCGGATCGGGAAGACCCGCGCGGTTGCGCCATTCCTCGGTTTTGAATTTCCGGATATGGTAAATCTTTTTCCGGGGATGAGCGAAGAACCTCCGCCCCGGGTAACCCTTTCTCCGCTACCGGTCAATATTCAGCCCGACCTTTGCGCACGATATGCATCTTCAGCGATCTCTCCTGCTCCCGTTCCTCCTGGCATGCGCCGCCGCATCCGCACAGGGCCCGCGCACCGACACCACGCCGGCCGTGCGCACGCTGCGTACCCACGAAGTCACGGAAAATCCCCTCCGAAAACCGGACGATCTCATCGCCATCGGCCGGCAAACCGCGCCCACGCTCGTTATTTCCCGCCAATCCATTCAACTGGCGGGCAGCCGCCGGCTCGATGAAGTGCTGCGCGAACAAACCGGTATGGCTATCGTCCCCGATCTCGGAAGCGGCAACCGCAGCGTGGGGATCCAGTTGCAGGGGTTCAGCTCGGAATATGTGCTCATCCTGATCGACGGGCAACCCATGACGGGGCGCCTGGCCGGCAATTTCGACCTTTCGCGCATCGGCGTGGGCGATGTGGAACGGATCGAAGTGATCAAGGGAGCGGCGAGCAGTTTATACGGCTCGGAAGCATTGGGCGGCGTCATCAACATCATCACCCGCCAGGCGGTCCGGAAGGCGCAGGCCACGGCGGGCCTCCGGTTTGGCACGTACCAGACCACGGATGCGAACCTCAGCGCGGAGGCTCCCTTCAAGCACAATAAAGGCTTCGTTTCCGTTTCGGGCAACTTTTACAAAACAGCCGGATTCAACGCCAACACCGAGTACCTCAAGGAAGGGAAAACTTCCCCTCCATACTCAAGCATCTCTGGCCAGGCGCGCGGCCAGTGGCGGTTCAGCGGCCGCACCTCCTTGCAGGCGCGCCTGCGCGTGGCCGGCAGAACGTCTGACATGTTCCGGTCGTACGGCGCGCAACCTTTCAACGATCACCTCCGCGAGCAAGACCTCAACGCCGGGCTGAACCTCCGCCACCAGGCCTCGCGCTCCACCACGCTGCTGGCCCGGTACTACTACACGGGCTACGATACCCGCCAAACCGTGACACTACAGGAAAACGGGCGCATCCTCCAGGAAAACGATTTCTTCCAGCAGATCCACCGGCTGGAAGTGCAGGCAGAAAACCGGCTTGATCACCTGCCGGTCACGTTTCTCGGCGGCATGGGCGGCGACAGGCAATCGTACCGCAATCCCGGCGCGGACATCCGGAATAATATGAGTGGATATTTCGCATACCTGCAGGGCGAGCTCGCTTCCGCCGAAAAATTCCGCCTCACGGCAGGCCTCCGGTACGATGGCAATTCCGATTACGGCGGACGGCTGAACCTCAGTGCCGGCGCGCGATTCAGCCCCACCAGCTGGCTTTCGCTGCGCGCTTCCCTGGGCAACGGTTTCAAACCGCCGGCCTACGCGCAGATGTACCAGGTGTTTACCAACATACAGCAAGGTTACACGGTGATCGGGGCGCATAACTTCGCGGAAAAAGCCGCGCAACTGAAAGCGGCCGGTACCGTCGCGCAGATTTGGGACAACGCGTCGCAGGTCAGGCACCTGGAACCGGAAACCTCCACGTCCGTCAACGCCGGCATCACGGTGAACGCGGGGAGCCGGATGGAGTGGCAGGCCGGGGCGTTCCATCACCGGTTAAAAAATCTCATCAACACCGAGCAGGTCGGCATCATGCGGAACGGCCAGCAGCTGTTTTCCTACATCAACATCGACCGCGTGGTGATGCGGGGCGTGGAAGCGGGATGGAAATTCTCCATCACGCCGGACCTGCAATTATCCGCCGGTTACCAGCTGCTGGACGCGCGCAATCCCGCCGTTACCGACTCCATCCGCCAGCAATCCCGGCGTTACAAATCCGTGCGCACGCCAGACGGCATCCGCGCCGCCACTACGAAAGACTACTTCGGATTACCCAACCGCAGCCGCCACATGGGCAGCCTGCAGGCTTCGTGGGCGCATCCGCGCTGGGGGCTCGGCGTGTCATTCCGTGGAACTTACAGCGGCAAATACGGCTTCCTGGACGTCGACAACAATGGATATATCGATCATTACGACGTGTTCGTGAAAGGTTATACGCTATTATACTTCAGTGTACAAAAAACGCTCTTGCAGAAAAGGCTTACGCTCCATGTGAGCGCCGATAACCTCACCGGTTATACGGATTACCTGATGCCATCGCAGCCCGGCCGTGTGTTCATGGCCGGGCTGCGATGGCATTTCTTCCGGGAAAAAGACAAAAACTGATCATTGCAAAGCGGGTGCGCTCTCCGTTGCCACCTCCGCACGGGAGCTGCTCCCCGCCGTTGCTGCCGGGATCTCTTTCCGGCGTTTGCCGTGCATGAGGTATAACGTCAACGCCGTGAAGATCACACCGCCGACGATATTGCCCAGCGTTACGGGGACCTGGTTCAGCCACCACCATTGGCCCGCGGAAACCGGCGCGCCCATGAAAATACCCGCCGGGATCACGAACATGTTCACCACCGCGTGCTCGAACCCCTGCGCAAAGAAGATAAAGATCGGCAGCCAGGCCGCCAGGATTTTACCCAGTGTAGAACTGGACGTCATGGCCATCACCACGCCCAGCGTCACCATCCAGTTGCACAAAATCCCCTTCACGAAAACCGTCAACATCCCCGTTGCACCGAATTGCCCGTAGCCGGTGGTTTTGGCCACGGCGACGCCGGAGATCATCTTGCCCAGCGCGCCGCCGTCCACATTCCCGAACTGCGTGAGCGACGCCCAGAAAAGCCCCGCGTACAGCTGACCACCGGCGAGGTTGGCGAGGTACACGATCGCCCAGTTCTTACCGAGCTGCTTCAGCGAAATTTGCCCGGCGAACCAGGAGAGCGACATCACCGCAAAATTCCCCGTCACCAATTCATACCCCAGCAATACCACGATGATGAAACATGCGGGAAAGATGGCCGCGCCGATGAGCGGGAGGCTCGTTTGCACCGTGGCCGTGAACGCGAAGGTAGTGCCGAAACCGAGGATCGCGCCGGATAGGATGCCTTTCACGATCATGTCGGTCGTGCTCATGCGGGTTTTGTCGATACCGGCCTGGATCATGGCGCCGGCTACTTCGGCAGGTTTTTTATAGTCCATTGTAGAAGATTTGAAGTGATGAAAATTTTATTTCAGAAGGAAGGAAGGTTTGATATTGATCATGAGATAAGCCCACTGGTTGCCACGCGCGGCGTTCGCCACCTGCTTCGCCACGGCCAGCGCGGATGTGCTGCGATAGTAGCTGCAACCTGCTTCGAAACTGATCATGGGCGTGAGCGCGAAATTGGCATTTACATCCGCCTCCCATCCGAAATCGCGGCCATGCCCGGCAACGTCGCTGGCGGACAGGAAGCGGTGCCCGTCGGCCTGGAGCGCCCATTTCGCGCCGGGCTTGTAGAGAAAGCGGAGGTAATAATCCTGCAAACCGGTGGCGCCGAACGTGCTGCCGGCGTAATAATAATCCATGTGCCCCCAGAATTTGTGCGGCGTTCCGTACAACGGGTCAAAGGCCTTCGACGTGCCGGATGATTTCCCGCCCGTTGTGTAATCCGCACCCAGTCCGGCTTTCAGTTTCGGTGTGACGGCATACAACGCTTGCCCGGACAGCAGCCATCCATCCACTTTCCCGCCGTCCGCATATTTCCCGCCCTGGTAAGCGACGTTACCGGTCAGCGTGATCTTCCGGAACGTTTGCTGCGCGAAAACCGCCGCCGTGAAGCGGGAATGCACGCCGGCGTCCCAGGTTTTGACGGGCTTCAATTCCACGGTGTCTACGTGGTACCGCGGGAACTGGTCTGCCAGGGCCAGCAGCGAAATTTGGCCGTTCGCGTTTTTCCGGGAAACATGCAGATACTGTAACCCCTTGTACATGGCACCACCGTTGGTGTTGGCGGCGTATGCGCCCGGAGGCGCGCCGTTGTACCGCGTTCCCGCGCCTGCTTCGCGGTTCTGGTTAAATGCGAAACCCGCATCGGCCGTCCACGCGCCGGAAGCGTAGCGGAACAGGAGCGCATCGTGCCGGCGGGCCTGTTGCAGCCAGTCGAGATTCCCCAGCAGCCGCCCGTCGTCATAATTCAATTCCTGCCGGCCTACTTTCAGGTTGAAGATGTGGGCAGACGCGGTATCGGTGAGCCGGACCTCCGCCCAGGCCTCATGGACCATTAGCCCGTTGTTGTCGGCGGTACTGGTCTTATTGATGGTAGAAACATCCTGGCCCCAAACCCGGACGTCCTGGACAGACAATCCGAATTTGAGGCGGTTCGAGGTAAACCCCGCGGTAAGGCGGGTACGTTGCGACGTGAAGAACGCCGGTTTTGCGGAGCGCGGTAGCGGCGCTCCCTGCCCGTCGCGGAACTCGGTGCGCGTGCGGAGTTGCGCCGCGATCGAGAACTGGGCTTTACCGGCCAGCGGAAGGCCGCCCAACAAAAGGGCCACGGCCGTTCCGCAGCGGAAATGCATTTTATTGTACATTTGAACGATTTTAATTCCAGCAATTGAAGTCACGAGACCCGGTTCGCCGCCAAGCCACCGGGTTTCACTTTTTCTTTCAGGCAGGCACGGCCGAAGTTTCCTTTCCGCCGTCCACACCGATATAAATTCTGTCTTCTTCCAACTTTACGGGATACACTTTGATGGCGCATTCGTGTTCGTCGGAAAGGCAGCGCCCGTCTGCCAGCGAAAATGTTTTCTTGTGGAAAGGGCAGGCCACTTTGGGCTCGCCGGCCTGCGCGCCGATCATCCCGCGGCTGAGCGCCATTTGCCGGCGGTGCGGACATAAATTCTGCGATGCGTACCATTCGCCGCGCCGCGCGAAATGGAACAATGCGATCTGCTCGTTTTTGTACTTGACGCAAACCCCGCCGTTGGCCGGTACGTCCTCCACTTTACAGGCGAAGAACCAGTTCGTTTTTTCTTTGGTGATGGGAGACATGGTATATATTTTTCGGTTGATGATTTATTTCCACTCCACGGCCTTCTTTTGTTCGCGCAGTTGTTCGAATTTGACGCTGGGGTCTTTTTCTTCCGGTGCGTCCACGAAATGCGTGAAGCGCTTGCGTAGCGCGGGCGTTTCCACCACTTCGCGCCATTCGCATTTGTAACTGTCTACCAGCGCCTGCATTTCGCGCTCCAGTTCCCCGGCGATGCCCAAACTATCTTTCACCACCACATTCCGCAGGTAATCGATGCCGCCTTCCATTTTGTTGAGCCAGGTAGCGGTACGGGTGAGCGGATCGGCGGTTTTGATGTAGAACATGAGGAACCGGTCTATGTACTGAATGCAGGTTTCGCTATCGAGATCGGCCGCCAGTAGCAGTGCGTGCTGGGGCTTGGAACCACCGTTCCCGCAGACGTACAGATTCCAGCCTTTCTCCGTGGCGATGATCCCGAAATCTTTCGACTGCGCCTCCGCGCATTCCCGGATACATCCCGAAACGGCGGATTTGATTTTGTGCGGCGCCCGCAATCCACGGTACCTTTCTTCCACCCTGATGGCATAGCTCACACTGTCGTGCAGCCCGAAGCGGCACCAGGTAGACCCCACGCAACTTTTAACCGTCCGCAGGGCCTTCCCGTATGCGTGCCCGCTTTCGAACCCTTCCGCGATCAGTTCTTCCCAGATCAGCGGCAGGTCGCCGACGTGCGCGCCGAACATGTCGATACGCTGGCCGCCGGTAATTTTGGTGTATAGATTATATTTCTCCGCGATGCGGCCAATGGCCATGAGTTTCTGCGGAGTGATCTCCCCTCCGGGGATGCGGGGCACCACGGAATAGGTGCCTCCTTTCTGTATATTGGCTAAATACCTGTCGTTGGAATCCTGCGCCGTATCGTTGCCTTTCGCTAAAATCATATCACCCCACAAACTCGCCAGGATAGACGACACCGCGGGCTTGCAAACCTCGCACCCGTCTCCGTGCCCGATACTGTCCAGCACCTCGTCGTAACTATGCAGGCTGCGGATTTTAATGAGATCGAACAGTTCCTGCCGCGAATACCCGAAATGCTCGCACAATACATTGCGCACATATTTGCCCTGCGATTTCAGCGTGTAGGTGATGAGGTCCTTCACCATTGGCGCGCATCCACCGCAGGATGTGGAGGCGCCGGTACATTTTTTCACGGCGTTGAACGTTTCGTGGCCATCTTCCACCGCCTGGCAAATCGCGGATTTGGACACGCTTTCGCAGGAGCAGATCATGGCGTCGGGCGGGAGGCCGAGCGCGCCGGCCGCGGCTTCGCCGGTGGAGCGCGCGCCCAGCAGCTCGTCTTCCGGCTTGCCGGTGATCTTCATTTTATTCTTGACTTTCTGCAGCAGCATGTTGTACGCCGATGCGTCGCCGATGAGGATACCGCCGAGGAGATATTGCCCGTCTCCGGTCATATTGATGCGCTTGTACACGCCGGCCACCTGGTCTTCGAACACGATCACGCGGCAGGAATCGGGCGGCGGGAACGGGTCGCCGAAGCTGGCCACGTCTACGCCTACGAGTTTCAGTTTGGTGCTCATGTCGAACCCGCCGAAAGTGCGGTTGCCGCCGAGAATATTGTCGATGGCGATGTCGGCCATTTCATAACCCGGCGCCACGAGGCCGTAAATGATGTGCTGGTACAGGGCGCATTCGCCGATGGCGTAGATGTTGGCATGGGTGGTCTGCATCCGGTCATTCACCACAATGCCCCCGCGCGATCCGGTTTCGAGGCCGGCGGAAGCGGCGAGCTCGTCGCGCGGACGGATGCCGGCAGAAATGACGATCATATCTGCGGGGATGGACGAGCCGTCTTCGAACCCGACGCCGGTGGCCGTTCCGTCTCCGAGGATGGCGGTGGTGTAGGCGTTGGTGCGGATCTTCAGGCCGAGGGTTTCGAGTTGTTGCTGGAGGATGGCCGAACCGTTCTGGTCGATCTGGCGGGGCATGAGCCTGGGCGCATATTCCACGATGGTGGTGTCTGCGATGCCGAGGTCCAGGCAGGATTTGGCGGCTTCCAGCCCGAGGAGGCCGCCGCCGATCACTGCGGCGCGCCGGGCTTTCCGGGCGGCGGTTTTCATGTGGTCGAGATCGTCGAGCGTACGGTAAACGAACACGCCTTTCTGATCGGTGCCGGGCATAGGCGGAACGAAGGCGGATGAGCCGGTGGCGAATACGAGGATATCGTACGGTTCGGTGATGCCGGATTTGGCGGTGACGGTCTGGAGGCCGGGGGAGATGTGGTGGACGGGGTCTCCGAGATGGAGGCGGACGCCATTGTCGGTGTACCAGGACTTGGGAGCGAGGAGGAGGTCGGCGGCGGACTTTCCGTCGAAATAGCTGCTGAGGTGGACGCGGTCGTAGGCGGGGAGGCGCTCTTCGCCGAAGACGACGAGCTCCAGGCCGGGGACTTTCCTTTCAACGAGTTTCCGGCAGAATTTAAAGCCGACCATGCCGTTTCCGATGACGACGATTTTCATGGGAGGAAGTTTGAAAGATTTACATTATAATATTTTCTATATAGACTTTGTTACGACCAATCAGCAATTTTTCAAGCAAAAACTATCGAAATAATCAAATTAAACAATGATTCATATCATGAATTTACGCTTCGATCTATTATTTTTATAGCGATTCACTTAATTTATGTCAGATAAATATTTTTATAATTTGTTTTGCCATGGTACAACCGATGCTTAGTCTTGTGGGCGCCGGACCGGGGGATCCGGACCTCATCACCCTGAAAGCGATCAAAACCCTCCGCACCGCGGACGTCATATTATATGATGCGCTCGCCAGCGAAGCGCTCCTCCGCTACGCCCGCCCCGGCGCACTTTGCCGCTCCGTCGGCAAACGCGCCGGCCGCCACGCCGTTCCCCAGGAAGAAATCAACCGCCTCATCGTTCATTACGCGCTGTCGCACGGCCATGTGGTCCGCCTCAAAGGCGGCGACCCCTTCCTTTTCGGGCGGGCCGAAGAAGAAATACGCGCCGCCCGCGAAGCGGGCATTCCCGTCTCCACCGTTCCAGGCATCACCAGCGCCGTAGCGGCCCCGGCTTCACAAGGCATTCCGCTCACGGCCCGCGGCCTCCACGAATCCTGCTGGATCACCACCGGCACCACCCGCAGCGGGCACATCTCGGCAGACATCGCCCTGGCCGCACGATCTTCCGCCACCGTTGTGGTGCTCATGGGCATGGGCCACCTCCGCGAAATCATGGACATCTTTTCCGCCAACGGCAAATCCGCCACCCCGGTTGCCATCATCCAGTCGGCCACCACGGTCGAAGAACGCTGCATCACCGGCTGCGTCCACGATATCGCCGACGCCGCAGCGGAAGCAGGGATGGGAAGCCCGGCGGTCATCATCATCGGCGAAACCGTTCATCTGCACCCGACTTTATGGAGAGAATATGTTAATTTGACCCCCCAGATCAACGAGCCGCCACATGAAAACCGCCAAACAAGCCTGTAACATGGACACCTGCCTGCTGTGCAAACTTTGCCTGCCGGCCTGGAAGCCTGCCGTAGCCACCCACAGAAAGAATTTCACCCTCAAAAAAGGCGAAATGCTCTTTTCCGAAGGCGATCCGGTGAACGGTATCTATTTCATTAATGAAGGAGGGATGAAAGTGCACAAGCAATGGGGCCGCGAGAAAGAATTGATCGTCCGCTTCGCGGGAGCAGGCGATATCGTAGGGCACCGCGGCATCGGGACAGACCTCGTCTACCCCGTTTCCGCCACCGCGCTGGAAACTTCCACCGTCTGCTATTTCGACCTGGATTTCTTCCAAAGCACGCTGCAGGTCAACACGCCGCTATTATATGAACTGATGATGTTCTACGCCCGCGAACTGCAGGAATCTGAAAAACGCATGCGCAACCTGGCACATATGCCCGTGAAAGGGCGCATCGCCGCCGCACTTCTACATCTCGAGAAAAAATTCGGTACGGAAAACGGGCACATCGATTTCCCCCTCACCCGGCAAGACATCGCCTCTTATACCGGCACCACGTACGAAACGGCCTGGCGCATGCTGCAGGAACTGGCGAAAGAAGGGATGATTTCGCTGGAAGTCAAACGCTACGCCGTGCTGGACCAGGAGGCGGTGCGGACCTACATCCTCTCGCAGGAAGCAGGTGAAATTCCCTGAAAAAGGAAAGGCACTCCTTCCCGGAGCGCCTCTCGCTATACTCAAACTAACCAGACAGATTAAACCGGTACTTTCACCGCCAGCGTGCCTTCCGCTTCATTCAGCTCGAAAGTGCCACCCTGCAATTCGGCGAGGTACCCGATGAGCCGGCACATCCGCTGGTCCAGCGCCGGGCGGCCAGGCGCGGGCAATGTGCCCGTCAGCTCGAAATATTCGCCGTTCACCGAAAACCTCAGTTCCGGCGTTGCGCCCGGGGCCGCGTTGCGGTTCAGGCACCAGGCCACGTTCAGCACCGTTTGGCGAAGCAACTGCTCGTCTGCGAACGCGATCTCCCGATCGTCGTTCATATCGAAGGCAACGCGCGTCGGGAAAATATGCGCATACCGCTCATCTTCCACCAACTGCTCCAGCATAGGTACAATATTAAAATGACTGCGATGGATGACCTGCGACGCGTTCAGCATGTCCTGTATCACTTTTACGTTCTGCAGCTGAAATTCCAGCTCCATGACCTGCAACTTGATGGAGCCCGCCTGCCGGCTGATGCGCCCGCCGGAGTCAGGCTTGGCGGCATACATTTCAATCAGCTCCACACTGCTCAAAATAGCCGACAGCATACTCCGCAGCTCATGAAACACATCGTTGATTAACCATTTATCGGCCGGGAGGTCGCGTATTCCGGTGGAAGATTTCATTGTTAGCCCCTTGGTTTTTGTAGTCAGTTTCAAAATAAAGATACCTGCGGCAGCAGCGGTTTTTATGCCCTACTTGATACAAATTAATGTTTTTCCTGAAAAGAAAAACGATATCTGCGCGTTAAAGATTATAACAAAGCATTTCTTAAATTGTTGACAGCCAACATTTTCTCTAACACTTTCCGGAAATTGAACTGCGTGAGCGCCTGCAAATGGCGCTGATGATGCAAATCCGTTCCCGCGAAATCGAGCAATCCTTCTTCCGCCAGTTGCAAGGCCGCCGCCTGCACCCGGCTTCCGTAATAACCGGTAAACGACAGCAAGTTGGCCTGCAGCCGCACGCCGGTGGCATGTACTTCGCGATACACATCGAAATCCTTGTGCAGGTAATGGTAACGCTCCGGATGGGCGAGCACGGGCTCGTATCCGGCCATTTTCATATTGAAGAACGTATTCCGGAAGCCGGCCGGCAAGCCCACCCACGAAAACTCTACCAGCACGAGGTTCCCGCCGATCGTCATCAGCGGCTCGCGGTCTTCGAGGAGCGATTCGAAATAATCGTCCATCAGGTATTCCGCACCGGCGTCCATTTCCACAGGAATGCCGGCTTTATGCACCGCTTCCCGCACTTCGTCCAGCTTCGGGTTGATCGTGTCTGCCCCGTTATTGTACACCCCGCACATGATGTGGGGCGTAGTCGTAAGATGGGTGTAGCCCAGTTCCGATAGCTGCCGGATGAACGCCAGGGCGGTTTCAAGGTCTTGCACGCCATCGTCCAGCCCGGGCAGCAAATGGGAGTGGATATCGTGCTTCAATACGTCAAAATGCATTCTTTTCTCCTTTCAATGTGTTTGCCACGGTTAAAAATATGATGCGGAGGTCCAGGTAAACAGACCAGTTTTCCATGTACCAAATATCATGCTCCACACGCTTGCGCAGGTGCACATCTTCCGTGATCTCGCCCCGGTAACCGTTCACCTGCGCCCACCCGGTGATGCCGGGCTTCAGGAAGTGGCGGACCATATACTGTTTGATGATCGAGGAATATTCTTCGGTATGCTTCAGCATGTGCGGGCGCGGCCCCACCACCGACATATCGCCCAGCAGCACGTTGAAGAACTGCGGCATTTCGTCGAGGTTCGTTTTCCGGAGGATGCGGCCGATGCGGGTAAACCGCTTGTCGTTGCGCGTGGCCTGCTTCGAGTTGGCATCGTTGTTCACGTACATGCTGCGCATTTTGAGGCATCGGAACGTTTTATTATTACGCCCAGTGCGGTGCTGCACAAAAAATACCGGTCCTTTCGACTCCAGCCTGATCAGCAGCGCCAGCAAGGGAATGAGCCAACTGAGCAGGAACAGGCAGACCAGCGAACTGAAGACCAGGTCGAAAATGCGCTTGCGAATGCGGTTGGCGATATCGTCCAGCGGTTCGGAACGCAGGCTGATGATGGGGATGTTGTTGAAATAGTCGACATGGATCTGCCGGTTCACGAACATCTTAAAATCCGGGACGAACCGGAAATGGATGAAATGCTGTTCCGCCTCGTACGCCAGCGTGTAGAGATACGGGAACTGTTCGGGGGAAAGCGTGGAATAAATTTCGCGGATATTGTTTTCCCGCGCGTAGGGCACGCAATCCTGCAGGTTCCCGATCACCGGGAAGAACGACAGTTCCTGCACCTTGCTGTATTCTTCGAAATACCCTTCGAAACGGAGATTGCTTTTTTCGGCCAGCAGGTTGTTCGCCAGTTTTTTCGACATTTCGTTATAGCCGAGGATCACCATTTTCCGCTCGATCCCTTTCCTGCGGCGGATATGATTCGTTATCCAGTAAAACAGCAGCCGGTCCAGCACCACCGTGGCGATGAAGAGCGAGCAATACATCAATACGAAAAACCGGCTGTAAAGATGTTGATACAGGAACAGGAACCCCAGCAGGATGAGCAAATACATCAACACCGATTTCGCCGTCTTCCGCGCCATTTTCTCATACGACAGCGTACTGCTCATGGAATGCAGTCCCGAAGTATACAGGGCAATTACCCAGGCGATGTTCGACACCAGCAGGAAAGCGTCTGCCCCCTGGTGCGTTTGCAGGTCGTATTGCCGCAATCCCATCCCGGCAAGGAAGAAGAGCCCGTTGAGGCAAATGAAATCCAGGACGAAAATCTGGATGAGGAATATTTTCAGATACCGGTTCAGCATGACTAATTTTTTAAAACATTGGCTTCAAATCGGCCCATTACTTTATCGATGGACAAATACTCCACGGCGTACGACCTGGCGTTGCCGCGCATGCCGGCATGGTCTTCCGACACGGCCTTCCGGATCCCGGCATTGAGGGCTTCCTGGTTTTCGGCCGGCACGATGATCCCCAGCTGGTAATGCTGCACCACGTCGTACAAACTCGATCCGGGATTGGCCGTTACGAGCGACAGTCCGCCTACGGCCAGGATGGCGGTGAGTTTGGAGGGCATCACGAGATCGGACGCGCCGGATTTCTGGATTACGAGGTGCAGATCGGCCATATTGAGAAAACGGTTGAACTGTTCGAACGGCTGGAGCGGTAAAAAGTGAACGCGCTTCAACCCCATGGAGAGGGCTTTCCCGTGCAGCTTTTCCCGGTACGGGCCGGAGCCGCAGATGACGAACTGCACATCTTCCCTGTCTTCCAGCGAAGCGGCGGCGTGCAAAATGGATTCCAGGCCCTGTTTTTCGCCGATCGCGCCGGAATACAGCACCACTTTATCATCCGGCCGAAAACCGAATGCTTCCTTCAGCGCCATTCTCCCGGGCAAAGGATGAAATTTGTCCACATCCGCCCAATTGGGGAACAGTTCGATTCGCCGGTCCAGCTTGCCGCTGATCTGCCGGATCATGCCGTCGGAAATGCTGGACACGCAGTCCGATTCCCGGAGGATGAACTTTTCGAGTTTCAGCATGGCGTTGATCATTTTGCCGCTGCGGATCATATTGAGATCGCGGGCGGCGTCGATCTGCAAATCCTGGATATGGTACAGCGCCTCCGCGCCGCGGAATTTTTTATACAGCAGCGCCAGCAATCCCAGGTGGAACGAGGGCACTACGCTCATGACGTAATCGTATTTCTTCGCCGGCAGGATGCGCAACAGCTGTGCAAAGGCGGCCATGGCAAAGGTGACGTCCATCATCATGCGCTTTTTGCCGCTGGGGTTTGCCGGCACGTACTGCGGACAGCGGTACACGGTCAGTTTTCCGTTGTGAGAAGTTTCCCTGCGGAACCACCGGGCTTTCCGGGCGTAGGGTTCCTGCACTTTCCATTGCGGATAATACGGATAGGTGGTGATCACGGTGCATTCATACCCGTTGTTCACCAGCCAGCCGATCATCTCGCCGTTGAATTTCCCGATGCCGGTGGGCTCGGGCGCATAATTTCCTCCTATGAGCAACAATCTTTTGGGCATGTCTTTCTATTTTTTCATCACACGATCGCGGACGTACTGCGCCGGGTTCCCCGCATGGATCTCCCAGGGCGCTATGCTGCGGGAGGCCACGGAATTCACGGTAAGGATGGCGTGACTGCCGAGCCTGACGCCCGGGCAAACCACCGATCTTGCGCCCACCCAGGCGCCGTCTTCCAGGTCGATGCGGCCGAGGCGGTACGGGAAATCATGTGCAGTGTAGTCGTGATTGCCCGTCAACAGCAGGGCGCCCTGCGAAATGCAGACGTTGCTGCCGATGGCCACGTTTTCCAGGTTATCGATCCACACATCCTCACCGATCCATACATGATCGCCGATGGCCAGCCGCCAGGGGTTCTTGATCCGCACTTTCGTCTTGATCACCAGCCCGCGCCCCACTTTTGCGCCGAACATCCGCAGCAGCTTTGCCTTGAAGCCGTACGGCCAGGGGAGCGCGCTGTAGAAGATCCAGTAGTTCACGAAATACCAGGTCAGCACTTTCCATTTAGGGCCGGCTACATAATCACCGGTCCGGAACTTCGACAGGTCTGACTTTACGGCTTCAGATCGCGATGTTGTAATCATTTTTCAAAATTTCTTTCAGTTTGGCCGCACTGGTGTCTCCCGCCAGCTTGGCTTCGAATTCCTTCACATTCACATCTACCAGCAACCGGTACCAGTATCCCTGCATGAAATGGAATATAAACCCGCGATACCCGTCGAGGAACCCGAGCCGCACGAAATAACGGTAGCAGAAATACAGGAGCGCACGGCCGCCCGGCGGAATGGCGGCATAAACCCTTTCCTTCAAAAACCGCTTCCGGCGGGCCTGTCCGTTGGTAGACCCCAACAGCCGCTGGTCCATATCCATGAATCGGTATTTGATATTGAGGAGGTCGATCATTTCCTTGACGGCGTAATTATTATGCTTGTTCACCCACCAGTGGATGGAATTGAGGTTATGGTCGACCATGTGTTCCTTCAGCATGTGGGTTTCGCCGCTGTTGACGACGATGTGCTCGTCCATCCACCGCTGTTCCACGCTGGCCTGGCCGTTTCGCCAGACGCGCAGCAGCACGTGGGGATAAAACCCGCCGTAGCGGATCCATTTGTCTTTGAACAGGACTTTCCGGCGGATGTACAGCCCGGTGATGTTTTGCGGCATGGTATCCAGCCGCTCGCGGATTTCGCTGACGAGCGCGGGCTCGAGGTATTCGTCTGCATCCAGGCGCATCACCCAGTCGGCTTTGATGCCGCAATTGTCCATGCCCCACTGGCATTGTTCGGCGTGGTTGGTCCATTTCCGCTGTACCACTTTGGCGCCAAAGCGTTCCGCGATGGCAAGGGTATCGTCTGTGGAATAGGAATCCACGATATGGATCTCCGACGCCAGCGGCCGTATATTTTCAAGACAGCGCGCCAGGTGAAGCGACTCGTTATAGGTCAATATGATAACGGCGAGGTTCATACGGCTGCACGTTTTAAGGGAAGGCTGCCTACGTTGCGGTACATTTCCGCATAGTCGGCGGCCAGTTTTTCTTCATTGAAATCTGTCCGGATGATGGGCATGGCTTCGCGGCGGATGCGCTGGCGCTCGTTTCCTGCGCGGTACGCCTCCGTAAGCCGGGCGCGCACATCGTTGATAGCCAGGGTGGTTACCCAGCCCAGGTGCTTCTCTTTCACATAGCGGCTCAGGCCCACGTGTTCGCTCACCAGTACCGGCGTCCCTACAGCCAGCGACTCGATCACCACTACCGCGAAATTTTCGTTGTGGGACGTCAGCGCGAAAAGGTCCACGTCCGCCAGGAATTCAAACTTCGCTTCCCCTTTCTTCCATCCCGCCCATTCCACTTTATCTTCCAACTTTTCTTCCGTGATCAGGGAACGCAGATCCGCTTCATAAGCCGCATCTCCCGCCCCCGCGATCTTCAGCCGGAACGGGAATTCCACGCCGGCCAGCGCACGGATGAGGATATCGAGGCCCTTTTTCGGGTCCACGCGCGACAGGAACCCGATGGTAAACTCCCGGTTTTCGGGCTGCGGAGCCGCTAACCCGGGCATGAACGGCAGGTCCACGATGTTGTGGATGAGGCCGCCGCGCCAGTTGGTATTGATTTTCAGGCAGTCGTTCCATTCCACGTCAGACGTCACGTGCAGAAACGTGCGCGAAAGCAGGTGTTTGCCGACGGCGTGATGGAGCAGTTTCTTCTTGAACTGGTTTTTACTTTGGAAAACGTAATCGCACAGCATGCCGCGGGGGCTCAGCACGGGTTTGATGCCTTTGATCGCGCAGATGGCGGAAACCCCCATGATGAGGAAGTTCCACCAGGAATGGATGTGCACCGCATCGTATTCCTTCACCGTGTGCCACACCGCTTTCCAGAGCGCGGGCGAAACATGCGTATGGTCTTTGGTGATGCGGCGGAAGAATTGCACGCGCACCCCGTCCATCATCACGGGCCGGTCGAGCGGCATATCCAGTTCATCGGGCCCGTTGGCGGTGGTGGTATAGACGGTCACCGTGTGCCCGATCTGCACGAGGCTTTCGGCCAGCCGTGCCACGGAAACGATGGGCCCGCCATAGATATAAGCGGGTTTGTAACTTGGAACGATAAACAGTATGTTCATGTCGTTTTTCAGAATTTCGTGCCTTTGTAGGTCATTTTTTTATAGATGCCGCGGGCGTTCACCACTTTGGTGATCATTTCATAGAAATATTTCCGCAGTTTGTCATGTTTCAGGGGGAGGGCGCTGGCCATCCGCTGGTGTTCCGCGATCATTTTGTCTGTCACCGATACGGAAAAGGAATCCCCATGCATGCGGTACTCGCCGAGCGGCGCGGGGATGTAGCCTTTCCGGGTGGTAGGGTCGAGGCAAAGGGTGAGGAGGAACTTGGAGTCGGCGGAATACTTCATGGATTTGTCGAACCCGCCCACTTTCCGGTATGCGTCTCTCGTCCAGAATGCGCTTTGCTGTGCGAACGGTACACGGCGGAGGTAGCTGATGGCTTTCCAGCCGAGATTGATGCCTTTGTAAGCGTACGCGATATCGCCCGTTTCGGAGATGAAATTGTGGTCGCCGAAAACGAGGTCGTAGTTCCCGTGCTCGAATTTGCGCACTACTTTCTCCAGGGCGTACGGCAGCAGGCGGTCGTCCGAATTGATATAGCAGAGATATTTTCCCGAAGCCGCTTCCATGCCTTTCCGGAGCGCGTCGTACATGCCTTCGTCTTTTTCGGAGATGAGGACGTCTACCGTTTGCGGATGTTCCGCCACGAGCTGCAGCGTGCGGTCGGTCGACGCGCCATCTACCACCACCAGCTCAAACCCGCGCCAGGTTTGGCGGAGCAGGCTATCGAGCGTGTCTGTGATATACTTCTCGCCGTTGTAGACGGGAACGATGACGGATATGAGTTTTTCCATTACTTTCTGAATTTTTTGATGACGGCCGGGTTCCCGGCCACGATGGCATATTCGGGCACGTCTTTCGTTACCACCGATCCCGCACCGATGATACTGTGCGACCCGATCGTGATGCCGGGCAGAATGATGACGCGGGTGCCGATCCATACATCATCGCCGATCACTACCGGCTTGCGCTGTGTGGCGCCCTGCTCGCGCATCGGTATGTCCGTCCGCTCGAAATTGTGGCTCCCCGAAAGGATGACCACTTCCGGCCCGAACATGACATCGTTGCCGATGACCGTATCGTTCCCGATCCATCCACCCGTATTCAATCCCGAAAAATCCCCGATCTGCACGTTGACGCCGCTGCCGAAACGGGTGTTCCTGCCCACCTTGATGTTTTTCCCCGCTTTCAGGAAAATCCTTGAAGCGAGCCAGGTGCGGAACGACAGGCAAAGCCCGCCGATGGGCCGCGGCGGATCGGGCAGCCACACGGCCACGCTGTAATAGAGGTACAGCAGGATGCTTTTTTTGATCGAAATGTTGGACCGGCGGAGGAAATACAGCGGGTTATCGCGGTACATCTTCACCTTGCCCGTCCGCGCGTCGGTCTTTTCTTCAAATAATTGTTCTGTCGCCATGATGAACGGTATTTAGTTCCGCTTTGAGGGCGGCGATTTCTTCAAAAAACCGGTTATTGATATCGTTGATGGCACTATCGGCCGACAGGCTGAAATTCCGGATGTTCGCCAGCTGCCGCACCAGGTCCTGGCGCACGGCGCTTTTCACGAGGAATTCCGTGTTGAGGACGTTCCCCGAGATCTTCTTCAGCCAGCCATGCAGGAAAGATTTGCGGTACAGCTTGATGTGAGCAGTATCCGTGCCGGTTTGCCCGATGGAAAACAGCCAGTCCATCCATTTGAATTCCGACACCCCGCTGCCTTCGGTAAACGGCGTGCTGAGCACGAACCGGCTCCAGGGCACGCGGAGGATATCGGCGATGATGGCGCCGTGCATCGCTTCGGCGATCACCACTTCCGACGCGGCGATCTCCTCCAGGGTGTGGACGATCCCGTTTTCGGCGGAAGGGGAAATGAAATGGTACCCCAGTTCCGCGCATATCTTCTCCCAATCGAAGAACGGCAGTGACCGGAAGTACGGGATCACGCTGACTTTGTATTTTTTAGGGGTAGACGCGATGCGTTCGAAATCGGCCGAAAGCCCCAGTGCATACGCCGCATCGGCGATAAACGGGTGCTCGTTGCCGAAGTAATGGGCAGACAATGGCCCCCGCAAAAACCGGACGTCCCAATCATCGCCAAAGGCGAAAGACCGGTACCCCGGCCTTACGCCCGTCCCGAACACGATCTTGCGGCGTCCGGAAAGGTTGCGGAAAAGCGGGGAATCGTAGGCCAGGATAGACCCGATGCCCACGAAGGCGTGGGGCGACGAGGGGTTGTGCGGACCGAAGAACTGCGGCCACAGCCAGGCGTTGAGATCGTCGCCGAAATTGCCCTTTGCGTCTTTGTAATAAATATATTCCATCAACTAACTGGTATAAAGGAGTTCAGAAAAATCCGGTTCTTCCGCATATATGAAATCGTAATACGCGCTCATGATAATGGCCCCGGTGGCCGGTACGCTGAATCGCAGGTGCTGGAACGGTGAGAACGCGAACGTCCATATCAGGCCGATCGTCATCAGTACGATCACCGGGTACAGCGCCAGCGATTGCCCGTTCCTGACCAGGTAGAATCCCATCTTCATCAAAAAGAAAAAGACGAGCAATACCGATAAAAACCCGCCGATCCCGCAGTTGATCCACGCGCCCATGAGTATCGAGTGGCTGGGAATGAGCTGTTCTTTCGAATAGGCTTTTTCGACATTGAAATCCTCGTCATGGAACATGAGAAGGATCTGGTAATATTTGAGGGTATGGTCTTTCGCCCAGGAACCATGTCCGAACACCGGTGCGTCGGCGATGGCGGTAGCGGCGGCGAAGGTTTCGCCACGGCCGGTCATCAACAGCTCGAACGGGTTGTACGGGTTCTCCAGCCGCCCGATCTGCGCGCGGGCATGGTCGCCCCCGAATTCGCCGGCTTTGACCGCGTCTACGTAAAACATGTACGTGACCTGGAATATTATCAGCCCGACGATCGCGAAAACCGTGATCTTGGCTTTGGTAAGTTTCAGCCCCGAATTGAAGAAGTAAATGATGATGGCCGACAGGAAAAAGACCACCGCCGTGGAGCGCGAATCGAACGAAACACAGGTGATCGAATACCCGAACAGTACGCCCATCACCGCTTTTATGTTCCCACGGCGATAGAAATAGGCGCTGAGCAGGTACACGGCGGAAGACAGGATGGGCACCATTTTGAACTTGAAGTAACTCATGTCCGACGTCACGATATCGTCTGTATAGAAGATATTCTTCACCATGATCATGAACAGATAGATCATGATGCCTTCGTAACTGTTGAACAGTTTGAACAGTACCAGGAAAGACAGCATGGACATGATGATGGAAGCCCATCCGCGGAAGTAGTTCTGCGAAGTGGTGCCTACCACCATATCGGTAAGGATCTGGAAGAAAAGCAATAGCGCCAGCGAAAGGATGATCTTCCGCAGGTACGGATACCTGGAGAAATCGTCTTTTTTGATGGCGGTGGGCGCCAGGCCGAGGAGCAGGATCTCGCTCAACCGCATGGAACCCACGAGGTTGACGTTGACCGTGCTGAGCAAGGCGTAGAGCGCTATTTTGATTTTATTGTACATGTTGAGCGAAATGAATGGCTTCGGCCAGGCGCTGCCGGTTCACGGCGGCGCTGTATTCCTTCATAAAATCTGCCCGCAGGGCGTCTCCGCGCTGGGGCGACCCTTCGAACCGCAACAGGGCCGTCCTGAAATCGGCGGCGGAATCGGCCACGATGAAATGATGGCTGAGCACGCCTTCCACCCCGCGCGACGTGGCAATGACGGGAGTATGGAGCGCCATGGCCTCGAGGCACTTCAGCCGTGTGCCGCTGCCGTGCAGGAGCGGGATCACGACCCCTTCGGCGCTGGCGATGTATTGCTTCACATCGTCTACCCGGCCGAGGGCCACGATATTTTGCCAGTCCGTGCTGCCGGTGATTTTCTGCAAAGCCTCCCGAGAGCCGCGGCCCACGAGTTGCAGCCGGAACTTTTCTGCCAGGGCCGGGTTCCAGACTTCCTGTACGAACCAGCGGAGCCCTTCGAAATTCTGGTACACGGTAAAATTGGCCGTCATGACGAGGAGGCGCTGTTGCCGGGGGGCTTTCAGGGCATATTCGGCTTCGTCGAGGAAATTGGGGACGAGGAACAATTTGTCCGGATCGATGAAGCGGCGGTGATAGTCGAGGTCGTGATGGCTCACCACCAACACCGCATCGGCTTTCGCGAAGTAGGAGCGTTCGTGCCACTGTTCCAGCGTCACCAGCTGCATCTTCCTGAATTTCTGGATGAGGCTGCGGGCGGGCAGCTGGCGGGAGATTTCCGGTTGTGCATTGTGCGTGCCGAGTACCACCCGGATGCCGCGCCGGCGGAAAAACCCGATGTAATGGCCCACGTAACCGTAGTCCAGCACGGCCGTGTCGATGTCATGCTCCCGGCAGATTTTCCCGAACAAATCCATTACCGCGGGCGACTTCGTGAAGTAGTGGCTGCCGGTGAGCCTTTCCGTTACGGCGAGCGGCTTCTTCGGATGGATATGGTAAGCGACGTTGGGAAGTGCGTATTTCGACAGATCGGCCTCCTCCTCGTTGCGGATCACGGCATGGACCGTGTGCCCGAGGTCGGAGAGGGCCTTCAGGAGATAATAACTCCGCAGCTTCTCGCCTCCGTTGTACGGAAAAGTTGAAATGTTGGTAAAGAAAATAATGTTCATCACGCAGCTTTTTTAATCACGGCGAGCCGCGGATGTATCCGCGTCAGCGCCTTCGTCAACACATCCCGGATCTTGCCGGTTTCATAGGCCGAAAGGCCCAGCCAGTGCAGGGTACAAGCCAGTCCGGCCGTGCTTGCCGCACCCGTGGCGATCAGCCGCGCCCATCCTTCGTCCATCATCCGGCAGGGCAACAAAGCGATGCAGAACGCCAGCAGCACGCTGCCCGCGGCCCGCAATACCACGCCGCCCAGGAACGTCTTCACGGGCAATCCGATCAGTTTTTCGGCTGCCTTCACCCGGTATGCGCACGTCACGATCTCGATCCCCAATGCGGAGGCCAGCACCGACCATGCAGGCAATCCCATCCGCAGCAGCAGATACGCCACCGGGAGGTTGAGCATCAGCAGGGAACTGACGGCCACCTGGTATTTCCTGATTTTGCCCACGCTCTGCACGCCTACCTGTATGCCGACGGATAATTGATTGACCATCGTGCACAACAGGATCAGCCGGCAAAAAACGATGGTGTACGCCGGCACTTCCTTCAGCCACAAACCCAGCACGAAGGGTGTTTCCAGCAGCAGCGGGATGGCGAAGAACGCCAGCAGCGCGAAGGAGAACTTGCTCGCGATCATGGCCAGTTTCAACATCCGTTCCCGGTTGCCCTGGCCTTCGCTTTTCATGATCTGCGGGTTGAGGGCCTGCATGAGCGTCACGGAAAAGAAGCTCAGCTGGGCGTTCACCTGGTTGGCGATCCCGTAGGCCGCGTTCACGATCGTCCCGAAAAAGACGTTCAGGACCATGGCGATGCCCTGGTTCCTCGTTACCACACTCACCGCGCCGAACATGTTCCACCCGCCGTAGGAAAACATTTCCTTCAGCAGGGCTTTGTCTTTATACCGCCCGATCTTAATACGGCTTTCCGGGTATTTCACCGAACAGTACACCCGTTTGAACAGCAGCAGCGCGATGGCCGTGGCCGCCGTGAGCCCTGAGAAAAGGATGAGCCGGTCTGCGGACGCGCGCTGCAACGCGAGCGCCACCACCAGTTTCAGCAATGCCTCCGCGATGCCCGTAAGCGCCACCAGCAACATGTTTTCCCGCGCGTTGATGGTGGCATCGTACGGCACGGAAATAATGGTAACGAACGCGCTGGCCACCATGAAATGATAAATGACCCTGGCGGCCGGTACCCGGTCGGGCGGGATGTTGAGCACATGCCCGAACAGGAAATACCCCGCCACTTCGAACAACAGCACCAACCCCAGCCCCAGCAGCAGGTGCAGGAGAATGCTGGCGTTAAATACCTTCTTCAGCCTTTCCATATCCCCGCCTCCCAAATTGTAGGACATATACCGCTGGGTGGAAAGCGTCATGGCCATATTGAGAAAAGACAACATGGCGATCACCCCCGCGATGAGATTGAAAATCCCGTAATCGAGGGCGCCGAGTGCGCTCAGCACAAGCCGGGTGGAGTACAGGGAGATGAAGATGGTCACCAGCATTTTCCCGTACAGCAAACCCGTGTTCATCACTACCCTGTTCGCTGCCTGCATGCCTGTTTAATTTATCCGATCAAATGCTCCAGATGCGCTACGTCTTTCTTCCGGAACAGCTCCACGTCGGCCGCCATCATTTCCTTCACGAGGGCCGGCAAATCGTATTGCGGCTCCCAGCCCAGTTTGGTCTTGGCTTTGGTGGGGTCGCCGATGAGGAGCTCCACTTCCGTCGGACGGAAATATTTCGGGTCTACCGCCACTACTTCCTTCCCGACCGGAAGAATAAATTCCTTGTTCCGGCAAGCCGTTACCACGGCCGTTTCGTTGACGCCGGTGCCGATGAAGGCCAGTTCGATGCCCACTTCGTTGAACGCCATGCGCACGAAATCGCGGACGGTCGTCGTAATGCCGGTAGCGATCACGAAATCTTCCGCCGTATCCTGCTGCAGGATGCGCCACATCGCTTCCACATAATCCTTGGCATGGCCCCAGTCGCGCTTGGCGTCGAGGTTACCGAGGAAGAGCTTGTCCTGCAGCCCCAGTACGATCGCAGCTGCGGCGCGGGTGATCTTTCTGGTGACGAAGGTTTCGCCGCGCAGTGGCGATTCGTGGTTGAAAAGAATGCCGTTGCAGGCGAACATCCCGTAGGCTTCGCGGTAGTTGACCGTGATCCAGTAGGCGTACATTTTTGCAACGGCATATGGAGAACGCGGGTAAAAAGGCGTGGTTTCGCGTTGCGGCACTTCCTGTACGAGGCCGTACAGTTCGGACGTGGAGGCCTGGTACACGCGGGTTTTCTGCTCCAGTTTGAGGATGCGCAGGGCTTCCAGGATGCGGAGCGTTCCGATGCCGTCGGCATTGGCGGTATATTCCGGTGTATCGAAGCTCACGCGCACATGGCTCATGGCCGCGAGGTTATAAATTTCGTCGGGCTGCGTTTCCTGGATGATGCGGATCAGGTTGGTAGAATCCGTCATATCGCCGTAATGCAGTTTGAAGCGAACGTTTTTTTCATGAGGGTCCTGGTACAGGTGATCGATCCTTTCTGTATTGATCAGCGATGCGCGGCGCTTGATGCCGTGCACCATATATCCTTTTTCCAGTAAAAGCTCGGCGAGGTATGCGCCGTCCTGGCCGTTAACGCCAGTAATCAATGCGACTTTCATATGGTTATCATTTTTTGAAGGGTGGGTTGAATGGTTCCGATGCCGTAATAGGTGATGCCGTTTTTATGCAGCTGCACGTCGTCATAAATATTTCTTCCGTCGAAGAGCACCCGCGCCGAGATCCGTTGCCAGTCGGGCAGGCGGAATTCGTTCCATTCCGTTACCAGCGCCACGGCATCGGCGCCTTCGGCGGCATGGTAGAGGTCGGAGCACCAGGTCACGTGGTCGCCGAGGATTTTGCGGGCTTCCACCATGGCCACGGGGTCGAATACCCGCACGCTCGCGCCGGCTTCCAGGAGGGAATCCACCAGTACCAGCGACGGGGCTTCGCGCATGTCGTCCGTGTTTGGTTTGAAGGAAAGGCCCCACAGGGCGATGGTCCTGTTTTTCAGTTGGCCGTCGAAGTGACGGAAAATCTTGTCGAACATGACTTTTTTCTGGTCGTTGTTCACGGCTTCCACGGCTTCGAGGATGCGGAGCCTGCGGTCGTATTCGAGGCCCGTGCGGATGAGGGCTTTCACGTCTTTCGGAAAGCACGATCCCCCGTACCCGATACCCGGATAAATAAACCGGGAACCGATGCGCGGGTCGCTGCCGATGCCTTTGCGCACCTTATTCACATCTGCGCCCACCAGCTCGCACAGCCCGGCGATGTCGTTCATGAACGATATCTTGGTAGCCAGCATGGCGTTGGCGGCGTATTTGGTCATTTCGGCGGAAGCCACGTCCATGAACAGGATCGGGTGGCCATTCAGCAGGAAAGGCGCGTACAGCGATTCGAGCACTTTGGCGGCGCGTTCGTTGTTCACGCCCACCACGATGCGGTCGGGCTTCATGAAATCGGCCACGGCGGCGCCTTCCTTGAGGAATTCAGGGTTGGATGCCACGTCGTAATCGATCTGAGCTTCCCGGGCCTGCAGGGCTTCCTTCACGGCGCGGTTCACTTTCACGGCAGTGCCCACCGGCACGGTGCTCTTCGTGACGATCACGAGGGGCGCGGTCATGTGGCCGCCGATCTCTTTCGCAACCTGGAGCACGTACCGCAGGTCTGCAGCGCCGTCTTCCCCGGGAGGCGTTCCCACGGCGATAAACGCCACGGATGCGCCGGGAATGCTGAATTCCAGGCTGGTGCTGAATTTCAGGCGGCCGTTCTTATGGTTGCGGACAACGATTTCTTCCAGTCCGGGTTCGTAAATGGGCAGGATTCCCTGTTCGAGCCGGCCGATCTTCGCCGCGTCTACGTCCACACACACCACTTCGGTGCCCACTTCGGCCAGGCATGCGCCTGTCACCAATCCTACGTATCCCGTTCCTACTACAACTACTTTCATGTCTTGCTATTTTATTGATGCATGGCATTCATATCCTGATACTGTTTCCGGAGAAAATCCCCGTACGCCTGCGCGATGCCGCTCCGGAGGTCCGTGCTGTGCCGCCAACCCAGGCTGTGCAGTTTGGACACGTCCATCAGTTTGCGGGGCGTACCGTCGGGCCTGGTGGTATCGAACACGATATCGCCTTCGAAGCAAACCACATCGCGGACGGTTTCCGCCAGTTTGCGGATGGTCAGGTCTTCACCCGCGCCGATGTTCACCAGTTCGCGGCCGTCGTATTTTTCCATGAGGAACACGCAGGCTTCGGCGAGGTCGTCGGCGTAGAGGAATTCGCGCTTCGGTGTTCCCGTTCCCCACACCGTTACCGTGGGCCGGCCCGCCTGTTTCGCTTCGTGGAACTTGCGGATGAGCGCAGGCAGCACGTGTGAATTCTCGGGATGGTAATTATCGCCGATGCCATACAGGTTGGTCGGCATGACGCTGATGAAATTGCAGCCATACTGATCCCGGTAAGCCTCGCACAGCTTGATCCCCGTGATCTTGGCGATGGCGTAAGGCTCGTTGGTGGCTTCCAGCGGACCGGTCAGCAGGCTGTCTTCCGCGATGGGCTGGGGCGCCAGGCGCGGATAGATGCACGAGCTGCCGAGGAACATCAGTTTCGATACGCGGTTTTCATACGCCGAATGGATCACATTCGCGGCGATCATCAGGTTGTCGTACAGAAACTCCGCGCGGTAGGTATTGTTGGCGTGGATGCCGCCTACCTTGGCCGCGGCGAGGAACACGTAATCGGGTTTCTCTGTTTCGAAAAAATCCTGCACCTGGTCTTGGCGGCGCAAATCCAGTTCGCCTGAGGTACGGGTAATGATGTTTCGGAAACCGTCTTTCTCGAGTTTCCTTTTGATGGCGCCGCCCACCATTCCCCGGTGGCCGGCTATGTAAATTTTAGCATTGAGTTCCATGGAGGATTGCGGGTTACAGCAGTTCCGGGCGGTTTTCGGCCACCCAGTTATGCAATTGTTTAATGACTTGTCCTTTTCCTTTTTGCATGATGAGCAGGGCGCCGGGGGTATCCACCACCACCATGTTGTCCACCCCCACCAAAGCCACCAGCTTGTTTTTCCCGATCACGGTACTGTTTTGCGGATCGCTTTCGATGAAAACGGCCTGGTCGTTGGAGTAGCGGAATTGCTCGGTAAGCGCCTGTGCAAGGGCTTCATAGCTGCCGACATCGCTCCATTCCATATCGCTGGGCACCACTTTCACACGGCTGCTTTTTTCCATGACGGCGTAATCGATACTGTCGGAAGGAATGTCGATCATGGCCTCGCGGGAAATGCTGCCGGTGCGCACCAGTTCCGCCGCCGCGCGCGATGCCGCGTGGTAAATGGCGGGCGAATGCTTTTGCAATTCATCGAGCATGACGGAAGCCCTGGCGCAGAAAATCCCGCTGTTCCAGAGGAAATCCCCGCTTTCGAGCATGGAAACGGCGGTGGCGGCGTCGGGCTTTTCCACGAAACGCAGCACTTCATTTCCTTTATGGTGTATATACCCGAAACCGGTTTCCGGGTAAGCGGGCTTCAATCCGAAAGTGACGATATGATCTTCCTCCGCCAGGCGTTTCGCTTCGTTCAGCGCCGCTTCGTACCGGTCGGGCGTGCCGATGAGGTGGTCGGAAGGGGTGATGAGCAAAATATCTGCGGGAGCCGACACGAACGCCGCGATGGCGATGGCCGCCGCGGTATTGCGCCCCACCGGTTCGGCGATGCACCGGAGCGACGCGCCTTCGTCGAGCAGTTGATTGGCGATAAGGTCTGCCTGCGCCGCACCTGCGATAGCCAGCACGCCTTTGCAGGCAGACCGGTTGCGGAGGTAAGTCAGCTGCAGGAGGCTCCTGTCGTCGAAAAGGGGGAGCAGCTGCTTGGGGGTCTGCCGGTTCGAAAGCGGCCAGAGCCGCGTTCCGGAGCCGCCGCACAGTATCACATGCTGCATGCCTGTATTGTCTGATTTATGCATAGATGTAATCGGCTTTGCGTACGTTATGATCATGAGCAGGCACGGCCGCCACCAGGGCGTACCCCAGGCTGGAGAGCACCGCTCTTGCCTTGTTCCTGCCCGATTCGGGCGTTCTGCCGCGGAAGTACAGCAGGTTGGCGGTTTTGGGCGGTTCCGCCTCCGCCGCGCGCATGGGTATTTTTTCCAGGGCGGCCGACCGATGCTCGCGCATGAACCGGCGGATCATCTCGATGTCGGTATCGTGGATCAATGCCGGTTTCCCCAGCCAATACACGAAGTTGACGATCCCCTCCGTTTCGCGGACGATGTCCAGCATACTTTCGGGGATGCGGACGAATACGTACGACGGGAACAGCGGTTCTTCCGACATCTTTCGCCGGTCGTTCCATTGTTTCTCGACAACGTTCATAGGGCAGTAAATTTCAAGGCGCCTGCGGGTCAACAGATCAGCAACCTTTTTTTCCATTTTTGCCTTGGTATACACGGCATACCAGGCATGCAATTCCTGTTTCATAGTGTAGCATTTTTCGGTGAACGGATCGCAATCGGTTTTCATAGTGTGGAATTTATAAAGGCGGGAAGAAGCAACAGCTTCGCTCCTCATTCACATGACGAGCCGGGTTTCCAATAAAGGCTATCGTGTATGCGGCCGGGCCGCTATGGTTTCCTATTTGAACATATTCTTCAGTTTCTTGCTGGCGCCATTCTTCTGATCTTCCACATATCCATATCCGTAACCGTACGTGTGGCTGGCCACCCCGCGCGGTTTCACGCCGTTGTACACCAGGCTGAGGCGCCCCATTTCACCGGTGCGGTACAGTTCGTCGATCTGTTTCAGGTATTGGCGGGGCGTTACCTGGTGGCGCAGCACGTACAGGCAGGCGTCGGCCAGCGGGGCGAGCAGCCGCGCGTCGGTCACCAGCCCCACAGGCGCGGAGTCGATGATGATGTAATCGAACCGTTCGCGCAGCTCGGTGATCAGTTCCTCCAGCCGGCCGTTCAGGATCAGCTCCGTCGGGTTCGGCGGGATCACGCCCGCCGGGATGAGGAACAGGTTTTCGTTATCCGGTATTTTGCGCACCAGGTCGTCTAGCTGCGCTTTGCCCACGAGGTAATTGGTGATCCCCGGTTCGCGGCTGACGCCCAGCATGCTGCTCAGCATGGGCTTGCGAAGGTCGAACTCCATCAGCACTACTTTCTTGCGCAGGAGCGACAGGCTGGAGGCCAGGTTCAGCGACACGAATGATTTACCTTCCCCGGAAATGGACGAGGTTACGAGCAGCGTTTTGTTATTGCCGTTGAGGCCGATGTAGGAGAGCGACGTCCGCAGGTTGCGGAATTGCTCTGCCACGAAGCTTCTGCGGCCGTCGGAGATCACGAGCGGTTCCTTGCTGTCGTCGTGCAGGAGCTCCGCCACGATGGGCGCCGAAGTTTCCTTCTCTATTTCCACGCGGGACGTGATCTCGCGTTTCAGCATGTCTTTCAGGGTGATCCAGATGGCCACCACCGCAATGCCCCCCAGCACTGCGATGGCGTAGACCATCATTTTGCGGGGACTCACCGGGATTCCGGCAGTTTCGGCCCCGTCCACGATCCGGCTGTCGGAAATAGCGGCGGCATAGGCCAGTGCCGTTTCTTCACGCTTCTGTAAAAGGAACGTGTAAATATTGTTCTTGATGGCCTGCTGGCGGCTTACTTCCAGCAAAGCCCTTTCCTTGCCGGGCACGCTGCGCAGCATGCTGGCGAAACGGTCGTTGGCGGAAAGGAGTTTCGCTTTGGCCGCTTCCAGGTTGGCGCGCTGGCTGTGGATGTTTTCCAGGATACCGGGCTTGAGCATGTCTGCCTGGCGGTTGAGGGCCATCAGCGAGGGACTGTTCGCACCGGTGGTCTTTTTCAGCTTTTCCTTTTCCAGTTCCGTTTCATATAATTTATTGACGAGCTCCAGCAGCACGGGATCGCTGAGGCCGAGCGTGGCCGGCACCATGTTCACGCCTTCCGTTTTACCCGACACATATTTTTCGATGGACTCGAGCACGGAGAGCTGCATATTGGCTTCGTTGAGCCTGGCGTCGTTTTCCTGCACGCTGCCGAGGAACATTTTGCTTTGTTCGCTGATGTCGACGATGCCTTCGTTCGTTTTGAACCGCGCCACTTCCTTTTCCACTTCACTCAGCTCACGCGTCACGATGCGGAGGCGTTCTTCCACGAAAGACATAGTGCTGGCGGCCATCCGGTTCTTATCCTTCACCGCGGCTTCGTTGTATACGCGGATGAGGTCGTTGACGATGGCTTCGCCGCGGGATGGCAACGCGTCCAGGTATTCCAGGTTGATGACCGTCGCCATTTTGGATACCGGTGTGATCTTCATTTTAGCGAGGATCTGCCGGGTGAGGCTGCGCTCACCGGTAAGTTTGAGGAAATACTGGCCTTCGGCGATGGGCGTTGCCACGTCGCGCATGCGGATCACCATCCGGCCCCAGGGCGTTCCGGCGGTATCGTTGATGGGATAAGGCTTGCTGTTCAGCAATACCATTTTCTTCTTATCGTCGTACCCCACGCTCACGAATTCCGGCGGACCGTCCCGGATCGCCCAGGGCTCCACGAAATGGAAGTTCACGGGCGACGATTCCCCATAAACCGAAACGTTCTTCAGCCGGCCTTTTACGTACAGTTCCCCGTACAGGTCGAGCTTCCGGATCACGTCGCGGATGAGGGTGCGGGAAGTGAGTATCTGGATTTCGTTTTCGATATTCTTTTTGGAACCGAACAGGTCGAGCGAGCTCATGATGTTCGATTCGTCGAGGTCTTTGGCTTCGTCCTTCACGAGGAGGGATGCGGAAATCTTATAGACCGGGGTGGCGTATCGCAGGTAGGCCCATGCCCCTCCTGCCGCGATGAGTGCGGCCAGCACGAACAGTGGCCAGTAGCTCAGGTAGCGGAACCTGAGCATGGCCAGCAGGTCTGCCGAAGACTCTTGCTGCGGCTCCACGCGTTTATGGGCATTCGTCTGCTGCTTCATGGTTTTTTCAATTCAATATGGTTATCAACTATGGTCTTTCAGCTTTGCGGCCATTCCGAACGGGTTTTCACGAACGGACGGTTTACTTGATCACGAGGCGGTCGAGGATGATGACGAGGAGGCTGAGGCTGGAGAGCACCACGGGCAGTATCTGCCGGGAGCGGTCGGCCTGGGCTATCTTCGACTTCGTCGGTTCCACGTAAACGATATCGTTGGGTTGTAAATAGTAGTAGGGCGATGAAAGGATGCTGGCGTCGTTGAGGTTGAGCCGTTTTACGGTGCGGCTGCCTTCCTTGTCGCGGATGAGCATGACGTTTTCGCGTTTGCCGTATACGGTAATGTCTCCCGCCATGCCGAGGGCCTCCATGATGGAGATTTTCTCGCTGGTGACGGTGATCACGGCGGGCTTGGCGACTTCGCCCAGCAGGGTAACGCGGAAATTGAGGAAGCGCACGCTCACAACGGGGTCTACCAGCAACTGCCGTTGTACGAAGCGGTTGCGGATCGTATCTGCCAGTGCGGTGGTGGTGATGCCTGCGGCGTGAATGGTGCCGAACACCGGGTATTGTATGTTCCCGGCGCCGTCTACGAGGAACCCTGCTCCCGGCGCTGCGCCGGATGCGGCCGTGGCGCCGCTGTTGGAGGCGTTGGGCACGTTGTAAAGCATGGCTTCCTGCGGGTTCAGGCTGCTGACGGTGATCTGCAGGATGTCGTTCTGCTGGATCGCCGGTTCAAAATTTCCGGCGATGCGCTGCACCGCCGTATCGCTGTTCACATTATTGAAATACGTTGCGTTCTTGGTGCTCGCGCAGGATGCAAACAGCGCACAAGCCGCTGCCAGCAAGGTGTTCAATAAAGCATTCCGGTTCTTCGACTTTCGGGTCATATAGCACGTTTGATATGGTCTGGGTTCACTGCTAAAGCACAGTTACAATATTAGAGCATACTACGCGCCATAAATATTACTACATAGAGTATAAAACCGGGGATCAGCAGAAAACGTACTACTCATAACAGTAAGCTGCCTTTCCGCACAGATATTTCAGAAAAGATTATTTGACCAGATTTTGGAAATCAGCTCCGATTTCGAAGCTACGTTCAGCTTGGAATATATTTTTTTAAGATGCTGGTTGACGGTGTGTACGGTCACGTATAGCCGCTCCGCCATCTCTTTATAGGAGTGCCCGTCTTTCAGCAGGCCCAGCAATTCGTACTCCCGTTTGGTGAGCCGGTCGCGGATGCTTTCGAGCGGATCTTTGGATATGTGGGCGATGAGCAGGTGAGCGGCTTTGGGCGAAAGGGTGCCGCCTTGCGTAACGGCGTCGAGGATGGAATGATAGATTTCCATGAGCCGGCTGGTCTTGATGATATACCCGCTGGCGCCGTGCATGATAGACTCTATCACGTACTGCTGGCCGTCGTGCCCCGACAGCACGATGATCTTCGCGTCCGGGTAATGCTGTTTCAATTCCTCCATTCCTTCGATCCCCGAATCTCCCGGAAGGGAAATATCGAGCAGGATCGCTTTCACATCAGGGTCCTTGTAAGGCAACGCCCTGAACTCTTCCATCGAACGACAGGCGAAAACAACCTTGCACTCCTGGAAATCTTCTAAGAACTCTTTATAATTATTGAGTTGAAAATGGTTGTCTTCAATGATACCAATAGTTATCATATTACGGTTAACGTTGATATGGTTTTCGCAATAAAGATGCTGTTCGCACCTCGAACAATTAAATAGGATAGTGTTCTATCAAAGATAAGTCCAATTTTTAAAAATTTATCAGCAGATGTATTAATTTATTGATAGCTATTCAAAACGGAATGGGAATTGCTGTACTATTATTTCAAGTAACAAATTAACAATAATCATATTCGATTAAAACGTATATAAGCTTTGCGACAATACATAGCATGAAATATGCAAATTTTGCGCGGATTATGAGATGTAAATTGCCTATCTTTTCCGAGTGAAACCCGGCCGGAAATTTCCGGAAAAAGAAACTGAAGAACCGAATCGACGAAGAACCATATCGACAGAACTCAAGACATGAAGCCTAACCAATCCATCAGGGTAAGCCATATGCTGCGCGGCATTGAAGACCCTGTATTGATCATCAGCACAGACAAACAGGTCGTACTCAATGCCAACGGAAAGGCTATCGAAGTATTAGCCAATGGCAAAACCTCACAGCTCAGGGGCCTTCCCCTCCAGCTCGCCTATGGCGGCGAGCGGCAGGATGCATTTCCGAAACCTTTACCCCCGGCGTTTATGCTGCCGGTTTCACAAAACGGTGAAATCTCGCTGATCGACTTTCGCGTCAGCCCGTTAAAAATCGAAGGCAAGAAATACTGGCTGGCCATCGGCCGGAAAGTGGAACAGGCCGAAGAACTGCAAAAAAAATTGCAGGATCTCGAACAGGAAAAATCCTTGCAGCAGATGAAAGTTCAGTTCATGTCCATGACTTCTCACGAATTCAGAACTCCCCTCACGGCCATCTCTTCGGCGATGGACCTCCTCGAGGCGCGCCTGCAGCTCGATGGACAACTGTCTTCCTTCCACCGCCTGCAACTCCGGAAAATGGCGGACGAAATCTTCCAGCTCAACGCCATGCTCGACGAAGTGCTGACCCTCAGCAAGATCGCGGGCAATAACTGGGAGGCGGATCTAAAACCGGTTTTGCCCGAACAGATCATTGAAACACTACGCTATCAATACTTCTCGCAACGAAAAGACGACCGCTCGCTGCTGATCTCCATAGACGGCGAGCCCCGGCCCATCCTGGCAGATAAGGACCAGCTGGCAAAAGTCTTCACCAACCTCATCAGCAATGCCTTTAAATATTCCACCCAAAAGAATCCATCTGTAAAACTGCAGTACAAGAAGAAAAAACTGGTCATCACTTTCCGCGATCACGGTATCGGGATCCCGGAAAGCGACCTTCCGTACCTGTTCACCTCGTTTTTCCGCGGCAGCAATGTAGACGGGATCGAGGGCACGGGCCTCGGTCTTTCAATTGTCAAAACTTTTGTGGAATCCAATCACGGCACGATTTCAGTTAGTAGCGGGGTGAACGAAGGGACCACCTTTACTTTGGTGTTCCAGGAGTTCGCCGATGCCATCTAAATCGATTTTGTGCCAGGTACAAAGCTGAACAGTAATGAACAACACCATCCTGCTCATTGAGGATAAGCCCAGCTTGTCCGACGCGCTGAAGTCACTGCTCGAATTGCACCAGTACACGGTTGCCACGGCAGCCAACGGAGAAGAAGGGATTCGCGCCGCACGCAAACTGCGGCCCGGCCTGGTGATCAGCGACATCTACATGCCCGTGCTCAACGGCCTCGATCTGCTCGACAGTTTCCGTGACGACCCTGCCTTGCAGGATATTCCCGTGGTGATGCTCACCGCGCGTTCGGAGATCGACGATATCCAGCAGGCCCTGGAGCGGGGCGCTGCGGGTTATGTCACCAAACCGTTCCTGTTCAAAAATTTACACGCAGTCATCCGGGGGATCTTCGAAAAGCAGCTCTAGCGGCGGGCGGGCGCGAACAGCCATTCCACGCCCAGCATAAAACCTGCGGTTTTGCTCATGTCTCCGCCATCGAGCCCCACGGCCCCTGTGAGGGTGAGGCCGGGCACCGGCGCGCTGTAGCGCACCTGTTGCAGCGCATACCATTGGCTGAGGGGCGCTTTGATGGGCCCGGGATCGTAAGTCCCGAAATTCCTCGTATACGTCAGCATCGTTTTTCCCTGCAACATGCTCCCGACGCGGTACAACGCCCCCAGGTGCATGCCGCTCACCCGGTTGTTGATGATATTCCAGCCTTTGTTCCGGATCACGTTCCATTTCTCGCTGTAATCGAACGGCTGGATGTTGCCGAAGTAATGTTGTCCGCGGCTGCGGTTCACGAAGAGCGGCGTCCCGATGATATGGTTTTCGTATTCCCAGCCTGTGAGGTAGACGCCGTTGTTGTAGTAACTTTCGCGATACTGTTTGGGGTGCCAGTTGTTCATTTTTTTGGTGGAAATCCACTCCACCGTGGCCTGGAGCAGCACGGCGCCTTCCCGTTTGTCCCGGAAACTGAGGCCCATGAGGTGATCCGTATTCTTAAAATCGACGCCCTGGCCGGTTTCGAACGGGGTTTGATTGTAGGCGCGCAGCGCGAAGTTGTCGTTCTCCCATTCCAGTCCGCCTTCCAGCACGCCGCGATGGTCTCCCGGGCGGTTTGGGCGTACCTGGTCGGTCAGCACCGTTCCGTCATCCCCTTCTTTAACCAGTACTACATCCATGTAGTCTTTGAAACTGCTTTTGATCTTCGGAAGGTCTTCCCGGTTGCCTCCCCATACGGCGTAATGCTGGATGCCGCCGTATGCTTTCAACTTCTTTTTGCCGATCCGCAGGTAGAAATTCTTTTCGTGGAGGAAAGCATATGGGATGAACTGGTTGCGGCCCATCCAACCGTGACTGAATTGTCCTTTTACCTGCAGCCAGCCATTGGTGAAGGGGACGGGGACGTATTCCTTCAAGCCGATGCTTACTTTGGGAATGGGGAGCGCGTTGCCGCTCACGCCCAGCGAGCCCGACGATAGCTCGGGGGCTACGTCGCCGATGATTTCTTCATACCGGCCAACCCGCAATTCGAGTTTTTGGAATGCGAATTTGACGAAGGCTTCTTCGAAGAAGTTCCGGCGGAAGTTGTTATTGTTGTACAGGCTGAATCCGTATTGGAGGCGCCAGTTTTGTCCGGCGCCGAAAGTGTGTGTGTTGGTGGCGCGGATGTAGGTGGACAGATCGGATTTGCGATCGGAGATGGTCCCGAATTTGTTGGCCGTGAGCCAGAGGGGCTGATAGCCCTTTGTGGCGATAGTGGCGCGTGTGCCCGTCCGCACTTCGAGCGAGTCGGCAAACTGCGCGTGGATGGCGGAAAAGGGCAGCAGTAAAGATATGGTAATTGCGATGCCTGCCGTTTTCATAATATGTCGTATGTCTTACCCGGCAAATTAGCATGGATCCGGGTTGGATTGGGCTACTTAAACCAGTATAATCGTGAATCAACAGCGGTAAAAGGGTACTTATGGGAGGAATGGGGATCGGAAGGGTGTCCATTCCCGGCGGATTTGTTTTTGCGCTATTCCGTTTTTGGTGCGCGCCTGGGTCGGGAGAGCCTTTCGCTTTGTAATTGGTCAAGTACCAAACAGTCGACTTGATGAACGTGAAGAACCTTTAACTCCCAAATTTCCTGGCTACCCTATGATATAGCGGTGGCGCCCATTTCCGGAGATACCATAATAACCTTTCTTCGCGGGCGATGATAACGTGTTTCCGCTTTCGGGCGATTGCGGAGATCATTTTCATTGCGCATACTTCGACAGGAATCCCCTTCTCTTGCGCTGCATCCATTTTACCATGAGGCTCCCCGCTGCCACGAAGGGCGTTGAGCGAAAGGGAAGTCTTCACTCTGCCAGGACTGATGATGGTAACATGAAACCCCGGAACGGTATGCTCCACTTGCAATGACTCGAAATAGCCCATCAGCGCGTGTTTCGCGGCAGAATAGGCAGTTCGGCGCGGCACACCCATCAGCCCCGCCATGCTTCCGGTCACTACTACCTGTCCGCCATTTGCGCGAAAATGTGGCAGGAGCGCCTGTGTGAGCAAGGCCGGTGCAAAGAAGTCCAGCCCGAGTATCTGGCGGAGCACGGCTTCGGAGGTTTCTTCCGCGGAGGCGCGCTGGCCGATGCCTGCGTTGTTGATCAATATATCGACCCTGCCGTAAATATCGATCGCTTGTTCGGCCAGACCGGAGAAGCTGTTTTTTGTTGGAGGCGAACCGGAAGCCGGGCCTGGATGACCTGTTTGGCTGGAATGATCGTTGCCGGCAAAGTCAGTACCGCCGGACTGGGGAACCGAGAATTCCCCCGTCGAAAGATCAGCCGGCAAAACAGCCACCGTACCCGCACACCGCGCCTTCACCTCAACCAACGCCTCCGCATTCCGCGACGTCAGGATCAACCGGGCTCCCAGTGCCGACAACCGGATCGCCAAAGCCTCGCCGATCCCGGACGATGCGCCCGTAATCCAGATGACTTTTTCACTAAAACTGATCCTATTTTGTCGCAAACCGGTCATGTGACGAAAGGTATACTTTTTTAAGAACGATTTCCTACTTTGCTATCATGAAACGATTTTTTTGTATCATAACCGCCTGCCTCGGCTGGATCCATTCCGCTACAGCACAAATAGAACCCTCCGCCCTGCAGCAATGGCGCGATCGTAAATATTCCATGTTCATCCACTTCGGCGTTTACAGCAAACTGGGCGGCGTGTGGGAGAACAAACAGATCAGCCGCGGCCTTAGCGAGCAAATCCGCGCACATGCCGCCGGATTGTATAACGACGCCTACGAAAGCGTGGCACAGGAATTCAATCCCGCACAATGGAACCCCGATAGCATCGCGATCCTCGCAAAACGCGCGGGCATGAAATCTGTCGTGATCACATCCAAACACCACGACGGATTCGCACTGTGGGATTGCGCCTACACAACATTCGACATCATGGATGCCACGCCCTACAGGCACGACATCCTCCAAGAACTTTCCGAGGCCTGTCGCCGCCAGGGGATCGCTTTCGGACTGTACTTCTCACTGATCGACTGGCACTTCCCGCCGGCCATGCCCATTTCCGGCAGCAACTCCGATTCCATCCCTCCCGCACACCATACGTACAACATGCAGCAGATCACGGAACTGCTGACGAAATACGGCCCCGTTTCCGAATTATGGTTCGACATGGGACAAATGACCCGCCAGCAAAGCGGGGAAATGCGCGCATTGGTGCACAAACTCCAGCCCAATTGCATGATCGGCAGCCGCATCGGGAACAACCAGGGCGATTTCACCGTCATGGGCGACAACCAGGAACCCGATTACATCATCGGCGTGCCCTGGCAAAGCCCGGCCTCGTTCTTCCACGAAACCTGGGGATACCGTTCCTGGCAGGAGCGTGGCGACATCAACGCCAAGATCCGGGAAAAACTGACGAGCCTCGTGCGCGTGGCCTCGCGCGGGGGCAACTTCCTGCTCAACATCGGCCCCAAAGGCGATGGCACCGTGGTGGAATTCGAACGCGACGCGTTGCTCGCTATCGGCCAATGGCTCAACACCAACAGTGAAGCGATCTACGGTACCCAGCCCGACCCTTTCCATGTACCTTTCGACTGGGGCAGCATCACCAGCCGTAAAAACAAGCTTTACCTCCACCTCATGAACCGGCCCGCCAACAATACCATCGTACTGCCCGGTCTGAAAGGCAAGGTAAGCGCAGCTCGTATCATCGGCGGCCCTGCCAGGGTGAAAACGTTCGATGGAAAAGACGGCCTTCACATCCAACTGCCGGAAACCCTCGATATGAGCGGGCTTTTCCAGGTGCTGGAGCTCACTTTACCCAACGGCTACACCGTTCCCCCGGCCAATATCCGCACGATGGCGGCAGGCCTCGTGCTCGACAATTCCAACGCCTTCCCCTATTTCAGCAACGCCACCATCGACTATAATACCAGCTTCACCAGTACGATCCGTAACGCCTGGGCGCTCGAACCCCAGCGCAGCGGCGCTTTCCGCCCTACCTTGACCTACTCCGAAGAAGAGAAAGGCCGCACCATCGACCTCGAACTGGGCAACAAAACCACACCCGTTCTCCTGGATGGCGGAAAAGCTGAACCACTGAATAACGATATCGCCAGCCTGCAAACCGGCCCCATCCACATCCTGGGGCCCCTGTATTCCGGCCCCGGCGGCACACATGGCTCCCTCGCACAGGTAGACCCTTCCAAACCCTGGCCCCGGCAAGACGGCAAAAACTGGGTAGCCCATCCCGAATGGAAAAACGGCACCGAATACGCCATTGATGCGAAACGGCCCGCCGGCGCCATGACCGCCCACTATCTCCTCCAGGAAATAACCACGCCTTCCGCCCGGAACGTACTCGTAAAGCTCACGAGCGGCGATGGCATCATGGTTTTCCTGAACGGCAGGCAGCTCCTCATCCAGAACAACCCCTTCCGCAAGGAAAAATTGGACCACTACGTGCTGCTGCCTTTGCAAGCCGGAAAGAACCAGCTGGCGGTGAAACTGTTCAACTATTTCCTCAATGCCGTTCCCTTTAATATCGACTTCAACGTTCCCCAGGTCGTGTATCACCTGGAACTGCCGGAGGTCCGCATGCAGAAGGGGGCTTACTTCCCTGTAAGCTGGCAACTCCACAACCCCTCCACACCGCACGATGAAATGGGATTGCCCAATCTGAAACTGACGTTCGAATAGCGCGTTTACATGTATGTCGGCCTATCCTCGCCCGAAGAAATTAATTGAACGGTCATGGCCGCAGTCTATCCGAAAAAAGGCCACGAAAATTTTATGGCAGCGCGCCATGTAAGGGAGATGGTTTAGAAAAATCACCAGCTAAGCCAGCTTTTCTCCATGCCGATGTAGATACCGTCGGCTCGGTACTCGATGGGGTAAGTTCGAAGGTAAAAACCTTCGCCACTGGAATTATATCCGTTCCGCAACGCAAATTTGTAACGGTGCAGGGGGCACACCACATTCCCACGGTCGTCCAGAAAACCGTCGGACATCAGGCCCCCCGCATGCGGACATTTATACGCAAAAGCATACAACTCGCCACCCTGCCGCGCCACACAGATCTTCTTCCCGTTCACTTCCTGAACGGTAATACGCGATTCCTCCGCCACCGGATCGTCTGCACCCGTTAGCCGGTACCAGTTGTACTGCTTCGCCATTAATAGAAGAATTCAGATTTGTAAGGATAACGCTCACGGTACAACTGCATCACTTTCTCCATGATCGTTGTCCGCAACTCCTCGATGTTCCGCCGCTCCGTCGCCGAAACGAACACACAGTTCCCGTTCGTACGATGCTGCCAGCTTTCCTTCAACTGGTTCAGGATGTCGGTTTTCACTTCTTCCGTCAACCACTCGTCGAAAGTCTGCTTCTCGTACAGGTCCATCTTGTTGAAAATAAGAATGGTCGGCTTGTCGAGGGATTTAAGCTCGGTCAGTGTACGGTTCACCACTTCGATCTGGTCTTCGTACTGCGCATGGCTGATATCCACCACATGCAGGAGGATATCGCTCTCGCGGACCTCGTCCAGCGTGGATTTGAAGCTTTCCACCAAATGGTGCGGCAGTTTCCGGATGAAACCCACCGTATCGCTGAGCAAAAAGGGCGTCTGCTCGAACACCACTTTGCGGGTAGTCGTATCCAGGGTAGCGAACAATTTATTTTCGGCGAACACTTCGCTCTTGCTGAGCAGGTTCATGAGCGTGCTTTTCCCCACGTTCGTATACCCCACCAGCGCCACCCGGATGAATTCTCCCCGGTCTTTGCGCTGGGTCAGCGATTGTTTGTCGATCTCGGCGAGGCGCTTTCGGAGGAGGGAAATCTTGTCTTTTACGATACGGCGGTCCGTTTCGATCTCCGTTTCACCGGGCCCCCTCATCCCGATACCCCCTTTCTGCCTTTCCAGGTGCGTCCACATACCGCGGAGGCGGGGCAGGATGTACTGGTACTGCGCCAGCTCCACCTGCACCTTGGCCTGGGCCGTGCGGGCGCGACGGGCAAATATGTCGAGGATCAGGTCGCTCCGGTCGATCACCTTCACCTTCAGTTCTTTTTGAATATTGGATATCTGGGAGCCGGTCAGCTCGTCGTCGAAGATCACCAGCTGGATGTCTTTCCCGGCCACGAACTGCCGTACTTCCTCCAGCTTGCCCTTCCCGATGAAGGTAGCCCTGTCGGGATGCGGCAGCCGCTGGGTGAAGCGTTTCACCGCGGTGGCGCCCGCCGTTTCGGCCAGAAATGCCAGCTCGTCCAGGTACTCCTGCACCTGGGGCTCCGTTTGTTCCTTGTGGATCAGTCCAATCAGCACGGCCCGTTCGTCCGCGGCTACTGCCTGTGTTTTTTCAATCAATGTGCTTGCGAAATTTGTACAAAGTTAATGAATTAGACCGGCGTCCGGCATGAGGCCAAATTTTCCTACATTTATGCCTCACCACAACAAAATCTGATCCAATGCGTAAAACATTCCTGTTAGCAGGTATTTTATTCATTCAACACAGCATGGCACAGCAAACAATGACCCCCGAACTCCTCTGGAAACTCGGAAGGGTAGGCGGAGAAACGGTGCTGGAAGACGGGACCGTCGTTTTCGGCGTTTCCCGGTTCAGCCTGGAAGACAATAAAAGCGAACGCAACCTGTATTCCATCGCCCTCACCGGCGGCGCTCCCAAACAGCTGACTTCCGCCCCCGGCGGCGAATCGTTCGTGAAATCGCTGCCCGGCGGCAAAATCCTCTATAGCTACAAAGGCCAGCTCTGGGAAATAGACAGGGACGGCACCAATCCCGTCCAGAAAACGAAGGTAGACGGCGGCCTGCAGAACGTCCGCATCTCGCCCGACGGAAAACATATCCTCTTCTCCCGGGAAGTCGAAATGGAAAAAGTACTGGCGAAAGACAAATACGCCGATCTTCCCAAAGCCAATGCCCACATTTACACCAACCTGAACTACCGCCACTGGGACACCTGGGAAGACGGCAAGTTCAACCACGTTTTCTTCGCCACCTTCGACGCCGCCTCCGGGGATGTAGGTACGCCGACCGACATTATGGCGGGGGAGCCGTTCGACTGTCCGCAAATGCCTTTCGGCGGCGCGGAAGATTTTATCTGGAGCCCGGACGGGTCGCAGATCATCTACGTTTGCAAGAAAAAACACGGTAAAGACTATGCCGTAAGCACTAATACCGACATTTACCGCTATACGCTGGCCACCCAAAAGACCGAAAACCTCTCCGAAGGCATGAACGGGTACGATGTTGCGCCGCAGTTCAGCCCCAATGGCAAGCAGCTCCTGTGGCAAAGCATGGCCAACGACGGGTTTGAGGCGGACAAAAACGACGTGATCGTGCTGGATATCGCTTCCGGCAAGAAAAATAACCTCACCGCCAAGTGGGACGGCACCGTTGCCTCGGCCCGCTTTGCGGCAGACGGGAAAACCGTTCAGTTCCTGGCCGCCACCAAAGGCACGGAGCAGCTTTTCACCGTTCCGGTAACGGGCGGCGAAGTGAAGCAACTCACCAGGGGGCAGCATGATATCAACGGGTTCGTAGGCCAGCACGGTCAAACGCTGGTGGTGACGAGAACGGACATGAACCATGCCGCCGAGCTCTTCACCGTTAACCTGAAAGATGGTGCCGTGGCGCCATTGACACAGGTGAACAACGATATTTACGGTAACCTGAAGATGAGCAGGGTGTCTGAGCGCTGGATCAAAACCACCGACGGCAAGGATATGCTCGCCTGGGTGATCTATCCCCCCGATTTCGACCCGAATAAAAAATACCCCACGCTGCTGTACTGCCAGGGCGGCCCGCAAAGCGCACTGAGCCAGTATTATTCCTTCCGCTGGAACTTCCAGCTGATGGCGGCGCAGGGATATATCGTCATCGCGCCGAACCGCCGCGGGATGCCCGGGCATGGCGTGAAATGGAATGCCGATATCAGTAAGGACTGGGGCGGCCAGCCCATCCGCGATTACCTGTCGGCCATCGACGACCTGGCCAGAGAACCGTATGTGGACAAGGCGCGCCTCGGCGCGGTGGGGGCCAGCTACGGCGGATATTCCGTATTCATGCTGGCAGGCGTGCACGAGAAAAGGTTCAAATCGTTCATCGCGCACGACGGGCTGTTCGACCTCCGCAGCTGGTACGGCACCACCGAAGAACTGTGGTTCGCCAACTGGGACATCGGCGCGTATTTCGACAATGCCAACGCCAAATCGTACGAGCAGTTCAACCCCAGCAACTTCGTGAACAGGTGGGATACGCCCATCATGATCGTGCAGGGCGGGACCGACTTCCGCGTGGGCATCGAGCAGGGGCTGCAGGCCTTCCAGGCGGCGCAGCTCAAGGGCATCAAGAGCAAGCTGGTCTATTTCCCGGAAGAGAACCACTGGGTGCTGGGCGCGCAGAACGCCATCACCTGGCAGCGTGAATTCTTCAGCTGGCTGAAAGAAACTTTGTAGGAATTTTCATACTTCGACAGCGGCCCCCGTGGCCGCTGTTTTCTTTTTATCGCAAAAAACCATTCCATGTTCAACTCCTTACTGTACGAGGTCCACCAAAACATCGCCACCATTACCCTCAACCGCCCGGACGTTTACAATGCCTTCAACGACGAGCTCAGTTACGAATTACAGGACGCCCTGAAGCAGGCAGATAAAGACGCTGCCGTGCGTGCCGTGGTGCTAACGGGCGCCGGCAAGGCATTTTGCAGCGGGCAAGACTTGAAAGCCGCCATGGGGGCGGACGGCAAACCCCGTAACTTGGGAGATTCCCTGCACAAGCGGTACAATCCCATCATCCGCGCTATCCGCAATATGCCCAAGCCGGTAATTTGCCGGCTGAACGGCGTGGCGGCCGGGGCGGGATGTTCGCTGGCGCTGGCTTGCGACGTGATCATCGCGTCTGACCAGGCCTCGCTGATAGAAATATTCATCAACATCGCGCTGGTGCTGGATTCCGGCTCGTCGTACTTCTTACCGCGGGCCGTGGGGTATCATCGGGCGTTCGAACTGGCCACCAAAGCCACGAAGCTCAGTGCCACGGAAGCGAAGGAATTGGGCCTTCTCAATAAAGTGGTACCGCTCGCCGACCTGGACGGGGCCGTGGCGCTGGAGGCGGAATTTTACGCAAACGCACCCACGAAAGCCATCGGCCTCCTGAAGAAAATGCTGACCAAAGGCATGACCGAAAACCTCGACGCAGTGCTGGAATACGAAGCCTACTGCCAGGAAATCGCAGGGAACACCGCCGATAACAGGGAAGGGGTGACGGCTTTCCTGGAGAAGCGGAAACCGGTTTTTACGGGAAAATAAGCGCCTGAACGATGATTCTATCGGAGATCAGAAAGTTGCGCACGATAAGTTTTGAGATAGTTCGATAGTCTCCTGACGAAAAATGGCCCCTCAGCAGAGGGGCCATTTTCAAATATAATGGTTCCTTCGGGATTAGAGGCCGGTGAGGGCGATACCGATGGAATACGGCCTGATGTCCAGGTTGGTATTGTCTTTGAACAGCGGGTTGAAGTTCATGGTGCCGAACAGGGCGATGTTACCGTAACCGATACGCGCCGTGCCCGCGAAGCGCCAGGGATTGAAGAACCGCTTGTTCTGCTCCTTGATGATATTCTTGTCGCCGCCGAGCGTGTTCTTGCCCTTGGTATGCGCATTCACCAACATACCCACTTTCGCGCCGATAGCCGCCTTGAAACCTTTGTTGGCGTTGTCGGAATGCTGGCGATAGCGGAATTCCAGGGGAACCTCCAGGTAATTGGTGGCAACCTTGTATTTTTTATACTTGTCGGAGCTGGTGAAGCGCACAGCATTGGAGTTACCATTGCTCATGTCGATCACCTGCTTGTCCAGGAACACGCTGCTGGAAGAAATGCCAAGACCGGCCGCAACGCTGAAATGCTCCTTTGCGATGGGAATATCGTACATGAAAGCGATATTGAAACCGCGGGAAAGCCCCTTCGTTTTCACACTGTCCGGCGCGGATGCCCAGCCGTCATACGAAATTCCGATCACCAGGAAGTCCCTGCTCTGCCGAACCTTGCTCATGGCTGCACCGGCCACTTTATCCTGCGCAAACGTGGTTGCGGATATGCCGAGAATACCCAGCGACAAAATTAATTTTTTCATAATATGTTTAAATGCTTGGCAAAAAGAATATCTGGCAAATTTAATAGAATGCAAGTAAACCAAATGGTTAAAATATTCCAAAAAAATACATAGCTCCCGCCGTGCTTGCCGTACGCCAAAATTCAGTAAATTGTACGGATCAATGCATCGCTTGATGTGTTGGACCGATTTGTAGCCCCCACATACGCCCAATTTGACATCAGCCGATTGAGAACCTTTCGCCGACGCGTAAGAAAAGAGATGCCATACATGAAACGTATCAGTAACCCCGTCATTTTCGTATTTGCGGCCGCCATCGTGTCTGTCGCCTGGTTTACCTGGAGCGCCTGGATGTCTGACGCGGCCTCGATGCGGATGAACGCACGGGTGAGGCTGACCACCGAAAAAATTCGCCTGCTGGAGCAGGTGGCTTACCAGGCCCGCGCCCTCGAAGCCGCCGTGCGGGGCTATATTATTACCGGAGACACGGGGTTTCTCGGCCGGGAAGACCTGTCCGAAGCCCGCCTTCGCGCACCCATCCAAAGCCTGGCCGTACTCGCGGGCGATAACGCCTACGAAGCAGCACAGGTAGACACCCTCCACAACCTCGTGTACGACCGCATCGTGTTCTCCCAATACCTCGTGCGTACCGCCCACGAATCGTCGGTCATGGCCGGCGCCATGGTCCAGACGCGCCATCCCGTTGGCCCAGATCCCCTTACCGGGCTCACCGGCCGCATGCTCGTGGATCAATACGGCCAGTTCAACGACCTCACCGGGCCTGCCTGGTACGACCGCCTGCCCTTCGTGCTCGCCGTCAGCGGAGGCATCGGCGCGGTAATCGTTCTCGGCGCGGGGCTCATGGGCGTGATCCGCAATGTCCGCAAAGCCGGTCTCGCTGAAAACAAACTCCGCGAAAACGAAGAAAGATACCGCCTCCTCATCGAAGACGCCGGCGTTACCCTCTTCACCTCCAACCGCGGTGGATTTTTCACCTACGTCAACAGCAAAGCCAAAGAACTCACCGGGTACGAGCCGCATGAGCTTGTCGGCAAGCAATACGTCGATCTGCTCGACGTTTCCGAGCACAAACGCCTCCGCAAATTCTACGAGCAACAGGCGTTCGACGGCAACCGCGAATCCACCGTCCGCTTCCAGATCCGCCGCAAAAACGGGGAACGGAGATGGGTGGAACAGCATGTAGTATTGCTGCGGAAAAACGGCCTGTTCAGCGGATATCAATGTATCGTGAAAGACATCACCGCCGAAAAAACGAAAGAAGTCGAGCTCATCCGCGCACAGAAAGAAATGGAAACGCTGCATGAAAGGTTCGAATCCGTCCTCTTCAACACACCGAACATCATTTTCATCAAGGATACCCTGGGCCGGTATGTGCTCGTCAACAAACGCTTCGAAACCACTTTCGGCCTCACGCCGGAGCAGGTGATCGGCCGGACAGACCGCGATTTCCCCGAAAAACTGAATGTGGAAACCAGTGCCGAAACGGACCGGAAAGTATTGCTGGAAGAAAAAATGATGGAAGTGGAAGACACGCTCGACATCGATGGCCAGACCCGGTATTTCCACATCGCCAAATTCCCCATCCGCGACCCGCAGGGGCGGGTTTACGGGCTTTGCGGAGTAGCTACGGACATCACCCAGCGCATCGCCCGCGAACACGAACTGATGGCTTCGAGAAAGAAAGCGGAAACGGCGCACAGCCGCATGGAGAACTTCATGGCCAACATGAGCCACGAATTGCGCACGCCGCTGAACGGGATCATCGGTTTCACGAACCTGTTGGAAAACCAGCCGCTCAGCGGCGAGCAGCACGATTATCTGCAGGATATCAAAGCATCGGCGGGGAACCTGCTGGTGCTCGTGAATTCGCTGCTGGATTTCTCCAGCATCCGCGCCGGAAAAATGCACCTGGAAAAAGCAGCATTCGACCCCGCGGGCCTTATCCGGCAAACGCTCGACCGCTATGGCGACCGCGCCACCGAAAAAGGATTGCGGCTGGAATGCGAAATGGAAGACGGTCTCCGGGCCCCGCTGCTGGGAGACGCTACCCGCCTCCAGCAAATCCTCCATAACCTGATCGACAATGCCATTAAATTCACCCACGAGGGCGGCGTTACGCTGGCCGTAAGTTCCGCCCCGCTCGAAAACCGGAAGGTTTCTCTCCGGTTCTCCGTTTCAGATACGGGTATCGGTATCCCGGAAGAAATGCGCGGCAAGGTAGGACAGGTGTTCACACAGCTCGATGTAGGCGATGTCCGCAAATACGGCGGGATCGGCCTGGGATTGGCGCTCACGCGCGAGCTTATTGCGCTGCACAACGGCACCCTCGATGTACAGGGCAACCCCGGCGGCGGCACCCGCATCGAATTTTCCATCCCCTACCAGCTCGATGTGCCGGAAACCATCGCCGATACGCCCATGCCCGACGCCGTGCTGCTGCCGCTTGCAGGAAAACTCATCCTCCTGGCGGAAGACAGCCTGCTGAATCAGAAACTGGCCATCAAGACGCTGAACGGCGCCGGCGCTACCGTAGACCTTGCGGAAAACGGCGTGGAAGCGGTGCGCATGTATGTAGCAAAACCCTACGACTGTATCCTCATGGATATTCAGATGCCTGAAATGGACGGGCTCGAGGCCACGCGCATCATCCGCGAAGCCGGTTCCGCCATTCCCATCATCGCATTTACGGCCTGCGCGCTCAAGGGCGACCGCGAGCGTTGCCTGCTGGCAGGGATGAACGAATACGTCTCCAAACCGTTCGTGCCCAAGGAACTTTTCCAGCGGGTGCTCGAAGCTATCGGCGAACGGTTCCCCGACACCGCGCCTTTCGTGACCGATGCCTGGGAAGACGCGCCCGACGAGATCAAGATCGATCTGCGGCATCTGAAAAGCGTTGCGGAAAATGACAGGGAATATTTGCTGGAAGTGCTGAAATCGTTCATGCAGAACACCGGGCCCATGTTCCACCGGTTGCTGGCCGCCACTTCGGGCGGGGACTGGGAACATGCGGCCAGGCTGGCCAAGGTGCTGTACGCCAGTTTGATGATCGTGCGGATTCACCCGCTTTCCTATAACATCGTGCAGATCCGGCAAAAGCTGGAGGCCAATGCGGAGCCGCTCACCATCCTGTCAGACATCCACTTAGCCATTAAACATTACAAGCAATCGCTGGTGTTGCTGGAAGAAGAAATCCGGGACCTCTAGGCTTTGGGGAGCCGGAACCAGAAATAACTGCCTTTGCCGGGTTCGCTTTCCACCCCGATCTGCCCGCCCTGCGCCTCGATGAATTCCCGGGCGATGGCGAGCCCCAGGCCCGTGCCTTTCCCGCCGTCGGCTTCGGGCACGCGGAAAAACCGTTCGAAAATCTTATCCCGGAAACTGGCGTCGATGCCCTTTCCCTGGTCGCGGACGCCGAACAGCCACATCTTCCCTTCATCCGTCACCGTGAGGTCTACCGTGCCTTTGGGCGGGGAATAACGGATGGCGTTGGTCAGGAGGTTGACAAGTACCCAGGCGCTTTTTTCCGCATCCGCCAGCACAGGCACCGCGGCTGCGGGGATGTCCGTATGGATATCCACTTCTTTTCCTGAAGCCTGCCGGCCCACGGTTTCGAGGGCGTAGCGAAGGATGTCTCCCGGGGGAACGGCCTGCACCTGCAGCGCGATGTTCCCGCTTTCCACCTTCGAAAAATCCAGTAATTCACTCACCATACGGATCATCCGGCGATTATCTTCCCGGATACTGTCCACCAACTCCCGCTGATCTTTGGAAAGCGGGCCGGTACGCTCGTCGTCGAGCAGTTTGAGGCTGAGATCGGTAGCGGCGAGCGGGGTTTTCAGTTCGTGGGATATGGTGGCGATGAAATGCGTTTTGGCGAGGTCCTGCTCCTTGAACGCCGTGATGTTGCGCAGGGTGATGATGTGGCCGATGGTTTCGCGGTTATGGACGATATCGGCAGATTCCCGGAGGAAGAAGTTTTCCTTTCCTTCCGTGACGATCTTGATGGGCGCGGGATTTTTTTCCTGGATGAGATACCGGAGGAGATCGTTATGGCGGGCGGCGTCATCCGCTTCCTTGCCGATGAGCGCGGACTCGGGGAGGTTGAGCAGCTGGAGGGCTTCCGCGTTGGCGAACAGGATGATGTTTTTATTGTCGAGGCCGATGGCCGCGTCTTTCAGGCTGCCGATCACCGCTTCCGCGCGCTGCTTTTCGAACAGGATGCGCGCCAGGTTGCTGTGCTCGTATTCATCGAGTTTCCGGGCCATGCTGTTGAAAGCTTCGGCCAGTTCGCCGAATTCGTCACCGGACCTGAAATGCAGCCGCTGTTCGTATTTCCGGTCGGCGATCTGCCTGATCCCTTCCGTCAGTTCGCGGATGGGATTGGCGATATATCCCGGGAAATTGTACACGAACACGATCCCTACCAAAAAGCACAATCCGCTCACCAGGGCGATGTAGAGCAGGGCTTTGTCGGCCGTATTGCGGGTGTTGTCCTGCTTGGTCACGATGGCTTTCATGTTCACGTCCATGATCCCGGACAGGCTGGCCCGGATGGCGGGCAACCGCGCGGAATCCCCGCGCAGGAAAGCTTCGTAATCCTGCCGGAGCGCGTTGGTATAGCGGGCTTCGCCCGGTTCCGTCACGTTTTTTTCCTGCTTTCCGAGCGCATCGCCGAATTGGCGGCGAGCGGAATCGCTGCCAGACCAGTTTTCCACGACGCGCAGCATGATCCCCGCATATTCCACGGATTCGTAATTGTCTTCCAGGATCGCCGCGGCGGCGCGGTTCACTTTGTTCAGGGAATAATAACCCATTACGCCGACCAGCAGCAGCATGGCGAACAGGAAAAGCACGCCGGCGGAAATTTTCGTTTTTAGCCTCAGCCTTGTCATGACAGGATCACCAGGTCGGTTTCGTGAGCGGATAATGTTTTCAACAATTGATTAAAGATATTGGTTCTCAGCAATAAACCGAAAAGGGTGATATGCGGCTTACCGATGCATACGGTGGTAATCTCTTTCTGCGCCGCCGTTTCCATGATCGCCTCGGCCACATTGGCGTGCTGGACCTGCAGCACTTCCGCCCCCAGTTCCGTCGCCAGTTTGAGGTTATTGATCAGGTGCCGCTGGGCGGCGAGGTTGATGCGGCCCGTACTTTCTTTGGGGGTCTGCACATATAACGCGAACCATTCTCCCTGGTAATAAGCCGCCAGCCGCGCGGTTTTCCGGATCACCCGGCGCGCGGTTTCGTCGTTGGAGGAAACGCAGGCCAGGAACCGTTCGTGGCGCATCTGCCGGTTTTTCGGCACTTCGGCCACCACTTTCCTTTCTACCTGCGAAGCAACTTCCTTGAGCGCGAGCTCGCGGAGCTGGAGGATTTTTTCCGACTGGAAAAAATTCCGCAGCGCCGTTTCCACTTTCCCGGGATCGTAAATTTTCCCTTCTTTCAGCCGGGTGATGAGCTCGTCGGCCGTGAGGTCGATGTTGACGACTTCGTCTGCCATTTGCAGCATGCTGTCCGGCACCCGCTCATGGACCTCCACGCCGGTGATGGCTTTCACCTGGGCGTTGATGCTTTCCATGTGCTGGATATTGACGGCGGAAATGACGTTGATCCCCGCGCGGAGGATCTCCATTACATCCTGCCACCGCTTTTCGTTACGCGAACCGGGGATGTTGGAATGGGCGAGCTCGTCTACTACCACCCATTCGGGCGAAAGGAGTAAAATGGCGCCCAGGTCCATTTCATCCATGAGCTTGCCTTTGTAAAAATTCTGCCGCCGGGGGATGACGGGCAACCCTGCCACGAGGGCCTCTGTTTCCTGGCGGCCGTGCGTCTCGATATAGCCGATCTGGACATTGACACCATTGCGCAACATGGCATGCGCTTCCTGCAACATGCGGTACGACTTCCCCACACCGGCGCTCATGCCGATGTATATCTTGAATTTGCCTCGTCCCGGATTGCCGGGGTGCTGGATTTGTCGTGCCATGATATGAAGTGCGGAGCCCCAAGGGGCCCCGCCTGAATTTTAGAATGAAAACGCCAGCGAAGTGGCGATGGAAAAATTCTCTTTCCGCGGCGAATCGCCTTTGAGGAAAATCTCGTCTTTGCTGTTGTACAATTTCCCTTCCAGCCTGAACATCACCTGGCTCACAGGGCTCACATCGAGGTTCAGCGAATAACCGCTGGTGCGGAAGCCCATGGGCGTTCCCGTGGCGATGATCACGCCGTCTGCATCGTTGTAATATTCATACCGGCCAGCCATGGCGATTTTGTCGTTGAATGCGTATCTGGCGATGAGGATGGGTGCGTACCAGGCATTCATCCCGTCCGTATCTTTTCCTTTTTTCTCCGCCCCGATATCGAACCCTGCGATGAGGCTCAGTTTACCGGTGAGGGCGAATGTTCCGTAAAGATCGCTGAAATAACGCATCTGGCGAACGGAATCGGGTTTGTCGTTCCCGACGAACGTGCTCCAGTTGAGGGTCACCTTCCCGGTGGGCTTGTACGTGATCTGCGAACCGAAACCGGGCGTCTGGTTGGCATCCGGCCGTTTGATCCTTTGCCAGCCGTTGAGGTACATGGCGGCGAAGTACCATTTATCGTTGGGCGTATAGCTGATTTTAGCCCCGGCTTCGTAATACGGGGAATTCTCCGCCAGGACGCTCCGCGTCAGCGTGAAATTGTCTTTCCCGATGGCGCTTTCGAACCCGATGTGCGAGGGCATGATGCCCGCATCCACCCACAAACCTTTCCCGATCCTTACACCGGCATTGGCTTCGTAAATGTGTTTGACCAGTTCCTGTTCGGACGCCATGTTGTATTGGGCGTAGGTGCCGGCCATGATGGCCACGTTCCCACGGACCCTGTCTGCCGAATAACTGGCTTTCAGCATGGCGAGATTGATATTCAACTCGTTATGACGGGCATGGTTATACAGGAAACCCGGCCGCATGTGGTTATCGGGTTTATTGAAGTCGAAAACGTAGTACGCTTCGGCATAGCCGGAGATCGTAAGTTTAGGTTCGGTCTTTTCCGGCGCCTGTTGCGCCAGGGCCGCCATCGATCCGCAGACTGCGAAGGCGGTGAGGAAGTGTTGTTTCATGTTGAAATTAAAATTGAGCTGTTGGTCCGTACCGCGCGCGCTGGCCGGGACTTTCCCGGTCTGCGCCGCAAGTACCTCTTTTTTTCGGGTTTCCATAGGTTGGGCTGAGACTAAAAAAGGCTAGTGTATTTCGTCTAAAGCCAAATTGAGTTGAAGGACGTTTACAGTCGCCGGACCGAACATTCCCGCCAGCGGCCCTTTCGTATTCGCTTTCACGAGGTCGCGGAGTTTTTGTTCGGGGATGTTGCGCACCTTCGCGATGCGGGGCACCTGTACCAGCGCGCCTTCCGGAGAAAGGTGGGGATCGAGCCCGCTACCGGAGGCCGTTACCAGCTCAGCCGGGATCTCGGAACGCTTCACGCCCGGGTTGTGGGCGAGGAAGGTATCGATACGCTCTTCCACGATTTTCAGGTAGTCGGGGTTAGACGGCCCTTTGTTGGACCCGCCCGATCCTGCGGCATTATAACCCACGGCGCTCGGCCGCGTCTGGAAATAGTTGTCGCCGGTGAATTGCTGGCCCACATTGGCGTATCCCACCACCACGCCGTTCCTTTCCACCTTCACCCCGTCACCTTTACCGGGCGCCAATTTGGCGATACCGGCTACGAAGAGGGGATAGATGCCGGCGGTCAGGAGCACCAGTACGATGGTCAGTTTCAGTGCCGGGAAAAAATATCTTTTCATGATTGTTTCAGTTTAGAAGAATAAAGCAACTATCATATCGATCAGCTTGATGCCGATGAAAGGCACCACTACGCCGCCGATCCCGTAAATGAGGAGGTTCCTCCGCAACAGGGCGCTGGCGCCGATGGGTTTGTACGCTACGCCGCGCAACGCCAGCGGGATCAGCAGGGGAATGATGATGGCGTTGAATATCACCGCGCTGAGGATCGCCGTTTCCGGGCTGTGCAACTGCATGATGTTGATACCCTGCAGCGCGGGGATCGACAGGACGAACAGCGCCGGCACGATGGCGAAATACTTGGCCACGTCGTTGGCGATGGAGAACGTAGTGAGCGTACCGCGCGTCATGAGCAACTGCTTCCCGATCTCCACGATCTCGATGAGCTTCGTGGGGTCGTTGTCGAGGTCTACCATGTTGCCGGCTTCCTTCGCCGCCTGCGTGCCGCTGTTCATGGCCACGCCCACATCGGCCTGTGCCAGGGCGGGCGCGTCGTTCGTACCGTCTCCCATCATCGCCACGAGCCTGCCTTCCTGCTGCTCTTTGCGGATGTAGGTCATCTTGTCTTCGGGCTTGGCTTCGGCGATAAAATCGTCTACGCCTGCCTTATCGGCGATGTATTTGGCGGTAAGCGGGTTGTCGCCCGTAACCATCACCGTTTTCACGCCCATCCGGCGAAGCCTTTCAAAACGCTCGCTGATACCGGGCTTGATGATATCCTGCAGTTCGATGACACCGGTCACTTTATCGTTCACGGCCACTACCAGCGGCGTGCCGCCGTTCCCGGAAATCTTCTTCACCATTTCGGCCGTGTCTGCCGGGAATTCGTGGCCGGCTTTGGTGCTGAGGTTGCGGATGGCGTCGAACGCACCTTTGCGGATGCGGGTGCCGTCGCTCATATTGATGCCGCTGCTGCGGGTTTCCGCGGTAAACGGCACCAATTGCGAACCGTTGAGGCTCAGGCGCGACGATACCTCTTTCCCCGCCAGTTCCACGATCGATTTCCCTTCCGGCGTTTCATCGGCCAGTGAGCCGAGCACGCTGTACCGGATGAATTCACTGGCGTCATAACCTTTTGAAGGATAGAATTGCGTGGCTTTGCGGTTACCGATGGTGATGGTGCCGGTTTTGTCGAGCAGCAGCACGTCCACGTCTCCGGCCGTTTCCACGGCTTTCCCGGATTTGGTGATGACGTTGGCGCGAAGCGCACGGTCCATACCCGCGATGCCGATGGCCGACAGCAAACCGCCGATGGTAGTGGGGATCAGGCAAACGAACAATGAGATGAAGGCCGCGATGGTGATAGGCGTTTGTGCATAGTCCGCGAAAGGTTTCAGCGTTACGCAGACGATGACGAACACCAGCGTGAAACTCGCCAGCAGGATAGTCAGCGCGATCTCGTTGGGTGTTTTCTGCCGCGACGCGCCTTCTACCAGCGCGATCATTTTATCGAGGAAAGATTCCCCCACGCCCGCGCTCACCCGCACCACGATCCGGTCGCTCAGCACTTTGGTGCCACCCACCACGGAGCTTTTGTCTCCGCCCGCTTCGCGGATCACGGGGGCGCTTTCGCCGGTGATGGCCGATTCGTCGATGCTCGCCAGGCCTTTCACGATTTCCCCGTCTGCGGGGATCACGTCGCCAGGCTCGCAGAGGAACAGGTCGCCTTTATGAAGTTGCGAGCTGGGCACTACTTTCACTTCGTCAGTGAAGATTTCGCCGACGGCGAGGATTTTCTTGGCCGGGGTGTCTTCCCGGGTCTTGCGCAGGCTTTCGGCCTGTGCCTTGCCGCGTGCTTCGGCGATAGCTTCGGCGAAGTTGCCGAAGAGCACGGTGAGCAGCAGCACGAGGAACACGGTCAGGTTGTACCCGAACGATCCCTGCGAGCTGTCGTGGCTGAACGCGGTATACAATGTAACCACGAGCATGACCATCGTTCCGAGCTCCACGGTGAACATCACCGGGTTACGGATGAGGAGGCGCGGGTTCAGTTTCACGAACGATTGCGCCAGGGCTTCCTTCACCAGTGCTGCCGGGAACAGTGTATTGTCTTTCGTTTTCATTTTTTTCAGCGTTTGCGTGCGTTAGTACAGGGAGAAATATTCCGCAATGGGGCCGAGCGCCAGGGCGGGGAAGAAAGCCAGGGCGGCGATGATGACGATCACGGCGAAGGTCATGATGCCGAAGGTGGTGGTGTCTGTCCGCAGCGTACCGGCCGATTCGGGGACGTGCTTCTTCGAAGCCAGGAGCCCTGCTATCGCTACCGGACCAATAATCGGCAGGAACCTGGAGAGGACCAGCACGAAGCCGGTGCTCACGTTCCAGAACATGTTATTGTCTGTCAGCCCTTCGAATCCAGAGCCGTTGTTGGCCGCGGCAGAGGTGTATTCATACAGCATTTCCGAGAAGCCGTGGTGGCCGGGGTTATTAAGCCAGGCGCCCGGCTGCGTGGCCCATCCCGCGCCCCATCCATGTGCGATGGCGTAGGAGGAAAGCGCCGTGCCGGCGAGGATGAGGAAAGGATGCAGGAGCGCCACCAGTGCCGCGATCTTCACTTCCCGCGCTTCCACTTTATGCCCCATGAATTCGGGCGTGCGGCCCACCATAAGGCCGGAGATGAACACGGCGATGATGATAAAGATGAAATAGTTGAGGATACCTACCCCACAACCGCCGTAGAAACAGTTGGTCATCATGGCGATGAGCTCCATCATACCGGTGGTAGGCATGGTGCTGTCATGGAAACCGTTCACCGAGCCGGTGGAAATGATGGTGGTGACGGTGCTCCAATATGCGGTGGCGGTAGGCCCGATGCGGACTTCCTTCCCTTCCATGGCGCCCGTGGCCTGGGCGATCCCCATTTTCGCGATGGCGGGGTTGCCGCCCGCTTCGGAGATGATGGAAGGGATCATGAGCGCCAGCATACCGGCCGTCATGACGCCGAAAATGACGTAAGCGAATTTCTTCCGCTGGATGAAGAACCCGAGCGCAAAGACCAACGCGATGGGGATGATCACCTGCGAGATGGCCTCGGTCATGTTCGTTAAATAATCCGGGTTTTCGAGCGGGTGGATGCTGTTGGCGCCGAAATAGCCGCCGCCGTTGGTGCCCAGGTGCTTGATGGCGATCATGCCGGCCGCGGGCCCGCGGGATACCTGTACCGTATCGCCCTGTACCGTTACGATCGTGTCTTTACCCGCATAACTGGCCGGTGTGCCGCGGAACGCCAGGATACCGGCGATCACGAGGCAGATCGGGAGCAGCAGGCGGGTTGTGGTTTTCAGGAGATGTTCCCAGAAGTTGCCCAGCTGCGTGGTCGTTTTCTGGCGCAGCGCCTTGAACAGGGCGATCAGCGCCGCGATGCCCGTGGCCGCGCTCACGAATTGCAGGAACGTGATCACGAACAACTGCGTGAAATACGTCAGCCCCGATTCCCCGGAATAGTGCTGCAGGTTGCAGTTTACGAGAAAACTGATGGCGGTGTTGAAAGCCAGGTCGGGCGTTTGGCCCGCGTTAAGGTCTGGATTGAGCGGCAATTTGTCCTGGAAGATCAGGAGAAAGAATGCGTAAACGAACCAGAGCATGTTGATGGTCAACAATGCCTTCAGGTGCTGTTTCCAGTTCATTTCCTCCTTCGGATCGATGCCGCAGAAACGGAAAATCCACCGTTCCAGCGGTGCCATAAAGTCCAGCAGCGTCCGCTGTCCGCCGAAAACCTTCGCGATGTACCGGCCCAGCGGAATGGCGATGAGGAGCGTAATGGCATAAGTGGCGATAATGCCCAATAATTCGGTGTTCATGTCTGGATGGATTTCAGAATTTTTCCGGTTTCAGCAACACGTACACCATGTAGCAGAAAACCAGCAGGGATAAAATGAAAAGTGCGTTCATCATTTGTTCGCGTTTTTTAAATCTTGTCGAAATAATCTACCGATGCGAAAAGCAGCCAGAAGCATACGAGCCCGGCGAGCAAAAGGAGCAGGATCAGCATTGTGAATTATTTAAGATGAATTGACGGCGCGCGCTTTGCAGCGACGCGGGCAGGAGCGTTTTCACCGGCGCGTTCAGCAGCGGCGAAAGCCCGAAAAGGAATACCGACTCGATGGCGTCGCGCAATTGGCGGCTGCCGTTCTTGTACAACACGCCGGCCATGGAAAAGCATTTCCGGATTTCGGGCAATGCGCCTGTGCGGATCATTTTCCGCGTATACGCCGTAAAAGCCTGGATAACTTTGGCCGGCGCGCCGCCGGGTTCCGCTTCGGTGCGGAGGCCGGGGATCTGTTGCGCCAGCAGGAGATGGATTTTAGCATCCGGTAACATGATAGGTGATTTTGGCACCCTAAAGCCAGCGGAGTGCCACTTCTTGCAAATCCATCATAAACCCATCATAATCAACGAAATAAAAAGCCGGCATGTCTTTTCAGACGTGCCGGCACCATGCAAAAACGGAAGGGTAGTTTGCAAAAACGGTAGGTCAGCGGATGTTGTATTCCTTGATTTTATTGTACAAAGTGGTCAGCCCGATCCGGAGCATTTCTGCCGCCCGGGTCTTGTTGCCGTTCACGGCCTGCAGTACGCGGGTGATGTGTTTCTTTTCCATATCCGCGAGGCTCAGCGGGGCGGGGCCATCGTTTTCCGGATGGGTAAATTCCAGCGGCAGCACGCCGGTATCCAATTCGTTACCCTCTGCCAGGATCACCGCTCTTTCGATGACGTTGCGCAGTTCCCGGATGTTGCCGCGCCAGTGGTGGTTTTCCAGCGCCTGGCGGAAGGCGGCCGTCATCCCCGTGATGCGCTTGCCGTTTTTGGGGCCCAACTGCGCCAGGAAGTAATCGGCGAGCAAAGGCACATCCTGCCGGCGCTCGTTCAAAGCAGGCAGCTGTATCTGGAAGGCCGACAGTCTATAATAAAGATCCGCGCGGAAAGTGCCTTTTTCGGCTTCCTTTTCCAGGTCGCGGTTGGTAGCGGCGAGGATGCGGATATTGACTTTCAGGGGCCTGGAATCGCCCACTTTATAGAATTCCCGCGTTTCCAGCACGCGGAGCAGTTTGGCTTGCAGGTCGAGCGCCATTTCGCCGATCTCGTCGAGGAAAATGGTGCCGTTGTTCGCTTCTTCGAGGAAACCTTTCTTGTCTTTCACCGCCCCGGTAAACGCACCGGCTTTATGGCCGAACAGTTCGCTTTCGAGGATTTCCTTTCCGAAGGCGCTGCAATTCACCGCCACGAACGGTTGGCTGGAACGGGCGCTGGCGCGGTGGATGGCCTGTGCGAACACTTCCTTCCCCGAGCCCGTTTCCCCGAGCAGCAACACCGTAGCATCGGTAGCCGCCACTTTGCGGGCCAGGTTCACGGCCTCGAGAATGCGTGGCGACTGTCCGATCACCTGGCTGAAATCATGTTTGCCGCCCAGCTTTTCTTCCAGCGAGCGCACCCGGAACTGGAGGCGCGCCTTGTCCATCGCTTTGCTCACCAGCGGAAGAATGCGGTTATTGTCGTCGCCTTTCGTGAGATAATCGAACGCGCCGTTCTTGATCGCCTGCACACCATCGGCAATGTTGCCGTAGGCCGTGAGTACGAGGATTTCCGTATCGGGATGGGAGGATTTTAATTGCCGGGCCAGCTCAACACCATTGGCATCCGGGAGTTTCACGTCGGACAGGATGACGTGGACTTCCGATTTATCGAGCAGTTTGTGGGCGGACCGTGCGTCTGGCGCTTCCAAAACCGTATAGCCTTCCAGTGTGAGAAGGCGGGCGAGGAGTTTCCGGAGTTGCGCTTCATCGTCGATGATGAGGATCGTGCCTTGGGTCATGGGAGCAAATGTAGCGCAAAAAAACCGGGACCGACAAATGTCACTTCCCGGTTCGTTCCCGTTGATGCTATTCTTTTTCGCCTTAGCCGGCGTTTTCGGATTTCTGGTCCCTTTTCACGGCGATGGCCCCTATCAACGTGCCGAGCACGCCCAATGTAACATTGGCGAACAGGATATTCCCGACCATGAAGACCCAAAACCCCTGCCTCGTTTGCACACTATATTCATTGATGCGCGCCTCTTCGGTGGTAATGTTGAGCGTGGCCGGATCGGCAGGCACGGTCACCAGATGGAAAAGCACCGTCACCGTGGCGATCATGATCGTGGCAAGCACCGTGGTAATGATACCCGATACCGCCAGCTGGTACAGCGATGCCCCGCCGCCCAGCGCACTATTGGCGTGAACGACCGCCAGCATGACGCCGATGAATATAACGCCGTTGATGATGTAACCGGTCCACAGATCGGTGAACCAGTGCGTAAGGTAAAAGATCCCGGCCAGCGCAATGCAGACCGCCGTGATGATGAAGCTGTATACCCAAACCAGCCTGAGAATAGAATGTTCGGCTCTTGCCATGGGACTGCGGATTTGGTGAACAATAGCCGTTTCCGGCATTTACAACCTATCCCATCCAATTGGCATGCCATTACAGGAAAAATCCCCTGTCAAAACATGATAAAAACCCTCGCCCACAGTTGTTTTCCATTATTCTCCGGCCACTTTCAGTATGGCTCTCAGATCGTTTTTCGCGGTGAGGATGCCCGCCCACAGATCGCCCTTTTTGTCCAGTCTTTTCCCGATGTTGCCCATGTGATAATCCTCCATTTTGAGATGCTTCGTCACTTCCTTCCACTCCAGCGGCGCGGAAACGGTGGCCCCGGGCTTCGGCCGCACGGAATACGCCGACGCGATGGTTTGTCCTCTGCGGTTTTGCAGGAAATCGATATAGACTTTCTTCTTCCGTTTCGATTTGGTGCGCTCCACGCTCGTAATTTCCGGTAACATGGCGTTCACTTCCTGCGCCAGGTATTCCGCAAACAGCTTGCAGGTATCGAAATCGTGCTTCGCACCGGTCGGGATACAGATATGCATACCGCGCGAACCGGAGGTTTTGACGAAAGAAACGATATCGCGGGATTCGAGCAACTTCCGCACCGCGAGCGCCGTTTCCACCACATGCACGAACGCAATGTCGTCCGGATCGAGGTCGATAACGATATAATCCGGATGGTCCGGCTTTTTCAATCTCGACAGCCAGGGATTGATCTCGATGCAGCCCAGGTTTACCATCCAGGCCAGCGTGGCTTCGTTGTTGCAAACGAGATAATCGATCTCCCGGTCCGAGGATTCCGACCATACCTGCGCGGTTTTCAGCCACGACGGAACGGTTTTCAAGTCGAGGTCTTTCTGGTAAAAACTGGGCCCGGCGATGCCATTGGGAAAGCGGTTCAGGCTTAGCGGACGGTCCTTCAAATGCGGTAAAATCACCTCCGCCACCGATAGATAATAATCCACCAGCCGCCCTTTCGTGATCTGTTCCTTCGGCCAGTAAATTTTCTGTTGATTGGTGAGCGACACGGTTTTCCCGTTCAGTTTCATTTCCCGGTCGTTTTCCGGAGCGGCCTTCGCTGTGGAGGCTTTCTTCGCGGTTGCTTTCATATCGGCAGGTTTTGAAGCCGGCAAGTGCCGCGGGGTTTCGCGGACGACGGATTTGGCGGGCTTATCGTCGCGCAGGGCGATGAATATGGGTTGGCGCAAATGCCCGTCGTTAGTCCATTCCGAAAACTTGACTTCGCAGACGAGCTGCGGTTTCAGCCAGGTGACGGGCATATTTGTTTTGATTTTTTCCCTGAATGGCGATGCGTTGGTGACGAGTGGCTGGAGCCGGGCGTGCATGTCCCTGAGCCCGGCATCGTTGAACCCGCCCCCGCAGTGGCCGATGTAGCGGAGCGATCCGTTGTCGTACACGCCGAGAACGAGGGCGCCGATGTTTTTGCGGCTGCCGCGGGGTGCGGTGAATCCGCAAATGACGGCTTCCTGGCGGTTGAGCACTTTCACTTTGAGCCAGTTGAGGGAGCGGGCCCCCTCTGCGTAGGTGCTTTCGCCGTTCTTGGCGATCACGCCTTCCCACCCGGCTTTCTTCGCTTTTTCGAAATGCTGGATGCCTTTCCCTTCCACGTGCCCCGAGAATATCACGGCGGGATCGTTTAGCTGATCCACGATTTGCCGGAGGAGTTCTTTCCTTTCCAGCAGGGTCAGGTCTTCCAGCGGATGGCCATCGAGGTAAAGGAGGTCGAAAACGGCGTAAGCGAGGTTCCCTTTGCGGGTGGTTTTGTAATGCTGTAGCGCCTGGAAATCCGATTTGCCGCGGGCGCCGGCGATGATAACTTCCCCGTCGAGCACTACGTTGTGGGGAATTCGCTCCACAGCTTCTACGATCGGTTGATATATTTCATTGAAAGACAAATTGTTGCGGGAATACAATTCCGCTTTCCCGTTCTTCACCGCGGCAATGGCGCGGTATCCGTCCCACTTGTTTTCGAAAATCCAGCCGGGGCGGTCGAAGGGCGCGTCTACGAGCGTGGCGAGCATGGGCTTGTAGTGTCCCTTCATCGGCTCACCTTTCGCCGCTTTTTTTTTACCGGTGGATGCAGTTTCCCTTGCCGCCGCTTTTTTTGCCGGCGCTTTATTAGCGGCTTTCCTGGAAGATGCAGATTTTGATGGCGCTGTTTTTTTGACGACCGTTTTCTTTGCCGCTGTTTTCGCTTCGGGTTTCGTGTTATGCGGCCCTTTCCCCTTCGCGATCACCGTTTTGGGCGTGTGGTCTTCACTGTCGTACGCGTCATGAACGGCGAATTTATCATTGTGCTTGATGAGCAGCCATGCATTCTCTTCGCGCCCGCCGCGCATCTTCACCAGCGCAAATTCTCCTTTCAGTTTCTTTCCGTGCAGGACCACTTTCAAACTGCCCGATTTCCACTCTTTCAGCGCTTCCTTGTCGAACGGCCGACCGTTCGGTTCGAGGAGCTCGTACGTCCCCTTATCCCAGATGTACACGTATCCCGCGCCGTAATTCCCTGGCGGGATTTCGCCCTGAAAATCTTTGTAGTCGAACGGGTGATCTTCCACTTCCATGGCCAGGCGCTTGTCTGCCGGGTTCAGCGACGGGCCTTTCGGTACCGCCCAGCTTTTGAGCACGCCGTCCATTTCGAGGCGGAAATCGTAATGCAGGCGCGTGGCGTGGTGGCGCTGTATGACGAAAATGTGGTCTTTCCCCGATGCTTTTCCGGACTTTGGCTCGCTGGTCTTCTTGAAATCCCGTTTCTGGTTATATTTCGTCAGGCTCATGATACGCGTTTTTTAGTGCCCAGGCTGGCTTTCAGCTGTTCGAAAAGATCGGTGCCTTTCGTGGTGGCCACTTTCATTTTCTTCACGACGGCCCGTTTACCGGCCGCTTTGGCTTTGATGATGCGGAGAAGCTCTTCGCGGTAAGTGTCTTTATAGGCGCTGATATCGAAGGTCTCGGAATAGCTTTCTACCAGTTTGACGGCCATGTCCAGCTCTTTTTTGGGGATGGCCGTGGCGTCGGGGAGCTTCAGTTCGTCCGGCTCCCGGACCTCTTCTGCGAACCGCAGCCGGTGAAGCATGAGATAATCGCCGTTGGCGCGCACCACGGCAAGGTGCTCCTGTGTCCGCAACACAAACAGCGCCACCCCCACCTTACGGGTTTTTCCCAGGGTTTTCAGCAACAATTGGTACGCCTTGCCGCCGCCTTTATCGGGCTCTATGAAGTACGCCGTCTCGAAATACACGGCATCTATCTCGTCTGTTCCGGCAAATGACGATATTTCGATGATTTTGCTCTTTTTCGGGCTCGCATCTTCATAATCATGTTCGTCGAGCACAATGTATTTGTCGTTGTAATTGTATGCTTTGACGATGTTTTCCCAGGCCACTTCCTTTCCTGTTTTCTCGTTGATGCGTTGAAAACGGATGCGGGAATGGTCTTTTTTGTCCAGCATATCCAGGTCCAGCCGGCTTTCCTGGATGGCGCTGTAAAGCTTCACCGGAATGTTAACGAGGCCGAAGCCGATGCTGCCTGTCCAAATGGCTCTCATGTGGAAACGGTTTAGTGTATACCTGTACAACAATCATTATACCATGGTAGTTGCACGGAAAAGCCGTTCCGGGAGCGGAACGGCCTTGTTTCTTCATATGCATAACTATCGGGGGAATTTGCTATAAATGTATTTGATCGCTTCATGCATCCTGTGCCAACAATCAGGCCATTTTTTTCGTCCGTGGCATGTGATTTGGATTTCAAAGGGTAATCAAACATGACTTTTATGGAAAACCTGAGAACAGATAAACCCGGCGAAATGAACACCCTGTCGCAAGTAATGGCCAAATTGCACTCGAAAGGCTATGATGTCGAGTTCAAGATGAGTGACCATGGCCGGATGCAGCCCACAGAAGGCGATGAGATCTATAACCCGGACGATCTGCTCATCATCAAAACCTACCGTTTCGAAGGGGAATCAGACCCTTCAGACAATTCGGTGTTGTACCTGATGGAAGACAAAAACGGCAAGAAAGGGTACGTGCTCGACGCTTACGGGGCTTACACCTCGCACGATGAAGCGGGATTCGACGAATTCCTGCAGAAGATACCGGTCGAAGATCGGGAAGAACAGCAGATCTTCGGCGGACTGTGATGCATGAACTACATGTAAACGAGAGCGGCGGCGCCTTTCAGGGGCGTCGCCGTTTTTGTGTATGATGATCTTTCAGGATTTTCAACAGTAGTTTTTCGTCCACACTTTGCCCTAGGTATTTCCCCAATCCGCCGCTTTCGTAAAGATCGGTGAGGGCGGGGTGGACGTAGTATTTCTTACACACCGCGCGGGTATTCCCCAGTTTCCGGGCCACCTGGTCCAGTACCTCCACAATTTTGCGTTTGCAATCCGCGGCCGACTGTCCCGTTTCACATGCCGCCAGGAGGTGCAGGGCTTCGAGGGTGCCGGCCCAGGTACGGAAGTCTTTGCATGTGAAATCCTCACCGGTAATGCTTTTCAGGTAGTCGTTGAGCGCGCCGGAATCGAGGCTTTTCACTTCGCCGTTTTCATAATACTGGAAAAGCTCCTGGCCGGGGATATCCCTGACTTTGCGCAAGAGCCGCGCCAGCGCCGCGTGCCGCAGCTCTATCTGCTGTTCCACGCCTTTCTTCCCTTTGAACCGGAACAGCGCGGATTGGCCGTTGAACCGGACGTGTTTATTCCGTAAGGTAGTAAGGCCGTAGGATTGGTATTTACTTTCATATTCCGCGTTGCCCACCCGCATAAGGGTTTCTTCCATCACGCGCATGGCAATGGCGCATACCCGCGGTAGATCGAGCGTTTTTCGCCGTAAGTCCTTCGTCACCTGCCGCCTGAGCTTCGGCAGTTGTTTCCCGAATGCGAGCAATCGGTAAAACTTCGTTTCGTTGCATACTTCCGCCCATCGGGCATGGTAGCGGTATTGCCGGCGCCCCAGTGCATCGGTGCCCGTTGCCTGGAGGTGACCGTTCAGGAAAGGGCAAATCCACACGTTTTCCCAGGCCGGCGGCAATACCAGTCCACGGATGCGGGCCAGCACGTCTTTGTCTGTCACGCGGCGGCCCTGGGCGTCGGTATAATAAAATCCACCGCGCATGCGATGTCTCGTAATGCCCGCCATTCCCGGCTGAACGTAGCGGAGGCGGGCGGCCTGCGCCACGGCGGGCGCATCAGCCGTTAACAATTTCTCCTCCATTGGGGTGCAAGATTTGTCCGGTCATATAATCGGCCTCCGCAGAAGCCAGGAACACGTAACAGCCGGCCACTTCGGCCGGTTCGCCGGCGCGTTTCAGCGGCACGTCCGACCCGAAATCGGCCACATGTTCCGCCGGGAATGTGGCGGGGATCAGCGGCGTCCAGATGGGGCCGGGCGCCACACCGTTCACGCGGATGCCTTTTTCCGCCAGCATCGACGAAAGCGACCGCGTAAACGAAACGATGGCGCCTTTCGTAGCGGCATAATCTACCAAATGTGCGCTGCCCCGGTAAGCTGTCACCGATGTGGTATTGATGATGCATCCGCCGCGGGGCATGTGCGGCAGCGCGAAGCGCGTGAGATAGAAATGCGGGAATATGTTGACGGAGAACGTTTTCAGCAATTGTTCCGCCGTGATGTCCGTGAATTTTTTCTGCGGGAATTGCACGGCGGCGTTGTTCACGAGAATATCGATGCGCCCGAATTTTTTCACGGTTTGCCGCACCACTTTTTCGCAATGCCTTTCGCGGCTCAGGTCTCCGGGGATCAGCAATACTTCCCGCCCGCGGTCTTTCACGCCAAGGGCGGTGGTATTGGCATCTTCGTTTTCATCGAGGTACGCGATGGCCACATGTGCGCCCTGCGCGGCGAAAGCCAGCGCCACGGCGCGCCCGATGCCACTGTCGCCCCCGGTGATAAGGGCGATCTTGTCTTTCAACCGGCCGGCCGGCTGCGATTTCGGTTGGGCCTGGGGCAGGGGTTTCATCCTGTGTTCGGCGCCGGGCTGGCGGCGTTGATGCTGGGGCGGGCGCAGGGTCTTTTTCTTGCTTGATTTCTGCATATCCGGGATGTTGGGTCAAAAAAAAGCTGCTGCAAATGAATGCAGCAGCCTTGTTTCCGATGGCATATCAGTCTTCCGCCATCGCTTCCTCGTTCACTTTCGATTCGGCGATCTGGGTGAGGAGGGAATCCGTTTCCTTTTCTTCGTCCAGTGTTTGTTCCAGTAAGTTGGCGGCATCGGTGTGGCCCATGCGGGTGGCCAGCGTGCGCAAACTGCCGTACGTCGCGATTTCGTAGTGTTCCACTTTCTGCGCGGCGATGATGAGCCCGGCGTCGAGCACGGAACCTGCTTCTTCTTCGGTGATCAGTTCCTGCGCTTCGGTGACCAGGCCCGCCATGGCTTCGCATTTTTTGGCCGTGGGTTTCATCCCGATGATCTCAAAAATGTCTTCGAGCCGGCTGACGTGGCCTTTCGTAGCTTCGAGGTGATCGGCGAATGCGTCCACCAATTCGGCTGTGGAAGCGGCTTTCTGCATTTTGGGCAATGCTTTCACGAGGTGTTTCTCGGCCCAGTAGATGTCTTTCAATTCATCCACGAACAATTGATGAAAAGGCGATGCTTCCATGTCTCCGTTGCGGGATGCGGGTTTGCGTGCCGGCGCGGATTTTTTCATGGAGCCGTTGCTCCGGCCGTTGGCACTTGCTTTTTGCCCGGCTGTTTTGGTGTTCTTTGTTGCCATAATTCGTGCGGTTTTTCAGGTTTATTTGTTAGGAAAAGGAAAGCGGTCGCGCTTGTCGATGATGCTATCGTTTTCGATGTCACGTTCACCGGCGATGTCTGGCGATCGTTCCTGGACATCGTTGTTTTCTTCACTCTCCGGAATATCGGGTTGATGTTCCCTGCGGCCTTTCTCTGGCTTATCCTGCCGGGGGCCCTGTTCGGGCTCGGATTGGGGGTCGCTGGGTTTGCGGTCGATTTCCCGCTTGGGGATTTCCTGCGGGATGTCCGGGTTTTGCTTGCCGGGTTCCTGCCCCTGTCCGGGTTTGGGCTGACCACCACCCTGGCCCCTGTTTTCGTCTGGCGGCTGAATGCCGGGCGATGCCGGGTTCGGGCGTGGTTTTTTATCGGTTTCGTTTGTCATGGCTGGAAGATTTTAAGGTTAGATACATTCTTTATAATACTTGTCCAAACCGCATTCCAAGACGAAGGCACATGATTTGCGGCATAGGGGAACAACAACAATATCATGCGCCACTGTAACGCATTCGGTGGCGGGCGGACCGGGATGGAATGCGGGGGTTTTCGTACTTTGGGGGTAGGAATGGCGGGTAAACCGGCGACTTTCCGGAGGCAGCCTTGTAGAAGGGAGTTTTCAGTATGTAGAAAATCTTGCACATCCAAAACCGGCATCCATAAACAGTTTGAAGGAAATGCACATTAGCATACATAAGAAGATCAGGGTGGGATTTTTCATCGCTTTTACCGCCATCGTCGGCGCCAGCGTCGTGTCTTACCTCATCGCGAAAAACCTCCAGCACAACGCCTCCCGCCTTCAGCACGCCGTGGAGGTCTCCAAGCGCCTGGAGCTCATCTCCCGCCATCTGAAAGACGCCGAATCCGCGATACGCGGCTACAACATCACCCATCAGCAGGAATTTCTCCGCCCCAGCATGGAAGAACGGAGCGTCGAAATCGAAAGCGAATACCGCAAGCTCCGCCGGATCATCGACGATCCCCCCCAACAAAAGAACCTCGACACCCTCAAAGACCTCCTCGACGTTAAATACGGCCAGCTGCTCGCCGGCGCCAGGGATCCCCGCATCGCCTCCGTGAAGGAAGGGGAATTGTCGATGGACCGCATCGACCGTAAAATGCAGGACATGATCGCCATCGAAGAAGCCCAGCTCACCGAGAAATCGCGGCTGTTCACGTTCTTCTCCAACCTCTGGATTCCCGTCGTGTTCATCATTTCCCTCATCGCCATCATCATCGGTATATATTCCTACGTTACCCTCAACCGCGAATTCCGCCTCCAGCTGCATATCGAGTCCAGGATGCGGAGCTACCAGCGGGAACTCCAGGAAAACATCAACCTGCTCAATAAATCGAACCAGGAGCTCGAACAGTTCGCATACGTGGCTTCACACGATTTGCAGGAACCCCTGCGCAAAATCTCCACGTTTTCCGACCGGCTGCTCCTTAAATACCGGGAAGATATCCCTCCCGAAGCGGGCCAGTTGGTAGACCGTATGGTATCTGCCGTAGGCCGCATGCGCGTGCTCATCAACGACCTGCTCATCTTCTCCCGTGCCGGCCGTATCACGCCAGACACCATCGCTGCGGTAGACCTCAACGAACTGCTGCGCGACGTGCTCGGCGACCTGGAAGCTCCCCTGCAAGAGAAGAAGGGCACCGTTTCGACCGACAAACTTCCGACCGTGGAAGGGTCAGACACGGGGCTGCACCAGCTTTTCCAGAATATCCTGTCCAACAGCATCAAATTCGCCTCGCCCGACCGCCCGCTCGAAATCCGCATCACCGGCGAAACGCTCACCGGCGCCGAAGCCCGCGTTCCCAGCGAAAAACGGGCGCAGGAAAAATACCTCCGCATCCGCGTGCAAGACAACGGCATCGGGTTCGACCCCGCTTACGCAGACCGTATCTTCCTCATTTTCCAACGGTTGCACGGCGTGAGCGAATACAAAGGCACCGGCATCGGGCTCGCTATCTGTAAAAAAATCGCCGACGCCCACCAGGGCTTTATTTCCGCCGAAGGCGACCCCGGAAAAGGCGCGGCATTCATCATCACCCTCCCGCTCCGGCAATTGCGGGAAGACTGATTTTTGAGCATGCTTCTTGCTTGAAAACAGGAATACACGGACCAATATGAAAGATAAACGCAAACGCATCCTGATGATCGACGACGATGAAGACGATTTTTTCCTCGTCAACACCATATTGCAGGATGTAGCGCCCGACCAGTACGAGTTAACCTGGGCCCCTACCTACGACAAAGCACTCGAAGCCATCGGGCGGCGAGAGCATGAACTGTACCTCGTCGATTACCGGCTGGGCATGCACACGGGGATCGACATCCTCCGGTATTTCCAGTCTATCGGCCACGAAGCCCCCGTGATCATGCTCACCGGTAAAGGCGATTACGCCATCGATAATGAAGCGATGATCGCCGGGGCAACCGACTACCTTGTGAAAGGCGACATCACCGGCCCCGACCTGGAACGCGCCATCCGTTACGGTATCTCCGAATTCAAGCACCTGCGCGCCATCGCGGAAAACGAGCGCAAATATTTCGGCATCTTCGAAAAAAGCCACGACATCATCATCCTGGCCGATTGCGACATGAATATCATCGACGCCAATCCCAACGCACGTAAAAAAATGAATTACGCGCGCGAAGAACTGCTGACCATGAACATGGACAAGCTCTTCTTCCTCGAATCCGAAGCCAAACGCTTTTTCGAAGAAATCTGTACCGACGACGCCATCGTGCAGAAAGAATTCACCTTCCGCGACAAATCCGGGAAAAAGATCGCCGTGCTCGTCAACGCCAGCAAGCTCGACGAGCAACTGGGCACCTTCCTTTGCGTAGCGGAAGACATCACCGACAAGAAACGCGAAGAACAGGAAAAACGGCAACAGGAAAAGTTCGTGATCTCGGGGCGCATTGCCCGGGTGATCGCACATGAAGTACGCAACCCGCTCACCAACATCATATTAGCGGTAGGGCAATTCAGGGGGGAAGATTCGACCGACCCCGAAGACACTACGCTCTACCTCGACATCATCGAGCGCAACTGCACGCGCATCAATCAACTCGTGACCGAACTGCTGCAATCTACCCGCATGATGGAGCTTCATCTCCAGGAACATGACCTGAACGATCTCATCCAGAGCTCGCTGGCCCTGGCTACAGACCGTCTGCAGCTCAACGGCATCAGGCTGGAAGAGGATTACGCGAAAGAGAAAATAATGCTGACCGTAGATGACGAAAAGATCCGCATCGCACTGCTCAACATTCTCATCAACGCCATCGAGGCCATGATGCCGGGGAAAGGCGTACTGACCGTGAATACGTACACCGAAGGGAAATCCGCCGTCATACGTATCCAGGATAACGGAACGGGCATTCCGGAAGAGAACAAATCGCGCCTGTTCGACCCGTTCTTTACGTCGAAAACGAAAGGCACGGGGCTGGGGCTTACGTCCACCCAAAACATTATCATCAATCACAAAGGCAACATCCAGGTGGAAAGCACTATCGGAGAAGGCACTACGTTCATCATCACATTGCCCGCCAATTAGGTGTTCGCCATTTTTTAAAATAGGTAGTATCGCCTTTGGCGTTGATATTCACAAAGGTATTCGTGTAACACCGCAACCAGCGCGCCTTATAGATTTTGGCACCGGGCAAACGCAGGATGATATTGCCGTTCAGATCGGTTACATCGTCTGTCCACCATTGAATTTTCGGTACGGTAACGGAAGGCCGGGAGCGATGTCGATAGAATGCGGATTGCCGCCTACGGAATCGTACCACATCGTTTTGCCGTCGCGGATACGGATAATGGCCGCTCCGCCGCCGGAGGCGCAGGTGAGAATGAAGTTGCAGTCGCGCGAGAGCTTCGCTTCGCTGGGATTGCGGAACCATTTGCGATGCGCTTCGGGAATGTCGGCCGCCCGCCAATCGCGGAGAACCTGGCCGGAAGGGACTAGCATGAGCACCACACGATGTTCGGCCTGGTCTGTGATCACCATGGCTTCATCGCCGGCCTGAAAAAAAAGGGTCAATAGCAACAGGATGGGATTCATATCCTGAATTAACGCAAAAAGCGGTGTAAATGGAAATTTCTGTCCATTTACACCGCTTTTTATCTGGCGGAGATGGCGGCAATATTATACAGCCCTGCCCCGGATGATATTGATCAAAATGGCGATGATCGCCAATACGAGCAGGGCGTGGATAAGGCCGCCGGCGGAATACACGAAGAATCCCAGCAACCAGCCGATGATCAGGATCACCGCAATGAGATACAGTAAGGAATTCATATCTGGATTGTTTTTGGTTCATGATAAATGATGTAAAATTCATGCCAGCGGCGTTTCAGCCTTAGGTTTCCCATCCACCGGAAATATTCGCCCCAACCGATGTGGACGCACTTCCACCAACAGGGGCGCCGCTGCGCCAAAACAACCTCGATTCCCGCATTAAACCGGCATGGCAGCTTTTTTGGACGGAATAGTACGGAACCATATCATTATATCACCCATAAAAAAGCATATCATGGAACACCTGCAAAAAACGGCCGCAGTCGTGGAAGACCTGGTGAAGATCAATAACGACCGGGTAGAAGGATACAACAAAGCCCGCCTGCAAACAGACGATCTGGACCTGAAGGAATTATTCGAGACCATGATCGCCGACAGCAAGCAAAACACCACCGAGCTGAATAAATACCTCCGCAGCCTGGGCGAAGAACGCGAACGCGACACCACTTTCGCCGGGAAGCTGTACCGCACCTGGATGGATGTCAAAGTCTCCTTCGGCGGAGGAGACCGCCGTGCCATCCTGGCCACCTGCGAATACGGGGAAGACGCTGCCCAGAAATCGTATAACACCGCGCTCGACCAGGACTTCCTCCCGCCCGAAGTGCGCACCATGATCTCCGACCAACGCATCAAACTGCGCACCGCGCACGATAAAATCCGGTACCTCCGCGACCTCGAAACCACCAACAAAGGTTGAGTCCTGTAGTATCGATATATAAAAACAGAAAGTTCCGGCAGGTTTTGCCGGAACTTTCATTTTATGAGCAGGATGATCAAAATGGTCACAAACAGGATGAACGCTTACGATGGATCAATCTATGATAATACATTTTTTTGCCAGACAAAAGGCTGTCCCGCACCGGAAGATGCAGGACAGCTGGCAAGCTTTACGGTTTTAAGATGCTTTAACTGCATTTTAAAACCAATCGAAGCTGCCAATAACTAAAACAACAGCTATGATAAAAGTATAATCGTATACTGCGTTTACAGCTCGTCGATGAGCTTTTTCACTTCCTCTTTCGACTTGCCGAGTTTCTGCTGGAGCTTGCCCAGCAGCTCGTCTTCCTTACCTTCGGTATACGTCAGATCGTCGTCGGTCAGATCCGCGTACTTTTGTTTCAGCTTGCCTTTGATTTCATTCCAGGCACCTTTCAATTGCAGATTGTTCATACGTTAACTTTTTAGGATGAAGTAAATGACGCTGTCTGAAATGAAACAATTACTATACCACCGTGCCAATAAGGGGGAAATGGCCGGGTTTGGGCGGGATGGCCGAACATTATGTGGAAATACGCCGTAATTTCCGGGGAAGATTATCCACAAATTTGCTTGTTGGAACAGACAAAAGGTTCCGGCAAACAGTTTGCAGTTGTAAAGCTTAAATGACAGTAACTTTCCGGCGGAATTAACCAAGTGGCAGGAATTTCCCGGTTTTAAACTGACGACGCCATGGGAGATTTGATTTTAATAATAGACGACGAACCGGATATTTGTCAACTTTTACAGTTAAGCCTGACGAAGCACGGATTCAAGGTGAAATATGTGCACGCGCTGAAAGACGGGCTGTTGTTCCTGCAACAGCAGCAACCCGATATTCTGTTCCTGGACATTCACCTCCCCGATGGGTCGGGCCTCGATATACTGCCGAAAATCAAGGCAGATTATCCCGATTTACCGGTAATATCCATCAGTGCTTACGACAATGGCATGGAAAAACAGAAAGCCCTGACTTCCGGCGCGGCGCGCTTCCTGCCGAAACCATTCAATGTGAATGAGTTAACTGACATCCTGTTTGAAATGAAGCGGAACGATGTAAAACCGCATATGCATAATTAGTTGTAAATTTAATGTCCGTCCAACATATTCGAATTATGAAGAAAATCCTCATTGTTGATGATGAAATAAACATTTGTACCCTGCTCAGCCGATTCCTGGGCAAGCATGGCTTTAAGACAGAAAGTACGATGACGGGCGCCGGCGCCCTGAAGTTGCTCAAAGAAGCGCCCTTCGACCTGGTGCTTTGCGATTACCGGCTCAAAGACACGGACGGGGCGCAGCTGCTCAACGATATCCGCACCCTCAGCCCGCAAACCGTCGTAATTATCATCACGGGATATTCTGATGTACGCATCGCGGTAGACATGGTGAAGAACGGCGCATACGATTACATTTCCAAACCATTATATCCGGACGAGATCCTGGCCCTGATCAACAAGGCCCTGGAAAGCCCCGGCGCCGCCAGGCCCCAACCCGTGCAGGCGGCTCCCGCAGCGCCCGTCCGGGAACAGAACGCCCAGCGGCCGCAACCTTCCGGCGGTACCGGGAACGGCGCGCAATACGTATACGGCGAAAGCGACCCTTCGCGCCAGCTCATCCGCGAGCTCACCCTCGTGGCCCCCACAGATTACAGCGTGATCATTTTCGGGGAAACCGGCACCGGTAAGGAATCCGTGGCCCACCTCATACATGACCACAGCAGCCGCAAAAACCAGCCGTTCGTCCCTATCGACTGTGGCGCGCTTTCGCGCGAGCTGGCGGCCAGCGAATTGTTCGGTCATGAAAAAGGATCGTTCACCGGCGCCATCGGCACCAAAATCGGCGCATTCGAACAGGCGCACGGCGGCACCATCTTCCTCGACGAAATCGCCAACCTTCCCTACGACGTTCAGGTAGCACTGCTCCGCGTCATCCAGGAAAAACAGATCCGTCGCGTGGGAAGCATGAAAGAAATAGCGGTGGATGTGAGATTGATCGTAGCGTCTAACGAAAACCTGTTCGAAGCCGTGCAAAAAGGCAAATTCCGGGAAGATCTTTTCCACCGTTTCAACGAATTCACCATTCATATTCCGCCGCTGCGCGACCGTGGCGACGATCTCCGCTCTTTCGTAGACGCCTTCCTGGCGCAGGCCGGCAGGGAACTGAACAAACCCGAAGCCACGCTCAGCGAAGAAGTCTGGGAATGCTTCCGGAACTACGACTGGCCAGGCAATATCCGTGAACTGAAAAACGTCATTCGCCGTGCGAGCCTGCTCACGCCCGCCGGAAAGGAAATTTCCATGGCCGCGCTGCCGCTGGAAATGAAAGCCGGTAAAATGACGCGCCCCATCACACCTTCCGGCATCGAACCCGCCTCCACGGAAGCGGCAGACGAGCCCAACCTCCCGATGCTGGACGATAACGATCTCAAATCCGTAGCGCTGAAAGCGGAATACAACAAGATCATCAACGTCCTGAAAGAAGTGAAGTACAACAAGACGAAAGCCGCGCAGTTATTGAATATAGACCGGAAAACCCTCTACAACAAGCTGCGCCTGCTGAACATCAATTACTAATATTATGCAGCAGCAAGAAGCAAACAGGAAAGTGCCGCTGTTCGAGCGGTTCGCAGGCAAAGCCGTGTCCGCCACCGGCAGCCCATGGGCCTTTATCATCGCCTTCTTCGTGATCATCGCATGGGGCATTACCGGCCCGTTGTTCGGGTTTTCAGATACCTGGCAGCTGGTCATCAATACCGGCACCACCATCGTCACCTTCCTCATGGTTTTTATCATCCAGAAATCCCAGAACAAGGATTCCAAATCGATCCAACTGAAACTCAACGAGTTGATCGCCTGTACAAAAACGGCCAGCAACCGCCTGATAGACGTGGAATCGATCTCCGAAGAAGAGCTGAACACCCTGCACACTTTTTATTCCAAACTGGCGCAAGACACCAAGCGCCACCTGGATATACGGAAATCCCATTCCATCGACGAAGCGATCGAAAACAGCAAAGGCAAACTGAAAATCCAGTAATTACTGCTTCAGTTCGTGCAGCAGATCGCTGATATTGAGGCGATGGGTGTACATGGTCAGATTCCCGTTCCCATCTTTCGGCCACTGTTCGCGCGGGCGGTCCCAATACAGTTCCAGTCCGTTCATATCCGGATCGTTAAGGTACAGCGCTTCCGACACGCCGTGGTCGGCGAAGCCGGTGAAAGCCACGCCTGCACCGGTGAGCCTTTTGTATATCTCCGCCAGGTCTTTCCGGGTAGGGTAAAGGATGGCCACGTGATAAAGCCCTGCCGCATTTTCGGGCGCGGGCGGCATGCCCTTGCTGTGCCAGGTATTGAGGCCGATGTGGTGATGATAGCCGCCGGCGGAAATGAAAGCCGCCTGGTCGCCGAACTTCGTCATCAGTTCAAATCCCAGTAATCCGCAATAAAAATCGAGGGAACGCTGGAGGTCGGAGACCTTCAGGTGCACATGGCCGATGGTGGTGGCCGCAGGAACGGTATAGCGCATGTAAAGTTGGTTCGTTTTGATGCAAAGATAAACGGATCCCTCCTGCCTGCGATGTGTTGTTTGTCCGCTGATATTACCGCCGGCGCTCGGGATCCGTTCCGTACGTTACAGGATGACCAATGGGCTGATGATTCCGATCGAAGCACGGTAATTATCCGTGTTCGCCACGCCGAAATTCGACTTCGCGTAATCGGTATATACGTGTTTTCTTCCGATGAAAGTCCCGAACACTTTGAGATTCAGGTTTTTGAACGGGTACACTTCCAGCCCGGGAATATATCCCCACGCCGTCCGCAACTTGTTGGTAGACGTATTCGCCGGCAGTGTGGTCCCCGAAGGTTTCCAGTAAGCATCGTCCATCATGCCCACGAAAAACAGGTTGACTTTAGCCGAAAGGTGCCAGTCGAGCCGCACCCAGTGGCTCATGTACCTGGCGCGGTAGGCATGTTTGATGCCCATGTTGTCGGTGATCCCCGAAACGATGCCTTTCCGGTCGAGAGCCTCGCGGCTCCATTTGAAATCGTACTGGATGTGGAACTTCTCCGTCTGGAACTGGTTCCCCAGCGCCAGGTAATTCATGTATTCGTTCTCGGCTTCGCGGAACACGGAGTACGACCACAAAGTGCTGAATTTCCCGAAATTGCCGCGCCAGTTAAGCACCCCCGCGAAGGGGAACTTCGCCGGTTTGATGCCCGGCAGCGCCGTGGTATCGTACAATTCCGTGAAACTCGCCGTACGGCTGTTCAACAACTGAACGGTGAACTGGTTCTGCTTGTCGGGCAACATATACGAAACGCCCGCGCCTACCAGAAAATTGTCGGCGTACTCGATGATGTCGGAATACGCGTAGATCTCGATGGGATTGGCGTCGAACTCGAACCCTCCCCAGTCGGCGCACAGTTTACCGGCGTAAATACTCCAGCTGTCGTTCGCGTCGAACCGGAGAAATGCAAGGTCGGTGCTGCGGCTGATATTGTCGATCGTTTGCGGTACCACGCCACGGGTGTACCGGTCGCGGAAACGGAAATAAACCTTGTCGTGCACCTTCCCGCGGATTTCCAGCCGGAACTGGTTCATGACGAAGCGGGACTGCTTGTAGGTGCCGTCGTCGAATTCGTGCTGGAAAGACATCTGCATGTTCGCGATCACGTCTACGTTCGACAGCAGCGATTGTTTGCTTACCGGGATAAACGGAATACTGTGGATCGACGTATCGTCTGTCTGCCGTTCGTGCACCTGCGCCATGAGCGAAGCGGGCAGGAGCAGCAGCCAGGGAAGGGTTCGGCATTTCTTCATACATCGGTTTTTAGGGGGCTACCAGAATAGGTGGGCAAACAGGAACCCCGAGGCCACGCTCGCCGACACGGCTACGAGCCCCGGTAACATGAAACTATGATTGATGAGGTATTTCCCGATATAGGTGCTGCCCGTGCGGTCGAAGTTGATGGCGGCCAGCAGCGTGGGGTAGCCCGGCAGCACGAAATCGCCGTTGGTAGCGGGGAACATGGCCACGAGGTTCATCGGGGCGATGCCCAGCAACACGCCCAGCGGCATGAGCGCCTTGGTGGTGGCGGCCTGGCTGAAAAGCAGCATGCTGAGCAGGAACAGTGCGATGGCGAACGTCCACGGAGCGGCTTTTACCATATCTCCCAGCGCACCTTCGATGGCTACTGAATTCGCTTCCATGAAAGTGGCGCTCATCCACACCACCCCGAAAATCGACACTACGGCCTGCGCGCCTGCGGTAAACAGGCTGGCTTTGGCCACGTCGGCAGTGGCGGTTTTAGTGAACAGGAGCATCAGCGCCGCGGCGCCCAGCATCACCAGCTCGATCACCGCCGCCATTTTGATGGTACCGTTGGCGTTCACGGAAAGGTTCGCGGCTCCGGGCTCGAACGATGGCAACATCGATGGGAAAGCCCCTACCAGCACGATCAGCAGTACCGCCACGGCGAATATGATCACGGAGATTTTGGCGCCGGGCTTCAGCGGGGTATTGTCTGATGCGGAATGCGCATCCAGCTCCTGCGCAAATTCCGGATCTTTCATTTTCTCCAGGAACACCGGGTCTTTCTCCAGTTCCTTCCCCTTCTTCCAGACCACCGCCACGCCGCAGAGAATACCGACGATGCAGGCGGGGATGCAGACTTTCAGGATATGCACCAGTTCGATCTGGCCGGCCAGGATGGTGATCATGGCTGCCGTTGCCGCGGAGATGGGACTGGCCGTGATGCCCAGGTGCGAGGCGATCACTGATATGCTCAAGGGCCTTTCCGGCCGGATGCGCTTTTTGGTGGCCACTTCCGAAATGATGGGCAGCAGCGAATACGTGATATGCGCCGTTCCCGCGAAGAGAGTGAACGCGAACGTCACCAGCGGTCCCAGCAAAGTGATCATCGACGGTTTGCTCCGCAGGATTTTTTCCGCGATGCGGACGAGGTAATCCATCCCGCCGGCCGCCTGCATGGTGGCTGCCGTGGAAACCACGGCGAGGATGATGAGCATCACGTCTATAGGCGGCTCTGCGGGCCGCATACGGAATACGAAAAGGTAAAGGGCAAGGGCCGCCATGCCCATCACGCCCAGGCCGATGCCTTTCATGCGGGCGCCGATGAGGATAGCCACCAATAGAATGGCAAATTGGATCCAGATCATGTTTTCTTTTTACGTGGTTGTTATGTAGGAAGCGATGTCAATACTCAAAAAACATTTCCTGGATCTTCTTCGTGTCTTTCGTCTTCAGTAATGCCAACTGCAGGAGGATGCGGGCTTTCTGCGGATTGAGATCGTCTGCCGCGATGGTGCCCAGTGCAGCGTCGTCGGTTTCCGCGTTCATCAGCACACGGCCGCTGCCGGTGCGGCTGGAGCGCACTACCGCGATGCCCCGGCGGGTGATCTTCTTCACGCGCGCTTCCACGGCAGGGTAGAGGTTGCCATTGCCCACGCCCGCGATCACGATGCCTTGCACGCCGTCTTTCACCAATGCGTCTACCAGCACGGGGTTCGTATTGGCGTACCCGTACAGGATATCGACTTTTGGCAGGGAATTCACCTTGCTCACGTCGAATTCCGTCTGGTGCGTGTGCTTGCGGATGATGCGGTGATAAAATTCAACCCGCCCGTCCATCACCACGCCCAGCGGCCCCGTATTCGGCGCCTGGAATGTGGAAACGTTGGTGGTGTTGGTTTTGGTAACGTCTCTCGCGGAATAGATGTAATCGTTCATGGCCACGAGCACACCACGGTCCGCCGAAGTTTTATTCGCCGCCACCACGATGCCGTTGTAGAGATTGAGCGGACCGTCTGCCGACAGCGCCGTTGCGGAACGCATCGCGCCCACGAGCACTACGGGCTTGGTGGTTTTGACGGTCAGTTGGAGAAAGAAGCCCGTTTCGCCTTCCGTATCCGTTCCATGCGTGATCACGATGCCGTCTACATCATTGCGCTGAGCGAGCTCGTTGATGCGGTGGACCAGCTTCAGCCAAACGCTGTCGTGCATGGCCTGGCTGCCGACGCTGGCCAGTTGTTCGCCCCGGAGATTGGCGATCTTCCGCGCCTCCGGTACGGCGTTCAACAGGTCGTCTATCGGGAGTTTTCCGGCCGTGTAAGCCGTTCCCACGCTGGATTCCCCTGCCCCGGCAATCGTGCCGCCCGTTGCCAGGATCACGACATTCGGCAAATCGGCGTTCTGTCCGCGGGCAGGGCGCAGCATCCAGCAGGTGCTTGCCAGCAATAGCAGCAATGCATTTTTCATAAGCACAACAACAATTAACTATTAATGAATTTGGGGCGGATCATATTGTCGAACGTAAATATTTCATCCCACTTCTGCTGCGTCACCAGTTTCTTTTCCTTCACGGCGATGTCGTGTACCGACTTGCCCGTTTCCAGCGCCTCCCGCGCGATGGCGGCGGATTGTTCGTAACCGATGATGGGGTTGAGTTGCGTTACGATCCCTATGCTTTGCATGACCATTTCCTGGGTATGCTTCGCGTTGGCCGTGATCCCGTCCACACATTTTTCGCGGAGGGTATTGCAGGCGTTCGTCATATAGGTAATGGAAGTGAACAGTGCGAAACCGATCACCGGTTCCATCACGTTCAGCTGTAACTGTCCGGCTTCTGCGGCGAGGGTCAGCGTAAGGTCTTGCCCGATCACGTAAAACGCCGTCTGGTTCACAACTTCCGGGATCACGGGGTTCACTTTTCCCGGCATGATGGACGAGCCCGGTTGCATGGGCGGCAAATTGATCTCGTTGAGGCCGCAACGCGGGCCGGAGGAGAGCAGGCGCAAATCGTTACATATCTTGGAAACCTTTACAGCCGTGCGTTTCAGCACTCCCGACAGCTGCACGTACGCTCCTGTGTCTACCGTTGCCTCGATGAGGTCGCTGGCCAACACGAGCGGCAGTCCGGTAATCCTGGCGAGGTGTTTGGTCACGAGTTCGGCGTAACCGTTGGGCGCGTTCACACCGGTACCGATGGCCGTAGCGCCCATGTTGATCTCGGAGATCAGCCGTTTGCTATCCTCTACACGCGCCAGCTCTTCGCGGATGGTGGTGGCGAAAGCTTTGAACTCGTCGCCCATGCTCATCGGCACCGCATCCTGCAGTTGCGTGCGCCCCATTTTGAGGACCTGTTTGAATTCGTCGCCTTTTTTGTCGAACGATTCGGCAAGCGCGGCGAGGCTTTGTTTGTAGGACGAAAGTTTATTGATCAGCGCGATGCGGAACGCGGTGGGATAGGCGTCGTTGGTGGATTGCGAGCAGTTTACGTGGTTGTTGGGATGACAGAAATCGTATTCGCCTTTCTTTTTGCCCATCATTTCGAGTGCTATGTTGGCGATCACTTCATTGGCGTTCATGTTCACGCTGGTGCCGGCTCCGCCCTGGATGAGGTCGGTGATGAACTGAGAATCGAACTCGCCGTTGATCACCCGGTCGCTGGCTTTTATGATATGCTCCGCGATGTTCTTATCGAGCGCGCCGAGCTCCGCATTGGCCATGGCCGCACCTTTCTTCACATATGCGAGGGCCTGGACGAACAGGGGTTCCGTGTTCAGCGGGATGCCGGTGATGTGGAAATTCTCGATGGCCCGGAGGGTCTGGATGCCATAATACACGTCGGCCGGGATTTCGCGTTCGCCCAAAAAGTCATGTTCTCTGCGTTGTGCCATAATAGGGGGGATTGAGAGTGTTTGTGCAATATTCGTTTCCATTAAAACAGTGTGGCGGCGGAATTTGTTTACAAGTGGAGCATGAACAATTTATAGTGTTCCGCATTACTGAAGAGCATACTCCTCATCGCCGGAGGCATCACCATTCTTTGCGGATATTCCTTTGCAAGTCTACCGGGCGCAAAGTATAGTCCAACATCGTTCATCCGAAAAAAGACGCGACATGGCGGCAGCAGGCAGATCGCGCTGCAATCCGTTATCGTGGCGTTTATCATCATTGTGGTATTTAGCCGTGCCCAGTATGCAGATGTTGCTGGCAGGCGAGAAGAAGGGATCAGGCCGGGAATGCTATGAAAAGCTAGAAGCCTTGCGCCGCGCGGGTTTGCGGCGCCATTTGCATTTGTTCCTTACGGATTTTCTCGCGCTCTTCCTGCCGGTCTTCCACCTGGCGGTATTTGAAGTAAAAGTAGATGGCGAGGAAAAGACAGGCCTTGAACAGGAGGAACGCCGCAATGAAGATCCATTTCCAGACACGGTGAACGGTGATGTACTGGTTCTGGTTAGGCGCGATGTTGATGAAGGTATAATTCGGTTTCTTCCCTTCCTTCTCCGCATTGGTATCTGCCCAGTCGAGCGGCTGAAGCGTGCGGTGGCGAAGGGTAGCAGGCGGCAATACGGCTTCTTCGAAAAGGAGCTGCTGGATCACGCGCTCCACTTCGTCGAATTCGGTTTCCAGTTCCGGGTACTCACGCGCAAGCTTCCTCATCTCCTCGCGCTCATCGGGAGAAGAAAGTCCGAGTACGTAACTTTCAACCATTCCATTATCTATGTATTCCCTGATATTCATATAAGGAATAAAAAAAGTTCCACGCTATCATTTCTGGAGAGATACCATCCCATGTCTGTCTATACATCAATAATAGTCCGGTCGGTCGGAAATTCCTTTTGGGATCATCCAAAAGAACAACGGCAGGGACTATTTTGTTTGTACGGAAACCTTCTATTTTAAAAATCCACTTAATCTATTCGGGCGATTGCATCTTACCAGTTAATCCACCGCCTGACTAAGACGGTTTTATCGAAAATCGAATGAAAACGAAAATAAGGATAAATCGCTGTAAGTCGTTCAACCTGCGCCATTTTACCATTTTCGTGTGAAACATGAATTAACCGGAAATCGAAACAAAAGTAAATAAACCGTTAAAATATGATCGTAAAAAAGAAGGAAATTCCGCAAACATGTTAGTAAAACGTTGACATGCAAGTATTTATTTTACAGGCGGGATTTTTTTGGCCACAATGCGTACTGCTGGTTAAAATCGTGTCATCCGTGTTATGGCTGTTATCAGTCGAATGGGGAGGCGGGGCGAAGCTGAAAAAGTCCTTTCAGGGGATATTTGCGGACAGCCCGAACGGCCGGTCCCTAAAAAGTTAAAAAAGCAAGATGATGAACGAATCAAGAATACAACAGTCGGAAACCCGGATTTTCAAAGCGGTGTTTCCCAACACGACCAATCATTACGACACGCTTTTCGGCGGAACGGCCATGCAATTGATGGATGAAGTTGCTTTCATCACCGCCACCCGCTACGCGCGCAAACGCATGGTGACCGTATCTTCCGACAAAATCGATTTCAAAAAACCCATTCCCGCCGGCACGATCGTGGAATTGATCGGGCGCGTTACGCATACGGGCAACACGAGCCTGCAGGTGCTGGTGGAGATTTTCGTGGAGGAAATGTATTCCGACGAAAGGTACCGCGCCATCAGCGGCACGTTCACATTCGTAGCGATCGACGAGTACAAGCGCCCCGTACCGCTGGAAGCCTAATCCAGCTTGCGGAATTCGTACGGCGCGCTTTCCACGAAGCCGGATACACGGATGGTCACGGTTTTCACTTTATCCGCCTCCACCGTGAAATGTGTTTCTTTAATCCCGTACATGGTAAGATTGTAGAAGCACCAGAATTCGTCTTCCTTTTTGGGATAGAGTTTGCCGACCAGGTTCGGGTGATGCTCGAACCGCATCGCCAGGCCGTCTTTCTCCATGCGGATGTTCATCTTACCGTAAACGGGATGCTCGTAATTCCCTACGAACGCCGTCAAAGGCACGGGGAGCTTAGGTTTCGAGGCAATTTCCTCCCGGATCTGCTGCAGCGTTTTCTTCACTTCCGCCAGTTCTTCCCGCTGTTCGTCCAGCGATTTGCGGGCGTAGTTGCGAAAGGGGAGATCGAGCATGGCATCGGTCAGTTCCTCTGTAAGATCGTTATAGAAGTTGTTGGATTCGGTATTGGTGAGCACCACGATGCCCAGGTTTTCTTCGGGCAGCAGCCGGACAGCCGTCACAAAGCCGTTAACGCCACCGGTATGTTGCACGACCAGCCGGCCTTCGTAGGAATTGGTGAACCATCCGAGGCCGTATAAATTGAATTGCCTGCGGTTGAAAGCATGCCCGCCCTCCCCGAGGCTCGAGTGCGGCAGCCGGGTTTCCATGATGGCGTCTCCGGAAATCACTTCGCGGCCTTCGTATCGCCCGCCGGAAAGGAGCGCTTTCACCCAGTGCGACATATCCGCTACCGAAGAGCCGATGCTGCCCGCCGGCGCGAGGTTGTCGAGATTGCCGTAGGGGACTTTCTTCAGTTCGCCGAGGAAAACGGAGTGCGCCGCGGCGATGTTTTTCACCGTCGGGATTTCGGCCGATGTGGCAATGGTGTTGCGCATGCCCAGGGGCTCGAAGAATTTCTCTTTCAGGAATTGCGCCCAGGTTTTGCCCGTTACTTTCGGAATGATCTCCCCGGCAGTGAGGAACGCCGCATTACAGTAGCCCCAGGTGGTACGGAATCCGAACGGCGGCTCCAGTTTCGCCAATCTATCCCGGACCTGCGCTATGGTGAGGTCGGAATCGAAAAACATGAAGTCTCCCTGGAAGGTATAAAAACCGAGCCGGTGGCTGAGCAGGTCTCGGATGTTGGCATGCTCCGAAATCCAGGGGTCGTGGAGGTGGAAGTCGGGGAGGTGTTTGCGGACGGGATCGTCGAGCTGCAATTTCCCTTCGGCCTGGAGCTGGGCGAGCGCCGTGGCGGTAAACGCCTTGGTATTGGAACCGATCATGAACACGGTATTGCTATCCACTTTATCCGTTTTCCCCGCTTCCTTCACCCCGTATCCTTTCATCAGCACCACCTTTCCGTCTTTAACGATGGCCACTGCCACACCCGGGACCTGCCCTTCTTCCATGGCTTTAATTATGTAGTTGTCCAGGCTGTCGGCCAGGAAGGTGCGGGTGCGCTGCTGGGCGGTCGCCTGCAGGAAAGTAAACGCCAATACCAGCGATAAGAGTTGTTTCATGTTTTTCCGTTTTTACCGGGATACTGCAATTCTGTCACGCAGAAAAGCAATTTGCATATGTAATCAGGCTTAAACCATGCGATATTGAATTATTTGCACAAATACACAAATTCAAATCGCCGGGTTTTGTAGCTACAAGACGACCGGGCCGGTCAAAGGATACAGACCCGCATCATAAATATATGCCAAATTTTCAGGATATTTTGGGAGGCTTATACCGCTTCTTCGCTCTTGGGGTAATCGAAAAAGAGGAATTTTTTGGGGGCGCGATCGAAGTCTTCCCACTTTTCCGTGTCGGCCGAGATGGCGAAAACTCCTGCCGTGGGAACGTTGTCGATCCGGATTTCTTCGGTGAGATAGTTGGCGAAATCGGTGATGCCGGGGTTATGGGCGAAGATGGCGACGATGTTGAAATCATCGTCGATGCGGGTGATGTGCTTCAGGAAAGTGGAAGCGTAGCAGAGATAGAGTTCCTCTTCGAGGAGGATGGCCTCCCGGGGGTAATTCCATTCTTTGGCCATGATACGCGCCGTTGTGCGCGCCCGTTTCGCAGGACTTGAAATGACCAGCTCGGGCAGTAAACCGCGGCCCAGCAACCGGATGGCCATTTCTGGAGCGTTCTGTTTACCGCGTTTGTTGAGAGGCCGGTCAAAATCGTCCATGTCCGGGTCGTTCCAACTGGATTTTGCGTGACGGATCAATAACAATGTTTTCATAGACATTGTAAGTAGTTGAGAACAAACACTATCCTAAAATACGGGTTTTTGGCACAAAACACGCCAATTAAAGGAAATTTAACAATCGAAACCACGGAAAAGCTTACACGAACGTGCTGAAAATCAACGGGCCGGAACGCTTTTTCGCGCTTCGGCCCGTCTGGAAAATATCGGTAAACCCGTCCAGGGATCAGTATCCCCTGTCGTTCTTTCCTTCCATATAGTTCATGAATGCCTTGTTCACCACGCGGTTCCCGCCTGCAGTGGGGTAATCGCCGGTAAAGTACCAGTCGCCCAGGTTGTTGGGGCAGCTGGCGTGCAGGCTTTCGATGTTTTGATAGATCACTTCCACTTTCGCTTCGATGCCGGGCGGGGTGATGATTTCTGCGATTTTCGCGGAAATCTGCTCGGGCGTGAACGTCTTGTAGACGTTTTTCACTACGTTCTGCGCGTTCAGGGTGTTGGTCCGCTCCAGTTCTTTCGCCAGGCCGTAAGCTTCCTGGAGGATGTATTCCTTGCCCTGCTCGCGGATCAGCGCGATGGCGGCCTGGAAGGCAACGAATTCGCCCATCTTGCTCATATCGATGCCGTAGCAGTCCGGGTAGCGGATTTGCGGGGCTGAAGACATGACGATGATGCGTTTCGGGCCGAGGCGGTCGAGCATTTTGATGATGCTTTCGCGGAGCGTGGTACCGCGAACGATGGAGTCGTCGATCACTACCAGCGTATCGGTGCCGGGCCGAACGGTCCCGTAGGTAATGTCGTACACGTGCTGTACCATTTCATTACGGCTGGAATCTTCGGTGATGAAGGTCCGCATTTTCACGTCCTTGATGGCGATCTTGTCGATCCGGACGCGGCGGTTCACCATTTCCGTGAGTTTCTCTTCGTCGAAATCCTTGCCCCAGCTCATGATCCTTTCCACTTTAATGCGGTTGAGGTAATCTTCGAGCCCTTTGATAAGGCCATAGAAGGCTACTTCGGCCGTGTTGGGGATGAAGGAGAAGATGGTATTGCGAAGATCGTTATCGATCGCTTTGAGAACGGTTTCGGAAAGATGATATCCCAGTGCGTGGCGCTCTTTGTAGATTTTTTCATCGTTCCCGCGGGAGAAATAGATCCGTTCGAAGGAGCAGGCGCGGCGCTCGCGGGCCGGGATGATCTCTTCGATGGAGTAATCGCCGTTTTCCTTTACGATGAGGGCATTGCCGGGCATCAGTTCCATCACTTCATTTTCGCCCACGTTGAAGGTGGTGCGGATGGCCGCGCGTTCGGAAGCCGTCACGATCACGTCTTCGTTCACATAATAATACGAAGGGCGAATGCCGTGCGGGTCACGGATAACGAAAGAATCGCCGGAACCGATGAGCCCACCTACATGATAACCACCGTCGAACATGGAGAATGCCTGCTTGAGGATGTTCTTCACGTCCAGCCCGTTCTGGCGCGCTTCGTCCTCTTTGCAGAGGAAGTGGTGCACTACTTCGAGCATGGCCGCCAGGTCACTGTTCTTATGCTTTTCGCCAGGCGAAACTTTCGTAAAGCTGAACAGCTCGTCTACATTCACCAGGTTGAAGTTGCCTGCCATGGTGAGGTTACGGGCGGGGATGGTATTGTATCTAACGAATGGGTGGCAAAGGTCGACGTCGTTTTTGCCCTGGGTAGCGTAGCGGAGATGCCCCAGCAGCAGTTCTCCCAGGAAGCGGACGTGCCCTTTCATGAGGCCCGGGTAGCGGGTGATTTCGGGCTGGTATTTCTCTATTTCTGCGATTTCGTCGCGCACTTTACCAAAAACGTCGCCGATGGGTTGCGGCTGTGCGCTCCGGATCCGGTGCATGAAAGGCACCCCGGGCTCGGTGTGTAATTTTACAGTGGCCAGGCCTGCACCGTCTTGTCCACGGTTATGCTGCTTTTCCATGAGAAGGTACAGCTTGTTCAGGCCGTAGAAAACCGTTCCGTATTTCTGTTGGTAATAACTGAATGGTTTTCTTAATCTTATGAATGCAAGTCCACATTCATGCTTTATCGCATCACTCATACCGTAAAATTGAAGTCGCAAAGTTACGCTTTAATTATCAAACGGCCGCATTCGCGGGAACGCCGTTTGCAAGGGCATTGCAGGGGAAATGGGTGCCAAACGGGCCGGGGGCTTGCCTGGCATGGGAACGCTAAAAAAAATCCCGGCGCTGCAGGCGCCGGGATCGTATCATAAATTGCTGGAATTCGCTTAATTGCTGGCCACCGAATTGCTCGCGGCCGACCATTTCGACACGTTTTCGCACTGTTTGTACTCGTCTTCCACATGTACGTAGAACGTCGGCACTTTGTCTACCAGCCATTTGCTGAGGGCCAGCGCCTGTTTTTCCTGCAGCGTGCGCTGCTGGATGCGGGAGTAATCGTCGCTCAGGTTTTCGCGGTGGGGCTCGGTACGAGTTTTCAGGTACACGAGGCGAACGCCTTTACGGCCCTGTTCGTCGGTATATTCGATGGGTTTGGTAACGCCACCGGGTTTCAGGGAATCGAGCAGCATCACGATATCCTTGGTAGTAGGGTCATTGAGCTGGTCGATGGTGATGAATGTGCTGTTGGTCATGGGGTTGGTGAGCATACCGCCGCTGAACTTGGCCATTGGGTCGTCGCTGTATTTGGCAACGGCTTCGCCGAAGGTCATTTTACCGGCAATGATGTTCGCGCGAACGGTGTCCAGTTTCTGGATGGCGTGACTGATCTCGGTGTTCATTACGTTCGGCTTGATGAGGATGTGTTGCACGGTCACGTTGTCGCCCGCGCGTTTCAGCATCTTGATCAGGTGGTAGCCGAATTGCGATTTCACGGGGTTCGACATTTCCCCTTCCCGCAGGCGGAAGCTGGCGGAGAGGAACTCGGGGTCCCAGTTCTTGTCGTAACGGTTGAGGGGATAGATACCGCTGTTCTCGCGAACGGCGGGGTCTTCGGAATACAGGTTGGCGAACGTGCCGAATTCTCCTTCTTTCTTTTCGACGCGTGTGCGGATGTCCATCAGCTTGTCGTAAGCGTATTTGTCCATTTCGCGGCTGGCTTTGGGAAGGATGATGAGCTGGCCTACTTCGAGTTCCGATTCATAGAACGGCAGGCTGTCTTTCGGTATTTTCTCGAAATTGTTCCTTACTTCCGTGGGCGTCACTTTTACCGAGTTCACGATTTTGTCGCGCATGGCTTTGGCGAGCATGTTTTCGCGGATGGCATCGCGGAAGCGTTCGCGGAGCTGGTAAATGGTGTAGCCGGTAACTTTCGTCATGTTCTCACGGCCGTTGTAGCGCTGTTCTGCCCAGCGGATCTGGGATTCGATACGGCCTTCCACGTCGGATTCGGAGATGGGGAGGGAGTCCCGCTCGGCCTGCAGCACCAGAATCTTCTGTGCGATGATCTGCTCGATAGCGGCACAGTTTGCGTTGGGGGGAAGCGGCTGGCCTTCCAGGGCCTGTTGCTGCATATCCACCAGTGCCGATTCGATATCGGACTGAAGGATGATTTTTTCCCCCACCTTGGCGACGATCTTGTCGGCCACGATCTTCTGTTGCTGGGCTATGGCTACCTGGAAGAGGAGCATGGCGCCGAAGGAAGATATGACGATTTTATTCATATAATTGGTACTGTCTTCTCAAAGTAACTGATAAAAAATTAGCCGCACAAAGACGGCTAATGTATTTAACAAAAATTTCGGAATTGCGGCGGGCGGTGATGCCCGCCGCAACTGGATTTTAGAGGGTACGTTTAACTTCCACTTCTTCGAAGCCTTCGACGATGTCGCCGACTTTGAGGTCGCTGTAGTTTTTGATGGACAGGCCGCATTCCATGCCGGAAACCACTTCCTTCACGTCATCTTTGTAACGTTTCAGGGATTGCAGTTCGCCGGTGTGTACTACGATGCCATCGCGAACGAGGTTGATGCGCGAATTGCGGAAGAGTTTGCCATCGAGCACGAAACAGCCTGCAACGGTAGCCTTGTCGAATTTGTAGGTTTCGCGGATTTCGACGTTTGCGGTAACCTTCTTTTCGATTTTCGGTTCCAGCATCCCTTCCATCGCGGATTTGAGTTCGTCGATGGCGTCGTAGATGATGGAGTAGGTGCGGATTTCGATATTTTCCTTCTCGGCGAGGCGTGCTGCATTGAGCGAGGGGCGAACCTGGAAGCCGATCACGAGTGCATCGGATGCGGTAGCCAGCAGTACGTCGGATTCGGTGATCTGACCTACGCCTTTCAATACCACGCTCACTACGATCTCTTCTGTAGACAGTTTCTGCAGGGAGTCGGACAGTGCTTCCACGGAACCGTCCACGTCGCCCTTGATGATGAGGTTCAGCTGCTTGAAGTTGCCGAGGGCAAGACGGCGGCCGATCTCGTCGAGGGTAATGTGTTTCTTCGTACGGATACCCTGTTCACGGACGATCTGGGCCCTGCGGTTGGCGAGGTCTTTCGCTTCGGATTCGTCTTCGTACATCCTGAACTTCTCACCAGCCTGCGGCGCGCCGTTGAGGCCGAGCAGCTGCACGGGAGCGGAGGGGCCTACTTTCTCGACGCGTTGTCCGCGTTCGTTGAACATGGCCTTGATCTTGCCGAAGTGGGAACCGGAAACGATGGTGTCTCCCTGGCTCAGCGAACCGTTCTGCACGAGTACCGTGGTCACGTAGCCGCGGCCCTTGTCGAGCGTGGCTTCGATCACCGTACCGGAGGCTTCGCGGTTCGGGTTGGCTTTCAGGTCGAGCAGTTCGGCTTCCAGCAGGATTTTTTCCAGCAGGATGTCGATATTCAAACCGTTTTTAGCGGAGATTTCCTGGCTTTGGTATTTACCGCCCCAATCTTCGACGAGGAGGTTCATACCGGCGAGTTGTTCCTTGATTTTTTCCGGGTTGGCACCATCCTTATCCACCTTGTTGATGGCGAAAACCATCGGCAGGCCGGCGGCCTGGGAGTGGGAGATGGCCTCACGCGTCTGGGGCATGATGGCATCGTCTGCCGCCACCACGATCACGGCGATGTCGGCTACTTTGGCACCACGCGCACGCATGGCCGTAAAGGCTTCGTGGCCCGGGGTATCGAGGAAGGTTACTTTCTTGCCCGAAGCGGTGGTTACCTGGTAGGCACCGATGTGCTGGGTAATGCCCCCGGCTTCACCGGCTACCACGTTCGCGTTACGGATATAGTCGAGCAGGGAGGTCTTACCGTGGTCTACGTGACCCATGATGGTCACGATGGGAGCGCGCGGTTCCAGATCTTCCGGAGCGTCTTCGATTTCGTCTTCATCGTCGTCGGTAGCATCGTCGATCCCGATGAATTCCACTTCATACCCGAATTCTCCGGATACGAGTTCGATAACTTCGGCGTCGAGTCGCTGGTTGATGGATACCATGATACCGAGACCCATACATTTCGAGATCACTTCCGCGAAGGATACGTCCATCAGGGTGGCCAGTTCGCTCACGGAGAGGAACTCGGTTACCTGCAGTTTGTTGCCGTCTGCGGAATTCATGGCCTCGCGTTCTGCCATTTCGTGGCGCTTGTCGCGGCGGCGGCTGGCTTTGGAGTTTTTGCCTCCGCGGGTGTTGCCACCCAGTTTGGCCATGGTTTCCTTGATCTTGTTCTGGATTTCGTTCTTATCGATTTCGCGATCCTGCGGTCCGCGGGGAGCGCCCTGACCGAAGTTACCCTGACCGGGCCGTTGGTTACGGTTGCCGGGGCCGCGGTTGCCTTGATGGCCGCCGCCGGGGCCGCGATTACCCTGATGGCCGCCGGGGCCACGGTTGCCTTGCTGGCCGCCGGGACCACGATTGCCCTGCTGGCCGCCGTGTTGGCCGGGGCCACGCTGGCCGGGGCCTCCGGGGCCGCGGTTGCCACCTTGCTGGCTGCCGCCATGTTGACCGGGGCCGCGCTGGCCGGGTTGTCCGCCTTCGCGGGCGAATTCGCCGGGTTTGATGGGCTCGGGTTTCTTTTCTATAACGATGCGCTTGCGCTTACGTTTTTCGTCTTTGTTGAAGCCGCCTTTATTGTCTCTGCGGTCTTGCGACACGGGGAGTTCGATCTTCCCGATCACTTTGGGTCCGGAGAGGCGGGTGGCCTGGATATTTTCGATCACGGAACCGGCTTCTTCGCTGCCGCCAGCATCTGGTGCGCTGGGGGCGGGAGCTTCGGGTGCTGCTGCTTTGGGAGCGGGAGCGGGTGCGGCTTCTTCCCTGGCGGCGGGTTTGGGTTCCGGTTTCGGTTCGGGTTTGGATTCGGCGACGGGTTTGGGCTCCGGTTTGGCTTCGGCGGCAGGCTTTTCGGGCTGCGGTGCGGGGGCCGGTTGGGCGGGAGCTTCTTCCTTTACGGCTTTGGGCTCGGGAGCGGGCTGCGGCTTGGGCTCAGGTTTGGCTTCAGCGGCAGGTTTGGGCTCCTGGGGAGCAGGGGCCGGGGCCGGTTTTTCTTCTTCCGGTTCGGGTTTGGCGGCTTTCTTGCGATTGGCGGGATTGAGGGCTTCGAGATCGATGGTGCCCATGATGCGGGGACCGTTGATCTTGGGCGAATCCGGTTTCACGACCTCTTCCGTTTTCTCGGCTTTGGGTTCGGGCGCCTTCTCCTTCGGCTCGGGGGCCGGTTCGGGTTTGGGCTCGGGTTGGGCTTCGGCTACGGGTTTGGGTTGGGGAGCGGGAGCCGGTTCCGGTTTGGGCGCAGGCTGCTCTGTGCGGGCCTCCGGTTGGGGGGCCGCCTGGGGAGCTGGCTCAGGCTGGGGCGCGGGAGCGGGTTCCGGTTTGGCGGGCGCGGGTTCCGCTTTTTTGGCGGCTGCGTCTGCTTCCTCTTTTTTCTTCGCTGCCAGTTCTGCCTCTTCCTTCTCCTTCTTCTTGGCTGCGTCTAACACCGTTCCTTTCGGCAAAGCGATCTGATCGCTTTTACGCTTGTTGGCCTTATCCTGTTGGAACTCATTCTGCAGCGCGTGATACATCTGGGCGGTGAGACGGGCGTTGGGAGATCCGAATCCATCCATATCATAGCCTTTACCGGCTAGGAAATCGATCAGCGTTTCCTTGCCAATGTTGAATTCCTTGGCTGCGGCCAGCAATCTCGGTGTGTTGTTTGTTACTTCAGGCATATCGTTTTCTCGTCCTTCCCGTTTAATCCCCACCAACCGGCGGAGCAAATCTTTTAACATTTTAACAATAACTCAAATATCTCTGCAATCAAAAAAGCCAACCCTATGGGAAGGGTGTAGCGGAAGGCTTATTCTTTTTCAAATTCTTCCTGGAGGATCCTTCTCACTTCCGTTACGGTTTCCTCCTCGAGGTCTGAGCGGCGAACCAGCTCTTCGGCGGTCAGGTCGAGCACGCTGCGGGCGGTATCGCAACCGATGCGTTTGAGCTCGTCGATGATCCAGGGTTCGATCTCGTCGGAGAATTCTTCCAGGTCGATGTCAAATTCTGTCTGTTCCTGTTCTTCGTCGCGGAATACGTCGATTTCATATCCGGTCAGTTCGCAGGCCAGTTTAATATTGACGCCTTTTTTACCGATGGCCAGTGATACCTGGTCGGGTTTAAGGTAAACGGAGGCGTACTTATTATCATTATCCACTTCCATCCGGCTGATGCGGGCGGGCGTGAGGGCACGCTGGATCAGGAGCTGGATATTGGCGGTGTAATTGATGATGTCAATGTTCTCGTTGCGGAGTTCACGTACGATGCCGTGAATCCGGCTTCCTTTCATACCCACGCAGGCGCCTACGGGGTCGATACGGTCGTCATAGGATTCCACGGCAACTTTGGCTCTTTCGCCGGGCTCGCGTACGATCTTTTTGATCACGATAAGGCCGTCGAAAATTTCCGGGACCTCAATTTCGAGGAGTTTGGCCAGGAAGGAGGGATGCGTTCTGGAAAGGATGATCAGCGGGGAGTTATTCTTCAGTTCCACTTTCTTCACGACCGCTCTCACGTTCTCACCTTTCTTGAAATAATCCGTCGGTATCTGTTCGGATTTAGGCAATATTAGTTCATTCCCTTCATCATCCAATAATAAAACTTCTTTTTTCCACACCTGGTAAACTTCCCCGGTCACGATCTCCCCCACACGGTCACCATATTTCTTTACAAGGATGTTCTTTTTCAGGTCGCCGATGCGGGCGGTCAGCGTTTGCTTCGCTGCCAGGATGGCGCGCCGCCCGAAGTCCAGTATTTCCACTTCCTCATACAAATCCTCACCTACCTGGTAATCCGGCTCGATCAAAATGGCTTCGGAATATGCAACCTGCGCGTTCTCGTCTTCCACGGTGCCATCTTCCACGATGGTGCGGCGGCGGAGAATTTCCAGGTCACCTTTCTCAGTATTTACGATCACGTCAAAGTTCTCATCTGAGCCATACTTCTTGCGCAACAGGGTCTTAAACACGTCCTCCAACACTTTCATCAGCGTTGGCCGGTCGATGTTCTCAGCCTCCTTAAACTCGGTGAATGACTCAATCAGGTTAATACTAGCCATGTTATATATTATTTTAAAACACGATGCACACCTTTGTGTGCTTGATTTCGTTTAAATTGATGTTAGATATTGTGATTTCTTTCTTTTTCCCGACCGTTTCCTCGAGGGTCAGCGCTTCTTCGGTTGCCGCCGTGAGCTTGCCTTCCTTAACGGTCCCGTCCAGCAAAGTCACCTCCACCTTCCGGCCTACGTTCTTCACAAATTGCCGATGCGTCTTCAAAGGCTCGTCGAGCCCCGGTGAAGACACTTCCAGCGAAAAATCATTGTCGGGGAAAAGACCGGCCGCTTCCAGCTGAGGGTACAATTGCCGGTTCAGCGACACCAGCTTGTCGATCGACGCGCCGCTATCAGCATCCACGTAAACCTTCACATTGTTGGTAGGCTTGATCCTGATATCCACCACGAAATATTCCGGCCTGTCGGCCAGCAGCGCGTCCAGCATTTCCCGTATCCGCGCCGTAACTTGTTCGTTTGCCATACAAAATAGAAGAAGGGGACTCCCATCGTCCCCTTCATTTGAATCTTTATTCCGTTACAAAATTAGCATTTATTTTCATTTCAAAAACTATTTCTTTCGCGCAAAGCCAATACCAGACATATGATTAAAGTTTATAATTGGTAGTCCGCTTCATTTGCCGTAACTTCCCATCCGCATGATTCTCCGCATTCAGCCAGAACTGGTGGCATGGACGGCCGGCCTCGTTTTACTCGCGTGCATGGACCCGCATGCGGACCTTCCCAGCCTGTGCGTCTGGCGATGGATCGGGTTCGGAGAATGCCCGGGATGCGGCCTCGGCCATTCCATTTCCCACATTTTCCACGCCCAATGGCAGGAAAGCTGGAATGCCCACAAGCTCGGTGCCCCCGTACTGGCGGCATTGCTCTGGCGGATCGGACAATTGACCAAATCGCAAATTCATTCTTTCCGACATGGATAACTTTTATTATGCCTCCCTTCCCGGCATCGACCAGGAAGAAATGATCTGGCTCGAAGAGCTGACCAAAAAATTTGATCCTGAAACGCGGAAAAAATTCCTGTTCCTGTATCAATCCCGCAGAAAAGACCCGCAAACCATCCTTTTAACCTGCCTCGTGGGGCTCATCGGCCCCAACGGCATCCACCGTTTCCTGCTCGACCAGATCCTCCTCGGCATCCTGTTCGTCGTAACTTTCGGGTTCTGCCTCATCGGCACCATCATCGACGCCGTGAATTACCGCAAACTCACCTGGGAATATAACAAACAGGTTAGCCTGGAAGTGGCGGCCATGCTCAGCAGGACCTGGACAGATCGTTAAAAAATTCCTAAAACCGGGCGAAAAAAGGGGGCAGATACTATCTTTGCGGGATGGGATCGCTATTAAGATTATTATTCTGTATCCTCGCGATATGGTTCTTATATAAACTGATTTTCGAATTCATCGTTCCGGTTTACCGTGGCACCAAACAGGTGCGCCGCCAGATGCGCGACATGCAGGACGCCATGCGCCAGCAGTTCGAACAACAGCAGCGCCAGCAGCAACAACAGCAGCAGGCCGGGCCGCAGGTACCTCCCCAGGCACAGGAACCCGTGCGCAAGCGCGACGAAGGCGACTATATCGACTTCGAGGAAATCAAATAATCCTTACTTTTTCGGCTTGAAGATGTCCAGCACGGTGCCGGGCGGTTGCAGGTGGACCGACTGGATACCCAGTGCCCGCGCGGCTTCCACGTTGGGCAGCGTGTCGTCTATGAACAGGGTATGCTCGGGCTTGAGGCCGTTTTCGTCCAGCACCATCCGCCAGGCTTCCGGCTCCGGCTTGCGGCAGCCCATGAGGTGGGAATAATACGTTTTATCGAAAAACGCGGCCAGCGACGGGATACCGCGTTCCCTTTCCAGGATTTTGTTGAACGCTTTCATATGGATCGCGTTGGTATTGCTCAGCAGGAACAGGTCGTAATGGTTCCGCAACTGCTGCAACAGCTGGAGCCGCGCCACCGGGTAATCCAGTAACAGCGCGTTCCACGCGTCGATCACCTGCTGGTCGGTAGTGCCTTCCGGCAAGACGCTCTTCATTTTGCCGACGAACTCCTGTTCGGAAACGCGCCCGGTCTCTAGATCGTTGAACAGGGTACTGACGTGCGCCTGTGAGTAATGCTTCCCGAAATTGTCGAGCCCCAGCGATTCGAAAGCGCGGGCGGTGAGGCTGATATCAATGTTGAGAATAACGCCTCCGAGGTCGAAAATGATGTGTCTGATTCCTTGCATGGTGAAGCAAATTTAACCGTTTCAAGTTCCAAAAACGGCTGCTAAACGATAACTTCGTCGCAAATTCTTTTTACCTATGAGATTTATCCGCTCCATTGTATTGGCGGGCACCGTTTTCGCCTGCAGCCCGGCTTTCGCACAACTTACCGCATCCGGCCCCCTCGAAATTGGCGCCTCCCCCATCGGCTGGACATCCAACGGCTGGAAGAAAGCCCTCAAGTTCAACATCGGCCACGCCGTTCATTTCCCTGGTCCCACCCAGCATTTCGGTCTTGGCGCTACGCAGACCGGCAGTACCTCGGGACTCTTTTTCTTTACTACCCCGACAGACGCTGTCGATGCGCCTGCCACCTACCGCATGGCCCTGCTGGCCAACGGCAATCTCGGAATCGGGACCCTTACTCCAGTGGCTATGCTCGACGTTCAGGGCACTTTCCGGCTGGGCGTGGGCAGTAACATGGGAGGAGAGGCCTACGCCATCGGTTTCACCCGGACGGCTTCCGCACAATTGTTTAGTTCCGTTGCAAGTGGCCTGACGCTTGGGGGCGACGGCAACGGATTCGACATGGCGATTCTCCCCAACGGCAATGTGGGCATCGGCACCAGCACGCCTGCTCAAAAGTTATCCGTAGACGGTACTATATTGGCCAAAAAGGTAAAAGTTTCCACCGCCGCAGCCGATTGGCCGGATTACGTGTTCCTGCCCGGGTACCAGCTCCCGGCGCTCTCTTCCATTGAACATTTTATTGCCCAAAACGGCCATCTGCCCGACATTCCTTCTGCAGCTACCATCAAAAAAGATGGGCAGGACCTTGGTGAAATCAATAAACAGCTCGTTAAAAAGGTAGAAGAACTGACGCTGTACCTCATTGAGATGGAAAAGCAGCAGCAGGCCATGAAAGCCACTATCCGCGAACTGCTGGAACGCAGCAAGGGCAGCCACTGAGGCCTGCGCACAAAAAATAAAGGCGATTTGCGGAAAAAATATTTACTTTTGCCATCCCCTGAAAATGGGGCACCCAATAAAGTTTGTTATATATTTTTGTCCTGAAAGAAGGACCGGTCCTATAGCTCAGTTGGTTAGAGCATCTGACTCATAATCAGGGGGTCCCAGGTTCAAGCCCTGGTGGGACCACAACCAAAAACGAGAGCGCCAACAACCTGGCGTTCTCGTTTGTTAAGTATCGCTAGCGGATGCTAGAAAGTTGGAGCTACACGCTATCATTCCTTTCCTTTTGACCCGGCCTTGTCAAATTTTCGCTTACCAGATGAACTAATTGTAAATGGGAAAAACATTATCCCGAATACTGGGTGGATTCCAGCGAATAACTTCATCCGGAAGTTTTATCCCGGTTATTGACGGACTTAGGTTTCTCGCTATTGCATCAGTGGTCTTGTACCACATCACCAGTTAGCGAAACTGCCCAATTTGAAAGATTACTATTTCAGAAGGGTAACCCGGCTGGAACCTCCCTATATCATTAATATCCATCTCAGGCCGGTTTATTGCAACGCTCCCAATCAGCGGTAATTACTGTGTTGACTGGCTATTAAAATCATTCGTCCTGTCTGTGGCGATCCTCATCATCGGTGGTTTGTTCTTTAAATTGATCGAGCAGCCATGTATGCATAAAGTCTGGTATCAAAAATTCCTGCCTAAACGTAAATCCGTTGAACGATTCGATACCGCGGGGGTTAGCGTCAATACTTCTAATGAGAACGCACATGCATAACAAAGCCTGCTTTTCCGTCCTCTAAATTCTTCAAATCCCGGCCTGCGCTTCCTGTTGCATTTCAGCCTGGATGTCTGTCCGCAGCCCGTTTGCCCAGTCTTTCAGGAGTTTCACCTGGTCGGCCGAGAGTTTCGCGGTGCGGTGGATCAGCAAATATGATTTCAGGGGCATTTCCCGTTCGTCGATCACTTCTATCAATTCTTCCAGCTTATGGTCCTGCCGCTTGAGCGGATATCCGAGGAATTCGGAGAAATTGAGTTTCCGTTTTCCTTTGCGGATATGGCTGTCTAGCCACCATGCCACCGGTTGCACGTTGGCATACCAGGGGTAGACGGTGGTGTTGGAATGGCAGTCGTAACAGCTTCGCTGCAGGATGGCGGACACGTTTTCCGGCACGGTATATTCCCGGATGATGTCGTTGTCAGACGGGGCGGCTGCCTGGTTCCTGGCGGGCCGGAAGAACTGGATAACGGCCAGTACGATGATCAGTCCGATGAAAATGCGCTTCCATTTCATAGTATTGGTTTTGGTCCGAAGGGTCAGAAATTGATCGCGCCTCTTCCGGAAGCGGCCAGGAAAGCGTCCTTGAGCGTTTCGGAGAAGGTGGGGTGCGCGTAGGAGATCTTGCCCAGTTCGATATCGGTGAGCTCGAATTCCATGGCGGAAACGCCCAGTGCGATGAGGTCTGCTGCGCGGGCGCCGATGATGTGGACGCCGAGGATTTCGCCGTATTTCGGATCGGTCAGCACTTTGGAGAAACCTTCGGTATCGTCGGAGGCGCGTGCCCTGCCGCTGGCCATAAAGGGGAACTTGCCTTTGTTGAAAGGGATATTTTTTTCCTTGAGTTGCTCTTCCGTGTAGCCGACGCCCGCCACTTCCGGCCAGGTATATACGACCGAGGGGATGCAGTTGTAATTGATGTGATGGGCTTTGCCGTGAATGGCTTCGGCTGCCATCACGCCTTCGTCTTCCGCCTTATGGGCCAGCATGGCGCCTTTTACGACGTCGCCGATGGCGTAGATACCGGCTTCGGCGGTTTGCAGTTGTGCATCCGTTTCGATGCGGCCGCGCTCGTCGGTTTTGACGCCCGTGTTTTCGAGGCCGAGGCCTTCGGTGTAAGGACGGCGCCCCACGGCTACCAGGCAGTATTCGGCGGTAATGGCGGCGTCTTTGCCGGAGGGGCCGGTAAAGGTGGTGGTTACGTCTTTCCCGTTGTTAACGGCCCCTTTCACGGCGCATCCCGTTTGGATATCGATGCCCGATTTCACGAGGATTTTCTGCAATTCCTTCCCCAGTTCGCCATCCATAGTGGGGATGAGGCTTTTCGCGTATTCGAGGACCGTCACTTTCACACCGATGCGGTGGAAGATGGACGCCATTTCCACCCCGATCACGCCGCCGCCGATGATGGTCATCGTTTTCGGCATTTCCTTGAGGTATAATGCTTCGGTTGAAGTGATGATACGCTCCTTGTCGATCCCGATACCCGGCAGGGTGGAGGGTTTGGAGCCGGTGGCGATGATGATGTTCTTCCCCGTCAGCTCCACCGTTCTCCCGTCGGCCTGTTTGACCGTTACTTTTTTTCCTTTGCCGATGGAACCGGTGCCGTAGAAGGTCTGGATTCTGTTCTTCTTCATGAGATAAACCAGCCCGTCGTTATTCTGCTTCACCACATGCCGGTTCCGCTCTGTCATTTCCCCGAAATTAATGTCCACGCCGCGCACGTGTATGCCCTGTTTGGCGACTTTATGCTGGATGATATCGAAATTCTCGGAGCTGTCGAGCATGGCCTTGGAAGGGATGCAGCCTACATTGGTGCAGGTGCCTCCCAGCACGGGGTACTTCTCGATGACGGCACAGCTGCTGCCCAGCTGGGCGGCGCGGATGGCGGCCGTATAGCCTCCGGGCCCGGAACCGATGACGATAACGTCGAAATTATTCTCCATGGTTGTTCGGTTTTCGTTCAATGAATACAATCCAGCGAAGCTATTGTTTAAAAGCACGGCGGCCAATGGACAAATCCGGGCAATGTTGTACAAATCACGGTAAAAAACGAAAAAGCGCCCGAAGGCGCTTTGAAACCGCAGTGAACAAGCGGGCGGGGTTACGTCCCGGGTAAGGCGCCCCGGCAGCAAAACCGCTGCCAGAGCGCCATCGGAACGAACAGGGCATGAAGAAGAGTAGCTACTAACGGCTTATTGCGGCCAACCCGGGTTCTGGCCCAGTTTGGGATTCAGCGTCAGTTCGTTCGTTGGCAACGGCAACAGGTAATCACGGTCTACCCGGAACTTGTAACCGTTGGCCATCGACGCGATGTTTTTGAACAGTTCGATGTAGCCCTGATCGTTTACCGGGTACGAATTGAGCAGATTTGCGGGAATGAGCGTCGTCCACTGGTCTTTTTTCGCACCTTGTGGCTTTTTGCCGACGATCAGCTCGTCTGCCGCGGCCCAGCGGAAGATATCATCGCGGCGGAAGCCTTCGCAGGCCAGTTCCACCCTTCTTTCGCGGCGTACTTCGTTGATGACCGGCCCCAGTGCGGGGAATTCCCAGTTGGGATCGGCAGCGATGGCGCTGAGGGTGAGTCCGGGCATGCCCACACGGTTGCGGAGCTTGTTGATGGTGATGTCAACATCTCCCTGGCTGAGGGTCCCCAGTTCGGCTTTGGCTTCCGCGAAGATGAGGAGCACTTCCGCGTACCGGAAATAGATCACGGCGGTAGTGCCGAGGTTGCCGGCGTTCTGCTGGTTGTAATCGGTGTTATGGCCTTTGTAAACCTGGTAACCGGTGGCGGGCTTGCCTTCGTTGGCCTGGTTGAACGAGGGTATCTCGAAGATCACGTTCGGCGCGCCGGCGGGCTGGTTGCTCGTGATGATATGTTTTCCGTCGGGAACGTACATCGTTTGCTCCAGGCGCGGATCGCGGTTGGCGACAACGCGGTTGATGGAATCGTCTCCCTTGTACAGGGTGCTCAGCGCAATCGGGGAACCGTCTGTGCAGAGGTACGCGTCCACCAGGTTCTTCGTCAGGCCGCGGCCGGCGCCGCTGGTCGTGTAGCGGTGCCAGTTATGATGCAGCCCCAGTGCCACGTCGAATTTGCGCCAGAACATGATTTCCTTGCTGCTGCCGTAGTCCGACTGGTTGAAAAGTCTCCAGTATCCGTCTGTGGCGCCTACGTTATCGAGCGTGAAAAGTCCGCTGTTCATGACCGCTTGTGCAGCATCGGCGGCTTTCTGGAAATATTTTGCACCTGTAGAACCGGTGACGCCGAAAGGCGTTCCTGCATGGTATTTCTCCCAGGAACCTTCGTAGAGCGCCACCCTGGCCTGGAAAGCCATGGCCATTTCCCGGTACACGCGGGATGCCTGCGCGTTGGCTTTGGACGGCAGATAGGAGATCGCCTTGTCCAGGTCGCTGAGGATGGAATCCGCCACCTGGTTCCTCGGCAGGCGGGCGCCGTAGAGCATGGCGGTATCGGTCAGCTTCAGCGGAGTGCCGATCCAGGGCAGCGCCCCGTAATTTTTCATCAGGTTGAAATACATCATGGAGCGGAAGAAGAGGGCTTCGCCGACGTAGGGTTTTACGTTGTCCCAGCTATCTTGCACCTTTCCGTAGTTGGCGAGGAAATAGTTCGCGTTCCGCACGTTGCCCCAGCTCCAGTCGCCGCTGGTGGCGGGAACGGTCCTTTCGCCGTTGAGCATGCCGTTCACGCCCATATTGATCATGTTATCACTTCCCTGGTCGGCGTCCAGCCCATAAATGCCGATGGTGCCGAAAGCGCCCAGGCCGTAGTGGGGCATGAGCGAGGAGTTGTTATAGAAGTTGTTGACGTACAACTTCATGTCGTTGGTGCTTTTCCAGAATTCCGCTTCGCTGATGCTTGTTTCGGGCGCACGCTCCAGGAAGTCTTTCGTGCAGGACGTCAGTGCCGCCAACGAAAGGGCCATCATGCCGATGATATTTTTCAATTGCATTGTCTTCAATTTTTTTGCTTAGAAACTAACATTCAAACCCAGGGAATACGTCCGCTGCAGCGGGTAGATCTTGGCATCGCCGATAGACAGTTCGGGGTCCATCGTTTTCACCAGGCTGGTGAAGGTGGCGAGGTTCTCCAGGCTCACGTACATCCGAACTTTCTGCGCGTTGATGCGGCGGATGAGGTTCCCCGGCAGGGTGTAACCGAGCTGCACGTTCTTGATCCGCAGGTACGAAGCGTTTTGCAGGTACTTCGTCTGCTGCTGCGTGTTTTTCCCGTTTTCGCCGCTCATGTAGAATTTCGGGAAGTAGCCGCCGGGGTTGGAGGCCGACCAGCGATCGCGGTGCACGGTGAACGGAGAGCTTTGCCATTCGTCTCCGTTAATGCCCCAGAAGTAGTTGGAACCTACCCAGGCGTCGCGCTTACCGACACCCTGCATGAACAGATAAAAATCGAACCCTTTCCAGTTTGCTTCGCCGATGAAGCTATAAGCGTACCGGGGCGTGGTGTTGCCGATCACGCGGCGGTCGCCGGTATTGCCCAGCGTATTGTTGCCCCAGTCGATAACGCCGTCGTTGTTCAGATCGGCGTAGCGGATGTCGCCGGCCGTCCAGTTCGCCGCGGAAATCTTGCTTTGGTCGGCGCTTTTGGATTCTTCATCGTCTGTCTGGAAGTAGCCCATGGTGGTGTATCCCCAGATATTGCCCATTGTTTCGCCGGCATACCAGCTGGTGATGAGGTTCGTGGGGTTGGGGTAACGGAGCACTTTGCCGCGGTAATCGCTCACCACGCCGCGTACACGGTAGTTTACGTTGCCGATGTTATCGGCCCAGTTGAGCATCAGTTCCCAGCCGCGCGTTTCGATGTCGGTATTGTTCGCGGAAGGCACGCCGGTACCGAGCACCTGCGGCAATATCTGCGAAGGGCCTGCGAAATTATTCGCTTTCCGCACGTACCAATCAAAGGCAGTCGTCAGCCTGTTATCGAAAAACGCCGCGTCTATCCCGAGGTTGAGGGAAGTGGTGGTTACCCAGGTGAGGTCGTTGTTCACGAGCCCGGGCTGCGAAACCATCGCCTGCTGGGCGCCGCCGAAGAGCCAGTTGGTGCTGGTAGGCCGGGTAGTGCCCAGGCTGGGATAGAAAGGATAATAGTTGGGGGCGCCGATCACGGCATCGATAAACGCCTGGTCACCCAGCTGGCCGTAAGAACCCCTGATCTTGAAGGTATTCACTACTTTCGCGACCGGTTGCCAGAAGTTTTCGCGGTGCAGGTTCCAGCCGGCGGAAACACCGGGATAGAACTTCCAGCGGAAACCTTTCAGGAAGCGGGAAGCCCCGTCGTACCGGCCGTTCACTTCCAGCAGGTATTTATCGTCGTACGAATAGTTCGCCCTTCCGAAAAACCCTTCCACCGCCAGTTTCCGCACAAAATCGGAAATCGACGGGCTCACGCCGTAAGCGAGGCTCAGGGCGGGAATGTTGTCGGAATACAGTTGGCTGTTGCTGGCGCCGAAGGTCGTGTAAGACGTCAGTTCCCGGATATAACCGCCCAGTACTTTGAAGTTATGTTTCCCGATGCCGCGCTCGTAGCTCGAGAATGCGTTCAGGACGTGGTGTTCGTTGTTGATGTCTGACCGGGAGAAACCGTTCGGGAAAGTGCCGCCGATATTACCGGTGGTGCCGTCGGGCAGGTATTGGACCACGGTTTTGGTATGGTTGGTTTCGCCCTGGCGGAAACCGTCGAAGGTGTAATTCGTCGTCAGCGTCCATCCTTTGGCGAGATTGAACACGAATTCCCCTGTCAGGAAAGTCCCGTCTTTCACGCGGTTGAGCCGGCCGCCGTTGAGGTGCAGGAGCACGTCGCTGGTTTCGGAGTATTGTCCGTCGGGGTTCATCAGGGGCACCGTGGGCCATTTCCGGCCGATCTGGTGCATGTAGTTACCGCCGGTACGGCTGCCGTAGGTGTTGGGCGAATTGAAAGCTTCGCGGGTGAAGGAGCTCCTGAGGTTGATGGCCATCCAGTTGGTGAGCTCGCTGCTCATATTCGCGCGAACGTTGTAGCGTTTGAACTTGTCGTCGCCGAAATTATACATCCCTGCACGGTCGTTGTAGCCCAGGCCTATGTAGTAGGTGGATTTGTTGCCGCCGCCGGTTACGCCAACGTTATGCTGCTGGCTGAAAGCCGCGTCTTTGAAATATATTTTGAACCAGTCGTTGTTGGCGTTGCCGCCGCCCCACGACTGCCAGTTGTTGGCGGTGGGCGATTTGATGGTTTCGTCTTTCAGCGTGCCGTTCTGGTAATCCTTGATCCGCTGGATGGTGGCGTCGTCGAAGGCTTTTGCGCGGTTGGCGTTGGTGAAGGCTTCGTTATAGAGCTCGGCGAATTCGAGGGAATTGAGCATTTGGGGCAGGTTGATGGGTGTTGCCCAGCTCAGGTTGTTGTTATACGAGATCCTCGGTGCTGCGCCTTTCCGCCCCTGCTTGGTGGTGATCAGCAATGCGCCGTAGGGGGCGCTGGAGCCGTAGATCGCCGCGGAAGCCGCGTCTTTGATGATGGAAATGCTTTCGATATCGTTGGGGTTGATGGCGTTGATATCGCCGCCGGGAACCCCGTCTACCACGATGAGCGGGCCGCCGGTGGTGCCCATGCCCGTGTAACCGCGGATGTTGATGTTTTGTGTGGCGTTGGGGGCGCCGCCAGCGGAGGTGGACGTGATGTTGAGGTTGCCCACCATGCCCTGGAGCGCCTGGGAGATGCGGGTAACGGGCCGGTCTTCGATGTCTTTCCCGCTCACCTGGTCTACCGCGCCGGTGAGGTTCGCTTTCTTCTGGGCGCCGTATCCCACTACCACCACTTCTTCCAGCTTACTGTTATCTATGTCCAGGGTAATGGAAAGGGCGCTTCGCCCGTCCAGCTTCACTTCGCGGTTGGCGTACCCGGTAAACCGGAACTCCAGCACCGCGTCTTTCTTCACGTTGCGCAGGCGGAACACGCCGTTCTCGTCTGCCACGCCGCCCTGTTTCGATCCTCTCACGATCACGGTGGTGCCGATGAGGGGCTCGCCCTTCTCATCTGTCACCTTGCCGGTCACTTCGGGCACCACGGAAGTATCCGCCGCGGGGAAGTACCGGAGTACGGGTATCGGCTGGCGGCGCAGCACGATATTTTTTTCCACGATCTCGAATTCGAGGCCGGTGTTTTCAAAAATCTGCTCCAGCGCCTGTTTCAGGGGAACGTTGTTCAGCCAAACGTCCGCTTTCTGGCCGGCGTTGATCAGCTTGTCGTCGTACAGGAACAGGTGGCCGCTCTGCTTGCGGATTTCCTTGAACACCTTTCGCAGCGGCGCCTTGTTCATGACCAACGTGATATTTTGCGGCAAAGCTTCGCCGCTGACATGTAAGAATCCGATAAGGAGCAAAAAAGCGGTCATCTTCATAACCTTCCAGATTTTGGTTGCGGCACGCCCCGGACCATCCGGCGCATGTCCATTCAAGTACAAATGCATAATTTTGCAGTGTTTGGGTGTTGTTTAATGAATCGCAGCTAATGATGATTTAGGTGATGCCCGGCAATCAGGGTCGGGGGTGTTACCAGCACCTCCGGCTTTTTTGTTTCGGGCAGGGACGTGTTCATTACGTTTTCATGTGGATTTGTTTTTGTTGATGAAATAAAACTCCCTTCCGCGGGCGCCTGCCCGCAGTTGTCCTGGCGTTGTTCCTGTTTGTAAGTAATAGTTTTTCCTTTCCGTGGTATGGTTTACCCACGGCGGCTCATGCTAATTCCGGATGTTGCTGTTCTTTAAGTGATGATGATCAATTTCCTGGCCTCAATCTTAAACTGTAATCCTGTGGCTTTCAGTACTGTCAATACTTGCGACAGACTGTAATTCCTGTATACTGCTCCATTTAGTTTCATGTCTGACGGGCGGCCCTGGTATTCGATTTCCACATCGTACCACCGGGCCAGCTGGCGCATGACCGATTTCAGGTCTGCATCCTGGAAAATGAAAAGCCCGTTCTTCCAGGCCAGCACTTCCTCTACGTCTACCTCGCTCACTTCCGGCGTAGCGCCGCCGGTCACCACGGCCTGTTCTCCCGGCAGCAGCCGTTTCGCCCCGCCATTTCCTTTCACGATCACTGCGCCCTGTACCAGGGTAGCGTCTACCGATTTTTCTTCGGGATATGCCATGATGTTGAAGCTCGTTCCCAACACATCTACCGTTGTCTCGCTGGCTTTCACGCGGAAGGGGCGCAGGGCGTCTTTCTGCACTTCAAAAAATGCCTCGCCCTTCAGCTCCACCTCGCGGAAATCGTCGCTGAAGGCGGTAGGATAGGTGAGCGAGGATTCGGCGTTCATCCAGACTTTCGTACCGTCAGACAGGATCACTTTGAACTGTCCGCCCCGCGGCGTGCGCAGGGTATTGAAAGCAGGCGCCGCCTTGATGGAATTGGCGTCGTAGCTCAATTGTCCGCCGGCCGCGCTGATACTGGCGCTTCCCTGGGGGGGGATCTTCACGGCGCCGGTGCTGTCCAGTTCTATGACCGAGCCGTCGGCCAGGGTGAGCATGGCTTTGTTGGAGCCGGGCAACACTTCGGCCACGGAAGCCGGGTTTTGCTGGCCGGCGCCTTCGTGCTGCAGCAGTTTCATGGCGAAGAAAGTCGAAATGCCGCCGATGAGGACCGCCGCCGCGGCGGCTTTATACCGCCAGGCGCCCAGCAACCGCACGATCCCGTTTCGGGATGCGGGCGGGTGCGACAAAGCCCTGAGCACATCGTGCTGCACCAGCTCGTCGAACCGGCCGGAAGCGGCGGCTTCGGCGAATTCAGCCTCCTCGCGGGGAGACAGCCGGCCGTTTTTATACCGGGAAAGCAGTTTCAAAAATTCGGGTTCGGTCATTTGCTTGGACTTGACTTTTGCGCCTTTGGGATAAAGACAGTTGAAAGAAGGGGTCGGACTATTCCGCGGAAAAATATTTTTTACCACCCCATCAACAGCCCGATGGCGGCGGCGAGGGTGTGCAGGTGCTGGAGGAGGTACAGGCGGATGGACTGGAGCGCCTGGGCCATGTGGTTCTTCACCGTGAACCGGGAAATCCGCAGTTCGTGCGCGATTTCTTCATAACTCATCCCTTTTTCGCGGGCGAGCTGGTAAATGCGTTTGCGTTGCGGGGGAAGACTGTTGATGGCGGTGTGGAGGATGCGCTCACAGTCGCGGTTGAGGACGCGGAAATCTGCGCCGCCGGTGGAAAGATCGGCGTTATAGAGCAATTCCTTTTGTGCGGCGGTTTCCTGCGCCGATTTTTTGAACTGGTTGAAAATAAGATTGCGGGCGATGATGAAGAGGTAGTTCCGCATATCGCGGACTTCGGCGAGCCTGTCGCGGTTTTCCCATAATTTGCGGAAAACGTCCTGAACGATTTCGCGCGCGGCGTCGCGGTCTTTTACGTACAGGCCGGCTACCTGTAAAATGTGTGCTTCGTAACGGTGGTACAAGGTCGTGAATGCATGTTCATCCCCCTCCGCTACCTGGCGCAACAGCTCCAGATCCTGGTTGATCCATAACATGTTATTGTCCACTGCTACCGTTTTCGATTGGTTAAATGAGTACTACGTACGCGGTATAATATTACAGAAATAAGCGGATTGCATTCTGCGCATATTTTCACATATAGTGTTGTTATTTTCACAAAACCACTGGACAAGAACCCCAGCCGCCCGGTCCACAGCGGGTTTCGGGCGGCCGGGGTTTATATCGTCATTTGCCTGTCAACAGCGGAAATACCGGTGATTCAACGTGCGCTTCGTTGATTTTCTCCCCGATTTTCCGGACGATGTCCGGGTGTTGCGCGGCGATATTGTTTTTCTCTGCAGGGTCATTTTCGAGATCGTAGAGTTCAATCGGCGCGTTGGGGTTTTTCTTCACCTGGAGCTTTATCCCTTTCCATTTGCCCATGCGCACGGCCTGCCGGCCTCCGCCTTCGTGGAATTCCCAGTACAGGTAGTCGTGTTTCGGTTGGCGGCCTTTGCCTTTCAGCGCGGGCAGGAACGAAATGCCGTCTGTGAACCTCGGCGCGGGAGCGCCGGTAATTTCCACGAGCGTAGGCATCACATCCCAGAAAGCGCCGATGTGGCCGGAAGTGGAACCGGCTTTTACGTTGCCTTTCCATTGTACGATAAAGGGTGTTTTGATGCCGCCTTCGTACAGGTCGCGCTTGGTGCCGCGCAGGCCGCCGTTGCTGTTGAAGAACGCGGGATCGGCGCCGCCTTCGGTATGTGCACCGTTATCGCTCGTAAAAATGATAATGGTATTGTCGATGAGGTGCAGCTCGGTCAATTTCGCGATCACCTGTCCAACATACGCGTCCATCCGCGAAACCATGCCCGCGTATGTGGCGTGGGGCTTTTCCACCGAAGCGTACCCGGCAATGGCAGCACCGGGCCCGTAACCGTTCCCTTTGTGCGGCGTTTCGGTGAATCTGCCATCGTACATTTTATACCACTCGTCTTCCGGCCCCTGCAGCTCCGCGTGCGGCAACACTACCGGTATGAACAGGAAAAACGGTTTATTTTTATGCTCTTCGATGAAAGCCAGCGCCTGCTGCTGTATCAACTCCGGCGCGTAGTGGACTTTCTTCGTAAGGTCGTTCTCTTCGAGCACAACTTTTTTATCGTTGTCCCACAGGTGGGTGGGGTAGTAGCGGTGTGACTGCCGCTGGCAGTTGTACCCGTAAAATCTATCGAAGCCTTTACGGTCGGGCGCGCCGGTGGTGCCTGCCATGCCGAGGCCCCATTTCCCGAAGGCGCCAGTCACATAGCCGGCCTGCCTGAGGAGTGTGGCCATGCTCTGGACCGTATCTGCCAGTGGCTCCTGGCCTTCCGGCTCGATTTCCTTGTTGCCGCGAACGTAGGTGTGGCCCGTGTGCTGCCCCGTAATGAGGCTGGAACGGGAGGGCGCACATACCGAAGTGCCGGCGTAAAACGAGGTGAAGCGCATGCCGTTTTTTGCCATCCCGTCGATGTTGGGCGTTTTGATCTTTTGCTGGCCGTAAGCGCCGAGGTCGCCGTAACCGAGGTCGTCTGCAAGGATGAAAACGATGTTCGGTTTCTTTTGCTGCGCCAGGCCGAGGGATGCGAGTAGCAGCATCCCTGCCGTCAAAAAGTGCTTTTTCATGTTGAAAAGATAAAAAAAGGCCGGTCAATCGCGTAACCGGCCATGAAAAATCTGGTTTTATTTCTACCCGGGGTTTTGCCCGAGGTTGGGATTCAGAACGGTTTGACCGGAAGGGATGGGGAACAGGAAATAGTATTCCGGCCACGATTGGGGCGGCACGCCTTCACCGTTTTTTCGGAAATGCCCAGGCGGGCGGCGATTTCTTTATTGGAGAGATATTCGAATCGGCTGAGGTCGAAAATATCGCGGCAACGGCGGGGGAGCTCTCCGGCAATGAAAACCCCGGCGCCAGGGGCCGTTTGGCCGGCAAAAATCCGCGTACCGTTATGAACAAGCGTTACGAATGATTAATTTAGGCGGACCATGATCATACTTATTCAATCGAAAGACCGGGTTGGCCTGGTGGCGGATGTGTCGGCGATCCTGGCCGCGGCGGGACTGAACATCGTGTCTTTGCGGGAGTTCGTCGACAAATCGGACAACCGTTTTTTTATGCGGATAGCGGCCGACAATGAAACGGACCCTCAGGCCCTGGAGTCCTCCATCCGGAAAGTGCTTCCGGCAGACGCGCTGGTGAGCATCAACCCCCGGCCCGATAAAAAGATCGTAGTGCTGGTGACGCGGGAATACCATTGCCTGGCAGACATCCTCGTCCGCAACCAGTTCAACACCCTGGGCGCTACCGTTCAATGCGTTATCGGCAATCACCCCCACCTGGAAAATATCTGCAGGCGGTTTAATATCCCTTTCCACCTCGTTTCCCATGAGGAGGGCGACAAATCCCATTTCGAAAGCCGTATCCGGGAGCTGATCGATGCGGAGGGGCCGGATTTCATCGTACTGGCCAAGTTCATGCGGATCCTCAGCCCGGAATTCGTGGCGGCCTATCCCGAGCGGATCATCAACATCCACCACTCGTTCCTCCCGGCGTTCGCGGGCGGGCATCCTTACCGGCAGGCGTTCGAGAGAGGCGTGAAGCTCATCGGCGCCACCTCGCACTTCGTGACGAACCAGCTGGACGAAGGGCCCATCATCGCGCAGCAGGTGATCCCCGTCAACCATAATTATACGGCGTCAGACATGATGAAAGCCGGAAAGGAGATCGAAACATCGGTACTGGCGCATGCGCTGCAACTGGTGTTCAGCGACCGGGTGTTCGTGTATCGCAACAAAACGGTGGTATTCGAATAAAAAAAGGCCGGATCGCTCCGGCCTGCCGGCGATGGCGGGCGCCGCAAATGTCCTGACGATTCTCCCCGCCAGCCCATCCCTCCCGCAGCGATGGCGGTAACTGCGGGCAGGACGGGGGCAGGGATGGGAAAGGGATGATATCTTGAGGTGTTGGGGCTAACGCTGTAGCTGTACGATGATTGTCCGTTGATAACTTTTCTGCTGGTGCATTACGCGGCCGGCGTTCCTTTTTTAGCAGGCGGCGGTGGCGGGGGAGGGATTTCCCTGTTGTGTTCGCCGTTCGGGTCCGCGATGCCGGGAACCTTCTTCCCAGCGGCGGGAGGAGCGGCCGGCTTCCTGAACTGGACGGGCGGCGGCGGAGGCGGGATGTCGTTGACTTCCTTGCCGTTTTCGTCGAGCACCTTTCCACCGCCGGACGCGTCTTTGATGAACTTCACTTTCTTCGTTCTCGGAGAAATTTGCCCGGTAATATCTTTGTTGTTCGCGTCATACAATTTCACTTCGCCGGTAGCTTCATCCACTTTCACTTTTTTGATGATGGATTTCTTTTGTGGCATGTCTTTCCGCACTACGGGCGGGGTAAATTTCACGACAGGCTTGCCGTCCAGTTTGTCGCGCTCGACCCCCGCGGCGGATTTCGGTGGAGGCGGTGGTGCGAATTGCACTTTCGGCAGAAGGGAGGTATCTTTCTTTTGCTGCTGATAGCCGCTGGCGGCGGCGATCTGTGCCACACGAACTTCGCGCATGGCCACCTCGCGGGCGTCTTCAGGCCTTGCCGGAGCGCAGGCGGTGAGCAGGCCGGCCAGGATCACAGGAATGTATTCTTGCATAATGGGGAGGATTTGAAGCTAAGATGCGCCCGCCTGCGGATTCCATAAAATCCGGCAAGGAAATTTCTTCCGGCAGCGTTATCTTTGTCGGCTATGGAGCCAATCGTGCAGCAAATAGAAGCTTATAAACAGGAAATTGCGGCTTTCCGCCCCGAAAACGCGGAACAGCTGGAGCAGTACCGTATCAAATTCCTCGGCACCAAAGGGATCGTGAAGGCCCTTTTCGGGGAGATGAAAAACGTTCCGAACGATCAGAAGAAGGAATTCGGGCTGATCCTGAACGCTTTCAAAGTAGAAGCGGAAGCAAAGTATGCCGAATTCGAGCAACTGAAAGATGAAGTGGGCGGCGCGGCCGACCAGCTGGACCTTACCCTTCCCGGCGAGCCTTATCGCCTGGGTACCCGCCATCCCATCAGCATAGTCCGCAATAAAGCCATCCGCATCTTCGAGCGGCTGGGCTTCACCGTTGCCGAAGGGCCCGAGATCGAGAACGACTGGCATAACTTCACCGCCCTCAACCTCGCAGAAAACCACCCGGCCCGCGATATGCAGGACACTTTCTACGTGCACAACAACCCCGACTGGCTGTTGCGCACCCACACCTCCTCCGTTCAGGTGAGGGTGATGGAAGAAGGAAAGCTCCCCATCCGCATCATCTGCCCGGGCCGCGTATACCGTAACGAAACCATCAGCGCCCGCGCGCACTGCTTCTTCCACCAGATCGAAGGGCTGTACGTGGCCGAGAACGTTTCGTTCGCCGACCTCAAGCAAACGCTGTATTACTTCGTACAGGAGTTCTTCGGCGAGAATTTCAAGATCCGTTTCCGCCCCTCGTACTTCCCCTTCACGGAGCCCAGTGCGGAGATGGACATTTCCTGCCTCATCTGCGGCGGCGAAGGCTGTAGCGTGTGCAAGCATTCCGGTTGGGTGGAAATCCTCGGTTGCGGCATGGTGCACCCGCAGGTGCTCGAAAACTGCGGGATCGATTCGTCGAAATACACCGGCTTCGCATTCGGCATGGGCATCGAAAGGCTTACCATGCTGAAGTACCAGATCAAAGACCTTCGCCTTTTCTCCGAAAACGACCTGCGCTTCCTCAAACAGTTCCAGGGCGCACGATAAACATATCGCAACGCGGCCGCTCCACTCCAGGGGCGGCCGTTTTCCTTTCCGCTACGCTCCCCAAAACGATCTTCCTTATGTTACAAGTATCCGACATCAGACAGATAGCAGTTTGCGGCGCCGGCACCATGGGAGCCGGGATAGCACAGGTTTCCGCAGCAGCAGGGTTCCCCACCTTACTGTTCGACGTGAAGCCCGAAGCCGTTTCCGCGGGGATGGACATGATCCGCAAAAACCTCGGCAAAGCCGTTGAAAAAGGCAAGCTGAAACCCGCAGACCGAGACGCCACGCTCCTAAGGCTCACGCCCTGCCACAATATCGCCGATTGCCGGGCCGATCTCATCTTCGAAGCCATCGTGGAAAAGGTGCCGGTGAAAGTTTCGCTTTTCCGCGAACTGGCGCAACACAATCCTCCTACCACCATTTTTGCATCCAATACTTCTTCCTTATCCGTTTCCGCCATCGCAGCGGAAATCCCCCATCCGGAAAGGGTGGCCGGCATGCACTTCTTCAACCCCGCGCAACTGATGGCGCTGGTGGAAATCGTGTCTGCCGCACAAACGGATCCTGCCATCGCGCAGCTGCTGTACCAACTCGTGCAGCACATGGGAAAAACGCCCGTACAGGTGAAAGACGCGCCGGGTTTCATCGTGAACCGCGTGGCCCGGCATTATTACCTCGAAGCGATGGAAATCGCGCAATCGGGGGCGGCAGACCTGCAAACGATCGATCGCCTCCTGGAAGCCGCGGGCTTCCGCATGGGGCCCTTCGCGCTGATGGACCTCATCGGCAACGACGTCAACTTCGCCGTTACGAAATCGCTCTACGAAGCCTTCCACGAAGCACCGCGGTTCAAGCCCGGCGCCCTGCAGGCAGCACTCGTGGAAAAAGGGGAACTGGGCCGCAAAACCGGCCAAGGTTTTTACAAGTATTGATTTACATTTGTGGCTTCATTCACAATTCATTCTACATGATCCTTGTCACAGGCGGAACGGGTTTTCTGGGAAGTTATCTGCTGCGGGCGCTGGTGAAGGCCGGGAAACCGGTGCGCGCCCTCTATCGCAGCCGCATACCCGACCAGGTGCAAGACATCGCCGCTGAAGTAGAATGGTTCCGGGCCGATGTGCTCGACGTTTGCGCCCTCGAAGACGCGTTCGCCGGCATCACCGAAGTGTATCACTGCGCCGCGGTAGTTTCCTTCCAGCCCGATAAGCGAAACGCCATGATGAAGATCAACATCGAAGGCACCGCCAACGTCGTGAACATGGCCATCGACGCCGGCGTTCGCAAGCTCGTGCATGTAAGCTCGGTGGCATCGCTGGGCCGCGCAAGGCAAAACCAGCAGTTGTCGGAAGATGCGCAGTGGGAAGAAAGCGCCAACAACAGCCATTACGCCGTCAGCAAACATCTCAGCGAGATGGAAATCTGGCGCGGCATCGCCGAAGGGCTCGACGCCGTGATCGTTAACCCCTCCATCATTCTCGGCAGCGGTTTCTGGCACGATGGGTCGGGGATGCTGTTGAAAAACGCGTGGAAAGAGTTCCCGTATTACACCGAAGGCGTGAACGGATTCGTGGATGTGGAAGATGTAGTGGAAGCGATGGTAAGATTGATGGACAGTGATATTTCCGGGCAACGCTTCATTCTCAACGGAGAAAACTGGCCGTACCGGCAACTCTTCACCGAAATGGCCCGCCACCTCGGTAAAAAGCCCCCGCACATCGCCACCAAACCCTGGATGGCGGCGCTCGTGTGGCGAGTGGAAAAAATCCGCGGCATGATCACCGGCAAACGGCCGCTGCTCACCCGCGAAACCGCCCGCACCGCACAACTGAAAGTCTACTACGACAACAATAAGATACTGGAAGCGCTCCCCGGTTTCCGGTTCCGCCCCCTGGCAGATACCATTGCGCATATCTCGCTCGCCTACCTCCGGGAAAAACAGTCCAACCCTTCCTGACGCCGCATTACTGTGGCCTGAACAGCATGCCGAGCATCACTGCCGCCAGCGTTTCGCGCAGCGCGGGATCGAGCTCCTTCTGCAGCCAGACGCGCTGATCTTTCCCGGTCAGCACCGCCGCCACGGCGATCCCTTTCCACTGGAATTCATAACAGATTTTGTCTGCACTGTTCACCGCGCCGTAACGGTTGTGCGCCGTCACTTTCAGTTCATCGGTAGGGGAGCGGAGGATGCCGGTCACTTTATTATCGTTCAGCTCCAGGAACGCGATGTTCCTTTTCACGATCAGTTCCCAGCTTTTAAGCGGGTCTGCCGCGGTAGCGCCCACATGAACGTACCAAAGCGGGGCGTCGCCGCCCATGTTCGGGAACCACCCGGGAAAAGTGCGCGCGGAGAAAGTGATCCGCGGTGTGCTCAGTACCTGCACCGGCAATTGCGAACCGCCGTTCTTCACCGTGAAATAGAAAGCGTCGGAAACGTTTTTCCATTGCCTGGCCGGCGCGCCGGAAGGGATGCCGTTGGTGCGCGATGAAGTGGCGTAGTCGCCGATGGAGATCGTTTTGGCGGAAAACCATCCGTCGTCGGTTTTCACGGCAAGTTCGTTGGCTGCGTTATAGAGGCCTGTCGGGGAAGCAGGTTTTGTAACACCGCAGCCAACCAGGAAAAGGCAGGTCGCGGCGAACCCGGTGAGGGATTTTATCATGACTTGGAAATTAACCTTTGAGTTTGTTCCACATTTCGGGAATGCGTTTGATCCAGGCGAGCTCTTTCATTTTGGTGCGTGCTTCTTCTACCGGCGAACCGAAGTAGTTTTTCCCGCCTTCGATGGAATCTTTCACACCGCTGCCGGCGAAAACGACGGCTCCCTTCCCGATGGTGAGGTCTTTGTTCACACCAACCTGTCCCCAGAGGATGACGTTGTCTTCGATAATGGCTTTGCCACCTACGCCTACCTGGGCGGCGAAGAGGCAGTTGCGGCCGATGATGGTGCCGTGGCCGATGTGGACCATGTTATCGAACTTGGTGCCTTGCCCGATGATCGTATCGCCACTCACGCCTTTGTCTACGGTGCAAAGCGCCCCGATCTCCACGTCGTTTTCGATGATGACGCGCCCGCAGCTCACGAGTTTGTCCCACATCACTTCGCGCGTTGCCCGTTTCTTGAAGTAGAACGCATCCGCCCCGATCACGGTGCCGGAATGGATGATGACGTTGTCGCCGATCTCGGTATGTTCGTAAATGGTAACGTTGGGGTGGATGATGCAGTTGCGGCCGATGGAGACATGGTGGCCAACCACTACGCCGGGAGAGAGAACGGTCCCTTCACCGATCACCGCGCTATCGCTTACGGCCTGTGTTTGCGGAACGAAGGGGCGGAAGCGTTTTACGAGGCCAACGTACGCGGAAAACGGATCGTCGGTTACGAGGATCGCTTTGCCGGGAGGAACGTCCACATCCTTGTTGATGATGATAATGGTGGCCGCCGAGTTGAGACAGGCGCTGTAATACTTCTCGAAGTCTACGAACGAGATGTCGCCCGGAGTAACTTTATGTATCTCGTTGATGCCCGTAGCCATCAGCGTTTCGTTGCCTTTCAGCGTGGCGCCGGTGAGCGCTGCTATTTCCGTAACCGGTATCGGTGTGTCAAACTTCATATGTACATCGTTAAATCGAAGCAAAGTTAGGGGGCGTTATCCACAATTTTTTTTTGCTTGTGAATAAAATTTCTTGTAAAATTTTTCTTTTGTGATGAAATTCTTTTTAATATTGTGTAGGGAAATTTATTTCCCTGTACTTACTAACCCATTCACATACTAAGAAAGTCTGATTGTTCTCGCAGTCAGACTTTTTTAATTCCTCCTGAAACCCTTTCCAACACAGCGTTACATCGATCACTTCAACTTACTTGCATCCACATGCACCGGTTTGCGGGGCGTTAAATTTCGTGTTTCGGACGGGGGTGGGCAGTTGGCCGGCAAAACCGGTTTCCGTTCATTTTCGGCTTTTAAATGCCTTTTGCGGTCAAAACTTCGGGATGTAAGGGAATCAATCCTGGAGATTCGCCATTTTGATGAGTTGCTGCAGGCGGAGAATGCGGATTTTTTTACCGGCGAGGTCGATCACATTCTCTTTTCTGAATTCGGAGAGGAGACGAATGGCCGATTCCGTAGCGGTACCCACGAGGTTGGCGATCTCTTCCCTCGACAGCGTCACGTTGATGGTTTGCCCGTCGTCTTCCAGCCCGTACGTTTCCTTCAGCGTAAGCAATGTTTCGGCGAGGCGCTCCCGAACAGGTTTCTGCGCCAGGTGCGTGATCTTTTGCTCCGCTCTCCGCAACTCGCTCGAAAGTATCTGCATCATGCGCAACGCTAGCGTGGGATCTTTCTGCAACAGGCCGAGAAATACTTCCCGCGGGATGAAACAAACCGCACTGTCTTCCAGCACGGTAGCCGTAGCCGTATATGGTGCATTGCTAATGAGCGCCTTATACCCGATGAGGTCGCCCGGCTTCACGAGCCGTACGATCTGCTCGCGACCTTCGTCGCCGCTGTGCGACAACTTCACTTTCCCCGAATTCACGAAATAGATGCCGTAAGGATGCCCGCCTTCCTGGAATATGTCTTGTCCTTTACGGTAGATCTTGCAGGTTTTGGCGTTGGAGATCTCTTCCACATGTTCAGGCGTGGCGGCGGAAAAGATTTCGCCCAGGTATTTGCCGCAGTACGGGCAGGGAGATGGTTCGCTTAACATGTCATATGCCATAAAATCGCTAAGGATGCGGCAAAATTACTAATTTACAGGCCCTTAACCAAAGCAGTGCGCGTGAGCCTTTCCTATTTTGCCGTTTACAAGCCGTTCCAGGTATTGACCCGTTTCGGGAAAGAAGGCGACAAAGCCGTTTTGTCCGACTACTTCGACGTGCCCAAAGATGTGTACCCGGTAGGGCGGCTCGATTATGACAGCGAAGGGTTGCTGATCCTCACGAACGACAAATCCCTCAACCAACGTTTGCTCCATCCCTCGCAGGCGCATGAACGGGAGTATTGGGTGCAGGTAGACGGGGCGATCACGCCGGAAGCGGTCCGCCAACTGGAAGCGGGGGTGACGATCACGGTGGATGGGAAACCCTTCCGCACAAAACCCGCGAAGGCATCGTTGTTCACCGCTCCGCCGGAAGTTCCCGACCGCAACCCGCCCATCCGTTTCCGGCAGCACATCCCCGCACCCTGGATTCGGCTCGTGCTCAGCGAAGGCAAGAACCGGCAGGTAAGGAAAATGACCGCGGCCGTGGGTTTCCCCACGTTGAGGCTCATCCGTTACCGCATCGGCCGTATCAACGTCAAAAACATGCAGCCCGGCGATATGGTCATGTTGGGCAAAAAAGAGATCGAAGCCGCACTCTTCCGCTAACACGTTGGGCCTCCGGCCGAAATATGACAATAATTGACTAGGTTTGTCACATTAAACAGATAATATGCTGAAATCCATGACCGGCTTCGGCCGTGCGGAAGTAACCCGGGGAGAAACAACCATTGTGGCCGAAATCAAATCGCTCAATGGAAAGCAGTTCGAAGTGAACCTCAAACTTTCTCCCTTACTGAAACCCTACGAATTCGACATCCGTAACATCCTCCAGCAGGAGTTGCAGCGCGGCACCCTCGACGCCACGATCAACATCAAACAAAACGGCGCCACCCGCCCCGTAGTCATCAACACCGAACTGGCGCGGTATTATTACGAAGCCATCTCCGGCATGGCGCGCGACCTCGCCATCCCCCAGGAAGACATGCTCAACGTGCTCATGAAACTCCCGGAAGTAGTGTCTCCCGCCAGCGAACAGATCTCCGAAAATGAATGGAACGAAGTAGCCGCCATCGTCCGCAAAGCCGTCGCAGAAATGGACGCCCACCGCGTAGACGAAGGCCAGATGCTCGAAAAAGACCTGCTGCTCCGTATCGATAATATCCTCCTGTATACCGAGAAAGTCCGCGAACTGGACCCGCTCCGGAAAGACAAAGTGCGCACCCGCCTCGAAACCCTCCTCGCCGAATATGTAGGCAAAGAAAACGTAGACGGCAACCGCATGGAACAGGAACTCATTTTCTATTTGGAGAAACTCGATATCTCCGAAGAGCTCGTTCGCCTCCAGAACCATTGCCGCTACTTCAAAGACATCCTGGGCGAAGCAGAATCCGCCAAAGGCAAAAAACTCGGATTCGTGCTCCAGGAAATCGGCCGCGAGATCAACACCACCGGCTCCAAAGCCAACGACGCCGGCATCCAGCAATGGGTCGTGATGATGAAAGACGAACTGGAGAAAGCCAAAGAGCAGGTGCTCAACGTACTCTAATACCGCATATGACCGTAAAGACGATATCTCGCTTCGCCTGCCTCGCCTTCGGCCTGCTCGCCTTCGCCTGCAAGCCCCCGAGGCTGGATACCTTTGAAAAAAACAGGGACATCCCGCAATCCAGCTGGGACAAGTCCTTCAAACCAGCATACGAAGTAACGCTCGGCAATGAAGACACGGCGTACTATTACAACCTGTACGTGAACGTCCGCCACAAAGACGCTTACCCGTACAACAACATCTGGCTGATCGTCAGCACCCAATTGCCGGGCGACAGCCTGCCGCAATCCCGGAGAGTGGAACTGCCTTTGGCAGACAGCTACGGCAAATGGCTGGGCAGCGGCCTCGACGATATCTTCGAGCACCGCATCCCCATCCAGCAGAACGCCATCCTCCCCAGGGCCGGCACGTATCGTTTCACTTTCGAGCAGAACATGCGACAGGACCCGCTGCCCGACATGCTCAGCGTTGGCCTCCGCGTGGAAAAAGCCGCTCCGCGTAATTAAGGCATGAAGAAACAGTCGACCACAGCAGCCCTTCCGGGCAAAAAGACGGTCACCGCCATTTACATTTTCGTACTGGCTTATACCGTGGTCCAGCTTTTCTGGTGGGGCATCCTGTTGCACCAGCAATCGAAGGAGATCGCGTATTACGAACAGCTGGAACTGACGCACCGGGTCCACCTGTTGCACGAACCGTCAGAATTCATGCGGGAGATGCAGCGCCATCATCACGAACAACGCATGCGCACCCTCAAGTACATCGGCGAAGGCACCATTTTCCTCATCATCATTCTCGCCGGCGCTTCCATCGTATACCGCGCCGTGTGGAAACAGATGCGCCTGCAACAGCAACAACAGAATTTCATGATGGCGGTCACCCACGAACTGAAAAGCCCCATCGCCATCGCCAAACTCAACCTCGAAACGCTCCGTAAACATAAGCTCGACGAAGAAAAAGAGAAGAAACTGCTCGACGCCACCATCCGGGAAACGAACCGGCTCGACCAGCTCTGCAACAACATCCTGCTGGCGTCGCAGTTCGAACACCAGAACTCCCAGCCCTTCTTCGAGCCGCTGGACCTGAGCCAGGAGCTGGGCAATGCACTGCAGGAGCTGCGCGACCGGATACAAAGTCACGACATACTGGCAGACATCGAGCCGGGGATCGGGATGGAGGCGGATAAATTTATGATCACGCTGATGCTGAACAACCTCGTGGAAAATGCGGTGAAGTATGCGCCGAAGGGGACCAGGATCGAAGTGAGCCTGAAAATAGAACAAAACGACCTGTTGATGCGGGTTTGCGACGAAGGGAACGGCATCCCGCAGGAAGAGAGAAGCAAGATTTTCATGAAGTTTTACCGCATCGGGAACGAGAATACCCGGAAGTCGAAGGGCTCCGGACTGGGCCTCTACCTCACCCGGAAGATCGTGGAACAGCATGGCGGAACCATCTCCGTGCGTGACAACTTGCCGAAAGGCACGTGTTTTGAGATCAAATGGCAGGATTATTCCCTCCAACCTGTATAAAATTAACCAGTTAAGCGTAATTTTATAGGCAATAACCGGAAAAGCAATTTACCGTTCACCATTTCACCCAATGCATTTATGAAGGAAGCGACGAAAGCATCAATTTTGTTGGTAGAAGACGAAGAGAACCTGCAGGAGGCATTAAAACTCAACCTGGAGCTGGAAGGTTATGAGGTTACGGCGGTAGATAACGGCACCAGCGCCCTCAAAGCCGTCAAGAATGAGTATTTCGACCTCATCATACTCGACATCATGCTGCCCGAAATGGACGGCCTGGCGGTTTGCGAGAACATCCGGATCCAGAACAACGAAGTGCCCATCCTTTTCCTCAGCGCCAAAAACAGTAGCGCCGACCGCGTGCTGGGCCTCAAGAAAGGGGGAGACGACTATATGACCAAGCCTTTCAACCTCGAGGAACTCCTCCTCCGGGTAGAAAAGCTCATCGTCAAGAACAAAAAGATCCAGGATAAGGACAGCGTGCCCAATGTGTACCGTTTCGGCAATAATATGATCGATTTCGCCGCGCAGGAATGTGTGGGCAAAGACGGAAAGCACCACGAACTGTCCAAAAAGGAAACCATGTTGCTGAAGCTCCTCATCGAGAACAAGGGCGAAGTGGTTACCCGCGAAAAAATACTCCAGGTGGTTTGGGGGTACAACGTATATCCTACCACCCGGACGATCGATAACTTCATCCTGAATTTCCGAAAATACTTCGAGGAAGACAGCCGCAATTCCCGCTATTTCCACTCCGTTCGCGGCGTAGGGTACAAGTTTACAGACGGCTGATAAAGCCTTTTGCCAGATAACCCCGCTGTGCCGCCGATTTTCCGGCGGCGCCCGCCAGCTATGACTTCCCTCTTTTCCGGAGCCGGACCGCAGATTATATTTGAGCGGACTAGAACTCGATATGATTAACCCCGCTAATGTCTCGGTTCAATCGCATGCTTATCCAACGGTTGCCGCGCAGGAACCATCGTTTTTCCCGGGTACCGCTGTATCGCTGACTATCCTTTTCTTCCTTGCAGGCGCCCTCGTAGCAGGTGCGTTCTGGTGGCGGGAAAGAAGGATGCGCCGCCGCATGCAGGACCAATACCACCTCCTGGGCGGCAAAGCCTCGCTGGAACTTCACACCATCCAAACGCAGATGAACCCGCATTTCATCTACAACAGCCTCAATGCCATTCATAGCTTCATCCTTTCCTCCAGCACCGATATGGCATCTTCCTACCTCACCCGCTTCAGCCGCCTCATGCGCATGACGCTGGAACACAGCAGCCGCGAATGGATTTCCCTGGAAGAAGACCTCGAAACCCTCGACCTCTACCTCCAGCTGGAATCCCTGCGGTTCGACGGCCAGTTCGAATACGACATCCGCCTGCTGCCCGGCCATCCGTCCCTCAATGTCCTCATCCCCCCGTTCCTCATCCAGCCATACGTACAAAACGCCATCTGGAACCGCCTCCTGCAGCGCGAAGAAGGGAAAGGCTACATCCAGATCGAAATCGGGAAAAATGACGACGGCATGTTCGTCAGGCTGGAAGACAACGGCATCGCCCGGCATGGCGCGTTTCACCTCCATCAGCAGAAAACGCCCGCCATCGCCGTAGCAGGGGAGCGGCTCCACTGGATCAATCACCGGTATCATACACACGCCAACATTACCTCCGGTCACCGGTACGACGAGCATCACCAGCGCATCGGCACCTATACCCTCATCCGCCTGCCAGACGTTACCTACGACGAGGTGGCGGCCGAAGAAAGGATTTTTAAGTAAATTTGATAACCCCAGGTTAAACCTGTCATAAGGCCATATCCCAGCTCCATGAAAACGATCATCATAGACGACGAAGAGCACTGCCGCGAGGTATTGCGCATGCAACTGAACCGATACTGCCCGCAACTGGAAATCGTTGCCTGCAGCGGATCGGCGGAAGAAGGGCGCGCCGCTATCGAGCGCATCCGGCCCGATCTCGTGTTCCTCGACGTGGAAATGCCCGGTGCCGATGGCTTCTCCGTCCTCGAAAACTGCACCTGGCGCCGGTTCTCCGTCATCTTCACCACCGCGCACGACCGCTACGCCATCAAAGCCATCCGCCACAGCGCGCTCGATTTCCTACTCAAACCCATCGGTAAAGATGAATTGGTACAAGCCGTGAACAAAGCCACGGAACGTCACCCTGCCGCCCAGATGCAGGCAGACACGATCCTGCGCCTCCTGCACGAGCAAATGCCGCAGTTCGGGCGTGTGGCCCTCCCTACGTTCGACGGGCTCCGCATGATCCCCGTGAAAGATATCCTGTATTGCGAATCGGAAGGAAGTTACACCCGCATCTTTCTGCACGAATGCCCCAAACCGGTCATGATCTGCCGGCCACTGCGGGATGTAGACGATACGCTGCGCAACAAGGGATTCTTCCGTACGCACAACAGCTTCATCATCAACCTGGCCCACATGCTTAAATACATCAAGGGCGATGGTGGCGACATCGTGATGGCCGACGGGCATACCGTGCCGCTGGCCCGCAACCGCAAACAGGAATTCCTGGAAAAGATCGAGAAATTATAAGCGCCTGATCTCGTTCACCGGCACCCAGCCGGTTTTGCCGTCAGACAGTTGCACTTTACCGAACTGGCTGGTGGCGTCGAGCACTTCTACCTTCATACCTTCCTTCAGTTCAAACAGGTCTTTCGCGCCATCGTCGGGCGCGGATTTGGCTTTCACCGAATTGTTCATCACGATGGCGTCGCCGCTGTTGAAGGATTGGCTGTGCATCCACGCAGCCATGGAAAAATAGCCGATGAGGAAAATGCCGGAGACGGCGAGCGCCCAGCGGATGTATTTTTTTCCCGGAACGGGGAAGAAGAAGTAAGCGATGACGAGCGCGGAAAATATCCAGCTCCAGGCGATGCTCCAGTTGGCCCATCCTGCGGGCGTATGCAGCTGCTGCCATTGCAGCCACCAGCGTTCGAAGAAAAGCAGCGGAAGCGTTTCCACATTACTGCCGACCTTCTGGTTGGCCAGGGCAAGATTGTGCTCGATGGCTTCGTCGCCAGGCTGAAGGCGGAGCGCTTTTTCGAAACTGTAAACGGCCATGGCCGTCTGGCTGGATTTATAGTACGCGTTCCCGGCGTTGAAATACAGGTCTGCCACCTGGAACCCGGAATCGATCAGTTGCTGGTATTTGGCGGCGGCTTCGGCGAACTGTTGCTGTTCGTAGAGCCGGTTGCCTTCATTGAAAGCGGCGGGTTCCTGGGCTTTGACGGCAGTTCCGACAAGCAGGAAGATGAGGAAGAGGCGGGCGCAGTAAGAAATGAATGGTTGCATATAACTGTTTTTTCCGGCGTGGTTTACGCCCGTCCTTTGATTTCGTTTTCGATATTGGTGATCACTTCAACGGCTTCCTGGTAAGCGCCCTGGCGCAGTTCCACAGAGTCTCCCGGTGCGTAGAGCGCCCGTTCGCAACGGTCTGCCAGCGCGAAGAGTTTTTCTTTGGCGGCATCGCTGAGCCGGAGTTTCGTCAATTTTTCATCCACCCGCTGTTTCGACATTTCGGCCATGGGGATGCGGAGTTTATGGCTGAGGTAGCCCCACAACGCGCGCGATGTTTCTTCGTAGAAAGCCTTGTCTTTCCCTTCTTTCAGATAACGCGCCGCCAGCTCCAGGCGCTTCAGCGCCACTTTGTTGGCGTGGCGATGGCGAAGGAGTGCGGCGTTGTTCGTGTTGTATTGCTCGCGGCGGCGGTAATACGCCGCCCCGGCAATGGCCAGTACCGGCAGCAGGAAGAGCACCCAGAACAGGGGCTTCCCGAAGAAGAACGGGCGCTGCTTGCTCCATTTCGCACTGCTGGTCCGGATGCCGGCCAGGTCTGTTTGTCCACCGAAATCGGCTTTCTCTTTCTTCACTTCCTTCCCTTGCACCACGTGTACGCTGAACGGCGCGGATGTGATGGTTTTATAGGCTTTCGCCGCAGGATCGAAGTAGGAAAACTCGACCGGTTTCAGGTTGTAATCGCCTTTCTGCTGCGGCATGAGCGCATACTGGAACGTGCGGCTGCCGCTGAGGGGATTGCTGTTCTTTTCGATGTTGTCGGTAACGGTGGGGTCGTATTTTTCGAATGCGGCGGGAATGTCCAGCGGAGGAGCGTTGAGCAGGTTTACGTTGCCACGCCCGCTGATGGCCACTTTCAGCGAAAGCGCATCGTCTGTGCTCAGCTGTTCCTTATCCAGCGACGCGTTCATGGTGAATTGCCCTACCGCGCCATTGAAACTGGCCGGTCTGCCTTCTGCCGGCAGCGGTTTCACCTGCACTTTCACTACGGGGCTCTGGATCCTGTAGGGAACGATCTCGGCTTCGGGTTGCTCGAAGAAGAAATCGTCCGCAAATAAATCCTGGAACGGATCGTTGGTTTGTGCGCGCCTGCGCTGGCCGCTGCCGCCCACTTTCACGAAATGGACCTGGTTATCCACTTCCGCGGGGTCCAGTTCCAGCTCGCCGGATTGCAGGGGGAACAGTAACGTCTTGCGGATCACGAACACATTGAAAGGCACGCCGTTCACCATTTCTTCGGTTGGCCGCGGCGGATTGGGAATGTCCATGTCTTTGGCGGAAAACCCTTTGAACGCGGGCACTTTCGTTACGCTGGAGTTCGTCGGCAGCCGGGTATACAGTTTATAGGTAGCGGTGATCTGTTCACCTTCGAATACGTTCGTTTTATCCACTTCCACCCGCACGAAAACGTTTTTCCGCAACTGTTCCTTCACATCGTCGCCCGGGCGGAGCACGCCGGGATGTGCTTCCCCGGGATACCGGCGCTGCGGATAATTCGGCTGGGCGGGCTGCTGCGCCTGCGGCTTCACGGGCGTTCCGGCTTTCGTCACTTCGATGGAAACGGGATTGCTGCGCACCGTTCTGCCATCCACCCGCGCCGTGGCGCCGGGAATGGTGAAGTTGCCGGGCGCCGTGGGGGCCAGGGTGTATGAAAATGCATAATAGGTGGTAACACGCCCGTTGTCGTTAGACATCCCCTGCTGCTGCGAAGGCCCCTGCACCACTTCGAAGCCCTTGAACGCAGGCGCTTTGAATTCGCTGAGGTTCGTGGGGTTGATGAGCGTAAACTGGACTTGCACATATTCATCCTGCGCTATCACGTTGGTGTTGACTTGCGCGGTGAAGCGGAATTCCTGGGCGCTGGCGCCTGCCGCCGTCAGCAATACGGCGAAGAGCAAAACGAGATTCTTTCTCAATCTGGCGATATAAAACTTCATCTATGACAAATTTAACCAATGCCTGACCGGCCTTTGCCGCGGACAAGTTAAAAGTAAGTTAAAAAAGCAGCTTGAAAATGGCTACAGTAAAGGATTTGGGGTGACTTCCACCGCTATCCGAGATCCCCGAGCTGGGGGCGCATCACAATGTCTTCGATCACCGCCTGGGCGCTGAGGTTATACGCCGCCCACAGCATGGATGCTACGTCTCCCGGTTCCATGAGCCGGTCTGCCGGCCCGCTGAACCCTTCCCAGGAGGCCGTCAGAACGGGGCCGGGGCTGATGGAGGTGACTTTCACGCCGTGGGGCTTCATTTCTTCCCGCAGGTTCTTCGAAAACCCGAGCAGGGCGAATTTGGTGATGCTGTACGATCCCCCGTTCGGGTACGCCGTGTGGCTGGCCGTGGAACATAGGTTGAAAACGTGGCCTTTCCTCGCCGATTTCATGGCGGGGAGGAAGGCGCGCGTGAGGTGATAGGCGCTGTAAAGGTTCACGGCCATCATCTTTTCCAGGTGACCGTCTTCCTCTTCATGCACCGCCCCGGGCACGAAGATGCCCGCATTGTTGACGAGGATGGCCGGCGCTTCGCCGAATTCGCGTCGAACGGCGCCGGCGAAGGCCAGCACCGCCTGCTTGTCGCCCATATCCACCGGCAGCGCCAGCACCTTCGCAGCGGGGCTTTGCTCCCGGATGCCGCGGGCCGTTTCTTCCAGCGCCGCTGCGCCCCGGGCGCAGATCGCCACGTCAAACCCTTCCGCCGCCAGCTTCTCCGCTACCGCTTTCCCGATACCTTTGCTGGCGCCTGTGATGATTGCATACATACCCTTGTAAGTCTTGTTGTTAATACGCTTTTAATACGCCAAAATAAGGGAAAAATGGATTTGTCGTACCTTTGCCGTTCACCACTTTAGCCAACGAACGGACCCATCATGAGATATAAACATATTTTTTTCGACCTGGACCATACCCTTTGGGATTTCGAAGCCAACTCCAACGCCACCCTGCAGGAATTGTTTCACGCGCATAACCTCGCCGGCAAAGGCATTCCGTCGTACGACAATTTTTTCGCCGTCTATTCGGACATCAATGATAAATTGTGGGACCGCTTCCGCAGAGGCTTCATCAACCGCAACGAGCTGCGCATCAAGCGTTTCACCCAAACTTTCCTTGAATTTAAACTGTGCGACGATGCGCTGTGCAAAACCCTCAGCGAACGGTTCCTGGAAATCCTCCCCACCAAAACCACCCTATTCCCCGACACGGTTGAGGTACTGGATTACCTGCGCGATAAACAATACCCCCTCCACCTGATCACAAACGGGTTTGAGGAAACGCAGAAACTGAAGCTGCAGCACTCCGGGATCGGGCATTACTTTACGCATATCGTGACTTCCGAGAGCGCTGGCTCGCTGAAGCCTCACCGCGAAATTTTCGATTTTGCGATGAAATTGTCGAACACCACGGCGGCAGACAGCATCATGATCGGCGATACGCTGGAGGTAGACATCCTCGGGGCGCAGCAAGCGGGGATGGACCAGGTGTATTTCGCGCCGAACATGGTACAGCAGGGCGTTTCCCCGACTTATACGATCAAAAATCTTTCCGAACTGAAGAACATTCTGTAGGGACAAAAAAATCCCGGTAACGTAATGCTACCGGGACTTCCCAATATAATGGCTGCAAAAAGTCAGCTTTTGTCCGCAGTTTTCTTTTTGGCGGCCGAGGCTTTGGCGGCGGCTTGCGAGCGGGAGGGCATCGGCATGCAGCAGGATTTACCTTTGGCGGCGGTCGCTTTCTGGCAGCACGATGCATCTTTACCCTTGTGGCAGGCTTCCTTTTTTTTGGCGGGAGCCTTTTTCGTCGCGGAAGGTTTTTCCTGGGCGAGTGCCGGGCCGGCGAGCAGTGCTACGGCGGAGAGCGTCAAAAAGAATTGTTTCATGCGGTGTGTCTTTGTATGTTGGAAGATACGGCTTCCCTTTTGAAAAGAAACGTTAAAATCATCCCGCTAATTCAGCGATCACGGTTTGGCCGCCGCGAACGATCTGTTCGAGGTTCACGTTCACTTTGGTGCCGACGGGCAGGTACAGGTCTACACGGGAGCCGAATTTAATGAATCCCATTTCGGTGTTCTGCTTCACGTCCATGCCCGGTTTCAGGTAATTGACGATGCGGCGGGCGAGGGCCCCGGCGATCTGGCGCACGAGGATGTCGGTTTTGCCGTTGCCGATCACGACGGTATGGCGTTCGTTTTCCGTAGAGGCTTTCGGGTGCCAGGCCACGAGGTATTTGCCGGCATGGTACTGGCTGAGCTTCACGCTGCCGCTGATGGGGTTGCGGTTCACGTGCACGTTGGCCGGGCTCATGAAGATGGACACCTGGAGGCGCTTGTCTTTAAAATATTCCGGCTCGTAGGTTTCCTCGATCACGACGATCTTCCCGTCTGCCGGGGCGATCACCTGCCGTTCGTCGAATTTCATTTCGCGGGAGGGGATGCGGAAAAAGGAAACGATGAACAGGAAAAACACGATGGAAATACCCAGCAGCGTATAGCACAGTACCGGCGTATCGAAAAGGAAATAGAACACTGCGATGTTGAGCAGCGCCAGTACGGCGAATGTTAGGGCGATGGTAGCGGTACCCTCACGGTGGATCGTCATGATTCAGTAGATTTTATCTGGCCTTTTTAAAAGAGGCGGTACGAAGGTATGAAGAAAAATGTTTATCAGAAGAAGACCCGCATGTAGATCCATGCGATGGGGGCGGCCACGAGCAGGGAATCGAACCTGTCGAGGAATCCGCCGTGCCCCGGCATGATGCTCCCTGAATCTTTTACACCGGCCAGCCTTTTGAGCCGTGATTCCAGCAGATCGCCGGCGGTCCCGAAGATGGCTGCGATAGCCGCGAAAGCGATCCAGTGTTGTAACGGCATCCACTGATACCCCCAGAAATGACCGAACACGCCGGCCGCCGCCACCGCGAGGATCATCCCGCCAACCGTCCCCTCGATCGTCTTTTTCGGCGAAATGGCCGGGGCGAAGGGGGTTTTCCCGATGAGGGAGCCTACGATGTAAGCCATGGTATCATTGATCCAGATGGCGCAGATCAGGGTGAGGGGGTACAGCCATACGTACTGTTGGCCGAAGCCCGGCACAATTTCCTGTGTAAAGCTCATATCCACGAGCATCCCGAACGGGACCGTTACGTACAACAGCCCCAGCAGCGAATATCCGATCGTTTTCAGCGAAAAGTTCTTGCCCATGAGGATTTCCCCCAGCGGCATCACCAACAGGAAAATAAACGTCAGCACCCAGCCGATCTCGCCCAGCGAAAACCCTTCGTACCAGAACCGGTCTCCGGCAATGGACATAAACAATGCGCATCCCGCCACCAGCACGCCATTGCGGTGCCAGGGCGAAATTTCCGTGTAATCGGGATCGATATGGCGAACCAGGCTTGCATATTCCCGCAGCGCAAAGAAATTGATAATGAAAAACAGGGCGAAAAAGGATAGTCCCGACCATAAAATGCCTCCCAGCATGATGGCCACGAAAAACAGGGCGGTGATGGTCCGCGTAATGAAAGTCTTCATGTGTTGATTTAAGGTGAACCGGCGATTCCCGGTTTATTCCGTTTTCCCGGGCTCGGGGCGGCTTTCTGCGATAAGCTGTTTGGCCTGCGCCTCGTTGGAGACGTGCACGTATACTTCGTCCATTCCCGGCAACATGGTCACGAAAGATGAATCCTGCCGGGGAACGATCACGGCTTCGATCCCGTTTTCTTCGAGCATGCCGCGGATAATTTCGGATTCGTAGGCGATGTTGCTTGCGTACACTTTTACCCAGTCTTTTTCCATAATGTTAGTTTTTTGATTCCGCCAATGCCGTTTTCCAGTTGTACCCTGCCTGTTTCGCGCGTTGCTGGAGCCTCCAGATGAGGAGCCCCGTGATGAGGGCGCTGAAAATGGCGAGGTATACGGGCACTGATTCGTCGGCGGAAGGGTCTTTACTGATAAGTTTGTTCTGGTAAAGATAAAACAATACCACCTGCATGCCGTTGTTCAGAAAATGCGCCGCAATGGCCAGCCAGAGGTTCCCCGTTACGAGGAATACCGCGCCGATCGCGAAGCCCAGCACTACACGGGGCAGGAAAGTAATAAACTGCAGGTGAACGGCCGAAAAGATGATCGCGGTGATCAGCACCGCCACCCAGCCGTTGCGTACCAGCCGCTGAACGATCGTTTGCAGGCAACCGCGGAAAAACACTTCTTCGCCAATGGCGGGCAACAGGGCCATGAGGAAGAGGTTCCGGACCATCGTCCAGCTATCGGGCATTACGAGCAGGGCCTTGGTCTGCCGCTCGGCCAGCTTCTCCATTTCCTCGAATTTCTGCGAAAACCCGACCAGCTTGTTCCATTCTACGGACGCGCCTACCAGCTGCAGGGAGCAAAGCAGGATGAGCAGGGAAAGGATCAGTTGGAGGAATGGAAGCCCGCGGTTAATGCCGAGGTATTGTGCCGGCCGCTCCATGGCCAGGGCGAAAAGGGCGCCGGGCACGAGGAACACGGTAAACGTATAAAAGAATTGCGATATGCGAAGGGCGGCGGCGACGGAAGGGATTTTGATGATGGAGGGGTCTTGCGCCTGCAACATCGTATAGCCCCCGCTGATAGCCGGGAATACTTCCTGGAAGATGATGCCGTATGCCATGAAGCAGACAGACATCAGTCCCAATAAAATCGCCAGTTGTCCGAACGGGGACGCCTTCCGTATAAAGTCCATCATACTTTCGCTGTGCTAAATTTGCGTAAATTTACAGGGCATTTATCAGTTTTGTCAGAATAAATTCTAACCGGCAGCAATTATATGGTGAAAATTGGAGATATAGAACTGGGTGAGTTTCCGCTTTTGCTGGCCCCCATGGAAGATGTGAGCGATCCGCCGTTCCGTGCGGTATGCAAGCGCGAGGGGGCAGACCTGATGTATTCCGAATTCATTTCCTCGGAAGGCCTCATCCGCGACGCCATCAAAAGCCGGATGAAGCTGGACATATTCGATTTCGAGCGCCCCGTCGGCATCCAGATATTCGGGGGAGACGAAGAGCCCATGGCCATGGCCGCCCAGATCGTGGAAGCCGCCAACCCCGACCTGCTCGACATCAATTTCGGCTGCCCCGTGAAGAAAGTCACCTGTAAAGGCGCCGGCGCCGGTATCCTGAAAGACATTCCCAAGATGGTCCGCCTCACCGAAGCCGTCGTAAAGGCCACCCGGCTCCCCGTTACCGTCAAAACCCGGCTGGGGTGGGACGATGATACCAAAAACATCGAGGAAGTGGCGGAAAGGCTGCAGGACGTGGGCATCAGGGCGCTGACCATCCACGGCCGCACCCGTACGCAGATGTACAAGGGCCATGCAGACTGGACGCTCATCGGCAAAGTCAAGAACAATCCCCGCATTAACATTCCCATCTTCGGCAACGGAGACATCTGCACGCCCGAACAGGCGGTGGCGGCGCGGGAAAAATACGGGGTAGACGGGGTGATGATCGGCCGTGCGGCCATCGGGTACCCCTGGATTTTCAATGAAATCAAGCACTTCATCCGTACCGGCCAGCACCTGCCGCCGCCTACCGTTTCCGAGCGGGTAGACGTTTGCAAGGAACACCTCCGCCGGTCTATCCAGTGGAAAGGAGAAGTGGTCGGCATCCTCGAAATGAGACGGCATTACACGAATTACCTGAAAGGGCTGCCGCACATCAAGGAATTCCGTGCACAATTAGTAACTTGCACTACGGCCCCAAAGATCGAGGAGGTCCTGGATGCCGTAGCATATCAGTACAAAGATCATATATTTGAGAGGACGATGGCCCCAATGGCTGGCATAGAAGCAACAGCGAATCATCCGGAGAGAGAACTGAGTTGTGAAGTTCCGGACTGAACCCCAGAAATGAACCATATAAATTGCTTTCACAATGGCCACAATCAAAAATTTGAAAAATGAGGTCTGGAAAGACTTGCAGATCAAAAACAAATCTGCCCTGCGTAAACGCTACGCGGTTTCCAATATGGGAAGGGTGATGAGTTACCAGGAAAGCAAGGAAGACGGCAGGCTGCTCAACGGCTCTACCGTGGAAGGCTATACGGTGCTCAACATCAAGCCGGCCGACACGTACCAGTCGCTCTACCTCCACCGCGAAGTGGCGCGCCTGTTCATCCCCAAAACCAGCCGTTCGCAGAAATACGTCATCCATCTCGATTTCGACAAAAAGAACAATAAAGTGTCCAACCTCCGCTGGGCCACCAAGGAGGAAATGGAGCAGCACCAGCAAAACAGCCCGGCGAAGCTCGCCTACAAGGAGCAGCAGCGCCACCGTACCAAAGGCCTGAAGCTGAACATCGCCAAGGTGAAGAGCATCAAGCGCCTGTTGCACAAGCCGGGGCGGAAAACGATGAAGCAGATCGCGGAACAGTTTTCCATCAGCGAAATGCAGCTGTACCGGATCAAAAGCGGCGAAAACTGGAGCCACGTAACATTGGATTAACGCCTGAGTCATCAGGAATGGTCATATTTTTTGATGTTGTCTGACGAAAGTCTCCGGCTTGCCGGGGGCTTTCTCATTTTTGGCGGGGTTTGCAGGAACGGGGGTTTTACCGTACCTTACTCTTCCAAATCAGTAGACTATGTCAGGCAAGAAAATCGCCATCATCGGCGGCGGCAACCTCGGTTCCGCCATCGCGGAAGGCCTCCTCGCAAGCGGGTTCTCCCAGGCCGGAGAAATCACCGTCACCAAGCGCAACATCGCTACCCTGGCCGCATTGCGCGAGCAGGGCGTTCATGTGGAATCAGATAACGCCAAAGCCATCCGCGAAGCAGACGTGGTGGTTGTGGCCCTCAAACCCTATAACGTTAAGGAAGTCCTCACCGAGCTCCGCGCCAGCTTCGATGCGGATAAACAACTCCTCATCTCCGTGGTGACCGGCGTACTGCTCGACGATCTCGAAAAAATCACGCTGCCCGGCCTGCCCATCTTCCGGGCCATGCCCAACACCGCCATCGCCATCCGGGAATCCATCACCTGCATCTGCGGCCGCAACGTCACCGAAGAGCAGACGGCTTTCGTGAAGGAAATGTTCGACCAGCTGGGCGTTACCGTTTCCATCGACGAAAAGCTCATGGATGCCGCCACCGTGCTCGGCGCCTGCGGCATCGCCTACGCCCTCCGTTTCATCCGCGCCTCCATCCAGGGCGGTATCGAAATCGGGTTCGACGCGGCCACGGCCAACCTCATCGCCGCACAAACGGTGAAAGGCGCCGCCGAACTGCTCATCAAAGGCAACCGCCACCCGGAAGCCGAGATCGACAAGGTAACCACTCCCAAAGGCTGCACCATCGCAGGCCTCAACGAAATGGAACACCAGGGCTTCAGCTCCTCGCTCATCAAAGGGATCACCAGTTCGTACAACAAGATCGTCAAGGGCTAAAACCCTTCACATATTTGCATAAAAAACCAAGGCCGGGATAAGAATATCCCGGCCATTTTAGTTAAACCTACAACTGTTACACTGTTTGTAACACTATTATCACTTATGCAAGTATTTTATCAGTTCATCATCGAAGCGGATTGCAGGTCGCGCGCTTCGATTTCCTGTTCCGTAGGCGCTACCATCCGCTGGCGGATGTAACGTTTTTTGGAAATACGTCCCATACCGAACTTCGCCATCGCCTTGTCTACCACATAATAAATTACGGGCACCACGATCAGCGTGAGGAACATCGAGGTGATCAGGCCGCCGATGATTACCCATGCCAGGCCATTCTTGGTCGAAGCCACACCACCCGTTGCCAATGCGATCGGCAACATACCGATCACCATCGCGATGGTGGTCATGAGGATCGGGCGGAGACGGGCATGGTTGGCGTGGATGAGCGCGTCGTACGTGCTCTGGCCTTCTTCCTTCATCTGGTTGGTGAAGTCGACGAGGATGATCGCGTTCTTCGCCACCAGACCGATCAGCATGATCATACCCAGGATGGTAAAGATGTTCAGCGTATTGTTGGTCAACGCCAGCGCCAGCAAGGCACCGATGATGGCCAGCGGGATGGAGAACATCACCACGAAAGGATAGATGTAGTTGTCGTACAGCGCCACCATGATGAGGTACACCATAATAATGGAGATAAGCAGTGCCACACCGAGGGTAGAGAACGAGTCTCCCTGGTTTTCGGCGTCGCCGCCCAGCACGTAGCTTACGCCCATGGGTCTCGGCATTTCGCCGAGCTTTTTGACGAATTCCTGGGTTACGGTACCGGAAGGCCTGCCCATCACCTGGCTCTGGATGGAAACCGAAGTGCTCTTGTCGCGGCGCTCGAGGCGGCTCGGGCCGGAACCTTCGGTGATGGTCGCGAATTGCGAAAGCTTCACCAGTTCGCCTTTGTCGTTCTTGAAATCGATATTGGAAACGTCCTGGATGTTGCGGCGGTTGAAGTCGCCGAAACGGATGTTGATGTCATATTCAAATTCGCCCTGGCGGAACTTCACCTTGGAATCGTCTGCCGTACCGCTGAAGGCGGTCTGCATCGTTCCCCCCACGTTTTCGAGCGTGAGGCCGAGCGCCGACATCTTGTCGCGGTCCACCTGCACGTTGATCTCGGGATTTCCTTCTTCCACGGAAAGTTTCACTTCCGTGGCGCCTTCGATCTTCTTCAGTTCGGCCATACCGGCTTTCGCGAATTTGAAAACGCTGTCGAGGTCGGTACCCATCACGATCACATCGATCGGTGCACGTTCCGCGGTACCCATGATGCTTACGGACGTGGTTTTCACTTTCACGCCGGGCAGCACTTCTTTCAGTTCTTTCTTGATGCGCGAAGCGAGGATGTCTGCCGGTTCACGTTTGTGCATATCCACCAGCTGTACCGTTACTTCGGATTTGTAAGCGGTAGATTGCGAAGTACCGAAACCGTCTTCGGAAGTTTGCCCTACCGTGGTGATGAGCGACACTACTTCGGGTTTCTTTTCCAGGAAGGCTTCCGCTTTGAGGGTGGCCTGGTTCGTTTGTTCGAGGGATGCGTCTTTCGGCATTTCGAGCATGACGATGAACTGGCCGCGGTCGCCTTTCGGGATGAACTCACCGCCGATGTACCCGCGGCTCACCAGTTGGAAAGAAGCCAGCAGCAGCACTACGGAACCAACGAGCGTGATGGTTTTGTTCGCCAGCGACCATTTCAGCATGCCGGTCATCCAACGGGTAAATTTATCCAGCTGGCGTTCAAACCACAGAATGAATTTCTCGAAGAAGTTCTTGCCGGTGAGATGCGTGAGCTTACCGAACCGGGAAGCCAGCAAAGGCACGATGGTGAACGATGTGAGCAGCGACAGCATGGTCGAAATCATCACTACCACGCAGAATTCGCGGAGGATTTTACTTACCAGTTCGTTCGTCAGTGAAATCGGGAGGAACACCACTACGATTACGAGGGTAATGGAAGTTACGGTGAACCCGATTTCCTTCACACCGTCGAACGCCGCGCGCACCTTGTTTTTGCCCATCTCCATGTGCCGGTAGATGTTTTCCAGTACCACGATGGCGTCATCCACGAGGATACCGACCACGAGTGAAAGGCCCAGCAAAGACATGAGGTTCAGCGAGAAGCCGAACATTTTCATCCCAATGAACGTAGCGATGAGCGACGCGGGGATGGAGATCATTACGAAGATGGCGTTGCGCAGGCTGTGGAGGAAGAGCATCATTACGGCGGCCACGAGGAGCACGGCGATGATGAGGTCATGGATCACGGAGTCGGCAGACTCGAGGGTGAACACGGAGTTGTCGTTCGCGATCTTGATCTTCAGCCCGGCGGCGGCGTATTCGCTTTCGATTTTCGAAATGGCTTTGTGGATTTCTTCGGAAACGGTTACGGCGTTGGCGTCTGACTGTTTCTGTACCATGAGGGCGATAGACGCGTCGCGGTCTACACGGGCGAGGCGTTCCGCGTCTTTCTGCGCATCCTGCACATCGGCCACGTCTCCCAGGCGTACCTGGGTGCCGGAGGCGGTGGTGGTGAGCACGAGGGCGCGGAGCTGGTCCACATCTTTATATTTACCTGCCAGGCGCACGAGGATCTGCTGATCGGTGGTTTTTACCTTACCGGTCGGGAAGTCGAGGTTGGCGTTGGTCACGATCTGGCGTACCTGCATGATGGAGAGCTTGTACGCTTCGAGTTTTTTCGGGTCGATGTTGATCTGGATTTCCCTTTCCTGGCCGCCGATCAGGGAGATCTGGGCTACACCGGGCAAGCGCGACAGCATGGGCTGGATACGCTTGTCGATCAGGTCGAAGAATTTCCGGTCATCCATTTTCGCCGTGGCGGAAAGGGTCATGATCGGAAGGTCGTCCAGGGAGAATTTGTTGAGGGACGGCGGTTTGGCATCGCCCGGCAGATCGGCGAGGATGGCGTTCACCTTCCTTTGCGCGTCTTGCAGGCCGATGTCTTCGTCGGCGTCGTTATTCAGTTCCACCGTAACCAGGGAGAGGCTTTCGGAGGATTTGGAGGTCAGCTTCTTGATGTTTTCCATGGATGCCACGGCGTCTTCAATTTTCTTGGTGACGGTGGATTCCACTTCCGAGGGCGAAGCCCCGGGGTATACGGTGGCGATGGTCACGATGGGCGACGAGAACTTGGGCAGCAGTTCATAGTTGAGCGCTTTGTAACTGAGGAGCCCGAGCAGCGTCAGGATGGTGAAGAGCACCACCACGACCGTTGGCCTTTTTATCGAAATCTCTGTAATCTTCATTGTGTCGGTTTGTTAAGTCAAGCAAATCGTCTTAGTGCGCCTGCACGGAAACTTTGGCGCCGTCGGTCAGGTTGATCTGGCCGCTGGTGATCACGGTTTCGCCGTCCTGCAGGCCTTCACGGATTTCGACTTTATCGCCGAAGATGCGGCCGGCGGTCACTTTGCGCAATTTGGCCACGCCGCCTTCCAGCACATAGATCTGGTTGCTGTTCACACCGCCCACGAATGCGTTGCGGGAGATGAGCATGGTGGGTTCCTGCCTGGGCATTTCGAAGTTGGCGGTCCCGTACATGCCGGCTTTGAGTTGTTTGCCGTTGATATTGGTCACTTCCATTTCTACCGGGTAGCTGAGCGTTTGGTCGCCTTTGGCGGCGATGAAGGTGATTTTTCCGGCATACTGGATTTCGGGGTATACGTTGGTGGTCACGTTCACTTGATCGCCCAGGTTGAGGTGGACTACCTGCATTTCCGGAACGGTCACGCGGAGTTTGAGGCGGCTTACGTCTACGATGTCGAACATTTTGGTGCCGGCGGAGAGGTAGGTTCCTTTTTCCACGTACTTGGCGTTGATGAACCCGGAGATGGGGGCTTTCACGTACGTATCGTTGACTTTGCGGCTGGCGGCTTCGTAGCGGCTAACGGCGAGGTCGTACTGGAGGCGGGCGTCGTCCATTTGTTTCTGGGTTACGCCGCCGGTCTTGAAAGCGGATTCATACCTGTCTTTATCCACTCTCAGCTGTGCGAGGTTGGCTTTTGCGGAAGCCAGGTCGGTACCTACGATCTCATCGTCTACACGCGCCATGATCTGGCCCTGTTTAACGAAGCTGCCTTCGTCTACGAGCAGTTGATTGATGCGGCCAGCAGCTTCAGCGAGATAGGTCAATTCCCTGAACGGCTCGAAGTTGCCGTTGGCGGCGAACTGCTGGTCGAAATCCACGCGGGCGGCTTTTTCGGTGAGCACGGGAATATCACCGGTGTTGCTCTGTTTCACAAATTCCGTCTTGGCAGCGTTGGCTGCCTTGTTGGCGTTGAGTTTCCAGACGATGGCCGCGAGGGCTGCTATAGTTAAAGTGCCGTAGATTAAAACTTTCTTCATGGCTTGCATTAGTTTAAGAGTGAGGGCAGGTTACCGTGTGATTTGATGAGGTCGAGCTCTGCGAGTTTGTACTGGAGCAGGGCTTCGTTATAGCTGTTCTGGGCTTCGGCCAGGGAGGTCTCCGAGTTGAGGAGGTCCGTCAGGTTGGCGAGGCCCAGGTTGTAGTTATTCCGGGTGGATGCGTACACCTCGTCGGCGAGGGCTACGTTTTCCTTTTGCGACTTGATGGTGCTGAGGCTGTTCAGAAGGCTGAGCCTTGCGTTCTCGAACGCGGTGGTCAGTTCCATTTTGTTGGCATCCAGCTTTTTGGCGATCTGCTCCAGGGTATAATTGGCCTGGTTCACGCGGCTGCGGCGGGCGAAGCCGTCGAAGATGGGGATCTTCAAGGTCAGCCCGATGGAAGCCATGCCGAAATTGTTGGCGGTCCCGTTGTTACCTTTGAACATGTCGAACTTGTCGCTCAGGCTGTTATAGGAATAACGGCCGTTGAAGGAAAGGCTGGGGAAATATTCGGCGATGTACGCTTTCTTCTGGAATTGCTGCAGCTCTTCGTTTTTCTTCAGCAGTTTATATTCGGTACGGTTGGAAAGGTTGAATTCCCCGAAATCCGTCGTCACCGCGGCTTTCTGTTCGATGTCGCTGAGGGCGAGGGGAGGGAACTCGAGGTCTTCGGCCACCGGCATGCCCATGGCTTGTTTCAGCTTGTTCTCGTCCACTTTCAGCTGGTTGATCAGCTGGCTTTTCTGGGTTTGGTAATTGACCAGGCTCACCTTGATGCGGTCGAGATCGATCCTTTTGGCCAGGCCGTTATCGAGCTGGCTTTGCGTGGTTTCGACGAGTTTGGTCATCTTGTCGATATTGCTTTGCACTACGTTGAGTTTTTCCTGTTTTACGAGGAGGCTGTAATACAGTGCGGAAACGTTATAGATGACCGCTTCTTTCGTTTGTTGCGTTTGGAGGGTGTAATATTCCTCGCCGGAACGAGCGGCCTGGAGGCCGGTGAATACGCTCTGGTTGAACAGTTGCTGGTTCAGTTCCGCGGAGGCCGAGGCGTTCCAGGTGGTACCTACGGGGAGGGCAACCGGTTTACCGGGCTCGTCGCGGTTAAATTCTCCGGGAAGTACCATCACCTGTTTCTTGATGTTGTCGGTGATGTTGGCGTTACCGGTGATCTGGGGGAGCGCCTGGGCGCGGACTTCCAGGGTTTTCTGTTTGCCGATCCGTTCTTCCAGACGGCTGACGGCCAGCTGCTGGTTATGATCCAGCGCAAAACGGAGGGCCTCCTGCAGCGACAGCTGCTTCGTTTGTGCGTAAACGTTCGTGGTCCAGGCGGAAGACAGGAACAGGAACGGTATGATCCATTTTTTCATGCTGTGTATTGTGACGATAGTGTTATGCGGTGATGGCGGAAGGAAGGTATGTTTCCAGCAGCGCCTGTCCTTCCGGGGTGGCGATGCCGTTGATATAATGAACGGTGAGCTGGTACATCACGTCGTGCAGTTCGAACTGCGTGGCGGGGAAGTGCAGCGGGTTGAAGAGGGAATCCATCTGGAGGAGCCGCAGGTGCACCATGATGTCTGTCCGCAGGTTGGGCCGGTAGAGACCTTCGCGGATGCCTCTTTCCAGGTTGCCGAGCACGGTGGCCGCCATTTCTTCCTGTTTGAAATGCTGTACCCTTCTCCAGGCGGAGGGGTGGTATTTCTCCAGTTCGAAAAGCAGGACGGGATTGGTGCTCCGCGCCATGTGCTCGGTGTGGTTGATGGACAAGACGAGCTCGTCGATCGCGTTCTTTCCGGCGTCCTGACATTCGGCGAGCCGGTCGCGGTAAGTGTCTGTCATGTAGCCGGTCACTTCGTCGATCAGTTCGTTTTTGTCGGAGAAGTGTTCGTACACGGTTTTCTTGGAGATACCGCATTCCCGGGCGATGTCTTGCATCGTGATGCTTTTCACCCCGAAAGTTTTGCACAGGCGCAGTGTTGTTTCCAGAATCCTGTCTCGCATCTTACTTTTTTAATGAATTGATGAATATGTCGGCTAATTGCACCTGCCACTCCCGCACCCTTTCAAATTCCTCGTCGCTGATCTCTTCACTTAAATCCTTACTTACCAGTGACAGGCGCAAGCCGATCATAGCATGCATATACAAGGCGGCGACCTTTGCCGGGTCTGCGCTTACCATTTCTCCACGGTCGACGCCTTTTTCGATGATGTTTGTGATGATGCCTATTTCCCGGTCGCGCGCGGCTTCGAAGGCTTTGTTGGCGATCCGCACCAGGTGTTTGTCTTTTAACACTTTAAACAATTCGAGCCGGCAAAACCTGCGGGCGAATTCGTGCCTGGTGGCGATGAGCTCCATGAATGCCTGGCGGGCGGTAACGGCCTGGTCGGCTTTTTCCTGGAGATCATGGAAATAGGTTTCCCCGGCTTTTTCGAGCACGGCCACGTGCAGTGCCTGTTTGTCGGGGAAATAGTAATACAGGGATGCTTTGGAGCAATGGAGGTCTTCCGCGATTTCGTTCATGGTCGTTTTGGAGGCGCCATAATACGTGAACCGATTCAGTGCCGCATCGATGATGCGTTCCCTTGTTTCATCCCTGTTTTCAGTCAACATTAACTTTCTGACTTTTTTAGTTTCAAAGTCAAAATTAGAAACTTCTGTTGAATTTAGTAAGCACAGTTGACCATTTAACGCATTTTTAACGATTGGGTGACAGATGGGAGTTTAGGGAGTTTCCCGGGTTTGAGGGGCTGTAAGTGGTTGAGGATGAATGGGACGGAAATGAGGTGGAGAATCAATATGGATTGATAATCAACAACTTAATACATTTTTGGTGAATTTACACAAAAGAAGCTTTTTAATTTACGCATTAAAATCTTTTGTGTAAAAGTATCATTAATAGGGTTTTAGCCGAATTAAGGCGATGCATAACGATATGGGGCCGCCTATCCGGTAAAATAAATTACCCGATAAAACGGGCTGATATTCAATCGGATTTCCGCTGAATGCGCAGAAAATTGCGGGCCGGCGTTCCGCCGGAGCGGAGCTTTCCCGGAGAAAACCGGTCCACCAACCCGCCCGTCAATCGCTATTACGCATTAAAAATATTTGTGTAAAACCGTCAATAATAGTGGTTTAAGTCGCTGAAAAACCTGCCTAACGAACGGGGCTGCCATATCAGGGAAAGTCAAAAGCAATTGGTTTTCATTGATTTGTGTGGAACACTAAAGCCAAGCCGGGTTAAAAAGAAACGGCCCCGGTGCGGAGCGCACCGGGGCCGGGAATATCGTTACCATTATTATATATGGTATACCTTATTTCAATTTCTCAAGCGCAGCTTTGAGGGCGCTCAGCATGGCGGGGATCTCTTCCTTCACGCAGGTACCCACGCTCAGGCGATACCAGGGAGAAGTACGGTCGGACCCGAATGCGTAGAACGGAACCACCGCCAGTTTCGCCTCATCGAGGATGTAAGAGGTAACGGCGCCCTGGTCTTCCAGCACTTTCCCGCCGGCAGTGGTTTTGCCTTTCAGGTCGAGCTTGATGGTCAGGTAAATCGCTGCCTGGGGAGCGATGGCGTCTACAGCGTGGCCGGCTTTCTTCAGCGCATCGAAGCCTTCGTAGATTTTCACGAGGCGTTCTTCCACTTCGCCTTTGAAGTGAGCGAGGTATTTATCGACGTTTTCTTTCTGCACGAGGTACCTGGCCGCGGCTTTCTGTTCTGCCATGGGGCTCCAGGCGCCAACGTGGGAAAGGATGGATTTCATTTTGCTCATCACGTGCTTGGGACCGAGTGCCCAACCCACGCGCACGCCGGTTCCGGCGAAAGCTTTGGACATACCGTCGATGAAGATGGTGTAGTCCTTCATTTCCGGACGGAGGGAAACGGGGTTATAGTGCTGCGTATCGCCGAAGGTGAGTACCCAGTACATCTGGTCGAACAATACGTAGAGGGGTTTCTCACCGGCGGAGCGGCTTTTATTTTCTTCCAGTACCATGTCGCAGATCTCTTCCAGTTGCTTTTTGGCGAAGGTGGTGCCGGTCGGGTTCTGGGGAGAGCAGAGGGCGAGGAGGGTAGCGCCTTTGAGGAGGGGCTTCAGCTCGGCCGCGGTAGGCATGAAGTCGTTTTCCACTTTGGTTTCGAGCACCACGTGCTCGCCTTCCAGGAAGTGGGTGTAGTGGTTGTTGTTCCAGGACGGGGTGGCGTAGATCACTTTCTCGCCGCGGTCAACGATGGTGCGGTAAGTAGCGTAAATGATAGGACGGCCGCCGCAGGAGATCACGATCTCGCTCATGGGGTCGTAATCGAGGCCTTCGCGCTCACCGATAAACTGGCCAACCGCTTTGCGGAGCTCCAGGATACCGTCGGCCGGAGGATAGTTGGTGTATTTATCCCGGTATGCCTGGCAGATTTCGTTTTCGAACTCCAGGGGGATGGGGAAAACCTTGGGATCGAAATCGCCAATGGTGAAATTATAGATCTTTTCACCCTTAGCCTGCTTTTCCTTGATCTCTCCTGCAAGTTTGATTATTTCGGAACCTATCAGCGTTTCGGCTAAATGAGACAGTTTCATATCCCTTGATTTTGATTTAAATGAAATGATGTTTTTTGCGCCCGCAAAATTAACCGATTTGACAATAATTTAAAAGAACCGGCACATTGTTTTCAATATTTTCAATATACAGGCCTTTTCTCGAATATTTGTTCAAGAAATGACGATTTAACTGCATTTTTGACAAGACGCATTCATCTTTCGCATTTTTGTTTCTTGCCATGCGATGTGGAAAAGCCGAGGGTGGATCATTGGCGAAACTTTCTATCTTTGTTTGCCTTACATTTGCAACAATTATTAAGTAACCTTATGAAGTTTATCGTTTCTTCCTCCACCTTACTGAAACAATTGCAACAGATCAGCGGCGTGATCAACTCCAACACCGTGCTGCCCATTCTCGAAGATTTTCTTTTCCAGATCGAAAAGAATGAGCTGACCGTTGTGGCCACCGACCTGGAAACCGTGATGAAGGTGAAGCTGGAGGTAGAGGCCAAGGAAAGCGGCCGTATCTGTATCCCGGCCAAGATCCTCATGGATTCCCTGAAGAACCTGCCCGATCAGCCGCTGACCTTCAACATCGATCTCAACTCCTTCGCTGTCGAAATCACTTCCGACAACGGTAAATACAAGGTGATGGGCGAAAACCCGGAGAACTTCCCGAAAGAGCCCGCCGCGGAAGACGCCACCAATTTCACCATGATCTCCTCCGCACTGCTCACCGCCATCAACAAAACGCTGTTCGCGGTTAGCAACGACGATCTTCGCCCGCAAATGACCGGCGTGTTCTTCGAGCTCCACCCGGACAATATCACCTTCGTAGCTACCGACGCGCACCGGCTGGTAAAGTATGTTAGGACGGACGTGAAATGCCCGCAGGACGATACTTTCATCGTCCCCAAGAAGCCGCTGAACCTGCTGAAATCCGCTATTCCCGATAACGAAAGCGAGATCCGCATCGCGTACAGCAGCAACCACTTCTTCGTTTCCCACGAGAACGCACAAATGATCTGCCGGCTGATCGATGCGCGCTTCCCCGATTATAAGGTGGTGATCCCGAAAGACAATCCCTATCGCCTCACCCTTGTGAAAAGCGATTTCCAGAACGCCCTGAAGCGGGTGAGCGTGTTCGCCAACAAGAGCACCAACCAGGTGGCGCTGAGCATCAGCGGTTCCGAGCTGCAGCTTTCCGCGCAGGACGTAGACTTCTCCTTCGAAGGTAACGAGCGCATGAGCTGCCAGTACAGCGGCGAGGATATGCAGATCGCTTTCAACGCCAAATTCCTCATCGAAATGCTGCACGCAGCCGAGGGAGACGAAATCACCATCGACCTGAGCGCGCCTACCAAGGCCGGCATCCTCCGCCCGGTAGAAAAAGCCGAAGAGGAAGACCTGCTCATGCTGGTGATGCCCCTGCTGATGAACAACTAATCATCGAATGTATTCGCATAGAAAAAGCCGCCTCTCAAATGCAATGCCCCCCAAAAGTTGGACACTTTAGGGGGGCATTTTTATGGACAAACGCATTAAATACAGTATTCGTCAAAAAGAGTTAACAGTTGTTTCGATAGAAAAGGGGAAGGAGTCCATTACTTCAGCA
>NZ_RXLO01000005.1 GCF_003958645.1 Chitinophaga rhizosphaerae
CGTAACAAACGAGTGACAAGAAAAACGTAAACAAAGGCAAAGAAAGCTATATCATGAACAAGTGAAACTCGCTACCACCGCACTAAAGACAACAAACAGCTAACGAAAGAAAACAATGTTACTTCCCGATACAAGATCGGGAAAAAATTTCTGCGGAGGAAGAGGGATTCGAACCCCCGGACCTGTTACAGTCAAAATCATAGTTGCAAAGACGGACACCTCCCCAAAAACAAAAATTCCCGATACAAGATCGGGAAAAAATTCTGCGGAGGAAGAGGGATTCGAACCCCCGGACCTGTTACAGTCAAAATCATAGTTGCAAAGACGGACGCCTCCCCCAAAAACAAAAATTCCCGATACAAGATCGGGAAAAAATTTCTGCGGAGGAAGAGGGATTCGAACCCCCGGACCTGTTACAGTCAACAGTTTTCAAGACTGCCGCAATCGACCGCTCTGCCATTCCTCCGCCGCAAAAGTAAAACTCCGGATGAATTAAACAAAAACTTTTTTTCAAAACCGGTAAATTCGAGCTCGGCAACTATCTGATATCTTTGGAATTGGTCCCGCTCATTTCAATGTTCAAGCTACTTCTGACAGAAAGTTGTGGGCTAAGAATCAATGCCAGACCGGTTCCGCAGGAAATGCCGCTTGAGATTGCCATGCAATCCAAAGACTCGGAGTTGCGTCGCAAGTCGGAACTCACCGGAAAGAAAATGGTTGATTGCTGGAAGAAATGGGATATTTCAGGTTCACTAACACTCGTTTGGTTGACACTTCGAAAAAGGAAATGGAAAGCTTGTTTGATGCGTATGGCTTGCTGACGTTTGCGTACGATGACCGTACATCCAGACCGTTTTGCAACCGACCTTCGATAGACTCATTATCACGTAGGAATGGTCCGATGAATTTTTCGCGGAAGAGCTGCGTCTGCATGCAATCGTACTCAACGGCAAAAATTACGAAGCTTATCACGGCGATCTGGAGGATCCTTACATCTGGGGTTACGCTACAGGAATTTTGCAAATTTCCACATCGAGCGGCTGGCTTTGTACATAGCTATAGATCGGGTATGTCCGATAATGTACGGGAATGACGGCCGGATAATTCTTCTCACGCCCACCAGTTTGAATTCATATAACGACATTTCCGCACAGAAAAGCCCCAAACAGTAGATGATGGGTGGAAAGAGGGGACAAAATAGCCCGATGTCAGCGTACCATTGTAGGAAAAAAGTTTTTTTAATCCGCCCGGATATTTACATTTGCGGCCGGATTAATGGAATTTCCGCTTTTTGCAAAATGACCCCGGCACCGGGTGTTATTGGAAAAAACCGGGAATTTCGTTAAACTCGCAACAACCGGAGAGATGTCAGAGCTGGTTGAATGTACCTGACTCGAAATCAGGTGTACTCGAAAGAGTACCGGGGGTTCGAATCCCTCTCTCTCCGCAACCCATAAAAAATCGCTGGTTTTCAGCGATTTTTTCGTTTCCGGGGCCTTATTGCACCTTGGTGCTCTTTAACCGGTCCACGTTCTGTGCTAGCTTTGAGAAAATTACGATATGGGAAAATTTATAATCCTTGCTTTTGCCGGTTGGAGCCATCACCGTACCGGAAAAAGGCTCCCAGGCAGGATTTTCACCCATGAAGATAACGTTCCGGTATTACAACGGCTTGAACAGGAGCCCGCCTGGTAAAATCCCTACAAAAATAGCCCCCCTTACTTATTGCAAAGCAAGGAAGCCGGTAAAACCGGCGTTCGTCGATTGAATATGCCGTTCGTCGATTTTTGCAAACCGACGTGAAACTTTCGGTAATACGGATCGTCTCCTCAACACAAACATCCATCTATAACATGAAACGAATCGCATTACCCCTGTTATTTTCCCTCTGCAGCCTCAGCGCCATTGCGCAGGTAAAATTGAACGTGCAGCTAGCCGCGTCGCTGAAAGGCCCCTACACCGGCCGCCTCTTCGTTTACACGCTGAAAGACACCGCCGCCCGGTTCACCGACCGCACCATGGCCGAAGAACCCGCCTTCTACCTCCCGGTCTCGAACTGGAAAACGGGCGAGGTCATCCGCTTCGAAAAAGGCAGCCATGCTTCGCACAAAGCCCTGGAAACCCTCGATCCCGGGGTGTACAAGATCGTCGCCATCCTGGATTCCAACACGAAGGAAAGAGGCAACTCCGCCCCGGGGAACCTCTACAGCCGGCAGGAAGGCCTGCTCCACATCGCCGAAAAAGGCCGGGGCGAAGGTGCCGTTACACTGAGCAACGCCTTCCCCGAACGCACGTTCCGGGAAACGGACCAGGCGAAGGAAGTAAAAATGCGCTCGGCCCTGCTGAGCGATTTCAGGAAAGAAGACATTTTCATCAAAGCCGCCGTTATACTGCCGGAATCCTATGCGAAAGACGCATCGCGGCAGTACCCGGTGGTGCTCATCATCCCCGGATGGGGCGGAACGCATTACCATGGCGCCATTCCCGGCAACCAGCGCGTGTTCGGGATGGGGCAGGGGAAAGATAAAATCTACGTCTACCTCAACCCCGAAACCCAAACCCCCTGGGGCCTCCACGCCTTCGTGGATTCGCGGGTGAACGGGCCCTGGGGCAAAGCCCTCGTGACCGAACTGCTGCCTTACCTCCAACAGCGGTTCCGGATCAAAAACGATCCCAAACAGACTTTCATCACCGGCCAAAGCTCCGGCGGATACGGCGCCGTATGGCTCGCCCTTCATTATCCCGCCAGCTTCGCCGGCTGCTGGGCCACCGCCCCCGATCCGCTGGATTTCTCTTCCTTCACCGGCGTAAACCTCTATTCTGCCAAAAATTATTACCATGACGAAGCCGGCAAGGAACGGGGTTTCCTCCGCATGAACGGAATTTTCCAACAATCCCAGCGCGATGCCAGGATGGCCGAACTGTTTGCCGGTGACGGCGGGCAGCAGCAATCGTTCGAAGCGGAATTCGGGGTGCCGGGAAAGGACGGCCGGCCGAAAGAACTCTTCGATCCCCAAACCGGAAGCATTCATAAATCGGTAGTGCAGGAATGGAAGCCCTACGACCTGGCCCTTTATGTGCAAAACAACTGGCAAAAGATCAAAAAAGCCGGTGTGGGGAAGATCACGGTGTATGCGGGAACGGAAGATAATTTCCTGCTGAACGAATCCGTAGCGGCTTTCGGCCGGAAAGCAGAAGCGGCAGGGGCGGATATCCGGGTGGTGCTGGTACCGGGGGCCGACCATTTCAACCTGCGGAACGAAGCATGGGCGCGGGACCTGCAGGCGGAAATCGATGCGCTGATCGGGAATTGACCTGGTTTTATATCGACCGGATGCCGATTCGGTCGATCCGCATTTTTGCATCCAACCCGATCCGTAACTTTTGAATAAGCAATGAACCCCATGGACAATATAAGGTTGCGGGCCCTCGGGCCCGGCGATACCGAAATGATCGGCCTCGTGGCTGAATGGTACAATGAAGAATGGAACCTGCCGCTGCAGAAAACCCGCGAGAACCTGCTGGCTGTATGCGCCGGCGGATCGCAATTCCAGGCCGTGCTGACCGTAGGAGGCCGGCCCGTGGCCACGGGTGGCGTGTATCATCATGTGGGGCTGTGCGACCGGGTGCCCCGTTTCCGGCAATACCGCCACTGGCTCGCGATGGTATATACGGTACCGATGTTCAGGAACCAGGGATACGGCGCGCAGCTGTGCCGTTACCTGCAGGATATGAGTGCGGAGAAAGGGATGGAATCCCTATACCTTTTTACCGACTCGGCGGAACGGTTATACGCCCACCTCGGATGGGATGTGATGGAACGATTGGAAACCGGCGGAAGGAACCTCGTGGTGATGCACCTCGCGTTAACCGGAAAGCCGCTGGAACACCCGGCGCAACACGAAATCAGATAAAGGTTGCACATGGTTATGGAAAAAGCCGAACGGTAAATCGTTAACGGACGAGTTCTGGCGAGAACGGACAAAGCGCTGCGGTTCGAAAGAGCTGCGGCGCTTTGTCTTTTTCCGGATAGGCAATCAAACATCGATCAGGAGCGGTTTCTATCTATGATTTCGTGTATCCGTCGACTTTGTTTTCTCGTCCCGCGCGCGTGGCCCAATTTTGCCGTTCACAAGAAATCTGAATTTTAAAAATCATGCTATGATCAGAAAAATGAAGCGGAGTGTTTACTTCGTACTCCTGCTCGCTACCGCCGCATCCTGCAAAAAGAGCGGTGGTGGTGAAGCGCCGGTTCCCACGCTCCCCGAACCCCAGCCAGTTACGCACGGCACTCCGGAAGGAACGCCCGTCACCAAATCCATCGGCGCAGCTGGCGGCAGCATACAATCGGCCGATGGCAACATTGCCATCGAAATCCCCGCAGGCGCTGTTTCAACTGCCACCAACTTTTCCATCCAAACCGTGAGCCGTACGCTCCCCGCCGGTACAGGCCCTTCGTACCGGCTGCTGCCTGAAAACGTGCAGTTCCAGCAAGATGTGAAGATCACGCTGAAGTACGCCGACACGAGTCTCATCGGGACTACGGAAGACGATCTCTACATGGCCTATCAGGACAAGGAAGGATTCTGGCACCGGGAGATCATGACGGCCATCGACAAAACGAATAATACCCTCAGTGCCCAAACCCGCCATTTCAGCGACTGGACTATCGAGCGGATATTCCGCATCGAGATAGCGCAAAGCGATCGTATCCTGGAAGCCAGCGAGCAGGCAATGTTGATGGTATTGTACCAGGATGTCAAAAAAGGAACGGACCAGATCATCCAGGGGGTATGGGTGCCCGACCAGAACATTGAAACCTGGTTCGCCACCGGCCCGGGCACGTTCGATCATACCAAGCATCATAAAGTTCATTACAAAGCGCCTGCCAGCATCCCGCAGCACCAGGAAATAGCTGTTGGGGTACGCATCAGGAACCTGGTGAGCCAGCGCCATCCCGACAGGCCGGGCAATGGTGGGCTGGTGATCGTCCAGGTGCCGGTAACGCTCCTGCCGGAAGAATATTTTACCTGGTATGTGGACGGCACCACGAACGTCGCCTATTCCATGGACGCAGCGCTGTTGGGCACCAATACCACTTTAATGGGGACCGGGCTCACCGGCGGGGTCAGCCTCTACATGAACGGTGGAGGACTGGGTAAATACGAATCCGGAAGCGCCGTGGAGCCGAAAAAGTTCAATGTCCAGTTGTCTATTTCCAACGGCATCCCGCCCGTATACCTCACCGAATACTACCCCTGCGGCGGTTCGGGTGTGAAGTACGGTACCGGCGAACTGAACATCTCCAGCTACGGCAATATCGGGCAGTCGATCTCCGGCTATTTCGTGGCTACGGTATATGCGCCGGGATCCGGTTGTAATCCCAAATCCAAAAAAGTTTCCGGCAGTTTCCGGCTCAAAAGAAAAATGTGATCCCCATTATGAAAGCAACCATCGTCAACCCCATCATCAAAGACCAGGTCACCTTCACCGAAACCTCCGCATCCACCGGCGGGCGCATTTCCCGGCTGGAAGTGAGGCTCATGCCCGGCGGCGGAACGCCCATGCATTACCATCGCAATTTCTCGGAAACCTTCGTGGTAACCGAAGGGGTGCTGACCGTCACTATGAACGACCGCTTCGTGCGCCTGGCGCCCGGCGGGCATTTCACCGTGGAAAAAGGCGTATCGCACCGCTTTTCGAACGAAACCAGCGAGCCCGTGCACTTCACCACCATCGTGGAGCCGGGCTCCACGGGGTTCGAGAACGCCTTGCGCATCCTGTACGGCCTCGCGGAAGACGGCATAACCGATAACAAGGGAATGCCCCGCAACCCGCTGATCCTGGCCGCTATCTCCGATATGAGCGATATGCACCCGGCCGGCGCCGCCATGCTGTTCCTGCCGGTTTTCAAGCTGCTGGGACTGATCTCCCGCATCAGCGGCACGAAAAAACGCCTGTTGACCAGGTATTGCCAATAGTTCGTTCGCGGGCGAAAAAAAAAGCGGCGGCCTCAAAATTTTGAGACCGCCGCTTTTTCGTTCAGATGACCGGCCAGACTGCATCCGCGAGGTGCTGCACTTCGATCTGCGGTTCACCGGTCAGTCTGCATGCACCGGGTTATCAAACGGGAACAGGACGCCTCGTACTGTCGGGGCGTCCTGCTTTTCCTTTTTTGGGGACAGATGGAGTTATTTTGCCGGCGTTCCTTTGATATCTATCGAAATCTCGATCTCGGGCAGGATGTACAACGGCCCCGTGGGATCGCTGTAGGCGTTCATCCCCCAGTCGAGCCGGGGCAGTTTGAAGCTGCCGGTCGCGGAGATGTTGTCTTTCGTAACCTGGATGGAAGCAGGGAAACTGAGCGGATGCGTTTGCCCGATCAGCGTGAAGTCTCCGGTGATTTTTGCGTTGGTTCCGGGCATGGAGGCTTCCTTGAAGTCTTCCACTTTTGTGACATGGAACTTTGCTTCGGGATACATGGGAACGTTGAAGAAGGTATCGCTTTTCAGATGGTTGAGCAGTTGCAGTTTCGGCGGACCGGAAAGGTCTTCGTTGTCGATACTGGCGATGGGGATGGTAAAATCGCCGCCCGTAACCCGGGCGTCTCCATTGGTGAGCAGGCTGCCCGACACCTTGAAGCTGCCTATATGGAAATGGGTGGGGGCGCTGCCTTTCCATTTGATGACGGAAGCATTTTCATCTACCTTGAAGCTGGGGGCGATGCCTTTGTCTTTGTTGGAACAGGCCGCCAATACGAGCAGCATGGCGGAGAAGAGATAGTGATGGCGTTTCATGGCGCGATTGATTGTTTTTATTTGGTTTCCAGAAAATGTACGTTGTATCGTTGGGTGATGGTCTGCAACATCTTCCCGATGGCTTCCATGTCGGGCGCCTGGGGCGGTGCGATGGTGGGCTCGCCTTCCAGCGGTGTGCTGAATTCCTCGAAGAATCCGCTCAGCTGGCCGGGAGTGATCAAATTGAGCAGTTTAGCCGCAGGCGTGAGGATGCGGAATGCGTGGGGGATTTTTCGCGGGGCGAAGGCGGCATCCCCGGGGCCCAGTTCGGTGATCACCTCGCCGATCTGCAGGCGAATGTTGCCTTCCAGGACAACGAAGCTTTCGTCTTCCTCATGATGCACATGCTGGGGCGGCTCGCCGCCGGCTGGCAGGGTAAATTCCAGCAGCGCGATGCTGCCGTTGGTTTGTCCGGGATGGATGAGCGTTCTGTAAAAGCCTCCCTGGTAACGCCGGAAGCCGGACGTAGATGTTGGTTCCATAATTGAATTCCTGTTTTTGGGAATGCAACGTTCGGACTTATCCGGGGCGGGTGCAACTAAGATCGACCGGCGCGGGGTTTGGTCGCCGGAAGGAGGGGTTGGTAGATGGAAGTTCGACGAACGGATGCCTTTATTCCGCAGTTTCCCCGCCGGGGCCGAAATGCTCCTGGCAAGCCTGTTTGTAGTTGCGGCCGATGGGCACCTTCTTGCCGGCAACGATCACGTAATTGGGATTGTATCCTTCCACACTGTCTACCGGGATGATGAAAGACCGGTGCACGCGCAGGAACCGCCCCATGGGCAGGAGTTTTTCGGCCACGCTGATCTTCTGTTTGGTCATGTAGGTTTTCTCTTTCGTCACCACCCGGATGTAATCGCGCACGCTTTCGATCCAGTGGATATCTGCCGTGTCGACCTTGATCGATTGCCGGTCGATCCGCAGGTACAGGTAATGCCTTGCCGCCGGCTGAACGGGCGTTTCCCGGGGCTGGGCGTATACGGCGGGGGCACGGTCTCCCCGGAGGGCGTGCATCACTTTGTCAACCGCCCGCAGGAACCGGTTCAGCGGGATGGGTTTTACGAGGTAATCTACCGCATCGAGGTTGAACCCTTCTACCGCGTACTCATGATAAGCGGTGGTGAACACGGTCTTGGGCGGGTTCTTCAGGCTTCTGACGAGGTCCGTACCCAGCAGGCCGGGCATTTTGATATCGATGAAAAGCAGGTCTACCGCCTGTTGCCGCAGCACCTGCGCCGCTTGCATGGCATTGCTGCAGGTGCCGATCACTTCCAGTTCCGGGACGTTCGCGGCGTATTTCCGGATGATCTGCAGGGCGTGGGGCTCGTCGTCCACGATCAGGGTCCGTATTTGGGTATCAGGCTGCGTCATGGGCGGATAATTTAACCATTAATTCGATGATGAAGCATTCTTCTTCGTCGTACCAGGCCAGCGCATGCGCTTCCGGGTACAGCAGCCGCAGGCGGTTTTTCACGTTCGACAGGCCGATGCCGCCGCTTTGCTCCGTTCTGCCGGGTACGGGCTGTTCGGGCTTGCTGTTGCTGATTTTCAGGTGCAGGGCGCCGTCGCGCACCAGCAGTTCCATATTGATCCAGGCGCCTTCGGCCGTTTCGCCGACACCGTGTTTGAAAGCGTTTTCCAGCAAGGGGAGCATCAGCAGCGGGGCGATCCGGTAACGGCCAGGGGGCTCGCCTTCGATGCGCACGTTCAGGTCTAGCCGGTCTTCATACCGCAACTGCTCCAGCCGGATGTAGTCGTTCATGATCTCGATGTCGCGCTCCAGCGAAACACGGTCGGCCGCGCATTCGTATATCACATACCGGAGGATGTTCGACAGGCCGAGCACTACGCCCGGCGTTTGCGGCGCATTGTCCAGCGAAAGGGCGTAAATATTGTTGAGGGAATTGAACAGGAAATGGGGGTGAAGCTGCCCTTTCAGGGAGCTGAGCTCCGCCTGCAGGATGGCATTTTTCCGTTCGTGCCACATCATGAACAGCTTGGACGTCAGCCCGATCCAGACTACCACGTTGCTTCTTTCCACGGCGTTCACGAAATCCCCGGCGCTGATAAACTGCTGCCACCGCGATTTGGCCAGCTTGCCCCAGGTGAAATCCGGATCGTCGCGGATATAGAAATCGTAAATGTAGGGATCGGTGACGAAAATCTCCGCCAGCCGGTACAAAACGGCCATCAACACCATCACCGCCAGGCCGGAAACAACGGTCCGCAGATACCGCCCCTTGAAAAAGCTGGGCAGCACCTGGTGAACGAGGAGGTAATAGTAAAGCATATGAACGGGGAGCAGCATGAGCACCACTACCGTGCCCAGCCGGTAACTGCCGAAAGCAGTGCTGTAGATATAGGTAAGCAGCAAAAACGCGAATGCCCAGAAGAGGATATGCGTTAAAAACCGCCCGTTTTTCAGGAAGGAAAATGCTGATTTCATGGTACAAACTTAGCGCACTTGATAACAGCCGCGGCGCACGGTACCCAATATACGGCTTCCGGATCGACGGACAACCCGAATTGTCGACGAACGGTGGCTTTAATGCTCCGTGCTCTTCGAAAATACGTTCACGACGATCACTCCGGCCACGATCAGCATCATCCCGATAATGGCGCCCGCATCCAGTTTCTGCTTATACAGGACCCAGCCGGCGGCAGATACCAGTACGATGCCCAGGCCCGACCAGATGGCATAGGCGATGCCCACCGGGATGGACTTCAATGTCAGGCTCAGGCAATAAAACGCAATGCCGTACCCCGCGATGACGATCAGCGAAGGCCCCGTTCTGGAGAAGCCTTCAGACGCTTTCAGCGCGGAAGTAGCGATCACTTCGGAAACGATGGCGATGGCCAGCAGGACATATTTCATAGACCTTGTTTGATAGGGTAAAAATATCGCTGCCAACCGGAAATAAAAATTTTTTATCCCGCCGGAAAACATGCGTGCCTGCGATGGGAATGTCGTGTTTTTTAAGGACATTCGTCTTTTATCAAAGCTGAAAGACATGACCATCCGCCCCTACGAGCCTTCCGATTTCGATGCCTGCGTCGCCGCGTTTAAAGGCAACATGCCGAAGTATTTCCTGCCGGAGGAACTGGAAGATTATTCCAACTGGCTGTTGAACTACGCAAAAGGCATCCCCTATAAGCCGGAAGGTGTGGAAACATATTTCGTGGCGGAGGAAGACGGCCGGCTGGTGGCCTGTGGCGGTGTTTTCCTGGAGAAGCAGAACAATATCGCCGGCATGGTGTGGGGGATGGTCGATAACCGGCTGCACCGGCAAGGCATCGGCCGGCGGTTCCTCCTCTACCGGATCGATTATATCCGCCGCGAATGCAACACCTGCAACATCAAACTGGATACCACCCAGCATTCGCGCCCTTTCTTCGAAAAATATGGTTTTGCCGTGGTGAAGTACACGGAAAACGGCTATGGGGAAGGGATGCACCGGTACGATATGCTCTTTGGCGCCTGATCATTTCTCCATCGCCCGGGCTTTGCGGCCGGCGGGCATTTTCTCGATCGCGTATCGCAGCGCCGTCCGGGGCATTTCGTTTTTATGGTGCATCACGAACCGGAAAACCGCGTCCTCATGCTTCTCCGCGGCCGATTTCAGCAGCCAGCCGTAACCCTTTCGTACCATATCGTCTTCGTCGTGCAGCAGTAGGGTGGCGATGCGAAGCGATTCCTCGAGCATCCATCCTTTCCTGGCCGGTACGATCAGCGACACCGCCGCTCCCCGGCGCACCCACCGGTTCTTCGATTTCGCCCATTTTTCCAGCACCGGCAACCGGTCCGGGTACCGGATGAGGAATTCTCCCACCGTATGGTTACAGAACGTATCGCAGGCGGCCCAGTTGTTCACGTAGGCGTGCAGCCATTTTTCGAACAATTGGAGATCCGCCGGCGCAAATTCCTTCCGCCGCGAATAGGAAAGGTCGCAGGCGATGAGGGTTTCCTCCATCACGCCGTCTTTCCACATTTCTTCGCAAATCGAGAATACCATTTCTTTGGTTTCAGAACGGAGCGCTTTGACGAACGGTTTGGCGATCGCCTTCACCGTGGCGGATTTCACGCCGTACGTTTTGATATCTTCCTTGAAGAACCTGCGGGCGGAGTCCTGCCCGGCCGGGGTGCCGGCCGCCTGGAGGTCCTGTCTTAATTGTAGGATGAGCGGGGTCATGTGCAAATATAAGGGTTGTCGGATCGGATGCTGCATCCGGCCGGGTAAGTTCATTTCGAAAGTAATTCGTTTAAATGGCCCGGTCCGGCATTTCGATGGACCGTTCTGGCATTTCACGGGATCCCGTAGTTAACATGCGTATATCAAAGGATAGCTTTACGTAAAACCCCAGCATGAAGTATTTCATTATCCCAGTCTGCCTACTGATCATTTTGTCGGCATGTTCCAAGAAAAAAGCCCCTGGCGACGAAACCCCGAACCCGCATCCCTTTCCTACAGGGATACCTTTACAATCGGCCCGGGGCGCCACCATCGGCCCTGCCGTAACGGCAGTCATCGGGGCGGGAGGCGGAACGCTTTCCTCGGCCGATGGCCGGATCACCCTCATCATTCCCGCCGGGGCCGTGACTACGGCGCAAACGTTCAGTATCCAGCCGGTTGAAAACACCCTGCGCCCGGGGTATACGCCGGTGGCGCCGTCGTTCAGGTTGCTGCCCGAGAACGGCGAGTTCGCAAAGCCGGTGACGGTAAAGATCAAATACGATCCCGAAAAGCTCACTTCCGGGGTGGAAGACGGACTGCGGATGGCATACCAGTCGGCCAGCGGACATTGGAAGCCGGCACTGGCTTCGCTTGATAAAGCGGCACATACGCTCACGGCCCAGGTCCTCCATTTCTGCGATGTAACTTTTTACGAACAGTTCGAATTGTTCGTGGATAAAAATGAACTGGGCAAAGGCGAAAAGGCCAACCTTGCGGTAGGGGTGATAGGGGATATCACCGACAGCGAAGATTTGCTCGTGAATTTTCAGTCGGCCGTGCTGGAACAGATGTATGGTCAAACCGGTAAATATTATATGGACATCGGCGGGCATTACATCACCCGGGTAAAAGGCTGGAAGCTCGTAAAAGGCGGTGGCGTACTGACGCCGAAGCGCAATTTATTTCAATGGGAGGCTAATGCCGAATACACCGCGCCCGACGAGATAACCAGGATCGATACGGCCATCGTGGAAGTGACGCTCGAAGGGCTGAAAGACATCCCGGATCCCTCCGCCCCAGGTGGCAAGCGCAAACTGGGTACGCTCATCATCCGCAAGGAGATCCGCCTGGTGCCCGATGGCTACATCCAGCTGCGCGTCAATGGGAAAGATCATCTTTTTACGCAATCGCTGACGGCGCAGGTGCATGAGGGCCTGATCGGGATCGGCGGCAACTTCAATCACGGTGAAATGGGGATCGGTATAAACGTCGGCAGCAGCCGGACGGGCACTTTTTCCTGTGAAAACCCCCTGGCCAATAACGGCAAAGCGCAGATCACGTGGGCCTACCGGAAAGGGGACGTGCCCGTTTTCGCGAGCAGCATGTATTGCGTGGAGGAGGGCGGCTCCGGCGTGCCGAAACATTCTGCCGGCACTTTAAAGCTGACCAAAGTAGGGGCATTGGGCGAGTTCGTGGAAGGAGAATTCTCCGGAACGATATACGAACAGCGATCCGGCTCCGAAGCCTGTGATTTCGATCAGAAACAGGTGGCGATCCGTTTTCGTTTGAGGCGTACGTTATAGGGGACCTTCCGCCCGCCTGCGGATCACCTGGAGGATGTTGTCCTGAATGTCTTCCATGATCCAGCCCGCCCAAATGCTGGCGTACCAGTTAAACGTGGTCGACAGTTTGAAATTGCTGTACAGGTGCAGCCGGCAGGTGGAATCGTTCACTTGCTCCAGATCGTAGGTGCCGTTGAGCACGTCGAAGAACTTGCCGCCGATGACGATATGCTCGTCCATGGTGGTGGAGGGAATGTCGTACGGATTGGCTTTTATCGTGAACCGCATGAATTCCTGGTGCCGGTAATCCTCCACGGTTTCGTCGAAGACCAGCCCCCCCGTAAAAACCGCCTTCCGGAAACCGCCCGTTCCCTCCTTATCCAGTTCGGCCCTTACCGGTTGCGGGAATAGCAGCCAGCGGGTGATGCCGGCCTTGTTCTCTTCTGCGTTGATGTCGGAAACGCGCGTCACCAGGGGCCAGATGCGGTTTTTGGGCGCCTGGATGTCGATGTACGTATAGGCTTTGTACCGGCCGGGAATGTTGCCGATCCATTGCTCGATAGGGCTGATGAATACCGGCAACAGGAGCAGGAGGGATACATGGATGTTTTTGCGTTCATGGTTGCGGCGGCGCATCCCTCGGCCGGTGAGCCCGCCGAGGGAACTGGCCAGCATGAAGAGCGGAAAAGCCATGAGCCAGCAGGCCCATCCTTCCAGCCGCAGCGAAATAGTGACGCCAAGAAAGATCGCCAGTGAAGCCCAGGGCATGATCACTGCGAAATCGCGGCGCTGCGATTGCTCATAGGCGGCTACCCAGACAAGGAGGAATCCCATCCCGAAAGGGACGAAGAAAAGAAAAGCGATAGACATGACGCCCAACAGGTCCCAGGCTTCGAACACGTCCATAACGTAGCGCATACCGGTGCCGAAAACGACAGGCAAAAGCAGGGATAGCAGTAAACGATAAACTTTGCGGTGCATAGGGAAAGGGATGGGTGTAACAAGAAAAAAGTCCGTCCGGGGATACCGGACGGACTTTCGCATTATTTAACTGATACCGAGCAGCTCCACATCGAAGATCAGCGTGCTGTTGGCGCCGATCTGCGCGCTTACCTGGCGGTCGCCGTAAGCGAGGTCTGCCGGGATGAAGAAGCGCCATTTGCTGCCCTGGGGCATGAGCTGGAGGCCTTCCGTCCAGCCCTTGATGACCATGTTCAGGGGGAACGTGGCCGGCTGGCCGCGTTGTACCGAGCTGTCGAACACGGTACCGTCGATGAGGGTGCCGTGGTAATGGCAGGTCACTTTGCTGGAGGCGGAGGGCTTGGGGCCGGTACCTTCCGTAAGGATTTCGTATTGTAAACCGCTGGGAAGCGCCGTGACACCGGGCTTTTCCTTGTTGGCGGCAAGAAAGTCCTGCCCGGCCTTCAGGTTGGCGGCTGATTTTTCGTTTTTCATGTTAAAGAGTTTGTCTGCAATGCCCATATCCGGATATTTTTTGATGTCGGGCAAAGGTACGATAAAACGGAGGATGCCCATCGGGTTTAAGGGATGAAAGAAATACGTGTTTTAGGGGGAAACCGGGATTCCGGTGTCCTTCTATTGCATCGCCATTCATATTAATTTGACTTTGCCGGACGGGAAATATTCCTATTTTGGCGCATCGGCATAAAACCTTAGAACAATCCTTATGGACTCAAGAAGAGAATTTCTCAGGAAGGCCGCACTGCTCAGCGGAGCGGGCGGGTTGGCCAACATCCTTCCCGAAACCATTCAGCGGGCAATGGCCATCGATCCCGCACCCGGCAGCACTTTCCTGGATGCAGCGCACGTCGTTTTCCTCATGCAGGAAAACCGCTCCTTCGATCACTGCTTCGGCACCCTCAAAGGTGTTCGCGGTTTCAACGACCCCCGGGCCGTGAAAACCCCCAACGGCACCAACGTCCTCTTCCAGCCGGATAAAGACGGAAACCTCGTGCCACCCTTCCGGATGGACATCAAAGATACCAAAGCCACCTGGATGAGCGCCCTGCCCCACGGCTGGAGCGACCAGGTAGACGCCCGCAACGGCGGTAAATACGATCGCTGGGTACCCGTGAAACGCTCCGGCAACAGGGAATACGGGAAAGTCCCCATGACCATGGGCTACTATAACCGCGAAGACATTCCTTTCTATTACGCCCTGGCAGACGCTTTCACCGTGTGCGACCAGCATTTCTGCTCCTCCCTTACCGGTACCACGCCCAACCGCCTCTACCTCTGGACCGGCACCATCCGCGAAAAAATGAGCGGAGACGCCAAAGCCAACGTATGGAACTCCGATGTCGACTACGGCGAAGAAGCCCACTGGAAAACATACCCCGAAGTACTGGAAGAAAACGGCGTTTCCTGGAAAATATATCAAAACGAAATCAGCGTTGGCGTGGGTTTGGAAGGCGAAGGCGATGCCTGGCTCTCCAATTTCACCGACAATCCCATCGAATGGTTCAGCCAATACCATGTGCATTACCATGAACCGCACCTGCGCTATATCCGTAAAATGCAGGACGAGCTGCCCGGCAAAATTTCCGACATGGAAAAACAGCTGGCAGGGCTGGCGGCCGATTCCAAAGACCGCGCGAACCTCGAAAAACGGATCAAAAACGCCCGCAGCCAGCAGGAAAAAATTAAAGCCATCCTCGATAAAGTGGCCGCCACGCCTTTCAGCGCATTGCCGGAAAGGGAACAGCAGCTGCATAAGAAAGCATTCACCACCAATATCGGCGATCCGGATTACCACCAGCTGTCCGATCTGCAATACAAAGACGGGGAAACCGAACGGAAAATGCAATTGCCCAAGGGCGATGTGCTCCACCAGTTCCGGCAAGACGTGAAGAACGGCCAGTTGCCCGCCGTATCGTGGGTGGTGGCGCCGGAAAACTTCTCCGACCACCCCGGTGCGCCCTGGTATGGCGCCTGGTACCTGTCTGAAGTGATGGATATCCTCACCAGCAATCCCGAAGTCTGGAAGAAAACCATTTTCGTGCTGACGTACGACGAAAACGACGGTTATTTCGACCACGTTCCCCCCTTCACCGCGCCCGATCCTTCGCGGCCGGAAACCGGGAAAACGTCGGCGGGTATAGATACCTCGCACGAATGGGTGAGCCGCGCCGCACAGCGCAACTGGCCCGACGATATCCGCGAATGCTCCATCGGCCTGGGATACCGCGTTCCCCTCGTGATCGCATCGCCCTGGTCGAGAGGAGGATACGTGAATTCGCAGGTGTTCGACCATACGTCCAACATCCAGTTCCTCGAGAAGTGGCTGGAGCACCGGCATAAAAAGCCCATGACCTGCGAAAACATTACCAACTGGCGCCGCGCGGTTTGCGGAGACCTCACTTCCGTTTTCCGCCCCTACAACGGCGAAAAAATCCCTGCGCCGAAATCCATCGAGCGGGAAGCTTTCCTGGAAACCATCCACAACGCCAGATTCAAGGCTGCGCCGGCTAATTTTACGGTGTTGACGGGAGACGTGAAAGATCCGCAGAAACATTTGCCGCTGCAGGAAAAAGGGACACGCCCCGCCTGCGCCATACCATACGAGCTGTATGCGAAACTGGTGCCTTCGGCCGATGGAGCCGTTCAGCTTACCCTCGAAGCCGGCAACAAAAGGTTCGGTAAAAAATCGGCCGGCAGCGCGTTCAATGTCTACGGGAAAGATATGTACAACCGCGCTTATGCCGTAACGCTGGGCGGTAAAGTGGAAGACGTTTGGAAGGAAGACCTGTTCCCCGGCGGCGATATCGATATTACCGTGTACGGCCCCAACGGTTTCCTGCGCGGATTCCGCGGCCATGCGGGCAAACTTCCGCATGGGTTCACTTTCGAACAGCAACCGTCAAAAGGCAATGAACTATTGTTCAGCTGGCACAATGGCGGTAAGAAAGACGTGAAACTGCAGATGAAGGACGCCTACGGACAGGCCGACAGGAAAGTGATCACCGTGAAACCCGGCACCCGCGCTACGCTGGTGATGCCCTTGCTCAAGGCCCAGGGCTGGTACGACGTAACGGTGTCGGTAAACGGTACGGCGGCGGAATACCACTTCGCCGGGCACCTCGAGACCGGTAAATCCACCATCAGCGACCCGATCATGGGCGGGCTGATGTAAGTCCAGATATTCGCAATACCCGGTTGTTGCATCACATGAAAGACCACGGTATCGCATTTCGACTAATGAAATGCGTACGCGTGGTCTTTCGTTTATCCCTCCAGGCTGCGGCGGAGCATCGTTTTCGCCCGGTTGAGCCGCTTTTCTCGGGAAGCTGTCCAACGGTCCAGTATCGCGTTCAATGCCTTGTTAACCCATTCGTTCGCTGGTGTCTTCATGATTATGGGATGGAGGGGGCGAAACGACCCTGCACCACTTCCGGGAAAACATATTGGCGCTCGACAGGGCCAGTTCCTTACCGGGCCCAGGAGCCGGGAGATCCATGCGCTGCTGACGGACTGTAGGGTTTATTTCTTCGCATATTTCCAGTTGCGGCCTTTCCCTTCGGCCATCCATTCTACGGCCTGCGCGATGCGTTTATCGCGAGTGGGGTCGGTTTTCGCTTCGTTGATCCATTCGATGTATTCTTTCCGGTGGGAGTAGCTGAAAGCCTGGAACTGTTTTTCGGCCGTTTTGTTCTTTTTCAGCGCGGCGGCCAGTGCGGCCGGGACTTCCAGTTCGGTTTTCTCCGAAACAGGCCTGGCGGGCAGTTTGATGCCCTCGCGGTTCAGGCGGTCGGCTTCGCGGATGTAGGCGATGAGGGTTTTATCGGGCGGGAGGTCCCTGAGGGAGGCGATTTTCCCCAGATGCCCCATGGCGGCTTTCTCCATGAGCGTAAGGAGGCCTTTCGGATCATGCATGATCGCGGCTTTCCAGAACCCAAGGGCGCAATGCTGTTGGAAGGCGGCCATATGGCAGAGGTTATCGCCATGCGTCATGAAATAGGGCATGCCCCATTTGAGGGTTTCTTCCACGTGCGGACAGGCCTGGTGTACCATTTCCCGGATATGTTGGAGGATGGGCCGGGCGAAAGGGGCCGATCTGGCAATGTAGGCGTCTATTTTGTCCATCGTATAATATTATGGAAAAAAGCTATCTTGTTAAACACTTTTACCCCGCCCCATGTTCATTCCGGTAATTACCTACCGTATTTATACGCGACTATTTCGGGAAGATGTACGGTGCCAGCCGTTCCGCCCCTGTATTAATTTGCATCCCATCACATCAAACCAACAATTGTTATGAAAAGAACATCCTTTTTGCCATGGTTCCTCGTTCTGGTCCTGCTGATCCTGCTGATCTGGGCTTGGTTTTTCCGTCATGGCCGCCCGGTTGACGAAATCCCTTACGACCGTGAGGCCGCAAAGGAGCATGTGATCCCTTTTACCTCGGCCATCGAGTATGTTAAATCGTACCGCGGGGCCAAAGCGGAACTGCAGCGCCAGTTGCAGGATTCCGGGTATCTCGACCGCAATTTCAACCTGCCTGCTGCCGAAATGTTCAACCGCGACATCTTCGCCGCGCTGCTGGACGCCAAAGGCGCCGAAGGCATCCGTATTTACCTGGGGCTGAATGAAAAGAAGGAAGTTTGTTTCGTTATGGTGCCGGTAGACGGTAAGGGCAACGACATGCGGGGCCGTATCGTCAACGAAAAGCCCGCCACCGCCTGGATCCCCGGTATTTCCTCCGCCTATGCGCTGCCGCCGGCAGAAGATGAAGCCGCCGAAAAAGGGCACCGTTGCCCCACGATCTGCCCTTCCGGAAGCGACCTGTACCCTTGAGCCCAAAAAATTTCATCCTGTAATACATGACCTATCTCGCTTCGGCACTGTTAAGTTTTACGATTGCCATCCCGCTGGTGTTGGCACTGGTACGGATCCATAAGGTCCGTACCAGTTACTTTCCCTTCATGGTGCTGCTGTTATTGGCATTTACCACGGAAGTGGCCAGCGAGATCAGCCTCCACCTCACCCGTGAAAATACTACCGTCAGCAATATCTACACCCTGTTGGAATTTGGCGTGATCCTGTGGCAGTTTTATGCCTGGGGTTTCCTCCGCCGGCGCAGGGCCCTGCTCATCCTGCTGGCCGCCGTCAGTTTCATCACCTGGGTCACCGAAAACATCGGGTACGGCAGGCTGGAGGTACATTTCTGCTCCGCTTCCGTGTTCATTAACAGCCTCATCATCGTTTTTCTCTGCATCAACGAAATCAACGCCCTGATCGCTTCATTCAGTGGCCATCTTTTTCGAAATGCACGGTTCCTCATCTGCATGGGGCTCATGATCATCAGCATTTACAGCCTCATTACGGAAGGCACTTTGCTCATCGATCCGCAGAATGCCGTGATAGACTGGCCGATTTTCAATATCTTTTCATTCATCAACGCTTTCGTGAACATCATCTACGCGATCGCCGTGTGCTTCATTCCCGTCAGGGACGATTACTATTTTTCCCGCAGATTCAAAGCCTGACCGGCCGCTTATGGAAGAAAGGATTTTTTACATCACCGTATTTCTTTCCTCATTGCTGGGGGTGATCATCGCATTTTTCATTACGTCCATCATCCGCTACCACCGCCGCTACGTGCGCATGCAGCGCGAAAGGATCACGGCGGAAGTGAGGTTGCTGGAAAATGAAAGGAAACGCATCGCGGGCGATCTGCACGACAGCCTCGGGCCGCTCCTTAGTTCCGTGAAACTCAAGATCAGCAGCGTGGAAGTGCCCGATGCGGAAGACCGCAAAGTCATCCAGCAGTCCGCCAAACATATCGATGAGATCATCACCAGCATGCGGCAGATTTCGTACGACCTGCTGCCCATCGCCCTGGAGCGCAAAGGGCTCATCGAAGCCGTCCGCGACTTCGTGACGCACCTCGGCCGCGAAGATCAGCTGGAAGTGAGCGTGTACACCATGAACACCGTAACCCCGCATCCCGAGCAAGACATCCACCTGTACCGCATCCTCCAGGAAATCATCCATAACACACTCAAACATGCCAACGCTTCCCGGCTCGATATCGGCTTCCGGCAGGAGGCGAACGAATTGCTGCTGCTCGTGCAGGATAATGGTCAGGGATTCAGCGTGGAAAAGGCGCGGGAACACTCGCGCGGCCTGGGCCTCAAGAGCCTCGAAACGCGGACAGATATCCTGAAAGGCACCATCCACATCCGTTCCGCCGTTGGCGAAGGCACCCGCTACTACATCCGCATCCCCCGTACTTGATTTATTTGGGTATATTTGAGACATGCCGTTTCAACCTGCGGCGTGTAACCTCAGTTTCAATGAAGTACGATATCCGCCTCGCCGTTGCCGACGATCACGAAATTTTCCTGGACGGGCTGGCCCTGATGCTGTCGCGCCAGGAGCATATCACCCTGGTGGGCCGCGCGGCCGACGGGCGCGAGCTGCTCGACCTGGTGCACCGCGAAAAGCCGGATGTGGTGATGACGGATATCAAGATGCCGAAAATGGACGGGATTGCCGCTACCCGCCAGCTGGTGCAGGAAATGCCCGGCATCCGGGTGATCGCCCTGTCGATGTTCGATGAGGAGGGTTTGATCGTGGAAATGCTGGAGGCGGGAGCGAAAGGGTACCTGCTGAAAAACGCCGACAAACTGGAAATCCTCGAAGCCATCGAGCACGTGTACGAAGACCATACCTACTATTGCAAAAGTACTTCCGCAAAACTCGCCGGAATGATCGCCCGGAGCAAATTCAACCCTTACCGGCAAAAGGAAGCGGTCACCTTCACCGACCGCGAGCAGGAGATCATCAAGTTGATCTGCCTGCAAATGACGGCCCAGCAGATCGGCGACCGCATTTTCCTCAGCAAGCGCACGGTAGAAGGGTACCGTACCCGCATCCTCGAAAAGATGAACGTCCGCAATACGGCGGGCGTGGTGATGTACGCGCTGAAACATAATCTTATCCGGGAAGAAGACCTGGCTTAAGGGGTACTCTATCCGCAAAACGATCCTTCCCGTTACCAGCCTGCTTTCCGGCGCAGCTACGCATCCATGTTCGCAGTCCGGAAGGAGCGCATCGGCATCCTCCAGCCGTCATGACAGCTAACCTCCTCGCGCACACGTAGCCATGGCCATCCCGCCCGCGAAAACTTCTGCACATGCTATTGGGAGCATACGCCATGGCTCCATCAATACGTCCGCAACGCGAAATAATAACTGATATGATATTACCCGGAACGGGGCGCCAACAGGTTGGCGCCCCGTTTTTTTGTGATGAGCGGCAGAGGTTTTACTTCGGATTGGCGTCCAACATTGCAGAATAACCACCGAATTATGCGGCATGCACTGATCTTTACATTAATAATGCTGACCTGCGCACAGTTGACAAAAGCGCAGAACCTGGTACTGAAAGGTGTGTTGAAAGACAGGGGCGATAGTACCGTGCTGAAAAACGCCACCATTCGGGTAAGCAGCCCGGAAGACGCGAACTTCCGCAAACAGGCGCTGACCGGCCCCACGGGCGCCTTCGAAATCACCGGTCTTTCGCAAAAGCCTTACCTGCTGACGATCTCCTACGTCGGCTACGGCGAACTGCAACGGGCTATCCTGCTGCAGGCGGAAACGCAGGACCTGGGGACCATCTTCCTCCCCAAATCTTCCCGCGAACTGCAGGAAGTTGTCATCAAAGGCCAGGTGCCCCCTTCGCAAATGAAAGGAGACACGCTCCAGTATAATGCCGATGCCTATAAAGTGAACCCCGACGCCAGCGGTGAGGACCTCATCCGCAAAATGCCCGGCATCACCGTGGAAAACGGCACCGTGAAGGCTGGCGGCGAAGAAGTGAAAAAAGTGACGGTAGACGGGAAGGAATTTTTTGGGGAAGACGCCACCCTGGCGCTCCGGAACCTCCCTGCGGAAATCATCTCCAAAATCGAGGTGTTCGACCGGATGAGCGACCAGGCCCGGTTCACCGGGTTCGACGACGGCAATACCTCCAAAGCCATCAACATCGTGACCCGCGCCGAAATGCGCCAGGGCCAGTTCGGTAAGCTTTTCGCCGGATACGGCACCGAAGGCCGGTATTCCGCCGGTGGAAACGTGAACCTTTTCAAGGAAAACAAACGCATCTCCATCATCGGGATGACCAATAACGTAAACCAGCAGAACTTCTCCTCGCAAGACCTCCTGGGCGTGCAGAACGCCGGCGGCGGCCGTGGCGGCGGAGGAGGAAGGGGCGGTCGCGGCGGTCGTGGTGGCGGCGGTTTCGGCGGGGGAGGAAGCAACTTCCTCGTGGGCGGACAAAACGGCCTGAACAAGACCAACTCCATCGGGATCAACTACAACGACCAATGGGGCAAGAAAGTCAATTTCAACGCCAGCTATTTCTTCAATAACAGCAACAGCAGCAACCTGGAAATCACCCGCTCGCGCACCCAGCTGCCCGAAGGCGTGCAGGAAGAAAATGACACCGCCTACACGGGGAGCCGCAACTATAACCACCGGGTAAACATGCGGGTGGAGTACAACATCGACTCCAACAATTCCATCATCTTCACGCCCAGCGTCAGTTTCCAGAACAACGATTCCTGGTCCAGCAACTTCGGCCTCACGAAATTCCAGGAGAAACTGCTGAGCACCAACCTCCGCAATACCGACAATACCAACTCAGGATATAACTTCAACGGCAACCTGACCTTCCGCCACGCCTTCGCGAAACGCGGCAGGACCCTCTCTTTCGGCATTGGCGGCAGCACCAACAACCGCCGCGGCACCAACTTCACGAACAGCGATCTCGACTACCCGCAGGACCCTTCGAACAACGACTCCCTGCGCCAGCGCGTACGCCCGCTATCCAGCGGTAAATCGCTCAACATGAACGTATCCTATACCGAACCGGTGGGTAAAATGGGGCAGTTGCAACTGAGCTACAACCCCAGCTGGTCGCACAACGACGCCGACCGCCGGGCATACCAGTTCGATTACACGGGCAAAGACTACACTATCCTCGACCCCACACAGTCGAACATGTTCAACAACCAGTACAACACGCAATCCGCCGGCCTCAGTTACCGCATCGGTAACCGCGACCGCATGCTGAGCGTGGGCGCCAATTACCAGTACGCCGAAATGCAAAGCGAGCGCACCTATCCCACAACGGCCGCCGTGAAACAGCACTTCGCCAACGTACTGCCCAACCTCATGATGCAGGCCAAAGCGGGCCAGTACGGCCGGATCAGGCTGTTCTACCGCTCGTCTACCCAACAGCCGTCTATCGACCAGCTGCAGGACGTATACATCTACTCCGGCCTCACGAACGTGTCTATCGGTAACCCCGATCTGAAGCAGATGTACGGGCACCAGTTGGCCGGCCGGTACAACTATACCAATACGAAAAACGGGAATAACTTCTTCGCCAACGTGTTCGTAAATACCCGACAGGATTACATCGCCAATGCGATCTATACGGCAACACGGGCGGATTCGCTCCTTACGCCTACGGATACACTGAAGCGCGGCGGCCGCCTGTCCAAAGCCGAAAACATGGACGGTTATTTCAGCGCCAATTCTTTTTTCACCTACGGCGTTCCGCTGAAGTTCATCAAATCCAACTTCAACATGAACCTGGGCGGCGGCTATACGAAGATTCCCGGCATCACGAACCAGGTGAAAGGTTTTACGCACAATTACAACTATAACCTCGGCGCCGTGGTGAGCAGCAATATCAGCGAGTACGTCGATTTCACGGTGTCTTACGACGCGGTATTCAACGTCATCAAAAATACCATCGAACCCTCCACCAACGCGAACTATTCCACCCACAACGCGCGCGCGTCCGTGAACCTGCTCAGCAAATCGGGATGGGTGTTGCAGAACGAGATCAACCACACCTTTACGAAAGGCCTGGGCGAAGGGTTCGATCAGCGTTTCTGGCTCTGGAACGCCAGCGTAGGCAAGAAATTCCTCAAAAACCAGCGCGGGGAACTGCGGGCTTCGGTGTTCGACCTGCTGAAACAGAACCGCAGCATCAACCGGAGTATCAATGGTTTGGAGACGATCGACTCCCAGAACCAGGTGCTCACCCAATATTTTATGCTTACATTTACCTACCGGCTGCGGAATTTCGGTAAAGCCAAACAATCAGAGGGCGGAGAACGCCGCAGGTTCGAACGCGGGCCCGGCGAATACGGTCCTCCCGGTGGCGGCGGCATGAGGGGCAGGCCCGGCGGCAACATTTAACGTTTCCAATATTCCGTAGTACCGATTAACCAAACTATAATACCGCCAATTGACGGACAACATCGCAAATTTGAAGCAGGGGAGCGAAGCGGCTTTCAGGGAGCTGGTGGAGCAGTGGCAGGGCATGGTGTACAACACCGCGCTCGGCATACTGCAAAACACGGCCGACGCGGAAGACGTATCGCAGGAGGTGTTCATGCAAGCGTATGAGTCTATCGGATCGTTCAAGGGCGAATCAAAAATATCCACCTGGCTGTACCGGATCACGGTCACCAAGTGCCTGGACTTCCTCCGCAAAAAAACGAGGAAGAAGCGATGGGGGAAAGTGATGAGTATTTTCGGGGACAACCAGGAATTGCTGGTAGATCCGCCCGATTTTCAACATCCCGGCGTGGAACTGGCCAATAAGGAACGCTCGCAACTCCTTTTCAAAGCCATCGGCCGGCTGCCCGACAGTCAGAAGGCGGCCTTCGTGCTCCACAAGCTGGAAGGCCTGAGCAGCAAGGAGATAGCCGGTGTGATGGACGCGAGCGTGTCTGCCGTGGAAGGGCTCCTGCACCGGGCGCGGCAGAATTTGCGGCAACAATTGGAAAAATATTACAGGGAAGGGGAATAACATGAAAGGTTTTTAAAGAAACGTCGTCTAACTAAAATAAGCGATCATGAACAAGCGAAGAGACATAGAACAGGAAATTGAACGGACGCTCTCCAGCCTCGACGGCATGGAACGCGCGCAGCCGGATCAGTTCTTTTTTACCCGTCTCCGGGCAAGAATGCAGCGGGTTGCGCCTTTGGATGCCTGGGAGCGTTTCATTGGCATCATTACCCGCCCGGCCATCGCGTTTACCGCCATCGCGCTGATTTTGGGGCTGAACGGAACGGCGGCCTTCATGCAATGGAAGCCCGCCGAACGCACGGAACAGGCCTCGTTGCAGCAAGCATTCGAAGATGAATATGCCTTGGGAATCAACACTTTTTATGATATTGAAAAAAATGATCCGCAATGAGGGAAGCCTTCGCTAAGCATAAAGTTTTAAGCGTACTGGTGGTCCTGTTGCTGCTGACGAACCTTTTCCTGGTGTTTTTTATCGTAATGAAGAAGCCCGCCCCCCCCGGCAGAGGGAGCCATCCTTCCCGCGGCGAGGTCATGCAGCTCCTGGAAAAGGAAGTCGGGTTCAGCAAGGATCAGCTCGAATCATACCGCCAGCTCAAAGAACAGCATTGGGACCGGATGAAACCCTCGTTCACCGGCATGCGAAACGCCAAAGACGGATTTTATAAACTGCTGAGCCTGTCGTCCGTACCCGACTCCGTCGTGAATGCGATGGCGGATACGATCGCAGCGCGGCAAAAACAGATAGATCTCCAGACATTCCGGCACTTCCAGCAGGTGCGTGCCCTTTGCACGCCCGAGCAGCAGCCGCGGTTCGATTCCGTTGTGCAGCTGGTGCTGAAGAAGATGAACGGCCCCTGGCGCAAAGGCCCCCCGAAAGTCGATAGCACCCGCCGGCAGCCTGCGCCCGACCGCTAACACGAAACCCTCAAATACGCATCACATGAAACAAAGATTTCTGTTGACAGTGGCCCTCGTACTCACGATGGGCCTGGGAGCCTACGCCCAGCAAGGCGGCGGAGGCCAGCGCCGGACCGTTGAAGAACGCGTGAAAGCCACCCTCGAAAGACTCACTACCGAACTGAATCTCTCGCAAGACCAGGTCGTTAAACTCGACACCGTGTTCACCCGCAGCTACAAGGACATGCAGAAAATGCGCGAAGACGCGCAAGCCTCCGGCAACCGCCCCGACCGCGAAGCTTTCATGAAGCTGAACAGTGACCGCGACGAAAAAGTGAAGGCCATCCTTTCCGAAGAGCAATTCAAAAAGTACAAAGAGCAGCAGGAAGCCATGCGCCAGCGTGGGGGCGGACCCCGCGGAGGCGGCGGCCAGCGCTAGCATCTGATGTCATGAGCCCGGGCCGTACCGCGCAGCGTATAACCATGAAGAATGCACGCTGGGAGGTACGGCTTTTTCATGCCCTTGCGGATTTGTCGTATTATTGCGGCAGATAATCCATCCATGCTGAATTTCCTCAAAGATCACTGGCAGTCTATCGGGATCGTCATCCTCTACGGCATCACCTTCCTGGTGGCCATCAAGGCGCTGCTGGAAACGCGGTCTACCGGAAAAACACTGGCCTACCTGCTCCTCCTTTTCTTTCTCCCCGGTATCGGTGTGCTCGTATACCTCGCCATCGGCGTCAACCGGCGCATCAACCGCATCTACAGCCGCAAATGGATGAGCAACGTCCGCCTCAGCGAGCGCCTCCAGGATTACCTCCAGCGCGAGAACCGCCAAACCCTCCTCGAACATTCCGACCTCGTGTCCAATAAAACCGGCATCGCCCGGCTGCTCTTCCGCGATACGTTGTCGCCCCTCACACCCGATAATGAAACCGTGCTATTGCTGAATGGGGAAGAGAAATTCCCCGTCATGCTGGAAGCCCTCCGCTCCGCCAGGCATCACATCCATCTCGAATATTACATCTTCGAAGACACCGGCATCGGCCGCGAAATCATGGACGTGCTCAAAGCCAAAGCAGCCGAAGGCGTGGAAGTGCGCTTCATTTACGATGATTTCGGCAGCAGCGACATCAACCGCCGCTTCCTCCGCGAAATGCGGAGCGCCGGAGTGGAAGTGTTTCCCTTTTACCGGGTGCGCCTGCTCGCCAACCGCCTGAACTATCGCAACCACCGAAAGATCGTCGTGATCGACGGGCACACCGGATTCATCGGCGGGATCAATGTGGCAGACCGGTACATCAACGACCCGAAATACCGCGTCAGGCACAAGAACTGGCCGTACTGGCGCGATACGCATTTGTGCATCAAAGGCCAGGGCGTGCACACGCTGCAGTTCCTCTTTATGGGCGACTGGAATTTCTGCGCGGAAACCGACCTGCCCATCACCCACGAATTCTTCCCCGATATCCCTGTTGCGGGAAAAGACCTGGTGCAGATCGCAGCGAGCGGGCCGGATTCGGAGCGCTCGTCCATCATGCTGTCGTACCTCGCGGCCATCAACCAGGCGGAGCGCTCCGTATATATCACCACCCCGTATTTCATTCCCAACGAAGCAATTTACAACGCCCTGCAACAGGCGGCTTTGTCGGGGGTAGACGTGCGGCTGCTGGTGCCCGGCGTGAGCGACAGCCGGCTCGTGAACATGGCGGCGGAATCGTTTTATGAGGATTTACTGGCCTGCGGCGTGAAGATCTACCGTTATCAGAAAGGGTTCGTGCATGCGAAAACGATGGTGGTAGACGATAACCTGAGCGTGGTGGGCACGGCCAACATGGATATCCGGAGCTTCGATTTCAATTTCGAGGTGAATGCATTCGTTTATAGCCGGGAGATGAACTGGAAGCTTACCGAAGCGTTCCTGCAGGATTGCCTGTATACCGAACAGCTGGAGCTGGGCGACTGGCGGGCGAGGGGCCGGTGGATACGGTTGTGCGAGGCGGTGGTGCGGCTGTTCAGCCCGCTGCTGTGACCCCGTCAAAAAAAAAATCTATCGATGAATTTCGATATTTCAAAAAAGTCCCTATATTTGCATCATGGACGCAGCGATGATCGAGAAGGCGGCAAATGCTCTGGCGGATAAGAACCGGATGGCCATACTGTTGAAGTTGGCCAGGCAGGAGAACTGTTGCTGTGGCGAAATCCAGGACATGATTTGCCTTTCTCAACCTACTGTATCCCATCACATCAAGATTTTGGTGGATAGCGGCGTGCTCATCAGCACGAAGGAGGGCCGGAATGTAACGCTTACCATCAATAAGGAGATGATGAAACACCTGTCAATGTTCTTTCTTCAGCTGAGTTAAAAAGCTGTTTTTTTTCACCTAATGTATCGATATTTTTAAATAAATCGATATAACACACATATACACACTACGATATGAGCTTGCAAAATAAAGTAGCCGTGGTTACCGGAGGTAACAGCGGTATCGGGCTCGCTACGGCCGAAGAATTCGTGGCCAGGGGCGCAAAAGTTGTCATCACGGGCAGGAATGCTTATGCGGTAAGCGCCGCGGCGGAGAAACTGGGTGGCGGTACACTGGGCGTGACCGCAGACCAGTCGAGCCTCGCGGATGCAGACAAACTGGTAGCGGAAGTAAAGGAACGATACGGGAAGATTGACGTGCTGTTCGTCAACGCCGGGATCGGTGCTTTTGCTCCCGTTGCCGATGTCACCGAAGCCGACTTCGACGCCATCATGAACACGAACTTCAAGGGGGCATATTTCACCGTACAGAAGTTTTTGCCTATCCTGAACGACGGCGGGTCGATCATCCTGCTGTCTTCCGTGAACGCCTTTACCGGCATGCCGGGATCGAGCGTATACTCCGCCAGCAAGGCTGCCTTGAATGCGTTGGGCCGCACTTTGAGCGCAGAACTGGCTACGCGGGGCATCCGGGTGAACACGGTGAACCCCGGGCCGATCATTACCCCGATCCTGGCCAAGGCCGGCCTGGACGATAACAGCATCAATGCTTTCCGTCAAAAATTCGCGGAGCGGATACCGCTCAATCGCGCCGGTGAATCCGCAGAAGTGGCCAAGCTCGTGGCGTTCCTCGCCTCCAGCGACGCTTCTTTTATCACCGGTGCGGAATATAACATCGACGGTGGACTGACCGTCCACAAGTTGGTGGGATAAGAAAGAAAGTAAGACTGCAAACTTGCATAATCGTTTGAAAACCCTGATGCGTACTTCAAATTGACATATTAATGCCGGGGCGGTTTCGCACCGCTCCGGCTTTTTACGGAACTTAGCGGTAAAACCTGACTATTATGACCAAGGAACCAGGCAGCATGTATACCATCCGGTTTAACGATTGCGACCCGTTCGGGCATCTCAACAACGCGTCGTACCTGAATTATTTCATGAACGCCCGTGAAGACCATCTCGCAGCACATTACCACCTGCACCTGAAAGATTTTGCCGCCAGGGGCAGGGGATGGGTGGTGGCCGAGCACCGGATCGCCTACCTGAAACCCGCGATGGTAGCAGAAAAAGTATTCATCTTCACCCGCGTCACCGATTTCTCGCATCAGCATATTGCCGTGGAAATGTGGATGACCGACGAGCAGCAGCACAAGTTGAAAGCGTTCCTCATGACCCGCTTCGCGCATGTAGACCTGAAAACCGGCAAGCGCGCCGATCATGATGATGAGCTGGTGCAATTGCTGACCAACATCCGTGTAGACCATAACCCCGACGAAACTTTTGAACAGCGTCTGGCCGCGAGGCTGCAGGCGCCTTCCATCCAGCTGTGACACCCCAAACCTAACTTAGCGATTAGTAAACAGTTGTAGGTAACAGCCGCCGGGGCATTCCTGCCCCGGCTTTTTTTTTTAGCCCCATTTTCAATGCACAGCTTTGTAAATCGTTCCTGTACGGTATCCGTACTGTATCCCTGCTAAACGGGTGTACATTTTTTATTTGGCGGATATGAAAAATTCCCTATTTTTGTGTCGTTAACCAAATGGTTAAACATTTTAGTTAAAACATGCAGACGACCAATACCACCGAACAACAGATCATCGAAGCGGCGCGCAAGATATTCATGCACAGGGGCTTAACCGGCGCCAGGATGCAGGATATCGCCGACGAGGCGGGGATCAACAAGGCGATGCTGCATTATTATTACCGCAGTAAGGACAAGCTGTTCGACATCGTTTTGACGGAAGCAGTAGACCAGATGCTCAGCAGGCTCAATGCGGTGTTTTCGGGCGACCTCGGCCTGGAAGACAAGATTCGCTCGGCGGTGGATAATTATATCAGCGGTATCAGTGAGAACCCTTACCTGCCGCTTTTTGTATTGAATGAAATAAACCAGAACCCTGGGCGTATTGCAACCCGCTTTCTGTCGGCACCGAATTTTCCCAACATCCTCGGATTTGCACAGCAATTGATGGCCGGGATGGAAAAAGGTACGTTGAGAAGGGTAGACCCGGTGCAGTTGATGATCAGCATTATTTCCATGTGTATTTTCCCCTTCGTGGCCAGGCCCTTGCTACAGGCTGTTTTTACGGTCGATGATCCCGGGTTTCTCAAGTTTATGGAAGATAGAAAAGCGTTCGTCACCGAATTCGTTTTGAGCGCGCTCAGGCCGTAAAATTTTTTGTCCAGCAATTAACCAGTTAGTTAAATAAAATAGTTAACGATGTTCAGATTCCTCATGCCGGCGCTGCTGCTGCTTTCCGGGAGCGCCCTGGCACAGGGCTTCCCCCTGGATTCCGCCTGGGCCGCCGCCCGCAGGCATTACCCGCTGCTCCGGCAGCAGGAAGCCACCGACCGCGCCACGGCCCTCCAGCTCCGCAATATCCGCAGCGGCTACCTTCCGCAGGCGGAAATCAACGGGAAAGCGACGTACCAGTCGGACGTGGTGGCCATTCCCATCAAGCTGCCCAACGTCAGCATTCCTTCCATCCCGAAAGACCAGTACAACCTTACCCTCGACGTGCGCCAGCTCATTTACGACGGCGGCGCCACCGGCAGCCAGCGCGATCTGGCCCTCGCCCGGGCGCAAACCGAGCGCCAGCGCGTGGAAGTGGATTTGCACCAGCTCCGCCAGCAGGTATCGCAGGTATATTTCAACGCACTCATCTGGGACGCGCACATCGCCGCCCGGAAAGAGATGATCGCCGAAGTGAAACAGCGCCGCGAAAGGCTCCGGGCGGGCGTAGATAACGGCACCGTGCTCGCCAGCCAGGTAGACATGCTCCAGGCCGAAGCCCTCAAAGCCGAACAGCAGCTGGAAGAGGCCGTCAACGGGAAACAGGCCGCCCTGGCCACTTTGGCCCTGCTCACGGGGAAGCCTCCGGCCGATATGGGCCCCCTCGAGCTGCCCAAGCCCGCATCCACCGGCCATGATCCCATTCAACGCCCCGAACTGGCGCTGTTCCGGTTCCAGCAAGACGTGTTGGGATCGCAGGCCAAACTCACGGAAACGGTCACACGCCCAAAACTGAGCGCATTCGTGCAGGGAGGCTACGGCCGCCCCGGGCTGAACATGCTGTCCGATAAATTCGATGTCTATTACATGGGCGGCCTCCGCCTGCAATGGACCCTCTGGAACTGGCGCTACCAGCACACCGAGCGCGCCGCGCTCCGCGAGCAGGAAACGGGCATCCAGGCGCAGGCAGACGCGTTCGATCTGCAAACCCGCGCCAAACTCCTCCAGCAACAGGCGGAGATCAATACGCTGCAATCCGCCATGGAAAAGGATCGTGAGATCGTGCGCCTCCGCGGGAACGTGAAAGCCGTATCCGCCGCGCAGCTCGATAACGGCGTGATGACCGTCCACGATTACCTCACCGATCTTTACGCGGAAACTTCCGCCATCATCGCCGGGAAAACCCGCGAGATCCAGTTCGTTTACGCAACCATCCAGTACCAGGTTATAAAAGGTTATTGACATGAAAACAACTATCGCAGCCGTTTTGAGCTTCTCTTTCCTCGCCGCCTGTTCTTCGAAAGAAAACGGGGCAGACGCTTACGGCAATTTCGAATCCACCGAAGTGATCGTTTCCGCGGAAGCGACCGGCCGCCTCCTCCGGTTCGACGTGGAAGAAGGGCAGGTGCTGGCCGAAAATACCGTGGTGGGCGGCATCGACTCCACGCAGCTCCATCTCCGCAAAGCCCAGCTGGGCGCCAATATCAAAGCGGTGAAAAGCCGGGTGCCGGAAGTAAATCCGCAGCTGGCCGTGATCCGTCAACAGATCGCCACCCAGCAAAAGGAAAAAGCCCGCATCGAAAATCTCCTCAAAGCCAACGCCGCCACACCCAAGCAACTGGACGATATCAACGGCGCCATCGCCCTGCTCGAAAAGCAGTATTCGTCCACCGCTTCCACGCTCAACACACAGGTGACCGGCCTCAGCACGGAAACCCGGCCCCTGGAGTTCCAGGTGGAGCAGATGAAAGACCAGCTGGCGCAAACGCGCGTCCTCAATCCCGTAAACGGTACGGTGCTGGTGAAATACGTGGAAACGGGGGAAGTGGTGAACTACGGCAAACCGCTCTACAAGCTCGCCGACCTCCGCACCATGTACCTTCGCGCCTACATCAGCGCTGAGCAACTTTCCGCAGTGAAAACCGGGCAATCCGTGAACGTGGGCATCGATCAGCCGGATGGTTCCATCAAGCAGCTCAAGGGCGAGATCAGCTGGATATCGCCGGAAGCGGAATTTACGCCCAAAACGGTGCAAACCCGTGATGAGCGCGTGCGGCAGGTGTACGCGCTCAAAGTGCGCGTGCAAAACGACGGCAGCCTGAAGATCGGGATGCCGGGAGAAATGCGGATCACCAAATAAGCGACATGCAACCCATCGTTGTTCAACATATCAGCAAATCGTACGGCAAGGTGAGCGCCCTGCGCGACGTCAGTTTTACCGTGGGACCGGGGGAGCTGTTCGGCCTCATCGGCCCGGACGGCGCCGGCAAAAGCACGCTGTTCCGCATCCTGGCCACGCTGGTGCTGGCGGATAAGGGGCAGGCGTTCGTAAACGGGAAAGACGTGGTGAAGGATTACCGCGCCATCCGCCGCGAAGTAGGCTACATGCCGGGGCGTTTTTCGTTGTACCAGGATTTGACGGTGGAAGAGAACCTCCGGTTCTTCGCCACTATTTTCAATACGACGGTAAACGCCAATTACGACATGATCCGCGACATCTACGAACAGATCGCGCCGTTTAAGGACCGCCCGGCAGGAAAGCTATCCGGTGGCATGAAACAGAAGCTGGCATTGAGTTGCGCGCTCGTCCACCGGCCGTCTGTCCTCTTCCTCGACGAGCCCACCACCGGCGTAGACCCCGTTTCCCGCAAGGAGTTTTGGGAAATGCTGCAAAGGCTCCGCCAGCGCGGGATTCCCATCCTCGTTTCCACGCCTTACATGGACGAGGCCACGCTGTGCGACCGGGTAGCCCTTATCCAGAACGGGGCGCTGATGCGGATAGACACGCCCACGGCCATCGTGGAGCAATTCTCGACGAAAGTCTGGGCTTTCCGCGCTTCCGATACCTGGCGCCTCATCCGCGACCTGCGGGCGTACCCGGGCGTGGAGTCGTGCTTCGCATTCGGGGAGTTCCTGCATGTGGTGATGAACGCCGATCCGGAAAAGGTGAAACAGGACCTTATTACAGAAGGGCATACCGGTGTGGCGTACCAGCCCGCGAATGCGGGTATCGAAGATGTTTTCATGGCCCTCATGCGGGCGCAAACCGAAATATCATGACGCAACCCGCCATCACCACCCACGCACTCACCAGGCGTTTCGGCGATTTCATCGCCACCAACGCCATCACGTTCGAAGTAGCGCAAGGCGAGATATTCGGGTTCCTCGGCGCCAACGGCGCCGGCAAAACCACCGCCATGCGCATGCTTTGCGGGCTCCTGAAACCCAGCAGCGGAGAAGCCCGCGTAGCGGGGTTCGATATTTACACCCAAACGGAGAAGATCAAACAGCGGATCGGGTACATGAGCCAGAAATTCTCGCTTTACGAAGACCTCACCGTGAAGGAGAACATCCGCTTCTACGGTGGGATATACGGCCTGAGCCACCGCCAGATCAGGGAAAAAACAGGTGCACTGCTGGGGAAACTGGACATGGAAAAAGAAGCGAACATGCTCGTGAGCGCCCTGCCGCTGGGCTGGAAACAGAAGCTGTCGTTCTCCATCGCCGTCATCCACGACCCGTCTATCGTGTTCCTCGACGAACCCACGGGCGGTGTAGATCCCATCACCCGGCGGCAGTTCTGGGACCTGATCTACGAATCGGCCGACAAGGGCGTCACCATTTTCGTGACCACGCACTATATGGACGAAGCGGAATATTGCAACCGCATTTCGATCATGGTAGACGGGAAGATCCGCGCGCTGGACACACCTTCGGCGCTCAAGCAACAGTTCGGCGCCGCTACGATGAACGATGTTTTCCTGCAACTCGCAAGGGCCAAATCCTGAATCATGAAACAGTTTTTCGAATTCGTCAAAAAAGAATGCTTCCATATTTTCCGCGACCGGCGCACGCTCATGATCCTGTTCGGGATGCCGGTAGTGCTGATCGTGCTGTTCGGGTTCGCCATCACCAACGAAATCCGCCACGCGCGCATCGCGGTGCTGGACCAGTCGCAAGACGTCCTGAGCCATGGGCTCGTCCGTAAGATCACGGCCTCCACGTACTTCGACCTGGCCGAAAACCTCCGCAGTGAAAAAGACATCATGCCGGCTTTCAAAAAGGGCGATGTCAGGATGGTGATCGTGATCCCCGGCGGTTTCCAGCGAAATTTCATCCGTGAGCGGAAAGCTGCCGTGCAATTGCTCACCGACGCGTCTGACCCCAATACCGCTACCACGCTCATCAACTACGCCAATGCCATTCTCATGCAATACCAGCAGGAGGAAACGGGCATGAAGCACCTGCCGCTCACTATTCAGCCGGAGGTCAGGATGGTATATAATCCCACCCTGAAAAGCGTATTCCTGTTCGTACCGGGCGTGATGACGCTTATCCTCATGCTGGTTTGCGCGATGATGACGTCGATCACCATCACACGGGAAAAAGAGCTGGGAACGATGGAAATCCTGCTGGTATCGCCGTTGCGGCCATTGATGATCATCGCGGGGAAAGTGGTGCCTTATATTTTGTTGTCGTTCGTGATCGCCATCATCATCCTGGCGCTCGGCGCGGGCATTTTCGGGATGCCGCTGAAAGGGAGCCTGGCTTTGCTGCTGCTGGCCTGCGCGTTGTTTTGCCTTACGGCCCTTTCGCTGGGGATCCTCATTTCCAGCGTAACGAACTCGCAGCAAACGGCCATGATGATGTCGATGATGGGGCTGTTGCTGCCCACGATCCTGCTCAGCGGCTTCGTATTTCCTATCGAAAGCATGCCGCTGCCGCTCCGCGTGCTGAGCAATATCATTCCCGCGAAATGGTTCATCATCATCCTGAAAGACATAATGCTGAAAGGTAGCGGGCTTCGCCAGATTGCCCTGCCGATGGGCGTTTTGAGCGGAATGACCCTGTTTTTCCTCGTGGTGAGCCTTCGCAAATTCAATATCCGTTTAAGCTGATGCGTACCATATTTTTCATATTGCAGAAGGAGTTTTTGCAGATTTTCCGCAATAAATCGATGCTGCCCATCATCTTCGTGGTGCCGGTAGTGCAACTGCTCGTGCTCGCCTTTGCCGCCAATTACGAAATCCGCAACCTTTCTATCGATATCGTAGACCACGATGGCGGCAACTGGAGCCAGCAACTCAAAGGGAAACTCCTTTCCTCCGGCTATTTCCAACTCTACGCCCAAACGGGCGACAATGCCGCGTTCGAAGACCTGGAAACCAACAAGGCCGACCTCATCCTTACGATCCCGCCACATTTCGAGCGCGACCTCGTGCGCGACGGGGAAGCAAAAGTGCAATTGCTCGTGAACGCCATCAACGGCAGCAAAGCCGGACTGGCGGCGGGTTATGCGCAAAGCATCATCGGGGATTTCAACCGCCGCATCCGGCTCGACTGGCTGGCGCTCGACGAAGACGATGCGCCTTCGCATTTCGACATGAGTTTCCGATACTGGTTCAATCCCCGGTTGAATTACAAGCACTTCATGGTGCCGGGCATCCTGGTGGTGCTCGTGACGCTCATCGGCGCGTTCTTATCGGGCATGAACATCGTGAAGGAAAAGGAAATCGGGACGATCGAGCAGCTCAACGTAACGCCTATCCGCAAGCATCATTTCATCATCGGGAAGCTGCTCCCGTTCTGGATCATCGCGCTGTTCGAGCTGGCATTCGGGCTGGTGGTGGGCAAGCTCGTGTTCAACCTGCCTTTCGAGGGCAGTATCGGCTGGGTGTTCCTCTTCGCGGCCGTTTACCTGGTGGTGATGCTGGGCCTGGGCCTGCTGATTTCCACTTTCACGGAAACGCAGCAGCAGTCGATGTTCGTGACCTGGTTCTTCCTCATCATCTGCATTCTTATGAGCGGGCTTTTTACGCCCATCGAAAGCATGCCGGAATGGGCGCAGCGTATCACGCAGTTCAATCCTGTCGCGTATTTCGTGAAGGTGATGCGGATGGTCATGCTGAAGGGAAGCGGGTGGGAGGATATTCGCATGGACCTCGGTATCATGGTCGTATTTGCCGTGGGCCTGAACGCGGTGGCGATCTGGAATTACCGTAAAACTGTATAAATTTTTAACAGTGTAACAGTTGTAGGTAACGGAGACCGGAGCATTCCTGCCCCGGTTTTTTTATTTTCCGGCCGGAGTGTCCGGAATCGGACAGGGCTTGTATCGAAATAGTGCAACTTGCAGATTGGCGTGGCTGATATTGTGTTGTAAATCAATTAGATAGTTTATTGGCATTTTTTTGGCCGCAGGCCGGCATCCGAACCGTCAACATTTCAAAGCGCTTCCTGTATGGTTAGAAACTTCCTGAAAATCGCCGTCCGGCATTTGCTGAACAACAAAGGGTTTTCCTTTATCAACATCGCCGGCCTGGCCATCGGCATGGCATCTCAAGAACCCTTACGAACCCGCGCACCCGATCCTGATCTGCGGCGCCAACAGCAGTTTCCTTGGGCTGAACGTCATGCAGATCAAACTGAACGATAAAAACGATGTGGCTGACAATCTCGCGAAGGCGGAAGTCATTTTCCGCAGGTACAACCCCGATTTTCCGTTCGATTATACATTCGTAGACGAGGAATACGCCCGGAAATTCGACAGTGTTCAGCGTTTGGGGACTTTATCGGCCCTGTTTGCCGGGCTTACGATTTTCATATCCTGCCTGGGATTGCTGGGGCTGGCCACGTACATGGCGGAAACGCGGGTCCGGGAGATCGGGATCAGGAAAGTGCTGGGTGCCTCGGTATTGAATATCACGGTACTGCTGTCCAGGGATTTTGTGGTGCTGGTGGCCATCGCCTTCGTGTTGGCGGCACCGTTGGCGTACTGGGGGATATCGTATTGGCTGACGGACTTTTCCTACCGCGTGTCCATCGGCTGGCAGTCGTTCGCGCTGGCGGGTTGCGCATCCGTTTTGATCGCTTTGCTGACGGTGAGTTTCCAATCCGTCAAAGCGGCGCTGGCGAACCCTGTCCGCAATCTGAAAGTGGAGTAAAGCATTCAGCTTATACCGTCCCGCTATCCGCAATTTCGCGGGCACGGCTTATTTCAATTGTTCATTTGTATTTATACCGGGGCATTCCTGTCCCGGTTTTTTCATTTCATGAGCTGGTGCGCCAGTTTGCCGAGGGTTTTTAGGCCATCGTCCACCGTTTTGCTCCAGGGGTTGGAGTAGCTGATGCGCATGCAGTTCGTATAGCGCTCCTGCAGCGTGAAAATGCGCCCCGGTGCGAAGGAGATCTTGCGCCGCAACGCCTGTTCGTACAGTTCGATGGTATTGATATTCTCGTTCAGCTCCAGCCATAGCACGTAACCGCCTTGCGGACGGGTAACGCAGGTGTCTTCCGGGAAATAGTCGGCCACGGCCTGTTGGTAGCGCAGGCATTGGGTGTGGAGCATTTTGCGGAGGTTGCGCATGTGGTGCTCGTAGCGGCCGTTTTCCAGGAAATGCCCGATAGCGGCCTGTGGCAGCGTGGCGCTGGAAATGGTATGGTTCAGTTTGAGGCGGAGCACGCGTTCCTTGTATTTTCCGGGAACGGTCCAGCCCACGCGGTACCCCGGTGCGAGGGATTTGCTGAAGGAATTGCACAGGAGCACATTGCCGTTGCGGTCGTACTGCTTGCAACTGCTGGGCCGGAGTTTCCCGAAATAAAGATCGGCGTAGATATCGTCTTCGATGAGGGGGATGTCGTATTTGTTCATGAGCCGCACCAGTTCCCGCTTGTTTTTATCGGGCATGCAGGAGCCGATGGGGTTGGAGAAGTTGGTCACGAAAACGCAGGCCTTGATCTTGAATTTGGGGATGGCTTTGTCGAGATACTCGAGGTCCGGCCCGCAAATGGGGTTGGTGGGGACCTCCAGCACCTTGAGGCCGAGGCTTTCCGCGAGCTGGAAGGTGCCGCTGTAGGCGGGGCTTTCCAGGGCGATGACGTCGCCCGGTTGGGTGGTGGCAGACAGGCAGAGGGTGAGGGCGTCCATACAGCCCGTAGTAGTGACCACATCGTGTTCCGTGATGCTGCCGCCCCACTGGATGCTCATCCGCGCGATCTGGCGGCGGAGGGGCAGGTTGCCCTGGAGGTTCTCGTAAATGAGGCCGCCGTTGTTCTCGCGCAGCGCCGCGATCATGCTTTTGGCGAGTTTGGCGGAGGGGAGGAGCGGCTCGGAAGGCGAAGCGGTGGAAAACCGCAACAGGTCCGGCCCGTGGTGGGAAAACACTTCGGTGATCATTTCGCTGACGTTGACGTCCGTCGCCCGTTTGACGGGGCGCGTGGCGCTGGGGAGCTCCGGCAAACGACGGGGCGAAAACCGCACGTAATAGCCGGATTTGGGCCGCGGTTCGATGAAACCCTTGCTTTCCAGGTGGTAATACGCCTGGAAGACGGTGCTCATACTGATGCCCTGCTCCTTGCTCAGCGAGCGGACAGACGGCAGCTTGTCGCCAATGCGGATCACTTCCTTTTCGATCATGGCCTGGATGCGGTCGGCCACCTGGAGATACAGATGTTCCATTGTCTTTCGAATCTGATATGGTCAAAAGTACGAAAATGAAATCTGTTCCAATTAAAAAAACATATCTTTCCATGATAAAACGGTTTCGCCATGCAACACCTGTCTTTTAGTGTGGATTTACGCCTGCGCACGCAGCATCTTTCGATCGGGGAAATGACCGGCGGTGTGGCCGACGACGTGCTCCGGCAGGAAGTTCACCCCGGTAAATGGTCGGCCATCGACAACATTGCCCACCTGGCCGTATTCCATCCCATATTCCAGCGGCGGCTGCAGCGCGTGGCCGACGAGGAAATGCCGCTTTTCGAGCCGTATGTCTGGCAGGAGGATGCGCTGTTCGCGGAATACAGGAAATTGTCGAACCGCGAGCTGCTGGCCCAATACCGGCACGACCGGGAGGCGTTCGTCCGTTTCGTGGAGGGGCTGAAGGCCGGGGATTTCCGGCGGCAGGGCCGCCATCAGGCATATGGCACCATTTCCGCGGCGCAGCTGATCGAGATGTTCGTCCTCCATGAATCGCATCACCTGTTCACCATCTTCAAAATCCTTAATTTCGGGAAATGAGCGCGTTGTACATGGATTCCCCGCTCGGGCGCATTGTGATCGGGGAAACGGAGGGGCATATTTCGAAGGTTTCGTTCGTGGATAAGGAGGAAGAAACCCCGGGAGAAAGCACGCCCCTGCTCCGCGAATGCGCCGCCCAGCTGGGCGCGTATTTCCGGAAAGACCTCCGCGCGTTCGACCTCCCGCTCCGGCAGGAAGGCTCCCCGTTCCAGCAGCTCGTCTGGCAAAACCTGCTGACCATTCCCTTCGGCGAAACCATTACCTATCTCGCCCTCGCCAAGCGCCTCGGCAACGTGAAAAGCATCCGTGCGGCCGGTACCGCCAATGGCCGGAATAACATCGCCATCATCGTGCCCTGCCACCGCGTCATCGGCTCCGGTGGTGCGCTCACCGGCTATGCCGGCGGCATCTGGCGCAAACAGTTCCTCCTCGACCTCGAAAAGGGTGGCCTGCTCTTCTGATCTCCTTTCTGCTCTGTAAGCACTTACATACTCTGGTTAGGCCGGTTGACGAATGGCGTTCGTCATTGACTTTTATGGTTCATACTGTCATCTGATCTGGTCAAAAAACTAAAAACTGAATCTGTTTTTTCTGCGGGAATAGCTGGAATTTTGAGGCGTCATTTCAACGTTAATACGCCACCATATGAATGCAATTTTCCGCGAGGACCTTTCCCGATTTGATGAATTGTTGCAACAGACCGCAAATTATGCCGGCGATTTCCTCGGCCGCATCAACGAACTGCCCGTAAGTATGGAAATGCCCGCCATCCCGGTGCCCGGTTTGCCTGAAAAGGGGATCGGCGGCCAGGGGGCGCTGGAGCTGTTCGACAACCGCTTCGGCGCGTACCTCACCGCCAGCGCGGGCCCCAGGTATTTCGGCTTTGTGACGGGCGGCGTGTCGCCGGCGGCGCTTTCGGGCGACTGGCTGGCCAGCGCGGTGGATATGAACGCGGCGGATAAATCTTCACTCGCCTTTACACTGGAAAAGGAAACGCTGCAGTTGCTCCGCCAGTTGTTTTCGCTGCCGGAAGCTTACGAAGGCGTTTTCGTGACGGGCGCTACCATGTCCAACTTTACGGGGTTGGCGGCCGCGCGGCAATGGCTGGGCGAGCAGTATGGGGTGAACGTGGCCGCGCAGGGCGTAGGCGCGCTTCCCGAGATAAAAGTACTGGCCGCCACGCCGCATTCCAGCGTGGTGAAGGCTTTGTCGATGCTTGGCCTCGGCCGCAACAGCCTGGTGACGCTTTCCACCCTCCCGGGGCGCGAAGCGGTGGACGTGCGGGCCCTGGAGCAATGGATCGCCTATAACCCGGACACGCCTTTCATTTACGTGGCATCTGCCGGTACGGTGAACACCGTGGATTTCGACGATATCGCCGCCATCGCGGCGCTCAAACATAAACATCCGTTCTGGCTGCACGTAGACGCGGCCTTCGGAGGATTTGCGGCGGTGAGCCCCCGTTTCCGGCACTTTCTCAATGGCTGGGAGCAGGCAGACAGTATTACCATCGATGCGCATAAATGGCTCAACGTGCCCTACGACTGCGCGATGCTTTTCAGCCGCCACCCGATGCTGCAACTGGAAGTGTTCCAGAACGCGGGCGCGGCGTACCTGGGAGACCCTGCGCAAAACTTCAATTACATCAACTACGCTCCCGAAAACTCGCGCCGGCTGCGGGCTCTGCCTGCCTGGTTCTCGCTCCGCGCTTATGGTGCGGAGGGTTACCGCGACATCGTGGAGCAAAACGTAAAACAGGCCCATCATTTCGGGGAAATGCTGGAGAAAGGCGGGCACTTCCGCCTGCTGGCACCCGTGAAGATGTGCGTGGCCTGCTTTACGTTCAATAAGGAAGACAGAAAACTGGCCGAACATATCCGTGTCTTTTTACAGGCGCTCAACAAGCGGGGTGTGGTGTACGTCACCCCCACGCAATACGCCGGCCTTCCGGCGATGCGGGCGGCGCTGGTGAACTGGCGCACCACGGATAAGGACATCGAACTGGCGGTACAGGAAATGGAAACAGTGGCAGCGGCCATCCAGGGCGTGTCGGCCATTCTTGAAAATAATTGATTTAGAGGTTGATATTAGTATTATTGGCGATGGGTTTCTACCCATCGCTTGCTAACATCCTCCCCGATTTAACCTGATGAATATGCAACAGCGGAACCATACCAACGCTTACGTGGCGCTCGTCATCGTAAGTATCTTTTGGGGAACCACTTACCTGGCAGCGCGGATCGGCGTGCAGCACATGCACGGCATGATGCTGGCGGGCCTCCGGCAAACGAGCGCCGGTGTCATCCTCGTGGCGTTTTTCCTTATGAAGGGGTACAAACTGCCGCAGTTCCCCGTTCTGTCCAAACTGTTCGTGATCGGCACCATCATGCTTTGCGGCAGCAACGGGCTCATGACCTGGGCCATGCAATACATCCCCAGCGGGCTGGGCGCCATCATCGCGGCCACCGTTCCCATCTGGATCACGATCTTCAGCTATTTCCTCGTGCAGAAAACGAAGATAACCGTACAGCTGGTGATCGGTATGCTGATCGGGCTGCTGGGGATCGGGGGCATCTTTTATGATAACCTGGCCCAGCTCATGAACGGGGAATACCGTTTCGGGGTGATGCTGATCACCCTGGCCTGCGTGTTCTGGGCGCTGGGATCGGTGCTCACGGCCAAGTGGGCGCTGGGTGTCAATTACCTGTACGGCGCCGGGTTCCAGATGTTGTTCAGCGGGGTAGTGATGCTCGTTATCGCGGGGTTCATGGGGCAGCACCTGCATTTTTCGTCCTTTACGGGAGAATTATGGGGCAGTTTGCTGTACCTCGTTTTTATAGGATCTTTGTTAAGTTATTCCGCATACGTTTTCGCCCTGAACAATTTACCGCCTTCGCTGGTAGCCATTTATGCATACATCAATCCCATCGTTGCCGTGATCCTCGGTTGGCTCATCCTCCAGGAAAAACTCAACTGGCTCATGGGTTTGTCGTGCATGGTGACCCTCCTGGGCGTATACCTCGTCAACAAGGCATTCAACAAGCAAAAAAGTTATGAACGCAGCAAATGATATCCGCATCCTGAGCTGGCACCCGGATTACCAGCCGCATTTCGAAAGGCTGAACAAGGCCTGGATCAGCAAGTTCTTCCGGCTCGAACCGGTAGATATCGCCGTGCTGGAACATCCGCACGAACATATCATCGCCCCGGGCGGCGACATCATCTTCGTATCCATCGGCAACCAGGTGGTAGGCACGGTGGCTTACCGGCTGAAGTCGGACGATACGGTGGAAATGACCAAAATGGCGGTGGACGAAAGCTTCCAGGGCCGCAAGCTCGGCTGGGCGCTGGGCAAGGCCATCATCGAAAGAGCCGCGGAAAAGGGCTTCACGAAGATGGTATTGTACTCCAGCCGGCGGCTCACACCGGCCATCACCATGTACCATAAACTGGGGTTCGAAGAAGTGGAAGTGGAGAACGGGGTATATGAAAGGTGCGACATCAAGATGGAAATTTCCCTCCGGGAACCGCCGCTGGCGGCACTGTCGAGGGCGTTGCAGGAAGAAGTGCTGCGGACGGAGCTCCGGCTGCTGCAGTTTACCGATGAGGAAGCGTCTGCCCGTCCTTCCCCCGAAAAATGGAGCAAAAAGGAAATCCTCGGCCATCTCACCGATTCGGCCCTCAACAATTACCCGCGTTTCATCCGCGCGCAGCAAACCGCTTTGCTGGAATCGCCCGGATACGACCCCGATTTCTGGGTGGAAGCGCGGCAATATATGCGGGAAGACTGGCGCGAGCTGGTGCAGATCTGGAAAAGCGTCAACCTCCACATCGTTCGCCTGCTGCCGCTTATTCCGGCCGAAGCGTTGGGGAATGTGCTCGTGATCGGCCAGAACCCGCCGGCTACGCTCGAATTCTGGGCCAACGATTATCTTCGTCACTTACAACATCACCTCCATCAAATATTCCCCGTACATGCAAATTATTAATGCCACGGCAGACCGGCTGGACGCCCTCGCCGAACTATTCGACGCCTATCGCCAGCACTACGAACAGGCGCCCGACGTGCCCGGCGCCCGGGAGTTCCTTTCCGAGCGCCTGGAGCGGAACGACAGTGTTATTTACCTCGCCGAAGACAGTGGCGAAGTGCTCGGGTTTACCCAATTATACCCCGTTTTTTCATCGATCGGTATGAAGCGGGCCTGGATACTGAACGATCTGTTCGTGAAACCGGACGCCCGTCAGAAGGGCGCGGCGCGGGCATTGCTCGCCAAAGCCCGGGAGCTGGGGCAGGAGTCGGGCAGCCGGTACCTTATGCTGCAGACGCATTTTTCCAACAAGCCCGCCCGTGCGCTTTATGAAAGCACCGGCTGGAAGCTGGATGAAGAATTTGGTTATTACTACCTCTCCATATAGACAGCAATACAGTTACAAGAAGCTATGTACGAAGCGGGCGTCGGCCCGCTTTTTTCGTTTCGGGGCGAATTGCGTTTATTTGCCGGATGGAACAGCATCAAAACCCCTGGCGCTTCGAGTCTGCCAGTATTCCTTACGAAAACCCCTGGATCAGGGTTACGGAGCGCCGCGGCGTGAACCCGGCCGGCAACCCGGGCATATACGGGATCGTGCATTTCAAGAACGTGGCCATTGGCGTGGTGGCGATGGACGGGGAGCAGCATATCTGGATGGTGGGGCAGTACCGCGTGCCGCTGGAGGCCTGGAGTTGGGAAATCCCCGAAGGCGGCGGTGCGCACGGCGTTGATCCCCTGGTTTCGGCGCAAAGGGAGCTGCTGGAGGAAACCGGGCTCAGGGCGAAACATTGGCGCCCGATCGTCCGCATGCACCTTTCCAATTCCGTCACCGACGAGGCCGGGATCGTGTTCCTGGCGCAGGGGCTGGAGATGGGAGAGGCGGAGCCGGAGGAAACGGAGCAACTGGCCGTTCGCCGTATTCCCTTCGCGGAAGCGTACCAGATGGTGAAGGATTTCGGGATCACGGATTCCCTTTCCGTGGCCGCGATCCAAAAGATAAGGCTCATGATGCTGGAAGGGGAGCTTTGAATCCCGTATCTTTGCGCCGATGAACCACCGTTTCAAACCACAGGCTCCCAAGCCCAAACAGTCTTCCCTCATCATCGGCCGCCAGCCCCTGCTGGAGGCCATGAAGAACGGAAAGGCCATCGAGCGCATCTATATGCTCAAAACCGCCTCCGGCGATATCATACCGCAAATCCGCAACCAGGCCACCGAACTGCGTATCCCCATCAACTACGTGCCGGTGGAAAAACTCAATAGCCTCACCCAGGCCAACCACCAGGGCGTAGTGGCCCTGGCGGCTTCCGTCGCCTATCTCGACCTGCAGGATGTGATCTCCCACACGGTCGAAAAGGGCGAAACGCCCCTTTTCCTCATCCTCGACGGCATCACCGACGTCCGCAATATCGGCGCCATCGCCCGGAGCGCCGTCTGCTGCGGGGCGCAGGCCATCATCATCCCCGACCGGGGCATCGCCGCGCTGAACGAGGAAGCCCTCAAATCTTCCGCCGGCGCGCTCGAGCGGATCTCCATCTGCCGGGTGAACAGCCTGCTGAAGGCCATCGACGAGCTGCACCTCAACGGCATCAAAGTGGTGGCCAGCGAAATGGAGTCGAAACAGCGGCTGCAGGACCTGCCCTGGCGCGAGCCGGTGGCGGTGATCATGGGTTCCGAAGACAAGGGCGTGTACCCGGCGCTGTTGAAGGCGGCCGACGAGCAGTTCCACATCCCCATGCAGCATAATTTCGAATCGTTTAACGTGTCCGTCGCCGCGGGGATCATCCTCTACGAAGCCATGAAACAGCGGTTGGAAGCCTGATGCCGGAACGGGGGAATTCGTTATTTTAGCGTATGCTGAAAATCATCGAATGCCCGCGAGACGCCATGCAGGGCTGGCCGCGCCAGATCCCCGCCCAGGAAAAGACCGTCTACCTCAACGCCTTGCTGCGCGTCGGTTTCGATACCCTCGACTTCGGCAGCTTCGTGTCTCCCAAAGCCATTCCCCAAATGGCGGATACGGCGGAGGTGCTGGCGGGGCTGGACGATTCGGCCACGAAGCTGCTGGCGATCGTGGCGAACGTCCGCGGGGCGGAAGATGCGGTGGGGCATGAGCGGATCCATTACCTGGGGTTCCCTTTTTCCATCTCTGAAACCTTTCAGCTGCGCAATGCGAACAAAACCATTCCCGAATCGCTGGAACAGGTGCAAACCATCCAGGAGCTCTGCATCAAGAACGGGAAGCAGCTGGTGATCTATATTTCGATGGGCTTCGGTAATCCGTATGGCGATCCTTACAGTCCTGATGTGGCGCTGGAATGGGCAGACCGTTTCGCCGCCATGCATATCCCCATTATTTCCCTGGCCGATACGGTAGGCGTGGCGCGGCCGGAAGGCATCGCGGCGCTGTTCTCGAAGCTGGTGCCGGCTTATCCGGAGGTGGAGTTCGGGGCGCATTTCCATTCCACGCCGCAGGCCTGGGAGGAGAAGATCGCGGCGGCCTGGGATAACGGGTGCCGGCGGTTCGACAGTGCCATCCGCGGTATTGGCGGATGCCCCATGGCGCAGGACGATCTGGTGGGGAACATTGCTACGGAGAACCTGCTGGGTTTTTGTGCGTCCCGCGGGATCGCTGCCGGGCTGAATGCAAAGGCGTTTGCGGAAGCGATGGTGGCGGCAGACGGGGTATTCGGCCATTAGCCCGATTTTTTGATATTTTTGCAGCATGAATTTTCGCCTCACTTTCCCGGTGGAGCCGCTGGGGCCTTCCATACAACATTCCGACAAAGTGCTGCTGTCGGGTTCCTGTTTCGCAGAAGAGATCGGTTCGCGGCTGGAGCAGCACCGGTTTGATGTACTGCTGAATCCTAACGGCATACTTTTTAACCCGCTGAGCATTGCCCGGAGCATGACCGCTTACCTGGACGATAAGCGCTATACGGCCGACGAACTGTTTTTACATGAAGATATCTGGCATAGCTGGGACCATCATTCCCGTTTCTCCGGTACCGACCGCAACGCGGTGTTGCAGCGGATCAACGATTCGCAGGCGGCTGCCGCGGCGCGTTTGAAGGAGGCAGACTGGCTGGTGATCACGCTGGGTACGGCGCATGCCTGGTACCTTAAGGAAGATGGCCGCCTGGTGGGGAATTGCCATAAAGTGCCCGATGCGTCGTTTACGAAAAAACTGGTGCCGCTGGAAGAGATCATTTCAGCGCTGGACAACATGATGCACCGGCTGTTTTTCGTGAACCGCAAGGTGAATATCCTGTTTACGGTGAGCCCTGTGCGTTATGTGCGCGACGGGGTGGTGGAGAATAATCTGAGCAAGGCGGTGTTGTTGCAGGCGGTACATCATCTGGTGAACAAATTCGACCGGTTGTTTTATTTCCCGGCATATGAACTGGTGCTCGATGATCTGCGGGATTACCGGTTCTTCAGGGAAGATATGGTGCATCCGAACGAGCAGGCGTTGCAGTATGTGTGGGCGCATTTTTTGAAGGCGTGCGTGCAGCCTTCGTCGCAGGAAACGGCGCGGCAGGTGGCGGAGTTGCTGCGGGCTAAAGGTCACAAACCTTTCAATCCTGAAAGTCCTGCCCACAAACAGTTTATGCAGGCGATGGCGAAGAAGGCGCGTGCGTTGCAGGAGCAACATCCGTCTTTACAATTCAATGATCTGATTACATTTTTCGAGCAGTAATAATCGTACAAAATAGTTTGACGAAGCCGCCTTTTAAGGGCGGCTTCGTCGTTTATCACCGTAATTCTCCGTATTTCGGAGATATTCGCTTCTGAAACTGATATGTATATTTTGGCCGTGAAAATTGGGCCTTCTAACTTCATCATAAGGTTGCGTCCCTCAATGAGAACAGTCTGCAGGATCGCTATCCTGCAGACTGTTGTAGTATCTTATTGAAATTACCGTTTTCTACACTTCCGCTTCTTCCTCAAAACCGTCCGCGGTTTTCCTTTCCTTGATAAATACCATGCCGATCACCATACAGATCACCGCGATGGCAACCGGGTAAATGAGCCCTGCCAAATGGTTATTGTATTTCTGTACCAACAGGGTTGCGATGGCCGGGAGCATGCCGCCGAATACGCCATTGCCGATGTGATACGGCAGCGACATGGACGTGTAGCGGATGCGCGTGGGGAAGAGCTCCACCAGGAAAGCGGCGATGGGGCCATAAACCATGGTTACGAACACGACCTGAACGAATACGAGGAAAATGATCCAGATGGTTTGTCCCTGGCCGAGTTTCACTTCTTTTACCGCGGCTTTTTTGTCGGGGCTGGTGATTTCGGTGACGAGGGTGCCATCGGTAAACTCGCGGGTTTTGCGGGTGGTTTCGACGAGGTTGCCGTCATGCGGCGCGAGGGTGCTTTCGATGCGGTAACGTTCCACGATCTCCTGTTTGCGGGACAGGTCTACAGTGGTATCCATGGCATGATAGATGGGGAAATAACTGATGGCGGCGATCAGCATGCCCACCATCATGATCTTCTTTCGACCGATCTTGTCTGACAGGTGTCCGAAAAGGATGAACAGGGGCGTGCCGAAAAGGAGCGCCGTGGCGATGATGATGTTGGACTGTATGAACTCGATCTTCATGGTGTTTTGCAGGAAGGAGAGGGCATAGAACTGTCCGGTATACCATACAACACCCTGGCCCATAGTGGCGCCGAAGAGGGCGAGGAGCACGAGTTTCAGGTTTTCCTTCTTGCCGAAGCTTTCTTTCAGCGGGTTGGTGGAAGTTTTGCCCTCGGCTTTCAGCTTGGAGAACAGGGGGGATTCGTGTAGCCGGATACGGATATAATAGCTCATGAGCACCAGGAAGATGCTCAGCCAGAAGGGTATGCGCCAGCCCCAGTCGTTGAACGATTCCGGGGTCATGAGGAGCCTTGTGGCGAGGATTACGCCCAGGGAAACGAAAAGCCCGAGGGTGGCCGTGGTCTGGATGAAGCTGGTAAAATATCCGCGCCGGTTAATGGGGGAATGTTCCGCCACATAGGTGGCCGCGCCGCCGTATTCACCGCCCAGTGCCAGGCCCTGGGCCAGCCGGAGGATGAGGACCAGGACAGGGGCGAAAACGCCGATGGTGGCATAACTGGGGATCAGGCCGATGGCGAAGGTGCTGCCGCCCATAATGAGAAGCGTAAGGAGGAAGGTGTATTTACGGCCTACCATATCGCCCAGCCGGCCGAATACGATGGCGCCGAAAGGCCGCACCACGAAGCCGATGGCGAAAGTGGCGAGGGTGGCGATATAGGCAAGGGTAGGATTGGTGTCCGGGAAGAATTTTTCTGCCAGGATGAGGGATAGGCTACCGAAAATGTAAAAGTCGTACCATTCGATAAGGGTTCCCGCGGAGGAAGCGAATATTACCTGCCAGATATTCTGCTTCGGGTTGGATACATTCATAAAGTGAAATTGTTATCCGGAAAAGATAAAAAATAAGCTGAATGTTTCCAACCTTCGGGAGGTTTGCATTGTTTTTACCGTTAACTTTAAGAAACTACCTCGGAAATACCTCATGCTGCGGACGCTCGTTTTTTTACTGATAATTGTGGGACTATACCCTATTGAACTTTCGGCCCAGCGGCCCAAGGTCGGTCTCACCCTGAGCGGCGGCGGCGCCAAAGGACTGGCGCACATCGGGATCCTCCAGGCGATCGACAGTGCCGGGCTCCGCGTGGATTACCTCACCGGAACGAGCATGGGCAGTATCGTCGGTTCCCTTTACGCCATCGGTTATTCGGGCGATTCCATCGAGGTGATGGCCCGGCGGCTCGACTGGAGCGGGCTTTTCTCCAACCAGCCCGTTATGTCCGATATCAGCTACGAAGAAAGGAACGAATATAACCGGTATATGATCGAGATCCCGTTCGAGTACGGGAAACCCAAACTCAATTCGGGTGTGATTTCCGGCGAACAGCTGTGGCTGGAACTGGCGAAAATGTGCTGGCCGGTCCGCGATGTGAAGGATTTCACGAAGTTCAATATCCCCTTCAAATGCATCGCTACCGATGTTGCTACCGGCGACATCGTGACGCTCGACAAAGGTGAGATCGTTACTTCCATCCGCGCGAGCATGGCCATCCCATCCGTGTTCACAGCCGTGAAAATAGACGGACGGAAACTGGTTGACGGTGGTGTCGTCCGCAATTTCCCGACGGTGACCGCCCGCGAAATGGGGGCCGATATCATCATCGGGAGCAATGTAAGCGGGGGGCTGCGAACGGCCGACGAGCTGAATACTCCCATCGATATCCTTTACCAGCTGGGATTTTATAAAGACGCCGCCGATTTCGTGGAGGCGCGGAAACTGGCGGACGTATACATCGAGCCCGACCTTAAAGGCTATTCCGCCGCGGGTTTCGGGAGTGTAGACTCCATTATCGAGATCGGCAAGCGGAAGGGCAGGGAATTGTACCCCGTTTTCAAGCGGATGGCCGATTCCCTGAACGGAATCCAGTTCCTGGCGGCGCCGCCGAAAATCCGTCTGCCCGTGGTGCCCGACATCGAGATCACGGCGATCTCCGTGAACGGGCTCGTACATTCCGACGAAAAGTTCTTCCGGGGAAGGCTGGGCCTCGAAGCAGGCGGCTGCTATTCGCCGGACATGATCCGCGAAGCGATCCTGAACGTATATGGAACGCGGTTCTACAAGCAGATCACTTATAATCTTCGTCCGTTGGGGTATGGCCGTAGCGAGCTGGACATACAGGTAGAAGAAAACCCGCTCACCTACGTCAAATTCGCCCTGCATTACAATACCTACACCAGTGTAAGTGCTATCGTGAACATCACACAGCGTAATTTCGTCGTGCCGAACAGCCGCGCCCTGGTATCGGCAGCCATCAGCGAAAACCCGCGCCTGCGCGCGGAGTTTTTCAAATACCTCGGCCGCAAGCGCAACGTGGGTTTCGGGCTGGGAGCGTATTATGAAAACAACCCGCTGGGATATTACGTGGATTTCCGCAAAGAACTGGAATACCGCACCAAGTATGCCAATGTAAGCGGCTCCCTTCAATTCATGCTGAACAGGGTGATGGCTGTCGGGATCGGGTCTCGGTGGGAATATATGCGGGTGAAGCCCAAGCTGTCGCCAGTTGTTCAGATCGACGGCAATACCAATCAACTGAATTCGTACATCTTTTTCGGCCTGAACACCCTGGATCGCCAGCAATACCCGACCCGGGGCGCCACCATCAATTTTGAAGCGGGCGCCGTGCATAGCCAGAACCCGGATATGTTCGTGAGCCTGAATGGGCATAATTTGCCGCTCGACAGTATTGGGTTTACATTTAACAACTATACCCGGCTTACTTTCAAGTCGAACTATTACATTCCTTTCGGTCGGAAATCCTCACTGATGATGGGCGCCTACGCTGGTTTCAACTTCAATTATAACCAGCTCCTCATCAACGATTTCCGGATCGGCGGCGTCACCGATTTCAGCCGGGGCCAGATTCCGTTTGTGGGACTGTACGACGGGGAGATCAGCACCGCAAGCGTAGGGGCACTGCAACTGGGCTGGCAATACGAAGCCCTTCGCAATGTGTTCGCAATCCCGCGGGTATCCAGCGCAGTATACGACTTCATCGGCAACGTGGAATCCAAGTACCGGTATGTAACCGGCTATGGCCTTACGCTGGCTTACAGCACCAAGCTGGGGCCCATGGAAGCGACCCTCATGTACAGCGACCAGGCGCAGATTCTGAAGGCTTATGTGAATTTGGGGTTCCATTTTTAATGGGCAGATGAAAAGTTGCTGCAGCATAAAAAAATGATCACGACGGCAAAGCAGTTTTACTGAATGATGTCGATAATGCGTTTTTGCACGATATATTCAATGATTAGTTGATTTTGACATGGGGAATAGAATGGAAGTGTGAGATAGAAGTTGAATAATTATTTGAAAGAAATGTGGTTTTTTTACTTGAATTAAATGCGCTGCAAGTTGAAAAAACATGAGCTTGCATTACCAACATTACCGGCATGCAACAGCGCATGGATTGGATGCGGCCGATGTGGAACGTGCCTGTTTTTCCGTCGTCATGCACTATTTGTACATGTATAACAAGTGGCGGAAAATGTATCCCAAATTGGCGAATTTGGATGTGAGTTTTAAAGAAGAAGATTTTGAAAATCCTGGTACGTATGACACCATTTCGCCCTATTTCAAAAAGAAATACCCGCGTAATTGGGCGGAGAAGTTGGGATTGCTGGTAGGGAAAACGGTGGAAGAAGTAAACAGGTATGAAGCGCGAAGGCAACTTTATTACAATAAATAGCCAGGCAAATATCAGGTGCAGGTGTATTTTCCACCCGAGATCAAAAGCATAACTAATGCATCCGATCCCCGCGCACCGGGAGCTTGGCGATCATATCCGCCTCAAAGGCCAGCCATTCCGTCCATCGGCGGCGGACTTTCTCTTCGGGAATATATTCGTTCGCCAGATCGATGAACAGGCGGTAATGCCCTGCTTCGGAGATCATGAACTTGCGGTAAAACTCACGCAGGTAAGCATCTTCGAGCCCCTCGCTCAGCAGGCGGAACCGCTCCGCGCTCCGCGCCTCGATCAATGCGAATTGCAACAGCCGGTCGAGCAGCACCACATCCGGTGCGCCGCCTTTCTGCTGGAAATTCATCAGTTCATTCACGTATAAATCTTTCCGTTGCTTTCCCAACGCAAAACCACGCTTCTTCATTTCGGCGAGCACCTGGCGAAAGTGCCCCCATTCCTCCGTCACGATCGGCGCCAGTTCGTCTACAAGCCGCGCCCGGTCGGGGTACCGCTGTATGAGCGAAATGGCAGAAGTGGCCGCCTTTTGCTCGCAAAAAGCATGGTCCGTAAGGATTTCTTCGAGTGAAATGGCCGCCAGGTCTACCCATCGCGGGTCTGTAGGTAATTTCAGGCCGAGGATCGAAACTTTACTGCTCATACGCTGTTGTTAATTGGACAGCGAAGTTACAGATAAGATAATTAGTTTTGAAGTATGCAACACGAAGACTTTCTCCGCATAGCCCTTGATAAACGCCGCGAACAGCACGCTTTCCGCCAACTGCGGACCAGCGGCCAGCTCGTGGATTTCTGTTCCAACGATTACCTTGGCCTCGCGCGCAGCGAGCGCATCCAGGAAGCCGCGCTCCAGATCAGCCGGCAACTGCCCCAGGTACACGGCAGCGGTGGAAGCCGGTTGCTCGCAGGGAACTACGAACTGGTGGAAGAAGCCGAAAAAGTGATCGCAACTTTTCATGATGCACCCGCCGGACTGATCTTCAATTCCGGGTACGACGCCAACCTGGGCTTTTTTGCCAGCGTTCCCCAGAAAGGCGACGTCATCATTTACGACCAGCTCGCCCACGCCAGTATCCGCGACGGCATCCGGCTATCGCCCGCGCAGGGGTATTCTTTTCTTCATAACGATCTCGACGACCTCGAAAAGAAGCTCGCCAATGCCGACGGCCGCATTTTCGTGGCAGTAGAATCCGTATACAGCATGGATGGCGACACCGCGCCCCTGGGCGAGATCGCCGACCTGTGCGACCGCCATCATGCGCTGCTGGTGGTAGACGAAGCCCATGCCACGGGCGTGGTCGGGGAAAAAGGAGCGGGTTTGGTACAGGAAATGGGGCTGCAGGCGCGCTGTTTCGCCCGGGTCCATACCTTCGGCAAGGCAGTGGGCTGTCATGGCGCTGTTGTGCTGGGATCGGCCGTTCTTCGCGATTATCTCATCAATTTCTGCCGCGCTTTTATCTACACCACTGCTTTGCCGCCGCAGGCCGTGGCCGTTATCCTGGCTGCGTACGACGTTTTTCCCGACCTGCACGAAGAACGGAAGCACCTGCAGGGGCTGATACGGCTGTTCAAATCCAGGCTGGGCGGTTATAGCGAAACGCCCATCCAGGTGGTGATGGCCCCGGGGAACGAGCATGCGCGCGGATTGGCGCAGCATTTGCAGGGCAAGGGCATGGACGTGCGGGCCATTCTGCACCCGACCGTCCCGAAAGGGCAGGAACGCCTGCGGGTTGTGTTGCATAGCTTTAATACCACGGAGGAAGTGGAAAACCTGGCGGCCACTGTCTTGTCATATTCCTGAAAAGGCGTATATTAACTGTAGATTTCCTAACCTTCTAAAACTATTTTATGGAGATGCATCCCGTCTGGAAAAAAGTATTAGAAGAGGTCGAATTTGTATCCTGGTACCACGCTTTCGCTGAGCAGTTTCAAACCATGCCTCCCTTTACCGACCACAGCGTTACCGAAGCCCAGGATATGATCATGGAATTTGGGTTCCGCAAAACCGTCTATGATCCTGCAAATTTCCTCTATACGGTAGAAGGTGTGGACGATACCCGGTCCATCAAAGGCCTCGGCTCCGGCCTGAGCCTGTCGCTGAAAGAAGGAAAGATAGAGGTGGATGTGGTGTTTGACCTGGATCATGACACCCGCGTCGGTGGCCGGTTTTCCGGGGTGCCGTCACAAATGGGGTACAACGGCCCCGCCATTCCTGCGCCCGTATTTACCAACTACAAGGAATTGTACGCAGCGCTGAAACAGGTCTTCGGCATGTATGAAGACATTGGGAATAAAGTAATCGACATCTTCCTCGCCGAACCGGCTACCATGTAATCACTATGAGAATCCTTCCTTTACTGCTAACCATCGCCCTCGTCTGGGCGCTCAATCATCGTTTTGCCAATAAGCCTGCCTTCGGGATGCTGTTCAGTCCACAGCACGGATTCTGGGTGCATGCCGAGCCCGCGGGCCTCACATCGTCCGATTCCCAAATCTCGCTGCCGGCCCTCAAAGACTCTGCCAGCGTGTGGTTCGACGAGCGGATGGTTGCGCATGTTTTTGCGCGGAACGATTACGATGCTTATTACATCCAGGGTTACCTGCACGCCACCAACCGCCTCTGGCAGATGGAATTGCAAACCCACGCCGCCGCCGGCCGCCTTTGCGAGATACTGGGAGAAGGGCTCCTGCAGTACGACCGGCAGAAACGCCGGGAAGGGCTCACATACGGCGCTGAACAGGCCGTGAAGGCCATGGACGCCGATCCGGTTTCCAAACTGATCACAGACGCTTATACAGATGGCGTGAACGCATACATCCAAACCCTCCGCGAACGCGATTACCCGCTGGAATACAAGCTGCTGGGCTACGCGCCGGAACCCTGGACCAAACTAAAATCCGCCCTCCTCATCAAATACATGGCATACGATTTGGCGTCGTCCGGCGATGACATCGCCTATTCCAACGCCCGCAAGCGTTACGGGAAGGAAATTTTCAACCAGCTTTATCCCGACTGGCCCGACGTGATAGCGCCCATCGTTCCGGTGGGCACGCCTTTCGCCGCGGCCACGAAAAAAGCCGTGGCGCCGCCGGACAGTATCGTAACGGCCGGGATTGGCGCTTTCGATCCCGGATCGCGACCCGATCCGGACAACGGTTCCAACAACTGGGCCGTGGCGGCGTCCAGAACGAAGAACGGCGCGCCCATCCTGGCGAACGATCCGCATCTTTCGTTATCCCTTCCTTCGATATTTTACGAAATGCAGATCCATACGCCCGAAGTGAACGTGTACGGGGTTTCCATTCCCGGCGCGCCCGGCGTCATCATCGGTTTCAACGATCATATCGGCTGGGGGCTGACGAACGGGTATATGGACGTGCTGGATTATTATACGATGGATTTCCGGAACGGGAAAAGCGAATACCGCTTCAACGGCGAGTGGCGGAAAGCGGATATGCGCGTGGAAGAGATCCGCATCAAAGGCCGCGAGCCCTTCCGCGACACGGTGGCTTATACCGTTTGGGGTCCGGTGATCTACGATCCCGGCTTCGGCGGCGATGGTTTCGGCAATGGGTACCTCGCCATGCGGTGGACGGCCCACGACCGGTCGAACGAGCTGCTGAGCCTTTACCGCCTCAACCGCGCGAAGAACTACGCTGATTATACGAATGCGTTGCAGATCTGGAGCTGCCCCGCGCAAAACTTTTTATTTGCCAGCAGGGAAGAGGGTATCGCTATCTGGAACAACGGGAAACATCCGCTCCGCTGGAAAGACCAGGGGAAATTCGTGATGCCCGGCGGCGACAGTACGTTTGCCTGGCAGGGATACATCCCGATGAACGAAAACCCGCACGTACAGAACCCTGCACAGGGATTTGTGCAATCGGCCAATCAGCACCCGGCGGATAGTACGTTCCCGTATCACATGTTCGGTTATTATTCGATCTATCGCGGGTTGCAGATTCAGGAGCGTTTGACGGCGATGCAAAACATTACGCCGGAAGACCTGATGCGCCTGCAAAACGACAACACCAACCGCCTCGCGGTGAGCGCCATGCCTTTCCTGGCGGATTTTGTGGCGCCAACTGCGCTCAGCGCGGCGCAGAAACCGTATTGGGAGATGTTGTTCAAGTGGGACGGTGTGGCTTCGCCAGACAGCAAAGCCGCGACGCTGTTCAACCTTTGGTGGGAGAACCTGAATGCCCGACTCTGGCGCGATGAGATGCCGGTGACAGACAGTCTTGCCTGGCACATTCCCAATGCAGAAGCCACGCTGTACTGGCTGATGCGCGACAGTGCGATGCGTTTCGTCGACAATATCCGCACACCGGTCCGCGAAACGCTGACGGAACTTGTAACCGTTGCTTTGCAGGATGCGGCGGATACGGCGGCAGCGATTGCTTCCCGCGGCGATTTGGCGATCGGGAAAGACCGGGGAACGGATATCCGTCACCTGAGCAGGAGCATAGCGGCGTTCGGGCGTTTGGGATTGCAAACGGGTGGCGGGGCGCATATCGTGAATGCGACGAAGAAGACGCATGGGCCGTCGTGGCGGATGGTCGTGGAGTTAGGGAAGGAGACGAAGGGGTGGGGGATTTATCCCGGTGGCCAAAGCGGTAATCCCGGCAGTGCGTTTTACGATAATATGGTGGATGATTGGGTGGCTGGAAAATATTATTCGTTGCACGTATATGACGAACACAAATCTGCGGACGCAAATGTGCGGAAAATATTTTTTACTCCCGGGAAGTAGGGTGGTGGCTGGTTTGCGGAGATGTAACGAAATTAATTCATGAAATATTTGGCAGAAAATATTTAATTCCTATCTTTGCAATCCCAAACGAAACGGGATGATTCCGTAGCTCAGTTGGTAGAGCAATACACTTTTAATGTATGGGCCCTGGGTTCGAGTCCCAGCGGGATCACAGAGAATAGGGTTTACAATTATTGTAAGCCCTTTTTTATTCCCTCCAATTGTAGTTTTGTTTGGTTAAATTTAATCAGTGAAACTGCAAATCATACCCACGGACTTGTTACTTTCTTTCAAGGAAGAGATAGACGAAGTCGCTTTGTCTGCAGCATTCATTTCGTTGGTAGATGCCGAAATATCTACGGATGGATTCAGTTTCTATACTTCAGTAGCATCCGTATATTCCAGTAAGATCGAAGGTGCCGAAATTGAGCTGGATTCTTACATCAAACATAAGCGTTTCGGTATCCAATTCCAACCCGACTATACCCGCAAGATAGATGATTTATATACTGCTTATCAGTTCGTAAAAAATGCGCCGTTCACTCGCGCAACATTGAATGAAGCACATAAATTATTGACCCGGCATATTCTTCCCGAAAAATCACAGGGAAAATTCCGAAGCCAGAATATGTACGTTACGACGAATGACGGACAAATTGAATATGTAGCAGCTACTCCGTATGATGTGCCCGCTGAAATGGAAAAACTCTATGCCGACATTACCACATTACAGGAGGCTGATCTGTCGATATCGGAAGTGTTTTTTTTCGCAAGCATGATCCACCTTGTATTTGTTAAAATCCATCCTTGGGCAGATGGCAACGGGCGAAGCGCCAGGTTGTTGGAAAAGTGGTTCCTGACGGTAAAGTTGGGAGAAAAGGCATGGTTCGTGCAATCTGAAAAATACTATTACGAACATCACCGTCAATACTACGATAATATTAGAGCGTTAGGATTGGAGTATGAAGAACTGGATTATTCTAAGGCCGGTACGTTTGTTCGAATGTTAGTCGGGGCAATATTGAAGTGACATTTTGGAAAATACCGGCAAAGCGAAGTCGCTTATGGTTACCACACGACAGGCCACTTCTCCGCCAGGCATTGCCATAGGGCTCAAGAACTAATCACTAATCAATATCTTCGCGTCCTCGATCATTTTTCCCACGCTCGCGCTATCCGTCGCATCATAAAACCCCCTCAGCCTGCGTTCCCCGTCTACCAGGCAAACGTATTGGGTATGGATAAAATCCTCCTCCGTGCCCTTCTTCCCCGAATCCTCCACAGACAGCAGGTATTCCTCCCGCGCCATCCGGTACAGGGTATCCTTATTCCCCGTCAGGAACTGCCAGTTGCCGCCAAGGGCGTCGATGGTAGCGGCGTAGGCATGCAGCACCGGCACGGAGTCCATTTCAGGGTCTACGGTGTGGGAGAGGATCATGAAGTCGGGGTTGTTCCGGAATTCCTTGTACACGCGGTCGAGGTTGCGGTTCATCTGTTTGCAGATACCCGGGCAGGTCGTGAAGAAATATTCCACCACCGTGACCTTCCCGGCCACGTCCTTTTCGGTGAGCGTCCGACCGTCCTGGTTCATGAAGGCGAACGAGCCGGCATGGTGGCCGGGCTCACCGAGCACGGGGAGCTGCTGCCGGCTCTGCACGATATATACGGTAAGGCTGGCGATCCCGATCACGGTGGTGGCGATAATTGCGATGATAGCCAGTTTGGCCCCTTTTGTCATCTTCATGCTGATGTTCCTCCGGCCGCAAGTTCCGGAAAAAGATTAGAAAATAAAGGAAACATGCGCAATCGCGCGGTTGTTGGCCTTAACGAAGCCGCCTGCAAGATCCTGGGACATGGGTGCCTGGAAGTTCGCGCCTACCGCGATCTTGCTGAAAGTTACTTCCGCACCGAATGTCCCCAACAGCGCGTATCCGCCGGATACATCCACGGAGAAGCCATCATCATCGTCTTTCGCAGCCCGTTCATATGATATGCCGGCATTGGGCGCCACGGTCACGAATTTGCGGATACGGAATTTGTAGTACGCCTGCGCATTGGCGCTGAACTTGTTGCCGTATCGATAGTCTTCTCCGTTGCGGGTATTCACTTTGTAGCTGGCGGCCATGTTGATCCCGGCGTCCTGCAAGCGGATGTCGTACATCCCGTTGAAGGTGAAATCCACACTGCCGGAGCCCAGCTGGAAGATGTTGGCGCTTTCGGAACCCGTGTTCTTTTCCGCATCGTCGTATTTGCCGGTAGGCAGTTTTACGCCACCGCCCAGCCAGAAGGAATGTACCAGCAGCCTGCGGCCGACGGTCCGGCGATTGTCGAATAACTGATAGAAGCCCTGCACGCCGGCATCTCCGAGGCCGTTGCGGCGGGTGGTAATCCCCTGGTTAAGCTTTTCGTTGAAGCTCACGGGAACATACCCCATGATGCGGAATTTGTTGTTGATCGTCCAGCCGCCCCAGACTTCTGCGGTGCGGTAGGTCTCTTCCGTGGTGAGGTAGGTAATAGCACCGCCTGCCCCGATATGGGTGCGCAACGTGTTGTAGCGGTACCGGATGCCGGCGATCTTTTTACTGAACTCCGGAAGGATGCCGATGTAGTAACTGCCAACCCCGCAGCCGCAAATGTCGCAGGCGAAAGACGAAACCGTCAAGGTCAGGAACAGCGTCAGGATGGAAAGTCTCTTTTTCATATCATTTCTTTTGCGCCGCCACTGGCAGCTGTATCTCAATGTTTTCCCAGGCGAGCGCGATCACGCCGCTGGTGTCCGGACCGGCCGTCACCGTATACGTCAGGCGCTGAACGGGTGCAGCCTTTTGCCGGGAGTGGCCCATCATGGAGCCGTGGGCATGATGATCGTGACTGGATGATTTTTCCTTCTTCACATGTCCTTTTCCGCAGGAAAAGAGCAGCAGCGCCAGGCTGCCGGTAATCCAGTTTCGTTTCATATCCGTCAGTATGTTTCGGCAAATCGCGGATCGGTCACGAATTGCTGGTCGTTTAATGTTTTCAGGAATGCCAGAAGATCTGCACGGTTTTCCGCCGTCAGCGGTAGCCCCGGTTGGCCGTCCTGTTTCAGCGCCGGGTCGAGGTTGGGCGTATTGCGGACGTTTTCAGCGTAATGCTCGAGGATGGCGTCCAGCGTGAGGAAGCGGCCATCGTGCATGTAGGGCGCCGTGTATAGGGTATTCCGCAGGCTCGGTACCTTGAATTTCAACCGGTCAGCTTCGTTCTGCGTCACCCCGAACCGCCCCGGATCGTTGTTCGGCCCTGCGCCGATACCGTTGTCGCGGTACGATTCATCGGTGAACAACGGCTCCTTGTGGCAGCTGGCGCAGTTGGTTTTGAACAGCGCATATCCGCGGGCTTCCGCTTCGGTGAACTGTTCGTTGTTTTCATTCCGCATCACCTTATCGTATTTGGAGTTGGCGCTCACCAGCATCACCATGAACTGCGACAGCGCTTTCATGATCCTTTCTGTATCGATCTCCTCCGAACCGAACGCCTTTTTGAACAGGCCGGGGTATTGCGGCTGCTCCCGGAGTTTTTTGATGACGTTTTCGATGGTCTCGTCCATTTCCACCGGGTTGTTGATGGGCACGATGGGTTGCAGGTCGAGGTTCGTCACGCCGCCGTCCCAGAAGAAGCTTTTCCCCCAGGCGATGTTCATGATCGCCTGGGAGTTGCGGGTACCCAGCCGGTCTTCGATGCCGTGGCTCACATCATGGCCGTGGTGTGTGAAGCCGGCCGACTGTATATGGCACGACCCGCAGCTGATCGTATTGTTCCTGGAAAACCGGGGATCGTAAAACAGCTTCCTGCCCAGCTCGAACTTCGCTTCGGTGATGGCGTTGTTAGCGAAGCGATAGGTCGCCTCCGGGAAATTCGCCGGCCGGGAAAAGCCCTCGAACGCCTTCTTCGGCGGTTCCGCCCATTTTTTGGAGCAAGCCATCACGATGGCCGCGCCGCAGCATAAAATCAACCAGTATCTGCGTTGCATGGGATTAGTTTTCGGTGTGGTCATGGCGGAACATCGTTGCATAGTTATTGGCCATTTTGATGCTGATGTCGTTGAGCATGATCATCGGCCATTCCGCGATACTGAAATCATGGGTGCCGGTGAACGCTTTGGAGATATCCGCCATCAGGTGGATGTTGGCTTCGCGGCCCTGGCGCACTTTGGCCACGCCGCCGGCGCGCAGGTCGATGGTCACGGTTTTGATGTTGTTGAAATTCGGGGAACCGTAGCCGCCGATATGGTAGCGGTATTTATGCTGCCCGGTACCGTCTACCGGCGCGGCAGACGAAATGCCTTCCAGCTTCAGGAAGATGTAACCCATCGTCCAGCCCCAGTACATGCCGTCTTCCATGCCGCCCGCCGGGTCGAGGACGCCCTTTCGCTTGCTGAGGTCCATCGTGTGTCGGAGGCTGTCTACCCCGAGCGTGAAGGTGAGGGAGGTGTATTCGCCTTCGGGTACTTTTACCCGCGCGAACCGGGTGGCGGGGTCGCTTTCGCGGATGAGGAAGTAGCTGCTGTCTTGCGGAACCACGTACTCGGTGCCGTCGGCCTTTTTTACGCTGATGTTGCTGATGAAGTATTGCAGGATGCTCACGGAGAAGGTTTCACCTTTGGCGTTTTTGTAGACGCCGGTATTGAGCTGGAGGTTTTGTCCGCCGACGATGTTGTCGAACTCGACAGACAGCGGCGCCAGGGTATTGCTACCCGCGGGCGTGGTTTCCTTCTCTTTGCTGCAGGCGGCGAGGATCAGGAGGCTCGCAATAGCGGGTAGGATCATGTTGGAGAAGTATTTCATGTGAATGGATTTACAATGTTTTGGAATGTGTCAACACAAAGCAGGCCGGTAAACTGATAATTGCGGCCACTGATCGTGAAACTTTTATTCAGCTCGAAATCTTCGGCTCCTACGCGGGCATCGAACGATAATGTGGCTTTGCCGTTGTATTCGGTTTTATCGTCGTCTTTAGAACATGCGGAAAGACAGGTGATAGCAGACGCGGTGAGCAGTAAATACTTTTTCATGTAAGGTGCTGGTAATTTTTATGTTGGAAATGGATGGGTATGGGCATACCTTCTCCCGGCGCCGGACGTTCCGGTTTTTGCATGCCGTAGCCCCGTAAGGGGATGGCGATGCAACCGGAGGATATCCAGCGCAAAAAATCAATCGTGCCGGTAGTTCCGGCAGGCGTTGAGCGGAAAGGAAATGCAATGAAAATCGCGATGCGCGCGGTCAGGCAGACCTACGGCATGGTACGATCCGTAATGGGAAGGGATCAGGCTATCGGAGGGTGAAAAATGCCATGCGCGAAGCCGGCGGCGGACCTGTTGTCCTGGAAAGATCGGTGAGAAAGGGAAGATCCGTCCACATCGTCCAGTTGAAGAACGGCAACGGGTTGGTAAATGTCGAAGGAAATGGATTTGATGCCCGTCTTGGAGCTTTGGGGATCAGGTGTTTCGCCGGAGCGTTCGATCTGTTTGGAAAGATGGCACTTGCCGCCACATTGCATGATCGGCTTGTCGCGGTTCTCGCAAAGGTTGGCAGCGATGAAAGCCTTATTCAGCTGATATTCCAGGCACATGATGGGCAGCGCCATGGTTTTCACCAACAGCAATGCCTGAGCATAGAACACCGCGATATATCTGAACAGGTTATTCATTCCGAAGTGCGAAAATACGCAATACAAATAAAAATGAAATGATTGATATCATTTTTCGGGGTGTCCCATATATTTTGTCCACGAGCGAGACATGCCCTGCCCCGGCATTTTTATCTGCAGATCAACATGCCGTTAACATGAACCGGAAAGTGGTCCCCTTGCCAGGCTCGCTTTGTATCGAAATCGTAGTCTGATGGAGGTCGAGTATTTTCTTGACGATCGCCAGGCCCAGCCCGATCCCTTTGCTTTCTCCATGTTGCGGTAGCTGCTTGTATCGCTCGAAAATGAGTGTCTGCTGCTCATGCGGAATGCCGTCCCCATCGTCCCAAACGGCGATTTCTATCTGGGTGGCGGTCCGCTGGCTGAGCAGTATCCGGATGCTGCCGCCGGGATGGGTGAATTTCAGGGCATTGTCCAGCAGGTTCTGGATCACCCGTTCCATCTGTGCGATATCGGCCAGCACATGCGGGAGGCCGGGAGGGGCCTCCATGCGCAGCGACACGTTTTTGTTCCGGGCCATCAACTGGTATTTGGTGACGATGTCGTTCACCAGTTCGCTCACAAAAACCGGTTCGAGCACGGGGCCGGATTGACCAGCCTCCAGTTTGGAATATTCAAATAACTGCGATACGAGCCGGGAAAGGTTTTGGGAACTGTCGTGCACGATGCCCAGGAATTTCTGCTGTTCTTCCGGCGAAAGGCGGTCTTGCCGGATCTGGAGCGTCTCGATATATCCCTGCATGATCGCCAGCGGCGTCCGCAGGTCGTGGGAAACGTTGGCGATCAGTTCCTGGCGCAATTTGTCTGTCGCAGCCAGCTGTTCCATGTTCCGGACGATCGTATCCGCCATTTGGTTGAACGTGGAAGTCAGGACCCCGAGGCTTCCTCCGCCATGTTCCGGAACGCGGGCGGAATGTTCGCCGTCCTTGAAACGTTGCACTACCTCCGCGGCCTTGCGCAGGTTGCTGTTGATGAGCCGCCAGGTGATGATCGCAACGATAATGGCCGAGACCAGCGTAAGTACGAGCATAATACTGCCGAGTTGCAGGAAGAACCAGCGGTTGCGGCCCTCCAGGGCGGAGCTTTGCAGCTTGCTGGCCAGCACGGCATACACATATCCGGCCAGCTTGCCGTTTTCATAGACCGGCGCCGCGGAAAAAATGCTGGCTTCGCCCGGTTGCCGGGGATTGCTGCCCGTAATATAGTTCCGGCCTTTTTGGGAGATATAATGCTGCACGGGGGCCAGGTCTACCCGGTCTGTCAGCACAGATGCCCTGGGGACCACGAAATCGATGATCCCGCCTTCCTTATCCAGCAGGTATACCTCTACCGAAGGGTTGATGACCATCGTGGAATGGATGATCTCGTGCATCACGGCCGTGTCGGACTTCCCGTTGCGGATCGGCTGCGTGGTTGACGCGAGATGCGAAGCGATGTTACCGTACAGTTGCTGGTTCACTTCGTAATAATACTGGCGCGAGATCCGGGAGGCCATAAAGAGGTAGACGATCCCCAGGATCACCAGCCATACGGTAAAAACGATGGAAATTTTCCAGAATAGCGCGTTGCCGCGCGGCCATTTGATTTGCATGACAGGCATTTACATTTCTTCATTGAACCGGTAACCGACGCCCCAGGTCGTCAGTATATATCTTGGCTCCGCGATATCCGGCTCTATTTTACTTCGAAGCCGGTTGATGTGGGAGTTGACCGTATGTTCGTAGCCGTCGAAATCATACCCCCAGACGAGGTTCAGCAACCGTTGCCGGCTATAGCTCTTGCCGGGGTTCGATGCCAGTAAAACGAGCAGGTCGAACTCCCTGGGCGACAACTCTATCCTCAATTTCCCGAGCGTCACCTTCCGCATGTCCACATCAACTTCCAGCTCCCCGAAACGAAGCACAGCGCCGGATTGCAGGCCCGTACCGGCGTCTTTCGGCAGTTCGTTCCGCCGGAAAATGACCTTCACCCGGGCGAGGAATTCACGGATGCTGAAGGGTTTGGTCAGGTAATCGTCTGCACCGGTCTCCAGGCCGAGGACTTTATCGATCTCTTCCGATTTCGACGTCAGGAAGATGATAGGCGTTTCCCGGTCTTTCTGGCGGACGAGCCGGCAAATTTCCATACCGTTGATGCCCGGCAGCATAATGTCGAGCACGATGAGCTGGAATTTGGTCTGGTGGATTTTTTCCATCGCATCGAACCCGTTACGGGCGTCGTTCACTTCGCAGCCCAGGTCGGTCAGGTGCATACGGAGCAACTCCACGATATTGGGGTCATCTTCCACGACCAGCACTTTATGCATTTTTTACAGTATTGATGGACCGAAAATCGGCAATTCCCGCCAGAAAAATGGCGCCGTGATACTTTTGTTATACTTCCGGGAAGGCGGTGGGACAGTTTTCAGGTTGATTTGCCATATGAAAGCTATTGTTCACCAAAAACATTCCCATGGAAAAAACAGGTAAATCCGTTCTCCTGCTGGCAACTTCCGTGTCTTTGCTTGCCGCCTGCCACAAAGACGACGACATGCCGATGATGAAGGAAAAAACGGTCATGGTAGAAAACGTATTGCAGGCCAAAAACCTCGTGGAATCCGGTGCCTTCGTGGGCCCTGGGAAGCCAGGTACGCCGCCGGTCGTTTTCCCGGGGCAGGAAGTCGCCTTTTCTTTCTCCGCCGGCAAAGGGCAGGCGGTATCTTTTGCGACGATGTACGGTTGGTCTAACGACCTCTTTTTCGCACCCGCCAACCCCGGCATCGCCCTGTACGATGCCATGGGAAAACCCCTGGAAGGCGACGTTTCCGGCCAGTTGCGGTTGTGGGACAACGGTTCCCGCGTCAACCAGTCGCCCGGCGCTTCCGTTACCCATCCCGGTACGCCGGAAAGCAAGCCCGTGGCAGAAGTCGGAGCTGCAGACGCGCAGGGGAATACATACCTGCCGGCGTCGAGCCTGATGAAATGCATGTTGAAATACGACGGCAATTCCCGGTTTACCCTTACCATCCGCAACGTTTCCGGCGGAACGGCGAACGAAACACCGTTCAGCCCTGGCGTATGGGCCGTATCTAACATATTGGGCGGCAATTTGCTGAACGGCATGCCGTTATACGAATCAGGAAAACCTTCGGCCAACGGGCTCACCCCATTGGCTGAATCGGGGAACAACCAGATGCTGGCAGAATATGCGGCGATGCAGACCGGCATCCTGACCCCGTTGTCGCCCATACTGATCGTTGTTTACAGGGGCAACGAGAACCCCTTGTTCATGGTCGGGGAGAAAGACCGCGGCAAGGGGCTGGCAGACCTGGCGCAGAAAGGCGACGCGTCCAAACTGGAAAGTTCATTGAAACTGGTGGCGGGCGTTAGGCATGTGTATGTCGCAAAGGCGGCGAACACCGGCGTATTGCTCCCGGTTTTAGGCCAATCGGCAGGAGGCAGCATCTCACAGCGGATTTCGTTCGAGCCCGGCGACCGGGTCACGTTCGCGACGATGTTCGGCTATTCCAACGACTGGTTCTATTCCTTTGGCGCAGACGGCATCATGGCGGGCGTAGCCGGCAACCAGACCGATAAGGTGACTTTATACGATAACGGTACGGCGGTGGACCAATATCCCGGAGCGGGCAATAGCCAGGGAGCCTTCGGCGGAGCCCCGCAAACGCCGGAAAGCCTGCCGATAACGGAAGTTTCGGGGGAAATGTACCCGGTGCCCGCGCCCGGGGCCGTCCTCAGGTTTACCATCACGAATTGACGAACGGTGAATAATGACGAATCGGGGAAGGACCGCCCGCCACGGGTGGCCTTCCTTTTTTACGAAATCTTACATACAAAAAAAGCGGATGAAACTGATATTTTCGATGCTGTCTTGCCTGATCCTGGGTAGCAGCCACCTTTTTGGACAATCGCTGCCGGCCACGGCAGCGGACGTACGGCCCCTGCCCGTGGGGGCGCCGGTGCCGGATATTTCGGTGACGGCGGTTACGGGAGAAACGGTGGGCATGAAATCCCTGCTGGGCGGGAAGCCTACCGTGCTGGTATTTTACAGGGGCGGCTGGTGCCCGTATTGCAACCGTCAGCTCGCAGACCTGGCGGTAGTGGAAAAAGACCTGAAGGCGATGGGGTACCAGGTGGTGGCCGTCAGCCCGGACGCACCGGAGCAATTAAGGGCTTCCGGAGAGAAGTGGGATTTGGGTTACCGACTGTATTCCGACGCGCCCGGCAAGCTGATCCGTGCGATGGGGCTGGCATTTGCAGTGCCTGAAAACTACCGGGGCATCATCCGGGACGCATCCGGTGGCTTGAATATGGATGTACTGCCGGTCCCGGCCGTTTTCCTGCTAGATGGGCAAGGGAAGATCACCTACGTTTATTTTAATCCCGACTTCAGGGAACGCTTGTCTGGCGAAAAACTGCTGGCTGAAGCGAAGGCGTTTCGTGGAAAGCCGTAGGCGTTGGTTGCGGTACATGGCGGTTGCGTTGTAGTATCTCCTTCGCGACATTGCCTGTGAACAGGCTCGTCAGCCAGGTGGTGCGGCCGTTGCAGGTTTCCGGGAAACAATGCCGGCCGGCTTATCCTTCCTGGTCCGAGTACTGTTGCAGCAATTGCCTGTAGCTGTTCAGGACCTTCGATTTCGATATGAAGCCTAACAGCTTTCCATCCTTCAAAACCGGAAGGTTCCACATTTGGGTATCGTCCAGCTTCTGCATGGCCGACCTTACGCTTTCGTCCGGGTCAACGACCGCCGGCGGGACTTTTATCAATTCCTTAACCTTCACGGTGTCGTAAAGATTCGGATTGAAGATGACGGGGCGTATATCTTCCAGTGTGATGGTGCCCTCGAAGAAATTTTCCTGGTTTACTACCGCCACGATATTGCGGTTGCTTTGCCGGACGAGGTCGATCAATTCCCGTAGCGTTGCGTGGCTGTTGATCTGCAAGACGTCGGTCTCGATGAGGTTTTTCAGCTTCAGGACAGACAGGAAGTTCCTGTCGTGCTCATGGGTGAAGATCTTGTCTTCCTTGGCCAGCTCCATCAAATCAGGCGAGATCGGCGAGAACCATTTCCCGATGAGGTAGGCGATGATGGATACGATCATCAGGGGAATGAAAAGATCGTACCCCGAGCTGGATTCCGCGATGAGGAAAATGGCCGTAAGCGGCGCATACAGCACTCCGCTCATCACACCTGCCATGCCTACGATCACCAGGTTGGCGACCGGCACGTCGTTCATTCCGGACAGGACGCAGATGATGGAAAAAAAGTAGCCGAGAAATCCGCCAGCGAAGAGGGATGGCGCGAAATTCCCGCCATTGCCGCCGCCGTGTATGGTGCATGCGGTGGCGAAGACTTTCATCAGGCAGATGCAGCCCATGAAAACCAGCAATATCCAGTTGCCGGCCGGGAGAAAGCGGGAAAAGCTGTTTTGGATCATGAAGTTGGCATTGCCGTCTACCAATGATTTGACCGAAAGATACCCTTCACCGAACAGCGGCGGGAACAGTACGCAAAGCGCCGAAACGATACATCCGGCCAGGATCGCCTTGTTCAGCTTGCTCCATGACAGGTGATGGAAGAAAAGTTCGATTTTACGGGAAACGACGACAAAATACCGGGCGTATAACCCGCACAGCAAGCCCAGGCACAGATAATACGGCAGATTATGATAATTGAACGCCTGTCGCGACTGGAAATGGAAAAGCACGTTTTCCTGCAGGATGATCTTGGACAGCAGGCTGCCGCAAACCGCCGCCAGGATCAGCGGGATGAAATCGGAGAATACGACCCCGGCCAACAGGATCTCGAACGCGAACATGACCCCGGCGATGGGGGCGTTGAAAGCCGCGGCGATACCGGCAGACGCGCCGGCGGCAAGGAGCAGGGTCCTTTCCTGGTATCCCAGCCGGTATGTCTGCGCATAGTTCGACCCGATCGCCCCGCCTGTAACCGCTATGGGGCTTTCCAGCCCGGCAGAGCCGCCCAGGCCCACCGTTACCGCGCTTTGGAGTATCTGGGAATACATTTTAACGCCGGGAACGATACTGCTGTTCTGCGCGATTTCATACAGGATGGCGGGAATCCCTTTCCTCGCCTGACCTTTGAAGAACCATATCACAATCAGCGTGGTGAGCACTACGCCCAGGAATGGAAATATCGCGTAGAAAAACACCTGCGCGGTGAAATGTACTTTCTGCGTGATAACGTAGTGGATATAGTGGACGAGCATTTTCAGCAGCACGCCGGCCAGGCCCGCGGCCATTCCCACCAGTATGCCGGAAAAAATGAGGAACTGCCGCCGGTTCATTTTGCTGCGAAGCCAATGCAGGATGATCTCGTAACTCCTTGCTTTCCGGATGCTGTACCGCTCAAATTCGCGCTTGAACTTGAAAAAGCCGTGATGGTGGCGAATGAATTTAAAATGCTTCATTGTTTTGATGTATCGTTCCTTTTACGAAAGCCGTCAGCTGGCCGGCCGGGATTTCCGGAGCCAAACGATCCCGGCTATCCCCGACAGTACAGACGCCAGCAGGATGCCGTATTTCGACTGGTCTACCATGGCCGGGTCGCTGAATGCCAGCCCGGTAATGAAAAGTGACATGGTGAACCCGACACCGGCCAGCAGGGCCACGCCGGAAATGTGCCTCCAGGTGGATTGTTCCGGCAGCTTCGCCAATTTCAACCGCACCATGAGCCAGGTGAAAAGCAGGACGCCCGCGAATTTTCCGATCACCAAACCTGTTGCCACCCCGATACTGACCGGGTTTAGCATCGACGTGAAGAAATCCCTGCCGATATGCATCCCGGAGTTCGCGAGGGCAAACAAGGGCATGATGACGAATGCGACCCAGGGATGGAGCGCATATTCGATTTTCTGGAGCGGCGTTTCGGCGTCCAGGCTGATCTTTTTAATGCTCTCGATCGTGCGGTGCTGTTCGTAGGTAGTAAGTGTGCTGGCCTGCGGAATAGCGTTCCGGAAAGATTCGGTATGCGCTTCCATGCTGTTTATATATTCCTCTTCGTCGATTTTGGTGCGGGCGGGGATCATAAATGCCACCAGCACACCAGCGATCGTGGCATGGACGCCAGACATGAGAAATCCTGACCATACGCCCAGGCCCACCAACAGGTAGAACAAGGTACTGCGGATACCCAGCAGGTTGCCCACCCATAAAATGACGAGTAAAACGCCCGCGATCGTCAGCGGGACCCAAACGATGTGGCTGGTGTAGAAAATGGCGATCACCAATACGGCGCCGAGATCGTCGGCAACGGCCAGTGCTGAAAGGAATACCTTCACCGACGTCGGGATATGCCTGCCGGCCAGCGACAGCAGGGCGAGGGCAAACGCGATATCCGTCGCCATCGGGATGCCCCAGCCGTTTTCGGAAGGCAGCCCGGCGTTGAACGCGACATAGATGCCGGCCGGCACCAGCATCCCCCCAAGGGCCGCCATCATCGGCAGCGAGGCTTTGCCGAACGAGGAAAGCTCCCCGGCCATGAACTCCCGCTTCAATTCCAGGCCGATCACGAAAAAGAAAAGGGCCATCAGACCGTCGTTGATCCAGACGTGCAGCGGCTTGTTGAAAGCGTATTCCGCAAAGCTGATCCCGAAATTCGTTTCCCAGACATGGTGGTACGATTCCGCCCATTGGGAATTGGCCCAAAAAATAGCGATCACGACGCTGGCGAACAAAATGATGCCGCCGGTAAATTCCTGGTGTATGAACCTGCTGACAGGTTTTAAAAGTTGGTCTATGGGCGATTTGGCCATAACAAAAAGCGGAGCAAAGTTTTATGAATGTTTAAAGATACCAATATTCCGCTTTTTCTGATCGGAACAGGGTAATCCCCGGATGTTACCCTCAGAAAGCATAGGCGTTCTTGCCGGATGCAGCTACAGTAGCGGTCAACGCCTGTTTCATGAAATCATCCGCCCAAAAGTCTATGTCGAAGTGCTTCACCTGTTCATACAACCGCTCCATCCGCATGTTCTTTTCCTCGACAGGCAGCCGGAGCGCCTGCAGCAGGTTTTCCTTCATGGCTTTGGGGTCGTAGGGATTGGTGAGGATTACGTACGACAGCTCCACCGCGGCGCCGGCGAACTCGGAGAGGATCAGCACGCCCTTGTCGCCCGGGAGCTGCCCCTGTGCCGCCACGTATTCCTTTGCCACGAGGTTGAGCCCGTCGCGCAGCGGCGTGATCCAGGCGATATCGGCGGCACCGTAATAGACCAGGATCTCGTCGAACGGGAAGGACCTGAAAAACAAACGGATCGGCGTCCAGTTCATATTGGAATATTTTCCATTTATCCGGCCTACCGCGCTTTCCAGTTGCAATTTGATGGCGTCGTAGATTTTCATGCCTTTGGCGGGCGGGGTGCAGATGTTGACCAGCTCCACCTTGCCGTGGAATTCGGGATGTTCTTCCAGGAACTGCTCGAATGCGAGTATTTTCTCGAGGGGGCCTTTGACGTAATCGAGCCTTTCGGCGCTGAGGATCATCTTTTTTCCGTTCAGTTGCGCTTTCATGGCGTTCACCTTCCGCAGCATTTCCCCGTCGCTGAAAGCATCCCTGATGTATTCCACGTTGATGCCGACCGGTATGGCGCCGAGCCGCACCTCCCGTTGCGCCGTTTTGACGGCGGTAGTCATGCTGTCGATCCCCATGGTGGTGCCGTAGGTGAGGAACCGGGGCGCGCAATTCACTTTTTCGAGTGTTTCTATCGGAAACAGGCTGCGGGCCACATCCACGAAATTTTCTACGTAGCGTGGGATATGAAATCCGATAAAGTCGCATTGCAGCAGGCTGCCGATGATCTCGCGGCGCCATGGCAGGATGTTGAACGTGTTGGCGGCGGGAAAGGCCGTATGATGGAAGAAGGCGATATGAAGATCGGGGCGCATTTGCCGGAGGAAGCCGGGTACCAGCCAGAGATTGTATTCATGAATCCAGACAACGGCGCCCTGATCGGCCTGCTCCGCCGTCTTTTCGGCGAATTTCCGGTTGATGTTCACGAAATGTTCCCAATGGTCGTGGTTGAAATGCGCTTTGTCGATAAATGCGAAAATGGTGGGCCAGAACGCTTCTTTGGCGAACGACTTGTAAAATATCTCCACCTCTTTTTTGGTAAGCCCGATGCGCGACGCCATCAGGTTCGGATATTTTTCCTTATCGATATAAATGTTCCGCAGTATTTCACCTTCCTTTTCCACTTCTTCCCATGCCACCCATACGCCGGCCCTGCCGTTGGCGAAAAAGCCCTGCAATGTGGGGAGAATGCCGTTGGGGCTGGCGGGAGCGACCCTTTCCTCGCGGCCGTTGATGGTCACCTTTTCGTAGGGGAACCGGTGGTATAACATCAGCAGCTGCGGACTGTCCGATTTCGCCCGGGCAAAGATTTCCTCCGCCGGGTCTTTGAGGCTCATGGGGAATTCCGGAAAATGAGCGATGGCTTCGATGATACCGCCCGCACCGGCGGCATCCGCATAGTAAATCTGCCCGATCCCTTGCGTGGCCGCCACCAGCCTGGGTTCGGAGTTGCCGACCACGACTCCCTTGAACCCGCACTGGTACATGGCAAGATCGTTTTGCGTGTCTCCCGCCACCAGTACGTCTTCCCGGGCTATGCCCAGGTGGTCTACCAGTTTGGTGAGAGAGGACCCTTTATTGACACCCAGTGGCAGCACGTCCAGGAACTTGCCGGCGGAGTAAATGACGTCGCAGCCCAATTCCGCTACCGAATTTGTTACCGTTTCCACCAGTGCCTCTTCCGCAACGAAAAAGGAACATCTGCGTTGTTGGGGGACTTCCTGGTAAACGAGACCGGGAATATGTTTGAGGTGGTCGGCTATTTTCAACCTGCCGGGCCAATTCCTTTCGACGTCTGCCTGCAACGAAGCTACCGGGGCAAGCGTTTGCCCGTCCACGATGGTGGCGCCAACATCGCAGATGATATAATCCGGGTTGGGAATGATAGGGTCATTGAGAATAGGGATCACCGATTCCAGCCCCCTGCCGGTTACGAAAACCAGCTTGATATCCGAGTTTTCCCTTACGAGCCTGTAAAGTTGTTGCTTGTGAATACTCTTCCCTCCGAGGAATGTTCCATCCAGATCTGTCGCTAGTAACATGAAAATCAGATTATGTTATATTTATTAAAATTTTTCTTCCTGGAAACGCTTAGCTCATTGTCAGTACCGCGGTTTTTGAAAAGGACGGCAATTGGTCTGAAATATGGCTGTTGATCCATTTATTGATCTTCGTTTCCTTCGACGTGTTTACGATCAGCAGGTCGGCTTCGGTTTTGATACAGTAGTTCATCAGCGCCTTTGCCTTATTTTTTCCATATAGCACGTCATAGTTAACAGGGTTGGCCGATTGGCATTTGAGGGCCTTGAAAGTATTGACCAGCGTATGCTTGGTAAAATCCTGGTGTGCCTCGTCTTGCGGGAACATGATGAGCGTTACCTGGAATGGCGTTATGGATTGAATGGAATCCAGCACGGTGATTTTGCTGCCCGGAAAATGGTCGCCCATGGGCAGGATGATTTTTCTCAGCGGCCGGTGGGCGGCCCCTGGTTTCACCGTGAGCACCGGGATGCCGGAAGCCTTGACGAGCCGGTTTGGCCTAACAGTGCTGAAGCGGGCCAGCAGCGGGTATCTCGAACGCTTTCCGATTACGATGATATCCGCATCGAGGTCTTTGGACTTCTTCGCGATGGCCGCTTCCACATGATTATTGAAGACGATATGGGAATACACACGGGCATATGGCCGCCGGTTCTGGATATCGTATTCCAATTGTTGTAATTTAATCGCCGAAATCACATCTGCGGATGTTTTTCCTTCCGCATTGCCGTGCATCAGGAAATGAAGCGGATGAACGAGCCTTATGTGCAATAAATGGATCGTGCAGCCGTCTAACGGGAGGATGCTCAGCGCTTTCGCAACGGCAATGTCCGTATTTGCTGAGAAGTCTACGGGGATCACGATGGTTTTGAAGCTGTTGGGCATACTTCAAATATCCTATTCACTTTAAAGAGTAGGCCCAAATACGGATTAGAAAATTATTAGAATTGGTAATCCGGCGGAGGAATATGTCCGCGGAACATATAATATTGCATTGGTTTGGGCCAATATCCTTTGAATATGGAGCACGCGAAAATTTTATTGGTGGACGATGAACCGCGTATAGCGGACACGCTGTCGTTCGGTCTTGAGGAGAACAGGTACGCAGTATCGGTGGCGTATGACGGAATTGTGGGATACACCATGTTTCTGAAGGAAAAATACGATTTGCTGGTGCTCGACATCAACCTGCCCGGCCTGAACGGCTATGAATTATGCAAACGGATCCGCGCCGTCAATACCAATATTCCGATCATATTGCTGACGGCATTGCGCACGCTGGACGACAAGATCGAGGGGTATGACGCCGGGGCAGACGATTATGTGCTGAAGCCCTTCGAATTCCAGGAGTTGCTGATGAAAATAAAGGTCCTGCTGCGCCGCAGCGCGGATCCCAGCCATCATGCGGGGAGCATGTTGCGCGCGGGAGACCTGTCGATGAACACCTACACCCGTGAGGTGAAACGTGGAGATGTCGTTGTGAGCCTCACTTCGAAGGAGGCTCAGTTGCTCGAATACCTCCTCCGTAACAAGAACCAGGTAGTGTCGCGGGCCGATATCGCGACCAACGTCTGGAACATCGATTTCGATACCAATACCAATATCATCGATGTTTACATAAATTACGTCCGCAACAAGGTCGACAAGCCTTTTCCCCAGAAGCTGATCCATACGCAGGTTGGGCTGGGGTATATACTAAAAGACATATGATTATGCCCGTCCGGTTACGCATTACATTGCTTTTTACCTTATTGGTATTCGTCATACTGGGTGTCGTTTGTTCGTCCATTTATTACTTTTCGGCCGTTTCCAGGCTGCATACGATCAAAACACGGCTGGCCAACCGCGCTATTACGTCCGCCCGCCTGCTGATGCACGGCGGATTGCAGGATCAGACGCTGCTGCGGCAGGTGGATTCGCTTACAACACTGGCGCTCAGGTATAAATCGGTGCAGGCGTACGATAATGGCAACCGCCTGGTATATTTTTACAGCGACGTTTCGGGCGACAGTCTCCATGTTCCCCGCGCGGCGCTCCAGGCCGCCAGGACGAAAGGGCAATTTTATTTCACGAGCGGCAGAAAGGAAGCCGTCGCATGTTTTATAGCGAATGATGTGGAAGGCGTCACCGTGGTTTGCGCCGGTGAAGACCTGGAAGGCAACCAAACCCTGGAACAGCTGGCTAACATATTGATGATCAGTTTTATATTGGGCACCTTGCTTTCGTTTGCAGGCGGCCTGCTGTTCTCCCGGGGGCTGTTGAAGCCGGTCCGCAATATCACCAGCGAAGTGCAGGAGATTTCTGCTTACAACCTGGAAAGGCGTATTCATAAAAGCTCCAACAACGATGAGTGGTCGCAGCTTACGGGAACGCTCAACGAGCTGCTCGACCGGTTGAAGGAAAGCTTCGACATGCAGCGAAGGTTCATTTCAAACGCATCCCATGAGCTATCCACCCCGTTGACGCTGATTTCGAGCCAGCTGGAAATTTCACTCCAGCGGCAACGGACAGAGGAAGAGTACCGCCAGGCAATGGCCCGCGTGCTCAAAGACGTCAGGCATATGAACAACCTGGTCCAGACCCTGCTGAAATTCGCCACCGCTTCCGGCAATGCAGGCGGGCTGGAGATCGAGATGGTCAGGATCGATGAAGTGCTGATGCGCATTCCGGGGGAAATCCAGTCGAGAGACAGTGAGCATACCGCATCCCTCAGGTTTCTTTCCCTGCCGGAGGAGGAAGGCCCGCTGCTGGTCTTCGGCAACGAAGAACTGTTGTTCTCCGCCATCCTGAACATTGCCGCGAATGCCTGCAAGTATTCGCCGGACCACCACGCCGAAATTTACCTGGAAGTGGAAGGGAGCCATATCGTTATCCGGGTGGCTGATGCGGGGATCGGGATGGAGAAAAATGAGCTGGAGCACATCATGCAACCGTTTTACCGGATCCGGCAATCGGGCAACGTCAATGGCTTCGGGCTGGGGCTGGCCCTGGCGGACAGGATCATTAAACTCCATAAAGGCACCCTGCGGGTCGATTCGGAGCCTGGCGCCGGGACTACGGTGACGATCCTGCTTCCCGCCCGTCCAATTATCTAATCTTTTTCTAATCCCGTCTTCCCCGCCTTCTTCCCGGCCTTGGATATATTTGCGTGAATCAACAGACGCGCAAATGAATACATTCTGGCAATCAAGCTTTTGGGGGAATACTGTTTTGGATTGGGCGATTGCCCTCGGTATTATCGTTGTATGCGCCACGTCGGCGAGGATTATCCAGAAATATGCACTGAAACGGATGCAGCGGTTCGCCGACCGTACGGAATCGGGACTCGACGATTTCCTGGTGCGCCTCGTGCAGAAAAGCGTAATGCCGATCGCATACGCGCTCGCCGTGTACGGGGGGATCCGTCATTTGCAACTGCCCGGCCGGTTCTCCAGGGTATTGGACGTGGCCATACTCGTGCTCGTCGTTTTCTATGCAGTTACGGTGATAAGCGGAGCTTTCAGCTATTTTTTCATGCAATACGCTTCCCGGGGCGAGCATGCCGGCCAGCAGGAAAAACAGGCGAAGGGGATTCTCCTTCTTATCAAAATCGTGCTTTGGATAGTCGGTCTGATTTTCCTGGTCGACAATCTCGGTTATGACATCACGACGATCGTAACCGGCCTCGGCATTGGCGGTATCGCGATCGCGCTCGCCGCGCAAACGATCCTGGGCGATCTGTTCAGTTACCTGGTCATATTTTTCGACAAGCCGTTCGAAACCGGCGATTTTATCGTAGTCGGCGATAAATCGGGCGTCGTGGAGAACGTCGGCATAAAAACGACCCGGTTGCGCACCCTTAGCGGCGAGCAACTGGTGGTCGCCAATACGGACCTGACCAATTCCAGGGTGCAGAACTTCAAGCGCATGGAAAAAAGGCGGGTCGTGTTTTCGTTGGGCGTTATATATGAAACGGGGGCTAAACGGATGCGGAAAATACCCCAAATGCTGGAAGCGATCATTTCCGGCCGTGATGGTGTGCAGTTCGACCGCGCGCACTTTGCGGGTTTTGGCGATTTCAGCCTCAATTTCGAAGTGGTGTTTTATATCCTTAGCGGAGACTACACCCAGTATATGGACTGCCAGCAGGATATTTACTTCGATATCCTGGAAAAATTTGAAGAAGAAGGGCTGGAGTTCGCTTATCCCACGCAGAAGCTGTTTATGGCCGCGACACCGGCAAATGAAAAGACGGCCTGAGTTGCCAGACACTAATATGAAATTATGATAACAGTAATAATACCGGCCCTGAACGAGGAAGAAACTATCGGCCAGGTGGTCAGGCTGGCCTGGCAGTCTGGCCGGGTTTCCGAAGTGATCGTGGTCGATGATATGTCGATGGACGCTACCATAGCCGAGGCGCGCGCTGCCGGGGCTACGATCGTCACCAGCACCAAGCTCGGGAAAGGGACCTCGATGGCAGACGGCGTCATGGTCGCGAAAAACGATATCATCGCTTTTCTGGATGCCGATATCGTTACCTACCCGGATAATGTGGTCGATTTGTTGACGGAAGCGATCATCAATGATGAAGCGGACTTCGTCAAATCCTTTTTCGACCGACAGGCTGGCCGGGTTACGGAGCTGGTGGCCAAACCGCTGCTGTCTATCCTGTATCCTTCCTTCCCGGTTTTCAGGCAGCCGTTAAGCGGAATGATCGCCGGAAAGCGGTCGTTTTTCGACCGGTGCGTTTTTGAAGAAGGGTATGGGGTCGATATTGCTATCCTGATAGATATGTACAACCTGGGCGCGAGGATCAGGGAAGTATGCATCGGCAAGATCGAAAACAGGATGCGCCCGCTGGAGCAACTGGGGAAAATGAGCCGGGAAGTTGCCGGAACGATCATCCGGAAATCGAGAGCCGGCGATCTCCAGAATCTCGAAACGTACGAAGACATCCAGGTTATTCGCGGGCAAATGGAATTTGCCATCCGGGAAAGCCTGATGTCGTTGAAAAAGATCGCGGTCTTTGAACTGGATTATGCCGCTGCCGGCGGAGATTTCATCACCCTGGCGGGGGAGCGGTTCGGGTTCGGGGAAGAATTGCGGCAGGTGACCGGAAGCAACGGTTCCGCCTTCGTGCGTATTAAACAGATCGCCCGGTTGCTGAATGGCCGGAGCTTCGGCGAGATGATCGGTATTGCCGACGAAATGGAGCTGCCGGCGCATCTGCCGGAATTGTTGGGCGCGATGAAGGAGCTGGGTTATATCACCGGTATCATCAGCGATGGCTTCAGCTGTATCAGCAATCACTTCAAGAATAAGTTCGGATTTGATTTCAGTATAGCGAATGAACTGGAATTTTCGCGCAGCGTTGCAACGGGAGAAGTGAGGATTCCTTCGTTTTTCCTGCCGGGCGATGGAAGTATTTGCAGGCATGACTACTGTAAAACGAATGCGCTCGCCAGCATCTGCAGGCAGTATGAAGTGGATATCAGGAATACCGTCTTCATCGGCGGAAAAGATAGCGACGCCTGTCCGCTGGAGCATGCCGGGATCGGCATTGCATTCTGTTCCGGGCTGGCCAAACCCGAATCGGCGGCGGGATACATCATCAAGGCAAGGGATTATCAAATGCTGGTGCCGGTAATCAACTAGCAGCTATTGTCTTTTACTCCACCACAAGTTTCAGGGAATCGGCACGCAGCCTCGCTGTCAGCCATTGTTGCATTTTCCGCCGGTCGGCCGTGCCGGGGCGGCGCGAAAACCGGGTGATGACGAGGGTGACCGTATCCTGTTTGTTGGCAGCAGCATGGCGGAATACGGCCTTGGATGCCGCATAGTAAGACAATCCAGGGAAAAGGGCCGACATTTCGCCGGTAAGGTCCGGGAAAGTATCCCTTGCTGCCGGGTTGTCGATCAGCCGCTCATTTCGTGCTGAATCGTTCCTGTACATATCTTCCAGGATGCTGGCCCGGATTTGGGAAAAATCGATTTCCTGCTTCGCATTAAGGCCCTGGCGGATCTGGAGCGTGGTTTTGCCCAGGTTGTATTTCGGCAGGTTGTTGCGGATGGAATCTATGACGTTTGCCGGCAGCTCGTAGCCGATTAGCAGCAGGTCGATCTCCCTGCCGCCGGATTCGTACCTGTAGGATTTGTTTACCACCTGGGTATTCCTGAACTGGAATTGTTCCCGCACGAATTTCTGTGCGTTGCTGACGAAAATGCTCTTGTCCACGATCCGGAAAGCCAGGTAAATACTGGGCAGGATGGTAATGGTGATGATGATAAGGATATAGCGGGAGATCTTGCGTTCATAACCTTTGTCGGCGAAACGGACCTTCCTGAATTTCAGGAAACGCACGATGAGGAAGGTGCTGATGCAAATGAATACGCTGTTGATGAAATACAGGTAAATGGCCCCCATGAAGTAATATCCGTTCCCGGCGGAAAGTGCGTAACCGGCGGTGCAAAGGGGCGGCATCAGTGCGGTGGCGATGGCGACGCCGGGGATCACATTGCTTTTTTCCTTCCGTGTTCCGGCGACGATACCGGCCAGGCCGCCGAACAATGCGATGAAAACGTCCCAGATGGAGGGAGTCGTGCGCGCCAGCAGCTCGCTTTGTGCTTCCTGCAGGGGCGTCAGGGCGAAATAAAGCGTGGACGCGGCAATGCTGATCAGGGTAGCGATCACCAGGTTTCTCGCTCCTTTTTTAACGAGCTCGAAATCGCTGATGCCAATACCGAGGCCGATCCCCATGATGGGGCCCATCAGGGGAGATATGAGCATGGCGCCGATGATCACTGCCGTGGAATTGACGTTCAGCCCGATCGATGCGATAAAGATGGCAAAAATCAACGTCCAGAGGTTGGCACCCTTGAATTCCGAGTTCTTTGTAATGGAACTGATCACATCGTCTTCAGCCGCTTTGTCGAGATGAAGATTGAACCGGCGGGCAACGGTTATTTTAACCGCCCGCCACCATCTGCTGGTCGCTTTTTTTTCCATTCGTCCGGTTTGAACCTGCAATAAAAGGAAATATTTTCCAATGATTGTTGGTTCTCTATTTTAAGAACCATATAAAAACCATATATTTGATGATGAATTTGCAACGATGGAAATTGTAAGCGAAGCAATTGAATATCATGGGAAATTGATGGAATCGATGGGGTTGAGCCCCATGGCGTCCCGCATTTATCTGTACCTGATCTGCAGCGGGGAAGGGCAGGCCGGCTTTGCGGAGCTGGTGGCGCACTTCCAGGCCAGCAAAAGCGCCGTTTCCAATGCCCTGGCATTATTGGTCAACATGCAGCTGGTGGTGCCCCGGCAGGTAGAAGGCCGTCGCAAGCGGTATTTTGCCGTGAATTTAACCGGGATGTTCGATCCCGTGAATCTTTCCCGGCGGTTCACCGCGTTTCGGGGGATGTTAGACGATGTCAGGCTTCGCCGGGGGAAGGATGATGCGCTTTCCGGGGAACTGGCGAAGGTGTCCGGGTTTTATCAGTTTATGGAGGCGGAATTTCCGAAATTATTACAGCGCTGGAAGGCGACATTGCCATGATAGCCTAAAAAATCGAAAACATGAAAATAGCATTACTGACGCTGGGGACCCGCGGCGATGTGCAGCCCTATGCCGTATTGGGGCGTGCGCTGAAAGAACGCGGTCATACCGTAACATTGTCGACGGCCAGGAATTTCTCCGCGTTAGCCGGGGATTACGGGCTCGACTTTGCCCCGGTAGACGCAGATTTCCAGGCATTGATGGAATCCGAAGAAGGGAAAAAAATGATGAAAAGCCCGTTGACCGCCCAGCGGAATTTCAGTAAATGGATGCATCCGGTGATCCAGGAAGCGCTGCAGACCTTCTACGACGTTGCCAGGCTGCACGATAAAGTCCTGTTCCATGGCAAAACGTTGGCCGGATTTTTTGCGGACCAGTTCCCTGAAAAAATGATAAGGGCCAACGTAGTGCCGGCTTTTGAGCCCACCAGCAGCTTCGTGAACCCGGTACTTTCCGGCATTCGTTTGCCGGCTTTTATGAACCGCTTGAGCTTCGGGCTTACCGCCATAGGATACAGAATGATGCGCAAACCGATCCGTCAGTTCCGGCTCAATAATGGGATGGACGACCGGGTATCGGATTACCGCGATCTCCGGTCTATCTACGGGATCAGCAGGTTTTTACTCGAAGCGCCCCGGGATTGGGGTGCGCGATCCCATTTTACGGGTTTCTGGTACGGGGATTCGCCGGCTGACCTGAGTATAGACACCCTGGAGTTTCTGCGAAAAGGCTCGGCGCCGATATTATTGACCTTCGGCAGTATGCCCCTGAACATCGACTGGGATTTGCGGGCAGCTGTGATACGCATCACCCAGAAATTGGGAATCAGGTTTATTGTAGTAAAGGGATGGGGCTTCCCTTCAACGGAGGAATTCGAGGGGAATAACTTTATCAAAGTCATATCTTCCGCACCGTATGAAAAATTATTGCCCCATGTTAAAGCAGCGATCCATCATGGCGGGATCGGCACTACGGCAGAATGCCTTAGGGCTGGGAAGCCATTTTTGACCTGCCCGGTTTTGTACCCGGTAGGTGATCAGCACTTTTGGGGGAAACTGGCCAGCCAGAAAGGCTGTGCGCTGCCCCCGATTCCGGCCAGGCGGCTAAATGCGGAACTCTTCGAAAAAGCGATCATCGGATTACTTGGCGACAAAGAATTATCCATGAATGCGCAACGTTTCGCTGCGATGTTGCAAACGGAAAATGGCATTGATGAAGCGATCAGGCTTGTGGAGCTTTCCTGACGACTGTAAATCCTGAATGCCCTGGTTCGTACCTGGGCCGGAACCGCCAGGGTCATACGGCGCAGCTGCCGGCTTTTCTTAATGTTCGCCTGGCCTTTTCCGGGGAAAAAGGTTACCGGCTCGGCTGATGTTGCTCTTTTGCCGTCGGAATATTGGACAGTATTTCATAAGAAAGCCCGGGGGCCTGCAGGTCTATCTTTACCACACATCCATAATGTACGGTAAAGGCCGAGAAGGACGCGTGCAGCGGCGTTTGGGTGATATGGGCCAGGATGCTCCTCACCACGCCGCCATGGGTAACGATAGCGGTCGGTCCTCCGCTGGCGGCCAGGGCGTCAAAACAGCGCGTTGCCCGCGTAAAGAGATGCACATAACTTTCTCCGCCCGGGATACAGACATTCACAAAGTCGTTCATCCACGGGTCGATCTCTTCCCGGGGAATATCATTCCAGGGTTGCAGTTCCCAATTGCCGCAATGTATTTCTTTCAGATCGTGTTCAAGATGGATGGCTTGCCCGGGGAACAGCCGTTCCGCCAGTTTCCGGCACCGCTGAAGCGGGCTGCTGTAAACCCGTTGCATCCCTGGAGGAAGGTGTTGCCGGATGATTTTCGCTTCCTCTTCAAATGTGGCGGTCAAACCGATATCGGCCTGTCCGTAACAGGTGCCTTTTTCAATGAGCGGTGTGGTGTGGCGGATAAGGTAGATATGCATGCTGCAATGATAAAATTTAATTCGCCGTCAGACAATATACCGCCAAATAACAACGATCGCGAGATAAAAAGTCAGCTCGCTCACCTGCTGGATGGCTCCCAGGCAGTCGCCCGTGTATCCCCCGATCCATTTTTTGAAATACCTGCCGAGGCGGTAAGTGACCAGTATCACCGGCAAAATGGCCAGCGCAAATTGTGCGTGCAGGAAAATAAAAGGGACCCCTGCAAAGAGGCTCGCCACAAGCAGCGTAGCCCATGAAGGTTTGCGGCTGGCTACCGGTTTCGATTTGCTGCCGTCGGGATCCGTTACGTATTCAGAGAAATAAATGGTCCATACGCCCATCAACCGGCTGAGGGCATGTGCCGCCACCAGTATCAGCAGCAGTTGCCGATATCGGGAAATGGAGAACAGGAACGAAGGGGCGCCGCCGGGTGTGAATGCGGCCAGTTCTTTCAGCAGGAGGAATTTGGCGGCAAGGATACCGGCCAGGCCCGTGACGCCGTATGTTCCCAGCCGGCTGTCTTTCATGATAGCGAGGATCTTCTCTTTGGTCCATCCCCCGCCGAAGGCGTCGCATACGTCGGCAAAGCCGTCTTCATGGAAGGCGCCGGTGGTAAAAATGCCTGCGATCATAGCGGCGAGGATGGCAATATTTTCGCCCGCCAACCGGTTGAACACGAGGAAGGTAAATCCGCTGATGATGGCCACTATCCAGCCGGTGAGCGGAAAGTACCGGGTCGATTTTTCCAGGTATTCCGGCGAGTGGTCCGTAAATTTCGGCACGGGCAGCCGGGTAAGGAACATCAGTGCCGTGAAGAATATCCGTAGTTCTTTTTTCATGTTGCTGTTGCTATGTTGGATACGCCGGCCGACTCGAAAGAGGCCATTTCCTGCAAAAAGTTCACGGCCGACCGGACCAGGGGAATGGCCAGTGCGGCCCCGGTGCCCTCGCCCAACCGCATGCCGAGCTGCAAAAGCGTGGTGGCCTGCAGGTGCTGCAACATTTTTTCGTGGCCCTGCTCGCCGCTGGTATGGGCGAATATGCAGCAGGACACTACCGAAGGTTCCATCAGCCGTGCCAGCAGTAAAGCAGCGGAAGCGATAAACCCGTCCACCACGATTACCATCCGCTGGTCCGCAGCCTCGAGGTAGGCCCCCGTCATCATGGCGATCTCGAAGCCACCGACCCTGGAAAGCAGGGCAACCGGCTGGTCATGATGCTCCTGCAGCCGGTGCAGGGCAAATGCCTGTTCGAGCGTGTTTATTTTTGTTTGCAACTGCTCGTCATTTACACCGGTGCCCCGTCCGGTGCAGGATGGGAGCGGAATGCCTGTAACGGCGCACATGATGAGGGAGGCGGAGGAGGTATTGCCGATGCCCATTTCTCCAAACCCCACGCAGTTGCCCCCGGCGGCGGCAATTGCCCGTACGACGGATTTTCCTTTTTCGATGGCGGCCTTGGCAACGGCTTCGCTCATGGCGGCCCCTTCAAGATAATTGGCGGTACCCGGTCCCATTTTGGCAGGGACGAAGCGTTCCGCCATCCCCGTCTCCAGCGGAGGGTGCGCCGGCACAAAATCGTGGTTGACGCCGGCGTCTACCACGTGCAGGGTGATGCCGTGCTGCCGGCAGAAGACGTTAATAGCGGCGCCGCCGTTGAGGAAATTGAGCACCATCTGCGCCGTCACGGCCTGGGGGTATGGGTTTACCAGGCCCGTCCGGGCGATGCCGTGGTCGCCTGCAAATACGACGATATGCGGATGCCGGATCACCGGCGAAGTGGTGCCCTGTATCATCCCCACCTGCAGGGCAATGGTTTCGAGCAGGCCCAGTGAGCCCAGGGGTTTCGTTTTATGGTTGATTTTGTGCAGGAGTTGTTCCTGCAGGCAGGTGGCATTCGTTGTCATAGTATGTTTTTGATCTCCATGGGTATTCCGCTTACCATGAATACGACACGGCGGGCCCGGGACGCAATATATTGGTTCATCCATCCCTGCAGGTCGGTGAATTGCCGGCCGATGGCCGTTTCCGCATGTACGCCCATGCCGATTTCATTACTCACGATAATGTATGTACCCCCTAACTGCAATAGCTGTTCTATTTCGTGTTTACCGGCCTCCAGGCTGGCGTCAACATTGTTCCGGCTGTCGACGAAAAAATTGGTGAGCCAGAGCGTCACACAATCGATGACGGCAACTTTGTTGGCCAGGTCTGGCCGGCTGATGTGTTTTTCTTCTTCCAGGGAGGTCCAGCGCCCGTCGCGGTCGTCCTGGTGGCGTTTGATGCGCTGCTGGAAATCCCCGTCCCAATGGCGGGCAGTGGCTACGTACACGGGCGATGCGCTATATTGCAGCGCGAGTTCCTGGGCATACCGGCTTTTGCCGCTGCGGGCGCCCCCCGTGATAAAAATGATGCCGGGTTTCGGATCGGTCATAGACATCCGCTGAAATTTTCTTTGCACGTAGGCAGTGATATGAAAACGGCGGTAAACAGGGCGGCAGAAAGCCCGGCCTGCTGTTTACCGCCGGTGAATGTTGCCTGGTTTAGCGGGCGGGCTTCAGGCTCGTGTATTTCCGTTGCGCCAGCTCAAATATGCCGAACATGATGGCGCCGAAGAAGGCCGTGCCGGCGAGGAATCGCAGCTCGTAGGGGATCGCGGTAACCAGCCTGTCCAGGTAAAAGGCGAAGGTGAGCTTGTTCTCAACCGCGCAGGCGCCAATGTCGCTCACCAGCCAGTGAATGACGGTGGCGGTGATGGTGGCCGCGATGAGCCTGGGAACGGTGATCTTTTTCAGGATCAGCTTGCCGGCTGCCGTCATCAGGACGAACGCCAGGTAGGTCCAATACCAGCCTGTGTATAAAAAGCCGGTCCGGAAAGCAGCGAACAGGGTGAAGGAAAGGATCAGGTCGCTGATAAAAAGCGTGAGCAGCGGAAAGGCATATGGTTTTACATGGCCGTTGAAATGCGCGGCGCCAAAAAGCGCCATGGCTCCCAGCGGCGTAAAATAGGCCAACGGGCCCTCATCCAGGAAAGAAAGCAGGCGGAGCACCGCTACCACCACAATGATGAGCAGTATTACTGCATTCCGCTGACTAAATGTTGAAACTGGCATATGTTTAATTTGATATTGGTGTCAGTTATTACAGGCTGAGCCTGAATCCGCCCTGCAGGTTCATCCCCTGGGCGTTATAGCCGTATACTTCGGTATAGTCCGTATCGGTGAGGTTTTTGGCGTCCGCAAATACCCTCAGTTTATCGTTAAGGAACCGGTATTCCACGTAGGCGTTCAGCAGCGTATATGCTTTCAGCGAAACGATGGCGGCTGGCGCGGCGCTGAAGTCCAGGTCGCTGCGCTTGCCGAAGCGCTGCACGCCGAGGCTGATAAACAGTTTTTTTGTAATGTGATAGTTGGCCGTAGCGTTGAATATGCTTTTGGGCCGGCGTATCAGGTTGAAATAGGAGGTATCCTTTTCTCCTTTCCTGGTAGTAACCTCGCCATCTACGAAAGCATAGGATAGGAGCAGCTGGCCTTTGTCCCGGATGTTGAATACCGGTTCGATCTCGAAGCCCCAGTCGTTTTGCTTGTCCTGGTTGATAAAGTAGCTTCTGAAAGTATTGGGGTCAGTATAGAAGGCAATGCCTTCCTTTACATCGCGCCTGAAAATGGCGCCCCGCACATTCACCAGGTTGTTGGCGGAATAGTACTGTACGCCAGCTTCATACGTGATCGCTTTTTCGGGTTGCAGGCCGGTGAACGGGTTTTTGTATTCGGAATGCATCTGGTACAGCGTAGGTACTTTATAGGCCGTTGAAATATTGGCAAAAATCTTGAACTGCCGGTTGATCAGGTAAGACGGGTTGACATTGAACACGGCATTGTTCCCGTATACCGAATGGTGGTTGAACCGCCCGCCTGCTTCGATGTTCAGCCCTTTGGCGGCATAGGTGAACGCGCCGTAAACGCCGGTCTGGTTTTGCGTGGCCGAGTCGGAGCCTATGGTGCTCGCGTATTCGCCGCTGTATATCACGCCGCCCATCTCGTATTTATATACCCCGGAAGTCTTTACGTCCGTGATCCCGTTGCGGTAGTCGATACCGCCGGTGAAGGACAGGGTAGGAAGGACGGGCACATGCAGATAAGCATCCAGGAAATGTTCTTTCCCTTCATAAAACCCTTTGCTGTAGCCGTCAAAAGGGGAAGACTTCACAAGTGAATCGTTGAGGTAGTTCCTTTTGGTGGCGGTAAAGTTGTAGTTGAGGTGCAGTTTCACCTTCCCCAGCGTCAGCTCATTGCGGACACCGGTCTGCATGTTCGACATGTTGTAGGTGTAGTCTTTGTCGTCGGAGAAAGCATCGGCATCCAGCTTGCCGTAGTATTTCGCATAGCGGAGGAAGGGCATTATTTTGGCGGCGTTATTCACCTTGAAGCCGAGGTTGGCCATGAAGGCGTTTTGCTCATAGCCGTCTTTGTCGAAAGTGCCGGTGTTGTTTTTGTCGGCGGATTCGCTGATGCCGTCTGTTTTATAATGGGTGAAGCCCGCATTGTAGCTGAAGAACCCGGATCCCCCGTTGATGCCCGCGTTGAGTCTGCGTGTGTTGTAGCTGCCATAGGCGGCGGAGGCGAAGGGAGCGATGGTTTTCCGGGCGTCGCCCTGGCGGGTAATGATATGGATCACCCCAGCCACGGCGTCGGAACCGTACAGGGTAGACTGGCTGCCTTTCAGGATTTCTATGCGTTCGATGTTTTCTACCGGCAGCAGCCTGAAATCGAAATTGCTGCTCGAGCCGGTTGCGTCATAAACGGGGGCGCCGTCTATCATAATGAGGGTGTAATCCGACTTTGCGCCGCGGAGGAAGATCGATTTGTCTTTCCCGGGGTTGCTGTTAGCGCCGTTGACAGACAGGCCGGTTTGTTCGTTCAACAGCTGGGCCAGGTCTTTGCCGCCGCTCCGGTCTAGCTGTTCGCGGGTGATCACGGAGATCACCTTACCGGTTTCGGAGGTTTTTTTAGGATATTTCGTAGCGGTGATCACTACTTCATCCAGTGCTTTTTTTGCGGTTGAATCCTGCGCCTGCGCGTGCATGGCAGCCAGCAGGGCCGATAACGTGAGTAGCTCTTTTGTCATGCTCATAGTTTGTTAATGATGAACTATGAGCCTTCGGAAAATAATGAATTCGATACAGAAATGAAATGTCTCCTGCAGTGAGACGGTTTCACCCCGGCCTTTCACCCGAAAGCTCGTTGATGTTATTGCTAATAACCGGCAGGTCTTCTGGCTTGTTTCCTTGTTCATGACCTTCCCGCCCGGATGGACAGTGGTGTGGAGAATGAACAGCTTCATGAAACTTACAGCTACGGGGATAGCACCGGATTCTCACCGGTTTCCCTTTTAATCCCGGACCGCGCTGGCAGACCGGGAACCAATTATGGGTGCAAATGTAAGAAAGAGTTTCGGCTTTTATATTTTACTTTATTTCGGGGGCACCCCTCCATCCGCCTACCGCCCGGGGAGGGGAGGATATGTGGCCAGGGTACGATGTGAAAAAAAGTCAATATGAAACACGCAATATTATCTGGATATTTGTCGAAAATGAAGTAGGTTAGAAGTTCATTGTCCCGAGCGCTAACTTTGTGCCGATGGGGGTTTAAAATTTGAATAATAAGAAAGATATGGTAATCATCAACAGTTTTGCTGAATATCAGGCATACGAGGGTAAGGAAATAGGTAGCTCAAAGTGGCATACCATTGACCAGGCGCAGATCAACATGTTTGCGGACGCAACGCTTGATCATCAATGGATTCACACAGACGAAGAAAGGGCCAAAAATGAAGGGCCGTTCAAATCCACCATCGCCCACGGGTATCTGACGCTGTCGCTAATCCCTTACTTGTGGAAACAGATTGCGGATATCCGTAATGTTAAAATGGAGATCAACTACGGCATAGAGCAGTTTAAATTCGGCCAGGCGGTACTGGTGAACGATGAGGTGCAGTTGACGGCGAAGCTCAAGACCATCGTTGATTTAAGAGGGGTCACCAAAGTGGTGATCGCCGCCACGCTCAATATCAAGGGCAAGGCAAAACCGGCATATACCGGTGATGTAGTGTTTCTTTACCATTTTTAATACCGGCGGGCAGCCTTTCGGGTTGCCTGCTTTGTTCCATGTTCTGATGGCGCCGCTGGAGAGGATTGTTCCCGGTCCGGTAATGATATGGAGCCATTGCTCCACAGAAGGCGCCGGAAATACCGCTTTTTAGTGTAACCCCTTTCCCGCCTGCAGGTTGGGATCAAGTCATATCTTCCCCTTACGTACGACAAAGTACGTCTTAATACTTCCCCGGCTTATTATCCAGAACCCGGATCTTTCGGGTGCGTCCGCATTTTTACGAATTTTTCGTAAAAAAAGAGAGGGATTCGCAGTGTTATTTACGTATAACTACATGCGAACAAGTTTGCGTTTGCAACCTGCCGCGATGCGGGCAGGCCTGTATCGGGGTATCAGCGGTGATTCTAACCAATCCAATATTCTATTTTATGAAAAGAAATTTCAAAGCAGCTTTACTATTATCAGGACTGTGGCTGATGCAATCATTTTGCACCAAGTCTTCCCAACAACCAGTCCTTCAGAAGAAGGATATCCCCCAGCAATCCTTAATGAATACAACATCGGGTATAGGGGGGGATGATCTTATCTGGTCAGATGAATTTAACGGCAGCGGAGGATTTGATGTCACTAAGTGGAGCCACTGTATCCGGAAGGTGTCTCCATGGAACATGTACCTGACCTCCACGTCTAATTACGCTTATCAGAACGATACGAACCTGGTGTTGAAGATGGATAATGCGGTAATTCCTGGCGATAATGTGCCTTATCATACCGGCGGCATTGAAACGAGGGACAAGTTTAATTTCAAATATGGCATGATAGAAGCACGCATGAAATATGATGAAGGGAATGGTGCATGGCCTGCATTCTGGATGATGCCACAATTCAATACTTATGGCGGCTGGCCAAGATCCGGGGAGATTGATATATGTGAACACTTTAACACCACAACTACCACCCAGCAGAATGTTTTTACCTACAAACAGCATCTTATCAACCAGAAGGCAATAATATACAGCGCGCCCTACATTCAAAATGCATATAATGTTTATACTTTACTTTGGACAGAAAACTCGCTTCGTTTTTTTGTAAACGGGAAGTTTACGACCTCCTATAATAAGGCGCCTGGTGATACGTGGGAAGCCTGGCCATATGATCAGCCCATGTATATTATTTTTAACCAGTCGTGTACTGATACCTGGTGGTATATAGACCTGAACAAACTGCCCTTTCATAATCGCGTCGACTATGTCCGCGTGTACCAGGCATCACATATTTATAATGCCGGTTTTGAATATGGGAATGCATTGACGCCCTGGACAGCCTGGAGTGCAAATCAAACGGGTGCGGTGAGTGTCGTGAATAACAATGCCCATTCAGGTACAAATGCATTAAGCTTAAGCGGTGGGGAAAAGTCTGCCGAGCAGCTGGTCACCAGTCTGAAACCCAACACTACTTATGTGCTGAAAGCGTATGCCAAACTGGGTACAGGCACGGGGGCTTCCGTAGGTGTAAAGAACTATGGTGGAACAACCGTAGGCAGTGCCGTTACCAGCAATACCTACACCCAGCAGCAGATCACTTTTACCACAGGAGCCACCAATACATCGGCACTTATATACTTTTATAAGAATAGTGTCAATGGCACCGCCTATGCAGATGATTTTAGTTTGGAAGAACTGTAAAGTTTTTTCGATGAAGTTAGGTAAGCAGGAGGATGTATGGACGCGATCTGCATCTTCCTGCATTGCCGTACGGATCGAATCTGAAACCTTGTCATTGATTGAGGATGACGGGGGCAAGGATACCGTTACTTTTTTGAATAGTTGTCTTTCGGCCGGCTGTCCATTTGCAGCACCAGTTTGCCGCCTTCGGCAACATGGCTGAACGGGATCCGTGTATCGTATAGCCGTTTCCCATTTAGCACAAGCAGTTGTACGTAGGCGTTCGCCTTGCTGTTGTTTTTCGTTTCGATCACAAACTCCCTGCCTTTATAGTAGCGGTTATTCAGTTGAATGGTGACTTTATCGAAAAGCGGGCTCCCGATTCCGAACGAGGGCTCGGTAGCAGTAAGGCCTTTGACGTCAAACAGGCCGATGGAGCTGATTACATACCAGGCCCCCAGCTGTCCCTGGTCTTCATCCTGACCATATCCATACCCGTGCACACCTTCGGTGCCGTAAAAATCATGCAGGATGGCGCGTACCCATTGCTGGGTTAAAGAAGGGTAGCCGATTTCGTTGAATAACCAGGATATGTGCAGGCACGGCTGATTCCCGTGATTATATAGCGTTTCAAGGCCGGCAAACGCATCCACTTCCTTTCCGCCACTGAACAGCTTTTTCTGCGCAATGGTGAATATGCTGTCCAGCCGCCGGCTAAACAAGGCAGGTCCCAGTTTTTCCGCCAGGCCCTGAACGTTATGTGGAACATAGAAAGTGTATTGCCATGCGTTGCCTTCCTGGAAACCACGCCAGACCTGCAGCGGGTTGAAATTGTCGATAAACTCGCCATTGGCCTTGCGTGGGCGTATGAAATTGGTAGTGGGATCATATAGCCGTTCCCAGCCTTTGGACAGGTACATGAGCCGGTTGTAATCGGCGGTCTTGTTCAATTGTTTGGCCCATTGCGCCACTGCCCAGGCACTGTACGAGTATTCAAGCGTATGCGAAGCGGAGAACCCGTCCGTATCGGCATCCGATGGAACGTATCCGTATTTCGTAAAATATTTGGTGTTCGACTTTCCCGCTCCTAATGGACGGTTTTCGCCTTCCAGCTCATTTTTGAGGGCAGCCGCATAGGCCGTTTCCACGTCAAAATCGCGGATGCCGCATTGATAAGCGCCAGCGAAGAGCGTTGTCAGCAGGTTGGTGCCCACGCCAGAAACAAACCGGCCGTTGGCGATGCCGTCTGCCAGCCATCCGGCATCTTTATATGTCTGCAAATGGCTGCTGAGGTAGTCTGACTGGTATTCGGGGTAGACGAGCGTCCAGAGTTGCGAAAGGTTCCATTGCACGCCCCATGCTGCATCCGTATTGTAAATATTATGAACGGGTTTGTTGTTTTGCATCGGCAACTGGCCGATTTTTCCGTCGTTGCGGGGATATGCGCCGTTAACGTCGTTTGCGAGGCCCCTTCCCAGCAGCGCGTGGTACAGGCCGGTATAGAATTTTATCTTATCCGCCCGGTTGGGAGTTTCGACCCGGATCCGTCCCAGGTAGTTTTCCCAGGTTGCCGCCGCATTTTTTCTTGCCTGGTCGAAATCCAGCTGTGCTGCTTCTTCCTGCAGGTTCAGCCGCGCATTGGCCACGGAAGTGTAGGACAGGCCTGTCTTGACCGTGATGATGTCAGTGGTATTGGACGCGAAGGTCAGGTAGATGCCTGCGCCGGCCCCCGAAATTTCGGAATCCCCTGCTTTCACTACGTTGCCGGCAAACGTTCCCCATGCATCCGGGGTATGGTCGAGCTGAGCGGAAAAATACAGCGGAACGGTAGCGCCCGGCTGATATTTTTTCACATATTCCGGTTCGGTGATCACCCATCCCTCTATCCGTCCGTCGCGCGTTTTGGTGACGTATGCGTCTACGACACGGCCGCTTTCGCCTTGCCGGTTGCCGATATCGAACAGGATATGGTTTTGCTTGCCGGCAGGAAAGCTGTATCGTTGAAACGCCACGCGCGGTGTTGCCGTAAGTTCTGCCCTGATGTTGTAATCTTTCAACAATACCGAATAATAGCCGGCAGTGGCAATTTCATCCGATCGGTCAAAGCGTGAGCGGTAGCCCTCGCCGGTACTGTCATTCACCGGGCCGGGCGTTGTTTTGAGCTTGCCGGAGGTTGGCATCAGAACGATCCCTCCAACCTGGAATTCATGCAGGCAGGGAAAACCTTCGATGGATTTATCCCGGTAATCATATCCTGTAGCTTCCCATCCGCTTTTGTTGCCCAGATGCCCGTTGGTAGAAGGCGCGGGCTTGGCCATCCCGAACGGCATGGCGCCGGGCGTAAAGTGGAACCATCGGCAGTGCGCCGTGCCGATCCGGGGTTCTACATACTGCGACAGCGTTTCACTATCCGCGCCAGGCCCGGGAGATTTTCCCGTTAAAAGCTTTCCGGAACATGAAAAGAGCAGCTGCGAAAACAGGGCGGCCGAACAAAAGAAACTTCTTGCATGCATATGATAGCCGTTAATTGAATACGCCGGTAAAATTATTTTGTCCACCCAAGCCATAAAAGTACATTTATCACTATTTTGTTACACTATCTTACGATTTTGACAATGAAAAGATTACAGGAAGGCTTTAAGGGTGAGCGGAGTGTTTCATTACCGGAAGAATTGTTGCAGGCCTACGGTGAGGAGCCATTGATCAGCCACCTGTATGTGCGCAAGATCGGTTATTTCCCGAAAGTAAAGTTTCACTATGTACAGAAAACCGAAAAGTGTGACTATGCCATGCTGGTCTATTGTACCGAAGGAAAAGGCTGGTATTCGATTTATGGCAGGAAATATCCAGTAACGGCGAACCAGTACATTATCGTTCCTGCCGGCACGGCGTATGCATTCGGCGCCGAAGCGAATGATCCGTGGACGATCTACTGGGTGCAGTTCCGTGGCCGGCTGAGCGGCAGTTTCGTGCCGGGCGTGGCAGGCCCGGTCACGATTTTGCCGGATGAGCATTCGCGGGTACAGGACCGGATCCGGTTGTTTGAAGAAATTTACAGCCGGTTTGCTATGGGGTACATTAAGGAATACATGATTTACGCTTCCATGTGCCTGTATCCTTTTCTTGCATCGTTTGTATATCTCAATGCATACCAGCATTTCACGGCCGGGAAGCTGCATGAATTTCCATTTTCTTCAAAAGTCATACATTATATGCGGGAGAATATTGAACGGAACCTCGACCTCGGCCGGATCGCCAGGTACTTCCGTTATTCTCCGTCTCATTTTTCCATGCTTTTTCAGAAAGAAACGGGTATGTCCCCGATTAATTTCTTTATTAATCTCAAGATGCAGAAAGCCTGCGAATATATTGAGCTGACAAATTTAAAGCTGCATGAGATCGCCAGCCGGCTTGGGTTTGATGAGCCGTCCTATTTTTCCCGTGTATTCTCAAAAGTAATGGGGGTGTCCCCATCGGCCTATCGAAGGCATGAAACGGACGTCTGATGTTGCTGTCTGATCCGCATGCGGTATTTTCTCCGTTTTCCACACTGCGGGGTAACGATCGGATAGGGTTTGTTACGCAAAAAGTTTCCTGTCAGGAAATTAATTCCAATCTTATAACTAATTGAAATGCAAGCTGTATTGTCGCTATAGGGGCTACGACGGCTAATATGCGCTCATTAAATTTGGAAGTAACAATTTAGTAATAGGAAAAAATATTTCCTTATGGGAAATAAAATTGTACTTTAGATTTTAATAGTTGAGCATGTTCCACCCGTCGGGGCTATTACATTTATCCCCCGGTGCTGTCAAAAAAATATTCTTACGTATGGAGACGAATCACGGAATGCAAACGAGTCGCCGGGCATTTATCGGCACTGCGGCCATGGCGGCAGTGACCTTTGCAATTCCCGCATGGGCAAGGGAAGTGGTGGCCCGTGTACCCGGGAAATTGTCGATCGGCCTGATCACCGACCTTCACCACGACGTCATGCACGACGGGGCGGAACGGTTGGAGGCATTTCTTAGGGAAATGGGGCGGGTTAAACCCGATGCCATCATGCAACTGGGCGATTTTGCCTATCCTTCCGAAAAAAACGCCGGTATTATCGAACGGTTCAACCGCGGGCATGCCCTTCCGCTGCATGTGATCGGCAATCATGACACCGATAGCGGTTTTACGCACCAGCAATGCCTGGAGAAATGGGGAATGCCTGCTACTTATTATACACGGGTAGTGAACGGGTTTCGGCTCATCGTGCTGAACGGGAATGAAAAAGGCTCACCTGCGCACAAAGGCGGGTATCCGGCATACATCGGGCCGGAGCAGGTTGCCTGGTTGAAGCGGCAGCTCGCAGAAAGCAGCGAGCCGGTGATCGTAGTGTCCCATCAGCCGCTCACCGGAGGCATGGCGATCGATAACGCAACGGAAATACAAGGCATACTTGCCGGCGCGAAAGACCGTGTAGTGCTGGCAATTAACGGGCATACGCATATCGATAGCCTGCAAGAGGTATCCGGTATCCCGTACCTCACCATCAACTCGGCTTCCTATTTCTGGGTCGGCGGCAAGTATGTCCATGAAAGCTATCCGAAGGAGATCCATGAAAAATATCCCTGGATCGGGCACACGTGCCCGTACCAGGACCCCCTGTTTACGACGCTCGTCATCGATCCTGCAAAATTCACCATTAAGGTGAAGGCAAGAAAGAGCGAATGGGTGGGAAAATCGCCGGAACAATTGAATTTTGCGGATAAGCAGCCTTTCAGGCCGGGAACGGAGATCGTACCCTTTATCCGCGACCGGAAGCACTATACCGGGAAAAGAATTGGAAAGTAATGCAGGTTTGTATGATAAGCACGGCAACGTTTTAGAAAGGCAATGTTTGTATGATGATGTATTGTATCCGGGTGCTTCGCAGGCTTAACGTCTTGCGGGGCGCCACGGATAAAAATGAACAATTTCCCGGAAACCGGATCGGTGGCCGGGGTTCCATGCACATTTGGGGAAAAATGACAGAGAATCGCAAGTAAACCGGTAATCGTTTTTTTATTAGACAGGAGCATACTGATCCTTACACCTTGTATCTGTTAATACGCATAGGTATGTAGTTCACACAATTACATGGAATCGAATGGCGAACGCCGCAGGCGAGGGGCAACCCGGTTGCCAGGGCATCGCTATGCCCGCCGCCAAACCGGTTTTCGGGCTAACGGGACAAGGCACTTGTTCCGCAGGGGATATCCGTGTATTTCATCAATGGGTCCTTTTTATCAATTACATCTAAATTTCAAAACAATGGCTATGAAGCTAATTGGAAGAAGAACCGGAAACGCTTTGCTTTCCTTCTTCTGTTGCAGTATGGTCCTGCTGACGGTGTTGCGACCTGCAGGCGCTGCAGCAAGCGGGTTGCCCCGCGAAAAGATCACCGTCTCCAGTACGGTAACGAACGAAGCGGGCGACCCGCTTCCCGGTGTATCCATTTCCGAAAAGGGAACGGCCAATGGCAGAACTACCGATGCCGCCGGTACATTTACCCTGTCCGTTGCCGGGCCGGAATCGGTACTGGTCTTCTCTTTCATCGGGTTTAGCACCAGGGAGGTGAAAGTCGGCGACCAGCGCGTGTTCCGCATCAAGCTTGCGGATGACGCGAAGGCGTTGGGGGAAGTGGTGGTTACCGCTTACGGAAAGGTGAAAAAATCCAATCTTACCGACGCCGTTTCCACCATAAACGTGGAAAAGCTCGCCAACAGACCGATGCGCACCCTGGCCGACGGCCTCGCCGGCCTCGCGCCGGGCCTCAACATCCGCATTCCCAGCGGCGCGCCGGAAGCCAGTCCTTCGATCAACATCCGCGGCTTTACGGGCATCAACTCCAGCGCCTCGCCGCTGATATTGGTCGACGGTGTGCAACGGCCCATCAGCGACGTGGACCCCAACGACGTGGAAAGCATCTCCCTGCTGAAAGACGGCGCTTCCACGGCGATCTACGGCTCCCGCGCACCCTACGGCATCCTGCTCATCACCACCAAAAGCGGTAAATCCGGGAAGCTGACGGTGAACTATTCCACCAATGTAAAAGTGGGCAAAATGGCGTTATTCCCCACGCAACCCGACTCTCCCGAGTGGGCGCGCTGGATCAACATGGCGCAACGCAACGGGCAACCCAGCGGTACGGGAACAGACGGGGTAGACGAGATCACCATCAAACGAATGGAAGCCTGGCTGAACAAAGACTGGAACAATCCCGCATTCGACGATCTCCGCGCAGCGTTCGGGGACAAGGCGCAACAATACATAGAGAACGGCCAGTTCCCGACCAACAACGCCGGTTATAAAAACTGGACGCGTGAGCAGTCTTTCGCCACTACCAAGCTGTACGACGCCTATCTGAACAAATCCGCCGTGAGCCAGCAACACAACATCGGTTTCAGCGGCGGCACCGAGAAGCTGCAGTACATTACCGGTTTCGGCTATAACAACACCAACAGCCTCATGAAAGGCCAGGATAATTATAACCGCCGCTACAACGTACATACCAAACTGAATTATAAAGCGACCGACTGGCTCGATATCCGTTCGGACATCAGCTACGTCCGCCAGCAAAACCAGGGGCCCAATTACCGCGCCGCCGGTGCAGACGATAACCAGTCGGGAACGATCGCCAATTACGCGAATATCTTCGGCTCCATGATGCAGTATTTCGCCACGCCGCTCCGCGTGCCTTCCGGCCGCACCTATTCCTGGATACTTGGCGCTTCCGGCATTCTCGGAGAAGGCGGGATGATCACCAACCAGCGGGATGAAATCGTAATGAACGGCGGCGCTACGCTGAAACCCTTGAAAGGCCTGGAGCTGAGCGCCGATTACACCTGGAGGACGTATAACACGGCATTTACGAAAGTCGACAAGATTTCCTACACCGAATTCCCGGATGGTACGAAAGTGCAGAATAACCGCTCCGCCAATGTAAGCGGCATCTCGAAATCGACCGCCAACCTGGAGTACATGCAAACGCGCCTCTCGGCGCAATACCGCTTCGCGCTGGCAGGGAAACACCACTTCCTGCTGCAGGCGGGGATGCAGGCGGAAGAAAACAGGTATAAATCCCTTTCCGGCAGCCGGACGGACCTGTATTCGCAGGAAACCATCCTGGCGCTCAACGGCGCTGCCAACAACCCGTTGGCCAACGACGCCATGAACGAATGGGCCGTGCTGGGGTACTACGGCATTTTTACATACGATTTCAAAGAGAAATATTTCCTGAAGTTCGCCGGCCGCCGCGATGCCAGCTCCCGCTTTGCGCCCGAATCGCGCTGGGGCACTTTCCCGTCGGTTTCCGCCGCATGGAACGCTGCCAGGGAATCGTTCTGGCCATTGAAGAAATGGGTGTCCGAGTTTAAGCCCAGGGCTTCGTGGTCGTCTTCCGGGGACGTGAATTCCACCGGGCAGAATTATGCTTACCTGCCTACGCTGGCTTTCGGTGTGAACAAGACGACGTTGCTGGGCGGGAATTTTTCCAGTACGGCCAGCATGCCAGGCCTGGTGAGCTCTACGCTCACCTGGGCCAAGCCTACGATGATCAACATCGGGGTCGACATGTCTGCGTTGCAAAACCGGCTGACGCTGAGTTATGAATGGTATCAGCGCACCATCCGCGACCAGGTGGGCCCGCCGAACCCCTTGCCGGGCACCTTGGGGACCGCGCCTCCATCCCTCAACAACTCCGTATCTGAAACCCGCGGCTGGGAATTTACCGCCGGCTGGAACAGCCAGGCCCAGGTGGGCGGCAAACCGCTGTATTATAACATCAGCGTAAACATGAGCGATTATATCGGATATGTTACCGAATATGCGCAGAACAAAACCGGCCTGATCTCCGGTGCCTGGACGCCGGGGGAACTGTTCGGACAAAACTTCGCGTATGAAACCGCGGGCGTTGCACAGGGCAAAAACGACCTCGACGGCCGCACGCTCAGCGGTACCTATACTTATCCCGGTTACCTGCTTTATAAAGACCTGAACGGAGACGGCTACATCAACTCCGGCAACGGCGGTTACTGGTATAGCCGTGGAGACGTGGTGACGAATGGCTTCAGCTATCCCCGGAAAACCTATTCCATCCTGCCTTCCATTAGCTGGAACGATATTTCGGTGTCGATGGTGCTCGACGGGGTGATGCAATGGACGGTCTACAACAGCTCCGAATGGGTTTGGGGCACCCGGGCAGGGGGCGACCTCGCATATTTCTACACGCCGGCATTCCGGGAAAGCACGCGGCTGGGATACTGGACGCCCGGACGCACCGATGCGTTCTTCCCTGCGTTCAATACCGGTTCCGGGCTCGCTACCAAAGCATATTCCCTCAACCTGGCGCATCTCCGCATCCGCAACATCACGGTAGGGTACGATCTGCCGCAACAATGGATACAGCGCCTCAAACTGAAAAGGGCCAATATTTACGTCAGCGGAGACAATATGGGCTTCATTTTCAACAAATCCTACATCAAGTACGATCCGGAGCTGCTGGCCAATGGTGTGAACGGTTACCCGCCGCTGCGTTACTATTCGGTAGGCGCCAACATCAACCTGTAACCTTTTCCCAGACATAAACATCAGAACCATGAAACGATTGATCAATATACCGGGAAAGGCCGCCGGCGCGCTGCTGGGACTTTCCCTCATCATTGCGGGCTGTTCGAAAGATTTCCTGAACAGACGTCCGCTCGATTCGGTGGATGCCGAGAACTTTTTCCGGACCGCGTCTGACCTGCGGATTTTCGTGAACGGATTCTACTCCCGCCTCGCGCCGCAATGGAACACCCAGGGCGGCACGGCCACGGTTTCCGGGGGCAACAGCAATCTGGCGCTGGATGCCAATACGGATATGATGATCGTCCAGACCACGGTGACCGGAAGCCTCAACCGCTGGGGCGTGCCATCCGTTCCCGCCGAAACGAACGGAAACTGGACGAACGGGTACACTTATATCAGGAGAGACAATTATTTCCTGTATTACGCTTCCAAAAACGCGGAAAAATCCGCCGCGGCCGATCATTACATCGGGGAAGGGTATTTCTTCCGCGCCTGGGATTACTTCCGCCTGCTCCGCGAGTTCGGCGGCGTGCCGCTCATCTCCGAAGTGCTCAGCGATAATGACGTCGATAAGCTGATCGTGCCCCGTGCTTCACGCGATGAAGTGGCCCGCTTCATCCTCAAAGACCTCGATGCGGCGATAGAAAAACTGAACTGGAAAGGTGAAGGAGAAGCCGCTATGACGGGGCGTGTCAATAAGGAATCCGCACTCGCGCTCAAGGCGCGTATTGCCCTGTACGAAGGCAGTTGGGAATATTTCCATGGAAAGAAGGGGACGCCCTTCGCGGTGCCCGGCAAAAACGGCGCGGAATTCCTCCAGGCGGCGGTGGCGGCGGCAGACATGCTCATAGCCCGCCATGGCTCGAAGATCTTTACCGCCGGCGGCGACAAATCCAGCGCCTATAACCAGCTCTTCGCGCAGAAAGACGCTTCCAATATCGATGGCGTTTTTCTGTACAAGATCTATGATGCCACCAAGCTCGATCTGAGCCATAATTTCTTCTTCAAAATCCTGGATTCCGGGCCCTCCATCACCGATCACCTGGTAGACATGTACCTCAACCAGGACGGAACTGCGCAGCAAACCGGCGCCACATACGATAAAACCCTCAACGAGCTGGGCGCTACCCTCGATCCGAGGTTCCGCCAGACCGTATGGACGCCCGACCGCGGCCCGCTCAACAAGCTGCCGGGCAGGGGGGGAGACGGCGATCCGTTCCGGTACCCGGTCATCTATTCCGTTTCTCCATACAACAGCCTCGGTTTTACCTCCACCGGCTATCGCAACTTCAAAGGCGCCATACTGGCGCAGGAAGCCAATAAAGGCGAGACCGACGATGTGCTCATCCGGTACGAGGAAGCATTGCTGTGCTTCGCAGAAGCCAAGGCAATCCTGGGCACCCTCACCCAGACGGACCTCGACAAGTCCATCAACGTTATTCGCGGCCGCGTGGGCATGACGCCCATGATGATGACCGCCGGAACCGGTTTCACCTATCGCGCGGAACTCGGCTTCGATGCGGCCGAATCGCCCATCCTGAACGAAATTCGGCGGGAGCGGAACGTGGAACTGGCGCTGGAAGGGTTCCGGTTAGACGACCTCAAGCGATGGGCCGTATATGACAAGGTAATCAACGGCTATCAGCCCAAAGGCGCGCTGCTCCAGGAGTCGCTGGACTATTACAACCGCACCGATGCGCAGATCGCGCTGGACAAGGGAAGCGATCCCTCGGTGTACAGCCAGCTACGCAAAGACGGATACGTAAAGGAAACCAATGAGTTCAAGCTGACGGTAGGCGCCAACGTGGCGGCGTTCCCGTCTGGCAGGATCAATCCCTGGTTCAAAGTGGTGGATTTCCAGCCGGGAGGCAGGGGCCTGTTCATTGAGCCCGGAAGGGATTATCTGAGCTCCATCCCGATGGTGGAAATCAAATTGTACCAGACCTACAACGCCACGCTGGCGCAAAACCCGGGCTGGAACTGATCGTTCGTCGAATTTCTAAAAATTTAAAAATCATCAGATATGAAAAAATGCATCCAACTCGCGTGTTACCTGATCGTACTGGCCGCCGGCAGCGTATCGTGCATGAAGCCGAGGATAGAGCTGGACAAGGGCGCCTGGGGCGATAACGCAAATATCACCGCCGCGGTGCTTTTCAAGTACATCGAAGTGACCAATAACCTGGGATATGGCGAACCGGTGACGGGGTACCAGAATTCCCCCATCAGCACCATTACCAATACGGTAGACAAGGCTGCCGCAACGGTAACGCTCGTGGCGGTGAAGGGCACCGACATCACGAAAATGGGGATCCGTTTCTCGCATTACGCCGTGAAGATCGAACCCTTGAACGGTGCGCCTGCGGCCGGAACGATCGCGGATTTCAGCAAAGGCGATTTTATGTACCGGCTCACTTCCGCCGACGGCACCGTCCGCGACTGGAAAATCCTCGTTTCGGTAGCACCGTAACTTTCCCTCTTCTATATTTGTTCCGGGGCCAGGCTGCAACAATGCGGTTTGGCCCCTTTTGGGCAACGGAATGCCGCAGACATGGTCCGTCCGTCACCGTCCCGGCCAGCCGGATCGTTACCATGCGCATTGCTTGATTTTTCGGGACCTGTACAGTAATTTGTTAAAATAGTTTGAAAGATGAAATCACCAGTGAAAGCGTATTTATCCGTTTGGACAATAGCATGCCTGACTGCTTCTTGTATGTCGGCCGGCAAGGTAACCACCGCCGCCGGTAACGCCGGCATAACCGTCCCCGATAGCCTGTATCCGCCGGCGAGCCTTTCGGTAGCTGGTCATACGGAATACACCCGGCGCCATTATCCCGAATTGGTTGCCCGATTCAGGGAGCAGCCGTTGCACCGGGGCGACGTAGTTTTTTTAGGGAACAGCATCACCGAAATGGGCGGCGATTGGGGGAAGCGATTGGGAAAGCCCGGCGTGAAGAACCGGGGAATAGGCGGCGATATAGCAAAAGGCGTTTTGTTCCGCCTGGGAGAAATCACTTACGCCCAGCCCGCAGCCGTATTTTTACTGATCGGCATCAACGACCTCCTGTTCACCGATATTTCGCCGGACAAGCTTGCGTCGGATATTGTGGAAATCGCCCGTCAGTTGCACCACCGTTCTCCCGGAACAAAAATTTTCGTCCAAACAATTTTGCCCACCGGCAAGAAGGAACTAGTGGCTAACATCAAGGAAACGAACCGCCTTGTTAGGGAAAGGCGGAAGGTGGGCGGATTTACCCTGATCGATACGCATGCGCTGTTCGCGGACGAAAACGATCTGATGAAGGCGGAACTGACTACCGATGGCATTCACCTCAATGAGCAGGGATATGCGGTATGGGTTGAAAAATTGAAGACATTTTTCAAATAAGGGGATGAAGGCAAAGGGCCCCGAAATCCCTATCCGGCCTGTCCATTCGGGTCGCTCGTCAGCACTTCGCTCATGTAATCGAAAAACGGCCGCATGGCCTGGAAAGTTTGATCGGCAACGGCGGGGAAATCTGGCGCCAGCACTTCCGCGTCCGTGAACCGGCGGATGAGCAGGAACTGTTTGTACCGGAGCAAATCAATGGCCTCATGCGCAGGGTCGAACCCCTTGGGTGCGGTTTTCAACTGCTCTCCCTGAAGTGTTCCGAATGCCGACCTGAATTTTTTGTCCTGAAGTATCTTCCGCAACGGCGCGGGGTCGAAGGCGATATCTTCCCGCACCCTTTTCAGATCTTCCGGCACCGGCCCCCAGAAACCGCCGGCTATCATACTGTTGCCGGGCTCGATGTGGAAGTAGTACCCGCCGCGGCGGAACTTCGTCGCCCGTTTGAATCCGCCGCTCCAATTGCTTTTATAAGGCCGTTTATCGCCCGAGAAACGGACGTCGCGGTAGATGCGGTGGAGGCTTTTCTTGCCCGACGGCGTTTCGATGAGGTCGTGACGCGACAGCTGTTCCAACAGCACGTCCGCGAACGCTTCGATATGCTGTAATTCTTCCTGGTACACCTGTTTGTGGGCGTTGAACCAATTGCGGTCGTTATTGGCAGCGAGGTTGCCCAGGAACCCGAGGCTCGTGGGGCGGATCTGCCCCGGGGAAATAGGTTTGATGGCCATAATGGACGGAAACGGATTTGATAAGCGCGAAGATAGCTGTCCTCCCGTCACCCATAAAATAATTTTACAGGTAAGAAATTTACCGTTCAGTTGGCGATAATCGCAGATAAAATTTGATACAGCAAAAGTACTTTGTTACCTTTCTGCATGGGAATCTGGATGGTGAATAATCCAGGCCCCTCTCTAAACCGGAAATCGTATGACTGATCGCCCAAATCCCGGCTTTCGGAAGCCCAGGTACCTGTACGGCTGGATAATCCTCCCGATAATCGCCATTGTCGGCATTACTTTCAGTTTGACGAACCAGGACGGCCTTGAAACCGACAGGAGGGAAGTGCTGCTTCGCAGGATCGGGGATGAATTGCTCACGCAGTCGGGCGACCGCACCTCCAGGGTGCTCCCGGTACAAAAGGTCGCAGTGAATGAATACAAGATAAGTTTCGAAAAAGGGCTTGCTTTCCGGCCGGATTCCCTGGTGAATACGACCCGGCGGTTACTGGCCAGAGACCCCCTTGCAACAGACTATGTGGTGAACGTCCTGAACCCCAACGCCAGTGTAGCCTACGGCTTCGCCGTTTCGGCGGATAAAAGGGATGATATCATCGCCTGTATCGGAAGGGTTCAGCCGGAAGCGCCCTATGTCATCAACGTGAAATTCAAACCGGCAGGAATAAACATGGCAAAGCACGGTTACCTTTTAGGGACACTGCCATTGCTGGCATTTGCCGGTTTTGTGTTTTTCAGATCGGTTACAGGGCGAAGGGAAGCGCCCCGCCCACAGTTTACCGGGATGGTAGCGCTGGGTCCGGTACTGTTCGATGAGAAAAACCGGCAACTGACGATACAGGGAAACACGATCGATCTCACCGCGACCGAAACGCGCATAATGGGAATTTTTGCGCAGGCCCCCAACGATACCATTGAACGCAGCCGGCTGCAAAAGGAAATATGGGAAGATGAAGGGGTGATTGTAGGGCGCAGCCTGGACATGTTCATCTCAAAACTGCGGAAAAAACTCGAACCAGCACCGGATATCAACATTGTAGTGGTCCGCAGCAAGGGGTATAAGCTGGAAGTGAACGCCTAAAGGAGGCGCCTTCAAACCCCCGTCCGTGCCGCGAACCCGGTGTTGCCATCATAAGCGCGATAACAATGCAACACGTTAACTTTGTTATACAGCGTTGCGCATGCTTACACAAAAAAGGCAATATAATTACCTCATCAAAAGATGGCTCCTCATCCGGCGCCACCTGATGGCATATGCCGCGTCCGGAGACCCCGAATCCCTGCACAGGGTCCGGGTGGAAGTAAAAAAGTTAAAGGCGTTCCTGCAATTTGCCAGGTCGATCGGTCGCAAAAAGAACGCTCCGTCCCAACCCCGGTCTTTGAAGAAAATGTTCCGCCGGGCCGGAATGATCCGGGACGCTGGCATCCAGCTCCAACTGATGCAACAGTTCAACCTTCCCGATGCGGCTTTCAGGGCCGGGGAAACGCAGGTGATCGAACAGTTGTCAGACGCATTCCGGGAGGATTTCACGTATTTCGATAAAAGTCTCCGGCAAACTTTCAGGAAGCTCCTCGGCACGTTACGCCCTGTGAGGAAGCACGATGTCAGGCATTGGCTGTCCCGTAGGTTGGGCGCCATTGCTGAAATGGTCGCTTCGCCGGGTTCGGATCAGTTGCACGAGGCCCGGAAAGTAGTAAAATCCCTCGTTTATTTTCTCGGCATGCTTCCCGGACGCTTGAAGCGGCAATCAAAAATAAACATCTCCTACCTCGATCAACTGCAGGACGCCATCGGCAAATGGCATGATCTGGAGGTTACCGTTTCCATGCTGATATCCCGGAAAGTCGGGGACCGTAACGTCATTGGCCGGCTGGAAAAGGCGCATGACAGGGCAGGGGCTGCTGTACATGCCCTGGTGACCGGGTTTGAGCAGAAAGTTTTGCTACGGCCGGGACCCCTGTGATGGCCCCGGCCGAAATGATCCCTTAAAATTCGTATCGCTTTACCTGATGTTAAACCGGACGCCTGCGTACAGCTCCCGCCCGCGCGTAGGCCCCCAAACCGACGACAGATCGAAAAACTGCCCGAAAGGATTGTCTGCGCTGATGATCGGGTTGGACTGACGGTAACCGGCGATGTTCTCGCATCCTGCATACAGTTCCAGCCCGTTCCAGCGGAAAGTTCCCTGGAGGTTGACCGTCGCGTAGGGAGACGAATACAGCGGCCGCCGATACACCGGCGGAAGGCTCCGCGTGTCTGGCAGCTTCATTTTGCCGAACCAGTGCGTATTCACGTCCACCTGCCAGCGGTTGTTTTTCGTACTGAAGGAAACGGCTGCCATTGCCCGGTTCCGGGGATTGAATGGCAGTATCGTTTTGCCGCCGTTCTCCTTCCGGTACACATGGAGGTAATTGTACGCCGCGCGCACGTCCAGCTGCTTGAAGAACTGTAGGGAAAGGTCTGCCTGCGCGCCCAGCGAGCGCGAAGTCCCTTCAAAGTTGCGGATGATGATCTTTGCCGGATCGGCATCGTATTCAGGAAAGAACTGGTTGCTGAAATGGGTGCTGAACAGGTCGGTGCTAAACGTACCGGTAACGTTTCCTTCCCCAAAGCGGTAGGTATGGCTTACGCCCCAGTTAAACGCTTTTTCAGGCCGTAATGCTTCCAGGAACACGATATCCCGCGAGCTGGTAAGCATGATGGCCTGTTCGCTGAACAGGTTCACCTGCCGCCAGCCGGTGCCTGCGGAAGCGCGGAAGGTATGATGTTCTTTGATGGCATACTTCAGCATACCGCGCGGCGTAAAATACCAGCCCTCGGTTTGGTGATGGTCGAAGCGCACCCCGGTTATCAGGACCACTTTGTCATCGAGCCAGTGAAAAGTGTTTTCGGCGAAGACGCCAGGTACCCGCAAACGTGTGAGGTACGCGCCGGCGTAGGTGCGGCCGGGCGCGGCGGCTACGAAGCGGATGCCCTCGTCCAGTTCCTGGTAACGGTAGCTGGCGCCATATTTCAGCTGGTGCCTGTTCTTCCATAGCATTTCGTGCTGGAGGTTGATGTAAGCCGATTGCTGTTTGCCCTCGTAGGCGGTGATCCCGAACCAGGCCGACTGGTTATGGTACGACCCGGAAGCGGAAAGGGCCAATGCATGTTGGGGTGAAAAGCGGTACAATAACCTGGCGTACCCTTCCGGCTGGTTGTATTGCACCTGCTGGCCGTACACTGTTGTGCTGCCTTTGTCGGAATTGCCTTTATAGGCAGTTTGTCCGCCGGTCCGCTTTTCGTGGACGAACCGCAAGCCGAATTGTGCCGAGAACCCGGTATCCGTACTGCTGCGATATTTCCATTTGTTGTACACCATATACCGGGTGAGTAACGGAAGGTCGAGGAACCCATCATCGTTTCCGTCTACCCTGCGCGAAGGCTGAACGGAGTGCATTCCAAGGAAGGTATGCCATTTCCCGCTCTTGCCTGCCTGGGTGGCGGCGTTGGCGTTGAGGTGCTTTTCCCCGAAGCTGTTGATGTAGGCATTGAGGTGCAGCCGGTCGGCCGTTGACGGATCACGGGTTTCGAGGTTGATTTGTCCGCTGATGCTTTCGTAGCCCTGCAATACGGATGTAGTGCCTTTCGATACGAAGATATTGTCGACAAGCGTGCCGGGATAGGTGCTGATCCCGTAGGTGTAGGTCAGGCCATTGATCATGGGCAGCCCGTCAACAAGCACCTGGTTGTACACGCCGGAAAGCCCGAGTATCCGCAGTTCCTGTGCGTTGGTCACGATATTGGTGGTTTGCGGTTGAACGGAGGCCGTTGTACCGAAGCAGCCGGCAAGGTCGCAGCAGGCGGCTTTGCTCAGTTCGTGCCTGGTGATGACTTCCGTTTGGACCACCCGGTTACCGGAAACGTAAGCCCCCGGGCGGTCGGTAACGGTAATGCCGCCGAGATGCTTTATGTCGGGTTGCAGGGTGATGCTGATATAAGTACGGCCCGCAGGGGAAATCGTGTCGGGAACATATCCCTCGAAGGTGGCCACGATGCGCTGGTCCTGGCCGCCGTGCACGGGAAGATCGAAGACGCCGTTTTCATTGGCGACGGCCTGAATGGACGTTCCCATCCAATGCACCCTGCCACCGGGCAGGATTTCCTTTCCATCGGTTATAGCACCGAAGATTTTCCCTTTGACCGACTGTGCCTGGACCCCGGAAGATATGGCGACCAGGCCGATCCACAGGAAACGTTTCATAGCTTGCCGCCTTTTTCCTTTTTCACTTTGTACGGGGTGACAGACTTGTCGTCGCACCCCGGTGTTTTCTCGATCACGCTTTCGATCGTTTTGCGGTCGATCACGGAAGTGTGGAAGGATATGGTGAAGGTAGACTGGCCGTTGGCGCGGTTGGTGAACACCACGTCATCGATGCCGTCCTGGTTGAGCAATTGCTTTTTGATGGTGGGCATATCGCCATTGCAGGTGAGGTTATGGACTACGATCGTGGCCTTTTTCAAGCTGTCGGGGGCAGACTGGGCGGAGGCTTTGGTGGCCGTTCCGAGGATAGTGAAAAGGGATATGGCGAGAATAATGATATGCTTCATGGTAATTACATGTATGGGATGCTGCGCAGCCATGCGGGTGCATGTTGTGGCATCATTTTTAAAATAAATGAAATGGAGTGGATGCAGTGCATCCGGAGCGGGAATTGCTATGCCCGTGGAGGGCGCCAGCATGCAGTGAGCGCAGCCGAGGAACGGGGCGCCTGGTAGAAAGCTATTTTGTTGCCGGTCCGCGGTTCGGCCGGCGTGAGCTGGTAAGTGTAATTGTTTGCGGGGTGCAGTACGAATGTGTTGCAGCAGCCGCAGATCCGGAACGGATTGTTTTTATTCGGGCAGTTGTCGGGCGCGGGGGATTCTTCGCCGCAGCCTTCATCCCCGCATTCATCGCCGCAGGCGGGCGGTTGTGCGGTTGCCGCGCAGCAGTCATCCTTAGCCGCCACCGCCAAAAAGGAGGGCTCCACGGTCATGGTAACCGTGAGAAATGCTAAAAAGATATAGAACCACCTGAATTTCAACTGAGATCGTAATTTCTGATATGTAAAGTACACATAAAAATACAACTTTTGGTGGCAGTTGGATTTCAGTGGGAGAAGGGCGTTGCATTTCCTGGCTTGTCACATCCCCGGTTGCCGCTACGGGGATGCAGGGAAGGGCGCCGGCTGCTTTCCGTCGGGGTGGTAAAACTGCCTTCCGGTGGAACAGCCGCCAACAATTTGCGGTCGTACATCAGCAATCCATCCGCATTTCCACCAGCACTTTTTTAAGACCCGCTTTCTCGTATGCACGCACGGCGCTGGCGTTTCCGTCGTACACTTCCAGCCGGATTTCCTTCAATCCTTTCTCTACCGCCCACCCGCGCAAACGCGCGATGATGGCCGTTGCGATACCTTTGCCGCGGTGCGCCGGCACCGTGTACATGAAACCGATATAACCATGGTGGCTATTGGTTTCATAAGGTTTGTTGGCCCGGCGCAGGATGTAGCCGGTAGCTGCCAGCTGACCGCCGATTTCCGCCATGAGGAGCAACACATCTTCCCGGTCGAACATATGGTCGAGGTCGTAATAGGAGATCGGGTCTTTGGCGAGGCCGGGATCGAACGGGCGCTCCCAGGCGATAACGGCCTGCTCGGCGATGCGGAGCGCCGGCAGATCGGCTTTGGTGGCGGGCCTTATGATATAATCAGACATATGATCAGGTTTTTAGAAGATAACGGGCAGGAGAAACAGGATGAACCCCAGGATGAAGATACCTGTCAATATCCCGACCATCCGGCTGCGCTGCGGCAGGAAGATGAACTGCTCGATGGTGCGGCCCAGCCAGAAGAGCGCGTTCCCGGCGAGGAATGTTTTGCCAAGCGCCGTAGTGGCCAGTTCTCGGGGAAAGATAAAGCATACGGCCGCCGTGAACAAGAAAACGTAAATCAGGCGGAGGTTCAGGATCTGCATGATGGCTTTGTTGTAATAGCGCAGGTTGCCGAGGTCTTTCTTCCAGCCGAACAGCTTCCAGAAGGCGATGTGGAAGGCGGCGAAGCCGAGGCTGTAAACGCCGCAAATGATCACCAGGGTTTGCATGGGCGCGGGTTGGGTCAGGTGAGCAATTGTTCGTGGAACCCACCGATCTGCCGGTCGCGGTCCACGAAATGGACTTCCAGTATCCACTCGCGGGGCTGGCCGTCGGCATCCGGGGCAAACATGTCGTTGTGGTTGGACGGGTGAACGTACAGTCCGTAGTTCCCGGGTTCCAGCCGCTCGTGGGGGAACTCGCCGATGAGGTGGCCGGCTATTTCACCACCGAAAGCCCATCCTTTTTGTTCCGCCAGGGCAACCACGTAATGGAAGTAATCCGCGCCGCTCAGCGTGCTGTGCTGGTGGAACCAGGTCTTGGCCGTTTGCCAGGCATCTTCGATATCCCGTTTGAGGCGGAGCTTGTGGGGATCGTTGCCGATGACGTAGGTGCGGCCCAGGTCGGCCTCCCAATCTTCCACGATGGGCCCGAAGTCGAAAAAGAGGATGTCATCGTTTTGCAGGAGCAGGTCGGGCGGATTTTCCTTGTAAGGATGCAGGGTGTTGGGACCACTGCGGATGATACGCTTATGCCAGTATTTCTTGATGCCGAACAGCTCGTCGGCCAACTGGAAGATCTCCGTGTTGAGCTGGTTTTCCGTTTTGCCGGCAACGATGAGCCCGCGGCTTTCGGCGGCGGTAAATAATTGCTCGGCAATGTGTTCTGCCTCGCGCAGTTTTTGTTTGGTCGTCATGATGCGTGTAATTAAGAGGGCGAGGTGAGACTGATGGCGATGGCCCTTTCCAGCCGTGGACGGTTGTACCGTTGCAGTAAAACCGGGTAGAGGTTCAGTAGAATATTTAAAACCAGCAGCCATAGCGATTTTAGCACCCCAAAACGGACCGCCACATACACGTTGAACCCCAAAACGATCACAAGAATGATGGCGTGGCCCAATTCGGATTTCCTGGTTTGATAATGGAGGTGCTCCAGGGCCGCGGTATTCCTTTCCACCGGGTTGGATTTTTTATTCAGCTTTTCCCATCCCACCCCAACCAATAATTTCCGGTAGAAATTAATACCGATCCGTTCGTAGATTTTTCCTTTCTGCTCCCATTCCTTCGCATGGTAATAAGTGGACGCCAGTGGACTTTTCATCGATTCCGTAAATGCCAGAACGCCGATCATCAACAGGAAATTCAACGACCACGCGAAAGCAAAGCCGTCCATCTTTATGAAATGTACCAGCGCATACGTAGCGCCGGCCGTAGCTGCTGCGATTAAGAGTAAGGTGAATGTTTTGCTCATGGATACATGTTGTTCCGGGCCGATTTTGCGGCCAGTTCTCAAATATAATCAAACGGATGGCCAGTTGGAATGCGCGTGCAAATAATGACGGAAATTATATACCGCGCAGCACCAGGCGGGATGCGCTGCCGCCGGGCCGATATTCGCTGGCGATACGAAGGAATTTGATGAAGGATCCACGCAGGGGGACAAATTTTTCCCCCACCTGAATCTTTTATCCCGTATTGATGAAACATGCGGCCTGGCCTAGTTTTGCTGCTGTAATCAAATGACAAATCAAATGAAAGGTACAGTAACAGTGATCGGATTGGGCTCCATGGGATCGGCGCTCGCGCAGGCTTTCATCGCCAAGGGATGGCAGGTGACCGTCTGGAACCGCAACAGGGATAAGGTAAACGCATTCGTCGACAAAGGAGCGATAGCAGCAGGGAGCGCAGCTGCCGCCATTGCGGCCAATGAACTGACGGTGATCTGTGTATCGGATTATAAAACGGCCGGTAAGATCATCCAAACACCGGAAGTGGAAAGCGTCCTGAAAGGCCGTACCCTCGTGCAACTGAGCACCGGCACCCCCAAAGAGGCCCGTGAACTGGACGCCTGGGCCACCCGGCATGGCGCCACCCTCCTCAACGGCGACATCCTGGCGTGGCCACGGCAGATCGGTACAGACGAAGCCACCCTCACCATCAGCGGGAGCGAAGCCGGCCTTACAGCGCAGGAAAACACGCTGCGCGCGCTGGGCAACCTCAGTTACCTCGGTCCTGAACCCGGGCTATCCGCCGTGCTCTTCGCCGCCGTGCTCGCTTACCTGGCCGGTAGCTGGATCGGGTTCGTGCATGGGGCGCTGATCGTGGAAAATGAAGGCTTCCCCCCGGAAAAGTTCGGAGAACTGATCCATGATGTGTCTCCCATGCTGGCCGTGGAATCGAAACATATGGGCCGCGTGATCGGGGAAAATAACTTCAGCGACCCGGAAAGCACCGTAGACACCACGGGCCATGATCTCCACCTGCTCGTGCAGCATTCCGAAGAAGCGGGCATCAGCAAGGAATTGCCGCTGTTCGCCGCCGATCTTTTCCAACGGGCGATGGACGCGGGTTATGGCAAGGAAGAGCATGCCGCCATCATCAAAGTGTTGAGAAAGGTCAGTTAGTTTCCTGGAGCAGGGCACAGTTGCCAGGCGCATAGCCGGCCTGGTGGCGGTTAATGTACTCCTTGTTCTCATTGCCCCATTGCTCCATCGCCTCCATGACAGGCAGGATGCTCTGTCCTACGGGCGTGAGCCGGTATTCCACACGGGCAGGCACTTCCGCGAAGATTTCCTTGTAAATGATGCCGATCTCTTCAAGCTCCTTCAGGTGGAGATTAACGATCCGCGGATTGACGGCCTGCATCTCCCGATGGATGGCGCTGGGGCGCCGGACGCCGCGCCGGATGCAGTCGATGACCCAGGCCTTCCATTTCCCGCCCACCACCTTGATCGCCACAGCCAATCCGCAATCGAGCAACTCGGGTATTTTTTTCTGATACATCTCGCAATTGATTTACGTCAAATATATCACAGATGCGGGACATGCTGGATAGGGATAAATTTATCCCTATCCCTTTTCGTTTTCTCCCGCCAAGCCGGTTCTCACAACCATAATTTCCATACACATGGGTTTTCAGCGTATTCTATTATATTTATGGGCATAAACTTAACTATATATTCCTTTCTCAAGAATACCCATGAAGGCAATCTGCTACCATCGATATGGCTCTCCAGACCAGCTGCAAATGCAGGAAGTTCCCGTTCCCGTTCCCAAAGACGATGAAGTGCTGGTGAAAGTCCATGCATCATCGATCAACTCCTGGGACTGGGACCTGTTGTTGGGAAAGCCTTTCCTGGTGCGGCTGATCGGTGGTTTGCGCAAGCCCCGGCGCCCTGTGCTGGGTGCAGACGTAGCCGGAACGGTGGAGGCGGTAGGGAATAACGTCAGTGATTTCCGGCCGGGCGATGAAGTGTTCGGCGATATCGCGGAGAGCGGATTCGGCGGTTTTGCGGAATACGTTGTCACGAAAGAAAAACTGCTGGCAAGGAAATCGCCTGCCATGTCTTTCGCACAGGCCGCAGCCTTGCCCCAGGCCGGTTTGCTGGCTTTGCAGGGATTGCGGCACTTCGGGCCGGTAAAACCCGGACAGCGCATCCTGCTCAACGGTGCCGGCGGCGGCGTAGGTACGCTGGCGCTGCAATACGCCAAATCGATCGGTACGGAAGTGACCTGCGTGGACCTGGCTTCCAAATTCGATATGCTGCGCGGACTGGGGGCAGACCATTGCATCGACTATACCGCGGCAGACTATACGCGCACCGGCGAGCAATACGATAAAGTGCTCGATGTGATCGCGCACCGGTCGGTCGCCGATTACAAAAGGGCGCTTCGGCCCGGGGGAACTTTCTCCATGATCGGCGGGTCCATGGGATGGCTGCTGTTCCAGATGATGGTGCTGTCTACATTGATTTCCGCAGGCTCCGGCCGGAAGCTGGGTATCATGGGGTACCGGCCCAACCGGGAAGATCTCGATCAATTATCGCACCTGTTCGAAGCGGGGCAGCTGCAAGCCGTCATAGACCGGGAATACCCGTTGGCGGAAACCGCGGATGCGTTCCGGTATTTCGGTACTGGGAAAGTGATGGGCAAGATCATTATTGCTGTTTCCTGAAGCGATGTCATACTAGCTTTCCGCGGCAGTTCTATTTCGCACGTTACCCATCCCATTTCTTGGAAATCCGCATACAAGCAATAAACTAATGATGTAAACGGCTGGCCGCATTTTCGGCCAGCCGTTTTTATGGCTTCACTGCGCCACTTTGATGTATCCCCAGCCTTCCTTCTGCCGGGAAATGATTTCGTAGATGGCATCCGGTACCACGCTCACGCCATCGATGAGGTCGGACGGTTTTACCTGTTTGCGTTTCATGGTTTCGCCGCAGACTTTGAAAGAGATCCTGCCGGTTTTGAGGAGGGCTTCCAGCTCGGGTTTGAGGGTCGATTTTTCCTTGCAGACGAAGGGGAGGGCCTCGCTGTAAATGGCCACTTCGAGCTGCGCGTCTGGCCGCATATCGAGGATGCTTTTCGCTTGCCTCACCACGGCCTGGTGGGTGGCGGGGTTTTTACTGGTGAGATCGAAGACTACTTTGTACGGTGCGTCCTGCGCCATGGCTAATGTGCCGGAAAGCAGGAGGAATATGGAAAGTAGTGTTTTCATGATGTTTGCATTTATGGTTTGACGGATGATGCCGGCAGCATGGACCCGAACGGGCCGTACTTGTGCCGGGTTTCGGAAAAAGAATCTGCGTAGGGGCCGAACGGGTGATCGGGCGGTTTGGTGCGGATGTTGGGCCAATCGGCCGGGAAGGCTTTGTATGGGCGCGGCTGTGAAACGATCCATGCGGCTACGTCCCACGCTTCGTTGATGGTGAGCACCGGCTCTTGCCAGGTGGTGCCCTGCGGCATGTTGTTGTAAATATACCCGGCCATTTTGCTGATGCGGAAAATGCCTGCGCCGGTATTGAAGCTATGCTGGCCCCATAGCGGCGGGTACTGGAATTCCGCGCCGGCCTTTTTGCCCTCGCCGTCTGGCCCATGGCAGGTGGCGCAAAGGCGCATATACACGAGTTTTCCGCGCGCGGGATCGGCGGCCTGCGGTTGCCAGGGCAGCTGCGTGATACCGCTGCCTGCAGGGCGCTCCCCGCGCGGTACTTTGGCCGCCAGCCATCGCATGTAAGCCACCATGGCCTGCATTTCGCGGCCGGCGCTGTCGATGGGCCGGCCATTGAGGCTCCTTTCGAAACAATCGTTGATCTTCTTTTCCAAAGATTCCACGCTGCCGCTGCGGTCGCGGTATTTGGGATAGGTGCCCCATGCCGCCGAGAAATTGTTCCCCCAGGGCGCGGTGCCGGCTGCGAGGTGGCAATGCTGGCAGTTCATGCCGTTGGCGGATTTCGCCAGGGAGCCCTCCGGCCCGAAGAACCGGGCCGTGTGCATGACGAGCGCCCGGCCATAGCGGATTTCATCGCCCGCGGGCGATCGGGCGATGGTGGCGGTATCGGGCGGTGTCCAGAGTGCCGGCGGGCGGTGGTGTTGCCGGCGGCAGGCCATCAGCGCCAACATCAGGGCCGGAACGATGCAACTGCGATGCATGGCTCAGCCCGCGAAACAGTAGGCGCAGCCTTTTTCCTGCGCGCGCCCGATGGCCCACACGCCCGAGGGCACCACCTGGATGCCCGGGAGCACGCCCGCCAGCCATTCGGACCGCACCAGTTCGGCGTCCAGGCCCATAGACGTGGCCGCTACGGCGCTATACACCGTGATGGCCATGTTGCAGACGCAGAACATGACGCCGCTATTCTGGAGCTGGTCGATACCGATTTCCACGGGGCCTACGCCCGGCACGCTGAAATCATTGGGCCCCGGCTGCCAGAAGGGATTGCGGAGCGAAGGGGCCTGCGTGGCGGGATCGTCGGCCTTGAACATTTCCCCGAACTTGTATTTGCTCCATATATCGGACTTCATGGCGTAAGGGATCGCATCATGCCGCAACACCACTACTACCGAACAATCCTTTTCAGGTGTGCCGGTCATGGAATTGGTGATGAGGAAAACCTTCGGCCAGGCGAACGGGAAAATACCGTGCGGCCGCGGGGAATCGATCAGCAGACGGTGTTTGCCTTTGATCTTTTTGAACCATTCGTCGGCCGCATCGGCCAGCACGGCGGTTTCTGCGGCAACCGCGGGCAGGGGGGATGCAAGCCAGCCAAGGCCCAATGCGGCTGCACCCATGGCAGCCTGTCCGAGAAAATCGCGGCGGGAAGGAGCGGCGTTTGGTAGTGACCTAGACATATGATACCAGTTTTACGTGAACGATGATCATGTCTCGGTTTTTCATTCGGCGCTTTGGATAGGTCGAAAGATAGCAGCGCCTGCCGGAAGAGCGGAGGGGAATGACGAATACAAATTTCAGGATATTTCCTGAAAGACCGCGCCGGAAAAGCCTGTATTAACAATGCATTTACCGAACCTGCAGGGTTTGGCCGGGGATTTGGCGTTCTCAATCGGTTGCAATTTTGCGATGCCGAAATAATTCATTCTACCTGTGCGGTTAGATTTTCCCGCATTGCAATTGCGCCCGTACTTAAATGCGTAGTTTTCAACTTGCGGCCGCGACCCGTTAACAGCGCCAAACGTAACGGATATACGTAGATATGCATGCATTGTGTTGCTAATGCAGCCGCATCATTTTAGCTGCGAGAAAAAATAATTAGTACGTTTCAACTATTGTTGTATATTTGAGATCATCAGGCCCGATCTCCATCCAGGAGCTAATTTCAGGGCTTCGCTCGCCTTTTTAATCTCCACGAACCAAATTCTGATTTCACATTTCATTTTGCTGGACGATACGCTTCGGCCGGGGAAGATTTCATGCCCTGCACGCCAAGTGGTACGTCTGCTTTCATAAAACCAAAAATATGGATCAGAAAGGATTTCTAATCGACATGGACGGCGTCATTTACCGGGGCTCGGAACCTATTCCCGGTGCGGTAGAGTTTATCAACCAACTCAGGGAACAGGGTTTTCCCTTCCTTTTTCTCACCAACAACAGCCAGCGCACCAACCGCGACGTATCTTACAAGCTGCGGAAACTGGGCTTTAATGTGGAAGACGATGATGTATTTACCTGTGGCATGGCCACCGCACGCTACCTGGCGTCGCGCACGCCGGAGGCTACGGCGTATGTGATCGGCGAGGGCGGACTACTGGCCGAACTGCATGCCGCCGGCTTTTCGATCGTAGACGATCATCCCGATTACGTGATCATCGGCGAAGGCCGGACGATCATGCTCGAATCGGTCGACAAGGCGATCAACATGATCATGAACGGCGCCAAGCTCATTGCTACGAACCTCGATCCCAATTGTCCGATCGGTAACGGGAAATACCGTGCAGGCTGCGGCGCTTTCGTGGCGATGGTAGAGTTTGCCACCGGAAAACAGGCTTTCAGCGTAGGGAAGCCGAGCCCGGTCATGATGCGCATGGCCCGCAAGAAACTGGGCCTATCCACCGATCAGACCGTTATGATCGGCGATACGATGGGGACAGACATCCTCGGCGCCGGGACCATGGGCTTCACCACCGTGCTCACCCTCACAGGGGTAACGAAAGCGGAAGACATCAGCCAGTTCAGCTACCGGCCGGATTTTGTTATTTCATCCATCCGGGATTTGCTGGATGGCGAACTGTTCGAACAGGTGTTGGGCAGTAAGAAGAAGCTGGAAGAAATCGTATAGCCAAATCGCCATGAGGCACACGAATATGAAAAAGCCGCCCGGGTCGCAGGACCCAGGCGGCTTTTGTTGTGAGCGATAATATTCACTCGCGCTTCAAAACGGCCACCGGGTTACTTCTCGCCGCCTTCAAGGTCTGCGACCCGATCATCACGAAAGCGATCAGCAATACCACCAGCAAACCGGAAAACAGTTCCGTGAACTGTACCGGCGTATGATAAGGGAAATTGGGCAATACGAGTATTTGGAAGAAGAGATATGTGGCCGGAAGGGCAATGAACGCGGAGATGGACAGCAACGACAGGAACCCGCGGCTCAGGAGGAACATGAGGTTCCCCGCGCCGGCGCCCATCACTTTCCGGATGCAGATCTCCCGGAGCCGCGTTTCGGTTGTGAACACCACCATGCCGAACAGGCCCATCGATGCGATGGAAATCGCCAAAAACGACAGGAAACCGATAATCTTGATCATGGTCGAAAATTCGCTGTACGCCTGCTCGATCTCTTCGTCGTAGAACTCGGCGGTAAAGGGGTGGATGCGGTCGGTCTGGCGCCAGGCCGCCTCTATTTTGGCGACCGTGGCCGGCATATCGGCGCCATGGACCCTGGCGCTGAGGATGGTCCGGTCTTCCGGGGTCCAGGGGGTGAAGGCCACCGGCCCGATGTGGTTTTCGACCTTTCCGTAGTGAAAATCCTGCATCACACCTACAATGGTCATTTTCCGGCCATTCAGGGTAATCTGTTCACCGATCGCTTTTTGCGGATCATTACCGGCGATGTGGAACCGCTTCACGACCTGCTGGTTCACGATCACTTCGCTCACCGCGCCGGCGGTGGCGGGCCGGGATACAAAATTGCCGCCGGCAACGAGTTTGTAATCGTGGAGCGGGAGATAATTTTCGTCGACGTGATTGGTCATCACCAGCTGCGAGTCCCGCGAATCCCTGTATTTCATAATGCCGCCCCAGGCATTGCCCACGCCGGTGGTGATGAGCGAGCGCGACACGCCCTTTACTTCCGGCATTTCGCCGAGCGCTTGTACCATGGCGTCTGGCTTGTTGTCCAGCATATTGATGTTGAGGATGTTCGCGGTATCGAACCCCAGATCGAACGCCAGGATGTTTTTGTACTGCACGTACCCGATGGCGGTGGTGGTAATGAAAATCAGCGTTACCGTGTATTGGATGACCACCAACGCGCGCCGGAGCGTGAGGTGCCGGAAGGTTTTAACGGGGGAAACGTTGCCAAATGCATGGATGGCGCTCACTTTCGAGAAGAACAGGGCGGGGAGGAACCCGGCAACAACGCCTACGATCACTGAAAACACGATGAAAGCCAATACCGTGGCCGGAGTGAGGTCGAGCGTCACCATGCGCTGCATCTCCGGCGCCATGTTGATGAGCAACGGCCGCAATGCGAGAAACAGCACGAAGGAGAGGAGCAGCGCTGCGAGGGAGATCATGACCGCTTCCGCGAGGAATTGTAGCCGCACCTCGTTCTTTCCCGCACCGATGGCCTTGCGCAGCCCGATCTCCTTCACCCGGCGCATGGCGCGCGCGATGGAAAGATTGGTGTAATTGAAGCAGGCCGACAGGATGACGATCAAAGCCAGCGCGCCGAGTATCCACAGCACCGCAGGCGAAAGGTGAGGCCCCGTAAAACCAGGCCCGCCTTCGGATTGGCGGAGGCTTTCCCCGACAACGATGTTGTATAGGGGAAGCAATTCCAGCTGGATACGGGAGTTTTTACCGGCGAGGTTCTCTTCGGTCGCCAGCGCATCGAGCTGTGCCCGGATGGCGGTCATATCCGCGTTTTTAGATGGGAGCACGTACACGGCGTGCGACCATATGTCCGTCCACGCCCCGAAACCGGGACCGCTTTTATGGATTTGTCCGGCGGTGGATAAGGACACCAGTGCTTCGAACCGGATATGTGAGAAGAAGGGAACGTCTTTCATGACCCCCGTGACCTGGTACGTCATCGAATCTATTTCGATCGCTTTGCCGAGGGCGGGCTGGTCGCCGAAAAGCTTGGTGGCGGCCGATTCCGTGAGCACGATGGAGTAGGGGGCTTTCAATGCCGTTTCGGGATTGCCCTGCAGCATGGGGAAGGTGAATACCCGGAACAGCGAAGGTTCCGCCCAGTATCCCCTGATGGGAAGCGCGTTGCCGCCAACTTTCGCGTCGCCGGAAAAGTCGTTTTTTATCGTAGTTACCTCCTCGATACCGGCCACTTTTTCCCGGATTAGGTCGGCGGTTTTGATGGATGCGGTGGCGAATTTTCCGCCTTGCTCGCTGTTGGAAGTGAAAATGCTCGTGATCCGGTGGATGCGGCCGCCGTTTTCGTGGAACCGGTCGTAGGAACGCAGATCGAGCAGGAAAGCGATCAGCAGGAGCCCCACAGACATGCTGATGGCCAGCCCGAGGATGTTGATGAACGAAAACAGTTTGTTGCGCAGGATGTTGCGCCCTGAAGTTTTAACGTAGCTGCCGATCATGATCCTGTTCATAAAAAGGTGAGCGAATAAGGTTTTCCTTACGGTATAACTCCTGAAGAACTTGAACGCATCGATGATGTAGACCAGTTTGGCCCGGCGCGGCCCCATGGTGGCCAGATTCCGCTCGAAACATTCGTGCAGGTCGCCCGTCAGGTCTTCCACGAGCCCCGGTTTGCAGTACCATTCCACGAATCGCTGCGCCCAGGCGGGCGGATGGTGTTGTTTCATGTCAGCCGTTTTTCCATGCGAGTGACGGAATCTTTGCCCATAGCTGGTCGCGCATCGCCTTGGCGTTGATGAGCGCTGCCTTGCCGGCCATGGTGAGCTCGTAGAACCGCTTTCGCTTGCCGCCGCGGGCCTTCGTGGCTTCACCCAGTTGGCTTGTTACCAGTCCTTTTTCTTCGAGCCGGTTCAGCACTGCGTGTACCACGCCCAGTTTCACAGAGCGGCCGGTGTGGCTGGAAAGCTCGTCGCAGATCGCTACGCTGTACGCTTCGTTCCCCAGCGCGGCAACGGTGAGGAGTACCAGTTCTTCGAATTCTCCGAGGTTTGTACCTTTCATTTCCGAGATTAATTACGTAAATGTATGTAAATACATCTTATAATACATACAAATAATGAATTATTATACCCGAACGCATCCGGATCGTTGGCAATGGCAGGCCGGGGAGCGATCTTCATATTGTAACGAGTTGTAATCAGTCGGATTTAATTATCTTCGGCGGATTATGCACAAAACCCATGTATGTAAGAATTGCGGGAAGGCCGCGGCCGGTAATTTTTGTCCGAATTGCGGGCAGTCGTACCATGAAGGCAGGATAAACGCGCATTATTTCCTGCACGATATACCGCATTCGGTGTTTCACGTCGACAAGGGATTTTTCTACACCTTCCTATCGCTGTTCACCCGGCCGGGCGGGATGATCAAGGATTACCTGGACGGCAAGCGGGTGAAGTATTTCCGGCCGTTTGCCTATGTGATCATCATGTCTACCATTTGTACATTGCTCGTGAAGCTCATTACGGCGGGCATTGTAAGCGCATACGCAAAGTACCATCCCGGTTATGTGGCGGAGGACAGGGGCGGGTTTTTCAATCATTATTTCAGCGTCTTCATTTTCCTTATGATCCCTTTCGCGAGCGTGATCACGTTTTTGTTCATGCGCCGCGGGAAGTACAATTTCTGGGAACATTTTCTCATCAATACCTATATCGCCGCGCAGCTGAACATCATGCAGGTGCTGGTGTACCTCGTGGGTTGGGTGATGATGCTGGTGACGCGCCAGTTCGGCAACATCGATATCGGGTTGTACATCCCGTTTTTTATGACGGCTTTCCTGTTTATGTATGGTTCGGTTTTCGGATTCCTGATGAAGGATGATTACAGGAAAGGCTGGCTGGTATTGCGTTTGACGCTGATGAACTGTTTCCTCTTTTTTCTGTATTTTTCCGGGTTTCAGCTGACGGGGACCATGCGCCCCTGGTAAACCCGGTAGCCCAAATGAAAGCCGCGCGAATCGTATGATTGGCGCGGCTTTGCTGATTTTATACGGTTGCTTTCTGCTGCAGGATCTCCAGGTAATGCGGGTTGGTCATGATGCCGATGATATTGCCGAAAGGATCGGTGACGGAGGCGGTGAAGAAGCCGCTGCCTTCCTGGCCGCGGGGGGTGATGGGCTCAAATTCCGTGGCGCCCATTTCCAGGAGCCGGCCGAACGTAGCCTTGATATCATCCACATGCCAATAGGTAACGGCGCCGCCGGCAGCGGATGACCTGGCCGGAGGGGCGTACCGGGCGTCGATGACGCCGAATTCATGCTGGTAATCGCCCAGGCGGAATTCAAAGTATCCCGGCATATCGAAATAGGGTGCGATGCCGAAGAAGTCTGAGTACCATTGCTTTGCTGCTGCGTGATCTGCCGCGAAAAATGTGAGGGTTGCCATGCCGCGGAATACTGATGATTGTGCCATTTTGGATAGTTTTTTTGTTTGTATGCCAAAAGTAGCGGCGGGTTTTGACAGCCTTATGTCAGCAGGGTTTCCAGCAGTACAAAAATTTTATTCGCCCAGCATAAAATCCAGGATGGGGGCGCATTTTTCCTTGCAGGGCTGATAGAATTCCCCGTGTTTCCAGGTGGCGGATTTGGGGGAGAGGCCCCACCAGAATTCCGCGAGGGCCAGGGGCTCCATGTGGTGGCGGAAGGCGTACTGGAGGAGTTTGGGGCCCGCGCATTCCCCGGCGCCCGCGGGCGGCTGTTTGTAACCGTGCGCCTCGAAGATATCGACCAGGTTCTTCGTGCGGCCGGCTTTGTTGCGGAAGTTGTAATGCTCGTGGAGTTTCCGCTGGAGGGCGATGGAGTGGGATTTGCGGGTTTCCTTTAGTTTATGGATCGCGGCCAGATCGCCTGCTGCTTCCAGAACGGCGATTTCAGCATTGAATTTCGAGAGGCGGGCCATGCCGGTATTGAGGAAACTGCCGGCGGTGAGGGCGTCGAACACCGGTTCCACGAACCCGCTGTGGTGGTTCCCGTTGGCCAGTTTGCCTGAAAATGCCGCCAGGTAGCCCAGGGTGCCGTTGTGCGCCCGTACGGCCAGCACGCCGAACATCTTGCCGATGACGCTGCCGTTTCCGCCGTTGCCCAGCCCGAAATTGTGTTCCCATTCATTTTGGCGGGTGAGGTGCCGTTGGAGCTCTTCCGCAGCGGCGATGCAAAGTGGATGGATGGGCGCGTTAGGGTGGAAGCGGAGCCCTTGCGCCAGGGATCTGGCGGCATCCTGGTCCGAAAACCGGGTGAATACGCTGTTCGTTGGCTGATGTATTGCTGGAGCGGTTGGTTGGCAAACATCAGGGTCGCTGGTCATAATACTGTGTCCTGTAAAGGTTTTTGAGAGCGCAAAGGTACGGTTTTCCGGGATGTGGACCGTTGCGGTGGGGGAACAGTGATGATGTTTTTTTAAAGAAAATTTGGAGAGGAAATAAATTTATGTAATTTCGCCGCCCTGAACGATGAAAATCTAAAGGATGATTTCGTAGCTCAGTTGGTAGAGCAATACACTTTTAATGTATGGGCCCTGGGTTCGAGTCCCAGCGGAATCACCAGATGGGACAAGTCTTCGATAGAAAGGCTTGTCCCATTTTCTTTTTGGCGAAAAGCCTTGTCTACCGAGAAGATCATACGCACAGCCTCGTTAACTCTTGTGGTTCGATAATGTTCTCCATCAAAAAAACAGCTTTTCAGGAAATATCGAACCGAAAGGCGAGCTGGATGGCCATTTAGGGATGCTTTGCCCGCGCAGCACGGTGCTGGACGGGTTTTTAGTGGAAGGGGGTGGTGAATGGGATGGTACGTTGCTGGTGATCGAGGGGGAACGGGTGAAAGCGGTAGAAGTGGAAATAGAATAGTGGCTCCAGGGTATCAGGATCGAGTGAACACCTTCACCAAATATAGGTAAGCGCATTGATATTCATTCCTGCACCGACTGAGGCAAACATGATCAAATCACCTTCAGACAATCGAAAAGTTCCCAGCTCGCCACTCAGTACCTGATGTAACAGTGTCGGGATAGTCGCAACCGAACTGTTGCCCATCGTAGCTATATTCATTGGCATAATATTTTCAGGAAGCTTTTTTATGCCGTACAATTCAAAGAACCTTTTTACAATAGCTTCATCCATCTTGTCATTGGCCTGGTGAAGGAAGATCATTTTAAGGTCTCGAATATTTTTCCCGCTTTTGTCAAAGCAATCTTTCATGGCCTGCGGCACATACTTGAGGGCATATTCATAAACTTTTCGACCTTTCATTTTGATAAAAAGCGGCTCAAGTTGATCTCCTTTATTGGTTCCTGACGAAGATATATATGCCAGTTCGTCTGCCGTATCAGATCTAACGGCGGTATTTACGATCCCGCTGTCTCCGTCAGCTTTCCTTTGAAGGATGCAAGCGCCCGCTCCGTCGGAAAATATCATGCCGTCGCGGTCTGATGGGTCGATAACGCGTGAAAGCGTCTCGCTACCAATGACAAGCGCCGTCTCCGCATCGCCAGCCCTGATAGCAAGATCAGCTTGGAGGAGGGCTTGCAGCCATCCCGGGCAACCGAATATGATATCATAGGGGATGCACTTTACATTCCTGATCCCCAGGTTATGCTTGATGCGCGATGCAATAGACGGGACCATATCCCGCGGTGCGCCATGGTATTTCATATCGCCATAGTTATGGGCGACAATTACCAGGTCTATGGATTCGCGGTCTATTGTCGCATTTACTATGGCTTCTTCAGCGGCCAAAGTACCCATATCGGAAGCGACCATCCCCTCCGGGGCATACCGCCGCTGATCTATCCCGGTTATGGTTTTGAACTTTCGGATGATCGTTTCAGGAGATTGTTCGATTTTCGTATGATCATCGTTATAAAATATATGATTCAAAAAATGCTCGTTTGTTACATTTTGAACTGGAGTATGGGCGCCTGTACCTGTTATTTTTGATCGGGTCATAGTGAAAATGATGTTTCTTCATTAAAATCTGCTGTTTGACAGGATAATAAAGTATCCAATTACAGTTATCCAGGTATATCACTGCAGATAACAGCTGCATTATAGTTAAAAATTATGATACAAAAATACTGCATCCCAGTACACCGGTTTGTTTTTCCCCCTGAGTATCAAAATTGCTTCGATAACCGCTTTTACAGTTCCCCTAAGATTTGTTATTGCTTTTACGTTGGCTTGCAATTGTACTTCATTATATACCAACACCGGCTCGCAAAAACTGAAGTTTTCAATCCCATAGTTGACCCTCCAATACGGTTCGATACTTTACCAGCGAAATAAGAAAGCTGCCCGCGATATTGGCAAGGTTGGCGTCGAGATCGGACGGTCCCGGCGGAATCACAAGCAAACTTACAAACCTTATGCTGGTTGCGGGGTATTCTTTTTTAGTTGAGCGATTAGTTGAGTCCCTTTTGTATAACCCCGATTTCTTTCCCGACCTTTATACAGGAAAATCAGCTTTTACTAAGATAATATAAAAGTCTGTCTCCAAAGTGGTGATTTGTGCAAAACGTTACAAGATGCCACTTTCTACTAATGGCATTTTGTAACAATGAGAATAGAGGAAATTATTTTCCGCGTGTGTAACTGGATTGATACCCATTACTGTTGGTAAGTACAAGTGTAGAATCAGTGAGCGTTGTAATAACAGTAGTGTCAATAGCAGCGATGGGTTCTTTAACACCAGTTGAATGATTCCACAACAAAAGGGTGTCCCCATTTAACTGCCATTTTTCATAAATAAGTGTATGCATGTTAATGGAGGATGCCGAGCCATCACCTTTTATCTCAATGCCCTGAATTGCGGGTTCCTGCCCCGGAATTGGCTGCGTCCATTTACCCGTTAGTTTCTCTTTAGTTGGTAAAGCTGGTTGTTCTGAAGCGGTAGCTTTGTTTTGTTCTTGTTGGTCGGTTTGACGCTTCTGTCCATTTTGACAGGCAGAAAACAGAATTAATGCAGCAGCGAAAAAGGTGATTTGCATTCTCATTGGGTTCATTATTTTATGGGTACTGAATTAGTATGGTTACTAATTGATAAAATTAATAAAAAAGGAATTAGAGGGATTGAGGTGCAAGAATAGTTGTAATTTATGTCAATAAAGTGTCAATGAGGAGGCCGGAAAATTAAATCTGACCTTCTCTTCACAATGATGACGCTAGTAAATAACCAGTGATTCCAGGAGTGCCAATCAACGAGATTCGAGGCGTTTGGTGGAAAATCGCAGCAACCATGCAAATTGAAGCTGGAACAGTCAAGATACCGACTGTCAGGCCACCTGGTGTTATAGAACTTACCCTTTTTTTATATGTTGCATTTCTGAAGAATTTCGCAGCGTATGTATACCGGCTGTTAATTCGTTCTTTGCCTAAAAAATTTAGATAGAATAATCCATTAATTGTGGGGAATTGTAGATTTTTTGCTTGGCTGTAATCCCTAGTTTTGGGTTTTACAAGCTAATTGCGGAGCATCACGCAGTGAAAATGTTAGTAATTCCATATGTGGACATTTCATATTTCTATTAAGAATCTAGCAGTGTGGCTTTTCAAAGCGCAACTGCTGCTTGTGGGTATATTGACCAGTTCTGACGCCCTGTCTCAACGACGCCCTTTTTTCAACACAAGTGCCAGGGTATTAGGCTATGAAGGGAATTCTATCCGGGAGGAACATCCGTTTTCTTTTCTACGAAACAAATCCGTTCTGGTTACGGATGCAGCAAAATGGCATTGTGAAAGAACGATAGGACAGGATGAACATGAAAGGATATACACTTTTCAGCTAGCAGCGGGGGCGGCGGCAAAATCAGGCGTTTCTGTTGATTTTGTCTTCGACGACTGGGATTCGGACAATTATGTCATAATGCCTTCGGCCGCCTATAATGGCAACAGGTTCGACGTGTTGCCCTATAGCTATCCTCCCTTATTTAAACCCGAAGATTATAATAGGGATTTACCGGTGACGATTACCGATATCCCGAGGCTGAATAAGTACGATGGGCCATCCAGGATGGATTTCAATACCGGGGATCTTTCTACGCCGGCAGTGGGTATCTATTTCCCGAGAACAAAAAGTGGGATATGGATATTGACTGAACAGGCTACGGAATTAGGTAACAATGCGCTGATTTTCCGTGAAAGCGAGGCGCGTGATAAAGCTACCTTTACAATTTTGGCTCCTGGTGTCAGAGAGCAGTATTATTCTATGGCCCGTATGTCACATTCCAACGAAACGGGGGTGGATTTTAAGCAGGGTGATAGGGTTGTGGTTCGCTACAAGGTATATACCTATAAGCATCTCGCTTCCCCTGCGGATCTGAATAACAGGTTCATCGACATCAGGAAAAGTTACGGTAGCTCCGTATATGTTAATCAATTACCTTTTAGCAAAGCCTTTGAGCTTATGGAAAGGCAGGAGAATGAATGGTGGAGTAGTGCTGATAGTCTTTACACGCTCGGCGGCCAGGCACTGAATCTGAAGTGGCAATTGGGATGGGTGGGGGGCCTGATGGTTACACTCCCGTTAAGCGAGGCCGGCGGGGATAGCTCGGCTACAAGGGCATTCATGAATTATCACAAGATTATTACGCAAAGTCAGGCAAAAAGCGGATTGTTCTATGGATGTGGAGACGGGCGCGTTTGGTGTAGCGATTGTTTCGGCAACCCTCACCCCGATAATCTCCACCTCCTGCGGAAGAATGCGGATGCGCTTTATTTTATCTACAAGTATGCCTATTCACGGCGTTATGCCCAACCGGAATGGCAAATGCCGGTTGCCTGGAAAATTCCGTTGAGAATGCAGGCTGAGGCGTTCGTGAAACTGTGGGAAAGTGCAGGCCAGTTCGGGCAATTTGTGGACGTGGAGTCAGGTGAGATCGTGGTTGGTGGCAGCAACAGCGCTGTTATAGCAATCGGTGGACTGGCTTTGGCATCAAAGTTTGAGGGAAATCCGGAATATCTTGAGGTGGCGGAGGAAGCCGCCAGGTACTATTATAACAATTATACGAAAAAGGGTATATCGTGCGGAGGGCCCGGTGAAATTCTGCAGAACAACGATTCGGAGTCCGCTTTTGCCATGCTGGAATCTTTTATGACATTGTATGAAGTAACAGGGGAGAGGGAATGGATTCGGTATGCCGAAGATGCAGCCGCGTTTTGTGCTACCTGGATGGTAACATACGATTACAGCTTTCCCGGAAGTTCCCTGTTTGGTAAACTGGATATGAAAACTACCGGAGCCGTATGGGCGAATACGCAGAATAAGCACGGCGGGCCGGGGATATGTACCGCTTCGGGCGATTGCCTGTTCAAGCTCTATCGCGCCACCGGGAACAGGAAGTACCTGGAAATGATTTACGACGTAGCGCATAATATCATGCAATACATTTCCAGGGACGATCGCCCCATTAAAGACCAGCAAACCGGCTGGATCAATGAACGGGTGAATCTCAGCGACTGGGAAGGGAAAGGGGGAGTAGGCGACATTTTTCATGGCAATACCTGGGCCCAGGTAAGTGCCATGCTTACGGTAGCGCAAATACCTGGTATTTACATCAATCCGCACAGCGACGTGCTGGTGGTTTTCGATCACGTGCATGCGACATTGAAAGACGGCCTCCTTACAGTTACCAATCCCACCCATTTTGATGCGAACGTGAGGGTGTTCCTGGATACAACGCCGGAATTAGCATATCCACAAGGTTTTATAAGCCGTTGCCCTAAAATTTACGTTAAGGCAGGTGAGACGAAAGTTTTCCCTGTTGCCGGATTCAGATAATTCTCCTCCCGCTGTACTTAGAAATGAAATAACATGATACAATTGAAAAAATGGTCGGTTTTCCTCTATGCCCTATGCGTTTCGGCAGTTTCGTACGCTCAGCAGTTGAGCGATTATAACGTAGTATGGGAAACCCCTGGTGAAAACGCGAATGCCTCTATGCCAATTGGTAATGGCGATATAGGTGCCAATGTATGGGTGGAACCAAACGGGGACGTCGTTTTCTATGTTTCCAAAACCGATGCCTGGAGCGAAATAGGCCGGCTGTTGAAATTGGGGAAAGTACGTGTTTCAATATCCCCAAGCCCTTTTAAGAAAATCAGCTTTCGTCAGGAATTGAAATTGCAGAACGGCGAAATACTGATCAGTTATGGGGATGTCAAGATGAAAATCTGGATTGATGCGAATAATCCGGTCATGCAGGTCGATATAGAAAGTAAGGAGCCAGTCCGTGTAGCGGTGAAATATGAAAACTGGCGCCGGGAAAGAAGAAAGATCGAAGGGGAGGAAGATGGTTCGGTTTGGGGAATTGGCGGGAGGCAGGTTACGAAGGATTGCCCAACGGAAATCTATTCTGAGCCTGATTCAGTGCTGCCAGGAAAGGAGGGGAGTATTATGGCGTATCATCACAATCACTATTCCATCTGGAAAAATAACCTGGAAGTACAGGCTTTGACGGATGTACAGGCGTACCGCCCGGATCCGTTATTGCACCGCAATTTCGGTGTACTGATCAGCGGAAAGGGGATGGTTAACAAATCAGATTCCTTCCTGATCAGCAAAACACCGGCCCTCCATTCCAGCATCGCGATTTACCCGCTTACCACGCAAGGCAGCGCAACCGGTTGGCGACGGAGGCTGGAGCAGCAGGCGAAAATTGTAACGGATATTCCGGCGCATAATCGCAGGAAAGCTCATATCGGCTGGTGGAAGGCATTCTGGGAAAGGTCTTATATATATATTTCAGCGGCAGATTCGCTGGAGCAGGATCGGGCTCGTAAAGTGACCCAGGGATATATACTGCAACGTTTTATCAATGCTTGCGGCGGTAGGGGCGCGTTCCCCATCAAGTTCAATGGCAGTATTTTTACGGTAGACACCTATAACAGGGATGGAAAATATAAGGGATTTGATGCTGATTTCAGGCTTTGGGGTGGATGCTACTGGTGGCAGAATACCAGGCTTCTTTATTGGAGTATGCTGCTTTCTGGCGACTTTGATTTGATGTCACCTTTGTTTAATATGTATATGGAGGCACTGCCGCTTCGCAAGGCCGCCACCAGGAAATATTATGGACATGAAGGCGCATTTTTTCCGGAGACTATGAATTTCTGGGGAACTTATGCCGATGGTGATTATGGATGCGACAGGAACGGAGTGCCATTGGGGTTAGCGAAGAACCCTTATATCACTTACTATTGGCAAAGTGGTTTGGAACTTTCGTTACTGATGTTCGATTATTACAATCAGACACGGAGTACGGGCTTCGCAAAGGATACACTCGTGCCTTTAGTTACTGAGGTGCTTACATTTTTCGATCAGCACTGGAAGCGCGGTGCCGACGGGAAAATACTGATCGATCCCGCTGCTTCGCTTGAAACATATCACAAGGCAGTCAATCCCTTACCCGAAATTGTTGGTATCCGGACGGTGGCTGAGAAAATGCTGGGTTTGCCCGACGGGCTGACTACAGGCAAGCTGCGTGGCCAATGGCAAAGGTTGATCGCAGATTTGCCGGCGCTGCCCTTGAGGACCGTCGGCGTAGATACTTTGCTGGCTCCTGCCCATTCGTACAGCAACAAGGCAAACGCAGAAAATCCTGAGATGTATGCTGTGTTTCCCTACCGTGCCTTCGCTTTGGGCAAGCCGGGCCTGCAAATCGCGCTGAATACCTTCCTGTCGAGGACCCATAAGGAAAATGGAGGCTGGCAGCAAAACTCCATCCAGGCAGCCTGCCTTGGGTTGACGGAAGAGGCGAAAAGGATGGTTGCCGAAAGTTTTTCCACCCCGGACAAATTCATGCGTTTCCCGGCGTTCTGGGGCCCTAATTATGATTGGACGCCCGACCAGGATCACGGGAATGTGGCAATGATAGCATTGCAACGAATGCTTTTTCAATATGAAGGCGATAGCGTAAGACTGTTGCCAGCCTGGCCAGCGGAGTGGGATGTAGTTTTCAGGCTTGCAGGTCCTGACAGGAAGGTATATGAAGGCACTTACCGGAACGGCAAGCTGGAATATTCTACCCGGTAGGAAAACGGCAAGATAGTATTATCTATTTATTGTAAAGGATTGTGAATTTTTTATTTGAGGGCATTGCATAGGTTTGAATATCGTATGCATGCGGAGCCTTCGAAACAATAAGACTGACATATGAAAGAGTGGATACACCTGACTTCCGATGAAATTGATCTCCTGGACAGACAGTTGCCGGTAATTATTCCACTGGGGCTCATCGAAGCCCATGGTCCCCACCTGGCAGTGAGTGTGGATACTGATACCGCAACCTACTTTGCCCGTAGAGCTGCGATGGAGACGGGCGCCATTTTGGCTCCTGCCGTCCAGTACGGCTTTGCGGATGAAATGGCCGGTTATCCAGGAACGCTTGGGGTGACGGCATTAACCTATATTAATGTGATTATAGATATATGTATGGCATTGTGTAGTAAAGGGTTTATGAAAGTTGCCTTCATTACCGGTCATGGGGCTAATAAAATTCCTTGTGAATTGGCTTTTCATAAAGTCTGGGAGCAGTATCCGCAATTCAAGGGAGCTTGCTGGAATTGGTGGAGCGATTGCGGGATCCAGGGTATTCACCATGCGGATAAAGGAGAAACGGAAGTAGCACTGGCGGTGGGAACGATCTCTTACATGGACCGTGTAAGGGATTTTCCGGTGGAAAAACCCTGGTATAAAATTCGTTCTCGGCAAGAGCTGGCTCCCGAGTCGGGAGGTGTAAACGGTAATCCTTCCGAGGCAGACGTTAATAATGGGTTAGCGGTAGTGGAACGGGCGGCAAATGCATTAGCCAGGAAGCTGAAAGAGGCAATTGAACATTAATGAACTAATCGTGATAGCAGGTTTTTTTAAGCGTAGGCTAATGCCAGCGGTCACCCTACACCGGGAAGATGATGTGCTACCGGTAGCGGAAGCATTGCTGGAGGGCGGCCTGGATGTAATGGAGATTACCTTTCGAACCGGTATTGCCGCAAAGGCAATCGCGCTTATCAGGAAGAAATTCCCTGAAATGCATGTTGGTGCTGGTACTTTGATCCATCCCGAACAGATAAAAATCGCCGTCAATGCAGGTGCCCGGTTTGGCGTGGCACCGGGTTTGAACAAAGTTACGTTGGAGGCTGCTGCCCGCGAAAACTTTCCATTCATACCCGGAATAGCTACGGCTTCCGAATTGGAAAATGCTTTAATGCTGGATTGCAAGTTGGTAAAAGTGTTTCCCTGCGATCTTCTTGGCGGGGTCGCGGTGATCAGGGCATTGCAGCAACCCTACGGCCATACGGGGATGAAATTTATTCCCATGGGCGGCGTAAACCTTGCCAATCTGCATGAATACGTGGCGCCAGGGTCTGTAATGGCCGTCGGCGGTTCCTGGATCGCTTCGGGGGAATTGATCGAACGGCGAAACTTTGCGGCAATAGCCGAAAATGCCCGTAAATCCATAACAATAACTGACCAACGCATTCATTGAATTCTCGTTAACAAGATAATTTGGAAATTATGGCCACTTTAGTACCTGTATCGCAGGATGCATCAACAACCCCGGCCACTGTGAATAATAAGTACGTTTACAAGGTTTGCGCTATTACCGCGCTGGGCGGCGTAATGTTTGGCTTCGATTTGGTAACCATTTCGGGTGCGATCCAATTTTTAGCGCCGCATTTTCGGTTGGGTGATTTTGAAATTGGCTGGGCAGTTGGATCCATCAATCTCGGGTGTATCGCAGGGGCGTTGCTGGCCGGAAAACTCAGCGATTCATGGGGCAGAAAAAAGTTGTTGATCGTATGTGCCGTACTTTTTGCCATTACTGGGGTCGGCACAGGCTGGGCCCCCGACTTTAAACTGTTTATTTCTTTTCGGTTGCTTAGCGGGGTTGCGGTAGGCGCAGCGGCATTGGTATGCCCCATGTATACGGCGGAGATTTCCCCGGCTCACTTACGAGGGCGGATGGTTTCTTTTTACCAGTTGGCGATAACCCTGGGCATCTTACTGGCCTATCTTACCAATTACTTTTTGCTGAATTCAGGGCCCGACAACTGGCGCTGGATGTTTACGGCACAATCTGTACCTGCCATTCTGTTTTTTGCCGGTTTGTTCCTGGTAGCGGAAAGTCCCCGTTGGCTGGTTGGTAAAAAAAGGATTGCGGAAGCCAGGATCGTGCTGTCCAGGATCGGGGGCGCAGAATATGCCCGGCAACAGCTTTTGATCATTAGTCGTAGTTTTAAAACTGAGATAAAAGAACGGGTGGCGGACCTTTTTGATAAAGGAATGAGGACTATATTAATAACAGGAGTTTTTATTGCCATATTTTCACAGGCTGTCGGGCAAAATTCGCTTTTCTCCTATGCGCCCGAAATATTCCGGCATGCGGGGATGGCAGAAGGGTCAGCGTTTCTGCAATCGTTGATCATCGGCGTGATCAATTTATTATTCACATTCTTTGCTATTTCGATGATTGATAAAGTGGGCCGCAGGACGCTGCTTTTGGTCGGCACCCTGTCTCTTTTTGCCATCGCATTGGCATTGTCTACCGGCTTTTATTTCCAATGGAACGGTATATGGATATTAATCTTTGTACTGTTGTTCATTGCGGTCTATTCGGCTACCATCGGGCCTGTTACCTGGGTAGCGTTATCCGAGATATTCCCGAACCGTATCCGCGGAAACGCAATGGCGGCTTGTACTTTCTCGCTATGGTTGGCGAATTTCTTTTCTACCAGTTCTTTTCCAGTGCTCAAATCACATTGGGGGTTACCTTTTACTTTTGTAATGCATGGCATTATATGTTTGCTCTATTTTTTATTTGTTGAAAGGAAGGTGCCTGAAACTAAAGGTAAGTCACTGGAGGATATCGAAAGGCTTTTGATGAAATAGCCAGCTATATTATTTTTTTTTCAATAGTTCGTAGTAAATGTAAACCTGGTTGCCGGTCATTGGTCAGCGCCCGCTGGCGAAATAAATTCATGGATGTATTGTCTGGGCGACACTCCCATTTGTTTTTTAAACAGCCTGGAAAAGTAATATGGGTCATCTATCCCGATTTTTAACCCCACTTCGCCGATATTGTATTTTGTAGTATGGATGAGTTGTATCGCTTTCTGGATTTTCAGAAAATTAAAATACGCCACAGGGGAATATCCCGTGTTTTTTTTGAATTGTTTGAAGAAAAACGAAACTGACATCCCGGAGTGCCTTGCGACTTCTTCCACCGTTATTTTTTCTTCAATGTGATTGCGCATGAACTGGATCGCTTCATCGATAACGTTTTCCTCCGCGGGAATTGTGGCAGACAAGCTGTTGAAATTGTCTGCCGCTATGAAACTGCCGAGGTAATTTGGCAATATGAGGTTGGCATATAACAAATTCGATACACTGAATCCTTTAGACAGGGTTTTTAACATCAGGTTGAACAGGTTATTCCGTTCTTCTGAGTAAACAGTGTGAACAGGCGCATCTTTTTGGACGAGTTTTACCGCGTCCGATATTTCACTGGCACTACTCCCGGCGATATGCATCCACGAAATACTCCAGGGGTAGCTCGTAGACGCGCCGTATGAATGGGCGGAAAATGGCGGGATGATATATGCGTCTCCTGCCTTTAATATAAACTTTTTATTGCCCATTATTATCCATCCTTCTCCATCGAAGCAATGCAGCAGCACTGCGTACGAAACCTGGCCGGATTCCCTTTTGTAGTAGTGATTGATGGCATGAGGGAAAATGCCCATCCTGTTAATGTATAGCCGCTGTATTAAAGGAGTTCGGGCGCATTTGGACAATATTTTTTTAGGGATATCAATCACCTGCTCCCCTTCGTAGCTGGCTTTGTGCTTTCTCATGTGCTGCGTTTGGTTACTGGTTGGCCGATTTTGTTATCAAAGATAGGATAATCTATCTATAAAAAAGGATTGTGAATTTTTCGTTTGGGTTTACTACATACCTTTAAATCGATCTTTCAACTTCAAAAATTTAAACGCGCACAAAATGAAATTGACGTTCCCGTACCAACTGGAAACGATACAGAAAAAGATTTTGCAGCAGGAAGAACTGCTGAAGAAGGTTGCTTCTCTTTATGCAGATGCAATTGAGCATGGTGGTTTGATCCATGTCTATGCAAACGGGCATTCCCGCGTAACAGTTGAGGAATTATGCATACGAATGGGAGCGTTAACCGGGTTTCGGGCAATCCTTTCCACAGGGCTTACTACGTTTACGGATGTAGTGGGTGCAAACGGACTTCGGTTGAACCAGTTTTTCGAGAAAGTGGAGAATAGCGGGGCCGCCCTTTTGGATGAAATTGATTTTGGTCCGTATGATGTGCTGCTGGTTGTTACGGCAACCGGTACTACCGCTGCTGCGGTGGATGTGGCCCTTGCGTTCACCAGCAGGTATCCTTCTCTGCCGATCGTCGCACTGTCCTGTGCGGAACAATCAAAAAAAGCCCCGGTAAAACACAGCTCGGGCATGAATTTGTGGTTCGTTATAGAGAAGGCCGAAAAGGGGTATTTTATCGATAACGCCATGCCTGTCGGGGATTTAAGCACGGAAGTCGTGGCAGAGAACCACACTTACCGCATCTGCCCACTCAGTTCCATCGGCGCCCTGACGGTAGTACAATCTCTCAACGAACTTACCCTGCAGGAATTGACGGACAGGAAAGTTGAACATTTTGTGTTGCAGAATATGCACCTCAATGATACCGAGGTAAATTATGACTCCTGGCTTAGGGATCAACGCAAGCGTTATGCTAAAGCTACGAATAATGAACATGCAATAGCTCCGTTGATAAAATAGTGAACGATATGAAATGCTGCGTTTTTATCATTACCGGAGCCGCGGGCATAGCGGCTGAAACAGTGAAGTTGCTCGCTGGCAAGGGCCATCGCGTATTTTTCGTAAGCTGCGACGCCAGGCACTGCGAAACGCTGGCAGATGAACTGCAGGTAATGCAGCTTCAGGCCGATTTCATTACCGGTGATCTTACGGATGAGCGGGTTGTCAAAAAATTGGTGTCTGCCTGTGTGGAGAAATATGGCAGGATTGACGGTCTTTTCAATGTGGCCGGGATCAGCGGGAGAAAGTTCGGGGATGGCCCCCTGCATACATGTTCCATTGAGGGATGGCAAACCACGCTGAACAATAACCTTACAACGCAGTTTCAGATGTGTAAGTACGTTCTCAACCAGATGCTGGCCCAGGTGCCCGACGAAAACGGCATGCGGGGAGTGATACTGAATATGGCAAGCGTGCTTGCCTTTTCTCCAGACGCGAAGAATTTTAACGCCATTGCTTATGCCACCAGTAAAGGTGCTATTATCAGCATGACGAAATCCGCTGCCGCATTCTACGCCAAAGACAGGATCAGGATTAATGCCATTGCTCCCGGTTTGGCGCTGACGAACATGAGCGCCAGGGCTGCCGGGAACGACAGCATCGTTCAATTTATGGAGGAAAAACAGCCGTTGGCCGGAACTGTTATGTCTGCCGGAGACATTGCCCGGTCCGCAGTATTCCTGTTAGGTGCCGATGCCGGTATGATAACCGGGCAGACATTGACAGTGGATGCGGGATGGAGTATTTCGTGATTTATTTACTATTGGCAAACGATAATGAACTACTCGAAGAAAATTGACACAAAAGGTGTTTATGACGTGATCGTTGTAGGCTCCGGATCTGCCGGTGCGGCAGCTGCGATCGCGGCGGCCAGAAGTGGCGCGAGAACCCTGCTGATTGAAAGGCTACCATTTTTGGGGGGCATCAGCACGGCGGTATTGGATACATTTTATGGATATTATACGCCAGGTAACAATCCCAGGAAGGTGGTAGGAGGGATAGCAGATGCGGTTGTAAATGGTTTGAAAGGATATAACGCCTGTTTCGAACGGCCGAATACCTTCGGCGCCGGCACCGGTATTACTTATCATCCGGAATATCTTAAAATTGTCTGGGAAACGCTTGTGGAGGAGGCGGGGTGCCATGTTCTGCTGAACGCCTGGGTGCAGGATGTGGTAAAAGTCGGAAAAGAAATCAAGGCGCTCGTAGTAGGTACCAAAAATGGACTTGCCTGTTACGAAGCGAAGCAATATATAGACGCTACGGGCGACGCTGATATTGTATTTCTGGCAGGCTATGAATTCGAGTTAGCCGGCGCGATTGAGCCCGCACAGACCCTTACCACCACATTCAAGATGGTAAACGTAGACATCGCCAGGAGAAAGGCGGTTACGAAAGAGGCGTTCCATCATTTGATGCAATCCGCTTCGGAGAGCGGTCGCTATGATTTGCCAAGGAAGGAAGGCAGTGATCACGTGACGCCGGTAGATGGGATGACCGCTACCATTATGACGCGCTTGAAATCTTATGGTATAATTGACGGACAAACATTTAACGCCACCAATCCCGAGTTTTTGAGTAGTGCTGAAATTCGGGGCAGGTTGCAGGCGCTGGAGTATATCCGTTTTCTGCAGGATTGTGTACCAGGTTATGAAAAGGCGCAGTTGGCCAGTTTCGGTGTGCAAATCGGTATCAGGGAAACGAGACGGGTACGTGGGGAATATTGGTTGACCGAAGCCGATGTTTTGTCGGCCAGGCAGTTTGATGATCAGATCGGCCTTTGCGGCGCGCCGATGGAGGACCATCATGACGGAGAAGGGACCAAATGGAAATACTTGCCGGACGGGAAAACGGTTGGCATTCCATACCGTACCCTGATACCCAGGAATACCGGCAATATCCTGGTAGCAGGTCGATGTTTCAGTGCCAGTCACGTAGCGCACAGCAGTGTCCGGTCCATGGCCCAATGCATGGCGATGGGGGAGGCTGCCGGCATTGCCGCTGCCTTGTGCGCAGAGCGCGGCATCTCTCCGGCAGCGCTCGATTTTGCCGTAATACGTCAGGAGTTGTTACATTACGGAGCAATAATTGACGAACTATGAGCCAAAATTACATTGTAGCACTCGACGCCGGCGGTACACGATTGAAAGTAGTGGTAGTCGGAGAAGATCAAAGGATACTGAGATCGTTCCACTCCGCTTCCAATGCACACCATGGCGCGCCGGCGTTGATGGATGCTATTGCGAAGACGGTCGAAGATATCCGGTCGAATTTTGACGGGGCGATGCTGGGTATCGGTTTAAGTTTGTCCGGCGTAATAGATCCCGACAAGGGAGTAGTATACCTGCCCGGAAAATTTAAAATGCTGGAAGGTTTTCCGCTGGTGGAGAAACTGAAAGCACTATTCAAGGTGCCCGTGATAGCAGATAACGATGGTCGCCTGGCCGTATACGCGGAAAAGAGTATAGGCCTGGCCAGGGACAAAGATTGGGTGGTTGGGCTTACTCTTGGAACGGGAGTTGGGTCGGGCGTGGTCGTTGACGGACGATTGCTGACCAACCGTTTCCTGCAATTTGGTGTGCAGATAGGGCATTTGATTTTAAACTCATCCAGCCAGTTGCGCTGCCTGACAGGAAATTATGGAACGGGTGAGACGTTGTGTTCCGCTACTGCGCTTGTGTTACAGGTTAGGGGAGCCATCCAGCGGGGCATTCCCAGTATTTTGTCTGATGCGTATTTTGCTAACCCCATATCCGTGGATTTCGAAAAGATAGCGGATGCCTGCCGGAAAGGAGACGATGTTTGCCTTCGGGAAATGGAAAGCTGGAGCGACAATCTGGCAAATTTGATTGTTAACGCGGTTCATGCCTATGCACCAGAGTTGATAATTCTAGGCGGTGGAGCTACGCTGGCGGCAGACCTGTTTTTGACAAAGGTCCGGGAAAAGGTGGATAGGCAGGTATTTCGTTATCCCATCGGGGAGCCGGTGGCCATAGAGATCTCACGGATGCAGGAATATGCCAGTGCATTGGGTGCGGCGTTGTTTTTAAGACATGTTTTATCAGACGGGGCGAAAGATTAGGATTTCAACCAAAATTATTAGCGAACTCTTCAAAATTGCCGATCATGAACACAAATTCCAGCTGATTTATGAAAAAAGGAGAATGCGGGAAACATTCTCCTCATCTGAAACAACAAAAAATGCCCAGCAAGACATTTTTGATTGGTAATTCAAACAAAACAAAAGTATGAAAAAAAGTACTTATGATGTATGGCCATTGGCCGTTCCACGAAAGATTTTTCCTTACCTAAGCGTACTGACGCTATTTTTCTTCACTTTTATAAACACTTCTGCCGCAGGATCGCTGTCGCGCGCAATTACAATTGCCCCTCATGGTGTTTCGCATTATTCCACGTTTGATAAAAATATTCATGTATCGGAAAACAACTTTACGTTGGTTGTAAAGGGTGTGGTAAAGAGTGAAAAAGGGGAAGGACTTCCGGGCGTTTCCATAAAAGTAAAGGGTACACGTACCGGAACAAGTACGGCTGCGGATGGTTCCTTTTCGATAGCCGCTGATGTAGGACAGGTACTCGTTTTCACATACATCGGGTACGCACCGGTGGAAATAACGGTAACCTCCCGGCAAACCCTCGAAGTCACGCTCACGCAGGCGGAAAGTAAGGTCGATGAAGTGGTGGTGGTAGGATACGGCACGCAGAAGAAAGTAAATCTTACAGGTGCTGTACAGGTCGTTAGCGGAAAGGAGCTGGAAAACAGGCCCGCTGCCAATGTAACGGCGTTGCTGCAGGGCAATGCTAACGGCATCGTTTTCAACGCGCCCGCCTCCGGTTTCGCGCCCGGGAGAACGCAGACGATCGCGATCAGGGGGAACGCTTCCCTTAATAGCAGTACACCGCCCCTCGTCGTGATCGACGGAATTCCCACAAATATGGAGGACTTCAATACGCTCAACCCGGACGATGTCGAAAGCGTTGCCGTAATGAAGGATGCTGCGGCCAGTGCCATATATGGCTCGAGGGCGCCCTATGGAGTATTGATCGTTACGCTGAAAAAAGGCAGGCGGAATCAAAAACCAACCTTTACCTATGCTGGTAGCTATGCTATCGTAAAGCCGGTCAACTACCCGGACCCACTCGACGCCTATACATTTGCATTGGCAAGGAACGAATCATATCTCAACTCCCGTCAAAGTGTATATTTCAATCCTGAACAGCTGGCTATCATCAAGGGGAATGTTGAAAATCCCGGTAGATATACCATCGATGAGCTGGTTCCGCTTTTGCCCGATGGGTCCTGGGGCTGGGGCCAGAATGGGATGACCAATACGAACTGGTTCAAAGTATGGTTAAAGGACTCGCGGCGCCAGACGCATGAACTGTCTTTGCGCGGGGGAACTGAAAAAACAAACTATTTCGTATCCGCAGGTTACCTGAGCCAACCCGGTATTTTTAAGTTCGTTTCCGATTTTGACAATTACAAGCGATTCAGTTTGAACGGAGGTTTCAATACCGATATCAATAGCTGGATCAAACTTGGCTTCCGGACCAGATATTCCCTGGCAAAAACCGTGTCCCCGACATTGGGCGGAACAGGAATGGGCTTGTTGTATGGCTTCATGTACGGAGCCTGGCCGGTGGTGCCGGAAAAGAATCCGAACGGTCACTATAATCAATCGAGCCGCATTGAAGAAGGTATCCAGGGCGGTCAGTCGCGAGATGATCAACATCGTTTGGATAATGTACTGGAGTTCAACCTCAATCCGGCAAAAGGCTGGGATATTCATATAGATGGCACCTGGCGGATGTTTTTTGGCGACTATCAGGCATTGAACAACCAGGTAGTTCACCATTTTTATGCAGATGGCAGGACTGTTCTTGGCGGCAGCTCTTCCATCAGCAAAACCAGCAGTTTCTCCAATTATTGGACTACTCAGGGATATACGTCGTACAATACAACGCTTGGTAAACATTTCGTGAAGATAATGGCCGGCATGCAGGCGGAGGAAACGAATAACCGTGGTTTAAGCGGGAGCGGAGGGAAAATGCTGATTCCGAACAACTATTCCATCAACCTTTCACAGCAAAATAAAACTGCCAGCGATGCCATGAGCACCTGGTCGACCGCGGGCTTTTTCGGAAGGCTTAATTATATGTTCGACGAGCGTTTTCTGCTGGAGTTAAATGGTCGTTACGACGGATCTGCACGTTACGCCAGGAATAAGCGTTGGGGTTTCTTCCCGTCTATGTCTGCCGGTTGGAATATCAGCAGCGAAAGGTTCTGGGAGAAACTGGAGCGTACGGTAAACTTCGCAAAGATCAAAGCCTCCTATGGTACGCTTGGCGACCAGGGCAATACCGCAAATTTCCTGTATATTCCAACGTTGACCGTCAGCCCCAATACCGCATGGGTTTTCGGTGGCCAAACCCTGCCCTATGTGAACACGCCCGGTCTACTGAATCCGGATATTACCTGGAACAAGATAACTACACTGAACCTAGGAACGGAACTTAAATTCCTGGATAACAGGCTGTCAGCCGAATTCGACTGGTTTCACCGAAAATCCTGGGATATGCTCGGCCCTCCGAGCCCCGTTCCCTCAGTTTTGGGTACTTCCGCCCCGAGCGTAAACAACGCGGCGTTTGTTACCAGGGGTTTTGAACTGCAGCTGGGCTGGAGGGATAATATTACCCCGAAACTGGATTATGGGGTAAGACTGTACCTTTCCGACGCGCAAAGCACAATTACGAAGTATAACGTTGCAAGGAATTATGTGGGACAATGGTATCCGGGAATGAAGCTCGGCGAGATCTGGGGGTATCATGCAGAGCGGTTATTGAACCAGGGAGATTTTAATCCGGACAACACATTAAAGATAGCACAGTCGATAATAGGCGCCAACTGGTACCCGGGCGACGTAAAATACGAGAAGCTGGACAACAAAACTCCCGGTGCGATCTCAACGGGCGATGGAACAGTAGAAAATCCTGGTGACAGACGGATCATCGGCAATTCAACGCCCAGATACACATATAGTATCAATCTCAACCTCGGGTATGCCTTCGATAGGGCAGGGCGGCTCGATTTTTCCATGTTGGCGCAGGGAGTAGGCAAGCGCGACCAGGTCGGCAACTATTCCATGTACTATTGGGGAATGGGATCAGAAACTGGCAACAACTCCGATGTTAATATATATGATGGCGGGAAACAGCTGGATTTCTACCGGGATGCATCCACGTCCCCGGAATTGCTGGCAAAACTGGGTACCAACACGAATGCATTCTTCCCGAGGCCTTATATCGGGGGAGATGGGTTTAAAAACTTCCAGCCCAGTGATCGCTACCTGATCAGCCTGACATACCTGCGGATCAAAAATATGCAGTTTACCTATACTTTACCAGGCGAATGGCTTCGTAAGGCGCGCCTCCAGAGCTGCAGGATTTACTTTTCCGGAGAGAACCTGGTTACATTCCGGTCGTCTTCGCTTCCATATTGGGTAGATCCGGAAATGCCGGCTTCCAATTCGTACAGCAGCTGGGTAGGAAGGAACTATTTTCAGCAGGCGACTTACTCATTTGGCATTAACCTGGGATTTTAATCATATTTAAAAATTTACTCAATGAATATGCGTACCTCAATATATAAATATCGGATAGCAGCACGATGGCTCGTGCCGCTGTTGCTGGCCATCTTATTCGTGTCTTGTAAGAAGTTTCTTGACAAAGGCCCGTTAGATACACTGTCGCAGGATAACTATTGGGAGAATTCGTCTCAGCTGGACATGTATATTGTCGGGAAATACAAGTGGGTCCCGGAAATTTCTTTCTGGAACGACGCAGTCTCCGATAATATGATGGGAGGTGGGTATGTCGGCGGCTTCAATGCATATATGAATGGACAAACCGTTGCGCCCACCGCCGCAGGTAGCGGCGGTTGGAGCTGGGGGGCCATTTATGAAATAAATTACTTCTTTGATAATTATCAAAAATGCAAGGATCCTTTTGATAAGTATAAACATACGTTAGGTGAAGCCTGTTTTTTAAAGGCGATGCTTTATCATAATCTTGTAAAGCAATTCGGCGATGTTCCGTGGTATTCCAATGTTATCAGCGCCAATGATCAGGCCGCGCTTACCAGGAAGAGAGATAGCAGGGCGATGGTCGTTGATTCCATTATGGCGTTGATCGATAAATCCATTGAGCTTTTAAATACCCGCTCTGTCGTAGGTGTTAACAGGATCAACAAGGAAACCGCACTTATATATAAATCAAGGGTGGCACTGTTTGAGGCAAGCTGGGCAAAATATCATGCCAATACACCCTCCGCTTCAAGTGTTAATGCAACCGCATATTTCAGGAAGGTGATAGATGCATATACCCAACTGAAAACAATATCTGGAAATTTTGAAGGAATGTTATACAATACCGGTCATCCAGCGTCGGATTACTTTAATTTGTTTAACAGGGAGAATTATTCAGGTATTAACGAAGTTACATTAAGTCGAACATACTCTAACAACATCACCGGCGCATCCGGAAATGGCAATAACTGGTGGACGACGGTGGGTTATTTTAACCGTGGGTACACCCTTGCGCTGGTGCAAAGTTTCCTGGATAAAAACGGGCAAACGGTGGATGTAACTGACAATTCAAAATTCCCCAAAAAAGGCGCCGCTTGTCTCACGGATTTGAAAGCCTCGCTAGACCCCCGTTTCGGGCAGTCTGTTTTTGTTCCGGGAGATCATTTCAATCGTGTGCTGGAGCCCAACAGGGTCTATACCGTTTGTGAAAACCTCGGTACGAACTATTACAACGCAACGGCAACGGGGTACTGGCCCAAAAAGGGAAACAACCCTGACATAAATTATAACAGCCAGGCGGGCAATCCAACTACATCAGCGATATGCTTCCGCGTGGCGGAAATTATGCTCAACTATGTGGAGGCATATGTTGAATTGAATAATTCATTGCCGGATTTGGCGGATAATATCGACAGGATCAGGGTCCGCGCCGGAATGCCCCTGTTGACCGGGCATATGCCTACAGTAGACGCTACCTGGCCGAATTATGGATACGCAGTAAGCAACCTGTTGGCAATCATTCGCAACGAGCGGAATACCGAATTGTTCGGAGAAGGGTACAGGACTGATGATTGGAAACGCTGGCGGGCCCATGCCTTGTTCAATACCGATGTAACCAGGCCTCGTGGATTCAAGTATGACCCGGCGGATTATGATGCGGCAACGAATGCAACACTTTCCGCCCAGCTAGATAGCAAAGGTTATTATGATCCATGGAAAACGGTGCTGCCGAACGGATTCAGGTTCAGGCCGGAAAAAGATTACCTGGCGCCCATTCCCCTGGAAGACATAACCAGAAGCAATAAGGCCCTGGTGCAGAATCCGGGTTGGGAAACACCATGAGCTTGATTGGATGAATGATAAATTGGTAAATTGTCCCGGAGTGGCTTTTGGTCCGGCCGGGACTATTTTACGAAAGCCGGCTATATAGGAAAATATGATTCTACGCTAAATAAAAATGAGGATAAATGTACAATAGTTCGCGATCGTTAGTATTCATCACATTTTTTCTTTGCCTCCCTTTTTTACTTAAGGCAAGAGGGAAGCATGAGGAACGGACTTCGAGGAAGGACTCCGTATTCTACCTCAAGAATGCTGTCGTGAAACTCGGCAAAGATGAAATCGTTGCTTCCACTGGAAAGATGGAACGCAAGTGGAAGTTCACTGGCCATGGTTTGCAGACAATAGGACTGAAAGATCTGGGCAGTAATAGGGAGTTTGCTTTTCCGGACCCGAAAGAAAAGTGTGACTGGAGCCTTCCTGGCGCTATCAGTGATACATCGGTAGCGGAATGGATCGGCACAACGGTGGGGGAGGGGGATGATGAAGGGTTTAGCAATCGTTATTTGCAGATTATTACGACATTTCGATACCCAAATGTAAAGGTGATGTTGCAATACGTGGTCTGGGTATATCCCGACGCTGTTGGAGTGAGAACGCAATTGCGTCTGAAAGCAATGGACGGATTTGATCCCGGCAACATTAAAGATGACGAAGGTGTCGAGAACCGGTTCGGAAACAATATGGCAACGCCCGGTCCCCGCTGCGATTATCTCCCGCTGAATTTTAAAGTGGAAAATCAGCGGAGGTATTGGGGGTATTATAATAATCCAGGCGGCCGGCACGATCCCAGCCGGCTCATGCTCGAAGAGAAAGTAGTCAAAGGTTATCCGCTTTTCGAGACGGAAGATGTAGACTGGGCAAGCGGCCTGAGTGTGGAGTACGGTAACGGTAAGGAGGGAGTATGCGTAGTAAAGGAGTCGCCGAAGTGTGTTAATCAAAAAGCGCATTTCACGGGTAGCTTTTACGCCGGTCCCGTAGGTTTGAAAGTTACGGGGTGGGGGCTTTCGGCGAAGGAAATTGTGCCGGACCGTTACAGGGAATGCTGGGCTACATGGACCATTCTCTGGAGCGGTGGAAATGACGGATTGCAGCTGGCTTTGAAAAAGTTTGACAGGACAAGGTACCCGGTTTTTCCTGAAAGGGATATGTTTTTATTGAGCAATACATGGGGCCCCGCCAATCCGGATGGAGCGCAGTTTACCGAAGAGGGGTACCTGATGAACGAAATACCCGTTCTGGCAGATTTGGGAGTGGAAGTGATGCAGATCGATGATGGTTGGCAGAAAGGAGGCCGCTTCAGTGATGCGAAAGGGTTTGTGCCCAAGTATAAACATGGCTGGAAAGATTTGAAGGCAAAGGCGGATGAATACGGTTTAAGGTTCGGTCTTTGGGCCACCGCACAGTATGTTACTGTCGATGAAATGAAGAAAAACATTGATGAACTGGGGTTTGTTTCCTGGAAAATGGATTTCGACCATCTGAAGGACCGTAAGGATTATGAAGACCGTGCCCGGAAATACAGGGAGGTGATGAAGTATGCTCCGATGAAAACACAGTTTACACTTTGTCCCGAATATGATGATCCCCGATATGGATGGTACTATTTCAAAGAGTACGGCAGCATCTATTTTCAAAATTTGCAGGAAGGGCTTCCGGAACATCTAACCATGGTGCCATACCAGGTATTGATGCAAAATTGGCTGATGTCGAAATACTTTAACAGTAACAAGCTTCAGGTTTTATTGCAAAACCCGAAAAGGACAAATGGTTCGCTTAGCGATGCACCTCAACATAGCCATTCTTATTGTTTTGCGATGGGTTTACCATTTGCACCATGTTTTTTTCAAAGCGGTCAATTCCTTGACGGAGACGGCAGAAAGGAATTGAAGGAATTTATCGCATTGTATAAAAAGCACCGGGAAGGATTTTTTACAGCTTATACTTTCCCAATAGGACAGCAGCCGGACAATAATAGCTGGTCCGGATTTCAAATGGTAAGTGAAGAAGGGGTGAAAGACAACTATTTGTTATTATTCAGGGAAATGAACAATAAGGAAGCGACCAAAAGAATTCAGCTGAAATTCATTGCCGGGAAAACCATCAAAGTTATGAACCTGCGAACCGGGGAGAATTTCAGAAAAAAGGTGGATAGTGAAGGCGGTATAGAATTTATTATAACGAATCCTGCCGATTTTTTAATGTTAAAGTATGAATTGGTGCGGAACTAGCATCTGTGTGAGTATCGGCGAAAGGTGAGTTTTCAACGCCTGGCTGTGAAAATCCGGCAGGTAAAAGTTGCCTGCCGGATTATGTTCCGGATTTAGTAGTCGAAATTTTGATGAAATCCAATCTTTGATCGAATTCCATGATTGATGGCGGTCGATATAATCCATAAAAGCGCATGATGCTTTAGATTGATCGTCCAAAGCAATTTACAACACGGTCGTGCCATGGCCATGCAATGGATTAAGACCCCGGGGCTGGCAATGCAGGTGCCGTTCGAGACATCGCCTAGATCCGGATCACCGGTGACCTGCACGCCAACTCCATTTACAGCAGGTTTACGCATTACTGTTTTTCCAGGTAAAAGTCATCTGCGTAGGCAGTGTTACTAACCCCATTCTTATAAAAATAAATCGTCGCCGATGTATTGGTCGCCCCCGTGGTAAAAGTTACCTGCTTCATTTCATACGCAACATTGGTAACCGTGTTGTCAATAGTACTGCCACCATAATTCTTCACACCTACGCAAACGCCGCCGCCGGTGTTTGCCAGTTTGGCATAAGCGCCCACAATATAGGTCGTGTTGGGAGTGAGTCCGGTAATTGTTTGTTCCACAGAAGCCTCGCCGCCTTGTAACCGCACCGCATGTGTTCCTGAATGTGCATTATTACTCACAACACCGGCAGTACTACCCGAAGATGGCCAGGCGTCCCACGGCGACAGGCTGCCACTTTCAAATCCACCGTTGGTAGCTACTGATAATTTGTACAGTCTTACATAATCAACATACATATAAAAAGGCAGATGCGAGTTGGTTATAGGTCCAGGCCAACCCACACCGCCGGATTGATTGAGGATGATGTAAAACGGTACGTCAAACGGCCATTGCTGCCAACCGCCACCGGCAACCCTGGAATAGGTAAAACGGTGCGCTCCGTTAACAAACATCTTCACATCATCTGGCGTCCATTCCAGCGTATATAAATTGTAGTCGTTTTTGACATACTGCGAGCTGACATTGGGTAAGTTGCCGTTCAGCCGGTGTGTACGGTGTTTTACCGAGTTGGCGAAGTTTACATGTTCCATCAAGTCGATTTCGCCACAACCCGGCCAGCCGGCATACTGAAAGGCCGGCTCAGGCATCAGCCAGATGGCAGGCCAGGAGCCCTGTCCTTCCTTCATCTTTGCACGCACTTCCAACTTGCCATATCGAAAATTTACTTTGTTCATGGATTGTATCCCACCAGAATGATAGGGCACATTATCGCCGGGGATCACTGCATTATCCATTTTTACGACCAGGTTCTGCCCATCAAGATAGGCGTAGTCAGGCGTCGAAGTCAAATAAGTGCCCCAGGATGCTCCATTCCGGGGACAATACGACCAACTATTGTTGTCAAAGGAGCCGGTTGCATTGAATTCATCGGCCCAGATCAACTGGTAATTAGGATTGGCGGCTACTGACTGGGCGGCCACATTGCTTAACGTGTTGCTCAGCTTACCAGCGGATGGTTTATCCAAAGGATGGACTGATTTGTTACAAGCCGTAAAGCAAAAACCAACTCCCAGCAATACCGGGATTAAAATCGAAAACATTTGTTTCATCATCATTGATTTTAAGTTAAATAATTGGGGGTGAATGACACTTTTAAAAAATAGCACTTATAAATAATGGCACTACGCTCGAGCGGCCGCAATGGGGTGCATGAGCATGACAGTCCTGCACCAAAATGTGCAGGTTGACAGGTGGCGCCTCATCGATCGGAATGGGGGCTGCCACAGCACAGGGCGGCCCGGCAATTTGCGTGGAAATCAGTATGTCAAATTCGCCGCCACCTGGCCATCCCGAGTTTTATGCAAGGAAAAATATCGATGATTATTTCACTACCGGAACCGGCGCCCAATAAAATCTATGCGTGGCATCGTCCGGCGTATTTTTCAGGGGCACCTCCGAGGCGTGACGATCTTTCGTTGCCCTGGCTACAGTTTCCGTTCTAACGAGGTCGAACCACCTTGCCGCCGGTTCACATCCGGAGAATTCCCAACCTCTTTCCGCAATAACGGAATCCCTGAACGCCGATTGAGACAGGCCGGGCGCCAGGTCTTTCAACCCTGCTCTCTTTCTTACAGCGTTGATAGCGTCATAAGCGGAATTGTCAGGCGATTGTGACATCGCCCTGGCCTCGGCATAGGTAAGCAATACTTCCGCGAACCGGATCACAAACACGGTATGGCTTCCCCACCAGTCGCTCATGGAATGGTTGGTCTGATTATAGGAAATATCGTCGTTATACTTCATGAAGTAGGGGTGTTTGTGCAGAAGCCCGGTATAGTCTACCGGCTTGTTTACGTCATTATTCAGGAAATAGGTTCTGCGATAGGTGGCTTCTTTCCTTGGGCCCTCCGGGAACTTGTTATAGAAGGTAATTTCACCGAAAGCTTCGTCCCATCCTCCTTCCTCGCCGGGCATAAAATTCGGGGGCCCCATCTGGCTGCCGTTCTCCCAGGCACCGCCAGGTACCTGGTTATTGTAATAACAGGCGAACACAGCCTCTTTATTGTACTTGCCTTCTTTTTTGAAAATATCCCCGAAATTATCCAACAGCCCGTAGCCCCAAGTTTCTTTTTTGTCCAGGACTTCTTTGGCTTTGGCCGCAGCCAGTGCGTATTTATCGGTTTGTTGCAGTGGCCATCCCGCCATGGTCAGGTATACGTTTGCGAGCAGCGCTTTCGCCGAACCTTTCGTGGGTGCGATGTTCACGCCGTTCTGCTTTTTGAGGCCCTGCCAATTGTCTGGCAGCATAGTTTCTGCCCGCTTGAGGTCAGCCACGATAAGGTCGTATATCTGCGGTACTTTTTCGTTTGGCCTGTCTGGGTCGATGCCTGGCTCGGTTACTAGTGGCACTTCTCCCCATGCCCTGGTCAAAAAGAAATAACAGATGGCCCGGTAGAAATACGCTTCCCCTCCGGCAAAGCTTCTTTCATCGGCCGTTGCTTCGGTGGCATTTTCATAGTTGGCGATCAATGAATTGGCCGACTTGATGGTCCTGTAAAAATAGATCCACCAATTGGTCATCCGGTCGTTAGAGGAGTTGGCCTGATAGGTATCAAAATCGGAAAAAGATATCTTGTTTCCCCCGCGGTGGGTAGTGATATCATCGGCGCCAAAAGTGATAGCCATGCCGCCTGTCTGATTCCAGGCGCCATTAAACATCAACGCGATGCCTCGGGTAGCCTGATTGAGATCGCTGGCATTTTTATAGAAGGTGGCGGGCAGCACGCTTCCTTTTGGGGTTTCTTCGAGAAAAGCCTTTCCACAGGCTGCCAGCATTATGGCAAATGCCACGGTTATAATAAAGCAATTTTTCATACTTGAATATTAATTAAGGTCAGAAGGTGATATTTAAACCAAGCGTGATCGTTTTAGGCGAAGGGTAAGCTCCCAGATCAATTCCGGCGTCGGCATCGCTTGAAGCCGAGGTGGACGTGGCTTCCGGATCATATCCTTTATATTTGGTTATTGTGAAGTAATTCTGGGCGCTTACTGTGAATTTTGCCGGCCCAAAAGATCTTAGCATGGATTTAGGGAACTGGTACGATAAACTGATATTCCTGAGTCTGATATAGCTGGCATCCTGCAGGAACTGCGTGGATTCTATGTAGTTGCGGGAAGTCTTGCTGGTCGGGTCCGCCCAAACCGCCGTTGTATTCTGGGGCGTCCAGTAGTTGGCCGTTGCCGCCAGCGTGGGATATGCCACGTCGCTCGACGGAACCGCTGTGGCTGCGTAGGTTGCATTAAATATGCTGTTGCCGTGAGATCCCTGGATAAATACATTGAGGTCGAAATTCTTATATTTCAAGTTATTGTTGAATCCCCACTGGACCCTGGGCGTTGCATTCCCCGCAATTACCCTGTCTTCAAAGCCTATGCTGTTGTTCCCGCTCACGTCCTGGTACTTATTGTCTCCCGCTTTGTTGCCGGTTGCCGTATGGTCTGCCTGAAAAATACCTTCCCATGGGATCAGATAAAACGCACCCAGCGGCTCTCCGACTTTTATTGCCTGGATGCTGGTTGTGATTAAGCCCCCTCCGATATGGTTTCTGAAAATGATGCTGTCCTTACCCAGGTTCACCACCTTGTTCCTGTTAAAAGAAACGTTCAGGCCCGTGGTCCACATAAAGTCCCCGGTTTCCACCGGAGTAGCGTCTATCGACAATTCGACCCCCTTATTGTTTACTTTGCCGACGTTCTTTAAGAAGGAGCCGCCACCGTCATAATGATTGATGCGGGTAAACAGCAAAAGGTCTTTCGTGTTTTTATTATAGTAATCTGCCGTAATATTCATCCGTCCGTTAAAAAGCCCTATATCAATCCCCACGTCGGTTTGGCTGGTAGTTTCCCATTTAACGTCCGGTGTTTGCGGGCTTCCAAGCGTATAACTCTGAAATCCGGTGCTTCCGCCGTAGGAGTATAACGCTGGCGTTAAGGCGCCGAGCGTGCTGTAAGCTGCTATTCCCTGGTTACCTGTTTTGCCCCATCCCGCCCTAATTTTCAAGTTGGAGAATATGTTCAGGTCTTTGACGAATGATGTTTCAGACAATCTCCACGCCGCGCTAAATGAAGGAAAAGTGCCCCATTTGTTTTTACCCTGGAATTTAGAAGAACCGTCCCTTCTTACGGAGGCAGTGAACAAGTACTTGTCATCGAAAACATAGGATACTCGCCCCATGTAAGACAAAAGCGCGGAATTGCCGTAATTGGAGCTGATGCTTTGAGAAGCATTCAGTGCAAGGTTATGATAACCATTGGTGGCAGAGGTAAGGCCGGCTCCCGTTGCATTGAAGCCGCTCCATACCGAAGAGGTGTTTTCAGCCAGTGCCGTGACCGTCAGCGCATGCTTATTGAACGCCTTCTGAAAAGTGAGCACGTTACTGTTTTGGAAGGTGTGGTTTTCGGAAGACCCCTGCCCGGCGCCCATATTTCCAGGGGTCAGGAAGTTGTTCCGCAAAAAGGCACCTCTGGATATGGAAGCATCGAGCCCTGCGTTTACCGTCAGGCTGAGCCAGTCTGTAAACGCATAATGGATACGCCCGTTGGCGATCAATACATTATTAAAGTTTTGGGAATTGGCTTCGCGGATGGTTAAATATGGATTGGTCCAGATCGGAGATATACCGTTACGGTTATATATTTTACCGGCGGCATCGTCATAAACCGGCTCCGTAGGGGCCCAGGTAAGCGCAGCGGTGACAGGATTTCCCTTATAACCCATGTCCCCGTTGTTGCGTGAGTGGGTCCTTGACGCAAAAAGGTTAAGACCGACACTTAATTTTTCATTTACCTTCATATTCAGATTGGTCCGCAATCCGAACTTTTTCTGACTGCTATTGTCCAGCAGACCATTCCCGTTGAGGTAAAAGCCGGAAACGAAATACCTGGCCTTTTCCGTTCCGCCGGACAGGGATAGCTGGTGGCTATGCGTGACAGCTTCATTAAAAATTAAATGCTGCCAGTCCGTTGTTTTACCAGCAAACCCGGCAGGGTCGGGGAAAACGGGAGAGCCGGCCCGCAGGTTCACCATTTCGGCATATTTTACAGCATCCAGCAGGTCGTATTGTTTCATAGGTTTGTTAAAGCTTACAAACCCGTTGTAGTCAACTTTGGTCACGCCGGCCTTACCCGTCCGTGTGGTAATGATCACTACGCCGTTCGCGCCTCTTGACCCGTAGACAGCTGTGGCCGAAGCATCTTTCAACACTTCCATGGATTCTATATCGTTGACGTTGATGTCGCGCAGGTCGATACTCGTCAGCGCAATGCCGTCTACTACGAACAGGGGGTTATTGCTGGCATTTACCGAGTTGGCACCCCGGATCCGGATCTTTACTTCTCCTCCGGGCGCACCTGAATTGTTTGTAATTGCCACCCCAGCCACTCTTCCCTGGAGGGCGGAGGTTACGTTTACGACCGGTTGGTCTTTATATGCAGCAGCGCCGAGGGTCGCAATTGAGCCGGTAAGGTCTTTCCTTTTTTGGGTGCCGTAGCCAACAACAACCACGTCACCAAGGTTTCTTACATCCCGGGTCATGGCTACATTTACGATGGCCTGACCGTTAACGGCCACTTCCCGTTCATTAAAACCAACATAACGGAATATAAGACGCGCATCCGGAGGAACATCCATCAGAAACTCCCCGTTATTACCAGTAAGTACTGATTTATTGGCGCCTTTTTGAATAACGGTTGCCCCGGGAAGCGGGCCTTCTGGCCCGGTAACCTTTCCCCTGACGCTCAGTTGTGCAACCGAATGTAGGCTAAGGGACAAAATGCATAGTAGTAAGGTAGATAACTTGGAATTTACCATAGCGGTGATTTTCTGGTTGAAAAGAATAATTAGAATGTGCAAATTAACCGCTAGGTATCCCTTCAATAAGGGGGGGGAATCATTAAAAACAGGGGGTAAAATCGTATTCTGAGGTTATTTTCTATTGATTATACTGTTTTCCTGGTTAAAAATATTGCGATATTTCTTTATGTATTCGGATGGGCGCATCCCGAACAACGCTGAAAATTGCTCGCGGAAATATCTCGAATCACTAATGCCGACCTCAAAGGCGGCTTCCTTAATACTGGTGCCATCCTTTAACATCAACTCGGCAGCCTTACGAAGCCGTATGGAGCGGATGAAGTTACTGACTGACATCCCGGAAATATATCTTACTTTTTTATATAGGTTAGAGTGGCTCATGCCCATCTGTTTGGCCATAGTCTGGACGGTGAAGTCATCCCGGTCCAGATTGTTCTCTACTACCTTTATGCACCTTTCCAGGAAATCCTTGAATTCGGCCGGGACTTTTACGCTGTTTTTTTGAAGGGTGATGGTATCAAAAAAATAACGCCGCAGTTTGCTCCTGTTTTCGAGGATGTTATCGAGCCGGGCAACCAGCAGATTACGATCAAAAGGTTTGGCAATGTACTCATCGGCGCCGATCGCCATGCTTTTGAGCCGGGTTTCATCGGCTGTATTGGCAGTAAGCATCACGATAGGAATATGGCACAAAGCATCGTTTTCCTTGACTTGTCTGCACATGTCGAGGCCAGACATCACGGGCATGGAAATGTCCGTGATTATAATGTCCGGTTGTTGCTCTTCCGCCAGAACGAGGCCGGCACTTCCATCACCTGCCTCGTAAACAATGAGCCGATGCTGAACGATAGACCTGATATAAGCCCGGATGTCGGGGTCGTCATCTACGATCAATAGGGTCTTTTTTTCGGAGATGGCCACATGAGGAGGGTGGATGTCTGCCGCACTCGATTCTGGCACCAGGGCCGGGCTTTCTAATTCCGCATGTAATTCGTCCAGCATCACAGATTTTGAAGTATGATCGTTCCCGTGGTTAATGCAGCATCCGTTCTTTTTCAATGAAATGTGAAATGTAGTGCCCTCACCCGGGGTGCTGTTGTAGACGACCCGGCCGTTATGCTGTTCAATGAATTTTCTGGTGAGGTATAATCCAATGCCAAAACCACCCGCGGAGCCCTTACCGTTAGTTTTTACCTGGTAGAAGTTCTCAAAAAGCTTGTCCCCAACATCTGCTTCTATACCACAACCACTGTCGCTAACGGTTATTTCCACCATTTTCCCGGTTTCAACTACGTTAAATCTGATCTTGCCGTTCTTTGGCGTAAATTTAACCGCATTGGATAAAACGTTGAACAACGCAATTTCCATTTTTTCCCGGTCTATTTCCAATTGCAACGATTTGTTATCGAGAGAGAACTGATAGTCGATGTTTTTGTATTTCGCCTGTTGTAGGAAATAACTGTACACTTCTTCACAAAGCTGATAGAAGTTCACGGCCGATAATTGCGGTTTGTCGAGACCGCTTTCGGCCTTACCTAACAATAATAATTGGTTGACCAGGCTGAGCAAACGACGGGCATTCCGGTGCACGGTATTCAATTCCTGAAGATCGCCCTGATCGTCCGTCTTACCCAACAATTCCTTAACGGGGCCGAGAATCAGGGTAAGGGGTGTTCTGAACTCATGGGAAATGCTTGTAAAAAATGAGAGGCGCTTTTCATGCAGTTCTTTTTCCTTTTGTATTTCGAGGTTGGCCAGCAATATTTTATACCGGCTTTCGCGTTTGCCTGCGTTATACCTGAGAACAGCGATCAGCAATATAATGCCAAGACCAATGAACAGCATATGGGCCCACCAGGTTTTGTACCAGGGTGGCAAAATGACGATCTCCAGCAGTTGTCCGCTTTCCCCCCATTCGCCTTGCTGGTTGGTGGATTTGGCTTCGAAAAAGTAAGTACCCGGTGGAAGGCCCGCATAATTCACAGACCGTGCAGTTGGCGCAAAATTCCAGTCTTTATCCAGCCCTTTGAGGCGATACGCGTATCGGATCTTATCTGGCGTGGAATACTCCGGCTTTAGGAGGTCAAACGATATCACCGCCTCATCGTTTGGTATGGTTACTTTTTTGATACTCGTAGCATCTGCTGTGGAAACATACTTTGCGTCTTTGAACACAGGGGTATTGTTGATCCTGAGGCCTTCTATCTGAAGGGAGGTGCCTTGTGCCACCCTGGGCCGCAGGCTGATCTGCCCCGGATCAAACACATTAAACCCTTTCCTTCCTCCAAAAACAAACTCTCCGCTTTTCAGGATCAAAGCGGCGTTATAGTTGAACTGATTGCTCTGCAAGCCGTCTGACCGGGTGTAGTTAGTGAATTTTCGGCTGGATGGATTAAACCTGCTAATCCCGTTATACGTGCTTACCCAAAGTTCGCCATTGTCGTCTTCCAGGATATTAAGAATGGCGTTGCTGGGAAGGCCGTCCATATCTGTAAAACGGTGATAAGTATTGTTATTCCTGTCAAATTGCAACAGCCCGCCGTTCTCGGTACCGATCCAAAAACGGCCGGTCGTGTCTTCGTGGATGCTCCTTACCGGATGCCCAATGTAAATCGGGCTGATCGTTTTGTCTTGGCGGTCTACCTTGATGAGCGAGGTAAACGTGCCCACCCAAAAATTACCCGAGTTGTCTTCTCCAAAACTCAATATGTTCGTGAGTCGACTGTCGAACAATTCAAACCGGTCCTTTTGCGGATTATACCAATAAAGTGCACCATTATTGCATGCACTCACCCATATCTTCCCAAACTTATCCTCGTAAATCATCCATGCAAATCGGTCATTTTCCCTTGTTTTCGGATTAAAAAGCGCATAATGAACGAAACGGCCGGTTCTGCGGTTATACCTGTTGACACCACCTCCCCAGGTACTACACCAGATATTGTTAAAACGGTCCATTTTGATGTTGGTGACAAAGTTGCTGCCGGGCGAATTGCCCATGTCCTGGTTGCCAGCAATGGTTGTAAAACGGCTCCTTTTCCTGTCCCATTTTCGTATCCCTCCTCCATCGGTCCCCACCCAGAGGTTCCTGTCTTCATCTTCACAAAACGATAAAATAAAATCAACGTTGGGGTTTGTGTTTTTATCTGTATGGTGTGAATATAATTGAAACGACAATTTATTGGGGTCGATCACCACCATTCCACCTCCAACTGTCCCGATCCATTTCCTGTTTTCACGATCTTCAAATATTGAATGAACGGCAGCGTTGGTGAGCAGCGGGTTCTTCTCGTTAGACAAATATCTTTTCATGATATGCGCACCCTGGTCTACGGTAAAAACACCGTTCCCATCTGTGCCAATCCATAATGTATTGTTATGGTCCAGGGTCAGGTGATTGATCTTGTGGCCGGGCAGCAATTTTTTAATGATCCTCTTTTTTGATATGGAATAATGATATAGCCCGTTGTCTGCAGCTATCCACAGATCGTTTAACCTGCCACCTGTCAAATAAATTCCATGCTTGATAGCCGGGTAGCATACTTCCAGCCCTTTCTTGGACCTGTCAAACCGGCAAAGGCCAACTCCTCTTACCAACACCCAAATATTCGCTTGCGTGTCAACACTCAGGGAGGCGGCATTATAGCCGAATATTGCTTTACCATCGTGAAACAAGGGGACCGACACGGCAAACTCCTGCGTTTTTCCATAAACTAGCATTCCTTCTTTTTCGGAGGCGATGAGCATTTCTTGGCCAGGGACTTCCTTTATGCAATAGACATTCCCTTCCAATAAGTGCATTTTTTGACTTACCGGATCTCTGAAGTGTATCGAACTAAAGCGGGAATTCATCATGTCGAATTGGCTCGCCCCGTTAATGGTACCTATCCATAGACGACGGCTCCGGTCCTGTGTAATGCAATTGATTCGGTTGTTTACAAGAGAATTGTCGTTGGTAAGGCTGCTGCGATAGGAGGTGAATTTATAGCCGTCGTAGCGGTTGAGCCCATCGTAGGTCCCCATCCACATCAACCCTTTATCATCTTGAAAGAAGCTGGTTACTTCATTATTGGATAGCCCCATGACAACATCGAAGCCGGAATGCGTTCGGCTTTGGCCACAGACCCGGGAATAGCATCCCAATATGGCTACAGCTATTAAAACAAAAGGCAAGTTCCGGGAAAGGCGGAATTCCGGCCGTTGGCCCATTCGAAATCCTTGAATTGTTTCCAATAGATAGATACTTTGTCGATCAAGAAATATTCTCCGGAGCAAATGGCCCGGCAATTAGATTTTCCCAGCCGATAAGCAGCTGCACATTCTAGCCAAGAGGTTTTGGGGCGGTCAGGGAAACCGAATTTGGAATATCCGAAGGATAATACGTAAACTCATCATACATACAACAAAAAATAACTTATAGAAATTGTCGCGCCTATCCTGTTGGATCTTGGAGGAAATTAGCAAAAATTGGCCAATATTCATAATCTAACAAAATGGTAGTGCTGCTGCCAATGAAAAGTGTTAATGGCACCGACTAGGCAGATGATTTTAGTTTGGAGAAACCGTAATGATTTTTTGAAGATGAAAAGCACGCAGGCCGGATGTATTGACGGTTTTGAATTGTTTCAAAGATCGGCTGATAAAGAATCCGCTGTTTTCATTATTTTGTGTAAACAGCGTCCGTGATCACCGCCGCGACATCAGCCGGCGACACCCAGGGTTCCTTCACATTGCCACCATAATTGGACACGATCATGCCCTGCGACCTGATCTGGGGGATGGCCGCCAACAGGTTGATGTAAAAGCTCACCGGGCGGATGAATTTGATCGCCACACCGGCCGGCAACTGCCGCAGGATGGTTTCCACCTGGTGATGGAAGCGGATGATGCCATTACGATACTGAATCGGCCGTTATCATTTCACCTTTCCGGGTAGCGGCCTGCATAGCATGGTCCCGCAAAGCCTCCAGCGGCAAAAATCCCCATCTCCGGCACCAAAGACACTTTGCTGAAAGTGCAGACGCTGTTCTTTCCGCTGCAATTCGTCGGAGATACCACGCAGGCTTTTAAAGGCATGATGAAGGACATAAAAGTCTGGAACAGTGCCGATAAGGTAAACCAGTGCCTGCCTATCCATGTGATTTTATGGTTCAGATTTTCACCGGCGGGGAATGGATTGCCGGAACGGTGCTTCCTTGCGCGTTCCGGCGCAGGAAGGAATTGGGCCCCGAATCGTGCCGTACTATGGAAAGTACGGTTCGAGGGACAGCTGCAAAAAAAGCATAGGTTATAGTAAAAAAAGCAGTTGTATACCCGTTGATATTTTCGGACTTTTATTGTGAGATTCTGACGTTATGTGTAGTTCGGCTTTAGGGTATATTTTAAAGATCGGAAAGTGTAAAAACTAATTTTATCAAATCTAAATTGTGAAACAGCCGGCCGTACTCTTATTTACGGCAGGTGCGATGTTCGCCGGTTTCCGGCGATAGGGATTTGATCCCGGCAAGGTCCAAATGAAGATGTGAACAGGTTATTCCACACTGACTCCGCCCGCCAGTACGGGTAAAGGGAATGTTTTGTACATGAGACAATAAAAATTAAGACAGTGAACTTCCGGCCGTAAGGGAATGGCCACAAGGCTGGTTAACGATACCGGTCGGGATATCTTTTGCATAAACGGCCCAGGGCGGCCACGATTCATCCACGAACAAACAAAATAGCCCGGATTGTAGAAAGTTTTATTCATTATCAAAAACACAGCAAAGTATGAAGCAGATTTACAGTGATTGCCATGCGCAATCCCTTGAAGGTATTCAGCCCCAGCAGGATGGATGCCGCACGGGAACGCTGATCATCCCGAATGGTCGCGGGCATGGGGATGACATTCGCCGAATTTTTCGTGCTGGCAAACTGGTTTGCATTTTAGCGGCATCGCTGGCCCTCCAGGTTGTACCGGGCCCAACGGCAGCAGCAAGGGCGGTAGCTGGCAGCTATCAGCCGAATTCCATAAAGCCCGCGCCTCCATTTACGATCGCAGGTGTCGTGAAAGACGAAAGCGGCAACGCGATCCCGGGGGTAACGGTTACGGTCAAGGGAACACGTACCGGCACCGTGACGGATGGCGAAGGCAGGTTCAGTATATCGATCCCCGAAGGTTCCTCCGGCGTGCTGGTATTTACGCACGTCAGCTTCGAGCCCCAGGAACGCAAGGTGAAGCAGGGAGAAGCTGTCACCATCGTCTTAAAAGCGGGATCGCTGATCGAGAATGAAGTGGTAGTAGTGGGATATGGCACCCAGAAACGGGCGAAAATGACATCCGCCGTGTCGTCTGTCAGCGGCAAAGATGTGGAACTGATTCCGGCCACCAATCTCTCCAACGTATTGGCCGGCCGCATGTCCGGCACCTTCATCCGCTCTTCTACAGGTACACCGGGTATCGGATCGGCAGTGAAAGTGCGCGTGAGCTCGTCTTTCAGCAACTCCGCGGTAGAACCGATATATGTGATCGACGGTGTGGTGCGCGACAGGGTCAGCTTCAACGCCATCGACCCTAACGAAGTGGCCGATATTACCGTGCTGAAGGATGCCGCTTCTGCGGCCATTTATGGCTCCCGGTCTTCCAACGGCGCCATCCTCGTTACTACGAAAAAAGGTAAAAGCGGAAGGGCGGCGATAGATTTCAACGCTACCTACAATACACTGCGCACAGGCGCCCTGCCGGAATATATGCCGGTGAAAGACGGCCTCAAACTGAGCCAGGCCGTAAACGGAGGGTTGAGCGATGAAGAAATAGACTGGGTAATGAAAAACAACCCGAACGGCGACAATTACTATAAAGCCGCGTATTCCAATCCCTCCAGCCAGCGTTACGCCCTCAGCGCATCCGGCGGATCCGATAAGTTACGGGCGTATATCGGCGGTTCCTACATCAAGGAAGACGGCTTCCTGCCGCAGGTTTGGTACAAAAAATTCAACCTGAGGGGTAATATAGAGGCTAACCTGGTCAAAAACCTCACGCTGGGCCTGAACCTGAGCACCAACTATGGCACCCGCAACCGGTTCAACTTCACGTACGACTATGGTTCCGACGACCTGAACAACCTCTGGGGCAAGCTGCTGTATTGGGACGTGTTCGCTTCCCCGTACATCAACGGGAAACCGAATAACCCCGGATGGCTGGGCAACCCCGTGGAAATGATGCGCAACGGCGGCTACTGGAGAAATACCAACCAGCAAATAGACGCATTGCTGACGGCGGAATACAAAATCCCGGCGGTAGAAGGCCTGAGCATCCGCGGCGCTTACAGCAAGAACTTCAACAACAGCTATACCAAAACTTTCGCGAAGAAACAGGACCTGTACAACTTCAAGAAAACAGGGCCCAATAGCCTCATCTATACGGATGAAATAATCGGTATGGTGAAAAGCGGCGATCCCGGCAGCGAATACCTCGGGAATTTCTACTCCAAGAACAACAGCTATCAGCTGAACGGGCAAATCAGTTACGACCGTACCTTCGGCATGCATACCATTGGGGCGACGGCCGTATACGAGCAATTCGAGCAGTACGACAATTCCTTCAATATCAACCGGAACAACTTTCCGCTCATTGCCGTAGACCAGTTCCTGTATACTAGCGGTAACAATGCCGACTGGAGCACGGGCGGCAGTGAAAGCGAAGCCGGCAGGATGTCTTACATCGGAAGGCTGAATTATGACTACGGCGGGAAATATCTCTTCAACGCATCCGTGCGGAGGGACGGTTCCACGAACTTCGCGCCAGACAGGCGCTGGGGCTGGTTCCCATCCATTTCCGCAGGCTGGGTGATCTCCCGGGAAGACTTCTTCAGCGGTTCAAAAATCGGCCAGGCCATCGACTTCCTCAAGATCCGCGGTTCGTTCGCGACCACGGGTAACGACGTGCTCGATAAAGACGACGCCAACAGCCGGTGGAGATGGCGGGAACAATACATCATCGGCGGCTCGTATTTCATGGGGGCCAACGGAGTATCCGCACCCCGCCTCCGTTATGGCGGTACCCCCAACGCCGGGCTTACCTGGGAAAAATCCAAATCCTTCGGCGTAGGCCTCGATGCAACCGCCTTCAAAAACCTCCGTTTCACCTTCGATTACTGGAAACGTAATTCCTACGACATCCTCGGCTCCCGCATCCTGGCCATCCCGACGGAGTTCGGCGCATCGCTGCCTCCCGAAAACTACGGCAAAGTGAGCTCGAACGGGGTGGAAATCGAACTGGGCTATGGCAACACCATCAGCAAGAACTTCAGCTACAACGTGAAAGGCATATTCACCTATGCGAGAAACAAGGTGATCAAAAGAGACGTAGCGGTGAACGCCCAGTATTATCAGGATCCCAATGGTAAAACCACCTCCTACGGCGTGGGTTACCAGGCACTGGGCATCATCCGCACCCAGGCAGACCTCGACAAGCTGCCGGCCGGTTTCCTCATCAACGGCATTGCGCCCGCGCTCGGCGATATGCTGTTCGCTGACCTCAGCGGCCCGGAAGGCAAACCAGACAATGTTGTCAACAGCTACGACCAGATGGTACTCGGGAATTATTTCGGGGCTGATAATGCGCCGATTTCCTACGGCCTGAACATTTCCCTGTCTTACAAAGGCTTTACGGTGGAAACCCTGCTTTCCGGACTCACCGGGTACAAGATCAGCTATAACGACGCCTGGGGCAGAAACTTCGGCGGCGGCGGCAAAGTGCCCAAATACCACGCAGATTCCTGGACACCGGAGAACCCGAATGGTTCCACGCCCAAAATCTATCCCTGGGGCGACCCGCACTCCGCCGGTTATACCTGGACCTCTACCTTCAATGTATACGACGGCGGCTTCCTGCGCATGAAGTACCTCAACCTGAATTACAGGCTCCCCGACGCGCTGCTGCGCAAATTGACGATCAGGGACGCAAGGATCTTTGTAGCAGGCACCAACCTGTTCAACATCACGAAGTTCAAGCTGTATGATCCCGAAATATCCCAGTTCATGAGCTACCCGGTTATGAAAACTTACACCGTAGGCATCAGCATGGGCCTGTAACAAAGCGTTCTTACTTTCAAAATCAAGATCATGAAGCATAAGTTAAACATATCGATACTCTTCCTTACCACCGCTTTGATATCCGGAGGCTGCAACAAGGTGCTGGACAAAAATAACCTGTCTGCAGTAGGCCCCGACCAGGTGTGGACGGATGTCAACATGGCCAACGCCTATCTCAACCAGGTGTACAGCGACAACATGCCCGGCAATCCCAGTGGCAGCGCCAACGGTACAGACGAGGGCGTGCCTTACCAGAAGCAGACAGACAGCTGGATGAGGGGAACGGCCACCTTTGATTCCAGGAGCTCCTTCGGCACTTACAACAGCGTCCGCAACATCAACATCCTCCTGGAAAAGATCTCACAAGCGTCTTTCGCCGAAACAGAGAAAAACAAGATCAAAGGCCAGGCGCTTTTCTGGAGGGCCTGGGCATATCACAGAATGGTGAGCGATCATGGCGGCGTACCGCTGATCCTCGAAGCACAGCAACCCACTTCCGACCTCACGCAACTCCAGAAACCGCGTAACAAAACGTCGGAATGCGTAACGCAGATCCTCAAGGACCTCGACGAGGCTATCGCCCTTTTGCCCGACGCGTTTACGGATGCCGACTACGGCAGGGTAGATAAAGGCGTGGCCATGGCCTTCAAAGGCAGGGTACTGCTTTTCTACGCCAGCCCCCTGTTTAACGGCCTGGGCGGCGTAGCCAGCTGGACGAAAGCTTTCAACGCCAACAAGGCGGCCAAAGAATTCCTGGATGCCCGCGGGAAAGGATTGTATAGCCCCTTCAGCAAGATATGGGACGATGAGATGAACAAGGAAGTAGTAATGGTCCGGCGCTTCAATTATCCGCAGGCCACTTACTTCCAGGGCGGATTGATGCCCCTGAACTGGTCGAAGGATGATGTGGGGTACGACCGTCCGTCGCTGGAACTGGTGAATGCTTTCCCGATGAAAGACGGATCTGCATGGGAAGCGCAGGCCAGAAGCTACGATACGCTCTTCCGTAACCGCGACGACCGTTTCTACGCCAACATTTATTATAACGGCGCGCCCAATCAATACCTGAAAGGTATGCGCGACGACAAATCTTTCCTTTGGACGTATTTCACTTCCATTTCGAACTACAACGGCGCCACCGGCCTCGAAGGCGCGCATAACCAGGTAACGTCTGACCCGCTGTGGTCCAACTCCAGCTTCTACCGCATCAAGGCGATCGACAAGAATATCGACAAGGGAACAGTGTATAATGCAGCTGTGGACTGGATCGAGATCCGCTACGCGGAAGTGCTGATGAACTACGGTGAATGCGCCAATGAAACGGGTAATACCGCTGCGGCCGTGGATGTGTTGAAACAGATCAGGGCAAGGGCCGGCGTAATGCCGGGCGGAGCCGGCAACTACGGCATCACGGCGGCAACGCAGGCAGACATCAGGGCGGCGTATCAAAAGGAGCGTTTCGTGGAATTCAGCTTCGAAGGCAAACGCATGAGCGATCTTCGCCGCTGGAAAATGTTCGGATACCTGAGAAGCCTTCCGCAACGGCATGGCATCGCCGTGCTGCTGAAACCCGGTCAAGCCGATGTTTCCCCCATGTCTGACATCAACACCGTGTGGGACAGGTTTACTTCCACCGTGATCACGACAGATGCGGTTGATATTGCGATCAAAGACCAGTATTACATTTACGGTATTCCGAAATCCATCCTCGATAAAAATCCGTTGTTGAAACAGAACAACAACTGGGGTGGCGATTTCGATCCGCTGCAATAATTGGCGTCACACAAAAGATCAATACAGGAAAGGGGCATCTGTTACAGGATGCCCCTTTCCGTATTCCAGGCCGGTGCGTTTATGCCTGCGTCACTGTTCCCTTTTCCGGAAGCCCCCGATACCGCCGCCGATCTCCGGTAATCTGTTACTGCTTTACGGCGTATGGATCGTCTGGCCCGGGCAGTATCATGAATATATATCATCAGACCGGTTGACCGATATCAACTTTTTATGTCGGTATAATGGGTAGTTTAGCCGCCGGATGGTTTCCTGCACTGAATGGAAACTTCCTGGTCCCGGGCAGGATTTCCGCTGGTTGCGGACCGGGTTCCTGTTTGCCAATACACCGCTGCGTCGTGATTTTTCAACCTTACATCTACATTATGAGATTATCACTAATCGCATCCGCATGTGTATTGCTGGCCGGGTACCTGCTATCCGGATGCCATACCGACCCTCATTTGCACCCCGGCAAACCATACTGCAAAATTACCAAGGTAAAAGGGGACCTGAATTTTTCAGGCCCGGTTGATTCTTTCGTGATCACCTACAACCACAAAGGTAACCCGGTCAGCATGGTCCGCGGTTTTGTGGGAACGGGCTCCCCCAATTATTTATTTCTTTACGACCAAAAGGGAAGGATGACTGATTTTTATGGCGTTTATGAAAATCCTTCCTCGTTCGACGTCTGGCACCGGTATTATTACGATGCCCGGAACAGGATCATTCTCGATTCCACGTACGAGTTCGGAGAAGTGGGGCCGGGTAACAAGCCGCTTCCAAGCCCGGGCCGGCCTTATCTTGGCGTTCGCAATATTTCCACTTACACGTACGATCAATTCGACCGGATCGTCAAATCTACCGACACTTACGGACGGGATACCGTTTTTATGACCAGACGGTACAAGTACAACGTTGCGGGTAATCTTATATCGGTCGAAGAACAAACGGGCGGCGCTTCCACGACAATTACCGATAGTTACGACAATAAGATAAATTACCACCGGCTGCATCCCATCTGGCAATTCCTGGACAGGGATTACAGCGTCAATAATCCGCTCCCGGTCGCCGCTTACAATGCTTACGGGCTACCCGTCTCCCTCATGCTCTCCGGCCACAGGTACGGTTCCTTCGCTACAACGCCTTTCACTTTTGCGGACATCGAATATTCATGCAAATAAATCAATCCGGTTTTTATGAAAAAGTCATTACTTCTTATAACGGGTTGTATGCTGGTCTTTACAGTCCAGTATCTTTCCGGGTGCAACAAATACCATGACGTAATTCCCCATACGGCGGGTTGCCAGATCGTTAAAATGAACGGGGGACTTTTTATCGGCGATTCCCTGGTGATCGCTTACGACCACAAGGACCGGCCGCTCAGCATGACCCGCGGGTCTGTAGGCACCGGTTCTCCGAATTACCTGTTCCGCTACGACAAAAAGGGGCGACTGACCGATTTCTACAGCGTCTATGAACCGCCGAACCCGTATTTCGAGAACTGGCACCGGTACCAATATGACGACAGGAACCGGATCATCACAGACACCAGTTTCTCCTTCGGTTACGTTGGGCCGGGGATGCCGCTGCCCGCGCCGGAACAGGGGCATCTGTACGTAGGCAACGTTTCCACCTACAAATACGACGGCGAGAACAGGATCATCCAGGCAACGGATTTCTACGGCCTGGCAACGCTCATCACCGCCAACTACACTTATAACAGGCAGGGCAATCTGGAGAAGATCGTCTGGCAGTCGGGCGGCAGCAGTTCAACGCAGACCTTCAGCTACGACAATAAGATCAGCCTGCGCCGCACCAACCCCGTGTGGCAGTTCCTGGACCGGGATTACAGCGTCAACAATTCGATGAAGGTGTCGTCTTACAACAGGTACGGATTGCCGGTGGACGTGGATTTTAGCGGTCACGGAAGCGGAACGTTCGCAACCGTGCAGATTTCCGCCACGTCGATCACCTACGATTGCCGGCATAATTGACGGCCTGCGGGCATCCTGTATCATTTAAAAGCCTCGTGCATGGCGCGGATCAATTGCCGGCCGTTCCATCTGCCATCGACCATTATCCGCCTCACCGAAAATTCCGGTGATGTGCTTGACTTTTTTTCCGATAGCTGGAAAGCCACTTTATACCCTGCTTTTTTTACCTGCGCCACGATAGTTTCGTTCCAGAAGCCGTAGGGATAGGCGAATAGGGTAACGGGGGCGCCGGTGATCCGCTCCAGCGTGGCTTTGGTGCCGGTTAACTGTATTTGCGTGTCGGGGAACCCGCCTTCGCCGGTAATGCGCGGGTGGTCCCAGGTATGAGAGCCGATCCAGTGCCCATGTGCATGTAAGGTCCTGATCTGGCCGGTGGTCAGATATCCTTTTTTGCCGATGGTAACGGTCATGATGAAAAATACACCCCTGAAACCGGCTTCCTCCAGGGCCGGCGCGGCGGTGAGGAAATGGTCGGCATGGGAGTCGTCGAACGTAATGATGACGGATTTCGGTGGGAGCGGGGCGCCTTTTGCCAGCAGCGCGGGGTCTGGCGTATGGTAACCGCTGTCGCGCAGCGTTTGCAGTTGCTGCCGGAATGTTGCGGGGGATACGTGCAGCATGTCGCCCGCCCCCGGCGCCGCCAGGTTATGGTAGCAAATTACCGGCACCTGGGCGCCGGCAGGCTGGAGCGTGGTCGCGAACGATTGCAGGAGGTAAAAGATCAACCACATATATTAAGGTTTGTCGGATTCGTCCGGCCTGTTGAAAGTCAGTTGCGCCACCCGGTTATGACCGATGTCTGCTGCAGGGGGAGGGCCTGCCGTCAGGAGCAACGGGGTGTGAACGGGGAAGGTCAATTCCGCTGCTGTTGGGCCAATTGCTTCGCCTGCTGCTTTCTCCATTTATCGAGGATATGCAGTGTTTTCTTTTGATGGTTGCTGAACGCGGAGATATCTTCCAGCAAACTTTCCATAACCGGTATTTGCCCCCGCGGCGGCTGCATTTTTTCGAAGCCGGGAAGTTTGTAGACGCATCCCGAAATGAATTCGAAAAACCCCTTGATGGCGCGTAAGAATTCCGAGACGATGTTGGACAGCTGAAGCAGGAATTCTGGGCCGAATACTTCTTTCGGGCTGGTGCCGTTTTCGTTTCCCGTCAAATGCTCGGAGATGCGCAGCAATACGTTTTCCTGGTATACGGAAAGTATCCTCCGGAAAGTATCCAGCGTGTCGTACAACTGTTTGCTGGCGGCGCTCCGGCTGCCCATGGTGCCGGTGAGCAGGAGCCTTTCCATCAGGCGGATGGATAAGGGAAGGTCGTATTGGCGGAACTTGAGGTGCAATATCTGCGGGGCGGTATTGTTCCGTTCCTGGTATGCCAGCACGGCCACCGTATCGTCTGCCGCGGCGTAACATTTGTAAATGAACGGGCCGCATTCTGTGAGCGGCGTCATTGGGAGCGGCGCGAAATTTCCCCAGAATTTCTTGAGTAATTGTTTTTGTCTTATTGGCAGGCTCATTTTGAAATTGTTTGGGTTAAGAGATAGAATCCGGGCACGGGGCCGGATACAAATATCACGGAACCCGGCGTACCGGAAGATGACGCCACGAGGCCCCTGCGCTGATACAAATCACCGTTGCCGGGTCTATGAGAGAATATGACATATATGGGGCGTTGTAATGGGGAAACGGCTGCAATCAGCGCCGGAAGCGGGGTGATCAGGATCAGCGGTGGCCCGCATGGCGGTCATGGCCGGCGGCCGGGAATCTCGTTATTTTTAATATGGCAGCGTTAACGGCTGCATATCGCTTATGAAAATGCTCCTCCTCACCGTTCTGATGTTACCTTTTTGTTCCTGTACCGGGCACCGGGAAAAGATACGGCCGGACAGGGAAGACATAACCGAATCGGTGTACGCTTCCGGTATCGTGAAAAGCGGCCATCAGTACGAGGTATTTTCCACGGTAAACGGCATCGCGGCCAGGTGGCTGGTAAAGGAAGGCGGCATGGTGGGAAACAGGCAGCCCATTCTCGAAGTACTGGGGGAAGCGGCGCGCCTGCAGGCGGAAAACGCTTCCATCGTGGCACAGAACGCCGCCCGCCAGGCCAACAGCCGGCGGATCGAAGAGCTGCGGATCCATGTAGAAGACGCGAAGTTGAGAATGGACCAGTCTGCGGTGGACCTGCAGCGGCAGCGGAACCTCTGGGCGCAGCAGATCGGAAGCCGTAACGAGCTGGAGCAGCGGGAACTGGCCTGGAAGAGCGCCCAAAACGCCTATGCATCCGCCCGCTTGCGCTACGACGAACTGCAGCGCGAGATCGGGTTCGGAGAAAAGCAGGCATTGAAAAACCTGGAGATCTCCCGTTCCGCCGAGGCCGACCATTCCGTAAAAAGCGAACGCGGCGGAAAACTGTTCTTCACGTTCGTGGAGGAAGGGGAAATGGTCAATACCCAGCAACCTGTTGCCGTTATCGGCGATCCCGGCTCCTTTATACTCGAATTACAGGTAGACGAATACGACGTGGCGCAAATACGGCAAGGCCAGCATGTTGCGGTGTCTATGGACAGTTATAAGGGGCAGGTGTTCGACGCCGTTGTGGAAACGCTGAAGCCGTATATGAACGAAAGAACGAAAACCTTTACCGTGGAAGCGCTGTTCCTCCGGCCGCCGCCCGCTTTATATCCCAACCTGACCTGCGAAGCCAACATCATCGTCGCCCAAAGGAAACAGGTGCTGACCATCCCGCGTTCGTACCTGCTGGACGGGAATTTCGTGCTGCTGGAAAACGGCCGGCGGCAGCAGGTGTCCACAGGCCTGATGGATTACCGGAAAGTCGAGATCACCGGTGGAATAACGCCGGATAACGTCATCCTTAAACCTGAGAAATGAAACTTGCCATCGATATTGCCCGTTCGTTGCTGATGGCCCGGTGGCGGCAAACGTTGGTTGCGGCCATCGGCGTAACCTTCAGTGTTGGTATGTTCGTGGCGTTGCTGGGATTCATGGAAGGCTTGAACGGAATGCTGGACTCCCTTTTCCTGAACCGTACGCCCCATATCCGGCTGTATAACGAAGTAAAACCGGCGGCGGTCCAGCCGGTAATGCTGCTGCCCGCTTACCGGTCCGGCCATCATTTCATCCATTCCGTGAAGCCGAAAGGCAGCCGTACGGAAATCCATAACAGCGCTGCCATCATGCAGGCCTTGCGGCAAGACGGGCGCGTGGCCGGGATTGCGCCGAAAGTGGCCATGGAGGTGTTTTTCAACGAGGGACCTTCAGATATTGCGGCTTCCGTCAATGGTATCGACGTACTACAGGAAAACGCCCTGTTCCATTTTTCGGAATACGTGCAGGCCGGCGATCCCGCCAGCCTGGAAAAAGTGCCCAACAGCATTATCCTGGGAAAGGCGCTGGCAGAAAGGTTGTTGACGGATGTGGGAGAACGGGTGCAACTGACCACGCCGGGCGGCGAGCGTTTCACCCTAAAGGTGGTGGCCCTGTGGCAGTCCGGCATCCAGGATTTCGACCGCATCCAGAGTTTCACGTCCCTGGCCACGGCCCGGAAACTGTCTGGCAAAACGGGCAATTTCGTGACCGACATACAGATCAGGCTGAACAACATCGACGACGCGCCGGCATTGGCAAAAATGTATGGCCAGATGTTCAACACCAGCGCGCAGGATGTACAGACGCTCAGCGCAGAGTTCGAGACCGGTAGTTTCATCCGCTCGCTGATTTCCTACGTTGTCGGCATCACATTGCTCACGGTGTCTGGGTTCGGGATTTATAACATACTGAATATGATGATCTATGAAAAAATGGATACGATCGCTATCCTGAAAGCCACCGGTTTTTCAGGGAAAGACGTGCGGCGTATATTCACCATAATGGCGTTGAGCATCGGTGTTTTCGGCGGGCTCGCCGGGTTGCTGTTCGGGGGCATGCTTTCGGTAGGCATCGACCAGGTGCCGTTCCGGACCACTTCGCTGCCCACGGTTACCACTTACCCTGTCAGCTACGAACCGTTCATCTACATCATCGGCGCCGTATTTTCTTTATTGTTCACCTGGCTGGCGGGATGGCTGCCGTCGAGAAAGGCGGGCACCATCGATCCGGTCATAATCATCAGGGGGAAATAGCCATGGGAGAGATTATCCTGGAAGCGAGGAATGTCAATAAATACTTCCATGACCCGGTGGAAGTAAAGGTGCTGGACGGTATCGGGTTAAGCGTCAATAAGGGCGAGTTCGCGACCATCACCGGCAAGTCGGGCTGCGGCAAATCCACCCTGTTATACATCCTGTCTACGATGGACACGGATTACGAAGGAGAATTGAACATAGACGGTGAGCAGATGAAAGGAAAGAACGAAGCAGCACTGGCCCGGGTGCGGAGCGGGAAGATCGGTTTCGTATTCCAGTTCCATTACCTGCTCAACGAATTCAGCGTACTGCAGAACGTAATGTTGCCGGGCCTCAAGCTCAACCGTTTCCCTCCCGCCGAAGTGGAACAACGGGCCATGGCCAAGCTCGATCAGCTGGGCATCGGCCCGCTCGCAAAACGGAAAGCCTATCAACTCTCGGGCGGGGAGAAACAACGCGTAGCCATTGCCCGCGCTTTGATCAACGACCCCTGTATCATCATGGGCGATGAGCCCACGGGCAACCTCGACAAGAAGAACGGGGAGCTTGTATTCGAAATATTCCGCCGGCTGGCGGAAGAATACCGCCAGACGCTGCTGATCGTCACCCACGACCAGGAATTCGCTTCCCGGACAGACAGGGTCATCCGGATGGAGGACGGGAAGATCGTCCAAAGCTAATGCCGGAGCAGGGACTACGGATGCACAACTCACCTGGCCTTCCCGGGGCCGCCCGCGAATGCGGGAAGTTTCAATTTCAGCTCGGCTTCGTACACCTTCTTCCTTCCCGTGTAAAATGCATCTGGCGTAAACGAGATGCCGGTAATACCGTTTGCCACGAGGAAAGCAGCATAGTCTGGCAGATCGCTCGGTGCCTGTCCGCAAAAACCGACGGGCACACCGGCCTCGTGGGCATGGCGGATCATTTCAGCCACCATGTATTTGCAGGCATGGTCATCTTCCGAATACACCTTCGACAGGATGGCGGAATCGCGATCTACGCCGAGTACCAGTTGGGTAAGGTCGTTGGAGCCGATGGAGAACCCATCGAATATTTCAGCGAAACGTGCAGCGTCGACTACGTTAGACGGGATCTCCGCCATTACGTAAGTTTCCAGGCCGTTTACGGCGCGTACGAGGCCGGATTCCCGCATCACATCCATCACCTTTTTACCTTCATTCACGGTCCTGCAGAATGGGATCATGATTTTTACGTTCGTCAATCCCATTTCGTCGCGCACCATTTTGACGGCCCTGCATTCCAGGGCAAAACCTTCGCGATATAAGGGATGGTAATATCTCGATGCGCCCCGGAATCCCAGCATCGGATTTTCCTCTTTCGGCTCGAATGCTTGCCCGCCAAGCAGCTGGGCATATTCGTTCGTTTTGAAGTCACTCATCCTGACGATCACTTCCCTGGGGTAAAACGCGGCGGCTACGGTAGCGATGCCGGATGCCAGGCGGTCTACGAAATACTGCGTCTTGTCTGCATACCCTTCGGTCATTTTTGCGATGGCTGCCTTTACGTTCCCGTCGGTAAGGGAGTCGTAGCGGACCAGCGCCATGGGGTGGACCTTGACGGTATGCGTAATGATGAATTCCATGCGCAGCAGCCCGACCCCGTCGCTGGGGCGGACGGCCAGCCGGAACGCCTGGTCGGGATCGCTGAGGATGAGCATGACCTTCGTGTGCTGCGGCGAGTGCTGAAGCGTTTCTGCGCGGCGGATCGTTTCGAAGGGAAGTGTTCCTGCATAAACACGGCCCGCTTTGCCCTCGCTGCAGGAAATCGTGATGGGCGAGCCATCTGTGATCAGGGTTGTAGCATTCCCTGTGCCGACTACCGCCGGAATACCCGTTTCCCGGGCTACGATGGCGGCATGGCTCGTCCTGCCTCCGGAATCCGTGACGATGCCGCCCGCCTTTTTCAATAACGGGTCCCAATCGGGCGTGGTATTGGCGGTAACGATGATGTCGCCCGGGTGCAGGGAGCCCGCTTCCAGCGGAGACTTCAGGAGCCGGGCGCGGCCGGTGGCGATGCGGTTTCCGATCGCTTCGCCCTGCACCAGCAATTTCCCGGTACCCGTCAGCCGGTATTCCACCTCATCCGCCGCCACGGCATGCGTGTGGACGGTTTCCGGACGCGCCTGGAGAATGTACAGGGACCCGGATTGGCCGTCTTTGGCCCATTCAATGTCCATCGGACATTTATAGTGCTGTTCGATCTCCAGGGACCAGGTGGCGAGGGTTTGGATTTCGTTTTCATCCAATACGGGCTTTGCCTGCAGCTCAACCGGCGTGGCGATGCGTTCCAATTCGCCGGGCAGGGCATTGGGCGCATAACGGAGGATCGTTTCCTTTCTGCCGGTCTTATGCTGGAATATTGCTTTTTTATTGAGATACAGCGCGGGTTTGAAAAGATAGAACTCATCCGGCTCAACGGTTCCCTGGACGATATTTTCGCCGAGCCCCCAAACGCCGGATACCAGGATGATTTCCTTGTTGCCGCTTTCCGGTTCGAGGGTGAAGATTACGCCGGAACATCCATTGCCAGCGTCTACCATACGCTGGATACCGACGGAAATGGCGACGGTTTTATGCACGATGCCGCGTTCTTCGCGGTATTTGATGGCCCTGTCCGTGAACAGGGAAGCGAAACACCGGCATACTGCATCCAGCAGGGCGTTTTCTCCGCTGATATGCAGAAAAGATTCGTGCTGGCCGGCGAAACTCGCAGCGGGCAGGTCTTCGGCGGTGGCGCTGCTTCGTACGGCTACGGCCGTGGCGCTGTTGCCGCCCAGATCCCGGTAAGCCTTCAACAGCTGGCCGGTGACGGCAGGCGGCAGCACGCCGGTCAGCATCCTTTCCCGTATGTCCTGGCCCAACTGGTGGAGGTTTTTGAAATCGACGCGGTCGAGGCCCTGCAGTTGGTCGAAACAGTCCCAAAGGCCGTTGAAATCGAGGAAAGCGTGGAAGGCCGCGGTAGTCAGGGCAAAACCCTCCGGCACGCGAATACCTTTACCCGACAGGGTTACAGTCATTTCCCCCAATGAAGCGTTTTTACCTCCAACAGCGGCTATGTCGGATAGCCGGATGGCGGAAAAGGGCATGATGTAATTTTCCATATTGCGATTTTTGTTTTTTTCTGCTGGAGCAAAAGCTGGCAGCAGCTTCTCTTGTGTTTTCATGCTTTCCGGCGCTATTGACAATAATCCTGATACCTGTTCGCGACGGCCGGCAAGCCCATGAATAGCAGTATTGGCAACAACAAGTTCGCTGAATTATCAGGGAAGGGAAATGATCGCCATCGCCGGCCCGATGATCTGGATCATCAGCAGCCGTCTTGCAGTAAAACGGCCAGGGGGAGGAATTTGCTGTTGGATAATTTTAACTACATTTGTGCTTGATTATCAAGAAAAAGGGCGTAGAATCTCTCTTGTTGTCTGCATTCAATTGCCCAATTTAGCGGGGGGATATTTTGTTTATGTAACGATTGCACGTAGAAAGCGATGCGTAAAATAAAATGAATGGATAAACTTAATGTATTAGTTGCGATCGAATTAATAGTGGTGTTCTTTTCGTTATTCCTATCCTGCTTTTTGCTGACGGTCAAAACGGAACATAAATTAAGCAACCGGCTTTTCGCGCTCTTTTTGATATTGACGGCCATTGATACGAGCGGGAATATTTTCGATTTCCTGAACGAAGGCCCGTCCAATTTCGGGATGTTCAGGAACCTGATGGTTTTCCTGCAGCTCCCCACGTTCTACCTATACGTTTTATCCGTCTGCTATACCGATTTTTCACTGAAACCCAGGCATTTCGTCCATGCGATCCCATTTCTATTGGTCAACCTGGTCCTCATACCCCGTTTTTATGGAGTTGGCCCGGAAGCAAAACTGGATTTTCTTCAAAATATCAGCACCCAGCCCGAAATACAGTTTAACCATATCCTCTTACATGTTCAGGTGATATGCTATATCGTGGCCGCATTTATCCTATTGCGGAAATCCAGGCGCATCTACCTCGAAAATTACGCCGGCGCCAGTATTGCCTCCCTGAACTGGCTGTTTCAGTTTACCGTGGCCCTGTCTATCTTCTATATGATCGCGCTTGTGAAGAACATCTTCAAGTTTACGGCGTACCCCGGGATTTCGGAATGGCTGAAAGCCGGGTTGATCGTATTTGAATTGATTGTCATTAGCTGGTACCTGTTCAAAGCATTGAATCACCCCAACCTGTTCCGGACGATCGATTCGAAACTGAAACTGGTAAAGGATATCGTTTTGGAAGGGGGGAAGTCCGAACCGGTCCCTGTCAATGAAAATGCTTACAATGCGGAGTATTTGAGACTGAAGGATTACATGAACGACAGGAAACCCTATCTCAATCCTTCCCTGACCATCAAGGATATGGCCGACGATCTGGGGATTCCCGTGCGGGACCTGTCGCTCCTGATCAACCACCAACTGGACCAGCATTTTTATGATTTCGTCAATACCTATCGCATCGGGTATGCCATGGAAATCCTGAAAGACGGGTCAAAAAGTAAGGTCACCGTGCTGGAAATCCTGTATGAAGCTGGCTTTAATTCAAAATCTTCCTTTAACGCCGCGTTCAAAAAACATACCGGCACAACCCCTACGGAATATCGTAAAGTATTGAAAAATAGCACTTTGTAATTATTCGTACGCGTACTTGTAATTATCCGTACCCATTTCCGGCAACAAATGCGTACGGGTACGTGTACCCGGTCGACCGCCCGGAATTTCTTCCCCACATTTGTATCGGATTAGTTTTTACACCTAAAACACGATACAATGAACGCATCCTTAAAATTTGTAATTGGATTCTTATTAGCGGCTAATTTTTCTTTCGGCCAGGACTATCATAAAAGGATCGATTCCTTAATAAAAGCGAGCCATCTTGAAAATCCTGAAATAGGGATCAGTGTCGGCTTCCTTCACAATAATGCACCGTTTTTTACCGCTTACGGCAAAATCAGCAAGGAAAGCCAGCAGGATATAGACAGAAATTCCGTCTTTGAAATTGCCTCCATCACGAAGATCATCACTGCAAATCTGATTGCGCAGGCAGCGATCGAGAATAAGCTCAAACTGGATGATTACATCGATGCCTACCTTCCGCGGCAGTATGTATTGCATAAAAACATCGCCAACAAGATAAAAATATCCGATCTGGCATCTCATCAATCCGGGTTAGCCGATCTGGATTTTGCGAAGTATATCGAAATGGACCCCCAACAACCATTAAGGAATTTCACGCAGGAAAACCTGACGGCGCTCGTCAACAATTGCACGGAATTAACAGATTATGGCCGGTACCGCTATTCTACGGTTGGATTTGCCTTATTGGGACAGATAGTGGAAAATGTATATGGGAAGAGCTACGATGATATGCTCAGGGAAAGAATGGTTCGTCCTTTGCGGCTGACCGCCACCCTGACCCGGGACTTTAACGTAAAGAACATGACTACCGGCCATAGCCCCAACGGTACCGTTCAGGAATTCTTCAAATGGAACGTGGCGGCAGCTGCAGGGTTGGTAAAATCCAACGCAGCGGATATGGTCAAATTCCTGAAAGCGATCCTGGACAGCGAAAGCACCATCGGCAAAGCCGCCTTAATCACGGAAAAAATCTTCTATAAAGACGAAAAAAGAGAACTGGGCTTAGGCACGAACATCGTAACCGACGACAATAACACGCTTTACATGAAATCCGGCGATTCCATGGGGCAATCTTGCATCATATGTTATAACAGGGCCAGGAACTGGGGAGTTATTATCCTGCTTGATTATCGGAATTCTAAGATGAGGAATGAGTTGTTGAATAGGATTAGTGAGATAATATTGGAATAGGCGGTAGCTGTATTCAAAATGAGAAAAACGGCGTATTCAGCGGACTGTTCCACCCTTCAAAAGCGACTTAATTTGTAACCAAGTCTATTTGAGATAGTTTATCTGTATATGCTTGGATGAGGGCAATTTGGTTACTTTTAAAACTTGACTATATTTGATGAAGTTGCAAAAAAAGCATCATCCATATGAAATTTACGAACCAAGTTTACGGTGTGTCAAATGAACTAGTTGACACATATATCGAAAGGACTGCGGTTGATGAAACCTTTACAAAGGGGTTACAGAAGAATAAGCATATTATTGTTTACGGCGCATCCAAGCAAGGAAAGACATCATTAACGAACAAGCATTTGCATGAGAATGAGTATGTAAAAGTGAACTGTTCCCCGACTTCAACAACACTTGATATCTATAACTCTATCGCCCGCCAGTTAGATATAGAAATTTTAGAAACACATGAGGTTACGACTAATGTAGGTGGTGAGGCCAAAGTGGGGTTAAAAGCAAAGATTCGAATTCCTTTTTGGGGTGGAGGTGATGCAGAAACTGAAGCCTCTATTAAAACTGAAAAAGAAAAGGCCAAATCTTTCAGAGTAATTGATTACAATTTGGCATTAGCTCAAGATCTATCTGAACTCCTTAAAAATGTAAAATTTAATAAGCGAATTATCTTAGAAAACTTTCATTATTTAAGTGAAGAAATTCAAAAGCAGTTAGCTATTGATTTGAGGATTTTTGAAGATTATAACATACTGTTTATTGTACTGGGAATTTGGCGTGAAAAAAACCGATTGGCTCAATTTAATGGAGACCTTTTAGATCGTGTTATTGAAGTTCCTGTCGAACCTTGGGAAAGAGACGATTTAAAGAAAATTGTTGCGGAGGGGCGACCGTTATTAAATACTAGTTTTGAAAACGTTGTAGATTATGTAATTGATAGTTGCTTTGATAGTGTAGGGGTGTTTCAAGAAATTTGTAAGGAATCATGTTATGCTGCAAACGTACATGGAACAAATAGGAACTTAGTTGAGATTACAAAGGAAAATGTTGATCTGGCAATTCAAAAGAAGCTTGAGGACTATTCAAGTAGACATACTAGATGTTTGGAAAGCTTTATCGAACAAAAGGCGCGATCATCACAAGAGATCCCACTATATATACCATACTATTTTATAAAGGTTTTGTTTAAGGAGACTATTGAAAATGTTATTCAAGGTTTAAGGAGGAAGCCTCTACAAGACAAAATTAAGGAAGTACACCATCGTCCTGCAGATGTAAGAGCATCTGATATGGGTTATTTTCTCAAAAATTTAGTAGCTAGTCAAATATCTAAGGGGATTTCACCTCCAATATTTGATTATGACAACAGTACAAGTTCTATCAAAATTATTGACTCCACTTTCTATTTCTTTATCAAGAATTGTAATCGAAATGAAGTATTTGAAAATTTCGCTTTGCCAGAAGGGCTGGAAGAATGATTGTTTAAATTTAGAGTAGTAAATGTGTTTCGATCATAGGAATTCACTTCTATCTTTTAATGTTCATTTCAGACTAAATATCAGCAAGTAAGGAATTCTAGGCATCGAAAATGATAATATTTACTTTGGATTTTGATAGAAGTGAATTGTAGTGTGCAATCAATACTACATAAGTCAGAAAAGTAATGAGTTTATTTTTTTGTTTTCAAACTTCTCGAAATGGATAAATCATCTTCGATTTTTAGCAATGTTAACACTAATAACTTCAAGTAAGTAAAGTATGAGGTTTCGTGTTTTTGAATTTCACCTGGAGCAGCTTGGGTGCCATGTAAATAGCTATTTCTTAAATCCAGACCATTTGTAAATTCACTTTTGTTCAAGTAGTAATTAAAATATGCTTGTTCTGACTTTGAGAATAATGTATTTTCAAACGAAATGATGTTTTCTACTGCCATCTGCTGTGCTTCTAATTGAAATTCCATTGGGTAGTGATGATATGATGCAACTTCATTATTGTATAAATCTTTAAGTATCGCCACCCGGACAATATTTGTTATTTCTAAAACACCGGAGGAATTAGTTGAGATAAATCCCTTTACAGTTAGAAATTTTATTTGCTCTTTTTGATATTCTTCAAGGTTGTTAATATTGACTTCTTCGTGTTCGAGCAATTCAAAAAAATTATTGTAATCCTTTTCTTTAAATGATTCTACATACGTAAGCGGGCTCTGGTCTGAGAAGAACAGATTTGTACATCCGACCATTTCATCGTTTTGCTCATTGAAGTACATGTATTTATTTTGAACTAAACTGGGTATTTCTCTAATTGATGATGGCGAAGAAGATATTTGTAAGAGCTCAAAATCAATGTTATTATCTTCAACGAAGAGTTTATATTGTTTTAATATCGACTCAAATTCTGGGGCCAGTAACCTTACTTTTTCAAAATATGGATTTGTGTTCGGAGGAAAAAATATTTGTGCATTTTGGGCAAATCCATATTTTTCTTGAAATACGGAAGTGAATACCTCTAATAAGATATCTTCTAATGATCTTGATATGTTATTTATAATTTTGTTGTAAGATACTATCTGTGCATAGGATGTAATTTCGGATAATTGGAACGCCACACCTCCAATGTATTCATTTTCAGATCGTACACCAATTATTCTTTCCATCACCCCCATTTGACTACGTTTGCTTATTAGAGTTATTCTATACTGGAGGTCCAAGAATTCGAACAAGAAAATGAAGTTTCGAAAAAGTTGATATGTATCGCAATTTTGCTTAATGAAATCAATGCTGTATGTATAGCATACATTCAATCCATCAATTTGTCCTTCTTTTATTTTATCGGGTTTCTCTGCGAAACTAATTGATACCCCATATTTCAGGTAGTTGGCGCCTTCGCTAAAAATAATATCTGACTTGCTGTTTCCCAGTCGCTTTGCTTTTAAGCGAGTTTTATCAGTAATTTTAAATTCACTACGATTTCTTGCGTTTTTGATTAATTCAACGTAATTAAAATTTATGTCAGCTGAGTCTAAATAGTTTATTATGATATTTTCTTTGTCGTTTAGAGTTAAGTTTTTTGGAAGAAATCGTTTAGCTTTTCGAAAGCTATCTCTTTCCTCGTAAATTGAAAGTAATATTTCGGCAGATTTCGTAAATGTTAAGAGAAAAGTCTTTATTTCTTGATCATAGAAATTGACCAGTTGCTTATGAGTTAAAAGTATATATATTACATCCGGATATTTTACAAGAATTTGATTAAAATTAATCTTTGAGATTTGTTTATATACACTATGATTGTTAACTAATTCCCAAAATGATTTCACATATCCATGTATCAAAGTATCATATAAGGACACAACATTTGAATCATTTATTTTTGACATGAAATGGCCGACAATTTTTTCATACTCAATAGCTTTATCTTTGAAATCAATAATTTCTTCTTGTGTCCATTTTTTTAGGTACAGATCACTATCAAGATATTTCTTTATATTATATAGTTCCAGTACATCATTAATATCATTGTAGTCTGATTGAAATCCGTTTTTTAAAATTTGTTCTCCTTTTAATAGTTGATAAGGACCAGCCATATCTTCTTTTGAGTAAAATTTTACTCTATTAACATCATGCCTATTCATATTTTGAAATTTATTGGATAACTATATTTCAGAAGAGTAAAAGTGAGGACACAATGGAGTAATCGCTATTAAAACTTCTAATTAATGAGATTTTTAACAACGCGAGCTCCAATAATAGTTGCCAACTTATTTTTATGATGCAGTTAGAAGTTGAAAATTGTTTTGAACAACTAACGAAACTGATTATTATTTGGTCGTAACTTTCCAAGTGGAACCCCAAATAAATATACGAAAACATTTAAATGGGAGCTGAATATGGATATTTTTTAAGTTTAACGCTACGTACGGAAGTGTGTTGAGAATTTTATATATTCGCCCGTCCCCTCCCAATACCACAAACTCCTTTGCCCCAGGTTAACCACCAAACCAAAACAAACCCATATGCGAAAATCTACCCGTGGCAAGGTCCTTCCATTCGATTACCCCTTCACAGATGCCAGGTCTGCAGCTGCATTCGAAACCCTTTTTACCGGATTGCAGAAATTCAACCCCAACCTCACCGAACCCGTTATGAGCGATATCGCTACCCCCTGCATCCACGTAATGTTTAAGCCAAATGAAATTATATTGGATTACGGAGAGATATGCGAATACGTATACTTTGCGATCAACGGCCTTGTAACCTCCCTCGAAAAGGAAGACGGCAAGGAGTTTAACTGCTGGTTCATGTCTGACGGCGATGTGATCATCGCGATCGATAGCTTCTTCATGCAGCATCGCAGCACGGAACGATTGGTGGCGCTAGCCAGCACGGAGTGCATTGCACTGCATGTGGAAGACCTGAACATGTTACGGGAAAAGCATCCATCTTTTGCCTTCCTGGAATTGATGTTAACCCGGTATTATTACCAGCAAACCTTTAACCGCACCAAATGGTTACGCAAAGACGTAAAAGGGAAATACAAAATGTTGAAAACCCACTATCCTGAGCTCACGCAGCAGGTTACACGCTCTGCATTGGCTTCGTATCTCGGCGTTTCACGCGAGCATTTGAGCAAAATTGTGCAAGAAGAAATTGCAGAATGAGAGATTTCTCACATTTTTGAAAGATTGGTTTGATATAATTTTGAAGCATTGGTGGCCACCAATACCCTGCTTCATATTCCATTATTTAACCTAAATCTATCAAACCAATCGAGTATGCACATTAATTACATTCACCAGTTATCCTGTTTCTTTTTCCGTCTGGAGCGGCACAGCGGTATGCGCCCTTCGCATGTTAGTTTGTATCTGGCGCTCTTCCGGCAATGGAATTCCCTGAAATTCTGTATTACCATGTCCATTAGTCGGCTTCAACTGATGCTGGTTAGTAAGATCGGGTCGAAAGACTGCTACCACCGCACGTTGAAGGAGCTGCATGACTGGGGCTTCCTCGAGTACCATCCGGCGGAGCATCCAAAAGATCAGGCCCGGGTAACGATGAAGAATCTGACCCTGATCGAACAGCAGCTTTCATTGCCGGTGGATGCAGACAGCATTTTGGCCGGTTTAGCACACGAAGATGGGCCGAAACCGGTCCCGAAACCGGGACACATTTATAAAACAATACAAACAGAAAGTAGAAAAGAAAATATCCCCCCGCAATTCGAAAAAGTTTTGGCATGTTTTGAAGCTTCGGAGTTTTCGGAACGGGAAGCCCGGAAGTTCTTCAACTACTACGAATCCCTCGGCTGGATGCAGGGCGGGCATACACCCATCGTTAACTGGAGGGCGAAGGCCAGCAAATGGATGTTGGATAAGTACGCCGTAAAGCGGCGCGGATGGAAGGTGAAAGGTGAACCGGATAACCCCCAAGACTATGGAACCCCGCTTTGACTACGCCGATTACCAGCGGATGATTGAGGAGAGAGGGCAGCAAATGTATGGGCGCCGCTACAGCATCCATGCTGTAGACCTGCCTTGTCTCCAGCGGATGATTGCCTACTTCCTGCAAGATCGGGCCCGGGCAAGGGAAGAGCAGCTATTCCTGGGGAAGGGGTTAATGATAAGCGGCCCGGTAGGATGTGGGAAAACGGCACTGATGCAGATTTTTGCGGCCATGAGCGGCGGCGCCTTCGTCCCGAAGATCGTCAGCACCCGGCAGGTAGCTATGGAGTATGGGAGGCATGGGCATGAAGTGATCCGAAAGTACAGTGATCTGGCCTTCGACAAAGAAACCCATCTGCCGATCGTGTATTGTTTCGACGGCCTTGGCACCGAAAACGATATGCAATACTATGGGCAAACCTGCAATGTGATGGGAGAAATACTGCTGTCGAGAGGAGACATGGCCCGGCCCCACCATATGCTGACCCATGTAATCACTAACCTAGACGCCACTACGCTGGAGAAAAGGTACGGCAAACAGGTGAGGAGCCGGATGCGGGAGATGTTTAACCTGGTGTCTTTTAATGCGGATAGTCCGGACAAACGTGTATGAGAAAGCCCCGGCATGGGCCGGGGCGCAATTGAAAGCCGGAAACGGGAGGCTACTCGGTTTTTACGGCAGATTGTCCCAGACCAGCCATTACGGCACCAGCAACGGCGAGCCCGCCTGCGATTTCAAGAACCGGGAGCGGCAGCTCCATGGGAAGGCCGATCACCACAGAGGCGATAGCGGTCAGCAAGAGGCCCAGGTTACGCACTTTCTGGAAGAAAGGCGGTGTGGGAGCGGATAAGCGATTGAGCAATTCCATATCAAAAAAGATTAAAATGTTGAAAATGATTGTTCCATTAGGGCGCCACATTCACCCCAACCAACCGCATGGCGTTGTATGCGCTGTTCAGCACATCGGCCTGGTGGTTTCCGTCTTCTTTGATGAACTCGATGCTGATGGCCACGAGCAGTGCATCGGTCGAATTCGGGGGCAATGGCACGGAGAGGTTGATGGGCGCGGCGATTGCCTCACCCAACGAGAACGGCTCGGAAGCGATCTGGCCGGAGATGAACTTGAAGTCCCCGAAATTCAGCGCCGCGGCGGATGCCCGGATCCGGAAATGAGTGGCGTTGCTGGGCGGGATCACCATTTCTGCCGGGTTGAAAACAGGGATGTTGATGCTCGCCGTACCGGCCGCACGGTCAAACGCATGGGTGAATTGCGCGAGGAACGAAGTATCGAGCGGGCTGAGTGCATTGAACTCGAATTTCTCCAGTTTGGACAATTCGCCTTCGAGCAGCTGGCGTTTCCCGACCTCGTTCAGCGTATCCGATTTGATAATGGATTTACAAAGCGAAGTAAGGCGGTTGCTCACTCCCCGATCCGCAATGTTTTTCATTGCCACCCCGAATGCCGCACGGATGAGCTTCCCGGCCCTGCCTGCCTGACCGAATTCAACACCGTTTGCTCGCAGCATTGCGAATTTGGGATCTGTGGCGATACGCTGGGGACTAACCCCCGATTTTTTGCGGACTTCGAAACCTCCATTCCTGGTTTTGTAAAAGGAGAGGTTCCCGATGGTACCGTTAAACTGTAATAAACCATCTTGTTTAGCCATGATTAAAAGTTTTAAGAGGTAAAAGAAAGGGGCATTTCCGTAGCCATGCCCGATGGGCTCTTCACGTGATCAGCGTGGGGTGTAATTACATGGCTAAGGTAGATGCAGGGCGAAGGGCAAAAAAGCCAGGGGTGGCAAAACGGTACGTTTAGGCCGTTTTGGGTCATATCACGTAAACTTTCATTATGGTTAAAAAGGTGCCAGACAGGCTGATTATTTACACACAGGACATCGAAAACATACTGGGCAAAAGTGCCCGATCGGCCAGGAAATACATGAGCAGGCTGAGAAAAATCTTCGAGAAGGAAAGGGGACAGTTTATTTCCGTAGAGGAGTTTTGTGCGGCCAGCGGGTTAACAGAGGAGCAGGTGAGAATTTTTATCAGGAGGGATTAATGCTTGAAGCTATGCTCCAGTATAGCTCCAGTAGGGCTTTAGTACTGATACCGTAGTGGAACAGTACTGGGACCGTAGTAATTGAAATTGGCGTTGGTTGAGATAGAAGATGAGATATTAAGCCTTTTTTGATTTTGAAGCGCTTTTCTTTTGTGCATCCAGATATTTTACGAATTCTTGAATATCGCTGGATGTAACTTCATCAAAATAACGGGCAAATTCACCATAAGTAATTCCGAGGGCTTTAGAAATGGCTACATTCGTTGTCAATGTAACATCGTTTTTTCCTGAAGCGATCCTTTGTATGTGAGAAGGCTCCATTCCGGCCAGGCTGGCAATCTTCCTGAAACTTTTAAGCCCACTAGCTTTGAATGCTTTGTGCAAAGCAGTGGCATATCTCAATTTTATTTCTATCTTTTCTTCAAGTTCCAGTGGCTTCATGCTATCGGCGATTTTTTCAAACCCCGAAAGTTGGAGGAAAACTACTGCAATAATGACCTATAATTATGCGTCATAATAATTTTTCCTTTATCTTTGTATTGTGACGGAGGCGTCGCATTTATTAAATCACATTACCATGAAATCCAACCAAGCCATTGTTTGCACCCAACTTCCGCAAGTCATTTCCGTACTCAACCTTCTCAGCGATGCGGTTTACGCCCGTATCTGTATAGAATGCGGCTGGAATGATGAAACTTACCACTATTATCTCTCGCACAGCGAGCGCATCCCCAATGAATCCCGGCAAAGGATCAACGGGATTGTGGCCGACCAGATCCGTTACCTGGCGTCTCATCCTCCCCAAATCAATCCCCATGGCGATAAGCGTGCAACTTGATCAACGAAAAAACCTAATCGTACATCTTTAAAATTAGTTAGCATGAAAGCAGATTCACTTTCAGGACATGCTTTGCAGTCATTTGAGCAAATCCGGCAGTTGCACCCACTTACCGAAGAAAACGCTATGGCAATTGTGGGGGATGGATTGCACTTTGCAGTATTGGAAGGCTTTATGGATGTGACAGATCTCAACGTCTCCACTATCTGCTATGCCCTTAACGTTACCGGAGGTGGCTACAGGGCATGGCGGGATAGGGGAGTGTTGCCGAAACCCGCCAGTAACATTATTATGCAATTGGTAGAAATTTACGCATTTGGGTATTCTCACTTCGGACATAGGCGGAATTTCAACGGCTGGATGCTGGAACCCAATCTGCGCCTGGGTATGATCCCGCCAATGTCTTTAATCAGCGATGAATTCGGCCTCAAAGAGTTGTCCTTGACTTTGAAGAGAATGGATGCATTAATTTTGGAAGTTTGACTGTTAGAAACAATAGGTACGAGCAATTGTACCTATTGTTTGAAATTTACCGGAGAAACGGGCCAGGATATATTTTTTATGAGTTTCGGGCTGTTGGAAAGTCCTGATAATCGGATATAATTTCAGTTATTAATTTTGTGATTAGGTATTTTGCTATTTTAGCGTGAAATATCTCTGAATATATTACCGATTCAATTGTTCCCCATTATGGAAACTGTTCTTATTAAGGATGAATTTATTACGAATATTGCGGGTAAGGTTAGGAATACCAAGCTGCCGAAAAACAAGGCGTTATGGCCTTTGTTTGAGACTATCAGCAATTCAATTCACGCTATCGAAGATAATAACAATCTCAAGACAGGTAGAATCACAATTACGTTGGTGCGAAATGGAGATCAGGAAGCATTAAAAGATTTGTCAAGAGTAGAGGAATATGCAATAAAATCCTTTATTGTCAGAGATAATGGAATTGGATTCAACGCAGATAACTATAAGTCATTTTTGACTGCTGAATCTGATTATAAATTCGAAAAAGGCGCAAAGGGAATTGGTCGGTTTGTTTGCTTGAAGGCTTTCCGGACTCTTAAAGTTGATAGCTATTTTCTCTCGGAAGATGGTAATATGCAGTTACGGGCTTTTGAGTTGCAGCCGACGGGCAACGGCCTGTCGAATCCTCAGGTAATTTCAACTGATGCAATTTCTACTGGTACCACTGTTACTTTAAATCATCTACGTGAGGAGTATCGGCCCTATGTGCCTAAATCAATGGCGGAATTGGGTGAAAGGATCATTGAACACTTTTTAGTCTATTTTGTACTTGAAAAATGTCCTGTTATTTCGCTTATCGATAACAATGGAAAGGAAATAGTTTTACAGGATTTGTATGGCACTACGATAAAATCTACGATTGAAAGAGGACAATTCGATATGAAGAATAAATCCTTTTCAATTCACCTCGTAAAGCTTCATGATTCAAAAGGAGGCCATAAAATTCACTTCTGCGCAAATGAAAGAGAAGTACTGGATGAAAGCCTGACGAAACAAATACTTGACCTGGGGAAAAGTATAAAGGATGTTAATGATGAATTGTTTACTTACCAATGTTACGTAACCGGATCGTATTTGGATAAAAACGTAGATTCTGAAAGGACGAGCTTCAGTTTCCCTACGGGAGATACCGATGATGATGATGACGAAAACGTGGATGATGAACTAACACTAAAGGAAATTAGAAAAGGGGTAGTTGATACACTGGAAAACATGCTGGAGCCCTACTTGAAGAAAATTCGTGAATCCAAATTTATTGCGATTAAGAATCATATTTCCGATTCAGCCCCGCAATTTAAGCCAATCATTAAGTATAAACCGGATTCAATTCGGCGTATTCAACCCAATTTGACAGGTAATAAACTTAATATTGAACTGTTTAAACTCCAGAGCGAGCTAGAGTTAGAAGTGAAGAAAATGAGCGAAGATGTGCTTGGTGTTGCAAAGGATTTTCGTGACACCGACGAGTATAAGGAAATGTACAATGACTATATTGAAAAGTTTAATGATATAGGGAAATCCAATCTAGCAAGTTACATAGTTCACCGAAAAGCTGTCATCGAATTGCTGGATTTGTTTTTAGGGCAGGATGATGATGGAAAGTATCAAACAGAAGAAACTATTCACAGGATTTTCTTCCCGATCAAAAGTGAATCCGATGAAATTAACTACGAACAGCAAAATTTATGGTTGATAGATGAAAGACTGTCTTATCATTCATATTTGTCATCTGATAAATCATTCAAGGAAATCGCTGTTGTGGAGGATGCAAATAGCCTGGATAGGCCTGACTTGTTGATTTTTAATGACAGCTTCGCGTTTGTGAATGATGACGCACCTCATAATTCGATAGTCCTGGTTGAGTTTAAACGACCGGAAAGGAAGGATTACAATACTGTTGATGAAAAGTAGAATCCGGTTGATCAAGTAATTTCCTATATAAGAACTTTACGGGAGAATAAGGCACGTGACAGGCGCGGGAAGTTGATACAAATGGATAAAGAAAAGACCCCTTTTTATGTGTATGTAATTTGTGATTTTAATCCGGGTCTGACTAAAATTCTTGAGGATAGAAACTACAAGCGAACGCCCGATAATTTAGGGTACTTTGCCCCTCATGAAAACTATAATGCATATATTGAAGTTATTTCATACCAAAAACTCCTTAAAGACGCTAAAAACAGGAATAGAATCTTATTTGAAAAATTAGGGTTGCCTCATTGATGGAAATGTTGAGAATGAGTTGTCAATTTGATTTCCAGCTCGCCTGAACCTGAAACATACTGTTCAAAAATTTAAGTAAAATATATGACCTTCCCCAACAGAAATTCCCCTGGCAAACCCAATGATTTTTTTGAAGACAAGAATAAAGCAGGTGTAATGACCAAAATCTGTAAGACTTTAATTTATCGCTATTTATTTTATATGCGCATCCGTGTGTTTTCGGGCAAGATAAAGGGGTGTCTATTTACGAATACGGACAACCTTTGGATTCGTGCGAATCCAATTTCATAAACCTTTTTCGTAATTGGCCGGTAACGGCAACAAATCATCGGCAAATAGAGCTGGTTTCTTATAAATATGTGGAAACATTAAAGGACAGTTCCAGCAAATCGTATTATATTCCTTTGCTTGTTAATCCTGAAGCACTCGTTTGTATGGGTAGCAGCATTCGCTTTAGCCAGGAAACTTCATATTCTTCGCCAAATCAAAGTAAGACTGTTAAGACAAAGAACATTTATATTAATATCCTGCCTGGTAAGGACGCGCACATGCTCCGTCAAAACATAAATATTTTTGGAGCGACCGGGGAGATTGCTTATTTAAAGGTGTTCTACAGAACCATAGAAGAGCTTTTTACAACCATAGTTTTACCTGGAGACAAGGTATATGCCATCACGATTAAATCAGATGGTAAAGAATATACTAATTACGTTTTTTGCAGACCAGGATCGAATAAGGTTGTTTTTGACAAGCTCTTTTATGGCGTTAAGGCGCAGCAGCTCTAACGCCGGCGGACGGTACCATGTTTCAATTATGCCCGAACGATTTCCGGAAGGCCAGCGGCGTAACCGAGGTTTTGCTTTTGAACAGTTTGCTGAAAGATTGCGTATGTTCAAATCCCAGGCCATAGGCGATCTCGCTCACGCTGAGCCGCGTCGCCGATAATTGCTCCTTCGCCTTTTCGATCAGTTTGCCGTGGATGAACTGCTGCACCGTTTGGCCCGTAAGCGTTTTCAGCAGGGTGCTCAGGTACTTGGGCGACAAATGCAGCTTTTCCGCGAAATACTGCACCGTCGGCAAGCCGCTGGCGGCATCGTCCCGGAACCAGGCGTCGGAAAGGGATTCCAGCTGTTCAAGCACCTGGTGGCCGGCCCGCTTCCGGGTGATGAACTGCCGCTCATAGAAGCGCGCCGCGTATTTGAGCAGGGTATCGAGCAGGGAAATTATGATCCCCTGGCTGAATTTGTCGATGTTCGAATGGTATTCCCGCCGGATGTTGGCGATAATGTCCATCAGCGTATCTTCTTCCTTTTTCGATACGAACAGCGCTTCATGGATCGCATAACTGAAGAATTCGTATTGACGCATCTCTTTCCCCAGGGCCGTATGCCATAAAAAATCGGGATGTACAAGGAGCATCCAGCCCGACCTGTCTGCGGCAGGGCCCGCCTGTTCGATCCGGAACACCTGGCCAGGTGAGAGGAAGAACATGACGCCTTCGTCGAAATCGTACGACTGCTGGCCATACAGCACTTTGCCGCCGATATTCTTTTTCAGGGCAATGAGATAGAAATCCAGCGTCCAGTTGCAGTCGAAATATGACGGCTGCATACGCACGTCCGCATAATCCACGATACTGATCAGCGGATGCTCCGGCGGCGCGAGGCTCCGGGTCTGGTGAAATTCCGTAATGGTTTTGATGTGCCGGATCTTCCGCATCGTATTCCGTTTTCCTGCAAAGCCTTCAAAGGGCAACCGCAGTTTCCGAAGTTAATCAATACTTTTTACAGTGTTGTGCCATGCCTCCGCGAAGTCTTTGGCGAAATCCGCGAGCTTTACTTTCCCCAGCACGGGTTTATGCCGTTCGTAATCTTCGTACAGCGCCCCGCTGCCCTGGCTTTCCTGCAGCTCGATAAAGCCCCTCGCCACCTGTTCGTTGAAACCGATGCTCAGCCACTGTTCCAGCAGCTCCTGGCCAGGAATGGCGCGCCACTGCAGCCCGGGCATGCCGATGGCTTCGCCCAGCACCCTGGCGATCTCATTGGGCGACACCTCGTCGCTCGCCACATAGCGCACCGTTCTCCCGGCAAACGGCTTGCCGGCCTCTTCGGCGATCACCGCTGCGATATCGGCTGGTGAAACCCAGGGCTCCTTCGCGTCGCCGCCATAATTGGAAACGATCATTCCCTGTGCCCTGATCTGCGGAATGGCGGAGAACAGGTTGATGTAAAAACTCACCGGGCGGATGAACTTGATGGACACATCCGCCGGCAACTGCCGCAGGATAGTTTCAACGTCGTGATGGAACCGGATGATGCCGGTACCCTTATCCGTATGGGCGCCGATACTGCTGAGATGAATGACCCGCTTCACGCCGGCGCGCTCCACCGCTGCTTTGTAGTTCCGGCCGATCGCCGCAATACCGCTGAAAAAGTCGATGGATGGGTCGAACATCCCGCCAACGGCTTCCATCGTTTCCATGAGGTACACGATATCTGCGCCTGTAAACGTTTCTGCCAAAAAATCCGCATCCTGTAACTTCCCGATGGCGGCCTTTGCGCCGAGGCGGGTAATGCTTTCCCGGCGAAGGGGATCGCTGCTGATGACGGTCACCGCATGACCTTTTGCTGCCAATGTTTCCGTAAGCGGCCGCCCGATGTTCCCCAGCGAGCCTGTAAGTACGATGTTCATATTCCTTTTGTTTGATGCAAAATTCAGGATAATGCATGTGGAGGATGTATCCAAAAGTCGCCATGTTGTTGCCGGAATTCGCTGCGGTCTGTTTCTGATGGATGAAAATCCAATCGGGCCTGTTTTTAACGTTGTGCCTGGCTGTCAATAAAACACCGATAAGGATCAAAATAATTGTAGTGAGTGCCTTATAGTAAAAATAACTTTGAATCATAACACAGTCAGTCCCGGCAATTTGAATCAGTGAATTATGGACTGCGTGCATCGAATTGAGAATTCCCGTAACCCTTGAATAATGAAAACCGCATGTTGCCCGGAATAATACCCAATCACCTTTTCAGACAGCAGGGACCATTCCCGGCTGTTCAAATAGCCCCCCAGTCCGGTAATCCTGCGATAACTTCCCGCTATGCATGCCTATAAGGTTATTTATCATTTAAAGAAGATCAGCCAGAGCATCGGCCGGACTTCCACCGGAACGCCGAAAGAGCTGGCGCAAAAACTGAATATCTGCGAACGGCAGGTACACCGGTACATTCAGCTGCTGAAGCGGCTGGGGTCACCCATCGATTACTGCCGCAAGCGTAAAAGTTATTATTACAAGATAAAAGGGCATTTCAGCGCTGAATTCACACCATTCGAAGAAGAGAATACCCACTGAGCGATGCAGATGAAATTTGCCAGATCGCTTTTGCTTTTCCTCCTGACGCTGGCAGGATCGGTTACGGCTGCGCGGGCGCAGCAGAAAGACGTTCCGCAAACCGGGCTGTTAAAGGGCAAGGTAATAGACTCGGTGTACAATTACATGCTTACAAGCGCCACAGTGGCCATCTATCATGCGCCCGACTCGATGCTGCTGAAATATTCGATGCCCGATAACTTCGGCGAATTCAAATTGCCCTCGCTCCCGGTAGGCAAGCCGCTGAAACTCGTGATCACGCATGTTGGTTACGTTCCTTTCATCAAACAATTGACGCTAAACACCGGCACTACGGAGCTCGACCTGGGAACCTTGTACATGCACCAGGGCAAAGGGGCGTTGAAAGAAATTGTGGTAACCGCGGCGGCACCGGTGAGGATGAATGGTGATACTTTGGAGTTTAATGCGGACGCATTCCGGCTCGACAGTAACGCCACGGCTGAAGACCTCATCCGAAAGCTGCCGGGGTTTACTGTCTGGGGTGATGGAGACATTACCTACAACGGCAAGAAAATCCAGCAGGTACTGGTGGAAGGGAAGGCGTTTATGGGAAGCACGGACCCCGCCATTGCCACGCAAAACCTTCCCAAATCCGCATTGGATAAAATACAGGTGTATCAGCAACGCGATGAAAAGAACCCGTTGGACTCCACCATGTTTGCCAATATCAAGTTAAAGGACGACAGCCAATCGGGCATTTTCGGCAAGGCCGGCGGCGGCCCGGGAACAGACGGGCGCTACGCTGCCGACGGTATGCTGAGCGGCTTTAACCGCAACATTCAGGCAAGCGCCGTTGGCGCATTGAATAACATTAACAAGATAGCCGCAAACACGGACGTGCTGATTAAAAACAGCGCTTACCAGGGCGAAGGGCCCGGAGAGAATTATCAGAGCGATTTCAATATGAAGGGCCTGAACAGGCCAATTGCCGCTGGAATGAAGTTCATTTACGATTTTTTTCCGGGAACGGCCGATGTGCTGGACAGTCGCCTGAACACGAACTATTTCATGAACAATGTCCAAAACCGGCACGCGGAGGAAAGCTTGTCCAAGACCTTCCTGGACAATGCTACCGAATTATCCACCCGCTCCCTCGGTACCGGGCGCCAACGGCAAATGGGGCAGGACTTTCATGCCGTCTACGACCGCAGTACCGACAAATATAAATGGGAAATCAATACCAAAGGTGCGCTTGTTGACAACGACGCCGTAACGGAAAGCCGGACGGAGCAGGAGCAGACGGGAACCGGGCCGCTGAGCAAAAGCGTTTCGCACCGGGAAGCCACCGTTCATAAAAAGCGGGCGGAGATAGGGATCAGCTATACCAATTATGAGGAAAACGGCCTGTCGGTGCAAAGCCGCCGAAAGCGGGCACCGAGGGGCTTTACAGCGGGATACCAGTTCTCGTGCGATGAGCAGGACGGACAAGCCCGCGCCCTCACGGAATTTACCTCCATGGTGGCAACGGCAGAAAGCCGGACTTTCGACCGGCGGTACGACCGCCAGAACGGACGGAATTTCTCTCATACCCTGAACGCCGGCTACAGCGGCCTCCGGAGGCTGATCTTCAATCGCGCCCAGCTAGGCGGCGTCAACATCGGTATTTCGGTATCACTCGCATTGAACCTCGCGGAAAACGACGACCGGGTGCTGGACAAAGAAGCAGCTACCGGAAAGTACCAGGTGAACCCATACCTGACAAACGAACGCGAAGTGCGGACGTCCGATTTCAAGCCGGCCTTGCATTTCTCGAAACTGATCAGCCGGGAACTGACCAACCGGTTTAGCAAATGGATCAACATTTCCGCCGATCTGCAGGAACAGTTTTACGTGTTCGGTAGCCAGGCCTTGCAGCGATCGCAGGATTTGTCGTACCGCTACACCCGCTTCCTGCCTGCCGGGTCGATCGTCTACAACAACCATCAATTCGGCAATTACGAATCGAAATACAGCCTGGCTTTTACCACGCTGGCGGGATATCCTGCGATCAACGACCTGGCGCCGCTGGCAGACAGTGCCGATCTGTGGTTTATCCCGAAGGGCAATCCTTTACTGCAGCCTCAATTCAGGAAGATGCTTTCGGCGGGCTATCATTTTGCGACGCGGAAAGGGCGGAACCCCTTGCTGATCGACGCCAACGCCAGCCTGACGGAGATAACGGGCGTGATAGGCGACAGCACGGTATACGACAGCGCCGGTATCAGGTCCGTCTACGCCGTGAACCTGAACGGCTACCGGGCCGCAGGAGGGAACATCCGCTTGAAAAAATCCATCGAGTTACGCCGGCAAACATTGGAACTGGGCGCCCGTTACGCGGTTAACACGGGCCGCTATCCCCAGTACCAGCAACATGTGCTCAATATGAGCCATAGCACCAGCCACCAGGTAACGGCACATGTCAGCTATCGGAGGGGCAGCAGGCTGGCACTAAAGGCAGAGCAGGGATGGACCATTTACAACAGTGAACAGCAGGGGTTTAATCACAGCCGGTTCAGAAGCGTCAACAGCTATTCGCTGATAGACGGTGTTCTTCAGTTGCCGGACAACCTGTACTGGAATACGCACCTTTCCATAAACACAAGCTCCGTGCGCGGGATGGACGCGATTAGATATGTACGCTGGAACGCAAGCCTGGCCTACCGCTTCCTTAAAGGCAAACGCGGAGAGGTAAAATGCGCGGCGCTGGACCTGTTGCGGCAAAACAAAGGGATTGTGAACACGGCAACGGGCAATAGCCAGACATTCGTAACGAGCAACGTGCTGCAGCAATATTTTATGATGACCCTGTCGTACTACCCAAGGAAGTTTGGAAAGCGCGGCGAATGACACCGGTTTATGAAAGCAAAGAACCTCATCCCAACTTTGTTGATGGTAGGCAGCATCGTGCCCGCCTATCTTTTTTTCGTTTTTTATTATCGTTTTTCGTTCAACTACGAAATCGGTATGAACGACCAGTACAAACTGGTCTTCGCGCTGCCGGTTGCCGCGGCGGTATTGGGGCTGGCGCGGCCTGAAAGAGACAGGCGGTGGCTTGGCGTGGTTTTGCCGGGAGTAGCCATGGCTTTGGGTTTGCTGCTCCTGCTGAGCGACCGGTACTCATTTGCCAACGAACATGGCTGGGTTGTTGCCGCATGCGGCCTGTTGGCCATGGGCATGTTTTGGTTGCCCGGAAAGGAAATCGTTATCGCCTTTTTCGTGGCCGTTTTCGTGGTGCAGCTATGTTTGGGCAGCATGCAGTTATACGGTGCCATGCATACCGGGCAAGACAGTACGCGGCTGTTACAGGGCTCCCTGCAAAATTCCGGCGTATTCGACTGCTACCTGGTGATACAGTTGCCGCTGGCGATATGGCTGGCGCACAAGTACCCCGGGGGCAAAGCGGGAAGAATAATTGGCGTGGCGGTGGCGGTAGTTGCCATCGGCCTGATGGTTGCCGCCGGGAGCCGGACGGCTTGTATTGCCCTGGCGGCCACTGCGGCGGCGGGCATTTGGGGCTGTTTCGGAAAAAGGATCGGCGCTGTGTTGAAGACATGGCCTTCGGTGGCAATTTGGGGGCTCGGCCTGACGGGGGCTGCTGCGGCAGCGTTGGGGGCTTATGTCTTGTTTGGGATGAAAAGAATGAGCGCGATGGGAAGGCTCCTGAAATTGCAGGTGGCCGGGGCGCATTGGGCGGACCATTTTTGGTGGGGGACCGGGCCGGGGCGATTTAGTTGGTATTATCCATACTGGCAGGCCGCATATTTCCGGGACACCCCGGAGCCGCCGGCCTCATTCGTCATGAGCGCGGGAGAAAGCTACATTTTGTTCAACGAATACGTGCAGCTCTTCGAAGAAACGGGCATCGCAGGGCTCGGCACCTTCACCATCCTGATGATAGTGGTACTTACGGCGAAGTCGGAAAGGCACAAAGCATTGTTGCTCGCCGTGAAGCTCACGGTGGTTGCGGTGCTGTGCTGCGGTTTCACCGCGTATCCTTTTCACGTGAACGCGTTTACCTTCCTGTTCATCGTTTGCTGTGTACTGTCTTTTCGCCTGCGGGAGAACAGGTTGCTGCCGCGTTTGCCGATGCCCATACCAGGGCGGTTGCTCCGGGTGTACGTCTGGATAGCGGTGTTTGCACTGTTGACGCCTTTTTACCGCGGTGTACGGGAGCTGCATGCGGTGTACTGCTGGCAACAGTTGGGGGATAAGGCGCAGGAGGATGAGGAAGCAGGCAACGCATATGCCGTTTTGTATCCCGTATTGCGCCATAACGGGAAATTCCTGACGGATTACGGCCAATGGCTGGCGCAGGACAAAGACCGTTGCGGCCAGGCCGTCATCGTCCTGGAACAGGCCAAAGCATCTTTCACCAGCCGCAAAACGATGGAGGCAACGGCGGCAGCCTATGCGCAGCTCGGTCAATTCGACATGGCCGCCCGCCACCGGGCCTGGGTTTGCCAGTTTCTGCCCAACCGGTTCCGGCCCCGGTATGAACTGCTCAAAACGTACCAGGCCATGGGAGATACGCAGAAAGTGCGAATGGTGGCGCAGGATATCCTCCGTATGCCCGTGAAGATTCCCTCGGCCGAAGTGTATGATGTACAGGAAGCCGCCAGAACAGCGCTCATCAAACGAAGTGAAAATGATTTGCCCCGCCAGGAACACTGACCATTTCAGGCATTGGACGGCACTAAATTTATCCCGGTAATAAATTCATAAACCCAAAAACAAATTCATTGTAATGAAGAAATTCCTGAGATGGGCAATTGCCCCCGTTATGGCGACCATCATGGTTGCAAGCCTGTCTTCCTTCGTCGAAGACGACGAGGGCGGCGCAGATGCCTGCAACCAGTGCCGTGTTACTGACAGGAACAAGAAAGTAGTCTTCTCCTGTAAATCGATGGCGAACGAAAGCTGTTCGTTCTCCGAAAAGGTAGACACGGAACAATGGGGCGTAGTAACGGTGACCGTTAGTTGCGCAAATGCTAAAAAATGTTAAATCCTGCAGCCATGAAAAAGTACTTTAAATGGATGATCGCGCCGGTGACTGCGGCCGTTATGCTGGTGAGCCTCTCTTCGTTCGTTGAAGATGACGAAGGCGATGGCGGCGGGTCGGAATGCAACATGTGCGTGGTAAAGGGTTCGAAGCTGGGAATTTCCGTTACCATCTTTTCCTGCAAGCCGATGGCGAATGAAAGATGCTCGAGAACGGAAGGCGGATTCACGGTATCCTGCGAGAATGCGAAAGTTTGCGTGAACAGAACGGAATAGCATGGACCGATTGAAGGCATTGTGCTGCTTGGGGGCTGCAAACGGCCACCAGGCGGCACAGCGCTTGTTATTGAAATGTAACGGTGTTTTTTGAATTTCTACTTATGCAATTATTTACAAGAAATATCCTGATTGCCCTGATGGCATTCAGCGGATTGTCGGCCTGCCGGCAGGGCAGCAAAGAACCAACAACTTATTTCACCAGGAAAGATTTTCCTGAAACGAAAACCCTTTCAGGAGTAGAGGTCCCGCTGGAGTTTCCGGGTAAAAGGCCATTACAATTCAACATCGTCCGCGATTCCCTGGCGATGATCACCTTTTGGGAATCCGATGCATATTTTGTGGATGTGGTCAATCTCCACAACGGCAGGCTGATCAGGCAGATCGCCCGGCGGGGGGAAGACAGTGCCGCATTTGTGAGCTGCGCGATCCGGTACCCCAATCCAGCCGACAACTACTTTACCATCCACGATATTACCAAGCAACGCGTTACGAAGCTCGTAATCGATTCCATGCTGGCCGGCAACGATTACCAGGGCACATACTACAACCTGCCGTCTTTCGCGAAATCGCCGGCGCTCTATGGAAGCGATACATTGGTATTGTTCAACTCCTATTACCTGAAGCCGGGGAAAAGCCCCATGAACCCCAACAGCAAATCACCTGTTTTGTTCCTGCCGGTCGCAAACACCGGCGAAGAAGAATGCATGCGGATCGACAGCCTGATGAAACCGGCTTTCTTCACCTCCAATGTATCGGGTGGGGAAACACTGATCAACCTGGAAAAAAATCTGATGTGGGTAGTGGATAACTACCGTGACCAGATCGTGATTTATCGCGACAAGGACAAGGTTGTGAAGCGTATGACCGGGCCAGACAACATTCGGCCGGATTATGAGCAGCATAGTGATTCTTCCGTTTATTTCAAGGATGCGGAATATTACCGTGCTTATTACCCCGGCGCATGCACAGACCGGCATGTGTATCTGTTGTACCTGGGCGTACAGGCCATCAATCTCAACGCCACACGGGTGGAACGGCCGGTGGCCGTTCTCCAGTTCGATTGGGACGGCAACCTGGTCCGGCAATATAAAGTGAATGAGTATTTGTATAACATCTCCATTTCGCCGGACGAGCAATATCTCTACGGCACAACCGTGAAAAAATTCGGCGCTCCGGCAAAACTCATGCGGTACGCTTTACGATAAACAACGATCCATGAAACTGAGATTAACGGCCTATTGCGCTTTGGTTGGCGTATTCGCGGCCTGCGGCCATAGCCGTCCGGAAAAAAAGGGACCGGCGGATTCGGGGATCCTGCCGCGCTTCTCCGGCACGCTGAAGTTGCCGCCCAAAGACCTGCGGAAAAAGAAATACAACGTCTTTTACTCCTTTAACGGCGAATGTTCATCTTGTGTAGTGCCACTGCTCGATTTTCTCAACAGGAGCCGGGAAGGAAAGGGGCCCGCTGCAGACAGCACGGCCTACCATTTTTTTGTACTGGGAAGGGATACCGTATTGGTGAAGTACTACCTGAACAGGTACAAAATGCAGCTTTCCGCTAATCAATACCTGGTAACGGACAAGGAAAGGGCGATCGAAAAACTGAACCCCGGCATCCTGGTTACCGATGCCACCAACGTGATCCTGACCGATGGGGCAGACAACATCCTGGCGGTGGAAAATCCATTTTCGTCACAACCGTCGATGCAGGTTTATGACAGCATCGGCATATTCCATGTAAAATGAGCGGCATCAATCACATTCTGCGGAAGTTTTGGGCGGCGGCCGCCACCGTGCTCGCTTTCACCGGCGCACATGCCCAGGCAGGAAAGGCTCCCGTATTGCGGATCGATCCTTCCCGGGCGTATGGAGGCAACATCTCCGATTTTTTCAGCGACATCACTTTTATCCCGTTGGAAACCACCCGGGAAAGCCTGTTTGGCGATATCGGGAAACTCATCGTTACAGACAGCAGCTTCGTGATCGCCGATATGGACACCCGTTCCACGCTGTTCTTCCGGACAAACGGCCGGTTCGCCGGAAAAGTGAAATGGCCGGCCAATGTAATGCCCGAAATAAAGTACGACCGGTCTGCCCAGGTGATACAGGTCTATTACATCCATCAATACGACGCTGGCAAGAAGAGCCTGGTTTATTATTCCCTGAAAGGCCAGCCGATCCCGGCCCCCCGTGTCCGGAACAGCATTTACCCGCAGGGGCATTTGCCGCTCGGGCAAGGGTATTCGCTGCGTTTGAACAGTTGCCGGTTCGGGAAGGGGACCCAGCCGAAAGACAGCATTTTTTACCTCGCGGAAATTTATAAGGGAGATGTGCTGTACAAACGGCTGCTTCCCTACAACCAACGCACGAAAACGGCCTTCTGCTACCTGTTCGGGAAAGTGGTGAACGCGAGCGGCGATTTTTCGGGATTTATCGTTCAGGACGGGGTGACGTATATGGCCACGGCAGTCGAAAACCTCGTATATCGCGTTACGAAAGACACCGCCGTGCCGGTTTGCCAGGTTGTATTTCCCATGAATACCGCCTATCCGCAAAACGTGCTGCAGCTGAAGGATACGCGGTTGCTCGACAGTGTGACGGCCGCGGCAAAGCCCGTAGGCACCATCATGAGCATCAGCAAAATCTTTTACAACAAGCGAAAGCTGTTTTTCAAGGGGGAATCACCGTATTACCTGTCTTACCGGAGCACCGGGGCGAACAGCATCTATAATTTCGTTTATGATACGCTAAGCCATCAGCTGGTATCGCTGGAGCGGCTGGCACCCGATGCCGGCTCCGGTTTTCTGCCCGCCTTCGACCCGCGGGACGGCCTGATGATCAATGGCATCTACCAACACGGGGGGCGGATTTATTCCTACGTGTCTTCGCTCGATATGTTCAACGCACGCGACAAAACGAAGGATAAACATCCGCAATACCCGCCGGTATTGCAGGATTATTTTAAAAAGCAGACCAGGAAGAGCAACCCGGTTCTGGTCAGCATGAAGCTCAAGGAATAGGAAATGAAATTATCCCTGAAAGGACTATGTTTTTGGGCGGCCATATTGTTTATATGGTCTGCTTGCCGGCTTCGGCCATCGGCCCGGCAGGAAGATAGCGTTATGACTGTCCTGGAAAAAGACAGCGTGTTGCTGGACGCCCTGGTGTACTCGGTTTACCAGGAGGTTTTGGTCCCGCTGTACTACGATGCATGTAAAACGGACGAACGCACGGACAACCTGTACAATCCGTACGGGCGGGCGGCAATCGATACCGTGTACGCCCGGGACTGGGAGCAGGCCGGTAAAATCGGGATTTGCCGGCAATTGCAGCAGGTAGTTGAAGAGAACCGTGGGATCGGGAGGCCTTTCCGGCTCCGGTTGCAGGCAGAGCTGGAATTCCTGAAAGGGATGGTGTATTATGCGATGGCCCAGCGTTACGGCGGTTTCGTGACTGCCGCCAACGGTGAGGGACCGCTTTTTCACCCCGCCGGAAAAAGAGCCACCCTGGCTGAAACGTACCGGTTTACGATCGACGCTTTCCGGAAGAGCATGGAGCATCTTCCTGTGGAACGCAATACCGTTCGGGCGGGCAAAACGGCGGCAGCGGCCATGGTCCTTCGGGTGGCATTGCAGGCCGCCGCCTGCGTTCCGGAAGAAAAAGCGGCTTACCTCTCCCTTGCATTGCAAACGGGAAAGGAGATACTCTCAGACAGTACCTACGGCCTCGATCCGGACTATGCCGGTTTGTTTAACAGCTTCGACGGCAGCCGGAATAGCCGCGAAACCATATTCGGCATTTGCAGGCTGCGCGCCTATACCTCCTTTCAGCAAACGCTGATGCAGGATCTGGTGGTAAACCAGAGCAACGCGAAAATGCGAAAAGGATACGGCCCGTTGTTGCACGACAGGTTCGACGGATGGTCGAAGCGTTACCCGACGCAGGATATGACGGATGCCTACCTGGTCGTGGATTCGGACGGTTTGGCGAAGCGATGGTACGAAACCGGCCGGTACAAATCGTTCCGGCCAGGGCAAGACGATGCCCTGCCTGTTTTATATGCGCACCGGGACCGTCGTTTTTATGCGAGCATCGTACACGATTCATCGCGTTATTTCAATAGCATCGTATTTACAAGGGATAGCGGCAATCTCAATACGCATGCACGCGGAGATGGCAACGAAATTACCCCCACGGGATATTACGTGCGTAAACTGCTGTATGAAACCAAAAAAGTCTGGTATACCGATGGCACCGACCATTTTCTGCCGTTGTTGCGGTTGGGCGAAGTGTACCTTAACCTTGCGGAGGCTTCCTGTTTGATGGGAGACAGCCGGCAGGCCATCAACTATATGAATAAAACCCGGATGGTTCACGGCGGGTTGCCCCCTTTGGATCCGACTACCCCTTTGCCTTTGGTTTGGGCCAGTTATCAGGACGAAAGGCGGGTGGAATTATTCTTCGAGAACGACCGTTATTGGTCATTGATCCGTTGGGCATTGTGGGATAGGCGGCCGGCGGTCGGGGAACTGGATAAAAGTGTGGACGGGATAAAAATTTCAGCGGATGGAAAAAGTTTTCAAATTCTCAAAAGTGTCGGGAATGTTTACAAAACGGCGTGGCTGGCCGGAAGCCATTTCTTGTTGCCGGTACCCCAACCGGTGGGGGAGCCTCGTTAAAACCGTGCTCGTTACCGGATTTGCCGCATATTCGACGGCCTGCAGCCCGCGTTCGGGCCCCGATATCGACGGCTTGGTTGCGGAATATTCCATTCGACCGGAAGACTCGTTGAAAAGGGAAGCTGCATTGTTTTTCAAGGAGCAGCTCGCAAACCAGTCCAGCGAGGTGAACGAGTTTCGTGACGAAATGTCGGGTGAGCCCGTGACCATGGATTGGGACAGCATCCAGGGCGAAGCATCCATCGCCGGTTTCCTGTCGGCCCGGTCTCTCGCGGTCACGACGAAAAATGTGTCCGACGCCGGTATTTTGACCAATAGTATGCTGAAATCGCATATCGAACATTACGATTTTTATATGCGTAAGTGGGCCTGGAACCGGAAAGCCGACCGGCGGACGCTTCATAACTACCTGCTGGCTTACAAAATTTTTCGTGAAGAGCCCGGGGCCTGGCGGGAATATTTTATGGCCGCACATGGCGATTATCTCAAAAAGGTATTGGCGTCGCAACAGTTCGGACTGGGATGGTCCAGCGATAATCCGGTACAGCATGCCTTAACGTTGATGGATATGGCCAATAACTGGTTCACGTATGAGGATGCGGGTTTGGGAGGCATCGGCGCCATGTCTTTCCCCATGATGAAGTGTCTCCGGAAAGGCAATTGCTATTTCGGGGCTTATGCCGGGGTATATATCCTGCGCAGTTTCGGCATTCCCGCGGCGCTGGATATTGTGCCGTACTGGGGCAGTAGAAACGGCGGACACGCTGAAGTGTCGGCATTGGACGGGAACGGTAAAATGAGCGCGATCCCCCGGCACCAGCTGTCGCACGCCGCCAAGGTGTTCCGGCTCAGCTTTATGCCGGTGAACATCTGGCGGGATTCCATCAAGCCACTCATCGCAAACGATTCATTTTTGCTTCCGGCTATCGCACACGATCATTGGGAAGATGCGACGGCCGACCATACGGATGCAGGAGACATCAACATCGACATGCCAATGCCGCTTCGCCGGAAAATGGCCTACATCTGTGCATTTAACTACGGCGAATGGCAGCCGGTATACTGGGGGGCAGTCCGCGCAGGAGGAACGGTTTCCTTCCGGCAAATGGGGAAAGGCATATTGTATTGCACTGCATGGCCCGAGGGGCAAGGGATTCGGCTGGCCGGGAAACCATTCGTCTGGGATTCCTCCGGGATTCAACGGGTATGCGCTCCAAACATGCGCCATCAGGTGGAAATGAAGCTTTCGAAGCTCAATACCGGTGCGCGGGCCTGGGTGGAAAAAGGGCGGACCTACACGCTGTATCGCCTGGGAGAGGAAGGAGAGTGGCTGGAGATCATGGATGTACATTGTGAGCGCAACGGCGAACTGCCGGTAGTGAAGGCGCCCGCCGGGGGCGTGTACCGCCTGGTGGACAAACGCGGCGACGGCCGGCTCGAACGGCCGTTTGAATATAAAGACGATCAACAGCTATGGAAATAATAATATCTTTGCGTTCCCGTGTAGGCCGGCGTTTATCCGCCTCTCGGGAATTCAACCAAAGTCGTCCCGGATGGCAGGATGCCGTTCGATATGATAAGCGACTACCAATATGTTTTGTATGATAAAAGCCATTTTGATTACCACATGCCTGCTCGGGGTGTTGCAGCCCGATGCATGGTCTCAAACTACCAATGCTGCTCCTTTTGTGATCCCCGGTTTGCGCGAGTGGCAGGGGAGCACGGGGGCCTTCTCCCTGCGCGCTTCCTCCGCGATCGTACTGGAACCTGCGTCTACACAGGCCTTATCGGCCACGGCGGAAGTTTTGCAGCAAGACCTCCGGAAGCTGACGAACGGTGCGGGCTTTCCTGTAAAAACGGGAAAGGCAGTGGCCGGAGATATTTTATTAAGCCTTTCCGCGCCGGATACGCTGCTGAAAAAAGAGGGCTATCTGCTGACGGCCACGCCGGATTACCTGCAGATCTCCGCGCCGGAATCCCGGGGCGTTTTCTGGGGAACGCGCACGTTGTTGCAGGTGCTGGAGCGCGACAGCGGCCATGCCCGTTTCCCTTGCGGCGCTGCCAAAGATTATCCCCGGTATGAAGTACGCGGGTTCGTGCTGGATGTGGGCCGGAAGTTCTTCAGCATGGATTTCCTCCGGCAATACGTGAAATTCATGTCTTACTACAAAATGAACGATTTTCACATCCACCTCAACGATAATGGTTTTTACAAACTCTTCGGCCATAACTGGGACAGTACGTATGCGGCGTTCCGGCTGGAAAGCGATTTCTTTCCCAACCTGACGGCCAAAGACGGCTCCTATACCAAACAGGAATTCCGGGAACTGCAGGAACTGGCAAATACCTACGGCGTGAAAATCGTCCCGGAAATAGATGTGCCGGCCCATTCGCTCGCATTTTCAAAACTCCGCCCGGAAATCGGCAGCAAGAAATACGGGATGGACCATCTGGACCTGGATAATCCCGTTACCTACCGCGTCATCGACAGCGTGTTCATGGAATACCTATCCGGCCCCAACCCGGTGTTCACCGGTCCGGAGGTACACATCGGTACAGACGAGTATGCGAAAGAAGCGGCAGAGCAGTTCCGCGCCTTTACAGACCACTACATCCGCCTGGTGGAAAGTTACGGAAAGAAAGCCCGGATCTGGGGAGCGCTTACGCATGCCAAAGGCAACACGCCCGTGAAGGTGAAAGACGTTACCATCAACGCATGGTACAATGGTTACGCCGATCCCGTGGAAATGAAGCGGCTGGGCTATGATCTGATCTCCACGCCCGACGCCTGGTTATACATCGTACCCGCCGCCGGTTATTATTACGATTATCTCCGGTTGCGGACGCTATATGAAAAATGGGAACCCGTCCAGGTAAACAATATCCGGTTCAAGGACGGCGATCCGCAGATCAAAGGCGGGTCTTTCGCGGTGTGGAACGACAGGGTGGGGAACGGTATTACCGAAAAGGACGTGCACGACCGGGTGTTCCCTGCCATGCAGGTGCTCGCTCAAAAAATGTGGAAAGGTGCCGACAGTTCCCAATCCTATGCTGCATTCGAAGCCGGTGCGGCCCAAATCGGCGAAGGCCCCGGAGCGAATATGCGCGGTAAACTGTCCGGAAAGGATGGATTGGCGCTGGCGTTCGTGACCCCAAAAACGGAAAGGAAAAAGGCTGCGGTCGGCAACCAGGTAAAAGCCGTCGGCATTTCCGGCGCAGCCATTAAAAAAGACGGTTTGCATCTATACGGCGGGCGCAGCTTCGCCACCTTGCCTGTTCCTGAAATCGGATACGGCTATACGGTGAGCTTCGCCGTCAAACCCGCTGCCGGCAACACGCCGAACGCGGTGTTATTCAGTTCCCCCAACGCCGTATTTAAGCTTACGCAGCAACAGACAGGGAAATTGGGCTTTTCGCGGGAAGGGCATGATTATGTGTTTGATTACGCCGTACCTGCCAACAAATGGACACAGCTGGCCGTAAGCGGCGACCATAAGGGCACGCGCCTGTATGTAGACGGTAAACTGGTGCAGAGCCTCCGGGGGCAGAAAATCCCCATCGCCGGTACGAAAGACACGTTGCTGAAAGTGCAGACGCTGTTCTTCCCGCTGCAATTCGTCGGAGATACCGCGCAGGCTTTTAAAGGGGTGATCAAGGACATAAAAGTCTGGAACAGTGCCGATAAGGTAGAATAGACGTTTGATCGTCGGGATGCCCCTTTCCGTTTTCCGGCCGCCGCGCCGGAGCATCCACACTCCGTAAACGGGGTAAATTAAAAAACCGCGCCGATCACTTGGACTGGCGCGGTTTTTTCATGTTACATGAATCGATCATCCACCTTTCAACGATTCCATTTACCTGTATTACTGTTCCCTTTTCCAATAAACCCCGATACCATCGCCGATCTCCTGGATTTTATCGGTTATTCCGTTTGCTTCGCGGTAGTCGATCACCGCTTTGCGGCATCCTTCCACCGCACCCCAGTCGTCGATGATGATAAAGCCGCCGGCGGAAAGTTTGGGATACAGGTAGGTGAGCGCATCCATGGTGGATTCGTACATGTCGCCATCCAGCCGGGCCACGGCCAATTGCTCGATCGGCGCGTGCGGCAACGTATCCTTGAACCAGCCTTTCAGGAATTTCACCTGGTTGTCGAGCAGGCCATATTTATCAAAATTATGCATGACTTCCTCGAGCGGGATCGCCAGTTCCTTGTAAATAAAATGGATGTCGCCCCGGTCTGCGGCGTATTTATCGTCTGGTTTGGGCAACCCTTCGAAGGAATCCGCGACGAAAACGGTCCTGGTTTTATCATTCATGGCGTGCAGGATGGCCCGCATGAGAATGGTGGCGCCGCCTCTCCATACGCCGGTTTCGATCAGATCGCCGGGCACCTGGTTGCGGATCACTTCCTTCACGCAGAATTCGATGTTGTTCATCCTTTTCATACCTATCATGGAATCCGCGTTCGCAGGCCAGTCAAGGCCGTTCCACCGTTGTTCGCGCGAGCTTTTCACTTCCCTGCAAATGGCCATCCGCCGGGGCCTGATCAATTTGTCGAGCATGCCCCAGATTTTTTGCTTGCCGAACAGGGTCACCTGTGATACTGGTACGTATTCATTTTTGCCGATGCGGTGCATGTCTAGCAATACGTTCTTCAGAAGTTCGAGATAGTTGTCCCGGGATTCAATCATATTTTTTTAATTAGCTGTTATGTGCTTAGTTAGGTACTTGCTTTGGCTGGGCCAATAGTTTACACGGCTCCCGGTTCGCTGGAGGTATAAAGGTTTGTCACAGGATATCCGCAGGCCGGTAGCATTTGGCCATGCGTCGATTCATCCGGATTTCCGGATGTAAATGTAAGATGAGCGTTAGCTGACAAAAAAGATCACTTTTGACAACTTCGTATGTTTTTTTGATCAGACAACCAAGTTGACCAATGTAGGGGGCCGTTATCGCGGGTTCCTGTTTTGCAGGAAAAGCGGGGTGTTCAGTGGACTATAATCCGTAGTTACGCTGCCATTCCGGGTAGCGACCAGGTAAAGCCGGTACTGCATGGGCTCGCCGGGGATCGTGAGCTTGAGGAGCGGGCCTTCGCCGACGCGTTGCAGTTGGAAGGGATACCCGTAGCGGTCCGTTTGCACGAGGTACCATTCGTACCGCAACCTGTCTTTCCCGGGTTCGGGCAGCCGCCAGCCTGCGCCTGCGCTTAACAGCACGTTGTAGGTAAGCTGGCTGCCGGGCAAAACGGTACGCGAAGGCCTGAGTATTTTTACGGCCGGCAATGGCGGTGGAGCCGGGGCCTGTTTCCAAAGCTTCGCCAGCAGGTGCCAATCGGTTTTTTTCCGTCCGTTATGATCGGTGAGGCCGTCGAAAGTCACGACGTCCCTCGTTTCCTGGTCTTGCAGGGTAGTGAGGAACGCCGGTGCCGGCGGCAGCTTGGCGTAGGCGGCAACGGGGATTTTGCTGATGAAACAGGGGACGTTTCCGGCCAGCAGGGTGCTGAGGCCGGTGGTATCGCTGGAGGCTTCCAGGCCAAACGCATCTATGGCGGGTAACTGCTGCCGGAGCCAGGCCATTTCAGGCGCTGTGCCGGGGTTGAAAAGCACGTCCGTCGTAACCGGCCGTGAAGGGTCGGCGGCTTTGATGGCCGCGGCCAGTTGTTCCATCCAGCGGAGGTACCGTTGCTGCTGGTAGAGCAACGCCGGTTTGTAATGCTGCGTGGCCAGGCGCTGCCAGGCGTTATTGCCCAGGTGCCACGCCGTGATGGCGGTATCGTTGCGGCGGCGGACGATGGTTTGGAGGATGTTTTCCTCCATCCGCGCCAGCGCCGCGCTATCCCTGTCCATGTCGCTGACGTCGGGCAGCCAGAACCCGAAATGGATGCGGATGCCATGGCTGACGGCTTCCGCGAGCACATTCCGGTCGTACACGCCCGGTCCGTACCGGCGGATGGTATTTACACCCAGTTGCTGCATCAGTTGCATGTCTTGCGCGGCTTCGCGGCGCGTGAGGGCATACCGGTTCCTGAACCAGCTGTCCCCTTTCTGGTAAATAAGCCCCCGGATATTGCCAGGCAATTTGTAGCGTACCGGCAGATCGGTTTCCGATGCGGGCGTAGTGATAGGCGGAATCTGCGCGAGGGGCGCCGAGAGCCGGGGCGATTCCCGCAGCGCGGCTAACAGTTGGCCGGGCTGGCGGATGGTCCAGTCCAGGAACTTCGCCGTATCGCCCTGGGGCACGTTCGTGTCGTGCGCCGTATTGAAAAACACCTGCGCGTGGATGTTGGGGAAACGCGTACGGATGGCGCGGAACGCATCGCGGAACCAGCCTTCCTGGTTGCCCGCCTCCGGGATGGAGCCCATTTCAGCGATCATCACCGGCAGTCCGGATCGGAAAAGCGGGAGGCTGTCGAACGGTTGGTACAGCGATTCGAAACTATTCCAACCCTTCCCGCCATGCTGCGGCCCGTAATTGAGAACGGTAACGCCTATCCAGTCTACGTACGCCTTTCCCGGGAAATAGGATGCCGCATGGGCCGCCTTCCAGGGGTTCCAGACCCAAATGGCGTTCACCGCTCCGCGGCGGCGGAACAGCGTATGCACATAGCGCCATGCCGCACGGAATTCTTCCGGCGTATTGCCGCCTGCGGGCGACCAGGGATAGCCGGGATTGTCGGGTTCATGCGCAAACCGGAGGAACAGCGGCCGGTCCAGTGCCTTCACCTGGTCGGCGAACCGTTCCAGGTAACTGTCGAAAATGCCGGTGGGGATGAGGGACATGATTTTCTGTTCGTCTTTCAAGCCATTTATGCGCAGCCCGAACTTCGACCGCCACGGTTCCCAGGTGACCATGGGAATGGAACCGCCATTGTATACCGCCGCCAGCGAATCCGGCAGGAGGTGCTCCGGGCCATTGCCCCACGCAATGTACAGCGAAGTAATCTGCATGCGCGGCATGCCCTGGCCCGGTGGGTTGTACGCGCCGGAATAGAAAACATCTTGCCGGGGAATGAGGCGCACACCGGGGGCATCGTTATATCCGGAGGTAAAATACCAGCTCAGGCCGATCACGGCCAGCAATAACGGCAGCCCGAGTTTGCGGATGCCGGAATACAGGTGCAGGTGACGGAAGACCCAGAATTGCCTTTTCAACAGGAGCGGCACGATCAGTATCGTTTTTACCCAACCGTACTTCGCGGGGATTTTCCGCAGCGGGAGGCTGGCGATGATATTGAATATCATGATGAGGCAATTGATGCCTGCAATGCCCGCCATAAAAAGCGAATAGGGGTTCCAGTCATAATTCAGCCCGTAAACGATGGCTGCGAGGGATATGACGAGGATAGCGATATTGGGGATGTTCAGCCGCCAGTCGTCGGGCCCGGAATCGTCTTTCGGCGTGGGAAGGTAAGGCACTTTTTTCCGCGCGATGGTATAGACGAGCCCCAGCAGATAGATCCACCAGGTGCCGATAAACAGCAATCCGCCCACGATATGAAACCCGCGTTCGGTTTCTTCCATCACCCACCGCTGCACATAATGACGGATAAGGAGGATGGAAGCGATGGCGGGGAAAGCGAACAGCGAAAACTCCACCAGGTCTGCCCGGAAAGGGATATACCCCGTCACCAGCGCAATCACCGGCACCAGGAAATTGATGAGAAATACGACCCCTGCCAGGTAATGCAGCGGAATGGTGCCGTAATGAATCTTTTGCAGCCAGGTGAACTGCCGGAACAGCTTCGGGTAGGAGGTGACCAGCAGCTCGAAAGTGCCCCGCGCCCATTTCAGCTGTTGCGAATAATAGGCGGAGAGCGTATTGGGAACGAGCCCGCGGGTCAGCACGATGGGTACATAAACGGATTTCCAGCCTTTGGCGTGCAATTGCATGGCGGTATGCATATCTTCCGCCAACCCCGCGGCATGCCCGCCGATGGAATCCAGCGCGGCCCTGCGGAAGGTGCAGTTGGCGCCGATGGCCAGTACGGTGCCGTAACTGTTCATGGTGGTCATGATGGGGCCATAGAACTGGAACGTTTGCTGGGCGGCGCCTTTGGCGATGATACTGTCTCCCAGGTTGCTGTACGCCTGAACGATCTGTACGAACCCGATCCCGGGATCGTTGAAATGGTGCACTACGGCGTCCAGGAAGTCGGGAGACGGCACATGGTCGGGGTCGAGCACCACGCAAAGCTCTCCCGTGGCGTATTGCAGCGCGTTGTTGATATTCCCTGCCTTGGCGTCTTTGCGGACGGTCCGGGTCACATGCCGCACGCCCAGCCGGTCGCAGACTTCGCGAAGGTAGGGGTCGTTGGCTTCGTCGCACAGCCAGGCGGTGTGCGGGTATGTCATGGCCCTGATGGCGGTGAGGGTTTCGACGATCATTTCGTACGGTTCACCGGGGAAGTAAGTGGTCAACACATCTACCGTGAAGGGATGTTGCGGCTCAGGCGTTGCCGGCACGCGGATGGCGGCATAATGGTACCACTCATGGAGGATGGCGAGGCAATTGAAGGTGATGCCTGCCATCAACACCCAATAGAGCGGGGCGTAACTAATCTGCGTGCGCCGGAACAGGACGATCAGCAGCACGCCGATGCTGGCGGTGCCGAGCAGGATCATGAGCCTCAGCGTAAACATTTCCCGCTTCGATGGCGGTGTTACCGGTTCCAGTTTTCCCTTCATGGCGCTATAACATAAAATGGTGTATTGGCGGTTGCGAAATTGCCGTACGCATCATGTACGGTAACGAATATACGGTATGGCCCTTCCGTCAACGGTGCGCGAAAGGTCGCCTTCATGCCTTCGCGGGAAACCAGGAGGCTGTCCAGCGATGGCGGTTTCCGGGGATTTACATCGCCCCGGAAGCGGATGAACCAGTCTTCCGGCAACACTTCCCATGTTAACCGGAGCGAATCGTGGCGGGGGCTTTCCAGGATCAATGTGGCGGAATGGGTCGTACCCGGCGCTACCAGGATATTATCTCTTGCTCCTTTATCGTCTACCAGCATAAACCGCAGATCGGGCGCCTTGTGCGGAGGTTCATGGCCCGTCCAGATATATTGCATGATCTGTGCGGTGGCGGACGTTTCGCCGGTCCGGGAGAACAGGCTGAACCAGGTATGCGTCACTTCCTGCTTCTGCCCCCAGAAGAACACGCAGGCGCCGAGGAAGCGGGGATCGTTCACTGGCATGTGTTCCGTGTACCGCTGAAGATATTGTTCCGCTTTTTTGTTGGAGGTATTTTCGATGGGAGCGCCCCAGGCGGTGGTTTCGGATTCCCAGGGCCCGTTGATGCCCCATTCGGTAATAAGGAAAGGCCCGTCCCAGAACCAGGCGAATTGCTGCAGCCCGGTGCGCAGTTGGGGCAGTTCGCCGAATATGTTCATGGAGATGAGGTCGAGCTGGGGCACTTTCCAGCGGAGGTTATAGATGTTACGCCGGTCGAAGTTGATGAGCGCGGTGGTGACGGGGTGATCGGGATCCCGCTTGTGGATCATGGCCAGCAACCGGTTATACGCTTTGTAAAACGGCCGGAAGCGCGGCCTGTAAGGGAAATCGACTTCATTGCCGAGGCACCACATGAGTAGGGCCGGATGGTTTTTATAACGCTCCACGATCTGTTCGAAAGCCCGGTAAAGGGCCGAAACGGCGGCAGTGTCCCGGTAAAATCCGAAAGTGCTGCTGACGGGGATAGACAGCCCGGCGATGACGGCGATGCCGTTGGCTTGGGCTTCGTCGAGCAGGGCGCCGAGCTGCAGGGTGTCCCAGGTACGGATCGTGTTGCCGCCCGCAGCCTTGAGAGCGGCGAGCTGCCCGGTGCCGGCCGCGCCTTTGACGGTGAAGGGCTGGCCGTCCCTGAAAATGGTGTACCGGCCGCCGGATTGTGCAATGTAGACCTTGCGGGAGGCGGGGGAGCCGGAAGTGCGCCGGCAGGCGGTCATGGCGCAGCAAAGCAGGGCCATGGTGATGATAGCCAGGTAATCAGGTGTGCGGCGTGTAAGTAGGTGTATTATCATGCGGGGCGCCTCGTACTGTATAAATATAGTGGAAAGTTTTTAATGGGAGATGGGAGGCGGCGGGCGCTGCCGATGGTGGGAGGGAGCCGCCGGTGGAAAGCTGCCGCATCAGCCTCTTCGAAAAGCCCGGCTGAAAACGAGGGCAGGCCTCGTTATGTACCTGGTAAAAGCGGGCTGGTAAAATTGTAGCGAATTACTTGGCTACGCTGATCTTCACTTTTTTGTTCTTCAACCGTTCTGATTGTATCAAATGCAGCGTGGCGCCGGCTTTGGACTTGCGCACGGCCACGAAGGAAAAGAAATCTTTCACTTCGATGATGCCGATATCTTCCTTTTTCAGCATCCCCTTATGCGAAAGGAAGCCGACGATATCCACTTTGTTCACTTTATCTTTTTTGCCGGCCGCGATGAACAGGGTGGTCCAATCCGGTTTTTGCGGTAATACGGCTTTGGCGGGCAGGGTGATGACTTCGGGGGCGGGAGAAATGTAATCCGGTACCTTTTCGCCGGGCGCCAGCATGAGGATGGCGGTGCCGCTGGCTTCCATGCGGGCGGTGCGGCCATTGCGGTGCACGAAGGTTTCCTTCGTATGGGGGAGCTGGTAATGGATGATGTAGCGGATGTTGGGGATGTCGAGCCCGCGGGCGGCGAGGTCGGTGGTAACGAGGATATTGGAGCTGCCGTTCCTGAATTTGCAAAGGGCGGCATCGCGCTCCTGTTGTTCCATGGCGCCGTGATAAAACACGTTCAGGATGCCTTTGTCTTTCAGCATCCCGCTCACTTCGCCCACGAATTCCCGCTGATTGCAGAATATGATGGTGGAACGGTTGCCCAGGGCGCAGATGAGGCGGAAGAGGGTTTCGGATTTATCGGGCTCGTCGCTGTTGACCATCTGCACGGCCAGGGCGGGGGATTTTTCTCCTTTCAGGAAATTGATCTCCGTGGGGTTTTCCAGTCCTACGAAATCAGGGATCTCCAGGGCTTCGGTGGCCGAAGTGAGGATCCTTTTCTTCAAAGCGGGCAGGGAGCCGATGATGAAGGCCATTTCCTTTTCGAACCCTTCTTCCAGCGATTTATCGAATTCATCCAGCACCAGCGTGTGGATATGCGCGGTGTTGATATTGCCTCTGCGGATGTGGTCGCCCAACCGGCCGGGCGTACCGATAATCAGCTCCGGCGCTTCCTTCAGGTTGTTTTCTTCCGTTTCGCGCAGGTGGCCGCCATAGCAGCAGGTGACCTTGAATCCGGTTTTCATGCTTTTGAAAACCCTTTCTATCTGCAGGGCCAGTTCCCGTGCGGGAACGATGATCATGGCCTGGCTTACATTTTCGTTCTTTTTCAGCGATTGCACCAGGGGCAACAGGAAAGCGAGCGTTTTACCGGAACCGGTATCGGCCAGCAACACTACCGCATCGCTGGTGCTGTTCGTTTCCAGCGATGCCTGCTGCATGTCGTTCAAAGCCCCGATTTGCAAGTTGGAAAGGATATCGGCGATAGAAAGGGAAGAATGCTTCATCGCGCAAAAGTACGTGAAATACCGGGCAACTGCGCGGTCCGCCGCCATCCGGGCCATAAAAACCGGATTTAAGGCTTCACCAGCAGGAGAACGGGCAGGCCGTTGCGCTGGAGGATTTATTTGGCCACACAGCCCATGAAGAGGTTGGTAAGGGACGTAGCGCCCTTTACGCCGAGAATGATCGTGCCGGCCTGGCGGTTGCGGGTAAAATCGGTCGCCGGGGGGCACCGCATTTTGCCAGGGTTCTCCCGCCCAAAAAAATACTTGTCCGATTACCGGTTGCCAGCGGAAAGGCGTGCCGGTAATTTTGCTTCGTCAATTAAAACGGAAACAACATGACGGGTACAAAAGATACAAGATGGTGGGTATTGCTGGTTATCCTTACGGCGCCGCTGCTATATGTGATCGATATTTTCATCATCAATATCGCCATTCCCACCATCAAATCGGGACTCGGCGCCACGCAGGGAGAAATACAACTGGTGATAGCGGGTTATTTGCTGGGGAGCGCCTGTTTCCTCATCATCGGCGGCAGGGCGGGCGATTACCTGGGGCGTAGGAAAGTCTTTTTCCTGGGGATGCTTTGCTTCACGGTAACGTCTTGCCTGTGCGGAGCGGTGCAAACGATGCTACAGTTGAACATCGCCAGGTTCCTGCAGGGCGTGAGCTCGGCGTTCATGGTCACGCAGTCCATCGCTCTCATACAAGACCTTTTCCCGGAGCAGCGGGAGCGCGCCAAAGCCATCGGCTGGTACGGCATCACGTTGAGCATTGCCGCCATCATTGGCCAGATCCTCGGGGGCTATCTCGCTGAAACCCGCACCGTTATTGAAGGATGGCGGCTTATCTTTTTCATCAACGTACCGGTTGGCTGCCTGGCGCTTTGGGCGATCCGGAAATACCTGCCGGAAACCGAACGTCAAACCGGCGTCCGTTTCGATTATCCGGGCGCCATGCTGCTGACAGGCGGCCTGGGCTGCTGCATCTATTCCATCACCGAAGGCAGGGAGCAGGGATGGCCCCTTTGGAGCATGGTTGCGCTCGTTGCCGGCAGCGCGCTCATGACGGTGTTCTTCGTCCGGCAGAAGGAAAAGTCCGCCGCCGGCAGCCATCCGCTCTTGGATACACAGTTGTTCAGGAACCGGCATTTCAATATCGGTTTGCTGGCCGTGCTTTTCCATTTCATGTTCCACACGGCCTATCTGCTCATGGTGGCGGTATACCTGCAAAACGGACTGGGTGTTTCCGCACTGGAATGCGGGCTGTATTTTATTCCGCATGCGGTCCTTTTCATGGGGAGCTCCGTGCTGGCGTCGAAATGGCTGGTGAGGTACGGGAAGAAAGTGCTGCTCGCAGGACTGGGGATCATTTTCGTCAGCTTCGTTTTACAGATGAAAATGTTCTCCACGTCCCGCATGCCCTTTTTGAACATCGCGCTCATCGGTTTGTACGGTCTGGGCAACGGCATGGTGCTGCCTTTCCTGCTGAACATCGTGCTGGACAGTATTCCGCCGCGCCATGCGGGCCTGTCGGCCGGTATCTTTTCGACTTTCCAGCAGATCGCTTCGGCGCTGGGAATCAGCATCATCGGAGGTATCTTCTACAACTCGGTTATCAGTGAATCTGCCGCCGGGTACAAACTGGCGCTGGACAACGGGCTGGCGGCCGGTATCGTTTGCATGGCGGTCGTGGCGGGGATGCTGATGGCGCTGCCGGCCGGTGTGCGAAAGGAAGAACGCGCGAACGCGGTTTCGTTCGAATAACCCGGAAATACTTAATTCTGGGTATGTGACGGGGACGATGCCGGGGCTACATTTGCCGTTGTTTACCGATACCTGTCCTTATGCACCTACCACGTTTATCATTCTCATGTGTTTTGCTGCTCATTGGCATCATCACTTCCTGCAGCAAGAAAAGCACGCCCTCCACACCCGAAGTAACGCTGGCGGAAAAACGCAAAGCCGATGCGGCGTACAACAATGGTATCACGGCCGGCGTGGGGAATGTGCTGATCGAAGAAAAGCTGACGCCGAACGCGGCCAATCAACTCGTTTTCAAGATCGCATACAACGAAGATACGCTGGCAGGTTACGGGAAGATCGACGCCAACGGTAAAATGCAATACCTGACCTCCACCGTGCTGGCCAAAAAAGGGAATACGGAACTGCTGGTGACCGAAATGTTTCCCGAAGTCTCCAAAAGCCGGATGTACACCATGCTGAACGGCAAAAAGGGCAGCATCGTGGTGGAAATGAACCATATTTCACGTACCCGCTCGGTGATGTCGATACTGAATTATAACTGGGGAACGGGAACGGCGGAAGTTCTGGTGAAATCCTATTTCGAGAACGGCAAACAAACCGCCGGGCTCAGCGCATTGAAGGAAGGGGAAGGAGGCGACCGGGTCTACAACTGCATCGAGCCGCAACCTTCTGACGATGTTAGCAAATCGGTCGACAATACCCTCGATTATTTCCAGTGCGGCGGCCTGGCTTACGATACGCACCCCACGCTGGCCGCTATCAAAGCCGCTATCGTAAAGGGCATCGAATCGGTTAGGAATGCCGGCAATATGCAGGACAAAAAAGAAGAACTGAAAAGCCTGGAGGCCCGCTACGGCGAGCTGAACAATCTGTTTAAAAGCATCCAGGGAAAAGTTTCCGGGTATAAATTCGAGAAAACCATCATGGCGGGCCTGCTGAAGAGCCTCGCCGCCACGATCGCCGAACTGAAAGCGGCCCTCATGCCGGATGTGTCGCTAAAGCCCTTCGCAGAAGGCTCCCTGCTGGATTACGACGAGGTTACCGGCGACGAGATCAAGCTCACGTTCACCCTCATCGATAACGAAACGAATCTGCCTTACACCCAACAACCGGTGGGGGTAGACATGGCCTTTGTGATTCCCGGCACCAGCGAAGCCGTCTACATGGAAACGAAAATGACCTCCACCGCCAATGGCATGGTCACATTCCGGCTCAACCCGAAAACGCTGCCCGAATATGAAAAGTATACCAAACTGACGGCCCGGTACGCTTTTTCGGGGGATAACTGGAACCCCAGCGCCACGCGCGACATCACCCTCAAATTCATCAAACCGAAGCTGGTAATGGCCGACGGAAGCGATGTTCCTTTCCAGGCAACGTTCAACTCCGGCGTGAAAAAGACGTTCAAAGTGGTGAATGAAGACGGAAGGGCGATCCCGGTCAACTACAACGACGTAACCCTGCAAAACTCCAATACCAAGGTAGCCTACACCATGCTGAAAGGCAGCCAGGATTTTGATTTGACGTTATCGCACGAGGAGGCGGCCGATCAGCTTACCAACATCGACGTCTACTACCAACAGCAAAAACTGCGGACTATTTCCGCGATCGTGATCCCGCCCTGCGGCACGGCCCCCGTGATCACGGGCGTTACGATGGATTGCGACCCCAACGGCAATGGTATCCGGATTAAAGTTGCGTTCAAGGCCGATGGCCCGGGGATTTTGCCCTACGGCGGCAGCGGCGCCTGCGATATGACGCAAACCTGCTACCCCGTGCGCCTGTATTTCATGAGCCCCGGCGCCCCCCGTTTCGAAATTGCCGCCAACGGCTACAGCGTGTCGCTGATTTCCGGTACGGTGAACGAAGGCGTGGTGGCCATAACCATCAAAAACTGCGTGCCCGGGAAAGGCGCACGCGGAAGCCTGGAAGCGAATTACCCCAACTATCGCTGGCAGGTACAGGTGATGAACCGCTGTAACAAACGGAGTGGTTTGGTGGACCTGTAACAGCCATGGCAGGAAACTAATTCGTTTTGGCGGAGAATTCCCCGAAATGCCACAGGATGCCGGAAGGGTCGTGCACGAAGCATTCCCGGCCCCAGTCGGCCGTCCGTATCCCGCCCAACCTCGCGGAAGGGTATTTGCCGGGCAGATCGAGCGCGGTCAGGTATTCCCAAAACTTGCTGACGTCGTCCACTTCCATGAAGATCATCGTATTGTCGATCCAGTCTTTGACGTTGGCGCGTTGCAGGTAGAAACCCAGTTTCCCGGCCGTGAAAAGCGACATGGCGGGCGACAGTACCACTTCCCGGAAGCCCAGGTCTTTGTAGAAACTGCTCGATACTTCGAAATCCGTTGCGCCGATGAACGGCCGGATAGATATGGCTTTACCTTCCATGCGAAAGAATTTTCGGTTACCTACGTTGCGTGTTGTAAGGATTACAATTTACATCAAATTTTACAAGGGAGGCAGGCACTTCCGGGCAGTCATTGCCCCGTGGCGGCCTGTCCCCCGAAATGCAAACCGGCCGTGCCGGAACGGTTTTTGATTAATTCGTAGCTTTGCCCTCCGGCAGATGGATAAATCATCAACCATGCAGCACACGAAACCAGTCTTATTCAATACGGGAACGTATGTGGGAAAGGAAACCAGCCAATTCGTATTCGAAGGGGTGATTTCTTCCGAAACCCGCTACGGCGACCATATGGTTTCCGACTGGCACTGTCATCGAAACCCCCATTTCTCGCACATCCTGTCCGGCGGGAGCCGGGAAGTCCGGGAAGACGGGGCGGCCAACCAGCACGCGGGCGCAGCTTTGTATTATTATCCGGGTATCGCGCACCAGAACGTCGGTTACCAGGAAGGCACCCGCATCTTTAACCTGGAATTTACCCCGGCATTCTTCGATAAATACGGGATGGACGTGCCCGGCGAATCCTGGATGTGCGCGCCGGAAGTGCAATGGAACACCAGCGGCCTCGTGCAGATCATGGCGGAACATTACCTGAACGACCAGGTGAGCGCCCTGTCCGTTCACCAGCTATGCCTCAAACTGCTGGCGCCGGCGGGAACCGGGGATAAAACCGTACATCCCGGCTGGACGGTCAGGATCAGGGATTTACTGTACGACAGCTGGGACCTGCCGCTTTCGCTGACGGAGATATCCAAAACGCTGGACCTGCATCCCGTAACGGTTTCAAAATATTTCCCCCGGTATTTCGGGCTTACGATCGGGGATTACCTGCGGAAGATCAAAATAGAAAAGGCCTTGTCGATGATCCGCTCCGGGAAACATTCGCTGACCGAAATCGCCCACCACTGCGGGTTTTCGGATCAGGCGCATTTCATCAAAACCTATAAACGGTTCTTGGGGATCACCCCGAATCAATACCGGAAGCTATAAATGCCGTCAGGCTAATACGGTACAATTCCAGGACCGGGAGCTGTGCTAATTTTGGACGATCAAGTCCGAATTCAGTAACAGTTATCACATGAAGCAACGCACATTTATTATTGTTTCTTTCCTGATGTTCTTTTCCGCTGCGCTCAGCGCGCAGTCCTCCAAAAAGAAATTGGAGAATTTGTTTGCACGGTATTACGAACAGGAATGCTTTTTCAACCCGCTTCAGGCTACAGCGGATGGTATCCACACTTATGACGATCAGTTACAAAACGACGGTTCCAGCGAGTTTCGGGCGGCGAAAACGATTTTTTACCGGGCCTGTCTGCGCGATCTGCGGCAGTTCAACAGGAGCAAGCTGACCGAAGCAGACCGGATTTCCTACGATATCCTGGAATACACCCTGCAAACCAACCTGGAAGGGCTGGCCCTGCACCTGGAATACCTCCCCTTCAATCAATTCACGGCTTCCGTACCGTTGGACCTGGCGCTGTTTGGCTCCGGAAGCGGTCCTCAGCCGTTTCATACACCGGAAGATTACCGGAAGTGGTCGAAGCGGATGATCGCGTTCAGCGATTGGGTGGATACGGCGATCGCGAATTTCGGGAAAGGAAAGCGGCATGGGGTGGTGTTGCCCAAAGCGCTGGTCGTGAAAATGATCCCGCAGTTGACGGAGCTGGCGGAAAAGGATTCGGCCAAAAGTGTTTTCTACGAACCGCTCCGGCATTTCCCGGCGGCATTTTCCGAAGCGGAAAAGCAGGCCTTGCGGGCTTTGTACAGCCAGGTAGTGCCCCAATACGTGTTGCGTTCCTACGAAAAACTGGCGAAGTACCTGGAAAACGACTATCTACCCTTCGCGCAGGACCAACCGGGGCTGCACGCGTTGACCGGCGGAGATGGGATGTACCGGTATTTCATCAAACAATACACGACGAACGCGGATTTGACCGCCGAACAGGTATACCAAACGGGATTGGAGGAAGTGGACCGCATTACCCGGGAAATGGAGCAGAACAAGCGCGCAACGGGCTTCAGCGGCACGTTGCCGGAATATTTCCATTTTCTGCGGACAGACAAGCGTTTCCGGCCGTTCACGTCGCCGGAACAGGTGCTGGACGCCTATCGCGGGATTTACAAAAAGATAGGACCGCATCTGCATGAGCTGTTCCATCATCGCCCCAAAACCGAATTTATCATTAAAAGAGTGGATGCTTACCGTGAAGCTTCGCAAGCCGGGCCGTTTTACATCAAGGGGAATTACAAGGAAAACCGTCCCGGGATATTTTTCGTTCCCATTCCCGACGCCAATAAGGTGAGCACGGTTTTTTACGGAATGGAATGTACGTTCATCCATGAAGCGGTACCCGGTCACCATTACCAGATTTCTCTGCAACAGGAATACGGCGACCTGCCCGCGTTTCAGCGGCAAAATGCCCTGTACGCCTACATGGAAGGCTGGGCGCTGTACTGCGAATCGCTCGGGGAGAAGCTTGGCTGCTACACCGATCCCTACCAGAAAATGGGCGCCCTGAACAACGAGATCCATCGCGCCATCCGGTTGGTCGTGGATGTGGGCATCCATACCGGGAAACTGTCGAAGCAGGAAGCCATCGCCTATATGATGGCCCACGAATCCATCAGCGAAACCACCGCCACGGCGGAAGTGGAACGGTATATGGCCTGGCCGGGACAGGCGCTGTCTTACAAAATCGGGGAACTGCGGATCAAAGCGCTGCGGGATAAATACAGCCGCCTCCAGGGCAAACGGTTCAGCCTGCCCGATTTTCACGATGCCATCATCAAATATGGCTGCATGCCGCTGGATGTGCTGGAGAAATACCTCGACGCCTGGAACAACCGGATCATCTCGGATGCCTGACAGATGAACTTTACAAAAAAAGCCCCGCGAAACACCACGTTCCGCGGGGCTTTTGCTTTTTATGAAGCGTTTATTTGGCTTCCCGCCCGCTTTTTACGGTAGACTGTCCGTTTTTGATGACATCCACGGCTTTTTCCAGGAGCTCATCTTTATTGTCGATGATCCCCTTGATGGTGGGCGCGATCAGGATATCGGGCGTAATGCCTTTCGTGAAATGCTGCGCGCCGTTGTGCTGGGTAACTTTCATGCCTGTATAGCGGAATCTATACCCGCCGGGAAGGGATACGTCCGTCACGTTGCCGTTGGCGCCCGCCGTCGGTTCGCCGATGATGGTGGCGAGGTGTTGATCTTTGATATATCCCATCACGGATTCCGCGTAGCTGATGGCGCTGCCGTCTGTCAGGAAAACGGTTTTGCCGGCGATGTGCGGTTTTTTGGGGGACAGGTTCCAGCCGAAGCTGTCCCATCCGGTATTTTCATGATCGGGCCGTGCGATGCGCTGGGTATGCATCCATTTGTCTTTATTTTTTTTCGTGATCAGGTGGCCGATGAGCTGTGATCCGTTCTCATCTTTCGGATAGCCCCGCAGGTCTACCACCACGCCTTTCGCGGCGGCGATCTCGTCCATTTTCCCTTTCATTTCGTTCCAGCCCAGGCGGGAAAGATCAAGGTAAATGATCCCGTTGCCCAGCGAATCGAATGCCGCGGGCCGGGTGTTGGGCAGTTTTCCATAATATTCGTTTGCCGGAATGCTGAAGGGGACCTTTTCCCGCCAGGTTTGCCCGCGTCCCGAACGGAAAGTAAGCTGAAGGCTGGAATCGGGTTTGGACACGCACAGCGAACTGATCGTCTGACGCATCATGGCGTTGGCACTGCCTGCGGATACGAGGGCAGCCCGTTGCTTGAGGTATTGCTGCGTAGCCATGCCATTGATTGCGGTAATGACGTCGCCGCGCCTGGCTTTGGTATCGGGGGTAAACACCGCCGTCACCACAAGACTGTTATCCGCCCAGGCCAGCTGGAGGGGGAGGAAGCGGCGGTCTGCGAATGTCTGGGGGCCGGACACGAAAGTATGGCCGTCGTGCAGGCGCGCATTGAGGCGTGCCAGCGTGCGCTCGAAATCGGCAGGGGTTTTATCACGGTAGCAGTCGGCGATGGCGGTTTGGAGGTCCTGGTCCCAGTTGGTCGTCCATTCCTTGAAATAGGGGTGGAAGTGTTGGTAGATGTTCCAGGTGATGCAGACGTTGGCCAGGCGCAGGTAGAGATTTTCGCCCGTGAGGGGGGCTGGGAGGCCGGCGGCGCGCTGCTGGCTGAGGGCCCTGGCGGCAATGGTGTCTGTGGCCGGGAAGGTCGTTTTGCCATCGCCCCAAAGCGCCATCGGCATATCGATGGTGATGCCATTGCCGAGGTCTTTGTGCAGGAAGGTGCCGGCGGCGAGGTCGATGGGGAAAAGCGTACCGGTGAATTCGGCTTTCATTGCCCCGCCCGCGGGCCCTGCAGCCTTCGGCTGGAAGTTGTAGCTGTTGGTCCGGATGGATTTGTAGATCCCCCCGCCAGGGCCGTACCCGCTATGCTGCCACATCACCACTTTCATGCGGTCCGCATCCCGGGGCGCTTCCAATGGGCCCAGCGCCGGTTTGCCGGTTTCGTATATCCGCAACGTTGGGGCGATGGGGTGGAAAATGCCTTCCAGCGCAGTTTTCAGTTCTGTGGCGTTTTTAGCGCCATCCACCGCCTGCGCCCCGTAAATGGCCAGCGCGTCCCAATCCGTGACCACTCCGGCATCAGACGGGTGAAAGAAACGGACGTAACCGTACAGCCGGGCGAATGTATATTGATTGATAGCCTGGCGGGCAGTTTGCGCCAGTGCGGTAAAACAGGAAAAGAGGAATAATGTAAGGAATAGCGATGTGCGTACCATAACAGGGATTATCGTTTTGGGTCAGGGGAAATGTTAATTTAAATAAATATAATGCATTCAACAGCAAAGGTAAATTTAATCCCGCAACCTGATAAATACGGCTTAATTTCAGGATACTACGATCGTCAACCCTTCCGTTCATTACCGGAAACAAAACACCCAATCATGAATTCACCGGAAAAAATCCTGGAATGTTACAATCTCGTTGCCGGAGATTATGCAGTGGAACGGTGGGACGAGCTTTCGGGAAAGCACGTCGACCGCCTGCTGCTGAAAGAATTCGCCAGGGCGAACAAAGATGAAGGATTATGTGCGGACTTCGGCTGCGGGCCGGGCCAAACCACGCGGTTCCTGCACGACAATGGCCTGGAAAACATCGTAGGGATCGATCTGGCGCCGGCCATGGTCGAAGTAGCGCGGAAATTATCCCCGAAAATCCGTTTCGAGACCGGCGATTTGTTGCATATCGCATTCCCGCCGGGGCACCTGGGCAGTGTGCTGGCGTTCTACGCGATCGTTCATTTTTCGCTCGGGGAGGTCAGGCAGTGTTTCGGGGAAATCAGCCGGGTATTGAAAAAGGGCGGTGATTTTTTGTTTTCCTTTCATGTGGGGGAGGAAATCAGGCATTTCGACAAGGCGCACGACAAGGAAATCGACATCGATCTGTACTTCTTCAAAACGGACGATATCGTTCAGTTGCTCCAGGAAACGGGGGTCCGCGTCATCGATGCCATCGAGCGGCGGCCGAACGAAAACATGGAATTCCAGACCCGGAGGGGATATGTCTGGGCGGAGAAACAGTAATGGCCAAAACTCCCTACCTGTCCGTCATTGCCGTAATTCGTTCCGCCCGTAGCCTGCAACCGTTCTTTCCATTGGTCCGCTTCCGCCTTCGACGAAGCGGCAAGGACTTGTTTCGTTGGGAAACGACGGGCTGTCACTTTTTCGCCTGCAGCCCGCCATGTTTGAACAAATAATATGCCGTCTGGTAATATGCGATCGCTTCCATAACGGTCCGGTCATCGGCTTTTACGGGAGCCTGGCTGTCGCTGGCGGCGGAGTATTGCATCGTTTCCACCCGTTGTTGGGGGGACAGGATCACCATACTGTCGTTTTGCAGGTACGCCAGCTTCTGGTAAGTGCCGAGGAATGCCCGCGGGCGGTAACCGGGCTGCCTAACATCGAGCCCGTAAAGGTTGCTGTCGTAATTCCAGTGCAGAAGGCCGAAAAGTGTGGGGAAGAGGTCGATCTGGGAGCAACGTTGCGAAATAGAATCGGGCCGCGCATCCGGCAGGTGGCAAATGATGGCGGGTATATGGTATTTGGCGACGTCGATTTCGTTCTTCCCGGCGCTGCTGGCGCAATGGTCTGCCACGAAAATGATGACCGTATTGGCGAACCAGGGCTCTTTTTGCGCGGCTTTGAGGAATTGCCCGATAGCGTAGTCGGTGTATTGCACGGCACCTTCGCGGCCGGAACCGGAAGGGTAGCCGATTTTCCCGTCCGGATAAGTGAACGGGCGGTGGTTGGAAGTGGTCATCACGAAGTCGAAGAACGGTTTGCCGTTGCGGTATTGTTGTCCGGCGTCGCGGATAACGGCGGCGTAAAGGTCTTCGTCGCAGATACCCCAGGCGTTCCGGAAATGGATGAGGCTGTCGGGGATTTGGTTCCGGCTGGCGGTGAAACGGTCGCCCAGTAGCAGGTTGCGGCCTTTGTCCACGATGTTGTAGCCGTTGCTGCCGAAGAATGCGTTCATGTTATCGAAGAAACCGTCGCCCCCGTACAGGAAGCTGGTGGCGTAGCCTTTTGTGCGGAAGATGGCCCCCACGGTGGAAAGGTCCCCGTTTCCCGGCCGGCGAACGATGCTGTTGCCGGGTGTGGGTGGAACGGCGAGCGACAACGCTTCCATCCCGCGTACCGTCCGCGTACCGGTGGCGTACATCTGGTCGAACACAAGGTTTTTCCGGGCGAGGGAATCCAGCACGGGTGTAAGGCCCAGTTTGTTGCCGAATCGCCCGAGGAAATCCGCGCTCAGGCTTTCGATCGTTACCAGGATCACGTTGGGATGCGCTTCAGGGCCATCGTGGCGGATGTGCCGCCAGATCGAAGTGCCGTTGTGCAGATACTGGCTGTTCGGTTCCTGGAGGCTGGTACGCACCATGGAAAAGGCGTCCCTTACACCGATGAGTTGATAGAAATGCTCGTAGTTCAGCTCGTTGTTTTTGAACGCAGAAAAGAAAGAGTAAATCCCCGCTTTCGCCAGCTCGTCCTGGTAACGGTTGTGCCCGCGCTCGGGGAGGCTGTTGCCGATGAAAAATCCGTAGATCCCGGCCACGGCCAATAATCCGGCGAAAACACCCGCCCGCTGCAGGAAGGGCGTTGTGCCCCGGTATGCAGACCTGAAAATCCCTGCGTAAGCGAATGCCCAGGTGATGATGCCCGTCACGGCCAGCATGCACCCGATGAGGACCGGCAGGGGATAGGATTCGTTGATGTTCTGGACCACTTCGTAGGTGTACACCAGGTAATCTACCGCAATGAAATTGAACCGGCTTTCGAACTCCAGCCAGAATGTGAACTCGGCGAAGAAGGAGAACATGAGGGTTAGTGTGCCGATGAAGAAAAATACCGGCGTCACCATGCGGTTGAATAAACTGTCGCTCCACCGGGCCGGCAGCAGCAGCAGGTAAGCGGCGTACGGCAGCAGGAAGAATGCGGCGACTCCCACATCGAACAACAGCCCGAATCCGAAAATGCGCAGCAGCGCCAGGAACGTCAGGTCGGCGCTTTTCAGGGAAATGATCAGCAAAATGAGCCGCAGCAGCGTGGAAAGGCCCAGGAACATGACCGCGAACCCGGTCATCAGTCGATAGTTTTTCTGGCGCGAAAAGAACATGTCCAAGAAGTTTAAAATTTCCAGGCGTACCCGGCGCGGATCACCTGCGTTTCGTAATAATCGGTACTGGTATAATGGAAGCCGTCTCCATCCACTTTCCGTTTGATGCGGAGCGTTCCGGCCAGGTCTGTGGCCAGAGGTGGTGCCGGTTCTTCAGCGGGTTGTCGAAAAAAGGCTGATCGCCGTTGTCGAGGATTTTTTCGCGGCTGTAGAGCCCGGAAACCGTGAGTGTATTGTGGTCGTCCACGAACCAGTCTGCGCCGGCTTTTCCGGAGGTGACGTTCGTTCTGCGGTTGCGTTTCAGTTGCTGGCGGATGGTGTATCCGGCCGCATACAACCTGTCCGTAAATTCAATTTTGTTGAGCGTATGAGTGTGAAGGCTATCTCCCTGGAAGAAGAGGTTCACCCGGCTTTTGCGGCAGTTCAGCGACGCGGAAGGGTTGAACTTACCGGTTGTGGGTGCCGGGATGGAGAACCGCCCGTCGTCCCCGCTCACCGTTCCCGCTACCAGGCTGCTATCCGTCGCCCGGTGTAGCGTAAGGGTTACGAAAGCCAGCGGCGTTTTCCGGGATGCGTCTCGCGCTTGCCCGGAGATCGTTACGGATTGGGAGAAAGTTGGAACGGATATGATCAGCAGGGCGAAAAACAGGAAACTCCGCATTTTTTTTCCTGTAAAGCTCGCACCCGAATTGGAAGAAAATTAGAACGGTCCGGCTGCGGCTTTGTGCTTTTTGTTCCATTTGTACTGGTGCGTCCAGTACGCCACTTTCATGGACAGGATCCCGAGCCCGGCGCCTACCAGTACATCGCTGACGTAGTGGCGGTTATTGGCGATGCGGAGCCCGCCTACCGCCGAAGCCACGCCGTAGGCGGCATATGGCATCCAGGGGAAGCGGTGCTTGTATTCTTCAGACAGGAAAGTGGCAGCGGCGAAGGCCTGCGCCGTATGACCGGAAGGGAACGAGTTGTAGGTGGTGCCGTCTGGCCGGAGCTGGTGTGTGGTATTTTTCAGCAGGCTCACGGTGGTGAACATCATCGCTTCGCCTTTGATGAGGATGGCGGTGCGGTTCCGGATGTCCGTCCGCGAGGGGATGCCCGCCGCATCCAGCCCGTATACGATGGCGATGGGCGCGTATTGCAGATAATTGTCGACATGGGTATGAAAGGCAGACATATGTTCGTTCCGCTCTTCCACCAGTTCCTTTTTAAACCCTTCCGGCCCGTTCCCGTTGGCCGCAATGCCCGCCAGGATGAGTGAGCCGGGTATGAAAAGTTCCCGGCGAAAGTTAATGGGCCGCGTGCGGTACAGGCTGTCGTAAGGGAGCGGCTGTTTGATTTCCTGGGCAAAGCAGGTGCCCGACAACAGGAGCATCGCTGCCAACTTCCATCTGAAAATGATGTTGAACATATGGTAGTGATATTATTCTTCCTTTCCGCGGTTGAACCCGACGGTAAATTGATGCATGCCGTCCCGGAACCCGTATCCCACCTGCCATCCGTACAGCTGACAGATCTGCCGCACGATGGCCAGGCCGAGGCCCGTGCCGGTGGTATGGGCCGCTGCGGATGAGAACCGTTTGAACAGTTTGTCTTCCGGAAGGGGCGAAGTGCCGGAATTGGCGATGCTGACCGATCCGTTGTTGATGACGATCCGCATTTCACCGCCTGCGGGCGTATGCCGGATCGCGTTCATGAGCAGGTTCGTGAGTAGTATCTCAACGAGCGCTGCGTTGCCGTTTACCTTACAGGCACCGGGCGCATCCAGCTCCAGGCGGATCTGCTTTTCCGTTAAAAAATCTTCCATTACTTCCGTCAATTCCTTCACGGCGCCCGTGAGTTCCACCGTTTCCTCCGAAGCGAATTGCCCGTTTTCGATCTTGGCCAGCAGCACGAGGTTGCGGTTAATGCGCGACACGCGTGACAGTGAATGGTTCGCTGCTTCGATGATGCCGGACTGTTCCTCCGTCAAGCCCTCCGTCTGTAAAAACAGGTCGAGTTTCGATTGCACGATCGCCAGGGGCGTCTGCAACTCGTGCGACGCGTTTTCCGTAAATTCTTTCTGCTCGCGGTACGCCGCGATGTTGCCGCTGATCAGCTTGCGGATGCCCGCGTGCAAAGATTCGAACTCGATGATGTCGGTCTGCGGCAAGGGGATCTGTGACTGGCTTTTCAGGTCGTATGCTTTCAGTTTGCCAACGGTTTCATGGAACGGCGCCCACAGTCTTTTCGACAACTTTTTATTAAGCAGCAGGAACCCGGCCAGCAACAACAGGAAGAACAATGCCGTCACCGCCGTGATCGCCGCGATCGTTTCGTACGATTCCTCGATGTTGGTTTCGACGGTCATTTTGTAGGCCTGTCCGCCGGCCGTGAAATAGCTGATAAGCCCATGGAAGCGGTCGAGCTCCTCGTGGCCGGAGATGCTGGAATAGCGGTATACGGTGTACACGCTGTCTTCGTCCATGGCATTCACTGGCACGATGTCCGTTTCCGGCTGGATGCGGTTCCAGGCGTCGATGCTGGCATTGAGCGCGGCCGTATCGCCCGAGAGCCGCTGGAAATTCTCTTTGGCACGCTGCGCCACGATCTCGTTGTGTTCGTGCAGTTCGGTGCGCCAGATGAAGTCCACGATGAGGAAATAAGCCGGCACGCTCGCCAGGAACACCACCAGGGCGTAGAGTAGAAAAGCCTTCAGGTTCCTGTCGAGCAGTTTTTTCATATTTCCCATTTATAGCCCGTTCCGTACACGTTTTTAAGATAATTCCCATAGCCGGCTTCGGTGAGCTTGCGCTTGAGGTTTTTGATATGGGCGTATACGAAAGCGTGACTGTCGAGCATATCGGCCATGTCTCCGGAAAGATGCTCCGCCAGGGCGCCTTTCGAAATTACTTTGTTCTTGTTGCCGATGAAATACAGCAGCAGATCGAGCTCCTTTTTGGTGAGGGGTACTTCAGTCCCTTCCACGAACACTTTTTTAGACAGCAGATCGATCTTCACTTCGTGCTGTTCCACCACATTGGCGCTGGAAAACTGCTTCCGCCGGATGACGGAATACACGCGGGCGGCGAGCTCCGGTAAATGGAAAGGTTTGGCGATGTAATCGTCGGCACCGTTGGTAAGACCGGTAATCTTGTCTTCCATGGCGTTCCGCGCGGAAATGATGATGATACCGTCGTTCCGTTTCTCTTTTTTCAGCAAGTCCAGCAAACGGAGGCCGTCGCCGCCGGGCAGGGTGAGGTCGAGCAGGATGCAGTCGTAGGTAAACATTTCGATTTTCTCCAAAGCCTGGGTGAAAGTAGCGGCGGTTTCACAGGTATAATCCGTGAGGTAGCCGGCAATGCTGGCCGCGAGTTCCGCTTCATCTTCGATCACCAGGAGTTTCATGTGTCAAAATTAGGCAGTGATTTGGAATAAATTTAGAATGGGGGGGATGGGTAACGTTATCGCTACGTTAACGAATGTAACGATATTTTTATTTCATTATCAAGGTGTTAACGCACGAAGGCCGTGCGGGCCGGAAGGCCCCGCGGCTTTCGTGAATTGTATCGTACACCTATTTGGGGATGTAAGTATTGGCGATCACCCCGTTTTTGAAAGTGAGGGATTCCGTGAGTTGGAACGTTCTCCTGTCCGTAAAGATGGGGAGCCCCTTGCCCAGGGCCACCGGGTTGATGAGCAGGTGGTATTCGTCTACCAGGCCGGCAGCGATGAGCTGACTGGAGAAATTAGCGCCGCCGTAAACGATGAGTTCCTTACCCGGCCCACTTTTCAGGGTATTGACAGTAGTCACCAGGTCGCCATTGGCTACTTCCACGTTCCGCGCCTTGATTTCTTTCAGCGTACGGCTGAAGATGATTTTCCGCATCTTGACCATCCGCTCGGCCATGGGCACCGGCACGCCGTTCGGCGGATTGTCGAACGTGGCTTCCCAATAATCCAGGAACCCTTTCGACATGATGCGGCCCATCAAAATGGTATCGCACCGGTCGGCGAGGTTGATAACGTATTCCGGGGCGGCGCCGAGGAGGATCCAGTCCGTTCTGCCCGCGGGGTCGGCGATGAAACCATCGAGGCTGATGTGGGATTGTAAGATGAGTTTACGCATGGAAGTGATTTGATCGTATGTTGTTGATGACTGTTGACGGGTTAAAGGTGACGATAAATTCCTGGCCAAACAGGCGCTAAATCCGACATTTAACGGGCCAATTGCGACAGACGGTTTTCCCCACTAATCGTTGGAACGGTTGGGAGGATGACTTTTATTCCTTACTTTTCTGCATATATGAATACTATGGAATTTTCATACGAAGGATCCTGGACGGCGCTGGAAGAAATTCTCGGGAACAGGGAGGGGATCGCCGCATCGTGGGAAGCATTGATAGATTTTCATGCACAGATCAAGCCGGCCGCATATTGGAGCGCATTGCGGAATGTCGATTTTACGGAAGAGCGGGCGGAAATGGCCGATTGGCTGCACGAACTGGCAGAAACTTATCCGCTGCCCGATTCCGTGCAGGCGTTATGGATAGGCATCGTTCAGTTTTATGACGAAGAGCAGCGCAGGACCATCTATGCTTATCATGTGCTGGGTGCGGATGCCTACGACCCGCAGGATGCGGAATGGGCCACTGAACCAACCTGGCAACCGGAATTGGGGCATTTCGTCCCGGATAGCCTGAAAATGCTCAATTATGCGTTGGCCGAAGCGAAGGAAGATTTTTCGTTCCTCGACTGGTTATTGCCCGTTGCCGCATCGGCTTTCGTTTTTGACAATATTATCCAGACACAGCTGGACCATTCGAGATTCCGCGTGTCAGCTACGCCGCTGCCAGTAACCATCGGGTATGATAACGGGGATTTCATTTCCCTGTCGCCGATCGTTGCGTCATAGGTTCCCGCGGGCCAGGCGAAACAACCACAAACCTGTCCAAAACACCACTGGAAGTTGTCCATTTTGCACCCGAAGGGAGATTCCGTGACGCGGTAATTTTGGGAAAAACAAATTACCATGGCAAATATCTTGCACAGAGTAGGGATCAAAACGACTTCCATCGACGAAGTTTACCGCGCATTGACTTCCCGCGGCCAGCTCGCCGCCTGGTGGACGACCGACACCAAAGGCGAAGGCGATAAAGTGGGCAACATCGTCGCTTTCCGGTTTGGTACCGATGGGTTCGATATGAAAGTTACCCAACTGGATGCGCCGCATCATGTGGAATGGGAAGTGGTCGGCGGCCCGGCAGAATGGATAGGCACAACTATCACGTTCGATCTGAAGCAGGACGGCGACTACGTGATCCTGCTGTTCAAGCATTTGAACTGGAGAGAACCCGTCGAGTTCATGCATCATTGCAGCACCAAATGGGCCGTATTTCTCATGAGCCTGAAAGCCCTGATCGAAACCGGCGAAGGCCAGCCCTTCCCGGACGATGTCAAGATCGATAACTGGAATTAAAAAGTATAAGCCACTACAGTCTCCCGCTTACTTCTCCGTCTGCATCCGGTACATCTGGCTTTTCTTCCGGTTAAAGCGGCACACCACATTTCCGATATGCACCACACCCTGCTGCAGCCCCCTGTTCGCAAAGGTGGGCATGCAAGTACCGTCGGGCCGGGTGATCCGCCGGCTGTAACCCGCGCAAGACGTGGAGACCGGCAGGGCTACCGCGACGTCGTCTTCAAAGCCCTGAACAACCGGCAAACACCCCGAAACAAAAAAAAGAAGGGACGAGCCCTTCTTTCCTTACATTTCCCGGATGCGTTATCAACCTTCCGCCAGCTGGAGCAGCAGCGTTTTCAGCGCCGGGTCCGATGGCCGGGGCGCATCCACCGTCACGATTTTCCCTTCTTTGTCGAAAATCAGGAAACGGGGGATGGCGTTGATTTTATAGTATTTCGTGAATTCACTGAATCCCTTTGCGTACAATTGGATGCCGGTGAGTTTTTCCGTCTCCACGAATGCTTTCCATTTGGCTTCGTCTTTGGCTTCGTCGCAAGACAAAGACACGAACGCGATGGCTTTGCTTCTCAATTCTTCTTCCAGTTTCTGCAGATGCGGGATTTCGGCGCGGCAGGGCATGCACCAGGTAGCCCAGGTGTCTACCAGCACCACTTTCCCTTTCAGGCTGGCGAGGGAAACCGTATCGCCGTTAACGTCGGGATAGGCGAAGTTGTACGCCTTTTCCCCTTTGGCGTAGGAGGCCAGTGCGGATTCGCGGCGGAGATATTTCGCTTTGCTGGAATCGGTGAGCAGGTATTTTTTGAAAGGCGCCACGTCTTCGCGCAGCTTTTCCAGCGACTGGTACCGCTCCAGCCCGTGAACGAGGTAAACCCCTTTCAGCGTATCGTTGCAGAAGAGGTTGAGGGAGTAGGCCAGCCGTTGTTCCCGGGCAATTTCAGTACCACTGTTCATGGTGCCGTAGAGCACGTAGCGGTCCATCCGGTCGAGCCCGTCGCCCAGCCGGAGGATGCGGGTGTCGCAGAATTGCTTGGGCTGCAGGATAGTTTTGTAGTACGCAGGGTACTGGTCTTTGGTGGGATGGGTAGACCGCGGCGTGTAGATAAACTGGATGGCGGCGTATTCCACGTCGCTGTCGATCACCATTTTGAACAGCTCGTTGAACCGCTTGTTCGGGGTGTTGACCTGTTTTTTGAAAGCGGCTGCTTTAGGAACGAACGCCGTGAGGTTGGTGAAGAAAGCGGGGTATTCCGTACGGTCGCTCCAGAACATGAACGCCGGAACGGCTATGTGGTCGTACATCTGCTGCCATTGGGCCAGTACCCTGTTTTCGGGCGATGTGCCGGAGAGCTCCGTTCCGTTGGCGCGGATGTTACACGTCACCGCGTCGCCGGACTTCAGGTAGAGCCGGCCGGGCAACGTTCTGCCGGGGGCATTATCAGTCACGTAGTAAAATCCTTCTGTTACTTCCGGGAGGGCGAATGCGTAGTTTTTGCCGGCGTCGAGGCTGGTGGAGGCATATTCGGTCATTTGTCCTTCTACCACCTGGTAGAGCTGTACTTTGGAAGCGCGCGCTTTATCCACGGTGCCGCGGATGATGGCCAGCGGTTTTTGCGCGAGGGCCTGGAGGCCGGCGCATAACAGGAGGGCGGAAATAATGATCGGTTTGCTGATTTGCATGTTTGACAGGAGATTTTGGGCAGGACGGCGGGCCCTCCCGCGCGGGAGGGCTTTGCCATCATACCGGGATAAATAGTGGGTTAGTTACCGCTTTTGTAAGCAATGCCGTTGATTTTGCCGAACCCGTCGAACACGGTCCTGTAGGTATTTCCCTCGAAGTTGCCGGTTACGGCGATGGGGAAATGGTACAGCTTTCCATGTCCGCCTTCGTTGGTGGCCACGGCCAGGAGGCGGTTATTGTCCGGATCGTCGTATTGGCTGGTGTTGTAATACATCTTGATGTCAGCCACATTTGTGCCGGCCGGGAAGGTGTACAACAGGGTGGAAGACTGTGCCAGGATGTCGAGTTTATACACTTTGTTCCCGTTGGAATAGTAGAGGTACGTCAGCGTTTTGGACATCCGGTAATGGTCGGCGCCGAGCAGGCCGGGTACGCCGGTGACATCGTACTTCGCGATGGCGGGGTTTTCCAGGCCGGCATCGATGGCGTATACGAACAGGGAGTCGTTGTTATTGTTTTTGAACAACACATTGTGGACGTCTGTGACGTTGTGTTCCGCATACAGCAGTTTTTTGCCGATGTCGTTCATGTTAAAGGCATCCACCGCCGGGTTGTAGCCAGGGAAAGGGAACAGCTCGATGTCGTAACTGCCTGCCCGGTAGAAGCGCTGGGAATTACGGTCATAGAAAATCTTCCCCTTGCTTACGGAGTAGATGGGATAAGGTTCCATGTAATACGGGCTTCCCGAAGCGCCGATAAGCGGCAGGCCGAACGTGAAAGGAGGGGGCAGTATGGTAGAAACGGCGTACACCTGCCCGTTGTTGTACAAAATCTTGTCTGACCCGCCCAATAGATAATGCCCTTCCGGTTTGGGGGCTGGCGCCGCAAAGAAGAACTGGTCGAACCGCATGATCTTCGTAAAATCGATGTAGTCTACCTGGATCATATCGGCCGGCGACAGGAGATAGATTTCCTGGCCGCGATACTGGATGATATTGACGAGGCTGGTGCCGGCGGGCAGTTTTTCGCCTTTGTTGCTGGTGGAGTAGATATTCCTGAAAATTTTCTTTCCCCGGGTAACGAGGCTGAGGTCGGTAGTGCCGCCGTTTTCTTCCAGGATCATCCATCCTTCCCCGAACGCGCTTTCCACGCTGATGGAGAACCGCTTCTGAAAGCTCACGCCCGTTTTCCTGTCTGTCACGAAATAATCGAGCACGTAATTTCCCGGTTTTTCGGAGATCATGGCGCTGAGATCTTTGGTGGTGCCGAGTTTGCGGCGGGTCTGCGGCGCGCTGTTGTCGGGATATAGTACCCATTCGTAGTCGAGCCCTGCTGCGTCGGGCATCGATTGCTGCAATTGTATCCTGATGCGGAGGGTATCCTGCTGCACCACTACGATATTGTTGGAGTCGCTGGCGATGGCTACCTGGTTGATATCGATGTAGTCGTAGTTGCCTTTGTCTTTGTAACACCCTGCCACAGCCACTATGATGGCGATACAGCAGCAGTGCTTAATGTATGTCAGCATCTTGTTCGTTTTAAATCTTTTTAGCAAATGTTAGAAAGTGACGGGGTTGCCGAATTCATCCATCAGCGTGCCATGTTCGGCTTCATAGGTTTCGAGCGCATTCCGGCAAACCGTCTGAAAATACTGGAACTGGCCGTAGGGCAACCCATTTGCCGACCCCCAGGGGAATTCCGCCCGGCCGGTAGCCTGGATGATGAACGCGTATTTCACCTGGCTGTAGGTGCCGAAGAAATATTTCAGCCAACTGTCCCAATTGTTCGGCTTGGTGAGGAAATCGTTGATCTTCACCAGGAATCGGCGCCCCGCGCCGGGGTGCGACCAGGAGCTGCCGCGGGAATCCTCGATACCGGGCCTGAAATCCTTCGACTCCCGGATTTCCAGCCAGAGCCGGACTTCAGTGGTTTTCTGGGCCGCGTTGCGGAGCACTTTCACGGGCACTTCCGCCGTGTAAGCACCAGCGGGTACTTTGGAAGGGAGCACTTCGTAATCGGTGCCGGCAACGGCGGTGGTAAGACTGTCCACCGTTCCCCAGGTCACCACCCGGTCGTAATCCCTGGCGGTGCCCATGATTTGTACGGGGATGCGGATCGTGTCGTATTCCAGCGTCGCGCTCCTGATGGCGAAAGAATAGGAAAGACTGTCCCTGGCGTCGGACGAGGCGTCTTTATAGAAATAAACCATATCCGGCAGCGAGTATTCCACCAGGCCTGATTTTTCGCAGGCGCCCAGGGAGAATGCGGCTGCGAGGAGGAGACAGGTATATTGAAAAGTCCTTTTCATGGATTAAAGATTTAAGGGTGATGCTTTTACTTATTCAAACCGCTTCCCGAATTCGACTTCATCTTCGGGCAGGGGCAATACGTACACTTTGGTAGCGTCTGCGCTGCTGCCGTCGATCAGGGGATTGTTGATGCGTTTGAAATAATAGAACAGCTGGCCTTCGCCATAGCATTCTTTTTTGTACTCCTTGAGTATCTCGGCCTTCAGTTTGTCTGCAGTAATGTTGATGTTCAGTATGGCGAGGCCGCGGTTGTGGCGGACGGTGTTGAGGTAGCCCACGCCTTCTTCCGTACTGGTGGCGCATTCCGCCGCGATGTAAAACATTTCCGACATCCTGATCATTGGCACGATGTTCTTCAGGTATTCGTTCGTCGCTTCCTGCCAGTATTTGCTGGTCGAATATCCGCTGCCGAACTGTACGAAGGCGTAGTTGAAACGGATGTCGGAGCTGCCGCCGCTGGTGGTTTCGAACAGGGCCCTCGTTTTGGAGGAAGTAGTGCTCAGCAAGGGCAGTCCGGAGCCCGATTTGGTATAGGCTTCCGCATAATCTTTCAGTTTATAGACCTGTAGCGTAAAGAGATGTTCCGTGGCGTACAGGCGGTCGCGGTTGATGGTGGCCGAAGCCTGTGCCGGCGCTACGAAGGGGAAAAGTTCGGCCTGCCGATCGATGATCTCCCTGGCGGCGGCGAGGGCTTTCTCTTTATCGCCGGAGTAGAGGTGGATGCGGGCTTCGAGTCCTTTCACGGCCCAATAGTTCATGTAATTGCTGGTGGGGTCTTCGCTGTAAAGGATGTCCACTTCCTTGTTGCCGCCCAGGAGTTGCCGGGCTTCCGCCAGGTCTTTGAGGCAATTGGCGATGACTTCGTTTACCGGCAGCAGCGGGTATACGCCGATGCCGAAGGTGGTCACATAGGGAATGGAGGGTTTGTTGCCATCTACTACCGGCGCCGTCCCGAACAGGCGGAGCAGGTCGAAATGGATGTAGGCCCGGAGCGCCAGGGCCTGGCCTTTCACCCGGTCGAAGTTGTCGAGGGTGAATCGCTTTTTCATCCCGTCGATCTGCGTGAGGATATTATCGAGGTTGGCGATGCAGGCGTAAGATTCGCTCCAGATGGCGGCGATCCTCGTTTTCACCCGGTCGTCGGCGTAATTGTAAATACCGGCCTGTTTGAACGTGGCGCTGTGCGCGTCTGACCCCGCGAAAGTGATCGTGTAACATTGCGCCAGCACGTCCAAGAGCCCGTAGGTCATTTGCTGGCCGTACAGGCTGCTGTTGCCGAGCTTGAGGTAAACACCGGTCAGCGCGTCCTGGAAGCCCTGTTCGTTCTCGAACAGTTCCCGCTGGCGGATTTGGGTTTTCGGACTTACGTCCAGCCATTTTTTACACCCGGCCGCCATCATGGCGAGGAAGGCGAAAATCAGTATGCGGTGGATATATCTGCAGTTCATCTTCGGCTTTTTATTGGTTGATGGAAGTGGTGATGTTAAAGGTGAAGTTGCGGGCGAAGGGATAATCGAGCCCACGTTCCATTTTGATGGTGCCCCAGCGTTTCACTTCATTGGCGATGAAACCCAGGCGGGTATTGGTGAGGCCCCACCTGCGCGTCACTTTGTCCGGCACCTGGTAGCCGAGCGAAATACTGCCGAGATTCAGGTAGTTATTATCCTGTACGAATCGGGAGGTAGCGTAGCTTGGTGGAACGAAAATGCCGTTGGTGGCGTATATCAGCCGCTGGAAGTACTTAACGTCGCCGGGCTTCGTCCACCGGCCCAGCAAAATCCTCCTGTCTACCTGGTATTGCAGGTCTGCGCCTTCCACACGGCTTTGGAGCGTCTGGTTATACGCCTGTCCGCCGAACTGGAAATCGAAATACAGGCCCAGCGAGAAGCCGTGCAGGGTGAGGTTGGTGCCGAAGTTCCCGTTCATGGCAGGCGTGTTGTCGCCCACGATCACCTTGTCTTTCGGGTCCCAGTTATACGTCAGCGCCCCGTCTTTCGTGATATATACTTCGCGGCCGTTGGCGGGGTCGATGCCGTTGGAGCGAACGGCCCAGATCACGTTGGTGCTTTGTCCTTCCTCGAAGCGGTATTGCGGCCTGGTTTGCTGGCCCTGGTCGTTCTTGTCGTTGGTTTCGTTCAGTTTTTTGAGGGAATTGGAGATGCTTTTGATGTAATTCCTGTTGTGGTTGCCGTTGATGAAGAAGCTCCAGTATTGCTGCTTTTTCTCGTTTTTGATGATGAAGTAAGTAGCCATGAATTCATAGCCGTTGTTCTGGAGCTTGCCTACGTTCTCCTTGTAGCTGGTAACCCCGTCCGAAGGCGGCGTATTGATGTCGAGGATGAGGCCGTTGGTATTTTCGCGGTATACGTTGACCGTGAAATTGAGCCGTGTGCGGAACAGGGTGACGTCGGCGCCGAGGTTTTGCTTGATGGTCTGCTGCCACTCGAGGTTCTCGTTGCCGTAACCCATGAGCACGGCGCCTACTTTGGCGCGGTAGTTCTGGTCGGTGTAATATTTATAGGAAGTGATGCCCATGAACGGCGGAAAGCGGTTGTCGCCCGTGGAGCCCATGGAAGCGCGGATCCGGAGTTTGTTCACGACGTTAGACTGCGCGAAGAATTTTTCGTTGTGGATGTTCCATCCCAGGCCCGCGCTCCAGAACGGCGCGAAGCGTTTGTTGACGCCGAACTGCGACGACCCGTCGGCCCGGAAGCTCACGTCGGCCAGGAACCGGTTGTCATAAGTATAATTGAAGTTGCTGAACGCGGAAATGCGGCGGGTGACGGAATTGCCGCCATCGGGTTTCGAATTGTCCGGATAGCCGTTCCCGAAGCCGATGTCGTTCATCCTTTCATTCGGAAAGCCCGTCACGTAAATCCCTACGTAATCGCTGTTCGTTTCCGCGATATTGACACCGGTCGTATTGTAGAGGTAACCGTTCCCCAACGCCTTGTTATAATCCAGTTGCAAAGACCCGTCGTACGAGAAGAATTTGCTGTGCGATTGCGAGTAGCTGCCTTTTTCGGTGAAATCGTCCTCCTCGTAGAAGGAGTTATGCTTCGCCGGCAGGAATTTATCGGCCTGGTCGGTTTGTTTGTTGATGGCTATTTTCCCGAGGAGGCGGTAATCGCTGTTGATGCGCCACTCCAGGTTGGTCTGGTTGGTGATGCTGGTGTAGGCGGATTCGTCAACGATATGCAGCGTGCTGTTGTAGAGCGGATTGAGGTATGGGGTGGATTTGCTGCCCTGGATGGTATATTGTTCCACTACCTGGACGGGGTTGCCGTTTTCGTCGTACGGCGCCCAGTAGGGGTTCATGCGGGTATAATCGCTGAAGGGGCCGTAATTCGAGTTCTTCGCCTTGTTGAACGCCACGTTCAGCACGTTTTTGATGAGGAGCCCCTTATGCCGGTAACTGAGGTTCATGCCGCCGGTGTAATTGTTGCGGCCGCTGTTTTTCATAACGCCGGCGTTGTTATTGTACCCGAAGTCGATGCCGTAGCGCACGAAAGCGTCGCCGCCTTCCAGGTAAACGGAGTGCCGCTGGCCGAAGCCGGTGCGCACGGGTTTCGACAGCCAGTAGGTATTTACGCCCCTTTGCACCGCGGTGAGCCGGTTGGCGTACAGTTGGCGGTAAAACGCGTCGGAGCCGGCCTGCGGGCCGTCGGCATCCTGGCTGTAGAGGCCTGCGAGCCTTTCTACTTCCAGTTTTTCACGGGCATTGGTGAGGTCATACACGGAGAGGTCGGGTGCGGTTACCTGTGCCTGTCCGCTATAGGAAAGGCGCAGCTTTCCGGGTTTGGGCTGCAGGGTTTCGACGACGATCACGCCGTTGGCGGCGCGGGATCCGTAGATGGAAGTGGCGGCCGCGTCTTTGAGGATCGTGAAGCTGGCGATGCGGCTCATGTCCAGGTCATATACTTTCTGGATGCTGACTTCGAAGCCGTCGAGGATGAACAGGGGCTGGTTGGGATTGCTCATGTAGTTCGACGAGAAATCGGCCCCGGATACGGGTGCATTTGCGTTGCCGCCCTGGGTGGGGAAGTTGTTGGTGCCGCGGAGGGTGATGGTGGGCAGCCGGTTGGGATCGGAGCCGAACTGTACGTTTTCCGGGATATGAACGGAGGCGTCGAATACCTTGAGCGCCTGCAAAACGTTGAGGCCGTTCACGCTGCGGAGCTGCTGGCCGGAAATGGTGGTTACGGCGCCGGTGAAGCTTTCCGTCGGCCGGTTGTAGATCCCCAGGATCACCGTTTCACCGAGCGATTCCACTTTGGGGGTCAGCGATATCGTGAGGCCGGCGGGTTTGCCGTCTGGGCCGGGAATGAAGCTTCGGGTGAGAAGGGCTGCCGTCACAACCACCTCGCGGGATTCGTAGCCGATGAAGGAGACGGTGATGGTTTGACCGGCCTGTAATTCCAGGTGGAACACTCCGTCTGCATTCGTGACGCCGGAAGTGCCGAGGCCTTTGACCTGGATGGTGGCGCCTGCGAGGGGCTTGCCGTCTGGCCCTGTGATCCGCACCGGTACCGGCGGCGCGGCGAAGGCGGCGAGGCCCGGCGGCATGGTGTACCGCTGCTGGCGCCTGCGGCCGGCGCGTTCGGAAAGCGTGATCGTTTTTCCCTGGATGATGTAATCGAGCTGCTGGTCTTTCAAAATTACGTCCAGCAAGGCTTTCAGCTCCATATCGGTCACTTTCAGGGAAACGGGGCGGGTGCCTTCGAGCATTTCGCGGTTCGTGAAAAGTACGTACCCGGTTTGTGTTTCAATGGTGGAAAAGACCTGCCGGAGCGTGAGGTCTTTTCCCGAAATCGAGACGGTTTGCGCCTTCCCGGAGGCAAATACCTGTAAAAGAGCAGCGGTGAGCAAAAAAGCGGTTAGTTTCATAACCAGCAGGATTTTGGTGATAGGGCGTCGCCAGGCCGGCCGCTCGGTAGCTGCGGGCAGGTAGGGACTCGCCCCAAAAGCGAATTTTGTCATACCTTTAGGTAAGTTTTGGTTGTTTAATGAAAGAGAATAGAAGCTCCATTCAGATCAACCGAACTATCAGCCGGGAGTGTTCGAGCACTTCCGGTTTCGTTTGGGCTGATCCGTTATCCTGATTGTCGTTGATCTGCTTTTAAGGTAATACCACCAGTTTTCTTCCTTCCAGCCTGAAATGTACTTTCGACTTTTCCAGCATGACCAGCAAACCTGCCAGCGGAATATCCTTCGTCATTTTACCATCGAACGCGATGTCGGGGATACCATTTTCATATATTACTTCGATATCGTACCACCGTTCCAGTTGCTTCATCACTTCTTCCAGCGTGGCGCCTTCGAAGTTGAACAGCCCGTTCTTCCAGGCCATCGTTTTATTGATGTCGGCATTGTTGAGCACGGTAATGCCGGCGTTGCGGGACATCGCCGCCTGCTGCCCGGGGGCTATCACGCCCGAGGCCGCGCCGCGATACGAATTGTCGGGGAAGGCCGTTACCTTGACGCGCCCTTCCAGCAAGGTTGTCCTGTAAGTATTTTCGTTTTCATACGCATTCACGTTGAAATGCGTCCCCAGCACCTCGATTTCCATATCGTCCCCCACGCGCACGCGGAAGGGCATCCCCGCGTTTTTCGCCACTTCGAAATAAGCCTCCCCGTGGATGTCTACCCGGCGCTCTTTCCCGATGAACGCCGTGGGGAAGCGGATGGAGCTGGCCGAATTGAGCCAGACCTTCGTGCCGTCGGGCAAAGTGAGCTGGTACTGGCGGCCCTTGGGCGTGGTCATGGTATTGAATTCCGGTTCGTCGGGCGTAGCGGCGGTTTTGTCGTATGCCAGTTCCCCGTTTTTCAACACCACGTCCGCCCCGCTCTGATGCGCCACCATCCCGTTTTCCAGGCTGTCGAGCACGATGTTCCGTCCGTTGGCGAGGGTAAGCACGGCGCCGTTCCGGCCGGGCGGGAAATCTTGCGCAATGGCAGACGGGCTGCGGTTTTGCGTACCGTCATTCGCGAAACGCTTCAGCAGCAGGAAGCTGGAAGCGGCGAGCAGGACTACTGCCGCCGCCCAGCCCCATTTGCGGATGGAAGGTAACCGGCGAGCGGCCGGGTTGGTTTTTGATGCTATTTGTAATGATGGTTTGTCGGCGATCAATACCTGATGGAACAGGGGCCACAGCTTTTCATCGAAAGGCGCCAGGTCGGGGGAATCTTCCAGCAGCGACGCGGCCACTTCCTGGTACAGCTCCCTGTTTTCCTCCGTCAGCGCTTCGTTGATGAACGTTTGCCGTTCGGCATCGCTCAGGGTGTTTTGCATGTACCCCTGGATGAGATAAGCCATGTCTTCCTTGTTCATCATCGGTGATGGCAGTTTAAGGTGTCTGTATATAAGAGTCGGGAGAAAGCAGTGGTGTAATGCCGGGAAGCGAATTTTTTTTAAAAAAGTATCCAGGCCAGCCAGAAGATCTTCCCGGCCTGGAGGAGATAGGTCCTGATGTGGGCCAGGACGGCGCTGATGGTATTTCTTACATGACCGCGGGACAGGTTGAGTTTCCGGGCGATCTGGTCGGAGTTGAGGCCTTCTTCGCGGCTGAGGCGGTAAATTTGCCGTTGCTGCGGGGTGAGGGTGGCGAGGGCTTGCTGGATAACGGCCTGGATCTCCTTGAAATTCAGGTGATGCTCTGCCCCGGGCTCGGGAGAAGGGTAGCCGGCGGCTTCCGCGGTTTGCGACGTCATCTGGGCATACCAGGCTTTCTGGCGCGCCAGGTGCCGGAAGCATTGGTGGGTGGTCACGGTTTTCAGCCAGGCGGTAAGGTTGGCGACTTCGGGCAGCTTGTCGCGGTACGTCCATATCTGGATGAATACGTCCTGCAACGCTTCCAGCCGGCTGTTGTCGTCTTTGACGAGGCGATGGATCCAGTGCTGCAAAAGCGGGCTCCATTGTCGGAAAAACCGGGCAAAAGCATGCTCGTCGCCCTCTGCTACGAGCAAAAGCAGTTCCTTGTCATTATAATTTTGGTTGATCGGCAAGTGTTGGCTAGTTACGCGATGCAAACTATAATAAAAATGAATAGGTCGATAGTATGGGGCAGGAACTTTTTCGGGGGAGTGGCGCCTCCGCCTGCGGCTGCGTCGAAATTCGATCAACAGGCACGTTAATTGCGGCAGCAGGAAGATGAAAAAGACGGGCTTGATAATTTTCTGGATGATGTGGCTGGCTTTGCAGGCCGGCGCGCAATTTTCTGATTCTACGCATTATTTTGTCAAATATGCCTCCACCGGGTCGGTCAACCGGACGCAGGACGCAAAATCGTTCCTGCTGAACAACTGGCTGGCGTTCAAGATCAGTAAGCGGAAAATGGTGCTGAACGCGGATGCGGGTTATATTTACGGCCGCCAGGATGCGTCGAAGACCAACAGCGATTTTACGGCTTCGCTCAATTTTAACTGGTACCAGGGAGCCGACCGGCGTTTCTATTACTGGGGGCTCACGAGCTATCTCAAAAGTTATTCCCTCAAGGTGAACGACCAGTTCCAGGGCGGCCTGGGCGCGGCGTATGATGTGGTCAGCCGGCCCGTGGCGCTCGTCAACCTCAGCAACGGGATACTTTTCGAGAACAATGATCTGTTGATGAAAGATACCATCCCCGACGTGTACCACACATTCCGCAATTCCCTGCGGCTGTATTACAAATTCACCATCAGCAAAATCGTGGTACTGGAAGGGTCGCATTTCTACCAGCAATCGTTCCGGTATATCGACGATCACATCCTCAAAAGCACGAATTCCCTTTCCATCAAACTGCGGTCGTGGCTGTCGATCACGGCGGCGATGCACTACAACAAGATCAACCGCACGGAACGGGAGAACCTGTTCATGAATTACGGTTTAACGATGGAGAAGTATTTTTAGCTTTTCAGTTCGATCCACACGGGTGCATGATCGCTGGATTTCTCCCAGCCGCGCACGTTCTTATCGACTCCCGCGCTTTTCAGCCGTCCGGCGATGGAAGGGCTCAGCAGGAAATGATCGATCCGCAGGCCGGCATTTCTGCCGAATGCATCGCGGAAATAATCCCAGAAAGTATAAATGGTATCGTCGGGATAGAGGGTGCGCAGCGCGTCCGTCCAGCCCTGGGAAATCACTTTTTCATAAGCCGCGCGGGTTTCGGGGCGGAAGAGCGCATCGTCTACCCAGCGTTCCGGTTTATATACGTCGCGGCCTGTGGGGATCACATTATAATCTCCCGCCAGCACCACGGGTTTCCCCGAATCGATGTGCTGTTTCGTATGCTGGGCGAACCGTTCGAACCAGCCCAGCTTGTAGTCGAACTTGGGGCCCGGCGCAGGGTTGCCGTTGGGCAGGTAAAGGCATCCGAGCGTAATGCCGCCCACTTCCGCCTCAATATATCTGCTATGCAGGTCTTCAGGGTCGCCAGGCAGTATGCGCGTCACTTCCACCGGCAAACCATGCCGGGAAAGGATGGCGACGCCGTTCCAGCTTTTCTGTCCATGCCAGATGGCTTCGTAACCGGCGTCGTTGATCGCCTGCAGGGGGAATTTTTCATCGGGGGCCTTCAGCTCCTGGAGGCACACATAATCCGGCCGGCTTTCTTCCAGCCAGCGCAGCAGCACGGGCAGGCGGCCATTCACGCCGTTCACGTTGTAAGTGGCAATTTTCATCCTCCGAAGATAGGGTTTTCAGGAATGGAATATTACCGCCGTACATGCGATTTTAACCATTGGGCCGGTCCTTTTTCGGGGACCGGCTTTTCCGTTCCCCAAGTAAGCCATATCCTGGAAATAGGAGGGTGAAAAGCACTGTTTACCGGTATTGACAGGGGTAGGATGCGGGGCTACCTTTGCGTTATTCCTCACATTTTAACGCTGAAAAAGTAATGGAAACGAAAAGAACAAAACGCATTTTATCCGGGCTGTGCTTGTTGGCAATGACTGCTTTTGTGTCTACCGGCTGCGGTGGTAAAGACGACGATCCCGCACCCGGCACCAGGAAAATGAATATGAAAGTCACCATTTCGGTGGTGGGGCTGGAAGCCAGCGACAACGTATATTTCCAGATCGGCGCCGCCAACCACGACGCCAGCCAGTACGGCGCGCCCGTATGGAAAATGAACGGGACCACCCAGGGCAACACCCACATGATCGAACTGAAGGAACAGCAGTTCCTCGGCAGCACCAAAACATACGTGCTGGAAACCGTAAAGGCGTTCGATTTCGGTTCCCTGAACTTCGATTACTCCAACCAGGGCGCTCCTTTAACGGTGAGCTACAAAGTGGAGATCGACGGTAAGGTGAAAACGAACGTGCAGAACAAGGTAGTGCCTGCCGGCGGAACAGACGATCAGAGCCTGACTTACAAACCGGAATAAACGGAAAGACCAGCCAATTGCAACGCAGCATTTTCAGGGAAAACGCACGCAAGTGCGTTTTCCGCTTTACAGGCGGTTGCCGCCCATTGTTTGTTAAATGCCCAAACATCGATAATTTTATCCTTCCACATTCAAGGAACAACAACTGATCGCATGGCGGAAAACGGAAAAATACTGGCGGTGGTAGACGATCATCCCATCCTGGCAGACGGGTTGCGCTCGCTGCTGATGGAACATGGCGGATTTGAAGACGTCCGCAGTTTCAATTCCGGGAAGGATTTCATGCAGTTCCTCGCTGCCAACGAAGTAGACACCGTTCTGCTCGACATCGCCCTGCAGGATGCCAATGGGGTCGAGCTTTGCAGGGAAATCAAGCTGTTGTCGCCCGGAACGATCGTATTGGGGCTGAGCAGCCAGGCGGAACGGGGTGTGGTATTGCAGATGATCGCCAACGGGGCCGGCGGGTATGTGTTGAAAAGCGCCGCTACCGGCGAGCTCATCGAATGTATCCGCGAAGCGCAGGCCGGTTGCGTGGTTTTTTGCAGCGATGTGAAAAGGGTACTGGCCAAAGCGCCCGCCCATCCGCAACGCACGCTGCCCTCGCTCACCAATCGCGAAAAGCAGATGCTGGAATTGCTGTCTGAAGGCAAAACCACGCCCGTGATCGCTTCCGAGCTACAGCTGAGCCGGCTTACGGTCGATACCTACCGTAAAAATCTCCTCCAGAAATTCGAAGTGAAAAACATCGCCGAGCTGCTGGTGCTCGTGGTGCGGGAAGGATTATTGTAGCGCACGGCCCGGGGCCATGCGCTACTTACCGGATAGTTGTGCCCGTAAAAATCAGTTGAACATCAATTCATCGATGAAAGCCCAACCATGGCGGCCCTTGCCGGGATGCCACACGGGTATCTTGCCCAGCGGTCTCATAACGATCTTCACACATGATACTTCCGCTTCCGGGAAATCGCAGTTATACGTAACCGGCGCCACAGGATCGCCCTGTTTTGCGGCGGGCAACGATGTTTTGCGGAGCAGCCGCAGGTTGTTTTTATCCTTTCCGCCCCAGACTTCGATCTGCTCCGGGGGGAAGATATATGCATCCTGGTGCCGGAAGGTGCTGAACGATACCTGTTTCAGCGGTATCGCCTTTTCGAACCGGACCACTGCCTCCAGCGGGTGGTTGACGTAGCCGAGCCACTTGCCGTCGCTGTAATTGAAAGTGCCTTTCTCGGCATCGTTGAGCGTTTTGGCGCCGTTGCCGGTGTATTGCCCTTCCGGCTGGTTGATGAGCGTGATGCTATCTGGCCGGTAGGTGGATTTGCTGAAGGAATATTGCACGGGATCGCTCACGTTCCAGCCTTTTTTGCAGGCGATGGCGCGGATCACGGTGCTTTCGGTGAGGCGGATGCTGTCTTTGAAAACGGGGGAATTGATGCTGTCGGGAGCCGAACCGTCTGTCGTATACCGGATTTCCACGCCTTTCACGCGGTGTTTCATCACCAGTTGCATGTCGTTTTTGAAGATAGCGGTGGTATTGACGATTTCGGGCTGGTTAAGCTTGAGTTGTTCCTGCCCTTCGCTGATAAATCCGCTCACCAGTTCCACGCCGGGGAAGGCCGACTGGATTTTTTGCATATCGGTGGATGATATCCCTGTGTTCCAGGCAAAAATTTTGTCCAGTTTGGGCGCTTTTTTCAAAGCCAGCAGCTGTTGCGCCGCCACGGGCGTTCCCGCCACGGAAAGTTTTTGCAGATGTGGCAGTTTGGCCAGTTCGCCCAGGGTTTTACCGGTGATCTGCGTGAACCCGAGGTTGAGGACCCGCAGCTCGCGGAACTGCGCCAGCAGCGCCAGGTCTTCGTCTTTAACGGGCATCTTCTGCAGGTGCATTTCCGTCAGCTGTTCCTTGAGCGGCAGCAGTTCCTTCACCGACGCGATCTCGAACTTATCCCGGTTATACCAGTTGGCCACCAGCGGCGCCGCATAGAGCGCCACGGGGTACACCACGCGGTAGTTGTTGTTCAGTTTGGCGACGAGTTTTTCGTCGGCATGGGGCAAATCCAGCTGTTCGGTGCCGCCGGGAGGCGTGAGGCGCGCGGCGGCGAGCTGGTACAGCGTATCCTGCGGCGGGAGGGATTTCACTTTCCCATCGAACTTCGCACCGTTTTGTATCCAGTGATGGAGGATGGCGATCTCCGCTTCCGTCAACTGCGGTTTACCGGCAGGCGGCATGTGTTTTTTGTCGGCATCCGGGAGATGCAGGCGCAGCATGAGCAGGCTCGCCGCGGGATCGCCGGAGATGAACAGCTCGCCGGTTTTGCCGCCGGCCATCATTTGCACGGAATCTTTCATGGACAGGCCGCCTTTCGCTTTGCCGGGATTATGGCAACTCATGCAATTTTCTTCCAGGATGGGCTGCACCACATGTGCGAACAATTCCGCCTGGTCGATGGGTACTGCCGGCCGCACGAACGCAGGCGTCACCGGCGCCAGCACGAAGTTTTCGCCGTGGGTGACAACGGCCCCGAAGTGCCCCGTCACCATGAGCAAAACTATCATCCCGAGCGAAATCCCCCGGTTCCCCCAACCCTTCAGACTATTCCGTAACCAGTAAAGGGCGGAAGCCGTCCACAACAGCAGGGCGCCGCCCCATTTGTGCCAGAACAGCGGCCCTTCGGCCGAATAACCCTCTTCCCTCGACAAAAACAATCCCATCATCACGGTTACGGCTGCACTGAGCGCGCCCAGCAGCAACATCACCGCGGTCACCTGGTTTCTCCAGGCCGCCGCTTCCGGGTTGCGCATGGGTACGAACGGCAGCACCGCGCCGATCAGCAGGAGCACGATCGGGAAATGCAATACCAGCGGATGCATGCGCCCCGCCACCTGGAGCCACGAGGGCACGGCGAGCCGGTCGCCCGCCAGGAGCAGTACCAAAACGAATATGTTACAGGCCAGCAGCAGGCTTCCACCGATGCTTTGCCATTTTGTGCTTTGTTGGTTCATCAGACTCTGCTGAGTTTATAGGGATATACTTTTCCGGACGCCCATTGCGCCACATACAGGTTCTCGTCGTTGTCCACACACACGTCGTGCGGATGCACGAAGATCTTTTCCGCCTGCTGCATGGTCTGGAGCTTGCCGTCTGCATAGTTCGGTTCCGTACCGCCGATGTTCGACACCACTTTGTTGTTTTTGTCGAGGATCGTCACGAAACCGCTGGCTTCCTTGCCCATTTCCGGTGAACGGAGCACTGCGGCGTACAGATGATCGCCTTTGATAACAGGCCGGCAAACGCAGGCGCCGGGCAGGGAAATCACTTCCATGAGCTGGCCGTCCATGCTGAACCGCTTAAAGCAATTGCGCGTGCGGTCGGTGACCAGTAAGGTAGGCGCCCCGTTCCGGCGATCGATGCAAATGCCATGGGCATTGTCGAGATGGGCGTCGCCTTCACCGCGGCCGCCGAAGATGTTCAACAGCTTGCCGCTGCGGTCGAACCGGGAAATGTATTGCGCGCCGTAGCCGTCTGCGATGTAAATATCTCCGTTCTCCGCCACCGTGGTTTCCGTGGGCACGAACGCCTCTTTTTTATCGTATTTCCCGCTTTCCTTCGGATAATCGATCGTCAGCAGCACTTTCCCGTTGAGCGTGGTTTTGTAGACCTGGTGCAGATCCGTGTCGGTGATGAGCAGGAATTCTTCCCCGTTTTCCTTCGCCAGCGTGAGGCCGTGCGCACCCGGGAATTGTGTTCCCCAGCTTTGCAGCAGTTTCCCGGATTTGTTGAAGATGAGGACGTTGTTTTTCGTCTCGTTCGTGAGCAAAATGATCCTTCCCTTTGCGTCCTGCACCATTTCGTGGCAGTCTTTCACGGGGAAGCGGGACACGTCGGCCTTTGCCCACTTTTCGTCGAGCGTGAACCGCATGTTGTTATGCCCGTAAACGGGGCCTTTCGGCCGGGCAAAGAGATCGCGGGAGATGTAGAACCCGGCAGTGGTGAGCGCCGCGGCGCGGATGAATTTTCTTCTTTCCATGTTTCGGTATTTAGGCCATCAGTCCGGGAATGACTTGTCCCGCAACGTCTGTGAGCCGGTAACGGCGTCCCTGGTGTTTGAATGTGAGTTTTTCGTGGTCGAGGCCCATGAGGTGCAGCACGGTAGCGTGGAAGTCGTGCACGTGCACGGGATCTTTGACGATATTGTACCCGAACTCGTCGGTTTCCCCGTAAACGATGCCGGGCTTCACGCCGCCGCCGGCCATCCAGATGGAGAAGCAGCGGGGGTGATGGTCGCGGCCGTAATTGTCGGCCGTCATTTTCCCCTGGCAATAATTCGTGCGCCCGAATTCGCCGCCCCAGATCACGAGGGTTTCATCGAGCAGCCCGCGTTGTTTGAGATCGGTGATGAGCGCTGCGGACGCGCGGTCCACATCCTTCGCCTGCCCGGCCATTTCGTTGGGCAGGTTCCCGTGCTGGTCCCAACCCTGGTGATACAGCTGGATGAAGCGCACGCCGCTTTCGGAAAGTTTCCGGGCCAGCAGGCAGTTGGCGGCGAAGGTGCCGGGCACCATGCACTCCGGTCCGTACATTTTGAGGATATCGTCCGGCTCGCGCGAAAGGTCGGTCAGTTCGGGAACGGCCGTCTGCATGCGATATGCCATTTCATATTGCTGGATCTTGGTGCTGATTTCAGGATCTCCGAATTCCTTGTACGATTTATCGTTCAGCGCCGCCAGCTGATCGAGCATTTGCCGGCGGTTGGTGGAATCGATGCCTTCGGGATTGTTGAGGTACAGCACGGGGCTATCGCCGCTGCTGAACTGTACGCCCTGGTGGATGCTGTCGAGGAACCCGTTGCTCCAGAGTTTGGAGTACACGCCCTGGCCGTTGCCTTTCCCGCGCGACAGCAGCACGCAGAATGCCGGGAGGTTTTTGTTCTCGCTACCCAAACCATAACTCATCCACGATCCGAAACTCGCCCGGTTGCCTTGCTGGGCGCCGGTCTGGAAGAATGTAAGCGCCGGGTCGTGGTTGATGGCCTCGGTGAACAGGGAGCGTACGATGCAGATATCGTCGACGATCCCCGCGGTGTGCGGGAAGAGGTCGCTGATCCAGGCGCGGGCCTGGCCATATTGCTGGAAGTCGAAATGGGAGCCTACGAGGGGGAACGACGACTGGCCGGCCGTCATGCCCGTCAGTCTTTGTCCCATGCGGATAGAAGCGGGGAGCTCCTGGCCCATCATTTCGCGGAGTTTCGGTTTGTAGTCGAAGCTTTCGAGTTGCGAGGGCGCGCCGTTCTGGAACAGGTAGATGACCCGTTTGGCTTTTGGCGCGAAGTGCGGCATCCCCGGCACAAAGGCCGCTTCTTCCGGTGTGCGGCTGCCGAACAGGTCGGGGATGAGGAGCGAGCCGAGGGCCACGCTGCCAACGCCGAGGCTAAGATTCGACAGGAATTTGCGGCGGTTCATGTTCAGGTGCCGCTCGATGAATTCATTTTTCATGGCGCGTATTTTTACCGGGGATCAGGTTTTAGATAAAGTTTCTTCCAGGTTGTAAATAGTGGTGATGACCTGCATCATGGCGGCCCAGGAGGAGGCATCGAGCCCCTTGGCCATGGGGAATTCGCCATGCCGGAGGAGTTTTTCCGCTTCGGCGGGCTTGCTTTTGAACCAGGCCTGCTGTTGCGCGTAATATTTCGACAGGATGTCTACCTCGGCTGCTTCCGGCGTGCGGCAAACGATGGAGCGGAACGCCTGGCGGATGTTCTTTTCCGTATCGCCGCCCTTTTGCAGGAGTTTCCCGGCAAATACCCGCGAGGCTTCCAGTACCGTTGGGTCGTTGAGCATGATGAGCGCCTGCAGCGGCGTATTGGTGGCGGAGCGTTTCACTTCGCACTGGTCGCGGTTACTGGCGTCGAAGATCATCATGGACGGGGGTGGGACGGTCCTTTTGATGAACGTGTACAATCCGCGGCGGTACAGGCTTTCGCCATGGTCCTGCCGGTAAGTGGCCAGCGATCCCCGGCCGGAAGTGGCCAGTTCCCACAAGCCCGCGGGCTGGTAAGGTTTCACGCTGGGGCCGCCGATGGTGTGGACGAGCATCCCGCTGGAAGCCAGCACCAGGTCGCGCACCGTTTCCGCAGGCAGGCGGAACCGCGGCCCGCGGGAAAGGTAAATATTGTCAGGATCTGCTTCCAGCTTGTCTTTCGTGATATTAGCCGATTGGCGGTAAGTGGCGGTCATGACCATTTGTTTCATCAGTCGCTTCACGTCCCATCCATGCTGCATAAAATCTACCGCCAGCCAGTCGAGCAGTTGCGGGTGGCTGGGCAGCTCGCCCTGCATCCCGAAATCGCCCGTGCTTTTCACGATCCCTTTTCCGAACACCTGTTGCCACATCTGATTGACGAAAACGCGGGCCGTGAGGGGATTTTTCGCATCGAAGAGCCAGGTGGCCAGTCCTAACCGGTTCGGCGGCAGGGCGGCCGAATTGAATGGCATGATGGAAGCCGGCGTGCCGGGTTTCACCTCGATGGTCGGGTTGTCGAACACCCCGCGGCCAAGAATGTAGGATTTGCGCACGGAGTCCTGCTCGCCCATGATGGATACGATGAGGCGGTTGGTATCCTGCCGGTTGATGAACCGGAGCGCGCCTTCCATGTCTTCGCGGGTGATTTCCATGAAGGGCTTCTTGGCGTAGGTTTCCGGTCCGCCGACTACGGATTCCAGGCCTACTTCCTTCACGTTGTTGAAGAAGGCATATAGCTCGTAATATTCTTTCTGGGAGAAGGGGTCGTATTTATGGTCGTGGCACTGGGCGCACTCCATGGTGACGCCGATGAGGCTTTTGCTGAAGGTGTTGGCGCGGTCTATCACGTACGAAACGCGGTATTCTTCATCGATGACGCCGCCTTCTTCGGTGATTTTATGGTTGCGGTTGAACCCCGAGGCCAGGAGCTGTTCGCGGCCGCCGCCGGGCATCATGTCGCCGGCGAGTTGCCAGGTCACGAAATCCTTGTAGGGGAGGTTTTTATTGAATGCGTAGATCACCCAATCGCGCCAGGGCCACATGGAGCGGTAGTTATCGTCCTGGTAACCGTGGGAATCGGCGTATCGGGCCACGTCCATCCAGTGGACGGCCATTTTCTCGCCATAGGCGCTGTCTGCCAGCAGTTCGTCTACCATTTTCTCGTATCCGCGCTCGCTGGTGTCTTTGGCAAAGCGTTCCATGCGGTCGGCGGTGGGCGGGAGGCCGGTGAGGTCGAGGCTGAGGCGTTTGAGGAGTCGTTCGCGGTCGGCCACGGGATTGGGCTGGAGGCCTTTTTCTTCCATCCTTGCCAGCACGAACCGGTCGATCTCATTGCGCGCCCATCCGTCGCCGTTTTTGGGGACGGCGGGCATTGCGGGGGGAACGAAGGCCCAGTGGGGCTTATATTTCGCGCCTTGTTTGATCCATTTTTCGATGAGTTTGATCTCGAAGGCGGTGAGCGTCATGTTGGAAGCCGGCGGCGGCATGCGCTGGGTGCTGTCTTCGGTCGTAATGCGCAGGAAAACGGCCGATTTCATGGGGCTCCCGGGCACGAGGGCGTGCATCCCCGGAGATTCCTTCAGGGCTTTGTAGGCACTGTCGGCCACGTCGAGCCGGAGGCCGGCTTCGCGCTTGTTGGCATCGGGGCCGTGGCAGGCGAAACACCTGTCCGACAAAATCGGCCGGATATGGAAATTATAATCCACGGAATCCGGCATAACTTCGGCGGTACGGTGTGACCCGCTATCGTTGCAGGAAGTAAAAACGGCGAGTGCGCCGAATGCGAAAATTAAATAACGTTGGAACATGGTACGGACATGCAAGATTTCATTGTTCACAAATAACGATCACTACTTTACGTGGCTATTAATGGTGTCTGGTTCGCCCCCGGGGCGCTGCTTATCTTTGACGCGATATTGATAATAGATAACGCAATATTTGCAACTATTTTAACGCGATTCTACTTTTGATTGACTGTTGAGTGTGAATTTAACATTTATTTTTCAAAATTCACTGAAATTGTAGCCCGTGGTTGCTTTGGGACCGTTGCTCGGTCCCCGACTGCCGCTCCGGGCGGGTTGGAGCGGTAGGATCGTGACGATAAAATTAAATCTTATTGTGCGGAAATCCGGGGAATTATGACTACCGGTTTTTCGCTGATTTTCCGGGAATTCGTTAACGGCGATGCTGTTTCGACCGGTATGATCAGGCATACATATTCGCTGACATATTCCCGTGTTTTCGGGGTCGGAATTATGCCGCGCCAGACCTCCGGCCCCTAATGGTTCATCCGTTGATTTCCCCGACCTGGCCGTTTTATCTGCACCAAACATAATTACCCGTGCGATACCGCCATTTTGCCGGCCGATAGGATAGGTCGGGCCCGTAATTTTGCATAGGTGAACCCAGATAGCGGCAGTAATCGGCAGTATGAACGGTAACTTATATTGTCCATACATAACAAACGCTGCTTTACGTGGCAGGATAATGATATTGATATTGCCTCCCGGCGCCACTTGTCATTGACGCAATATTGATTATTTCCGAACCTGTTTTTGCAATGATTTTATCGCTATTCAGCTTTTGATGGAACAGTGGTGTAAGCATGGAAATTCTGACCCGTGTCAGATATGTGGTTTACAACATGCGTTCGATCTTTTCGATCAACAAACGGGAATTCTGCGTATCGATCAGCACATTGCTTTTTTCGTCCAGCACGAGATAGCGCGGCACGCCGCTGAAGACCAGTTGCGTCACCATGGGCCCCTTTGGCCGGAACTCCGGAGGGAAAATGAACTGTCGGCTTCTAATATATATCTTTTTCGCTTACCTGGCGAAAGACAGCCATTATGCAGCAATTGCGGCGCATTTCAAATCGGGTTTCATCGACAATTTCGTGGAAGGGGAAAGTATATTCTTTTGCAGTTGGTAAGCCCCTTGCATGGCGCCCCACATTACCCTATCTTTATATCTTCACCATTTTAACAAGTAATGGCTTTTGACATCCTGCTTACATTATTCCTCGTATTACTCAACGGTTTCTTCGTAGCGGCGGAATTCGCCATCGTAAAAGTCCGTTCTTCCCAGATAGAAGTCAGTTCCGGCCGCAGCGCCGCCGTGTCGGGCATCGCCAAAAGCATCGTCAATAACCTCGACGGCTACCTTGCCGCCACGCAACTCGGCATCACCCTCGCTTCGCTCGGCCTCGGCTGGGTCGGCGAAGATGTGATGACGACGCTGATCCTTTCGGCGTTCAATAGCCTGGGCCTGCACATCGAGCCGGCCACCGCGCACAACATCGCATTGCCCATCGCTTTCCTCTGCATCACCGTGCTGCACATCGTGTTCGGTGAACTGGCGCCCAAATCCCTCGCCATCCGCAAACCCGTTCCCACCACGTTTGCCGTGGCCGTACCGCTGAAAATCTTCTACGCCGTATTCCGCCCGTTCATCTGGGTGCTCAACGGCTTCGCCAACGCCATCCTGAAAATCATCGGCATCAGGCCCATTCACGAACATGGCGACATCCACTCGGAAGAGGAACTGAAAGTCATCATCGCCGAAAGCCACCAGGGCGGCGTGATCGAAGAAACGGAAAAAGCCCTCATCCAGAACGTTTTCAGCCTCGGCGACCGGCAGGCTTCCACGCTCATGACGCCCCGAAACGAGCTCGTATGGCTCAATGTCAACGATGCGGCAGACGTTAACCGGAAAAAAATCCTGTCCAACAAACACACCCTCTACCCCCTCACCAACGGCGACCTCGACACCGTGTACGGGTTCGTGTATTCGAAAGACCTGCTGAGCGACAGCCTCTCAAATTCCCTCCAGCGCCTGGAATCCTTCAAGAAGAAACTCCTCCTCATCACCACGCATAACCGTACCTACCAGATCCTCGACCTCTTCCGCAAGGAAAAAGTATACCAGGCTATGGTGGTAGACGAATTCGGCGCCGTGAAAGGCATGATCACCATCAACGATATCGTGGACGCGCTGGTGGGCGATATTTCGGAAACGAACGAATTCGAATATGAAATGAAACGGCAGGACGATGGTGCCATCCTCGCCGACGCGCAAATCCCTTTCGTGGAGTTCCTCGAAAGGATGCATATCCCCATCGACCAGAAAAAAATAAACCTCGAGAACTTCGCCACCCTCGGCGGTTTCATCCTCGATCGCCTGGGGAGGATCCCGGCTGCAGGCGACAGTATCCAATGGCGCGGGCTGCGGTTCGAAGTAAAGCAGATGGACCAGCACCGCATCGTCAAAGTGGAAGTGCGCGACGTAGCGTAGCAAACCTACTTTTCATAAAAGGAAAAGCCCACCATGCGGTGGGCTTTTTTCATATTGTAGAGGGATCAGATCTTCTTCATCACTTTCATTTCCAGCCGGAAGGTGACGGCGGTAGTGAGTTTTTTCAGGGCGATGGCCAGTTGGTTCTCCACCGTTTTGGTAGACAGTTCCAGGATAGCGGCCACTTCCTTGTACCGGAGGCCGTATTGCTTCACGAGAATGAATATCTCGCGGCATTTGGGCGGCAGTTCGCGGATGGCTTCCTCCATCTTTCCCATCATTTCCGAAGTGATCAGCAACTGTTCCGGATCGGGCGAGAATTGCAGTTGCTCCTCGTCGCTTTCCTGGAGGGGAAGGCTGCGGAGCTGCGATTGCCGGCGGGTATGGTCTACCACCTTGTTTCGGGCGGCTACGAACAGGTACACCTGCGGATTGCGCACATCCCCCAGCTCATGCCGCTTCTGCCAGCATTGTACGAACACGTCGTGCGTGATCTCTTCCGCCACTTCCCTGTCTTTCAACAAAGAGCAGGTGAAACGGAACAACGTCACGAAGAAATGGTCGTAAAACTGCCGGAAAGCAAATTGATCGTTCTCCGCCGTCATTTTCCTGAATAAGGCTGCAGTGTCAGTCATACCGGCTGCAATTTATCATACGTAGATTATGCTAAAGTTAACAAAAGACCAGGATGAAAAAAATAATATAGCGATTCGATTGCCGGTAAAGTATGAAATATTCACGGGAAAAAACAAACTCCCTTTTATTCCGATGCGTCATTTTTTTATCAAACTAAGGCTGTAGTTGTGTTTTGCAAACGATTGACAGGATGGAGTTCCAGGCGATTGAAAAAAAAAGGGGTTTTCTTTTGGGGGTTTTTGGAAGCGGATATCGTCCTTCTGATGTAAAAGGTCCTATTCAGATGCATGAAACACAAGAGCGTTTATTTTTATTAATGTCCAGGAAAGTGGCGAACGAGGCAACGGCAGGGGAGCTGGAAGAGCTGGAGCGGTTGCTGGTTGCTGAGCCCGGGCTTCACTATACCTTGAACATGGTGGAAGAACTGACCCCGCTTCCCAAACCCGGCGACGCCGCCACGGAAGATGAATTGCGCCGTAAAGAGCGCGGGCTGGGCAAGCTCGACGAGCTGCTGGCGCCCGCCCCGGCCATCCGCCGGAGGATGATGCCCAGGCGATGGCTGGCCGCGGCCGGCGTGGCCCTGCTGGCCGGCGCAGGCGGAGTATTGTACTGGATGACGGGGACATCGGCCCGGCAATCCGTTGCCGAAACGGCTTTTGGCGTAACGAGGAAAGAGGTGCTGCTGCCCGACGGGTCGCGCGTGGTCCTCAACGCCGGCAGCAAACTGACATATGATTCCACCGCGCTGGCGAACGGAGAGCGGACCGTGACGCTCATGGGAGAGGGGTTTTTCGATGTGAAAGCCAGTGCAGAGCATCCGTTCGTTATCCGGACGGGGAAAGTAGACGTGCGGGTGCTGGGCACCACTTTCAATCTGAAAGCCTATCCGAAAGATAACCGTGTCGAGACGTTCCTCATTACCGGGAAGGTGGAGATCGCCTATAAAACGAAAGGGGAGGAAGCCCAGGTGAGATTGCGGCCCCTCGAGAGGCTGGTGATCGATCTGCCCGCTACGGGAGATGCGCCGGCGGCTACCCTGAAACCGCTGCCGCCGGAAACGGACGTGCAGAATATGGGCAGCATGGCGTCGGCGACGCAAACGAATCCCGAGCCCGCCTGGATGCAGGGGCGCCTGGAATTCGAAAATGTCACCTTCGAACAGCTGGCCAACGAGCTGGAACGCTGGTATAACGTAAGTATAACATTGAACAATGATAAGCTGAAAGGCGAGGTCTTCTCCGGCGCCTTTAACAACAAGCCGCTGCCCGAGGTACTTCAGGCGCTGCAATTGACGATGCAGTTCCAATACAAATCACTGGGCGATCATCAAATTGAAATCTGGTAAAACATTTACGTATCAAAAAGCTGCGCCTATGATATAGCAACATTACTCCGCTGACCATGGCCACAAAAAAAAGGAAGTGCGGCAACACCTCCTTTTATATGCTGGCTGAAAACTGCCGCCTTGTCTTGAGAACACAGGGGACGGCTATCTTATTCAACCGACAATCCAAAAATATGAAAAAAATCCGTACATGCATTTTTCCTGTACCTGAAGAGCGATTAAAAAAAATATTACTGCGTATGAAATTGACTTCCGTACTGCTGCTGGCTGCATTTCTGCAGGTAAGCGCAAATGGATATTCGCAGGAAAAGCTCAGCCTGGATTACGCCAACATCAATATCAAGAAACTGTTGACGCTGGTAAGCAAGAAAAGTGATTACACTTTCCTTTACCGCAACGTAACCATCCCTGACAAAACAGTGAACATCCGCGTAAAAGACGCGCACGTGATCGACATCCTGCGGGAAACCCTCGCCGGCACCGATCTCACCTTCAGACTGCTTTCCGGAAAGCTGATCGTGATTACGCCCAGCGGGGAAACCGTGGTGGCCAGGCCCGTCCGCGGCATCGTGCGGTCCGAAGACGGGACGCCGCTCATCGGCGTGACCGTCATGGTAAAAGGTTCTACCAAAGGCACGCAGACCGATGTGACGGGGCATTTCTCCCTCGAAGCGCCGGAAGGGGCCACCCTCGTATTTTCTTACATCGGGCACGAATCGCAGGAAATTGTAGCCGGTCCCGGCGATCTGCAGATCGTCCTGAAAGCCGGCTCCAGCGGGTTGACGGAAATTGTAGTGGTAGGATATGGCGCGCAGAAGAAAGTGAATCTCAGCGGCGCGGTAGACATGGTTTCCGGCAAAGAGCTCCAGAACCGGCCCATCAACAACATCGCCACCGGCCTGCAAGGCCTGCTGCCCAACCTCAATATTACCCTCAGCAACGGCCGCGTTACTTCCAATCCCGCATTTAACGTGCGCGGTCTTACTTCGCTGACGGAAGGCGGGCCCTTCATCCTCGTAGACAACGTTCCGGCAACGCCCGACGAGCTGAACCGCCTCAATCCGGCCGATATCGAAAACGTTACGGTGTTGAAAGACGCGTCTGCCGCGGCCATCTACGGTGCCCGCGCCGCCTTCGGCGTGATCCTCATCACCACCAGGTCCGGCACTTCCGACAGAATTTCCATCTCCGTGAACACGAACTACGCGCTCCGCAACCTGGGCGCCGTTCCGAAGCTCGTAACCGATCCCTACCTGACGATGGATTATAAACACCGCGCCGCCACGCCGCTGTACAACCTGTACCCGGACGCCGTGCGCGAATACGCGAAGAAACGCTCCGCCGACCCTTCGCTCCCTGCCGTGATCGTGGACCCGACCGACGCTACCAGATATGCCTATTACGGTACCACCGACTGGCTCCACGAGGCTTACAAGAACTCGGCGCCTACGTCTACCACCAACTTCAGCGTATCGCAAAAGAGCGAGAAAGTGGCGTATTACCTCTCCGGTGAATACTTCCGCTACGAAGGCCAGCTGAAATACGGCAACGATATCATGAACCGGTACAACCTCCGCGCGAAAGTGAACTATCAACTGACCGACCGCATCAAACTCGGCGCCAACACCACATTCTCCAGCCGCGATTACGATGCGCCGGTATTCCTCGACGGCAACTTTTTCCATGAACTGAACCGCATCCCGTCGCTGTCCGTTCTCCGCAACCCCGACGGCAGCTGGACCAAAGACGGCGGCTATCTTTTCGGAAGGCTGCAAACCGGCGGCCGGACCAAGAACTACATCAACGAATATACCGCCACGCTGAATGGTGAACTGAACATCATCAAAGACGTGTGGGACCTGAAGGGCGACGCTACCATCCGCCGCACCAACAATACCGTCAACTCCTTTGACATTCAGGTGCCGTACTACGACGGCCCCGGCCAACCCGTAAAATACACCGGCGCCAATCCTTCCTACGCCACCACTGGCGACGATGCCGCGCGATACAACGTGTTCAACGTATATACCGATTTTCACAAGACGTTCGCGAAGAAGCACTACGTGCAGGCATTGGCAGGTTTTAACCAGGAATACCGTTACGACGAATCCGCCCGCGCTACGCGCCAGGGCCTCATCAGCACATCGCTGCCTACGCCGCAGCTGGCCACGGGCACCGCTACCCAGCGGCAAACGATCACAGACTGGGCGGTGCAGGGGCTGTTTTACCGGTTGAATTATATTTATGACGACAGGTACATCCTGGAACTGAACGGCCGGTACGACGGTACCTCCCGCTTCCCGACCAAAGACCGCTGGGGCTTCTTCCCGTCGGTGTCAGCAGCTTGGGTGGTAACGGGCGAGAATTTCTTCAAGCCGGTGGCGCAGGCCATCCATCTGGATTTCCTGAAGTTGCGCGGATCGTACGGTTCCCTCGGCAACCAGGCCATTTCGCAGGCATACGCTTACATCCCCACCATGGGCTCGGGCCAGATCGGCCAGATCCTCGACGGGGCGCGGCCAATGATGGTAAACCAGCCCGGGGCTGTTTCCGCTTCCCTCACCTGGGAAAAGATACAGACGCGCAACTTCGGCGTGAATATGTCGTGGCTCAATAACCGCCTGGGTATCGACGCCGATATTTACACCCGCGAAACCAAAGACATGCTTGTAAAAAGCAAGACGCTGCCCGCCGTATTCGGTACCGGCGAGCCCCGTGAGAACGGCGCTTCGCTGAAAACGAAAGGTTGGGAGCTGAGCCTGAAATGGAGCGATAACGTGAAAGTTGGCGGATCGCCGCTGAATTATTCCGCAAGGTTCATCCTGGCAAACAGCCGGTCTTATATCACAAAATACGACAACCCCACCCGCCTGATCGGCGACCGTTACGTGGGCGAGGAATGGGGCGAGATCTGGGGCTTCACCTCGGCAGGGTTCTTCCAGTCTGAAGAGGAACTGAAAAACTGGCCCGACCAGACGGAAGTAGGTTCCGACGATCAGAAATACAAATTCTATGTGGGCGACCTGAAATTCGCCGACCTGAATGGTGATAAGAAGATCGATTACGGCAAGAATACCGTGGACGATCCGGGAGACCGCCGCGTGATCGGGAACAGAAGCATCCGGTTGCCGTATAGCCTGGACCTGAGCGCAGACTGGAAAGGCTTTGACCTGCGGGTGTTCTTCCAGGGCGTGGGCAAGCGCGACTGGTACCCCAACCCCGGCAACCACTACTTCTGGGGCGTATACGCACAACCCTGGGCCAACGTACAGGTGCACAACCTCGACGCCTGGACCCCCGAAAATCCCAACGGCTACTTCCCCCGCCTCAAAGCCTACATCGCGGAAGACGGTTCGGAACTGGGCGCCGCGCAAACCAGGTACCTCCAGAACGCAGCCTACCTGCGCCTGAAGAACGTGACCGTCGGCTATACGCTCCCGGGCACACTGACCCGTAAAGCCCGCATCGAAAGACTGCGCATTTATTTCAGCGCGGAAAATATCTGGACCCGCTCTCACCTGAAAGCGAAGATCGATCCGGAAGGACTGGACGGTTCCGTGTATCCCTTCCAGCAAACCTACTCCGGCGGCCTGAACCTGAATTTTTAACGGATAAGCTAACAACACATGAAAAAGATCAGTTTTTATATATGTTTCGGAATGGCGACTGTGGCGGCAGTTTCGTGCAAGAAGAACTTCCTCGACCGTTTCCCGAAAACAGAAGTAACGAAAGAAGTGTTCTTCAATAACCCGCAGGACCTCGAGACCTACACCAATGGGTTTTATGGGATGCAACCCATTCCATACCAGGATATTGAGTCCGACAACACCAGCAACTACCAGGCTGCCAACTACCTCGACGATCTGGTGCGGGGTACGATCACACCGGTGACCGCCGGCGGATGGGGCGGATGGGGCGACCTGCGCCGTATCAACTTCATGCTCGTGAACGCGGGCAAGGCACAGGGCGACGCCGCGGCGATCCGTCATTTTATCGGCATCGCGAAATACTTCAGGGCGATATTCTACTTCTCCAAACTGCGCGATTATTCCGACGTGCCCTGGTACGGAAAGCCACTGGCAACCGACGATCCCGATCTCTACAAAGGCCGCGACACCCGCGCGCTCATCGCGGATTCCATTTTGGCCGACCTCAACTACGCCGTTGAAAATATCAAACCCGACGAAGGCAACCGCACCCGTGTCACCAAATGGGCAGCGCTCGCATTGCTGAGCCGGTTCGGCTTGTACGAAGGCACATTCCGGAAATACCATCCGGAAGTAAACCTCACCAACGAAGGGAAAAAATTCCTGGAACGTTCCGTTTGGGCATCCGAACAGATCATGGGCAGCAACCGGTTTACCATCAACAATACCGGGAAAGGTGGGGAAGACTATCGCGCCCTGTTTTGCAGCGCCACCCTCAACGGCGTGAAGGAAATCATCATGTGGGCCGACTACCAGCAGGCGCTGGGCACAGCCAACAACACGCATACCGTGTTGGGCTACCAGTGGGCGCTGAGCAACAGCCTGGCCGAAACCTACCTCATGAAAGACGGAACGCCTTTCACCGCGCAGCCCGGCTATGCCACAAAAACCTTGCTGGAAGTGCTCGCCGACCGCGACCCCCGCATGAACGAAACCATCGCCTCGCCCGGTTTTTCGCCGAACCAGGATAGCAAGCCCTACGTGATCAAACCCACCATCGGCGGGTACGACCAGGTGAAATTCTATCCCCGCCTGCCGTCGCAGCGCCAGGGCTGGAACTCGAACTACACCGCGCTCCCCATCTACCGTTACGCCGAAGTGCTGTTGAACCTCGCCGAAGCGAAAGCGGAACTGGGCACCATCACGGCAACCGACCTCAACAACACCGTAAATCTCCTCCGCGCCCGTGTGCAAATGCCCGCCATGACGTTGACGCCCGCGGCAGACCCCGTACTGGCTGCCCAGTATCCCGGCGTTACGAACACCCTGCTGCTGGAGCTGCGCCGCGAAAGAAGGGTAGAGCTCGCCTGCGAAGGCCTGCGTTTCTCCGACCTCTTGCGCTGGAAAGCCGGCGCCCGCCTGCAAGATGCACCGGGCGGCATGTACGTGCCCGCACTCGGCGCTATGGACGTGACGGGAGACGGTACACCGGATATCGCCATACTGGCCAGTCCGAACGATGAATCTCCGATCGCCGGGCTGCCGGAAGACGTGATGAAAAAACTCACCAAATTCCACCTGAAAGATGCCACCGGGAAGGATAACAACTTCTATCTCTCCGGAGGTAACAAAGGCCGCATCATGTTCACCGTAGACCGCGATCAGCCGCGGACATTCGTGGAACCGAAGTATTACTATCGACCTATTCCCCAGACGCAGACGGTGCTGAACCCTGCGCTGAAACAGATATTCGGTTGGTAATGGAAAGGGACCGAAATCCAACAGCTACCGGTGCTTGCACCGGTAGCTCCCTCTTCCTGAAATTACCCTGTTGATCCCCGGTCCGACTACTGCTTTGCGTGGGCTTTAATTCCTCATTATTCACTTCCAGAAAATTAAAACCCATGAAAAAAATCCTTCTTTGCACCCTGTTTTGTTTCATCACATTTGCGCCCGCTTTCAACATCTCCCAGGCTAACGCTGCCGTAGCGAAAGTCTTCAGCCAGGTTTACGGCTTCAAAACCTGGGACGATTACCCGCATTCGCCCGCCCCGGCAAGCTATACCGTTGCCCTGAACAGCGGCGGCTCCGCCACGATGATCGTATACGGCAACCCGCTTTCGCCCGACTATATTACGGTTGACGGTTACCTGATGACCGTCACCAGCACCAATCATTCCTTCGACGGCCTCGAAACGATCGAGGAATGGACCGGCACTGTGAATGGCACGCCCATGCATTTCAAAGCGAGACAGATCTATAACTACCTGACGCTCCAGGGCTGGTACGGTAGCTTGTAATTTTACCCGCCCGCGCAAAGCAGATTCCAGATACAGGCAAAACGGGCACCGTTGCAACGGTGCCTGTTTGCTGTTTTGCATATCGTTCGCTACAGCACCGACAGGCACCGGGCGCAATATTGCCAGGCCATCTTTCCCGTTCTGCCAATCGGATTGCAATCGTTTCCATAATATTTTTTTCCTATTTCGTGGCGGAAATTTCGCCGATGTTTGATTTCGTGTAGAATAAGTGTAATTTGAACATCTGATAATCGGTTCCGTACATGCTGAGTAACTGGCAGGAAAAAATTGCGCTACATGGAGACGTGGCTTCTTTCGAGGAGTTGTACCTGCATTATTCCCCCGAGCTGCTTCGGTTTGGGATGTCGTTCCTGTCGGACCGGGAGATGGTGGAAGATATCGTTGCGGAAACATTTGCGGGGTTGTGGAAGAAGCGGGAAAAGCTGGCGGAGATCGATAATATCCGGGTGTACCTTTACGCATGCATCCGTAACGCAGCATTGAACCATCTCCAGCACCAGCAGAAGCGGATGTTTTTTCCGTTCGACCAGCTGAATGTGGAGCTGCAACCTTTTTTCGAGACGCAGGACCCCGAGCGCCAGTGCATCGACCGGGAGTTGCAGGCAGCCGTGGCGCGGGCGGTAGACGCCCTGCCGCCCAAATGCCGCATGATCTTCCGGCTCGCCCGGGAAGAGGGGCTCCGATACAAGGAGATCGCCGCCATTCTTAATATTTCGGTCAGAACGATCGACAGCCAGGTCGCCATTGCGCTGAAACGCATCCATGCCGCCATTTCTCCCTACCTGGTCCGTTACCCGTAAAAAATATTATCCTTTCTTTTAGGTGATCGGCACGGCGGATTTGTCTTATAATCAAATCCAATACTTCTTTTTCATGTCTGCCGATAGATACTGGATACTCACTGCCCGCAAACTCAGTGGTGAAATAACCGAGGCGGAGCTGGCGGAACTGGCTGCCATGGAGGTCCCCGGACCGGAGAACGACGCCGCGCTCTCACTCATGGCCAAACATTGGCCGGCCGCACCACCCCCTGTCGACGAAGCCGGAAGGAACCGCATGCTGGAACGCCTGCGCAGGAAGATGTCGGAAGCGGCGGAAGACGGCACGGAGCCTGAAATGGTGCCGGAAATATCGCATAGGCGTTCCCGCCGCCGTAGCATCCTAACCTGGTCGGGCCTCGCTGCGGCCTGCCTGGCCGGAATTTTCCTCATCCGTCATTATACGGCCCAACCGCAATATCCGGCCCACGAAATCGTGGCCAGGCCGGGTATCAAATCGAGTATCACGTTGCCGGACGGGACTTCCGTTTGGTTGAACGCTGGCAGCACGCTCACTTACGACGAAGGCTTCGGCACGGCAAACCGGCGCATCAGGCTGGTAGGCGAAGCCTATTTCGATGTGGCGGCCGAGCCGGAGCTACCCTTCGTTATTTCGGCGCCCAACGTGGAAGTGACCGTTCTCGGCACCGCTTTCAACCTCAAGGCTTACGAAGGGGAATCTTCGGTGGAAACGGCGTTACTGAGCGGCAGCCTCCAGGTAAAATATCCCATCGGCGGGAAGAACGAGACCGTTCTCCTCAAACCGATGGAAAAACTGAAGATCGACCGGAGCGGGAGGCAGGAGAAGGAATCCATCGCGATCGAATCGCTGCAGGTAAGACCGGGCAACGATAGCCTTATCGCTGAAATCGCGTGGAAAGACAATACGCTTATCTGCGACAGGGAACCTTTTCCCATGCTCGCCGTCCGCCTGGAAAGATGGTTCAACGTAAACTTCCGCATCGACGGTGGGAAAGCCGCCGCACTCGAATTTACCGCATCATTGAAAGGGGAAAGGCTGGAAGAAGTGCTCCAGGCACTGAAAGCCGCATCAGGCAACAAGTTCGATTATGAATACGATCGCGCGACGCGCACTGTGAGCATTTCGGACCGTAATTAATATGTAATCAACCAAATCACACTCATCAAAATCCACGAATCGTTATGAAAATGAATTCCACTTAACATTCTCTGCCATCGAAAAGGGGAATGCGGTCACATTCCCCTTCAGAAAGTTATCTGTATGGATGCCCTCCGCTTGGAAAGGGTACGGGCATCTATTGTCTAACCATCTCAATCAAAGGTATGAAAAAATTAATCAGGACCTGCGGCTTGCCGTACCGGCCTGCTATCACCCAGTGCATTAAAGTTATGAAGATCACTTTCCTGCTGCTGATCGCCTGCCTCCAGTTGCAGGCCGGGTTCTCGCAAAAGAGGATCACGGTCCGCTTCGACCAGGCCAGTCTCAAGGAAGCGCTACGCCAGATAGAGTTGCGCACTTCCTTACGGTTCATATACAACGACGACCTGCTGCCCGCCGGCAAAACGGTCAGTCTTTCCCTGCAAAACGCCAAAGTGGAAGACGTACTGTCTGCCGTGCTCGACGGCACCTCGCTGCGCTGGTCCATTCAATCGTCCGGCATGGTCGTGATTTCGCCGGACCCCGGCGAAACGGCGCGTTTCCTCGTTGTCAGGGGAACGGTCAGAGACACGGCCGGCGCGCCGTTGCCGGGAGCCATCATCCGGCAGAAAGACGGGCCGGCAGGCACTACCGCCTCCGAAACGGGCGCTTTCGAGCTGAACGTCCCCGAAGGCACGGTGCTCATTTTTTCACTCATCGGTTACGAAACCCGTGAGCTGCCCGCTTCCGCCGCTCCGATGGACGTTCAGCTCAAAATAACCACCAGCGCGCTGGAGCAGGTAGTAGTGGTAGGTTACGGCAGCGATACCCGCCGCAAACTCGTAACCTCCGTTTCCACCATCAAAACCGACAAGATGGCGTCGCTGCCGTTCAATAACCTCGCCGATGCGCTGGCGGGCCGTGCGCCCGGTGTGCTGACCATGAGCTCCGGCGGAGAACCGGGAGTTGGCTCCGCGAGGGTCGCCATCCGGGGCGGCTCCGGGCCCGACAGGGGAGGTCCGCTGTATGTGATCGATAACATCGTATCGTCGAGGTTCGATTTCGAAAACCTCCAGCCGCAAGACATCGAAAATATTTCCATTCTTAAAGACGGCGGTGCCACCGCGGTTTACGGGGCCAGGGGCGCCAACGGCATCATCCTCGTTACCACGAAACGCGGCCGCGCCGGCAAAGTGAATATCAACTTCGGCGTACTGACCGAATTTGCCCGGCCCACCGTGCTCCCCAAACGCGTCAACGCATATAATTACGCACTTGCCCAAAACGCGGCCGCCGCGGCAGACAACCAGCCCGCCGTGTATTCCCCGGGCCGCCTCGATACCATCCTCAACCGGAAAGATCCCTGGGTTTGGCAAGACAACGATTGGTACGACATGACGCTGCGCAATTATACGCCGCAGACCAAATACAGCCTCGACGTCAGCGGAGGGTCCGAAAAAACGACGTATTTCTTTTCACTGGCCTACTTCAACCAGCACAGCAATTACAAAACGGACGTCACCGGCTTCAAACGCTACAACGCACGCGCCAGCATCACCCAGCATTTCGATAAACAGGGCCTGACGGCCGGCGCCAACATGTACGCCACCATCACCAACAACAGGTTCCCCGGCGCTTCGGCATACGAGATATGGAGCCACCTGCAGAACAGTCCGCCGCTCAAGCTCGGCTACAACGAAAACGGTACCTATGCTGCCGGGGTAGACCATCCGCTGGTAGACATCGATGGCCGTTCCGGTTACCGCCGCGACGAGTACCGCAACGTGAACGGCAACCTTACGCTCGATTGGCAGGTGCCCTGGGTGAAAGGTCTGAAAGCCGGGCTGCTGGGTTATTACAAAATCGAAGACCGCTTCCGGAAGGGATGGTTCACCCGCGCGCCGCAGTTCGACAACCTGGGCATCGAACAATACCGTACCCCGCCTTCGCTGGAAGAGATCGTGGACCGTTACCAGGCTACCACGCTGCAGGCCCGGATCGAATACCAGCAGCGTTTCCGTAAACATTCCGTGAACGTACTGGCGCTCTATGAGGAAAGCGAAGAAAAAAGCGAACAGTTGGCTGCCAAAAGGATCAATTTCCCATCGTCTGCCGTAGACCAGCTTTTTGCCGGCAGCAACATCGGCCTCACCAACGGAGGCGTTGCAGGAGAAGGCGGCCGCCGCGGATATGTGGGCCGCGTAAAATATGATTACGACGCCCGCTACATCATCGAGGGTAGCTTCCGGTACGATGGGTCCGACCGCTTTCCCAGGGAGCGCAACAGCAAATGGGGCTTTTTCCCCTCGCTGTCTATCGGATGGGCCGCCAACGAAGAGACATTCTTCCCATTCAAAAATATCTTCGACCAGTTCAAGCTACGGTATACCATGGCAACGGTTGGCAACGACGACGTCCGCGACCCGTCCGGCAACTCCGTCCGTTTCCCTTACCTGCTGAACAGTTATTCCCTCATCGAGAACGCTTATGTGGTAGGCGGGAACCCGATGACGGGGTTCCGGGAAGGCAGCCTGGTAGACAGGTTCGTGCTATCATGGTATTCTACCCGCGATTACAATACGGGACTCGATTTCGCATTGCTGCGCAACCGGTTGAGCGGTACGGTGGAATATTTTTATAAAAGAACGACCGGTTACATCATCAATTCAGCCGCGCGCTACACCACGCCGCTGGGCACCAGCCTGCCGTATGCCTCCTCCGGCTCGGCGTTCAGAAGGCATGGGATGGAACTGCAGCTGAATTATGCAGACCGCGCCGGCAAAGACTTCAATTATTCCATCGGCGGTAACCTGACGATGTACAATGAGCTGTGGGAGCGTAACGACAGCGAAGACAGCATTTCCCTGAAAAACCCCCTCCGCCGCCAGACCCACGCCACCTTCGTTTGGGGCACGGGACTGCACAACCTGGGATATTACCAGACGGTGGACGACATCATCAACAACCCGCGCTACACGCCCGGCGGACAGCTTACCCCCGGCGACATCCGCTACCAGGACACCAACGGCGACGGCAAGATCGACGGAAACGATGCCACCCGCATCGGCAAGCAAAGATTCCCGGCGCTGACCTACGGCGTGAACCTGGCGGCCAGTTACAAGGCTTTCAGCATCGAGATGCTGTGGCAGGGGACCGGCACCCGCACCGTAAGGCTCCAGGGCTCGCTGACGGCTTATACGGCCACTAACCTGGTGTACGACTTCCAGCGCGACTTCTGGACGCCCGGCAACCGCGATGCGCGTTTTCCCCGGCAGTCGCTTTCCTCAGACCGCAATGGCAACAATAACTACGCGCCCGGCGGCACTTCTTCCGATTTCTGGTTGATGGACGCAAGATACCTCCGGCTGAAAAGCCTGCGCATCGCGTTCGACGCGAAGAAGCAGTTCCCCCGGCAACTGGGATTCCTCAACAGCTGCCTGCTGACGCTGAACGGGACGAACCTGCTGACGTTCTCGCCCGTGACAGACTTCTTCGATCCCGAAACTTCCGACGAAAGCAATTACGGATACCCCGTACAGAAAGTCTATTCTGTTGGCCTGAACATCGGATTCTAGTTTTCATCAACAAAAAAGAACGACATGAAAAAAATAATATGGATGGGAGCGGCGATCATCGTATTCTTTACGGCCTGCAAACAGGATTTGCTGGATAAGGGATACCTGGACCGTTTTCCCGAAGAAGCGATCTGGAAAGATAAAAACCTGGCGGAAGGGTTCCTGTTCGGCACCTACGGCAGCGTGCTGCAACTCTACTATAACCAGAAGATCGACGACTGGACGGATAATAACTGTAACAACTATACGAACAACGTAACGCTTGAAAACATCGATAACAGTTATGATGCCGGGTGGAACCAGTACGGCCGGATCCGCAGCTGTAACCTCATACTGGAGAAGCTTGGCGCCAGCACGTTGATTCCCGAAGCAGACAGGAAAGTGATGATGGCCGAAGCGAAATTCCTCCGCGCGATGGTGTACTTCTATCTCGCACAGCGCTTCGGCGGCGTGATGATCGTAGACAAGGTGCTCGATCAGAACACGGAAGATTTCCGCCAGCCGCGCAAAAGCATCGGGGAAACGTACGCGTTCATCCTGAAAGACCTGGAAGATGCGGCGGCCGAACTGCCGGCTTCTGCTCCCACCGGCCGCGCCACGAAAGCCGCGGCGATCGCCATGCGCACACGCGTAGCGCTGCAGGGAGCGGCATACGTGCCCGCAAAAAAGGACGCCTACCTCGATATGGTGCTGAACGATGCCCAGGCCGTGATCGGAATGAGCTACGCGCTCGACGCCGATTATGCCGGGATGTTCAATGATTTTGGGAAAGCACAGGCTTCCAAAGAGCTGATCCTGGCTTATTTCCGCAAAAGTATCAATACGACGTTTTCCGGCACCGCCATGCAATACCTCTGCCCGAACCACGGCAACGAGAAGCTCAATCCCGGATACAACCACCCCGCCTATGTGGAAAGCTTTGAAGGATGGCCGGAACGCTTCCCGTCCCAGAACCTCGTGGATGCGTACGAAGTGATCGACGATGCGGACGGAAAGGCCCGCAAATGGGACCAGTCATCGTACTACCTGGATTTTCTGGCCAATGGCGGCTACGTTTCAAAAGCGATCTACTTCAACCGCGACAAACGTTTCTACGCCACGATCGTATACGATTCCACCAAACTTTTCAATAACGTGGTGTGGACCCGCGCCCTGGGCAATCTCAACCGGCTCAGCAATACCGGTGGGGAATGGGGCGTTTCGGAAACCAACTATTACTACCGCAAAGGGTTATACGAAGCGAAGAAGGTTTGGTACAGCGACCCTACCGACCATCACCAGTCCGTCATCCGGCTCGGCGAAGTTTACCTTAACTACGCTGAAGCGCTCCTGTTGAAGGGCCGTACCGCCGAAGCTGTAGCCGCGATGAACAAAACGAGGGAAACGCACGGCGGTTTGCCGGCGCTGGAAAATCTGTCGCAAGCGCAGGCATGGGCCGCATACAGGAACGAGCGCCGGGTGGATATGGTGTTGGAGGAAGACCGCTACTGGAGCCTCCTCCGATGGGCAAAGTTCAACGGCCTGACCGCTATCCCGGAACTGGCGGAAAGCATCCGGGGAATAGATATCGGGGCCGACGGGCGCTCTTTCACCCTTACAACCATTTCGCTCAACAACAACGCCAACCGCCAGTTCAATCCCCGCAGGTTCCTGTTTCCTGTACCCCTGGCACAGGTGCAGGCCAATCCCAACCTGCTGCCCAATAACGATGGATGGTGATTTTTTGTAAACGATTTAAAAATTGCATGATGAAAAAATACTTGATGATAGGGTTGTGCGTGGCTGCGGGGTTATTGTCTTCCTGCCTGAAAAAGGGACTGGACGAACTGCCGGCTTTCAGCGACGCCAACATCACCCGTTTCGATTTTGAATACCGCTGGAACGACAACGGCGTCTTCCGCGTAGTGCGCTTCAACACCAATGCGCCCGCCATCAACGGGAAAACGATACAGGTTACTACCACCGTTCCCGCCGCCGCCGGAAATTTCCCGGACGCGGAGCGTGGCAAAGTGACCACCGCCAACATCGTGGGCATGTGCGACGTTTCAACGGCCGCATCCATTAAACCCCTCAACGGCGCCCCGGCCCTGGGCGCCCCGGGAGATTACTCAAAGCCCGTTTCCTATGAGGTGACGGCAGCCGACGGTAAAACCAGGAACACCTGGACCCTCGAACTGACGCTCGTTAAATAAACACGGCATCACCTTGGCAGCCCGCAACTCCCGGCGGGCTGCCTTATCTTTTTGTTTCGTATGAAAAAAGCAACTTATCTCACTGCCGTCATATTCACCGGCTGGATGCAAACCTACGGGCAGGTACGTACTTATGAACTGGACGCATCGCGGCAGACTCCCGTGAAACCGGCGCCATTACCGATGAAAGGGGAAAGCCCCGCAGGCAAGACACTGTCGGTCAACAGCCGCTGGTTCGAAATGAACGGAAAACCCTGGTTCCCCATCATGGGCGAGTTCCACTTCAGCCGGTATCCGGAAAAGTACTGGAACGAAACGCTGCAGAAAATGAAGGCAGCCGGCATCTCCATCGTCAGCACCTATGTGCTCTGGAACGGGCACGAACAGCCCATGGGGACCTGGGATTGGTCGGGCAACAGGGACCTTCGCCGGTTTATCGGCCTGTGTGCGGAAAACGGGCTGTACGTATGGTTGCGGATCGGGCCATATTGCAACGCGGAACAGTTGTACGGCGGCCTGCCGGAATGGGTATACCGCATGAAGGGCCGGCGCCGCAACGATCCCGCATATCTCGCTGCCGTACGCCGCTATTACACAGTGGCCGGAGCACAATGCAAGGGCCTCTTCTTCGCCGACGGCGGTCCGGTAATCGGCGTGCAGCTGGAAAACGAATACGCATCCGGGGATAGATCGCATATCGGAACGCTGAAAAAGCTGGCGTTGGACGCAGGTTTCCGCCCTGTTTATTTTTCCGTGACAGCCAATACCGTATTCAACGACGACCGGTTCGAAGCCATCCCGCTGCAGGGCGCCTATCCTTACCGGGGTTGGGAACATGCCGGCGGCAAAGCCACGAAAGATTTCCTGTATGCGAACGATCAGTGGATCATGACGGATGCATTCAGCAAAATGTACTACGACGTCGACAAATACCCGAAAGGCATGTGCGAGCAGGGCGCCGGCAGCCAGATGACCTGGGAGAACCGGTTCGTCGTAGCGCCCGCCGTGGTGGAAGCGCATGTACAGAACCAGCTCGGCCGGGGCGTGAACCTGATGGGCTATTACATGTTCGTTGGCGGAACGCAGATGCCCGGGTTGCGCACCCCGGATTGCCCGGAAAGTTACGACTTCCAGGCGCCTATCGGCGAATTCGGGCTATCGGCCCCCACGCTCGGGTGCCTCAGGCTGCTCCATCATTTTATCCGGGATTTCGGCGAAGCGCTGGCGCCCATGCAGGTGGTGGAGCCGGAAAACCCCGTCCGCAACGAGCTCGACACATCCCGCCTGCGCTATGTGGCCAGGGTGAGCGGCAACGAAGCATTCCTGTTTCTCTGCAACACGCAGGTAAGGGTGGATATGCCCGATAAACACGTCAAATTACGGGTGAAGCTGCCGGACGGTATTGTGGAGTTCCCGGAACTCACGGTCAGGGGTGGAACGGCGCCGGTATTGCCCATAAACCTCTCCGCGAACGGTACCACGATCCGCTACGCCACCGCGCAACCCATCGCAAGGTTCCATTCGGCCGGCCAATTCCATCTCGTATTCACCGAAATCCCCGGCATGACGCCTGAATTCGCGTTCGACGGGCGATCTGTAAAGGAAGTGAAAGCCGACGGATGGGTAATTGTCCGGGAGAACGGACTTATCAGGCTCCGGCCCGCAGGGCCCGGTAAAGCGAGCGTCACCGCGGCCGACGGACGGAAAATGAACTTGCTGCTGGTATCCCGGTCTGACGCGGAAAACAGCTGGCGGCTGAAGGCTTCCGATGGCGAAAAACTGGTGCTGACCTCCGCGCAGGTGCTCGACAAGGGTAAGGAATGGGAACTGCGGCAATTGCAGGACACGGCTTTCGATTTGCGCATTTACCCCGCCAGCAATATCTTGCCGGGCAATTCAGTGGCAGTCGGCCCATGGCGCCGGTATTCCTGGCACGTTCCGGCCTGCCCGGCGGGAATTGTCGCCGATGGGCCGGTAGTGGCATTGCCGGCAACGCTCCCCGGTGGCCTGCGCGACATATTCCTGGAAATCGCCTATACCGGCGGGCATCTCAACGCCGTGCGCGATGGAAAGGTTCTGACGGATAACCTCTACAACGGTCGGCCATGGATGTTCGGCGTTTCACGGTACCTCGGGGGCGGAGCTATTACGTTCCGCGCCATGCCCTGGACGGCGGATATTTCCGGTGTTGATGCAGATGCCGCTGAAAAGGCGAAACGCCTCGGGCCCGCCATACAATCGATCCGGACAATCCCGCAATATTTTCTGACATTGCAACCTACATCGAAATCGAAATGATACAGAGAAGCATGCTTTCCGCCGTCTTGACGGCCTGCGCACTTTCGGCACAGGCGGCATCACCCGGCGACACCGTCCGCGCGGCGGATTTCGGGACGCGGCCCGGCACCTACGAAGACGCCCTGCCGGCCATCCAGCGCGCTATTGCAGCATGTAAAGAGAAGAATGCGGCCGTATTGGTGCTGGAACCGGGGCGATACGACATCTGGCCCGAGCACGCCGCCGAAAGGGAATACTTCATCTCCAACACCTCATCCGAAACGGAGTGCCCGTCCAAAGTGAAGAAAACCGGCCTGCTGTTCGAACGGATGGAGAACTTCACGCTCGAGGGCAATGGCGCACTGCTCGTTTTCCACGGAAAAATGATCACCTGGGTGGTCGATGATTGCAGGAATATCACCGTCAAAGGCATCCGGGTGGATTTCGAAAGGCCGAGCATGTCAGAGCTCACCATCGCCGCTGCCAGCGATTCCGTTGTGGATGCCGCCATTCACCCTGATTCCCGGTACGACATCCGCGACGGGAATTTCCAGTGGTACGGGGAAGGCTGGGGGATGAAACATTTCCACGCCATCAGGGTACATACGGCGGATAGTACATACTGGTACGACAACTGGGCGCCGTTCGACCGGAGCAAGGCAGCACGCACAGGTCCGCTCAGCGTGCGTTTCCGCGGAAATTTCAGGAACAGGAAATTTGTGCCGGGGGATGTGATCACCGTCCGCGATCCAATCCGCGACCATGTGGGCGCTTTCATCAACCGGTCCGAAAACGTACGCCTGCACGATGTGCGGATGCATTACATGCACGGGCTCGGCATCGTGGCGCAGTTTTCGGAGGACCTCACATACGACAGCGTTTTCGTTGTGCCGCGCGACAATGGCCGGCATATCGCCGCGTTTGCGGACTGTATGCACTTTTCCGGCTGCCGCGGCCAGATCAAGATCGAGGATTGCCGCTTCAACGGTGCGCACGACGATCCCGTGAACGTGCATGGTACGCATCTGATGGTGCAGGAAGTGCTTGGCCCCCGGAAGCTGCGGCTCCGTTTCGGACATGCACAGACCTATGGGATGGAGGCTTTCTTCGCCGGAGACAGCACCGCCCTCCTCGATGCCGCTTCCCTGAAAATTTATGCCTGTCCGGTGGTACAACACGCGAAACTGGTATCAGAAAGGGAAATGGAAGTGGAATTCACGAAAGACGTGACCGGTGTCAAGAAAGGCGATGCGTTGGAAAACGTTTCCTGGACGCCTGCACTCACCGTGCGGAATTGCCGTTTCGAGGGAACGAACACGCGGGGATTGCTCGTCACTACCCGCCGGAAAGTCCTCATCGAAAACAACGTCTTCTTCCGCACCGGTATGCATGCGATCCTCATCGCAGACGATGCATCCGGCTGGTACGAATCCGGCCCCGTCACCGATGTGACCATCCGCGGCAATACCTTCCAGGAATGTGCGTACAACAGCGGCAGCCACAATTATACCATCGCCATAGAGCCCGAAGTGAAGAAGCCGGCGCCGGGGAATTTCGTGCACCGGAACATCCGCATTTACGACAATACGTTCCTGCAATACGATTATCCCTTGCTGTTCGCGCGCAGTACCGACGGGCTTTCCTTCACCAACAACCGCATCTACCGGACCGGTTTCAGGCCTTCCGGCGAAGCCAGGGCCAACATCCGGCTGGAAGATTGCATCCATGTGAAAGTGGAAAGGAATATGGAGAAGGGGTTCGGGAAGATAGAAGTATCGAAATAAATGAGTAGGATATTCAGTTGAAAACCTGCGTCCGCGCAGGTTTTCTTGTTTGGCAAGATCGGCCCGATCGTGATTTTACAATACTTCGCGGGTTAACCGCTCGATCCGCATCCGGTTATACTGTTGCAGGATAATGGCCGCCACATTGAAAACGAGATTGGCCGTGAGGATGAGCGCTCCCATCACCCAATATCCAAACGCAAAAGCATGTAAACCCGAAAGGAGGAAAAAGAAGCCGCAAATGAGGTGAAATCGCTCGAACATATCAACGGTGGAGAGATATTTTTTCGCACCGGCGAGGTCGCCGACGGTGTTGCCGGCATTGCGGGTGGCGGCATTGGCCCAGTCGCCGTTTTGCGTGAGTTTCCGAAAGGTTTTGACGCCCAGTTTTTCTAATCCCCGGCGCGTGGTGGCGAATTGCGTCCATTTCAACAGCGGGCGGGGCAGCAGGCCTATTACACATGAAGCGATGTTGAATATCCAGGCCCATACGTCCCAACCGGCCAGGAGCCAGTACCAGAGCAGGGGAGCGCAGCACAGGATCATCCAGAAGAAGTTGATGAGCTGGTTAAGAAATTGGGTTTTCATGTCGGGCGATTTTGTCCGCAATCGGGTTCGGTCCCGGAAGTTACGGAAGATTTTCAGCTTCGGGGGGAGCAATGGTAAGTGCTCCCGAAATCCGGAAGCCCGCCTTTTCAGGGGCGGGACATTCCGTTTCGGTATAGGGCAACAATCGGCGGGCTAAACCCGCCCTTATCAGAGAACAGCAGGGTAATACAGTTTTTCGCGCACCGCCGCCAGCGCCTTTCGCGCGGCATCTGTATCGGGCTTGTCGGGCAGGGGGCTCTTCCGGGCAGCGGATGCTATGGTTGCCATCAGCGCTTCCGCTTCCCGGAGCAATTCATCGTAATCCCGTTCCCCGCGCTTGATGGCGAGCAGTTCTTCCCGGTCGTGCCGCCAGACCGGCAATTCGCCTTCGGTAAACAGTTCGTGAGCCATGCGCAATAGCCGTGTGGTATGCATCATGTTCTTCGCATCGAACCCTTTGCCGTGCGCCTGGTTGCCGGTGAACCGCGCTTCGTTGCGCTCGCTCACCCATTTCCAGTATGCGGCGTAAGACCGGCAGTGCGCGGAATAGGCTTCCTGGTTGAAGAAAAGGTACGCTTCCGGTGTTGTTCCCTTAGCTACCGGCGAGCCATGCACATCATCGCTATCCGCACTGGAAACGATTCCCCGGTATCCCGCGTTTTCGTCGTAATACAGGGCGTACAGGCCTTTGGTATGCGGCATCGCCGTGAGGCCGCAAAATTCCGCGCGCCTGCGCGTGGCCCGCAACCAGGCGGCCAGCGCTACCGTTTTGCCGCCTGCCGTCACGTAACAGCAGTCTATGACGGTTTTTCGCGTTTCGGGCTCGGGGTTGTTGATTTTCTTGTTCAGTCCCTTCGCTTTCCCGATCTGCGACCAGGCGTACCCGGCGAAGGTTTCCTCTGCCAGTTTCGAAAAGAACATTTCCTTTGGGAACGCGTCCATTAAAGGATGCCGGAAATTTACCGCAGATGCCGGCGTACAGAGCAATTCCAGCATGTTGGGATTATTCTTGCACAGCAATTCCACAAACCGTCCCAGTTCGTAATACACGGCGTCGTTAGATGCGTTGGCCACCTGTGGCACATATTCCCCCGAAAAGAACAAATGCCGGGGCAGGTAAAACACACCTTTCATATCGGTGTCGGACGATGGCGTGGCCAGCCCATAAGCCCGGCTGCCGCTCAGCGCTTCGAAAAGCACGAGGCCATTCGCTTTCAGGTAAGCTATGTCTATCATAACAGCATTTTTTGAAAGTATGCATCCAGCGGCGCGGTGGATACGGACATCCTGTTTTCGGAAGATGCCGCATCCGCGAGCGATTGCATGCGTTCGGTCATAAATTGCATTAGTTCTCCGGGAACTTCCACCGGCGCGCTTTCCGCCGCTTCCGTTTTCCATCGTATCAAATCATTCACCATCCGCTGTATATTGGCAGGCGCCAGTTCCAGCAAAGGTGGCAGGGTCATGGGCGGATACGCGCCCTTCGTCGCTATCCAGTTGGCGGCAAGCAGCGGGCGCAGTACGTAGAACAGTTTCTTGATGCCTATCTGCTTTTCCCGCATCGTGGAAAGCGCACCCTGCGCGATGCCGAGATAGTGGTGTATCTGCCGGCGGCTGTTGAAATACTGTGGAAACAGGTCCATCAAGCTTTCGCGGAAACCTTCCTGCTCCATGTACACTACGGGTGATTGCAGCCATTCGAAAGGCGTGCAGTTCGATTTATACAGCAGGCGTAGCAGCTTGCGGAGGTCCCATCCGCATACGTCCAACTCGCTGGTCAATGGCAGCGACAATTGTTCTTTGGCATCGCTGAGCGAAAGGTATGCCTCCGGTTTTTGAACATATATGAATCTGGCGTCATAATCGCTGTCCGGCGATGGAAAGCCCCAGGCCCGGCTGCCCGATTCGCAGGCGAAGAGTATCTTCACCTGGTGGGCAGCCGCGAGGGATTGCAGCGATGTCACTATTTGTTGACTCATTGGGTTATGGATGTAAGGCCGGCGATGCCCCGAAGGGCGTCGTCAGTCGGTCAGTAATTGTGTTACGGCGGCGATGTTGCGCGCCCATTCTTTCGTATAAGCCTCATCGGCATCCTGCGCTTCTTGCACGATCGTCAGCCCCTGTGCCTGGGCTTTCAGTTCCAGCAGCCGCCCCACGGTAGTCCGCGCCTGGAGCTTTGCCAGTTGCAGTTCCAGTGTTTTCAGGCTCAGGCTGTGGGCCGTTTGCCCGTCGAACGCCTGTTCCAGCCAGATGATCTCGCCGGCGGAAACGTCGAGCACGCCGAAGATCAGTCCCTTGGTCAGCGACTGCGTGATCCGCACCTGGTGCTGCACGCAGGAAGGGTCGTAAGCCACGCCGGTATCGGCATCCACCTTCATGCTATGTACGCTGTTCATCCACCCGGTCACGAGGTTGGGGGAGATGGCGCCGTTGCTGTAGGCGTTGCAGGTGAACACGGCGTATCGTGCACCCGCTTTTTGCAGCACGTCGAGGTCGATGTCGATGTACTCCGCGGTACCAGTCCAGTTCGGGATGGCGCGGATGTCTCCGCTATGCCGCGCGCCGGTGATGTTCAGTCTTACGTAGTTGCAGATCTCCGTTTTCCTTTCGTAAACGATGCCTGCGCTCAGGTCCATGTCCAGGGGCTGCGCCGGTAGATGCTTTCCCCATTGCATGAAGAGGCGCACCTGGTTGCCCGGAACGGGGAAGCGTGTTCCCATGAGGGCAGACGGGAGATCTTGTACGTTCTCGGAACGTTCTCCCACGGGCATCGGCATCATCTGCAATACCGGGTCGATGAACAGGGTGCGGCTCGCGGTAGGCTGTGCGGCATAGCGGTCGAACATCGTCTCAATGAACACTTGTTCGATACCCTTTGCCATGGCCTCCCGCTGCTCGTCGGGATACAGCGCCAACAGTTGGTTGGGTTTTACCTGCATGGTGGTTCCGCCCAGGGGCTTCACCGCCCGGGGCATTTTCAGTACGAAGTAGTTCTCTGCATAGTTGTTCAGCGTCAGCAGCAACCGTGCAGGCACCTGTCCTTTCACGCGTCCGAAAGCCTGCAGCGTTTCTTCTTTCCCGAACCACAGCATGTTGGAGAACAGCGCCCGTGCGAACTGCCCGGGGCGTTCCTGCAGCAAGCCGAATGCAGTGGTTGCGTCGTAGCGGATGCGCGCCGTTTCCAGTTTCCCGGCCCATACTTCGTATTTCCGGTGATAGAAAACATGGAGCAGCCGTTCCAGTTTTTCCATGCCCGGCCGGTGGCTGAATTCAGCGAGGCGGAGCGCACGGATGTAGCGCACCCAGATTTCCCTTTTAGGGTGCATCTGCTCGGCCGCTGTTTCGGCGGACAAAGGCATCTCGTTGATCCATCCCGCTACCACGCGTGCTTCCTTTCTTCCGTACTTCAGTTTCAGCCGGGCTTTGGCGGCGGCCTGCGCTTTTTGTGCCTTTCCGGCGCCAGGCATGAGGTGCAGGTTGTTCCGCGCAGTGCGCTTTGCAATAACGGACGGCTGCACGATTTGCAGGAACCCGGTATGCCGGAACCACAGGTATCGCAGGATATCACCGGGCGATTGCAGGAATTTTCCCGCTTCCTTTTGCTTGCCGGCGGCTGCCAGCGCGGCGATCACGAGCATGAGGGTTTCTTTCATCCCGATGGCCACGTCGGGCAGCGGGTAATGTGCCAGCAAAATGCGGAGGGAATCTGCCTGTGTGGCGTCCAGCGCGGTTTTGGAGGTCAGCAGGTCGCGGAGCGCGGTTTGCATCGAAGCATCCGTCCACAACGTGAGCAGTTTATAAGCTGAACCCTGTCCCGTAAAAATCTTTCCAGTTTCGAACGGCGTTCCGCAGAACGGGCAGCCATTGTAACGCTCGAGGGGGAACGTATGATCGGGGATCAGGTGCCCGCAGGCGAGCGTGGTTCCTTCGAAATCTTCGCGGAAAATATTTGCGATAGCGGTAACCCAGTGATGGGCGCGTTTTTCGCCGGTAGGCTGGTCCCATCCTTTCACGAGGGGCGTCCAGTTCCGGTTCACCTGGAGGGTTTCGCGGAAAGCATCGTAGACGGCGAGCACGGCCGGCGCGGGCAGCTGGTTCACCTGGTGGAGGAGCGGCTCGTCCATCCGGAATCCCAGCTTCGCGAGGTTGACAGCCAAGCCGGCCGCAGGTTCCCGGAGGGTTTTGGAAACACAGGCGCTCGTTTCCGGGAGGTACACCGCCTGGTGGCGGATGGCGACTGTTTGTAATTGTTTGTTCATGATGGTTGCATAAGGGAGGTGAGCCCGCCGCTCGATCATTTTGTGTGATGGGAGTAAGCGGCGGTTGACCTCCGGTGAAGTAATCGCCCGGCTGCTTTAAGGGTCGGACCTTTCGGTCCGGGCGAAGTAAGCCGGACTTGACCTTTGGCGGAACAGGCGGGATTCGAACCCGCGACACGGGCGTTAAGTCGCTGAAGTAAGTTCAACCTGGCCTCTCATGTTGGGCAATCGTTGAACTAACCTGCTCTACCAGCTGAGCTACTGTTCCGTTTTTTTGCGTCGTAAAGAGCTATCGTTGTTTGACAATGCAAATATTTGCGCAGTAGCATGCAGGGGACTTGCGCAGTTGAAAGAAATTATAAAATATTTTTTAATTGATTGATAGTTAAAGTTTTAAATCGTAATTAATTGGAATGAAGCATAGAGGGTCAGCAGAACTGCGCAACTCTTTTGCGTAGTTCTGTTGCGTAATTGGACCGGGTAGGATATATTTACCGGAAATCCCCTACCCATGGCGATACATAAAGTTGCCCTGATCCGTTACAAGACGATCGACCAGTGCCTCCGCAACAGCCACCGCAAATGGACGCTGGAAATGCTGATCGAAAAAGTGTCGGAAGCCCTTTACGAATATGAAGGCATCACCGGTGGTGTGAGCAAACGCACCGTTCAGGCCGATATCCAGCTCATGCGTAGCGATAAGCTCGGCTACAACGCGCCCATCGTGGTGTTGAACAAACGCTACTACACGTATTCCGAAAGCGGTTACAGCATCAACCAATCGAAAGTGACGGACGCCGATGTGGAGAAGATGTCGGAAATCGTGAGCGTGTTGCGCCAGATGAACGGATTCGATTATTTCGATGATATGAACGATATCATCGCCCGGCTGGAAAACAGCCTGCATAAATCCGTCAACCGCGAGCATAACCACATCCAGCTCGAAGGCAATAAATTGTTGAAAGGCCTGGAGCACATCCTGCCGCTGTACCAGGCCATCCGCAAAAAAGTGCCGCTGCTCATCACTTACCAGTCTTTCAAGGCGAAAGCGCCCATCCCGGCGGTATACCACCCGTATCTGCTGAAGGAATACCGGAACCGGTGGTTCCTCATCACCCATCCGCGGAAAGGCAGCGCATTGACGACCCTGGCGCTCGACCGGATCGTGGAGTTCATGGAAATGTCCCCCAAAGACTATATCCCCTACACCGGCATCGACTTCGAACGGTATTTCGCGGAAACGATCGGGGTTACGCGGTCGGAGCGCGACCGCCCGCAAAAGGTCGTCCTCTGGGTGCACCCCAACCAGGCGCCCTATGTGCTGACGAAGCCACTTCATCATTCGCAGCAACTCCTCCGCCAGGAGGCAGACGGGAGCATCATGATCCGGATAAACGTAACGCTGAATTTCGAACTGGAACGCGAGATTTTGGGTTTCGGGGAAATGATGCGGGTGCTGGCGCCCAGGAACCTGATGGGGTTCATCCGGAAAAGACTCCAAAAGGCAACGGAGCAGTATGCAACCGCCAAAAAGGAATTGAAGAGCACCGATTTCGGGCAGAACGGATCCAGAATCGGCTAAAATAGAAAAACCGGTCTTTTCGACCGGTTTTCTCAATCATCATCTCTGTCGCTTATTTCCTGCTTTTACCAAATGCCTGCCTGTCGTAAAAATCCCCGCTGCTAAAGGCCGGTCGTTTTGCATGTTGTAGCCGGCCTTCCCCATTAATTTGATGTATGCAGGTACAATAACGGGACTAATTTTTCCATGCCGAAATCTTTTTTTATTTTTTAATAGAAATTAGTGACTTCATTAAAAAATTTTTCAAAGATTTGTAGTGAACCGGAAAACGCAGGTCATATGAACGTTAATTTGTTAAACCGCGAACCTTTCGCGATGGACCCGACTTTGAGCAGGAAGCAAATTCAGTTGAGATACAGGCTGCTGCAACATCTGTATACCAACGGCCCCTCGTCCATCTCGAGCCTTTGCGACACCATCGGCATCAGCGCGCCTACGGTTTTCAAAATGCTGGCGGAACTGACGCGGGAGAAGATCGTGGAGAAACGCGGGGTCGGGGAATCGATCGGCGGTCGGAAACCGGACCTGTTCCGCCTCCAGCGCAACGTGATCTTCGAAATTTGCATCGATATAGAACTGTTCAAAACAAGCATGGCGATCGTGGATAATAACAACCACTTCGTAACGCCCGTCAAAACCGTTCCCGTAGCCCTTTCCCGCAACCGGAAAGCCTTCTTCGAAACGCTTATCGAGCATGTGCGCGACCTCATCCGCACCGCCGAAATCGAGGAATCCCGCCTCGTAGGCTGCTCCGTGGGCATGCCCGGGCTCATCGATCCCATCACGGGCGAAAACTACAGCTACCTCCTCGATGAAACCGACGGCCTCACATTACGCGAAGCTTTCGAACAGCAACTCGGCATGCCCGTAGTGATCCAGAACGATGTAAAAGGTTCCGCCCTCGCCGAATTGCGGTATGGCCATGCCATCGGCCGCAAGAACGTACTCGTGATCCTTATGGACTGGGGCATCGGCCTTGGTATCATCATGGACGGAAAGGTGCAGCACGGCAGTTCGGGGTTTTCGGGGGAAATGGGGCATATGCCTTTCGTGGAAAACGGGGAACTGTGCTATTGCGGCAAATACGGCTGCCTGGAAACGGTGGCGTCGGGGATGACGTTATCGAAAATGGCACGGGAAGGGATTTTATCGGGACAGAACTCCATTATTAACGACCTGTCTAACAAAGAGATATACCGCATCGAAACGGAACTGATCATCCGCGCGGCCAACAAGGGCGACCAGTATTCCATCCAGCTGCTGTCCAACATCGGGACCAACCTCGGCAAGGGCATTTCCATCCTCATCCAGCTGTTCAACCCTGAAATGGTGATCCTGAGCGGCAAGATCGCGGCGGCGCGGCAATACATCACCCTGCCCATGCAGCAGGCGATCAATACGTATTGCATGACGCAGATCCGGGAAAAAACACAGATCGTATCGTCTGAACTGGGAGACGATTCGCGGCTGCTGGGGTACGCGGCGGCGGGGATCACCTGGTTTTTCGAGGCCATGATCGCCGATGCGAAAGACCGTTGACGCCCCCTGTACGAAAGCCGCACCAAACAGGGCATTTCTATCCTGCACCGCGTGAAAGCGGCGCTCAAACGGACGGTCCGGTACTATTGCATCCTGTCGGGCATCGTGCGCCTGGACGGGGGATCGGTTTTTATACTCCACCTGATCATGGGCAAACTGAAGATCATCCGGATCGTGAAGGGTAATGATTAGATGAACTTGTCCTTCACTCCGGAAGACTTCGGCAAACCCGCGTCGATATTGCGGTTCCACCAATCCTGCGCTTTCACGACCTTACTGTGGTTGGTTTCGTTATCGTAATTTCTCTGGTATGTGCCCAGGGTTTTGCGGATGGCTTTCATTTTGTCCGACAACTTTTTGCGCTGGCTTTTCAGCTCCTTTTCGGCAGCGGCCAGTGCATTTCCTTTTCCACAGGCTTCCACTTCCTTCGTGGTGAACGAGGAGGCGAGGGTTTGCATTTCGGTGCTGATCTTTTCGGCCACCTGGTGCGTGATGTCGAAATGGCGCTGCTCGTGATTGAGGAGCGATGTGCTGGAATCTTCCAGGCCGGTATTGACGAGGCCTTTTTTGAACGATGTTTTGCAGTCGCCGAGCCTGGACGCTTCCACTTTGACGTTGTTATGGTTTTTCCATTGATACTTGACGCTGCTCATCCGGTCTTTCACGCAATTGGGCTTGATGTTGCCGCAATCGGCCGGATCGGTGACGGTCGTGTTATAGATTTTATAGGAGGCGAGTTTCTTTTTCTTCATTTCCGCCGCACAGGTCTTTACGTCGTTGTCGCACGCTTTTTCTGAAGACGTCTGGCTTTTGTTGAACTGGCTTTCGCAGGCGGGCACGAAGGTATCGGCGTGGGCTTCGCGCTCTTTGGGGTCGTACAGCCATTTTTTGGCCCAGGATTCTTCCTGCCGCATGTAAGCTTTCACTTTGAGCTTGCTCGTATCGCCCTCGATGTTCACTTTGTAGGCTTTGTATTTCTCCGGGTGTTCGGCAGCTTTTTTGTCTTTGTCTTTTCCTTTTTCGCAATCGGTCACCGTTTTGCCCGACTGGAAAGAAGTGCCGTTTTCCGTTTCGCTGAGTTTTTTGAAGGGGTATTTCGATACGTCGAAATCTTCGATGTCCGATTTCGTGGCCGCTTCGAACCCGGTCGTTTTCTTGGGCACGTCTGCCGTGAAATCGGCCCAGGTGAGTTTGCGGTGATGGATATCGGCCCGCTGGATGCGCCTTTTGGCTTGGTTGCCCTGTTGGAGGACGTGCGTCAGTTCGTGGGCCAGGAGGTGCTGGCCTTCGGGGGTGTGGGGCTGATATTGTTGATGGTCGAAGTAGATATCGCTTCCGTAAGTGAAGGCTTTGGCTTGCACGTCGCCGTTCAGTTCCGCGGCGGATGCGCCGGTGTGGATGTGGACGTTGGTGAAATCGGCGCCGAAGGCGTTTTCCATGAAACGGCGGGTGGGGGCGGGGATGGGTTCTCCCTTTCCTGCGGTGGCAGCCAGTTTGTGCCGGGTAGAAGTTGCCTGCGGCGGATTGAAGAAAGACGGTTGGGCGGAGGGTTTCCGCGAATTGTTGTTCGGACTGCGGCGGATGTTGCGCATGGCAAATCAGGTTGCGCCCCCGGCGGAGGCGGTGATCAAATTTTTATCGGGTCTGCGATGTGCGAAGGGTAATGTCGGGGTTTCGTGTTCGGGGGCTGATGATCCGTACTATCCGCTGAAAGGCTGCTCCGGGCTGATGTACCCAAATGTACGCCAAATGATCCGTTCCGGCAAAAAAGAGGACCACGGGCCCCGCGATCCTGCAATATCCTCAAAGCCCGAACCGGACCGGCATCCGGAACTGGACGGCCACGTTCTTTCCGCCCTGGCGGCCGGGCAACCAGTCGGGCATGGCATTGATGACGCGCAGTGCTTCTTCGTCGAGCCCGTACCCTCTCGGTTCGCCCATCACTTTCGCATCCCTGACCTTTCCACCGGGATCGATCACGAAAGATACGGTCATATTCGCCGTTACGTCTTTTTTACGCGCGGCTTCGGGGTAGCGGGTGTTTTTACTGAAGTATTCGTTCAGCGCAGCGTCGCCCCCGGGGAAGTAAGGCGGTTCTTCGTTTTTGATGTCCTGCAATTGCGCCACGGCCGTCGGGATATCTTCCGGGATGATGCCGTCGAACGCGGAAACAGTGTTGGATCGGGTGAAAACGCCCTGTGGACTGCATTCGAAATATTCCTGCGCAACGTTGCTGCCGTTGTATTCGCCCAGCACGCCGTCGAGGAAGAAGAGGCGGAGCGTGGTGTCGCGCTCATGGGGGACCACGGTATTGCCGGTGAGGCGGCCGGAAATGATGTTGACCGGCTGTTCCGATCCCGATCTGTATTTCCGCAGTTCGATCCCGGGTTTTGCGATGGTGACGATATAGTACCCCGTGCGGGCGGTATCCATATACATCTTCACACCATAGCCGAATCCGGAAGCCAGTTTTGCATCGGCCGGCCGGCGGAGGGAATGCAGGTAAAAGGCATATTCGGAAATGCGGGAGGAGAGCGTGTCTGCCATGCCGTTTTCACGGAGATAGTCTGCAAGGTTCTTCGGGTTGCCGAACATGTCGAATGCGGCGGTTGACAGCTCCATGAAGGTGGCGAGGTCTGCGGCCGCTTTCGGGATCTTCTCTTCGGCGCCTCTCAGCTGCCGTTTCAATTGTTTGGCGGTATAGCTATCCCTGTTCCGGAAATCCAGCCCGATCGCCTGCGAAAGCGCGGCCATGTCGGCCGGAGAAGGCGAAAGCTGCTGTGCCTGCGTTTGCAACGCAACAAAACCGGATAAGATGAAGATGATACGTTTCATAGATATTGGAAGAGGCCGCAAATTAATCCGAATCACATGAAATGCCTTCACCGGGGATAATTTATTATCGCGTACGCCTGCAAATGAGTATATTTGTTCACTTGTGGTACAAAAACAAAATTTATGCTGAACGGTATCAAGCCGATTGCCGCCAAATCCATGGCTGAGCGCGTGGAAGCAAGCCTGCGCGAGTATTTCGCCAAAGAGAACTTCAAACCCGGAGACCCCCTTCCCACGGAACTGGAACTGGCCGCTGCCCTGGGCGTGAGCCGCAACGTGGTCCGTGAAGCGCTTAGCCGCTTCAAAATGCTGGGCATCATCGAAACGAAAAAGAAAACGGGCATGGTCATCAGTAACCCCGATATCATGGGTACCTTCGAAAAGGTACTGACCCCCGAGATCATCGACGAATCTACGCTGCAAGACCTGTTCGAGCTGCGGCTCGTCCTCGAAATGGGCATCGCCGACCTGCTGTTCATCCACAAAACCCCGCAAGACATCGCGGAACTGGAAGACATCGTAGCCCGCGAAACCAAGGGAGACAACTTCCGGATCAACAACGAAATCGCCTTCCATGGCAAGTTGTACCAGATGACCGGCAACGAAACGATGAAACGCTTCCAGACCTTGCTGCTCCCCGTTTTCGGATATGTGATGAAACTGGAAAACAAACAATACGTGTCCGGCAGGACCACGCACAAAGACCTGGTGCGCATCCTTAAAAAAGGAACGGTCCAGGAGTTTAAAGACGGAATGGCCTCGCACCTGCAGCCGCATCTCGACCGGCTCCGCCAAACGAAATAATAGGGAAGTCCGCCGGAACCGGCGGACTTTTTTTTTTTACTTTTTTTACCGTTCACAAAAATTAATACTTGGATTTTGTTAAAAATTCCTACTTTTAATATGTAGAACATAACTACTAAATAGGACATGAACGTTATGATCAACTGTATTCCAGCGTTAGAGGAACTGTAGCGTCCTCCCACCATTATTTAATTCAAACACCGCCGCCCGGCGGGCCGTGCTGCCTGTGAAAGAGCGGTAAGGCCGGGCATTTGCCGCCACTGTGAAAACGGGGGCGGGGCGGACTTTTCATTCAATCACATGTACACAAAACTTCCACACATGACATTGCTAAGATTATGTTGCTGCTTCCTGCTGCTGCTGACCGCATTGCCGGGGTTTAGCCAGGCCGGCGGCGAGCCGGTGACGGGCATGGTGCGCGATTCTGCCACGCGCGAGCCCATGATCGGTGTGAGCGTGTCCGTCAAAGGCACGTCGCGGGGCACCGTTACAGACGGGAACGGCCGCTTCCAACTGCAGGCCGGCCCCACGGAAACGCTCGTGTTCAGAATGATGAACTATGCCTTGAAAGAAATTACCGTGGGCAATCGCCACGAGATCAACGTCGACCTCGCCGAAACATCCTCCCAGTTGGGCGAAGTGCTCATCGTAGGCTACACCGAACAATCGACCCGCAAGAACACGGCGGCCATCTCCAAACTGGACGTGGCGGAATTGAAGAACAATCCCAATCCCAACCCCGTACAATCCATGCAGGGCAAGATCGCGGGCGTGTCGATCCCCATCACACAGGGGCAACCGGGCATCGGGGCCACCAACATCATCATCCGCGGCGGCACCAAACCCAACGTCTACGGCGCAGGGCTGGGCAATAACAATGGCGCGTCCATCGGCTCGGCTGACGGGAGCAACCCCCTCATCGTGGTGGATGGCGTTTTCCGCTCCACGATGAACGACATCAACCCGGAAGACATCGAATCTTTCCAGGTGATGAAAGACGCGGCATCTACCGCTATCTACGGCGCGCGCGGCGCCAACGGCGTTATCGTCATCAAAACGAAAAGGGGACGGATGAACACGCAGAGCAGCATTACTCTGTCGCACCGCAGCACCTGGGAAACACAGGCGCGGGATTACGATTACCTTTCCGCCGAAGAATATCTCCGCCTCGCCCGTATAACAGTGGCCAATACGTCCGACGCCATCGACAAGAACAACCTGTTATATAACGGCGGGTTCTCTGCCGGAACGCGCACCTTCACCAAACGCGGCGATTACGGCAAAAGCATGTACCTCACGGCGTTGTACGACAATATCGTGCAAGTGGAAGGACAGGCGTATGTAGACAACCTGCTGCAACGCGGCTGGCGCGTGATGGACGATCCCATCAATCCCGGCACCAAACTGCTCTACGCCGATAATCAATACCAGCAACAACTCTGGGGCACAGGGCTTTCCAATACCGACAACGTGACGCTGAACGGCGGCACCGATAAAGCCGATTACAATTTCTCGATGGGGTATACCGATCAGAAGGGCATCCTCGTGGGCACGCGCTACAAACGCTACAACGCGCTGGGGAATTTCGGGTACCAGGCGTCTGACAGGCTCCGGCTGGATTTCATGGTCAATTACCAGTTTACCAAGCCGAATTATGTGGATGCGTACCAGAACGACCTGGTCCGCGCCATCCGCATCACGCCGCTCATCCGCACGTTCAAGGACGACGGAAAGCCCACCACCGGCGAAAACTGGACGGTCCGCAACCGTTTCCATACACTGGAATACGACGATATCCGCACGTCTACGGAACGCGTAGTGTCTCGCGTGGCGGCCGATCTGACCATTATCAAAGGCCTGCACTGGAAACCGTCCCTTTCCTACGTGATCGACGATTACAAGGAACTTACGATGCGCAGGGCCACGCCGCCAGACGAGATCCAGCCATCCATGCGCCGCTGGAAAGACGACTATACCAATAACTCCCGGCAGCTGATGCTCGACCAGGTGTTGCAGTACGATACGGATTTTAATAAAGATCACCGGCTGACGGTGCTCGCGGGCATGAACTTCACCCGGAACACCAATCACTCCAAGGATATGGGCTCGCAAAGGGCCATCACCGATTACATTTACACGATCAACGAGCCGCCGTTGACGACGGTGAACGGAAATGCGACCACCAACGTGGCGGATTTCCGGACGGCGTTGGGAGAATCGCGCTCTGCGAGCCTTTTCGGTCAGTTCAGCTACGATTACAAAGCGAAATACATGCTGGGTGGTACATTGCGGTACGACGGTTTCTCGAACTTCGCGCCGGAAAACAAGTACGCGCTGTTCCCTTCCATTTCCGCCGGCTGGAACATCGACCGGGAGAACTTCTGGAGCAGCAATACCGTGAGCGCCCTGAAACTGCGCGCCAGCTGGGGCATGGCCGGGCTCAGCGGACTGAGCATCGTGGACACCTACGGCGAATATACCGGCGTGGCATACGCCACCTATGCAGGCGTGGTGCGTTCCGGACTGGCCAATCCGCGGCTGCGGTGGGAATCTACCGTTACCACTGACATTGCGCTGGAAGCGGGTTTGTTCAGGAACAGGATCAATCTTTCCATAGACGTGTATGACAAGTTGACGAAAGACCGCCTCACCTCCAAACCCCTCCCGTCAGAATCGCCTTTCACCTCCATCGCCTACAACAACGGCGCCCTCCGCAACAGGGGCATCGAAATCGCGATCGGCGCCAATATCATCAAGAACAAGGATTTCAGCTGGAACACGAACTTCTCCTTCGCTTTCAACCGCACCACCATCGCCGATTTGCCGGACAATGGCCGCGCGAAGAACCGCCAGGGTGGCGACATGGTGTTCGACAAAACCTCGGGCCAGCTGGTAGAAGCGGGCGGCCTGGCGGAAGGGGAGCGCCCTTACGGCGTGTATGCGTTCAACGTGCTGGGCGTTTTCGCGACAGACGCAGAAGCGGCCGCGTGGAATTCGAAGATCAAGGACAACCTGGCGTCGCCGCAGGGTATCATCGTCGGGAAGCGCGGCGGGGATTTCATTTTCGAGGATGTGAACAACGACGGCATCATCGATATGAAAGACCAGGTGTTCATCGGCTACCGCAACCCCGACAAGATCGGCGGGATTCAGAACACGTTTTCGTATAAAGGCGTTTCGCTCCGCGTGAATGCGGACTACGCCATGGGGCATATGATCAGCAACGGTGCGCTGGCCCGCTCGATGGGGCAGGGCAGGGCGTTCAACGAAGGCGCGCCTTCCGAAGCGCTGGCTGAAAACGTCTGGAAGAACCAGGGCGATGCGGGCCGCAAATATGCGCGCTTCTCTTTCGCCGATTACGATTTCGGGCAGCGCAATTACCTCCGCAACGGGAGCCTCGGCAACAACAGCAGCTACAATTCCGATGTGTCTGTCATGTTCCAGAAGGGCGACTTCCTGGCGCTGCGGGAAATCACGCTGTCGTACGATCTCCCTTCCATATGGGTGAAAAAGTTCCGCTCCACCGGCCTCAACGTGTATGCATCCGTGTACAACGTGGCCTACCTCACGGCTTACAAGGGGCTCAATCCCGAGGTTTACAGCGGCTTCGACCCGGGCGGTTATCCGCGCCCGCGCCAGTATTCGCTGGGCGCCAACCTGAAGTTTTGATTGCTTAACGAATTAACACAGAGTTATGAAAAAATGGACGATACGAATATGGTCTGCCGTCACGGCCGCGTTCCTCCTTCCCGGTTGCGACGCCATCCTGGAAGTGAAGCCGCAATCCAGTATTACGGACGAAGTGTATTTCCGCGATGAGGGTGATTTCGAGCCGAATGTGATCGGTATCTACACCGTGGTCCGCAGCCTTGCCAACAATATCACCTACGGCACAGAACGGAGCGAAGAACTGATTTCCGCGTTGAACTCGCGGTTTACGGTAGCCTGGTCGCACACGTTGTCGCCCACGTCGGGCGCGGTGAATTACGCCGAATGGTACCGTGGCATCGGGCATTGCAACCTGCTCCTGCAAAAAATACAGCCTTTTCCTTTCGCCTCCGATCCCGATCTGAAAAAGACCATCCAGGCCGAAGCCTATGCGCAGCGCGCCTGGTTCTATTATCACCTCCTGCGCGTGATCGGCGATGCGCCCATCATGCTGGAAGCGGTGGTGGATGAAAATGTGCCCCAGTTGCCGCGTTCGCCGGCTGCCGATGTGATGACGCAGGTATTGGCCGATGTGGAAGCTTCGCTGGAGTTGTACAAATCATCCTCCAAATTCTCCAAAACCGCCTATCCTTCCCGTTATCGCTTCTCCTACGGATCGGTGCTGGCGCTGAAAGCCGACGCCCTGTTATGGAAAGCCAAAGTGCTCGGCGGCGGGAACGCAGCATTGCAACTGGCCGTGGAAACCATCACCGAGATCGAAGCCACCGGCGTTCGCCTCAACGCCGATTTCGCCGACGTAACCGGCAAACGCGCCGCCGATAACCCGGAAGTGCTCATGGCCGCTTACTACCACCGCGACGAAACGCCCGGCGGCAACTACGCCAAAAACGCATTGCCGTTCGAAGAAGGCATCAAAGGCGCGCTCAACAAGGATTCCCTTCCGTGGACGGCCACTTCCGTCAACGGCCAGGGCGCTTACCAGATCAGCCCGGCTTCCCGCGCGCTGTTCACCAACGCCAACGACGTCCGCATCCGCGACACCTGGGTGGTGGAGATGCAGTCTGCCGGCCCGAAAGTAGCCTGGATCAACAAGCTCCCCGGCACCAGGTACCTCGACGATCGCGTGTCTGACAACGACGTGGTGCTCTGGCGCCTGGCCGATATTTTCCTCCTCAAAGCCGAAGCGTACGCCGCGCTGAACGATGGCGCCAACGCCAAACTGTACCTCGACAAAGTACGCGCCCGTACCGCAACCGGTGTATATTCCGGTGCGATGGACAAGCTGAGCCTCGAGAAGGAAATCCTCAACGAGCGGGGCCGGGAGCTGTTTTTCGAGAACAAGCGGTGGTTCGACCTCGTGCGGTTCCACAAAGGCGGTACACTGGACATCTACCAGTATGTGCCCAACCTCGCAGGAAAGGCCACACCGCTTTTCTGGCCTGTCAACAGCACGGTGCTCGCCAACAATCCCAACATCAAACAAACGGAAGGTTATCAACCATAAAATCATCCAGATGAAATATATGCAAAAGCTGCTGGCACTCGTTTGCATCGCACCGATGGCGCTGGCCTGCAACAACGATCAGGAGAAAATTTTCCCGAAGATCGAGCCCCCGTCCAGTGTACTTCCCTACGTATTCCAGCAGGGAACGGAAGGATACAGCTGTTTCCGTATCCCGGCCATCGTGATGACCAACAACGGCCAGCTGCTGGCGTTCGCGGAAGGACGGAAAAATGATTGCAGCGATGAAGGCGACATCGACCTCGTCATGAAACGCTCCCTCGATTCCGGTAAAACCTGGAGCAAGCTGCAGCTGGTCTGGAGCGATGCAGACAACACCTGCGGCAACCCGGCCCCCGTGGTAGACCGCAATACCGGTACCATCCGCCTGCTCATGACCTGGAATTTCGGGCACGACGATATCGGCAAGATCAACGCCGGTACCAGTAAAGATACCCGCCGCGTGTACCTCACATCTTCCACCGATAATGGCAATACCTGGGACGCGCCGAAGGAAATCACCTCCACCGTAAAAGCCCCCGGTTGGGGCTGGTACGCCACCGGGCCGTGCCACGGCATCCAGATCACACAGGGCGCTTACAAAAACCGGATGGTGGTGCCGTGCGATTATATGGAAGTGGGAGCGGGGAGAAGAGGGAATTCTCACGTAATCTACTCCGACGATGCCGGTGCTTCCTGGAAGCTGGGCGGCAAAGTGCCGCAGCTCTCCGGCCTCAACCCGAACGAAAGTACCGTGGCGGAATTGTCTGACGGCAGACTGATGCTCAACATGCGCGTAGGCGGAAACGATTACAAACGCCTCGCCAGCATCAGCAGCGACGGCGGCCTTACCTGGGGCGCGGCGTACGACGAAGCGGCGCTGACCGACCCCGTGTGCCAGGGCTCCCTGCTGTCGGCCATGGTGAAAGGCAGCCACCGGCTGTTTTTCTCGAACCCCGGCGCCACCACGCGCACGAACATGACCGTGCGCATGAGCGGCGACGATGGCGCGAAATGGGACAAAAAGAACGTCGTGTTCGAGGGGCCTTCCGGTTATTCCGACCTCGTGATGCTGGACGATATGAAGATCGGGCTGCTGTTCGAAGGCGGGCTCGCGAAATATTTCAACGGCATCGCTTTCCGGACGATCGCACTTTCCAACATTAAATAAAGAAACGCAGATATGAGAATGAACCGAAGTTTACCGATAGCGGCCGCCATGGCGATGATCGGGCTCGCGGCATGCAGCGCCCAGCGGCCCGTGGCGCAGCCGCCGGCGGAGGAGACGCACGTCGTTTTTGAACCGGGCGGATTGTACGCTTCCATGCGCATCCCGGCGCTGGCGGTAACGAAAAAACATACACTGCTCGCTTTCTGCGAGGCGCGCATCGGCACGGCCAGCGATTGGGCGGATATGCACCTGGCCCTGCGCCGGAGTATCGACGAAGGGAAGACCTGGAGCCCCATCCATGTGCTCGACAGCTTCAAACAGGGGCCCGTGGGCAATCCCGTTCCCATCGTAGACGATCGCGGAACGGTGCATCTGCTCTACCAGAAAGATTATAAAGACGCGTTTTATATTTCTTCCGAAGACGATGGGCGGACCTGGTCGAAACCCCGGGACATCACGCCCGTGTTCGGCCGCTTCAAACCCGAATACGACTGGAAAGTACTGGCGCCCGGCCCGGGGCACGGCATCCAGCTGAAGAACGGAAGACTGCTGTCGGCCGTTTGGCTGGCGGATTCCCGGAAGCTCACGCCCCGAAGAAGCCATCATCCTTCCTGCATGGCCACCGTGTACAGCGATGATTATGGCAAAACCTGGGAGCGCGGTGCCATCGTGGCCGACAGTTCCGCCCTCATTTCCAATCCCAACGAAAGCCAGCCCGTTCAACTGCCCGACGGGAAAGTGCTGATGAGCATCCGTAGCCCCTCGGCCGTGAAGCGCCGCGCTTTCAGCGTCAGCGCCAACGGGATTTCGGACTGGAGCGAGGTCCGCTTTGCGGAGGAGCTCTTCGATCCCACCTGCATGGCTTCCATCGTCAGCGTTACATCCGCGAACGGAAAGAACGCGCTGGTGTTCGTGAACCCGGACAGTAAAGACATCGAGAAAAATCCCCGGAAAAACCTCACGGCCAGGGCCTCGTTCGACAACGGGCAGACCTGGCCCGTCTCCAAAGTCCTGGACCCCGGCGCCGCCGGCTACAGCGACCTGGCCACAGGCCCCGGCAACATTATTTATTGCCTCTACGAAACCAATACGAAAGACAACAAAGGCTGGAATTACAGCCTCGTGCTCAAAAAATTTTACACCAATTGGATAACCCGTTAAAACCGACACACCACACCATGAGAATACAAGGATTGATCGCCGCCACCTTCAGCTCGTTCCATGCCGACGGCTCGCCCGACCTCACCCGCATCCCTTCGCTGGTAGACCAGCTCATCGCCGGCGGCGTGAAGGGCGTTTTCATTTGCGGCACCAACGGCGAAGGGCCGAACCTGACCATCGAAGAGCGGATGCAGATCGCCGAAGCGTATGTGAAAGCCGTGAACAAGCGTTGCCTGGTGCTGGTACACGTAGGCCACCCCGCCATCGCAGAAGCGCGCAAGCTGGCGGAACACGCGCAGCGCATCGGTGCAGACGCGATCTCGGCAGTGGCCGCATTTTACTTCAAGCCATCGTCGGCCCAAAACCTCGTGGATTGCATGGCGCAGATCGCTTCGGCGGCGCCGGAGATACCTTTCTATTATTACCACATTCCCGCCATCACCGGCGTGGCCATGGATTTGCTGGAGTTCCTCCAACTGGCGGAACCCGCGATCCCCAACCTCGCAGGCATCAAATACACCGCGTCTACCTTGCATGAATACCAGGCCTGCGTGCAATATGGCAACGGCAAATTCGATATCCTTTTCGGGTACGACGAGTTGCTGCTGCCCGCGCTGGCCGTTGGCGCGAAAGGCGCGATCGGCAGTACGTATACCTTTGCCGCACCCCTCTACCGCAAGGTGGTGGCGTGTTTCGAAGCGGGAGACATGGCCGGTGCGCAAAAGTGGCAGTATGAAGCGGTGCGGATGATCCGTTGCCTGGGGCGGTACTCGCCCATCCCTACGCAGAAAGCGATCCTGAAAATCCTCGGTACGGACCTCGGGCCGTGCAGGTTGCCGCTGGCGCAGTTAAGCCCGCAGCAGACGGAAGACATCCGTCAGTATCTCGAAGACATCCGGTTTGCCGAAACGTTGCGGGCCGCGGGGGCTTCCCTGCCCGGGAACGTTACAGCCGGCCATCATTCCCCTCACAAAAGCTAACAACATGAAACATTCCCGTTACCTGTTTTTTTGCCTCGCAGCCCTGTTGATGGCCGCCTGTAAGAAAGACGAAGATCCCAACGATTCCGTGATCCGCGATGTGGTGTTCGAATCGGACAAACAGGAGATCAGCGCCGGAGACAGCGTCGTGTTCAAGGATTTTACCGATGGATACGTAACACACTGGCAGTGGAATTTCCAGGGCGGACAGCCGGAATCCTCCACTTTGTCGGCCCCCAAAGTGATCTACTCCCAGCCCGGCACTTATGAAGTGACGCTGGAAGTGAAGAACGCCCATACACAAAAGTCCATCACCCGGAAAGCGTATATCAAAGTGGATTACAACCGCGTGCGTGCCGATTTCAAAACGGCCGCCGCGGTTTATTTCCAAAACGAAGACGTGGCTTTCAGAGACACCAGCGCCGGCCAGCCGCAGACCTGGGCCTGGGAGTTTACGCCCATGAAAGGCGGCGCCACACTGCGTTCTACGCAACAGCACCCGGTCATGAAGTTCACCGACACGGGTTATTACCGCGTGTCGCTCACGGCTTCCAATCCACAGTTTACAGACAAGGCGGTGAAGGAGAATTTCATCCGGATCCTCGACCCCGCGTCTATCAGCGCCGGTTTCACCAGCGATCAGCCTGCCACCTACGCGGGCGGGAAAATCAAGCTGAAAGACGTTTCCATAGGCGCAGTAACCGGTTGGGAATGGACGGTCAGCGGCCCGGAAGCGCACGCGTCCTCCGACCAGAATCCGGAATTCACGTTCACACAACCGGGAAGGTATAAGGTGTCGCTCAAGGTGAGCAATCCCTACAGTTCCAATGTCAAAACGATCGACAAATTCCTGCTCGTGATCCCCTCCGGCAGCCTGTCGGCCTTCGTTCCGTTCAACCATTCGGCGATCGATGCGGGACCGAACGGTATTGCCATGTCGGCCGTTGGCGGCGGCGTCGCTTTCGGGCAAGACCGGTTTGGCGTCACGGGGCTTTCGGCTACGTTCAACGGCGCTTCCGGCGTATTGCTCGCCGATCATGCCGCAACGAACTTCGGCGCGGACGATTATACCGTTTCCCTCTGGGTGAAAACCGGCTCGAACAGTAAAATGATGCTCTGGCAGGAATCCGGGCGCAACGGGAGCAAGGATAACCAGACCTGGGTCCGCCTCAACGATAATGCCACCGACCGGCGGATGCGGTTTTGCATCGAAGACGGCGTGGGGTCCACGTTCGTGAACCTCGGCGCCGCGGGCAATGTGAGCGACGATGCGTGGCATCATGTGGTGGCCGTGCGCAGCGGTAATACTACTGCGGTATATGTAGACGGTGTGAAAGTGGGCTCGGCCACGGCGCCCGCATTGCGGACAGTGTCTAACGGACAGGATTTCAAGATCGGCTTCCAGGAAGGGGCTGCGGCCAATTCCAGCTATTTCTCCGGGCAGCTCGACGATGTCATCATTTACCGCAAGGCATTGACAGACGCGGAAGTGCTGGCATTGTACCAATTGTAGCGTATGAAAAATTCTCTCTTTCTTTTGATCATATCGATGTGTTGTATGGCAACAAGTTGCAGTATGCGAAAAACGGAAACCGGCCGGGCGGCGTATCATTGGGATACGCTGCCGGCCATCCCCGGCGAAAAAGGTTTCGCGGGGTCATTTGCCGGTGTCTCGAACGGTGCGTTGCTGGTGGCGGGAGGAAGTAATTTCCCCGGCAGCGGTACGCCCTGGAACGGCGGCGTCAAAACCTGGTACGATAAAGTGTTTGTCCTGGAAGATGCGAAAGGCCGCTGGAAAGAGGCCGGAACCCTGCCGAGGCCCCTGGGCTATGGCGTTTCCATCACTACAGGCGACGGCCTGCTTTGCATCGGCGGCAGCAATGCGGAAGGGCATTATGCGGATGTGTTCCTCCTCCGATGGAAGAACGGTGCGCTGGAAACAATCCCTTTTCCACCGTTGCCCTTTCCATTGGCCAATTCCTGCGGCGCGATGGCGGGCAAAAAAATATACGTGGCCGGTGGGCTCCGCTCTCCCGGCAGTCTGAACGCCGCCGGTGATTTCTACCTGCTCGATCTTTCCGCATCGCCGGAAAAACTGCACTGGCAGGAATTGCCCACATGGCCCGGCATGCCGCGGATGCTGGCCGTGGCCGGCGTTTCGGGGGAATCGTTCTTTGTTTTCAGCGGAGCGGGCCTCCAGAACGGTGCACGCAGTTACCTCACCGACGCCTGGCGATACGATCCCGCAAAAGGCTGGAAAGCCTGTGCGCCCATGCCCGCGCCAACGGTAGCCGCACCCACACCCGCAGCTACAGATGAATACGGTACGATCCGCATTTTCGGGGGAGACAATGGCGCCGACGCGGCCAATGCCGCCACGCTCCGCGAACGGCATCCCGGGTTTTCGGATTCCATCCATGCCTACGACCCTGTGCAGGATGCCTGGTCGATCAGTGGCCGAATCCCCACCGATCAATTGCCGGACGCCGCGGCAAATCCGAACAGCAGTCTCTGGGCGCCCGTGACCACACCGCTCACGCGCTGGAACGGCCTGCTGGTGATGCCCGGCGGCGAAGTACGCCCGGGAACGCGCACGCCCCGCGTTCGCACGGCGGAGTGATAATATTTGACTAGTTTTAAATAATCCACGGACCCAGGAATGATGAAAAACGCAAGATATTACCCATGGCTCGTTGTGGCGCTCCTCTGGCTGGTGGCGCTGCTCAATTACCTCGACCGGCAGATGCTGTCTACCATGCGCCCGGCCATCCAGATAGATATTCACGAGCTGGAAAGCGCTACCAACTTCGGAAGGCTCATGGCCGTTTTTCTGTGGATTTACGGGTTGATGTCGCCCCTGTCAGGCCTCGCGGCCGACCGCTTCAACCGCAAATGGCTCATTACCGGAAGTCTTTTCGTCTGGTCTGCCGTAACGCTGCTCATGGGCTATGCCGGCGATTTCTGGCAGCTCTACGCCTTGCGGGCGGTGATGGGCGTGAGCGAAGCGCTTTACATTCCCGCGGCGCTGTCCATGATCGCGGATTACCATACCGGGAAAACGAGATCGCTGGCCGTAGGTATTCATATGACGGGCCTGTACATGGGCCAGGCGCTCGGCGGCTTCGGCGCCACCATCGCCGCGGTGGCTTCCTGGCAGGCCACTTTCCACTGGTTCGGGCTCATCGGCATCGCGTATGCCATTGTACTGATGGCTTTCCTTCGTGAAAAAAGGCCCGAAATGCAAACCACTCCCATTTCCGGACAACGGAACCCCCTTTTCGGCGGGCTGAAAGGTCTGCTGGGGCTGCTTCCGTTCTGGGTCATTTTCCTGTATTTTTCCATTCCCAGTATCCCCGGATGGGCCATAAAAAACTGGCTGCCGACGTTGTTTTCCGGTAGTTTGGGCGTGCCCATGAGCGAGGCCGGCCCGCTGGCTACCATTACCATCGCGGCTTCGTCGCTCATCGGTGTGGTGGCGGGCGGCATGCTGAGCGACCGCTGGGTGCAGCATAACCTCCGTGGCCGCGTGTATACCAGCGCCATCGGCCTTTCGCTCACCATTCCCGCACTGTTGTTCCTGGGGCTGGGGAATTCGGTGTTCTTTCTTGTGGCAGCGGCGTTTTTCTTCGGTGCGGGTTTCGGGATGTTCGACGCCAACAATATGCCCATTCTCTGCCAGTTCGTAAGCCCGCGTAACCGCGCCACGGCGTACGGGATCATGAACATGGGCGGCGTATTCTCCGGCGCGCTGATCACGGGCTGGCTGGGCCGGTCTACCGACGCGGGAAACCTCGGGCGCGATTTCGCCCTCATGTCTGTCATCATCCTCGCCGCGGTGATCTTGCTGCTGGTGACCCTCAAACCCAAATCCAGGGATTTCCAGGATGAACCGGCAAACGCTTCAAATCCGTAATTTTGCCGTTCAATCAACGGAAAATGGATAGATCGCAAAAGCAATCGCACTGGGAAAAGGTATATCGCGAGAAAGGCCCGCAAGATGTGAGCTGGACGCAGGATAAACCCGAACTTTCGCTGGACCTGATCCGGCAGACGGGCCTCGGGAAAGACGCCGCCATCATCGATATCGGCGGGGGCGACAGCCGGCTGGCCGACGGGTTGCTGGACGAAGGCTATACCAACATCACGGTACTCGATATTTCCGAAGCGGCGCTGGAAAAGGCGAAAGCGCGGCTGGGGGAGAAGGGCGCCGGCGTGAAATGGATCGTCAGCGATATAGACGCCTTCGAAGGCGGAACGTACGATATCTGGCACGACAGGGCCGCGTTCCACTTCCTTACCACGCCTGAACAGATATCCCGCTACGTGGAAACGGCCGGTCGCTCGGTGACGGGCGCGCTCATCATCGGCACTTTCTCCGAATCCGGCCCCGAAAAATGCAGCGGGCTGCCGGTGACGCGCTATTCCGAAGCAAAAATGACGGAAACCTTCGCGCCGCATTTCCGTAAAAACGAATGCCTGACGCACGTACACACCACACCTTTCGGCACCACGCAGGATTTCAGATTTTGTATCTTCACGAAAACAGCCTGAGCAACCTTTGCCGGCAGATTTTGTTAATATTGATAAAATCGATTGATAATGAAGTCATTACTGCTGATGTTGGTGTTATGCATTTCCGGAAGCGCCTTTGCGCAGGACGTCCGGGTGCAGCAATCCATTCCCCCGGTTGTGGAGAAAAATTTCAGGAAGAAATTCCCCGCCGCCAAGGATGTGGAGTGGCATCGCCAGGGCGACCGGGTGCTGGCGGATTTCGACGTGAACCGGGTGGACCATAAAGCCCTGTACGAGGCCAAAGGCAAGCTGCTGGCCTGGAAGTACGACGTCCGGTCCGGGGCGCTCCCGGCGCCGGTGACGCGCGCCATCCGTACCCGGTACAAGGGCTTTAAGGTCGATGATGCTGAAATGATCACCCGGGGCAAGGAAATTTTCTACCAGGTGGAGCTCGACGGGCAGCCGGACGATCTTAAAGTTGTTTTCGATAAGGAAGGAAAGGTGATCGAGAACGCGGATTGGTGGTGATAATTTTCTATTTTAACCCGCATGAAACACCTGTTATCCTTCCTGTTCCTGTTGCTGGCCTTCACCGCTTCCGCACAGGATACCCTTTCATATCAACGCAAAGACAATATTCCTTACCGCACCGGTGAGCAGGACGCATACATGCGGGAACGCTGCGTGCTGGATGTCTATTATCCTTCCCGCCCGGCGAAACTCCCGGTGATCGTTTGGTTTCATGGCGGAGGGATCACGGGCGGCAATAAATTCATTCCGAAAGAACTGATGCAGCAGGGTGTTGTGGTGATGGCGGTGAACTATCGCCTGAGCCCGAAGGTAAGTTGCCCGGCATATATCGAAGACGCCGCGGCCGCGGTGGCCTTCGCTTTCCGGCATGCGGCGGAATATGGTGGCGATCCGGCGCGGATTTACGTGGCGGGGCATTCGGCCGGGGGGTACCTCACGGCCATGATCGGGCTGGACAAACAATGGCTCGCCCGTTACAACATCGACGCCAACCGCATCGCGGCGCTGTTCCCCTTCAGCTCGCAGGCCATTACGCATTTTACCGTGAGGAATGAACGGAAAATCCCCGAGCTGACGCCCATCATCGATGCATTCGCACCGCTTTACCACGTTCGTGCAGACGCGCCGCCGCTTTTCCTCTACACCGGCGACCGTGAAAAGGAAATGATGGGCCGCTACGAAGAAAACGCATACTGGGCGCGGATGATGCAGCTCGCCGGCCACAAAAACACCCATCTCTACGAATTCGACGGCTATGATCACGGCAATATGCCCGGGCCTGCGTACCCATTGATGTTGCAGGAAATCAGGAAACGGAAGTGATAATGCGCTGATCGGTTTTCAGGCATTCGATCAGGATAGAAAAATGTAAGGGGATGGAAAATTCGTAACGATCGCAATGACTTTTTAAAGTTACAGGCTTGCGTCAAGCTGATTCCATAGTCAGAAACTTTCCATGGTCGACGTTATTGGAAATGGATTCGATTGGAATTTCACACCATCCCCAAACAAAAACATCCGGTCAAAACTGACCGGATGTTTTTATAATATCTATGTGATAAAAGAACGTATCCAATGCTGGTGTTTTTTCATCATTCCGTCCGCAAACTCTTTACAGGATTGGCATTCGCCGCGCGGAACGTTTGTATGAAAATCAATACCGCCGTCACGCCGGCGAGCAACACGAACGCCGTAACGAAAGGCAATGGCGTGATGTGGATGCGGTAAGTATAGTCGTTCAGCCAGTGCTGCATGATGAAATACGCGATGGGAAAGGCGACCAGCATCGCCACGGCGATCACTTTCATGAATTCTTTCACGAACAGCCCGATGATCCCGGGGATGGACGCCCCCAGCACTTTGCGCACACCGATCTCTTTCGTTCGCTTTTGAATACTGAACGAAATCATACCCGTCACACCCAGCAAGACGATCACCAAAGCCAGTCCCGTGGCTGCATACGCGGCGTATTTCAGCCGGAGCTCCGTGTCGTACATCCGCGTGAGCATATCGTCGGTGAATTTGTATTCGAAAGGCGCGCCGGGCATCAGTTCCTCCCACTTCGCCCGAACAGCTTGTATCTGCGTGGCGATCCCGTTGCCGGGCGCGAGCTTCAGCGACATATACCGGTAAATGTTCGTGGCGGAAGGATGAATGAAAACGATCGGTTGTACCGCCTGCTGCATCGACGAAAAATGAAAATCCTTCACCACGCCGCCCACCGTCAGCACGGCGCTGAAACCCGCCACCCGGATCTGCTGGCCCAGGGCGTCTTGCGGGGCCTCCCAGCCGAACAGGCGCGCCAGCGATTCGTTGATGACGATCGTTCCTGCAGGGAATTGCTGTCCTGCTTCGGAAAAGAATTTGCCCGCCGCCATGGTCATGCCGTAGGTTTGCGCGAAATATTCGTCGGTATATAATTGCAGCGTGGTCACCGCGTTCGCGGAATCCCTCCCCGCACCATACACATTGATGCTGCCGCCATTGTTGCCGTCGGGGATTTCGAAAGACAAGGCCGCCGATTGCACTTCCGGCAACTGCGCCATCTGACCGCGGAAGTTCTGCATCCGGGCGAGGCCTTCGGGCGTCCAGTCGCGGGGAAGCGGGAGCGAAACGAGCCGGGTTTTATCGTAACCCAGCTGATCGCTGAAGAACAGTTGCACCTGCCGGCTGATGATAAACGCGGCCACCAGCACCACCGCCGCCGTGAGATATTGAAACCCGACGAGCGATTTGCGGAGGTTCACTTTTTCGTGCGTGGCTTTCAGCTTGCCTTTCAGGGCATCCGTGGCCCGGAAGCCCGATAGTACGAATGCAGGGTACAATCCCGCCGCGAGCCCCGTGAGCACGATGAGCGCCAGCGGGAAGGCGATGAAATAGGCGGGGAAGTCGCCCAGGCCGGGTAACTCCTTGCCCAGCAATTGTCCGCAAGGCACTTTCAGCGCGAAATACAATCCCGCGCCGACCATAGCCGCCGCAACCACGAGCATGGCCGATTCCAGCATGAACTGCCAGATAAGCTGCTTCCGCCGTCCGCCCAACGCTTTCCGAACGCCGATCTCTTTTAAGCGCGACGAAGCCCTGCTCACAGAAAGGTTCACGAAATTGACGATCGCCATCAGCAGGATGAACAGCGCGATGCCGGAAAGCGTATAGAGCATGCGGCGCACGAGCCCGTTGCCGCTGTTGACGTAATAATCGGTCAGGGGAACGGCTTCCACACGGAGATTGGCCACCACGGCGGCGTCTGTATGTGTTTTCAGCAGTGCGGCAAGCGGTTGCTCCAGGTCGGCGGCGGTTACGCCTTCGCGGAGCTCCACGAGGCCCACGATGAAGGGGCTCGTCCAGTTATTTATTTCGCGGCCGAAAAACGTGATGGCGGAAGATGGGAGGTAAATGCCGTTTTGGTTACGGGAATCGAGGTGGGTGACGGTGTTCAGCGCCGGGGTTTCGATCACGGCATCAATAGTGAAAGGCAGCCGCTTTCCCCCAAAATTGGAAATCTCGATCGTGCTGCCCGCCACATCCGTTTTCCCGAAAAATTTCCGGGCGATGTCTGCGTTGATCACCACGGAATTGGGCGCCTGCAAAGCGTGCGCAACATCGCCCGAAAGCACTTTGAACCCGTACATTTTCAGGAACGAGCTGTCGCCGATCTGCAAACCTTCACGGAAAGCCTTTTCACCGACGTTCACCTGCCCCGTCACCCCATCCCAACGGTAAAAATTTTCCACCAGCCCGGGGTATTCCTCTTTCAATGCCACGGGCAAATTCCCGAAGGTAGCCAGTTCGAACCCGAAATTGGGATCTTTCCATTTGCTGAGAAGGATGTGCTGGCGGGAAGCGTGCTTCAATCCCCGGTTTACCTGCAATTCGCTCCAGACATATGCCAGTACGAGCATGGCGAACGTGATGCCCGTTGCCAGGCCGGCGATGTTGAGTATGGAATGGAACCGGTATTTGACCAGGTTCCTGCGTGCTATCTTAATGTAGTTAACGAGCATGTGGATAGTTGTGGGATGGAATATTTATTCTGAGCGCAGACTGTTGACGGGATTGGCAGCCAGGCCTTTGAGCGCCTGCAATCCCACGGTCACCATCGTCAGCACGATCAGGATACCTCCGGCCGCGGCGAAAAGCAGCCAGCTCACGGGCGTCCGGTAACTGAAATCTTTCAGCCAGGATTCTGCCGCCCACCAGGCCAGCGGAAGCCCTACGCAAATGGCGACGAGCGACAGCCGCACGAATCCGCCCGACAGCATCAGCAAAATGCTGCCTGCCGAAGCGCCCAGTACCTTCCTGATCCCGATTTCCTTGAACCGCTGGCGAACGGTGTAGGCCGACAGCCCGAAAAGCCCCAGGCAGGCGAGCACCACGGCCACGAGGGCAAACACGTCCATACTCTTTCCCAGCCTGATCTCGGTGTCGTAGAGATGGTTGAAGTCATGGTCCATGAAAGTATATTCGAACGGCCGGTGCGGCACCATTTTGTTCCAGACATTTTCGATGCCGGACAGGCTGCGCTGCATATCGCGCCCATCCAGTTTAACGATGATCCGCCTTGTCCATTCCGGCGGTAGCAGCACGAAAGGCGCTATGGCGTGGCGGAGCGATTCATAGTGGAAGTCGGCGACTACGCCTTTTACATATCCGGGGCGGGACTCGTCGAGCCAGAACCTTTGTCCGACGGCCTGCTCGGGCGTCCAGCCCAGTTGCCGCGCGGCGGATTCGTTGATGACGAACCGGAACCGGTTTTCGATGGCCGTGTCTTCCGCATTCCTGACGTCCTGGGCGGTAAACGATTCACCGGCTACGAGCCGCATGCCCGATGCGCGGATATAATCCTCGTCTACCGGGTTGGCGGTCACGTTCATCTGCTGGCCAACCGGCATCTGCGCGGAACGCATGTTGTAGCCGCCGCCGCCTTCGATGGGCGTGCGTACGCAGCGGGAAACTTCCAGTACGCCCGGACTGTTTTTCAGCGATTGTTTCAGCGCGTCGAACTGCGGTTGCATTTTCGAATCTAGCGGGAGCACGAGCACATGGTCGCGGTCGTACCCGAGTTTCTTTTCCTGGATGAATTTCAGTTGCTGGCGAACGATGAAGGTGCAGGCGATGAGGAATACCGATATGGCGAACTGGAAAGTGATGAGCGATTTACGAACCAGCTGGCCGGAGTTCGTGCGTTGGAACGCGCCCTTGAGCACTTTTACGGGTTGGTAGCCCGTGAGGATGAGCGCGGGATAGCTGCCGGCGGCCAGGCTCACGATGAGGGCTACGCCCAGTGATGCGGCGATGAACGGGGCGGAAAGGAGAGACGTGAGGGAAAGGGTTTTGCCGGTGAGGGTGTTAAAGCCCGGGAGCAGCAGGGCGGCGAGAAGTACCGAAACGCCTACCGCCACGGCACACAGCAGGGCGGATTCGGTCATGAATTGCCCGAAAAGCTGGTGCTGTCCGGCGCCCATCACTTTACGTACGCCCACCTCACGGGCCCTTTCCATACTGCGGGCGGTGCTGAGGTTGATGTAGGTGAAACAGGCGATGAGCAGGATGAGCAGGGCCACGGCGCCCATAATGTATACCGCCATCATGCTGCCGTTCGGCTCGAAGGCGGCAAATTCGGAATGGAGGTGTATGGACCGGAAAGGTTCCAGTTCGAGGCGGATGGTTGCGTCGAACCGCTCCGATTCCTTTTTCATGAAAGGATCGATCTTGGCCTGCATCGGCGCCAGGGAATGCGCGTCTTTCAGCAGCACATATGTATTGTAATTGGCGTTCCAGTAAGTGTTTATGCTTTCGGGGGAAATGTTCATGGAGGAGAACGACGCCAGGAAATCGTACCGGACCTGCGTGTTGGAAGGGCAATCGGCCGTGATGCCGGTCACCTCGAATGGTTGCGCCTTCGCGCCGATGAGCATCGTCTGGCCGATGACGTTCGTGTTCCCGAAGTACCTTCTGGCGGCCGATTCGGTCAGCACCACTTTATACGGCCCGGCGAGCGCGGTTTGCGGGTTGCCCTGCAGCAGGGGGAAAGTGAATATCCGGAAGAAGGTGGAATCTGCGAAGATGAATTGCGGCTCGTTCAGCACTTTGTCGCCCTTTCGGACGATCTGGTCGAATTTGGCCATTCTGACCGTGGTTTCCACTTCGGGGAAGTTTTGCTGGAGCACCGGCGCCACGCGCACGCTCGTGTAATCGCCTTTCGTTGGCTTGCCCTCCGTCCCGAATTGGTACTCCATGAGCACCCGCGCAATGCGGTCCCCTTTCTGCTGGAAATCCTCGTACCGCAGCTCGTGCTGCAGATACAGCGCAATCAGCATGCAACAGGTAAAACCGATGCTTAACCCGGCCAGGTTGATGACCGCGATGCTTTTATGCCTGAGCAGGTTCCTCCAGGCCGTCCGAAAGTAATTCTTGAGCATGACGGGCAGGGCGCAAGCGGCATGCCAATCCGCCACATACAATACAGTCGGGCTTTTCGCGGAACGGCAATGGCGGCAGGTGTCCGGAATCGGACAATTGCCGTACACCGGCGGACATTCACCGGTTCATGGATGAGGCATCGAAATCCCCCATTTCTCCGCGAAAAAACGGGCAATGACCATTTTGTCGTTCGTGAAATGAAGCCCGCGGCGTAGGTAAACTGTCCGCTCAACGGCCAGTACGTCCGCCCGGCCGGGTTGAAGGAATTGCGGGTTAAAGGTTCCTTTGGTACCGCGGGCATTGGCATTTTTGCGCCAAACCCGTACCTTGGGGTGTTATTATTTGAACCACGGAAACAAACCTGAAGGAATGGAGGCTATCGGACGCGCATTGGAAGCGATTCTCCCGGCGGATCGCATTAAAACGAGATTGATCGACATCCTGTCGTACGCCGCAGATGCGGGATTTTACCACCTGGAGCCCAAAGCCGTTGTGCAGCCGGTGGGCGAAGAAGAAGTGAAAGCTTTGTTCCGCTTTTCCCATCAGCACCGCATCCCCCTCACTTTCCGCGCCGCCGGTACCAGCCTTTCCGGCCAATCGGTGACAGACGGTATCCTGGCCGATCTCAGCCGGCATTGGCAGTCGATGAAGATCGAGAACGACGGCGCCACCGTGCGCGTGCAGCCCGGCATCACCGGCGGGATCGTGAACGCAAGGCTCCGGCAGTTCGGCAAAAAGATCGGTCCCGATCCGGCCAGCATCAACTCCGCCATGATGGGCGGCATCCTTTCCAACAACGCCAGCGGCATGTGCTGCGGCGTCAGCAAGAATTCCTATCACACCGTACAGTTCATCCGTTTCATCCTTCCCAATGGATTGACCTTCACCACCGAAAATCCCGGGGATTACCAACGGTTCCGCGAGCAATGCGCGGACCTGCATGATACTTTGCTCCAACTGCGCGACGAGGTCCGCAGCAACGAGCAGATCCGCGAGCGCATCCGGGCTAAATACCGTATTAAGAATACGGTCGGTTATTCCGTGAACGCATTCGTGGATTTCGACGATCCGCTGGATATACTGGCGCATCTGCTCATCGGTGCGGAAGGCACGCTGGGCTTCATTTCCGAAGCGGTGATGCGCACCGTTCCCGATTACCCGGAAAAATCCACCGGGCTGCTGTATTTCCCCGACATCCATACGGCCTGTGAAGCCATCGTTCCCCTCACGGAATCGGGTGCGGAGGCGGTTGAGCTGATGGACAGGGCGTCCCTCCGGTCCGTGGAGCACCTGCCCGGCATCCCGGAGCTGGTGAAAACTTTGCCCGGACCGGCGGCGGCGCTTTTGGTGGAATACCAGGGCAATACGCAGGAAGAACTGAAGGCGAAAAAAGAAAAATTCCTCGCATTGTCGGGCGCCATATCCCTCATCGTTCCGCCCAGTTTTACGGAAAACCCGGTGGAGCAGGCCTATCTCTGGAAAATCCGAAAGGGCATGTTCCCGTCGGTCGGCGCCGTGCGCCAGAGCGGCACCACCGTGATCCTCGAAGACATCGCCGTGCCGGTGGCCCGCCTGGGCGACGCCATCCTCGACCTGCAGGTGCTTTTCGGGAAATACGGATATGAGAACGCCATCATTTTCGGGCATGCGAAAGACGGGAATATCCACTTCGTGGTGACCCAGGCCTTCGACACACCCGCCGAAATCCAGCGGTACGACCAGTTCATCCGCGAAGTGGTGCAGCTCATCGCCGGGAAGTACGATGGCGCGCTGAAAGCCGAACACGGTACGGGCCGCAACATGGCGCCGTTCGTGGAAACGGAGTGGGGGCCGGGCATTTACGAAGTCATGAAGGCCCTGAAATCCGCCATCGATCCCGAAAATCTCCTGAATCCGGGTGTGCTCATCAATGCCGACGAGGAAGCGCATATCAGGAACCTGAAAGAACTGCCGCGCGTGGAGGAAGAAGTGGATAAGTGCATGGAATGCGGGTTCTGCGAGTATAAATGTCCCAGCCGCGAGCTCACGCTCACGCCGCGCCGCCGCATCGTGGTGCGCAGGGCGCTGGTGAAACTGAAACATCAAAACCGGAAGCAGGATTACCGGCAACTGCTGAAGGAATATCAATACGACGGGCTCGATACCTGCGCGGTAGACGGCCTCTGCGCCGTGGCTTGCCCGGTAGATATCAATACCGGCATGCTCGTGAAGCGCCTCCGGCGGGAAAACCACAGCGAATTCTCCAATAAGGTGGCCCTGCAGGTGGCGAAGAATTTCAACTTCGTGTCCAAAGCCGTGTGGGTAGGCCTCAAAGCCGGATCCGCGGTGAACGCCGTGTTCGGGGAACATGCCATGACGGGCCTCACCAAAGGCATGCGCAAGGTGATCCCCGCCATGCCGTTGTGGAGCCCGCACCTCCGGCCCTCCAGCTGGAAGCCTTCCCCGGCGGCCACGGTGGCCGAATGCGACGGGCCGCGGGTAGTGTATTTCCCTTCGTGCATCAACCGCATCATGGGCGGTTCCGAAAAAGGAAAAAAGAACATCCCCGATACTTTCGCTTCCGTGTCCCGCAAAGCGGGCATTTCCCTCATACAACCCAACGATATCGGCGGCAATTGCTGCGGACAGATCTATTCCTCCAAAGGCTACGGCCCCGCCTATACGCATACTGTGAACGCCACGGTAGAAAAACTCTGGAAATGGACGCAGGAAGGCAAATCGCCCGTGGTGCTGGATATTACGTCTTGCACCCACACACTGCGCGACTGCCGCCCGGCGCTCACCCCGGAAAACAGGGCGAAGTTCGACGCCATGCGCATCCTCGACAGTATAGAGTACCTGCTGGAAGAAGTGCTGCCGCGGGTAGAAGTGAAGCGCCGTAAAGCCAGCATCGCGCTGCACCCGGTATGCTCACTGCAAAAGATGGGCATCGAAAACAAGTTCACGCAGGTGGCGAAACAGCTGGCGGAAAACGTGATGGTGCCGGTGAATGCAGGCTGTTGCGGAATGGCCGGCGATAGAGGATTCCTCTTCCCGGAACTAACGGAATCGGCCACACGCCCGGAAGCTGCGGATGTGAAGGGCGGCTGCCACGACGGGTATTATTCCAGCGCCAAAACCTGTGAAATGGCGATGTCGGAAGCCGTGGGGAAAAATTATGAGTCGATCGTTTACCTGCTCGACGAGTGTGTGGATTGATCCTTATTTCTTTTTAACGGGAATGATGCCCTTGCGGTAAAAATCGAGGGCTTCGTTCAGCATGTCCTGTAAAATTTCGATGGGAAGGTCGGCTTCCGGATCGAAGTTCATGACTTTCATCCGGGCGCGGTCTCCCTGCACGAGGCCCGGATAATCCAGCCGTTTGCCTTCTACCATACCGATGTAGGGCGTTTGCGTCTTAACGTCGGTGCGGATGTAGCAGAACATTTTCCCTTTGTAGCAATAAAACGGAATAGCGTATTTCCACTCGGCGGTGATATGCGGGTCCTGTTGCAGGATGATGGCTTGTACGGCCAGCAGGCAGCTTTTTTGCGGTTCGGGAAGGCTTTGGAAGTAGGCGTCGACTTGTTTCATGGGGCACACTGGTGGCTTATGGGCGGTAATTTACGGTATTCCTATGGGATGGTGGCTGAACATTTGCAGGATGGGGGTGTTGTATAGGAAAAAGCGCGATATGGTTTTTTCTATGCGAACCCTTATGATGGCGGGATTGCTGGCGGTGGCCACCCCGCTGGCGGATGCGGATGCCTGCACCCGCGTGGTGTACAAAGGATTGAACGGCACGTTGCTCACGGCCCGGTCGATGGACTGGAAAGAAGACATTCAGACCAATCTCTGGATTTTCCCCCGGGGGATGCAGCGTACCGGGGAAACGGGTTCAAACACGGTGAAATGGACATCCAGATACGGCAGCGTGATCGCTTCGGGGTACGATATTTCCACGACCGATGGTATGAACGAAAAGGGGCTCGTGGCCAACCTGCTCTTTCTTGCGGAGTCGGAGTACCCGCCGTTTTCAGCGGAAAAACCCGGTCTTTCCATCGCGGCCTGGTGCCAATACCTCCTCGATAATTTTGCGACGGTGAAGGAATGTGTGGATGCCATGCGCGCGGAAACCTTCGTCATCGTGACCGACAAGATCCCGGGGATGGACAGGCTCGCCAATCTGCATATGTCGGTGTCTGACCCTTCGGGCGACAATGCCATTTTCCAGTTCATCAACGGCAAACTCGATATCCACCACAGTCATGACTACAACGTGATGACCAATTCTCCCATCTACCAGAAGCAAATAGCGCTGAACGAATACTGGCAGGAGATCGGAGGAACGGTAATGTTGCCGGGCACCAACCGCTCGGCCGACCGCTTCGTTCGGGCTTCTTTCTATGCGCAGGCCATCCCTAAAACGGACGATACCCGGTTAGCCGTTGCGAGCGTTTTCAGCGTGATCCGGAATTGCTCCGTGCCGCTGGGGATTTCCACGCCGGGGCAGCCCAACATTTCGTCTACCCGCTGGCGCTCGGTTTCCGACCACAAAAACCGCGTGTATTATTTCGAGACCACCCGCACGCCGAATACTTTTTGGGTGGACCTGAAGAAAGTGGATTTTTCGCCGAATTCCCCCGTGCGCAAGCTCCCCCTTACCAAAGACGAAACCTACGCCGGAGACGCGGCGAGGCAATTCGTCAAATCCGCTCCGTTCAAGTTTATGGGAATTTGATCCGCGTCAGCGGCGCTCTTCCAGCACAACTGTCACCGTGTCGCCGGCAGATTTGCCCAGCACATCGCGCAGTTCGGCTTTGACGGGCAATTTGTGCGTACCGTTCCCCAGCGCCATGAAAGCGCTTTGGAACGGGTGCCCGTCTATCTTTCCGCTGACTTTTACCAGTCCGCGCGTGCCGAAGAACGCAACGGAATCCGGCCAGACGAGGTACGTCCACCCGCCTTTGTTCTCACTTTTCAGCAATTTTCCCCGGAAACGGGCGTCGATCTTCCCTTTTTTGGGAGCGGTTGGGGGAAAAGAAGATGCGGTATTTTTCATGACGAAAGATGTTAATTGCTTCCCTCCGAAATTACCGCATTTCTGAACTATAACGCGGGCGGAACGCGCCAATCCTAATGGTAGATCGCGCCACTGCCCGCGATGTTGCCGTTACTCCAGCCGGGCTTTCACGCCCCATCCCCCGAAATCTTCCGAAACCGCGATCCACACTTCATTCTGGCCTTTCTTCAGATCGAGCCACACGGCATCGAAATAGCCGATGGTACCCAGGAAACGGTAATCCCTCGACATGAAATTGTCTGCCCCGGCATACAGCAGTTTCCCGTTGAGGAACAGCCGCGCCCGGTCCGAAAAACCGAAAGTGAACTTCCGGACCGTGTCGCGATCGGCATGGATCACCGTTTTCACGAATACCGTGTTGGTGTCTTTGGATATGCCGTGGAGGATAGACAGGTCTGTAGTCCCCATTTCATCTGCGGCCAGTTTTTCCCAGGAAAGTGTAGAATGGAGGGCGGAGGAGAGGCGGGTTTCGCTGGCGAGCAGTTTTTCGGGGAAGGGAGACGATACTTCCCACCCCGCAATGGTGCCTGCAGGAAGGGGCGCAACGGGGCGGGGCTTGCTTTTGATGGGCAATCCGTTTTCGGGCGTAACGCTGACGTTGGCGTACCAGGCGTCTTCCGGCGCGAGGTTCGTCAGGGCGATCATACCCGCAGCCGGCGAACGCTTCAGTTTGGAAATGAAAAGCACCGGCTCGGGATTGTCGTCGAAAAATACTTCCGCCTGCCGGTCGTTCACGACGATGGTGACGTGCAGCCAGCGGTCGAACGGAAGAGGCGCGGCATTCGTGAACCCCGGGCCATGGTACAATTGCCAGCCGCCGATACCGTTATACACGGGCATGTATTGCATGGCATCGGGGTTGCCGCTTTGGTGCGGCCGGATGTAAAATTCTTCGAAATCGTCCTGCCCCTGAATGCGGAACCGGATGGAAGGGAAATAACGGGCCTGCTTGATGGAAATGTCGAAGCGGATGGTGCCGTTCGTGAAATTTGCGTCTGCCAGCACCGCGCTGCCCTGGTTCAGGCGGAGCGCGTTTTTGCCCATCCGGATTTCCGGGACGGTAGTTTTACCGTAGAATTTCCAGCGGGGGGAGTCGAAGGGCACCGGCGTTCCGGCAACGGCGGCCTGGGCGGCAAGACAAAGAAAAATAACTAGGATGCGATGCATGTGTTGAAATTTGTAATATTGGGATAGCGATTACCGGCAAGATAGATTCCCCGAAAGTTGTAACCCGAGCAGCCGCGGACCAATCGCGTTCAAAACAGGTTCAAGAACTTAATTAATTGATTATCAATTGTGAATAACCAGGAGATTTTGCAGGAATGTTGCCGGCAGATTGAAGCCCGGATGGGCTGGGGCTGCAGCTCCGAATGGCAGCGGGGGGATTTCGAGACCCTTTCCGCCCGGATCCAGGAAGAAACCGGCGTGCTTCTCAGCGTGAGCACGCTCAAACGGGTATGGGGGAAAGTGAAATACGACAGCCTGCCGTCGCTCACGACGCTGAATACCCTGGCGCGGTTTGCCGGGCATGGCGGATGGCGGGAGCTGAAGCAGCAGTTTTCGAATGGCGATGTGCAGGAAAGGGAATCGCCGTTGCAGGAGGCGGAGCCCCGGCGCAGCAACCGGCTGTTATGGGCCGGGCTCGGCTGCCTGTTCGTGCTGTTGGGGATATGGATGGGCGTCCGCTGGCTGAAAGGCCAACCGGTGCGGGCCAGGGGGATCTATACTTTTTCCATGGAGCCGCTGGCGGATGGGATTCCCAATTCCGTCGTGTTCCATTACGATGCCCGCGCCGCCGGCGACGATTCGGTGTTTTTCCAGCAGTCGTGGGACCCGCGCCGCCGTGTGGCCGTGCCGGCAACCGGGAATGTATATACGTCGATCTACTATTTTCCCGGCCATTTCAAGGCGAAGCTCATCGTGGGCAAAGACATTGTGAAGGAACAGGAATTGCTCATCCGTTCCGGCGGATGGCTTACGGCCGTGGAGCAGGAGCATCCCGTGCCGGTATATTATTCCAATGCCGAAACGGTCCATGACGGCGCCTGGCGGTTGACCGCGCAGCAGCTGGAAGCCCGCAACATCCCCCTTCAACCCAAACCGCCCGTTACCAAACTGTTCTATATCGAAGATATGAAAGGCCTCAGCGCCGACGATTTTACGTTCGAAGCCACGCTGCGCAACGAATTCGTGCAAGGCTCGGCGATCTGCGGCGGCATTAGGATCGTGCTGCATGGTACGGAAAGCGCGCACATCATTCCCCTGGCGAAGCCGGGTTGCGTAGGCGATATGTTCCTCATGATAGGAGACACGTCGTTCCTGGCCACCAACGCCGATCTTTCACGCCTGGGCTGCGACGTGAGCCAATGGGTGAAGCTCCGGTATGAAGTAAACAACCGCCATGCGAAGGTGTTCGTGAACGGCAAGGAAGCCTTCCGGCATACGTATGTCAAAAGCGTGGGCGAACTGGTGGGCCTGAACATCAGCTTCGTCGGCACCGGTGCCGTGGATTCCGTAGCGTTCTCCCGGCCCGATGGCGCGCCGGTTTTTACGGAAACGTTTGAACGGCGATGAATTTGGGTTTTAACCCATCAGCAATTCATCATTCCGGATTCATCCCGCTTACAGCCAGTAAATACATTTGCATGGATTTTCCCGGTCCGGCGAGCCACGCATTGTAATCGGCGATCGCGGCCAGGCGCTCTTCTTCGGTGATATATCCGTCGTTCACGAGCTGTGTGCCGCGAGTGGCGGCTACTTTGGTCCAGATGCCGGCGGTGGCTTCGAAGTTGGGATCGCCGGCGGAGGAGGTTTCGTGGAAGGGTTGAATGGTGATGTGGAGGAACCCGGCTTCGCGGAAAAGATGCACCAGCCGGTCGGCGATGCCGTTATCGAAGCCCGCGTCTTTCCGCCATTGGAGGAACGCGTCGTAGAACCGGCGCATGGATGGCGGCGGCGCGGGGTCCCAGGATATTTTTTCGTGGTTGTAATCGAGGATGGAAACGATGCCGCCGGGTTGAAGGACGGCTTTCATGCAACGGAGCGTTTGGAGCGGGTTGGGCAGCCATTGCAAAACACGCGCGGCGGAAACGAGCCCGAACTTTTCGGCGGGCGTGTAGTCGTGTATGTCGGCCACTTCGAAATGCAGTCCGGGTACTTCGGCGAATTGTTGTCGGGCTTGCCGGATGAGGGTTTCGCCGGTATCGATGCCTGTAACGCTGCCGCCTGGCGCTACGCGCGCCGCGATCCCTGCGGTGATGGCGCCCGTTCCGCATCCGGCGTCGAGCACGCGGAGTCCGGGCCGGAGCAGGGGCAGGAGGTTGCGGTTGTCTGTTTCGACGGTCCTGCGGTCGAGGACGGAATTGGTACCTTCGGGCATGCGGGCCCGGTCTGTAGCTACGGAATCGCTCATGAATAAGGGTTTGCGTCAATTTACACTGTTTTTCGCGGATTATCCCCGTTTTCGCGAGCCCTTGCCAGGTAATTGCTTTTTGCCGTAAACGCAAAAAAGGAGCGTATGCGGCGCTCCTTTTTCCCGGGTTATGGCTAATGAATTATTTCTTTTCCAGGTTGTCGAGGCGCCGGCGGATGTCGTCGTTTTCGCGCTGGAGGCGTTCGTTGTTCGCTGTCATGTCGATGAGGTAAAGGGTCAGCTCTTCGACTTTCTGCAGGAGTTTGGCGTTCATTTCGCCGAGGTCTTGTCCGTTTTTGGCGATTTCCGCTTCGGTAGGGATCCCGGGCAGGTGGCCTTTGGATCGGATATGCGCGACCACATCCTCGAGCGATGGTAATTTATATTCGGGTTTGAACACGAAATCCGGCCAGGGCGAAGATTGCGTCACTTTCACTTTCCTGGCGGCAATGGTGCCTTCCACGGCGAGTTTGTTGGTGCCGGGATTGGTGGTGCCGATGCCGACGTTGCCGTTGGCTTTTACGATCATCATCGGAGTAGTGGCGTTGATGACGGAGAAAACGTTGCCATACACCAATGCCGTACCCGCTTTTGATACACCCTGTGCCATGACAGCAGCCGCATGAGGTTCTGCGCTGGAAACGATGTCTTCAATTTCGCCACCAACAATGAATCCCAGCGGGCGGTTACCTGTTAATCCCCTTCCCCGGATCGTGGGTAGAAATTGGCCGGGTGTGCTGGTACCGTTCAAGAATCTAACGTACGCGGAATCGTAATGATGATCGCTGGTCGTGATCATCAAGGGTTGGGAATTGGATGGCGCTGAAATGTGCATATGCGCGGCGGGATTGGAGGTACCGATCCCTATCCGGCCGTTGCCGGTGATGATCATCCGTACAGGGGCCGCTTCTCCCGCGCCGCGGCCGGTTTCAAAGAAAATATTGTTGTTCAGCCCTGCAGTACTGATATGAAAATTGGTATGGCTTTCCAGTAAATTGGCATTATTGTGATTAGGCACCCAGTGGTTATTACTGGCTGTACCTATGTACATGGTCGAATTAGGGATCCCGTTATGCTGCAAGAAGAACAAACTGGGTTGTGCCGGATCAGTCGAGAAAAGGTTGATACGATGTGTCAGCGAGGTAGTTGTACCGATGCCGATATTACCCGTCGCGTCCAGTTTGTTAGAGAGTTGCGCCATCGTCAAAACAGGAGCGGCGACCGCGGCAAGGAGGAAAAGGATTTTTTTCATAAATACAGGGCGTATTTTATTGGTTAACGTTTAAGTGGCCAAAATACGCTTTTTCCTCCTGTCTACCACTTATCATTTCTTCAACAACCTGTCCCGCAGCAACCGCTCCAGCACCGTATCCCGCAACGTCCTCGACAATGGCACCTGCAGCTTTCCCAACGCGATTACGTTTCCTTCGATACCAGTGATTTTCCTGGTATTGATGATGTAGGATTTGTGGGTTTGGAGGAAAGGCGGATCTGGAAGATGCTCCAGCACCGATTTCAATGTGGCATGGGTGATATATGAGCCTTGCAGGGTATGGATGCGGACGTAGTTTTCCATGCTTTCCACATATAAAATGTCCGCCCACTGGATACGGACGAACTTGTCGTCTGTCCGGATGAAAAGATGGTCTTCAACAGGTGTGGCGGGTTGTGCGGAAAGGAGGTCGTGTGCGCGGTTCGCGGCTTTGAGGAACCGTTCGAAGGTGACGGGTTTCAGGAGGTAATCTACCGCTTCCAATTCGAAGCCTTTTAGCGCGTATTGTTCGAAGGCCGTCGTGAATATGACTTTCGGCGGCCGCTGGAGGCTTTTCAGCAAGTCGATGCCGCTGAGGTAGGGCATCTCGATGTCGAGGAATACGAGGTCGACCTGGGTGGTGCGCAGCAGCTCGTTCAGGGCCATGGCGTTTTCGCAAACGCCGGCCAGTTCCAGGAACGGGACCTGTTCCACATATCCTTTGAGGCCTTTGCGGGCCTGCGGTTCATCGTCGGTGATCGCGCAGCGGATCTTCATAACTGGATTTTTAATGTCACGGAATAGGCTTCGGGCCGGTCGTCGGTGTCGAGGGAATGGCGGCCGGGATACAGCAGCGCGAGCCTTCTGCGGAGGTTCTCCAGGCCGATGCCTCCGTCTTTCACCACCGTGGCGATGGGCGGTTTGGCGTTGGCGGCCTTGAAAACGAGTTGCCCGTTTTCCAGCGACGCTTCTATCTTTATCCAGTAATCGCCGCCGGCATATTTGAACGCGTTTTCGACGAGGGGCAGGAGCAGCAGCGGGTACACGGGCTGATCGTTGAGTTGGTCGCTGAAAGAGACCTCCAGCCGCAGGTGCGCGTTCATCCGCTCGCGCTGCAACCCGATGTAGGCGTCCAGGTGCTGGAGCTCCCGGTAGACGGGCACCGTTTGCTGGCGGTCGTACAATTGGTATCGCAGCAGGTCAGACAGGGAGGTGATGGTCCGCTTGGCCTGGGGCACGTCGTCGTCCATCTGGAAATACACCGTATTGAGCGCGTTGAACAGGAAATGCGGGTGATATTGCGCTTTCAGGAACCGGAGCTCCGTTTGCAGCCGGTCGTTATTGATCTGCTCGATGAGCAGTTGCTGTTCGTAGCTTTTCCGTACCCAGGCGTTCCCCCGGGCAAAGGCGTAAAACAGCAGCCAGTACAGCAGCGGGATGAGGTAGAGGTTCACGATGTCGTACCACTGGCAGCCGTCGTCTGTGAGCGCCGCCAGCGGGATCAGCGAACAGGTCGAAATCAGTTCGACGTACAGCGCGGCCTCCAGCAATTCGCGCGAGGCGGGCCGGGGAGCGCCCAGCCTTTTGCGCAGCAGCCACATGAGTACGAAGAAATACACGTAGCTCACGGTGAAACAAACTCCCAGTTCCCAGGCGTTGATGCTCCAGTGCCGCTCCCAGAACCGGGTGTCGGAAATAACGTCGTTCACCAGCCGGATGCTCGCGTAAATGCAAAGCCCGTACAGGGGCGGGAACAACCAGCGCCAGCGTTTACCGTTCATATCTTTCAAGTTAACCAAAATTCAGGATACCAGCGGCAGGGGCGCCACTTCCGGCTCCGCCGCCTTCTCTTTTTCTTTTACCGTACCGGTTTTCATCCCCATCAGGGACCGTACCCACACGAACGGCCGGATAAACAGGTGGATGATGAAAACCGATGCCAGCAAGGAAGCGAGGGTGATGAACAGGTACTTCATCCCGATGGTGTCATCCGTTTTCACCACGTAGAACGCGATGATGACGATAATGGTCTGGTGGAGGATGTAAAACGGGTAGACGGACTGGTTCACATAATCCGGAACGGCGCGCCAGCGCGAGAGGTAACGCTTGCCGTAACCGGTGAGCGCCATCACCCAGCACCACGACAGCAGCGGCCAGCGGGCGATATAGAGATAGGTAACCGGGTTCGTTTCCCAATCCGGCAGCCAGCTTTCCAGCCCGATGTCGTTCCAGCGGAGATAATTGATGCCCAGCAGCAACGCGAACGCGAAAGTAAGGGAGATGCGCCGGTTGCGCTCGAGGCTGTCCATCAGGGCAGGCTGCATCATGAACAGGAACCCTGCGATGACGAACAGCATCCAGTAAGGGAAGTAGCAGTAATCGTGGATGAGATCGTTGGTGCCGGGGTACTGCATGACCATCGCGGAGAACCATATCACGGAAGGCAGCATGAGCAGGTAAACCCGTTTCCCGGACGCGAACCAGCGCAACTTTTCCGTGAAGGCTTTGGCCCTCGGAGAGGCCGCCCAGGCGAAGAATGGCGCCAGGAGAACGTCGTACAGGAAAAGGTACGCGATGAACCAGAGATGGTGCCAGCTGAAATCGCCTTCGGGATATGACTGGAACCGGAGCACCTGTCCGTAGAAATCCAGGAAATTCCCGTTGAAGCCCTGGTTCACGCGTTCCATATACACCTGCGGGGGAACGATGAGGAACATACCCACGGCGAGCGGGATGAACAGCCGCCGGAAACGTAGCCCCACAAAGCCCCCGGCCGTACGCCGCCGCATCATGTACCAGGTAACCGCGCCGGAAATAAAGAAAAGCAGGTGCATCCGGAAGCGGCTCAGCCAGAACGCGAATTCCGTCAGCACTTCGCTGCTCGTGGTGTTATTGATATGCCAGGGATCGTCGACCATAAACGGACGGGCGGCGTGGTACAACAGCACGCCGGCGATCGCGAAAACGCGGAGCCAGTCGAGGTAGGTTTGGCGGATGTGTGTGGCCATGTTGCAGGATTTGCAGCAAACTTACCGGATCATCGCGTTCCCGCTGGCCGCCGATTGACCACCTGCACCTGTGATTTGACGAACCGCGGGCCGGTTTACAGATCTGTGCACATGGTACCGTTGTGCTACGGTTGCAGTACGGTATCTGTACCAAGCGATTACTGCGACTATACGGTACGCCTGCAGCGCGCGGCCAGGATTCCGGCACGAATCCGTACCTGCATCCGCGAATTTGTCATTACGCCGGTGTGGCAGGTTTTACGGCGGAAACGAGGAGGAAGACCGGCCGGCGGGTTTCGTCGATCATTTCGGGGTATTGGGCAATGACGTCGGCCGCGGGCTGCGGCTCGGCGATGGACCGTATCCGGAAGCCGGCGTTCGTCAGCCCGTTGAGGAGCGTTTCGAGGGTACGGTGGTATTTGAGGACGGAGTGGCCCAGGAACGATGTTTCGCGGAGGCCCTGGGCCTGGTAGCCATCTAAAGGCCAGTGGAGCCTGTTCCCGCTGTCGTCCGTAATCCAGTCCTGCTGCGGCAGCGCAGTAAACACGGGATGTTCGCAGGAAAAGACGAACGCTCCGCCCGGCTTGAGGCAGTTGAATACCTTGCGGCAGACTTCCGTGTAGGATTCCACATAATGCAGCGCCAGCGAGCTGAAGACCACTTCGAAGCTATTTGGGGGAAACCCGATGTCTTCGATCGGCATCCGGAGATATTGAATGGCGGCGTCGCTGGTGGTTTGACGGGCTTTTTCCAGCATCTTCTCCGATATATCCACCCCTGTCACCATGGCGGCGCCCTGTTCCCGCACGTACCGGCAATGCCATCCGAACCCGCATCCGAGATCGAGCACATGCGCCCCCTCCAGCGCAGGCAGCATCCGCCGGAAAACGCTCCATTCGCCCGCGGCGTTGAGCCCGTGAACGGAACGGGGCATCTGGCTGTATTCGAGGAAAAATGCAGGATCGTCGTATTTATTCTGTTGCATGGCGGCCGCGATTTATTTTAAAGTTAAACCATCCGGAACGAAAAACGGCCCCCTTACCGGGAGCCGCCGTCTTTTCGTATGCCATTCACATCATGCAAACCGCAAAAAGCGGAACGTCACTTTCAGATGGTACACCTGGAAGGCGCATTCGGTGGAACTGGTAGATTTGTACACTTTCCCTTCGAATATGCCTTCAATAGGTTCTCCGGCATTGCCGGCTTTGGAGATCGTCAGCTTACCGGTGGAATATTGCGGCCTGCTGACGCCGTCGATCGTTTTGCAGTATTGCGACAGCGCAAACCGGGTGGCGTCGAAATGCAGTTCCACGGAAGCTTCTGTGGCATTGCCTTCCACGGCGCCGCAAGGCCAGCTTCCTGCCAGGGGCTTGGTGAGCACGATTTTGCAGTTCACGCTGTTGGGCGCGCCGGCCTCGAAAACCGCCACTTCGCCATCGTCCCACACGGCGTACATGGGTTCCTGCGGGGCATGGGTAGCTACCGTTTCGTAATCGACTTCGATTTTCATGAAGGTTGCGTTGCCCGTTGGTTCCACTTCGAATTTTTTGCGGAGCACCAGCTTTTCCGGTTTACGGGTGCCGTTGGGCGCGGCGGGGTCTTTCAGTCCGAGGAGCCCTTCCAGGGTCACTTCCACTTCGGCATCGGTGATGGCGCTTACGTTGGCGGGGGCTTTGTAAACGGCGTTGCCGTCGAGTTGGAAGGGGTTTTTCTGCACAGTGATCTCGCCGGGCCCGCCGGATACTTTCCAGCCGGTGGCGCGGGCGGCGTATTTGTCGTGCAGCATGGAATAATTGCTGGTCACGGTGCGGCCGAAACCGTTATCGTCGATGCGGTGCTGCAACGGTGCCAGCAGGGAATCCTGGTTGATGCTGATTTCCTGCACGCCTACGCGGAATGCAAGTTCTTCGCCTGCTTTCACGCGGGTTTTGGCGGCAAACAGCTCGAACTGTTCGTAGAACGCGATATCGCAGAAATGCGTCACCTGTGCGGAAACGGTGTGGTTTATTTTGTTGAGCGTGGTGGGCAGCGGGTGCCAGGTGCCGTTATTGTCTTGCCAGGCGAGCATGAGCATTTCCTCGGCGCCGCGTGTGAGGTCGAAGTTGTCGTAGCGGAGCGTTACGGTCACGGGTTTCTGGAAATGGACGCTTTCGGGCAGGAGCCGGAAGGCGGTCAGTGGTTTGTCGGGCCGGAGGGTGTTAGACACCGCCTGGATGCTGAAGGTCTGGTTCCCGGTTACGGCGCCGGCGGGCACGCTTATGGCGACCTCGAATCCGGGTGTATGGAGGTTGCCGCCCGCGGTGTTGATCACGGCGGTGGTGAGGTTCCCGGCAACGGCGCCTTTGGATGTGGTAAAAGGTTTGCCAGTAACGGCCGGAGGCGGGGTCCCCGGGCCGGGGGCTTCGGCCGAAGACTTTTTCTTGCAGGCTGCAAGTGTCATAAGGGCTAATGCCCAGATTGCATAGCGGATCATAGGGGTTATTGCTTGGTTCCGCTTGCGAAGATACCGGGTAGGGCCGTGGATGGAGAACGCCAAACCCCCAAATGAAGGATTACATGGCTGAAACGGGGTTTTATGGTAGCTGGGAGGCTTCCCAATCCGGTAGGTGATCCGGAAAGCCGGAACGAGGATTGACGGGCGATCGCGGGAAACGGCCGGTTGGGTTGATGGCAGGATTCCTGCTGCAATTTTCTTTATGAAAAACCTGCTCCCCATTGTTGCCATGGCCTTCGTGGCCGCCTGCCATGCCGGCCCGGACACCATCAGGGTGTTGACGGCACCCGAAGGGATCACGTTTGAAGTCAACCAGAAAATGTTCTGCACCGGCCTCATCGTTCACGCAACCGGCGCCGATCCTTCCGCATCCTATCTGCCGTTCCTCCCCGGCGCCGTGAAAACCGGTCCGCAGCCGTAAGCTGTTCGTATACTTGTTTCCGTTAGTGATGCGGTGGACGGGCCCCTTCGTAAAGGCCGCCCCGTTATCGGCTGGGGCCGCATCCAGGCATATAGGAACGATAATGGAGACGCTGCGCCCAATGCGCGTTTCGCATGGCGGTATGTGCATGGATGACCAAAAATGTGATGGCTGGTGCGGATTTTTGGGGGATTTTTAGTTGTTTAGGAAGACGAAACCTAACTATACGACGATGATCCACCTGAATCTGAAAGCAAAAGCAGCCAATACCTACGACGCGATCGTGGTGGGATCCGGCATCAGCGGCGGATGGGCCGCGAAGGAACTGTGCGAAAAAGGATTGAAGACCCTCGTGCTGGAACGCGGCAAACAATTCGAGCACGTCAAGGATTATGAAAACGCGACGAAAGACCCCTGGGAGATCGAGCACCGCGGCCGGCTTACGACCGGTCAGGTCAAAGACCATCCTTACCTCACCCGCGAACGGGTGTACTCCGGGTTCAACGACAAATACTGGATAAAAGATACGGAAAGCCCTTACACGGAATCCAAACGCTTCGACTGGGCGCGGGCAGACATCGTGGGCGGGCGCTCCATTATGTGGGGGCGCGGCTCCCTGCGGCTCGGGGAACAGGACTTCGAAGCCAACGCCAAAGAAGGCATCGGCGTCGATTGGCCGATCCGGTACAAAGACCTCGCGCCCTGGTACGATCATGTGGAAGTTTTCGCCGGGATCAGTGGCCAGGCCGAAGGCCTCCCGCAGGTGCCCGACGGCGTTTTCCAGCCGCCCATGGAAATGAACTGTTTCGAGAAAGCCGTGAAGGGAAGGATCGAAATGGCGTTTCCCGGCAGGAAGATGACCATGTTCCGCACCGCCAACCTGACCCGCCCCATCGGTGAGCGCGGCAGTTGCCAGTACCGCAACCTTTGTGATCGCGGATGCCCGTTCGGCGCGTATTTTTCCAGCAATTCCTCCACGCTGCCCGCGGCCGCCAAAACCGGTAACCTCACGCTGCGGCCGGATTCCATCGTGAATTCACTCATCTGGGACGATAAGGAGAACAGGATCACCGGCGTTCGTGTGATCGACAAACACACGAAGGAAATGACGGAGTATTACGCCAGGATCGTGTTCCTCAACGCCTCGGCCATGGCGAGCACCTTTTTATTGCTGAACTCCACGTCGTCGAGGTTCGGGAACGGTGTGGGCAACGATCATGACATCGTGGGCCGTTATCTGATGGACCATCACTTCCACGCCGGCGCCAGCGGCGTTTCCGAAGAGTTCGCCGATAAATATTATTACGGCCGCCGGCCTGCGGGGTTCTTCATCCCGCGGTTCGTGAACCTCAATGGCGACAGGCGAGATTATCTCCGCGGGTTCCAGTATACCGGCTACAGCGCGCGGGGCAACTGGGCGAGGGGCGTAGCGGAATTGGGCGTAGGCGCGGCTTTCAAGGATTACCTGACGGAGCCGGGGCCCTGGCAGATGGGGCTCATGAGCTTCGGCGAATGCCTTCCTTATTACGACAATCGCGTTACGCTCGACCGCTCGAAGCAGGACGCCTGGGGCCAGCCGGTGCTACAGTTCGACGTTGAATTCAAGGAGAATGAAAAGAAAATGCGCAAAGATATGGACGGAGAAGCCGTAGCCATGCTGGAAGCGGCAGGACTGAAAAACGTTACGCCCTTCAACCGCGACTCCTTTCCGGGACAGGCCATTCACGAAATGGGGACCGCCTGTATGGGCCGCGATCCGAAAACGTCTGTCCTCAACGCCTGGAACCAGGTACACGCCGCGCCGAACGTATTCGTGACAGACGGCGCGTGCATGACGTCTAACGCCTGCCAAAACCCTTCGCTGACATACATGGCGCTCACGGCCAGGGCGGCGAACCATGCCGTGGAGGAACTGAAGAAAGGGAATCTCTGACGACAGGTCAGCGCAAAAAAAACATCCCTCACTACACGGTAAAACCATGTGGCGAGGGATGCTTTATTATGGATACGTGACGGGCAGTTAGTATCTGCGGTCGCCACGGTCGCGGTCTACGCGGGGTTTGGCCTCGGAGATGGCGATCTGGCGGCCTTCGATTTCCTTGCCTTCCAGTTCGCGGATGGCGTCGAGGGCTTCCTGGCGCTCGGGCATTTCCACGAATCCGAATCCGCGGGAAACTCCGGTATAGCGATCTACGATCACTTTACAGGATTCCACCCGTCCGAAGGGTGAGAAAATATTGAAAAGATCTTCGTCCCGCAGGTGAGACATGAGATTGGAAACATACAGGTTCATAGTGAACTTTTTTTGATTTGAAATATAAGAGTTAATGCGCCTCCACGAGCTGCGGCTGGTTGAGCCGGATCACCCTCAGCCATGCCAGTAAGCGGATCACCGGGTAAACCGGGTCCAGCTCATGCCAGCGAAAACCGAAGTTGATAGCGGAAGGGCGCTTATGATGATTATTATGATAAGATTCCCCCAACATGAACACATCAAGGTTGAAAAGGTTGCGGGATGTATTCTTCACCTTGAAATTATGATAGCCGTATTTATGCGCGAACCAGTTGATGATGGCGCCGTGCACCGCTCCCATGGCAATTACCACGGGCAGCAACAGCCACAGCCAGGGCGAAGTGGCCCATATCGCGAAAATGGTAATGTAAATCCCTACCCACATCAGGCGGCTCCAGGGGCTACCGGCCCAGCGGTCGAACGCCGGCCATTCCGGAAGGCCCTTCAGGAAACGCTCTTCCACGTCAGCCGATCCGCCGACGATATCGAGGTACACACGGCGGGTACGCCACATCATGGCAAACACGTTTGGCGAAAACTGCGGAGAGTGCGGGTCTTTTTCCGTATCCGTATACGCATGATGCATCCGGTGCATGATCGCGTAGGCGCGGGGGCTCATATAGGACGAACCTTGGGTCAGGTAAGAAAATATATGGAAGAATTTTTCCCAGAAACGATTCATGCGGAATGCGCGATGGGAGGCATAGCGGTGTTGAAAAAACGTCTGCGAAAACAACGACAGATACCAATGCAGCACGAAAAATAAGAAAATAAGCATTTTTGAACTTACTGTTTTAATAAGTAACTCGTGAAAAGCAGCAAATTCAAGAGATAAAACCGTCAAAAGAAGAGAGAGAACGCTAAGAGAAACGGTGATAAGAGAAGAATTCAGTGAATTTCTATCCGCATAAAGGTAGGTCTTTTTATGTTAAAAAAAGCACAAATGGGCTTTGTGGCGAAAATACCCCCTTTTTTGTCATAAGCACACCGCGACGGATATCAACAGGTTAGGCATCTTTGTTGTGTTGATTCCACATCCATTCACCTTACAAAATCCAAAGTCATGAACAAGCAAACACACCAGATCGACATCCAGGCGCCCCGCGAAAAAGTATGGGAAACGCTGTTCGGCGTTGAAACCTATCCGCAATGGACCAAAGCCTTCAACGAAGACTCCCAGGTGAAAACCGACTGGAAAAAAGGCAGCCGCGCCCTGTTCACCGACGGTAACGGCGATGGCATGGTGTCCCGGATCGCGGAAAATATCCCCAACGAATTCATGTCTATCGAACACCTCGGGACCATCATGGGCGGTGTGGAAGACACTACGAGCCCCGAAGTTCAGCAATGGAACGGCGCGCATGAAAATTACCGGCTCCAGGACATTGAGGGCGGCACGCGCCTGCTCATCGAAATGGACATCGATGATAAAAGCGAATACGCTGAAATGTTCGCCGGCATGTGGCCCAAGGCGCTGGCCGCGGTGAAGGAAATTTCCGAAAAGAACTGATCTGCATACTATTTAAACTCAAATCCCGCAAATTGAGCGATCAAATCGCGATTTGAGTAGTTATTCATGCGGTGGATACGGATGTTTGCGTCAAAAAAAAGATCGACCACATGTTCCGCAGATCCATCCTTCCTATTCAACTGCTGCTGACCGTCGCCCTCGCAGCGGCGGGGCAGCAGTCTGCCAACGACCGGGTTTCCCGCCTGGGAGATTCCGCATTCCTGACCTCCTTCCGCCAAAAAATCGAACAGTACAGAAAGCGCTACCACATCCCGGGCCTTAGCGTAGGCATTGTGGCCAATGGGCGGCTTGCCTGGAGCCAGGGCTTTGGCTTCGCCGATATCGGTAACGGCATTGTGCCGGACGAGCACACCAATTACCAGGTGGCGTCCGTGACGAAGACTTTCGGCGCGGTGATCCTCATGCAGCTGGTGTATGAAGGCAAACTGTCTATCAACGATCCCATCAATAAATATGGCATTCAGCTCGGCGCGCGCTGGGGCAGCGATCCCCGCATCAAACTGAAGCACTTGCTCACCCATACCGCAGCAGGCAATGATTTCAACGGCTTCAGGCCCGGGCGGAAATTCATCTACAACGGCGGCTGGTACAACCAGTTGCGACGGCCAATTGAGCAAGCGTCCGGCCAAACGTTCGCGGAACTGATCATGGAAAGGATCGTACGGCCCCTGGGCATGTCACAAACAGCCCCGAGCCCCGACGATCCGGCCAGTTTCCGGCTGACGGGGTTCGATAGCACGGCTTTCGCCGGTACGATGGCGCTTCCGTACGACTGGAACAAAAAGGAGCGCAAACTGGAAAGGGTGAAAAACTTCCATTACGGATTCGGCCCGGCGGCGGGTTTGGTGAGCAACGTGGCCGATCTCGCGAAATATGCCGTGGCGATAGACGAACGGCAGTTCCTCACCCCGGCGCAGTGGGATACGATGTGGACGCCGTTCGTGACCCCTAAAGGCAGGTCCATCCAGTACGGGCAAGGCTGGTTTACAACAAAATACAAAGGGGAAAAAGTAGTGTGGCACACCGGTTGGTGGTACGGGTATTCGGCCCTGTTCCTCATGGTGCCCCGCCGCAAGCTCACTTTCATCGTTCTCGGCAATTCGCAGGATGTTTCCCGTCCGTTTTACCACATCGTACAACCCGCTACATTCCTCCCGGCCAGGCGCGCTCCTTTCAGGAAGAACCTGGTGAACAGGGTGGAAGCCTCCGATTTCGCGCGGGCATTCCTGGAAAGTTTTGTGGATTAACGCCTTTGGGACAATGCGTGCAGCTCTTCGGCGATGACGGATTCCGCGCGCTTTTTGAGCTCGGCGTTGCCTTTGTCCATCAGGTTGAGCAATTGCCTGCATTCCTGGAGGAAAACGGGGGCGAAGTCGGAGTCGTGGCCGGAGATCCCGATGCAGTTGTCGAGGATATCGGCGTATTTGATCGTTTGCGCTTCCGGGCTGTTCCCGGCGATGCGCTTCGCTTCGGCGGCCTTGCGCTTGCGGCGGTTCCAGGTGGGGTAGGTTTGTTTGGTGTACACGTCCGTCAGTTCCACCACCAGCTGCAGCGTGCGCCCGGCTTCGCGTGGTCCATAATATACTGTCAGCAAAAAAAATGCCGCAAGCGGCGTGGAAGATTTTGTGTATTTTGAAGGGAACCCTTTAAATAACAGTGAATATGTCTATCTCCCGTCGCGAATTCATGCGGAACGGCCTGGGCAGCGCCGCATTGCTGGGCATCCCCGCAGGATCGGCCATAGCGGCCGCCACGAGCCCCGCTGCTCCCGTAAATCCCTTCAAACTGGCGATTTCCACCTACTCTTACTGGCATTTCAAAACACCGAAAGTGCCCATCGAAAAAGTGATCGACGAAGCCGCCGCGCTCGATGTGGAAGGGGTAGACATCCTTCACCGTCAAATGGAAAGTGAAGATAATGCTTACCTGCAGCAACTGAAACGCCATGCTTTCCGGAACGGGGTGGACCTGGTGTCGCTGTCCATTCACCAGGACTTTGTGTCGCCAGACGCCGCGGAACGCAGGAAAGACATCGATCATACCATCAAATGCATCGAGCTGGCCTATAAAATGGGCGTGCCCTGCATCCGCCTGAACTCCGGGCGCTGGGGCACCATCAAATCTTTCGACGATCTCATGGCCGCCCGCGGCGTGGAGCCCGCCATTCCGGGATATACCGAAGACGATGCGTTCAAATGGTGCATCGATAGCATCCACCAGTGCCTCGACAAAGCCGCCGAATGCGGCGTGATGCTGGCGATCGAGAACCATTGGGGCCTTACATCGTCTCCCGAAGGACTGTTGCGTATCCGTAAAGCCATCGATTCGCCGTGGATGGGATTGCTCCTCGATACTGGCAATTTCCTTGAGAACCCGTACGATAAACTGAAGATGGTGGCGCCTTACGCCGATTTCGTACAGGCCAAAACCTATTATGGCGGCGGCGAATGGTACACGCTCGACCTCGATTACCCCCGCATCGTCCGCATCTTCCGCGAAGCGAATTACAAAGGCTATATTTCCATCGAATTTGAAGGCAAGGAAGCTGCTGAAACAGGTGTCCGCAAGAGCGTGGATATGCTCCGCAAAGCCATGGCGCAGCCTTAACCCTTTTTATCCGGCCGGTCGGGGATGTACTCGAGTATGTCGCCCGGCTGGCATTCCAGGATGTCGCAGATCATTTCCAAAGAAGAGAACCGGATGGCTTTCGCCTTTCCGGTTTTTAGAATGGACAGATTGGAGAGGGTAATGCCCATCCGGTCCGACAATTCCGTCAGCTGCATTTTACGTTTGGCGAGCATGACGTCGAGATTGACTATGATAGGCATACTTAGATCGTTAACTGGTTTTCCTGATAAATTTCCACACCGCGTTTATACACAACGGCCAGCGCCAGCAATAACAGGCCCATCCAGAAACTGTTCCCCACTTCCACCAGCTGTTGGAAATACGGTGTGAAATAAGGGTTCGTCATCCTGTTGAATATAAAATACCCGATCAGCCGCGCCGCGTCTGCCGCGATGAGCAGCAGCCCGATATTGCGGATGCGTTTGGCGTTGATGGCGCGGAAAGGCTCCGTGGCCGTAGTGTCCGCGAAAATCTTCCGCAGCCATCCCATGCCCGTGACCACGGCTATGGCGCCGAGGAGCGTAATGATGAAACTGTAAATGCCCAGCGGGGAACGGGCGGTAGTGCGCAGTGTATACAAATCCTGTTTCTTCTCCAGCGCGGCGTTTTTTAATTCCCCATAGATGAGCTGCGGAGGCAGCGTGTCTTTGGGAGGAAACGCTTTTACGTCGAAATTGACGGTCAATTGCCGGGTGGTATCCGTCAGTTCGGAACTGCCCATTATAAACGCCATGGATTTTAAGATCACGACAAGCAACGCCAGCAGCGCCACCACATAATAGACGACATTGACAACTGCCCTGACAGCGGTAAAAGTTCTTTGTCCTTGCATCGGGAATACTTTTTTGTTAGGACAAAAGTAGCGCGTGTTTTTCGAAATTCAAAATAAATTTATCGAAAAACAATAAATAATAGTTGATAAAGGATGATTATTCCGCTGCGATGCCGCGTTGTTGCTGTACGTATTGGCTGGGGGAAACGCCAAATTGTTTGATGAAATTCTTGCCGAAATGGGTTTGCGATTTGAACCCCGTCATCATGGCCACTTCATAAATCCGGAGGTTGCGGGAGGCGAGGAGCTCCGCGGCTTTCTTGAGGCGGGAAACGTTGATGAGCTCGTGGGGCGTGAGGTCGGAAATCGCCTTGATCTTGCGGTAGAGGCTCACGCGGCTCATGTTCACGTGGCGGGAGAGGTGCTCTACGTCCAGCTCCGTGTTTTCCAGCTCCTGCAAAATGAACTGGTGGATGGAATGGAGGAACGCCGCGTCTTCGCTCGTATGCGCCATCGCCTGGATGGGCGCCTGCGGCGTACTGGCGAAGTACTGGCGGATTTTATTGCGGTTGCTGAGCAGGTTGGCGATCTGTACCTTGAGGAAAGCCGTGGAAAAGGGTTTTTCGATATACGCATCCGCCCCCGTTTCCAGCCCTTCGATCTTGGACCGGAGGGTATTTTTCGCGGTGAGGAGGATGACGGGGATATGGCTGATGGCGAACGTCGTCTTGATGGTTTTACACAGCTCGAAGCCGTCCATGACCGGCATCATGACGTCGGAAATGACGAGGTCCACGTTTTCCTGGTGCAGCAGCGTCACGGCGTCGCGGCCGTTTTCGGTGCGGATGACCTGGTATTCGGGTTGAAGGATGGAGGACACGAAATCCAGGATTTCTTCGTTATCGTCTGCCAGCAGTATAACAGGTTGCATAGGTGTTAATTTACCATGTTGACGGACGCTCCTTCGGGGATGGTCCAGATGAATATATTGAGGCCGCTTTCGGCGGTAACGTTCAATTCTCCCTTGTGCAGCGCCGTCAGCGACCGGCAGATGCTCAGCCCGATGCCGGTGCCTTTCTGTTTTTCGTTTTCCCGCAGGCGCACGAAAGGCGCGAAAATGCGCTCGCGCATGTCTTCGGGGATGAGCGGGCCGTCGTTGGCCACGGTCAGGCGCACCTGTCCGCCGGCGGTTTCCAGCCTGGCTTCCACCTTGGTTTGCCCGTATTTGATGGCGTTGCTGAAGAGGTTGCTGAATATCTTGTTGACGCTTTCCTCGTCGGCCCAGGCTTTCAGTTCGTTTTCCGGTAACGTCACATGGAACTGGAGTTTGCGTTGCTGTGCGGGAAGGCGGAAATTATCGTACGTATCCTGCAGGATCTTCCGTACATCCAGCAGCTCGAAATCCAGCCGGAACCCCGAAGCTTCGGTCTGCCGGAAATCCAGCAGCTGGTTCGTGAGCTGGACGAGCCGGTTCGTGTTCCGTTCCATAATGGCCAGGTGGTGCTTGTTTTCGGCCAGTGCGCCGGGGTGCTCCATGATTTCTTCCAGCGGCCCTTTGATGAGTGTGAGCGGCGTATTGATCTCGTGGGCCACGTTGGTGAGGAAGTCCACCTTCGCCTGGTACAGTTCCTTTTCCTTTTTCAGTTGCAACGCTTCCATCCGCCGCTTCTGCTTTAATGTTTGCTGCCGGTGGTACCGCGCAATGGCGTAATAACCCGTGGAAACGAGCGCCAGGGCGTACAACAGGTATGCCCACGACGTGGCCCAGAACGGCGGCGTGATCTCGATCTGGAGCATCGCGGCGCCGGGGCGCCGCTTCCCGTTCGCGTCCGTTGTGGTCACGTAAAAGGTATAATGTCCAGGTTTGAGGTCGGTGAAATACACGGTACGGTTGTTTTTCAGCCATATCCAGTCGTTGTCCAACCCCTCCATCCGGTACGCATACGAAATAAGGTCGGGCGCCGTGAAGCTGAGCGCGGCGAAGGCGATGTTGAAATTCGCCTTGTCGTACGGCAGCGTGATTTTCTTCGAGTAGTGGATGTTCCGCTTTTCTTCGGGGCCCATGGTCATATTGCGCACGTCCATCCCTGTAATGTACACCGGCGCGGCGGAAGTGTCGGGCAGGAATTTGTCGGGATTGAAGCGGATCATGCCTTTCACGGAACCGATGTACATGTTGCCGTCTCTATCCTGGTAACCGGAATTGTAATTGAACTGGTTGTTGAGGAGGCCGTGGCTCGTGGTAAAAATCTTCACCGTGCCGGATTCCGGCTCCAGCTGCACGAGCCCCCGCGATGTGGTGGCCCATATCCTGCCTTGCCGATCTTCCAGCAACCGGAAAATGTAATCGCTGGGAAGCCCTTCGGCCATGGTGTAATGCCGCCAGCGGCCGTTGCCGTCCAGCCGCGAAATCCCCCGACCTTCCGTTCCCGCCCAAATCCGCTGCGACCGGTCGATCAAAATGGTGTTGACGTTATTTCCCGCCAGTGAAAACGAATCTTTCGGGTCATGATGATATTGGCCATGCTCGCCGGTCCGCTTGCGGTACCATTGCACGCCGTTGTCTGAAGTGGCCATCCACAGCGTTCCGTCTGCCGATTCTGCGATGCTGCGCTGGCTGGCGATGGGCACCTCTTCCACTTTCCGGAAACGCCCTGCCACGGAATCATATCGCGCCAGTTCGCGGCCGGTGCCAACGAGCATATTGCCGTCGCGCGTGCGGTAGAAATACAATATGAAGTTGCTGGAAAACGATTCGGGGCCGGCGGCGAAATGGGCGACCGTGTTGCCGGTCCGGATGTCCATCACATCCACGCCGTTGTCTAAAGTCCCGATCCAGAGGCGGTTACCGTCTGCGTACAATCCGTGGATATTGGTGTGGGAAAGGGCTTTGCTGCCGTTGTTGCGGGGCGTGTACTGCCGGATGCGGCCGGTTTTCACATCCACGCGGTTCACACCGTTGTCTTCCGTTCCCGCCCAGATATTCCCGTACATGTCTTCGCAGATTTCACGGACGGCATTGCCGCTAAGGGTATGCGCGGTATTGTCTGGCCAGTATTTTTCGAAATAGGTGTACTGTTTGGGATAGTAATTGATGCCCCCGAAATAGCTACCCGCCCACATGCCGCCTTCCCGGTCTTTGTGGAGGCAGTAAATGGCGTTGTCGGTGAGACTATACGGATTATTATACTGTTTGCGGAGATTGACGCAATGTTTGGTAGTTACGTTGAAGATGTAAATCCCTGATTCCGTGGCGATCCAGTAATCATCTCCGCTATGATGGGCGATGTACCGCACATAGACGCCCACGTCGCCGTCCGACCGGGTGATGATATCTTCATATGTGTTTTTCGCGGGATCGAGGAGTTTGAGGCCCTGGTTGGCCGTGCCTGCCAGCAGTCGCCCGTCTGGCAACGCATACAGATGTGTGATGAGGCGGGTGTGGGGTTTGGGGGAATGATGCCAGACGTCCCACCGGCCCAGGGAATCGCCGAACAAACGGATGTCTCCGCCCGGTGTGGCGAACCATACTTTACCGTTTTGGGCGATATGGATGTTGCTGACGGAAGATGGAACGCCGCTCCCGGTAACGGGCGTGCAGCTATTCTTATGGGGGTCGTATCGATATGGGCGCCCCCAGCTCACGAACCAGAGATTTCCCTGCCGGTCTGTCCGTAGGGCAGTCGCATCCTGGCCCGGGGGAGACGGCACCCGTTCGAAGTTTTCCGTGGCCGCGAGGTAGCGGTACAGGCCGTTGCCGGCGCCGGCGTATAACTGGCCGTTATCGTCTACACATAAAGAGAAAATGAAATTGTCGCCGATGGCCGTGCTGTCTCCCGCCTTTTCACGGAACACGCGGAACTCGCGCCCGTCGAACCGGTTGAGCCCGTCTTTGGTGCCCGCCCAGATGAATCCCTGCTTGTCCTGCACCACGCAGAACACGGTGTTGTGGGACAGGCCGTCTTCCACCTGGTAATCCCTGAAATAGAATTGCTGCGCCGCTACGGGGGTAGCGAAGGAAAGACATAGCAAAGTCAGTATGGGAACGATCGGCTGCAACGTGGTGGAATTGTAAGGCTACGTAAATATAAAAATATCCGGGAGGATGGCGAGGGATTGAAACGAAATGGCGAAAAATTGAAATGAATCGGCCAATGCTTGCCGAATGTTTTTTCTTTCTTTGATCCGCGTTGAAGAAAAACTGATATCAGCCAGTAATATGACAGCTCCCCGCGAAAACCGGTCCCACGGCCGGACGGGGCTTCTATTGCGTATGCGGAGGCAGGAACAACACACGTCTAATGGTTCGTCGAATTCAAGGTATGAAAAGACCGGCCCAGCCGGGGATTGAAGACAGCATCCTTTAATCACCCAAAATCATTTCACGTATGAACGACACTGCACTACAAAAAGCAGCGACGGCGGGTATCGCGAAGATACTCCTACTGCTGTTGCTTTGCCTGCCGCTGGCAGGGACCTTTGCGCAGACAGGCCCGCAAAAGGTTTCGGGTTTCGTGCGCGACAGCGCCGGATCGCCGCTCCCACAGGTAACCGTGTATGAAAAAGGTACCCGCAATGGTACGCTTTCCGGGGCGGACGGGCAATTCACCATCATGGTGAAACCCAATGCCATCCTTGTTTTTACCATGATAGGCTTCCGCACCCGGGAACTGGCCGCCACGCCGGGAGCGGCCATGAACGTGGCCCTGCCCAGTTCCGCTACCGAGTTGACGGACGTAGTGGTGGTAGGATATGGCGCGGCACGGAAAAAATCCCTCACCAACGCCATCTCCAGCGTGTCCGCACAAGACATCGGCAATGTGCGCGGCGGCGCCACCGTGAGCACCACGCTCGCGGGGAAAGTGCCCGGCGTATCGTTCCGGATGCCCGACGGGCGGCCCGGCGCTTCCGCATCCATCCAGATCCGTAACCTCGGCCGGCCGCTCTATGTGATCGACGGGGTGCAGCAGGACGAAGGACAATTCAATAACATTTCACCTAACGACATCGAAAGCATTTCTTTCCTCAAAGACGCGTCTGCCGCCATTTACGGTGTGCGTGCGGCCAATGGGGTAGTGGTGGTGCAAACGAAAAGGGGCCGCACCGGCAGCCGCAGTTCCATCAACCTCGACGCCAACTGGGGCTTCCAGAGCTGGACGCGCTTCATCGATGTGCTCGACAATTCCCACGAGTACATGAAACTGAAAGCCGAAGCCGAAATGAACCGGTTCCCCAATATCGGCGACAATCCCATCACCACCAACATCACGCCCGAAGAACTGGAAAAATACCGGCTGGGCACGGATTACGGCTATAAAAGCTTCAACTGGCGCGATTATATCGTGAAAGAAAACACCCCGCTCAACCAGTACAATCTCAACTTCACCGGCGGTACCGATCGCGTGACGTATTATGTTTCCGCTACGCGGACGTTCCAGAACTCCGTGCTGGGCCGCGAATACAAATTCACCCGTACCAATATCCAAAGTAACATCTCCGCGAAAGTGGCCAACGGCCTGCGCGTGGGAACGAGTATCAACGGCCGCGTGGAAACCCGCGACAATCCGGGGGTTCCGGGCGGGGACGACTACTGGCAGGCGCGCTTCGCGATCCTGCGGAACACGCCCATGGAACGCCCCTTCGCCAACGATAACCCGGCTTACCTGAACGATATCAAGCATAACGAAACCAACTGGGGCTACCTCAACACACGCTACGCCGGCAAATTCAAGAACGAATGGCGACAGCTCCAGATGAACCTCGACGCGGAGTGGGACGTGCCCTTCGTGGAAGGCCTCAAGATCAGCGGGCTGTACTCGTATTACCTGGCGGATAACCTCCTCAACAACCACGAGTACACTTACGATACGTATACCTACAATCCTTCCACCGACACCTACACCCGCACGGGCGGTTCCACCAACCCCTGGCGCGAACGCAACCAGGAAAAGCAGATCAACCAGAGCTCGCAGATACGGATCGGGTACGAAAGGAAGTTCGGCGACCACAAGATCAACGCCATGGTGGTGAGCGAGCGCATCAACAACCAGCGCCTCCGCAACTGGATCCACGCCGTACCCATCTCGAACCAGCTGCCGCTTATCTATTTCAATACTTCGGATACCTACACCGACCAGGACAACCGCCAGACGCGTACCGGCATCGCCGGGCGCCTGAACTACGAATACGGCAACAAATACTTCATCGAAGGCCTCATGCGCCGCGATGCCTCGTTCCTTTTCGCACCAGGCAAGCGCGTGGGTTACTTTCCCAGCGTTTCCGCCGCATGGCGCGTCACGGAAGAAGGGTTTATGAAAAATCTCCTAGGCAACGGGAGCATCCTGTCGGACTTCAAGGTTCGCGGTTCGTACGGTATTCTGGGCGACGACGGCGAAGCGCTCGGCCTGGCGGAATTCGCCTATTACGAAGGCTACAATTACAACGACGGTATCGCGATACTGGACGGCGTGGCCGTTGTCGGCTCGCGCGACAGGGGCGTTCCCATCACGAACATCAGCTGGCTGGAAAGCTCCATCACCAACGTGGGCTTTGATTTCAGCATGCTCGGCGGTCGGTTGAACGGCGCTTTCGATTACTTCGTTCGCAAACGGAACGGGCTCCGCGGCCGTAAGCAGGACATTTTGCTGCCTTCCGAGCTCGGATATGCGCTGCCCGATGAAAACATCAATAAAGACAAGCGTTTCGGACAGGATTTCTCGCTCAGCTACAGTGATAAGTCGGGGAAATTGTCGTACCGCATCGGTGGAAATATCTCCTATTCCCGCGGCCAGTTCATTTCTTCCTACAATCCGCTGTTCTTCAACTCGGTAGACCGCTACTTCAATTCCGGCGAAGGCCGTTTGCAGGGCTTTACCTGGGGATGGGAAGCAGTAGGGCAGTTCAGGACGCAGGAAGAGATCGACAACTATCCCGTCAACATCGACGGAAAGGGCAACAGGAGCCTCCTGCCCGGGGATATCATTTACAAGGACGTGGACGGCGACGGGCGCATCACCGATAACGACCGCCGGCCCATGGGCTGGGCTTCCGGCCAGCAGCCCAACATGAACTTCGGCCTGCAGATCGGGCTGGGTTATGAAGGGTTCGACTTCACGGCCGATTTCTCCGGCGCTTCGCATTTCACCTGGATTCAGGAATGGGAGATGAAAGTGCCTTTCATCAACGATGGTAACCTGAACAAAATATTCACCGACCGCTGGCACCGCGAAGATATTTACGATCGCAACAGCGCATGGCAGGCCGGCAAATATCCCGCGCTGCGCTACAACGACCAGGGGCATAGCAACAACCGCGCGTCCACTTTCTGGAACCACAACATCACGTATTTCCGCGCCAGGACGATCGAACTGGGGTATACTTTGCCCACGCCGCTGGTGAACCGCGCCAAAATCCAGAAAGCGCGCTTCTACGTGAATGCGTACAACCTCTTCATCCTCGACAACATGAAAGCCTACAGCACCGATCCGGAGATCACGGAAACGAACGGGTTGCAATATCCGCAGAGCAAGGTGTTTAACGTTGGCTGCAGTCTTTCATTCTAATCCTTCAATCATCCGTTATGAAAAAGATTCTTTCCATCATATTACTGGCGTCGATGTTTGCGGGGGGATGCAAGCCCGAAAGCGAATTCCTCACCGTAGACCCGACGAATATTCTCAATAACGAGCAGGCGTTCAACGATCCTGCGCTGGTGCTGTCGATGCTCGCGAATTTTTACAACCGGCAATCCGATTTCTCCACCGTGAAGAACTGGGAATCGATGTCGGATTTCAGTGAAAGCTTCCCTTCCCAGAATGGCGGCCCGAAGTCGATCGTAGAGCGCAACCAATGGGATTTCGGTTTCTGGAGCACCTGGGACTATACCCTCATCCGCGAACTGAACCTCTTCCTGCAAAGGCTGAACGCGGCTACCAGGCTGAAAGACGAAGATAAAAAGCGTTTCACGGCCGAAGGGCGCTTCCTCCGCGCTTATTACTATTTCGAAATGGTGAAGCGGATGGGCGGGGTACCGCTGATCCTCGAGCCCATGACCTGGGATTACAAGGGCGACCCCACGTACCTCCGGCATGCGCGTGCTACCGAAGCGGCCATGTACGACTTCGTCATCGCCGAAATGCAGGCCATCCGCAACGATCTGCCCGCCGATGTGAACGTGAAATCGCGCGCCAGCCGCGGGGCGGCCCTGGCCATGGAGTGCCGGGCGGCGCTGTACGCCGGGTCTATCGCCAAATACGGCGGGCTTACGCCTTCGGTGTCTTTACCGGGCGGTGAAGTGGGCATCCCCGCCGCGAAAGCGCAGGACTATTACACGAAATCACTCGCCGCCGCGCAACTCCTCATCGCCGGTACCGCCGGAACTTACGGGCTGTACATGCGCAACGCCGACCTTTCCGAAAATTTTGCGGCGCTGTTTTACGACAAGGTGAGCAATCCCGAAAGCATTTTTATTGAAGATTTCAAGCTCAAAAGCGGCAAGGTACACGGGTTTACGCAGGTGAACCAGCCGCGCTTCGGGGCGGAAGAGGAAGAGGGCGGAAGGATCAATCCGTCCCTGAACCTGGTGCAGGCTTTCGAAAAACTGGATAACACGTTCGCGCCGCTGCCGATCAGGGACGGTGCGGGCAACCCCATCTACTACAACACCCAGGCGGAGATTTTCGCCGGGCGCGATGCGCGCCTCGCCGGCACCGTGATGCTCCCGGGTACCAGCTTCAAGCGCCGCCAGGTGGATATCTGGGCGGGTTACGTGCTGGCAGACGGTTCCGTGATCACGGGAGACGACCGCGGTTCCCAGAAAACCCTTCCCGGGCAAACGCAGCCGGTGCAGGTAGTCGGGTTCGACGGGCCCATCCATGGCAAGGAGTTCACCGCGCAGTCCGGTTTCTATCTCCGCAAGTACCTCGACCCCACGGTGGGATCGGGCTCGCGGGGAACGGGGAGCGAGGTGCCGTTTATCCGGTACCGTTATGCGGAAGTGTTGCTGAACGCTGCCGAAGCCGCCTTTGAACTGGGGCAGCCCGGCGTGGCGGCGGGCTACATGAACCAGGTGCGCGAGCGCGCAGGGCTCATCGTTCCCCTCGGCGCGGGAGACATCAACCTCGGCCGCATCATGCACGAGCGCCGCGCGGAGCTATCTTTCGAAGGGCACATCGTGTTCGACCAGAAAAGATGGCGCAACGCCCATGTGTTGTGGGACGGGGTGCCCATGAACGAAGCCGACCTGCTGTCGAACATCGGGTCGCCGGCCAAGCATAATACGCAGCCATACTCGCTCTGGCCTTATAAAATCCATCATCCCGGCAGCCCTACGCACGGGAAATGGATGTACCGGATCATCAAATCACCGCTGGTAACGGGCACCAACCGGTTCCGGCTCGGCAATTACTATTCGTTCATCAACAACGATATCCGGTCCAACAACCCGAAGATCGTTCCCAACCCGAACCAGGACTAAACCACAAAATCCTCCGATCATGAAAATACGTTTTGCATATATACTTCCCCTCCTGGCCGTGCTGGCGGCATCGTGCAGGAAAGACAACTACGATCCGCCGCAGGCGCGCCTGCATGGCCGGCTGGTATACCAGGGCCAGGGCATCCCCGTAGAATACAACCAGGTGCCGTTCCAGTTGTACCAGTTCGGCTTCGGGAAAGTAGGGCCTGTTTCCAACACCACCTTCACGCAGGATGGTACTTACTCCGTGCTGCTGTTCGAAGGCGAGTACAAACTCACCGTGCCCAACGGCCAGGGGCCTTTCCTCTGGAAGAAACTGCCCGACGGGCGGCCGGATTCCATCGCTGTCAACATCAGCGGCGATCTGCAGCTCGACCTGGAAGTGACGCCTTTCTACATGATCCGCAACGTGAACATGCGCGCGGCTTCCGGAAAAGTAACGGCCACTTTCGCGCTGGAAAAGATCGTGAACGGGGCCGACGGCAGGAACGTGGAGCGCGTCAACCTGTACATCAACAAAACGGCATTCGTTTCCAGCGGCGGCGATTACAGCATTGCGTCGTCGCAGAAGAACGCGGGCGCCATTACCGACCCGGCAAGTGTTTCGATGGAAGTGACCGTTCCCGCGCTGGTGCCTGCCCAGTCTTACATCTTCGCAAGGGTAGGATTGAAGTTGCAGGGTGTGGAAGACATGATATTTTCTCCTGTCATCAAGATAAACCTTTGACAATAGTTTAAACGAGTATTATGAAAAGCAAGATTGTGCATGTATGGCTGATTTGCCTGGCGTTCGTGATGCCGGCGAAAGCGCAAAACGAAAGGCCGGTATGGTCAAAAGAGCAAGCATGGAAATGGCATCAATCCACCCCCTGGATGGCGGGCGCCAATTTTTACCCGGCGTCGGCCATCAACCAGCTGGAGATGTGGCAGGCGGGATCGTTCGACACGGCCACCATTTCCCGGGACCTCGGCTACGCCGCGGGTATCGGGATGAAAGTGATGCGCGTGTACCTCCATCACCTGGCCTGGAAAGAAGACAAGGCCGGCTTCAAGCAGCGCATGAATACGTACCTCACCATCGCAAACCGCCATGGCATCCGCACGATCTTCACCATTTTCGACGACTGCTGGAACACTACATACGCCGCGGGAACGCAGCCTGCACCCAAACCGGGCATCCATAACTCGGGCTGGGTGCAGGACCCGGGGCGCCTCCTCCACGACGATCCCTCGCTCATGGCCACCCTGGAAACCTACGTGAAAGACGTGCTCAATACGTTCGCCAAAGACCGCCGCATCCTGCTGTGGGACCTTTACAACGAGCCCGGCAACTCCGGATGGGGTGATACCTCCATGCCGCTGCTGAAAAACGTATTCATCTGGGGCCGCACCGTGAACCCGGGCCAGCCCCTGAGCGCGGGCGTGTGGAATTTCAGCCTGAAAAACCTCACTAAATTCCAATTGGAGCAATCCGACGTTATCACATACCACGACTACACAGACAGGCACCTCATCGTTGCGGATTCCCTGTTGAAAGTAACCGGCAAGCCGCTGGTGTGCACCGAATACATGGCCCGCACGCGTAACAGCCATTTCGCCAATACCTTGCCCGGACTGAAAGAGCGGGGCATCATTGCCGTGAACTGGGGCCTGGTGCAGGGCAAATCGAACACTATTTACGCCTGGGACACGCCCATGAAAGACGGCGCTGAGCCGAAGGTATGGTTCCACGATATCTTCCGGCCCGACGGGCGCCCGTACGATGCTTCGGAGACGGCGCTCATCCGCCGGTTGACGCTGGGCAGATAGCAGGCAGACACTAAAAAATTACAAGTATGGATATGATTACAACCGCCCCGCCGCACGCTGTCAAGGCTGCGGCGGACCTGGGCGGCAGAGACCGCCGTTTGCTCTTCTGGGGCTGCTTTACGGTGCTGGTGGCTTCCGCGTTCGGATTCGTTTTCCGTTCTTTTCTCATGGACGGATGGGGTACGCAGTTCGGGCTCAGCAAAACGCAGCAGGGCGAAATCTTCGGCGTGAGCTTCTGGCCCTTCGGGATCAGCATCGTGCTGTTCAGTCTCGTTATCGATAAGGTCGGCTACAAATCGGCCATGATCTTCGCTTTCGCCTGCCATTGCGCCTCCGTGCTGCTCACCGTGATGGCCACGGGTTACTGGATGCTCTATGTCGGAACGCTGCTTTTCGCGCTGGGTAACGGCGCGGCCGAAGCGGTGGTGAACCCGGTAGTGGCCACCATGTACCCGCGGGAAAAAACGAAATGGCTCAATATCCTTCATGCCGGATGGCCGGCGGGAATGGTGCTGGCCGGGCTGCTGGGCATCGCGCTGATACATTTTCAGGTGAGATGGGAGATCATGATCGGTTGCATTTTGTTGCCGGTAATCGCCTATGGATGGATGATCATGGGGAAGAAGTTCCCGGTGAGCGAAAGGGTACAGGCGGGCGTGTCGTACCTCGACATGGTGCGCGAAGTAGGCATCCTCGGTATTCTGCTCATCGTTTCGCTGTGCGTGTTCCAGGCCGGAAGCCTGCTGAACTGGTCGCTGGCGGGGAAGATCGCCGTAACGCTGGGCATCACTGCCGCCGCGGGGCTCGTGGTAAAATCGTGGGGGCGGCCGATGTTCATACTCCTGTTGCTCGTCATGGTTTTACTGGCCACCACCGAACTGGGGACCGACAGCTGGATCACCGACCTCATGACGCCCGAAATGGCCAAAATGGGCCTCCAGGGCGGGTGGGTCCTTATTTATACTTCGCTCATCATGGCGGTGTTGCGTTTCTATGCCGGGCCGATCGTTCATCGTTTTTCCCCATTGGGTTTGCTGGCCGTGAGCGCCGCCGTCGCTTTCGCGGGATTGAATTTCCTGTCGTGGTCTACCGGCGTCATGATCCTCGTGGCGGCTACAGTGTACGCGTTAGGGAAAACGTTTCTATGGGGCACGATGCTGGGCGTTGTGGCCGAACGTTTCCCCAAGGGCGGCGTGCTCGCCCTGAATTTTACGGGGGCCGTGGGGCAGGTGGGCGTTGGCGTTATCGGTGCGGTGATTTTGGGATTTGTGCAGGATAAGCAGCTGGACAAGAACCTCGTCCGCTACGACGCCGAAAACCAGACCGCCCTTCACGCCACCTATCTCACCCAGGAACGCAAAAGCCTCTTCGGCGAATACCGCGTGCTCGACAATGCGCGCCTCGAAACCGCGCCCGTGGCGGCGAAGGAAACCATCCGGGACGTCCGGGAAGGCGCGAAGAAAGACGCGCTCCGCACCGTGTCCATATTCCCCGTCATCATGCTCCTCTGCTACCTGGGCCTGATTTTCTGGTTCAGCAAGAGAGGCGGGTACAAACCGGTGCTGTTGGCGCCCGCGGAATCCCATCCATCATCAAATAACTGACGACATGAAACGAATACTGGCTATATTATTGACAGGAATGATCTGTGCCTGGGCGCCCGCGCCCCGAAACGATGCAGGGAGGAGAGCGGAAGCCCTGTTCGTCGGCAGCAGCAGTAATGTGCAGGCCACCTGGCTGGCCACGAAGCTGTTCAAAAGCGGCGTCAACATTACTTACACCGAACGGCCGGACGATCTTCATCCCGCAAAACTCGCCGCTTTCGACGCCGTGATCTATTGCACCACCCAACCGCCTTCCGCCGCCGCACAAGCCGCGCTCCGTGCGTTCGTTGACGGCGGGAAAGGATTGCTGGTGCTGCACCAGGGCGCAGAAGGCCTCCGCGCCCTGGCCTGGGCGAAGCAATCGGGCAACCCCGGCAAAGGGCGCGTGATCGTGATGCCGGATGGTAAAAACGACGAAGTCTGGAAGCACGTCGCTTTCCTCGACCGCATCCGCAACGCCGTCATGGAAGCGATAGGCGAGGAAGCAAGGGCCCGCATCGCAGCGGCGAAAATCCCAGATGCCGATATCTACAATTCCGATACCATCGCGGATTACACCAGGCGCTACAACGTCCCCAAATTCCAGGAAGCCCTGCCACCCGCGGAGTCCAACAAGCTCACGCAGGTGCCGGCGGGATTCGAGATACAACTCTTCGCGCAGGAGCCCGATATCACCAAACCCATTGCCATGGCCTGGGATGAAAAAGGAAGGCTCTGGATCGTGGAAACGGTAGATTATCCCAACGATTTCGTGGAAACGGACTCCACGGCCAACGATCGCATCAAGATCTGCGAAGATACCGACGGAGACGGCCGCGCGGATAAATTCACCGTTTTCGCCGACAGCCTCAACATCCCCACCAGCATCGCTTTCGCCAACGGCGGCGTCATCGTGTCCATGGCGCCGGATTTCCTCTTTCTGCAGGATACGGATGGAGACGATAAGGCCGATGTGCGCAAAGTGATTTTTACAGGTTGGGGAAAGCAGGATACGCACGCCGGTCCGTCGAACCTCCAATACGGCTTCGATAACAGGATCTGGGGGGTGACGGGGTATTCCGGATTCGATGGCACCATCAACGGCGAACGGCAGAAATTCCCGCAGGGCGTGTATCACTTCAAACCCGACGGGTCCGATTTCAAATTTCTCGGCCGCACGTCCAACAATACCTGGGGATTGGGCTTCACGGAAGACAACCACGTTTTCATTTCCACCGCCAACAATACCCACAGCGCCTGGTTCTCCATGCCGTTCTGGTACATGCAGCGTAAGCTGGACGTGGGTGCTGCCGATCCCGTGCAAAAGATCGACGGGCATTACGACGTGCATGCCATGACGCCGAACCTTCGCCAGGTGGATGTAATGGGCGGGTTCACTTCCGCCACCGGCCACCATTTCTATACGGCCCGCAGTTTCCCGAAGGAATACTGGAACCGGGTGGCGTTCGTCAACGAGCCGACCGTCCGCCTCGTGCACAGCGCCATCATCGAAAAAAATGGAGCCGGATTCAAGGAGAAAGACGGATGGAACCTCATGGCGAGCTCCGACGAATGGTTTGGCCCCGTTCACGCGGAAACCGGCCCCGATGGCGCGGTTTGGGTGGCCGATTGGTATAATTTCATTATCCAGCATAATGTGTTCGTGAAGGAACAGGCGCCCCGGGAAACCATCCTTCCCTTCACGGAACAGCCGCATGGAAAGGGCAATGCATTCGAGAGCGAGCACCGCGATGTATCGCACGGCCGTATTTACCGGGTGGTGTATAAGAACGCGAAACCCTACGTGCCGGTGCGCCTTTCGGGAAACGATACGGCTTCGCTCCGTAAAGGCCTGATGCACGAAAACATGTTTTGGCGGATGACGGCGCAACGCCTCATCGTCGAAGAAAAACTCACGTCCATGGCCCCTGTGCTGCATAAAATAGCCGCCAGCAGGGCGGTAGACGCGGTAGGATTGAATAGTCCTGCCGTACACGCCCTCTGGACGCTCCACGGCCTGGGCCTCGAAGATGCGGCCACGTTCCGGGTTTTTGCGGCGGCGTTGAAACATCCCGCGTCCGGCGTACGGAAAGCGGCGGCGGAAGTGCTGCCGAAAACCGCGAAAGGCCAGGCGGCTTTGATCGCCAGCGGGATTTTGCAGGACAGGGATCTGCAGGTGCGTTTGGCCGCCATCAAGCAATTGGTGGAATACCCGGAGTCGGAAGCCGCCGGTGCGGCCGTGTACCGCATGAGCGCAGTGGCGCAGAACAGGAAGGATCCCTTCCTCGCCAAAGCCTTGCTGGCAGCGGCGGCTCGCCATGAGAAAGGGTTCCTGTCCGCCGCAGGCAAGGCATCCACACCTGCCGGTGCCTTCACGAAGCAATTAACGGAAGCTTTATATCACGAAGACTATGCTTTAGATCCCCGCGGATTCATGCCCGCCGCGCCCGACGTAAATGGTAAGGAAATAACGATCAGGGCTGCGGTGGGTGCTTCCCGGGAAGGGAAAACTCCTTCCGGAACGATCCTTTCGCAGGGCGATGGCACTAACGGCTACACGCTCGCCGTTCGCAACGGCAAGCTGCAAATGGACGTGGTAAAGGCCGGGAAGACCTACAGCGCCGTTTCCACCGCCGAATTGCCCGAAAAAGCCGACGTGGAAGCGCAATTGGCGAAGAACGGGAGCATCCGCCTGAAAGTAAACGGGGAAGCGGCCGGAAGCGGCAGGGCGCCGGGATTGTTTAATGTTAAAACGGAAGGCTGGCGGACGGAAGACCGCTTCGCCGGACAATTGCGCAACATAACCCTCACGCTCGACCGTTCCGCGCCCAAACCCGCATCCGAAGCGGCACCTGCGCTGGTGATCGATCTGAAGGTCGTAAAAGACATCATGCAGTACGACAAGAAAAAACTCAGCGTGAAGGCCGGGCAGAAGGTAACGATCCGCCTCGAGAACCCGGACGGGATGCAGCACAACCTGCTCATCCTCAAGCCCGGCACCCTCGCGAAAGTGGGCGCCGCTGCCGACGCCATGGTCCGCGATCCGAACGCTTCCAAAATGCAGTATGTGCCCAAAGTGCCGGAAGTGCTGCATGCCACGCGGCTGCTCAATCCGGGAGAAACGGTGAGCCTCACGTTCACGGCGCCCGCCGCGCCGGGGGATTACCCTTTCGTATGCACCTTTCCCGGCCACTGGCGCGGGATGAACGGAATTCTTCAAGTTGTTAAATAAATGGTATGAACAGCAAACATTTCCTTCGTCAAATTTTCGCTTTTGCGTTGCTGCTGGCCGCTTTGCCGCTGGCCGCGCAGAAAGCCCCGCTGCGAGTGCTCATCGTGGGCGGCGGCGGCTCGCACGACTTCGACCGCTGGTACAAACAGGAAGACGCCGCCACGCTGGAGCGCAACGGGCTCGCCAAAGTCACCTACACCAGCGATCCCGCCGCCATAACAGGCCTGCTTCCCGAAACGGACGTGCTCCTGCTGGCCAACAACCAACCCATCAACGACCCCGCCACCCGCGCCGCCATTTTCGCACATGCGGCCGCCGGGAAGGGGTTGGTACTGGCGCACGCGGCCATCTGGTACAATTGGAAAGACTGGCCGGAATACAATGCCCGTCTCGTTGGCGGCGGCAGCCGCTCGCACGAGAAGTACGGTCCGTTCACCGTGGCGCTCAAGGGCAAACATCCGGTTACGCGCAAAGTGCCGAAGTCTTTCACGCTCGACGATGAGCTGTATCACTTCAACGCCGACCCTGCCGCCGCGCAGATCACCGTATTGGCGCAAAGTACCAACGACAAAGGGGTGACGCATCCCGCCGTATTCGTGGTGGAACATCCTGATGCGCGGATCGTAGGCCTGGCGCTGGGGCACGATGCCAAATCGCATGAACTGGCGGCGTACCAGTCGCTGTTGCGGAACGCCGTGAAATGGGCGGGCCACCGTTAATTTATCACTTATCAAAAAATCAGGATATTATGAAACAGATCACGGTTGTAATCGTAGGGATGGGATTCGGAAAGGAATTTATCCCCATTTACCAAAAGCACCCCAACATCAAGCGGGTAGGCATTTGTACGAGGAATCCCGCTACGCTGGAAGAACTGAAGGAGCGCTTCGGCCTCGACGACGATCTTATCTTCACCAATTTCGAAGACGTACCCAAACGCGCTGATATAGACGCCATCCACATCGTGACGCCCGTTCCCGAGCACGCCCGCATGACGCTGGCCAGCCTCAACGCCGGCAAACATACCGCCTGCACCATCCCCATGGCCATGACGGTAGAAGATTGTACCGCCATTGTGGAAGCGCGCCGCAAATCCGGGAAAGTGTACATGATGATGGAAACCGCATTGTATACCCGCGAGTTCCTGTATGGCCTGAAACTGGCTGAATCCGGGCAGCTGGGCCGTATCCAGTTCGTCCGCGGATCGCATATCCAGGATATGAGCATGCCGGGATGGGATGAATACTGGAAAGGGTATCCGCCCATGCTCAACGGCACCCACGCCATTTCGCCGCTGCTGCGCATCAATAATACGAAAGCGGAATCTGTGGTTTGCCACGGTTCCGGCCGGTTGGGCGATGATCTTGCATCCCGCTATGGTAGTCCATTTGCCGTGGAGACCGCCACTTTCACCCTGAAGAATTCCGATGTGGCGGCCGAGGCTACCCGTTCGCTGTTCGACGTGGTAAGGCAATACCGCGAGAGTTATGATGTGTACGGGACGAAGATGTCTTTCGAATGGGAGCAGCTGCAGGACGAAGGTCATTCCGTGTTCGACGGCGGAGAGAACGCCCGGCGGATGGAATGCCCTGATACCGATGCGATGCTCATCCCCGAGATCGCGCATTTCACCAAACGGGAGAAGATCGACGATCCGAACCACGTATCGTTCCTCCAGGGCGCGGGCCACGGCGGTTCGCATCCGCACCTGGTGCAGGAATTCGTAGCGGCGATCGTGGAAGGACGCGAATCCGCGGTAGACGCGCATCTCGCCGCCAACTACACCTGCGCTGGCATCTGCGCGCACGAATCGGCCATGAACGGTGGTAAACGCATCCAAATACCGGATTTCGAATGAGTAAGCAAACTACCATCCAGACCGGCATCAGCACGTTCGTATATGCTTCCCCGTTCAAAACGGCGGATTTCCACCTGTTGCCGAAGATCAAATCTGCGGGGTACGACATCGTGGAAGTGGCGGTGGAACAGGCGGGCCTTATCGACTGGGACCTGCTCGTTTCCATGACGGCCGACCTGGGCCTCGATATCACGCTCAGCGGCGCTTTCGGGCCGCGGCGCGATATTTCTTCCGACAACGCCGCCTTCCGCAAGGAGGGGCTGGATTACATCCTCGAATGCATACGCCTGGCGGAAAAAACGGGGAGCCCGTTGTTTGGCGGGCCGTTGTATTCGGCAGTGGGGAAAACGCGCATCGTGCCGGCGGAGCAGCAGCGGCAGGAGCGGGCCTGGTGCCTGGAGAACCTGCACATCGCCGCCAAAGCCGCGGCAGACCATGGGATATTGCTGGGCGTGGAGCCGCTGAACCGTTTCGAGACAGACATGATCAACACGGTAGACCAGGCGCTGGCGCTCATCGCGGAAGCGGACCATCCTTCGCTGCGGCTGTCGCTCGATACTTTCCACGCCAACATCGAGGAAAAGGATATTCCCGCGGCCATCCGCAAAGCCGGTGACCTGCTATTGCATGTGCAGGCCAACGAAAGCGACCGGGGAACGCCCGGCACGGGGCACCTTCCCTGGCCCGCTATCCGGCAGGCGCTGGACGAGATCGGGTACCGCGGCGCGGTGGTGCTCGAGACTTTCGGCGAGCCGTCCGAAGAGCTGGCCCGCGCCGCCTGTATCTGGCGGCCGCTGGCGGGAAGTGCAGACGAAATGGCTACCGAAGGCGCTGCATTTTATCAACGCATGTTTACATAAGAAGCTGTCAAATCATACCTTTGACTGTAACGTAAAGACGTGTGGAAAAGGCCGTCCGGTTTTCCGGACGGCTATGTTTTTTGCTAAATATTTAGCGGAATTTGAGTGGATTGACAGATATTTGCGCGGGGAATTCCTAAAATCCCCGCTGAGGATGATACGTTTTACGAAGATCGACCATGTGGCAGTCATGATCCCGACGGGCCAGCAAGCTGCGGCCCGGCAATTCTACGGACAACTTTTACAACTGAAGGAAATTCCCGGCCAGCACCCGCGCAACGCCATCTGGTACGAGATCGCAGATATTCAATTGCACCTGGTGGAAGAAGAAAGTACTACCGGTCTCCCCAGCGGCCGCCATCCCGCTTTCGAAGTCGAAAGCCTCGAAGCCGCGAAAGCATATCTCCAATCCAACGGCGTTGCCATCGCCTATACCTCCAAAATCGAAGGCCGCGAACGGGCGTTTTTCCGCGATCCGTTCGGGAACAGGGTGGAGATGATCGAGTTTGATAAAGAATTTGAAAAGGTGTAGTTTATCGAATACTAGCATTCTCTCTATTTATTCACAAAGCATAGTATCAAAGTCGATATGTAATTGGGTACTGCCATTGTCGTCCACGGTCACCCATTTATAGTTTTTTAATACATATGCATTCCCGCCATCAAGTTTCACCCATTCATCAATACCTCTAGCACCGTACTTTAAATCCTGTTTAGAGGTAAGTCCTATTGGAGCCACATATTCTCGGTTTTTTACGAGGTATATACATGTATTCTTCTTTACTTTTTCCTGCGCTTGTGATTGAGTTAGATAAGTTGATTTTGTAAGGGTGGGCAATCGACGATTTATTTCAATTGGCGTCATTGATGCTGCGCATGAAGTTAAGAACAGGGCGAATCCGATTATAGCTATTAAAGGCCACTTTTTCATAGTATAGGTATTCTTTAAATTGGATTTAAATATAATAAAAATATTGAATGTTATATAACAGAATACCTTTCAAATCACCTTTTAACTCCTCTCCCGAAATCCCTTGGGCGATACGCCCATGATCAGCTTGAACGTCCGCGAAAACGTGTACTGGTCGGGGTACCCCATTTCCTGCGCGATTTCCTTCACCGTGAGGTTCGTTTCTTTCAGGAGCTGACTGGCCTTTTGCATCCGCAACGACGTAAACAGCTGGATGGGAGAGTAGCGCGTTTTCTCCTTGAACAGCGCCGAAAGATAGGAGGCAGACAAATGCGCCTGCGCCGCGAGGTCGGCCAGGGTGAGGTTCTTGTCGAGCTGCTGCTTCATGATCTGGATGCATTGCTCGATCTGGTTGTCTGACCCCTGTTTCATATAGTTGAAGACAGATAGCCGGAAGGTGCCGAGGAAGCTGTAGAACCGGAAGTTGGCATAGAGCAGGTTCTCGATATTGTTCATGAGATCGAGGTGATGAAGGATATCCCAGAACTGCGCGATGCGGCCCACGAGCGGCGGGGTGGTATGGATGGGCTTGCCGTTGGTCAGGTAATCGCAGAGCTCGTCGGCCAGAAGCCCCGTGAACTGGGCGGTGTGTAGCCGCCAGGGATTGCGGGGATCGGGGCCGCACCGGAACGGTGTGTGTTGAGCCAGCAACACATATTGATTGGCTTTCACGGCGTGGCGCTCGCCCGAAACTTCGTACCAGCCGCTTCCATGTGCGGAATACAGCAGGCTGTATACCGGGGCGCCCTTCGGTTCGCCCCATTCCTTTGCGTCATTTTCCGGATAAAAACGGATAGCGGTGATGTATAGGTTGCGGCCCAGCGGATGTTCGTCCAGCTTGCGTTGCAGCTGTTCGGGCAAGGTCCATGCGGTGGAAATGTTGGCGTTGGATGGGTGCTTCACGGCAGTAATTTAAGCTATTCTTTTCATAACATTCAACATTGTTTAGCCAGAAAAATCTCTGCAACTTGCCAAAGGACCGGAGGAAGTTCCGGTACAAATTAAATCCACGTGAGGAATGGCAATATCAACCAATAGATAGCATTTTAAGACATGCAGCAACTGCCTATTACAGACCTGGCGGTAATCGGAGCGTATTTGATCGGAATGATCCTGATCGGTATATATTTTTCCAGGAAGAACAAAAATGCGGCACAATTCACGACAGCTTCAGGCACCATTCCCGGTTGGGCGCTCGGCCTTTCGCTGTACGCCACTTTTTTGAGCAGCAACACCTTCCTGGGCGTTCCGGGAAAATCGTTCGGCGGCAACTGGAACGCTTTCGTGTTCAGCCTGTCGATGGTTCCCGCAGCCTGGATTTCGGCAAAATATTTCGTTCCCTTCTACCGCAACAGCGGCGAAGTGAGCGCCTATACGCACCTTGAGCACCGCTTCGGCCCCTGGGCCCGCACCTACGCCATGATCTGCTTCATCCTCACCCAACTGGCGCGGATGGGCTCCATCTTCTTCGGCGTAGCGCTGGCCCTGCAAGCCCTCACCGGCCTCGACATGCGCACCATCATGGCCGTAACCGGCGTCTGCATCATCATCTACACCGTGCTAGGCGGCATGGAAGCCGTGATCTGGACGGAAGTGTTGCAGGGCCTCATCAAAACAGCCGGTGCCATCATCATCCTCTGGCTGGTGATAGACGGGATGGAAGGCGGCGTCAGCGATATTTTCAGTGTTGGTTCGGCCGAAGGGAAGTTTTCACTGGGCAGCCTCAGCTTCACGAATTTCAGCACGTCTACCGCCTGGGTGGTTTTCCTGTACGGATTTTTCATCAATCTCAACAACTTCGGAATGGACCAGAACTATGTACAACGCTACCATGCCGCCCGCAGCCAGAAAGAGGCTGCCAGAAGCGTGTGGCTCTGCGTGTACTGGTACTTGCCCGTGAGCGCGGTTTTCTTTTTCATCGGCACGGCACTGTACGCATATTTCCTGCAACACCCGGAAATGCTCAACGCCGTGCGGGAGCAGGCGGCGCTGGAAAGGGGCGTAGCGGCTTCATCGCTTTCACCGGCCGATTACGGAGACAAGATACTGCCGTATTTTATGGTGAAGAAAGTACCTGCAGGATTGCTGGGGCTCATCATCGCGGCGATCCTTTCCGCCGCCATGAGCACCCTCAGCAGCGGCATGAACAGTTCCGCCACGGTTTTCCTGAAAGACATCTGGCAGCGGTACGTTCGTCCGAACCCTTCGCCGAAGGAGGAAATGAAAGTTCTGCACCTGGCCACCGTAGTGTCTGGCACAATGGCCATCTTCTTCGGCATCGCCATGATCGGTGTTAAAAGTATACTGGACATCTGGTGGGAGCTTTCCGGCATTTTCGCCGGCGGTATGCTCGGCCTCTTCCTGCTGGGGATCATCTCCAAAGCGAAGAACGCCGCCGCCGTGGCCGCCACCGTCATCGGCATCCTCGTGATCCTCTGGATGAGCCTGTCGAAATATTTTCCGGAAGATCTGCAACGGTTCAAAAGCCCGCTTCACATCCACATGGTGATCGTGGTGGGCACATTGGCGATCTTCCTGGCGGGACTGCTTTTCTCGCGGATGCAGCGCCGCCTTCATTCCCCATCTTAAAACCCTGTTTGTTATGCAAAAGAAATTCGTACCGGTGATGATCACGCCCTTCAACCTGAAAGCGCGCATCGACCTGGGCATGGTGGAGCAACTGATCGATTTTTACCTGAAAGCCGGGGTGAAGGGCTTTTTTGCCAACTGCCTTTCTTCCGAAATGTACAGCATTAGTGAAGATGAGCGGTTGGAGCTGACGCGCCACGTAGTCAATTACGTGAACGGCCGTGTGCCCGTGGTGGCTACCGGTTCGTTCGGCCTTACGATCCAGGACAAGGCGCAATTCATCCGCAATATCCATGACACAGGCGTGGATGCGGTGATCATGATCACGGGGCATTTCGCGAATGTAGACGAGCCGGATGCCGTGTTGATAGACCGTTTCCATCAAATGTTCGACCTCACGGGCGATATCCCGCTGGGACTGTACGAATGCCCCGCGCCGTATAAAAGGGTGCTGAGTGCCGGAGTCCTGAAAACGCTCCTCGATTCCAACCGGCTCATTTATCATAAAGACACGAGCTGCGAGGTGGATAGCGTGCGGGAGAAAATGGCGGTGATCGACAATCCGAAATTCGAGTTCTACGATGCGCATACGCCCAATGCCGTGGATTCTCTGCGCATGGGGGCGGCGGGCATGTCGTCCATTTCCGGGAATTTCTATCCTGAAATCCTTGTCTGGCTTTGCAATAACGCAGCCGACCCCTCGAAGGCGGAAGAAGTGGCCTGGATACAGGAGGAGCTGCGCCGGGTCGATCCGCTCATCCACATCGCATACCCCATGAGCGCGAAATATTTTCTGCAACTGAGGGGCATTCCCGTACGCACGATCAGCCGTGCACACGTGCTGGAACTCACGCCCCAGCAGAAGGAAGTACTGCAGGGCATCCAGCGCGATTTCAGGGGATGGTGCGAGCGGCTGGGCATCCGCGAAGCGGCGCCATCACATGCATTGTAACAAATTAAATAATGGTTATTTTACGATGATAGGTTGAATCGGTAGCGAAGGGTGATGTAGATTGCATGCTTAGATCCTTATTCCTAAATTTCGCTTTATGAACACCGGCACCTGGTATCCGCAGCAAGACGACAAGATCCTTTGGGATCGCCTCCGGGAAGGGGACAGGGAAGCTTTCGGCGAAATCTACCGCCGGTATTTTCCACCCCTGTTCCGCTACTGTAGCCGTTTTACGCAAGACGCCGGTTTGGTGAAGGACACTTTGCAGGATTTTTTCACCGATCTATACCTCCGCCGCGAAGCACTCCAAACGCCGGACAAACCCAAAAGCTACCTGCTGGTTTCCGTACGTCGCAAATTGGTAAGAATTTTAGGGAAAACACCCCGGCCGCATGCGTTGACAGACATGGAAGCGCCCGCCTTTTTCCTGGAATTATCGCCCGAAAGCTACCTCATCAGCCGGCAAAACGCCGCGATGGCGGAGCGCCATGTGCAGCAAACCATCGGCCGGCTCACGCTGCGCCAGAAGGAAGCGGTGTATCTCCGGTTTTATGAAAGCCTTTCCTATGAAGAGATCGCGGAAGTCATGCAGCTCAAAGCCGTGAAATATGCCCGGACGCTCGTGTACCGCGCCCTTACGGAGCTGAAACCCCTGCTGGCGGGCGCGGAAACGCTGTTGTACAGCCGGTAGGAGAAGCGATTTTTCAAAGGTCCAATTTCTGCGGATCGAACACGACACAGAAACCTGCCGCTATCAGGTTCCGGCAGGACTTTCCAGAAGTTTTAATTGCTGCGAACCGACCACCACGCCGAATCCTACCTGTTCCAGTTTCATACAGGGAATGGGAATGTACTTTGCAAATGTTTCAATTTCAGCGGATCGATCACCACATCAATACGCACCACTTTATCTCCGCTGACTTCGAAAATCTGGCACGATGCTAATTGCCCGTTTTCAAAATATAAAACGGCCGGTTGATGGTTCAATTCGGTAAAAACGATTTGCGAACGGTTATTGAAGTTGCGATGTACGAAGATCAGTAACCCGCTCACCAGCGCCCCGCCGCTGCGATGCTTCGCTACCACCTGAACGGTATTTCCTCCATCGGCATAAAACTGCACGCCTTCGGCCAGTAAGCTTTTTACGGCTTCGGTATCGCTATCCCGGATGGCGTTTATGAGTTGCCTGACAGTTGCTGAAACATCGTCCGGGCGCGGGATTTCAGCGTCATATCCCAGGCTCTTCAGCTTTTCCCGCGATCTGCTCAGGATCTTACGGGAGTTGGCTGTGGTGTAAGACAGCATGTCGCCGATCTCTTCATGCGAATAACCGAACCCTTCTTTCAGGATAAATACGGCCCGCTCTTTCGGGTTCAACTGCTCCAGCCGCGCCAGCAACGAAAACCCGGCGACTTCGTTAGATGCGTCGTCGCCTGGTTCGGTGGAAACGGGCTCGGGCAGCCATACATCAGTCGAAACTATCTTTGCCGTTTTCTTTTTCAGCTGGATCGCCTGGTTGATAACGCTTTTGATAAGGTAGTTTTTCGGGTTGACGACATTTTTCGTGTCGCTGACGGAAAACCGCGCCATCACGTCCTGCACCACATCTTCCGCATCTTCCACAATGCCCAGAATATTGTAGGCGTATGGGAACAACGTCCGCTGATAATTGTCTAACAAACTGTCCATCAATATCGAATATACACCAGGAAAGATTCCTGCAGACCAGCCGGTCCGCAGTCCGCCAGTCCGCAGCCAATCAATTATGGTCCGGGTTTCCGTACCGCCATGGCGTCGATTTCCACCAACATCCCGTCTATGGCGAGTTTGGGGACGGGGATCAGCGTATTGACGGGGAAATTCTTCTTCGGCCATATTTTATGGAATTCTTCCACGATGATCGCCAGTTTTTCCTGGCTGTGATCCACGACGAGCGTGGTGACCTTCACCACATCGTCCATCCCCAGCGAGTCCGCCGCCAGGGCCGCCCGGATGTTCTTCAGTGAAAACGCGACCTGGCGCCGGAAATCGGGGCTCAACCGGCCGGTAGTGTCTTCCTCGCCGCCCTGTCCGGCAATAAAAATGAAACGGTATCCCGCGGGAACCGTTGCCATATGAGAAAAGCCATATGGCGCCGGATCGAACAATGCCGGGGGATTCTTGTGCTGCTGTGCCTGTGTTGTCATGGTAATAAGTATGGAGATGATGAAAATTACCCTTTTGATGATCCGTTTTGCTTTTGCTGTTCGCATAATTCCTGTTTTACTTATTAGATAACGTTTCAGTAAAAACGTGACTACCGGTCATCCCAAATTTTTGATGGCAAGAATATTAGTAATTGATTATCAGTTAATTCTATTGGGCGAAATATTTTGTTCGAAAAAAGTTCCTTTTTCCTGAGGGCATCACTGCATGATCGTACCTCCTTATTACGTACAAGACTTAATTATGTCATATCAAGATTACGAAGCGGCGGATTTTGCGGCGGAAGCTTCCTTCCAGGCCTGGGTGCAGCGTACAGACGATGCGGCCGCACGGTTCTGGGAACAATGGGCCGCGGCGCACCCGGAGAAGCGGGATGCGTTGCGCGAGGCGCAATGGATGGTCCGCTCGTTCCGGTTTCATGCCACTGAAGTTGACCCTGCCGGAATGGATGCCGTGAAAGCCGCCATAGACGGTGTGCTGGATGCGGAAGACCGTAAAAAAAACCGGCGCTTCCCTGTCAGAAGGCTCATCATTGGCGCCACCGCCACCGCAGCGGCCATCGCGGCCTTCCTCGTGATGAGGTTGCCGGCTCCGGCCGCGGAAATGATAACGCTCAGCACCACTTTCGGTGAAACCACGACCGTCACATTGCAAGACGGCACCGAGGTCTGGCTTAACGCCAATTCATCCATCCGTTACCCGGCCGCGTTTAACGGCAAAGACGCCCGTACCGTGTCACTGCAGGGCGAAGCGTATTTCAGGGTGAAACACGCGCCGCAGGGATTGCACCCGCGGTTCGTGGTACATACCGACATGACCGATGTGGAAGTGACCGGCACCGCGTTCAACGTTTACCACCGGCACGATTCAGCCGCCATCGCGCTCCTGGAAGGCAGCGTAACGGCTTCAGGACGGAACATGAAGCCCGGAGACCTGCTCCAGCAAAGCGCCCTGGGCATCTCGCTCACGCAGGCGCCGGCAGGCGGGTTCACGGCATGGATGGAAAAACGCGTGGTGATAAGGGATGGCACGCTGGCAACGGTGGCCCTGCGCATGGAAGACCTTTACGGCAAGCGCGTCCGTTTCAAACGCGCCGGCATGGAATCGCTGCCCTTCACGGGGTCTGCCCCCATGGACCAGCCGGAATTGTTACTGAAGGCGGTGTGTACGGTACACGGACTGAAGATGCGGGAAGAAAACGAATTCATCATTCTCGAATAAGATCTTTAAAACTTACACTTATGCAAAAGAGCTTTACGAAGCTTTGCGCGGTGCTATGCATCCTGCTCGCTTGCGCGGAATCGCGCGCGCAGGACGCCATGGTGCGCGGCACCGATGCCCGACGCCATGCCGGCATGATCTCCTTGAAGGAGATGTTCACCGCCCTTGAAAACAGTCTGCAGGTGGCCTTCAGCTACTCCGCCGCGCAGGTGGAGGGCAAACTGGTGGCAGACCGCTATGCCCGTATCCCTGCCGCGCAGCTGGAAACACAACTGGCTAAAGTACTTGCCCCCGCAGGCCTCCAGGCCGTGCGGATATCCGCGCGCGACTACGCCATCCGCACCGTGGCCGCTCCGGCAGTCACCAAAACCGTAGACCTCCAGGTGTCTGGTGTGGTGACGGATGAGCAGAACCAGCCATTATCCGGTGTGAGCGTGCATGAGAAAGGCACCTCCAACGGTACGGCCACCAACGCACAGGGCCGCTACACCATCCGCGTGGCCGGACCGTCGTCTGTGCTCGTGTTCCGCTCCGTGGGCTTCGCCACCCAGGAAAAGGTCGCGGGCAGGGGAGACCTGAATATCAGCATGGCACCCGATGTAAAGGAACTGAACAGCGTAGTGGTTACCGCCCTCGGTATCAAACGCGAAGAAAAAGCCCTCGGTTATTCGATCGCCACGCTAAAGGGCGACCAGGTAGCCACCGTGAAGGAAGTAAACGTGGCCAACGCGCTCTCCGGTAAAGTAGCCGGCGTGAACGTGCGCTCCGTTTCCTCCGACCCCGGTGCCTCGGTGTTCGTAAACATCCGCGGCCAGCGAACCCTGGGGTCCGACAACTCTCCGCTGTATGTGGTAGACGGCGTGCCCATCGCCGGCGGCGTCCGCAGTCCGAAAGAGCCCGTTGGCCGCGGCGTAGTGGATTACGGCAGCCCGATCTCCGACATCAACCCGGACGACATCGCTACCGTAACGGTGCTCAAAGGCGCCAGCGCTTCCGCGCTCTACGGTACCCGCGCGCTCAACGGCGTGATCCTCATCACCACAAAATCCGGCAGCGGCGCCAAAAAAGGCCTCGGCGTTTCCGTGAACTCCTCGGCCATGTTCGATAAAGCCTGGCTGTTCCCCCAGTTCCAGAACGAATTCGGCTCCGGCAACCGCCCCGGCTCCAACGAAACGATCTCCACCGCCTCCTGGGGCCCCCGCCTCGATATCGGCACCAAACATATTCAGTGGGATAGCCCGCTCGATAACAACGGCGACCGCATCCCCACCGACTGGGTTTCCTATCCCGATCGCCACAAGGATTTCTACGAAACCGGATACACGCTCACCAATAACGTCGCCATCACCGGCGCCAACAACGATGGCGATTTCCGCCTCTCGTTCACCCATCTCAAAAACGGTGGCATCGTTCCCAATACCGACCTCGACCGTAACACGATCAACCTGGCGGCAGGATACAAGCTCAGCCCGAAAGTGCGGGTGAGCACGAACATCGGCTATACGAAGAACCACAGCAACAACAGGCCCACGTTCAACCGCGAAAGCCCCAGCAACATCATTTACACGACCACACCTAACGTAGACGTGAAGAAACTGCGCAACTACTGGGTCCCCGGCAAGGAAGGCCTCGAGCAATTCTCGCACGTGCCCGGCAGCGTAGACAATCCCTATTTCGTAGCCTACGAATTCATCAACGGCTACAACCGCGACCGCATCATGGGGAACGTGGAAGTGAACATCGACCTCGCGAAAGGCCTCACCCTTATGGGCCGCACCGCGATGGACAACTACAACGAAGCCCGCGAAAGCAAACGCCCCTTCGGCGCCATCCGCACCAAAAAAGGCGCATATTCTTATGAAACGGAAAGGCTGCAGGAAATCAATGCCGACTTCCTCCTGTCTTACCGCAAGGATATCAACCAGGACTTCAACTTCAACGTATCCGCGGGTATGAACCGGATGCACCGGAAGTTCAAGTCGGCCTTCCAGAGTGCCAATGCCTTGTCGGTCCCGGGTATTTTCAGCATCAAAAATGCTGCTGCGGGTTCCGTTACCAACGATATGTTCGAATGGGAACAGCGGATCAACAGCGTGTATGGTATGGGGCAGCTCGCTTACCGGAACTATCTTTTCCTGGACGTAACGGCGCGTAACGACTGGGCCAGCACGCTTCCCCCCGAAAACAATTCCTATTTCTATCCTTCCGTTTCCCTCGGCTGGGTACTGAGCGACATGCTCCAGATCAAATCCGGCCCGATCTCCTTCATGAAAATGCGTGCCAACTGGGCGCAGGTGGGCGGCGAACCGGGCCCGCTCCAGTTGTACAATACCTATAATTTCGGTGCGGACTGGAACGATTATAAACGCGCATTGCAGGACGGGACCCTCAAGAATAACCGCCTCAAGCCGTTCATCTCCACCTCCACCGAAATCGGCGCCGATCTGCGGTTCTTCAATGGACGGCTGGGCGTGGATTTCAGCTGGTACAACTCTGTAACGTCGAACCAGGTACTAAGGATCGGGACCACCATGGCTTCCGGGTATAGCAATAAAGTGATCAACGGCGGCCGTATCCAGAACCGCGGGATCGAAGCTTCCATCACCGGTACACCCGTGAAAGGAACGTTCCAGTGGGACGTAACCGCCAACTTCACCCGGAACAAGAATAAAGTACTGGAGCTCGACGAAGGGATGACGGCTTACCAGCTCGGCAGCTCCGAAGGCGTGAACTACGAAGCCCGCGTGGGCGAAGAACTGGGCAATATGTACGCCCGCAGCTGGGCCACCGTTCCCGACGGGCCGCATAAAGGCGAACCGCTCATTACCGACGGCGGCGAATACGAACGCGTGAGCGTGTGGACCAAAATCGGCAACTATAACCCCGATTTCATGGTGGGCTTCTCCAATACCTTCAGCTATAAAGGATTTGCGCTGAACGTGCTGGTAGACTGGCGTCAGGGCGGACAGTTCCACAGCTACGTGGCCAAAAACCTCCTCAGCGACGGCCGCACCAAAACCACCCTGCCCGGCCGCGACGAAAGGACCGGCGGTCTGCCCTGGACGGATGGTTCCGGTGAAAAACGCAACGACGGCAGCATCCTTTACGGATATTACCTCGACGACGCTACCGGCGAATACAAGCTCAACGACAAAATCCTCGATCCGGAAGCGTATTACGGCGCATATTACTGGGATTTCCTGAGCCGTTCCACTTTCGACGCATCGTATGTGAAATTGCGCGAAGCATCGCTCACGTATAATTTCCCGAAAAAGATGCTGGGCCGCCTGCCGATCGGCAACCTGAACATCTCGCTCATCGCACGGAACCTCTTTACCTGGACAGCCGCCGACATGGGCTACGATCCGGAAACGGCGATGACGATTTCAGGCAGCGGGATCGGGCAGGGCGTTGGTAGCTGGTCGCTGCCGTACACCCGCTCCTTCGGTGCCAAACTTGGATTCAATTTCTAAACTGCAAATCAACGGTTATGCAACGCATACGTTTTAAATACCTGGCTTTTGCCGCTTTGCTGATGCTCGGCGCCTGCGGGAAAGACATCGAAAAATACAATGAAGACAAGAACGGCGCGGAGTACATCAATCCGGAATACCTGCTGTCGTCCATCATCCTGTCTACCGCATCCGATTACCAGCGAGAGGCGTATATGGACAAGCCCGCATCCGCCGGCCGTTACATCACCATGGTGCGTAACGAGGGGAACGACAAGTTCAACTGGGGCCCGCAGAGCTGGGACGGTATCTACAGCCGCCTGTCGTACAACAAAAGCCTGTTCGAGATGATCGAGCACTTCGGTCAGCCGGAGTATCTTCCATATGCAAGGATCATCCGCGCATTCAACTTCGCCTACGCCACCGATCTTTTCGGCGACGTTCCCTATTCGAAGGCGCTGCTGTCCAAATCGGAAGGCAACATCCGACCGGAGTACGACCGCCAGGAAGCGATTTACCCCGACCTGGTGAAAGAGCTCCGCGAAGCCAACGATCAGCTGGCAGCACAAACGCGGGAGATCAACAAAAGCCAGGACGGACTCTATAAAGCCGACCCGCTGAAATGGCGCAAGTTCGCCAATTCGCTCCGCCTTCGCCTCCTGCTGCGCATGTCCAAAAACTTCCCCGCCGCTTTCACGGAAATGCAGGCCATCGTTTCGGATAAATCGAAATATCCCATCTTCGAATCCAATGCCGACAATGCCGAAGTGCTGTATGCGGGCACGCAGAAAGACAACAGTTGGCCCGGCGGAACCATGGCTACATCATACGAAGAATTCGATAAACGCAAGCCCAGCAAGGAAATCATCGACGCGCTCTACGCCCGGAACGACCCGCGGATGGAAGCCTGGTTCGCCAAGGTGAAAAATCACGGTACCACCGACCCCCGGGATTATGTAGGCGTTCCCAACGCCATCCAGGCGCCGTACGACTACAACGGCGGCTACGATTACATCTCCCGCCTGGCGCCCATGTTCAACGGCGATAAGGGCGCCATGATCCCTGCGTCGCTCATGACCTATTCCGAAGTATGCTTCATCCTCGCCGAGGCCGCGCAGGCCGGCAAAATCACGGTAACGGGCAAAACCGCCGAATCGCTGTATTACGACGGTATCCGCGCCAATATGCTGTTCTACGGCGTGCTGGACAAAGCGGAAACGGCGGACTATTTCGACCAGCCCATCGTGAAATACAACGGCACGCTGGAGCAGCTCATCAACCAGAAATGGATCGCCATGTTCCTGAAAGGCAGCGAAGGCTGGTTCGACCATCGCCGCACCGGGTTCCCGAAATTCGTGCTCGGCCCGCTGTCTTCCTCTACCACACTACCGAAAAGGTACATGTACCCCGATAGCGAAACCCGCACCAACCTCGACGCGTACAACCGTGCCGTGGCTGTGTTCGGACAAGACAAACAAACCACCCTCATGTGGTATCTCAAGTAAACTATCTATGAACATACACTATGCAGGCAGGTGGCTCCTCGCCACCTGCTTTTTCTTACCAGCAGCCAAAGCGCAGCAGGCCCGGCCGGATAACATCGTACTGAACGTAACCGCCGATCCCTCCCGCTCCGCCGCCGTGAACTGGCGCACGAACGCAGCTACGGACTCCAGCTACGCCGAGATCGCTCCGGCATCGCCCGATCCCGCGTTCACGGCCAAAGCCATCCGCGTACCGGCCGCCACAGGCAGCGTAATTTCAGATACGATCGCCGCGCGGTACCACTCCGTCGTGTTCAACGACCTGCAGCCCAACACCGAATATGCGTACAGGGTAGGGAAGGGCAACGACTGGAGCGAATGGTTCCAGTTCCGCACCGCCGGCCTCCCCGGCCAGCCGTTTTCCTTTATTTACCTGGGAGACGCGCAAAACAACCTCCGCTCCCTGTGGTCGCGCGCGATCCGCAAAGCATGGTCGGCCGCACCGGACGCCAGGCTCATCATCCATGCGGGCGACCTCGTCAACCGCGGCAACAATTACGACGAATGGCAGCAGTGGTTCGAAGCGGGAAGTTTCATCCATGCGTCCGTTCCCGGGCTTATGTCGCCCGGGAACCACGAATACCATTACCCGAAAGACAGCGGTCAGATATCCGTGTTCTGGCGGCCGCAGTTCGCCTTGCCGGAAAACGGGCCCGCCGGACTGGAGGAAACCTGCTACTACACCGATGTGCAGGGCGCAAGGTTCATTTCCCTCAATTCGCAGGAGATCGAGATCAACGAAAGGCTGCTGCATTTGCAGCGCGACTGGCTGGAAAAAGTACTGCAGGAAAACAAGCAGCGATGGACGATCGTGACCTTTCATCACCCGGTACTTTCCACGAAAAAGACCCGCGACAACAAGTTCATCCGCCAGTACATCAAACCTTTGCTGGACAAGTATAAGGTAGACCTCGTGCTTACCGGGCACGACCATACCTACGCCCGTGGCCGCGACGGCAACCAGGGCCCCGTGTACGCCGTTTCCGTGAGCGGGCCGAAGATGTACGAGCTCGACCCCGCTCCCTGGATGGCGGTTACGGGATCGCACGAACAATTTTACCAGATCATCCGCGTGGATGACAAAGCCATACGTTACACTGCTTATACGGTAGACGGCGAGGTGCACGACGCCTTTGAACTGATCAAACAGCCCGGCCGGCCGAATTTGCTGAAGAATGTAAAGAAACCATGAGACGAATCCTTTTGACCCTCTTACTGTTTCCGCACGTCTGCCTGGCTATCCGTAATACGCCGGGTGGACTGTGGAGGCAGGTATCGATCGTTTGCAGGCCAGGCCACATCGCCGGCACCGTTTTGCAGGAAGAAGTTTTCCGGAGAACGGGGCTACGGTGGCCGCTGGTGGCCACTTTGCCTGCTGTAGGAGATGCAGTGGTGATGGAAGAGGGACCGATGGCCGCAGAGGCTTTCGCCATCCATTCGGGGCAGCGGAACGGGAGAAGGGTGCTCCGGATCTCGGGATCGCCGCAAAGAGGTTTGCTCTACGGGGCAGGACGATTGTTGCGGTTGATGGAGATGCGGAAAGGATCGGTGACAATGCCGGTTTCGGTGGATGTGGAAGCCGCGCCGCAAAAAGCCATCCGAGGGCACCAGATCGGTTACCGCAACCTGGCGAATTCTTACGACGGATGGTCGCCGGCGCAATATGACCGCTACATCCGCGAACAAATCATTTTCGGTGCCAACAGCATCGAAGCCATTCCTTTCATGCCGGCTTCCCCGCATTTCACCGTTCCGTCGCGGGAGATGACGCGCAGGATGTCGGAAATCTGCCAGCGTTATGACGCCGATTACTGGGTGTGGACGCCGGCTACTTTCGATTTGAACGACCTGGCCAAACGGGATCACTTCCTCCGCCAGTTCGACACGCTCTTCCGTGAAAGTCCCCGCCTCGACGCGGTTTTCTTTCCCGGGGGCGATCCCGGCAATAATCCGCCGGAGCTGGTGATCCCGCTGTTGGAAGAACTGTCCGTTCCCCTGAAAAAATTCCATCCGAAAGCGAAGATTTGGTTGTCGCTGCAAGGCTTCGGGCCGGCGCAGTGCAAATTCGTGTACGACTACATCCGCGATAAAAAGCCCGAATGGCTGGCGGGGTTGGTCGTAGGGCCGGGGAGCCCTTCGCCGGAAGATACCCGTTCGTCCATACCGGCGCAGTACAAATTGCGCCATTATCCGGACATCACGCATACCGTACGGGCCGATTTCCCCGTGGCCTGGTTCGATCCCGCTTTCGCGTTCACCCTGGGCCGGGAGCCCGTGAACCCGCAACCATACTATTATTCCATGGCGTACCGCGCCATCGAGCCCTACATCGACGGCTTCATCGGTTATTCCGACGGGGCGCACGACGATCTGAACAAAATGGTCTGGAACCAGCTGGGCTGGGACGCCAACGCCGATCCGCGCGAGACCGTCCGCCAGTACGCTTCCTTTTTCTGGGGGGCGGACGTCCGCGATGCGGCGGCAGACGGCATCCTGGCGCTGGAACGGAATTGGGTGGGCCCTATCGTGGAAAATGGGGGCATCGCCGCGGCGCTGAGCCACTGGCAAGGCCTGGAAGCTGCGGCGCCTGCGCTGAAAGGAGACTGGCGCTGGCAGATGATGCTGTTGCGTGCTTATTACGATGCATATACCCGGCTTCGCCAGATCCGGGAAAGTAAACTGGAAACTGCGGCCTGCAAGGCTTTGCTGGCCGGTCCGCAGGCGATGGGCGAAGCCGAAAGCATACTTTCCCGGGCTGATTCCTGCGTGATGCCGGCCTGGCGGAGCAAGATCGTGGAATTGTGCGAGGCGCTTTTCCGCTCGGTGGCGTTGCAAACGAGCGTGAAGAAATACAAGGCTTCCGGGCCGGAACGCGGTGCTGTGCTGGATTTTGTGGACCGCCCGCTCAACAGCCGCTGGTGGCTCGAAGACGAATTCAAACGCATCCGGCAACTGCCCCCGGCGGAACAGCGCCTGGCCATAGACACCATCGCCCGTTGGGAGCACCCCGGGCCGGGGAGTTTTTATGACGACGTGGGGCATGTGGGAAAAAGCCCGCACGTTGTACGGGGAGAAGACCTCAACACCGACCCCCTCATGCGCCGGAGCGATAATCCGGGCTTCGACTGGTGGGACGGAGGGATGAGCCGCAAACGGCTGTCCTGGATGGCGAGCATGCGCTGGCCCACGGCCATGCGGTACGACCGGCTCGATTCCACGGCGCAATATGCCGTGCGGATTACCGGGTATGGCGAAAGCCTCGTTCGTGCCAACGGCCAGCGGCTGAAAGCCACCGTATATGGAAAAGGGATCGGGGAGATCAAGGAATTCCCCGTTCCGCAGGAACTGACGAAAACCGGCAGTCTCTTATTAACCTGGGACGCCATCGACGAAGAACACCTCAACTGGCGGCAGCATTCCCGCGTGGCCGAGGTGTGGCTCATCAAACGATAAAAAAGCAACCAAAATGTATAGAATCCTATTTTGCCTGTTGGTAATTTCCGCACCCGCATGGGCTTCGGGGCCAGATGAGCCTTTCTTGCAGGCCGTATCCGGCAAATACCCGCTGCCCAAAGGCATTCATCCCCTCAAACTGGTGACGGATTACAATAACAACGTACACGTGCTCGCCCAAGAGGGTTTGTATTACTTCACGGAAAATGATGTGGTGCGCGATGTGCGCTTCCGGCCGCTGGCAGATAAAATCCCGGTAGACGTGACCGCCCAGGAAACCCATGGCCACCTCTACTACCTGCTCAACGATAAACTCATTACCAACGGCTACGCCGGCGTCCCCTACGTGACGTTCCCGGCTGGCACTTACGATCGCGCGGTCGTGAACGCCGCCGGTAATGCATTGCTTTCCGGGAAAGGGAAACTGGCCATTGCCGAAGGGAAAAACATACAAATGCTCCATGCGCCCGAAGAAGGCGTAAGCGAATTGTTCGTCAACGACGGCATCTTCTACGTACTGACGCCGAAAGCGCTGTACCGCGTGGCCGGTAAGGAGCTGCAACGTTTGCATGCCGGGAGAGACGTGCGCACCGTGGCTTTCCGCGGAAACGATATTTTGTTGGGAACGCCCGCGGGATATTACGCCATCCGCCGCGAGAACGGCGATACGGCCATGACGCTGCAGCGTAAAGTACCGGTGCCGTCTGTAGGCCGCCTAATGGTAGCCGGCGGGAAAATCTGGGCGGGGACCAACGAAGGCGCCTATACGGAGAACGGTTCGGGGGGATACCGTTACTTTGCCTCCGGGCGCTGGCTGGACCAGGATGTGGTGAAAGATATGGCGGCCGATAAAGACGGCAATATCTGGATCCTCACGCCCTCCGGGCTCAACAGGATCTCCTTCAAAAGGCAGTCGCTCGCGGAAAAGACGGACTACTTCCAGCGGAAAATCCGCACCCGGCATATCCGTTACGGTTTCATCGCGAACATCCATCTCCTCACCCCGGGCGACGTCCGCACCGCCGAAATGGCCGATACGGACAACGACGGTCTCTGGACCAGCTTCTATCTCGGCAGCCAGGCCTTCCGGTACGCTACCACCCGGGAGCCGGAAGCCAAACGCTTTGCATGGGAGGCGTTCGAGGCATTCGAAAGGATATTGTCGATCAACCCGCTCAAAGGTTTCCCCAGCCGCACTTTCGAGCGGAAAGGCTATAAGAACTCCGATCCCGAGCGCTGGCGCGAATCGCCCGACCCGGAATGGGAATGGAAAGGGCACACCAGTTCAGACGAATTCGTAGCTTACATCTGGATCGCCGCGGTGCTGAACGAAATGGTCGCAGAAACGGTCGATGAAAAAAAACGCGTCGCCGATTTTATGGACAAGATCATGACGCATATCATCGACAATAAATGGTATCTGGTAGACATCGATAACAAACCCACCCTCTGGGGCCGCTGGAACCCGGAATACATCAACTGGTATCCCGAAACCATCGGCGACCGCCGCCTCGGCAGCACTACCATCATCGCCGGGCTGCAACTGGCGTATGCATTGACGGGTAAGGAGAAATACAGGACCGAAGGGATGAAATTGCTCAACAAACATCACTATTTGCAGAATATCCAGATCGATTACCGGAAGATCGCGCCCACCAAAGGGTATTTCCACGATGGCATCGATATGGGCACCGGCCCCTGGAACCATTCGGACGATGAAATGGCATTCCTGTCGTACTGGGTGCTGTACCGCTATGCGTACAACGACGACCTGAAGCGCCAGTACGCCGGCGCCATCCGCAACCACTGGGAAATAGAACGGCCGGAGAAGAACGCGGTGTGGAACCTCATCGCCAAAGGGCTCATCGGCGATTTCGACGAAGAAGCCACGATCTGGTGGCTGCGCACTTTCCCCATGGATATGATCAGCTGGAAGATCAAAAATTCGCACCGCAAAGACCTGACCTTCCTGCCCGACAACTTCCGCGGCCAAACCACCGAAACGCTCATCCCGCTCGATGAACAACCGCTCCACCGCCACAATGCCAACGCCTTCAATCTCGACGGCGGCAATGGCGGCAGGTCCGAACTCGCGGGCGATGAATACCTGCTGCCGTACTGGATGGCGCGCTTTCTGAAAGTGATCGAATAAATGCAAAACCGACGAAACCATGATACAAACTTATTTCCGCCGCGCCCTGCCGCTGATGGCCGTGGCACTTTTAACCGCTCCGGCCGTGCAGGCACAGGCGCAGAAGGCTCCCCGGCCAAAGATCGTGGTGGGGATGATGGTAGACCAGATGCGCTGGGACTTCCTGTACCGGTACGCCGAGCGCTATAGCCAGGGCGGGTTTAAAAGGCTCCTGCGCGAAGGGTTCCGGTGCGAACAGACTTATATCAATTATGCACCGACCGTTACCGCCTGCGGACATACCTCCGTGTACACCGGCAGCGTGCCCGCCGTGCATGGGATCATGGACAACGACTGGTTCAGCCGCGAAAAGAGCAGGGGCGTGTATTGCACGGAAGACAGCTCGGTGGTGCCGGTCGGGATTTCAGCGACAAAAGGCGGCATGTCTCCCCGCAACATGCTCACCACCACGGTGACCGACGAGTTGCGCATGGCCACGAATTACGAAAGCAAAGTGGTAGGCGTGGCGCTGAAGGACAGGGGATCCATCCTCCCGGCAGGACACGCGGCCAACGCGGCTTTCTGGTACGACGGCAGTTCCGGCAACTGGATCTCAAGCACGTATTACATGCAGGAACTGCCCGGCTGGGCGAAGAAATACAATGCGGCGCGGCGTCCGCAGGCGTTGCTGGCCAAAGGATGGGAAACGCTCTATCCTATTTCCACCTATCATCTCAGTGAAGCAGACGACAAGGACTACGAGAACAACTTCAAACATGAGCCCGCGCCGGTATTCCCGCATCGGTTCGCCGGGATGGAAAGCGGTTCCATCCGTTCCACGCCTTTCGGCAATACGCTCACGTTCGAGTTCGCCAAAGCGGCGATAGAGGGGTATGGGCTGGGAAGCGGCAAGGCGACGGATTTCCTGGCCGTGAGCTTTTCCTCGCCCGATGCGGTGGGCCATCAATTCGGCCCCAATTCCATCGAAACGGAAGATGTATACCTCCGGCTCGATAAAGAACTGGCCGGTTTCTTCTCTTATCTCGACGGCCGTTTCGGAAAAGGGAACTGGTTGTATTTCATCACGGCCGACCACGGCGTGTCTCATTCCCCCGGCTATCTGGAAGAACATTGCTTGCCTACGGGCACGCTGGACGGGAAAGGCATCATCGCATCACTCAATACCGAACTGGAAAAGATATACGGTGTGAAAAACGCCATCATGGCCACGGCGGCAGATCAGCTGTACCTGGACCGGCCTGCTTTCGCGGCGAAGAACGCCGACATGAAAGCCGTATCGGACTTCATCATCCGCCGTCTCCGCGAAGTGCCGGAGATCGCCGATGCCGTTTGGCTCCCGGAAATCGGTACCGCCGGTCTCCACGAACCGCTGCAAACCATGCTGCAAAACGGCTACAACCGCAAGCGCGGCGGCGATATCGTCATCATCATGAATGCCGGCGTGAAGAACGGCAGCCGAAAAGGCGCCACGCATGGTCTCTGGTACCCGTACGACGCGCACATCCCGCTCGTATGGCTGGGCTGGGGCATCAACAGCGGCGGCCGAAGCTTCCGGACAATAAGCATGACGGACATCGCGCCCACGATCGCCGCCCTCCTCAACATCCAGGTGCCGAGCGGCAACATCGGGCAGGTGATCGGGGAAGCGATCCGGTCGGACAAACCTTAACGCACAAACGTTGAAAGAGCAGACAATAGCCAGCCGGTCTGGCGGCTCAGGCCGATCGGCAGACAGGGCAGGAGGCCCGGGGTTAAGTGTCTCCCCGGCTTAATGACTTGTCGGAATGAACAGAAAGCCACCTTCGGGGTGGCTTTTTTGTTTATCGAAGTGGAATGGGAACGTTCCAATGTTAAGTTTTTGTGATGAATTTGTTGAATAGAAGAAATATGTTATTCTTTGCAGTAAAATTATACCTGTTGAAATAGATCCCTGTTCTCTATGGACCATTGGAATTGTTGCCTTTTTTCCTTCGGAAATCTACTTTGAAACCAGTGCCGTTTTGTCGGGGTCTGCTCTGTTGGTATCACAAGCCTTAGTTATGCGAATCAGATTTTTGTTAACTGTGCTGCCGGTGGCCATATGCTGGTTCAGTTCGTATGCCCAATCCGTTGCAGATTATCAAAAGATAAGAACGGTCGTGCCTCCTTCTCCCAATGCATCTAGTTTGGGAGCGTACGCGGAATACCCAACCGAAGGATATTCCGGCATCCCATCAATCAATATCCCATTATACGAAGTAAAGCTGAATGGTTTCACCTTGCCGGTGAGCCTCAGCTACAATGCAAGCGGAATAAAGGTAAGGGAGGTGGCAAGCTGGGTAGGATTAGGTTGGAGTTTAAATGCGGGAGGAGTTATCACCAGAAGTGTGAACAAATGGCCGGACGATATTTGGAGATTGCGCAATCGAGGTAAGAACAGGGGATACCTGATTGGCGGTTCCGAGCAGGCGGAAAGCTTCACAACCGCTGGTAAGTCTGAAATGCAGATTGCGTCCCAGTTATCCAAAAGAGCCGGTTCCTACTATACTTTCGACGACAATCTAAATCCTGTGCATGATTGTGTGGAAGGGTTTCACAAAAACATGTATGATACCGAACCGGATTACTTTTACTACAATTTTGCAGGCAAAGTGGGGAAATTTCTTATGGGGACGGATAAAAACATGAAGTTCGTTCCCTACAGGAACTTTCAATCCAGTTATATGCTGGACGTTATATCTACCTACCCCGATAATAGTTTAAATTCCCTTGGAATCAGGGAATTCAAAATAGTGGATGAGGAAGGGAACCAGTATATCTTCGGCACGGAGGATACTGCTTCCTATCGCATTACCGGGGGATCACTTCCCAGCAACTGCGTAGTCGGCTGGCCGCCGTACACAGACCCGATGGAAGTATACCGTTTCTTTTCATCATGGTACTTAAGTCAGATCATTACCGCATTTGGGGAAAAAATACAGTTCACCTATGAAAAGGAAAGGGTGGTAACTGTAAACCGCGTTCTTATCGGGCGAGACTACCATGACAAGGATTACGATATGGTGAATGATAGTGAAACATCTACATGGGCGAACCGGTTAGTGAGGATAGAATCAAAGTATGAGAAGCTGGAGTTTATAGCAGACATGAACAGGGATGATTTATTCAATTCAAAGGCACTAACCGCAATTGAAGTGTATGCCAAGGTAGATGGTACATGGGCATTCCGGAAGAAAATAGAATTTAATCAATCCTATTTTTATAGTCCAGCTACACCACCTACTGCCTGGGGTGTTATGACACATGATAACGGTGGAAACACCCATAAGCGCCTTCGCCTGAATAGTATCAGGGAGGTGTCTGGCGGTATAGCGAGAGCGCCACATGAATTCAGTTATATGGAAGATTTTCCCTTTCCGAACCGTCATTCTTATCAGCAGGATTTTTGGGGCTATTTTGCCGAGAATACAGGAGAGTATCCATTTCCGGGATTATATGTGTATCCTAATTCGGACGGTTCCACCCGGATTTCGGTTTTTAAGCTTTATAACATGTCAACTCCGGAGTATCAACTGGATGGCGAGATGCGGAGTGCCAACACATTTACCTCTTTGGGGCTGTCGCTCAAGAAGATAAAGTACCCGACGGGTGGTTCCACCAGTTTTGAACTTGAATCGAATGATTTTTTCTTTAATACGATTAACCGTACGGGTGGGGGATTGCGTTTAAAGAAAATGACGATAAAGAATTGTGATGATTGTCCGGATGATGTTACCAAGATATATACATATCGCAAGTCGTCCGATCCAACTAAAAGTTCCGGCCTGTTGTTGAGCCTGCCTTTTTTTGCTGCGACGGAGAATTCATGTGGTTATTATTCACGCCGGTATAAAGGCGATGTCTGGCCGGCCATGTTTTCAAGATTGAGCGAGGATTATTTCAGGTATTTCACTGTAAAGATGGACCAGGCGAAATCTACACTGGGTATGGACGTGGGTGTTAATGTGGGTTATACGGAGATAAAGGAGGAGATCGTTGGAAATGGTTATAACATAAGGACATTCTCCGTGCCGGCGGTAGCTATGCAGTTCGACGACAAGCCTACTTCTGGACAATGCGACCCGCTCACGGACGGATATTGTGACGGCCTGTTTGAAACACCGGAAGTGAAGTATGTACAGGGCTATAGTCTTACTGATTATGGCGGATCGTCCGGGTGCGACGGTGGGTTGGCGTATACGTCGCCAACCGCCTATCCCACGAATGCCGATGTAGTTGGCATGAACTTCGGCCGTTGGGGTTACCCCTTTTTTCCAAGTATGAACTATGACTGGAATCGGGGATTGCTCCTGGGAAAGAAGACCTACGATGTAAATAATAAGCTGTTGGCTGAAGAGGCTTACAAATACAGGCTGTATTACCCGACCGGAGGTATCGCGTATATGCCGGTTGTCAGCTACGTGAACGGTAATAACTATAATATTACTTACAATCCCGGAAGCCCACGTGACTGGGATTTCTGGCTGTACAGCAAGTTCCGGTACATGGCCAACGTTGTAAAATTGCCATCACAGCGTATCCTGAAATCCTATGACCAGGCTGATCCTGCGAAATTTGTAGAGACAAAAACGGATATTTTCTATGACAATGCCGTATATCCTTTTCAGACCAGTTCGGAAACAACGAACAGCAAAGGAGAGAAAATACTCAGATTGAAGAAATATGCCTTTGATAAAACCGCTATTCATGCTATTTCCCCACTGCCGGTGAATGCGCAGTCGGCGATGGACAACATGGTAAACAGAAATGAAGTTGCTTCGCCTGTTTATGAGGAAACTAGGGTAAACGGGGTTTTCAACAATAGTTCGCTTGTTCATTATAAAATATGGGATGGTGCGCAAAGAGTCAATCTCCCCGAAGAGATTTTCTCAAAAATTGGTTCGAACAGTCAGCAACTTCAGGCGAAGTTTTCTGGGTACGACATGTATGGGAATCTCCTGAGTGAATCCAAGGCCAACGATTTGCCTGTCAGCTATCTCTGGGGGTACAATAATCTTTATCCGATAGCAAAGATAGTGAATGCTTCGCCTGCTGAAGCCTGGTATGACAGTTTTGAGGGACCTGCCGGAACGGCGGATGGCGCCGCAAAAACAGGAAACAAAAGCTATACCGGGGATTTGGCGATTGCTTTTGCGCTGCCTGCAACCAACCGTCCTTACCGGTTAACATACTGGTACTGGAACGGGACCGCCTGGATATTTGCGGAGAAAAACTACACTGGGCCTCTTACTATTACCGACGGCACAAAGATCGACGAGGTCCGTATCTATCCGCAAAACGCTTTCATGACAACCTACACTTACGACCATAAGATAGGTTTGATATCGGAGTGCTCCGAAAGGGATATCGTCACCTACTATGAATACGACGGACTATCCAGGTTGACAACCATCAGAGATCAGAACAAAAACATAGTAAAACATTTCGAATATCAATACCGGATCCCCATTCACAATAATCCCGTTTGGGAACTTACGACGGAGAAACGTTGTGCCACAAATTCCAGCGGCATAAATACGGGTGAAATCGAGTATAAGCAGATTGATTCAAACCCCAATAGCGCCACGTACAACCAGGTGCGCTGGATAAATTACGGGCCTTCCGAGGAATGTCCGGTGACGGCGTATGCAAATATTTCCTATGAGAACATGTATACTACGTTCAATGAAACGTATGCAGATGTTGCTATTAACCTCTGGGGCGAAGTAACTGGCACTACGCCCTTGAATCCGGTTACATCAATTGCTGTAAACTATGAGAAACAGCAGGTAGATCAATATGGCAACCCCTCGGGCACATACACTGGATCCAACTATAATTGCGGATATCAAAGCAATCCGGTTGAGTACAACGTTCCGATTTGGCAAAACGGATTTTACAATTACGATCCGGCAGGCCTGCGCTACAACTTTAAAGTAAATGCAGGTGCCGGATATCAATTGGCTAATCAATAATAAAGTCGAAGTTTTATGTATAAAATATTTTCAGCGGTCTTACTGCATGTTTATTTAGTAATGGCGTCTACGGTCGTGCTAAGGGCGCAGGACTCATCGTCCGTCATCATGAAGAAAAGAGCGGAGAATGAAGTAAATGCGATGAAGGTGGGGCTCAGCCTTAACGATAATCAGGCAGTTTTGCTGGGTACTGTGCTGCAACAATTCTACAGCCAGATGTCTCGTATTCACATGGTCAATAATTCAGCAGGAGCCAGGAAAAGATATATGCAGGAAGTATACCAGGAACGCGAAAAGCGGATTTTTGAAATACTGGACGATGCCCAACGGAGTTCCTACTTGCGGCATATGGAAATGAGGAAAGCCAGAGTCGTTAATGATTCCGCTACCAAGCATATCCGTAAATCGTTCATAACAGATTAACAGTTCCCAGGTAGATTTAACCCTGACTTAATATGAATCGTTTGGTTAGAATTAATTTGATTGTCGCGTTGGCTTCTTCATTGTCTGCCGGCGCGCAAAACCTGCCCAATAACGTGACTGTGCCTCCCGCGGCAACCGCTGTGCAGTTACCGTCCGCCTACAATAACAATCTGCGCGTCAACTACGTGCGCACCTGGCAGCCCATAAAACCGTATGCGGTTCCGGCAGCTGTAGTGGCGGAAACAGACGCGAGAAACGTGCGGCAGATTACAACATATGCCGATGGCCTTGGCCGGCATTTGCAGGATATCACCAAAAAAGGTTCTCCTGATATGCTGGACATCGTTCAACCTGTTATTTATGATAATACGGGAAGGGAACGATATTCGTATTTACCGTATATGTCGTCTTCCAGCGATGGCAAGTTCAAGACCAGTCCATTCCAGGAACAGGCGGATTTTTATCTGCCTTATAAGCCGGGTGAAAAAGTTTTTTACGGAGAAACAATATTCGAACCGTCTCCGCTGAACCGCGTATCCTCCTCCCGCAACGCCGGTAATAGCTGGGCAGGCCTTGGTAATGGTAAAGAGCAGCAATATCTTACCAATACAGACGCAGATTCCGTTTTGGTCTGGACCATCGCCGATTCCGAAGGCAGTATTCCGGCTACCGCAGCGCGATATGCAGCGGGTACGCTCTATAAAGTTATGTCCACCGATGAAGCGGGTAACAAGTCCATCACTTTTTCCGATAAAAATGGAAAGCAGATACTGACCAGGGTACAGGTAGCGGCAAGTCCCGGAACAGGACATGTAGGCTGGTTGTGCACTTACACGGTTTATGACAGGTTTGATAACGTTCGGTTTGTAATCCCGCCGCTGGGTGTCGAATCCATCATGCAAATGGGAGGTGGATGGACGCTTTCAAATGCCAGCATCCGTGATGAGCTATGCTTCAGCTACGATTATGACCTGAAAAACAGACTGATCAGAAAAAAAATGCCCGGTAAAGCCCATGAGCTTATGGTCTATGACGCCCGGGACCGACTCGTTTTCCTGCAAGACGGGCGGCTGCGTGCTACTAATCAGTGGGCCACCACCTTGTACGATGCGCATAACCGGCCAACGATGACCGGATTATATGAAACTACTTTGCCCGTTACCACCTTGCGCAACAGTCTGGCCGTTCCAACGGCATCCCAGACAATTACACATAACATTCCTGTGGAATCGGATCCTGCATACAATCTGCACGACGGACGTACAGCTTATAAAGCCGGAAACAGCGTTACACTTATGCCGGGCTTTGATATTTCGGCTGGAGAGGTAACGGTGGAAATTGATCCAGCCGCAACCTTACGTACTGAATCGATTGTTGCGGATAATCCATTGCCCAACCTCGATCCGGCAAAGTTATACCCGCTGACCTATACATATTATGACAAATACGATTATCAGGATGCGAAGTCGGAAAATACAGCCTATTATCAGGCCGCAGAATTGCCCGAGCCCATGGGAAACCTCGCTACGATTTCCAGGGAAAGGCCCGTTGCGCGGACTAATAATACGCGTGGATTGGTAACCGGATCGAAAATAAGGATACTGGATAGCAATCAATGGTTAACAACCACTACCTATTACAATGATAAAGGTAGGGTTCAGCAGGTTGTGTCTGACAATATTTCCGGTGGTATAGACGTGCTGACGACCATGTACGATTTTGAGGGGAAAGTACTGGTAACCTCCCGTCATCATACCAACAATCGTACACCAGAAGCCCGTACCGCCAGGATGGTAACCCGCATGGAGTATGATCATGCAGGACGTGTGTTGAATATGGGCAAGCGGCTGAACACCGGTACGGAATACATAATCGCCGCGAATTCCTACGATCCGCTCGGCCAGCTCGCCGGCAAATCCCTCAAGATCGGCAATACAACTACGCTGGAGTCTGTTCAATATGACTATAATCTGCTCGGCTGGCTCACCGGTATCAATAAAAGTTATGTAAACACGGCATCGGCATCTGGTCATTTTTTCGGACAAGAACTGAGTTACAACTACGGATTTTCCACCACACAGCTGAATGGAAATATAGCCGGCGTGAAATGGAAAGGGTTCAATGACCCTGTGGCGCGGTCGTATGGATTCACCTATGATCGTGCCAGCCGGTTGTTGAGTGCCGATTTTGCACAACTGTCCGGAAGCTGGACGCAGCCTGCCAATCTTAACTACAACGTAAAGATGGGCGACGGTACCAACTACACGACCGCATACGATCCTGGCGGGAACATCCGGAAAATGCAGCAATGGGGTGGTGCCGCAGCGATCGATAACCTGACTTATACATACGTGCCGCTTTCAAATAAGCTCAAGTCGGTGGGGGACGTGATTGTGAATCCTTCTTCCGCGCTGGGCGATTTCAAGGAAGTTAGCGGCGCATCTGCAACGGATTATGCTTATGATGCGAATGGCAACGTTACTTCTGATCATAACCGGCAGATCGGGGCCATTCAGTATAATGTCCTGAATCTTCCCAAACTCGTGTCGATTACGGGCAAGGGCGACATTGCATTTGTTTACGATGCCCTCGGGAACAAGCATCGAAAGATCGTAACCGACCGCACCACCGTGCCGGAAAAGCAGATCACGACGGATTACATATGCGAGTTCGTGTATGAGCAGGATCTGGTGCAGTTCATCCAGCATGAAGAAGGTCGCATCCGAGCAGTGAGGGTTACCGGCCAGCCGGTGGCATATAAATACGATTATTTCCTGAAAGATCACCTGGGGAACGTTCGTACCGTCATCACCGAAGAAACAGGGGCAAATTTGTACCTGGCAAGCATGGAACCAGAAACGGCTGCTAAAGAAAATGCGCTGTTCAGCAATATCGAGGCATCCCGCGCGTCTAAACCGATAGGTTATCCTGCAGAAGACGGAACGGCTAAAAATGGGTTCGTTGCCCGCTTGAACGCCGATAATCCGGACAGAAAGATTGGGCCGAGCCTGGTGTTGAAGGTAATGGCCGGAGATACCATAAGGATGGGTGCGAAGGCTTTCTACAAGACCGGCGCCGTTCAGCAAAGAACCACAAAGAGCCCGGCGGATGATATGCTGGGTGCGCTTGTAAACGCTTTCGGTGGAAATGGTGCATCTGGCAGGCAAATGCACGGTGGTGATGGTACGGTTGCAGGGAATCTTACACCATTTACTCCCGATTTCCTTAACAATTCATACAGGAAGTTGAAGGAAAAGGATCCCGATGCGGCGAATCCGCTTCGCCCAAAGGCTTATCTGAACTATGTATTGTTCGATGAACAGTTTTCTATGGTTGAAGATAACAGCGGAGTTAAACAGGTACAATCTACCCCGGATGAATTGCAAAAGTTGTCGGTAGACCAGATGGTTGTAAAAAAGAGCGGTTTCCTGTATGTTTATACCAGTAATGAAAGCCAGCAAGACGTTTTCTTTGACGACGTAGCAGTCTTAGCCAATCCCGGACCGGTGCTGGAGGAAACGCATTTTTATCCGTTCGGCCTGACCATGGCGGGCCTTTCCACCCGTGCCCCCAATAATCTGCGGAATAATTATCTTTATAATGATAAAGAGCTCCAGAATAAGGAGTTCACTGACGGTACAGGACTGGAGTGGTATGACTACGGTGCGCGAATGTATGATCCGCAGATCGGTAGGTGGCATGCTATCGACCCGATGGCGGAAAAGGTATATGCATTGTCTCCCTACAACTATGTAATGAACAACCCTTCAGGATTGATTGATCCTGATGGTCGAATGGCAGTAAGTCCGATATATGATCAGAACGGAGAATTCCTGGGTACTGATGATCAGGGTTTGCAAGGTCCTCCAATAATTATGGACCGTAAGAATTTTGAGCAGGGAATGGCGCATTCAAAGGCGGTGAAGAATGATTTGGGGCTTGCCGGGTTGGTTAGCAATGCGGCATTAAGACAGTTAGCTACCCATTTTATCAATTTACCAAACAGGCCGGACTATGACGGATATGTTACCCTTACGGAAGGTGTTCAATGGGCAAGGGATCATCCGGATGCAGCACAAAATCCTACACCAGAGAATACACTTTATCTGGATGCTTCGAAATTTGATTTTGGTGGTGTCTCCTTAGCTGATTTCCGCCGCGGGATTAATACACCAACGCCTGTCAATCTTTTTGGTATCCAACATTTCCTTGGGTCTGTCCTTAATAACAAGTTGAGATCTACCGTATATGCACTAGGTCGTGTAAACCTTAAACTGGTAGATGCGGAATCTCGTAGGGTACAAGTAGTTAATGATAATGCAACCGATTATGATTGGAATGGTGGTGGCGGCTTCTGGCGAAACCTGTTTATTCAAGCCGAGCTTTGGAGAACCGGATTGCCGGATAATGCGGGATTCAGAACATATTGGTATGGAACCGGACAACTGAGAAAAGAATTACCAGAACCGGGAATTCATCATGGGAGACTTCCATAAAACACAAAAAATGAGGATTAAATTATATGTATTTATTCTAGCTTTTCCAATAATTATGTTCTCCTGTGCAAAATTATGGGGAGATAATGACTTGGGGAGTAATCTCACGCTATTGGAAGGAGATAGAAAAGAAGATAGAGTTATTGTCTATTGTAGTTCAAAATCAGGTGTTTGCGAAAGTGGCATACCTGTAGTGCCGAAATATGAAAGACAGTTCAACAAAGATGGCCGGTACGCCGAATTTGTGGACGCCGCAGTTGCAAATAAGGATTGGATAATTGTTAGAACAATTGAGTTGCGGAACAATTCCAAAAATTACTGGCTAATAGATAAAAAATTTTCACTTCCCGATGACTGTATCAACATAAATTGTGACAGCATTTTACAAAAGCATGTGATTGGTCCGCTCGATTCAAGTGGTTTCATAATTAAAACCGAATCGCTGAATATTAACTTATCATTTTAATAGACTGTCTGATGATCATCAGACTCTGAACATAAATTGTACATTATTTTTATATAGCCAGCAAATATTGCTGAACGCAAAAGATCTACAAAAAAATAAATGCACCGGCTTCTACCGGTGCATTTATTTTTCGAGTTACATGGATTGGGGCAATACATTTGCCTTACCTGATCGAAACCAAGTACGGTTTAACCTGGAAATTATTTCAATAACGACAACACCTGCGCTTCCGTAAGCGCCGCCTTCGGCTGGAAGCGCCCCCTGTGCATATAAGCCATCAAACTGCGTTTGAGCTGCTGTGCACCGGGGTCGTTGGTGAGGTTGGCGGAAACGAGCATCAGTTTGCCGCTGCCCACTTTCGCTTCGATCACATTCGCCATTTTGCGGTTCTTGAAGAAGTTATCGATCACCCGCACCACTGGGTCGATGGGCGGAAGCTCGTCGAGCACCATGGTTTTGGAGGCGGTGATGATGTGCCACCATTGCCAGTCGGACCATGCTTCCGTCGGGAAATCCGCCAGCGCAGGGTGCTTCGGGTTGCAGAGCACACCCATGGTACCGGGTTGGTCGGGGAAATGGACCGGGCTCCAGAACACCGGCGCGAAACGGCCCGCTACGCCGCGGATGTTGGCCGTGTCGGGGTTGAGGAGCACTTTCTTGCCTTCGCCCAGCAGCGCCATGGCTTCGGTGGCGGAGCGGGTATAATGTACGTCGGCGAATTCGCTGTTTTGATTTTCAGGATACACCCAGATGTTCCAGCGGTTATGCCGTTCGCCGATCCGCAATTCGATGGTCAGCGCCGTGGCTTTGGCGATCCCCGCCAGTGGGAAACTGAATTCCCCCATCTGCTGGCCCGTGCCTTCGGCGATGTTTTGCCGGCGGAGCTTTCCGCGGAAAAGGACTTTCCCGTCTTTCCCCGAAACGATCCATTCGGGCGTAACATTGTTTATAGTGCCGCCGCTGAAATTGGCTGCTTCCGCAGCAGCGGAGAAGGTTTCCCCGTTACGGTAACTGGCTTTTTCGAAGCGGAGGAGCGGAACGGCAGGCTGGCAATACATCCTGTGCTGCGCGGGCGTTACGAGGCCCTTGCTGTCCCAGAACGCGTCGAGGATGCCGATGAGAGCGGTGCCCTGGCCGGGGAAGTCGTGCAGGTCGAGCAGTTGGAAACCGCTGAAATATTTCGTTTTCATCGCCCGTTCGATCTCTTCCTTATACAACAGCGCCGCGAATTTCCCGCTCGATCGCAGGAAGGCGGGCGCCAGGTGCAGCAGGCCTTTCCGCTGCAGATCGTTCCGGATGGCTTTGAAGTTCAGCGGGTCGAGGACGCCGGTGTACTTTTTGATCTCGTCCATATTCGGAAACACGGAATATTGCCCGATCTCATGCGTGATGATCGGCACGGGCAGGCCTTCCGTTTCCTTTGTATAATCGTTGTTGAAAGATGGGGCGATGGTGTTGAAGATGCCCTGTCCGCGCACCCATCCTTTTTTCGTCCATTGGGTGATGAAAAACTCGTCGCCCGGTTCGGGCCAGCCGCCGTGATCTTTCTGGAACGTGAAGCTGGTGGTGGTGTAAAGGTGGCGGGGATCAGCTTTCTTCAGCTTCGCCACCATCGTTTCCAGCCAATCGAAATTCCCTTCCAGCTCATTTCCCATGCTCCAGAACGCAAACGAGGGATGGTGGCCGTATTCGCGGCTGATGTGTTCCGCTTCCAGCGCCAGCCAGCGGTTCATGGCGGTATCTTTGCCGGCGTTGTTGTTCCAGAAAGGAAGCTCCGCCTGCAAATAGACCCCCATCGAGTCCGCCACCGCGAAAGCGGCTTCCGGCGGGCACCAGGAATGGAAACGCAAATGGTTGAGGCCGTATGCTTTGGCGGATGAGAACACTTTCGCCCAGCCTTTCCTATCCATCGGCGGGTGACCGGTCAGGGGAAAGATGGCGCATTCCAGCGTGCCGCGGAGGAACATGCGCTTGCCGTTGATCTGCAATTGCGCATTTTTGTTGGTGATTTCGCGCCAGCCGAACCGGAGCTGATGGCGGTGTGCCGAAACGGGCGTTTTCAGCTCTGCGGAAAGCGTGTGCAGTACGGGTTTGAACTCGTCCCACTCCGCGAAACCCTCCGGTACCGCAAGCTCCGCTTCCACTTTGTTTTCCCCTTCCTTCAACTGTACCGGCACCGCTTTCTTCAGGCGGGCGGTTTGTAAAAGCAGGGTCCCGGACGAAACGGGGCCCGCGTTCATAACGTTTATGGTGATGCGAAGTATGCGGTGTTGCAGGTCGGGCCAGGTTTGCACGTTCGTAATGTGCGCCGCCGGCCGGGATTGCAGTTCCAGCTTGCCCAGGAGCCCGTTCCACATGATCTGGGTGCCGTCTGTATAGGCATGCGCCATGTTGTTGGAGCTCATGTCGTACTGCCGGCGGTTATCGACCCGGATCACGATGCGGTGTTTGCCGGGCGTGAGCGTTTTTCCGAGATCGTACCGGTGCGGTGTGCTGAGCAGTTCCCGTGAACCGATCTCCTTGCCGTCGATCCAGACATGGGTGGTCCAGAGCACGCGCTCGAGGAAAAGCGATATTTCGTTCCCTTTCCAGTTTTGCGGGATAACGACCTCGCGCGCATACCAGGCCGGCCCGATGTAGCGGTGCTTCCTGGTCAGCATGAGCAATACGCTGCGGGTGAGGGAGTCGGCCGACAGCGAAGGTTTCGCGCCCACGCCGGCATCGTCGAGCGTGCCGGGCAGGCGGAGCGTTTGCGGGAAAGTTTTGTTTTGCCAGCCTTCGGAAATCCCTTTGTCCAGCGAGTCGGTGGCAAACTGCCAGTTGCCCGCCAGCGACAGGTTTTGCGCCGTGGCCGTTATGGAAAGGAGGACGAAAAGTGGTATGAAAATGAGTCTTTGCATGATCTGCGTTGGTTTATACGGAAGCTGTCTTCGTTGTTTCCTGGATGATGGACAAATGTGCTTGGGCGGCGAAGTGCATATCTTTCCCCAGTACTTCGTGGAAAGCGGCCGACGCGGCAGCGGTTTCGCCGAGGCCAAGATAGCCCAGTCCTTTTAGAAACACGCAATGCAGGCGGTTTCTTTCGGTGAGATCGTCTTCAAAAATGAGCAGATCCGGCAGCGACACCGCGAAATATTCGATGCGGACCTCATCTTCCGCGTGCAAGGTGCCGTAATCGAGCAGCTTGCGGAAAATGGCGTCTGCATTTTCTTTCCGGCCAAGTGCGGCCCATGCCAGGCCCTGGTAGAAGATTTTTTCGGGCGGCGCGTCGTTGTAATACATGGCGGCCGTTGGTTCGGAAGTGCCTTCCGTGGCCCGCGTGAAGTATTGTACGGCTTCGGCGCTGTTGCCCATGGCTTCGAGGGCTTTGCCCATCCAGTAGTGGATATCGTTTTCGCGGATGCCGAACAGTTTTCCTTCTCCCAGGGAATCTGGCCACTGTTGCGCATTGCGGAGCTTTTCCACCGCGGCTTCGGGCATGCCGTTGGCCAGATCTTTACGGGCCAGTGCGGTGAGGGCGTAAACGTATTGTCCGCTCACCTTGCCTTCGCCGCCTTCCCAGGGATGGAATTTTCTTTGGAGGATGAGCTGCAACGCGGTTTCGTGCTCGCCGAGGTAATTGTACAGCGCGGCATGTTCGAGGTAAAGATCATCGCGCCACTGTACGGCCGCGGGGTAGCGTTCCAGGCGACTGAGGCGCTCCCGGGCCGGGGCTCCCAGCCGTTTATGCAGCTGATCGAGCTCCATGAGCACGCGCGCATCTTCCGTATCCAGCGAAAACGCTTTTTCGAAATGTTGCAGCGCGCCGGCGGCGTCGTTGCGTTTGTTATATAGCGCAATGCCGAGGTTGCGGTGAACGGTGGGGAAGTTTTCGTCCCTGCGGATAGACTCCTGCCAGAGGTCGATCGCTTCGTCGTATTGTTTTTTATCGTACCATAGGCAACCGAGATAGTACGGCGCTTTCCCGTCTGCAGGGTTTTGCGCGATGGCAAACTGCAGGATGTTCACGTCTTCCATCCGGTTGGGGAAGCACAGGTAGGGATCGGCCGCCGCTGCCCGTTGAAGGGCGGCGGTGGCAGCTTGCGCATCGCCGGAGCGGTGATGGCACCAGGCCAGGTAATAGAATTTCAATGGCGAAGCATCGTCTGGCAGCAGGCCCAACCAGGCGATGGCTTCTTCGAAAAGCCCGGCGGCGATCATATCGAGGGCATTTTCGAGGTAGTTGGGTGCATGGTTCCGGGCCAGGCGCTGCAAGGTGTTTTGGGCGGTTTCCGCTTCGCGGGATTTGCCGGTGGAATGGAGGGAAAGCGCCTGTTCGTGGTAAAGCCCGATATTGAAAAGATCGCGGCGGAGGCCTTCGGCGCAAACGGCCAGCGCTTCGTTGTACCGCCCCATTTTGCGCAGGATGGCGGCTTTCAGGACGCGGGCTTTATTGTTGCGGCCGTTCCTGTCGATCGCCCAATCGATCTGCTCCAGCGCTGTTTCGTACCCGCTGCGCGCGGTGCTGAGCTGCGCCAGGGCAAAATAACCACTGTCTTGCCAGGCGCTGTTCCATACCGCCTTATGGTACTGCTCGTAGGATTCGTTGTTGCGGCCCTGCATTTGCAGGCACAGCCCCAGGTTGTACAGCGGCTCGCCGTCGTAAGGGTTGGGATTGCGCTGGGTGAGGGTTTCCACGGCTTTGCGCAGGAATGGTTCCGCTTTGGCGAATTGTCCGCGGCGGAGGTACCAGGCGCCGAGGGCGTTGTTGCAGCGCACGTCTTTCGGGTCGCGGCGCAGCGCCTCGCGGTAATAATCCACGGGCGAATACGTGGCGTGGCGGTATTGTTCGAGATGCAGCCCTGTGAGGAAGAGCTGTTCGTTGTTTTCGGTATCCGCGGGCGATTTGGCGGCTTGGGCGGGCGCGGGGATTTCGGTTTCCGTTTTCGCGGAAGCCTGGTAGCGGAGGCGCACGTTGCCGTCCGTTCCGCGGATGAGGGTTTCGATGGCGGATTCGGGGGTTCCTGCGGGAAGGGGGATGCGTTGTTCGAACACCTGTTCCGGCGAAACGTTGAATACGTCCTTGAAGATGACCTCGCTGTTCAGTTTCACTTCCAGCGATTGCAACGTTTCCGCACCGGTGGCGAACACTTTCACGAGGAGCGTGCCGTTTTCCAGGGAACTGTGGAGGAGGAGGTCTTTGCTGGCGTTCTGGATAAGGCCCAGTTGCCGGTAGGGAAGGAAATACTGGGTGAAGGATTTCTCTTCGTAAGGCATCAGCCAGCTGAAATCGGGCTGGTTATCGGTATAGACGCCGGTCATCAGCTCGATGTACGGCCCGTCTTCATCGGTCAGGTTCTTATCCCAGGCCACCCCGAAATCGCTATGCCCCCAGGTCCATTGTTTTTTGCCGGGCGAGATGTGATGGTTGGCCACGTGCAGCACGCCGGCTTCCGTATCGTGTTCGTATCCGCCCACAAAATCGTAATCCGAGCGGATCGCCATGTAAGACGTGGGTACGGGAATATTTTTATATTTCGAAATATCCGTTCCCGGTGCATAATCCACTTTGTAATAGGTACCGGTGGCGATGGGGAAGGAAGACACGTCCCGCTTGCCGTGATCGAACACCGCATGCACGTCTGGCGGAAAAACGGATTGGTAATGATCGTTCACTTTCACGGCCGGGTTCGCCCACCAGAGGAAGGTCTGGGGCAGGGGCGTGCGGTTGTAAATTTTACCTTTGATCTCGAGGTACGCCTTGTCCGGATGCAACGTAAATCCGGCCATGCCTTTCGTCCGGAACATTTTTTCGATTTCGTTCACCCAAACGGTCACGCTTCCGTCTGCATTCGTTTCTATGGTATGGTCTACCGCTTCGTAAGTGCTGGGGCGGTGATGCTGTGGCCAGTTGAATTCGATGCCGCCGGAGATCCACGGTCCGCAGAGCCCTACCAGCGCCGGTTTGATGACCTGGTTATAATAAATGAAATGCCTGTTGCCGATCTTGTCGAACGCCATTTGCACGCGCCCGCCCAGTTCCGGGAGTATCATGATCTTGAGATACCTGTTTTCCAGGAATACCGCCTTCCAGCTTACGTCCTCCCTGTCATCGAGGATTTTTTCGATCACCGGGTTGGGATACACCGCCCCGCTGGAGCCCTGGTATACCCGTTTTTCGAAGAACATGGGGTTCCTGTCGGGACGGCCGACCCCGTAGGTCGGGATAATGATGCTTTCTTCCCAGACCTTCACAGCGTAATTGCTCATTGCCTTTTATGGTTTAATTAATGTCCAGTTATTTGATGTTCCAGTTGTTCCAGCGTTTTACCTTTCGTTTCCGGTACTTTCCGGCGAACGAACAGGAAGCCGAGGAAACAGATGCCCGCATAGAGATAGAAAGGCCCGTAAGTGCCGAGTTTTTCGGCCAGTATGGGGAATGTGAATACGAGTACGAAATAGGCGCCCCAAAGCGCCACGATGGCTACAGACGACGCGAGGCCGCGCACCTTGTTGGGGAAAATCTCGGAAATGAGCACCCAGGTCACCGGCGCCAGCGATGTAGCGTACAGCGCAATGGCCGCCAGTACGAATACAGATACGAGGCCCACGGCCGCCTGCTGCTTCAGCAACAGCGCCAGCACGATATACACGACCGACAATCCCAGCGATCCCGCCAGCATCAACGGCCGCCGCCCCAGCTTATCTACCTGCCACATGGCCACCAGCGTAAAAACGAGGTTCACGATCCCGATGGAAATGGTCTCGAACAGCTGGCTGTTCAGGTCGGCCCCCACGGAAGCGAATATGGTGGAGGTGTAATTGAACACGATGTTGATGCCGCACAATTGTTGGAACACCGCCAGCACGATGCCCACCGTCACCGCAGGCCGAACGGCCTTGCTGAACACCATTTTCAGGTTGGGGCGGGGTTCGCCCGCCAGCGAGGCGGAAATGTCGCGCAGGGTGTTGGCCGCGAAGTCTCCCGCGCCGATGCGCGCCAGGATGCGGGAAGCCTCTTCCAGCCGGCCCTGCGCCGCAAGCCAGCGCGGACTTTCCGGCAGCCTGCTCACGCCCAGCAAAAAGATGAACGACGGTACCGCGCCCAGCCCGAACATCCAGCGCCAGGCGTCCACGCCCTTGCCGGCGAGGAAATAGTTGACGAGGTTGGTGATGAGGATCCCGATAACGATGGTGAGCTGGTTGATGGATACGTTCCTTCCCCGTAAATGCGCCGGTGAAATTTCGGCGATGTAGAGCGGACTGAGGATCGAAGCCATGCCTACGCCGATCCCCGCCGCAAAGCGCATGGCGGTGAATACGGTGAACGAATTGGAAAACGCCATCCCGAGCGATGAAAGCGTGAATATCAGCGCCGCCAGCAGCAGTCCGGGTTTGCGGCCGAACCGTTCCGCCAGTGCCCCGGCCATCGCGCATCCGGCCATGCATCCCAGTGCGAGGGAGCCGGTGAGGAAGCCTTCCCACCAGGCGTTCAGCCCGAAAGTCTCGCGGAGGAACGGCAGCGCGCCGGAGATCACGGCGAAGTCGAAACCGAAAAGGTAGCCGCCCAGCGCGGAAATGAAGGAAATGCCCAGGATGTAGCGATGATGGAAGGTCGTTGTCTGCATGTTTCTTATGGTTGTATCCAGTTCAGTTTTATTGATATTTTCCGGTGAGCGCTATAATAGACCGCGCCGGCAGCGCCACGTCTGCCGGGTTGGGGTCTTAAAAATAGCCCGGAATTTAATTTATCGCCGCTTCCGGCCGCAGATTCCGTCCATACCGTAGACCCGGCGGCCATACGGCGCCAAAGGACAAGATCGGTAAAACGGCGGATTCCTTTTTTCATAACCGGTATTTAAAGCGAAGTGGACCTGCGGAACGCAGGATACAAATATTGGATTTGCTGCGCTGGGGTTCAATGGCCTTTCTTATGGTTATGATGGATAATATTATGATTTCAATATTTTGCTATTTTTGTAGAAAGCCATATTTGTTACTTTTAACATGGATTTTATTATGATGAAAATTGCCAGCTTGTGATACGGAAGAAAGAGGGTTTCGATGGCCAGCGGGCCGTGGTGCTGCCGCGCAAGATCATTGCCGGGCCCTGCGCGGCCGACCCCCTCGTCAATGGACTCTACATCACCGACATCGGGTATTATCCCAAGGCGCGGTACCATTTCCGGCAGCGGAACAATGGGGTAGACCAGCATATCCTCATCTATTGCCGCGAAGGCCGGGGAACGGCCACCGTCGACGGGCGGGAATACGCCCTGGGGCCGGACGATTTCATTTTCATCCCCGCCGGAAGCGCCCATCAATACGCCTCCGACGATGCCGATGCGTGGACGATCTACTGGGTCCATTTTAAAGGGCCGCGCGCTACAGACGCTGTTGCCGCCCTCACGCGCAGGTTCAGCGGCCATATGGGCCGCGTCACTTTCCAGCAGAAGCGCCTCGCCCTGTTCGAGGATATGTACGCCAGCCTGGAGCGCGGGTATGGGAGCGACAACCTCGGCTACGCCAATATGTGCCTCTGGCATTACCTGTCGGGCTTCCTTTATGAAGAGCCCTTCAGCCTTTCCGAAAACCGCTCCAGCCGCGATGCCGTGGAGCAATCCATCAGCCACATGCGCGACAACCTGTCGGCCACGCTCACGCTGGCCGACCTGGCGGGGGCCGTCAACCTGTCGGCCAGCCATTATTCCGCCGTGTTCCGCAAGCGCACGGGGTATTCGCCGCTGGAGTATTTCCATCACCTTAAAGTGCAGAAAGCGTGTCAATACCTCCTTTTCACGGACATGCGGATCAAGGAGATCGCCTGGGCGGTGGGGGTGGAGGACCCATACTATTTCTCACGGATGTTCAGCAAGCTCATGGGCGTGGCGCCCCAACAATATCGATTGCGGCGCGGCAGCTGAAACGGGGTTTTGCGGAACGGGGAAACGGTGTATCTTGCCCGCCAATTCTATATCCATGATCATCGACACATTAGCGAACGCAGGTTTATACGCCGGATTGGGCGACCGTTTTCAGACCGCCTTCCGCTGGCTCCGGGAAACTGACCTCGCGAGCCTCGAAACAGGGAAACACAGCATCGAGGGCGACCGTATCTTCGCCATCGTCAACGAGTACGATACCATTCCCGCCGAAAGCGAACAAATGGAATCCCACCGCAAACATATCGATGTGCAATACATCGTTTCGGGGGAAGAGCTGGTGGGGCACGATATGCTGCGCAACCAGCAGGTAAGCCGGCCGTACGACGATAACGACGATTTCATGCTGTATGCCGACCGTCCTTCTTTCTACACCAAACTCGCCGCAGGCGATTTCGCGGTTTTCTATCCCACCGATCTGCACATGCCCAATTTGATCTCCGGAAAGTCGGTTCCCGTGCGGAAGATCGTAATCAAGATCGCGACGGATAAAAAATAGCGGGGCTTTTACTAATTTGCGGCCGTATCTAAAAAGTTATCATGTCTAATAAACGGTTCACACTGGCCTGGCTGGGCGGGAAAGAGTGGCTGGCGATGCTGCTCTGGTTCGGGTTGTCTATGGTGGTGGGCATCAAGGAATTCGCTGTCCATAATTATAACAACTATACGATCTTCAAGCACGTATACCTGCATACCATTAACGGTCAAACGATCTACGGGCCTTATCCCGACGTGTATTTTGACGTGAATAATTACGGTGTGCTGTTCAGCGTACTCATCGCGCCGTTCGCCCTCATGCCCGACTGGCTGGGGAGCGTGCTGTGGGTGCTCACCAACGCGGCGGTGCTGATGCTGGCCATCCGGACCCTGCCGCTGGGGCGTATCCAGCAGAACCTCATCATGATCTTCGCAAGCCATGAGCTGATGGCGGCGAGCAGCTATTTCCAGTTCAACCCCATCGTGGCCGCATGTATCATATTCGGCTATACGATGATGCGGAAGGAAAAGGATTTCTGGGCCGCTTGCTTCATCATGTTCGCAGCGTTTACCAAGCTCTACGGGATCGTGGGGCTGGCGTTCTTCTTCTTTTCCCGCCACAAGCTCAAACTGATTGGCAGCTTAATACTCTGGAGCGCGATTTGGCTCGTACTGCCCATGGCGATCTCCTCACCGGAATTCGTGCTCCGCAGCTACCGCGAGTGGTACGAGGCGCTGGTGCTGAAGAACGATAAGAACGCGCAAATCGACCATGGCGTGGTATTGCAGGATATTTCCGCGATGGGTTTCATCAAGCGTACGTTCCGCCTGCCTTATTTACCGAACATCGTAGTGATGGGCCCGGCGCTGGTGCTCTTCGCCGCACAGTATATCTGGCTGAAATACTGCCATGACGTGCGCTACCAGCTGCTGATCCTCTGTTCCACGCTGCTGTTCACGGTACTGTATTCCAGCAGCTCCGAATCGCCTACCTACATCATCGCGTTCCCCGCGGCCTGCATCTGGTTCTTGCTGCAACCGCGGAGCACGGCGGCGAACATCTTCTTCGTGTACCTGCTCATCGGTACCAGCTTCTCGCATTCCGACCTGGTGACGGCCTGGGTGAAACGTAACCTGGTAGTGCCTTACGCGGCAAAAGCGATGCCCAGCCTAATATTATGGCTGCTCATCGTATACCAGGTCCTGTCGCGGAGGTTTTTGCGCTGGCCGGGACCGGGAACGCAGTTTTCACATTAATTTCATCTTGTAGTAACACAGGGGAAACATCCGGCGGGGATATTGCATCAAAATTGCAAATTATGTATCTGAATCGCCGGAAGCTTCCCCTGTTTCCTTTAGCCTTTGCATCCATGCTGGGCGCTTGTAACAACAACGACAAACCTAACGAAGAACCCCAGCTCCCCGAGCTGAAATCTTATTCCGTAACGCCCTCGCTCGTGAAAACGATGCCGGGTTTCGGCGATGTGAAGATCATCCCGCTCATCAGCTCCGACGATAAACTGGAAGGCACTCCCAATTTCGTGTACGGCGCGCAGCCCGACGGTGGCGGCATGCTGAAAGACCCTTCCGGCAAAGGTTTTGTCATGGTACAGAACCACGAGATCCTTTTTTCCGTATCCCGTTTGTATCTCGACAATAACCTCAAACCGCTCCGCGGCGAATATATCGTAGACGCAAAAGGCGGCAAGATGCGCCTCTGCTCGGCCACCATGGCCACTCCGGAAGAGCATGGCTTTGGCCCCCTGTTCCTCACCGCCGGTGAATCCGACGGGGAATCCATGATCCACGGCATTCCGCCCTTCGCATCTGCGGGCGACAAACAAACCGACCGTACCCTGCCCGCACTGGGTAAGTGCAGCGCCGAAAACGCCGTGCCTTTGCCCAAAACCGTATATCCCGGTAAAACCGTCATCTTCATCGGCGAAGACGAAAGCTCCCGCCAGGGCCTGGGCCAGGTGAATATTTATGTAACCGCTTCCGCCGGCAACATGACCAACGGCACGCTGTACATGCTGCGCCGCAAAGACCTCAAGACCGTGGAAACCGATATGGAAGTCGGTAAAACCTACGATGTGGAGTTTGTACCCTATGAAAACGTAGCCGCCAGCACCGGCGCGCAACTCGCCGCACAAACGGTCGACAAGAAAGCGATCCAGTTTGCCCGTGTGGAAGACCTGGATTACGGCAAAGGCAGCGCCGCCAACAACCGCAAGCTGTACTTCACGGCAACCGGTGTAAGCCAGGCCGACAAAACCACGCCGGTAGAAGGGCTTACCATGTGGGGCCGCGTATACCAGCTGGAACTGGACGCAGCAGATCCCCTGAAAGGCAAGCTTACCCCCATGGTAGACGGGAACACTGATCCCGGCAACAGCATCGTGAACCCCGACAACCTGTGCGTAACGCAGAACTTCGTCTACATCCAGGAAGACGGAGACTCTTACTACAAAGCCAACAAGCACGACGGCCGCATCTGGCAGTACAACCTCGCTACCAAGGAAATGAAGCCTTTCCTGGAAATGAACCACCGCAGAGACGATGCCACGTTCAACGGCAAATACAATCCCGGGAACGATATCCGCCTCAGCAGCTGGGAATACGGCGCCATGTACGATATCTCCGAGCTTACCGGCCGGCCCAACACGTTCATCGTAAATATTCATCCCCATACCTGGGTAGACGATAAATTCCGCAACGCAGACGGCTCCGGCATTACCACCAACAGGGAAGGCGGGCAAACGGTTATCGTAACCGGTGTACCTCGTTAAACCTATGATTGAGTAGTCCCCCTTTTATTCTTAGCACTATAAACACGAAGGGTTCCCCTGTTTCCAGGGGAACTTTTTTCGTAAAAAGCGGAAATATGAATAGACCCGTAAAATGGATTTTAGCGCTTTGCGCGGGATGGATGGTCTGCTGGGCGGCCTGCGGCCGGAAGCCGGACAACTTCGATGCGCAGATCCGCAATATGTTGCTGGAGCAGACGGATACCTTACAACGGCGGACAGACAGTTTACTGGCCATGGCCGAACGGGGCGAAAGCGAAGCGGCGCTGCAGGCGGCTTTCCTGGATTGCCGGCGGGCGTACAAGCAGCTGGAGTGGTTCAGTGAGTACTACGCGCCGGGCACGTCGCGGCTGCTGAATGGGCCGCCGTTGCCGGAAGTGGAAACAGAGGAAACGAAAATGGCCGATCCTGCCGGGTTGCAGGTGGTGGAGGAATCTTTGTACCCGCTGGAAAGGGAATCCCTCGCGCCGGCGGTCCGTTCTTTCGCGGCGTCTATCATCGCGCTTCGGCACACGGCCAATAATACCCTTTTCGATACCGCCCACGTGTTCGACGCGGCGCGCATGGCCATGTTCCGCCTGGCGGCGCTGGGTTTGAGCGGGTTCGATACGCCGCTCAGCCGGCAGGGCATCGAAGAAGCGCGGGAGACGCTGGCTTCCGTGAAATTTCTTATGGGGATGATCGGCGCGCCGGATACATTGCTTCACCGCTTTGAAACAGCGTCTGCGGCCGCGAAGGGTTCGCCGGAAACGTTCGATTTCGCGGGATATTATGCCACGCAGCTGCATCCATTGACGCGCGCGATGACGCAGTGGTATAACGTTGCGGGATATCCGCAGGTGAAGGAATTGCTGGCCATCGATCCGCTGGCGGGCTCGTTGTTTGACAGCGGTGCCATCCGTGCGGCGTTTTTCGTCCATCAGCCGGATGCTATCCCTACACCGGAAAAGACCGCGCTGGGAAAGTTGCTTTTCCATGACCCGAAACTCGCCGGCACCGGGAACCGCAGCTGCGCATCCTGCCACCACCCGGACAAAGCATTTACGGACGGCCTGGCCCGGAACGTGTCGCTGCACGGAGGCGGGCCTATTGCGCGGAACACGCCGACGGTGATGTATGCGGGCCTGCAACAGGGCCAGTTTTACGATATGCGTTCGCCCACGCTGGAGAACCAGGTGATGGACGTGCTCCAGAATCCCCATGAAATGCAATCCTCCGCGGCAAACGTGGCGCAATGGATCACCCGCGATTCCGCGATGCGCAGGATGTTCGTGCAGGCGTTCCCGGACATGGGGGATTCCGTGCGGCCGCGCTTCGTGATGGCGGCCATTGCGGCGTACATCCGTTCTTTGCAGCCGTTCTCTTCACCGTTCGATGCGTTCATGCGGGGCGACGGGGAGATCGGGGAGGAGGAACGCCGCGGTTTCAACGTATTCATGGGCAAAGCGAAATGCGCCACCTGTCACTTTTTGCCGCTTTTCAACGGAACGGCGGCGCCGGCGTTCACTTCCACGGAATCCGAAGTATTGGGTGTGCCCGCATCGCCCAATAGCCGCAAACTCGACGGTGACAGCGGCCGCTATGCGCATGTGCCGCTGGAACCATTGCTTTTCGCTTTCAAAACACCGACGCTGCGCAACATCGCCAAAACGGCGCCGTACATGCATAACGGCGCTTACCGTACACTGGCGGAAGTGGCGGACTTTTACGATACAGGCGGCGCCGCCGGCATCGGGATATCGCTTCCCAACCAGACCCTGCCGCCAGATTCGCTCCGGCTCACGGACCGGGAAAAGCAGGATCTCGTGCGCTTCCTGGAGAGTTTGACGGACCGTTAGAAGGGTTGTTAAATGCGTGAGGAATGACAGATAATCGACTGAAAATCCTTAACTTAGAAGAAGTACGCTTCATCTGTCACCAAAACAACTACGCATATGAACAGGATAAACCATGCAATCCTGGGGTTGACGGCGTTATTGTTGGCCCAGGGCGCACAAGCCCAGCATATTCCCAAAAAGATGTACATCAAGGTAGCCGGTGGTTACTTTTTCAGTGTTTCGCCGGGTCAGTTCCCGGACGTAGGCCCTTATCCTCCCAGAGACATCCGTAATAATGTGAACCCTGCTTCGGGCGCGGTCACGGAAGTATTCGAAAAGGTGTTGACAGGGTCTTACGGCGAAGGGGTGCGCGGCGGCATCTCCATTGGATATAATTTTAACAAGAACGTGGCTATTGAGGGCACGTTCAACTATTACCACAGTAAAAACAACCTGATGACGCGGAACGTCAGCGTGTTCGAGGGGCTCAACAAAGACGCGGCCCGCATCGAGTCGGACGGCCACGTGAATGCGATCGATTTTGCGCCCAGCCTCGTGCTGAGCCCGGGATACGAAAAGTTTAACCCTTATGTGCGCTTCGGATTCGTGGTGCCGCTGTGGGGGAGGCTTTTCATCGAAACGGAAGCGATGCGGATGAGCCGTCCTGCCGGGCTGCCGCTGCCTGCGGGCGCCATGGTGCGCACGGATATTTCCCGGAAAGAGGAGATCAAGCCAAACCCTACCATCGGTTTCCAGGGCGCGATGGGCTTTAACTATAACGTTTCCCGGCGGATAGACGTGTTTGCCGAAGCGGAATACCGCAATGTGCCGGTGAGGAGCAAGAGCAAGGAGGTGACTGAATACAATGAGACCAATAAAGTGGTGAATTTACAGTCGGGCCAGGAATTAAGCCAGCTCCCTGGCCGGTCGATCGGGGACCTGAGCACGGCAGAGCGCGAAACCAGGTACGTGACCGTGCTGGACGAGGGCTCCAACACGCCTACGGGCACATCCGGCTCAAAAACGATTTACAAGCATGATAATGCCCCTGCCAACGACCTGAAGTCGTACATTAACATCGGTGGTCTGGGGCTGAATGCGGGAGTCCGCATCAAATTCTGATGATTTTTCCGGCGGCGCAAACGGCCCGTTGAGCCGCCGGTTTTTCTTTCCAGGTATTTTTACTATATTTGCTGAATGTCAGGATTGATCATACAGCCCATTATCCGCATCGCCCGGTACGCTACACCGGTTGCAGGGCCCACGTATGCCTGCAACAACGTATCATTCAGGACATTTTGCAAGAAGTTGTATTACTGCTCAAATTTTAAGGACTTCAATACGCTTGCCCTGAACCGCTAAAAAATGTGTCTCCGGGTTCAGGGGTTTTTCTTACTGCTTTTATTTCGATGCTAAATTGAATTGCTCAGATGCGAAATCGGGAAAAGGTTTCCATCGGCGGCATGATTTTGCTCGTTTTGGTGATCGCCAACGCGCTGATACTGCGCACTGCGCTGACCACTGATGCGGGCTGGTACCGGGCTTTATACATATCCCTGCCATTGCTGCTGATTGTTTTAATCGGAATGTTCCGAAAGCCCGGTGCGAAGCCATAAGAACCGCGCCGGAAGGCCATTATCATTCATTTAATTTTATTTAAATCTTTTACCATGCAAAAGAAACAGCAACCTATTTTCAGGAAGGATGACTATGAAGTGATCCAGACCTGCCTGCAGGAAGGCGCGAGGGAGAGTACTTTCGGTCCGGCAGTCGTGGAATCGCTGCTGGCGGATTTCAAGAAAGGCAGGCTGGTGAGCAAGGACGCGTTCCCCGCAGACGTAGTACGGCTCAATTCCCGGGTGGTTATCCAGGAAACGGATAAGCCCAGGGAAATGGAGGTGACCGTTGTTTTACCTGAACAAGCCGATATCAAACAAAGAAAAATATCCGTTATGGCGCCCGTGGGCGTTGCCCTCATTGGTTTTGGAAAAGGCCAGGAAGTGATGTGGCAAGTGCCCGGCGGGAAGAAAAAGTTTACGATTAAAGAAGTGTTTAACGAAAAAGACTGATAGCTCTAATTGGAATTTACAATAACGGGCGCCTTTTGAGGCGCCCGTTTTATTATTGGTGCCAGGCGTTCCGTGAAGGTAATTGTTGAAAAAATTGGTAATAAGATGTCTAAAATTATTCAATATCTCTTTTAGGATCTCCTCCTTCCATCAGGAAGAATTTTTTACAAGCTGGGGCGTTACATCCGTAAAAATTAGTTGTATCGTCATTTGAAATTGTGAAAAATGATCCAGCATTAATACTATAACTGAATAGTTTACGATCAATTTCTACGGATCCTTTTACTTCACACGGTAGTACATAGTATAAGTATGAAAAATCGTGCATATCAATCGGATCCCCATTTTTTAATATTGTCTCTATGGACTCATTCGTCAGGCTCCAGTTTTTACACTTGTAAACCATGCTGTCATTGGGTGTCGCGTCTTTTAACGCCCAAGTAATGGATATTACCTTAATGACAGAGGTGGGGGTCAGCGCTATTTTTTTCAGGCTATTGCTAACTAGGGTGTCTGCTGGAGTTATTTTGATGACCGCCGTTGGATTCGAGCTGTCTTGCTCTTTACTTACTGCGTGATTTCTGGAGTTGCAAGCGGTCAATCCAGCCCACCCTACAATCAAGATCAAATAAACGAGTTTCATAGAAAATTTATTTGGTTAAATATTGCATCCACCAGGGATTATTTGTGTTAGTAGTGTTCAGGGGCGGAGGTACTAAATATTGCGATATAGCATTTCTTACTACACTGCCTTCTCCACTGGTTTTATATGAGATATCCTCATGATTATAGACTTGTTTGTTTGTTAGTTTATAGGTGGTTTTCAGACTATTGGTGAGATAGGAGGTTGATGTTATCTGTGCGTCAGTAAGTGGTTCCCAACTTTCCGTTTTGTAATTGTAATTCCCTACAACTTCAATTCCGATTGAATTTACGTTTGTTGGATATGAGTTACTTCTGGTTTTTCCGACATGCAAGGTGTACGCATCTAAACTGGCTGTTTGAAGTATTTCTCCTTTCTTCCCCACAAGGAAATGTGTACCATAATTTATTCCGTCTCGTCCATTTTCAAAAGCTCGAAGCGTACTTTCAGTTGAACTTGATGCTGTTCTGTGCAAAATCACCCCTTTAACATTTTCAAGAGAACCGCGTTCGAGTGCTTCCACTCTGTTGGTTGATATACGATTGTTTTGCGCAAACCCTGCTGTCAAGTTGAGTACGCTACCGTTTGTTGTCTTGTTGTCATTGAAATGTAATTGGGCTGCGTTCTGACTTGAAAATGGACCATAGTAATTTATTGATGATCCGATTCCGTTTTTAATAGACCATTTCTCCAGTCCTTCTAATTCAACATGCGCCGTTACATGATTTTCGGAAAAAGCATAAGTAGAGTTATACACGTATTTATCAGATAAGGGATCGCACTGGATAAATCGACCAATTTGCGGATCGTGATTCCTGTACTTAAATCCATACCAATTTAACCCTAGATCATCGTCAAACGGTTGCCCCTGGAACTTTTGTTCTTTGTTTACCGGGTTATTGGAAACCTTATCGCTCAAGCCTTCCATAATGAGCCCAAACGGATAGTAATGACATTCTTCCAGCACGCGGGTACCTGCCAATATCACGGAAACGTTGTCAAAGAACACATCTTGGGGCGTTTCATTGCTCGTATAAACATACAAGAAGCCAGATTGTTTCATTACCAGGTTATTTGCAGTCAGCGAGTGCAATTGGTCGGGACTGGCTGAAACTTGCCGAACGCCACTGGAACCCTCCACCAATTTAAACTGTTCGTCAAACAGCACAAAATTTAGATATGCTTTCGGGCGGTAGGGGGTGGTAGCGCTTTGGGGTTCTTTGTCCCGGAGCCGTTGCCAACCGTTGCTTACGAAGTCATTCCCGAACGGAGGGTTTGGTGGACCGCTGGTGGTATGATGTGTACCTGGAGCCAAGATGGCTGGTTTTCCAAAAGCACTTAGTAATGCTGCGGCCATATCGGCGGCGGTTGCGGAGGCATTTTGCTGTTTGCCGGATTCTAAGGATTTATAGAATGCCTTCGCACCCAGGTTTATCGTATCTCCGGTTTGAACTTTCAGGACCAGGCTGGGGCCAATCCTCCGGCGGGGATCGTTGCCGTTGAGACGGGCCACGGCGGTATTGGTACCAGATTGCGGGATGTCTGGGTAGCCTGGGGGTCTGTTTGACCGGGTGGCATCGATATTGTTGAAGAGGGCATTTTCAACCGGGGCCTGCCTGGGTTCCATACTGGCTACATAGCGTTGATTTGGCGGATTATCTTCTGCCAGAACCATTCGAACGTTGCCGAGATGGTCTTTGAGGAAGTAGTCGTATGTGAAACCTCCACCGGTAAGCGGCCTTATCCGGCCTTCTTCATGGGTGATCACCTGCAGGATGTTATTCCCGAATTTCGCGGGCCCGAGGTAATCGGTCCGTGTGATGCGCACAGGCGAAACGGTATTATCCGTGACCGTTTTGGCAAGTTTTTGGCCATTGGCATCATAAACGTAACAAATGGTGCCCTTGCCTGTTATGGCGATTTGTTGCGGTAGGTTCAAGTGGTTATAGCGAATGGAGGAGATTTTCTTGTTTTCGTCCCGTGTCATGTTCCCGCTCCTGTCATAAGCATAATCAAAAGTGGAGGTGGGTTGCTGGTCGGTAAAATCACCCAGCATTGACTTTGGATCATTGACGGCATCCACTACTTTGTATAGTTTGTTGGATGCTGTTAAACCGGTCGAATCATAGATGGTATAGGTCAGGTCGTCAATCTTTGCATGGGTGCTGGTTCCTTTCGCTCCCCATTGCTGCATGCGCCTGATATTTCCATTGGCATCATAAGCGGTGACATAGTTAGTCCCGTCACCCATCCACGAATCGTAATTATGGAAGGTTTTTCCCCAGGTATTCGTACTGGTAGCCTGTGTAAAATTTGCCCTGAGGAGCCGGCCTGCCGCATCGTATAGAAATCCATAGGCGTTGGGGGTATTGATTTTGGAGCCCCTCCAGGTCGTTCCCGCGATATTGCCGGAATATTCTCTGTTGGTGAAGCCTGCATCGTAATGAAGCTCCTGTCCAAAATACCCGGTCTCAGTGCCTTTTACGTAGTTTCGGTTGATTCCTTTCAGCCAGCCTCGGATATTGTAAGTATAGGTCATGCTTTCTATGACGTTACCCGAAGCGCCCTTGAATTCTTTCCGCTGCAGCCGGCCGAGCGCATCGTAGTAGTTAGTGGCTATATCCCGTCTAAAGGTTGCATGATCGTTGAGTTGTTTGGTTATCTTGATAAGGCGGCCGGCATGATCGTATGTTCGGTTCGTCAGCAGACGAATGACCCCGGCGGTGCCGGCAGTGGGATTGTTTATGTATTGGTAGCTACTGAGCAGCTTTCCGGAAAAGTCATAGAGATTGGTTGTGACGTCTACCCCGTTTTTGTGATTGTCGCAAAGCGTTTGTACCAGTCGGCCCTTGGCGTCATAGTAATGGGTGGTAACGAGGTATTGGGACGTTTCCAGCACCCGGACCTTCGTTCCGGTAACTAACCCTTTGGCCTGCAAGTTAATGGCTATGGCTTCCGAATGCAGGTTGCCCCCTGGCTGGGGTTTGGTGAAATAACCGGATTGTATGGCCTTGGCTCCCGGGTAGGTGTAGTTGTCGTAGTAGGTGTAGGTGAGCGGGTCGATATTGGATGGCAGGATGGTATTGGCGCCTGGCGAGGAGCTTTGGGCAAAGATCAATTGGCTATGTGTGCTTGTGCTGGAATATATGCCGGTCATGATCGGCCGGTTCAGGTTATCGTAAAGGGTGGCGAGCCATTTGCCGCCCGCGGAGCGCAGGTTGCCGTCGCGCAGAAGAACGAGGCGGTCCCGCTGATCGTATACCATTTCTATGGAATCGACACCCGGTATTTTTTTGATGATCATTCTATTTCGCCCGTCATATTCATACCTGAAACAGAGTGATCTGCTCAGTGCGGCGCTGATGGCCCAACCTGTCAATTGTAGCATTTCTACTGCTTTGGGGGGAATTACGAAGCGCAGATTCCCCCGAGCATCGTATACATAATAGGTGCATAGCCATCCTGTATGGTTGGTGCCGGGGGTGGATGCTATCTGGACCTTCTTCAGGATCAGTCGGTCATCTTTGTCAACGTATTCCGCAGTTTGCCTGCCGTGCTCGTCTATCGTTATATTCTTCTGTAGCTCTCCAGCTGCATAGGTTCCTGGTGAAACAACATTTGAAAAGACTATGTTGCCTGCCGGTACAGTTATTATATTCCATCGCCTTACTTCATCGCTGGCGGTGTTCACCAGGTATCTTTTCGAAATTCCGCGACCGGAGCCTGCCCAGTTATTGCCTGGAGACATGACTTTGATGCTGCGGCATGAGGGAGAGTTTTCGAAGTCCGTTATACCATAATAAATGTCTTCCTTGTTGTTGCTGGCGGTGGTAAGAAGCTCGTCATAACATGCTTTCTGCTCGGCAAACGCATTTCTCTTAATGCCACCATCAGCAGAAGGACTAATATATGGAAGGTATTGAAACGTTTTCCTGCCATACGCGTCGTAGCTTACTGGTGTTACCATATCCTTTTTCGTGAGGGGAGCAATGCCCCTGCTGACCGTTTGTAATGGTCGTCCTAGACCGTCTGAGTAATCCGTTGACTGCGGGAAAGCGCCTGCATCTGTGGCGCGGTATACTATTGCAGGATCGGTAGTTGCCTGGTTGGGCGACCAGGTACGAACAAAATTCACTTTCGCGCCCAAAGGCAATGAATTCGGAACGGGCCGGGCCACTTTTGCGGGAGGCGTACTATTGTCTGGCTGCTGGCTGAAAGCAGCTGAAGTAAGTAATAGGAGGTTAACAACGTATCGCAATCTCATAATTTAGTTTTTAAGGTACAATGGATGTTATTGATAATTTAGGTCGGGTAACAACAATGTGTAGAGATAATTATTATCAAAAGCGCTTCTCTTTACACCTTGTCAAAGCAATTTATTGGGTAACAAATGTCCGGCATTGGGATGATTAATTATGTCTCATCTACACGTATATTAATCATCTGTCAGTATGATGTTTTGCAACTTCCAAAGAATGTTTGCTTACTAAGAAAAAATTCAGGAAGTAGGAACGATGTAAAAGTAAATAGAAATTGGATGCAAAATTTCAGCAGGAATTGGGGTCAGTTTTTAAAACACAAAAAAGATCGAAATAGCGCATGCTGTTTGTTGAAAAATTTGTTGTTGAATTATTTGTTTGTTGGTGCAGTATCCTTTATGGTTATGGATTTAGGCATGTGGTTATGTAAATATTACTAAAAATAAGAGAGGATCACTAACAAGTTTGAATTCTCCGAAAAACCGAGAAATTATCAGTGAAATATTTCGATAAAAATGTCATTCGTATTTTCCATTTGCTTAATTTTGTTTCATGTTAATCCAGTAAAAAAACTAATTCGCAAGCATGTATGTGGAGCACTATTTGAAAGACCGTCTTTAAGTTTAGCACGCGCACTTTGGTATTATGGAAGCGATACTAAAAGTGAAGGATGAAAGTTAGGCAGTTTGATTAATGGTTCAATGTCGTCACTGCTATCATTAAGGTAAGTGGTAGTAGTACAGGTGCGGTGGAATTTCTTCTCATACAAGTGGGAGTGAAGGTGGCGGTGATGCAGGGGCTGAATTGGGAAAAGGTAGGGTGTGACTATCATGTTAATCTGTTACATTTTACGAATTAACGTCACCAAAGGCGTAATTATGCCTATACATATAGGGTTTATACTTTGTATTCCCTGGTTTTCATAATTCCCTTTCATATTTAGTTCGAATACACTTTTAATAACAATCAAAAAGAAAGCTAAATGCCAAAGAAGCCTTTAGACGAGAACTCCTGTTTCCATGTTTGTGTAGATTCAGTGATTGATCTCGCCACCAAAGCCATTAACCCAAAGCGTGTATTGGGTAATAGAAAACTGTCTACCGAGCAGTTTCGTGAGTTTGTTAAGATGTCGGAGATTACCTGGCTGGAGCTGAGTTATGTATTTCGGCTCGATGCGCTGCAGGTGCCAAAATGCCTGGCTGCTGTCGATTTGGAAGACAAAGTGCACCAGCAATTTCTTGAAGTGTTGACTATTTATGGGATGGGATATTCGTGTCGCGAAATGCCCGGACTATTTAATATGTGGATGCGGCAGGAGCGGGAGTCTATGGGTTATTTATCGCCGCTGTCATTGCTCTCAACTCCAATGGGGCGAAAAATGGTATCCGACTGGATCAAAAAGGAGTTATGGACTGGCGGGGGAAGGCACTTGCCTCTTGCCGGCAGGAGAGCGGAGGGGGATAGGGCGTAGGGGTGCTTATGCTGGTGCGGATGTCGGGAGTGCTTGAAATGCTGGTGACGGGTAACGTTTTTCCGAATTATAATTCCCGCGTCGTTATTGGTGCGGAGGACTGATCCTGAGGGGCGTGCTGGTGGATGTTCGGGTTTGTATTCGTCGGTAGTAATGTTTGATTGGCCACTTGTTTATGCTTCCTTGAAAGTGGCTGAAGCTGACATTGTTGCGGACGGATTAGGGTGTTTTTAGTTTGGGGATTGGCGCTGTGGCAGTGTTCCGTTGGATTTTGGAAAAACAGCGTGTATCGCTCGCGTTGTGCTGGCGAAGTGAGTTGGGGCGAATTGTTGATTTGGGTTTTGTGGGCTTGTTGACGGGTGCCTTAATTTTTTAAGTGAGGGTAGTCACTGAGGCTGAGGATCATTGCTGTCAATGCATAGGGGTTAGTGATGGATGATAGCATGGGGGTAGATGCTGGTAATGCAAAAGCCCGGAGGCGAATGTCTCCGGGCATATATTACCGAGTATGAAACCCCTCAGGGTACGGTTATTTTTTCAATAGTTCGAGTAGTTGCTTTGCGGCTTCCTCCGAAGAGGCGGGGTTTTGCCCAGTGATGAGCATTCCGTCTTTTAGGACATAGCTGCTCCAGTCAGGACCTTTGCTATAAGTGCCGCCGTTTTTCTTTAGTTCATCTTCCAGGAGGAAGGGAACGACTTTCGTTAGTTGTACGGCTTCTTCTTCGTTATTGGAGAAGCCAGTCACTTTAAGGCCTTTCACCAGCGGTTCGCCGTTGGCTTTCTTAGCGTGCAGGAGTACGGCGGGAGCGTGGCACACAGCGGCTACAGGCTTTCCGTTGTTATAGAATTGCTCTATTAGCGCGATGGAAGTCCTATTGTTTGTTAAATCCCAAAGCGGCCCGTGGCCCCCGGGGTAGAATATAGCATCATATTTTGCCGGGTTAATCTGTGTCAATGGAATGGAGGACGCAAGTTTCTCCTGGAGGGTTTTGTCTGCGAAAAACCTACGGGTGGCATCGGTCTGCGATTCCGGCGATTCGCTTTTCGGGTCAATAGGTGGTTGCCCGCCTAGCGGAGACGCAATGGTGATTTGTGCGCCGGCATCAGCCAGTGCATAATAAGGTGCTGCGAATTCTTCAACCCAGAATCCGGTTTTGTGACCTGTGTCGCCGAGCTGATTATGGGATGTAAGTACGATGAGAATTTTGAAGACGTTCATGACTTTGCTTTTTGCTGATTAGGGTGTTTGGTCCGGCCGTTGTGGCTGTACAAAGATAGAACAGCGCTAAAAGGCAATAGTTGCGGTGACGCACTAAAAAGTTGTGATCTGGCGCACAATCCGCAGCTGCACCATTGATGTGAAGCAGGTTGGTGGATTGAAATGTAAACTTGTAAGGATCCCGTTACATTGCTGCCAATGGTAGTAAGGGTGCTATGTCGCGAGATTAAGGCATGGCAGCTGAAGATGCCACTGGCATGAATGGATTGTGCATCATGGCTTTGTTGAAGCAGATGCCTTGTGTAAACCGGATCCCGGGATGGTTGGGAATGTCGCTGTTTAGCTGTGGGTATGAACCTGTTGATTTTGAATGTTGCCAAGTAATGTCCTCCTAAGTGGTGCAACGGAGGTATTTCATGATTCGCGGTTACCTTTGATGATGGGAACGGCTTGGCTTGCGATGGGTGTTCGGTTTTTTGGCGCTTCATAGATGTCTGAAGAGGCTTATAGTTAGGCTTGGCCTGTTTTCGTGCAATGCAGCTTCCATTTAATATGGGAACGGGCGAGTGTGCGGTAGATGTTCGATGATTGGTGCGTCCTGTAAGTCTGAAGGGGCTTGTAGTTAGGGGTGGTCGTTTTATGTTTCGCAGCTTCCATTTAATATGGGAACGGCGCGGTGTGCGGTAGATGTTGGATGAATGGTGCTTCCTGTAAGTCTGATTGGGCTTGTAGTTAGGAGGGGGCGTTTTTATGCAACGCAGCTTCCATTTAATATGGGTTCGGTCGGGTGTGCGGTAGATGTTTGATGATTGGTGCTTCCTGTAAGTCTGGAGGGGCTTGTAGTTTGTGTGCGTTTTTAAGCAATGCAACTTCCATTTAATATGGGAACGGTCGAGTGTGCGGTAGATGTTTGATGATTGGAGCTTCCTGTAAGTCCGAATGGGCTTATAGTTAGGGTGGTCGTTTTTAAGCAACGCAGCTTCCATTTAATATGGGAACGGTGCGGTGTGCGGTAGATGTTCGATGATTGGCGCTTCCTGTAAGTCTGAAGGGGCTTATAGTTAGGGTGGTCGTTTTTAAGCAACGCGGCTTCCATTTAATATGGGAACGGTGCGGTGTGCGGTAGATGTTCGGTGATTGGCGCTTCCTGTAAGTCTGAAGGGGCTTAATGTTAGGGGCGGTCGTTTTTATGTAACGCAGCTTCCATTAATATGGGAACGGCCTCGTGTGTGGTAGCTGTTCGATGATTGGTGCTTCCTGTCGGGCGGAAGGGGCTTGCAGTTGGGACGTTTTTAAGCAACGCAGCTTCCATTTAATATGGGAACGGCCTCGTGTGCAATAGATGTTCGGTGATAGCTGCTTTCTGTAAGCCGGAAGTCGCTAATGGTAAGGGGGGCGATTTTATGCAACACAGTTTCCCATTAATAATGGGAACGGCTTGGTGTGCGGTAGATATTCGGTGATAGCTGCTTTCTGTAAGCCGAAGGAGGCTTATAGTGAGGTACAGTCATGCTTCATACTTTGCTGCTGCCCCTAATAAATTGGATAGCTGGATGTTCAATGGCAGGCACGATTTGATTTCAATTGGTTCACAACTCACCCTGGTATAACCTGCTAAGGCTCTCCCGGGAAACTCCAAGGTACGAAGCCAGCAAAACCTTTGGTACTCTTTGCAACAGGCGCGGCTGTAATTGCTGCAACCTTTCATATCGTTCACGGGGATTTTTGAAAAGCAGCAACAATATCCTTTGCTGGAGACCCACATACCCTCCGTTTTTTTTCTGCAGGAAAAAATTCGAGAAAGCATGTATCTCCCGGGTTAATTTTTGACGGTCTTCGTCGGAAAGCGCCAACACCTCGCTGTCTTCAATACAATCTACCGTCAGCGAAGCGGGATTATGGTTGTAAAGCGCCTGGTAGTCGGATATCCACCAATCTTCCATGGCAAACTGGAGGATGTGCTCCTTACCCGATTCATCGGTGTAACTCGATTTGATCAACCCCTTTACCACCCAATAATGGTACTTGACAGTGTCGCCTTCCTGGATGAGAAATTGCCTTTTCCTGAACTTTTTCAAGCTGAAATGAGTCCATACATATTCGAACTCCTCCTCCGTGAGGCTGACGATCTGTGAGAAATGCTGGCGAAGCTGTTCTTTTATGTCCATATCTGCCGTGAAATTAGTGAATTCCTGTGGAGTTGGGATGATGGGGCCCGTTGGAAAATATCCGGGCAGGATTGTCTTCAAAAGCGGGAATCAGGCCTGTTTCCAGCGTTCCGCAATCCGCGCTGCAGAGATTTGCCGCGGAATTTGCTGTTCGCCAGTTCGCATTTGAAACGCATCGCTCGGCAACCGCTAACGCTGCATCTTTCATATAAAAGGAAGGTATCCGGATTGTAATCCGCCCGTTCCCCCATCCGCGAAAACCTCCCGTGATATCGAATATCAAAGCTCCACCACCTCCACCCGCGAAAACCTCCCGCAGAAATTGCCGACCGCCTGTTCACTCCGGGTATGAACCACCCAGAACCCCCCGTCCACCAACTCTACCACATACTCAGCCGCCTCCAATATCTCTTCGAAAGGCATCGCCCTCCGCAAATGGCTCACCCGTTCCCCGCCCACAACCATCATTTCGATCACCTGGGCAAAACGGTCCTGCATCTGATGCAACGCATCCCACGCATACGCGATCCCATGGATCTCGGCCTCCGCCTCGAATTTCAGTACATCCAGGTCTCCCGGATGCCCCAATGCCTCCATATGCAGCAACGCCCATTCCCGCCGCTCCCCCAAAGGGATGCAAGACAGGATATCGGCCAGGGAAACGTCTTTTTCATCGGCAAGCCCAAAGTATATGGTAACTTCTTTATATGCATTCATCGGTAACGGATTTCAGGCCGCAATGATACCAATTCCCCGCCACCAAACAGCCAATTTCTCCGCTTCCGGTAAAAAGTACCATAAAAGCCCCAAATGTGAAAAGTACCGCAAACGACTGCGCCGTACCTTTGTGATGTCATGAAACCTTCCATCCCGGTATACGATATATGCACCGTTTCAGACGGGCACAGCCACCCGGACCTGCTCACGGAGCGCCTCGGTTCCTACCTGAAAAAGAACTACCAGCGCGTCCACCAGCAACACGGCCACTCGTTTTACCACCTGGTGCTTTTTACCGGCGGCAGCGGCTCCCATACACTGGATTTCACCCGCTACCCCGTTGAGCCCTGGCAAATGTACTTCATGGCCCCCGGCCAGGTCCATTCCTGGCACTTTGGCCCGGAAACCGATGGATATGTGGTCCATTTTTCGACCGCGTTCTTCCGCTCTTTCCTCGCCAACCCGGATTACCTCGACCGCTTCCCGTTCTTTTCCGGACAAAGCGCAGACCAGGTAATGGCCATCCCCGAAAAACTCCGCCCCGCCATCCGGACGGTATTTGAACAGGTGCTCCGGGCGGGAGACGATAACGAGCCTGATCTCGTGCGCGCCCTGCTGCTCCAGCTGTTCCTGGAAACAGACCGCCACATCGCCCGCGACGGCGAGCCCGGCGTGCCCCAGCAAAAGCAGCTCGTACTCCGGAACTTCATGGCCCTCATCAACCGCCATTACCGCTCCATGCGCCTGCCCCGGGAGTATGCCGAACAGCTCTACATCACGCCCAACCACCTCAACGCCCTCTGCCAGGACCTCCTCGGCAAAACGGCCGGAGACGTGATCCGGGAACGCGTTCTGCTCGAAGCCAAACGCCTGCTCACCAACGAACAGAAGTCCGTCTCCGAAATAGCCGGGGAACTCAATTTCCCTGATAACAGCTACTTCTCGCGGTTCTTCAGAAAATACACCGGGCAATCGCCGGAAGAATTCAGAAAAAGTCTAAACTGAAAAATATGTGTGCCGAAAGAAACGACCATAAACCGAACGTAGTCCTCAGCGCCCTGCAAAACAAATGCCCCCGCTGCCGCAGCGGCCAGCTCTTCGTGGAATCCAACCCCTACAAACTGGGTGCCTTCATGAAAATGAACGAACGCTGCCCCGAATGCGGTCAGCTTAGCGAACCGGAAACCGGCTTCTTCTTCGGAACGGGTTACGTAAGCTACGCCCTGTCCATCGCCCTGTCCGTTGCCACCTTTGTGGCCTGGTGGGTACTGTTGGGGTTCAGCCTGCATGATAACAGTGTGCTGTACTGGCTGGGCGTCAACGCCGTGCTGCTGGTATTCATGCAACCGCTGCTCATGCGCCTGAGCCGCACCATCTGGCTGTATTTCTTCGTGTATTACGACCGCAACTGGCGGAACGAACGGATGACCGCCCACACGCCCGCCAGCTGATCGGCCGGCGCCACCGCATCCCGCAATTGTACGATTTTCACCAATCCTTCCTCTAAACGCGCATTCCGCTCTTCTGCCTTGTGCCTTTTCCGCGCTGTTGTTAATTTTCAGGTATGATGAAACGGCTATGGAAATTGATCCTATGGAATCTGCCGGTAACGGGCGGAATGCGTGAACGGGGAAGGCCCGGCAACCTGTCATCCTGTTTTCGCACCTGGCGACGGTATCGGATGGCGGCAGTTCCCCAAAAAAATATGCTCGCAGAAGCGGGCAAATTTTTAATGTCAGCCAAGGATATGATCCATCTTATGAAACCTGTCTTCACCACCCTCGCATTGGCCATTTCCCTTGCCGGCACCGCCCAGGTGAAACAACCCGTACCACTGAAATACGGCGCTCAAACCACAGGCAAGCGTACCGACGAAGCCATGCAGCGATGGAGAAGCAACCGGTTCGGACAGTTCATCCACTGGGGCCTGTACGCCATCCCCGGCGGCGTGTGGAACGGGAAAACCTACAATTACGCCGCGGAATTCCTCAAATCCAGCGCCCGTATTCCCACCTCCACCTGGGATTCGCTCATGTACCAGTTCAACCCGCAGCAGTTCGACGCAAGGGCATGGGCCAAAATGGCCAAACAGCTCGGAGCGAAATACATGACCATCACTACCAAACACCACGAAGGCTTTTGCCTCTGGCCCAGCAAATACACCGATTTCAACGTAGGTAACACGCCCTTCCGCCGCGATATCCTCAAAGCGCTCGTGGAGGCTTACAATGCCGAAGGGATCGACGTCAATTTCTACTATTCCGTGCTCGACTGGCATCATCCGGACTGGCGCTACGAAATCAAATCGCCCGAAGACAGCATCGCTTTCCGGCGGTTCCTCGATTTCGCGGGCAACCAGTTGAAGGAGCTGGCTACCAATTATCCCACTGTGAAAGGTTTCTGGTTCGACGGTACCTGGGATGCCAGCATCAAGAAAAACGGTTGGTGGACGCTGGAGATGGAACAAATGCTGAAATCCGTGCGCCCGGGTGTGGTTGTGAATTCCCGGTTGCGGGCAGACGATTTCGGGAAGCGCCATTTCGACTCCAACAACCAGCTCATGGGCGATTACGAATCCGGGTACGAACGCCGGTTGCCCAATGCCACGAAAGACCTCCAGGTCACCAAATGGGACTGGGAAGCCTGCATGACCGTTCCCGAAAACCAGTGGGGGTATCATAAAGACTGGACCGTCAGCCACGTAAAATCTCCGCTCGAGCTGCTGGAAATGGTGGTGCATACCACGTCTATGGGCGGCAACTTTTTACTGAATTTCGGGCCGGATGGCAATGGCGGTTTCCGCAAAGAGGAGCGCCACATCGTTGAAACCATCGGCAAATGGATGGAGAAAAACGGCAACGTGATCTGGAATTGCGGCTACGCCGGATGGGAGAAGCAGGATTGGGGTTATTTCACGCGGCAGAACGGCAGCACCTCCGTCAACATGATCGTTTTCAACCGGCCGGTATCCGGGTTATTGAAAGTGAAAGTAACGAATGGCGTGAAAATTCTCGCGGCGCGTTCGGGCAATGCCGCTTTCAGGGTCGAGGAAATCGCGAAGAACGAATATCTCATCCACCATACTATTAAAAAGATGGCCGAACCGCAGGTGATCGTACTGGAAACCGATACTTCGGCCCAAAGTACCGACCGCTTCCAGGACGCTAAAACCTGATGGCCGGCTAATCGTAAACGTGAAGGAGGCTCCCGTGCGGGAGCCATTTTCATTTATCTTCTACGCCCTGGAAAATCCGGTTGCATTTATCCGCCACGGTGTGGATGATCTCGTCCATCTCTTTCGCTATTTTTTCGATACCGGCCAGCAGCGGGAGGTTGGCGGGATCGGTGAGGTTGTCTTTGTTGATGAGGCCCACCACGCCCAGCATCGACGCTACGGGCCGGCGGAGGCTGTGCGAGCTCATATGCGCCACTTTCTGGAGCTCTTCCACATACACTTTTTTGTCTTCGATATCCTCCATGGCGCCGATCATGCGGATGGGGTTGCCTTCTTCGCCGTAACTGATGTATACCCGGTCGAAAACGTGGCGGTATTGCCCGTCGGCACAAAGGAAACGGTACTCCGCCGCGTAGGTGTTACGTTTCTCCGCGATGGCCAGTTTGAGGCCGCTGATGATTTTGGGCGCGTCTTCCGGATGCACGTGCCGTTCCCACCAGTCTTCCGTTTCATCCGCCTTCCGGTGCCCGAACTTGGTGGCGAGGTTGTTGTTCCAGTGCATGGAATTGGAGACCAGGTCGTAATCCCAGATCACGTTGCTGGTGGCGAAGGAAACCATGTCGTAGCGGTCGAGTGCCTTTTGCAGGCGCAGTTCCTGTTGCTTGCGCTCGGTAATGTCCCGCGCAAAGCACGAAACGCCCACCACGCGCTGTTGTTTGCGCATGGGCCGGAAGTTGATTTCCGCGACAGACACGCCGATGCCGTTCAGTTCACGCGTTTCTTCCACGGTGTGGGCCTCTCCCTGGAGCCCGCGTTCGTAATACTGTTGCCAGCGGAGGGCTTCAGCTTCGTCGGCGCCGGGGAGGAGCGGGTCGCCCACATGCACTTCGTGCCCTGTGTACTGGCGGATGATGTTACGAAAAGCGTTGTTGAAAGCGGTGTAGGTCTTGCGGTCGTCTACCGCCCAGATGAGATCGTCGGTGCTGTTCATGATGGAATTCAGCAGTAGCTCCTGGCGCGAGAGGGCTTCGAAGGCGATGTGCTTGTCGGTAACGTCCGAAATGGATACGATCTCCACTTCGCGGCCTTTATAGTGCGTGCCGAAGGTGCGGATGTCTACGTAAATAAGGGTGCCGTCTTTTTTAAGGTGCTTCCAGGTGCCGAAGTTCTGGAAGCCGGCAGTGGCGAAGCGCTTCGCGTCGAGCACTTTCTGGATATCTTCTTTCGGGCGTACCTGGAGGATGGTCATATTGAGGAATTCTTCCAGCGTATAGCCGTAGAGGTGAATGGCGGCGTCGTTCACATCCACGTATCCGAGCGTTTTGCGGTCGTAGATCCACATGGGCTGCGGGCTTTCGCGGAACACGCGGATGTAGGCCATTTCCAGCCGGCGCACCGAGCCGCGCGATTTGGACAGGAGCCAGAACAGCATGATGGAGGAAAGGAGCACGAAAAGGAAGCCTTTGGCATACTGGCCACCCAGCAACAACGCGGGCGAATGCTCTGCCAGCCATTGCAGGAGCGAATCCGTCAGCAAAATCCAAAGTACGCCGGCTGCAAAATAGATGAGCACGGTGCGTAGGGGCGACAGTAGGTGAGACATATTCAGCTGTTTATCAAGACGATCAGACCCCGGAAATTACAGAAAAATTCGGTCGGACCGGTGCCTTGCAGCCGTATGACTCAAAAAAATGCGCCGCTTAGTTGAGGGAATGGTCGATTTCGAGGATGGCCGAGAAGAGGGGTTCGCTTTTTCCCGGCAGGCAGGCGCTGACCCTGACGGGCACATAGTCTGCGATGAGATGGAAAATATCTTCTTTTTCGAGGGAATGGCATTCGAGTTGGGGGTAGGGCGCATTCCTGTCGAGCTTGAGGCGGATAGGGAGGGTGTGGATACCGGATACGACCATCCCGCGCCAGGAATTGATCTCGTGATCGGGCTTGAGGGTGATGTGGCGGCCGTGGAGCGGCAGCTGGAGCGGGGTTTGCCGGGCCGAGGGGGCTTTAACGGCCAGTATGGCGAGCGTAGAAGACAGGTACAGCAGGAAAACGGTCACCATGCCGGGCTCCGAATTGCCCGCGAGCACCGTTACCGGAACGAGGCCCATCACATTGCAGAGCCAGATCATGGCCTTACGCTGGTACCCGCCGATGTGGGCGGCATACAATTGTTTCATGCAAAAGCCCGCGAATACGGCGGCCGGTCCCATGTAAGTAAAGGTGTTGAAAAGGAATTTGTCCTGCTTGCCCAACGCGATCGTAAATGCACCATAATACCAGCAAACATATATAGATGGGGGGAGCGCAGCAATGAGCCAGATTTTCAGGGTATACAAAATAGAAGTTTTCATACAGGCCTCAAAGAACGGAAATTATCGCCATCCGGACAATACCCGGGGCCTTCCTTAACAACGGTTGTCTGTTAATTTTCGTAGATTTAAGGATGTGGAAAAAACTACTGATCGTATCAACAGTAACGGCTATAGGTGCCTGTTCTCCGCAGCCTTACAAAGCCACCAATAAAGTATACCGTACCGAGGCGAAGCGCTGGTCGGGCGTCGTGAAAGCCCAGCCGGAGAACATCGCCGTATCAGCCGTTGCGCCGCCTGCCTGGGCGGGCACCGTCAACTTCAACCTGCGCAAACCCAATTACGTCATCATCCATCATACGGCGCAGAACTCCTGCGAGCAAACACTGCGCACGTTCACGCTCAAGCGCACGGAGGTAAGCGCGCATTACGTCATCTGCAGAGACGGCACCGTGCATCATATGCTCAACGATTATCTCCGTGCATGGCATGGCGGATTATCGAAATGGGGCAGCATTACCGACATCAATTCCATTTCCATCGGCATCGAACTGGATAATAACGGGTTCGAACCGTTCGACAGTTTGCAGGTTCGCAGCCTGCTCGTGGTGCTCGATACCCTGAAGCATCGCTACAACATCCCTGCCGCCAACTTCATCGGTCATGGCGACATCGCACCCCGCCGCAAAAACGACCCCAGCGCCCTGTTCCCCTGGAACCGGCTCGCCGATAAAGGATTCGGGTTATGGTACGGCGATACCGCGCGCATCGCGGTACCGGAGAACTTCAGCCATTTACAGGCGCTCCGGCTCATCGGGTACGACCTCCAGGATACCACCGCCGCCATCCAGGCTTTCAAACGGCACTTCGTGCCGGGGGATTCGCTCACGGCGCCGGCTTCCCTTACCGACGGGGCAAAGAAAATATTGGTCGGCGTCATGCAACAGGCGCTGTAAAAACAGGAAAAGCGGAATGGGAACACTCCGCTTTTTCTTTTTCCACGTTACTCCAATCTATGTATGATCAATAGAACGGATACAATTTAACCGGGGGCGAATCTGCTCGCCGCCTGTTCGCCAGGCTCGCCCCATGGCGTCGGTCTTCACAAAAAAAAACTGGATTTTTAATTCTCTCATAAGCATGATTCCCGTTCACTCAACCGGTGACCCGGTATTATATATAAGTACAATTTCGGCTTTAAAGACTTTCGTTTGGTTTCAAAAATAGTAAAAAAATAATGAAAGTAAATAAAATGAAAGTATTTTACGAAATAGACGGGGAAGACGGGGAATGGTCGCGATTATGATAAAAAGATGCTGCTGGGAAAGTTGAGCAACGTAAGTACTTGATTGCTGCTGGTTAAGCGAATATTAAGTTATATTACGCCCCTGAAGGCATGGTCGTAATTTGGAAAAACTGCCGTATTTTGGGCCGTCTTCAACCAGCAATCAGACGAGAAAAGATTGATATTCAATATACCGTAACTGGATGTTCTACGTTTAACCGAAATAAAATACCCAATGTCAATAATCAATATCGCGGAGCGGCACAAATTCATTTTGAGCAGATTGTATGAAAAAGGATATGTTAATGTCGTGGAACTGTGCAAGGAACTGGACGTTTCGGGCGTAACCATCCGAAAGGACCTGAAGCTGCTGGAAGATAAGTCGCTCCTCTACCGGTCGCATGGCGGCGCCACCATTCAGAATCCCTATACGAACGACAAGCCGGTCAACGAAAAGGAAAAGATCCAGCGGGAGGAGAAGAACAACATCGGCAAAATGGCCGCTTCCCTCATTGTTCCCGGCGATGCCATCATCATTGCATCCGGCACCACGGTACTGGCCCTGGCCAAGCACATCCAGCCCAGGGGGCCGCTCATGATCATTACGTCTGCGCTGAACGTGGCGCTGGAACTGAACCGTTACCACGAGATCGAAGTAGTGCAGCTCGGTGGCGTGATCCGCAATAATTCCTCGTCTGTGGCCGGGCCCTATGCCGAAAAAATCCTCGAAGACTTTTCCTGCTCCAAACTCTTCTTAGGGGTAGACGGGATCGATGTGGAATTCGGCCTCACCACCACCAGCATCGCGGAAGCGCATCTCAACCAGCAGATGATCCGCGCCGCGCAGAAAACCATCGTGCTGGCAGACTCTTCCAAATTCGGGAAACGCGGTTTCGGCCGGATTTGCCGTCTCGAAGACGTAGATCAGATCATTACCGACAAAGGAATTTCCGAGCACATGGTGAAATTGCTGGAAGACATGGGCATTGAAGTCGTAATTGTGTAGTTTCCCCCGACGAATTTTATCCCTTGAACCTAATAGACATGCAGGATACCAATCCTACCGAAGACTTGCTCCTGGGAGTCGATCTCCAGGATGTTACTTACCGCTAGCTGCTGATGCCCCGCTGGTTTGCTTGCGGCAATTCCGGCCTTGATCGGGACATTGGTGTTGCCGATATCTGTCGTATTCGGCCGGATGCTGTTTTTTTAGGAAGGCCACGCCGCCCCGATCCTTTAAGCTGACTTTTTATCCCCTCATCCACATATCCCGGCGCTGACCAAATATATGCATACAGATAACCTGCGCCGGCGAAACCTGTTACCGCCCTGGGCTTATCTCTTTGCTGGATTCATTTTGCTGGCTGCCGGCGGCCTTGGATGGACCCTCGCCGAAGGGCTTTTTTCAACGGTTGAGTACACGCGGATGGCGAGCCTAACCTTTCGCTGGACTGGCCAGTCCTGCTTTTTTAATGAAGCCCGATTTATTCCGCAGTAAGCCTGGCGATCCGCATCATGCAGTACCGGATGTTTTTCCGGTCGGCGGTGTACGTGATATGGATGAGCCCGTCTTTCCCTTGGATCACCGCCGGGTAGCTGAATTCGCCCTTGTCGCCGTTTTCGAGCACAGCCGCATTTTCCCAGTTGATCCCGTCGCGGCTGATGGCCACATACAGTTTGGCGCGCCCTTCAGACCAATTGCCGCCGCGCACGGCGGGGTTGTACACGATGAGTTTGTACCCATTGTCCAGCGTCAGCGCATCCGTGCCGGAATTGGGGTTCGGCAGCAGCGTGGCGGTGACGGGGCTCCAGGTTTTACCATTGTCGGCCGACCAGCTCTGCACCACACTATTGTTTTTGCTGCGGCAAAGGAGTTGCAGGCTATCGTGCGGATACCGTAAAATACTGGGTTGTATCGCCTGGAAGGTATCGTTCGGTATTTCGATGCGCGACCAGTTGGCTCCGTTCTTATCCGATTTTTCGAGATGTATTTTCCAGTTGTTATTATCTACGCTTTCGGTGCTGGTAGGGTAGAGGATGTCTCCGTTCTCCAGTTGGAAAGGTTTGTTCTTGATGGGTCCGAGCATGCCGTCGGGCAGCCGTTGTGGTGCAGACCAGGTTTTTCCGTTGTTGGATGAGTGCATCATCATGCCCCACCATTCGCGCGGATTGGGCCCTACTTTGTAATACAGGAACAGTTTCCCGGCTTTGGTACGGAATAGCACCGGGTTCCAGGCCGGGTAGCGGGTGGTTGCATCGACCATGCCGTTCACCAGTTCTTTCGGCTGGCTCCATTCACCGCCCTGATAAGTGGAAATCCAGATACCAACGTCTTTTTTCCCTTCCTGTGTGCCGCCGAACCAGGCGGCCATGAGCCTCCCTTTGTCGAGCTCCACGATGGTGGACGCGTGGACTTCGGGCACGGGGGGATTATCCATGATAAAAACGCGGGTGTGCATCTGCGGCACCAATTCCTTCTCCTGGGCGCGGGCCGCGGAGCAGGCGAGGAGAGACAAGGCCAATAGGGAACGGAACATACGATCAGTTTTCATGAAAAAAGACCCATGAAAATAGACAATATCTCCGGAAAATGCCAGCATTAGGTTCCATTGTTTCCGAGGAGCTTGTCCACGGCGGAGGTCCTGAAACTGAAAAGGCCTTCCAACTGGCGTTGCACGAAGAAGGAATTGGCGATGTCGCCCAGCCAGCCGAGGGGAATGCGGTAATGTACGATGTCGGTCATGAGCGTGCCGCTGCCCTGTTGCTCGAAATGGTGCTGGTGGTGCCAGAAGCTGTAGGGGCCGAACCGTTGCTCATCGATGAACATGCGGCCAGGGTCTACCCGCGTGATTTCGGTCATCCAGTACATAGGGATGCCGAGAAGGGGCTTGAGGCGGTATTCGATGATCTGGCCTGCATAAATCCGCCCCTGGTGAGGCTCACTGGTGACAGTGAAACCCATCCGGGGCGGCGTGATGCGCCGGAGGTTGGACGGGTCGCTGAAAAAATCCCAGGCGTCGTCCAGGCTCACGGGTAATAATTGCGATTTACGGATGCGGTATGTGCGCGACATACCGTAAATCTAGCACAATAACGTCAAAACCGATTGCCCGGGGATCCAGGAAGTGGTAGACGCATGCAGGCGGAAGGAGGCCATTAGCTGCCCCTTCGGCAGCTCGTTGGCGGAATAAACGAAGGAGACGTTCTGCTGGCGGAGCTGGAGGATCTCTCTCACCGGGATCACCATGCCCGACTGTTTGCCCGCGGCATTGGCGAAGGTCCACTCGCGCAGGGTTTTCCCTTTCGCATCGCGCACCACCACCTTACGGTCTGTCCCGATTCGGCCGCAATGGCTGTAATGGAAAGTCAGCTTGTCGTTCAGATTGCTTTCGTCCAGCGGCAACTCATCGATCGTGATCTTCTCGCTGAGCCACTTTTCAACGATCAGCTTGTTGTTGAGGTACACTTTGAACGAATCTGAACCGCCACCGGCATACAGCGAGGCGATGGTAAACAGGCCGGCCAGGGTGGCGAGGGCGCTGAACAGGAATTTGTGTTGCATGGGTAGGATTTTTTAGAATGATGAAAATGTCGTTGCCCCAAAACACGCAAATCCGCGCCAGTAACGCAAAAGCCTTTGATGTTCCGTGCCATCGGCTTGACGAACCGTTATTTTTATGGTTGTTTTATTTTGATATTAGAAATAGTCTAGCTACTTTGTAGACTACAAAAAGCATACATCATGTCAAACAACTCCTTACGATTTGAGACGCTTCAAGTCCACGCAGGCTACCAGCCAGACCCCGTTACCCATTCGGCAGCCGTTCCCATTTACCAGACCACTTCCTATACGTTTGAAGATGCAGGCCATGCGGCAGACCTCTTCCAGCTGAAACAGTTCGGCAATATCTATACGCGGATCATGAACCCCACTACCGACGTTTTCGAGAAGCGCATCGCCGCGCTGGAAGGCGGTGTGGGCGCGCTGGCGGTGGCTTCGGGCCAGGCGGCGCAATTCATCGCCCTGCACAACATCCTGCTCCCGGGCGATAACTTCGTGACCTCTTCCTACCTCTACGGCGGAACCTATAACCAGTTCAAGGTCAGCTTTAAAAGAATTGGCGTGGAAGCGCGTTTCGCGGACCTAGACAATCCCTCCAGCTTCGAAGCCCTCATAGACGGCCGTACCAAAGCCATTTACGTGGAAACGATCGGCAACCCCGGCTTCGCCATTCCCGATTTCGAAAAAATCAGCGCCATCGCCAGGAAGCACGACCTTCCGTTGGTGGTAGACAATACCTTCGGCGCGGGCGGATACCTTTTCCGCCCCCTGGAGCATGGCGCCAACATCGTGGTGGAAGCCGCCACCAAATGGATCGGCGGCCATGGCAACAGCATCGGCGGCGTGATCGTGGACGGCGGGAACTACAACTGGGGGAACGGCAAGTTCCAGCAGTTCTCCGAACCGGACGAAGCATACCACGGCATGAAGTTCTGGGAAGTATTCGGCTCGCACAGCCCCTTCGGCAACATCGCCTACATCATCCGCGCAAGGGTGACGGGCCTCCGCAGCTGGGGACCGTCGCTGTCGCCGCAAAACGCCTGGCTGTTCCTGCAAGGCCTGGAATCCCTCAGCCTGCGGGTAGACCGCACCATCCAGAACACCCAGGCGCTGGCGGAATGGCTCCAGGAGCAACCCCAGGTAGCATTCGTGAACTATCCCGGCCTGCCCGGCAACAAATACAACGACCTGGCGAAGAAATACCTGAAAAGAGGCGCCGGCGGGGTATTGTCGTTCAAGGTGAAAGGCGGAAAGGAAGCGGCAGACACGCTCGTGCAAAGCCTGGAGCTCATCTATCACCTGGCCAATGTGGGCGACAGCAAAACGCTCATCATCCATCCCTCCACCACCACGCACCAGCAGCTCAGTGAGGAAGAGCAGCGCAAGGCAGGCGTAGAGCCCGGCCTGTTGCGCATTTCCCTCGGTATCGAGCATATCGACGATATCAAGGCGGATCTGGCGCAGGCATTCGCTAAAATCTAGTTGTAATACAAACAAGGAGAGTCCGGCCACCGAAAAGCGGCCGGCTTTTTTTTGCCGTTCATCCGGATAATCCGGGAAGGAAATGACCGGCAATGTATATTACCTGAAAGATGACTACTCTTATGATCAGGCAATCCACTATTAGCTGCGCCCTTATGCTGGCCGCGCTGACGGCCGGGGCGCAGCAGCTCGCGCCCGGCAACATCCTCATTACACCCGGAAACCGGCTTTCCGTAAAGGACAAGGAAATGCGCAATGCGATCCGTGACTGGAGCAGGGAGCAACTTGCTGCTACCAACTACGCGAAGATCGTTGCGCACCCTTCGGCCGCAGTGTTTCCCGGGAGCGTAGACAAAAGCGCGGCGCGGGTAACGGAAACCGTTTCGATCGCCCACAACAGGATCAGCGATGCGTTGGCGCCCGTGGTAGCCACGCTGCACTATTCCCAACCCTGGCGCAACAACATGTACAGCACCGGATTGTACGCCGTGGCGGGGGAATATATCGAGGTGACCGTTCCCGGATCGCTCATCGGTAAAAACGTCTGCATCCAGATCGGCGCGCATTCAGACAACCTCACGCGCTGGGTGGCCGGCGGGGAAGACTGGCGCCGGATGCCCGACATCGTGCGGGTAGATACCATCCGTAATAAGACGACCCGCATCGCTTCTCCATTCGGCGGCCTCATTTACATCACGGCTTCTCCCAAATCCGATTCGTGGACGGCCGACGTGAAAATCGCCCGGGCGGTGAAAGCCCCGCTCTTCATCGCCGGGAAAACGACCGCGGAAGAATGGAAGCAGCAACTCGCCGCCAGCAAGGCGCCCTGGGGAGAACTGGCCACCGGTAAAGTCATCCTCACCATCCCCGATTCCATCCTCCGGCAGGTGAACGATCCTGAAAACGTGCTGAAGCTCTGGGACCTGATCGTGGGCGGTGAAATGGAGCTCGCGCAGATCCCGCAACCCTATTACCGGCCGCAGCGCATGGTGATAGACGAGCATATCGGCGGAGGGTTCATGCACAGCGGGTATCCGATCATGATCCATCATTCGCCTTCGAGCAGGATGCTGTCTGCCGACGTGATCGCCGACCCGGCAAAGCTCATGAAAGGCAGCAAGGGCGGTGCCAACTGGGGTTTCTTCCACGAGATCGGGCATAACATGCAGAATAACGACTGGGTATTTGGCGGCACTACCGAAGTAAGCTGCAATTTCTTTTCGCTCTATATGTTCGACCGCCTGCTCGGTGGCCGCGACGATGCGCATACCGGCATTTCCAACGACGAAACCCAGCAAACGATGAAAGCATATTTCGCGGCGGGGCCGGCTTACCAGAAGTGGCAGCAAAGCCCTTTCCTGGGGCTCATCATGTTCCGCCAGCTGCAGGAAGCATTTGGATGGGAAACGTATAAGAAATTCTTCCGCGAATACCAGGCCCTCGCCATCGCCGACCCTTCAGGGGGATATGCGCGGGGCGATCAGCAAAAGCGCGACCTCTGGGCCAAAACCTTCTCGAAAGTAAGCGGCCGCAACATCGCACCGTTTTTCGAGAAATGGGGCATCCCCATCAGCGACGACGTGGAAAAAGAACTGGCTTCCCTGCCCGGATGGATGCCGTATAACTTCCCGCCGCAGTGATTTTTAAACGGAGATTTCGTATTTTGATGGGACTTCCACCAATATGAATACGATGAAAAAAATTGTATCCCTGCTGGCACTCGTGGCTTTCAGCCAATGGAGCCAGGCGCAATCCAAAGATGAACAGGACGTAGCCGCCGCCGTGCTGAAGCTGCGGGAAGCGATGGTTTCGGGTGATAAGTCCGCACTGGAATCACTCACCGCGCCTACGCTCACCTACGGCCATTCCAACGGCCGGACCGAAAACCAGGCCGAGTTCGTGGATTACCTCGTGAGCGGCAAAGGCGACTTCGTCACGATAGACCTTTCCAACCAGACCATCATCATGAACGGCCACACCGCCATCGTGCGGCACACGCTCCAGGGCGATACGGCAGATGGCGGAAAACCCGGCAAGGTAAACCTTTACGTGATGCTGGTGTGGGCCAAATCCGGCAAGCATTGGAAACTCATCGCCCGGCAGGCCGTGAAGGTTCCGCCCGCATCCTGAGCCGGCCGTAAATTTATCTTCATGCCCGTTCCTGTACTGCCGGGGACGGGCATTCTTCCTTCAGCGATTCCAGGAACCCCAGGAAAGGCGCCACACTGGCTTCTACCCACTCGTCGGACGCGTTCTGTTCCATGTCGTAGTACACGTAAATGCCCTTATAATCGGCGTGGATGTACTGGAATGTGAGCTCGAACGGGGTGGTAAGCGTTTCCATGGTGTACCTGTATTTGCCCTCCGGGCGATAGCCTTCTTCTCCGATACCCGCCGTGATGGCCAGCGCCATTTTCTTGCCGCCCAGCTTATACCCGCTGGATTTGCCGTAGGCCCAGCCGTAGGTCAGCACTTCGTCCAGCCATTGCTTTAGCAGCGGCGGACAGTTGAACCAATAAAAAGGGAACTGGAATACGATATGATCGAACTGTTCGAGCAGTTCCTGTTCTTTTTTGACGTCGATCTTGCCGCTTGGGTACACTTCGTACAGCGAATGCACATGGTATTTTTCCGGGTGCTTTTCCAGTTCGGCGGTCCATCTTTTGTTGATGACGGATTTTTCGATGGTGGGGTGGGTTACGATCACGAGTGTTTTCATGTTACTGTTGATTTGTGAGTACAAAACTACAGCAGGTAACGATAACAGCGGATATTGCCATCCAATTGTGCGGTACTATAAAAAATGTAAGTAATGGCCAGTTTCAAGGAAACTTCGACCTATTGCGCCAACAGGAAAATGATGGGATATGCGGAGAGCGGCTCAAAACGATCACCGAAGCACCGGAAGCCGGGGGCCTCGCGCACATGCGGCTAACGCAAAAAGACCGGCTCCCTTTCGGAGGCCGGTCTTTTTTATGTTTGATGGGAAACTGCTAGTAGCCCGGGTTCTGGATCATGGCGGTGTTTTTCATGACTTCGGCCATGGGGAGCGGAAAGAAGTAGTGGTGCGGCTGGAATACGCGGATGGGGTTCTTGTCGACCGGCAGTTCTGCATACGTCCACTGGTTGTCTGCCACTTTGGTGATCATGAGGCGGTAGATGGTGGTGTTAAGGTCTACCGGCGCCGTTTTCCATCGGCGGACGTCCCAGAAGCGGGAGTCTTCCAGGCAAAGCTCCACTGCTCGCTCATTCTGGATCACGCTGGTCCAGTAGGCTTTGTCGCCCGAGGCTTTAAGGCCGTACCGTCCATCGCCGCCGGGTTTGATACCGCCGCGTTTGCGGATCATAATGATCTTTTCCGCCGCTTTCTCGAACTGGCCTTCTTCGATGGATGCTTCGGCATACATGAGCAGGATGTCTGCATACCGGATGATGGGCATCACGCGGTCTGTCTGCGACCCGCCGTTGCCTGTCGTGGATTCGCTGCAGAATTTCCGGAAGAACATGCCGGTGTACACGAGGCTGGCGTCTACACCGTCAGTTTCCGCGCCGATGTGGGTCCAGATGGGGACGGCGGTGCTGCTGGCGTTGGTGCGCCATTTATCGCCGTTGTTGAGGATCGTGTATTTGAACCGGGGATCGCGGTCTTTGAAAGGATTGGCGGGGTCGTACCCGGAAGCGGGATCGGTGATGGGCAAACCGTTGTTCATCCCGAAACGCTTGGCGGCATTGAGGCTGGGGCATCCGTTCACGTTGCCGTTACGGGAGCGGGGGAGGAAGTTGGCTTCCATGGTGCGGTTGTTACCGGCCATCGCAGGGAAAATGTATTCGCTGTTTTTGCGTTCGATGAACAGTTCGTAGAAACCCTTTCCTGCCGTACCATTTTCCATCAGTGAATACCATCCGGTGTTGATGAGCGCTTCGGCCGCTTCGCGTGCGGTCGTCCAGCGTTCGGGCTTGTTGTCCATATAACCCACCAGCGGTTTCTGCGCCGCGGAGGCGATGGATTCCTGTCCGCCGTTATACAGCTTACTGGCCGCATTGAGGAGGATGCGGGCCTTGAGGCCCATGCAGAACCCTTTGTTCACCCGGCCGTAATCTTCCGAACGTTGCTCGGTTGGCGAAACCACGAGTTCGGCCGCTTCGTCCAGCTCCTTCACCAGGTAATCGATACATTCTGCATACGAAGCACGGGGCTCCAGGATGGTATCGTCGAGGGTATAGAGCTTGTCGCCGATGAGGGGCAGGCCGCCGAAGTGTTGCACCATCGTCCAGAAGTACCAGGCGCGGAGGAATTTCACTTCGCCGAGCAACTGGTTTTTGGTTTCTCCTGAAAGCGGCAGATTGCCGAAATTCTTCAGGAAGGTATTGACACGGCGGATGTTGTTCCAGCCGTTGTTATAAACTTTCTCGTAAGGCGTGGTGCGCGTGGCGTTGAGCGTGCCGATCATGAGCGGCACCCAGGCCTGCGTGGCCCCGAAGAGGCGGGAAACGGACTCGTCAGACCCCTCGGCCAGGCTTCCCCCGTTGCCATACCGGCTGTTGAAGGAATTGGCGCCCAGCTCGCTGTAGATAGACGTTACGAACGCCATCGTGCGGACGCTGTCGCTGAAGGTCAGCTCTTCGTTCAGGGAACGCACTACCGTAGGGTCGAGCAGGTCTTTTTTCGCGCAGGAAGTAAGCAGGCCCGCGCTGGCCACGGCGGCGAAACAGTATTTATAAATGCTTTTCATGTGCTTCCGGTGTTTTAAAAGTTAACGTTCAGGCCTACGTTGAATACACGCTGCGTCGGGTACACCCCGCCTTCGGTCCGCGAGCTCACCTCGGGGTCCAGGTCGTACAGGTTCGGGCCGAGCATCCAGGTGTGCAGGTTGGAGCCGTTCAGGTACACGCGCACCTGTTGCAGGTGCAGCGAGCTCACTATCCGGCGGGGCAGCGTATAGCCGATCTCGGCGTTGCGCAGCTTGATGTAATCGCCTTTCACGGTCCAGAAGTCGGACGGGTTGCTGAGCGCGTTGCTGATATTGTCCATGGTGGAAATCCGCGGGAACTTGGCGTTGTCGCGGTTTTCAGGCGTCCACGCGTCCAGGTGCACCTGGCGGAGGTTCCCGAAAAACGGCGTCACCGCTTCGGCGAACTGGCTGAGCACGAAGTTGGTGGCCGACTGGAACGTGATGGAGAAGCTCAGTCCTTTCCAATCCCCGCCCAGCGTCATCGCGTATTGCGTGGTGGGCGTGTTGGAATATTTGTTGTAGGCCATGTCGTAGGGGTCGATCTTGTTGTCACCGTTCAGGTCTTTGTACTTCAGGTCGCCGGGCTTCGGTTGGGGGCCCACGGGAAGGGGGCTTTTCGCGATGTCTTCGTCGTCATAATAAAATCCTTCCGTCACGTAACCCAATTCACGGTTGGTAGGCCCGCCGGTCTGGCGGAGCCAGGGATAGGGGGGATTCCCTTCGTCCATAAATTCGATCCGGTTTTTGGCGACGGACATATTCGCGTTGATGCGGTAGTTGAACTTGTTGAGCTTGTTGCTGTAATTGAGGTTCATCTCGAAACCGCGGTTGGAAACCTGCGCGAGGTTAGACGGCGGCAGGCCGATGCCGATGATGGCGCTGAGGCTCTGGCGCGGCAGCAGGATGTCGGTCCTTTTTCTTTTGAAAACTTCCGCGGTGAACGAAAGTTTGTTGCGGAAGAAGTTCATGTCCGTTCCCACGTTCCATTGCAGCTCTTTTTCCCAGCTAACGTTCTCGTTGCCGAGGATGCCTTCGTAAATGCCGGAGAACGATTTCTGGTTTTCGCCGAAGTTGTAACCGAGGCCCTGGAGGTACACGTGCTCGTAGAGATACTGGTAAGTATTGTTGATATTATCGGTACCGGTCATCCCCACGGAACCCCTGATCTTGAACAGGTCCATGAACTTGACGTTTTCTTTGAAGAACGGCTCCTCCGCGATGTTCCAGCCGCCAGACACTGCGGGGAAGAAGCCGTAGCGGTTGCTGGACTGGAAGCGGTCTGTCCCGTTATAGGCGCCGTTGAACTCGATGAGGTATTTCTTGCGGTAGTCGTATCCGAGACGGAACGTGTAGCCGCGGAAGTTTTCCGGCAATGCCGCGCCTTCCGTTTCGGAGAACTGGTTCAGCAGCACCAGGGCGTATATGTGGTGTTTTTGGCCGAAAGTGCTGTCGTAATTGAGCGACAACTGCGTGTTGAGGCGTTTTTCCACCGTGGTGCTTGTGCTGCCCAGGGAATACTTCTCGTCGCGGTAAGTATTGGGCAGCAGCGGGGTATAGGTTTGCGTTTTGCTGTTGTAGATGAACGACAGGAAGTTGGTCCTGCCCAGGTCGCGGCCGAAGCCCTGGTTGCTGGAATAGCTTACGAGGGCGGAGAGTTTGAGGCCGCTGGCGATGAAGTTCAGTTTCTGGGAGGCGCGGATGTTCACCTGCATATCGTTCTCGAAATCCCGGCGGTAACCGCCTTTCATGAGCCTGCCCACGATGTTGTTCCCGGCGCCGTTACCGGTCACCACGGTTTCGGGCGCAGCGCCGAAAGTACCGTCGGGGTTGTAGATTGGATAAGCCATGGGCGGCAATGCCTTGTAATCGTACAGCTCGAACCAGATCCTGTTTCGGTTGGCGCGGCCACGGGTGTTGGGCTCGTTTTCTTCCCCGAAATAACCTGATACGTCGAGCCCCAGGTCCAGCGAAGGCGTCACCTGGAAGTCGAGGTTGGAGCGGTAGTTATAGCGTTTCAGGTAGTAGTTCGGGTTCACGGAAGAGCCGGGCTCGCGGAAATCTTTCAGGATACCGTTCTGGAACAGGTGGCCTACCGATACGAAGTATTTCATCTTGTCGGAACCGCCCGTGATGCTGAGGTTGTTCTTGGTCTGGGTGGTGGATTTGCGCATGAGCACGTCCCACCAGTCGATGTCCGGATGGCCGTAGGGATCGCTGCCGGTCCGCCAGGCTTCGAGGTCTTCATCGGTATATTCTTTGGGCAGGCCGTCGCTCACCAATGCTGCGTTGCGGAGGCGGGCATGGTCGTAGGCGCTGAGGAATTCCGGGCGGATGCTGTTGCCCTGGCGGCCGTAGTTGCTCGTGAGGCGGATCTGCGCCTTGCCGCTCTGGCCGCGGATGGTGGTCACCACGATAACGCCGTTCGCGCCCTTGATCCCGTACACCGCGGCGGAAGCCGCATCTTTCAGGATGGTCACGTTGGCCACCTGTTCGGGATCGATGTCGGAGAAGTTACCGGTAAATTCCACGTCGTCCACGATGATGAGCGGCGTCAGGTTCCGGTTGTTGGAAAAGGTGGAAGCGCCGCGGATGAGGAACTCCGCGCCGTCTTTACCGGGCTGGCCGCTACGCTGCATGGCGAGGAAGCCGGGCAGTTTGCCCACGAGGGCGTTCTGCAAACTGGCGGTCGGCACGCGGCGGATCTCGTCGCCGGTCACGGAACTGGTAGCTACGGTGTTGCTCAGTTTGGTGGTGCGGCCGTATCCTACTACCATCACTTCCTCCAGGCCTTTGACGTCTTGCTGCAACGTGACGTTGACCTCGCTTTTGCCGGATATATTGACTTCCTGCTGCAGGTAGCCTACGAATTTAAAGATGAGGATATTGCTTTTCCCGCGGACAGACAGGTTGAACCCGCCAGTTTCGTTGGAAACGGTGCCGTTGCCGGGCACGTCTTTTTCGAAGATGACTACCCCGGGAACCGCTCCGTTGGCGTCCCTGACGGTGCCCCTGACGTTTCTGCGCGCATCCTGGGCCATGGCCTGGATCAGCAAGCAGATCAGCAAAAGGGTGGAAAATATTTTTTTCATAACAGCGGCTTTATCGGATTACCAAAGGGGATTTTGTACCAGGTTGCGGTTTCTGTATAATTCAGACTGGGGGATGGGATAGAGGTGCATCCGGTCGTTGAATGCCACTTTCCCCACTGCAACTTTGGTATATGTAACGGTACCGTCGTCTGCGCGAACGATTTGCTGTCCGTGGAGGTCGCCGGTGAAGAGCTGTTTGGCGATCATCCATCGGCGGATGTCCCAGAAACGGTGTTCTTCGAAGCATAATTCCACGCGGCGTTCGTTGCGGATCAGCTTCAGCAGCTCGTCTTTCGATACGGAATTCGGCACTGCGGTTTTCATCCCCCCGCGGGAGCGGATTTTGTTGAGCGCCGCCACGGCATCGGCCTGGGTGGCATCGCTGGCTTCCGTCAATGCTTCGGCGTAGTTCAGGTACACTTCTGCAAACCGGAACAGGGGGAAATTATGCGGCTGCGAGCCCAGCGAGCTGGCGTTTTCTGCGTTGTACATGAACTTCCGGAGGTAATAGCCGGTCTGCGTCTGCGTGATGTTGCCGCCGGGCCGGTCCAGCCCGCCGTCAAACGTTTCCACGGTCCTTTTCAGCCATTTGCTGCCGTTGAAGAAGAACACGAGGTTGAAACGGGTGTCGCGGTTCACGTTGGGCTGGTCCGGGTCGTAACCGGAAGTGGGATCGGTGATGGGCTTGCCGTTGGTCATGAGGAACGCTTCGGCGAGTTCCTGGGTGGGGCTGGTATACCCTCTGTTGCTGAATTTGGTAAAGCCTACGGGCCCGTTGTTCTGCTCCACATCGCTCGAGTTGGCGCGGAGGTAGGAGAGGATGATCTCCTTGCTGTCGCGCGTGATGAAGATATTGATATACCGGTTATTGGGCTCGATGATGTGCGAGTTCAGATCGATGAGCTCCCTGGCCACGTCTGCCGCTTTCTGCCAGCGGGCTTTCACGGCGCCGGCGGAAACGTCCGTGTAGCCGGTCAGCTCCTTGTTTTGGGTGCCGAGGTTGCCGGCGTTGAAGAGCGGGCTGGCGGCGTAGAGGTGCATCCTGGCCTGGAGGGCGAGCGCCGCGGTATTCGTGATGCGGCCGAAATCGCCGCCGGAGGCCGGGCCGGTGCGCAGGAGCGGTTTGATGGCGTCCAGTTCACCGGAAACGTAGTTCACACAAGCTTCGAAGGAGCTGCGGGGCACCTGGAGGTCTTCGGCCAGGGTCCCGATCCTTTCGCCCATCAAAGGCACGCCACCGTAGCGTTTCATCAGTTCGAAGTAGGCAAATGCGCGGAGGAACCTGGCTTCCGCTTTCCAGTATCCCTTCACTTCGTTCTCGACCGGGACCCTGTCTACGTTGGCGAGGAATACGTTCACCTTGCGGATAACGGTGTAGCGGGACGACCATACATCGTCCGGATTACCAAAAGCGTCGATGCGGCCGAAGCGGAGGTCTTCGATGGAGCTGCCGCGCATGGACGGTACCGCATCATCCGTAGCGGCGTCGAGCATGGAGTTGCCGATCCGGTTCCAGCCGTTGGGCATGTTGCCGTAAATATCGTTCAGGAACTGTTCGGCATACGAACCGTTCTTGTCTACCGGGTCGAAGATGAAAGACGAGTCGAGGTTTTCCAGCGGCCCTTCTTCCATGTTCTTGTTGCATCCCACTGTGGCAAACAGTGCAAATGCGGGTATGATATAGATGAGTTTTTTCATGATGATGCGCGTTAGAGTTTGATGTTGATACCGGCGTACATGACACGGGATGCGGGATAGTTGCCGTTCAGGTTCTCGGGATCGGTATCCTTGAACTTCGACCATGTCAGCAGGTTGGTGCCGTTGAGGAAGAAGCGGGCGGATGCGAGGCGGAACCGGCGGGCGAAGCGTTCCGGCACATTGTACCCCAGCTCCGCATTCCGCAACCGCAGGTAGGAAGTGTTCCTGATCCAGTAGCTGGATGCCTGCGAGTTGTTGAAGTTGGAACCGATGGTGAGGCGGGGATACGTGGCGGAAGCGGCCGTTTCCGGCGTCCAGCGGCCGAGATGGTGCTCGAAGGCGTTGCCCTTGCCGTTGTTAGCGAACTCATAAATAGCTATGTTGCTGTAACGGTTCCCCGTGCCCTGGACCAACACGGAAAGATCGAGCCCTTTCCATCCGAAGCCCAGGTTCAGGCCGTAGTTCACACGCGGCTTTTCGGGCGTGATGAGCGACTGGTCGAACTGGTTGATGCGGCCGTCGCCGTTCAGGTCTTTATACCGGATATCGCCGGGTTTGGGACGGTACCCGTCGATCCAGGTGCCCCGCTCGATCTCTTCCTCCGACTGGTACAAACCATCGGCCTGGTAACCGTACTGCATGCCCGTGTAGTTTCCGGTGCGCACGAGCCAGGGATAAGGACGCGCCGTTTCGTCGAGATACACGTTGATGCCATGTTGCATGGATAGCACGCCGGTTGCATAATAGCTCAGCGCGCCTGCCGTTCCACGGTAGGTGGCGGTGAATTCCATGCCTTTCATGCGCGTTTTGCCCAGGTTCTCCTGCGGGTATCCGATGCCCAGGAGGGCGGTGGCGGTACCACGGGTCAGCAGCAGATCGGTGTAAAGGTCGTTGTAAATGTCTGCGGTAAAGGCAATGCGATTGTCGAGCGCCTCCACATCCAGGCCTATATTGAATTTGCGCGCTTTCTCCCAGGAAATGAAGGGATTGTTGAGCGTGCCTTCCCGGATGCCGGTAGCGGCGGAGTGCGAGGTGCCGAAGCTGTAGCCGGTGCCACCAACGTAATACTGGTTATAGACGAAGTAGGATTCTCCGGAGCCGGAAGTCCGGGTGGAGTTGAACGCGTCTCCGGTAAGACCGTAAGTGGCCCGCAGTTTCAGCATATTGAGCCAGTTGGCGGTGGAAAGGAAGTCTTCCCTGGCGAGGTTCCACCCGATGCCGAACGCGGGGAAGGTGCCATACCTGCGGTCGGGATGGTAACGGTTGGTGCCGTTGCGGCCAACCACCGCTTCGAACATATATTTCTCCGCATAATCGTATTGCAGGCGTGCGGCCCCTCCGAGGAAGTACTGCGCCAGTTGCGATCCCAGGATGCGGTTGTCGTAATTGAGGCCCAGCATGGCGTTGAAGTGATGCTGCCCGAAGCCGCGCGTCCAGCCCAGTTGCGCGTCGGTATTGAAGAAGCGCTCGGTGTTGCTCGATTCGCGGGTGTTGCCCATGTCGGTGTCTTCCCCGGTTTTGAGATAGGAAGTTTCACCGGTCGCGGGGTCGGTGTACAGCTGGTATACGGCGTTCCTTTTCACGCGGACGATGTACTCGGCGTAGTTGGTATAATACGATCCGCCCACGCGGAACCACATGCCGGGGGTGATATCGCTGAGGTCTGCGCGGATGTTCAGTTCGGCGTTCACTTCACGGGCATACCGGTTGGCATAGCCGCTTTTCATGGTTAAGGCGTAGATGTTCTCTTCATAGTTGGAGTTGCCGCCGAGGGAACCATCGGGATTGAACACCGGGTACGCATTGCGCGGCGTGTTGCGGATCTCCTGCATGATATTGGGGCCAAAGCCGCCGGGCTCGTTGTTGTTCTGGATGCGGCCGGAAAGATTCAGCGAGGCGGAAATGCTGCGGTTGATCTGTACGTCCACGTTGGAACGAACGAGGTAACGCTGCATGTCGGCGTTGGTGTTGTATTTATTAACGGCGTCGGTTTTGAAAGGACCGGCCTGGTTGGTGTAGTTCAGGTCCACGAAATAGCGCGCATTGCCGCGGGCGCCCGAAATGTTGAGGTCGTACCGCTGCATGAGGGCGTTTTTCTTCAGCACTTCGTTGCGCCAGTTTACGTCCGGATGGCCGGTAGGATCGGTGCCGTTGCGGTAATGATCGAGGTCCTGCTGGGAATAGGTGGCCGGGATGCCGTCGTTGGCCTGCGCTTCATTATATAGCCTGGCGTAATCGTAGGCGCTGAGTTCCTTGTAGCTTTTGAGCATCTGCGAGGTGCCGACGCCGGCGGTGAAGGAGATGCGCTGGCCGGATGTCTGCTCGCCTTTGCGGGTGGTGATGAGCAGGATGCCGTTAGAGGCGCGCATGCCGTACATGGCGGTAGACAGCGCGTCTTTGAGCAGGGTGACGGATTCGATCTGTTCCGGATTGATGTTGGTCATGTTGCGGGCCGGTGCGCCGTCGATCATGATCATGGGCGAGGTGCCGCGCATTTCGGGGGAAAAGGATTCATCTCCCGGGATGCCGGGTACATAACTGAGGTTATACCCTGCGAGCCTGCCGGCCATCATACCGTGCAGGCTGGTGGAAAACGTGCGGTTCAGGTCGTGATGCCCGATCTGGGCGATGGCGGCTACCGAAGTGCCTTTCCGTTGCAGCCCGTAAAGGATGTGGTAAAGGGAATCGCTCTCTTGCAGGGAAGGGAGCATCCTGACGCGGAAATCGCCGCCGGCGGAAGCGGTGGCTTCTGCGGTGCGGAATGCGGGATGGGAGAACACGAGCGTTTCGCCCGGGTCTGCAGAAAGGGAGAAATTCCCGTCGGCGTCGGTGACGGCGTTTCCTGCGCCGGATTTGCGGCGAACGAGCACGCCGGCTACAGGTTTACCGAAGTCGTCGATAACGGCGCCCTTGATGGCGGCCCACCGGGCGCTGGTGCCTGAGGAGGTGCCCGGGCTGTTAGGGACCGCCGATGCGGGGAATGCCCAGAGGCCGGCAGCCAGGAAGCCTGCGCCGGGTAGCAGCAGCAGCTTTCTAACGTGAAATTTTCTCATCAATAATCAGTTTTGACTGGTGATTGTGATTGCATTGTATAGCTTGTTAGGCCGGAACGCGGTACCGGCATATATTTCATAGATTCCTGAAAGAGCATATTACCGGGAAGACTTCTTCATAACGCTACGTCGGAGATCGTCATAACATTGGTATGGAATTCAGCTGTCCTGATGCTTTTTTAACTTTTCAGATAACGTGTAATTTTGGTTGCCCCCTTTCAGGATGCAATCGTTTGCACGAAAAAAGTGCAAACGATTGCATTTTAGGCCAAATAATAAAATTTATCCCGGATTCCCAAATTTTTTTTACGGAAAATTAGCTGTGTGGGATTGTGTTCCAATGACATTAAGTCGCCCAACCCCTGCATTATGGCCGCTTCCGGGAGGAATTTCAAGGATTAGGAATCGCTTAACAGGGATTGTGCAGGAAAAGTTCCATTTTCTACCTATCAACCATATTCAAATCATATCATAAACCGCGTCTTATTATGAAATGGGTCACCCGATTACATCCGAAGCTGGACCGGATCGCCTGTATCTGGCTCATCCGTAAGCTGATCGACGAACAAGCAGATATTCAATACGTCCCCGAACACCGCGTGATCCCCATTTCCAGGAACGAAGGGGCCATCGCGTTCGATATGTCCGGCTCCGATTACTTCGCCTGGGGAGAACAATGCCTGTTCGATGTTTTCCTGCGCAAACACCGCCTGCCGGATCCCGCTTTGGCCGTTATGTCGCCCATCATCCGCAGCATGGCCCTCAATAAACCCGACCCCTCGCCGCACGCCGCCGGTTTCCGCGCCGTGGCCGAAGGGCTCGCGATCACCATCCCTCCGGGCGACGAGCTCACCCGCCAGGGCATCATCCTCTTCGAAGCGCTCCATGCCTGGGCTTCCCAGCTCCCCGGCATCAGCCAGCCGCCCGAATATTCCGAGCACGTGCTCATGGAAGTGTTCCACAAATTCGTCACCCAAAAATACTCCGACCGCGTCCGAAAACCCATGTGGGTACAGGAAATCGCCGCCATCGTGCAAGACCAGATCGATACCAACCTCGCCCTGAGCCTGCCCGAACTGTCGCGCAAGCTCAACGCCAACCCGGAATACCTCTCCAACGAGTTCTCCCGCGACTTCGAAGACATGACCTTCGGGGAATACATCCGCAAAAAACGGATCGAAAAAGCACTCGAACTCATGGAAGAAGAAAAATATTCACTCACGGAAATCGCCTATATGACAGGCTTCTCCGACCAAACGCACTTCTCCCGCATCTTCAACCGCCACTTCGGAAAAACACCCACCGGCCACCTCAAAACCATCCGCGCCCAAAAGAACCGGGAAGTCGCCGAAACCGTCGAAGAAGAGGAAGAAGATTAAGGAAACGTTTGCATGGAAAATGGAAAATTCCGTGGATATTCACATCCATTCAGGATTTCAGCCTGTCCCGTTCCGGACGCCGCCGCCTGCAGTTAATAATTCGTCTTGCATCTAAAATGAACGCTAACCGCGATTTTGTTAGCAAAAATTACCCCGGTGCGCTTCTACACCGGGTAAAACAGCGAAACCACGCGTCTGCGTGGTTTTTCTTTTCCCGTAACTACACACCGCTGCGCTATTGGTACAGCGGTTGGGCACGCCGGAGTTTTCAACCAAGAATTGGAACGAATGAAAAGGGGCCGGTCGCATTGCCGGCCCCAACATGATTTTATGTGCTCCCTTATCAGCCCTTGGAAATCTGGGCACGATAATTCATAATGTCGCGGTCGAACAGGTAGAGCCCGCTCTTGTCTTCACCGATCATCTCCAGCTTATCGTTCAGCGTACGGGCGAGGCGCTCTTCTTCGATCTGTTCGGAAACGTACCATTGCAGAAAGTTATGGGTGGCATAGTCTTTTTCCTGCAACGCCTGGTGCACCAGGTCGTTGATGCTTTCAGACACCTTGATCTCATGGGCCAGGAATTCTTCGAACGCGCGTTTGAGCGACAGGAAGGTAATGATGGGCTGCTTCAGCTCGGGCACCACGCCGAACCCGCCACGCTCGTTCACGAACTTGAGGAGCTTCAGCATATGCACCCTTTCCTCGTCGGACTGCTGGTAGAAAAAGTCGGCCACACCCTGGAGCCCCGGCTGGATATCTGCCCAGGAAGCCATCGCCAAATACGCCTGCGATGACGCCGCTTCCAGCGCCACTTGTTTGTTCAGTGCTTCCTGAATGGTTTTACTTAGCATAGTGAAGTGAATTTAGATGAAAAGTACTGATTCCAATGTACGGAATTTTTACAACCCTACAATGCAAGATGGCGGCTCTCCACCGGTTGCTCGAAAAAAATTCCGGCGGCCCGGTCGAACGTCTGCGTATCGTCTGTCGTATAAAACACGCGCGTTCCTCCCGTACTGCATTTCTCCCGGATTTCGGGGTGCCGCTCCAGGTAATCGGCCAGGCTCGCCGCGGCGATGGCGCCCTGGGAAAGCAGGGTCACGCCGGGCGGGAGGTACTTCCTTATTTTACCGGCCAGCAGCGGGTAATGGGTGCATCCCAGCACGATGGTATCGATATCTTCCGACTGCACCATCAGCTGCCGGATGTATTTTTTGATGAAGAAATCGGCCCCTTCGCTTTCGTATTCCGCGTTTTCCACCAGCGGCACCCACATGGGGCAGGCCTGTTGGAAAACGGTGATGTCGGGGAAGAATTTCTCGATCTCGATAGGATAGCTTTGGGAATTGACGGTGCCCGCCGTCCCGAAAATCCCCACGCTGCGGCTTTTGGAATAATCGCCCACGATCTCGGTGGTAGGCCGGATAATACCCAGCACCCGGCGATCCGGGTCGATATTGGGCAGATCGTTCTGCTGGATGGTGCGCAGCGCCTTGGCAGACGCGGTATTGCAGGCCAGCACCACCAGGTGGCAACCCATGCGGAACAGGTGCTGCACGCATTCGAGGGTATAATGGTAAACGGTTTCGTATGACCGGCCACCGTAAGGCGCCCGCCCATTGTCGCCCAGGTAGATGTAATCGTATTCCGGTAATGATTTGACGATCTCCTTCAAAACGGTCAATCCGCCATATCCCGAATCAAAAACGCCGATGGGCCCTGGTTTCTTCTGCATGCGCCAAATTACGGAATTTTTGCCGTTGCGGCTGCCAGACTGCTCCTGCATGATGGGCGGAGGGATGTTTACGATGGAACTGTCCGGCGAAGCCATGATATTGCCCGGCAGGAAGGTAACGGGTATGCCGGCCTTAGCCCGCCTGGGCTACGGCGTTGGGTTTATAAAGGGAGCGCATCTTCCAGAGGCAGATGGCGGCATAGAAGCACCACAGCCCAAGAAGGTGGTACAGATCGGGCAGCCTGTCGGTAATATGTGCGCCTTGCTGCACAACGCCCTGGTACAATCCCAAGAACGGCGTAATGGGCAACAGGTACGAAACGGCTTTGACGAACGGCGGCATTTCCGACAGCGGCCAGCTATACCCGGTAATGAGGAAGATGGGATAGGTAGAAAACACCATGAGCTGCGTGGCCAGCAATTGCGATTTGAACAGCAGGCCCGTGAAGATGCCCATGGGGATGAGCGACAGCAGGAAGATCACCGTGATGACGGCCAGCTCCCATCCGCTGCCCAGGATTTCCAGCTCCAGCACGCGGAAGTTGACCGTGAGGAAGAAATAGGCATAGGCGCAGAACAGCAGGAAATAAAACAGCCCTTTTCCCCACAACGCCATGGAAGCATTGCCGCCGGCCATCTGCATCCATTCGGAGATGGAACCGCGCTGCCTTTCTGCTGCGGAACCGCCTGCCAGGCCGATGAGCAGGGTTTGCTGCAATATCATGGCGATCAAACCCGGCAGCAGAAATGTGCCGTAATCCGAGCGGCTGTTGAACATGGGCCTGTAATCGACGTTGACCGGCATCACTTCCTGCATGCTCATCTCCGTGTTCATGCCCTTTTTCTGCAAATACTGCAACCGCACGCCCGCGCCCGCCGTGAGCCCGATCTGGGTAATGGCGCCCGCCACTTCGCTGGAAGGGAGGAAGCGCGCGGCGTTCACGGCCAGGACCATATCCGCCTGCCGGAGCGACAGCACCTTTTGTTCCATTCCTTTTTCGATATACAGGAAACCCTGTGTATGGCCCTGGTACATGCTTTCCTTCGCACCTTCGAGCGTGGTGCGGAGGGCTACGTTTACCATCTGGGAATTGTCGATCTGCGTGATGAGCGTCTGCGAAAGGCCCGTACGGTCATCGTCCACCACGGCGATGGGTACTTCTTCTTCGGCTTTGTACTGGTAAATACTGCCGTAGAAAAATACGTACACCAGCGGTGCGAGCAGCAGCGTCAGCACAAGGCTATGGTCTGCCGCAATTCTTTTCACTTCACGAAGCAGTAACCGGAGCAGCATGCGTTTGCGTTTTATCCAGCCGTTTCTGGAGAAAGAATACGGCGATGAAGAATGTGGACCCTATGAACAGCAGGAGCCGTAACGCTTCCGGACCGGCGTACCGCAGCGGCAGTTCCATGAAATATAGTTTGAAGAATGCGTCCAGGAAAGGGGTGTAAGGCATGATGGCGGCATAATACTGATCGTACCACGGCATGCCCCATCTCGGAAAGGTGAACCCGCTGAACACAAAGGCCGGAGAGGTGTAGAATATCCCGAAATCCAGCGCCAGCATCACATCCAACATGATGACGGAAACCATCGCACCGATCCCGATACAGGCCAGCGACATGAGGTTGAACATCACGAAAAGGCTCCACCACGTACCGGCATGATACATGGAAAAGATGGGAAAAACAATCCCGAACACCAGCGCGAAATTGATCCACGAAGCAGTGAGATGCGCAAGCGCCTTTCCCGTGAAAACCACACCGGCATTCCCTTTCCCTAATTCCGCCAGTTCCTGTTCCGTCCCTTCTTCCCATTCCTTGTTGAAAATGAGCACGGTCACCATGATGATCATCATCATCATGGCCACGGTCACCAGCCCGGGAACGAGGTAATGCTGGTAGTTGTAGGTGGGATTGTATAAGGTGAAAAGTTGCAGTTTGACGGGCATGATGAGCGCCATCGCCTTCCCTTCCGTCATCCCGGTTTTCATGAATTTCTGCAGGTTGACGCCCGCCCCCACCGTAATAATGACCCCGGCGGCATCCTTGTACACCAGCTTGCTGGGGATGAGCGCCGATGCGTTCGTATACACGGCCACTTTTACAGGATGACGGCTCTTGATGTCTTTCTCCATGTTCTTCGGGAAATGCACCGCGCCGATGATCTTCTTTTCCTGCATGAGCTGCCGCAACTCGTTTTCGCTGGAAACGGAAGCGGTGATATGGATGCTGGCCGTTTGTTCGAGCAGAAAAGTGATCTGGCGGGAAACGGCCGACCGGTCGTCGTCCCAAATAGCCACAGGAAGGTCTTCCGCCTGTTGCTTGTCGAAGATGAAGGCGTAAAAGAAGAACAGGAACGCAGGTAAAACGAGGAGTACGATGTAATGGTCTTTCCGTGTGAGGATGCGTTTCCATTCCCGGAGCGCTATCTGTGCGGTGGCGCGGATCATGGCTGGAGGAGCGAGGCTGTCATACCCGGCCGCAGGCCCTGTATGGTGTTGACGGTAACGGGTTTCATCTCGATGGTGAAGGTCCGCAGTTCGAACGCCCCTTTCTCTTTGGTAGGCACCCAATTGGCGAACTCGAGGGATGGCGCCACGGCAGATACCTGCACGTCGAACGTTTCCGGGTCGCAGCCGGGCACTTTTACCCGGGCTTTGGCGCCGTGCGGGTACGCCGCAGCCTTGTCTTGCCGGATGTTGAACCGGATGAAATACGACATGTTTTTCTGGAGCGTCATCATGGGGTAGCCGATGCTCACGATCTCGCCCTGGTGGATGACCAGGTTGGAAATGATGCCGTCGGCCGGTGCATGGATGCGGGTATTGTCGGTCAGTGCTTTCGTCAGTTCATATCCCTGTTCCGCCTGTTTGAGGATGGCGGTGGCGGTTTGGATGATCTCCGGTTGCGTTCCTTTCTCCAGCATCTGCTGGTTCAGCCGGGCGATCTCCATTTCTTTCTTGGCGGCCTGGAACCGGAAATGGATCACGTCGCGCTCGGTGCCTGACACCACGCTGTCATTGTAAAGCCGTTCCATGCGCTCGTAAGTTTTGCGGGCCAGGTCGTACTGGTCCTGCGCGATCTTGTACAAATTACCGGCGTTTTTGATGAGCTCCGGCCGGGCGCCCTTTTCCAGGAGCTTCACCTGCGATTGCGCCGCTTCTATGGCCGCTTCGGCCTGTTTACGGATGGCCGTGATCTCGGTGGTGCGCAGCACGCCGAGGAGCTGGCCTTCCCGCACCGTATCCCCCTGTTCCACGAAAAGCGAATCCAGCCGGCCGGGGAATTCCGCGGCAACGTCAACATACTTCGCGTCTACCATGCCGAGGAGTTGATTGTCGGCCGCGGGCGACTGCCGGACGAGGAACAGTACGGCGATCAGGAGGATGATCACGGGTATGAGGAGGGCCCAGTATTGTGTGATGAATTTTTTCATTGTATCAAAGCGGAGATTTGTTGAGGCGTTCCAAGAATGTTATAATATTCGGCGGCTGCGAGCATGTAGCCGAAAAGTGCGGTGTAATAGGCTTTCCCGAGCTCTTCTTCCACCAGCAGGGCTTCGTTCACGTCTTTGACGGAGGAAAGCTGTTCGGCCAGGCGCTCCTGTACCTGTGTGGTGGTGAGCTGCGCCTGGTCGCGGGCCTGGAGGAGGCTTTGGAGGTCGCGCTCCAGCACGGTGACTTTATTGCGGACCACTGTAGCGGCGGCTTCCAGCAGGGCTTGCGTGTTCTCCGACGCGATTTTGGCTTCTTCCACGAGTTGCCGGGTGGCTTTCACGCGTTTCTCGCGGGAGAACCCGCTGAAGAGGTTCCACTGCATTTCCACGCCCACGAGCCATGGCGGCGTGGTTACGGGGAGGTCGCGCTGATAGAGGTTCAGGCTGGCGATGCCGAAAATATTGGGGAGTTGCAGCGATTTGCTGGCTTTGACGGTGGTTTCGGCGAGGGAGGTCTTGGTGTCTACGGCTTTCCACGCCGGGTTGCCGCGCCAGAAGCCGGGTGGCGGCGCGGGGTCGGGGAGGCGTTGGTAGCGGAGGGTGTCGGTGAGGATAAGGACCGTATCCTGCGGCAGCTGCATCAAACGTTTCAGTTCCACCATGCCGTTGATCTTTTCCAGTTCCAGGTTGTGCATACGGCTGCGGGCGTAGGTCAGTGCCACGGTGGCCCAGTTGCGCTGGTATGGCGGGATGATCTCGTTTTTTACCAGCGAAATGGCGAACCGTTCGTTGCGTTCCATGGCGGCTACGATGCGTTCCTGGGAAGCCATCATGCCGTTGATCCAGAGAATTTTGAGGTAAGCTGCGGCCAGCGCGAAGTCCATCTGTTTTTCCACCAGTTCCAGGTTCACGATCCCGGCGTCGTACTGCGCTTTTGCGATGTTGCGGGCGGTGGCGAGCTTGCCGCCGAGGTAGATGGGCTGGCGCAACGCGAGCGCAGCCACGAAATAGCTTTGTTTGGCCAGTGCGGGGTTGTAGTCGGGGTAAACGGCGTTGATGATATTTTCGGACGATTTGAAGATGACGTCCTGCACCTGCTGCGGCAGATCGTTGCCGGTGATCTCTTTGAAGATCGTATTGGCAGTGTTGACGCTTTGGCGGGAGGAGCCTTCCACGATCCCGCTTTTTACCTGTTGAAGATTGATTTCCAGTGGTTTGCTGAGATAATTGTACCCTGCCAGCAGGTCTACTTTCGGGAAATAGGTGGCCTGTTCGGCTTCCAGTTGATATTGCCTGGCATTCAGCGAGCGGCGCGCCTGCTCCACGGCCAGGTTTTTATGCCGGGCGATGCGGAAACAGTCTTCCAGCTTCAGTTCGCCCGATTGGGCGAGAACCGCGGCAGGGCCGGATAGCAGGCATAGGACGGTAGTGATGAGTCGGGCTGATGGATTCATATTCTCCATTTTAACAGGAAGCCGCCTTCATTTGTTCGTGCCCCTCACATATTTATGTGGTTGTTTTCCCTATGAAATGGGCCTAATTTTGACTTCCAAACCCCAATGAATATGCTTCGTAACGTAACCATGCTATGCATCGCCATGGCTTTTTTTGCATGTAAAAAATCCCGCCAGCCGCAACCGCAACCCACCAACCAGGATATGCAGGGTACCTGGACGGGCCGATATGGATATTCCTACGGCAACGATGAAGGCGATACTACATTTTCCGGCTATTTCGGCCATTTCAGGATGGAATTTTTTCAAAATGGGACGTTGATCGTTCATGATGAAGGATCGCAGACGATGACGGCGCGGGGAACGTATGTGCGCAATGGAAAGGATTTGTATGCCCGGTATAAATATGATATCGGGACAGATAATATTTTCTCTTTTAAAGCGCGCCTGGAGCGGCCAGACAGCCTGGCGGGGAAATGGATGGTAGGATACGACGGGCCTACGGGTGGAGAATTTTTCGTCAAAAAATAACGGACCCCAAAGTAAATGGACAGGGGAATGGCTGGGCAACCTGCTGTTCCCCTGAAGTAATGGTTAAGAAAAGAGAAATTAAAGTAGATGATAATGTTATCGGCATAGTCGGCCACAATGGCGGGAACAGCATCCGGAAGAAGCGTCCGTACGGAAAACTATGAGGGATTGCGCCGATACGCATCGGCTGATCGTACTTTCCAATCTTGAAAATCTAAATTCGGTCTGGATCAGGCAGGGAATTGGTAAGAAGGAACGGTATGAGCCTCTGGGAGAGGCTGCCATCAATCAGTTCGCATCGCTTCAGAAATATTTGGCCGATCCGGCAATACGGGGAAGTCTGAGAAAGAAAAAGTAGCCCGGGAAAATCTCGACAAAAAATCCCCCGGCCACAAAACCGGGCCGGGGGACAATATCCATTCTGTTCGTTTATTTACATCAACGCGTCGTACAAAATCTCGACGGGGTGCATGGCGTGTGCGCCGGTGCCGTCCTTTATCTGGTGGCGGCAGCTGGTGCCCGGTGCGGCGATAAGGGCTTCGTTCCCGGCTTTGCGCACGGCCGGGAAAAGTACCAGTTCGCCGATGTTCATGGACACTTCGAAGTGTTCCTTTTCATAACCGAAAGATCCTGCCATGCCGCAGCATCCGGAGGGGATGACGTCTACCGTGTAGCCTTTGGGCAGACTGAGGATTTTTTTGCTGTGCAGCACCGACGAGAGGGCCTTTTGCTGGCAATGGCCATGCAGTTTGATGTGTTGCTTGCCGGCGCGGAACATCCCGCTGTGGATGGCGCCTTTATCGGCTTCCATGGCGAGGAACTCGTCTACCAGGAACACGTTTTTGGCGAGGGCTTTGGCTTTGTCGCGCAGCGCGTCGCCCACCAGATCGGGGTATTCGTCGCGGAACGTGAGGATGGCGCTTGGTTCGATGCCGATGAGGGGAGCATCTGCCGTCACGATGTCTGCGAAAAGGGCTACGTTTTTCTCGGCGAACACTTTGGCTTGCCGCAGGAATCCTTTGGAAAGCAGGGCCCGCGCGCTTTCCGGATGGTCCACGGGCGTTACGTCGTACCCGAGTTTACGCAGGAGTTGCACGGTTTTGATACCGATGTGGGTATCGTTGTAGTTGGTGAATTCGTCGCAGAAGAGGTACACTTTCTTCCCGCCTTTGGCGGGTGCCGGGTTGCGGCGGAGCCATTTCCGGAGCGTGGTGCTTTGGAGGGTGGGCATGGAGCGGTCCGGCGCGAAGCCGCTGAACTTTTTGATGAGCTTCGAGGTGGTTTTGTTCTTCACGAGGAAGTTGTATACCCCGGGCGCGATGGCGGCCAGGCCGGTGAGCCGCGTGAAGTTGCCGATCATCCGGGTGCGGAGGGGAACGCCATTGGCATCGTAATAATGCTGTAGGAATTCCATCTTCAGCTTCGCTACGTCTACATTGGAAGGGCATTCGCCCTTGCAGCCCTTGCAGGCGAGGCAGAGGTCGAGCACGTCGTAAATCTCTTCGTGGTCGAATTTATTTTCCTTGGTGCTGTTGGTAAGGAATTCGCGCAGGATGTTGGCCCTGGCGCGGGTGGTATCCTTTTCGTTGCGGGTGGCCATGTAGCTGGGGCACATGGTCCCGCCGCTGAGGTGCGTTTTGCGGCAGTCGCCCGATCCGTTGCACTGTTCCGCATGTTGGAGGATGGTCTGCTCCGGGAAATGGAAAACGGTTTTGATATCGGGGGCTTTCTTTCCGGGCTCGTACCGCAGCATGCTGTTCATGGACGGCGTGTCCACGATTTTGTGCGGATTGAAGATGTTTTCCGGGTCCCAGGTGTATTTCACCTGTCGGAGGAGCTCGTAGTTGCGCGGCCCGATCATCTGCGCGATGAATTCTCCGCGGAGGCGGCCGTCGCCATGTTCGCCGCTGAGGGAGCCGTTGAATTTTTTCACGAGCGTGGCGATTTCTTCGGCGATGGTGCGGAAGAGCTGGTTGCCTTCTTTCGTTTTGAGATTGATGATGGGCCGGAGGTGGATCTCGCCGCTGCCTGCGTGGGCATAGTGAACGGCATAGAGGTTATATTTCTGCAGGATGACGTTAAACTCCGCGATGAATGCCGGGAGGTCTTCCACAGCCACGGCGGTGTCTTCGATCACGGGCACGGCTTTTTCGTCGCCCGGCAAATTGCCGAGTAGGCCGAGGCCTGCTTTACGGAGGGTCCAGATTTTCTTGGTGTCGTCGCCGAAGAGGAGCGGAAAGTGGTATCCCAGGCCGGCGGATTGCATTTCGGCTTTTACCTGGCCGGCGATGGCGACGATTTCTTCGCGGGTGTTCCGGCAGAATTCCACGACGAGGATGGCGCCGGGGTCTCCCTGTACGAAGAAACGGTTTTTGCTTTGCTCGATATTATCCTTGGTGCATTCCAGGATATAATGATCGATCAGCTCGCTGGCGCTGGGTTTGTAGCGCATGGCGATGATATTGGCGCGGAGGGATTCGTCGATGGAATTGAAGTGCACGCACAGCAAACCGGTTTCCTTGGGCGGAAGCGGTTCGATATTGAGTTTGATCTCGGTGAGGAAGGCGAGGGTGCCTTCCGATCCGGCGATGAGCTTGCAGAAGTTGAAGTCTTCCTTTCCGGCGGTGAAGGGGGCCGTTTCGAGGAGCAGGTCGATGGCATAACCGGTATTTCGGCGGAGGATTTCCGGCTTGGGGAATTCCTTACGGATCTCGGACTGGTTGGCCGCATTTCCGAGAATGTTACGGATCTGCTTGTATACAGCGGTTTCCAGCCGGCCGTCGTTCGCTTCGCAGCGGGCGTGGAACGCGTCGGGCGAAAGCGTGCCGAAAGTAGCGTCGCTGCCATCGCTCAGGATGGCTTTCACTTCGAGGAGATGCTCGCGGGTGCTGCCGTATACAACGGAGTTGGAGCCGCAGGAGTTGTTGCCGACCATCCCGCCGATCATGGCACGGTTGGCGGTGGAGGTTTCCGGACCGAAGTAAAACCCGTACGGTTTGAGGAACATGTTCAGCTCGTCGCGGATAACGCCGGGCTGCACGCGTACCCATTTCTCGTCGGTGTTGATTTCGAGGATTTTGGTGAAGTGCCGGGAAACGTCGGTGATGATTCCGTTGCCGACTACCTGTCCTGCAAGGGAAGTGCCGGCGGTCCGGGGAATGAGCGAGGTTTTATGTTGCCGCGCGAAGCGGATCAGTGTTTTGAGATCGGATTCGTCCTGGGGGATGGCCACGGCCAATGGCATTTCCCGGTAAGCGGATGCGTCGGTGGCATAGAGTGTCCGCATGGTGTCGTCGGTATACAGTTCGCCTTTCAGCTCCTGGCCCAGCTGTAATAGCTCGTCTCGCTTGATCATGAAGGCGAAATTAATACATTGCCCGGAGCATTAAAAGAGGGGGGCGGGGCAGGGTGACTGACTTTTTATGGAAACCCCCTGTGGGTGGGGGTTTCCCCGTGGATCAAAACAGGGTATTCTCCTTAAAGCTCCTGGGCTTGCGGATCTCCAGCCCGGGGAACCCTTCCAGCCGCTCGGCGAAATAGTTCGCAAGCTCGTTCACCCCATCGTCGTTGTGCTGGTGAATAAAGAGATACGCCTCTTCCAGCCCGTTCTCCAGCCAGAAATGAAGGCGGTTGATCCAGTCGTCGGCCCGTTGGAAATCGGTAGGGTGGAGGCTATTGCCGACAAAACGCACCATCGCCCGGGGAACCGGCAAATGCATATGCACCACGTCCCGCCGGCCGGCCGTATCGGTAATGATGAGGCCAGTGTTGAGTTTGCGCAAGGTGGAATACAGCTCCTGGCTGTTGTGGGGATCGGCGAACCAGTCCGGATGCCGCAGCTCCGCGAAAAACCGGAGATCGGTCGGCAGGGAGGCCAAATAGGAAAACAGGGAATCCCTGCGATTGGGGGCGAACGATTCGCCCACCTGCAGGAAAATCGGCCCGAGCATGTTCCCGAAAGCTGAAACCCCTTCCAGGAAAGCCGTGGTAGCTTCCCGGGCGTTCACGAGATGGCTGTAGTGGCTGATGGATTGCGGCACTTTGGGGCAGAACCGGAAATCGGGGTTCTTTACCTTTTCCGCCCAACCCGCGATCGCATCCGGACCGTAAATTTTGTAATGCGTCGCGTTCAGCTCCACGCTGGCGTAAGAGCGGGCATATTCGGTGAGGAAATCCTTCTCCTTCGTGCCTTTGGGGTAGATATCGCCTACCCAGTCTTTCCGGTTCCAGGTGGTACATCCCAGCCGGATGACCGGTTTTGCCGCAGGTTTCCCGGGTAGTACGCCCCGGTTGAAAGCAGGCTCGGCAGGTAGTTTGAAGTCGGTCTCGTTGAGGAGCGCCTCGTCGATCTGGCCAAATTTCATAACTGCAAAATAGGCTTTTCAAGGAAATTGGCATTACGCGCGGATCATGGAATTAACCCCGCAACGGCGCAATTCGACTAATCCATTAAACCCGGTCGGGAATTTGAAATATGTTGAAAAACAGAACCGTTATTCCCGAAGATGTCGGTTATGACTGCGGAATTCATGTAAATTGCTCTTGTTAACGAAGTTATGAAGAAGTATATTTTACTTGATATAGATGGCGTAATGGTTCCGGCAAACAGTTGGAAGCCGCCGGATCTGGATGCCGACGGGTTTTATCGGTTTAGCCCGGTCGCAAGCGATCAACTTCAATGGTTATTGGTGAAAACCGCTGCGACCATCATTTTAACCACTTCCCACCGGACAAGATATTCCAGCCTGCAGTGGACGGAAATATTGCGTCGAAGGATAAGCGCTGTGAAGGATGTATTTACGCTGGATGATGTTTTCAACCCAACGTCAACCTTTCATGACCCGACCGGAGCGGTAAAAGGTTCCGAAGAAACTGGAAGCCCACTCAAGGTGCATCCGCTTTTTGTAGATTCCCGGCTCGTCGATGTTGCCAAATGGGCAGAACAGTTCGGGTCCTATGATTATGTAATAATAGATGATGATTCGTCGCTCAATCTGCTTGCACCAGGAGTGAAGAAACATTGGGTGAAAACCGCTCCAGGCATCGGACTTAATGATCTAGCGGCAGCAACCGCCCTTGAAATATTAACTTTCGGAGGTAAGTAATTCAGCCCGCCCGGCTTTGCCGCTTTCTGCGGCTGACTTTGTTCGTAAGTAGGCCCGTACAGCCCTGGTACCTTATTCCCCGAAGCCCGCAAATAGACGATCATTTCCCCACGATGGTGGTACAAATGGTTGAACAGGCCCCCCCGGGCCACTGCGCCCCTGGGCATCGGGCCAAGCACCGTTCTGCCGCCCGCCTGCATGGTCCAGTCTTCCTTCGGGCCAACGGGAAAAACAGGACGAAGGTCCAAATTACCGCTATCCACGTCGCCAGTTTCGACGATTTGACCTATTCCGGGTGCCCTTCAGCATCATCCGTTGTCCAAATAATGCATGTAACGCCCGGATTTCGTTTCCTGGAACCCTCCACAGCGCTGAAGATCATATTTTTATGCACGAATCCTTTGTAATCTGGACTTTCCGGATTAAATTATAATCAAGTATGGAAATATTGCACGTTAGCGCGGAATGTTACCCGGCCGCCAAGGTAGGCGGCCTGGCAGATGTAGTGGGCGCACTCCCCAAATACCAGGTCCAGGAAGGTGCGATCGCCAAAGTGGTGATCCCTGCCTACAGGAATCCCTTCCGCGAAAGCGGGAAACACAGTTTCGAGCTCGTGCACCAGGGAGGGCTCTGGCTCGGGCACGATTGGTACCATTTCAATGTCTGGAAAGAAAGCAACAACGCCCTGGGGTTCGATTTCTACCAGGTCGATATCCCCGGATTGCTGGACACCCCCAACGTCTACGGTTATTCCAACGACACCGAACGGTTCCTCGCTTTCCAGGTGGCCGTGCTCGACTGGCTCAGCGAATGGCAACACCAGCCCGATGTGGTCCATTGTCACGACCACCACACCGGCCTCATCCCGTTCCTGCTCAAATACGGACGGAAATACGCCGGATTGGCGCACATCCCCACCGTGCTCACCATCCACAACGCCCAATACCAGGGGCAGTTCGGGTGGGACAAACTGTACCTCATTCCGTCGTTCGACCTCTGGAAAAGCGGTATGCTCGACTGGAACGGCGCCATCAACCCGCTGGCCTCGGCCATCAAATGCGCCTGGCGCATCAATACCGTGTCTCCCAGCTACATGGAGGAGCTCTACCACGCCGCCAACGGGCTGGAAGGCCTGCTGAACGCCGAAAGGTTCAAGGCCAGGGGCATCCTGAACGGGATAGACGATGACGTGTGGGACCCGAAGTCCGACCCGATGGTCCCGGTGAACTTCGGCATAAAAGATGTAACGAAAGGGAAGAAAGCCAATAAGGAAAGTATCTGTGAGGAATATGGATTCAAAAGCAGTCTGCCGCTGTTCGTGTTCATCGGCCGGCTCGTGGGCGACAAAGGGGCCGATTACATCCCCGATGCCGTGAGCCGCGCGCTGTACGAGCACCCCGGGGCGTTCAACTGCCTGATCCTCGGCAGCGGAGATGCGCACATCGAATGGCTCATGCAGCAGGCGCGCCTGCTAAACGGTGAACACTTTGGGGTGTACATCGGTTATAACGAGGCGCTTAGCCGCCGGTTGTATGCCGGCGCGGATTTCCTGCTGATGCCTTCGCGGGTGGAACCCTGCGGGCTGAACCAGATGTACGCCATGCGATACGGGACCATCCCGATCGTCCGCACCACCGGCGGCCTTCGCGATACCGTGACGGATTTCGGGGACGAGGGCGGCACCGGCGTGAGGTTTTTCCAGCCAACGGCGGGCGACCTGAACCACGCCATCGGCCGCGCGCTGGAACTGTACAGCACCAAAACCGCATTCAATAAAATCAGGAAAACGGGTATGCAGCAAGACCATTCGTGGAACAAAGCCGCCCGTCAGTACATGGACCTTTATACCAGCCTATCATAAATAATACCGTACGTTATGTCTAACGAAGTGATCTCGATCATCCTTGGCGGAGGCGCCGGAACGCGTCTCTATCCCCTGACCCGCAGCCGCTCCAAACCCGCTGTGCCCGTAGCCGGAAAATACCGGCTCGTGGATATTCCCATCTCGAACTGCCTGAATGCCGATCTGCACCGCATTTTCGTGCTCACGCAATTCAACTCGGCCTCGCTGAACAAGCATATCAAGAACACGTACCACTTCAGCAGCTTCAGCAAAGCTTTCGTGGACATTCTTGCCGCCGAGCAAACGCCCGACAACCCTACCTGGTTCCAGGGTACGGCAGACGCCGTCCGGCAAACCATCCGGCACCTGGAGAACTTCGATTACAAATACATCCTCATCCTTTCCGGCGACCAGCTTTACCAGATGGATTTCCGGGAGATGATCCGCAACCACATCGAGAAAGGCGCCGATATCTCCATCGCCACCATTCCCGTTCACGCCCGCGAAGCCACGGAATTCGGCATCCTCAAAACCGATCCCGAAAACTTCATCTCGTCGTTCATCGAAAAGCCGAAAAAAGAGCTCCTGCCAGACTGGACCTCCGACACCGGTCCGGACATGGAACGCGAAGGCCGCAATTACCTCGCCTCCATGGGCATCTACATTTTTAATAAAGGCCTGCTGTACGAACTGCTGCACAACCAGCCGGACGCTACGGATTTCGGGAAGGAAATCATCCCCAACTCCATCGGCGAGCATAAAGTGCTGAGCTATCAGTATGAAGGCTATTGGACCGACATCGGGAACATCTCGTCGTTTTTCGAAGCCAACCTCGGCCTTACGGACGATATTCCGCAGTTCAACCTGTTCGACGATACCCGGACCATCTTCTCCCGCGCGCGCATGCTGCCGCCGGCGAAAATTTCGGGGACCACGCTGGAAAAAACCATGATCGCCGACGGCTGCATTATTAATGCCAGTCGCCTGGAACGTTGCGTGGTCGGCATCCGGACGCGCATCGGGAAGGGAACTACCATCAGCAATGCGTACCTCATGGGGAACGACAGTTACCAGACGCTGGACGAGATCAACAGGGCGAAACAGGAAGGCCGTCCGCCCATGGGCATCGGCGACCGTTGCTATATCAACAATGCCATTATCGACAAGAACGCCTGTATCGGCAACGATGTGCGGATCAACGGCGGGAAGCATCTCGAAGATGGTGATTTCGAGAAGCATACGGTGAAGGATGGCATTGTTGTTGTGAAGAAAGGAGCGGTGCTGCCCGACGGCTTCCAGTGTTGAACCGACGGGCGCAAAGGCAATAAAAAAACGGATATGCGCATACCCATCGAAAGGCAGAAGGCCAAGATCACTCCGGACCTCAAACGTGTGGTGGCCCGGTTCTTTTTCAACGGAGACGCCCGGGCAAAGGGCATCATCCTGAAAGTAACGGAAATGACCGACACGGATGTGGAAGGGGCGATCATCCCGCTGCTCCGCGAATTCTCGCGCAGGCACCGGAACATCACCCGGATATTTGAACGGCACGCGGAAAAGGTGAAGCCCCTCGTTCAGGCGCTGGGCCTGGATTTCGAACAGCTCGGCATGAAACGGAAACTGCTCATCGGTTCCTATTTTACCAACGAGTTTTCCATCGAATCCGCCGCGTTTTTCAATCCCTCCATCGTCGAAGATCCCGACCAGAGCAATCTCGAAGAAGGGGAAAAACGGGTGATCCTCAGCTTTCGCGCCGTGGGCGAAGGGCACGTGTCGTCCATCGTTTTCCGGCAAGCCATCGTGGACCGCGATAACAACGTTAACATCATCCCGGCGGGGAATTATGTCGACGAACCGGATATTATCCGCAACACCATTTACCACAAAAATATATTCTTCCAGAATGCCGTTTCCATTAGCCTGCCCGATTCCGTGCTCCGCGAAGTGGCCGGCTCCCTACCCGAAACGTTCGATTATGTAGGACTGAAGAAAGTGATCCGCGAAATGCAGCAGCGCTACCAGATAGACCATCTCATCAAACGGAACCTGGAACGGCTGCTATGGCTGGCAGACAGCTATTATGAAATCAATTTTTCGCTGGATACCGATATTTCCGACCGCGTGATTTTCCCGTATTCCGACGCGGAAAGCCGGGGGATCGAAGACGCGCGGTTCGTGAAATATACCGGTGATACGAGCGGCGTTACCTATTACGCCACGTACACGGCGTTCGACGGCGTCACCATTCAGCCGAAACTGCTCGCCACGCGCGATTTCTATCATTTCAAGATCATGCCGCTCTACGGCGAAGGCGCGCAGAACAAGAACCTGGCGCTGTTCCCAAGGAAAATTAAGGGGAGGTACGCGATGATGTCGCGCATCGACGGGATCAACAATTACATCATGTATTCCGACAAGATCAATATCTGGGAAAACCCCGAGATCCTGCAAACCCCCAAATACCCCTGGGAGTTCGTCCAGATCGGGAACTGCGGCTCACCCATCGAAACCCCGGAAGGCTGGCTCGTCATCACCCACGGCGTGGGCCCCATGCGCACGTATTGCCTGGGAGCAACGCTGCTCGATCTGGAAGATCCCAAGATCGAGATCGGCCGGCTCCGCGAACCGCTCATCATCCCCAATAAAGACGAACGCGAAGGCTACGTGCCCAACGTGCTCTACAGCTGCGGCGCGCTCATTCATAACGAAGAGCTGCTCATACCGTATGGCCTGTCGGATTACGCGTCTACCTTCGCGACCGTACATCTGAAAGATTTGCTCGAAAGAGTGAAGGAAGGTTAATTGTACCTGCCCATGATCGATGGCGTCATCGGTCCTTTCGGCGGCGATTTCGCCAGCACCGATCTGTACACTTCGATGTAATCATCCACCATCCTGTCTACACTGAACTTCGATGCAGACCATGCGCGGCATTGCCCGCGGTCGAGCGACGGAATGTCTTTCACCGCTTCGGCCGCCTCGGCGGCATTGCTCACGATGAATCCCGTTTCGCCGGCCTTGATGAGCTCGGGCATAGACCCGCGGTTGTAGGCGATAACGGGCGTTCCGCACATCATGGCTTCCGCAACGCTGAGCCCGAACGGCTCTTCGAAGTAAATGGGATGCAGCAACGCGAGTGCGCCACCCATGAGTTGGCGGCGCTGTTGCGGATCGGCGGTACCAACGTACTGGATCTGGTCGCCGTCGATGAAGGGCGCTACCTGTTCCTTAAAGTACTGTTCGTTTTGGATGATCCCTGCGATGATAAGGCGTTTGCCGCTGAGCTGGGCGATCCGGATGGCGTCGTGCGCGCCCTTGTGCGGGTGGAGCCTGCCGAAAAACAGGAGATACTCGCCCGGGGTGCCGATAAAATCGAACTGCGCGGGATCGATCCCGTTGTACACCGTGGCTTCGTACCGCAGATCGGGATGGCGGTCGGATTCGCTGATGGAAACGTAATGCGTGTTCCGGTTGTACCGCTTGAATACGGGAACGATGTGCTCCGACGAAAATCCATGGATCGTGGTCACGATCGGCGTGCGGATAAGCCGGCTGAACGTGAGCGGATGGAAGTCGAAGTGATTGTGGATGATGTCGAAGTTCCGCGCCTCTTCCATCAACATGCTGATGTGGATGCATTCCTGGACCTTGGCGTCCAGCGAATGGTCTTCTTCATAACCATGGGGACAAACAGCTTTGAGCTTTGCGCCCGTAATAGAATTTTGGGTGGCAAACAGTGTTACGTCCAGACCGCGGCGGACCAAGCCTTCCGTCACGTTGGACGCGATTTGTTCCCAGGGGCCGTAACTAACGGGCGGAGTACGCCACGCTACTGGGGAAAGGATCGCGATTTTCATGGGTTGTTAACTGATTTTACTGACAACATTCGTTGAAATGATGGTAGTACGTACGGATTTTTCCGGTTTTGGGATGGACTCACAAGTTTGTAACACGGCAATATGTGAAATAAAATATGCCAAAGTGGATTCAGCGCCCTGGTTCCGGTTCAGCCCTGCGGCCGACAATCCGTCGCAACACCCGTGTGTTTCATGGTCGTACAGCGGAATGCGGAGCACGTTTTCGCCGAGGAACCATTGAAAGCACGTATACATTTTTCGCAAATAGTCCGTTTCGTTTGTGGCTACATATGCCTGCTGGTACAATAAGACCATGGCCATGGTTTCGATCGCCTGCTGGTCGAACAGCGGACAGGCGCCGCCTTCGCAGTGCCATCCGTTGTTACCCACGGGCGAAAAATAACCATGTGCCATGGTGAGGTTTTCCAGGAAGGATAAGCTTTCCAATGCGATATTGCGCCACTTTTCGTTGCCGGTCGCTTCTGCGGCGTGGAGCATGGCGAGGGGAAGGATGCCGTTATCGTAGGTCATCGATTTCTCGTACCAGCGCCAGTCTGCCGTAGCATTGCGATCCCAGGCGTCGATCATCGGCTGGATGAGTTGTTCGAGGATATGGATCATCCCTTCGTCTGCCGGGTGGTGCAAAATATAATGGCAAACGCCGATGACGCTGTTGGCCCGTCCGCGCAGGTGCTCCAGCGCCGCGAAGTGCTGGATGGAGCGGTGGTACAGTTCATAAGCGAATTCGCGGTAGGAATTGTTGGGGGCGAAGCGGATGAGGTACCCCAGCGCCCAAACGGTGCGGCCGAAAGCATCTTCGGAGCCAACTTCATCGAGGTATTGCCGGCTGAAGCTGAGGAAATTCCGGAAATTCCCGTCGGGCGTCTGCATATAATGGATGAAGCTGAGGTATACCGGCAGCAGTTCGGGCACTTCCTTGCCTTTGCGGAACTGCTGGGCCATGAGCGTCATCATGAGCGCGCGGGCGTTATCGTCTACGCAATATCCTTCTTTCAGGTTGGGAATGCCGTACTTGGCGTGCTGCACGATGCCGGTATCGTCTGTCAACCGCCGGATGTGGGTGAGGTTGAGGGCGGGAAGCGCGGAGGCGTCGGGCAGCGGATCGGGCAATACGGTGGGTCGCGGTACGCCCAGGACTTTCACGGCCAGTTGAAGGTACCTGCCGCCCATCCGGCTCCATTGCAGTTCGCGGCCGTATTCGTAGGCGTTTTCGCGGAGGGCTTCCAGTTTGGCGGGCTCGTCGAGCAGCGAAAGGATCAGTTGCCCGAGGGTTTCATGCTGCGCGAAACCGAACAATTTCCCGCGGCCGTTAGCCAGCAGTTCCGTCGCGTACCAGTATGGCGTGGAAAGCACCGCAGCGCCGGCGCCCATTGCATAGGTAAGCGTCCCGCTGGTGATCTGCGCTTCGCTCAGGTAGGGCGTCACGTAAATCTGGCTGCGCGTGAGCCAGGCGAACAGGTCGTTTTCCGTAAGGAATTTATCAAGGAAAAGCACATGGCCCCCCAGCCCCAGGTTGTCTACCAGCTGCTGGAGGCTCTGGCGGTATTCTTCCCCGCAATTGCGCAGCACGGCCGGATGCGTTTTCCCGGCCACCACGTACATCACGTCGGGATGCCTTTCGATCACCTGCGGCAATGCGTTGATGACGGTTTCGATGCCCTTGTTACGGCTCAGCAGCCCGAACGTGAAAATGAGCTTCCGGTTGCGGAGCGTTTCGGGCACCACGTCTGCCCGGATCGATAAATTCCCGAAATCAGGGACGCCATGGGGGATCAGTGAAATTTTGTCGGAGGGAACTTCATAAATATCTTCCAGGAAGGAAATGGCCAGCCGGCTCATCACCACCACCCGTTCCGCCTGCCGCGATATTTCGCGGACGATGCTTTTCTGGAGGAACGAGGGCTCCTTCAGCACGGTATGGAACGTGGCGATGAAAGGAACTTTCAACCGGTGAAGGAAGGGCAGGAGGAAGATCCCGCTTTCTCCGCCGAATATGCCGAATTCATGTTGCACCACTACCAGGTCTATCCCGTTCCCGTTCACCCAGTCTGCCGCATCCAGGTAATCCGCCATATGCTGCTGCCGCACGGTGAACGCGACCTCGGGCGGATATTCATATACCTGTCCTTCGTCATTCATGGCGATCACGCTCACTTCGGGCGCTTCCTGCTGGCCTTGCATGGCCTTGATCAAATGCTCTGTAAAAGTCGCTATTCCGCACTCACGGGGATAATACGAGGCTATATATGCAATTCTCATAAGATAAGATGTTTTTTTAAGCTAAGTGTAGAATTCCTGTCCGGGTCAACGTAGATTTTACAAATCTGGCGCCAGATTGTTGTATGGCAATAGTTAACGTTCGGGGCATTTGTGATAAGTGGCAGAAATGGCAGGAAGGAAATACGTAGATTCGTAATGTGTAATTGACGTAAATTCGTTCTTCAAATTCAGATTCAGTGATCCAACATATAAACCCGGGCATATCTTTCCATACGGTACCGATTGCAGATACCCGTTACTTCAGTCCACTCATTGCCAACTTCCTGTCCGGACAGCCCCCGCTGCGGGATTTTTACGCTTACAGCCCTACGGGGCCCGACTTTGCCATGGCAATCAAGATCAAGGAAGGGCAGGCCCTCCGGCGGGACATACTGACAGAAACCCTCTATCAGCAATATGCGCATCTCGGGATCAGGGAAGAAGTACGCGCCAATATCGGCCTGTTGCAGGCAACCAACACTTTCACGGTCTGTACCGCCCATCAGCCCAATATCTTCACCGGATTCCTCTATTTCGCCTATAAAATCCTGCAAACCGTCAAACTGGCACAAGATCTTACCCGCCAGCATCCTGGCAAGCACTTCGTACCTGTTTATTACATGGGCAGCGAGGATGCCGATCTCGACGAGCTGGGCTCCATCTGGCTGGAAGGGCGCAAACTCACCTGGGAAACGGACCAGACCGGGGCCGTTGGGCGCATGCGCACGGAGAACCTGGAACCCATGCTCAAACAAATTGGTGACAGTATCGGCTTCCTGCCGCACGGGCCTCAACTGCTGGACATCCTGCGGAACGCCTATCTCGAACAACCCAACATTCAGCAGGCTACCCTGAGCCTTGTCAATGAACTGTTCGGGTGCTACGGACTGGTGGTGCTCATCCCGGATCATCCCAACTTCAAACGCCAGCTGATCCCTGTCATGAAAGACGAGCTGCTGAACCAGCGTTCCGAACAAATCGTCTCCAAAACGATCGACAAACTGTCAGCCCATTTCAAGGTACAAGCCACTCCGCGCGAAATAAATCTTTTCTATCTCATCGATGACAAACGCGAGCGCATTGTGAAAGATGGGGAATTGTGGAAAGTTCTACACACACAGTTGTCCTTTACGCGCGACGAATTGCTGAACGAGCTGGAAACCCATCCGGAGCGGTTCAGTCCGAATGTCATTCTGCGCGGCATCCTCCAGGAAACCATCCTTCCCAACATCGCTTTCATCGGTGGCGGCGGCGAAGTGGCGTACTGGCTCGAGTTGAAGGATTTGTTCCAATATCATAAAGTGCCGTATCCCGTCATCCTCCTCCGTAATTCGTTTTTGTGGGTGCGCCGGGAGGAACATGCGCGCCTGCACAAGCTGGGCCTCACGCCCGACGAGCTGTTCGAAGACACGGGGCTTATCATCAGTAAATTCGTGCATGATCGCACCAACGCGGCGCTCGTGCTGCGGGATGAATATACGGCCGTGGAAAAGCTGTTCAACGATCTGGAAGAAAAAGCGAAACAGATCGATGTAACGCTGGCGGCCAGTGTGAACGCCGAACGCTCCCGGGCGATAAAATCCATCGGGAAAATTGAGCACAAGTTCCTGCGCGCCGAAAAGAAGAAATTCGCCTGGCAGACGGAGCAGATCCAGACGGTGAAAGACCGCCTGTTCCCCGGCAACTCGCTGCAGGAGCGGAAAGAAAACCTGCTACCGTATTACGCTGAATGCGGGCCGGCGTTCTTCGATCACATCCTGCAATTCTGCATTCCCGTTACTGATCAGTTCATTATCGTGACGGAGTTGTAGCCGTAAAATATTAATCGTTGATCTGGGCCGCGTGAATCGCGGCCTTTTTCATGTCTTTCAGGACGGAATAGAGCGCCTGGAGCTGATCGCGCACGTGCTTGATCTCCAGCATTTCTTCGCGCTCCGTGGTTTGCCCCTGGCCCTGGTTGATCTGTTCCTGCCGAACGGAGATGAGGTGCGTGAGGCGTTCTTCCAGGGAATGGAAGGCGGCCGGAGCGGCGGGGTCTTCGCCCCAGGTGCCGGAGTTCACGTATTGCGCCACCTGGTCCATGAGCGTGTTGAGGAACAGCATGATGTCTTTATACTCCGGATGCTGGTATTGCAGCCGGTGTTGCAGGGCGTAGCCGGATAATTGGGCGATGTGGCTGGAAAGGGAATGGCTCAGTACCACGAAATGGTAAAGCTGCGAACCGTGTTTCTGTTTGCTTTTGGGCTCCGACAGCATCCGCTGGAAGGCGGAAGTGAGGTTGGCGGTGGTCACGTGCACGTCTTTTCGCGCCAGTTTGTACGCGATGAGGCTGAAAGGCTTCCCGGTGTAGAGGTTCGTCACTTCCTGGAGGTATGCCCGGTTGGCTTCCATGGTTTTGATCATGTAATCGGGGAGGAACCGGTATTCCCAGCTCGGCCAGAATATGTAGTTGAAGAGGAAGGCGATGCCGCCGCCGATGAGGGTGTCCAGTACGCGCTGGGTCACGTTCTCGAAATCGGCCGGGTGGAGGAAATGGAGAAGGAAAACGATGAACGGCGTCATGAAGATCACGCTCGTCACGTAATGGTACGTCTGGAAGCTGTAAGCGCCCAGAATGCAGACGAGCATGACGGAAAAGATGACGACGTCGTTTTTCGTGAGCCATAGAATGCCCGCCGCGCAGACCGCGCCGATGATGGTGCCGATGATCCGTTGGAAGCTCCGGGTTTTGGTGAGGCTGAAACCGGGTTTCATGATCACCATGATCGTCAGCAATATCCAGTAGGTCTTGCTCAGATCGAGCGCATGCCCCAGCAGGAAACCCGTGACCATGGCCAGGGCCGTGCGCAGGGCGTGGCGGAAGATGTGGGAATTGAAGGTGAGGTTGTTGCGGAAGGTCTCCACGTCGTACCGCTGCCGCGTGGTGAAGGCGGAAAGCTCGAGTTGATGATCGAACGAGGCTTCCTTGGCCCTTTCCAGCCGGGTGAGGCGGTGCAGGTTGTACAGGCGCTGCGCGATATGCTCCAGGTTGTCGAAAACCCCGTCGAACGGAATGAGGTCTGCCCGTTCGCGCAGGGTGGGCAGGGAGGCTTGATAGGCCTTGAACGCGCGCCGCGATTTTTCCAGTTCCAGTTTGAGGTTGACGTGCGGTAAGGACCGTAGCCCGGCCGAAACGGCGATGCCGATATGGTCGAGCTCATCGGCGAACTGGACGATGGTGTGGTGCAGTTGCTCGATGACCTGGGTGCCGGCGAATTTCTTTTGGAGGGAGGTATAGTCGATCTGGGAGGCCATGAATTGCTCGTGCATGTCTACCAGATCGAGGAATATCAGCACCATGGATTTGGAGATGGAGGTGGTACCCTGCTGTGCGGAGCGCATTTTCAGGAGCAGTTCGCGCACGGCTTCCATCTTTTCGTTGACGATCACCTGCTGGGCGAGCACGTCTTTATAGGTAGTGGTAATGTCTTTTTCGGGGCGATAGAAGTCTGCCCGTAGGCGGAGGTACCGGGCGGTTTGCTGGATACATTCGCCCAATGTTTGCTGCACGGTCAGGTACGGCCTGATCTGCCAGAGCAAAAGCGCCAGCAGGGCGTACCAGATGGAGCCGGAGAGCGTCAGCAGCGATACTTCGATCGCCATTTGCCAGGTCAGGTGCTCGGCCATGACGGATACCATGACCAGGAGGCCCCCCACGCCGATGTTCCCGCCGCGGTTGCCGTAGATGAGCAGCATACTGTAAAAGAAGCTGCAAAGCCCCACCCAGACCACGAGCGCCGGCGTGTAGGGCAGGAGAAGCCCCGTGCCCAGGGCCGTCAGGAAAATAAGAATGGTGCTGATAATCAGTCCATTGCGTTTATGGATGATGGTCCCCGGCACATCGGCGAGCGCGGTGCAGAGGGCGCCCATCGAGATGGCGATACCGGTAGACAAATGGCCGCTGAGGCCGAAAATAAGGGAGGGGACAACCACGCTCAGCGTTGTGCGCAGTCCGTTGCTGAAATGGTAACTGAAAATAAAGGCTTTCGCTTCTTTGGTCCAACGTTCTTGCATTGCGGGCAAAATTACGAATAAACCCGGCTTCCGCCCCGGCGGGCGGCGGCATGTGCGGATCTATTCGCCGGTGAGCTTATTTGATTCGTTATCAGTAAGATAGTGGTTATTATTTACTATTGTGGTGTATAAATTATCCCCATGTGTGTATAAATTCCTTATTCACATTTACCGGTTTGCGATAACTTACTGAAGTGAGATCGAACGCCCCGTTGCCATATCTGAAAACCGCCGCCACGGCTGGCAACCCCGCGCAGTGCTGGAATCAGCAGAATTCGATTATCTTTGGCGGCCAAATCATGGCGCAGGAATGTTTCGGGAATGGTGTTTCCGGGGATTGCTGCTTCATCTTTCGTAATTCGTAATCCGACAAATGTGCGTTTAAAAACATTAGAGATCAAGGGTTTCAAAAGTTTTGCGGATAAGACCGTACTGCATTTCGACGAAGGCGTGACCGGTGTTATCGGCCCGAACGGCTGTGGAAAGAGTAATATCATCGACTCTATCCGCTGGGTGATCGGCGAGCACAAGATCTCCAACCTCCGTTCCGAAAACCAGGCCGGCCTCGTCTTCAACGGCTCCCGCACCCGTTCCGCCTCCGGTATGGCCGAAGTGAGCCTCACTTTCGAGAACAACAAGAACGTACTCCCGACGGAATTCACCACGGTTACGATCACACGCAAATTCTACAAAAACGGCGACTCCGAATACCGGCTCAACGATGTGGCCTGCCGCCTCAAAGATATCCATAACCTCTTCCTAGACACCGGCGTCAGCACAGACTCCTACGCCATCATCGAGCTCGGGATGGTAGACGATATCATCAAGGACAAGGAAAACTCCCGCCGCCGCATGCTCGAGCAAGCCGCCGGGATCTCCATCTACAAAACCCGTAAAAAAGAAGCCAAATCCAAACTGGACGCCACCGAAGGCGACCTCAACCGTATCGAAGACCTCCTCTTCGAAATCAATAACAACCTCAAAACCCTCGAAAGCCAGGCCAAAAAAGCCGAACGCTATTACGAGATCAAAAAAGACTATAAAGAAGCCAGCATAGAGCTCGCCAAAGCCGCCCTCGAAGGTTTTAACATCACCTTCCGCGACCTCACCGAGCAACAACAGCAGGAAACCGACCGGAAATTCGCCCTGGAAGCCGAAATCTCCACAGACGAAGCCGCCGTGGAACAGGATAAGCTCCATTTCGTGGCCAAGGAACGCGAGCTCCAGGTTCTGCAACGCTCCTTCAACGAGCTCGTTTCCACCATCCGCACGAAAGAAAACGATAAAAACCTCGCTTCCCAACAGCTGACCTACCTCCGCGAACGGGAAAAAGGCATCACCGACTTCCTCGGCAGCGCGGAAGGACAGCTCAACGGCCTCACCGAATCCATCGCGTTCACCGAAACGCAGGTGACCGACGAAGCCGAAGTATTCGAATCCATGCAGGACGAACTGGAAACCCTCCAGGAAATGGTGGACGAGAAAAAACAACACTTCTCCGAGAAAAAACTCCACCTCGAAAACCTCCGCCGCGATCAACAACAATGGCAACGCCAGCAGTTCGAAGCGGAAAAGAAAGTGGCCGTCGCCGATACCTCCGTCCAGAACCTCCAGCGCGGCATCCAGCAGCTCCAGGAGGAAAAGACCACCCGCCTCGCCCAGATCCAGCAGCTGGAAGATGAAAAAACAACCCTGCAGGATAACCTCCAGACCTCCAAAGAGGAACTGGAAGACATGATCGCCTTCCAGGAAGAAACCAAAGGCAAGATCCTCACCGCTCAGGGCGAGATCGAAGGGCTGCGCGACAAACTGGTAGACGAAAACCGGAAACTCGATTCCAAAAAGAACGAATACGACCTCCTCAAATCACTCGTAGACAGCCTGGAAGGCTATCCCGAATCCATCAAGTTCCTCAAAAAGAACAATGAATGGAACAATAAAGCGCCCATCCTGTCAGACATATTTTTTTGTAAGGAAGATTACCGCACCTGCATCGAAAACCTGCTGGAGCCGTATCTCAACTATTATGTGGTCAACAACGCCGAAGAAGCCGTTCAGGCCATCCGCCTGCTCGACGGCAACAAGAAAGGCAAAGCCAACTTCTTCATCCTCGACCAGTTCAACCACCAGGCCGGCGGCCTCTTTACACCGCCCGGCACCATCCCGGCGCTCGATGTGGTAGAGATCGACGAGAAATACAAAGGCCTGGGCAATTACCTGCTCGGCAAAGTATTCGTGTCCGACGATCTCGCATCCATCAATTTCAGCGAGCTGCCGGAGCAAGACGTGCTCATCACCGAGAAATCGGGCAGGATGCACCGCGGGAAATACAGCATGAACGGCGGTTCCGTAGGTTTGTTCGAAGGGAAGAAGCTCGGCCGCGCCAAGAACCTCGAAAAGCTCGACGCGGAAATCCGCGAACTGGAAGGCGTGGTAAGCTCCCTCAAAACGAAACTCCAGGCCAAGCACGACGAAGTGCTGGGCTACAACAGCCAGCTCAACGAAAACAAGATCAACGCCGCCCGCGAGCGCGTCAACCAACTCAATAACCAACTGTTCGGCCTGCAAAACCGTATCGAGAACTTCCACCACATGATCGAAACGGGCAATAAACGCCTCGCCGAAATGGAAGGTTCCCTCGCTACCAACGAACAGTCGATTTCCACCGTGAGGGATGAACTGGATACCCTCAACGACCGGGTGAACAGTCTGCACGACAGCATCGTGGCCGCCGAGCGCGCGAGCCAGGAAGCGGAGCAGCAGTTCAACCAGGCCAACATCCAGTACAACAACCAGAACCTCCAGCATACGCGCCAGCAAAGCAAGGTGCAGGCCCTCAAACAGGAACTGGAATTCAAGCGCAAACAACTGACAGACCTGCACGCCCAGATCGAAAGCAACCGCAGGCAGCTGGAAGATACCGCCGGCAACATCGCCGCGGCCGAAGACCGGCTCAATACCTCCGAAGACGGATTGCTGGAACTGTTCCGCCGCCGCGAGGAAGAGGAAAAAGCCGTGAACGAAAAGGACCAGGAATACTATAATTTCCGTAACCACCTCCAGGAACTGGAAAGCGTGCTCCGCTCCAAGCAGAAAACGCGCGATATGCTCGATCAGCAGCTCAACCAGATCAAAGACAAGGTGAACGAACTGAAGCTGCAACTGGCGTCCATGAAAGAGCGCCTCAGCGTGGAGTTCAAGGTAAACCTCGACGAAATCCTGGACGAAGACCGTACGGGTACGCAGACTGTCGAAGACCTGCAGGCCAACGCCGAGCGGTTGAAAAAGCGCCTTGAGAACATGGGCGAGATCAACCCCACGGCCATCGAAGCATATACCGAGATGAAAAAGCGGTACGAGTTCATCCTCGAGCAGAAAAACGACCTGGTGAACGCCAAGGAATCGCTGCTGGCAACGATCCAGGAAGTGGAATCCACAGCCAACCAGAAGTTCCTCGACACGTTCAACCAGGTGAAGGAAAACTTCATCCGCGTGTTCAAGGCGCTGTTTACCGAAGAAGACCAGTGCGATATGATCCTGAACGACCCCACCAACCTGGCGGATACCGGCATCGAGATCATCGCCAAACCGAAAGGAAAACGCCCTGCGGCCATCACGCAGTTGTCGGGTGGAGAGAAGACCCTCACCGCCACGGCGCTCCTGTTCGCCATTTACCTCATCAAGCCCGCGCCGTTCTGTATCCTCGATGAGGTGGACGCCCCGCTCGACGATGCCAACGTAGGCAAATTCACCAATATGATCCGCAAGTTCTCCGACAACTCGCAGTTCATCATCGTTACGCACAACAAGCAGACGATGGCGGCGGTAGACGTGATCTACGGGGTTACCATGCAGGAGCCGGGCGTGAGCAAACTGGTGCCGGTAGACTTCCGCAGTCTTAACTAGAAAAAACATCACATGCGATAGGGACGGGCGCGTCCGGAACGGGGCGCCTGTTTTCATGTAAATCACCCGTTTAACGGCTTTATCCGGCACAAAGATTGTGCGTAAGCACCAAACCTGGTACATGAACTTACAGCCGACAGAAGTATTGACGGAACAGGAAGTGGAAAAGGGCTTGCGGAAGGTAGTTTGGGACGGATTGTTTTCGGAAGCGATGACCACGCTGACCGGGGGCGCCTTCATCGTGGCGATGGCCATCTTACTGGGGGCCAGCAACCTCCAGTTGGGTCTCATCGCGGCCTTGCCGACCATGGTGAACATGTTCCAGCTCATCGCGATCTGGCTGGTCAGGAAGTTCAATAACCGGCGCGCCATAACGGTAGCCGGCTCGGTACTGGCGCGGGTGCCGCTGGTGCTCATCGGCCTGGTGCCGGTCTTTTTCCCCGGGGTACTTTCGATCGAACTGCTCATTCCCGTATTATTCTTTTATTATCTCTCCGGCGCGGTCGCCGGCGCCAGCTGGAATTCCTGGATGAAGGACCTGATCCCCGAAAACCGGCTGGGTACGTTTTTCGGGCAAAGGAGCGCCCTCATGCAATCGCTCAACGTGGTGCTGAGCCTGCTGCTGGCGCTGGGGTTGGATTATGTGAAGGGCTATTTCCCGGAAAGGGAAATGCAGAGTTACGGTTTGATGTTCGTACTGGCTGGAACGGCGGGCCTGATCGGTTCCTCCATGTTGGCGGGAACGCCGGAGCCAAAGAGGGTCCTGCCGCGGGAAAACGTGTTCGTCATGCTCCGCCGCCCGTTGCGCGACCCGAATTTCCGCCGGTTGCTCGTGTTCAACTCCGCCTGGGTGTTTGCCGTGAACATCGCCGCGCCGTTTTTCAACGTGTTCATGATGAAAAGCATGAACCTGCCGCTGTCGTACATCATCGGCTTTACGATCCTCAGCCAGGTGAGCAGTATCCTCACGATCCGCCTCTGGGGCCAGTTTGCGGACCGGTATAGCAACAAAACCATCATCGCCATCGGGGCACCGCTGTATATTATCTGTTTGCTGGCATGGTGCTTTGTAGGGATTTGGTCGTTCCTCTGGCCGAACCTCGTGTTGCTGTCGCTCATTCATATTTTGATGGGTTTCTCGAACGCGGGGATCAATCTCAGCCTCACCAACATCGGCCTGAAACTAGCGCCCACGGCCGACGCCATCATTTATCTTTCCGCCAAGAACATCGTTACCGCCATCTTTTCCGCGCTGGCGCCGCTGGCCGGCGGTATCCTGGCCGACTATTTCACGGGCCGCCATTTGAAAGTGGACGCGGAGTGGGGAGGGCCCCGGTGGACGAAATCCCTGCACATCATCGAGCTGCAGGACTGGAACTTCCTCTTCCTGTTCGGCGCGCTGTTGGGTTTCATCGCCGTAAACCTGCTGGCGAAGGTGAAGGAGAAGGGCGAAGTGGAGAAAGACGTGGTGGTGCGGATCATGCGAAGCACCGTGCGCAACAACCTGAAAGAGAATTTCGTGGTAGGTAGTTTGATGAACGGATACTCGCAGTTGCGGGATGTATTCCGTAGAAAGTTTCTTTAATATATTTACAGCATCCGTGAATTTTGAATGTCCGGATGTAAAATCCCCGTTTGTATGAGATATTTGCTACCTGTTTGTATGTTATTCGCTTCCTGCGGTGGTGCCAGCGCGTCCGGCAAGGTTGTTGATTTGCCCCCTTATCCCATCGCTGCCGACAAAGCCGTGTTATTCCTGGACAGTTATTGCGCCGGGCAGGATTCCACGGGATTCGGTGCCTTTTTCGATCAATGGAGCAACGCGTTGCAGCCGAATACCGGTTTCAGCAGCGAAAAGGAGAAAGCCGCCTATGAAGTTTTTGCACTGGTGTTCCGGCCGGATAAAGTGGAAAGCCTGGGCGAATGGGAGCCCGGTGGTAAAGGTATCTATACCGGCCAGCCATACGTCGTGCTCCCGAAGGAACTGGCGATCGAAGTGGAGGGAACGCCCGACACGCTGCGCGATTTCCGGCCCGCAGTGGCCCAAAGCGCCGGAAAGCCCCTGTATCTGACCGCCGCATACGACTCGGTGCTGCCGCGATTCCTGCAAGGGAAATCAGAAAAACCGGTTACCAGCGAGTCCCTCGGCCGCGGAGAATGGCTGCGGAAATGGGTGCTGGTGATCACAAAGCACAACGAAGGCTGGTATGTCATCAGTCATCCCCTCGTGAACCGGATCCAATTCGACAAATCCCTCCAGCGGGCGACCATCCATTTCCGGTTGGGATACCAGTTCGGGGAGGCCGTGGCCGTTAAGAAAGGAGAGGCGTGGGAACTGGAAAGCTCCCAGGCTACGGCGATCGAATAATTCGTCGAACCACTTGCCGCTGGTCAAGATTTACATCGTTTTTGCCCTTCCAAATCTTATTTTAGCCCCCGCAAATTTTTGACTTCCGGGCAGGATTTGTATATTTTCGACGCAATACAATCGATTTCAAAGCATGAAGGGAGGCTTTAGCACCAGGAAACTGACTTATCTCGGGGGATTACTCGCGCTGTGGGCGCTCGCCGCCTGCCAGCCCGCAGGCAAAGGCGCGAAACAAGACTCGCTCGCCATGCGGAAGGATTTCGCGGAAAGCCCCGTGCTCTCTCCCGAAGATGCCCTCCGTTCCTTCCGGCTCGAAGCAGGCTTCACCATCCAGTCCGTTGCCGCCGAACCACAGGTCGTAGTGCCCGTTGCCATGACGTTCGACCGCCACGGCCGTATGTGGGTCGCGGAAATGACCGGCTATATGCCAGACACCGCCGGCACCGGCGAAAACGTTCCCAACGGAAAGATCGTTATCCTTGAAGATACCAACGGCGACGGCCGTGCAGACACCCGCACCGTGTTCCTCGACTCCCTCATCCTCCCGCGCGCCCTCGCCATCGTCGGCAACGGCCTGCTGGTTGCCGAGCCCCCGCGCCTGTGGTACGTCGAAATCGATAACGACAAACCCGGCCGCAAAACCCTCGTCGATTCCCTGTACACCGAAGGCGGCAACGTGGAACACCAGCCCAATGGCCTTCTCCGCGCTATGGACAACTGGATCTATTCCGCCAAATCCGCCAAACGCTATCGCCTCGAAAACGGGAAATGGCGGAAAGAGGAAACCCATTTCCGCGGGCAATGGGGCATCACGCAAGACAGCGAGGGCCGGCTCTTCTACAATAACAACTCCGAAAACCTGCTGGGCGATTATTTTCCCCCGGGCCTCGGCCGCAATAATCCCAACCAGCGCCGGGTGGAAGGGTACGACGAGAACATCGTCCCCGATAACCGTACCTATCCCGTCCGCCCCACGCCGGGCGTCAACCGCGGATATATGAAAGGCGTGCTGGACGACAGTCTCCGCCTCGTCAACTTCACCGCGGCCTGCGGCCCCGTGATTTACCGCGACCCGCTTTTCGGCGCTGCATTTCTGAACAACGCCTTCGTGGCCGAGCCTTCCGCGAACCTCATCAAACGTAACATCCTCAACGATAGCGGCTATTTCGTGAAAGGCAAACAGGCCTACGCCGGGCGCGAATTCCTGGCCAGCACCGACGAGCGTTTCCGCCCCGTAAACCTTTACCTTGGTCCGGACGGGGCGCTGTATGTGTTAGACATGTACCGCGGCATCATCCAGCATAAAACTTACCTCACGCCTTACCTGAAAAACGAGATCGGGATGCGCGGGCTCACCGATCCGCTGAACTGCGGCCGCATCTACCGCATCATTCCCGAAAATTCGAAACCGGAAACCTTCAAAATAGGCGATACGCCGGCAGATTGGGTAAAGGCGCTGAAGCATGAGAACGGATGGGTGCGCGACCTCGCGCAACAATTGATCGTGGACGGACAGCAGGAAGCGCTTGTTCCGCAATTGCGTGAAATATTGCGTTCTAATAATGATTACAGCCGGCAACACGCGCTCTGGGCCCTGGAAGGCCTCCACGCGCTTACGGCGGAAGATGTGCTGCCATTGCTCGATACAACGAAAGCTGCCTTGTGCCGCCAGGCGCTATCGGTTTTGCCATCGGTGCTGAACAAATCCAATATGCAGCATCTCCTTCCGAAAATCACGGATGCCGCCACTGCGAAAGCAACCGCGCCGGTTGCGGCATGGATCCTCCCGTTTGTCGCGAAGATAGACCCGTCGGCCGCAAAAGCCGTCCTGACAAGCATCTGGCAACGTTATCCCAACGATAAAGTTATCGCGGACGCGGTCATCAGCAATGCGAAAGACAAAGAAACCGAACTGCTGTCTGCCATCAAAACCTGGAACGCCGATACCAACCTGGTCATCCGCCGCCGGTTGGAAAAGGTGCTGGTCGATATCTCCAACCACCGTAAGGCACGGCTGGATGAAGCCCTCGTCCGCGAATTCCCCCGCGGCAACCTGCTCTTCAAAACCATCTGCCAAACCTGCCATGGCGCAGACGGCGAAGGCATCCAATCCCTCGCGCCGCCGCTCAATCACTCCGAGATCGTGACCGGGAAAAAGGAACGCCTCATCGCCATCGTGCTATACGGCCTCACCGGGCCCGTACAGGTCAACGGTAAAGTGTACAAATCCCCCGAGATCAACGGCGACATGCCGGGCATCGCCAGCAACGACGAGTTCTCCGACGCAGACATCGCGCAACTGATGAGCTTCCTGCGCAACGCGTGGAGCAACAAGGCCGATAAGGTCTCCGAGAGCGAGGTGCAGGCCGTCCGCAAAAAATACAAAGGCCGCCAGAAATCGTTTACGATGGAGGAGCTGAAGTAATTTTTTCTACAGTGCGAAATGCTTTCCGGTAGCCACATTCCGGAATTCCCCGCTTTCCTTTTGCGCGAAAATGATGTCGAGGATCCCCGCGGCGGAGGCTTCCGGCAACAACGGCGCCTGATCGCCGCCGAGTTTGGTGCGCACCCAGCCCGGATGTACCGCAGTCACCGTTATTTTCTTTTCCGTCAACCGCTGCGCCAGCATTTTCGTGTAAATATTCACCGCGCCTTTCGACATCCGGTAAGCCGGGCCGTTCATGGCGATTTCGGTGAGCAATGACATGTCCGTCGAAATGTTGATGACCTGTCCGCCGGGAGGCACCAGCCCGATCACGGCTTCGGTAAAAAACACCAGCCCGGTAACGTTGGTGGAGAAGGTGTTTTCGAAAGATGTTCTTTCCGGAACGGTTTCGAATACGTCGTCGGCCACGCCTGCATTGTTGATAAGCAGATCGATATAGGTAGACATGCCGGCGAGGGATTGCCTGCAGGCTTCGATGCTGGCCGGATCGCGGACGTCGAGCTGGAGGCAGAAGAATTGCGGATGGCTCAGTGCGTCGATATATCCCGACCGTGATGTGCCGATCACACGGTATCCCTGGCCGAGGAGCCTGGCGGAAAGTGCGAGGCCGATGCCGGTGTTGGCGCCGGTGATGAGAGCTGTGTTGGGTCGCTTCATGAGAGAGTTTTGCCGCAAAATTATCCTGCAGCCGGGGCCGCGGCATACGCAGCAGCGCGTAATTTTCGGGGAGGCGTTGCCTAAGTACCATTACTACCACATAAGCATGTGATACGTACCCTGCTAAACCATGCATTTCCAACGCCTGATGAGTAATTTCGTCCTTTAACCTCAAAATGCCATATAGTATGAAGATCAGGCTGGGAATTGCCGATGCCCACCCCGTGATCGGCAAGGGGATCGCGGCCATGCTTGCCCCACATCCGCATATCGAGACGGTTTTCTCGTTGACGGACTGGCGCGACCTGGGCGCCGAACTGAGCCGTGTGCCAGTTGACATTCTCCTGCTCGATCTCCACATGCCCGAACAGAACGTGGCAGGATTGTGCAAGATGCTGCGGAGGGATTTCCCGGAATGCCGTATCGTGGGCATGTCTGCCACTCAGGAAACCGTGGAGGTAAAGCAGGTCATGCGGGCCGGGGCGGCCGGTTACTTATTGAAAAGCATGGACGAAGAAGGACTGCTGGCCGCGCTGGAAGCGGTTTTCGAAGGGAAACAGTATATCGATACCAAAGTAAGGGCGATGTTGCTGGAAGACCTGTTCCAGCACAAAAAGCGATTGCGGAAGAAGGATGTGCTGACGCGGCGCGAAACGGAGATACTGGAACTGATCGCCCGGGAATTCAGCAGCCGCGAAATCGCGGACAAGCTGTTTGTCAGCCTGCGGACCGTCGATACCCACCGTTTCAACATCATACAGAAATTGCAGGTAAAGAACGCCGCAGGACTGATCAAGGAAGCTTACAAGCGCGGGCTTGTGTAAATTTATTTCAGTTTGGTGAATGCGATTTTGTCGCCCACCTGCACATGATATTTGTCGGAGAACCCGGCGTTGGTTTCTACCACATATTGCGCCGGTTTGAGGGACGGAACGCCGTCTTCGCTGAGCGGAGTGGTGTATTTACGGATGGAGACGATTTCTTTATTGGCATCTACATACATGATATCCAGCGAAATGTAGGTGTTTTTCATCCAGAACGATTGTTCGGAGGCGGCTTCGAAAATGAACAGCATGCCTTGCGTGTCTTGCATGGATTTGCGGTTCATGAGGCCGAGGGCGCGCTCTTCGTCTGTCTGTGCCAGTTCGATATCGATGGTTTTGATCGTATCGCCTTTTGCTTTGCTGATGAAAGACAGTTCGCCTTCCTTGGTGAACACCGGGCCATCGTCTGCCGCGGGTGTATTGGCGGTGGGGGAGGTGGCAGTGTCTGTAGTAGCGGAGGCGTTATCGCCCTGTTGCCCGCCTTTCGGCTGGCAGGCGGCCAGGTACATAGCGCCCGCGAGGGCCAGTACCAGGTTGAGTTGCTTCATTTTACGGATTTTTAGAGGTTTGAAGGTAGTAAAAAAGCAAAAGAGGAAAAGCGATGCCTTTCCTCTTTTGGAAATATTAACAGTTCTGTCAGTTTTTGAATTCATCGTCCGTGAATTCCACATTGGAAAAGTCGCGGATTTCGTTGTAGACCGTATCCCTTTCGATAGGCGCCCTCCCGGCCTGGCGGATCAATATGGCCAGTTCGGCGGTGCTCATAGACGGTTTCTGCTCTTCGGCGCCTGCCATGGAGTAGATTTTGGTGGTATCGTCGATGGTACCGTCGAGGTCGTTCACGCCGAAGGAAAGCGTCAGTTGCGCCGTGCTGCGGCCGAGCATGGGCCAGTACGCCTTCAGGTGGGGGAAGTTGTCCATATAAAGTCGGGCAATGGCGTACATTTTCAGGTCTTCCACGATGGAGGATTCCGGAACGTTCGCCATCTCGTTGTCTTTGTTGCGGAACTTGAGGGGGATGAAGGTGTTGAAACCATGGGTTTCGTCCTGCAGCCGGCGGAGTTGCTCCATATGGTCTACCCGGTGCCAGTATTGCTCCACGTGGCCGTACAGCATGGTGGCGTTGGTGACCATGCCGGTGTTGTGGGCGGCGCGGTGGATGGCGAGCCATCCGTCTCCGTCCACCTTATCGTGGCAGATCTGCGCGCGAATATCGGGGTGGAAGATCTCTGCGCCGCCGCCGGGCATGCTTTGCAGGCCGGCTTCGTGCATGAGGCACATCCCTTCTTCGGTGCTCAATTTCGCCTTGCGGAACATGTAATCCAGTTCCACGGCGGTGAAACCTTTGATGTGAAGGTCGGGCCGGTGGGCTTTGATCTTGCGCATGAGGTCCATGAAGAATTCCATCTGCATCTTGGGGTGAACGCCGCCTACGATGTGGACTTCGGTCACGGGCTGGCCATCGTATTTCTTCACGATGTCGAGCATTTCATCCACGCTCAGTTCCCAGCCTTCTTCACGGTTTTTGTATAATTTGGAATAGGAGCAGAATCTGCAGGTAAAAACGCAAACGTTGGTGGGTTCGATGTGAAAGTTGCGGTTGAAATACGTCTTGTTCCCGTGCATCCTTTCGCGAACATGATTGGCCAGGGCGCCGAGCAAACCTACATCTCCCTTTTCAAACAGCACGATGCCGTCTTCCTGCGAAATCCGTTCCTGCGCCATTACCTTGTCTGCGATCGTCTTCAGCCGGCTGTCGAGCGTAGTAGCTGCAAGGAGGGCGGCAAGCGCCGGTTTCGGTCCTGAGTTCGTCGTCATTTTGCTTTCACTATTTTATAAGTCCTTACCGATTGGCTATAGAATAACTTTACAAAGTAAACACCATTTGGGGCATTTACCAAATCAATTGTCACCCTGTTTCCGCTCCGCTGCAGCGATTCCCGGCGGTACACTTCGCGCCCCAGCGCATCATAAACGGCTACGCCTTTCAGGTCTTCCGGCCACTGTAAAAACTCCACGAAAAACCGGTCGCGGAAAGCATTCGGCCAGATAAGCATCCCGTTTTCCCGCAACTCCGGATGCACGGGGCGGCTTTCCAGCCGGATATTATCGAGATACACATTGTTCTCCCAGTTGCAGGTATTGCGGAACACGACGCGGAAGGCCCGTCCCTTGATGATATGCGTCAATTCCACCGTATCGCGCCGCCATTCGTTGGCCGTGGGGTAGAACTCGGTATCCGTCGGGATGCGGCGCGTCACCAGCGTGGTCCCCCATTTCTTGTAACCTGTCGGGATGAACGTTTGCCCGCAATCGAAGGTCACCATCACTTCCAGCGTATCCCACATCGTTCCGGCCGTACCGATGGGCGTGGTAGTAGCCGCCGCGATGTCGAAAACCAGGCGTACGGAATCGCTGCCGGTATTGGTCATGCCGGGGCCCAGCAGATCGTCGATCGCATGATTGGTGCTGTAAAAGAAGTTGCGCATCACGGCGGAATGCGTGCTGTTGCTGCCGTAATCGGTCCGCTGCCAGGTGGGGCCGCGGTCCGGATTGAGCACGGTAAACCCGGCCGGCGGGAACCCGGCGTTCTCGAACCCTTCCGCCAGCGGGAATGCCGACGGCGTGGCAAACGTCATATCTACGGATGTGGAATCGTTTTCCGGCTGCTCGTCGGCCACCCCGTTGGGATTCACGGTATAGGCCTGTAACGTGGCCGCGCCGATCGGGGCGGTAAACGGCGGCAGGTCCACCACCGCCTGCGCCAGGGAGCCCAGGTTGCCCGTCCAATCGAAATCCACCGGCGTTCCGTTATTCACGGTATATCGAATGGTTACTTTCGTCAAAGCCGCCGATCCCCGGTTCTTCAACACCACGCGCGGCGTCTGCCCCTGTTCGCAGAGGTAGCCGACCGGCCGCTCCACCGCGTTCACGGAAGCATCGTTGGCTTTCTGGTCTACCGGCTGGCAGCCGTCTGAAAACATCAGCGAAGCGCGCTGGGTTTCCAGGGCGGTCCGTATACGGTCGGTCTGGCCCGAAGTGAAGAAATGCATGCAGGCATCGTTCACGTAATCCATGTAATTCATGTACATGAGCCCCGGCGCTGCGGGACTGCAATTGTCCGTCAGCACGCCGTTCGGGCAGTTGTAGTTCTGTTCGCCCTGCGGCGGCGTATCCGCTACGTTATCGTCGTCTGTACAGGTATTGCTGTCGGTATTGCCCCAGATGTGGTAGAGGTTGAAGAAGTGCCCGATTTCGTGCGTAAGCGTGCGGCCGAGGTTGAACGGCGGGCGCGCGGAGCCCGAGCTGCCGAATGCCCTGTAATGCACTACCACGCCCTGTTCTTCCGGCACGTACAGCTGCGGGAAAGTAGCCACGCCGAGGTAATTATCGCGCAGTTCGCAAACCCAAATGTTGAGGTAACGGTCGGAATCCCAGCCGGCTACGCCGCCCGTACCCGCATATTTCACTTCGGCGCCGGCATTGTCGATAGGGAAGGTGCGGTTGGAGACCGTCCGCGTGATACCGTTGGTAGGGTCGCCGTCGGGCGTGCGCGCGGCCAGGCAGAACTGGATTTCCGGGTTGCCGGTGAGGGCTTGCCATACCGCGGGGACCTGCGACACGTCCGTATTTTGGGCGATATAATCGAGATTGAGGGATGCCAGCTGGTCGAGAATCTGCTCGTCCGTCACCTCCGCCGGGTCCGGCAGTACGATGTGGACTACCACGGGAATGGTGACGCGGTTGAAGGTCCGGAACGGCCCGGGTCGGGTTTTGGTGCGACGGAGCTGTTGTTCCATCACGCGCAGTTTATCCTGCAGGAGCGGTTGTGATTGTAGTTTTTGCTGGAGCGCGACGTCGGTACCGCATTTCCGTTGGGCGAAAGCGGCGGCAGACGTGGCCATAAGGGCGATCAGGATGAAAATACGCAAGCGAATCTGGTTATAGGTGATATTGATATGATTGGTTGTAAAAGTAAACATGGAAAACGTTATTTGGAGGGCCATCCTGCAAAAAGGCGGATTTTCCCGGCCAACCCGCTGAATGCCAGGTTTTACCGTTCGGATGGAATTTTTTCTAGCTGAGCGCCCCGGCAATACAGCCGCACATCAGGCAGGCGATCGTTCCGCCGATGAGCGCCTTGAGCCCCAGTTCCGTGAGGTTTTTGCGCTGGTTGGGCGCCAGCTGGCTGATGCCGCCGATCTGGATGCCGATAGACGCGAAGTTGGCGAAGCCGCACAGTGCGTAAGTGGCGATGAGGAGCGACTTTGGATCGCGGATCACGTTGGCTTCCTTCATTTGCGACAGGGATTGATATGCAAGGAATTCGTTCAGTACGGTTTTAATGCCCAGGAGTTGCCCTACGGCCAGGATATCGGCCGATGCTACGCCGATGAGCCAGGCAATAGGGGAGAAGAGGTAGCCGAGGATCATGTCCAGCGAAAGGGAGGTGTACCGCCCGCCGCTCATATTGGTGATGTACGCGTTCAGGTTGGTTTGATCGCCGACCCAGCCGAGCATGGCGTTTACGACATACATCATGGCGGTGAACACGATGAGCATGGCGCCCACGTTCACGGCGAGTTTCAGGCCGTCTGTGGTGCCGAGGGATATGGCGTCGAGGAAGTTGTCGCCCAGTTTTTCTTTGGGGATTTGCAGGTCTTTTTGAATGAGGTGGTCCTGCGTTTCGGGGAACATGAGTTTGGCGCAAACGATGGCGGCGGGGGCGCTCATGATGCTCTGGCTGAGCATGTGGAGCGAAAAGTATTCCTTGGCCAGCTCGTCCGTTCCGCCGAGCATGCCTACGTATGCGGCCATGACGCTGCCGGCGGTGTTGGCGAATCCGCCGACCATGATGAGCATGATCTCGGAACGCGTCATTTTGTCGAGATACGGCCGGATCATGAGGGGCGCTTCGGTTTGCCCGAGAAAGATGTTGGCGGCGGTGGAAAGGCTTTCCGCGCCGGAGATCTTCATCTTGTTGAGCAGGTATGCGAAAACGAAAACGATTTTCTGGAGAATGCCGAGGTAGTAAAGGATAGACGACAGCGCCGCGAAGAAAATGATGTTGGGCAGCACCTGGACGGCGAAGATATAAGCCCAGGAGCCCGACGGGTCGGCGAGTTTCCCGAACATGAAGTCCGTCCCTTTATGGCTGATGTTGATGAGGTCTACGAAAGCGGAGGATACGGTGCTGAGGGCGCGGCGGAACACGTCTGGCGGGCACCATTGCAGGTATACGGAGATCGTGAGCAGGAAGCAGGCGGCCAGCACGGTCCATTTGAGCAGTTCGATGTTCCTTTTGGGCAGGAACTTGGCCATGACGAAAATGGGGATCAGTCCCGCCGCAAAAGCTACAGCCGGCAGCTGGTAATCCGGGCTGCGCACGATCCCGAAAAAGAACCCCGCCAGCGCCGCCAGCGACAGCAGCCAGGCAACAGGGTCGCCCATCGGCCCGAAGCCTTCTTTCGCCCTGCGTATCACCCGCCGAACGGTGAAAACGGTGATCAGGATGCCGAAAAGCAGCCAGAACACCGGTTGTCCGCCCACGCGCGTGTCCAGCACACCCATGGCGAACATGACCTGCGCACAGATCCCCATTCCTACAAGCCGCCAGTTAACTGCGCGCCGGTTGTTGCTCAGGAGGTAACATACGAGCACAAGAAACGACATGCCCAGTGCACCACGGGCGATATTCTCCCAATGTAACATGTGGTATGAAAGTAAGATAAGGTCAAGACAAGAGGTGATACACCCGGCAAAATAAGGAAAGTAAATAAAACTGGAACAAAATATCGAAAAAAATAATATCTTTCCCGCGCCGAATCATATTGAATCGTCAAAGTAATGCGCTTATACCTATACCTCATTTGTTTGGTCCTCTGTCAGTCCCTTACCGTTCACGCCCAAACAGCCAGCTTTATGGCGCCGGACACCGTTTGTGTCGGTACCCCTGTCAACATCACTGACCAGTCTGCCGGTGTGGGCACATGGTTCTGGAATTTCTGTTCCGGCAGCCTGTTCTCCCCACCTGCGCTCACGAACCTCGGAAACTTCGGTGCCAGCCTCAACGGGCCCGCCCATAGTGTCATCACCCAGGAAAACGGCCGGTTTTACGTATTCGTGATCAACAACTTCGACCGCAACGTCACCCGCCTCGATTTCGGGAACAGCCTTCTCAATACGCCGGCTTTCACAACGCTCACCCAATTTGCCGGTATCATGCCCGATAATGCCGAAGGCGTGCAGGCCGTGGAAGATGCAGCCGGCAAACACCTCGTTGTCGTAGGCGGCAACTCGATGTCCGTACCGAAGATCGTTCGGCTGGATTTCGGGGCTTCCTGGGCCAGTACGCCCACCGGTGGTGTGGATTGGGGTAATGTCGGCAACGTGCTGGCTTATCCTTACGATCTGTTTATCGTCCAGGAAGGCGGCAGGTATTACGGATTCGCCACCAACCAGCAAAACCATACCTTGACGCGGTTCGAATTCGGCACCGATTTTACGGCGGTCCCGGTAATGGTGAACCTGGGCAACGTCGGCGGGCTTATGAACGTGCCTTACGGATTGCATATGGTGAAAGAAGGGCCCAACTGGCATATGTTCGTCACGAACCAGAACAATAACCTGGTACGGTACGATTTCGGGAGTAATCTCACCAATACGCCCACCGGTACCAACCTGGGCACCATGGGCGGATTGCTGAGCGAACCGCGCGATGTGGCCGTGTACCAGGATTGCGGCGAAACCTTCCTGCTGGTCATCAATAACGGGAATAATTCCCTGGTCAGGGTCGATCTCGCGGGGGGCATTACCGGCGCGGCTACCGCTTCCACTTTTGGCAATCCGGGGAATATCCTGGATTTCCCGGCGTCCATTTCTTCGGTTTTCCGTACCGGGAACGATCTGCATGCGTTCATCCCCGATGTGGGAACGGGCGGGATCACGCGGCTCACGGTCGGCAGTTGCAATAACGCTTCCATCCCGAATTTCGCCGGCCAAACGCCGCCTTCCATCACATACGATCAGCCCGGCACCTATACCATCAACCTGATCACCGACATCGGCAGCCTCAACCAGCGGAGCTTCTGCAGGAATATCGTGGTACTGCCCGTTCCCGTCGTGGAGCTGGGGCAAAATAATATCGTGATCTGCAATGGCTCGCCCGTTTCCCTCGACGCAGGGCCCGGGCCGAATTTCAGGTATGGCTGGACGAACGGGGAAGACGATCGCGCCATTACCGTAACCGCTTCCGGCACTTTCGGCGTAAGCGTGTTCAATGGCGGATGTACCGTCACCGACGCCATCGATATTTCCATCACTTCCGCCGTGGCGACTACCGGCACGGTGCAGGACGTGGATTGCAACCACGCAGAAGGCGAAGTGCAACTGCAGGTCACCGGTGGTACGGCGCCGTATGCGTTCCGGCTGAACGGCGGCGCTACCAGCAATTCCCCTGAATTCAAAAATCTCCCGATCGGGAACTACGTGGTCAGTATCACGGATAAAAACGGTTGTTCCGGCCTCTACAACTTCGCGGTAACCCGCGATCTGCTGCGGACGCTGACCACCAGCGCCACCAGCAACGGTCCCAGCTGTTTCGGGTCTGCCAACGGCTCCATCCTGGCGCAGGTCAGCCAGGGCACGGCGCCGCTGCAATTCGCGCTCAATAACGGCGCTTTCGGGCCTTCTCCCGATTTCCAGGACCTCGGCGCGGGATCATATAAAGTGTATATTAGAAACGCTTATTGTCTTGATAGCCAACAGGTTACACTTGTTCAGCCGGATGCCCTCATGTTACCGTATACGGCCTGGCAAGATACCTGTAACCGCTTGAAAGGATGGGTGGGTTTCAGTCCGCAGGGCGGCGTGGCGCCTTATAGCCTTACGTGGAACGGGAATGTGGTGAACGATACGGAAGTGAAAGGCCTGGGCGCGGGGATATACAGCGCGCAGCTCATGGATGCCAACGGTTGCCAGCGCGCGGCGAGTATCTATATACCGAACCTGAACCTGGGGAGGATGAGCATTCTGACGCCCGATACCGTCGTTTCCATCGGGGATGCGTTTACGCTCAGGGCCGGCAATGCGGCGGATTACATCTGGAGCCCGGTGACCCAGGGCAACATCGCCTGCCCGGTTTGTCCGGAAACGCCCGCCAGGCCGCTGGTAGCCACGCAATACATCGTCCGCACCCTCACCGGCGCCAATTGTATCGCAGCAGATACGGTGAACGTCATGATCGATTATGCTTCCATGCTGGCGATGCCGAATGCGTTTTCTCCCAATAAAGACGGGGTGAACGACGTTTTCCGCCCCAAATCGAAAGCGGTAATGGCTTTCAGCATGCAGATATATAACCGGGCGGGGAATCTCCTCTTCACCACTACCGACCATCGCAAGGGTTGGGACGGTACCCATAACGGCAAACCCCAACCCATCGGCACCTATGTCTACGTCATCCGGTTCGGGTTCTGGCAGGCAGATGGAAAGCTGGAGCTGCAAGACAAGAAAGGTACTTTCGATCTCATCCGTTAGTAGAGGTGAAAGAAATTTAAATATTGAGGATCAATTCATTGCAATAAAAAAGCCGTCCGGAATGTACCAGGACGGCTTTTTCAATATGTGCCAACCCGATTAGAGGTTCGCCTGAATTTTTTTATCCAGCACTGCTTTCGGAGCAGCACCCACTTGTTTGTCTACCACCTGGCCGTTTTTGATGAACAGGATAGCGGGGATGCTGGTGATGCCGTAGTTCATGGACACCTGCGGGTTGTTGTCCACGTTCACTTTACCGATGTTCACTTTACCATCGTAGTCTTTCGCCAGCTCTTCGATAACCGGACCGATCGCGCGGCAGGGGCCGCACCATTCTGCCCAGAAGTCAACCACGGTGAGTTTATCCGAATCGAGCACGTTAGATTTGAAGTTCGCATCTGTGAATTCTAAAGCCATTTTGTATAGATTTAAAAGTTTATAATTTAATGATTGGCGTTGATGTATACTCAAAAATCAATCCGGTGTAAAACTACTGCTTTTTTGACATCCGGAGTTATAGGATTTCTCTACTTACTTATTGGCAATATCTATCCAGACATCCAGGTCCGGCTGCTGATCCAGCCAATGTGCCAATTCGTCATTCATTTCCACGTGTTTATTGAAGGTATGCATCCTTACAGACAGATTTTCGTCGCGGTCCACCAACTGGAAATATATTTCGCTTTTGCCGGGATTGCGTGACACATTGTCTGCCAGGAAATCCACGATTTCCGGCGTGATGAATTGCGGCATCGTCACGATACCGATTTTCCGGGTCTGGTTCCGTTTCACTTCCTGCAGCAGCTGCATGCTATTGATCTTGAATTCGTATTCGTTTTCGTTGAAGCGCCTCGGCTTGAATCCGCCGTTCACGTACAGGCAAAGGCCCTGTTTGAAATAGTTCGTGAACTTGAGGAAGTCTTCGCTCCAAAGCGCAAATTCGAACTTGCCGGAATAATCTTCCAGCGTCATGATGCCGAATTGCTTGTTGTTGCGGGAAATGCGCTCCACTGCGCTGCTGACGTACACGGCCATGCGGAAATCTTTCGCCTTGCCTTTGTTGTTGTCAGACGCACCGCTGATCTGGTTCTGGTATTCGGTGATGTCTGACAGCGGGCTCATATGGTAATGCTTCAGCTCGAACTTGTAATCGTCTAGCGGGTGGCCGGAGATGTAAATCCCCGTTACTTCGCGTTCGTTGTTCAGCTTGATGGTCAGCGGCCAGGGATCGCAGGGCGGGATTTTCGGCGGAACGATCTCCGCCATGAGCGAATCCCCGAAAAGCCCGCCGGAAGTGGCGTTCTCCGCGGAAACCTGTTGTCCGAACTTTACGATCTTCTCCAATCCGGTTGTGGTATCGCCGTCCGGTTTGTGGAAATATTGTGCACGGTGCAGTTCAGCAAAGCAGTCGAGCGCACCCGACATGGCGAGCGCCTCCAGCGATTTCCGGTTCACCGCGCGCTGGTTCACCCGCTTGATCATATCGAACATCGTCGCGTACGCACCGTTCTTTTCCCGTTCTTCGATGATATTTTCGATCGCCGCTTCGCCCACGCCCTTGAGGCCCGCCAGCCCGAAACGCACCTGGCCTTTCCGGTTCACGGCAAAACCCTTGAACGATTCGTTCACGTCGGGCGGCAATACGTCGAGCCCCATGCGCTTACATTCCTCCATGAAGAAGGTGATCTTTTCCAGGTTGGAGGCGTTGTTCAGCACCGATGCCATGTATTCCGCCGGGTAGTGCGCCTTCAGGTAAGCCGTCTGGTACGCCACGAAAGCGTAACAGGTGGAGTGCGATTTGTTGAACGCGTAGGATGCGAACGCTTCCCAGTCGGTCCACACCTTGTCGCACATCTTCAGGTCGTGCCCGTTCTGCTTGCAGCCTTCCATGAACTGGGCCTTCATTTTGTCCAGCACGGCCTTCTGTTTCTTACCCATGGCCTTACGCAGGATATCCGCATCACCTTTGGAGAAGTTGGCCATTTTCTGGCTAAGAAGCATTACCTGTTCCTGGTATACGTTGATCCCGTAAGTTTCCGCCAGGTATTCCTCCATCACGGGCACGTCGTACGTCACCGGTTCCAGGCCGTGTTTACGGCGGATGAACAGGGGGATGTACTCGAGCGGGCCGGGACGGTACAAGGCGTTCATGGCGATGAGGTCGGCGAATTTGTCGGGCTTCAGCTCGCGGAGGTATTTCTGCATTCCCGGACTTTCAAACTGGAACGTGGCGTTGGTTTCAGCGCGTTGATACAGCTCGAACGTCTTCTGATCGTCCAGCGGGATATTGTCGATAACAATGTCGATGCCATGGTTCTTTTTGATCATTTCCAGCGCACCCTTGATGATGGTAAGGGTTTTCAAACCCAAAAAGTCCATCTTGATGACGCCGGCGCTTTCGATCACGTTGCCTTCGAACTGCGTCACGAGCAGGTCGGAATCCTTCGCCGTGGTCACCGGAATGAGCTCGGAAAGGTCTTTCGGCGCGATGATGATACCCGCCGCGTGAATGCCCGTATTCCGCACGGAACCTTCCAGTACGCAGGCCTCGCGGAGCACTTCGCCCTGCAAATCCTCGCCCTTGATCAGTTCCCGCAGCTTTTTCACGTTTTCCATGTCTTCCGGGCCCAGGCCTTCCTTGTCCTGCAGGCTCTTGTCCCCGTCCAGCGGGGCATTGAAGATCCTGTCCAGCTGAATCCCCGGTTTATCGGGCACCAGCTTGGCCAGGGCGTTGGAATCCTGCAGGGGCAGGTCCATCACGCGGGCAACGTCCTTGATCGACATTTTCGCCGCCATGGTACCGTAGGTGATGATCTGGGCCACCTGCTGCTTGCCGTATTTTTCCACCACATAATCGATCACTTTTTGCCGGCCCTCGTCGTCGAAGTCCGTATCGATATCGGGCATGGACTTACGTTCCGGGTTGAGGAACCTTTCGAACAGCAGGTCGTATTTAATGGGGTCGATATTGGTGATCCCGATACAGTATGCCACGGCGGAACCCGCGGCGGAACCGCGTCCCGGGCCGATGAACACCCCGAGGTCGCGCCCGGCCTTGATGAAGTCGGACACGATGAGGAAGTAACCGGCGAAACCCATTTTCTCGATAACGTCCAGCTCGAAATTGAGCCGTTCCTCCACTTCCGCCGTGATTTCCGCGTACCGGCCGCGGGCGCCTTCATACGTAATGTGCCGCAGGTATTGGTCTTGCGTGAAAAATTCCTTCGGAATGGGGAAGTTGGGGAGGAGGATATCGCGCTTCAGGTCGAGCAGCTGCACCTTGTCCACGATCTCGTTGGTATTGTCGATGGATGCGGGCAGGTCGGCGAAGAGTTTGGTCATTTCTTCGGTCGACTTGAAATAGAATTGATCGTTATAGAAAGCGAAACGCCTGTTTTTAACCATGACGTCGTCGTCGGAAAACTCCTTCATCGACGGCGTGCTTTTCTTTTCGCCGGTGTTGATGCAGAGGAGGATGTCGTGCGCGTTGGCATCGGCCTGGTCAACGTAATGCGAGTCGTTGGAGGCGATGATCTTTACATTGTATTTCTTCGCGAAGCGCACGAGCACTTCGTTCACTTTTTCCTGTTCGGGAATGCCGTGGCGTTGCATTTCGACGTAGAAATCTTCGCCGAAAATATCCAGCCACCATTTAAATTCCTTTTCGCCTTCCTCTTCGCCTTTTTTGAGGATGGTTTTGGGAACGGAGGCGCCGAGGCAGCAGGTGGTGGCGATGAGGCCCTGATGATATTGGAGGATAAGTTCCTTATCGATACGGGGATATTTGCCGTACAGGCCTTCGATATACCCGAGGGAGCATAATTTGATGAGATTGCGGTATCCCTGGTCGTCTTTCGCGAGTAGGACCTGGTGGTAGCGGATGTCTTTTTCTTCGCGGGTGAACTGGCGTTTGTGCCTGTTTTCCACGAGATAAAATTCGCAACCCACAATAGGCTTCACTTTCAGGCGTTTATCTTTAGGGTCGTCGGGGTTAAGCCGGTGATTATAGGCTTCCGCCACGAACTGGAATGCCCCGAACATGTTACCGTGGTCGGTGATGGCGAGCGCGGGCTGGCCATCGCCCATCGCTTTTTTATAGAGCCCCTTGATGTCGGCGGCCCCGTCCAGCAGCGAAAACTGCGTATGCACGTGCAGGTGTGAAAACTTCATCGTCGGATCTGGGTTGAGGTGATTTTTTTCAGCGATTGCCAAAGAGCAAAAATCGGAATTTATTATATTGCAACCAATTTTTAAAAAAACGCCGGAATGATGAGAAGAACGGGAATGCGAATTTACAGGTTGTTGCCATTGGGGGCCTTATTGCTCGGAAGCTGCGCCATGTTGAAAAAACAGCCGCATCAAACCGCCGCAGAAAGGCCCGCGGAGCCGCGCCAGATGGAATTCATCGATGGCATCGCCATCTCCCGCGATCCCAAAACCAGCGACCATGGCCATAAAAGCCGCGGCACCAGCCTCCGGGAATCCCCCGGCCGGGTAGCAGGCATCGAAGAAGCCCGCTGGTGGCAGTTCAAATACGCCCAGTTGCTCGATTTGCCCGTAGAAAATGTGGTGAACGAGAAATTGTTCAGTTTCATCGAAGAATGGTATGGCGTGCCTTACCGCATGGGTGGCAGCTCGAAAGACGGGATCGACTGTTCCAATTTCGTGAATACTTTTATGTCATCCGTTTTCCAGATCAGCCTGTCCGGCAATTCCGGCCAGTTGTTCCACCAGGTGAACCGCCTGGCCAAACGGGCAGACCTTCAATACGGCGATCTCGTTTTCTTCGCCATCAACCGCAAAAAGCGCATTTCCCACGTGGGCGTGTATCTCGATAACGACCGTTTCGTGCATGCCTCTTCCAGCAACGGCGTCATGATCAGCGACCTCCGCGAGCCTTACTGGGTAAGGTATTATGCCGGCGCCGGCCGGATCAACTGATCCTTCTCGCAAAAATATTCAACTGCTGTTCGTATTCGCTCCCGCATTGGCCGGGAACGAAGGGATGGGCTACATTGTCTGCCGCTTCCTTGATGTAATACTCGAAACCGCTTTGTTGCAGAATGTCGAGCATATGCGTCAGTTCATGGCATTTGCCGATCTGGCCGTGGTATTCGAGGAAAAGGCAGCGCACATTGTGGAGATATGGCGCGCAATCGAGGATCACGGGGTATTCCGCGCCTTCGATATCGATCTTCAGAAAATCGACGGGTTGCTGCAGGAGGTCGGCCAGCCTGCGGCAGGGAACGCTGATGGTGCCGCCTTCCTGGATGTGGCTGCCCTGGCCGCCGGTGGAGGCGAAGGTAATGCTGCCGGTATAGGTCCACACCGCTTCACGGATGGGCTCGGTGCCGGTGAGCTGATTGTCCTGCACGTTTTTTGTCAGCAGTTCGAAGTTATGGGTATCCGGCTCAAAGGCCATGATGCGTGCTTTGGGATAGAGGCGCTGGAAATAGAGCGCGCTGAGGCCGATGTTGGCGCCGCAATCGAGGATCAAAGGCGCGTCTGTCGAAGCTTTGAAGCGATATATTTCCTGGGTGACGATCTCGTCGAACGAATGCATGAGCTCCCAGGATTTGGTGAACCATATTTTCCCGCCTTTCCAGTTGATATGCTGCAAGGGCCCCTGGGGCAGGTGCTTCAGGTACTTGATCGTCCAGAAAGAAAGACGGTCGCCGGGTGTTGGCTTCGGCATGAGCTTTTTACGGACGCCGCCGAAGATTTGCCCCAGCATGGAACGGGATTGCGCGCTGTTCGAGGAGTTGGCCATGTAATATGATCGATAAATATATCTTTGCAAAATATACCATTTACATGAATAAACCACGGATTTCCGTTTGTATACCGGCTTACAAACAGCCGATATTGCTCGAAAGATGCTTGCACAGCCTGCGTTTGCAGGAACATGCCGAATTCGAGGTGATCGTGACCGACGATTCTCCGGACGATTCCGTGGCCGATCTGGTGCGCGATTTCAGGGCCGGATTTACCATACGGTACGAAAAAAATCCCTCCGCCCTCGGTTCCCCCGGAAACTGGAACGCCGCCCTCGCCCTGGCGAACGGCGGATACGTGAAAATCCTCCATCACGACGACTGGCTCCGCTCGCCCAATGCCCTGGCCACTATCGCAGATCTGCTAGACCGGAACCCCAACGCTTCGATGGCGTATTCCGCTACGGTAGACGTGTATCCCAACAACGCGGAAGCCGTTCATCAAACCACACCCGCACAGCTCGACCAGCTCAATCGCCGCCCGGAAACCCTGCTGCTGGGGAATTTCGTGGGTGCGCCGAGTGGCGTCACATTCCGGAAGTATCCCGGCCTGCGCTTCGATCCGCAATTGAAATGGCTGGTAGACATCGATTTTTACCTCGAAGTATTGAAACACGGTCCCGCCGTGTATATCCCCGAACCGCTGGTCAATATCGGCCTCCACGAAATGCAGGTCACCAATGCCGTGCAGCACGATCCCGCCGTGGTATTGCCGGAATGGGCGCATGTGCTGGGCAAAGATCCGCGTTACGTGAAACAGGGCTGGAAAATGTATGATTTGCTCTGGCGGATGGTCCGGAATTTCGGGATCCGCAGGCAAGACGAGCTGGTAAGATATTGCGCCGGGAACCCCGTTCCCGCGGTGTTCCGCCAGATCGTTCGGGCGCAGGGCCGGGTACCCGCCGCTTTATTGCGCTTGGGCCCCGCTTCCAAAGCGGTCATGTCGGCCGCGTGGGTCCGCAGCCTATGGCTTTAACCTGCTTTTGATGAATTTATCGAACGCTTCCGACACGTCGTCAGACAGCCGGAAGGCGATCACCGCGCCGCCGAAAAGGCCGCCGAACACCGCTGTGCGCAAAATGAGGCTCAGAAAGGGATTGGCGATCCCGATCAGTTGCGCCACCCAGTAACAGGCGAGGCCAAGCAGGATGATGTATAGCGTGCGCAGGGAGAACGGTTGCAGCCGGAAACGGAAATAGAGGAACGAAAACCGCACCAGCCCGAAGATGAAGGCAGACAGCAGATTGGCGATGGCATTGCCCTGGATGCCGAAAAGCTTGTTGAACCAGATGTTGAACGGAATGGCGATGGCGCCCGCCAGGAGGTTCGAATAGAACTCGAAACGCCAATGGTTGGAGGTGCCCGTGATCTGGGCGGATACGCCGAAACTCATGTCCAGCACGGATTTTATCCCCATAAAGAAGATTACCGGCTTGCCGGCGTCGAAGATATCGTCGAGTTGCAGGATGTCGAACGCATTGTCCACATTCAGCCAGATCAGCCCGAAAAGGAGCACGGCGTAAGTCAGCATGGAGTTGCTGGAGTGGCGGTAGATGTTGCCGATGGCCGGTACATCGCGGTTTTTCCAGTTGGCAGACAGCACGGGGATGGCAATGGCTACGATATTGCGCTGCGGCAGCAAAATAAGCGTGCTGATATAGGTCGCGAATTCGAATACGAAACCCAGGCTCAGGCCGTCTCTACTGGAAATCGACAGGTTGTCGATGTTTTGGGACACCACGGCGATCACGGCGCCGATGTACAGCGTGGCGTTGAAAGTGATCATGCGCCTTGCGAGCCGGCGCGTCACGTTACTGATGGAAAAGGAAAAAACGAGATCGCCCTGCCGGTACAGATATATGATCAGGAACCCGAAAATCACCAGGTACACGAGGGAATACGACATCACGAAATGCGGAAGCGCCAGCGCCCCGAAGAAGAACAATACGTACAGCACGAGCTGTTCCACCCGCAGGCCTACTTCTTTCAGCAGGATGGGGTAAACGCTTTTATACTGGTTGTAGGAAAAGTTTTCGAAGATGAAGAACAGCAGGTAAAACAGGGAAAAGGGGATGAGGTAGAAGTAGTAGTCCACCACATAGGCGCTTTTGGTGCCGAACTTCCGGATGATAAGGTCTTCGAACAGGAAGAACCCGGCCGTACAAAGCAGGAACCCGATCCCGCAGAGGATCAGCACGATCCCGAAAATATCGCGCCGGTTGGCCGGCAACAGATCGCGGTACCAGGGGTAGAATTTGTTCAGCATGGAAATGGAGCCCAGGTTAGACAGGGCCGCCACGATGAGGGCGATGCTGATGAAAAACCGCGTCAAACCCACCACTTCAGGGTCCACGAACTTGGCCGCCAGGATGGTGGTGATGCCACCGATGCCGAATCCTGCGAACGTGATGATAGAGGTACGAATACTTTGACTGCGGATGATGCCCATTATACTTTCAAACTTAACGGCGAATATATAATGATTTTGGTTTGCTCCGGGAATTATTAACTTTAACGGCTGGACCCCGTGCCGATCCATTCCCGTGTTACTTTCATTCCGATTTCCTTATGCCGAGGCTTGCCGTCAAAACACTCCTTTTCATTTTATTCCTCATCGCCGGTACCACTGTACGGGCCCAATACGCAGACCGCGGCACCGGGAAGCTGAAGCCGTACATCTGGTTTTTCGACTGGAACGGTTTTACCGTCGCCAACGGCGCCACGCGCATGTTTACGACGGCCGACGGCATCCGGGTCACCATCCGGTTCAGCAACGTGTCCGGCACCCTGGAACCCGACGTCATGAACACCTGGTATGGCGCGGTGCTGCATAACCTGTACGAGTTCTCCGATACGCGCATGCGCCCCTCGCTCCATAGCCGGCAAACCTCGGCAACGGTCACGTTCGACATGGAAATCAACGCCCGGCGGAACGGGGTTTCCATCCCTTTTACACTCGTGGCCGCCGATGCGGAAGCTTCCGTTTCCACCGAAGTGACGCATTTCACCACTTCCGGCGGCGCCTGGCAAGCGGTCGATCATTTCAGGAATGTACTCACGACGCTCAATCCCCTCACGGGATGCAATACCCAAACCATCCAGATCGCCAATACCTACGGCGGCAGTTCCGGAACTGGCGAGAACATGATGATGGCCACCTGGTCTGACGGAGCGGCCCCCCTGGTCGTCAAAACCACCCTGGAACGCCAAAGCAGCGCCATCGGCGGGATGGCGGTCACTTTCGGGATTTTGGCGCCCATCGACTGGGGCGACCTTCCTGGGCCTTATCCCTCCGCACAGCATGCCATCAGCTGGACCGCCATCAACGGTTGCTCCTTCGCGACTCCGGGACCGTCGCTGGTCCCGGAGTCGCGCCTGTTCCTGGGCAACGTCATGGCCGACCCGGACGATGTGCAGGGCGCAGACGATAACCTGCTGGGGGCCGACGAAGAAGCGGTTTCCGTTTTCCCGCAATACAATGGCAGCACCGGCACGTACGCGCTCAATGTAGCCGTCACCAACCAGACCGGGGCAACGGCATACGCTGGCGGGTGGATGGACTGGAACCGCGACGGGGTATTCAGTGCCAACGAAACCATCGTACTAACCATATCACCCGGCGCCAGCAGCGTGGTTTTCAGCTGGACGGGCCTCCCGTATTCACTGGCAGACGGCCCCTCGGCCAGATGTGCCTTCCGGTTCCGCATCGGATCAACCCGCGCGGCGGTGGAAAAGCCGGAGGGCTACGCTACAGACGGGGAAGTGGAAGACTACCTGGAACCTATCCTGCAAACCTGCAACATCACGAAAGTGGATGCCGGCAGGGATGTCGCCATCTGCGAAGGCCGGAATACACGATTGCAGGCTTCAGGGGCCGACAGTTACCAATGGCAGCCCGATCCGGCGCTGACGGCGGTCAATATCCCAGACCCATCCGCCAATCCGCCCGCCACCACCTCCTTCTTTTTATACGGTGAGCACGCCAACGGCTGCCATAGCCGCGATACGGTGGTCGTACAGGTAAATCCGCTTCCCGTGCTGAACGTCGCCCCGGGGAACTACGCCGTTTGCCAGGGCGCCAGCATCACGTTTACGGCCACGGGGGCGGATAACGTAACCTGGAGCGATTATTCGGGCGCAGGCGTGGGAACGGGCAATACGCTCACCGTAACGCCGCAGATTTCCGGGGCTTACACGGCGGAGCTGTCCGAAAACCTTTGCGGACAGCGGGCTACGATCACGCTCCCCGTGATGGTGACACCCCGGCCCGTTGTGAGCGTAACGCCCCTGAACGCCACCATCTGCGAGGGAGACGCGGTCACGTTTATGGCAACCGGTGGTACCATTACCTGGACAGACGCGCAGCAAAACGTCGTCGGCACCACGGGGCAATTGCAGGTACAACCATCGAACAGCGGTCATTACGCGGTACGGATCCAACACGCCGTTTGCGGGATAGACGAAGCTTTCGTATTGCCGGTTACGGTGCGGAAACCTACGGACATGGGCGTTTCGCCGCTGCAGGGGTTCGCATGTAAAGGAGACCGGGTGCAGTTCACGGCGCGCGGAGCGGATGAAACGGTTTGGGAAAGGGAAGATTTTACGGTGATCGGCACGGGCGACCGTTTGACGACGGCGCCCATCACTTCGAGCACCGTTTACCACGTTACGCTCCGCGACCGGGTTTGCGGGCAGGAACAACGGGTGACGCTGCCGGTAAGCATGCGCCAGCCGCCGGATGTGACCATTTTCAAAAGCAACGATATCGACTGCCTGCATGGCTCCGCGACGCTGGCGGCTTCGGGCGCGCTGGAATACCGGTGGAGCGCGGGGCCGGGGATTTCCGATCCTGCGATGCCCGTCCAGTCCGTTTCGCCGGTAACATCACAGCAATATTACCTGTCGACCAAAGATATCTACGGCTGTACCGCCCTCGATTCGGTGACGGTCGCCGTTTCCTACACAGGGCCGCGGCCGCACTTCCAGCTGCCCAACGCGTTTACGCCCAACCGTGATGGCGTCAACGATTGTTTCGGGATCAAATCCACCGGGCCGGTGACCCGTTTTGAGCTGTCGGTTTTCGACCGGTGGGGGAGGATCGTTTTCCGGACGAGCAAGGCCAGCGATTGCTGGGACGGCACTTACAAAAACGTACCGCTCGACATCGGCACATTCGTATATGTGTTGCGGATTGCTTCCGAATGCGGGCCGGTGGAACGGAAAGGAACGGTTACGCTGCTCCGCTGATCGGATTAATGGACGAAAAAGGATAATTTTGCGCCAAAACGAACCCATTTGATCCTTGTTCAATTAAAAGGCGGGCTGGGCAACCAGATGTTCCAATACGCCGCCGGCCGCACGCTGGCATTGCGTTACGATGTTCCGCTGTACCTCGACAAGGGGAGTTACGAGCCCCGCCAGGCCGCGATGTACGGTCTCGACGGACTGAAAATCCACGCCGCCGCGGCCTCCGAAAACATGATCCCGCATCCCGGCTTGCTGGGAAAGGTGTTCAACCGCCTGGCCCCCGCATCCATGCGCAGCATCCTCCGCGAAGCGCATTTCCATTACGATCCCGCATTCGAAGCCGTTAAACCGCCCGTGTACCTGAAAGGCTACTGGCAAAGCTGGAAATACTTCGCGCCTGTAGCCGATGTCATCCGGGAAGATTTCGCGTTCAACATCGATTTTTCACCGGAAATACTGGCAAAGGCGGAAGCATTGCGCAACAGTAACAGCGTGGCCATGCACTTCCGCCGGGGCGATTATACGAGCACATCGGCCGCGGTGTACCACGGCATTTGCGAACCGGAATATTACGAGCGGGCGGCGGCGCGGTATCCCGGCGCTACATTTTATATATTTACCAACGATCCGGCATGGGTGAAAGACAACCTTCCCGCGGGCATTCCCTACGAAATCCTCAGCGGTTCGTTGAGCAGCTCGCAATACGAAGACCTTTTCCTCATGAGCCAATGCAGGCACCAGGTCATCGCCAACAGCAGTTACAGCTGGTGGGCGGCCTGGCTGAACCGGTTCCCCGGCAAAAGGATCACCGCGCCGAAGCGGTGGTTTTTGGCGGAGGGCCTGCATGATCACGACCTGGTCCCGGCAGCATGGGACAGAATTTAGCACACATGGAAAAAGCACCGCTCATATCCGTCATATTGCCCGTCTACAACGGCGGCCCTTTCCTGCGGCAAACATTGGAAGCGTTGCTGGCGCAGACTTTGGAGGACTTTGAACTGATCGTGATCAACGACGGGTCTACCGACGACAGTGAGGCTACCATCCTCTCGTTCAATGATCCCCGCATCCATTATTTCCCGCAACCGAACCAGGGCTTCATTTTCAGCCTGAACCGCGGCATCGCGGCGGCACGGGGGCAATACATCGCGCGGATCGATGCAGACGATGTTTGTTTGCCCGAACGTTTCGAACGGCAGGCGGCCTGGCTGGCTGATCACCCGGAAACCGCTGTGGTAGGGTGTTTTGTCACATTTATCGATGAAAACGGGCGGGAAACGGGCATCTGGCCGGAAGACAGGGCCTGCGTCACGAACGAACAGATCCGCAGGGCGCTTCCCAAATTCAACTGCATGGCCCACCCCGGCGTGATGGCCAGGGCGGAGGTGTTCCGCGAATATCCCTACCGGAAGGAACAAAAACATATCGAAGACTACGACCTCTGGCTCCGCCTGCAGGGCGACGGCAAAGTGATGGAAAAAGTGCCGGAGCCGCTGTTGCTCTACCGCGTGCATTCTGGCTCGGTGACGGTTTCGGTCATCAAGAAAAACAATATATTCCTGCGGCACTTTCAATGCAAACGCCGGTACCTGGCCCTGCGCCTGGCGCAGGGGAAATGGAACGGGTTCGATTGCCGGGTGCTGGCCGGCATGTGCCGCGATGCGGTCATCGCCCTGGTGAAATCCTTCAAACAACGCAATGCCCATGTATAAACTGTTCCTTCTCAAACGGCGCCTCGAAGCCCTGGCGATCTTCCCGTTTGCCCTGCTGGGCAGGCTGATCGCCCGTTTGCGCCCGCTGGAAGGGGAGTTCGGTCTTTTCCTGTTCTTCCCGTTCTATCATGTGGGCGGGGCGGAGAGGGTGCATGCGCAGATCGCACAGTTATTTCCCGATAAGAAGATCATCATTTTCTTCACGAAAAAATCGCAGGGGGATGCGCTGCTTCCCCAGTTCAAAGCCCCGAATATCACCGTGCGCGATATTTCCAGGTATACGGACAATAAGTTCATGTACTGGAATAACCTCATCTGGCGCGGCATTGCGGCCGAATACATCCGCCGGCAGCGCGTGCGGCCGGTTGTATTCAACGGGCAATGCAATTTTGCGTACAAATTGTCGCCGCATGTGCCGAAGAGCGTACGCCAGGTGGAACTGATCCATTCGTTTTGCAGTTTTTCGTATATCCGCATCCCGTTTATCCCTTTTTACGAAACAACGGTAATGATCAGCAGAGACAGTATCCGAAAGCACCTGGAGCTGTACCGTAAATTCGGCGTTCCGGCGGCTTCCGGTGAGCGCATCCGCCTCATCATGAACGGGATTCCCATTCCTGCGGACGTGGAACCGCTTCCTGAAGCGGCGCGGTTGCTGTACGCCGGGCGCGGTACTTCGGAGAAGCGCCCCTGGCTGGTGGCGGCCATCGCGCAGGCAGCGGGGGAGAGGGCCGGTATGCTGGGGCCGCTGGAAACGGCCATCCCGGCCGGTTTGCAGGGGAGTTGCGTGTTTTATGGGGAACAGTCGGATGCGGAGGTGATAGACCGCATTTACCGGGAGCACCGGATCATCGCTATTACATCTTCCACCGAGGGTTTTCCCATGGTGATCATGGAGGCGATGGCGCGCGGCCTGGCCGTTTTATCGACCGACGTGGGGGATATTCCGTATCATGTCCAGCATGGCGTGAACGGCTGGCTCCTTTCGCACCGGCAGCCGGAAGCGGAAATCGTGGCGGAAGGGGCGCGGCTGCTGCGCGAAGCGGGGCCGGATGCGCTGGCCGCCATGCGGGAAAGGAACATCGCCTACGCAAAGGAACATTTCAGTCTCGAAGCGTTCGCTGCCGCTTATCGCAGCCTTTTGTCGAATTGATATGAAGCCATTAACCGTCATCATCATCACTTATAACCGGCCAGACGATCTCCTGATGCTGGCCCGCAACCTTGCTGCCCAAAAAAATGCGGACGCGCTGCTGGAAGAAGTGATCATCGTCAATAACGCGTCTACCGCCGATTACAGCGAAGTAAAGGCCTTCATGGCCGGCTTACCCGTTTTCCGATACATCGAATCCCCCGAAAACCTGGGCGTGGCCAGGGGGCGCAATCTCGGCATTTCGCTCGCCAGGTCGCCCGTGCTGGTGACGATCGACGACGACGCCTGGTTCCGCGACGACACCGCGCTGCAACTCATCGCCGAAGCCTTCGAAGGGCCGTACCTGCGGGAGAATAATGCGGGGATCCTCTGCTTCAAGGTGCTGTACGCCAGCACGGGACAGATGCAGGTGAACGCCTTTCCGCAGAAACAGTTCGAAAAATATAAAAACAAACCCCGTTTCCTGGCGCCCTACTTTATCGGCGCAGGGCACGCCATCCTGAAGGAAGTGTACGACAGGGCAGGAATATATCCCGAAGATTTCTTCTACGGCATGGAGGAATACGACCTGGCTTACCGCGTCATCGAGAACGGATTTACCATCGCCTACCTGTCGGATATCGTGGTGATGCACAACGAATCGCCCCTGGGGCGTACGCCGCATGCCGATAAAATGCGGATGCTATGGGTGAACAAGGCGAAAGTAGCTTTCCGGTATCTCCCGAAATCGTGTTTCTATACGACCGCGATCATGTGGTCGCTCGAATATTTGAAGAAAACCGGGTGGGACTGGAAAGGTTGGCGGACAGGTTGGAAATCGGTTTTCAACATTCCCCGACAAGAAAAGCGTACCCCCCTGGGATCTGCTGCCCGGGCGTATCTCCGGGAAACGGAAGCGCGTTTGTGGTATTGATCGCGGCAAAGTCTTGTGCTGCTTTTCAGGGCCGATTCCATTATATTACATAGGAATTTCAAAACCCAAATACCTTGCCGTACATGAATTTAACCCGATTATCTACCATGCTTTTGCTGGCGTCGTCTATCGGTATGACGATTTCCTGCAAGAAAAAAGACAATCCCACTCCCAAAGCACCCGAAGCAGGCCCCGGATTTGCCGCCACTTACCGTAATGGCAGCGATACGCTGCATCTGTTCGCAAAAAACAATGAAGGCCGGCTGGTCCACCGGTATTGGTCAAAAACCGGTGGCTGGACGGGTTGGCAAAACCTCGGTGGCCAAATTACTTCCGAACCCGCAGTGGTTTCCCGCAGCGCCTCGTCTATCAACGTTTTTGCGAAGGGGAAGAATAACAACCTGATGCACATCCGCTGGGTCAGGGACGAGGGCTGGAGCCATTGGACGGACCTGGAAGGCAACATCACTTCCGCACCATCCGTAGCCTCCGGCCGGGCCGACAAAATGGAGGTCTATGCGCGTGGCAACAACGGCCAGTTGCAATCCCGGACCTATTGGGGCGGCGATAAAGAGGGCCATTTTCTGCCATGGGAAGACCACGGCGGTAAAATTGCGGATGCGCCGGCGGCCGTATATTACGGAATCGATACCGTGCATGTTTTCTGGCGTAGTGACGACAACAAGCTGATCCACCGCACCAGGATAACCGGCCAGGCATGGTCGAGCCCCGAAGTGGTAGGCGGCAGCATCCAGGGCGCACCGGTAGCAGTTGTCAGGGGGCTTAGAACGATACAGGTTTTCGTGAAAGGGGCTTCCAATAACCTGCAAAACATTGAATGGAACAATTACGGCTACGCTTACCTTCCCTGGAGCACCTGGGGCAATCTGGGCGGAGATTTCAGGAGCATTCCCGCGGCGGTGTCGAAGCAGGCGAGCCATATCGAGGTAATTGCCGGGGATGCCAATGGTACGATCCGGCGGGCTACCTGGAACGATGACGACCGGAGCTGGAGCGCCTGGGGGGCATTGAACTAGTGCTGTCAGGATAAAAAAAAAGCCCGGTGATCATCGATCGCCGGGCTTTTTATTTGTGGGTGCTATTTATTTTTTGGATGGCTTGCCGCCTTCGGGCGCTACTTCCTTGCCGGCATTGGCTTTCCGCTGCCGGATGATCTCGAAAGCGATAGCCATGGCGAGCAGGATCAGCATGGCGAAGGACGAAAACGCCGTGATCTTGTTGCCCAGGTAATAGCTGCGCGGCTCGAATTTCATGACGATGTCGTGATCGCCCGCGGGGATTTTGGCGGCGCGCAGCAGGTAGTTCGCGCGGAGGATTTCTTCTTCCTTACCATCGATGAACAGTTTCCATCCTGCGGGATAGTAAATCTCCGAGAACACAGCCAGGCCGGCTTTGCTGTTGGAGCTGCGGTAATGCAGCTCGTTGAGGCCGTATTGGGTGAGCCGGATGTGGCTGGCCGAATCTTTCGCGGGCACGAGGCCGTTCAGCGAAGGACGGAACCGCTCGTCGACCACGGCGGCATGCGCGGTAGGCAGGCTGTCGAGCGATTTCATTTCCGCATCGGCGTTCTTTGCCCATACGAGGCTGTCTACGAACCAGGCGTTACCGAGTGCTTCGGGGTTGCGCTGGTAGGAGAGCTGGCCTTGCGGGGTCTGGAAAATGACGTATTTGGTGTTGAGCATGTTCACTACGCCCGGCGTGCCTTTAGACAGCTGATGCTCGATCAGGTCCTGGTAACGGGCGAGCTTCACGGGGCTGTAACCGCCCACGCTCTTGTGATGGTACGAACTGATGGCGTCCTCGAAACGTGCGGTATTGAAAACGCGGTAATACGGATCGGGATCTTTCTTGATCTCGATATCCACGGGAGACGGCGCAAAAATGGCGCTGTAGTCAGACGGGGTTACGTAGTTTTCTTTACCAAGGTAGCGGTTGGAAATCCACATTTCGTCTACTGCAACGAGGCCGGCAAGGATGGCGAGGGCGGGCGCGGCAGACAATCTGCCTTTCAGCCAGGCCCAGCAGAGCGCGAATGCGGCTACGATGAAGAAGAGGCTCCTCAGCGCATCGATCCGCAGCAGCGAAGCACGGTCTGCCTTCAGTGCGGTGATGATCTGGCCGAGCATATTCTGATCGCCGCCCACGAACTGGCTGAAATACTGCAGCGCAAAATCTTTGCTGTGGGTGAAAGACAATACCCCGAAAGAGCATACCACGAGCAACAGCGCGGCGCCCCCGGTCAGGTACAGCGCCTTCTTCAGGTCTTTCATCGCCAGGGTTTTATCCTGTGTGTCTGCCAACAGCTGGTTCAGGCCCCAGCATGCGAAGAAGGGTACCAGCAACTGCGGGATCACCAGCGCCTGCGAGGGCGCGCGGAATTTATTGTACAACGGGAGATAGTCGAACAGGAAATAGTTAATGAAGGAAAGGTTGCTGCCCCATGCGAGCACCAGGCCCACGATGCAGGCGGCCACGATCCACCATTTGTTGAAATCTTTTACGATGAACAGCGCCAGAATGAACAGGAACAGCGTGATGGCGCCCCAGTATTTGCCGCCGTCGGTCATGGGTTGCGAGCCCCAGTAGCGCGGCATGTTCTTCACGAACTCGTTGGCCTGCGCTTCAGGAACGCCCATGGTGGTCAGTTGCTTGTGCATTTCGCCATTGTCGGGCAGGGGGCCGGAGGAAGGGCCGCCGTAGAGGTTGGGCGCCACCACGGTGAGGGTTTCGAAAATACCTTCGCTCCAGTTGAATGCGTAGCTTTTATCGAGCCCGCCTTTCGATTTGTCGCTTTCCGAACCGGCAGCGGGCGTCAGTTCGCTATGGCCGCCGCGCATGGTGTATTTACCGAATTCGGTGGTGGTCCACACGGAAACGGTGCTGGGGAGAACGGACAGTGCGCCGAAAACCAGCAATGTTCCCGTGGCTTTCAGGAATGGGGGCACCTGTTTGGTCTTAACGGCATGAACGAGATAGCCGATCCCTATGCAAAGGCACACCAGCAGCATATAATAAACCATCTGGTAGTGGCCGGAAGTGATCATGAGGCACAGCGTGATACAGGTAATGATCCCGCCGATGAAATATTTGCCGCGGTAGGCGAGGAGGATGCCGGCGAGCAGGGGCGCCATATAGGCGATGGTAAACATCTTCGTATCGTGCCCCGCAGCGATGATCATCGCGTTATACGAACCGAACCCGAAGGCAATGGCCCCCATCACCGCGATCCACCACCTGAAATTCATGACAGACAGCAGGAAATAAAAACCGATCATCGCCAGGAAATAAAAGTTCACCGGCTTCGGCAAGCCCAACGTGAAGATCTCGTGCAGGTAATACGTATAGTTGTCCTGCGCCATATAGATCTGGTACGTAGGCATCCCGCCAAACATGGCGTTGGTCCACACAGGATTGATGCCTGTGCTGTCGTGATATGCACGCGCCTCCTGGGACATGCCCTTCCACGACACGTTATCGGTCTGCCGCAATTCCATGTCGTTCAACACGGGCGAGCAGAACAGGAACGCGAGACCCAGGAAGATCAGGACGGCATACACATGTTTCAGAAGGCCTTTTTGCCAAGTTTGTTGCATCGGGTATTTCCGGTTTAGTTGTAAAAGAATCCAAAATAACTGTATTTTATCCGAAATTTCAATATGAGGCTCGTCCGCTTTCTCATAAAATTGAGCTTTATCTGTAATATCTGCTATTGGCTAGGATTTGTCATCCGGATGACGGGAGATCCCGAAGCGTGGGACTTCCTCGTCAAACACGTCACTATCCTCGGCTGGCTCGTGGCCGCGCCCCTCAATATCGTTACCATTCTCCTCGCCATCGTTATGCTGCTGTTGAAAAAGGTGCGTTTTACAGATATCCATCCCTACGTTTTTGTGCTGAATGTCATTACTTTGCTTTTCCAACTCGTATCCCCCATATGATTACCAATATATTGAAAGACAAGCCCACCCGGGTCTTCATCATTCTAGCAGGCATTTTCGTGGCCAACGCCCTCATCGCCGAGATCATCGGCGTCAAGATCTTTTCGCTGGAAGCCACCTTCGGCATGGCACCCGTGAACATCATGATCTTCGGGGACGCGTACAGTTTCAACATGACCGCCGGCGTACTGCTCTGGCCCGTCGTTTTTATCATGACCGATATCATCAATGAATATTACGGCGTGAAAGGCGTCCGTTTCCTGTCGTACCTCACTGCCGCGCTCATCGCCTTCGCTTTCATCATCTTTTACATCGCCATCCGCCTCGATCCGGCCGCTTTCTTCGTAACGAGTAAGGTGGAAGCCGGCGTTCCGGATATGGACAAGGCGTACGGCCAGATCCTCGGCCAGGGTTCCATGATCATCATCGCGTCGCTCACGGCTTTTCTGCTGGGGCAGCTGGTAGACGTGTTCACGTTCCACAAGATCAAAAAAGTGACCGGCGAAGGCAAAATCTGGCTCCGCTCCACCGGTTCCACGCTTGTTTCGCAGCTTATCGACTCGTTCGTAGTCCTGTTTTGCGCGTTCTACCTGTTCCCGCTCATCGCCGGTCAAAAAGGACAGGTGTGGCCGCTGGGGCTGGTTATCAGTGTCTGCATCATCAATTACATCTATAAATTCACGGTCGCCATCGTGCTCACACCGGTCATTTATTGGGTCCACGGCATCATTGAAAGATACCTGGGCCATGAACTGGCGGGAGAGATGAAACGCGCGGCCATGAACCGATAAATAATTCAAAATGCCTCAGTTTACGGTCCGTGTATACGGCATCATGATCAATGAAAAGAAACAGGTACTCGTGAGCGACGAGTACATCCGCGGCGGTTATTACACCAAGTTCCCCGGCGGCGGCCTCGAGTTCGGCGAAGGAACGCTGGAATGCATGGTGAGGGAATGGCAGGAAGAGCTGCGGCAGGATGTGGAAGTGGTGGAGCATATCTATACCACCGATTTTTTCCAGATTTCGGCGTTCGACAATACCAATCAGATCATTTCCATTTACTATCTCGTAAAACCGGTGTCGCCGTTCGTGGCGCCTTTGCTGGAGGAGCCATTCGGGTTCGATATCCCGGAAGGGGCAGACCAGGTGGAGGGCGTTAGATGGGTGGATTGGGACGAATTTTCGGCACAGGCGGTCACCCTGCCGATCGACAAGGTGCTGGCGGATATCGTCAAATCAAAATACTAGAACCACTTTTTCTTCATGAAGTACCAGCTCATGACGATGGCCGTGATAATGGCGATCGTTACGGGGATGTAGAAACTGTATTTGGAATGGGCGTAGGGGATTTCCACGTTCATGCCGTAAATGCTGGCTACGAGTACGGGCAGCGTGAGCACGATCGTGATGGACGTGAGGCGTTTCATCACGAAGTTGAGGTTGTTGGAGATGATGCTCGCAAACGCGTCCATGGTCGAGGAAAGGATATTGGTGTAGATATTGGCCATTTCCAATGCCTGGGAAGTGTCTACGATCAGGTCGTGCAGGAATTCCTTTTCGTCTTCGTTGAGGCCGAGGAAGTTGGTGCGTTCCAGCTTCATGAGCAGCAGTTCGTTGCTGCGAAGGGCGGTGACGAAGTATACGAGGGATTTCTGGATGCGCATGAGGTACAGCAGTTCCTCGTTCCGGTTGGAATCGTAGAGTTTCTGTTCGAGCAAATTGCGGCGCTGGTTGATTTCCTTGAGGTAATCGAGGAAGTTCATGACCACTTTCTCGAAGATCTTCAGCACCATCATGTTCCGCTTTTCGGGATGGCGGTTGTGGAAGGTGTTGAGGAATTTCTTGATGGCGGCGTTGTCGAACGAATTGACGGTTACGATCTGGTTGTGGGTGAGGATGATCACGATGGGGATCGTGATGTAGTAGCTGTCGCTTTCGTTGATGGAGTTATTTTCTGTGGGGGTCTTGAGAACGATGAGCTTCACATTGTCTTCCAGCTCGAAACGGCTTTTTTCGTCGATATCCAGCGAGTCGGTCAAAAAGTCCAGCGGTATATCGAGGCTTTCCGACAGCTGTTCGAACTCGGATTGTTTCAACGGCGGGGTAATATTCACCCAGGCGCCGTTATCCGGCTCCTTGATTTCCACCGTACGGGCATCGATATTTATGAAGTACTGGATCATCCGGGCGCAAAGGTAACGGAATTAATTTACCAAAAGCGGGCGGCCTAAATTTTAATATTTCCTTCAAATACAGGCGTGGCGGGGCCGCAGAGCCAGATGTCCTCGAAGCTGCGCTCGCCCGTCCGCAGGTACCTGACTTCCAGGTGGCCGCCGAGGGTTTCCACGGGAATGGCGTACTGTCCGGCTTCGCCGGGGGCGGCGGTGAGGGCGGCGGCGGTTACCCCGGTGCCGCAGGAATAGGTTTCGTCTTCCACGCCCCGCTCATAGGTGCGCACGAAAATGCCCTGGTCGGTTTCCTGCACGAAGTTGACGTTGGTGCCTACCGCGGCGAAGCGCTCGTTGTAGCGGATGCCCCGCCCTTCCTCGTACACGTCCACTTCCTGGATATCGGTCACGAAGCGTACGAAGTGCGGGGAACCGGTATTGAGGTAGAAATAATTGTTCCCGATCTCCACCTGGTCCACATCCTTCATCTTCAGTTCCACCCAGCCGTTGTCGCGGAATTTGGCGTCATGCTCGCCGTCCGACGCGATGAACCGGAGCGTATCCCCTATAATACCCATGTTCCGGGCGAACGCGGTGAGGCACCTGCCGCCATTGCCGCACATGCTGCCTTCGCGGCCGTCGGAATTGTGGTATTTCATCCGGAAGTCGTACCCGTCCTGGTTTTCCAGCATCATAAGCCCGTCTGCCCCGATGCCGAAGCGGCGGTCGCACAAATGTTCGATCTGTTCGGTCGTGAGGCCGGAATATTCGCCGGAACGGTTGTCCACGATCACGAAATCGTTCCCTGTTCCCTGGTATTTATAGAAATGGATCTGCATGATGGAGCAAAGTTACACATTGTTGCGGAGGGATTCAAGCGGCGATGATAGGAAGGGCGGTGGTAATGAGTTTTTCCACGGCGGCGTTCCCGTCTGCGCTGAATTCTCCCCTGACGCGATTGGCCACGATGGCGCTCAGCGAGAGGCAACGGTGCCCGAAAACGCGCCCCAGGCCGTATATCCCCGAGGTTTCCATTTCGAAGTTGGTGATGCGCTGGTTTTCGAAGGTGAACCTGCCGAGCTGGTCGATCAGCTCGGGATGGGAGAGTGCACCGCGGAGCTGGCGGCCCTGCGGGGCGTAGAATCCCGGGCAGGTAACGGTGATGCCCGAATGGAACCCTTCGCCGAAAAGCCCCAGTAATTCCGGCGCGGCCTCGAACAGGTAAGGCCGGGCCGCATGGGGCTGCAGGCGCACCTGCCCGCGGAAAGCTTCCAGGAGCTGGAGCTCCTCGGGCGTATTGTGCCAGGTATAATAAGGCAGCAGGTTATCGAGCCCGATGGCGTGCGACGAAGCCACGAAACCATCGACCGGGATATGTTCCTGCAATGAGCCAGACGTTCCCAGCCGCACGATCCGCAGGCTGGTGAGCGAGTCTTTGACCTGCCGGGTTTCGAAATCGATGTTCACCAGGGCGTCCAGTTCGTTGAGAACGATGTCGATATTGTCTGTACCGATACCGGTAGACACCACCGAGATCCGGGTATTGCCGACATACCCGGTGTGGGTGACGAACTCGCGGTGCCGGAATTGCCCTTCCATCCGGTCGAAATGTTTGCTGACGTTCGCCACCCGGTCAGGATCGCCCACGGTGATGATGGTGTGCGCGATTTCTTCGGGCCTTACATCCAAATGGTAAACCGCCCCGCGGGCGTTGAGAATCAGTTCTGATGCGGCAATTCCTGTTGACATAAATCGATTTTTTTTATTCCGTAAAGAAATATCTTGTAATCAGATTTGGCAAATATCTAAAATTTACTACTTTTGCAGTCCATCAAAAACGGATGGGAACAAAAAACAAGGTACCGTGGCCGAGAGGCTAGGCAGAGGTCTGCAAAACCTCGTACAGCGGTTCGAATCCGCTCGGTACCTCAGGATCATCTGAAACCCGCCTTCATGGCGGGTTTTGTTTTTCCGGAACTTCCCCGTCCCCCCCAAACTGCACGCCCGGTCGCCCCGTTCACCCATCCCAATTTCAAACAACGTATTATCGGGAATTTGGTTGTATTTCGCAGTACGATGCCGTATTCCGGCAGCAGTGCCGCGCAAAATTCATGCTTGATTCCCTTTCCCGGGTAAAATTCCCGGAATTTTCCATGCCGAATCTTTGCAGCACTTTCAATCTTTGTGCATGGCATCGTCCCGACTGGCGGGTTATCTCGCTACCAACACCCACATCGCGAGGGCGGGAATGAGGAAGCCCGTGCGCTTGCGCGTCACGGGCTTCGGGGGTTCAGAGTAGCATCTACCGTTGGCAGTAGAATTCTTATTTAGTTGTGTACACTTCTATTTCCGACAGGAAGGCTTTCTGGATAGGCCCGGCCAGCGCGGTGAGCCGCAGGTACCGGTACGTGCCGGAAGAGGGCACGGGAAAGCTTTGGGCGGTACGCGTGGTGGGCACGAAGGCGAGATTGTCTTTGAGCAACGTCCATGCATTGCCGTCGGTACTGCCTTCCAGCTTGAAGCGCGTCATCCCGTTGGCGTCGTTCTGCCGGGCAATGATGTCGATCGTCACGAGATGGATGGCGGTTTTCATGTCGACGGTGATGGAATGCGGGTAAGGCAATACGGTCGGGCAACCTTGCGAGCTCCAGTAAGTGGCGGTTTTGCCGTCGAGCACGAGGTTGGCCGTTGCGGTTTCGCAAGTGGTTTCCTCGCTGGAAGCGGTAGCGCTCCAGCCGGTGCGGTCGGCTTTCATCACGGTGGATTTGTCCTGGAAGAAAACGGCGTCGGCCTTGCCGCATCCTGCCGCCGCGATACATGCCATGAGATATAGATAGAGAATTGATGGTTTCATGCTTTACGGATTTTGGGTGAGGTTCGGGTTCACCAGGCGCTCGCGGTTGGGGATGAAATAGATCACCCGGTTATCGGAGGGCAGGATGGTTTGCTGGATGTTGGTGCTGGGCGTGTTGTTGAGGGAATGCGTGCCGGGGTAGTTCCTTTCCAGCGGGCGGTTGTTCCGGAACAGATCGTAGGCCCGGTGCCCCTCGAACGCGAGCTCCAGCTGTCTTTCCTCCAGTACTGCATCCAGTACGGATTTGCCGGCCAGGGCCAGACTGGCGAGGGTATGTAAACCCGCGCCGGAAAGCCCTGCGCGCTGGCGCAACCCGTTCAGATCGTCTACCGCCAGCTGCAGCCCGGCGCCACCCTGTTTGGCATTCGCTTCCGCGCGGATGAGGTACATCTCTGCCAGCCGCAGGTACACGGGCGAGCTGAGGTTCACCAGGCCTTCCTGGTAATTGTACTTGTTGATGTAGTACATGGGCGTGTTGGGATTGAGGCGCGTGTTCATCCGGATATCCGCCACGGGTACGGTGTATGGCCAGCCCAGCACGCCGCTGGCGTTCGTGTACGGCGAAATGAAGGCATGCCGGAGGTCGGTAGGCTGCTGGTCGAGCAGGGCCATGTATTGGGTGGAAGCGTAAATCTCGCCCCAGCCGGTTTGCCCCTGGCCGCCTTCGCTGAAGTACATGGAACCGATGGCGCTGAAGTCGCGGTTCTCGGCCTTGGTGTGGCGGATGCAGAAAATGGTTTCGCGGTTGTCTTCGGGCACGCTGCGGAAGTAATTCTTGTAAGCGTCGCCCGTCAGCAGGCTGTAGCGGCCGGAATTGATGACAAGGTTGGCGAATTCGATGGCTTTGGCGTTGTTGCCCATATAAAGATACACGCGGGCCAGGAGTGCTTGCGCCACTTCCTTCGACGCGAAATTGTTGCTTTTCCTTTCGGTCATTAGGTCAATGGCTTTGAGCAGGTCAGCAACCACCTGGTCGTAAACTTCCTTCACGGAATTACGTGCCGGCAGCTCGGTGGTAGTGGATTCCAGGATGAGGGGAACAGCCTCGTTGGTACCGTTGCCCTGCGTATACGGCCGCCCGAAGATGCGGACGAGGTTGAAGTAGATCATGGCGCGGAGGTACAGGTTTTCACCCTTCAGCTGCTTCATGCCGGCCGAAGCCCCGTCGGGCGTGAAGGCGATCACCTTGTTGGCGGCGTTCACCACGCCGTACGATTGGCGCCAGACGTTGTTTACATGGCTCATATCCACCAGATGCGTATATCTGTATGCGTTAGACAGCGCGTCGGAGGAGGTTTGGGCCTGCGCGATATTATCGCCCTGGTATTCCGATAAAAAGTGAAAGGAGCGCACGTAATCGGCGTTTTTGAGCACCGCGTAGGTGCCGATGGTGGCAGATTTCACGTCCGCCTCGTTTTTGAGCGCATCGTCCTCGTTCTTGGCGGTCGACGGCTCGAAGGTTTTCTTGCAGGCGGTGCCGAGGCTCAGTGCCAGCACGCCCAACAGGAGTAAGCGGTATGTTGATGTCATTGTTCTCATTTTTAGAAACCGATGTTTACGCCCAGTAATATTTTCTTGCTGATCGGGTACTTGGTGCCGGAAACGCCTTTGGTAAAGCCGTTTGCGTTCACGAAAGAAACCTCGGGGTCCATGCCGGAGAATCTGGTGCCGGTCCAGAGATTGTCGCCGCTGAGGAACACGCGGATGCTGCCGATCTTGATCCTTTGCAGCAGCGCGGCGGGAAAGTCGTACCCGATCTGTACGTTGCGCAGGCGAACGTAGCTGCCGTCTTCCAGGAAGCGCGATGACGGCTCGTTAGACGCTTTGTTGCCGCCCAGCAAGGGTTTGGGATGGGTGGCCACGTCTCCGGCCTTGCTCCACCGGCTCCAGCCGTCGGCCAGTACCATCTGGTTGTAGCTGTCGTAAATGCCGTCCGAATCGAAGAACTGGCGCGAGCTGTTGAACACCTCGTTCCCGTACACGAAGTTGAAGAACGCGCTCATATACACCCCTTTGAAGCTAAACGTGTTCAGCATGCCACCGGTGAATTTCGGCGCGGAGGAAGTGCCGGTATATTGCAGCGTGGCGGCGTTGTAGCTGTTGGTGTAGGTGAGGTAGGTTTTGCCGTCGGCGTCGGTCACCACGCGCTCCCAGAGCGGATCTCCGGTGGCAGGGTCTACGCCGGCCCAGATACGCATGTACCATTTGTCGACGTCTTCGTTGAGGCCCACGGGCTGATTGGTGCCGGGGCTGGCGAACTTGTCGTTCCCGTTCAGCTTTGTCACCTTGTTGCGGTTCAGCGCGAAGTTGAGCGAAGTTTCCCATTTGAACCCGTTGACGAGGTTCTTCGTGTTCAGGGTGATCTCCATCCCGCGGTTGCGCATCGAACCGATGTTTTCCATCACGCTGGTATAACCGGTCGTGAGCGGCAGCGGGCGCAGCATGAGGAGGGATTTCGCCTGTTTGTCGTACAGGTCCACGTTCAACTCGATCCTTTTGAAGAACGACACTTCCACGCCCAGGTTGTTCACCCTGATCTTTTCCCAGGTGAGATCAGGATTGGCTTTCTGGAAGGGGAACGATCCGCTCTGCCCGGCATAGGAGGCCGATTGGTCGTACTGGTACAACCCCAGCGCCTGGTAGTTCTGGATGGGTGGATTGCCCACGGTGCCATGGCTCGCGCGCAGCTTCAGGAAAGAGATGGTACGGTTGCCGGCGAGGAAATTCTCGTTGCTCAGAATCCAGGAAGCGCCGACCTGGTAGAAGCTGCCGCCGGGATTGTTGTTGCCGAATTTGGAACTGATATCCCGCACGAAAGACGCGAGGAAGAAATACCGGTTGTCGAAATTGTAATCGCCCTGCACCAGCCATTTCTGGAAGCTGTATTCGTCGCGGCCGCCGGTGGGCGTGGATTTCGCTTCCGTAGCGGTGCTCATGGCCGTCATCCCCGCGGGTAGCCCGCGGCCGACGATGCCGTTGTTGTCGCCATAGAATTTCTCCGCTTCGGCCACGCCGAGCACGGTCAGGTTATGATCGCTCCAGCTGTTTTCGTACCGGAGGCGGTTGGAGCTGAGGAGCGTGTTGCTGTAGTTGATGTTATGGGCCAGGTACCCCTTGTCTGCCGTACCCTCTTTCGACCGCTGGTCCCAGTACTCGGTGGATTTGTAATTGTAAATGTTGGCGCGGTTATATGTGCTGAACGTGAAATGGCGGTTGATGGCGTAATCCAGGTTCAGGTCGCCGTTGAAGGTCATGGCGCGGTTGAACGACTGGTTATACTGCAGCGAATACAAAAAGTTGTGCTGCTCGCGCCCCAGCCAGCCGGTGCCGCTGCCGAAGCGGGGGGTGCCGTCGGCGGTGTAGGGCTTGTCCCACGGCAGGTTGGTATACGCGCCGTACAACGTGCTGCTGTGGTGGTTGTTGGCTTTTTCGTAACTGCCGTTGATGAGGACCGCCAGTTTCACTTTGCTGCTTAGTTTGTGGGTGATGTTGGCGCGGAAGTTATAGGCGGATTTGCTGTTGGTCAGCAGCGTGCCGTCTTCCTTGTAATAGGTGCCCGCGGTATAGAACTGCGTCTTTTCACTGCCGCCCGATGCAGACAGGGTGTAGCTTTGCGTCATGGCGGTGCGGAAGGCGATATCCAGCCAGTCGGTATCGGTATTGAGGACGGTGTCTGACCGCGTGGTGAACGTTTTTTGGTAGTCGTACAGCTCGCGGCTGTTCATCAGTTTGAATTTCCCGAAATCGGCTTTGTTGAAGCCGGTGACGGCGTTCACTTCGATGCGCGTTTTGCCGGCGCGGCCCTGGCGGGTGGTAACGATGATGACGCCGTTGGCGGCGCGGGAACCGTAGAGCCCCGTTGCGGCGGCGTCTTTGAGAATGGTGACGGATTCCACGTCGGAGGGGTTGAACGATCCGCCGATGTTGCCGTCTACCACCATGAGCGGGGAGGGGTTGCCGGCCAGGGTGCCCTGTCCGCGGATGGTAACGCTGTTGCCGGATGCCGGATCGCCGGAACCGGAGCTCACCACTACGCCGGGCGCCTTGCCCTGGAGGAGGTTGGAAAGGCTGTTGCTCGTCACGTCGCGGAGCTTCTCGCGGGAAACGGTGCTCACGGCGCTGGACAGGTATTTGACGTTCTTGGAGGAATATCCTACCACCGTCACGCCTTCGATGTCTTTACTGGCGGGGACCAGTTGCAGATCGAGCGCCGTGCGGCCCTGGACGGCCACTTCCCGCGTTTCGAACCCGATGTAGGAAATGATGAGGAACGCATCTTCCGGGATGTTGGAAATGCTGAAAACCCCGTCGGAATTCGTGGTGGCGCCGCGCCCGGTGCCTTTCACCTTGATGGAAACCCCCGGCAGCGGAAGCCCGCGGTCGTCGGTGATCCGGCCGGTGATATTGATGGGCGGCGGCATATCCGGCAACGATTCCACCGGTTTGCGGGAGATCACGATCACCTTGTCTTCGATGGAATATTCTAGGAACTGGCCGCGAAGGGCTTCCTTCAGGAAGTTTTCCAGCGGCTGGTTGCTGGCGTTGATGCTGATGGTGGCCCCATCGCGGACGATGCTCTTGTTGTAGAAGAAAACGAAACCCGTTTGCTTCTTCACAGCGGCAAACACCCTGGCGAGGGGAACGTCTTTCCCGGAAAACGTGATCGTTTGCGATAGGCTTTTTGCGCTGACGTGCATGCAGACCGCAAAAAGACAGGCGGCGGTTAATTTCATCGTATTCACGATTGTGGTGAAGCGGCTGCTCCGGTACCTCCCGGAACCGGGCCCCGCCTTACATAGATTTTGGCCTGCCTTCCATTGCGGACAACGGAAGACATACTTACAAAAAGTCCAAAAATTCATACTTTTGTAAAGGTTTAAGGTGGAGTAAATAAGTAGCTTGTTCCAACGGGCCGTTTTATCGATCTGCCTGAACTTATCCGGGGAAGTGGTACGAACACTTCCCTTTTTTTATTCCTGGCAGACAATAGTTCTCCTTACCGTCGTCGACGGTGCTTTTTTGAGCGTATTAACATGGCAATATCTCGCTGTCTTTAGTTAGCTGTTACGATTTCACTGTTACGGCAATACGATCAGGCGGTTGCCTTCTTCGATCCTGAATTTTATGTTGACTTTGGTTAATATCCTTGTTACCTGTGATAACTGGAGCGACTGTGGCAGTTCTCCTTCAAAGATCTGGTCGGGCACGTTCCCTTCGTAGATCACGTCGATATCGTACCACCTGGCCAGTTGCCGCATTACGTCGCGGAGCGGTGCGCCCTGGAAGATGAAGAACCCTGATTTCCAGGCGGTCACTTGCTCCAGGTCGGGCTGCAGCACCGTCATGGCGCCTCCCTGCGCGATGCGGGCCTGCTGGCCGGGAACGAGCACCCGAGAGCCGGTGGTGTTGCGCACGCGCACCGAGCCTTCCAGCAATGTAGCCTGGATGTGGGGCTCGTCTTCATACGCATGAATATTGAACGCGGTGCCCAGCGCCTGTACGTCCGTTCCGCCGCCGATGCTCGCGAAGAAAGGGTGCTTCGCGTCTTTGGCCACTTCGAAATACGCTTCGCCGGTCATTTCCACACGGCGTTCGGCGCCGGAAAAGGCGGTGGGGAAGCGGAGGGAAGAGGCGGCGTTGAGCCAGACCTTCGTGCCGTCGGGCAGAACGAGCTGGAACTTGCGCCCGCGGGGCGTGGTCATGGTATTATAAGTGATCTCGCTGGCGGCGGCGGCGTCGTAGGCAAGACTACCGTTTTGCAAAGTGATGCGGGTCCCCTGCTGGTTGGCCACGAGGCCGTTGCCGAGGGAATCGAGGATGATCTGCTGCCCGCCCGCCAGGGTGAGGATGGCGCCTTCCTTTCCGGGGGCCACGTCGTGAGGGCCGTTCGCCGCTATATCGGCCGGTTGATCCCCTTTCCAGAGCTGATAACCGAGGGGAATGGCGATGGCGAGCGCCAGCACGGCGGCGGCGGCATACCACCAGCCCAGGCGCCGTACGGGGGCCGACTGCGGGCGGTGCAGGATGCGGTCTGCGATCGCATCTTTTGTATCGTCCGTCATGGCCGGGCCGGGCCTGAGCTGTTCCCAGGCATCGCGGAGGTGGGGAGCCAGCACGTCCGCGCCCTGCCGGTCGAGCAGTTCGAAGAAAGCTTCCTTTTCGGCCTCGCTGGCCTGGCCGCTCATCCAGCGTTCCAGTAATTCGGGCAGTTGTGACGGATTCGTTTGCATAGTGGTATATATAGGGACAACGGTAAAAAGAAAAAGGGGCTATGCCCGGCAAAGAATTTTCGGAAATTTTTTCAGAGGGAATGGAGAATGCAGATGGCAAGCAGCGTAGTTATGCGGCTGGTCACGTACCTGACGATCGATTGCGTAGCGTACTGGATGTACTTTTTGACCGTTTCGCGGGAGAGCTGCATTTCCCGGGCGATCTCATGGTATTTCTTGCCCTGCCGCCGGCTCAGGAGCCAGGCTTTCTGCTGCTGGGAGGGCAACTGGCGGATGGCTTCTTCCACGATGTCGAGATCGGGCTCCGGGGAAAGTGGCGTATCGGCTTCGCCCCGCGCCATTTCCCACTCCATCGCCCTTTTCCTTTCCCGCATCATTTTTTTGATGGCGTTCAGGGCATGGTTCCGGGCGATCACGAAAAGATAGTTCCGGAAATTGCGGACACCGGCCAGCGCCTCGCGGCTGATCCATATCTGAAGGAAAATATCCTGCACCACTTCTTCCGCCAGCTCGCGCGACTTCGTCAGCTGCCAAATGTAGGCATAGAGATGGTCGGCATATTGGCGGAAGAGGTCGCGGAAGGCGTTTTCATCGCCTCTGGACACTTCCTGTAACGTGGCACTGATATCGACAACGTTGTTCGGCAACAGGGTGAAGTTTGTGTGTGGCCGTAAACATAAAGAAAAAGCCCGATGCGGAGTGCATCGGGCCTTCGAAAATTTGACAGGCGGATTAGAGTTTGCGCAGCCAGATGTTGCGGTAGCTCACCAGATCGCCGTGATCTTGTAATGCGATGGGCAGATCGCCGTGCTTTTCATAGAACGGTTTGCCGATATAAAGCGTTTTGCCGAGCAATGCGTAATTGTTCTGTACCAGCACGCCATTGTGGATAACGGTCACGCGGGCGGGAGATTCCACGGTGCCGTCTGCCTTGAAACGGGGCGCGGTATAGATCACGTCGTACGTTTGCCACTGGCCCGGAGGAAGGCAGGCGTTGGCGAGGGGGATGGCCTGTTTGTAGAGGCTGCCGGCCTGGCCGTTGGAATACGTCCTGTTATTGTAGTTATCGAGCACCTGCAATTCGTATTGTTCCTGCAGGAAAATGCCGCTGTTGCCGCGGCCCTGGCCTTCGCCTTTCACGACGGAAGGTGCGCGCCATTCGATATGCAGCTGGAAGTCGCCGAAGGAAGCTTTGGTTTTTATACCGCCTTTGCCGGGCGCCACGGTGAGGGCACCATCTTTGATGGTCCAGGGCGCCGCGCTGCCGTCTTTGTCAGACACCCAGCTGTCGAGGTTCTTGCCGTCGAACAGCACGATCGCGTCAGAAGGGGCCGTGGTGGCCGTTCCGGGCGTAACTTTCGGGGGCACGGGCTCCCATACTTCGGTGTCTTGCGGTTTGGCGTCTTGCGCAGCCGCGGATAATGCTGGCGCGGCGAAAGCTGCGCAGAGGAAGAGTTTCGTGATCCGTTGCATGTCGGTTATTTGGGAAGTTTGTAATTGTTGTGGTATTCGGGCGTGATGAAGGCGTTGGCTTTTTTATTGTCGAATTTACCTTCATACGGACGATAATAAATCCGTTCCCCGGTGCGGAACGCGATGTTGCCCATCTGCGCGTTGGTAGCCACGTTGGCGCCCGTGCGGATGTCGCAGTGCAGATCGGTCAGCTTGCGGGATTTGATGACTTCCAGCCAGTTTTTGGTGTGCTTGTCCAACCCGTTGTCCTTCGCCTTGATCCGGCTGATGCTTTCCATCTTGTCTTTCTCCGCGATCACTTCCCATCCGCCACGATCCAGTACCAGCGTGCCGTTGTTGCCGATGAAGGCGATGCCGTGGTCTCTGCCGTAGGGGCCGCCGTTGATGCCGGTAGCGTGTTCCCACTGCATGTTGAAATCATCGAACTCATAAAGGGCGGTGAGGGTGTCGGGCGTTTCGGCGGCATCGTCGGGGTAAGCGAATTTTCCGCCTGCGGCTACCACGCTTTTAGGGTTGGAGGCTTTCATGCCGTACAGCGCGTAATCGATGAGGTGAACGCCCCAGTCGGTCATGAGGCCGCCGGCGTAATCCCAGTACCAGCGGAAGTTGAAATGGAAGCGGTTGGCGTTGAATTCGCGCATCTGGGCGGGGCCGAGCCAGGTTTTATAGTCCACACCGGCCGGCGGCATGGCGTTGGCCGCCACGGGCACGGGCTTCATCCATCCCATATACGCCCAAACCTTTACCAGTCTTACCTTACCGAGCTTCCCGGAATGTACGTAGGCGATGGCGTCGTTGAAATGGTCCATGCTGCGCTGCCATTGCCCCACCTGTACCACGCGCCCCGTCCGCTCCTGGGCGTTCACCATGGCGCGGATCTCGGCGATCGAGTTGCCGATGGGTTTTTCGACGTAGACGTCTTTGCCGGCGCTCACGGCATCTACCATCTGCAGGCAGTGCCAATGGTCGGGCGTGCCGATCACCACGGCGTCTATGTCCTTGCTTTCCAGCAGCTTGCGGTAATCGCCATAGCGTGCGGGCATTTTACCGGTTTTTTGTTGCAATTCGCCGGCCCGCTTGTTCAGGACGTTTTCGTCTACGTCGCAGAGCGCAACGCAATGGGCTTCAGGATGCTTCAACAGGGCGTTCAGGTTGCTCCAGCCCATCCCGTTCACTCCGATAACGGCGATATTGACGCGGTCGCTGGGAGCCAGCGCGCGGAGGGATGAGGGCAACAGGGCCGATCCGGCCAGGAATGCGGAAGTGCTGGACAAAAAGTTCCTTCTGTGCATGTTTTCATGTTTTGACGTGGAAAAGAAAATAACTGTTAGGATGACAATATAAAAAAAATCCCGTTAAATTTCTTCTTCGTCTTCCGGATCTTCTGTTGTACTGAAATTCATCATGGTACCCAGCAGGTCGGAAAACCGGGTGGCATTCCCGATAGATTTCTTGCTGAGCAGCGAATGCGCCGCCAGCCCGTGGAGTACCATTTCCATGAGGAGCAGTTGTTCCTTTTTATTGGCTTTGGGGAACATTTTTTCCACCAGCTCCTTCAACCCGGTTACCTGCTGCAATGCCGATGCGTATTCCTTGTCGGGTGCGTCCTGCAGCAACTGGAGGGCATTGCCGGCGTCGAACCACTGGATGATGGGGCGGTAGGGATTGGCGTCCTGCACGCCGGCGGCCTTGCGTTTCTTGAAGGTTTCGGGGTTGGGGAAATATTGTGCGAACGTGGTGCGGAGACTTTTGTCGAGCAGGTTGAGGGCCACCTGGAGCGGACCTTCCTGTTCGCCTTCGTACACCAGTTCGATCTTGCCGGTGATGGCGGGAACGATGCTTTGGAGGTCGCTGATGCGGACGTAGGTGGAGGGCTCGCTGTGCAGGAGGGTCCGCCGTTCCGCGGAGCTCACGGCATTTTCGAACGCGGCGATGGTCAAACGGGCGGAAACCCCGCTTTTCTTGTCCACATATTCACTTCCCCGCGCCTCGAACGCCACTTGCTCGATGATCCTTTTGATCAGGTCGGGTATCGTCACTTTGCCTTGCTGCTCTTCATGCACGGCGGCTTCCTGTTCGGTGATGAGCAAGCTGTTTTCCAGCGTTTTCGGGTAATGGGTGATGATCTGGCTTTCGATCCGGTCTTTCAGCGGCGTCACGATGGAGCCGCGGTTGGTATAATCTTCCGGGTTGGCGGTGAAAACGAAGAGCATGTCGAGCGGCATTCTCACTTTGAACCCCCGGATCTGTATATCCCCTTCCTGCAGGATGTTGAACAGCGCCACCTGGATGCGCGCCTGCAGGTCGGGCAGCTCGTTGATGACGAAGATCCCCCGGTTCGAGCGTGGAATGATCCCGAAATGGATCACCCGTTCGTCGGCATAACTGAGTTTTTCATTCGCCGCCTTTATGGGGTCTACGTCGCCGATGAGATCGGCTACGGAAACATCAGGCGTGGCGAGCTTTTCGCCGTACCGCGCCTCCCGCGGGATCCATTCGATGGGCGTTTCGTCGCCCATTTTGGCGACGAGGTCGCGCGCGTAGCGGGAGAGGGGCGCATACGGGTGATCGTTGACTTCCGATCCGGCCACTACGGGCACGAACTCGTCGAGCAAATCGACCATCTGCCGCGCCATACGTGTTTTTGCCTGTCCGCGAAGGCCGAGGAAGAGGATATTGTGGCGGGAAAGCAGGGCCCTTTCGGTGTCGGGGATCACGGTATCGTCGTACCCGATGATACCCGGGAAAGTGCCTTCCTTTCTTTTGAGTTTGGCGATAAGGTTCTGTCTGATCTCTTCTTTGACGGACTTTTGCTGATGTCCGCTCTTCTTTAGTGCGCCGAGCGTTTTGATTTGTTCCATGTCTTTACAACTTTTTCCTTTTCCCGCTCTCGAAATCGTGGAACAGGAACTGTCCCAGGTTATCGGTCCCGGAGAAAAATGCTTTACCGTTATTGGTTTCCGTGAATTCGTTGACGAATTGCTGCAGCCACGGGTCGGTGGCTACCATGAAGGTGGTGATGGGGATTTTCAGTTTTTTGCATTGGGCGGCGAGGTTGAGCGTCCGGTTGAGGATTTTCCTGTCGAGCCCGAAGCTGTTTTTATAATACTGTTTCCCCTGTTTGAGGCAGGTCGGCTTCCCGTCGGTGATCATGAAGATCTGTTTGTTGGGATTGCGCCTGCGGCGGAGGAGGTCCATCGCCAGTTCCAGCCCCGCCACGGTATTGGTGTGGAACGGCCCGACCTGCAGGTACGGCAAATCCTTGATCTCGATCTGCCAGGCGTCGTTCCCGAACACGATAATGTCCAGCGTATCCTTCGGATACCGGGTGGTGATGAGCTCGCTGAGCGCCATGGCCACTTTCTTGGCCGGCGTGATGCGGTCTTCGCCGTAGAGGATCATGGAATGGGAGATGTCGATCATGAGGACGGTCGACGTTTGCGTCTTGAAATCCGTTTCGCGGATCTCCAGATCGTCCTGCTGCATGGAAAACGTCTCGATACCGTGGTTGATCTGCGCATTGCGGATGGAAGCCGTCATGTCTATCTGCTCCAGCGCGTCGCCGAAGAGGTAGGGCCGGGTTTCGGCGTTCTGCTCGTCGCCCTGGCCGGATTTGCGGATATTATGGTCCCCGATGCGGGATTTCTTCAGTTTCCCGAAAATTTCTTCCAGCGCGCGTTTGCGGATCGATTGTTCCGTTTTGGCCGTGATGGAAATGGTGCCTTCTTCTTCATTGTCCCGGATATAACCCTTGTCTTTCAAATCCTGTATGAAATCCCCGATCCCGTATTCCTCGCTGGTCAGCTGATATTCCTTGTCCAGTTCGGTCATCCATTGCAGGGCCTCCGATACGTCGCCGCTCGTGTACGTCAGCAGCTGGGTAAATAGGTCCAGCAGCTTTTCGAACGAAGGTTGGCTGTCGTCTGACGGGTTGAAACGGGTAAATATAAACCCTTTCATAGCGTACTAAATTACGGAAAAACAAAACACGCATTCGTTTGTCATGGCCGTATCACATGGGGAAATACGGCCGTCTGTCCGTAACGACTTGTAAATCTGGAAAGTACCGTGTATTTTGTACACTAATGCTTACTTACGGCAATATTTAAAATACACGTCTATGATCTCAATGAGAAAATCGCTGGTGCTGTTAGGCGCGGCGGCATTAATGTTCGCGCAGCCGGTACTGGCGCAGAAGAAGGAGGCTAAACTGGGCTGGAAGCTCGGTGCGCAGGCGTATTCCTTCAATCGGTTCACCCTTTCCGAAGCCCTCGACCGCATCGATTCCTGCAAATTGCAGTATGTGGAATGCTATAACGGGCAGACCATCGGCGGCGGTATCGACGGGAAGATGGATTTCAAGATGGATGCGGCGAAGCGGCAGCAGGTGAAAGACCTCTTCAAGCAGAAAAAGAAGACCCTCGTGGCGTACGGCGTCGTTTCCCCGAACGGTGAGGAAGAATGGAAGCAGATGTTCGAGTTCGCCAAAGCGATGGGCATCCAGATCATCACGTCCGAACCGCGCCTGGCCGACCTGGACGCGCTGAGCCGCCTGGCAGACGAGTACAAGATCAAAGTGGCGTTCCACGATCACCCGAAACCGAGCCATTACTGGCATCCGGACAGCGTGCTGGTTAACATCCAGGGCCGCAGCAAATACCTCGGCGCCTGTGCGGACATCGGCCATTGGGTGCGTTCCGGCCTCGACCCGGTAGAATGCCTCCAGAAACTGAACGGCCATGTGTTCAGCCTGCATTTCAAAGACCTCCACGAGAAAAGCCCCAAAGGCCACGACGTGCCCTGGGGAACGGGCGTTTGCAACATTCCCGGTGTGCTGGCGGAGCTGAAGAAGCAGAATTTCAAAGGTGTTTTCAGCGCGGAGTATGAATATCATTGGGACCGTAACTGGCCCGAGATCGCGGAAGGCGTGAAGAACGTGCGGGAAATGATCTCGAAGCTCTGATGGAAATAGATTGTTTTGGCAGCGCCGGGCGGGACCGTCCGGCGTTTTTTTGTGCCCGGGCCTATGGGCTCCAGCTTTCCCGTTTCGCTGGAACCCCGGCAAGCTACCGGCAATTCACCCTTCCACCTTTCTAAAAGGTTACCTTACAACAGCCGCGCCGCACCTCCTGGGCCGTGAAAACAAAAAAGCCGGTCAACACAACGTTAACCGGCTTTTTCATTATCGGAAATCTCATTAAGGTTTCGGAGAATCCTGGGCAGGCGCAGGAGCGTTGCCGAAGGGCTGGTTGCCTTCGAGCAGCTTCGCGCTGTCGGAAGTGAACTGCTGGTGCCATTGCTGAAGCATGGCTTTGAACTGTTCGGCACGGCGGGCATCGTCCTGCAGGTCGTTGGTGAACTTGGAGGCCGGCAGGGCGCGGTAGTAGCGCATCTGCTGGTCGAGGTCCTTCACGATCTGTGCGGAGATGTCCTGCGCTTTCTTCGCGTCGCCGGCGAGGTAGTAAGCGTAGACGATTTCCATGCCCCAAAGGTTGTGCATGTTACCGGGCGAGGTCATGGCGTAAGGCATGTTGCCGGGCAGGAACATGGTGTCCTGGCGGTTGAGGATGGTCAGCGCCTGATCTTTCTTGCCTTCGTTTACCAGGGCAACGGCCAGTTTGGTGTGGGCGTTACGGATGGTCTGGAGCATGCGGCGGTTAGGCTCGTCGAAATATACATCGGGCACGTTTACGCTGCCGTAATGGAATTTCTCCATGATGGTCTGGAACGTGCGTTTGGTGTTCACCTGGTCGTTCAGGCCGGGCAACATCTGGTCGGGCGTGTTGCGGCGGGTGGGCGACAGGCGGTAGGTCATGCCTTCTACAGACAGGAAGTCGTTGAAACCAAGATCGATCGGCGAGGTGAAGTAGATCGGGCGCTTCCATTCGTTGGTAGCGATGATGTCGTACACGGCGAGATCGTTTTTGAAGATCATCTGTTTGCTGATGACGAACGGCACCTGCGATTCGATGCGCGCGCTGTCGGCGGCATCTACCGTACCGTTGGCCAGTACGGCGGCCTTATTCACGGGGATGAACAGTTTCTGCGTGGGCAGGTAGTTCACTTTTTCGCCGGTGTTCAGTGGCACTTTGGCATTGTCGCTATCGTCTCCCAGGAACGCGATCACTTCTTTCAGGTTGTAGAAGCGGTCTTGCGGGATCTTGCCGTTGTCGAAGAACATCACGTAGTTGCGGTTTTCGCCGCGGTATTGTTCCGACGTGAGGGTCATCGGGATGGCCGGGCTCTGGTTGGTGGCGTTGCGGGCCTGGTCGATGTACCAGTCCACGCCCAGGAGGCTGAGGTTGATCACGCGGATATCCGGGCGAATGCCTTCCACTTCCTGTGCGTACCAGAGCGGGTAAGTATCGTTGTCGCCCACGGTAAACAGGATGGCGTTGGGCGCGCAGGATTCGAGATAATCTTTGGCCACATCGCGGGCGATCACTTTTTTGGAACGGTCGTGATCGTCCCAGCCCTGTTGTGCCATGAGCACGGGGGCGGCGAGGAGGCCGATCACCACGGCGAGGGTAGCCGCTGCGGGGAATTTACGCTTCTCGAAGAAGCTGTAGATGCCCATCACGCCCAAACCGATCCAGATGGCGAAGGCGTAGAAAGAGCCTACGTATGCGTAGTCACGTTCACGCGGCTGGTTGCCGGCCTGGTTGAGGTACAGCACAATGGCCATACCGGTGAAAAAGAACAACAAACCTACGATCAGCGCGTCTTTCCGGTGGCGACTGTAATGGAACAGGAAGCCCAGCAGGCCGAGGAGGAAAGGCAGGAAGAAGAAGGTATTGTGCGCTTTGTTATTTTTCAGGCTATCGGGCATTTCGGACTGGTCGCCGAGGAAGATATTGTCCAGCGGTGTGATGCCGGAGAGCATATTCCCGTCGCGCGGGTTCCCGAAGCCCTGGGTATCGTTTTGTTTGCCGATGAAGTTCCATCCGAAGTAACGGATGTACATGTGCCAAACCTGGTACCCGAGGAAGAAGCGGATGTTATCGCCGAAAGAAGGTTTTTCCCCGTCTCTCAGCCCCAGGAATGCTTTGTAATAATCGGCGTGGCCCTGGTCGTTGGAGGCGTCCCATACGCGGGGGAACAGCATCATGTCTGCCGGGGCGTATACCGGCACCTGTTTTTTACCGGCTACGATGTACTTGTTGCCTGCACGGGCGTAGATGTTGTTGGTTTCCTTGTAGGATTCCGGGCGGGCGGTGAACACCTGTCCGTAGATCAGGGGGAAATCGCCGTATTGTTCACGACCGAGGTATCCCACGAGGGAAACCGGGTTGTCGACGTTGTACATGTCCACCGTCGGGTTGGCCGAAGAGCGGATCATGGTGGTGATGTAAGTGGAGTAGCCCATCAGCAGGAAGAAAATGCAGGCATTTACCAGCTGAACGGGGTGTTTGAGTTTGTTAAAATCGATCTTGATGCCGAAAGCCTTCACCAGGTAAGGGATGGCCAGGATGGCGATAGCGAAGATCACTCTGCCGGCGCGGGCCGCGCCGCCCGAGCCTTCGGGGAAGGCGGGGATGAGCACTACGGTGGCGATGAGGATCAGGGGCGCGTACATGCCCACTTTCGGTTTGAAATAACCGATCACGAGCAGCGCGAGTATACCTACGAAGTAGAAGATGAAACCGGAGAAGAAGGGCAGGCTGAGGGAGTTCACGAAGTAAACGTCCATCATACCGGCTACCTTAATGGTATCCTGGATAACGAATTTCTGTACCGCACCGGTGATGAGACAGCCGACCACGAAAGCCCAGAATGCGCCCCAGCCGGTGGTTTTCCTGCTTTTCCTGAAGTACCAGATCAGAACCATGGCCGGGATGGTGAGCAGGTTGAGGAGGTGGACGCCGATGGAAAGGCCCATCATATAGGCGATCAGTACGATCCAGCGGTCGCCGTACTCGGAATCCGCGGCATGTTCCCATTTCAGCATGGCCCAGAAAACCACGGCGGTGAAGAGGGACGACATGGCGTATACCTCGCCTTCCACTGCGGAGAACCAGAAGGAGTCGGAGAAAGTATAGGCCAGCGCACCAACGGCGCCGGCGCCCATTACCACGATCAGTTGGTTACGGCTCAGTTCGCCGCCGTGCTGCGTATAGATACGGCGGGCGAAGTGGGTGATGGTCCAGAAGAGGAACAGGATGGTGAAACCGCTGGAAAGGGCGCTCATGATGTTGATGCCGAGGGCTGCGGAGCCGGGTGAGAAGGGCAGGGTGAAAATCCGGCCGATCAGCACGAACATCGGTGCGCCGGGGGGGTGGGGTACCTGTACTTTATAGGCCGCGGAAATGAACTCGCCGCAATCCCACAGGCTTCCCGTGGCTTCCATGGTCATTAAATAAACAGCACAGGCGATGATACACACGATCCAGCCTGTAATGTTATTAATCCTGTTAAAATTCATAAGTCGATTTTAGATAATTCCGACAAAAATAGAAAAACTAAGCAATTAAGCTAATCGCCGGTACAGTTTTAACTTTTTATAAATATTTTAACACATTCACACGTTTGCGGATGCGATGCGGTCGAGGCTCCAGGCCTCGGGTTTACCTGAGAACCATGGTTTTATGGTGGCCCAGGTGTTGGCAAACAGGTCGGAGTGGCGATAGGCGTCCAGCGCGTCGGGGCCGGACCAGGTGCTGTAGGTGCAGTACACGCCGGGCCGGGAGCGGTCTTTCCATAGTTCGAGGTGCGCGCATCCGGGAAACTGGCGGATATCGCTGCGGAGGGTTTCGAACAGGGATTCGAAGGCGGCGCAATGGGCGTCGGCGAAGGTGAGTTGAACGATCCGGATCATCGGCCGAAGATACGGATCGTTATTCGAACAGGATGCGGACGGTCTGGTAGAAGGAAAGTTGCTGGTAAGCCTGTTGCTGGAGCTGGTCGCGGCGGAAGCCCTGGAGCCCGAAGAGCCCGGCTGCGTTGCCCTTGTTCACGGCGATTTCGAGGTAGCCGGCGGCGTTGAAGAGCGCGAGTTTCTGGCCCTCGGCCACGTCTGCATAGGTTTCGCTGAGCTGGGTGATCATTTCGTCGCGACGGAAGAAGATGGCGAACCGGCGGCCGTTCCGCTGGGCGTGGAACTGCTCGCGGGTGATGTTGACCACCACGTTCTCGAAATTATCGATATGGAGGATCTGTCCTTCGATGTAATCTTCACCCGTGAGAGGTTGCAGGTTGTTCTTCACGACGATCTCCGAAGCCTGCGTTCCGAATTGGCCGGGCGCTTCGCCGCCAAAGAGGCGGGCGAGGGTGCGGGCCATGACGGTCACGATGCCGAGGGTGTTTCGGATTTCGGCGGATTCGAGGGAGATGCGGTACACTTCCTCCGGCATCCCGCCGGCGATCATGGTGAGCAGCCCGTTGTCTGCGCAGCAGATGTACTGGCCCTGGTGGCGCGCGAGGAGGATGAAGTCCGATTTGCGGTCGAACAGGTTATTGAGCACTAAATGGACGGTGTCTTTCGGGTAATAACGGAAAGCGCTGCGGCAGATGTAGGTAGCCTGCGGCAGGTTGAAGGGGGAGATGTGGTGCGAGATGTCTACGACCTGGGCATTCGGACAATGCTGCAGTAGCAGGCCTTTTATAGCGCCTGTCAGGTAATCCTGCAATCCAATGTCTGATGTCAGCGTAACGATGGGCATAATGAGTTCAACGGTCGCGCTTTCTACAGGGGTTTAGTATCCCTGCAAAGAAAGGCATTATTTCAGTGTAATGATGAAAAAAATGGAATTAAATCAAACGGTGCAAAACCGGGGCCATACGCTTCAGGAGAGGGGCGAGCCGGGTTCCCTGCGGAAATGGTTGAAGACCAGTTTGTCTGTCAACCCCGGAAGCAGTTTGCTGAGAAAAACGGTGAGCTTGCCCTGCGAAGTCAATACCAGTGTCCGTTTTCGTTTCGCGATGGCCCGTAGCGTGTGTGCGGCTACGGTTTCCGCGCTCATGAGGCTGCCCTCGTCCAACGGTGTTTCTTTTTGGGAATGGCCGCTTTTGTCCAGCGCGGTGTTCCGGATATTGGAAGCCGTAAAGCCCGGGCAGATCCACATGACGTTGACGCCTGTATGCAGATTTTCGGTCCGCAGCGCTTCGAGGAACCCCTGCATGGCGAACTTGGAAGCGGAATAACCCGTTCTTCCCGGCAAGCCGCGGTAGCCTGCGATGCTGCTAACGCCCACAACGGTGCCTTTCTGCTCGAGGATGGAGGGGAGGGCGTATTTGGTACAATACACAGTGCCCCAGAAATTAATGTCCATCAACGTTCTCAGCACATCCGGCGTAGCGTCCCGGAACAGGGCGCGCATGCTGATGCCGGCGTTATTGACGAGAATGTCGATCTTCCCGAACTTCTCCAGCACGCTGCCGATAAAAGCCTTGCAATCTTCCTCGATGCTCACGTCCGCCTTGAACACATGTAGCTCCGGCACTTCGGCCTGCAAGGCGCGAAGGGTTTCCTCTTTGCGCCCGCATACGGAAACGTTTGCGCCTGCACGAAGGAACGCCAGGGCCAGCGCCTTTCCGATACCGGATGTGGCGCCTGTGATTACGACGGATTTGTGGGGGAAGCTTTGCATGGTGCAAAAATAATGGGACGCGCTAAAACAGTGAAATAATGTTAGACACAGTGAATAAATAAAAATCCACGCGGGTATTGGTTTTTCATGTTTATTTAGTATAAAACGCTGATCTGCAGCGGGTATGAGGACCTCAACTTTTACTTGAAGCAAGCACATGGCGCGTTTGAGCGCCATATTCGTGTGCGTGTGCGGAGCTGAGTGCGTATAACCGATTCTCGGCGCCTTGGCAGGGTGGCGCAATTAAATGGGAGGTGGTGGTGTGGGTTCCGGGATAGGAAATTTTTTTTGAAAGAAAGATGGACGGGATCAGGAAGAAAGTCCGTTCCCGAGCAGCGCCGAGATCTTTTTCCGGAAAAACGCCGCCTCCCCGGGCGTGGGCCTGCCCTGCAGCGCCTTGCGGTAATGTTTCAACGCCCCCGGCACATCGCCCCCGTCTGCGTATATGCGTGCCAGCGCGGCCTGCAGCATATGATGATGCCGCATGAACGGATCGGCCTGCAGCGTATGCAGCATATCCATGGCCGCACGCGCCTGCCCCGCGAAATATAAGGCGATGGCATGACTGAGGCTCACGAACGGCGAAGGTGCGATGGCCGCCAGTTGCCGGTATAGCCCCGCGATCTGCAGCCAGGGCGTTTCCGCGAAGGAATTCGCCGTGGCGTGGAACCAGGCGATAGACGCCTCGAAATGATAAGGGCTTTCCCCCTTCGCCACTGCGGCCTGTTTCAGGTAATCGGCCGCCACCCGGATCATGTCGCGGTCCCAGGCGCTGCGGTCCTGCTGTTCCAGCTCCAGCAGCTCGCCCATGGGGCCGGTGCGCGCCTCCCAGCGGGAGAGCTGGAAAAGCATGAGGGCGTACAAGGCCTTGGCGTCCGAAACGTGGACGCGCGCCCGGCGGATGGCTTCCCGGGTGAGGCTCAGGGCGTCTTCGCAAAGGGCTTCGTCCATGATCTTCCAGCCTTCGGTAAATATGATGTACAACGCCTTCAGCGCCAACTGCACTTTTTCCGCGCTCCACCACACGAATCCCGAGCGGAAAGCGATATCGCCTGCGCGGAGCTGCTGCCGCTGGCGGTACAATACCTTCGACACACTGTCTGCCTCCATCCCCAGCAATTCCCCGATCTGCTGTACCTGCAACCCGAAAACGTAGCGCAGCGCCGTGATGAGCTGCACTTTCGGCGGGAATTTCGCGTGCATGCAGGCGAAGAGCAGCCGCAACAGCTCGAGGTCGCCGTTTTCCGGCGGGCGCTCGGGCGCCGGCGCCGAAGGCAGGTGGGTGAGGGGGATGATGGCGGTTTTGCGGGCATGGCGCCGCCTGCTCATATTGCGCACCGCTGCATACAGCCAGGCTTCCGGCTGCTCGGGCACACCGCGCGCCCAGGTGGTGGCGGCGGATGTAAAAGCCTCCTGCACCATATCTTCCGCGTCGGCGAGGCAAAGGGAACCGTCCATAAACAGCAGGTGGCCGGTCATTTTCCCGAAGCTTTTGCGGTAGAGCTGCTGCAGGAGCGCTGTCAATTGCATGTTGTGCGCATCAGGCATAGATCATCAAAGGTCGGACTTCTATGGCGATTTTATCTTCCTGCAGGGATGGGCAACCGGCGGCCAGTTGCGCGGCGTGGTCGAGGCTTTCGGCCTGGATGAGGAAGTAGCCGCTCACGGATTCGCGGGTTTCTGCGAAGGGCCCGTCTGACGCGATGTGGTTTTTGCGGAGGTAGCGGGTTTCCGGCTCGAGGGGCTCGCCGGAAAGAAGGTGCCCGCCGGCGGCGAGGGCTTCGGCCCAGGCGGTCATCGCCGCAATGTCTTCCTGGAGTTCGGCTTCCGTCATGGCGGCCAACCGGGCCAGGTCTTCCCGGATGAGGAACATAAATTTTTTCATGGGTTGCTTTGTTTTTCAATATAGTGCCGGCTGGCCGATAAATCCGGACATCAACCGGTAATTTTTTTTGGGTGGAAGTAATGCGCTTGCCCGGTCAAGTCGCGAAATGCAGGCGCCAGCGGGTGATGAATGGTTAACTCCGGGACATGTATCTGGCAACCTGCATGTGCAGGCCGGGTTCACGCAACACCGGGAGCGGGATGGATTTAATTCCGAATGGGGTGAATGATCATGGGGCGCAAGAACAGCGACCGGACAATGCATAAATAGAAATAATACATGTAATAAGTACTACATAACTACTTTAAAGTGGCTCAAACACTGAATTGGCGGCGTTTCGCGCGGCTGCCGATTTAAGTGTCTGAAAAACACGTTACATGCCTCTCAACCCACTTTCATTTCACATTATGTAATGCTTCATTTCATGAAAACCTTGTCTGTGCTGTGGTTCAGTATGGGAAGGCTCCCATCCAACCCCGGTATTTGGAATTTGAAATCGATTGTGCGCGTGGAAAACCCGGATGTAGGAACTTTGCTTGCTTTCAATGAATTCAATAATCTTTCGTTAACATTAAAATAATGTAAAAATGAAAGCATAAATTAATTAAATTAAATACTTTTAAACTGTCATTACGATCGTTCATCATGTGATTTTGCTAAATATTTGAGAAATTTTAACATTTGACGTTTAATTTGTATGCAAAACACCCTCCATGCTTGACGGGAATCAGCAGCCGATGTATCTTCAGTCCAACTTGTATATCGCAGATCGCATTTTCCGGAAGGATGGATAAATTTCCCTTCATCATTCAAACCACGTTCAACATGCACTATTTATCACCCGCTGCCCGGACATTCCGCAGCTTCGGATAACCCTCGATCCCATCGGCTTCCCCTGGCCCCCGAAATTGAAATGAGGCAGTAACCTATACGAATACACGTGACGCCCGAACTGCCATGCGTAAGAACCACCCTGGGGGAACTCCGGTATTAAACTGAGGGTCCGCACGTATTATCAGCAGAAATTATCGAAGGTATGAATTCCTGACGGCCTCCATGGCGCGTTCAGGCATTGTCATGCCACGTTCCCGCCACCTCCATGCCGTGGCGGGCAGGGGAACCTATTTACGCAAACAACCAATTGCTCCATATGACATATTTCTACCCACCTCTCCGCAAAAAGCAGGTCATCCTGCTCGCCCTGCTGTTGATGGGGACCGGCGCCGCCGCTCAGAAAAAGGTGTTCAACAGGGCCGACAGCTCCAAGCCGGCCGCTGGTGACGCCACTGACCGGCTCAAAAAACTCCCGGTTTCCTCACTCGACACAGCCGGCTACATCAGGAATACGGACATGATGCTCCGCAACAGGGGCGCCGTTTCCTCTCCGGACCTCGACCAGGCCCGCAAACTCCCGTACATGGGGATCAACGCCGTGCTATCGGGCCGCGCCACCGGCGTGGATGTCCGCATCCCCTCCGCCGAGCCCGGCAAACGCAACGCCCTTTTCATCCGCGGTGCATCCGGACTGCTCCTGAAGAACGGCGACGTTTTCGCCGCGCAACCCCTGTATGTGATAGACGGCATGCCGTTGCAATACGATCATGCCTTCGCGTATGACATCCAGCGGTTCGACTTCAACCGCATCGGCACCGAAATCGACCCTCTCGCTTACATCGACGTCAACGATATCCGCAGCATCGAAGTGCTGAAAGACGCCGCCGCCACCGCGAAATACGGTCCGTCGGCTTCCGCCGGCGTTATCCAGATCTCCACCCGCGGGCCCCGCACCGGAGAGCTCCGCGTGGAAGTGAACGGATACGCGGGCATGTCGCTCAAACCCTCCATGAAAGTGGTCAACGGCCGATGGGAACGCGATTTCCGCCTGCCGTTCTACGACCGCTACGCCACCGCCGAACAATACCGCAGCTTCCCCGCGTACCTGGCAGATTCCACCAACGCCCAGTATTACGGCAATGCCGATTGGGACGAAGCGTATTACCGCAACGGTTGGATGACGGGCCTACATGCAGGCGTAAGCGGCGGCAACCGCCTCGCCAGCTTCCGTTTCGGCGTTGGGCAAGCCACGCAGCAGGGACAGGATAATACCCTCGCGCGCCGCTACAACGTCAACTTCGGGATCAACATCACACCTGCCAAACGGCTCGACTGGAGCACCTACATCAGCGCGTCCATGCTGAACAGGAAAAGGAACCAGTCGCTCCGCGACCGTATGGGCGACCAGGATTATATCCTCAACCTTGACCGGCCGCCTTCTCCCAACAAAAGCCTGCTCGAAGCCTATTACGGGTACCTGGACGACGGGATCGACAATAACCGCAACACCAACGTGCGCGTCCTGAACAACCTTTCCTACCAGTTCGCGCCCTGGCTGAAATTCAACTCCCGTTTCTCCATCGATTACGGACAGAATTTCCGCGACCTGTTCATGCCCAGCACGGTGAACGACGGCAACAACTTCGCTTCCAACTTCGACGGCCTGCAAAACCGCATGACGCTCGACAATTCGCTGGAGTTCAGCCGGTACCTCGGCAAGCGGCACCACCTGACGGTGACGGCCGGCCAGTACAACCAGTGGGACCGCTGGAGCTACATGTACGGCAAAGGTTACCGCGGCAAAAGCGACTACATCAAAATCTACCAGCCCAGTTCGCCGGGCAATCCGGACAACGGGTCTCACAACCTGCGGCTCACGGCCAACTTCAAGGATCGCATCCGTGCGGCGCTCGCCAGCTTTTACGGCAACATCGAATACGACTACGCCGGCAAGTATAACGTGATGCTGTATCTGCGGCAGGACGGCAGCTCCAACGTAACGGAAGAGAACCGCTGGAAGCTGTTCCCCACAGCGGCGGTGTCCTGGAACGTTTCCAACGAGCCTTTCCTCCAGGATTCCAAAGCCCTCAGCACGCTTCGCCTGCGCGGCAGCGCGGGGCGCATGGGCAAGGTGTTTTCCCTGGACTATTATAAAGACGGCCCCATTTACAACGTGGAAATAGGATGGGAGGGAACGCCCAACCTGGCGACCTACAACGCTTTCCCCGTGCTGAATGCGGCCTATGAACTGGGGTACGTGGCGCCCGGGATCGGATGGGCGTATACCGACCAGATCAACGGCGGCATCGATTTCGGATTTGCCAACGATCGCATCAAGGCGGCTGTAGACGTATATGCGCGCACCGACCGCGATCTGTTGCTGAAAACGCCGGTGGCGCAGGAATACGGCTATTCCGGCGTATGGCAGAACGGGATGGATATCCGCAATTCCGGCGTGGAGCTCACGCTGGAGGCATCCATCATCCAAAACAAAACCTTTGCCTGGTCTTCCGCCATCAACGCCTCCATGAACCAGAACAAACTGTTGGCGCTACCGGGCGGGCAAACCGCCGTGGTACTGGGCAACCGCCGGCTTGAAATAGGCTTTCCCACAGACCGGTTCTGGCTATTGCAGAACGAAGGCATGTATGCTTCCAATGCAGACGTTCCCGCGGGCATGACCTACCAGGGCATCGCCATGAAAGGCGGAGACCCGATCTGGATCGATCGGAACGGCGACAACGTGATCGACGATAACGACCGCATCATGGAAGGCTCCCACAATCCCAAAGTGCAGGGCGGATGGGCCAATACGCTCAAATACCGCGATTTCGAACTGAACTTTTTGCTGAGCTATGCTTTCGGCCGAAAGCTCATCAACGAAAACCTCGCCGCGCGCTTCGACTTCGCCAACCGCGAAGGTGCAGACGATATCGGTGCGGTGAAGGAAGTGTTTTACTGGGCGGAGCCGGAAGGCGATATGGACCGCATCCCGCAGTACAACCCCTGGAGCGCGGTGCGCCCGTACCAGGTGAACCAGACGCTGTTCCTGGAAGACGGGTCATACGTGCGCCTGCGCTCGCTGACCCTTACCTATAACTTCCGCGGCGCATGGCTCGCCAAACGCGGGCTGCAAACACTGCGTGTATACGGTACCGGTAACAACCTCCTGACCTGGACCCGCTATCGCGGCGGCGATCCGGAAGCGTTCAGCTACCTGGGATACGACCAGGGCGGGTACAACTGGGCCCAGCCGAAAAGCTTCACACTGGGCTTCAACTTACAGTTCTAATGCAAAAAAGCAATCTCATGCGAAAAATATGGATAGGCGGCCTCAGCCTTCTCCTGGCCGCCGGCTGGTCGTCGTGCAAAGACATGCTCGACATCGAAAGTACCCGCGCCGTCACCCGGGAGAACATGTGGGCCACCAAAAACGATGCCTGGGCGGGCAGCTTTGCCTGCTACGGCCTGCTGCGCGCGGCGCTCTGCAATGAAAACGCCTATTGGGCACATGGCGAGCTGCGGGCAGGACAATTCACTGTTACGCAGCGCGGCGACCTCCAGGCCGTGCGCGACAACCGGCTCACCGCCAACTACGCCACCATGGATACCTGGCGCGACTGGCGCAAGTTCTACGCCACCATCGCCCAATGCAATATCGCCATCGCCAAACTGCCGGAGGTCCCGGCGTTGGACGAGCGGTATTCCAAAACCGAAATGGAGCTCGACCTCGCACAGGTCCGCTACATCCGCGCGTTCACTTACTTCTACATGGTGCGCATCTGGGGAGATGTGCCCCTGATCACCGAGCCCGGTAGCGGCGACTTCACCACCGTTGCCCGTACCGACCAGAACGAGGTGCTGAACTTCGCGTTCAACGAAGTGAATTCGGCGATCTACAAGCTGCCCTGGCAGTTCGACGGAACCAACCCGGAGCAGCCCGGCAACTACCGCGGTCAGGGCATCGGCCACTGGCGCGGCATCCTGGCCACCAAGGGCGCAGGGTTCACGCTGCAGGCCCACATCCGCGCCTGGCAGAAAGATTACCAGGGCGCGCTGGACGCCATTCAAATCGTGAGGGGCAATGGAACCAAAACCGGGTACGCCCGCGTTTCCGTTAACGATCTTACGAGCAACGGCGGTACATTCCGCGGCCGCAGGAACGAGAACATCTTCCAGTTAGACATGAACTTCGACCATGCGGAGATTTCCACGACGGGGCAGCTCGAGAACTGGACGCTCCGGTACCCGGACGTATCGAAGAAAGAAGCGGATATTTTCGTGTCGAAAGACAGTATCCTCAACATCTTCCACCTCGCCAGCGATACGCGCATCGGCACGTTTTTCACCGACATGGGGGCTATGCAGCCCATGTTCTACAAGATCAAGATGCTGAACAATGCCGTGAAGAACCCCACGCTGCGGTTCTTCAACTCCGCCATTTCGGTTTTCCGGTACGAAGAACTGCTGCTGCTCCAGGCGGAATGCATGTTGCGGACGGGCGACTTCAACGGGGCCCTGAGCCTGCTCAACGACCAGCGCGCCAACCGCAACCTGACGCCCGTGCTGAACACGGTTTCGGCAGATGAGCTGATGGAAGAGATCTTCCAGGAGCGCAGGCGCGAATTGATCGGCGAAGGATGGCTGTGGTACGATCTCGTGACCTTCGGCAAAGTGCCCGATTACACCGGCCTGTCCCAAACCGACGTAGACAACGGGGCCATTTACTGGCCGATTTCCCGCGCCGCGCTCGGCCTCAATCCCAAACTCGTTCAAACCCATTACTGGAAGTAAAAACCAGCTATATGAAAAAGTTTTCCTTCAGTATCCCCGTTCTTATCGCCGGCCTCATGGCCGCCACCTTCTCCTGCATGAAGAGGAACGAGGAATTCCGCGACATGCAGCCCGTCCGGGAAGTTAAAATGTCGACCTACGATTTTCTCAAAAGCGCCAATAAAGGCGGATTATACGATACGCTCATCTATCTGCTGGACAAGACCGGCCTCGCCGATAAACTGAAATCCGGCAAGGTAACGTTCTTCGTTCCGCAGGATTTTTCCATCGCGGCAGCGATGTACGACATCAATTTCACCCGCGAAAAGCGCGGCGATCCCGGTAACTGGACGGTAGACAGCGTTCGCCTCGGTATCTGGGACACGCTGCTGTCCCGCTACATGCTCGAAGGCACGTACGACCTCGATACCCTGCGCTATGCAGACGGCATGAACCTCGTAACGCCCTATGGTTACGAAATGAACGGCAAGGCCATCATCACCACCGCTTCCGGTATCGAGAACGGCGGATCGATGGTGATCCAGTATTCCGACAAGAATGAAAGCCGTATCATGAAAAACTGGGTGATGACCACCACGGAAGCCGCCAATCTCAAAACCACTACCGGCGTGGTGCATATGCTGGAGCCCAAGCACATATTCGGGTTTTCCTCTTTCACCCGCATGGGATACCCGCCCGTTCGCCGGCCGTATTTTTCCCAACCCATGGGCATTCCCGGGCATATCGAACTGGGATATTACGACCATGGCGGGGAAGGACTGGCGTATCACGACAACGAGATCGCGGCGCGCGGAACGGCCAATTTCCGGAAAGATGAAGGCGTTGACCTCGATAACTGTACCGAAGGATTGTACAATACCGGTTACACCAACATCAACGAGTGGCTGAAATTCACCGTAAAGATCAACTGGACCGGAAAGTACCGCCTGTACGTGAAAGTGGCTTCGCCCAACGACCATGGCCGGCTGCGCATCGAGGTGAACGACGTGAACGTTTCCGGCAGCCTGGCAGTGCCCAAATCGGGCGGTTACCAGACCTGGAGAACGCTGACCGTTCCCGGGGTGCAGTTGACGGAAGGTGTGGCCACCATTTACCACTTCCTGGAAACGGGGGGGTACAACGCAGGCCGTTTTGCATTTATCCCGGAGGAAAGGGTGCCCTACAACATGCAGCCCGCCAGCATTCCCGGCGAAATCTTCGCCACCGAGTTCGACTTCGGCCTGCCCGGTCAAACGTATTTCGATTCCGACGAAGGCAACAAATCGAACAGCAAGGCGGAGTACCGCGTGTTCGAAGGGCCGGATTGCGAAAAGAACGCTTCCGTTCCCGGGACCTATTCCCTCAGCCATGGTGTGAAAGGGGAGTGGGCTTCCTATACGGTTGACGTGAAGCAGGAAGGCGATTATAAAATTTCGTTCAACTACAGCAGCGGCGGCTCCGCCGGCAAACTGCACCTGGAGATGGACGACGTGGCCATCACCGGCAGCCTCAGCGTGCCTGCCTCCGGCGGGTACGGCGTGTACAAGGATTTCGACGGGCCCGTGGTGCACCTCGCCGCCGGCCGGCACATCCTGAAGTTCGTAAACGACAATGCCGGATTCAACCTGTATACGATCAAATTCATCGCCCAATAAAAAGAGAACCCATGCAAAAGAAAAATACCTGGGACCTGAGGCGCCTGTATGCCGCCGCCGCGCTCTTTGCCACGCTGCTGGGCGCCGCCGGATGCTACAAGGACCTGCTTCCGGATGAACAGGACCACCTCAGCAACAACATGAACTATACGACCGAGAACTTCGTGGCCGTGCTCGGCAAAACGAACGTTTTCATCAACGTATTCAATGCGGACTATTCTACCCAGCCGCTCACCTTCACGCTGGAGAACATACGCTCAGGCGATAAACAGCCCGCGCCCATCCTCAGCCAGCAGATCGATACCCGGCAGTGGAAAACCTGGTATAGCGGGTTCGAAAAGACGATAGACGAGATCATGTCCAAAACCTTCGTCTCCAAGCGCCCCATTCTCGACATCCGCGAAAACTCGGGAGAGATTATCTTCTGGAACGTGGATTCCAACACCGTGGCTTATGGTAAATATTTCTTCGATGTGCGGGTGAAAAACAAGGCAGGGGAACGCGTGTTCGCCAACCTCACGCTCGACGTCCGCCGTCCGCACCCGTACGAGCCGTATACCATCGACGATATCACCGGCATCCAGAAACCGCTGGCCAGCGGCGGACTGGTAAAGGCGCACGATGCGAGGAACGTTCGCGACTACATGCAGCGCCTGTTGCCGAAAGACAGTATCGACGTGTTTTTCGTGAAAACCGGCACGGCGAAGAACACCGTTTCCGTGCGGTTCTTCAATCCCGATTCCTCCATCATCCCCCTCACCGTTTTCGATATGCAGCGTTGGGACAGCCTGTATTATTACAGTCCGCAGGCCGCTACCCGCGTGAAATTCGGCTTCAACCAGCGGTTCGATACCGACAGTACGATCGTGACCTGGGATATCCCCAATCCTTTCCCCGTGCTGACAGACGTTTCCGGCGGGCTGGACATGGCGCAGGTCGGGTTCGATTTCAAACGCGTGAATTTCGGCCGGCAGGAAGCAGGGTATGTGATGGTGCGGTTCGCCATCCAGGAACCGGGAGAATGGACAGTGGCCGTCAAATTCAGGCAGAAGCCAAAATTCGAGGACGACTGATATCGTAAAACCAATTCAAAAAAGAAACTGATATGCGAAATATATACCCGAAAGTGGTGGCGCTCTGCATGATCGTACTGCTTTTCGCCGGCGTAACGGCCCGGGCGCAGCAGCGGATCACGGTGAAGGGGAGAGTGACGGACGCGCAATCGCACGCCGGCATTCCCGGTGTCAGCATCGTAGACGCCGAGTTGAAGAAAGGCATCGCCGTAACCGATCCCAACGGTAATTACTCCGTTACCATCGAAATGAACAAAACCTTGCTGTTCCGGTTCATCGGATACGAAGACAAGGCGATCAAAGTCACCAAAGCCGAGCTGAACCTGCAATTGGCGCCGGCGGAGAAATTCCTTAAAGAGTCCGTGATCGTGGGTTACCAGCGGCGGACCAAGGAAACGGTGACCGGTGCGGTGTCGATGGTCAGCCATAAAGACATCCAGGACGTGCCGGTTACCAACCTGGAACAATTGCTCCAGGGCAAGGTGGCCGGGATGAACATCCAGAACATCAGCGGCGCCCCCGGCTTCGGCGGCACCATCAACATCCGCGGCATCTCGCAGCTGAACGTGACCGGCAGCGGCGACGAAGCCTTCCTGTCCAGCTCCAACCCCCTGCTCGTGATCGATAACGTACCGGTGGAGTACGACGGTGGTATCGACCAGTCGATGTTACAGCCCGGCGCGGCTACCGGCCCGCTTTCGCTGTTGCCGCCGGAAGACATCGAGTCCATCGAGATTTTCAAAGACGCGCAGGCCGCATCGCTTTACGGTTCCCGCGGGGCCAACGGGGTGATCGTGATCACTACCCGCCGCGGCAATTCCCCCGTTCCCATCATCAACTTCAACAATTCCGTGTTCCTCAACACGCCGCCGCAGCTGCGGCCGGTTTGGGGCGGACAGCTGGAGCGCGACTTCCGCACCTATGCCATCCTGAACTATAGCGAGTACGACTTCCTGGCCAAGCTCCAGTTTGCCAACGCGCAGTTCATTACCGACAGTTTGAACGGATTTTACAATAACAGTACCGATTGGCAGGGGCTCTTCTACCAGAAAACCTTCAACTCGAACCATAACCTGCAGATCAGCGGCGGTAATGCGAAGATGAACTATAAGGCGAACATGGGATACCAGATGTACCAGGGCGTAATCAAGAACACCGGCTTCAACCGCTATACGGCCAACCTGCAGCTGAACCTGCAGCCCAACGAGCGTTTGCGCATCAGCGGCCAGCTGTTTGCCGCCCTCGGCCAGAAACAGCGCGGCAACGGCGGCGGCCTCACCGGCAACGGTGCCGGCAGCGCCTTCTCCAGCTCCCTGCTGCCCGGGCCTTCGCACTTCCTGGACTTCCCGGAACTGAGAGCCTACATCGAAAACGTGGACGACAACAACACGATGAACATCCGCTCGTACCTGAGTGTAGACTATGAGCTGCTCAAAGGCCTCCGCCTTACTTCGGCTACCTCGTACGACTATACGACAGACACGCGCGACCGCTTCAACCAGGCCTTCAGCAACAACAACCAGACCATGGTATACGGCTATATTTCGCGCCGCGGAGAGCTGAACACCCGTAATGGCCTGGCGTACAACTTCACCACCAATCCCGCCAACAGCGAAAAGGCGCACAACCTGCTGGTGACCGCCTTCACCGAAGCCAATATCAGGGAGCTGGAAACGCACGTCCGCGACCTGCGTAACGGCCCTAGCGATTACTATTGGGGCCCCCGCGGTTACAGCCCCCGTTTCTACCCGGGCAACCCCTGGAACAACGCGGGTGGCTGGAACGCCAACGGTACGCTCAACAGCGCCACCTACCACGCACTGTCTTTCGCCGGGGTGATCTCCTATAACTTCCGCACGAAATACAACGTCGATTTCTCGTACCGGGCAGACGGTAACTCCGCCTCCGGCACAAAGAGCCGCTACGCCATCAACCCCTCGGTGGGCGTGCGATACAACTTTACCAAAGAGCCGGTTTTCAGGGAGATGAACTTCATCGACTACGGTTCCGTTCGCGGTTCTTACGGGATTAACAGTCGCCCCGCCTCCACGCGCGTGAACTCGCTCGGCTACTACGCCATTTATTCCGATTACAACAACATGCCGGCCATCGGGCCCGACTGGGGCAAGATGCCGAACCCTTTCCTGCAATCTGAAAAGGCATACCAGTACAATTTCGGGTTCGAGATGAGCCTGTTCAAAGGGCGCGTTTCGGTGACGTATGATACTTATTTCAAGGAGTCTTACAATATCCTGCAAGACCAGCGGTTGTCCGACATCACCGGCTACAACGATATCCAGGTGAACGGCGGTGCGATCGTGAACTACGGGCATGAATTCGTACTGGGCCTCCGGCCGTTCGTGTCCAGCAAGGCAGGCGGTTTCCAGTGGAACCTCAACTTCAACGGCGCCATCGCACGGAGCGTGCTCACCAAGCTGCCCGCAGGGCTCCAGATGGCGAGGTTCGACGACGGTGGTCCGTTCTACATCGACCTGGCGCGCAAAGTGGGCCGCAACCCCTTCAGCAACTACATCTACCAGACGGAAGGTATTTACCAGGACAACGCCGACGTGCCGGTAGACCCCATCCGCGGTGTTCGCTACAAAACCGGCCGGGGGAACGGGGTTACGTACTTCCAGGCCGGCGATCCCCGCTGGAAAGACGTCAACGGCGATTATTTCCTCGACGACCGGGACGATAACGTGCTCTCCGGGAATCCCGAACCGATGGTGACCGGTGGTATCAGTTCTACCTGGAGCTACAAAAACTTTTCGCTCAACGTGTTCGCTTCCTACCTGTTGAAACGTACGATCCTGAACACGGCGATGACGTCGCGCCTCATGAAACTGACGCAACCGGCCAATACGGAATACACCGGCCCTGGCGGCGGATCCGTCAACATCTACGATCTCGACCTGATCGATTACTGGCAGAAATCGGGCGATATGTCCAAATACCCCAACATTTACTATGTGTGGAGGAACGGGCAGATCCAGCCTTTCCGCGCGGACCAGACGCTTTGGGAAGAAGACGGTTCGTACTTCAAACTGAACCAGGTGACGCTGGCATACACCTTCCGCGATTTCAACTTCATGAAACGCCTGAAGCTGCGCTCGCTGCGCGCTTATGCCACCGCGTTCAACGTCGCCATCTTCTCTCCCTATTCCGGCCCGAACCCGGAAAACGTGAGCCAGCTGGGCCGCGACAATATCAATGGCTATCCCTCCGCACGTACTTATACCGCGGGTTTCACAGCCGAGTTTTAACGTAGAAAAAGCATGACAATGAAAAAGTGGTTAAAAATAGGGTGCGTGGCAGGATTGATAGCGGGGGCCGGATTGAGCGCCTGCAAGAATTTCCTGGACGTGAAGCCCAACGACAGTTTCACAGGGGCCGATTACTGGCGGAACGCGACAGATGCGCAGATGGGCGTGAATGCGGCGTATTCGCTGCTGAGAGACCAGTTTACCCGCTGCATCCAGTATAATTACGGGGATTTCAGGCCGGGGAATTACGACTTCTGGAATAAAAACAATTTCCGCGCCATCGCCCAGAACGATCTGCGCAGCCCGCTCATCGGAAGTACGGACGGTGCGCAGGTGCCCCGCGAAGGCTGGGACGTCTGGTACAAATCCATCGCCGCGGCGAACCTCGCCGTAGCCCGTATCAGCGCGATGAACAGCACGCAGATTTCCGAGTCCGAAAAGGCGCAGCTGGTAGGGGAGGCAAGGTTCGTCCGCGCATACGATTACTACTGCCTCGTACAAAGCTATGGCAGCGTGCCTTTCCAGTTTTCGCCGTACGATATCGAGATGAAACCGAAAACGGACCAGGTGAAGATCCTCGATTCCTGCATCCTCGATCTGCGGCTGGCGGCCGATGCGCTGCCCGTTTCCTACAACGATCCTACCTTCCGCGCCGTTCGCGCCACCAAAGGCGCCGCGCTCACCCTCATGGCCCATATGTACATGTGGCAGGCGGGGTTCGACAAGGGGAGGGCCACCGAGCTGAACCGCAATGCGGCGGCGGTTTGCAAGGAAGTGATGGACCTCAACATTTACAAGCTCCTGCCATACGAGGAAGAGCTGTTCCATACCATTTTCAAAGGCCGTTCAGAAGAAGGTATTTGGGAAATTTCCATGGACGTGAACTACGGCAACGTAACCGGCAACTTCATCTCGCAATGGGTGCTGCATCAGCCGGTCATCGCTTCTTCGTCGACCCTCTACGGCGGCCTCGGCAGCGAAATCACCGTGAAGCGCGAGTATATGGACATCCTGTATCCGCCCGGTGAATCCGACAAGCGGTTCGATCTCTGGTTCGAAGACCCTTACAATACCGTGAACCCACAGTCGCAGATGTTCCTGAAGTTCTCCAGCGTTTCCGACCCCGTGGCACGCCGGTACGACGCCAACATGATCATCTTCCGGTACTCCGGGCTGCTGTTGCTCCGCGCGGAGGCGCTGGCCAATATCGGGCAGGATGGCGACGCGCGCGAACTGCTGAACGAAATCCGCCGCCGCGCACAGGCATCCGAAGTGATCGGCCTGGAAGGACCGGCGCTGAAAGACGCCATTTTCCTGGAAAGGACCCGCGAGCTCTGGGGCGAAGGCCACCGCTGGTACGACCTCGTGCGCACCGGCCGCGTGACCGATTTTTCGCAATGCGAGAACGCCCTCACGCAAGACCAGTACGAACGCGGCGCCTGGACGTGGCCCATCCCCATCTCCGCCATGCGCAGAAATCCCAAGATCACGCAAACAGCCTTTTGGGCGCAATAAACTACCCAAACCAGATGATTATGAAAAAAACGATCACCTGCATGTTGCTCCTGGTAGCCGGCTGCATGCTGTCCACCTCCTGCAAGAAGGAGTACTATAAAGACGGTGGCCTCGCCAACCCGGTATACGACGGCACCATTTACGATTACCTGACCGAAAAAACACTGTACTTCGACAGCGTTAAACATATCATCGACCTGGCGGGGATGAAAGACATGTTCGTCAAAGACACGATCACATTCTTCGCCTTCACCGACGATGCGATCAAGGCGGCGATGGACGATCTCAACGCCCAGCGCTTCGCCAACCAGGAAGATTCCGTGACCCTCGACGATATCGGGCCCGAAGTCTGGAAACAGTTCATCAGCATGTACATCCTCACCGGAAAGCGGCTCGCAAGCGCATTCCCGCGTGTGCAGCGGGATAACATCCGCGCTTTCCCCGGCATCAACTACATCATGCTGAACGGGTACATCCTCAACATCGGCCTGGAATACACGAACTATCGCGGTGTGGAAGCCGTGGGCGCCAGGATCATCCAGCTGACCGACGTTACCTTCGACCCGGTGGATTTCCGGAAAAACAGCTACATCCGCGTAGCGTCGTCCGACATCCAGCCGCGCAACGGCGTGATACATGCATTGAGCTATCTGCATACGCTCGGTTTCCGCGGCGCGGAATTCAGGCGGGTGGCGCTCGATTATTTAAGGACCAAAGAATAACGCAAATATGAAAATCTGCATACACAAACAGCTGCTCGCCCTGGCGATGATCGCGCTGCTGGCGGCTTGTACGAGGGAAACGGTAAACAGCAAGGGGAACAACCCTTACGGCGATCCCATCCTGCCTTCCATCACCTTCGCGGAAAATGCCGTCAACCCGGCGAAAGGGTTCGTGAACGATGAAGTGCTCGTTCGCGGCACGGGTTTCCTCAAGAATAAAGACAAACTCGAAGTGCTGTTCAACGGGGAAAAAGCCGAAATCCTCGAAACCACGGATTCCGCCGTTCGCGTGCGCATCCCCGCCATGGCCAGTACCGGCGCCATCAACGTGAAAGTGGGCGACGAATTCTATTTCGGGCCTTTCTTCCAGGTGTTCGGCGGATTGGTGGTAGATACCACCTTTGCCGCGAAAGGCGGCGCCAGCGCGCTCATTACCACCATTTTTCCGGGGAACGACAACAAGTACATCATCGCCGGCCGGTTCAATAACTACGACAACGTCAACAAGCCCGGCGGCGTGAACCGCATGGCGCGCCTCCTTAACGACGGTACGCTCGACAATGCCTGGGAATACGGCTGGCAAACCGGTCCGCAGGGCGATGTCTACTCCGGGGTTTACCTGGCCGACGAACAGAAGTTCCTGGTGGCGGGGAGTTTTAACCGTTACGCCCGTACACAGAATGTGTTCAGTATTGCACGGCTGGGTTTCGGGGGGATGATAGATTCCACCATCATCGAACTGCCGTCACAGAATACGGCTGTCGCCTCTTCACTGGCAGGCGGTGTGCGGGGCGTGGTGAACGACCTGCACCTGCTGCCCGACGGGAAAATGCTCCTGGTGGGCGATTTCCGGTATTATGTACGGCCCAACTTCAACCTGGTGGCTGCTTCGGGCCTGGATTCCATGCACCTGGACTCCACGTTCGTACAACATATCATCAAACTACATCCCAACGGCGAACTGGATTCTTCCTGGAACTACGATCTCACGCAACATCGCGGGCTGCCCACGGTGAACGGGCGCATCTTCAAATCGCACCTGCTGCCCGACGGGAAAGTCCTCATCGCAGGGAACTTCACTACCTACAAGGGCCAGCCGGCGCCGCGCATCGCGCGGATCAATCCGGACGGTACGCTGGACAACTCGTTTAACCCCGGTTCCGGTGCAGACCTGCTCATTTATGACCTGTTCGTGCAGCAAGACGGGAAGATCATCGTGGCGGGGGGCTTTAACCGGTTCAACGGCACGGGCGCCAACCGCGTGGTGCGGCTTACGGCCGATGGCGCCATAGATCCCACGTTCAATGTCGGCGCGGGGCCGGACGGTACCAAGATCGACCAGATCGGCGTATTGCCCAACGGCGTGATCATCCTCACGGGAACGTTCCGGAAGTTCAATAACCTCCTGCGCAACAACTTCATCGTGCTCAATGCCGACGGATCTATCCATCCCACCTACAACGCGATCGGAGGCCTGCGCTACGCAACGGCGTCAGACGATGGTACGGTGATGGAGATCATGAATGTGAAGGGGGAGAATTCGGTGATTTTGGTGGGCAACTTCGATGTGTTCGACAACCGGATGGCCAACCGGATCGTGAAGCTGAAATTCCAGTAGGGTTTTCGAAAAAGGACGATAAAGAAAAAAGCCATAAGACTTCGGTCTTATGGCTTTTTCTGTTGTTTGGGACGATTATTTCTTCGTTTGTTGCCGCTGCTTCCGTTTCCGCCGCCGCCGTTGCCGCTGCGGGGTTTCCCTTTCCCGCCGCCGCCGCGATGACCGCCGCCACGGTTGCCTCCGCCGCCACCACCCGGCCTGCGGGTTTTGGGGGAGTATTCCGGTACGGGGCCCAGTTCGGGGGGAACGGTGGCCTTGGCTACGGGCGCGCCCAGCAACTCTTCGATGCGGGAGAAGCGGCCCTGTTCTTTCGGGCTGATGAACGTATATGCGGTACCGTCTGTTGCGGCGCGCGCGGTACGGCCGATGCGGTGGATGTAATCCTCGCCGTCGTTCGGTACGTCGTAATTAATCACCAGGTCAATGTCTTCGATATCGATCCCGCGGCTGAGGATGTCTGTAGCCACGAGGATGTTCGACTTGCCGTTTTTGAAGTTCAGGAGGGCCTGCTCGCGCTTGTCCTGCTCCAGGTCGGAGTGGATTTCTTCCACGGCGTACCTGGCGCGGCTGAGCACGGCGGTGAGCGTTTTTACGTTCTGCTTGCGGGAGCAGAATACGATCACGCTTTCCTTTTTGCGGCTGTCGAGGATATGTTTGACCAGGGGGACTTTCTGCTCATCGAACACCACGAACGCTTCCTGTTTGATGCGCTCCGGCGGTTTGGAGATGGCGATGTTCACCTGGATGGGATCCTGGAGGATCTTGAGCGCCAGTTTACGCATTTTGTCCGGCATGGTGGCGGAAAAGAGCAGTGTCTGGCGGTCTTTCGGAAGGAAGGAGATGATCTTCTCGATATCGTCGTGAAAACCCATGTCGAGCATGCGGTCTGCCTCGTCGAGGATGAGGTATTTCAGTCCCTTCAGTTTTACGTACCCCATGTTGAGGTGGGCGATCATGCGGCCGGGTGTGCAGATAATGATATCAGCACCATGGGAAAGCGCTTTCTTCTCGATGGCGAACGATGCGCCGTCGCCCCCGCCATACACGGCAATGGAGCTGATGTTCGTGAAGTAAGACATCCCTTCGAGCGCCTGCGCGATCTGGACGGCCAGTTCCCGGGTGGGAACGATGATCATGGAATTGATCTGGTGGTCGTCTTTCGTATGAGTGAGGATATTCTGAATGGTGGGGAGCAGGAAGGCTGCCGTTTTGCCGGTGCCGGTTTGTGCGGAGGCGATCAGGTCCCGGCCGGATAAAATGACGGGGATAACTTGTTCCTGTACCGGTGTAGCGGTTTTATATCCCATCGCATCTATACCATCCAACAGATCATCGTCAAAATCAAATTCGTGAAAATACAATGTATATATTCTTTTTTAAATATAGGTAATATGTAAAGATAAGGATTTATCCGGCACTGCGGGCACGATTCATCATTAAATCGGCCATAATCATGCATTTGCCCGGGAATAAAAGCCGGAAGCCGCGCTGGGCGGACTTCCGGCTGGGTAAAGGGATGAATGGGCCGGTCAGGGTGCGGGCGGCATCTGGCGCATGCCGGCCAGGACCTGCGCATGATGTGCGCGCTGTTTGCTGATCCTCCGCCCGCGGAAAAAGAGGTACAGGTTGAAAAAGAGCATGATGCCGAGGTAGATGCAGAAGCCGCCCAGCTTGGTGCTCAGCACTTCCAGCATCGTTTGCCGGTCGGGCACCTCGCTGGCGATGGTCATGATGTAGAACGCGCAGCCGAGGTTGAGCAGGTAGAAGCCCGTTTCGAATAATTTGTTGGTGGCCAGGGCGATGTCCGTTTTCCCGTTGAAGATGTCGAGCATGAACACGCGGCTGTTGCGGAAGAGGGTGTGCGCCACGAACCAGGTCAGGAATATTACGGCGGGCAGGTATACGAGATAGGCGAGGAAGTGAAATGTGGTGGTCATGATGAGTGGATTTAGGTATGAGGTATCGTTGTCTGTTTCTTGCTGAAATAATAGATCGCGGCCATGTTGCCATAGTGGACGAGCGCCAGGGTGAGCACGATGCGACCGGTCATGACCGTGACGCTGGCCAGCAGGCCCGTCCAGTTTTCCACACGCTCCCATGTGCTGATCATCAGCGCGGCGTAACCGAGGTTGAGGAGGTAGTACCCGGTGAGGAGGAGGCGGTTGATAGCGTCCGTCAACGTGGTGTTGCCGCGAAGGAGATGCAGGATGAAGGCACGGCCGTTGCGGAAAAATATCCATCCCACCCTGAAGGTAATGAGGCCGGTGATGCAGCCGTAAACGAGGTATGCCGTCGTATTCATATGGGCTTGCTTTTGATGGATCAAAGGTATAAGTATGTTTTGAACTTTCAAAACATATTGAAAGAAAAATATTTTATGGTGGATGGGAATCCGTTTTCCGTAGGTTTTGCTCGGTTTCGCGTAGGTGTTGGAAGGGAAGGGTGGGATATCTTTGCGGCGACAAAAACAAGATCATGAAAAAGTTAACCCTGCTATTCCTTACCATCGTTCCGCTGATCCTGCTGGCAACCGCCGCAGGCAAGCGTTCTGGCCGGACGAAGCAGCTTCCGGACCCGCAAGCCCCCATCGCCCGGCCGGCTTCCCGGCCACTACATATCGAAGGCCCGGCATTCCGCCTGCCTGCCGGCGTTTCCCTCGACCAGGGCTCCATGAAAGGGCACAACGCCCAGGAATGCTCCTGCGAATCCACCCGGTCCATCCAACGCTACGGCGACGGCTGCATCGTGCGGCTGCGCTTCCGCCTCCGCAATCACACCGCAGCACCCGTGAAGGTCGTGCTCCCGGCGGGCCTCGTGTTCCGCCACAGCCTCGACCATGTGAACGATGCGCTCCTGGCGCGCCCCGTCACCCTCGTGCTGCCCGCAGGCGCCGCGCCCTCGTACCACCTCGACCTGTTCGGCCTCAACGAATCGATCGTTCAGCCCGGCCCCGCGGGTGCCTATCGGTTCGGCCCTGTTGCAGGCAATTACGATCTGCAAGCCCTGCTGATGACGCTGGAAGATAAATCCCTGGCAGACGTGCACAGCCTGGCCATCGCCCAGCAAGCCATCTGGGAAGTAATCAGCGGACACGCGCTGGAAGCCCCGCTGGCAAAGAAGATCGCAGCTTTGCCGTGATGATGGGAGAGACAGGGAATATACACGGAGAGGTTACGAATGGCCATATCCAATATGCGGCCCGTGGCGGAATTTCATCGCTCGGCTGCTATGGTGCCGCCTGAAAAACCGAAGAAACAGCGCACGATGGCTGCAGGTTACATACCGCGGTGGCCGCCCCGGAAAGGGGCGGCTTTTTTTGGGATCGGCATAACGGTTTGAGATCATCAATCGCTCTTATAGGAAGAAAACCGCTTTCCATCAACCAAAACACCCCTGTATGCCTGGAATTTTACGAACCCTGCTGCTTTGCAGCCTTTTCCCGGCCGTAACCCTGGCGCAGTCGCCCCCGAAACGTGAACTTCGCGGCGCCTGGGTAGCCACTTACTTTAACATCGATTGGCCGAACAAGACGCAAACGCCCGCGCAGCAAAGGGCCGCCTTCATCGCCATCGCCGACCATCACCGCGCCACCGGCCTCAACGCTCTTTACGTGCAGGTGCGCAGCCAGTGCGACGCGCTGTACCCCAGCGCCCTGGAGCCCTGGTCGGCCGACGTCACCGGCACGCAGGGCGTACCGCCCTCCACGCCATGGGACCCGCTGGCCTTCGCCATCGAAGAATGCCACAAACGCGGCATGGAATTCCACGCCTGGATCAATCCCTACCGTGCCGTCGGTAATGCCAACAACCTCCCGGGCTTCGCCGATTCCCATGTCGCCAAAACACACCCGGAATGGCTCCTCAGCCAGGGAACGCTCCGCGTTCTCGATCCCGGCCTGCCGCCCGTGCGCGACCACATCTCCACCGTGATCTCGGATATCCTGCGCCGTTATGATGTAGACGGTATCCATTTCGACGATTACTTCTATCCTCCCAACGCTCCCGCCGGCACGGCGCCCTACAACGATTCCGCCACTTTCGCCGATTATCCGCGCGGGTTCACCGTGAAAAACGACTGGCGGAGAGACAACGTCAACCTGCTCATCCGGCGGGTGTACGACAGTGTCAAGACCATCAAGCCCTGGGTGAAATTCGGCGTGAGCCCGTCCGGCATCTACCGCAACAGCACCAATCCCGACATCGGTTCGCCCACCGCCGGGCTGGAACATTACACCACGCTGTTTGCCGATACGAAACGCTGGCTGCAGGAAGGTTGGGTGGATTACATCATGCCGCAGGTGTACTGGTGGATCGGGCAGCCGGGCGCCAATTACGGCGTGATCGTACCCTGGTGGAACAACCAGGCCAACGGCCGGCATATCTACATCGGCATCGCAGGGTACAAAATGGGAGATGCCGCCGCCGGTGCGGGATGGACGGATTCCACCCAGATCCCGCGGCAGATCCGTATGAACCGTAGTCATGCCAACGTATATGGCCAGTCGGTGTACAACACCACGAGCATGCGGGTAAACACCCGGAAAGGCTTCCGCGATTCGCTGCGCCTTTTCATGTACGCGAAACCCGCGCTGTTGCCGGCCATGAAATGGAGAGACAGTATCGCCCCGGCCGCACCTTTCGGTTTATATGCAGATCAGATGGGAGACGATGTGCGCCTCATCTGGTGGCACAACGGCGATCCGCAGGACCAATTGAACCGGGCGCGCCAGTTCGCCGTGTACCGCTCCACCACGCCCGTGATCGATACCGGTTCCATCGACCAGCTGCTGGCCATTACGCCCATGGATTCCATCGCATACACCGATACTTCGGCCCTGCCCGGCGTCACGTACTATTATGCCGTGACGGCGCTGGACCGCTATCATAACGAAAGCCCGCGCTCGGCCCTGGCGGCCAACCTGGCGCCCACGTTGCAGGGCCCGGGGAGCCAGTGGCTGACGGGTGATCCGGATTGCGGCGCTTCCCTGCCGGATTACCGCGATTCTGCAACGGTAGAACCTGCGGAAGGGGTTACCATCACCCAATTTCCCGTACCCGGCAGCCGCGTACGGCACGATGATCTCGTGCACCTTATCGCCACAAACGCCGGCGGCAAGTCTGATACGGCTTCTTTCGCCATCTGGATGAAAGACACGCTGGCGCCCGTGATCTCGGGCATCACACCATCGCCGGCGCTGCTTAATACACCGAATAACAAGATGGTGACGGTTTCGCTGGATTATTCGGTGACGGATTGCAGTCCTGTTCAGCGGACGGTGACGGTCACCAGCAACGAGCCCGATAATGGCAGTCCAGACATCGAGATCGTGAACGACAATACCGTGAAGCTCCGTGCGCAGCGGAACCCGATTGGTAACGGACGCGTATATACGATAAATGTGACGGCTACGGATACGGCCGGTAAGTCGAGCGTACAGACCACGCATGTGCTCGTGCCGGGTAACAAGCCCTGGACGCATGGCGACGGGTTGGCGGCTACGGTGCTGCCCAATCCCGCATTCCACCAGTTCGTGCTCATGCTGATCAGTAAAAACCAGCAGCCTGTCAATATCCGCGTGTACAACAACGCGGGCCAGCTGGTGGAAGCAAGGCAGGGCCTGGCGCCAAACAGTTCCGTTACGCTGGGCGGCAATTACCAACCGGGTATCTATTACATCGAAATTATCCAGGTGAACGTGCGCCAGGTCATGAAAGTGATCAAGCTGGGGCATTAGAAATGGCAAATACATCCGGATCTTTAACACGACAGGGCTGCCAGATGGCGGCCCTGTTTTCATTTCCGGTAATTCAGCGTATATTCCGTACATGCAATTTTCCCGCCGCGAGCTGGGTGTGGCGGCCTTTGCGGCCGTTACCGCCTTTTGCGCCTACACTGCCATCTTCAGTTTTCGGAAAGCCTTTAACGTAGGGGCTTTCGGGGGATATATGCTTTGGGGGGCGGATTACAAAACCGTGCTGGTCGTATCGCAGATGTTCGGGTATATGCTGAGCAAATTTTACGGCATCCGTTTCATCGCCGCGATGCAGCGGAGGAACCGGCATTGGCTCATCCTGGGTTTGACGGGCGTTGCCTGGCTGGCCTGGGCGCTCTTTGCCGTGGTGCCGCCGCCGCATAACTGGTGGTGCCTGTTCCTCAACGGGTTCCCGCTGGGGATGCTATGGGGTGTGGTGTTTTCGTATATCGAGGGGCGGCGTACCACGGATATGATCAGTGCGGCATTGGCCGTGAGCTTCATTTTCGCGTCTGGCCTGGCGAAGAGTGTGGCGCAGTGGGTGATGGACGGATGGGGCGTGAGCGAATACGGTATGCCATTCGTGGTGGGATGCGTGTTCATGCCGGTATTGATCGTGTTCGTACTGCTGCTGGAAAAAATCCCGCCGCCCGGGGCTGCCGACAGGGAACAGCGGATGGAAAGGCTGCCGATGTCTGCGGCGGAGCGGCGAGGACTGCTGCGGCGCTTCTGGCCGGGGCTCGCGTTGCTGGTGGTGATCTACATCCTCGTGACGATCCTGCGCGAAGTGCGCGACAGCTTCATGGCCGACATGTGGCGCGAATCCGGAGAACCTTTTCAGCCGGGCGTTTTCGCGGGAACGGAAAGCCTGATATCGCTCATCATTCTCGTATTGATCGCCGCCATGAGCTGGCTAAACCATAATTTCAGGGCGTTCATCGTAACGCAGTGGATCATGCTCGCGGGATTCGCGGTAACGCTTGGCGGGGCCATGCTGTTCTCCGCCGGGCACCTTGGCATGTATGCCTGGATGCTGCTGGCGGGCCTGGGGTTGTACATGGTGTATATTCCATTCAACAGCCTGCTGTTCGACCGTTTCATCGCCGCTTTCCGGTTTACGGGGAACGTGGGTTTCCTCATCTACATCGCGGACGCTTTCGGGTACCTGGGCAGCGTAGGTGTGATGCTTGCCAAATCCGTTTTCCAGCTACAGCTGAACTGGCTGGAATTCTATACCGGCCTTGTGAAAATCGCCGGTGTCACGGGCCTTGCGGGCACCCTCGCTGCGATGTACTGGTTCCGGAGAAAGTACCGGGATAGGGCGCCGTTGTTACAAAAACCAGATCAGCAGTAAGGTTACCAGCGCCGGAAGTGCCTGCAGGAAAAAGATGCGCCGGGTTGCCGTAACTGCCCCATACATTCCCGCCACCGCCACGCAAGCCAGGAAGAATATCGCTACATGCTGCTGCCAGGCCGGGTCACCGATGCAGAGGCTCCAGATGAGGCCCGCCGCCAGGAACCCGTTGTACAAGCCCTGGTTGGCGGCCAGCGCCTTCGTGGGTTCGAACATTTCCTTGGGTATCTGCCGGAACACTTTCGGCGCCCGCGTGGTCCACGCGAACATTTCCAGCCACAGGATATACAGGTGCTCGATGGCGATGAGCGTAATGAAAACGAGGATAACGATTGCCATGGGGATTCTTTTCCTTCAATTTACCCAATTTATCACCGCATTGTTCAAATCCTTTCCATAAAAAGCCGGTCCTGACAAAAGGACCGGCCGTAATTCACGTTACAGGTAATACTTACTATTTCGTAATGGAGAAGAATTTCTTTTTCGGGCTTTGGGCGGGAATGAGCGGCAGGATGGCTTCGCCGGCTTCCAGGGAGCGGTCTGCCTCGATCAGGCTGGCGCCATCTTTGATGATGGCCTGGTACGCTTTTGTGCGCTCCGCGGCATCGGGGAGTTTGTCGTACGTAGGTGCAGCGGAAATCATGCACATGACGCCGCGTTTGTTGAGGTTTTCGTAGAGCGGCTTCAGCTCCGGTTTGTTATCCGGGCCAACATAGGCCATGATGTGCGTCCAGGGGATGTTTTCCTGCTCGTATTCTTCCAGCGCCTTTTGCGTTTTCACGAAGGCTTCGAACACGATTTCCGGGTTGCGGCTATGATACCATTTCGCTTCTTTCGCGGTGTGGACGGTCACCATCACATGGCCTTCGGCTTTGTTTTTCCGGATGATGGCGGCCGTCATTTCGAACGGCACGTCTTTTTTATCGAGGATGAGGACGGTTTTGCCCCGCGCCCATTTAATGGCTTCTTCGAGCGTGGGGATCTGGAAATCGGTCAGGTTGCCGTCCACGTCTTTCAGGCGCATTTTTTTCAGTTCTGCGAGCGTGTAATCGCCCACTTTGCCGGTGCCGTTGGTAGTGCGGTTGAGGGTGGCGTCGTGCATGAGCACGATGGCGCTGTCTTTGGTGAGCCTCGGATCGATCTCGAATGTGGCGGGCGTATGGCGGAGGGTATTTTCGAACGCCTCGATGCTGTTTTCCGGGAAGCCTTTGTTGACGCCGCCGCGGTGGCCGGAGATGAAGGGGATATCGTTACCGGTGAATTGGAAGAAGGACCGGAGGTCTTTGGCGTTCCTGATTTTCAGCACATGCAGGCCCGATTGGGCGAAGCCGGTGAAGGTGCAGCAGAGCAATGCGCTGCCGATGAGGATTCGTTTCATGGGATCAGAATTTGGCATTCAGGTGTTGTAGTGTGAAACCGCCACCGGCGTCGAGCGTGAACATGGTGACGGAAGCGTTTTCCTGGACGAGCATACGGTAATTGCGCAGGGGCATGCCCAGTTTATAAGCGAGGAACAGGCGGTTGACGCCGTTGTGGGCGGCCACGAGGATATTGCCTGTAGGGTGTTTGCGGTGGGCATCGGTGAAGAAGGCATCCACCCGCTCCACGATCTCCCGGCCGTTCTCGCCCGATCCGCCGGCGCGGTGGGCGTAGGGGTCTTCCATCCAGCGGCGCCAGTGTTCCGGCGCTTCGGCGATGAATTCTTCTTTGGTTTTATGTTCCCATTCCCCGAAATCTGCCTCTATCAACCTGTCGTCTTTTTTGACATAAGCGCCCGAAGCGATGTTCGCGGTCATGAAAGCGCGTTCCAACGGAGAGGAATACACGCCGTCGAATTCGATGCCTTTCAGCTGTTCCCGAACGGTTTCCGCCTGCTGGATGCCTTTGGCGGTGAGCGGAATGTCGGTCCGGCCGCAATACCGGTTGTTGTCTGCGTTCCAGGCTGTCTGCCCGTGCCGGAGCAAATAAACGTTAAGCATATCCTTTTTCTTTCAGTTTTTCCCTGAACAGGCGGTACCCTTCGGCGTAGGCGCCTTGCAGTCCCGGTTCGGGTAACATGGTTTTATCGATATGGGTCATGGCCGCCGCGGCTTCGCTGATACTGCCGTAATGCGTTTGCGATGCGGCGAGGATGGCGGCTCCCGCGGCCCCGCTGACTTCCTGCATTTTATGGACGGGCACGCCCAGCACGCAGGCCCGGATGCGGAGCCACAAATTGCTGTTGCTGGCGCCGCCGGCGGTGTACACGGCTTTCACCGTTTCGCCGGAAAGCTGCTCGATGAGCCCGTACGCCATCTTTTCGATGTAGGCGACACCTTCCATCCCGGCCGCGAATTTTTCCGCACCCACCAGTTCCGGCGCTTCGAAAGCCTGCGCCTGCGGGGCTACGAACGGGAATCTTTCGCCCGGCTGTTCCAGCGGCCAGTACAATTTGCCGGTGGGCACCAAGGCGGCGGCGGCTTCGTTGAGCGCGGCCAGGTTGCCGGGGAAATGCTTTGATATCCAGTCGGCCCCCGTGTTGCTGGCGCCTCCCGGCATCCAGAAACCTTGCGGATGGCGGTGGTTGTACAAACGGCCGAGCGGGTCGTGCACGGGCTTTTCCGTCACGCCTTTCACAACGAGCGTGGTGCCGATGGTGGTGTTCCAGGCGCCGGGCGATACCGCGCCCGAAGCGATCTGCGACGCGCAGCCGTCCGTCATGCCCGCGGTTACCAGCACGTTTGCTGGCATACGGGCGATGTTGGCGGTTACGCTGCCTACGGGCGTTCCGGAGGGGATCACATCCTGCAGCCATTCCCGGCGGATGGGCAAATGCCCCCAAATATATTCCGGCCAGCGTTCGCTTGTTACGTCGTACCCGGATTTTAACACATTGGTAAAATCGGTGACGTTGAAATTGCCGGTGAGTTTGCCGGTGATGAAATCGGCGGCGTGGATGAATTTACAGGTCCGGCGCGCCTTTTCGGGGAACTGTTCCGCGAACCAGACCATTTTCGGCAATCCGCTGGTGGTATTGAACGCCGTGTATCCCTGCGGGTGATATTTTTCTGCGAGCGCTTTGCAGCGCCGGCCGGTTTCTGCCTGCCGTCCGTCGCTGTACATGATCGCGGGATGAAGCGGGTTACCGGCTTCATCCACGGGGATCACGGTGCCGGAAGTGCTGGTGACGCCGATCGCGCGCAGCGATGCGGCTTCCGGCCGTTGGAGGATTTGGGCGAGCAGCCGTTCGCAGGCTTCCCACCATTGACGGGGAGATTGTTCTTCCCGCGATGCGGCGGTCAGGGCGAAGGGCTCGCTGAAAGTTGCCAGCACCCTGCCCTGTGCATCGGTGAGGATGGCCCTGGCGCCCTGGGTGCCCACGTCCAGTCCGATAAAAGTAGGTTCCATGAATTATTTGCTGTTGTGCTGCGGAGATCAGTTCATGTTCCTGAAATGGTCCCGCGTTTTTTCCCATTCCGCATAGATGCTGGCGTAATGCGCCTCGTCCTGCGGGTCCACCGTTTCGATGGTATCGTCCATCCGCCCGTCGATCCCCAGCGCTTCGTTGCAGATGAGCGCGCCGCCGACGGCAGACGATTGCTGGAAGCCCTTGCGCATCTGTACTTTTTTGCCGGTGAGGTTGGCGATGAGCTGGCGGAGGGTAAGGCTTTGCAGTCCGCCCCCGCATCCCCAGACGTAATTTGGGTGATGGCCGGCCACTTCGGCGAGAATTTTGTAGTTTTTGACGATGGAACAGGCGATGTCTATCATCGTGGCCCAAACGAAGCTGCCGCGGGTGAGCAGGTGCGAAACGGGCGCGGGGAAGATGAAACCGCCGCGGGTGAGCGACACTTCCTCGTCTGCCAGCAATGAACCGAGGCTCGCCATGCAGAAGGTGTGCCGGTTCCCGGCAAGTTCCTTTTCGATGACGTCGTAGCCTTCGTTGGGATAGAAAATCTCTTTCAGGCGTTGATAGTTCAGCCCTGTTACGCCGGCGTTGGCTTCGAAGACGAAGCGCTCCGGCACGATGTCCCTGCTCGTCCAGGTACGTTCTTCGGCATCGAGGGTATAGCCGCCCGTGAGCTTCACGATGGGCGTGGTGGTGCCCGACACGATGATCATATCGTCTACCGCCGGCCGCGTGCTCTTGATGGCCAGCTGCGTGTCTCCGCCGCCGGTCACCACGATCGCCGAAGGCGTGATATTCAATTCCCCCGCCACTTCTGCCGTTACTTCGCCCAAAATACTTGCAGAAGCCCGCAAAGCCGGCAGGAGAGAAGGCGCCAGTCCGAAGATCCCACAGAGTTCCTTACTCCATTCATTCCGCTCCACGTCGAACAGCAGTGTTTCCGAAGCCTGGGAATGTTCGTATTTGGCGATGCCGGAAAACTGGTATTCCACCCAGTCGGAAATACTGAGGAACGATGCCGTTTGCGACCAGGTATCGGGTTTTCTTTCGCGGATGCCCACCAGTTTGAGGGCGGAAAAAAGCGAAGTGGGATAGCGGCCTGTCAGTTGGTAGACGCGGCTTTTATCGGCGATGATGGGTTCCCATTCACGGCCACGGTGGTCGATGTTGGGAAGGCCCGTGAGCGATTTCCCTGCCGCATCGAGCAAAACGATGCCTTCGCGCTGGCTGGTGGCCGTGATGGCGCGGATTTCGGCCTGGGGGGCCGCTGCGAGCGACTGCTTCGCCAGGCGGAGTATCTGTTCCCAGAGCGCGCCGGGGTCGAATTGCAGGGCGTCCGGGTATAGCGGGTCCTTTTCGTACCGGATGTCTTCGCGGGATACGCCGAGCACCTCGCCGGCGGGCGTTGCGATGGCCACGCGCACGTTGCCGGTGCCGATGTCTGCTATGATGTATGCGGGTTGTTTATCCATTGACGGGAGTTGGCAGTATCTGGCGGTTCGCCAGTTCTCGTACCTGGCGGTTTCCGTTGGCGAACCATTGTGTTAGTGCATTGTTCATGATGGCGACGTGATGGTCTTCCACCTCGAAAGTAGCGCCTGCGATGTGCGGCGTGGCGATCACGTGCGGCTGGTCGATGATCCGGTAGTCCGTTTCGTCGGGCGGTTCATGGTCGAACACGTCCAGCACCGCACCGCGGATCGCGCGGGTTTCGAGGGCGGTGAGCAGGTCTTCCCGCTTCACCACCGCAGCACGGGCCGTATTCACAAAAATGGCGTCTTTTTTCATCATTGTCAACAGCCGGCCGTCGATCATGTTTTTCGTTTCCTCCGTAACGGGCAGGTGAACGGACACGACGTCGCTGGTAGCGAAAAGTTCTTCGATCGAACATTTCACGTAAGCCGGGTCGTATTCCGTAACATAGGGATCGTAAAACCGGATGTTGCAGGGGTAATTGCGGATCATGCCGGCGATCAGTTGCCCGATGGCGCCGAACCCTACCATTCCCACGGTCCTCCCGGCCAGTTCGTTGCCTTTGAAATGAAGATAGGAATCATGGGCCCCGGCCTGCCAGTTGCGGCCTTTCAGCCAGTCGATGCCCGGAATGGTATTGCGCAGCAGCATGATAACGTTGGAGATGAACATTTCCGCCACGGCCTGCGCGTTGCGCGCGGGGGTGAAGAACACGGGGACGCCGTGCGCCGTTGCGGTGGCTACGGCCACGTTGCTGGGCGTACCACGGCAAACGCCTATGAACCGGAGATGCGGGAAAGATTCGATCACTTTGGCGGTGACGCCGTCGTGTTCCGTGATGAGCGCGTCTGCTTTGGTTTCCGCCAGCATCGAGATCAGTTCCGTTTCGTTCCAGGCGCGGCCGTTGGGTTTCCACGACCGGTATACGGTTTCACCGAACAGTTGAGCTATTGCCCGGATGCCTTGCTGATGGTAAGGTGCTGTAATTAAAATGCGCATTTTATATCGGTTGTATGGTGGCTTCGGGTTGCATTTGATGGAGGGTTTTGGCATTGTTGGGAAGGGTGATGAACCGCGCGATGATGGCGCTGATCATGTATAAAACCGCCAGTATCCAGATGACGCCTTCTTCGCCGGCGGCGCCGATGAACAGCCCTACGATGGCCGGCCCCACAAACACCGGGAGCCCTGCGCCGAGGTTGAGTATCGCCATGGCGGCGCCTTTGTCTTTCTTCACCAGCGAGGGTACGAGGGCGGTGAGCGGTACGTAACCGGCCAGCAGCGCGCCCCAGATGATGCCGGCCGTCATCACGGCCCAGTAGCTGCCTTCCCAGATCTGCGGTGCGTAATAAAAGAGGAGCGTGCTGAGGGCGCAGCCGACGCCGCCGAACCACATGATGGTATTTCTCCAGCCGAAATGATCGCCGACGAAACCGAAAATGAGGTTGAAAATGATATTGGCCGTGAAGATGGTGCCCCAGATCGTCAGCCACTCCGTTGTATCGAAGCCGTGCCGCGCCATGTACATGGGCAGGAACACGGGAAAGGCGAATTGCGCGGTGGTGTTGATGATGCGGACGATGCCGCCCAGTAAGACTTTCGGCTCCTCCCGGACGATCGTCAATCCTTTTGCCAGTTCTTCCATTTTCGATCCGCCGGTGGATAGCCTGGCCGGTTTGCTGCGGTTCAACAGCAGGGCGAGCGCGGCGCCGAGGAGCGCCCAGAAAAGGGAAGTCCATAAGGTGTTGAGATGCCCGAATTTGGTGATGGCCCAGCTGGAATAGTAAGCCCCGAGCACGTTGAGCCCGCCGGTGAATACGAACCAGAACCAGCCCACGGCGCGGCCGAGTTGTTGCTGCGGACTGCTGTACGCGATCCACACGAGGAAAGCGTACGCGAACAGCGGGTACCCGAACCCGCGAAGGGCGTAGGTGAGGAGCATCACCGGTACATTGAGCTGCGGCATGCCGAAGCCGACGAAGCCCACGGTGCCGAGGCAATACAGGAGCAGGCCGAGCGCCATGGTGCGGCGGACGCCGTAACCCTCGGCCAGTACGCCGGAAAACCAGGCGGAAACGGCGATGGTGATGCCGTACACGGTGAACAGGGTGGCGGATTGCTGAACGGTCATGCCGTGGTCTACAAGGTAAGGGCTCAGCCATCCCTGTTCGATGCCGTCGCCCATCATGAAGATCATCACACCGAGATAACCCCAGATGAGTTGGGAGGGAATGCCTGCTTTTGCTGCGGTACGCATGGTATCAGTTGTTTCGTGGAATAAAATGGAACCTGATTGAAAGTTCCTAAAAGTAAAAATTAAACTTAATTAAACAAAATTAAATTAAAATTAACTGATAGGGGAGTTTCCTTTTCACATTGCAAATCAATGGTTAACATGAAAATAATAACGGCTGTTAGGGAAATCGTCCTAAAGAATGTACATTTGATGAAAGATAATTTAACATTCAGAAAGCCCCACGCATATGAACATCACGGAAAGGCACCAATTGATACTCCAGGAGCTGCAGGAAAAAGGTAAAGTCGATATACAGGAACTGAGCGAAAGGCTCCAGGTGTCTGGCGTTACCATCCGCAAAGACCTCAAGCTGCTGGAAGAAAAAAAACTCCTCTTCCGTACCAAAGGCGGCGGCTCCACCCAAAACCCCTACGCCATCGAGCGCCCCATCAACGAGAAGGAATTCATCCGCATGGAGGAAAAGAAAAGGATCGCCCGCGCCGCCATGGAGCTCATCGGCCATAACGATTCCATCATCATCGGCTCCGGCACCACCGTCTTCGAACTGGCCCGCATCCTACACCCGTCCAAACACATCACCGTCATCACCCCCGCACTTAAAGTAGCCCTCGAGCTTTGCAACCGCCCGAACGTAGACGTGCTCCAGATCGGTGGCCTCATCCATCAAAGCTCGTCTGCCGCCGCCGGCTCCTTCGCCGAACGGCTGCTCGACGATATCTCCTGCGGCGTTCTCTTCGTCGGCGTAGACGGCATCGATCCCGAATTCGGCCTTTCCATCACCAACCTCGCCGAAGCCAGCCTCAACATGAAAATGATCGGTCTTGCCCAAACCGTAGTCGTAATGGCAGATAGCTCCAAGTTCGACCGCCGGGGCATCGGCCGCATCTGCAGCCTCGAACAGGTGGATTTCATCATTACCGATAACCAGGTAGACAGCGCCACGGTGCAGATGTTGCAGGACCGCGGCGTGAAAGTCATCCTCGCCCCCTGATTCTTTTTTTGCCCGTTGATTAAAAAGTTGAGTACATTTACGCCATTCGAAAAATGCGCAGTTTACCCAGCGAAACTTCGTATGCCGTTCAAACCGGCCATCGGCGCATATTAGCAGCATATTCCTGGTTTTTTTACAGAGCGGTCGGGCGCATTCCGGAAACCTTCCGGGGCAGGTCCGCTGTGCACCAGCAGCAGCATATGTCCGGAAAAGAAAACGGGGTGTGCGACCAATTGGCTCATTGGTATCAACCTTTTATAGAACACCCAGTATGCTCCGCATCCTCTCTTCATTCAGCTTTCGGTCGCTGCCGGCCGTCGTATCGCTCATTGCGTGCGGTTTCGCCTGCCGTCAACCCGTGCGCCCTGCGCCGGAAAAGATGATGGCCATTCCTTCCGCCGATACATCGGCTGTGCGCCAATTGCTCCGCTCCGCCAAAAACATCGCCGAATCGCTCCCTGATTCCGCGTCGGAAATGTATGATTCCGCCTGGCGGATGAGCCTCGCAGCCAAAGACACCTGGGCTATCAGCATGAGCCTTTTGGGAAAGGGGAATGCCGTATCCGATACCGATTTCCTCCTTGCCCGCGGATATTACCGGCAATCGCTCCGGCTCGCTCTCGCGGTCGACAGTTTCGAACTGGCCGGCAGGGCCGCCACCAGCGCAGGCAGTACTTTCCTGCAGACCGGCCCGCCCGATTCCGCCGTGAAAGCCTATATGTACGCCCTCGATCTCTTTTCGAAAACGGACAACCCAACCGCCAGGTCCAGCACCTATAACAATCTCGCCATCGCTTTCACGCAACTGGAGCAGGACGATAAATCGAAGGAATACCGGATGAAAGCCATCGCCGGATACCGTACGGCAAAGGATACGCCCAACCTCGTGCGTAGTCTCATCAACATGGGGGCCCGGCTGGAATACCCGGAGCCTATCCCGTTTTTCCTCGAAGCGATCTCGCTGAGCGATACATCCAATTTCCCGCTGGGGAAATTTTATGCGCGCCTGGGCATCGGGGAAATGTACGTCACGAAAGCGAACTACGATTCCGCTTCCCATTTCCTCAGGCAGGCGGAAGCCGTCGCCGAGCGGCAACCCGTCAGCAAACAATACATGAGCGTCATGTACGCCGTGATGGCAAGGATGTATTACCTGCAGCAACGGTATGCCGCAGCGCGCGCGTATTTCGGGAAGTCGACGAAGATCGCCCTGGAACTGGGGAAGCTGGATCTGCTCGAAAAGCAATACCGCGTGCTCACCAAAGTGAATATCATGCTGGGTTTGCGGGAGGAGTCGGTGGAAGCGTTCGATAAATTCAATACCTACCGCGATAGCATGCAGGACCTCCAGGTCGAGCAATCGATCAATGAAATGGAAACCCAATACCGAACGGCGGAAAAAGACCTCCAGCTGGCGGAGCAGGAGCGCGACCTCGCCCGCAAACAGCTCGGGATCCGCAACCGGAACGCGGGCATCTATGCACTTTCTGGCATCGTGCTGCTGCTGCTCGTGGGTGGTGGCGCCTATTTGCTGCACATCCGCCAGAATCAGCTGCTCGCCGCGCAGAAACTGTTGACGATGGAACGCGAAGCCGAACTGGAAAAAGTGCAGGCCGCGATGGAAGCCGAAGAGAAGGAGCGCGCCCGCATCGCCCGGAACCTCCACGACGGTGCAGGCTCCATCCTTTCCGGCGTAAAATTGTACCTCGCTTCCCTCGAAAACCAGTACCGCGGCCTGGCCGGCTCACCTGCTTATAAAGACACGATCGGCCTGCTCAACGACGCCGTTTCGGAGATCCGCGAAACATCCCATAACCTCATGCCCAAAACCCTCCATCTCGAAGGCATCCATTCCGCCATCCGCGACTATTGCGGAAAAGTTGGCCGGAACGAGCAACTGGGCGTGGAATTCCTGTCGTACGGCGAGCCCACACGGTTCGATATCGATTTCGAACTGATGATCTTCCGCACGTTCCAGGAACTGCTGAACAATGTTTTCAAACATGCGCAGGCCACGCACGTGATCGTTCAGCTTTCGTTTTCGCCGGATATATTTTCACTGACGGTGGAAGACGACGGGAAAGGGATGAACGGCAAGCAGGGAGACGGTATCGGGATGTTCGCTATCCACTCGCGGGTAGAGGCTTTCCGCGGAACGATGGATGTGGGTTCCTCCATATCGGGCACCTCCATCAACCTTCAGTTTCCCGTTCCCGCAACAACCGTCAGCGAAAAAATTTCATAGCATCCATTCCATTAACCTGACTTTCCCGGAACATGCAACCACGAAATCTCCGAACCCGGAACATCATCGGCATCTGCCCGGCCAGCAGCCTCACCGCCCGGATACCTGCCACTTCGGATGAAGCGCCGGCGGGTGATCGGTTCCCGCGAAATCCGTAACTTCAGTGCCGCATGAGAAGACCTAGCAGAAAACCCGGAGAACCCGATGTGAGTTTCAGGCAGCGGATGGCGGCGCTGAAGAATCTACCCGCATTTTTTAAACTGGTCTGGCAAACCAGCCGTTGGATGACCACCTGGAACATCCTCCTGAGAGCGGCCCAATCCGCCACGCCGCTCGGTTTGCTGTATATCAGCAAGCTGATCATCGACGAGGTGGTCCGCCTCACCCAATCCGCCGGAGACGCCGGATACACGTACCTCTGGCAACTGGTGGCCGCAGAATTTGCGCTGGTCGTCATTTCCGGGGCGCTCGGGCGTGCCATTTCACTGGTAGACGGGCTCCTGGGCGAGCGCGTCGCCAATCACACTTCGGTGCGCATCATGCAGCACGCGGCCACGCTCGACCTCGACCAGTTCGAAGATTCCACTTTCTACGACAAACTGGAACGCGCGCGCCAGCAAACCGCCGGCCGCACGCAGCTCCTTAGCCAGGTGCTCACGCAGGTGCAGGACGTGATCACCATGATCTTCCTCGCCGCCGGCTTGGTCACCTTCAGTCCATGGCTCATCCTGCTGCTGCTGGTAGCCGTGCTGCCGTCGTTCTTCTCCGAAACCCATTTCAACGACCGGTTCTACGCCCTGGCCTGGGGCGAAACCTCCGCCCGGCGCGAGCTCGATTATATCCGGTTCCTCGGCGCGAGCGACGAATCCGTCAAGGAAGTAAAGATTTTCAACCTCAGCCGCTACCTGGTAGACCGTTTCCGGGGACTGGCGGATAAGTTTTACCGCGACAAGAAATCCCTGTCCATCCGCTACAACGTCTGGGCCGTGGTGTTTTCACTCGTCGGGAGCGCGGGGTATTATGCCGCGTACGTCATTATCATCCTGCAAACCGTCCGCGGGCAACTCACCATCGGCGACCTGGCGTTCCTCGGCGGATCGTTCCGGCAGTTGCGCGGGCTGCTGGAAAGCGTGCTGATGCGGTTTACCAGCGTAACACAGGGCGCTATTTACCTGCGCGACCTGTTCGAGTTTTTCGAGATTTCGCCCCGGATCACGCAACCTTTGAAAGCGCGGCCTTTCCCGAACCCTATCCGCGAAGGGTTCGTGTTCGAAAATGTGGGCTTCAAATACCTGAATGCCACGCGCTGGGCCAACCGCCACCTCAATTTCACGCTCCATGCCGGTGAAAAACTCGCGCTGGTAGGGGAGAATGGCGCGGGTAAAACGACGCTGGTGAAGCTGCTGGCCCGTTTGTACGACCCGTCGGAAGGCCGCATCCTGCTGGATGGGCACGATCTGCGGGAATACGATCTGAACGAGCTGCGGATGCAGGTGGGCGTGATTTTCCAGGATTTCCAGCGGTACCAGATGACGTTCTCTCAAAACATCGCCGTGGGCAACATCGCCGAGGTCGACAACCAGGCACGGATCGAGCAGGCGGCGGAGAAAAGCATGGCCGATCTGCTGTATGGCCGCCTTCCTGCAGGGTACAACCAGATGCTGGGGCGGCGCTTCAGCAACGGGGTGGAGCTGTCGGGCGGGGAATGGCAGAAGATCGCACTGGCGCGGGCCTATATGAAAAACGCCCAGCTCCTCATCCTCGACGAGCCCACGGCCGCCCTCGACGCCCGTGCGGAATACGAAGTTTTCCAGCGGTTTGCGGACCTCACCCGGGGCAAAACCGCCGTCCTCATTTCCCACCGCTTTTCCACGGTGCGCATGGCCGACCGCATCCTGGTACTGGAAGGCGGGGAGCTGCTGGAGATCGGTACGCACGAGGAGCTGATCGCCCAAAAAGGGCGGTACGAAGAATTGTTTACGCTACAGGCGGCCGGTTACCGTTAAACTGATCATAATCATATTTCGGAACAGGATTCCGGCGTAGGTTTGCGCCATGGAAAAACAACAGGTAGCACAAAAAAGTACCCGGTCCATCAAGCGTTTCAGGATCATCGCATGGCTCGAAGGGATTTCTTTCCTGGCGATCCTCTTCATTTCCATGCCGTTGAAATACTTTTTCGAAGAACCCTGGCTCAATAAACAGCTGGGCATGGCCCACGGGCTGCTGTTCGTGCTGTACGTGGTGCTGGCCATAGAGCTGAAAACCATCCTGCAATGGTCCATGAAAAAAACGGCCATCGCCCTCGGCGCATCGGTCGTGCCTTTCGGGACGTTCTTCATCAACGAAAAGTGGATCCACAAACCATAGTATTCTCTATCTTTCTTTACGATAATTTAGGCAAGCAAAAAAAAGGGGAAGCGTTTTCGCTTCCCTTTTCGTTTTCCATCGCGGCCGGTTACATGATATTCGACATGGCGGGCTCATCGGCGCTCGGGCCGTAGCTGCCGGGGATCGGCACTTCTAGCAGCCGGAGGTACACGCCCAGCTGCGCCCGGTGGTGCACGATCTGATTATACGACATGCGGATGACTTCTTCCTTGGGGCTTACGGCATGCACCTGGTCGCCCGTGCGGAGGGTCCAGGGCTGGCCGAAGGTAGACTCGTCCGCCTGTTCGAGGCTGCTGATGCCTTCCTGCAGGGCTTTTTCGTGGATCGCCACCAGGTCGCCGGCGTTCGAAACGGCCGGGGGGGCATATTGCATGGCGGCAAAATCCAGTTCGTCGGTCTCGATCGCCATTTTCGTCCAGGACGGCAGCTCGGCGATGTGGATGGCCAGGTTGCGCATGTCCATGCTCTTGGGATGCGGCCGCCAGTCGAGCTTGTCGGTTGGAATACGGCTCAGCATCTTGCGGGTGGTTTCGGCCTCGCGGGCCATTTCTTTCAATAAAGAAGGAATAGTTGCCATGATCTCAGTTTTTTTGGTTTGATGGTACAAAGATGAAAACGGGGTTTGACAACCCTATGTCAGCAGCTTTCATTTTTTTTTGTGTAGATTTAAAAAAATAATCCCCGATGCGAACTGCTGTTTTACTGTCCATACCCGTTATCTTTTTCGCCTGCCAGTCTTCCCCTTCCGCCGGCCAATCCGCTGAAGGCGAAGCCAGTGCCCATTGTTACCGGAAAGTGACGGGGAAGGATACGTTCGAGTTGCAGTTGGTGGTGGATGATACCGACGTGAAAGGCGTACTGGAATACAATTTCTTCGAGAAAGACAGGAATAAGGGTACCGTAAGCGGTACGTTGAACGATAATATCTTCCGGGGTACGTATCATTTCACCAGCGAAGGTGTTACGAGCGACCGCCCGGTGGTCTTTAAAATGATGGGTGAACAATTGTACGAGGCTGTATACAATGATTTAGACTCCAATGGGGTGGCTGTTTTCGCGAAAGACGACGCGCATCTCAAATTCGATCCTTCCCCTTACACCAAAACCGACTGCAGGTAAGTCGTTAAACCGGACAATTTTCGTGGTAATCGATGAGCTGGATGGGTTCTTTTTCCATCTCGAAGCCTTCGTATTTCCGGAGCACTTCGTCCAGCACGGACTTGATCGCTTCCGGATCGCTGAGGGTAACGAGGCGGTTGCGGAATTCCTTGATGCCGGGGAGGCCCTTCAGATAGGTAAGATAATGGCGGCGCATGGAGTAAATACCAGCCTGTCCACCGCGCCATTGCAGCGATTTATCGAGGTGCTGCTTGCATACGGCCACGCGTTCGGCCACGGTGGGCGCGGGGAGTTCCTGTCCGGTATCGAGGAAATGGCGGACTTCCCGGAAAATCCAGGGGTAGCCGATGGCGGCGCGGCCGATCATGATACCGTCTACACCGAACCTTTCTTTATATTCCTTCGCTTTTTGCGGGCTGTCGATATCGCCGTTGCCGAAAATGGGGATGTGGATGCGGGGATTGTTTTTCACTTTCGCGATGAGCGACCAGTCGGCCTCGCCTTTATACATCTGGCAGCGTGTTCTGCCGTGGATGGTGAGCGCCTTGATGCCCACGTCCTGCAGCCTTTCGGCCACTTCTTCGATATTTTTGGAATCTTCGTCCCACCCCAGCCGGGTTTTCACGGTAACGGGCAGGGAGGTGGCTTTCACGCAGGCGGCGGTGAGCCGGGTCATGAGGTCGAGATTTTTCAGCACGCCGGAACCTGCGCCCTGGGATACGATCCCTTTTACGGGGCATCCGAAGTTGATATCGAGGAAGTCCGGCTTCGTGAGGTCCACGATCGCGGAAGCCTGGGCCATGCGGCCTTCGTCGCCCCCGAAGATCTGAACGCCCGCCGGGCGCTCTTCGTCGAAAATATCCAGCTTGCGGCGGCATTTCGCCGAATCGCCCACCAAACCTTCACTGGAAATGAACTCGGTATACAGAAGATCGGCCCCGTTGGCTTTGCAGACCACCCGGAACGGGGGATCGCTCACGTCTTCCATGGGCGCCAGCAGCAGGGGGAATTCCGGCAGTGTTATATGTTCGATTTTGACCATCGCGGCCGCAAAATTACGAAAAATCAGGGATTCCGGCCTTTTTCGCCGGGGTAGAGGTACAAGACGGTGTCGCTCTGGGTACAATCTTTGGACCGCAGCTCCAGGGCCGACAGCTTCCCTGCAAATCCGGCGCCGGTATCCACGTTCCAGACGTTGCCGGCATGCATGGGCCTGAATTCGCCGTAATTGGTGGTAGGCGTGTGCCCGATGATGATTTCGTGGAAAAGCCGCAGTCGTTTGGGATATTGCAAGTCCGTGGTTTTTAGTTTGGGATTGAGCGAAAGCGCCATTTCCCACAGCGTACGGTCCCACATATAATTATATTGATACCGTTCGAACTCGGGGCCGTGCATGGATGCGAACCCCGCGTGAATATACAGCCGGTTATGTTCGTCGGTATAAAACTGCCGCATACGGCGGAAAAACGCAAGATGCTGCAGCCTTTTTTCGGGGGAAAGCTTTTCGTAACTCGCCACGGTGGCCATGCCGCCGTGTTGTAGCCAGAGGTCAAGCGCGGGTTCGCCACCCAGCCAGGATTCGCACCAGGCATCGTGGTTGCCGCGGAGGAAAATACAATCGTACCGCTGCTCCAGCTCCATCATGTATGCAATGGTTTCGGCGGATTCGGACCAGCCGTCTACGTAATCGCCCAGGAAAACCAGCCGGTCGCCGGTTTTGGGCCCGATTCTTTCGATAATCTGTTGCAATGCCCGGTACGCCCCGTGGATATCGCCGATCGCAAAAGTTCTGCTCATGTGATGGCGAATGTACATTTTTTGGCGCTAACCTGTTTGTCAGCGATGCGGCGAAAGGAGGGAAAACACGAAGATATCGGAGAATTTCCCGTTCCAGTACGATGCTTCGCGGAAAAAACCTTCCTTCACGAACCCCGCATGGGTCAGCACTTTTTCGCTCGCTGAATTGGCCGGGTCGATGATCGCTTCCACCGAATGCAGCCGGTACGTATCGAAGCCGTGTTGCAGCACGGCGGCGAGGGCTTCGCGCAGGATTCCCTTGCCGTGATACGCGTCGTGCAACATATATCCCACCTCGGCGCGGTGATGGGCCGCCTGCATCCGCACATATCCGATCACCCCGATCACTTTATCTTCTCCTTTCAGCGTAATCCCCCAGTTGATCGCCTCGTTGCGTTCCGCCAGGTCGGTAAACCGGTTGATGAGCTCCAGCGCATCTTCCTTACCCGCCGCTTTCGGCCGGGGAATGAAATGCATCAACTGCGGATGGGAGCGGAGGTAAAACACTTCGTCAACGTCTGACGGACGGATCTGGCGGAGCAACAACCGGTCTGTTCCGATCTCGGGTACGGGCGATAATTGTAAGGTGAGCATACGGCAATTTAAACCAATTCGGGCTGCCATCGGCAGCGCTTTCTTGTAATTGGTGAAATTCATCCCCGAAGCGTTTTTAAAGTACTTCGAGAAGTGCGATTTGTCTTCAGGCCCCAGGTGGTACGCGGTTTCCTTCATCGGTAATCCCCATTGTGGGTGGCCGGTATCCTGGTTCCCGGCGAAACCCGCCGGCGGACGTGCGCTGGTGGAAGATTTGGGGATGGATGGGGCGCGTGCGGACGGGCGGTTTTGCCCGCGTAATGCCGTTGCCGCCACGAAATATCCTGGCAGGTACAGCTGCCGTGTATTATCTTCAGGAAATGAAACGTATGATAAGCATTGGCCTCCTCCTGCTGGGGCTCTTCGTGCAGGATGCGGCCGCCCAGCGCAAGAAGCCCTCCGGCAGGAAGCCTAACATCATCCTGATCTATGCAGATGATCTCGGCGTCGGCGAAGTAGGCGCTTACGGTCAACGAAAGATCGCCACGCCGCATCTCGACAAACTCGCCGCCCAGGGCATGAAATTCTCGAACTTTTACACAAGCGCGCCCGTTTGCGCTCCCGCGCGGTGCATGCTCATGACCGGCCGTCATGGCGGGCACAGCTATATCCGCGGCAACTATGAAATGGGCGGCTTCGCCGATTCGCTGGAAGGCGGACAGATGCCCCTTCCCGAAAATACCCTCACCATCGCCCGGATGCTGAAGAACGCCGGCTATAGAACGGGCGCCATCGGCAAGTGGGGCCTCGGCATGCATTTCAATACCGGGGACCCCAACAAACAGGGCTTCGATTATTTCTACGGATACTACGACCAGAAACAATCGCATAATTTTTACCCCAGCCACCTTTGGGAAAACGGCCGGTACGATACGCTCCGCAATCCCCCCATGTACGTTCACACGCCCTTACAGCCCGCATCGGCCACGGATAAGGATTTCGGACAATTCACCGGGAAGGAATACGCCATCGATAAAATGACAGGTAAAGCGCTGGAATTCATCAATAAAAGCGGCGACCAGCCATTTTTCCTCTATCTCCCATATACGCTGCCCCACGTTTCCCTCCAGGCGCCAGACAGCGCCGTGCAGGCGTACGTAGGCAAGTTCAACGAAAAACCTTATTATGGCAACAACGGCTACGCCGCCGCCAAATACCCGCTCAGTACGTATGCCGCCATGATCACGTACCTCGATTCGCAGGTCGGCATCGTCCTGGACGCCATCCGCAAGGCAGGACTCGATGAAGAAACGGTGATCCTGTTCACCAGCGATAATGGCGCTACTTTCAACGGCGGCGTGCAGGCGGCATTTTTCAACAGCGCGGCCGGGCTGAGAGGATTGAAAATGGACCTTTACGAAGGCGGCATCCGCGAGCCCCTCATCGTTCGCTGGCCCGGGAAAATTCCCGCCGGCACCTCAACAGGGCTTATCTCCGCGCAATACGACCTGCTGGCCACTTTCGCTGAAATGGCCGGCATCGCCGCACCGGAAAACGACGGCATTTCGCTGTTGCCAGCAATGAAAGGGAATTCCCGTCAAACCGCCCGCCGCGAATACCTGTATTTCGAATACCCCGAAAAAGGCGGCCAGCTGGCCATCCGGATGGGCAAATGGAAAGCCGTGAAAACCGGCCTGAAACAGGATGTCAAGCGCCCCTGGGAGCTGTACGACCTCGATGCCGACCCCGCGGAGCAACACAACGTGGCCGCCGCACATCCCGACCTGATCCCCCGTTTCGACGCCATCGTGAAAAAGGAACACCGCCCCGCGCACATCCGCGAATGGGAATTCCTCAATGTGAAATGGCCGAAAGACACGAAATAGCGCTTGAGGCAGGATGCACGAAATCAAAAAGTGATCGATATGGGATTCGAATAAGCTGAAAAGCCTGTCGCCGCGGTTCCGGCAGACAGGCTTTCTTTTTTCGCCAGGGGTAAACCGGCTGATGGGAGGGGTTTTCAAAGTAATTCCTTCGCGTGGCGGATGTTGCTTTTGATGGTTTCCCAAACTTCTTCGAATTCGCCGTTCAGCATCAGTTTCGTCATGGAAGCCGCCATTCCGCGGACCTGTTTGAATTCGATTTTCGGGGGCATCGCGAGCGCGTTGGGGTCTGTCATGATGTTCAGCAGCACAGGCCCCGGCTGCGTGAAAGCATTACTGATGGCTGCCGTCACCTGGTCGGGCTGTGAAACGGTGATGCCGGGGAGGCCGTAAGCCTGCGCCAGCATCGCGAAATCCGGATTGTGCATGTCTGTTTGCCAGTCGGGCAGGCCGGCTACCTCCATTTCAAGTTTCACCATGCCCAGCGAGCGGTTATTGAACACGATGATTTTCACCGGGAGTTGGTATTGCGAGATGGTAGCCAGGTCGCCGGTGGTCATGGACAGTCCGCCATCTCCGCAAAGCGCCACCACGGCACGTTCGGGTGCAGAGAGCGCCGCGCCGATGGCTTGTGGGAGTGCGTTGGCCATGGAGCCGTGGTTGAAGGAGCCGAGCAATTCCCGGTTAGCGGTGGCATCGAGGTAACGGGCGGCCCATACGCAGGTCATGCCCGTGTCTACGGTGAAAATCGCGTCGTGCGGTGCTTTTTCGTTGATGGTGGCGGCTACGTATTCGGGATGGATCTTATTTTCGTCGCCGGCGTCTTTTACATAGGATTGCAGGCGGTCTTTTACTTTGGCGTAGAGTTTCAGTTCGTTGTCCAGGAAATCGCGGCTGGTTTTGGGTTGGATGAGGGGGAGGAGCGCGGCGATGGTTTCGCGCACTGTGCCGTGGAGCCCCTGGTGCAGGTGCGCCCTTCTTCCCAGGCGTTCCGGTTGCGCTTCGACCTGGATGATGCGGACATTGTCCGGAAGGAATGGTGTATAAGGGAAATCCGTCCCCAGCAGCAGTAGCGAATCGGCATGATGCATGGCATGATATGCAGAAGGCAATCCCAGCAGGCCGGTCATGCCCACTTCGAACGGATTGTTGTGCTGGACGGCCATCTTCCCCCGGAAAGAATATCCCACTGGTGCCTGGAGCGCCTTTGCGAGGGCGAGTATTTCGCTGTGCGCGCCTGTGGCGCCGATGCCGCAGTAAATGGTGACTTTTTCGCTGCTGTTGAGCGTGTCGGCCAAGGCAGATAGTTCGCCGGCGGATGGAATGATGCCGCTCAGCGTGGGGAATACGGTGTGTGAGGACTCTCCTTTTTCCGCGTCCAGTTCGGACACATCGCCGGGCAATCCGAACACGGCCACGCCTTTGCGGCTAATGGCGGTTTGCATGGCCATTTGCAGCATGCGCGGCGCCTGGGCGGCGGTGGTGGCCATTTCGCAGTAATAACTGCAATCGTCGAAAAGCTTGTGGATATTGGTTTCCTGGAAGTAGCCGGAACCGAACTCGCGGGACGGGATCGCCGAAGCGATCGCCAGCACGGGCGCGCCGGACCGGTGCGCATCGTACAGCCCGTTGATGAGGTGTACATGCCCGGGCCCGCAACTCCCCGCACAGCAGGCGATCCTGCCCGTCAGTTGCGCTTCGGCGCCGGCGGCATAAGCTGCGGTTTCTTCGTGCCGCACGTGGATCCATTGAATGTTACCATCGCGGCGAACGGCATCGTTGAGATGATTGAGGCTGTCTCCCGTAACGGCGTAGATCCTTTCCACGCCTGCGGCGCGCAGCATTTGAACGATCTGTTCTGCAACAGTTTGGGCCATTTGCGAATTGTTTTTCAGAGTTATAACAGGCTTTCGGCCGAATAGTTGTCATGATATTTGTCATATTTAAGCGTATCAATTATGATTTTGGTAACAGGTGTTACAGGGCGTCCCGGCAAGGCCGTTCTCCGGAACCTGCTGCAGCGCACGGATGCCGGCAACATGGCTGCGCTGGCCCGCCACCCCGCGATCCCGCATCGCCGGTGAATGCTTTCCGCGGTGTGGATACGCAGTATTGGGTGTCAGGGAAAGATGCGGAACAAATGATCAGCTGTTCCACCGGTCTTTAAAATCTTGGCAGGCGCCAAGATTTTTTTTGTGCGGACGGGGCACTTTTGTGGTGTAATCAAAACAGATCTCCTTTATGAAGTCAAGCAAAACACTCCGTATCCTTTCCCGCATCTATATCTTCTTTTCCGCTGCCAGCCTGCTGTATGTGAGCCTGATGGCGTTCGCGAGCCCGCAGGCGGTGATGGACCTTGTACAGGTAAAACTGCCGAACCCCGATTCCTTCAGCTCCATCCGCGGCGTATATGGCGGCGTGGGCCTCACGATCGTGGTGATGCTGGTGCGCTGGGCGCTGCGCGATGAGCGGCAGGGTATCCTTTTCCTCACGATGCTCTGGGGATTCTACGCCATTTCACGGTTGATGACATTGGGCATGGAAGGGCCTTTGGGCGCCTTCGGCATGCAGTGGCTCATCACGGAATCATTTCTCTGTGCGGTAGGCGCGATTCTATTGATCTTCCAACTGAAGGCCGCCCGTATTGCCCGGGCGTAAACGGTCTGCACAGGCGTGTGTGCGGAGAGATCCAATCCGGTGGGCCAATGGCCTGCCGGTTTTTTATTGGTCCCAGCCGTTAGTTGAAAACTACGCACTTTAGTGCGAGGGCTTTAGTAATGCGAAAAAATCTGTCTAAATTAGGTAGATGATGCGCCATGGTAGCCATACAGTAAGCCGCTTGACGGT
>NZ_RXLO01000006.1 GCF_003958645.1 Chitinophaga rhizosphaerae
AAATCATTGAGTACATAAACTATTACAATAACCACAGAATCAAATTAAAACTAAACGGCTTGAGTCCAATACAATATCGAACTCAAGCCGCTTAATCTAAAAAGTCCAACCTTTTGGGAGCACTACAATGATCGGGACGGCTTTCCTTTTTCACGAAATGCGATTATTTGCGTACCGCGAAACGGTATACCGTTGTCTGCCTGTAGGTTTCCCCCGGCCGGAGTATGGCGCTGGGGAACGACGGCTGGTTCGGAGCATCCGGGAAATGCTGGGTTTCCAGGCACATGCCGGCGTGTTTTCCGTACACTGCGTTATTACGCGTATTATTCAGCGAACCGTCGAGGAAGTTGCCGCTATAGAACTGAACGCCTGGTTCGGTGGTGGCTACCGTCATCACACGGCCGGAAACGGAATCGTACAGCATCCCGAATTCCTGCAGCCCCTCAGCTTCTTCCAGCACCCAGTTGTGGTCATAGCCGCCCTGGACCTGGCTAATGCGCTCGCCGATCTTATGCGGCGCCGTGAAATCCATGGCAGTACCGGCCACGGAATCGAGGCGTCCCAGCGGGATGAGGTTTTCGTTCACCGGCGTGTAACGCGACGCGCGCAACTGCAGCTCGTGGCCCAGAATGTCGTGGCTCCGGCCGGCAGACAGGTTGAAATAGCTGTGATTGGTGAGGTTGATGGGCGTTGCCTTGTCTGTAGTGACCGTATAGTCGATCTGCAGGGCATTGTCGGCCGTGAGTGTATAAACCACTTTCACGTCGAGGTTGCCGGGATAGCCTTCTTCCCCGTCTGCGGAGCGGTATTCGAGCAGGAGGCTGGAATCGCCGGGCTGGGGCGTGGCTTTCCAGATCACTTTATCGAAGCCTTTCAGCCCGCCGTGCAGGGAATTGCCGTTATTGTTGGGCGCCAGCTTGTAGGTGACACTGTCCAGCGAGAACTGCGCATTGGCGATGCGGTTGGCGTACCGGCCCACGAGCGTCCCGAAATAGGGGTTGCCGGCCTGGAGGTAGCCGCTCAGGCTGTCGTACGAAAGCACCACGTTGCCGGGCGCTCCGCTTTTATCTGGCGTGATGATATCCGTAATGATGCCGCCGTAGTTCAGGACCTTGACGATCATGCCGTTGGCGTTGGTGAGGGTGTATTGGGTGACTTCCGCGCCGCCCGTTTCGCCGTACCTGGCGCTGGTCAGCGATACCAGGGGCGCTTTGCCGCCACCGTCGCCACAGGCGGTAAAAGCCATGATGCCACCGGTAGACAGGGCCATGAGGGTCGATAACTTTTTCATGTAGAACGTGAAATTTTAAAACAGAATTCGGGTTTAATCCTTTAAATATCTGGATTAAATCCCGAAATTTCCAGCCAATTTTTCAGGAATGTTTGATAAATTGTCTGTGCGACATTTATATCGTGACCACGCAAAAAACTGATCCGCCTTGAGAATCGCCCAATACTCCAGCAAAAACAGGATGCTGGTGGCCGTAGACTGTATCATATTTGGATTTGACGGAACGGAGCTGAAGCTGCTCCTCATCAAACGGGGCTTCGAGCCCGAGAAGGGCCGCTGGAGCCTAGCCGGCGGACTTATGAAGCGAGACGAGAACATCGATCTTGCGGCGAGCCGTGTGTTGAAAGAGCTGACCGGCCTGGAGAACGTGTACATGGAACAGTTGTACATTTTCGGGGAAGTGGAGCGCGATCCGGTTGACCGCACCCTGTCCGTCGTATATTCCAGCCTGATCGACATTAACCGGTACACGCAGCAGATCAACCAGGACTACCATGCCGAGTGGTTCCCCCTCAAAAAGCTGCCGTCCCTCATTTTCGACCATCGCGACATGGTGGCCCTGGCGCAGCAGAAACTCCGCTACAAAGCCGCCTTCCACCCCATCGTATTCGAAATGCTCCCGGAAAAATTCACCCTCCCCCAGCTCCAGCACCTCTACGAAGGTATTTTCGACACGCTGATGGATAAACGTAATTTTTCCCGGAAAGTATTGTCGACCGGGCTGCTCGTAAAGCAGAAAGACAAAGAAAAGGCCACCTCCAAAAGAGGCGCCTTTTACTATAAGCTCGACAAGCGGAAGTACCAGACCAAATTCAACGCTTTCCTAAATTTCATTCCCAACCCGGATTCCATCCGCTAGAGCGGGTAAAACCGCCAGCTGGACTTGAAATCCTTACCGGGCAGCTTGTCCAGCAGAATGGCGCGCACCATTTCCACCGGCATCGCGTTTTCACGGATGATGGCGTCGTGGAAATCGCGGATATTCATTTTCCCGCTGTCTACCAGTTCCTTCTTCAATGCTTCGAACTGCAACCCGCCGATCATGTAAGCGATCTGGTACAGCGGACCGTACCCGCCGGTGAACGAGCGGCGCACTTCGCCTTCGGCGTTGGCGCGTTCGTGGTTGACGCGTTCCACGAGGAAATCGATGCATTGCTGCGGCGTCCATTTGTGGGTATGATAGCTGAGGGAAAAGATGATGCGCGCGCAACGGTGCATCCGCCAGAACAGCATGCCCACGCGGTCTTCCGCAGATCGGGGAAAGCCCTTGTCCCACAACAGCCGCTCCCAGTACAACGCCCAGCCTTCCGTCCAGAAAGGGGTATCGAAGTGGCGATAGGCTTTGTAGCGGTCGTTCATGAACTGCTGCAAACCGTGGCCCGCCAGCAATTCGTGATGCACCACGGCACGGGAGAAATGGGGGTTGTTGCCGCGGATCGACATCATTTTATCGTCGTGGCTCATCGTGTTGGTCGGAAAGGCGATCAGCAGCTCTTCCCCGCCCAGGAAAAACGGCGCCACCAGCTGCCTTTCGGGCGACAGCATGTTCATCCGCCAGGTTTCCTCGGCCAGTGGTGGCAACGAGATCAATTGATGTTCCTTCAGAAACGCGACGGACTCGTTGTACAGCCCCAACATCGCTTCCGGCTGCGAGCCGGGTTCCACGGAAGTACCTTTTACCTTTTCCATGGCGGCTTTCCAGTTGTCGCCGAACCCCATGTCGCGGGAGGCTTTGAGCATTTCCTTTTCGCACCAGGCGAATTCGCGGTTGGCGATGGCGATCAGCTCGTCGGGCGAGTACGGGATCATTTCGTGTTGCAGCAACACTTGCACACCGGCCTGGCCGATAGGGTTGCCGATGATGCCGGAACCATCGTCTTTCTGCGACGGCGCGCGTTTGGCGATCTGTTGGAAGGTGTTCGCGTATTGGCCCAGGAGGCTATCCAGCTCCCGGTACGGCGCCGGCATCCACCACGAAAAACGGGGATCGAAGCCGGTGTAGAAATCGTATGTGCTTTTGATGGCCTGCTGCAAGCCCCGTGCGATGCCGGCGCCGCGTTGGGCCAGGAAGGGCGTTAGCGAACTGTCTTTCGCCAGCAAAGTCAGCTGCACGCGGACGGCCTTGCCCGCCTGGTTCCACGCGGCGGCGAGGGCGCGGGCGTTGGGCGTGAGGCCCCTGCGCCTGCGGGCTTCAGCGGCATAGAGCGAATCAGCGAAAGGGAAATATTGCCTCAACTGCGCCGTTTCCGCCTTTTCGACGGTCAGCAAATTGCGCTCCTGTTGCAGGTTACGGCGGAACAGTACGTAATCCGCGCGGGAGCCCACCGGCAGTTGGTCCCAATCCAGCGCCGCCAGCCTTTGCAGGTAATCCGCATACAGTTTTTCCAGCCTTTCCCGCCGTTCGGGCGAGTTGCGGATGGCGTAAAACCGTTGCAGGATGCCGCGGTCGGCTTCGAATTGCACCATAATATTGTTGACTTCGCTGGTTTGCGCGTAGAGGTCGGTATCGGGGCGCTGCGCCATAGCGGTGGCCGAAAGCAGCAGCAGGCAGCAGGAAAGGAAATGTTTCATGGCAGGTAGCGATAGTGTTGTAAAAAAAAAGCGCTCTCCCGGTAAAGGAGAGCGCCAGGTATCGATTGCGTGCGGGATTAGTGCACGTTCAGTTGCTTGGACTCACCTTTCTTTTCCACATTGATCACGCCGGTGGTGCCGCCGCCTTTCAGCGTCAGTTCAACGGGTGCATTGGTTTTCCAGGCGCCGCGGGTAAAGTCGGGAATATCTACGCTGGAAGAACGTTTCGCGATGGATTTTCCGCTCAGCGGGAAGATGCAGCTCCATGCCACGCCGTCGTACACGTCCTGGTCCAGCGGGAGGCCGTTGCGCAGACAGTCGATGAGGCGCCAGTCCATCATGAAGTCCATACCGCCGTGACCGCCGACTTTCTTCGCCATTTCACCGATTTTGCGGATGATTTCCGGTGTGTACTGGTCGTAAAGTTTCTTCAGTTCGGCTTCGGAGATCCAGTCGTGACCAAAAGCGATACGTTCGGGATCGGGCCATTTGCTGGCTACGCCTTTGGTGCCGCTCACGAGGTGGATGCGGGAATACGGGCGGGGGGAAGTTACGTCGTGCTGTACCATCAACGTCTTGCCCTTAGCGGTTTTGATGGTGGTGGTGTTCATCTGGCCGCGGTAGTTTTTGCCTACGAATTCGTTGAAGAACGGATCTTCGGCTGCTTTCGCTTTCGCCATTTCGCCCATCATGAAATCGTTGCTGGACATAGACACGAGATAATCCATTTTATCGCCGCGGTTGATGTTCATGCACTGTGCGATGGGGCCGAGGCCGTGGGTCGGGTAGAGGCTGCCGTTGTGCGCGATGTTCTCGCGGAGGCGCCACATGTTCTGGTACCCTTTTTTGGAGAAGTTGAGATCGCGCAGATCGTGGATATACGCGCCTTCTGCGTGTACGATCTCGCCGAAGAGGCCCTGGCGCGCCATGTTGAGCGTCAGCAGCTCGAAGAAGTCGTAGCAGCAGTTCTCCAGCATCATGCAATGCTTTTTGGTGCGCTCGGAAGTTTCCACGAGTTTCCAGCAATCTTCGAGCGTCAGCGCAATGGGCACTTCGGACGCTGCGTGGCAACCGTGTTCCATGGCGTATAGGGCCATGGGGGTGTGGAGAGCCCAGGGCGTGGTGATATACACCAGGTCCAGTTTCTCCTTATCGATCATTTCCTTCCAGCCATTGGCGCCGGAATATTCCCTGGCGGCAGGGCGGCCCATTTTCGTAACGATGGCGTTCGATTTGGTGGCGCGCTCGGGCAACAGGTCGCAGATGGCTACGATCTCAACACCGTCGATATACGACATACGCTGAACCGCACCCGGCCCGCGCATACCCTGTCCGATGAAACCGATCCGCACCCTGTCGATCTTGGGAGCAGCGTAACCGCTCATGTTGAAGCGTTGCGATTTCTTGGATTGATCCAACGCGATTTTCAGTTCCTCATCGCTGGGAACGGAAGATGCGAAAGACGGGATACCGGTCATCAGTGCGCCGGAACCGATCGCCAGGTGGCGAAGGAAATTTCTCCGATTTGAACTCATAGTGAATTGGTTGAGCTTGTAGACAATAAAGAGCCGGTTAAATTAATAAACATTTCCACTTTTTTCAGAAAACCTCCACTAACGGTGAAAATTGTTGAAGAAATTATCAAATAACTGGATGGAATGGCAGAAGAAGCGGGCAACCGGTAGGCCGCCCGCTAAATATTTAGCTGGGAAAGGGGGATCAGATGAGGGACAGGTTACCACCGGCCGACATTTCATACGGTTCATGACCGGCTTTGAAGATCCTGGCGCTGAGATTGCCCCGCAGTGCGATCTCCGTTCCCTTCACTTCGATCCAGCTGCCTTCGCGGAGGCCTACTACCGGCACGTTTTGCTGGGTGTGGAATTCGCGGATGCGGGTTTCACGGGTTTCGCCCATATGCCCGGAATCGGGTTGCGGATCGAGGTAATGGGGGTTGAGGTTGAAGGGGACCAGGTTCATGGTCTGGAAACTGGGCGGGTACACGATGGGCATGTCGTTGGTGGTTTGCATGTTCACCCCGCCGATGTTGCTGCCGGCGCTCGTGCCCAGATACGGCTTCCCTCCTTCCACTTCGGCGGCCAGCAAATCCATCAGTTTATTTTCGTGCATTTGTTTTACCAGGAGGAAGGTGTTGCCGCCGCCGGTGAAGTAACCCGCAGCATGGCGGATGGCCACTTCCGGATCGGGAAAAGTATGCAGGCCCCGCACCTTTATACCCCAGGCAGCGAAAGCCGCTGCGGCGCGGGCGGTGTAATCGTCATGGGAAATGCCGCCGGGGCGCGCATATGGGATGAAAACGATTTCCGGGATGCCGGCGAACAGTTCGCGGATAGCGGGTTCCAGGTAAGTGAGGTAATCCTGGCCGAATAAAGTCGATGTACTGGCTAAAACAATCTTTCGCATGTCCTAAATTACGGAACCCTCGGCAAACGGTAAGGCGGGAAGCCTGGATTTTTGGGAAGAGGGAAATAAAAATCTGCGGAGCCACCGATAAATGGCCTCGCGGCATAGGCGCCCAAACGCCTCACCCGCCCCGGCAAGCCGCCTGGGCACTAATACCCACGCGTCAATGCCTAATATTGATTAACTTGCGGCAAACAGATTACGAAACCCATGTCTATCACGAACGAAGCGGAATTACAGGGCATGCGGGCGGCCGGAGAAGCGGTGGCCCTCACCCTGAAAGCGATGCGGGAACACGCCCGCCCGGGAATGTCTACCGGCGAACTCGACGAATTTGGCAATGCCGTGCTGGCTGCCTTCGGGGCCAAAAGCGCGCCCAAACTTACGTACGGTTTCCCCGGCTGGACCTGCATCTCGGTCAACAACGAGATCGCGCACGGCATCCCCTCGGTGAAGCGCATCCTCCAGGAGGGCGACCTCGTGAATGTGGACGTATCCGCCGAGCTGAACGGATTTTGGGCGGATAACGGCGGTTCATTCGTGCTTGGGGAAGATATTCACGGCCATCAGAAACTCGTGGATGCCTCGCGCGATATTCTCCGCAAAGCGATCGCCAATATCCGCGACGGCGTGAAAATCGCCGAAATCGGGGGATTGATCGAAGCGGAAGCGAAGAAAAGAGGTTTCCGGGTGATAGAAAACCTCACCGGCCACGGCATCGGCCGCAGCCTCCACGAAGAGCCCCACTCCATCGCCAATTACTACGACAAATACAACCGCGTCCGCTTCCGCAAAAACGGCGTGGTAGCCATCGAAACCTTCATTTCCACCCGGGCCACCTGGGCCTACGAAAACGGCGATGGCTGGACGCTCCAGACCAAAGACGGCAGCTTCGTGGCGCAACATGAACATACCATCATGGTCACCGACGGCGCACCCGTCCTCCTCACCGAAGGCAACGACATCTGGAGTTAATTTCTTTCCAAATAATACACGACGACAGTCCCCTCCCGGAGACTGTCGTTTTTTATTTATCCCAAAAAATATTCGCAAATATGCAATCGTTTGCATATATTCGAATCCAGCCATTCCCGATAGTTATGAAAACGCTTGTCCACACATTGAAAAACGTTCTCCGCCAATGCACTTTCATGCCTGGCAAGCATGGATAATTAACTCGTTTCCGCAAAGAAAACACGATCATCTTCCCGTCTGCCGGACCGTATTTTATTCATCACCCAAATTCCACTTATGCGAAAACGTTACCACTGGCTTATTGGCCTGCTATTAAGCTGTACCGGCGCCTCGGCCATCGATCGCAACGTGTCTAACATGACCGCGCTCAACGCCGCCATTTCGGCTGCGCAACCCGGCGACCGTATCATTTTACAGAACGGCACCTGGAACAATGCCGCCATCACCTTCAGTTCCTCCGGCACTTCAACCGCCGCTATCGAAATGCGCGCCCAAACGCCCGGAGGCGTCACGTTCACGGGGAACTCCACCCTCAACGTCACCGGCACCTACCTGGTGGTCCGGGGATTCAAATGGACCAACGGCACCGTCACCGGCAATGTAGTCACCATCCGCGGCAGCTACAACCGCATCACACAGTGCGCCATCATCCACTTCAATTCCGGATCGAAATGGATGGTGCTCGACGGGCTTCGCGCCCGCCTCGACCATTGCCATTTCGAAGGCAAAAACACCGCAGACCCCACCCTGCAGATCGAAGTGCGCGATCAAACCGCCGACTACCATGTGGTGGAATACAACCACTTTTCCCGCCGTCCGCCGCTGGGCGCAAATGGCGGAGAAACCGTTAGGGTGGGCTATTCCGGGCAGATGGACAATATCTCGCGGACGCTCTTCCAATACAACCTCTTCCGCGAATGCGACGGCGAAAACGAGATCATTTCCAACAAAAGCGCGGAAAACCTCTATCGCTTCAATACTTTCCGCCGCTCGGAGGGCCAGTTCTGCTTCCGCCATGGCGACCGCAACGTGCTCTACGCCAACTGGTTCCTCGGTGAAGGAAAGGCCAAAACCGGCGGCGTGCGCGTCATCGGTTCGCAGAACTATATCATCAATAACTTCTTCTACGGCCTGGATGCGGCCAATTCAACCGGCGATGCGGTGATCATCCTTCAAAAAGGACAGGATTACCCGGCCGGGGAAGTCCGCTACAACCCGAGGATCAACGGCTGCGTGATCGCTTACAACACCATCGGTGAATTCACCAGCGGCCGCGCCATCGATCTGAACAACGGCTCCCGGCCGCTTTCGCCCACCGGCGTGAAAGTCGCCAACAACGTGGTCGTAGACGCCAATCAATCGCTTGTAGCCAACAACCTCACCGGGTCAGAAACCTGGCAGGGGAACATTTTCTCCGGCACCCTCGGCATTACGAACCCCGGCGGTATCACCATCGCCAACCCGCAACTGGAATCGGCGGGCAGCTGGCGCATCGGCGCGTCCAGCCCGGCCATAGACGCCGGCGTTGGCGGATGGGGCGGCGTGCTCGATATTTCCGGATTGCCGGTAGACGTCAATGTATCGTTCGATATCGACGGGCAGGCGCGCACTTCTTCCAAAGACGCTGGGGCCGATGAGCGCGTGTCCGGAACGGTCACCAATCATCCGCTCGACTCGATGGACGTTGGGCCGGCCTGGATGGGCGGTCCTCCCGACCCGGACGCTCCTCCCGCATTGGCCAACCTCGCCCTCAACAAATCCGTAACGGCCAGCAGTCAGCCCCAGCCGGAAAACCCTGCCAGCTCGGCGGTAGACGGCGATGTGAACACCCGCTGGTCGGCCAGCGGATACCCGCAATGGCTGGAAGTGGACCTGGGCGCGGTGTACGATATTTCGAAAACGGAAGTGGTTTGCTTCAACGACCGCGCCTATCAATTCACCATCCAAGCCAAAACCACGGCTGGCGGCAGTTTCACACAAATCGTGAACCGTTCCGCCAATACCACGCCCGGAACGGTGGCTTCACCGATCACGGATAATTTCAGTCCTGTGGCGGCGCGGTACGTACGCATCAACGTGACCGGTGCGGCGGATTATACCGGCACCTGGGCGAGTATTTCGGAGCTGCGCGTGTTCGGGGAAACCGGTGGCGGCGGGGCATTGATGCAGGCAAAAATGGATGACGGGACGGGGGGACCGTCGAAGGAAGTGAAGCTGGAAGTATATCCCAATCCCATATCCGGCACGGCTTCCACGATAAGATACTCCCTTCCGAAAGCCGGGAACGTGCTGATTTCGGTCTATAACATTAACGGACAAACGCAAACATTGCTTAACGCACGCCAGGAAGCCGGCGAGCATACGCTACGCTGGCCGCAGACGCCGCAACCTTCGGGCGTGTACATCCTGCGGCTGCAATCCGGGCGCATGGACAGGCAGGTGCGCCTGGTGGTAGCGCGATAAAAACTGAAGGTTACAACGAAAGTCAACGGGGTGCGGTTGATATTACCGGCCCCGTTGTTTATCTTGATACAAATTCCACCCATTTTATGACCCTTTCCCAAAGAATCGCGTCGATAGACATTACCCGTGCCCTGACCATGACGCTCATGATCTTCGTCAACGACCTCTGGACCCTGCACGACATTCCCCTGTGGCTCGAACACACCCAGCCGCGGGAAGACGGCATGGGCCTGGCAGACACCGTGTTCCCGGCATTCCTGTTCATCGTAGGCATGAGCATTCCTTATGCCGTGGCCAACCGTGTCAAAAAGGGCGATGGTACCTGGGCGCTCGTCCGCCATGCGCTGGAACGCGGGATCGGCTTGCTCGTGATGGGGCTGGTACTGGTGAACGGGGAATACCTGAACGAGGGGGCAACCGGTCTTTCGCGCGGGGTGTGGAACGCCATCGCCTGCACTTCCTTCATCCTCATCTGGAATCAATATCCGGCCAGCTGGCCGAATGTCCGCAAATACGTGCTCAAAGCGATCGGCATCGCCGGGTTGCTGTTGCTGGTCAGCGTTTGCCGCGGCGGTGAGCAGGCGCAGGGATTTTCGACGTATTGGTGGGGGATTTTGGGGTTGATCGGATGGGCTTACCTCGTGGGGGCGCTTGCTTTCATCATCGGCAAAGGTAAAATCGGCGCCGTACTGGGCGTTTGGCTCGTGTGTATGGCTTTCAACATGGCAGCGCACGCCGGATTCATCGCGGAAGATCATCCGCTCCGGCGTTTCCTGGCCCCGGTGGGCGACGGCGGACTGGCGGCGCTGGTGCTTGGGGGAACGGTGGCTTCCATTCTTTTCCGGGACTTCGTGGAGAAAGGGCGACGCATTCCCGTTATCGGATGGTTAACCGGCATAGCATTGGGGCTCCTGGCGGTGGGGATCGCGACGCGGCCGGTGTGGGGCATTTCAAAAGTGATGGTGACGCCAAGCTGGGTATATATCTGCAGCGCGATTACATTGCTCGTGTTTACGCTGGTATACTGGATCGCGGACCTGAAAGGGAAAGGGGGAGTTTTCAGGACCATTAAACCTGCGGGGACAGACACGTTGCTGTGTTACCTGATGCCTTATTATGCCTATGCCTTGATGGGCGCACTGTCGGTCCCGATGATGTTCCCCTGGGGCGGGGCGCCCGGGCTGTTGAAATCGCTCGCCTTCGCGCTGATAATCGTTCAACTGACCGGATGGATCAGCAAACGGGGAATCCGGCTGAAACTGTAAATTTGTAGCATGACTACTATCGACAATGAGATCCTGAGCGTCCAGATCAGCCCGAAAGGTGCGGAACTGCAAGCTATCCAACGGAAAGACAATCATCTGGAATACCTCTGGAGCGGCGATGCCGCTTTCTGGGGAAAGAAAAGCCCGGTACTGTTCCCCATCGTGGGGGGATTGAAAAACAACCAGTACCGTTTCAACGGGAAAACGTACGAACTGGGCCGCCATGGCTTCGCAAGAGATAAAATCTTTGAATTGACGGAGCAGACGCCGCATTCGGCGACGTTCGTATTGACGGACGATGGAGACACCCTGGCCCGCTACCCCTTCCCTTTCACATTGAGCATCCGGTATGCGGTGAACGACGCCACGCTGACCGTCCGCTACACCGTGCAAAATACCGGCGACCAGCCCATGTATTTCTCGATCGGGGCGCATCCTGCTTTCAGGGTGCCACTGGCGGAGGGGACGCATTACCATGACTATGCGCTTCACTTCAATGCGCCAGAAAACGCAGCCCTGTGGCCGCTTTCGCCCGAAGGGCAAATCCTCGACGAACCGGTGGCGTACTTCGACAATTCGCAGGAACTTCCGCTTACAAAAGAACTGTTTTTGAAGGATGCGCTCGTTTTCAAACACCTCGCGTCCAACGCCATTTCCCTCCGCAGCGACAAAACGCCGCACGGGCTCGAGCTGCGGTTCCCGGGGTTCCCGTATATGGGGATCTGGGCCGCTCCCAATGCCGATTTCGTGTGCATCGAGCCGTGGTACGGGATCGCAGACCATGTGAGCGCCAGCGGAGACATCACCCGGAAGGAAGGAATCATCGAACTGGCTCCCGAAGCGATCTTCCAACGGGAATGGTCGGCTGTTTTTTTCTAACTCCCCGTTGTTAAAATTTTAAGCGTTTTTCCGGCTGCCGCCAGTCGGAAACTCCCCTATTTGCCTGCTAACCAATTCGTTTGTGAGAAGGTGTCGTAACATGTATTAACATTTTAACCAGCCCGAATTCCCTTAATTGCGTTCGTTAATGCATTGTTAATCTAATACACCTACCCCCCATGTCTATTTTCGATTACCCAAGGATCAATTTCAAGGGCCTGATTTCTATTAACGTAGGCACTGCGAACAATGACGATTATTCCGGCGAGCAGTTCGCCTCCGGCCCTTACGCCGGGCAACCCGTCCGCCTTGCCGATTCTGCCAGCGTACAACCCATGATCTACGGCATGACCGACGATGCCTGGGTGAACTGGGCCATCACCCCGCTCGGCGTCTACAATCCACCGCCCTCCAACCCTTGCGCCACCACCGCCAAGCGGTTCGAAGGCGAAAGGCCCGCCCCCTCCGCGGATTTCGCGGCCAACGACACTATTTTCCCCGGGGAATGGAACTATTACGGCGATATGGGACTGGATATGATCGGCGTGAACGTCACCGGCATCAACGACCCGAACAACGTTATGCCCCCTTCCCTGAAAAGCCAGATCTCCGTGGCCCAGCTATCGTTCCTCAACCGCACCGGCCCCAACGGGAGAAGCACGGGCATGGTGATCGACATCAACCCGGAAGACCCGACCAACACCCAACTCTACACCGATTTTATCAGTCTCATCGCGGGCGACACGGCCGTTTTCACCGGCAAACCCTCGAAAGGCATGACCCGCTGGATCAACTTCTTTAAAAACGCCGCACTTACCGGCCCCAACGGCGCCTCGGCCATGTTCCAGTGCGTGATCCCGCTCAGCGAACTGACAGGGCAGCCGATTCTGCAGGGAATGCCGGCCACTTCTCCCACGAAAGACCGCAAACCACTGGCAGGCATCGTTTGCCGGTTCACCATTTTCCGGCCATTACAGAAAATCAACGTCTTCAAATACAAAGGCCAGGCGTACATTGACCAAATGAACGCCCTGTACGCCGTGCAGGGTACGAACCCGGATTTCCTGGAAATCCAGGGCACCGTGGCCCCCTGGTTCGAAGGCGACGCCACTTCGCAAACCACCGGCCGCTACCTCGAACCGCAGAAATTCCCCTGGCCCACAGGATGGGCCGGCAACCGGATGGGCCTTCCCATGATGCAGACGCCACCGGCGATCCTTTATTACCGGAACAGCGACAACACCTTCAAAGTGGCCCCGCAAATCTCGCTCGATCTGTCGCCCGTATTGCCGGACCTGTACCAGGGAAACTACGATCCCTTGATCACCGGGAACAACCCCAAATTCAACCTGGGCACCATTTCCCTCATCATCGGCGACCCCGCCGACCCAACTTCCTCCAACAACCAGGTTCTCGGCCAGATCAATTATATGGACGTGCGGCAGAACGACGGCAACGGCTGGATTTTCGACTTTACCTGGAACGCGTTCATCAATGCCAGGGTAGATGCCGGCCAGCCTTTTTTCCTGTACTGCACCGGCTCGCAGGGCGTGAACCAGGTTATCCACGTCGAGAAACCCCTGTTCCTGTTTTCTGAAACATCCGGTGTATATGCCGAACAGAATACGGTGAACCCCAACGCCACCACCACCCAGTTCCGAGACTATGGCCCCGGCACGGTGCCCATTTCCTTCATCGGCTACAAGAACGGTGAAAAGCTCAACAACAACGGCGGGTACAATTACCAGCTCTGGTATTACGACACCACGCCCAACCAGGCACCGGGCAACGCCGTCAAACTGCAGGACAATTACAACCTCGGCGATCCCATCTCACTGCCGGTTAGCAAAAAAGGGAATGTCCTCGTCACCTGCACCACGAGCGACAACCCGCCGCCTTCGTGTTACGCGGAGTTCAACCCGCTGACTGGGTCCATCATCAACGTGCGGGTGTTGCCGAACGATGAAGATTATTCGCAGTACTACAAAGATCCCGGATCGCCGCAGCCTACCGGTAACGACAAGCTGACCTGGGACGTGGTGTACACCAAAGTGCTGCGGAATTATTACCTGCTCTACCCGGCCATGAGCAAGGTGGTGAAGCTCAACGACCCCAATATCTGGAAAGACCCTGTGATGGCGCGTGCGCTGATGGACAGGATCAGTCTTCCGCAATGGGCGAATTCGGTAGCGATGCCCAGGACCCGCGACCTGTCCGAATCCCGCCGCAAACTGCTTACGGCATGGTGCCTCAAAGTCATTAACCCCTAAAACTTAACTCCATGAAACAATTGATATTCGGCCTGTTGCTTTGCGGCTGTCTGCAAGCCACTGCACAGGCGCCTTACACCATCACATTGAAGAAAGCCGCGAACCAGCCGGCGCCCGCATTGCAATCTTTCTGCATCGCCACCATGGGCAACTTATGGCTGTTGATCGGCGGGCGTACCAACGGGTTCCACGGCACTGCAGGTCCCGGTTCCACTTTTCCATCGTCTGCCTCCAACACATCGATCTGGGTAGTCGACATGAACAGCAACAAATCCTGGAAAGGAGATATCCCATCCAACCTGCAATACCAGCTCAGTGCTACCAACATGGCATATTTCCAGGACGGTAACACGCTGTATATCATCGGCGGGTATGGTGCCGGATGTGCCAACGACGGCTGCTACCAGACTTTTTCACAAGTGACGGCAGTGGATGTGCAACGCGTCATCGCTGCCGTACAGAACGGTTACGGTTCGAACAATTACATCAAAACGGTCAGTGATCCGCGTATGGCCGTTACCGGTGGATATCTCGTGAAGCTGAACGACTGGTTCCACCTCGTCATGGGGCAGAATTATACCGGGAAATATTCCGGCGGGGTGACGGGAAAATATACCGAGCAGATCGCCCGGTTCAAGATCGACAACAGCGGTCCGGCCCCGGCGATCACCAATTACAGCGTGATCACGACCAGCGAGCAGTACAATGGCACCAACCAGTTCCACCGGCGCGATTATCCATCGGTAAAGATGGTGATGCCCGCCAACAGGAATGTGGGCGTGGCGGTGTTCGGCGGCGTGTTCAACAACCAGGGCGGGCCGTTCATCAACCCCGTGTATTTCCAGGATATGGGATTTAATACCCTTGCGCAGATCGACACCAATTACAAACAACGGTTCTGCATGTACGATTGCGCGGCGATTTCCGCTTACAATTCGAATACCGGCGAAGCGTACGTGTCGTTCATCGGCGGTATTACGGACTGGTACATCGACGAGAGCGGGAATGAAGTGCCGGGCAACGCATCGAATTTCATGCCCTGGTTCAACCGCGTTTCTACGCTCGTACGTTCTTCCAATGGCACGCAGGAATATCCCCAGAAGAATGTTACCCTCCCCGGCTACATCGGGGCCAATGCGGCTTTCATCCTCAATCCGGCAATTTCGCTGATCGACAAATCGGGAGAAGTGATCGATTACGGGAAATTACAAACCGGCAATAATCTGATCGGATGGATGTATGGCGGGATCGAAGCCACCGCGCCGCAAAGCAACGGTTTCAACCCGACCAGCGCCAGTAGCACGATTTACGAGGTATGGTTGCAGAAAAACTGATCCGGAGGGTTGGTTTTTCGAAAGAAAGCCGCGCTTTTTTGCGCGGCTTTGCTATTTAACATTTGAGCGTTTTCTTTTTCTTCGCCCCGCCCGGCCTCCCGCGCGATGCAGCGATGTACCCTTCGGCTTCGGGCACTTTGCAGGCCGTGTTCCCCATGTCCACCATTACCGTTCCGATTTTACGGGCCGCGGCCACTGCGGTGGCATGCGCGGCATCCACGTATGTTCCCGCGCCGATGACGAACCCGTTCATCACGTAGCGCACGCGGTTGGGCGCGCCGTGGATTTCTTTTTCGACACGTTTGAGCAATGCCAGCACTTTGGGGACGTCGATCTGGTCGTCGGGGAGCAGGGATACCAGTCCGCCGAGCGTCGCCCATCCGCTCACGGCGATTGCCGGCGAAGGGTTGTCTATCCACGACAGCGCGATGTTCCAGGCATCCGGATGTTCGGCCGTTACCCAGGGCACGGAATACTCGCTGATGGCGGGTGCGTTGGGCGTTTCGGCCCAGTGGCGTAGCTGTGCGGGTGTCATCAGGGCGCCGTTGGCGGCGAGGCCGGCCAGGTATTGCGCATCGTAATGCCCGGTATCGTAAAGCGCCAGGGCAAGGGCCTGGTCTTTGCGGATCTGCTTGAGGATGATCTTCAGGTCGGAGACTTTCACGCCGGAAATGGGTTCCCGGCCGCCGTGGTTCATCAGCGTTTTCTTCGTCTGGGCCGTTCCTGCGGCGGCGATGGCCGCCATGGTTTCTGCAAGCGTCATGGAGCAGGGTTTATTCTTCGATCAATATACCCATTTTTCCCATCTGGTAGTCGCGCATCGCTTCGAGCACTTCCGTTTCGGTGTTCATGACAAACGGCCCGTTGGCCGCGATCTTCTCCCCGATCGGTTCGCCGGAAGCGATGAACAGGCGCGTGTCTTCCTCTGCCGTGATGCCGATCCCCTTCCCGTCTTGCCGGAAAACGAGGCAATGGAAGCCGGTGTACACGCTGGCGCCGGTGATCTTCACTTCGCCGTCCAGCAAATACACGAACGCGTTATGCGTTTCCGGCAATGGAATGTAGAAATGGCCGCCCTTGCGGAAATGCGCGGTAAAGGTATTGACGGGCGTAAGTGTGGGCACCGGGCCTTTCACGCCCATCAGTTCCCCCGCCACCACGGAAATGGTAACGAGCCCGTCTTCGCTCCTGACGGTTGGCGTATCCACATTATGCAAGGGGAAATACGAAGGCTGGTCCATTTTATGGCCGGATGGCGAGTTCACCCAGATCTGGACCATCTCCTGTTCGCCCCCGGTATCGTGAATATCGTTGGGCGGGCGCTCGGAGTGCACGATCCCCATGCCTGCGTGCATCCATTGGGTGCCGCCTGCGCGAACGATCGAGTTGTTGCCCCGGCTGTCGCGATGATGGACGCCGCCCTTGAAAATAAACGTCACCGGCGAAAATCCCCGGTGCGGGTGCGGCCCCACGCCAGCCTGGCGCGGCGGCAGGTAGTCGGGCACCCTGACGTCGATATGATGAAGAAGCAGGAAGGGATCGATCCGGTCTGCATGAACGGAAGGGAACGGCTGCCGTACGGGCATATCGCCCATGTCTTTCAGGTCTGCGTACAACACATGCTGCACGCTGCGGTATTGCTGCATACGTTTCGTCTGGCTAAACTTTCGGTTTATCTGCGTTCAAGTAAAAACTAAGTGCGCCGGAAGGACAAAGCTTCACCTGGGAGATGATGGCATCTGTCGTGGCGCCGTCTATTTTGATCCAGGGCCTTTCCTTCGGCTGGAATACCGCGGGCAGTCCGCGTGCGCAGATGCCCGTGTGGCGGCAAATGCGTGGTTGCCATACAACCGTTACTTCGCCATTGGTATATTCATTTTTCATTTCCATGTTGGGAAAATTTAGGATTCGCGCAATTGCTGCTTGAAATGTTTGAATTCTTCGCGCAGTTCGATGAACAGGCGGTTGAAAGTTTCCACATCGTCTTGCAGCTTGTTGTGCAGCATGTGCAGCTGCGCATCGTCGCCCTGGGCTTCAGACATCATTTTATCTCCCCTGATCACTTGCTGGAGCAGCTCGTTCACGACTTCTTTCTGGCGGATAAGGGCGTTCTGGAAATGTTCCACTTTGGCGGCGGCGTCGTGGTCGAAGCGGCCGTTGGCCAGTTCAACGAGTTCGTCGCGCAGGGATTTGATTTCCTTTTCGTTCAGCAGCAGGTCTTTTTTCCATTCCTGGTGTTGGTGATGGAGTTTGTCAAAATTGGTCAAGGGCATATTTCAAAGATTAATTGAGTGTTCAGACGTTGATCCCGTGTGCCAGGAGCTTTTTCCATTCCGGGTGTTTACGGATATAGGTGGCTACATATGGGCAAAGGGGCACTATTTTCTGGCCCCGCTCGTCGATGATGGATAAAACGCGCTCAACCAGCAGTGCGGCCACTCCCTGGCCTTCGAGCTGCGGCGCTACTTCGGTGTGGGTCAGGAAGATGCGGTTGCCGCCTTCCATGTACTCGATCTTTGCGAGGTGCCCGTTTACCCGCGTCTCGAATTGTTTCGCGTTTTCATTGTCCCTGATCTCGAGGAGCTTTCCTTCCATAATGTAGCTTTTGGGTTCTTACGGTAAATTGTCCGGATATGGTGATAAAACAACGGAGAATGGCCAAAACCATGCCATCTACATACAACACAAAGGTAGGCAATTGGTTGGCTCTGCAATTGAATTAGGGGAAACATGAATATGTGATATCGTTATTTCCGTTGTACGGATGATGGAGTACATTTGTGGGATGCAAAAGAGTTTAAGCGAGCGCGACCAGGCCGTGATCTGGCATCCCTACACCCAGATGCAGACGGCCCCCGCACCGATAGGCATTGTAAAGGGCGAAGGCGCCGTGTTGACCGACGAGCACGGCCAAACCTATATAGACGCCACCTCCAGCTGGTGGGTCAACATTCATGGCCACGCCCATCCGCATATCACGAAGCGGCTGGCACAACAGGCCGCTGTATTGCACCACGCCATTTTCGCGGGATATACCCACGAGCCGGCCGTTTCACTGGCAGAGCAGCTCCTGCCGGTATTGCCGGGCGCCCAGGCGCGGGTGTTTTATTCCGACAACGGCTCCACCGCCGTGGAAGTGGCGCTGAAAATGACGATCCAGTACTGGCAGAACAACGGCACCCCCCGCCGCAAACTCCTCGCCTTCCATGACGCCTATCATGGCGATACGTTCGGCGCGATGAGCGTGTCGGCCCGCAGCGTGTTCACCCGGGCGTTCGACGATTATCTCTTCGAAGTCACCTTCCTCGACTTGCCCACCGCCGAAAACCTGCCGGCATTGCTCCGGCAGATCGACGCCATCGCCGGAGACACCGGCGCATTCATTTTCGAACCGCTGGTCCTCGGTTCCGGCGGCATGATCATGTACAACATCAAAGCATTCGATACGCTGCTGGCGCATTGCCGTAGCCAAGGCATCCTGCTCATCGCCGACGAAGTGATGACGGGCTTCGGCCGGACGGGCACCAACTTCGCCATGGAACAGCTCAGTACACCGCCGGATATGATCACGTTGTCGAAGGGGTTGACCGGCGGCACGATGGCTATGGGCGTTACCACCTGTACCGAAGCGATCTACGAAGCATTCCTCAGCAACGACAAGCTTAAAACCCTCTTCCACGGCCATTCCTACACCGCCAACCCGTTCACCTGCGCGGCGGCGCTGGCCAGCCTGGAATTGTTCCTCGACCCCGCCTGTGCGCAAAACCGCCGCCGGATCGCAGCGCGGCACCAGGCGTTTGGGGAAACCCTCCGCCAGCATCCCCGCGTGAAAAACGTGCGGCAAACCGGCACCATTCTCGCGTTTGAAGTGAATACCGGCGAGGCAGACAGCTACGTCAACAACCTGGCGGATTTCCTGCATCGCTTCTTCCGGGAAAAACGCGTCATGCTCCGCCCGCTCGGCAATACGCTGTACATTCTTCCCCCGTACGTCATTACCGACGAGCAACTGACCACCGTATACGACTGTATTTTAGAAATGCTGGAGGAATACGGCAAACGGTCATCCTCCCGCCAGCCATAAAAAACCCTCCCGTTTTGCGGGAGGGTGTAAAAAATGCGTTAGCTGTGTTGCTGGTGCGGTAATTATTTTACCGGAACGGAAATTTTGGTATCGTCCCACTCCATCTGCAGATTGCCTTTCGGGAAGGAATACGTCAGTTTTTCAACGGTGGAAGCCGTTTTCTGACGGGGAACTTTCACTTCGGCTACGTTCTTGCTTTTGTTGGCTTCGTACTGGGAAGCGCCCATCTGCTTGGTCTGCGAGTTCAGGATCACCGTGAATTCCTTTGCGGTGGGGATGATGAACAGGGCGTAAGAACCTGCTTTCACTTTCTGGCCGCCGAACGATACGTCTTTCTTGAAAGTAATATCGGTTGACATATTGGCCCCTGCGCGCCATACTTTATCGTACGGAACCAGCTCACCGAAGATCACGCGGCCTCTTTTGGAGGGCTGGCTGTAGGAAATTTCGACATTGTCGCCGGACGCCGATACCAGCGGGCTTTTCGGCGGATCTTGCGCTACTACTGCTGTTGCGGAGAAAAGAAGGGCGAGGCCCAATAACATGCTTTTCATAAAAATAGGATTTGAATGAACACGGAAATTACGCCGGAAAACGGAAGATTTCCAAACCGTTCAACATAAAAAAATTATGGTGCTTCGGCCAGGCTTTTCAGGTGGTTCAGCCCGTCTTCCATCGTAGCGCCGAACATCCGGTCCATCATGAACCCGCGGAGCTTCCACCAGGGCGCCATGCCCACATGGGCTTCGAACCGCCATAGGATGGCCGTTCCCTGCCCGTCGGCCGTAGGTTTGAGGTCGAAATGCGCGGTAATATGCTTCATATCCGGATGTATCAGGATGTAAGTCACGCTTTTGCCGGGCACTACCTCCGTGATCCGGACGCGGCCGGGCTCGCTGCTCCCGGGCACCGCCCAGGTGTAAGATGCGCCTTCTCCCGTGGTAACCGGACCGTAATTCACCGACACGCCGGGCTTCAGGCTGAATTCCGGGTGCCAGGGGTTCCAGTTTTTCCAGGTTTTCAGGTCGGTCAGGTAAGTATACACCTTGTCTGCCGGCGCTTCTATGGCGCCGGAGCGTTCCAGCAGCGCGGTAGACGGGAACGCCAGCGACAGCAGGAAGATCAGCGCGCCGAGAATGGCTACCGAGATCAGGAAGAATTTAAATAATCTCATATCAGGTTTTATTACGGTTGTCAAGTGCTATTCCCAGCGGAACACTTTCACGGCCACGCCGTACACCACCACGCCCCAGATGGTGAGCACCAGCAATTGCGGGCCCAGGTCCCACAGGTGCATCCCTTCAAAAGCGATCTTCCGCAAGGCATCGTTCAGGTAAGTCAGCGGCATGATCTTGCAAATGGGTTGCAGCCAGGCGGGGAACACATCCACCGAAAAAAACGTGCCGGCAAGCAGGAACTGCGGCAATGTCACGATGTTGGCCATCGGCGGGATGGTGCTTTCCGACCTGGCGATACCGCTCACCACGAAACCGAAGCCCATGAACACGATGAGCCCGAACAGGCAAAGGATAAGCATTTCCAGGAAAGTCACGAACCCGTTTACCAGCGTAAACCCGAACGCGAAATACCCCAGCCCGATGATCACGATGGAGCCGAACGACTGGAACAGCAGCCGGCTGATGGCTTCGCCGAGAATGATGTACATCCGGTGGATGGGCGTGGCGAAGAAACGTTTCAGCACCAGCGTCTGCCGCAAACTGAAAAAGAGGAACGCCGTACCGAAAACAGCGGCGCTCAGCAGCGAAAAGCCCAGCTGGCCGGGCAGGATGAAGTCGATAGGCTTGTATTGGCGGCCGGGCACCGTTTCGGGAATGATCTCCGCCACGGATGGGCGCGGGTACACCACGTCGTTGGCCGCGTTGATGCCCATCTGGAGCACATTGATGAGTTGCGCTTTGTTGTCCGGACTGGTGGCGGTAGAAGTTTTGACGTGCAGTTTCAGGTTGGGCGCGGCACTATCCGCCCCTGCCCTGTTTTCGATTCGGAGAATGGCTGTGAGGCGGCCTTTGCGGAGGTCGTCTTCCATTTCCGCCTGCGGCTCGCCTGTTACGAGCTTAATGTTGGGCGCGGCGGCGAGGCGTTGGTACATCTGGCTGGCGGTGTCTGACCGTTTATCGATCCCGACTTTTACCGAACCCGACCTTCCGCCGATGAAACCGAACACCAAAATGAAGACCAGCGGGAATGCCAGGCTGAAAACCACTGCCGAGGGGCTCCGGAACATCGCCCGGATGCTTGCCTTCGTAATTGCCCACATTGCCTTACGCTGATTGTATGCTGACGCCATGCTATGAATCTTTAACAAGGGGCAAAACTAGCAAACAACGATCAATTATCCCCTGAAATCTGCGGGGCCGCTCCAGGGGCCGTTTGCTGGGCTTTAACCTACCAATAACGCCCGGTTAACAATTTTTGAAAGCGCCGGGCGGCGGTCTTTTCTTAAGTTGCAGGCCTGGACGAGAGTCATAAACCGCGTTTCGAACAACCAATCATGCCGAATAGGCGCCCTAAAATCCAACCTGTATGGCAGAGAAAAAAGTGCAGGCAGCCGCTGCTGCCGCCCCTACACCAGCCGTAGAACAGATGTGCCGCTGTTACGACGACATCCTGCAACGTCTCCAGGAATTCGACCCCTTTAGCGGATCCCAGATCATTTGCAACGTGATCAATGAGCACATCAAAAGACTGAGCAACGTCATCCGCCACCACAACGAGATCGCGGAAGCCGCCGAAAAATCCATGGAAGCCCTGGCCGACGGGCTCCGCCGCCTCCGCATGCAAGCCCAGAAAATCGTTGATGAAAATCACAACAACGTGATCCGCCTCACCCCCGAAGAACGCGACCCCGTGTACACCGAAGAGGGCTGACCGGGCATCCCCGACAGGTAATAACCGCCAACTGATGCCGGCGATATATGGCTGCAATCTAAAAAGCCGGCAGTTTCCGGTCCGGCCATGAAAGCAATGCTTTTCGCACCGGGGACGGGGTCTCCATACCGGGCGCATGCCGCCCATGTGTGTGGCTTCCCCGCCCCGGGGACCGGCCTTCGGCATCCCCTATTTCCTTACCGGCTCCAGGCGGACGTAATGATAAAGCAGGTCATTTTCTTTCGTCAACACCCCGAATTTACCCACCAATACATTGGCATCGAGCCACTTGATGGATTCCGGGCCCCATTTTTCGGGACTGAAATCGTACAGCTTTTCCAATCCCTTGTCCGTCTTTATATAATATTCCAGACCATTAAAAGTGAACGCAGCCATCAGGTCGAGGTTGGAAACGATCATCTTCTTCCCGTCCGGCGATAATTGCGGCAGGCCGATAATGGGCGTTTCCGCACCGGTTTTCTCATCCACCAGCAACACATCGTACGTTTCATATCCAAACCTGCCTATCACAAAACTCCCGATCGCCGGCAGGTACCCGTTATAGATATGCACCTCATGATCTTCGCCGTCGCTCTCCGCATTGTCGCGGAATTCCTTTTCTGATCCGTTTTTCAGTTTGATATGCAGCACGTTCCCTTCGCGGCGAACGAGGTCTTGCTGCGGCGCGATGTTTTTCGCTTCGCTCGTATCGGGCTTGAATTCCGCCGCACTTTCGAATAACGCTTCGGTCGACGGTACAACGCGGTATAACTGGCTCCCGATCGTCACCGTATCCGGCAAACCGAATGCAGACGCCATCGCCGTGTCACGGAAAAGCTCCGGAACGGCTGGCAGCGAACTGTCGGCCGGGGAAGCGGTCTGCGTGGCGTCCTGCGCGTTTTTCGCGGCGTTCGACTGGCAAGCCGCGAGCCCGCAAACGATCATGGCGGGCAATATGAATGTCAAACGGAACATAAGGGTCGTTTTTAAGCGAAATGCCGTTCCTTTTCAGAAACGGCATCGCAATATCAGTTTTTTTCCGGGACCAGGTCAATCGATCACCATTTCGTACGGCAGCCTGGCTTGGGCTTCGCCTTGCATGGCGCGTACTTTTTTGATCGTTTCGAAGAAGCGGTAATCTTCGCCCAGTTCTTCCTTCATGAAGCTGGCTCTCATTTCCTGCCCGAAAAGCTTTACGAGTTTTTCCATGGTGCCTTTCGGACGGGGATACGTGACCAGCTCCACTTCCGGAATATTGGCCATGCGCGCCGCACAGTCGATCGCGTCCTGCACACCGCCCAAACGGTCTACCAGGCCCAGTTGCTTCGCCTGGCTGCCGGTCCACACGCGGCCCTGCGAAATGCTGTCGACCACCGCTGCACTCAGTTTACGGCCGTCTACCACCCGTTGTTTGAATGTGGCGTAGATGGAATCCACTCCGCGCTGGATGAACATTTTTTCCTTCTCGGTGAGCGGACGGATGGTGGAACCTGCATCTGCATATTCCCCGGTCTTTACGCCGTCGAACGTAATGCCGAGCTTGCTGTTGAAGAACCCTTTCATATTGGGCAGTATCGCAAACACGCCGATGGAACCGGTGAGGGTATTGTGTTCTGCGAAAATGCTGTCTGCCATGCAGGAAATGTAATATCCGCCGCTGGCTGCGTAATCGCCCATGGAAACGATGACGGGTTTGGATTTGCGCGCCAGCGTCAGTTCGCGCCAGATGCTTTCGGAAGCCAGTGCGCTGCCGCCGGGAGAGTTTACGCGGAACACGATGGCGCGGATGCTTTTATCCTGCCGTGCATCGCGGATCATTTTCACGTAATCGTCGCCGGCAATGGCGTCGTCGATATCGGAACCGGAGCGGATGTCGCCCTGGGCGTAAATGAGAGCGATGTTGCCGCTGTAGCTTTCGTACAAACGATTGGCGACGGCATATTTATTAAGGGAGATGAAATTCACGGATTCATCCCCGCCGATAGACAGGCTGCGTTTGATCTCGTCCATCACCTGGTCGTCGTACCGCAACCCGTCGATCAGTTTGAGGCGCTCGGCGTCGGAGGGTTCCAGAATCTGCGCTTCGTTAGCGTACCGGTGCAGCGTGGCGGTGTCGATATTCCTCGCTTCGGAAATGTGTACGAGGAAATCGCCGTAGAGTTCGTTGAGGAAGGAAGTGGTCTGAACGCGGTTGGCGTCAGACATTTTGTATTCGCGGAGCGGTTCTGTAGCGGATTTGAATTTGCCGTTATAGAAAATCTGCGGTTCGATCTCGAGTTTTTCGAGGAGGCCTTTGATGTAGGCGGTGGTGAGGGAAAAACCGGTGAAATCGACGGCGCCTTTCGGGTGCACATATATTTTACCTGCGGCGGAAGCTACGTAAAAAGCGTTCTGGCTGAGGCCATCCGCATACGCATACACGAATTTGCCGCTTTTGCGGAACGCCACCAGGGCGCGGCGCAACTCTTCACTGGCGGCATACCCGTTACCGTTGCCATCGGCCTTGATGTAAATACCTTTTACATTACCGTCTGTGGCCGCTTCGCGGATGATGCGCACGGCATCGAAAAGCCCGGGAGCATTGCCTGCGCCGCCGGCGATCAGGTTCAGGAAGGGATCGTCTTTCCGCAGTTCATGGAATTGCTGGCTGAGGTCTACCACTACAACGGCGTTGGGCCCTACCACTACTTTTTCGCGGGCGCCGGCGCCCAGGCGGGCGAGCAGCATCAGCATGAAAAAGAAGGAAATAACGGAGAAAACGATGAGGGCTACAAAGGATGCCAGGAAAAATTTGAGGAAACTGCGCATGAGTATCTGGTTATTGGACGGAAATCTATATTAATTTTCTCAAAAATACGGAATATGGGTACTTTTGAGCCGTCAAATTCATGAATACTGCAATATTACTGATAGGTGGCAACATGGGAGACCGCTCCGCGAACCTCCTGGAAGCGGTGAAACTCCTGCAGGCGGAGGCCGGGGCCGTGGTACGCGAATCGGCGCTGTACGAAACCGCTGCCTGGGGAGGCGTTGCCCAGCCCGACTACCTGAACCAGGCCCTGGAACTGGAAACGGCGCTCGACGCGCCCTCGCTGCTGCGCCTCATGCTAGACATCGAGCGCAGGATCGGCCGTGTGCGGCGATTGAAGTGGGGGGCGCGGGTGATCGATATCGACATGCTGTTTTTCAACAACGATGTCATTACCCTTCCGCAACTGAAAGTACCGCATCCCCAGCTCCAGAACCGCCGTTTCGTGCTGGCGCCCCTGGCGGAGATCGCGGGGGAAAGGGTGCATCCCATCCTGCAACTGACCGTTGCCGAGCTGCTGGCGGCCTGTCCGGACCCGCTGCCTGCGGTGAAACTCGCTACTGCTCCACATTAACCCATGCAATACCCGTTCATTACCATAGAAGGGAACATCGGCTCGGGGAAAACGACCCTCGCGTACCAGCTCGCCGAGCATTACCGGGCGCGCCTGGTGCTGGAGGAGTTCGCAGACAATCCCTTCCTGCCCAAGTTTTACGCAGACCCCGCCCAGTATGCCTTTCCGCTGGAGCTGTTCTTCATGGCCGAACGGTATAAACAACTGAAAGACATGATCGGGCCGGATCTTTTTTCGCCCCAGACCATCAGCGATTACCTCTTCATCAAAAGCCTGCTGTTCGCCAAGATGAACCTGGAGGCCGACGAGTTTTCGCTCTATCAAAAGCTGTTCGACATCATCAATCCCCAACTCCCCCAGCCCGACATCCTCATTTTCCTCAACACGCCGGTAGACCAGTTGCAGCGCAACATCCGCAAGCGCGGGCGGCCGTACGAACAGCAGATCAAAAACAGCTACCTGGAACGGGTGCAGGATATGTATATGCAGTTCCTCCGCCAGTATCCCATGCGCACGCTTATGATAGACACCACGCAGATGGACTTCCTCCGGAGCCCAGAAGATTTCCGGGCGCTGACCGGTGCGCTGGGCAACAGCTATCCGCCGGGTATCCATTACCTGTAGGCGATGCCGCCAACATACCTTCCTTTTCCCTTGTTACCTGCTCATGCCCCTGCCCGATCGGGCAGACGGGAACTAATCCATAGTTAGTATTATCATAAACAAAACAGGCAACCTGCGCCTGCAGATTGCCTGTCATTTTTTGTAACTACAGTGGTGATTACGCAGCTGTTACCAGGGGATCTACGAAAGAGGTCAGGAGTCCGAATGCCAGGGGGCCGGCAAGGGGCACATTCATGGTAAATCCTTTTGTAAGGAAATATGCGCCTTTTACGAGGGTCAAAAGATTGGCCACATAAGCACCGCCCTGAATGTTCTGCATGTCTTGTGCCTCGAGCGGCTCGCAGCCGAAGTAGGTGTTTTCCATAATTTTGGGATTTAGATAATAAGGTTTGTTAATCAATTTATAACTAATACTTCTGTTCATTTCGTTCATTCTATAGAACGGCTGTTCATTTTCATTCAGGAAATATTTTTTTACCGGTTTATGGGGGGAGGGGCGATTTGTCCGTCATAATAGCAGCAAACAAAAAACTTTACAATATGAAAAAGCTGCTTACACTCTTCGTATCGATGTTAATCATCACCGCCGCCAATGCCCAGGAAATCGAAACCCTGGCCGGCAAAACCTCCAAAGCCAAATCTTTCGGCGCCTATGGCCACGGTTTTGGCACGATCTCCGCCCTGAATGGCGATTTTGCCGTCCTCACCGGCGCCTACGGAGGCGTTTTCCTCAACAAAAAATGGCTCCTCGGCGCCGGCGCCAAAAGTCTTGCCAACAACATCCGCGTAGAAGCGCCCGACCGCCCCGTACTCAATTTCTGGTACACCGGCGCCGTAGTCGAATACGTGCATAACTCCGACAAACTTTTCCATTGGTCGGCCGGCACCCTCATCGGCGGCGGCGGGGTTTCCGAACGCGAAAAATTCGATAAAGGCCGCGATCACGTCTATGGGTCCAGCTCGGTAGTAGTGGCCGAGCCCTTCGTTCAGCTGGAAATGAACATCACCCATTACCTCCGCGTAGTAGCGGGTGGTTCGTACCGGAGGGTGTTCGGCGTGGGCGGCCTGCACACGACCGACGAGAAACTCAGCGCCCCCGGATTCTCCCTGGGCGTGAAAGCGGGCATTTTCTAACCGGCTGTCCTTTTTTCTCCCCCATCCATTGAACGTTTTACGCTAATTTTGGCCCGCCGGTCTCCACAAGGAGGTCGGCGTCCGCCATGTTCAAACCCTGCTCCAACTTGTTCCGCAACTGTCTCATCGCCCTGCTCCTCTGGCCAAGCTGCCTGATGGCGCAGCAACAACTCCAGCAAACCGTTTCCTTCCGGGCCATTAACTGGCCGGTAGATTCCGTTCTGTCTAAAATCACCGCCCAGTCGGGCCTCAGTTTCTCCTACGCCGGCAGGCCTTTCCGGGGCGATAGCCTCGTGAACCTCACCGTGCAGCGGAAACCCATCCGCCAGGTGCTCGACCAGCTCTTCCAGGGCCGCATCCGGTATTCGGTGGTAGACGGGCATATTATCCTCAACGCAACCGAAGGCGCCAGGGAACGGTTTTACACCATCAGCGGCTACGTGCGCGACAAATACAACGGCGAAATGATCGTGAACGCCAGTATTTACGAGCGCTCCGACCTCATGAGCGCCTTCACCAATACAGACGGATATTTCCACCTGCGGCTGAAAGACAAGGGGAAACAGCCTTCCATCCAGATAACGGTCAGCAAAGAGTTTTACATCGATACGATGCTGTACGTGATGCCCGGCTTCGACCGGGAAATCTCCGTCGCCATTTCGCCGGCCATGCCGGTAAAACTGCGGGAATTCACCGTGTCCGATAAAGTAGACAGAACGTGGCTGGGCAGCCGCCTGCTGAGCGAAAATCTCCGCCGGCAAACCCGCAACATCGGAAAATTCTTCGCGGAAAAGCCGGTACAATCCTCGCTCGTACCATCGCTTGGCTCCCATGGAAAGATGGCCGGGCAGGTGGTCAATAAATTTTCCCTCAACCTTGTAGGCGGCTATTCTGCAGGGCTCGACGGCCTGGAAATCGCCGGGGGCTTCAATATCAACAAAGGCAATGCGCAATACGCGCAGGTAGCGGGCATTTTCAACCTTGTGGGCGGCTCGGTGCGCGGCGTGCAGGTGGCCGGTATCTTTAACCGGAATATGGAATTCGTGGAAGGCGCGCAGGTAGGCGGCATCAGTAATATCGCAGATGGCTGGCTCATGGGCGCACAGATTTCGGGGATCTTCAACCGCGCCCTGGATTCCGTGAAAGGCATCCAGGTATCCGGGCTGTACAACACCATCCGCGGCGACGTGACCGGCGCACAGATCAGCGGGCTTATGAACCATAGCGGCGGGCACCTCAACGGGATCCAGATCAGCGGCCTCATCAACCGCGTGCGCGGCAATTCCCAGGGTGCGCAGATCACGGGGCTCATCAATTACACCAAGGAAATGAATGGTTTGCAGATCGCCGGGCTTATCAATCACGCCGCAGGCAAAATCGATCTTCACCATCCCATAAAAGATACGGCAGCCAGGAACCCCGGCAGCATCGCCCCCGGCATCCAGATTTCGGGGCTTTACAACCAACATCACGGGAGCGGCCATGGCGTGCAAATCACCGGCGGCTGGAACCATGCCCGCGATACCATGCGCGGCCTGCAACTGTCGTCCATCGGCAACAGCGCAGGGTATAACCGCGGCGTGCAGTTCGGGCTGGTCAATATCGCCGATAGCTCCGACGGCGTGGCTTTCGGACTGGTCACCATCGTGAAGAAAAAAGGGTATTACCGGCTGGAGGCGTTCTCCAGCGACCTGATGCCCGCCAACCTGCAGTTCAAAAGCGGCCGGAGGGGCTTTTACTCCATCCTTTCCGGCGGCACGCGCAACGGCATGCATTACCTGGGGCTTGGTTTCGGCGGCGAATGGAAATTGAAAGGAAGATTATCGATGAATACGGACGTGTCGCAACTGAACTTTTTCGATAACGGCTGGAAATCGCTCGCCCAGGCCTGGCGCGCCTCCCCTTCCCTGCGGGTGCGGCTGGGCAATTGGGTGACGGTTTACGGCGGACCCGCCTTTACGTTCATGGACGATAACAATCTGATCGCAGACCGGCCATGGAAGGGATATCCCGGCTTTTCGTCGGCCGAAGGCCGCGCGGGATGGCTGGGTTGGCAGGCGGGACTGAGCTTTTTTTAAGTTTGCGCCCCTTCGAGCTGCGCGGCGATCCAGCCGCTCGTCCAGGCATGCTGGAAATTAAAGCCGCCGGTGATCCCGTCCACGTCCATCACTTCTCCTGCAAAATACAACCCCGGCACCACGCGGCTTTGCATGGTGAGCGGGTCAATTTCCGACAGGCGGATGCCTCCGCAGGTCACGAATTCTTCCTTGAACGTCGTTTTCCCCGACACCGGGAATTCCATGGCCGTGAGCAGCCTGATCAGCCGGTTTTGCTCTTTGGCGGGGATTTCCGCCCAACGGGTGGATTCGGAAATGCCGGCTTCGGCGAGCAAAAAGAGCCATAGCCGGGACGGCAGCCCGAACGGATTGCGGGTTCCGGTCTGCTGTTTGCCCAACTCCTGCCGCCATTGCGGCCACGCGTCGCGCAGGGCGTTTTCGTTCATTTCCGGCAGCCAGTTGACGATCAGCGTGAATTTATATTGCTGCTCCTGCAGGTAACGCGCGCCCCAGGCGGAGAGCCGCAGCACGGCCGGGCCGCTCATCCCCCAATGGGTGATCAGCAACGGGCCTTTCTCCGCAAGTTTACTGCCGGCGATGCGAACGGCGGCTTCGGGGACGGAAACGCCCATGAGGCCCGTGACCGGGTTGCCCGGCATGTTGAACGTGAAAAGCGACGGTGCGGGGGGCTCGATGGTGTGGCCCAAAGCCGTGAGATAAGCGAATTTATCGGCCGACGCGTACCCGCCCGCGGCGATGCAGACGTTCGGCGCCGTGATGGTAGCGCCGCCCGCGATGGTGATCTTCCATTCTCCGTTTACCCGTTCCAGTGATTGCGCCTCTGCATGCCGGCGGACCTGCACGCGGTGGCGGTCGGCCTCGCGGAGCAGGCAGTCGATAATGGTCTGGGAATCGTCGGAATCGGGGAACATCCTTCCATCGGCCTCCGTTTTCAGCGTCACGCCCCTTTCGGCATACCAGGCGATCGTGTCGGGGACAAAGAACCGGGAAAACGATTTCTTCAGGAAATTGCCGCCGCGCGGATACCTTTTCACCAGTTCGGACACACTATCCAGTGCATGCGTCACATTGCAGCGGCCACCGCCCGACACTTTCACCTTCGACAGCACCTTGCCCGTTTTCTCCAATAGCACGATCTTTTTACCGGGATGCAACCTCGCGGCATTCACCGCGCAGAAAAATCCTGCCGCGCCGCCGCCGGTCACCACCAGGTCCGCCTTTTCCGATTGAGCATATTCCATATTCATAATTTGCCGGTCTACCGGCGGCGAATTTCGCAATAAACCATCAAAAACGAAATGTTAAAAAAACAGGTGCCCGCCCTACTAATTATTCGTAATTGATTATCTTGGTACATTAAACGATCCGCAATCCATGCAACAAACTTCCCTGAAAAAGCTCCGCAAGCTAATGGTAGCCGGTCTTCTCGGCCTTTGCTTCTGGGGCGCTTCGGGCTTCGCCAAACCCGACGACTGGACAGAACGCATCATTCAGGCTTTAGAAAAATTCATCAATAATTACCCGCAGGAAAAGGTGTATCTGCACCTGGACAAGGATTATTATGCCGCCGGGGAAACGATCTGGTTCTCGGGGTACGTGACGCTGAACGATCTTCCCGCCTACGGTGCCCGTAACCTCTATGCCGAGCTTCGCGACGCGAAAGGGACCATCGTGCAGAAGGAACTGCTGCTTGTTTACGACGGCGGCGCGGCGGGAGAATTCTCGCTGCCGGAGAACACCAAGCCCGGCCTTTACCAGCTCCGCGCCTATACCGCCTGGATGCTTAACTTCGATACCACCTTCATGTTCTTTAAAAATATCCAGGTGTTCGATCCCAAAACCGGCAAAGCCGGAGAAGCGGCCGCCCCCAAGGAATATTCCGTTCAGTTCTTCCCCGAAGGCGGCGACCTCATCACCGACGTTAGCAGTGCCGTAGCCTTCAAGGCCATCGATGAAAACGGGTATCCCGCAAAGGTAGCCGGGGTCGTGAAAGACTCCAAAGGCGCCCAGGTAGCGGTCATTGAAACGTTGCACGACGGTATGGGGAGCTTTGAACTGAAACCCGCTCCGGGCGAAAGTTATAAAGCGGTGGTCACCAATGCAGGCGGGCAGCAAAAATCGTTCGACATTCCCGCCGCCAAACCTTCCGGCATTGCCCTGAAAGTCTATAACCGCGGTGCGCGCATCTTCTACCTGACCGGCTTCAACAACCTCGACGCCTCGCAGAACGACATGCTCCTCATCGCGCAAATGCATAACCAGGTGATTTACAAGGCCGACCTGGATGTTACGGAAGGCAAAGTAAGCGGGCTCATCCCGGCAATGAACCTCCCTTCCGGCATCATGCAACTGACCGTGTTCGACAACAAAGGCACCCCGCTCAGCGAGCGTATCGTATATGTAAAAGGGAAAACCGATTCGCTGGAGTTCTTCCTCGATCCCCAGGAGCTGAATAAAGGGCCCCGTCAACGTACGGAGCTGGTGCTGCAGGTCCCCGATTCCATGCGCGGCCGCATATCCGCGTCGATCACCGATGCCGACCAGGTGGCCTACGATCCTTACGCCAACAACATCATGAGCCATACCTTCCTCACGTCCGACCTCAAAGGTTATGTGCACAATCCTTACTATTACTTCCGGGATACCAGCGCGAAAGCTTCCCAGGCGCTCGACCTGGTGATGATGACGAACGGGTGGCGCCGGTTCAGCTGGCAGGAAATCCTCCGGGATAAATTCCCCACCATCAAATACCCGTACGAACAGGGCGTTACCATCACGGGTAAAGCCATGACGCCGGCAAGGCAGCCTTTGCAGGGCGGGAACGTCAATTTCCTCATCCGCATTCCGAGAGACAGTACGCAGAGCTTCCTCATGGCGCCGATCCAGCCGAACGGCACGTTCGCGCTCAATAACCTCGTTTTCGGCGATACGGCCCTCTTCTACTTCCAGGGCCAGCGCGACACCAAGCAAAACCGAGAAGTGGTCGTGGAATTCGACCGCCATTTCTTTGATGTGTACGCACCGGTGAAAACGCCCATTCCGTTGTTGCCGCCGCCGCCGATGGACAACCGGATCCTGAAGAATTACCTTGCTACCGTGATGGAAGGCAACAGTGTAAACCGCATGATCACCAACCGGACGATCCAGCTGAAAACGGTGGACGTGAATGCCAAAAAGCCCACGGCCGAACAAACCACATCGTCGCGCTACGCGAGCGGGATGTTCAGCAGCGACAACGGTTATACCTTCGACCTGACCAACGAAACGCCCACAAATTTCAACGTGTTCCAATACCTCCAGGCCCGTGTGCCCGGTTTGCAGATCCAGGGAGACATGAGCAACCCGAGCCTTAGCTGGCGCGGCGGCGCTCCCGGCGTGTTCCTCGACCAGATGCCGGTGGATGTGGGCACGGTCGCGAACATTCCCATGGCCGATGTTGCCCTTATCAAGGTGTTCCGGCCCCCGTTCATGGGCGGGTTCGGCGGCGCCAACGGGGCCATCGCCATCTGGACCCGCAAGGGCGGCGATTCCCGTCCCGATCCGAACGCCAAAAAACTGGAGCTCCTGAAGAAAGGCGGTTATCGCATCATCAAGGAATTCTACAGCCCGGATTACTCCGTGAAGAAAGCCCAGCACGAGCTGCCCGACAAGCGCCTTACCCTCTACTGGAACCCGAACCTGGTGGTAGATACCATCAGCCATACGGCCCGGATGATCTTCTATAACAACGACCAGACGAAGAATTTCCGCGTGGTGGTTGAGTCTATGGACCAGTTCGGCCGCGTAGGCAGGGTGGAGAAAAACTTCTAACAATTACCTCCGTTTCCGGCAGTCAGGCCGGGAACACTCGGGAAAGCAATACATGGCCCCGGCGAAATGCCGGGGCTTTTTTATGCGGGCCGGGACGAATTACATATGGTTTGGACGATTGCCAAAAAAAAGCCTCCCGGGACGGGAGGCTCTTCTCTGTTCACGCAGAAAGGATCGCAATATGAAAAATCAGGTTAATCTTTCAGTTTGTTGAGGTAATAGCTCAACTTGTACAGCAGTTCGTCTTGCAGCCCGGCGCGAAGCTTGGCTTCGTCTTCGGTGATGCCGAGGCGGCGGAGGCGCTGATAATATACATAGGAACCGCCGATCAGTTCCAGGCATTCCTGGATCTTGGTTTTCACTTCGGCTTCCTTGGCTTTCTTTTCGAATTCTTTTTTGGACAGGATCTTGTCTACGAAATAGAACGGGTCCTTGTCTTCCGCCCACTTGCCGTTTTCCTGGTGTTGCGGTTTATATACCTCCAGGTAAACGTTGTCCAGTTTCAGCGGTTCCCCGAATTCTGCTTTGATGTCGATAACGAGGGGTTTTGCGCTGGCGGGATTGGTCAGGCGTTTTTTGATGGCATTGCTGATCTGCGTGCCGAGCTCACCGCTGGCCATGAGGAGCTGGTTGAGCTCGGAGAACTCCAGTCCGATGGTGATGCGGGTGTAGCGGCTGCCGGATTTCTGTTTTCCGAAGAGGCTCGGGGTGGTTTTATCGTCGAACACGATGTCTTCCACGAGCACTTTGGAGATCGTTTTATAATTGGGCTTGTAGCCTTCTTCCGCGGGCGACAGTCTTTTGCGGGCTGCGGGGCGGGTGGTTTCCTGGCGGTGGATGTGCTGGATGAAGTCGTCCACGAACCGGAGCTGGTATTTTTTCAATTTGGCGTACAGTTCATGGCTGCTGTAATTGCTGATTTTGGACAGTACGATGAGGTCTTCCCAGCTATTGTGCACCTGTACCTGCTGGAGCTCGTCGAGGATATCCTGGGCAGGCATGTTGCGGCGGTACAGCAGTTCGCCGATGAGGAACACGGCGTAATCGTGCGCGGGGTAGCCGAGTTCGGGCAGTACGTCGAACGGACTGCGTTTTTGTTCCATCGCCTGGTTGAGCTGATCGAGATCGCTCATAACGGGTGACAGCAGATATTTCCTTGCGGCGGTGCGCAGTTTCCGGGATACGTAATCCAGCAGCTGGTCGTTAACCGTGCCGTGGTTCACAAAATCATGCAGAATCTGCACGAATCTTTTGGAAACGGGCAGGCCGAATTGGGTGAGGATGTCGCTCTCCAGGTCGTGAACGGTGCCGGCGCCTTTAGGCACTGCCTGTTCCTTCGGCTGTTTGTCTAGCTTCCGGTAGTTCTGGTAATACTCCTGCAATTTCAATTTTAGCTGATCCATATGCATATTGTGTTGTGTTTCAGACAGATATATAATCATTCCTTCATTCATAAAAACAAAAAGCCCAGCACTTCGCATGCTGGGCTAGTAAGTTTTCGGGTGAATTGCGAGCAGCAAATATACGCCATTTTTTGTGGAAATCGTGGGGATAAACCCATCTGATCGGGTTCCTGATTTGTCTTATATGTTAGGCCATTCGGGATCAAGGGATTAGAATTGTATGATTGAAAACAAAATTTGTTAAAGATTTCCGTGAAAATGTTTGGAAGTTAGAAGGGAAAATTATTACCTTTGCACTCCGCAAAACAAACAACACGGTGGTTGTAGCTCAGTTGGTTAGAGCATCAGATTGTGGTTCTGAGGGTCGGGGGTTCGAGACCCCTCATCCACCCGAAAAAAAGGTCTCCCGAAACGGAGGCCTTTTTTTATTTGGAAAAATCCCGCATTAAAAAGGAAATGGTTATGCTGTATCTTATTCCGTTACTGACTGCGTTTACCGGCTGGTTCGTGAACCGCGCCGCCCTCTGGCTCCTTTTCCGCCCCGCGAACCCCCTGAACCTGGGCCTCTTCACCCTCCAGGGCGCATTCCCGAAACGCCAGCAACAGATCGCCCAGGCCGTCGGCAACGCCGTATCCCAGTTCGTTTCCTTCGACGATATCCGCACCAAACTCACCGACCCGGAAAAAATCAGCGCACTCAAACCCGTAGTCGAAGAACATCTCGACCACTTCCTCCGCACCAAGCTGCCGCAAACCATGCCCATGATCTCCATGTTCATCGGCGACAGCACCATCAACCAGATCAAAACCACCCTCGCCGCCGAGCTCGACCTCCTCTTCCCCAAGCTCATCGGCCAGTTCCTCGATAAAGCGCAGGCAGACCTCGACCTTTCCGCCATCGTTTCCAACAAGATCGCCGGCATCGCCAGCGAAAAAGTGGAAGCCGGCCTCCGCGAGAGAATGGGCGGCGCCTTCACCGCCATGGGGCTCCTGGGCGCAGGGATCGGGCTCGTTATCGGCCTCCTCCAGCTCTGGATCGCTATGGCCGCGTAAGCGCCTTTCCTATATCCCTGCTGTACGACTACTACCAGGGAAACCATCATCGTCCCCGAAAACCCATCCTTCGGCCAACCGTTTTATCCGGCTTAATGACCGTTGTTCCCTTATTCGTGTAATCTTTACACACCCGTGCAAGTCCGTTTCAAAAAAAGCGTCTAATTCCCAGCTAATCAAGATATCCATGCTTTCCATGAAAAAAGTATACGTCCTCCTCGCAGGTCTGTTCCTTTTCCAGCTTCAATCCATTGCCCAGGCCCCTCCCGCCGGCGGTCGCCCCGCAGGCGCAGGCGGCCAGCAACGCCCCGGCGGCCAGGCACCCGCCATCGGCCAGGTATACGGCAAACTGATAGACGCCAAAACGAAACAACCCGTCGAATATGCATCCGTGGCGCTCCTCCGCCAGCGCGACTCCTCCGTTGTAACCGGCATGCTCAGCAAGGGCAACGGCGATTTCAGCCTGGACAACCTCGCATTCGGCCCCTACATCATCCGCATCAATTTCATGGGATACACCACCCTCTTCAAAAAGGTGGCCGTTACCCCGCAAACCATGGCGCAAGACCTGGGGAACATCCGCCTCGAGCCCAATATTAAAGCCCTCAGCGAAGTAGAGGTGACCGGCCAACGTTCGGCCTTCCAGATGGCGATCGATAAAAAAGTGTTCAACGTAGACCGTAACCTCACTTCCGTGGGCGGAACGGCCACCGACGTGCTGAAAAGCGTGCCCTCCGTGAACGTGGATATCGACGGGAACGTGCAGGTCCGTAACTCTTCGCCCAATATTTTCGTGGACGGGAAACCCAGCACCCTCACCCTCGACCAGATCCCCGCAGATGCGATCGAAAGCGTGGAACTGATCACCAACCCCTCCGCCCGTTACGACGCGGAAGGCATGAGCGGCATCATCAACATCGTCCTGAAAAAGAACAAGAAAGCCGGCTTCAACGGCCAGATCCAGGGCGGCATCGGCACGAACGACAAATACAACCTCGGCGGCAACATCGCCGCGCGCCAGGGCAAATGGAACGTGTCTGCCAATTATAACCTGAACATGAACCGCAACTGGGGAGAAGGCATTACGGAACGGGAAAATTTAGCCACCGCTACCACGCCGCAAAGCTTTATTAACCAGACGTCTGACAGCTACGGTGGCGGTAAATTCCAGTTCGGCCGCATCGGCGTTGACTATTTCCTCGATAACCGCAATACGCTGTCGCTCTCCCAGAACATCGTTGGTGGAACGTTCAAAAACCATGACGAGCTCGGCAGCCGGTATCTCAACGAAAACAAGGGATTGACCAGCCGCAACAACCGCATCACCGACAGCAAGTTCGGTTTCAACAACTACACTACCACGCTCGGGTTCAAGCACCTGTTCGCAGAACCCAACAAGGAACTGACGGCCGACGTGTCTATGAACAAAAGCAAGAACAACCGCAGCGGCGGCTTCGCTACCTATCCGCAAAACCTTTCGGGAGAACCTTCGGGCGATCCGTACATACAGTCGAACAGCGGAAAGGGCAATACCGACTTCTACTCCTTCCAGGCCGATTACGTTGATCCGATGGGCAAAACCGGTAAGTTCGAAACCGGCGTGAAAGGGACTTTCCGCAACTATAAAAGCATTTACGACGTATTCGAGAACGGGCAGTATGCAGACGCCCTTTCCAACGACTATAAATACAAAGAACAGATTTACGGCGCGTACGTGAACTATTCCAACACGATCAAGAACTTCGGCTACCAGGTGGGCCTGCGTGCAGAACAGTATGTCTATTCCGGCGAGATCCCGAGCGAAAACAGGAAATTCGAGCCCACGAAAGCCGTACCGGGCCTGTTTCCCAGCGCGTACCTGTCGTACAAGCTGCCGAAGGAGCAGGAATTGCAGTTGAATTATTCCCGCCGCGTGAACCGCCCGAACTTCTTCCAGCTGGTGCCTTACCGCGACTTCAGCGACCCGCTGAACCACCGCGAAGGCAACCCCAACCTGAAGCCCGAATACACCAATTCGCTGGAATTCAGCTACATGAAGCAATGGAAGAACCACAACATCCTCGGTTCGCTGTACTACCGCAACACCAACAACCTCATCAGCACGCTCAATACCCCCATCTCGGCCGGTAACGATACGCTGCTGACCACTTTCGTGAACGCGAACAAGAACTTCAGCTACGGTGCGGAAATAACGGTAAAGAACCAGATCGTGAAAGGATGGGATATTACCACCAACGTGAACCTGTACCAAACGGAACTGCAGGTCCACAACGACAAGGAATCCTATACCAACCGCGGGTTCAGCTGGCTGGCGAAGGTCAATTCCGAGACCAGGCTGCCATATAATTTTACGTTCCAGGTAACTGCCAACTACCAGGCCCCCGCGATCACGATCCCGCAGGGAAGCGGCGGCGGCGGACGAGGCCCCATGGGGATGATCCCCACTTCCGCACAGGGTACCATCAAAGGCCTCAGCGCGGTAGACCTGGCGATAAAAAAGGATTTCCTGAAGAACCGTGCGGCGTCCGTTACGCTGGCGCTCAGCGACGTGTTCAACACCCGCCGGTTCGAGCTCGACCAGGCGTCGATGTTCTTCTCCCAATACATGCTGCGCAAACGCGAATCCCGCATCCTGCGCCTCAACTTCTCCTACCGTTTCGGCAAAATGGACACCAACCTGTTCAAACGCCGCAACAACCGCTCCAGCGCGGAAGGTATGCAGATGGAAGGCGGACAGGGAGGGTTCTGATCCCGGTTGCTATAACGATCTGATACACATGAAGAAGCCGTCCCATTTACGGGGACGGCTTTCTTTTCGGACATGAAAAAAGGCTGACGCTCCAGGGAGACGGTCAGCCTTTTTTCATGAATTCCTTTACGGCTCAACTGTTTTTGCCGGCCAGCATGGGCACGAAGGAGAAATTGTCGAAAATCTCTTCTTCGAACTTGCCTTCCGCCACTTTGGTGATGCGCAACATGCGCTGCACATCGCCGCCGCCGACGGGGATCACCATTTTGCCGCCGATCTTGAGCTGTTTGAGCAGTTTTTCCGGGATTTGCGGAGCCGCCGCCGTTACGAGCACTTTGTCGAACGGGGCATAGGTGGGCAACCCTTCATATCCGTCCCCATAAAAAAACCGGAGGGTGGGATATTTTGATTTGAAGGGAAATGATTTCACCAGGTCGAACAGTTTTTTCTGCCGTTCGATGGTGTAGACGTTCGCTTTCAGTTCTCCCAGCACACAGGCCTGGTAGGCGCTTCCGGTGCCGATCTCCAGTATCTTTTCAAAGGGTTTTACTTCCAGGAGTTGCGACTGGTAAGCCACCGTGTAGGGCTGCGAGATCGTTTGCCCTTCCCCGATCGGGAATGCCCTGTCTTCATACGCGATCCCTTCGAACGCGGTGTCCAGGAAATAATGCCGGGGGATGTTGTTGATGGCCGCCAGTACGTTCTCGTCCGTAATACCTTTCTTTCTGATGTTGTCAACCAATTGTCTGCGTAGTCCTTTTTGTTTGTAGTTGTCTTCGTACCGCCTCATATTACCGCAAAAATAACCATTACCCCCGTAATTCCCTTTTTCTCCTTATTTTACAGTCCGTTTTTAGTCAATAAGCCCTCAAAAGTTAATTCACACATGGACGCAAACATTCTCAGCAAGGCAGAACAGTGGCTTCACGGAGGCTATGATGCTGACACCGTATCGACTGTTGAAAAACTCATCAAGGAAAACCCGGACGAGATCACCGACGCATTTTACCGTAACCTGGAATTCGGCACCGGCGGCCTCCGCGGCATCATGGGCGTAGGCACCAACCGCATGAACAAGTACACCGTGGGCATGGCCACCCAGGGCTTCGCCAATTACCTGAACCAGTCTTTCCCCGACGGCGTGAAAATAGCCATCGCGCACGACAGCCGCAACAATAGCCGCTTTTTCGCGGAAGTAGCGGCCAACGTCATGGCCGCCAACGGGATCAAGGTATATCTTTTCGAAAGCCTCCGGCCCACTCCCGAGCTTTCGTTCGCCATCCGCCACCTGGGCTGCCAGGGCGGCATCGTGCTCACCGCTTCCCACAACCCGCGGGAATACAATGGATATAAGGCTTACTGGAACGACGGCGCCCAACTGGTGCCGCCCCACGATAAAAACGTCATCGCCGAAGTGGAAAAAATCTCCGGCATCGGCGAGGTGAAATGGACAGGCTGGGAACAGAATATCACGCTTATCGGCAAAGAAATAGACGAAGCTTATCTCGACATGCTGAAAAGCCTCAGCGTATATCCTGAAATCGTAGCCAAACAGCACGATCTCAGGATCGTCTACACCCCCATCCACGGCACCGGCATCACCCTCGTGCCCGAGATCCTCCAGCGTTTCGGGTTCACCAACGTGCATATCGTGGAAGAACAGGCCCAACCCGACGGCAATTTCCCCACGGTCGTATATCCCAATCCGGAAGAAGCGGAAGCCATGAGCATCGGCCTGAAAAAAGCCGCCGCCATCGATGCAGACATCCTGCTGGGGACCGACCCCGATTCCGACCGCGTCGGCATCGCCGTGAAAGACCACACCGGCAAATGGATCCTGCTCAACGGCAACCAGACCGCCGTGCTGCTCTTCAATTACATCGTGGAAGCGCGCAAACGCAAAGGCCTGTCCAAACCTAACGACTACATCTGCAAAACCATCGTTACTTCTGACCTGATCGACGTATTCGCCGCCAGCAACCAGATCAACTGCTATAATACCCTCACCGGCTTCAAATGGATCGCCGACCTTATCCGCAGAAAGGAAGGTTCGGAAAATTTCGTGTGCGGCGGCGAGGAATCGTATGGTTATATGATCGGAGACAACGTGCGCGACAAAGACGCCATCGCTTCCGTAGCCATGATCTGCGAAATGGCAGCGTACGCGAAGAACGAAGGCCGCTCGCTGTACGAGCAGCTTATCGATATTTACCTCCGTTACGGATTCTACAAGGAATCGCTCATCAGCATCACCAAAAAAGGAATGAAAGGCGCCGAAGAAATTGCCGCCATGATGACGCGCTACCGCGAAAATCCGCCGGCCGAGATCAATGGCTCCAAAGTGGTGAAGATTTTCGATTACGAGCTGCAACACGTGACCACACTGGCTTCCGGCGAAAAAACACCGCTCGATCTGCCGAAATCCAACGTACTGCAATTCCTCCTGGAAGACGGTAGCCGCATTTCTGCACGCCCGTCCGGCACGGAGCCTAAAATCAAATTCTATTTCAGCGTGCATGAGTCGCTGGACAGTGTTGCCGACCTGGAAAGAGTGGAACAGGCGCTCGACGCGAAGGTGACCAGCATCATTCACGACATGCAACTCTGATGCGCCTCCAGGTCGTTTTACTGCACCTGACATTCATATTTTCCTACAGCGCGGCATCCGCCCAACAGCCCGAACGCACCGGTTTCTTCGACATCCCAGATTCGACGGTACCGGCGCGGGTTTGGGGCCTCGGAGCGGGTACCGCCGCTGTTTATACCGGGTCTATGCTCGTACTCAGGGAGTATTGGTATAAAGGTTATCCCCGGGCGCCGTTCCATTTCTACAACGATGCCGGCGAATGGCTCCAGATGGACAAGGCCGGGCATGTTTTCACCGCATATTTCTTTGCCAAGAACAGCCGCGAACTGTGGCGCTGGACGGGCCTGCCGCGCAAGCAGCAGATCTGGATCGGCGGGCTCAGCGGGTTTGCGTATCAATCGGTCATCGAGGTGCTGGACGGAAGTTCCCGGAACTGGGGGTTTTCGTGGGCAGACATGGCCGCCAACACCGCCGGCTCCGCTGCCATGATCGGCCAGGAGCTGCTGTGGAACGAGCAGCGCATCCAATTCAAATTTTCCTGGTCGCCGGTTAAATACCCGGATCCCGTTCTGCAGCGGCGCGCCAACGATATTTACGGGGTGAACGTGCTGGAAAGGATATTGAAGGATTATAACGGACAAACGTATTGGGCGTCGGTGAACCTGTCGCGCTTTTTCCCGGACTCAGGTTTGCCGAAATGGCTCAATATTTCGTTCGGGTACGGCGCGGACGGGCTGTACGACGCATACGAGAATGTGTGGGACGTTGCGGAAGGCCATCAGGCAGACTATTCCCACATCCGGCGGGTGCGCCAGTTTTATCTTTCGGCCGACATCGACCTCACGCGCATCCCTACACGGCGCAAGGGCATCAAAGTGCTGTTGCAGGCGCTCAACATGATCAAAATACCCGCACCCGCGCTGGAGCTTACCAGTGCAGGCAGGTTCAGGGCGCACGCCCTGCAATTCTGAGGGATTTACACCAGGTAGGCGGAGGCGATCTCCTCCCCTTCCACATCTACCATCACCATATTTTGCGGCGTAGTGGCCAGGCTGTAGCCGACGAAATCGACCGACAGCGGGAAGGATTTATGCCGGCGGTCTACCAGCACGGCGGTCTGTATTTTTTTCGGGAGATAAGCGAGGAAAGGCTTGATGGCGTATAGCATCGTGCGGCCGGAATTAGCCACGTCGTCGATCACGACGATGACCTTTCCGCTGAAATCGGCCGTTTCGGACAGCGTCACTTCGCCGGGCGATGCCTTGTCGAGCCGGATTTCCATGACTTCCACATCGAACGGGGCGATGCGGCGGAGGTGATCGGCGATCTTCCGGGTGATGAGTGAACCCCGGTCCCAGATGCCCGCGAGGATGATGGAGGGCTCGTCGTAATTGTGCTCGTAGATTTCATACGCGATCCGTTCGATCTTCTTTTCAATTACTTCCCCGGTGAGGATGACGTTCCGATTTTCCATACTAAAAAATTGTTCAGCCGTAAAAATACATAAATTGCGACAACAACCGGTCAAATCAAGGATATGCAAATTGTTTCGCAACTGCTCTTTTTCGCAGCCCTGGCCGCTGCCGTTTTTTTCTTCAGCCGCAGGGCTGCGGGCATCCGCCGCAACATCCTGCAGGGGAGGGATATTGACCTGAGCGACCAGCCGGGCCGCCGCTGGAACAACCTGCTGCTGCTGGCGTTCGGTCAGAAAAAGATGTTCCGCAACCCGTTGGTGGCCGTATTGCACTTTTTCGTGTATGCGGGCTTCGTGATCATCAACCTCGAGATCCTGGAGATCATTATCGACGGGCTGGCGGGCACGCACCGCATTTTCGCGCCGGTGCTCGGGCCTGTATACCCCGTGCTGATCGGCTGCTTCGAAATTCTGGCGGTGCTCGTGGCGGTTTCCTGCGCCATCTTCCTCGTCCGCCGCAACATCCTGAAACTGAAACGGTTCATCAGCCACGACCTCGACGGATGGCCGCGGTCGGACGCCAATTACATCCTCATCACCGAGATCGTGCTCATGCTGCTGTTCCTCACCATGAACACGGCCGACGGCGTATTGCAATCGCGCGGTGCGGCGCATTACACGGAAACCGGCAGTTTTTGGGTGACGGGGATGTTCCAGCCCCTGTTCGAAGGTTTCTCCGATTCCACGCTGGCGGGAATCGAGCGGGGGGCCTGGTGGCTGCACATTCTCGGGATATTTGCCTTCCTCAACTACCTGCCCTGGTCCAAGCACCTGCACATCATCCTCGCTTTCCCCAACGCGTATTTTGCGCGGCTGGAGCCGAACGGGAAGATGGAAAACATGCCCGCCATCCAGCAGGAAGTATTGTACGCCATGCAGCCCGAACTGGCCCCTACCGACGCATCGGCGGCGGAAGTGCCGAAATTCGGCGCCAAAGACGTGCACGACCTCACCTGGAAAAACCTGCTCGACGCGTTTTCCTGCACGGAATGCGGCCGCTGTTCGGCTGCCTGTCCTGCTACGCAGACCGGTAAAGCCCTTTCCCCGCGCCTCATCATGATGAAAACGCGCGACCGGGCCGAAGCGGCTGGCCGCGGCGAAACCGGCAAAACGCTCCTGCGCGATTATATCTCCGAAGAAGAGCTCCGCGCCTGCACCAGCTGTGGCGCCTGCGTTCAGGAATGCCCCGTGAGCATCAACCCGCTGGATATCATTTTCCAGATGCGGAGGCACCTTGTGATGGAGGAATCCAGCGCCCCGCAGGAATGGACCCTCATGTTCTCCAATATCGAAAACAACATGGCACCCTGGAAATCGTCGCCAGATGAAAGGGACGCCTGGATACACGCTTAAAAATATGAGTATGCAGATCAAGACCATGGCCGAATACTTTGCCGAAGGCGAAACGCCCGAAGTGCTTTTCTGGGTGGGATGCGCCGGCAGCATCGACCAACGTTCGCAAAAGATCACGCGCGCCTTCGCCGAAATCCTCACCCGCACCGGCACCAAATTCGCCGTTCTGGGCAAGGAAGAAGCCTGTACCGGCGACCCCGCCCGCCGCGCCGGCAACGAGTTCCTGTTCCAGATGATGGCGTACAACAACATCCAGGTGCTGAATAATTATGGCGTGAAGAAGATCGTGACGGCCTGCCCGCATTGCTTCAACACCCTCAAAAACGAATATCCCGAACTGGGCGGGCATTACGAAGTGATGCACCACACTACTTTCCTGCAGGGCCTGATCAACGAAGGCCGCATCAAAATGAAGGAAGGCGGCAGTTTCAAAGGGAAAAAGATCACTTACCACGACTCCTGCTACCTGGGCCGTGCCAACGGCATCTACGAAGCTCCCCGCGCAGTGCTCGAAGCCCTCGACGCCGAGCTCGTGGAAATGAAACGCTGCGGCTCGCGCGGGATGTGCTGCGGAGCCGGCGGCGCCCAGATGTTCAAGGAAGAGGAAAAAGGGACGACCCGCGTCAATTTCGAACGGGGGCGCGAAGCGGTAGACACCGGCGCGGAGATCATCGCGTCCAATTGTCCGTTCTGCATGACCATGCTCACGGACGGCGTCAAGGAAACCGGGAAGGAAGACAGCGTGAAAGTGCTGGACCTGGCCGAGCTCATCGCCCGCGACATGCAGGAATAGCCCCATTTGCCCGTGATTTCGTAAATTTGCCATTATGGACCAGACTAACATTATACAACAACTGCCCGGAGGGTTCGCCCCCGAATCCCGGGTTTGGATATACCAGAGCAACCGCCCTTTCCACGAAAAGGAAGCCGTGGAGATCGAAGAACAGCTCCACCAGTTCACTTCCCAATGGAACGCCCATGGCGTACCGGTAAAAGGCTGGGGCAAGCTCCTCTTTAACCAGGTGATCGTGCTCATCGCCGATGAAACCGAAACGCATGTGAGCGGTTGCAGTACCGATAGCTCCGTCCGCATCATTAAAAGCATCGAGCGGCAATACGAAGTGAACCTGTTCGACCGCCTGCTGCTGGGCTTCATCGTGAAAGACAAATTCCAGCTGCTGCCCCTGCAACAGGTGGCCTACGCGCTGGAAAAGGAATATATCACGAAAGACACGCTGTATCTCAACAATACCGTGCTGACGCTCGGCGAAATGAAAGCCAAATGGCTCATGCCGTTGAAAGACAGCTGGATCATGCAGCGCATCGGGCAGACCGCCTGATATTCGTTGCATAGAATTTTTTGGAGGAAGCCCCCGGTTGGGGGCTTCTTTCGTTTATGCCGGGCCCAACCGTTCTGCCTGGTACCGCAACACATTTCATCCTGCCACCGTACAACTACTCAATCGGAAAGCAAGGTGCTTCTACGAAAGCAATCCCCCTTCCCCCGACCCTGGTTTTGTTTCGTCAATAATGCGCCGTCATCATGCAAAAAACATATGACCCCATCACGAAATCCCCTTCCCTTCACAAAAATGAACCGTTGGTACGCGAATCCCTGCAACAGCCGGGCTCGCAGAAACAGGTGTTGTTCGTTTGTTCTGACGAAGAAAGTTACCAGTTTCATTTCCTTTGGCGGGCGACTCCTTCCCGCCTCAATTCCGCATCCAGCAACCGGTTCATCTCCTCCGCCACTTTTTTCGCACGAATGATCGCTTCGGTTCGCGGATAGCGGTTGCCGAAGTTGAAGATATTTGTCGTTGGAAGATATGCCAACGCCACCAGGTGCCCGTTTTTCAGACGGAGCCGCAGGACACGCGGAAGGGAACGGCGGATGTAATGTAATCTGCTCGGCCGGCTGCCCCGATTGCCGGAAGTGAGGCCTGCGACTGCCTTCAGGGGAAAAGTACGGAGTGTGAAAATATTGGGCCGGATGGTGAGGGTTTTCGCCTGTTTGTCGACCCATAAAATCCTGCCTGTCGAACTCACCACCCGCGACCAGGCATCCGCCGACAGGAGAACCGTAATGATAACGAGGAAAACGCCCAGTGCCAGGCTCCCCCATCGCATTTCCGTTACGCCATTGCGAAAAACGAAAGCCGTCAGCCAGCAGGCTGAAAATGTAAAAAGCAGGGAAAAGAAAAGGTCGAACCGGTCTTTGAACGATCTGCGAAACCAAAGCTCCGCGGTTTCGGCTGTTTCGATGATTCGGAAATTATCGATCTCGGTTTGCATGGAATGTTCGGGGTTATTATCCGATCGGCAAAGTAAAGGAATAGGAAACTTCCCTTCAGCTACGATTAATGAATGCGAATTCCGGGTTAACGAAACCGTCGATTCCGTATGAGACGCCCAGTGCAAAGACACCCTGTTATTACCGGCAATCCCATCATTCCCATGGCAATAAAAAAAGCCGCCATAAAGCGACTTTTCCGAGCGGGAAACCGGGCTCGAACCGGCCACCCTCAGCTTGGGAAGCTGATGCTCTACCAAATGAGCTATTCCCGCTGATCTTCCCCGTTTTTTGCGGGGAAGATGACAAATATACTATTGTTTGGGACACAAAAACAAATATCCCGGCGCGAAAATTTTAGCGGCGGCAAAAACACACGCCGCCGCTAAGGTTTTTATTTCTTCACCAGTTTTTGATGGACCGCTTTATTACCATGCCGGAGCTGCAGGATGTACATGCCGGAAGGATGTTTCGCCACTCCAAACGTAGCCCTGTGCTGGCCCGCAGGCTGCACCGCATCCGCCAGGAGCGCCACCTGCCGGCCCTGCACGTCGAACAGCGCGAGCTGCACCCTGCCTTCGTGTTTGAGCATGTAGGTCACTGTCAGCGCATTGCCGAAGGGGTTCGGGAAGCTCGCCAATAGTTCACCTTCCTTCGCCGGTTCGGGCAGTTTCGCCATGGCGATCGCCTGCGGCGCGAGGCTTTGCGTATGGGTGAGAATCAGCTGCGGAACGTTCCCGCCAGCTTCGTCTGAACGGAAGGTCAGGATCGGCGTGGAAACCGACGTGGCCTTGATAGCGAACGATACCGTGTTCCTGCCCGCCGCCCTTTCGGCGTTCACGTAGCTGGTCACGTCCCAGTTGTAGAACCTCGGCACAGCGTCCGTCACCGTAACGGTTGCCAAAGCAGCAGTTCCTGCGGCCGGTTTGTTGTTCCAGGTGATGGTGCTTTCCGTCCAAGCAGTAGTAGCCACGCTGTTGGCGGTAAGCGGAATGTTGGCGCTGCGATTGTCCGTCAACCCGCCGAACAGCCTGATCTTCACATCGCTCACCGTTCCGGTAATGCCGGCAGTATTGAAGGTGAGATAGGTGATACGGTCGTTACCCGCCGTGGGGGAACTGTTGAGCTTCACGATGAGCGCGTTGGGATCGGTGGTGCCATGCGTTACCGCAGCGTTGGTTCCATTGCGCACATAAGCATCGTGAATGGCCGTAAGCGCCGTTTCCACCGTTCCTCCCCCACCGCCTGTCGTGAATTTCACTTCGGTGTAGCTGTTCCATAAGTTCACGCTGTTGCCATGGCCGACGATGCGGATGTATTTGGCCTGCGTAGCCGGGATGCTGAACGTTTCCAGCGCCAGCGAAGCGCCGCTGCTGCTGAGGCCCGCCGCCACCGTGTTCCAGCTGCTGCCGTTGTTGCTGGCCTGGATGTCGAAGTGGGATGAGCGCACATTGCCGTTGTAGAAAGCGATCTGCACCGCCGTCACGTTGAGCGTATCGCCCAGGCAGAATGCGATCCATTGGCCGTCGCCCGAGGCCGACCAGCGGGTAGCCAGGTCGTTATCGAGCACATTGGCGGGCACATTCCCGTCGTCGCCGCTCGCTGTTACCGGTTCACAGGGCGGTTCGGTTCCGCCGTCTCCTGCGATCACCGACAATACCGGCGGATTCGACCCGAATTCGCTGGCGTTCCAGAATAACCGCGGATCGTGGGCCGTCTGGCTCTTCAGCGCAAACGACACCTTGTTGCGGCCGGCGGCTTTCTCGGCCTGCACATAGGCCGTAACGTCGAAATCGTAATACGCGAACGCCGTGTTGGTAACGGTCACCGAAGCGAGGGGATTGGCGCCCGTGGCGGGTTTGTTGTTCCAGGTGAGCGTATTTTCCGTCCAAGTGGTGTTTGCCACGGAATAAGCGCCTACGCCTACCGAGGGCACCGTCGTCAGATCGAGTTTTCCGTAGACTTTCAATACCACTGAAGCCAGCGGGTCGGTGATGCTGCTGAGGTCGAACTGCAGGTAGCTTTCGCGGGCGTTATTCAATTGCCCTGCGGGCGCCACTTTCGTGATGAGCAGCGTTGAATCGGTGGTTCCATACGTGGTACCGGCATTCGTTCCGTCGCGCACATAGGCGTCGTGCACAGGCAGGAGGTTGACGGGCGCGGGCGCCGTTTTGAACACCGCTGTGTAGGTAACGGGATTATCGCCGACCATAATGTTTTGCACGCGCGATCCGCCATGTTCCCAATAATCGAAGACATACGTGGTGCCGTTCAGCACCTGCGGGCTCACCGCCGCCATGGGGCGCAACATGCCCGAAAGGGAATTCTGCACGTGGGGCGTGGTGTAGGGAATATCGTTCAGCGTGATGGTAAGCCCCGCCGGTACCGATTGCAAACTTACATCCGACGTCACCGGGAAAATTTCGACAAACGTCGTGTCTTTACCGCCCTGCGAATCCGTCACTTCGAGATAAAGCCGGTACCAAATATCGGTTTCGGTATGGCCTTGCGTGGAAATGGGGAAACTGCCCGAAGCAGCGCCGGGCGTCAATGCCGGACCGGGGTGATGGTGATTGGCGTGATGGAAATCCACCCACCAAACGAACGCCGAAGCCGGCAACGTGCCATCTTCCGCATCGGAACCAGTGCCGCTGTAATTGATCACATCCCCTCCCCTGAACACGGAGCCATTGGCCGGACCGGCGATCGTAGCCACAGGGGCCGTGTTGGGCGCGGTTACGGTGAGCGTGGCATTGGCACTGGTCACGGACCCTGCGCTGTTGGTCACCACCACATTATACGAACCGGCATTGGCGGGTTGTACGTTGTTGATCGTGTAAGCAGCAGACGTGGCCCCGGCAATATTGGTGGTTCCTTTCCTCCATTGGAACGTGGGCGCCGGCGTGCCGTTCGCTGAAACCGTGAAGGTGGCGCTGCCGCCCTGGGGCACCGAAATGCTTTGCGGTTGCGTGGTGATGACGGGCGCCGCGCTGCCGGTGTATATGATCTTGTAAAGCGTGTTGTTGGCCCTGCGGAGGAAATACAGGTTGCCGTCCGTGCCCTGCTTCATGGTGGTGAGCTCGTCGCTGAGCGCGGAAGCAAAGCCGTTGCGGGTTCCCGGCGATGCGGGGTTGATGTAATCGATCCAGGAGCCGCAGTAATCGAGGAAGAAGTATTTGCCGTGGTACGTAGCCGGCCAGTTGGTGTTGGTGGCCGCGAGGAACGTGCCGCCGTTGATGGCGCATCCCTGGCCGTTGGGCGGATTGCCGCTGCGGTTGGTGGCGTACACGTAGATGGGGTTGGTGAGGCCCGTACAGCCGGAAGTACACATACCTTCCTTGGAAGGCCACCCGAAATTGCGGCCGCCGGTGGTGGCGTCGTTGATTTCTTCCCAGGTGGCTTCGCCCACGTCGTTCACGTAGATTTTACCGCTGACGGGGTCTGTGGCGATGGTGAAGGGGTTCCTGAGGCCGTAGGCCCATACCCTGCTGCGCTGGGCGCCGCCGGTGAAGGGGTTGCCGGACGGCACCGAGCCGTCGGTGTTGATGCGGAGCACCTTGCCGTGGTAACTGTCCAGGTTCGAAGAATTGGCGCCTACCTTGTTATCGCCCGTGGCGATGAGGAGCTTGCCGGTGTTGTCGAACGCCAGGCCGCCGCCGTTGTGGTATATGGCGCTGAGGGTGGGCATGTCGAGCAAAGCCAGTTCCGACTGCGCCAGTTCGCCGTTCATGGTGAAGCGGCTCACGCGGTTGTGGGGGCCTGAAGACGAAGTGTAATACAGGTAAATGTAGTTATTGGTGGAAAAGGCGGGGTCCACCGCGATGCCGATCAATCCCCTTTCCCCGCTGGTGTTCACCGATAGGGAAACGGCGGGGGTGGACAGGAGGCTGCCGTTCTTGAACACCCGCAATTGCCCGTTTTGCTGGCAAATGAGGATGCGGCCATCGGGCAGGAAGGCGAAGGAGGTGGGGCCTGTTAATCCGCCCGTTACGCTTACCCGCGAAAAGTTAGCAGGTAAGGTTTGTGCATACGATTGCATTAGAAATGAAAGGAACAGCGCGATGAGGGCGATGCCGGATCGCCGGCATCCGTTGAGGACAGTTTTCGTCATAAGGGATCGGGTTTATAATTGTTAACAAATAGCGGATAGTGGATGCAATGCTCTTTTGCAGGGGATTTACGGCTAACGGCTCATAACGGGAAACGGTAATTCCGGGCAAGGGTTGTTTCAATTCAGCATATAGTCAGGTTCGCAAAAACTTGATCGTCCCCTTTACAACAGGATCAACTTTCTAGCTAAATTTATGCAATCGTTTGCATATAATCGAATACTATTTTAACATAATCCGGTATCATCTTGCGCATCGTAGAATTGCGAAAGGCCCCCCTTCGCGGGAGGCCTTTGCATAATGGTTGGTGATTGATCAGCTGTTATTTCTTCAATTCGCTTTCCAGCAGCAATTTCAGCTCCTTGTTGGATGGCCGGGGCGCATCTGTGGTAACGATATTCCCCTGCTTGTCGAACACCATGAACCGCGGAATACCCTTGATGTCGTAGAATTTGGCGATATCGCTCCATCCGCTGGCGAACAGTTGCACGCCGCCCAGCTGCTGGCTGGCAACGAAATCCTTCCATTTCTGGTGATCTTTCTGCTCGTCTACAGACACGCTGAGGAACAGCACGTCTTTCCCGTGCATTTCTTTCTCCAGCGCCTTGAGGTGGGGAATTTCCCCCTTGCAGGGACCGCACCAGGTGGCCCACACATCTACCAGCACCACTTTCCCCTTGAAATCGCTCAACGAGGTCTTTTTACCGTTCAGGTCTGGATACGTGAAATCCACCGCCTTGGCGCCCGCAACAGCCGCTTTCTTCGCCAGTGCCGTCTTGATGCCGCCGGCGCGCCGCTGCTGGTCGGCCGTAAGGATATATTTGCCGTATTCGTTGACCAGGTCGTTGTAGCCGATGAACGTCTTGAGGCCGCTCGCCTGCTGGATCACGACTTCCCCTTTCAACGTATCGTTTTCGATACCTTTCAGCCGGGCGCCGATGCTGTAATCGCCCGGGCCTTCGGAAGACACGCGGGCCGGCAATCCCTGCAACGTACGCATCATACGGATGCCGTTGGGATATCGCAGCAAACGGGTATCCTGCGTAAAATGCGCAACGTCCAGGTTGGTAAGGATGGCAGGGTAATCGCCCGGCTTGGGGTGCGCGGTGCGCGGCGTGCTCAGCAACTCGAAAGCATATCCCAGCAGGTCGATCTCCCGGAACTTGGCGAATTCACCATCGAACCGCTTGTTGCCCGACGGAGCGAACCGTGCCTGCTTCGCCTGTTTAGCGATTGCTTCCAGCATGGGGAAAAAATCAACGTAAGTGCTTTGGCCCATCATGAAATAAACCCCTTTCCTTTCCAGCGGCACGATCATATTATGCCATTTCTCCATCGCCACGTTCTCGGGAGAATTCTTGCCGGTCAGCACATACGAAGTATCCGTGATCTTTACGTTCAACTGGTCGTTCCGCTTGAAGTAGAACGTGTATTTGTCGGTCGGCGTCTGCTGGCTGCCGGTCCCTATCGCGTAGAACCCTTCCTGTTCCGGGCGGAAATAAAACCCGAAAGACGAATCCGCACCCGGTTTGGCCGTCGCGATCTCTTCCATCCTGCCGTGCTCAACGCGGAACAGGCGAACGTATCCGTCGTTGCGGCGCATCCATTCACCCGAAACGGTCACCTGCGCCTGCAGAAACGCAGGCGTAGCCGCCAGGGCAACCAGGCCTAAAATCAGTTTTTTCATGCTTGTCTGTTTGTATGGAATTAATAAGTGTTTGAATATGTGTAATTACTCACCGGCGGCGCCATGTAGATGACATCTCCCGCACTGCCCGCTCCTTCCATCACGAAATCGGGAGCAGTGGCCAGGTTGCCGGACGACTTCCGGAAAGCACGCACTTTATAACTGCCGCCGGCGGTAGTGCCCACCAGCACATAATTGAAAGAAAAAGGCTGTTCCGCCCCGCTTCCCGAATATTTCAGGTGGCGGATAAAAGTGATCTGCTCACCGTCCAGCGTGGATTGCAACTGTTCAACGCCGTTACTGAGGTTTCTCGACCAGATTTTATCGCCCACGGAGAAATAAAGGATGTTCTCGTCCGCGATCACACTGCCGAAACGCTCGGCCCGGTATATCTGCTCCGCCGCATCCAGCGTATCGTTCACCAGTTTCAGCGAATAATTTTCGGGCTTGATGGTGGACAGGATTTTCAGGGAAGGATCGGTTTTGTCCCTGAACAGGGCAACTCCCGAAAACGGATTGGTGGATTTCAGCCCCATGTACAACAGTTCCTTGTTGTTGCGGTTGGCGGGCATTTCCGTCCCCTCCGCGTCTGTCACGTTCGACATCACCGAACCCGTTCCCGTGGCGGATACGAAAGAAGAACTGCGCTCGTCGAAGAAGAACGGGTTACCGAAAACATACGCCAGGAAGTACTTTGAAAGGTAATAAGGCGTGTTGACATCGTCCCTGAGCTGCCTACCGCCGAAAAGCCCCACGTTGGCAGACATCCCGTACAGGCTGTGCAACTGGCCGTCGTTCACGAAGAAGTTCGACGAATTGGCTTCACAGATACTGCCGGGCTTCTTCACCGGAACCGTTTCGTAAAAAAGTCCGCCCAGGCCATGGATCTCCCGGAACGTATTGATGTTCACCACGCTGGCGTCTTTGTCTGTCAGCATGAACAACGCCCTGGTGTTGGACATGACGCCCGTTACGTTGGATTTGTAATTGGAATAGAAAGCGAAGAGCATGGACTTGCCGTCTATTTTTCTTTGGTTAACGAGGGAGAACACATTGTCGAGTTTCGAAGCCGGTTCTATGTTCTCCGGGGTGAGGAACAGGTCTACGTCGCTGCCGGTCCCGTCGTCTTTCAGGACGTACCATCCGCGCGTGAACCGGGTGGTGACGTTGATGCTGGAGGTGACGATCCTGCTTACCCCGGTGTGCTCGTTCTTTGCGCCGAATACCAGCACCCAGCCTTTGGCAGACTGCGTCACCAGGTAATCCAGCGCTTTTTCGCGGCCGATGGTGTCTACCTTCGGCGCCGAGCCCTGCACATTGGTTTCATAAATGCCCCACCAGTAAGAAAACCGGGCGCCAGGGTCGGTGGACGTCACTTCCGGGTTGATCGTAATTTTATCCTGGAGCGATACTTTATCGTAGGTACTGGCGATCCCCGATACGGTGATCTCCTCCCGTTTTTCGTAAATATAATTGCCCTTATCCTTGTAGCATGCGCTAAGCAACACGATGCAGCAGGCGGCGAGGCTGTGGTATTTCCAATTCATGATAGCTGGTTTAAAGATTAAGGGAAAATGACGGGTTCACCCGATTCGTCTGTCAGCGGCTCCCCGGGATGCGCGTTATTGTAATCCGTGAGCAGCGTTTTCAGCTTCAGCCTCCAGAAGGAGATCATCGCATAGTCGGTGTTGACGAGGGCGAGGAATTCATCGTTCCATTTCTCCCCTGTTTTTTCGATCATAAACGCATGTTTGGTCATGCTGTATTTGCCCCAGTAGTATTGCGTGGCGGTGGCGTTCCACAAGCCGGGCTGGCTGAGCCTGTCCGAAAAATCGACCCTTCTCCAGAGCTTCGTCTTTTCCCCCGGCTGGAACGATTCGTTGGGTTTGACGGTGATCTGCAGTTTCACGGATTCGTCTTTGAGAGAGGCGTCGCGCAGTAGCACGATGGGCACGGAAGTATGTACCTCCCCCGCCCTGATCACGTAGGCATCTTTCAGCGACGGGTCGGAAAAGGGTTTGTAATGCACACCCGGCTCGGCGTTCGTTGCCTCTTCGAGCATGATCTGTTCGAGCGCGAACGGCCGGTCTTTATCGCTCACGCCGCCGATGGCGTAGATGTCGAAGAACACGGTGTCCTGGCTGGTGCCGGCGGGCTCGTAATAAAAAGTATACGGCTTCACGGTATCCGCGAGATCGAAGCTGGTCTGATAAATACGGTTGGGCGCAGGGCCGAACTGGATCCGCGCGATATCGTTGTAGAGATAATACTGGTCTTTTTTACATGCTGCCAGCAGCGTGGCGAACATGGCCATGGTGAAAATCTGTTTCATGCGCATGTGCATTGGTTATTGAACGAATTCGGTTAAGGGCAGGGGTACCAGGTAATTGACGGTGGCCGCAGACGGCACCCAGAGGAAGTTGGGCTTGGGGGCGTTGATCCTTTTGTAGGCGAAAAACGCCTGGCCTTCGCCAAACAGTTCCTTCCGGAATTCCTTCACCAGTTCGAGCTGTAATTGCACAGGATCGGCCGGCAAGGTAGACGCCGTGATGTTCCTCGACGTGCGGAAAGCCTCCCAGTACTGTTGCCTTTCGCTTTCCGGTGCGGATTCCGCGGCGATGAGGTACATTTCGCTTATGCGGAAGAGCGGCACCTGGAACGTGGCGATCTCGTCGTTCGCATTGGGCATATACTTCCTGAGAATGTTGCAGCGGCTCCCGTTAGGCAGGGTAACCACCGTCCATAAGTTCGATTCCCGTATGTCCGTTCCCGTATTGCCGTACAGCTGGTTGGTGACCGTGGTGGCGGAGCTGCCCTTCTTGTACGTGCCGGAAAGGAACAAACTCTCGTATTTGGTGCTCAGCTGGAAATCGTAGAGCGCGAAAATATGCTCCATGGAAAGGTTCAGATTGCCGCCAGACATGTCGCTCAGCATGCCGAGGACGAACTTTGCGCCCCCGTCCGGATTCCTGGCCCCGATCACTTCCTTCGCAGCGGCAAACGCAGCGGCAGGGTCCTGGAACCAGAGGCTGGCCCGCGCCTGCAACGCCTTTACGGCGTAGTAGTTCATACGCAGGAACCGGTAGGCATGATAGCTGTTTTCCGGCTGGAAAGGATTGCCCGAGCTGCCCGGCCGCGTAAGCTGCAACCGGGAAAAGTGGATGACGGGATCGATGTCCTTGAGCAGCGAAGCCGCTTCCGACAGGTCGTCCAACAACGCTGACTTATACTGTTCGTAGGGAACATGCGGGTTGGGATCGCGGGAAACTTTCTTCACGTAGGGCAAAACGTTGCCGCCGGTCACTGCTGAAGGCACAGGCCCAAAGAGGCGCAGCAGGTCGAAGTGGCAAAACGCGCGCAGCGCCAGGCACTCCCCCTTCATCAGGCGGTAGCCGTCTTCCGACGCGAACACGTCCTTACGCGCATCCACTTCGCCCAAAATGGCATTGATGCTCGCGATGATCCTGTATTCCTGGCCGTAAATGGAAGCCAGCGCCTGCTGAACGCCGTTGTCCGTGTATTCGAACCGGCCCAGGCGCTGCTCGGTGGAATTGGCCGTTACGTCCCACGACGAAACCAGTCTTTCCATCGTCCCGTACGTCATATCGCCGCCGTATGCGTTCCCGGCCCGCATCTGGATGTATACTCCCGTCAGCGCATCCTGGAACCCGCTTTCCGTCGTAAAAAGCATATCGGCGGGCATCTGTGTTTTCGGCTGAACGGTCAGCCATTTTTTGCACGAAGCCGTACATAGGGCGATCCCTATCAGCCCCGTTATGATATATCTCATCGGTGTCATGAAACACGAAATTTTCTGGTTAGAACATTGCATTTACGGTAAGCGACAACTGCCTGGAGAAAGGATAGTCTGTCCCCCTTTCGCGGCGGACCGTGGACAGGTAAAGCAGGTCGGCCATGTTGGCGGACAACGACAACGCTTCCATTTTCAGCTTTTTCGCGAACCTGCTTTTCACATCGTATTGCAGATTGGCGTTTTGCAGCAGCAGCGTTTTTTCATCCTGCACGAACCGCGAGGTCCGGAGCGTGGCGGCCGTTACGAGCAGGCCTTTGAAAGCCGCGTTGTCTCCCGGTTTCTGCCAGCGGTTGTCGTACACGCGCGAGTCCACATTGTAGCTGTAATCGGCGTTTTCGACCTTGTTGATAAGCGTATGGTTGTACACCTGGCCGCCGAACCTGTATCCGAAAGACAGGTTCATGGAAAGGTTTTTATACCTCACCAATGTGCTGAAGTTGCCGAAGTACGCCGGTTCGCTGATGCCGTTGGCGCGGAGGTCCTGCGCGTTCCAGGTATAGGTGGGCTCGCCGTTTTTGTCCATGTACAGTTCTTTACCCGTGCTGGGATCGATCCCGAGCGAGGGTACTACCCATATGGTATTGGAGGAATGGCCTTCCTTGTAAATGACGGATGGCACCGAGTTCCGCGCTTCTTCACGGGACTTCTGCGCGGCTTTCAGCGCGTCGGAGATCATGAGGATCTTATTGACGTTGTGTACCAGCGCTCCGCTCACGCTCCAGGTAAATCCTTTGGAAATATTCCGTACGATGAACGCGGTCGCTTTCAGCTCGATCCCCCGGTTCTCCACTTTGCCGATATTCTCGATATAGCTCGAAAAGCCGCTGGACGCAGGCAGGTCTACGGAAGAGATGAGCCCGTTGGTAGTTTCGATATAATAGTCGGCCACGAGGTTCAGCCTTCTGCCGAACAGGTCTGCATCCAGCCCGATGTTGTAATTCATCTTCTGCTGCCATCTCAGGTTTTCGTTGCCGAGGCCCATGAGGTAAGCGCCCGTCCAGCCGAAATAGCGGTCGTTGGAATAATACCCGTAAGTAGACAGTGCCTGGTAGGCGTTGAAGTTCTGCGAGCCGGTTACGCCCAGTGAACCGCGGAGTTTCAGGCGGTTGATGTATTTCAGGTGGCGGAACATGGATTCCTTGTGGAGGTTCCAGCCTGCGCCTGCAGACCAGAACGGGGCGAAGCGGTTCAGCCGGCCGAATTGGGAGGCACCGTCGGAGCGGAGCGAAAGGTCGAGGAAATAGCGTTCGTCATAAGTATAGTTGACGCTGCCCGTGATGCCTACCGCCCGGGTAAGGCTTTCCCGCCCGCCGGGTTTCCCGTCTTTTTCGTACTGGAGCGCCATCGAAATGAAATCGAAGTTGGGATTGGTAAACCCTTCCGCCGTAAAACTATAGCCGGAAAGCTGCGCCTCGCGGATGTTATAGTCTACCCCTCCGAAAAACGCGTGTTTACCCAGCTGGCGCGTATAACTGAGGTTGGCGCTCGCATCGTAACGGAAACTTTTGGATACGCCGTAACGGTAGTTGCCCCGGCGCAGGATATCTGCCTGATTGGCGAAAGCCGTATGGTCTGCCGGCCGGAAATAGTCGGAGTCCGACATGATCTTCGTAAGCCCCAGCCTTCCGCGGAAAAGGAGGTCGGGCGTAATACGCCACTCCACGGAAAAGTTATTGGTGATATCGTTGGTATTGTTGGTCTGGAAAGTATTCAACGTAGCGTCGTACAGGGGGTTGGTGGGCAATGTGTTCCAGCGCCCGCTGTAAATGCTGGAGCCCGGGTTGCCCAGTTGCTTCCGCACGCGGCCTTTTTCGTCGTACGGCGACCAGTAAGGGTTCATCCGCACGTACGTGGAAAACGAGCCGTAGGGCGATTCCGAACTATTACCCAATCCGATCAGGAGGTTGTTGGTGAAGCGGATTTTTTTGTAGATGTAGCTGAGGTTGATGGTACCATTGAAAACCCTGCGCGCCGATTCCTTCATGACGCCCTGGATATCGTTGACCTGCGCGGAAATGGAATAGCGGAAGGCATTGTCGCCCCCTTCCAGCCGCACGTTGTGGCGCTGGCCGATCCCGGTGCGCACGGGTTTGGACAGCCAGTCCGTCTCCACGCCGCGGTTCACCTCGCTCATCAGGTAGTTGTAATATTGTTTGAGGGGAACGTCCGATTCGGCGCGGGCGTTGTTATACAGGCCCACCTTGTATTCGAGGTCCAGCTTTTCGCGGGCGTTCAGCACGCTGTAAGCCGTGAGGTCGGGCATTTCGACGTTCAGGTCGCCGCGGTACGTCAAACGCAGTTTCCCCGGCTTGGGCGCCCTGGTATTGATCACGATCACGCCGTTGGCGCCGCGGGAACCGTAGATGGCCGTTGCGGACGCATCCTTCAGCATGGTGATCGACTCCACTTCGTTCTGGTTGATGTCCAGCAGTTTTTGCAGCGAAGATTCGAACCCGTCGAGGATCACCAGCGGCGTGTTCATGCCCACCCTGGTCTCGTCTTGCAGTTCGTTCACATTCGGCAGGCTGGAATTGCCGCGGATCTGGATTTCGGGCAGCCGGTTGGGATTGGAGCCGAAGGTGTTGCTTTCCACGATGTTGAAAGACGGGTCGATGTTGCGCAGCGAAGTGATGAGGTTACGGTTGCCGAACGATGCGAGCTGCTCGGCGGTTACGGTAGTCACGGCGCCGGTAAAGCTCTCCTTCTTCCGGTTGAAGATCCCCGTGGTCACTACCACTTCGTTGATCTGCTGCGGGGTGCGCTCCAGCATCACATTCAATGCGCCGGCGGTTGTTGCCTTTACTTCTTTCGGGGAATAGCCCTGGCAGCTGATCACAAGTATCACCGGCAGCGTATTCACCCGCAACTGGAAAGTACCGTCTGGCGACGTTACCGCGCCAATGGTGGTGCCTTTCACGCGGACCGTCGCGAAGGGGATGGCTTTCCCCGATTCGTCGCGCACGGCACCGCTGATCACCTGCACCGCCTGCCTCAAATCGTAAGCCGGCTTTTCATTGATCACCACCATTTTGTTGACGATCCGGTACGTAAGCGGCTGGTTGCGCAATACCGTCTCCATCGCTTCCACCACGGAAACGTTGATAAGCTGCACATCCTGTGGCGATGCTTTTCTGAGTAGCTGCTCATCCCACATAAAAGACATGCCTGTTTGCGGCTCGAGCTTCCCGAAGATCTCTTTCAGGGAAGCGTTTTTCAGGCGGAGATTGACTTTTTGCGCAGACACTGCGCTGGTTTGAAGCAATACGACTAGGGCAAAGGCTAGCGATTTTTTTAATAACCCTGTCGATCTAGATAACAATCCGGAAAGTTCATGACAATGCCGGACCAAAAACGCAATTAAATGCATACATTTGGCTGGTTTTGGTTGATAAATAATGGAACCCTGATTTTGGTTTATTAGCCCGACCGTATTGCCGCTCCGTGAGTCAGACGGGGCGGTTTCTTTTTTGCCGGGATAATGTCTTTTATGGTCTTACGATCAATTTGTTCTTCTCCAGGCTGCAATTCACGCCATAGATGTTCAGCGCTTCAATCAGGTCTGTCAGATTTACGCTCCTGTCCAATGTTCCCCCGAAGGAGCGCCGGGGCAGTTCCCCATGTATTTCCACTTCGATGTCGTACCACCTGGATATCTGCCGGAACAGTGCCGGCAATTCCGTGCTGCTCATCGTAAACAGTCCGTTTTTCCAATCGATGGCGTTTGCGGTCTCGCTGCCGCTCGTAACGGTCATTCCGCCGTCTGCGTCTATGATGGCCTGCTCTCCCGGCCTTAATACCTGTTGTTTGTTCACCCTGATGCTTCCGCGCAGCAACGATGCTTTAACCGCGGGCTCGTCCGTATATGTATTGATGTTAAATTCCGTTCCCAGCACTTCCACCAGGCCTTTCTCCCCGAAGCGCACCGAAAAGGGCTTCAACGGGTCGGCCGTCACTTCAAAATAGGCTTCACCGGTAATTTTTACCTCGCGCGCGTTTTCGGTGAACACCACCGGATATTGCAGCGACGAGGCAGCGTTGAGCCAGACTTTCGTTCCGTCGGGCAATACAACGCGGAATTGCCGGCCTTTCGGCGTAGCGATCGTGTTGAACGCCGGGCTTGCGGCGTTGGTTTCGTCGGCGTCGTACGTCAATTGCCCGTTGTCGAGGACCACTTCTGCACCCGACTGGCTGGCCACGATGCCGTTCTGAAGGCTGTCCAGCAAAATCGTGGAACCGTCGGCCAAAGTCAGCACTGCTCCCTGCCTGCCAGGCGGATGTACCTTTGCAGGCGCCTGTGCCACCGGCACCGATACGTTTCTGTGCTGTTCCGTGAGCCGGTACACGCTGCCTGCCAGCACGAGCAGCCCGATGGCTGCCGCCCATCCCAGGTAGCGCATGCGCCGGACCGGTGTTTTCATGGGCGAGTCTGCCGCCAGTACCGATCCCAGTATCCCCTGCAATGCAGGGTCGGTTTCAGTTCCGGCTTCAACCGGGCCCATCCGTTCGAGGAATACCTCCGCAAGCGCTTCCCGCTGGCCGGCATCCCCGAGCAATGTGTAGAATTCCCGCTGGCCTGCCGCATCCAGCTTGTTGTCGAGGAAATCCTGCACCAGGTTGTGTAATCGCGTATTTTTCATGCTGTTCATATAATATGATCAAGCTAAACGTGGGAATGTCATCATCGGATTTAAAATATTTTTTTACAGGGAAAGCGAAAATATCAGCAACAGCCACCCGGATTCCGTCAACCGTTCCCTGATAACGGCCAGGGCGGCGCTGAGCGCGTTGCGGACATATCCGTGAGACAGTTGGAGCTCCCCTGCGATCTGGAGGGTCGTTTTTCCTTCCACCCGGTTCATCCGGTAAATGGTTTTCCGCTGCGGAGAGAGGGAGTTTATGGCCTGGTTCACCAGCCGCTGGATCTCCTTCAGCTCAAGATGGCTGGCATTTTCCTGGGAATCGCGCCATAGCTGGATGACTTCCAGCCGTTTATCTTCGGCCACATGACGTTGCAGCGCTAAAAGACTTTGATTGACAGTGATCTTGCGGAGCCAGGCGCCCATGTTTTCAACCGCCCCCAGCTTATCGCGGTGAAGCCAGACCTTGATGAACACTTCCTGCACGACTTCCTGCCGGGCATACTCGTTCTTCAGTATTTTCATGGCGATAGCGGAAAGCTGGGGTGCCCATGCAAAGAAAAAGGAAGAAAACGCCTGTTCGTCGCCGTCAGCAATACGCAACAGGAGGGCTGAGCCTTCGTTATTTGGAAGTTCTTGCGGCACGCTATAAATGTGTTCCCTTTTTAATAATAAGAGCGGCAAATTTGAACAGGAACGAAATACGCAATTTTAAAGATATGTAACCCGCCGCAGCCTGGAACAGCAAGTTGTCGGCAAAGGTAAAAAGTTAAATGATATTTCCCACGGATCACGACCCTGTCATTCTGTCATTTTTTTACTATTTTTGCAGTTCAAAATTTTGACAGGCATGCTGGAAACAGTTCAGAAAGTACATGATGAGAGCCGCCAGGGCGAAGCTATCGCCCCGAATTCCGGGGATAGCCAAACCTATGCAAAAAAATTCTATATCGAAAGCTATGGTTGCCAGATGAATTTCAACGACAGTGAAATCGTCGCTTCCATCCTTAATACACAGGGTTTCGGCGCCACCCGCAACGTCGAAGAGGCGGACCTCGTCCTCCTCAACACCTGCTCCATCCGCGAAAAAGCGGAACAAACCGTTCGCCAGCGCCTCACCGAGTTCAAAAAAACCAAGCAACAGAAACCCCACTTCCTCGTGGGCGTCCTCGGTTGCATGGCCGAACGCCTCAAATCGAAATTCCTCGAAGAGGAGAAACTGGTAGACCTCGTTGTAGGCCCCGATGCCTACCGCACCCTCCCCAGCCTCATCGAAGAAGCCGGCACCGGCCAGAAAGCCATCAACGTGCTCCTCAGCCGCGAAGAAACCTATGGGGACATCAGCCCCGTCCGCCTGGACAGTAACGGCGTTACCGCCTTCGTGTCCATCATGCGCGGCTGCAACAATATGTGCACATTCTGTGTCGTGCCTTTTACCCGCGGCCGCGAACGCAGCCGCGACCCGCATTCCATCCTGGCAGAAGCCACCGACCTTTTCGAACGCGGCTACCGCGAAGTGACGCTCCTCGGGCAAAACGTGGACTCCTATTATTTCGTGGACGAATCCGGCAACGAAACCGTCACCTTCGCCCGCCTCATGGAAAAAGTGGCGGAGATCAGCCCCCTCCTGCGTGTGCGCTTCAGCACCTCCCATCCGAAAGACATCACCGATGAAGTGCTGCACACCATGGCCCGGCACGAAAACATCTGCAATTATATCCACCTTCCCGTGCAAAGCGGCTCCACCCGCATTCTCCAATTGATGAACCGCACCTACACCCGGGAATGGTACCTGAAAAAGATCGACCGCATCCGCGAAATCCTCCCCGGCTGCGCCATTTCCACAGACGTTATCACCGGCTTCTGCACGGAAACGGAAGAAGATCACCAGGATACGCTGTCCGTCATGGAATACGCCAAATACGATCTCGCCTACATGTTCGCCTATTCCGAACGCCCCGGCACCCTCGCCGCCCGCCGGTACCAGGACGATGTGCCGGAAGACGTGAAGAAACGCCGCCTCGCCGAAATCGTCGCCCTTCACCGCGGCCATTCCCTCGACAGCATGCGCAAAGACGTAGGCAAAACCTTCAAAGTGCTCGTGGAAGGCACTTCCAAGAAATCGGACGCGCAACTGTTCGGTCGCACAGACCATAACAAAGTAGCCGTGTTCGACAAATCCGACCTCCGTAAAGGCGAATACGTGATGGTCAAAATTGATGACTGTACGGCAGGCACCCTCATCGGCACCGTTGTGGGCCGCTGCTGATAAAACATAATTTAGAATGGACAATATTCAAAGCATAAAAAACCGCTTCGGCATCATCGGCAATTCGCAGTCGCTCAACTACGCGCTGCAGGTAGCCGCACAGGTCGCCAATACAGACCTGACGGTGTTGATTTCCGGCGAAAGCGGTGTGGGCAAGGAAGTATTCTCCCAGATCATCCATGCATTGAGCGCCCGCAAGCACAATCCTTTCATCGCCGTGAACTGCGGCGCCATCCCGGAAGGCACGATCGATTCGGAGCTGTTCGGGCATGAAAAGGGATCGTTCACCGGAGCGGTAGACAACCGTAAAGGATATTTCGAGACCGTGAACGGCGGCACCATCTTCCTCGACGAGATCGGTGAAATGCCGCTCGGCACCCAGGCGCGCCTGCTGCGCGTGCTGGAAACCGGCGAATACATCCGCGTGGGATCTTCGAAAGTGCAGAAAACCGACGTGCGCGTGATCGCCGCCACCAACCGCGACCTGCTCGAGCGTACGCAGCAGGGCAAATTCCGCGAAGACCTCTATTACCGCCTCAATACCGTTCCCATCCGCGTGCCTTCGCTGCGCGACAGGAAAGAAGATATCCCCATGCTCTTCCGCAAGTTCTGCGTGGATTTCGCGGAGAAGTACAAAACGACTTCCATCCAGCTGAACGAAGAAGCGCGGGACGTGCTCGTGAATTACCCCTGGCCGGGGAACGTGCGCGAACTGAAGAACATCGCCGAGCAGATTTCCGTACTGGCGCCCGAGAAGCTGGTGACGGCCACCGACCTGCAGCACTTCCTGCCGGAGCAGCCCACCGTCAACCGCCTGCCCATGCTGGCGCCGGGCGGCCAGGGCAATGGCGACTTCGCTTCCGAGCGCGATATCCTGTACAAACTTTTCTTCGACATGAAGAAGGATGTGACGGAACTGAAAAAGATGTTTTTCGAAGTGCTGCAAAATCCGAATATGGCGCAACACGCTGCCTACGCGGATTCCGGCGTACTGGCGGGATCGTATCAGCCGGCCGAAGCACCGGTGGTGACAACGCCCAATATCATCGCCGCACCGGCCACCGCCCAACCGATCATCCTGAAAGACAACGCCATCGATCATCATGAAGAGGTGGAAGAAACGCTTTCCATCGCCGACAAGGAAAAAGAACTGATCGAAAAGGCGCTGCGCAAGCATAAAGGGAAAAGAAAAGATGCTGCGCTCGATCTCGGTATTTCGGAACGCACCCTGTACCGTAAACTGAAGGAGTATAACATTCATGAATAAACGACCTATGTCCAGATACATCGCCCTGCTGGCGGGCCTGGCCCTTTGGGCAGGCATCGGTGGCTGTACCATCAAGTATTCCGCCAGCGGCGCCCGCATCGATCCCGCGGCCAAAACCGTATTGGTACGCTATTTCGATAACCGTGCACCGCAGAATAACCCGCAGCTGAGCCAGAACATCACCGAAAAACTTCGCCAGAAGATCCTCGCGCAAACACGCCTTGCCCAAACCAACGACCAGACGGCCGATTATGAGTTCCGCGGCACCATCACGGGCTATTCCGTTTCCAATTCCGCGGTGACCAATATCGATAAACCGGCTTCCGCCCGTTTGACGATCACCGTGAACGTGACCTTCATTACCCGGGTGGGCGACAAAAAAGGCGGATTTACCAACCAGTCGTTCTCCCGTTCGGCCGACTTCAACGCCCAGCGTACGATCACCGAATCTGAATCCGCGCTGATCGCCGAGATCGTCCCGAACCTGGTAGACGATATCTTTAACCGGGCCTTCGCGAACTGGTAGCCTTTCTTTGATTTAGACATTATTTTCATATTTTAGCGCACATGACGCCAAACAGGATCATAGATCATATTTTTCACGAAGATGAGCTGCGGAACGTAGACCAGCAGGCGCTGGAGCGTTTGGTGGAGCAGTACCCGTATTTCGCGGCCGCCCGGGTCCTGCTGGCGCAAAAACAATTCGCTTACACACCGGATTTCCAGAGCCCGGTTTTCAAGGCGGCACAGCTGTATACCAGCACGCCGCAATACCTTTACCAGCTGGCATCCGAAAATGCGCCCGCCGAAGCGGCAGCCCCAGCAGCCGAACCGGCAGACGCCTGGCAATCCGGCGAAATAGCCGTGCAAGACGCGGTAAACGGCCAGGACCAGGCCATTATCGATAACCTGGAAGCCGCGGCCGACCAGCAGCCCGCCCTTCACAGCCAATCGCTGGAAGCGGAAGTGGACGAGGAAGAAACCGCCCTGCTCGACGAACTGGAGCCGCCCTCCCCTGCTACGGATGCCCAACAGGCCTGGCAAAGCAACGCTGTTCATGAACTACCGGCGCTCTTACCGGAAGAGAAAATAGTGTTGCAGACCGAGGAAAACGGGATCAGCGCGGAAGACCAGGCCATTCTCGACGAACTGGAAGCCGAAGACCGCGCCGCCGCGGCCGCTCTCGCCGATACATCCCCAATCGCCGCCCCGCCTACGGAAGTAGACGAAGTGGTGGCGGTGGATTACGAAGCCGAAGCCGACAAAGCTGTATTTGAAGCCGCACGCAACCTCGAAGTGCCCGACGACGTGGTGTCTGTGGATTATGAAGCGGAAGAAGAGAAAGCTGCATTCGACGCCGCCCGCAACCTCGAAGTGCCTGACGACGTGGTGTCTGTGGATTATGAAGCGGAAGAAGAGAAAGCCGCATTCGACGCCGCCCGCAACCTCGAAGTGCCTGACGATGTGATCGCGTTGGATTATGAAGCCCTCCGCACCGAAGCACCCGCCGGATATGAACCCGAAATTGAAGAAGAGGAAATAGAAGTCCCGACGGGCCACGCTCCCGAAGGCCATGGCATCGCCATACCGCCCGCGCCGGAAGCCCCCCATCCCCACGAGCCCGCCACTTACGAGCCGGAGATCGAGGAGGAGGAAGTGGAAATTGCCACGGGCCACACTCCCGAAGGGCACGGCATCGCCATTCCGCCCGCGCCGGAAGCCGCCCATCCCCACGAACCCGCCGCTTACGAACCGGAGATCGAGGAGGAGGAAGTGGAAATCCCCACGGGCCATGCCCCCGAAGGCCAGGGCATCGCCATTCCGCCCGCGCCGGAAGTGGAACCCGCCGAAGGCGAAACGCCCATCCGCATCCACCCGATGGATGCACCGGCCCAGGAAACCGAGCTTACCTTCCAGCCCCTGTTCACGGAAGACTATTTCGCATATAAAAAACTGAAAGAGCCGACTAACGCAGAAAGCATGACCGCAAAAGCCGCCGCTGAAATGAGAAGCTTTACCGACTGGCTCCGCCAGATCAAGGACAACTTCGCCGGAAAAGCCACCAAAGACTGGTACCATCAGCAATTGCACAAACTTTACGAAGACGACGACCCGGAAGTGACCGAACGCGTGGAAGCCATGGCCATACAGTCTATCACCCTGAACGACGACATCGTTTCCGAAACGCTGGCAGAGATCTGGGTACGGCAAAACCAGCCTGAAAAAGCCATCGCCGTTTATCAAAAATTAAGTTTGCTTAATCCGGGCAAAAAAGCGTACTTTGCGCAGAAGATTAAAGACTTACAAAACAATTGACAACTCATAACTAGTAGCTAATATGTTGATTTTCTTTGGAATATTGATTGTGATTGCCTGTATTCTGCTTGGCTTTTTCGTACTGGTACAGAACCCCAAAGGCGGCGGTCTCGCCGGTAACCTCGGCGGTTTTGGCAACCAGGTGATGGGCGTTCGCCAAACGACCGACGTGCTGGAAAAAGGCACCTGGGTACTGGCGGCCGTTATTGCCGTACTGTGTCTTACTTCAACCATGTTCATCGGTTCCGCAGGTACCGGCGGCAACAACATGCCCCAGAGCGCCAGTGAACGTGCACAAGGCGCAGCTCCGGTTACCAACAGCACTCCGCTTCCCGGCGCACAACAGCAGGCCGCTCCTCCGGTTCAGCCCGCCAACGACTCCGCCAAACACTAAATATTCCTTCCGAATAATATTTACAAAGACCTCGCCGTTAAAAGCGGGGTTTTTTGTTGACTATACTCCGCCTTCTACAATATGCGTAACAAAACCAAAAAGAACACCTCTCCATGGGTGCGCCGCATCGCCATCATCGGCTCCTGCCTGATCGCAGGCGCCCTCGTGGCAGCCGCATACCTGCTCATGGGGCCCAATACCCGCTCCTTCGGCGATAAAAAGTACTTCTACATTCCCACCGGCAGCCGGTACGAAGATGTGTTGAAAGGCTTGCAGGAACAGGAGATCATCACCTCCCGCGCCACCTTCAACATCGTTGCCCGCCAGCTCGGATATCCCTCCCGCGTGAAAGCCGGCCGGTACGAAATTAAAAAAGGAATGGGCAACCTGGAGATCGTCCGCATCCTCCGCAGCGGCCGCCAATCGCCCGTACGCCTCGTCATCAATAAACTCCGGCTGAAAGACGATTTCATCCGGCTCGTTTCCAACAACCTGGAAGCAGATTCCACCGCCATGCGCGCCATTATGGAAGACGCCGTGTACCTCCGCCAGTTCGGGCTCGATTCCACCACGGTGATGTGCGCCGTCGTCCCCAACACTTACGAGTTTTACTGGAATACCTCCGCCGCCAAAGTTTTCGAAAAGATCGAAGGAGCCTATACGGATTTCTGGAACGAAACACGCCGCAGCAAAGCCGCCGCACTCAACCTCACGCCCGTTCAGGTGACCGTGCTCGCATCTATCGTGGAAGAAGAAACCAACCGGCACGACGAGAAGCCCGTGATCGCCAGCGTATACCTCAATCGCCTGCGGACCGGCATGAAGCTCGGCGCCGACCCTACCGTCAAATTTGCGTTAAAAAATTTCGCGCTGCGCCGGATTTACAATGTGCATACCGAATTCGATTCTCCGTATAACACCTACCGTTATTACGGCCTCCCTCCCGGCCCGATCTGCACGCCTTCCGCCAAATCCATCGACGCGGTGCTGACGCCTGCGGAAACGGATTACCTCTATTTTGCCGCAAGGCCCGATGGCAGCGGATACCACTCTTTCGCGGTGACGTTCAAGGAACATCTCGACAATGCGCGGGCCTACCAGAAAGGCCTGAACGCGAGGGGCATCAAATAATTCGTATTTTTACGGCGGTCCAACTCCCAATAGATGATCGACGTAGAAAAACTTATCCTCGAATCCCGGCCCGTACTGTGGCTGACGCATAAGAGCAAATCACTGGTATTACCGGGGTTCGACGGCGCGCCCCTTTACGACGTCATCGTGTTTTTCCTTAAGGAAACGGCGAAGGAAAGCCTGGTGGAAAGGGCGGCGGCCATTTCGTTCAACTTCCTGCTGGCCATCCCGCCGTTCTTCATTTTCCTTTTCACGCTCGTTCCGTTCATTCCGCTGCAAAACGTGGAACCGACGCTGTACGACCTCGCGCAAACGATCACGCCGAATTACAACAGTTACATCATCGTGCGCGACATGATCCATGATTTCCTCTATACCCAGCGCAACACACTGCTTTCCGTCGCTTTCGTACTCAGCTTTTATTATTCGTCGAACGGGGTGATGGGCATGCTGCGCTCGTTCGATAAATTACTCCCCGGGTTCCGGCAGCGCACCTGGTGGCAAACGCGGCTCACGGCGCTGAAGCTGACCATCTTCCTCGTTTTCCTTTTACTTGCCACGGTGGTGCTCATCATCATGCAGGGCACGCTGTTGAAGAGCGTGCTGGCATACATTGGTATCGACAACGAATATTCGCAGTTTTTGTTGCAGGTGGTGCGGTGGACGCTCATCGTGCTGCTGTTCTTTTCCATTATTTCGTTCATTTACCGGTTTGGGCCGGCGGTGCAGAAGAAGTGGAAATTCATTTCCGCGGGTTCAACTTTCGCCACCATCGCGATGATCGTGGTGACGCTCGGGTTTTCTTTCTGGGTGAACAACTTCGCGCGGTACAACCAGATCTACGGCTCTATCGGCACCGTACTGGTGCTCATGCTGGTGGTGTATTTCAATTCATTTATCCTGCTGATCGGCTTCGAACTGAACACGAGTATCAGTACGTTGCGGGAGATAGCGGCGGAAAGGGAGAAGGAAGAATCGCCTGAATTACAGGGACTTTCATAGTACCATCCGGAAAATAGGATGGATGGCTTTTGTTTGCACCCGAAATACCTTAATTTCATATCAACCAAATTATGGAGGCCTATGAAAAAGCAGTTCTTTTTCCTCCTGTTGATCGCGGCAGCGGCGGTTTCGTTCCGTTCGCCCGCTTTCCTTGACATTGGGGCGAAGATGCCAAAAGCCGATGTGAAGATGAAGGATGTTTCCGGCAGGGAATTGTCGCTCAACGATGCGAAAAAAGCCAATGGTTTGCTGGTCATGTTTTCCTGCAATACTTGTCCGTATGTTGTCCGCAACCAGGACCGTACCCGTGCCATCTGCCAATTCGCGCAGAAGAACAATATCGGTGTGATCCTCGTCAATTCCAACGAAGCGGCCCGAACCGGCGGCGATTCTTTCGAGGCCATGCAGGCGTATGCGCGCCATCAATCGTATCAATGGCCTTATGTCGTGGATAAAGACAACCAGGTGGCGAATGCGTTCAACGCAGACCGTACGCCCGAATGCTATTTGTTCGACAAGAGCAGTACGCTCGTCTACAAAGGCGCGATCGACGACAATCCCGGCAGCGCGACAGAAGTAAAAGAGAAATACCTGCAAACCGCCATCCAGTCCATGGTCGCAGGAAAACCCATCGCCAACCCTTCTACCGCATCCGTCGGTTGCGGCATCAAACGGAAAATGTAAATGCAATTGTTCGACATATCCAAAGCCGCCCGATCTGCCGGGCGGCTTTGGTGTTTCAATGGGAAGTACTTGCGCCGAGACCCGGATAAATATTCCGCCTTGGTCTTTGGATGTTTGAATGATGTTGTGCGCGTTGGAAGCATGCGGATATTGCCGCAAATTTTCATATCGACAGATGATTTGAAAGAGATGTGGATCCCTGAAAGCCGGCGGAGGGCATTGCTGCGGAAGATCGTTTTCAATAACAAATTGCATTCCGTTGTACGGCTACAATAAAAAAATCCGATCGCGCGAACGATCGGATCTTTCAAGTTCTGTGTATTTGCACTACTGTCCTACGAAGAACACGGCATTGCCGAAGAGCAGCTTACCGTTTTCCCAGAAGGAGCGGAAGAGCGGGTTATCCGTCATCAGCACCACTTCGCCGTTGCCGATTTCCTTGACGCCGAACACGAGGCCATCGCGGAGTCGCTCCCGGGCCGTGGCGCCCACGAAACCGGTCAGGTAATCGTCGCCCTTCAGCGCACCTACGTTCCAGCCATCGTCCTTGAAATACGCCAACAGCTGATCATTCTGTTTCAGCGTGTAGTAATATTCAGGGTAACCGAACGCCAGCGGATGGGTTTTGTCCATATGCACTTTAAAGATCGCGCCGGGAATGAATCCCGAAACGCTTTCGCGCTCCCGGTTGGCGTAAGATTTTAAATGAATGTATGGGTCCTGGGGCGTTTTTTCGCCTGCTTCTTCCTTCTCATCTTGTTTTTCCTTTTTCATGGCAATCCCCCACTCGCCTTCCGCCAGTTGCGCCACCGCATCTTCCATCACGATCAGGCGGCCGCCGGCAGATACCCAGTTTTTCAGGCGGGAAGCCGTATTCTTATCTTTCAACGCTTCGTATCTGCCGTCGGGGATGATCAGCACATCGAGGTCTTTCCAGCTGGAACCGGGCAATGCGGCCACGGGCAGCACCGTCAAGGGATATTCTATCTGTTCTTCGAAATAGTGCCAGACTTCACCCATTCCCAGGGAAGACACGCCGTCTCCGGCGAGCACGCCTACTTTGGGCTTGCGGATGAAACGGATTTTATCCGAACCGAAATCGGCCCCTTTGTCCACGAACCCCGTTGGCACGCGGGTAACTTTCACGCCCATACGCGCAGCAATGACGGGAATCGCATCCAGCGAGCTATTGCCCGATTTGGTGATGATCAGCGTACCCGCGGGGTGGACCCTTCCGCCGATGGTGAACGGCGCCTCCGCATATCGGACCCGCATATTACGGTTGAGCAGGGCAGCGAGGAATTTTACATCCTTCATGCTGTTCCAGCCAGCGAGATAGGCATACGTGGCGCCCTCTGCCGGAGGTATTACCGCTTTCTCCGGCGCATCCGAAACCGCAGGCTGCAAACGGGCCTTCACGGCATAGGCGGGCAGTCCATAGGCATAAGGCATCGCCCAGGCGGTAATATCGTAAGTGACGCTGTCCGTCAACCGCGCCACCGGCTCAAAAAGCACGCGCACCATCGTGGAGCGCGGCTGATAGGCGCTTACTACCAGGTCGCCCTTTTCGAGGGAAAAATTCTCCGTTTTACCGGTAAAATAATTAAAACCGTTGCCAGACGAGTTACCTGTCGCGAAGCCGTATTTAATATCGTTATTGCGCAGCGTTTCCACCAGCAACATGAGCTTTTCTGTATTTCCTCCGCTCTTCACCACGAAGGTCTTGTATTCGCTCACCGGCTGTTGGCGTGCCTCCCGGAAGAATTTCCCGAATTCGTCCACCAGTTTTCCAGCTTGCGCAACGGAAACTTCCACGGTGGCGATTCCGGTCGTAAAGTGATGGTCCAGCCGGTCTTTCAGCCGCAGCGTATCGCCTTCGCGATTGAGGATCGCCAGGCCGGCGCGGCCGCTTCCCCCCTGCTCGTACGTCATACCGATAGCGCCATTATAAGTGGGATAGGTATCGCCGTAGCTGGGATAGAACAGGTCGAACTGTTCCTTGGTAAAATACAGCCAGCCGTTGGCATCGAAATAAGTGGCGTTGTGTTTCCCGATCTGCGTCTGGAACGCGCGCTGCCATTGCGTTACAGCATCATGCAGCGGTTCCGCCGCCGGTGCGAAATAATACGGCGCGTCTACGCCCTGTTCATGAAAATCGACATGTACCTGCGGCATCCAGCGATTATATTGCGCCACGCGCTGCCGCGATTCCACCTGCGATTGCCAGGCCCAGTCGCGGTTCAGATCGAAATAATAGTGATTGGGGCGCCCGCCGGGCCAGGGCTCCACGTGCTCCCGCGAAAAAGGGGTAGCATCGGGAATGCGGGCGTGCACGGAATTGTAGAAGTTCACGTAGCGGTCGCGCCCGTCAGGGTTCAGGCAGGGATCGATGATGATCACGGCATTTTTCAGCAATTGCTGCCGGTCGGTCAACAGCGAATGCGCGGTACGCATGGCCGCTTCGGTAGACACGGCTTCGTTGCCGTGCACATTATAACTCAGCCAGATGATAACGGGCTGGTCTTTGGTTGCGCCACCCTCCAGCAGTGCGAGGTTCCCTTTCCTGATATCCTCTATCCGCGCGATGTTTTCCGGCGCAGACAGCACCGCCAGGATGAGGGGCCTGCCTTCATAGGTTTGTCCGTACGTTTCGAGCCGTACCATGCGGTTACCGTCGGCCAGTTTACGGAAATAATCCACCACTTTATGATGTGGCGTAAACCTCGTCCCCAGCGGATATCCGAGGAATTCCGACGGGGATTGCTGTGCCCGGGCGGCCAGCAGGGAAACAGTCAGGAGAATGGTGCAGAAAAAGGATTTCATATGGTCGAAGTATCCGGCTAAGATAGGGAAAAAGCGCATCGCGGAAGCGCCTCCCAAGCCGGAAAATATCCGTATTTTAGGGCGAAACGCTCGAGACCTATGCGCATCTTTTTGTTCCCCCTGCTGTTGTTGGCCTGTCTTGTTTCCGTGGCGCAGCAGCCCGGTCCGTACCATTATTCCATTCGCAAATACATGGAAGCGAAGCGGTTCGCCGTTTCGAGCGCCCATCCGCTGGCCAGCGAGGCGGGTGCGCAGATCATGCGGGAAGGGGGCAATGCCGTGGATGCGGCCATCGCGGTGCAGCTGGCGCTGGCGGTCGTATATCCGGCGGCGGGGAACCTGGGCGGAGGGGGCTTTCTGGTAGCACGGCTGGCCGACGGGCGGACCGTTTCGATCGACTACCGCGAGAAAGCCCCGGCAAAGGCGCACCGCGACATGTACCTGGATCCGGCCGGCAACCCGGTGGCCCGCCGGTCGCTGGACGGGCACCTGGCCGCGGGTGTTCCCGGAACGGTAGCAGGGCTTGTGGCGTCGCAGGAATTTGGCAGGCTTCCCCTCTCCCGACTGGTGGCCCCGGCCATCGAACTGGCGGAGAAAGGGTTCGTGATCACGGAACACGAGGCAGACGGGCTCAACCGTTTACGGGAAGCATTCATCCGGTTGAACACGCGCCCGGTGGCGTTTGTGAAAGATGCGCCCTGGAAACCGGGAGACACCCTCGTGCAGAAAGACCTGGCCGGCACTTTGCGCCGGATCGCGCGGAAAGGCATGAAAGGATTTTATGCCGGGGAAACCGCCAAACTCGTTGCCGAAGAAATGAAACGCGGCGGCGGGATCATCACGGAGAAAGACATGGCCGCCTATAAAGCGGCTTCACGCAAACCCGTGGAATTCGATTTCCGCGGGCATACCGTCATCAGCATGCCTCTCCCCAGCAGCGGCGGCATCGGGCTGCAGCAAATGCTCGGCATGGTGGATGCGACGCATCCGGAGCAGTTCGCATTCCATAGCCCCGAAGCCGTTCAGCGCATGATCGAAGCGGAAAGAAGGGCGTATGCCGACCGCGCCGAATTCCTCGGCGATCCCGATTTCGTGAAAGTACCGGTGGCACAACTGACCGGCAACGCATATCTCCGGCAGCGCATAGCTGATTTCACACCCGGCAAACCCACGCCCAGTACGGGCGTCAAAGCCGGCGGGCCATTCGAAAGCACGGAAACCACTCACCTCAGCGTGGTAGACGCCGAAGGCAATGCGGTGGCCGTTACCACCACGCTCAATGGCGGCTACGGCAGCAAAGTGGTGGTCGGCGGCGCGGGGTTCCTGCTCAATAACGAGATGGACGACTTCTCCGTGAAGCCCGGCACCCCCAACATGTACGGCCTCCTCGGCACGGAAGCCAACGCCATCGCGCCGGGAAAGCGCATGCTCAGCTCCATGACACCCACCATCGTGCTGAAAAACGGGAAGCCTTACCTGGTGACAGGCACGCCGGGCGGCTCCACCATCATCACTTCCATGTTCCAGACGCTCATGAACGACATCGTGTTCGGACTCGACGCGCAAACCAACGTCAACGCGCCCAAATTCCATCACCAATGGTGGCCGGACGAAGTGCGCGTCGAAAAGGAATTCCCCGAAGCCACGCGCATCGCGCTGGAAAAAATGGGATACACACTCAAAACAGGCGCCCCCTGGAGCCGGACCGAACTTATCCGCATCGAAAACGGGAAGATCGAAGCGGTGGGCGATTGGCGGGGAGACGACAGCGTGGCCGGTGAATAAATTCGTACATTTAATCTTCCAACAAAAAGATCAAACCGTATGAGACTTTACCTGGACAGTGCGAAGAAACGACTGCTCTCCTACAAGGACCTCGCCGAGAAAACCTTCCGGCAGCTCAACGATCAGCAGATCCACTGGCAGCCTGCGGGCCAGCCCAACAATATTTACATCATCGTAAAACATATGAGCGGGAATATGCTGTCGCGCTTCACGGATTTCCTTACCAGCGATGGTGAAAAACCCTGGCGCCAGCGCGACGCCGAGTTCATCGACGATGCGCCAGACGCTACCATGTCCGATTTGCTGGATATGTGGAACAAGGGGTGGGATTGCCTCATCGCCGCTATCGACAGCCTGTCGGAAGAAGACCTCGGTAAAACGGTCTACATCCGCACCGAACCGCATAGCGTGATGGACGCCCTCAACCGCCAGCTTTCCCATTATCCGTACCACGTGGGCCAGATCGTATTTCTCGGCAAGATCATGCGGGCAGACGGATGGGACAGTTTATCCATTCCCGTGGGGCAATCGCAACAGTTCAACGACGAAAAAGCCGCCGGCAAATGAAAATATCCATCTTATCCCTTTTGGCGGCGATGTTGCTCGCAGCCTGCAATTCCGGTAAAACGAACGCGTTGCTGCAACACAAGAAATGGAAAGTATATGACGTGACCGTTCCCGCGGGGACTTCGTATAACCACGTGCAGGCAACCCAGGCCAAAGACCTGAAAACCGGATATTACAGCGACGCCTATTACCAGTTTCTCGACAACGGCCTGTTCATCGCCACTATCGGCGGCGTGCCCGACAGCGGGAAGTATTCCCTGCTCAGCAACGGCAAGATCATTTCGGTGACGGGCGCGAGCGGATCGCGCGGATCGGAGCATCTGGTGGAAGTGGTGAAGCTGACCGATACCGAATTCGATATGAAAGTGACGACCGGCGAATATTATTTCGTACTCCGCACCCGGAAACAGTAACATGATCAAGATAACAGACAGTATGCCCGGCAGGACGGTCGTTTGCGACGGCCGTGAATTGCTGTTCTTCTCCGGGTTTTCCTACCTGGGGATGCACACGTCTCCTGTTTTCCGGCAATTGCTGGCGGAAGGGCAGGAACGCTTCGGCAGTGTGTACCCCAGCAGCCGCATCGGCAACCTGCAATTGCGGCTGTACGAGGAGTTGGAACACGCACTGGCGGTACATACCGGCCAACAGGCGGCGGCCTGCTTCTCGTCGGGCTACCTTTCCGCCCAGGCGGCCGTTACCTATGCCGTTACCCGGGGAACGCCGTTATATGCGCCCGGCGCGCACCCGGCGTTGCGCTACCCCGGCGCTGTGGTGACTTCCGGGAATTGGGAACATTGGCTGGATGCGACGGTAGACATGCTCAACCGCGAGCCGGACAACGCTTACGTCCTCATCAGCGACGCGGTGGACCCGCTGCGCGGTAAGGTGCATGATTTCAGTGCATTGGCGCGCCTGCAGCGCAAAGCCCTCGTCCTGATCGACGATTCGCACGGCATCGGGGTGTTGGGAGCGCAGGGTGAAGGGATTTCGGGGATGTTGCCCATTTCGGAGAACGCGCATTACCTGATCACCGCATCGCTGGCGAAGGCGTACAGCCTGGAAGGGGGCCTGGTGGCGGGACATGCGGCGGATATCGCCGCCATCCGCCGGTTACCGCTTTTCACGGCCAGCACGCCGATCATTCCTGCCAACGCGTACGCCTGGCTGAAGGCGGCGCTTGCTTTTTCGGACGCGCGCAAGCTGCTCCGCGGCAATATTACCGCACTGGAGCGGCTGACCGGCGCCATCGACGAACTGCCGCATCCGCACGAACTGCCCATGTTCGTGCTGGAAGACCCGTCGGAAGCCGTTTACAACTGGCTGCTTTCCCACGATTCGCTTATTTCTTCCTTTGCCTATCCCGATCCCCAGGGCGACCGGATCAACCGGATCATCCTGTCGGCCCTTCATACACCGGACGATCTCGAAATGATCGCTGCACAGCTCGTTCAATATTATTCCCACACATAAATACTCCGCTTCATGTTCAAAAAAACGTTCGCCGCCATCGCATCCCTCTGCCTCACGATCCCTGCATTTGCCCAACAATCGCTGCTGTACAGGATTTCAGGCAACGGCCTCACCCAGCCGTCGTACCTTTACGGGACCGTCCATCTCATCTGCGAGCAGGATTTCAAAATGCCCGCCGGACTGGAGAAAGCGGTCAAAACCACCCAATCGCTCTTCCTTGAAGTAGATATGGACGATCCTATGCTCATGATGGCCATGGCGCCGCTGCTGCAAAGCAACGAACCGGATTACGCCCTCGAAAAGGCGTTTACCCCTGCGGATTACCGAAAGCTCACCAGTTTCATGAGCGACAGCCTGGGCATGGACCTCGTCAACTTTAAAAAGATGAAGCCCATGGTGTTGCTCAGCGTCATCCTTCCCAAAATGCTGGAATGCAAAACGTCCGTTTCCTACGAACAGAAATTGATGGAACTGGCCAGAGGCTCCGGCAAACCGGTGGAAGGCCTGGAAGGTATCGCCGACCAGATTGCCATCTTCGACAACCTTCCGGATTCGCTGGAGGCGCGGATGATCATGGACTATATCAATGACATCCCCAAACAGAAGGCGATTTTCAACCGGCTGATCGCCAATTACAAGAAGGGCGACGTGTCCGCGTTGCACCAGATGCTGGGGGAATCGCCCGAGTTCAAGGGATATGAAGACGTGCTCGTGTACGACCGTAACCGCAACTGGATCCCTGTGATGGACAAAGCGATGCGGCAAAACGGGGCGCTTTTTGCCGTGGGGGCCATGCACCTGGGTGGCGATCAGGGCGTGATCAACCTGCTGAAAAAGAAGGGTTTTAAAGTGGACCCCATCAAATAAACAATTGATTATCAAATGAATGAAAAGCCGTTTTCGTAAGGGGACGGCTTTTTACTTTGTACTGCGGAGGGAGCGCAATTCGTCAACCGCAAACCGGTTTCATCATGTAAAACAGGCTGTTGGTGTATCGAATTTTTAGTCCGGCAGCGGCCGATATAAGTTTGCATCATCAAATTCAGTGTATGCAAACCTTTTTAACCGCTATCATTTCAGCAACTATTCTTTCCGCAGCTCCTTCCGCCTATGCGCAGCAAAAGAAAGACACCGTCCCCGCTCCTTCCGTCAAGCAGCTCAAGACCCATGAGGTCACCAGTACCACGCCCCCTGTTACCATGCAGGGCGGCACCATGATCGTGAACGTCGGGAAATCGGTAACCGCCGCCGGCTCCAATGCCTGGGACGTAGTCACCAAATCTCCCGGCGTCATCACAGACAACAATAACAACCTCCAGCTCAACGGCAAGCCCGTGACCGTTTACCTCGACGGGCGGCCGGCGCGCCTCAGCGGGGAAGACCTCAAAACCCTCCTCGCCTCCACCGCAGGCAGCAACATCGACAAAATAGAGCTGATGAGCATGCCCAGCGGCAAATATGACGCGCAGGACGGGGCCATCATCAACATTAAAATGTTCAAGCCCAAAGACCTCGGCACCAACGGCAACGTAACGCTGACCGGCGGTTTCGGGCGCTACCTGCGCACCACCGAGGGCATCACCCTCAACCACCGCAGCAAGGGCGTGAACCTGTATGGCGGTTACGATCATAACTACGCCAAAACGTTCACCCATAATACCAACGACCGCCTGTATACCGACGGTTACGTGCTCACCGAAAGCGATTATAACAGGGAGAACAAGAACACCCATAATGTGCGCGCCGGTGTGGACTTCGATCTGTCCAAAACCTCCTCAGCCGGGGTGCTCGTAAAAAGCATGTTCAACAAACGCACCCGGCTGGGCGACAACTACACCACCCTTCCGGACTCCATTTTCCGCCAGGGCGCCACCGGTACGCAACGGCTCGTCAACCCCAGCGTGAACGCGTACTTCCGTACCGCCAGCGCCAAAAACAAGAACGAGCTGACCATCAACGCCGATTACTTCAATCACCGCAAAGACTGGGACGACCAGTTTTCCGGTCAATACCACGCCTATGTGACGGAAGCGCCAATCGGCAACTCCACCCACATCCGCAACTTTACCGAATCCGCCATCGACCTGTATTCCCTCAGCGCGGATTATACCCAGCAGTTCAAAGCGTTCAAGCTGGAGGCCGGCCTCAAATCCACCTTCACCGAAACCGACAACAACATGCATTGGGAAACGATGCAGAACGGCAAATGGGAAAACGATCCCAGCAAAACGAACCACTTCATATATAAGGAAAACGTGAACGCGGCTTACGCCGGCGCCACCAAAACCATCAAGAAATGGACGTTCAGCGCCATGCTGCGGATGGAGCATACCAATGCGAAGGGGAATAGCCTGACCATGGACCAAAAGTTCTCCCGCGACTACGTGCAACTGTTCCCCAGCGCATCTGCCTCCTACGCCATGAGCCCCATGAACCAGTTCAGCTTCAGCTACCGCAGGAGCATCAACCGTTTCGGGTTCGACATCGTGAACCCCTTCACCACCTACGTGAACGCTTACTCGCTCCGCCAGGGCAACCCGAACATCCAGCCCATGCTTTCGCAGGCCGTACAGGCCACCTGGAGCCACAAATACCAGCTGTTCACCACCGTGGCGTTTACCCGGATGACCGACAACCTGAGCATGACCTTCCGCCAGGACCCCGTCACCAAAGTGCAGATCATGAGCTTCGACAACCAGACCAACTTCAACCTGGCCTATGCGAACGTGGTGTGGGTAAAGCCTTTCACCCCCAAGATCCGCTCTACGTTTACCGTGACCGGCCTGTACCTGGGTATTAATACCAAACTGGACGGGATCGATTACAAAAAGAACAGCGTGACCGCTTTCGCCAATATCCAGAACTCCTTCACGCTGCCCAAGGGCTTCACGGCCGAGGTGAACGGCAACCTGCGCGGGCCTATCATGGCCGGTTATGCAGTGCTGAAAACACAGGGGAACGTAGACCTGGGGCTCAGCAAAACCATCATGAAAGGCAACGGTTCCCTGAAACTGGCAGCGGTAGACATCTTCAACACGAACCAGATGCGGTACAAAGTGCAATATTCATCCATCAATAACCTGGGCAAGATGAACATGGACACGCGCGCCGTGAACCTGACGTTCAGCTACAAATTCGGCAACTCGAACGTGAAAGCCGCGAAAGCGCGGAAGAACAGCATCGAGACCGAATCCGGACGAACATCCTCGCAACAGGGTTTTTAACCATTTAACGAGGAAGCCCCCGCATGGGGGCTTTCTCATCTTATTTTCAGTATTTTTGAACGAACGCTTACCACCCTGCACATGTTAATGGACAAAACCGGCCGATTTTTCAAAACAGAATGGAAAAGGATCCTGACGCTTTTCTCCATCGCGCTCGTCTGGAACATCATCACCTTCCTTTTCATCTACACCCTCGACCCCGACCTCACGGCGAACGCTTACGAACGCTTCGGGGGTACGTGGATCACCATATTCCGGTCTGTCGTAGAATTCACCATCACTTACTATGTGCTTATTTTCCTGGCCTGGCTGCCAGGGTTGCAGGAAAACCGGTGGGGGCGCTTCGTGGCGGTGGTCACTATCCTCTTTGCAGTTAAATTCGGGTATTCCATGTTGTACGAATACGCCAAAACGGTGTATGAAGTGAATGGCCGGTCGGACAAGGTAACCAAGTTCATGACCGCCAACAAAATGTTCGTTTTTTCCCTCACACAGATATTCACCTACCTGTTCAACCTCGCCATTACCTTTGTGGTGGCAGTTTTCATGCATTTCAGCCGTCGCGAGAAATTGCAGAAGGAACTGGAAAAGCAGAAGATGGACGCGGAGCTCAGCGCCATCAAGTACCAGATCAACCCCCATTTCCTTTTCAATTCGCTGAGTTTCATTTACAGCAAGACGGTGCCCCTCAGCGAGGAGGTGTCGAACGCCGTTCTGCTCCTGTCAGACATCATGCGGTATGCTTTGGGGAAGGAAGAAGACGCCGAGGGAAAGGTGGCCCTCACCAAGGAGATCACGCATATGAAGAACGTGATCGAAATCAACCAGATGCGTTTCAACAACAAGCTCAGCATCCAGTACAGCGAAGAGCTTCACAATCCCGGTGCGCGCATCGCCCCCCTCATCCTCATCACCCTCGTGGAAAACGCGTTCAAGCACGGCGACCTCCTCGACCCGGCCAACCCGCTCGTCATCCGCACCGAGGCCGACGACGAGCGCATCCGGTTTTACATCGGCAACAAGAAGAAGAAAGGGCCCAAAGAGCTATCGACCGGCATCGGCCTCAACAACGTGCGCCAGCGGCTGCAATTGACGTACGAAGGGAAATACAGCTTCACCATCAACGAAACGGAACATTTCTATACCGCCGAACTGATCATTCAACTGCATAAAAAATGATTAACTGCATTATTATCGACGACGAGCAGCACGCCATCGACCTGCTGACGCATCACATCCGGCAAACGCCTTTCCTCAACCTCCTCTATTCCACCACCGACCCGCTGGAAGGCTTGCAGGTATTGCATCAGCACAAAGTAGACCTTATTTTCCTGGACGTTCAGATGCCCTCCATGACGGGGATCGATTTCATCAAGGCCATCAACGGCAAATGCAAGGTGATCCTCACCACCGCCTACAGTGAATATGCAATGGAAGGGTTCGAGAACGAAGTGGTGGATTACCTCCTCAAACCCATCTCCTTCGCACGGTTCATCAAAGGCGCCCAGCGCGCCCTGACCCTCATCCAACCCGCTTCACCGCCGGCGAAGGAAGACAGCGACTTCATTTTCGTGAAAACGGAACAGAAAGGAAAACTTATCAAGATCAATATCCGTGATATTATTTTCATCGAAGGATTGAAAAACTACGTGAAGATCCACATCCGCAACGGTGAAAAGATCATCGCGCTGCTGAACATGAAAGACCTGGAAGAGCGGCTCCCCGCCGCCGATTTCGTGCGCACCCACAAATCGTTCCTCCTGGCTACCGGCTTCATCCGCATGATCGAAGGGAACACCGTCCACCTCGACAACACCGAGGAAAAAGTGCCCGTTGGCGATACCTACCGCGAAACCTTTATGAACCTCATGAAAGATAAAATCATGACCAACAAGAAATAACGCATTCCGGGCCAGGGAAAACATAATCCCGGCGCCGGCGATCGTCTGCCGGACCTGGCGTACGCATTAAACCGCGCATGCCCACAATCCCCAGGCCGCCAATGCGGCAACGGCCGTGTTGAGAAAATTGACGGCGTCGTTTTTGATCACGCCATTCCTTTCCAGCGTTGCTCCCAGCACAGAATCCGCGAGGTTCCCGATCGTTCCGGCGAGGACCACGATCCAGCAGCCGGTCCACGAGCCGGTGAACAACACGAAAATACATCCGATCACAGCCGACGCGGCGATGCCCAAAAGCGTTCCTTCGCGGCTGACCACGCCATCTCGCCCATTTTCATCTTTCCCGAAAGTCAGGATGTTATAGAACCGCCGTCCATACAGCGTTCCCAGTTCGGAAGACACTGTGTCTGCCGCCGCGGAAGCCATGGTGGCGGCCAGCATCAGCGGATAAGGAATGCCGGCGGACGGTGCGGCCACGATCAGCAAACATATAAGTGCCGCTGCGCCGCCGTTGGCGAATACCTGCCCGGCGTTCCGCTGTTGCTGCGCATCGCCGGTGAGTGCTTTGCGGGATTTGCCGTGCGCGGTGGCGAGGGTGCCCATGGCGAAGAAAGCGATCAGCATGGCCAGGCCCAGGTAACCGGCGCCGGTGAATACGATGATCCCCGTGAACCAGGCTGCGACCGTGGCAGGCGGGGTCAGTTTCCCGAGGCGGAAAGCAGCCGCGGCGCCGGCGCCCAGGGCGAGGATAACGAGGAAGTATTCGAGCATGGGGGCAAAGGTAATTTTTTATGAACGCATTGCGGACTGGGCCCTTTCAAAAAAAGAACGGGCGGTATCGCTACCGCCCGTTTCGTCTATGGTTGAAGGTCAGGGTTTAGATCAGGGATAGAATGCTTTCCAGGTAATCCTCCAGTTGCCGGGCCGGAATATTTTGAAACGCACGGCGGCGAACATATCGTAGTGATCGTCTTTGCCGAATGTAGCGCCGGGCACCCACCATTCGAACTCACGGTCCTGGGTGTTGAAGGGATACGATACATCGTATTCCAGGCGGTCGTCGAATTTGCGGTAAGCGAACGTAAAATCCTCCATGCGCTTGCCTTTCTGTTTGCTGCCTTCGGGGAACAGTTTCGGATTGAGCACCTGCCCTTCCGGAGAAATGAACTTGAAGGTGATAGTGCTGCCTTCGCCCAGGTATTCCACCTTCTGGAACTGGATATTGATAGAGTCGAAGTAAGGCGCACAGTTGTCCCAATCGTAGTCTGCGCAAACGATCCAGGCATAGTCGTTACGGTACTCAAAGTCTGCCCCTTTCACCACTTTCACTTCGAGTGCGTTGGTGATGACCCGGGAGCCGGCGCCGTTGGTGACTTTCACGTCGATGAAATAGGTGCAGGAATCCATTTCGTAGCTTTCCTTGCGGAAGATGATGCGGCCATCGTTCTTGTTGATCTCGAACACGGGGCGTTTCACTTTCTTCTTCTTTTTCTCCAGCTCTTCCAGGGTTTTTTCCTGGCCGGTGAATTCGTCGATCCATTCCACGGCGTCTACCTGTTGCAGCATTTCAGGGGCGGGCTGACCGTTCCATTTGCGGATGGCGGCCAGTTCCACAGTAATGGGGCCGGTGGTGCGGTCGAGCAGCAGATCGCCTTTCATGATGTCGCGCCCGGTTTCGAGGGTCATGATCTTGTCTTTATAACGGATATTATTACCGAAATACCCGTCTTGCAGGTCCACTTTCCGGCAACCGTATGCGAAGCCTCCGATGATGGCCGCCCCGAACAATATTTTATTTATAGTCTTCGTCTTCATGATTGCAAGTTTTTTAATATCCCTTATTTAAAGGGGAAATTGAAGGTATGCGAGCCGTTGAGCACCTGGATGTTCCCGTTGGTAGCCTGCAGGTCGGTGGTGATAACGATACCGCTGCTGACCCAGGGGTTCCAGCGTTTGCCGCCCACTTCGGTTTCGGGCCAGGTATTGGCGGCCGTGAAACGGCGGTTGGCGAACTGTCCATAGCCGTTGTGGTACCATACACGGAAGAACTTCGGGCCTGCTTCCTTCACACCGTTGTAGTCGTCGCGGCGGGGGGAGTCCAGGAACACGGAGTCTCCGGCAAGTGTTTTGATGAATTGGCCACCGCCCCTGGCGGCATCGTATTCGAAGGGAACTTCTTCCCGCCAAACCCGCACATTGGGGAGGATGTATTTCTGCATGGCGTTGCGCAGCGTTACCACGTTCACCGTGTCGAGCTTTGCGCCGCCCATCTGTTTGAGGTAGTTAACCACGCAAAGATCTTTGGGAGCGATGAACGTGATGTTGTTTTTCTTCACTTCTTCCGCCAGGCCGGTTTTATCGAGGATCCAAACGATGGTGTCGAATTCCAGCGGACGGCTTTTCAGGAAGTCGTAGATATTCATGTCGAGCTTGCCGGTGTGCACGCCGCCGTCGAAAAAGTGTTCCTTTTGGCAGGAGGCGGTCATCACCAAAGCCACCAGCAGGACCCAATATTGCAAGAGATATTTTTTCATGATTTCAGTTTTGTTGGTTAGTAGCGTTGCCAGTAACGCATTTGTTCCATGTTCGGGTTTTCGGTGAATGCGCGGTTGGAAACGGGCCATGTCCAGGCGCCATCGTTGAATTCTTCCGTTGTCATATCCGGGCGGGTGGGCACTTTGATATAATCGGGGGAAGTGATGTAGCCGGTGCGTACGAGGTCGTAGTAGTAATGGCCTTCTCCCAGCAGTTCGCGGCGGCGCTCGTTGAAGATTTCGAGGGAAAGGTCGGCGTCGGCACCGGTCCAGTCACCCAGCCAAACTCTTTTGCGGATGGTGTTGAGATCAGCACGTGCGTCTGTGAAATTGCCCAGGCGTGCGTTGCATTCGGCGCGGAGCAGCATGATGTCTGCGAGGCGGAACACGACGATGTTGGCATGGTAAATGAAACGTAAGGGGTCTACTACCCAAGCGTATTTGGTGTACACGAATTCTCCGGGTTTGGTGGAGCTGCCCGATTTCGGGAAGAATGCCACAAAACGCTGATCGTCCGTTGAATCGGGATAAACGATCTTCGGGTCGGTGATGCGCGAGAATACGCGGGAGCCGGCAGCGTTGGTTGAATCGTTGATCTTGAGATAGTTGATCCCCCACAACGGTTCATTGCGGTTGGCCAGGTTCGGTCCGAACAACATGAGGTTGGCGAGCGAGGAGTTGCGGCCAACTTCGCCGGTAGAGGGATTGAAGTCAATTTCCATGATCCCTTCTGAAGTGTTGCCACGGAAAATTGTCGGGTACTGGTAGTATACCGGCGAAGTGGAAGTAGGTTTGCGATCCTCGATCAGGCTATAAACGCCGCTGGTGATAACTTTGGTAGCGTATTGCACGGCTTCCGCGTCTTTATGGCGCCAGGCCAGCGCATGAGCCAGGGTAGCCTGCGCCATGCCTTTCGTAGCGCGGATGGCGTTCTTCGAAGCAATGGAATATTGCAGCGGCAGCAGTTCCTCGACCGCCTTCAGTTCCGACTCCACGAAATCGAGCACCTTGTTATAATCGGTACGGCCGAGTTTCTCGGTAGTACGAGGCGCCGTCACCAGAGGTACATTCCCCCAAACGCGTACCATGTAGAAGTACGTGAAGGCGCGCACGAAGCGTGCTTCCGCGATATAATGCCCGCGGGTGTAAGTGATGAACTGGTTCTCCGGTACGCGACCGGCATTTTCCAACACGATGTTGCACTGCTCAATCACCTGGTAAAACGGAGCCCAGTTGAACAGAATTCCGTCCCAACCATTTGTGGTCCCCCATTCGCTCCGCAACCTGTTCTTGCGCAGCGCCGCATCCGTATTATCACGGATTGGATCTTTGGTCGTATAGGAAGAAAGGCTCAGCCCCCTTCTGTCTCCATACATATAAAAACGCGGCTGGTAGGCGTTAGGATCGTTGTTGTTCATCGGGCTTTCCACGAATGTGGAGCGCAGCAGCGCGTAAGCACCGGCCACCGCGGCGTCGAGGTCGCGTTCGTTGGCCCAGAACTTGCCGTCCGGAATGGCCTGGATCGTGTCTATGTCCAGTTGTTTATTGCAGGACAGGGCCGTCAATCCCACCATCCCCATCAACACAAAATATATTCCTCTTTTCATACGATGCTAGTTGTTTGGATTAGAAAGTCAAGTTTAAGCCCAGGGTAATTTTGCGGGACAGCGGATAGTTACGGCCGCGGTCGTACCCGGAGGGGAACTCGATGCCTTCCGGATCTCTGCCGGAATATTTGGTCAGGATGAATACGTTTTCGGTATTGCCGTACACCAGTACCCTGTCGAGCCCGATGCGCTTCACCGTTTTGGAGGGCACATTGTAGCTGATCATGAGGTTTTTCAGGCGCATGAACGAAGCGTCTTCCACGAATGCGCTCTTGTAGTCGTAAATGTTCCAGAAAGTCTGTACCGAACCGGTCCAGTAGTCGAGCGTGGGGAAACGAGCGTCTTCACCACCGCGGCTGCCGGGGGCAAAACCGTAGATATCGTATTCTCCCAGCGGGGGAATGCCACCCCAGTCGAGGGAGTTACCGTTGAAATAATCGAAAGTCTTGTAGTTCGGATTATAACCGCCCACCACTTTGGTTGAGTTCCAGTAGCGTTGCAGCGCGGAGTTCACCACTTTGACCCCCAAACGGAAGTTGAACAGCATGTCTACCGTGAAATTCTTATAGGTGAAATTATTCGTCCAGCCACCTTCAACTTTGATGCTGGGATCGCCTACCCACATACGGTCGTTCACTTCACGTCCACCATCGCCGTTCAGGTCGTTGATTTTGTAGTCACCGTTCAGATCGAGGAAGCGGGGCGATCCAACACGGTATGGCAGGTAGCCGTAGTCGAAATAAAGTTTTCTACCGGTGAAGGGGTCAACGGGAACCTCCTCGTTGCTTTGCCAAACACCATCGCTCACCATGAACATGTAGCCATAGGGTGCGGAACCTACTTTCACCATCGTCAGCTGATCGAGGTACCAGGGCTGGTTGTTATTGGGCAGTTTCGCCACTTTCGTGGTATTGCGGGCCAGGGCCAGACGCGTGGTCCAGTTGAAACCGCCGGCTTTTTTGGATTGGAACACTTTACCGGAGAGCGTCAGTTCGAAACCTTTGTTCAGCAGGTCTACACCGTTACGGTTGATCATCGAATACCCGGAGCTGGTGGGCAACGTTTCGGCGTAGGTACCACCTTCGGTATAGCGTTGATAGATATCGGCGATGAGGCTGATCCTGTTTTTCAGTACGGAGAGCTCGATCCCGAGGTTCGATTGGTCGGAATATTCCCAGTCCAGGTCCGGGTTCCGCATCTGCGAGAAGTTCTGCACGGCTGCCTGTGTACCGCCGTAGGTAGAAACGTAAGATTCTCCGGGCTCGCCGAATCCGCCGGCAACAGGCAGCAGGCTGCTGATGCTCGCGAAGTTCTGCACGAACTGGTTGGCGGTTTTACCCCAGCTATAACGCACTTTGGCTTCGTCGATCCAGGGAAGGTTGTTTTTCACGAAAGGCTCTTCCGCGATGCGCCAACCGGCCGAGAAGGTGGGGAAGTAACCCCAGCGGCGGTCAGGTGAAAGTTTGGAGGAACCATCCGCGCGCAACGATGCGTCAAACAGGTATTTTTCGCGGAAACCGTAGTTCACTTTACCCAGCACGGAAGATGTGGCATTGGCGCCGTACCCGGTAATGGTATTCGTGTTTTTCCGGGAGAAGCCGTTTACCACCTGTACGTAATCGGACGCACCGCCGGTAGCGATGATGGTTGTGGTTTCCATCGTGTTCTTGTTGAACTCCTGCACAAGAAACGCACCGTAGTTATGATCGTTGTTTCTGGTAGTATGGTTGTACGATAACTGGTTAGTGATCGTATAGGCGTTACTGATGCCGCTATACTGGCCTGCGTCAGAGATGCCATTGTTGGCTACGCCGGCAAAGAAATAGTCACGTTTGTCAGACGCGTAGCTGACAGACCCGGTGGAGGTGAACAGCAGGTCGGGCGTGAACTGGTACATGATCTGCAGGCTGGTGTTGGCCGTATTGGTGAAGTTCAGATCGCGGTTGCGCGTGTATGCGTCCAGCATCCCGCCACCATAGGGGCTCTTGTCGGGCACCATGTAAACGGAAGACGGAATGCTCCAGATCCCGCGGGAGCTGATACCCTGTCCATTACGGCTGTTGCCGCGTGAACGATCGGTCCGGCCCAGATAAGATTGCATCTGGATGGTAGTCTTCTTGTTCGGCAACAGGCGGCCGGTGAAATTCACGGTATACCGCTTGAAACCGGTGTTGAGGACGATCCCCTGTTCGTTGAAATACCCTCCACCCAGGCGGAAGTTGCCCATTTCGTTACCGGAAGACACGCTCGCATCGTAGTTCTGGATGTGCCCTGTGCGGAAGTACATGCTCTGCCAGTCGGTAGAGTTGTTGAAATACGGGTTGAGGCTGTCCGTCATCTGGATGGGCATGCCCGACATCAGGGAGTTGTAGGGAGCAAATCGCTGCCAGATGTCGACTTTCGCCTCGCGCTCAGATTTACCGCCGAGAACGGGGAAAAGTTGGGGTGCGAAGTTAACGCCGTTGTAAGCGCGAACATCGATCTTGGGCTTGCCGGATTTAGCGGTTTTGGTTTTGATGATGATAACGCCGTTAGCACCTCGTGAACCGTACACAGCAGCCGCGGCAGCGTCTTTCAGTACGTCGATAGATTCGATGTCGTTAGGGTTCAGCCAGGAAATGGGGCTGTTGCCGGTGGCGAAATCGTTGGCGGAAAAACTTTTCGAGCCCGCGCGGTCTGCCGGAACCTGGATCCCGTCTACCACATACAGCGGGTCGGAATAGATGCGATCGTCGTTGAAGCTGGATGCCACGCTGGCGTTACCGCGGATGAATACCGGGGCGCCGATGCCCGGGGCGCCCGAGCTGTTGATCACGGCCAGACCGGCCACACGGCCCTGCAACAGGTTCACCACGGATGCGGCAGGGATGTTCTGGATTTCATCGCCTTCCAGCCGGGTCACGGAAGTAGTGAGCGTTTTGCGCTTCTTCTGCTCGTACCCGGTGATCACCACGTCTTTCAGCTGCTGGGCGTCTGACTGCATCACCACCTTGTACTCCGTCCGTTTGTCGACGTTAATGGTAATGCGGGTGTACCCCATGAAGGAGAATTCCAGCGCCGGACTGGCAGATTTTAAAGTCAGGGTAAATTTTCCGTCGGCCAGGGATGCCGTACCGTTGGAGGTCCCCACTTCCCGGATAGATACCCCGGGCAGGGCCTCACCTTTGGCATCCGTCACTGTACCGGACACCTTTCGGTCCTGAGCCAGGGCAACAGCATATGCTGCCCCTAGCAGGACCAACAAAAAGAGTAGCTTCTTGGTCATACAAATCTTGATTGATAAAACTGGTAATGATGCTAAACGTATTGCAATGAAGTAGAACTTCCTTTGCAAATCGTTCAACCGAAAAATAGAATGTTTAAAATTTTGTTAAATATCCCACCATCAAATCATGATAATGCCATTACATTTCATCGATCAAAAAATATGTCTGACTTAAAACGTAAAAATTAGTTGATTTATATATTTGATTATCAATGCTATACGCACTTGATAAATTCATAGATATCATTACGACTTTTTCGTAAATCAATTTACTATCAGTATTGTATAAAATACCATCAAAACATACACGATTGCGTGACAGTATGATGACAAACACTATTTAAAGATCCTCACCTCCATCTTCCCATTTTCAGTAATTGCCGCCCGATACATGCCCGCCGTGTTAAATGACATCGCGATCCGGCCGCGGGTATCGATCGCGATAAGGCCACCGTCGCCCCCCAGCGCAGGTACTTTCCTCATTATCAATTCGTTCGCCGCATCCAGGACGCTCATTCCTTTATATTCGATAAGATCACAAACCGTCTTCGCCACCACCAGCCGGATGAAATACTCACCCCAACCCGTACACGAAACGGCGCAGGTCGCGTTATCGGCGTACGTCCCCGCTCCGATCACCGGCGCATCCCCCACCCGGCCGTACCGCTTGTTGGTCATGCCCCCGGTAGACGTGGCCGCCGCCAGGTTCCCCTGCCGGTCGAGCGCCACCGCCCCCACCGTCCCGAATTTATAGTCGCGCATCTCCGCCCCCAGCCGCGCGGAAGCCGCCGTGTCCGCATGGTCCGGCTGCTGGCGGGTACTATCCAGCTGCCGGGCACGCAGCAGCCCCTGCCATCGTTCCTCCGTCCGGAAGTATGCAGGGTCCACGATCTCCAGGCCCGCTTCCTTCGCGAACGTCTCCGCCCCTTTCCCGGTCATCATCACATGCTTACTTTTCTCCATCACCGCCCTGGCGGCGGATACCGGGTTCCTCAACACGGTAACGCCCGCCACCGCGCCGGCTTCCAGCGTTTTACCGTTCATGATCGCCGCATCCAGCTCATTCTTCCCCTCGGCAGTGAACACCGCGCCCTTGCCAGCATTGAAAAGCGGGCAATCCTCCATCGACCGCACCGCCGCCTCCACCGCGTCCAGGCTCGAACCGCCCTTGCTCAGCACATCATAACCCGCCGTCAGCGCAGCTTTCAGTGCATCGCGATAGGCCGTTTCCTTTTCCGGCGTTAATTGCGTCTTCAAAATCGTGCCGGCCCCGCCGTGGATGACGAGCACGTATTTTTCCTGGGCCGCCGCCCAACCGGTTTGCACCAGGAGGCAAAAAATGAGTATAAAGCGCATGGGATGGGTTTTATTCAAATTTATATGTAGCAGATTCAATTGGCAAACATTTTGGTAATGACTATTTTTGCCGGAATAAATCGGAGTTCCCTGAAAAAAGTTCGCAAAATATTGACCATCGCCCTGCTGAGCCTGCTGGGCCTGTTACTCCTCGTCAGTATCCTCGTCAATATTCCCTACGTTCAGAACCTCCTGGTCCAGGAAGTTACGGCGCGCCTGTCCAAACAGCTGAACACCCGTGTCGAAATCCGCCACGTCAACTTCCGCCTGTTCAACAGCATGCGCCTGGAAGGCACGCTGGTGGAAGACCGGAACAAAGATACCCTCCTTTACGCAGAAGCCCTCCACGTCCGCATCACCGACTGGTTTTTCATCCAGGAAAAACCGGTGCTCAAGTTCGTAGGGCTCGAAGATGCGCAGGTCAACCTCATCCGCCCCCGGAACGACTCCCTCTGGAACTATCAATTTATTATAGACGAATTCGGCGGCGCCCCCGTTCAACCGGCCAAAAAACAGAAAACGGGCATTTCGCTCGACCTGAAAAAAGTGGATTTCCGCCGCGTACGGTTCAACCTGGTCGACAAATGGGTGGGCGAAGACATGAACGCTTCCGCCGGCCGAATTTACCTCGACGCCGAACAGCTCGATCTCCTGAACCGCAACATCAAAATCAACGAGCTCCTGCTCGATCAGCCCTCTTTCATAGTTTCCAGCTACCCGGCCAGCCCCCTGCGAAAGCGCCGCGCCCCGTCGCCCGCCGCACCCAAGCCCGTGCCGGACTCCGCCGCCATCGTACCTTTGCGATGGAATGCCGACAACTGGAAACTGATCGTCAAATCCCTCACGATCAAAGACGGCGCCTTCGGCGTCAACAACCTCAGCGATTCGGTGCCTTCCACTGCCGGGCAATTCGACCCCTCACGCATCCGGTTCGCCCAAATCAACCTATCTATCTCCAACAGCCGGCTCGTGAAAGACAGCATTTTCGCGGACCTGGCGCTCAGCACCCGCGAGCGCAGCGGGTTCGAAGTGAAATCGCTGAAGGCGAAATTCAAAATGTCGCCCGTCGAAATGGAATTTAACGACCTCGACCTGGTGACCAACAACAGCCACATCAAGGATTATTATACGATGCAATACGAGGACATGGCCGACCTGGGCGACTATGTAGACCTCGTGACCATGAAAGCCAATTTTCGCGAAACCCGCCTGTCATCCGACGATATCGCGTTTTTCGCGCCGCCGCTTTCGGCCTGGGATACGGAAATCCGGGTGAATGGATCGGTGGAAGGACCGGTGAGCAACCTTTCCGCAGACAGCATGCAGCTGCAGGGCGGAAAGGCGACGCGGCTCCGGGGGAACTTCAGCATGAGGGGACTTCCCTACATCAACGAAACCTTCATCGATTTCAACGCGCGGGAACTGACGACCAGCGGCGCCGACGTCCGCCAGCTCTTCCCCATGCTCAAAGACATCACGGCCGTCCGCACCGAGCTCATCCAGCGGCTCGCCTTCCAGGGGAGCTTTACCGGGTTCGTGAACGACTTCGTGGCCTACGGGAAATTCCAGACCAACCTCGGCAACCTCGATTCCGACATCAACTTCAAGACAAGCAAAGATGTGCCCGTTTACTCGGGAAGCCTTACCACATACGACTTCCAACTCGGCGAGCTCCTCGGCAACACCATCGTGGACCGGTTGACGATGAAAGCCGAGGTGAAAGGCGAAGGTTTTAATTTCAAAAACCTGAAAGCCGCAGTAGACGCGGATATCCAACAGATCGGCCTGTATGGCTATCAATATCGGAACCTGAAGACCGAAGGCGAAATGAACCGGAAATTCTTCAACGGCGCACTGACCGTGAACGATCCCAACCTGGACATGGATTTCACGGGAACGATCGATTTCAACAGCCGGCTGCCCATATTCAATTTCTATTCGGAAATACGCAACAGCGACCTCAAGGCGCTCCACCTCACGGAAGATTCCATCACCCTCCAGGCGAAAGCCGACCTCAATTTCGCCGGCAGCAACATCGATAACTTCGACGGCACCGCCCGGCTGTACGACCTTTCCCTGTTCAAAAACCGGAACCGCGTGGAATTCGACAGTCTTTCCGTCTACACCGGCACCGAAAACGGGCTAAAGACCTTACGGGTACGGGGGAACGAGATAAACGGGTTCGTGCAGGGAAGCTACAGTTTCATGGAATTGCCCAATGCGTTCAAACTGTTCCTCAATAAATATTACCCCAGTTTCTTCAAATCACCGCCCATGATCAATGCCGGGCAGGACTTCACCTTTGCCCTGGAATTCGGGCAGGTCGACAAGCTCATCGCCGCATTTACCAACGACGTGAGCGGTTTCGACGGCACACGGATCGAGGGGGCGCTCAATACCCTGACGGGGAACGTGTCGCTCAATGCGGTGGTACCGGAAGCGGCTTTCCGGGATTTCGGGGTGAGGAACCTCCTACTCAAATCCAACGGCGATTTCAGCCGTATCAACGTCAGTACGAGCCTCGGCGAGGTATTGTTCCGGGACAGCGTCATCTTCCGCAATCCGCTCATCCTGGCCAGCTCAGGGAAAGACACCTCGCTCATCAAGCTTGATCTGCAGGTTGAAGACACGACCTCCCTCAATGGATTCTACGCGCGGCTGGTAACGGTGGGCGATGGCGTGAAGATCCACTTCCTCAACAGCTCCTTCACCGTCAACGGCAAGCCCTGGAACATGATGTCCGGGAACGAAGTGTACTGGAGCACCGACTTTCTGACCGTCCATAACCTGAAAATCACGCGCAACGACCAGGCCATTACCATCAGCACCAACGAATTCAACCCGGACGAGTCGCGGTTCATGATCAACCTGAAAGACCTGAACCTCGCCGATATCATCCCCCAGGGCCTTACCAACAACCTCATCGAAGGCATGGCCAATGGCGATATCGATGTTCACGATCCTTTCGGGCGGCTGAGCGTGGACGCTGACGTGCGGACGAGCCAGCTGCGGGTGGACAACGACTCCATCGGGCTCGTCAACTGGAAAGGAAATTACGACCATTCGATCGGGCAGCTTTCCTTCGACGTGTCGGCCGACAATTCCCTGGCCAGCTTTACGGCCAAAGGCACCGTGGGCCTCAGCGACAGCAACCGCGTGGTAAACGCGTCCACCGACCTCAACAACACTTCCATCAGCCTGCTCGATAAATATTTGGGAGATTACGTGAGCGAACTGACCGGTTCGGCCACCGGCCACCTCGACGTGACCGGCACCACCGACAAACCGTCGTTCCGGGGATCTGTAAAAGTGCAGGATATCGGGATGAAAGTGAATTATCTCGGAACACGGTACAAAATCCCCCTGCTCCATGTGCATCATATGGACGATAACCTCATCGAAATGAAGCCGTTCACGCTGATCGACAAGTTCAACAACAAGGCGGTGGTGAACGGGTTTATCCAGCATCAGAACTTTTACGATATGGTGTTCGAGTTTGACGTGCAGTCAGACAAATTCCTGTTCCTGGATACGGGGCCGGCGGATAATGATCTGTATTATGGAACGGTGCTCTCGCAGGGAAGGGTATATTTTAACGGTCCGCTCGAAAACCTTGAGCTTCGCGTGCTGGCGCGCCCGCTGAAAGGGACGCATTTCTACCTGCCATTGAGCGACAGCAAGGATATCGGCAAGCACGAATACATCCGGTTCAAGCAATACGGAAAGGTGGTGGAAGAGCAAAAGAAGAAAAGCGACATCAAGCTGAACGTGAAGATGGACATTGCCGCCAACCCGGACGCGCAGATCGACGTGATCCTGAATGCCTCCACGAACGATGTGATTTCCGCCAACGGAACGGGCAACCTGGCCATCAACGTGAACCTGGAAGGGGATTTCACGATGTACGGCAATTATACGATCAATACCGGTACTTATAATTTCAGTTTCCAGCGGCTCGCCAGCTGGAAGTTCGATATCGACAAGAACAGTACGATTTCCTGGAACGGCGATCCCGGCGAGGCTTTGGTGAACATTACGGCGAAATACAGCATTCCCAAGGTGAGTTTGTACAATCTGAGTACCGCCGCCGCCTCGGGCGCGGCGGGCGCATCGGCTACAGACGACAAGCTGATGAACCGTTCGGAGCGGGTGGATATCTTGCTGTACCTGCGGCAGTCGCTCACGCAGCCGACCATCACTTACGAGATTACTTTGCCGGACGTGGGTTCCATGGCGTATGAGAGCGGGGTGGCGTCGCGGTTGAAGGAGATCAACTCCAACCAGAACCAGGCGTTGTACCAGATTTCGTACCTGCTGGCAACGGGCCAGTTCCAGCCGCCAGACGGCAGCGCCAACGTGGCAATTACGGGCAAGAACAGTGTGGGGCAGGCTTTGAGCGCACAGGCATCGGCGATCCTGAACAACTTCTCCAATACTTTCCTCAAGAATGCAGGGATCGGTTTCAATGTAAACTATACCGCCTATAACTTCAATAACAGCGCCAGCAGTTCGTATGACAGGAACCTGGTGAGCACGGGTATTACCAAATCGTTCCTGAACAACCGGATACGTTTATACGTTGGCGGGAATTATGACTGGGGAAGGGTTTCAGCGAGCTCGTCCACACAAAACTTCGCGGGCGACTTCCGCATCGAGTATTTGCTGACGCCTGACGGGCGCGTCCGTTTGAATGCGTTCAGCAAGATGGATTATGATGCATGGTTGCTGGATAACAGGATCCGGAGTGGCGTGGGGATGTCTTACGTACGGGATTTCAACCGGTTCGGGGAGCTCTTCAGCGACCGGCGGATGCGGCGGATCCAGGATAGCATCGCAAGGGCGGCGATGCTGCGCAGGATGCAGGAAGACAGTTTGCGCCTCGATGACAACGAGCATGAAAAAGACTCGGTGGACAGACCCTGAAATGGTATACCTACCACGTTCACAAAATGAACGGAATGAAAGGCTGCTAAAAAATTTTCGTATTCGATGGATGGCTGCGTTTTCTTCAAAATTGGAGAAAATGCAAATGGCAATTCAAGTAACACGAACGGGAAGGTGGGCCGAGATGTCTGCCATGATACGCTAAAGTTCGTCAACCCGATCTTGAACCACGGAGCCTCTCAACTGGCGAAAGATTCCAAACTGTCCAAAACAGCGGACCCTGCGCCCTGGCGCAGGGTCCGCTTGCCTGATCGCAATGGCCCGATTACCCTGCCGGCGGCTTACCCTTTCAAAATCTCGTGACCGAGCTTATCGCGTTTCGTTTTGAGATAGAACTCGTTGTGGGGATTGGGATGAATTTCGATAGCCACGTTCTCTACGATCTCGAGGCCGTAGCCTTTGAGGCCCGCGCGCTTGCGGGGATTGTTCGTGATGAGGCGCATTTTCGTTACGTTCATGTGGCGGAGGATTTGTGCGCCTACGCCGTAATCGCGCTCGTCCATCCCGAAGCCCAGTTCCAGGTTCGCTTCTACGGTATCTTTACCTTCTTCCTGGAGCTTGTAGGCTTTGAGTTTGTTCATGAGCCCGATGCCGCGGCCTTCCTGGTTCATGTACAGGATAAGGCCTCTGCCTTCTTTCTCCACCATTTGCATGGCCGCCTGCAGCTGTTCGCCGCAATCGCAGCGGAGAGAATGCAGGATGTCGCCCGTAAAGCAGCTGGAATGCACGCGCACCATCACGGGGTCTCCCTGGTTCCAGTCGCCCTTTTTGAGCGCCATGTGCATGTCGCCGGAATTGAGCTGTTTGAAAGCTACCAGTTCGAAATTGCCGTATTTGGTGGGCATCTGCACCCGTACTTCTTCCTCGATGAGCGATTCGGTACGGAGGCGGTATTCGATCAGGTCCTTGATGGAAATGAGCTTGAGGTCGAATTTTTTGGCGATCTCGCGGAGCTCTGGAAGGCGGGCCATGGTTCCGTCTTCGTTCATGATCTCCACCAGTACGCCCGCTGGCTCGAAGCCGGCCAGGCGCGCCAGGTCGATCGTAGCTTCGGTATGCCCCGTTCTGCGAAGCACCCCGCCTTTTTTAGCCCGCAGGGGGAAAATGTGCCCGGGTTTGCCCAGCTCTTCGGGCCGGGTACCGGGATCGATGAGCGCCTGAACGGTTTTGGCGCGGTCGGAGGCGGAAATGCCGGTGGTGCAGCCGTGGCCAAGGAGGTCGACAGACACGGTAAAGGGCGTCTGGTGCAATGCGGTATTGTCCCGCACCATCAGATCGAGCCCCAGCTCCTCACAGCGCTCCTCCACAAGCGGCGCGCAGATCAGTCCACGGCCGTACATACTCATAAAATTGATCACTTCCGGCGTCACGTTACGCGCAGCCGTAATGAAATCCCCTTCGTTCTCACGGTCTTCGTCATCCACTACAATGACCAGTTTCCCCTGCTTTATATCCTCAATGGCGGATTCGATAGTATCCAGCATAATGATTCTTCTATTGTGAAATGAATGTGCAAAGTTAGGATATAAAATCGACGTTTGACGCGCCCCCGGCCCCATCCTTCCCTGCTCATCCGCCCTTCACATATTAAACTATAATTAATTTGAAAAAATAAAAATCTGTCCGGAAGGCATTTAAACAAATCGCACCCGTTTTCAGTTATAAAAGGTAGAAATCAAAATCTAAGGGCTCAATTGTTGGCGAATATTCAACATGTAACAATTTGTTAAAGTCAAGTTAAATTTTACCCGGCATATTTCGTCATCTTTGCACCATCATCATCAAATCGGTTGTTATGGGATTAAAAAAGTTACTCATCACATGTATTGTGTTTGTGCTGGGATTGACCTGCGCATATGCACAGGTTACCACCGGCGGCATCACGGGAAACATTAAAGATGCCAGCTCCAATGAAATGCTTATCGGCGCCACCGTGAAGGCCGTTCACGTGCCCACCGGCACCATTTACGGCACCACCACCATGGAAAACGGCCGCTACAACATTCCGAACATGCGCGTTGGCGGTCCGTACACCATCACCGTCACCTACGTGAGCTACAAAGAAGAAAAGATCGAAAACGTGGCCATTCCACTCGGTCAGATCTTCCGGCTCGACTTCGCCCTCCAGCCGGCCTCCACCGGCCTACAGGAAGTGGTGATCACCGGCCGGCAGGATAAAACCTTCAACGCAGGCCGCACCGGCGCCTCCACCGCCATCGGCCGCGAACAGCTGGCCAACCTGCCTTCCCTCAGCCGCGGCGTTGCCGATTTCACGAAACTCACCCCCCAATCCGGTAAAAAACTCAACTTCGCCGGCCGGAACGGCTTATATAACAGCTTTACCATCGACGGCTCCACCTTTAATAATGCCTTCGGCATCACCGAGCTCCCGGGCGGACAAACCAACGCCCAGCCCATCAGCCTCGACGCCATCGAGCAATTACAGGTGAACCTCGCTCCCTACGACGTGAAACTCAGCGGCTTCACCGGTGCCGGCATTAACGCCGTAACCCGCGGCGGCACCAACGAATTCACCGGCTCGGTCTATACCTTTATCCGTTCCAAAGGCCTCACCGGCAGCAAGATAGACGGAAAGTCCGTGCAAAAAGACGATTTCAAGCAGAACCAGTATGGCTTCCGCGTGGGCGGGCCCATCGTCAAGAATAAACTCTTCTTCTTCATCAGCGGCGAACTGGAACGCCAGGAATCGCCCGCCAGTAACTTCCGCGCCAACCGCGATCCCAACGCCAAATCCGTGAACGACGTTCCCGCCGGCGTGGCTTTCGTGAACGCATCCGCCCTCGATTCCGTCCGCAACCTGCTCATCAGTAAATATGGTTACGATCCGGGCCGATATGAAAATTTCTCGCTGCCGACGCACAACGATAAGGTAACGGCCCGCTTCGACTGGAACATTAACGACAAAAACAAACTGACCTTCCGCTACAGCTGGCTCAACGCTTACCGCGACATCGGCCCCAGCGCGTCCAACTCCAACAGCGGCCGCGGCCAGAGCAGCACTTCGCTGTATTTCGAGAACATGAAATACCGCCAGTACAATAAGCTCAACTCGTTCGTACTGGAATGGAACAACAACATCAGCAACCGCTTCGCCAATAACTTCACCGCCACTTACTCCCGCTTCCGCGACCACCGCGAGATCTTCGGGCGGCCATTCCCCGTAGTTGACCTCGAAGCCGGCGGCAGGAACTATATTTCCTTCGGCTCCGAGCCCTTCTCCGGCCTCAACAACTCCGGGCAAGACCTTTGGCAGATCACCAACAACTTCAACTGGTACATGGGCAAACACACGCTGCTGTTCGGCGTGAGCGGCGAATACTACAAATTCAGCAACGGGTTCGCCCAGTTTGTTTACGGTCAATTCCGTTACGCCAGCGTGAACGATTTCTTCGACGCTACCGACGACAATACCGTGATGCCGACTTTATACCAGCGCACTTTCTCCGCCCAACCCGGCAATCCCTCCCCCATCGCCAAGCTGAACACGGCGGCGATCGCAGCGTATGTGCAGGACGAATTCCAGGTCGCGAATAATTTCCGGTTGACGTACGGCGTCCGCATCGACGTGCCCTGGTACCCCAACGATCTCGCTACCAATCCGAAAGTCAATGACATGACCTTCCGCGACGGCGAGAAACTGGACGTGGCCAAACTCCCCAAAGCGCAGATCCTCTGGTCGCCCAGACTGGGCTTCAACTGGGACGTGGCAGACAATAACACTTACCAGATCCGTGGCGGGACCGGCATCTTCACCGGCCGCATTCCCTTCGTGTGGGCCGTGAACCAGGCCGGTCAGAACGGTCTGCTTTTCGGTAACGAGTTCACCATGAACCCGACCAACCGCCCGTTCACAGACGACCCCAGCGCCTACATCCCCGCCAATCCGGCCGCATCGCCCACATTTGCCATCAACGTCATGGACCCCGACTTCAAGTACCCGCAGGTATGGCGCTCGAACCTCGCGGCGGACATCCGCCTGCCGGCAGACGTGATCCTGACCCTGGAAGGTATTTATACCAAAGACATCAATGCGGTCTTCCATCGCGACGCGAACCTGAAATACCCGACAGGCACGCTTCCCGGCCCGGACAAGCGACCGCTTTTCCCCGGCGGCAGCGCCAACCGCATCAACAGCAGCCTCACCAACGCCATCGTGCTGGATAATTCATCGAAAGGTTATTCCTACGCGCTCACCGCGCAGTTGCAAAAAACCTTCGACTTCGGTCTCAGCGGCATGGTCGCTTACACGTATACCGATGCGAAAGACGTGACTTCCAGCCCTGGTTCCCAGGCGGCCAGCGCCTTTAACGGCAACCAGATCGTCGGCGACCCGAACATCCCCGTGCTGGCGCGCACCAACTTCCTGGTCCGCAACCGTGTGATCGGTACGCTTTCCTACAACATCAAATACGCCAAACTCCTCGGTACCACGCTGTCCCTCATTTACGAAGGACAACCGTATAACGACGGGTTCGACAATTCCCGCGTAAGCTACGTATACGGCGGCAACGCGAACAACGACAACGGTACGAGCAACGACCTGGTTTATATTCCGCGCAATTCCGGCGAAATCATCCTCATCCCCAGCCGCGCCGGCTTCAACCAGCCGCCCGATACCCGCACGCCTGCACAGATCTGGGACGATCTCGACAATTATATCCGTAGCAATCCCTATCTCGACAAGCGCCGCGGACAATACGCGGAAAGGAACGGACTGGAATTCCCCTGGTACAACCGTTTCGACTTCCGCCTCGTTCAGGATATCGATTTCAGCAAGATCGCACCGAAATCGAAAAGCAAGTTGCAACTGACCTGGGACATCATCAACGTGGGCAACCTGCTGAACAGCAAATGGGGCGTAACGCAAACGTCCAACACGAGCAGCTTCCTCGCTTTCCGCGATTACAACGGGGCCGGCGGGCAACCGCGCTTCTCGTTCGACAAGCTGAGCGGCCCTTTCCGTACAAATACCGGCATTGCCTCGCGCTGGCAGATGCAAGTGGGCGTACGGTATATTTTCAACAATTAATCCTCACCTGTAAAACGATAAAAGCCGCCCGGTGCATCCGGTGCGGCTTCTTTATTGACGGTAAAACTCATCCATTAACACAAAAATTACATCCGGCAGATATCCTGCTGCGTTAGTATAAGGAGAACAGGCCTCCCGGTGCCGGGCGTACGAAGCAGAATGAACGCTCCCAGGTAAAAAGACATGCGCTCCGGGACGACTTTTCTATCGAATTACAGAGGACAATGGCTGACGAGATAGCCGTTCCGCGTAGGGTGGGCGGCTTTCTTTTTTTGTTTTCGGTGGAAAGGGATATAACCCTCATTACGACCCGATCGGGGAAATCGGGCAGCTTTCCTTTTTATTTTCGGTGGATGGGACTCAACCGGTTTTAACGACCCATTCGAGGAAATCGGGCATCACCCCGGCCCAGGTTTCGGTATTGTGGCGGCCGCCGGGCACCAGCTCGTATTGAATATGCCGGCCTTTTTCATAGCCTTTCGTTTCGAGGATACGCACGAGGTCTTCCGTATCGTCTACCGCGTCGATAACACCGTTGGCATCGCGGTCTGCCAGTTCATCTTCCGTTCCGGCTTCGAAAAAGAATTTCAGTTCAGGCTTGAAAATCCCTTCTTCCACCTGGCGGTGCATGATGCGCGGGCCTCCGTCGGCCGATGAGCGCCACCAGAGCGATCCCGAGAACACACCGGCTTTCCGGAACTGGTCGGGATGGTTCCAGACGATATCGAGCGCGGAAAGCCCGCCCAGTGAGAATCCCGCGAAAGTGATGTCCGGAAAGGCCTGGTGGTAGCGGTTCCGGAGGAACGGGAGCAGCTCCCGCAGCACGAAGCGCGCATATAGCGAGGCTTTGCATCCTTCCCCCTTCGCCCCTACGTGTTTTTCCGTTCCATATTCCTGGTTACGCTGCGGGCCGGCATGGATAGCCGCCACCCACAACGAAGGATGACTGTGGTTTTGCAAATGTTCCAGCATGGCGGGGAACCCCATCGCGTCCAGCTCCTGGCCGTCGTTCAACAGCAGCAGGTGCGGCGTTTCGCGCGGGGACGCAGGTAAAAAGCAATCGAATGTCACTTCCCGCTGGAGGAAGATCGAATACTGGCCGAAGGATTCTTTTCTGGGAAGCATAGCGGGCGGGTTGGGTTCTTCTGTAATTTAACAAATTGGCGCCAGAAATGCGCCGCAGAAATGTTATTTTACAGTTGTGAAAAGAGGAAAAATGCCATTCAAACCCTTCCTGCTGCCACTCGTGATGCTGATCTCGCAGGCTGTCTGGGCGCAACAGGCCTTACCGGGTACCGATAAATCCGTTCCCAACATCCTCATCAAAGGCCAGGCGCCCGATGGCGCGTACCCTTTTCTGGTGGTGACGGAACTGACGCTCCCGGGCTGCAAGGGCGCCGGGCAAACCGCCGAACAGGAAGAAACCCATGCATCCATCGCCGAATCCGCATCGCGCCAGATGCAACTGCTCACCACCAACGTGGAAGCAGGTTTCAAATCCGAAGGCTGCAAACGCACCGATTACTATTACGTTTCCGATACGCTGGACCTGCGTTCGGTCATGAATATTTTCTATAAAGACAACTACGGCGCCTATCCGCACTTGGTGAGCATCCGGCCCGATCCCGGATGGAAAGCGTATCTCTCGCTGCTGGAAACCGCCGGAAAGTAAGCTGGACCTGTATCCTTTAACCTGTGAAAAACCGAACGGCGCATGCCAACATTTACCATTCCTTTACCTGAAAAACGTTTATCCGTAAAACCCGAAGCATTGACAGAAAACTATTACAAATGGCAATCCCCCTCGTTGGGCCGCGAATTTGAAATGCTCGTTTTCGGCCATGCAGGCTACCCGCTGATCCTCTTCCCCACATCCATGGGGCGGTATTACGAAAACAAGGACCGCGGGCTGATAGCGTCCGTAACCTGGTTCGTACAAAATGGCCGGGTACGGATTTATTGCCCGGACAGTATCGACGCCTTGAGCTGGTTCAACCGCCAGATCCACCCCTCCGAGCGGGCGCGCAACCACGCGATGTACGACGGGTTGCTCATGGACGAGCTCCTCCCCCGCATCCGCCAGGAAACCGGCCACGACCGCGTTGCGGTAGGCGGTTGCAGTTTCGGGGGATATCATGCGGCCAATTTCGCCTTCCGGCACCCGGAATCGGTAGCGTACCTGTTTTCGCTCAGCGGTTTGTTCGACATCCGCGCGCGGGCGGAAGGGCATTACGACGATAATATCTACTATCATAACCCCATGGACTTCGTGCCCGACAACAGCCACCCGGACCTCTGGCGAATGGGGATCGTGCTGGGCGCGGCGGAACACGATATCTCCAGGGCGCAGAACGAACAGTTCTCCGGTATCCTGCAGCAAAAGAATATCCAGCATTGGCTCGACGTAAGGCCGAATTCGCACCACGACTGGCCCGCCTGGAAAGAAATGCTGCCGCATTATCTCTCGCTGTTAAAACATTGACGGATGAAGAAAATCGGGATCCTTTACGGCCAGGAAAACACTTTCCCGCAGGCGTTCATCGACCGGGTGAACCGCATCTGCGGACCAGACGTGCTGGCCGAATCTGTCATGATCGACAAGGCCGTCCAGGGCGGCGTTGCGGAATACACCGTCATCGTAGACCGCATCTCGCACGACGTTCCCTTTTACCGCGCCTGGCTCAAAGACGCCGCGCTCCGGGGTACGGCGGTGCTGAACAACCCGTTCTGGTGGTCGGCCGATGAAAAATACTTCAACAACGCCCTCGCGCTCAGTTTAGACATCCCCGTGCCCAACACGGCCTTGCTCCCTGCTTTCGTGCAGCCGGACAATACCAGCGCACGGTCGTTCCGCAACCTGGCGTTCCCTATGGACTGGGAAGGGATTTTCAAGTACGTGGGGTTCCCCGCTTATATGAAACCCTACGCTGGCGGCGGCTGGCGCGATGTGCACTACATTAAATCCCGCGAGGAATTTTTTGACATCCATCAGCAAACCGGCCAGGAAACCATGATGTTGCAGGCGGAAGTGAAATGGGAGGAATATTACCGCTGCTTTTGCATCGGCGCCAAACATGTTCACATCATGCCGTACCATCCGGGGTTGCCCCAAGCGGAGCGGTACAATGCGAATTTCCGTCCATCTCCCGCGCTGGCGGCGCTTATCAGGGAATTCACCATCTCGCTCAACAGGATGCTGGGATATGATTTCAATACCGTGGAATTTGCCGTGCAGGACGGTGTCCCTTACGCCATCGATTTCTGCAATCCCGCACCGGACGCGGCGCCCCAATCGGTAGGCCCGAAAAACTTCGAATGGTTCCTGGAACACTCGGCCATATACGCGCTGGAAAGGGCCATGGCGGCTCGTGAAGACGAAATGAACCTCCGATGGGGCATTTTCGTTACCGGCGCCGCGGCGCGCAATCCCGAATAATTTACGAACTTCACCTCCGGTTAACCAATCGTTACACATGAACTTTGCCGCTTTTACGCTCGGAATAGAAGAAGAATACATGGTCATGGACCCCGAAACCCGGGAACTGCGCTCCCATGAACAGAAAATCGTGGAACAGGCGCAGAAGGTCATCAAAGACAAAGTAAAGGCTGAAATGCACCAGGCCGTCGTGGAAGTGGGCACACAGATCTGCGCCAATATCGACGAAGCCTGGAGCGATGTTTACCTCCTGCGCAAAACGATCCACGAAATCGCCGGGAACCTCGGCTTCAGCATCGGCGCTTCCGGCACCCACCCGTTCTCCAAATGGGAAAAACAGCTCATCACCGATCACCCCCGCTATTTCGAACTGGTCAATGAAATGCAGGACGCCGCCCGGTCTAACCTCATCTACGGTTTGCATGTACACGTAGGCATGGAGAACCGCGAAATGGCTATCCACATCGCCAACAGCGTCCGCTACTTCCTCCCCCACGTGTTTGCGCTGAGTACGAACTCGCCGTTCTGGGAAGGACGGAATACCGGGTTTAAGTCGTTCAGGACGAAGGTGTTCGACAAATTCCCCCGCACCGGCATCCCGGACTATTTCGCCAGTATCGAAGAATACGACAACTACATCAAGCTGCTCGTCAAAACCAATTGCATCGACAATGCGAAGAAAGTCTGGTGGGACCTCCGCGTGCATCCTTTCTTCAACACCGTCGAATTCCGCATTTGCGACGTGCCGCTCACCGTCCGCGAAACCATCACGCTGGCCGCGCTTTTCCAGGCGGTTTGCGTCAAGATATTCAAGCTCCGCGCACAGAATCTCAACTTTATCCTCTACAATCGCGCCCTTATCAACGAAAACAAATGGCGCGCATCGCGGTACGGGCTGGATGGCAACCTGATCGATTTCGGGAAGGAAATGGAAGTGAATACCCGTGCCCTCATTTACGAACTCCTTGATTTCGTGGACGATGTAGTGAACGACCTCGGTACCCGCGATGTGATCACGAAGGGAACGGAGGAGATTCTTTCCGGCGGAACCGGGGCGGATAAACAACTGAAAGTATTCGAAGAATCCGGTAACGACTTCAATGCTGTAGTCGATTACATACAATCCCGCTTTCTGGCGTAATTTTGCAGTAATGAAAGTAGCTGTCTTAGACCTGTATGAAGGCGTTCCCAACGAGGGGATGCGCTGTATCCGGGAAATGCTCCTGCAATTTGCCGAAGCGCGCCAGATACCTTTGCAAATCAATGAGTTCGACGTTCGCGGACAGGGCATGGTTCCCGACCTGGGGTACGACGTTTACATCAGTTCCGGCGGGCCGGGAAGTCCGGTAGACAGTGCCGGCAGCGCTTGGGAAGCCAGTTATTTCGGTTGGCTGAACGCCGTGCTGGACTGGAACCGGAAGGAAGGGCGCCCCAGGAAGCACGTTTTCCTCATTTGCCATTCGTTCCAGATCGTATGCCGCCATTTTCAGTTGGGAGAGGTTTGCCGGCGGAAGAGCCCGGCTTTTGGCGTGTTCCCCGTCCATCTCACCCATGCAGGCGAAAAAGAACCTACCTTTAGCGGATTGGAAGATCCTTTTCACATCGTTGACAGCCGCCACTGGCAAGTGATCCAGCCGAACGAAGCCAACCTTGCGGCCATGGGCGCCGAAGTGCTCGCCATCGAAAAGGAAAGGCCGCATGTTCCCCTGGAAAGGGCCACCATGGCTATTCGCTTCAATCCGTATATGATCGGGACGCAATTCCACCCCGAGGCCGATGCCGAAGGGATGCACAAATACCTCCGCCAGCCCGCCTGCCGCAAACGCGTTGTGGGCGACCATGGTGAAGAGAAATACGAAAACATGCTGGAACTGTTGCAACAGCCAGACAAGATCCTGCGCACGCACGATACCCTGCTGCCCAACTTCCTCGAAGCGGCGCTGCAATACCAGCATACCTAAAACGAATCATCATGATCCCCGATATCCGCCTCGCCTATAACCAATCGTTTTCACCGGCCCGATACCAGGCGCTGCTGTCGGACCTCGCGGCTTCCTCGGGCGTGAAACCAGCGTTCCGCATCGCGGAAACCCCGGTTTTTGTGCCGCGCCAGCTGACCGAACGCCTCCTCGACGCAGGAGACGCCGTGTTGAAAGTGATCACGCGGCCGGATATCAAAACCCTCACGGCCGGGGCTATCCCGAAAGCATATAACGTGCCCGGCGAAAATGCGCGGCCGCAATTCATCATCATCGATTTCGCCGTAACACGGGCAGACGACGGCTCCCTCACGCCGAAACTCATCGAGCTGCAGGGGTTCCCGAGCCTGTTCGGATTCCAGGAACAACTCGCTGCCGCGTACCGGCGCCATCTGAACGTACCTTCAGGACTGGAGAACCTGGGCAATGGGCTCAATCCTGCCTCCTACCACGACCTGCTCCGGCGCACCATCGTCGGAAACCGGCCGGCCGGGGAAACGATTCTGCTGGAAGTGCTGCCCCTGCAACAGAAAACCCTCATCGATTTCGCGATAACCGAAGCGATGCTCGGCATTCCCGTGGTCTGCGTTTCGGAACTGAAGCAGTCGGGCCGCGAGCTGTATTTCGAGCGCGGGGGACAGAAACGCCCCATCAGCCGGATCTACAACCGCGTCATTTTCGAAGACCTCGAAAAGATGCGGCCGCAGCTGGGCAACCCCGTTGACCTGCGGCAGGATTTCGACGTGGAATGGGCGCCCCATCCCAACTGGTATTACCGCATCAGTAAATACCTGTTGCCGCACATCAGCGGCCCATTTGCCCCGCGGGCCTGGTTTCTGGACGAAATCCCCGTGTTGCCGCAGCAGTTGGACCAGTTTGTGCTCAAACCCCTGTTTTCCTTCGCCGGCCAGGGCGTCATCATCGACCCCACACCTGAGGACGTGGAAAAGATCGCCGATCCCGGCAACTGGATTCTGCAGGAAAAAGTGGCGTACGCTCCGGCGGTGGAAACGCCCACAGGTCCGGCCAAATGCGAGATCAGGCTCATGTATTGCTGGCCGGAAGACGCGCCCGCTCCCATCCTCGCCCATAACCTGGCCAGGCTGAGCAAAGGCAAGATGATCGGTGTGAGCTTCAACGATTCGCAGGATTGGGTAGGTGGAAGCAGTGCTTTCTTCGAATACTAAAAACAACGATATGCAACGACTCAACATCAGTTCCGGCGCTCCCTGGGAGGCCAAAGTCGGCTATTCCCGCGCAGTCCGGATCGGTAATGTGGTGGAGGTTTCAGGGACGGTTTCGCAGGACGGGGATAAAGTCATTGGCCTCGGCGATCCTTACGAACAGGCCAAGCATGCGCTGGCCAAGATAGAAGCCGCGCTCGTGAAAGCAGGTGCTTCACTGCACGATGTAGTGCGTACGCGCATGTTCGTGACCGATATATCGAAATGGGAAGAGATCGGCCGCGCGCACGGGGAATTTTTCGGCGGCATCCGGCCGGTTACGACCATGGTGGAAGTGAAAGCCCTCATCCACCCCGACCTCCTCGTCGAAATCGAGGCTACGGCCATCGTTCCCGTGAAATGACCGCATCCGGGCATAAAAAAACCGGATGCGCAACGCATCCGGCCGTGGGCATGTGTGCCCGGAATCTCTTAGGCCCCGAAAGTTTCCTGCCATTTCAGCATTCCGCCTACCAGGTTTTTCACGTTGGAGAAGCCCATGGTTTCGAGGATCATGGCTGCCTGCCCGCTACGGTTGCCGCTGCGGCAATACACGATCACTTCTTCGTTTTTCAGCGGTTCGATCTCGTCTACCTGCATCGCGCGGATATCGCCGAGGGGAACGAGGGTGCCGCCAATGTTGAACTCGGCGTTCTCATGCGGTTCGCGCACGTCTACCAGGTTCAGCTTTTCGCCGCTGTCGATACGTTTTTTCAGGTCTTCTGCAGTAATATTTTCCATTGTTGGTTTTTTACAAAGTTAATTAATCTTCGGATGCAGGCTGTGCCGGCGCCAGTACGGCCGTTGAATCCGTCACGGGTTTGGTGACAGACAGCCACAGGTCCACGCTTTCGCCCGCACGGATGAGGTTCATCTCTCCCAGGCCATTGCGCCGCGCTGGCGACTGGCGGTACACGAATGCACCGAGGGTATCCGTCACGGCACCGTCGATGAGCACGGTACCGATGATCAGGTTGCTGGCGGCGAGCACTTCGCGGGCTTCCATATACGTCAAGCCCACGGTTTCAGGCACGGGGTTCTCCATGCTGCCGGTACCGCTGGAAAGCACGAGGGTGATATTGCTGCCCTCGGGGATCTCGGTGCCCGGTTTGATGGGCTTGCCGTGCAGGAGCTGTTCCAGTACGGTGTTGGTAGCGAAGTCGGGGCGATAGATGGTATCGCCGATGTTGAGCCTGCGGGCGCGGAGCGTCATTTCGGCGCTGCGGTAAGTCAAACCTTCGAGATCCGGCATCGGCACCATGGGCGGCACCACTTTATTCACCGTGAGGTAAATGGTGCGGTGGCTTTTCACGACGTCTCCCCGCTCGGGGGTCTGCTCATACACGAGCAACGCCCGCATGGTATCGATATATATGGAGTCGCGCACTTCCACGCCGAAGCCGAGGGCTTCCAACGCCTTGGTGGCGTCTTCGATGCTTTTGCCCCGAACGTCGGGAACGGTCACTTCTTCGCCGTGGCGGGTGAGGAAACCGAGGGATAGGAAGAAAATCACGCCCAGTAGGATGATCAAGCCGCCGATAACCAGCAGATTGAACCAGAACGAACGTCTCGTTATATTATCGAACATTTTCATATTAGCAAAGTATGCTTATTTATTAACAGCAGCAAGGCACTCTTCAATAAGTATGCCGTAAAACTCGCGCAAAGTCATGCCTGCGGCGCGCACCTGCTGGGGCACGAGGCTGTTTTCGCTCTGGCCGGGCATGGTATTCACTTCCAGGAAGTACACGTCGTTCGTCCCTTCTTCGAGGATGAAGTCTGCACGGGCGATGCCTTTGCAGTTGAGGCGGTTGTACAGTTCCTGCGCCACCTGGCGGATGTGGGCGGCGGCTTCTTCGGGGATTTCGGCCGGCGTCACTTCATTCGTCACCCCGGGCGTATATTTGGCTTCGTAATCGAAAAACTCTTTGCCGGAGCGGATTTCCGTGAGCGGGAGCACCTGCAGCTCGCCGTTTTTCCGGAATACGCCGCACGTCACTTCCGTGCCTTTGATGAATTCTTCGATGAGCACCTGGCTATCTTCCCGGAATGCTTTCCGGATGGCTTCGTCCAGGTCTTCCGCATGGTTCACCTTGCTCATCCCGATGCTGCTGCCCCCTTCCGCCGGTTTCACGAACACGGGCAGGCGCAGGTAGCTGAGGATGGCGGCGGGAAAATAGGGCTGATCGCGGAAAATATGGTACGACTTGCTCACTTTCACCACGCCGAGCGCGGCCACCACTTTGTTGCAATAGCTTTTATTGAAGGTGAGCGCAGACGTGACCATGCCGCAGCTGGTGAAGGGGATGCCGAGCATTTCGAAGTAGCCCTGGAGGCGGCCGTCTTCACCAGGCGTTCCGTGGATGCCGATAAACACGGCGTCGAACTTGATATGGCCTCCGGCAGTGCGGAGCGAAAAATCGTTTTTGTCGACTTCCACGATGGTGCCGTCGGGAGCGGTATATGTCCACCCGTCGCGGGTGATGATGATTTTATAAACGTTGTAAAGGGCGGGATCGATGTTGCGTTCGATCACGGCGGCGCTTTGGACGGAGATCACATATTCTCCGGAATAGCCGCCCGCAACGAGGGCGATGTTTTTCTTCATAGTTCGGCAAAATAACAAAAAAGGAAGGCCCAACATACGCTGATCCTTCCTTTCTCAAGATTATTTCAATGAAATATATCGGTTTGACGGGGAAACTACAGGTGCAGCTTGGCTTTCTTGGCCATGAGCTCGTCCACCGTTTCCTGGTACATTTCGTCGGGCACGCAGCAATCTACCGGGCAAACTGCAGCGCACTGGGGCTCTTCGTGGAAGCCCTGGCACTCGGTGCATTTATTGGGAACGATAAAATACGTGTCTACCGAAATCGGTGCATTCCGCTGGTCGGCGTCCATTTCGGTGCCGTCCATCAAAGTATAGCTTCCTTTTACCGTGGTACCGTCAGCAAGCGCCCATTCCACGCCGCCTTCGTAAATAGCGTTATTCGGGCATTCGGGTTCACAAGCTCCGCAGTTGATACATTCATCCGTTATCTTAATTGCCATATTGTAAACTTTTTGTTTAGGATGTAAGCCATTAATTTTGCTCCAAAAATAAAATATCTTCAAATCAAATACTCAATTTATTTTCCCGGAGATGAATGTAACAAATAAAATCACCCTATTGGAGCGCCTCGGTGCTTATCTGAACGGACAGGGGACGGACGAAGAGCGCGAGGAACTCCGTTTGGTCAAGGAAAAAGCGTTTCGGCAAAACGGGTGGTTCATCCCGGAATTCGTGGACCTGGCTGTTGGCCAGATCGCGGACAATTTCCTCCGGCGCCCCCTGCTGGAAGCCTGGGTGGCGCAATACCCGGGCTTCGGCGAACCGGAAGCCCCCAAAACCGTGGGCATCGTGGCCGCAGGGAATATCCCGCTCGTAGGGTTCCACGACTGGCTCACCGGCTTCCTCTCCGGCCATCGCATCAAACTAAAACTGTCTTCCAAAGACGCCGTGCTGCTCCCCCACCTCATCGGGAAGATCGCGGAATGGTCTCCCGAAGCCGGCGAGCTCACCTCCGTCCAGGACGTCCTCAAAGACTGCGACGCCTACATCGCCACCGGCAGCAACAATTCTGCCCGCTATTTCGAGTACTATTTCTCAAGATTCCCCCACATCATCCGCCGCAACCGCACGTCGGTAGCCGTGCTCACCGGCGCCGAAACGCCCGCGGAGCTGGAAGCCCTGGCAGACGACGCCCTCCTGTATTTCGGGCTGGGATGCCGCAACGTCACCAAAGTGCTCGTGCCGGAAGGGTACGATTTCGAGCCGCTCATGACCGCGTTCAAAAAATACGACTGGCTCATGGACAATCACAAATACAAGAACAATTACGATTATAACCTGGCGCTGCTGCTCCTCAACAACGCGCCGTTCAAAACGAACGACAACCTGTTGCTGCACGAGAACGAATCCGTTTTCTCGCCGCTCAGCGTGCTCCATTACGGCATGTACCGAAACCGCGGAGAACTGGAAGCCCAGCTGGCCGAAAACCCTGACCTGCAGTGCATTGTAGCTGCAGACCGCATCGCTTTCGGACAGGCCCAGGCGCCCCGGCTCACGGATTATGCAGATGGCGTGGATACCGCCGCTTTCTTCGCCGCATTGTAAGCCCTGCACTTACATGAGCGGTTAACAAATTGTCACATCTTATTGTTAATTTGACAGGCACTGTTCCACCTATGGCAGTGCCTGTTTCCATTCCCGCCGGCAGGTTTTAACGTTTGACCTAAAAAACTGTTAAATACTTCCGTGTTATAACATTCAACGGCCATCTGCCGTTACATTTGTACAACGAGGCATGTAAATTGATGGGGTACAGCCATAGGAAATACCCACATTTTAACCCTTAAAACCAGTACCTGTATGAAATTTTCGCATGTCGCAGGGACCGTTCTTATCAGCGCGGCGACTGCAATTGCCAGTATATATGTGTACAGCAAATACTTCCAGCCGAAAAGCATGGGGCTGTACCAAAACGGGTCGGACACCGTGCCGGCCAATTACGTGGATTACAGACCGGGCTCCGCGGGCAGCAGTGCCATCACGCCGCCGACGGATTTTACGCAGGCGGCGCGTATCGGAACACCCGGCGTAGTACATATCAAAACGAAGATCAATCCCCGGCAGCTGGGTAACAACCTGCAAAAAAGGCGCAGCCTGCTGGAAGAATTCTTCGGCGAACAGTTCGAAGACAATAGCCGTCAGTACTATTCACCGCCGCAAATGGCGTCCGGTTCCGGCGTGCTCATCTCGGACGATGGGTACATCGTGACCAACAATCACGTGGTAGACGATGCAGACGAAATCTCCGTGACACTGAGCAACAACAAGACATTTACCGCCAAAGTGGTGGGGACGGACCCCAGTACCGACCTGGCCGTGATAAAAATAAGCGCGACAGGCCTTCCCTACCTGCTGTACGGCAATTCCGACGACGTGCAGGTGGGCCACTGGGTGCTGGCCGTGGGCTATCCGCTCAACCTCGAAACCACCGTTACGGCCGGTATCGTGAGCGCGAAAAGCCGCAGCATCGGGATCAACCGGCGGAACAGCCGCAACGCCATCGAGTCGTTCATCCAGACGGATGCGCCCGTGAACCAGGGCAACTCCGGCGGCGCGCTGATCAATACCGCCGGCGAACTGATCGGTATCAACTCGGCCATCGCGTCGCCCACCGGGGCTTACGCAGGGTACTCCTACGCCATCCCGGTGAACCTGGTGAAAAAAGTAGTGAACGATATCATGAAGTTCGGGAACGTGCAACGCGCCTACCTGGGCATCGAATACGACGATCCGAACCGGTTGACCGACGAACAACTGAAAGACCGCGGCATGACGCGCGATATGGCCGGCATCAAGGTGCTGGGCGTTCCGCAGGGCGGTGCCGCAGCGGCGGCAGGGATCAGGACGGGAGACGTGATCACGAAGATCAACGGCGTGTCCACGGCTTCCATCCCCGAACTGATGGAGCAACTGAGCCGCTACAAACCCGGCGATAAGGTGACGGTCAGTTATCAACGGAACGATAAAGAATTGACTGCCAATGCCATCCTCAAAAACCTGGAAGGCAATACCGACATCGTGAAACTCAGTGTGATCGACCACCTGGGGGCGGATGTGGCTCCTTTGACCAGGGAAGCGGCCAGCAAATTGGGTATCGACGGCGGGCTGGTGGTAACAAATATCGGCAGCGGGCTTATCAAGAAACAGACGAATATGAAACCTGAATTCGTTATCCTGAAGGCAGGCAACACAGCCATCAGGTCTACGGACGATCTGAAACGCGCCCTGGATGGAAAGAAGGCTGTGAGACTGGAAGGTTTCTATTTTCGCGACCGCTACGCCAATATATATTATTACGACCTGGACCTTTCCGGAGGTACATCGTTTTAGGAGAATATTTTACGTGTTTTCATATAGGTTTTATAGGTTAGGATTAAAGGCTTCCCGTTTTCGGGAGGCCTTTTTCATACATTTTGTTTACTAATTTGTTACGAATAGTAAGCTTTTAATGTATTACATTTTAATATGTCTTACCAACTGGTTGGCAATAAATTAAATAGAAAAAGCCCTCCGGAAACGGAGAGCTTTTTGATGGCCGTGCTGGTAAAGAGCTTACAAACATGACCATATATCCTATGAAAACCCTACACCGAATGTAGGACTATAAATCATACAGGCACCGTTACGTTTGGTAAACGCTGGAAACGGGTTCGGCAACGGCCGTAAAGCATCGGTGAAAAAAAGAAGCCCCTTTGCAGGGGCGGCGTTTCAGAGGTTGATCACTCCTTTGAGCTGGGTGAAAAACTCGTCTTTTTTGCGGGAAGAGATCGGGATGTTCTTCTGGTCGCTCATGATAACGGCCGTGCCCAGGCCCTTGATGATCTTCACGATGTGGTGAATGTTGATCAGGAAGGATTTATGGACACGATAGAACCCCTTGTCAGACAACATCTCTTCGTACTCCTTGAGGGATTTGGAAATGAGATGGCTGACGTTGTTGATCAGCTGGATCTTCGTATAGCTGTCGAACGCTTCGCAGTAAATAATGTCTTTCAGATCGATGACGTTGTACCCGTCGTTCACAGGGATCACGATCTTCGAGAAGGCGTTATCGTTATTCTTGACGTAATCTTTGAGGATGGACGCCAGTTCGTTGAGCCGTCCCTTTTTGCTGCGCTTCACTTTTTCCAATGCGTCTTCCACCTCACTCACCTTGATAGGTTTGAGGAGATAGTCGAGGGCGGCGAACTTGATGGCTTGCAGTGCGTACTCCTGGAATGCCGTGATAAATATCACTTCAAAATTGAGTACAGGGAACATTTCCAGCAGCTGAAAACCGTTATGAGGGGGCATTTCAATATCCAGGAAGAGAACGTCGATGGGGTTGTTCTTGATCATCTCCGCGGCTTCATGGATATTTTGTGCTTCGCCAATAACTTTTACATCCTTGCAATAGTTTTCCAAAATATTACGCAGGATATGAATGTTGCGGACCTCGTCGTCTACAATGGCAGCTTTAATTATACTCATAACATCTTTACAATGGGAATGAGGATTTCGACCAAGGTACCTGCCTTGTTGCCGAATCCAGAGTTAAATTTATCAATTATTTCCAACTTTCCAACGCTTCCATTAAAAGATTTGATAATCTGCAGCCTTTCACGGATCACGCTCAACGCCGTGGATTCGTGTTTAGCGAGCTTTCCGGTCTTAATGCTGTTGGCACGTTCCCACCCGATCCCATCATCATCCACCGCGCAATACAGCAGATCTCCCTGCAGTTCCAGCCGCACCAGCAGGTGCCCGCTCCCGTTCTTCGGCGCCAGCCCGTGCTTGATGGCGTTCTCCAGGATAGGCTGTATGAGCATGGGCGGGATATAGATCGTGTATTCCTTCAGCTCCTGGCTCATGTCGAATTTATATTCGAAAGAATTGGCGAAACGGATTTTCTCCAGCTCGATGTACCGCGTCAGGAAAGCGATCTCGTCTTCCAGCGAAATATAGGATTTGCGGGAATTATTGAGCATTTGCCGCATGAGCGTCGCGAAATCGGCCAGGAAGTTCAGCGCCTGCTTCTCTTCCTTCTCCAAAATGAGGTGCTGCACGGAATTGAGCGAATTGAAGATGAAATGCGGGTTCATCTGGTTGGTAAGGGCCTTGGCCTCGAGCTCGGCTATACGCCGGTTGTACTCCGTTTTCCGCCGCTCGCCCCCCTTGATCCGCGCCACAATGTACCGCAGCACGAGTAATATAGCCATAATGCCCAATAACACCAGCACACCCCTCGCCCACCATTCCTGGTACCAGCGCGGCAAAATGGATATGCGCAGCACCACGGGCCTGCTCCACCCGCTCTTGTATTTCCGCGCCCGGATCAACAGCGTGTAATCACCCGGTTGCAACTTGGGATAGGGCACGATGTTGCTCATCGTCGTCACCCAACCGGAAGTCGTATCGTTCGAAAAATTGTATTGATATTCCACCAGATCGGGCAAATCATACGCGATCGCGCCGAATTCCACTTCAAAAGTGCTGCTCCATTCGTACAAATGCTGGAAATACGGTCCCGGGATCCACACGCTGTCCCCATATCGGATCGAATTGAGGTACACCGTCGGCGGAACGGTATCCACCGGGATATGGTCCCGCGAGAAATAACAAAGCCCGTTAGACGTGGCCACGTACAGCGTATCGCCGGCATGACTGATCCCGCGGATGTCGTCGCTCATGAGCCCGTCGTTCGACGTCAGATTGCGCAGCAGCGTGCGGGTGCGGGTATCGATGATCGACAAGCCCTTATTGGTAGCCACATACAGCCTTCCGTTCCCGTCATAATACAGCTGCTGGCAGATGTCGCTCACCAAATGATCGGAAGTCCGGAAATGGCGCACCACTTCATTATCCTTCAGCACAAATATGCCCTGGTCGCTCGTCCCCACCCACAAATAACCATTGATCCATTGGAGGTCCTTAATGCTTTGGCTGAGCCGCGGATCGTCCTGCACCGGCACGGGAAATGCCATGTTCCTGCCAAAAAACAGCCCGGAGCTCGTTCCCAGGTAATAGCTGCTATCGCTCACGGAAGCGATGGAATTGACCTGGGTTTCCAGCGGCGAAAGGTCGAGGCCCCGCCCGTCTGTCCCGAAAGCGAGCCGGTTGCGGCTCACCACGCGGAGTTTCCCATCCGGCGCAAAATCCATGTCTTTGATATCGCGCATCCGCAGCGCCGGTTTCGGAGCAGAACCGCCGGGCGCGTAATTAAAGACGATATTATCCGTCGCGATCACCAGTTCGCTCGAACCCGGTTGCGCCAAGATGCCCAGCACGGAATTGCGGCCGCCGGTAGAATCCAGCTCGTACCTGCGGATGCTCCCGTCTGGCGTCATCACGTTCAGCATACCCGCGTTTTCGCCGATATAGAGCAGACCGTTCCGCTTGTCTTTGAACACACTGTACACGGAATGGGAATATAAGCCGTTGGTATTGTCGAGGTAAGCGAAATAAAAATGCTTGAACGGGATATGGTACACGCCGTCGCCGAAAGTGGTGATCCAGGTATTGCCGTCGCGGTCGTGGAGGATAGATGTAATGAAGTGATTGTTCAGCAGTTTGCTGATCTTGCGTTCGCCTCTGAAAAAGTCGCGGATGAGGTACAATGCGCGCGGAGTGCCGATCCAGAGGTTGTCTCCGTTGATGCTCATGCTGCTGATCTCTTCGCGGATGCCCCATTCCGAACCGGAAAAGAAGGGCATAATGTCTTGCGGGGTGTAGGAATAGAGGATATTTCCGGTGATGATGACGGGATTGCTCCGGATGCGCTCCACAAACCTTTGGTTACCAAGTGAATATGGCGGAGCGATAAATATTTTCTGCTGGACGTTGTTGCTGTCTTTCACGCCCGCAAGGTTGAAATACCGTTGCAGGGGGTAGAAGACGCTGTCCTTGCCGAGGATGCTCATAACGTCCATGGAGCTGGCGCCGAGCTTGTCGTACACCGTTTTGCGGCCGTTGTACTGGATAATGCGGCCGGCGGAATTGAGGAACCAGATGGTGCGGGCGCGGTCTTCGAACGCGTATTGCACGAAATGGCTGCGGCTGTTGTAGCGGAGGGTGGAATCGGTGTCTTCGTTGTGGACAACGTGGTTCTGGAAGAACGAGAGTTTCCCGTTGCTGGTGAAGAACCAGATGCGGCCGCGGCTGTCTGCTGCGAGCTTCCCGACGTCGTTATCGGTGAGACCGTCCTTTTTGGTATAGTTGCGGAAGCGTTTGCCGTCGAATTTACTGACGCCGGTAGGCGTGGCGAACCAGATAAAACCTTCGAGGTCCTGTACGGCGCTGTATACCGTAGCGTTGGCAAGCCCATCCTTCACATTATAATTACGGATGACCAGGCCCTGCGCGGACCCCACGAGGGGGCCGGCCAGGCAGGCCAACAGCAATATTATGTAACGGATGGCTTGCATCAACGGCAATTATCGGCTTTTTCCTTGATTAATACGCTCTTGCGAACAATACCCTTTCTTTGGAGGGTTTTCCGGTGAGGATGCAGGTACCTGCTTCCTGGGGATTGTTCAGCGGAATACAACGGATCGTGGCTTTGGTGCGCTCCTTGATGGCGGCTTCCGTTTCGGCGGTACCATCCCAATGTGCAGAGATGAACCCGGTTTTTTCATCGAGCAGTTGCTCGAATTCTTCCCAGGTATCCGCTTTGGTGATATGGGATTCGCGGTAATCCAGCGCCTTTTTGAACATGCCGTCCTGGATCTCGGTGAGAAGAGCGGAGATGTGCCGGGCGAGGCCGTCGAGGGATTCGGAGGATTTGGTCTTCGTATCGCGGCGGGCCACTTCGGCAACGTTGTTCTCGATATCGCGGGCGCCGATGGCGATGCGCACGGGTACGCCTTTCATTTCGTACTCGGCGAATTTCCATCCGGGGCGATTGTTATCGGAATCGTCGTATTTCACGCGGATGCCGAGGGCTTTGAGCTCTTTTACGATGCCTTCCACTTTCGCGTCGATCCCGGCTTTCTGGTCGGCGCCTTTATAAATAGGCACGATCACGACCTGGAGGGGGGCGATGCGGGGGGGGAGGATGAGGCCGTCGTCGTCGCTGTGCGCCATGACGAGCGCGCCTACGAGGCGGGTAGACACGCCCCAGGACGTTGCCCAAACGTATTCAAGTTTGTTTTCCTTGTTGGAGAACTGCACGTCGAACGCTTTGGCGAAGTTTTGCCCGAGGAAGTGGGACGTACCGGCCTGGAGGGCTTTACCGTCCTGCATGAGGGCTTCGATGCAATAGGTGTCTACTGCGCCGGCGAAGCGTTCCGAGGGGGATTTCACGCCTTTGATAACGGGAACGGCCATGTAATTCTCCACGAAATCGGCATAAACGTCGAGCATCTGGCGGGTTTCTGCCACGGCTTCTTCGGCGGTGGCGTGGGCGGTGTGCCCTTCCTGCCAGAGGAATTCGGCGGTACGCAGGAACAGGCGGGTGCGCATTTCCCAGCGAACCACGTTGGCCCATTGGTTGACGAGGATGGGGAGGTCGCGGTACGACTGGATCCAGTCTTTATATGTGTTCCAGATGATGGTTTCGGAAGTGGGGCGCACGATCAGTTCTTCTTCCAGTTTGGCTTCCGGGTCAACGATCACGCCGCCGTTCACGGGGTCGTTCTTCAGGCGGTAATGGGTGACCACGGCGCATTCCTTGGCGAAGCCTTCCACGTGGGCGGCTTCTTTACTGAGGAAGGATTTGGGGATAAAAAGCGGGAAATACGCGTTCTGATGGCCGGTTTCCTTGAACATACGGTCCAAAACGTCCCGCATGTTTTCCCAAAGCGCGAAGCCGTAGGGCTTGATGACCATGCAGCCACGAACGGCGGAGTAATCCGCCAGTCCGCCTTTCAGCACCAGGTCGTTGTACCATTGCGCGTAATCCTGTGATCGGGCAGTAATCTCTTTACTCATATTATATTTTTTCTTTTTCCGTTTCCCCCGGAAAGATATTGATAAAAACCATTGATAGTCAGTCGTTTGCCTCAAGCTCACCGCCGTTCGTCCTGCCGGGGTGCCATTCGCCCCAAAAGGGTTTGAAAAGGGCCTCCCCACACAATAAACTGGCGTAATATTTGTTCTAATGATAATACGGAAACGCCACAGACCTCGCAGGAAATGTCAAACCGGTTCCCGGGTGTGCGAAGATAATAAAACGGCCGGTGCGTGTAACCCATCAACGATAAAATTCGTTTAAATTGAGTAAATTTACATTGTTCATAAAATCACAGCAGAATGAGACCTATGATATATAGTGCGGTAGCGGCCCTGCTTGTTTTCGGCAGCTGTTCTACCACTTATCAGACCGCCCAGACGCCGGATGATGTGTACCACTCACCCGTCCGTGACCAGCGAGGGTATGCTTCCGGCAATCAGCGTGCCAGTCAGGCCAGCGCCCAGGAAGTTGAAGAAACTTTCGATGAGGACGAAGGCAACTACGTTACTTATGCGGACGAAGATGAAGACCGTTATGACTATGCCCGCCGGATCGACCGGTTCAGCCGCCCTTATTCCGGCAGCTACTGGGATGGTTATTATTTCGACGACTTCGGCAGCAACATGTACATTAACAATTACTATGGCTTCAACAGCTGGAACCGTTTCGGGTGGAATTCCTGGTACGGCCCTTCGTTGAGTATCGGTTTCGGTTTTGGCCGCCCCTGGGGTGGATATTACAACAACTGGTACAACCCCTGGTATAATAACTGGTACGGCGGTGGCTGGGGCCATGGCTGGTATGGCGGCGGCGGTTGGTACGGCGGCGGTCACGGATGGTACGGTGGCGGGGGATACCCCTGGTACGGCGGCCATGGTGGCTACTACGTAAAACCCAGGCCTTCGGAATCCTACAGGCCCCGCGGGTCCAGCAACAGCCGTGTATATGACGGCAACCGCAATAACAACTACCGTCCGGTAAACCCGAATGGTTCCGCAACGCGCCGGGTATATGACAGCAATAACGGCCGCCCGGTGACACAACCCAGCAACCGCAGAACGTTTGAAAGGGCGCCCGGCGAACGTCCGGCCAACCAGCCGGCACCGCAGCGCGAACGTTCCAGCAGAACGTACGAACGGAACTATGACCGGAGCAACTCGGCTCCTCCCCGTCAGCAGTCTCAGCCTTCGTATACGCCCGAACGCAGCAGCGCACCGCAGCGGAGCTACACTCCGCCCAGCAACAGCAACCCGGGCAACAGCTCACCCGCGCCGACGAGATCTTACCGTCCCCGCGGCCGCTAACTTAATAAATGCGAATTACCAGTAAGGAGAAGCTCACAAAGGGCGTCCGGCTGGTAATTCGTGTTTTTATCCCACAACAGATTTGTTCACCAGCACTTACACGATGAATAAAAGAACAGCATTTCTTTTGATAGCCCTTGGTGTATCCTCCACGGCCCTGGCACAAGACGAGCACGACGCATTACGATACAGCCGCCTGATGTTCGGCGGAACAGCCCGCACACAAGCCATCGGCGGTGCAGCCGGCTCCCTCGGCGGCGATATTTCCGCCACCCATATCAACCCGGCCGGTCTCGGCTTCTTCAAAACCAGTGAAGTCAACATCACGCCCGGGTTCTATTTCAAGAATAACGATATGCGGTTCACCAGCGGTACCGGCAGTAATGCGAACCCTACCACGTCCGACAGCAAAAGCAATATGATGCTGGGCAACGTAGGCGTAGTGTTCGGCATCCCCAACCGAAACGCCGGCGGCAAATTCCGCAACTTCGCCGTGTCTATCGACTACGCCCGAACGGCCGATTTCAACAACCGCAGCTTCCTCGGCGGCAAGAACACCCTCACCAGCTTCTCCGATACCTGGGTGGAAAAACTTATGCCCAACGGCAATCCGGTACCGTTCAACGACGCTAACGACGTATACGCTGAAGGTCCCAGCCTTGGTTTCCGGACGTATGTCATCGGTTACGATCCCGACAACAACGGCGGCGTTGAAAAATATTTCTCGGTGATCAATCCCACCGCGGCAGGCGGCATCCTTCAGAGCGACGATATCAGGGAACGCGGCGGCATCAACGAATTCTCCGTGGGCTTCGGCGCCAATTACAGCGAACAGCTGTATTTCGGCCTTTCCCTGAACTTCCCGCGGATCGATTACGAACGCAACCGCACTTTCACGGAAACCGATCCCAACGAGAATAACGTCACCAACGACTTTGATCAATACCAGTTCAACGAAGTATTAAATACCGACGCCACCGGTTTTAATACCAAGCTGGGCATCATTTACGCGCCCATGCCGGCACTCCGCATCGGCGCCAATTTCCACACCCCTACCTGGTTCAGCATGCACGACACCTATTCGGCAAGGGTCGATTCCTGGATGGAAGAACTTGGCAACCATTTCTCGAGCACGGAAGACCTCTACGACGGCTTCCCCATCGAATACGACTACACGCTGCGCACGCCCTGGCGCGCCGGTGGCAGCGTTTCCTACATCTTCGGTACCAATGCAGATATCAAACAGCAGCACGGCTTCATTACTGCAGACGTGGAATATGTCGATTACGCCGCTACCAAATACAAGTTCAACAAAGGCGCTCCGCAAGACCGTGAAAGGGCCAAAGCCCTTAACCGCACGATCGAGGATTCTTACGCCGGCGCCGTGAACGTACGGGTGGGTGGTGAGCTGAAATTCAATGTGCTGGCCGTTCGCGCAGGGTTCTCCTATTATGGAAGCCCCTACAACAGCGATTTCTCGGACATCGACGCGAGTGTAAAACGCGTGAGCGGCGGCCTCGGTTACCGTAACAGGGGCTTCTTCACCGACCTTACGTACGTGCATACACTGAATTCCAAATCAGCGTACAACCCTTACGTCCTGAACGACTCACCCGGCCTGCCCGCAGCTCCTACCGCCGAGCACAGCCTGACGGGTGGAAACATAGTTTTGACGGTGGGCCTCAAGTTCTAGACAATATAAATTCCGGATACAAAAAAAAGGAAGCGTGCGAACGCTTCCTTTTTTTTATGCCATTACCCAAACATAGGTTTCAATTCAGGAATGCAGGAATTGCACAATGCTGTGGCGACGATGCTTCGTTGAACGAAAGCCGCTGCCAGGGCAATTTCAGGAAATCCCCAAACGTCCGCGAACGAAGATTTCCACGGCTTCCGGAGATCGCGCGTCGAACCAGGTCAGGTCGGGATCTCGGCGGAACCAGGTCATCTGACGCTTGGCGTATTGGCGCGTATGGGTTTTAATACCTTCTACGGCAGATTCGAGGGACGAATTGCCATCGAGATATTCGAAGATTTCGGTGTAGCCAACGGTCTGGAGCGCGTTGTGGAGGCGGTAGGGAAGCACACTGCGCACTTCTTCCACGAGGCCCCGGGCCATCATTTGGTCTACCCGTTTATGGATATTGGCGTGAAGAAGCTCCTTCGGCAGTCCGAGCCCTGTCTTGATGACATCGAAGTCGCGCCGGCGGGCGGTTTGCGTGCGGAATGCATTGATGGATTGGCCAGTGGCTTCGAATATTTCCAGCGCACGGATGAGGCGATGCGGGTTCCGGGTCTCGGCCGTTGCGAAGAATTCCGGGTCTTTCGCCTGTAATTGTTCCTGGAGCCAGGAAATCCCTTTCGCCACGTACCCCGCGCGCACCGCATCGCGGACGGCCGCGGGAACGGGGGGCATATCGTCCATCCCTTCCAGAAAAGCCTTGATATACAGCCCGGTACCGCCGGTTACAACGAGCGTATCGTGCCGGGAAAAGATATCCTGTGCGTACCCCATCGCCAGGGACTCGTACGCAGCGGCATTGACTTCTTCTGTAATCGAATGGGAATCAATGAAATAATGCCGTACAGTCGCCAGTTCTTCCGCGGAGGGCTTGGCCGTTCCAATGGAAATTTCCCGGTAACATTGCCGTGAATCCGCCGAAATGATCTCGGTGCCCAGCATCTGCGCGATGCGAATGGCGGTGGCCGTTTTACCTACCGCTGTAGGGCCGGCAACCAGGATAACCGTCTTGTTCATATAATGAATGCCCGGCGCAGAACGCGCCGGACGGGGCTTGCTAAAACATGTTTTCGTCTTCGGAACCGCTTTCTTCCATGCCATCATCCTCACCTTCCGTCTCCTCTCCTTCTTCCCCGAAACCGTCTTCAGACATGCCTTCGCGGTTGAGGTCGTACTTCTCTTCCATTTCTACCAGTTTATCGCCGATGAGCCCTTTGGTGCCATACTGGCTGGGGGCCAGCCCTTCCTTGCGGACGATGGCGGGATAGCTCAGTTTGGCGTTCTCATCTTTGGCAACACCGATCAGTTCCACCAAAAACGTCCAGTTTTTAGCGAAATCGTAGAGGTAAATGAATTTCTGGTTCGGGTCCCTGACCATTGCGCCGATCGGCGTATCTACCATCAGCAGCGGTTCCGCTTTCCGGGCCACGCCATCTTTTTCCAGCAAAATCTCCCGGCCACGCTGCCAGTTGTCGTTACTGCGGTAAAAGGTTGCCTTGTGCTTGGAATCAAACTCATATGCTGTCAAGATGGCCTGATGAAATTGCACAAAATTCTGACTGGGCTTTACAACGATATCCCTGTAGACACTTTCGTCTTCTTCCCAATAAACTCTGAATTTTAATACCGGCATATGATTTACAATGTTGTATGAACAAAAATACCAAATTATTTAACAGGGGTCAAGTTTAGTTCAGCTGCCTTTTTCAGCATGAACGCATACGCAGCGTCATAATTATTGGTGATCTCACCGTCGAGAATGGCTTCGCGGATGGCACTTTTCAGGTCGCCCACGAGCTTTCCGGGCTTCAGTCCGAACGTTTCCATGATGAGCTCGCCCGTTACCGGCGGCTGCCAGTTGCGGATGCGGTCACTTTCCTCCACTTCCTTCAACCGCTCGCGCACCAGCTCGAAATTCTCCAGGTAGCGGCGCACTTTCGCGCGGTTCTTGGAGGTGATATCGGCTTCGCACAGCATCATGAGTGCTTCCAGGTCTTCGCCGGCGTCGAACAGCAGTCTGCGTATAGCCGAATCGGTGATATTCTCCTTTGTGAGGCTGATGGGCCGCAAATGCAGTTCCACGAGCTTTTTCACGAGCCGCATCTTTTCGTTCAACGGCAGTTTCAGCCTTGTAAAAATTCTCGGCACCATTTTCCCGCCCACGGCATCATGGCCGTGGAACGTCCACCCATGGCCGGCTTCGAATCGTTTCGTAGCGGGCTTCCCGATATCGTGCAGCAATGCCGCCCAGCGCAGCCAGAGGTCGCGGGTATGGCGGGAAATATTATCGATCACCTGGAGGGTGTGGTAAAAATTATCTTTATGCCCCTTCCCTTCCAGCATTTCCACGCCCACGAGGTCTACCATCTGCGGGAAAATGATTTTCAGGATGCCTGATTTATACAGCAGATCGAGGCCTACGGAAGGTTTGGCACTGAGCATGATCTTGTTCAGCTCGTCGGTGATCCTTTCCTGGGAAATGATTTTTATCCGGCTGGCGTTGTCGACGATGGCCTGGAACGTTTCGGGAAGGATGGTGAAGTTGAGTTGCGACGCGAACCGGATGGCGCGCATCATGCGCAGCGGATCGTCGCTGAAGGTCTGCCCCGGTTCCAGCGGTGTGCGGATGAGTTTGTCTTCCAGGTCTTTCAGCCCGTTGAAAGGATCGATCAGTTTACCATAATCGGCTTCGTTGAGGCTGATCGCCAATGCGTTGATGGTAAAATCGCGGCGCAGCTGATCGTCTTCCAGCGTTCCGGGCTCTACTTCGGGGTTCCGGGAATGATCCCGGTAGCTTTCGCGGCGGGCGCCCACGAATTCGATCTCCGTATCGTCGAATTTGATCTGGGCGGTACCGTATGTTTTGAAGAAATTGACTTTCAGGGACGGATCGAGCAACCGGGCCACCTGGTGCGCCAGCGCGATGCCATCTCCCACGCAAACGATATCCATGTCTTTCGTAGGCCTGTCCAGCAGTTTGTCGCGCACGAACCCGCCGATCAGATAAGCGGGTACGCCGATCTGCCGGGCCGATTCCGCGACGCGTTCAAACAAATCCATTTCCCGTTTCGTACAGGGAATTTCCATCATGTATCTACCGTTTTAAGGCGCAAAAGTAATTTAATCCCGGATGATTTCCAGCCTTCCGTCTTTCCCGATGCGCACGATCCTGGAGGGGCGGGCCGGCGTTTCGTCCTGCTGCCGGTGCTCTACCACATAATCCACTCCGTTCCGGATTTCGGGGGAAACGTCCTTGAAATTCGCGGGCGACGGTGCTCCGGAGATGTTGGCAGACGTGGAAACCAGGGGTTTGCGCAGTCTTTTCACCAAATGGCGGCAGAAAGGGTCCTGCACAAGCCGGATGGCGATGGAACCGTCGTGATTGATGACGTTGGGGGCGAGATGGAGGGCGCCTTCGTAGATTACGGTCGTGGGGCGGTCGAACCCGGCCAGCACCCCGGCTATATCGTGCGGTGGCGAGGCGAGGTACTTCAGGAGGTCTTTGACGTCGGCCATGAGCACTACGAGGCTTTTGGCTTCATCGCGTCGTTTCAGGGCGTAGATTTTGCGTACGGCGGCTTCGTCGGTGGCGTCGCAGCCCAATCCCCAGATGGTGTCTGTGGGATAGAGAATGGTGCCTCCGTTGCGGAGGACTTCGAGCGAGCGGAGGATATCGTTTTCGAAATCGGTCATTTCAGGATGTTTTGATACACGTTCATCACGGCGCCGGCGCATTTTTCCGGCGTGAAGTTTTGGGCGTGGATGATGCCTTTTTCCACCATTTCCTGTCGCAGTGCGGGCTCGCCGGCTACGCGGAGCATGCCGTCGGCGATGCTGTCCACGCTGAAAGGGTCTACGTACAGGGCGGCGTTGCCGCCGGTTTCCGCGAAGCAGGAGCCGGAAGCCGTTACCACGGGGGTATGGCTCCAGAGGGCTTCGAGGATGGGGATGCCGAATCCTTCGAAAGTGGAAGGGTATAGCAGCGCCAGGGCGCCCTGGTAGAGCGCGGGCAGGTCGGGGAAGGCGAATTTTGTGACGTCGTTCAGGAAGATCACCCGGCTGGTGAGGCCTTTTCCGGCCAGGTAGGCTTCGACTTTCTTTTTGTAGGAACCGCCGTCCCCCAATACCACCAGCGGCACATTGAGGCGGTCTTTGAGCCGGAACATGGCTTCGGCGATGCGGGCGAGGTTTTTCCGTTCGATGACGGAGCCTACGTAGAGGAAATATTCCGAGGGGAGGTTGTACCGGACCAGCATCTGGCGGACCTTTTGCGGGTCGGGCGGGACCTGGAACGAGGGGTCGCAGGCCTGGTAGCAGACGGGGATTTTTTCTTCCGGAACGCCGTAGAATTCGATAAGGTCGGCTTTCGTCTGCAGGCTGATGGCGATTACCTGGGCGGCCGCCTGGCAGGCGTATTTGGCTTTTTTGCGGTACGTGTTGACGTCGATGGGATTGTATTGCCGGGGGTACCGTTCAAAAATGAGATCGTGCATGGTGACGGTGCTGGGCACCCCGGTGCGGTGGATCCCGAAAGGCAGTTCGGCGCTGAGGCCATGGAAAACGTCGATCCCGTGGCTTTTCAGCTCGTCGGACACCCAGCGGCTTCTCCAGACGGGTTTGAGGAGGCGGTGGAGGAATTGCCGGGGAACAACGGTTGTTACGGCACCGGGGGGGCGGTACAGCGGCTTCACCTTGGGGGCGAAGAGCACATATTCGTGTTCGGGGTGATATTCCGCCAGGGAGGAAACCAGCGTACGGCTGTAATTCCCCAATCCCGTGCGGTTCTGAAAGGCCCTTTTGGCGTCGAAACCGATTCTCAATGCTTTTAATTTGATCAGACGGCAAAATACTGAATTTGATTTTTTTCTTTCCCGCAAAAATTTTAACTTAAATGTCTCATTTAATGATCGGAACGGACAAGTTCCGCAGAACCATATAAAAAGGAAAGGAAAGCAAAAGTCATTGTTCACCACCCAATTTTTTTCCTGACATGAAACCCAATGAAAAACTCATGAAGCCGTTTTTCGCGCAGCTGCTGGAGTCGCAGCAACAGCTAAACACGAGCCCTCAAACTGCAGAAAATTCTCACTGGACCAGCAAACTGGCCGATGTGCCTGACCAGACCCAGAAATACCCGTCAGACGGTGATGAGGAATGGTGGTTGCTGTAATCCCTGATTTTCAACGACGATTTTCTTAGGCAACGGCCCGGCGGCTGTTGCCCTTTTGTTATTCGCCAACTTCTCCATGATACTCTGCCTTACGCATTCCCAGGATACATTTACGATAGAACGTGTTCAGCAACGGCTGGAATCACTCGGATATGAGGGTTTCCGGTTCAATACCGACGAGTTCGGCACCAGATACCGCCTTCGTTACCGTTTACATACCAACGGCCCGCAATACGAGCTCCGGTGCGGCAACCGGGTGATCGACGCCCGGGAGATCCGCGGCGTATGGTACCGGAAGATGTGGGACCTCCAGGTCCCTCCTTCCCTCGACCCCGCCTACGTACCGGCGTTCCTCAAAGAATACCGCACCTCGCTCAATATCTTCCTCGAATCGCTGGACGTGCCCTGGATCAACCGGATGGACCTCGACCATGCCGTGGGCGCCAACAAGCTCATGCAGCTCACCGCCGCCCGGTCTGTAGGGCTCCAGGTGCCGCAGACCCTTTTCAGCAACCATGCAGAAGACGCCATCCGCTTTTACGACGATCATGGCGGCAATGTGGTCGTTAAACTGCACGGGGCGCTGTCCAAATCCATGGACGGGAAAAGCAACTTCTTCCCCACCACCCGCCTGCGGAAGGAGGACGTTCCCATGCTGGAATCCCTGTCTGCCTGCCCCATGATCTTACAGGAATACATCCCGAAAGACCGGGAATTACGCGTAATTTATATCGACGGGGATTTTTATACCGGGAGCCTTCGCGCCCCGGAGCTGACCGACTGGCGGACGGCCAATACCACCCTCGTTTCCTGGGAAACCTGGGAGCTGCCGGCAGACGTAGAAGAGAAGATACACGACATGATGACTTTACTGGGCTTGCCTTTCGGCGCCATAGACATGATCGTGCGGCCAGACGGCGAACATGTTTTCCTCGAAGTGAACCCCCAGGGCGAATGGGGCATGCTGGAGAAATACCTCGGTTTCCCCATTGCCGCCACCATCGCCGAAAAATTAGTCAACCGAATCGAACAGTATGGGTAAAATTCTGATTATCACACATTCAGCAGACAATGAAGCCGTTACATCCGTTATGGGACACCTCGAAGCCGCCGGCGCCACACCGGTCAGGTTCAATGTAGACCGCTATCCCCTCGTTACCCGACTTACTTCCGAATACAATGGCCATGGCCGCCGGCTTTGGCTGGACGACGGGCAGCGCTCCCAGCAGCTCGAGGATCTGGATGCCGTCTGGTACCGCCGCAGTTACCATATCGCCGACGGGCTCGACCAGGTGCTGGAAAAACCCTATCTCTCCCCCGCTGCCGGTGAGATCAGGCGTACACTTTTCGGGATGCTCGAATCCCTTCCCTGTTTCCAAATGGAACGGTACAGCGTGTACCGGCGGCTGGACAGCAAGGAAGAACAGCTGCGCCTCGCCACCGAATGCGGACTGCTGACGCCGGCCACCTGCATCACGAACAGCCCTGAGCGGCTGGGGCAATTCATGAAAGAAGTGAACGGCCCCATCGTGGCGAAGATGCAAAGCGCATTCGCCATCCAGCAAGACGGGCAGGAACAGGTCGTGTTTACGAGCGAGATCAGGGCAGACCATCTCGAACAATTGCCGCAACTTCGCTTCTGCCCCATGACTTTCCAGGAAAAACTGCCGAAGGCGCTGGAATTGCGGGTGAATATGGTAGGAAAGGAAATGTTCGCGTTCAGCATCGATTCCGCGCAACAGCCCGGGGCGGAAACGGACTGGCGGAAGGAAGGCGCCGCGCTCGCCGTGCAATGGCGGCCTTATGAACTCCCGGCTTCCGTAGCAGCGGGATTGTCGCGGTTGATGGACCGATACGGCCTTAACTACGGCGCCATCGATCTTATCCTCACGCCAGCAGGGAAATACTACTTCCTGGAGCTCAATGCGGCCGGCGAGTTTTTCTGGCTGGACAAACTTTGCGACGCCGCCATTTCCCGGCAACTGGCGGCGGTGCTGGCCGGAACGGCGGAAAGGAGAAAGTCCCTCATCCCCTGAATCCCTTTCAAAAAAAACGGCTCGCCCCAAAAAGGAACAGCCCCGCAAATGCAGGGCTGCTTTCGATATATCCATCAATTTGCACTAGTAACCTTCGTTCTGTTTCAGCTTCGGGTTGCGCAACAGTTCCGCGTCGGTGAACGGGAACCAGAGGCGCGTGGCGTTCCGGCCTTTCGAAGTAAGGAAAGCTTCCGCTTTTCCGAAACGCTTCATATCCATCCAGCGCCGGCCTTCGCCCACCAGCTCGCGGCGGCGTTCCTTTTCCAGTTCGGCGAGGAAAGCGGTGGCGTTCGCGAAATCCCCGGCGTTTTTCGGGCTGGCGTTCCGCGCCGTGCGCAATTGGTTGTAGCGGGTTACATCGACCACGTTTTGCCGCGCGGCCGCTTCCGCCGAAATCAGATACGCTTCGCTGATACGCACGAGCGGATACATGACATACACGGCGGCGGCGGATTGCAGCGTATCGGTCGAGTATTTCAGCAAATAATTCACATCCCTTCCGGTAGCGTTCTGTTTCGCTTTGCGGATGATTTCGCGGCGGGTATCTCCCGGTTCGTATGAATCCGCCAGCACATCGTCCATCGACGTGAGGCCCGTGCCATTGCCGAGGAACGGCGGCGCGGGACTGTAGAAGCTGAACAGGCCATAGCGTTCGTAGGCGCTGGGCATCGGGCCGTCAGACATCTGCCAGACCATCTCGCCGGCGGGGCTGTTGTACCGGAAAATCGGCGAGAACGAGCCGGCCGACAGGCTTCTCTTCCCCGAGCCGATCACGGCTTCCGCCAGTTCCTTCGCCCGGGCGTGTTTGCCACGCTGCAGGCTCACCCGCGCCAGGAGCAGCTGTGCGGCTTGCTTCGACGCGGCTTTGGGGGATTTGAAATCGCCCAGTAAGGGAATGGCGGCTTCGAGGTCATTCTCCACCTGGTCGAGCACTTCGGTTTCGGTGCTTTTCGGTTTGCGGATCTGGTCGATATCCGTTTCCACGGAAGCGATGAGCACCACGCCGCCAAACACTTCGGCCAGCTGGTTGTAGGAATGCGCGCGGATGACGAGGGCTTCGCCCAGCAGTTGCCGCATCGCCGGCGTTGCCGGATTCCCGATTTTGCCGATCACGAAATTCGCGTTCCCGATGGCGGTATATGCGGCGATGTACAACCGCCCGATCCCGAAACCATCGGCGGAACTGGGGTTGCAGGCTTCGTAGGCTTGCGGGTTAAAGAGCGCAGGATTGCCGCCCTGCAGGGAAATGATATCGTCGCTGTAAATGTCCGTCATGGGGTACGACTGCGGCGGCCAGCTGCCCGCCATGCTCATGTAAGTGCCTTTCAGCAGGAGCGCGATGTCGTTGTCGGTGAGCTGATCTTTCCCGATCGCCTGGTCTGGCGCAGGCCTGTCGAGGTATTTGCCGCAGGAGACGAGTGTCGCCACACCTGCCACGATTAAGTATTTTTTATAGTTAAGAAACATGATGTGTTTGTTTTAATGATGTCAGAAACGAAGATCGATACCGAAGGAAACGGCGCGTGGCAGCGGCGCTACGTCTCGCTGCAACCCGGATTCCAGGCCCTGTTCGGGATCGTCCGCATTCAATCGTTGGTCCTTTATCGTGAACAGGTTCTGCGTGGCCGCGTACACCCGCACCTGCTGGAATCCCGCTCGCTGTATGAGGCTATTGGGCAGGTTGTATGCCAGCGTCACGTTGCGGCAGCGCACGAACGAGCCGCTGTAGATGTAATGGGTGGAGGGCATGAGGTTCCAGTCGTTGGTCCTTCCGGCGCCATGCTCACCCACGATCGCGCGGGGATAGCGGGCGGCGTCGCCGGGCTTCTGCCATCGGTCCAGCACCCAGGTCGGTTTGTTGTTCACTACGCCGGTCCAGATATCGAAGTCATAGTTGCGGTAGAACTGTTCACTGAAGTTGTAGATGCTGTTCCCGAAATTGAATGCCAGCTGGGTGTTGAGGCTGAAACCCTTCCAGCCCAGGTCCACCGTTAAGCCGCCGTTCACTTTCGGCAGGGCCACGGGTATATACACCATATCCTGCTGGTTGATCTTCCCGTCTTTGTTCATATCGGTATAGACGAGGTCGCCCGTTTGCGGGTCCACGCCTTCCGACTGGTACAACTGCAACAATCCCAGCGGCTGGCCGATGCGCACGGATCCCATGGGGCTTCCCGGGAAATACACGCCGAAGGCCATGGTGCTGTCTCTCAGTTCGGTAACGCGGTTGCGGTTGATATTGGCCACGGCGCTCACTTCCCAATGGAACGCGCCGGGTTTGCCGGTAACGGATACGGCGAGGTCGAGCCCGCGGTTGGTCATGGCACCGAGGTTCACGCGCTGCGAGGTAAACCCGCCGCTCGACCAGGGAATCTGCCGGCTGGTGAGCAATCCGTCGGTTTTTTTCACGTAATATTCTGCGGTGATGGAAAGGCGGTCGTTGAAAAAGCGCGTTTCCAGGCCGATGTCGTGCTGGCGCGTGCGTTCCCATTTAAGGTTGGGATTGCCGAGCAGGGTATTGAGGCGAAGGGCGGGCTCGTTGAGATAGAGCAGGCTGTTGACGAGGTCTTGCGTATCGTAATGCCCCACCGGCCGGATGTTCCCCGTGATCCCGAAGCTGCTTCTCACCTTCAGGTAGCTAAGGGTATTGTTGCCGCGGAGGAAGTTTTCGTCGGACACGATCCAGCCGCCCGAAATGGCCGGGAACCAGGCCTGGCGGTATTTCTTCAGCTTGCTCGTGCCATCGCGGCGCAGGCTCATACTGAGGAGATATTTGCCGTTCCAGCTCATGTTGGAGCGCACGAAATACGATTCCGAATATTCTTCGTAGAGGCGGTTTTCGCTATTATAGTAGTTCGTGGAAATGGAAGCGTTGGCCGGTTTCCAAAGGCCCTCGATCATGGGAAAACCTTGCAGGTTCTTCCTGTTGATCCGGTACTGGTTCCCTGTGAACTCCTGGCCCAGCAAAGCATCGCCTTTGAGTTTGCTGTAGCTGAAACGGTAAGTCAATACGTTGTTGAGCGTATATCGCATCCCTTTGTTCTCCGTTTCCTGGTAATCTCCTTTGGTGCCGAGGCCGCCGTAGCTGTGGGGCGACATAAACTCCACCAGGTTGCTTTCGCTCCGCGATCCGGCGATCATGGAACGGAAGCTGAAGTTCTTGTTCAGCGTGGCTTCCGCAAAGAAATTACCGGTGTAGTTCCAGTTGTCTTTCCTGTTGTCATAGAAATAGCGGAGGATGCCGTAGGGGTGCTCCTGGAAACCGTTCCAGTAGTCCCAGGTGCCGTCGGGATTGGTTTTGATGGAATCGGGCGTATCCGGCCGTGCGGCGATGGCGGAGTTGATGGCTTCGGCCAGGCCGTCGTAGCGGACTTTCGAAATGCTCACGTCCATGCCTGCTTTCAGCCAGCGGTTCACTTTCTGGGTGAGGGCCAGTTTGCCGGAATAGCGGTCGAGGCGGCCATCTCCCACGGCATTGGCTTCACCGTATTTCCCGAAAGAAAAATAATAACTGGTCTGGTTGCTGCCGCCGGCGATGCTCAGCTGGATGTTGGAGAGCGGTGCGCTGGAGGGCTTCACTTTATCGAGCCAGTTGAAATCGTCCGGCCCCATTTTCAGTTCGTTCATCTGGAGGTTGAGGATGTCCTTTTCCTCGCGGAGATTGGCTTCCTCCCCGGGCGTAACGCCGCCAGCGAGGCGCCTGTCGATATCCCCGATCCGGTTCTGGCGCGCTTCCCTGAACATCATGGCGTATTCGCCGCTGTTGAGCGGGCGGTAAGAGAAAGACGACATGTTGAAGCCCGTGTAGGCGTTGATGTTAACGACGGGCCTGGCGCCGAAGGAACCTTTCTTCGTCGTAATGAGGATCACGCCCTGCGCGCCTCTTGCACCGTACATCGCCGAAGACGCGGCGTCTTTCAGTACTTCGATAGACGCGATATCCTGCGGATTGAGGTTGAACATGCTGAAGTTGGCGTTGGCGCCCGAGGGCGCCGCGTCGATCACCAGTCCGTCTACCACGATCAGCGGGTTGGAGCCGGATCCGGTCACATTATTTTGAATGGTTTGCACTCCACGGATGGTGAAGTTGGGCATGGAACCCGGTGTGGCGCCGGTGTTCGAGACAGACAGTCCGGCCACGCGCCCCTGCAGGGCGGATATGGGGTTGTTGACCATGTTCTCTTCCGGTTTCAGCGCCCCGACTTTCCCGATGGAGCCGGACAGCACACGTTTCTGCCGGGTGCCGTATCCCACCACGATCACTTCGTTCAACCGCGAGCCGCCGGTTTGCAGTGGCAGCTGGAGTGCCAGCGGGCCGCGGTCTTTCACGGGAAATTCCATCTGCCGGTAGCCCAACGAGGTTACGACCAGTACGGCACCCCCGGTCACGGAAACGCTGAACTGCCCGTCTTCATTGGAGATAGCGCCCTTTCCGGTGCCTTTTACGATGACGGTGGCACCGATCACCGGGTTCCCGTCATCCCCCGTTACCCTGCCGGAAACGATGTAGGCGGTGTCTGCCAACGGCGTTTCCGCAAGGCGGGGCTGGATGAGGATCTTGTTGTCCATCTGGCGGAAGGAAAGGGAATGCGGTTGCAGGAGCTGATCGAGCAGGGCGGCAAGGTTGCGCCGGCCTTCGGGAAGGCTCAGATGGCGGATATGCCCCACGTCCGACTTACGGTACATGAAACGGAAATCCGTCTGGCTTTCGATTTGTTTGAAAGCCTCCAGGATTGAGGCGTCTTTCAACGCCATGCGCACGATCTGCCCGTTGAGCCGCTGCGCTTTGGCGGAGGCGGCTACGATAACCTGTGCGGTTATGGCGATCAGCATAAAAGACAATAACGAAATTCGCATACATCGATACAGGAAAATCGCGCTGGGCAGTTTTGGGAAAGCGCGGACGCTTCCCGCTGCGAGTGCGGAAAAATTCATACTTTAGTGATTGCAGGTGAATAAAATGCCCGTTGACGCGGGCTTTTAAAATCTGGGGCCGCTGCACAATTCCCGTTGTGCAAGGCCGCGAGCCTCTGCTTCGGCAGAGGTTTTTTCTGTTTACGGCGGTTGGATGTTGACGTTCATACGCATGATTCTGGTTGTGCCGGGCAATTACGGCATGTAAATAATAATGCTCTTTTTCTCTTTGTCTATGGTGTATGCCGCCTGCAGGAACGCGCAAATGCTTTTCAGCGCCTGTTCCAGCGGCTCGTTGCTGCCGAATGTTGTGGAGAAACGCTGGCTGCGCAGGGTTTCGTCGGGGATGGAGATCCTGTAGCCGAAACGGTCTTCGAGCAAGGTGGCGGCCTGCTGGAGGGTAACATCGTCGAAGAGCAGGTCTCCCTGCTGCCATTCGGCGGGCTGCGATGCGGCCTGCTGGCGCGATTGGCCGTCGTCTGCATTATAGACGATCTGCTGGTTGGCGGTCAATTCCCCGAGTGGCGTCGCTTCCTTATCCACCCGCACTTTCCCTTTGAAAACCGTTACCGTTACGTCTCCATCCTGCGGCGCCGCTACTTCGAAAGTGGTGCCCAGTACGGTGGTCTGTAATCCCCCGGCATGGACCACGAAGGGCTGTCGGGCCTGCTGTTCTACGGTGAAAAGCGCTTTTCCTTCGAGGAATACTTCCCTTTTGTTCCGCTGACCGAAATCGGAAGGATATCGTAAGCGGCTGCCGGCGCTTACCAGCACGGTGCTCCCGTCTGGCAGGGCGATGAGGTTGTTTTCCTGGACGGGTTGAACGGATTGATCGGCGGCCGCCACAGCAGGCGTTTTGGGGCCGGGTTGCATTACCAGGAACGCTATTGTGGCCGCTCCGGCAAGTACCAGTACGGCCGCTGCCGCTTTCCACATGGCGAATACGGGTTTACGGCGGTCGGGCAACGCCTGTCCGGCGATTTGGCGGAGGATGTTACCGTGCATCCGGCTGCCGAGGCGTTCCCGTTCTTCGGGCGTGAGCAGGTCCGTAACGTCGGGTTGCGACGCGAAGGCGTCGTAGCTGGCGAGGAGGAAACGCTCTTCATCGGGAGAGGCCTTGCCTTCCCGGTATTTTTGCAGTATTTCGATGAAATACGAGTGGTCCATATCGATAAGACAGCCGGAAAAGCATTTGCCCCATCCGCCGGAAAAATAATTTTGGGGGATGGAAGGGAACGCCCTGCGCGGAGGCCTGTTCCGGAAAGACCGTAAGCAGGCGTTACCAGCAGAACAGGGAACCCAGCGTGGCACGGAGCCTTGCCAGGGCTTTGCCCAGCTGGTTCTGGACGGTTTTGCGGGAGATGTTGAGCTGCCGGGCGATCTCGTCGGGGCTGGCGCCTTCGTTGTAGCGCATCCGGAAAATTTCCTGCCGGCCTGGGGGCAGGGCGTTGACAAGGTCGTGGTATAATTTCAGCCATTCGTTGCGCCGGGCCAGGGCGTCGGCACTTTCACCGTTGGCGGTTTGTTCGGCCAGGAGGTCGGCCATGGGCAGGAAGCGTTGCTGTATTTCCAGCAGGTTCAGCACGCGGTTGCGGACGGCCGTATGGATATATGCGGGGAGGTGGAGGATGTGGAGGTCTGCCCGGCGGTTCCAGAGCTGGAGGAAGAAATCCTGGGTGATGTCTTGCGCGGCGGCGCCGTCGTTCAAGCGTTTGAAGGCGGCATTGTAAACGGGTTGCCAGTAGCGTTGATAGAGCGCATTAAAAGCTTCTATGCTGCCGTTTTTCAGCGATCGCAGCAGTTCCGCGTCGCCCTGGTCCTTATATGCGCCCGTATCCCCCATGAATAATGTTAGCCAGTCGGATAAAAATACGTTTTATCACCCAACTGTGCCTGATTATATTATTTTTGCGGAAAACAAGCATAATCCAATGGATATACAGCAACAAATCCAGGCTGCATGGAACGACCGCAGTCTTTTGCAGCAAACGCAATATTCAGACGCGGTGCGTTCGGTGATCGAAGCCGTTGACAAGGGAAAGCTTCGCGTGGCGGAGCCGGCGGAAGATGGCTGGAAGGTGAATGAGTGGGTAAAACAGGCGATCCTGATGTATTTCTCGATCCAGCCGATGGAAACGATGACGCTGCCTCCGTTCGAGTTCTACGACAAAATGAAGCTGAAAACGAACTATAAGGAGCTGGGCGTTCGCGTGGTGCCGCATGCCGTGGCGCGTTACGGAGCGTTCATCGCCAAGGGTGCCATCCTGATGCCTTCGTATGTTAATATCGGCGCATATGTGGACGAGGGAACGATGGTGGATACCTGGGCTACGGTGGGTTCGTGCGCACAGATCGGCAAGCATGTGCATTTGAGCGGCGGTGTGGGCATCGGCGGAGTGCTGGAGCCTTTGCAGGCCAGTCCCGTGATCATTGAAGACGGCGTGTTCGTAGGCAGCCGCTGCATCGTGGTAGAAGGCGTTCGCGTGGAGAAGGAAGCGGTACTGGGCGCCAACGTGGTGCTGACCCAGTCTACCAAGATCATCGACGTAACCGGTGCGGAGCCTGTTGAATACAAAGGCCGCGTTCCGGCCCGCAGCGTAGTGATCCCGGGTTCTTACACCAAGAAATTCCCTGCCGGGGAGTTCCAGGTGCCCTGTGCGCTCATCATCGGTCAGCGTAAAGCGAGCACCGACCTCAAAACGAGCCTGAACGATACCCTGCGCGAATTCAACGTTGCCGTGTAACGGCAGTAAGATATCTATTGAAAAGCCGCGCTGGTCGCGGCTTTTTCATTTTTTGTCAAATTTTTTCTTGCCAGAATTTGGAAATAATGAGAAAGTGCGTACATTTGCACTCCCTGACACAAAAAGGAATGCCCAGATGGCGAAATTGGTAGACGCACTGTGTTCAGGTCGCAGCGCCGGCAACGGTGTGCTGGTTCGAATCCAGTTCTGGGCACCAAAAAAAGAAAACCCGCTCTAAGAGCGGGTTTTCTTTTTTATATACGCTGCTCTCCCTTTCTGAAATTTTGCGACTCCATACTGTCCCCCCGGTAAAAACTTTTATGATTGCTGGATTTGTGGAACTGTTCCTGCCCGGGCAGATCGTCGCCTATCAGCGGTACACTCCCCTTCTGCTCCGAAAGCATAGTTCCGCCCCGCCCAGTTGTCTACACCTATCGAGCCGGTACGTTCGCTTCGTTGTCCGACAACATTTGGTAACAGATCTCCTTGATAACGGAGGGCGAAATTAAAGGCCAATATTCCTCCAAAGGAATGTGCTATCAGGTATACCTGCTCAGATCCGGTGGCCTGCCGGACGTTTTCGATGTCTTCCACCATCCGGGCGAGACTGAAGTGGCCATTTTCCGGAATGGTCGAACGGTCCCGATCCGCGTTGGTCGAAGTAGTACATTTACAGCGTGCCTTCCAGGGAATTTCCGCCGCGCACTTCATAAGACTTGCTCCATGCGCCGGGCCCGCCATGGATAAAGATGCTAGGGATCTCTGTTCCACCGGATTTCATGTACAGTCTCACCCCGTCGGATGTAAGGATCGAAGTGTCTGCATCGATCGTGCGGACGATGCTAAAACCGCCGGAAGACAGCAGCATCAACATGAGGAAAGCGAAAATATTCTTCATTCAGGGATGGAGATAATTTTGTGCATAGTTCCGTAAAGCAGCGCTGCCGGGAGTTACACTGCCGGCCACAAATTAATGATATATGTTTCAATAGCATCGAAATATTCCGCTACCGCTTTAAACCCGGGATTTCCGTTTTTGTTTTCAGTTTATATTTGTTTATTAAAGGGTACCGGTTCCGGGACGGCATCCTGCGCATTCAGGAACAGCCCTCGATCGCGATCATCACGTCGCCTTCCGACATGCACCTGCAATTCAGCTCCCTGCCGGATTCATTTTCCAATGAAGTGACCAGGCCTTTGACGCAAAAATATACGCGATCGCAAACCTCTCCGTAATCCAGCAAAACCGCGTTCTTTTTGAAAAACACATGGTCACAAAATCAAAAACCGTACATAACAGAAAACGGGCACCGTTGCGAACGGTGCCCGTTTTGCCTGTATATGGGCGCTGCTTTGCCGGCCGGGCGCTGATTACAAACTACCGTACCAGCCCTGGATTAAAAGGAAGTTATAAATCTTCCTGGCCTCATAGTGTATGGGCGTGCCGAGCACTGTACCATGCCTTTCTTCGATCGTTTCCAAGCCATCGTAGAAATGACTGGAGCTGGTAACGTCCATGTAATAGCCGTTTACCATAATATAGTCGGGATCCAGTGGATCTCCGTACACCGCCATCGTGGCAGTACCGCCGTTATTCAGTTCAACGGTATAGCTTGCCGGTGCGGGAGAATGCGGGTAATCGTCCCAGGATTTGAAACCGTAGATATAGCTAAATGCTTTCGCCTCGGCGGCATTGGATGGAGACATATTAATGCCGGGAGAAAATATGATAAAACTAAACAGGGTAAAAAGAAGGATTTTTTTCATGGGTGTTAATTTTTCTTAAATGAGCAATAAGGAATCAAGGCCGCGCAAAGCAGCAACAAGCCTGAAGTGTGAACAATAACAATAACCACCGTGCCCCACATGTGGCCCTGCCATCGCGCAGGATACCACCAAACCCGCGGCCATTAAGACAAACAGATAGCGATTTCACCTGCTGCATTTGCGGCGGAAAAATAAACATCGAATTACCGGGCGATCGGGCGTTCTCCTGGTAGTTGCAGCCATTATAATTTGATGAACTTGTAGGTTTTCAACAGTTTGCCCCCCTTGCCGGCGATCCGCAGCCAATACATGCCCGGCGCCAGTTTACCGGTATGGAACGTTACCGGCCCCGATGAATAGTTCGTCATGCTTTCCATTCTGCAAATCTGGCCATCGGGGGTTACTATAGATACATTTACCTTCGTTACACCTTCCGGCAATTTGCCGATGTATAAAATATCGCCAGTTAACGGGTTAGGATAGATTATTTCCATGTTGTCGGGTTGTATTTTAGCAGACAATCCGGCTCTTGTCCATGCCATGGATTGCGACCTCCGGGTCAACCGCATGTACCAGCAGCACCGGAGCCGGCAATGCCTGCGCCGAAAGCGGTACCAGCCAATTCCGGATCACCGGCAACCTGCATACCCGCTCCAGCAGGTTTACACATTACTGTTTTTCCAGATAAAAATCATCTGCATAAGCAGTATTAGTGACTCCGTTCTTATAAAAATAAATCGTTGCCGATGTATTGGTAGCACCCGTGGTAAAAGTTACCTGCTTCATTTTATAAGTGACATCCGTCACCAGACTGCCAATAGCACTGCCGCCATAATTCTTCACACCTACGCTAGCGCCGCCACCGGCATTCGCCAGTTTTGCATAAGCGCCCAAAATATAGGTCGTGTTGGGAATGAGGCCGGTAATCGTTTGCTCTACAGAGGCAACGCCCCCTTGTAACTGCACTGCATACATTCCTGAATGTGCGTTATTGCTCACTACGCCGGCACTACTGCCCGAAGATGGCCAGGCGTCCCATTGCGACAGGCTCCCGCTTTCAAATCCGCCATTGGTAGCTACTGATAATTTGTACAGCCGCACATAATCAACATGCATATAAAAAGGAAGATGCGAATTGGTAACAGGCCCGGGCCAGCCCACGCCCCCGGATTGATTGAGGATAATATAAAACGGCACATCAAACGGCCACTGCTGCCAACCGCCGCCGGCAACCCTGGAATAGGTAAAACGATGTGCCCCGTTAACAAACATCTTCACATCATCCGGCGTCCATTCCAACGTATATAAGTTATAATCGTTTTTGACATACGGAGAGCTGACATTGGGTAAATTGCCGTTCTGCCGGTGTGTACGGTGTTTTACCGAGTTGGCGAAGTTTACATGTTCCATCAAGTCGATTTCGCCGCAACCCGGCCAGCTGGCATACTGAAAGGCCGGCTCAGGCATCAGCCATATGGCAGGCCAGGAACCCTGTCCTTCCTTCATCTTTGCACGCACTTCCAACTTGCCATACCGAAAATTTACTTTGTTCATGGATCTCACCGCTCCTGCATGATAAGGCACATTGTCGCCGGGGATCACTGCATTATCCATTTTTACGACCAGGTTCTGCCCATCAAGATAGGCGTAGTCTGCCGTCGAGGTCAGGTAAGTATTCCATGCAGAACCACCCCTGGGAGAATGCTCCCAATTATTGGGATCGAATGCACCGGTTGCATTGAACTCATCGGCCCAGATCAACTGGTAATTCGGGTTGGCAGCTACTGACCGGGCGGCCACATTGCTTAATGTAGCGCCCGGTTTATGGCCGGAGGCTTTTTCCATGGGACTGGCAGGTTTCTGGCAAGCCGTAAAAAGGGCACAAACTCCCAGCAACGCCGGGATTGAAATCAAAAACATTGGTTTCATGATCATTGATTTTAGGATGGATAGTATTAAATAGGGGAATAACTAACCTTTAGTGGGAATTACAGGAAAATCCGGGTTAATCTGTAAAGAACTTGCGGCAGCACCGTGCAGACCTGTAAATTCCGCGGAAACTGTTTTTTTCATAAAGCGTAAGCGTTCTTATGGTTAAGAAAAATAAAGCTTATGCAACGTGGGGGCTGTGTTTCCTGACCGCCTGGCCTGCCAATCCAATGATTTCTTCCGGTAGCGTAAAAAACTACCGGGCGCCCAATAGCACCCGGTAGTTACAAACATTACAATTTGATGAACTTATCGGTTTTCAATACTTTCCCTTGCCGGCTGGTGATCCGCAGCAAATACATCCCCGGAGGCAGTTTACCGGTATTGAATGCTACCGGGCCCGCCGAACCTGCAGCCATGCGTTGCGATTTACACACTTTACCATCCATGTTCACCACGGTAATTTCCACTTCCGCTTTCCCCCCCGGCAGCTTGCCGATATATAAAACATCACCTGTTAAGGGGTTGGGATAGATCATTCCCGTGTTGCCGGGTTGCAACTTGTAAGACGACGGTCCGGCTGCAACAGCGGCAATGGATTCCGGCCCGCCGGGGCAGCCGCTTACGCCGGTCGCCTGGGTGCTGGTAATATAGGTACCGTTGGTGATGGCACCCGCATAAGCCGTTCCCAGCGAAGCTGTCGCTACCGTGTTGCCGGCATTATTGTTCAGCCGCCAGTAGGCCACCAGGCTGCCCGCATTGGGGTGACAACTGCCCAGTACCTTGTCTTTCCAGCCCGAGACGGTCGTTGCAGCAAGATCGGTGTTCCAAACCCGCACCTCGTCTATCGTGCCGTCAAATCCACCAAATCCGAAATCCAGGGAGGCGGCGTTGTTGCTGGAGGAAGCAGGGATCACGCCATAGACAAGTGTTGCCGGCGCCCCGTTGATATACAGTTTCAGCCGGTTGCTGCTGGTGGATTGCGTGCCATCGTATACCATCGCAAAATGATACCACTGGCCTGCCACAACGGTACCTGGCGCCGTTGCCCCATAGGAATTGGCACCATTGCTCACATTGGCGTATAATCTCCCCGTGGGGTCGGATTGCAGTGCCATGCGCTGGGTGGTGCTGACGCCTTTATAGAATACGTGGTTCCATCCGCTGGTGCTATTGAACTTCGCCCAGGTTTCAATCGTGAATTTCGATGCGCCGTTCAACTGCGTCACATTACCCGCCGAAATGCTGCCACCTGCCAGGGACACTGCGTTATGTGGCGAGGGCGGATTGGGAGAGCCCGCGTTCTTCCAGAAAAACAGGTCTCCCAGGCCACCGTCGAGCGTATCGCTCACGGTAAACTGGGAACCGCTTACGTGGGTCAGTGGTACTATTTCCGACGCGCCGGTTGCCCTGCTCACCCTGTACAGGGTATCTACCGCGCTGGTACCGAAATCGATGCTTAACGTGATTTTCTGCTTAGACAGGTTCGCTTTGCCCAGCAGCGTATCGGCAACATCGTTGTAGCAGCAGCCATTTTTGGTATAAAGGCCGTTCACGATCATAAAGTAGCGGGTAAACGTATCGAGGACCGGGGCCATGGTAATGCCCGGCGTATTGTTAAGCCCCGGAACCGGTTTGAAATAGCCGATAAGCAAGCTACCGGGCAAACCATTGTTTGTTGCGGGAACCAGGTTGGTGGCCGTGATACTTTTTACATAGGGATCAGCGGTGGCGCTCCAGGCGGGAGCGTCCGGGACCGATGCGTTATTGGTAACAACACCGTTTACGAGTTTTTTCCCGGGGATGAAACGCAGGTCGCTGGTCCGCAACCGGGAAAGGTGCGGTGTGAGGTTGTTGGCCTGTTGTACCGCCCGGGCAATCTGATAATATTGCGGCGTGAGCGCTCCACTCTTAAAAATCATACTGGAACGCTGATGAAAATAGCTCATCCATTTTACGCCCATGCCCAGAAAAGCGAAAATGTTCAGGTTGATTTCCGACTCTGCCGGCATGTAAAGCTCGGACCCGAGGGGGTCCCTACCTCTGTAAGACTGCAGGTAACCACCAAAGATGATGGGTGTGGTGCCCGTTCCATCGTGCCCGCCCAGGGCCATCCTGCGGTTATGCGCCATGAATATGTAAATATCATCCGTCTTATAAGTAGTGTTCTGGGAATCAAAATAATAATAGTCGAAGGTCAGCATGTCGGGTTTGCCATCCTGCAGAAAAAACCTTTCCTGAGTTTCTGACATTTCGTTGCGACGCTGGTTGGTATGGAACAATACATCGGGGTACTTTTCGCGGATGATCTGGAACCATTCTTTATAGATGGGCAGTTGCGATACGGGATAATCTTCCTCGTCGCCCACGCAGATGGATTGCAGTTTGTCGAGGTGAGCCAATTGCATGGAGTTGAGGAAGCCATTGCTCTTTTCGAAAGCCGACGGATACCTTACGATATGGTCGATGGAATTTGCCGCCGGGCGCCCTACTTTGGCGATCCCCCATTTTAGGGTCGGCGCGCCTGCATGCCTGTCGTAATGAAACCCGGGCATATCATGGTATTGCGGGGAAAGGCCGGCGTAAAAATACTCACTCGCGGGAGGCGGCAATAAAGGCCAGGGATACGTTTGGCGATAGCTGGAAACGCCTGCCTGGGATAAGGTGAGCTGCAGTGTATTGCCACTATATGGATTATCGGACACGAACAGGTAGAAGCCTTTGATGTGGTTAGGGATGATGTCTGTTCTACTGAATATCAAAATAGAATCGATCTGGGAAACACTGCCAAGATCGAGCGACCACCAGGCCTCCATTTCCACCCTGCCCTGCGCCGTGCTGGCAACCGAGCCATTGGCATAATTCCCATCGGTATTGCCGTCTACCGCTTTTGAACCGGCAGCCGCAGTGGTAGACTGCGTTACGGGATTTCCCAAAGCGATGTTCGTTCCGTTACTGAACACCTGTACTTCCGCCAGGTATAAAGGTTCCGTGTTGGACATCTGCACCCTGACGTACCGGCCGGTACGCCCAACCTGAATACTTTCGACAGGTTTGACAAAAGCGCCCTCATGCGGATGGTCGTTGCGCGACCAGGACTGTATGTTTATCCCTTTCTGGATGATCAGTTTGTCGTACCGGGACATCGTTTGGGAAAAGGCATGTATGCAGGAAAGCATCCCAAATAGAAACAGGGGCCCCGCAACGCATAACGCGGTGTAGATTTTTTTCATGGTGAAGATTTTATAGAATTAAAGGTTTTCTCGTTCAGGGGATAGCGGAAAATCGGGTCGCTTATCATACACCGCATCCCATTCCGGATCATCATACGCGCATCGGTCCGGCGGAATGTGCATCGCCGGTTTGCTACATCTTTCAATAGTCCCGACCGGTCGTTGTTCACCGGGCTGACTTTTATCGTTCCTGCCTGTTGCCGCAGCCAATTTGCCTGCGCCTGCATGTGAGGGAAGGAACCGGCAACAGGAATGTTGCCGGTGCTTTTTTATCATCACATCTGGGTTTTTACACTCCTTTCCTTTTTATTTCAACCAATTCGAATGTAAAAATGATACGGAAATAGCTAACTCAAATGATTTTTGTATCCGTCTTTATCGTGGGCGCCTGGCTTACCAGCCAAACGGTTGCTTCAGTTTCGGGTTCAGTACGGTCTGCTGCTGCGGGATGGGCCGGTAATAAAATTTCGGCTCCAGGAAGGGGCCCTTGGTCTTGTCGCCCCAGAACGCGATATAGCCAGACGTACCTTCCGTCAGGTAAAATTTGGACAGCGTTCCATCAGAATTCTTGAGGTAGAAGCGGGCCAGCTTTTTGCGGACGTCGGCAGGGAGGTCTTTGATGGAAAGCGTGTCTTTCGGTGAAGGAAGGATGGCCAGGTCCAGCGTACCGTCTCCCGTCATATCCATGGCTCCAATCGCCGGTACGTAAATGCCCTGTTGCGCGTCTGCCAGCCGTTTGCCGGCGTACCAGCGCTGCAGGTCGTCATAACGGAAACCCTCACATGCCAGTTCCACCCTTCTTTCCCGCCGTACTTCCAGGATGAGGCCTTGGTTGGTGCCGGTCACGTTCGGATAATAAGCCGCCAGTACCGGATCGACATTGGCGTTCGCAGCCGCCAGGTCTATCCCCGGCATGCCGACGCGGGCGCGGATTTTATTGATGGTATTATCGACGTCCGCCTGCGTCGCCGTTCCCAATTCTGCCCTGGCTTCGATGTAATTGAGCAATACTTCGGCATAGCGATAAATAGGAAGCGCAGTATAAGTAAGTAACCAACCTCCCCGCAACGCTGCTTCCCGCGGATAGAACTTAACCTGGTTATATCCTCCGAGGGCCGGGTTCGGGAGTTCGGCAAACCCTGGCGGGGCGATAGTTTCAGCCATGCGCGGATCGCGGTCGACGAATACCTCCAGTAATGTTTTCTGCGCATAGCCGGGCTGGTCGGTGAATCGGCTGCCGTCTTTCATCAGGAAGGTTTCCTGCAAGCTCCTGCTTAATGCCCACAGGTAATTATATACGGTATTGCCGCTATTGTTGGCAATGCCCTGTTCCTTGTTCGCCGCCCGCCACAGGATCATTTCCTTGTTGCCGGTGAGCGACCCGCTGCCAAACATCGCCCGGAAACCTTCCGCGCCGCCCTGGGTGAGTGTGAATTTGTTCCCGCTCATCAATTGTGCCGCGGCCCATTCCGCCTTTTCCAGGAAACGGGTATGATCGCCCTGCAGGCCCAGTTCCGGGTGGTATTTCCGGAAGGTGCCCTCGTACAGGCAGTACCGGCTCATCAGCACCAGCGCCGCTTCTTTCGACACGCGCGTACCATCGCCGGAAATGGATTTCATATTATCTACTGCGAACTGAAGGTCGTTAAGGATGGAATCGGCCACCAGCGCACGCGGGTCCGCAGGCTTATAAAGTTCCTCCGCTTCATGTGCAAGTGTGTGAGACACCCAGGGCACATCCGAAAAACGCCGCAGTTTCGCGAAATAATACCTTGCCCTGAAAAACCGCGCGATACCCACGTAGTGCCGGATCGCAACCGGATCTCCCACCGCACCGCTATAGTTTTCCAGCATGTAATTGATGTTCCGGAGCGTGCCCCAGTTATTGGCGTCCCAGGTGTTGGCCGCCACCGTGGCAGGCGACAGCGTGCCGTTCAGCATGCTTTGCAACTCACTGCTGTTACTGAAGGTGGCGACGTTGTCGGAATTCACGTCTTCGTACCCGAACCCGTCGTACCCGTAATAATCGTTGAACTGCGGATAGAAGGTATTACTGTATGTTTCGAGATCTCCCGCCGTCTTAAAGAAATATTCGGGCGTGACCTCGGTTTGTGGCGCCCTTTGCAGGAAGTCTTTATTACAGGCGCCGAGCGCCAGTGCCGCCACGCTGATGTATATGGTTGACCAGGATTTAATTGTCATATGGTTGAGATTGAATACGTGATCAGAAATTCAGGTTGATGCCGCAGGAATACGTTTTCTGCAAGGGATAACCCGCGCCTCCGCCATAGTTGATGGCTTCGGGATCGAGGTTAGACCGCATTTTCTTGTATGTATAGAGGTTTTCGCCGCTGACGTACACCCTCACTGCCGACAAACCCCACTTCGTCATGAGGCTCCTGGGGAGCGAATACCCGATCGTTACGTTCTTCAGCCTGCAATAGGAAGCGTCTTCAAGATATTTCGTCTGCGGCATGGCCAGTTCCTGGTTGTTGCGCTCCGCGATATATCCCTTTACCCTGGGATAATACGCGTCCCGGTTTTCGGGGGTCCAGTGGTCGAGCGAGCTTTCCAGCACATTCGTCCAGGGCTGCGCGTATATGCCCCAGTAATAAATGTGGTTGCCGGGCGGATACCAGTCTCTTTTGCCGACCCCCTGGATATACAACCGGAGATCGATCCCGTTCCAGTTGGAATTAAGGTCGAGGCTATAGGGAAACTGCGGGCGGTTGTTGCCGATTATCACCAGGTCGCCTTTGGAATACAGGGTATTGTTCCCCATATCGATCCGCTTGTCACCATTCAGGTCTTTGAACCGCAGGTCCCCGACATAGAATTTGGACTGCTGATTGGCGGCGCCTACGGCCGACTGGTCAAGTGCCGCCAGTTCTTCCTGCGTTTGAAAGAACCCGTCCGATATCATTCCCCACATTTCCCCTATCTGCTGGCCGACATAATAATCGGTCAGGATGCCGGCAGGATTGTCGTACCGGGTAATAAAAGCCTTGCTGTTGGAAAGTGAGAGGCGGGCGCTGACATTCATTCTCTTTCCTGCTACGTCGAACCCGTCGCGCCATGCTACGGACAGCTCCCATCCTTTCGTCTTCAGGTCGGCCGCATTGGTGCGGGGCTCGGCGGTGCCGAAAATGGCAGGCAGTGTTTTGCTTTTTACGAGCATGCCCGTCGTCCGCCGTGTATACGCATCGAAATTTACCTGCAGCTTGTCTTTGAAGAAGGAAACGTCTGCCCCCAGGTTCAGGGACGTAGCTTCTTCCCAGGTTTGCTCGGGGAGAATGTACCTCGGTGCAGATACGCCCGGCGGCCTGCCACCGTCGAGAATATATGAAACGGGGCCGGCAGGCATGGTGGTGTAGTACGGATAATTGTTCACACGGGGATTGCTACTGAGCACCTGGTTGCCGAGTGTGCCGTAAGAAGCCCGGAGTTTGAACAGGCTGATCTTCGCCGCGCTGAATAGCGGATCCAGGAAGCGTTCTCTCGAAGCTACCCAGGATGCGGAGGCGGAAGGAAAGAAGCCCCAGCGATCGTCTTCCCGGAAGCGAGAGGTACCATCGTTGCGCGCGTTCAATTCAACGATGTACTTATTGTTGTAGATGTAATTGAGCCGGTAGAAAAAGCCGCGCAGGGCATATTCGGTGACGAGGTCTGTCGGCGGCTGGATCACTCCCGTCGCCAGCTGCGGGGAAGGAAGGTCGGGTGTGATCAGGCCCAGGCGGGTGGAACTGAAGTCGTTGAAATAACGGTATTCCTGGTTGAAGCCCACCAATGCTTTCACGTAGTGTTTTTTAGCGAAGGTTTGCTGAAAATCGGTATACACGTTATACACGTTCATCCGCATCCGGTTGGCGCTGTTGGAAGCGTAACTGCTGGTGGAAATGGCAAGGGGCGATTGCGGCAACAGGGCCAGCAGCGGTTCGTCCGGGCCCGTGCGGTAATAAACCTGCCGGTTGAAAATGCGGGAGTTGTCGTTGCTGCGGCGGAATGTTGCGTCCGCATAGAACGTCCACTTCGAAGACAGGAGATTGATTTTCGTGTTGAAGGTGGTCTGGAAATCGTTGATGTCGTTAGACGTACGGCCGCCTCCCTGGAGCGAGCCGAGCAATGCGGCACCGTCGCGCGTCCAGCTGCCGTCGGGATTCTTCGGGACTGACAGTGAACTGGTGCGTGCGGCGCTCCAGAACAGGTATCCGTCCAGGAACGTAGGCGAATCGTAGGTACGATAGATGTAAGACGTATTGGAGCCGAAGGAGAGCCATTTGGTAGGCGTAAATGTCGCCTTCGCACGGAGATTGTACCGGTCCATGATATCGTTCCCGTATTTCAGGGAGCCTTCCTGCCGGTAATATCCTGCAGACAAGTAATACGCCATTTTGTTGTCCTTTTTGGAGACGCTGACGTCTCCCGTATAAGCGGGCGCGTATTTGTTGTAGATCTCCGCCAGCCAGTCGGTGCTGCCGTAATACGTCCAGAAGCGGCTGCCGGGCACCTGGAAAACGCGCGGCAGATCGGGGTTGTTGCGCAGCTCTTTCGCATAGGCCTGTTCGGCATCCGGGAAAAGGCTGTAGAGGGGAGTGCCAGCGGCCCGCTTGTATTGCATGACCGTGAGCGGCTCTGTGACAATTTTCGGCGCATCGGTATTCTGCTTAATGCCATAATTGAAGTTGGCGGCCATTTGCAGCTTGCTGTTCTTTGCCGATTTGGTGGTGATCAGCACTACGCCGAAAGCCGCCCTGGCGCCATAGATCGCGGCAGCACCGGCGTCTTTGAGCACGGTCATGTTCTCGATGTCGGCCGGGCTGATCAGCGACAGTTCTTCGGAAGTGATCGGCACATTGTCTACCAGGATCAGCGGAGCGCTCGCGCCGCTGATGCTCGCCACCCCGCGAACGTTGAAGGTAGCGGCGTCTGTAGCACGGCCGCTGCCGGGGTTGATTTCCAGGTTGGGGATCAGCCCCTGCATGCCGCTGTTGACGTTGCTGATGGAACGGTTTTGCAATGCGTCGCCGGAAACGGATTGTACCGCGCCGCTCAGGTTTACCTTTTTCTGGGAACCGTATCCCACCACCACCACTTCATCGATGTCTGCGGCGCTGATCTTCAATTTGGCAAGGAGCGAAATGTTGGCGTCGGGTTTTATCATGTACCCGGCAAGCGTTTGCCCCTGGAAACCGATAGAGGTAATAATGACGGAATACGGGCCGCCGGGCGGGAGGTTCGCGAACCGGAACACGCCAAGGGAGTCTGTTTTTGTACCGGCCGTAAAATTCGTGCCGGCATTGATGACCGTTACGGAAGCGCCTATGACGGGCGCGCCGGCTTCATCGTTCACAAGCCCTTTCAGGACATTGGTTGATTGCGCAAGTGATGCGCTGCCTGTAAAACACGTGAGCCATGCCACGAGTAACAGCTGGAGGGATGTCTTCATAATCTGCTGGAATTCCATAAAACTTGTTTAGTTGACGTGTACAGTTTTATACGAATCCCGGAAGCATAAACCCTCCCTTCCCGACGAATATTTTTTTCAACACCCCACAGCGCCACAAATCAATTTGCAACTGCTACATTCATTGTTTCAGCAAGTAGCCGCGGGTGGTTTTCGAAAGTTTCAAATCGTTGAGTACCGCGATGGCCCGTAGCACGTTCTGCAGCGAATCCGTCCCGTCGAGCCGGCCGATGAACGACATGTTCCGCAAAGCCGCCCGGTCAAAATCTATCCGCACATGATACAAGCTTTCCAGCTGGTCCAGCACTTCGGGCAACGCCTGGTTGTTGAACATGTACCAGTTTTCCTCACCGAAGGCGCTGAACACGTCGTCTGCCGCCGGTTTGCCTTTCGATCCGGTTTTCTTTTCCATGTGCGTCAACGTCATGCTACGCGCCGCCTTGTCATACACCAGCCGGTCGCCCGGCAGCAGCAACTGCGGAGCCGCGTGCCTGTCTGCATGCCGGCGAACGGATATTTTGCCTTCCAGTAAACGTACGTAGATTTTATTTGCGCCCTGGGGGGCATTTACATCGAATATGGTGCCCAGTGCCGTAACCGCCAGTTCGCCGGCCATAACCGTGAACGGTCGTGCGGTATCTTTGGCAACCTGGAACCGGGCCGTACCAGTCAGCTCGAGAATACGGCCGGCGCTTCCGAAATCTTCTGCATAGCGCAGCGAGCTTCCGGGCGCCAGTTTCCCTGTAGACCCGTCCGGCAACTGGAAGGCCTTCATCTCCTTATCCGTATTCCCGATAATGGTGTACGCCAGCGCAGGGGCCGTTTCGTCCTTTCCGGCGGGCAGGCGCCCCGTACCATGCCAGTAATACATGCCCAAGCCCAGCAGCACCGCAATGGAAGCGGCCACACAAACATTACGCACTATCCTGCGCAGTATTGCCGGCCGATGCACGTGCCGGCTTATCCCCTCCCACATCCGGGCAGATTGCGCGGCAGAAACGGCTACAGGCGTGGTGCCATCATCTTCCTCGAGAAAGGCGACGGCCCGCCCGGGCTCTGCCGTAAGAAAGATATCGGCCGCTTCGGCTTCCTCCTCCGTACATTCCCCCCTGAAATATTTATTAAGTTGTTCCTGCGTCATCTTTTAAAAAAATGGCTGGTTGAATAGCCTCGATATATGTTCCCGTATCGTATTATACGTTTCCGGCCGCCGGTTACCCTCCCCTTCCGCAACATAAAATGGAAAACACGACGAAAAAGGGGAAATAATCGTTAGCAAGGAGCGCCCGCACCTGGCGGGTCGCCTTATAAATATGGTTCTCGACGGCTTTTTCGGAAATTGACAATGCCGCCGCGATCTCCCGGTAAGTCATCCCCTCCAGTTTATTCATCTCGAACGCCCGGCGGCGCACGCCCGGCAACACCTCCATCGCCCGCCGCAGCGTGGCCTGGAAATCTTTTTCGTCCACCATTTTCCCCGCCGCCTCCGATATCGGCACCCCCGCAGCGATGCGGGCCTTGAGTTTTTTATCGTCCGCATATTGCTTTCGCAGCATGTCGACCAACGTAGTGGCGGCGATGCGGTACAACTGTGTCGACAGCGCATATTCCTGCGAAATCCGGCTACGGTATTCCCAAAATTTGATGAACGTAAGCTGCACGACTTCTTCGGCCAGGTAGGCAGACCGGGTTTTACTAAAAATGTTCTGATATAACTTCCGGTGATAGGTTTCAAAAACCTCTCTGAAAACGAAAGTATCACCACATTGTAAAGCTTCAATGATGTCTAATGCGGTATTCATGCTTGGTTGATAATAGCAATAGTTAATTGAACACTTCCTTAACAACCGATCCCTGATTAAAAATAGTGATTTTAGTATAGTTACACTAAATTTATTTTTAATTTAACTAAATTTAGAAATTCCCGCATTGAAAGGCCGTTCACCCGGTCCGTTGGTTTCCGCTCAACGCCTTGCGGGCAGTCTCCGCATGGTTGGGTAGTGCGGCCATGGCACGTTGTCAGGCCAACTCCATCTCCGCGGCGGCACATGTGTTACGACCAACGTGTTTCTGCCGGAAATCAACGGTGCAGCAGCCGTGCAGGGTACAGCGGCAAAGCGCTCTACCCGGGCGGCGCATCCACCAGCGTTGGCGCTCTTTCCGCGCAGTAGCCCTGGTGGGACCTGGCCCAAAACCAGCCGTTCAAAGCCGTCGCGGAGAACGCGGCGGTTTTCTGACCACATGTCCCGGGAATGCTTATTTTACCTAACCGATAAACCAAATCTCTTTCAGGCTATGCGTATTTTCCTTCTTGCTGCGATCTTGATGTCATCGTTATTCGCCCGGGCACAAGCCCCCACTTTGAACTGGGAAGAACTGACAAGGGAATACAAGTTCCCGGAGTGGTATACCAGCGCGCGGTTCGGCATCTGGGTACATTGGGGCGCGCAATCCCAGCCCGATAGCGGCGGCGGTTGGTACGCCCGTCATATGTACATGCAGAACGTAGGCCGCGAAACCTGGGGCGCCAATGCCTATCCTTACCATGTGCGCACCTATGGCCATCCTTCTGAAAAGGGTTTCAAAGACGTGATCCATACGTGGAAAGCGGACAAACTCGATACCGACGGCCTGTTGCGGTATTTTAAAAGTATCGGCGCAAAGTATTTCGTGGCGCTGGCCAACCACCATGATCATTTCGACAACTTCGCATCCACCTATCACCCCTGGAACTCGGTGAACGTGGGGCCCGGAAAAGATCTCATCGGCCTGTTCCGGAAATCGGCCGCCAAATACGGCATCCCTTTCGGCGTGAGCTCTCATGACGACCGCTATCTTTCCTGGTGGCTGCCTGCGTTCGGTGCAGATTCGGCCGGCCCCAAAAAAGGCGTTCCTTACGATGGCCGCATGACGAAAGCCGACGGCAAAAATACATGGTGGGCTGGCCTCGACCCCGCCGACCTGTACGGTCTGCCCCCAGAAAAACGCACTGCGGAATGGATTGCCGGCGTGAAGAAAAACTGGGTGCAGCGGCATGTGGAACTGGTAACCAAGTACGACGTGGACATGCTCTGGTTCGACGGATACGGATTTCCGTACGGAGAATTCGGCAAGGAAGCCTGTACCGCGTTTTTCAACGACAAGCTTAAAAGGCATGGCAAGATCAACGCCGTGATCTCGGGGAAATTCCACGGGAAAGAACCTGCTATCGCCGAAGACGTGGAGCGCGGCGGCGCGGAAGAAATCCAGCCGCACCCCTGGCAGGGCACGCTTACTTTCGACAGCTGGTTTTACAAATCGGATCGGCCCATCCGCCACAACGCCCGCACCGTCATCGAAAGCCTGATCGATATGAACAGTAAAAACGGGAACCTGCTGCTAAACGTGGAATTATTGCCGGACGGGCGCATCCCCCAGGCCCACAAGCTGATCCTGGATACGGTCGGCTCATGGATCAACCGGAATGCAGACGCCATCTATGGCAGCAAACCCTGGAAAATTTACGGCGACAACCTCGGCGGAACCGCCATCGTCAAAAACATGAGCGAAGCCGACCTGGATGCGGCAAAAAAACAAACCAAAAGCCACGACTTCAACGAGCGCACCATCGCCGCACCCCTCTTTCCGCACAACGAAGTGAGATTTACAGCGAAAGGTAAATCGCTCTACGTTTTCGTACTGAACCCCGCAGCCGGCGAACTCATGATCCCCTCGCTTGGTTCGGGCGGGAAATACGGTGCCGGCAACATTACTTCCGTTCAGTTGCTGGGCAGCAAGCGTCAGGTACGGTTCAGGCAGGCATCCGCCGGACTGACTTTAGACGTACAACCGGTACAAGCAGCTATACTTCCGCAAGTGTACAAGATTACCGGCGCGATCCGATAATGAAACAGACGCTATTCAACAGGCGAAACACCTGGGCCCGGTACTGCCTCCCGGCAGCCGGATACCCCGGGTGCAGGGGCCGTTCCATAAAAAAGGGCAATCCCGTAGATTGCCCAAATAAGTAACAAAACTTCCGAATTGATGTCATTCCATCAACACCCGCTTACTGCTGGTAGCATCCGTTCGAATTCAGACAATCCATCACATGGTGGATCGCTACGCTATACATCGTATCCCACGCCGTACCGTTCGGGGCAGATACCCAAACCGTGATCATCTGGCCGCAGGCATCCCACATCTGGAACGATTTCTGGATACGGTACTTGTTTTCCTCCTGTTTGAATGCCCCCACCTTGATGCCGGCATTGTTGGTGATCACGTTTACGTTCGCTTTCTTTTCAACGGGCAGGGTGGTGTTGGATCCGGCCGCGATGGCGCCGGCGCTCACCATCAGGCAGGCAAAGGCAAATCCCTGCCGCTTCCGGCGGCTTCCCGGCATGTCCATCGCAACCAGCGCGTTCCGGTACGATTTGCTGCTGCCAATTTTCACACTGCGCCGCAACGCGATTTTCCGGTCCGGGAGATCGATCACATCCCGGTTCGAGGGATTTATACGGCGGTTCGTGGTCCTGATTCCGCGGTTGATGGAAAAATCGCGGGGATCGCGGGCGCGCGGGGGCAATTTGCCTGCATGCAACCGGATAAAATCAAGAACAAGGGACAGGCGCGGCTTTTCGAGAACCAGTATCTTGAAATGCTGACCAAAACGCATCCGCTGGTGATCTGGGGGATGTACCTGCCCGTGATCGGGTATTTGCTGTATTACAGCGTAGCGCAGGCGGGGTGGGGAATGCCGCAGGCGGCGGGCGTCTTTTGCCTGGGGATTTCGGGGTGGACGCTTTTCGAGTACATCATGCACCGTTTCGTTTTTCACTTCGTGACGGAGCGCCCCCGGCTGCGGCGCATCAATTATACCCTTCACGGCAATCATCATGAATACCCGCGCGACAAGCAGCGCCTCTTCATGCCGCCCGTTCCCAGCCTGATCATCGCCTCGGCCATCTTCGGCGCGATGCGGCTGGCATTGGGCGTGGCGGCGTTCCCGTTCTTTCCCGGGTTTATGCTCGGCTACCTGTTGTACGGCACCATCCACTACGCGATCCACGCCTGGCGACCGCCCTTCCCCTGGGCCAAACCCCTGTGGCGGAATCACCACCTACATCACTATAAGAGCGAGGAAAGAGGGTTCGGGGTCAGCACTTCATTGTGGGACCGCGTTTTCGGGACGTTCTTCAAGGGCTAGGCACCGCCATCCCCCCTGTTCGTACCTGCATTTGACCGGTTTGTATAGAAAACAACGACCATTCCGGCCGGAACTCCTATTTTTTCCGAAAACCAACTGGAATGATGAAAAAATACTTGTTATTAATCCTGGTTTGCTGGAGCGGAACGGTGATGGCACAGATGGAAGCAGCCCGAAAAATAAACCCGGAATATCTCCACGAAACCCGGATCAAAAGCGACCCTCCCACGATCTGGCAAACCATCCGCGACCTGCCGAAAGTAAAGGATTACTCCAATGGCGCGATCACGGAAGTAAACATCCGTACCGTTGGCGGAACGCAGTTCCGTGACCTCGTGTTCGCAGACGGCCGCAAGCGCACCGATGAAATAGAACAGGTCCACGATACTTACAAATTCTTCGTGTTCCGTGTCGCTGCTCCGCTGCCGTCCGGCGTTTCCAAAGCGATCGTTACCGCGCTGGTAGAATCGATTCCGGATAGTATCGGCACTTCGGTCGTTCGCTGGTCTATCATCATGGAAGGCAACAAATCCGCCAAAAAGGCCCTGACCGACACCCTCGTCGCGGAAATCGCCAATTACGAGGCGGGTCTGAAGAAACTGATGGAACAAGCGCCGTGATCCGGATACAGTATTCGATCATTTGCCATACGAAAAAGGCCTCCTTCGGGAGGCCTTTTTCTTGCTGTAATGTTTTCAATGCAATGGACCCTGCACCTGGCATCGACCAGGCTGGATCGGATTACCTGGAATTCCGCATCGCTCTTACGATACGGTCTGTCCGCCTTTCCGCCCGAGCGTTGTTCAGCGACACAACGGCCCAAATAGCGGCAGGAAGCCACCCGATGAGGGTGATCTGCAGCACCAGGCAAAGGATCGCATGAAAGATCATGCCCCTGAGTAGAAAGGATAAAGCCGGGAGGAGAACTGCAATAAGTATCATATCTGTTAAATTCAGTGTTTTGGAATGGCTGCGTGTTACATAAGCCCGGGAGCCCCGGTCATATGTAAATGCAATATACCATAAGATACTGAAAAATGTCCGCTCCCGCCGCCAGACGGATCGAAGCCCGTTACCGTGAACGCGGCGGTGGTGGTGATGGCAGACAGTCTCGCCGTTATCGTGAAATCCGAGATATTGCGGGGTAGGCATATCTATGCGTATGTTCCGGAAAACCAGCCTTACTTCCAGCTGGACCCAATACTGGAAACGCCGGCTACCCTGCAACCCGCAGGCGGCTGGTCCCAAACACCTCCCACCGCTTCCGTTTACGGTCCCGGCGTGCTGATTTACAATGACACGGCCGTTTTCATCCGGATGGAAACCCCTACGCTCAAATTATCAACAAAACAAAGCCTGCCCGAAATGGGGCAGGCATTACTTTATACGGTGACAGGTATTCAATTCCGCAGCAGTTCCGTTTTCACCCAGTCTTTCTTCTGCCGGGAAACGGGCACCGTGCTGTTATCTTCCATTTGCAGCGCGAGGCCGTCGCTGCGCTGCAAACTGCGGACGAATTTGCGGTTGACGAGGTGCGACTGGTGGCACCGGATGAATCCATACCCTGCCAGCAGTTCTTCATAATCGGCGATGGGCGTGGTGGAAAGGACTTTTTCCCCGTTGGATAAATAGAAAAAAGTATAAGAATTCTCACTCTGGCAGCGCACGATATCCTGCACGGCTACCATCCGCATTTCTTTGAGGGATGAGATGGCGATGCGGTGATCGTTCCGGTTTTGGGTATGCTGCAGGTTGAAGAGGAGATTGCGGAGATTGTGGTTTTCCTGTTTCTGCGCGATCCTGTCTGCCGCGCGGGCCACAGCGGCCACGAGCTCGGGGATGTCGAGCGGTTTCATGAGGTAATCGATGGCGGAAAACCGGATCGCGCGGATGCCGTATTCGCTGAAAGCGGTCACGAAGATCACTTCGAAATCGTAGGTTCCGAGCTCCTGCAACATTTCGAACCCGTCTTTCCCCGGCAATTGCACATCCAGGAAAACGAGTTTCGGTTGCAGCCGGCCGATCATTTCCCGCGCTTCGAACGCATCCGCCGCCAGGCCCGCCACTTCCACCTGCGTGCAATATTTCTCCAGCAGTGCGCGGAGGTTGTTGCGGTTATGCGGTTCATCTTCTATGATCAACGCTTTAATCATCCAGCCAGTTTTTGAATGTAAAATACGCCGTTGTGCCGGATTGGGCGCTTTCCAGCTGCAAACGGACCTTCTTGCCCCGCTCCGCCTGGTTGAACAGCGCGATCCGGTCGGCCGTGAGCTGCAGGCCTTTGCCTGCCGCCGGGCGACTGGTGTCGAACCCCTTTCCGTTGTCTGCGATTTCCACCAGCAGATCGGCGCCTTGTTGACGGACGGATATCCGCAGGGCCAGCATTTCCCCTTTGCCCCGGAACCCATGCTTCACGGCATTTTCCACGATGGGCTGGAAGAGCAGGGGCAACATGTCTATGGCCGCCAGATTCACGCCCGGCGCCACATCCAGCGTAAAATCGAAGGGCTGGCGAAGCTGCTCCAGGCGGATGTAGCTTTGCAGGTGCTTCAATTCCTGGTCCAACGAAATGCTATCCCGGTCCCCGTTTTGCAGGGTGTTGCGCAACAATCCCCCGAAACCCGACAAGTAATGGTTCGCTTTTTCCACTTCGCCTTCGTTGAGCAAGCCCTGGATGGAGCCCAGCGCGTTGAACAGGAAATGCGGATTGAGCTGGGTATACAGCGCCCTGATCCGCATGCGCTGCGCTTCCTGCTGGCGCTTCCGCCAGCGGTTGCGGAACCGGTAGAACAACAGGCCGGCCAGCAGCAACAGGCCTAAAACCGACACGATCAAGAACCAGGGCTCCTGGTACCAGCGGCCCGGCACGTAGAACCGTTTCACGAAAACATAGTTGGGCTTATCGGCATAACGGACCTCCAGGCGGTATTTGCTGCCCGACTGCAAGTCTGCCACGATGATGATGTTGTTGGATTTCCGCCAGGCGGCACGGGTATCACCGTTTATCAAAAGGCGATATTCGAATGCGGAGTCGTTCGGCACATCGTGCCGCGGCCGGAAAATCAGCGCCGATTTCGTATCGGGGAATAGCTTGGCGGGCGGTGTCGATTCCGGTTCGCGGCGGCCCGGCCAATCTTCATAAAAAAGTTCCGCTTCGCCAGCATTACCGGTTATCGCATGTTGCTTTTCGAACACATCGCGGACAAAATCGGGCAGGGCCATGGATGGATTGTGATTATCCATCCCGTACATCAAAAACGGCGGCGATTGCATCGCATCTGCCTTCCTGAAATGCATGGTCAGGAAAGGCGCATCCTGCCGCTGGCGGAAGCGAAACACCAGGCTATCCCCGTTTTCCAGCAGCGCATCGTATAGCATCAGGCCCCGTTGCGGCCAGTGTTTATAAGGCCTGTTCAGGTTGGCGTAGAAAGAATCTGTATACGGCCGCCCCTCCGAAACCGGCAGCCAGCCCGTCTCTTCCTTTCCGTTGCGGACAGCCTGGTAGTACATGGTGGCCGTTTCGAAGACATGGGCGTCTTCCGGCAATGTGTCGCGGAAGGAACCGCCGACGGAATATCCGCCATTGTCCAGCAACTCCTTCATACGGAACACCGAAATGGCCAGCCGCTTTCCATACACAAGGTAATGTTGGTCTTTGAAGGGAAGCCGGATATCGTATGGTTGATAATCGACGTCGAGATTACGGGAATAGTTGTTGGCGATCTGGATGACGGTGGAATCGTTATAAACGAATCGATGGCTCCGCGGTGTCTTTTGCCCGAACGCAGCAACGACCGTTACCGAAACCAGCAGCATGACAATGTATAAGCGGCGAAATATCTGCATCAGCTTGAAAATTAAGGAAATTCCTATTGAGGTGGCAAAGTATACTTTTCGAAATCGATGTCTATGGCTACGATCCGGCCATCCGGCCCTACCAGCACGTTTTGCGGAATGCCGTGGATATTATAGTTTTTGCCGGTTTCCCCTTTCCAGCCTTGCAGATCGGACGCATGTACCCAGTCCAGCCCGTGCTTTCGGATCGCCTCCTTCCATTTCTCAGCATTATCATCCAGCGAAATGCCGATAACCGTTAACGCCTTGTCCTGATGCGCAGTATAGAATTTCTTCAGCCCAGGTACCTGTGCGATGCAGGGGCCGCACCACGATGCCCAGAAATCCAGCAGCACATATTGCCCTTTGAAATCCTTTAACCGCACGGCGTTCCCGGAAGTATCGCGTGCTGCCAGTTCCGGAGCTGGCTTCCCCGGCTGGATGGCTCCCCGACGGTCTATCCGGAAGCGGAGGGCCTTGCCTTCGGCGGTTTGCTTTAATTGGCGGGACAGTCGATCGAAATCCGCGCTCAGCGTTTTCGTGTCCAGGTCGTGAAAAATGGAATAGGCCATCGTCGCGAGTGAAATATAAGCATCGGGATGCCGCTGCACCCAATCCTGCGTCAATTTTACCGACTTCCGCTTCAACGCTGCGGCGGAATCTTTCATGGAAGCCAGGTCGCGGGAGGGATCAACCCTGGCTATACTGTCTGCCCGGCGCAGCAAATGGTAACGTTCCGAATCCATTTTGCCGGTGAGCGCCCGCAGCTCCTGCCAATGATCGTTGGCCGGAGAGCCGGTCAATTGTGCATTTCCCGGGAGATACCATTGCTTGCCCTTGAGGACCAACTTCATGTCGGTATTCTGGAAATAGAGTTGGGTGAAAGACCGCCTGTCGCTCATGGCAAACACCGAAAAAAGGAGTCCTTCCGTTACGAGTTTACTTTTGAAGGTGAAGCGCCCGTTGGTTACCAGTACGGAGTCATTGAATTTCGGGTTCATGTCCGACCAGTCGATCCCGTAAAAATGGATGTATTGGCCGTTGAAAGACGTGTCTGCCTGGCCATTCAGCGTAAATTGCTGCGCGGAGGCTTGCAGGTTTGTTATAATAGCGAGGGATAACAGGGAAATGATTCGCCGCATGATGGAGGGATTTGATTTCATGCGGCAAAGGTGTGGATTCGGGATGGTTACGCACGGCCGTTTCCTGAATTCCGCGCGTTTGGTCCTGAATCGGGCGGCCATATCAAGCAAAAGCCCGCCTTTTTACAGGCGGGCCTTGCTTTCATGCAAAAAATAAGGCGTAGCGGGAATGAACGAAAAAATGGTAGCGTAAAGCTATGCCGCTGCCATTAAGTTCCGACTGACGAAATATTCGCCGGAACCGATAGCGGATTCGCACAATTGGCCTGAAATCGCAATTCCTGATAGTATTTGCGCCTGTGCTTGCCGTAGCCAACTTTATTTCCCTATTTTAGCTACATATCCACAGCAGTACTTGACCATTCACGTTTTACAGTCAGAACAGGATTTGCTCGGCAAAACAGCGAAGGGCGATCAGCAGGCATTTGCCGGGCTGGTGGACATGTACTGGAACAAGGTGTACAGTCATGCCCTGGCCTACACCAAACGCCCCGCACAGGCGCAGGAAATCACACAGGATATTTTCCTCCATATCTGGAACAAGCGCGATCATCTCGCCGAAGTCGCCAATTTCAAAAACTTTCTTTTCATCGTCGGGAAAAACCAGATCATATCCGCCATGCGCAGGAATCTGCAGGCGAGCATCGTGCCAGACGGGTCTGATTTTTACGAAGAGGTCATCCAGCCCGACCATCAGCTGCGGTACAAGGAAGCCTATCAACAGGTACTGGAAGTCATCGAACAGCTACCGCCCGTGCGGAGAAAGGTTTTCAAGCTGAGCCGGCTGGATGGGTTGAGTTATGAAGAGATCGCCGCGCAATTGGATATTTCGCGGAACACGGTGAAGGAACACATCGTTAAATCACTCAACTATTTACGGCAGCATCTCCAGACCGAAGGGCATTTTGTAGCCCTCATGATCCTTTTTTCCATTTTTTTCTGACAGGAACCACCCTCCCTTTCTTTTTACCGCGTCTTTAATTGTAATCAGCCGAAAATGGAGCAACCTACACTCAGTGATTTACTGGACCAATACCTGACTGGCACGATTTCCCCGGAAGGAAAAGCGCAACTGGCAGCCATGCTCGCACAAAAAGCGCATGCCGGCGAGCTGGAAATGCGCATGCAGGAGGATTTTATGAACGACCGTTTCCTCGGAGACGATAATGCCGCCGCGCGAAGCGCCCTGCACGCCTGGCTCCAGGAAAAAATCCAGCCGGCTCAAAAACCTAAGGCACGCATCCGCACCATCTACCGGACCGCCGCCGCGGCGTCCATCATTCTGGCCATGGGAACGGCCGCCTGGTGGGCCGCATCCTTCCGGAAAAACAATACCAAAGCGCCCGTCTCGCAAACCACCTTGCAAGACGCCCAGCCCGGCACCTACAAAGCCAAGCTCACCCTCGCAAACGGACAGGTCATTGTACTGGACAGCCTTTCATCCACCCACTCCAATTCCGGCGCCGTTCAGATAGCGGCAGACGGCAGCCTCGTGTACGACCCCGGCACAGAAGGGCTGAACACCATTTCCACGAACAAGGGCGAAACATTCTCGTTCAAACTGCCCGACGGCTCTACGGTGTGGCTGAATTCCGCATCAACGGTGCAGGCCCCCGCCGCTTTCCGCGGGAAGGAGCGCCGCATCGTAGTAACGGGCGAAGTTTTTGTAGACGTGGCGCAAAATCCGCAGCAGCCTTTTATCGCGGAGATGAACGGCGTGGAAGTACGGGCGCTGGGCACCGCTTTCAACCTGAACAGCTACCCCGACGAGCCCCAACCTACCGCCACGCTGGTAACCGGACGGGTGAAAGTGACCACGGCCGATAAACAGGCCGGTCCTGTCTTCCTTTCACCCGGCCAGCAAACGAAGCTCCTGGAAAACGGCCAGCTCGCGGAAGCGGAAACGGTGAACATCGATGAAATTGCCGCGTGGAAAGACGGGCTGTTCCATTTCGAGAACGCCAGCCTGGAAACGGTGCTGCGGCAGTTTGCACGGTGGTACGATATTGAAGTGACGTATGATGGAAAACCCTCGGAAGAGCGGAAGTTTTTCGGTATCGTTCGCCGTAACAACACCCTGCAACAAGTACTGGAAATATTGAAAGACAATGATATCAGTTTCAAGATAGAAGGAAAACACCTGACTGTAACAGCTAAATAAAACAAGTAACACCAACGCTCAACCAAAAAGGAACCGCTTCGTGGTCTAGACGAAGCGGCGATGTTTAGTTGGCCATAAACGCACCTGAAAGCACCATTTATTAGTTCACCAAACATTCCAAAGTTATGAAATTAACTTTATCAGTCCCTACCGGCCGCCCGGCCGGATGGTACCGTATTACCAAAATCTGCAGGGTAATGAAATTATCAGCCATCCTCATCCTCACCGTCTGCCTGCAAGCCACGGCAGCCAGCGTTGCGGGGCAAAACGTGACGCTGCGCGTGAAAAATGCCACTTTGAAAGAAGTTTTCCGAAAGATCCAGCAACAAACCGGGCTCGATGTATTTCTCGATGAATCGTTCCTCGAAAAAGCCGGAAGGATCAGTATCGATGTGAGCGATCTGCCCGTGGAGCATGTGCTCGACATTTGTCTGAAAGACAAACCCTTCGTGTATACCATCCAGCAGGGCCGGATCGTCGTGAAACCCCAGTCCGACAAAACCGCCTGGCTGCCCGCCGTACTGCAACAGTTCGTCAAAATTACGGGCATCATCAAGGATGCGGAAGGGAACCCGCTCGTGGGGGCTTCCGTGTCGGTGAAAGAAACCCGCAAGGGCGTAGCCACCGGCGAAACCGGGGAATTTTCGCTGGACGCGGAACCCGGGCAAACGCTTATCGTTTCCTATGTTGGGTTCGTGACGCAGACGATCAAAGTCGGCGAAGCGAGGACATTGACCATCGTCCTGGAAAAATCGCCCAATAAGCTCGACGACCTCGTGGTGGTGGGATATGGCATGCAGAAAAAGGTGAGCCAGACCGGATCATTGGCCACCGTTTCCGGCCAGGAACTGAACAAGCGCCCGGCACCCAACGTGCAGAACCTGCTGCAGGGGCGCGTAGCGGGGCTCGACATCGTGCAGGGCACCGGCCAGCCCGGCCGCGACAATGCCAGCATCCTCATCCGCGGCGTGGGATCGTTCGGTTCCTCGTCTGCCCCGCTGGTGCTGGTAGACGGGGTGATCGGCAGCATCTCCAACCTCGCACCGGAAGACATTGCCGACGTTACCGTGTTGAAAGACGCCTCTTCCGCCGCGATCTACGGCGCCCGGGCCGCCAACGGCGTGATCCTCGTCACCACCAAAAAAGGCAGGAAAGGCCAGTCGGTACTGGAATACAGCTTCAACGTCGGGCGCAGCACCGCCACCCGGCTGCCCGATCTGGTGTATAATTCCGCGCAATACATGGAGCTGCGCAACAAGGCAAGCATCCGCGTAGGGCAACCGGCCTTCTATTCGCAAGACAAAATCGACGCTTATAAAAACGCGACCGACAAAACGAAATATCCCGATTTCAACTGGATGGATTATGCCTTCAATCCCGCCACTACACAGAACCACCGGCTGGGATTCTCGGGCGGCACCGAAAAATCGACGTACAACTTCTCCCTCAACTACCTGAAGCAGGACGGCGTGCTGGAGAAGAACGACTACAAACGCTACAACGCCCTGCTGGATTTCACGACCCAGGTGCATAAGCGTGTGAAAGTAGGCGCCAACGTGAACTTCTCCCACCAGCTGATCACCGAGCCCTGGCAAACGAACGACGGGCTGGTGCTCATCCTTTATCACTCCGCCCCTACTTTCGGCCCCTACCTCCCCGACGGCAGCGGCAGGATCGCATCGAACGCCTATCCCGGCGAATCGCAGGGGCAGCGGAGCTATCCCGCGGTGCTGGCCAGCGGCGGACAATTCACAAAACGCTACAACGTGAATGCGCAGGCCTTTGCCACGGTAGACATCGCGAAAGGATGGGTGTATGAGGCCAAGGGGGCGTTTTCTTACTTCAACGAGGATTACCGCAACCGGCAATTCCCCACGCCTTCCTATTACTACCAGCCAGACGCGAACGGCGTTTACCAGCTGTCCGACAACGGCTCGCCTACGTTCGAAGGATTGAACCAGACGTTCTCCCAAAGCATTACGCAGACCTTCTACAATACGCTGTCCTATACCACTACCATCGCTAACGGGCACAACATCCAGGCGCTGGGCGGTTATGAACAACAGAGCAACCAGAGCCCATCGCTTTCCGGCACCCGCCGCGGTTTCCCCAGCAACGACCTCAACGAGCTGGGCGCCGGTTCCGCCACCGGTCAGACCGCTACCGGCAATACGACCGAATGGGCGCTGCAATCGCTCTTCGGAAGGATCAACTACGACTATAAAAGCAAATATTTCTTCACGGGCAACATCCGCTACGACGGCACTTCCCGTGTGGCGCCCGACACGCGCTGGGGCCTGTTCGGCGGCGTTTCCGCCGGGTGGCGCATTTCCGAAGAGAACTTCATCAAGGAAAAAATGCCCTGGATCAGCAACCTGAAAATCAGGGGCGGCATCGGCAACCTCGGGAACCAGGAGATCGCCAATTATCCGTACCAGGACATCCTGACGGCCACCCAATATCCGTTCGGCCCCACGCTCAACCAGGGCGCGGTGCTCACGCGGCTGGTCGATAAATCCCTGAAATGGGAATCTACCCGTATTACCGACATCGGTCTCGAATTCGATTTCCTGAACGGGCTGATCGGCGGTTCTGCAGGCTGGTACAACAAATACACCAGCGGCATTCTCGCGCAGCGGACAGACGTGCCCGGCAGCGTAGGCCTAACCGCACCTACTTTCAACGCCGGCGCCATGGAAAATAAAGGCTGGGAGCTCGAATTGCGGCACAACAACCGGATCGGGGAAGTTTCCTACGGCGTGAGCGCCCTGTATTCCGCATACAAGAACCAGGTGAAGAAAGTGGTCGTGCAAACACCGGGGACCCTGGAAGTTGGCGTGCCGTATAATTCCTATTACCTGTACGACTGGGCGGGCGTTTTCCAAAGCCAGGAAGAGATCGACAAATGGGCGAAGCAACCCAATTCCGGCGTGCTCCGTCCGGGCGACCTGAAGATCAAAGACCAGAACGGGAACGGCACGGTGGGGCCTGAAGACCGCATCCGTGTGAGCCCTTATCCCGGATACACCTATTCCCTCAACATGTTCGCCAACTGGAAAGGGTTCAACCTCACGGTGTTCTTACAAGGCGTGCAGGGCCGCAAACTGCTGGTACGCGGCTGGGGCATCGAACCCTTCGGCCAGGGCGCGCCGCCACCTAAAAAATGGCTCAACGCCTGGACGCCGGAGAACCCCAGCCAAACCCTTCCCGCCATTTACCTCGACCGCGCCAATTACCCCGGCGTTACGGGATACAATTCCACTTTCTTCATGCAGGACGCGTCTTATTTCCGGTTGAAAAACGTGTACCTCTCCTACAGCCTGCCGCAGCACCTGCTGGACAGGATCAGCTCGAAGGGCCTGACGGTCTATGTTTCCGGCGACAACCTCCTCACCGCCACCAAATATGAAGGCGCAGATCCCGAACGCGCCGGCGGCGGCAATTTCTCGCAGTTCCCGCAACTGAAAACCTGGACACTTGGCCTGAACGTGAAATTTTAGCACCTGAAAAACTTAACATCATGAGCATTCGACTTTCCATATACACCGCGCTGCTGCTGGGCCTTTCGGGCACAATGGCCACTTCCTGCAAAAAGGATTTCCTCACAAAAAACCCGCTGAACGCCATCTCCGGGGAAACGTTCTGGAAAAACGAGAACGACGTGAAACTGGCGCTCGCCGGCGTGTATTCCCGCCTGCAGACCGGTTTTTCCAGCTACAACAAAGTGTACCTGGATGGGTATTCCGACAACGCCTACGACCGGTTCGGTTATTTCGGTTTCAACAATATGACCACCGGCGTCGTGAACCCCACCAACGTACCCGGCACCTTCTACAATCCGCCGTACCAGGGCATTGCGGCTTGCAACTTTTTCCTGGAGAATGTAGATAAAGCACCGATCGGCGATGCCACGAAGAAAATCTACAAAGCGGAAGTGCAATTCCTCCGCGCGCATTTCTACATGGAGCTGGTACAGGCTTTCGGGGACGTGGTACTGTACAAAAAAGCGCCCGCCACGGTAGACGCGGCCAAGATCCCCGCGGCGCCCAGGAGTGAAGTGCTGGCTTTTATTCATGAAGACCTCGACAACGCCATCGCCACATTGCCGGACACGAAGTACGACGGCCATGCCGTGAAGGGAAGCGCCATGGGCCTGAAAGTAAAAGCATTCATGTTGCAGGAAAAATGGAGCGAGGCGGCGGGCCTGGCGCAGCAGATCATCAGCGGCGGCACATTCAGCCTGTCCCCCAGTTACAGCGGACTGTTCATTACTTCGAGCCAGCAGAACAATCCCGAGATATTGTTTTCGACCCGTTACCTCGCGCCCAACAATGTACATGCGGGTGGTGAAGGATTGGAAACCGAAGTGGGCTGGTACGGCTCGATCGGGGTGTACGCGAATCTCGGGGACGACTATGAATGTACCGACGGCAAATCCATCACCGAGTCGCCCCTCTACAATCCTGCAACGCCGTATGCGAACAGGGACCCGCGGATGGATATTACGCTCAAACTGCCGGGAGAAAAGTACATCAATCCCGATGGTACGGAATTCCAGCATTCCGACCCCGTGCTGACGCCCTACCTCATGCAAAAGTACCTCGACCTGAGCCATTTGCCCTTCACACGGGGCGGCGCATCCATTTCCACCGATCAAAATATTATCCATATCCGGTTCGCAGACATCCTGCTGATGTATGCAGAAGCGAAAAATGAAGCCACCGGCCCCGATGCGTCCGTTTATAACGCGATCGACCAGGTCCGCGGCCGCACCGAGGTGGGCATGCCGCCCGTAGACCGCGTGAAATACGCCAGCAAAGAGGCCCTCCGGCAATACATCCGCCACGAGCGCCGCATCGAGCTGGCTTGTGAAGGCCTTCGGTATTTCGATCTGAAAAGATGGAACCAGATGGCGGAGCGCCTGGCCCTCGTGAAAAACCCCGCCGGCGCGCAATTGAGCTATGGGGAGAAGAACAATGTACTGCCTTTCCCACAGGGAGAGATCGACAAGAACCCCCAATTGAAACAGAAGCAGGGTTATAATTGATGCTACCTACCCGATACATGGACAAACCGGGAATATTTCCTGGTTTGTCCTTTTTTTATTCCGACAACTGATCTGCCGCTGTGAACGAATCGGCTAAAGCCTTCGGCCCCAGTTTCAATCACCGCAGTAATACATGGTATTTTCAAGTTTACCCTATTTGGCAGATCGTAAGCCGATTTTTGCAAAAACATCCGTTTCAAACCCGGAAGTAAAACAAAGCATAAGATAAACGTAAAACCCGCCTGGAGAGGCGGGTTTACTACTTAACAAACTAAACAAAGTGTCATCATTTACATTTGAACACGAGGGGAATGCAATGCTATTTTACAATGAAAGGATATAATTGACGATCTTCTTCGCATCGGCCGCCGCCAATGCAGGATGCGGCGTCATGGGCGTTGCGCCCCACACTCCTGACCCGCCCGAAATCACTTTGGCCGCCAGCTTGCCGATGTTGGATTCCGTACGCTTGTATTTCAGCGCGATGTCTTTGTACGATGGCCCTACGAGTTTGGTGGCAGGCTGATGGCAGGCATGACAGTCGAGCCCCGCCAGCAGTTTTCTTTCCGCGGCGAAAAGGCGTTGCTTGTCTTCCTTCGCTTTCACCGGTGCAGCGGGTTTTACGGCCGGCTTCGCAGCAGCTACCGCTTTTTTGCCTGCTATCGTTGCCGGTACATTGAACGTATCCAGTTCCGGAAGGGTGAACATCGACGAGCGGCCTTCCGTAGCGGCGCGGATCTTTTTCACATCGTCCGGACTGATCATCGCAAACCCGCTACCCGACGGACGGAAGCGGTAATGTACATAGCTCAGTACATCCGCCACCCAGGCATCACTGTTGGCAACGCCCAGCGGCGCCATGACATCGGGGTAGGTTTTACCGTCGATGGGGCCAGTCAGGCCATGCAGCAACACGGCTACGAGCGCGTCCCGGTTAGCGGCCCTTTTCGAATTGGCGAGCGGCGGTGCGGCCATGGGAGCGCCGCCTATCGACACGCCTTTTCCATTGTCGCCATGACAGGTAGCGCATACCTGCTGGAAGGTTTGCCGGCCACGGAGTACCACCGCCCGGTCTGCAACGGGCAGATTGGATACGTCCATACCATATGTCTTCTGGTTTTTATTCCTTTCCACGAGCGCGGCGACTTCTTTGAGATGGCGGGAATTTTCCGCCGGGGACAGTTTCGCCAGGTAAGCTTTGGCACCTGAAGTGCCATACAGCGAAAGCGTAGCCGCGAGCTGCATTTGCACGTCGGCATCCGGATCGGCGAGGTTCGCCAGTCGTTGGAACAGTAGCCCGTCGCCGTTACGGAGATAACGTTCACTGATAATTACCGCGGCTTTTCGGAGCTGCGGGCTGGCATCGCGCAATGCAGCGCCAACGATGGAGGTGTCTGCTGCATCCAGCCCATCGAGCGTCCAGAGGGCGTGGAGGCGCGCCAGTTCCCTGGGGTGCGTGCGCAGGAGGGTTTGAAGGGCTGGGATAACGGATTTGTCTCCGCGAACGATCAGTTCTTTCTGCGCATTATCTCTCCACCATCCGTCGTTGTGCGTCAGCAACTGCGTCAGTTCGTTGCTGCTGCGGTCCAGCAGATCCGGCCGGGCGCCGGGTTTGAAGCCGTCATATACCAGCCGGTAAATCCTTCCATGCCCTATATTTTTATCCAGTGCGCGTTTCAGGATTTCCGGGCGCAGGTAACTTCCTTTCCGCGTCCAGTTGCCTTCCTGGATGATGCCGCGGTGCATGTCTACGATATACAGGCAGCCGTCGGGACCGTTGGCGGTGTTGACGGGGCGGAAATTCATATCGGTGGAAACGATGAATTCTTCGCGGTCGTAAGCATTCCGCAACACGCGGATGCCGTTCCTTTCCGCGACTTTTGCCCGGCGGATGAGGCGGCCCACCGGTTCGCAAATTACCAGGTCGCCCTTCAGGTCTTCCGGCAAGGCATTCCCACGGTAAACTGACTGTCCGCAGCAACCCGTAAAATGGTTCAGGGTACTGTCTGGCCGCAACCTGCCCGGTCCGCCCTGTACGTCTGGCGTGGCGATCACGGGCCATACGGCATTGAAATCGCCGTCCAGCTGCTCTTTCACGTCATATTTCCCGTAAAACGGGTTGATCTGGAATCCGTATGCAGGCGTTTCGCCGCCGGCGGAGGAAAAATACAGCCTGCCGTAGTCGTCGTTCCCCAGGCCCCACTGTCCGCTGCCGGTGAACATGGTATCTGCCGCCAGTTTTCCGTTGACGTATCGGTAGCGGAGGTTCTCGTAAGTCGTGTAGATGCGGTTGTCGATGTTCCAGATGAAGCCGCTGCGCTGGTGCTCGAGGTTCCCGGTATGCGGGGTGCTGTTACCGAACACCTGCGTTTTGTGATCGGCTACGCCGTCGTTGTTCCGGTCTTCATAAGCCCAGATGTTGTTGGTATAGGTTTCACTGACGAGGAGTTTACGGCCTACGCAAAGGATCATCCTGGGCAGCAAAAGGCTATCGATATACACGGTGCTTTTGTCCATCGTACCGTCGCCATCCGTATCTTCCAGGAGCGACACCCGGGAAACAGGGGCATTTTCATCCGTCCCGTCCACATCCTGCATATAGGTGCGCATTTCGGTGACGAACATCCGGCCGTTACCGTCCCACGCGATCGCTACAGGTTCCTTGATCATCGGCTCGCTGGCCACGAGTTGCAGCCGGTAACCTTTGGGGAGGTAAATGGAAGCGAGGCTTTCTTCGGGCGACAAATATGCGCCGTCCGGGTTCGTGCGGACAATGATCCGGCCGGCCGAATCCCGCGGCAATTGCTTTTGAATGGATTCTTTTCCCGGATCGGCGGATTTGCGGGGTGCGCCGCAGCGGTAGAGCGTCATGGCCACACCGGCCACCATCAGTGTAATCAGTATATTTTTTCGCATGTGCATTGTTAGGATCAGGATGATTTACGGCGATGAAGGATACGGGGCTGGCCGGGTCTTCCGTCAGCCTGAACCAGATGTAATGTCCAGGTGTCGGGACCGGACCGTTCCAGGTGATACTGCCGGTTTTCCTCCTTCATCTCTTCCTTCAGCTGCCTGTCGAAAACCCCGGCACTGCGCGCATCCTGCCAAATCCGGAACGCACTGAACAGTTGCTGCTTATCCTGCCGCTGTTCCACGCTTTTTTCGCTGAGCCCCAGCATATAGGTAGCGTCCCAGGCGATGGATTTCGCCTGCAGGTTCTCGATCGTTTGCACGGTCCAGTTTTTCTGGATGTTCTGAATACCGAAAGTACAGGGGAAATAGTTGCTGTTAAAGGAATAGCGGATGTCTTTCCCTTCGATCCCCCATTTATTGCGGACGGGGTCGAACATATGGTTGCCGCCGCCCACGTTGCAGACGCTCATGTAATGCCAGTTCCCTTCGAACACGCAGGAGCCCATCACCCGCAGGTACGGAACGCCCAGCCGCTGCAATTCCCCGAACATGACGCGCAGGAAGCGTTTGAACGGATACTGGCCATGGCCCTGGTAAGTAAAGCTCTCGAACCCGTCGAAATCGATAAAGTTCATACCGCCTTCGTGGAGGAGCCGGGCATAGAAAAGGGCGTATTCGTCGCCGAGCCGGACATCCGGGATAAAGCCCGAATAACAGTTGACCTGCAATTTGGACAAGGTATCCCCGGCACGGTGCGCCGCCGCTACCGTCTTGTAGGCCCCGCGCACCACGCCGGTGAGCGTATATGGCTGCTGCGTGGTTACGCCGCGGTATTTGATCAGCTCGCTGCCGATGCGGAGCACATTGGTACGGTTATCGTCCCAACCGCCGCTCTCGTTCAGGTATGAAGTGTCGGCCACCGTGATCAGGGTATCCGTGGCCGATACCGCGCCGGCGATATTCGTTTTCAGCACGGTGCATAACCCGCTGTTGGGAACGGGATGCACGTCGCTGCTATGGGGTTGGATGAAAGTACAAAGTGTATGCAAACCGTATGCGATGCCGTGTTTGTTGGTTTCGGCGGTGAGCGCGGTGATGGGCTGTTTTTCGCCATTGAGGCTCACGCGCTTGCCGGCCCAGCGGTCTGCCGGGTTGGTGTAATATTCGCCCATCCCTTCGTCCTGCACGGCTTTCAGCCCAAGCTGGTTCGCGTAGCTCACGAGACTGTCGTGCCGGCCAGACCAGGCCATATCTATTTCGAAATTCTCCGGATCTTTCACCCATTTACCGTTCCGGGTGATGTAAGGCAATCCTTCGTTTTTCACGATCTTTTCTATCACTTTCAATCCCAGCGTATCCGGGCAGGCGTACAGGGCAATGGACGAACCGATGAAATCCACGTCCACGGGCGTCAATTCCATGTGCCGCGGCGATTTGATGCCGGGAAAATCGTTGAAGAGCGGGTAGAAAATGGTGGCCGGCTTGCGGCGGTCGCGGGAATGCATGGTGATGGCCGCGCCGAACGCAGGTTCCAGCTTCACGCCGTTGCCATTCATATACCGGAAATATTCTTCCGGGTGGGAATAGAACGCCACATCGTTGATCCCGTCTCCCCCGATGCGGAACCGCTGGCCTTCGTAAAGACTGTCGGGCAGCGGGTATTTAACAGGATCGGGCGAATGGATGATGTAAAAACCCTGCGACATGCCGCCGTCGACTGCAGGACCGCTCGTCGTATTATCATCGAGCCCCAGCATGCCGATGGCGAAATCGTCGTTGCGGACAACGGAAATGATCTCACCGATATATTTGGAAATGGTGGTATTATAAGGCCCCCAAACCACATTGTCTACGCCATTGCGCGGCGCGAGCGACAGCAGCTGGAACCGGAAGTAATCGCCCTTTTGTTCCGCTTTCAGCCGGGCTACCGAGCCGTTGGGATAATGCAACTGCAATTCCCCGGCGGCTTTCAGCCATTTTGCGCCATCGGGCAGGATGGCTTTTTTATCTTTCTGGAGTGCGAGGATGGGTGAAATGGTCCCTTTGGGATGGTATTCCTTTTTCGTTTTTTTATCCTGGATGCTGGTGATGCAGCCATTGGCGCTGATCCGCAGGCTGGCATGGGCGGTATTCAGCCGGATGTCCTGCCCTGATGCCGGCAGGCAGAATGCCAGTACAAAAAGCGCCGTAGCGGCGAGGTATCCGTTTTTTTCTTTCGTCATGAGGAGAGCCGGGATGTTTGGTTTAACTGATCGTTACCGGAGATAATGCTGCTCCGTGTCCCAAAACTCTCCCAAATCCGCCAGTGGGTTTTCGTCAATATTATCCAACTTCGATGGAAAATTTGCAGCCCGGACTTTACCGTCTTACTGACGGGTCTGCCGCAATTCCGGCCCGAGATATGCTGACGGCATTTTTCGGCGATGCTTTCGCTAAGGATTTACGGCTGTCCGTTCCCCGGAACGATCTGCCGGAACAGCCTGTCGGCATCGGTTTTCTGGCAGAGCCCCGTCCCCTTCGCCAACGTTGCCGCCGTTCCGCAGGCGACGCCGTACCGGGTGGCGGCCAAAATATCCGACCCGTTCATCAATCCGTGAACGATCCCCGCCACCATGCTATCTCCTGCTCCCACCGTGCTTTCCGGTTTAACGACCGGGGCCGGGATGCGTTCTTCGAGGTCGCCAGTCACCAATATCGCTCCCGCCGCTCCCATCGAAATAACGACCACGGCAGCCCCGCCCGCAGCAATGATCCTTTTGGCCGCTTCGATCGCCCCGCGCTCGTTCAGCTCTTTGCGGTCGGCCAGCGCCGCCAGTTCCCCGAGATTGGGCTTTACGAGGTAAACGCCGGCCAACGTAGCCTGCCGGAGCCCGTCGCCGCTGAGGTCCGCGATCACGAGGCAATCGTGAATATCCGCCAGGGCAACGAGTTTTTCCATAAAGTCGGGCCCCGTTCCCCTGGGCAGGCTGCCGCTGACCACAACGTATTGCGCACCGGGCATCACCTCCGCCAGTTTGTTCAACAGGGCGATGTTCTCCGCATGCGAAACGGAAGGCCCAGGCATGACGAAACGGTACTGCCGGCCATTGGAAATGTCGGTCACATGCAGGTTCTCGCGCGTTTCAGCCAGCATCCCGACCGGCGCCACGGCCATTCCTGCAGACGTGAGCTGCGCCGTCAGCAGGCCTCCGTTGCAACCTCCGGCAAAGTATACCGGCAGTACTTTTTCTCCGAACCTGTGCAGCACACGGGCCACATTTATGCCGCCGCCACCGGGTTCTATACCGGGCACGGCGCAGCGGAGTTTCTTTTCCGGTTGCAACGACGGTACGGAGGTACTGACGTCTACAGCCGGATTGAGCGTAACGGTAATGATCGGGTACATAAGTTCAATATTGGTCAGATACACTGTTCCTGAATACCTTTACCGATCTGGTACAGCAGATCGGGGCTGAAATCCTCCAAATGGTTAATGGCCCGCAGGCCGTCATGTTCGTCGCGCTCATAGCATATCTCGGCACCTTCCAGCAATACCGTTATTTTCCTCCCGAGGCCACTGGAAACGACCTGAACGGGCACTTCCCACTGTTTGCCGCCGAACTGGATATTGATGGTATAATTTTCCGTTTTCATAAGACGATATATTACAGCGCATCAATGAACATAGGTAACATACAGGTCATATGCCTTCAGCAGTACCCAGGTGAGGAAATCCCGTGCAATGGGCCATCCCAGCCACGCCAGCAGCAAAATAATACCCCAGGAAAGCTCCTGCGAAGTAAGTACGCCCGTTCTTCCCAATGGTCTCGGATAAGCGGGTGCGTGAGAAATTGCGTGTGCCATAAAAGTAAGTTTTATAATTAAAACTAGGAATTTCCGGTTGCCATTTCAATGACGGGAGGCCGCGTTACGGCTGACCGAAATCATAGGCTTCACCGTTGCCGGATCATCGGCCGGGACCGGGATTTGGAGTAGCTTTTCACTAAATCTTTCGTTATGGCAAATATTTTTTCACCCGCGTTTTTCGTGATAAACGGGATATGCCTGCTGATCCTCATATTCGCGTTCCGGCGGCCGGCCCAGGCCGCCAAAGCGGTCGGGCTCATATTTTTCCTTACGGCCTTCATCAACATCGTCGTGCTCGTGGCATGGCCGGAAACGTACCTGGACCTGGAGGCGGTGGCGGTGTACGAATGGTATGTGCGAACGATCCATGAATCGTTCCAGGTACATATGCAGGCGGTGGTCATTTCCATTTCACTGGCGCAGCTATTGATCGGACTGGGATTGTTCGGATCGGGGAACCTCCGGATGGCGGCGCTTTTTTGCGCGCTGATCTTTTTCTGGGCCATCTCCCCCTTCGGCGCAGGGGCCGTTTTCCCCGCCCCGGTCATTCTATCCGCCGCCTGTCTGGTCATCCTGTTCAAAATCAACAGGAAACAGCATGCGGTAAAATCGCATGGATAATTTCAACATATTATAAGCAGAACACTTTGTCAGCATAATTGTTTATTCAGTAAATTCATAGTGTTGATCGTATGTTATTCTGACAAATGTTTTGCCCCATGCCTACAATTCTTGTCATCGAAGACAGCCCCGACGTATTGGCCAACATTACGGAGATACTCGAGATGGACAACTACGATGTGCTGAATGCAAAAGACGGTCTGGAGGGCGTCAGGGTTGCCACCGAAAAAAAACCCGATCTCATTATCTGCGACATTTGCATGCCGTTGCTGGATGGCTACGGCGTTTTGCATATGCTGCAAAAACGCGAAGAGGTCTGGAGCACGCCATTCATTTTCCTCAGCGCCCTGTCCGGCAAATCGGAGATACGCAAGGGCATGGAACTTGGCGCAGACGATTACCTCGTGAAGCCGTTCGATTCGCTGGAGCTGCTGCACGCGGTGGAGGTCCGGCTAAGCAAAAGTAAAAAACTGCGCTCTTCGTTCACGCCGGACATGACCGGCCTGCAATCATTGCTGAACGTAGTCAACGGCGCTTCCCTGCTCGATGAACTGCGGGAAGGCAGGAATTGCAACACTTACAAAAAGAAGCAACTGATCTATTCCGCCGGCAACCATCCGGCCTATCTGTACTATATCAACCAGGGCCGCGTCAAGACGAGCCTCCATAACGAAGAAGGAAAGGAGATCATTACGCGGGTCTACGGGCCGGGAGAATTCCTCGGCTACAAATCCCTCCTGGAAAACAAGGTGTACGACGACGAGGCAGAAGCCATCGAGCCCACTGAACTGGCGCTGATCCCGCGCTGCGATTTCGAATCGCTGGCCTATAGCAATATGGACGTTGTCCGCAAGTTCATCCAGCTGCTCACCACCAACCTGTCCGAAAACCAGCAGCATTTGCTGGGAATGGCCTACAATTCGCTGCGCAAGCGCGTGGCCGATGCGCTCCTGTACCTTTTCCGCCGGTGCAGCGGCCAGGGCGTCACCAATCCCGGGCTCGACATCGGGCGCGACAATATCGCCGCCATCGCCGGAGTGGCCAAGGAATCGCTGATCCGCACCCTGGGCGATTTCCGGGACGAAGGCAGTATCGACATCCAAAATGGCGCGCTCTATATCAAGGATATCCGCAAACTGGAAAGAATGGTGAACTGAACCGTTGATATCCGTCAATCACCTCCATGATGGCCGATATTGGCCAAAGAAGGCAGATCTGCTAATTTTCCGGAAAATGTAATCATGAACGCACAACTCAACGGCCAGCCCGATCCGGCGAAACGGGAGGCGGATATCAAAACAGAGCGGTACTGGCTGGAAGGGCCACGGTCGCGCATCCGCGAGCTGTTCTTCCTGCTGGACATCCTGTGGGAATTCATCCGCGGGTTCCGTATCTTCCACTTCTCCCCGCCCTGTATCGCCGTTTTCGGCTCCGCCCGCGTAGCACCCGGCACCCCGCATTACGACACCGCCGTAAAAATGGGCAGCGGTATCGCGGGGCTCGGATTCGCCGTCATGACAGGCGGCGGCCCAGGCATCATGGAAGCCGCCAGCCGCGGCGCACGCGAAAGCGGCGGCGTTGCCCTGGGTTGCAATATCCGGTTGCCAAAAGAACAACGACCGAACCCCTTCCTGAACAAATATTTCACCTCCAGGTACTTTTTCGTACGGAAAGTGCTCATGTTCAAATATTCCTACGGATACGTCATCATGCCCGGCGGGATCGGTACGCTGGACGAGCTTTTCGAAGCATTGACCCTGATCCAGACCAAAAAGATCCTCAATTTCCCGGTGGTGCTCTTCGGCAGCCGTTATTGGGAGCCGGTCAAAACCATGCTCGACCGGATGCTGGAAGAACAAATGATCGCACCCGCCGACCTGGAGCTGTTCCTGATGACGGACGACATCACCGAAGCGATCGTCCACCTCCAGCAAACAGCCCTCCTCAAATACCAGGCAAAACGGAAAAAAATATTCAGGAAATTCATCGTTTTGGGCGAGTGACCACACCAGTGATATCGTGCGGCCCGGAGCGGCTTTCCGTCATCATTTCCCGTGACGGGCATCATTGTCTGGCGATGCGGATGCCGGTAACTTTCAGTAAACTTTCCACCATGAAAAAGGTACTCTACCTGGCGGATGCTTACAAGATCGACCGCCACCCGCTGGATTTCGCTGGTTTCGTTTGCCAGTTGCTGCATGCACCGCTGACCGGACTGTTCGTGGAACTGGCCGCGCACGATCCCGCTTCGGAAAAGGCGCTGCGGGAAGAGATGATCTGCAGTGGCGGGGAAGGCAACCGGGATACGCCCATGGAGATACTCAAGGACGCATGTGTACAAAGGAACCTCTCGTTGTTCAGAAATACCTGCGACGAAGTCGGCTTCAACGCGAAGGCGCTGCTGATCAGCGATCACATCGCCGATACAGTGGTGACGGAATGCCGGTATGCGGACCTGTTGCTGATAGATCCCGCCCTGGGATTGTCGGTATCTAATCCCGGCCATTCGCCTTCAATGACGCGCAATATCCTTTCACAGTCGGAATGCCCGGTCATCCTCGTTCCCGAAAGGTTCGACGGGCTCGAAGAAATCGTGTTCGCCTACGATGGCAGCCCTTCTTCCGTATTCGCCATCAAACAGTTCTGCGCCCTTTTCCCCCGATTGACGGACAGGAAGCTGACGGTGCTCACTGCCCGCGGCGAAACCTGGATCAGCAAAAACGAATTGCAATTGATGGGCGATTGGCTGCGGGGAAATTTCCGAGAAGTGACATTCGTGAATGCGGGAGACGACAGTAAGATCGCGTTGCTGGAATACGTACTGGAGAAGGATAGACTGCTGATCGTGATGGGCGCCTATGGCAGAAGCGGCTGGTCTACGTTCGTGTCTTCCAGCCATGCCGAACCGCTCGCGAAATTCGTATCGAAGGCCTTGTTCATCAGCCATCACTAAATAAAAACTCCCGGCTCATTTGGGCCGGGAGATCGCTTTTCGGCGGATCAGTTCCCGCGTCAGCACCTTGCCATATTCGTGCGCCATTCGCTCCTGCGAGGAAGGCGCGAACGAAACGGATTGTACGGCAAACTTCCGCAGGCCGTCTGCCACGTCGTACAGGCCGCTTTCCCAGGCGTACCGGGTTTCTTCCCTTCGCAGCTCGGGCGCCAGCAACCAATAGTACTCCGATGCGTATTGGTCGGTCAGCAGGTGATAGAGGCTAACAGGAAGGAAGACGCCTTCCGTCGTTTTATTGATCAATGAAATGGTCAGCACGGCATCGATCCCCCGGTCGGCGAATTGCTGTGTCGGCACTTTGTCTTCCGACTGCAGGAACTCGAACGCATCGAACCCCTGGAACGATGTTACCGCAGTAAAGCCTGCGTCTGTCAGGTCTCCCGCAACATGCGATTCCATCCGCTGCCGCAATGCGCTGTCAGGCATCATGCCCAGCACGAGTATCTTTTTGCAGGCCACCGGCGATGCAGTAGCCGGCTGCCGAATCCGGGTAAGCTGTGTGGAATAACAGGCGGAAAGCATGGCCATAGCGGCGATATAGATCAGGATGCGCTTCATGTTTGTTCGTTTAGGTCATTGTCCGGGATTTCGGCCGCGGGCGCTTCGAACCCCGCTTTTTCCTCCAGTTCGCCCAGTGTCAGGTCATCGGTTTCGGTGGTTTCCAGCCATACGCTCCCCGATTTCCGGAAAACCTGGGCGCTCAGGCCCAGCTGATGCATGAATTGATCCTCCAGTTCAGCCACCGTGATATATCCGCCGAAATCGATCCACGCGGCGGAGTGGATGTCGCGGATTTCATCGATATGCGTGTCTGGATGTACTTTATCTTCCCGCCGGCTGCCTTCGTGGAGGCCATGTGGCTGGCGGAAGAATTCCAGCTTCAGGTGCGGGTAGCGGATGTGGAATTCGTCCTGGATCGAGCGGACGAGAAATTCTTCCGTGATGAACATTTTCATAAGGCGTTATTTTGCGGGGCCATGGCGGCGGTGCCCATTAGCAAGGTGGCTTCGATCACCGGGGCGATATGCTCCCTGGACACGTGATCGTAATCCGTAACCTTTATCTTCTTTCCTTTCCTGGCCGCGAACCAGGCGCCTATCCGCAGCAATATTTTGTCTTTCAGCGACAGCAGGCCGAAATGCAACCGGCCCGGCAGATAAAAGCATTCCGCGCCCGGCTGTAATGCATCCGGCACGCCTTTTTCGACGTAGGTTTTGACTTCGTCGAGGTTATCGGGTACGCCGCCGGCAACAACGAAAAAGATGAGCCTTTTACCTTCCAGCAAGGGCAAATTCGCCTGAAGCCACTGTTTCACCTGCAACCGGCCGATGTAAACGCTGGTGCCGATCAGGATGCATTCCGCCTGGGTGATCTGTTCCGGCCGTACGAAATCCGATTTAACGACAGGCCAATTCAATGCCGCACCGAGCCAGATGCCGTATTGCATCGTTGCTCCATACTTTCCCTTATAAACGACTAAACCTTTCATACAATTTGGATTTTAGGGATGAGTAATGAATACGGGAATATTGGCCGTCCGCAGGATCACATCGGCATCGCTGTGGCGGAAGAACCGGGAAGTGGCGCTCCGGCCGTATGCGCCCAGGGTAATGAGGCCATGGGTGCTGTGCAGCGTGGCGGCAAGCAGTTCTGCGGCGGGTTTGCCTTCGAGCGACTGGTAAGTGACGTCTTCGTAATGATGATTGAGGTATTCTTTGATGAGTTTGCCGGAAGGGATTTTCCGTTCGTCGTTTTCAGCGATGTAAATGACTTTGACCGGCACTTCGCTCAAGGTGTCGAACAGTTGAGTGAACTGGCGGATGGCGAACGTTGAGGAGAACGTACCGTTATAGGAGAAAATGAGCTCCCGGAAATAATGGACCGTTTCCGGCATCACCATCACCGGGCATTGCGCATGCACGAGCATATCTTTCACGAATTGCGTGGGGTTGGAATCGGTGACCACGGAAAAGGAAGTATCGTTGCGCACGAGCAGGAGGTCGGCGAAGCGGCTTTCCGCGACCGCTTCCACCATGGGCACGCCGGGGATTTCGCGGACGGTCACGTCCATCCCGTTATCCCGGTAATATTCCTGCAGTCGTTTTTTGTTTTCCAAAGATTTTTCCCGCCTTTCCTTCATGCTTTCCGAGATAATCGCCTGGTAATCGAGCGTACCGGAATCCAGCGACGCATATTGCACGGTTTCGCCGGCGATATTTTCGAGGAAGAGGATGGTTAGTGCGCCGCGGGCTTTGTCGGCGATGTACTTGTAACTTCTCAGCTCATGTTCCGAGAAATGCAGTGCGTCTACGGTTGCAAGGATCTTTTTCATGGTGAGTATTTTAATGAAAGTTAGGCCTTCCGGCCTGGCGGAAGAATGATGGCGGACGCGGAGGCGATGATCGTGGTCATCGTTTCAGGAGCGGTGCGCGATGAATACGGGGTAGGTATGGTCATTGATAGCGCCCGCAGCGAAGCTCCGCCTGAACATCATGGACAGGTCTGACCGGCCATAAGCCCCGCAGACCAGCATGGATGCCGGATGTTCGTTCAGCCATTCGTGGAAATGCTTCCGGGTAGTGGATTCCAGCATTTTCACCGTCAGGTCCGGGTAATGTCGCGTACAGAGCTCCAGGATGTAGTCCTTTTCCGGCAGGCCGCCATGTTCCTTAGCAGTGGTGTGCACGAGCGTGGCCGGCCATTTGGCCATTTCCGGGAACAGGAGCGCGAATTGGCGGATGGCGTAAACGGAATCTTCACTCCCGTCGTACGCCAGCACGATGCGGGAAGGAAAATCGAAGGATTCGGGGACCACCACCACGGGGCATTCCGCTTCCTGCAAAGCCATTTTCAGGTATTCGTTTGGCCGTTCGGTGCCGAAATGGTCATAAAATGTTTCCCCGCCCAGCACCAGCAGGTCGGCGAACCGGGATTCCTTGCGGATTTCGGGCATGGCCATATCAAAAGGGTATTTGTGCACCCGCCATTCGATCCCTTCCGAATGGCAGGTTTTCTCGAACCGGCGGATATGCTCCTCTATCACTTCCCCGTTGAATTCTTCCAGCATGGGGTTGAACAGTCCGGGGCTGCCCAGGGCATAACTCCAGGTAGACGACAGGTCGATCTGCGGCAAAAAAGAGCCTGCCAGCAGGATCGGCGCCTGTTTGTTAAGGCCCGCAGCGAAAGCCAGCGAACCTTCGGAATAATTGGTGCCGTCAAAGGCAAGTACGACCTTTTTCATATGGCTAATGTTTAGTTTATTGATATTGGATATAAACCGGGGAAGGCTGCAGGAGCAGCACTTCGGCCGGCAACATGAGGCGGCCGCCGGTAGCGGGGTCCACCTTGTAAAACAACTTGAACCCCGTAAACTGCGGCGGCTTTTTCCCGATGTAAGCCCGGTAGGTATCCTTTTTCTTCGCGGGCGAGCCGAAGCCGTCCATATTCATCACGAACTGCACTTCCGGCCGCCGGGTGATCGACTGGGCATCGGTGACCATCGCCTGGGTAAAGCGGTGAACGACGAGTATTTTGGGCGGCAAACCGTTTTCCCGGACCAGCTCCGCCAGGTAGCCGGAAACGGCATTGATCGTAGCCGCGTCCATAGTGCCGATGGCGGAACACGGGATTTGTCCGCCGGTCATGTTGTATTCCGGGTCGAGGCCCAGGTGCACGTCGGGCATGGCCAGGTATCCGGCGAGCGCTTTGGTTTCCGTGAGCGCATCGCTGTGCCCGGTCTGAATATCGAGGAAAACGATCGCCTGGTGGCGGCGCGCCATACCGACGATCCTGTCGATTTCCGTGTGCGGCATCCGGAGGCGGTACATCCCGTCTCTTCCCGGTGCGCGCTGGGCGGTCACGGCAACGTAATGCAGGGCAGATACCGTGGGGATCAACGAATCGGCAGCTTCCCATAGCCGCATTTCGCCCGAGAGCTTTTCCATGAGGGCGTCTTCCGGAAGGGCCCCCAGAATGCCCATGGCGGGAGAATAAAGATTGCCGTAATAGGCCACGATCCTTTTATACGGCAACAAAGCCCCCGGCAGCGGCGGCCCGTCTTCGGCGGCGGCCCACCAGGTCAGGGGGGCTCCGTGCGCCAGATGCCGGAGGGCCTGGCGCCAGGCGGCGGTATCCGGCGGCAATGAATCAGGCGCGATCCGGATGCCGCCAGGGACCGTATCCATATGTTCCCGGCCAAATTGCCGTATCATTTCCGCACGTTCCGTACAGGAAACCAGTATTCCCGCGAGGACGAGGCATCGTATCGTTGCAAGGAGCGCCATGGTACGTGGTTTATTACTCAAAGCTAACACAGCGCCTGCGCCAGGTAAATGATGTAAATACAGGGTCCGGATGACCTTTGTGCGTAATTCCGCCCCTCCCGCTGATAAGGATCAATATACAGGCGGTCGCCCGTCAATACCTTTGACCCGGCAACTTCGTACTTTGGTAAAAACGCTGCATATGGAAGAAAAACAGGCGATACAGTACGTCCGGAAATCGGACGGCGGACTGGCGACATTCTCGGAAAAGAAACTGCGCCGGTCGCTGACCCGCTCCGGTGCTACGGACGAAACGGCAGACGGGATCATCGCTTCCCTGCGGCCCAGGCTCTACCCGGGTATTTCCACGCGGGAGATATACGACCAGGCCTTCGGCATGCTGAAAGATATGATGCGCCCCGCCGCAGCGCGCTACCATCTGAAAAGGGCCATCCTGGAACTGGGACCGTCGGGATTCCCGTTCGAACAGTTTATCGGGGAACTGTTCCGCCGCAGGGGCTATTCCGTACAAACCAACCAGTTCATCACCGGCCACTGCGTCAGGCACGAAGTTGACGTACTGGCCACAACAGCCGGCGAGAAAAACTTCATCGAATGCAAGTACCACCAGGCTGGCATCAAATGCGATGTGAAAGTGGCGCTCTACGTTCATGCCCGGTTCCAGGACATTGCCCGCTTTTTCGAAAAATCCGGTCCCGGCAACCTGTCGGGCTGGCTCATCACCAATTCCCGTTTTTCGTCAGACGCGCTCCAGTACAGCAACTGTGTGGGATTACAGTTATTGTCATGGGACTACCCTTCCGGCAAGGGCCTTCGCGACATCATCGACCAGGAGCAATTGTACCCGGTGACTTGCCTTACCACCCTGAGTCATTACGAAAAATCCAGGTTGCTGCACCTGGGCGTCGTGCTTTGCAGTGATCTTCTCGGGCGGCCCGATGCCCTGAACGAAGTGGCCGTTCCGTCCGGAAAGGCAGGCAGGGTGCTGGAAGAAGCCGGCGTACTCTGCAACAATCGTCAGCACCATCGCACACATAAAGACAAAAAAAGCCCCGCCTGACCGGCGGGGCAGCAGGTGCGGCAAGCGCCTTACTTTACCGCTACGTTGACGGTGGGAGATGATTTTGTTTCTTCTTTTTTCGGCAATGCGATCTCGAGGACGCCATCGGTATATTTCGCTTCGATTTTACTGGCGATCACCGAATCCGGGATCTCGAAAGAGCGCGTGAAGCTGCTGTAATTGTACTCCTGTTTCCAGTAGTTGTCCTTTTCCTCCTCTTGCTTCGATTCCTGTTGGGAACTAACGGTCAGCAACCCTTCCGACACATCGATCCTGAAATCTTCCTTTTTCATACCAGGCACCGCCATGGCGATTTTGAATGCGTTTTTTTCTTCACTGATGTTCACCGCCGGGACGGTCAGAAACGGCTTGTTTTTCTTCCCGTTCATATCGAGCCATCCGGAAAAGAAGTCGTCCCACAGGGCCGGGAACATCGTGTCGGGCTTTAAAGAAAGCGTTTTCATGATACTTCAGATTTATAAGTGATGAGATGAAATTTTCATGATTGAAAATAACCCGGAATATCCCGCCAAAGAATGACGCAAATACGGCGGCAGCCTGATCTATATCATCCGTTCCGCTTTCCGTGCCTGCGTTCCGTCATAGGGGGCAAAAACGGCATATCCCGGCCGGCCGCATGTTTATGATACGGGCGGCTTGCCTTATCGGGCGCCCGCTGGTACCCGCAGCCCGCAGGAGGATGCAGACCATTCAATTACTAAACGGCGGATGGGAATTTCCCCAGACCGGCAAGGGAAAGCGGTTTAGCGGTCTTTCCCGGATTCCCCGCGGGCCAGCAACAACCGCCAATGCGCCCATTCCTCCAGGTGGTCTGCCGCTATTTTGGCCATGGCCACGAACGGAATGAACAGGACCATGCCGCCAACTCCCCAAACGATCCCTCCGGCAAGAATTGCTACCAGCGTTGCCCAGGTGCTCACATTCAATTGCGCGGCCACTACTTTCGGGAAGATGATGTTGGCTTCCAGGTATTGCACGAAACTGAAAACCCCGATCACCCCGATCGGGTACCAGATGGATTCATGGACGGTCCAGGCTGCAGAGATCGGCAACAATGCGCTCAGAATGATCCCGAAATAGGGAATGATGGTCATAATGGCCGTAAGCATACCGAAAAGGAAGGCATGGGGCACACCGAGGAGGTACAGACCGATGGCATTGAGGATACCTACGATCAGGTAAACGAGTATCATTCCTTTTACATATTGGAAATAGGTCCGGATCACCTGCCGCAGGATCGATTCCAGTTTATGCGCGTAACGTTCGCCCGCCATCTTTTCCAGGAACGATACGAAAACCCGCCGGTGGAATAAAAACAACGCCGCAAAAACGGGCGTCATGAACAACATAAATAATGTATTCGCCGTGACATTGACCGTACCTCTCAGCACAGGGCCTACGAACCCCATGACCTGGCCCGCCTGGTCGTGCAGCCAGTTCTCCTGCACTTCGAGCGTGACCCGGAAGTTCAATGCCAACCATTGTTTCATATCCATCAGCGATCTTTCCAGCTTACTCGCCAGCATAGGCCAATCGCCCAGGAACGACCGGAGTTGCCAGACAAGCAGCGCCACCAGCGCTGCAAACAGGGCAATGACGATGACAAGGCAAACCGTCACCCCAACCGTTCTGGAAGCGCCCCGCCGCTCGAGGGCCGTACAAACCGGGTACATGATCATCGCTACCAACAAACCCATAAACAGCGGTACGAAAAGCGGCTTCCCGAAATAAAGCAATGCCCCGCCCGCCAGTACGGGCACCAGGCTTCTGGCCAGATTATCTGTATTGCGGACTGGTTGCATGTGGTGGTTTAAAGTGAACCATGATATAATCAACGACAACAAGTTCACGGAATTCCCGCGTATGGAAAATGACCGCTGTCGCAGCGAAGCTGATTCAAATCACCCTGCCTGCCGCATCCCCCCTACCCCGCTTCCTTCTTCCGCCGGCTCCGGTACGCCTGCGGCGACATCCCGATCTGCCGTTTGAAGAACCGCGAAAAGTAATACGCATCTTCCATCCCCAGCCGCACGCCTACTTCATTTACCCGCAGATCCGTGAACAGCAGGTATTGACAAGCCTGCTGGATTTTCAGGTGATTGAAATATTCGATGGGCGAAAAACCCGTTTTCTGCTTGAAAAGATAGCAGAGATGGGACACAGACACGTTGAGGACCGTCGCCAGGTCGGCCAGGCGGCACTTTCCGGCGAGGCGTTTCTGCATATGATCGATGGCGGTGTTGATCATGTTCGCGGAAAATTCCTCGCTGTAGGCGGCCGGCACTTCCTCGAAAAGGCAATCTGCCAGGAAGCCCGGCAGGTGCAGGTTGGCGAACAGGAGGTTATCGGTGCTGAAGCCCCGCTCGAGGCGGCCGTACAGTTGGTTGAAAAACGCTTCGCGCTCGTTGGAAAAATGGATGAACTTCTTGATGAGCGCGCTACCCTGCCGCAATCCTTCCACGAGGGCATCTGCGGCGCTGCCGGCAAAATGGAGCCAGTAAATCGTCCAGGGTTGCACTTCGTTGGCGGCGTAGGCATGCGGAACGCCCCTGGGGATGAGGAAACATTCCCCCGGTTCCACGGTGTACGCGGCATCGGCCAACTGCACTTTCCCGCGGCCTTCCTTGCAATAAATGAGGATGTGCTGCTCCGCACCGGCGGCCCGTTCGCGGAAATGGTAATGGGCATTGGGATAATACCCGATATCGGTGATGAAAAGCCCGGAAATGGCGGGCTGGTCCCGGCAGGCACGCTGATAGATGTGCCTTGGAATGATCACTGCTTTTTGTCCCTGAAATCCGTCGTGCTTCTTCATATCTGGTCGGTATGGCGTGGGTGAATCGGACACGTTGTTGTAACTGAATGGGTTAATCGTTGGTTTCCATAAAGCCTGAAGCCCGCATGGCATGCGAACTTCAGGCTTTCGTTCATCTATCGTTCACTGTTAAGGCTGTTTACTTCGTCCAAACTTCTTCTATAAGGCGGAAAGTCCCATCGGCATTGGTGTACTTATACCGCAAAACGAGTTGTCCCGTTGCCGGGTCGAAATAGCTCTTCCCGGCCGTGGGATGGTCTGCGAGCGGGTTCGTTCCGCTGATATAACCAGACACATCGATGGTATTGTTTTCCGGGTGGATGGTCAGCGTCATCTTGCTGTTGGCGTAATTGGCGAGGTTGGCGATATCGTCCGATTCATATGCCATGCGCGTATTCGTTTTTCCAAGCTGTTTGGAAAGGTTGATCGCCACCGAGCCCGCCAGCGTTCCGTCTGCACTATAATTGTAGCGGGTGCCGACGGCCGTGTAATTGCCTTCATACGGATATATGTATTCCAGCGAATCGAGGTAGGTTACGCCGAAAGTATCGATGGATGCCGAATACGGCCGGTAGAACGATCGGTAATATACCATGGTGCCTGGTTTCCAGTCGGGCAATTCGAGCGTTTCTTCATCCGGCCCAAGTTCCAGCGTGCGCGCTGCGCCGGTGGCGCTGGTGTACATCACGTCGGTCTTTACGTTGACCGTGTCTGGCGTAAACCAGTGGGTAACGAGTTTCCCGCCGTTGAGCGAAGTGCCGTTGCTGGCGCGATTGGACAGTTCTGACCGGTAAACATCGCCATACACGCGGATGTTGGCCAGTTCCATCCGGGTAGAGCGGTTGCCGAGCTCGTCGAACGAATAGACGGCGAAGGTCTGCGTGCCTTCGTTCACCCCGTTGATGACGATCCGCTGGCGTTGCGAGGGGTCGGTGACCTTGGATTCCGTGTCCAGCGAATCCTGCCCGTTATTCCAGAAAACCCGGTGCTTGCGGATAGACGGGTCTGTGCTGGGCAACCACGAGAGTTCCACGCGTTTATTGCCGGTTTCGATGGCCGCCTGTTGCATACGGCCGGGATAGATCACCTCCTTCCCGTCCAGCATGGATTTGAATTCGTCCGCTTCCTTTTTGCATCCGCAGGCGAGCACGGCGGCGAGCATCAGTGCAGCGGTTATGTTCGTTTGAAATAATTTCATCTTGATGATTTTGAAGTGATTATTCCGCGCCCCAGATGGTCATTTCCATGAGGTGCATGAAGTCTTCCGACATCGTTTCCAGCGTTTCGAAGCGGATGTACCGCACTTTCCCGGCGGCGCTGGGGAAGTCGTAATCGAACCCGGCCACGGCGGCGTTGATATCGTCCTGGGTATTGGTGCCAAGCGGCGAGCCGGAAGGTTTTTTGCAGTCGTATTCGCCCAGCAGCTCCCAGGTGCCGTCCATACTGCCGTCGGGATTGGGCGCCCTGGAACCCCACACCCTGAAGCGTTTCGGGTTGCCGTGGCTCCATACGTAAGGGCCCGTGCGCGGCCAGATCTTGAACCGGCTCAACTTCGCTTCCACGCCCATGTCGAACGTGAAATGCTGCGGCATGTTGGACCCGTCGGGCGTGTGGAACCCATATGGCTCGGCCACCCGGTCATCCCAGAGGTAAGGCATGATCCATCCGTAATCGTCGCGCTGATCGGTCGGGAGCTGGTATTGCTTGAATTTGGTTTTATCCAGCGCCTTTTCGAATATCGGCGTCAGCGTGACCGACAGCGTGTCGGAGAGATTGTTCCATTTGTCCGTTACGAACACCCTGAATTCACGCTCCACCGACGGGTATCCGCGCACTTTGATGCGGATACTGTCCAGCGAAGTGAACAGCTGTTCGATCACCTCCCATTCATTGTACTGGTCTTTGGCAAGGATGATGACACCGAGGTTTTTCTTTTCCGGGTTCAGCGCCGACACGTAAATCCCCCCGAAATCGGGCTGCACTTTCACTTCCTGGCGAACGAGCTTATAGATGGGCGTTTTCGGCGTAACGGTCACTTTCACGGGATCGGATTTGGCTTCGCTGCGCGTCACCACCGTGAGCGTTACATCGTACGGTTTGGCGTCTTTAAAACCTTCCACGATGAGCTTGTTGTCATAATAGGAAGCTTTGGCCTGGCGGGTCTGCTGGTCGTTGATCCGGTATTCCGCGAGCACGTACAGCAGGTTGGGGCTTTTGGGCAGATCGTAACTGATCTCCGCGCCGCCGTTGAACGGCACCACGCGCACATTGCTCACCGCGCCGGGTTTTGTATTGTCTTCGGAAGGGAAACCCTTGTAGTTGTCCGATTTGTTGCACCCGGCCAGGATCGTTCCTGCCAGCAGCAGCATGCCGGAAATGTATCTGAATTGTTTCATGATGTGGCTGTTTTATTGAAGATCACCAGTAAGCGTTTTGAACGAGGTTGGGGTTGACGGACAGGCTCCTGTCGCGCAGGGGCCAGAAGTAATCCTTCGTCTGGAATACGGGCGTGATGATGGATTGCGGCCGGTAGTACCCCGATGCCGTTTCCTTGTTGATATCCCAACCGCGGATGGGCTTGGACATGACGTTGGCGAGGGTTTTCCAGCGGCGGAGGTCCCATCCCGCCTGGCCTTCGAAACACAATTCGATCCGCCGTTCCTGCTGGATGATGGCGCGAAGCCCCGCCTGCGTGGTGAATTTGTTGGGGAAACGGGAATATTGCGACCAGGATTCCTGTACGGTTTTCAGTCCGGCGCGTACCCGCACGCGGTTGATGTAATCGTACGCTTCTTCCGACGGGCCTGCAGCTTCGTTCAGCGCCTCGGCGTACAGCAGGTACAATGCCGCCAGGCGGAACATGGGCCAGGGATAATCTTCGGTGATGCTTACCCCCTTGTCGTACACGGATTTGTAATGCACGAGCTTCTTGGGCCAGTAACCCGTGGCGTTATACCGGAACCCGTCCATCACACCGGCGGTCTGCCCGAGTTTTGCTTCCACGTGCAAAGCGCTCGCATCCGTCAGTACGCCGTTCCCGAACCAGATGCCGCCGTCGAAGCCGAGGTTGGCATAGTAGCGGGGCTCGCGGTACAGGTTCAAACCGGCGGTGGTATACCCTTCGCGGATGTAGAATTTATTGTCTGCATTCCCGCTGGTGGGATTGAAGCGGCGGGCATAGTCCCAGTTCCGGTCTTCATCGATTGGCACGCCGTTATCGGTATAGAAAAGTTCGGCGGTGTTGATGTTGGAGGGGAGCCGGGAGATGAGCTGGTAGTTGTCCTGCGCGGTAGCCGGCAGCCGGGCCGCGGCATATTGCTGGTAGGAGAACGGAATGTTCAGCGCCCAGATCATTTCTTCGTTCCATTTGAACGTAACGGCGCCCTGTATGGCGAGCACGCGCTTCGTCTGTTCGCTCACGGTGCCGAGGTTCCCCGGCGGCACGAAGCTGTACAGCCGGTAATTGGCGGCTTCCGCGGCCGTGATGGCTTCGCGGCAGGCCGTGGCGGCGATTTCCCATTTCTTCGGATCGGCAGCGGTGGAAAACAGGGGCTGGCCGTCTTTATTCTTCACCCGGGCATAATCCGGGTTGCCGTTGTACAGCGGGCTCGCCTGCGTGACCCGCACTTCCGCCTTCACCGCCCGCGCGATGTTTTTGGTGATGCGGCCCATCTCGCTCCCTTCCACCGCGATCTTTTCCGGCAGGTTGGGAATGGCTTCGTCCAGCAGCGACACGATGTAATTGAACGCGGTATCCACATGTTCGCGGCGCACGCGTACTTCTTCGGTGGTAGCGTCGATCTCCGCGTTTTTGCGGATGAGGGGAATAGGCCCGTACATCCGGAGGAGCCAGTAATGATAGTAGGCTTTCAGGAACTTCACTTCGCCCGTCCACCGGTTGCGCTCGGTTTCGGAAAGATCGATCGGTTTGTGGATATTATCCAGCATGATGTTGCACTGGCGAATGGCGATGAACATCGACCGGCCGCTGTTGGCGCCGTCCCAATAGTTCAGGATCGGTTCGGTAATGTTTTGTCCGCCGGTGATGATGGTGAACCCGATATCGTTGAGGAATTCCCGGCGCGGGGTGTTCAGCGGCAGGGCAATTTCCCCCGATGTGGTGAATGCCGGATGCTGGACCACATTGCCCAGTTGCTGCAGGGTATTGTAACAGGTGAAGAGATAATTTTCCGCTTCCAGCCGGTTGCGGAAGGCGTAATCGATCGTGGCGGCGTTGTCGGGCACCACGTTCAGGTATTCTTTACAGGCATTGAAACCCGCCGCCGTTGCGGCCAGCAAGGTCAGTATCACGAATCTTTTCATGCATTGCGGTGTTGTTAGTTAAAAATTAACGTTGAGGGCCAGGTTGAAAACCCGCTGCACGGGATAGTTCATGCCCGAACCCGCCAGCTCGGGGTCCCACATTTTGAAAGCGCTCCAGGTCAGGAGGTTCAGCCCGCTGGCGTAAATCCGGCAATTCTCCATGAACGCTCTTTTTGCGATGCGCTTGGGTAAAGTGTACCCCACTTCCACCGACTTCAACCGTAAAAACGCGCCGTTCCGCATGAACCAGGTGCTGGGCCGGAAAGTGTTGTTGGGATTGGCATTCGCCGTGAGGCGGGGCCAGGTGGCCATGAGGTCCTGATTTTCTTCCGACCAGTGATCGTCCGCATACGCTTTGAGCAGTTGCGTATTGCCCACGAAAGGCGCGGTGGCGTTGGGGTCGATGAAGAAAGACACCCTGTCTACCCCCTGGAAGAACACGGAAATATCGAAGGCCTTGTACCCGGCCGACAAGCCGAAGCCATATACGATCTCGGGCGTGGTGGGGTAACCGATATAGGTTTCGTCGCGCTCGGTGATGACGCCGTCGCCATTGAGGTCGCGGTACTTGATATCGCCGCCACGGGTGGGCACGCCGTTGAAGTTCTGCACCGGCGAAGCGGCCACTTCCTTATCGTCCACGAACAATCTTTCCGCGATGAACCCTTTTGCCTGGTTGAGCTTTTTGCCCACGGCGCGGCGCCAGGGCTCGTCCCACAGGGGCTCTTCATATGCTACGTATTCATTCTGCGCGAAGGTGAAATTCCCCCGGGCCTGCACCCATCCTTTTTCCCCCGCGAAATTCCGTTTGTAATCCGCCTGCAGGTCGAGCCCGCGTGCTTCGGCCTTGCCCAGGTTGGCGCTCACCGTGGCTTCGAGGCCCATGCTGGTAGGGATGGCGCTGCGGGCCTGGAGGATTTTATCCCGTTGCTGCCGGTAGATTTCCGCCGTGATGTTGAACCCGCGGAACATTTCCAGCTCCACGGCGATATTGGTAGTGCGGGCCACTTCCCAGGTTACGTCGTTGTTTTCGTAACTGAGGATGCGCACGCCATTACGGATATAGTTATTGTTGATCCCGAAAACCGACCTATTGCCGCCGTTGAGGTTCAGGTTGGACAGATAGTAGAACCTTGTGCCGGCGATCGCATCGTTCCCCACCAGCCCGTAACTGGCACGGATCTTCATCCGCTGCACGAAATCGGCGATCCCGCCGTTCCGCCAGAATTCCTCGTTAGACGGTACCCACGACACACCGAACGTCGGGAAGAACCCGAACCGGTTCTTCTCCGCAAAACGCTCCGAGCCATTGTACCCGAAGTTGAACTCCGCGAAATACCGGCTCTTGTAGGCATATGTGGCGCGCCCTGCCAGCCCGATGTTGCGGAATGGCAACGACGACTGCAGATCGGTAGCCTGCGCATTGAGCGTCTGCTGCCGCGTAGCTACCAGCGATCCGCTCACGTTGCTCGCCCCGAACTGGCGGTCGTAATCCAGCACGCCCTGCATGTACAGGAAAGAGGAGATCTTCCGGTTGCCGGGCGTAGCCACGTAGTCGATATATTCCGTTGCCGCACCGGGATCGGGGTTCAGCCAGGTAAGGTTGTATTTATCGGTCAGCTTGTCGTACCCCGTCACCGGGTCCACATAGTAGTAGAATGGCTTGTACTGCCGCACCACGTCGAAGAAGGAAAACCGGTTGGTGGAAATGAGCCCCCGGAACGTAAGCCCCTCCGTCACGAACGGCAGTTTCTGCGTCAGTTCGAACTGGGCAGACATGCGCGACTGCGAAAAATTCTGATAGCCTTTCATGATGCTGGCGTAAGGATTCGTGAACCCGTATTCCGGCGTACCGCCAAAGAGGATGTGGCGGGTGGTCTGGTTGGCGGAATCCGGGGCGTAGTAGGCCGGAAAATCCACCGGGCTCGTATGCAGCACCTGGTAATACATATCCGTTGCGATGGAGCCCGCCGGTGCGATGGGCCCCGTGTATTCGTCGAAGTTACCGGACAGGCGCACCACCGCTTCCGTGGTTTTCGTGATATTCACGTTCACATTGGAGCGGAGCTGGTAGTTGTTCAACTTTGCATTACTGTTAAAGCTGTTCATCTTGTCCACTTTCAGCGTCCCGTTGTCGCGGTTCGCGGCGCCGGAGATGTAGTACCGTGCCACCTTTCCGCCTCCGCTCACGCTGAAGTTCCCGGATTGGTTGAAGGTGCTGCGGCGGGTGATTTCCTTCATCCAGTCCACCACCGGGTACACATACGGATTGCGGTTGGGATCCTGCCGCATGCGGATTTCCTTTTCGTTGTAGCGCGGTTCCAGGATACCGGAATTGTAGTTGGCTTCGTTGTAGAGGCGCATGTAGGTGAAGGGATCGGCGAGGCTGATTTCCTTCGTGGGTTGCGAGATTTTGTTCTCCAGCCTGAAATTGATCATGGCCTTTCCTTCCTTTCCTTCCTTGGTGGTAACGAGGATGACGCCGTTGGCGCCGCGTGCGCCATACAACGCCGTGGCGCTTGCATCCTTGAGGATGGAAAAACTGGCGATATCGTCTACCTGCAAACGCGCGAGGTCGGTGGCCGTCAGCTCCACGTTGTCTACCAGGATGAGCGGATCGTTTTTATATCCGAAAGTCGTAACCCCGCGGATGAAGAAATTGGCGTTGTCCGCTCCCGGCTGCCCGCTGCGCTGGTACGCCACGATGCCCGCCAGCTGACCGGCCAGCGCGGTGGTGAGGTTGCTGGAAGGGATTTTCAGTTGCTGGGGGTTGATGGAGGTGACCGAACCCACGGTTGCCTCGCGGCGCTGCTTTCGCCCGAAAGCCGTTACCACCACATCCTGCAACTTGCTGGTGGCGATCTCCAGCACAATGTCTATCACCGCGCGGCCATTCACCTGGATGGTTTGGGGAACATACCCGATGGCAGACACCTGCAGCGCGCCACCGGCGGCTACATCGAGCACGAATTTACCGTTCATGTCTGTAGATGTACCCACGCCCTGGCTGCCCATCACCCCGATGCTGATACCGGGAAGGAGCATGCCCGTACTGTCTTTGACCGTACCCGTGACGGTGATTTTTTTAGCGTTGGATTGTTGTGCATAACCAGGTATCCAGGACATACATACTAAAAAGCAGCATAACAGTAGATGCTGCCAACGGACCGTCGGTTGCGGGAATAGGGAGGCCCTCCCACCCCTGAACGGCGAGTAGCGGATCGTCATAACGTATTTGTATTTGGTTGAAAAAACTGTAGTGTGAAATTACCTATTTAGCAAGCCTAAACAATAGACAATCGTGCAGTGAGATGGACTATCTTACGGACTTTACTGCAACGAAATCCATCAACCAAACAAGCGTTCAATTTGCAGCGGCCCTAACATTTTCAGCACCTTCACCGCGAATGTATCGCACCAGCCAGCCAGGCACAACCTGCATTTTAATATTACTAAACAAAAAAAGATAACTCGTACAAAAGATGGCTAAAAAAAGGTTTGATGAAATTGCATTCACCAAACCCTTTTTAAACAATAGAGAGTAGCATGCCTATTCTTCTTCCATCACCACGAGCTGATCCACGACCAGCCCGCCGTTATTGTCTGCGGCGAACTGAATGGTTACCTTACCATCGTTGGTGTCTTCCCGCATCATGAAAACCTTGATCCATTTTCCGGTTGCCGGGATGTCGCCGGTTTTCAGCTCCCTGCCTTCGATGGTGACGAGGCCGGAGGCTTTGCCATTGCGGGTGCTCAGGAAATGCAGGTATACATACCCTTTTACACCGGCGGGCGGTTGGAGCTGGATGGAAAAATCCCTCCCAGCCCAGGCGCTGACGCTGTCGCGGCGGATGGTCCGCAGACCGCTGGCGCTGTATTTGTAGCCTTTGTTGGCCATCACGGCATCATCTTCCACAGCCCAGTCTTTGGAAGCGGAAGCATTCCGCCCCGCGCTGATGAACAATGCCGCGCCGTTGAACGCGTTGGGCAGCGGCGAAGTGGGTGCCGCTACTTCGGTTTGGGCCAGGATTTCTTTCAACCGCGATTCCGGTAATGCCATTTTTGGGCGGAAAGCCGCGCTGTTCATGTATTGCACGAGGCTGTAGTACAACTGGTTGGCGTAAGCGTTCGCAGGTTGACGGAGGTTGTATCCGCATACCAGCAACTTCCCGGCGCCGATGCGCGTTTCGAAAATACTGCCCAGTTTTTCGTTGAAATGGAAATCGGAAACGGGCTGCGCGATGGGTGTATATGCCGCCGGCATATCACTCAGCTTGAAATACCTCGCACCGGGCGTGATCCTGAACCATTGCCAGTTGGTAAAATCGCTGGTCGGGAAATGGCGGAACGCTTCGCTGCTGGTATCGATGCGCGAGCCCAGCGTTTCGTTGCTCTGCCCCGGGAAGAAACTGGCGCTCCAGAAAAGCGGTGCAAAGCTCACCGGCGCCGAAGTGCGCTTGCTGCCGAGCTTGTCTGCCAGCAACAACACCTTCCCTCCCTTCGCCAGCACACTGTCTACCGAACCGTTCCAGACCTCGCTTATATAAATCCCGCCGGTATTGACAGCAAGTTTTCCCGCCGGCGGGAACACGAAGAACTGCCAGCTGTTGCTGTAACGGTTGTCCGCGAAATACAACCTGAAAGTGTACCGGCCTGCCAGGTCGGGGAAGTCCGTCAATGGCAGGTTGAGGCTGTCGGCTTTCGTGAGCGCTCCTTGTGGAAATACCGCCTGGCGGGCTTTTCCGCCATGCAGCTTTTTCCCGGCGGCATCGGTGATTTCCCAAAGCAGCGGCCCATTCACATCAGTTTTGAAATAGTTCGCCACTTCCATCCCCATGCGCAGCGTATCGGCGTGGGTGTAGGTGAACGTGGGCGTGCGGACCAGCGGCACTACGGCATTGCTGTATCCGCGGAAATCCCTGGCGGAAGTAGTGCCTTTATCGTCCCAGAAACAATCCAGCCACCCTACGAGCGCCTCGCCCTGGCCCTGGTAATCCTGCAGGCTCAGGAGCTGGAACCCGGCGCTGGAGGGCGCCAGCTGTATGTTTTCGATGAGGTTTTTATAGAGCAATTGCTGCAATTGGCCTGTGGAGCTGTGAAAATCCTTATCCTGCGAAGCCACGCCGTTTTTCTGCGCCATATCCCGGAAACCCTCTAGGTTGCGGGCTTTCAGCACACCGGTGTATTTACCGGTCTCGCTCCACAGCGGATGTACGGGCGCCTGACCTACCTCATGCGCGATAATGGGAATGTTCGCCCGGCTGTAGTTCGCTTCCAGCCCCGCGTCGGTTTTGTTCATACTGTATCCGTAGGTACCGCCTACGTTGGGGATGTTGTGCGTCACCATATAATCATCCACCGGCATGATCTTCCGCGCCGTAGACACGGAATAAAGCCGACGCGGATCGCCGGCTTTGGCTTTCTCTATCCATTTTTGCATCACGTCGAAATCGGAATTGCCCAGTTCGTTGCCGATGCAGAAAAAGAGAAACGAAGGATGATTGCCGTATTCGTCGATCACGCGCTTCATTTCCGCCTGTACGAAAGCGTCGGCGCCGGGGTTCTTCCCTAACCCCTGCGGGTAGTTTTTCGTGTTCATCTCCGGCCGGTCTTTCTGTTCGCCGGCCATCCACCAATCCAGCCAGATGATTTCGGTCTGGATGTAAATCCCCAGTTTGTCTGCCGCTTCGAAAGCCGCGCGCGGCGGCGTCCAGGAATGGAAGCGGACGGTGTTCAGCCCGAATTCCTGGTACTTTTTGAATATCCGCTCCCATTCCTTCACGTCGCAGGAAGGATAGCCGGTGAGCGGGAAATGCACGCAGTCGAGGTTCCCGCGGACGAACGTCGCCCTGCCGTTCACGAGAATTTTATTCCGGGAGGTAGACACCTTCCGGAAGCCGATTTTATCATTCCACGTACAGGTATTTTTTCCTTGTCTCAGTTCAACTTTCACGTCGTACAGGTTAGGATCGAACTCGTCCCATAGCCGGACATGGTCCCACCCCAAGGGCGAAAACGCCAACAGGGTATCGCCGGCAGGAATGTGGATTTTGCTGGATGTATTCTTCACCACTTTCCCCGTTTTCGGATCGTTCACCACAACCGATGCTTCCACATTCGTGGCAACATCGCTTTTCACCCATACTTCCACCCGCATTTCCATTTTATCCGCATCCGGGTAAAATTTCGCCCTTTCAATGGAAAAAGCCGGTGTGGCCTGCAGCTCCAGCCGGCCTACGATGCCGTTCCAGATACTTTGCGTGTATTCCGTATATCCGTGCCCTTTATCACCGATGTTATGGATGAGATCGTTGTTCACGCAGATATCGAGTGTATGGGTGCCTGGCGCCAGCTTCCCGAGGGAATGGCGGTGGGGAACGTAGAGGGGCGACTGGCGGGAGATTTCCTTTCCGTCGATGAACACCCTGCTTTCCCACAGTACCCGCTCCAGGAACAGGCTCACCTCCTTCCCGGCCCAACCTGCAGGCACGGTAATCTCCCGGCGATACCAGGCGGGGCCAACATGCTTGTAGGCCCGGGTGAGAATGCCGTAATCGGAGCCCGTCGTTTTCTGGCCCAGCTTCGCCTGGTCGGTGGTCCCGGGCAATTGCAGGGAATGTTGAAAAGTCTGCGGAGGCATATTCCGGTTGAAGAATGCGCTGTCTGCATCCAACTGCACCGCCCATTTCCCTGCGAGCGACATCCGCTCCTGTGCCTTCGATGGCAAAGCCATGGCGATGCCTGCGGTCAGCAGCGACCCTAAAATCCATTCATTGGCGCTTCGTGTCATAAGCTGTTTCTGTTTGATAATCAAAAATATGGGTTACAATCAATGAACGATTTGCCACTGGTTACTTAAGTTTCCCCATCGCCCAAATGCCGATACGGCTTCCCTGCCGCTTGCCGTTTTCGATGGCGTCCATGAAGTGGATACCGCCATAGAAACGGGAAATGGCCGCTTCGTCCATGGCATGGGCGAAAGATGCATACTTCCGTGCCGGCAGTCCGTAGGGCACTTCCACATCATCCGTGTAAGCGAAGCCTTCGCCGAAATAACCGGTCAGTACCGTTGCCACGGCAGCGGAAACTACGGAATGGCCGCTGGTATATTCCGGGAACGGGGGTGTTTGCAACAGGGGTTGCCATCCGGGATCGATGTACTTGCGGATGGCGGTTTCCGGCCTGATGCGGTTGCTACGGAACTTTTCGTCCCAGCAGCTGATGAAGGCGTCGGTCATCGTAACGGAAACGCCGGTAAATATTTTCATCGATTCGTCGAAACCTTTCCCGGCCTGCTTGCAGGCGATGGCGGTAATGCCCAGCCAATGCGCACCCGGAGAGATCTTTTTCACGGCAGACATCAGGTGCCCGCGGTTTTCCACGGCGAAGGGGTTGCAATCCCAGAACTCGGCGATGGCCCCGGTTTCCGCGGTGAGCGAATCTTTATAATTCAATTCCATCAGTTGAAAGAAAGCGGAATGCGGGTCCGCCGAAAACGGGATGGGAGCTTCAGACTTGAATTGCTGCGCCGAGTCTAGCGTAAAGGGCCTCACTCGGTTAAAATAAGGCTCCACCGCGGCCATGTAAGCCGGTGGCGTAGGATACCACTGCCCTTCCGCCTGCCGGGGTTCGTACCGCGGGTAATTGCTGATCCTGTTATAGCCGTCTGCCTTCGCATACCGGAGGATGGCGGCTACAACACTGTCTGCATATTCGCCCGACGCACCGATCATTTCCGGGGATACACCTGCATTCCGCAACGAGTCCAGCAGCTGTTTTTCAAACGCCCTGATCTCGCCGCCCGAGGGTTGCATCCGCGCCGCCGTACGGGTCATCGCCAGCAGGGCCGCCAGCTGGTAATCGTATCCTGCCGGAGGCGCGAAAGCTATGTCCGGATACCCGTTCAGTACGCCTTTCATCGTCCCTGCCGCCGAATCGTGCCGGGAAACTATCTCATACCCGGCCAGGCTCGCATAAGCAAAAAAACGGGCGGCCAGCGGCGGGTTCGTCACATCATGCACCATTACCTCCGTCATTTTCGACAACACGCTCCCGATTTCGCCGCTACCGAACACAACCCGCTCCTGACGGGCTTTACAGCCGGCGGCCAGCAGGCAGCATGCCATTAATATATATCGCCAATTCATCATTTTCCATTTATTTTACAGGATATTACCGGTTGCTGGTTGATACCGAAGAACAGCCGGTCGTTCAGCCGGAGCACGCTCCTGACATCGCCACGGACCCGCAATCCGGATTTGGCCTGCGGCACATAGGTGAAATTGCCTTTCCCGTCGTTCTCCAACAACATTCCATAACTGGCATCGCTGCTCCCCAGGCGCAACCGGGCCTGGTTAATATTTCCGCAGAGCAGAATATCGGGATCGCCGTCCTGGTCGAAATCGAGGTCCGTGATCGTGAACACGGGCGAATACTGGGCCTGCAACGGCAGCCGCTTCTGCGCGAAAGTGCCGTTGGCGGTGCTTTCGAAATACACCGTTTCCAGGTAGTTAGCCGTGAGTTTTGCCGCGCCGGTCCTTTCCTCCGGCCGGAAGATATCGTTATAGCCTGCTTCCGCATAAGCCCTGTACGTTCCGAACCGCGTACGCATGATGCTCAATTGGTCGAACAGCTCGTCCCGGGTAATAAACGGCCAGGATTTCCCCTGGAGGTAAAAACAGAATACGGGGTCTACCGAACCGTTGTCGTCATAATCTTTGCTGTACAGTTCCGCGGGATGGGTTTCATCCGCGCGGCATTGGGAGTTCAATCCCATATTACCCACGATGATGTCCTGACGGCCGTCTCCATTGTAATCCGCGACCGACAGGCGATTCCACCAGCCGGTGAACTTCTTTCCGAAGTATTGTTCCGTACGGACTTCCAACCGGCCGTTCTGGTTAATGTATACGGAAACCGGCATCCATTCCCCCACGATCACGAGATCGGGCCGATGGTCGTTATTGAGGTCGGTGAACGCGGCATCGGTTACCATGCCGGCGCGTTGCAACGGTGCGGCGAGCGTGGCTGTCTGGTTGGAGAAATGTCCTTTCCCGTCGTTAACGAGCAGGAAGCTTTCGGGAATTTCCGGGTATCGCCCGGGAACGTTCCGGCCGCCCGCGAAGATATCGGGAAAGCCATCGCCATTGACATCTGCCGTTTGCACGCAACCTGTTGCGGCAAGCATTTCCGGCAGGGCGCCGGCCGCCTTCCTGAAATTCCCTTTGCCGTCGTTCAGGTACAACCGATCCTGCAACAATGTGTCTTCCGGCAGGAAATTATGGTACCCGCCGCTGGCAATGTACAGGTCTGCCGTGCCGTTGCCATCTGCATCGAAGCAAACGGCGCCGGCGTCTTCGTAGCGGTTATCTGCCTCCAGGGCGGGTTGCGGTCGCCGCAGGAAACTGCCATCCGGATTTTGCAGGAACAGGGCCCCCGCTTTCCCGCCGCCGCCGCCGATGAAAATATCTTCGCGCCCATCGCCGTTCACGTCGCCCTTCGTCATGCACGGGCCGAAGAACGACAGCGGATTGATGAGCAGGGGCTGCCGTTTAAAATCATTGATGTTGTTTAGTGCCGCTTCATAGGCGATCGGAGAAACGTCTTCCCGGAAGATCGTCCGGGGCTCCGCAACAGCCGTGGCGGGGGTTTCCCGGGCGGCCGACTGTTTTAGTACCAGTATCTGCCCGGATTTCACCGCGCCGAAAAACTGCATCCTGCCATCCGGCCAGCGCACCCAAAGGCTATCCGCGCCTGTCGCCTTTCCCAGTCCGAAATGAAGGACGGGAGAAACGGAAGACTGAAATCCTCTTGCGGGCATCTGTTCGAGGTATTGCCATTGGTCCCCGGTGCAGACCGCTACCTTGGTGCCGACGCCTTGCGTATTGCCGGCCGCCCCTTCCAGCTTTACCTGCAACCAGCCATTGGCCTGTTTTTCAGCATTATTACGGTAAATAAAGGCAGGCTGGTTGATGTTGTTGACCACCAGGTCGAGATCGCCATCGTTATCCAGGTCGGCATAAGCCGCGCCGTTGCTATTGGATGGAACGTTGCAGCCCCATTGCTGCTGCATATTGGTAAAAGTAGCATCGCCATTGTTCCGGAAAATGTAGTTAACCACGTTGGACGCGGGGATTTCTTTCACGAGTTTGAACAGATCTTCCCGATATACCTGTTTGCGTTTTTGTTGAAGAAAGTCGGTCATGTACTTGAGAAAATCCATGTTGGTGTAGTCGCGGACGTAGCCGTTGGTCACGAACAGGTCTTTCCAGCCATCGTTGTCATAATCGGCCAGCAGCGGGGCCCAGCTCCAGTCGGTATTGGAAATCCCGGCCAGTTGGCCCGTTTCACTGAAGGAGCCGTTCCCGTTATTGAGCTGGAGCATATTCCGCATATACTGGCGATGGAATCCCGCGCGTACGAGCATGTCGAACTCTTCGTAGTTATCCGGTGCGAAGAGGAGTTTCTGGCGGAGGTTGTCTTCGGGCAGCATATCGAGGGTGATGATATCCGGCCAGCCGTCGTTGTTGACGTCGGCGATATCGTTGCCCATGGAGAATTGCGAAGTATGTCCGATGCGGGATGCGAGTTGGTCCGTGAAAGTGCCGTCACCATTGTTGAGGTACAGGTAATCCGGTACGAGATAGTCGTTGGAAAGGTATATATCCGGCCATCCGTCGCCGTTCACGTCTGCGATGCCGGCGCCCAGGTTGTAGCTGAGAGGCGAACTGGCGATGCCGGACCGGGCCGTTGCATCGGTGAACCGGCCGTTATCGTTGCGGAGGAGGCGGGTGCCGGATGCGGGATCCTGTTGCCGGAGGATCGCGGCAATGCTGGCATCGTCGAGGTTATCGAGGCGCCGCGGGTTGTGATTGGCCTGCAGGAGATCCAGGTCTCCGTCTTTATCATAATCGAAAAAATAAGCCTGGGTACCGAACACGGAGTCTGCCAGCCCGAAAAGCGCCGCTTCGTCCCGGAATACCGGTTTGCCGCTTTGATCGGGGCCTTTGTTGATGAACAGTTGGGGGATCCTTTTCATGCCGTTGACTTTCCCGGAGTAGCAGACATAAATATCGAGCCGGTTATCGCCGTTAACGTCGGCCATGACGGCGCCGGTTTTCCAGGGGCCGGGCCTCCCCGCTACGCCCGCAGATCCCGTAATATCTTCGAACCGCATGTGCCCGTTGTTGCGGTAAAGGCGGTTATCAACCATATTCCCCGTGAAATAGATATCCTGCAACCCGTCGTTATCCACATCTCCCACGGCAACGCCGCCTCCATTGTAGAAGTATTCATACATCAGTACATTGGTATTCAGCCCTTCCGTAAGCGAATCATTGAACGCGACGCCGGTTTCTGAAGCCGGGAGGAGATCGAAGAGTACCGGGGCCGCAGGGCGGTCTTTTTCCGGACCGCCGCAGGCAGCGCAGCCGATGGCGATATAACCTGCCAGCCAGCAAATATTATTAATCCTGAATCTGCGCATACGGTTTATGTTTAATTCATCCTGTAAAACGTGTATGTAAAAACTCCCTGACTAGAAAATCAGAGAGTTTTACTTATCAAATCAAGATTGGTATAACCAATTAATATCCGGGATTCTGCTTCCCTTGTAATTTCGGATTCTTTTCTATCACGCTTTGCGGTATGGGGAATAAGTAGTTCTTATTGGCAAAGAACTTGCGATCGCCACCCCTGGCTTCCACGGGAGCGTATTGCAGCACACCGCCCGGGCCGGCCTTGATGGAGATCCCATGCAGCGGCCTGTTCAGGTTTACTTCGGCTACCTTCCAACGGATGAGGTCCCAGTAACGCTTGTCTTCGAACGCCAATTCAACCCTTCTTTCCCGCCGGATGGCCGTCCGCATCTGGTCTTTGCTGAGGCCTGCCGGCAGCCCGGCCAGGTCAGACCGGTCTCTTACCAGGTCTACCGCCGCATACACGGTACCATCCGGACCGGCAGCTTCGTTCTGGGCTTCGGCGTAGTTGAGCAATATTTCCGCGTAGCGGAAAATGATGTAATTCTGATAGCTGGTGGCACCATCCCAGTTGGCGGCGCCGAGCGTGATATCGGTGGCCATACGCTTGCGGGGATAGTAACCGGTTTGCCCGGCATCGTCGCGATCGGTGAGATCGATCTCGTTTTTGCTGCCGATCCCCTGGCGGGTAAAGATGGTGTCGTTATAGAACCAGGACCCGTCGTGGACGATAGACTGATAGAATCGTTTTTCGCGGTTTTCGTAAGGTTTTTGCGGATTATATCCGGAGGTGGGGTCGGTGATGACCTTGCCATTGTCCATCGCGTAATCGTCTACCAGTTCCTGCGTGGGATTCATGCCACCCCAGGAAGTTTCAGCACCGCCTTTGGTGAATGTGGGGCCGATGTAGCCGTCGAGGGCGCCGCCTTTTCCGGAGCCCGGGGGCGCATATTCCCGGTAGAGGATAGACTCCTTGCTGCTGTTGCCTTTGCTCAGGAACAGCGCTGCATAATCAGGATCGAGGTCATAATCCAGCTCGTCCATGATTTTTTTGTTGCTCGCTGCGGCAGCGGCCCATTTCCCGGCAAACAGCTCGCACCAGCCTTTCAGCGCCATGGCGGCACCTTTCCCGATTTTACCGGAATTTGGCTTGGGCGGCAGGTCTGCATATATCGCGGCACATTCGTCGGTGATGAATTTGAACGTTTCATCGGCCGTATTGCGTGCCCGGAACACGTCGTCGCCCTGGGTTTCCACATCGAGCACATCGGTGATCAAAGGTACGCCCCCGAAGGCCATCCAGAGGTTGTGATAGAAATAGGCACGCAGGAACCGGGCTTCGGCCAGTTTCAGTTTTTTATAGTCGGCGGAAAGAGAAGCGGATGCAGTGACATTCTTGATGAACACGTTGCATTTCCGGATATTGGTATAATTGGTGGCCCAGTCGTACATGCTGCTCACTTCGCCCGACAGGCCGGCGTTGGCAGGAGAATAAATCGCCTGCTGGATGAGCGTCCGGGAAGTGGGCCAGGCAAATCCGCAAATGGCATTGTCTGACCAGTTCTCTACCGGGTCGTACCAGTTGTTGCCATCGGGAAGACTGCGGTAGATGTCGTTCAGGAATAGGTCGGAAGCTCCCGGATCTGTCCATACGTTGGCATCTGTCAGCCTGTCGCGCGGTTCCACATCCAGTTGTTTATCTGAACAGGATGTCAGCGAAGCCGCACCCATCAACAAACAGCATCCGATTATCGAAATATTCTTTTTCATCATCTCGGTCAAAATTTTAGAAATTAACGTTTAAGCCCACGGTGATCACTTTTTGTTGCGGATAATAGTTTCCGTTGCTGGCGCTCGCTTCCGGGTCGAAATCCTTCATGTCTTTGGCCCAGGTGAACAGGTTCTGCCCGGAAACGTAAGCGCGAACGGTTTGCAGATGTGCTTTGGCGGCGATGGCGGCCGGCAGCGTATATCCCAGTTCGGCGGATTTCATGCGGAGGTAGTTTACTTTCCGCATCCACCAGTCAGACACCTGCGTGGAATTCTGGCTGGGTTGCGGCAATACGCGCGGATACAGTGCCCCGGTATTGGTGGGCGTCCAGTAATCGAGCGTGGTGGCTAATGCGGAACCGCTGTTGAAGAAAGGATAGGCGGCCTGACCGTTCAGCAGGAAACTGCCGGCACCGGCGCCCTGGAACAGCAGGTTCAGATCGATCCCTTTGTAGGTAACGGTGGGCGAAAAACCATAGATCAGCTGGGGCGTGGAAGGGTTGCCGATGACTTTCTGGTCGTTGGCGTCGATCTTCTTGTCGCCGTTCACGTCTTCATACATGATATCTCCCGGGCGGAGGGTACCGAATTGCGCAACGTCGTATTCGCCGGTTTCGATGATGCCGTTACCGTTCTTGTCGTCGCTTTGCTGGAACAGGCGGATGGCGTGGTAGCCGAACTGCGTACCGATGGGGCGGCCGGTCTGTTTCCTGTTAGGATTATTGAACGTTGCCGGCAGCTCGAAGATCTGTACGTATTTATTCTTCGCGTAGGTGGCGTTGGCGGTAAAGCTCACGCGCAGGTCCCTGGTCACGTTATAGGAAGAACCGATGCTGAAATCGAAGCCGCGGTTGCTGACCGCTGCGGAGTTCGACTGGGGCAGCCCGATGCCGTATTCCGCCGGTACTTTATTCTGGTTGGCGATCAGAATGTCGTTCCTTTTTTCGATGAAATAATCCGCTTCCATGGTGAACAGGCCATTCTTCACCGATAATTCGAATCCGACGTTCGTTTTCTTCGCTTTTTCCCAGGTGATGGCCAGGTTGCCGGGTGCGGTTTCACGAAGCCCCTGCGAGCTGGCGCCGCCGAACACGGCATTGTTGCTCAGCAGCGAAAATGCGCTCAGGTACTGGAACGGTGCGAGCACGCCGCCGATGTAAGGCAGGGCGCCGCTCTCGCCGTAAGACCCACGGACCTTCAGGTTATCCAGCCAGGAAATGTTTTCCATGAACTTTTCCTCCGAAATGCGCCATCCCACAGAAAATGCCGGGAAGAGCTGGTACCGCTGGCCAGGAGCGAACACATAATGTCCGTCGTACCTGCCGGAAGCTTCGAACAGATACTTCCCGTCGTACGCATAGGTAAGGCGGAAGATCATGCCCCTTTGTTTCAGCTCGCTGGAGGAGCCGCTGTTCGACAAATCGTTGGCATTGGAGCTGCCGTTGTTCAACTCGGGAATCCCCACGTTATAGTTTACCCGTCCGGCCCCGAAGCTGGTGGATTTGGTGTTGCGGGACTCCAGTACCAGCGTGGCGCCTACGTCGCTTTTACCGAAACTGTTGGCATAGGTCAGAAAACCCTGGTAAGTGAAGGCCTGGCTTTGACCGTAGGAAACATTGTAAGTCGGTTTCGCCGGCCCGTCCGACCCGATCTGTGTGATGGTGTAAGGCGAAGTGGTGGCATCCGTTACCGCATAATACGGAATGGGGGTGGCCCAGGTTTTCACGGTGCCGCCGTTGGGGTCGTTGAAGTCGTAGCTGAATACGGCTTTGGCGGTCAGCCCCTTGATGGGTAACTTTTGCTCCAGGCTGACCTGGCTCAGCAATATCTGCCGCAGGTCGTTGGAATAACCGCTTTTATGAATGTTCCCGTAAGCCGAGCGGCCGATGTAGGAACCCCATAAACCGTTGCTGAAAAGCACCGGCGCCACTGGGGGCGTGCGGTACAGCTGGTCGAATATGCTGCCGGCGGAACGGGCGGGATAGCGCCTGTCTTCCACCCTGCCACTCAGCGAAATGCTGAACCTGGTGGTGTTCGTTACCTGGGCTTCTACGTTCGATGTGAGATTATAGCGTTTGAAATTGGTGGGGCCCCACATCCCGTCTTGCGACAGGAACCCCAGCGCGCCGAAGTATTTCACTTTCTCCGAGCCGCCCGATACGGACAGGTTATGCCCCATCATGGGCGCGTTCCGGTTGATGAGCGTCCGCAGCGGATCGTTCACGGGGAACAGGTCGGGATCGGAACCGTCTTTATATTTCTGGAGCGCGTTATCGTCGTACACCGGCGCCGTGCCCGCGTTGGCAGCGGCCGCATTGCGCATGGTGGCATATTCGTAAGAGGTCACCATTTTAGGCAATACGGTGGGGTTTTGCCAGCCGTAATAGCCGTTGTAAGAAAGTTGCGGTTTGCCGGCGGAACCTTTTTTCGTGGTCACGAGGATAACGCCGTTGGCGCCTGCTACACCGTATGGCGCTACGGCCGCGGCGTCTTTCAGGATGGTAAAACTGGCCACGCTATTGGGGTCTAACTGCTGGAAGCTGCGCGGAACGCCGTCCACGATCACCAGCGGGGCGGTATTGCCCGTGGTGCTGAAACCCCGGATGAGGATGGAAGACCCATCATAGCCGGGCTCTCCGCTTCCCTGCTTGAAAATCACGCCCGGCACACGCCCGCCCAGCGCATTGCTGAGGTTGGCCACCGGCAGGCTCGCCACTTCGGCACCCTTGATACTGGATACAGCCGCCGTGAGCGAGGTACGCTTCTGCGTGCCATACCCCACCACGATCACTTCATCCAGCTTTTTGTCGATCGCCTTGAGCACGAACCGGATATCGGTCTGATCACCGACCGCGATCTCCATGGGCGACGAAGCCATGTGCGTGGCCACGAGCACCACATTTTCTCCCGAAATACTGATGGAGAATTTACCATTATCGTCCGTAATCGCATTCGCCGGACGCCCCTTGATGGAGATCGTGGCTCCCGGTAAAGGTTGCCCCTGCTCATTGACGACCGTTCCCATGACCTTCCGCGCAGTTTGCGAAAAACCAGGCAGATACACGAATACGGATAGCAGGATCAATAGTCCACTGATCAAAGGAATAACGTGGTGGTGTTTACCAAATTTCATTAGATGCTAGTTTTAGTTTAGTATACCTGAACATATTCCCCAACAGGAAGCAGATCGATGATATTGGGCTCATCTGTTAAATGCCTATACATATTGCATGCTTCAGGCTGCGGGACGGAATTACTGTTCCTTCAAAAATTTAAATGGTTTAATGCTAACGGTCGCTTTTCATAACTATTAAGACGATGGAATGTGGCGCCTATCCAATTTCATCCGGCACCGGATTCATCATAATTTACCGCTCGTTCGTCACGCACCGGCCGCAAACATACGGTTACCGTCCGCATCCTTGCCGGATCCGTGTTCATCTTTCAGCATTCATTGGCCAGGCTAATGGTTCCGCGGTATATTCAGGTCTTATTTAAATCTGCCTGTTTTGCTTATCATACCGGGTACAACAATGTCCGGAAGGAACGGGGCGCTTCATTTTTTCACGCGGATCAATACCTACTGCCCTTTCCCGGATAATAATTCACTGTTAAATCATACAAAATCGAGTATCGCTCACTTATGTGCAACGCAATGCCGACACATTTGTCAAAAATTGGTTGTAACGCTACAAAACTAGGCGTAATCCATAGCCCGGCCAATGGACTAACTAACTGATAGAATGGACAATCTTATGATCCGTAAGCAGTCTTTACGAATCGGACGTATCTTGTTCCGGCATGCATAACGCATGTACGGATTCCACTTTTCACCCAATCGATTGTAAACTTTCCACATCATGAGATGGACATTCACATTCCTCACCGCCGCGATACTGCTGTTTCATTGCCGGGCCTTCGCCCAACACACGGCATCGCCGCAGCAGGAAACGGTTTCACTGAACGGGAATTGGCTGTTTTGTACAGACTCGCTGGGCATAGGGGCCCCTGGGCGCTGGTTCGCCGCTTCACTCCCCACCCACCTCTCCAGAACGGTGAAAGTGCCGCACACCTGGAATGTAGACCCCGGCACCGAAGAATACTACGGCACCGCCTGGTACCAGCGGGAAATAAATATCCCGCAGGAAACCAAAGGCCGGATCGTTCGCCTGAAATTCAACGCCGTGTACCGCGACGCCGTCATCTACCTCAACGGCCGGCAGATCGGCCAACACCACGGCTCCGGCTACACCGCTTTTTATATAGACGCATCGAAAGCAGCCCGGAAAGGGAAAAACCTGCTGACCGTTTCCGTGAACAATCAATTCTCCAACACCGCACTCCCCTACGGCCAATCGTTCGACTGGGCTAACGACGGCGGTATCACGCGAAGCGTATCTCTCCACATTTCCCACCCGTCTGGCATCGATTATATATTGGCCGATGCAAGACCCGTTCCCGGATCAAGAGCGGGCCAGTTGCATGTGCAGACCGTACTGCTCGACAGGAAATCCCAAAAACCGCTGCGCACCCGCGTATCCGTGATCGATTCGGCGCAAAAAACCATATTCACACAAACGCAAAACGGCACGCCGCAAGACGGCAAACTGAAAACTACGGTACAAATCCCCGAAGTACAGCTTTGGCATTTCGATCACCCGAACCGCTACCAGGTACAGGTGGATGTGATGGACAAAAACACCGTTATCGCCACTAAAACCGTCACCGTCGGCTTCCGCAGCATCGAAGCCAGCAACGGGAAGATCTTCCTGAACGGCGAGCCGGTAAGACTTTCCGCCCTGGAATGGATGCCCGGCTCCCACCCGGGTTATGGCATGGCCGAACCCGCGGCTATCCTATACGGTAACCTGGAACACCTGAAAAAACTGAACGCCGTTTTCACCCGGTTCCATTGGCAGCAGGACGAGGCGCTGCTGGACTGGTGCGACCGCAACGGACTGCTCGTCCAGGAAGAAATACCGCTCTGGGGCGGCGCTACCGTGCTCGATTCCATCAAATCCGTTGCCATGATGCAGGCCGATGAAATGGTGCTCCGGCATTTCAACCACCCGTCTGTCATTGCCTGGGGCGTGGGCAACGAGCATTCCGGGCAACATAAGCCTACGCACGACTACGTGAAACATATGTACAGTTACATCAAGGCGATGGATAGCAGCCGCCTCGTCAACTACGTCAGCAACACCATCCAGTTCAACCCGAAACTGGACGCTACCGTTTTCGGGGACGTCATTATGTGGAACGAGTACTACGAGACCTGGTTCGGCGGTAAAATGACGGACGCCCCGGCTATGCTGGACAGCATCCACAAATATCATCCGGAAAAACCCATCGTCGTTTCGGAATACGGGCTTTGCGAGCCGGCGTTCAGCGGCGGCGATCCCCGCCGGATCGCGCACATGATCAGCCATACGGCCCTGTATGAAACACGGCCCTTCGTAGCCGGCGCCATCTACTTTTCCCTGAACGATTACCGCACGTTCATCGGCGAGGAAGGAACAGGCAAACGCCGGCAAAGGGTACATGGCATGATCTCGCTCGACGGTGAGTTGAAACCCTCCTATCACATGCTGAAAAACCTCTTCAGCCCGATCATCGTGACCAGCATGCAAACTTCCGCCGACCATGCAAATATCACCGTCACCATCACGATTCCGGGCGGTATGCCGTCGTACACCTTACATGGATATACGGCGCATGTTTCCAGCGCATCCGGCGCGGGAGAAAAGCTCCTGCTGCCCGTTATGGAACCGGGAAAACAATACAAATTCACCCTGAAAAACCGGGATGGCGAAAACAGGCGGATAGTGCTCTGCCGCCCCGGCGGATACATGGTAATATCGGTTCCGGTCAACAGGTAAATACATTACACAGAACAAAAAATGCCTCCCGGGACCGGGGGGCATTTTTTTGTTCCTACAGGATGCGGGAACGGTTGCTTTGCTCTCGAAAAACCCCGCCCATAGCTGGTTACCGGCTTCCTGCGGGTGCATCGCTGCGATATTGACAGGGAATCATCGCTTGTCCCACCAAACCGGCTTGAGCCAGTCGTTTTTCCCGCCGATCCGCTTCAGCGCTTCCTGGTAGTTGGCCGTGTTGTTGAACGCTTCCGTTCCGGGATAGAACAACCGCAGGAAGGGAACTTTACTCGTTTCCGATTCGGTACCCACATCTTCGATCTCTTCCAGCACGGGATATCCGGTGCGGCGCTGGTTGGCGAACGATTCGTAGCCGTTGGGGAAGAGCGCTACCCATTTTTGCATATGGATATGCTTGAGCACCGTGTCTGCCGGCAGCCCGGTGAGCGGATGCGCCGTCACGAAATCGTCTACCTCCGGTTGCGGAACGGGGTCCATGCCGGGGTACATTTCCAGTTGCTTCATGGCGGCGCGGATACCGTTGTGGTAGAACTGTTGCGGGTTGGCGCCGGCCCAGCCCCGCGCGGCCGCTTCCGCCAGCAGGAACTGTACTTCGGCATACCCCATGTGCAGGAAGGAGGCTTGTAATTGGACGAAAGGCCGGTTGATGACACAGAATTTGTTGGCATGAGGGATCACGCGGCCGCCGGGCGCGGTAAAATCGCCCCAGTTATCCCACCAGTAAAGGCCGGACTGAACGGAGATATAACCCGTTAATGCGGTGATATCTTCTCCGGCAGGGTCGCGGTTGATGAAAAAGCGCGGCAGCCGGGGGTCGCTGTGATACTTGAGATATTGTACGAAGGTGTTGGTCCCGATCGTATACAGGAAGGAGGATTCTTCCTGGAAGGCCTGTGAGAGGCCGTTGCCGCGGAGGTCGGGGAAACCGAAATTTTCGTGGATGATCTTGAAATTATCGTCGGCGCTCGCCATCACGCCCGCATCCACCGCCGCTTTCACTTCCCGCGCGGCCATGTTGGCGTCTATTTTGGACAGGCGCATGCCCAGCCGCAACCGGAGGGAACCCGCCAGTTTCTTCCAGCGGTCTACATTCCCGTTGAAAACGATATCGTTCATCAGCGCCTGCTTACCGGCGTCGAACTGGGCCGTTGCCTCGGTCAGTTCCCTGAACAGGTCTTTGTAGATATCCTGCTGAAGGTCGTACTTCGGCGTATAGATCTTGCCGTAATAGGCGATGCCGGCCTGGGAATAGGGTACATCGCCGTAGGCGTCTGTCAGCAGCGAAAAAATGTACGCTTTCAGGATGCGGCCGGCGGCGATGTAGTTCACCAGGTCCGGGTCGTTCTTCGAGCGTTCGATCATATCGATGAGCTGTTTGAGGCTTCTTCCGAAGAAGATCTCCCACATGCGCTCGCCGTAAAAATCGTTGCGGATGTATTTCCCGCCAAAGCGCATGCCCCACGCGCCGCTCACGTACTGCGACCGCGGCAGGAAGTAATACATGATGGGATATCCCGTTTCCCTGCCGCCGCTCAGGTAATAGGCCGCGGCGGTCAACTGCTGCCCCGGGGCGATCCCGGCACCGCGCGTCGGGTCTGTATTGATGGAATCGAAATCTTTCGTGCAACTGCCCGCACCCACGAGAGCGAGGCAACTGATCAGTATATATGGAACGATTTTCATGTTGACCGTTTTAGAATTTTGCATAAAGGTTGATGCCATAGGTTCTGCGCGTGGGCAACGATCCGTATTCAAAACCCTGGCCGTTGCTGTTGTTGTAGCTGGATTCGGGGTCTACGTTCGGTACGTGCTTGCTGATGGTGAACAGGTTCCGCCCGATGAGCGATATCGCCAGTTCCCTGAAAATCCCGTTCCCCAGGATCGATTTCGGGAAGGTGTAATCGATATTCAACTGCCGGATTTTCACGAACGAGGCGTCGTAGATGAACTGCTCGGGAATATTGTCGGTCACGCGTTGCCACCAAGCCTGGGGGCTCACGAATGCGGAAACGTCTTCGTAAATGGGCTTCCCGTCGGCATCGGTCCCCGTCTGGCGAACGCCACTCACGGAACGGCCGCCGGTCGGTTTCCAGTTGCCGGGCGTTTGCCCTGCCGCCAGGCGTGCCCTTTCAGATTCCGCCCAGCCTTCACGGCCTTCCAGCGTAGCTTTATGCCGGCCGTTGGCATGCGCGAGGAGATTGGTCATGGAATAGATGTGGCCGCCCTGCTTGATGTCCAGCAAAACGCCGAGCGAAATGTTTTTATAGGTGAACCGGTTGTTGACACCGCCGATCCATTCGTACTGCCCGCTGCCGATCTGCGTATCCGTTGGGTCGTACAGGGGCAGGTCGTTGGCATCCAGCACGATCTTGCCTTGCGGGCTGCGCAGGAACTTCCTTCCCACGATGATCCCGAATTCCTCCCCTTCTTCCGCCACGATCGAGGCATTGGCCCAGCGCGCCTGCGCCAGGGTATAAAATCCGGACACGAGCGGGCTCAGTTCGAGGATCTTATTCCGGTTCCGCGCGAAGTTCATATTCACATCCCAGCTGAAATGCTTGGTGGTGACGGGTTTGCCGAGCAAGGTCACCTCGATGCCGCGGTTGCGCACATTCCCGGAGTTGATCACGGCGCTGGTATACCCGCTGGACGAGGAGATCGGCGCGTTGAGGATCTGGTTCCGGGTGTTGGACTGGTACCAGGTTACATCCAGGTTCAGGCGGTTGTTGAAGAAAACGAGATTGGCGCCGGCTTCGTACGATTTGCTGATGCTGGGCTTCAGGTCGCTGAAAGGCACCTTGTCCACCGCCACCCCGCCGATCGCATATCCACCCACGATCGGCACATCGGGATTGCTGCCGTATGTCAGTTTCAACTGATACGGTTCAACCGCGTCCGTTCCCGTTTGCGCCGCGGAGAAGCGCAGTTTCCCGAAGGTCAGCGCCCCGCTTTTCGGTAGCAGCTCCGTAAACACGAAACTGAACGACGCCGAAGGATAGAAGAAGGAATTCCGGCCCATGGCAAGCGTCGACGACCAGTCGTTCCTGCCCGTCAGATCGAGATAAAGGAAATTCTCATACGCCAAATTCACGGCGCCATACACGGAGTTGATGCGTTTGCGTAGTATCTGTTCATTGCTCAGTTTCGTTTTGAAGTTATTGATGCTCCGCACGCCGCGCACGCTCATGTCCCGGCCGGTCGTATTGAGGAGGTTTTCGCGGTAATCCATGCGGTTGGCGCCGAAGTTGCCGCCGATCCAGAAACGTTTCACCTGTTTGCCATAGTTCAGCATCAATTCGGTATTGGTTTCGCGGAAAACGCGGTCTTTCAGGTTGATCATCCCGCTCTGGTTGAACGGCGTCGACACTTCCATGAACTCCCGGAACCCGAAGCGGGAGTTATCCGTACCGGTCCTGGCCTGGACAGACAGTTCGGGGAGCAGCTGGTATTTGAATTGCACGAAACCGTTGAGGCGGTCCTGCCGGCTGTCGTTCGGCTGTTCATAAATGGCCCAGTAAGGGTTTACCTGGTATTGCTGGTTGTTCCAGTTGATGTAGTTCCCGGTGACGGGGTCTTTATATTCCTTGAGCCAGTTGATGTCGATGTTGGGTGCGATCCCGCTCAGCACGTAACCGATGTTGTTCGGATTGTCTGACAGGGCCGGACGGTTGTTCACTTTTTCGTTGAGATAGGTGATCTTGGCGTCCATGGTAAGTTTGGACGTCAGCTGCGAAGTACCGCGCAGGGAAAAGTTATGCCGGTTCAGGCCGCTTTCGGGAACGATATCTTTGTTGTTGACGTTGGTGTAGGTGAACCGGAGCTGGGCTTTATCGCTGCCGGTAGACACGGATACCGAGTTGGTCAGCGTGAGGCCGGTGCGGAAGAAGTTCGGGATGGGATTGCGGGCTTTGCTGTAGGGCACCTGTTTACCGTTCCAGAGCCAGGTGAGGCTATCGGCCGTCATTTTCGGGCCCCAGCTTGCCTGGGAGTAGCCGCGGGCGGTGGCCACATCGCGCGGAAGCAAGCCATCGCGGCCGTTGCCGTAGATATCCTGAAATTCGTAGCTGGCGTTGAGTTTCTCGAGCACGGAGTTGGAGGTCACTTCCACTTCCAGCCCCTGCCGGCTGCCTTTCTTGGTGGTGATGAGGATCACGCCGTTGGCGGCGCGGCTGCCATAGAGCGCCGTGGCGGCGCCGCCTTTCAGTACGGAAATGCTGGCCACCTCGTCGGGGTTGATGATGGAGGAACCGTCGCCGAGGTCGTATCCGCCGTACCGGTCTGCCTGCCCGGGCGAGGAATTATCCGCCGGGATGCCGTCTATCACATACAGGGGCTGGTTGTTGCCGCCGATCACTTTCACGCCGCGGAGGGTCACTTTCACGGAGCCGCCTACGCCGCTGTTGGTGGCGTTGACGTCGAGCCCGGCCACGCGGCCGGTGAGCGCCTGGATGGGATTGGTTTCGCGGGCGCGGGTGAGGTCGCTTCCTTTCACGTCGGTGAACGCATAGCCGAGCGAGCGTTGCTGCCGCCCGATCCCCAGCGCCGTAACCACCACGGTATTCATATCGATCACCCGTTGCGGTGCATTGGTATCGGCAGGAGCGGCCGGGCTGGCGGCCGCCTGTTTGATGATGATCTGGTTGCCGATGGCTTTGATGGAATATTGGGCCCGGGGAAAGATCAATTCCAGCAAATGCTGCAGCGTAGCGTCTTTCCGGCTGATGGAATATGTAGGGCGATTGGCCAGCACGCCGGTAGGGTAAGCGAAAGATACGCCGGCCTGCTTTTCGAGCAGCGAAAGGATTGCTTCGGCCGGCTTGTCTTCGATGGCCACCGTCAGTTTTTTCGACAGGGCATCGGGCTGGCGCTGCGCGATGGCGGTGAACGACGCGCAGACCATTGCTATGATCAGTGTAATACAGGGAATTTTTTTCATCTTTTTGTTTTAAGATGTGATCTGCCGCCGGCGATGTTGGCAGACATAACGCTCCCTTCAGGATCAGCCGGCTAATCCCCCAAAGGCGGGCAATACATCTCCCAACCGGCAGGCACCGGTGATAAAATGGGAACTACGGTAAGCTTTACTTTGTTTTGATTCTGGTTTTAAGTTTCGCTGTTACGGATTTATTTGCGTATCAATTCATAGTCTTTCTCTGAACGGCGGTTAACACGGAGGTCGAGCATTTCGGAGAGCACGGTCAGCGACTCGTCCAATGGCATGTTGTTAAAGCGGACGGTGATCCTGCTGCCAAGCAGCTGCGCGTCTTTCACGTCCAGCGAAACACCGTAATAGGAGCCCAGCGTTTCCAGCACTACCTGGAGCGACTGGTTGCTGAACGACAGGTCGCTGTTGCCCCATCCGCAGCGGTACGCGTAATTGCCTTCCGGCTGTTCCACATCCCCTGTTTTCGCATCTACTACCGCCATATTACCGGCGGTGAGGATCACTTTCTTCCCGTTGCCTTCCACGCTCACTTTGCCATCCCACACGGCTACATCGCTGAAACCTTTGGTGGCATTGATGTTGAATGAAGTCCCCAACACCCTTACGAGCCCTTTCTCCACCTGTACGCTGAATTGCCGGTGCGCATCGGGGCTGATGCGGAAGAAGGCTTCCCCGGCCCTGAGCCGCACCGATCTTTCGCCGTTGTCTATCTTATATTGTACCGTGGCACCGGGGCGCAGGAAAACATCGGAACCGTCGGGCAGGCGGAGACTGTCTTTCACGGCATGTTGCGCGGTATAGGAAGTCCATCCGCCACCCGTCCCCTTCATCCACCAGTAACCGGCCAATACCACCACCGGCAGCAGCACGGCGGCGGCACGCCACCAGTTACGCCGCGCGGGCATCGGCCGCACCGTTGCGGTTTGGGGCGCGTTCGCCATATGGTCGCGCAATTTACGCCAACCGGCCTGCATATCGAATGGCTCGGGCAGTTGCCCGGAAGCCTCCCAGGCCTGGCGGACCTCGTCGAACCGGCGGCGGTTCTCCTCCCCGGCATTCAGCCAGTCGTTCATCCGCCGCTGTTTTTCCGGGTTGCCGCTGTCGGCCAGGAAGTCGATTATGAATTGGGACAGGTCGTTTTCCATATGCTTATAGTATTAAGACAATTCAGAAAGGGGATACTTTGATGCCTTCAGGAATTTTTTTTCGGGCCGAGCCGGCCACGGAGGGATTTGAGGGCTACGGAGAGCTGAAAGTAAACGGTATTGACGGAAATCCCCAGTTTTCCCGCGATCTCGGCTGGCTCCAGGCCATGGACGCGGCTGAGGAGGAGGATTTCGCGGCAGCGGGGCGCCAGGGTGCCGAGGTGCTGCGTCAGCTCCTGCTGGAACAGGATATAATCGGATATCTCGAAGAAAGAATGGTCATCCGCCTGGAACCGGAGTATCTCCTCCCCGATGTGGCGCTTGCGCCGCTTCAGCTCGTTGATGCACAGGTTGGTGACGGCGCGGTACAGGTAACTGCGGACCTGCCCGGTAATAACGATATCCCCTCCCCGGTCCCACAAATGGGCGAAAAGATTATGGACGATATCCTTGGCCAGGCTGCTGTCTTTCACCCACCGGAATGCCAGCAGGTAAAGGGGTTCGCTGTAGGTCGTATATAATTCCTGGAAGACCGTTACATCCCGGTTACGCAGCGCGTCGTTGGCCAGGGAGGCGGAGATGTTCGATTCGTCCTTCATTCCCGTAATAATACAAAATATTCAAATATTTTCCGTTGGGGGGCGGCGGCGTTGTTTTGATCAGCATCCCGGGCTGCTTGCCTATATTTGCGGATATGGATTTTTCGAAAGAATGCAGGATACCGGCTTCGGGGATCGCGACGCTTTCCGGGTACGGCCTGTTGCAATATACCCGGAACGGGAGCTTCCTGGAGTCCCGGGAACTGGGAGACATCTTCCCCGTTTCGCTGGAACTGAACGAAGGCGTGTTCACCAAACGAAAAGCGGCCGTCCATTTCCCGACCGTATCCGTCTGCCAGACCGGGAATTCCATCGTTACCTCCTGCGCCTGCGGCGGCAGCGAAGCAGGGCTTTGCGAGCACCAGGCGGAAGTGCTGTACGCCATCATGGAAAGAAAGCAGCTCCGCGTCTTCTTCGACAAGCCCCTCCGCCACAAAACACTCCTCAACACTGCGAAGGAATACGGACTGGAAGAAGAACCCGACCTGGACGAATATTTCCGGATCAGCATCAAGGGCGACGATATCCATCCCGAACCCCTCGTCAAAGAGCTCCTTCAGATCAACGACAAGCGCTTCCGCGACGAGCTCCTCCCCCTGCGCGCCACCACGCCCAAACCGCCGGAAACGGCAGACACGGAGAAACGCACCATCCTCGTGATCGACAAGCACCGCTTATACAACCAGCCCGCCTTTCAACTCATGCAGGCCGATACCACGCTGACGGGGAAACTCAAAAACCCGATCGACAAAATCGATCCCCTGCAACGCATATGGGAAAGCCAGGACCCCGCGGTCATCAAATTCCTCACCGCCATTTCGGCCTTTTCCCAAAAGGAAATCGAATTCGAACAACCCGCGGACAATAACGCTTTGCGGCTCATTTTCGAAAATCCCATGCAGCTGAGCGTATACCATCACGACCGCTCCGTGTCTGAATCCGTGTCTGCGCGGTCGCTCAAGCCCGTTCACCTGCAAATCCTCCAGGCCGAAATTTCCCTGTCCGTCTTCAAAAAATTCCCGTTCTTCGAGATCACGGGAAAGTTGCTCATGAACGATTCGGCCATCCCGTTCGACAAGCTCGTGCTGCGCCATCAATGCTTCATATTCTACCGCCAAACCTATTACCTCGTCAATAACCCGGACATGCTCCGCGTGATCCGTTTCTTCAAAAAGCACAACGAAATCCTGCTCGTCCACGCTTCGAAATACGAAGCTTTCCTGCAAACCGTGCTGCGATCGCTGGAAGATCTCATCCAGATCGACTACAGCTACATCCAGCAAGCGTCTCCCGCACAACTGGCGGAAAGGAAATACACGACGGAACGGCTGATTTACCTCCAGCAGCGCGACAACTACATCTACATCACGCCCGTCATGAAATACGGCGGTGTGGAAGTGCCGGTGTATTCGCGCAAGCAGCTTACGGATACCGACCGTAACGGCAACGAATTCAAGATCCGGCGTAATAATGAGGCCGAAGTGGCGCTCACCACCATCGTCATGCACCAGCACCCGGATTTCAACGACCAGATCCGCGAGTACGAATACTTCTATCTCCATAAAAATAAATTCCTCGACGAAGACTGGTTCCTCGATGCGTTCGAGACCTGGCGGAAAGAAGGCATTACCATCCTGGGGTTCAACGAACTGCCGGGCAACAGAAGGAACCCGCATAAAGCCCGCATACAGATCGAGGTGAACAGCGGGATCGATTGGTTCAACGCCCATTTGAAAGTCAGTTTCGGGAATAAGCCGGTTTCGCTGAAGCAGCTGCACAAGGCCATCCGCAACAAAAGCAGGTTCGTGGAGCTGGGCGACGGCACCTGCGGGCTCCTGCCGGATGAATGGATACGCAGTCTTGAAAAATACTTCCAGGCCGGCGAGATCGACGCCGGGATGCTGAAATTCCCGAAGATCAATTTTTCCGAGATTTCGGCGATGTTCGACAAGGAAGTACTGAGCCAGGAAACGCAGGTCGAGATCGCGCAACTGGGACAGGCTTTCACGCCAGTGAAAGAAATCCCCGAAACGCCCGTTCCCGCCGGCTTGCAGGCGGAGTTGCGGGCATATCAGCGCGAGGGGTTGAACTGGCTGAATTATCTCGATGGATTTAATTTCGGCGGATGCCTGGCAGACGATATGGGACTGGGAAAAACCGTGCAGATCATCGCGTTCATCCTGTCCCAGAAAGAAAAACACGGGCATGCCACCCATCTCGTGGTGGCGCCTACTTCCCTCCTGTTCAACTGGCAGGAGGAGTTGCGGCGATTCGCGCCTTCCCTTTCCGTACAATTGCAATATGGTGCCAATCGCCTGAAATCCGCAGAGAATGCGAGTGAATTCGATGTGGTGCTCACCAGCTACGGGACGCTCATTTCCGATATCGGTTTCCTCAAAACGTTCCGGTTCGGTTATGTTTTCCTCGACGAATCGCAGGCCATCAAGAACCCGAATTCGGAAAGGTACAAAGCCGCACGGCTTCTCCAATCCCGCAACAGGATCGTGTTGACGGGCACGCCGGTAGAAAATAATACGGTGGACCTGTACGGCCAGCTGTCGTTCGCATGCCCGGGCCTGCTGGGCAGCAAGCAATATTTCCGGGAAATCTATTCCATCCCCATCGACCGTTTCGGTTTCTCGAAGCGGGCGATGGAATTACAGGAGAAAGTCAAACCCTTCATCCTGCGCAGAACGAAGAAGCAGGTGGCGCGGGAACTGCCGGAGAAAACGGAGATGACCATCTATTGCGAAATGAACGCCGAACAGCGGAAAATATACGATGCGTACGAACAGGAACTGCGCGATTACATCGCCAGCAAAACCGACGACGAAATCCACCGCAACAGCATGCATGTGCTGACCGGCCTCACCAGGCTGCGGCAAATTTGTAATTCACCTGTGTTGCTGAAAGAAGGCCATTCCGGCGAAAACTCCGTCAAAATAGAAGTGCTCACCGAGCAGATCGAAAACAAATCCCGCGAGCATAAAATCCTCGTCTTTTCCCAGTTCACCAGTATGCTGGACCTCATCAGAACTGAACTCGAAACCCGGAAAATCCCCTTCGAGTATTTAACGGGGCAAACGAAAGACCGCGGCGCCAAAGTGACCAACTTCCAGACCAACGATGCGGTCCGCGTGTTCCTCATCAGTTTGAAAGCCGGCGGCGTGGGCCTCAATCTCACCGAAGCCGATTACGTATACCTGGTAGACCCCTGGTGGAACCCGGCCGCGGAAAACCAGGCCATCGACCGAAGCCACCGCATCGGGCAACACCGGAACGTAGTGGCGGTGCGGCTCATCTGTTCCGGGACGATCGAGGAAAAGATCAGGATATTGCAACAGCGTAAAAGCCAACTGGCGCTGGATTTGGTGAAAACAGACGGTACGATGCTGCAGCAAATGTCCAAATCCGATCTCCTGGAAATGCTTTAGCGTCAGCAAATTACATGGCGGGTTGCCGGAAACGAAAAAAGGCAGCACCGAAGCGCTGCCTTTTCTGAAGCCGGTTGTCCGTTTCAATTACTTTCCATACATGTAGATTTCCGCCACGCTGGTGAACGGCGGGTTGTTACTGTCGGGTAGCAACATTTTCACGTAGCGCCCCGTGGCACCAGTGGTGTTGTTGATCGTCATCTGGTTACCGGACGCGAAGGTGCCCGAGGCCGCCAGCGCCCACGTTCCATCGGGATCGCTGCTGTTGCCGACGTACAGTTGCACGGACTTCGTGTTGGTATTGTTGTTGCGGCGATAGATGGTGAAATAGGAAATGTTCTTCACTGATTTCATGTCGATAATGGCCCAGTGGGGCAACGGGATGTCAGGCCCCCATTGGGAATGCCAGTAAGTACCGAGGTTCCCGTCTATCAGCGTCGCCTTTCCACCGCCGTCTGACGCTGTTTCATCAGACACGGCGAGCACTTCCCAGGCAGCGCGGTCGAATGTGAAGAATTCCGGCAATACATCCGATGTCCAGGCGGTAGCGAAAGTATCGATCGCTTCGTCTTCCGGAATATACAGCGAGCGGTACTGGAACGGGGTGCTGCCGGCCGCGTCGATGTTGACTGAAAAATCAGCGGAAGGGAAGCGCACCACCGTGTCTGTTCCACGGCGGTTTTTGAATTTCACTTCGTTGATGATCATGTTTTCCGCCGGTGCAAACCAGTCGATGGAAGCTGCGGCCTCGGAAAGCGCCATATTCTTGATACGGCGGTTCTGGAGAAGCGTTGCGTACTCAGCGCCGTAAGTAGCGCCGAAGGTGGTGTAGGTAAGTGAACGGTGGCCGAAATTATCTATGGCATATATGTCGAAAGAGTAGTTCTTTTCCGCCAGTCCGTTGATCAGCACTTCGATGCTGTCGCGGCCCGGTTTCAGTTTCGCGGCCAGTACCATGGAATCCTGCCGGCCGTTCCACGATACGATGATGTTTTTGATATTCTGGCCGTTTATCATCCACAGCCGCATCATCAGCCTTTCCTTTCCGGCGATGAAGGCCACGGAATCGGGCTTTACGGCATAAATGATCTCGCCGCCCTTTATGAATTCCTCGTGAATGTCCGTGAACTTGTCGCAGGAAGCGAGCGAAGTCAGGATACATAAAAACGAGAAAACGTGGAGTATATATTTCATGTGCTTGTCGGTTAAAGTTGATGATTATTTCTGCTCTCCGTAAACGTCTATTTCCGCAGGGTGGGTGAAGGTGGTGCTGCCCCAGGTGGATTTCACCACGATGCGGATGTACCTTACGGGTTCCTGGCCGAGGTCGAAGGTGAACTCGTGCCCGTTAACAGCGGCATTGATATCTTCGTCTGTAACGTTGCTGCCGTTGCCGGAGGGTTTTACGATCGCTGTTTCCATGATCTTCTTCCACTCGCTCCAGTCGCCGCTTTGCGAAGGCGTGGTCACTTTTACGTAGACATCGAAATCTTTGGGATTTCCCCAGTTATAGTAGCTGTTGCCGAAATTCCGCTGGAACAGTACGATACGGCTCACTTTGGCCAATACGCCCAGATCGAGCGTAAACGGTGCGGGCAGCGACGATGAGGGGGAGTGGCCGAAAGAGGTCACGTCGTCGTCGATGATCTTCTGGTCGGAGCCTTCCCAGTTGGTGAAGTTCTGGTCGTTGGCCAGCTTCATGATCTTCATTTTCCCTTTGGGCAGGCGTTCCTCGAACAGGGGCACGAGTTTGCGGCCGGGGGGAAAGATCGTATCGGAGCGGTTGCCATAGTTGTCTTTCACCACCATGGCGAATTCCCGCGGCACCGGCGCATATCCCCGCATCGCCTGCACGTCTTTGGCCAGCGAAGAGGTGATAACACGGGCCAGCGCCATACGGCCGAGGGAGTCGGGTGTATAGAGCTCGAAAGCCAGCGGCTTCTTCAAATCGTTCATCCAGGAAAAGCGCGCGCCGCCGAAGTCGCTCTGAATGGCCACCGTTTCGCTCGTAAGCCTGATGGGCGATTTAAGCGGTTTGATGGTACATTTGACCGGGTCGGAAATTTCCTGCGCACGGTTGATGGTGTACAGCGTTACTTCATGTTCCTTTTCATCGTTAAAGCCAATTACCTCCAGCTCATTCCCGTACATGGAAGCCGCAGCTTCCGACTGCTTGCCGTTAGAGAGCGTATAGACGGCTTTCACGGTGAGCACTTCCGCATCGTTGGGAATACGGTAGGTGATTTTGGCGCCGCCGGGCAGGTTGGTGACGGCTACTTCCGACACCACGCCGGGTTTACCGGTTGCCGGCGAAATCGGTTTATTCTCCTTTTTGGTGCAGGCCTGCAAAGCGCCCAGGAAAACGATATTCAGTAAAATCAGTTTCTTCATAACGATAATATTTTAACCTTACCATCCGGGATTCTGGACGAGCAGGGGATTGTTAATGAGTTCAGACTGCGGGATGGGAGAAAAATAATCCCTGTAGGTGAATCGCTGGAAATAAATGGTGGTCACGGAATAGTATTCTTCCGCCTCGCGGCCGTTGACGTTCCATCCCTGGATGGGGCGGTTCCGGTCGCGAACAGCGGTTTTCCAGCGGTTGCTGTCCCAGAAATAAACGCCTTCGCCCGCCAGTTCGATCTTCCTTTCCTGCTGGATGATCTGGCGCATCCCTGCTTTGGACAATGGTTTGTTGGGCTGGTTGGAATATTGCGACCAGCTTTCCACCACTCCTTTTAGGCCGGCGCGCGCACGAACGGAATCGATGTAGCGGTATACTTCTGCGTCGGGCGCGGATTTCGCTTCGTTCAGCGCCTCTGCGCACAGCAGCAACAGGTCAGCAAAACGCATTTCAGGGTAAGGATAGCTTTCTTCCGTCACGCTGTTTTCATCGCGCCAGGTGGTATTCATCGACACGAGTTTTTTAGGCCAGTACCCGGTGGCGTTGTATTCTCCGGGATTGAACACCGACGAAAATTCACCGAAACGGTTTTTGGGGAACGGGGTATTTGCTTCCGTGGTAACGAGATGGGTGTTGCCGTACCAGCGGCCACGGTCGAAACCGAGCGTGGAATAGTAACGCATTTCCCGGTCGAAGTTCAGCGATGCCGATTTCTCGTTCTGGGCGATGAACAGGTTGTGCGCCGCGTCGCCCGTGCGGATGTTATACCGGGTGGCGTAAGGGAACGAAACGTCTTCGTTGATGGGAACGCCCTTGTCGGAGTAGAACTGTTCCACGGTAGATAAAGGCACGCTCAGTATCCCCGTATTGCCGGAAGGCGTGGAAGTGCCGCCTTCCACCCGCGCAAGGGCGGTGATCTGATAGTTCCAGTTGGCCGGATAGGAAGAGTTGGCCCAGATGATTTCGGGATTCCAGCGCTGCGTTACCGAGCTGCGGAGCGTATTGATGAGCATGGTAGTGTCTGAAAGCGATTTGGCGTTCACGGCCTCATAGTCGGCAACCTTGTACAAGCGGTGGCCGGCAGCAGCGCAGATTTCGATCGCTTTTTTGCAGGCATTGGCGGCACTGTCCCACCGCGACGCTTCATACTTCTGGTTGAAGAACGAAACGCCCTCGTGGTTCACAAACCCGCTGTAATCGGAATTCCCGTTGAAGAGGGGGCTGGCCCAGTACGTCAGCACCTTGGCTTTGAGGAAATAAGCCACCGGCTGGGTAAAACGGCCCAGTTCGGCGCCCTTGCTTTCAATCGTGAGCGGCAACGCTTCCGATGCGATCACTTCATTGATCAGCTGCAGTACGTATGCGAAACAATCGTCGATCTTTTCGCGGTACACGCGGATCCCTTCGGTCGACTCCGTGAGCGAAGTATTTTTCCGCAGCGGCGTAATGGGCCCGTAGTACTGGATCAGGTAAAAATTGAGGTACGCCTTGATGAGTTTCACTTCGGCTTTCATCCTTTCCTTCTCGTACTTGTTGATATCGCGGACGCCGTCGATATTTTCCAGGAAGGTATTGCAATCGCGCTGGCCGGCGTACAGCGAGCGCACCATGTTGCCGGTGCTGCTCCAGTAATTGGTGATGGCAAGCGACGAGCTGTTTTCCCCGAGCGCGAAGCGCATACCGTCCTGCGTACGTTTTTCGCGGTTAAAGATGAGCTCCATGGCACCGAGCATCGCCGGATTTTCGTTCCATCCGGCAGATTTGGGAATGCCCCAGTAACAGGTGGCCAGGAATTTGGCGGCCTGGTACCGGTCAGAAAATGCGTGTTCGATCGTAGCGATATTGTCGGGTACCACGTCGAGATACTTGTTGCAGGAAACCGTTCCTGTCAAAACGCTGCAAAAGGCAGCTATTTTAATAATCACTTTCTTCATATAAAATCATTTACAGGCCAATGTTAATACCTACGTTATACACTTTCTGAAGGGGGTAATCGAACCCGGAGCCCGCCATTTCGGGGTCCCAGAGCTTGAACGCGCTCCATACGGCCAGGTTGGTGCCGCTGGCATAGATCCGCAGGTTTTCCACTTTATATCTTTTCAGCCATTCCCGGGGGAAGGTATACCCGATGTCGGCGGATTTCAACCGCAGGAACGAGCCGTTCTGCATGAACCAGGTGCTGGACTGTGCGTTGTTGGTAGACACATAGTTGGCCAGGCGGGGCCAGAAAGCGTATGCGTTACGGTTGGACTCTGACCAGTAGTCGTCTGCAATGGCCTGCAGCACGGCATTCTGTCCAATCCGGCCATCATTTCCGTCGCCATCCACGAACGGTGTCACGTTCTGCATGTTGAGCCAGAATGATTCGCGGCCCAGGCCCTGGAAGAAGAAGTTGACATCGAACCTTTTATAGGAAACAGACAACCCGAAGCCGTACACGATTTCCGGTGTAAGGGGATGGCCGATGGGCACCTTGTCGAGGTCATTTACCTTTCCGTCGCCGTTAACATCGCGGAACTTGATATCTCCGCCCGAATAATCCCCATACTCCTGCACGGGAGAGTTTTTCACTTCGGCGGCGTCTACGAAAAGCCTTTCAGCGATGAAACCGTAGTTCTGACCGAGGCTCCTGCCCACGCGCGAGAGCCAGGGGCTTCTGCTGTAGTCGGGCTCTTCCCATTTGATGACTTTGCTGGTGCTGTAAGTGAAGGTGCCCCTGCCGGTAACCTGCCAGTTTTTCCCGAAGCTCTTGTCGTAATTCAGTTCGATATCGATACCCTTTCCTTCCGCTTCCCCGAGGTTGGCTTTTACAGACGGGATGATACCGGTAGTAGCCGGGATGATACGCTGCTGAAGGATATCTTTCCTTCTTTCCTTATAAACCTCGATAATGGATGAAAGGCCGTTGACCATGTTGAATTCGAGCACCAGGTTGGATTTATAGGAACGTTCCCATCCTATCTGGTCGTTCGCGTACCGGCGAACGTTGATGCCGCCCGGGTTCTTGTCCATATTCAAACCCCAGTTCACATTGTAATTCGCATTCAGGTCCACATCCGAGAGATAGAAGAAGCGCTCGTCCCTGCTCCCGATCGCCTCGTTACCGGCGATACCGTACGAACCGCGGAGCTTCAGCTGGCGGAAGATGGAAGTAAGCGGCTGGAAAAACGCTTCGTTGGATATAACCCATCCCGCACCGAACGAGGGGAAAAAGCCCCAGCGGTTATTCCTCGCGAAACGTTCCGATGCGTTGTAACCGAAAGCAAATTCTGCGAGATAACGGGAATCGTAGTTATAGGAAAACCTGCCAGACAAGCTTACGTTGCGGGTAGGCAGCGAAAGCTGGAGGCTGGGGGCTGCCCCTTCCTTGAATTGCCGTGCGGTAAATACGCCCAGGCCACTAATACTGTGCTTGCCGAAGTTGCTGTTGTACTGGGCTGCACCTTCAAAGTAAACGCTGTTAGAAACATCACGGCCGCTGCCTTCGCCGTAGCTAAGCGTTTCTGTGCCCGTAGTGGGATTCAGGCGCGCCAGCTTGTAAGCGTCGTTTTTCAGATCGTACCCGGTGATCTTGTAGTAAAAGGGATTGTAAGCGCGGGTGATCTGGTAATACGACCGGCGGTCGAAATTCACAAGTCCCCGCAGCATAAGGCCTTTCACGAATTTATCGAGGTTCTGTTTCAGTTCTATGGTAGTCAGCATATTGCTGGAGCTGTAATCCTTGTAACCACGGAGCACCTCGGCGTAAGGGTTCAGGTAATCGCCCGTTTCGAAGTTCCCGAACAGGATGTGCTTGGCATAGTTGAAAACGGAATCCGGCTCGTAGTAGGGCTTGAAGCGGACGGGATTGGCCTGCATCACCTTACGGTACATGGAGGAACCTCCGTCTATCGGGCCGGTGTAATCGTCGAAGTTCGCCACGAAGCGGGTCGATAATTCCGTGGTTTTGGTCAGGTTGATATTGACGTTGGAACGGACGGAATATTTGTAGAGATCGATGTTCGAGTTGAAATTGTTCCGGCGGTCGACGCGCAAGTTCCCGCGGTCTCTTGTCACGGCGCCTGCCACATAATACCTGGCCACGGTCCCCCCGCCGGTAAAACTGAGGTTCAGGCGGTTGTTGATGGTCATATCCTTGAACATCGCTTCCCGCCAGTTGGTAGCAGGGAAGATATCTTTATGTTCGCCTCGTTCGGTGAAGGTGATCTGCTCGTCGTAGTAATACGTATTTGCTTCGGGGTTGCGGGTTTTGATCGCCTCGTTCTGCATTCTCATGTATTTGACCGGGTCGGCCGTCTTGATCGTTTCGGTGGGCATGGAAAACGAATTTTCGACGCGCACGTCCACATTCATCTTCCCTTCCTTCCCTTCCTTGGTGGTGACGAGGATAACGCCGTTGGCACCGCGGGCGCCGTAGAGCGCCGTTGCGAGGGCGTCTTTCATGATGCTGAAGCTGGCGATATCGTCGGGGTTCAGCCGCGCAAGGTCGCTCGTGTTCAGCTCGATCCCGTCGATAAGGATGAGCGGGTCCTTTTTGGCGGAGGCGCCGAACGAGGTGATCCCGCGGATGAAGAAGGAGGTATTGTCTTGCCCGGGCTCCCCGCTTCGCTGGTAGGCCACAACGCCCGCCAGGCGGCCCGCGAGGGCATTGGTGAGGTTACTGCTGGGAATGCGCAGCTCGCCCGGCTTGATGGTGGTCACAGACGCTACCATGCTGGACTTTTTCTGCCGCGAGTAGCCCACCACGGCTACTTCGTTGAGGCTCCCCTCCTGCGCTTCCAGAACGATGATGATGGGCCGGCTGTCTGCGATAAAAACCGTCTGCTGCTTATAACCCACGAAAGAAAAAACGAGGCTATCGTACAAATTAGCCTCGAGCGTGAACTCGCCCTTTTCGTTGGTCATGGTACCATGCTGGGTGCCTTTGACATAAACGGATACATGCGGCATCATCCCGCCCGCCTTGTCTTTCACCGAACCCCGTACCGTGACCGGCGGCTGCGAAGAGGCGGCGCGCACTTCCGGAGTGGTTTTGTTCAGGATGACGATCACGTTGTTTTCCATCTTTTTGTAAGACAGCGGCGTGTTCCGCAGCAACTTGTTCATTACCGTATCGATGGTGGCGTTTTTGGTGCTGATGTTGATCTGGATGCCCTGCGGGATCACTTCAGACTGGTACACGAAGGAATACTTGCTTTGCGCCTGGATCGTCCGCAAAACGCTTTCGATGGGGGCGCGACTGAAGTTCAGCGTGATCTTGTCTTGCCCTGCCAGGTCGTTGGCCAGCAAAGACGACCCGGTGAAGAGCGCAAGAAACATGATAATTTTCATGGCAATGAGATGCTTATACATATAGCCGCGGCTATAGCAGTACGTGTTAATCATAGCTTAAATAATTCAATTGTAAATCAGCCGCTCCTTTGCGACTGGATTTTGACCGTTGTTTACAGCAGGGCACGTGGAGGCCCGGCCGGTTTTCGTGGAAAAACCAGGGACGTTAACTTATCATATGCGATTCGAATTTGGTTTAAGGCGCTATAAAAATTGTATCGTTCTTCATTTTGTAACTAAAACCGCCGGCTACCTGTAATGATTCCATAACGCTTTGGAGACTTTGGTTTTCAAATATCCCCGTATACTGCCGGGCTTTCATGTCTTCATCTCCACGCAGGACCACATTCACCCCATACCACCGCGATAGAATATCTGCCACTTCGTTAAGCGGTTGATTGGTGAATACCAGCTTGTTCCTGGTCCATTGCGCTTCCGGAGGAATAGAATCTGTTTTTACTATCCTGATCTTGGTTATTACTTCCGGGAGTTTTCCCGCTTCAGTGTGTATTTGTTTTATTTCTTCTGGCAGGCCGGTGTCGTTTTTCACGATGAGTTTTTCATCCGGCGACAGCAAATAGTTCAGTTCTTTTTTGTGGTTGACCGATACCTGGACTTTCCCCTGCACCAGCGTGGTGGCTGTCGTGCTCTCATCCGGGTAGGCACGGACGTTGAAGGCGGTCCCCAGCACCTTGATGGTAACGGTGGCCGTCTTGATGATCATCGGGTGACCGGGATCTTTCTCCACGTCGAAATACGCTTCCCCGATCAGCGTCAGTTCGCGGTCGTTTTTCCCGAAGCTCGCGCCGTAAGTGATCCGGCTGTCGCCGTTCAGCCACACTCTTGACCCGTCGGGCAGCGTCAGCTTGGAGCGCGATCCCTTTTCGGTGCCAACGATGTTCTGCTGCGCTTCGGCTTCCATCCTGGCAGACAGCCAGTACCAGGTACCCGTGCCGGCCACGCAGAGCAAGACCACCGACGCTACAGACAGCGGGATGATGCGGCGCCACGTGAATATCCGCAGCTGCTTCGGCTGGGCGGGCGCTTCGTCCGCTTCCGAATGGATGGATTTCATGATCCGGTCCCAGCTCTTGCCGCTGTTTTTCCGGTCGTCGTCCGTCCGCCGCGGTCCGTATTCCATGCCGAACAACTCGTCTACCTGGCTGGCCAGGTTCCGGTCGTCTTCATTCTCCTGCAGCCATTTAGACAGCTCGAACTGTTCTTTGAGCGAAATGCCCCCTGCTTTCTTTTTTGCGAGCAATTCAATTAAACGGCTTCTATGCATGGAATTGACGATAAATTCTTCTACTATAAGACAACGGAAACGGTGGAATTACGTATTCGTTCGCAAAAAAAATTTTTCGGACCGGCCTACCGGCTGCTTCGCCTGGGGAGGATCACCTGGCTTTCTTCCAGGATGGCGGCGATTTTCTTGAGGGAATGGTAGAGCTGGGTTTCTACCGTACGAACGGAGGAATTGAGGATTTTGGCGACTTCCCGGCAATTGAGCCCTTTTTCCTTCACCAGGTAAAAAACGAGCTTCGACTTGGGCGGCAGCTGGTTGATGGCCTTTTCGATGGTGAGGACTTCTTCCTTCCCGATCATGGAAGTTTCAGGCGTGGAGAAGGAATACAGGCTTTGATCGTCGAGATCCTCGATAGAAACGTCGCTCACATTTTTCCTCGCTTTGAGGTAATTGATGGAAGCGTATTTGGTAGCGGTGTAAAGGTAAGCGGAAAGGTTATTGATATTGCCCAGCGTTTTCCGGTTCTGCCAAAGCCGGATGAACACGTTTTCCACGGCGTCTTCCGCAGCAGGATCGTCCAGAACGATCTGCCGTGAAAATGCTACCAGGTCAAAATAGAACAGATCGTAGATCTCCCGGAATGCAATTTCATCGTCGTTTTCGATCCGTTTGGATATTTCAGACAACTGTGTATTTTCCAATGACAGCGATTTAATTGAGGGACGACAATATCAGTACGATGGTGGATCAAGTTATTAGATTTTTTTGATTTTTTTATTTTTTTTCGGAAATCCGGAAAGGAAACGATTGTCATCACAACACTCTTTCACTGGAATGACAAAAGCCCCCCGCGCAGCGGCTCCTGCTCTTATTATTGTACCCGATATGTCATCCGGCACAACATGGGTTATATGGCCGTGCAAATTCCGGCCCGTTGAAAAAAAAGCCGATCATTCGAGATCTTTTGCGCCCTTTTTGTAAATTTATACGAGCTGCTGCCTTAGATATGAGCGAAATCAACGATATAGCTTTATTGGACTTACTGAAAGACGGGGATGAAACTGCGTTTACGGAAATCTATAACCAGTATTGGGAGCGGCTGTATTTCATGGCGCACAAAAGGCTGCAATCCGCGCAAGACGCGGAAGAGATCGTGCAACAGGTGTTCCTCACCCTCTGGCACAAGCGCGCTTCGCTCTCCATTCAGTCCCTGCCTTTTTATCTCTCCGCCATGGTACGCTACGCCGTTTACCGGCATTTCGCCAATGAACAGCGCGCCAGCGGGCGGATGCTGCAGGCCGTAGTGCCCGAAATGGCGCCGGCATTCGATATCGACAACCGGCAATTGATAGACATCCTGAACAAATTCGCCGACGGGCTGCCGGCCAAACACCGCATCGTGTTTTTGCAGCATAAGTTGCTGGACCGGCCGCTGGACGAGGTGGCCAGCGAACTGGGCGTGTCTCTGCGGACAGCCGAAGGTTATGTTACCCATGTGATGCAGCTCATGCGGAAGCGAAGGGAATCCCTCGCCATGGCGCTGCTCATTTTCCTCCTGAAATAACCCCGGAAAATTATTTTCCCCTTTTTTGCGTACAAAAGTATTTGGCGATGCTCTATATCTACAAGGGGCCCTCGCTCTGGATTAACTACACGAAATGGATACAGCACAGGTTAAGATCCTGGCCGCAAAATACCTGGACGGCACCGCCACCCCCGAAGAGGCGGAGGCGTTGCACGACTGGTACGACCAGGTAAACGCGGGCGATACGGAAATCGTGACCACGGAACAGGAAACTTCGTTGGAAGACACGCGGGCGCGCATGCTCCGGCGCATGCAGGAACAAATGCACCCGCCCGCCACCATCCGGCCCCTGCGCCGGAAATGGCTACCCGCCGCCGCGGCCGCCGCACTGCTGCTCGTGGCCGCAGGGACTTACCTCCTGCGCCCGCAGGGAAAACCTGCCGGCGAGCAGGCTGCGAAGCTCACGCCCGCCGCACCGGCGAACAATAGCAAGGGCGTGACGCTCACGCTGGGCAATGGCCAGGTGGTGGAGCTGGATTCCAGCGCAGACGGGTACCTCGCCCACCAGGGCGGCTCCACCGTCAGCAAAGAGGAATCGCTGCTCGTATATGGCGCCGAAAAGTCGGGCGAAGCGCCGGTGATCAACAAACTGAACGTACCGAAAGGGGAACAGTACCGGTTAATATTGCCCGACGGCACCAGGGTTTGGCTGAACGCCGCCAGCGAACTGCAATTCCCTTCGGCTTTTGCGGGAGAACAGCGGCTCGTGGAGCTGCATGGGGAAGGATACTTCGAAGTGGCCGCCAACGCCGCGCAACCTTTTGTGGTACAAACCGCAGGGCCGAGGATCGAGGTATTGGGGACGCACTTCAACGTGAAAGCGTATCCCGGCGAGCCCGGCATCCAGGCCGCCCTGCTGGAAGGCAGCGTGCGGATCGTGGCTGGTAGCGGGAAAAGCAGGGTCATGCGCCCCGGTGAAGTGGCAACGGTCGGCGAAGGAACAGACATCTCCGTACTGCAGGACGCAGACGCCGCGCAGAACGTGGCCTGGAAAGACGGCCTTTTCGTTTTCCGGAACGCCGACCTGTCGGCCATCCTCCGGGAGATCGGGCGATGGTACGATGTAGATATCGTGTACGAAGGGCCTGTTTCCCACCGGCGGTTTACCGGGAAGGTGTCGCGGGAATACAGCCTCTCCGAAACCCTGTCCGTACTGCTGGCCAGCAACCTGCATTTCAGGCAGGAAGGGAAAAAGATCATCGTATTGCCATAAACGTAAAACAGGTATAAACAACGAGCAGGCGGCTTCCCGGCATGAAGCATTCCACCAATCATTCACGCCAAACCATTCATTGTAAACTTAAAAAACAAAGACGCAGCCAGGAAAGCCAAAGTCGTACACCAATTACAAGGAACATTTTTAAAACTTTAATCAACCATTATTATGTTCGCGACGTCCTTTAGCCGAAAGGAGCTGGGCAGACTATGCCCGCTATCAACCAAATCCGGGCGAAGCCCGTTCACAAAAAGTTTATTCACCGTGAAGCTCTCCATCATTTTCGTCCTGTTAGGCGCCATGCACGTCAGTGCCGCCGCCACCGCGCAAAAGATCTCCATCCTGCGGGAAAATGCACCGATCGAGCGCGTGCTCGATGAGATCGAAAGACAAAGCGGGTACCAGGTTTGGTACGAAGAAGGTACCTTGCCCACCGGCGCCATCGTGTCTATCGCCGTGAAGAACGCTTCCCTGGAAGAAGCGCTCGACGCCTGCCTGAAAGGGCGGCAACTGGCCTGGACTATCGTCAGCAAAACGATCGTGCTGCGCAAGTCCGCCCCCGCCACCGCGCAACCGCAACCGCCGCAGAAAGTCCGCGGCACCGTCCGCGATGCGGCCACCAACACGCCCATGCCCGGCGCTACCGTGCAGATCAGCGGTTCGTCCAAAGCCACCGTTACCAACGGTGAAGGCGAATTCGAACTGGAAACCGACAATGCGGACGTGACGCTTGAAATTACGTTCGTAGGGTACGAGCCCCGCAAAGTGAAAGCCACCGCGGGCCGCGCGGTCACCATTTTACTGTCTGCCGCCTCCTCCAAACTGGACGAGCTCATCATCACCGGTTACTCTGCCAAAAAAACCGGCGAGCTCACCGGCGCGGTGCAAAAGATCAGCGGCGACCAGCTGCGCAAAGGCATTACCACCTCCGACCCCGTTTCCCTGTTGAAAGGGCGCGCCACCGGGTTGTACATCTCCGAACAGGGCGCGGGGGACCCCACCAGTGCCGGCGGACAAATCTTCGTGCGCGGCCAGAGCAGCATCGTGGGTGTGGGTGTAGACCGTGTCAACGAATTCGTGATGCCCACCCAGAATTACGGCCCACTATTGGTGCTGGACGGTGTGATCATGCCGAACCAGAACCTCAAGGAGCTCGTGAACGCACAAGACATCGATAACATTACCATTCTGAAAGACGCGGCCGCCACCGCCATCTACGGCTCCCGCGCAGCGGCGGGCGTGCTCGTTGTCAACACGAAAAAAGGCCAGACCGGCAAACCGCAGCTCCGCGCCGAAGTGAAATACGGGATCAACAAACCCAACCGCGGCGATATCCGGTTCCTGTCCAGCCAGGAACTGTACGACCTTCAGACACGCTACTATACCGAAGATTACCGGGTGAACAACGGCACCCTCGCGCCGCAGTACCCTACCCTGCAGGCTTATCTCGACAATCGCCTCCCCGCCCTTTCCGACGTGCAGAACGGGTACAACTGGGAGCGTTACGCCTTCCTCAACAGCAATACCAAGGAAGTGAACCTCTCGGCCCGCGGCGGTACCGAAGCCGCAAGGTATTACATCGGCGGATCGTATTACGACGAACAGTCGACCGGTGTGAACAACGGCCTGAAACGCGGCAACTTCCGCATCAACCTCGAAAACCGCCTCTCCTCCCGCCTTACCACCAATATTTCCGTCAACGGTATTTTCGACAGCGGCGAACGGGAAAACATGAACTCCGGCACCTTCCTTTACAGCATGGTGCCCTGGGTAAACCCTTACAACGCCAACGGAACGCTGAAACCCAGCCTGCAATACAAAATGAACGGCAGGATGCGCACGGCGGAAAATCCTATCTTCGAGAACCAATATAATTTCATACATCCCAAAGCCCAAAGGCTCGTGGGGTCTATCCGGGCGGATTACAGGATCACCGACTGGCTGAGCATTTCCAGCACCAATTCCGCCAACCTCAACTATACCAAAGACGAGCGTTACATCGATGCGCGCAGCTATGCGGGCTCCGGCACCAGCACCTCTTCGAAAGGGTTCCTGGGCACTACCACCAACCAGCTTTTTTCCTTCCTCACATCGAACCAGCTGAATTTCCGGAAATCGTTCGGGCTGCACAGCCTGCGCGCCCTCGCCGCTACGGAGTACGGCCGCACCAAAATGGAGAACATGCTCGTGAACGTGAACAACGTTCGCGCCGGTTACCCCGTGATCTCGCTGGGCCGGCTGGTGGGCGGACGATATGACTATTCCATCTACGGCATCCCCACTACCAAAAACGGCAACATCGAAGGTGGAAAGGAAGACCGCGCCGTGTTTTCCGCCTTCGGCGAAGCGGGGTATACGTACGACGAACGCTTCAGCCTGAGCGCCTCCCTGCGTACAGACGCTTCCAGCAGCTTTGGTACCGACAAACGCTACGGAACGTTCTATTCCGTAGGCGGCGCATGGGTGGTAAGCAAGGAGCAGTTTGCGGCCGGGATGCCCTGGCTCAGCAATCTCAAACTGCGCACCAACTACGGCACCAGCGGTTCCCAGCTGGGCGACAACTTCCTTACCCGGACCCTCTACGACCCTACCTATACCTACCAAGGCCAGGGCGGCGCCATCGTGGCCGTGCTCGCCAATCCCGACCTGAAATGGGAGATCACCAAAACCTTCAGCGCCGGCGTTGACCTGGGCCTGTTCAACCGGTTAACCGCCAGTGTGGATTTCTACAGCCGCAGATCGGAAGACCTCCTCCAGAAAGTGACCCTTGAATCCGTAGCCGGATTCCCCACCCAATGGAAAAACGTGGCCACCGTGCAGAACCGCGGCCTGGAAATCCTCGTCAATTCCGATAACATCACCGGCGGGAAGTTCCGCTGGAATACTTCCTTCAACATCAGCTTCAACAAGAACAGGATCATCAGCGTCGCCAACGATTCGCTGCGCCAGGGTTTCTATAACGCCAACGCGTTCTACCTCTTCCCCGGCGACGATATCAACTCGCTCAAAGCCGTTCCCTATGCCGGCGTAGACCCCGAAACCGGCAAACCCCGGTTCGAAAAACGGGTTTTCGACGACAAAGGGAACGTGACGGGCATCACCTACGTAAATTCCATGGACGAAGTGGGCGCTTCCGCCGACCCGCGCCAATTCCAGCATATCGGCAACTTCCAGCCCAAAGCTTTCGGCGGCCTCACCAACAGCTTCTCGTACCAGCAGTTTTCGCTGGACGTGCTCATCACTTTCGCTTATGGGTACGTCATCAACGACGACCTGGCCGAGCAAATGCAGGGCGCCAATCTCACCAGCTACAACCAGATCGCGCTCCGCAGCTCCCAGCGGCAGTGGACGCACCCCGGACAAACGGACGCCACCGAGCCTGAACTGTACACCCACGCCAACACCAGCTACTTCGGTTCCAGCAAATACATGCACGACGGCAGCCACGCGCGCCTGCGCAGCGTTCGCCTCGGGTACGAACTGCCGCAATCACTGCTGAGAAAGCTGCGCCTGGCACAGGCCAATTTCTATGTGAGCGGCGATAACCTGTACACGCTCTATTCGAAGCAACTCATCTCTTCCGATCCGGAGGGGCCTTCGGTAGGTATGGCGCAGGATTTCGGCGGCTCCATCGGTTCATCGATCGGCGTTCCGCGCAGATACGTTTTCGGATTGCAACTTGGATTTTAATTTTTCGGGCATCAACTATTGAACATGAAACACATTACCACCCTTATAATTACCGGATTGCTGGCCACGGCCTGCAACAAGCAGATCGACAGCGTTCGGCCATTGACGAAGATCGACAAGGAAGGCGAACTGGCTTCGCTGGTTGGGATCGAAGAAACGACCATCGGCAACTACGTGCTCATGCAGGGCAGCGGGTTCAACGATTACGATGTGCCCATGCACGATTTCGCGGAAAGCCGCGGCAATAACGTGACACTTCAGACCTGGGGCCTCCCTTCCAAACAAACCGACGCCTTCTTCTACCGCAACAGCGCCAGCCCCACCCAGGGCAACAGCGCCGATTTCTACCGCAACGCCTACCAGATCATCGTGAGCGTCAACACCACGCTGGAAGGGATCGCCGACTTGGAGCAATCCTCGTTCGCATCGCTCACCGAAGCGGAGAAAAACCGGTTCCTCTATGCGAAAGGTGAAAACCATTTCATCCGCGCCCTCATTTACTTCAACCTGGTGCGCGTCTACGGCAAACCCTACTACCAGCAAGCCGCGCAAAGCCCCGGCCTCATCCTCAAAACCAGCAGCGACATCAAGGATATTCCGGCCCGGAGCACCGTGCAGCAGACGTACGACCTCATCGTGGCCGACCTCGCCATGGCCGCCCAGCTCATGAAAGCACCGGTAACGAAAAACAACGGATTTGCCAGCACCGCCGCCGCATGGGCCCTCCTGTCCCGCGTGTACCTCTACAAAGGCGGCAGCATCGCCAGTCCGGACGCGGCCGCCAACGAACTGGCCATCAAGTACGCCGACAGCGTGATCAGCCATACCGGCACCAAATACGCCCTGCTACAGGGAGACGCTTACGTGAAGATGTTCGCCGGCGACGAATTCGGCGAGAACGATCGCGTGAAAGGTGCCACCAACAAGGAATTCATCTTCGCCTACGACAATTCCACCCGCGGCAGCTCGATGGGCGATATGTACCACTTCGACCCGATCTACGGCGTGGGCGCCACTTTCCTGCCCTCTTCGGAATTTAAAAGCCTCCTGCTGCCGGGTGACCTGCGGAGCAATTTCATCCTCCTCAATCCCAATTCCGGCTTTGTAGAAACAACGAAGTATCTGGTTTTGCCCGAAGCCTGGCTCACCCGCGCACCATATGCCTATTTCCGGCTGGCCGAACTGTACCTGAACCGCGCGGAAGCCAACGCCAAGCTCGGCAATACCGCCCAGGCGAAAGCAGACCTGAAAACCATCCATACCCGCGCAGGACTGCCCGCTGCCGATATCGACAACCTGACCGCACAAAACCTCATGGCCGCCGTGCTGAAGGAAAGAAGGATCGAACTGGCTTTCGAAGGGCATAACAGCTTCGATTATTTCCGCAACGGCCTCCCCATGACACGGATCGCCGCGGATTTCAACGGGACCGCCCTCACCATTCAGCCCACCGACCCGAAAGTTGTGCTGGAACTGCCTAAAAATTAAGTCAAGCTAAACCAATCGAACACATATGAAACGCATCCTCCCCTGTTTACTGGCCGCCGCGGCTTACGCTTGCGGTACCGCAGACAAACCCAAGGCAACCATCACCGCCGAGATCACCGGCCTCAAGGATTCCGTGGTCTACCTTTCCGTACCCGTGGCCGATTCGGCGCGGACAGACACCATGCGCGTGGTAGACGGCAAATTCAGCTGGTCTGGCGACGTATCCGAACCGGAAAAAGTATACCTCATGTTTCCGACACGGTATGTGGAACTGTTCCTGGAACGGGCCGACATCAGGCTCTCCGGGCATGCCGATTCCCTGGCCGACGTCCGTGTTACCGGCTCCGCCAGTCATGATGAGTACATGGCCTACCGCAAATCCCTGAAACCGGTCACCGACCAGGAAGAGGCATTGTACGCCAACTATAACGAAATCAAGGATAACGATTCGGCCATGGCCGTGCTCGAGGTAAAAGCCACCGATCTGCGGACGCAGCGCCGCGCCATCATGAAACGCTACATCGCGGAGCATCCCAAAAGCCCCGTGAGCGTATCACTCCTGCAGGATATGGCCGTGATGGGCGAATACAAAACGCTCGACAGCCTTTACCAGCTGCTCGACCCCGCCGCGCAGAAAACCGGGACCGGCACCCGCCTCGCCGAACGCATCGCCATCCTGAAGAAAAGTGCCATCGGCGAACCGATGATCGATTTCACGCAGCCCGACGTGAGCGGCAAACCCGTGAAACTTTCCGATTTCAAAGGCAAGTACGTGTTGCTCGATTTCTGGGCCAGCTGGTGCGGGCCCTGCCGGGCGGAAAATCCCAACGTGCTGAAGGCTTTCAACGCTTATAAAGATAAAAACTTCACCGTGGTCGGCGTTTCGCTGGACGATGACGGCGAGAAATGGAAAAAGGCCATCGCCGACGACGGCATGCCCTGGATCCAGCTGTCGGACCTTAAAGGCTTCAAGAACTCCGTGGCGCAGGAATACGGCATACAGGCGATCCCGTCCACCTTCCTGGTGAGCCCCGAAGGGATCATTGTGGCCAAAGACCTCCGTGGTGCGGCTTTGCATAAAAAACTGGCTGAACTGTTGAATTGATCTCAAAAAATCCAATTAACTTCCCGCATCATGAAACAAATACCGATGCTGATCGCAGCGAGCCTGGCAATTTCGAACCTGCATGCCCAATCGTTCACCCTCAGCGGAACCGTTGATGGACAAAAAACCGGGTATATCTATCTCGGTTACCCGGCCGGCGAAGCGAACTATAAAACCGACAGCGCAAAGCTGGAAAACGGACGATTCACGATCAAAGGCCGGATAAACGGCCCTACCTTGAGCAACCTCTCGCTGGAAAGACCGTCTCCCACGTCTTACGACGCCAAATACGTGAGTTTGTTCATCGAACCGACCGATATGACGGTAATCGTGAAAAAAGCAGCCCTCCGCGACACCAAGTTGAATGGTTCCCGTGCGCAGGACGATATGTACAAGCTCGACGAGGCGCACAAACCGGTACTGAAGCACCTCAACCCGCTGTCTGACGAATACGGCAAACTCAACAACGAATACATCGCCGCGCGCAGGGCGAAGAAAGATAGCGCTTCCCTCGCTGGTATGCTTGAAAAGTTGGAGGAATTGAAAGAAAAGATGGAGCCCTACTATGCTCAAATGGAAGTGATAGACAAAGCGTTCATCGAAAAGAACCCCGTTTCCTTCGCCAGTCTTTTCATGCTACGGTTCCGCATCAGCCAGATGAGCCTGCAGGAAGGAGAAAACATCTACAACCGCATCCCCGCAGCATTACAACAGACTTCCTTCGGAAAAGAGATCAGGAAAGAACTGGACGGGCTGCGCGGCGGCTCCCCCGGCAGCATGGCCCACGTTTTCACCAAGAGCGACATCAACGGGAACACCCTCAGCCTTGGCGACTACAGAGGGAAATACGTGCTCATCGACTTCTGGGCCAGCTGGTGCGGCCCCTGCCGCAAAGGCAACCCGCACCTGAAGCAACTGTACGCGCAATACAAAGACAAAGGTTTCGAGATCATCGGCATTTCTGACGACGACAGTAAGCCCGAAGCCTGGAAAAAGGCCGTGGAACAGGACGGGATCGGTATGTGGAAACATGTGCTCCGCGGCCTGGACATGAAAAAGCGGGAAAAGCACCAACCGAATCCCGAAGATATCAGCGATTATTACGGCATTCATTCCCTGCCCACCAAAATCCTCATCGGTCCCGACGGCATGATCATTGGCCGGTACGGCGGTGGCGGTGAAGACGACGATGCGATGGATAAAAAACTCGCGGAAGTTTTTGGGAAGATGTAGCATCCCCTTCCCATGCCTGAATTTGACGCGAATGCCCTTCCTGCAATATGGAAGGGCATTCGTATTTCCGGGGCGGACGTTGCTGTTTTACCAAGCTGTCTTTTTCAACCCGCCAGCGATCCTTCCTGGCTGCGCAATTGCTCCGCGGCCAGCTGCAGCACATCCAGCACCTGGTACAACTTCCGCCGCGAGGCGTCGTTATCTGCCGCATGAAGCTCCAGATCGAGCAGGTCCGCTTCCAGCACCGCGATCCCCATGGCGTCTACCGAGGGCCGGATTTTGTGGATGGCGGCGCGAACCCCGGGCCAGTCACCGGCGTCGGCGGCCTGCCGGATAAGTGGTACCGACGCTGCGGCCTGCTGGCGGAACATCCGGACCATTTGCGTGATAAAACCTGTGTTATCGTTGATTTTCCGCAGCTTCCCGAGATCGTACAGCGTACCGGCAGCGGCGGCGGGAGAACCGCTGATGTGGATAGCAGGACGGCGTGGCGGGTATTTTTGCAGGCTGATAGCAATTTCCCGGATCAGGGCGTTTTCTTCGAAAGGTTTGGACACAAATCCCGTCATACCCGCTTCGATGCAGCGATCGCTCTCCCCTTTGATGGCATTGGCGGTGAGGGCGATGATGGGCACATCCAGCTTCAACTCCCTGCGAATGAGTGCCGTAGCTTCATAACCGTTCATGACGGGCATCTGCACGTCCATCAACACCACGTCATATTCCGCAACCTTCAACTGCCGAACGGCTTCGTAACCGTTCTCCACCTCCGTCAGCTCCACCTGGTATGCTTCCAGGATGGTGCGCACCACCAACCGGTTCATGACATTGTCTTCGGCCATGAGAATGCGGCTGCCTTTGAGCGCATCTTTGTCGGGCACTTCGGTATCGATCGTATACACGGCCTCATCGGTCGAGGTTTCGAGGGACAGCCAGAAGGTTACTTCCGTGCCGGTTCCCAGTTCGCTATGAATACTGATCTGGCCTTCCATCAGCTCTACCAGCTGTTTGCAGATGGCCATTCCCAGACCCGTGCCGCCGGATTTGCGCGCGGTATCGCGGTATTGCTGGGAAAATTTGTCGAAGATCTTTTTCAGGAATGCTGCGTCCATTCCCGCGCCGGTGTCCCTCACGGAAAATACGATGGTCTGCCGGCCGTCTTTCATTTCGCTGGGTGTTACCTGCAAGGTGACGGTGCCGCGGTCGGTGAATTTGATACTGTTGCTAAGGAGGTTGAGCAACACCTGGCTGATGCGGTGCGGATCACCGGTCAGTACGGGATGTATCCGGGAAGAAACTTCGAGTTTCAGCAGCAGGCCTTTTTCGTCGGCCTTCGGCTGCACAACAAGCAGCACGTTTTTCAGCATATCGTAAATCCGGAAGGGAATGGTTTCGAGCTCCAGTTTCCCGGCTTCTATCTTCGAGATATCGAGGATGTCGTTGATGACGACCAGCAGGTGTTCCGAGGCGGTGTCGATGGTATCGAGCAGGATACGCTGGCGGTTATCGAGCTGCGTGCGGGCCAGCTGCCGGCACATGTTGATGATGGCGTTCATGGGTGTCCGCATTTCGTGGCTCATATTGGCCAGGAAGGCTTCCTTAACCCGCGAAGACTCTTCCGCCGCGATGCGCGCCTGGCTCAATTCGTATTCCAGTCGCTTGTGCTCCGTGATGTCGAGATGAATACCGACGGAACCGGTGAACCTGCCGCCGTCGTCGTAGTTCGGCGCCCCGCTGATGAGCCACCATTTCGGCTCCCCGCGTTTATTCCTCACTTCGAGCTCATATACGTCCGACACGCCGTTTTCGCGTAACCGGCCCTTTTCGGCCAGCAGCCGCGCCTGTGCTTCGTCGTAAAAAAGCCGGGACGGGTCCTGGCCTATCAGCTCGTCTGCCTGGTAGCCCGACATATCGCAAAAGCACTGGTTGGTAAATTGGATGATACCGAGCGTGTCAACTTCCACCAGGCCCAGGTTCATGTTATCGATGATATTGCGGTATTTTTCCTCATTCTTCTTCACGGCATTCGCCGCTTCAACGCGCATCGTCACGTCGCGGTACTGCCACAGGTGCCCGCGGTACACGCCGTCCATGAACAGGGGAATGTAATCGCGCTCGTACACCCGGCCGTCTGCCAGTTCCAGTTCATCGTTCACGACCGGCACCTGTTGCCGGATGAGCTGGTGGATCCGGGCCACCATTGCCGCGGGGTCTTTAAACAGCGAACTGCTCTCCTCCGTGGCTTTTTCGCAATCCCTGCCGGCCAACTCAAGCGGTGTTTCGGGAATATTGAACATCTTGCAGAAGCTGGCATTGGCCAGCACGGCGGCACGATGCTCGTCTTCCACCAGCACGCCCGCCTGCAGGTTGGCGATCAGCAGGGCGAGCCGGTTAGCGGTATCCGCCAGTTCCGCTTCCACTTTGCGGCGTTTGATCATTTCCGTTTTCAGCACGTCCAGGATATCGAGCAGCTCGTCTTTCCCTGCGGCCAGTTCCGAACCGGTGAGCTGAACAACGGCGTCTTTGAGCTGTACGATCGACAGTTGCTTATTGTCGAGCTCGCGGGAGAGCCGGCCGTTGAGGGTTTGATATTCTTCTTCGCTGATGCGGAAGGCCCTTTCGGAGAGTTCCAGATCCCGCTCGTATGCCAGGTAGGAATCGTTGACCGCATGCAGGAAACGTTCGCAGCCAGGCTCGTCCATGACATGCGGCGGTGCGTATTTGGACAATTGCCTTTCCAGCAGTTTACTCCATTTCATAGAAGGTGGTTATGGTCATCGTTTGATTGTGCAACTGGCATTTGCCTCCCGGCACGTTGGGCGACAGCTCGCCATAGGAATAGAAGCCCGACATGACGCATTGCCCGCCGAACTGATCGATCACCGCGTCTACTTCCTCTTCGATACGGTCTCTCAGGATCACTTTCCGGCCCACGCAGGAGATAAGGAGGGCGTATTGCGGCCCGCCGGCGCCGTTGGGCAAGGTGGCGTTCAGGGCGGCGCCATGCGAGGCGTTGATGAGCCGGTCGAAATTGGCGCGCATGAAGCGGGCGCGGGAATCCATGGGAATATCGCCCGCGAAGGTCATGGTACCGGCTTCCTCATCTACCGACAAAATCGTCCGCACCACGGCCTCCCCCGTATCGGGCAGTACTACCGCCAGCGGGAAGAGCAGCGCCGCACCCGGCAGCCCGGAAGCATCGGGGCCGAGGTAGCGTTTGTAGACTGACAGCGCATTGACGCCGTCGAGCTCGTACAAAATGTTATGGTCCGACCGTGTCACCACCTTTTCCAGCCCGAAAGTGTCCCATCCGCCCTTGGAGCCATGGCCGACCAGCAATTTATCGCCGAAAAACCCGATGCCGACGATGTTGCCCTGCTGCGCCGGGGAGTTGAGGCCAACGAGCGTAGCGGAAAAGCGGAGGCCGTCGCCCGCGAGCCCCCCTGTCACCAGCACCTGTTCCCATCCCGGCGCGGCATGAATGCCGTTGAGCAGGTCTGTCCCGTTTACGAAGCTGCCATCGCTCACCACGAGCAGGTATTTCGGCGGAACGCCATCGCGCAGGCAGGAATCTGCCAGGCCGCGGCCGGCGTCGAAACTGTCTGTATACGCAGAAATGTTAACGCATTGCGCCAGCAGGGCAGTATGATCGAACCGGAGCGCAGCGATGGATACGTCACCCTCTGTCACCGCCGGACCGCTGATTTCCCCGGAAGTGGAACAGAGCACGATTTCCGCCGCAGGAAAATAACCACGCAGCGCATTGTGCAAAGAATCGGTTTCCAGGTATTGCTTATCGGCGAAGCACAGTACGAGGTTACAGGACGCCGGGTCCATGTCGGGGCCGCCGTCCGACGGGAAAACCTGGCCGTCGTTGAAGCGATACAGTTTTGCTAACATGCATTCATGGTTTAGAAGATGGTCGATCTTTCTAGGTTGAAACGGATGAAGGGAAGTTCTGCCTGGGGCTAGCTGCAACTTTGCGGGGAACGCAGGATTGCAGGAGATTTACTTATAAATTACTCCATTTTCGCAAGCCGGGAAAATTCTTTTATCCGCTCCCAATAAATTGCCATCGATATATATACGATAATATCTGCAAGTTAGATATTAGGGGCCGGAAAAAGCGGTCCCGTTCCGCCAGAAAGGCTAAAATGTAAATGCCGGACGGCCTGGGCATGAAAACGCCCTTCCGGTGGAACGGGAAGGGCGATCGGGTTTTGATATATTTTGTAAATTGACGGCGGCTTCACCGTTTAAAAGCGTATCAAAATGAAAGACAACACCGAAAGGGTCAAAAAAATGTCGTTCGCCAGCGTCTATCCGCATTACATCACGAAAGCGGAGAGGAAAGGGCGGTCGAAGGCCGAGGTGGACGAAATAATTTTCTGGCTGACGGGATATGATGAAAAAACGTTTCAGCAACATCTCGACAATAAAACCAGTTTCGAGGATTTCTACGGTCAGGCCCGCATCCATCCGAACGCGTCCCAGATCAAAGGTATGATTTGCGGATACCGGGTGGAAGACATCGAAGACAGAACGATGCAACTGGCCCGGTATCTCGACAAACTGATCGACGAACTGGCGAAGGGCAAAGCCATGGAAAAGATCCTCAGGAAGTAAGTTTACCTTCCCGCAGCCTGCAGCGCCTGTTCCATGTCGCGGATCAAATCTGCAGGGTGCTCGATCCCGACGCTCAGCCGTACCATCCCCTCCGTAATTCCGTATTGCAGTTTTTCCGATTCCGGCACGCCCGAATGCGTCATGGACCAGGGGTGCTGCGCGAGGCTTTCCGTGCCGCCGAGGCTCACGGCCAGTTTGATATGCCGCAGCGCGTTGAGGAAGCGGAATGCCGCCGGCTCCCCGCCCGCCACATCGAAGCTGACCATGGCACCGTAGCTGGTGTATTGTTCCGCATAAATCTGCTGCTGCCTTTCAGACATCCCCGTCCGTAATCCGGGATAGTACACTTTTTCCACGCCCGGGTAATTTTGCAGGAACGCGGCGATGTGCGCGGCGTTTTGCGCGGCCGCGTCCATCCGGAGCTTGAGGGTTTCCAGGCTGCGCAGGAGCATCCAGGCCGGATGGGGATCGATGATGGTGCCGAAAAACGTTCTGGCCGCTTTGATGGACTGGATAATGGATTTGCTGCCTACCGCAGCCCCCGCGATCACGTCGCTGTGGCCGCCGATGTACTTGGTGGCGGAATACAGCACGATGTCTGCCCCGAACTGCAACGGGCGCGACCATAACGGCCCCATGTAGGTATTATCGACCGCCAGCAGCACGGTCTTCTCTTCCGTCGAAAAATGTTTGGCCAACTGGCTGCACATCCTGACGTCTATCACTTCTCCCGTAGGATTGGCGGGCGTTTCCACGAATATCATCTTCAGTTTCCCGGCGGCGCCGGCCGCTTCCACCTGGCGGATGATGCTTTCAAAGCTGTCTCCCGCGCTGAAACCGATCGTACCGATCCCCAGTTCTTTGAGAAAATGCTGGATGAATTTATGGGTGCCGCCGTAGAGGGGATTGCTGAAGAGGATGAAATCGCCCGGTTTAAGGAAAGCCATCATGGTGGTGGAAATGGCGCTCATGCCGCTGGAAAAGGCGGCCGCGTCTGCCCCGCCGTCCCACAACCGGATGCGCTCCTCCAGGATTTCGATGTTGGGATTGTTGATCCGGCTGTAGATGAGGCCCATTTCCCGTTCCTGCGCGGGCGTATGGCCATGCGCCATGGTAAAGAAATCCTTGCCTTCTTCGGCCGTGTGGAATACGAACGTGGAGGTGAGGAATACCGGCGGTTTTACGGCGCCTTCACTGAGCTCGGGTTTGTAGCCATGCCCCATCATCGCGGTTTCGGGAGATTTTATCATTGGGTCGTTTTCCTGCAAAGCTGGCGACTGGCGGATGGGAAAACAAGATGCAGCGGGCCCGGCAGTATAAAATAGCTAAATAGCGGCGCTGCGGACGGTGAAATAGTCTTTTTGACTATTTTTGGTCCATCCAAAGCAATTATCAACTACCTCCATCATGCAATTAGACAAAACCGACCTGCGGTTACTCACGCTCCTGCAACACGACGCCCGCCTCAGCAACAAAGAGCTGGCCGACAAGCTCGGCAAATCCGTAACGCCCGTGCTGCTGCGCAGGAAGAAACTGGAAGAAAGCGGATACATCAAAAAATATATGGCTATCGTAGACCGGCATCTCATCAACCGTTCCCTTATGGCATTCACCAGCGTACAATTGAAGGAGCATGCCGAAGATCTGCTGCATGCGTTCCAGCAATCCGTTTCCCGGTTCGAAGAGGTTATGTCCTGCCACCATATGACCGGCACCTACGATTACCACCTGAAGATCGTGGTGGCCGATATGAACGCGTATCACAAATTCATCACCGAAAAACTCGCCAAATTGCCGAATGTGCTCACGGTGCAAAGCAGTTTCGTGATGGCGGAAGTGAAAGACGAGCTCGCCTATACGTTGTAATCAGGTACGCCGGATCATTCCAGGATAAAACTGGCCGGCGCATATTTGTTCAGGCTGAAAGAAAACTGCCGGGCCTTTACCGGTATCGCTTCCCGCGATAATTTTTCTCCCCTCAGATCTACGGGAACGGCTTTCCTCCACGTTTTCCCTTCCGGCAAACGGACCGTTATCATCCCCGACAATCCCGCCTGTTCCCAAACGGTGAGCAGCGTGCCTTCCCGGCCATTGGCGCCTGGCCCGAACGCAGTAACAAGCGTGCCTTTGCGGGAAAGATGCAATCCTTCTTTCGTGGCCGGCAGCGTCCCTTGCTGATTGCCGGCAACAGCGGCCAGAAGCGGTAAACGGGCTTCCCAGGATTGAACGGCCAGGTTTGCCGCCGGCTGTCCATTGCCGGATACCGGCCAGATGCGCACCCGCTCGCTCCAGCTCCCATCCTGCCATAACGGGAAATTCGTATTCCACATGTTGTTGTAGAGATTCACGAAAACGTAGGGTTTTGCCGGCACTCCATCCATCGTCCACCGCCAAAGCCCCGGCTCGCCGAGCGAAACCAGCGGCGCATCGATGGGACAAACGCCCGCTCCCACGCCCGCTCCGCGGATCTCCACACCCGTCGTCACTGCCAGCAGATGACGGTTGGTACCGGGTATGATGTCTGTAGCCGGATGGATGGGCGCACCCAATCTCCCCACCACGAATTCCGGCTGCCGGATGTTGAACGGAAAACACAGCCAGCCGCCTTCGGGATGCTTGTCGGGCGTTTTATCCTTTACCTGCCATTCGATATCGATGTACGGACGGCTCCGGGGAAATGTGAAAGTGATGGCATAGCCCTTCGCGAGACCTTTGCCCCCGGCAGCCGTCAGCACGATACGGTCTTCCGCCGGCGACCGCTCCTGCGCCAGCTCCCAGCCGATGATAGTGGTGGCCTTGTATGGCACATCAGCAGCATCGGGCATTCCGGGCTTGCCGATATCGTTGAGCCCCCAACCCGTCTGAATGCGGGAATATTGATTAAAGAACCGGTCGTACACTTCGTGGCTGCTGAACCTTTCATGAAGGAACTGCCCCGCAACGTACCCCGACGCGGTGTCTATCATTTCCTTACCAGAGGCTTTATCGACGAGGGAACGGATGCCGCCCCTTTCCAAATCGAACGTAGCGACGAAATACCGGGTTTCCAGGCGGGTATTGCCTTTTTGCTTCTGCGCAAGCGCCTGCGCATTCGGGACCGTTTTATAGCCGTTGGCGGGCACGTCATCCACCCAAACCGGATTACCGTCTACCGTCACCATCCCCGATCGCCGCCAGGGAAGGGCATTGTAGACGACGATGCTTTTCCCTTTGGAAGGTACGGCTCCGGCCAGCTGCGCCATCCGTTTATCCAGTTCGGCGGTAACGGTCTGTGCAGCGCTGCGGGCATAGTTACGATGGTCTTCATACGATTGCATCCATTTCCTCTTGCTGCCGCGCGGCAGTTTCGCGTAGTCGCCGTTTTCAGGAAGGGGTTCCTTTTCCAGGTCGGCCAGCCATTGTTTCCACGCGTTACCGTACAGCCGGCGCGGGCCATATTCCGCGTTCATGCCCCAGGTGTGCTCGCTGTACAGGAGGCTGTTTTCGTAAGCCTTGTTCAATGCATCCTGCAATGGGCCGGTAGTCAGCCCCCAGGCGCGGAGGTGCGTATCGAGGCTTTCCAGTGCGGGCTCCAGCGGGCGCAGGTTGCGTGCGGTTTTGGTGGCCTGCGGCATGGACATAAGCCCGTGAATCCAGGTGTCGGGCATATCTCCTTTCACCACCGGCACCTGCGGATTTTCCGACAATACCGCTTTTGCGAAATCGTCGAGCGTACCGAAATGTACCCGCACGCCGGGCATCTTTTCTTCATATTCCTTTCGCCATTTGCCGACTTCTTCCGGTGATGGCGGGCCATGATTGTCGCCCGCCATGATCATGGAAAGGTAATTCCGGCAGGGCCAGTCTTGCGGCGGCAGGAAACTGCTGCCATAATCTACGGTGTATCCGCAAAGCACGCGCGAGCCATCGGGCCCTTCCCACCAGAACAGCTGCGGCACGCGTGGGTACTGGCTGGCGGGGTTGACGCCGATATGCAGGAATTTAACACCGGCATGATGCAGCAAAACAGGCATCACCCAGCTATGCGAAGGCACGTCCGTCATTTTTGCGGCGATGGGCAACGGCCGGTTGAATTGCCGGCTGACGTTGGCCGCGATCGAAAGGCCATGCACGAGGTCGGCCAGGTCCTGCGATTCCGTATGCGTCGTGAAAGGCAGCGCATGCACGGCGATATAACCTTCCTTCACCGCCTTTTCGATCTTCTCCCTCCGCGCAGGATCCTGTTGCTGACCGAGCATCTGCGCCTGCAAAGGCCATCCCGGAACGGTCCATACGAACCGGTGGGATGCCGGCAGATCACGGTTTTGATCGATCACTTTCAGCGCATTGTCCATCATTTCCGTCCGGTATCGATGAAATACGTTTTCCGCCAGGTCGGTAAAGCCCAGGTCGAAATGACTTTTCACGACGATCCAGACATCCGTGACATGCGCAGCGGTCGGCTTCGTTTGGGCGATGGCCTGGCAGATGCAAAGCATCGCGCAGGTGATGGACAGCAATTTTTTCTTCATGGTGATGATGGTATAATGGCCTTCGCCCGTCGGCAAACATGCGCATTACAAAATACGTGAAAGACCGCAAACTCCGTTGCGGTCTTTCATATCAGTTATAGGTAACATCCTGCTACTTGCTTTCGCGGATCAGATACCAGCCAAACCCTCCCGCCGGAATGCTCAGTTTTATATCCGCAACGGCGCCGTCCCGCAAAGCTACATTCCACTGCCTGCCATCGCTGCCGGTAATACCGGCTTTAGATTTGACACCTGTATAATACAACGGAACGCTGACGGTTTTCACGATATCATGGTCCGTAGGATTGAAAGCGATGAGCATACCTTTGTCTTCCAGGAACGGATTGGCATGCAGCATGAGGTCGATGTCGCGGCCATCGGGCCGGCCGAGGTGGATGATATCTGAAGTGAGGATCTCGCGGTATTTCCGGAACCAGTCCACCCATTTGGCGACCATGGCTTTGGTTTCGGGAGTGTCGTACAGGCGTTTCCCGCGAAGGGTGAACTGGCAGCCGCTGGCCAGGTGCTGGAAGAGGCCGGTTTCATATCGGGCGAGATTATCGGCCAGGGGTTCCAGGCCTACCCGGGGATCGTTGGTGTAAAAGCCTACCAGCTGCAGGCTCATCCAGCCCATCGTCGGGGTTTTATGCCAGGTGCCGTCGTATATGTACTGCCGGCCGAGCAACAGTTGCTGCTGAGGTGTAAGGTTGGCGCTGGCTTCGCGATAGCCCATCCCCGTGGCCGATTGCCCGTTCAGGAAATACCAGTCGGGAATGGGAACGTACATGTTCCGCCGCTGCAGTTCATGCAGCACTTCCACTTGCGACTGCCACTGTTTCCATTGCGAATCGTGCAGCCCGTTGTGATGGGGGTGATCGGTGGCGGCGCAAACGTCGCCGTGATAAGGGCCGTCCATATTGTAGGTCATAAGGCCGGTTTTGTCGAAAAACTGCCACATGGCCGGGTAATAGGTGTCTTTCCATTTGCTGGCGATGCAAACGCTCTGGCCGAAAAGGCTTCCGGGCTTGCCGGTTTTCGGGTCGATGCAGTCCACATCCTTCCCTCTCCCGCGCGATGCCACCTGCAATTCGTATCCGCCCATCACAATGTTCCTGTCTTTCGCGAATGCGGCAATTTCCTTCCACAGCGCCACATACCCCGTATCCAGTTTATCGTGCGAAATGCCGGGCCAGGCCATGATATCGAGCCTTTCAAAGCCCAGTTCGCCCATTTGCGTGATGAAGTTTTTCAATTCTTTCCTGTCATGGGAAGTGATGCCACCGGTGATGAGCGACTCCGTGACCTGTGGCGCCAGTGTCCGATAAAACCGGCGATGGGCGAGGCTTTGCCGCTCACGGTCATCGCTGTCATGCAACAATTCGAAAGTAGTGAAGGACGTGAAATCCTTTCCCGGCGCCAGGATCTCCGCGGGGCCCATTGGCAACCGGCTTACGAGCAGCGAATGGTGCGGGAAGCCGAGGAACTTGTCTTCAGCCTGGTTATGCGAGGCCCAGGTATTATAGTCTTTATCTACCAGCCACTTCGTGGTAGACCCGCCCGCCTGGTATGCCGGTGGGATGCCGGCGTAGTGCATCAGTGCGCTGCCTTCGGGGTCGGCATTTGCCAGCGCAAACGAATAATCGCTTTCCACGTGCAGCCGCTTTTCCTGGTCCTGCGTTACGGCCAGCACTTCGCATTCCGTTTCGTTCACCAGCACCGGCCGGCCGGTGCCGTTCCTGACCGTGATCCATTTGGAAACTACCGGGATGCCGTCGTACATCTCGTAATGAACAGACACTTTCATCGCGCCTTTCCATTCCGGTTTCGATGCGGGTGCTTCGTAATGCATAACCACATGAAGGCCCTTCGGGGGCCAGTCGGCATGCTGTGCATTGTATTTCTGCTGCCAGGGATAGCGGGGTTGCGGCTGGCGCACCTCCAGGCCGGCGAACTGGAAAGCCGACGGGTCGGTCACCATATCTTTCAACCAGGCATCGAGCAGATAGGATTTTTCCGGCTGGCCCGAAAGCCCGCCGATATCGTACCAGGTGCTGTCGAATTTGATGCGCGCCTCGGGTTTCACGGCCCGGAGGTATTGCGCACCGCTGGAAAGGTTCTTGAAGCTCACGCCCGCCAGGTTATCGCCGATATAAAACTCGCGGCTGATCAACCCGTTCGACAATTGCAGTCTTCCGCTCAATCCATCGGCCGCAGGCGCGAAAGTCAGTGCCGAAGCCTGCAGGATGCGGTGGACCAGCCAGTCCTTCGGCGCCGCTGTTTCGCCCGCCGCGTTTGCCCGGCCGATCTGCCGGTTGGCGGATATGGCGGAAATGATGGCGCGCTGTCGGGTTTCGGCCTGCTGGCGGTTACGTGCAACGGCTTGCTGGTTAAAATGCAGGTCTTTGGCGGGATTGAACTTCCCACTTACAAGCGGTGTCATCCTGACGTCATAGATCAGTCCACTGAAAGCCTCCATCCGTGCAACGCTTCCGAGAAAAAGCGTATCTGCCTGCAACGGCAAAGCCGCAGTTTCCGCGGCGGATTTCTTCCCGTTCAGGAATACGGTGGCTTTCTGTTTCGTCACAATGATAGCGATGTGCGCCCACTCGCCGGGGGCAACGTCGCCGATGGGCCCGCGGGCCGCCACACCGTTGGCATACAGCGTCCATTGGTTGTTTTCGCGGTACACGGCGTAACCGGATTTCTTGCTGCCAAGCGCGAGTACGGAGGTTTTGGCAGGCAGGCGGTCGGCAGCGCCCTGCCGGGCGTTGGCTTGCAACCAGATTTCCAGCACGAAATCACCTTTCGCCATACCGGCAGCGCCTGTTGCGGCATATCCTGCACCTTCACGAAAGAGTACAGCGCCCTCTCCTGCCAGCTTTTTATCAGCAGGAGCATCGGCAAAAAACAAGGGCTGCCCTTTGCGCTTCAACGCATTTCCCGTACCGCCCATCGGCCAGAGCGAATCGGGCGCGGTGGCATAGGTAACGGCACCCGCCCGTCCCATATTGTACTGGAAGGCAGGGGCCTGCTGGGCGGCGGCCGTCATACAGACCAACATGGTGGATGCGGCCAGCGAGAGGTATTTCATCATATTTCCTTTGCTATCGTTCATGTCAACAATTATTATTTATCGTCCGGCAACCTGAATTTCGATTTCGCCGTTGTTATGGATCTTCACGTTCGTTGCCCCGCCGGAGGGTACCGCCACTTTCGGCCACTGTACAAATTGCGTGTACCCCATTGGCTTGCGGGACTGACGGGCGTTTTCAGCGAAAACCGAAACGGCCGCGTCGTAGGGCGTTGAGTTGGTGAGGCGCAGGGTGACGGAGGATTTGTCTTCTGTCAGCTTTTCCGCATTCACATGGTCGAATACGTACATCAAGCCTTCGCCGGGGCGCACATATATCCCGGGAATTTCCATGGCCATGAGAATGCCGTTGGTTTCGGTCCACGAGTTGCGGGTATGGATGAAGTTGCCGATGGCGCCGGCGCCTTCCGCATCGCTGGGCTGGATGCGTTCCATGCTGCTGCCGATGAGATAATTGGTTGTGATGTGCCCCGGCATGTTCACGGCTTCTGTATGGGCGTGCTGGATGTCGCGGAGGAGATCGGCGTAGTGGCGGTTGCCGGTGGCGCGGAATAGTTTGAAAAGATGATCGGAGGATGTAGTACAAACGCCCGGAGCCGCGTGTTTATTCTGGCTGCTGGCCCAAACGGCGCCAGCCATCCGTCCGCCCAGCTTCGCGATGGTGCTTCCAGGCGGGAAGACAGGGTCGTAGGCCAATGTCCACGACGCGCAGAGGGCGGCTTGCGCTTTGGCGCGCTCCAGCCAGATCGTTTTGCCGGTGTACCGGTACATCGCCATGAGCGATTCCATGAACCCGAAGGCTGTTTCGGAATCCGCGTCCTGCGAAATATCGCCGCAGGCGCCGCCGGTAAAACCGCGCTGCTCCATATCTCGCCGGTAATAAAACTCCGCGGCATCGCCGGCCACTGTCAGCCACTCCGGCCGGCGGAAATAATCGGCGGCCAGTGCGAGGCCCGCCGGCACGATGGCCCCGGCCGACGAATTAAAAACCGCCACGGCGCCCGTTTCCGGAACAATGTACTGGCCGAATTCGCCATGGGCTTTCCAGGTTGTCACGAAAGCGGCGGCCAATCGTTGCGCGGCCGTTTCCCATTTCGGGTTGATGATGTTCCCATGCCCCTGGGCTTTCAGCAGCAGGAGGTGTTTCATGAGCCAGAACAGCACATCGCCGTTTTTGCGCACCATCGCCTGGAGCGCCGGGAAATCAGGATGGGCTTTCTCCGTCCCCAGTTCCCCTTCTTCCGAAATAAACCCATAAAAATATCCACTTCCGCCCTGCATCTTCGATACGATGAAATCCAGCTCTTCCGCCACCCTGTATCTTTCCAGTGAATCATTCAGCGCCAGCATGGGGAAGGTATTGATCATGCCGCTCACCCATCCCAACTGGAAATGCCGGCTGTTTTCCGGCAGGTAATATTTCCCGGCTTTCGTTTCCATGAAATTACCGCGGCAGATAGCTGTCCCCAATTGCGCCACCTTACTCATGGGCACGAGATTTCTCGGCGTATTCGGCCCCGTCACCGATTTCCGGATCTCCATGAAATGCCGGAAATGACCGGAAATCCCTTCCGATTTCTTTCCAAATATTTTAAAACGCAACACTACTTCATCGCCGGCCGACCAATCCGGCGCTTTGTCGCCGCTGGCGTGAAAATCCCCGAACCCCGCGGCGCGCGTGCGCATGGCAGGGGCTGTGATCCGGAAAGTACAGGTGTCGCGCCGCTGATTTTCGAAAATCGATAACCCGTTATTGCCGAACCGGGTCTGCTGCCCGGTGAGCACGAACCAGCTCTGGCCCTTGCCGGGCGCGTAAAAACTCATGCCGGGAGCTGCGGTGTTGGCAGACTGCAGCTCGAGGAACGAAGTATCCGCCCCGGGTAATGCAAGGCGCGGGTTGTTGGAGATCGTCAAAGGCACACCGGGATTGAAGTACATATCTTTCGGGTACTGCGGATTATACCCGTTGCCGATGGCGCGGTAACGGTTGCCGTTGTAAACGATGCCTGGCACCAAAACGTAATTATCATCCCGCCAGTCCCCGAAAACGAAATCCACCACCAGCGCGGTAGTTGTCGCTTTTCCCTTCAGCAGCCTGCAACCGAGCGCCACTTCGGCCCCACCGTTTGCCGCGGGTTTCATTTTCCAGTCGAGCTGCCAGACATTGGTGCCGTCTATCAGCACATTCCCGTTTTTGAACGGCAGCGAACGCTGCACCACAGTGCCTTCGTATTGTTGCAGGCTGACCTTCAGCCCGCTGTTCAATGGGCCGATGGCGGCCGGAGGTACTGCCTGCTGCCCACAGGCGATTCCCGTCCAGCCCGCCATCAACCACACACTTGTCCATTTCACTTTGCGTATCATCGTTTCTTGTTAATCTGTGAATAATATACTGCCGGGAACGGCAGTACCATTTTTCTTCGGGCGTTCAGTGTCAGCTACCAACTGATCCGCCCGGTGGACTTAACCAGTTTAATTCAACCAGAGAGTCTTTACATTTACTGTAAACGTGGCATTATCTTTTTATTCCAGGTGTTTACCGAAAGCGCCGGCGCCGACGGAAAAATCCGTCAGCGCCGTGCCCGGCCGGCAAGTGATTCCTATTTCATTTGTGATATGCTTCTTCCTGCTTTTGCCGGCTTTATCAGTCTACATGAATTACCGTTATTGCAAGGGATCGAAGGGTCCGCCCCATTCCTTGTTCTGCTTCAGCACACCCTTCGACTGCGACAACTGGCTTTCCGGCAGTGCGTAGAACCAGTGGTTCAGGTCGAGGTTGAACTTGTAATTATCGTCGTTATCGAGATTGTCGATGTATTTGGCGGAGAATTTCGCGCGGACGGATGCCGTCATGATATTATCGGCCGGTGTCACCATCTGGCCGTCTTTGATGGTGATGTACAACCCATGGCGGAAGCCCTGGTTATTGAGGATATCATACCGTTTCCAGCGGCGGAGATCGTTGAAGCGTTTGTTTTCGTAGGCGAATTCCGCGAATCGTTCCTGGATGAGTGCTTCGCGGACCTGCCCCTGCGTAGTGGCCGTGATACCATATGTATCGCCCGCTCCTGCCGCGATGCCGGCGCGCTTGCGGATGTCTTTCATCACCTGGATGGCTTCTGCCATACGGCCGGTTTCGTTGGCGCATTCGGCATAGTTCATCATTACTTCCGCGAACCGGATCTCCACCCAGTCGGTCTGCGCCTGTCCGCCGAGGCCCGCCGTTACCGTAGTATCCAGCCCTTTCCGCTGGAAGAACCCTGTGATGCTGGGGTTCCCGGGCATGGAGGGGTGGATCACGTTGAGCATATTCACGAATTTGGCCTGGCCGGCATCATATTTCCAGACGTTCCAGAAGCTATTACCTTTCACGTAGATCGGCGCCACTTCATCGGGTGTGGGATACGGCGTTCCACCGCAGAACACCGTAGTGTAGAACCGGTCGTCGCGGTTGGTATAGAAATCGGTGAGGAACTGGGCGTTGTAGGCATCATTGTCCAGCTGTGCCTTATCCAGCAGCATGGGCGAGCCGTCGCGCTTCGGGAAAGCGAGCAACAGCGACAGGATGGGCTGGTTGTTGTTAGACGCGTCTTTGGTCAGCGGTTCGGGCCGGATGCCGTTAAAATTGTTGGGATGGTTGGGATAGAGGAACTGGTTGACCATGATCACTTCCTTGTTCCTTTCCTCCGACCAGATCGTTCTGAAATTCGGGTGCAGTGCGTGCCCCTGTGCTACGGCTTCGTCCATCGCTGCTTTGGTGGCCGTATATGCGGCCTGCCAGCGCGCCTGGTCGTTGGTGGGATTGAAAAGCGGGCTGGCCCATTGCATCAATACCTTCCCCTTGAACGCCATCGCCGCCACCTTCGTGATGCGGCCATAGTCTTGCGCTGCGTTGGGATATACACCCGGGAGCGCTGCAATTGCGTCATCCAGGTCTTTTACGATCTGTGCGATGCATTCCGACGTTTTGTTGCGGGCTACGAACAGCCCTTCCACATTCGTTTCGTCCTGCGTTTTGAGAATGAGGGGTACACCGCCCACGTTGTTTACCATACCGTAATACGCCCAGGCGCGCCAGAACTTCGCTTCACCCTGCAATCGCTGATTGGTGACGGGGGAAATAACAGATGCCGGAGCTTCCGCCAGGTGGTCGAGGAAGAAATTGATCCGGTCGATCTGCTCGTAGTTGAGCCCGGAAGTGGTAGACGATACGGAGATGATGCCGCGGTTGTAATCGGGCATGCTGCGTACGTTGCTCATCCCCTCGTCCGAACTGTTGCCGTTGAAGGGCCATGAAGGCATCATGCGCCCGTAGATGTCGCTGAGGAAGGCCTTGATCATCGCCGAATCCTTCCAGACGGTTTCGGGGTTCAGGTTGTTATTATTTTCGTAATCGAGCCCTTTCTTGCAGGCCTGGCCGCCGAGCGCCGCCGCGCCTGCGAGCATGATCGTAAATAGTTTATTGCTGAATTTCATAATTGCGGAATTTGGTGATTACAGGGAAAGAACCGCGCCGAAGTTGAACGCTTTCATGATGGGATAGGTGAAACCGTCCGCCATTTCGGGATCGTAGTATTGCTTCCCGAATTTGCTGATGACGAACAGGTTGCTGCCGTTAAAGAAGAACCTCAGTCCGCGGATGCCTGCCTTACTGGTGAGTGACGAAGGCAAACTGTAGGAAGCCGCCAGGAAACGGAGCCGCAGGAAGCTGGCTTCCTTGCTCCAGAAGGTGCTCGCATCGTTGGTAACCCTGCGGGTGCCGTCGTTGGCGGAATAGCGGCGGGGCAGTCCGGCATTGGGGTTCTCGGGTGTCCAGCCGTCGGTGTACCAATCGCGCCACATACGGTTCCATTCCACGTTGCCGTCTACCAGATTGTTGACCATCCGGTACTGTCTGAAGTTGCCGCCGAACGAAGCCTGCAGCCCGAACCCTTTCCATTCCGCACCCAGGTTCAGGCCTACGGTAACGGGGTTGCTGTTGGCTTTCACCACTTCAAAATCCCAGTCGTCGATCTTGCCGTCGGGTGTATTGTTGGGCCCGCTGATGTCTTTGTAAGTCAATTGCCCCGGTTGCGGCGCGATACCGTAGTATTTATAGCCCGGGTTCTTGGACACGAACGCGTCCACGTCGGCCTGTGTGCGCAGCATGCCCGTCACCACACGCGTTACCACCCGGCTTACGTTGTTGCCAACGGTTTTCTGCCAGGGGTAAGAAATGTTCTCGTCGCGGATATTGTATTTGGCCACACCATATCCCGCGTTGGCGTTCACATAATATTTGAAATTACCGATGTTGCGGTTCATACCGAGGGTCAGCTCCACCCCTTTCGATTCCATTTCGCCATAGTTGGCATCGGGCAGGTTACGGCTGAATGTAGGCGGCACCGAAGCCAGGCGTTTCCCGAGGATATCGTAGGTTTTTACTTTATAGAATTCGAGCGAGGCGTTGTAGTGGTCGAGGAAGTTGGCTTCCAGGGCGGCGTTGTAGCTTCGCGATTTTTCCCAGGTCAGGTCTTTGTTCACGATCGGCCCGTAAGTTACGCCCACATTGGTCTTGGGATTCGTCCCGAAAAAGGCGGAGCTGCCGTTTGCGTAAGACTGCTGCCACTGCCATCCGCCCACGAGGTCGTTCCCCGTCAGGCCTGTGGACGCGCGCAGTTTCAGGAACTGGATGCCGTTCACGCCCGAGAAGAACTTCTCCTTAGAAATGATCCAGCCGGCGGAAACGGAGGGAAAGAAGCCCCAGCGCCGTTCCGGAGCGAACTGCATCGAACCGTCGTACCGGTAGCTGAACGCCGCGATGTATTTGCCGTCGAAATCATAGCTCAACTGCCCCACCCAGGAACGGCGGCCGTTGTTCTGCTCGGTACTGCCACCGTTGTAGGAATCCAGCCGGTCACCGCTGGTAGCCCACCACTGGTCTTTCACGATCACCGGGAAATTGTCGCGCGAGGACGTGATGCCACCGGCCGACCAATCCGATTTTTCATACAGCAACATCGCCTTCACGTGGTGAAGCCCGAAAGTGCTGTCGTAATTCAGGGCGAAGTTCAACGTGTGAGACGTCATCCAGGAATAGTTTTCCTGCAGGTAGGATTTCCCGATCTGCGAAGACTTCTTGAGTGCAATGCGGTCCGCATCGTTGGTACTGATCTGCCTTACGCCGGTGGTTTTCATCACCCACATGTCGTACAGTGTTTCGAAAGCCTTTCCGCGGGTGTTGAAATACGACTTGAAAAACTGGCCGCTGGCCGACAATCCGGGGATGCCCGGCACCTTGTATTGCAAGCGCACGTTGATCGTGGGTGAAAGCCAGTTACGTTTGATATAGCCGCCGTCGCCACGGGTTTCCGCGCCTACGTTGGCGATCCAGCCATAATCGATCGGGTTACCGCCGTCTGTCCAGATCGGCTGCTCGGGCTGCCACAGGAGCTGTTTACGGTAGAGATCGTTAGGATTGGCCGCCACGGCGGTATTCGGCGGACCGTAAGTAAGACCGTTGTACATTTGTACGCTGGTAAATGCCTGCAGCCTCGGTGTAATATCGGCCGTAATGTTTGCGCGAAAATTGTAACGGTCGTACGTCAGGTTCTTCATCATGGCATCTTCCTTCACGTAGGCGCCGGAAATGAAGTATTTGATCTTCTCGCTGCCGCCGCTCACGCTGAGGTTGTGCGACGAAATGTTGGGATCGTTGTACACTTCGTTCAACTGATCATAGCCCCATCCGTTATTGATCTTTTTGAAATAGTCGAAATCGGACTGCGACCACATGGAGCTGGAACCGGGATTAAGGCGGTTGTAAATTTCACCGGTCTCGATGGCGCTGGTGCGCTCGGCGTTTTTCCCTCTTTTGGAGAAACCGGTGTTGTAGGAATAATTGATGCTCGCCAGCCCCAAAGCGCCGCGGCGGGTCGTTATGACGATAACACCGCCGGCCGCGCGGGCACCGTACACGGCAGCCGCCGCCGCATCTTTCAGCACCGAAATGTTATCGATATCGATAGCCGATAGGTTGTTAAAATCGTCTGCTGTGGAAATAATACCGTCGATTACGAATAGCGCGGCCTGGTTGTTGAACGAAGTACCTACGCGCACGCGGATCGATGGCGCCGATCCGGGAATGCCCGATGGCGTGGATACGAAAACGCCGGGGAACTGTCCGGCCAGCAGGTTGCCGACAGACGTGGTCGGGAAATTCCGACGGTCTTCATCCATCTTCATGGTGGCCACCGAGCCGGTCACGAGGTCTTTGCGCTGCGTGCCGTACCCCGTCACCACAAAATCTTTCATGGTAGTGGCGGTGCTTTTCAGTATTACGCGAAGCGTTGGCCCGGAAACCGTCACGACCTTGCTTTCGAAGCCCGTCATGGAAATCCGGAGTTTGGCGTTCAGGGGAACGCTTAAGGAGAACCGGCCCTCTTCGTCGGCCGCCATGCTTTTCTTTTCTCCGCCGGTCTGGCTGATGGTAGCCCCCGGCAACGGCGCACCCGTGGAGTCGGTGACTACGCCTTTAACTTGCATGTTGTTTTGCGCATACATACTCGTGGAATAGAAAACCAGGCACAACAAACCCAGCATCCAGCGCTTAAATTTTGATTGATTCATAAAGTGAATTGTATAGGTAGAAAAATTACCGACAGCCCTGTTTCATGGCAAGGCGATCCTATATCCAGGCGATGGCATAAAATTCCAACTCTGCCGCCCGTTCCGCCACCCTAAATTTGACCATTAGCTATGCTTTTTTTGCAGGATGGTGATAAATTGTCGGTCAGACATTTAATATGCTGAAAAACCAGCACAAATCAGTATATTTGAATAAGATACATTCCACAAACCAACAGAGAAACATTCCAGGACCGGTATTTATGCAATACATTTATGAGAATTTCACTTTTCCGCCCGACCAATCGTTTACCGTACGGTCGGAGATACTGGAAATAAAGAAATACACTGCGCTGAAATCGCATGTCAACTTCGAGATCGCGTTGCTGGAGAACTGCAGTGGCAAGCGTTTCATCGGTGATCATATCGAAGATTTCGAGGGAACGGAGCTCGTGTTGCTCGGGAGTTACCTGCCGCATTGCTGGCAGTATTACACCACGCTCGACCCCATGATCCCGCCACAGGCAACGGTGATCCATTTCTTCCCCGACTTCCTCGGGCAGCAATTCCTGGAAAAGCCCGAATCCAAGCAGATCAACGAGTTGTTTGCGCGCGCGGCGAAAGGGGTTTCGTTCTCGGGATATACCATCCAGACGGCCAAGCTCATCATGCAACAGATGCTGTTTTCTAGCGGGATGGCGCGCGTGGCGCTCATGCTCAGTTTGCTGGACACACTGGCCAATGCGGAACAGGCGCGGGTACTTTCTTCCCCGTTCTATAATTCCGTGGCTTCATCGGGCGAGGCGCAAAAGATCAATAAAGTGTTCGATTATATTTTCCAGCATTTCAGGGAAGAGATTTCACTGAAGGCAGTGGCGGATATTTTGCCCTTGTCGCCCGCCGCGTTCTGCCGGTATTTCAAAGCGCGGACCAACCGTACGCTGATCGATTTCGTGAAGGAAGTGCGCATTGGCCATGCGGCCAAGCTGTTGCTGGAAAAGAAGCACAATGTAACGGAGGCCTGTTACATGAGCGGGTACAACAATCTATCCAATTTCAACAAGCATTTCAAGGAAGTAAAGGGCCTCTCGCCGAGGGATTTCATGCGGCAATACGACAACTCCGGCGGCCGTTGATCATTTATTTTCAAAATCATAGAAAGGCAATGCTTCCGTCCACGTCTGTCCGGGCAATGTTCCTTCCACCCCTCTCTGGTACCCCGCCATCAGCCGGTTCCATTCCGCGCAGCGCGGGTCGGATGCTTCGGCTTTCTTTCCCATTTCATTGAGATCGGCGCCCTCGGGCACGGTGATCACCATGACCAGCGTGTGCTGGCTGCGGAACATGCGGATCTGGCGATAGCCCGCTTTCTTAAACCCCTGCTCCACTTCCGGCCACACGGATTCGTGGTATTGGAGGTATTGCCGCAGCGAATCGGCACCGGGCGTGATGTTGACCACGAAGACTTTCTCGGCCAGGCGCTCCTTCGTTCCGCAGGCGGCGAACACGAAAACGGACAGCAATACAATCATCCAACGCATAGAAATAGTTTTTGATCAGGCGAAATAAAGGTAAATAAGGAACATCACAAGGGCCAGCAATCCCCACATCACCCACACACCCATACTGGTACGGCCTCCCCGGCGCCATGATTCCGAAATCGACGGCAGGGCCTGCACGGCCGGAGGCTTGGTCATCAGCGTAACCGCCACCAACACCACCGACATGGCCACGAAAAGATAAAATGAAAGCAGCATGAAATGCGGCCAGAATTCCTTCGAAGGGAAGCTCAGCACATGGCAAACGCCCACCAGCAGGCAAACCAGTCCGCCGCCGTACAACACCGTTTCCGCGGCCTGGCGGTTCACCCTTTTCCAGGCGATGCCGCCCACGAAAACGACCGACAACGGTGGCGCCAGGATCGATACCATGCCCTGGCTCAATTCAAAAAAGCCTTTCCCCGACCGGGAAAAAACCCAGGCCACACCAACCGCCAGCACCGCGGCCAGCAGGGTCGCCCACCGACCGGTAGTGCGTTTCGCCGTTTCATCCATTTCCCGGAAACGGGCCAGCACATCGAGCGTAAGCACGGTGCTGAACGAGTTGAGGCCCGAAGATACCGTATCGATCAAAGCCGCGATGAGCGCGGCGATGCACAGGCCCAGGAACCCGTGCGGCATCACCTGGCTCACGAGCGTGATATAGGCATTATCTGGCTGCGCGATGTCTTTATACAACACGTAACAAATAATCCCCGGAAGTATGAAAATGAACGGCATGAGGATTTTCAGCGCGGAAATGAAAATGGCACCGTACTGGCCTTCCTTCATACTCCTGCCTGCCAGCACCTTCTGCACGATCGTTTGGTCGGTACACCAGTAATATATCCCGACGACCGGGTACCCCAGCACCATCGCCACCCAGGAATATTCCGGGTCGGACGCGGGGCGGAAAAGCTGCCAGTAACTTCCCGGCGCGGCTTCCACGAGCGCCTGCACGCCCCCGGCCTTGCGCAGCGCGAGGTAAACGAGGATAATGGAAGACAGGATGATGATCACCGACTGGAAAATACCCGTCCGCACCACCGCCTTCAATCCACCCACCGCCGTAAAACTCGCCGCAATAAGCGCCACTACGGCCACGGCCTGCATGAGCGGTATATCGAATATCTGCGAGATGATCAGTCCGCCGGCATACAGCGCGCATCCCAGCCAGACGATCAAAATGGAAATGAGACTGTACCCCACGAGGAAATTGTACGAAGGCTTCCCGAACCTTGCCAGCAGGAATTGCGGCATGGTGTAGACTTTCGTGGAAATGTAATGCGGCAGGAAGAACATCGACATGAGGAAGATGAAGAACCATGCCAGCCATTCGAAGTTGCTGCCCACCATCCCCTGCGTGAAACCGATGCTCGCGAAGCCCACCAGCATCGACGGGCCGGCGTTGGCGCTGAACAGCGAAAATCCGATCTGCCACCACGACAGCGACCGGCCTCCGAGGAAAATATCCTTGCCGGCTGCCTTGTTCCGGCTGTTCAGATAAAATCCGGTGGCCAGCAATGCAACTACGTAGAGCAGCAGCACTGCATAATCGGAAGATGCCAGGGAGATTTTCAAATATTATCCATTTATGATTTACAAAATGACATTCGGTCGATAGGCGGCCATATCCGCCGCGTCCCATGTTACGGAACGGGTGATTTTCCCGGCGTGTGACCAGTGATCCCAGTCGATGCGCACCGGCGACCCTTCGATATCCGGGAGCGACCAGCCGCCGGCGCGCCATTCCGGCCGGACGCTGAAATATTTCTCCAGTCCGGACATGATCGGGTACAGGTATTCCACGCGGCAGGAATCGGGCGCCGTGGCCATGAGGCCTGCCGTGTACAGGGAATATCCGCCGGAGGAAAAGTCGGCCCCGTTGCGAATGGCCATGTCGCGCACTTCCGCCCATTCGCGCACGCCGCCGATCTGGGTGGGCACGGGCTGGAGGTGTTTGACGCCGGCTTTCAGCAGCGTGGGGAACATCCGCGAAGTACGTTCCGATTCACCGAATGCCACTTTCACCGGCGAGCCAGCGCATACGCGATGGATGTGTTCCATGCCGGCGGAATGCACAGGTTCCTCGATCCAGGCGATGTTGCAGGCGGCGGTTTCGTCGAGGAAACGGAGCGCCTGGTCTGCATGCCAGACCTGGTTTACGTCTACGGCCAATTGCACATCGGGGCCCAGCAAGCTGCGTACGAACCGGACGCGCTCCGCATCTTCCTGCGGCCGCCCGCCGAAATCCTTGCCGATCTTCATTTTATAGCAATCTACGCCTTTCCCGAGGAAGAAATTGACTTCCGTTTCCAGTTGGGCGTAAGTATAATTGGTGCCGCCGCCACTGCCGTAGATCTTTACATCGTCTTTATCCGCACCGAGATAGCGGTGCAATGGCTGGCCGGCGCGCCTTGCGGCGAGATCGTGCAGGGCAAAATCGATTTGCCCCAGCATCGCGGCCGCGGCGCCGCGGAACCCTTCGTTGCGGATCGACCAATATAGCTTATGGTATAATTCTTCGTAGGGAATACCTGCCCCATGCAGCAGGATCGGCAGGAAGCAGGATTCCAGGATATTGGTATAGCTGCTGAAAACCGGCGCTTCGCCGACGATGCCATGTTCGTCTTCCAGCGAGATCACCGCCAGGCCAAACGTGAGGAAAGGGCCCATGGTAGCGTCCTGGAAAGGCGTAACGGCCGGCACGGGCTCCAACACGGTAACTTTTACGCGGGTAATATTGAAAATCTGGTCGTTGATCTTGTTCATGTCAGTGATTTCTCCTTGCTCGATTGTAGAATTTTTTGGGAAAGGATAGCTGGCAAAGGCCCGGCGGCGAAGTCGCCGAGGGTTGCCCGCAGTTCTTCCGGGTTAGACGGGCCGATGACGATGTTGAATTCCGGTGGAAAGGACAGCAGGAAGCGATGTGCCATGGCGCGCAGTTCGAGCCCTTCGCTTTCGGCCAGCTGGTGGAGGCTCCGGGCGGCGGCGATGTCACTTTCGGGCAGCCATACGGGCGGATTGCGGGAGAATTCGGCGAACGGGCGGCCGAGGGCGCCCATGTTCAGCGGACTGGCGGCAAAGTAGCGCATGCCGGCAGCGAGGGCCGCGGGCAGGGAGGTTTCCAGCGCCGGGGTGTGGCAGGCGTTGAGGCGGTTGTATTCCATCAGCACGCTGAAGGTATCGTCTACCAACCACGGCCAGGCGTACAGGGGCGGATTGCCGCCGATCCCGATCTGTCGGGCGTATCCGCGGTCTTTCAGTTCCACCATCACTTCCACCACCCTTTCGAATTCGTGTTGCGGGATTTGTGCGGGATCGTGGAGGAAGAGAACGTCCAGCTCCGGGATACCCAGTTTTTCCAGCGAAGCCGCCACGCTGCGGAACATGGCGTCTCGGCTGTAATCGTAATGGCCGTCGTACGCCGTGGTCCCAGGCAACCGGCCTGCCTTGGAGCTGATGGCCGGCAACGGGCGCCGCCATTGCCGGAGCGCTTCACCGACGAACCGCTCGGCCTGCCCGTAGGCGGGTGCGGTATCTATCGCCCCGATGCCCAGTTCCATCGCCTGCAGCACCGTTTCAACGGACGCCGCGGGCTCCACCGGTCCCCAGATCCCGCCGATGCCGGCAGTGCCAAGTATTAACCGCTCAAATATCATCCCGGGAATTTTTCAACATCATACGTTTATCAGTCTCTCCAAATGTACCTACGCACCTGCCAAATCCGCCAGATGCATTTTGACCAATTTACATGTTTTTTTGACGGAGCCGCCCACTGAATATGCAATCGAATGTTGCGCAGGCAGACTGCTGTCCTCCGGAAAACCTGTCCGAAAACCGTAAAGAATCCCTAACTTGCCCGGCGAAACACAGATCAGTGAACAAGGCATGAGCACACATTAACGAGTCTCTTTGTTGTAAGCAATTTAACCGTACTATTTGAAGCACAACGTCCTATGAGCAAATTTTCGATCCGGAAGACCCTGTTCACCGGTTTCCTGCATATATTCGGCATCGCCTCTTTACACGCACAATCGACGCAACCGGTCTTCACCTGCGGTTCAGACATCCTCCTGGCCAAACTGCGCGACAACCCTTCTTTCCGGATCCGCGAAACAGGTATGAACCAACGCATCCGCCAATTCGCGGCCGGCCCGCAAAGCAAAGCCGCCACGGATTATGTGTTGCCAGTCGTTTTTCATATCCTCAACGCCGACCCTGCCGCTATTACGGACGCCGATGTGGCGGCGGCACTCCAGCAACTGAACGACGCCTACGGCCAAACGGGCGCTTTCGCCGGGGCCAGGACCAACACCCGCATTCAGTTCTGCCTCGCCAAAACCGATCCCGACGGCGGTAAAACCACCGGCATCCTCCGCGCCAAAACCTACCTGGGCGATTTCGACGCCGATATGGAAGGCGGAGACGTTACCGCCATGGGCCGCTGGGACGGCAGCCGGTACGTCAATATCTGGGTGGTAGAAGACATCAAGTCCGAATTCATGCAAAACTTCGAATGCGGGAAATGGCGGCGGCTGAAAATGGGCGGATATGCCAGCGCAGGCGGAGATATCGTAGTGGCGGGGCTCGGTGTGGGCGTGCTGGCCCACGAAATGGGGCATTACCTCAGTTTGCTGCACACTTTCGCAGCGATGGACTGCAAGAATAACGATTGTGCAACGGATGGCGATATGGTGTGCGATACGCCCCCGGATAAGTCCATCAACGGCGGTTTCGCCTGCAGCGATCCGGAGAACAGTTGTCATACCGATACTCTGTCCGGTTTCACGACAGACGTACCCGACCTTCCCGACAACTTTATGGATTACGGCGGCGGCAGCGGTTGCGTGTCTTCTTTCACCGAAGGACAGGCCGAGCGGATGCGCAACTTCATTGCCACCTCGCTTCCCGGGATGATCGGCAGCACCTTGTGCAGCGAGCCCTGTGCAGACGCGGTGGCGGCTGCATTTACGCGCGATATCGATTTCCCGGTAACGGGGAACACCGTTCAATTCACCAATACTTCCGCCGGCGCAACGCGGTACGAATGGTGGGTGAATGGTCAGCTCCAAGCCACCACAACGGATTTCAGCCTGCTTACAGATAAAAAACAAAACTACCATGTAGCGCTGCGGGCCTATACCGCTACCACGGGATGTTTCGCTACTTTTCATCAAACGGTGCAGGTAAGCTGCGGGGTGGTGGCGCGTTTTTACCCGGATAAAAGGAAAATCGCCTCGAAGGAACAGGTGGAACTGGATAGCATCCTTTTTACCAACCGTTCCGAAAACGCGACGGCTTTCCGGTGGTTGATGCAGAATGACAAGGGGATGATGGAACAATCGGTGAGCACAGACAAAGACCTCAAGTATATTTTCAAAGTGCCCGGCACCTATACCCTACGGCTGGAAGCAACCGACGGCAGCTGTACCGACACCACGAATGCGTTCACTTTTACGGTAGATGATCCCACGGCCGATGGCGCCATTTACGTCCGCTCGGTGGATTGTTACGAAAAGGACAAAATCCGCGTATCCCTGTATTTCTACAACTTCGGCTACAAGGAAATCCCGGCCAAAACGCCCGTTTCCTTCTACGACCGCGACCCGCGGCTGCCGGGAGCCCGGCTGCTGGGGAGCCCCTACCTCATCCCCTACGCCCTGAAAGGCAAATGCCCCTCCTACCTCGAAACCACGATCATCGCCGCAGGCCGTTCGGATTTCGACACGGTGGTAGCGGTGCTCAACGATACGGGCAGCATCGTGCCGCTGACGTTCCCCAATACCGGGATCGATGAATCCAACTACGGCAACAACTTCAATTTTACCAAAAACTTCCGGTTCAGGGTGAAGATCGTTACGGACGAATTCACATTGCAGCCCGGCGAGCAGGTGACCTTTGCCCCGGAACCCGACCGCGGCGGCAACATCGCCGCCGGCAAATGGAGCCTGCCGGATGATCTCAGTTGCAGCGATTGCATCGGACCCGTTTTCACCGCGCCCTACCGGAAAGGAACGCAACTCATCAAAACATTCGTTGCGGAGAGCAAATACAAATGTTATGATACGGCCACCGTTACCCTGAACCTCCCTATCGTGGACGATTACACGGTGAAGATCGATGGTTCGGAATGCGCGGCCGGCGGCCAGGTACACGTGGATTTCACGATCTGCAACCAGTACGCGAAGGGCAACGTTCCCCCGGGCCTGGAAGTCGTATTTTATGACGGGGACCCGGCGCAGCCGGGGGCGAATCAACTGGGGACCGCTTTCAAGACCGGGCAGTTCAGCGGCGGCGCCTGTGAAACTTTCGACCGGGTGATCCCCGGAACGGCAACAGGCAAGCTCTTCGCGATCGTGAACCCCGGCGGTCCCGTGGCGGAAACGGGGCCCAACAACAACCTGCATTCAGCGCAGTACCAGGCACCGGTCGCTACCATCCATCCCGAAGACACGACCGTTATCCGCAAGCACAGCTATCCCTTACGTTTCACCACGGAACATTTCTCTCCTGTCAGCTACCGCTGGAGTGTCGACAACGGTAGTTCCGAATTGAGCTGCCAAACCTGTCCGGCGCCGGATATCAGGGTACTGGACACGTCTGTCGTGAAGCTGGTGCTCACGAACCCGTTCGGCTGCACCACAACTGCTACCGCCAAATCGCAGCAATTCCCGGCCGATCTCACCATCAGCATCCGCGACGTAAAATGTTACGACAACAACCGCACTTACGTCAAGTTCCAGGTGTGCATGCAAAACGGCTACGACGTGGTGTATGGCGGCATCCCGGTTACGTTTTATGATGGACCGGCCGCCCGTGCATTGGCCACTACGTTCGTTCCTGCGTCTCAAACCGCCAATTGCGTCATTGCACAATTCATCATTCCGACACCGGCTTCCGGCGAAGTGGTGGCGCGGATAAACGATCCGGGGCAAACCACGGCATCTCCGCTCATCGAATCGGATTTTACCAATAATGTACATGCCGCGAAACCCTTGCCATTTACCGTCAAATTCCCGGAACCCGGCTCGTTGGTATCGCCCAGGCCGGCTGGCCCGCTTCGCCTGCAACCCATTCTCACCGGCGGCCCCGCACGTAATTGGCAGTGGGAACCCGCGCCGGGACTGTCTTGCACAACATGCGAACAACCCATCGTCCACCGGACAGGCTCATCCATGCAATACCGCGTTACCGCCACCAACGAATTTTTCTGTACTTCCACCGCTGTTTTCGACCTCAAAACCTTCATCCGCAAAACCGTCGAAATGCCCACCGCATTCTCACCCAACAAAGACGGCGTGAATGATGTGTTCTACGTGATCGGCAGCCTGAACATCAAAACCGTCAAGGATTTTATCATTTATGACCGATGGGGCAGATCGTTCTTCGAAAGACATAACATCCCGGCCAACGACCGGCAATTCGGCTGGGACGGAACCGGGATCAAAGGCCCGGCCAGTGCGGCCACCTATGTTTATTTCGTCCAGGTACTGCTGGACGACGACCGCATCGAATCGTTTACGGGAACGGTGACGCTTATCCGGTAACCTTCCAAGGCTGTTATTGGTGCTGCTTTTCTCCTTTGCAACGGCATGCGGCACAAAAACAAGTGACACCCTTACTCCCGGGCGGCCAGCAGCGAAGTGGGCGCATAGCCGAAATGCTTCTTGAAAGCGAAAGAAAAATGCGACAGGTTCTCAAACCCCACTTCATAGCAAACATCGATGGGTTTTTTCTTTTTCTCCACGAACTGGTAATGCGCCAGTTCCAGCCGCTTTTGGGTGAGCCACTTCTGCGGCGTGGTGTCGAATGTTTTTTTGAAGTCGCGCTTGAACGTAGTGAGGCTCCGGCCCGTAAGATAACCGAACTTTTCCATGGGCATGTTGAACATGAAGTTTTTCTCCATGTAATCCGCCAGGTCGATTTTCCCCGGCTCCTCAAAGCTGGCGAGCATACCGTCTATCTCCGGATCGAGGGAACGCAGGATGGTGACAGCCTCCGTGATTTTCAGATGCGCGATGTCCTTCGGCAATTCCTTCATATCGAAGTACGGCACCAAAGACGACAGGCAGCTTTGCAGCAGCGGATGGTCCCTGAAATGGCGGATCTTCTGCTCTGCCGCGGGTTTCGGGTTCACGCCAAGCCTTTCATAAAAATCCCGCAGCCAGGGCGTGGTGAGATGCATGACTACCGTTTGATGGGGCTGCCCGTCTTTCGGATAATTGATGATCGTAGCCAGCTGGTTGCGCGGGATAAGGAAAATATCACCCTGCTGGAATGTGTACGTCCCTTCCGACTGCACGATCTTCGTTTCACCGGAAATGAACCAGATGAGCATGTGATGTTCGAACAGGATGTCTGATTTGAAGAATTTGTCCTGGTAGCAAGACAGCTTGATATCTTCCGTAATATATTTTGCCTGGTATTCCATGTGCTGATTTTTAGGTTCCGCGGCGGCCTATTGCATAAAAATACGCATAATCGGCCGCAACCGGAACTTCGGGAATTATGATTTACTTGTTCAGGGATTGCCCGCCGTCTATGAGGAAATCCGCGCCGGTGATGTATGCCGCATCGTTGCCGGCGAGGAACCGGATGAGGTTTCCGGCTTCTTCCGGAACGCCGAGCCTTGCGAGCGGCACGCCGGCTAAGATGAAATGCTGCGTATCCGGATGGTCCAATCCCGCTTTCTCCATGATGGCCGTGCTGAAAGGCCCGGGGCTCACCGTATTTACGCGGATGCCCCGGGGCGCCAGCTCCACCGCCGCTACTTTCACCAGTGCATTGATGGCAGCTTTGCTGGCCGTGTAGATCGAAGTCTGCGGTTTGGCGGTGACGGCGGAGGAAGATGAAACCAGGATCACCGAGGCGCCGTCGCGCAGCAAGGGAATGAACCGGCTCAGGGTAAAGTACGCGCCTTTCAAATTCACGTCCATCACTTCATCGAACAGTTCTTCCGAAGCGTCTGCGATGGCAGTTAACCTGGATACGCCCGCATTCACCACCAGCACGTCTATCTGTCCATATTGCATGGCAATGCCTTGCGCGAGCGCCGTTATGTCCGTTACATTGGCCTGGTCGGCGATCATGCCCACGGCCCCCAGTTCGGACGCCGCCTTGTCTACCGCCGGCTTCCTTCTACCCGTGATGATCACCCGCGCGCCGCTTCCGGCCAGCGCTTTTGCCGCGGCATACCCGATCCCGCTGTTGCCGCCCGTTACCAGGGCTGTTTTGTCGATTAAAGTTTGCATTTGGATTCGTTTTTCGTTGTTAACAGAAATGCTGCGCTGCCGGCTGCAGGCATTCAAAAAGGATGTACGTGAAGCAAAGGTTCCGCAGTCCGCCGTATAGCTCGCACAGCTGGCTGGAGCGCCCGGCTATGGGGAGGTTCCCGGTCAGCGCGGGTTGCAGCGCATCCGTCACCAGCAGGTACGACCGAGCCGGCACATTGTTCTTCAGCAGGCGGTGCGCTTCCACCACCACTTCTCCGTACAGTTTATTATACGCCCCTACCGAGAATTCCGCCATATCCCCGTAATGCGCGATGGCTTTGAGGTGCAGGTCGAGCTGCAGCCCGAACTGCGCTTCCAGCTCGCGGAGCTTGCCGTCGAACGCCGTTTTCATCGCTTCAAACTGTGCGTACAGCGCTTCCATGTCGGGGATCTCTTCCCACTTGTAGAAAAAAACGGCATCCCCTTCAATTTCTGCGACCTCCATCCCGAGCATGTTATGTTGCAGGATAACGGCCAGCAGTTCGCAGGTGATGATTTGTCCGGCCATGAGGTCCGTACTGCGAACGAGCGTTGTAAACCCGCTCATATCGGGGATGAACACGAGGCCTTTGCGGGCTTGCGTTCCATGAATGCGATGTACGGGATTTCCTTTCGGAAGGATGAAGGGGCGCATGGGAATTGATTTTAGGGGATGAAAAACCGGGTGGATCAGCGGATATCGAATTCGATACCGGTCATGGATTCGGTGAGCGACCAGAGGCGCCGGGCGCTGTCCGCATCCAGCGAGGCGGGCAATACACCGTTTTGATGGAGATTGTCGGAATTGGGGTCCAGGAGCTCGGCCACATCACCGTCTTCGCAGTAAACCCCGCCGATTTCGCAGAGCAGCGGGCTCGTAGCGGCCCACACGGTGGTAGCCGCGCCCTGCGGGATGGTTTTGAGGGAAGCCAGTACTTCCGGGCGCATATTCCCCTGCTCATCTACGAAACCCATCTGCTGGAAAAGCTCCAGCGGCGCTTCACGGCCCAGTTCCGTACCGCCGATCGAGCCCGGATGCACGGCATACGCCCGAACCCGGAAGCGGGCCGCCCGGTTGTCGAGCTCCAGCGTAAAAAGGTTGCTGGCGGTTTTCGATTGTCCGTAAGCCTGGAGGGTTTCATACGGCCGGTGCCCGAAATTAGGATCGTCGAAATCGATGCCGCCCATCTGGTGCCCCAGCGACGAAACATTCACCACCCTCGCCCCGTTCGCCGCCTTCAGCGCGGGCCAAAGCCTTGCCGTGAGGTGGAACTGCCCGACGTAATTGGTGGCCAGTTGCGATTCGATCCCGCGTGCATCCCTGCGCAACGGCACCCACATGATGCCGGCGTTGTTGATCAGCAGGTGCAGCGGCCTTTCCGAAGCCAGGAATTTTTCAGTGAAAGCGTCTATGGAAGCGGGGTCCATAAAATCCATGGCTTCGATTTCCACCTGCGGGATGCCTTCGAGGTTTTTACGGGCTTTCTGCACGTCGCGCGCCGGAACAATGACCGTAGCCCCGGCTGCCGCCAGCGTTCTGGTGGTTTCTACGCCGATACCGGCATTTCCGCCCGTTACGATCGCGATTTTCCCGGAAAGGTCCATACCGGCGATCACGTCTGCCGCGGTGGATTGTGCGTTGAAGCCCGAGCGGAGCGGGTGCTGCAGGGCGCCCTGGTTGTTGTACTGTTTCATGATCATTTCGTTTTTGTTTGTTGAAACAAAAGTAGAACAGCCGCCGCCGGGTCACTTTGTTCTGCGGGCCGAATTTGCTTTGTTCAAAAGTTCATGGGGTTTGTTCAGCGGGCCGGGTAGAAAATGCAGTGACGGGCGATTATATTTGTTCAGTAAATAACAAACCGAAGGGGTTTCCTCCCGAAGGGGCTTTGCTTTTCCTGCCGCTCACCTCCCGGAAAAAAAGTTTATGGAAAATCCCCGCTCCTGCATCTTCCCTGAACCGGGAAATTCCATCGTTCAGATATCCATAAACGTTCTATCCATGTTCAGACACTACCTCCAGATCACCCTCCGCAATTTCAGGCGCTTCAAAACCACGTTCATCATCAACCTGGTGGGGCTTTCCACCGGACTGGCCGTGGCGCTGCTGATCTACCTCTGGATTTCCGGGGAGTTGCGGGTAGACGGTTTCCACGAAAACGGCAGCCGGCTGTACCAGGTAAGGGTCAACCGCGAACAGGACGGCCGCATCAACACTGTTACCGGAACCGGCGGCGGATTGGGCGATGCGCTGCGGTCCGACATGCCGGAAGTCGAATATGCCGTGACCATGACGCCGCCGGAATGGTTCAAAAAATTCAATATCGGCCGGAACAATGTAGTGATGGGCGCGAGCGGGAATTTCGCGGGAAAGGATTACTTCCGGATATTCAGCTTCCCCCTCATCCACGGAAACGCGGCCAGCGTGCTGGCGGATAAGAATTCGGTAGCGCTGTCGAAACGCCTGGCGGAACAACTCTTCCAATCCGCCGATAACGCCATGGGGAAAACGCTGGAATGGAAATGGCTGACTTTCATGAAGACCTGCACCGTATCGGGCGTGTATGCCGATCAGCCCGAATCGTCTACCCAGCAATTCGACTTCGTGCTCCCGCTGGATGCCTGGAAGGATTTCGTGCCGGCCACGGCAGATTTCCGGTCGGGACCGTTCCAGACGTTCGTTGTCCTGAAGCCGGGAACCCACCTCCCGGAGTTCCAGCAAAAGATCGAAAATTTCATCGCGCAAAAAGATAAAAACACCCCCTTCCCTTCCCGGCTGTTCCTCAGCAAGTATTCGGACGGCTATCTCTACGGGAATTATGAAAACGGGGTACAATCGGGCGGAAGGATCGAATATGTCCGGCTGTTTTCCATCATCGCGGCATTCATCCTCCTGATCGCCTGCATCAATTTCATGAACCTTTCCACCGCAAAAGCCTCGCGGCGGATGAAGGAGATCGGCATCAAAAAGGCCATGGGCGCCGGCCGGCATAAACTCATCTTCCAGTTCATCGGCGAATCGCTCGTCATGAGCTTCGCGGCGCTTTTCATCGCATTATTGCTCGTGGCGCTGTTCCTCCCGCAGTTCGACCGCATCGCGGGCCGGGCCGTAGCCATTCAATTCAGCTGGCAACTGGTGCTGGCGGTTTTCGGGATCACCATGGCAGTGGGGGTTGTAGCGGGCAGCTATCCGGCATTTTACCTCTCGCGGTTCAGCGTGGCGTCGACCCTCCGCGCCAGATCCGGCGGTGGATCAGGGGAATCGTGGGTGCGGAAAGGATTGGTCGCGTTCCAGTTCACCGTCTCCATCATTTTCATCGTTGGGGCCATGGTCCTGTATCAGCAACTGCAGTTCGTGCAAAACAAACAGCCTGGTTTCGATAAGGACAATATCATGTATTTCGAGATGGAAGGACGGGTGGCCGAGCGGACAGGCGCGTTCCTCAGCGAGCTGAAAACCATTCCCGGCGTGGTGAACGCCAGCACAGTGCAGCAGAATATCATCATGCCCGCGTTCCTGCCGGGGCCGGGAGTGCGGTGGAACGGTAAGAACGCCGACGACCGTATCCGTTTCCACAAAATGCCCGTCAATTACGACGCGCTGGAAACCCTCGGCATCCAGATGGCCCAGGGCAGAACGTTCAGCAAAAACTTCGGAACGGATTCCGCCGGTGTGATCCTCAACCAGGCCGCCATCAAAATGATGGGCATCGCGGACCCCGTCGGCAAAACGATCTACCTCGACAATAACCCGAGAACGATCATCGGCGTCACAAAAGACTTCCATTACAACTCGATGCACGAAAAGATCCAGCCGTTCCTGTTCTCGCTGCAACCGCAGGCTACGGCGCTGGTGATGGTACGGGTGAAGGAACATGATCAGCCTGCCACCATCAGCAGGATGAGCGAATTTTATGGTCGTTTCAATCCCGGCTATACGCTCAATCTTAATTACCTGGATACGGCTTACCAGCAACAGTACACCCTGGAAAAGCTGGTGGCCACGCTGTCGAGGTACTTTACCGTACTGGCGATCGTCATTTCCTGCCTGGGGCTCCTGGGGCTGGCGGCGTTCAGCGTGGAGCGGCGGGTGAAGGAGATCGGTATCCGCAAAGTGCTGGGCGCCAGCAACGGGAATATTTTCTATGTGTTGTCGGCCGGTTTTACGAAGGTGGTCCTCATTTCCATCGCAGTATCCATCCCCATCAGTTATTTCCTCACGAAAAACTGGCTCAACGGGTTCGCATACCGCATTGCGCTTACGCCGCTTTACTTTCTGGGCGCGGCCATCATTGCGCTGCTGGCGGCATGGTCCACGATCGGCGTTCAGACGGCGAAAGCGGCCAGGGCCAACCCTTTGCATTGCCTGAAAGACGAGTAGGCGTTCCATTTTTTAACACAACTGCCCCATACAAAAAGCCCGCTCGAACTGAGCGGGCTTTGCTTCCTTTTCGATAAACAGCTGCAAGCATACGGCCTGCAGCTGCGTGTTTTATATCCACTGCAATACTACCTCCGCTTCCTGTACAGCAGCAAGAACGCCGCGAATACCAGGAGCGATCCGGGGATGAGGCCAAAGAAAACTATTCTCATGGTGATGATACCTTTATCTGTGGTATCGATCGCGTCTTTCGACCGGATGGCGCCGGTGTTGACGGGGAAATCGCCGTAGGTGAACCAGCGGAACATTTCGGTTACGAGCGGCTGGTTCCACACCATGGGTTTGCGGCGCCCCAGTTCGCCGGAGCTCATGAAATCCGCGTCGCCCGTTACGATGATGCGCTGGGCTTTTCCGTTCACCGTTCTTTGGGCGGCTACGGCCAGCGCTTCGTTGTTTTTCGCTTTCAGCAGTGGAATGGTACGGAAACCCGTTGCGGAACCGAACCGCAGCGGCAAGGTGCCCGCCATGGATACGATGCCACCGCTCGCCTGAAAACCTCCCAACTGCGGCGCTATGGCGCCTGCGCTGTCTGCAAACCGCGCCAGCAAGAAATCAGGGGCATAGTCGCGGCTTTCTTCCAGTACGGCGGAATCGCCGGGGTGCACATCGAGCTGCCGCAACAGGGGCCTGAGCACTTCCCGGGAACCGGGCTCCGCGATCACGAGGAGGTTCCGGCCGCTGGCCAGGTAGGCGTCCAGCTTCCGCTGCACTTCGGGTGCAAACGCGCTTTGGGGATCGGCGACCACCAGCACATCCGTGGTAGCGGCGATATCCTGCTTCGTGAGGTCTACCGTATCCACGTTGAAGCCCTGGTTCACGAGCGCGCCACGGAACGTAAGCTCATTCACGAAGGTGCGGAACGCCCCGTCGCCGGCTTTGGTGATGCTGCGCTCGCCATTGCCGCGAAGGAACGTGACCACGGGGATCTCTTCCGGCGTCACCAGGCGCTTCAGCGCAGCGGTGAATTCCTGCTCGCCGGGGTAAATGCGGAGATCGTTGTAGAAGCGGAGGAAGGTTTGTTTGTCGCCGTATTGCAGCGACCGCACAAGGCGGTTTTCTTCGGATTTCAAATCCACCACCTTCTTCACATCTTCCGGCTTCATCACTTTTTTATAATCCAGGTCCTGGATATCGGCCACTTTTTTGGCGATGGCGGCATCGCTTTCGCCGGGGTAGTTTTTATACAGTCCTTCGTTGTTGGAGAAATCGTAATAATACACGTACTCCATTTGCATATCGGGCATGAACCGGCGGTAAGGCGTGAGGATACGTTCGTCTTCGCTTTTCTTTTCCGGTGCGCCGAGGTAATAATTCTGATCGAGGATGTTGACGTAGGTGGTGATCTTCAGCGGATGTTCCATCTGCGCGATCAGTTCACGGCTTTGCGGCCCGAGGGTGTGGTTTTTGGTGGCCGTCATGTCCAGATACCCCGTCAACGCCGGCAGGCTGCTGAGATAGCCGGTTACAAAGCAAATGCACACCAGCCCGAGGTACCTCGCGGCGCGGGCCATGGCAGGCCTTGCCTCCCGCTGGTCTTGCAGCCGCATGCCCGTGATGGCCAGGAAGAACCCGATGACGATGCAGAAATACACGATGTCCTGCGTGCTGATCAACCCGAAAATGAATTTTTCCGTTCTCCCCGCGATCGACATAAAATACGTGATATGCCTTACGGTATCGTTGCCCTGGAAAAGCCCGCCGACGAAGTTAAGCCCAGCCAGCACCGCCAGGGTACTGATGGCCGCCACCACCTGGTAGGTTGTGAGCGACGACATGAACAGCCCGATGGCGGAATAGGCGCAGATCAGCAGGTACAGGCCGATGGCGCCGGACACGAGCAAAGACCAGTCGATATTCGTGATGAAAAACGATCCGGCCACGGCGTAAGCGCAGATGATAAGCAGCAACAGGGCGCCGTATCCCATCATCGCCATATATTTCCCGAGCACGATGTCTTTCACTTTAATGGGCGACGACAGCAGCAGCTTGATGGAACCGCTGTGCATCTCCCGGCTGATGAGCCCCATCGTGAGCAGCGGGATGTAGAAGTACAGCGTGCCTTTCACGCCGGGATAAAACCCTTCCTGAAGGCCGGAGAATACCATGGAGGTGACGTCGTTGAAATGGTTGCCCATCCGTTGCGCCCTTCCGATCATTTGCAGGTAATAAATGAAATTGACCCCGATCTGGATGGGAAAAACGATCAGGATGAGCCAGGCCACCGGCGAATGGAACAGGAGGCTCAGCTCCTGGCGGGCTATTCTGGTTATGACTTTCATGATGGTACGGCGGATTTAAATGTTTTGTTGGATAACTGGGCGAAAATGGCGTCGAGCGAGCTTTTCTCCAGCGCGATCTCCCGGAGGCGCCACTTCCGCAGCACGCTCGTTTCCACGATATGCTCCGCAATGTCTGCCGTCGGCTCAAACCGCAGCCTGACGGTCTTGTCAGACAGGAACTGTACTTCCTTAATGCCTGCAATAGACCGCAGTTCCCCGGCGGAGGGCGGGTTTTCCATCGTAGCCACCAGGCTGTCCGGCTCGATGTAGTTGTTGAACGTATCCATCGTGTCTTTGAACACGATCTTCCCGCCTTCGATCATGATGATATCCTGGCAGGTGGCCTGGATTTCGGAGAGGATGTGGGAGGAGAAGATCACCGCCCTGTCTGCCGCGATTTCCCTGATGAGTTGCCTTACTTCCAGGATCTGGTTGGGATCTAGGCCGTTGGTAGGCTCGTCGAGCACCACCAGCAGCGGCCGGTGGATGATGGCCTGGGCGATGCCGACCCTTTGGCGGTAGCCGCCGGAGAGGTTGCCGATGAGCCGGTTGCTGAAGTGCGCCACACCGCAGCGTTCCTTCACCACATCCACCGCCGCCTTGATCTTCCGCTTGTCGATGAGGCGGAGATGGGCGCAATAGGTCAGGTATTCGTCTACGGTCTGCTCAAGATATAGCGGCGCGTTCTGCGGTAGGAACCCGATCCGCTTTTTAGCGTCTTCCGGATGTTCCCGCATGTCGATGCCATCGATGAGCACGCGGCCGCGGGTTTGACTGAGCACACCGCAGAGGATGTTCATGGTGGTGGATTTTCCGGCGCCGTTGGAGCCGAGCAGCCCCACGATGCCGTTCCGGTTGATGTCGAAGCTGATATCCTGCACCGCCCAGTCTTTGCTGTAGCGGTGGGATAGCCCTTCTATCTTAACGATGTTGTCTTGCATGTTCGTTATTTTTCGCAAAGGGAGGATGATGGCGCCGGCATTCACCGGCGCCGATCAAGGTATGTGGCTGGTTTGGAGATTACGGGTTGAGCGGCCAGTCCGGGTTGAACACGGTGGCGTTGGGCCACAGCTGGCGCAGGTATTCCTTGCTGTTGGGCAGCAGTTCGTAGACCATGCCTTCCGCGGTATGTTTGATGGTTTTGGCGAATCGGGGCTCTTTGTTCAGGCGTTTCAGATCGATCACGCGGATGCCCGTGAAGGCGAGCTCCCGGCGTCTTTCTTCCAGCACAAAGCGCAGCACGCGTTCCGCATCGCTCCCGAAATCGGCCGGGGTAAAGGCTTTGTACGCCGCCGGCGTAATGCGGTGCAGGCGCAGCTTGTTGATGTCTGCCAGCGCATCGGCCTGCTTCCCTTCGCGCGCCAGGCATTCCGCGCGCACGAGGTACATTTCCGGAACCCCGAGGAAATTGTTGTAATAATCACCACGGAGAAAAATCTTCACGCCATAGCGGTCCATGTAATTGAACGGCGGCGCCGGCGGCCAGCCGTCTGCATAGTACAGCGTCCAGCGCTTATCGTCGTTGGTGAACAGGGCCGTCAGATCAGGAGAAGCGCACACATATTGCCCGAGGCCCATCGGCCGCAGGAAGTGCCTGGCCACGATGGTTTCCGTGTTCAGTTGCGCATCGGGGATGTTCGTCCAGCCCACGGGAGCACCGGGCACGTTGGGGAAAGGCCCCGGCGCAATGATCTGATAGGTATTCATGTCCTTCAGTTCGCTTTGCAGGCCCAGCGCCAGGTCGGCGTTCTTCCTGGCGTTGGCATAATCGCCCATGAAAAGGTAGGTACGGGCCAGCGCGGCGTACCCTCCTGCTTTGGTGGCCCTGAACTTCGTAGGTCTGTTCTTCAGGGGAAGGTCGGCCACTGCGGTATTCAGATCGCTGAGGATCTGCTGGTACACTTCCTGCACGGAGTTCCGGCTGAATTTGGCACTGATGTCGGCGATCAGCGCGATGGGGATGCCGGGCGTAGTGGCCGCGGTAGCGCCGTCGTAATGCTGCGCATAGGTGTTCACCAGCAACAGGTGCTCCATGGCGCGGCCCAGGTACGCCTCGGCGCGGATACTGCGCCGGCTCGCATCGGTACCTTCCGTAGCGTCCATGATATTGTTGATGACACTGTTGCAATAAAAGATACGCTTGTACCCTTCGCTCCAGGTATAATCGTTATTTCCCTGGTCGTACGGCGAAGGGTTGAACTTGTAAATAAGCCGGGCAAAAACCTGCCGGGCCGAATACAGGTTGCCGGGTTCCCCTTCCGGCAGGAAAGCGTCGTCAGACAGGAGGTCCCAGTACATGTCCCCGTAATTCACCATGGTACCGGAATTGAGCATATTCTCGTAATCGGTGACCGTGGTGGGGATGAATTTATCTTTCGGCTTGATGTCCAGGAATTTGTCGCACCCAGACAGTGCCATTATGCTGATGATATACAGATGTAATTTCTTCATGGTCCCAGGTTTTAGAAAGTGATGTCGATTCCGGCCATATAAACGCGTGAAACCCAAAGCGTCCTGTTGGCATATTGGCTCGCCAACTGGTATGCCTCCGGGTCTATCCCCTGATCGTTACGGAACAAGGAGAAGGGGTTCTGCACCTGCAGGGTAAATTTGGCGGAGGAGAGTTTGGTGACGGATTGCAGCATTTTCGCGAAATCGTACGACAATGAGATGTCTCTCACTTTGAGATAGTCTCCCTTCAGCACATTCCGGTCTGCCGCAAACCAGATCAGCGTGTAATATTCGCGGCCATCTGCGTTCAGATCGGGAGCGGGCATGGTATTGGGGTTCCGCTCGTCGCCGGGCTTGCGCCAGAAATTCATCAGCCTTTTGTCTTCGTTCCGGCTGCCGAAATTGTTCTGGATGGGGCTCGCTACGTCGCGAAGCACATGCCCCCCGTTGGCGATCATCATCACGCGGAGGGTAAGTTGTTTGTAATTGAAGGTATTGGTAAAACCGGAGGTCCATTTGGGCCGGAGCGTACCACTGTACACCAGGCCGTTGACGTCTTGCATGTTCGCCACCACGGTGCCCGACTGGTCGTAGTTCTTCACCACTTTCCCGTCTGCATCGTATACCATCACGGTACCGTTGGTGGGGTCGAGGCCGGCATAGCGGAAGCTGAACACCGCATCCATGGGGTAACCGATGCGGTTAACGCCCCAGCCCTGCGTAAGCGTCCGGTAGTCGGGGTTGCGCAGGTTGATATCCGTCATCCGGCTTTTGTTGAAAGTCAGGTTCAGCATCGTGTTCCAGTTGAAATCCCGGCTTTCGAAATTGCGGGTGTTGAGCGCGATTTCCAGCCCTTTGTTGTTCATGCTGCCGTAGTTGATGAGGGCGAAAGGGAACGCGTTCGTGGGGTCCGTCAGTTTTTCGCCCAGCAGGTCGGTCGTTTTGCGGATGTAATAATCCACCGAACCGTAGATCCGGTTGTTCAACACGGCAAAATCGATCCCGATATTGGTGCTCGCCGTTTTTTCCCAACGGAGGTTGCCGTTCGGCGGATAAAGGATGTCTGTGGCGTTGGCGCGGGCATCGTTGAAGAAGCTCGACGAAGCCTGCAGGTACGGCCCGGCCGTCTGCGCCACGTTACCGCCCAGGCCGTAAGTGGTGCGGAGGGCCAGGTTGTTCAACCAGTTGATGTTTTTCATGAAGTCCTCTTCCGTCAAACGCCAGCTGGCGCCCAGGTGCCATACCGGCAAACGGCGGTCGCGGGTGGCCACGCCGAAAAGGTTGGAATCATCGACACGTGCACTGCCCGTCAGGTTATACTTGCCGTCGAACGTATACCCGAAGTTACCGTAAAACGATACGTAGCGGTTTTCTCCGTAGCGATAGTAAGTATCGTCGTTGAAGCCCCAGAAGAAGGTGCCATCGAGCGACTGCGTATTTTTAAGGCTGCCGAGCTGCACCTCGTTGATGGGCTGGAACTGGAGGTTATTATCATTATACCCCATTTTAGACAGCTTCGTGGCGCTGTTCGAGATGGCGCGCCATTCCGTACCGGCGATAGCGGTCAAACGGTGACGGGGCGCCACTTCCCGGTCGAAGTTCAGCTGGCCGCGGGCGGTATAGGATTTGGCCGAGGCCCTGGTTTCGAAAATCTGCCCGCCGTCGGGAATATTTTTGATGAGGTCCCCGTTGTTGTCTATCTGCGCCGCATCGTTGATCATGCGCCTGGTGTAATAAGACGTGGGGGTGTAGTAGGATTTGCCGTAGCTGGAGCCTCTTTCCGTCTGGTATTTCAGATCGAGCGTCAGCCCACGGATGATTCTTGCCGTAAAACCGCCCTGGATCCGCACGTGGTTCGACCAGCTCGATATCCTGGCCCTATCCATTTCTTCCAGCGGATAATACGTTTCATCATATAAACCAACTTCCACCAGGCGTTTGTTTTCGAACGGCGATTTCAGTTTGGTGAAGGGCGCCGGACTGCCGTCTGGGTACCGCATGATCTCATACGGCAGGTTGGTATAGTATTGCGTAGGGCCTTCGCGGGTGAATTTTCCATTACTGATATTGGTCATCATACCGATTTCCGCATCCAGCCATTTGAAGACTTTCACGCGATCGTTCAATCCCACGTTCACGGCTTCGTCGCGATCGCGCAATCCATAGCCGGAACTGCCGGTGTAATTCATGAAAATATTGTATTGATGGGCGTCGGTACCACCGTTGACGGAAAAGCTCTCGCGGTGTTTGAATTGGTTGCGCATGTAGAGGTCTTCCACCTGGCTTTGACCGTCGTAACTGCGGAGCTTATCGAGGATATCGTCGAGCTGGGATTTCGTGATATTGCCCTGTTCGTGATCGTAGAGCGCCTCTTTCACTTTGCTTTTGCCGGAGCGCTGGAGCCTGTCGTTGAAGGAAGGATGCCATTTGTGGAAGAGTTCTACTTCCATGTCTACCATTTCCTTCGAATTCATAAAGTTCAGGTAACCCGCGTCGGATTTGGGCGTGAGGAAGGCGGTGCTGCTGAAATTGACCGTCAGTTTCCGGGCGCTGCCGTGGCGGGTGGTGATGGAGATGACGCCGTTGGCGGCGCGGGTGCCGTAGATGGAGGTGGCGGCGGCATCCTTCAAGACGGTGACGTTCACGATATCGTTGGGGTTGAGGTAGTTGAGGTCTCCTTCATAGGGGAAACCATCCACAACGAACAGCGGGCTTTGGGTACCGTACAGCGTAGAAATCCCCCGCAGGTTCACCGCTCCGTTCTGCAGGAAAAGTCCCGGCACCGCGCCTTCCAGCCGGCTGATGAGGCTCGTTTGCATACGGGCGCCCAGCGTTTCTTCGGTGATCACGCTGAATGCACCGGTGGCGCGCTCTTTGGGGATCGACTGGTAACCGGTATTGGCGGTAACGTTCAGTTCGGTGAGGTTGGACGAAATCATGGAAAGGACCAAATTGCCCATGGTGCCGCTTTCCAGCATACGTGCCGAAATGGTCACGTCCCTGGTTTTGAAACCGATGAAGCTGATGCGCACCACGCTCCCTTCATTCACCGGAATGGTGAATTTGCCGTCTGCATCCGTGATGGCGGAGCGGCCGCCGCCGGTTGCCACGATCGTGGCGCCGATGAGCGGAACACCGGTGCTGTCGATGATGCGCCCGGTGATGGGGGTTTCCTTTACGGCCTGCTCCTCTTCTGCGGGAACGGGATCGAACTTCCCGTACAGGAAAATCGTGTTGTCGGCGATCCTGTATTGGAACGGCTGGTCTTTGACGATGAGGTCCAGGAAACTCAGCAAAGGCATGTTCTGCACGGATGCGGAAATGGTGCCTGCCTGGCGCAGCAGGTCGGACTTACCCCAAACCACGTACCCGGTTTGCCGCTTGATGGCCGCAAAAACCTTTTTCATCGGTACTTCCCTTCCGGAGAAAGTAACAGACTGGGAATACGTGCTGGCTGATACATGTAAACAAATGGCGAGAAGGAGAACACTGGTAATTTTCATGATCCGGAGGATTTTGGCTGGGAACCGGCATGGCAATTCCCAACGGCTCCAGTAAGCAGTTTTTTGCATAGATTTGCAACGTTTGGTTGTTAGAAATGGAGGTCTCGTAACCCGTTTTTTATCACCCGGCAAACTTTTACGGGAGTGTTCGCAGCACTTCCGTTTTTTATTTCCGGCTGACCGATCTTAGTTGATATTTACTAGTCCATGTATGATTTTTCTGATTTATGATATAGGGATAAATAGTTACTAAGGCATCACGACCAGCCGCCGTCCTTCCTCCAGCCTGAAATGCACATCCGACCGCTCCAGGCCGCTCAACACGTCAGACAGCTTCAGTTTCCGGCTCATTTCCCCGAAAAACACCACATCGGGCACATTTCCTTCATACACTACTTCCAGGTCGTACCATCGTTCCAGCTGGCGCATCATGTCGCGCAGCCCGGCCCCGTCGAAGTTAAACAGCCCGTTTTTCCAGGCGACGGCTTTATCCAGGTTTGCGCCGGGGATCACCTCCATTCCGTTCCCGCCGGCCTGCAATTGCTCTCCAGGCCTCAGCACCATAGCGCCCGCGGCATTCCCTGCCTGCGCGATCCTCACGGCGCCCGTCACCAATGTTGTATAGCTGTTCCGTTCGTTGGCATAGGCGTTCACGTTAAAGGAAGTGCCCAGCACTTCGAGGTCCAACTTCCCCGGCACCTTCACCCGGAAAGGCTTCGCGGCATCTTTCGCCACTTCGAAATATCCTTCCCCTGAAAGTTCCACGGCACGCTCGCCCCCGTTGAACGCCACCGGGAACCGCAACGAACTGGCCGCGTTCAGCCACACTTTCGACCCGTCCGGCAAGGTCACCGTAAACTGCCGCCCCTTGGAAGTGGCGATGGTATTATATTTCAGCTCCCCTGCCCCGGGGTCTTCCGGTGTATACTGCAATCCGTCGCTGCCCAACACCACGGCCGTCCCGCTCTGGCGGGAAATGAGGCCGTTGCCGGCGCTGTCCAGCTCCAGCTGCGAGCCGTCGGAAAGCGTGAGGATGGCGCCGTTTTTGCCAGGCGCCACGTCTGGCGGGGCGTTCACCGACACCATCGGTTGGGGTACGGGCTGATGGCGGTTGAAATACCAAACCCCTGCGGCCACGAACAATACCGCCGCCGCGGCCGACCACCACCGGTGCAGGAAATGCACGCGCAGTTTCGGCGGGGCGGCTTCATCGGCCGGGCGTTTGTCTGCCGCCAGGATCCGGTCGGCCACCTGCATCCAGTGCTGGCGGTCGAAAGGCGGGGCCGTTTCGGGCCGGGCAGCTTCCAGCCAGCTTTCGGCTTCGCCGATAGCGGAATCGCCGTGGTCGACGAGGGCTTGCAGTTCCCCGAGCTCGGCATCCGAAGCGGCGCCACTGGCCATGCGTTCCAGCAAATATTGTAAGCGGTTGTGCTTTTCCATGCATTTCGGGATCAGGTAAACGATGATGTTTTAGTTCCCCTTATCTATACCAGACAATCGGGCAGACAGGTAGTACCGAAAAAAATCAAAGTTTTTTTCGTCCGGGGATACAATCAGAGGAGAATATCGATCAAAACGAGGACAGACAATGGATACCCGGCATTTTGAAGGGAAACGCGGATATTTTTGAGCGCCATCACCATGAGGTTTTTCACGGTGCTGGATGCGAGGCCCATGCGATCGGCGATTTCGGCAATCGTGAGCGCCTCTTCCCGGCTGAGGCGGTAAATGCGGCGTTGTTTCTCCGGCAGGCGGTCAACAGCGTCGCCCACCAGGGAAAGCAACTGCCTGAATTCCACCATTTCCGCCACGGGTAACGATTTGCCGGAGGCGTCCTTTTCGTGGGCGATGTGGTCCATGACTTTATCGCGGAGGGCTTGCCGGCGCACGTGGTTCACGGCCAGGAAAAAGCAGATCTTCCGCACCCAGGCGCCCGGCTGCTCCAGCCCGGTAAGCTGGTCCCGCGCGACCCATACTTTGAGGAAGGTTTCCTGCACGAGGTCGTCCGCCACCGCCGCCGACCCCGTGATGCGCAAAGCCATGGCCTGCAGCCGGGGTACGTACAGCCCGAACAGTTCGCGGAACGCGGCTTCGTCGCCGGAGGCGATCCGGCTGAAAAGCGCAGGAGCGTCAGTAAGTTGACCGTCGTCGTTCAAGGAAACGCAATTGGTGATGAAATAAAGTGCCGCAAACCTCGCCAAAATCCCCCGGAAATGCAATGGTTGTACCGGCGATTACAGCGGGTAGGCCGTATCGCTTTTGGTTTCGGACAGCACGAAAAAGCTCTGCACCGTCGTGATATTGGGCAGGGTGGCGAGTTTGCGGTAGAAAACGTGGTAAGCGTCCATGTCTTCGGTGGCGATGCGCAGGATGAAATCGAAAGTGCCCGTCATCTGGAAGCATTCCATCACTTCCGGGAATTTTACCACTTCGTTCTCGAAAGAGCTGAGGGTGTGGGCGGAATGGTCTTTCAATAATACATGGCTGAAGGCGATGAGGCCGCGGTTGACCTTTTTGCGGTCGAGGATGGCCACGATCCTGCGGATGAAGCCCTGCTGCTTGAGGCGCCTGATCCGTTCGTGGACGGCGGCTACCGACTTGTGCAGCTTGCCGGAAATCTCCCTGTTCGTCAGCTCTGCGTTGCGCTGGAGGAGGCGCAAAATCTCCAGATCCGTCTGATCTATGTCTTGCATGGCAAAAAGTTGAAAATATGGAACCGGAAGAAGTTCGGCTTTCCGGCCACCGCCGGCCCGGCCCATCCGGCAAAAATGCCAAAACCAGGCTTTTCACCGGAAAATTTACGGTTTATTCGGCCATCATGCAAAAATTAGAAAAGATTTTTCAATTTAGTATGGAAATAATACGCCGGCAGACAGGGCAGCAGATCAACCGAAAAACAACCGTAATTCAAAAACCAACCATTTATTTTCTTTTGGGGATTCACCGGCTCAGGGGATCCTTTATCCCGAATTCGCAAGGACAATAACGCCATCATGCACCAAAACGATCCGGTTGCACGAGCGCCCTTCCGGCATGTTAAAAAACTGTAGGGTAATTACGCACGAATCCCGCTCATGTAGCGGGATTTATGCGTTTTAACAGGGTTGCGCAGCTATGCGTAACACCGTACCGCGCATATGGCGGCGGGCACATTTGTTGAACGGTGCGCCAATGCTATCAGGAGTTTTTCCGTGTTGACGGGCTTGTTTAGTTAAATGACTTTTCCCACCAATTGAAATAATTCGTTTCTTAGCGTCATGACAAGGCACCAGGTAACCTTCATTGATATCGCCGGGGAGCTGAACCTGTCCAAATCCACGGTTTCGCGGGCTTTGACGGGCCACAGGAGCGTGAAACCATACACGCGGCAGGCTGTGCCGGAACTGGCGGAGAAGCTGGATGATCAGCGGAACATGGCGGGCAATGCGGGATACGCCACGGTCATCTGCCAGTCCGACGAAAGCGATGAAACCGAAGTGGCGAACACCCGCGTGATGCCGGCTAACCAGGTAGCCGGGATGCTCGTCTCCATCACCCGCGAAACACGGAACTACGACCATTTGAAGATCTTCCGGCGCAAAGGCATCCGCATCGTGTTCGCGGATGAAGTGGTGCGAGGCGGTGGCCGGCTGGAAATCCATCCCCAAAGTTTTGAAAACCGAGCTCATCGTTCGCAAATCCACCTGAAAAAACGGCAGCATGCACATATTGACCTATAGAAACGCCTTGCAGGCAGACCTCCCGCGCATCGTCGCCATCTACAATTCCACCATCGCATCGCGGATGGTGACGGCGGATACGGATCCCGTGCCCACCGAAAGCCGGCAACACTGGTTCGATATCCATACGCCGGAGCGGCGGCCGTTGTGGGTGGTGGAAAACGAAGAAAAAGACATGGTGGGATGGATCAGCTTCCAGTCGTTCTACGGCCGGCCCGCCTATGACGCCACCGTCGAAATCAGTATTTACCTCGACGAAAATTTCCGCGGGAAAGGTTTCGGCAGGGAAATGCTGAAATACGCCATCCAACACGCATCCTCCTTCGGTGTAAAAACCTTGCTGGGATTTATTTTCGCGCACAACATTCCCAGTTTGCGGCTATTCCATTCATTGGGTTTCGAAGATTGGGGCACGCTGCCCGACATCGCGGAGCTCGATGGGAAAGAAGTGGGATTGAAGATACTGGGGAAACGGGTGGGTTGATATAATCGCACCAGTTTCCGTCAATTCAACACTAAACTCTTGCTTAGTATTATTCAACTCCAGGCCGGTCTCCGATATCCTTAACATCGATCCGTTCACCAGTATGCCAGTGGGCAACTTTTTCAAGGTTGACCTGCAACAAAACAACAGGATCGTTCGATTGTCGTATTGATGCGACATATCTGGTTCATACAGCCGCGGCCCCTTCCTGGGGCTGCTTCTACCAATCAGAAACCCCGGGGGCCTGGGCCCCCGGGGTTTCTGATTTCGTTCCCACCCTCACTCTGCCGTGTTCTTCAACTGCATCAGCAGGGAATACGCGCCGGCCGTCACAATGGTTTTCCCTTCCAGTCCGGGCGATGCCACCACGGTAACCCCTTCGCCCTCCTGCCCTTTGGTGACGGGCGTTAGCCGGAAAGAGCGCTCGCCTTCCTGCACGAACACATAATCCTGGTTCTCGAAATTCACGAAAGCCGCCGTGGGCAACACTTTCTCTACCATGCCATTCAACCGCACCTCGGCATTCATGTACATCCCCGGCACAAGGCTTTTGTCGTACTTCCGGAAATGGCAATGCACCTCGGCGCTGCGGTTCTCGTTCAGGGAATGACTGATCAGGATAATTTCCGCTTCGTACTTCTGATCGGGCCTGGCGTTGGTGTACGCTAACGCAGGTTGGCCGATAGACAGTTTGGCGAGGTCTTTTTCGTAAACGGTCAGGTTCAGGTGAATATCTTCCGGATTTACAAGATCGAAAATCACGTCGGACGGGGTCACGTATTTCCCGATGTTGACATTCACTTTGTTGACGTAGCCGTTAATGGGCGACAGGATATTGACCGTCCGCGAGATATTATTTTCCGTGAGCCGGTCTGCATCGATGCCGATCAGCGCCAGTTTGGCGGCGAGCGCGCGGGTGGAGATGCGCATGTTGCGGTATTCGCTTTCGGCCTGTTGCATGACTTTATCGCTGCTGGCTTTGCTGCTGTTGAGCTCTTTCTGCCGTTCGAATTCCTTCCGGGCAAACTCCAGCCGGTTTTTCGACATGAGGTAATCCTGTTGCAGCTGGATGAACTGGGGGTCTTCCATCACGCCGAGCAATTGCCCTTTTCTGACGAGCGTACCGGGCATCATGCCGGTAGATTTCAGGTAGCCGCCGAGCGGCGTGCTCACGGAGATCATGTTTTGCGGAGGAACGTCTACATGTCCGCTGAGCCGCAGGATGCCGCTCACGCTTTGTTCGGACAGGCGGCCGGTCTGAAGGTCTACGTGTTTGCGTTGTTCCGCCGTGAGGGTCACCACATCGGTATCCGCTGCCACCGGCGCGTCTCCAGGCGCTTCCGGGGCATTTCCGCAGGCGGCGAGCAGCAGGCAAAGCGCCGCTGCGAAGGCATTATTGAAAATGATATTGTGTTTCATAATTAATCAGCTAACAGGTATTGCAATTGGATAATGCTGTTGTTGAGATTGTTAACGGCATCGAAGTAGTCGAGCTGCGTGCCGAGGGATTGCTGGTTGAGGACGGTCCACTCGAGATAATTGATTTCCCCTTCCTGCAGTTGCCGGTTCAGCGTGGCGGTGATTTCCCGCGCGTTTTTCAAAGCGCCCGTTTCGAAATCGTTCACGATGTCGCGGAACTGCTTCACCCGCACCATTGCCCCGGCAAGCTCCGCTTCCAGCGCGGCCGCCTGGTATTCGGTTTCGTTTTGCGCGATGCGAAGACCGGTTTTGGCGGATTTGATCCTTGCGCGCTGCGAACCTGTGAACACGGGAACGGCCACACCCAACTGGAACGAATTGAACCGGTCGCCCCACCCGTATCGCACACCGTCGCGGATGCTGTGGTTATTGACCCCCGCGCTGAGATCGGGCAGCAGCTTCGCTTTTTGTACCTGCACGGCCGCACCGGCCGCGGCTTCCTGCTGGCGGCGCCATTTCAGCAACGGATGATCTGCCAGGCCGGCGGTATCCGGCAACGGCATTTCAAGCTTGAAGGCGGCCGATTCGGGCATGCGGGGCTCCCTGGAATGGAGGAGCAGCATGAACTGGTTCTGCAACAGCGCCCGCTCCTGCCCTACGGTTTTCCGGAGCATCCGCAGCTGGAGGAGTTGGTTCTCGGCACTGGCTTTCTCGAGGATGTTCGTTTCACCCGCCTTCAGCCGCAGCGCGGCTACGCGGAGAAACGCGCTGTAGGTGGAATCCATTTGCAGGAGGAGCTTTTCGCGCTCGGTCATGAGCAGCAATTCGTAGAAAATACCGGTCGTCAGCCTGCGGATTTCCACTTCCTGCAATTCCGTTTCCAGGAGCGCGGATTTCCATTCTTCGGCCAACTGCCGCTTTTGCCGGTTGTACAGCGAGGGAAGACTGAAGCTTTGGGTCACGGAGATCCTGTTGTCCGCCAACGGACTGTTAAACTTCCCATACTCGGCTCCCACGGCCATTTTCGGCAGATCTACCGCCGTCTTCATCAATTCCTTCGCCTGTTCCGCCCGCAAGCGCCGGTTCTGCACCAGGAGGTTATTGCGAACGGCGGATTCCAGCGCGGCATCGAGGCGGATAGGTTGCTGCGCGAACGAGGGCATAGCTGCCAAAAGCAGTACCACACCGGCCGCGAGCTTCTTCTTTTCTATATTCAAGTTCCCCCCTTTTTCGAAAGCCACATACAGGACCGGCAGTACGAACAGCGTCAGCAGCGTGGCGATCATCAGGCCGCCGATCACCACCGTAGCCAGCGGCCGCTGAACAGAGGCACCCGCACCGTTACTGAGCGCCATGGGCAAAAAACCCAGCGATGCCACGAAAGCCGTCATCAGCACGGGGCGCAACCGCGTAACGGTGCCGCGGGTCACAATTTTCCGCATATCGGTTTCTCCTGATTCCTTGATGCGGTTAAATTCCGCCACCAGCACGATCCCGTTCAGCACCGCAATCCCGAACAGCGCGATAAAACCCACGCCCGCACTGATACTGAAAGGCATACCGCGCAGGGCGAGGAGGAAAATGCCGCCGATGGCGGATAAGGGAATGGCCGTGTAGATCAGCAGGCCGTATTTGATGGAATGGAAAGCGAAATACAGCAACAGGAAGATGAGGACCAGCGAAACCGGCACGGCTACAGACAGGCGCGCCTTTGCTTCGTTAAGGTTCTCGAAAGAACCGCCGTAACCGATCGAATATCCGGCAGGCAGTTTGACGGCCCTGGCTACCTTCCCCTGTAATTCCTCCACGATGCTTTCCACATCGCGGCCGCTCACGTTGAAACCTACGAGGATCCGGCGGCGGGTGTTTTCCCGCTGGATCTGGCTGGGACTGTCGATCAGCTTCACCGACGCCACCTGGTACAGCGGGACCTGCGTGCCGGCAGGGGTTGGGATGAGGAGGTTCTGCACGTGGCGGATGTCTGCCCGCTGGTCGTTCTGCAAACGCACTACCAGCCCGAAGCGCTTTTCCCCTTCGAACACGAGCCCTGCGCTCTGGCCGGCGAACGCGGCGTTCACGTTCCGGTTGATATCGGCGATGTTCAGGCCGTATTGCGCGATGGCCGCGCGATCGTATGTAATGACGATTTGCTGCGTGCCCGTGATCTGCTCTACATACAGTTCCGTAGCGCCTTTGACCGTGCGCACGATACCGGCGAGCCGTTTGGCGTAGACGCCCAGCGTGTCGAGGTCTTCACCGAATATCTTGCAGACCACGTCCTGCCGTGCGCCCGTCATCAGTTCGTTGAAGCGCATCTGCACGGGGAACTGGAAGCTGGTGGTGACGCCCGGCACTTCCGATGCCGCGGCCCCCATTTTTTCGGACAGCTCGTCGAACGTGCGGGCAGATGTCCATTCCGATTTGGGTTTGAGGTTGATGATCATATCGCCTATATCCATTGGCATGGGGTCTGTGGGCACTTCGCTGCTGCCGATCTTGGTGACGATGTTGCGCACTTCCGGGAACCGGCTCTTCAGGATCCCCGCCACTTTCTGCACATGAGCGATGGTAGTTTGGAGGTTACTGCCCGACAGGACGCGCGTTTCCACCGCAAAATCCCCTTCCTCGATCGACGGGATGAATTCCCCGCCAAGCCGCGTCAGGATGAAAATGGCCGCTATGAACATTACCACCACGATGCCCACGATGGTTTTGGGAATGGCCAGCGCCTTCATCAGCCATCCTTTATATCCATTTTCGATCCGCTCCATGGCCCTGTCTGACAGGTTGGGCTTCGTTTTGACTTTCCGGCTGAGCACCACGGCGCTCATCATCGGGATGTACGTCAGCGATAAAAGAAACGCCCCCAGCAGCGCGAAAGCCACCGTTTGCGCCATGGGCTTGAACATCTTGCCCTCGATCCCCTGCAACGTAAAAATGGGCAAATACACAATGAGAATGATGATCTGCCCGAAAACGGCGCTGTTCATCATTTTGGAAGAGGCGCTCTTCACTTCGCCGTCCATCTCCCCTTTCGACAACTGCAACACGCCCGCAATTTTTTTGCTGTGGCTCAACTGGTGCATGACCGCCTCCACGATGATAACGGCGCCATCTATGATCAGCCCGAAATCCAGCGCACCGAGGCTCATGAGGTTGCCGCTCACGCCGAAAAAATTCATCATGATCACGGCAAAAAGCATCGACAGCGGGATGACCGACGCCACGAGCAGCCCCGCGCGCAGGTTCCCCAAAAAGATCACGAGCACGAACACGACGATCAGCGCACCTTCCATCAAATTGACCTCCACCGTTTTGATAGCGTTAGACACCATGTTGGTACGGTCGAGGAAAGGCTCTATCACCACGCCTTCCGGCAATGTTTTTTGTATTTCCGCGATTTTAGCTTTGATATTTTCGATCACCACATTGCTGTTGGCGCCTTTCAGCATCATGACGACGGCGCCGGACACTTCGCCTTCGTTATTGTATGTCAACGCCCCGTACCGCGTAGCCGACCCGATCCGCACATCCGCCACATCGCGGATAAGCAGCGGCGCACCGGCGGTACCATTCCGCACCACGATGTTCCCGATGTCTTCCCGGCTGCCGATGAGCCCTTCGCTCCGGATGTACAGCACGGTCGCCTGTTTTTCGATGTAGGCGCCGCCGGTATTTTCGTTATTGTTTTCAAGAGCGTTGAACACGTCGGCAATAGTGACGCCGTACGCCTGCAACCTGGCGGGGTTCACGGCCACGTGGTATTGCTTCAGCTTTCCGCCGAAACTGCTCACTTCCGCCACGCCCTTCACACCCAGCAATTGCCGGCGAACGATCCAGTCCTGGATGGTGCGCAGTTCGGTAATATCGTACCGGGACGCGAACCCTTTTTTCGGGCGGACGACGTATTGGTAAATTTCTCCCAGTCCGGTGGAGATAGGCCCCATTTCGGGTTTGCCGATCCCGTCGGGGATGGAGGCCTGGATCGCCGCCAGGCGTTCGGATACCTGCTGGCGGGCCCAGTAGATATCCACCCCGTCGTCGAACACCAATGTCACAAGCGAAAGCCCGAAGCGGCTGAAGCTCCTGATCTCGCTGATGCCCGCAATATTGCTGCTGGCCTGCTCCACGGGGAAAGTGACGAGCCGCTCGATGTCGGTAGCGCCGTACGAAGGCGCAACGGTGATGATCTGGACCTGGTTGTTGGTAATATCCGGAACCGCATCCACGGGGAGTTTGAACAGTTCGAAAATACCATAGATGATGAGCGCGATGGTAAACAGCGCAACAACGAGTTTATTCCTCACGGAAAACCCGATAATTCGATTCAACATGAAATTCTGATTTGATCTATCCGGAAACAAAAATTGGACAGACCCGGCTATGGCCAGGCCTTATACAAAAAAGGACGCTCCGGACCTGGGCGGTTGCCAGATTTTGCTGACGCCTTCGGAAGGGATGAAGTCGGCGTAGCGGGGAAACAATGCATCGGCCGCAAGGGGCATCACCGGCTTTTTGAGCGCCAGCGGACTGGGTGCGGGGATGACGGGACTGAACATCAGGTTGGTATCTACCCGTTTGAACGGCAACTGGTTGTCGCGCTCTTCATCGTGGTCAGTATGGGGAACGTTATTGTAATGATCGGTGAGGAACTGTGAAAAAGTGATGTCTTTGTTCAATTGCCGGTGCTCGTTGAAGTGCTGGATCAGCACGGGCAGCTTCGCGATCTCCCGGAGTTCGGTGCTGGAGATCGTGTAGACCACGAACAATATCAGTGCGAGCAATTTTTTCACAAGACATAAAGGTAGGCATTATTTTCTTTATATCTCCGAATTACACCTGCGGCAATGCGGGCGCCTGAACGCTTTGCCCGACACCTTGCGGATCATCGTGTACGCAGAAGGCAAACGGCCCGTGGATCGCCATCGCAGGCACCACGCTGCAAGGCATTGCGAGAAAACCCGCCTTCCTGGCGGGCTTTCGTATACCGGGGGAATATTTTATACGAGAATTACTTTCTCATCCACCGCCTCCCCATTCATCAACTGCCCCACACTCCGCAACGTGACCTCCGCGATCTGCCGCAGGGCTTCTTCCGTGAAAAAGGCCTGGTGGCCGGTCACCAGTACGTTCGGGAAACTCATGAGCCGCTGGATGGTATCGTCTTCGATGATGCTGCCAGACAGGTCTTTGAAAAACAGTTTTTCCTCCTGTTCGTATACATCGATGCCGAGATAGGCGATGTGGCCCGATTTAAGGCTGTCGATCACATCCGTGGTGTGGAGCAGTCCGCCGCGGCTGGTGTTGATGATGGTAATACCGCGTTTCATCTTCCGGAGGGTTTCGCGGTTGATAAGGTATTTGTTTTCGGGGACGAGCGGGCAATGCAGGGAAATAACGTCGGACGCGGCCATCAGCTCCTCCAATGGTAAATATTCCACACCGGCCGCCTGCAATTCCGCGTCGGGGAACGGGTCTGTAGCGATCACCCGGCAGCCGAAACCCGCCATGATCTTGCAAAAAGCCTTGCCGATCTTGCCGGTGCCGACAACGCCCACCGCTTTGCCGTGTATATTGAAGCCCAGCAGTCCGTTCAGCGCGAAGTTCTGCTCCCGCACGCGGTTGTACGCCTTGTGGGTTTTACGGACGAGCGTCAGCAACATGGCCACGGCATGTTCCGCCACGGCTTCGGGGGAATATGCCGGAACGCGGCACACGCGGATGCCGTGTTTGCGGGCCGCATCCAGCTGCACGTTGTTGAATCCGGCGCAGCGCAGTGCCAGCACTTTCACGCCTTTGGTGGCCAATACGCCAATCACTTCCCCGGTCAGCTTGTCGTTCACGAAGGTGCAAACAACCGGCGTTCCGTCGGCCACGGCATTCACGATATGCGGGCCGAGATGGGTTTCAAGGAATTCCAGCTCGAAGCCGTGTTTTTCGTTCGCCTGATGGAAAAACTGCCTGTCGTATGGTTTAGCGGAGAAGAATAACATTTTCATGGTCCTGAAAATACGAAACCACGCGTTTTCGGGCAAATGATCGTCGTCATCCATAAGGAAAGGCGGCGGCAACCGTCACAACTGCACCATGGCCTTTACCACGCCATTGGCCGGATCGAGCCAGGACGCGAACTCCCGGGCCACTGCATCGAATTTGACGGTATGGGTGATGTAATGTGTAGGATCCACGAGCCCTTTGCGCATGGCGTCCATGACATGCCGGAAATCCTCCTTCGTGGCGTTGCGGCTGCTCATGAGGGTAGCTTCGCGTTTGTGGAATTCGGGATGTGCGACGGTAATCTCCCCGCGCTGGAGCCCCACAAGCACGTAACGCCCGCCGTGTGCGAGGTACCGGAAGCCGTCGTTGATGGCGCGCTGGCTACCGGTAGCGTCTATCACCACTGTCGGAAAATCGCCATGGGTGATGGTTTGGAGTGCGGCTTCGGGGTTTTCGGCGGCCGCGTTGATGGTATGCCTGATGCTGAGCTTGTCTTTACAGAACTGGAGGCGCCGGGAATTGATGTCTACCGCGATCACCTCCGCCCCGGCGATCCGGGCAAATTCCATGATCCCCAGTCCGATGGGGCCCGCACCGATCACTGCCACGAATTCTCCCGGCATCACGCCCGCCCGGCGCACGCCGTGGGCACCGATGGCCAGGGGCTCCACGAGCGCCAGCGCGTCGAAAGAAAGCCCTTCGCCATGCAGCAATGAGGCCGACGGCACCTGCAGGTATTCCACCATCCCGCCGTCCACATGCACCCCGCACACGGCGATGTTCACACAACAATTGGGTTTCCCTGTCCGGCAGGCGATGCATTTCCCGCAATTGAAATAGGGAATGAATGTGACCGCCTCCCCCACTTCGAACCCCGGCGCACCATCCGCAGCTACCAGTTCGCCGGAAAGCTCGTGCCCCAACACCCGCGGGTAACTGAAAAAAGGCTGCGTGCCTTCGAAAGCATGCAGATCCGTACCGCAAATGCCGATCCGGCGGATGCGGATGATCGCGTGGTCTTTCTTCAGTTCGGGTTGCGATGCTTCGCCGTAAATCAGCTCTCGGGGCGTGGTGCAGGTCAAAATCTTCATTCGTAGCGCGGTTTTGGGTCAAAAATGGCTAATCCTGACGGGAATTCCTTGTCCAAATCCGACTTTTCCTGTTACAGAACAGAGGATGGCAAGCCGCCGGGATGCGCGAAATTGTTAAGGCAGTACTGTTGTAGTACGGTTCCTGTACGGTATCTATACTAAAGCTGTACCATATCATTACCGTTTGCATAAAAAAAGCGCCGCAACCCGTGGCTGCGGCGCTTTATCAAATATTTGCAAAGTCGTTATTTCTTCTGTTGCGACAGGAAAGTCACCAGCGAAGCCAGTTCCTGGTAAGAAAGGGCGTTCGCCAGGCCGGCCGGCATCATGGAATTCTTCATTTCCTTGCGGGATGCGATGTCGGAAGCCTTCAGCGTGGTCACGTTGCCGCCGATGTCGCGCAGCACCACTTTGGAAGCGGTTTCTTCGGTCACGAAGCCCATGTAGGATTTTTTGTCTTTCGTGGTGATCATCACGGTCGCAAAACCCTGGGAAATGGAAGCATTCGGTTTGAGGATGGACTCGGCGATCTGTTCGCGGTTCATGATCGAGCCGATCTGGCCCATGAACGGACCTTTCATCTTCTCGCCCTTGTTGATGCTATGGCAGGCCACGCAACCCTGGGCGGTGAAGAGCAGTTTCCCTTTCGCAGGGTCTCCCTTGATGTTGTTCACGGCGATCAGCACGTCTTCGATAGACGATTTGCCTACCTGTCCTTTTTTATTCTTGATCTTTTCGAGGTCTACTTTCGGTTCGTTTTTGGCTACCGCGACTGCTTTCTTCGCCGGTGCGAATGCGGCGATCTCCATACGGTTGCGCTCGTCGAGGTCGGTGAAGAACTGCTTGCGGGCGGGCGCTTTCAACGCTTCACGCTTCAGGAACTTCTCGATGGCCGCCGAACCTTCCCAGGTCACCGCTTTATAGTACGGGCCGTGAGAATCCGGACGGGTGCCCCACCACCAGGAGGCGTCGTAATCGGCTTCCTTCTTGTAAAGACGGGCCAGCGTGGTAATGATCTGGTCCTTTTGTTTCAGGGTTTTGGCCAGCGGATACGCCGCCAGCAGTCCGTTCACCGCTTTGGTGTCGTGCATGTAACGGAGCGACCACAGCGCCAGCGCACCGTTGGGGCCATTGATGGCCGCCACGGCAGCGTCTACCGCATGCAGTTTCACCAGCGACTGCACCGCCAGGTGCGGCAATACGATCGCGGCGTTGGGGGTTGCGTGCGGACCTTCGGTGCCTTTCGCCGGCGCCACGAACGTTGCAGGCACCTTCGTCTGCAACAGGGCTGCCGCTGCTTCCGGACGGCCCAAGCGGCCGAGGCCTACGATGGCCGCTGCGGCTACGCGGGGCGAGGGGTCTTTAATGCCTTCCAGGAACGGATCGATGGAAACGTCGGCTACCAGGCCCTTGCGGTCTGCCAGGGCACGCAGTGCGTGCTCGCGGACAGTGGCGTCTTTGGTAAGACCGGTCAGTCCGGCGATACCATCATGGCCAGCCACCTGGGCGTAGGTATAAATACCTGCAACCCGGGCGTACAAAGGCGCTTCCATATCTACCGCCACGGCGAGCGCCGCCGCGGAAGCCGCCTGTTTATCCTGCCGGGAAACGAGCTCCTGGGAAGCGGCCAGGCGCGCTACCGAACTGGGGGATTTCAGCATCGCCGCCAGTTCTGCAACGGAAGATTTCGTGATATCGGGGAATGCGGTATATGTCCAGTCTTTGGGAACTGCCCGGATGATGTATCCTTTATCGGGGCTGCCGGAATAGCCGGCGCCGTCCCATGCGGAAAGGTACAGCCGGCCGGAACCGTCCACATCGAGGTCGGTGATCTGCGGAATACCGAGGAACTCTTCTTCTTTCTGCGTGAAGGTGGCACCATCGGCCGTTACGCGGTGAATGTAGAGCATGCTCCTGCCCCAATCCGCCATCATGGGCACGTTGGTGAATTTCTCCGGCCAGTTGGGTTCGGACATGTACAGCGCGCCCGTTCCAGAACCGCCGCCAACGTCTACCAGCGCGGGCAGGATCTCGTCGGTGAAGTGCTGGAACAATACGGGGTAGCCATATTCGCCCGACTGGATGTGGTGCGAGAAACGCACGTTCCAGCCACCGCCGTCGTTGGTGTTTTCACGGGTGAACACGTTCATGAACGGGTCGATGGCCACGTCGTACACGTTACGGGTACCGTGGGTGAAGACTTCCATCTCCGTACCGTCGGGCCGTACACGTACGATGCCGCCGCCGAGCATGGTCATTTTCTTGCCGGAACGGTCGGTGGCGTTGTGGAACCCGAAGTCGCCCACGGAAATATAGATCCATCCGTCGATACCCATGCGGATACCGTTGGTAGCGTGGTCGGTGCCGCGCTCCTGGATGTATTTGGTGTTGCTGAGGTCGGTCACCAGCGGCTGGGGAGCCCCGTCCGCCTTGCCGTCTCCGTCATTGTCTTCGAACAGCACGAGCGACATGCCCGTGGCTTTCCCGGTTTCTGCGGAGAAGGTGGTGTGGAGGACGTACACTTTTTTGCCGATCACGAGGATGCCGCGGGGGTTGTCTACCACGGCGAATTCGGTGTGCGCGTCCATTTTGCCGTCGTTATCGCTGTCTGTCAGCCGCAGGATACGGCCTTTTCCGGGGTCTTTCCCGAGCGAGCCGATCATGTCTACCCCTACGAATACGTCGCCATTGGGCGCTACCGCAAGGCAGGCCGGGCTGGGGGTAATATCCGGGCCGGCAAAACGGGAAATGGTCAATTCCGGGGGATCGGACAATTTGAATTTCTTGTCTCCCATGTAGAAGTTTGCGCCAGCCAGTACCGATGCGGTGCAGAGCAGGGCAAGCGAAGTTTTGATCATCGTGTTATGTGCTGTTTAAGAGCGTACGGTTAAAATGCTTATCAAATGAGCCGCTCAAAGTAATCAATAAATTTTCCGGAAGGAAATTTTTTCCATGGATTGTGTACTTCGTACGCTTAGTGAACGGCTCCGGACCGCCAAAACCCCTTACCAACGGGCATTTCAGCCATTTCCACCCCTTCCGGCCCAACCGGCTAAATTCTGGACGAAAGGTGGTGGCGGCGGATGGAAGGAAGCGGTCCGGAATCCGTAAGTACGGACCGAATTCCGCTGAAATCGATTTCAGGATAGAAATTCCTGCTGAAATCCCCCTATCTTGTTTGCGCCGCAGGAAACCGGCTATCTTAATCCTTAATTGATGAAAAATTACCTATTGCTACTGGGCGCCTTTGTCGTGGCCCCGCTGTTCGTATTCAGCCAGGAAGCTTTCAAGATCACGCATGGCCCGTATTTGCAGGCGCTCGGGGAAACCGGCGTCAACATCGTGTGGACGACCAGCAAAAATTCCATCGCCTGGGTGGAACTGGCGCCGGCAGACGATTCCCACTTCTACGCGAAAGAACGGCCGAAGTACTTCGCCGCCGCACACGGACAGAAAACGGAAGGCACCGTGCACAACGTGCGCATCGAAGGATTGCAACCCGCCACCAAATACCGTTACCGCATCTATTCGCAGGAAATCCTCAGCCACGAAAGCTACATCGTCAAATACGGCAACATCGCCGCCAGCGCCGCTTACCGGGCCGAGCTGCCTACTTTCACCACGCTCGATCCCCGTGCAACGGAAACCGGCTTCGCCATGGTGAACGACATCCACCAGCAAAGCGACGTGTTGAAGAAACTGCTCTCACAGGTAGACTGGAAACAACACCAGTTGGTGTTCTTCAACGGCGACATGCAGAACAATTCCCGCAACGAAGCACAGATATTCAGTTCGTTCATGGATACGGCGATCAGTCTTTTCGCCGACCGCGTGCCCATGTACTACGCCCGCGGTAACCACGAAACGCGGGGCGAGTTCGCCAGTGCGTTCCCCCGGTATTTCCCTACGGCCAACGGCCAGCTGTACTATATTTTCCGCACGGGCCCCGTGTGCTTCGTGGTGCTGGATACCGGCGAAGACAAACCCGATTCCGACATCGAATACACCGGCATCGCGGATTACGACACCTACCGCACGCAGCAGGCCGCCTGGCTGAAAGCAGCATTGAAACGGCCGGAGTACACCGAAGCGCCGTATAAAGTGGTGATCGCCCACATTCCGCCGTTTGGCGGCTGGCATGGGGAAAAGGAAGTAGCGGAAAAATTCGTGCCGCTGCTGAACCAGGCCGGCGCGCAGGTGATGCTGTCCGGCCATTTACACCGCAACGTGAAAAGGATGCCCGAAGCCGGCGCCTGGAATTTCCCGGTGCTGGTGAATTCCAACACCTCCATCGTGAAAGCCAAAGCGGATGCGAAACAATTGCAGATCGAAGTGTTCGATCTGGCGGGAAAAAAGATCGATGAAGTGATCGTGCAACCTTCGAAATAAGATTCCTCGTCCATATGGAAAGCCCGCTCCACCGAGCGGGTTTTTCTTTTTAAGAAGCTTTGCGAATGGCCACGGGTCCCGCCAGCGTATGTACCACGGCGGTTTTGCGGATGAGCAGCGAAACGAGGAGGTTGACCGCGGCTAACACCGCCAGTACCCACACAAATGCCGCCACGCCCATCGACTGGATCACCCATCCGCCCACGAACGGCGTAGCCGCCTGCGCGATGAGCTGCGGGCGCGCCAGTTTGCCCATGAGCGCCGCATAACCGTCTGCCCCGAACAGATGCAGCGGCAGCGTACCTCTCAGGATCGTCCGCATCCCGTTCCCCACGCCATACGAAACGATGCCCATCGCAGCCAGCGCAGGGCTCCCCAGCAGCAAACCCATCCCGGTCAGGACGCCTGCGGACGAAATCGCCGTAGCCGTCAATTGCGACTTCTTCGGCCAGAAAAGGTCCAGGAACCGCACGCCCACCTGGCTCGGGCCCAGCAGCGTGCCGACACCCACGGCCGCGGGGAGCGACAGCCTGTTGTTCCGCAAAATATCGATCATGTGGACAGACATGCCCGTCATCAGCACGGCGCCGATGGTGAGGTGCACCATTACCAGGTAGTAGACTTTCGGCTCGCCGGCAACTATGGGCGCAACGTCGCGGTGGGGCCGTGGAGCTGGCGGCGCGGCCGTACCTGCATTTTTAGGGAAGATGTATGTGTATACGGGAAAAATGATCACCAGCAAAGCCGCTGCGTAAATGAGCAACATGCCCCGCCAGCCGAATTGCCCCAGCAACAGCGTAAGCAGCGGCCAGATAATGGTAGTGCAAAAACCGGAGATAAGTGTGATGTAGGTAAACGCCTTCCCGGCTGTGGCGCCATAACGCTTGCCCAGCGCGGCGAACAGCGCATCATACAAGCCAAGGGCCATGCCCACGCCGACAACGGCCCATCCCAGGAAAAACACGGCAACATGCGGGGCAATGGCGGCAATGGCCAGTCCACCGGCGATAACGAACCCGCTGAACCGCATGATCCGCTCGCCGTGCGGCTTCCCGATCACCCGGCCGATGAAGGGCGCCATGATCCCGGATATCAGCAAGGCCAGCGATAAAGCGCCGTATACCAGCTCGTGCGGCCAGCCTGTGTCCTGCACGATGGGCTCGCCTACGATGGCCATAAGGAAGAAGGAACCACCCCATAAAAGTATTTGCGTCAGTCCCAAAACGAGGCCAAGGCTCCGGGAAGGCGAAAGGGTCTGTTGAACGGCATCCATCGGGTAAGACGGTTTATTTCATGGCGAAGTTCCCAACAATGCCTAAATTTGAAAAACGGTATTTTTCTATCACATCCATCGATAAAACCGATTAATAATGGAACTGCGGCAATTGCGGTATTTTCTGAAGGCGAAGGAAATGGGGAATTTCACGGAAGCGGCGAGATTGCTGCATATCAGCCAGAGCACACTTTCGCAGCAGATCAAGCAGTTGGAAGAAGAGCTGGGCGTTCCATTGTTTAACCGGGTGGGCAAACGCGTGGTGATCACCGAAGCCGGGCAACTGTTTTCCGATTACGCCCTGCAAAGCGTCCACAAGGCGGAAAGCGGGCTCCAGGTGCTGCGCGACCTCAACAATCTCGAAACCGGCGAAATCCGGATCGGCCTCACGTACGGCCTCCGCCCCGTGCTCGCCCCTGCCCTCATCCGGTTCATGGAAACACACCCCAACATCCGGGTGCAGGTGGTGTTGGGCACGTCTGCAGAAATGATCGAAAAACTCCAGCATTTCGAATTCGACTTCGTGCTTACGTTCCATGAAGCCGAAAAAGAAAAAGACCTCCGCTACCAGCTGCTTTTCGAATCGCCCATGACGCTCGTCATGGCGCCCGGCATGCCGCTGGCGAAAAAGAAAAGCGTGAGCCTGGAAGAAGCCGCCCGCCTGCCGCTCGCCCTGCCCGCACAGGGCTACAGCACGAGGGCCTTCATCTCCGAAGTACTGTCCCTGAAAAACCTCTCCCCCAACATCTCCCTCGAGATCAACGATATCCACATGCTCCTGGAAGTGGTGCGCTCGGGCGAATGGTACTCCATCCTCATCCGCACCTCCATCCGGCAGGAAGATGGCGTAACGGCAGTCCCCATCACCGGGAAAAACATGCGCCGAAAAGCGATGATCATTTCATTGCGGGAATCGTATGAAAAGAAAGCGGTGACGGAGTTTTACAGATTATTGAAGGAAACGTCGAAACGGATGGGGTAATAGTATGATGCCGGCCGCGACGCTACACCGCGTTGTAAAAGACGCCATGGTATTAAGCATATATTAATTGCATGGAATTGATTAGCTTACTGATCCACAAAACCATTTAGCCTTATGCCCCCTCCCTTCATCCAACGACTCAAAAACATTTCCCTTCTGGCTTCCCTGGTTGCCATCCCTCTTTCCACGCACGCACAATCCTGGCAGTTCAAAGGCGAAGGCCGGTTCTTCAGTGCGCCCACACTTGCAGGCAACTCGATTTTGGCGGGCAGTTCCGCAGGCCATCTGTACGCGATCGATGTACAATCCGGTCAACAGCGATGGAAATTCTCCGCAGGAAAGGAAATCGCCACCCAACCCTGCATCGCCGGCAACACGGCCGTGGTCGGGAGTTACGACGGGAATTATTATGGCGTGAACATCAAGAACGGACTGGCCGTCTGGACATTCAAAACCGGCGGGGAACGGAAGAACGGCGGCAAAGGGCTCTGGTCCATGCAACCCGCCACCGATTACATGGAAGACCCGTACGACTTCTTCCTCTCCGCTCCCGCTACCGATGGCAAAAGCGTGTTCTTCGGCAGCAGCGACAGTTCCATCTACGCGCTCGACGCCGCCACGGGCAACCTCCGCTGGAAATTCCGTACCAGCGCACCCGTTCACGGCGGCGCGGCGTATAGTAACAACACAGTCGTGATCGGCAGCTGGGACACTTATGTTTACGCGCTCGACGCCAAAACCGGCCAACTCAAATGGAAATTCAAAACCGGGACAGACACCCTGTACGGCGGCGTGCTCGAAGGCATCCAGGCGCGGCCGGCCATCGCAGGCGGCCGGGTGTTCGTAGGCGCGCGGGATGCGAAGTTCCGTGCGATCGACCTGGCTACCGGTAAGCTCATCTGGACGTACGACGGCGGCAACGCCTGGATATCGGGAACAGCGGAAATAGACGGGGATCATGTGTACGTGGGCACTTCGGACTCCTACCTCCTGCTGAAACTCGATGCAGAAACCGGGAAAGAGATCTTTCGCAACAAAGGCGGCGGTTATATTTTCGGCGCGCCGGCAGTGAGCAAAGACCTTGTCGCTTATGGCGATTTCACCGGCAGGATGTACCTGCTCAACAAAGATTCCCTGGACGTTTTCCGCACCTTCGACACCCCGGGCCGCAAGGCCCACGGCACATCCCTGCTCGACCGCGACCAGATCGACTTCCTGTTCCTCGCCAAAGGCGCGATCCCGGAAAAATATAGCACTACCCTCCTTGTGATAGACAAACTCTATGCCCTCGGCCCCATCACCGCAGCGCCGCTGATCGCCGGGAACACGGTGTTTGTTGCGTCTACCGACGGTACCGTGTATGCCATCCCGTTACCAAACAAACGATAAACGGCCGTTCCGATAAAAATGTAAGCGCCGGGCACAGGGCCCGGCGCTTTTTTGTGGTGTATTCGTCCTGTTGAAATCCCCCATGGATTATCGTTTGAGTATCCGCGCTTCCAGGCGGCGGTTTTGCTGATGAGCCGCTTCGGTACATTCCACGCCGTCCGCACAGTTGTTCGTGAGGCGGCTTTCGCCGTAGCCCACGGTTTTGAGCCTTTCCCGGCCTATACCTTTGTTTACCAGGTAATCTGCGGCGGCTGCGGCGCGGCGTTCAGACAGCGTGATGTTGTAGGCATGCGTATGCCGGCTGTCGGTATGCGCGCCCAGTTCCACCAACAGCCCCGGGAAGCGGTCCATGATTTCCGCCAGGGAATCCAGTGCGGTGAGGCTTTCGGGGCGGAGGCGGTAACCATCCCGGTCGAAGTAAATGCGCACCAGGTGCATGACGTCTCCCGGCCGGGGAACGCCGGCCTGCAAATGCAAACCGATCTTCACGGTGTCTTCCCTTCCGGCGGTGAAACTTTTGGATGCAGACCAGCCATTGCCGGGGCCCGACGCCGATACAACATACCGGTGACCGTCCGTGAGCACCATGTATGCTTTTCCATCATCCTGCGTATGCAACGTCCAGCTGTCGTTGCGGTTCTCGTCCGTCAACATCACTGTGGCCCCGGCGGCTGGTTGTTCTGATCCCTGTTCGAAGACACTGGTTTCCAGTATGAATATTTTTCTGCCGGTTGTTATCGCCGGTTTCGAGAGCGTTTCGGGAATCAATCCATACAGATCATCCCCGCCCATTCCCCCTTTCCGGTTGGATGCGAAGAGCTCGATCCCGGTTGGGCCGCTCTTCAGGTGGAAATCGTCGCCCGGTGAGTTGTAGCCGGATTTCAGGTTGATGGGATGGCCCCAATTCTGACCTGCGCCTTCGGCTACGAACAGGTCGAACCCGCCCATGCCCGGATGCCCTTTGCTGGAGAAGTACAGCCAGCCTTCTTCGTTCACTGTCGGGAAGGCTTCTTCCTCCGGCGTGTTGATGGCGCCGCCGCAGTTCTTTGGCGCGCTCCAGGCGCCGTCTGCCTGCTGTTCGCAAAACCAGATGTCGGTCTGGCCTTGTCCACCGGGCATGTCTGCCGTGAAATACAAAGTTTTCCCGTCGGCCGAAACGGCGGCATGGCCGATGGAATATTGCGGATTGTTGTAAGCGAAGGGCGCGGGCGCTTGCCAGCCGTTCCGGCCCCTGACGCTCACGAACAATTCCAGTCTGCGGGTGCGGTATTTTTCATGCCGGCCTTCCTTTTGGGCTACGGGTTTCCCCGGGCTCGTGACGGTGATGAACGCCGTATCGCCTCCCGGCGAAAACGCTACCGGGCCAACGTGATACCGGAAATCGTTCAGCACGTTGTCGAACCCGCGGACCGCGGTGGCGTCGGGGTTGCGGTGGATGGTGTCTACCGTGTACAATTTCTGGAAGGCGTTGCCGGTGCGGCGGTATTGCTGCAGGGAGGCCTTCTGCCGGGGATCGAGCATGGTGGCGCGGAGGCTGTCGGAGGTAAAAACGAGCTGCCCGTCCCCGTTCCAGGTTGCGCCCCAATCGGCCGCGGCGGTATTAAGGTCCCGGAGGTTCGAGATAACCGGCGGCGTGTCGGCCATCCATGCGATGGCGGAATCGCAGCCGGCGATGCGCGCGTCCGCTTCCATCCCTCCCTTTTCCCGGTAACGGGCATACATTTCCTTCGCCGCTGTATAATCGCCGGTGCTTTTCAGGGCATCGCCGTAATGGAGAAAGTCGGCAGGAAGGGCGTCTTTGCTTTCCGTGATTTTGCGGTAGCATTCGGCTGCTTTATCGTATTCATCGAGCTGGCGGTAACAATCGGCGAGCATCCGCAGCTGTTGGGTTTTGAAAAATTTCCTATTTGCCGCTTCTTCGAAGAAAACGGCGGCTTTCCGGTATTCGTACCGGAGATAATGTACCTCCGCCCTGTCTCTGGCAGTCCGCTGTTCCTGCGCTGATGCAGGATGGGCCGCGATGCCTGCCCCGATGCACAGGAGGACTGACAGTTGCCGTATCGCACGTATGTTCATAGATTTCAAGCTGTTAGATTAGAAATACCGTGGACTGATGATCCGTTCTCCATTTTGTTTCCGGGGAAAGAGGATACCGATCGAAATCTCATGCGATCCCGTCTGGTAACTGGCGATGCCGCTCAGTGCGAAGTCGTACGAATAGCCGATCCTGATCCTGTCTCCCGCGAAATATTCCACCATGGCGCTGGCTGCGTTGGCCCTGCGGAGCCCGTCCTGCAACGTTTTTTTATTGAGCAGCGGAACGGACGAGCGGTACGATCCGCCGATCCAGAGTTTTTCCGACACGAGTGCGAACAGGTTGAGATCGAAGCTGGTGGGGCCGTGAAAATCTTCCTTGATCATGATGGAAGGTTTCAGTTTGACATCTGCATCGAGATCGATCATGCAACCGGTGGTGAAGTAGACGTGGCGGGTCCGTTTGATGACGAGGTATTCCGTTTGCGAGCCGCCGATATGCACGGAGTTGTCGAGTGTTTGGGAAAAGAGCTGCAGCACGGAGGCGCCCGCGTAGAAATCCGGTGTGTAATAGTACATCCCGAAACTGGCGTCCGGCTTGAAGGCGCTGATTTTTCCCGTGGGCGCATAGGGATCGTTGGGATCGGTCAGTTGGAGGGAATTCCCGGTAACGCTGTACTGTGCAACGCTGACGGCCAGCCCGAGGTTCAGGCGGCGGGAGCCCGATTCGTTGAGCGGAATGCGGTAGGCGTAGGAACCGGAAACGGACATGTATTCCTGCGGGCCCGATTTATCCCAGAGCGCCTGGATGCCGAGGCCGACCTTTTCATTATCGGCCCAGGCGGGCAGTCCGTCGAAAGAGATGATCCCCGTGGTGGGGGCGCCGGGAAAATCGGCCCATTGCTTCCGGAAGGTGGCGTTGAGGTAACCATCGCCCCGGTAACCGGCGTAGGCGGGGTTAACGGCCAGTCCGTTGAACACATACTGGCTGAATTGCACTTCCTGCTGGGCGGCGGCCGGAAAGGCGGCCGCCGTTGCGAGGAAGATCATCCCTATTATTTTGTTGCGCATGAGCATCGTTTTTTTGGTCGTTCAGGATTCGGTTATTTAAGCAGCTGGATCCAGCCTTTGATGACTTTCGGACCTTGCGGCATGTCGACTTTCAGGATATAATAGTAAGTACCGCCAGAGAGGCCGTCGCCATCCCATTTATTGTCGTACAGGGCTTTGTGGTATACTTCGTTCCCCCATCTGTTGAAGACGGTGAGCGAAACCCGCTGGAATTTGTGCAGATCGGGGATCACGAAGCGGTCGTTAAGCCCGTCGCCGTTCGGCGTGATGGCGTTGGGGATGAAGAATTCCTCTTCGCCCACATATATCCTTACCACGGCTTCGTTCGACAATGTTCCGTGTACATCGCGCATCCGGTACCTGAATTCTTCCGCGCCTTTGAAACCTGGCAGCGGAGAGAAGGTGACGGTGCCGTCGGGGTTGATGGTGACGGAGCCTCTTGCCGGCTGGCGCGAGATGACGAGTGAAGCCGGATCGATGGCGCCTTTGTCGTTTGTGAGCACAGGGATCTGTACGCGCTGGTCGGGCCGGATGTTGAGCGTATCATTCACGGCCAGGGGCAGGACGTCTACGCTGATGGTAACGGTGGCGGTATTGGACGGGAGGTTACCGGTGTTGTGGACGATGTAGGTGAACCGGTCCGTACCTGCAAAGCCGGGGGCCGGTGAGTACCGAACGGTTCCGTTGGATGCAACGGATACGGTGCCGTTGGCGGGTTGCGCCTGAATGGCGACGGTTGCAAGGTCGATGGCGCCATTATCCTGCGTATCGTTTGCCACTACATTGATATTGACCGGTTGCGCCTGGTAGGTGCGGGCCTGGTCGTCTATGGCAACGGGAGGAACTTGCGGTGTGCAGGTTTTCACGTTGATGGTGATGGACTGGCTGGCGGTGCAACCGGCGGTGGTGTTCACGGTGTAGGTGATGGTGGTTGTACCGGTGGTGAGGGCGGTAACCACACCATTAACATCGATGGTGGCCACGGTGGAGTTGGAGGATGTCCAGGTGCCGTTGGGGGTGGCGTTTGTGAGAGTTGCAGATGTGTTTACGCAGAGGTTGGTGTTTCCGGAGATCGGGCCAACGTTCGGCGCTGCGTTCACGGTTACGGTGGTGGATTGCGATGTTGTGCAACCTGTTGTGTTGGTAACGGTGTAGGTGATGGTGGTTGTACCGGCGGTGAGGCCTGTTACGATACCATCTGCATCGATAGTAGCCACGGTGGTGTTGGAGGATGTCCAGGTGCCATTGGCCATCGCGTTGTCCAGATCAGTCGTCTGACCCACGCAAACATCGGTCGTGCCGGTGATTGTACCCGCACTTGGCAGTGCGTTTACCGTTATAGTAGTTGTTGTAGTTGCAATACAACCGGATGTGTTGGTTACGGTGTAGGTGATGGTGGTTGTACCGGCGGTGAGGCCTGTAATGATACCATTCGCATCAATTGTAGCCACGGTGGTGTTGGAGGATGTCCAGGTGCCGTTGGCCGCTGCGTTATCCAGATCAGTCGTCAGACCCACGCAAACATTGGTCGTGCCGGTGATTGTACCCGCATTGGGCAGTGCGTTTACCGTTATAGTAGTTGTTGTAGTTGCAGTACAACCAGATGTGTTGGTTACGGTGTAGGTGATGGTGGTTGTACCGGCGGTGAGGCCTATTACGATACCACCTGCATCAATAGTAGCCACAGCAGGATCGGACGAAGTCCAAACCCCACCAGCAATCGCATTGTCCAAATCAGTCATCAGACCCACACATACATCGACCGTACCAGTGATCGTACCGGCATTCGGCAGCGCATTCACCGTTATAATCGTAGTTGCCGTAGAAATACAACCGGAAGTGCTGGTTACGGTGTAAGTGATGGTGGTTGTACCGGAAGTGAGACCGGTTACAACACCACCTGCATCAATAGTAGCCACAGCCGGATTGGACGAAGTCCAAACCCCACCAGCAATCGCGTTATCCAAATCAGTCGTCAGACCCACACATACATCGGTCGTACCCGTAATCGTACCTGCACTGGGCAGTGCGTTCACAGTTACAGTCGTAGTTGCCGTTGCAATACAACCGGAAGTGCTGGTTATGGTGTAAGTGATGGTAGTTGTACCGGCAGTAAGACCGGATACAACACCACCTGCATCAATAGTAGCCACAGCCGGATTGGACGAAGTCCAAACCCCACCAGCAATCGCGTTATCCAGATCAGTCGTCAGACCCACACATACATCGGTCGTACCCGTAATCGTACCGGCATTGGGCAGCGCATTCACAGTTACAGTAGTTGTAGCTGTTGCAACGCAACCGGAAGTGCTGGTTACGGTGTAGGTGATGGTGGTTGTGCCGGCGGCAAGACCGGTCACAACACCACCTGCATCAATAGTAGCCACAGCCGGATTGGACTTCGTCCAATCCCCACCAGCAATCGCGTTATCCAAATCAGTCGTCAAACCCACACATACATCGACCGTACCAGTGATAGTGCCGGCATTCGGCAGCGCATTCACCGTTACATTGGTAGTTGCCGTTGCAACGCAACCGGATGTGCTGGTTACGGTGTAAGTGATGGTGGTTGTACCGGCGGTGAGGCCTGTTGCGATACCATCTGCATCTATCGTAGCCACAGCAGGATCGGACGAAGTCCAAACCCCACCAGCAATCGCATTGTCCAAATCAGTCGTCAGACCCATACATACATCGACCGTACCAGTGATCGTACCGGCATTCGGCAGCGCATTCACCGTTATAATCGTAGTTGCCGTAGAAATACAACCGGATGTGCTGGTTACGGTGTAGGTGATGGTAGTTGTACCGTCGGTGAGGCCTGTTACGATACCACCTGCATCAATAGTAGCCACGGTGGTGTTGGAGGATGCCCAGGTGCCGTTGGCCGCTGCGTTATCCAGATCAGTCGTCAGACCCACGCAAACATTGGTCGTGCCAGTGATAGTGCCGGCATTCGGCAGCGCATTCACAGTTACAGTCGTAGTTGCTGTAGAAATACAACCGGATGCGCTGGTTACGGTGTAAGTAATGGTGGTTGTACCGGCGGTGAGGCCTGTTACGATACCACCTGCATCTATTGTAGCCACAGTAGTGTTGGAGGATGTCCAAACCCCACCAGCAATCGCGTTGTCCAGATCATTCGACTGACCCACACAAACATCCGTGATGCCGGTTATTGTGCCGGCATTGGGCAGTGCGTTTACCGTTATAGTAGTTGTTGTAGTTGAAATACAACCGGATGTGTTGGTTACGGTGTAGGTGATGGTGGTTGTACCGGCGGTGAGACCGGTTACGATACCATCTGCATCTATCGTAGCCACGGTGGTGTTGGAGGATGCCCAAGTGCCGTTGGCCACTGCGTTATCCAGATCAGTCGTCAGACCCACGCAAACATTGGTCGTGCCGGTAATTATGCCGGCTATGGGCAGTGCGTTTACCGTTATAGTAGTTGTTGTAGTTGCAACGCAACCGGATGGGTTGGTTACGGTGTAGGTAATGGTGGTTGTACCGGCGGTGAGACCGGTTACGATACCATCTGCATCTATCGTAGCCACGGTGGTGTTGGAGGATGCCCAAGTGCCGTTGGCCACTGCGTTTTCCAGATCAGTCGTCAGACCCACACATACATCAGTAGTACCCGTAATCGTACCTGCACTGGGCAGTGCGTTCACAGTTACAGTCGTAGTTGCCGTTGCGATACAACCGGAAGTGCTGGTTATGGTGTAAGTGATGGTAGTTGTACCGGCAGTGAGACCAGTTACAACACCACCTGCATCAATAGTAGCCACAGCCGGATTCGACGAAGTCCAAACCCCACCAGCAATCGCGTTGTCCAAATCAGTCGTCAGACCCACACATACATCGACAGTACCAGTGATTGTTCCGGCATTCGGCAGGGCATTCACTGTTATAATCGTAGTTGCTGTAGAAATACAACCGGATGCGCTGGTTACGGTGTAAGTGATGGTGGTTGTACCGGAAGTGAGACCGGTTACAACACCACCTGCATCAATAGTAGCCACAGCCGGATTGGACGAAGTCCAAACCCCACCAGCAATCGCGTTATCCAAATCAGTCGTCAGACCCACACATACATCGGTCGTACCCGTGATCACACCGGCATTCGGCAGTGCATTTACCGATATAGTCGTTGTAGCCGTTGCAACGCAACCGGATGTACTGGTCACGGTGTAGGTAATGGTGGTTGTACCGGCGGTGAGCCCTGTTACAACACCACCTGCATCTATCGTAGCCACAGCGGAATTGGACGAAGTCCAAACCCCACCAGCAATCGCGTTGTCCAGATCATTCGTCTGACCCACACAAACATCCGAGATGCCGGTTATTGTGCCGGCATTGGGCAGTGCGTTTACAGTCAAAGTAGTTGTTGCAGTTGCAACGCAACCAGAAGTGCTGGTTACGGTGTAGGTAATGGTGGTTGTGCCGGCGGCAAGACCGGTCACAACACCACCTGCATCAATAGTAGCCACAGCCGGATTGGACGAAGTCCAAACCCCACCAGCAATCGCGTTATCCAAATCAGTCATCAGACCCACACATACATCATTAGTACCAGTGATCGTACCTGCATTCGGCAGCGCATTCACCGTTACATTGGTAGTTGCCGTTGCAACGCAACCGGATGTGCTGGTTACGGTGTAGGTGATGGTGGTTGTACCGGCGGTGAGACCGGTTACAACACCACCTGCATCAATAGTAGCCACAGCGGGATTGGACGAAGTCCAAACCCCACCAGCAACCGCGTTATCCAAATCAGTCGTCAGACCCACACATACATCAGCAGTACCAGTGATTGTACCTGCACTGGGCAGTGCGTTTACAGTTATAGTAGTTGTTGTAGTTGCAATACAACCGGATGCGCTGGTTACGGTGTAGGTGATGGTGGTTGTACCGGCGGCGAGGCCAGTTACAATACCCCCTGCATCAATAGTAGCCACAGCGGAATTGGACGAAGTCCAAACCCCACCAGCAATCGCGTTATCCAAATCAGTCGTCAGACCCACACATACATCGAAAGCACCCGTGATCGTACCGGCATTCGGCAGGGCATTCACTGTTATAATCGTAGTTGCTGTAGAAATACAACCGGATGCGCTGGTTACGGTGTAAGTGATGGTGGTTGTACCGGCAGTGAGGCCAGTAACAACACCACCTGCATCTATCGTAGCCACAGCGGGATTGGACGAAGTCCAAACCCCACCAGCAATCGCGTTATCCAAATTATTCATCAGACCCACACAAACATTGGTTGAGCCGGTAATTGTGCCGGCATTCGGCAGTGCATTTACAGTTACAATAGTAGTAGCCGTTGCAACGCAACCGGATGTGCTGGTTACGGTGTAAGTGATGGTGGTTGTACCGGCGGTGAGGCCTGTTACGATACCACCTGCATCAATAGTAGCCACAGCCGGATTCGACGAAGTCCAAACCCCACCAGCAATCGCGTTATCCAAATCAGTCGTCAGACCTACACATACATCGAAAGTACCCGTGATCGTACCGGCATTCGGCAGGGCATTCACTGTTATAATCGTAGTTGCTGTAGAAATACAACCGGATGCGCCAGTTACAGTGTAGGTGATGGTGGTCGTACCGGAAGTGAGACCGGTTACAACACCACCTGCATCAATAGTAGCCACAGCGGAATTGGACGAAGTCCAAACCCCACCAGCAACCGCGTTATCCAAATCAGTCGTCAGACCTATACATACATCGGTCGTACCCGTGATCGTACCGGCATTCGGCAGTGCGTTCACAGTTATAGTCGTAGTTGCTGTAGAAATACAACCGGATGCACTAGTTACAGTGTAGGTGATGGTGATTGTACCGGCGGTGAGCCCTGTTACAACACCACCTGCATCTATCGTAGCCACAGCGGAATTGGACGAAGTCCAAACCCCACCAGCAATCGCGTTATCCAGATCAGTCGTCAGACCGACACATACATCGACAGTACCAGTGATCGTACCTGCATTCGGCAGCGCATTCACAGTTACAGTAGCCGTTTCAGTAGCCACACATCCAACTACACTGGTCACCGTGTAAGAAATCGTCGTCACCCCTGCAGTAAGGCCCGTCACGACACCATTCGCGTCAATAGTAGCCACAGCAGGATTGGACGAAGTCCAAACCCCACCAGCAACCGCGTTATCCAAATCAGTCGTCAGCCCCACGCAAACATCGGTTGTACCGGTGATTGTACCGGCATTGGGCAGTGCATTCACCGTTATCGTAACGGATTCGGTGGTTTCACAACCCGCCGCGCTGGTCACCGTATAAGTTACGGTAGTCGTTCCCGCTGTAACGCCTGTCACAATACCATTTGCGTCAATCGTCGCGACAGCAGGATTGAACGATGTCCAAACGCCACCCGGCGTCGCGTTATCCAAATCAGTCGTCAGTCCCACACAGACATCGGCCGTTCCCGATATCGACGGCACAACCGGCAGTGCATTCACTGTAACCGTAACCGATTCGGTAGCTACGCAGCCAGTTCCATCCGTCAATGAATAAGAAATTATCGCCGTTCCTGCGGCCACCCCGGTCACTACACCAAATGCATCAATCGTTGCCACAGCCGGATCGGAAGACGACCATACTCCACCGGAAGTGGTGTTGGCCATCGTGATCGTCGATCCCTCACACACAGCATTCGCACCCGTGATCGGATCCACCAACGGCAATGCCTTCACCGTCACCGTCGTAGTCTGGAAATCTTCACAACCCAAACCATTCGTGACCGTATAAGTAATAATAGCCGTTCCCGGAGATACGCCCGTCACCTTTCCTGACCCATCGATCGCAGCCACGGCAACGTCAGACGAAGACCATACACCGGCCGGCGTAGCGCTCGACAAATCGGTGGTACCCGTCACACATACATCGGTAATACCGCTGATCGGCGCTACCACCGGCAATGCATGCACGGTAACCGTAACCGACTCCGAAGCCTCGCATCCTACCCCGTTCGTAACAGTATAGGTAATTATAGCCGTACCGGCAGCAACGCCCTGCACTTCACCCATCGCATTGATCGTAGCCACTACCGTACTGGAAGACGACCACGTTCCGTTCGGTGTAGTGTTCACCAATGTCGTCCCGGATCCCGCACACATCACCGTAATCCCCGAAATCGGGTTTACAGCCGGCAGCGCATTCACCGTAACGGTTGCCGTTCTCACAGAAACACATCCTGCCGCGTTGGTCACCGTATAGGAAATTATCGCCGTCCCTGCAGATACGCCTGTCACCTCCCCTGATCCATCAATCGTCGCAATGGCAGGATCGGAAGAAGACCATACGCCCGCTGCCGTTGTATTCGACAAAGTAGTCGTGCCACCGATGCAGACGCTGGTCACACCCAGGATCGGACTCACTGCCGTCTCGGCATTCACGGTGAAGGTAGTCGACCGCGTCCCCACGCAACCTGCAGGATCGGTAAATGTATAAGTAATCGTTGTTGTACCAGCAGCTACGCCCGTCACTTCTCCTGCCGCGTCGATCGTTGCTACGGCAGTATTGGAAGACGACCAGATGCCATTGGCCGTAGTATTGGTCAATGTAGTACCGGATCCCGCGCAAATAGCGGAAAGGCCCGCAATCGGGTCCACCACCGGCAATGCGTTCACCGTTACCGTAGTAGATTGGGCGAATTCACAACCCGATCCGTTGGCAACCGTATAAGTAATGGAAGTGGTACCGGCAGATATGGCCGTTACTTCCCCGTTAAGGTCTATCGTTGCCACAGCGGTATTGGAAGATGACCAGGTACCGCCCGGCGTAGCGCTCTGCAGGGAAGTGGTGCCGTTCACACACACGTCGGTAGTGCCGGTAACCGGCGCCACTGCAGGCAAAGCATTCACCGTAATGCTCTCCGTTTGTGAGGAAACACATCCGGTAGCGCCCACGTATGTATAAGTGATGGACGTTGTGCCGGCAGCGATGCCCGTCACCACACCAAACGCATCGACAGTGGCGATGCCGGGGTCCAACACCGACCAGCCGCCTCCTGACGGAGTACCGGTCAGGGTAATATTCTTTCCGACGCATATATCCGCGATGCCCGCAATCGGGTCCACCACGGGCGAAGGGTGCACGGTAAACGAAACCGACTGTACAGAGATACAGCCAGACGCCTCCGTTACCGTATAGGAAATAGTTGTTGTTCCTGCTGATACGCCCGTCACATCGCCCGACAGATCAATCGTAGCCACGGCGGTATTGGAAGAAGACCAAACACCTCCGGGCGTAGCATTCGCCAAAAGGGCGTGCGTACCAATGCAGGCATTGGTGATACCGGTGATGGGAGCCATCGCGATCGGCGATTGCACCGTTACGTTAAATGTCACCGATGCATTGCAGCTGGCGCTGTTGGATACGAGATAGGTGATCTGGGTAGTGCCAGGGGTAAATCCCGTCAGTTCCCCGGTTACAGCATTAATTGTTGCCACTCCCGTGTTTCCGGAAGACCAGGTGCCGCCCGTTGTCTGGCTGGACAGTGTGATGGTGCCGCCCGTGCAAACCGTATTGCTGCCCGAGATCGGGGCTACGATGAGCGGGGTGTTCACGGTAAACGGCGTCGTACGCACCGTTGCGCAGCCGTTCGCGTTGGTTACGGTGTAGGAAATAATGGCCGTTCCGGGGGAAATCGCTGTCACCAGCCCCAACGGATCAATCGCGGCAACGCCGGTGTTGCTGGAAGACCAGGTCCCGCCAGGCGTGGCATTGGTCAAATAGGTAAAGTCTCCGTCGCAGATGGAGTTGGTGCCGGAAATAGCCGCCACCGCCGTTTTCGCGCTCACCGTCACAACGGCCGGCTGCGTTGCGGCGCAACCCGTTCCGTTGGTGATCGTATAATGAATGGTGGCCGTACCGGCCGCAACGCCCGTTACATTGCCATTGAGGTCTACAGTGGCTATGGATGTGTTGAGGGAAGACCAAACGCCGCCCGGAGTTGCGCTGGACAAAGCGGTTACCTCTCCCAGGCAAACGGTAGTAGTCCCTGTAATAACACCCACGGTCGGCGGTGCGCTGACCGTAACGATAGCCGACTGCGTCGAAACACAGCCGCCGGGATAGGTTACCGTATAGGTAATGGTGGCCGTACCGGCTGCTACGCCTGTCACAACGCCACTTCCGTCAACCGTCGCAATGGTGGTGCCGGAAGAAGACCAGGTGCCTCCCGGCGTTGTGCTGGTTAAAGCGGTGGAGCCTCCGATACAAACGGTCATGGTACCGGTAACCGGTGCAATAGCCGGCGGCAGGCTCACGGTAACGGTGGCAATTTTGCTGGCCGAGCATCCTGCGGGGTTCATCACCACATAAGTAATGTCTGCGGTACCCACACCCATGCCCGTTACTTCACCGGTTAGGGGGTCTACGGCAGCAATGCCGATGTTGGAAGATGACCAGACACCGCCCGCCGTGGGGTTCGACAGCATGGTGCTACCGCCTACGCAAACGGAAGTGGAGCCTGTGATGGCCGTCATCACCGGGAGGTCGTTGACGGTAATATTGATCGTCTGGCTGGATTTGCATCCTGCCGGGTTGGTTACTTCATAAGTAATAACGGCCGTACCTGCGGATACACCGGTCACAACGCCGGCAGCACTGATGGTGGCTACGGCCGTGTTCCCGCTTTTCCAGGTACCGCCGGGAGTAGCGTTCGCCAATGGTGTGGTTTCCGTCACGCACACGCCGGGCGTGCCCGTGATGGCGGCTACCACCGGCAATGCGTTCACCGTCATGGCGTGGGTTACCGCGTTTACGCAACCCGCGCCGGAGGTAACAGTATAAGTTAAAGTGACATTCCCTGCCGCAACGCCGGTCACAACACCGGATGCGTCTATTGTAGCCAGTGCCGGGTCGCTGGTGGTCCAGACGCCGCCGGGCGTGGCATTGGTCAATGTTTTGGTTTCACCGGCGCAAATGACTGCGTCGCCCGCGATGGGGTCAACGGGCACCACGGCCTGGGTGATCTTGATCGTATCCTTTACATTACAGCCATCGGGGAAAGTAACGCTCACGCGGTAGGTGCCGGGCGCCGTCACGTTTAATGTTTCGCCCGAGCTGCCGTCGCTCCAGGTATACACGGATCCTGGCGCACCGAAGAAGCCGGAGGTATTCAGGGTAACGGGGAATGCGCTTGCGCATAGTTCCTGGTCGGGTCCCAGGCCCAGGATCGGGGCGGCGTCGTCTTTCGGCGCAATTACCCATCCGGTGTTACCACCGAGGTTATCGCTATGTTCCTTCGTCTGGAAAGTAGCGCCACCGGTAGCGGTCTGCCGCTCGAGGCGCACGTAGTCGAAAATCACCTGTCCGCCCGTTTTCACGATCGTTGCGGGCGTGGTATTGGAACTGCGGATCTCCGTTAACCGGCAAGGCGTGCCGCTACCGAACCATTCGCCGGTAATGGTGTTGGTCGAACCGCCGTTGATCCGGTAAATGCTACCGGGGAAAAACACCAGTTTTCCCAAGGTATTGTTCGTTCCATAAAGCCCGCCGCTCCCTTTATATTCTACATAGTTAATTGTATTGTTATTGCCGTTGATACCCGCCACGGATGCCTGGTGCGGATTGGTGAAGACCAGCGAATCCGCCGTGATATTGGATATGACCGCGTGATTGCTCTGCGTTCCGGAAATGTTGATAACATTGTATGCACCTCCGTTAAGGGCCACGATACCGGTTATACGGGAATTGGCGGCATTGACCGTTCTGTTGACGAAAGTGCCGTTATATTGTAAAAAGCCGGTAAGATTGGCATCCGAGATATCCAACTGAATATTATTGTCGATACCTACGTTACTGAGATTGGCGAGGGTAATATTCCTTCCCGCGATGCTGAATTTCCCTGTTGTCAGCTTGATATCGGTATTCAGGTTCGAGTAGTCGCTGAGCATGGTTACGCCACCACCGCTTATCTTGCTGATGTCCAGGTCAAAATTACCCAGCGTACTTCCGGAGATCGTCACAATTTCAGTACCCATCATCCTGATCTGTCCGTTGATAAAACCTGTCGGGTTCAGCACCAGGTTCCCCCAGCATTCCGCGACCCAGGCGCTGTTTTTATCCAGTAAAGGATTGTTGGCAGCGCCGGTCCAGTCCATGTTATGGAAATAGGCGTTGCCGGTAGCAATGGTCACAGTTTTGGAAGCTGCCGTAAACCCGGAGTTAGCGTCGAAAAATACGTCGTTGCCCGCCGTGGGGATACAGGCGCCACCAGGGCCGCCGCTCGAATTGCTCCAATGGGCGGCATCGTTCCAGTCGCCGGCACCGCCAACCCAGTAACGGGCGCCGCCTGCTGTAGAATTAATGGTCCAGCCGCTGTTGCCGCCGGCATCGGCACCACTGAATGGGATCGGCAGCGTCAACGAACCGCCGCCACCTGCGGCGGCGATATTTTCCATATACACGTTATCGATCTGCACGGTGGCATTCGCCCCGAAATTAAGCGTGCTGATGGCCGCCGAACCGCTCCGGATCTCTCCCAGGCCGCTGCACGAAGGATGTACCGCGCTGAAATATTTGTTGATATTGGTATTGGAAGCCAGGAAGAAAGTAAAGTTCCTGTTCGGCGCCAAAATCAGGGAGTCGATGTTGTTCCCGTTAGCCCTTATCTGGCCCCGGCCTTTGAACTCGAGCCGGCGGATCACGTTGCCGCCAAGGATCCGCGCTCCGCTCGTCAGCGATGTATTGCTCATCGTCAGCCATCCAAACGTGGTGTTGGCGATATCATAGACGATTTCACCGGCAGAAAGCACCTCCACGTCATTATATACCAGGCCGCGCGTATAGATGGAACTGCCGACACGGAGATAGGAATTCGCGGCCGACATCGTATGCCCGGAACCGCCAAACTCCCAATTATTGACGAGGATAATGGCGTTGTCGATATACACATTCCGGCCGAGGTTTCCGCCAGATGCGAATCCGTTGATGTTGACCGTACGCCCGGTCATGTCGACACCGCCTCTTTGCAGGGAGATCGCGCTCAGGGGATTGGTCCAGTTGTCTGCAAGCGTAACCTTCGCCCCGAATCCCGCCCTGTATTTCCGGATGATGAACCCGAGGGCGCCGCTCGTTGCACCATTTGTAGTGATCGTAGCATCCGCTTCACCCGGCATGAAAAGGATCGCGTTCATGGTAACCGTCGGGTCGAGCACAACAGAGCCGTAAACCTGCAAGTTATAGGTAGGGCTCTCGCTGAAAACAGGGCTCGCGGCCACCCCGGTCCAGGTCATATCCTTGCAGTAAGTATTTCCCGTGGTGGTTACCACATTATTGCCCGCAGCGAATCCGCTTGCGGCATTGAAGATTACGTTATCATTGATAAAGGGGATACATGCACCTCCCGGGCCGCCGCTGCTGGTGCTCCAGTGCGCATTATCGTTCCAGTCGCCAGCTCCGCCCACCCAGTAAAGGGTGGTGCCGGGAGTGGCAGGTTGTACGATATTCCACCCGGTATTTCCTTCATTATCGATACCATTTACGGTGATGGGCGTCATCGGCCCCTGTGCGGTCATATTCGTAAGCAGTACGTTGTCGATTTCCACAGCTGCGCCGGCAGTAAACTGAAGCGTACCCACACCTCCGCTGCCTGAAATTTCTGTAAACCCGTTGCATGGTGCCCCGCCCGCCCTGAACAATTTATTGACGGTAACAGCGCCCGATACCGTAATATTCTTATTGGGCATCGTGATCAGGGTGTCAAAAGTGGCGGTAGCGCCGTCAACGGTACCGAAAGGCCCGTTCACCTGGGCATATTGCACCTTGTTATTCAACCCGCCCATAAATCCGCCAAGTTTAAACAACACATACTTCACATCGTTCGAGGAAGTACGTATCGATCCCCAGCCATGAAAAATCAGCGTATCGATCGTATTATTGTCAGCGATCCGGGCTTCCGAATTCAGCAAAACCGTTGTAAACTCCAGTTTCCTGAACGTGCTGCCCGACACCGTATGTTCGGTGGCGTACCTGTTCCGGATCTCCACTTCATTATAAGTTCCGCCATCCGAATAAAACCGGTTGGTACTGATCCTGCTTCCTGCCGCGGAAAGCACCAATCCTGCTCCTACCCCGCTATAATTATAGGAAAGGTCGAGGGTAGCATTGGTAATATCCATCGTACGCGCCCCCGGCTGGTCTGTCCCGAAAGCATACATGCTGATCTTGCGGCCGGCCACATTCAATCCGCCCGTAAAAAGCGTAATCACGTTACGGTTAAAGGTGTTGTTGTTAGCCACATAATCATCTGCGAACGTCACAACCGCACCACCCGTTTTCCGGATATTATAAGTCATATTCACGTTCGCCGGGCCGTTGGCCATTACCGTCGTATTCGTACTGCCCACCATGTCTATCGCCAGTGCGGAATAAGCGACGTTTGGCTGGATAGACACATTGCCCGAAACGGAAATAACGAAGTTGTTGTTGGACCTGTCCATCCTCGGCGTTCCCGGCAGCCCCGGCATCCAGGTGAAGTTGTTACAATACACATTCGCATCTACCGTCACGATCCAGAGGCCCGCAGCTCCTGCTGGCGGCCCGAAGATCACGTTATCGGCAGAGCCGGGCACAAACGTCGGGATCGCTCCTGTGGGGCTGCCCAGCCGCCAGTTGTTCAGGTTACTCCAGGTACCCGATCCAACCACCCAGTAATAATCGGCGGCCATCATCGGCAGGGTCAGGAATAGCAATACGAAAAGGGAAAGAATCTTCTTCATGAGGATCGGTGTATGCAAATGGTTATCGGTAAGGCGCCTCCGGATGTCCGGACGCGACAGTCAAATGAGGTGCAGTATGAACAGGGCTACGTAAAGGTCAATCCATAGGTATGCTAACTTTTATTGGTTTAGGAATGGTTATCATTATCACTTCAAATCAATAAGCTCCCACGATATGCAAAATTACCGGTCACAAATTTGTTGGTGTGTCATTCGTTTTCTATTTTTATAGTACGAGCTATTCTAACCATAGAAATAATTCTACGAATACGGAAACCTTATGCCATCGATCATCATTGCCGAAGACCACAGCGTACTTAGAATGGGAGTTAAAATCATCATCGGCGAGCGATATCCTGCAGCCTTAATCCGCGAAGCGGACTCCTTTTACCAGGTTTTGGATTTATTACGGGAAGCGCCCTGCGATTTGTTGTTGCTGGACATTCAGTTGCCTGGCGGCGGCCATCCGCGGATGATCGCGGAAGTACAGGGCATACGGCCGGCCACGCCCATCCTGGTATTTTCCAATTTCGATGAGGAAACCCATGCCATGAGCTACCTGAAAGCCGGCGCCATCGGATACCTACAGAAAACTGCCCCGCCAGCAACCGTACAGGAAGCCATCAGCACCGTGCTCGGCGGCTCGCCCTGGATCAGTGCGCCCATGCAGACGCGCCTGCTGGGCCATTTCCCGAAAAACAATATGCCGGATTCTTCCCAGCTTTCGCCGCGGGAGTTCGAAGTGATGCAGATGATGGTCAAAGGCGCAGGAAACCCGGAAATCAAGGCTGCCCTCAACATCCAGTCGTCTACCCTCAGCACGTTTAAAATGAAAATTTTCCGGAAGATGGGCGTTAACAATGTGATCGAACTGGCGGATAAAGTCAGTGCATTCCCGGCTCGCCCGGAAACCAGATCGTAAATTCGGTCCCTTTACCGTTAGTGGCCGTTACCGCCATATGGAGCCCCATCGTCTGCGCCAGCTCCTTCACGATCAGGAGCCCGATCCCGCCACCCGCCAGCGGATAATCGCGGGAACCACCGTGGTTGAACCATTGTATAAGATCGGCCCGCACCCCCGGTCCCGTATCCGATATCACCAGCGCCGTACCGCCGCCCACGATGTTCGCCGACATCACGATACGCCCGCTGCGCGTTACTTTCACGGCATTGTCTGCCAGGTTGTGCAGGATCACGGACAATAATACTTCATCGCCATACAACGCCAGCCCCGCCGGAATTTCATTGACGAGCTGCGTCCCCTTTTCCCGGGCGATGTCGGCAAATATCTTCAACACTTCGTCTGCCGTTCCCGCAGGAAAAAACATACTTTCCGTCACTTCCCGCTCCGCGATCTGGCTTTTCAGGTACCGCAGGAGGTTGGCCACCATATGATAGAGGTAATGGGTATGATCGTTCAGGATGCGCGACATATCGCTCAGCGGGGCGGTTTCCTTTTCCACCGTTTCGAATATCTTCTGCGACAACAGCTGCTGGTATTTCAGCGGTGTGAGAATGTTGTGGGATACGGACTGAATGATCTTTTCCTGCAAAGCCGACTTCACCTGCAGTTCCCGCGTTTTCGCCGCCACCAGCTCCTCCAGCAATGCGTTCTTCCGGTTGATATATACCGTTCGCAAGCGTGTAACCAGCAACGTGATACCCACCCCCATTACCAGCAGCGCGAAGTAGAACAGGCGCGTTTCGTACCAGGGTGTCTTCACATGCAGGCGCAAAATCTTGTCGGACGCGTTCCTGGCGCCGAAACCGTTCAGTTTCCTGACCACCATCGCATATTCGCCGGAGGGAAGTGCGGAAAGCGTGACACGGCCATCGGCGGGCAAGGGTATCCAGACCGTATCCGTTTCACCAGGCCGCACCAATGCATAATTCAATTGCAGGTTCTTGCGGTTGCCCAGGTATGGGCTGCTGAATTCCAGCTGGAGGGAATTGAATTGTTCCGGCAGATCGATCAAACTGTCGGCCGCCAGCGGCTCCTTGTCCAGCAACGTCCTGTCCAGCGAAACCGGCGCCGAAGGCAGCAGGGGCTTTACAGAATCGGGATGGAAAAATACCACGCCGTTCAACGAAGGCAGCGCTACGTATCCGTTCCCCATTTCCGCCACACAGGGCTGGCAGCCGCCGTTAAACTCGTTTGTCGCGAAGCCGTCGTTCCTGTCATAATAATGATAGTACGGCGAAATGGCAGAATCGGCCGCGTAAGCCAGCAGGTCCGTCCGCCTTGCCTGGAATAGCCCTTTATTGGTCGGGACCCACAGGTACCCGTTTTGGTCTGCGTAAATGCAGTGCGCATTCAGCAGGTACCGATCGTTATCTGCCGGGAACGCCGTCAGCCGGCCGTTCTTATAGAGGAAAACACCATGTTCGTAGGTGGTGATCCACACCTCGCCCGGTTGCATCACTTTCGCGCTGCGTACGAATTTCCCGGTAAGCCCATGCACGGTATCGATGCGCCGGGTGACCCTGTCATAGGCAAAAAAGCCACGGTTCGCGCCAATGTAGATCGTGTTCCCGTCTTCCGCAAAACAGGTAGGGTCCAACGAAATGTCGAAGACTTTCCTTGCGGCGGGGCCGGGATTCCGGCCGTCGATGGTCCAGACTCCCTTATGGTTGTTCAGCCCGATCCAGATTTGATGGCGGGAGTCCATGTAAATCATGGTGATCTTGGCGGGCAGTTCCCAGATGCCCAGGTTCCTGAAAGGCACCTTCAAACCGTAGCGCAACAATTGATTATGCCCTTTCGTCCATACGTTGCCCAGGCCGTCAGGGGCCAGGCTGTAGTGTTCGTTGCCCGGTTTATCCCAACCGGAATGAACGGACCTGGTCCCGGGCTGGCCCAGGATGAACCCGAGCGAAAGCACACGGTCGCGGCCATACGGCAAAATTCCGTAGTGGCTGTTATTGCCGTCCGGTACGCCGTTGCTGGAAAAAGATTGCGGGGAAAGGATGAAAAGGCCGTGCGTGCTGCTTCCCAGGTAAAGGCTGGCGGCGGCGGTATCGTAGTAAGCCGTCGTGATATTGTTAGCCTTCACGTCGAAACCGGAGAACAGTTTCCGGGTTTGGAGCCCCTCCCCGTCGCTATGTGCGAGGTAAAACGCCTGGTTGATGTACAGCAATACATGCCCGGGGTACAACCGGCTCCAGAAAATCTTCAGCGCCGAGGGTTGCCGTAAAAATCCGGGATCACGGGCAATGTCGCCACGGAGCCTGGCGGACTGGAGCTGCGGCCCGAAGCGGACGGAGCGCCCGTCCTTTTCCAGGAAATACAAAATCCCGTCGAGCAGGAAAAAATTCCAGCTGCCATGGTGGCGGAACGGATGCCGGTATTCGGGCTTCCCATTGCGGTAGCTGGTCATCATGCCATTCACATAATGCACATAGCGGTCTTTGCCCGTCCGCCATTTCAGGCCGTCGAGCGCAGCGCCCCAGCCCATAGGGCGGAGCGGTAGGCGGATGTGGTAGGAAATGCCGCTGTCGAGGGTATCGGGAGGGAGCTGCCAGCGCACGAAATCGCGCGTGGACAGCGGCGTCAAGGAATCGCGGACCAACCGCCCATGCTCGATCGTAACAGCCTCATCGTGGTAGTTCATGGCGCAGAGGCGGCCCCGTTCATCGTAGAATATATTGTAATAGCGATTGTTCCTGAGCGGCGGGTTTTCACTGGTCATCAGCCTGAAATGAAACCCGTCGTACCGCACCAGCCCGTTTTCGGTGGCCAGCCAGATATACCCTTCGGGGTCAGGCGCGATGGCGTTCACGCTGTTTTGCGGAAGCCCGCTGCTGTTGTCGAAGTGCCGCAGTAGATAACGGGAAGTATCCTTCCCTGCTTGCGCTTTCGCACCCAGGTACAGGAATAACAGTGCAAATATGTAATAATTGGGTCTCAGGTCTTGTCGTATCCGTTTTAGCACACAAATTTAGCACTCCATATCCCGAAATCAAAACTTCCCGCATTTTACCATGAAAAGTACCACTACATGACAACTTCGTTTATGCGTTATCGTGAAAAGGAAAAAGGGTCGCCAGGAATAACAACCCTTTCTTTTATAACCATATCCTTTGAAAAACCAAAGTATTTCCCATATGCCGGCCTTCCATCCTGTTGGTCACGAACAGGCGGACGGATAGTGATCGTATTGAAAAAATTGGATAGCAGCGGAAGGGAAACAGGCGTGGACGGGTTATTTCCACAACAAAAGCAAAACCGGGACGGCCTGCTGGCCGCGTCTACCGGTAGGTTTCCAAACGCGGCACAAAGATAAACCGTCTCTCCGCCACGGTTTGTAGTAATAGTTCGACATTCCAGAAACATTCCCCACGGAACAGGCCAAAATCCCTAGATTTGCGGGCATATCACCATTCCATGAAATCTGTACTCGTATCGGAAGACCATGCCATCGTACGGTTCGGTATCACGACCATCATCAAGGACCTGCTAGAACCGGTGAAGGTGGTGGAAGCCGCCGATTTCGATGAAACCGTCCGGCATTTAACGGAACAGCCCTTCGATTTGCTCATTCTCGATATCAATATCCCCGGCGGCAACAATCTCCAGATGATCAGCGCCGTACGCCTGCGCCAGCCCAATATCCGGATCCTGATTTTTTCGGGGTACGACGAGCAGATGTTCGGCATTAATTATATTCAGGCGGGAGCAGACGGCTACCTGGAAAAACACGCTCCGGAGGAGGAGATCCGCCGCGCGATCGTTACCATGGCCGAAAACGGCAAATACCTCACACCCGGCATCCGTACCCGGCTCATGGACCATGCCGCGCATCATGGCCACGGTTCCCGCCAGCCCGTCAACCCGTTGCTCGGGCTTTCGGGCCGCGAAAAAGAGGTGCTGCTGCTGCTGGCGAAGGGAATAAGCGTCATGAACATCTCCCGCGCGCTGAACCTGCAGGTAACCACGGTGAGCACCTACAAAAGCCGGATTTTCGAGAAACTTAACATCTCCAACGTCATCGAACTGGCGGAAATGGTAAGATTATATTCGAACTGAAGCGGCGCTACAACGCCCGCTCTTTCCGACCTGCCGCTTCGGCGACGGCAGCGATCCGCTTTTCCCGGGTTTCCGGCCGGCGCGCCGTGGCGATCCAGGTCAGCATGAGTTTTTGAATGGATTTGGCTTGTGCCGTAAACCACGTTTGGGCCCCGGGGAAAGATTTGAACGCCTTTTGCAGGTCTTTGGGAATGACGTACGCTTCCACTTCATCCAGGATCCCCCAGGAACCGTTCTGCTTCGCGATCTCGATACATTGCAGCCCGGCCTTGGCCATCTTCCTGGCGGCGATCAGTCTTTCGACTTTCTCTTTATTGATCTTCGACCAGTTGCTCCTGGGTTTCCGGCGGCTGAAAAACTGCATGAAGGTATGCTCGTCGAGCGTTTTGCGGGTACTGTCTATCCACCCGAAGCACAGCGCTTCGTCTACCGCGTCGCTCCAGTTGATGACGGGTTTGCCGGATTGCTGTTTGTACATGACCAGCCAGACCGATTTTTCGGACCGATGGTGCTGTTTGAGCCACTGGCGCCACGCGGCGCGGCTGTCGGGCGTAAAGGTGGGTGCGTCCTGTTTCAACATTTGAATGGGTTTGTAATTCAAATTTATTCCGCGGGATTGACAACCTTATGTCAGTAGCCTGTCAACAATATTTTATTTCGCTTGCCGGAGGATGTAAGCCATGGCGCGATCGATGCCTCGCCGGTCGTCGGAAACTTTCGGTTGAATGGGCACGTCGGGCATTACGGGCATATTCCCAGCACGGGTGCCGTTTGCCCCATGGCTGAGCGAAGACGTAGACTGGATGCGGATTTTGCTGGAAGGCAACTCAATGGTGAAGGCTTCGCCGTAGTCCCTGGTCCTTTCGCCGGTGGGCTCGCCCACGATCGTACCCAGTTTCGCCGTTTTCACGACATCGGCGAGCGCCATGGCGCTGGAGAAAGTGAAGGGGCCGGTGATGAAAAATACTTTTCCGTTGAACAGGGAGTCTGTGTGCCGGGAGGGTACTTTCTGCGCGAGGGGATCGTTGGTATTCCAAATCGTACCGTTTTCCCGGCGCAGGTAGGAAGCGGCCGTGTCGCCGTTGGCGATGAGCGCATCCTTGTACGGCTGGCTGATTTTCCAGCTTTTGAGGCCCCAGGTGTAGGGTTTGCGGGAAATATAACTGAGAAGAATGTCGGCCAGATCGGTGTTGCCACCGCTGTTGTTCCGCAGGTCTACCGCCAGCGTATGTACGTTCGCGTTACGGAAAGCGGCGAAAGCGGAATCGAGGAAGGCGGAGAATTGGGCAGGACTGGCGCTGAGCGTCCTCACATCCAGGTACCCCACTTTCCCGTCGCGCACGTCAAAAACGAACGGCTCCGTGATATGGGGCATACTAACCGCCAGCGCCGCTTTCAACGGAACGCACTGTTGAACGACGGTGTGTGGCGATCCCTTCTCCCGGAACGTTACGGTAAACGGCGGACGTACGCCTTTCAGGTACAGGAAGTACGAAAAAAGCCGTATGCCTGCTTCCCGGCGGAAGGCGGGAAGACCGGCCAGGTGCGTGTCCAGCTCCTTGCGCAGCGCATCCAGTTTTACGCCGTTGATGCTGACGATGGGTTCGCCCGGCTCCAGGCCGTGGACGATAGCCATCATGCGGGGAACGTACACACCATTCTTGTCTTGCAACAACCGGTACGGGAAGAACAGCGGTCGTTGGAAATCTTCACGGAAAGCCGGCTGGCCGAGTTGCGGGGTAGCGTGGGCATCACCGATGAGGGCGGTTACTTCGTACATCTTCCACAAAAATTCCGGGATGCCGATGGAGTCGCCGATTGCGTTTTTGATCTCCCCGATCCGCCGGTCGAATTCCTTTTCCGACATCTCCGCGAAAGGCGAATAATGGGAAGCTTTCATCGTTCGCACATAATAATCGATGTCGGAAACGGCCTGTGCGCGCGTGAGGGGGCTTTGGGCGAATGTGTTCCCGGTGATCAGGAGCAGGAGGCAATAAACGATTCTATTCATGGAACGAAAAGGTAGGGAAAATCCGAAACAGTGGATGCAAACCAATTCATAAAGCTGCGTTAATTCTGTTGGCGATCAGCCTGGCGGGGTATTGCCGGATATCGGGGAAGCGGCCGCGGAAAAAAGCCCGGTAACTACTGATCCCGCTTTACCTCCAGCCCTTTAATAGATTCCCAGCCTGTTCAGTCGACGTTCAAAATCACCGGCAGGAAAACAGGCACGGCAATTATAGGATTTGACTATGCTTCCGCAGGAATTCCGCATCGCGCAAATCAATTTCCGCATCGCGTAAACGGCGGCCACGCTGGCGAAGGAACTTTGCACGGCCGAAAGGTGCAACCAAACCTATAACACACCCATGAAAAAACACTTTACCCTCCTTTGCGTGGCCCTGATCCAGGTCTTAACCGGCTTTGCACAGCAGGCCCGCGAACATAACGGTACCATCAGGGGGACCCTTACTACGGCCGACGGACAACCGGCGGCCAACATCACCATCCGCATCGACCAGACCAACCGCGGCGCCATCAGCAATGAAAACGGTGAATATACTATCCGCAACGTGCGGCCGGGCACCTGGCGCATCGTGGTAACGGCGGTGTCTGCAGCCGGGCAGGATAAAACCGTCACCCTTTCCGCCGGCGAAACCGTGCGCGCGGATTTTACCCTTCGCGAGAACGCGGCGCAACTGCACGAGGTGACCATTTCCGGCCGGGAAGTAGGCAAATCCGGGCAAACCGTGGCCAAGATGCCGATCAAAAACCTGGAGAACCCGCAGGTCTACAACAGCGTTTCGGCCGAGATCATGAAGCAGCAGGGCCTTACCAATTATGACGATGCCCTCCGCAATGTGCCCGGCATTACCCGTACCTGGGAATCTACCGGGCGCGCTGGCGACGGGGCGGCTTACTACGCACTGCGTGGTTTTGATGCGCAGCCTTTGCTGATCAACGGTCTTCCGGGCATCACCACCGGCACCCTCGACCCCGCGGGCGTACAGGAGATACAGGTGATCAAGGGCCCGTCGGGCACCCTGTTCGGTGGCGCCTTTTACGCATACGGCGGTTTCATCAATACCATCACCAAAAAACCGTACGAAGGCTTCGGCGGCGAACTGAGCTACCAGATGGGCAGCTTCGGCCTCAACCGCATCACGGCCGATGTGAATGCCGTGCTCAACAAGGAAAACAATGTCCTGTTCCGCCTCAATACAGCTTATACCACCGAAAACTCCTTCCAGGACGCAGGGTTCCGCAAGGCATTCTACATCCAGCCCACGCTGTCTTACCAGGCCAGCGACCGGCTTTCCTTCACGTTCCTGGCGGAAGTCCTGCAGGAAGAAAGAGCCGTGCCGCCCGTATTTTTCCACAACAACCGCGCGGCGCCGCTGGAATACAGGAACGTAGGCGAACTCAACCTCGACAACGAACTTTCGTTCACCAGCAACGAAATGACCATCCGCAACCCGCGATCCCTGTTCCAGGCGCAGATGACCTATAAACTCTCGCCGCAATGGACCTCCCAGACCGTGGTGTCTCGCGGGAACGTGAAAGCCAATGGTATTTACACCTATATCTGGGATGAAGACGCCGGCCAGCACGACAATACGTTCGACCAGTGGTTCCACAACGAGAACCAGACCATTTCCACCACAGACATCCAGCAGAATTTCAATGGCGATTTCAAGATCGGGAATCTCCGTAACCGCCTGCTGGTAGGCCTCGATTACTTCAACCGCAATCTCATCGATAACGGCGGCCCCTGGGCCATCGCCCGACGCGTAACGCCGCAGGGCGAATTCTCGTACCCGGTTAACGGGACAGACGGGCAGCCGCTGCAATTCAACCGCCAGGCTATCGAAAACCTGCTTGCCACTTCCGGCGCCAACAATAACGGCGATATCCGCAACAGCACCTACAGCGCCTATGCTTCCGACCTTTTCAATATTACTCCGGGGATCATGGTGATGGCGAGCATCCGCGCCGATTACTTCAAATCCTGGGGCGATAAAAAGGATAAAACCGACGGCTACGACCAGTTTGCCGTGTCTCCCAAACTCGGGATCGTTTACCAGCCTTTGCTTGACAAAGTGTCGATCTTCGCCAATTACATGAATGCCTTTATCAACGTGGATCCGCGGTCGCTCCCCAACAACGGCGGCTCCATCTCTTTCAAACCCGAAAAAGCCAACCAGGTGGAAGGCGGCGTGAAAGTGGACCTGCTGAATAACCGGCTCACGGCTACCGCGTCTGTGTACGATATCCGTGTGAGCGACCGGGTAGTAGACAAAGGCAACGGGAATTATTTCCAGGGCGGGAAAGTGAAAAGCCAGGGATTCGAGTTCGACCTGAACGCGCGCCCAGTGGCCGGTCTCACCCTCATTGCCGGGTATTCCTATAATTACGGCAAAACGATCGAGGGGCTCGACGGCGATTTTTACCAGGAACCCGGCAGGGCTTACGGCGGCCAGGGGCCCGGCAATCTCGCCAACCTTTGGGTATCGTACACGGTGCAGGAAGGGGCGCTCCGCAATTTCGGCGCCGGTACAGGCGGCAATTACGGGAGCGAGTACAAGGTGATCGACAACAGCCTGACCGGCGTTTTCTACCTGCCTTCGTACCTGACGGTGAATGCGGGCGTGTTTTACAACGGCCCCCGCGTGCGCGTGAACCTCAACGTCAACAACCTGACCAACGAAAAATGGTATACCGGATACTGGTCGGTAAATCCGCAAAAGCCCGTCAACTTCACGTTCGGCGTGGCCTATAAATTCTGACCGAACTTTCATTTGTTTGTCCGAAGGGGCTTGCCGGCAGCGGCGGCCCCTTTTTCCGTTTCCTGCCAAATTTCCGCTAAATCGTTACATTTAAGGCGCATAACACGTTTTTAGACCGCCGAGATTATGACTACGCCCGAGATTTACCGCGAGAAATCACCCTTATCGGAGAAAGATTGCTTTGTAGTGTTCGACAGAAGGAAGTCGTCGTTCACTTTTCCCGTGCACGTGCATCCTGAATTCGAGTTGAATTTCGTGGAAGGGGCGCCCGGGGCGGAAAGGGTCATCGGCGATTCGGTGGAGACCATCGGCGAGCGGGACCTCGTGCTGATCGCCAACCCGGAGCTGAAGCATGCCTGGAAAGACGGGGCCTGTACTTCCAGCAATATCCATGAGATCACGATCCAGTTCCATTCTTCGCTCATCGAGCAATATCTCGACAAGAACCAGTTCCGCAGCATTCGCCAGCTTTTTTCGCGGGCGGCCAGGGGCGTGAGTTTCGGGACGGCTACCATAGACAGGGTGCAGCCGCTCCTGCGCATCCTCACCATGGAAACCGACGGTTTTTATTCCGTGATGCGGTTTTTGATGCTGCTGCATGAACTGTCGAAAGGAGACGATTACCGCGAGCTGTCGAGCACCGCCACACCGGAGATCAACAGCGCCGAGCGGCAGTTGCAGCAGCTGCGGACGTTCATCAACCGCCAGGTGTCGGGAGACATCGGGATGACCGGCGCCGCGGCGGTGCTGAATATGAGCCGGTCTACCTTCGCACGGTTCCTCAAACTGCATACCGGTATGAATTTCACGGATTATTTGCTGGACGTGCGCATCAACCTGGCCATCCAGGAGCTGAAGGCCGGCGAGCCCATTCCCGACGTGGTGGCCAGGTGCGGGTTCAACAGCGTTTCCTACTTCTACCGCGTCTTCAAAAAGGCAAAAGGCATCACGCCGGCGGAGTACCGCGACATGTCCCGGAAACATCAAACCATCATCTGATTGCCGTGAAACCGGCTGACGCAGAAGTTCAACCCGATTGAACAAATCGTACAAAAAAACCTTCCCACAAGTTAACTTCCCCCACCTCCCCGATCCCGATCCATCAGCGCGTCAATCCGACATTTAATCTTCCCTGAACGGCCACTACGGGCATTTGCGCCCGCAGCCGGACATTCAGCATCCGTTATCCCCTTTTCCTTTCCAGCGGCCTGCAAAATTGAACCGATTGTTCAATCAAATTGAGCAATACGGTCAATCCTCCCCCAATCCAATCTTCTAGCTTTACCATCGGACAAAAAAAGGGACAGCAACCAAAATGATAAGCAATCGCGCCCCGCAGCGGGCCCATCAGACATAACACCTTTCTTCAATACACTTTAAAAATCCGCTTCTACGTATGAAAAAAATCGCATTCATACTGCTATTTGGAGTATTCAGCCTCAACGCATGGGCGCAGCAGGCGCACCCGCTCAAGGGCACGGTGACCGACAGGGAAAACAACCGGATCCCCGGCGCCACTGTCCGCATCAAGGGCACTAACAAAGGCACTACAACAGACGCCAACGGCAATTTCTCGCTGGACGTCGAAAAGGGCCAGACCCTGGAATTCTCTTCCGTGGGCATGCAAAAGATCGAAATCAAAGTCGGCGAATCGGCCAGCGTGGCCATCACACTGGAGTCTGACAGCAGGCTCGAAGAGGTGATCGTTGTCGGTTACGGCCGTGTGAAAAGAAAAGACCTCACGGGCGCGGTGGCATCCGTGACCGGTAAAGACCTCCAGGCAGACATCGCCAGGAGCGCCGCATCCGCCCTCCAGGGCCGCATCGCCGGCGTAACCGTCTCCAACAGCGGCGGCCAGCCCGGCGCCGGCATGAGCATCAACATCCGCGGCCTCAGCTCCCTCGGCTCCAACACGCCGCTGTACGTGATAGACGGGGTGTATGGCGACATGAACATGGTAGACCCCGCAGACATCGCCAGCATCGAAGTACTGAAAGACGCATCTGCAGCGGCGATCTACGGTGCCCGCGCCGCCAACGGCGTGGTGCTCGTTACCACGAAAGGCGGCCGGAAAGACATGGCGCCGACCGTGAACATCAACGCCCTCACCGGCGTACAGAACGTGACCCGCAAACTGGGCGTGCTCGACGCCCAGCAGTGGAAAACCGTCATGAAACAATCCGGCTACCTGCCCCAGGAAGCCGTAGACTTCCAGGGCGAAGGCACCAACTGGCAGGACGAAGTATACCGCTCCGCCCCCATCTCCAAGCTGAACCTCAGCGTGGCCGGCGGCACCGCACGTTCCACCTACAACCTCTCCGCAGGTTACATCCACCAGAAAGGTGTTATCCTCAATTCCGGGTTCAAATCCTACAACATCCGCGCAAAAAACACCTTCAACTTCCTGAACGACCATGTGCGCCTGGGAAGCACCATTTTGCTGCGCAATTCCAACAAGCAGATCAACTCGATGACCATTACCGATGCGCTCCGCCAGAACCCGCTGATGACCGTGTACAACCCCAACCAGCTTGGCGGCTACACCGGCATCTCGCCCTGGATGAAGAACATGGATAACCCCGTTGGCCGTTCCATGCTGTTCAACGAACAGCAACATGTGAACGAACTGCTCGTGAACGGTTATGCGGAAGTTGACCTGTTCGTGAAAGGGTTGAAATACAAATTCAACCTGGGTATCAATCGCAACAACGGCCGCAACTACAACGCGAACGTACCGTATGATTTCGGGTCCGGTTCGTACCAGTCGCGCCTCGCCGAAGGAGCCTTCTTCAACAACCAGTGGCTGGCAGAAAACACGCTGCATTACGACAACGAAATCGGCGCCCATAACATCAATGCAGTGGTGGGTTATGCTGCACAGAAAAACGCCAACCGCGGCTTCGGCGCATCCCGTCTCGATATCCCGTTCGGTACAGATGCCATCAACGCAGGGCCTACCACACAACAATCCACCAACGGTTCGCTGCAGGAAAACGCCCTGGTGTCCATGTTCGGCCGGGTGATGTACAGCTACGATTCGAAGTACCTGTTTTCCGCGTCCGTTCGCCGCGACGGATCGTCCAGGTTCGCCCCGGGCCACCAGTTCGGCGTATTCCCGTCCGTTTCCGTAGGCTGGAACGTGATGAACGAAAACTTCTTCGCCCCGCTGAAAAACTCCATTGACGAGCTGAAACTGCGCGCCAGTTATGGCGTACTCGGCAACCAGGAAATCGGCAACTATACCACGCAGAGCATCAGTACCAGCGGCATCAACTACATCCAGGGCGGCACCTGGTGGATGGGAGCCAACACCGGTGTGGAATGGGTAGCCCTTCCGCAGCTGACCTGGGAAGAAACCAAAACCAGCAACATCGGCCTGGACGCGAGCTTCCTGAAAGGCAAGCTGACGCTGAACGCTGATTACTTCGTCAAGGAAACCGACGGCGTACTACTGAACATCGGCCAGCCCGGCTCCACCGGCATCAAAGGCAGTCCTCCGATGAACGCAGGCATCATCCGCAACACCGGGTATGAAGTGCTCGTGAATTACCGGAACCATATCGGCCAGGTGAACTACAGCATCGGCGTGAACGGCTCCGCCGCGAAAAACAAAGTGAAAGCCATCACCGTAAGCAGCACCATCCAGGAATTCGGCGGCTACAACCCGCAGGGAGAAGGCACGGTAACCTGGGCGAAAGTGGGCTACCCTATCGGTTCGTTCTTCGTAACCAAAACCGACGGCCTGTTCCAGAGCCAGGATGAAGTGAATGCACACGCAGGGAAAGACGGTAAACTCATCCAGCCCGATGCGAAGCCCGGCGATGTCCGTTATATCGACTTCAACGGCGACGGCAAGATCGGCGACGACGACCGCCAGTTCGCAGGCAGCCCCTTCCCCAGCTTCATGTACGGCATCCGCGGGTCGCTGGAATATAAGGGGATCGATTTCGGGTTCTTCTTCGACGGTATGACCGGCAACAAAATCTACAACTACACCCGCGCCCGGATGGAATCCATGAACGAATATACCAACTTCGGCATCCGCGCCCTGGACGCCTGGACGGAGCAGAACCGCGACACCGACATGCCCCGCTTCACGCAGGAAGACAAAAACAAGAACGCCCGCCGCGTAAGCGACCGCTGGCTGGAAAGCGGCAGTTTCCTCCGCCTCAAAACGCTGGAGCTCGGCTATTCCCTGCCCAACACGCTCGTGCAGAAAGCCCGTTTCCGCGACGCCAGGGTGTATGCCGCCATGGATAACGCATTCACCATCACCAGGTATAAAGGCTACTCGCCCGACCTCGGCCAGAACAACGAGCAGAACGGTGGCGGCGGCGGCACCATGACAAGAGGCACCGACCACGGCCGTTTCCCCCTCGCGAGAACGATCATGGTAGGCCTCCAGGTGAACTTCTAAGACTGTTATCCACAACATCGACCGAAAAATGAAAAAAATGAACTTTTCCACTATAAAAAGAACTTCATTCGCCGCCTTCCTGGCGTGCACGTTCGCAGCCTGCAACGAATCGGAATTCCTCAACCTGACGAATCCCAACCAGGCCGTAGATAAAACCTTCTGGACGTCGGAAGCCAACGCCCAATCGGCCATGGCCACCGTCTACTCTCCCCTTCGCGGGCAGATGTACGGTTACTGGGGCGGCTATACAGGCTGGCATACCATGAACCGCGCAGACGATGTGTGGTTCATCCTCAACGAGGAAATGCACAACTGGGAGCCCGCTACTTATACCAATACGCCCAACACCGCCGAAAGCGATTTTGCCCGGCTGTACCAGGCCATCAACCGCGCCAACGTGGTGATGAAGAACGTGCGGAACGTGCCGATGAGCGATGCGAAGAAAAACGAACTGTACGGCGAAGCCGCCTTCCTCCGCGGATTTACTTACTTCCTCCTTGTATCCAACTTCGGCGATGTGCCCCTGCGCCTCATCCCGGCGCTGGACGATCAGGCTGAAGTGATGAAAGCGTCCTCGCCCGAGGCCGATATCTGGAAACAGGTGATCGCCGACTTCAAAACGGCGAAGGAATTCCTCCCCGTGACCCGCCCCGCAAAAGAATCCGGCCGCGTGACCAAAGGCGCCGCCATCGCCCACCTTGGTAAAGCTTTATGCTATACCAAACAATACGCGGAAGCCGAAACGGAACTACGCCTGCTGCTGAGCGCGCCTTACACGTACGACCTCACGGCCGAATTCGGGGATAACTTCACCGAATACACGGAAAACAACAAAGAATCCATTTTCGAGATCCAGTACGACGGCAGCTTCGGACAGGGCGCTTGGGGCTCGGAAGGCCCCAACGACACGCAGGGCTTCGTGATCCCGAACTTCGCAGGGCCCCAGGGCACCGGCGGCTGGTTCAAATGGATGCCCACCGCTTCCATCGTTTCCGATTTCATCAGGGAACAAAGGCCCGCAGGCTCCGACACGCGTTTCGACAAACGCATGTACACCAGCTTCTTCTGGAAACATTCCGACTTCACTGACAATGTACCCGATGGCGCGTGGTTCGGGAATATGACCTTCGACGAAATCTGGGAAGCCTCCGCATCCAAACGCCTCCGCGGCCAGCCCGATTACCCGACGATCGACGGCAAGAAAGGGCGCTTCCTCATCAAGAAGTTCACCAACTACTACAAGAACGTCAAAGACGCCAACAGCCATTACAACCAGGCGAACCAGAACAACAACCTGCGCGTGATGCGCTTCGCGGAAGTGCTCCTGCTGCATGCGGAAGCCTGCGCCAAAACTAACAAACTCGGCGATGCCGCCGCAGACCTCACCCGCATCCGTAACCGCGCCGGGCTTGCCGCGAAAACATGGGGCTCCGCAGACGCGCTCATGCAGGAGATCGTTCACCAGAACGAACTGGAGTTCTTCTTCGAAGGGCACCGCTTCTTCGACCTGAAACGCTGGTACAACTATGCAGACATGAAGCAGATCCTGGTAAACAACAAGAAACAGGGCGCCGAAAACTTCCAGCAGAAACATTACTACCTGCCCATTCCGCAGAATGAGCTGAACACGAACACGGCTATCAGGCAGCACCCGCTTTGGTAATATGTAAAATGTGAATCACCGGCCGGGAACGGACATCGTTCCCGGCCATTTATCCTCTCGCGTTTATGAAAGTGAACAACCTGATGCACGGGCTTACCCGGACCATTTTTCCCATCCTCCTCATCGCGTCGCTGATCTCCTGCCGCAAAAATCGGGGCAACGATACGCCAGACCCCGCTATTCAAAAGACATTCGAACGCCTCGCCGACATCGGCAGCCTGCTCAATAGCTACTCCCTTTCCGGCGGCGTTTATACTTTCCGCTTCGAAACGGAAGAAATCCGCATTCCCGCGGAAGAGATCACGCAGGTGCAGGACCAGCAAGACAAATGGAAAACACTCGTAACGCTTCGCGGCGGCAAGGTGGTAACCGTGCCTACGAAAGGCGGCAACCTCGATTTTATGGTGGAAGGCGTGACGCTGAACCCCTCGGGCTGCAATCCCCTCGCCGCCCTGGCCGAGCTCCGGTTGCCCGCGGCGGGCCGCATCCGCGTAACGGTTGCAGGGAAGGAAGGCACTTCCGGCACCATCACCCACCTGCTGCAATCCACGCTCGTCAGGCAGGATGTGCCCATCCTCGGCCTGTACGCCAACTATAACAACACCATCACCCTCACCTATACCGATAAAGACGGGAAGGAACGCGGCACCACGCAGCTCCGCATCCAGACGGCCCCCCTGCCCGTGCAGGGCTTCGCCATTCCCCAAACCATCGTGGCCCAAACGGCCAAAATGGAACCGGGCCTCAACCTGGTGAACTATCCCGGTGAAAGCGAGATCGACGTTTCCGCGCCTTACATGGTGGATGCGGAAGGCGAGATCAGGTGGATACTGCTCCTGAAAAACGCCCCGGACTTCCAGCGGTTCGGCGCCTCCATCGGCCTGAAACGCACCAAGAAAGGGACTTTCATCTCCGGAGACGGGCAACAGCACCGGATCGTGGAGATGGATATGTTCGGGAAGCTCCTTCGCAAATGGGACCTCGCCGCACTTGGCTATACCTTCCACCACGAAGTGGCGGAAGCCCAAAACGGGAACTTCCTCGTGACCGTGAGCAAATCTTCCGCCCGGCTCGCCAACGGCAAGCCCCGCATCAACGACTTCATCATCGAGCTAGACCCTGTCAACGGCACCATCGCCCATGAGTGGGACCTGGCTACGATGCTCGACACTTCGCGCTATCCGAAGTTGACCGACGGCTCCACGCCCGGCCCCTTCGCACAATCGCCCGGCAACTGGGCGCATAACAATTCCGTAGCCGAGCACCTCGGCAACCTGCTCATCACCTGCCGCTACCAGGGTGTTTTTTCCTATACGGCCGGCGGTTCGCTGAAATGGATCATTTCGCCGCATAAAAACTGGGGCGATAAATTCCGGCGGTTCCTGCTCAAACCGGTGGATGAAGCCGGCAACGCGGTGACGGACGTTGCCGTTGTGAATGGAGCGGCTGCGGCGCCGGGGTTCGACTGGGCCTGGGGCCCGCACACGCCCGTGAGCCTGCCCAACGGCAATATCCTCGTGTTCGACAACGGATACGACCGCCAGTTTACGCCCAATTCGCAGACGCAGAATTACAGTCGCGCCGTAGAATATAAGATTGATGAAGCGAAAGGCACCGTGCAGCAGGTATGGTCTTACGGCAAAAACCGCGGTGCCGCCGCGTTTTCACAGGCGCTTTCGGGCGTTCAGTATTTGAAACAGACCGGGCATGTCATGTTCTTCCCCGGGATGGGCGTACCCACTGCCAAAGGATTCGGCGGCCGTGTGGTGGAAGTGGACCCGGCCACGAAGGAAGTGATTTTCGAGATGGAGATCACCGCGCCCAGCGGCACCGCCTTCCACAGAGTTACCCGTTTATCCCTTTACCCCGACACCTATTAGACAACAGATTTTTTGGACTTTTAACAATTGCAGAAGAAAGGAAAACACATGAAAGACCAGTTTCAGCAACGCTGGGAAACCCTCGTTCAGCGACAGGAGGCCCTGCTGGCCCAGCCTAACTCTCCCGCTTCGTACCACAACGGCGTCGTGCAGCGATACCGCAACCCGGTTGTCACCCGCGAACACATCCCGCTTAACTGGCGGTACGACCAGAACCCGCAGTCGAACCCGCACTGTATCGAACGCATCGGCGTCAACACCACCATGAACGCCGGCGCCATCAAATGGAACGGAAAATACCTCATGATGGTGCGCGTGGAAGGGGTAGACAGGAAATCCTTTTTCGCCATCGCGGAAAGTCCGAACGGTATCGACCAGTTCCGTTTCTGGCCGCGGCCCGTGGAATTGCCCGACACCGATCCCCACGAAACCAACGTGTACGACATCCGCCTCACCGCGCATGAAGACGGCTGGGTCTACGGCGTATTCTGCAGCGAGCGCCATCACCCGGACGCGGCGCCCGGCGACCTGTCTACCGCCATGGCCAGCGCGGGCATCGTGCGGACGAAAGACTTCCGGGCCTGGGAGCGCCTGCCCAACCTCCGCTCCGCCAGCCAGCAGCGCAACGTGGTGCTGCATCCCGAGCTGGTGGACGGCTGTTATGCGTTTTATACCCGTCCGCAAGACGATTTCATTATGGCCGGGCGCGGCGGCGGCATCGGCTGGGCGCTGGTCAAAGACATCCTCCACCCCGTTGTGGAGCAGGAATCGATCATCAACCGCAGATATTACCATACCATCAAGGAACTGAAGAACGGCGAAGGCCCCCATCCCATCAAGACTTCCAAAGGATGGCTGCACCTCGCCCATGGCGTGCGCGCCTGCGCGGCGGGGCTCCGGTACGTGCTGTACCTCTACCTCACGGCGCTCGACGCGCCTTCGCGCCAGATCGCGGAGCCGGCGGGGTACCTCATGGCCCCCGAAGACACCGAGCGCGTGGGAGACGTATCCAACGTGCTCTTCTCCAACGGCTGGATTTGCGACGACGACGGGACGGTGTATATCTATTACGCTTCCAGCGACACGCGGATGCATGTGGCCACCTCTACCGTCGACAAACTGCTGGATTACTGCCTTCACACGCCGGAAGACGGCTTGCGGTCGGCTTCGTCCGTTCAGCGGATCAACGAGCTGATCGACCGGAACCTCGCTTTCGAGCAGCAAACGGAAAAGTCTTCCGCCAGTCCGAAATTCATCTAATTTTACCGCCTTTTACCACGTTACAAGGAACACCATACAATGAAGATCGCATTAATCGACTTGATCATAATCGCCGTATATCTCGCCGCCATGGTGGTGATCGGCCTCATCGTGAAAAAACGGGCCGCCAGGAATCTCGACGGCTATTTCCTCGGCGGCAAAAAACTGCCCTGGTATATGCTGGGCCTGTCTGACGCCTCCGGGATGTTCGACATTTCGGGAACGATGTGGATGGTATACCTGGCTTTCGTGTACGGCCTGAAAAGCCTGTGGGTACCCTGGCTGTGGCCGGTTTTCAACCAGATCTTCATGATGGTGTACCTCTCCATGTGGCTGCGGCGCAGCAATGCGCGGACCGGCGCCGGATGGATCCGGACGCGCTTCGGGTTCGGCAACGGCGCGGGGCTGGCGCACGGCGTGGTGGTCTGTTACGCCGTGATCGGCGTGGTGGGGTTCCTCTGCTACGGGTTTATCGGCGTAGGTAAGTTCATCGAGGTTTTTCTGCCGTGGGACATCGTTTCCAACTATGTTCCTTTTTATGTAGCCCCGGAGTACGTGCCCCATCTGTACGGGATTTTCTTTACCAGCATCGCCACTTTATATGTGATCATGGGCGGGATGGAAGGGATCGTATGGGCAGATGCCGTGCAATTCACCATCATGACGATTTCCGGCATTACCATCGCCGTAACGGCCATCAGCGCCGTAAGCCCGGAAGTGCTGGCAGCGAAAGTGCCGGCCGGATGGGATACGCCTTTCTTCGGCTGGGAACTCGGGCTGGACTGGAGTCGCCACATCCCGGCGATCATGGACAAGATCAGCGGCGACCAGTACGGATTGTTTGCCATATTCGTGATGATGATGCTCTTCAAGGGGATATTCTTCAGTATGGCCGGGCCTGCGCCCAGTTATGACATGCAGAAGGTCCTGGCTTGCCGCAACCCGCGCGAGGCTTCGCTCATGAGCGCGTCGGTCTCGGTGTTCCTCCTGTTCCCGAGATACCTGATGATCATGGGTTTCACCGTGCTGGCGGTCGTATTTTTCAGTGACGACTTCCGGGCGATGGGCAGCGCCATCGACTTCGAGACCATCCTTCCCCGGGCGATCAGCCAGTTTTCGTATGCGGGCCTGACGGGATTGCTGCTGGCCAGTTTGCTGGCGGCCTTCATCTCCACCTTCGCCTCTACCGTCAATGCTGCGCCGGCATACCTGATCAACGATATTTACCTGAGGTACATCAATCCCAAAGCGCCGGTGAAGACGCAGATCCGGGCCAGTTATATCATTTCCGCGGCGGTGGTGATATTCAGCACCTGTATCGGTTTTTACCTGCAAAACATCAATACCATCCTGCAATGGATCGTTTCGGCGCTGTATGGCGGCTATATTGCGGCGAACGTCCTCAAGTGGCATTGGTGGCGATTTAACGGGTTCGGGTTCTTCTGGGGCATGGCGGCAGGGATCATTGCGGCGATGTTCGTCCCCCTGCTGTTCCCGAATACCTTGCCGTTATATTATTTCCCCCTGATGCTCGTAGTATCGCTGGCAGGTTGCCTGATCGGCACGTACAGTTCGCCGCCGGTGGACGAGGAAACGCTCGTGGAGTTTTATGTGCGCGTAAGGCCCTGGGGCTTCTGGGGGCCGGTGGCGGCCAAGGCCATGGCGCGCTACCCCGGCCTGCAACCGAACAGGAACTTCCGGCGGGACATGGTGAATATCGGCGTAGGGATCGTTTGGCAATGCTCCCTGACCCTCCTGCCGATGTACATCGTGCTGCAATACAAACTGCCGCTCCTGAGCACCATCCTCGTACTGGGCATTACCACCCTGATCCTGAAAAAGAACTGGTACGACAAGATGAACAGGGAATCGATCGAATACGACCGGTTCATGGCTACCATCGGAAAAAGTACGCAGGAACCCGTGATGGAAAATTCGGCTGCGTAGAAAAATACTACTGACATAAGGCTGTCAAAACCGCGGTTTAACTTTGTCTTGAACAGACGAAGGGAAGCCGCGGTTGTACTTTTCAGGGAAGTTTTAAAATACCCTAAAATTGTCGCGTTTGCGCCCCTTCAATCTGATTTGCCGGGATTATTTTTGGAATCTGTAAAACCACTATATGCAATCAAACAAGAAAGGGGCGTTGGCCTTTATTTTCGTAACACTACTGATCGACATCATGGGATGGGGGCTTATTATCCCGGTAATGGCCCGCCTGATTTCCGAGCTGAAAGGAATTCCCATCAACGAGGCAAGCCCCTATGGCGGCTACCTGTTGATCGTCTTTGCCGCGATGCAATTCCTTTGCGCGCCGCTGGTCGGCAACCTCAGCGACCGGTTCGGGCGCCGGCCTATCCTGTTGCTGGCGTTGCTTGGCTTCGGGATCGATTACATCGTATTGGCGTTGGCGCCATCCTACGGCTGGCTGTTTGTGGGCAGGATCATTGCCGGCATTACCGGGGCCAGTTTTACCACTGCGTCTGCCTATATCGCAGATATCAGCACAGACGAGACCTCCCGTGCCAAGAATTTCGGGATGATCGGAGCTGCCTTCGGTCTGGGATTTGTGCTGGGCCCCGCATTGGGAGGAGCATTGGCTACATTTGGGCTTCGGGCGCCGTTTTATGCCGCCGCCGCATTATGCCTGCTCAACTGCCTGTACGGATTCTTCCTCCTGCCGGAATCGCTCGCGAAAGAAAACAGGCGGCCATTTGATTGGAAACGCGCCAACCCGATCGGTTCGCTGATGTTTTTCAATCGTCATCCTGAAATCGCAGGGCTGAGCGTCGCTTTTTTCCTGGTATACCTCGGCGCCCAGTCGGTTCAAAGCAACTGGAACTTCTTTACCCAATACCGGTTCAACTGGAGCGACAGCATGGTAGGTTGGTCTTTGGCGGTAGTTGGTGTATTGGTAGGAGGCGTACAGGCGGGCCTTACCCGTGTCATCGTACCAAAAATCGGTAACGAACGGAGCATTTACGCTGGATTGGGACTTTATACGCTGGGGCTGATCCTTTTCGCTTTTGCGTCCCAAAGCTGGATGATGTTCGCCTTTTTGGTCCCTTATTGCCTGGGCGGTATTTGCGGACCGTCGTTGCAGGCTGTAATTTCCGGGCATGTTGCCTCAAATCAACAGGGTGAGTTACAGGGGGCGTTAACCAGCCTCATGAGCCTCACTACGGTTTTCGGGCCGTTCATCATGACGGAGTCTTTTGCTTATTTCACCTCCGCTAAAGCCCCCTTCCATTTCCCGGGCATTCATTTTATACTGGGCGCTGTTTTCATGGGACTTAGCATTGTACTTATCAATCGGATATTTGTCCGGGAAAAGCAACATCCCGGCACCCGGGAAGTTCTCGACCGCACACAGGCGGCTACGGAAATGCCGTTACACTAACAAGGATACGATATTGAAAACGGGGCTCACCGGAACGGTGGGCCCTTTTTATGCCAGCGCCTCCGCCGGACCGGTTGCGATGGTCCCAGCGCCATCCCGGCTCAAGCCGCCCAGGAGAAAACCCATCTCGTTGCATCGTTTATAAACCGGCCGCCCGGCAGCGAGACGCACTCATCCAGCCTTTATTTCCTTCTTCCCCGCCGCCATTCCCAGCGCCAGCGGAAGGATGATGAGCGTATGAAAAATCAGGAATACCGAGAAATTGTCAAACATTCCCAAATCAGCCCGCAGGAGTACTCCGGAATCCTGCAATGCATACGCCAAGGCCATCCCCACCGTCGTACCCAGGATCGTCTGCCACCGGAATTCCACCCGGTGCCAGCGGTTCACCAATAAGGTAAATACCGTAGCCGTCAACAGCGATGCCGCCAGCGGATATACCCAGCGCACATGGGTGAGGCTCATAACGATCCCCGGCAGTCCGAAAGAATTAAACAGGAACAAGGCCACCGCCACCGGGATCAATAGCAACGTCACCGGCCGGAACTTCCCCATCCCCCATACCAGGCTTACCGGTAAAACGAGGAACAACACCACCGATACGAACATTTCACTAAAAACGGAAATAAGCCGCAAAAGCACGCTCAGCACCAGCATCACCAATGTGGCGACTATATACATACGCATGGTGCGCTGAAATACAGGCCGGTTGAAAGAGATGGATTTCATAGATATAAAACTTAGCGATAACAATGTCACCGGGTTACTCAAACTGTATATTTCCCGTATCCTGCTACTCCAACGCCCGGCGGAGGTAATTGACCTGGCCGAGGTGATAGCTCACGTGCGTAAGGATGTGGCTCAGGAACCAGGCATACGTAACGTCCTGCTCCATGAATTTGCGGGGAAATGTGGCCGTGAGCGTCCCTTCCGGTTGCGCATTGAGCGTTTTCACCACCATTTCCCGGCAGGCGTCGAGGTTGCGGAGCATATCCTGGCGAGGAATGTTCCTGTTGGCGAATTCGCCTTCGCGGTCGCGCACGAAACCCGTATTTCCCATGGTGTTGCCCACGAAATGGTTCAGCGAACCGGTGAGGTGCAGGCAAAGCGTTCCGGCCGGGTTAATAATGGTACCGATCGTTTTCCAAACGTTTTCTTCACTTTTGAATGCTGCGATCTCTTCGCGGAGTTTCTTCAGATCGCGGTCGAGCAGTTGCGCCCAGGCCGACCAGATTTCCTTTTCGGGGGATACTTGTGTCATGTCGAAAAATTTCCATCAAATGTACCTTTTTACACCACACAGTCAAATTGTATTTATCGATACGCCATCAAGATAAAAAAGCAGCCGTGGAAACAACCGGAGCCGCTTTCTGAATAAGTGCGGGCATTTGCTATTTGGCGCTGGAACCACCGTCTATCACATATTACGCGCCGGTGATGAACTGGCTGTCGTCTGACCCGGGGAACAGCACCAGTTTCGCGATTTCGATAGGCCCTGCATACCGGCCGAGGGGAATCCCTGCGGTGAAGCCTTTCTGCATTTCCGCGGCTTTACCGGGCGCGTAACCTTCTTCGATGGAGCGCGTTCACAGCCATCATTTTGTCAATAATTATAAATATATCATATAATATATAGTATCCGAAAAATCCATTTTGCGGAATGAAGGTTTCTTCTATCTTTACAATCGATTTAATTCCATGAACTGAAAAACTGTACGACCACGTTTTATTGAACATGAACATACGCCTAACATTCAAAACAATTTTCTAAAACCATATAGTAACAATGAAATCACCAGGCTGACAATGAGCATGCTGGTGACAGGAAAGTAAAACCGCACATTCTCCTTCTCTATCCGGATATCGCCGGGCAACCTGCCGAACCATCGCAGTTTGTCGGAGAAGAAATACAGCATTATTCCAAGGGCAACGATCAGCAGGCCGATCATGATGAGTTGTTTGCCAAGTTGCGGGTTCATTATCCAAATATAAGCAGCATTCCGTTGCTTATCTCCTTGAATATGAACTTTCTGTTACCCTTGCGTTAATACATCGGATTACTATATACCTTATATATTTTTACACCTCGAATAAAAATGCTTGCTGCATGAAACACATCCTCTCTCTTTTGCTTTGCCTGAGCTGTCTGGCCGTGCCAGGGCTCCGCGCCCAAACCACGCAGGCCTCGATTTTCGGGGTCGTATCGGACGAAAACAAACAACTCATCCCCGGTGCTTCGGTGATGGTAAAGAACAGTTCCACCGGCTTTACCACCCGAACGGTCACCAACAATCACGGAGAATACAACTTCCGTGAGCTGCCGCTGGGCGGCCCGTACATCATTACGGTAACTTACGTCGGCTATGCCACTACCGAGCAAAACGGCGGCAACCTTAACCAGGGCGACGTATCCCGCCAGAACATCGTTCTCAAATCCTCCAGCGTGAACATCGGTGAGGTAAAAGTGGTCGGCAACGCCCTGCGCAACAAGCGCGAGAACTTCGGCGCCGCCACCACGGTTACCGCCCGCGATATCGCCAAACTACCCGTGAACGGCAGGAACTTCACGTCGCTGGTAGACCTGTCGCCCCTCAGCCGCGGCAGCAACCTCTCCGGCCAGCTGGCCTCCTCGGTGAACTTCACCATCGACGGAACCTCGGCCCGTAACCCCACCTCCGGCGGTGGCTCGAACAGCCGCACCGGCGCGCCCTACATCATTTCGATGGAAGCGATCCGCGAGTTCAAGGTGGTAACGAACCAGTACGACGTCACCTACGGCCGCAGCGGCGGCGGTACCATCAGCACCGTAACCAAATCCGGCACCAACGAATTCACCGGCAGCGCATTCATGTTCGGCCGTACAGACTGGGCTTCCAGCCGGTACGACATCCGCGGCGCCAAACGTAACAGCGAATTCTCCACTTACCAGTACGGCTTCGCCATGGGCGGCCCCATCGTAAAGGATAAAGCGCACTTCTTCGTGACCTGGGACCACCAGGCAGATGCCCGTCCGCTCCTCATCGCCGAAATCAAAAGCCCGGAAGATGAAGTCCGCCTCAATATCACCCAAAACACCCTCGACCAGTTCCAGCACATCGCGCGGACCAAATACGGCGTCGCCAATTCCCCGCAGTTCGGCAACTTCGATAAAAAACGCGGAACAGACGCCATCTTCGCCCGGGTAGACTGGCAACTGAACGAGAAGAACCTCCTCACCATTCGCAACAACTACATCAACGACCGCAACTACCAGGGGCGCGGCGACAACACGTCCATCAACATGTTCGAGTCTTACGGCGACGCCAACGTATACAACAACAGCTTCCTCGCTACCCTCCGTACGGTGCTCAACCCGAAAGTGACCAACGAGCTGAAGCTCCAGCACCTCTATACCTTCGAGGAAAGCGTACCCAATAAACAGCTGCCCCGCGAAAACATCCCGCGCGCCATCGTGGAAAACATTACTTCCACCGTAAACGGCAAAACCGTGAATACGAATATCCAGCTGGGCGGACAACGTTATTCTCCCGAGCATTTCTACAACAACATCGTCCAGCTCGTGGATAACGTATATTTCAGCACCGACAAGGCGAATTTCACTTTCGGTACCGACATCATGTACAGCCATCTCAACTCCCTTTACGGCAGTGAAATGAATGGCCGTTTTTACTATCGCGGGATGGACGCGTTCAATAACAACACGCCCTACCGTTATGCCCGCGAGGTAGCCATCGGCGGCAACCCTGCGCTGAACCAGAACGTGCTCAACGCCGGCCTGTACGCGCAGATGCAGACCAAACTGGCGAAAGGCCTGGAAATGATCGCCGGTCTCCGTGCGGATTATACCACCTACATGAACAAGCCCAACTTCAACCAGACCGTTTCCACAGAACTGGGCCTGAACACGCAGATCGGGCTGAACTCCTTCATCCTCCAGCCGCGTATCCAGTTCAACTGGGACATCGGCGAAAAGCATACCGATTACCTGCGTTTCGGCGCCGGTGTCTTCGGGTCAGACATCAATAACTATGCGATGATCAACAACCAGCTGTTCGACGGTACGAAAGTAATTTCCATCGACGTGAACGATCCGGCGCTGCTGCCCGTTCCCGACTTCATCGGTTACCGCAAGAACCCCAATACCGCGCCGGGCGAAGCGTACATCGCAGAGAAAAACCTGCCCCGGACCGGCACCATCAACATGAACGGGAAAGACGCCCGCATCCCCGTAGTGTACAAGGCGAACATTTCCTATAACCACTTCTTCACCGACCGCCTCAAAGCCGGCATTACCTTTTTTACCACCATCGCCCGCCACAACTATATGTACGTAGACCGCAACATGGTGGACAATCCCTACTTCACCCTCGCCAACGAAGGCGGCCGCGGCGTTTACGTGCCCGCATCCACCATTTCTGACAAGGGGATCATGGACTGGCAGCAGGGCCGCAAGACCACCAACGTGGGCCGTGTGCTCGAGCTGAACAGCGGCGGTAAAGTGGACCAGTTCGCCATGGTGCTCGACGCTACCTGGCGTTACTGGAAAGACGGTGAAATAACCGGCAGCTACACCTGGAACGATTCCAAAGACAATACCTCCTACAACGGAGACGTGGCCAATACCGCTACGCTCGGCCTCATGGTGAAAGACAACCCGCGCAACCTGAGCCGCATGACGTATTCCGACAACCAGTTCCGCCACAAAGTAGTGTTCTACGGCACCTTGCCTTCCTGGAAAGGCTTCAGCGTAGGCGTCCGCTACTCCGGCCTTGGCGGCACCCGCTATTCGCTGGCGGTGAACGGCAACGTGAACGGCGACTTCGTTACGTCCAACGACCTGGCTTATATCTTCAACGTGAACGATCCGAACGTTTCGCAGGTGTACAGAGATGGCATCAACGGCATCCTGAACAATCCCAATGCCAGCAACAGCCTGAAATCCTACATCCGCAAAAGCATGGGCAAGGTAGCAGAGCGCAATGGCGGCGAAAACGGCTTCTTCGGCATCTGGGACCTCCGGATCGCCAAGAAATTCAGCTTCGCGAAAAAACATGGGATCGAATTGTCGGTAGACGGCTTCAATATCGCCAACATGCTGAACAAGGATTGGGGCACCAACAAATCCCTCGGCAAACAGAACATCTATACCACAACAGGCTTCGACAAAGCGAAGAACGAAATGGTATACCGCGTAGGCGCCAACACCGGTGTGGTAAGCCCCGGTGGCACGCCCTGGCAGGTACAGTTCGGCGCCCGCTACAGCTTCTAGTCATTCCGAACAGAACAGCAATACCCCGAAGGGACCGCCGCATGGCGGTCCTTTTCTTTTGGTGCAGACCGCAAGAATCGGGCTGGATGGCTGCTGCGGAAACCGTAAATTGCCCCATGATCGAGCACCTGCATATGGGAAGCACCGCCGCCGAAAGAAGCGCCCGGTTCCGGGAATTGTTCCGGAAAGGGAAGATCGCCTTCGGCGGATACCGCAAGGGCCGGATTTACGGCACCTTGCGTTGCGCCAGCGGGAAACGGATGCTGGACCGGAACCGCGTGTTTTTCGCCAGTGAAGAAGAAGCCCTGGCGCAGGGGTTCCGCCCCTGCGGCCATTGCCTCCCCAACAAATACAAACAATGGAAAGCCACGAACAACATATGAACCTCCTGCCCAAAGACGGCGACGTGCGCCTGTTCCCGCAATTCTTCCCTCCCGAAGATAGCGACCGGCTCCTGCATGCGTTAACGGAAAACATTCCCTGGAAGCAGGAACCCATCGTCATCATGGGCCGCCCCGTCTTGCAGCCACGCCTCACGGCCTGGTATGGCAACGAAGGAAAGGCGTACACCTACTCCGGCGTCACCATGCAGCCGCTACCGTGGACGGATGAGCTGCTGTACATCAAATCGAAAATAGAGCCCGTGGCGAGCGTGACTTTCAACAGTGCGCTGCTGAATTTTTACCGCAACGGCAACGACAGTATGGGCTGGCACCGCGACAACGAACGTTCCCTCGGCCCGCAGCCCGTCATCGGTTCCGTAAGCTTCGGGGCGGCGAGGTATTTTCAACTCAAACACGCGAAAGAAAAAGCCCTGCGCCAGCAAGTGGTGCTGACGCACGGGAGCTTCCTGCTCATGCGCGGCCATACCCAGGAAAACTGGTACCATGGCGTCCCGAAAACGGCGCGGGTTACGGAACCCCGCATCAACATTACCTTTCGTATCATCGTTTAAATTGGATTGCGCAAGAAGCGGGTTTCGGGAGAAGTGAAGCCGCGATAATTTTGTGGTATAAAATGGAGAAACATGGAAACGCAACAACAAATCGATTTTAACAGGATCGCATCCGCCATCGCCTTCCTCCGGCAGCACTTCAAGGACCAGCCGGACCTGGAAGCCGCCGCAGGACATGTGCACCTCTCCCCTTTCCACTTCCAGCGGATGTTCCAGGATTGGGCCGGGGTAAGCCCGAAACAGTTCCTGCAATACCTTAGTCTCGGCCACGCCAAAGGCCGCCTCGTTCAAGGAGACACGCTGTCGGACGCAGCTTTCGAAACCGGCCTGTCGGGCACCAGCCGCCTGCACGATCTCTTCGTCAAAATAGAAGGCATGACGCCCGGTGAATTCCGGAACGGCGGCGCCGGATTGCAAATCAATTATAGTTTCGCGGAAAGTCCGTTCGGCTCGCTGATCGTAGCTTCCACCGAAAAGGGCGTTTGCCACATGGCGTTTGCCGACGCCGGCGAGGCCGAAGCCCTGCGCGACTTGCAGGAAAAATTCCCCCAGGCCGCGTACCGCCAGTTCGTGGACGTGAACCAGCAAAACGCGCTGTTTATTTTCGGGCAGGACTGGAAAAAGCTACCCGAGATCAAGCTGCACCTGAAAGGTTCGCCTTTCCAGATCCGCGTTTGGGAAACCTTGCTGAACGTGCCGATGGGCGGACTGGTCACCTATTCGGGACTGGCGGAACAAGCGGGCCACACCGGTGCGTCGAGAGCCGTAGGCACCGCCGTGGCGGCCAATCCCGTAGCTTTCCTCATCCCCTGCCACCGCGTGATCCGCGCTTCCGGAGACGTGGGCCAGTACCATTGGGGCAGCAACCGCAAATCCGCCATGATCGGCTGGGAAGCGGCGAAAGTCTCCTGAATTCCTTTCTTACATTAAACCAGCAACATGCATCCAACCGCAAACGCCCTCCTGCAGAGGGACTGGCCGCTCATTGCCCGGCAGCTCCAGGAAAACGGGTACGTTATCATCCCGAAAGCGCTCACCAACACCGATAGCCAAACCCTCTCCTCCGCCTACCACGAATCTTCTTTTTACCGGAAAACCATCGTGATGGCCCGTTACCGCTTCGGGCTGGGCGAATACAAGTACTTCCGGTACCCGCTTCCGCCGCTGCTGCAATCGCTGCGGGAAACGCTGTACGCGCAGATCGCGCCGGTGGCGAATAAGTGGATGGAACAGCTGGAAACGGGGATTTCGTACCCCGCCGATCATGCTGCTTTCCTTGAGCGCTGCCGCGCCAACGGCCAGGAGCTGCCGGCCGTGCTGATCCTTCAATACGGAACAGGAGGCTTTAATACCCTGCACCAGGATTTGTATGGCGATGTGTACTTCCCCATCCAGGCCGTCCTTTTCCTGGACGAAGCCGGGAAAGACTACACCGGCGGGGAATTCGTGCTCACGGAACAGGTGCCCCGCGCGCAATCGAAAGCCATCGTGCTGCAGCCCGGCAAAGGCGATATCCTTTTATTCACCACGCAGTTCCGGCCGCTGAAAGGCAGTCGCGGGTTCTACCGGGCGCATATGAAACACGGCGTGAGTGCGCTCCGCTCGGGGCACCGGCATACGTTGGGGATTATCTTCCACGATGCATCGACGTGATGGAATATTAACGGGGCTGTCTCAACAGTAATTTGACGGGCTTGAGAATCGCGTAAACGAAAAATCTCTCCATCATGGTACCCGAATAAAAACGGGTAAAAATTACTTTCGAGACAGTCCCGTTTCTGGTTATGGGAAATGCCGCTGCCGATAACCGGTTATGGGTTTGTAATGAAGCCATAACAGATATGCATATCCTCATATCAGCTTTTTACCGCGAGGCTCCTCCACAAATAGGCCACCATATAGCTTTCCCAGCCTTTGAACTTGCGGTAGAGTTTTTCCATGGCGGCCAGATCGGATTTATCGGAAATGAGTTGATGGGATAACAGTGCGTTGAGCAATCCAGCATCGCCATGCGGAATGCAGGTAGCATCGCGCAGGCTTTTCATGAGCGCGTAGTTGGCAGACCAGATGCCGATGCCGCGCAGGTCTGTCAGCGCCTTGCGGCGCGCCTCCAGCCCCGGGAGCGCCAGCAGCGCCGCTTTGCTCACATGGCCTTCCGCGAATTGTTTGGCCACGCCGGTAATGTATTCCGCTTTCCGGCCGGTGAATTGCATGGCACGCAGTTCCGCAGGATCGGCCGCCGCCATCACGGAAGGCGCCGGGAACAGGTGATACGCCGTTCCCCCGAAATCGTAACTTTCTCCCCAACGCTCCACCATCCTTCGTTTCAGCCGGTAGGCAAAGGGCAGGTTGATCTGCTGGCCGATGATGCTCCAGGCCAACGCCTCGAAAAGATCGGGAATACCGATCAGGCGAAGGCCTTTGAACGCTTCGGGCATATATGCCATCGCTGGTATACGGGCGAGCTTTTCGTAAAAGGGAAGGATGTCCTGCTGCGGCGCGAGCCATTCCTGGATGTACGCCCGCAAGGCCGCTTCCGTGCCCGGGTGAACGTCGCCCTCCAGCAACTCGGCCGCAATACCTTCGGAATGTGCGCGAAGGTCCACCAGCACAGGGTTTCCCGGCAAAGGCACGAGCTTTCTGACGCGGGCGGGCAGGATGGTATGCATACATTCGTCGAACCCCCGGTCCAAAAACCAAAGGCATTCGTCGAAACTGAAAGGGTCGGATGCGGGAATGATGAAAGTTCGGGCAGACATGGCCGCAAAGTTAACGCAGCCAGTTGGTTCAGCCACCCGAAACTTGCGGAAATCGCTCCACCGCACCATTATCGCCCATGAGCACCAGCGCGGCCATCCCCGCGAAAATCCCATGTTCCACCACGCCCGTAACGGATTTCAACCGCGCGCCCAATGCAGCAGGGTCGGCTATCAGACCAAAATCCGCATCTATCACGACATTCCCCTCATCCGTCAACACCCCGTGGCGGACGCTGCTGCTGGCGCCCATCGCAGCCAGCCGGTCCTGCACATAGCGCACGGCGAATGGGACCGTTTCTACCGGCACGCGGAATTTGCCCAGTTGCCCCACCCGTTTCGAAGCATCCGTCATGATCACCAACTGCCGCGACCGCACCGCCACGATTTTCTCGTGCAGCAACGCCGCACCGCCGCCCTTGATGAGATCGAGGGACGGCGTGAACTCGTCGGCCCCGTCGAGCGTGATATCGATATACGGCACATCATTGATATCCACCAGCGGAATACCGAGCGACCGCGCCAGTTCGGCGGTTTGCCGGGATGTGGGAACCCCTTTGATGTCCAATCGCTGCTCCGCAATGGCATGCAGGGCATATGCGGCGGTGGACCCTGTCCCCAAACCGACCGTCATACCGCTTCGGAGCATCGAAACCGCCGTTTCAGCGGCGAGTTTCTTATCGTTATCCTGTTGAGAAGTCATCCCGGAATTTACGTCATTTCCAGGTATGCGGGATTTCGTAGATTACTGTAATTTGATCAACCACCTTACATGCAACATTCCTATCTGACTGCTTTTGTATTTGCTTTTCTGTCGATAAGAGCCGCTGCGCAGGACGTATCTTCCGTTATCCGGGCAGAACGGAGCTTTGCCGCGCACGCCGTGCAACATGGTGTGCGGTCGGCCTTCCTGGCGTATACCGACAGTACCGCCGTTGCCATGGACAACGGCCAGTACGAGAACGCCCTGGCGCAATGGCGCCAGCGGCCGGAAAGCGACATCCAGCTGATTTGGGGCCCGCAATATGCCGGCGCCTCGGGCGACGGCGCTTCCGGTTTCACGACCGGGCCGTATTACATGAAACACCCCGGGACGGACACGCTCCTTCTCGCCGGGCAATACACTACCTTCTGGGTGCGCGGCCTTTCCGGCGACTGGAAATACCTCATCGATTTCGGTATCCGGTTTCCCAAGCGGTTATATGCCGATCCGCCCCCCAACCCCATTACCGTTTCCCTCACGCCCGATCCCCAGGCTACGCCAAACAAGGCAGAAGAGACGTTTCTCCAAAATTACCGCACGGCAGGCAAGGCAGCCTACGAGGGAGTGCTGGACGAACATTCCTGGTTGAACCTGGAACGCCACGTACCTGTATCAAAAGCGGACAGGTTCCTTGAACTTATCGGGCGGATGCCGGTAGCCCCCGAGTTCCGTCCTGTGGGATCGTTTCTTTCCGCCGCCAAAGACCTCGCTTATGTCTATGGCGACGTGTTGTACGTGGGCCGGAAGGCGCATTACCTCCGAATCTGGGGGCATTCGCCGGCGGGATGGAAAGTCCTCGTGCAGGTGATGCATTAAAAGCCCGTGCAGGCTACATGAAGAACTGTTCGGAAACGATCTTCCCGTCTTTCACATGGTACACGCACAGCTCTTCGAAATTTGCGCGGGGCCTGCCTTTCATGGTCACGTCCATCCCCATGACCATGGCAATAACGTTGCCGGTGGTAACGGTATCGCGGACGGTGAGCGCATGCATGTTGTCTACCATGGATCCGAATTTCTCCCCTTTCCGGAGGATATTGGTTTTGCCACGCGTTTCCTTCTGGAAATCAGGCGTTTCGTAGGGCTCGATGCTCACGGCGGCGTCGGCATAAAGTTCGTCCACGGCCGTGTGGAAATCTCCCGCGCGACAGAGCGTTTCGAGGCGGGAGGCGATTTGGGCGGTAGTCATATAGAATAGTTTTATGAAAGATCAACAAACGTTAGGCCGGTTTCGTTTAAGCCGTTATTTCAGCGGTACGATCCGGCATTTCAGGGAAAAGATGCAACACTTCAACCGGCAAAAATCCGCCAAACGCAATACAGCATTAGGTTTTAACAATAAGACCGGATGGTCTCCCGGCCGGGGATCTCTCCTGAAATTGCCGTAACTTCCCGCCAACTTGGACGGTTATGAGCAAGTCATTTATGGGAAAAATAGCAGCTGCACTGAAAAAGAGCGCATACAGCAATATCACCTGGGGCGAAGTGGCGGGTTATTGCCTGTTGTTCGTGGTGCAGGATTTCGTCCTCTATATTCCGGAAGTATTGCTGGGCCGGGTAGACGCGGCTTACCTGCGGATGATCTGCTGGGATTCGGTGATCTTGCTGACGGTGAGCGTGCCTTGCTGGTTCCTGGTTTTCCGGAAGTTCCGCGACCGTCCGCTCCGCTTCCGGTTCCGCCTGCATTTGATGCTCATCCCTCTTTTCTGGGGCGCCTGGCTGGGAGGGACGCAGCTCTATAATATTATTGTGGGCCAGCCGACCATGCAGGGGATCAACATCCTGCGGTCGGTTTTCCCCGTAATCGTATATTATCTGCAGTGTTTCAGCCTGCTGCATGTATATCATTTTTTCCTGGAGCGGGAAGCGCAGCTGAAAAAGGAAAAGGAATTGGCGGACGCGGCGTTCCGCAGCGAAATCAACGCACTCAAGGCGCAGATCCAGCCGCATTTCCTTTTCAACACGCTTAATTCCATCAGCGCCAGCGTGCCCATCGAGCAGGAACCGACCCGCGAACTGATCGCCCGGCTGGCGGATACATTCCGCTATTCGCTATATTGTACGGAACATGAATGGGTACCGTTGCAGGAGGAGATCCGCTACATCCGCACCATGCTGGAACTGGAGCACAGCCGTTTCCGGGAAAGACTGGAATTCAGTATCAGTCCGCTGAACGGCGCCGAAAACATCATGATCCCTTCCATGCTGCTGCAACCGGTCGTGGAAAACGCCATCCGGCACGGGATCGCGCCGAGCATCCATGGCGGGAAGATCCATATCGACATCGCCCGGGAATCCGACAAATTGCGGATCGAGATCAGCGACACCGGCGTAGGGTACAGCGGAGAACTGGCGGAAATCGGGAGAAGCACGGGCGTGGGCCTGCGCAACATCCGGCAAAGACTGGAGCTCCTGTTTTCGGAAAGCCTGCTCATCCATCGCAACCAGCCGTCTGGCCTTCGTTTCATATTTTACACACATACCAATCGACCTTCATGAGCCGAAAAACCGCCCTGATCATAGACGACGAAGAAGCATCCCGTTTCCTCATCCGCCAGTACCTCGCGGATTTCCCGGACATCACCGTGGCAGGTGAATGCCGCAATGGGCTGGAGGCCGTGCGCGACATCAACGCCCTTCAGCCCGACCTCATTTTCCTCGACATCCAGATGCCGGCTATGAACGGCTTCCGGGTGCTGGAAGAAATCACCCATATCCCGCTCATCATTTTCACCACGGCCTACGACCAGTTCGCGTTGCAGGCCTTCGAGATGAATGCGCTCGACTATCTCCTCAAACCCTACACCCGTGAGCGTTTCAGCAAAGCGATGGAACGCATCCACCGGGGCGGTCATGCCCAGAACCTGCACTTCCTCGCAGAAGCGCAAACGGTCAATTTCCCCAGGCGCATCCTCGTCGAAAAAGGCAACCGGCTCAAAAGCATCGCCGTCGACGAGATCATCTATCTCAAAGCGGAAAAAGACTACACGCAAATCCACACCCACGACCAATCTTACCTCAGTTCACAGGGCATCGGCATCATCGAAAAGCGCCTCGATCCCGAAAAGTTCATCCGCATCCACCGCTCCCATATCGTCAACATCCTCCACATCCGCGAAGTGTACCGCGATATCAGCAAGATGTTCCTCGTCATGGAAAACGGGACGGAGCTTAGCATCGGCCGCAATTACGTGGATAACCTGAAAAAGCTGATTTACTAGGGAAAGGTTCGTCGGGAGATTACGCTGTTCGTCGCCCTGCCGCGCAGTTCGTCGACTTGCGCGGGAAGCTGCGCCGGGCGGTTCTATCTTTCGGCAAAATCAATCCCATGCACAGTTTCAGGTACTGGCTCCGGCAGTTATATGCGTTCCTCGGCAGGGAGCCCCGCAGCAGGGTGCAGCCCTGGCGGAACAGGATCAGGATTTAGGAAACTCATTTTTGCTGGCCGCAATACGCCCGGAGGCTTTCGTCGGCATAATCGCCACCGAGGTCGCGGGCCTTGGTCCAATCGCGGCAGGCGCCGGCCTGGTCGCCCAGGCGTTGTTTGGTGTTGCCACGGTTGAAGTACACGGCAGGATTGAGGGCATCCAGGAGGATGGCCTGGTCGTAATCCGCCAGCGCGCCGGCATAATCGCCCGCTTCGTCTTTGTTGACGGCCCGGTTGATCCAGGCTTCCTTGAATCCGGGAGAGAGCCGCAGGGCTTCATCATAATCTTCCCGGGCTTTGGCGTTGAGGAGCAGTTCGTCTTTGGCGATGGCGCGGGAATACCAGGCGTTGGGGTTTTCCGGGAAGATGCGGATGGCGGAAGTGAACTGGATGGCGCAGTCGCTGAAGTTGCGGTTGGCGTAGGAAGCCAGCCCCCGGTCGAAGATTTCCGCCAGTTTTTCGGGCGCTTCGTCGGGATATTGCAGCTCCGCGGGCGCGGGGGCCGTGGAGTAGCCATCCATCCGGCAATCGTGCTCAAACCCCTTGAGGCACATATCCATCACGAAATACAGGAGATTTTCCTCGCTCACGGGGATGGGAACGGTGAGGCACCCCATTTCGATGATCCCGCCGCCCGACTGCCGCGTGCCCGCCACTTTCATTTTATAAACGTCTTGCAGGAAATATCCCAGCTTTTCCAGCTTCTGGCGGTCGTCCGACACGAAATAAATCTCAAATTCCGCCAGGGCAAATTCCTTCCAGCCATTTTCGAGCATACGCCGGTAAACGTCTGCCGCCAGTACGATTTCCTGGGGCATTCGCTGAAAAAAATGATCGCGGGAATAGAACCTGGCAGCCATATATTAGGATTTTGAACGGCAAAAATACGTTTTTCAACCGTAAAGCGATGGTGTTCAGGGGGCTACCACGATGCCGAAGGTTTTCTATCTTTGCACCATGCCATTTTCCGAATTATCGGCCAGATCATTCCTATTCCGACTGCTCAACATAGGCATCACACCGGATATGCCCTTCATTGAGGCCCGCCGCACGCGGCTCCTCAACCTGTTGACCGTACCCTGGATCCCCGGACTGGTATTTTTCGCGATCACCAACTGTATCCAGGAGCGGTACCTCCTGTCGTTCTTCAATTGCCTCAACGTGGCATGCAGCGTTGGCACCGTTATCCTCACCTGGAAACAGCGGTACCTCAGCGCCAGGCTCTTCATCATTATTTCCAGCATCATCATTTACACCGTTACCGCCCTTATCTACCGGAACGGGGTGGAATATTTCCTCCTGAACATTTTGATCGTGACCGTACTGGTATACGACAATAAGTGGCTCATCATGTCGCTCTCCTTCGTGATGATCGCCTCCTTTCTCGCGATACGCTTTTCCTGGGTCAACTTCATCCCCGAAAGGCCCGTCCCGCACGACCGGATCATCTTCAACGTGGCGTGGGGACTATCTTTCATCATCATGGCCCTCTCCTATTTCAAGCGGGTGCACGACGATTACGAAGAAGAGAAGGAAGTGCAGCGCCAGGCGCTGGTGGCGCTGAACCGCGACAAGGAAAAACTGTTCAGCATCATCGCGCACGACATCCGCGGGCCGCTCGCCACGCTGGAAATGTTGCTGGACATGTTCCGCAAGGGCGAATACCCCGAAGAAGACATGAAAGACGCGGCCGACGAACTGTATAAAAAAGTGAACCGCCTGGCCGGCACGATGGATAATATGCTGCGCTGGAGCATGGGCCAGATGAAAGGCATCCGGGTGAAACCGGTCCACGCGTCCCTGGCCAACCTCACCGAAGAGATCGTGGCGCTGTTCGAAAACGCCATCCGGGAAAAGGAAATCCATCTCCAGGTGGATGTACCGGCCGATTGCTGGGTGTATGCCGACCGGGACCAGGTGTCCGTCATCCTCCGCAACCTCATTTCCAATGCCGTGAAATTCAGCTACCCCGGCGGGGAAATCCGCCTATCGGCCATGAATGTCGAAGGCCAGGTTACTTTTCGCGTGCACGACCAGGGCACCGGCATCGCCTCCGAAAAAATTCCGCAACTCTTCACTTTCAAATCCGCGCCCGGCTACGGCACCAAAGGCGAACGGGGCAGCGGGCTGGGTTTGCTGCTTTGCCAGGAATTCACCGCCCAGAACAAAGGCCAGCTGAATGTACAGAGCATTCCCGGCCAGGGAACGCAGTTCTCGCTCGTGCTCCCCGCCGGTAAACCGCAGCCGGTAAAAATTGATTCATAATATTTTATTCTAATATTTTATGTAATTTGCCGGGAAGAAAAAACCCGAGATCGAACCGTACCTATGAAACCACTTGCGATCCTCGTAACAGCGGCCTTGCTGTGCTGCTTGTCAATGCGGGCAAGCGGTCAGGGTGCATTGCGCACGCCGGCGTCGGACACAACGAAGTACATGATGAAGCAGGGCTCGTACCTCGGGTTCAGACAGGTGAACCTGAGCATGGGGGAAATCGGGTTCGAAGTGGTGATCAGCAGCAACCTGAAAGGGAAATCCGCCCCCAGGCTGGAATTCCGGATAGACAGGCCCAACGGCAAGCGGAGCAAAAAACTCGGTTCCATCCGCATCCCCGACACGGCGGATACCACTTTCAACGTGAAACTTACCGGCCAGTTACGGCACGCCTTTGGCATCCACGACCTTTTCCTGGTAGCCAAGGGCGCCGGGGAATTCGAGATATCGGGGTTCTCCTTTATTCACAATTATTTCGCGGAAAAATGATCAGCCCGCCGGCACACCGCACCCTACCGGCAGGATGGTGCCATTGCAGTACGGCGAATAGTCTGGCGCAATGAATAAGAACGCGCCTGTTGGCGGAAGCCCCGATTGTTTTTTCTATATTTCGGATATGAAGCGCCTGATCCTCCTCTGCTGCGCCGCTGCGGCGTTCTTCCCAGCCTCCGCACAGCAAAAGTCCAAACGCAAAATGTCCGGCAACCCCGTTTTCCCGGGCTGGTATGCCGACCCGGAAGCCATCATCTACGGCCGGAATTACTGGATATTCCCCACTTTCTCCGCCCCGTACGAAAAACAGGTGTTCTTCGATGCCTTTTCCTCGGCCGACCTCGTGAAATGGAAGAAACACGCCCGAATTCTCGACACGGCGGCCGTCAAATGGGCGAAACGCGCCATGTGGGCGCCTTCCGTCATCCAGCACCATGGAAAATACTGGCTGTTTTTCGGGGCCAACGATATTCAGAACGACCAGGAATACGGCGGCATCGGGGTGGCTGTGGCCGATAAGCCGGAAGGCCCCTACCGCGATCATCTCGGCAAACCGCTCATAGACAAGTTCCACAACGGCGCCCAACCCATCGACCAGTTCGTTTTCCGTGACAAGGACGGGAAGCATTATCTTATTTACGGCGGCTGGCGCCATTGCAACATCGCGCGGCTGAAAGATGATTTTACGGGATTCGAACCGTTTGAAGACGGGGCGGTTTTCCGCGAGATCACGCCGGAAAAGTATGTGGAAGGGCCGTTCATGTTCATCAAAAACGGGAAATATTATTTCATGTGGTCGGAAGGCGGCTGGACGGGCCCCGACTACAGCGTGGCCTATGCCATCGCCGATTCCCCTGCCGGCCCGTTCCGGCGGATCGGTAAAATCCTGGACCAGGACCCTGCCATCGCTAGCGGCGCGGGTCATCATTCCGTCATTCATATTCCCGGAACGGAAAAATACTTCATCGTCTATCACCGCCGCCCCATTGGTGAAAAAGACGCCAATTCCCGGGAAACCTGCATCGAAAAACTGGAATTCGACGAAAACGGCCTTATCAAGCCCGTGATCATCACCCGCGAAGGCGTACCCGCTACGAAATTACCGCCTGTCCACTACGATAAATAAAATACCGCACAAGAACCCGCGCCCCCGCTTTTTGTTGTAAAAAAAGGCGGGGGCGCGGCTATTTTACGCCCGGCTGATCCGCCCCGACCACGATCAACGGCTCCGTTGACCGATATCATTCCTGCTTCACTCATATTAACTGAATTTTATATCATGAAAAAGATCATTGTTGCCCTTGATGGCCTCAAACTTTCGGAATCCAGCATGCAAACGGCCATAGCTGTCACCGCCCGGGAAAAAGCCCACCTCGTCGGCGTTTTCCTCGACGATTTCACCCACAACAGCTTTTCCATCGCTAGCGCCATGGAAACCGACGACCTCGAAGCCCGGATAGCAAAGGATAAACAGATCCGGGACAATGCCGTCAAGGAATTCGAAACCGCCTGCCAGGCCGGCGGCATCAATTTCACCGTTCGCCGCGATAAATCGTTCGCCCTCCCCGATCTGTTACGGGAAAGCATATACGCCGATCTGCTGATCGTCGGCGCCGACGAAACTTTCACCCGTTTCTCCGAAGCGGCGCCCACGCGATTTGTCCGCGATTTGCTGTCGGAAGTGCAATGCCCCGTGCTGATAGCGCCACTGAAATGGCAACCCGTGGAGAAAACGGTGATGTTGTACGATGGTGCGCCTTCGTCCGTGTTCGCCATCAAAATGTTCTCCGCCATCCTGCCGGAAACGAACAAACTGCCGGCCACCGTGATCACCGTTCGCGGAGACGATAACCATCACGTTCCGGAAAACCACCTGATGAAGGAGTTCATGAAAAGGCACAATCCTAACGCCGCGTACGAAGTATTGCAGGGCGATGCGGAAAACGCTATCCTCGACCACCTGCTGAAGGCAGACAGCAAAACCCTCGTGGTGCTCGGCGCCTACCAGCGCAGCACCGTGAGCCGCTGGTTCAAGGCCAGCATGGCCGATCTGCTCATGAAAGCAGTGCCCTGCGCCTTATTCATCGCACATAACAAGTAAAAATGAGCCGGGAGAAGAAATTTGAATTATTGCGGATGCTGGAGTTCCTCAAACAGGAGAACATCCTGCTGAAACAACGGCTGATGGAGGCTTTGCAACTGGACTCGTCGCGCCAGTTCCTGGAACGGGCGGAATCCCTGCAGCAGCAATTCCTGCAGAACGACCAGGCGCTCGCGCTGATGCACCACGACCTGGTGATGTTGTACCAGAAACATTCGGATGGCAAATCGTATTTGTTGCAACGGGAAGGGCTGGAATCCGACCTGGGCAAAATGAAAGAAGAAATCGGGCACCTGCGGATGCAGTGCGCAGACCTCCCTAATTCAGGAGGCGCGCCAGCTTCTTACGGTCTTCCAGGATAATCTCACCCTCCCGGATGCTGATGAGCTTTTCGTCGCGAAAATCTCCCAGCGTCCGGATGAGGGATTCCTTGGCTACACCGGCAACGGCGGCCAGGTTATCGCGGCTGATGTCGATGCTGAATTGCATACTTCCGGCCGCGTTATATTTTTTATCCAGCGCCAGCAGCGCGTCGGCCACTTTTCGGCGCAGGGAGTTGTAAGCGATGCCCAGCAGCTGCTCTTCCTTTTCGGCCATGTTGTTGGCCAGCATCTGGATGAGACGGCGCTGCACGGCGGGGTTGCTGTTCATAAGCGATTCGAAATCCGCTTTCGGGATCATGGCGATCTCTGCGTCTTCCATCGCTTCGGCGCTGTCCTGGTACAATCCGCCGCTCAGCAGCGGTGTATATCCGAAGTAATCGCCTTCGTTGTAAAGCCCGGTGATGAGCTCTTTCCCGTTATCGTGCCGCTTGCTGGACTTGACCTTCCCTTTGATAATGTAAAACAGGTTGGTGGCGTGTTTGCCTTCGGAATACACGGCCTGTTTCTTTTTGAACAGCTGCGTATTACGCTCGTTCTTCAGCGCCTCCAGCTGGTCTCCCCCTCCGGATACAGACAGCAGCGCCGAAATGGCGCCGGGGCCCTGGGCGATGTCTTCCTTCAGTCTGCTGGCTTTCTGCAGCCGGATTTCGATGGCCTGGAGCAGTTCCATGGCGTCGAAAGGTTTGGTAATGAAATCGTCTGCCCCCATTTCCATGCCTTTGCGCATATCCGTTCTTTCGGTGCGGGCGGTGAGGAAGATGAAAGGCGTATGCTGGAGGGCGTTGCGTTTGTGCAGCATGTGCAGCACGCCGTAGCCGTCGAGCACGGGCATGGAAATATCGCAAATGATCAGATCCGGGTGATGCTCGAAAGTCATCTGCACGCCTTGCATGCCATCGGCTGCGGTCAGCACCTTGTAATTGGCCATGGTGAGGATTTCCGCGGTATTTTCGCGGATGTCGGCATTGTCTTCGATCAGGAGAATCGTGCTCATATGTTGGGCGGGATTTGAAAAGTCAAGATAAATTCGGTGCCGTTTCCTACCTCGCTGCGGCATTGGATGTTGCCGTCCATCAGTTCGGTATACTTGGCTACGATATGCAGTCCGAGGCCGGTGCCCTGGATGTCCGACACATTGTTGCCGCGGAAGAAGCGTTCGAAAAGGTGGGCCTGGTCGTCTTCGCTGATGCCGCGGCCCTGGTCGGCCACGCGGATCACCAGTTGCGCCGCTTCCCTTCCGGAAGCAACGGCGATGGCGCTGCCTTCCGGCGAGAATTTGATGGCGTTGGACAACAGGTTGAGGATGATATGTTTGAGCAGCGCGGGATCGAGTAGCGCTTCCGGATCACCGGTATGCACGTACGAAATGCGCTGGTTCTTTTTGTTGAGCTCGAAGAGCTCCTGCACGGTGGCGCCGATGATCGATTCCACGTTAACCGTGGCCGGCCGCACATGGATCCTTCCTTCCTCGATCTTGCCTACGCTGAGGAAATCATTGAGAATATCGGTCAGGAGGTTGACGGAGGAAACGATCCGCTGGATGTGCTTTTCGCGCTGCGGCTGTTCCTCTCCCGCCGTATAGCGGGAAATGAGGTAGGAGGAGGAGAGCACGGTGCTGAGGGGCGTCCGGAATTCGTGGGAAGCCATGGAAACGAAGCGGCTTTTCAGTTCGTTCAAATCCTTTTCCTTCTGCAGGGCCATCCGTAACTCATTGTCTTTCCGCTCGATCTCCTTCATCTGCATTTCCATCTGCTTCACGAGCTTCGACAACGATTCCGTACGGTCTGCCACCTTCTGCTCCAGTTCCGCGTTCAGTTCGCGAAGTGCGTCTTCCGACTGCTTGCGCAGGGAAATATCGCTCACGAAGGCCACCACCATGCGGCCGGTGGGCGCTTCATAAACACCGAGACTGATCTCCACCGGGAATTCCGTCCCGTCTTTCCGCCGCGCGAAAAGATCCATTCCCATGCCCATGGGCCGGTTATGGGGATGATGGCTGAAACGGTCGCGATGGCTTTCGTGACGGCCGGCGTACCGGTCTGGAATGAGTTTTTCCACCTTCTGGCCTTCCAGTTCCTCGGCCGTATATCCGAACTGCCGGAGCAGGAACGGGTTGGACATCACGATATTGCCGGCCGTATCGGCCACCAGTATGCCTAGTGTCGCATATTTGAATAATACGTCGAATCCGAAATCTGCGTTATTCATAACTTTGCGCATTGTGACCGAATATTGCGGAACGAATTTACGATATTAATCCGGCGGGGCGGAATAAAGGATGCATGAATATTGAAATCAGCCGTTTTTGGGCTGGGGTTTCCCGAATCCCCGGCGCGTCATTTCTCCCCAGCTTTTCGACTTCCGGAAGAAATCGAAATACCCGCGAACGCCCGCCCACACCACGAACGGATGGAATATGAACGGCTCCGTCAATGCCGCCAGCACCAGCTTGAGGATCTCCTTGCGGCGGCGGTACTGGTTAAAGGTATATACTTCCATGTAAATGGCGAAAACGCTGTTGAGGTACCCGAAAGATACGATGAATATCAAAAACGCGAAGAACATGTGCCAGTTGATGAGCCCGAAGAAAGCCAGGAACAAAAACACCACGAACCCCGCGAACTCGATCAGCGGTGCCAGCATTTCGAACAGCAGCCAGTAGGGATAGCTCAATGCCCCCAGCAGATCGTACCGCGGGTTCAGGAATATTTTCTTGTGAAAGCGCAGCGTTTCGATCGTGCCGCGCGTCCACCGGTTACGCTGGCGGGTGAGGATGGTCCCGGTTTCGGGAGCTTCCGTCCAGCAAAGCGGATCGGGAATGTAGGTCACTTTATACGGCACGTCCTGCTCATGCATATATCGCCGCATCCTCACCACCAGCTCCATATCTTCCCCTACCGTATTGGTATTGTAACCGCCGCAGCGGATAGCGATCTCCTTGTCGAACGCGCCGAATGCCCCGGAGATGAGCAGCAGCCCGTCGAGCCGCGCCCAGGCCATGCGCCCCAGCAAAAATGCGCGGATGTATTCCAGCGCCTGCATGCGGGCCCAATAGTTGTCAGGAAGATGCACCCGCGTGAGCCGGCCATTGGTGACCTCGCAGGAATTCGCGATGCGGATCACCCCGCCCGACGCGATCACTTTCTTCTCCCCTTCTTCCAGGAACGGTTTTACCATTTTGAGAATGGCGTCGTGCTCCAGGATACAATCCGCGTCGATGCAAACGATATAATCGTTCGTAGCGATATTGATACCCACGTTCAGCGCATCCGCCTTTCCGCCGTTCACTTTATCCACCACCACGAGCTTGTTGTAGGCAGGGTGTTTCGTTTTGTAAACGGCCTTCACTTCTTTCGTCGGGATGCGGTAGTTGACGAAGAAATCCACTTTTTCCAACTGGTACGCGTCGATGAGCTTCTGGAGGCTATCGTCTTTCGACCCGTCGTTGATGACGACCAGTTCGAGTTTGTTGTAGTATAGCGACAGCAGCGACCGCACGTTATCCACGATGGTAGCGCCTTCGTTGTACGCCGGCGCCAGGATGCTGACGGTGGGCGCATGCGGCGACGCGGCCAGCAGGCGGTAGTCGGTGGCTTCGTTCTTATGCAGGTATTCCCGTGTTTCGTTCACGGAATTGATGCCGATAACGATGTACGAGATGATGAGGGTGACGGAATATACGAAGATGCCGGTCACCAGCAGGTAAACGAGGATATCGGCCAGTATTTTCATCGTACGGATTCGCTTTGAATGTGAAGCAATATTTGCCGGTAGGGTTCCGGCTGGGCCAGGGCTTTGGCGGCGATGATGGCTTCCCCGCCTTTCAGGCAGCGGGAAATGATGCGGGCCGATTGCAGTTGAACGGCGGGATCGTCGCTGGCGAGCGTGGTTTCGAGAAACCCGCGCTGCGCGTCGGTTGCCACCTGTTCGAGGCCTTCGAGGATCGCTTTGCGGTTGTGCTCCGTTTCCGTCGGGTATTGCTCGGCGAGCAGGTTGCCCGCTTCTTCGTCCCCGAAATGTACCAGCGTTTTCACGGCCTGTTCGCGCACATGGGAATTGGGATGCCGGAGGCAGCGGATGGTCTCTTCCCTGACTTGCAGCTGCTGGTAGATATCGGCGAGCTTCAGGGCAAATATCACCACGCTGTCGTTCGCCGAACCGAGCCACTGCGGCAGGCCTTCGAAGTTCCCGGGGTCGAGTGCGTGCAACTGTTCGAGCAGTTTGAGCTGTTGCCAGTTGTTCATGGGCTGGGTGAGGCCGCCGAGGAACCGGAGCCCGTCGAACCCTTCGAACGCCAGCAGGGCGGTTTGGGCTTCGGCGCGCACGTATGCGTTGCGGTGGTCGGTATGTTTGCCGATGGCGCCGCCGGCATCCCGCTGCTCCATCATATACAGTTCGTAAATACCGCGGGCCTTGCGGTACCAGAAGCGGCTGGAGAATTTGTCCCACGATGTTTTCCGCAGCTCCAGCAGTCTGTACAGCTGTATCACATTACGGGAGGCCTGGCCGATGAGGTTCTTTTTGGTATTGATGAGTTGATTGATGGCGAACTCGCGCGCGAGGCGGTTATGCGGGCGGTCGAGCAGCTCTTCCGGAATTTCGATATCGCTGTTTTCGTTGATCTCTCCCAGCAGGAGGTCTCCCAGCCACTGATCGAAATATTCCTGCACGCGCTTCTCCGTCTGGTACCGTTTGCGGCGGCGGCGGAGCACGGCGGCGGTCATGAACAGGACTATGATCATGATCGCCGTAAACAGGACCGTATATGCATACAGGGTTGCCTCGGGTATGGTGCTCGGTTCCAGCAAGATGTTCGGTTTAAGGTTTAACGGGACTGAATCAGTTTTTTCACGCGGATCGATAATTCCGTCAGGCTGAAAGGCTTGGTCATGTAATCGTCGGCGCCGAGGCGGAAGGCTTCTTCCACGATATTTTCCTGCCCCATGGTCGACAATACGATCACTTTGATGGGGCTCCCTTCCTGCTTGATGGCACTTACGATCTCGAGACCGGAAACGGACGGCAGCATAATATCCGTAAGCACGATGTCGGGCTTTTCGGAGCGGATGCTTTCCAGCGCCTGGTTGCCCTCGGAACAGGATATGATTTCATAGCCGTCTTTTGCCAGTTTTATCTCGATGGTTTTTCGGATGAGGTTATCATCTTCCGCAATTAGAATCTTCATGGAATATACGTGTTAACACGAGTACAAAAATAGATAATATTTCGCTGGTCTGGAAGAAGTTATATCTTTATCAGGCAATAAAAACCGAACACCGACAAATATGAGGCATATCCTTCTGACCGTTATCGCCGCCATGATATCGATTGTTGCGTTGGCGCAGGATTCCGATGAGCTCTTCCAGCTGGCCCGGAAAGCCGCTTTCGACCGGAAAGATTATCCAGAAGCGATCCGTCTTTGCCGCCAGGCCCTCACCCAAAGCCCCGACTACGCCGATATCCGTGTTTTCCTCGGACGTATCTACACCTGGAGCGACAAAACCGACAGCGCCCGCGCCGAGTTCCAGTATATCCTCCAGCGTAAACCAGCGTACGAAGACGCCTACGTGGCCATCGCCGATCTGGAATACTGGAACGACCGTCCCGCAGAAGCCATGCAGCACATCAATAAAGGACTGGAGTACCATCCCCGGTCCGAGGAGCTGTTGCTTCGCAAAGCCCGTGTGCTGGGGTTCCAGAAAAACCTGCAGGAAGCCGCCCTTTACGCCAATAAAGTATTGGCCATCAATCCCAATAACGCCGCCGCCCGATCGCTCCTCAGCGGTATCCGCGACCAGGTGCGCAAAAACAAGCTCGACCTCAGCTACGATTATACGTATTTCGACAAAAGGTTCGATGACCCCTGGCATATGCTGAGCCTCGCCTACGGCCGGCAAACCCCGATCGGGTCGGTTTTTGCACGGGTCAATTACGCAAAGAAGTTTGGAGACGACGGCGTGCAGGGCGAAGTGGAGGCTTATCCCCGCTTCTCCAACACCTTTTATTCTTACGTTGGCGCCGGTTATTCCAACAGTTCCATCTTCCCGAAATACCGTGCCGGCTTCTCCCTTTACGCCAACCTGCCCAAGAGCTTCGAAGCGGAACTGGGCTTCCGGTACCTGTATTTCAGCAGTTCCACCTGGGTATACACCGCCTCGCTAGGTAAATACTGGCGCAGCTGGTGGTTCAACTTCCGGACTTACCTCACGCCGGGAGAAGACAACCTTTCCAAATCCTTCAACCTTAACGCACGCTATTATACCGCAGGGGCCGACGATTTCTGGCTCTTCGGCATCGGAACGGGGATTTCGCCAGACGACCAGCGAAACAATATCAACTACGAGATCAATAACAGCCTGATGTCGTACAAATTGAACCTCGGATGGCAAAAAACCTTCCTCCGCCAGAACATCATCGGCCTTTACGGCACCTGGTATTACGAAGAATTCCGGCCCAGCACCTATGGCAACCAGATCAACCTGGGCGTGAGCCTCATGCGCCGCTTCTAACCGCATCAAAAATATACCGCGGTGAAAGCTTGCCCCGGACTGGACGACGAATCACCGGGAGTCCGAACATATTAAAACAAGAAGGTGCCTCGGACGAGGCACCTTCTTGTTTTAATGTCGAAAGATTAATCAGTTTTCAACTCACTTCCGCACATACCGGCTATAGAGCGAATCCGGCAGCAATTGGCGGGTTTGTACCATACGGTCGTTCCGTTTGCGGTATGCAGCAAACCCGGCTTCCAGTTTCCCGGCGGTATCCTCGTCGTCTTCCGGCTCGAGGTCCAAATTCGGGAGGATGCGGTACAACGATCCGGAATTCATGAAGTACGGTCCGGCCACGTAATCTGCCAGGTCGTTTTTTGTTTGCATGAGCGGATAATGATGCACATTGCGGAAAGCGCGGGTGGTATCGAGGCCCGTGCCCACCCAGGTGGCCTCCTGCGGGATATCCCAGCCGTATTGGCCGGCGAGCAGCCGCGTAAAGGAAGGCGCCACGTCGAAATGCGAAGAAACGGACGAGAACCGGGTATGCTGGTTCAGCAGCGGCGAATGTACGAGCAGCAGCGTATGGTACCGGTCGATCTTCGAGCGCATGGGGATCTCGGGCAGCCGGTGGTCGCCCGTGATGAGCACGATCGTGTTCGCATAGTCTTTTCTGGATTGCAGCTGGCGAAAGAAGCCCCGTATGGACGCATCCATATACATCACCGACGCATACACGTTCAGGTACTGCATATGCGCCGCAGTTTCCTCCGCCGTTAATTTCAATGATTTGATCCGTTGCTCCGCCAGGGCGTTGTAATGTGCCTGGTCGGGGATCTTGAACGGCGAGTGCGTGGAAACGGTCAGCATGACATCCAGCCGCGGCGCACCGGAATCGGGCGTGGCATCGAAGTATTTACGGAACAGCTCGTCGTCGCCATACCCCCAGGTAAACCCGCCGCTGTTGGCCGGCAGCAGGTGGTAACCATCGCCGAACGACGATTTATCGATAATGGAATCCACGCCCTGGTTACGGACGAAAAGGTCCATTTTATCGAAGCTGGCGTCTCCCGCATAGAGGAACCTGGCACCATAGCCGTTATGCCGGGCGAGGTTCATGAGCGTGAGGGAATTGGGCAAACCGGGTGCCATTTCCGCGAAACCGTTTTTGCCGAAAGGCAGCGATCCCAGCATGGTGGGCAGCACGGCGAACGTCCGTCCACCGCCGGAAAGCATGTTTTCGAAGTAGAGGCTCCTTCGCCCGAGGGAATCCAGGAAAGGCGTGAAACTCCCCAGGTAAGCGTTGTTGCCCGAAAAGGCACGCCCCAGCCCTTCCACTAAAATGATCACTACATTGGGCTTCACGGAATCGGCACGGAAGTACGGCTGGAGGTTGTTCCCCGCCGGTTGCGCGTGCAGGAAAGGGAACGCGTCCGGCTTCAAATATTTATTCGTAAACAGCGGGTCACCCTTCAAATCCTCCCCCGCTACGCCATAGGCGGCATCGCCGGGGAAAAAGTAATCGGCCGATTTGGCGAGGAAGAAACCGGTTTTATTGAGGACGATATTCCCTGCATATTCGGACCGCAACCCGCTACGGGTGAGCGACCGCGAAACAGGTATCCAGAAAAGCAAAATACAGGCCAGTACGAACCAGAACCCGCGCCGGTCGCCCCGGATGCGGCCTCTCACGAACAGCACGATCGCCACGGCAGACACGGCCACGGCTACCCCGAGGCCCGTCAGCGTGGCCGTTGGCACGGAGCCTGCGGCAGCCCCCACGGTTTGCTTGATGTCGTGCATATTATATCCGAACAGGTCGGCGCCCAAAGGCACGCTCGTTTGGTGGAAATACAGGTTCAGGGAAAAGCTGACTATCACATACAGGACGATCAGCGAAATGTAAAAAGCGTTGCCGGCCCGGGGGCTCACCAGCATGTAGAGCAGCAGGAACGGCAGCACGATCCAGCGGATGACGGACAGGAACGTGAGCACATCCGCCCAGAGCGCCCGGCCAATGATCGTCTGCAACGGCACCGGGAACGTCCCGATCATAAAAAGATCGATGGCGCGGAGCACCAAAATCAATAGGAATAGTAATAAAGACAATAGGAGAAACCTGTTAAATGCAGGTATCCACTCATGCAACTTCGGCAATTTTACAATCATAATTATCTTTCAATTTCTTTCTTCAGCAACTCCTTCACCAGGGCGATTTCGTCACGGGTTTCCTGCCACAGCGCCTTTACCTGGCCAGGTTCGAATTCTGTCAGCATGTCGAGCACGCGCGCCAGGCGCGCCAGTTCCCGCATGCCCACACTGGCCGACGTTCCATACAGCTTATGCCCGATAGATTTAACGCCTTTCAGATTCCCTTCCTCTACGAACTGTTCCAACGCTTCGAGCGATTTATCCAATTCCGAGGCCGTGAGCAGGAGAATGTCTTTCGACACATCGTCATCGTCGCCCAGGTAGCTTTTCAGTACGCTGATATCGAAATGCTGGTTGGCGGAAATGTCCGCTGCCGCGTCATTCCGCGCCTCCGCATCGGCAGACTGTTCATCCGGCAACCATTTCCGGAGAATGGCGGCAAGGGTCTCCTCCACGATGGGCTTCGGAAGGAAGTCGTCCATCCCTGCGGAAAAGCTTTTCTCCCGTTCCCCGCTGATATTGCCGGCTGTCAGGGCAATGATGGGCACGCGGCCATCGGATTCCATCGCGCGGATTTTGTAGGTGGCTTCGTAGCCGTTCAGTTCGGGGATTTGTATGTCCATCAGGATAAGGTCCGGCTGCGTATCCCGGAAAATCCTGACCGCATCCAGCCCGTTGCCTGCTTCGATGATGGCGGCGGATGGCATGAGTTTGTGGATGATCGTTTTGGTGAGCAGCATGTTCACGGTATTGTCTTCCACCACCAGCACGGTAACCTGCCGGTGTTCCAGCGAAACCTCGGGCTGTCCTTCGTCGCGGCCCGCCGTTGCATCGTCTGCCGCATCGCCCTGCTCCACGGGCAACGTCACGTAGAAATAGAAAATACTGCCGGATCCGGGGTAGCTGATGAGTTGCAGTTTGCTGCCCATGAGGGCCAGGATTTTATTGGAGATGGCAAGACCGATGCCGGTGCCGCCGTATTTTTTGGTGGTGGATGCGTCTTCCTGCGCGAAGGCTTCGAAAATCCGTTCCTGCTTGTCGGGTTTGATGCCGATGCCGGTATCGCGCACTTCGAATTTGAACGTGGTGTCGCCATTTCGCGCCACGGCGATGGAGCTGATCCGCAGTTCCACCATCCCTTTTTCCGTGAACTTGACGGCGTTGCCGAGGAGGTTGACGAGCACCTGTTTGAGGCGCAGCGCGTCTGTATGGATGTAGGCAGGTAATTGCGGCGAGATGCACAACCGGATGTCGAGCCCTTTTTCGCGGCCCTGGTAGGTTATGATGTCGATGGCTTCCTGTCCGAGGCCGTACAGTTTTACCTTCTCGTTGTGCAGTTCCAGTTTCCCGGCTTCGATCTTCGACAGGTCGAGGATATCGTTGATAATGCTTAGCAATACGTTGGCGCTTTGGTGCACGATGTTGAGATATTGTTGCTGCTGGCCGTTGAGCTTCGTTTTCATGATCAGGTCCGTAAACCCGATGATGCCGTTGAGCGGCGTTCGGATCTCGTGGCTCATATTGGCGAGGAATTCCGATTTGGCGCTGCTCATCTGTTCCGCCTGCTGTTTGGAGGCGATGAGGGCCTGTTCCATGCGCTTGCGCTTGGTGATGTCGGTGGCGATGCCGAGGTAGCCGGTCACCTGGTTACGGATATCGCGGATGGGCGTCATCACGAGCGATACGATACAGCGGGAACCGTCTTTCTTTACATATATCCATTCCCGTTGTTCCGACCCTTCGCGCTCCGTTTTATAGATGAAGGCGCGCATGGGTGTTACGTTTTCGCCGGTTTCTTCCGACAATTCCCTCGCCCGGGCTTCCACTTCTTCCTTATCGTGGATGACATGCGCCATCACTTTCCCGATCATTTCCTCGGAAGTATAGCCGAGCAGCCTTTCCGCGCCCCGGTTGAAGAGGGTGACCACCCCTGTTTTGTCTGTAGCGATGATGCTCACTTCGGAGGCCGATTGCAGCACTTCCTGCAACAGTTTCCGGGAGCTGGATATTTCGAGCTCTGCTTTCTTTTTATCGTTGATGTCCTGGAAGGCGCCGTACAGCCTTTTGCAGACACCGTTTTCGAAATCGGCATGCCCTTGCGTGCGCACCCAGCGTTCTTCGCCCTGCCAGGTGACGATCAGCACTTCGAGGTCGAACGAGCGGCCGGTGCGGATGGCGCGGTTCACGGCGCGGATCACTTTGTTCTGATGCTCGCCTTTCTTGAAAAAGCCGATCGCGGCCTGCAGGTCGGGCTCAAAGTCGTGCGGAACGCCGTGCAGCTCGCGCGTCATGTCTGCCCAGTACAGTTTGTTTTTCGGTACTTCCGCCACCCAGGCCCCTACCCGCGCAACGGCATTGGTCTGTTCCAGCATTTCCTTGGTGCGGGCGAGGTCTTTTTCGAGCAGGTATCGTTCGGTGATGTCGATGGCGTTGCCGATCACGTAAGGTTCTTCGTTCTGTCCGGTTTCCAGCACATTGCTGAACATCCAGATGCGCCGGGTGCCGTTGCGGTGAACCGTCGTCATTTGCCCGGCGGCCATTCCCTTATCGCGGATTTCCTGTAAATAGGCGGTGAATTCGAAGCGGTGGGTTTCGGGCAGCAGATCGGCCAGGTTCATTTTCGACATTTCCGCCACCGTATATCCGAGCAGGTTAGCCCCGGCATAATTGACGGAAATGATCTTTCCCCGCAAATCGTGCGTGCACATGAGGCCCTGGCTGTGTTCGAAAAAGGCGCTCAGTTTCTTCTGGCTTTGTTCCAGTAATTCTTCCCTTATCCGTTCATCGGTGATATCCCGCCCGATGGCGAAAATGTCTCCGGTATCGGGATCGGAATTGGCCGCCCACTGTATGAGCCGGTAGGCACCGGTTTTGGTGCGGAAACGGCGGGTGAAGTTGACTTTGTCTTTTCCGCCGCGGATGTTGGTCAGGTTTTTCTCCGCGATTTCCACATCGTCGGGATGGGCGAAATACAGGATCGGGTTCATCATGAGTTCCCGTTCCTCCCAACCGAGGGTTTTCGTGAAAGCCGGGTTCACATTCCGGTAAAAACCATTTGCCTGTACGATGCACATCAGGTCTTGCGACAGTTCGAACAGCTGTTCGAAATAGCTCCTTTCAATATTTTTCCGCCGTTCCACGATGAGCGACACCACCATTTCCGCCAGCAGTTTAAGCGATTCCTTCTGTTCCCGGTTGAGGACGCCGGGCTTGCGGTCGAGCACACACAGCGCCCCCAGCGCAAAACCCTCGCGGTCGATCAGCGGGTACCCGGCATAATACCGGATATGCTCATCACCGGAAACACCGGGCAATTCCTTAAAACGCGTGTCTTTCGAAGCGTCATTGACTTCGAACAGGTCGGAATGGGAAATCGTGTATTGGCAGATGGATTCGCTTCGTGGCGTTTCCCCCACATCGAGCCCGGTTTTCGCTTTGATCCATTGCCGGTTTTCATCGATGAGGGTAACGAGCGAAATCGGCATGCCGCAGATTCGGGACGCAAGGTCCGTCAGCTTTTCATACTCTTCTTCCCGGAACGTGTCCAGGATGTTGTAGCTTCTCAGCGCACGCAGGCGTGCAGCTTCGTTTTGTGGTACGGGCGGTTTGTTCATAGTTTCAAATCAGGACTCCTTCTGATTATCACGGACAATAAATATAATGCAAAAATAAGAAAAGCGCCGCAGAAGAATCTGTGGCGCTATAAACCATATCCTATGAAAAACACTAAAATTGCTTAAATCTTAATGCAAATATCGGCCGGCACGCTTACAACACCACTGACGCCGGTCAGTATGCCGGCTGATTTTGGTAAGCGCTCCCGGGGAAACAGCCGTAGCGGTTACATCATCATCGCCTCTTTCAGCCAGGAAGATGCATAGGGGGAAGCCTGCACTTTGTCCCGGAAACCGGGCTGGCCGATGGTCGCTTCGATCTCCACGGGGTTGGACAGGTCGATGCGGGAAAACAGCTCGTAGAACTGGGGATCGGTCTGCAACAGGTGCAGCAGCTCCGCCGCCAGGGCATCTTCCGGCGGCACGGGCGTTGCGCTGCGGAAGAGTTTCCGGCGCTTGAAGAACGAGCCCACGATCTCCACGATCCCCCACCAGCTGCTTTCGGCCGAGGGCGACTGCACCAGTCTGGATGGTTCCGCTACCGGCACCTGCAGGGCGTCCCAGGCGCGGATGATCCCGTTCCCGTAATATTTCTTCCAGTCGGCGAAAACATTCCCTTTCGCGGCGCTGGTGAAAAGCGCATGGCGAACGGCTTCCACTTTCATCCATTTCTTTCCTTCGTCATAATATCCTTTTTTCTCCATTTCGTTGCGATGCCGGGCGATGTACAGCGCCGCCGTGGCCGCCACCTGCGGGGTGGCCGACGAGGTGCCGCCGCCGCTCCTGACGAACGGGTGGACGGAAGAAGCCCAGGGCGTATTCGGCGTATAGCCGGCCAGGGCGCGCGTCATCCGCGACGCCGGGCCCCAGGAACCCTGCATATATTGCGTGCTGATGGCCCGCTCGGAGCCTTCGCGCAGGAAATCCACATCGTAGGGCTTATGATCGTACATGGCGCCGGTGGCCGCGATCACCCGCTCGAAAGCCGCCGGGAAAAGGACGCATTTCGGCAACAGGGCGCCGGTGCCCTTGTACCAGCAGTTACTGGCGGCAGACACCACCACGATCCCGGCCTCGTATGCCCGGTTCACGGCCCGCGCCATCCGCTGGCTGGGTTTCCCGGCCATGGACATCGACACCACTTCGCAGCCCTCCCCGATCGCGTATTCGATCGCTTCGGCGAAAGTGCGGTCGTTCATGATGACCACCGATTCGGAAATCCTGCAGGGCACCACCGTGGCTACCGGGGCGCCGCCAATATAGCCTTCGTATTCCCCGAACGTCTGTGCCTTCGTCACTTTTCCGCCCGCCAGCAAAACAACCGTGCCCAACCCGTGGCCGTCTTGCCCGGATTCGGGTTTATCCTGCGCCAAATTTGGATTCTCCTTGCTCACGAAGCTGCGCTGGCGCTGGAGGTCCAGGTTTTCGGGAAGCGCGGGATGGCCGGCGATGTAGCCGGTATCCAGGTGCGCGATGCGGACGTGGGCGCCGGGCATGGCCTGCACTTCGGCCGTGGCTTTGGCCAGCTGGGAATGCGCATCCCCGAGGTGCCAGCCGATGGCGGCCTCCCCCATGGCGGGCGGCCATTCGCGGATATAGTCCGGGTTATTGGCGTCTCCCTCGCGGGTAGCGCGCTTGTCCTGCGCGGGCGACACGCTCATGATCGGTTCCACGACGGCTTCCAGCCCTGCGGCGAGGAGGCTCTGGCGAAGGGCATGCGCCGCGCTCCAGCTGTGCTCGTGCGGGGTGGTTTTCATTTCCAGCACGAGGTAATCCGCCCCTTTTTCAAGGATATCGATGTCTTTCCCGGGATCGATGTCTTTGGCCGGCGGCACTTTCCAGGTAACGAGCAATTGCGCGTTCCTTTTCACCTTCACTTCGTCCCACTCTTCTTCTTTTGTCAGGTTGCGGCCTGCGGGCGCAGGTTTGAGGTCCGGCTTGCGGGAACCTTTTACGACCGCCGCATCGGGAATTTCGATCTGGAAGGGGAATGCGGCGTCGAAAGTCGGGATGATGGCGCCGTATTCGAAGAAGTTGGGGCGGGGATAATAATATCTTTCGCGGATGGCGTCTATCAGTTCCGGCGCGTTTTTCCTGCGGGTAGCCGCTTTACGGAACAGCTCGATGAACGATTCGGTGAACACGCCGTTGGATTCACCGTCGAAAGTAGTCTGATCGTCCTGGCAGGCGGCCAGCAGCTTCACCGCCGCTTTCACGTTCGCCGCCTGGGCCGTTGCGCGGAACTTGTCCTGCAGCGGACCGTACACCGTGGGGCCATAGGTCTCCATAATATCCTGTTCCTGCTTCAGCGGCAGTTTCCGGGAACGGAGACCCCGCATTTCCGTCGCGTTTTCCAGGCCGGCGGCGAGGTGCTCGCTGAGGGTTTGGGGGGATTTCGCCACCCGGGCGATAGTTCCCGAATGACAACTATCCGACACGATGAGAATGCGCGTACCCTCCCCGAATTTCCGGAAGGCTTCGAACAGCTCGTCGTCCAGCAGTTCCCGGTCATACAGGCACCAGGTCTGGTCGTTGCGCTCGTTGTCCAGCCCCGTCACTTTATCATTACCGATCTGGCTGCCGTGGCCGGCGTAGGTGAGCAGGAGAATATCTCCCGCCTGCAATTGCTGTGCATAATCCGACAGGGCGGTCAGCACGGCGGAAGCGGTAGCTTCATCGTTGTGGAGTTTTTTGGATTTATAGCCGTTCTGCTCCGCGAACGCTTTCCAGAATTTCGCATCGGCAACGGCCGCTTTCAATTCGGGCACGTCGAAATAATGCGCCTTGTCCAGTTTGTTCACCCCGATGTGCAGGGAATAGCCTTTAGACATGTCGTATCAGTTTAATGTGGAATGATTTGATGTAAGATCGATGAGATGATTTGTTCGTCCTGGAGATAACCGGGATATAATCCGTTGCCTACCGTGGCCGGTGTATGTTTCGCGTGTTGTTGAAGCGTGGCTGCCAATGCCGGGATGGCTGTTTTCACGACACCGTTTTCCCGCACCGCGAAAGCCATCATGCGCAGCAAATCGCCCGACGTCCGGCCTTCGCGCTCATCCCCCGAAAAAACGAGCGTGCCCGTTTGCAGGATTTCCGCCATTTGCGCCAGTTGCCCGCCGATGCCGTTGGTGATGACCGCCACGTTCCCCGCGCCGAGGCCCGCGATGGCGGCGTGCAAGCTTTCCGCGACGACGGACAGGTCGACTGCCGGCGAAAAATCGAAGCGGAGCAGCTGCGCCGGCGCATCGGGCCGTAGGGAAAACGCCTGCCACATGCATTCCGAATCCCCGGTAACACCGTCGAGCAGCAGTGCGGCGGGTATTGCGGGGTCGAAACCGGTGCGTTGTTGCCAGAGACCGTTTTCGCGGGAGTAGATCCGCAGGCCGGAATTCTTTTCGGGGAGGAAGATGCGCCTGAAACGGAGATCGGTTGCCGGAACGTCGGTGATCGTCACGAAGCCGGAACTTCCCTGGAACCCCGCGGGCCGGTAAGCATCCGCATCCGCCACGAACGGAACGATGGCATGCGGCGGCAATTGCCGGACTTCTGCCAGGGGCCGCGGCAGTAAAACGTTCAAAGGCTCCTCCGGCCGGAGGTCTCCAGACATTTCCACCCGCAACACCGCCATACCGCCGTCCAGCGCGTTGCCGGATGGACCGGTCCCCCAGGCGGAGGATTCCACGGGCGCAACTTCCCCTTCCGCAATGAGGGAAAATTTCCCTGATAAACCCGCCGGCGTATGTATCTCCAGCGGACCAAGCTTCGCTTTTTCTCCCGCGCCCATTGTTTTTTCCAATCCATCGAACGCCGTGGCGATGCGGGCCGTAAACACCGACCACGCCACGCCTTCCCGCGCATCTTCCTCCGACCCGCGCGAATTACCCAGCCCCCGGCTGCCCGGGGCATCCAGCTCCAGCGCGTCCTGCTCGAATTTCGTTACGTCGAAATGGGCGGTGGAAACAACGATCTTCAGGTAATCGTGTATGCGGTATTTGTTGTATGCCCTGTATTGTTCGTCGATGGAAACGGGGATATCGTACACCGTTCTGCCGTTATCGACATAAGCCAGCTCGATCGGCCCGCCGCCCCGTGTCAGCGGGCCTTCCCCGTCGTGAATGAGTTTCGGGTAGATATCGAATTTACTGCCGAGATACAGCACGCGAACGAAGCATTTTTCTACCGGGGCGTCGGCCTTCAATGCAATGCTGAGGCGAAACGCGGGCGGATTCCCGTCGCGGTAATGCAGTTCGAGGAGATCGTCCGTTGCCGGCGTTGTTACCGCCTGGCGGTTGCGCCCTTCCACCACTTTCCACGTCAGCTCGAAATGTTCACGGGCCAGCCGGGGATCGAGGCGCTTCCAGTCGAGCGAGGCCATCCAGGCGCCAATGCGCTGTGCGTATCGCAGGAACATTTCCGGGCTGGCCGTTCTGCGGAAAAGCGGCAGCGTGTCGCCGTTCTCCAATAATATATAGGAACCGTCTTCCGGCCGGAACACTTCATAGCCCGCGCTTTCATCCTTCCCGAACTTCACATCCACCAACGGGTACCGCTCTTTTCCCAACGCCGTTTCCAATGCCGGATCGGGCGCCGAAACGATCGTCAGCCGCGGAGCCGCCGCCCGCACCAGGGATGCCCTGGCCGTTTGGGTAGCCGTGTCCAGCTCCGCGATATCCATGAGGGAAAAAAGGGCTTCCACTTCCTGCAGTTCCACTTCCTTCCGGAAATCCCCGTCCCGCACCTCCACCACTGCACCCGGCGAAAGGCCCTCCAGCGCGCCGGCGAAGAGTTTCCAGCGCTGGAGGCTCACATCGAACAAGACTTCGTACCGCGGCACAACGGTCAACATGGCGCCCGACAGGAACCTCCCGTCGAGGTCGGCATTTTTTGCCGCGAAAGCGACCGGATGCTGATCGGCCGCAGCCGTATTCACGACGGTTTGCAGCCGCCACATGAGATCGCGGTACGAGGTGGCCCCGCCGTTGGCCCGGAGCGTATCGGTCAGCCGCGCCGTAAAGAGCCCTCCGCGCCAGGATTCCTGCGCCAGCTCATCGGCCCGGCAGGCCGCGAAATGAATATACCCGGCGATTTCGGGTTTCATCTCTCCGTCTTCCAGTTTGAAAAACCCCGGCACATCGTGCCCCAGCAAATCGGTAAAGGCCAGTTCCGTATCGCCATCCGACTGAAAACGGGGACGGAATTCGCCCGCAGCGTCCGCGGGCGCGAGGGCGCGGGTATTGCCGCCGGCATGACAGCAATCCGTGATCACGAGGCAATGCGCCTCCGTTTTCCCGAACGCTTTCCAGAGCAGGTAAGCGAATTCCTTGTTGGTGAGGTCGCGCGCCGTGGTGCGACTGTCTGCACAAACGAACGTCTGCAGCTTCCGGCTGGGATTGTTCCGATGGAATTCGGGCGGCGCGGGCGTTTGGGAACCATGTCCGCTGTAAAAGAAAACACAGATATCACCGGCTTTGGCGCCGGCGAAATGCGTGAATATTTTTTGCGTGAAGTTATCGAAAGTAGGCGGCAGCCAAGTGAGGGGGGCATCAAGGGTGGCGGCGTATTTATCGAGCAGCCGGAGGTCGGCGGCGTTGGGCTGGAGATAATAGGCAGGATGATAGCTGAGGCCTTCCTGCGCCGCGCATTGATCGCGGAAGAGGCGGTCCATTTTCAGCACGTCCTGTATGCAGCCGCTGAGCGGACTGTCGGGGTACCCGTTTATGCCGGCGAAAGCCGCATAAAATCGACGATCTTGCATATATACTGCTTCAATTTAAATAGGAATTCCGGGGTTATACCGAATACACCGCTTCGTTTGTTCCTGGGGTTATCGCGTCCTGACTAATTCGTTGAAAAATCGTATCTTAGATAATAGATTGTGACTCCAAATTAACTCCAAAAGTCGAGATTTCCATCGTGCAGCAAGGATTTTATTTACCCCAATTCCATATCAGTCATGAAAAAGATCATCATTGCCTTTGCAAATCTTCCGCAGGCCCCGTTGCAATCGGTGACGGAGGAAGACGAGGGCATCCATAATACCCTGATCGCCGCCAACCGGGGAGATTACAGCGTTCACCGGGAGTCTTTCGCCACCGTTTCCAACATCAACAACGCATTTTCCACTTACGGCGCGGAGATCGCCATTTTCCACTATGCCGGTCATGCCGGCGAACAATCCCTCCTGTTTACCGACCAGGCCGCCAACGGACAAGGCCTCGCTTACCTGTTGAAACCCAGTGCGGATGCGGGCGCCCTCCGGCTGGTGATCCTCAACGGCTGCTCCACGGGCGCGCAGGTAGACCAATTATTGGCATTGGGCGTTCCGGCGGTGATCGCCACGTCAGCTGCGGTAAATGATTTGTCGGCCCGGATTTTCGGCGTGGAATTCTTCAAAAACGTCTGTACCAAAAGGATGAGCATCCGCCAGGCGTTCGACGCGGCGCTGAAATCGGCGCAACTCGCGTCGCAGGTGCCGTTGGGCGTGGACGCACCGCCCGCCCGCGATCTCAACCTGCCCGGCAAAACACCCCGCGAACCGTTTTGGGGGCTGTTTTTCAACAATGCCGCGGCGGTAGACGTAAACCCGCTGCCCAGCGAGCCGAACAAGCCGCTGCCGCCGTATGAACCCAATGCGCAATTGACCCAGGCACTGTTCAACGCGCTCGTGAAAGACGGTAATCTGCCTGCCAAACAGATCGACGACCGGCGGCGTACGGAAATCATCGAAGACAATATGTTGCAGAAAACGATCCTCGACGTGCTACCCCACCCCATCGCCATTCAGCTCAAAACGCTGTTCGCGGCCGAATATGGCGCCGAGGGGCTGAAGCAGCCCGGCATCAAAAGGCTCGAACAGATCGGGCGGGCGTTCCACATCGCGTCGGAGTTCATGGGGATCATCATGATCTCGCAGTTATGGGAACTGAAAATCACCCGGAAAGTGGAAAACCTGCCGGATGAAATGATGGAGCTGCTCGATAAATATTTCAGTCTTTCCATCGCCGACCGCTCCGTGTACGATTATTCCGCAATGATCCGGTCTATCCGCAAATACATCGATTCGCTGGCCGATGTGCAGTATTTCGTGAGCGAGCTGTCCACCCTGCGCGACGACGATCCGCTGAACAAGTCCTTTAGCGAGGCCTGCGTGTTCCTGCAATACATCCGGTCGGCCACGTACTCGGGTTTCGGGGCTGCGGGCGGCCAGCAGATCCCCGAGGCGGAAGTGCCCGCACTTTGCATCCGGGCGGAAGACATGCTCAGCACGGTGTTCGAGCGGCTGGGGTTCCTTCATCGTTACACGCTCACCAGCATCCAGAATATCCGTATCAACAAATACCGGCACGATACCTTCACTGTGTTCGACCACCAGGTCGTCAAACTCATGAACTCCAATGCCAGCCACGAAATCAATTATTACCTGCTCGCCCATCACCTGGACAACAGCGGCGTGGTGCTCACCAAGCAGATGCTCCCCGTCTTCAACGTGGAAAGGCGCCAGTACAAAGGCGATTCGCTGGAATTCCTCAATCTTTCACCCCTCGTGGTAGACGTGAATACCTTCGAAAGCCGGTCTGACCGCTCCAACCTCGTCATATTCGGGCAGTACCAACCGGCAGACGATACCTACGTTTTCCGGACGGTCCCCAAACCCGATGAGCCGCTCGACCATGTACGCATCAACATCAACCGCCGTTTTGCGCGGAACGAACAGCAGGAACAGGGGCGGTATGAAGCCATCTGCCAACAACTCACCGCCTTCCGGCAATTCGCCCAGCAGGCATTAACCCCGGCACCGTAATGAACAGCATCCTCAATAGCCCCTTCAAATTCCTCGATCCTTACGGCAGGGAAGACTACAACATCTTTTTCGGCCGCGACGAAGAAGTGAATGCCCTGTACCAGCACATCCACAAAAACCGCCTCGTGCTCGTGTACGGCACCAGCGGCACGGGCAAAACGAGCATTGTGCAGTGCGGGCTGCAAAACCGGATGGACGATACCGACTGGTTCCCCCTGTTCATCCGCCGCGGCGATCAACTGGTGGAATCTTTGCTGTCGGCCACGCAATCCGCCGCCGATCCTTTCTCCGGGGAGATGCCGTCCAATTCGCTGTCTGGCGGAAAAGCGTATAAACAGGCGTCGTCCGTTTTGCGCAGCCGCAGCGGAGGAGACGCGGCGCAGAAGATTTACGAGGCGCTCAAGGGCATCAATCTCCGCTACCTCCGGTCGGTTTACCTCATTTTCGACCAGTTCGAGGAATTGCTGATCATGGGAACGGAAGAGGAAAAGAAAACGATCATCGAGATCATCGATCATATTTTATGCGATCCGGATTTGCAGTTCTGCAATTTCCTCCTCATCATGCGGGAAGAATTTTTCGCGGGACTCAGTCCGTTCGAGCGCGCTATCCCTGATTTTTGCGACCGGCGGCTGCGCATCGAGCCCATGAGCAACCGGAACGTGGAAGAGGTGATCGTAAAAAGTTGCGAACGGTTCAACATCCGGCTGGAACAGGGCGCGGATAACGCCAAGGAGATCATCTCCGTATTGTCTGAAAGGCAAACCGTGTCGCTCCCCTATTTGCAGATCTACCTAGACCAGCTCTGGCGGACGGTTTACATGAACACGCCCGACAAGCCCGAGCCTTCCGGTTCCGCCTGGCCGCCGCTGACGGTGAACAGCACCATCATCCGGCAGTTCGGGAGTTTACAGCGTGTTTTGGACCGTTTCATGCACGAGCGGATCCATGTGATCCAGGAGCAGCTGGAAAAGGATTTCCCGGATATCGAAGGCGATTTCGTGGCCAATGTGCTCGACGCTTTTGTGACGAGCGAAGGCACGAAGCGGCCGCTGCCGTATGCCCGTGTGAACGATGGCATCTGGTTTACCGGGCTGGTTCCGCCATATTTGCAAGGGCGTTCGTCGGCCTTGATGACGAGTTGTTTGACGGAGTTGGAGAAGAATAAAATTTTACGGAGCGACGGGCAGACGTATGAACTGGCGCACGATATCCTGGCGGGGTTGATAGACAACCGGAGGACGGAGGAACAGCGAAAAACGGGGTTCACCGAAAAGCAGATCATCAGCCGGTACGAAGGTTACAAGAATAACACCAGCGAGCTGCTGAGCCTCCGCGAGATCGCCTCCTACGAGCCATACATGAAACGCCTGAGCCTTCCGGCAGAAGTGATCGAGTTTTACAGGACCAGCGTAAATAAAAGGCATGCAGACCTGCTGAAGGAAAAGCGCCAGAAGTTCCGGCAGCGGCTGTGGCGGTACAGCTGGGTGATCGGTGTGCTGCTGCTCGTGGGGATCACGTTCACGATATGGTACGTCCGCAAACTGCAGCGGGAATTCAACCGCAACGAAAGCCTCGTGTACATGGGGTTCGACCTCGCCGGCAAAGACGCCAGGGAAGCGCTGGGGCTATTCAAGGTATTCAGGGATAAAGTCTATGGGGAAGATGCGAAAATGGTGGACGAGAAACTGCAGGAAATCATGCAGCTTCAGAAATCGCAGGCTTTGTTCGCCGTATCCACCTACTCCATGCCGTTCGTGAAAGTAGACGCGCTGGACATCGATTTGTCTGACGACGGGAAGCTCGTGCTCTACAACATGCTGCCCAAGGAAACCCAGGACTCCCTGAAATCCTATCAAATCAGCACCATCCAGGGCGCCAACCTCATGAAATTCGATTCCGTCCCGTATGCCTATTTCGTAAACGGATCGAACCTGGTGGCCGTGAGCAAACGCACCATCCGCGAGGAAATGGTACCAACCGGAATATCGACCAAAGGCAATTCGCGCAGCAACCGGATGCGGGCGATGTACTGGCTCCGGAATGAAGGGTTCCTCTATGATCCCGCGAAAGATGAAACCATCCGTATCCCCCTGGAAACGGGGCAGCAGTTGCATGATGTCTCCGAAATCCTGAAATACGCGAACGACGCGCATGAATCCTATCACATCCAGGCAACGGCTTCCGGCAACCTCATCGTGCCATATGTGGAAAACGGCAGGGACAGGATCATGCTGCTGAACAAATACGGAAAGGTGTTCGCGCGGTTCGCGGCCTCGTCTACCGTCACCGTTTCCCGCGACCGCCGCAAATTCATGTACCTGGAATACAATCTCGGATATTACCCGGAAATGCATGTTGTCAGCGAAACCGGTGTGGAACTGCACCGCATTTCCGGCGAGATCACTTTCACCGATTTCACGGACGACGGTTCCCCGCTTTGGGGCACGCCCGGCATCTGTAATATCCTGAACGGTGCCGATACGCTCATTTACGACGCCCCTTTCAACCGGGACATTCACTATGCCTACGCCAACCTGGCTACGGAAATGTTTGCCGTGGTGCTGGGAACGAGCCCGATCAATGTGTTCGCGTTCAGTAAGGTAAATGGGGTGAATATTTCAAATTTCAACAACGGCGCCACGGAATCGCTGCCCGGCTTCCCGATCGGGATCCATATGGGGAAAGGATACGCCATCATGTTGCGGAACACCCATTCCGAACCGGGCGCCACCAGCGACGCGGCCGATACCATTTTCAGGTACGATTTCCGAAAGAAAACTCCACCACGGTCGTTTGTAGTAGCGGAAGGCGTGAAAGACCAACTTTACAACGCGGCATCGGGAGATGTAATGGTATACACGCAAAACAGCCGGCTTTTGGTGCTGGATAGCAATCTTACGCTGAAAAAAGGCCTGATGCTCACATCGAACGATCTGTTCGGGATGTCTAACGGCGGACAAACTTTCTTCTACGCCCGCGACCGCTACCTGACGATCTTCCATAACGACACATCGCGCCTGAACGTCTTCGACCCTGCATCGATCTGGGCAAAATTGTATACGCCGGGGTCGCCGGTGCAGCCGATTACGGACAGGAAGCGGTTACGGGAGTTGGGATTGCATTTTAAATAATGCGGGAAGGGGTATTTAAAATATTCAATTACTTCATAGTTGCCTGAAATTAATTATCTGCTTCGAATTCGCTACCGCGAAATCCGCGTATTGATCCCCTGCGCCATCATGGCTTCCACTTCGGATTTGGAGAACAGGGGCCAATCTCCCGGAATGCTTTGTTTCAGCACGCCGCAGGCCGTCGCGAAATCGATGGTTTCCTGGGGCGGCAGGCCGGTCATAGTGCCATAGAGAAGCCCTCCCGCGAAGGCGTCTCCCGTCCCGATGCTTTCCTTCACCTGTGGAAGCGTGATCTTCAACCGGCTGAAATATGCTTTGCCGCCGCTCATGAGCGCGGCGGTGTAATGCAGGCGATCGTTTTCGGGCACGCGGAAACTCATGGCCAGCGTATGCGTTTCGGGCATGAAGCGCGCTTGCAGTTCCTGCGCCGCGATCTCGAAACGGCGGGTCCAGGGCAGCGAGGGGTCGGTCGTCATGCCGAAATATACAAGACAGGCATCGAGATCGGCGATGGCGATGTGGCAATGCTTCAACAATGCGGGCATCACTTCTTTCGGATGTTTGCCATATTGCCAGAGGCGCGAGCGGTAGTTGAGATCGGCGGAGATGATGAGATTCCGGCTGCGCGCGGCATCGATCGCTTCTGCGCATACATCCGCCACCGTAGCGGAAAGTGCGGGCGAAATGCCCGTCCAGTGGAAATGGGATTGATCTTTTAAAACGCCGTCCCAGTTCACCATTCCCGGTTGCAATTCGGAAAACGCGCTGCCGGCGCGGTCATAAATCACCTGGACAGGCCGGATGTGATTGCCCGTTTCGGTGAAATACAATCCGAGCTTCCTTCCGCCGTACAATACTTTTTCCACACCTACCCCATGCCCGCGCAATTGCGCGATGCCGGCCAACGCGAGATCGTTTTCCGGCACCCGCGTTACATACTGCGCGGGAATGCCCAGTCTTGCCAGCAATACGCACAGGTTCGCTTCCGCGCCGGCGTAATACGGAATATACCCGGAGGATTGCAGGAAACGGCTGTCGCCGCCACTGTGCAGCCTCAGCAATAATTCCCCGAAAGTGGCAAGTGCAGGATGCATACCCGGTGATTTTCCGGCAATGTAATTTTTTTCCCGGTAATCAATGCTTTCAATCATCGTGCAATTCGAACAGTGCTTCTATTTCCACGGGGATATTGTCGGGCAGCGAACCGAAACCTACGGCGCTGCGCACCCCGATCCCGTTTTCCGTGCCCCATACCGCGGCGAACAGCTCGCTGCAGCCATTGATCACATACGGATGCCGTTCGAATTCCGGCGTACAGTTCACCATTCCCAGTACTTTGATCACTCTTTTCACACGGTTGAGGCTGCCGAGATGCGTCACGATGGTCGACAACATGGTAAGGCCCACCTGTCGCGCGGCGAGCTTGCCGGCTTCCATGTCCATATCTTTCCCGATGCGGCCGATGATGAGGGATTTGTCGTTCTGCACAGGCCCGTGGCCGGAAAGATATAGGTACTTCCCGTCTACCAGACAAGGCTTGTAAACGCCCAGCGGCGCGGGAGCCGGCGGCAATACCAGCCCGGTTTTCTCAAACTGCTCTTCTGCATTGTAAGTCATAAGATATCCTGTTTTTATAAGATCGAATTTAATAGCAACACGCCCGCCAGTCCGGCCACACCAACCAGCGTTTCCATGACGGACCACGACAGCAGCGTGCTTTTGATACTGAGGGAAAAATATTCCCGGAACATCCAGAAACCCGCATCGTTGACGTGCGAGAACATGAGGCTTCCCGCGCCAACAGACAATACCATGAGGTTCGGGTCTGCCAAACCGGCATTCACGATGGGCGCCAGCATGCCGGCGGCCGTGAGCCCGGCGATGGTGGCGGAACCTACGCAAGCGCGGATGATGGCCGCCATCACCCAGCCGAGCACTAAGGGCGGCACGGGCCACAACTGCATGGCGCCCGCGATCCTTTCACTGACGCCCGTTTCCGTCAACACCTGTTTCAAAGCCCCCGACCCGGCGATCACAAGCAATACCGGGGCGATGTCTTTCACGGCTTCGCCGCAGGTGCGCATGACCGATGTCATATCGCGGCCCTGCATGATCCCCAGCGTTACCGTGGCGGTGAAGATACAAAACAGCATCACAACTGCCGGGTCTGCGGCGAATTGCAGCCCGGGCGTTCCCGGAAAGAAGTGCTGTGCTGCCGCGCCGGCCATCAGCAGTAAAACCGGCAATAGCGCGGTGAAGAAACTGGCGGCTTTGCCGGGCATGGGCACATCTGCGGGTCCGGATTCCGTTGTGCGGAAGAGAGCGGACCCACCGGCGGGAATCCGGCGGAGGAAAATGGAAAAGAGCGGTCCGGCGATGACGATGGCCGGGATGGCGACTGCGAGGCCGTACACCAACGTTTTCCCCATATCCGCGCCAAAAGCACTTACCAGCGCCACCGGCGAAGGATGCGGCGGCAGGAAGCCGTGGGTGACGGAAAGCGCCGCCAGCGCCGGGAGCCCCGTGGCCACGGCGGGCAGTTTATACCGGTAAATGACGGAGAAGATGAGCGGTACCATAAGCACGAACCCCACGCCGTAGTACAGCGGTATCCCGATAATGAAACCCGCTACCATCAAGGCCCATTGCACATATTTCGGACCGAAGAACCCTACCAGTACCTGCGCGATCTGCCGGGCGGCGCCGCTTTCGGCCACCAGTTTGCCCAGCATGGCGCCGAGCGCGAGGATAGACAGCAGGCCGCCCACCGTATCGCCGATGCCTTTCTGCAAAGCAGCGGGGATCCTGGGCGGCGGGAGGCCCAGCCACGCGCCGCCGATCAATGATACAAGAAGGAATGCAAGGAAAGCGTTCATCTTTCCCCAGGTCAGCAACATCACCAGTATAACAATGCAGATTGCAACGATCACAAAAGCCATCATCCTGTTTTATTCGATAATCAATTCGTCGGCCAGCAGCATGCTGATGCCGCCAGCGCCGTATTCGCCCGGCGGGATGACGCCTTTATGCTTACCGGTGCGGGGATCAGGGGATTCGCGGCCGCGGAAGCCCGCGGGGCCGGCACTCCGTGTGGGGAAGCACCGGCCCGTTGGGCCCTCGTTGTTGGCATGGCCGCCAGTAAAACAATAGTCAGGATAAATGTCCGCATCGGCATTATTTATCCCACCAGATGCGGGTTGTCAGTAAATCGGCTCCCTGGCGCGCCAGGGCGGCATCGTAATTGGAACGGTTGCTGCCCTGCTCTGTCCTGCTGTAAGGCAACCTGCGCGGGATGGTACCGTTCGTCATATTATCTTTCGCGTTCACCGGCACCAGTACGGGGAAGCCCGTCCTCCGCCAGTTGGCGTACGCTTCCTGCTCGTCGAACAGCGATGCGATCCAGAACTGGCTGTGGACCTGGTTCATCTGGTCGTTGAAGGAACCGGCCATATTCAGGGCGTTCGCTGTAGTATAGGCGTTGATCTTGTCGGGAGCGATCCTTCCGCCTTCACCGAACAATGCCCAGTTGCGCATCGCGATCTCGATCCCTTCCTTATACGTCTGCGCCGCATTCCCGGTAGTCCATGCGCGGAGGATGGCTTCCGTGAGCAGGAACCGCATTTCCGCGGCAGACACTACGATCAGCGGTGCGGAGTTTTGCAGCACGGTGGCGGGATTGGGCTCTGAATAGGTCACGAAATCATCCGGCCGGCCGTCTGTTCCGTTCGGCATCCCGCGCTGGATGGCTGCCGACGTATCGGGCTTCCCGTCTTTCCACACCACCGAGATCACCGGCAGGCGCGGATCGTTTTTAGCCTTGAGGAAATCGATAAAAGTTTTGCTGAATTTGCCGTTCTCGGTATTGTCCGCACCTTTGGAACCGGGCTTGATATCCTGCCCAACGATCTCGAACACTACCGGGTTCACGTTATAATTCTGCGAACCGCTGCCGTACAGTACCACCGCCTGTTCCGCTTCCTGCATGATGACCCCTCCCGCAATGGCTTTCTGCGCCCACTCGCGTGCCTTGTCCGGCGCAACTTTCGTCATCCGCATGGCAATGCGCAGCATGAGCGAATAACCGAGTTTCTTCCATTTGGCGATATCGCCCCTGTACACGAAATCCGCCGCACCGAATTTCATTTTTCCGTCGTTGAACGCGCCGATAGCGGATTCCAGGTCGCGGAGCATACCGTCGTACACGGCCGACTGCGCATCGTATTTCGGTTGGTACACGCGGTCTGTCGCGGCTTTTCCAGCATCGGAATACGGAATATCGCCGTACAGGTCTGTGATCCTTTGCTGGATCAGTACGCGCCAGATGCGGGCGGAAGCGGATTTATTGACGAGGTCGGGATTGGCGTCTGCCGTGCGGATCAGTTCTCCCAGCGTAGTCAGCACGTTCGTATAGGCGAAGCGGAAATACTGGCCCTGGTAGCTGTCTACCTGCCCGTATTTATCACCGCTGCCCGCCAGCGTCACTTCCTTCCCGAAGGCGAAATGCTGTACGAACGCGCCGCAGGTGAGGTAGGAAGTGTAGAAGTACACCCGGTCGTACACGTAATTCCCCTGCAAAATGCTTTGTGAGAACAGGTAATCGACGTTCGGTTTCGTAGAGGCGTTGGGATTGGTGTTCATTTCCTCGAAACCTTTGTCGCACGAAGCGAGGCCGAGGGAAGCGCCGAGCAAAAGCGCGTAAGTATATTTGGTAATGCGTTGCATGATCGTTCTTTTTAGCGTTGTTACAGTTTAACCATCAGGTTGAGGCCGAAGCTCCGGGTGCGGGGCACGCCGAACATCTCGAAACCCTGTGCGTTGGAGTTGTTGAAAGTAGACTCGGGGTCCACGTTCGGGGTTTTCTTGTGGAGGATGAGGAGGTTCCGCGCTACGAACGACAGGGAAGCCGACTGGAATTTCACCCCGCCGATCCTGTCTACCGGCAGTTTGTACCCCAAAATTACCTGCCGCAGTTTGATAAAGTCCGATTTGTACACGAACCGCTCCGACTGTGCTTTCCAGTTATCGTAATAGCCCTGCATTTCGCTGGGCTGCAGCGTTTTGCTGAAAGGCTCGCCCTTGTCGTTCACGCCGGTTACCGTCAATCCGCCGTCGCGGCCGGGCAGCGTAACTTTGGTGAGGCCGAAGCGGGTGCCGTAGAGGTTGGTGCCCGAGTACACATATCCGCCGAAACGCCCGTCCACCAAAAACCCGAGGTTCCAGTTCCTATATTTGAAGTTATTATTGATCCCCCCGTTCCAGGGTGCAACGCCGGTGCCGATCTGCTCCGGCGCTACGGTGGCCATTTCCCAGCCGTTAGCCGTATACTTCGCTTGCCCCTGTGCGTTCCGCAGGACCTTCGTTGCGTTCACCATGCTGAAAGGCTTGCCCACAACGGCGGAGATCGTCGCATATCCGTTCACCGCGCGGCCTATCTCGATGGAATTAATACCATCTGCCAGGCGCACCACTTCATTCTTGTTGTACGCCGCGTTCAGCGACACTTCCCAGCTGAAATGGGGTTTCTGAACCGGAACGCCGCTCAGCAGCAATTCCACGCCCTTATTACTCATTTCGCCGATGTTGATATTGGTGAAATTGTAGCCAGACGATTGGGAGATGGTGATGTTCACGATATCGTCTTTCGTGCGCCGATCGTACACGGCAAAGTCGGCCGATAAACGGTTATTGAGGAATCGCGCCTCGAAACCCGCTTCCAGCGTAGTGTTGGTGTACGGGCGAAGCGATTTGTTAGGCGCAATGAGCGTTCCGCCACCGGCGCCGTTCACCTGCGAGGGCGTCTGCAAAGGCTGTTCGAAATGGCCGCCACCGGGCACAAGGTGATACGTCTGGTTCAACGCGTAAGGCTGCGGCGCGCCGCCGCCTACCTGCGCCCAGGAAGCGCGCAGCTTGGCGAACGTGATGGATTTCGGCAGGTTGGCCGCTTCGCTGAGGATGAAGCTGCCGCCGATGGAGGGATAGAAAATATTGTTGTTCGCCGGATCGAGGGTCGAGAACCAGTCGTTGCGGCCGGTTACGGTAAGGAACAACATATCGCGGTACCCGAAATCCGCCGAAGCGAACAGGGAATTCACCGCAGATCGGGTCAGGACGTTGGTGGTGGTGAGGCTTTTCACGTTGGAGGGGTCATAAAACCCGGGCTCCGCGAAATAGTTGCCCAGCAGCACTTTGTTCTGCGAGCGGTAACGCTGGCGGTTGCCGCCGGCCAGTACATCCACCGTGAAATCGCGCCCGAAGCGGCCCTGGTAGTTCAGCGTCAGTTCGGCGTTGGTTTCGGTGATGCCGTTCGTTTGCTCCTGGTAGTACCCGCGCGGTTCGTAAGCCGTTCCGGAAGGCACCACGCCCAGCCAGTTGATGTTGGTGAAGTCGTGCGTTACGCGGCCGCGGACGAACAGATTGTCGAGGATGTTGAACTTGACGTTGAGGTTGCCGAGGAAGCGGTCGCGGTCGTCGTTATTGATGAATTTGTTGATCGCGAAATAAGGGTTGGTGGCGAAGCCGGAAGGGTTCCACTGGGTTTCGTCGCCCGTGGTGAGGTCGTACCCTGGCGCGAGGTTGCGCACGTCCACCGAGTTGGCGAGCATGTACACGCCCCAGTTCGGGTTGCCCGTGGCGTCGGCCACGTTGGAGCGGCCTTTCGCTTTCTCCTTGTTGTATTGCGCGTAGCCTTCCACGGTGAGGCGTTTGTGGAGATTGGCCACCACGGCCAGACTGAAGATCTTCTTATTCAGTTCTGCATTCCGCAGCAGGCCTTTGTTGTTCATGTCTGACATCGAGAGGCGGTAGGTGCCCAGCTCGCTGCCGCCGTTCACGGCCACGGTGTTGGTGAAAGTGGAACCGGTACGGTAGAAGTTTTTGATATTGTCTTTTTGCGCCATATACGGACGGGCAACCCCATCGAACTGCATCACATCGGAGCCATCGAGTTTCGGGCCCCAGGAAAGGCGGCCGGAGTTGATGGCTTCGTTTTTGGTGGTGGGCTTAACGGTGCGGATGCCCTGGCCGTATTCGTATTGCCAGTCGGGCACGATGGCCGGCGTTTCCAGTGTGAGGGTGGAATTGTATTCCAGGCCGATGCCTTTTTGTTTGATGCCTCTTTTGGTGGTGATGATGACTACCCCGTTTGCGGCGCGGCTGCCGTACAGCGCGGAGGCCGTGGCGCCTTTGAGGATGGAGATGGTCTCGATATCGTCGGGATTGATGCCGCCGATGCCATCGCCACGGTCGGCGTTGAGGCCGATGGAGGCATTGTCTGACGAGGGTACGTTGGACGTGGAGTTATCCATGGGCATGCCGTTGATCACATAAAGCGGCTGGTTGTTGCCGAAGGAGCCGTTGCCGCGGATGATGACGCGGCTGGAGCTGCCGGGGCCGGCGGCGAGGCCGGAAACGGAAACCCCGGCTACTTTGCCAGTGAGCCCTTCCACCACATTGATCTCGCGGGCCTGGGTAAGGTCTGCGCCTTTGACTTCGGAAACGGAGTAAGTAACGGCTTTACGGGCTTTTTTGATACCGAGGGCGGTTACCACTACTTCGTTGAGGGCGCGGGTGCTTTCGGCGAGGGTGATGTTGGCGGAGGTTTGGCCGGGTTGAAGGGTGAGGGTGACGGGGTCGTAGCCGATGAAGGATACCACGAGGGTAACGGGTGTATGGGATGCGGGAACGGACAGGGAGAAATGGCCGTTGGCGTCGGTGACGGTGCCGGTGCCGCGAGCGCTGGCGAGGGAGACGCTGGCGCCGGGGATTTTTTGTCCATCGGCACCCGTTACCGTACCGGAAATTTTGAGGGATTGGGCGAAGCTATCCAGGCACAGGAGCAAACTGCACAGTAAAACGAGCAGTCGTGGAATAGCGGCCAGTTGGAATTTTTTCATCTCGGTGGTTTGGTTGATAAATAAGTTCGGATAATGCAAAAATCTCGACTAAAAATACGCACTTCTGCAACATTTGCAAATTATTTGCAGGAAATTCTAGCAATAATTGCAAATTCTTATCTTGTCGATTCGCAAACCCGGCACTAATTTTTCATCAATAAATTGATTATCAATTATAAGTACTTCCATCCACTGAAATGATTCAAAAAAATTAACGCAAAATCAGCCCCCAACATTCAAAAAATGCGAAATTTTGATGCGGAATATTATATTTACGGTTGATTTGCCCGGAATTCCTTGCTTAAACCCGGAATTTTCAGTAACATTCAAATCGCAAGCAGAATAGAGATGACTATGGACATTCAATCGCAAGACCAGTTACCCCCTGTTTCCCTGACCAAAAAAGCCAGGAAGGAACTGATCATCAAGCAGGTTAACATTCATACACGGATCACCTACAGCGATCTCGTGAGCCTTATCAATGTTTCCGAGGATACCATCCGCCGCGATGTGAACGAGCTGGCGGACGATGGGGAAGTTGTCAAGATAAAGGGCGGCGCCATGTCTATCGCCTATCATTACGGCCACGAATCGGAGACCTATGCGCAGAACAGCAAGGCCGTTATTGCGGAAAAAACGCTGCAATTATTGCGGGACGATATGATCGTGCTCATCGGCGGGGGCACCACCATCCGGGAGTTCATCAAGAAAATCCCCCCCACCCTCCGCGCCACTTTCATCACGGTGAACGTGCTTTCCGCAGTGGAACTGCTCGATAAGCCCATGATCAAAACGATCGTCATCGGCGGTCAGATTTCCGCCTACAGCCAGATGACGGTGAGCGGCGAAGTATTCGAATACCTGTCCAACATCAAGGCAGACCTTTGCATCATCGGCACCAACGCCATCGATCCCGCCAACGGGCTCACGGATTCCGATTGGGAAACCATCCAGGTAAAAAAGGCCATGATCAAAGCGGCGGACAAGATCGCCATCCTCGCCATCGCCGAAAAACTCAATACTTCCATGAAAATGAAGATCGCCGATCTCCAGGAAGTACATTACCTCATCACCGAAATCCCGGCCGACAGCCCGGAAATCCAGCCCTATCGCGCCAAGAATCTCACGATTTTATAAGCTGTCCCCATACCGCTTCCGCGATTGAGCAGCGGGCATCGTCTTTTTTGCGGACGACGCTATTGCTGCAAATTTCGCAGACGTTCCGACTCGCTCGTCAAACAGCATTTGCTATAATCCATTCTGCATCCTGTATTGCTCCTGCAGCTTCGCCGGCGCCGCACCGTACCAGGCGCTTTGCACAGCATCCACCAACTGGCTTTTCTTCACTTTCCGCAAATCGACGGTCGTCCACCCCTGGAGCCCCCAGCCACCGGGCACCGGGTAAAACACGCCGGGCGCCAGCTTGCACCAGGCCGCCTGCTCTTCCGGCGTAAACGGGAAATTAGCCGTGTGGGCCGCTTCCAGCAAGGTTGCAAAAATTTTGCGCTTCGTGCGGAACGCCTGCCGGTCGAAATGCTTCACTTCCGTGGTTTCCGGCATCGACAGGCAAAGCTCCCTGAATGTGGCGATCGTGTTCATATTACAAATGTAAGTGCCCCGGGCACACCGGAATTGGAAAAATCCGACATTCCCCCAGGCTTCGTACATTCGTTTTCATGGAATGGAATTCTCCCAACTTCAGGAACGGCACTTTTCACAACCAGCTGCCCACTGAATTGATGTCGGCCGACAACACCCTGCTGAAAGTCTTCATCAAATTCATGCGCAAACCGAAGTCGGTCAACCCGCCCGGCCCGCTCCCCTCCGTCTGCCGCGACCTCAAAACCCCTCCCGGCCCGCAGACCCGGCTCACCTGGTTCGGCCATTCCTCCTACCTCGTCCAGATGAACGGGCTCAACATCCTCGTGGACCCCGTGTTCAGCAGCCACGCTTCGCCCGTGCCGATTTTCGCAAAAGCCTTCGCCGGATCGAATGTGTATGGCCCGGCGGACATGCCCGATATCGACATCCTCATCATCACCCATAACCACTACGATCATCTCGACAGCCGTACCATCCGCGCTTTGCGCCACCGCGTCGGCGCGGTATGCACGGGCCTTGGCGTAAAGCCGGACCTCATCCGCCACGGCCTGCCCGCGGATATCATCACTGAGCTGGACTGGGGACAATGTGCGCAACTCCCCGCCGGATTGCAGCTCACCGCGGCACCGGCCCGGCATTTTTCCGGCCGCGGGGTGAAAAGGAACCAGTCGCTGTGGTCGTCGTATATCCTCGCGTCCGGCCAGGAAAAAATCTATATCGGTGGAGATTCCGGGTACGGCCCGCATTTCAAAACCATCGGCGACGCCAACGGCCCCTTCGACCTCGCCATCCTCGAAACCGGTCAATACAACACCGACTGGGCCAATATCCACATGATGCCGGAAGAAGCCATACAGGCTGGTACAGACCTCCGTGCGAAGGCCATCCTGCCCGTCCACTGGGCGAAATTCTCCCTCGCTTTCCATCCCTGGGACGAGCCCGTGCGCCGCGTGCTCGCCGAAGCGCAGAAAACCGGGATGCCCGTGGCTACGCCCATGATCGGAGAGGCGGTCGTCCTTCATCAGCCGCTGCCAGCTTCCCGTTGGTGGGAAAGCGTAAAACAGCCGTAGCCGTAGTTCCCGCAAAAGCCGCAGGCGTAGTTATACTTAAAAACTCCCGTATTTGCTACCTGTTCACCGGCAGGCTCCGGATGTAATTTTGGGTCGTTGTTAAACCTCAAAAAAACATCCAAAATGTCTAATGAAAATCAACCCCAAAAAGGCGGCCCGGTGGCCGGGGAAAAACAAAGCCTGTCGAATCTGAGCACCGTTCGCACGCAGGTCCTGCAAGACCGTACCGTGTTCAACATGCAGGCCGTTGGCCGCAATTACAAGCTGGCGCAGGCCTACCAGAGCGTACGCAATCTCCGGCTCACCGACCCCAACAAAATCCGCCTCAGTTCTTTCGCCGAATACGCCGAACTGAACAAAAGCATCCTCCATTTCACACCGCTGATCGAGGAAAAACCGCGCCCGGCCGCACCCGCCGCCGAAAGCTACCTCAACACCTACACCTGGTTACGGTTCCCCAAAGGCAAGGTGCTCATCCTCGTCCATAAAGACGTGTATGCGGCCACGAAAGTACGGACCGACCGTTACGTGCTCGACCTCGCCCGTGATGGCTACTGGGCTACCGTACATGTGGTGAGCGGCGGCAAACCGGCTTACATCCGTAATTACATCCGCAGTAAAAGTCCGGTTGGCGCGGTGATGGTAGGCGCCATTCCCGTGGCCTGGTTCGAGATGAGCGACGATTTCAACGGCTCCAGCTCCGAATTCCCTTGCGATCTTTTTTACATGGACACCAACGGGACGTGGACAGACACCGATGCCGACGGCAAGTACAACGCCGTTTCCGGCGACGTAACCCCTGAAATCTGGATCGGCCGTGTGTGGACGCCCACCCTCGGCGGGAACGATGCCGCGCTCATTAACAATTATTTCGACAGGAACCACCTCTTCCGCACCGGGAACCTCGGGCATAGTCGCTCCGCGCTTGCATACGTGGAAGACGACTGGACGAGTTTCGACGATTGCGAAATGGACCTTATGACGCCGGCGCCTTTCATCACCAAATTCACCAATCCCAACATTACCGACGCAGACCTGTACAAGGACGAGGTGAACAAAATGCGCTCGTTCGTGCAGCTGTGCTCGCATTCTTCCCCGCACGTACATTCCTTCCACATTCCGGCGACCGGCACTACCGAATGGATCGACCGTTCGTATTTCCGGGACAGTCGCGCCCCGAATGCGCACTTCTACAACCTGTTCTGCTGCAGCACGGCGCGTTACACGCAAGACGACTACCTGGGCGGCTGGTATATTTTCGACAAGGCCGGCGGTGAAACGAATTACGGGCTCACGGCCGTAGGCAGTACCAAAACCGGGTCGATGCTCTTTTTCGCCGATTTCTACGACCCCATCGGCAAGGGCAAATGCATCGGCGATGCGATGGTGGACTGGTGGAAAGCGCGCGGAACCGACCATGACCTGGGCGAGCGCCAGTGGTTTTACGGGATGAGCATCCTCGGCGATCCTACGCTCACCTGGTGGAAGGGGGCCGTTCCCCGCGCCATCGAGCCGGCAGACGGCAGCGTGTTCAATCATTATCCGCGGACGATGACGTTCAAATGGCTGCCCGTGAACATTCCCGGCGCAACGTACAGCATCGAGATCGACGCTTTCGGTGCGGTGAACGCGGGGCAATGGGCGGCGCAGAGCTTCCGGAGCTTCGCGGTGTTCCATGGCATCACGGGCACGAGCTTCAACTACAATTTCGTGGGCGCTCAGCCCGGCAGATGGCGCGTAAGGGCCAAGATCGGCGACCGGTATTGCGCATGGAGCTGCTGGTGCTATTTCAAATTTACCATCTAGGGAATATCTCTTCAGCATAGACGACAGCGGCAGCCCCCGGAATCCTCCGGGGCGTTGCCGTTTTAATGGGTCTGCAACCAAAGGGCGCGCCGTTTGTTGTAGATAGGCAAACTTTGACGATATGAAAACGAAATGGCCCGTATTGCAATACGATTCCTGGAAAGACACCCTGGCCACCGTTCACCGCTGGACGCAGGTGGTGGGCAAGGTCCGGCTGCGGAAGATGCCCTGGCTGAACCATTCCTGGCATGTGACACTCTTTGTGAGCCCCACGGGTTTGACGACCGGAAGCGTGCCATACGGCAATGGGCTGTTCCAGATCGATTTCGATTTCGTGCATCACCGGCTGCGCATCTGCACGAGCGAGGGGCGGCAGGAACAACTGGAGTTGCGGCCCATGGCGGTCGCCGATTTTTATCATGCCTTGTTCGAAAAGTTGAAACAGTTATCGGTGGACGTGGAGATCTTTACCATGCCGGCCGAACTGCAAAGCCCGATCCCATTTGAAGAGGACTACATCAACCGTTCGTACGACGCAAAGAAGATGGAAGAATGCTGGCGGGCGATGGTGCAGGTCCATACCGTGTTCATGCGGTTCCGGTCGGGGTTCACGGGGAAGGTGAGCCCGGTCCATTTTTTCTGGGGCGCGTTCGACCTGGCGGTGACGCGTTTTTCCGGCCGCGATGCGCCGGAGCACACGGGTTCCGCGCCGAACATGCCGGCGCGGGTGATGCAGGAGGCGTATTCGAAGGAGGTGAGCTCTTGCGGTTTTTGGCCGGGCAACGATTCCTTTCCGCAGGCGGCTTTTTATAGTTATGCGTATCCATCGCCGGAGGGTTTTGCATCCCAACCCGTTCAACCGGCCGGTGCATATTTCGACAATGATCTCGGCGAATTTATTTTACCATACAGTGTGGTGCAACAATCTTCCGACCCGGAAAAAACACTGCTTGATTTTCTGCAATCCACCTACGAAGCCGCCGCCAATACCGCACATTGGGACCGGCACGCGCTGGAGTGCGACCTTTCTCCTTTCGAGAATGCGTATGGCTGTTTTCGGGTTTGATAATTTTTTTTTGAAGAAGGATTTGGAAAGTTCCGGGAATCATTTACCTTTGCCATCCCGAACACAAAACCAGGGATGCCCAGATGGCGAAATTGGTAGACGCACTGTGTTCAGGTCGCAGCGCTCGCAAGGGTGTGCTGGTTCGAATCCAGTTCTGGGCACCAGAAAAAGACAAATCGGTTTAGGCTGATTTGTCTTTTTTGTTTTGGAAAAGGATTAGCGTTATCACGGATCAAGGGATCAAGGATCAAGTTGAAAAGTTGGGGGAAAGAGTAAAAAATGCTTTGTTTTGCATGCTATATCTATGATCTCCGTGGACCAGAACTATAAACAACTCATCGAACTTCTTTTGCCAGCCGGCATACTCGAATATTTTGACCTGATCAAAACCACTCAATCGCCCAATGGGCTTCATATTTACCTGGAGGAGC
>NZ_RXLO01000007.1 GCF_003958645.1 Chitinophaga rhizosphaerae
GGCCCTGCGGCCAGTGGGGTAACGACGGCTTCACCGATGGTGTAATCGAACTGAATACCGCCGATAATGCCGGACCCTCCGGAAGAGGCGGCCACCTGTCTGACCAGTACCAGCTGCGAACGGGCCGGCAGCCACGATATGGCCAGGAACATGGCCAATAATAGGTGCTTGGTAGAAATATGCTTCATAAAACAATGGTTATGTGATGGTTCTGGAAATCGCGGTAAAATGGTTACAGGAAATACCGGTAACGAAGCATAGAGCGATCTGGTTGACGGGGCCCTTCAGTTTGCGGTCTGTGATGCCATGCTGCAATCTCCACGGCTTTGGGGCACGGGGAAACGGTTACTGTATAAACGGTTCATTTTTAGAGGACAATGGGGGCTCTTCAGCTTTCGACGACGTAAAACTAGAAAAAAATTGTCCCGGTGAACGGATTAGCGGAATCCGTTTCATTTTTGGCGGTTTTGGCGGGATAAGCGGCAGGATTGAACGGGAAGGACGTTTTTAACAATTTGACAAAATCAGACCGCTTTATTTATTGATAGAAAAAGATTACCTTTGCCCCCCAAATTGCATTACTTATAGTCATTTTACTTTTATGGCAGACTTAAGATTTCAAAGAAACTTTGGTATTGCGGCGCACATCGATGCCGGTAAGACCACTACCACAGAGCGTATCCTGTATTACACAGGTAAGACTCACAAAATCGGTGAGGTTCACGAAGGAGCCGCTACCATGGACTGGATGGCCCAGGAGCAGGAGAGAGGTATTACCATTACATCTGCTGCTACTACCTGTTTCTGGAACTTCCCTACCAACCAGGGCCAGAACCTGCCGGATACCAAACAGTATAAATTTAATATCATCGATACCCCGGGCCACGTGGACTTCACCGTGGAAGTAGAACGCTCCCTGCGCGTACTCGACGGTCTGGTTGCCCTGTTCTGCGCCGTATCCGGTGTTGAGCCCCAATCCGAAACGGTTTGGCGCCAGGCAAACAAATACCGCGTACCCCGTATCGGTTTCGTTAACAAAATGGACCGCTCCGGTGCAGACTTCCTGAACGTGGTTAAACAGGTGAAGGAAATGCTCGGTGCAAACCCCGTTCCCCTGACCCTGCCCATCGGCGCTGAAGATAACTTCAAAGGCGTGGTTGACCTGATCACCATGAAAGGCATCATCTGGGACGAAGCCGGTAAAGGCGCCACCTACCAGGAAATCGAAATCCCGGCAGATATGAAGGAGGAAGCCGAAGAATGGAGAGCTAAACTCGTAGAAGCTGTTGCTGAATACGACGATACCCTCATGGAAAAATTCTTCGAAGATCCTAACTCCATCTCCGAAGCCGAAATCCATGAAGCGATCCGCAAAGCCACTATCGACATGGCTATCATCCCCATGATGTGCGGTTCTTCCTTCAAAAACAAAGGCGTACAGAAAATGCTCGACGGCGTTTGCCGCTACCTCCCTTCTCCCATGGACGTTGAAGCCGTAACCGGTACCGACCCCGACAATGGTGAAGAAATCAAGCGCGCACCCTCCGCCAAAGAACCCTTCGCAGCCCTCGCGTTCAAGATCGCTACCGATCCGTTCGTAGGCCGCCTGGCATTCTTCCGGGTATATTCCGGCCATCTGGACGCAGGTTCTTATGTGCTGAACACCCGCACCGGCAAAAACGAGCGTATCAGCCGTATCATGCAGATGCACGCCAACAAGCAGAACCCGATCGACTTCATCGAAGCCGGCGATATCGGAGCTGCCGTAGGTTTTAAAGATATCAAAACCGGTGATACCCTCTGCGCGGAAAACCATCCGATCGTTCTCGAATCGATGTCTTTCCCCGAGCCCGTAATCCACATCGCCATCGAGCCTAAAACGCAGGCAGACGTTGATAAAATGGGTATGGCCATCGCTAAACTCGTGGAAGAAGATCCCACGCTGAAAGCTAAAACCGACGAAGAAACCGGCCAAACCGTATTGAGCGGTATGGGTGAGCTCCACCTGGAGATCATCGTTGACCGTATGCGCCGCGAATTCAAAGTGGAAGTTAACCAGGGCGCTCCCCAGGTAGCTTACAAAGAAGCGTTCACCAACAAGGTTGAACACCGCGAAGTGTACAAGAAACAAACCGGTGGTCGTGGTAAATTCGCCGACATCCAGGTGGAAATCGGACCCGCAGACGCAGAATGGCTGAAAGAAAATGACGGTAAGTCCTTCCAGTTCATCAACGATATCTTCGGTGGTTCCGTTCCGAAAGAGTTCATTCCGGCAATTCAGAAAGGTTTCGAGCAGTCCATGAACAATGGCGTTCTCGCTAACTTCCCGCTGACTTCCCTGAAAGTTCGCCTGTTCGACGGTTCCTTCCACGCAGTGGACTCCGACGCAATGTCCTTCGAGCTTTGCGCCAAATCCGCCTTCCGTGAAGCCGGCCGTAAAGCGAAACCGGTCCTGCTCGAACCCATCATGAAAGTGGAAGTTACCACCCCCGACCAGTACATGGGCGACGTAACCGGTGACCTCAACCGCCGTCGTGGTATGCTGGAAGGTATGGAATCCCGCAATGGTGCACAGGTTATCAAGGCGAAAGTGCCCCTGAGCGAAATGTTCGGTTATGTAACCCAACTCCGCTCCCTGTCTTCCGGCCGCGCAACTTCCATCATGGAGTTCTCTCACTACAACCCCGCACCGAACAACATCGCCGAAGAGGTGATCGCAAAGGTAAAAGGTAAAGTGAACGCCTAATCAGCCACAAGTTGATAGATAGAATAAGAAAAAGAGCCCTCCGGTATTCCGGGGGGCTTTTTTCGTCCGTAGTGTAACCGTACGCACCTTGCCCGTTTCATCCCTCTTTTTACCCGCCTGAGCCGGCCAAATCGCCGGTTAAGACGCGACTGTAACATAACACGCCCGTCCCCCGTCTAATATCCAGACTGTTGTTCGCTCAACAAGCTACTTAAATTAAACCCCTTCAAACCACCGATTATGCATTCAAAACCCCTGCTGGCCGCAGCTTTTGTGGTCCTTACCATGCTTTTTGCCTGCTCGAAAAAGAAGAACTGCGACCCCGTCCCGTCCAATTCCATCAAGTACCGCACCCTTGGCGATGTTCAGGTGAGAAACCTCCAATCCTATCACCTCGACATCGACCTCGACGGTACCCACAACGTCTATCTCGCCCTCGGTGTCACCGGAGACGCCACCGGCACAACCGGCAAATTCTTCGCCGCCGGGATCAATAGCACAAAGTTGTTGGTAAAAGTCGATTCAACGATTTGCCTGCAACAGCACGAAGTCATTAAATCCATCGCGCCGCACCCCCGCGATTGGAAAGGCATGGAATCCTACCTCGTGGAAGCCCACATCCCCGCCGCCAGGCCCAATGATACCGTCTGGACGGGCGATTGGCTGAGCGCCAACCGAAAATATATCGGCTTCCAATTTACCCGTGACAATGTTCCCTACATGGGCTGGATCTGTGTGTCGATGGACCGTACTCACCTCGCGCTCATCCTCCACGGCTGTGCCTGGCGCCGGCTCAGCGAGGGCGACCTTCCCGCCGGTACCATGCCCGCTCCCTAACCGGGATCGCTGATCTCGATGATGCGGCCCGGATCGGCATCGGTACAGATGTAAACCCGCCCGTTCGGCGACACGCAAATGTCGCGGAGCCGGCCATACCGGTTGGCGAACCAGTTTGTTGTTGATGCGACGCTTTGCCTGTTGGACGAGAGTTTCAGCTGGTAAAGCGTCGCGTTTTTCAGGCTGACGAGCAGCAGGGAATTTTTCCATGCGGGGATGCGGTCGTGGTTGTAGAAATCCATGCCGCAGACGGCGTAAGTGCTGTTGCCGGTAGACCAGATCGGTGGTTTGACGTTGTTGGCGTTGCAGAAATCCAGCTCGCCGCCGTTGCAGGGGCCCTGAACATCGGGCCACCCGTAATTCCGGTTTTTTTCGATGATATTGACCTCATCTTCCGTATTGGCGCCATGTTCGGAGGTGTACAGCGTTGTGCCGACGAACACCAGGCCTTGCGGATTGCGGTGCCCCAGGCTCCACAACGGGCTGTTCGGTACCGGGTTGTCGGCAGGGATCGATCCGTCGGGCCGCAGGCGAAGCACCTTGCCGCTGAGGGAGGCTGTGTTTTGCGCGGCGCTTCCGTTGGCGGCGTCGCCGGTGGTCACGTACAGCATGCCGTCTGGCCCGAACCCGAGCCGGGAACCGTTGTGGATGCCGGCTGCAGGGATATTATCAAGCAGGGTGAGGGGAGACGAAAGGGTGTTGTTGCCATATTCGTATCGCACTACTTTTTCGCGATAGGGCGATCCGTAATTATACGACAGGTAAACGAAGGGAGAATTGCTGAAATCGGGATGGAGCGCCATGCCCAGGAGCCCACCTTCGCCATTGGCAACGATATCGGGCAGGGTCAGGAGCGGGAACACCTGTCCAGTTTTGGGGTTCACGCGGCAAATGCGCCCGCCACGCTCGGTCATCCAGATGAAATTATCAGGTCCCCAGAGAATTTCCCAGGGGCGCCCGATGCCGGAGGATACGACCACACGGACTTTGTCGGCCGGCCAGTCCGGGTCTTCTGGCGGGCCTGCCGGGTTGGGGGTACTCTTTTTGCCGCATCCACCCGAAGCGGTGAGTAAAAGCAACAGCAGCAAGGCCGGAAAGGATGTTTTCATAGACCTGGTATTTTAAGAAGAACTGGAGAAACGGCTGCAAATTGTCTGCCAGTCAAAAAAAATCCCGACACATTTCAACCTTTTCTTAATCGGGATGTTAAGTTTATGTTTATTGTATTCATAATCAACCATATCCTGTTTATCCCCACCGCGAAACCATATAGGCAAGCAAGCATTTCATTAAAACACATCCCATATGAAGAAAATTGGCTACCTGGCAGTTGCCCTCGCCGGCATGTTCCTCAGTATCAATGCAAATGCGCAAACACAGAAAGGAAATATCCTTGTGGGCGCCAACCTCGCCAACATCGGCGGCACATTCCAGGACGGAGGGAGCACGTTCAGCCTGAATCTGACGCCCAAGGCAGGATGGTTCATTAAAGACGATATCGCGATCGGTCCGGAAGTGAACCTCGGTTTGTTGACCGGCAACGGATCTACCCGTTTCAACTACGGCATCGGGGCGTTCGGGCGTTACTACATTAAAGACAAACGGATTGAATTATTGAATAAAACCCGCTGGTTCCTGGAAGCCAACGCAGGCTTTAACGGGGTAAATACCAAGGCGAGCAATGTGGCGAGTACGAACACCAACGGTCTTGGCCTTGGGTTCGGGCCTGGCCTGGCGTATTTCATCACCCCCAACATCGCGCTGGAGGCCTTGCTGAAATACAATCTGACAGTAGGTTTCGGCAGTTCGGTGACGGCGCATAGCGTGGGGCTGAACCTGGGATTCCAGATTTACCTGCCCAGCGCCAAGGCACGCCAAACCATCCGGGAAACGAAAATGGCGAAGTAAGCGGAATACACCCCCCTGAAAGTCGATATAATCGAGCCTCATTGCAAGGGGCCGGCGGCAGAAGTCCTGCTGCTGGCCCTTTTGCTGTTTTACCAGTCTTATTTCGGGAGCTCGAACCGGATGAGGATCTTATGTTTTGCGGTGGTGGGCTTGCCGTCGAGAACGGCGGGCTTCCAGCGGGGCATTTTCTCCACGATGCGGATCGCTTCCTCTTCCAGTCCGTACCCGATCGCGTTCCCGGCTGTGAATGCATTGGCTACTACACCATTATACAATACGGTGAATTCTACGGTGATGACGCCTTCCATTCCTGCGGCGCGGGCTTCTTCGGGGTATTTGAGATTTTTCCGGATGAAATAGGCGAGGGCTTTGCCGCCGCCGTTGTATTGCGGCATGGTGGTTACTTCCGGTGTGGGAACGTCGTACGGTTTGCGGAGGGTGTTGCCGAGATGGAGAGCGAGGGGGAGGGAAAACCGGATGGGAACGGCACGTTCGCCGAGGTAGCCGGGTTTCCATACGGGCATAACTGTGAAGGCGTCTATGACGGCCTTGTCGAGGCTCCGGAACCCGGGTTGCCGGATGGTGATGTCGGTGAGCTTGCCGTCGGGTTGTACGGTGAAATGGACGTTGACGGTGACGGTGGTGTCATTCCGGAGGGGGATATAGGGAATTTTCAGGTTATAGTTGATCCATTTTCCCATTTTTTCGGGGCCTCCGGGGAACTGGGGGAGTTCATCGGCCTGGAGGGCGTCGAGTTCTTTTTCGCGGTCGAAAGAGGGGTTGGGGAGTTGGGATTGTGCGAAAATAGGGAGGGGGATGAGAAAAAAAGGTATGAGGAGGCGGAGGTGCATATGAAAGTAGAATTGACGGGTGTAATGGATTGGGTATAAGCGTATTATTTGGATGGCGGGAGGCGGGGCAAAAGGAGCCGGCCGACTAAAACTAGGGAATGGCGTCGAAAAAGTCAATGATTGGGGGAAAATATCCTGAAAAATTATTTGTGGGGATAAAAAACTTGATTACCTTTGCCCTCCCAAATTGAGGGGTAATAATAGAAGAAGTTCATTGCATATGTCTCAGAGAATTAGAATCAAGCTGAAGTCCTACGATCACAACCTGGTAGATAAATCTGCCGAGAAGATCGTTAAAACCGTTCGCAATACGGGCGCCGTGGTAACAGGTCCAATTCCTTTACCGACCGAGAAGAAAATCTTTACGGTGCTGCGTTCTCCGCACGTGAACAAAAAGGCGCGTGAGCAATTCCAACTGTGCACTCACAAGCGCCTGTTGGATATTTACACATCTTCTTCCAGAACCGTAGATGCGCTGAGCAAGCTCGATCTGCCGTCTGGTGTTGAAGTGGAGATCAAAGCGTAGGAATAGAAGGGACCTCAGCAAGGGTGGGCATTACGCCCGCCTGAGGTATTTTATGACGACAGCATTAAATACAGGCTACGCCTTCCGGGTAGCCGCCCAATAGCATTTAAACCGCTCATCCTGAGGATAGCTAGAGATCCCTCAGGCGCTGGGCTAAATTATATAACAAATGAAAGGTATTATTGGTAAAAAGATTGGCATGACCAGCATCTTCGAGGCCAACGGCAAACAGACCGCCGTTACCATCATCGAAGCCGGTCCCTGCGTGGTTACCCAGGTGAAATCCCAGGAAACTGATGGGTACAACGCTGTTCAGGTTGCATTTGGCGAAAAGAAAGCCAAAAACACTCCCAAAGCTGAACAAAATCACTTCGCGAAAGCACAAACCTCCCCTAAACGTTACGTTACCGAGTTCCGCAATCCGGATGCTGCCGTGGCTAAAGCCCTCGGAGAGACGCTCACCTGCGATATTTTCGCTGAAGGTGAGAAAATTGACGTTGTAGGTACTTCCAAAGGTAAAGGTTTCCAGGGCGTTGTTAAACGTCACGGGTTCTCCGGTGTGGGTGAAAAGACCCACGGTCAGCACGACCGTCAGCGTGCTCCGGGTTCCGTAGGTGGTTCTTCCTATCCTTCCCGTGTATTCAAGGGCATGCGCATGGCAGGTCAGATGGGTGCTGAACGCGTGAAAGTGAAAGGTCTGAAAATCGTTAAGATTTTCCCTGAGAAAAATTATATCCTGGTAAGTGGTTCCGTTCCCGGCCACAATGGTTCAATCGTTTTAATCCAGAAGTAACATGCAACTCGATATTTTAAATATAGAAGGTAAGAAAACCGGCCGTACCATCGAACTCCCTGAGGAGATCTTTGGCGTGGAGCCGAACAATCACGTGATTTACCTCGCGGTTAAACAATACCTCGCCGCTCAGCGTCAGGGTACCCACAAGGTAAAAACCCGTGCCGAGGTGAAAGGTGCTTCCCGCAAGCTGCACAAACAAAAAGGTACCGGCGGTTCCCGTAAAGGTAACATCCGTAACCCGCTGTATAAAGGTGGTGGTACCATCTTCGGTCCCAAGCCCCACGGCTACGACATCAAACTGAACCGCAAGGTGAAGGATCTGGCGAAAATCTCCGCCCTGTCCACCAAAGCTAAAGCCGGCTCCATCATTATCGTGGAAGACCTGCAGCTGGACGCTCCCAAAACCAAGCAGTTCAAGAGCATTCTCTCCAACCTGAACATCAACGTTGACGGCAAGAAGACCCTCGTGGTGCTGCCCGAGTACAACGATAACGTATACCTGTCACTGCGCAACATCCCCACCGTGGATTCCACCGTGCTGAGCGACGTGAACACTTACGAAATCATGAACTCCAACTTCCTGGTGTTGACGGAGAGCGCAGCCAAAATCTTCGCTGAAGACGAGACTGTAGTAGAAGCTTAATCAATTCAATCAACAAGGCCGGTTTCAGTCCGGCGAACTATAAAATAACTAACAGATGAAACTGTCTGATGTTTTAATTAAACCGGTGATCACTGAGAAGGTGAACAAAGCAACCGAAAAGTTCAACCGCTTCTACTTCATTGTTGACAAGAAAGCCAACAAACTGGAGATCAAGAAAGCTGTGGAAGATTTTTACGGTGTGACGGTAGCAGAAGTGAACACCATGGTAATGCCGGGCAAAAACAAAACCCGTTTTACCAAAGCCGGTTTTATCTCCGGCCGCAAGCCTTCCTACAAGAAAGCGGTAATCACGCTGGCAGAAGGAGAATCCATCGATCTGTATGCTAACATATAATATACCAGTGCCGTTAGCGGCGTAAGCCGTTAACCTGGATGTATATACAGATCAATTAAACAATAGTCTATTAAATCTTAGAATTAAGTAGAAATGGCACTGAAAAAATACAAACCGATTACAGCCGGTACCCGTTGGAAAATTGGTAATGCATACGCAGAGCTGACCTCCGACACGCCTGAAAAGAGCCTCCTGGCTCCGGCAAAAAGAACCGGCGGTAGAAACGCACAAGGCCGCAGATCCATGCGTTATATCGGCGGCGGGCACAAGAAACAATACCGTGTTGTTGACTTCAAACGCGACAAGACCGGTATTCCCGCAACTGTAAAAACTATCGAGTACGATCCGAACCGTACCGCGTTCATCGCGCTGCTGAGCTATGCAGATGGCGAAAAACGTTACATCATCGCTCCCCAGGGCCTGCAGGTTGGCGCTACCGTAGTAAGCGGCGCTGAATCCGCTCCTGAAGTAGGGAACGCACTGCCGCTGAAAAATATGCCCCTGGGTACCGTGGTTCACAACATCGAACTGCAGCCCGGTAAAGGCGGAGCCATCGCGCGTTCCGCAGGTGCGTACGCCCAGCTGAGCAACAAGGAAGAAAAATACGCCGTATTGAAAATGCCCTCCGGCGAGCTGCGCAAGGTCCTGAACACCTGCATGGCTACCGTGGGTACCGTTTCGAACTCCGATCACGGTCTGCAATCCATCGGTAAGGCTGGTGCCAACCGTTGGAGAGGTATCAAACCCCGCAACCGTGGTGTAGCGATGAACCCCGTAGATCACCCGATGGGTGGTGGTGAAGGTAAGTCCTCCGGTGGTCACCCCCGTTCCAGAACTGGTAAATACGCCAAAGGTCTGAAAACGAGGAAGCCGCATAAGAGCTCCGACAAGCTGATCATCAGCCGCAAAAACGGTAAAAAACTTTAATAACGTCTAACGCGTTCCCGTTCCGCGTAATAGCGGAACGGGGATGGTAAATAAACTAACAACATGGGTCGTTCCATTAAAAAAGGTCCTTACGTAGACATTAAATTAGAAAACAAGGTTCTCAAGCAGAACGAAGGCACCAAACGCACGGTGATCAAAACCTGGAGCCGCCGTTCTACGATTACGCCTGACTTCGTGGGCCACACTTTTGCCGTTCACAACGGTAACAAGTTCATCCCGGTTTACGTAACTGAGTTCATGGTAGGTCATAAACTGGGCGAATTCGCCCCTACCCGCAACTTCAAAGGGCACGCTAACAAGAAAATGTAGTCATCGGTTTTAAGGTTTCCCGTTTTCGGTTCCGGCTAAAGGAGATTCTCGAAAGGACGAAGGAAACAGACAGGACCGGACGCTGAAACAAGAAACTTAACATCACTCAGAAACAAATAACAATGGAAGCAGTAGCTAAGCTGAACAATAATCCTACCTCCACCCGCAAAATGCGTTTGCTTGCAGACCTGATCCGCGGCCTGGATGTAGAGAAAGCTTTGAATATTTTGAAATTCCATCCCAAACACCCGAGCACTCCGCTGGAGAAACTGTTGCTCTCCGCTGTGGCAAACTGGAAAGTGAAGAATGAAGGAGCACGGGTGGAAGATGCTAACCTGTACGTTAAAACGATCTTCGTTGACGGCGGCCGTATGCTGAAAAGAATGCGTCCCGCTCCCCAGGGAAGAGGGTACCGTATCCGCAAACGCAGCAACCACGTAACACTGGCTGTTGATAGCCGTCCGGTTCAACAAGGTTAAGCAAACTGTAGGAAAAATATATTTAAACTCATAGACAAATAAAACCAGAACATGGGTCAGAAAACAAATCCTATTGGTAACAGGTTAGGTATCATCAGAGGATGGGACTCTAATTGGTATGGCAGCAAAAAAGATTATGCTGTTAAACTGATCGAAGATAACAAGATCAGAACTTACCTCAACGCACGTATCAACAAGGGTGGTATTTCCCGCGTAGTGATCGAGCGCACCCTGGGTAAGCTTATCATTACCATTCATACCTCCAAACCTGGTATCATCATAGGTAAAGGCGGTAACGAAGTGGATCGCATCAAGGAAGAGCTGAAAAAGCTGACCGGTAAGGAAGACGTACAGATCAACATCCTGGAGATCCGTCGCCCCGAGATCGACGCCACTATCGTAGCTGAAACTATCGCCAAACAGATCGAAAGCCGTATCAACTATAAACGTGCCATCAAAATGGCGATTGCTACCGCACTGCGCATGGGTGCAGAAGGTATCAAGGTGAAAGTAGGCGGCCGCCTCGGTGGTGCTGAAATCGCACGTTCCGAAGAAATGAAGCAAGGCCGCGTTCCCCTGCATACTTACCGCATGGACATCGACTACGCTTCCCTCTTCGCGCTGACCGTTTACGGTAAGATCGGTATCAAAGTTTGGATTTGTAAAGGTGAAGTGCTGGGTAAGCGCGACCTCAACCCGAACGCCATCTCCGACAAGGCTGAAGGCGGACGTCCGGGCGGTGACCGTGGTGGTGATCGCGGCGGCCGTGGCGGTGATCGTGGCGACCGTGGTGGTCGTGGCGGCGAAAGAAGAGGTGGTGACCGTGGCCCTCGCAAGTAAGCTGAACTTTGGATATTTCATTAACAACAACTTTTTAACAACATAAACGATGTTACAGCCCAAGAGAACGAAACACAGGAAGATGCAAAAAGGCCGCATCAAAGGGAACGCGAAACGCGGTGCGCTGCTTTCTTTCGGTTCATTCGGCCTTAAAGCATTGGAACCTAAATGGATCACTGACCGTCAGATCGAAGCTGCCCGTGTGGCTTTGACCCGTCACATGAAACGTGAAGGTAACGTGTGGATCCGTATTTTCCCCGATAAGCCGATCACGGCAAAACCGCTGGAAGTGAGGATGGGTAAAGGTAAAGGTGCGCCCGACCATTGGGCTGCCGTAGTGAAGCCCGGTCGCATCCTGTTCGAAGCTGACGGTGTACCCTTACAGGTAGCCAAAGAAGCGATGGAACTGGCAGCACAGAAGCTTCCGATCAAGGTGAAATTCGTTATCCGTCGCGACTACGTTGCGTAATAGGAGCGGTCTCCACCGAGTATAATTAAACCTGATAACCAGAAACAAAATAAATAACGATGCCTAAAGCAAAACTGGATCTTAAAGGCCTGAGCGATCAGGATTTGAAAGACAAACTGTCTGAAGAAGCCCTGCGCCTGAAAAAGATCACGTTCAGCCACGCGGTAACGCCGATCGAAAATCCCATGCAGATCCGCTTCATGAGAAGAGAGCTCGCCCGCATTCAAACTGAACTGCGTAGAAGACAACTGGGATTCTAAACATTAGCATTCACCATTTCCGCCGGAAGGCGGTAAGGAAGTAAATAAACTTTCAACAATGACGACCGAAAGAAAATTAAGAAAAACCAGGATCGGGGTTGTATCCAGCAACAAAATGGATAAAACCATTACCGTGAACGTTGAACGTAAGGTAAAACACCCGATCTACGGTAAGTTCGTAAAGAAAACCACCAAATTCATGGCGCACGACGATAAAAACGAGTGCAGCATTGGTGACACTGTTCGTATCATGGAAACCCGCCCGATGTCCAAGAACAAATGCTGGCGCATGGTGGAAGTGATCGAAAAAGTAAAATAATATATTATTTGTTTCAAGCTGCCGGTAACCATTATAGGCCCTGCAGCCGCTGCTAAAACAATTACAAACGCATTACGATGATACAACAAGAATCAAGGCTGAACGTAGCAGATAACAGTGGCGCCAAAGAAGTGCTCTGCATCCGCGTACTCGGCAACTCCGGCCAGGACTACGCAGGTGTGGGCGACAAGATTGTGGTGACTGTGAAGGACGCCATCCCCGGTGGCGGTATGAAAAAAGGTACCGTTACCAAAGCTGTTATTGTAAGAACGAAGAAGAAACTCCGTCGCCGCGACGGTTCTTACATCCGCTTCGACGACAACGCCGTAGTATTGCTGAATAACTCTGACGAGCCGCGCGGTACCCGTATATTCGGTCCGGTTGCCCGTGAGCTTCGCGATAAAGGATACATGAAGATCATCTCCCTGGCACCTGAAGTGCTTTAAGGAGTCGATATAGGATTTCGGATACAGGATCAAAGTTGTTGGGCATAAGTGGGTTATATATAGTGGCGCGCTTTATGTGAATAACTGGATTCAGTATCCGAAATCTTTGCATATCTTTGCAGCCCGTTTTATAAAACGACATATATTTTAATCAAGCGAGACCCTAGTTTTGCTTGGCGTATAAACAAACAAACAGATGAAAACTAGATTTAAGCCTAAATTCAACATTAAGAAAGGCGACCTGGTTGTGGTAATTTCCGGTGAGGACAAGGACCGTACCAAAGCGCGCAAGGTGTTGGAAGTCATCGTTGATGCCACCAATCCCAAAGTGCTGGTAGAAGGCGTGAACATCATCACCAAGCACACGAAACCGACTGCCCAGAATACCAAAGGTGGTATCGTTAAGCAGGAGGCTCCCATTTCCCTTTCCAACGTAATGTTGTGGGATGCTAAGGCTGGTAAAGCTACGCGCGTAAACCGCCAGAGAGAAAATGGTAAAGTAGTTCGTATCGCTAAAAAATCAGGGGAGGTAATCAAATAATGGCAAACACATCATATCAACCCAGACTGCAGACCAAATACCGCAATGAAGTGGTAGCTAACCTGCAAAAGAAATTCAACTATAAAAGCGTGATGCAGGTTCCCCGCCTGACCAAGATTTGCCTGAACCAGGGTATCAACGGTGCTGTGGGTGACAAGAAACTGGTAGATGTTGCGGTAGATGAAATGACCCGCATCGCAGGGCAGAAGGCCATCGCTACCCTGTCCAAGAAAGACATCTCCAACTTCAAACTGCGTAAGCACATGCCCATCGGTGCGCGTGTAACCCTGCGCGGCGTGAACATGTACGAATTCCTCGATCGCCTGATCGCTGTTTCCCTCCCCCGCGTACGCGACTTCAAGGGTGTGAGCGAGAAAGCTTTCGATGGCCGTGGCAACTACACCATGGGTATTACCGAGCAGATCATCTTCCCGGAGATCGACATCGACAAAGTGACCAAAATCACCGGTATGGACATCACGTTCGTTACTACCGCCCAAACCAACGAAGAAGCTTACGAGCTCCTGAAAGAAATGGGTATGCCGTTCAAGAACATCAAAAAAGATCAACAATAATAACACATGGCAAAAGAATCCGTAAAAGCCAGACAAAGAAAGAGAGAAGCCATGGTGGCTAAGTTCGCTGAAAAACGCGCCCAGCTGAAAGCTGAAGGTGATTACGCAGCGCTCGACAAACTGCCTAAAAACGCTTCTCCCGTTCGCCTGCACAACCGTTGCCAGCTGACCGGTCGTCCGAAAGGTTACATGCGTCAGTTCGGCATTTGCCGTAACATGTTCCGCGATATGGCACTGGCAGGCAAAATCCCTGGCGTAAGAAAAGCTTCCTGGTAATATTTACCGGTAGGCCCGACAAGTTTTTTTGATTCCTATCTATATCGATTGGATATCGCATTGTACACATTTACAACTTTAACTAACAATGGTTACTGATCCAATAGCAGATTTTCTGACACGCGTCCGCAATGCCCAGATGGCAAATCACCGGATCGTGGAAATTCCAGCTTCCAAACTGAAGAAACGCATTACCGAGATCCTGTACGACAAAGGTTACATCCTGAAGTACAAGTTCGAGGAAGACAACAAGCAGGGCATCATCAAGATCGCTTTGAAATACGATCCCCAGACCAAGGTTCCGGCTATCACCGATCTGCAAAGGATTTCCCGTCCCGGTCTGCGTCAATACTCCAAACCTGAAGATTTCAAGAGAATCAAGAACGGTCTGGGTGTAGCGATCATCTCCACTTCCAAAGGTGTTATGACCGACAAGGAAGCCAAAGCGCAAAACGTAGGTGGCGAAGTAGTTTGCTACGTATATTAATCATATTTTGATCCCGTCCTTTACCAGGGCGGGATTAACGGCATTTTCGATTATTAAGCCTTCTATACGGGCTGAACCCGGAATGCCGGTTCACAACAAATAAACTGACACATCATGTCACGTATAGGCAGAAGCCCGATTAAATTGGCCAGCGGCGTAACGGTTACCGTTAACGCTACTAACGAGGTGACCGTTAAAGGTCCCAAAGGCGAACTGAAACAAGCGATCGATCGCGATATCAAAGTGGAAACGAAAGACGGAGAACTGCTGGTTACCCGTCCGACCGACCAGATCCGTCACCGCGCCCTGCATGGTCTGTACCGCGCTCTCCTCGCCAACATGGTGACCGGCGTAACCGACGGTTTCAAGAAACAACTGGAACTGGTAGGTGTAGGTTATAAAGCCGCTCACTCCGGTCAGCTGCTCGACCTGTCCCTGGGTTACTCCCACAACATCATCTTCGAAATTCCGAAGGAACTGAAGGTGAACACCGTTACCGAAAAAGGTAAAAACCCGCTGATCCAGCTGGAAGGTATCGACAACCAGCTCCTGGGCCAGGTTGCCGCTAAGATCCGCAGCCTCCGCAAACCCGAGCCGTACAAAGGTAAAGGTGTGCGTTACAGCGACGAAGTGGTACGTAAGAAAGCTGGTAAATCCGCCGGTAAATAATTTCCGGTCCCTTCACTGCGCGGCGTAAGGCTGTAAGGAGTGGGGACAGGACCATTTTAAAACATTAAAGTAAACATTGGGCTGCAGTGCCCGATGTTTACTTTACCAATAAAATCCCGGCAGCATCGGGAGATCAAATACTTAAAGTAATGATTACAAAAGCAAACAGAAGACAGAATATCCGCTTTCGTATCCGTAAGAAGATCAGCGGAACTGCACAGAAGCCCAGACTGTCCGTATTCCGGAGCAACTCGGAGATCTATCTCCAGTTGATCGACGATACGACCGGCACTACCCTGGCATCTGCATCTTCCCGCGATAAAGCGCTGGCAGGTGTGACTGGCAACAAAACCGAAAAGTCGAAGCAGGTAGGCGCTGCCCTGGCCGCTAAAGCGACCGCACTGGGTATCACGTCCTGCGTGTTCGATCGTTCCGGTTATCTCTACCATGGCCGCGTAAAGGCAACTGCCGATGGCGCGCGCGAAGGCGGTCTGCAATTCTAATCAAACTGATATCGTAATTCTTATTAAATAAAAATGGCAAAGAATTCATTCAATAAAGTAAAAGCCGGCGATCTGGAACTGAAAGAGAAGGTTGTAGCTATCAACAGGGTTACCAAGACCACCAAGGGCGGTCGTACTTTCTCCTTCTCCGCGCTGGTGGTAGTGGGTAACGAAAACGGCGTGGTAGGTCACGGTCTGGGTAAAGCCAAGGAAGTGCAGGAAGCGATCACCAAAGGTATCGACGACGCGAAGAAGAACCTGATCAAGATCCCCGTTCACCACGGTACTATTCCTCACGACCAGCTGGCTAAGGAAGGCGCTGCCAAAGTGCTTATCAAACCCGCTGCTCACGGTACCGGTGTAATCGCCGGAGGTTCCATGCGCGCCGTTCTGGAAAGCGCCGGTATCACCGACGTACTCGCCAAATCCCTCGGCTCCGCAAACCCCCACAACGTGGTGAAAGCTACTTTCAAGGCGCTGGGACTGCTGCGTGAACCCATTCAGGTAGCCAAAACCCGCAACGTGTCCCTGAAGAAAGTCTTCAACGGATAATCACCGGGCCGATATAATCCCGGTGCTGCGGCTAGGCTTCAGTTACCGGAATTTTTCATTGGAAATATATCAAAGTAAAATGGCAAAGATCAAGATCACCCAGGTAAAGAGCGGAATCGACCGTCCTGAACGTCAGAAGCTGACGCTGAAGGCGCTCGGTCTGAAAAAGATGAACAATTCCGTTGAGGTGGAAGCTACTCCCCAGATCCTGGGCATGGTTCGCACCGTACACCACCTGGTGAAAGTGGAACAAGTGAATGCATAATGTAAAATTTTCATTTTTACATTTGGCTTTCTGTTTTTTTGAATTATCATTGTAAAAGCGAGCGGTTGATTTCCGCGCAAGTAAAACAATTACACAAATGAGCTTACATCAACTCCGTCCTGCACAAGGCGCAGTACATAAAGAAAAACGCCTGGGTCGCGGTGAGGCCTCCGGTAAAGGTGGTACCTCTACGAAAGGTAACAAAGGTGCCCAATCCAACACCGGCTACTCCAGCAAACGTGGTCACGAAGGTGGCCAGATGCCGATCCAGCGCCGTCTGCCCAAACGTGGTTTCCATCCGATCAGCCGTGTAGACTACAAAGTCTTCAACATTGGTCAGCTGGACACTATCGTTGAAAAATACGGTATCCAGGAATTCAGCCTCGAGAACCTCTACATGAACGGCCTCATCAGCAAAACCGACCAGGTGAAAGTGCTGGGCCACGGTGAACTGAAGAGCAAAGTAACGCTGAAAGTGAACGCGATCAGCGAGAAAGCGAAAGCAGCCATCGAAGCAGCTGGTGGTTCTGTGGAACTGGTTTAAGAAATTACGATAGAGAAGGCGCCTACGGAGTAGTGCGTCTTTTCGAATTTTACACGCGTTATTAAACTCTTATCTTCCTGTGAAGAAATTTATCGAAACCATAAAGAACATCTGGAGTATCGAGGACCTGCGTAAACGCATCCTCACAACGTTGCTCCTGGTACTGGTATACCGTGTTGGTTCCTATATCACCCTTCCCGGTCTCGATCCCAACGAGCTGGCCAAATTCTCCGAGACTTCCCAGCAAGGTATCCTGGGGCTGTTCAACATGTTTGCCGGTGGGTCCTTCTCCCGCGCATCCATCTTCGCCCTCGGTATCATGCCCTATATCTCGGCGTCTATCGCCATTCAGCTCCTCACGATCGCCGTTCCCTATTTCCAGAAATTACAGAAAGAAGGTGACAGCGGCCGGAAGAAGATCAACCAATACACCCGCCTGCTCACTGTAATCGTGACGGCTTTCCAGGCCAGTGCCTACGTTGCGTACCTCAGAACGCAATCCGGTGCGGCGCTCATTCCCGCATACGGCGGCTTCATGTTCTGGCTCTCCACCACCGTGGTGCTGACCGCCGGAACGCTGTTCGTTATGTGGCTGGGTGAAAAAATCACGGATAAGGGCATTGGTAACGGTACCTCCATCATCATCATGATGGGCATCCTCGCCCGCCTCCCCGAATCCCTCCTGCAGGAATTCTCCCTGAAAACAACGGGCGCCGGCGGCGGTCTGCTCATCTTCCTCGTGGAAATTGCCATGTTCATCGTTATCACCATCGGGCTCATCCTGCTGGTACAGGGAACACGCAAAATCCCGGTGAATTACGCCAAGAGGATCGTAGGCAATAAACAATACGGTGGCGTTCGCCAGTTCATTCCCCTCAAAGTGAATGCTGCAGGCGTTATGCCCATCATCTTCGCCCAGGCTATCATGTTCATCCCCGCCACGGCGATCGGTTTTGCCACCCAGAGCGAAGGCGCGTCCGGCTTCATCCGTATCTTCAGCGATCACACCAACCCCTGGTACAATGTGATCTATGCTGTACTGGTGATCGTCTTCACGTTCTTCTACACCGCACTCATTTTCAACCCCACCCAAATGGCGGATGAAATGAAACGCAACAACGGGTTCATCCCCGGTGTGAAACCCGGTAAAGCTACTGCCGACTACATCGGCGCCGTTATGGACCGAATCACCCTCCCGGGCTCGATGTTCCTGGCGCTCGTAGGCGTACTTCCCGGTATCGCGGCCGCACTCAACGTGAATAGCCAGTTTGCCACCTTCTTCGGTGGTACCTCGCTGCTGATCATGGTAGGTGTAATCCTCGATACCCTGCAACAGATCGAAAGCCAGCTGCTCATGCGTCACTACGACGGTCTCATGAGCTCCGGCCGCATCAAGGGCAGAACCTCACCCGCCAACGCATAACCCGGCAAATATATTGGCAGCCATCCTGAACTAATGAGCAGGATGGCTGTTTTGTTTACGGCAATGCCGTCTCGGCATTTTTAGTTAATTTTGTAAGTTATGATTCATTATAAGACAAAAGAAGAAATTGAGCTGATGCGTGAAAGCGCCCAGCTGGTAAGCGCCACCCTCGCTGAGGTGGCCCGCCGGCTGAAGCCCGGCATGAGCACGCTGGACGTCGACGCCATCGCGGAGCAATTCATCCGGGATCATGGTGCGGTGCCCTCCTTCAAAAATTATAAAGGGTTTCCCAATACCTGCTGCATTTCCGTGAACGAAGCGGTTGTGCATGGCATTCCCAATGCATATGTGATCAAGGAGGGCGACCTCGTTTCGGTAGACGTTGGGGTGTTCAAGAACGGATTCCATGGCGACAGCGCCTATACCTTCGCGATAGGGGAGGTTCCGGCGCACGTACGGAAGCTGATGGCCGCAACGAAGGTGGCGCTCAACAAGGGCATCGAAAAGGCCGTTGTGGGCAACCGGGTGGGCGATATTGCCTATGCTATCCAGGATTACCTGGAGAAGGAGCGGGGATATGGCGTAGTGCGGGAGCTGGTAGGCCACGGATTGGGCCGTAACCTTCATGAAGACCCCCAGGTGCCGAATTATGGCCGCCGGGGCAGTGGTGCGGTGCTGAAGGATGGATTGGTGATCGCGATCGAGCCGATGGTGAATCTGGGTACCCGGGACGTGGAGTACCTGGAAGATGGATGGACGGTTGTGACGAGAGACCGGAAGGTGTCGGTCCACTACGAACATACGGTTTCGGTGCAGAAGGGGAAGGCCGACATGCTGTCCACTTTTGTGGAAATCGAGGCGGCTGAGCAGCAAAACCCGGTGTTGTCGGCGGCGGTGGTGCAATAAAATGCTCCATGTCAATAAGTATTCCTATATACATATCATCTTGTTTTGTAGATAGTTACAGAATTATTCACAACAGGAGGGGGGGCTTTATCCACAATCCGGATATTTAAAAATATTATTTGCCCTAAATTTTTCTCTTTCAGAAACTTTTATGGTATCTTTGCATTCCTAAAAATTTTTATGGCGAAACAGGCACTGATTAAACAGGATGGTATTATTCTCGAAGCCTTATCAAATGCGATGTTCCGGGTGAAACTGGAAAACGGGCATGAGATTTTGGCGACCATTTCTGGGAAAATGCGGATGCACTATATTCGCATCCTGCCGGGCGACAAGGTTGGGGTTGAGATGAGCCCTTATGATTTGAGCAGGGGTCGTATAATTTTCAGGTATAAATAATAAAATACACTAGTAGATTTATAACTATTGACTCATGAAAGTAAGAGCTTCCATCAAGAAAAGAAGTGCAGACTGCAAGATCGTTCGCCGCAAGGGTAAATTGCTGGTGATCAACAAAAAGAATCCCCGTTTTAAGCAACGTCAGGGATAATCGCATCTGTTACTCATTATAAAGAATAATAAACTAAACAATTAATATGGCACGTATAGCCGGTATTGATCTTCCTAAGAACAAAAGGGGTGAAATTGGACTGACCTACATCTTCGGAATCGGTCACTCTACTTCAGTATATATCCTGAACAAAGCTGAAATTGACCTGAACAAGAAAGTGAAGGATTGGAATGACGATGAGCAAGCTGCGATTCGTAACATTATCAACGCCGAGCTGAAAGTTGAAGGTCAACTGCGTTCCGAGGTTCAGATGAACATCAAGCGTTTGCTGGATATCGCCTGCTACCGTGGTCTGCGTCACCGTAAAGGTCTGCCGGTTAGAGGCCAGCGTACCCGTACCAACAGCCGTACCCGTAAAGGTAAGCGTAAGACGGTTGCAGGTAAAAAGAAGGCACCGAAGAAATAGTGATAAATTCCCTGGTCTGCTGGTCCTCCGTCCAAATCCGGGAGGCGGCGGCATAAGGGGTTTTTATAGACAAGCGGATTTGGAGTTTCATAGTAGGAATTTTAACGTATTATGGCAAAAGCATCAAATACTAAAGCTGCCGCTAAAAAGAGGGTAGTAAAAGTGGATAACTTCGGAGATGTTCATATCTCTGCAAGTTTCAACAACATCATCGTGAGCATCACCAACAAGCAGGGTCAGGTTATCTCCTGGTCGTCTGCTGGTAAGATGGGCTTCAAGGGTTCTAAAAAGAACACTCCTTATGCTGCTCAGCTGGCTGCTAGCGATGCCGCCAAAACTGCAATCGACGCTGGCCTGAAAAGAGCTGACGTATTTGTGAAGGGACCCGGCGCCGGCCGTGAAAGCGCAATCCGCGCCATCGCGAATTCCGGTATCGAGGTAACCCTCATCAAAGACGTGACTCCGCTGCCGCACAACGGTTGCCGTCCTCCGAAAAAGAGAAGGGTATAGTCTCGAGATATTCCGATACGAATTATCCGGTGCAATTGAACTTTTGTACCGGTTAATTCGTATTCGTAGTTAATATTTTATTACATTTATTATTCACCAGTGGGTGCACGATCGGATTTTAAGATTTTTAAATGAGCGTGCATCATAACTAAAAATCTGCAACACAGAACATGGCAAGGTACACAGGACCAAAGACCAAGATCTCCAGGATTTTTGGAGAGCCCATTTTAGGTAATGGCAAGTATTTAGGCAAGAACAGCAACCCTCCCGGTCAGCACGGCGCACAACGCAAGCGTAAGCAACTGGGCGAGTACGCGCTCCAGCTGAGAGAGAAACAAAAAGCGAAGTACACTTACGGCGTACTGGAGAAACAGTTCCGTAACCTCTTCGAAGAAGCTAACCGTCGTAAAGGCGTTACTGGTGAAGTATTGATCAAACTGCTGGAAGCACGTCTGGATAACACCGTGTTCCGCATGGGTATCGCTCCTTCCCGCCCGGCTGCCCGTCAGCTCGTTTCCCACAAACACGTTACCGTTAACGGCGTGGTGGTAAACGTTCCTTCCTACCAGCTGAAACCCGGAGACATCGTAGGCCTCGAGGCTAAATCCGCAGGCAACACCGCGGTTACCAGCCAGGTTCGTGGCAAGAACCCCAAGTACAACTGGGTAGACTTCAACGAGAAAGAACTGAGAGGTACTTTCATCGCTTACCCCGAAAGAGAATCTGTTCCCGAAAACATTAAGGAGCAGCTGATCGTGGAATTGTACAGCAAGTAATAACGTTATAGCCATCCCGTAACCCGGGATGGCTATATCCGTATAACATACCTTAAAAACATAAATCAAGCATATCAATGGCAATTCTTAATTTCCAAAAGCCTGACAAGATCGTTTTGCAGAAGTCTACCGACTTTGAAGCTCAATTCGAATTCCGTCCGTTAGAACCGGGTTATGGTGTGACAATTGGTAACGCGCTCCGCCGCGTGCTGTTGTCGTCTTTGGAGGGCTATGCCATTGTGGGTATCAAGATCGAAGGCGCTGATCACGAGTTTGGCACCCTGAAAGGGATCACGGAAGACGTTACTGAAATCATCCTCAACCTGAAACAGGTTCGTTTCAAGAAGATCGTTGAGAATGAAGTAGGCAGCGAGAAAATCCAGATCTCTATCAAGGGCAAAACCGAGTTCCGGGCAGATATGATCGAGAAAGCGACCAACTCTTTCCAGATCATGAACCCCGAACTGTTGATCTGCACCCTGGATCCTTCCGCCAAGCTGGACATCGAGCTGACCATCGGCAAAGGCCGCGGTTACGTTCCGGCAGAGGAAAACAGACCCAAAGATGCAGTGTTTGGTTATATCGCGATCGATTCCGTGTTCACGCCCATCAAAAACGTGAAATACAGCATCGAGAACACCCGTGTGGAGCAGAAGACCGACTACGAGAAACTGATCATGGAAGTAGTGACAGACGGTACCATCCATCCGGAAGAAGCGGTAAAACAAGCGTCCCGTATCCTCATCCAGCACCTGATGATCATCACCGATGAGAACATCAGCTTTGATACCAAAGACACTGAGAAAGAAGATGTGGTAGACGAACAAACCCTGCAGCTGCGCAAGATCCTGAAAACTCCCCTGGAAGACCTGGATCTGAGCGTACGCGCATTCAACTGCCTGAAAGCGGCTAAAATCAACTCCCTGAGCGAACTGGTACAGTACGAACAGGAAGAACTGATGAAATTCCGCAACTTCGGTCAGAAATCCCTCAGCGAGATCGAACAAGTGCTGGGCGAAAGAGGCCTGCATTTCGGTATGGACCTGTCCAAACTGAAACTCGACGAAGAATAGTATTCATTTCGTAAATCACGCCGCCGTTAGGATGGGCGTGATTTGCATTTTATAACAAGTACCTTGCAATTCCTGACACGGTGCGAGGGAAACCAAATAACAAAAAGTCATGCGTCACGGAAAGAAATTGAACAAACTGAGCCGCACGTCCGCTCACCGCAAAAGCCTCATGAGCAACCTGGCTTGCGAACTCATTGCTCACAAACGTATCACCACCACCCTGGCAAAAGCCAAAGCGCTCCGCGTTTACGTGGAACCCCTGCTGACCCGTGGTAAAACCGACGACACCCACAACCGTCGTATCGTGTTCAGCTACCTGCAGGACAAAGAAGCGATCCAGGAACTGTTCGGCCCCATCAGCGAGAAAATCGCCAGCCGTCCCGGTGGATACACCCGTATCATCAAGCTTGGCAAACGTATCGGTGACAACGCCGAAACTGCGCTGATCGAACTGGTTGACTTCAACGAAATCTACGGTAAAACTGCCGCTGCTGATAAAGCTCCTGCCAAGAAAACCCGTCGTGCCGGCGGTAAGAAGAAAGCGGAAGCTGAAGGCGCTGAAGCACCTGCTGCTGAAGAAAAAGCTGCTGAGTAGTTTTTCGAAAAAGCTATACGCAAGGGATAAGGCCTACGCCTTATCCCTTTTTTTATGCGTGATGTGGGAAAACCCGGAAGCGTAAGTTCGATGATAAAAGCCGGTGTGCGGATTGCTGTTTCGGGGAAGCGAGAGAAGGTATCAGGAACCCTGCTGGATGGAGGAAGCGCCTGGATTAAGCGTCAACGCTGGGTTTCCGGGGGAGGAAATGAAGGATAGTCCAAAAGGTTGTAGCATCCGCCAATGTTAAAGTGGAAGGAGGATCGTTGATGGGACAAAAAGTCACTGTTTTATGAGATATTTGAAAGTAATTTGGCTGCATGGTTTAGATGATGAACCCCAATTCATCTACAGTGAAATCGGCGATGATGCTTATGAGTTGCGGAAAGTAGAGATTTATAAGGACAGGACTTTCGGCCTTGCTTCAGTGGAATTCGAGTTCGGGGGGACTGTATTAGCGGAAATTCAGATACCGGGTATTGAAGAGATCGCCGGAAATGCCGCGTTATTGCCGAAAGAAATTGGGAAAGATGAATTTGAGGACGTTTGGTTCGGATGTGTTAACTATTTGGATAAGAAGCATTGACTGCTTTCAGTGGCCGGCCGTCAAATTTTGGTTATATATAGAAAAAACGTAATTTAGTGTTACCGGCACCTAATATCCTCCCTATGAACTACATGAAATGCCAGCACTGTACCGAATACAGTGCATTAAAATCCGAATACCTCACGTTCTGCGACCATTGCGGCAAGAAATTTCCCATCATTTATAAAGATTGGCTGGCATATCATCCGGAAGGCAACCTGGAAGCATTCGGGCTGGAAAACGGTATTACCGGGAAGGAATATGCTGCCATGGAGCGCCGCAGGGAGCGGAAGGCCCAGTTCACGCTACGGAAGAAGGGGGCACTGGCTTTCGGGGTCATCTGTTTTGTGGCGGTGCTGGGACTGAGTTTCCTGTACGGGCCCTATCTGATGGCGTTTTTTAAGGAGCCCACGGTGTCTGCCACGCTGCTGCAGGACGATCAGTGGCGGACTTTCAAGGGGCACCTCATACGGATACAGACACCGCTGTCCCTGCGGCCCGAATCCCCCAACGACCGTCCCAATATGCACAAAAAAGCCTTCCAGGCCGGTGGAAAGGCGGAAGGGATCGTGATCCGGATGGAAGAATCGGTATTCCTGGCGCAGGCCAGCGTGATCCTGGAGGAGGCGGCGCAGCTGACGGCCCGCGAAATGGAGACCAGGCCCGGGGTTTCCCGGTTCAGTTACACTTCCCGCGAACTGCAGCTCGACGGCCAACCGGCATTATTACAACAGGGGACGTATGTCTTACAGGAAACTTCACCCGTTGCTTTTCACAGCGTTATTTTCGTAAAAGGCGGCAGCCAGGTACAGTTGCTGGTCACCCATTCGGCCGACGATCCCGTCGGTAAACAAGCGGCTGACAAAATCATGACATCCATTCATTTGAATTGATCGGAAAAACCTGCACGAAATTCAAAATCATGCCCTAACTTTGCGCAGTTTTAATCGTCCTTTTCGGGACATAAAAAAAGTAAGGGTAAGAAGAAATGCCGCAGACTATCAGATCCACACAGCCTGCCATGCTGTTGCTCGAAGATGGCACCGTTTTCCACGGAAAAGCGTTCGGTAAAGTAGGTACCGCGTCCGGGGAACTTTGTTTCAATACCGGGATGACCGGCTACCAGGAGGTGTTCACAGACCCTTCCTACAAAGGTCAGGTGCTGATCATGAACAACTGCTACGTAGGTAACTACGGCACCAAAAAGGAAGACGTGGAATCCAGTTCCGTAAAGATCAGTGGTCTGATCTGCAAGAACATCGCTTCCAACTACTCCCGCAAAATGGCAGACCAGAGCCTCGCCACTTTCCTGGAAGAGAATAACCTGGTAGCCATTCACGAAGTAGACACCCGTGCGCTGGTGGCCCACATCCGCAACAAGGGCGCCATGAACTGCATCATCTCCTCCGAAATCCTCGATGAACAGGAGCTGGCCAACCGCCTGAAAGAAGTTCCTTCCATGGAAGGCCTCGCGCTTTGCGCCGAAGTGTCGACCAAAGAGCCTTATTTCGTAGGTGACCCCAACGCAGACATCCGTATCGCGGTGCTGGACAACGGGGTGAAGCGCAACATGCTCAAATGCCTCTCCGAAAAAGGCGCTTACCTGAAAGTGCACCCCACGCAAACATCTTTCGAAACCTGCGAGGAGTTCAAGCCGCACGCTTATTTCATCTCCAACGGCCCTGGCGACCCTGCTCCGCTGACTTACGCCGTGGAAACCATCAAGAAAGTACTGGCTGCCGGGCGCCCGCTCTTCGGCATCTGCCTCGGGCATCAGCTGCTGGCCATGGCCAACGGGATCCCGACGTATAAAATGCACCACGGTCACCGCGGACTGAACCACCCGGTGAAGAACCTGCAGACCGGCAAGTGCGAGATCACTACGCAGAACCACGGTTTCGCGATCGATAAGCAGGCGGTGGAAGCTTCCGAGAACGTGGAAGTGACCCACATCAACCTGAACGACAATTCCGTGGAAGGTATCCGGATCAAGAACAAACCGGCGTTTTCGGTGCAATATCACCCGGAAAGCACGCCTGGTCCGCACGATTCGCGTTACCTTTTCGATGATTTCTTTACAATGATCCGCAACCATACCAAGTAAGGTGTGAATGCGACAAGATAGGGAAGAGGCCTCCGCAAGGGGGCCTTTTTTATGCCCGTAAATGAGGGTGGGGGAAAAAATAGACGGTCCTGAGGAGTCAGGACCGTTGCATTTTAAAATTCCACGTTATGAAAACTAGCGAAAGGTACCATGCGGTTAAGCACGTTACCTACCTTGTCTTTTCATTACATGACAATAATAGGAAAAATTCGGCGAGATGAAGATTTAAAAAGGGGCTAAGTTTTCTTGAAATAGAGGATTTCAAAATGCAATCGGTTGGAAGCGGTTGAAATTATATGGGGAAAAAAAATACGGCTCTGTGAACAGAGCCGTTTGCCTTTATAAATTCCACGTTATGAAAAACTGATACAAAAATATGTTGTTTGGCTAAAACGTTTTAGTTAGTCGCCGATTTTTTACATAATGTTGATAATGCAAAGGTCGGGCCATTTTCCCATTTGTCAAAATTATACAAGTTAATTTTTTGCAAAGCAGGTTTAGAAATTTGCCTAACATGTATATTAAATTTTACTATTTGATTATTCTGCACCTTTGCGTCCCGATTACACAGTAAATGTAAGTATAAAAATCAAATTTAAAAACAGATTTTCATTAAAATCCAGAAGAATCTCTCGGAAAATGTTATATAGAATTATATTTAATGTGAAATCTTGCTGTAATTAGGCGTTCCAGCCGTTCAATCGCAAAAACATGATTTTTGTCAGTTTTTCAGATTTAATACTTTTTTAACTCATACTGACAGGAAACGCTGACAGTTTAGCGGCGGCCGGGATATACCGCTAGCGCTTTTGTCAGTGCCGTCATCGCCTTATCGATCGCTTCCAGGTTCAAGACGTACGCCAGGCGCACTTCCTGTTTGCCAAGGCCCGGAGTGGCGTAGAAGCCGGTACCGGGGGAAAGCATCACCGTTTGCTGATCATAGCTGAAATCTTCCAGCAGCCATTGGCAGAATTTGTCCGCATCGTCGATCGGAAGCTTGGCCATGGCGTAGAACGCACCGCCCGGATTGGGGCAGAACACCCCGGGGATGCCGTTGAGGCGCTTCACCAGCAGGTCGCGGCGGCTCCTGTATTCCGCCTTGATGCCGTCGAAATAATCTTCCGGCATATCAACGGCAGCTTCCGCGGCTATCTGGGCGAAGCTCGGCGGGCTCAGGCGGGCCTGGGCGAATTTCATCACCGAATCCAGCAGCGTTTTATTACGGGTCACCAGGGCGCCGATACGGCCGCCGCAGGCGCTATACCGCTTCGAGATGGTGTCGAACACCACTACGTTATCTTCCAGGCCTTCCAGCTGCAGGGCAGACAGGGTAGTGCCGTCGTACGCGAACTCGCGGTACGCTTCGTCGGAGAAGAGGAAGAGGTTATGTTTTTTGCAGATATCCCGCAGCACGTTCAGTTCCTCGGGGCTGTAGAGGTAGCCGGTAGGGTTGTTGGGATTGCAGATGAGGATGGCTTTGGTTTTGGGCGTGATCTTCTTTTCGAAGTCGGCGATCGGCGGCAGGGCGAAGCCGGATTCGATGCCGGAAGTCACGGGCACCACTTTCACTTCCGCTTCCACGGCGAAGCCGTTGTAATTGGCGTAGAAGGGCTCGGGGATGATGACCTCATCGCCCGGGTCGAGGCAGGCCATGAAACCGAAGATAATGGCTTCGGAGCCGCCGGTGGTCACGATGATCTGGTTATGATCCACCTGGATGCCGAAACGGTCGTAATACGTGGTGAGCTTGCGGCGGTAGGATTCGTTGCCTGCGCTGTGGCTGTATTCCAGGACTTTGAAATGGGAATTGCGTACCGCGTCGAGCACGGGTTGCGGCGTTTCGATATCGGGTTGCCCGATGTTGAGATGATAAACCGTAACTCCTTTCTTTTTGGCTGCTTCCGCGAAGGGTACCAGTTTTCGGATCGGAGAGGGCGGCATGATCTGGCCGCGCTGACTGATGTTCGGCATTTGGTGTTGGTTTTTAGCGAGGCAAAGGTAAGGCAACTCGCTATGTTATGGACGATATTAAACAAAAATGCCCCCCGGTTGTCCGGGAGGCATCGCTATTTGCTGTTGCTTTTTTTAGTTTTCAACCGTTCCTGTGAGGAATAGTTCCTTCTCCTGGTCAACTCCCTTTAACTTCAGGTAGATGGTTTTCATCGGTTTGCCTACCGCATTCGCGCTGTAGGTGGCCGTGATGCTACCTGCCTTTCCGGGAAGGATGGGCTCTGCCGTCCATTTCGGGGTGGTGCAACCGCAGCTGGGTTTGGCCGCTTCGATCAGCACGGGTTCTTTGGAGACGTTGGTGAATTCGAAAGTAACGGTTACGGGTTTGTTGAGTTTGGTTTTACCGAAATCAACTGTTTCTTTCTTGAATTTGAGCTTGGCGTCTACTGCATTAGCCGTACCGCCGCCGTTCTGTGCCTGCGCCCACAATGAAGTGGTAACCAGTAAAGTTGCAAATAGGGATACAACGAATTTTTTCATGATAATATTGGTTTTTAGTCGATTGGTTAAACATTTACGTTTCTACCAGTTTCCAATTCAAATTTACGGCCAAAAACTGAACCGTGCATATCAAGATATTAAAAATTTCTTAAAAATTTAATTTTTACGCGATGAGCACGGGCATTTACCCATTCATCAATTTCCCCTACATTTGTGCTTTAACAAGGATGGCATGATCGAAAACAACGAATTAGCTATGAATATGCAAAGCCAGTTGTCATTTGAGGAGTTCCGCAGGGAAGTTTTGAATGATTACAGGCTGGCCTGTATCAGCAGGGAAGTGAGCCTGCTGGGCCGCCGGGAAGTTCTGACCGGCAAGGCCAAATTCGGGATATTTGGCGATGGCAAGGAAGTGGCGCAGATCGCGATGTCCAAATATTTCAAGCCGGGCGATTTCCGTTCGGGCTATTACCGTGATCAGACGTGGGCATTCGCTACGGGCGTTTCCAATGTAGAGCAGTTTTTCTCCCAGCTGTATGCAGATCCCGACCTGGCGAACGATCCTTTTTCCGCCGGTCGACAGATGAATTCGCATTTCGCCACTCCGAATATCGATATGGACGGTAACTGGCTGCCGCTCACCGCGCAGAAGAACACCGCTGCAGATATGGCGCCCACGGCCGCACAGATGCCACGTGCACTGGGCCTGGCCTATGCTTCCAAGCTGTTCCGCGAAGTGCCGGAACTGGAGGGGCTGACGCACCTTTCCCACCAGGGTAACGAAGTTTGTTTCGCCACTATCGGCGACGCATCTACGAGCGAGGGCCATTTCTGGGAAACCGTGAATGCCGCCGGTGTGTTGCAGGTGCCGCTTTGCATTTTTGTGTGGGACGATGGGTACGGCATTTCCGTTCCCCGCAAGTATCAAACTACCAAAGGTTCTATCAGCGCCGCGCTGGAAGGTTTCCGGAAAGGGGAGCAGACCAACGGGCTGGAGATATATAATGTAAAGGGATGGGATTACGCCGGCCTTTGCGAAGTGTTCGAAGAAGGTATCCGTAAGGCCCGTGAAACCCACGTGCCTGTGCTCTTCCATGTAGAAGAGATCACCCAGCCCCAGGGGCACTCCACTTCCGGCTCGCACGAGCGGTACAAAAGCAAGGAACGCCTGGCCTGGGAAAAGGAATTCGACTGCAATAGCAAAATGCGCCAGTGGATCGTCGTAAACGCCCTGGCCGATGAAGGCGCCCTCCAGGAAGTGGAAGCCGAAGCCAAAGTGCTTGCCCACGAAGGCCGCAAACGCGCCTGGGAAAAATACATCGCGCCCATCCGCGGGCAGGTGCAGGGGCTGACCGCCATCCTCAAAAACCTCGTCGAGGAAGGCCGGGTGGAAACGGAACTGGTACAGCATGCCATCCAGGAGCTGGCCGCCAACCGCGAGCCCCTCCGCCGCGATATCCTCAAATCTGCTGCGCACATCCTGTTCCGCTACCCGCGCGATTTTTCGCCGGTACTGAACGATCTGCAGCTGTTTTACGACAACCAGCTCGTCACCGAAAAAGAAAACTACAACAGTCTCCTGTACGCCACGGGTGCCAATTCGGCGCTCAACGTCCCGGAAGTGCCGGCCGAATATGCGGCAGACGCTCCCGTGCTCAACGGCTACGAAGTGCTGAATAAATACTTCGATCAACTGTTCACCGGCAACCCGCTGGTATTCGCTTTCGGCGAAGATGTGGGCAAGATCGGCGACGTCAACCAGGGATTCGCCGGTCTCCAGGCCAAACACGGCAAAGTCCGCATTTCCGATACCGGCATCCGCGAACTGACCATCATGGGCCAGGGGATCGGGATGGCGCTTCGCGGCCTGCGGCCCATCGCGGAAATCCAGTACCTGGATTACCTGCTGTACGGCCTTCAGCCCCTGAGCGACGATGTGGCATCCCTGCAATACCGCACCCGCGGCACGCAGTTCTGTCCCATCATCGTCCGCACCCGCGGCCACCGGCTGGAAGGGGTCTGGCATTCGGGCAGCCCTATGGGGATGATCATCAACTCCCTGCGCGGCTTCTACGTTTGCGTGCCCCGCAACATGGTGCAGGCGGCAGGGATGTACAACACCCTCCTGCGCGCGCATGAACCGGGGATCGTCATCGAATCGCTCAACGGTTACCGCCTGAAAGAGCGCATGCCGGAGAATCTCGACGAATTCACCGTACCCATGGGCGTTCCGGAAATCCTGCATGAAGGTACCGACATTACCATCGTTTCTTACGGCAGTACGCTGCGCATCATCGAGGAGGCCATCCAGACCCTTTCCGGGCTCGGCGTTTCCTGCGAACTGATCGATGTACAAACGCTCCTGCCTTTCGATACCAGCCACTCCATCCTGGATTCGCTGAAAAAGACCAACCGCATCCTTTTCGTGGACGAAGACGTTCCCGGCGGCGGCACCGCTTACATGTTCCAGCAAGTGATGGAACTGCAGGGCGGTTACCGCTGGCTCGACGTGGCGCCCCGCACCCTGTCTGCCCAGGCGCACCGCCCGGCTTACGGTTCCGATGGCGATTACTTCTCCAAGCCAAACGTGGAAGATGTGGTGAAAGTAGTCATGGAAATGATCAGGGAGTAACGAACCTGTACCGATTATACCGTTACGGAACGTGCCCCCTGTATGCGCAGGGGGCATTTTTTATGGACCGCGGGGCCAAACAAGGCCGGCGCACAAATTGTTATACTGGAAATATGGACTATAAAGATTATTACAAGATACTGGGCGTAGATAAAAAGGCGAGTGCCGACGAGATCAAGAAGGCTTATCGCAAACTGGCGGTCAAGTATCATCCGGACAAAAATCCCGACGACAAGCTCGCGGAAGAGAAGTTCAAGGAGCTGAACGAGGCGTATGAAGTGTTGGGCGACGCAGAGAAGCGGAAAAAGTACGACGAGTTCGGCGAGAACTGGAAGTATTACGAACAGGCCGGCGCGCAGCAGGGCGATTTCGACTGGAACCGCTGGCGGGCGCAGCAACAGCAGGGTGGCGGACAGCAGTACAATACTGAAGATATGTTCGGGGAAGGCGGGCAGTTTTCCGATTTCTTCGAGCACCTGTTCGGTGGCGGCTTCCGGAGCCGCGCGCAGCAAGGGCGTTCGCGCACGCGGCGCGGCGGGGATTTGCATGCTACGATGGACGTGAGTATCGAAGATGTCTATACGGGCGCCACGCGGCAGATCAATGTGAACGGACAGAAATTGAATCTGAAGATAAGGAAAGGCACGGCGGATGGGCAGGTGTTGCGGCTGAAAGGCAAGGGGAGCCCGGGTTTGAACGGAGGAGAGGCGGGAGATTTGTTGATAGAGGTGAGTGTTGTGCCGGGAGCGGGATTTGAGTTGAAGGGGAAGGATGTGTACCTGGAAGTACCGGTTGACGTGTATACGGCGGTTTTAGGCGGGAAGGTGCAGGTGCCGGTGCCGGGGAGTGCGTTGCAGTTGACGGTCCCGGCGGGGACGGATAGCGGGCGGATGTTCAGGTTGAAAGGGAAGGGGATGCCTGTTGCGGAAGGAGGGAATGGGGAGCCGGGGGATTTTTATGTGCGGGTGAGGATCACGGTGCCGCAAAACCTTACGGAAGAAGAGAAGGCGATGTTCCGGAAATTGGCGAAGCGGGATCAGTAAACCACGAAAAATGGAAGCTTATGTTACAAACGATCGATTACCTGGAGGAAATCCTCGAACAGCAGCACCGTGCGGAGTCGGAGGCGGTGCCTGATTTTTATGCGAGCGAGTTGCTGGAGATGCTGGGTTATACGCGGGAGGGGCTGCGGATGGCGCTGGACCGTGCGATGCAGGCCTGTGCGGCGTTGCGGATGCCGGTGACGTTGAATTTCCGGCGGATTTATTGCTGGCAGGGCGGGGAAATGTGGGAAGACTGGCAGTTAAGCCGGCTGGCGGGTTATTTATTGATTGTTAACAGTGATCCCAGGAACCCTGCGGTGGCACAAGCGCAGTGGTTACTCTTCAAGAAAAGCTATTCATTTTAATTCATATAATATTTATTATCAGCCACTTATTTGTTCATTGTCTTTCGAAATGTTCATTGTCTATTCATTCTCCCGTTGCTATTCGTTGGTTAATGGAATGAGGATAAATTGCAGGCATAATCAAATGAAAATTGCTTAGACGGTTCAAATAGGCTGAAAACGGGGGCCGTTCTGAATAGGGCGGCCTTCTTTCAGTTTTCATGCCAGTGGGGGTGCCGAGGCGCCAGATCTAAAAGATTGTTTACCCATATCCTCTGAATTTTTATGTGCGGACCTGGCCTGGTTTTTTAAAAGATTTTTAACCATTTCCCATGATCGCCGGATTAACCACCCGGAAAAAACAGGTACAGGTTTTCTCTTTTTTTTTAACCCTCTGCTACATTTTTCTCCTCTTTAGTTTATACAAACGCGTGTGCGCTTTGTTAACCTTTTATACCAAAAGAACATCTATTCATGCGTTAGGGGACAACAACCAAAATTTATTTAAAACGTAACTGAATTATGGAAGCAAGATGTATCAGATGCAGTACAATCGTACACTCTCACAAGAGGCTTTCTGAAATCAAATGCCGCTGTGGCGGCCAATTGCAAAGGATGCGGTTCGTGGGGCTGATAGAGGGGCTTCACCCGTTGGGTAAGGAACATAATATGGAAGTAGGGGGGAAACTTTGTTATGGAACTTACCGGTCGATCTATGGGAACTTCGTGGTCGACAAATTGAACAACCAGTTCCATAAAGTGACGCTGTTGCGATGATGCGTGAATCCGCCGCCGATGTACGATCTCGTTTTTCTCCTTTTCAATGATTGCTGGTTGACGTGAACCTTCGCTTCCCTTGCGAATTATTTTCCCTGTTATACATGAGATTTCGCATGAGGCAAGCTGCAAGTCCAGGTGCGCCGGAAGCTGGAATTTTTCTGCCTGGTTGATGGAACGAATTGCACCTGCTGATCCGGCCATCAATGAAGGAGCCGGATGCTGAAGGCCGCTTCCGTTGATATCGATACACCGGGAATCGGGAGCACAGCATCCATTACATCCCGGCGCGAATCTACTCCGGGATCCCGTTCACATAAGACTATGCGGAACGTTCCTGTACCAAGGATTTTTATGGGTTTCCCATGATTTGTAAAAAAGGGTGATGTTGTTTGTTAACCAACTTCTTTATTTGTGCGGCTTGTGTAGTGACAAAGCTATGCTTTGATTTACCTGCTGTTATCCGCACAGGTCGAAAATCCTTTCCATGTTGTTTTTATCAGTGAAAGACCGGCTTTCCCCGTTGAACGGCGGGAGCATCGGTCTTTCCTGGTTAGGTGTGGAATTTCCTTCCTACTCCTGCGCACAACGGGATTTTTTTCAGGGATACGATATTGCTGAGCAGGCTTTTGATCGACGGAGGAATTGTCTATTTTTAGTCCTTCATCAAAAAGCCGCCGCATATGAAAATCGTAGTACTGGATGGATATGCTTTACAGCCCGGTGATCTGTCGTGGGATGCATTAGCATCCCTCGGCACCGTAACCGTCCACGACAGAACGGCCCCCGCCGATGTGGCGGCCCGCGCCCTCGGAGCAGAAATCCTCCTCACGAATAAATCCCTCATCCCCGCGTCCGTCATCAACCAGCTGCCGTCCCTTCGTTACATCGGCGTCATGGCCACCGGGTATAACGTGGTAGATATTAACGCTGCGCGCGCCAAAGGTATTACCGTCTCCAACGTTCCCGCATACAGCACGGCTTCCGTGGCCCAGCTCACTTTTTCTCTCATCCTGGAACTTTGCCAGGGCGTGGGTTTGCATGCAGACAGTGTCCGGAATGGCGAATGGGCGGCCTGTCCCGATTTCAGCTATTGGAAAATGCCCCTCACCGAATTATCCGGGAAAACGCTGGCCATTATAGGATTCGGGCAGATCGGGCAGGCGGTGGCGCGTATCGCCCTGGCGTTCGGGATGCGCGTAATCGTGAGCCACAAGCATCCGGAGCGCGACCGGATGGAAGGAGTCACTTTCACGGACCAGGCAACCTGTTTCCGCGAAGCGGACATCGTTTCCCTGCATTGTCCGCTCAACGAGGCCAACAAAGGCTTCGTGAACGCGGCGCTACTGGCTACCATGCGGCCCTCGGCGATACTGATCAATACCAGCCGCGGTCCGCTCATCAACGAGCCGGAACTTGCCGATGCGCTCAATAATGGGGTTATTGCCGGGGCAGGACTGGATGTTTTATCGGTGGAGCCCCCTTCCGCAGGCAATCCGCTGCTGACGGCCCGCAACTGCTACGTTACGCCGCACATCGCCTGGGCCACCCGCGAAGCACGCTCCCGCCTCATGGACAAGGTGGTGGAGAATGTGAAAGCATTTCTGGACGGAGCGCCGCAAAATGTGATCGGCGGGTAGTTGAAAAAGGGGAGCTGTCTTGAGGTTTCCTGCATTCAATAGTAGAATTGCATTTCAGTATCCGGGTTAACTGGAAAATTTACGGGTGGCTGCTTGCGGCGATCATCCGTTCGAATCGACTTATAAGCGCTTCCCGGAAGGCGTTTGCAGATAACTAAAAAGCCCGCCATCCGGCGGGCTTTTTAGTTATATCGCGGATACGATTATCTCAGGTTGTGGAATACCTGCTGCACGTCGTCGTCCTGTTCCAGGCGGTCGATCAGCTCCAGTACTTCCTTGGCTTGTTCCTCGTTCAGTTCCACGGTGGTGGCGGGGATGCGCTTCAGTTCGGCGGCGATCACTTCCAGTCCTTTTTCTTCCAGCGCTTTCGACATATTGCCGAATTCGGTGAAAGTGGCGCGAACGATGATATTGCCTTCACTGTCTTCCCCGATTTCTTCCAGGCCGAAATCGATCAGTTCCAGTTCGAGATCTTCCAGGTTCTGGCCGGCGTTTTTGATCTTGAATTCACCGAGGCGGTTGAACATGAAGCCTACGGAACCGCTGTTCCCAAGGCTGCCGCCGCATTTGTTGAAGTGCATGCGTACGTTGGCAACGGTACGGGTGGTATTGTCGGTGGCGGTGTCTACCATAACGGCGACGCCGTGAGGGGCATATCCTTCGTATACAACTTCTTCGTAATCAGTCTTGTCTTTCCCCATCGCGCGTTTGATGGCGGCGTCTACACGGTCTTTCGGCATGTTCACGCCTTTGGCGTTCTGGATGCAGCGACGGAGAGCGGGGTTGTTATCGGGGTCCATGCCGCCTTGCTTCACCGCCATGGCGATTTCCTTGCCGATACGGGTAAATTGTTTGGCCATGCGGTCCCAGCGGGCGAACATGGTCGCTTTTCTTACTTCAAAAATACGTCCCATAATGTTTGAAAGAGTTTGCCTTATGCTCCGGGTGGCCGGTGATAAGGAGGCTGCAAAAATATTAAATTCCCGTCAAATCCGGGATTACCGGAAATAAAAATCCCGCCAGGGCTGGCGGGATTTTGTATAATGGGCGTATGGTTACAGTTTGTTGCCGAGTTTGCTGTGATTCTTGCTGTAGGCGAAGTAGATCACGAGGCCCAGGCCCATCCAGGCGGCGAGGCGCAGCCAGGTATCGAGCGGGAGTGAGGCCATGAGGGCCAGGCAGATGATGATGCCGATGATCGGAACAACCGGTACCAGGGGCACCTTGAAAGCGCGGGGTACATCGGGGTCGGTTTTGCGCATCACGATCACGCCCACGCAAACCAGCACGAAAGCGAACAGGGTGCCGATGCTCACCATTTCGCCCACGATGTGTACGGGAACGAAGGCGCCGAAAAGGCTGGTAAACACCATGAACAGGATGTTGGCTTTATACGGGGTGCGGAATTTTTTGTGTACCTGCGAGAAGGTTTTGGGCAGGAGGCCGTCGAGCGACATGGAATAGAACACCCGGCTTTGGCCCAGGAGCATCACGAGGATCACGGAAGTGTAACCTGCGAGGATGGCCAGGATGATCGCCTGTTGCAGCCATCCGTAGGGCGTTTTGGCGATGGCGATGGCTACGGGGGCGGCGCTGTCCTTGAACTCGGTATAGTTGGCCAGGCCGGTCATCACGTGTGCGAACAGGACATATAATATGGTACAGATAGCGAGGGAACCGAGGATGCCGATGGGCATGTCGCGCTTGGGGTTCTTGGCTTCCTGGGCGGCGGTGGATACCGCATCGAACCCGATGAAGGCGAAGAACACCACGGCGGCGCCGCGGAACAGGCCGGAGATACCGAAGTGACCGAATTCGCCGGTGTTGGCGGGAATGTAGGGATCGTAGTTGGCAGGGTTTACATGGCCCCAGCCTACGGCGATGAATACCAGTACCACCACAACTTTCAAGGCCACGAGCAGCCCGTTCAGCAGGGCGGATTCACGGGTGCCGCGGATCAGCAGGAGCGAAAGCGCGATGATGATCAGGACGGCAGGGAGGTTCATGATACCGGTTACCGTGGAACCGTCGAGCATGGTGACGGTTTCGAACGGCGAGGCGGTGAGCTGCGCCGGCAAATGAATATTGTAGTGATGGAGGAATTTGACGAGGTATTGCGACCAGCTGATGGAAACCGTGGCGGCGCCGAGGGCGTATTCGAGCACGAGGTCCCACCCGATGATCCAGGCGAGGAATTCGCCCATGGTGGCGTAGCTGTAGGTGTAGGCGCTGCCCGCGATGGGGATCATGGAAGCGAATTCGGCGTAGCAAAGCCCGGCGAATGCACATCCGATAGCGCCGATCACGAAGGAAAGCGTAACAGCGGGGCCTGCGTTGTTGGCGGCGGCCAGCCCGGTAAGGGAAAAGAGGCCCGCGCCGATGATGGCGCCGATGCCGAGTGCAACGAGGCTGGTGGCAGTTAAAGACCTTTTAAGCCCTTTTTCAGAATCGGAAGCTTCCGCGAATAACTGTGCAAGCGGCTTTTTGACAAAGAGTCTACTCATACAAATAGAGGGTTGTGGTTGATATTAGCGGTTAGATTTGTTTTATAGATCGCCAAATATAGTGTGTTAATGATAAAAGCCATATTTTATTTTATGTACGAGCGGTAACGCCCATCTGCGGGAATTTTCGACCGAGAACCTTATTTTTGGGCGATTTTTGTCGCATCTAAACCTAAATCACCTCTAATTTCATGATGAATAAACGGAAGGCAGGCATCACTGCATTTATCGTATTGACGATCGTTGCCATTTTGCATGTCATAGATTTCTACACTGCGGTATCCATTCCGCAGGATATCCTGGTGATCACCCGCTGGATCGTGGTTGCGGCATTCGTGTGGTTTGCCATCGCCAAAAAATCCCTCACCACCTGGATCCTCGTGAGCATGCTGGTGGGCGGAGAACTGGGGCACGACTGGCCGGCCATCGCCGTGAACTTCCAGGTGCTCAGTAAAGTCTTCCTGCAGCTGATCAAAACCATCATCGCCCCGCTGCTTTTCGCTACGCTGGTGGTGGGCATCGCCGGTCACTCCGATATCAAGCAGGTGGGCCGTATGGGTTGGAAATCACTCGTTTATTTCGAGATCGTTACCACCATCGCCCTGTTCATCGGCCTGGCCGCCATTAACATTTCACAGGCGGGCGTCGGCGTTCCGCAGCCGCCTGTGGGCCATGAAGTGCTGCCGGCTACCAAGCCGCAGAACTGGCAGGATATCATCCTTCACATCTTCCCCGAAAACATCGCCAAATCCATCTATCATGGCGAAATCCTGCCCATCGTCGTGTTCAGCGTCATTTTCGGGATCGCGCTGCTGATGGTGAAAGACAAAATGCGCCAGCCCATGCTGGATTTCTGCGGCAGTCTTTCCGAAACCATGTTCAAATTCACGAACATCGTCATGTACTTCGCGCCGGTGGGCGTGGGGGCGGCCATCGCCTATACCGTGGGGCATGGCGGGCTTGATGTGCTGGGAAACCTTTTGAAACTGCTCCTTACCCTGTATGTGGCGCTCATTGCGTTCGTGCTGCTGGTTTTTGTACCGGTGGCGCTGATCATCGGCCTGCCCATCAAACGGTTCATCAAGGAAATTTCCGAGCCCGTTTCCATCGCCTTTGCCACTACCAGCTCGGAATCCGCCCTGCCGAAAGCCATGGAAGCCATGGAAAGGATGGGCGTTCCGCGGAAGATCATCGCGTTCGTGATGCCGACCGGTTACAGCTTCAATCTCGACGGGTCCACCCTGTACCTGGCCCTGGCCTCGGTGTTCGTGGCCCAGGCGGCCGGCACCCCGCTTACCTGGCCCCAGCAGATCCTCATGGTGTTTACGCTCATGCTTACGAGCAAGGGCGTGGCCGGTGTGCCCCGCGCTACGCTGGTGATCATCCTCGGCACCGTGGCCTCGTTCCACCTGCCCACCTGGCCGGTTTTCCTCATTTTGGGGATCGACGAGCTGATGGACATGGCCCGCACCTCGGTGAACGTGATCGGTAACTGTTTGGCTACCGCCGTGATCGGGAAGTGGGAAGGAGAGGTCGATTTCAAGGAACTTCCGCCTGAAACCAAAGCCTAAGGCCTATTTCAGGAAATATTAACTTCCTCTTGACATATAAAAGATTAATTTTAGCCGCTTAATTATAGTTTTTAAACATTAGCATGGACCAGATCATAGACTTTTTCAAGCACATTCTTAACCCTGAGTGGATTATTGCAAATGGAGGATATTACCTGATTCTCGCGATTATTTTCGCGGAAACGGGCTTGTTTATAGGATTTTTCCTCCCGGGAGATTCCCTGCTTTTTGTTGCCGGTATTTACGCCGAATTGTTGGCGGAAAGCTTTTTCAATATGCCGCTACTGGTGATGATGACCCTCATCGCGATCATGGGCGTGCTCGGAAATATCGTGGGGTATTGGTTCGGCCGGAAAACCGGCCCCATCCTGTTTAAAAGGAAAGATACCTTCCTGTTCAAGAAAAAACACCTCTGGCAGGCGAAGGAAGTTTATGACAAGTATGGTGGCGGCGCCATTTTCGTGGCCCGTTTCCTGCCCATCGTCCGTACATTCGCCCCGATCATCGCGGGGATCGTAGGGATGGAACGGAAAAAATTCATGTTCTGGAACATCATCGGCTCGTTTACCTGGGTGTTTTCGCTCATGCTGGCCGGCCACTTCCTCGACAAAGCCTTCCCCACGCTGAAAGACCACCTGGAATGGATCATCGTCATCATCGTGGTGATCACGACGCTGCCGGTGGCGATCAAGCTGATTTTCGGCAAATCGGGCATCCACGCCAATTTCGATGAAGAAGGGCATCCGATCGAAGCGCCGAAAACGGAAGGCGAAGGGAAAGAAAAAGTAAAGCCTTAAAAAATTTTGATATTTGAAGAGACGCAATAAATTTGCGTCTCTTTCTTTTTTGCAGAAAGTCCACGTATCAACCGAAAATCTTTGTCCTTTATGAATTCCGCCAACAAACCCGTCAAATTGTTGAATGCCGCCGTGATCGTGGCTTCCCTGGGTTACTTCGTCGATATTTACGATCTGCTGCTTTTTGGCATCATCCGTATCAAAAGTCTTACATCGCTGGGCGTTGCCGCCGACAAAATCGATTCCGTGGGCATGTGGCTGATCAATATCCAGATGATCGGGATGCTGATCGGCGGTATTATCTGGGGCGTGCTGGGCGATAAACGCGGCCGCCTGTCGGTACTTTTCGGATCGATCCTGCTGTATTCCGTGGCGAATGTCGCCAATGGGATGATAGGGGGAGAGAATGCCATTTTCTGGTATATGGTTTGGCGGTTCATAGCGGGCCTTGGCCTGGCGGGCGAGCTGGGCGCGGGGATCACCCTCGTGTCGGAAGTGCTGCCGAAAGAAAAGCGGGGCATCGGCACGATGATCGTTGCGAGTGTAGGTATCTCCGGCGCTGTAGCTGCTTATTTCGTGTCGGAATATTTCGGCGATAACTGGCGGATCTGCTATTACATCGGTGGTGGCCTGGGCCTGGCGCTTCTCATCCTGCGTATCAGCGTGGTAGAGTCCGGGATGTTCAACACCATCAAGCAAAGCAGCGTGAGCCGTGGCAATTATTTTAAATTCTTCACCAGCAGGGAACGGTTTTTCCGCTACCTGAAATGTATCATGATCGGCCTGCCGACCTGGTACGTGGTGGGCATCCTCATGACGTTCTCCAACGCATTTGCGGAGAAAATGGGCGTGCAGGGCCCCATCAATCCCGGGAAAGCCATTATGATCTGTTATGCGGCGCTGACGTTCGGCGACCTGGCCAGCGGGTACCTCAGCCAAATCATGCGCAGCCGGAAAAAGGTGCTGTATATTTTCTATGCCCTCGTATTGATCAGCGTGGTGCTGTATTTTAACCTCTACGGCGCCAGCGTGCAACTGTTCTACACGGTTTGCGGCGTCATGGGCTTCAGTGTGGGCTTCTGGGCGATTTTCGTAACGGTGGCGGCCGAGCAGTTCGGTACCAACCTTCGCGCCACGGCAGCTACGACGGTCCCCAATTACGCGCGGGGCATGCTGCCGGTGATCTCGCTGGTGTTCGGCGGCTTGCAGACGGCGGGGCTCAGTTATCTTCAAAGCGGCCTGGCCACGGGCGTGATCTCTATCGTGCTGGCGTTCGGGTTTGCATATTCCATGGAGGAAACGTTCGGGAAAGACCTGGATTATGTGGAGGAGTAAAGGCTATTCGTAGGCGCCAAGGAGTTTGTCGAGCAGTTTGTTGAGTTGTGCTACTTCCTTGTCTGTCAACGTGGTTTTAAGGGTTTCTTCCAGCACGAAAATTTTCTCGTCGATTTCTTTCAATAGTTGCAGGCCTTTCTGGGTAATTTTCACATCTACGGCGCGGCGGTCTGCCTCGCAGCTTTTTCTTTCCACGAGGTCGGCTTTGCGGAGCCTTTCCACGAGGCGGGAAACGTCGCTCATTTTGTCGAGCATTCTTTCCTTGAGGGTGTTGATGCTGGCGGATTTGGGATGTTGGCCGCGGAGGATGCGCAGGATGTTGAACTGCTGCATGGTGATGTCGTACTCCTTGAAAAAGTTCTGGTGTTTGGAGATGATCCAGTTGCCGACGAAGATGAGGCTGACCAGACCTTTATGGTGTTCACTTGTGAAATTTCTGATGGAGATTAATTTTTCGATATTGGACATATGCGGCAATAATATCTTGCAAATTAACGGATTGGCGGCAAACAGGGATTTCCTCGGCCCTGAGCCGGCCCTTTACTATTTTACGAACTCGAGTTTGAGTATGATGTTGACCATTTTATCGACGACCATGCCCCCTGCTTCGGTCAGTTTGTCCCACTGTAAATTATAATCGAACCGGTTGATATACGTAGTGGCTTTGAAAGTGGCTCTTTGCCGGTTACCTTCGGAGACGGTCCCGCCGTAGGCTACGTTGAATTTGACGCGGCGGGTGACGTCGCGGATGGTGAGGTCTCCTTCCAGCTGGTACCTGCCTTCGGTGATGCGGCGGAAGGCGGTGCTGCGGAAAGACAGTTTGGGGAATTGTTCCGCATGGAGGAAATCGCTCGATTTGAGGTGGTTATCGCGCTTATCGTCTCCGGTGGTGATGCTGAATGCGTCTACATCGAATTGGATGGAGGCGTCGGTGAAGTCGGGTTTTGCGGCGGAGATTTCGCCGTCGAATTCCCGGAAGTGGCCTTCCACTTTGGAGATCATGAGATGGGTGACGGAAAAGGACACAGACGATCTTTCGCGGTCCGCTTTCCAGACCGGGCTTTGTGCAATCGAGGCCAACGAAGAGCATAACAGTATGGCAATCAGGAGCCTGCTCATGATATGGTTTTGGGGGCCGGTGATGATTTTAGTTGATATAGCCCGGGCCAAAGGTACGATAATCAATGATATGAACGGGTGGGGCGGTATGGAAAAAGGAAAGCACCTGTTGCCAGGTGCTTTCCGGAAGATATTGTGCCCTGATTAGGCGGGAGTTTTCATGTTGTCGAGTACGTCCATCACTTCTTTCACGTGTTTGGCGGAAGTGTTGAGGAGTTCTTTTTCGCCCTCGTTCAGGTCCAGTTCGATGATTTTCTCGATACCTTTCTTGCCGAGTACCACGGGCACGCCGAGGTAGATGTCTTTGAGGCCGTATTCGCCGGTGAGCCATGCGCAAACGGGGAAGATGCGTTTTTCATCTTTCAGGATGGCTTCCACCATTTGTGCTGCAGCCGCGCCGGGAGCGTACCAGGCGGAAGTGCCGAGCAGGTTCACGATTTCGCCGCCGCCTACTTTGGTGCGTTGGATGATCGCTTCCAGCTTGTCGTTGGCGATCAGTTCCGTAACGGGGATACCGGCAACGGTGGTATAGCGGGGGAGGGGCACCATGGTGTCTCCATGACCGCCCATGAGGATGGCCTGAATGTCTTTCGGGGAGCAGCCGAGCTCGTCTGCCAGGAAAGCGCGGTAGCGGGCGGTGTCGAGGATACCTGCCATGCCGAACACTTTGGAGCTGTCTTTCTTCGCGGTGAGGAACGCGCAGTACGTCATAACGTCCAGCGGGTTGGAAACCACAACGATGATGGCGTCGGGAGAGTGTTTGGCGATATTCTCGGTAACAGATTTAACGATATTGGCATTGGTGGAAATCAGGTCGTCGCGGCTCATGCCCGGTTTGCGGGGGAGGCCGGAGGTGATCACAACCACGTCGCTGTTGGCGGTTTTAGCATAGTCGTTGGTAACGCCGGTCACTTTGGTGCTGTAGTAATCGATCGGCGCTTGCTGCCAGGTGTCGAGTGCCTTGCCTTCTGCGGTTCCTTCCTTGATGTCCAGCAAAACTACTTCCTGCAGGAAATCTCTGTGGGCCAGCACGTTAGCGCATGTTGCGCCCACATTTCCAGCTCCTACAACAGTTACTTTCATCGTATCTGAATATTTTAAAAAGGTGAAGAATTAATTGGGTAACAAAAATAGGATATCGGAACCGTAATTTCGGAGGAAACTGCTAAAATTTCCCCTTTCGGCGGCCCTTCCGGAAATTTTACAAATGCTTTAACACGGTGTCCAGTTTAACCGTACCTTCGTAATCCGCTTCCAGCTGGCCTTTCCTGTTGTAGAGGTAAACACCGGGAAAGTTGTGCAGGTCATAGTAATATACGATCTGCCGTGTAGGCTCGGCCGCCATGATGATATTGGGGTAATTCCCGATCTTGTATTGGTCGTACCAGGCCTTCATCCTTTCGAGTTTGAAAGGTGTTACCATGAGGATGTTCGATTTTTTGAATTTATCGATGTTCTTGAGAATGTCTTCCGTCATATGTGCGCAATGGTCGCATTCCACGCTGAAGAGGAAAACCATGGTCGGCCTGCCCTTGGGGATGTCGTTCTTGGTGAAAACCTGGCCGGTATAGGCCGTCAGCTGGAAAGGTGCGATGAAGTTGTACTGTTTGAAAGGCGGGAGCGGGGCGCCCGGTTGTTTTTCATGAGCATGATTATGCCCGGATTGGGCCTTCAGCAGGGTCGGGAGGCATAAAAGCACGAATAACCATGTACGCATCTTTATATTTGTTTTATTGTTAAAGTAATCATCCGCACAAGCGGTTCGCCGTCAAATCTATACCGCTTTTGTGGGAAATCCGGCAAGAATTGTTTGTTCATATTCTAAAATTTTTACTTTTGCAATCCTTAATGTAAATTTTTAACTTTAAATCTTTGACCTTTTATGGCTACCACCGCAGATATCAGAACAGGATTAATCATTAAGCTGGATAACAGCTTATATTCTGTTGTAGAGTTTGGTCAGAATAAAACCGCCCGTGCAGCCGCCAAGGTATGGGCCAAATTGAAGGGGGTTGACAATAGCCGTTCTATCGAGCACACCTGGAACTCCGGCGATACCATCTATCCGGTACGTGTGGAGAAAAAAGCATACCAGTTTCTGTACCAGGATGAAAGCGGGTACAATTTCATGGATAAAGAAACTTTTGAGCAGATCGTAGTGAATGAGCAGATGATCGACGCACCCCAGTTCCTGAAAGACGGAGACGAGGTGGCGATCGCCATTAACACGGAGACGGAGTTGCCCATGGCCGTGGAACTGCCCGACAAGATCGTCCTGAAAGTGACCTATTCCGAGCCCGGCATGAAGGGCGATACCGCTACCCGCACCCTGAAACCTGCCACCGTTGAAGGCGGCGCTACCATCATGGTTCCCCTGTTCGTGAACGAAGGCGAGCTGATCCGCATTAACACCAAAACCGGTGAATACATCGAGCGCGTAAAAGAATAGCCATATACCATCACATATTCATCATTTTCGCGAACAGCAAAATTACTAAAACCAAAAACTGTCTACATGGACTTTAAACAGATTCAGGAGCTGATTAAAATGATCAACAAATCAAACATCAGCGAACTGAGCATTGAGCAGGACCAGTTTAAGATTACGATAAAGCAGAAAGAGCAAGAAGTACAGCAGATCGTTACCGTACCGGCCGTAACCGCGGTTCAACCGGTAGTAGCGGCTCCCCAGCCCGTAGCTGCCGCCGCTGCACCCGCCGCCGCCGCACCTGCCGCCCCCGCTGCAGCTCCCGCCGCCAGCAACCTCATCACCATCAAATCTCCCATGATCGGTACTTTCTACCGCAGCGCAGGACCGGGCAAACCGTCTTTCGTGAACGTGGGCGACGAAGTGGCACCCGGCAAAGTAGTTTGCATCATCGAAGCCATGAAACTGTTCAATGAAATCGAAAGCGAAGTGAGCGGCAAGATCGTGAAAGTACTGGTGGAGGATGCTTCCCCGGTTGAGTACGACCAGCCGCTGTTCCTTGTAGAACCGTAAATCATTCCATAACGGTTGAAGGTTGTAAGTTTGCTTGCAACCTTTTCCTTTTGCCGTTTTTTATAACACTATTTGCGTAACATGTTCAAAAAGATATTGATCGCCAACCGTGGCGAGATTGCCCTGCGCATCATCCGTACCTGTAAGGAAATGGGGATCAGGACAGTGGCAGTTTATTCAACGGCGGATAAAGACAGCCTTCATGTCCGTTTCGCCGACGAAGCCGTGTGTATCGGAAAGCCGCAAAGCAGCGATTCTTACCTGAATATCCCTCACCTGATGGCTGCTGCCGAGATCACCAACGCAGACGCCATCCATCCCGGTTACGGATTCCTCGCCGAAAACGCCCGCTTCGCAGAGATCTGCGGCGAACATGGCATCAAGTTCATCGGGCCTACACCGGAAATGATCCGCAGAATGGGCGACAAGATGACCGCCAAGGAAACCATGATCGCAGCAGGTGTTCCGGTAATCCCCGGTTCCGAAGGCCTCCTCGAAAGCGTGGAAGAAGCCCAGAAACTGGCCAGGGAAATGGGCCTCCCCGTCATCCTCAAAGCCACCGCAGGCGGTGGTGGTAAAGGTATGCGCGTGGTTTGGGACGAAAATGAAGTGGAGAACGCCTACAACATGGCTAAAAACGAAGCCCGCGCCGCTTTCAGTAACGATGGCATCTACATGGAGAAATTCGTGGAAGAGCCCCGTCACATCGAAATCCAGGTAGCCGGCGACCAATACGGCAAAGTATGCCACCTCTCCGAGCGCGACTGCTCCATCCAGCGCCGCCACCAGAAACTGGTGGAAGAGTCTCCCTCGCCCTTCATGACGCCCGAACTCCGTGAGAAAATGGGTGAAGCCGCCATCAAAGCCGCATCCGCCATCAATTACGAAAGCGTAGGCACCATCGAGTTCCTGGTAGACAAGCACCGTAATTTCTACTTCATGGAAATGAATACCCGTATCCAGGTGGAGCACGGCGTAACCGAAGAAGTGATCAATTTCGACCTTATCAAGGAACAAATCAAGATCGCTGCCGGTATCCCCATTTCCGGGAAGAACTATACGCCGCAGATGCACGCCATCGAGTGCCGCATCAACGCGGAAGATCCGCATAACGATTTCCGCCCTTCGCCGGGCAAGATCACCGTCCTCCACACACCCGGAGGCCACGGCGTGCGCGTGGATTCCCATATCTACGCCGGTTATGTGATCCCTCCGTACTACGATTCCATGGTGGCCAAGGTGATCGCCGTGGCGCAAACCCGCGAAGAAGCCATCAACACCATGGAACGCGCCCTGTCCGAATTCGTGATCGAAGGTGTGAAAACAACCATCCCCTTCCATCAGCAACTCATGCAGGACGAGAACTTCCGTAAAGGCAACTTTACCACCAAGTTCACCGAAACCTTCAAGCTGCAATAGTTTTACTTGTAAATATTGCCCAGGGCCGCTCTTCCGGAGCGGCCCTGCTTTTTTACCCGAATACCTATGATCTTTATATTCGAATCCGGCCTCATCTGGCCATGGATGATCCATCTAATTCTTTACATCCGCCGGATTTACCGTAAAGAACCTTTCCCCTTCCATCAGCGTAAAAGTAAAAGCGGACCGCAAAAGCAGTCCGCCAGGATTATTTGTAATGACAGTTTGATTAACACGCAACACTATCGTTGCCAGTGAAATTGCTGGGCCCGCCGGAGAACCGGCGGCCGCCATAACTCGTTCGATCGGTAATGGAACGAATGTACTCCATCAAGCAACGCCCGTTCCGGAAATGGGACGAACCTCCGCGAATCCGTTACGAACCGCTTATGTAAACCGCTCCACGTACACGACCTTTGCGCCGGGTGTTGCGTCTCCATGATGTTCGGACAAATGCAGCGTAACCCCGTCCCGCCCGGTAAATGTAAGCCTAAAAACAACAAGGCCATCCTTGCGGACGGCCAGTTGCATTAAACCTTAAAACGTTCTCAGCATAAATGATTGACACAAAACTTTCGTCCTGAACCGTGGACGGAGTTTATAATTTTTCGGCTGCGGGCGTGGCAGCTTTTTTCTGCATCATGCCTTTCTTGCGCATACCGGATTTGTGTTGCATTCTTTCTTTCGCACGCCATTCTTTGTATTGGGTGAATTTTTCGTCGCCGAGGGCGAGTTTCACTTTTTCGAGGCGTTCGTTGTGGAGGGATTTGATTTTACCCTTGCGTTCGGATTTGTCGGCGTCTTTAAGGGCCATGGCTTTGTCCATGTATTCCTTGTTGATGGCTTTCAGATCGGCGCTTTGTTTTTCGCTGAGACCCAGCGCTTTTACGGCTTCCTGGGTACGATCGTGATGGCGGCGGGCCATTTTGCCTTCTTTCCCGAACTTACCGTCTTTCCCGGATTTGCCATGATGGCGGCCTTTACGGTCGGCAAGGAGCTGTTGGTTTTCCTCCCATTTGGCGAACTGGTCTTTGTCGAGTACGGTTTTGATCTGGTCCTGGCGCGTGGAGCGCAGGGCATCGGATTTGGATTTGCGGTCTTCCTTGCTGAGGGATTCGTTGCTGCGCAGCTCCTTCAATCCGTCCATATACGATTTGTTGATATCACGGATTTTTGCGGACTGCTGTTCGGTGAGTTTCAGGTCTGCTTTGGCGGCAGGCTTATCCTGGGCATTGGCCAGGGAAACGCTTCCGGTCAGCAGCACCATCCATACAATTTGTTTCATCATGGCGATTAATTTCATACATAGACCGCCATGTGTTCCCGAAGTTTAACCCCGGGCTCATAAAAGTTTGTTAATGGCTTCGCGGAGGGATTTAGGGTCCCGGGGCCAGGGCGCCTGTTTGGTCACGAGGTTGCCTTCCTTATCGATGAGCAGGTAACTGGGATAGCCGCCGTTAAGATATTGTCTTTCAAATACTTGTTGCATCATGTCGGGCATGCGGTAGTGTACAACGGTTGGCCCGGTGATCTTGTGCTGGCGGATGGCGTTTTTCCAGGCGGCTTCGGGGGAGTGGTTGGCCAGGTAAAGGAATACCACGTCTTTCCCGGCATATTCCTTTTTGATATCGGGCATGAGTTCCATCATCTTCCGGCAGGGTGGGCACCAGGTACCCCAAATATCGAGATAGATCACTTTGCCTTTGTACGGGGCTGTCACATGCCTGAAAATTTCTGCTGCCGTTTGCATGACGGGGAATTCGGTGACGAAGCGCGTATCGGCCACCAGTGCATCGTTCGCGTCTAGTGCTTTGAGAGAATCATTTTGCCGGCTGAGCCGCGTCATCAGGAAAGTATCGGTCACGTTTTTGCGCAATGCACGGAGCATGGAATCGCTGTAAACGAAGCCCTGGCTGAATTTGCTGGAGGTTTCCCAGGTGTCTGTCAATATTTTTTCGATGGGATGGCGGTAACGCGCTTCGTAAATGGAGTCGGCATTCAGCTTGAGCGCCCTGGCTTTGGATTCGCTGTGGTCGCGGATATTGTCGATCACGATCAGGTAATCGTCAGACAAATAGCCGGTGCCGAAACGCTGGCTGGCAATGGTATCGATCGTCTCGAAAAAGGTATCGTCGATTTGGTATTTGTCTTTGCCCGGCATCATGAAATACTGCTGGGTGAGGCGCGAGCCGATATCGTACCGGATGCGGGCTTCAATGAATTGACGGGTACGCGCTTCGAGCTTATGTTGTTTGTCGTAGTTTTCGAAATGCTGCATCTTGACACGGAACAATCCGACCATGGTATCCGAATATTGCTGCATGGTCTTAAACTGCCTGCCCCAGTTGAAATCCCAGTATTCGGGCAGCTTCAGCGATTGGGAGACTTCCAGGTACCGGTGGATCTCGTTGTGGAGCCGTGCGTTTATGCCCTCGTATCTTATGGTGGCCTTGTTGGCCCGGGCGGCTTTGCCTGCTGCATCTTCCGGCTTTTTTTCCGGGAAGGATCCCGCATCCGCATACAAATAGATGGTTTCACCCGGCACGCCTACGTTCCCCAGGTTCGCGCGGCCCCAATCCAACAGGATGGAGCTTTCCGCGGGCAAGGGAAACGTTATCCTGAATTTCCCGGAAGCGTCGATCGGCGTGGAGTAGGTGACCTGGTTCCGCGTCACCCAATTCGTATAAATGATCGTGAATGGGGCCCCGCCGCTGAAATTTTTGTATTCTCCGATGATGGTAACGGAATCTTCGCGGAACCGGAGCGGCCCGAATGGAGGCGCTTCTTGGCGTGATTTGATCTGGAGCCTGTTGTCTGTTTGCTGGGAGAGGAGCGGCAACGACAAGCAAAGGAGGAGCAGGAGCTGGAGGGATCTTATCATACGGGTTTCACGAAATTTAACCCAATATAAGCAATTCTACGAATGGTTCGTAGCAGCCTGATAAAAAAGATAAACCCCCGGTGAATACCGGGGGCCATCATACACCAAAACAATCTTACGGTTTTTATCGCAAGAAAAGCAGCTCTCTGTATTTGGGAAGACCCCAAATTTTGTCATCCACCAGGAACTCCAGTTTGTCGGAGTGGTAACGGATGGTGTCGAAGAACGGTTCTTTGATCTTCTCGCAGTAGTCGATCGCTTTCTGACGGCTGTCTTCGAGCTTGTTGGCTACTTTGCGTGCTTCGATCATGGCCTGCACGTTTTCGCTGATGACATTGATGTGTTCAGATATCTTGGTCGCGATCTGGCGTTGCGCTTTGGAAGCGTCGTCGCCGAAACCTGCGTCTTTCAGTCCTTTGATGTTGTTCAGCAGCGTGTTCTGATAGTTTACGGCTGCGGGGAGGATGTGGTTGGTGGCGAGGTCACCGATCACGCGGGCTTCGATCTGAACTTTCTTCACGTAATCTTCCAGGAGGATTTCATGACGTGCGTGCAGTTCTTTCTCGTTGTAAACGCCCATTTCGGTGAAGAGTTTGGTCGCTTTCGGCGTCACGAATGCATCGAGGGCTTTCGGCGTGGTTTTCACGTTGGGGAGGCCACGTTTTTCCGCTTCTTTCGCCCATTCTTCGCTATAACCGTCGCCTTCGAAGAGGATCTTCTCGGAATCAACGATGTATTTGCGGAGGGTTTGCATGATGGCGATTTCTTTCTTCTCGCCTTTTTCGATCAGCGCGTCTACTTCCTTCTTGAATTCGGTCAGCGTTTTCGCCATGATGGTGTTGAGAACGGTCATAGCGGAAGCGCAGTTGGCGGTAGAACCTACGGCGCGGAACTCGAATTTGTTACCGGTGAACGCGAACGGAGAGGTACGGTTACGGTCGGTATTGTCGAGCATCAGCTCGGGGATGTGACGGTGAAGGTCCAGTTTCAGGATGGCTTCGTCCTGCTCGTCGAACTTGTTGTTCACACGGGATTTAACTTCCTGGAGAACATCGAAGAGGTATTTACCGGTGAAAACGGAGATGATGGCCGGGGGAGCTTCGTTGGCGCCCAGGCGGAAGTCGTTGCTCGGAGTAGCGATGGAAGCGCGGAGCAGATCGGCGTAGTCGTGTACCGCTTTGATGGTGTTCACGAAGAACGTGAGGAACATCAGGTTGGTTTTCGGCGTTTTGCCGGGAGCCAGCAGGTTCACACCGGTGTCTGTAGCGAGCGACCAGTTGTTGTGTTTGCCGGAGCCGTTGATGCCTGCGAAGGGTTTTTCGTGGAAGAGCACTTTCAGTTTATGGCGTTTGGCCACTTTGCTCATCACGTCCATCAGCAGGGAGTTATGGTCTACTGCGATGTTCACTTCTTCGAAGATGGGAGCGCACTCGAACTGTGCGGGTGCCACTTCGTTGTGACGGGTGCGCAGGGGGATGCCCAGTTTGTAGGATTCTTCTTCGAAATCGCGCATGTAAGCGTATACACGCTCGGGGATGGCGCCGAAGTAGTGATCTTCCAGCTGCTGGCCTTTAGCGGGCGCGTGGCCTACTACGGTGCGGCCGGTGAGCAGCAGGTCGGGACGGGCGTTGGCCAGACCTTCGTCGATCATGAAATATTCCTGTTCCCAGCCGAGGGTGGCGGTAACTTTGGTAACGTTTTTGTCGAAGTAGTTGCACACGTCTACCGCAGCTTTATCGAGGGTAGAGAGGGCTTTCAGCAGGGGCGCTTTGTAATCCAGCGATTCGCCGGTGTAAGCTACGAAGATGGTGGGGATGCAGAGGGTCTTGCCGGTGCCTTGCTCGATGATGAAGGCGGGGGAAGAGGGGTCCCAAGCGGTGTAGCCACGGGCTTCGAAGGTGGCGCGGATGCCGCCGTTGGGGAAGCTGGAGGCGTCGGGCTCCTGTTGAACGAGGGCGTCTCCGTCGAAAGTTTCGATGGAAGAACCATCGCCTTTAATAGTAAAGAAGGAGTCGTGTTTTTCGGCGGTAGTGCCGGTCAGCGGCTGGAACCAGTGCGTATAGTGGGTTACGCCTTTCTTCATAGCCCAGGATTTCAGGCCGGAAGCGATCTGCTCGGCCATTTTGCGTTCGATCTTATTGCCGCCCTTGATGGAATTCATCAGGCTTTTATAAGCCTCGTCGCTGAGGTGTTCGCGCATGGCTTTACCTGTGAACACGTTGCTGCCGAACACGTCGGTAATTTTGCCATTCAGCTCAGGCTTTACTTTGAAGTCAACGCCGGTCAGATTCTCCAGCGCTTGAAAGCGTAACGATTGCATGATGTGAAAAATTTTATACAAAAAAACACCAGTTTGGTTTAAAATGCAAGCAAATCGACAGAATGTTACCAAAAAATTGCATTTCGCCGGAAAAAACAGGTGTTTTTTAAAATTCGGCCAAATATTCGAAGGCGGGAACCCTCGAAACTGATATATTAAAAAAATTATAATTCGTATATGGGGCTTTCGTGTTCCGTCTTGTCAATTGATAGAAATCTATGTAGTTTTGCATCTTCTTTTATAAACCTTCTCAATTCATGCAAACGACCACAGTTGAAACCGCCGAACAGTTAGGACTGACAGCAGACGAATTTGAACGCATAAAATCCATCCTGGGCCGTACCCCCAACTTCACCGAACTGAGCATGTACTCGGTGATGTGGAGCGAGCACTGCAGCTATAAGAACTCCATCGTATGGCTGAAAAGTCTGCCCCGGGAAGGCGGTAGGCTGCTCGTGAAAGCTGGTGAGGAAAACGCCGGCCTGGTAGATATCGGCGACGGCTGGGCCTGCGTATTCAAAATTGAATCGCACAACCACCCCTCGGCCCTCGAGCCCTTCCAGGGCGCAGCCACCGGGGTAGGAGGTATCCACCGCGATATTTTCACCATGGGCGCCCGCCCCATCGCGGCCCTCAACTCCCTGCGCTTCGGCAATATCAACGATAAAAAGAACCAGCACCTCCTCAAAGGCGTGGTACACGGCATCGGCCATTACGGCAACTGCTTCGGTGTACCCACCGTAGGCGGTGAAGTATATTTCGAAGACTGCTACGGCACCAACCCCCTCGTGAACGCCATGAGCGTGGGCGTACTGAAAGTAGGCACCATGGTTTCCGCCACCTCCCACGGCGCCGGCAACCCCGTATTCATCGTAGGCTCCGCCACCGGTAAAGACGGCATCGGCGGCGCTTCCTTCGCTTCCGCAGACATCACCGAAGAATCCGCCAAAGATCTCCCGGCCGTTCAGGTAGGAGACCCCTTCCAGGAAAAGAAACTCCTCGAAGCATGCCTCGAACTCGTGCCCACCGGCGCACTCGTGGGTATGCAGGACATGGGCGCCGCAGGCATCACCTGCTCCACCGCCGAAATGTCTGCCAAAGGCGAACATGGCATGATCATCCACCTCGACAAGGTGCCCACCCGCCAGGCTAATATGAAAGGTTGGGAAATGCTCCTGTCCGAATCCCAGGAACGCATGCTCATCGTGGTACACAAAGGCCGCGAGAAAGAAGTCCTCGACATCTTCGAGAAATGGGACCTCCACTGCGTTCAGATCGGCGAAGTGACCAAAGAGCCCATCCTCCGTTTCTATATGAACGGCGAACTCGAAGCCGAAGTGCCCGCAGAAAGCCTCGTGCTCGGCGGCGGCGCTCCCCAGTACCACCGCGCTTACGTGGAGCCCAAATACTTTGAGAAAGTAAAACAGTTCGACATCCAGAATATCCCCGACATCGCCGATGCGAAGAAAGTAGCCGAGAAAATCGCGCAGCTGCCCAACATAGCGTCCAAACGTTGGGTATATACGCAGTACGACAGCATGGTTGGTACCGCCAACGCCAGCACCAACGCCCCTTCAGACGCGTCTATCGTAATCGTGAAAGGTTCGAAGAAAGCGCTCGCCGTTACCACCGACTGTAACTCCCGGTACGTACACGCCGATCCCCACACCGGCGGCCAGATCGCAGTGGCGGAAGCTGCCCGCAACATCGTTTGCTCCGGCGGCGAACCCGTAGCCATCACCAACTGCCTCAATTTCGGTAATCCCTACGATCCGGAAGTATACTACCAGTTCGTACACGCCATCCAGGGCATGGGCGAAGCCTGCCGCAAGTTCAACACCCCCGTAACCGGCGGTAACGTAAGCTTCTATAACCAAAGCCCCGACGGCCCTGTGTATCCCACGCCCACCATCGGTATGCTCGGCGTGCTCGACTCCATGGACCAGCGCATTACCCTCGATTTCAAAAACAACGGCGACCTCATCTACCTCGTAGGCCGCAGCTACAACGATATCAGCAGCTCCGAATACCTCCACAAGCTCATCGGCGTGGAATTCAGCCCCGCTCCGCACTTTAACCTGGAAGAAGAACACCGCCTCCAGCAAACCATCACCAAGCTCAACGCCGCCGGCCTGATCCGGTCCGCGCACGACGTGAGCGAAGGCGGCCTCTTCATCACCCTCCTGGAAAGCGCCATGGCAGGTAATTCCGGCTTCGACGTTCACACCAACAAAAAATTCCGCAAAGACGCCTTCCTCTTCGGCGAAGCGCAATCCCGCGTGGTAGTGACCGTGAACCCGGCCGACAAGGAGAAATTCGAATCGCTGCTTCACGGCCTGGTAGACGCCTCCGCCACTTCCGTTCGCTTCGAACTGCTCGGTACCGTTAAGGGCGACAGCATGATCATCGATGGCGAAAACTGGGGTAATACCGCCGATTGGAAAGTGAAATACGATATGGCCCTCGAAAGCCACCTGTAATTCATCAAGTCATTTTTGATAGGGGCCGGTCGATTGACCGGCCTTTTTTTGTTCTTTCAGCCATTCCTCCGTTCCATAAACCCAATCCCTCCATCCGTTAATTCCCTTTCACAGCCTGCAGTCCGCGTTTTAGCTTGCGTCCGGAACAAATTACCCCATCAACTTTCAACAGTTATGAAAAACATTTTTGTAATGCTTTTGACGACCGTCCTTTTCACCCTGTGCGCCTGCAAAAAGGAAGGCCCCGCCGGGCCTGCGGGAAAAGACGGAGAAAACGGCAATGCCAATATCACGGCAAAAAAATTCACCACCATGGCGTCTACCTGGAAATACCCCGGCCATTACGCCCTCGATTACGGCAACAACCAGGTAAAACTGCACTTCAGCAAGTACATCACCGTAGAAGCCCCCGAAATCACGAAAGATGTAATAGATAACGGTTTGGTACTCATGTACATGATCCCGAAAGGTGTGCACAACTGGATGCCGCTTCCACTGTCTTTCCAGGCCGTATCGCCGTCTGACGTGGTCCACAATTTCGCGTATGAATACCGGCAGGGAACACTCACCATTCATTATTACTGGACCGCCAATACCACCGGGAAAGCGGTGCCCGACGGACTGGAAACCACGCTCATGCCGTTCTACAACTTCCGGTACGTGGTGGCTTCCGGCGTGATGACAGACAAAATGAAAGCATCCGGCGTCAACACGCAGGACCCCGTTGCCGTAGAGCTGGCGCTAAGCGGCGGACTGTAAACGTTTGGTTATTCGGCCCCGGCCTGTCATCCATTTCCGGCGGAACCAGATGAGGATGCCGGACAGCGCAAGCACCCCAGGCGTTAATCCCAGTAAGCTATAGAGAATTTTCAGCGGAATGCCGCCGTAGTTGCCGAAATGAAGCGGTTTCACGGCGGCGTCCCATTTTACGGAGAAGGGTGCGTCGTTGAAAAGGGTTTTCTTTACCACTTTCCCGCTGTCCGGAGAAAGGGAAATGGTGGTGCCGTATTCCCCGAAGATCAGCGGCTCGCCCGCATTCCCCAGGAAAAGGACGGGACCGCCTTCCGTTCGCGGCGGCCGGATGGCCATGATGGTATAATTGCTGATCTCTGAACGGGCTTTCGCAGTTAACGATTCGAAGTCGATGGAGGCGGAAACCGCTACAGACGGGGCTTTCTTGCCGACCCTCGCACCCACCACCTTCCATTGTATCAGGATGCCGGTGATGACGATCAGCAGGTTAAACACCAGCGACCATACGCCTGCGATGCGGTGCAGGTTCCTCCATCGCCGGCGGCGGAATTTCCATTCGATCTTATCGCGGAAAGTAAGCACTTTCCATAAATGCTTCCGGTACACGTACACCCCGGTAACAATGGCCACCAGCATCACCGCCGCCATGAAAAGGATGATGATGGAACCGTTGCGCCCGCTCATGAGCGTGAAGTGCAGGTAGAGGAGGAAGCCCGTGAAAAAGTCTTTATTGCCGCGCGTATGCAGTATTTCGGCGGTGTAGGGGTCCACGTACAGGTACACCTTGTTCTCTGCACTGTATTCCGCACGCATCACGAGCGCTTCTTCCGGCGCCTGCGGCATGCGCTGGAAGGTGAGGTAAGGGTTGCCGGGAAGGGCTTTGGAACCGGCTTCATACAACGTGTTGAGCGATTGCCGCCGGCCCTTCGGCTCCACGTTAAAATACCGCTGGTTCAGCGCATGATCGATCTCGTCGCTGAACACGAGCAAACTGCCCGTAAAGCTTAATAGCAGGAGGAAGCCCCCTGCTATTAAACCTGTGATCCGGTGCCACCGGAATAACTGTTGCGATAATTTCATTAAAAGTCGTACGTGTACTGTAAGTTAAGCCGCACACCGTTGCCTTTGATATAATTCTCGTTGCGGGCGTTCCACTGCGAAGTTACGGTATAGTAATCTTTGTTGAACAGGTTGTCTACACCGAGGGAAAGCCCGCTGTGGCTGTCGAGTTGCAGGTTGGAATACAGGCTGAAGATCGCGAAGCCGTTCACCGGCCCCTGTGCATAGGCGTATTTGCCGTTGGCGCCGGGCTTGAAACGGTCGCGTTCGAGGGCCTGGAGCATCTGGAGGCGGAGGCTCCAGCTTTCCAGCGGACTGTACTTCACGTAAGCGGTCACTTTTTGGGGAGAGATGCGGTCGCCGCCGATCCAGGCGTCTTTTTCATCTTTGTATTTGCCGTTGCCGTCTTTGTCGATCTTGCCTTCCACGAAGGAGTAAGACCCGCCGGCAGAAAGGTTCTTCAGGATGCGGGCGTCTGCCGCGAATTCGAAGCCGTACACTTTCTCGGGATTGCGCTCGATCTCGAACCTGCCGTCGACCTCCGTGTAGGCGGAACCGAGAGCGGACCTGCTGATGTAATAGCTGGCTTCGAGGTTCACGGGGCCGAGGGTGCTGCTGGCGCCTACTTCGTAGTTATGCGCGATCACGGCTTTGGTTTTCAGCAGTGAAAGCGTGTTTTCCTTCGCGGAGCGCAGGGTGCGGCCCAGGTCGGCGATGGAAAAGCTTTGCGAATAGCTCACGAAAGGCTTGAAGAACGTCCACTCGTTGTAACGCAGGCCTGCATTGTAAACGAGGGCGTTGTAGCTGAGGGAGCCGCCTTTTACGGGCACGCCGCCCACATTGTATTCGCCGGTGGAATTGTTTTTGCTGACGATGGTGGTGAAATCGGGAACGTCGATGTTGATGTTCTCGAAACGCGCGCCGGCTTTCAGCACCCAGTGGCGGAGGAACGTGGTTTTCAATTGTGCGTAGGGCGCGTAGTTGCGCATGTCCATTTCAGGTACCCAAACGCGGCCGTCTACCAGGTCCTGGTTCGTGATATCGTTCATGAAATCCAGTCCGTACACCGCCTGGATGTCTATGTTCTTTCCTGCACGGACGGGGCTGCTGAGGTTGATGCGCAGGCCGCTTTTCTTGCTGTTGATCTGCGATTGCCCGCCGCCTTTCCAGGAATCCACGAAGCTGTAGATCGTCCGGAAGCGCTGAATGTACCCGTTCACGTCGAGGTCCGTTCCGCCTACGATGCCCTGGCTGCTCCAGTGTACGCTGGCGTTGTGGTTGAAGGGCGTGCCTTCGGGCGATCCTTTCCGTACGCCGGGTACGCCGATGGACGGGGTATCGAGGTAACGGCCGGTTTTGAGGACGTAATCACTTTTCTGCTGGCTGCCGAAAAAGTTGTACATCACTTCCACACGGTTTTTGGGGTTGATGGTGTACCCGATCTTCGCAAAGCCGTTCCAGAGCTGGGTTTCACCCAAACCATATTCCGGCGAGATGATGCCGCCTTTCGCGTCTTTGTAAACGCCGGTCTGTTCGTAATGCCCGGAAACGACGAAGTCGAATTTGCCCGCGGCGCCGGAAAGTAGCTGGCCGAGCTGGAGCCCGCCGGTATGTTGCGCGTTTTTCAGCTGGGTCGTAACGCCCACGGTGGTTTTGCCGCTGAGGGGCTTGCCGGGTTCGCCTTTTTTGGTGATGTAGTTGATCAGCCCGCCGTCTGACCCGTTGCCGTAAATCGAGGTGGCGCCTTTGATGACTTCCACGCGCTCGATGGCGGAGGGGTCGATGGTACGCATGTCGCGCCCGCCGGCGCGCAGGGGCGTGGATTGCGGGATGCCGTCCACCATTACGAGGAGGTTACGGCCGCGCAGCGTTTGCCCGGTATTGCCGGTCTGGTTGCCGCTGAACCCGAGGCCGGGAACGGTGGCGGCAAGGATGTCCATGATATTGTTACTGATGCCTTTCTGGGTCTCCAGTTCCCTGGGGCCCACGATGGTGATCGAGGAAGGCACTTCGTCGAGCGTTTCTTTCCTGCGGCTGGCAGACACTACCACCTCATTCAGGTCGCCGCTGGATTGAAGCGTAAGGTCGGTGATGGTCGTATCTTTCGAAAATTGAGCTGCCTGTTCCAGGCTTTTCTGGCCTACGCCGGAAATCCGGATGGTATGTTCGCCCTGTGGCGCCGAAAGTATGAAAACCCCGCTGGCATTGGCTACAGTGCCTTTTTTGAGTTGCGGGATGCTGACGTTTACGAATGGAACGGGCTGGCCCTGGTCGTTGCGGACCGTGCCTTTGATGACGCCCTGCCGCGCAAAAGCGCCCGAAGCGCCGGCCGTCAGCAAAACAGAAATGATTACAGATCTCATGCAGATGTTGGTTAAGGAAAAAAGCTGCGCAAAGGTAGCTTCCGCCGTTCCCCCGCTGTTTACGCAATCGGGAAAAATATCGATCATATGCGGAAATATAGCAGCAGCAAGGCTTTGAGCAACAATCAAGTAGCAATTGCCGTTTTAACAGCTCCTTAACGAAATACAACGTTCGTGTTATGGCTGCATACCGGCAGGAATGCTATTTTTGGTAAGCTTGTGAATGTTCGGAATACACATGCAAAAGTGCATGCAAACACAAGGTTTTCAACTCTTTGAACAAACAGACTTATCATATTCATTTTAGATAGGGCGCGTGCCGTCCCTGTTCTATGACAGCCCGTAAACTTATTTGAATTTTTTATTACCATGTCCTACTGAACGATCGATTCTTAAGATCATGTATTACACCTAGTGAAAGAACGATTTGTTTGCTTGGGGCTGACTAACCATCAGCCCCCTTTTTTTGCCTGGACTTTTCCCGAAATGTTAATCAATTATTGTTGAGCCGGCAGCTGTGCAAGGCCCGGCCGCCGTTGTGTCACTCCCTTCCACCTTTGTGTAAAGCCTTGCGGAAAAAAGAAAGGCGCTCCCCTGCGGGAACGCCTCTCAGCCTTCGATGTTTCTCGAATATTTTATTATACTACCGGGATTTCCGCTACGGCGTAAGCTTTCGCGTCCAGCTTGGCTTTGGTTTCGGTGAAGGCTTTGAGCGTCAGCTCGATGTCTTCATCGTTATGCGCCGCGGTGGGGATGAGGCGGTAGATGATCTGCCCTTTCGGGATAACGGGATATACCACGATGGAGCAGAAGATGTTATAATTCTCGCGAAGGTCCAGGCACATGGCCGTTGCTTCGGGGATATCGCCCTGCAGGTAGATCGGTGTAACGGGGGAATTGGTGCTGCCGATGTTGAAACCTCTGTCGCGCAGGCCTTTCTGCAGCTTGTTCACGTTGCTCCACAGCTTGGCTTTCATTTCTGGGTGCGCACGCATGAGCTGCACGCGTTTCAGGTGCCCGATCACCAGCGGCAGGGGGATGGATTTGGCGAAGATCTGCGAACGCATGTTGTAGCGCAGGTAGTTGATGATGGCTTTGTCGCCGCTCATGAACGCCCCGATGGATGCGCCGCTTTTCGCGAAAGTGTTGAACAGCAGGTCGATCTTGTCCTGAACGCCCTGCTCTTCGCCGGTGCCCGCACCGGTTTTGCCCATGGTGCCGAAGCCGTGGGCATCGTCTACCAGCAGGCGGAATTCGAAATTATCTTTCAGTGCTGCGATTTCTTTCAGTTTACCCTGGTCGCCCGCCATGCCGAATACGCCTTCGGTCACTACGAGGATGCCGCCGCCGCTGGTCTTGATATATTCGGTGGCACGGCGGAGTTGTTTCTCCAGGTCTTCGATATCGTTATGCTTGAACACATAGCGGTGGCCCTGGTGGAGGCGCAGGCCGTCGATGATGGAAGCATGGCATTCCGCGTCGTACACGATCACGTCTCTCCGGTTGCAGATGGCGTCGATGGCGCTCATGATGCCCTGGTAGCCGTAGTTGAGGAGGGTGGTGTCTTCCTTGCCCATGTAATCGCTCAGTTCTTTTTCGAGCTGCTCGTGGTAATTGGTGTTACCGCTCATCATACGGGCGCCCATAGGCGCGGCGAGGCCATACTCCGCCGCCGCTTTGGCATCCGTAGCCCTTACCTCGGGGTGGTTAGCCAGGCCCAGGTAGTTGTTGAGGCTCCATACGATCTTTTCATTGCCCCGGAATTGCATGCGGGGGCCGATCTCGCCTTCCAGCTTGGGGAAAGCAAAGTATCCGTGGGCGCGCTCGGAGTGCTCCCCGATCGGACCCATATGCTTCAGCAGTTTCTCGAATATGTCCATGTGATGATTAAAATGAAATTAAAATTTGACCACAAAGGTATTAAAATATATTTTTTTGTAAACTTAGGTTACTTTTACACCCTATTTTTTCCACGTCAGAACGGACCCATTCGTAAAAAGGAACTAATTCAAAGCGTAATATGAGCCGTATTAAAATGTTAGCCGTATTCCTGTTAATGGCGGCCCCGGTAGCTTTTGGACAAAAAGCCACCTCGCCGACCAAGGGCTTTCCGCCCAATTACGGGAAAAAAGCAGAAAATCATGTGGCCCGACCCAAATTAGTGGTGGGCATGGTAGTGGATCAAATGAGATGGGATTTCCTCTACCGTTATTATGACCGCTATACCAATGACGGTTTTAAACGCCTCATCAGCGAAGGTTTCTCCTGTGAAAACACGCTGATCCCCTATACGCCCACCATCACCGCCTGCGGCCACACCTGCGCCTACTCCGGCTCCGTTCCCGCCATTCACGGCATCATCGGCAATAACTGGTACGATCGCAACACCGGCCGCTCCATGTATTGCACCGAAGACACCGCCGCCACTTGCGTTGGCGGCAGCGCCGCCGCCGGCCGCATGAGCCCCAAAAACATGCTCACCACCACCATCACCGACGAACTGCGCATCGCTACCAACTTCCGCAGCAAAACGGTGGGCGTTGCCATCAAAGACCGCGGCGCCATTCTCCCCGCAGGCCATACCGCCAACGCGGCATACTGGTATGATGGTGTTACCGGCAACATGATCACTTCCAATTTCTACATGAACGAACTGCCGGCCTGGGCCAACGCCTTCAACCGCCGCCAGCTCCCCCGCGAATATATCTCCAAACCCTGGACCACACTGTATCCTGTAGATACCTACGTACAGTCTACCGCCGATGAAAAGCCCTACGAAGGCAGGTTCAAAGGCCAGGACAATACCAGCTTCCCGCACGAACTGGCCGGCTCCGCAGGCAACGCTTTCGGCATCCTCGCCTCTTCGCCCTTCGGGAACACCTACACCCTCGAGTTCGCCAAAGCCGCGCTCGAAGGCCATGAGCTCGGGAAAGGCCCCATCACCGACTTCCTCGCCGTAAGCCTCTCGTCAACCGACTACATCGGCCACCAGCACGGCCCCAACTCGGTGGAAACGGAAGATGCCTACCTCCGCCTCGATAAAGACCTCGGCGCGTTCTTCAAGTACCTCGACCAGAAAGTCGGCAAAGGCCAATGGCTGTTCTTCATCACGGCAGACCACGGCGTGGCGCACGTTCCCGGCTTCATGCAGGAAAACAGGATGCCCGCCGGCCTGTGGGACGATGGTGCCATGGTAAAATCCTTGAATGCCGCGATCGAAAAGGAATTCGGGTTCAAAAAAGCCATCATTTCCTCATATAACTACCAGTTCTGGCTGGATAACGAAGGCCTGCTCAAAGCCGGGAAACTGGCCGATGTGAAGGCGTTCATCCTCCGCGAAGGACTGAAATACCCCGGCGTGTCCAACATGGTGGACCATCATGCACTGGGCTCCACCGCGCTGCCCGATCCGCAACACGGGATGCTGAACAACGGTTACAATGTTCTGCGCTCCGGCGATATCATGGTGTTGCTGCAACCGGGCTGGTTCGACGGTGGCAAGACCGGTACCACCCACGGCCAGTGGAACCCGTACGACGCGCATATTCCCCTCGTTTGGATGGGCTGGGGCGTGAAACCGGGCAAAACCAACCGCACCACGCATATGACCGACATCGCGCCTACCTTGGCTGCCATGCTCCGGATCCAGATGCCGAGCGGTAACGTTGGGCACCCGATCACTGAGGTCGCCCATTAAGGGAAAATATTGCAAAATCTGGGCGCCCCGGCTGTAAAACAGTTGGGGCGCTTTGTTTTTCATCTAGTTACACATGGGTATAAAACGTTAAAAATAATTCCTGTACATTTGGCGCATGTCAGGTATTACCTATGCGGTGGCGGACCGGGTCGCCACCATCACGCTCAACCGGCCGGAAAAGCGCAACGCGCTGAACGGGGAGGTGGTGCATGCGCTGCGCAAGGCTTTTGCGCAGGCGGAGGCAGACGGACAGGTGAAAGTAGTAGTGCTGGCCGCCAGCGGAAAGGCGTTCTGTGCAGGGGCCGATCTGGATTATCTCCGGCAGCTCCAGCAGTTCGATTTCGAGGAAAACTATGCCGATTCCCGGGAACTGATGCAGTTATTCCGTGAAATTTACGAACTTAAGAAACCCGTGATCGCGCAGATAGAAGGGGATGCCCTGGCCGGAGGTTGCGGGCTCGCTACGGTGGCCGATCTCAGCTATGCCGTTCCGGAGGCCCGGTTTGGGTATACGGAGGTGAAGATCGGGTTCGTGCCGGCGCTGGTAAGCGTTTTCCTCGTTCGGAAAATCGGGGAGGGCAGAGCCCGGGAGCTGATGCTGACCGGTGCCCTGGTGCCGGCGGAAACGGCGGAAAAATATGGGCTTATCACGGCCGTGGTGCCGGCAGACCGGATCGCCGGGCATGTGCGGGAAATGGCGGCGCGCCTCTGCACGGAGGCTTCTTCAAATTCCCTTACGGTTACCAAGCAATTGATTGCCAACGTATTCGATACATCGCTCGAAGAAGGGCTCGAAGCAGCCGCCCGTACCAATGCCGAAACCCGGCGCCATCCCGACTGCCAGAAGGGGATCGCCGCTTTCCTGGACAAAAAGAAACCCGAATGGTAAGGGAAAACAGCCGTTTGGCATAGATTTTTCATTTACCATCCTTAACAATCAACTCATATGCGAAAAATGTCACCTCTCCGCCTGCTGGTGTTGGCCATTACCCTGGCCGCATCGTTGCCGGCTTCGGCGCAGCGGACCATTTCGGACGCCAGGATCGCCTACAAGGTGGAAATGCCGCCCGAACAATTGCAGATGGAGGCCATGTTCGCCGGAAGTTCCATGATACAGTACATCCGCGGCAATCTCAGCCGGGTAGACATGAACTTCAACGTGGTGAACTACATCTACCTCATCAATTCCGAAAAGGAAGACGTCATTACACTGATGGACAATCACGGCGACAAGTACCTCATCCGTACCGATAAAAAGACTTACGAAGCGGATGTGAAGAAATTTTCCGCCATTACTTTCGCTGATCAGGCGGAAACCCGCGAAATTGCTGGGTACAAATGCCGGAAGGCGATCGGGACGATGCCCGACGGGGCCACTTTCGAAGTGTTCTATACAACAGACATCATCCCCGAAAACCCCTTTTACAACCGCCGTTTCCAGAACCTGAAGGGCATACCGCTGGAATACGAGATCGTGACGAAAACGGGCGCTAAAATGCGTGCGATCGCCACGCGGGTAGACCTCAGTCCCGTTCCGGCCTCCGTATTTGACGTGCCCCGCGGCTACCGCGAGATCACGGCCGACGAGCTGAAACGCATCAGGGGATAACGAAAGCATCACATTATCGAAACCGCGGAACGTTCCGCGGTTTTTTTTATGCCGCAACACCTATGGCCTGTCATTGAGCCGGCTGCCGGGAAACGCCCGGACATGAAAAAGGCCGCCTTGCGGCAGCCTTTCCATAAAATCTCTTTTCAAAAGGAACCTTACCCTTTTCTGAACGGAAGCTTTATCTGCAGATGATGGTACTGCATATCCGGTACCGGGGTAACCTGCGGCGCTACCTTGCCAGCGTAAGGGAGGATATAGGTAACGTTGCCTTTCCTGATCGTCATGGTAGACTTCACATTCACGGCATTGTCAGAGCTCAGGTTGAAAGTTTGTTTCAAAAAGCCGCTCGCGCGGGAGCTGGCGTCCAGGCTAAGGCTGGTTTTAGGCATCGCCGTAAAGCGATACTTGCCTTCGCCTTCGGTTTTCTTCGTCTTGTCGTTGTTGTCGAAGTATTCCGGTTCTGCTACGCCAAGATCATGGGCGTGCACCCGGATGCCAACAAGGAACAACGCGCTCACCAAAAGGCAAGACATTGAAACTGTGCGCATTATGATTTTGATCGTTGTCATGGTACTGCAAATATACGAATTATTTATCTATCATAAGATAATCCTAACGCAAGATAAGCACTTATCTTAAAAAAATGTTAAAAAATACACGAACGGTACACACCAACTGGTTTGGTGGCGGTGTTAAAATCCCATATATTTACATTAATGAATCACGATTTCCCATCATTTAACGAGTTTAACGAGGATTTTGAAGATTTGAGGGACTTGCTTCAGCAATTTGAAAATCTTAAGGAAGGGCGCTCCCACGCCTTTCTGGACGAAGATTCCTTTGAACAGATCATTGACTACTATGATGAGCACGACGAACTGAACAACGCCCTCCAGGCCGTAGAGTTCGCCATCGAGCAGTTCCCCTTTTCTTCCGCACTGCTCCTGAAAAAATCCGCACTGCTGATCGAGACCAAGAAATACCGGGAAGCCCTCGATCTCCTCGAAAAAGCCGCACTCCTCGATTCCAACGATATCAACCTGTACATCCTCAAGACAGACGTCTATCTCGCCATGAACCAGCACGAGAAAGCCGCTGCCCTGCTGGAAGAACAGATACAGCACTTCGAAGGCGAAGACCGCACCGATCTGCTCCTCGAACTGGCAGACGTGTACGACGATTGGGAGGAATTCGAAAAGGTGTTCGACTGCCTGAAAATGCTCCTGGAATACGATCCCAACAATGAGGAAGCGCTCCACAAAATCTGCTTCTGGACCGAGTTTACGGGCCGTAACGAGGAAAGCATCCGCCTCCATACGAACATCATCAACGAGCACCCCTACAACCAGCTCGCCTGGTTCAACCTCGGCACCGCCTACCAGGGGCTCAAACTGTACGAAAAATCCATCGACGCCTACCAGTACGCCGTCGTGATCGACGAAAAGTTCGATTACGCCTACCGGAACATGGGCGATGCATATATCCGTCTCCGTAAGTACAACGACGCCATCGAGGTACTCCAGAAACACCTGGAGATCGCCAAACCGGAAGACGTCATCTACGAAGCCATCGGCCATTGCTACGAGAAAATGCGCAAATACACCCAGGCGCGCTACTATTATCGCAAGGCCGTGCATTTGAGCCCGAGCGACGACAAGCTGTATTTCAAGATCGCCAAATGCTACATGACGGAAGAAAACTGGGAACACGCCGTGCGCGCCATCCAGTCGGCCCTCCGGATCAACAAGCAAAGCGCCGAATACAATATTACCCTGGGCCAGTGTTACCTCGAGATCGGGATGGACAAGGAAGCCCTCGTCCATTTCCTGAACGCGGTGCGCCTGAGGCCCTCCAGCACTTCCGCCTGGAAGGAGCTGATCCGCGGCCTGTTCCTCGGTGGCCACCTGGACGAAGCCATGCGCCAGTTGGACGATGCCGAATCGAAAGTGGGCCGAAAGCCCGTATTCGCCTACTACAAGGCCGCCATCCTCATTGCCATGGGGCGTACCAAAGACGGGCTCCTCCACCTGGAAACCGCCCTGCAGCTCTTCCCGCGGCAGGTGAAACGGTTCCTGGAGCTGGACCCATCCATCCTGCAACATCCCGTTATCGTGGAATTGATTGCCAGGTACAGGCGGAAACGCTGATCGTCGTCATTTTTTCCCCACCTATCGGTATTACTTCTTATTTTTGCCGCGGTTTTTTATTTTGTTACGACTTTAAAAGCCAACTGACCAATCCATTTTAGAGCAGGCATCACTCTGTACGGAAGATGGTAAACAACACATTGTCCGATACATAGAAGAGTGGTGATGACCTTTCAGAAGAATATAAACCGTGAAAAATGAATTTTAATCTGACGCAAATTCCGGAGAGAACCAGCAAGCCGCGCAGCCATGGCCTTACCATGGTGATGGACAAAGGCCTGAGCGTAGAAGAGGCAAAGAATTTCCTGTCCGCCGCGGGCCCGCACGTGGATATCGTGAAACTCGGTTTCGGCACTTCTTTCGTCACGCCCAACCTGCGCACCAAGATTGAAATGTACCAGGCCGCCAACATACCCGTTTATTTCGGCGGCACCCTGTTCGAGGCTTTCCTGATCCGTAACCAGTTCGACGAATACGTTCGCGTGATCAAGGATTACGGGATCAGCTACATGGAAGTGTCTGACGGTTCGATCACCATCCCCCACGCAGAAAAATGCGGGTATATCGAAAAACTGACCAAGCATGGTCTCGTTTTGAGCGAAGTGGGCAGTAAAGACGCCGAGCATATCATTCCTCCCTATAAGTGGATCGAACTGATGCGCGCCGAACTGGAAGCCGGTTCCAGCTACGTGATCGCGGAAGCGCGCGAAGGCGGCAACGTCGGCATTTACCGCGGCAGCGGCGAAGTGCGCGAAGGCCTGGTGCAGGAAATCCTCACGCAGATCCCCGCTGAAAAGATCATCTGGGAAGCGCCGCAAAAAGACCAGCAGCTGTACTTCCTGGAGCTCGTGGGCTGCAACGCCAACCTCGGCAACCTGGCGCCCAACGAGGTAATTCCCCTGGAAGCCATGCGCGTCGGGCTTCGTGGAGATACTTTCCACCTTTTCCTCGACAAAGAATAGTTTTCATACCGAACGGAAGGCCAGGGCCCGGCGCCCTGGCCTTTTTCAATGACCGTAAACCCTTCAACGTGCGATTATTCGGCCTCATCGGCTTCCCGCTCAGCCATTCCTTCTCCAAAGGATTCTTCACGGAGAAATTCTCCCGCGAAAACATCCCCGGCTGCGCCTACGAAAACTTTCCCATCCCCGATATTTCCGCATTTCCATCCCTTTGGGAAAATAACCCCGCACTGGAAGGCCTCAACGTCACCATCCCGTACAAACAGGCCGTCTTACCCTATCTCGACGAACTGACCGATGCGGCCAAAGCCATCGGCGCCGTCAACTGCATCCGTCGCAACGGGATACGCCTCATCGGCCATAACACCGACGTGCTGGGGTTTGGCAGATCGCTGCAACCCCTGCTGACGGCGCATCATACGCAAGCGTTGGTGCTCGGTACCGGCGGTGCGGCACAGGCGGTAAAATATGCCTTGACTTCGCTGAACATCCCATTCACCGAAGTGAGCCGCAGCGGGCCCATCACGTACGAAGCGGTGACGGCTGCCATGATGCAGTCGCACAAACTGATCGTAAACACCACGCCGCTGGGCATGTATCCCAATGTGGACGCGGCTCCGCCGCTCCCGTACGAGTTCGCGGGACCGGAGCATCTGTTCTACGACCTGGTCTACAACCCTGCCGAAACGCTTTTCATGAAAAAAGGCCTGGAACGCGGCGCCGCCGCCAAGAACGGGCATGAAATGCTGATCCTCCAGGCAGAAGCCTCCTGGGAGATCTGGAATGATTAGTCTTCCCTGATAAGCGCCTCCACCTGTTGCACGAACTTTTCCGAACCATAATTCGCAAAACCCGTATGGTGAAAGCGGATGCGCCCCTGTTTGTCCAGCACCACCGTGGTGGGCAGCGTTCCGCTGTAGACTTCGGCGGGCACGCGGCCGCCGGCTTTATAGAAAGGTATTGTGTATTGCTCTTTTTGCAGGTAATTGAACGCGGCGGAAACGTTGTCGTCTTCGTTGATCGTCAAAAAGAAAATCCCGGGATTGTTTTTGAATTGCCCGTACAGCGATTCGATCGACGGGAATTCCGCCCGGCAAGGCGGGCACCACGATGCCCAGAAGTTGATGAAAACCACTTTTCCCCGCAGGGACGACGTATGTTGCAAATTCCCCTTACCGTCTTCAAACGCGAAATCAACGGCCGGAGCGGCCGGCGCTTCCTTTTCCATGCTGGCATTGAAGAGGCCGGTGCGCATGAGTTGCCGCAGCGTCCAGGATTTGGCGCCCGGGCTTACGAACAACACCACTATGGCAATGCCCATCAATAGGGTAAATCCGTGTTTCCGAAGGAGTTGTAATGAATTTTTTAATGTCGGTCGCTGTTGCATGTTGATGTTCAGAGGCTTTTGAACTCGGGGATTTCTTCCAGGCTCATATATACGGATTTTCCTTTTTCCCGCGCTACCTGCAGCATGTAATCTGCCCCGGAAGATGGTCCTCCGATCCGTACCACCGCGTCGCAAAAATTGATGAGATTCGCGGCGATGGGGTGGAAGATCTCGTTGAAAATATCATCTCCCATTTCGCGTGAGCCCGCTTCTTCGATCAGCGGCAACGCCACCCATTCGCCCATCATCGGGATGTGGCCGCGGCGATATACGGAAAGCGAAGCTTTCGTCATTTGTTTCACATTGGCTTCGATGAGCACCGGATCGTCGTTGGTGCCGCTGCGGTAAGGGCCGGCTACCAATATCATTTGTTGTTGCATGCTGGAGCAATTTTCGGGTTTGATGAAAGGAGCGATAAAGGTACGCGATGACGGCCGATGCGGCGTGTTGATGAAAAGTTAAAATATTGGGTAGGGGATGGATGCTGCTAACAGAAAACCACTAATTTCGAAGTTCACCCCTCAAACGAAAACCATGGAAAAGCTCAGGATCGCCACCGTACAATTCGAGAACCGCAGCGGCGACAAGCAATATAATCTCAACGTAATCGACGAAATCGCTGGAAAGGCCGCCAGTGAAGGAGCGCAGGCGGTTGCGTTCCACGAATGCTCCATCACCGGGTATACCTTCGCCCGGCATCTCGACCGTGAGCAGTTGACGGATATGGCGGAATTCATTCCCGACGGGCCGAGCATCAAAAGACTGCAGGAAATCGCCGCGAAGCATGGCGTGGCCGTTCTGGCGGGGCTTTTCGAAAAAGATGCGGAAGGGAATCTTTTCAAGGCGTATGTGTGTGTAGACAGCACGGGGCTCCTGGCGAAGTTCCGGAAGCTGCATCCTTTCATCAATCCGTACCTGACGCCGGGCAGTGAATATTGCGTGTTCGATCTGTATGGCTGGAAATGCGGGATCCTGATCTGTTACGATAACAATGTGGTGGAGAACGTCCGCGCCACGAGGCTCCTGGGCGCGGAGGTGCTGTTTATGCCGCACGTTACCATGTGCACGCCGTCTACCAGGCCTGGCGCGGGTTTCGTGGACCCTGCATTATGGCACAACCGCGAAAACGATCCTACGGCTTTGCGGCTGGAATTCGATGGAATGAAGGGCCGTGCGTGGCTGATGAAATGGTTGCCCGCGCGCGCTTACGACAACGGGATGTATTGTGTTTTTTCCAACCCGGTCGGAATGGACGACGACCAGTTGAAGAATGGCTGTTCCATGATCGTAGACCCCTTCGGCGATGTGCTCGCAGAATGCCGCAAGCTCGACAACGACTTCGTGATAGCGACGCTGACGCGGGAAAAGCTCACCCAGGCCGGCGGGTGCCGCTACATCCGCGCGCGCCGACCGGATTTGTACGGCAACATCATCGCGCAGCCGCATAAGCCGGAGCAGAAAGTGGTGTGGATGGATGAAAAATAACTATGCCTTCGGCTTGATAAGATAATACATACAGGTAGTGAAGAAGTTGCGGACGAACGGCAGTTTTTTCATCCAGCCGAACTGCTCGCGCGGTTGCAGGTTGAATTTGTATTTGTAGATGGGATTGATGAGGTAATATTTCCGGCGGGTGATGTCATAACCCGTACGCCCCACTATTTTCTCGAACCGTTCGATGGAAATGCCCGTATCCACGAGCTCCATCAGTTCGGTGATCGTGCCTTCGCTTTCGCCGGCGGCTTTCAGCAGACCGCGGTATAGCGGGCGCGGCAGAAGGTGAATGTAGGGGAGGAAGCTCAGGACCTTGCTGGCGCAGATTTGCTGATGCCCGCCGTGCGGCATGTACCATGGCGGAAATCCGAAATACACCTGGCCATTGGGCGTGAGCAGTTCTTTCAGATAGGCGATGAGCTTGTCCTGGTCGGGAATATGCTCGATGGCATCCTTGAGGATGATGAGATCGAACGAATGCCGGAACTCGCCGGCGAAATCCACATCGTAGATATTTTTGGCGATCAGTTGCAACTGGCCGCCGGCCACGTAATCGCCGAGGAACTCCTTCGCCAGCTCGATGCGCTGGGGCCAGAGGTCGACACCCACGCAAAAGCTTCCCCGTTCGAGGAAAGGGGTGAGCACGCCGCCTTCGCCGCAGCCGATTTCCATGACCCGGAGACCTTTCATATCGGGGAATTCCTGGGCTATGAACGGCAGTACATAATTCCTGGAATTATCCACTTGCTGTTGGTATCTGAGCGTTGCGTCGCTGTGCTGTTTTAGTGCCATGAAGGTGTGATAGCTGAAAAATGCCGTGAAAATATAATTTTTTTTCAAGTGAAGATGTGCTTGATCCGGTTTCATTACATTTGGAATGATTTTAGTCTGATTACAGCATGTTCAGAATGATGATGATCGCCCTTATTTGGGCAGCACCTTCCCTGGCGCAGCAAAAGGGAATCGCCCGGATTTGGGCGTCGTACGATTCTTCCTCCGTGGCGGAACTGTACAGCAGCACCCGTATCGGGTTGATGGTGAAGTATGCCGACAGCTCGGAACGCCGGACGGCCGGGCTTCTCGGCGGAGATATCCGCTGGGACCGGGTGCAGGTGCAAACCCCTCATGGCGATGTCCGAAACGGCATGCTGCAATTCTCCCGCAATGCGGCCCGGCCGGATAATTACCGGCTTCGGCTGCAGGTCACGTTTTCCGACCGGCCGGGAAAGCATTTCGAAACCGATCTCCAGTTGCCGTATCTGACAGGCATCCGCTTCCGGCATTATGCCGACAGCCTGAAGCGCGGCATTCATTTTTACCTGAACGTGGAAGGGATTTACAATAGTGGGAAAATCTATCCGCTGGATACGGCGCGGATCCGCTTTAACGCAGACCAGGGAAAGATCCTGGGGCAAGACCTCCTCATTCCCCTGGCCGATTCCACCACACAAAACATACATGTAACCGCAGTTTACCGCGGCGATGCCGCCATCCGCGCGGAGTCAAACATTCCTGTGAAGATTTTGCCGGACGATGAATCGCTCATTATCCAAAACCCTAACGACGTTTTCAAGCCTGCAAAGCGGAAGAAAAAGCGGCAATAACAGCCATGCCGCATAAAAAATAGCAACCCGAAACGACGTAGGGGAGCGGTTTTGGCGGGACGGGGCGCAAATTGTCGCGGAAAATATTTGCAAGTAATGCGGCTTTCTGTTACCTTTGCAACGGCAAGTCTTATACGACCAGCTCCTGCTGAACTCCCCCAGGACAGGAATGTAGCAAGGGTAGGCGGTTGAAGCGGTGCGATATAAGTAACTTGCCACTTTTTTTCCCCTCAGGCAAGCATCCGCACCTTTTATTCTCCTTTTATTTTCCGAAATTAGTTCGTTGTTTTGCAAATCGCAAAAACTGAAATACTAAATCTTTCTTTATGAAATTCTTTATTGATACAGCTAACCTGGCGCAGATCCAGGAGGCGCACGACCTCGGCATTCTGGACGGTGTAACTACGAACCCCTCCCTCATGGCCAAGGAAGGTATCAAAGGCGAAGCAGCCATCCTGAAACATTACGAAACCATCTGTGAAATGGTAGATGGAGATGTGAGCGCCGAAGTACTGTCGACCGACTTTGCCGGCATCGTTGAGGAAGGCAAGAAACTCGCCGCCATCCATCCCAATATCGTGGTGAAAGTACCGATGATCAAAGACGGTGTGAAAGCCATACGCTGGTTCACCGAAAACGGTATCCGTACCAACTGTACGCTCGTTTTCTCCGCCGGCCAGGCCATCCTCGCCGCGAAAGCAGGCGCGGCTTACGTGTCTCCCTTCATCGGCCGTATCGACGACAGCAGCTGGGACGGTATCGAACTGATCGCCCAGATCGCGCAGATTTACAGCATCCAGGGCTTTAAGACCGAAGTGCTGGCCGCATCCATCCGCAACGCCCTGCACATCGTGAAATGTGCAGAAAACGGCGCCGACGTATGCACCTGCCCGCTCGATTCCATCCTCGGTCTCCTCAAACACCCCCTCACCGATATCGGTCTGGCCAAGTTCCTGGAAGACGCCAAGAAAATGTAATCTTTAATTTATTGTTATAAAGGCCGTTTCGGATACCCATCCGGAGCGGCCTTTTTTCGTGCCCCTGAAATTTTTTTTACTTTTAGAATATTCCTAGTATCTTACTACCTCGTAAAACTAGGTACCACGTTAGGCAATACATTTCATCATATTAAATAATAGCCAGAACACTTTCGCATGGAAGCAAAATTCATCATGGCCCTGGACCAGGGAACCACCAGTTCCCGCGCCATCCTCTTCGACCGCGGAGGGAATATCGTAGCCGTTGCACAGAAGGAATTCAAACAGATTTACCCCCAGCCGGGATGGGTGGAACATGACCCGAACGAGATTTGGTCTACCCAGGCTGGCGTTGCCGCCGAAGTGATCGTGAAAGCCGGCGCCAGTGGCGACCAGATCGGCGCCATGGGCATCACCAACCAGCGGGAAACCACCATCGTGTGGGACCGGAAAACCGGCAAACCCCTGTATAACGCCATCGTGTGGCAAGACCGCCGCACCGCGGCGTATTGCGACGAGCTGCGCGCCAGAGGCCTGGCGGAAGACATCCGTTCCCGCACCGGCCTCATCGTGGACGCCTATTTCTCCGGCACCAAGGTGAAATGGGTCCTCGACAACGTGGAAGGCGCCCGTGCGAAAGCAGAGGCAGGTGAACTGGCCTTCGGGACGGTGGACTCCTGGCTTGTATGGAACTTCACCAAAGGAAAACTGCATATTACCGACGTGAGCAATGCCTCGCGCACGATGCTTTTCAATATCCACGACCTGAAATGGGACACGTCGCTCCTGGAACTGATGGGCATTCCCGCATCTATGCTGCCGGAAGTGCGCGCGTCCAGCGAAGTGTACGGGCAAACGGAAGCCACGCTCACCCCGTTCAACATCCCTATTGCCGGCATCGCGGGAGACCAGCAGGCCGCGCTTTTCGGGCAGATGTGCATCGAGCCGGGCATGGTAAAAAATACATACGGTACGGGTTGCTTCATGATGCTGAATACGGGGGAAAAGGCCATCTCGTCCGGCAATAACCTCCTCACCACCATCGGCTGGAAAATAGGGGAGAAGACCACCTACGCCCTCGAGGGCAGCATTTTCATCGGCGGCGCCGTGGTGCAATGGCTCCGCGACGGGCTGGGTATTATCCGCCATAGCGCTGATGTGGAAGCCCTGGCCGCCAAAGTGGAACATACAGACGGGGTGTACCTCGTGCCCGCATTCGCCGGGCTGGGCGCTCCGCACTGGAACCAGTATGCACGCGGTACGATCGTGGGGATGACCCGCGGCACAAAAGACGCGCACATCGCCCGCGCTGCGCTCGACAGTATCGCATACCAGACGATGGACGTGCTCAAGGCCATGGAGGCCGACGCCGGCATGCCGATCCGCGAATTGCGGGTAGACGGCGGCGCTACCGCCAACAACCTGCTCATGCAGTTCCAGGCCGATATCCTTGGAACGGATGTGGTGCGCCCGAAAGTGACGGAAACCACGGCGCTGGGGGCTGCGTACATGGCGGGCCTCGCCACCGGGTTCTGGGACAGCATCGATACCATCCGCCAGCAATGGCAGGTAGACGCCTGCTTCAAGCCCGATATGCCGGAAACCGAGCGGGCGGAGCTTACAAAAGGATGGGCGCGCGCCGTGAAAGCTGCCAAAGTATGGGCTGAACAATAATTCCATAATCCAGAACTGATCAAAAAACAAACCCTTCTATGTCAATTTTCCTCGCAGAGCTGATCGGCACGGCGCTACTCATTATCCTCGGCGACGGGGTGGTGGCCAATTGCCTCCTCAATAAAAGTAAAGGCCAGAACGGCGGCTGGATCGTGATCACCTTGGGCTGGGCCATGGCCGTTTTCGTGGGCGTATTCGCCGTAGGCAGCTACAGCGGCGCGCATCTCAATTCGGCGGTAACCATCGCCATGGCCGTTGCCGGCAACATTACATGGGAACAGGTGCCCATGTACATCGGCGCACAAATGCTGGGCGCGTTCCTCGGCGCCTGTGGCGTGTACGCCGCTTATAATCAGCATTTCGACATTACGGACGATCCGGACGCCAAACTGGGTATTTTCTGCACCGCTCCCGCCATCCGCAGCACCATTCCCAATCTCGTGACCGAGATCATCGGTACGTTCGTGCTCATTTTCGGAGTGTTTTACATTTCGAAGGGAGATGTGGGGCTCGGTGCGGTAAACGCGCTGCCCGTGGCGCTGCTGGTATTGGCCATCGGTCTTTCGCTGGGCGGGCCGACAGGTTACGCCATCAACCCCGCGCGCGACCTCGGTCCGCGTATCGCGCACGCCATTTTGCCCATCAAAGGCAAGCGCGACAGCGACTGGGGGTACGCCTGGATCCCCGTTGCGGGGCCCATCATCGGCGCATTGCTCGCCACGGCCCTGCACCTGGCACTGAAATAGTTCGATCTTTCATAAACATACACACAACTAAAAATGGCGCATTCCTTTTGGGATGCGCCTTTCTTTTTTATCGCCACCGGTTTCGCTTCGGCAGTTTACAACGGTTTATGTTTCAACGATGACGGTCTTTTTCCCACCGGTTTCGCTGCAGTTGATTATAACGGTCCGTGACCGCAGAAGTTCATCCGTGGAGAGCCTTATTTTGCCAACAATTCCGCCCCTGTGGCTGTTTTCATCTAAATCGCACATCCCAAACCGGTCTCCCGTCTACAGGAATATCCATTCATTATTTTCAAATCTTTCATTTTATCCTGAAAGTTTTGTAATTTTGAGAAACTTTCGGTGGTATGGCATTTGTGGCCACGATGTTGTACCATCTCAAACGCAAATACCATGATACAACCGAACATACCGGACTCAAAGCTTCCCAGGGTGGTGATCGTTGGCGGCGGATTTGCCGGGATCAATCTGGCCAAAACGCTGAAAAGGACTGCCGTTCAGGTGGTACTGCTGGACAGGAACAACTATCATCTTTTTCAACCGTTGCTCTACCAGGTAGCCACGGCGGGCCTGGAGCCGGACAGTATCGCTTTCCCGCTCCGCGGCATCTTCAAAAAGCAGGAGAATTTCCATTTCCGCATGGCGGAAGTAAAAGGAGTGGACGCGGCCAATAACGTCCTGGAAACCAATATCGGCGAAATCCGTTACGATTATCTCGTGCTCGCCACCGGTTCCAATACCAACTTTTTCGGCAATAAAATGATCGAAGAGCACGCCATCGGGATGAAATCCCTCATCGAGGCGGTGCAAATCCGGAATTACGTGCTTAAACAGTTCGAGGAATCGTTGCTGATCTCCGACGACGCGGCTATCCGTCCCAAACTGAATTTCGTGATGGTAGGCGCCGGGCCTACGGGCGTGGAGCTGGCAGGTGCTTTTGCCGAGCTGCGGAAATACATCCTTCCGAAAGATTATCCCGAACTGCCCATCCACCTCATGGATGTGTACCTCATAGAAGCGGGGCCCCGCGTATTGGCGGGCATGTCCGAAGAAACCAGCCGTAAAACCAAGGCCGCCCTGGAACACATCGGCGTGAAAGTGCTCACCAACGTAGCCGTGAAAGACTACGACGGCCTGCTCCTCACACTGGGCAACGGAGACACGCTGGAAACACAATCGCTCATCTGGGCGGCAGGCGTCAAAGGCATGTCGGTACCCGGTTTGCCGGAAACCGCCATGCTGCCGAACGGCCGCGTCCATGTCAACGACCTGAACCTCATCAAAGACACGAAAAATATTTATGCCATCGGCGACATCGCCATGATGGTGAACGACGAGCGTTTCCCCAAAGGTTACCCCATGGTAGCGCAGGTGGCGATGCAGCAGGGCAAGCAACTGGGCAAGAATATCTCGAAAATGTTGAAGGGAGATACGCTGAAACCCTTTAAGTACAAGGATCTCGGTTCCATGGCCACCATCGGCCGCAACCGCGCCGTAACGGAATTCGCCGGCATCCGGCTGAGCGGGTACATCGCCTGGATCGCGTGGATGGTCGTGCATCTGCTCAACCTGCTGGGTTTCAGGAATAAGTTGGTGGTGATGATCAACTGGGTGTACCGCTATTTCACGTACGACCGCGGTACGCGCATCATCATCAAACGCGGCGCAGCCAACATCGTCAAATTAAGACAGTCGATTTACCAGACAGACCCGCAGGTGCCGCAGATCACGCAAACGCCCTAGCGTTGCCTGTTGGTGAGGGAATTCATCCGGAGCATGCCTACCAGTTCATCGTGACGGCCGCCGAGCGTGCGGTAGTATACGAGGACGGTGTAGGTATTTTCCGTTTCCCACCAGTTCCCCTCCGTTAGTTCGGTGCTCATGGCGGCGTTGCGCTGGGTGCGGTCTACCAGGCCATACACGTAGTTATAGTAGCCCTGTTTGAGGAAGAGCGCGCCTTCGTATGCGCCTTTTTCACCGTTCCAGGTCATTTTGTTGCGATCGTTGAGCTCATACTGCGTCAGTTCCCCGAAAATATACATATCGTACCCGGCGAAGGGCTCTTTCATGGGGAAATTGAAGTTGACGCGGGCGTAATCCCCTTCGAACTGGATGTTGTAATCCTCGATGGTGGAGGGGTCGTACATGCCGTTGATATCACGGAGGTATTGATAAACCGTGTTATCCCGCGGCACATCGGGCATCACGTTCACGACGGTACCATTGCGGAGGTATTCCGTATTGCGGACGCGCTCGGTTTGCAGGCGGAAGCTTCTTAAATCCACCCATCTCCATTCTTTCATGGCGGGGAAGATGCAGTCCTGCTCCGCATTGTACTCGATCACATCTCCCTTGATGAACATCGGTTTGATGCCGGTGATGGCGTTGTCCCAGCGGAAATTCTGCTGGATGACGATCTTCAGCTGATCGAACGGGTTCTGGAGGTTGAGGCCTTTCGTATGGACGGAAACGTTGATTTTCTGGGAGTTGCGGAAGAATTTGGGATTGGTGGGCTGGGAAATCCATCCCGCCACACCGGCTTTGTTGTTGATGACCATGAGCCTGCGGGTGAAGGCCAGGCGGTTGGTGTCTCCATCCAGGTACACTTTCAGCAGATAATTACCGGCCCGTGTAGGCGTGGAGTTGTTGCCGGGGATGCGGGCTTTGTAATGCACGTATTTCTGCAGGGCAACGCTGGAGAACCGGTAATCGCGGATCTGTACTTCCGAGAAGCCGCGCAGGTAATCGATGGTGTTGACTTGGGCGGGCGTCCAGTCTGAATTGCAGAGCTGGAGGGTGTAGTAGTAGGATTTGATGACGTTTTGCAGGTCGTCGAACTGAAGTTCCAGCTGGTCGCCGGAATTGAGCGCGATAACGGGCAGGCCGAGCATTTCGCCTGGGGGCGTCAGTTTAACTGTGGCGATGTTCTGATGGTAGATATGGTCGGGCGTGATGGTGCTGACCTGACCTTGGGCGCCGGGGAAAAACAATAGTGCCGCCAGGGAGCAGCAAACGAAAGCAACTATCCTCATAGCCGTAATTTACAATGAATTTCTAAAATGATATAAATTCGCGCCATGCGCATCTCCATGTTTATTGCCGGAAGGATCGCTTTCAACCGGTCTTCCTCCTTTTCGCGGTTCATCATCAACATCGCCATGGCGGCCACTGGCTTCAGCGTAGCGGTGATGATCATCGCCACGGCAATGATCAACGGGTTTCAGCACGTGATATCCGAGAAGATCTTCAGCTTCTGGGGCCATTATCACATCACCGACTACCGCGCCCCCGGCGGGCCGCTCACCGAGCAGGCCCCCTTTTCCGAGGATTCCGGCCTGGAAAAGCGCATCGCCGCCCTTCCGCAGGTCAAATTCATCAGTCCCTTCGCCACCAAATCCGTCATCGTCAAAAAAGGCCGCGAAACCGAGGGGATGATCTTTAAAGGCTCCCCGGCCGGACAAGCCCTCCCATTCATCATCGAAGGCCGCACCACAAAAGGGCAGGACAGCGGGTACGCGTCCGAAGTCATCATCTCCGCCAGCACCGCCAAATCCCTCCACCTGAAACTGGGAGACGCGCTGGTGATGTACTTCATGCGGGGCGACGGCCTCTCGCCGCGGGCCCGGAAGCTCACCGTTTGCGGCATCTACAAAACCGGCATCGAAGAATACGATAAAACGTACGTGGTGGGCGATATCAACCTGATCCGCCGCCTCAACGACTGGGCACCCGACGAAATCGGCGGTTACGAAGTGCACCTGAACCAGTTCGGCGACATGGCTATGGCAGGCGAGCGCATCAGCGACGAACTGACCACCGCCGAGCTGGGGATGCGCAGCATGCAGGAGATTTACCCCAATATCTTCGACTGGCTTGGTTTGCAGAATAAATCCGAACAGATCATTCTTATCATCATGACCATCGTGGCCGTGTTTAACATGATCACGGCGATGCTGATCCTCATTCTGGAAAGAACGAACATGGTCGGTATTCTCAAAGCCCTGGGCATGCGCAACGCCTCCATCCAGCGGATATTCCTGTACCAGGCCGGATACATCGTGATCGCGGGTATCGTGATCGGGAACGTGCTGGGGCTGGGCCTGGCGTTCCTGCAGCAATACACGGGCTTCATCCGGCTGCCGGAAGAAGCGTACTACATGTCTGTGGCGCCCATCGCCATTCAGTGGTGGAAAGTAGCGCTGATCAATGTGGGAACATTGGTGATATGCGTGCTGGTGCTCATTATCCCGTCTTTGCTCATCCGGCGGATCCTGCCGGTGCGGGCCATTCAGTTCAAATAAGGAGCCTTCCGCAAATGATCCCTGCGGCCACGGCGGCATTCAGCGATTCGGCCTGGCCGATGCGCGGGATGGTGATGTGATGGCTGCTGCGGCGGAGGGTTTCCTCGCTCAACCCGCGGGATTCGTTGCCGATGAGAATGATCCCCGTATCGATTTTTTGCGTGAGGGTAATATCGTTGCCGTGAAGGGTAGCGGCGTAGGAAGGGAGAGACGCATGCTTTTCCAGGAACTGCGGGATGTCGCGGATGATGACGGGTACGCGCAGGAAGCTGCCCATCGTGGCCTGGATGGTTTTGGCGTTGAAAGCGTCTACACAATCGGGAGAACATACCACCTGCCGGATGCCAAACCAGTCGGCTATACGAATGATGGTGCCCAGGTTCCCGGGGTCCTGGATGGTTTCCAGCGCGAGGGAAACACCTTCGGGAACGAAGTCGCGCGCGGGCGGCATGTCTGCCAAAGCCACGGCGCGATTGGGGGTGGAAAGGGAAGACAGCTGCTTCAGGATCTCGGGGCTCACTTCCAGCACTTCCACACCTGTGGCCTTTTCAGCCAGTTCCCGGTTATCGAGCAGCCACTCCTGCGTGGCATACACTGCTTTGACGCCAACTCCCGATCCCAGTAATTCCTGGACGATCTTATCGCCCTCGGCCACAAACTGGCCGAATTTTTGACGGTATTTTTTGTGCTGTAATCCGGTAATATATTTAATTTGCGCCTTTGATAACATAGGGTCAAACCTACGTGAATTCCGGCATTCAGCCAAGATGTCCCGCCACGGCGGGCCCGGCACTTACCCGTTAATTGAGTCTGACAGTGAAGAAACCGACATACCCATCCCCTTTCGGACAGCCCCTGCAGCATGCGCTCTGGCTGATGGTATGCCTGTTCCTGGCTGCCTGCTCCAATACCCGTTACCTCCAGGAAAATCAAAGCCTCCTGGTTGGCGCGAAAGTCGAGATCAACGGCGCGCTGTCGTCCAACGAAAAAACAGATCTGAAAAACGACCTGTCCAGCCGCTCGCTCATGCTGCAACAGCCCAACCGCAAATTCCTCGGTTCCCGCATCAAAGTCTGGCTCTACAATCAAAAAAATTACGAAAAGAAAAGCAACTGGCTCTGGAACCTCATGCTGAGCGAACGGAACCTCGAAGCCCCCGTCATCTACGACTCGGTTAAAACCAGGGAGTCGATGGACCGGATGGTGGCCTATCTCAACAACCAGGGCTATTTCTACGCCACCGTACAATCCCGCCAGAGCGATCATGGGCAGAAAGCGGATGTCACCTACGAGGTCAACACCGGGAAGAACTTCATCGTCCGGAAGATCATCTACGATATCCCCGACACCGCCATCGCGCAGGTCGTGAAGGAAGGGGAGAAGCTGTCGCTCCTGAAAACCGACGTCCCCTACAAAGCGGCTAACCTGAGCAGCGAGCGCGAACGGCTCACCCGCCTCATCCGCGACGCCGGGTATTACAAGTTCAACCGCGACCTGGTCGTTTTCACTGTAGACACCCTCAATAAATCCCTCTTCGTTGATCCGCTCAACCCTTTCGAGGTGATGTCCGGGGTGCTGCGCGCCGACCAGAAACCGACGCTCGACGTGGAAGTAGCGATCCTCCCGCCGGAAGACTCCGCCAGCGACCAGACGAAACTTTTCTACCTCAACAAAATTTTCGTTTATCCCGACATGACGTTGCAGGAAAGCAACGAAGACAGTTCATTCCATACCACTACCACGCGCAACCTGATCATCAAATACCACCAGAACATCGTTCGCCCGCGGGTGCTCACCCGCGCCATCCAGCTGCGGCCGGGAGAAAGATATTCCACGTCCAACTACAGCAATACCATCAGCCGGTTGTACGATCTCAACCTCTGGCAGTTCGTGAGTTTGCAGTATAAAGACGTGAAAGATACCGTCCAGAAACTGGACGCCTATATACAGCTGTCGCCGCGCAAGAAGCAGGAAATGAGCACCAACTTCGACGTCACCACTTCCAACGACTATGCCGTGGGTAGCGCCGTTTCCGTAGGGTACCGCCACTTCAACCTCAACCGCGCCGCCAACGAATTGCATATTACCGTGAAGGGCGGGCTGGAACTGCGGAACCAGGCGCGCGCCGGGCTTTCGCTGCAGTCGCAGGAATATGGCATCAACGCCGATTATGTGCTCCCGCGGTTCATGCTGCCTTTCCGCGTGCGGCAGAATTACCGGTCTACGGCAAAGACGCGCATTTCCGCGGGGTATAACAATCTCCGCCGTATCGACCGTTTCAATATCCGCACCGTGACGGGCGCTTTGGGATATGAGTGGAACGAATCGATCTACAAACGCTGGAGCGTGAAACCGTTTAACCTGAATTACGTGGGAGTTACGCTGGTGCAGGGTTTCAAGGATACGGTAGTGAGCAAGAACCCTTATTTGCAGCGCAGCTTCGAACCGGCATTCATCGGTGGCGAAGCGGCGGCGTTCATCTTCAGCAACGACGATATTTTCCATAAAAGACAGAACACCTATTTCCGTGCCGCCATCGAGGAATCGGGCGCCTGGCTGGAAGGGGTGAACAGTTTACTGAACGTGCTGACCAATAAGCGCGACGACCTGGAATCGGCCGCCAACGTGAATATTTCGCGGTTCGTGCGGCTGGATCTCGATTATCGCCATTACTGGAATTACAACCGCAGCAGCGTGGCCACCCGCGCCTATCTCGGCCTGGGCCTGCCTTACGGGCAGAGCGACGTGCTGCCGTACGTGAGGCAGTTCACTTCCGGCGGTCCCAACAGCATCCGCGCATGGCGGCTGCGCACGCTGGGCCCTGGCTCGTTCCGCAGCGATACGCTGGCGCAATCCGCTATCTTCCCCGATCAAACGGGTGATATGCGTTTCGAAGGGAATGTGGAATACCGGTTCAACATCCTCCGGCTTTTTGGTGGCACGATGATGCTGAAAGGCGCTACCTTCCTGGATTTTGGTAATATCTGGATGTTGAAGGACGATACCGGCAGGCCCGGTGCGGCGTTCAAGATCAAGAACCTGTACAACGACCTGGCGATCGGTACCGGTGCCGGCGCACGGCTGGATTTCAGTTATTTCGTCATCCGTATCGATTGGGGCATCCCGCTCAAAAAACCATACCCTGCCGAAGGCGGCAAGAAATGGTTCGTCAGCGAATGGGCGTTGGGCGACGGCCGCTGGCGCCGCGACAACGTCATCTGGAACGTAGCGATCGGCTATCCGTTCTGAGTTTCCTGTTTTTTCCTGTAATCATCGATGAATGCCATCACGTCCATCGCGTCTTCCAGCTTGAAGTCGCCGATACGGGTGCGGCATAGGCTGCTGAGATAGCCGCCACATCCTGCGGCTGCGCCGAAATCGTTGGCGAGGGAGCGGATGTAGGTGCCGGTGCTGCATTCCACGCGGAAATGCACGACGGGCAGTTCCACTTTCGTGATCTCGAATGCGTGGATCGTGATGGCGCGGGGCTCCACTTTCACTTCCACGCCTTTGCGGGCAAGGTGGTAAATGGGTTTTCCGTTCTGTTTGATGGCGGAGTGGATGGGTGGCAATTGTTGCAGGGGGCCGGTAAAGGTATCGGCGATGGCCTGCAACGCGGCGAGGTCCAGTTCCGGGACGGGTTGATGGTCCTGGGGCTCGGATTCCAGGTCGAACGTAGGGGTTACGGCGCCGAGGGTGAAGGTGCCGGTGTATTCCTTTTCTTTGGCCTGGTATTCGTTGATTTTCTTCGTCATTTTGCCCGTGCAGCAGATGAGGAGCCCCGTGGCCAGGGGGTCCAGCGTGCCGGCATGGCCTATCTTGGCTTTGGTGGTATTGCGGATCTTGCGGACAACGTCGAACGACGTCCAGGTCAAGGGTTTATTGATCAACAGCACGGCGCCTTCCTGAAAATTCGGTGTTTCTGACATGGCGCAAAGATAATAAGTTTTACTTGCCTTCTCCGCCTGCCGGCCTTCTCATCGCCATCACGGTTATCATGGAAGCCATGAGCGCGATGAAGATAAACGATATCCGCAGCCCTGACGCCTGAGCGATGAACCCGATCAGCGGCGGCCCCAGAAGGAAACCGAAAAACCCGAACGTGCTCACGGCCGCGAGCGCCATGCTCTGGCTCATGGTTTTGGTGCGCCCCGCCTGGCTGTATACCAGCGGAATAACGGTGGAAACGCCCAGTCCTACAAGGAAAAATCCCAATGCAGACATCCACACCGTCGGGAAAGCCACGGCCAGCAACAATCCTGATGCCGCCAGCACGCCGCTGCCTTTCAGCATGCCCGAAATACCGAACCGTTTGGTCAGCCAGTCGCCCACGAATCTGCCCGACGTCGTTGCTGCAGTGAAAGCAGTATACCCGATGGTCACTTTCCCGGGATCGGCTGCTACCACTTTCGCGAAGTAAACCCCGCTCCAGTCGTACATCGTGCCTTCGCAGATCATGCAGCAGAAAGCGATGATGCCCAGGCTGATGAGGGCTTTATCGGGTTTTACGAAAATCGGCTGGCGCCCGCCGGCTGTTTTGGTGTGGGGAAGGGAATTGCGGAAAGACAGGATGATCAGCAGTAACGCCAGCCCGGCAATCATCATGAAATGCCGGGAAGGCGGCGTTTTGAGGTTCACCATCAGCGTGCCAATCCCTGCGCCCGCGAGCCCCGCCAGGCTCCACACGGCGTGGAACGACGACATGATCGATTTCCCGTACAATGCTTCCACGCTCACGGCCTGCGTATTCACCGAAATATTGCCGAGGTTGCCGGCAAATCCGAAGAGGAAAAGGACGAACCCCAATATCCAGGGATTGCCCGCCTGCCCGATGCAGAAAAGGAAAACGGCATACAAAACCGCCGCCAGGATCATTACCGGCCGGCTGCCAGACCTCGTTACGAGCCACCCGGCGATCGGCAGCGAAATGAGCGCGCCCACGGGAATGCAAAGCAGCAAACTTCCCAGCGCCGCTTCGCTCAGGTTCAAATGCTCCTGAATGGCCGGAATGCGGGAGGCCCAGGAGGCGAAACAAAGTCCATTGAGAAAGAAAAAGGCCGCGACAGATAGCCGGGCCTTTTGTTTATCGATTACAGTCATTTGCAGAAAGGCTGAAAACTTTGCCGGTACTCCTCCGTCAGGTTGGATACGATGGTTGCCACGGGCTCGATGCCGTCTACCATTTCCACGCTCTGACCTGCGCTCCACAGCTGGTTATAATAATTGGGTTTGGTCGCTTTTTCCAGCATTTTCATGCCTTTGAGCTGCACCATCATCTTGAAATACTTCCTGGTGCGCGGGTTGCGCGACAACCATTTCTCCCAGCTGCTTTGCTTGTACCCGAGCTTCTGGGCGGCGGGCGTATTGATAATGTTGCAGGGCGTGCCGGAAAGACGTTCGGTCAGCACGATGTCTTCCATGCCATGGTCCACGATGGCTTGTTTGTATTCGTCGCTCACATTGGCTTCCGGGCTGGCGATGAAGCGCGTGCCGATGGAAACGCCGTCTGCCCCGAGCACCATGGCGCTGGCCATTTGCTGTCCGGAAGCGATGCCGCCGGCGGCTACCACGGGCATGTCGGGGAAGGCTTTTCGCAGTGCGGGAACGAGGATGTGCATGGGGTAGGGGCCGGCGTGGCCGCCTGCGCCCGAACATACGGCGATGAACCCGTCTGCGCCTACCTGTGCCGCTTTATGGGCGTGTTCGAGGTTGGTGACGTCGCAAAAGACTTTCGCGCCGTAGGAATGGGCGGCGTCGATCACTTCGCGGGGATTGCCGAGGGAGGTGATGTAAAACGGAACTTTGGCTGCCACGCAGGCTTCCAGGTGCTTTTTATATAGCGGGTTCGTTTTCTGTACGATGAGGTTGACGCCGTAGTTGCCGCCGGGATGGGCGGAACGGACTGCGTTGAGCCTTTCCAGCACGGCGTGCAGCTCGCCTTCCTTCCGGTAGTTCAGGGAAGGGAATGTGCCCGCGATGCCGCACCGGATCGCGGCGCTTACCATGGCCTCGTTGCTGACGAGGAACATGGGGGCCATGATCACAGGATGCCGGACGCCCAACAGGTCGGTGATGGGATGGTTCATGTTGTGAGGGATGATTTCGCTCGGGTTTGTAATTGGCGCGCCACGTATTTGCCCAAAATGTCGAATTCCAGGTTCACGGTGCTGCCGGGTTTCAGGTGCCGGATATTGGTGTGATCATATGTATATGGTATGATGGCCACGGAAAACGCATCGCCGGAAATGTCGAACACCGTGAGGCTCACGCCGTTCAGGCAGATAGACCCCTTTTCGACGATCAGCGGCGCAAAGGAAGGGTCGAAACCGAACCGGAAAAGCCAGCTGCCGTCTTGCGGTTCCGCGGAGAGGCAGGTCCCCGTGCCGTCTACATGCCCCTGCACGATGTGCCCGTCGATGCGGCTGTTAAATACCATGGCCCTTTCCAGGTTCACGGCATGGCCGGGCCGGAGGTCGCCGATATTGGTCTTTTGCAGCGTTTCCGCTACCGCGATGGTGGTGTAGCGGTCTGCCTCCACTGCCGTGACGGTCAGGCAAACGCCGTTATGGGATACGCTCTGGTCGATTTTCAGTTCCTGCGCCAGGGGCGTGCTGATAGTGAGTTCCAGGTTGCCGCCCGCGGTAGTGGCGGCTGCCACGATGCCTGTCGTTTCAATAATGCCGGTAAACATAATACACAAATTTAATGGAGAATTGCCGGCGGAAGAAATGACGAATATTTTTTGCGAATAAAAAAGTTATGATTACCTTTGCTGTCCGTAAAAATATACTGTAAAACAGAATAAAGGAGAAATATGTTAATCATCGATTCCAAAGATTGCGAAAACATCGACAAAGCGCTCAAAAAGTATAAAAAGAAATTTGAGAAAGCGAAAATTCTGCTGCAACTGAGAGAGCGTCAGTCGTTTACCAAGCCTTCTATCCGCCGTCGCACCCAGGTGCTGAAGGCTGTATACAAGCAGCAGGTAGCAACCGGCAAGTTCGATCAGTAATTAGATTATTACATCTTTTTATACACGAAATTGATGATTGTAAAGGAATAATGTATCTTTACAATCATCAATTTTTTTGTGTTGGATCAAGTGCACCTTCCTCCGCTGGCGCAGGATTTCCTGGCCTGGCTCTCCCTCGAAAAGCGGTATTCGCCGCATACGGTGCAATCCTATTCCCTTGATCTTCAACAGTTTTTTCAATACCTGCAAAGCCAGTACGACGGCATCCCGCTCGAAAGCGTGAAGGCTTCTCATGTCAAGTCGTGGCTCGCCCTCGGCCTGGAAGGCCGTAGAAAGGCGGAAGACGCCCGCAAGGGAACGCCAGCGCCCGCTTCCGCCGTCACCATCCGCCGGAAGATGTCGGCCCTCAGGTCCTTCTTCAAGTTCGCCCTGCGAAAAGGCGTGCTCCAGCAAAGCCCCATGGCCCGTGTAACAGGTCCCAAACTGCCGGAAAGGCTGCCCGTGTTCGTAGACGAAATGGCCATGGAAAAGCTTGCGCAGCCGTCTACAGGGGAGGAGAGCCCGCTTTTCGGCGACGACTTCACCGGGGTTACCCAATGTCTTATCATGCGGTTGCTGTATCATGCCGGCATCCGGCGCGCGGAGCTGATCGGTCTGGAAGACACGAGTGTCGATATTTCCAACGGGCAGATAAAAGTGCTCGGAAAGGGGAATAAGGAGCGGATCATCCCGGTCGGGATCGGGTTATTGAAAGACATCCGGAATTACTTTGATAAGCGCGAAGAAGCCATTCCGGGGTATTCCGGCAAGGCGATGCTCTGCCTGCCCAATGGCAAGCCTGTTCAGGCCTGGGACGTGTACCGTACGGTGCGCCGTGTGCTGGAGCGGGTGACTACGTTGAAAAAGCGGAGTCCGCACGTGTTGCGGCATACCTTCGCGACGCACCTGGTGAACAACGGGGCAGACATCAATGCGGTGAAGGAGTTGCTGGGCCATGCGAGCCTGGCATCTACCCAGGTGTATACCCATAATACGATCGAGAAGCTGCGCCGGGTGCATAAGCAGGCGCATCCGCGGGGGTAGTGTCAAAGTTTTCGTTGACAGAAAAATGCACTAATCAAAAACAGTTTGGTGAATGATGCGCGTCATCCTTTGCGGTGGAAGGGAGCGCTAATATTGGGTATGGTCATTTTAACAAAATTTTTAGGGGCAGACACATTGATTTGAGTGGGAAGAATTAGTATATTAGTAATACAGTTCTTTAGATAAAAAAAGCGCCTATGATGTATGACTACTAATTTGAAATCAGATTGTTAAATGTAAAATTTTAGTGCTATGAATGTTCAAATTCAAACAGTGCGTTTTGATGCTGACGCCAAATTAATTGATCATGTGAATAAGAGAGTCCAGAAACTTTCCACCTTTTACGACAAGATTGTACAAGTAGAGATTTTCCTTAAGTTAGATCAGTTAGCCCACCATGTAAAAGACAAAATAGCGGAGATCCGCGTAAATGTACCCCGTCACAGCTTCTTTGTAAAGCATGAGAGCAAATCCTTCGAAGAGTCCTTCGATCTTGCGTTTGACAGCCTTGTTAACCAGATCAAGCGTAAGAAAGAGAAGAATTTACATTAAAATCTCAAAAATATTTTGGAATTATTATTCTCTTTACTACCTTTGCCATCCCGATTCAAAAAGGGATCGGCGAAGGTAGTAAAGTTCTTTGCTGTAGGGCATTTTAGCCGAAACAAGTGAGTTTTGAAAAATCTTGGGAAAGTGAAAAAAAATATTTGTTTTAATAAAATTTTCACCCTTATTTTGCACTCCCTTTAAGCAAGAATGTTAATCTTTTTCTTGACAAAAGAATGCCAGCATAGCTCAGTTGGCCAGAGCTACTGATTTGTAATCAGTGGGTCGGGGGTTCGAATCCCTCTGCTGGCTCAAAAGGTTATTAAGTAAGTCGGGCAGGTTCCAGAGCGGCCAAATGGGGCGGACTGTAAATCCGCTGTCTTTCGACTTCACAGGTTCGAATCCTGTCCTGCCCACCAAAAATGCAAGCTTTGCGTAGTGTGTTTTGGTAGAAATGTAGATGAGGCAAAGCGATGTGCGGGAGTAGCTCAGTTGGTAGAGCGACAGCCTTCCAAGCTGTAGGTCGCGGGTTCGAACCTCGTCTCCCGCTCTAAAGCACCTTCAACGCTGTTGTAGCTCAGGGGTAGAGCACTTCCTTGGTAAGGAAGAGGTCGTGAGTTCAATTCTCATCAACAGCTCAAAAGAATTCGGATGCTGGGTAACCGGAAAGTCCTTCTGGGAAATTTCTGTGGCCGGTATCCGAAATTCGAAGTTTAACGAAGCCGGTAAGCTCAATGGATGAGCGTTTCGCCAGTAAGCGAGAAGGAGCGGGTTCAATTCCTGCGGCGGGCTCCAGTTTGTTAAGTACGTTTTAAAACAACTATAAAGCAATAAACTTTACAAACCATCTTAAAAAAAAATACAATGGCAAAAGAAACCTTTAAGCGGGATAAACCCCACGTTAACATTGGTACCATTGGTCACGTTGACCACGGTAAAACTACCTTGACTGCTGCCATTACTACAATTCTGGCAAACAAGGGCTTGGCTGAGAAGAAAGGTTATGACGAGATCGACGCGGCTCCTGAAGAAAAAGAAAGAGGTATCACCATCAATACAGCACACGTAGAGTATCAGACTACAAACCGTCACTATGCTCACGTTGACTGCCCTGGCCACGCTGACTATGTGAAAAACATGATCACCGGTGCCGCCCAGATGGACGGTGCTATCCTGGTAGTAGCTGCTACCGACGGTCCGATGCCCCAAACCAAAGAGCACGTTCTGCTGGCTCGCCAGGTAGGTGTTCCCCGTATGGTTGTATTCATGAACAAAGTAGACCTGGTTGATGACGCCGAGCTGCTGGAACTCGTTGAGATCGAGCTGCGCGAACTGCTGTCTTCCTATGGTTTCGACGGTGATAATGTACCCATCATCCAAGGCTCCGCTACCGGCGCGCTCGCAGGTGACCCCCAGTGGATCGCCAAGATCGAGGAACTGATGGAAGCAGTTGATACTTACATTCCCCTGCCTCCCCGCCCGGTTGACCAACCCTTCCTGATGTCGGTAGAAGACGTGTTCTCCATCACCGGTCGTGGTACTGTAGCCACCGGTCGTATCGAGCGCGGTCGTATCAAAGTTGGTGAAAACGTTGAGATCGTAGGTCTGCAGGCAGAATCTATGAAATCTACCTGCACCGGCGTTGAAATGTTCAAAAAACTGCTGGACGAAGGTGAAGCTGGTGACAACGCCGGTCTGCTCCTCCGCGGTATTGAGAAAACCCAGATCCGTCGCGGTATGGTTATCTGCCAGCCCGGTTCCATCACTCCGCACACCGACTTCAAATGCGAAGTTTACGTACTGAGCAAAGAAGAAGGTGGCCGTCACACGCCGTTCTTCCAGAAATACCGTCCTCAGTTCTACTTCCGTACTACGGACGTAACTGGTGAGGTTGAACTGCCGGCAGGTGTTGAAATGGTTATGCCTGGTGATAACATCAGCCTGACTGTTAAACTGATCCAACCGATCGCTATGGAGAAAGGTCTGAAATTCGCTATCCGCGAAGGTGGCCGTACCGTAGGTGCTGGTCAGGTGACTGAAATCCTGAAATAATCAGTAGGCAACTACTGAGAAAATAAAAAAAAGCCATCAGTTCTTGCGTAAGTAATCTCCCAAAGATTATCTTTGCAGACGGTGAAAACGAAAGGTGCTGATGGCTTACACACGGGCATGGTGCAACGGTAGCATACGGGTCTCCAAAACCTTTGATCTGGGTTCGAATCCTAGTGCCCGTGCTGATTAAAATGTAAATTGCCGGAAAGTTAAATTGCAGATTTCCTCGACAAATCCGCAATTTCCCTTGAAGGCAATTTTTATCGTTCATAACAGGATTGTTTTTTAACTTCAGTCCCAAGAAATTAACACATGAACAAAGTCACGAACTACTTCAGAGAATCCTACCACGAACTGGTACATAAAGTATCCTGGCCTACCTGGAAAGAACTGCAGTCATCTACCATGATCGTACTGATCGCAACCGTCATTATCACCTTGATGGTTTGGGGGATGGACACCGCTTCCCACCTGGTTTTATCGCAATACTATAAACTGTTTCAATAATGGATGAAGCCCAAATCCCCACTCAGCCCGCTCAGGAAACCAAATGGTACGTGCTGCGCGTGGTAAGTGGCAAAGAGAAGAAAGTCAAAGAATACCTGGATATCGAGATCCGCCGCAGTGATTGGGCCAACGTAATCACCCAGGTTTTCCTCCCCGTGGAAAAAGTTTATAAAGTGCAGGCCGGTAAAAAAGTAATGCGCGAAAAAAACTTCTACCCCGGTTATGTGATGATCGAAGCCATCGAAGGGAAAATGAACGACGAAGTGATCCAGGCCATCCGCAACGTGTCTGGCGTTATCCACTTCCTCGGTAAGGAAAAACCCATCGCTCTCCGCAAATCCGAAGTCAATAAAATGCTCGGAAAAGTAGACGAGATCTCCGATCAGGGCCTCACCATGAGCGAACCGTTCATCGTCGGCGAAACCATCAAGATCATCGACGGTCCTTTCAACGACTTCAACGGCGTCATCGAAGAAGTACTCGAAGAAAAGAAGAAACTGAAAGTAACCGTAAAGATCTTCGGCCGTGCCACACCGGTAGAGCTCAACTTTATGCAGGTAGAAAAAATCAGCTAATCCTGGTTTTCCACCATACTCGAAGAGGTTGCCATCCGGCAGCCTCTTCTTTTTTCCCCCTCCTCATCCCGCATGGAACGTATTTTTTACGCCATTCGCCAGATCATCCGGCAGCCAAGCCTTTCCGCCTCCATCTGCAACGCATACACGCTATCGGATGCTTTACAATTCACGGGACCCTCCCTCCAACTTTAATTGAATAACCCCAAAAAAGAAGCGGCCACGCCATCGCGCAGCCGCCGAAAATCTTGAAAGATCGCCAACCGTTTATTTACGGGTCAGCTTCATTTCCATACTCTTGAATTCCGTGCCGTCCTGCATCATGTACATTTCCATGAACTGGGTGTTGTCGTCTATCCACTTGAACACCTCGCGGATGCCCATGGGCTTGCCCATGGGGTCGACAGAAGAGCCCGTCAGCGTCATGCTGCGGGTAGCATCATCGTACTTGCCCTCAAGCACCATGACGCCGGTACCCATATTGTCGTACCAAACAGACTGGAACACTTTCTTGGCGTTATCGTACGCCAGAATCCCATGACCTTCGAATTGCATGCCGCCCATGTCTCCCGTGTGAACGGTTTCCTGGTAACGGTCGCCAAGGATCATGCGATTGGTACAGCTGCCGGTAGATTTGGAAGAAGGCCCTCCGGGCGACATCCAGAACGTGAGGTCCGTATTCCAGGTGCCGTTGGCCATAGCCATCATTTTGTGCATGGGGCCGGGCGTCATGTAATCCATCCAGGCTTTCTGGGCGGCTTCATCCTGCGCGCGGGCGGAAATAACAGTACTGCAGACGATTGCGATGAACAAACAGATGCGTTTCATAACGAAGGGGTTTAAGGCCATGAAGTTACGAAATACATGTATCAGCAACTTTTTGCCTGTTGCCACATGTAATAATCACATGGTTTCCAGGCAGACGGGGGAGGGCGTTTTCATAGAATCGCCCGTGTCGGTTAACAGCCCCGTATCGGGATCGCGCCTGAAAACGACGATCGATCCGCTTTTCTGAAGGGCGCAGTACAGGAGATTGCCATCGGGCGACAGGCAGAAGTTGCGGGGCTCTTTACCGGGAAGCGGTTGATTTTTAACGAGTTGTAATCCATCTGGTTGCACTTTGAAAATGGCGATCTGGTGGATATCGCCGCGGAGGGAAGTATAGAGGAATTTTCCGTCGGGTGAAAGATGGATGTCTGCCCCGCTGAAATGGTCGCCCTTGTAATCGGCGGGCGCGGCGGAAACGGTTTGCAGGGGTGTGAGGCCGCCGTTTTGATAGCGGAAGGTCTGGACCTGGCCGTTAAGCTCCAGCACGGCGAACAGGAGTTTCCCGTTAGCGGAGAAGGCCATGTGGCGCGGGCCTCCGCCGGGCGTGGTAGTGGCGAAAGGCTGTTTGGCAGGCGTCAGCGGGCGTTTATCGTGCTTGGGGTCGTAATCATATATATGGATGCGGTCGGTGCCCAGATCGGCCGCGAAGACTTGTTTCCCGTCGGGCGAGAAGAGGGTCGAATGGGCGTGCGGGGCTTCCTGGCGCGAGGGGTCCGGGCCTTTGCCGCTGAAATGGAGGCGTTGGACGGCGGTGCGGGGGATGCCGTTTTCGTCGAGCGGGAAAACGGTAAGACTGCCGCCATTATAATTGGAAACGATGATATGCAGGTTTTGCGGGTCAACGGAGATGTGGCAGGGGCCGTTTCCGGCGGGTTGTGGGCTACCTGCGGGCGTAAGCGCGGGAGGGGCCTGGCCGCCGGCGGGTTGAAGGGCGTATGCCTGAACGGTGCCTTCGCCGGTTTCGGAGACGGCGTAGAGCATTTTGCGGTTTGTGGACAGTTTCAGGAAAGAGGGGTTGGCGATGCCGCCGAAGCCTTTCCGGATATCCCCGAACCAGGGAGCTTTGCCGGTGAGGATCAGTGTGTGGATGCCATTTTGGGATGCTTCGGAGTAGGAGCCGATAAAGAGTACGGTGTTTTTCATGCCGTTCGGTAGGTTTTCTGGTGATTTGAGCAAAAGTGATAACAGGAGAAATAGCATGTGGAAAAGCTTATGGGGGATAAATTTATAAAAAAGCGGGAAGGGATGGGGAGAAAATAATGGAAGGAAGGGTAGATGTGGAGGGGAAGAGGGGGGAAATCCGTATCTTTGCACGGCTCGGCGACGCGAATGTATCACATTCGTTTACAGGCAGTTAGTCATGCAGCAAAATTTCCATTCCCGGATAGTAGCAAAAAAAATGCCGAAGTCCAAATATTTTTTGCGAATCAATTAAATATTACCTACCTTTGCATCCCCCTTAAAATGTCTTTCAACGAACGACTTTTGAGTTTTGGGAGTTTCTGCTTCCGGTGACGGGAGGGGAAACGTTTAACCAAATTAAAAACAACACAATGGCAAAAGAGATCGCAACGTACGTGAAACTCCAGGTGAAAGGTGGCCAAGCCAACCCTGCTCCTCCGATTGGCCCTGCACTGGGTTCGAAAGGTGTGAACATCATGGAGTTCTGCAAACAGTTCAATGCCCGTACCCAGGACAAGATGGGTAAGGTATTACCGGTGTTACTGACTGTTTACACTGACAAATCCTTTGATTTCGTTATCAAGACTCCTCCGGCTCCGGTTCAACTGCTGGAAGCTGCGAAAGTTCAGAGTGGTTCCAAAGAGCCTAACCGTAACAAGGTGGGTAAAGTATCCTGGGATCAGGTTGAGGCTATCGCCAAAGACAAGATGCCTGACCTGAACTGCTTCACGCTGGAAAGCGCCATGAGAATGGTGGCTGGTACTGCGCGCAGCATGGGTATCACCGTAGACGGTAAAGCGCCCTGGGAAAACTAAATTGTTCACCCTGTGAAAGCAGGAATTAAGTAAAACATTCTGAAAATGGCAACGAAAAAAAGAAAAGTAGCTGACGCGAAGGTGGACAAGAACAAGTCTTACAGCCTGAAAGAAGCGTCTACACTTGTAAAAGATATCAACTGCACGAAATTCGACTCTTCTGTCGATCTGCATATCCGTCTGGGCGTAGACCCGAAGAAAGCCGACCAGGCGATCCGTGGTTCCGTTACGCTTCCTCACGGTACTGGTAAAACCAAGAAAGTGCTGGTACTTTGCACGCCTGACAAAGAGGCTGCTGCGAAAGAAGCCGGTGCTGACTTCGTAGGTCTGGATGATTTCATCGCGCAGATCGAAGCTGGCTGGACCGATGTAGACGTTATCATTGCGACGCCCGCAACGATGCCGAAGATCGGTAAGCTGGGTAAGATCCTGGGCCCCCGTAACCTGATGCCTAACCCGAAGACCGGTACTGTTACCAACGACGTGGCAGCTGCCGTTACCGAGGTGAAAGGTGGTAAAATTACCTTCAAGGTAGACAAAGCTGGTATCATCCACGCGTCTATCGGCCGTGTATCCTTCGCTCCCGAGAAGATCGAGCAGAACAGCCAGGAGCTGATCAACGCGATCATCAAGCTGAAGCCTTCTACCGCCAAAGGTACTTACCTGAAAGGTCTGAGCATGGCAGCGACCATGAGCCCGGGCATCGTAATCGACACTAAATCTGTTCAAAACTAATTGACGGCCGTTGGTGCCGGAGCCGCGAGGCAGTGAAGGCAGTAAGCAGTCAATGTTAAACATTAAGCAATGAACAAAGACCAAAAGAATGAAGTGATTGAGGTGCTGAAAAGCAAGTTCTCTCAGTACAGCAACTTCTATATTACCAATACCGAGTCTCTGACGGTAGCGCAGGTGAACCACCTGAGAAGGGTTTGTTTCGACAAGAATGTGGAAATGAAAGTGGCGAAGAACACCCTGATCAAAAAGGCACTGGAAAGCCTGGACAACGAGAAATATGCAGGTATCTACGAAGCACTGAACGGTGTTACGGCCCTGATGTTCTCCGACAGCCCGAAAGAGCCCGCTGTGATCATCAGCACCTTCCGCAAGGCGAACGCGAAACTGGAAAAACCCGTTCTGAAAGCTGCTTTCGTGGCTGACGAAATCTACCTGGGCGACAACCAGCTGGCGAACCTGACGAAGATCAAGACCAAAAACGAGCTTATCGGCGAAGTTATCGGTCTGCTGCAATCTCCTGCAAAGCGCGTAATCGCTGCCCTGCTCGAGAAAGGCAAGAAAGAAGAAGGTGGAGAAGCCGCTGCAGCAGTAGCCGCACCCGCCGCCGAGTAATCGGTAACAACTTTGGCTTCCAAGTCACAATATATTCTAATTCAACATTTTAAAACAACACAAAAAACATTATAAAATGGCAGACGTAAAAGCATTAGCTGAACAATTAGTAGGTCTTACTGTTAAGGAAGTACAGGAACTGGCAGACGTTCTGAAGAACGAATACGGTATCGAACCTGCTGCTGCTGCAGTTGTTGTAGCTGCTGGCGACGGCGGTGGAGCTGCTGCTGCTGAAGAAAAAACTGCTTTCAACGTAGTTCTGAAATCTGCAGGTGCTAGCAAACTGAACGTGGTTAAGGTTGTAAAAGACCTGACCGGCCTCGGTCTGAAAGAAGCCAAAGAACTGGTTGACGGTGCTCCGAAATCAGTGAAAGAAGGCGTTAGCAAGGCTGAAGCAGAAGATCTGAAAGCGAAGCTGACTGAAGCAGGCGCTGACGTAGAAATTCAGTAATTCTTTGCATAATATACATTCTTTTTAAGGTCAAAAAGTGCTCCGGTACTTTTTGGCCTTATTCCCTTTGGGAACGTATCTTTTCCTGATGGTCCGGCAAACGGGAAATTCCCGGCTTTGATGGTTGAGTTACAATAATTTGGATGTTTTTGGCAAAGAATCGTTAATTTCCCTTATTCAATACAAGTCATATTAACTGCTAACTTCGAATATGTCTCTAAAAAAAGCCCAAACTAACGAAAGAGTAAATTTTGGAAAGATCAAACAAGTTGCTGAGACACCGGATCTGTTGGCTATCCAAATCCAATCTTTCAAGGATTTCTTCCAATTAGAAACCACACCAGACAAGCGTAACAACGAAGGCCTTTTTAAAGTATTCAAGGAAAACTTCCCGATCACAGATACCAGAAATATCTTCAATCTGGAGTTCCTGGACTATTTCGTAGACCCTCCGCGTTATACCATCGAAGAATGTATTGAGCGGGGTTTGACGTATTCCGTTCCGCTGAAAGCGAAGCTCCGCCTCAGCTGTAACGACGAGGAACACGTTGATTTCCAGACCATTGTGCAGGATGTGTTCCTTGGGAACATTCCCTACATGACCCCCAGAGGTACTTTCGTTATCAACGGCGCTGAGCGTGTAGTTGTATCCCAGCTTCACCGTTCGCCCGGTGTGTTCTTTGGACAGTCCGTGCATCCGAACGGCACCAAGATCTACTCTGCAAGGGTGATCCCCTTCAAAGGTGCCTGGATGGAGTTTGCGACAGACATCAACAATGTGATGTATGCTTACATCGACCGTAAGAAGAAGTTCCCGGTTACTACCCTGTTAAGGGCGATCGGCTATGAAACAGACAAGGATATCCTGGAGCTGTTCGGCATGGCTGACGAAGTAAAAGCAGACCGCAAGAGCCTCGAGAAATATGCCGGCAAAAAGCTGGCTGCCCGCGTTTTACGCAGCTGGGTGGAAGATTTCGTGGATGAAGACACGGGCGAGGTGGTGAGCATCGAAAGGAATGAGATCGTGCTCGAGCGTGATTCCATCCTCGACGAAGCGAACATCGAACTGATCACCGATATGGGCGTTAAATCCGTATTCGTGCAGAAGGAAGAAGTGAGCGGCGACTTTGCCATCATCTACAATACCCTCAACAAAGACACCTCCAACTCCGAGCTGGAAGCCGTTCAGCACATCTACCGCCAACTGCGCGGTGCCGATGCGCCGGACGACGAAACAGCAAGGGGCATTATCGATAAATTATTCTTCTCCGACAAGCGTTATGATCTGGGCGACGTAGGCCGCTACAAGATCAACCGCAAACTCGGCCTGGCCACACCGCTCGATATGAAGGTGCTGACCAAGGCAGACATCATTTCGATCATTAAATACCTCGTGCAACTGACCAACGGCAAGGCGGAGATCGACGATATCGATCACCTGTCCAACCGTCGCGTACGCACCGTGGGCGAGCAATTGTACGCGCAGTTCGGCGTAGGCCTGGCGCGTATGGCCCGTACCATCCGCGAGCGTATGAACGTTCGTGACAACGAGGTGTTTACACCGGTAGACCTGATCAACGCGAGGACACTGTCTTCCGTGATCAACTCCTTCTTCGGTACCAGCCAGCTCTCGCAGTTCCTGGACCAGACCAACCCGCTGTCGGAGATCACGCACAAGCGCCGTATCTCCGCGCTCGGGCCCGGCGGCCTGTCGCGCGAGCGTGCAGGCTTCGAGGTGCGTGACGTACACTATAGCCACTACGGCCGTCTTTGCACCATCGAGACCCCTGAAGGTCCGAACATCGGTCTGATCTCCACCCTGTGCGTACACGCCATGGTGAACGAGATGGGCTTCATCGAAACGCCGTACCGCAAGGTGAAAGACGGTAAAGTAGATATGAACAATATCGAGTACCTGAGCGCAGAAGAAGAAGACTCCGTTAAAATCGCACAGGCGAACGCCCCGCTCGACGAGAAAGGCGCGTTTACCGGTGATAAAGTTAAATCCCGCGAGACGGGCGATTTCCCCATCCTGGACCCTCAGGAAGTGGAGTTCATGGACGTTGCGCCGAACCAGATCGTTGGTCTGAGCGCCTCCCTGATCCCGTTCCTCGAGCATGATGACGCCAACCGTGCGCTCATGGGCTCGAACATGCAACGCCAGGCTGTGCCGCTGATCGCTCCGCAGGTCCCCATCGTGGGTACCGGCCTCGAGGGCAAGGCAGCGCGCGACTCCCGTCTGCAGATCACTTCGAAAGGCAAAGGCGTTGTGGAATTCGTTGACGCCAACGAAATCCATGTACGTTACGAGCGCGACGAAATGCAGAAACTGGTGAGCTTCGAAGACGACCTGATCGTTTATCAACTGACCAAATTCGTAAAAACCAACCAGAGCACCTGTATCAACCTTCGTCCTGCCGTTAAGAAAGGCCAGAAGGTGGAAGAAGGGGACTTCCTCACGGAAGGTTACGCAACCCGCGCCGGCGAGCTGGCACTGGGCCGCAACCTGAAAGTGGCGTTCATGCCCTGGAAAGGTTACAACTTCGAGGATGCTATCGTAATCTCCGAGCGCGTAGCCAAGGAAGACTGGTTTACTTCCATCCATATCGACGAGTATGAGCTGGAAGTACGCGACACCAAGCTGGGTGAAGAAGAACTGACGCCGGATATCCCGAACGTGAGCGAAGAAGCTACGAAGGACCTGGACCAGAACGGTATCATCCGCGTAGGCGCTCACATCAAGGAAGGCGACATCCTCATCGGCAAGATCACACCCCGTGGCGAAAGCGATCCTTCTCCGGAAGAAAAACTGCTCCGCGCGATCTTCGGCGATAAGGCTTCGGACGCGAAAGACGCATCCCTGAAAGCGCCCCCGTCTACCGAAGGCGTGGTGATCGACAAAAAACTGTTCTCCCGTGCGAAGAAGGATAAAAACTCCAAAACCCGCGAGAAAGCAGCCCTCGAGAAACTGGAGAAAATCCACCAGAAGAACGAGGAAGATCTGCTGGAAGTACTGATGGGCAAACTGCTGACCCTGCTGAAGGAAAAAACTTCCGCGGGCATCACCAACACCTACGGCGAAGTGCTGATTTCCAAAGGGTCCAAGTTCTCCGCGAAGAACCTGGCGAACGTGGATTTCCAGAACGTGAACCCCCTGGGCTGGACGACCGATCAGGATACCAACGACCAGATCAATACCCTGCTCCACAACTACAACATCAAGTACAACGAGGAGCTGGGCCGTTATAAACGCGAGAAATTCAACATCTCCATCGGTGACGAACTGCCCGCAGGCGTACTGAAACTGGCGAAGGTTTACCTGGCCAGCAAACGTAAGCTGAAAGTGGGTGATAAGATGGCGGGCCGCCACGGTAACAAGGGTATCGTAGCCAAGATCGTGCGTGACGAAGACATGCCGTTCCTGGAAGACGGAACCCCGGTAGATATCGTACTGAACCCGCTGGGTGTACCTTCCCGTATGAACCTTGGCCAGATTTACGAAACCGTACTCGGTTGGGCTGGTCAGAAACTGGGCCTGCGTTTCGCGACGCCGATCTTCGACGGTGCGAGCACCGAAGAAATCGCGGATTACATTTCCGAAGCGAAACTGCCGAGCTTCGGCCACACGTACCTGTACGATGGCGAAACCGGGGAGCGCTTCCACCAGAAAGCGACGGTAGGTATCATCTACATGCTGAAGCTGAGCCACATGGTGGACGACAAGATGCACGCCCGTTCGATCGGACCCTACTCCCTCATTACGCAGCAGCCGTTGGGTGGTAAAGCCCAGTTCGGTGGCCAGCGTTTCGGTGAGATGGAGGTGTGGGCCCTGGAAGCGTACGGTGCCGCCAACATCCTGCAGGAACTGCTCACCATCAAGTCTGACGACATCGTGGGCCGCGCGAAAGCTTACGAATCGATCGTTAAGGGCGACAACATACCGAAAGCCGGTGTGCCCGAGTCCTTCAACGTATTGATCCATGAGCTGAGAGGCCTGGGTCTGGACCTGAAATTCGACTGATAACTGTATTAATGGAGAGGCCTGGACGGTTGACAAACCGCCCGGGCCTCCTACCGATACCGTCGTAGCAGAATGCAGGAGTAATAGCGTGAATGTTCAAGAGAAAAGGAAAGGAAACCTGACCAACCGGCTTCACGCATGACAATGAGTTTTCTTTAAACAACATACAATGGCCATCAAGAAAGAAAATCGTCCCAAATCAAATTTTAACAGCATTACCATCAGCCTCGCTTCGCCGGATACGATCCTGGAGCGTTCTTATGGAGAGGTGCTGAAACCCGAAACCATCAACTACCGGACTTACAAGCCGGAGCGCGATGGTTTGTTCTGCGAAAGGATCTTCGGTCCTGTAAAGGATTACGAGTGCTATTGCGGAAAGTATAAGCGTATCCGTTATAAAGGCATTGTGTGCGACCGCTGTGGTGTGGAAGTGACCGAGAAGAAAGTGCGTCGTGAAAGAATGGGCCACATCCGCCTGGTAGTGCCCGTTGTTCATATCTGGTATTTCAAATCTTTACCCAATAAAATCGGTTACCTGCTCGGCATGAGCTCCAAGAAACTGGAAACCATCGTTTATTACGAACGTTATGTGGTGATCCAGTCTGGCGTGAAGCAGGAGAAAGGCCTCAACTATGCAGATCTGCTGACGGAAGAAGAGTACCTGGATATCCTGGATACCCTTCCGAAAGACAACCAGTTGCTGCCTGATGAGGACCCGAATAAATTCATCGCGAAGATGGGTGCCGAAGCGGTGGAAATGATGCTGGCCCGGATCGATCTGGACAGCCTTTCCTACCAGCTCCGCAACCAGGCTGCTACGGAAACTTCCCAGCAGCGTAAAGCCGAGGCCCTCAAACGCCTCAGCGTGGTGGAAGCCTTCCGCGATGCCAATGGCCGTGTAGACAACCGCCCGGAATGGATGGTGATGCAATACATCCCCGTTGTTCCGCCGGAACTGCGCCCGCTCGTTCCCCTGGACGGTGGCCGTTTCGCGTCTTCCGACCTGAACGACCTTTATCGCCGCGTGATCATCCGTAACAACCGTCTGAAGCGTCTCATCGAGATCAAGGCGCCCGAGGTGATCCTGCGTAACGAAAAGCGTATGCTCCAGGAAGCGGTTGACTCCCTGTTCGACAACAGCCGTAAATCCAACGCCGTGAAAGCGGAAGGCGGACGTGCGCTGAAATCGCTCTCCGACGTACTGAAAGGCAAGCAAGGCCGTTTCCGTCAGAACCTCCTCGGTAAACGTGTGGACTACTCCGGTCGTTCCGTTATCGTGGTAGGCCCTGAACTGAAACTGCATGAGTGCGGCCTTCCGAAAGATATGGCTGCGGAACTGTTCAAACCGTTCATTATCCGCAAGCTCATCGAAAGAGGCATCGTTAAAACCGTGAAATCAGCGAAAAAGCTCGTTGACCGGAAGGAAGCGGTGGTTTGGGACATCCTGGAAAACGTACTGAAAGGTCACCCCGTGATGCTCAACCGTGCTCCGACCCTTCACCGCCTGTCTATCCAGGCATTCCAGCCGAAACTGGTGGAAGGTAAGGCGATCCAGCTGCACCCGCTCGTGTGTTCTGCGTTCAACGCCGACTTTGACGGTGACCAGATGGCGGTTCACGTACCTTTGAGCAACGCCGCGATCCTGGAAGCACAGCTGTTGATGCTGTCTTCGCACAACATCCTCAACCCGCAGAACGGTACGCCGATCACCCTGCCTTCGCAAGACATGGTTCTCGGTCTGTACTACATTTCCAAGGGTAAGAAAACCACCGCCACTGAAATCGTGAAAGGAGAGGGCATGGCCTTCTACTCCGCGGAAGAAGTGATCATCGCGCATAACGAAGGCCGCGTTGACCTGCACGCTCACATCCGCGTAAAAGCAGATGTGCGTAAGGAAGACGGTACCCTGGAGCGCAAGCTGATCGAAACCACGGTGGGCCGCGTGATCTTCAACGTATACGTTCCGAAGGAAGCAGGTTTCGTAAACGCCCTGCTGACGAAGAAATCGCTGCGTGAGATCATCGGTGACATCATTAAAGCGACCGACATTCCGAAAACCGCGAAATTCCTGGACGACATCAAGCAATTGGGTTTCCGTACGGCATTCCGTGGTGGTCTGTCCTTCAATATCAACGACCTGATTATCCCCGACGTTAAACAGATCATGATCGACGGTGCAGCCGGCGAGGTGGACGAGGTTTGGGATAACTACAACATGGGTCTTATCACGAACAACGAGCGTTACAACCAGATCATCGACATCTGGAGCCGTGTGGACACGAAAGTGACCGAAACGCTGATCCGTGAACTGGCATCCGACAAACAGGGCTTCAACTCTGTATACATGATGCTTGATTCCGGCGCCCGTGGTTCCAAACAGCAGATCAAACAGCTGGCCGGCCTTAGAGGTCTGATGGCGAAACCGCGTAAATCCGGTTCCACCGGTTCCGAGATCATCGAGAACCCGATCCTCTCCAACTTCAAGGACGGTCTGAACGTATTGGAATACTTCATCTCCACGCACGGTGCCCGTAAGGGTCTTGCGGATACGGCACTCAAAACGGCGGATGCGGGTTACCTGACCCGCCGTCTCGTAGACGTTGCGCAGGACGTGGTAATCACCGAAGAAGATTGCGGGACCCTCCGTGGTATCGCGACTTCTGCGCTGAAAGACAACGAAGAAGTAGTAGAACCGCTGTACGACCGTATCCTCGGCCGTACGTCGCTCCACGACGTATTCAACCCCTCCAACGACGAAGAGCTCTTCGTTGCTGCAGGTGAGCAGATCACGGAAGAGATCGCCCGCAAGATCGAGGAAAGCACGATCGAAACGGTGGAAATCCGTTCCGTGCTGACCTGCGAAAGCAAACGCGGCGTGTGCGTAAGATGCTATGGCAAGAACCTGGCGACCGGTTACACGGCGCAGCGTGGCGACGCCGTGGGGATCATCGCCGCACAGTCTATCGGTGAGCCTGGTACACAGCTGACACTGCGTACGTTCCACGTAGGTGGTGTGGCCGGTTCCGCATCGGTAGAATCCACGCTGGCTGCGAAATTCGACGGTACCGTACAGTTCGACGGCCTCCGCACCACTACCTTCGAAAACAACGAAGGCGAGAAACTGCAGGTGGTTATCGGTCGTACGGGTGAATTGAGGATCATGGACGTGAAGAACGACCGCCTGCTCATCACCAATAACATCCCTTACGGTTCTACCCTGAACGTGAAAGATGGCCAGAAAGTGGTGAAAGGCGACGTGATCTGCACATGGGACCCCTTCAACGCCGTTATCGTATCCGAAATCGCCGGTAAGGTTCGTTTCGACAGCATCATCGAGGGTATCACCTACCGTGAAGAAGCTGACGAGCAGACCGGTCACCGCGAGAAAGTGGTTATCGAAACGAAAGACAAGAACAAGATCCCGTCTCTCCTTGTAGACGGTAATAAGGAAGTGAAATCCTACAACTTGCCGGTTGGCTCCCACATCATCGTGGAAGAGGGCGTAGCCGTTAAATCCGGCCAGGTGATCGTGAAGATCCCGCGCGTGATCGGCAAGCTCCGCGACATCACCGGTGGTCTGCCCCGTGTTACCGAGCTTTTCGAAGCGCGTAACCCGAGCAATCCGGCCATCGTATCCGAGATCGACGGTGTAGTAGCCTTCGGTAATATCAAACGCGGTAACCGCGAGATCATCATCGAAAGCCGCGAAAACCACGTGAAAAAGTACCTCGTTCCGCTGACCCGCCACATCCTGGTCCAGGACGGCGACTTCGTGAAAGCAGGTACCGCACTGTCCGACGGTTCCATCACTCCTGCCGATATCCTTTCCATCAAAGGTCCGTTCGCCGTACAGGAATACCTGGTGAACGAGATCCAGGAGGTTTACCGCCTGCAGGGTGTGAAGATCAACGACAAACACATCGAGGTGATCGTTCGCCAGATGATGCGCAAGGTAACCATCGAAGATCCGGGAGATACCCGCTTCCTCGAAGGCGATACTACCGACAAGTTCGAATTCTTTGAAGAAAACGATCAGATCTTCGACAAGAAAGTGGTAACCGAAGCCGGTGAATCCGCTAACATGAAAGCTGGCCAGATCGTTACGCTCCGCCAGGTACGTGAAGAAAACTCCGTACTGCGCCGCTCCGACAAGAAACTGGTGGAATACCGCGACGCGGAAACGGCTACTTCCAGCCCGCTCCTCCTCGGTATCACCAAGGCTTCTCTGGGTACGCACAGTTGGATCTCCGCAGCGTCCTTCCAGGAAACGACCAAGGTACTGTCTTCCGCAGCCATCAACGGCAAAACCGACGACATGCTCGGTCTGAAGGAAAACGTAATCACAGGTCACCTGATCCCGGCTGGTACGGGTCTGAGAGAATTCGAGAACATGATCGTAGGTTCGAAAGAAGAATACGACATCCTCGCATCTTCGAAAGAAGTGTTCCAGTTCGACGAAGAAGAATAGGTCTGATAACCGATCATATTCCAAGGCCGCCCCGGTTGGGGCGGCCTTTTTTGATTTCCGGGACCATATTAAGTTCTCATTAAAATCTCCCGCGGGGACTTTGATTTATCCATTCGCCACCGTATTTTGTAAGCTTATGTAACTGAATTGAAAGCAGAACATAATAATCCGTAAGTTGACGAAATATTAAACAAGCATAGAAAACACATTACCATGCGTCTACGTTATCGATTCATGATTCCGGCATTACTGGCCGCAGCAGCGGTGAACGGGCAAGCGCCCGCATTCCATCTGGACAATTATACCATTCCGAAAGGCAAGTCCGGCGCGGTGATCGGGCAGGTGTTCACGCCGCAGGGGCCTGCATCGGGCGTGAAAGTTGCGGAAGATACTTCCGGTCTTTTCATGATCGGGAAGAAAGGCGAGGTACGGTTGAAGAAGAGGAAAAGCATCGGCGAATCGGCTGCCGTTCAATATGCGGTAACCCTGGAGCTGGGCGGCCAGCGGGAATCGTTCATATTCGTGAAGGATGATTTCGCGCGGAACAAGATCGTTGCGCACCGCGGCGCCTGGAAACATACGGAAGGCAGCCAGAATTCCATTACGTCGCTGCGCGAAGCGTCGCGCCTGGGCTGTGAAGGTTCCGAGTTCGATGTTTGGTTGTCGAAAGACGGCATTCCGGTACTGTCTCACGACCCCCATATCGGCGGTAAAGCAGTGGAAGAGACGAACATTGCGGACCTCATTACCATCGACCTTAAAAACGGCGACAAGGTGCCCACGTTCGAGCAATACCTCGAAGAAGGCAAAAAGCAAAACATAACCCGCCTGGTGCTCGAGCTGAAACCCTCGAAAACCGGTCGCGGTGAAGAACTGGCCCAAAAATGCTACGACCTCATCCGCCAGCACAAATCCCAGGCCTGGATGCTGTATATCAGCTTCGATTACAATATCTGCAAGAAGATCGTGGCGCTGGACCCCCATGCCAAGGTCGCCTATCTCAACGGCGACAAATCGCCCGCGGAACTGAAGGCCGACGGGATCTGGGGCTTCGATTACAACTGGAAGACCATCGACAGGGACATGACCATCTTCCAGCAGGCCAGACAGCACAACGTGACCGTTAACATCTGGACCGTCAACGACCCGGCGCAAATGGAGACGTATCTCAAGGCCGGGGCCGACTTCCTGACGACGGACGAGCCGGAAATAGCACTGGAAAAGACTAAAAAATAATGATAAAAAAGGGGGATATCGTCCCCCTTTTTCGTTTTTCAGGGGAGAATCGACCTCAAACCCTTACCGAACCTATCTTTCCACTATTTTGTTTTTAACGTTTTTTTATATCCCAAAAATCTTATTTTAGCCGCCGCAACAATCTAATTATATCCAAGCGTATTAAAATCTATCGATCAACATGCACACCCGTCAACTTATTGTGAAAAATGGTTTATTCCTGATGGCGATCGCCGGCGTATTTGCAGCCTGTCAGCAAAACAACGGTAAATCTGCCCCCAAAGCCGGTGCTGATTCTTCCGTTCTGGCGGCTGGCGGCGCGCAAAGGCTTGCCTATGTAGATATTGATTCGCTGGAAGCTCACTACGTTTATTTCAAGGACAAAAAAGCTGAGCTGGACCGTAAGAAAGAAGCTGCGCAGAACGACATTGCCGGTCGCGAGCGTGCATTGCAGAATGAATTGCAGGTGCTCCAGCAACGGGCTCCTTCCATGACGCAGGCAGAAGGCCAGGCGGCGGAAGCCAGCCTCCAGCGCAAGGCGCAGCAGCACGAGCAGAACCGCCAGAGCCTCATCGCGCAGTTGCAAACCCAGGAAGCGCAGTTCTCCGAAGATCTGCAAAAGCGGCTGGAAGAAACGATCAAGGCCGTGAACGGCAACCGTTACGCATTCATCTTCTCTTACCGCGCAGGTGCTTCCAACATCCTGTACAAAGACGAAGCGTACGACATTACAGCAGAAGTGATCAAGGCGCTCAATGATGCGACTCCCAGCAAATAATTAAACGATTGCTACGTTTGATCCCGGTGTAACAACCGGGATTTTCTTTTATCAACCATTTTATCAACCGCTATGTCCAACCAGACACACTCCTTCAAACCCACGCTAAGCCTAGTGGACGCTACGATGATCGTGGCGGGGTCCATGATCGGTTCCGGCATCTTTATCGTATCGGCCGAAGTGGCCCGTTCCATGGGCTCTTCGGGCTGGATGATGGCCATGTGGGTGCTGGCCGGGGTCGTAACCCTCATCGCCGCCCTCAGTTACGGCGAACTGTCGGGGATGTTCCCCAAAGCCGGCGGCCAATACGTTTACCTCCGCGAAGCATACAATCCATTCATCGCTTTCCTTTTCGGGTGGACGCAGTTCGGCGTCATCCAGACGGGTACTATCGCGGCCGTGGCCATGGCTTTTGCCAAATACCTCGGCTATCTGGCGCCCGGGCTGGGGGAAACCAACGTTTTGCTCAAAATACCCCTTGGCAGTTGGGCGTTTTCCGTCAACATGGCCCAGATCATCGCCATTCTTTCTATCGTTTTGCTCACCTGGATCAATACGAAAGGCGTGAAGAACGGGAAGATCATCCAGACCGTATTCACTTTCACCAAGCTTTTCTCCCTTTTCGGATTGATCGTTTTCGGCCTGATGATCGGCGCCAAGGCGGAAATCTGGAACGCCAACTGGGAAAACGCCTGGCAAACGGCCAATCTGCAGATGGTGGACGGCCAACTGGTGACCACGGCCCTCGGTGGCATGGCCTTCCTGGGCGCTATCGCCGTTTCCATGAAAGGGACGCTGTTTTCCAGCGACGCGTGGAACAATGTGACGTTCATAGCCGGGGAGATCAAGAGCCCGGAGAAGAATATCGGCCGCGCCCTGTTTCTGGGGACTTTCATCGTGACCATCATCTACGTATCCGCCAACCTCATGTACCTCGCCGTGCTGCCCTTTAACGAGATCGCATTTGCGCCGCAGGAAAGGGTAGGGGTGGCCGCCGCGGAGCGGATTTTCGGCCCCGGAGTAGGCGCTATGGCCATTGCGGTGATGATCATCATCTCCACGTTCGGTTGCAACAACGGATTGATCCTTTCCGGCGCCCGGATTTACTATACCATGGCCAAAGACGGGCTTTTCTTCCGCAAGGCGGGCGAGCTCAACCGGTACGACGTTCCCGGTACGGGCCTTTGGATCCAGTGCCTGTGGGCTTCGCTGCTCTGCCTCAGCGGCAAGTACGGCGATCTGCTCACCATGGTGATTTTCGGCGTGCTGCTGTTTTATGTGATCACGATCATCGGGATTTTCGTGCTGCGCAGGACCCGTCCGGAGATCCCCCGGAGCCACAAAGCCTTCGGGTATCCGGTATTACCGGCGCTTTACGTGCTGGTGGCCCTTTCGCTGGCCGTACTGCTGCTCATTTACGAACCGGAGTACGCCGTGCCCGGGCTGGGCATCATCCTGCTCGGCATTCCGCTGTATTACGCCGCCAGGAAAGAAATGAAATAAGTTTTTCGAAATATCCGGAAAGCCGTGCAGACTCCCGTTCTGCGCGGCTTTTTTCGTGTAGGAAGGCGTTAGTTCACAATCATTTAAATGTGGTAACACAGATTTTTCATCACTGCAAGTATAATACAGGCGTTCGTCGTAATTTAGTACCAGATGTCCAGGAAATGCCAATTTAGCTAAGACTGCATAACGTCCAGTACCCCCTGACCGCATTCTCCTGAAAACATATGTATTAACCAGAAAGGCACGGAAAATCTCCAATCACCGGGTTTTCCTATCAATAATATCTGACTATTGTTGCCGGCCGTGTTGCGGGCGTCTCCAACATGCCGGCACCATATGGTCAGCAGATGGTTTCGTTGTCTGAAAATAACTCGAAGCCCTCTTTAGAGAACCATTGAAAGCCTACACAATTGCATTCTCGAACATTCACATGATTTTATGCCCGGCACACTGTTTCCACAGCGTGCTTTTTTATTTACATTTGCTGCATGTTTACTGCACTTTGCATCGAAATTTTTGACCAGAGTATCCGCGATTACCATGTGGCCAACGATATCCACCAGGCGATCCGGAACCCTTATGAAAACACCTCCGTAGAACACCTGCTGTACGCCAAGAACTGGATCGACACCGTGCAATGGCACCTGGAAGACGTGATCCGCGACCCGGCCATCGACCCCGTGAACGCTCTCGGCATGAAACGCTGGATCGATAAGTCGAACCAGGAACGGACAGACATGGTAGAATATATCGACAGCTTTTTCCTCGAAAAATATAAAGACGTAATACCCGTGCCGGATGCGACGATCAACACCGAAAGCCCCGCCTGGGCGATCGACCGGCTGTCTATCCTGGCGCTGAAAATCTATCACATGCGGGAAGAGGCTACCCGGCCCGATGCGACCGAAGAACACCGCCAGGCCTGCGCGCGCAAACTGGATGTGTTGCTGGAACAGCAGCGCGACCTGTCTGCCGCCATCGAAGCCCTGCTGGAAGATATTTCCAAAGGCCGCAAGTACATGAAAGTGTACAAGCAGATGAAAATGTACAACGATCCTTCGCTCAACCCCGTTCTGTATGGGCAAAAATCCGGGCGATAAGCCTACGGCGCTGCTGGCCGTGCGCCTGAGCGCCATGGGCGACGTGGCCATGACCATTCCCGTTATGAAACAGGTGCTGGATACTTATCCGGACCTTACCATCGTTTTCGTCACCAATAAGAACTGGGGAGCCCTGTGCCAGGGCATCCCGCGGCTCATATTCGTGCCGGCCGATGTAAAAGGCGAGCATAAAGGCGTAAACGGCCTTTTCCGCCTGTTCCGCTCCATCCGCGCGCAATTCCCCGGCATCCGCGCCATGGCGGACCTTCACCAGGTATTGCGCAGCCAGATACTCCGTTCCTTTTTCCGGTTGTCGGCCGTCAAAATTGCGGTGATCGACAAGGGAAGGGCGGGGAAGAAGGCGCTGACGCGGAAAGACGATAAAATCCTCCAGCCGCTGACATCCACCCTCGACCGCTACCGCGCCGTATTCGCGGAACTGGGATACCCGGTTGATGCGAACGCGCCCGGCACATTGCCGCGCAACCCTTCCGCCAAACAGCGGATCGGCATCGCGCCGTTCGCCACTTATCGCGAAAAAACGTATCCCATCGAAAAGATGGAAACGGCCATCCGCGCGCTGCGCGGGAAAACGGACGCAGATATCCTGCTGTTCGGGGGCGGTAAGGAAGAAACCGCGAAACTGGAAGCCCTGGCCACGCGGGTCCCGGGGGTGGAAGTGGTAGCAGGGAAACATTCCCTCGAGGAGGAATTGCGCATTATCAGCGGGCTTACCGTAATGGTGAGCATGGATTCCGCCAACATGCACCTGGCTTCGCTGTACGGCGTGCCGGTGGTGTCTGTATGGGGCGCTACGCATCCGTTTGCAGGGTTCATGGGCTTCGGGCAGCAGGAAGAGAACGCGGTGCAGCTGGACCTGTATTGCCGGCCGTGCTCGGTGTTTGGCAGCAAGCCGTGTTTCCGGGGAGATCATGCCTGTATGGAAGAGCTGGCGCCGGAAAGGATCGTGGCGGCGGTGACGCGGTTGTTGTAGCGTGAAAGCCTTGGCAGGAGGGGGTTTCAGTAAAAAGATGAGAAAATTACGAACATTTTTTTTGCAGAAATAAAAAAATTGATACTTTTGCAATCCCAACGAACGGTGCCCGATAGTATAATGGTAGTACGACAGATTTTGGTTCTGTTTGTCTAGGTTCGAATCCTGGTCGGGCAACAAAGAATAAAGCCGCTTTACAAAGCGGTTTTTTCATTTTTACACCCGTCCTCCGAACCGCCACCATCCTGCTTCCTGGCCGGATTTTCCAAAGTCCGGGTTCTAATCGTGGAAAACCCCATTATCGGTTCATCCCATCCATCCTTGCCAAAAACATACGCGTTCCGGATTTTTTTCTCCGGTAGCGGCGGGATTGCATAAAGTTGTGCTATCATTGCATAACATTGTAATGTGTCGAAAGCCTGAACCTGTCGCTGAAACGGTATCAAATGAATCGTCTGCCCCAATCAATACAACAGCATAACCATTTTCCCAGCCTGAATTCCGGTTAATTATACGTTTTCAATCCTGTAAGCCATGGCAAAAAGCAAAAAAGCAGCATCCGCCAAAGCCAGCCCCAAAAAAGGAGCAAAGGCCAAATCCAGCCCCGGCAAAACGCCAGTCTCCAGATCGGCATCCCCGGCAGCGCCGGCGGGGAATTTAAGCACAGAAGCATTGGTTGCCGTGAAGACAGCCGTTTCGCAGAACGTGTCCATCGATTTTACTTTTACCGGCGGCATCGGCCAGGCTACGGCCATCCTGTTCCGCAATGGCGTGCTCATCAACATGCAAAGCATCAGCGAAACCGGCAGCATCGTTTTTTCTGATGTACAGAGCGGCGATGTGGTCACCATCAATGGCGTTTGCACGGGCACCGCTACCGTCAAACTCAGCACGCCCACCATCCCCGCTAATCCGAAAAACTTCCCGAATGGCCTGATGATGGCCAACTTCCTAATCAAATAACCGCTGAAATTTTCATATGAAAACGCAACGCGCCGGGCTCGTCCTTTTGCTGATGCTATGCATTTCCGTACAGCTCATGGCCCAGCAAAAATCGCCCAACCCCATATTCACGGCCGATTCGCTGGCTTCCGGGAATTATAAGGATGTGTTGAACAGTTTCTTCCAGCTGGGATTGGAAAGATTGACCAGCCCCGACAAGGAAATCCGTTTCAAGGGCACGCCCTTCGCCGTTATGGCCAAACTGGACACGACACTGCTGATCGATAAAAACTACCGGAACTACACCCCACTCAGGAACCTCAACTACGCCGTGGGACTGCGGCTAGACAGTTCATTCCGGTTCAATGGGTTTACATCCGGTATCACTTTCGCGATTATCAACAAGCGCGACGAAACCGTCAGCAAAGCATTCCTGAAAACTGTGGAAAACAACGGGCGCGTACAGCAGTTGTATGCCGCCAACACGGCCGCGGGAAAGGAGATCAGCAAAATTCAGGACATGAATGTGAAAGGTGCGTTGCTGCTGGAACTGGATGCATTCGTCAACCAGGGAACGTCTTTCAAGTCGCTGAGCCCCGAACTGAAGGAAATTATTTTGAAAGCGGCAGACGAGCCGCTCCGCCAGGAGCTCAACGAAAAAGGCGATTACAATTTTACCGATACCGCCAAAGCGATTTACAGCCAATTGAAAGAAGACCTCCAGAAGAAAGTGCTATGGACCGTTGGCGTAACGGACACCACCTACAAAGATCAGTTCGTGTTTTCCAACCTGGTGCTGCATACCCAATTCCTCAAAGGGCTCACGCGATCGCCGGAAACCACGCACGACTGGGAGCTCGATATCCAATCCGGCCTTCAGTTCGTAGACGATACGCTCAAATCGGGCAGAGACCTCAAGCGCATGCTGTTCAACCTGGAAACGGGTATGAACGTGGTTTTTAAAGCGAAAACCACCAAGCGGAGTTACCTGGAGATCAAGTTCTCGGGGTCATATTACCGCAATTTCGCGCAGTTGTACGCGGAAGAGGAGCGCGACCGCCTATCTCTCAACGCCACGGTCCGCCTCCGGGTGTTCCCGGAAGTATGGGTACCGCTGGAGTTCAGGTATGATCCGGAAAACGGGAATTTCCTGGGGTTCATCAACATCCGCGCAAACTTCACGGCGCTGGGGAGCATCGCCAAGCAGCTGTAACAAATTCCGTGTTTACCGGCGAATCAATTCCAACTCAGCAACAACCGGTAAATGGTCCGAGCTTAATACGCCATACAGGACCGAAAATTTTTTCACGGCAAAATCTTTCTTCCCGCGAAAGAAAATATAATCAATCTGATGAGTGGGATGGGTGGAAGGAATGGTTTTATGATGGCCGGGCTCGCCGCTATCGGTCCAGCCGTATTTTTTAAGTTTGGCGATTTCTTCACTGCCTGGCTCCGCGTTAAAATCTCCGGTAAGAATCGTAGGAACCGCTGCCGTGTTGAAAAAGGCTTCTTCTATTACATCCACTGTCGATAAGCGGGCATGTTTAGAACCGATCGTTTTTAGCCAGTCGAAATGCGTGTTGATTAACCTTACTTTTCCCAGGCCAGGAGATTTCGTTGAAAGATCCACGGTTAAAGCCATCACCTGGTAGCGGCTTGAGCTTGCGCTCGGGATAGAATGGTTGCCATCGTACACGATCGGATATTTGCTGAGTACAGCGTCTCCATATCCATCCATTTTTCCGAGTGAAGGGCCGAAGACGAAGTACATACCCGTTAGCTGTCCAAGTTCGGCAGCCATGGCCGAGTCCCCTATTTCCTGCAACCCCACGATATCGGGCGCTGTTTCTTTTATCAGTCCGGCAATGTCTTTCAAACTGTTCTCCTTGTTCATGCCTATGCCATAATGGATATTATAGCTCATGACCTTGATCTGGCCGAAAAGTGATGGGGAAGCCAGGCATAATATCCATAGAAGGATTGTTGACGTGATAGCTTTTCGGCATCCGGATTTCGGGTAGCATTTCATTGCGCGTGGTTTTAGTAGTTGTGAATAGGCGCAAAAGATACAAATAATAAAATAAAGTTTATTTATATTAAACAGATGTAGCGAGCCTTGTCCAGTTTTTGTTTGCAGGAAAGTTATCGCACGGAGGAACTGCTTCCTGTCTTACGAAGCATCAACATGCATACGGCGCTTACGCTTTAAGCACCATAATTGCTTTAATGGATGGTATCAATTGATGCTGGCATTGGGCGTGGTTTCATACAGTGGTGTCGTAATCGGATGTTGGATCGAATCGCATACAATTCCCCGCGCAATAACGTAATGGTCCATGAAGACGATTTGATCATCAATGGAATTCTCGACGACATGGAGCCGGTAGCCGGCTATTCGCTCCAGGTCTTCGGGAAAGGATATTCGACCGGCTCCCATCCTTACTACAGCATGTACCATGACGTTGAAAATGCGGGGAAGGAACTGGGGATAACACTGCCCCAAAACGCGGCAACCTATCACGTGGAATGCCCGCCGGACGGACTGAAACGGATCCCTTCCCCGGGATCGGTCAATATCACGGAAGTGACGACGGTGTTTGGCCGGAAATATGTGAAGGGAACGGCAACGGGATCGGTGTGGCGCGATGCCGGTGGTTGCGAGGCCATCCGCGTGGGGGATTTTTCCATCGAGTTCAAGGTGGCGAACCGGTATAATTTCAGTGATTTCGGCGCCCTGCAACCGAAGATGGCCAAAATGATGTTGGCGTCGATGTCGCGGAAGCGAAATAACTTTCAGTTGATATAGCGGAAGTCCGGCAGCTGCGGTGCCGGACTTTTTTAGGCAGGATCAGGGGCAGTGCGCTATCGCTAATAGCTCAGCGCGAGCTCCTGCGTCCAGTAGTTGCCGAATCGCGCGATGCCGGTTTCCTTCAGCAAGGGGTCCATCATCGCCAGACAGTGCGTTTTACTGCCCATCCATCCATCCACTACCGTCTTTTCCGTCAAAATGCCCAGCGCAATATTTTCTGCATACCGATGCCAGTTGAATCCCATCTTACGTATTCTGTCGCCGCCGTTACTGCCGTTCCGGCCGGTATGGCTCATGTAGACGCTGTCGTTCATCTCTTTGCTGTGAAGCCAGGAAGCCTTCTCCAGCCGGATGTTCCAGGTGAGGGGAGGAGCCGGCGGCATATATACCTCGCCGCAGTTGCAGCCTTTGGCGCGATAGGCATTGACGAGGCGCAGCATGTTGGCGCTGTCTACCCGTGGGGCCATCACGAAGCTCGTGTCTTTATATTCAAATGGCAGCGATGCTTTCCCGTTTTCGGGCAGGATCCATTCTTCCAGGGGTTCTTTGGTACAGGCACAAAGCAGTAGCAGGCCTGCGGCGCAGGCAAGTATTGAATTTTTCATAGCGGCTTTTTTTTTGTGCGATAGGCATACCAATGGCGCCTGGCCAATGTAAAACGGCCGTGGTGTCGATAGCGCAGACGCCGGCATGGCTGCCAAAAGCAGTGAATGAGGAATGTAGTATTGGAAAAGGCTGGAGGGGAAAGACTGTCGGTGAAGATTCGGTTGCCCGGGCGGGCGGATCATCTCGTAAAAAAGGCTATTCTCACATTTCGATACAAAGGTAAATGGTGGGTTTTCCCGCTTCAATGACCATAGTCATCGAAATGGATGATCGTGGGGAGGAATGAGGGTGATTGCCTATTTTCGCCGGATGCGCCGCGGAAAGCGAGTTCGGTAATGGCCGGTCGCTGCGCTGCGCCGGGGTTCGATACACTGCCCGCATCCATCCGCAACACCGTGGAAAGCCTGTTGCAGCGCATGCGGAAAGAGCGGGGGCTCCTGCTGAAAAACGGTTAAAACACATCGTATAACACGAAAGCCCGCCGGTTCCGGCGGGCTTTCGTGTTATACGGCGCAATATATCAGTAATGGAAAGTATGCTCCACGGTACGGTCCAGTTGCGGATTGGCGGGATATATAACCTGCGCGCGGCGGAAATTCAGTTTTTCCTGATGGATCGTATAACTGATTTCCCACCGGCGGGTCATGGTTTCCGCAGCGCCCGCGGCTTGCTGGTGCTCGGAGAATTTGGTGGGCATCCGGTCGAGGACGAACATCAGCGGAACATTGTACAGCTCATAATTTTCGAGGTCCATTTCCGATTCTGAAAATATCCATGGGCTGAAAAGGAACGGTGCGCTCCATTCCTGGAACCGGATGATGCGTTTGTTGCCGTTGGGTTGCGTGCTGGTGATTTCTACCGGGCGCTTTTGCGCATCGTAAGTGTAGTTGACCTCGGTAACGAGTTGTTCGCCGGCTTCGTTGAAGTTATAGTACCGGATGCGGGCGGGCATGTTGTCGGCGGCGTTGTAGGTGAAGTGGTAATTTCTGCCGGTGGGGTTGATGAGATGGCGGCTGGTGATCCGGTCTATCTTGCCGTTTTTGAAAACATAAACGCCTTCGGACAGGGAGTTTTGGGTAGTGATGCGGGCCAGCATGCCGTTTTCGTAGTGGAAATCCACATCTGCGGATTGCTGGGTGGCGGGATGGATGGATTTGTATTTTTTCAGGGAACTATCGGCGTTCCAGGTGTATTCGATCCGGAAGTTGGCGCCGGGAACGAGGGCGATGTCGCACGATTTGAGGAGATGCCCTTTCACGACTTTGGTCAGCACGGGAACGGGCTTGGTGGAATCGGGCTCCTGGGGGGGAGGGTCCTTTTTCTTCGAGCAGCCTGCCAGGGCAATGGCGGCCAGCATGATGTGGATAAGCCTGGTTTTCATAAAAAAGCATGGTTTGAATGCAGGCAAACTACCGATTAAAACCCGCGCCGGAAAGGCTTTTCCGATGGAACGAAAGATTGGTCGCCTGAGTGGTATAATAAACAATCCTAATGCGAAACCGGCGCATTGGGGGATTTTCCGTATCTTTGTAAAGTTTTTTTATGCTCCTGGAGATACAATTCGAGTTTTTCCTTCCCTTTAATTTGACATCCAGGCAGTTATCAACGTTACATAAAATCATATCAATTGTCATTCGAGAAATTAGGCCTCATTACACCCATACTTCGCGCACTGGAAACACAAGGCTATACAACACCAACACCCATCCAGGAACAGGCGATCCCTGTTGTGCTGGAGAAACGGGACCTGCTGGCGTGCGCCCAGACCGGTACCGGCAAAACCGCAGCGTTCGCTATCCCGATCCTGCAGTTGCTTTATAAGGAAAAAGAGGCCGCCCAGGCGCCCGACCGTCATATCAAAACGCTCATCCTTACGCCCACGCGTGAACTGGCGATCCAGATCGCGGAGAATATCCGGGATTATGGCGCGCACACCGGCATCCGTCACCTCGTTATTTTCGGGGGCGTTTCCGCGCAAGGGCAGATTGAAGGGCTGAAACGCGGCCCAGATATCCTGATCGCCACGCCCGGCCGCCTGCTCGACCTCTGGCAGCAGGGGCACATCAACCTGCATTACATCCGCCAGTTCGTGCTCGACGAGGCCGACCGCATGCTCGACATGGGCTTCATCCACGACGTGAAACGCGTGATCACCAAGCTGCCGCAGAAAAGACAAACGCTGTTCTTTTCCGCCACCATGCCCGACGAAATCGCCGGCCTGGCGAACTCCATCCTCTCCAACCCTGAAAAAGTGGCCGTAACGCCAGTATCCAGCACGGCGGAAAAAGTGGAGCAGCAGCTGTATTATACGGATAAAGCGAGCAAGCGCAAATTGCTCGTGCATGTGCTGAAAGACGCCTCCATCGTGAGCGCACTCGTCTTCACCCGCACCAAGCACGGCGCAGACCGCGTGGCCAAAGAACTGAGCAAGTCCGGCATCACTGCCAGCGCCATTCACGGCGACAAGTCCCAGAACTCGCGCCAGCGCGCCCTCACCGATTTCAAGGCGGGCCGCATCCGTTGCCTGGTAGCTACAGACATCGCCGCGCGCGGCATCGACGTAGACAACCTGTCTCATGTGATCAACTTCGAGATTCCCAACGTGCCTGAAACCTATGTGCACCGTATCGGCCGTACCGGTCGTGGCGGCGCAAGCGGTATCGCGCTTTCTTTCTGCGACGATGAAGAAAGGGCATATGTGAAAGATATCGTGAAGCTCATCAAGCAGCAGATCCCCGTTGTTACCGATCATCCTTTCCCTGCCCTGGAAGCGCCCGCGGCTCCGGCTCCCGCCGTACAGCTGCGCCAATCGTCTTCCCAGCAGGCGAACAACCGCAAGCAACAGCAAAAGCGGAAATGGCACGGCCGTCCGCAGCAGAACAAACAGAAAATCTAACGCAACCGCTGCGTTAAAAATACCCGACCGGCATCCCGCAACAGTATTCAACTGAAGCAGGATGCCGGTCGGCGTTTATAGTAATACCTTGTTATAATCTCACATACACATTGGCCTGGTCCCACTCGCTGCGGTTGGGCATCGGCTTGGAGGTGGCGTTGAAACCCGGCACAAAGGAAACGTACCAGGCTTTGGTGTCAGTATCGTATTGCAGGCCATAGGTATCCGATCTGTTCGGGCCATGTACCTCCATTTTCAGCGGGCGGCCATCGGCCAGTTTCGCTTCGATTTTGTAAATACCGATGGGAATATTGTTGATGTTGCAGCTCAGGAAGTTGTTGCCCAATTTCTGGCGGATGGTGAACGTCCGGCTGGCATCATAGAGCATACCGCCGGCAGGCGTCAGTTTCAGGATGATTTCGGCATTCTTCGGCAGCGCGCCGTCGGTACTGAACGGACCATCATAAACATCCCAGTTCAGGTAGATCGATCCGCCGAAGTAATTGTTGGAATACCATGGGCGATGGGCGGCATCTGCGGCATTGGCGGTACCGTGGCTGAGGGCCATCCAGTGTTCTACACCGCCTTTGTCGTAGGTGTAGACGCTGGCCACGCTGTCTGCCGTGAAAAGACTGATGGGCACGGGTTTACCGACATAGTTAATGACGGCGAACGCGTGTTTGAATTCCGCGACGCCTTCGAACTCGATTTCATAGTATCCTTTGTCGTTGGTAGTTGTGGTTACCAGTTGCTGGAATCCCGATACTTTTTTCAGGAGCCCCAGTTCTGCGCCTTCGATGGGGTTGCCTGACGCGTCTGTCACGTAGCCGCGTACTTTTTTCGGTTTGAGCGCCAGTTTGGGAAATACGGGGCGGATGGTGGGAAGCCCTTTCATGACGATGGCGTAATTCGTGGTGGGGCCCATGGTGATGGTAGTGTCTCCACGGAGCACGGGCACCGATACGATCGTGGGTACGCCTTCGTTTCCGGGATTGTCGGGATTGGGGTTGCCGGGGTTTTTGTCGCCGCTTTTCGAACAGGCCATGCAGCATGTCAGCGCGGCGAACGCGAGTGAAGTGATCCGTTTCATGATGATGATTTGCCGCGAAATTATCTTCGTTTACGGATCGTCCGGGGTTGCGGAATGCGATATGTTGGTTAGGTGGTTTGAAAGGATGGATGATGGGTTTAAAGTGATAGCCGGGTACGTGAAGTGTGGGCGGAAACCTGAGATACAGGGTGCCTATCCTGCGGGATCACCACAAAAAAGCCGTCAGGCCCAATCCGAAAGTAAAATGATTGAAGCGCACTTTTTCCGTGCCGAGATGTTTGAAGAGGAATTTTCCGTCGTCGGCCACATCGTCCATGACGTCGATCTCGAAATCATGGTCCGAGTCAAAATAAGCGCCATACGCCTTGATGCCGATGTTCCGGGAAATCCTTTTCTGGATGCCCAATCCCGTCGACCAGCTGAAAGTTCCTTCGGGTTTGTAGCGGAGGTAAGGGAAATCGTTTCGCTGGAGGAGGTCTTTCCAGTCGCTGTTCAGCCGCATCATGACGTTCCCGTCAGATCCCAGTGAGGTACCGCCCAGTACTTTCGCCGTTATGAACCAGTTGCGGGGAAGGGGAACGCTGAAAAAGGGGCCGGCATGGAGGTACCGGATGCCCATGGGTTGTGTATAGTGCCCGTCGCTGATTACGGTTACGTCGGGGTCGGTAATGAGCAGGCCATCATCGTTGATGGGAAATGAAGTGAATGCGAATTCCGCACCGGCGCCCATGTTGCGGTGGAAGAACCACGCGCCTTCGGCCCCCATGTTAAAGCCGCGTTTGGCGGATATGCCGTTGACGTTCCCTGTTAGGTCTTTCGTGGTGGCTACCGCATAACCCATGCGGATTTCCAGGAAGCTGGGCTTCCCGTCTACCGGGATCGGGTCTTTATGAATAACCGGCCTTTCGCCCTTTTCCCGGTAAATCCTGTCGGCGATCATGTATGCCAATTCGGTGGAGAGGATGCCGATGCCGGCGCCGGCCACTACGTCAGACACCCAGTGGCGGTTGTTGAGCTGCCGGCCGATAGCTGTTCCCGTGGCCAGGGAGTATCCCGCCACACTATAGAGCGGGTGGCGGTACTGACCGTATTCCTTGTGCAGGAAAGTCGCATTCATGAAAGAATTGGCGGTGTGGCCGGAAGGGAAGGAGTTCCGCTCCGATCCGTCGGGTCGTTCCACTTTCGCCGTGTATTTGATACCGTTGACGATGGCGCCCATGATCACGGCCGAAAAAGCGTATGAAACGAATGCCCTTCCGGGCTTGTTCTTCCCTTTCACGCCGGCCGCATTCAGTCCGATCACGGCGAGCGCAGGCACATATTGCATGTAATCGTCGAAATGATGGCGGAATGTGGGGATGTACCGGTTCCGCAGTTCGCGCACGTTTTGGCGTTCTCCCCACAAAGCGGCGCTACCGGCGAAGAGCACCAGCGGCACGGTGCTGATGCGGACCGCCCTGGCATCCCGGAATCGGTGGGTGTAGGCCGCGCTGTCGGGCACTTTCACGTATTGCGCGCTGGCGGCGGTGTTCAGCAAGATGCAGATGGCGGAAAAAACAGGGATGGCGGAGCGGATCATGTGCATAGTCGGGCTTTAGGTTGTAAGGATATTGCAGAAAATAACAGGGAATGGTGCGGATTGTTCATGTTCCGGTTGATGGAAGCCTCCCTGGCCGATTGTGCCGCCGCTTCCGTTCCAGCCACGAATCATAGAGTGTATACGCCACCGATAGGATGATGGCGCCTTTGAACATCCCGGTGAATCCCCAGGCCGCAAGGCCGCCTACTACGCCGATGAACAGCACGAGAAACGGCAGCCGTCCACCGCTTTTGGCGATGAGCACCGGTTTCAATATGGCATCCGCCGCCAGTACGAAGCCACCGTAAATGGCGAGGAACACGGCAAGCCCGGTATGCCCCTGCACGGCGGCCCAGATCACCAGCGGCAGCCAAACGAGCAGCGGGCCTACCTGAATCAGCACGAGGAAAAAGACGACGGCGGTAAAGAGTATTTTGAAATGCAGTCCGGCGATGGCGAACCCGATATACGACAATGCACTGGCGATGAACGCCGTGCCCATGACGCCGATGGAAACGCCGCGGATGGCGCTCAGACTTGCCTGGATGAGGGTTTGCGCATCGCTGCGGCCCAGCAGGTGGCGCAGGATGTTTTTAAGCGGCAGCAGTGTTTTTGGCCCTGCTGCCAGGAGCATGGCAGACACGAAGATGCCCAGCACGCACTGGAGCGTGGCCCCCGCGATGCCCGCGCCTCCGGTGAGCAGCCGGTGGAGGAGGAGGTTGATCTGGCGGTCGTGCCCCACCAGCGCTTCGCGGGGATTGTCGCGCAGATGTTGCCAGAACTCCGCGATGCTGTTGCCCACGACCGGCAGGTCGGAAATATTGTCGGGGAGGGGCGGGAGACCGTGCTCGCGTATTTCGCCGGCGAACGACAGCAATTGTGAGGCGTGTTTGCCGAGGGCGCTGATGATGAGTATGAAAGGCAGCGCCACAATGGCCAGCAGCAGTACGGTGTAGATGATGGCGGCGAGGGTGCGCCGCTGCCGGGTGCGCCTGCAAAGCCGTTCGAAGGGTTGCGCGAGGGAAACGGCGAAGATGATGGCGAAGGTGAACACGCCGAAAAACACGCGGAGCACGTCGTAAACGGCTACGAACAAGGCGAGCAGCAACAGTAGCACGATAACGGATTCCACGGTATTCCTGGAAGTGGAGCGGCGGATAGGCAGCATGCGGAGACTTTGCGAATTACAACAATTCCCTGGGCGGAGGGTTCGCCCGAAAAGAAACTTGCGACTAAAATTTTGGAGATTACCGAAATGTTTTGTAATATTGCACCCTCTTTCAGAGAATTCTTGCCCAATAGTATAAGGGTAGTACATCAGGTTCTGGTTCTGAGTGTCGTGGTTCGAATCCATGTTGGGCAACAAAAAAAGCCGCTGTTTCAGCGGCTTTTTTTATGTCTTCCCATTTGCTTATCAATTCGTTTCATATTTTAATCATTCATTCCTGATTAAATCCGGGAGCCAACGCGTATTTGAAAGTCTGTAATAATTCTCCATTGTAGCGGACTTATAAAACCTATGCAACTTTCGACTTCGCGCGACTTTGACAGGCTTTATCCCATTATCCTATTGTAATTGAACCGGCTACCGGTTGCGGAGGCGCGAAAGCGCTGCCTTTGCGGAATCTGACAGCAAAACCACGGCCCCCGCGAGCATAATAAGATCCTTCAGCACCAGCCTCCCGGCCGCAGAAAGGTACGGAAACCCGTGATGGGCGCCGCCGAGGCCGGGGACCCAGGTTTCGGGCGTCGTCACGAGAAACGACAACGTACCCACGCCCATGATGATCGTGAGCAGTGCGCCGGCCGTACCGAACAGCGGGTGCGCCCGATTCAGGAGCAGCAGCACACCCATGCCCACCAGCAGTATTCCTAGTCCATAAGCATAACCATACGTATTGTTCGCCTCGTGCCAGGCGATGTTCGCCGGATGGACTTCTCCTTCCTTATTGCGGTGCTGGCCGTATTCATCGGGATGTTGATAGAAAAAACGCATAAACGGACTGTTGGCCACAAAAGGCGTGATACCCTCCGCTTCATACGGCACGAATTTCAACGCGCCGATCCAGATCAATATAACGGAAACAGCTATACGCAACATGCGGATGCCGCTTTTGTCGAGCCGGGCGGCGAAAGCGAGAAAAGAAGTAATGAATTTCATGTACCGAAGGTACGGTTGTTGCCTTCCGGCAAAAATAGCGGGAAGTCGCCAAAACATGGACGAATCAGACAAGGATCGAAACTCCGACCTGCTGCCGGAATTCCCTCGGCGAAACGCCCGTCTGTTTGCGGAAGAGGCGGCTCAGGTACAGGGGATCGTTGTACCCCAGCGCCGTGGCGATCTCTTTTACGCGCTGGTGCGAGAAATGCAGCGCCCGCTTGGCTTCCTGTATCACGTGCTCGGCGATGAGGTCAGACGGGGTTTTGGAAAGGTATTTCGCGGTGAGGCGGGAAAGGGCTTTGCCGGTGATGTGCATCGCCGCAGCGTACTCCGCCGGTTTTTTCCATTCGGTGAAGTGCGCTTCGAGCAGCTGGTGGAACTGCTGCAACCGGGGGCCGGCGTCTGGCGGGAGTTGCGTAAGGGTTTCCTCGATCTGGCGGCTTTTGACGCGGGTGGCGATGATGAGCAAGATTTTCAGATGGGCGATGACGAGATCTTCCCGAGCGAGATCGTCGCTGCCGGACATGGCATCGCGGAGCAGGCGGAGGTAATTGCCGGCCGAAGCCGCCTGTTCATCGTCTAACGGCACGAACGGCGGTGTATAAATATTGTTGAAAAGGACGCCGTTGCAGGCTACTTCGTGCCGGTGTTTTTCGATGCAGTAGAAATCGCCATGAAAACTGAGATGGCTGCCGGTAAATTCTCCATGGAAAGTGTATTCCTGGTAGGGTGTGAAGAACAGGAGCACGGGGGCATGCAGCGTGAACCGGGCATTTCCGGTTTCGCAAACGGCTGAACCGGTCCGCAGGTGGACCACCGCGTAGAGCGGTGCACGGTGCCAGTCGGCGGTGCCGTCGATTTCACGGAGGCTGGCGAGCAGGGCGCCGTCGGCGCTGCGCCGGATGTTGTGGGCCGTTTCCATTCCCTAAAGATATGTAACTGGTTAACAAATCCTCCGGTATGGAAAACCGTAAAAGCAAACCCCGGGCGTTGGAACGGGTTGATACATGCGGCACGCCACTGAAATACGGCGGGCTCATCGGCGATCAGGTACACCGCTCCAACTATTCGGATGATTTTGCACAAACGCCGGTTTTTATCGGCAGCGGCGATCCCGATATGAACGTTCCCGTGAAGCGCGTACACGGAATGGAAAATGTCTATCACAGGAATAGATTCGTTATGCGCTCAGCAGCTCCTGGAAACGGTCCAGGTATTGGGCTACGTGGAAACCGTCCATCAGTGCGTGATGTACATGAACGGACGTCGGCATCACCCGCCGGCCGGCTTTTTCCGTCATCTTTCCGAAAGAAATCTTCGGGCAGGAATCGGGGAAAGAAAAGCTGCGCGCGTGGGAAATGCCGGTAAAGTTGATCCAGGGGATGGAAGAATAGTGGATAACGTTTTCGCCGGAAACGGCCGGTACCAGTCCGGTAGAAGCCTGTACCCGCGCTATTTCCGCGGTGGCGGCGGGCAGAAAATCGGCCATGGCGGGATGGAAATCCATATAAGCGAAGCCGAAAGTGCCGTCGGGGCGGTTGATGGTAGGGGAGGCGTTCACCTGGTCGAATATCCAGACGTCGTCTCCGGCAATGCGGTACCGGAAAGGTTCCGTTTCATTCGCCGCCACCAGCGAGCAATGCAGGTATTCCAGGAAGAAGGAATGCCCGCCCGCTTGGGCTTTGTTATATGCAGCCGTACAATCCACTTCCACGGTAACGCCGAAGAATGGTTCCTCAAACCGGCGGAAGAACGCAAACTGGTCTTTGCGCGCCCAGGCCGCGATGTCTAACTGTTTCTTCATGAAAGTAAAAGCGGTAAGATTTCAGGAATGGCGATCACCTGCCGTAAATTCTCATGTTCCACATGGTGATCGATCTTTTCATACGCCCAGGTGGTATGGTAGGGGATGTGGATGGCGTGGCCGCCGAGCGCCAGCACGGGCAGTACGTCCGACTTGAGGGAATTCCCGATCATGAGGAAATTTTCTGGCTGGCAGTCGAGATGGCGGAGGAGTTTTTTATAATCTTTCTCGCCTTTTTCGCTCATGATTTCGATATGATGGAAATAATGTTCCAGTCCGGATTTGAGGAGTTTGCGCTCCTGGTCGAGCAGGTCGCCTTTCGTGGCTACCACGAGGCGGTATTTGCCTTTGAGGGCTTTGAGGACGTCTTCCACGCCTTCCAGCAGTTCCACGGGTTTGGCGAGGAGCTCTTTCCCGAATTCGATGGCTTTGATCAGTACTTCCGGGTTGGCGGTGTTATTGCTGACGCGGAGGATGGTTTCGACCATGCAGAGCATGAACGCTTTCACGCCGTAACCATATAGGGGAAGGTTCTGCATTTCGGTGCGGAACAGTTCCTGGGAAACGGTGTGATGGGGAAGGTAATCTTCAAGGAGGGCGCAGCATTTCTGTTCGGTTTCCTGGAAGTAGGGTTCGTTGACCCAGAGTGTATCGTCGGCGTCGAATGCGATCGTTGTGATGTTCGTTATCATGATTTCCGTTTTAGGAATGGGGAAGGCAAAGGTAGGGTTTTTCCGGTTACATCATCACCGCGGAAAGCGCCAGTACGGCGAGGAAAGCGGTGATCCCCATCAGCAGGGTCGCCACCGAGTAGACTTTGAGCATGGGTTGCATGTCGAGGCCGGAGAATTTGCTGATCACCCAGAAATAGGCGTCGTTCGCATGCGAAATCGCCATGCTCCCCGCGCCGAGGGCCAGCATGCAAAGCAGGCGGCCGGTATCGCTGTCGAGCCCCAGTTTCGGCAACAGTTGCCCTACGATGGCTGCGGCGGTGATGATGGCTACGGTAGACGATCCCTGGGCTGTTTTCAGGAGCACGGCCAGCAAAAACGGGAAGAAAAGCCCGAGTTGGCCGAGCGGCAGCGCGTCGGAAAGGTGCGTGCCGAGGTCGGTGGTGGCGAGAATGGCCCCGAAAGCGCCGCCGGCGCCGATGATGACGAGGATGCCGCCCGCTTTTTCGGAAGCTTCCAGCATGAGGCGGCTCACTTCCGCCTTCTTCCATCCCGTTCCCGTGTACAAAGCCAGCAAAACCCCTACCGACAGGGCCACTACCGGATCCCCCAAAATCTGCAGCACATCCGACCCATGTTCCATTTTCATGAACGCGCCCAACGCAATGAGCAAAATGGGTACTACGATAGGCAAAAATGCTTTCCAGGCGGGCGTTGCGGGCAGCGGCTCGTCTTCATGCGCATCGTGCGGAACGTTGCCCGCCACGCGTTTCCCCATCCACGACGCCCACCAGCAGCCGGCAATGGCAGCCGGAATGGCTACGGCGGCCCCGATCAGCATCAGCCGGCCAATGTCTGCCCCGATCGTTCCCGCGGCGGCGGTAGCGCCCGGGTGCGGGGGAATGAGGCAATGCACGGCATAGAGGCCCGACGCGAGAGAAACGGACATCACCAGCAACGGTATGCCGCTTCGCCCGGCTACCGAACGGTTCAGGCCGCTCAGCACGATGTACCCGCTATCGCAGAAAATGGGCAGCCCTACGATGAAGCCCGTGATCCCCATAGCCGTGGCGGCCCTTTTCTCCCCGACGAGCTTCAGGATGGCAGCGGCCATCACGCGGGTAGCGCCCGTGTGCTCAAGGATCACGCCGAGCATGGTGCCCAGCACGATGATGAAGCCCAGGCTTTGCATGATGTGCCCAAACCCCTCTTTCATGACGGAGATGATTTTCGGGAACGGCAATTGCACGCCGAGCCCTACGGCAAAACAGGCGAGGAAAAGCGCGAAGAACGCATGAACGCGGAATTTTACCGTCAGCAATACGATCAGGCCGACACCTGCCGCCAAAGACAGCAGTACCTGGATGAAGGAAGCAGTCATTCCACAATATAAACATTCTCCGCGCCCGGGGAAACCCTAAATCAGGTCGAACGCCTGCGCGAACCGGGTGACGTCGTAGCTGGATTGTGCATGCAGCTTGTTTTTGATATTGCGGCGATGGGTAGACACTGTTTTCTCGGAAATGTTCAGCTGGGTGGCCATTTCGGCGGTATTGCGACCCAGGCCCATGAGCGTCAGCACTTCCTTTTCGCGGTGCGTGAGCCCGCCGAAGATATGCTTGTTGGCGCGCAGGAAAGTATTTTCTTCCAGCAGCCGGTTCACTTTCGCGTTGATGTAATGCGCCTGCTCTACGGGAAGGGCAAAGGTGATGCAATGCGTAGGCAATCCGTCGGCATTGCGGTAGAAAATGCGCGTGGCGCCGAGGTACCATTGCCATTCGTCGTTAGCGGAAGGCCGCACCTGGTGGAAGAAAGAGACGAATTCACGCTCCTTGTTCCCTTGTATCATCTGCATGATGCGGGGCACGTAATCGTCCATCTCCGCGGGGTTGAAGAACCGGTGGAAATAGGCGATGCCCATGTCTTTCAGTTCCTGCAGGTTGGTGCGGAGGAGCCGCTGGCCCCAGGGAGACATGTACTCCACCGTTTGCGTGAGAATATTATGTATGATAATGACGGCCGGGAGATCTTCGCTGACCAGCTCCAGTTGTGCGATCTTGGTTGACAGTTCCATTTCCATGGTAGGGATGCTCATGTATGTCTGCGCAAGATACGCAGAAAGCTACACGTGCAAAATACCTTCCATTACAATGGTCGACGCGCCGCTCACCCAGATCCCCGCGCCGGTGAAGCGGAATCGCAGTATGGAGGGTTGCTGTAGCTTCACGCCCTGTAGAATGGCGTATTCCTTGTCTTTGTGAATGTACCCTTTCTGGAAAAGAAAGCCGCCCAGCGGCCCGGCGGCCGAACCCGTGGCCGCGTCTTCCCCGCCGGCCGGGTGGAAAAAGCGCGCCTGAGCGACCTGCGGGGTGTCCTTATCCGTGATCACGAAGCAGTAACAGCCCTGGAACCCGTATCCGGTGGCGATATTGTGGAGGGCGCCGGCGTTCGGCGTGGCGCGGTTGAGTGCGTCGATATTGCGGAGGGGCACCATAAGGTGCGATATTTCGGTGGTCACAACGGTAGGGTGCCAGTCGAACAGCTTCACGTCTTCCTGCTCCAGGTGCAGCGCGGCGGCGATGTCTTCCGCGGGAACGGTGTTGCCGTAGCGGGGGGCCTGTTGCAGCATGCCGATGAACGGGAGGTCGTTACTGTTGTTTTCGATGTTGAGCTGGATGCGCCGGTCTTTCATGATCACCGACGGAACGCCTTCCTGTACGCGGAAAATGTTCATGTCCTTGAGCACGGCGAGGCAAACTGCGCCCAGCAGGTTATGTCCCGCGCCGGAGATTTCACGGCCATTGCGGGTAAAGGAGCGGACGCGGAGGGCCTTGTCTTCTTTCGAATAGTGCATGAAAGAAGTTTCGAGGTACCCGAATTCGCGGGAGATCTGTTGGTAAAGCGAGGTTTCCAGCGGTTTGCCGGTTACCACCACGGGTAAGGGATTGCCTTTAAAACGCTCGTTGGTAAAAACATCGAGAACATAATAGGGCATGGTGTTCTGTTCGGATTTCATAGCATTCTCACTAGATATTCAATCAAAAAGTTGGCCGTTAAATGTACAACGTTTTATGAATTGCGCGATGAAAAATCGGATCAGGCGAGGGATAATAACTTGTTGCGCACCAGCAGGCAAGCGCCGATGACACCTGCTTTTTCGCCGAGGCGCGACAGCATGAGCTGCGTATCGTTGTTGACGAGGCTGAGGGAATATTTGTTGATGGCCGATTTGATGGGGAGCCGGATGATATCGCCCGTGGTGCTCAGGCTCCCGCCGAGGATCACGAGCTCGGGATTGAATAGGTTGATGAGAACGGCGATGCCTTTGCCCAGTTTTTCCCCGATCTCGGCTACGAGCTCGATGGCGAGGGTGTCGTCGCTGTTGGCGGCCTGGATAATGTCGTCCAGCGTCACCTGGTCGGGTTGTTTGTGTTTGCGCATCACAACGGTGGAGAAGCCTTCGCGCAGTTTGGCCTGGAAATTCCGGACGAGCGCCTGCCCGGAGGCTTCCGTCTCCAGGCAACCTTTTTTCCCGCAATGGCAGATCAGTTCGTTATTGAAAAAAGGAATGTGCCCGAATTCTCCCGCAAAGCCGGATTTGCCGTAGTAAAGCTGTCCGTTGATGAGAATGCCGAGCCCGATACCGTGGTCGAGGTTGATGAAAAGGACGTTCTTTTCCTGGTTCACGGTGCCGCTGCTGAATTCGCCGTAGGCCATGGCGCGGGAGTCGTTTTCCAGGAACGTGCGGATGCCGACTTTCGATTCGATCACCTTGCTGAGGGGCTCTTCGTTGAAATGGAAGAAGCTGTAACTGTAGCCGGTAGCGTAATTGATCCGGCCGGTGAGGTTCACGCCCATGCCCATGATCTTTTCGCGGGGGACAGACAGTTCGTCGATGAACCGGGAAATGATGCTGCAAAGCTCGTCGAGCGATGCGGCCGTGTTCTGCAGTTCGTATGGTATCTTTTCCACGCTTCTGACGAGGTTGCGCTTGAAATCGAGCAGGCCGATGTTGATATGGAATTTCTTCACTTCCACTCCTACAAAAAATCCCGCGTCGGGCGCCATGCCGTAAATGTTGGGCTTGCGGCCGCCGGTGCTGTCGATCTTCCCGTAATCGTTCACCAGCCCTTCCTGCAGCAGATCGTTCAGCAAATGGGTCACTTTTGGCGTGGAAGCATTCAGTTCCCGCGCCAGGTCGGCGATCGTGGCATCGTTGTGCTGGGTGAAATATGCCAGGATTTTCTTCTTCAGATTTAGATTCTTGTACGCTACCCCGCCGATGTTCTCATCGTTCAGTTCTTCAAAAAATGTCGGTTGACCCATATATGCGATTTGGGAGTGGTCCTCAGTTTAACCTCAATATCCTGTCAAGATACAAAGCTATTGTTTTTAAAAAAAAATAAAAATGAGAAGGGGAATCTAAAAATGTTTTGAAAAAAAATTAATAAGATGTTGCACGAAGGTAAAAAATATTGTTATTTAGGCGCCAGATCCACGACATGATGAACAGATTCCGCAAAATAGTCCGCCTATCCGGCTGGGCCCTTCTTTTACCCTTATTCCTCCATGCGCAGCAGCAGACCGACCTCCTCATCGTAGGCGGCGGCGCCAGCGGTACCATGGCCGGCATCCAGGCCGCGCGCATGGGCGTGCAGACCCTCATCGTTGAAGAAACCACCTGGCTGGGCGGCATGCTCACCAGCGCAGGCGTAGCGGCGATAGACGGCAACCACCGCATGCCTTCGGGGCTTTGGGGCGAATTCCGCAAAAAACTCTACGATTATTACGGCGGGCCAGACAAAGTGGCCACGGGATGGGTGAGCAACACCCTTTTCGAGCCACACGTCGGAAACACCCTGCTCCGCCAGCTGGCCGCAGCGGAGAAGAACCTCCGGATCGAATTCCAGACGAGCTTCACGGCCATCCGGCGCGCCAACGGCCGGTGGGCCGTCACCGTTCGGCAGGGGAAAAAATCCCGGGAGATTTCGGCCCGTATCGTCATAGACGCCACCGAGCTCGGCGATGTCATGGCCGCAGCAGGAGCGAAGTACAGCATCGGGATGGATAGCCGCGATGTTACGGGAGAAGCCCTCGCGCCGCCGGTCGCCAACAATATCATACAGGACCTTACTTATGTGGTGGTGCTGAAAGATTACGGCAAAGGCGCCGACAAAACCATCCCCAAACCCGCCGGCTACGACCCCGCGCCCTTCCGCCTTTGCTGCGGCATCGCGGACCCCGCTTCGTACGACGCGCCGAAGAACAATTGCGAGATGATGATGTTATACGGCCGCCTGCCCAACGGGAAATATATGATCAACTGGCCCAAACACGGGAACGATTATTACCTCAATATCATCGAAAAAACGCCGGCGGAAAGAACGGAAGCCCTCAAGGCTGCGAAACTCCATACCCTCCGGTTCGTTTATTACCTGCAAACGGAACTGGGCATGAAGCACCTCGGCATCGCCGGCGATGAATTCCCGACGGCCGATAAACTGCCCATGATCCCCTACCACCGCGAATCCCGCCGGGTGAAAGGCAAAGCCCTCCTTACCGCGGACCACGTTTCCAAACCCTACGACCAGGCGCTCCCGCTCTACCGGACGGGCATCGCCGTCGGTGATTACACCATCGATCATCATCACGATAAAAATACCGATGCGCCGCAGATCGATTTCGTGAAGATGCGCGTGCCCTCCTATAATGTACCCATGGGCGCACTGGTGCCCGATGGCGTGGAAGGGCTCATCGTGGCCGAAAAAAGCATCGGCGTTACCAATATCGTGAACGGCGCCACCCGACTGCAGCCCGTTGTCATGGGCATCGGGCAGGCCGCAGGGGCCCTCGCCGCCGTGGCGCTCCGCAACGGTACAGACCCATCGGTAACGGATATACGCTCTGTTCAGCAGTCGCTGCTCGATAGCAAAGCCTACATCATGCCTTTCCTCGACGTTCCCGCGGAAAGCCCGCATTTCGCCGCCATCCAGCGCGTCGGCGCGGCGGGCGTGCTCCGGGGCAGCGGGGTAGCGTTCAACTGGGCCAACCAAACCTGGTTCTATCCCGCGCGCGAAGTGTCGGCGTTCGAGCTGGTGGAAGGTTTGCGCCCCCTGTTCCCGGAGTTGCGCACGTACTGGGGCGCTTCGGGAGATCCGCTCACCGTAGCCGCGCTGCTGGAGATTTTCAGCAAAGCCGGCATTTCCGTGACGCAGCAAATCCTGGCGGATAACTGGCGGCAGCTGGCGCTTTCCGGCTCGCCTTCGCCGGAAACCGTCCTGGACCGCGGGAGCGCGGCGGTACTGGTAGACCATTTCCTGCAACCATTTAATATTCCCGTTGATTTCAGCGGTCAGGTCCGATAATAATTCCACATGAAATATAGCACCTTGATGGCCACCGGCCTGTTGCTGGCACTGGGCGCGAGCGCGCAGCAGATCGACAGTTCCTATGCCAACGACTACTACAAAGGCCGGATGGCCCTTTTCGCTACATTCCCCCAGCAGCGCGGCGCTATCGTGTTCCTGGGCAACAGTATCACGGAGCGCGGCGTCTGGCACGAATTGTTGCCGGGCAAAAAAATCGTGAACCGCGGCATCGGGGGAGACAACACCTTCGGCGTACTGGCACGGCTGAACGATGTCATCGCATCCAAACCCGCGAAATTATTCCTGTTGATCGGCATCAACGACCTGGGGCGCGGCCTCCCCGAAACCGTGATCCTTTCCAATTACCGCCGCATCCTGGAACGGTTGCGCAGTGGCGCACCGAAAACGAAGCTCTACGTCCAGAGCGTACTTCCCATGCATGAAAGCAAATTACCCGGGTATTTGAAGAACAAAGCGGAAAAAGTGAAATCCCTGAACATAGGGATCGCCGCGCTGGCAAAGGAATTCAGCCTGCCGTTCCTCAACCTCCACGAATGGGCGGCCGATGCGCAGGGAGCGCTGAAGTCGGAATACACCGGAGACGGTATCCACCTCACACCGCCGGCTTATGCTGCGTGGGTAGCCTGGTTGAAGGAACAAAAGGCACTGTAGGCGATTGCATTGACAAGGGATTTTCTTAATATTGTGAATTAAGAAAAATCCCTTGTCTTATGAAACATAAAATCTGGTTGTTAACCATGGCATGCGGGGCCGCTATCCCTGCATTTTCCCAAGACCTGCAAACCGTTACGAATTCGGGAAATACTACCACCAGGGAACTGATCATTGATCCCGGTGCTGATGCATTTCGCACCTTCAAGGTAAGAAGAGGGGACGCTACTTTGAAGTCAGAAATAGCAGTTGCCAATAACAAAACATTCGGACAATTCATCTGGCGGCCCGATATTACTGACATATCGGTGAGTACGGCGTTGAATATCGGTCCGAATTTATTGCAGTACTTTAACAATGGGTCATTTTATCATATCTGGCATGGCGGCAGAATGGGTGCAAATTCCGGATTGGACGCGGATTTGCTGGATGGGTTGAACTCAACTTCGCTATCGAGATACGGAATTGTTTCTGGCGTTAACATTGATGTGCTGAACCATCCGTATCCGGCTCCCGGAACATATTGGCATGCCAAAATGTTACCCGTCAATGGTATACCTGAAAACAATTACGGTGTTTATGTTTATCTCGGTGATATGGCTCCCGGTAATGATTACAAAGGTATGATAGCTATGGGGACCAATAATGGCAGCCTTTATTCGATCCGGAAAGTTGCCGGTACCTGGGAAACTTCCTGGAAAAAGATCTGGGACTCCGAAAACTTCAAACCGGCCGATTACCTCGCCCTCGCCGGCGGACAAATGTCCGGTAACCTTACCATCGGCACCACTGCCGCTCAAAAAGACCTCAACGTAAACGGCAATATCAAAACCAGGAAAGTGAAAGTCTCGATAACAGAATGGCCTGACTATGTTTTCGAAGAAAAATACCCGTTGATGCCCCTTCCGGAACTGGGCGCCTACATTGCGAGGCATCAACATTTGCCGGATGTTCCTTCCGCCGAAACCGTAAAGAAAGAAGGCGTTGAACTGGGAGAAAATCAGGCCATATTGCTGAAAAAAATCGAAGAACTGACCCTGTACATTCTCGATCAGCACAAGCGACAGGAAGCGCTGGAGCAACGGATAGCTGAGCTGGAAAAGGAACGCAAGTAACGCCGTTTGTGAAAAATTGCGCTAATCCTTACATTTGAAACATGAGATTACTGACGCTACTGATCCTTTGCGCTACCGCCGTTTCCGCACAAGACCGGATCGATTACGCGGTGAAAGACCAGGACACACTGTTCATGCTGCATTATGAGCCCCAGGGAACGCCGAACGGCATGACCATCATGCACGTGCATGGCGGCGGATTTTCCGGCGGTTCGCCCGGCGGCGACAAGGCATTCGCCACCAGCATGCAGGAACGGGGCTACAACGTGTTTTCCATTTCCTACCGGCTCTTCCTCAAAGGCAGCGATTTCGGCTGCGGAACGACGACGCCGGTAAAGCTGAAAGCCATCTCCACCGCAGTGGAAGACGTGGCAGACGCCGCGAAGTTTTTGCTGGATAAAGGGCCCGCACTGAAAGTCGACACGTCGAAGCTGTACCTTTCCGGCAGCAGCGCGGGCGCCGAAGCGATCCTGCACTTGCTGTACAACCCCTTCGCAGCGTCCGACCCCGCGCGGTATGATTACTTCACGAAGCGGCAGCGGTTCAAAGGCGCGCTGGTATTTGCCGGCGGGCTCGTCGATATCAATCCCGTGCAGGCGTCGAACTGGGTGCCGACGTTGTTCATGCACGGAACGGCGGACGAACTGGTGCCTTTCGGAACGGCGGCGCATCGCTTCTGCCGCGCCGATCAGCCGGGATGGATGATCATGTTCGGCGATAAAACGATTTATGACACCGGCAGAAAAATGCAGAAAGACGCCATTTTATACACGTATGTTGGCCGCGGCCACGAAGTGAGCAATTACATGAACCGGGAAGCCGGCAAGATCAACGATTTCCTGCAGAAAATAAACGCCGGAAAGAAAATAGGCGCCACACAGATAATAGTACCGAAAGGGAAGTGATCTGAGGTGAACATACATTCAAAAAGTCCGGGCGAAACCATCGCCCGGACTTTTTTTATCCGGACAACGGTTCATCTTGCGGCCTACGTGTTTCACGTAGTTGCCAAATTACGTTTTCCCCCGCTGCATCCGCCCCGTGGCGCAAGCTAATTTTGCGGTCGTAATTCAAACATTATTTAACCTCAGGAAAAGAAAAATTACGATGAAAAAGATCACCATTCTCTTCAGTTGCGCTATTGTGATGACAGGCGCCGTGTCTTGCAGCAAAAAGAAAAAAGACGAAGCCGGTCCTTCCGGAAATGTAGCCAGCATGCTGGTCGGCACGAAATGGCGCCTGACCGCGCAAACCATCAATCCTGCTGTCGACGTCACCGGCGACGAGGTGCCCGATTCCGATATGTTCGCGTTTATGCCCGAGTGTGCGAAAGATGATTACGTGGTTTTCAGCACCGGTGGCGTGTATCAACTGTTCGAAGGGCAGAAGAAATGTACCGAAACGCAGGAACCGCCGGGCAACTGGGTGCTTTACAATAGCGACAAGTCGCTCCGCGTTACGGATCAGGATGGCTCCTTCGAGGCGGAGATCGTCAGCATTACCGCATCGGAACTGAAATTCCGTTACAATGAAGTGATGGACGGGAAAAACATCCAGGTAACGGAAACCCGCGTGAAAAACTGATTATTTTTCCTTCAGTTTGTTCAGGTTGATTTTGAAGGTTTGTCCGACGGGGAGGCTTTCGTCGAGGATCACCACATGCCGCGGGCCCCATTCCTCGACCTTATCGGTAGCGATGATATAGGATTTGTGGATACGCACGAAACAGCTGGCGGGAAGGAGTTTCTCCATTTCAGCGGTGGTTGCGTTCACGATTAGGCATTTGTTTTCCAGGTACACTTTTACGTAGTTGCCCATGGATTGGACGTAGTAAATGTCTGCCGGGTCAACCGTGGTTTGGGTGGAGCCTGTTTTAAGGACGAGGGGTTCCACGGCAGGTTTCTCGGCGGGAGCTTCCTGCTGGAGGATTTTGTTCACGGCTTTGAGAAAGCGCGGGAAGGAGATGGGTTTGAGGATGTAATCGACGACGTCGTATTCGTAGCTTTCCAGCGCAAATTCGCTGTAGGCGGTGGTGAGGATGATCTTAGGGCGCGTGGGGCCGAGGGTTTTGAGCAGATCGAGCCCGCTCAGTTCGGGCATGTTGATGTCCAGGAAAACGACGTCCACTTTCTCCCGGTGGAGGAAGTTGGCGGTTTCCATGGCATTGTAGCAGTGGCCTACCACCTGCAGGGCCTGTACTTTTTCGATGTGGGCTTCCAGCACGTAGTGCGCTCCGGGTTCGTCATCTACGATCAGGCAACGGAGTGTTTGCATGGCGGTCGAGCGTTAATTGAAGTTCTGTATAATAAATGTTGTTTTCCTCGTACGAGATCAGCGTGTGGCGCTTGGCGTAGGCCAGTGCCAGCCGCTGCCGCACGTTGTTAAGGCCAACCCCGGTCGAAGATACGGATTGTTTGTTGGACGGAACGGTATTGCGGATTTTGAGCAGGAGGGTTTCTCCCTTTATTTCCAGTTCCACTTTTATGTATGAGGCCGACATGCTGGAAGGTGCATACTTAAAGGCGTTTTCCACGAAAGCGATCAGGATGAGCGGCGTGATGAGGAGGTCCTTTTCATGCCCTTTTTTCTTGAACGTAACCTGGCATCGCTGCCGCACGCGGGCCCGTTCGAGATGAACGTAGTTGCGGATGAACTGGAGCTCGTCTTCCAGCGGCACCAGCTGTTTGCGGGAGCTTTCCAGTTGGTAGCGCATCAGTTCGCTGATGCTCAGGATCAGCTCCGGCGTTTTATTCGGATAACGGAGGCTCACGCCGTAGAGGTTGTTGAGGGTATTGAAGAAGAAATGCGGATTGAGCTGGCTTTGCAAGTATTGCAATTCTTTCTCTTTGAGCAACAGGGAGTTGCGAAGCTCCATCGTTTGTAGGGTGGCCCCCCGGTACAAAAACCACATCCCCACCCCGATGAGCAGGCAGGAAGCGGCGAAACCCAGGTCGCCCAGCCACATCACTTCTATATCCGTCCTGAAAACATACACGCGCAGGGTGTAGGTCACCGCCGTCACCAGCGCCAGCCATCCCACCACCGTCCAGATATACTGCCAATACTGGTTTTTCAGGATCAGCAACCGCAGAATGAACTTGTTGTGCACCACGCACATGATGTAAATGAACGCCAGCGAAACGTTCTGGTAGATGAACAGTTGCATGTTATTCCCAGGGTTCTGCAAGTTCACCAGCGTATTCACCACCATTAACACGATGAGGAACAACAGGTTCACCACAAGCCCGTTCTGGAAAAAATTTCTGAATGCCATAACAGGGGGCAATTTAAGACGAACCTGCGGTATTCCGCACCGGTTTTCTGATATCCGGCGTTCGTCATTTCCCCAGCAGGGTTGATCAATCGGCGCTTGCCCGTGTCCTGGCCTTGCCGCACCTTTGCATCGTCATTGTTTCCGCCATGTAAACCTGACTATTTGTTTGTTGATCGTAACATAAACGGGCCGGCCCGGCAGCTGAAGAAGCGGCCACGCCGGCCCTGTTTTTTCGTGGGGCTGATATCGATCATGTCGCGGAAATCGGAAATGAATGATCTTCACGGGCCGGAGGCCGGTGCTTCCCGGGCAACGGGAAAGATGGGATCGGCACCAGACGGCCTTCATGAAATCCTGTCCTGCACAACATGAAAAAACGATTCACGATCATAGGCGGCGGCATCGCCGGGCTTACGGCCGCCATCGCCCTGCGGCAGCGGGGGATAGACCCCCTCATCTTCGAAGCCGCGCCGGAACTGAAGCCCGTGGGCGCGGGGATCGGGCTGGGCGCCAACGCCATCCGTGCTTTAGCCCTATTGGGGATCGAAAAGGGGATTGTGGCGAAAGGGCAGTTTCTCGATGGACTGTCGTTCCGTACCGAAAAGGATTCCCTGCTTACGCATGCAGATACCGCCCGCGTCAGCAGGGCTTTCGGCCAAGACAATTTCGTTATCCACCGGGCCGACCTACACGAACAACTGCTGTCCCATCTCGATCCATCCCGGATTTTCACCGGCAAGATGCTGCATTCCCTCACAATAGCCGATGCCACCAATCCGCGCCGACCGATTTCGTCGCCGGGCGTTACCGGCAATATTCCCGGGCCCGGCGAATCATCCCATGCCTTCCAATCCCCCATCCACCTTACATTTCACGACGGCAGCCAGCACGAAACCGATTACCTCATTGCGGCCGACGGTATCCACTCGGCCGTGCGCCGCGCCATCCTGCCGGATGTTCAGCCCCGTTACGCCGGTTATACCTGCTGGCGTTGCGTGGTGCCGGAGGGAACGGCCATCGCCCGGGAAGTGGAGGAGATCCTGGGCCGGGCGGGCCGTTTCGGCATCATTCCATTGCCCGGCAAACGGGTATACTGGTTCGCCTGCATCAACGCCCCCGCACAGGATGCCCGCATGAAAGTCATGACCACGGCGGAGTTGAGCAAAATTTTCGCCGGATACCCGGAACGGGTGCAAGCGCTCCTGAAAGCCAGTGAAGGCCTGCCGCTCATTTGGGGCGATATCGCCGATCTGCCTACCACGCACCGTTTCCACCACGGCCCTATCGTCCTCATCGGAGACGCCGCCCACGCCACCACGCCCAATATGGGGCAGGGCGCCTGCCAGGCGATCGAAGACGCGGTGATCCTGGCGGCGGAACTTTCCCGGAACACCGATCCGCAAGACGCGTTCAGGGCGTTTGATAACAGGCGCCAGGAACGGACGCGCATGATCATCCGCCGCTCACGGGCCCTCGGCAATATGGCCCAGCTGCAAAACCCGGTGCTGATCGGGCTGCGGAACGCCGTTTTCAGGTGCACGCCGACAGCCGTTTTCCGCCGGCAGCTCAAAATCCTCTATTCCGTAGATCTGTCGTAATACAGCCCGGTTGTTAGAAAATTTCCATCAAACAAGTATGTGAACGGGATTTTATCAAAAAAATGGCGGAATGGTTTGAAATCTGGAATTACTTCCTACCTTTGCACTCGACTTAGAAACACTCATGAACATTAACGTACATACGCATCATCATCATACTTGCCATACCGGTAAGCAGGGGATGCTGTAATTGTACGCAAACAGATATTCACCATGAAAGGCTTACCGGTTCCCGGTAAGCCTTTTTTGTTTCAAACAGGAATCATCATGAAACTGCGAATTGCCATTCAGAAATCAGGACGCCTCCACGAAGACTCTATCAAACTGCTGAAAGAATGCGGGATAGACATCAATAACGGCGTGAACAAACTCAAGACAGAGGCTACGAATTTCCCGCTGGAAGTGTTCTTCCTGCGCGACGACGATATTCCGCAGTACGTGGAAGACGGCGTGGCCGACCTGGGGATCGTGGGAGAGAATGTGGTGCTGGAAAAGGGTTATCCCCTCGAAACCGTAGAGAAACTCGGTTTCGGGAAGTGCCGGCTGGCGATGGCCGTGCCCAAATCGATGGAATATGCGACCGTGCAGGATCTGCATGGCAAGCGCATCGCCACCAGCTACCCCGTGATCGTGAATGATTTTCTGAAAAAAGCGGGCATCCAGGCCGAGATCCACGAGATCAGCGGCTCCGTGGAAATCGCCCCGGGCATCGGGCTGGCCGAAGCCATCTGCGACCTCGTGAGCAGCGGCTCCACCCTGTTCATGAACGGCCTCAAGGAAGTGGAAACCGTGCTCCGCTCGGAAGCTGTGCTGGTTGCCAACAGCAAGCTCACCGCCGAGCAGAAAATGCTGCTCGCCAAGCTGGTATTCCGCATCCAGGCGGTAAAGAAGGCCAAGAATACCAAATATGTACTGTTGAACGCGCCTAACGACAAGCTGCCCGAGATCATCGGCCTGCTCCCGGGCATGAAGAGCCCCACCGTGCTGCCGCTCGCCGAAGCCGGATGGAGCAGCGTTCACTCCGTACTGAACGAAAACGATTTCTGGGATATCATCGAAAGCCTCAAAGCCGCCGGCGCACAGGGCATCCTCGTTGTTCCCATCGAGAAAATGGTCATCTAAAAACGCCTGTCATGCAAATCATCCGCTACCCGGAAAAAAATACCTGGAACACGCTCCTGCAAAGGCCCGTGTTCGACAACTCCCGGCTGGAAGCCACCGTTTCCGCCGTGCTGGCAGACGTAAAGAAGTATGGCGACGAAGCCCTTCGCCGGTACACCCTTCAATTCGATAAAGTGCCCCTCACCGGCATCGCCGTGCCGGCAGAAGCGTTCGAGACCGCCGACAAACTTCTTGGCGACGACCTGAAAAACGCCATCCGCACCGCCGCCGCCAACATCGAAGCATTCCACCGCGCGCAGATCGAAGACGTAACCGTCATCGAAACCATGCCCGGCGTACAATGCTGGCGCAAACCGGTCGGCATCGAGAAGGTAGGGCTGTATATTCCCGGCGGCACCGCACCGTTGTTTTCCACCATCCTCATGCTCGCCATTCCGGCGCGGCTGGCGGGTTGCAGCGAAATCGTGCTTTGCACGCCTCCTGGAAAAGACGGCGTTATTCACCCCGCAGTGCTCTGGGCCGCAAGGTTTACGGGCATCAAACAGGTATTTTCCGTAGGCGGCGTACAAGCCATCGGCGCCATGGCGTACGGCACGGAAACCGTTCCGAAAGTCTACAAAATCTTCGGGCCGGGCAACCAGTACGTGACCTGCGCCAAACAGCTCGTCAACGCCGCAGGCACGGCCATCGATATGCCGGCCGGTCCGTCGGAAGTGGCGGTTTTTGCCGACGATACCTGCGTGCCGGCCTTTGTGGCGGCGGATCTGCTGTCGCAGGCAGAACACGGGGCAGACAGCCAGGTGCTGTTGGTGACCACATCCGAAGCGGTGATCACCGCCGTGGAAGCGGAAGTGAAATCGCAGCTGGAAAAGCTCCCGCGCCGCGATCTCGCCGCGAAAGCGCTGGAAAACAGCAAGCTGGTGCTGGTGAGAGACCGCGACGAAGCCATGGACATGCTGAACGATTATGCGCCCGAGCACCTGATCATGGCCTGTGAAAACGACGAAGCCTTCGCCACGAGGGTCGTGAACGCCGGCTCCGTGTTCCTGGGCAACTATTCCCCCGAATCCGCGGGCGATTATGCCTCGGGCACCAATCACACCCTGCCCACCAACGGCTATGCCACGGCGTACAGCGGCGTAAGCGTAGACAGCTTCGTGAAAAAGATCACCTTCCAGCGGCTAACCGCAGCAGGTTTACAAACCATCGCCCCGGCCATCGAAGCCATGGCCGAAGCGGAAGGGCTCGATGCGCACAAACAGGCCGTTTCCATCCGGGTGCGGTATATTCAAAACGATTCATCTCTCAAGTAATACGACCATGTTCGACCTGAATTCACTTTTAAGAGACAATATCAAACGGCTCACACCGTACTCCTCCGCCCGCGACGAGTTCAAAGGCGAAGCTTCCGTGTATCTCGACGCCAACGAGAACAGTTTCGGGTCCCCGCTTGCCACCAATTACCACCGCTATCCCGATCCGCTGCAATGGAAAGTGAAATACCGCCTCGCCGATATCAAAGGCGTGCCGCCGCAGAATATTTTCCTCGGCAACGGCTCCGACGAAGCGATCGATATCCTGTACCGCGCGTTCTGCCGGCCGGGTGTAGACAACGTGGTGCTGTGCCCGCCCACGTACGGCATGTACGAAGTGTCTGCCAACATCAACGATATCGAAATCCGCAAAGCCTCGCTCACGGAAGATTTTCAGCTGGACCTGCAGGCGATCGAATCGGCTATCGACGAAAATACCAGGCTCATTTTCATCTGTTCGCCCAACAACCCCACGGCCAATGCGATCGATAAGGAAGCGATCGAAATGATCCTGAATAATTTCGAAGGGATCGTGGTGGTGGATGAGGCGTACATCAACTTCAGCCGGCACAAATCCTTCATCCAGGAACTGACCGAATATCCGAACCTGGTGGTGCTGCAAACGCTGTCGAAGGCCTGGGGCCTGGCTGCGCTGCGCATGGGGATGGCGTTTGCCAGCGAGGATATCATCAGTATCTTCAACAAAATCAAACCGCCGTATAACATTAACCAGGCATCGCAGGAGCTGGCGCTGGAGGCGCTCGGCAACGTGGAGCAGGTAAATGCATGGATTAAGGAAACGGTGGAAGAAAGGGAAAAGCTGACGGGCGAACTGGCGAAATTATCTATCGTTGAGAAAGTTTACCCCAGCGATGCGAATTTCCTGCTCGTGAAAACGATCGACGCCAAGGGGATTTACAGCATCCTCACCAACCAGGGCATCATCGTCCGCGACCGTTCCAAAGTAGAACTGTGCGCCGGATGCCTCCGCATCACCATCGGCACGCCCGAAGAAAACGTAACCTTATTGCAGGCCCTTCAAAATATCGCCAGTTAAATGAAACGCGTACTTTTTATCGACCGCGACGGCACCATGATCCTGGAGCAGCCGCCCACCTACCAGATCGACAGCCTGGAGAAAGTGGTGTTCTACCCGAAAGTGTTCAAATATTTGGGCAAGATCGCCGCCGAGCTGGATTATGAGCTGGTGCTCGTGTCTAACCAGGACGGGATGGGGACGGTGAGTTTCCCGGAGGAAACCTTCCATCCCGCGCACAACCATATCATGCAAACCTTCGCCGGCGAAGGCATCGTGTTTGTGCGGGAACATATCGATAGGAGCTTTCCGGCCGATAACCTCCCCACCCGCAAGCCGGGCATCGGGATGCTGCAGCAGTATTTCAACGGGGAATACGACCTCACCAACTCGTTTGTGATCGGCGACCGCATTACCGACGTGAAACTGGCGCAGAACCTCGGTGCGAAGGCTATCTGGCTGAAGCAGGACGCCAGCCTCGGCGCCGCGGAAGTGGACGGGGCCGACCTGAAAGACGTGATAGCCCTCGAAACCACCGACTGGGCGAAGATTTACGAATTCCTGAAGATCGGGCTGCGGACGGTGAGCCATGTGCGCGCCACCAAGGAAACCGACATCCGCATCGAGCTGAACCTCGACGGCACCGGGAAGGCCGATATCCTGACGGGGCTTGGCTTTTTCGACCATATGCTCGACCAGATCGCGCGGCACGGCAGTATCGACATGAAGGTGCACGCGAAAGGGGATCTGCATATCGACGAGCACCATACCATCGAAGATACCGGCATCGCGCTGGGAGAGGCTTTCGCCATGGCGTTGGCCGACAAGAAAGGCATGGAAAGATATGGTTTCTGCCTGCCGATGGACGATTGCCTGGCCCAGGCCGCCATCGACTTCGGGGGCCGCAACTGGCTCGTGTGGGATGCTGAATTCAAGCGGGAGAAGATAGGGGAGATGCCCACGGAGATGTTCTTCCACTTCTTCAAATCCTTTACAGACGGAGCGCGCGCCAACCTGAACATCAAGGCGGAAGGGGAAAACGAGCACCACAAGATCGAGGCGATCTTCAAGGCGTTCGCCAAGGCCATCAAGATGGCGGTAAAGCGGAACCCGGATAATATGCAGTTGCCCAGCACAAAAGGCGTCCTTTAAAAATGGCCAAAATAAAATTTGCATTTTTCGGGAAAACGTTCCATCTTTGCTTTCATCATGAAAATGAACAACGCATACAAACTTTGGTGGCACGCAATGGATATCTCCGCTGTGTAGCAGTGCCATGTTTGTATTTCAAATACTTTAAAGAAGGCTCGCTGTACACAGCGGGCCTTCTTCGTTTTTGGCCGCATCCGAATAAATAAACTCGAATGAAAAAAATCCAGGTAAAAACACAATCCAGGCAAATGCTGGCAGACGTATTCACCCCCGTCGGCATTTACCTCCGCATCCGCGACAAGTTCCCCGGCTCCATCCTCCTTGAGAGCACCGATTCCAACGCCGGAGACAACAGCTATTCCTTTATCGGCATCAAGCCCATTGCGGGTATTGAAGTAACGTCTACCGACGTGTTCGAGTTCAAATACCCCGGCCAGCCCGTAGAGCGGAAGAAGCTCAGCGGCCGCAGCGAAGTGCTGCGCGAAATGGATGCGTTCCTGAAAAGCTTCGAGTTCCCGGAAGATGCCAACGGGGTAGCCTTCGGAAAAGGGCTGTACGGCTACAGTACATACGATTCCGTCCAGTTTTTCGAGAAGATCGCCTTCAAAAAACGCCCCGCCGCCGGCAACACCATTCCCCTCATGCGGTACCGCTTCTACCAGTATGTGATCGCCATCAACCATTTCAAAGACGAAATGACGCTGATCGAAAACCTGGTAGACGGTCAGGATTCCGAGATCGATTTCGTGGAATCCATCATCCGCAATAAAGATGTGCCCGCCTATTCTTTTGCGCCCAAGGGCGAGGAAACGTCGAACCAGACAGACGAGCAGTATATGGAAATGGTCGAAAAAGGCCGCCAGCACTGCTTCCGCGGAGACGTTTTCCAGATCGTGCTGTCGCGCGGGTTCCAGCGGAGCTTTACCGGAGACGAGTTCAACGTGTACCGTGCGCTCCGTTCCATCAATCCTTCCCCCTACCTCTTTTACTTCGATTACGGCGATTATAAACTGATGGGCTCCTCTCCCGAGGCGCAGCTCATCATCAAAGACCGCAAAGCGGTGATCCACCCCATCGCCGGCACTTTCCGCCGCACGGGCAACGACGAGCAAGACGCCAAGCTGGCTGCCGAGCTGCTCGAAGACCCCAAGGAAAACGCCGAGCACGTGATGCTGGTAGACCTGGCCCGCAACGACCTGAGCCGCCACGCCACAGATGTGGAAGTGGAAACCTACCGGCAGATCAAATATTACTCCCACGTCATCCACCTCGTGAGCGAAGTGACGGGCCAGTTGCCCGAAGATGCCGTGCCCTTCGATATCCTGGCCGCCACGTTCCCGGCAGGCACATTGTCTGGCGCGCCCAAATACAAGGCCATGGAACTGATCGACAGTTACGAGCCCACGGCGCGGGGCTTCTACGGCGGCTGCGTAGGGTTCGTAGGTTTCAACGGCGATTTCAACCACGCCATCATGATCCGCTCCATGCTCAGCCGGAATAACACCCTCTACTACCAGGCAGGCGCCGGCGTAGTGGCGAAATCCGTCGCCAGCTCCGAACTGCAGGAAGTGAACAACAAACTCAACGCATTAAAACAGGCCATCATCAAGGCGCAAAATATTTGACATGAACATCCTGGTTTTCGATAATTACGATTCTTTCACCTACAACCTCGTCCACCTCGTCGAAAAGATCATCGGCGGCAAAGTGACCGTTGTCCGCAACGACGAGATCGCGCTGGAAAAGGTGAACGACTTCGACCGTATTATTTTGTCGCCCGGCCCGGGAATCCCCGAAGAAGCGGGATTGCTGCTGCCGCTCATCCGCCAGTACGCGCCCACCAAATCCATCTTCGGTGTTTGTCTTGGCCAGCAGGCCATCGGCGAGGCTTTCGGCGCAAAGCTCACCAATCTGACGGAAGTTTATCATGGCGTGGCTACGCCGGTGACGGTGACTTCGCGCAGCGGGCGCCTCTTTCAAAACCTGCCCGACGAGCTGGAAGTAGGCCGTTATCATTCCTGGGTGGTGGATGAAAAAACGTTGCCGGCCGAACTGGAGGTCACCGCCCGCGACGAACATGGGTACATCATGGCATTGCAACATAAAAAGTTCGACGTCAGCGGTGTGCAATTCCACCCCGAAAGCGTGCTCACGCCGCAAGGGGAGCAGATTTTGCGGAACTGGCTGGGGCTTTGATCCACACCCGGCCGCATTGCTCAACGATTAAAAATCATCCCGATGAAAAAAATACTCAACTACTTATTCGAACATAAAACCTTCACCCGCGAAGGCGCCCGCGAGATTCTCACCAGCATCGGCAAGGGCGTGTACAACGAAAGCGAACTGGCGGCCTTCATGACCGTGTTCCTCATGCGCAGCATCACCATCGATGAGCTGCTCGGTTTCCGCGACGCATTGCTCGAGATGTGCGTGCCCGTTCAGCTGGAGCACGACGTGCTCGACATCGTGGGCACCGGCGGCGATGGTAAAAATACCTTCAACATTTCCACCCTCAGCTGCTTCATCGTAGCCGGCGCGGGCGGGAAAGTGGCCAAGCACGGCAACTATGGCGTGTCTTCCATCAGCGGGGCCTCCAACGTAATGGAGAATCTCGGGTACAAATTCAAGAGCGACGCTTCGAAGCTGAAACAGGAGGTAGACGAAGCGGGGATTTGCTTCCTGCATGCGCCGCTGTTCCACCCGGCCCTGAAAAACGTGGCAGGCGTGAGAAGGCAGCTTGGCGTGCGGACCTTCTTCAACATGCTCGGGCCGCTGGTGAACCCCGCGTTCGCGCAGCACCAGCTGATCGGCGTGTATAGCCTGGAAATGGCGCGGGTATACAACTACCTGTTCCAGCAAACCGACAAGAAATTCGCCATCCTCCACAGTATGGACGGTTACGACGAAATATCGTTGACGGGCGATACCCGGATCATCACCAACAACGGCGAACAGGACTGGACGCCGGAGGCGCTGGGCAAGCGGAAAGTGAGCGCGGCCGATATTTACGGCGGCAATTCCACCGAAGAAGCGGCGAAGCTGTTCGTGAAGATACTGAAAGGCGAAGGCAGCTGGGCGCAACATTCCGTGGTGATGGCCAACGCCGCCATGGGCCTGTTCTGCCTCGAAAAGTACCCGACGTACGACGAATGTTTCCTGGCGGCGGTGGAGTCGCTGGAATCGGGTGCAGCTTACAAATCATTCCAAAAACTCGTTTCCCTCCAATGAAAAATATCCTCGACAAGATCATTGCGCACAAGCACGGAGAAGTAGCGGAACGCGAGAAGGGCAGGAGCGTGCAGGAACTGGAACGATCGCCGATGTTCGGGCGGGAGGCGCTTTCCCTGAAAAGTTTCCTCACGCAGCCCGGCCGCAACGGGATCATCGCCGAGTTCAAGCGGAAATCGCCTTCGAAGGGCGTGATCAATGCCGGCGCTACCGTGGCGGACGTGACCACGGCGTATGCAAGAAACGGCGCGTCCGGACTGAGCGTGCTTACCGATACCGAGTTTTTCGGCGGTTCGATGGACGATCTGCAGCAGGCGCGCGCCGCCAACAATATCCCCATCCTGCGGAAAGATTTCGTGATCGGTGAATACCAGATCGTGGAAGCAAAGGCAATTGGGGCGGATGTGATCCTGCTCATCGCCGAATGCCTCACGAAAGATGAAGTGAAGCACCTCGCGGCATTCGCCCACAACCTGGGCCTGGAAGTATTGCTGGAAGTACATACCGCAGACCAACTGGAAAAGATCACACCGCATACCCACCTCGTGGGCATCAACAACCGCGACCTGAAAACCTTCCAGGTGGATATTTACCGCTCGATGGAGCTCCTCAAACAGATACCCGGGAGCTATCCGAAAGTGGCCGAAAGCGGGATGGACGATCCGAAAACCATTGTAGAACTGCGCAACGCGGGCTTCAGCGGGTTCCTCATCGGGGAGCATTTCATGAAAGCGGAAAACCCCGCGCAGGCGTTCGAAAACTTCACCCGTCAACTCGCGGCGCTATGAAAGTAAAAGTATGCGGCATCACCCGGGCGGAAGACCTCGCGGCGCTGGCCGAAATCGGAGCGGATTACGCGGGTTTGATCTTCTATCCCAAATCACCCCGCTTCGCCGGCGACAAACTTTCCGGCAAAACGGTGCGGGAAACGGGGAACGGGAAGCTGGAGAAAGTGGGCGTGTTCGTTCAACCCGATCTGCCCACGCTGCAACGGACGATCGCGGATTATGGGCTGGATATGGTACAGTTGTACGGGGATTTTCCGGTTGAATTCATCGGGGAAGTGAAAAAGTCCGTCAAAGTGATGAAAGCCGTTCCCATTCCTGAAAACGCGATGGAATTGCCGGTTGCCGGAACCGAAGCGTTCGATTTCCTGTTGTTCGACACCGCGGGGAAAGGGCATGGCGGCACGGGAAAACAATTCGACTGGAGCCTTTTCGAAGGGTACGCATCAGAGCAGCCGTACTTCCTGGCCGGAGGGATCGGGCCGGGCGATGCGGAAACACTGCTCCGATGGCGGGAGCCGCACTTGTTTGCTGCGGATGTGAACAGTAAATTTGAAACCGCTCCCGGAGTGAAAGATATGCGCCTCGTGGAGGCATTCATCAAACAGATCAAAAAATAATCAGCATCATGGATATCGCCATCAATACGTCGCAATCCAGGTATCACGTCAACGAAAAAGGCTACTATGGCGAATTCGGGGGCGCATATATTCCTGAAATGCTCTATCCCAACGTGGAGGAGCTGCGGGAAAACTATCTGAAGATCATGCGCGAGCCAGCCTTTCAGCAGGAATTCGAACAACTGCTGAGAGATTATGTAGGCCGGCCTTCGCCGCTATATTTCGCCAGCCGGCTTTCCGAAAAATACAATACGAAGATTTACCTGAAACGGGAAGACCTCAACCACACGGGCGCCCATAAGGTCAACAATACCATCGGCCAGATATTACTGGCCAGGCGCCTCGGCAAAAAGCGCATCATCGCCGAAACAGGCGCCGGTCAGCACGGCGTGGCCACCGCCACCGTGTGCGCCCTCATGGGCCTGGAGTGCATCGTGTACATGGGCAGTGTGGACATCCAGCGCCAGGCCCCCAACGTGGCCCGCATGAAAATGCTCGGCGCCACGGTAGTGCCCGCCACCAGCGGCTCCAAAACCCTCAAAGACGCTACGAACGAAGCCATCCGCGACTGGATCAACAATCCGGTAGACACCCATTATATCATCGGTTCGGTAGTAGGGCCGCACCCGTACCCGGATATGGTAGCGCGCTTCCAGTCGGTCATCAGCGAAGAGATCAAAAAGCAGCTCCTCGAAAAAACCGGCAAAGCGCTCCCCGATTACGTGATCGCCTGCGTGGGCGGAGGTTCCAACGCGGCAGGGGCTTTCTTCCACTTCACCGACGATGAAAGCGTGCAACTGGTAGCCGTGGAAGCGGCCGGGAAAGGCGTGAACAGCGGATTTTCCGCCGCTACTTCCCAACTGGGCAAGCCCGGTGTTATCCACGCCAGCAAAACATTGCTCATGCAGACAGACGATGGCCAGATCGTGGAACCGCATTCCATCTCCGCCGGGCTCGACTACCCGGGCGTTGGCCCCCTGCATGCGCACCTGTACACCTCCGGCCGGGGGAAATTCCTCAACGCCACCGACGACGAAGCCCTGGCAGCCGCCTATGAGCTGAGTCTCCTCGAAGGCATCATCCCCGCCCTCGAATCAGCCCACGCCCTCGCCAAGCTGAAAGATCTGGACCTTCAGCCGGACGATGTAACCGTGGTATGCCTCAGCGGCCGCGGCGACAAAGACCTCGAAACCTATATCAAACACCTGAAATAACGGCAACATGAACCGCATCGACCAGCTCTTCCAGCAAAAGCCCAAAGAAGTGCTCAACATATATTTCACCGCCGGTTTCCCGCAGATCGGCGATACGCTCACCGTGCTGCAGGCGCTGCAGGATGGCGGGGCAGACATGGCGGAGATCGGCATGCCCTTCTCCGACCCCCTGGCAGACGGGCCCGTTATCCAGGATAGCAGCACCCGCGCCATCGCGAACGGGATGAAAATCGCCGTGCTGTTCGATCAGCTCAACGGTTTCCGCGACAAAATCCGGATACCCGTGGTGCTCATGGGATACATCAATCCCGTGTTGCAGTACGGCGTGGAAAATTTCCTGCGCAGTTGCCAGGAAGTGGGCGTGGACGGGCTTATCCTTCCCGATCTGCCCATGGACGAATACGAAACCGAATACAAACCGCTCTTCGAAAAATACGGTCAACACCTCATTTTCCTCGTCACCCCCGAAACCAGTGAATCCCGCATCCGCAAGATCGACTCCCTGAGCCGGGGGTTCGTGTACGCCGTGTCGTCTTCCTCCACCACCGGGAAAGACAAAGACATGCGACTGCAGGAATCGTACTTCCGGAAATTACAGGCGATGAAACTGCAAAACCCCGTGCTGGTGGGCTTCGGCATCCGCGACAAAGCCACTTTCCAAACGGCTTGCCAATTCAGCAACGGCGCCATTATCGGCAGCGCATTCGTAAAAGCCATCGAAAACAGTGCTAACTTGCAGGAAACCGTTCAGACGTTCGTCCGCAACATCAAACAATAGCCATGAAAACTGCCATCCTGAAATATAACGCCGGCAATACGCAGTCCGTCCTCTTCGCCCTCGAAAGGCTGGGCGCGGAAGCCGTGGTGACAGACGATCCGGAAACGCTCCGTTCGGCCGATAAAGTGATCTTCCCCGGCGTGGGCGAAGCCAGCACCGCCATGAAATACCTGCGCGACCGGAAGCTGGACCAGGTGCTCAAAGACCTGCAGCAGCCCGTGCTGGGCATTTGCCTGGGCATGCAGCTGCTGTGCCGCCATTCAGAAGAAAACGATACGGATTGCATCGGGGTGTTCGACCTTAATGTGAAGAAATTCGAATCGCCGGCGGGCAACCTCCTGAAAATCCCCCAGATCGGCTGGAACAATATCACCGGCCTGCACTCCGTGATTTTCGAACATGTGCCGCAGAATGCTTATATGTATTTCGTGCACAGTTACTTCGTGGAACTGGGGCCGGATACGACCGCCATCGCCAATTACGTGATCAATTACAGCGCCGCGTTGCAGAAAGATAATTTCTACGCCGTGCAGTTTCACCCGGAAAAGTCTGCCGACGCAGGCCAAAGCCTCATCGAAAGCTTCCTGAAACTGTGAGCGTAACGATAAGGAATATCACCACGCAAGACACGCTGCAGTTGCGGCGCGATGTGATGTACCCGGATTGGCCGCTGGACCGGGTGACGCTTCCGCACGACGCGGACGGCCTGCATTTCGGCTTGTACGATGGCGCCCGGCAGGTAACCGTCGTTTCCCTTTTCATCGACGGCCGCAGCGCGCAGTTCCGCAAGCTCGCCACCGCCAGTGACCAGCAAGGGAAAGGATTCGGAAAGATCATGATGGCGCATCTCGAAAAAGTGTGCCGCGATCATGGCGTTTCCCGCCTCTGGTGCAACGCCCGCGCATCCGCCACCGGGTTTTACGAAGCATTGGGGTACCAAATCACCAGTGGACTGTTTTACAAAGACAATATCGCATTCTATAAAATGGAAATAGAACTGAAAACCGCATCCGTAGACACTTTTACCATCATTCCCGCTATCGATATCATCGACGGGAAATGCGTAAGGCTGACACAGGGCGATTACGATCAAAAGAAAATCTACAACGAAAATCCGCTCGAAGTAGCGAAGGAATTCGAGGACGCGGGCGTGAAGCGCCTGCACCTGGTGGATCTCGATGGGGCCAAAAAAGGCCAGGTCGTGAATTGGAAAGTATTGGAAGCCGTTGCCGGGAAAACGGGGCTGGTCGTGGATTTCGGAGGTGGCATCAAGCGTGACGAAGATATCCGCGTGGTGTTCGAAGCCGGCGCGAAACTGGCGACCATCGGCAGCGTGGCCGTGAAGCAGCCTGAACTGTTTTTCGGTTGGGTGGAACAATACGGTGCGGAGCAAATTTTTCTCGGGGCCGATGTGAAGGATGAGAAGATCGCTGTGGGCGGATGGCTGGAAACCACCGGCGTCAGCGTATTCGACTTCCTCCGCGGCAACATGGAAAAAGGCGTGAAGGAAATTTTCTGTACCGATATCGCGAAAGACGGGCTGCTGCAAGGCCCCAGTACCGAACTGTACAAAAAGATCATCGCCGGGCTGCCGGGCATCCGCCTCACGGCCAGCGGCGGTGTGAGCCATATGGGCGACGTGGAAGCGCTCCGCGCCGCGGGGCTCGCCGGCGTCATCATCGGCAAGGCCATTTACGAAGGCCGCATTCAAATGTCTGAACTGAAGAAACTGCTGTAGCTATGCTCACGAAAAGAATCATACCCTGTCTCGACATCAAGGACGGGCGCACCGTGAAGGGCGTTAACTTCGAAAACATCCGCGACGCGGGCGACCCCGTTGAACTGGGGGCCCTCTACGCCGCCCAGGGCGCCGATGAGCTCGTGTTCCTCGACATCACCGCCACCAACGAGCGCCGCAAAACCCTCCACGCCCTCGTGACCGACATCGCGCGGCACATCAACATCCCGTTCACCGTGGGCGGCGGCATCGCTGCCGTAGACGATGTGAGCGTGCTGCTGGGCGCCGGGGCAGACAAAGTGTCCGTCAACACTGCGGCTTTCCGCAATCCGCAACTGCTCAACGACCTGTCGAAGGAATTCGGTTCCCAATGCGTGGTATTGGCCATCGACACCCGTTTCGAAGACGGCGACTGGTTCGTGTACCTCAACGGCGGCCGCGTAAAGACCAACACGCGCACCGAAGATTGGGCGCGCGAAGCCGTGGAGCGCGGAGCAGGGGAGATCCTGCTCACGTCCATGAACAACGACGGCACCAAACAGGGATTTGCGCTGGACATTACCGGCCGCCTCTCCCGGAGCCTCAACGTGCCCGTGATCGCTTCCGGCGGCGCGGGGACCATGGAGCATTTCGCCGATGTGTTCGAAAAAGCCGGGGCCGACGCTGCGCTCGCCGCCAGCATCTTCCATTACAAGGAAATGGAAATCCCCGATCTGAAAAACTACCTCTACCAAAGAGGCGTGCAGATCCGGTTTTAGTATTATAAATTTTTATTATTTTTAAACACGATTTACCCATGGAGGTGAATTTTTCGAAATCTCCCGACGGACTGATACCCGCCATCGTGCAGGATGCCATCACCCGGAAGGTGTTGATGCTCGGGTACATGAACCGCGAAGCGCTGGATAAAACGCTGGCCGGCAAGAAAGTGACCTTTTTCAGCCGTTCCAAAAACAGGCTGTGGACGAAAGGCGAGGAAAGCGGGAATTTCCTGCATCTTGTGAGCGCGGCGGTGGATTGCGACCGGGACACGATCCTTGTCAAAGCCAATCCCGTTGGGCCCGTTTGCCACACCGGCGCCGATACCTGCTGGAACGAAGCGAATGAAGACGACGGCCATTTCCTCAACCGGCTGGAACAGGTGATCCGCGACCGGAAGGAAAATCCCACGGAGAAATCCTATACGGCTTCGCTGTTCGCCAAAGGCATCAACAAAGTAGCGCAGAAAGTAGGGGAAGAAGCGGTGGAACTGGTGATCGAGGCGAAAGACGATAACCGCGACCTGTTCCTCGGCGAAGCGGCCGACCTGCTTTTCCACTACATGATCCTGCTGCAGGCCAAGGGTTTTACCCTCGAAGACGTAACTTCGATTCTGAAAGAAAGACATAAAAAATGAAAAAGATCGTATTCCTGCTGGCGATAACGGCGGCAACGGCAGCACAGGCGCAAATGAAAGTGAACGGGACGCTGAAGGGCGCGCCGGGACAGAAGCTCTACTTCGTCAGCGAAGATGGTAACTGGGCCGATTCTACCGTACTGAAAGCAGACGGCAAATTCGCTTTCGTGACGAACGTAAAACCCGCTGCAGACGCCATGTACGCGCTGTTCCTCGCCGGGGTCGACTTTCCGTCGCTCCTCGTGAGCGATCAGCCGGAAATTACGATCGATCTGGACGCGAAGGAATTCCCCGTTGCACAGTCCGTCAAAGCCGGCCAGCAAACCCGCTGGATGCAGGAATACCATAAAATCATGCGGCCTCTTCAGAACGAGGCGATCGCCCTGAACAACGAAGCCCGTTCCATCGGGCAGGATGAATCCGAAAAACAGGCTGCTTTCCGTACGAAGGCAGATGCTTTCGATAAGAAACTGCAAAATACGGCCCGGCAGTTCATCCGGGAACGCCCCCAGGCGATGGCCAGCCTGTTCCTGCTGTACGGCGATCTGCGCAGCCGCATCCCGCAATCGGATTTCGCCGGCATTTTCGAATCGCTCGATCCGAAAGTGAAAATGTCCAAACTGGGCAAAACCGTGGCCATGAGCCTCGCTTCCGAAGGGAAAACGTCCAGTCCGGTGGCGGCGCCCGATTTTTCGCAGGCCGATCCGGATGGGAAAATGGTCAGCCTTTCTTCCTTCCGCGGGAAATATGTGCTGATCGATTTCTGGGCCAGCTGGTGCGGGCCCTGCCGCCAGGAGAACCCGAACGTGGTAGCGGCATATAACAAATTCAGGAACAGGAATTTCACCGTTTTCGGTGTGAGCCTCGACAAGGATAAATCCGACTGGCTGCGTGCGATCAAGCAGGATAACCTCAGCTGGACGCAGGTTTCCGACCTGAAAGGCTGGGGTAACGAAGCGGCCGCCATGTACGGTGTTCGCGGCATCCCCCAGAACTTCCTCCTCGACCCGCAGGGCAACATCATCGCCGCCAACCTGCGCGGACCGGCTTTGGAACAAAAGCTGGCGGAAGTCCTCAAGTGACCGCTTATCAAATTGGGCTTGCTTTTCGGGCCCGGATTGGAGAAATTTGCGGTAGAATCTAAACAGTCACAACATGAAGAATTGGATACTTGCAGCCATGCTTTTCAGCCCGGCTGCAATGTTGTTTGCACAGGATAAGCCAGACGAAAAGATCAAACACATTCCGTTTACCGTTTCAGGCACAGTGGGAGAGCAGTCTTCCCCCACCAAATTCTACCTCCGGATGCGCATTGGCGGTCAGTTCGTGATCGACAGCGCCGTGGCCAATGGTGGCAAATTTTCCTTCAGGGGAAAGGTTCCCGAGCCACAGCAGGCACAGCTTTTTTCCGTGATCCCCGTTTCGAAGGAAGCGCCGGGCGGCCGGAAGGAAGTTGCATTGCTATTCATCGGGAAAGGCACCACCCGCGTGCATGTACCTGCTCCGGACCAGAAGGCGTCGGCAGATGGGACGGCCGTCCAGGATGCGTTCAACCAGCTCAACGACCTTACCCGCGCCATGGATAAAGACATGGAAGCGGCTGAGAAAGAATACCGCAAAGCCTGGGAATCGAAAAACGACGCCCGGAAGCAAAAGGCCGAAACGCGCATGGAGCAGATCGACGCATCGAAAACGGCTATCATGCAGAAATATTTGAAAGACAATCCTTCCAGTCCGATCGGGATGTTCGTCCTCAACCAGGTGGTGGGGTATGAGCTGGATGTGGACGTGGCGGAGCCGTTGTTCAAATCGCTCTCCAAAACCGTTCGCCGTTACCCGTCCGCAAAGGAATTTGCCTACCGGATAGAATTGGCGAAGAAAATCGCGATCGGTCAGCCGGCGATTGAATTTACGCAGAATGATACTACCGGTGCGCCGGTATCCCTGGCGTCTTTCCGGGGGAAATACGTGCTGGTGGACTTCTGGGCCAGCTGGTGCGGGCCTTGCCGGGCGGAGAATCCCAATGTGGTGAAGGCTTTTCAGCAGTATAAGGATAAGGGTTTTACGATCCTCGGTGTTTCGTTCGACGAAAAGCAGGACCGCTGGAAGCAGGCCATCCGTACCGATAACCTGACCTGGACGCATGTTTCCGACCTTAAGGGCTGGAAGAACGAAGTGGGTAAGCTGTATGGCATCCGCGCGATTCCGCAGAACCTGCTGATCGACCCGCAGGGCAAGATCATTGCGCGGAACCTCCGGGCGGAAGAACTGGGCAGAAAGCTGGAAGAGTTGCTGCCTAAGGAATAAAACAGATGTTAAAAGATATGGAAAGGTGACCGGTAGGCCGGTCACCTTTTTTTATGCCTTTCCTCAAAATAAATTTGGCGTTCTACGAATAATTCGTAGATTTACGATAGTGTCGTAGTTATGAAGTTTTATTTCCTGCTGATGGCCTTTTCCTTGCTGATCGCCAATGTGTATGCGCAAACGGTGGTGACGTTGCGGGGAACGGTGAAAGATGCCGGGGGGAAACCACTTCCATTCGCCAGTGTGTTCCTGAACCAGACAACGATGGGAGCGAGAACGACGGAGTCCGGGCGTTACGAGATCGGTAGTGTTCCATCGGGGCGATATGAAGTGATCGCATCGTATTTGGGATATGAGCCGCAGATCTTACCCCTGGAGCTGGTGGAGAATAAAACGCTGGACATCGTGCTGAAAGAGAAGCCGGGAGTGTTGAAGGAGTTGGTGGTGCGGCCGGACAGGGACCGGGAGTACTACATGCAGCTATTCAAAAAAGTATTCATCGGTGAAGGGGCGGTAGCGCAACAATGTAAACTGCTCAACCCGGACAGGGTGGAGTTTGAATATGACCGGGGTACGATGGAACTGAAGGCGAAGGCCGATGATTTCCTGGAAGTATCGAACCCGTCGTTAGGATATAACATCCGTTTTTTGTTAATCCATTTTGAGCACAGTCCGCGTACGGGTTATTCGATGTATTACGGTAATCCGTTGTTCGAGCCGATGAAGCCGCGCAGCAAGGCGCAGCAGCGGCGGTGGGAGAAGAACCGGGAGAAGGCATACCGGGGGTCGGCGCTGCATTTTTGCCGTAGCCTGATTGCGGGGAGTTACCGGGGCGAGGGTTTTACGATGCGGAAGCTGGTGCGCAGGCAGAAGGAGCAGGGGCAGGTGATCCATGCGCCACCGGATTCGGCGATGGGGATCATGCGAAGCCCGGTGTTCTCGCGGTCTGTGAGTTACCTGGGGCGGAAGGAGTTGCCGGTAGACAGTGTGTTGCGGAAAAGCGGACGGGATTATGTGCTGCGTTTCAGCGATCATTTGTATGTTGTTTACGGGAAGGAAAAGGAAGAAAGGCTGTATATCGAAAAGTACCTCCGCAGTAACGATAAGCCCGGGCCGCAGGTGTCCATTATGAAATTGTTGTCGCCGGAAGTGCGGATGGACGGCAACGGCAACCTGGAAGCGCCCATGGACGTAATATTCGAAAATTACTGGGCCTGGGAAAAACTGGCGGTGATGCTGCCACTGGATTACCGGCTCTGATATCTCATCATAGCGACGCCGAAGTCAAAGAAAAATTAGCGTCGCGCCAAATGGAAAATGTATGGATAAACTGACTAAACAGGAAGAAGCCGCGATGCAGGCGATCTGGAAAGCAGGGAAGGGTTTCGTGAAGGATTTCCTGGAATCGCATGCGGATCCCATTCCGCCCTATACCACCCTGGCTTCCACGATCAAGAACCTGGAAAAAAAAGGGTTCGTGGAGGCAAAGAAGATCGGTAACGTGTATGAGTATGCTCCCGCCATCGCGGAAGACGAATACGCGAAGAAGTTTATGAACAGCTTCGTGAAAGACTATTTCGAGAATTCTTACAAAGACCTCGTGACGTTTTTCGCGAAAGATAAAAAGATCAGTCCGGACGATCTGAAGGAGATCATCCGCATGATCGAATCGAAATAATTGCAGTACCTATAAACCGCTAGCATGTCGGCTCTATTTATTTATCTGCTCAAAGCCAATATCGCGCTTTGTTTGTTCTACCTGGCGTACCGGCTGGGGTTGCGGAGGATGACGTTTTACACGCTGAACCGCTTTTTCCTCCTGGGGGGTATCGCCTTTTCGTCGATGTTCCCGCTGGTAGACGTCAACGATTTCTTTTCGCGGAATGTGACACTTGCGGCGCAGGTGACCTATTATGTTCCCGACTGGACTACCTTGCAAAAGGTGGAATCCTTCACGGTGTGGACTTTGCTGGAATATACTTTCTGGGCGGGTGTGGCCGTGATGGCTTCCAGGTTCCTGGTGCAGATGGTGTCGTTACTGGTGCTGCACCTTCGCACGGAGCCGGACCGGCTGTTCGGCCAGGAGGTCCGCAGGATGAAGGGTTCGGTGACACCGTTTTCCTTCTTCCGCAAGATCTACGTGAATCCTGAATTGCATACGGAAACAGAACTGTTCTCGATCGTGAAGCATGAGCAGGTGCATGTGAAGGAGTGGCATACAGCCGATATCATGATGGGAGAGATTAATAATGTTTTTTACTGGTTCAATCCGGGCGCCTGGCTGATGAAGAGCGCCATCCGCGAGAACCTGGAGTTCCTGGCAGACAGGGCCATTCTCCGCAGCGGCATCAACCGGAAAGAGTACCAGTACAGTCTTATACAGGTGAACGCGTCGCAGTACGCGGCCGGTATCACCAACAGCTTCAATTTATCCCACATTAAAAACCGCATTTTTATGATGAATAAATCCCGGACCTCCCGCATTCAGCTTTACCGCTACGGCGTGTTGGGCTGCATCGTGTGCGGAGTGCTGCTGACGCTTAATTATACCAAAGCCGGCGCCGTAGTGCATGATGCCCTCCAGGAAGTAAAAACGGCACTCGTTCCAGGCGCGGCGGAGAAAGATTCCGTGTCATCGTCCGCAAATGGTGGTGATACCTTTGTAACAGTTAAGGGCACGATTCCGTCGGCAGATAGTTTCATTACGATTGAGGGAAAGTTTGGGGCTACGGATAATCTCATGACTGGTGAAGGCAAACCGGTGACGGCCTTCGGCAATGCCGTTACCTATCAAGGAGAACCAACCCCAGATACGGTTACGCCCCGTTCCGGACAGGTGGTAGAGCAGCCGAAACTTGCCGGCAAGGTATCTGGCGAACAAATGAAGCCCACCGTAGTGGAAGGGAAGCCTGTACCTAAAAAGAACGTGAGTGAAATACTCATGATAGGACCTTCGGGCAGAAAAGCAGAGCCGCTCATCGTGGTGGACGGCATCCCTCAAAAATCCGATGGTACCGGGACCCCTTTGAAAAACATGGATCCCAATAACATCGAATCCGTTTCAGTGCTCAAGGATGACGCCGCAACGTCTATATATGGCCCCTCCGGCAAAGACGGCGTGATTCTCATCACCACCAAGAAGCCCGGAAGCTATAAAGGCAGACCATTGGCTACCACCGTCGTAAAAAATGAATATGATGAAGTGCGCGAAGAAAGAGTGTGGGTTGATTCCGTAACCGGAAAACGGAACACCGTCATCACTGTAACCGGTACCCCCCGCCCGCAAGCCCGCTCAGGAGCGGCGCAAACGGTGAGAGAAGCGCCGCGCGTAGATGTTTCCAGGTTTTCGCCCGTCGCCTCTCCCGACAGCAGCGCCCGTCGCGCGAGGACCATATCCGGCGTCCGGTCGATGGAACTAAAACAGGAACCGCAGTATCGGCTCCGTACAGGTAACTCCAAAGACACTGTTTATAGAGTGGTCGTAGACGCTTATTCAAGAAAGATGGCCAGCACTGTACCTCCCGCTGCTTCCATCCAGACCGAACATTACCCGAACCCGACAAACGGCGTGGTAACGTTCGCCTACAGCCTGAGCAAGCCCGGCAAAGGAAACATTCGGGTTACCGATATCAACGGCCGCGAAATCTTCCGCAAATCCATCGATGGCTTGACCGGTAGCCAGAAAGAACAGATCAACCTTTCAGGTAAGCCCGCCGGCAGCTATATCGTAACGCTGACACACGATCACGCTACCATGACATCCCGTATCGTGAAACAATAAAAAAAGCAAGCTTCCGGTTAGCGGAAGCCTGCTTTTGCATATCTGACAGAAGGCAGCCTGCGGGCTGCTTTTTTTGAATGCTACCTCACCGGATACTCCGCGCACAACGGAAACCCAAATTCTCAAGTCCCGACGACGGCGTGGTTTTCATACGGGCGGTAACCCGGTAGCCGCGGCAATACTCATCGCTGCACATGAAAGACCCCCCGCGGATCACACGCTTCGGGTTGGCAGGATCGTCCGGGTCATTGGGAGCATTGGCGCCCGTAGGATTGTGCGTTTCGGCAGGCTCGGCTGCGTAATGGCGCGCATCGTACCAGTCGGCCGTCCATTCCCACACGTTGCCGGACATGTCAAACAACTGAAAACCATTGGCCGGAAAGGACTTCACGGGGGAAGTACCGTAGAACCCGTCGGTTTTGGTGTTCTCATATGGAAAATGACCGTTCCAGATGTTGGCTTTGGGTTTGCCGGTCTGGGGAGCTTCCGTACCCCAGGGATAAGGGACCCCGCTCTTGCCGCCGCGTGCCGCGTATTCCCATTCCGCTTCGGTCGGGAGGCGCTTCCCCGCCCACTTGGCGTAAGCCTGCGCGTCTTCCCACGACACATGCACCACCGGATGGTTCTCCAATCCCTTGATATCACTGCCCGGGCCTTTGGGATGCTTCCAATCGGCATAATGCTCGAAACTCCACCACTGCGTCACGTCGCGGAGGTCTACAGGCCCTTTCGTGGGCACGAAAACTAGCGAGCCGGGGAGCAGCATGGTGCTGTCCGGCTCTTCGGCGCCGGGAGGCAGCGAAGCCATGAGCTCCTCTTTGGAGATGGGGCGTTCGGCAATGGTCACATACCCGGTAGCTGCCACGAATTCCGCGAATTCCGCATTGGTGACCTCGTGGGCGTCCAGGTAAAAGGAATCGAGTTTTACGGTGTGCGCAGGATATTCGTCGGGCATTCCGCTATCGTCGTCGGCTCCCATCCGGAACGTTCCACCGGGGATCAGTACCATGGGATTGAGTTTGTCTACGGAGGGCGGTACTGCGGGCCGGCCCGGCTGTTTGGCCGCGGGCTGCTGGCAGGCGGCCAGCATGGCGCAGAGAACAACGATGGCTGATGTTTGATTCCGGATCATAATGGACACAAAATTAGGCATCTGCATTGTTAAATTGTTAATTTCCTTTGTCGGCCGATCCGTAGGGTGTTTATCCGTAACTTGTAACCGATATGGCTATTACGCGCGCTGATTTCGGACCGGACTTCCGGTGGGGCGTCGTGATCTCGGCCTTCCAGAACGAGGGTGCACATGATGCCGACGGCAAAGGCCCCAGCATCTGGGACGCTTTTACGGAAAGGCGCGGCAAGATCAAAGACCGCAGCCACGCCCGCACTACGACCGACTTTTACAACCGCTATCTCGACGATATCCTGCTGGCCCGGAGCATTGGCTTCGGGGTTTTCCGCTTTTCCCTTTCCTGGCCCCGCATCATGCCCGAAGGCACCGGCGCTCTCAATCCCGCGGGCATCGCGTTTTACCATCGTGTCATCGACGCCGTGCTGGCTGCCGGCATGGAACCCTACGTAACGCTCTACCATTGGGATTTGCCCCTCGCCCTCGAGAAAAAAGGCGGATGGTGCCACCGGGGAACGGTCCACGCGTTCGAATCATACGCCTCCGCCTGCGGCAGGGAGTTCGGGAGCAAGGTGCGCAACTGGATCGTGCTGAACGAGCCCTTCGGCTTCACCTCGCTGGGGTATATGCTGGGCGTGCATGCGCCGGGGAAGTTCGGGCTGTCGTATTTCCTGCCGGCCGTTCACCATGTCGCGATGGCCCAGGCGGTAGGTGGAAGGGCCCTCCGCGCGGAGGTGCCCGGAGCGCGCATCGGCGTCGCCTATTCCTGCTCGCAGATCATCCCCTTCACCGATAATGAAAACGATCGCGCCGCCGCCTCCCGCATCAACGCGCTCTTCAACCGGCTTTTTATAGAACCCGCGCTGGGAATGGGGTATCCGGACGGCGATTTTCCGCTGTTGGCCCGCATCGCAAGGCGCTACGCGCTCTGGCGCGATTGGGACCAGCTGCCCTTCGATTTCGATTTCATCGGCATACAAAACTATTTCCCGCTCGTAGTTCGCTACAACCCCTTCATGCCCTACCTCAACGCATCGGAAGTAAAAGCCCGCTACCGGAAGGTGCCGACCACGGCGCTGGGATGGGAAATCAGCGGAAACGGACTGTACAGCATCCTGCAACAGTTCGCTGCCTATCCGGGTGTAAAAGAGATCATGATCACGGAAGGGGGCGCGGCATTCGCCGACGTCGCTGAAAATGGAAAAGTACACGATCCGGAACGCATCGCTTATTACGATGAATATCTTCGCGCGGCGCTGCTGGCCAAACAGTCGGGCGTACCGCTCACAGGGTATTTCGCGTGGACGCTGACCGATAATTTCGAGTGGGCGGAAGGATACAACGCCCGGTTCGGGCTCGTTCATGTGGATTTCGAAACCCAGCGGCGGACGATCAAATCTTCCGGCCGGTGGTTCGCGGAGCTGTTGGGTAGTGGGGAACGGTTCCCCGGCGGGCAATAGCAAACCGGTTTTTTGGGGTCGCCGTATAAAGGTTTAAAGCGTGGTTTGACTGATTGCCCGCCGGAGCCGATTACATTTCTTTTCGTTTATAGAACCAGTTGTCGCGCAGGGAAAGATGCAGCACAACGTTCAGATAATTTTCCTGTACCAGCCCTTTGGTCGAAACGCCGCGTTGTCCGCCTTCCAGGCCCAGGTAATATCGCAGGTGCCCTGTTCTGCTGGGCAGCGAAAGCCCTGCGGAAACGCTGAAATCCTCCAGCGGCTGATTCTTCACGGAAATATAGTTTTTATGGAATGCCGCTCCGAGCTGGATCACGGCGCCTTCCGCTTCCCGCCCGTAAAAATCCAGCCGTTTGAAGGTATACTCCATTCCGCCGGCGTATCGCTCCGAATTTTTGTATTGAAAATTGGTGTTGCTTTTATTCAACCCTTCCCAGTTTTGCCGCTTGTAATCCGCCAGCCACGTGATGTTCCCGCTGGTGGCCGTGAGCCCGAGCCCAATCTGTTCGGGCAGTTTGTAGGAGGCTGCCACGCTTTTGTCCTGATACAGGATGGTTTCATCTGCCGCGCGGATAGAAAGCGTGCCGCTGCCGTTGAGCGTGGTCCCGAATCGATAGGTGGCGCCCGCACCGATCGTCCATTCTCCGATGCGGCCCTGGTATTGCAATCCAGCGGTGAAATTGAGGTTGCGATAGTAAACGTCCTGCGAAGTATGCACTTCGTCATTGGCCAGACTGTCTATGGTCTTGACGGGCCCGAATATGACGGCGGAAGAAACCCCCGCGCTGAAGTTTTTGGTGAGCCGAACGGAGTTACTGATATAAAACCGGTTCAAACCCCCGCTGCCGTCGATCGCGTTGCGCACGTTTTCGGAAGTGCCCTCGACGGGCGTGGTATTGAGCAGTTTGTAATCGATCCGGCTGTAAGGCATCAGTCCGACGCTGATCCCCCAGCGTTCGTGCGCCTTGAATCCGATCGCGAAACGCCTGAATGCGATGTCGCCGGCTGATTGCGTGTTGCTGGCGGTTTGATAGCTGACGGATTTACCGGCCATGCTCGCTTCGAAATAAAACATCTGCATGGGCAAAGCGCTGTACGAAGCGGGATTCTGTTCATTGAGGAACTGCCCCGACGGCCGCGCGGTGCCGGCGCTTCCCACGCCGAAGTTACGGCTGTAATCGCGCTCGTCCAGGTCGCCGATCCCGAACGCGGAATACAGCGAGTTGACGCCTTTCTGTGCAACGGCGCTTCCCGTGAAAAACAACACAAAACCGGCGGTAATATAAAAACGCATCATTTGTACAAGAGGTAATAGATCTTCAAATATGCCCGGTATCCTTCATGTTTGGCGTCTCCCAGCACCAGGCGGTTCAGCTGCGAGTAGTAATCCCCGGAAGCGGGGATCGCCAGGAGCCCCTGGTAATTGGCGTCGCCGCCCGTTGCAATGGCCGTGCAATACGTGGTAACATCGTAGGTGTATTTCGTGTTTTCGGGATACAGCAGGTCGGTCACCAGGTTGCCGTATTGATAGCCGGAAACGGTCGACAGGGTATCGGTCACCACCTGGTCTTTGGTGGCGGTGCACAACGTGATCCGCGGGGGAAGGGCGTACTGCGGATAAGTGCCGCTGACGGGCCGCAGCTCCAGCGTGGCCTGCATCACCTTTCCATATTTGCCTAGCAACGGCAGCCCTGTGAGCGAAGGAAAATCGAGGCGCGTCACCATGCCCGACAGCGATTGCACCCAGGTGCGGTTACCGGCGTCGCTGCTCAGGATGCCCGCCGGCCCGGGAATCAAACTGGCCAGCGGGGTATTGCTCCTGTCAACATGCACTTCGTTGTATTGCAGTTCCGGATTGCCGATCGGAAATTCGATCGTATACTTTTCAATTTCTGTCGTGGAGATGTGATAATGCAGCCGCATCACCACCGCACTGTCTGCAGCGGGAACGCGGAACACCGCGGAGCCGCGCGTAGCGCGCAATTGCAGGCCTTTCATGTAATCGAGGAAAAGCACGTCGGTAGACACGTCTTCCGATTTGGTGCGGATCTTTTCCATCAACTCCCGCCCGAATGCATCGCGCAGGCGCAACCGGATGGAATCGCCACGGCGGGGAAGGATGGGGAAACTTTCCCGTGCGAGCGGCGTGGCTGCATGAGGGAATACCTGATGCGTGTAGAATCTTGTCTGATCATCGTCCAGCTCCAGCGGCCGCGCCAATTGATAAACGCTCCATTCCTGGTCGCGTAGGGTATCGCCATAGGAATAGGTGTCGGGCCGGAAAATGATTTCGATGGAATCATATACCATACGATCGTCGAGGTCCGGAAATGAATGGGGCCGGGCCACGCGGAAGTTGGCTGCCACATCGATACGGCCCGTTTCGGGATCGGAATATCCACCTGTCACGAGGTAGCCCGTGCCGGAAGAGGGAACGGAATCGAGCTGGATGGTGCGCATCCCGATGCCGATCGTATCTATGAGTGAGTAGTGGACATTGCCTCCGGGGGCTACGTCTTCGTATTCGAACCCGCTTTTGTCACAAGCCGCGAGACCGGTGATCGCGGCCATCGCCAGAAGTTTCCATTTCATATCGCCGCAATGATAAAAGACGGAGGCGCACGCGGAAGACGGGAATATGCGGCCCGGGGTTTTTTGTCGATCATTCCCCGGAATTATCCGTCCAACGCCTGAAACCAGCCGGGAAAGGGCTTTTTGGGGCTGAACGACAAAAGCGGCTGACTGGCAGATGAAAACACGGGATTGGTCATGCCACACGGCTGTTCCGTCTATTTTAAAGTACCTGTAACAGTTCGCCGGATAATTTTGACCGGGTTAAAACACTATTTCTATGCAGAAAGGAAAATTATTAGGATGGATGCTGGCGGCGGTACTTTTGTCGGCATGTAAAAAAAGCGACGATACGGAAGACGAGAACAACGGTAACTGGAAGGAGCTGCCGGAGATGTCGGCCTCGCCCCGTTCCGAAGCCGTAGCATTCGTTATCGGCGATACGGCGTACGTGGGCACGGGGTTCGACGGCGAAAAGCAATTGCGTGATTTCTGGAAATACAATCCCGCCAACGGCTGGAGCCAGTCGGCGAGCCTCCCGGCAGGCGCGGCCGCACGCAGCAGCGCCACCGCTTTCGTCATAGATAAGAACGCGTATGTGGGAACGGGGTTCGACGGTAAAGTGCGCCTCAACGATTTCTGGAGCTACAATCCCGGCAAGGGCTACTGGGAAAAGAAGGCGCCGCTCGTAGGGCCAGACCCCTCCATCAGCCTCGCCCGCCGCGATGCCGTTAGTTTCACCGTCAACGGAAAAGGGTACGTGGCCACAGGGAGCGACGGCAGCGGTACCAAAGACGTCTGGATGTACGATCCGCTGGCCGATAAATGGATCGCGCGGCAAAGTTTCGGCGGCAGCAAACGCACCGAAGCCGTGGCTTTCGTGCTCGGCAAAAACGCCTACATCGTAACCGGCACCAACAACAGCGAACTTAAAAACGACATGTGGATATACGACGCCGATGCCGACAACTGGACACAGAAGCATAAAATCGCCAACGTGTCTGACGACTCGTTCGACGATGATTACAACATCGTGACCACCCAGGCGGTGGCCTTCACGGTCAACAACAAAGCTTATGTGGTGACCGGGACAGGCAACGGTATCAGCAAAGCTACCTGGGAATACGACGGTGTTGCCGACCGGTGGACGCAGGTGCGCGATTTCGAAGGCGCCGCAAGGTACGGTGCCGTGTCTTTCGTGCTGGGAGGCAAGGGCCACGTGGCTTCCGGAAGAACGGGCAGCCTCCAGCTCGACGATATCTATCTTTTTGAACCGAATACGACCTACAACGAAAATGACTAGGCAGTCCATCGCAATACTGCTCACACTGGCCGCGGCCGGCTCCCTGATTTCGTGCAGGGAGCGGCCGTACCGGTTGGTGACGGAGCCATGGAAAGAAGGGTGGGCGTACCGCATTACCTATCGCGGCCGCCCCATGATCTACCAGGCGCATATCCCCGCGGTGCCGGGTTTTCACCCGTTCCGCTCGCAGTCAGACGCGAGCCGGACAGGCACCCTCGTGCTGCGGAAACTTGAAAGCGGAAGCATGCCTGCGCTCAGCCTGGAGGAGATCGATAGTTTACAGATCACTAGGTAATTTTAACACTTGGTTAAGAACCCGGGAACCTGTTTTAACACTTGGTTAAGACTATTGTGGCGTAAGTTTATGCCGCATCACACCTATGATATTCTGGAGGAAAATATTCGGTAACCGGCTCGTCGTAATTAGTTTGCATATCGCGGTTTGGGTGTTGCTGTTCCTCTTCCCGTTTTTTGTATACCGGATTCGTGTAGATGATCATTTGTTTTATTGGAAGGAAGGGGTGAACACGCTGTTCATCGTTGGACTGTTTTATCTGAATTATTACGTATTGATCCCCCGTTTCTTCACGCGCAGGCGTATCGGCATTTACATCGGACTGGTGTTGCTGGCGCTGGCGGGGATCGGGTTGCAGCAGGTGTTGGTGGAATACACGTTCCTCCGGCAGCTGGGTGTGCGGGATGGGCGGCCGTTCGTCATATCCGGAAGGATTGGCGGCGGAGGCGTGTTTGCCGTGCGGGCGCGGACTGCAATGGCCTGGGCGGATGCCGTCGGGCCGGGGCAGACCATGCATTTCGCGCATGATTCGGCCATTGCGTTTACGAAAACCGAGATCGTGGGCGATAATACGGTGCTGCCGCCTGTTTTCCGTCCGGGGATGCGCGAGCGGGGGATTTTCGGAATGTTCCTTTTTTCCGATATATTCCGCAAATCGGCCACGTTTACTTTGCTGGTGCTGTTCATCGGCGGGTTCATCAAAGTGGCGATGCAATGGTTCAAAAGCGAGCAGCAGAAGGAAGCCCTGAAAGTGGCGAACCTCAATGCAGAATTGCGTTTCCTGCGATCGCAGATCAATCCGCATTTTCTGTTCAATAGTCTGAATACGGTATATTCCCTCGCTCACCGGCAAAGCCCGGAAACGGAGCATGCGCTGGTGAAGCTGTCGAACATATTGCGTTACATGATTTACCAGAGTAACGAAGACCAGGTGCTCCTGGCCAACGAAATCCGCTACCTGGAAGATTTTATCGACATGCAACGCCTTCGCCTGGCGAAAAGTATTCCGGTCGAAGTCCATGTTTCCGGCGATCCGGCAGGGCTGCGCATTGCGCCGATGTTGCTGATCCCGTTCGTGGAGAATGCATTCAAGCACGGCGTGAGTTATGAAGAACCCGCATGGATCAGTGTGGGGCTGGAAATTTCGGAAGGGGGGCAGTTGCGGCTGACGGTGCGGAACCGGTTGCTGGAGCGGCGGATAGCGGAGAAAGGGGGCGTGGGATTGGGGAATACCCTCAAGCGACTCGAACTGATGTACAAAGATGCACACGAGATCACAATCAGAGAGCAGGGAGACGAATTTATTGCAGACTTAAAAATCGCTTTGAAACATGATGAAGTGCATTGCGTTGGATGACGAGCCGCTGGCTTTGGAGATCATCGCGGATTTCGCGGCCAAGGCGCCTTTCCAGATGGAGTTGACGGCGTTTACGAATGCCTCCCGGGCGCTGGGGTTCCTGCAGCAGGAGCCGGTAGACCTGATTTTCCTGGACATCAAGATGCCCGACATCACGGGGATCCAGTTCATTAAATCGCTGAAACGGCCGCCTATGGTTATTTTTACCACCGCATACGAGGAATATGCGCTGGACGGGTACAACCTGGATGTGGTGGATTACCTCCTCAAGCCCATTGCCTTCGAGCGATTTATCAAAGCGGTCACCAAGGCGCAGGAATACCGTTCCATCGCATCTCCCCGCCCGCCCGAAACGGATTATATATTCGTGAAAACAGAGTACCGCATCATCAAGGTGAACCTCGAAGACATCCTCTACATCGAAGCCCTGAAAGACTACATCAAAATATACACGGGCAGCCAGCCCATCCTCACATTGAAAAGCCTGAAATCTTTCGAGTCGCGTTTGCCGAAAGACAAATTCATGCGCGTACACCGTTCCTACCTCGTGGCGATGAACAAAATCAATTCCGTGGAGCGCAACACGGTGATGATCGCCAATCAGTCCATCCCCATCAGCGAAGGCTACCGCGACAAATTTTATGACGTCATTACACGGCATTCCTGACGTCAAAAGGTATTAATACCATTTTCAAAAATAACCGGCGGAGTAAAATTTTTGTGTCAGTTTAATTCCTACATTTTTTTCCTAATTGGAAAACCAACCATGGAAATAGAAGGAGTAAAACTGCGAAAGAAATATTATTTCATTGATGAAACAGGGGATACCAGTTTTTTTGATAAACTTGGCCATCCGTTAGAAGGTACCAATGGATATCAGCCATATTTTATAATGGGGATACTGGAAACCAACAATAGAAAGTATCTGCGGGATGCGGTATTGAATTTTAAGGATTGGATAAGAAGGGATATTTTGTATAGTGGAATTCCTTCGATAGCTGAGAACGAAGATTGGTTTGTTCATGCGAGGAAGGATCATCCTGAGGTGAGAATAAACTTTATAGAACTATTGCGTAAAATCCGTGGATTTAAAATTCATGTCATTATTGTTAAAAAGGGTTTAAAAGTATTTAAGGAGAAATACAATGGTAAGGCTTCAGCATTTTATTTGGATGTGCTTCGACGATTGCTGCATCAAAAGAATTTTGACAAGAGGAATTATCATAGTATACACCTTTCTCAATATGGCAAAAATCAATTGGCCATATTGAAAGAGGTAGTTCGGCCTTTTGAAGAGTGCGGTGTGCATTTTAGATTGAATATTGCCGCAAGTAATAAAATGTCGGAGCTGAGTATTGTTGATTACATGCTTTGGATGTTCCAGCGGAAACTATTAAAGGGCGAATCAAGATTTTTCGAAGCCCTTAGGGGAAAGTTTGGAGTTATCGTGGAATTATGAAATGAAAAAAGGCTAAAAATTTCTTCAACCCCCGTGCCTTTCAGGCAGCACCCCACTTGAGCGGAGATATGCAAGTTGAAAAATTTTTAGCCTTAAAAGGTAAGGTCATCTAAGTACCTTGCTTTTTTGGAAAGCGACATTAAAAGATCAATTCAGCTCCCGTACTATTTTTCAAGTAACCCCCCTTCATGGGAAGAGGTATGCAAGCTGACGAAGCTTTTAACCAATAATGAACAGCATTGGCACGTTCATTTCTCAAATCGAAAACCTGGGAAGTTTCTCACCCCCCGTGCCGTTTCCAGCAACCCCCACAAGATGCGAGTTATGCAAGATGAGCCACTTCCCCCGGTTTATTCAAAAGTAAATCAATATTCTACATCAACATTACATCGCCGAAAATATTGAAACGAAAATTCTCACGGAGATGCGCAAAAAAAATCCGGCGGGAATTTCCGCCGGATTTTTTCACGATATCCAAATGACGAAGTCTTAAATGAGTTCTTTCAGTTTCGCCACCACAGCGTCTACTTCTGCTTTCGTGTTGGTGTGCGCGAAGGAGAAGCGTACGGCGATGCGGTTGGGATCGCTGCTGAGCGAGCGGATCACGTGCGAGCCCGCGTCGGCACCGGAAGTGCAGGCGCTGCCGCCGGAGGCGCAGATGCCGTTGATGTCCAGGTTGAAGAGGAGCATCTCGCTTTTTTCCGTTTTCGGGAAGGAAACGTTCAGTACGGTGTAGAGGCTGCGGCCATGCAAATCGCCGTTGAAGCTCACGGCCGGGATGTGCTGTTCCAGCTGTTGGGCCATGTACATGCGGAGGTCGTTGATGTAGGCGCTGTGTGCTTCGTGGTTGGCGGTCGCCAATTCCAGTGCTTTGGCGAAGCCTACGATGCCGTACAGGTTCTCGGTGCCGGCGCGCATGTTGCGCTCCTGCGATCCGCCCATGAGGTAGGGCTGGATCTTCACGTTCTCGTTGATGTAGAGGATGCCCACGCCTTTGGGGCCATGGAACTTATGGCCGGCGCCATTGATGAAATGTACCGGCGTATTGCGCAGGTCGAAGGGATAATGGCCCACGGTCTGCACCGTATCGGAATGGAAAATGGCGTCGAACTCCTTGCAGAGGTTGCCCACGGCATGGATATCGAGCAGGTTGCCGATCTCGTTGTTGGCATGCATGAGGCTTACCAGCGTCCGTTCCTTGCTTTCGGCCAGGAGGCGGCGCAGGTCTTCGAGGTCCACATGCCCGTTCGGCAGCAGTTTCACCCAGGAAAGCCGCACCTCGTCGCGGCAATAGACATGCTCAACGGTGTGGAGGGTGGCGTGGTGCTCGATGGGAGAGCTGATGATATGACGGCACCCCAGGTCGCGGATGGCCGCATTCACGGCCGTGTTGGTGCTTTCGGTACCGCCCGAGGTAAAGAAGATCTCGCCGGGGTGGGCGTTGAGGATCTTTGCGACGGATTTCCGCGCATTTTCGATGCCTAGCCGCGATTCGCGGCCGTATGAATAAATGGAGGACGGATTGCCGAACTTTTCTGTCATATACGGCAGCATGGTGTCAAGAACTGCCGGGTCGAGTGCCGTGGTTGCGGCATTGTCGAAATAAATTCTTTCCAAGGTCGTGCGGGTTTGGTGGTTTTTGATTAAAAAAGTGCCACAAAATTAAGGAATTGCCGACAAAGAAAAACGGATGGCAGTTAATTCCGCCATCCGTTCATCCATCTATAAGTCTATAGGAATTATATGAATTCCTTGATATCCTGCATGATTTTACGGGCGATATTGTCTGCCGTGGTCTCATTCTGGCTCTCCGCATAGATCCGGATAATGGGCTCCGTGTTGGACGTCCGCAGGTGTACCCAGTCCTTGTCGAACTCGATTTTCAGCCCGTCGTCGGTGTTCAAGGGCTGGTTTTTGTACTTCCCTTTGATTTTTTCGAAGATTTCCTTCACGTCGATGCCTTTATCCAGCTCGATCTTGTTTTTGCTGATGAAATAGTCCGGGTACGAGTTCCGGAGGGCTTTCATCGTCTTTTTGCTCTGCGCCAGGTGGCTCAGGAAGAGGCCGATGCCGATGAGGGCGTCGCGGCCGTAATGGAAGTCCGGAACGATGATACCGCCGTTCCCTTCGCCGCCGATCACGGCGTTAACGGCTTTCATCTTGTTCACGACGTTCACTTCGCCTACGGCGGAAGGATGGTATTCCCCGCCATTTTTGATGGTGATATCTTTCAGCGCCTGGGTGGAGCTCATGTTGGACACGGAATTGCCTTTCCTGTGCTTCAGCACGTAGTCGGACACCGCTACCAGGGTATATTCCTCGCCGAACATGCTGCCGTCTTCACAAACGAAGCAAAGGCGGTCTACGTCCGGGTCTACGGCGATACCGAAATCGGCCTGGCTCTTATCTACCTCGTTGCTGAGCGCGGTGAGGTTTTCGGGCAGGGGCTCGGGATTGTGGGCGAATTTACCGGAAACATCGTCGAACAGGGTGGTCACTTCCTTTACGCCCAGCGCCCTCAGCAGGGCGGGTACGAAGATGGCGCCGGTGGAGTTTACGGCGTCTACCACCACTTTAAATCCGGCGGCTTCGATGGCTGCCTTATCTACAAGGGGGTAATTCAACACCAGGTCGATGTGCTTCTGGAGGTAGGAATCGTCTTTCCGGTACGATCCGAGTTTGTTCACGTCTGCGAAGTTGAAGTCTTCCCGCTCGGCGATATCGAGCACTTCGGCGCCGTCTGCGCCGGAGATGAACTCTCCTTTCGAATTCAGGAGCTTCAGGGCGTTCCATTCGCGGGGGTTGTGGCTGGCGGTCAGGATGATGCCGCCCGCTGCCTGTTCGAGGGGAACGGCGATTTCCACGGTAGGCGTGGTGCTGAGGTCCAGGTCCACTACGTCAATGCCCAGGCCGTTGAGGGTGGAAACGACCAGTTGCTTGACCATTTCCCCGGAAATCCGGCCATCTCTTCCGATCACCACTTTCCTGTTCTCCGCGTTCTGCTTCAGCAGCCAGGTGCCGTAAGCCGCGGTGAACTTCACCACATCGAGGGGGGAAAGTCCTTCGCCGGGCTTGCCGCCGATGGTGCCGCGAATTCCCGAAATTGATTTAATCAGTGCCACTTTATTGGATTTTTTTAGGATGGCAAAGATAATCGATTCCGTATTTATCGGCCCCGCTATTTTGTCATGTCACCGATCGCGGACCGGTATGTTGGCGCAATTAGTGTATATTTGCCGCTACGTATAAAATTTTACGGGAATATAAGTTTAGCGAATAACCAATTATTAAGATGATTCAGCTTTGGTCGCGGATACCCAGATACATCCGGTATATTTTCACCCAAACCTTGTACCTGTTCGGTTTCCTGGTAGCGTGGCGCCTGATCTTCTATTTCTTCTTCTTCACCACCACCATTCAGGATAGCGGTACCATCGCCAAAGCCTGGCATCTCGGCCTGAAGTTCGACATGCGCCTGGCCCTCATCTGCATGGCCCCCGTCGCCCTGCTGGCGTTGCTCACGCGCGACCGGCTCTTCGGCCCCGGGTGGCTCCGCAGGCTGCATTTCGCCTGGCTTTTCATCCTGTACGCATTCCTTACTTTATTTTACGTGACCGACCTGGGGCATTACAGCTACCTCGGTATCCGCATAGAACCCTCCGTCACCCGATTCCTCGCCACCGGCGAACGCGGCACCAACGCCCGGATGCTCTGGGAAAGCTACCCCGTCATCAAAGGAGCTACCGGCCTGCTGCTGTTGATGGCCTTCGTGATCTGGTCGTACCGCTCCATCTTCCGCCACTTCGCCAACCAGGAAGGCGTTCCCGTACGCCCCAAAGGCTTCGCAGCCTGGGTGGTTGCTCTCGTACTGCTGTTCGGCGCGGGGATTTACGGCAACGTCGCCTATTTCCCGCTCAGGTGGAGCCAGGCCATGTTCACGCGCGACAACGGGATCACGTCCCTCGGGCTCAACCCCGTCCTCTATTTCGTGTCGAACTTTTCGGTGAAAGACGATACCTACGATATCGGGCTCACCCGCAAATATTACACGCCCGTGGCGGAATATCTCGGGGTCGACAAGCCCGACGCGTCGGCGCTGAACTACGCCCGCTTCGTGAAAGGCGATTCCCTGGCCGGCCGGCCCAACGTCGTCATCGTGATGCTCGAATCGGGCGGAGCGGCCATGACGTCCATGTTCAACAATCCCATGAAAGCCACGCCCAACCTGCAAAAGCTCGCAGATGAAGGCTTGTTTTTCGACCATTTCTACGTACCGGCCATGAGCACCGCCAGAACCGTTTTCGGCGTTACCACCGGCCTCCCCGATATCTGTAAGTTCAAAACCGCCTCGCGCCACCCCGGCATCGTGGACCAGCGGGTGGTGATGGACCAGTTCAGGGGATACGAAAAATATTACCTCCTCGGCGGAAACACCAACTGGGCCAACATCCGCGCCGTTTTTACCAATAACGTGGACAGCATCCGGATCTTCGAGGAAGGCTACTTCAAGGCGCCGAAGGCAGATGTGTGGGGCGTTTCGGACTTCGACCTCATATCGGAGTCCGACGAAATTTTCCGGAAAGCCCACCAGGCCGGCAAACCCTTCGTGGCATTCCTGCAAACGGCCGACAACCACGAACCTTACACCACCACCGCCGGAAAGGGCGATTTTAAGAAAGTGACCGAAAAAGAGGTGGATATGAAAGCTTTCAAATCCGCCGGCTGGCTGTCGATCGACCAGTTCAACGCCATGCGCTACCTCGATTACAACGTGGGTTACCTCATGGAGCTGGCGGCAAAATCCGGATACCTCGACAATACGATTTTCGTATTTTTCGGCGATCATTCCGCCCGGTTGAGCCCGTTCAGGCACATGCCCCTGCCCGAATACGAGATGGGAACGTTCGTAGACCACGTGCCCTGCATCATCTGGGCGCCGAAATTGGCAAAACCGCAGCGGATCAGCCGGATGAGCAGTTTGCTGGACGTGTACCCCACCGTGGCGAAAATGGCCGGGGTGGATTTTACCAATTACACGATGGGGGTGGATATGCTCGATACCACCTTCGCCGGGGAACGGTACGCTTTCATTGTCTATAACCGCGGCGAAAACTATTACGGGCTCATGGGGAAAAAATATTTTTTCGAGATCGGGGTGGATAGCGGCAAGATGCGTTTGTACGACCTGGAGGGCGATCCCTTGAAAGACGTGAGCGCCGCGCAGCCGCAAATTGCCGGGGAACTGGAGAAATTAACCCGCGGATTTTACGAATCATCCCGATATTTGATGTTTAACAATAAAAAACCGAAGTAATTTTCGACCGACACGAAATGGAAGTGCCGAAACAATGGTTCAAAGACTGGTTCAATTCACCGTATTATCACCTGCTGTACAACAACAGGGATGAGCGGGAAGCGTCTGCCTTCATAGACAAGCTGGTAGATTACCTGCGCCCGGAAGCCGGCGCGCTGATGCTCGACGTGGCCTGCGGCCGCGGAAGGCATGCCCGGTACCTGGCAGACAAAGGGTTCAACGTTACCGGCATCGATCTGTCGGAAGAAAGCATCGCGGCTGCGCGGAAGCTGGAAAACGAGCGGCTGAGCTTTTTCCAGCACGATATGCGGCTGCCTTTCCGCATCAATTATTTCGATATCGTATTCAATTTTTTCACCAGTTTCGGGTATTTCGAGACGCGGCACGAGAACGATAACGCCCTGCGCACGCTGACCAACAGCCTGAAGCCGGGCGGAAGGCTGGTGCTGGATTACCTGAACAGCCCTTTTGCGGCGGCGCACCTGGTGCCGAACGAGATCAGGGAGATCGACGATGTGGTGTTCGACATCCATCGCGAGGTGGAAGGGGGGAAGTTTATGAAGGAAATCCGTATTCTCGACAGGAAGAAGCTGTTCAGGACGAGTTTCGCCGAGCGGGTGTCTGCCCTTGGCCTGGCCGATTTCAGGGAGATGTTCGCACTGCAGAAGCTCGAGATCACCGATGTTTTCGGGGATTATCATTTTAACACCTTCGATGAGGCGCATTCCCCGCGGCTGATCCTCATCGCCCAAAAACCGACATCCTGATGGGAACCTTGCTCACGTGGGACCTGATCCTGTTTTTCAATATCAACAGCAAATGGGCGACCTCTTTCCTGGACAGCTGGCTGCCCTGGATGCGGGAACCCTATCTCTGGGCGCCCCTGTACCTGTTCCTCATGGTTTTCGTGACCTGGAACTGGGGCTGGAAAGGTTTCTGGTGGATCGTTTTCTTCATCCTGACCTTCGCCCTGTGCGACCAGGCCAGCGGTTTCCTCAAAGGCGCCGTAGGCAGGCTGCGCCCGGGCAACGATCCCAATATTGCCCAGTACGTGCGGATCATGGTGGGATATTACCCCCAAAGCGGCAGTTTTACATCTTCTCACGCGGCCAACCATTTCGGACTGGCCATGTTTTCATTTATAACCCTGCGGCGGTACATCCGCGGCTGGGCCTGGTTCTTTTTCGTGTGGGCGGCGGTTATTTGCTACGCACAGGTGTATGTGGGCGTGCATTACCCGACCGATATCCTGGGCGGGGCGCTGCTGGGCTGCCTGGCGGGCTCGCTGAGCGGAGGGTTCTTTACCAGGCGTATCGGGCTGGAGCCATTACCTGAAAAAACAACATGAACATAGCTTACCTCATACTCATCCTGGCCGCCACGATCTTTGGCGGCATGATCCCCATGATATTCAAAAGGATCAGTCCTGGCCTGCCCATTTACCTGCTGGCGTTCACCGGGGCGTTCCTGTTCGGCGTCACGATCATGCACCTGCTGCCGGAAGTGTACCACGAGCTGGGGCATCCCGCCGGTATTTACATCGTGATCGGGTTCTTCCTGCAGGTGTTCCTCCAGCAGCTGAGCCACGGCATGGAGCATGGGCATACCCATCTGCCGGCTGCCGGCGGGCACCATCATCACATTGCGGTGACGCCGCTGCTGATAGGGCTCTCCATCCACGCGTTCATGGAAGGCATCCCGCTGGGGTTCCATTATGAAGACAAATCCGCATTACCATCGCTCATGCTCGGCGTGATGGCCCACAAGATCCCGGAATCCCTCACGCTCATCACCGTGATGGTCCACGCCGGGCAATCCCGCGCCAGGCTCTGGCGCATCCTCGTCATCTTCTCCCTCGTCACGCCTTTTTCGGCGATGCTGGCAGGATGGCTGGGAGACAAGTCCGAAGCCGTCACCCATTCGCTGATCTACATCGTGGCGCTCGTTATCGGCGCTTTCCTCCATATTTCTACCACCATTTTCTACGAGTCGGGCACCAAACATCATGAACTGAGCCGCAGAAAGGTACTGGCCATCGCGATTGGCCTCGGTATGGCTTTTGTTACCCTGATATTTGAATAATTAATTATTTTTAGGCTTTATATATTATGGAAGTCGTCATTATCCTCGTCCTCATATTGCTCAACGGCATCTTCTCAATGGCGGAGATTGCCCTGGTTTCCGCAAGGAAAGCGCGTCTCGAAGGCGCAGCCAAGCAGGGGGACGAAAAAGCCAGGGCAGCCCTGAAGCTGTCTAACAACCCGGACACGTTTTTGTCCACCGTCCAGATCGGCATTACGCTGATCGGCATTTTGACCGGTTTATATTCCGGCGAACAATTGAAGGAAGACGTAAAGGGCTTCGTGATGCAAATGCCGGCCCTTGTGCCTTACGCCAATGCCATCGCCACCGCTATCATCGTCATCTGCGTAACGTATTTCACCCTCGTGCTCGGCGAGTTGTTCCCCAAAAGGATCGGCCTGACCAATCCGGAGCTTATCGCGAAGAACGTGGCCGCGCCCATGACCTTCCTTTCCCGCCTCACTTTCCCGTTCGTTTGGTTGCTGAGCCGCTCCACCGCGGCGCTGGTGAGCCTTTTCGGGCTGAAACGCTCGTCGGATAACAATGTGACGGAAGAAGAGATCAAGGCGATCATTTCCGAGGGCACCTCTTCCGGCGCCATCGAGGAAACCGAACAGGAAATCATCGAACGGGTGTTCCACCTGGGCGACCGCAATATCACCTCCCTCATGACCCACCGTACCGATATCGTTTGGCTGGACGTGAACGAGGAAGTGGAAAGCTACAAGCGCAAGATCAAACAGGCGCCCCACTCTGTTTACCCCGTTTGCGAAGGGCAGATCGACAATATCCGGGGCATCCTTACGATCAAGGACCTCTATACCGCCGGCAACGTGGCCGTGCTGAAAGATATCATGAAGAAGCCCCTCTTCATCCCCGAAAACAACTCCGCTTACCAGGTGCTGGAAAAGTTCAAGGAAACGCAGATCCACGCCGCGTTCATCGTTGACGAATATGGCACTTTTCTTGGGATGATCACCCTGAACGATATTCTCGAAGCGATCGTGGGCGATATGCCGGAAACCGGGCAGGATGATTATAACATGATCAAACGGGAGGATGGAAGCTATCTCGTTGACGCACAGATACCTTTCTACGATTTTCTCTCCGAATTCGATATGGAAGACCAGATGGCCGAGTTCGAACAGGAGTTCGATACCCTGGCCGGATTCATTCTTCACCACCTGGAACATATCCCCCAAACCGGCGAAAAGCTGGAATGGCGCCGCTTTACCTTCGAGATCGTGGACATGGACGCACACCGGATCGACAAAATTCTGGTAACGCCCCCTGCGAATATTGAAGAAGAGTAATAAATTTACATCCCGAAATGACCGGCATAATGGCACTTCGGGATGTATTGCCAGACCGGAATTGAACGCGACAGGAAGCCACCTGCTATCACTGCAAGATCTAACTAGTTGAATGCCAAAGGAGTATGGTAACCCCTGACCGTCCGTTAAAAATAGGAAGTAAGGATATTAGGAAAAAAACATCTTTATACTAATTTTGAGCGCTTTTTTACATAAACAAATAATATAATTTAAAATAATGGTTGTACTAGGAAGTAAGGTGCTTTCTTTGGAAGAAGTACACAGGGTATTGTTTGAAGGGGAAGAGTTGGTACTCGATGAAACAGCCGTACAGCAAGTGAATGACAACTTCGAGTTTCTCAAGATATTTTCCGCCAAAAAGCTTATTTACGGGATCAACACCGGCTTCGGCCCCATGGCGCAATACCGGATCCCGGAAAAAGATACGCTGCAGCTGCAATATAACCTTATCCGCAGCCACAGTTCGGGAGCAGGCAAATGCCTGGCGCCCATCCACACCAAAGCTTTGATGATAGCCCGGCTCAGCAGTTTCATGCAGGGCTTTTCCGGTGTTCATACCGAGCTGGTGTACCTCCTCCGCGACCTTATCAACCATAACGTATATCCCTGCATTTACGAGCACGGTGGCGTTGGCGCCAGCGGCGACCTCGTTCAGCTGGCCCACCTGGCCCACGCGCTGATCGGGGAGGGGAACGTGTTGTATGAAGACGAGATCCGCCCCGCGGCGGAAGTTTTCGAGCAGCTGGGCCTCCAGCCGCTCACGGTACGCGTCCGCGAAGGGCTCGCCCTCATCAACGGCACTTCCGCCATGACGGGCATCGCCCTCGTGAACCTCATCGAAGCGCGCAAACTCCTCCTCTGGAGCTGCGCCCTCAGCGCCATGATCAACGAAGTGGTAGAAGCGTTCGACGATCACCTCAGTTACGAGCTCAACGTCGTGAAACGCCATACCGGCCAGAATAAAGTAGCGGAAATGATGCGCGGCATGCTCACCGGGTCCAAAATGATCCGCCACCGGCCCGATCACTTCTACAAAGAACTGGAAGAAGAGATTTTCAAGGACAAAGTGCAGGAATATTACTCCCTGCGCTGCGTCCCGCAGATACTCGGCCCCATTTACGACATCCTCGTGCAGGCCGAAACCATCATCGTCGGCGAGCTCAATTCCGTGAGCGACAACCCCGTGGTAGACCACCGGCAACAGAACGTGTTCCATGGCGGCAACTTCCACGGCGATTATATCTCACTGGAGATGGACAAGCTGAAAATCGCCATGACGAAACTTTCCATGCTCAGCGAGCGCCAGCTCAACTATCTCATGAACGACAAGCTGAACCACAAGTTCCCGCCGTTCATGAACCTCGGCAAGCTGGGCTTCAACTTCGGCATGCAGGGCGTCCAGTTCACCGCCACCTCTACCGTTGCGGAAAACCAGACCCTCAGCTATCCGATGTACCTGCACAGCATCCCGAACAACAACGACAACCAGGATATCGTGAGCATGGGCTGCAACGCGGCGCAACTGACGTACAAAGTGATCGAAAATACCTTCGAAGTGCTGACCGTTCAGGTGATGACGCTCCTCCAGGCAGTGGATTTCCTCAACTGCCAGGACCGCCTGGGCGCATTTACCCACAAGATCTATCAGGACATCAGGGCTATTTTCCCTAAATTTATCGACGACGCGCCCCGTTACGCAGACGTGCAGCGCATCAAGGCTTACCTCATGCGGCACGAGCCCGTGGTGGCGGAGCCGACCGTGGAGAAGCGGAAGAAATCTTCCGTTCAGTAGCCATATTTTATACGAAACAACAGCATAAGAAACAATTACACGGATGAAATGCGCATTGATAACAGGTGGTTCCCGCGGCATCGGCAGGGCAGTTTGCATCAAACTGGCGGAACAGGGCTACCATATCCTGATCAATTATAAAGGCAATACGGCCGCGGCGGAAGCAACCCTCGAAGCCGTGCGCCAGAAAGGTACCGATGGCACCCTGCTCAAATTCGACGTAGGGAACGAAAGCGAAGTGAACGAAGTGCTCGGCGCCTGGCTCGAAGCCAATAAAGACAAGCAGATCGAAGTGCTGGTCAATAACGCCGGCATCCGGGAAGACATGATGCTTTTCCAGATGTCGACCGAAAAATGGAAAAGCGTCCTGGACGCGAGCCTCGACGGGTTTTTCTACGTCACCAAGCTCGTGCTCACGGGCATGCTGCTAAAACGCTACGGCCGGATCGTGAACATGGTTTCGCTGTCCGGATTGAAGGGAACCCCCGGCCAGGTAAACTACAGCGCCGCCAAGGCCGGCCTCATCGGCGCCACCAAAGCCCTCGCCCAGGAAGTCGCCAAGCGCAATGTGACCGTCAACGCCGTGGCCCCCGGTTTCATCCGGACGGACATGACGGACGGACTGCCCGAAAAAGAGCTCTCCGCCATGGTGCCCATGCAACGCTTCGGAACGGCCGAAGAAGTAGCGGAAGCCGTGGCATTCCTGTCGTCCAAAGGCGCGTCCTACATCACGGGAGAAGTACTCAACATCAACGGCGGTCTTTATTCCTGACCCGGCAGCCATTTCCGCAGCATATCAAACAGTAACGAAAAATACGGGGCCATGGCCCCGCGATGATAATTAACACAGCGCATGAACAGAGTAGTGATCACAGGCATAGGTATATATTCCTGTCTCGGGAAAGACCTGGAGACGGTGAAGGAATCCCTTTTCCAGGGGCGTTCCGGCATCGTGCTGGATGCCGGTCGCAAAGCGTTCGGTTACCGATCGGGACTGACCGGATGGGTTGACCGTCCGGAGCTGAAAGGCTTGCTGGACCGGCGCTCCCGGCTCATGATGCCCGAACAGGCGGAATATGCCTATATGAGCACCCGCGAAGCCCTGGCCCTGGCTAAAATGGATCCCGATTACCTCGAAGCGAACGAAGTTGGGCTGCTGTTCGGGAACGACAGTTCCGCCAAGCCCGTTGTGGAGGCTACCGATATTATCCGCGAAAAGAAAGATACGATGCTCGTGGGCTCGGGGTCTGTGTTCCAGACCATGAACTCCACGGTCAACATGAACCTTGCCACCATTTTCCGCCTGAAAGGCGTGAATTTCAGCATCAGCGCGGCTTGTGCCAGCGGCTCGCATGCCATCGGGGTGGGGTATAGCTTTATCCGCTCCGGCATGCAGGACGCGGTGATCTGCGGCGGCGCACAGGAAATCAACCTGTACGCCATGGGCAATTTCGACGCGATCGCGGCATTTTCCGTTCGCGAGAACGACCCCACGCGCGCTTCCCGCCCGTTCGACCGCGACCGCGACGGCCTCGTGCCATCCGGCGGGGCGGCTACGGTGATCCTGGAAAGCCTGGAATCGGCGCAACGCCGCGGCGCGCCCATCCTGGGAGAAGTGCTGGGGTACGGTTTCTCCAGCAATGGGGCGCATATCAGCAACCCCAGCGTGGAAGGGCCCACCCGCAGCCTGCAAATGGCCTTGCGCGATGCGGGCCTGTCCCCAAAAGACATCGGCTACATCAACGCCCACGCCACGTCGACCCCGGCGGGAGACGCCAGCGAGGCCAAAGCCATCCATTCCGTGTTCGGCGAATGCCACACGCCTGTCAGCTCCACCAAAGGGATGACAGGGCACGAATGCTGGATGGCCGGCGCCAGCGAGATCGTCTATTCCATGCTCATGATGCAGCATGGGTTCCTGGCGCCCAACATCAATTTCGAGAACCCCGACGATGATTCGGCCAAATTGAACATCGTTACGAATGCAATTAATAAAAATTTTAATATATTTTTGTCTAATTCCTTTGGCTTTGGGGGAACTAACTCCTCCCTTATTGTCAGGAAATGGGAATAATTCGGACATGAGGCCGGTTATGGGTTGTTTTTCTATAATTTTGCCCCGTAGCCCGCATGCGAACCAATGGGGTGCAAAGTGAAAGCTATCTAACCTATATCTGGAACACTTAAAGTTTATGGAAATCAAGGAGATCATTCAAAAAACCAATGCTTTTCTGGCGGACGAATTCGAAGTTTCCCCCGAAAGCATTACCCCCGAGGCCGACCTGAAGGCCACGTTGGAACTGGACAGCCTGGACTATATTGACCTGGTAGTGGCCATCGAGAACAATTTCGGATTCAAGGTGAAACCGGAAGACTTCCAGGGCATCGTTACCTTCCAGGACTTCTATAATTATGTCATCGAACGTGTTAAACAAAAAGAACTGGTATAATGCCGTCGTGGCAGGGTAAATCCAAAGGAAATAAGCTCGGTTACCGGATCTTCATTGGTGTATTGCGTTACGGAGGCATTCGTCCGGCTTATTTCCTGCTGGTATTCGTTTCGGTTTATTATTGCCTGTTCTCCTGGAACACTGCCCGGTCTATGTACCGGTTTTTTCGTTATAAGGTACAATACCCCCGGTGGCGCGCCATGGCGTCCGTTTACCGGAATATCTATATATTCGGCCAGACGTTGATAGACAAAGTGGTGGTGATGGCCGGGATCCCCAATCGTTTCAGCTTCGTTTTCGATGGTGAAGAACGGCTCCACGCGATGGTCAGCAGCGGCAAGGGCGGCATCCTGCTCAGTGCGCATCTGGGCAACTGGGAAGTGGCCGGCCACCTGTTCACCCGGCTCAATACCCGGATCAACATCGTGATGTTCGACGGGGAACACGAAAGAATAAAAAGTTACCTCGAAGGGGTAACGGGCGGAAGGAATGTGAATGTCATTGTACTGAAAGACGATCTTTCGCATATTTACGCCATCAACGATGCGCTGGGCAAGCAGGAACTGGTATGCATGCACGCCGACCGGTTCCTGACCGGCAACAAGACGGCGGAGAGAATGTTCCTGGGAGAGCCGGCGCGCTTTCCCGTAGGGCCTTTCCTGCTGGCTTCCACGTTCAGGGTGCCCGTATCGTTCGTTTTTGCTTTTAAGGAAACCGCTACGCATTATCACCTCTATGCCACCGATCCCAAAGTGTACCCCGGCGCCAAACAGGGTGGTTTAGACCAGTCGATGGACGATTTTGTAAGCGTAATGGAAGAAAAAGTGCGGAAATATCCGCTGCAATGGTTCAATTATTATGATTTCTGGTCGAAAGACTGACAATACGCATCATATGCATCACGAAGACATTACCGAATATATCCCCCAGCGCCCGCCGGTCGTCATGATCAGCAGGCTCATCGAAGCGGGGGAGAAGAACATCCGCACCGAGCTCGACGTGGCGGCCGACAACGTGTTCGTCGAAAACGGCACGCTCATGGCCCCGGGGCTCGTGGAGAATATCGCGCAGACGGCTGCGGCCAGGGTCGGGTTTCTCGCCCGGCGCGACAACGTGCCCGTGCCCCTCGGCTTCATCGGCGCCATTCAAAACCTCGAAGTACTGGAGCTACCTCCCGCAGGTTCCACCCTCCAGACAGAAATCCTTATCACCCACGAACTCTTCAACGCCACCGTGGTCAAAGGCTCCGTTCAGCTGAACGGCCGGACGCTGGCGCAATGCGACATGAAAATTTTCATCGCCCAAAAACCATAAAACAAGAGTCACCATGAAACTGAAAAATCTCGTTTTGCCCCTGATCGCTTTCGCCCTTAGCGCATCCGCCGCAAACGCACAGTCCGCCAAAGACGTATTCGACAAGGAAACCAAGCTGACCTGGATCGGCCTCGACTGGACCAAAACCCGCCTCATCGGCGACGCCGCCGCCAAAGCCGATCAGATCGTAGAAAAAAACTTCGTGGAAGTAAACCAGAAAGTGGTGAACGAATACAAGAAGTTCGACGTAGCCAAGGCTTTCCGCCGCAGCGAAGTGAGCACCGACATCGGGCCGGTTAACAAAAGGACCGCCAAGATCGATCCGGACAACCTGCTGTCAGACAACTCCGACGATTACCAGCACCTCAAGCCTGAAGACATCACCACCCTCGTGAAAGGGTTCGATTTCAACGGCAAAACCGGTATCGGCATCGTTTGGTTCGTGGAAGGCATCAACAAAACCAAAAAGGAAATTTCTGCTTACGTGACGCTGGTAGACATGAAGGCCAAAAAAGTGCTGTTTACCGAGCGCATGGTCGGAAAGATGGGCGGCAAGTTCGGCGTGGCCTTCGGGTATGCCAACATGTACCTGACTGGCGTTAAATCCATCCTCGACGACATCGAGAAAGACAAGTACAAAGAGTGGAAATCCACTTACGGAGGATAATTTTAATTGAAAACATCAACATCATTCATGCAACCTGTATTGAGCGAAGAGGCGGAAGTGCTGGTCCGGTTTAATGAAGCAGATCCGCTGGGCATAGTGTGGCACGGCAATTATATCCGGTATTTCGAAGACGGCAGGGAAGCCTTCGGCGCGAAATACAGGTTGCGTTATCTCGACATTTTCGCGCATGGGTACACGGTGCCCGTCGTGAATGTGGAATGCCATTACAAGCGGCCTTTGCGGTATGGCGATAAAGTACGGGTGGAAACTCGCTACATCCCTACGGAAGCCGCCAAGATCCGTTTCGAGTACACCCTGTACAACGCCGAAACCCGCGAAGTGGTTTGCACGGGCGCCTCCGTGCAGGTGTTCCTCGACAAGGAAGCCGACATCCTGCAACTGACCGTTCCGGCGTTTTTCGCGGAATGGAAAAAACAGTGGGGGTTGTCATGACGAACGTGTACGTAGCTGCGGAAAACATCGTGTCGCCCCTGGGGTTCACGGCCCAGGCCAACTTTGACCGGCTTATCGCCGGAGAAAGCGGTATCCGCCGGCAACCCGGCGGCTTTTTCGCTTCCGCCCTTCCCGAAGAATTGCTGCGCCCCGCCGCAGCAGCGGCCGGCCTGGCGGAGAACACCCGTTTCGAGCAACTGATCGTACTCAGCATCAAAGACGTGCTTTCCCGCACGAAAGTGCCCATCGGCGATCCGCGCACCGCCTTCGTCCTGTCTACCACCAAAGGCAACATCGCCTTGCTGGAACAGGGGAAAGCCGGCCAGCCCGGCGCCTCCATGCTGCTGCACGCCACCGCCGCACAGGTTGCCAAAACCGTAGGCGCGGCCGCACAGCCCATCGTGGTGAGCAACGCCTGCATTTCAGGCCTCCTCGCCATCCTCATCGCCCAGCGCCTCATCCGCGCCGGGCAATACGACCATGCCGTGGTTTGCGGGGCCGACGAACTGACCAGGTTCGTCCTGTCCGGCTTCCAGTCTTTCCTGGCCGTTTCCGACGAGCCCTGCCGCCCGTTCGACGCGGCCCGCAAAGGGGTGACCCTGGGGGAAGGAGCCGCTACGGTCGTTTTAACGAAGGACACGACATTGTTGCCGGCCGGCGAAGCCATCCTCCTCGGGGAAGGCGCTTCCAGCAACGATGCCAATCATATTTCCGGTCCGTCGAGAACGGGCGCCGAACTTTCTTCCGCGCTTGTTTCCGCAATGCACCGGAGCCGCCTGGGGCCCGCGGATATCGGGTTCGTATCGGCGCACGGTACCGCCACGCTGTACAACGACGAAATGGAGGCGAAGGCTTTCCATTTGTCGGGTTTGCAGGATGTTCCGGTCAACAGTCTCAAAGGCAACTACGGCCATACCCTTGGCGCGGCGGGGCTGATAGAGACGGTAGCCGGGATATATGCCATGAAACACGGTGTGGTATTGCCGACCGCCGGCTTTGTATCATCCGGAATCAGCCATCCATTGATGGTGAGCAGTCAACTCGAGAAACGCACCATCCGTCATTTCCTCAAAACCACATCCGGTTTTGGAGGGTGCAATGCCGCGATGGTGTTTAGCAGTGTGACATTGTAAAAAATTAAAAAAAGCAGATCACCCATGAACTTTTTCACGAAGGAAACGAAAACCGCGTTACAGGCGAAAGAACAGGCCCTCTGGCTGGCTTTTGCACCCATTGCTTTCCAGGCTTCCAAGGCGCTGAGAGACATGGGCGTCCTCAAAGCCGTGTCTGACGCGGGCATGCAAGGCGCCACCATCGACGAGATACTTCCGAAAGTAAACCTCTCCCGGTATTCGCTGCGCGTGCTGCTGGAAGCAGGCCTGGGCATGGATATGCTGCTGGTGAACGAAAAACGCTACACCCTTTCCAAAACCGGTTATTTCATCCTGAATGACGAGCTCACCCGCATCAATATGGACTTTTCGCACGATGTATGCTACAAGGCCATGTACCATTTGCAGGACAGCCTGACGGAGAACCGTCCGGCGGGGCTGCAGGAGCTCGGGCCGTGGGAAACCATCTACCAGGGCCTTTCCATCCTTCCCGAACCGGCCCGCACCAGCTGGTTCAATTTCGACCATTACTATTCCGACCTCGCCTTTCCCGGCGTACTGCCCATCGTGTTCGAGCACAAACCCAAAAAACTGCTGGACATCGGCGGCAATACCGGGAAATGGTCGATGGCTTGCGCAGGATATGATAAAGACGTGCATGTGACGATCATGGACCTTCCCGTACAGATCAACGTTGCGCGCCAGAACATCAACGAAGCGGGCCTGCAGGACCGGGTTTCCTTCTTCGAGACGAACATCCTCGATGAAAGCCTGCCGTTTGCACAGGGCTTCGACGTGATCTGGATGAGCCAGTTCCTGGATTGCTTCTCCGAAGAGCAGATCATCAGCATTCTCCGCCGTTGCCGCGAAGCCCTCAACGATGGCGGCAGCGTGTTCATCCTCGAACCGTTCTGGGATAAGCAACAATTTAAATCGGCCGCGTTCTGCCTGCAGCAGACTTCGCTGTATTTTACCGCCATCGCCAACGGCAACAGCCAGATGTACCACACCGATGAGTTTTACGACTGCATCCGTGCCGCCGGGCTGAAAGTGGAGATGGAAAATCATAAAGTCGGCCTCAGCTATACGCTGTTGCGCTGCGTGAAAGCTTAGGAGCAATTAAAAAACCCTTCCATATGATAACTGAAAAGGTGGATGTATTAGTGATTGGCGCCGGCCCCTCAGGCACGGTAGCCGCATCCATAATCAACAAGGCCGGCTATTCAGTGAAGATCGTTGAAAAGCTGAAGTTCCCCCGATTCGTGATCGGCGAGAGCCTGTTACCCCGATGCATGGACGCGCTCACCGAAGCTGGCTTCATCGATGCCATCTCCGAAAAAGGCTTCCAGCAGAAATCCGGCGCAAAATTCGTCAAACAGGGCAAGATTTGCGACTTTACCTTTGCCGAGCAGTACACCCCGGGCTGGCAATGGACTTGGCAGGTAACCCGTGCCGACTTCGATCATACCCTCGCGCAAACCGTCGAAAAAATGGGCGTGCCGGTGGAATATGAAACCACCGTGACAGGGATCGTCTTCAACGGTTCCGACTCCGTAACCACAGTGGAAGATATCCACGGCAACAAAAAACAGATCGAAGCCCGGTTCATCGTAGACGGCAGCGGTTATGGCCGCGTGATCCCCAAACTGTTCAACCTCGAAAAAGAATCCGTTTTACAACCCCGCAAAGCATTATTCGCCCACACGAACGACGTTCGCCGTTCCATGGCCGACGAGCCCAACCGCATCACTGCCGTTGTGCACGACAAAGGCGTATGGATCTGGATCATCCCGTTCTCGACCGGCATCACCTCCGTCGGTTTCGTAGGCGATCACACCTTTCACGACAAATTCTCCGGCAGCCCCGAAGAAATGTTCCGCGCCATGCTGGCCTCCGAACCATACACGGCCGAGCGTTTCAAAGACGTGGAGCTCATCTTCGAGCCGCGCAAACTGGAAGCCTGGAGCGCCACCACCGATAAATTCTATGGCGAAGGGTTCGTGCTCACCGGCAACGTGACCGAATTCCTCGACCCCATCTTCTCCTCCGGCGTAACGCTGGCCACCGTTTCCGCACAAACCGCGGCCAAACTCGTGATCCGCAAGCTCCAGGGCGAAAACATCGACTGGGAAAAAGAATACATGGAACCCACCATGCAGGGCGTGAACGTTTTCCGCTCCTACGTGATGGCCTGGTACGAGGGCACGCTCGACACCATCTTCTTCTCCAAAAATCCCGATCCCGTCGTTAAAGCACAGATCTGCTCCGTTTTGGCAGGATATGTGTGGGATCAGAGCAACCCGTACGTGGAACTGCACGCCACCGAACTGAAAAGGCTCGCGCGCAAAATCGAACTGACGGAAAAACTGGGTAGCCTATCATGATAAAAACAGGCATCTATATCAACGCATCCTGCATCATCCGCCACCATTCGGCGGTGAAAAACGGCCAGCCCGTTTACGAGGAGCGGCATGCAGACCTGCCGGATTTCCTCCGCGCGCTGTACGACCGCTTCAACGGGCAATATCCCAAGTTCCACAAAATGGATTTGCTCTCGAAGCTGGGATGGGCCGCCACGGAGATTTTGCTGCAGGATATGCCGATGGATATGTATGCCCCGGAAGATACCGGCGTTATCCTCGCCAACGCGAGCAGCAGCCTGGATACGGACGAAAAATATTTCGAGACCGTGCATGACATCGCCAGTCCGGCGCTGTTCGTGTACACCCTCCCCAACATCGTGATCGGGGAGATCAGCATCCGGCACAAGTTCAAGGGCGAAAACGCCTTCTTCGTGCAGGAACGTTTCGATACGGCATTTATAACAGGTTACGCGGCGCAACTGCTGGAAAGCGGCGCCGTGAAAGCCGTGGTGTGCGGATGGGTGGAGCAATACCACGCCGGGCACGAAGCGGCTTTTTACCTTTTGGAAACAACCCCGCGCGGCATGGCTTTGCCGTTCAGCGCGGAAACCGCGGAAAAATTGTATAGATAATATGGAAAAGTTGATGCAGGATCTGAAAGAACAGATCATTCAACAATTGAATTTGCAGGAAGTGAAACCTGAAGACATCGGTGACGACCAGCCGCTTTTCAAGGAAGGGCTTGGGCTCGACAGCATCGATGCCCTGGAGCTGATCGTGTTGCTGCAGCAGCATCATAACATCCGCATCGCCAAACCGGAAGATGGCCCGAACATTTTTTATTCCGTTCGCACCATGGCCGAATACATCACCGCAGAAAAAGCGAAGCAGGCATGATGAAAGGGAATGTATGGATAGCGGGAGGCGGCGTCATTTCCGGCATTGGCCGGGACCTTGGCGAGTGCATGGCTTCGTTTGAAGCGATGCGCCCGGGCATGGCGTACATGCAGCACCTGCGGTCCGCACACGCCCAAACCTTCCCTGTCGTGGAAGTAAAAGCAGGCAACGAAGAACTGGCCGCAATTGCGGGAATGCCCGCCCACTGGAGCCGCACCGCCCTCCTGAGCCGCATCGCCGCACAGGAAGCCTGGGAACGCTCCGGCCTGGGCAATATCGCCGACTACCGCGCCGGCTTCGTATCGGCAAACACCGTTGGCGGGATGGATAAAACGGAAGATTTCATGGAAGCCTTCCTGGCAAACCCTTCCAAAGGGAAACTCCGCAAGGTGGCACACCACGAATGCGGCGCGGTGACGGAGCTGGTGGCCGACGCCATGGGCATACGCCACCACGTTTCCACGATCAGCACCGCCTGCTCTTCGGGCGCCAACGCCCTGATGTACGGCGCCCGCATGATCCGCGCAGGTATGCTGGACGTGGTGATCGCCGGGGGGACCGACGCGTTGACGCGCTTCACGCTCAACGGCTTCAACACCCTCATGATCCTCGATCAGCAACACTGCCGCCCGTTCGACGATACCCGGACCGGCCTGAACCTCGGCGAAGGCGCGGGGTACGTAGTGCTCGTGTCTGACGCCGTGGCGGAGAAAACCCAGCCATGGTGCCGGCTCGCGGGGTTCGCCAATGCCAACGACGCCTATCACCAGACGGCTTCGTCGCCCGATGGCATCGGGAATTTCTTGGCGATGAAAGGCGCCCTGGAAATGGGGGGATTGCAGCCGGAAGACATCGGTTACATCAACCTGCATGGCACCGGTACCCAGAACAACGACAGCTCGGAAGGCCTGGCCATTTCCCGGCTGTTCGGAAATGGCGTGCCGCCCGCCAGCTCCACCAAGAGCTTCACGGGGCACACGCTGGGCGCCAGCGGCGGCATCGAAGCGGTATTTTCCGCGTGGGCGCTGCGCGAAGGGATCGTTTATCCCAACGCCAACTTCTCCGTGCAGATGAAGGAATTGGCCTTTTCGCCGGTCACCGCTTTTTCACGGGGCAACGGCCTGCGGAACGTGATGTCGAACTCCTTCGGGTTCGGCGGCAACTGTTCCAGCCTGGTCTTTTCAAAGGAATAACACATGCAAGCATTCATACAAGGAACAGGATGCGTATCCGCGCAGGACAGCCAGGTTTTTCCGGGGGAAATCCGGCATTACGATGGCGACCGCCTGCCCGTGGCCGACCCGGATTACAAACAGTGGATCGATATCAAGCAGATCCGCCGGATGGGCCGCGCCATCAAAATGGGCGTTGCCGCCTCGCACATGAGCCTGGAAGCCGCGGGCATCAAATCCCCCGACGCCATCATCATGGGCACGGCTTACGGATGCCTCGCCGATACGGGCGTGTTCCTCCAGAAACTGGTGAGCCAGCACGAAGACATGCTCACGCCCACCGCATTCATCCAGAGCACGCACAACACCGTAGCCGGCCAGATCGCCCTGCTGCTGGGATGCCACGCGTACAACAACACCTTCGTCCACAGGGCATTTTCATTGGAAAACGCGTTGCAGGACAGCCTGTTGATGCTGGCGGAAGATCCTTCGCGCAAAATCCTCGCCGGTGCCACCGACGAAATCACCGAATATTCGCATACCATCCTGCGCCGCTTCGGATTGTATAAGAACGCCTCCACCGCTGCGTTACAGCGTTCCGGGACACCGGGCACCATGGCAGGGGAGGGCGCCGCATTTTTTGTATTGGCTTCAGGGAAGGACGACAAATCCCTCGCGCAATTAACCGCCGTGGACATGCTGTACCGCCCTGCATCCGAACAGGAGACGGCAGACCGCTTGCTGGATTTCCTCCGCCGAAACGGCCTGGAACCGAAAGATATTTCGCTCTTGCTCAGCGGCCGTAACGGCGATGTTACCAGCGACCGGTACTACGGAACCGTAGAAAGCCGGCTCTTCGAATCCACGCCGGTAGCGGCATTCAAACATTTCTGCGGAGAATATCCCACCGCATCGGCCTTCGCCGTGTGGATGGCCGCGGGATGCCTGCACCGTGGGGCGGTCCCGCAGGAAGCCATGGTAAAAGGCGATGCCCCGGCAGCACCGGCGCGCATCCTCGTCTGGAACCACCATCAAGGCACCCATCACTCATTCATTTTGCTGGAGAAATGCTGAGAGCATTCGTCATAGCAGCGGCGGCGGCAGCCGCAGGCATCATCCTCCTCCTGCACGGCGGATGGGCCGCCACGCCTGCCTGGAAGTTGCTCATACCTTTGCTCGTAGCTTCCGGATTCGCGACCTGGGGCGCCATCAACGTACGGTCCAACTATTTCGTGCGCACCCACAGCAAAGGCAAACGCTCCGATAAATCGGTAGCACTGTCGTTCGACGACGGGCCGCTGACCGAATTCACCCCGCAGATCCTCGACATCCTTGCGCAGTTCAACGTGCGCGCGGCGTTTTTCTGCATCGGCCACCGCGTGGAGCAGGAACCGGCGCTCATGAAAAGGATCGTGGGCGAAGGACACCTCGTCGGCAACCATAGCTTTTCCCATAGCCCCACTTTCGACCTGCAAACCACCGCGGCCATGAAGGCAGACCTCGCCAAGGCGAACGAAGTCATCAAATCCGCTACAGGACTGCAACCCAAACTGTTCCGCCCGCCATACGGCGTCACCAATCCCATGCTCGCCCGTGCGATCCGGAAAGGGAAATTCATCGCCGTGGGATGGAGCGTCCGCTCGTTCGACACCGTCATCAAAGACGAAGACAAACTGTTCGAGCGCGTAACGAAGAAAATTGAAGCGGGAGACATCTTCCTCTTTCACGATACCGCCGCGGCCACCGTCAGGATTTTGCCCGCGCTCATCAAGCAGCTTAAACGCGATGGCTTCGCCATCAAAAGATTGGATGAACTTTTAAATATTCCGGCTTATGCGTAGATGGACCATGATGTTGGCAGCGACTTTCATTACGCTGCAAGTTGCCGCCCAGAGCGGGTTCAGGCCCGTTTCCAACCTCGATCGGTTTAAACAGGAATTTGCCCGCACGGCGCAGCAGACGCAGTCGATCAAGAGCGACTTCGTCCAGGAAAAGCACCTCAGCCTGCTGGCCGATAAAATCACCAGCAAGGGGAAATTCTGGTTCAAGAAGGAAAACCGGGTACGGATGGAATATGCGTCGCCCACGTATTACCTCATGATCATCAACGGGAAGAATGTTCGCATCAAGGATTCGCGGACAGACAGGAGCATTTCCACCGGCGGCAATAAACTGTTCGAACAGATCAGCCGGATCACGGCCGATTGTGTGCAGGGGAACGTGCTCCACAACAAAGACTTTACCGCCAAGGTGCAGGAAAACGATAAACAGTATCTTTTACAGTTGACGCCGGTGGCGAAGGGGATGAAGGATTTCTTCTCCTCGATCGAGCTGCTGGTCGACAAGAAAGACCTGGGCGTGGCCAAGATCGTCATGCACGAAGCATCGGGCGACCGTACCGAAATGATTTTCACCAAGAAAGAGCTGAACGCCGCCATTCCGGATGAGATGTTTGCTGTTAAATAGCGTATTGCTGCTGGGGCTCGCTTCCTGCGGATCGGCCTACAAAGGCCTGCAGCGCACCGATGCCGATGCGGCTTCGTGCCTGGAGAAGTTCCGGCCGAAGATCGATTCGCCCGCGCTGTACAGCACGCAGGTCGATATTTTGCAGCATCATTTGTCGGGCCTGCTGTATTTCCGGCCCATGGACAACGGCAGCATGCGTGTATTATTCATGAGCGAAATGGGGATGAAGTTTTTCGATTTCGAGTTTACGAAAGACGGTTCCTTCATCAAACATTACTTGCTCCCGAAAATGGACAAAAAAGCGGTGGTGAAAACGCTGCGGAAGGATTTCGACATGGTGCTCATGCGCCGCGATCCTTCCACTGCCCAAACCTTTACGGGAAACGGCCTGCGCTACACCGCCTTCGATCTGCCGAAAGGGAAGATCTATTATATCACCGACACGGCTTGCAGCGAACTGGTGCGCGTGGAGAACGGCTCGCGCCGAAAACCCGTGGTAGACGTGTGGTTGAAGCAATACAGGAATGGTGTGCCGGATAGTATCGACATCCGCCATCATACCGTCAAATTCAATATTTCATTACAACGCGTAGAAAAATAATGTTAGCAGGAAAATTCTTTACCGTCGTATCCCAACAGCAACCGGCTGAAAATTCGGTCCACTTTACGATCGACTGGAACGGCGCGCATCCTATTTTCGAAGGGCATTTTCCCGGGCAGCCCGTTGTTCCCGGCGTTTGCATGATGCAAACCATCCAGGAGCTGCTGTCGGCCGCCGTGGGCAAAACCTTGCTCGTGGAAAAAGTAGCGAACATGAAATTCCTCAATATGATCGATCCCCGCGTAAGCCCGCAGGTGACCGTGGAGATCGCATTTACTGAAGAGGAAGGGGGATACAGGACCCATGCCGTCATCAAACATGAAGCCACCACGTTCCTGAAGTTCCAGGGCCGTTTCAAATGACTATGGAGCAACAGGGCACATACGACGCACAGTTCGGCGAGCGCAAGGTTTGCGTGCTGATCCCGACCTACAACAACGCAGGCACCCTTGGTGCCGTGCTGGAGCAGGTGTTGGCGTATACGCAGCACGTGATCGTGGTGAACGACGGCGCAACGGACGATACCATGGCCGTACTGGATCGGTTCCCGCAGATCAATGTGCTGGCTTACCAGCCCAACCGCGGCAAGGGCATCGCCTTGCGCAGGGGGTTCAGGTATGCATTGGAGCAGGGGTACGATTTCGCCATTACGATGGATGCGGACGGGCAACACTATGCCAGCGATCTGCTGGCGTTCCTCGGCAAAGCCGATAAAAGCGATCCCGCGATCCTCATCGGCGCGCGGAACCTGCACCAGGAGAACATGCCCGGCAAAAACACGTTCGCCAACAAGTTCTCCAACTTCTGGTTTTACGTGGAAACGGGGCTGAAAGGGCCGGACACGCAGTCTGGCTACCGGTTGTACCCGCTGTTTGCCATGAAGGGGATGCGGTTCGCCTGCACCAAGTACGAATTCGAGATCGAAGTGTTGGTGCGCTGCAGCTGGAAAGGGATCCGCATCGGATGGGAGCCCGTGGGCGTGTATTATCCGCCGGCGGAGGAAAGGGTATCGCACTTCCGGCCGTTCCGGGATTTTTCGCGGATCAGCGTGCTCAATACTGTTTTGGTGACCATCGCATTCCTGTACATCCATCCGCGGAACCTGTTGCGGTTCATATTTTCGAAAGACGGGTTGCGGTACATCTGGCGCGAGCAGTTGCTGGCGGCGGGGGAGAGCAATGGAACGAAAGCCGCGTCTGTCGGGTTCGGCGTGTTCATGGGTATCTTCCCGGTGTGGGGGTTCCAGATGCTCATCGCCGTGGTGATCGCGCAATTGCTGAAGCTCAACAAGGCTTTGGTGCTCATCGCGTCCAACATCAGCATTCCGCCCATGATCCCGCTCATCGTGTACGGGAGTTTTCTCATGGGAAGGATGTATGTGGCCGAAGACGCGACCTGGCTTATTTTCAGCAAGTCTTTGACGCTGGACGACGTCAAGCAAAACTTTTTCCAGTATATCACGGGCAGTATTACGCTGGCCGTAGCGGCGGGGCTCGTGGCGGGCCTCGTTACGTGGCTGGCGCTGTCGGTTTTCCGGCGAAAGCGGGCCGCGGTGCAAACTTAAAACCGATTCATGGGCACATTCTTCATATCGATCTACAATTTTTTTAACGCCCGTAAATGGCTGCTGTGGCTGTTTACGGCTTTCCTTTTTTTATCCGCCGCCTTCTTCGCCTCCAAAGTGAAGCTGGAGGAAGACATCACGCGCGTACTGCCGCAGGATCCCAAGATCGACCGGCTCAACCAGTTCCTCCAGAATTCCAAGTTCACGGATAAACTGGCGGTCATCGTTTCGCAGAAAGACAGTTCGGCCCCCGCAGCGCCAGACAGTCTCATCCTCGCCGCCGAACAGCTCACCGCCGGCCTGCAGGCAAACCCCGTGGCGCCCTACGTATCTGCCATCACCGGTAAAATGGAAGACACGCTGCTGTTCAGTTTGCTGGACCGTGTGCAGGCCAACCTTCCCCTGTTCCTCGAAGAAAAAGACTACAAAACGCTCGATACCCTCACATCGCCCGACCGCGTGGCCGGCGCCATGGAAGGGAATTACAATACGCTCGTTTCCCCGGCGGGCATGGTCCTCAAAAAATCCATCGCCGCAGACCCGCTCGGGATCACGTGGATCGGGATGAATAAGCTCCGGCAGCTCCAGGCAGACGATGCCTGGACCTTGTACGACGGCTACCTCATGAGCAAGGACGAACGCAACCTGCTGGTGCTCGTTACCCCGAAATTCGCGCCGGGTAAAACGGCTGATAACAAAACTTTCCTTTCGCACCTCGATCGCCTGATCGATACCGTGGCGATGGCGGCTCCCGCGGCGGAGGTCACCTATTTCGGCGCAACGGCCGTGGCGGTGGGGAACGCGGTGCAGCTGCGGCAGGATACGATGCTGACGCAGGGCATCACCGTGCTGCTGCTCATCGTCCTGATCGCCCTGTTTTTCCGCCGCAAACGCGCGCCATTGCTCGTGATGCTGCCCGTGGTGTTCGGTGCGCTGTTTTCCCTGGCCATGGTGTACCTCGTGCAGGGAGGCATTTCCGTGATCGCCATGGGCGCGGGATGCGTGGTACTGGGCGTGGCGGTGAACTATTCGCTGCACGTTTTCAACCATTACCGCCATTTGCCCGACATCCGCCAGGTGCTCCGCGACCTCGCCATGCCCATGACCGTGGGCAGCTTCACGACGGTAGGCGGCTTCTTCTGCCTGCAATTCGTGAAATCGCCCATGTTGCAGGACATGGGGCGCTTTGCCGGGTTCAGTCTCGTGGGGGCTTCGCTGTTTTCGCTTATCGTGCTCCCGCATTTCATCGCCATGGGCGATGCGCCGGCCAAAGACGCACCCGTTAAACATAATATCATCGACCGGTTCTCCCACTGGAGGCCGGAACGCAATAAATGGCTCGTGTACGGCATCCTGGCGCTTACCGTCGTGTTTTTCTTCACCGCCGGAAAGGTGCGTTTCGAAAGCGACATGATGCGCATGAACTACATGCCCCAAAAACTCCGCGACGCCGAAGCCAAACTCAACCGCCTCAATGATTATACCGCCCAAACCGTTTACATGCTGTCTGAAGGCGCCAACCTCAACGAAGCGCTGGAACGCAGGGCGGGGGCGGATCCCGCTTTGCAACGCCTCCTGGCGGCGGGAGCGCTGAAGAAGTCTGGCGGGCCTGGGCATTTGCTCCTGTCCGAACAGGAACAGCGTATCCGGATCGAACGGTGGAAGCATTACTGGTCGCCGGAGCGAACAGCGGCTGTAATGGCGGCTTTACGGCAGGAAGGGGCCAAATACGGTTTCAAGCCGGAAGCGTTCGATAAATTCCAGGGCCTCATCACCCAAAACTATTCCGTCACGAAGCCGGAAAATTCACCTTTGATGGATTTGCCGGCCATCAGCGACTTTGTGACGCTGAAGCCCGGGAACGCTTCGCTGTCGGGGATTCTGAAGGTAGACCCGGCCAGGAAGAACGAAGTCTACGCCGCGCTGGACGCATTGCCCGGCACGGTCGTGATCGATAAACAATACACGGCCAACCGCCTGGCCGTCGTGATCCGCGATGAATTCAGCACCATCGCCTGGATGACGTCTGCCCTCGTATTCTTTGCGCTGCTGCTTACCTACGGCCGCATCGAACTGGCGCTCATCACCTTCATCCCCATGGCCATCAGCTGGGTGTGGATCCTGGGAATTATGGGATGGCTGGGCATTCCGTTCAACATCGTCAACATCATCCTTTCCACGTTCATTTTCGGGTTGGGGGATGATTACAGCATTTTCACGATGGACGGGCTCCTGCAGGAATACAAGAACGGCAGCAAACATCTGCCATCCTTCAAATCATCGATCTTCTTTTCCGCCATCACAACGGTTTTGGGACTGGGCGCGCTCATCTTCGCGCAGCATCCTTCCCTGAAATCCATCGCGGCGATCGCGGTAATCGGTATCTTATGCGTGGTCATCACTTCGCAGGTATTAATTCCTTTCTTCTTCAATTTCCTCATCGCCAACCGGGTGGGGAAGAACAGTCGCCCGCCCTGGACGCTCTGGAGCTGGTCGAAATCGATGTTCTCGTTCATCTACTTCGCCTTTGGTGCGCTGGTGCTCACGGGCGTCGGTTTTATCATCATCCGGCTGAACCCTTTCAACAAGGAAAAAGGCAAGAAAATCTACCATCGGCTGTTGTCGAAATGCACCTGGAGCGTGCTCCACATCATGGGCAACACCAAAAAAGTGACGATCAACGAAAGCCGGGAAGATTTCAAAAAACCGGCGGTCATCATCAGCAACCACCAGTCTTTCCTCGACATCCTCATGTCTACCAGCATGCACCCCAACGTGGTGTTGCTGACGAACAACTGGGTGTACAATTCCCCCGTTTTCGGGAAAGTGGTGAAGATGGCGGACTATTACCCCGTGGCCGAGGGCGCCGAAACGGCCATCGATCATCTGCGCGACCGCGTAGCCCAGGGCTATTCGGTAGTGGTATACCCGGAAGGCACACGCTCGCAGGATAAGCATATCAAACGGTTCCACAAAGGCGCGTTTTTTCTGGCCGAAGAACTGGGGCTCGACATCGTGCCAGCGGTGATCCACGGTACGGCGTACTGCATGTCCAAGGGCGATTTCCTGCTGAAAGACGGGACGATGACCATGAAGATCCTCCCCCGCATCAATGCCGGCGACGCCGCCTGGGGCAAAGGCTATGCGGCCCGCACCAAATCCATCAGCCGGTACTTCAAGGAAGAATACAGAAAGTTGAGCGAAACGCTCGAAACGCCGGCTTATTACCGCGAACAGCTGATGTATCAGTATATTTACAAAGGCCCGGTGCTGGAATGGTACATGCGCATCAAAACGAAAATGGAGCGCAATTACGAAGATTTCCACCGGATGCTGCCGGAAAAAGGCGATATCATGGACATCGGCTGCGGATACGGGTTTATGAGCTATATGCTGCATTTCGTATCGCCGGGAAGGAATATATTAGGTGTGGACCATGACGAAGAAAAGATCGCGGTGGCGCAGCATTGCTACATCCGCAACGAGCAGGTGCAGTTCCGCGCGGCGGATATCACCACCTTCGACATCCCGGAAAAAGACGCTTACGTGATGCTCGACGTGCTGCATTACCTGCAGCCGGAACAGCAGGCCAGCCTCATTCGCCGGTGTATGGACAAGCTCCGGCCCGGCGGCATCATCATCGTCCGCGACGGCGATGCGGCCATGGAAAAGAAACACCGCGGCACCAGGCTCACGGAACTGTTCAGTACCAAACTGCTCGGTTTCAACAAAACATCCGAACATCCCTTGTCCTTCTTTTCGTCCGCCACCCTGCGCCAGACCGTGGAAAGCCACGGCGGCACCATGGAGCGGATCGATCAGACGAAATATACATCCAATGTTGTTTTCATCATCAGAAAACCAGATACGGACGAACATGCATAAGTACGACGTAGTCATAGCCGGCAGCGGCCTCGGCGGCCTGGTTTGCGGAGCGATCCTCAGCAAGAACGGCTACCGCGTGCTCGTGCTCGAAAAAAACAAACAGATCGGCGGATGCCTGCAAACGTTCAGCCGCGATAAGACCATCTTCGATTCGGGCGTGCATTACGTGGGCGGCCTGGCGCCGGGGCAGAACCTGTACCAGGTGTTCAAATACCTCGGGATCATGGACAAACTGAAGCTGAAGCGGCTGGACATGGATTGTTTCGACCGCATCGCTTTCCGCGACGATCCCCGGGAATACAAAATGGCCCAGGGGTACGAGGGTTTCATCGAAAACCTGCTCCACGATTTCCCCGGCGAAGAAAAGGCCTTGCGCGAGTATTGCGACATGCTCAAGCACATCTGCGGTAAATTCCCGCTGTACAACCTGCGCATGGGAGATTACGGGGAAAAGGAATCGGTATTGGGGATGGATGCGGCTACTTTTATCGAGGGGCTGAGCGGCAATAAAAAGCTCACGGCGGTGCTGGGCGCCAACAGTTCGCTGTATGCCGGCGTCCGCGGGAAAACGCCCATGTACGTGCATGCGCTCGTGCTGAACAGTTACATCGAAAGTTCATGGAAATGCCTGAACGGGGGATCGCAGATCGGAAAATGGCTCACCCGCGTGATCCTCGAGAACAACGGCACCCTGCTGAAACATAAGGAAGTGAAAAGGATCGTGGCTGGAGGGCGCGATGTGGAATACGTGGAAACGGCCGACGGGGAGCGCTATCACGGGAAATACTTCATTTCCAACATCCACCCGGCCAATACGCTGGACATGCTGGAAAGCGACGTCATCCGCCAGGCCTACCGCAGCCGCATCAGCACCCTGGAAAACGGGAACGGCTGCCTCATGCTGAACGCCGTGCTCAAACCCGGGCTGTTCCCCCACATGAATTACAATTTCTATTATCACGACGTGGAAGATGTATGGAGCGGGCACGATTATTCGGAAGACGCCTGGCCGCTGAATTACTCCATGTTCATCACCCCAGATCCCAAGGACCACCGGTTCGCCAACAGCTGCTCCATCCTCGCGTACATGAACATCAGGGAACTGGAGCCCTGGAAACATACCTTCAACACCGTTTCCAACGAAGGGCCGCGCGGCGAAGACTATGAAGCGTTCAAAAAACGGAAAGCCGAAAAACTGCTCGATATCGTGGAGCGCCGCTTTCCCGTGATGCGCCAGTGCATCCAAAGCTACTCCGTAGCCACGCCGCTTTCCTTCCGCGACTATATCGGCACGAACGACGGGTCGATGTACGGCATCCTCAAAGACTGTAACGATCCGCTGCGCACCTTCATCAGCGCCCGCACCAAACTGAACAACCTGTTCCTTACCGGGCAAAACCTCAACCTGCACGGCATCCTGGGCGTTACGATGACGGCCCTGCTCACCTGTGGGGAATTACTGGACATGGAAAAACTTTTGCACGAGATAACTGCATCATAAAATGGTAAAGAAAAAGAGCATCTGGAGGAAAATAGGGAAGGTCCTGCTATATATAGTAGGATCCATTGTGCTGCTGATATTGGGGCTGTTTATTTACCTCTGGACCGTGGCGCGGATGCAACCGCCAGACATTGCCGACAAAAGCTCCCTCCAATGGCAGCGCAAGGCACTGGATTCCACGGCGTACACCCTGGGGAACAGCTGGTTCCGGAAGAGCAAAAGCGGTTTGTACGAAATGTACGTGGAAGGGAAACCTTTCGAAAGGGGCGTCGTGTACGGGAAGCTCGCCGAAGAACTGGTACAGCGCCAGGAAGATCATTTCACCGAACAGATCGGCAAAATGATCCCTTCGAAAACATACCAGCATTTCCTCAAATACCTCATCGGTTGGTTCAACCGGAACATGGACAAAAATGTGCCGGAAGAATATAAGGAAGAAATCTACGGCGTATCGTTTTCCGCGTCGCCGGATTACGGCTACATCGGCACCAACTACCAGCGCATCATGAACTATCATGCCGCGCACGACATCGGCCATGCGCTGCAGAACCTGGCGCTGGTGGGCTGCACGTCTTTCGGGACGTGGAACGACCGGTCGGAAGACAGTTCCCTCATCATCGGCCGGAATTTCGATTTTTATGTGGGCGATAAGTTCGCGGAAGACAAGATCGTGGCGTTCTACCGGCCAGACAAGGGGCATCCGTTCATGATGATCACCTGGGGCGGATTTACGGGCGTGGTATCGGGGATGAACATGCAGGGTTTGACGGTGACCATCAACGCGGCCAAAAGCGAAATCCCTTCGGGATCGGCCACGCCGGTATCGCTCGTGGCGCGGGAAATACTGCAATACGCGGGGAACATCCAGGAAGCTTACGCCATTGCGGCGAAGCGGAAAATGTTCGTGAGCGAATCGTTCCTTATCGGGTCTGCGGCCGACAATCGCGCCGCCATCATCGAGAAAACGCCCGACAGTATTGCCTTGTACGATCCCCGCGGCAACGAGATATCCTGCGCCAACCATTTCCAGAGCCAGCAGCTGGGCGCTTCCCAGGCCAACCGCGAACAGCTGGCGGGAAGTGCGTCTCCCTACCGGTACGCGCGGTTGCAGCAATTGCTGGAACGGAACGGGAAGAACAGCGTCGCCAAAACCATCGCCATCCTCCGCGATCAAAAAGGGCTCAACGATGCCGACATCGGGATGGGGAACGAAAAAGCCCTCAACCAGCTGATCGCCCATCACGCCATCGTCTTCAAACCCAAGGAAAAAATCGTGTGGGTGTCTGCCGCGCCCTGGCAACTGGGCGAATTCGTGGCCTACGATCTGAACAGGGTGTTCGCCATGAAAGGCCTTGCTTCCGACCGCGAGATCTGCGACAGCAGCCTCACCGTCCCGAAAGATTCCTTCCTGCTTACCGGCAACTATCGTAAATTCATGGACTTCCGCCGGCTCAAGCAAGCCGTGATGGACGGGGAGGAGATCGACGTAAAGCAGATCACGGCCGACAACCCGGCGTATTACCATGCCTGGGTGATCGCCGGTGATTACCTGTTCAAACGGAAACGGTTCGCCGAAGCGAAGCAATATTATCAACAGGCGTTGACGAAAGAGATCGCAACGGTCCCGGAAAAGGAACACATCCTCCGTCAAATCGAAAAATGCGATAATCAACAATGAAAGGGCTCGGAACAGATATCGTGGAAGTAGACCGCATCGCGGAGAAGATCGGCAAAAACCAGGGCTTCCGCGAGCTGGTGTTTTCGCCGCTCGAGATCGCCTATTGCGAAAAGCAGGTCAACAAGTACGAAAGTTACGCCGCCCGTTTCGCCGCCAAGGAAGCTTTCCTCAAAGCCCTCGGCACCGGGTGGGCCGGCAGCGGCATGCAATTCAACGAAATCGAAGTGCGGAACAACGCTTCCGGTAAACCCGGGATTTTTCTCATCGGCAACGCGGCGCCCCTGCCCGAAGGCACGGAGGTACTGCTGTCGCTGTCGCACGTGAAAACCGTAGCCATGGCTACCGTGGTCATTTTTTAACCAAGGAATTATGTATATCCCGGATATAGAACTTCAACATCCCGCCGCCATCCGCCAGTTCCAGAACAAGGAGCTCCAGCACCTGGTGGGCTATCTTCGCCAGTTTTCGCCCTTTTACCGCGAATGGTTCGCCGCGAACAACATCGATACGGACAACATCCGCTCGCTCGACGACCTGCAGCGCCTGCCCACGGTCACCAAGGAAGACCTGCAGCAGCGGAACTGGGATTTTCTCTGCGTCGACAAAAGCAAGATCGCCGAATATACTTCCACTTCCGGCACTTTGGGCCGCCCCGTGGTGATCCCGCTCACGGAAAAAGACCTCGACCGCCTCAGTTACAACGAATTCATCTCGTTCAGCTGCGCCGGCGGAACAGACGAAGACATTTACCAGCTTATGCTCACCCTCGACCGCCAGTTCATGGCCGGGATGGCCTACTACAACGGCATCCGCAAGCTGGGCGCGGGCGTGCTGCGCGTGGGGCCGGGCGTGCCGTCGCTCCAATGGGAGAATATCCAGCGCATCCAGCCTACCGTCATCGTTGCCGTACCTTCCTTCATCCTCAAACTGATCGCCTTCGCGGAGGAACATGGGATCGACATCAACGCTTCTTCCGTGAAAAAAGCCGTCTGCATCGGCGAGAACATCCGCAACACCGATTTCTCGTATAACGTGCTGGGGAAAAAGATTACGGACAAATGGAACATCGATCTGTTCTCCACCTACGCATCCACCGAGATGCAGACCGCCTTCACCGAATGCCGCCAGGGCAAAGGGGGGCATCATCATCCCGAACTGCTCATCGTGGAGCTGCTCGACGAGCAGGACCGCCCCGTTCCGCCGGGAGCGCCGGGCGAGGTGACCATCACTACGCTGGGCGTGGAAGCCATGCCCCTGCTGCGTTACAAGACCGGCGACATTTGCCAGTACGACGCAACGCCCTGCAGCTGCGGCCGCCAGACGCTCCGCCTTTCTCCCGTGATCGGCCGGCGCAAGCAGATGATCAAGTACAAGGGCACTACGCTCTATCCGCCGGCGTTATACGACCTGCTGAGCGATATGGAAGACGTGAAGGAATTCGTGGTGGAAGTGTTCTCCAACGAGATCGGGACCGACGAAATTCTGCTGCACCTCCATCCACGCGAGGAGTCGGAAGACATGGACCGGCGCATCAAATCGTACCTCCAGGCCAAGCTGCGCGTCATCCCGCAGGTGCGTTATTGCGCCCTGCCGGAAATCCTCAAAATGCAGTTCCCGGAAAGCAGCCGCAAACCGGTTAAATTCATCGATAACAGGAAATAGTATTAGAAGCTGAAAGTCGCGTTGGACGAGGGATTGTCCAGCTTCGTGCTTTGCCGGCGATCGTTCACGATGGCATGGACCATGTGGCTTTGGGTGGCGTGCTCGGCATACAGGATATCGTTTTTGATATCGAGTTTCCGGAACGGGGCCATGGGCGTACATTCCAGGTAGCACCAGGTGGCGTCTTCGGAGATTTCGTAGCCGAGGTATTTGAGGGAGAGGGGTTTGCCGTCGGCCGACAGGAATAGGTGCCTGCGGAGGTATTGCGCTACGAGGGAATCCGCAGCAGGACGGTTTTTGGGATGGATAATGTCCAGCGGCTGCTTCGATTCCTTTTTCAGGACGTTTTCCAGGTCGTCGGAAAAAATGCGGCAACTGATTTCCAGGGACTTGCGGGGGGAATTATAGCGTATTTCCGTGACGCTCATGTAGAAAGGGTGCATTGCGGTCATGATCGCGGGCAGGCACCATTTAAATAGCATTACTCCCATTGGCCCTTAAAAATTTTTATTTTTACCGGTAACTGATTAACATTACGAAGTTACGCAAAAATCTATGCCATGCAGGAGTTCAGCATGTATTTCGAGGAGGGCTGGCAACATATCGCAGATCTTGGAGGGTACGACCACATTTTGTTCATCATGGCGCTTTGTGCCGTGTATACGTTGAAAGACTGGAAGAAGGTGCTGATCCTGGTGACGGCCTTTACGCTCGGCCATTCGGTGACATTGGCGCTGAGCGTGCTCAATATCGTGCGGGTATCTACCGATCTCATCGAGTTCCTCATCCCCGTCACTATCGTCTTAACGGCGCTGGCGAACGTTTTCAGGGGCGGGAAGGAACCGGGCCGCGTGAAATGGAATTACTTTTTCGCGCTGTTTTTCGGGTTGATCCACGGGATGGGGTTCTCCAACTACCTCCGCAGCATGCTCGGCTCGCAAACCGATATCCTGCAACCGCTCCTGGCCTTTAACCTGGGCCTGGAATTCGGGCAACTGATCATCGTAACCATCGTGCTTTTGATTTCCCAACTGGTGATCGGAGTGGGAAAGGCCTCCCGCCGCGACTGGACCCTGTTCCTTTCCGCCGCTATCTTCGGGGTGGCGTTCGTCATGAGCATGGAAAGATTCGGAATTATACTGGAAAAATAAATCGAGATGACCATACGTTCCATCATAGGAATCCTCCTCGTGGCCGCGCCCCTAGCAACGATGGCGCAAAACAACCCGGGGTCCAACCACGGCAACCGCTTCGAACAGCTGGGGTACCTGCTGGCAGATCCCAACATGTACCGCTCCGCTTCCGGCGTGCCCGGGCCGAAATACTGGCAGCAGCGCGCGGATTACGACATCACCGCGGAACTGGACGAAGTACGGCGCCGCCTCACCGGATCCGAAACCGTGACCTATTACAACAATTCCCCCGACCCGCTTACCTACATCTGGCTGCAGCTCGACGAAAACGAGCACGACCCGAAGTCGGACAACAACAGCTTCGACGGCAGCAATATGAAAGACCGGATGAGCAGCCGCGAGATCGGCCGGCTCCTGGGCATGGAACAGGGCCATGGGGTGAACATCACCAAAGTGACCGACGCCTCCGGCAAACCGCTCCCGTATACCATCAACCAGACCATGATGCGCATCGAGATGCCGCAAACGCTCAAACCGGGCGAAAAGATCGTGTTCAAGGTAGACTGGTGGTACAAGGTCCCCAACCGCATGACCCTCGGCGGCAGGGGCGGGTACGAACATTTCGCGGCCGATGGCAACGATCTGTACACCATCGCGCAGTGGTACCCCCGCCTCGCCGTGTATTCCGATTTCCAGGGCTGGCAGAACAAACAGTTTACCGGCCGCGGCGAATTCGCCCTCACCTTCGGCAATTTCAAAGTGAAAATGACCGTTCCCGCAGACCATGTGGTGGGCGGTACCGGCGAATGCCGCAACTATAAGGAAATGCTGTCTCCCGCACAGTTCCAACGCTGGCAGCAGGCGCAAAAATCCACCGAGCCCGTCGAGATCGTGACCCTCGCCGAAGCGCAGCATGCCATCAAAAACAAATCCGACCGCAAAAAAACCTGGATATTCGAAGCCACCAATGTCCGCGATTTCGCCTGGACTTCCTCCCGCCGCCTCGTGTGGGACGCCATGGGCGTGAATATCGAAGGGAAGCACGTGATGGCCATGAGCTACTATGGCCCCGAAGCCTATCCGCTCTACCGCCGCTATTCCACCAAAGTAGTGGGGCATACGCTGCGTTCCTATTCCCATCATACCATTCCGTATCCCTATCCCGTGGCTATTTCCGTGGAAGCAGCCAATGGGATGGAATACCCGATGATCTGCTTCAACTACGGCCGCGCCGAAGCAGACGGCACCTATAGCGAATCCACGAAGAACGGCATGATCGGCGTGATCATCCACGAAGTGGGCCACAACTTCTTCCCCATGATCGTGAACTCCGACGAACGGCAATGGACCTGGATGGACGAAGGGCTCAACACTTTCTGCCAGTTCATGGCAGAGCAGGAATGGGACGCGAATTTCCCCTCGCGCAGGGGCCCCGCACACCACATCGTGGAATATATGAGCATGCCGAAAGACAAACTGGAGCCCGTGATGAGCAATTCCGAAAATATCATCATGTTCGGCCCCAACGCTTACGCCAAGCCGGCTACGGCGCTCAACATCCTCCGCGAAACCGTGATGGGCCGGGAGCTGTTCGATTATGCTTTCCGGGAATACGCGCGCCGCTGGGCTTTCAAACATCCTACCCCTACCGATTTCTTCCGTACGATGGAAGATGCGTCTGCCGTGGACCTCGACTGGTTCTGGCGCGGATGGTTCTTCGGTATCGAACCCGTGGATATTGCCATCGACAATGTGAAGTGGTACCGGATGGACGCGAAAGACCCGGCCGAAACCAACAAAGCCGCCGAAGCAGCGGCACTTCGGGAAGACACGCACATCGCCAAAACACGGAATAAGGAAAAAGGGATGAAAACCGTGGTGGAACAGGATACCAGCCTGCAGGACTTCTACAGCAAATGGGACCGCTTCGCCGTAACGCCCGCCCAGCAAACCGCGTGGCAGCAAATGCAGGCATCCCTGACGCCGGAGGAAAAGCAGCTGTACGACAGCAAAAAGAATTTTTATGAAGTAACCTTCCGCAACATCGGCGGCAACGTAATGCCCATCATCGTGGAATGGACGTTTGCAGACGGTACGAAGGAAACTGACCGCATTTCCGCCTACATCTGGCGCCATAACGAGCAGGAAGTGACCAAAGTTTTCGCCAAAGACAAACAGGTGGTTTCCATGAAACTCGATCCCTTGCGCGAAACGGCGGATATCGACGAAAACAACAACAGCTGGCCCCGCCAGGCCGCACCCTCGCGGTTCGAGCTGTTCCGTTCGGAACGCGCGGCCAGGGGCACGTCTACCGGGGGCAATCCCATGCAGCAGGCGCGTCAGTAACAGCGAAAGATACCAAAGAGAAAGGTGCGGGGAACCGCACCTTTTTTTATGAAATACAGTGAACGATGGGGTTACACTTTAACACGTTTCAGCGTCCTTAAATCGAATACCAGGATATCGTCTTTGTCGGTTTTGTCGTATTTGCCGTTGTTGTTGGAATCGTAATATCCCGTGATCACGATCGCCCCGGTGCGGGGATGGATGATCCATTGCGCCGCGAAGAATTTGTCTTCCGTCAGCTGCGATTTCTGCTTCCCGTCGGTAGATACGGCGATGATCTGGATGGGGTCGTTCCAGTCGATGCCTTTTTTGTTGTTGTCGAGATTGACGGTGCGGCCGGTCAGGAGTATGAGATTGATGCCCAGGCTGTCCATTTTCACATGTTCCCAGCGGTGGATGGACGCGTCTGCCGGGAGGTCTACCCGGTTTTGCTCGCCGGTTCTGGTATTGATGAACAGCAGTGCGTCGCCGTGACTGGCCATCATTTTGCCGACGCTTTCCACACTGGCGACCACGTAATCAGAACCTGCAAGGGGCGTTAATTTGTTGAATGTGTTGTAGTTGTACTTGTCCTGACCATAGGCGGACGCGCACAACAGCATGCATAGTAAGGGAAGGAACGATTTCATTTGACATTTGTTTTAAGGATGGAATGGATGGATTTTCAACAGATAGACGAGCGGTATCGGAGAAAGTTGCAAGGAAAGTTGGATTTGGGGGAAACGAAAAGGCCCGCCGCGGCGTGCGGAGGGCCTTTTTTTATGGGAAGGCGGCGCTGTTCAGGTGGCGCCGTCCTTTTTGTCTTTCGGTTTTTTCTTGTCGCGGCCCGCATCGCGGAGGGCGCGGGCGATGATCCATTCCAGCTGGCCGTTGACGCTCCGGAATTCGTCGGCGGCCCAACGCTCGAGTGCTTCGTAGGTGTTGCCGTCGACACGGAGGACGAATGATTTCTTCTGTTCTTTCCCAGGCATGATTTACGCGTAAAGTGATCCGGTGTTAAGGACGGGCGTGGCGGATTTTTCGCCACAGAGCACTACCATGAGATTAGATACCATGGCGGCTTTTCGCTCTTCGTCGAGCATAACGAGCTGTTTGCGGGAGAGCATTTCCAGTGCCATTTCCACCATGCCTACGGCGCCTTCCACGATTTTGGAGCGGGCGGCTACGATGGCGGTGGCTTGCTGGCGCTGGAGCATGGCGCCGGCGATTTCGGGGGCGTAGGCGAGGTGGCTGATGCGTGCTTCGCGGACAACGATGCCTGCGGCGAAGAGGCGCTCGTTCAGTTCCTTTTCCAGCAGGTCGTTCACTTTTTCGCCGCCGTCGCGGAGGGTGATTTCCGCGGTTTCGTCTTCCATCCGGTCATACGGGCAGCTCGTAGCGAGGTGGCGCACCGCGGCTTCGCTTTGTATCTGCACGTATTGCTGGTACCCTTCCACTTCGAACATCGCCTTATACGTATCGCTCACCTGCCAAACAATCACGGCGGCGATCTCGATGGGGTTGCCCATCTTGTCGTTTACCTTCAGCGTTTGTCCGTTAAGGTTATTGGCGCGCAATGAAATGCGTTGCGAGCGGAAGAAAGGATTGATCCACAGCAGGCCGTTCTGCTTTACGCTGCCTACGTACTTTCCGAAGAACGTGAGGACCCTTGCGTGGTTGGGGTTTACGATCATAATGCCTTTCGACACGAAAATGAACGCGATGCCGAGCAGGGCGGCAAAAATGAGCAGGGATTTGTTTCCCGAATTGGCGCTGATCACGATGATGGTGATGGCACCGAGAAGCAATAATATGGCAACAACGAATGCGAGGTAGCCGGAGACCGGCCTGTTGATCTTTTCCATGGTACGAGGTTAATTTATAATGATATCAATTTGATATCAAATCTAAGGAAAAGATTTTACATTTCCAGCATAGTGTGTAAAAAGAACATGAAGGGGGGACTGGAAAAATTACGGTGTTAAAAAAGTTTGAAATTGTGCAGGATTTACTATTTTGCCTTTGCCGTTAACCGGAATTGTCACGTTAGGAACACGCTAAGAAATCAGGGACTGGCCAAAATCGATCGCATTTTATCAACCACAATCTTTTATGTACCATAGCTTTACAGACGAGCAGTTGTTATCCCTGTTGCGCAATGGCGACGCAGGGGCGTTCAATGCCATCTACGAACGGTACAGCAGGCCGTTGTACCTCTACATCCTCAGCAAGACGGATAGGGGGGAAACCAGCAAAGACGTGCTGCAGGACCTCTTTACTACGCTATGGGAAAAGCGCCAGGCCCTGGAAATTCACTGCTCGCTCCGGTCTTATCTCTACCAGAGCGTCCGCCACAAGATCATCGACCTGTACCGTAAAGACGCTACCTATCGCAAATATCTCCAGCAACTGATCGAGCATTTCGACGCGCAACCCCATAACATCTCCGAAACGTACGACTACAAAGCCAAAGCCACAGAGATTTTCGAAGCTATCAACCGGTTGCCGGAAAAGATGAAGGAAATTTTCATGTTGAGCCGGTTCGAAAACCTGAGCATCGAACAGATCGCGTCGCGGCTCGAATTATCGCAGCAAACCGTTAAGAATCAAATCTCCAAAGCCCTGAAAATACTGCGTACGCATTACACGCAGACCGATCTGCTGACCGTTGCGGTCGTTCTTACCTTGTTACATTAAAAAATTCCCGGCCGGATGGTACTTTTTTTTTGGTGGTGCGACATCCCTGTATCACCAACTAAAAAACAATCGCCGTGGATATTGAACAGATCCGAAAAGTCCTGGAGCGGTACACGCAGGGGAAATGCACCGATGAGGAGGCGCGTATCATCGAGCAATGGTTTGCCAGTGTGAACCGGCACCGTTCGGCCATGATACAGGAGGAGTTTTTGCAGGAGCAGCTGGAGGAAGTGAGGATGCGCCTCCAGGACCATGTAGCCACGTCGGAAACGCCTGTGGTGCCGCTCCGCCCGCGGCGCTGGCGCACCTGGGCTATTTCGGGCGCCGCGGCGCTCATGACGGGCGCCATCGCCCTGTCCTTCCTCTATAAACCCGCACCCTCCGCCCGGCCAGAAAACCCGTTGCCGCTGGCGCAGCATCACGCCCCGGCCAAAACCAACCGCGTAGTGCGCAACGGTTATGTGGAAATCACCACGGCACGGGGTTCAACGGAGAAGATCGTGTTGGCAGACGGGTCTACCGTCAACCTCAACGCCGGCTCCCGGCTGCGCTATCCTGTCAGTTTCAGCGGTGCCCACCGCGACATATATCTCGAAGAAGGCGAAGCTTTCTTCAAGGTGGCCGAAGATCCCCGCTATCCGTTCATCGTGCACAGCCGTGGTCTGGCCACCACCGCGCTGGGCACATCCTTCAACATCCGCGCGTATTCCCGCGAGCAGCGCATCACCGTTGCGTTGCTGACGGGCAAGGTGAAAGTGGACAACGCAGAGCGCCGGGAAACGGTGATCCTGCTGCCGAGCGAGCAACTCAGCTTCGACTGCCAGTCGTTAGTGGTAGCCAAGTCCAACTTCCACCAGGAAGACGATATCGTGGGTTGGAAACACGGCATTCTCAACTTCAGGGACGCTTCCTACAACGAAGTGGCCACGGAACTGGAGAACAGGTATAATGTAACGATGGTGAACGAATCGGGGAATATGGACTGGAACTACTCCGGCTCTTTCAGGGACGAGAGCCTGCAGGAGATTATCGAAACAATTTGTCAAATCAAAAACATCAGCTACGAACTGAAGAACGACACAATTTTCCTTACCCGCAAAAACTAGATGTATGAAAAAATGCCTACACCTTGTGTTGATGGCAGGGCTTGCGATGGCCATCGCACTGGCGGCTCCTTACACCGCCAGTGCTCGTGCCGAGTCGCAGGAACCCCGAAACATCAGTATCACCATCCAGGTCAAGAACAAGAACATGGAGGAGGTGTTTACTGAAATTGCCGCCAAGACAGGTCTCAGTTTCCATTACGACAAATCCGATCTGAACCTCAGGAAGAAGATCAACCTGAACTGCGTGAAGCTGCCTTTGGAAGAGGTGCTCGCCCAGCTCACGGAACAAACCGGACTGAAATTTACGAGAAAAAACAATAAGATCATCGTAAACCTTGAGCCACCCGCAGGCGGCAGCTCAACGGCCGTTACGGACAAAGCGGGCGATGCCGCCCGTGCGGACAAGGAGATCCGCGGAAAGGTAAAGGACGCCAACGGTAACCCGCTGCCCGGGGTCACCGTTGTGATCAAAGGCACCAACAAAGGCACGCAGACCGACGGCCAGGGAGATTTCTCCCTCTCCGCCACCCCCGGCGATGTGCTCGTTTTCCGCTTCCTCGGGTTCACCGCCCAGGAAGTATCCGTGGGCAGCGGCGATACCTATGATGTTGTTTTACAGGAAAATACACGCTCACTCAACGAAATCGTAGTGACCGCCCTCGGCGTGCAGCGCAAGGCCAAAGAGCTCACCTACGCCACCCAACAGCTTAATAACGACGACCTTTCCCGCGTTAAAGACGCCAACGTCATCAACAGCCTCGCCGGCAAAGCCGCCGGTGTCACCATCAACCGCAGCGCCTCCGGCCTCGGCGGGTCCGCCCGCGTCATCATGCGCGGCAACAAATCCACCCGCGAAAACCAGCCGCTGTACGTGATCGACGGGGTGCCCATGGCCAACTATTCCCCCTCGCAGCCGGCCAACGCTTTCGGACAGTCGAACGATATACAGTCCGGCCCCGGCCGCGACGGTGGCGACGGTATCTCCAACATCAACCCGGACGATATCGAATCCATCAACATCCTCAAAGGCGCCTCCGCCGCCGCGCAATACGGCAGCCAGGCCGCCAACGGTGTGATCGTCATCACCACCAAACGCGGCCGCGCCGGCAGGATGCGCATCGACTTCTCGTCTGATTACAACCTCGAGAAAGTGATGCTCACGCCCGACCTGCAGTTCCGCTACGGTCAAACCAAAACCCCCGACGCCGGGCCGGCCAGCTGGGGAGAAAAAGGACAGTTCGACGATCATCTCGATAAATTCTTCCGCACCGGCGGCGCCTGGACGAACGGGATTTCCGTGAGCGGCGGCAACGAGATCGCGCAGTCCTATTTTTCCTATTCCAACCTGAACAGCAAAGGCGTTATCCCCACCAGCAAGTTCAACCGCCACACCCTCAACTTCCGCGAAACGCTGAAGCTCCTCAAAGACCGCCTCAGCCTCGACGCGAACGTGACCTTCATCAAACAGGACGCGCGCAACCGGCCTGGCAGCGGTTTGTACTACAACCCGCTCATTCCGGCGTATGTTTTCCCCCGTGGTCAGGATTGGAACTATTACAAAGACAATTACGAAGTGTTTTCCGTACAGCGGAACATGCTGACGCAGAACTGGTGGAATATCAATACCGACGCAGGGAAAGTGGGCGAAGCGGAAGTTCAGAACCCTTACTGGACGCTGCATCGCAACGTGCGCGACGAAGAGCGCACCCGCGCAATGGCCTCCCTTGCCATCAAGTATCAAATCGCAGACTGGCTGTCGGTACAGGCGCGCGGCAACTTCGACCGGTCGTACGACCAGTTCGAGCTGAAAGCGAATGCCTCCACCGATACGCGTATCGCCGCGGCCCGCGGCCGTTATACGTTCGAGCGCGAATTCAATACGCAGATGTACGGCGACCTGATGCTGAATTTCAACAAAGACCTCACCAAAGACCTGAAACTTTCCGGCCTCGTGGGCGGCAGCATCACCGATTACAAACTGCGCGATCGCACCCTCAACGATGCGGGCATCGGTTCGGCCAACGGCCTGCTGTATCCCAACATCTTCCAGCTGGCGAACATCGACCCCGCGTCGATCACCGTGCAGCAGGGGCTGGAGCGCAAGCAGGTACAGGCCCTCTTCGCCAGCGCCAACCTGGGTTACAAGGATTACCTGTTCCTGGATTTGACGGGCCGTAACGACTGGTCGAGCACCTTCGCCTTCACGCCTACCATGAACAAGGGATATTTCTATTATTCCGCGGGGCTCACGGCCGTATTGAGCGAGATGTTCAAACTGGCCGAGCCCATCAGCTTCGCGAAGCTGCGCATTTCGTACGCCAAAGTGGGGAACGACCTGCCGGCCTACATCACGCGGCCTTCCACCTACAGCCTCCGTTTCCTCGGTGGTGCGAAACAGCTGAGCTTTAACTCGCGGGTGCCTTATCCCGGCGAATACATCAAGCCGGAAGACAACCGTTCATTCGAAACCGGTGTTGAAGCGCGCTTTTTCAATGACCGAATCGGCATCGACGTTACCTATTACAATAACAACAACTTCCAGCAGTATATCGAGATCCCCGCGCCCACGGGCTCCGGTTACGCCACCTATTACCTCAACCTCGGGAATATCCGCAACACCGGCGTGGAAGCCATGCTGACGCTCGTTCCCGTGAAAAAGGGCGGCTTTACGTGGACGTCGAACATCAATTTCTCCACGAACCGAAACAGGGTGGTTTCGCTGTCAGACATCGACCGCGTGTCTTCCGCCACCATCTTCCGCCTCACCGAATCCGGCTCCAACATGTACGGTTCCGGCATCCGGGAAGGAGGGCAATGGGGCGATATTTTCGTGCCCCGCATCCTGAAGCGCGACGGGCAGGGAAGATTGCAACTGGATGCTGACGGCAAGCTCATGGATACCACGGGCACATTCTTCGTCGGCAATCCCAACCCGAAATTCAACCTGGGATGGAACAACAAGTTCGATTACAGGAATTTCACGCTGACTTTCCTCATCGACGGGCGTTTCGGTGGAAAGGTGATGAGCCTGACGCAGGCCATCCTCGACAGCTACGGCGTGAGCGAGGAAAGCGCCAGACTGCGCGATCAGGGCGGCATCCGGCTGGATGCGGTGAACCACGAAGGCAAAGCCGTGCAGCCGTTGTACAATGCTTACCAGTATTATGTTGACGTGGCCGGCCGCGATGGTAACGGAGACGTATATATGTACGATGCCACGAGCATCCGGCTGCGCGAGATTTCGCTCAGTTATAAAATTCCCCTGAAATCGAAAGCCGTGCGCAACCTTACCGTTGGGCTGATCGGCCGCAACCTCGCCTTCCTGAAACGCGATGCGCCCTTCGATCCGGAAGTTTCCGCCGGCGGCGACAACCGCCTGCAGGGGGTAGACGTGTTCGGCATGCCCGCCACCCGCACGTTCGGCGCCAGTGTGAAAGTCGGGTTTTGATTCAACCAATAAAATCAACAGACGATGAAATCATTGCAATACTTCTTCAAACGGAAAACGGTTATGGCCGGCCTTGCAGCAACAATGCTCGCCACCGCCTGCACCAAGAACTTTGAAGATCTCAATACCAACCCCAACGGTATTTCCGAAGAAGAGCTGAAGCAGAACTTCATGCACATCGGCGAACCGCTCGGGCAAATCCAGCGCAGCATTTACGTATATTCGCCATCGTGGGTGGTACAGGTGCAGCAAAACCTCATGGGCGACCTGTTTTCGCAATATACCGCGGTGCCCAACCCATTCGGTAACCTTAACAACAACAACAATACCTATAACCTCGTAGACGGCTGGAACCAGGTGCTGTGGGGCTGCGCCTACGGCACCTACGCCGGCTCGCCCGAGCAATCGGTGATGCCCGTTTGCCGCTACCTGGAAAAGTTGACCAAGGCCGATTATCCGCAGTATTACGCCTGGATGAAAGTATTGAAGGTGTTCACCATGCATCGTGTTTCCGACGCTTACGGCCCTGTCATCTACACCAAATACGGCGTCATCAACGCGGACGGGAGCGTGGACTACGATTCGCAGAAAGATGCTTATTATGCTTTCTTCGCCGACCTGGACGAGGCGATCAAAATATTCTCCCAATATGTGACCGAAGGGAAGGAGATCACTTTTGCCGGGTTCGACCTTTCCGACTACGCCGGCAGTTACCGGCTGTGGTGCAAAATGGCCAACACCCTGCGTTTGCGCCTGGCGTTGCGGATCGTCAAGGTCGACCCCGACAAGGCGAAAGCGGAAGGGGAACTGGCGCTGAAACATCCGCTGGGGTTGCTGGAGAAGGCCGAAGAAACGTTCGTGATCAACACCCGGCCGCTTGAGCACCCGCTGCTGGAGATTTCCAGCGGATGGGGAGACGTGCGCATGTCTGCCGCCATGGAATCGTACCTGACCGGTTTGAAAGACCCCCGGCTCAACGTGTACTTCGAGGAATCGAAAGAATACCCGGGCCAGTACAAGGGCATCCGCCAGGGCGTGGAAATGACGACCAAAGCACGTTACGAGAACTTTTCCGCCCTCAGCAAACTGCTTTTCTCCAATAAGAAAATCCTGCTGATGACCGCCGCGGAAGCCTGGTTCCTCAAAGCCGAAGCCGCCGTTGAAGGCTGGCAGGGCGCCGGCGACGCGAAAACCAATTATGCGATGGGCGTGAAAACCTCGTTCGACCAGCATGGCATCGCCACGAAGTACGACGATTACATCGCCAATACCACCAACAAGCCCGCGCCTTACGTAGACCCGAAGAACGCTGCCAACAGCATTCCCAACGGCGATCCCCTGCTCAGTACCATTACCGTGGCCTGGGAAGACGGCGCCACCAAGGAGCGCAAGCGCGAGCGGATCATCACCCAGAAATGGATCGCCGGGTTCCCGGAAGGGCAGGAGGCCTGGGCGGAATTCCGCCGCACCGGTTACCCGAAGCTCTTCCCCGTGAAAATCAACAACAGCGGAGGGAAGATCCCCAACGGAACCTTCATCCGCCGCGTGAATTTCGTGAGCACGGAATATGAAACGAACCCGAAGGGCGTGCAGAAAGCAATCAATTTACTAGGTGGCCCCGATAACGGCGGCACCCGCCTCTGGTGGGACAAGCCATAGCAATAATAGACATAGCTCATCTAAGAATGACCGGCCGGCCCTTTTGGGCCGGCTTTATTATGGGCTTAAACGTTTAGTTGGCGGGTTTCAGGGGCAAAAAAAGGGTGCCCGCGCCCGGAGGGGCGGTGTGCAGGGAGGTAAGGGAAGGATAGCGTGTTAAGTGAATATGGCGCCTAGAGCGCTTCTTTCAGGCGAAGCTCGTTCTTGTATTCCTTTGGTGTTTTTCCGACGATTTCCTTGAAAAAGCGGTTGAAGTTGGACAGATTCTTGAATCCGCAGCTGTAGGCGATTTCGGCGATAGACCAGTCTTCCTCCGTGAGCCTTTTACAGGCATGCCCGATGCGCACCTCGTTGAGGAACTGCACGAACGATTTTTTTGTCCGGTTCTTGAAGAAGCGGCAGAACGACTGGGGAGAAAGGTTGGTGATGCTGGCAACGTCCTGCAGGGAAATTTCCTTCGAGAAGTTGTTCATAACGTATTTGAAAACCTCGTCGATCTTGTGGTTGTCTTTCACATTGTAGGCATGCGAATAGCCGGTAGACGCGAGGTAGTAGCAATCCTTCGTTTCGGACAGCGTTTTGAGGATTTCCAGCAGGGAAATGATGCGTTCCAGGCCTTCTTTACGGGGGAGGGCGAGGATCTCGTCTTTCAGTTTTTCCTGGGTGGGACCGATGATCTTCATGCCGCGCTGGGCACGGTGGAAGAGGTCCGTCAACGCTTTGGTTTCCGGAAGGCCGTAGAATTTGTCGCCGAAGATGTCTTTGGGAAAATAGATCACGACGGAACGGGCTTTGAGGGATTCGTCGTTGCGATGGTATGCCTCGTCGTTATACCATACGTGCGGTATATTCGGACCGAGGAAAACCATATCGCCCACGTCGAAGCTCTCGATGCTATCGCCTACGATCCGCTTCCCCTGGCTTTCGGTTACGTAAACCAGTTCGCATTCCGGATGGAAGTGGAAGGGGGTGTTGAAATAGGGATCGCACCGCTCGATGATGGTGATCTGATTGTCGGCAAAGGCCCCCACTTTGATGAGAATGGGTTTCATGTTTGCTTCCTTATATGATTAAGTCCTGTGAATAAGTCGGCAAGGTATTTTGCCATTTTAATTTCTATTCTGGCAAATTATGAAAATTAGGTTAAAAAAATACTAGTCTAGTTGATTTTCGCAGAACTTTTTTGTTTTCATGGATTTTCCGTAATTTGTCAGTGCTAAATCGTTTGAGCGCATTCGCAACAACCAAATCATGAAGGGGATTTCCATTAAAGATATCGCCAAACAGGCCGGCGTATCGCCTACAACGGTGTCGTTCGTGCTGAATGGCAAAGGCCGGGAAAAAAGGATCAGTGAACAGGTGAGCAAGAAAATCCTGAAACTGGCTGCTAAACTTAAATACAAGCCGAACCAGCTCGCAAGGGGGCTCCGGACGGGCAAAACCAAGACCATAGGGCTTATCGTCGAAGATATCGCCAACCATTTTTTCGCCAATGTTGCTAAAATAGTGGAGGAAGAAGCGGATAAGTTCGGGTATAAGGTTTTGTACGGCAGTACGGAGGATAACCTCAACAAGGCGCGCGGGCTGCTGGAAGTGCTGGAATACCGGCAGGTAGACGGGTATATCATCACGCCCACGCCGAACCTGGACAAGGAGATCGAGATACTGAAGAACAGCCGGAAGCCTATGGTGCTGATGGACCGCTATCTCCCGCAGATCCCCACCAATTACGTGATGGTGAACAACTTCCAGGGCGCATATGATGCGGCGGAGTACCTCCTCGACCTCGGTTACCGCAAGATCGCTTATGTGACCACCACTTCCGAACAAATCCAGATGAAGGAGCGCATGAGCGGCTTTACGGCCGCCATGAAAGCGCATGGGGCAAACTTCCCCCGGAAAATGATCAAAAAAATCCCCTTCTCCATCACCAAGGAAGAAGCGGTAGGGCAGATCATGGAGTTCATGAAAGGCATTCCTGGTCTCGACGCCATCTTTTTCGCCACCAACTATCTCGGTGTGTTCGGGATCGAGTCCATCAAAAACCTCGGCTGGAAAATCGGGGAAGATGTGGCCCTTATCAGTTTCGACGATCATGACCTCTTCCGCCTGCATACGCCGGGCATTACCTGTGTGTCGCAACCTATTCATGAAATCGCGCAGCACCTGGTGCAGGTATTGATGAACGAGCTGAACCAGCATCAGCACCAGATCAACCAGGTAGTGCTCCCCGCAACGCTTGTGAAGCGGGAAAGCTGCCGCAAGCGCGCGAAGGCGGGTGTAGTCTGAATACTGATACATGAAAACTTATTCGGGAAGCGCGGCTGCAGGGCCGCGCTTTTTTTATGACCGTAACGTTACCGGTGCAACGCCGGTGCACACTTCATGGTCCACACGAAGTTGGTCGCTGCATCTTGTCAGTGATGCAAGATTCACGGACTTGCTGGAATTTTCCTGAACATTATGGGAATTTTAACGCAACGTCAAAAAAAAGTTAATTTTTTATTTTGGAGGTAACGCAACTTTGACTAAGTTGCATCCGTTCGTAATTCGAATGCAAATCTGTGCGTGAAAATGAAAAGTGCCCCTGGATGCTACAGGTTTTTTTTATTGCCGAAACGCTAAAACGTTTTATCAATAAGGAAACCGGGCAGGGGAGAAGAAGGCTGCACAGGTTTTATTTGGAGCGATCCGCTAAAACGATTTATTAGACATTAACAGTGAACAGGGGATATAAAGCCAATTAACGGAAACCATCACCCTCCATTTATTATCAGCCACCGATTCACCGTATGTAGACCGGCCTTCCACGCCGGATGGAATTGCATTGCCATGAATGATCGCTATGCCGGATGTGCATACCCGTTATGACCTCCGCATCGCTTCGTTCAAGACGATAAGGGATATCTATTTTTTAATGTTTTTCATTCAAGTATCACAAATTAAAATCTAAGGAAGCTATGCGAAGAATTCTTCTGCTTGCCACGTTGCTGTTATGCTGCCTCGCCCCGCATGCCTGGGCGCAGCAAAAAAAAGCAGTATCCGGCTCGGTTAAAGATGCCACCGGAACGCCACTCCCCGGCGTCACCATCCTGGAAAAAGGTACTTCCAACGGTACCGTCACCACGGCCGACGGTTCCTTCAAAATCAGCGTAGAGCCCTCCGCCACACTGGTTTTCACCTTCCTGGGCTACGCCCAGCAGGAAGTACCCGCCTCCGCATCCTCTTTCAACATCGTCCTGAAAGATGACCAACGTTCGCTCAACGAAGTTGTGGTAACCGCCATGGGCTTCAAACGCGAACAGCGTAAACTCGGTTACGCGGTTACCGAGCTCAAAGGCGCCGAAATCGCCAAAACGAACGCCATCAACCCGGTTGCCGCCCTCCAGGGTAAAGTAGCCGGCGTAGACATCTCCGGCGCTGCAGGCGGCCCCCAGGCTGCCAACCGTATCGTGCTCCGTGGCGCCAAATCTCTCAACGGCAAAGACCAGCCGATCTTCGTAATCGATGGTACCATCTTCGAGAACGATGAGTCAGACAATGCCGTGAACTTCGGCAACGTCCTGAAAAACTTCAACCCGGACGATTTCGAGACCGTTACCGTGCTGAAAGGCGCCGCCGCCACAGCCCTCTACGGCTCCCGCGCCATCAACGGCGCCGTGCTCATCACCACCAAAAAAGGAACTTCCCGCAAAGGAATTGGTGTAGACGTGAGCCAGACCGCCCAAATGGAAAGCGTGTACAGAACGCCCATCGAATTGCAGAACAAATATGGCGCCGGCGTAAACCCCTACTTCCGCGAAGAAGCAGGCGGCGTACAGGCGCTCGACTGGCAGCGCGGCTTCAGCTTCGGCCCGGAAATGCTTGGCCAGCGCGTAAAACTGCCCAACGGTGAATTCGTTCCTTTCAACGCCCAGCCCAACAACTGGAAGAGCGTTTACCAAACCGGTAAATATTTCAATACCAACGTTGCGGTGGAAGGCGGGAACGAAAACGCGAATTTCCGCGCTTCCTATTCCCACCTCGATAACAACAGCGTAATGCCCAACAACGGTTTCAAGCGGGATGTGTTCTCCCTGAAATCTTCCGCCATCATCTCGAAATATCTTTCGGTTGAAGGCGGCGCATCGTACGCTACCTCCACTTCCCTGAATCCCACCCGCCAGGGCGGCGATTACACCAACGAGAACATCGGTCGTAAATTCATCTACATCTTCCCCCGTAACTACGACGTGGATTACTGGCACTCCCGCTACAAGGTACCCACCCAAAGCGGCCGAGACCTCGGTGCTGTGCTCGGAGAATATCCCGGCCTGGATTATTGGTGGACGCTCAACGAAGACAGCTGGAAACGCAAGGAAAGCCTGTTCATGGGTAACCTCGCTTTCAACGTAACCGCCACCGACTGGATGAAATTCGTCCTGCGCGGAAACTTCAGCAACGAACAACTGTCTGACGACCGCCGCCAGCTCGGCTGGGGCCCCAACTTCAGCGGGTCTCACGGTTTGTTCGCTACCGCCGGCAGCAACAAAACGCAATACACCCTCACCGGTATCGCCATGATCTCCCCGAAAATCCGGAACACGGACTGGACCGCCAACGTAAACGTAGGCGCGGAAATGTGGAATTCCGGTATCGGCAACAAGTGGGACATGAGCACCCGCGACGGTCTCCGCACCCCCGGCCTGTATGACATGAAAAACAGCGTGGGAACGGTAAGCTCCAATTATTACGTGCACGGCCGCAAAAAGATCAATTCCCTGTTTGCCGCTGCGAGCGTTTCTTACAAAAATGCCTACTTCCTCGACGTTACCGCGCGTAACGACTGGTCGAGCGCACTGACCTATCCCAACGGTTCCGGCGACAACTCCTACCTGTACCCCTCCGTGAGCGCAGCATGGGAATTCACCGAAACTTTCAAACAAAGCATGCCCTCCTGGATTACCTATGGTAAACTCCGTGCGAGCTATGCTTATGTGGGTGGCGACCTCGGTCCTTTCCTGAATAACACCGGCTATGTTACCGGTTCTATCTGGAATGGCGCGGGACAGGCCAACCTGCCGATCAACAACATCTTCCAGCCCGACCTGCTGCCGAACCAGAACCTGAAGCCCTCCATGGCGGGTAACTTCGAATTCGGTGCCGATGTTCGATTCCTGAACAATCGACTGGGACTGGATGTTGCCGTGTACCAGGCAGACATCAAGGATCAGATCATCCAGCTGGACGTTCCTTCCGAATCCGGGGTAAGGCGTAAAATCATCAACGCCGGTCATTTCCGTAACCGCGGTATCGAGGTGGCTATCAACGCCCGCCCGATCGAAGGCAAGTATTTTGGTTGGGATATCAACCTCAACGGCAGCCGCAATATCAACAGGATCCTCGAGCTGGACCCTGCCATCAAAACGTATCAGCTGAGCGAAGACCAGGGCGTTCGCGCCATTGCGGAAGTGGGCAAGTCTTTTGGTGAACTGGTGTCTGATTATGCGTATGTGAGGGATCCCAAGACCGGAATGCCTGTCATCAACAACGACGGTACATCCTTTAAACGTGGATTCGCTACCATCGGTAACATCACGCCCGATTTCAACCTCGGCCTGAACAACACTTTTACCTACAAGAACTGGAGCCTCGGATTCCTTATCCAGGCGCGCATCGGCGGTGATATCTTCTCCGCTTCCCACCAGTACGGTACCGGCACCGGTATCCTGAAAAGCACCCTGGCTGGCCGCGATGCAGCCAGCGGCGGACTTGCCTGGACCGACGACGACAACCGCAAGCGTAACGACGGTATGATCCCCAACGGTATTTTCGAAGCCGGCACCAAGAGCAAAATCGACGGATCGGATATCGGCGGTATGACTTTCCGCGAAGCATACGACAAAGGCCTGGTGAAACCGCTGAGCCCGTACAACTATTATTCCATGCTGGGCGACTGGGGGATCGGTATCCGCGAAACTTCCGTGTTCGATGCCACCTATGTTGCGCTTCGCGAAGTATCGCTTGGCTACAGCATGCCTTCTTCCATCACCAGCAAGCTGAAATTGACCAAGCTTCGCATGATGCTCGTGGGCCGGAACCTCGGTTACCTGTTCAACAATCTGCCCGATGGTATCAATCCTGAAGGTATCCGAAACAACGCAACGTCTGCCTTCTCCGAATATGGAGGCGCACCTTTCGTTCGCAATATGGCCTTCACTGTTCAGGTTGGTTTCTAACTTCAAAAATGAAAATTCAAAATGAAAGCATTGCATAAATTTGGATTGGGCGCCCTGGCGCTGGCTACTGTAGCTTCCGCATGCACCCGTGACTTTGCAGAGATGAACACGAACCCGGAAATCAGCAAGGACATGAAACCGGACCAGCTCATCACACTGACGCAAAAAACAATGGTAGACCGCGATTTCGAGTGGTTCTACGACAACTATTCATACATCATGCCCTGGATGCAGTTTACCGTGAGTTACCCGAACGGCAACACCGTGTCCATATTTAACCTGGTGTCTAACGTCAACGGGTTCTACTCGGCATTCTACGCGGATTTCGGCAGAAACCTGGCTGATATCCAACGCCAGGTAAATGCCATGTCGGGCGAAGAAAGGGCCCGTTATGCCCATATCTCCGCCATTGCGACCGTGCATAAGGTTTGGGGCGCCTGGCGCACGACCGACGTGAATGGCAGCATTCCCTATTCCGAGGCCATGGGCGCACGTACCGAGCAGAATTTCACGCCGAAGTACGATAACCAGGCAGCGTTGTACGCACAGTTCGACGCAGAGCTGAAGGGAGCGATTGCCGCGCTGGCAACGCCCGCCGCCGGACAGGCCAGCTTCGGTACCGCCGATATATTTTATAGCGGCGACGCTGCGAAATGGGCCAAAGCCGCCAACGTGCTGCGCCTCAAGATCGCGATGCGCCTCATGAAGCGGGACCCCGAAAAGACCCGCCAGATCGCTGCGGAAGTGCTGGCAAGCCCCGCAGGTATCTTCACCGGTATCGCTGACGAATGGAAATTTATCTCCGGCGGCCAGAATTTTGCCCGTGGCGGTAACTGGAATGCGCAGGGTTTCGCTACGCGTGGCGGTCAGGCTGTCGTGAATTACATGTATGATCAGGCGGATCCCCGCCTGGGCATTTTCTTCAAGAAGAATGCATTTACCCAGGCCGTATTCAACCGCCTGAAGGCTGGTGGCGCATTCCCGGCGTCTGCAACGTGGAATCCCCGTCAGTACGTAGGCGTTCCGGCATCGCCCGATGCGGCCAAGGCTCCGGCCAACGCCAAATTGTTTGGTGTGAAAAGCTACCAGATCACCGAAAACGGCAGTGCCGTAACGGTGAACTACGACACGCTTTCCACTTATCAAAACCGCCTGTTCGACCTCAGCTCCGACGGCGACGGGCCGGGCAAATACATTCAGCCGGTTGCGACTTACGCGGAAATGTGTTTCCTCATATCCGAGCTGGCGGTTCGCGGCATGTCTACAGAAAACGCGCAGGAATGGTATGTGAAAGGTGTGAAGGCGTCCATCCGTGCTTATGAGCAAATGGGCCGCGAAGCGAACATCGTGGATTTCACGGCCGTTAACGACGCCGATATCGATGCTTACCTCGCAAAGCCCGATGTTGCGTTTACGGGTACTACCGAAGTTTTGCTCGAGAAGATCGGTATCCAGCAATTCCTGAACCACTTCAAGCAACCCTGGGAAGCATGGGCCAGCTGGAAGCGCCTGGGTTACCCCAAAGTAGGCGGTATCCTGAACCGCGAGGAATTCAGGGTGGATGGTTCTACCCGCGAAACCCCGCGCCGCTGGGCACTCCCTGTTCCGCAACAACTGAACCGCCCGAATTACAATGCAGCTGTACAGGAAATGATTTCCGGCGGCGAATACGGTACTTCGGTGGAGGCCATTACCGGACGTGTTTGGACGGATAAAAAATAGCCACAGTTAATATTGATATAAGAGGGGCTGACCATCAAATTTGGGTCAGCCCCTTTTGTTTGTCATGATACATAATGATATTGTGTAATGCAAATCCCCGGCATCCAGGTTATCCAGTTGTGCAGCCGGCCTGTCGCTCCCCGTTCGCTTTACCCAATTCAGCAACAATACTTTATAATTATAAGAACAGAAGTACTCCCGACATATTCTTTTCTAGTTAGACTTTGTGATATTTTTAGGAAGTCGTATTAACTTTTGTGATTTTCCTTTAAACAATTGTTATTTATTCCATTTCTTTTTACCTTTAAGTTAATGTTAAGCAAAACTGACCTGTACAAACAAAGGATTTTGAAGGAGCTCTGCTTCGGCAATACCCTGTCTGGCACGGAAATCAGTTCGCGGATAGAAAAAAGCATGCCCTTGACGGTCCGCCTGTTAGGAGAGCTGGTGAATGAGGATCTTGTGGAGGAAAAAGGATATGCACCTTCATCCGGCGGCAGGCGCCCGCAGATATATGCCCTTAAACCGGGCAAGATGTATGTGGTTTCGGTGGCGATGGACCAGTTGGTGACCCGTATGGCGGTCATAGATATGCAGCATTGTGATATTATCTGCACCGAAAAGATCGGTCTGCCGTTGTTAAAGAATCCGGACGTGCTGGAAGCATTGGCCAATCAGCTGAACAAATTCATCGACAATACAGCGATCGCCCGGGATAAAATAATTGGTGTGGGCATTGGGATGCCTGGTTTTGTGGATGTTTCCAAAGGGATTAACTATTCCTTCCTTGAATCCCAGACCAACATCGTCGATTTTTTGGAAAAGCGGGTAGGGATCCCGGTCCACATAGACAATGACTCCAGTCTGATCGCACTCGCAGAATTCAGGCTGGGCGCGGCCCGCGGCCGGAATGATGTAATGGTCATCAATATTAACTGGGGCATAGGGCTGGGGCTCGTTTTGAATGGCGTATTATTCCGTGGGTGCACGGGGTTTGCCGGGGAGTTCAGCCATATACCGCTTTTCGTTAATAATAAATTGTGCACCTGCGGCAAAAGTGGCTGCCTTGAGACCGAAGCATCCATGTTGGTGGTTATTGAAAAGGCGGTCGAAGGATTGAAAAAAGGGCGTGTTTCCACCATGGAAGCCTTGCCTGAAGATATTGAGGAAGCCTGCCATACAATTATCAATGCAGCCATACAGGGAGACACATTTGCTGTAGAACTGCTTTCGGAAGCCGGCTATAACATCGGGAAGGGAATTGCCGTCCTGATCCATGTGCTCAACCCCGAATTGATCGTTCTGAGCGGCCGGGGGGCTTCAGCGGGTAAACTTTGGCTGGCGCCGGTTCAGCAGGCAATTAACAATTATTGTATACCACGGCTGGCGTCCAAGTCGGAATTGACGGTGTCTGCATTCCATCAGCGCGCAGAGCTGATCGGTGCAGCAGCATTGGTCATTGAAAATTTTGACAAACGACCGGTGAAAAATAAGGTGGGCCGCGTGTTGGTGTAATCCCGCGCGAACATCATCAAGCGAACAGGATTACCTGACGAATGCACTTTAACAATGCAATATGCAATCGAATAATAACAGATAGTGAACGGATATTGAAATTTTAATTACAACCAGAATCAGACGAAAGGAGAAATGCCGTAAAAGGCTTGGAAGAAGCAGGGGCAACTAAAAAACAGATGGACATTAGACGACAGACAGCGTTGGCCTCCCAAATACAACCAGGATCAGTGAACGGAGCACGCCCGCAGTATGGGCTTTGATGTAGAAGAGGGCCATCCGGTACAACCAGAATCAGTGAACAGCGCATGCCCGGGAGCGGGCTTTAATTCAGAAACAGATGAACAATTGACAACAGGCGGATATTGGCATCCCCTATACAACCAGAATCAGTGAACAAGGAGATCCCGAAGAATGAATTTTAACGCAGTAACAGACAGTCGTGTTGATCGTATCAGCGGTCGGCATCGTTGGGCGTTATCGCATTCCGGGGAACATGTAAAGGGCCTGCCGATAACTTCTTTGTTTTAGTAATCAATCAATCTATTATCAACAGTGAACAAGTACGCATCATCACACATGACGCAAACCGGGGACCAATTTCGGCCCCAATGAATGCTGCTATGCAATAATCAACAATCAAAATACAGACAGTGAACATATGGCGCATCAGCTGAAACAATCAGGATCAGTTTGAAAGGGAACGGCCCGGATGGGCTTCGATGTATTTATCAACCAAACATAGACAAATCGCTATTAAACTTTCAAATCTAAAACAACTGCAACATGAAAGATGCAAAACGGCGGATCTCAATGATCCTGTTATTTTGTTTTTGGGTGGGCATTGCGATGGCTCAGCAAAAACGAACAATCTCGGGGAAGGTTACCGATGTAAATGGAGAAGCTGTGCCTGGGGTCACGATTCTCGTTAAAGGTACCTCCACCGGTGGTGCTACCGATGCAAATGGGAGATACAGCATTACCACTGATAAACCCAATGCCATATTGGTTTTTAGCTCTATCGGCTTCAAAACCCAGGAGATTACGCTCGGCCAGAGCAACGAAGTGAATGTCGTAGTCGAAACGAGCGCAGTCGGGCTGGACGATGTGGTAGTAACCGCCCTCGGCATTAAAAGGGAAAGAAAAGCTGTCGGGTATGCGATCTCCACGATTAAAGGGGAAGACCTGACGAAAGCCGGGGCTACCCTCAACCCTTTCCTGGCCTTGTATGGCAAGGCGGCTGGCGTGGGTATCAACATTTCTTCGTCGGGCCCCACCGGCGGTGTAAACGTGCGCATCCGCGGCGCTGCCGGTCTGGAATCGAATACGAACACAAGACCGTTGTTTGTAGTAGACGGTGTGCCGCTGTACGATGAGAAAACTTCCATGGAAAGCAGGGGGTATGATCCGCTCAACTCCTTCGACTACGGATCCGGCGTAAACGACATCAACTCGGACGATATCGAATCGATCGAAATCCTGAAAGGTGCAAAGGCTACCGTGCTTTATGGCAGCCAGGCGCTCAACGGCGTGGTGCTGATCACTACCAAGAACGGGAAACAGACCAGAGGGCTCGGTATTCAGGTCTCCCATCAGATTACGGTAGACAAACCCTTTACCTTTATTGATTTTCAGAATGAATTCGGTTCGGGTGCTTCCTTACGTGATACGCAATACGTAGTGCGCAACGGAGTAAATACCAGGAAGCTCCCGCTGAGCCGCTTCAGCTTCGGGCCCCGGTTCGATAACAGCAATGTGATGCTGTACGATAGCACCATGGGCACCTATAAAGCGTATCCCAATAACTTTATCAACTTCTTTAATAACGCGCTGTCGAACCGCACCAACGTTTCCATTTCGGGCGGTGGTACTTTAGGGAGCGTGAGGGCGTCCTACACCCGCAATACCTATGAAGACGTAATTCCCGGGTTCACGCAAAAGAACAACACCTTCAGCTTTAACGGCAATTTCAAGGTGTCGGAGTTCGCAACGTTCGAATTCGTGAATAACCTGTACAGCGTGCAAACGAAAAACCGCCGCCCCAATATCCAACAATTTGTGGCAACGGGCCTGAACAGGGACTATGACTACAACTGGATGAAATCGTTCTACCACGACGAGGACGGGTTTAGAAGAGACCTGGAGCCTTGGGGGCTTAGCGGTTCCAGCCCCGGATTCTGGCCAAACGCCGTTGCCGGGATCATGTGGGAACAAAACGATAATAAAGACCGGGACAACAAGTTGCACCTGGTAAGCTCTATCAGATCCACATTGCAGTTTACAAAACATATATCCATGATTGCGCAGGCTTCATTGGATTATACCAACACGGATTTCATCACGGAAAATAAAATCACCCGCCTGGCGCCTGTAAGGGTTGGTGGCAAGTACAGCTGGACCAAACGGAATATGACGGTACAGAATTACCAGGCCCTGCTGAAATATGAAAAAGACTTCAGCAGCGATTTCAATTTCTTCGCTTTCGGTGGCGGCGCCTATCAGAAAGTGTCGGAGAACAATTTGTATTCTTCCACGGGCGACATGGGCCTGATATTCCCTGACTGGTTTTCGCTTGGTAACGCAGATACGCGGTTCTGGCCTACTTCCGGCGACAGGGGAAAAGTTACCGGCCTGAGAAGGGGATCGGATGCACTGTATAGCGCATTAGGCTCTGCAACGCTTTCCTGGAGAGAAACATTCTACCTGGAAGTGCAGGCGAGGAATGACTGGAACTCCACGCTGCAGGCGCCCAATTACTCTTACTTCTACCCGGGCGTATCGCTCACCTATAATTTCTCCAACGATTTCAAAGTTCCCCATCTGCAATACGGTAAGCTGCGCTTCGCATGGGCTGACGTAGGTGGTGGACCTACAACTGCTGTGGGCGACAGGTATTTTGCCAATGACGCATACAGCGTGGGCCAGCTTCCCTACGGTTATGGGCCTACCTCCGTTACGCCTCCTTCGGCCCTCTTCCTGGAGCCTTTGAAACCCTTCCGGAAGCGTGAGTTTGAAATGGGCTTCAATACAAGATGGTTTGATAGAAGCCGTGTTGAGATCGACTTCTCTTTTTACACCAACAATGTGTACGACCAGATCGTACAACAGCCGATTACACCGGCAACTGGCTACACTTCGGCAAAAATCAATACCGGTAACGTGAAGAACTGGGGCCTCGAGCTGTTGATCAAAGGAGCACCTTTGGCCACTTCGAAATACCGCTGGGATTTGACTTTTACGGCTGCTAACCAGTTCTCCAAAGTCAAGAAGCTGTATCCCGGCATTACCCAGAAATATATTGATGGCAACTCCGGGTTCCAGGTTTGGGCAAAAGAAGGAGAGCGCATAGGGGAAATCCGCGCATATGACTACAAACGCACGCCCGATGGCAACAAAATCGTTGGCGAAAATGGTTTGTATGCACTGAGCGACCAGGTTACCAATACCGGTAAAAACGTAAACCCCAAAGTATTTGGCGGTTTGTATAGCGACTTCTCCTTTAAAGGCTTCAATTTCCACGTAGGTATCGATTACAAATTCGGTGGCACCATCTTCTCCTACACCAACAACTACCTCATGGGTACTGGTGTGATCAAAGCCTCGCTTGCCGGCAGGGATGAAGCATCCGGTGGTTTGGCCTATTACGTAGATGATGCTACCGGCGCCAATGTAATATGGGAACACAATAAAACAGCTCCCGGTAACGCAAGGGACGGTATTGTTTACCACGACGGTATCGTGCTCGAAGGCATGAAAGAAGTGACTACCGGTGGTTCGACCACCTATGAAAAGAACGATCGCATCATCAGCGCTCCGTCTTACTACCAAACGTTTATCAATGACCTGGGCACTTCCTGGCCTCCGGACCGCTTGTTCAAAAACGATTACATCAAACTGCGCGAGCTTTCCCTCGAGTACGCACTGCCCAAGAGAGTTTCGAATATGATGAAATTGCAGAAACTTTCGTTGACTGCTTCGGCAAGAAACCTGGGTTATATATATAAGACCTTGCCCAACGTTGATCCGGAAGGCGCATTGGGCGCACAGGGATATATTGAGAATTCATTCTACCCCTCTATCAGGTCTTTCAGTTTTGGTGTAAATGTTAGTTTCTAAAAAGCTTCAAAAGGAAAATCATGAAAAAGTTATTAATAGGGATAATTGCGTTTTCAATCGCGCTTTCGTCTTGCAAGAAGTCGCTTGAAAAAGAATTTGCCAACCCGGAAAATTATGACAAGACGGGCAACCTGTTTGCCGGGATGTTTACCAAAACCCTCTATTCCTGGAAGCTGTATGTACAGGACTATGGCGAATGGTGGTGGGAACTGGCTGGCACCGGTTCAATGGGCGTTGCGGGATACTCTCAGGTATGTCAGCGCTATATTACCGACCGGTACTCCTGGTTCTCTACGTTTGACGACCTGACTGGTACCACGGCTTTCGGTTCTGAAAACCAGCTTTGGCAGAACAGGTTGGGCGCCTTTTACGGCAGCGTGAACGCCTGGGCCGTTATCAAAGACAATATCGCAGCGGTATCTGGCCCCGAGCTGGATGATAACAAGATCTACTACTCCCTCACAACCGTGATGAAGGATTATGCAGCACTGCTGGCGGTTGACTTTTACAATGGCATTCCCTATTCGGAGGCATTTAAGGGAAAGGACAGGCTGTTTTTTCCCAAGTACGACGACCCGAAGGAAATCTACAAAAGCGTGCTGGATGAGCTGAAGAAAATATCCAACGATCTTCCGGGGGAATACGACAAAATGTCTACTTCCGCTAAAGCAGTATTCAATACCCAGGATATTGCGTTCCGTGGCGATATAAACGCATGGGTGCAATATATCAATGCCATCAGGCTGAAATTTGCGGTAAGGATTTCTGGTGTGGAAGAAGCGTTTGCCAAAACGCATATCCAGGATGTGCTGTCCAAAAATAACTTACCCGCTGTCGACCAGGTATGGGCCATGCCTTATGCGCTGATGGCCAATGGCGGTGGTGAATGGATCCGTGGTATCGGCGAAGGCTGGCCCGCTACATTCATCCCCGACATTATCATGCGGAGAATGAACCGGAACAGTCCCAGTTACGAGGCTGGTATCGATGACCCGCGCCTGCCCGTTCTGGCAATGCCTACCAAGTTCAGCAATTTTACTTCCAATCCGGCCGTACTGGACTATCGTGGCGTAAATATGAACGCCGATGGCCAGAAAGCTGGCTATGTCGCCGGGGAAAGGTATTATGTCGGCGGCCCTTATGGTGACCTTAATGAGCACCTTAACCAGAACGCCCGCTCCATGTATAGCCTTGCAACATTTGCCCGTAACGAGAAATATCCGGTGTATATGATGTCGATGGCCGAAACGGATCTGCTGTTGGCGGAAGTGGCCCTCAAAAATCTCGGCGCAACCGGAAAAACGGCCGCTGCGCATATCAAAGACGCGATCAGCCACTCCACGGATTTCTGGTACAAACTCAACCAAAATAGCCCCTATGCTGTCGGCAACGCATTTATGCATCCTGCCAAACCTTCCGCAACTGATATTGGTACCTATTCCGATTCAATTGCCACCCGGTTCAACAGCAGAGGGAACGTAGAGGATAAGATGGAATTGATCATGCAGCAGAAATACATCCACCTCAACCTCATGTGCCCCTACGAATTATGGGCGGAACTGAGAAGGACGCGCCATCCCAAACTGGAGCCTATGACCTTCAACTCCAAAGTGATGAAGCCGCTTCCCGAACGTTTGAGATATCCTACCGGTGAACAGCAGACCAATCCTGACAACTATGCTACTGTAAAGAGCCAGGATAACTTCACCACACCGATATTCTGGGTGCCGACCGCATTAAGAGGCGTAAACCCATATTGGCCTAATTACAATTACGAATAAGGCTTGAATTATAACCATCACATACATGGGCCGGCATTTTAGCCGGCCCATGTTTTTTTAGTAAAGACCGTATTTATTGCAGATACCGTTCAAAAAAAGGGGCGACTATTTTATTAGTCGCCCCTTTATGTATTCATTCGGAAAGGATTATTGCAGCATGTCCTTGATCTCGCTCAGTTTCATCAGGGCCTGCACGGGCGTGAGGCGGTTGATGTCCATCTCGCTGAGTTTCTCACGGATAGCCTTGAACGTATCGCTGTGGGTGTCGAAAATGCTGAGCTGCAACTTCTGCACCGGCGCGGCGATCTGCTCCATGGGCGCCTCGATGTGCTGGCTTTCCAGCTGGGAGAGGATTTCATTGGCCCGCTTGATGAGCTGCGGCGGCATCCCGGCGATCCTGGCCACGTGGATACCGAAGCTCTGGCTGCTGCCGCCGGGCGCCAGTTTCCGGAGGAAGATGATCTTGTTGCCGACTTCTTTATTGGTGATGTGGAAATTTTTCACGCGGGAATGCGTGTTCTCCAGCTCGTTCAGTTCGTGATAGTGCGTGGCGAAAAGGGTTTTGGGGCGGTGCTCCGTCATATCGTGCAGGTACTCCACGATGCTCCAGGCGATGGAAATCCCGTCGTACGTGCTCGTTCCCCGGCCGATCTCGTCGAGGATGATGAGGCTGCGCGGGGAAATGTTGTTGATGATGCTCGCCGTTTCATTCATCTCCACCATGAAGGTCGACTCCCCGCCGCTGAGATTGTCGCTCGCGCCGACGCGGGTGAATATTTTGTCCGTCAGCCCGATCTCCGCCGCGCTGGCCGGCACAAAGCTGCCCATGTGCGCCATGAGCGTGATGAGCGCCGTTTGCCGCAACAATGCCGATTTACCCGACATGTTGGGCCCTGTGAGGATGATCACCTGCTGGTGCTCGTGATCCAGCAGCAGGTCGTTGTTGACATAACTTTCCCCCGGCGGCAATCCCTGTTCGATCACGGGGTGGCGGCCTTCGGTAATGTTCAGCTGGAAACTGTCGTTCACCACCGGCCGGCGGTATTTGAACTGCACGGCGTTATGCGCGAAACAGTGGAGGCAGTCGAGCCGCGCGAGCGCCTGTGCGTTGCGTTGCACGGGCACGATGAATTCCTGCAAAGCGAGGATCAGCGCATCGTACAGCTGAATTTCCAGCGCCATGATCTTGTCTTCCGCGCCCACGATTTTCTCTTCATATTCCTTCAGCTCCGGCGTAATATAACGCTCGGCGTTAGCGAGGGTTTGCTTGCGGATCCAGTTGTCGGGCACCTTGTTCTTGTGCGTATTGGTCACCTCGAGATAATACCCGAATACGTTGTTGAACGCCACTTTGAGGGAAGGGATCCCCGTTGCCTCGGATTCCTGCTGCTGGATGCGGAGCAGGTATTCCTTGCCGCTGGAGGCGATGGCGCGAAGGTCGTCGAGCGTTGCGTCTACCCCTTCACGGATCACGCCACCTTTGTTCGCCAGCACGGGCGGGTTATCGGAAATCTGTTGCAAAATCCTGTCCAGGATGGGCCTGCAGGGATCGAGCTGTTCCTGTAACTGCCGCAGCATGGGGTCCTGCACGTCGCCGAGGAGGGCGGAAACGTCTTCCACTTCCTTGAGCGCCCTGGCAAGCTGCATCACTTCGCGCGGGTTGATCTTGCGGAGCGGGATTTTGGACACCAGCCTTTCGAGGTCGCCCACGTTGCGGAGGTGCTGTTGCAGTTTATGGGTAAGGTCGGTTTCGCGGATGAGGGTTTCCACCGCATCGAGCCTTTCGTTGATCTTCTGAATATCACGAAGGGGAAATACGATCCAGCGTTTGAGCAGGCGCGCGCCCATGGGCGTGAGCGTATGGTCGAGCGTGCCGATAAGCGATTTCCCGTGTTCCACGGTGCTTTGCAGCAGCTCGAGGTTGCGGATGGTAAAGCGGTCCATCCACAGGAAATCGTCCTGGTCGATGCGCTGCAAACTGGTGATATGCTGGAGGTTGGGATGCTCGGTGTCTTTGAGATAGTGCATGGTGGCGCCTGCGGCGATGATCGCTTCGCCCAGTTCCTCCACACCGAACCCTTTCAGGTTGTGCGTCTCGAAATGCCTGAGCAAAATCTCGCGGGCGTAAGTACCCGTGAAAATCCACTCGTCGAGGTTATAGGTGTAAAACCGCGACCCGAACGTTTGCCGGAAATGCTTCTGCTGCTGCCGCGCGAAAATGACTTCGGCGGGGCGGAACGATTGCAATAATTTGTCGATATATTCGAGACTGCCCTGTGCGATGTAGAACTCCCCGGTGGAAATATCGAGGAAAGCCACGCCGGTCACGTCTCCCCCGAAATGAACGGCGGCGAGGAAGTTATTCTGGCTGTTTTCGAGGATTTTGTCGTTAACGGCCACACCGGGCGTCACCATTTCGGTAACCCCGCGCTTCACGATGCCTTTCACGGTTTTCGGGTCTTCCAGCTGGTCGCACACCGCCACGCGATGCCCGGCTTTTACGAGTTTGTGGAGGTAGGAGTCCAGCGAATGGTGCGGGAAACCGGCCAGGTCCACAAACGAAGCGGAGCCGTTGGCTCTTTTGGTGAGCACGATGCCGAGTACTTTCGACGCGATAACGGCGTCCTGGTTGAACGTTTCATAAAAATCTCCCACCCTGAAAAGCAGCACGGCATCCGGATACCGGGCTTTGATGGCGTTGTGTTGCTGCATCAGGGGCGTTTCTTCCGATTTGCTTTTAGCCATGCGGCAAATATAGGGCGCCGGAGGCGAAGGGCGATGGACGGTGGAAAAAATGAGGGCAATATGCCCCCTTGAAGTATCTTTGCGGCATGCGGAAGTTACAAATGGACGAGCTTGGCCGGAAATCGGTCGCGGAATTCAAGGCGGCAGACAAGACGCCGCTGGTAGTGGTATTGGATAACGTACGAAGCATGCACAATGTGGGTTCCGTGTTCCGGACGGCCGATGCGTTCCTCCTCCAGGGCATCGCCCTGTGCGGATACACGCCCGTTCCTCCGCACCGCGACATTCAGAAAACCGCCCTGGGCGCCACCGATACGGTCGAATGGCAGTATTTTGCCACCACCGTGGAAGCTGTGGAGGCCCTCAAGGCCGAGGGTTTCGCCATCATCGCCATCGAGCAGGCCGCCAGCAGCGTGATGCTCGACGCTTTTCGACCCGGAGATAAACCGCTGGCGCTGGTTTTCGGTAACGAAGTAAGCGGGGTAGACCCATCTGTGATGCAACTGGCCGACGGCTGTATCGAAATCCCGCAGCTCGGGATGAAACATTCCCTCAATATCTCCGTCAGCACGGGCATCGTCATCTGGGACCTTTTTTGTAAACTGACCAAAGCACAATAGACCATGGCATCTCACACGATCCGGAATTACCTGTCGCTCGTTAAATTCAGCCACACCATTTTCGCCATGCCTTTCGCGCTGACCGGCTTTTTCCTGGCGGTCACCTGGGCCGGCGAGCCCTTCAGCTTGAAGCTTTTCGGGCTGGTGGTCCTTTGTATGGTGTTTGCGAGAAGCGCCGCCATGGCGTTCAACCGCTGGCTCGACGCGGAAATAGACCGCCGCAATCCCCGGACCGCCAGGCGCGAGATCCCCGCGGGCATCATCAGCCCCGGCAACGCGCTGTATTTCGTGATCGGCAACGTGGTCCTGTTCATGGTCACCACCTGGTTCATCAACCTGCTCTGCTTTTTCCTTTCGCCCGTGGCTATCATCGTGGTGCTGGGATACAGTTATACCAAACGCTTCACGCCGCTTTGCCACCTGGTGCTCGGTGTGGGACTGTCGCTCGCGCCCATCGGGGCCTTCCTCGCGGTTACGGGTTATTTCAGCCTGCTGCCGGTGCTCCTGAGCGGGATGGTGCTGTGCTGGGTGAGCGGGTTCGACATTATATATAGTCTGCAAGACGAAGATTTCGACCGTTCGCAGCAATTGCACAGCATTCCCGCATGGCTGGGCAAGCCCGGTGCGCTCCGTTTTTCGGAAGTTTTGCACGTCGTCACGGCGGCGCTGGCAATTGCTATCGGGCTCATGGGCGGGTTTCACTGGGTATACTGGATCGGGGCGGCCGTATTCATCGTTATGCTCATCATGCAACACAGGCTGGTGAAACCCGATGATCTGAGCCGTGTGAACATCGCTTTCATGACTTCCAACGGGATTGCGAGCGTCGTGTACGCCGTGTTCGCCATCGCCGATATGTTTATTTTCAAAAACTGACGAATGCCGAGAATAATGGCCATCGATTATGGCAAGAAACGTACGGGACTGGCGGTGACCGACCCTTTGAAGATGATCGCCACCGGCTTGGGGATGGTGCCTTCGCATGAGCTGATACCTTATTTAAAGAAGTATTTCGCTGCGGAAGCGGTGGAACTGATCATTATCGGTATGCCCCGCAACCTGGACGGTTCCGCGACGGACGCGACGGCCCTGGTGCAGGAGTGCATCCGCATCCTCAAAAAGCATTTCCCGGAAATGCCCCTCAAACAGATGGATGAGCGTTTCACGTCCAAAATGGCTTTCCAGAGTATGCTAGACAGCGGGTTGAAGAAGAAAGACCGCCAGCAGAAAGGGCTGGTAGACGAGATCAGCGCCACGATCCTGCTGCAGGAATACCTTCAGTTCAACGGTTGACCGGAATTTTCGTAAATTTGCATTTTCCAACAGATTAGCATTAACAATGATATTACCAATCGTAGCCTATGGAGCCGCCGTGCTCCGGGAAGTTTGTCCGGACATCACGCCCGATTACCCGAACCTGCCGCAATTGATCGATAATATGTGGGAAACCATGTACGCCTCCAACGGGGTGGGCCTGGCCGCACCGCAGATCAACAAGCCGATCCGCCTGTTCGTGATCGACAGCAAGCAGATCATCGATAACCTGGAGGAAGACGAGCAGAACGATTTCCCGGGGGATAAGGGTGTGAAGCAGGTATTCATCAACGCGCACATCGTTGATACCGATGGCGACGATTGGGCGTATAACGAAGGATGCCTCAGCATCCCGAAAGTGCGGGAAGACGTTTACCGTCCCGAAAAAGTGACGCTGCGGTATGTTGATGAAAACTTCCGGCCGCACGAGCAAACCTTCCACGGTGTAACGGCCCGGGTGATTTTCCATGAATACGACCACATCGAAGGCAAACTGTTCATCGATTACCTGAAACCGCTGAAGAAGCGCCTCATCAAGAGCCGCCTCGATGATATTTCGAAAGGAAAGATCCGCGTAGACTATAAAATGATCTTCCCCAAATAATCCCTCCAGGAAAAGGCATTAAAAAATATATTTATGCCTGATTAATTGATATTGTAATAATTTTTATTATTTTAGGGCCACTATTTCCGAATCCAACACTTGGGAACCTCTAATACATATACCGAAATTGAACTGGTGCAAGGCCTCCGCGCGAGAGACCAGCAGATATTCGGGTACCTGTACGATCACTATTCGCCTGCGCTGTATGGAGTGGTGCTGAAAGTGCTCAATGATGAAAATGCTGCCAGTGATGTATTGCAGGAAGTATTCTTGAAAATCTGGCGGGGGATAGAAAAATATGACACAGAGAAGGGGCGTCTGTTTACCTGGATGCTCAATATAGCCCGCAATACCGCCATAGACACACTCCGTTCCAAAGCCCACAAGCTGGATCAAAAAATCCATGAACTCACGAATGACGTATATCTACAAACAAGTCAGCTTGCAGTTCATCCATCCGTGGATCACCTTGGCCTCACCAAGGTGCTGGAAAAGCTGAGCAAAGAACAGCGGACGATTATTGATCTTGCCTACTACAAGGGTTGCACCCAGGAAGAAATCGCCAGGTTGCTGGATATTCCATTGGGAACGGTGAAGACACGGATGCGCAATGCCATTATCCAGTTGCGTAACATTTTAAAACAGTTGTAATTAGTAAATAGCAAAGTGGACGTTCAACGTTACATATCATCCGGTATCATTGAAAGCTACGTCGCCGGGCTGGCCACCGACCCTGAGGTTCGGGACCTGCACAGCGCCATGGCCCAGTCGCCGGAGCTGAAATCCGCCGTAGACGCGGTTCAGCTCGATATGGAACGGTATGTCGAAATGCAAAGCGTTCCGCCACCGCCCACTGAAAAAGATAAATTGTTCCTCCTCATTAATAATGACCAATCTGCCGAAATGGTAGACGTCATGGCCGCAGGCCCTGTGCCCGCGTACGCCTATGAGGCCGAAGTTCCCCGTGAGCGCAAGCCCCTGCAACTCGTGCATCCCGCATGGAGGGTAGTGGCCGCCGCCGCCATCGCCGGGCTCATCGGTTGCGGATATTACATCTTCCAGCAATCCGGCCGGCAGAACGAATGGAAAGCGAAGTACGAAGCGATCCTCCAGGAAAAGGAGACCATGATCGCCGAAAACAAAATCTTCCAAACCCGGATGGAGGAAAGCCAGACCATGCTCACCACCATCCGCAGCATGAAAGCGGTCAACATGTACACGGTTACGCCCACCAGGCCCGGCCTGCTCGCCACCGTTTACTGGAACCAGAAAACTCAGGAAGTTCTCCTCACCATTCATAACCTCCCCGAGCCCGCCCCCGGTCAGCAGTACCAACTGTGGAGCATCGTCAACGGTAAACCCGTAGACGCCGGCGTATTCGAAATGGGCAGCGCCGCCACCGGCTTCCAGAAAATGAAAGCCGTTCCCGGCGCCCAGATGTTCGCCGTTACCCTCGAAAAGAAAGGCGGATCGCCCACACCCACCCTCACCGCCATGTACCTCGCAGGCAAAGTGGCGGGCTGATAACCCCGCAGGCCCGATTCTTGCAGGTGCCTTACCGGAAATTCTTACATTTGCGCAATGCGAAAAATCCTCCTGACGCTATTCGTCATCCCTGTCATATCCGCTTCCGCACAGGATACCGCCCGATATAAAGGCATGACCGTCAATCTCGACGAACACGTCGTGAAAGCCAAACGTATCGGCTTCGACGTAAACGGTTTCATTCGCCGCGTAGAGGAAGACACAACGTTTTACCGCGCTTTCAAGAACCTCCGCATCGTGGGGTTTACGGCCGACAACGATATCCGCATCACCGATAAAAAAGGCGGCAAGACCATCGCCTCGCTCGTTTCCCGCACGCAGCAGCACATGCAGAACGGCTGCCGCAGCATGCAGGTGATCAGTGAAAAAACGACCGGCAATTTCTACGGCCGCAAAGGCGGCTACAATTATTACACCGCAGAACTGTACGCCAACCTCTTCTTTACGAAAGGAACGGTTTGCGGCGATGAAAGCGGCCCGGCGAAAGGGAGCCTCGCCCGTCACCGCTCCCAACTCAAACAACTCATCTTCAACCCCGGCAAACCCATCACCGGCGTACCGGTGGTCGGCAGCAAAGTAGCCGTGTTCGACCGCAACCTTATGCGCTATTACGATTTCAGCGTAACGTCGGGCAACTTCGCCGGAACGGAGTGTTATGTTTTCGGCGCAGTGATGAAGAAAAACCTCAATTCCATCGACCGCGCCGAAATCGTGTACGACGAGCTCATCACCTGGTTCAGCAAGGAAACCATGGAAATCGTGGGGCGCCGGTATTCCCTCTCGTACAAAACCCTCATCTTCGATTTCAACGTGAAAATGAACGTGCAGATGACCAAGCTCGGCGATCTGCTCCTGCCCGCTGTCATCACGTACGACGGTACCTGGAACGTTCCCTTCAAAAAACGGGAGACCGCCGTGTTCACGGCGCGGTTCTCGGAATTCAGGAACTGACGAAATCCATATATGAAAAATCCCCTCCAGGCCAGGCCGGGAGGGGATTTTCGTTTATCGGGAATGTTATCGGACCAAAGTGATCGTGCCGGTTTTCCGGTAGAATTTCGCGGCGGCGAGGTCTACATATTCCACCATCCAGACATAGGTGCCGGCAGACGCGTTTTTGCCGTTCTGCATCCCGTTCCAACCCACGGTAGGGTCTGATGTGAAGAAAATGAAATTGCCGACGCGGTTGTAAATGCTCAATCGATATTGACCGATGTTGCACCGGAACCGCGGCCGGAAGAAATCGTTGTAACCATCGCCGTTAGGGGAGAAACCGGTGGGGAAATACAGCTGGCAATCGCAGGGCGCGAAGTTCACGCGGATGGAATCCACCGACCGGTTGCACGCATTTTCCGCCACCACGGCATACCATCCGCGTTGGGTAACGGGGAATGTATTGATGGTGGAGCTATCCTGCCACTTGTAATTCATGCCGGCGTTCATGGGCCTGAGCAGCAGGGTTTCGCCGGCGCACATCACGGTATCTTCGCCCAGGTATACCCGCACCGAATCCTGGAAGGTAACGCGGATGGTATCCATTTCCACGCACCGCCCGATCTGTACGCGAACGCTGTAATAACCTGTGGAGTCTACGTGGTACGTGGCCTGGTCGGAGCCATCCTGCCACAGGTAATTGCCCGTTCCGTGATCTGCCGTTAACACGAGGAAGTTGCCGCGGCACAGCGTGGTATCGTTGCCCAGGCTGAAATCGCGGAGGCGGCTATATCGCACTTCGATGGTATCTACAACAGCGCAGACGTTGTTGATGTTGACGAACACGGCGTAGGTGCCGTTGTTGCGGACGGTAACGCGCGGACTGGTGGAGCCGTTGTTCCATGCCCAGGCGGTGGCGCCGGGGCGCGCGGCGTCGAGTGTTACGGATTCCCCGGCGCAGAGGAGCGTGTCGTTTCCGAGACTGAAAGGGAACGCGGGGCCGGCGAATGTGATGTTCACTTCGTTGGTATAATCGCCGCAACCGTCGATGGTGGCCGTTACGCGATAGTTGCCGCCCGTTCCGGAAGCTACGATGGTGGGCGTCGTTTCACCCGTATTCCAGACGTAGGTGGCGTTTTGCGCCGTGGCGTCGAGCGTGAAAAGCTCGCCGGTGCAAAGGATGCGGTCGGGGCCGAGGTCGAACGTGGGAATGGGGGATATGAAGAGATTGACGGAGTCGATTTCGCGGCAACCGTTAATGGCCACATGATAGGTGGCGATTTCGGTGGCGGTGAAAGTATGGGTGCCCACTACGGTATCTTCGAGGTAATACCAGGTATAGGTAGCGCCGGGGATGGAAGGGGCGGTGAGGGTGATGTTGGTGTTTTCGCAGATGGTGACGTTCTGCGGCCCCAGGTCGATGTTTTGAGGCGCAACGATGTTGATCTGCTGCACCGTTACGTCTTCCACGCCATTGCGGTAGGTTTTGAGGGTGACGGAGTAGGTGCCAGGCGTGGTGTAGCGGTATTTTGCACCGGTGATGCGGTTGCTGGAATCTTCCCGGTTCACGGGCGGGCTCACGAAGTACCATTTCACGGAATCGATGCCGGCGGTATCGTCGGTAATGATGAAAGTGACGCTATCGTTGAGGCAGGTGGTGTTCCAGGTGAAGTTAGTGAGGCGTGGCCGCGCGGCGGCGGAAAAAGATACGGCCACAAATATGATGATCAGGGCGAAAAGGCGTACCCTGCACCGGTTGAACATAGGAACCATGACACCGCTAAATTAGCGGAATTTCTGATATGTAGATTGTTTTTAATAAAATATTTGGCCCCCGGGCTATGAGGCGCGGGGACTGGTGGTATGACGGATTATGCATGCTGGAGGAACGGGATCTTCGGGGTCGCGTAGTTCAACGCAGCCGTAGTGCCACAGGTAACATCGAGCGTAACGCCGGTAATTTTGCTGGCATGGTCGGAAGCGAGGAACACCGCAGCCTGGGCGATATCTTCCATCAGGGGCATTTTCTTCAACATGGTGTCTGCCTCCAATTTATCGAGAAATCCCGCCACTTCGGCTCCTCCCTGCTCCAGCGCCTCGCGGAACACGCGGGTATCCGGCGAGCCGCCAGACCGGATGTTTACCACCCGCACACCATAAGGCCCCAGTTCAGAGGCGAGGTTGCGGGTCAGGCTTTCCACCGCGCAACACGCCGGCCCGAAGCCCCCCACATGCGGATACCCGATCCCTCCCGGTGTAGCCGTCAACGTTAATATCACGCCCGATCGCTGCCGCATCATCGCGCGCGCCGCCGCCGTACAGGTTAGGAATTCCGTTTCCATCGCGCGGAGCACCGGCCGCAGGAAGTCTTCCGGGTCCATCTCCGCCAGCGGCTGATCCTGCCGGTCTTCCCACCCAACGGCATTAAAGGAAATATCTACCCGCCCCGTTTCTTCGAGGTGCCGGGCAACGGCGCCGGCGTCCAGCGCGTCTACCACAGCGGTACTGCAACGGCTGCCCGATTTCCGGATAACGTCGGCCGTCCGTTCCACCGAATCCAAATTTCGGCCCGTGAGATGAACGAACGCGCCTTCTTTCGCAAAAGCAGCGGCAACGGCACCTCCGAGCGATCCGCCCGCACCGTACACCACCGCGGTTTTTCCTGCTAACAGCATAGTGAAAGTTTTACCGAACTTACCGAAATCAACCGGCAACGAACATGTGCGTATAAGCCAATTTGAGGGGCAATTTGAGACACCAGCGAATCTGCTGCGATCTTTTAACTGATCGCCAATCATAAAAAAAGGCCGTCTCGCAATAGGTAGACGGCCTTTTTCAATATAATTCGGGATCAATCGTCCCCATTCCTCCGGTACCTTCTCCATTTCTCCAGCACGCCCGTGAAATCCGCCGGCAGCGGCGATTCGAACTGCATGTGCTTGCGCGTGCGCGGATGGATGAACCCCAGCGTTTGCGCGTGCAGCGCGTGGCGGGGCATGATCTCGAAACAATTATCAACGAACTGTTTGTATTTCGCGAAAATCGTTCCTTTCACGATACGGTCGCCACCATAAGTATCGTCGTTGAAAAGGGAGTGGCCGATATGCTGCATGTGCACCCTGATCTGGTGGGTACGGCCTGTTTCCAGTTTGCAGGCGATCATGGATACATAATTGAACCGCTCGAGCACTTCGTAATGGGTTATGGCTTCCTTGCCGTATTCGCCGTCGGGATAGGCGTCCATGATCTTGCGGAACCGCTGGTGGCGGCCCACGTGGGCTACCACGGTACCTGCGTCTTCCTCGAAATCGCCCCAGACGAGGGCGATGTAACGGCGCTCCACGGTGTGGTCGAAGAACTGCTTGGCGAGGTCGCTCATGGCTTTGTCGGACTTGGCGACTACCAGCAGCCCGCTCGTGTTTTTATCGATCCGGTGGACCAATCCGAACCGCGGGATTTCGGGCTCGGTGGCGGAACGGTCGTTCTCGTCGCCGAGGTACCAGGCCAGGGCGTTGACCAGGGTACCGGTGTAATTCCCGCATCCCGGGTGTACCACCATGCCGGCGGGTTTATTCACGACCATCACGTCGTCGTCTTCATACACGATATCGAGCGGGATGTTTTCGGGTTTTATCTCGGTGGATTCGGGATTTTTGGTGGAATAGACGATAAGCCGGTCCAGCGGGCGGACCTTGTAATTGGCCTTTACGGGTTTATCGTTGACGAGGACCATGCCTTTTTCGATGGACTGCTGCACCTTGTTGCGGGTGGCGCCTTCGATACGGGCCTGGATGAATTTGTCGATACGCAGGGGTTCCTGCCCTTTGTCTACGACCAGGTTCACACGTTCGTATATTTCTTCGCTTCCATCCCCGTTTTCCAGTTCATCTTCCAGTTCCGGCAGTTGATCGGTCATCGCTAAAATTTTTGCAAAGATACTTTAAGTTATCTTTGCAGGCGATGAAACAGCAGATAATCGTGAATGACCTGGGGCGGGTCCCTTACCGAGACGCGTGGGACCTGCAGGAAAAGCTTCTGAAAGAGAATACCGACGCCAAGGCGGCCGCCCGGGCGGAGGGGGAGGGCGCGGTGCCGCAAACCCGGCATCACCTGCTGTTTTGCGAACATCCGCCGGTGTATACGCTCGGCAAGAGCGGTCATCCGGAAAACCTCCTGGTGAGCGACGAGGAGCTGGCGGCCAAAGGTATCCAGTATGTGCAGACCAACCGTGGGGGAGACATTACGTTTCACGGGGCAGACCAGATCGTGGGGTACCCCATCATCGACCTGGAGCGGTTTTACGCCGATATCGGCCGGTATCTCCGGAACCTGGAGGAGGTGATCATCCGTACCATTGGCGATTACGGGCTGATCGGGGAGCGCTCTTCGGGGGAAACCGGCGTTTGGCTGGAGCCCGGCGTGCCGGGGCGCGCCCGCAAGATCTGCGCCATGGGCGTACGTTGCAGCCGGTGGGTCACCATGCATGGCTTCGCCCTCAACGTCAACACCGATCTTTCCTACTTCAATAATATCATTCCCTGCGGGATTCAGGACAAATCCGTCACATCCATGCAAAAAGAAACCGGGCGCACACTGCCGATGGAGGAAGTGCGGGCCCGGATCGTGCATCATTTCGCCGATATCTTCGGCGCCGAAATGGTGGAAGGCGCCTTATTTACGGCTGAAACCGGTCATTAACGGTAGCTTAGCGGAATGTAGAGGTTCCATTTTTCCAGCAGTTTGCCGTTTTCGAATACTTCAAAATCAAACCAGCCGGCGTGCATGAAAATCGCCTTTTCCAGGATGAGGAAAGGCTCGGCCACATGTTCCACTTCAAACAGGAACTGCCCCGTTGCTTCGTAAAATTTCACCGTATACTTTTTCTGCAAAGCCATCGGCAGCTTGATATTTACGTTTCCATCTGCGGTGGTGTATATGTAATTGGATGGCTTCCAGGGAATTACCTGTTTTTCTCCTTCTGCATTCGTAGTGGTCATCGTTGGGATGTCTGACGCGCCGAGCTTGGTGTCCGCCGCAATGGTGGAATCCGTCGTGGCCAGCACCACCTTGGAATGGAGGTAGGTGTTGTTCTTGAAAAGAATGAAAAGGCGGTAATAGTTTTTCCCGGGAAGGGGTTTGTTGTCGAGGTACGCATTGCGCTGGGTGGAGGGATTGGTGGCGTAGCCAATGGTGGTGAAGTTCAGCACACTGTCCAACGACCGCTGCACGCCGATCTGTACGGCATTCGGGAAACCGGAAATCCAGTCCAGCTGGATCTTTCCCGTTTTGATAAGGGCCGAAAACTCAGGCAATACGGGCGGTATGGCTTGCTGCGCCCTGGCGGCGGAAAAGGCTCCCGTAACGAACATCAACACCATCAGGCATCTAACCATCTGCTTCATACAGTACATCTGTCTAGTCTCTTAAGTTGGCAAATTTAGGATCTGAAGGTCAAATATACGCTGCCGGTCTGTAAAAGTTTACCGGTCCGCATAAAGCATCCATAACCTTGCCATGATTCCTTATGCAGCCGTTAAAAATGCAAACTTCCTTGTGGAAGGGAAGCGTTCCCCTGTAATCCGCCAGTGTGGATGAGGAGAACATGGCTGCCGGGCGGGAAACGGCCTTCGGCGGACATTTCACGGAAGGCGAGCACCAGTTTTCCGGTGTAGACACGGTCTGTAGGGATGCCGGTCTGGTCGAAAAAATCGTTCATTCCGGTGATGAGCGCGTGGGAAATTTTAGCGAAGCCGCCTTCGTGGAAATCGTGCAAAATCCCCCAGTTCCCACGATCCTCCGTCAATAGCGCCCGAACCTCCGATTCCACGGAATAAGCCCCCTTCAGCGCCGATATCCCCCAAATCTCCGCCCCGATCCCTCTTTTCGCGGCGCCATTGATCAGTCCGGCGAGCGTGGTGCCGGTGCCCGTCGCGCAAAGGATGTGCGTGAACGGCCGGAAATCCCCCAAATCCAGGATCTCCTCACAACCCGCCGCCCCTTCCGCATTGCCGCCCCCTTCCGGGATGATATAAGCTGTTTCCAGCAAGGTGCGCAGGGAGAAAGGTTTATCAGCGGGTCCGCCAGCCGCGCGGGAATCAGTGGCGAATTCCGCACCTGCGGCCGACAGATCCCCTTTTTTAATGGCGTCATATACCGCCCGGGGAACGTGCACGATCTCCATGCCCAGGGCCGCCGCTTCCGTGAGCGTGCGCGAAGGCGGAGCAGGCGCTTCGCCCCGTACGATGCCGGTGACGGGTTTGCCCATCAGTTTGCAGGCCGCGGCGGCCGCGTGCAGGTGGTTAGACCATGGCCCGCCGAAGGTGACCACCGGCAAAGGGCCCGCGGCTTCGAGGTTGCGCTTCAGCTTGAACCACTTGTTGCCCTGGACGAGCGGGTGGACGAGGTCCAAACGCAACATGGCTGCCTGGATATTGCCGGGCAGCCATGTTGTATGGAAATGTTGCAGTAAATCTTTAGTTGAAAAGCGCATTCCGCAAGTTAAGGCTTTGTTTGCCTTTCATGCCGATGTTGATCTTCAGCATGTCTCCGCCACCTGCGTCGAAGTACTGCACTTTGATGCGGTGATAACCTTTACGGAGGGGAATGATGCCGGTTTTGGTAACTGGCGCATGCTCGCCGTCGTTATCCACTACGAGGTCGCCGTCGATGAACACCAAAGAGCCGTCGTCAGATGTAGCCGCGATTTCATACAGGCCGTCTTCCTCCACTTTCACGAATCCTTCGAAAACAACCCCGAAAGCCGGGTGGCGCTGGAACGCGCGGATGGAGGCATCGGTCATCACGCCGGAAGTGTCCGCCGTTCCGCCCACTTTTGCTGCGGCGTTGAATTCTTTGTAGAACGCCTGGAATTTGAGGCCTTTGCCGGCGGGCTTTACGTTTACCGCGGATTTGTAGGATTTGCGGGTGTATGTATTGCTGTACACCGCGCTGCTGCGGCCGGTTTCAGGTACCGTAACGATGTATTTGAGCGTAATGGTCCCGTCTTTTTCCGGCGCGATGATGATGGGCTTGCTGGCAACGGGGCTTTGCGGCGTAGGTTCGGAACCGTCTGTCGTGTAGCGGATCACTGCACCGGCCATGGGCGGCTCCAGTTTCACCACTGCGCGTTGCGCCGCCGTGGTAATGCCCGATGCGCCTACACCTTCGCCGCCGCTGCTCGCGGGGTCTACGATCACGGCGTTTTCAGCGCCGATCGCCTCCGGAATGCGGTAGTTGACGCCGCGTTTGTCCATATCGTGCAGCACGCCGCGCATGCGCTTGCGGAAGCTGGTATAGTCCTTTTTCGCTTTTGGGCTCCAGGTGATCTCGGCCAGCGCAATGGCGCGGGGGAAGGTAAAGTAGTCGGAAACCGGTCCGGAAGGAATATATTCCGTCCACACGTTGCCCTGCACGCCGATGATGTGTTTCTGTTCTTCGGGCGTGAGGTCTTTGGGCAGCGGTTCGTAGCTATACACCTTTTCCAGCGGGAGATATCCGCCGATAGCGAGGGGCTCGCTGCCGGGGGCGCCCTGGTAGTAATCGAGATAGAGGTAGGTGTTGGGCGTCATGATGACGTCGTGCCGCTGGCGGGCGGCTTCCTTTCCACCGGCTTCGCCGCGCCAGCTCATCACCGTGGCATCGGGGGCGAGGCCTCCTTCGAGGATTTCGTCCCAGCCGATGATCTTGCGGCCTTTACTGCCGAGGAATTTTTCCATCCGGCGGATGAAATAGCTTTGCAGTTCGTGTTCGTCTTTAAGCCCGAGCGCTTTCATGCGGGCCTGGCATTTGGGGCATTGCTTCCAGCGGTCTTTCGGGCATTCGTCGCCGCCGATATGGATATACTGGCTGGGGAAGAGGGGCAGCACTTCGGTGAGCACGTCTTCGAGGAAAGTGAAGGTCTCGTCGTTGCCGGCGCAGAACACTTCTTTGTGAACGCCCCATTTGGTGGATACTTCATATGGTCCGCCGGTGCATCCGAGCTGGGGGTACGAAGCGAGGGCGGCGGTTGCGTGGCCCGGCATTTCGATTTCGGGGACCACGGTCACGAAGCGTGCTGCGGCGTAGGCCACGATGTCTTTCACTTCTTCCTGCGTATAGAATCCGCCATGCGGTTTACCGTCGAATTTATTTTCGCTCAGATGGCCTTTGGAAGTCTCCTTCCGCTGCGATCCCACGGTGGTGAGGCGCGGGTATTTCTTGATCTCGATGCGCCATCCCTGGTCTTCGGTAAGGTGCCAGTGGAAGCGGTTGAGCTTCAGGGAAGCGATGACGTCGATGTATTGCTTGATGTAGGGGACAGGCAGGTAATACCGTCCCACGTCGAGCATAACGCCGCGGTAGCCGAAGCGCGGTCGGTCTTTGATGGCGACCGCCGGCAGCACGAGCCCCGTTTTCGTCTTGTTGCGCGACACCTGCTGAAGGGTTTGCAGACCGTAGAACAGGCCTGCTTCATGCCCCTGTACCACTGCTTTGCGGTTGGTGATCGTGAGCTGGTAGCCTTCCTTGGGCAGCTGATCGTCGTCGGAGAAAATCACCTGTGCGTTTTGCATGGTCCCTTTCTGCAATTTCAGTCCGAAGTTGGCGTCGAGATAGGCGGCATAGAGTTTCGCCATCCGTTCGGCGGTTTCGCTGTTGGCGAAATACCGGGCGGATGAGCCCTGCAGGGTCAGCGTGCCTGTTCTTTCCTCCACGGAGGCGGGAGCGGGCACCACGTTCACCTGGGGTATTACCGTCTTCTGCGCCTGAGAGGCGAGCGTCAGGCACAGGGCTAAAGCGGATAGGAGCGTTTTTTTCATCTGTGCGTTTTTATGAAAGGTGGAATTGTTGGCTGCGGGTTATCCCTGCAATCCTCCCTTGCCGCGATACAGTTTCACGGGCTTGTCCAGCTTCAGTTCGATCACGGTCATGTATTCGTCCTGCACGTTTTCCGGAACGGTGATGTAGACGAGCCCGGGCACGGGGCTCCAGCTGATCTTGCCAACGATCTTGTGCTGCAGCTTCGTTCCGTTGCCTACAACGGTGATGTCCTTGATCTGGTTATCGAGCCCTTTGATCATGATCTGACCGGAAACTTTGCCGGGGAGGAAGAGGTAAAGTGATGTGGAATCCTTACTTAAAGTAGTAGGTCCGTAGAAGTGGCCCTGCGGGATGCCGCCGAGCGTTCCGAAGATGGCGGTTGCGTGTTTTTTGTTCCATTTTCCCAGTTCGCGCAGTACGTTCACCTGTTCGGGAGGAATGGTGCCGTCCGCTTTGGGACCGATGTCCAGCAACATATTGCCGCCGTTGCTGATGGCGTCGGCGAAGATGGTGATCACTTCGTAGGGTGTTTTCCAGTTGGTGTCTTGCGGCTGCCATCCCCAGTTGTTGTTGATGGTCATGCAAAGTTCCCACCAATGGAAGCTGGGGCGCTGCACGGGGAAGTTCTGTTCCGGCGTGTCGTAATCGCCGTAGCCCATGAGGCGGCCGTTGATGATGGTTTTGGGATTGTGGCCGGTGAGCATCTTGCGCACTTTCACGGCTTCCCATTCTTCGGCGCTGCGTTCCCAATCGCCGTCGAACCACCAGAGGTCGGGGTTGAACTGGTTCATGACTTCAGACAGCTGGCCCTGGTAAAATTTCCTGAAGCGTTCCCAGCGTTTGGGATCGTCTTTGATCGCATATCGGCTGCTGTCTTTGAGGAACCCGGGATAATCGTTGCTGGTCCAGTCGAGCAGCGAGAAATACGCCCCTGCCTTGATGCCGCGCTGGCGGATGGCCTGGAAGAAGGGCGTGAGCACGTCGCGTTTGGCGGGCGTGCCTTTGGCGGTGCTGAGTTTATTGAACTTCGTGTCCCACAGGGCCACGCCGTCGTGGTGCTTGGTGGTGATCACGGCGTATCTGGCGCCGGATTCGGCGATGAGGTCCGCCCAGGCCTGGGGATCATATTTATCGGCTGTGAAACCTTTCATTTGCGCCATATAATCGGCGTGGGAGATTTTTTTGTTGTGAAAGCTCCAGCTCTCGTCGATCCCTTTCACGGAGTAAATACCCCAGTGGATGAAGATGCCGAGTTTGGCATCGGCGAACCATTGCATTTTCTCACTGATCTCTTCGGGCCGCGTTTGTTGCTGCGCATGGGCGCAAGGCGCAAAATGCATCGCCGCGGCGAAAGCCACTACTAGTTTTTTCATTTGAAGCTGTTTGTTAACCAAGAATTCATGTTCACTGTTTTCCCCCCGCTGCTTATCATCCGGGCAGTTGGTATCAACCGATTGTTGGTGGCCCCATGGGGGGTAGATTCACAAAAATAGACGGATTCAATAAAAACGGCGCCTTTTTTGTATAACTGGTCGAAAAAATAACGGATTAACACGGTTTAGGAAAAATTAATGTTTAATTTTAGCCCCCGATATTAATTCGACTTGAAAATTTAAACTAATATCAGCTAATGCAACCGACTTTATTGATCCTGGCAGCCGGAATGGCCAGCCGGTACGGAAGTTTGAAACAGATCCAGCAGTTTGGCCCCAGCGGTGAAACGATCATCGATTACTCCATCTACGACGCTATCCGCGCCGGGTTCGGGAAAATCGTGTTCATCATCCGCGAAAACTTTGCTGAAGAATTCAAGGAAATTTTCGAGCCGAAACTCAAGGGAAAAGTGGAAACGGCTTATGTATTTCAAGATATGAACGCATTCACGGACGGCTTCGAAGTACCGGCAGACCGCACCAAGCCCTGGGGCACCGCTCACGCCGTTCTTTGCGCCAAAGATGCCATCAACGAGCCTTTCGCCGTGATCAACGCCGATGATTTCTACGGCCGCGACGCATTCGAGAAAATGGCGGAATTCCTCCGCAACGAATGCAAATCCGACCGCTTCAGCGTAGTAGGCTACCAGCTGGGCAAAACCGTGAGCGATTACGGTTCCGTGTCCCGCGGGGTGTGCGAAGTGAATGCAGCAGGTAACCTGGCCGGCATCGTGGAGCGTACCAAGATAGAAGTGATAGACGGCAAGATCGTGTACGAAGACGGCGACAAAAAAGTGGAACTCGGCCCTCAAACGCCCGTATCCATGAACTTCTGGGGCTTCGCTCCTTCCGTGTTCGAAGTGAGCGAGAAACTCTTCAGCCAGTTCCTCGAACAGAACCTTTCCAACCCGAAATCCGAATTCTTCATCCCGATCGTGATTGATTCCTACATCGCATCCGGCACCGGTTCCGTGAAAGTGATCCCCACCAGCTCGCAATGGTTCGGCGTTACCTATAAAGAAGACGCTCCGGGCGTGCAGGCTTCCCTGTCCGCACTCGTGAACGGCGGAGAATATCCCGACAATCTCTGGAAATAAGCATAATGGTACATACCGACATTCTCAGCGCATTCGGGCTCCAGCCCGCCGACTACAGCATACAGAAATTCGGGAGCGGTCACATCAACAACACGTTTTTGCTGACAGGGCCCGAAGACAAGCGTTATATCCTCCAGCGGATCAATACCTATGTATTCCGCGAGCCTGATGTAATTGCCCGCAACCTCAAGCTGGCAGGCGATTATCTCGACAAGCACCACCCGGAATACCTCTTCATCAAGGCCATTCCCACCACGGCGGGCGCCGAGATGTACCAGCACGGGGACGAATTCTGGCGGATGATCCCCTTCATCCCCAATTCCACGTCGGTAGACCAGGCAGACAATACCCGGCAGGCTTTCGAAGCAGCGAAACAGTTCGGCCTCATGGCCCGGATGTTCCACGGCATCGACCTGCACGATTTCAGGGCGTCTATCCCCAACTTCCATAACCTGACCCTGCGCTATTCCGCCTTCCAGGACGCGATCCGCACGGCTAAGGAAGACCGGAAGCAGTTCGCCGACAGCCTGGTGGAGCAGTTCCTGCAATACAGCGACATCGCCGTAACGTTCGAATCGCTCAAGACCAACCCCGAGTTTACCGACCGCCTCATGCATCACGACACCAAGATCAACAACGTGCTGCTCCGCAAGGAAACTTTCGAAGGCATCTGCGTGTGCGACCTGGATACGCTCATGCCCGGCAAGGTGATCTCCGACCTGGGCGATATGGTCCGCACCTATGTGTGCCCCGTATCCGAAGAGGAGCGCGATTTCAGCCAGATCACGGTGCGGGATGAATATTATGAAGCCCTCATGAAAGGGTACCTCTCCGAAGTGGGCAGTACCCTCACCGATACGGAAAAGCAACACCTTTTCTACGCCGGCAAGTTCATGATCTACATGCAGGGCATCCGTTTCCTGACCGATTACCTCAACGGCGACGTTTACTACCCGATCAAGTACCCGGAGCACAACTACAACCGTGCGAAGAACCAGCTGACGCTGTTGCAGGCGCTCATCGCCAAGGAACCGCAGCTGCAGGAAATCATCGACAAATGCCTCGCGTCCTGACGGGAACGATAATATCTTGCGAAAAGCCTCCCTGACCGGGAGGCTTTTTCGTTTAGACAGTATGCTGGTATATAGCAGTATTTTTGAAATTCGTTTAAAAACACCGATAGTTTTTTCGATTTTGTTAAAAAATGGAACCGGGATTGATATTTCTCAAAATCTTGGTCACTGTGTTGTTTTTTATTATGATCACTTATACATTTGTGTTGATAATAAAAATCACAAGCACCTCCATGTGGGTAAACAAAGACAATAACGCAGTCAATCACATCGTAGCTCAGCTCAACTGGGCCATTACGCTCGTCGTGATCGTCGTTGTCATTATTACCCGCCAGCCAATTGGAGGATAGATAAGCGTGTATAATCATAACGAATAATAAAACGCCTTCCTCCACCAGGAAGGCTTTTTTTTTGGGTACGCAAATTCCAATATTATGTATAGCTATTACAACGAAAACACGATTCTTTATTACAACGGTGAGTTTCTGAAAGCCACCGAGGCCAAAATCGATCTGTACGGCCAGTCGCTGCACTATGGTTACGCAGTGTTCGAAGGCATCCGCGCTTATAAAACCGAAAGCGGGGAAGTGAAGATCTTTAAAGCGAAAGAGCACTTCGACCGTTTCAAGCGCTCCTGCGAACTGATCCACATGCCGTATGAATTCAATAACGAGGAACTGATCGCAGCATGCTACAAAGTATTGGAACTGAACAACATGACTGAAGCGTACATCCGCCCGCTGGCCATTTGTCCGCCCAACATGACGCTGAAAGCGGCGGAAGAGACCCACGTGCTGATCTGCGCATGGGAGTGGGGTGCGTACCTGGGCGAGAAGCTCCTCCGCGTGATGCTTTCTTCCTACCAGCGCCCGAACCCGAAAGCGTTCAAGATCGAGTCCAAATCCGCCGGTTTGTACGTGAACTCCATCCTGGCTTCCCAGGAAGCGAAATCGAAAGGGTTCGACGAAGCCTTGCTGCTGGACATCGAAGGTTTTGTGGCGGAAGGCCCCGGCGCCAACCTGTTCTATGAAAAAGACGGTACTATCTATACGCCCGCACCGGGCAACATCCTGCCGGGCATCACCCGTGCCACCGTGATCGAGATCTGCCATGAGCTGGGCATTCCCCTGGTGGAAAAACAGATCACCGTGGCCGAGCTGGAACAGGCAGACGCCGTGTTCTACTGCGGTACAGCCGCCGAAGTGGTGGGCTGGGACAGCTTCAACAACAAAGGATTCGCCAAACCCTGGGCCCAATCCCTCGGAAAAGTCATCCAGCAGGCCTACAAAGCCAAAGTGCTGGAGAAAGAATTCGACAGAGCGGCTATTCCCGCCTGATAATGAAGGAGATACCCCCTGCCTTCGGGGCCCCGAAGGCAGGGGGGACCTTCCCCCTCTTCAAAAAGCATATACGGCCGTTGAATGGCGTAAACGCTTTTTCCTCCAACCCTCACCCATAGCGGTTTTTGGCTCTCAGTGCCACCTTTTGAAGACCGGGAGCGGCCAAATTATAGGTTTGAATTTCACGCCCACCGGAAATAACTTGTACGATAATTCGATTTTAAGACAGCCGACAACGGTATTTAACCGATAATCTGATCATGGAGTTAAACAAATACAGCAAAACGATTACGCAAGACCCGACGCAGCCCGCCGCACAGGCAATGCTGTACGGGATCGGACTGACGGAAGGTGACCTGAAAAAGGCACAGGTGGGCATTGTGAGCATGGGATACGACGGCAATACCTGTAACATGCACCTGAACGACCTGGCCAAAAAAGTGAAAGAAGGCGTATGGGCCAACGATCTCGTAGGCCTGATGTTCCACACCATCGGCGTGAGCGACGGGATTAGCAACGGTACCGACGGTATGCGTTTCTCCCTCGTGAGCCGCGATGTGATTGCTGATTCCATTGAAACCGTTTGCGGCGCACAATATTACGACGGCCTCATCACCGTGCCCGGCTGCGATAAGAACATGCCCGGATCGCTGATGGCCATGGGGCGCCTCAACCGCCCGTCCATCATGGTATACGGCGGCTCCATCGCCCCCGGCAAATGGAGAGGGCAAGACCTCAACATCATTTCCGCCTTCGAAGCCCTCGGGCAGAAACTGGCGGGCAACCTCGAAGAAGACGATTTCAAGGAAATCATTCAACATAGCTGCCCCGGCGCCGGCGCCTGCGGCGGCATGTACACGGCCAATACCATGAGCTCCGCCATCGAAGCCATGGGTATGAGCCTTCCGTACAGCTCCTCCAACCCCGCCACCAGCAAGGAAAAACAGGAAGAATGCCTCGCCGCCGGCAAGGCCATCCGCCTGCTGCTGGAAAAAGACATCAAGCCTTCCGACATCATGACCTTCGAAGCGTTCCAGAACGCCATCGTAGTGATCATGGCGCTCGGCGGTTCCACCAACGCCGTGCTTCACCTCATCGCCATCGCCAGGTCGGTAGGCGTGGACCTCACGATGGACCACTTCCAGGAACTGAGCGACAGAACGCCGCTCATCGCTGACCTCAAGCCCAGCGGCCGTTACATGATGCAGGACCTGCACGAGATCGGCGGTGTTCCCCTGGTAATGAAGTATCTGTTGAAAAAAGGAATGCTCCACGGCAATTGCCTTACCGTAACCGGTAAGACCATCGCGGAGAACCTGGAATCGGTACCCGATATCGAATTCGGGCAGCAACCCATCATCGTTCCGCTCGAAAAACCCCTCAAGGCCAGTGGCCACATCCAGATCCTGTACGGCAACCTCGCCGAACTGGGCTCCGTGGCCAAGATCACCGGCAAGGAAGGGGAAGCCTTCACCGGGCCCGCCCGTGTATTCGACGGTGAATTCGAACTGATCGCAGGGATACAGAACGGTCGCGTGAAACCCGGCGACGTCGTCGTTATCCGCTACGTAGGCCCCAAAGGCGGACCCGGCATGCCGGAGATGCTCAAGCCTACCAGTGCGATCATGGGCGCTGGCCTGGGCAAGAGCGTTGCGCTCATTACCGACGGCCGTTTCTCCGGCGGTACCCACGGTTTCGTGGTTGGGCACATTTGTCCCGAAGCCTATGACGGCGGCACCATCGCGCTGGTGAACGACGATGACATCATCGAGATCGATGCGGTGAACAATGTGATTAAAGTGAACGTGTCGGACGAAGAGCTGGCAAAACGCAAGGCGGCCTGGAAACAACCGCCGCTCAAAGCAACGAAAGGAATCTTATTTAAATACGCTAAACAAGTTAAAAATGCAACAGAAGGATGTGTTACCGATGAAGCGTGAAGACGCTGACAATCGGGCCACTACGCCCCAGATCATCACTGGCGCGGAAGCCGTGATACGGTCGCTGATTGCCGAAGGCGTGGACACCATTTTCGGTTACCCCGGGGGCGCTATCATGCCCATCTATGACGCCCTGTATGATTTCCAGGATAAAGTGCACCACATACTCGTCCGCCACGAACAGGGCGCCACGCATGCCGCACAGGGGTATACCCGCGCCGGCGGCAAAACAGGCGTAGTGTTCGCCACTTCCGGCCCCGGCGCCACCAACCTGGTGACCGGCCTGGCAGACGCTTACATGGACTCCACCCCCATGGTCTGCATCACCGGCCAGGTAGCCGCCGTGCTCCTCGGCACCGACGCTTTCCAGGAAACCGACGTGATCGGCATCACCACGCCCATCACCAAATGGAATATCCAGGTGACCCGTCCGGAAGACATTCCGGGCGCCATCGCCAAAGCTTTTTATGTGGCGAAGAGCGGCCGCCCCGGCCCGGTACTGGTAGACATTACCAAGAACGCACAGGTGAGCAAGCTCGACTTCCAATACAAAGCCTGCGATTACATCCGCAGCTATAAACCCGTTCCCACGCTCGATATCGAGGCCGTTCAAAAGGCCGCAGAGCTGATCAACGGGGCGAAGAAGCCTTACATCCTGGCAGGCCATGGCATCCTGATCTCCGGTGCGGAGCAGGAGCTGGTACAATTGTCGGAAAAGGCGCAGATCCCCGTGGGATCTACGCTGCTGGGGCTGTCTGCCATGTCTACCGCTCACCCCAATTATGTGGGGATGCTGGGCATGCACGGCAACTACGGGCCGAACATCAACACCAACGAAGCCGACGTGATCATCGCGATCGGTATGCGGTTCGACGACCGCGTGACCGGCGAGGTGGCGAGCTATGCGCGCCAGGCGAAGATCATCCACATCGAAATCGATAAAGCGGAGATCAACAAGATCGTAAACGCCGACGTGGCGGTGCATGCAGACGCGAAGGAAGCCCTCACCGCCCTGCTTCCCCTCATCAACAAGGCCGAACATGCAGCATGGCTGGAAACCTTCCGCGCGGCAGACCGTACCGAAGAGGAGAAAGTAACGCGCGCCGAGCTGTACCCCACCGAAGGCCAGCTGAAAATGGCCGAAGTGGTACGCCTCATCTCCGAACAGACCGAAGGGAAGGCCATCCTCGTTACCGACGTAGGCCAGCACCAGATGATCGCCAGCAGGTATTACCGTTTCAAGGACCCGAACACCAACATCACCAGCGGCGGTATGGGCACGATGGGCTTTTCGCTGCCCGCGGCCATGGGTGCCAAAGTCGGCGCTCCCGATAAAACGGTAGTGGCGGTGATCGGCGACGGCTGCTTCCAGATGACGCTCCAGGAGCTGGGGACCATCTACCAGACGCAGATCGGCGTGAAGATCGTCATCCTCAACAACAACTTCCTCGGCATGGTACGGCAATGGCAACAGCTGTTCTTCGACAAGCGTTACTCATCCACCGAAATGATCAACCCCGACTTCGTACAAATCGCGAAAGGGTTCTACGTTCCCGGCAGGAAAGTGACCGAGCGCAGCGAGATCGCCGGCGCCGTAAAGGAAATGCTCGACACACCCGGCGCCTATCTGCTGGAAGTGGTGGTGGAGCAGGAAGATAACGTATTCCCGATGGTGCCCGCAGGCGCACCGATCTCCAACATCCGCCTCGAGTAGTTCATAACCATTAACAGGACCAACAATGCATAAAGAATATACCGTTACGGTGTATACGGAAGACCGGATCGGGATCACCAACCGCATCACCGTGATCTTCACCCGCCGTGGCATCAACATCACCAGCCTTACCACCGCCGAAACGGAGGTGCCGGGCGTATATAAATTCGTGATCACCGTACTCAGCAACCGCGAGCTGCTGGAGAAAGTGGTAGGCCAGATCGAGCGGCTGATCGAAATCCACCGCGCGTTCGTACATGAAGAAGACGAAGTGGTATACCAGGAACTGGCGCTCTACAAAATCTCCACCAAGGCGCTCCACAACGGCGACATCGAAAAGATCATCCGCGACAACAACGCCCGCATCCTCACCATCACGCCCGATTATTTCGTGCTGGAGAAAACGGGACATGCGCAGGAACTGATCGGCATGCTGCAAAAGCTGGAGCCATACGGCCTCATCGAGTATACAAAAAGCGGAAGGGTGGCCATCGTGAAATGGAGCCGCCGATTCCACGAACACCTGAAGGACCTCAGCCTGCAAGAGGCAGACAACCTGAAGGACTAACTTATCAGTAACAAAAACACAAAAACTTTTAAACAACACTATCACAACATGGCAACCATCAATTTTGGCGGGGTTCTGGAAGACGTAGTAACCAGAGAAGAATTCCCCATGGAAAAGGCAAGAGAAGTGCTGAAGAACGAAACGATCGCGATCATCGGTTACGGCGTACAGGGCCCCGGCCAGGCGCTCAACCTGAAAGACAATGGTTTTAACGTGATCATCGGTCAGCGCAAGAATTCCAAAACCTGGGACAAAGCCGTTGCTGACGGATGGGTACCCGGCGAGACCCTCTTCGAAATCGAAGAAGCCGCCCAGAAAGGCACCATCATCCAATACCTGCTCAGCGACGCCGGCCAGATCACACTGTGGCCGACCCTGAAGCCGTTCCTCACCAAAGGCAAAGCCCTGTATTTCAGCCATGGCTTCGGCATCACCTATAAAGAGCAAACCAACATCATTCCCCCGGCAGATGTAGACGTGATCCTGGTAGCCCCCAAAGGCTCCGGCACTTCCCTCCGCCGCCTGTTCCTCGCAGGCCAGGGCCTGAACTCTTCCTTCGCCATCTTCCAGGATGCCACCGGCAAAGCCCGCGATCGCGTAATTGCCCTCGGTATCGGCGTTGGTTCCGGCTACCTCTTCGAAACCGACTTCAAAAAAGAAGTGTTCTCCGACCTCACCGGTGAGCGTGGTACCCTCATGGGTTGCATCCAGGGTATCTTTGCTGCGCAGTACCAAACCCTCCGCAACAACGGCCACTCTCCCTCCGAAGCGTTCAACGAAACCGTAGAAGAGCTCACCCAATCCCTCATGCCCCTCGTAGCCGAGAACGGTATGGACTGGATGTACGCCAACTGCTCCACCACCGCACAGCGCGGCGCGCTCGACTGGTGGAAGAAATTCCGCGACGCTACCCAACCCGTGTTCGACGAGCTGTACGCTTCCGTTGCCACCGGTAAAGAAGCGCAGCGCTCCATCGACCTTAACAGCCAGGCGGATTACCGCGAGAAGCTGAACAAGGAGCTCGAAGAGCTGCGCAACAGCGAAATGTGGCAGGCAGGCGCTGCAGTGCGTCAGCTCCGCCCCGGCAAATAATAAAGCCACAAAAAAATAGAATATGAAAAGTACCAGGATATCGAAAGGAGCCGGCTGCGGCGGCGTATGCTTGATTTGAAGCAGGCCCCTTTTCTTCCCGGTACTTTTCTTTTTTATTTTTTAACCAATCATTACAATGTCTCAAACGCTCCATACGATCGATACACAGCAAGTTTTAGCAGCAGCAGCCCGCCTCAGGGGCGTGGTAACCCGCACACCCCTCACGTACAACACCAACCTTAGCAGAAGATACCAGGCCAACGTCTACCTCAAACGCGAAGACATGCAGGTAGTACGTTCCTACAAGCTCCGCGGAGCCTACAACATGATGAGCACCCTCGACCCCGCCACCCTCGCCAACGGCGTTACCTGCGCCAGCGCGGGCAACCATGCGCAGGGCTTCGCCTGGTCGTGCCGCCGCCTCAACGTGAAAGGCGTCGTGTTCATGCCCATCATCACTCCCAAACAGAAAGTGAACCAGGTGAAAATGCACGGCGGAGAAAACATCGAAATACGCCTCGTGGGCGATACGTTCGACGATTGCTCCGCCGAAGCGCAAGCCTTCACCCGCGAACATAAAATGACCTTCATCCCGCCGTTCGACGATCCCCGCATCGTTGCCGGACAGGGGACCGTGGGCCTCGAAATCCTTGAAGACCTGCCGAAAGTCGATTACATCTTCATGCCCATCGGCGGCGGCGGCCTCGCTTCCGGCGTGGGCGGGTATTTCAGGACGTTCAGTCCAACCACGAAAATCATCGGCGTAGAGCCGGAAGGCGCGCCCTCCATGCTCCGCGCCCTCGAAAACGGAGCGCCCGTCACCCTCCCGGACATCGACCGGTTCGTAGACGGCGCCGCCGTAAAAAGAGTTGGCGATCTCACCTTCCGCATCTGCCAGGACGTGCTCGACAAAATGAGCCTCGTGCCCGAAGGGCGTATCTGCTCCACCATCCTCCGCCTGTACAACGAAGACGCCATCGTGGTAGAGCCCGCCGGCGCGTTGTCCATGGCCGCGCTCGACGACTACGCCGAAGATATCAAAGGAAAGACGGTCGTGTGCGTGGTCAGCGGTTCCAACAACGACATCGACCGCATGCAGGAGATCAAGGAACGGTCGTTGCTGTACGAAGGACTGAAGCATTACTTCATCGTCCGCTTCGCGCAGCGGCCCGGCGCGCTGAAGGAATTCGTGAACCATGTGCTCGGCCCGGACGACGATATCACCCGGTTCGAGTTCATCCAGAAGCACAACAAGGAGACCGGTCCGGCGCTCGTTGGCGTGGAGTTGAAGTACAGGGAGGATTACGATAAACTGCTGGCCAACCTGACCAGATACAATATTCATTATACCGAACTGAATAAAGACGACAACCTGTTCGGCTACCTCGTTTAGTATTGGTTCAACCTATAGTAGTGTAGCGCCCTGGTCTGAGAGGACCGGGGCTTTTTTTTTACTACATTCGCCATATGCTCAGTTACTGGGAAAAGCAAAGCTTGTTGTCGTACGACTGCATCGTGATCGGCAGCGGGATCGTGGGGCTTTCGGCAGCGATCAGCCTGAAGGAAAAATCCCCCCGCCGGCGGATCGCCGTGTTGGAACGGGGGCTTTTGCCCGTGGGGGCCAGTACCCGTAACGCCGGGTTTGCCTGCATCGGCAGCCTCACTGAAATCCTCGACGACCTGGAACACATGCCCGCCGAAGCGGTGGTGCAGCTCGTGAACCTGCGCCGCAAGGGCCTCCAGCTGCTGCGTTCCCGTATTGGCGACGACCGGATGGACTACCGGGAGAACGGCAGTTACGAACTGATCTCGGACGCCGAGGCGCCTGCGCTTGCACGGCTCGATGAAGTGAACGAAATACTGGGAGGCATTTTGCCCGGGCCGGCGTTTTCCATCGCCGACGGACAGCTTCCCGGCATGGGGATCGTCGCCAAACACCTGGTACAGAACAATTTCGAGGGAGAACTGGACACCGGCAAAATGATGCGGACCCTTATCGATCTCGCTATCGAACGGGGGATAGAAATAAAAACGGGATGCGAGGTGAAGGGGATCGATGAAGCTCCCGGTACCGTAACCGTTCACCTGCAGGGCGGCCTTTCCCTGACCGCGAACTACGTGGCCGTTTGCACGAACGCTTTTACGACCGCATTGATCCCCGGGCTGGACATTTCCCCCGGCCGCGGGCAGGTGCTGGTGACGGAGCCCGTGAAGGGATTGCCTTTCAAGGGAATATATCATTTCGACAAAGGATATTACTATTTCAGGGAATTGCAGGGCCGGGTGCTGTTCGGCGGCGGCCGCAATCTCGACTTCGAAGGAGAAACTACTACCGAACTGGAACTGAACGCGCGCATCCAGGCAGACCTGGAGGAGAAACTGCGGACCATCATCCTTCCGGGCCGCGATGTAACTGTAGCGCACCGCTGGTCGGGCATTATGGCTTTCGGTGGAACGAAACAGCCCGTCATCAGGGCACATTCTGATCGTATATTCCTTGCCGTGAGAATGGGAGGGATGGGCATCGCCATCGGTTCCGAAGCGGGCCGCATGCTGGCGGGGCTCGTTCCGGCATGACAGATTATATCCATTATTGATGTTTAATTCACCGTGGCTTGTAATCGCCGCGGTGGCGCAGTATATTGTTCAAGCAACGTTTACGGTTATGAAAAAGATCCTTGTACTCATGATGGTGCTGGGGAATTCGGCCCTGGCGCAACAGTCTCCCCAAACACTCTGGTACGCCAGGCCCGCCGCCCGGTGGGAAGAAGCCTTGCCCGTAGGGAACGGCCGGCTCGGCGCCATGGTGTACGGCCGCACCGGCAAAGAAATTCTCCAGGTCAACGAAGAAAGCGTATGGGCCGGCGTCAAATTCAACGACGGAAACGCCAATGCCGGCAAGTACCTCGACACCATCCGCAAACTCATTTTCGAAGACAAAAACGCCGAGGCGTTTGCCCTGGCAGACAAGTTTTTCCTCGCCACAGACGGCGGCAATCCGCCACGCCCTGCCCGCAGCTTCCGTTCCAACCAGACGCTCATGAACGTCAACATCGATTATGGTTTCGATGGAACGGAAGGGTACCGCCGCAGCCTCGATCTGCAAACCGGCGTGGCGCTCACCACTTTTTCCGTGAACGGCGTGGAATACCGGCAGGAAGTGATCGCGTCCAACCCCGACAATATCATCGCCGTTCATATTTCCGCCTCCAAACCGGGCGCACTCAACGCCGTTATTTCCATCACCCGCCCCGATCCGCGCGATACGGCGCAAAAGCTGAAAGACGCGAAGGTAACGGCCATCGGCCGGCAACTGTTGATGGACGGGCAGATCATCGATAAGAACGGAAGGGAGAATAAAGGTCCGGAAGGCGCGCACATGCGCTTTGCGGGCATCGTGCAGGTGACGCCTTCCGGCGGAACGGCCGTAGCGAAAAACGGGACGATTCAGGTGAAGGGCGCCGGCGCCGTTACGCTCTACATCCAGGGCGCAACGAGCTACAACGCCGCAAAAATGGACCTGGATCCCGGCGCAGCCGTAGCCGTGGCCAAATGCCGCCGGTTGTTGACCGCCGCTTCGGCGAAGCCGTATGCCGCCATCAAATCGAAACATATCGCGGATTTTAGTCCTGTCATGCAGCGGGTGAGCCTGGACCTGGGCACCTCCGTCAACGCGAACCTCGCTACAGACGAGCGCCTTGCCCTGGTGCGGAAAGGCGGGGAAGACGTAGACCTTACCGAATTGTATTTCCAGTACGGCCGTTACCTGCTGCTCAGCAGCTCGCGCGGGCCGGGTGTGTTGCCAGCCAACCTGCAGGGCATCTGGAACCAGCATTTGGACGCACCCTGGAACGCGGATTTCCATACCAACATCAACCTCCAAATGAACTACTGGCCTGCGGAAGTCACCAACCTTTCCCTGACCACCGCGCCCCTGTTCGATTTCATGGACCGCATCCGTCCGGAAGGCCGCATCACCGCCAAGAAAATGTACAACGCCCGCGGATGGGTGTTGCATCACTGTACGGACGCGTTCGGCAAAACCGGCGTCCAGAACGGCGTAGGGTGGGGCACTTTCCCCATGGGCGCCAGCTGGATGTGCCTTCACTTCTGGGAACATTTCGCCTTCACGCTCGATTATAAATTCCTCCGCGAAAAAGCATATCCCATCATGAAGGAACATGCCGAATTCGTGGAAGATTATCTCGTGAAAAGCCCGGAAGGATACCTCGTGACTTCACCCGCCAGTTCCCCCGAAAACCAGTTCGTACACCCCGTTACCGGCAAGCCGACGGGGCTGACGTACGGGCCGACGATGGACAACCAGATCCTCCGCGAATTCCTTTCCAAATGCGTTGCCGCCGCACATGCGCTCCGCATCGATTCCGCCGACGCCGTACGTTGGGAAAGCATCATCGCCCAATTACCGCCTACCCGCACCGGTAAAGACGGCCGCATCCTCGAATGGATCAACGAATATGAAGAAGTAGAACCCGGTCACCGGCATATCTCGCACCTGTTCGGCCTGTACCCCGGCAGCGAGATCACCGAACAAACACCGTCGCTCTTCGAAGGCGCTATGCGCACCCTTACCGGCAGGCTCGGCAAAGGCGGCGGGCATACCGGCTGGAGCCGCGCGTGGATCATCAATTTCTACGCACGCCTCAAACAGGCAGACAGTGTTTACAACCACATGCAGGCCCTGCTGTCGAAAAGCACCTTGCCCAATTTATTCGATACCCATCCGCCGTTCCAGATAGACGGGAATTTCGGAGGCACGGCGGGCATCGCGGAAGCACTCGTGCAGAGCCACGGTTCCTACGTGGAACTGCTGCCAGCATTGCCCGGGCAATGGAAAACGGGGAAAGTGACAGGGCTTTGCTTGCGGGGAGGGTTTGAAGTGGACCTGGCCTGGGCAGACGGACGGCTGACCGCCATCACGCTGCGGTCTACCACCGGCCGCAACCTGGTATTGAAATACGGGCAACACCTGCTGCCGCTGTCGATGGAAAGGGGCAAGTCGATGAACGTGCCGGTAGAACAGTTACTCTAGCAAAAAATAAAACCACATATGATGAGAAAATGGCTGAAGCTCCTGGTATGGGCGCTGCTCCCGGCAACCGCCATGGCGCAGTACAAGCCCACCTGGGAATCTTTGGATAGCAGGCCCGTTCCCGCCTGGTTCGAGAACGCGAAATTCGGGATATTCATTCACTGGGGCGTGTATTCCGTTCCGGCATGGGCGCCCAAAGGCGTGTATTCCGAATGGTACCAGCACTGGCTGCAATCGGGCAAGACATACGGTAACGGGCAAAACGGCACCACCGCAGTGCTCGATCATCACAACAAGGTGTACGGAAAGGATTTTTCGTATTACCAGTTCGCCGATCTTTTCAAAGCGGAAGACTTCGACCCGGACGCCTGGGCGAAGCTCTTCGAAAAATCGGGCGCCAAATACGTAGTGCTCACGTCCAAACACCACGATGGTTTTGCGCTGTGGCCCAGCAAGGAAGCGACGAAAGCTTTCGGTCGCCCGTGGAACGCCATGGACGCGGCTTCCAGGCGCGATGTGCTTGGCGATCTGACTGCTGCGGTGAAGAAGACCCCCGTGAAAATGGGCTTCTATTATTCGCTGTACGAATGGTATAACCCGCTGTACGCGAACAAAAAATACGACGAATACGTCAGCACACACATGATCCCCCAGCTGAAAGACCTCGTGAACCGGTACCAGCCGGATATCGTGTGGCCCGACGGCGAATGGGACCAGACCGATACGCTCTGGAAATCGCGCGAGTTCCTCACCTGGCTGTACAACGAATCGCCCGTGAAAAGCAGTGTAGTGGTGAACGACCGCTGGGGCAAAGGCATCCGGCAGCATCACGGCGGATATTTTACGACGGAATACGAAGTGGGGAAAACGTTCAGCAAGCCCTGGGAAGAGTGCCGCGGCATGGGGTACTCTTTCGGATATAACCGTAACGAAGATATCGAAGATTACAACAGCGCGCAGTCGCTCATTTACCTGCTGCTCGACATCGTGAGCAGCGGCGGCAACCTGTTGCTCGACATCGGGCCCGACGGGCACGGCAAAATCCCGCCCATCATGCAGGAAAGATTGCTGCAGATCGGGAAGTGGCTGGATGTGAACGGCGAAGCGATCTATGATACCCGCGCCTGGAAAACCCCGGTGCAGTGGACCGCCGGCAGCCGCGAGCAGCCCAAGCACCAGGGATACGTGAGCGCGGAAGTGCTCCTGAAGCAAACAGTTGACCCCGCACCGGGATACGCCCGCAAAGAACTGTTCTTCACCCGTAAGGGAGACGTGGTATACGCCATCGCACCGGTAATGCCCGAAGGGCAACTGGAGATCAACGGCGTAACGCCCGCCAGCGGCACCACCGTGCAGATGCTCGGCCGGCCCGGTAACCTGAAATGGGCGAAAACCGCAAAAGGCATCTCCGTAACCGTCCCGAAGCTCACTGCGAAAGAAACGCCCTGCGAACACGCCTGGACGTTCAAGATCACGAAAGCCAGTTAGGCGATACACAGTTTACTTCATAAAAAGCCAGCGCCCGCTGGCTTTTTTTATCTAATGGCGCGGAATTTTTTTCTTGTGAACAAACATTCATTACATTTGTATCAAATCTAAATCGAGTAACAGGAGGGAGACCATACCCTAACGACTAATAGTAGCACAGCATTGTGATTAACCAAATGTGGTCTCCTGTGAGAAAAGCCCTGATTTCATCCAATTTTAAACTTTTACCAATCTTTTAATTTTCAGCGCATGTAGGAATTGTGTGCACTTTTCATCCGTGGCAGTATTTTACCTTTCTTCCCTCAGCTTCAGGAAAGGTCAGTAACCCGTATGTCCCGTACACCCTGCATGGAGCCCATGTACTAACAAAATCAAAATCTAAATGCGAATGATTATGAAGCAAGTCCTTGCCCTATGGCTTGCGATGATGGCATGTATTCCGGCCATCGCGCAAGACCGTTCCATTTCCGGAAGAGTCACCGATGTGCTTGGTGGATCTCCTCTTCCCGGAGTTACCATAACGATTAAAGGTACATCGCGGGGTACCGTCACGAATTCCAGCGGCGAATACCAGTTGAAAGCGCCGGCTAATGGCACGCTGGTGTTTTCGTTCGTGGGATATTCCACCCGTGAAGTTGCTATCGGCAACCAATCCACGATCAATATCTCGCTAGGCACGGATGAAAAACAGCTGGGCGAGTATGTGGTGAGCGGATACGGCACCACGCAGCGCAGTAAGTACACTGGTTCCGTCGCCTCCGTTTCCGGTGAAAAGCTCAAGGATGTTCCGGCGGCCACGTTCGATCAGATGCTGCAGGGCCGGGTTGCGGGGCTGTACAGTACTTCGGGCAGCGGCCAGCCGGGCACGGCGAACCGCGTAGTGATCCGCGGTCCGGGCTCCATCAGCGGCACAACCGCGCCATTGTACATTATTGACGGTATTGCCCTGGAAGGCGGAGAGTTCGCGACACTGAACGCGGCCGACTTCGAAACGGTGAACGTTTACAAAGATGCAACGGCTACGGCGCTCTATGGTTCCCGCGGGGCAAACGGCGTAATCGTTATCACCACCCGCCGCGGCAAAGCCGGCAAACTCCGCCTCGGCGCCAAAACGCAGTACGGATGGTCGCAGCGCACCCGCCCGAAATTCGATATCATGAATATCGACCAGCGCCTCCAATTCGAAGAGGAAGAAGAATTCGGGGTGGGATGGGAATTCTCTCCGAAAAACGACGCTTCGTCCGAACCCGACAAAACTAAGCGGGCGCAAATCCTGGACAGCCTCCGGAATATCAATACCGATTGGTCCAGGATCTTCCTGCGCGACCATGCGAAATTCCAGGAACACGAAGTAAACCTTTCCGGGGGGAACGAAAACATCCGGTTCTATACATCCCTCAACTACTTCAACCAGGAAGGTATCGCCCTCCGTTCCGGACTGACGCGCTACAGCTTCCGTTCCAACGTCGACTTCAAGGGCGACCGATTCTCCGGCGCCGTAAACGCGGCGGTCGGCTATTCCGAAATCAGCGGCATCGAAAATGAAAACTCCTCGTCGGTCGTAAATACATTCGCAGCGGCATATTATGGCCTGCCGTACGAAGCGCCCTATATCAACGGCGTGCTGGTACATTCCGGGAATGCGTCCCAGTTTGGCGGCGTATACGATTTACGGGAAGGGTCAGACGCCCTGGAGCGTACCCTCAATACCACGAACCAGACCAACAAGCTCAAGGGAACGCTGAACATGAACCTGCGGTACGACCTGCTGAAGAATCTGTATGCCCGTACCACCATGGGGGTGGATTACCGCCAGCACGACCTGTCTCGCTACATCAACCCCAATTCCTACACCGGTAGCCAGGCAACCGGCCGCCAGGGCTCCTATCAACAGGGCTTCGATAAATACTGGCAGTTCACCGGCAACTACGGGCTGACCTTCCACGAAAACAAAGACAAGCACGACTATGAAGCGTCGCTGATCTATGAGTTCATCCGTACCAAATCTTCCAACTCCACCATGACCGGCTACGGCATTAACGGCCTCTTCCCCGAAACGCCCGCCGGTATCACGCCTGGTAACACGACCAACGGTTTCATTCCGGTGCTGGGCGGCGGCAAGTTCGGAACGGCCCTCGCATCTTTCATCTTCATGGGGCGTTACAGTTATGATGACAGGTATACGCTGAACCTGGCCTTCCGCCGCGACGGTTCTTCCACCGTTCCGGAAAAGAACCGCTGGCATAATTTCTGGTCGGTAGGTGGCGGCTGGAACGTGCTGAAAGAAGACTTCATGTTCGACGCAACCGAAAAACTGGATGTGCTCCGCCTGCGCGCCAGCTACGGCGTTTCCGCGACGCCGTTCGCATTCAACAGTACCGGCGCTTTCGGCTATATGGCCACCTATTCGCCCACCCGCTATGCAGGCGCCGCCGGCGTAGTGCCCGCTACCATCGGCAACCCGGAATACGACTGGGAATATTCCAAACAGCTCAACATCGGCTTTGATGTAAGCGCGTTCAGAAAACGGGTCAACCTCTCGTTCGACTGGTACAACAGGGTAACCGACAACCTGTTCGTGGACGAACAGCTTTCGCGTACCACCGGTTTTACCGTTCGCCGCATCAACGCCGGCAGCGTACGCAACCGCGGTATCGATGTAGACCTGAGCGGCGATATCCTGCGCACACGCAACTTCACGCTGTATGCAGGCGCCAACTTCAACTACAACAAGAATGAAGTGACCAACCTGGGTGCGGTGAATGAATTTGAGCAGGGTACTTCCATCATCCGTGTTGGCCTGCCGCTGGGCTCGCACTACATCGTAAAATGGGCTGGTGTGGATCCGGAGACCGGCCGCAGCCAGTATTACGACCGAGAAGGCAAGATCGTGCCGAACGCCCAGTACAATTCTTCCACGATGAGCGTGGCCGAGTTCGGCACCTTCAACCCGCCGTTCACCGGAGGCTTCCACCTGGGTGCCCGTTGGAAAGGGCTCACCGTGGAAGCACTGTTCTCCTTCGCGCAAGGCTTCAAACGCTTCAACAACGAAGACTTCTTCAACGTCAATCCCTCGTTCGCTACTTCCAACCAGGGAACGGACTGGCTGCGCCGCTGGCGGAAGCCGGGCGATATCACGGATATTCCCTCCACGTCCGATCCGCGCCGCTTCAACTCCAAAGATATCCAGGACGCCTCCTACCTGCGATTCCGTAACCTGAACATGTCTTACGATCTGCCCGCCAGCCTGCTGGAGCGCACCAGGGTGTTCAGCAAGGTACAGGTGTACGTTCAGGCACAGAATATCCTGACCATCACCAGCTGGAAAGGCTTCGACCCGGAAGACAATAACAACATCAGCCTGTTTGAATATCCGGCCGCACGTACGTTCACAGCCGGTCTCCGACTGAATTTCTGATCTCAAGCACATACATCATGAAAAGAACATTTCAACTCGTATATATTTTGCTCGCTGCCGCCATACTGGGCACGGGCTGCCTGGGAGATCTCGGGATCAAACCCCAGGACCGCATTTCGCAGCAAGGCGCGTTCAACAATGTAACGGCCCTGAACATCGGCGTATTGGGCGTTTATGCCGGCATTAACTACGGCGCCACGCAATACATCACCACATTGCTCACAGATGAGGCTACCATGCCGCGTGAGAACAATACCGGCCGCGGCGTGATCCCCTGGCGCTGGCAGTATGACCCGGGCACTTCTGCCGAGCCCGCCGCAGCATGGGGCGCATATTACGATGTGATCGACCGCGCCAACCGCGTGCTCGCCGTCATCGATCAGGTGCCCGCCACAGGCGAAGACCTGATCACCCGCAACCGGCTGAAGGCCGAGCTGCTCGCCATCCGTGCCTTCAGCCACCTGGAATTGCTGAGCTATTATAGCGTGGATTATGAACCGGCTTCGCCCGGCGTACCGGTCATGACCGAGTCCAAACTGAGCAAACCTCCCCGCGACGTGGTATCAAAAGTCTACCAACAGATCAACGCAGACCTGGTTGCCGCAAAAGGCCTTTTCCCGGCCAACTACACCGTAACCAACCGCCAACGCATCGATCCGCTGGTAGTAACGGCTATCCAGGCCCGCGCTTCCCTGCTGCAAAAGAATTTCGATGCGGCCATCACCTTCGCCACCGAAGTGATCACAGCCCGACCCCTGGCTTCCGCAGCTGCGTTCCCCAATATCTGGACAGACCTTTCCACCGCCGAAGTGATCTGGAAACTGAAACGTGATAACGGCGAAGAACGCCTCGGCGTCAACTACCGCGACAATACCGGCCGCATCATCTGGGCGCCTTCATTTAAATTGATGGAGTCGTTCGATCCGGTAAACGATATCCGCTTCGCGAACTATTTCAAAAACCTGGGAACAACAGACGTTCCCCGCTGGACGGCCATAAAATTCGTGGGCGGGCAAGCGGCCCTGGTAAACCTGGCAGACGCCAAGTTGTTCCGTACCGCTGAAATGTACCTGATCCGCGCAGAAGCGAACGCGCGCAAAGCTACCCCCGACGTTGCGGCCGGGGCGGCAGATCTCAATGCGCTGCGCGCGGCGCGCATCACCGGTTATACGAACGAAACTTTCCCCACCGCGGCCGCACTGCTCGACGCCGTGCTCCTGGAGCGTTTCAAGGAGCTCGCATTTGAATCGGCCCGTTATGTGGACGCGCGGAGAAATAACCGCCAGATCAACCGCGGGCCGAAAGATGTTGCCCTGGCACAGGGAGCCGTAGACCTGACGCAAGACGACCGGGAATATTGGCTGCCCATTCCGCAAGCGGAAGTTTTCGCCAATGAGCATATCGCGCAACATCCCAAGTGGCTGCAATAAGGAAGTAATCTTCTGATAATGAACTGTTTAAGCCGGGCGCAATTACGCCCGGCTTTTTTTTACCCATTTTTTTAACTGTAGATTTAACAATTAAAAATTTGTTGCTATCTTGACACACTAATCCACTTCACGTTATACTGATACTTATATGAACCATCAACTTGTAACATCTGACTACATCGTGTTCGCGATTTACTTCGTGATCGTAGCCGGATACGGTTATTACATTTACAACAGGAAGAGAAAGGCCAGCGCCGACACGAAAGACTTTTTCCTCGCCGAAGGTTCCCTCACCTGGTGGGCCATCGGCGCATCGCTCATCGCGTCCAACATCTCTGCGGAGCAGTTTATCGGCATGAGCGGTTCCGGCTTCAAGATGGGCCTGGCCATTTCCACCTATGAATGGATGGCGGCCGCCACCTTGCTCGTGGTCGCGATCTTCTTTTTGCCCATCTATCTGAAGAACAAGATTTACACCATGCCGCAGTTCCTGAGTCAGCGTTACAACGGAACGGTGGCCACCATCATGGCGGTTTTCTGGCTGCTGCTGTACGTTTTCGTGAACCTCACCTCCATCCTCTACCTGGGTGCGCTGGCGGTTTCCACGATCTCGGGATTCAGTTTCACGGCCTGTATGATCGGCCTCGCGGTATTTGCCATCATCATTACCCTGGGCGGGATGAAAGTGATCGGGTTCACGGACGTGATCCAGGTTTTCTTCCTCATCCTCGGCGGCCTGGCCACTACTTACCTGGCGCTGAACCTCGTGTCCCACCATTTCGGCGGTTCCACCGGAGCGGCTGCCAATACGATGAATGGGATGTGGGACGGACTGGGGCTCCTCCGGCAAAAGGCCCCCGAACATTTCCACATGATCTTCGACAAAAGCAACGCCAATTATAAAGAATTGCCCGGCCTGGCCGTGCTCATCGGCGGGATGTGGATCGTGAACCTCAATTACTGGGGCTGCAACCAATACATCACGCAACGCGCACTGGGCGCCGATCTCAAAACCGCCCGCAACGGCCTCCTCTTCGCCGGTTTCCTCAAGCTGCTCATGCCCATCATCGTTGTACTGCCCGGCATCGCCACCTACGTACTGTGGAAAAACGGCATGTTCGCCGAAGAAATGCAGGGCGTGGTAGATGGTGTGAAACAGGTGAAACCCGACCGCGCGTATCCCATCCTCCTCAACCTGCTCCCCGCCGGATTGAAAGGCTTGTCGTTCGCCGCGCTCACCGCCGCCATCGTGGCCTCCCTCGCCGGAAAGGCCAACAGCATCGCCACCATCTTCACGCTGGATATTTATAAGAAACACTTCAAGAAAGAAGCCACAGACGCCGAACAGGTGAACATCGGCCGCATCGCCATCGTAGTTTCCTGCATCATCGCCGCACTGGTAGCGCCTGCGCTGGGGAACCTCGACCAGGCGTTCCAGTTCATCCAGGAATACACCGGCTTCATTTCTCCGGGGGTGTTCGCCATTTTTATCATGGGCTTCTTCTGGAAACGCACCACCTCGGCCGCCGCACTGGTTGGCGCCGCGCTGGCCATCCCGCTGTCGGTCGCCCTCATGCTCATCTTCCCCGACCTGCCGTTCATCAACCGCATGGGCTGGGTGTTTGTGATCATCGTGGCGCTGATGGTGATCATCAGCCTCATGGACCCGAAAAGCAAAGACAATCCGAAAGCGCTCCAGATCGATACAGGCATGTTTAAACTGGCTCCAGGCTTCGCCGTGGGCGCCATCATCATTTGCGGTATCCTGACGGCGCTTTACACAATATTCTGGTAATTTTTTTTGATAGCATCTTTTTCCCACGTCTACGATCATGTCATTTTTATTAGGTTACGATATCGGATCTTCTTCCATCAAGGCAGCCCTGCTCGACGTTGAGAGCGGGCGCTGCCTTGCTTCCGCCACCGGCTCCGACGAAGAGCTGCGCATCCGCGTTCCCAAACCGGGATTCGCGGAGCAGGACCCGGAAATGTGGTGGGAGGAAGTCCGCAAAGCCACCCGCCGCCTGCAACAACAATTCCCTTTCGACGCCTCGGCCGTCAAAGGGATCGGCATCGCTTACCAGATGCACGGGCTGGTGTGTGTGGATGAAAAGCTGGAAGTTTTACGTCCATCGATAATCTGGTGCGATAGCCGCGCCGTTCAAACCGGCGAAGAAGCCGCGCAGCAACTCGGTCACGACTACACGCTGCCGCATCTCCTCAATTCGCCGGGCAACTTTACGGCCTCCAAGCTCCGCTGGGTACAGCAAAACGAGCCGGCGCTGTACGAGAAGATCCGGCACATTATGTTACCCGGAGATTTCATCGCCATGCGCCTCACCGGTGTTCCCGCCACTACCAACTCCGGACTTTCGGAAGGTATTTTCTGGGATTTCAAGGAAAGGAAAGTTTCCGGCCGGCTGCTGGAACTATACGGCATCGATGCATCGCTCCTCGCGCCCGTGGTGCCCACGTTCGGCGAACAGGGCCGCGTGTCGGGGGCGGCGGCGGAATTGCTCGGCCTGAAGGAAGGCACGCCCGTGACCTACCGCGCCGGCGATCAGCCCAACAACGCATTTTCCCTCAATGTGCTCCAGCCCGGAGAAGCCGCCACTACAGCGGGGACCTCGGGGGTGGTGTACGCCGTGCACGACCAGCCTTCGTTCGACGCGCAAAGCCGTGTCAATACCTTCATGCATGTCAATAATTCGGAGAAGGAAGTCCGCAACGGGGTATTGATGTGCCTCAACGGGACGGGTATCCTCAACAGCTGGCTACGGCAGGTTTCCGGCGGAATTCCCTATGACAGGATGAACGAGCTGGCGGAAAAAGCGCCTCCCGGGGCGGAAGGGCTTCGCATTTTTCCCTTCGGGAACGGTGCGGAAAGGATCCTCGAAAACAGGCTCCCCGGTGCCAGCGTGCATGGGCTCGATTTCGGGATCCACAGCCAGGGGCACCTCCTCCGCGCCGGCCAGGAAGGCATCGTATTCGCATTGGCGTACGGGATGGACATCATGCGCGACATGGGCCTGCGCATCAACCGCGTCCGCGCCGGGAAAGCGAACATGTTCCTCAGTCCCCTTTTCCGGGAAGCCTTCGCCAACGCCACCGGCGCCGAAATAGAATTATATAATACCGACGGCGCTCAGGGCGCAGCGCGCGGAGCCGGGGTAGGAGCGGGCGTGTTCGCGTCCTTCGGGGAAGCTTTCCGGGGAATGGATTGCCTCGCCACCATTTCGCCCGGCGAAAATCAAACCGCTTACCAAAACGCCTACGCCGATTGGAAAATCAAACTCCAGCAAATATTGTCGAACCGATAAATCATTTCAAATGCAGATCATAACAGGTAACAAAACGTATTTCCCGACAGTGGGCGCCGTTAAATTCGAAGGCCCCCAATCCGACAATCCTTTCGCTTATAAATGGTACAACGAAAACGCGACCATTAACGGCAAAACGCTGAAAGAGCTCTTCAAGTTCGCCGTGAGCTACTGGCACACCTTCTGCGGAACCGGCGGAGATCCCTTCGGCCCAGGTACCAAAGACTTCCCCTGGCTGACCGCTTCCGACCCGATCCAGTCGGCAAAAGATAAAATGGACGCCGCTTTCGAGTTCATCACCAAGCTCGGCGTGCCGTATTACTGCTTCCACGACATCGACCTGATCGACGAAGGCGCTTCCATCGCCGAATACGAAAAAAGGATGCAGGCGATCGTGGACTACGCGAAGGAAAAACAGAAAGCCTCCGGCGTAAAGCTCCTCTGGGGCACCGCCAACGTGTTCAGCAACCCGCGCTACATGAACGGCGCATCCACCAACCCCGACTTTTCCGTGGTGGCTTACGCCGGTACGCAGGTGAAAAATTCCCTCGACGCAACGATCGCCCTGGGCGGCGAGAACTATGTGTTCTGGGGCGGCCGCGAAGGCTACATGACGCTGTTGAACACCGATATGAAACGCGAGCTTGATCATCTCGGCCGCTTCCTCTCGATGGCCCGCGATTATGCGCGGAAACAGGGTTTCAAGGGTACGTTCTTCATCGAGCCCAAACCTTGCGAGCCTACCAAGCACCAATACGACTACGACAGCGCCACGGTGATCGGGTTCCTCCGCCAATATGGCCTCGACAAGGATTTCAAGCTCAACATTGAAGTGAACCACGCCACCCTGGCCGGCCATACCTTCCAGCACGAGCTGCAGGTGGCGGCAGACGCGGGCATGCTGGGCAGCATAGACGCCAACCGCGGCGATTACCAGAACGGTTGGGATACCGACCAGTTCCCCATGAACCTCAATGAGCTCGTGGAAACCATGCTCGTGATCCTCGAAGCCGGCGGGCTCGCCGGCGGCGGTGTGAACTTCGACGCAAAGGCGCGCCGCAACTCCACCGACCTCGAAGATATTTTCCACGCCCATATCGGCGGCATGGACGCTTTCGCCCGCGCGGCTTTCGTGGCCGACCGCATGCTCCGCGAATCGCCCTATCGCCAGTTCCGCAAAGACCGTTACGCTTCTTTCGACGCCGGCAAAGGCCTGGAATTCGAACAGGGCAAGCTATCCCTCGAAGATCTCCGTGCGTTCGCCGTGGCCAATGGTGAGCCGAAACAGACCAGCGGCCGGCAGGAATGGCTGGAAAACATGATCAATCAGTATATTTAGGGCAAAATCAAAGCATGGCATTCAGTATCACGCATAAAGAAGAGAACGGCTTTTCCATCATCGCGCTGCAAGACGATGCGGGCGCGGAAGTGCAGATCATACCCGGATATGGCGCCCTCCTGCACGCATTCATCATTCCGCAGGGAGGCACAAACATCAATGTGATTGATAGTTACAGCAGTTCGGACGATCTGAACGCGGGCGTAACGAACAGTTTCAAAAGCGTGAAACTGAGCCCGTTCGCCTGCCGGATCAAGGATGCAACGTACAGCTGGAGCGGGACGGATTATACGATCAGGAAATCCCCTATCCACGGGCTGCTCTACGATCAGCCTTTCTCCCTCATCAAGGAAGAAGCGGCCGACAGCTTCGCCGAAATCTCGCTGGAACATCATTACGCCGGCGACGATCCGGGATACCCGTTCCCTTACCGCTGCGAGGTACAGTACCGCCTGCTGGCCGATCAGCATTTGCAGATCACCACCGCGGTTTTCAATCTCCACAACGCGCGCATCCCCATGATGGACGGCTGGCATCCGTACTTCTCGACGGGCACGCCGGTAGACAGGCTGGAGTTGCAGTTCAGCAGCGCCGCCATCGTGGAGTTCGACGAAAAACTCATTCCCACGGGTAAAACATTGCCCTTTACGGAGTTCAATGGCGGCAAGAGCATGAACGGCGTAGCGCTCGATAATTCATTTTTGGTGGATTTCGAAGCCGCCCAGCCGGTGTGTACCCTCACCGATCCCGGGAAAAGGATCCGAATTGCTTTTTTCCCGGAAAGGAGCTATCCCGTGTTGCAGGTATATACACCGCCGCACCGGAACAGCATCGCGATCGAAAACCTGACCGGCGCCCCCAATGCTTTCAATAACGGCATCGGACTGGTGACGGTCGAGCCCGGCCACAGCGCAATTTTCCGGACGGGCTTGCAGGTAACCGGGTTCTGACGGTTGTTTTGGCACAGACTTTGGATTTATGGGGTAACCCCTCTTTATTCACCCATAAATTGTCATGTCATGGACATCCTGATGATCAAGGACCGGTGGAATGAGATCAGATCGAAGCTGAAACAACTTTTCGCCGATTTGACGGAGACGGATCTTACCTATGAGCAGGGGAAAGATGACCGCCTCATCCGCCAGATACAAATAAGACTCGGTATATCCAGGGACGAAGTGATCTCGCTGATCCGGTCCCTGTAATAAGACGAATGTAAAACGGTAATTCCCGGGGAAGTGATTCCTCCGGGAATTGCTTTTTTAACTACTTTCGTGTCTTAACTATTTTCCGGACGCAAATGTTAGAATAATATGAAACCCATTAGATTGTACCTGGTAACCTTGCTCCTGACCCTGATGGGCGGGGTGGCAATGGCGCAGACCGAAACACCCGTTACCCTCCGCGGGCAGGTCACCAGTTTCGACGGCAAGCTCGTCTTATATCCCGCCACGGTCCGGAACAAAAATACCGGTGCACGCGTTTTTTCCGATCAGGGAGGGTATTACCGGATTTCGGCCCGGCAGGGTGATGAGATCGTGGTTTCTTTTATCGGTTATGTGCCTGACAGTGTGAAGGTGATCAACCTCGCCGGCACCCAGGTGGCCAATATCCGCCTCAATGCACGGGAAAGGTTCCTGCCCCAGGTAGAAATATCCGGCAAATGGAACGCTTATCAGCTCGATTCCCTGGCACGGTACGAAGAGTTCAAGCCCTTCCTCGAAGCCAAGGAACAAACGCTTGTAAACACCGACAAACGTAGCCAGGGCGGCTTTGGACTGGTGTTCAGTCCCTTCACCCGCGGCTCCCGCGAACAGAAAGACCTGCGTAAATTCAAGAAACTCTACGAAGAGAACGAGCGCCAGCAGTTCATGGATTACCGCTATTCCAAAAGCTTCGTGAGCACCGTTACCGGCTTGAAAGGCGATTCGCTCATGCGGTTCACCCAGGCTTACACCCCGAGCTACGAAATGCTGCGCACCATCAACCAGGAAGACCTGATCATGTGGATCTCCGTCCGCGCCAAACAATGGCGCCAAAACCCGGCGGTCCGTATCAAGGAAAACGACTAAGGCATTCCTTACAATAGAAAAACGGCTGACCGTCACCTGGTCAGCCGTTTTTATTTTATTCCGTACCGATGTTCAAACGTTTGACCCGGAAGTAACCGTTGATTTTCGTAGTTCCCATGGTTGGCGGGGTGCTGAAGATGTAGTACCCCGATTTTTCCAATTCAAAGCTGCCGAGCATCCATCCGAAATTGCCGGTTTCGACGACATGCAGTTTGCCGGGACTGGGCACCGCCTTTCCGCCTGAATTGTATACCTGCGCATATGTTTTGGTGGTGCCGATATTCAGCAGGAATAAGATGTTGGTGGCATCCCAGCTAAATTGGCCGGTCGTTTTCCCCTGCCATTTCACGCTGGCCGTTACGCCGCCCTGCTGCGCCGTCGCGAAACTTTCGCCCGTGGTAACCCGTCCGCCGGAATTGCCATAGGTCGTATAATCCCCGCCGGCGATGGATACGGAAATGCCTTCCGGCGCCACAAAAACCCTTGCGATGAGTATCCCCACGGCCCTTCCGTTGGATTTGACGTTGACGGAAACAACCACCGGGTTCGTAGCCGGGATTTTAGCGGGGGCGGTGTATTTGGCGGAATTGCCGGTGGATGCGAGCTGCCCTGTGCCCAGGAGTGTCCATTTTTCGATGAACTTCGCGTCGAGATGGGTTTTGGGATCGAGCAATGCGGTTTCCTGGCCTTCTTTGGTCAACGGCACCAGCAGGTCATCGTCTCCCGGGAGCACGCACTTCACCACCAACGGCACCTGCTGCCCGGGATCGGCCGCAGACATGCCGGGCTCCAGCGAAATAGCTTCGAAGAAGCTCCAGTCCGAAAAGTGAGTGGTTTTCACCTCGAGGGTTTTGGCGGCTTCGTTTTGAATGGCCCCCAAACCGTACCAGGCACCGTCCGCTTTCTGCGTGGCGATGCCGAGCGCGGCGGCAAATGTGGCCTGGAGGTCGTCTGCCGTATACCGGAACTTTAAAGTAGCCGGCTTCCTGAACGTAACTCCTTCAGGTTGAAGGCGATATGCAATGCCTTTGCCGCCGGGAGCAGTGTTGGTGATGGGTTGGATGAAAAATTCGGTTTCCTGGTCCACAGCGCCCGCCGGGATGTTGATCGTAAGCCTGGCGCCGGGGTATTCGATCGTTCCACCCGCCATTCCGATTTTTTTACTGTATACCTTGCCGTTGGGCGTGCCTTTGGGCATGGGGGCACCGTTTTGCCGGCCGCCGCCACCGCCGTTTCCATGGCCGTTACCGGGAGGATCGCCGGGATTTTCGGGTTGGGGCTTGGAGCATTGCGAAAATATCATCGCGGAGAAAATGAGGGGGAAACAAAGAATCCTTTCCATGATGCACTATTGAATTTAGTAGCGCAAAGGTAGCCGGGGCAAAAAACGCGGATCTCCGTAAAAACCCGTAAATCAATAAATAAGCGAAGGACCGGCTGCTCGGGTTGTTCCCTTGCGGCCGGTCCTTCTATTTTTCATTTTTCAATCGCTCAGTTGTAAACTTTCACCATATAAACGAATTCTTCCAGTTTACGCGCCTGGTCCACTCGGGGCAGGCCGGTCAGCTGGTTTTTCTGTTTGAGGTCTTTGCGGTTGAATTTTTCTTTCGGTAATTCTTCGAGGAGGCGTTTGAGGTGGCCGGATTTCACCGCGAAGGCGATGCCTTCGGAGGTAGACTGGCGGCCGGTGATGATGCCGATGAGCTCTCCGTTCGTATCGAGCAGGGGCGCGCCGCTGTTGCCGGGGTTGACGGGGATGGAAACCTGGTAGGCCAGGGTGTCGCCGTTAAAACCGGTTTGTGCGCTGAGGTAACCCATGCCGAAAACGATCTCGTCTCTGGGATAGCCCATGGAAAACACTTCCTGCCCGAGGCGGGAGGGGGCATTTTTGAGCGTATAGGGGAGGGGAGCCGTGCGGAAAGTGCTGTCTGCCACGCGGAGCACCGCCAGGTCGGAAGACACGTCTTCGAACACGCTCACGGCCTTGAAGGCTTCTCCTTTATTATTCTGCAGGTAAATCGAATCCGCCCCGGCGATCACATGATAATTGGTAACCATATAGCCGTTCCGGCTGATGGCGAAGCAGGTGCCGCCGTAGGTGCCGGGGTTGGCAGGACCGGTGTTTTTATTGTTGATATCGCGGATGAGGGCGTTTTGCGAGCGCTGGATGTTGTTCAGCACACGGCGGACGTCTTCATATTTGGCGGTGTAGGAGTTTTTGGCGGACCGCTGCATGATGGCCATGGTAGCGAGGGAGGTGACCAGCGCGATCGATGCGGCGGCGGCAACGGAGTACCAGGTGCGGCGGCGGCTGGTCATCGATACGATGGTGGCAGGTGCAGGCTGGACCTGATGGGCGGGAGCGGCGGCGCGGGGGTGGATGGCGTTCATCCGGGCGCGGAAGTCCTGGCGCTGGCCATGGCCCCTGAGCTGGGAAAGGAACGCCTCATGCCCGGAAACTTCCCGTTGGAGGTCGGGGTTCCGGCGCAGGAGGGATTCGAACGCTTCTTTTTCCGGGGCGGTCATTTCACCGTCCAGGTAGCGTTCTATTTCCTGTATTTTATGTAATTCGTTCATCACGGTGATCGTGCTCTTTTAATATATTAGTTCGCAAAAAATAGTTTCTTCAGGCGCATGAGGCATTTGTACTTCTGGTTCTTGGCATTTTCGGCGTTCGTATACCCGAATTGTTCCGCGATTTCCTGCATGCTCCGGTGGCGGATGTAATATTCCTCCAGGATGGTTTTGCAGGGCTCCCCGATCTTTCCCATGGCTGTTTCCATCTGGCGGAACTGGGCGTCCTTTTCGAGATGGGCCTCCAGGGCCTCGGCCGCGTCTGCCGACTCCTCGACGTCGTCCGGGAGGGGAGCGCTGTTGGGGCCGCTCTGAAGCTTTTTGAGCCACATCCTCCGGCAAACGGCATATATAAATGTCTTCAACCGGGAGGAGAGTACGAAATTCCCTTCTTTTGCCTTTTCATATAATACGATCATCGCTTCCTGGAAGATGTCTTTGGCATCGTCCGCCGATCCATAATGCTGCAAAATCATCCTTTCAACCATTGGGTAATGCTCCAAATAAATGATTTCCAGAGCTTTATCATCGTTGACGGCTAATCTGTGCAGTAATTCCTGATCCTTTTCTATGTGCAAAAGATTATTCACTGATTAATACGGTTTGGGCCGGTTTAGTAACCCAAAGTAGGCAAAATAAATTTTTTTTCAGATTGCGGGTTACCTTTCTCCGAAACGGGGTATAAAGGTTAAATCTCATTTCAAATAAACCTTAAAACGTATCAAAATGAAAAAATTCGGTTTCCTCGCTCTCGCCCTGGGTCTGTTCGCTGTAGCTTGCAACAACGCTGGTACCGCCACTGAAGGTGATTCCACTAAAGTTGACAGCCTGGTTCAGGAAGCTCAGAGCACTGTAGACTCTGCTGCTGCTGTTGTTGATTCCGCTGCTGCTGTTGTTGACTCTACCGCAAAAGCTATCGACTCTACTGCTAAAGCTCACTAATTATAGGCAAGCATTAAAGGATATTCATCCGGCCCCGGCATACCGCCGGGGCTTTTTTTGCCCCTCCTCCACCGTTCGCCTCATCCCCCGAAATTATTTGCTATAGCATTCAATCCACCGTTTTACCAGGCAACTGATTGGCATTTTTCGTGATTTATTGAATGTTTTTCAATTGATATTGATGTTTGTTAGACGAAATTGATTTTTTTACTCCGCTGTTTGAAAAAATGAAATCGTGCCTTACTTTTGTTCTATCAAACAACGCAAATACACTATCTGATGCAACAGCATACTTTTGGATACTTTTACGGCTTTTACTTTTTCTGGTACCAGAATTAGGAGGTTCGTTTTTGCTGATCCAAACAGATAAAAAATATAACGGGCCTCCTGCAAAAGGGGGCCTTTTCTTTTAAAATTATGCAAACCGGTAAAAGCCAGATATGTCACAGAATCGATTTTATGCCTGCTATTTTTACTTTTTCTTTTATGCAAAAGAAAGCGGGACTCTCTTGTGATAACGGTCAAAACCGGTAGAATGAATGGAAGGGTCCCGCCACAAAGCGGGGCCCTTTTTATTGCTCAACAGTATCTTAAACAACATATATGCGCATCGCGATCCAGGGATTTGAAGGATGTTTCCACCAGATAGCCGCCCGGAATTACTTCGGCAAACAGTCCACCATTGAGGCCTGCGCTTCGTTTTCGGAGCTCGTCCGCAAGGTGAAGAAAGGGGAGGCCGGCGTAGACGCCGGCATCATGGCCATCGAAAACTCCATCGCCGGCAGCATCCTGCCCAATTACTCCCTGCTCAAGAATTCCGGGCTCCATATCATTGGCGAGCTGTACCTCCAGATCAATCAAAACCTCATGGTACTGCCCGGGCAAACGATCGACGATATCCGTGAAGTACATTCGCACCCTATGGCGCTGCTGCAATGCATGGACTTCCTCGCCCAATATCCCCACATCAAACTGGTGGAAACGGAAGATACCGCCCTCAGCGCCAAACATGTGAGCCAGAAAAAACTGAAGACCACCGGGGCCATCGCAGGCCAGCTCGCAGCCGATATCTTCGGGCTGGAAGTGATCGGGCGCAACATCCACACGGCTAAAAACAACTACACCCGCTTCCTGGCCATTTCCCGGAACGGGGTGAAGACGCCGGCCGATGCAAATAAATCTTCCGTATATTTCCAGACGTCCAACGAACGGGGAAGCCTCGCCCGCGTGCTCACCATGATCGCAGAGGAAGGCATCAACCTGAGCAAGATCCAGAGTTTTCCCATCCCTGCGAAGGAATGGCATTATTACTTCCACGCAGACATGGAATTCGATTCTCCGGAGCACTTCCAGCAGGCGCTCAACAAAATCGAGCCGCTCACGGAGCAGCTGACCGTTCTGGGGATTTACAAAAAAGGCAATACGCATACCTGATACCAACAATAATCTAACACCCATGCAACCATCCGTAGCCAAAAGATTGCAGCACACCGAGGAATACTACTTTTCACGGAAACTCCGGGAGATCGACGACATGAACAAAGCCGGCGCCCGCGTGATCAACCTCGGTATCGGCAGTCCCGACCTCCCGCCGCACCCCTCCGTGACCGCCGCCCTCAACGCATACGCGGCCAAACCCGATACCCATGCGTACCAGGGCTACAAAGGCATCCCGGCCCTGCGGCAGGCCATGGCAGGTTGGTACAACCGCTTCTACGGCGTTACGCTCGACGCGGATTCGGAAGTGCTGCCCCTCATCGGCTCCAAAGAAGGCATTATGCACATCTGCATGACGTTCCTCCAGGAAGGCGACGAAGCGCTCATCCCCGATCCCGGCTACCCTACATACCGCTCGGCCGTACAGTTGTCCGGCGCCACGCCGGTAACCTACACGCTCAGCGCGGATAACGACTGGCAGCCCGACTTCGGGGCACTGGAGCAGCGCGACCTCAGCAAGGTGAAACTCATGTGGGTGAACTATCCCCATATGCCGACCGGCTCGCAGGCCAAAGCGGATACATTCGAAAAACTCGTGGCTTTCGCCACCAAACATAACATCCTGCTGTGCCACGACAATCCGTACAGCTTCATCCTCAACGATGCGCCCGCCAGCCTGCTGGCTACGCCCGGCGCAAGGGAAGTAGCCCTGGAACTGAACAGCCTCAGCAAATCCGGCAATATGGCCGGCTGGCGCGTAGGCATGCTCGTGGGCAAGGCGGCTTTCCTCAACGATGTGCTCCGGTTCAAGTCGAACATGGACTCCGGCATGTTTCAGCCCGTACAAATGGCCGCAGTGGCTGCTTTGGAGCTGGGGAAGGATTGGTACGACGGACTGAACGCCATTTACAGCGGCCGCCGGAAGAAAGTCTTCGAACTGCTGGACCTCATCGGTTGTACGTACGACCGCAACCAGGTGGGCATGTTCGTATGGGCGCAGATCCCGGCAGGATACGCAGACGGCTTTGCGGTGAGTGACGAAGTGCTGCAGCAGGCGCACGTCTTTATCACGCCCGGCGGGATTTTCGGGGAGAACGGGAAGGGCTACGTCCGTGTGAGCCTTTGCCGGGACGAGCAGGTGTTCTCCGAAGCGATCGACCGGGTGAAGCAACAAATCGTTGACCGTAAAAAAGCCCTCGTATGATAGCAGCTGTAGTAGGTGTAGGCCTCATCGGCGGTTCGCTGGCCCTGAGCCTGAAGGAGCGGGGCGTGGCCAACTGGATCATCGGGGTGGATAATAACACGGGCAACCTGGCCAAGGCGCAGGAACTGGGGATCATCGACGAGGGCTCCACGCTCGAAGACGCGATGGACCGCAGTAACCTCGTGGTGCTGGCGATACCCGTGGATGCCACGCTGGGCGCAGTAACCGGGATTCTGGACAAGGTGAAGGACGGACAGGTGATCATGGACGTAGGTTCTACCAAACATAAATTATTGCAACTCGTTGCCGGTCATCCCAACAGGGGGCGCTTCGTTGCCGCCCACCCGATGGCCGGCACCGAGTATTCCGGGCCGGAAGCCGCCGTGAAGGGGCTTTTCACCGGTAAGACCATGGTGCTGTGCGACGTAAAGAACAGCGACGAAGACGCCGTGGAAATGGTGGAAGCGATGGTAGACAAGCTCAACATGCGCACCGTGTATATGAACGGCGAGGAGCACGACCTGCATACGGCCTATGTGTCGCACATCTCCCACATCACCTCGTTTGCGCTGGCGCTGACGGTGTTGAAGAAAGAGAAAGAGCAGGGCCGGATTTTCGAGCTGGCGAGCGGTGGTTTCGAATCCACCGTGCGCCTGGCCAAAAGCTCGCCCGATATGTGGGTGCCCATTTTCAAGCATAACCGCAATAATGTGCTGGACGTGCTCGACGAGCATATCCGCCAGCTGGAGCAGATGAAGGAATTGTTGCAGTCGGAAGACTATGAAACGTTCTACAAGCTCATCCAGAAGAGCAATAAAATCAGAAAAATCCTGAAGTAATCACCCTTTTCATCAACTAACACATCACGATAACAAAATGGAACAGATCTTAGCAAAAACGAAATTCGCAGATCCGGCGTCTGACAAGAAGCCGCTGATCATCTCCGGCCCCTGCTCGGCCGAAACGGAAGAACAGGTGCTCGCGACCGCGCTGGCGCTGGCCAAAACCGGCAAGGTGGACGTGCTGCGCGCCGGCATCTGGAAGCCCCGTACCCGCCCCGGTTCTTTCGAAGGTATTGGCACAAAAGGCCTTCCCTGGCTGCAAAAAGCCCGTGAACTGACCGGCATGCCTTTGACCGTGGAAGTAGCGACCGCCAAGCAGGTGGAAGATGCGCTGCATTTCGGGGTAGACATCCTCTGGATCGGCGCCCGTACTACGGTGAACCCGTTCTCCGTACAGGATGTTGCCGATGCACTGAAAGGCGTCGACGTTCCCGTGCTCATCAAAAACCCCATCAACCCCGACCTGGAGCTCTGGATCGGCGCCGTTGAGCGTATCCAGAAGGCCGGTATCAAGAAAGTGGGCCTCATTCACCGCGGCTTCTCCAGCTACGGCAATACCGAATACCGCAACGCGCCCATGTGGCACCTGGCGATCGAACTGAAGCGCCGCCATCCCGAATTGCCGATGATCTGCGACCCGAGCCACATCAGCGGCCGCCGCGACATCCTGCAGGCCGTGGCGCAGGAAGCCATCGACCTGGATTACGACGGTCTCATGCTCGAAACGCACGTGGACCCCGATAACGCCTGGAGCGATGCGAAACAGCAGATCACCCCCGAGAAATTCGGCGAAATGCTCGACAATATCACCTGGAAGCACGAGCGTTCCGAAAACAAGGAATTCAATACCGCGCTGGAAAAACTCCGCAACCAGATCAACGGCATCGACGACGAAATCCTGCTGCTGCTGGGCAACCGCATGAAAATCGCCGAGAAAATCGGTCAATACAAAAAGGAAAACAACATCACGATCCTTCAGACCAACCGCTGGAACGAAATCCTCGACCGCGCCATCCGTGCAGGTGAGAAACTGGGCCTCAGCAAAGAATTCATCCTGAAGTATTTCGATGCAGTTCACCTGGAATCCATCAACCGTCAGAACAAAGTGATGAACGACTAAGCCAATATTTTCCTCTACGAATATGATTAAACAATCTCACCGTTTCCAGCAATCGAGCTGCGATTATTACCTCGGCGGAAGTCTCGCCAACCTGGGCGAATACGCCGACAAATCGCGGTCGGTATTGCTGGTAGACGAAAATGTGGACCAACATTACGGGCATCTTTTTACCGGCTGGAAGAAGCTGGTGGTGCCCGACGGGGAAGAGCACAAGAACATGGAGGTGATGGGGCAGATCATTGACGGGCTGATTGAACTGGAGGCAGACCGCAAAACGATGCTGATCGGCATTGGTGGCGGGATGTTGACAGACGTCACCGGGTTTGCGGCGAGCATTTACATGCGCGGCATTCCGTTCGCTTTCGTTCCCACTACACTGCTCGCGCAGGTAGACGCATCCATCGGCGGAAAAAACGGCGTGAGCCACGGTATGCATAAAAACATGCTGGGCACTATCCGCCAGCCGTCTTTCATCCTGTTCGACTATTCGCTGCCATCCACGATGCCGGAAGGGGAGTGGTGCAACGGTTTCGCGGAGATCATCAAATATGCATGCATCTACGACGAAGAACTGTTTACCTACCTGGAAGTCAATAAAGACAAGGCATTGGCGCAGGACGTGGAAGTATTGCAATTCCTCGTACAGCGGTCTGTAGAGATCAAGACAAAATTCGTATTGGAAGACGAGTTCGAGAGCGGTGTACGCCGCTGGCTGAACTTCGGGCATACGCTTGGCCATGCCGTAGAAAAGATCGAGAGCATCGCACACGGAAAAGCAGTGGCCATCGGGATGGTAGCAGCCGCTAAGATCTCCGAAAAATTCAACCAGCTGCCGCCCGAACAAACCAACCGCCTTATCCGTTTGATCAATGATTACCGGCTGCCGGTGACCATGACTTCCGACAAGGAAGCGGTGTTCAATATTTTCAGGCTGGACAAGAAGCGTGAAAAAGACCATATTCATTTCGTGCTCCTGAACAGGATCGGCGAGGCTATTACCAAGCCGATCCTGCTCGACGAGCTGAAACAGATCTTACAAGAAATATAGCCATGATAGCAACGATACAACCCGGTAACATCAGCGGCAACGTAACTGCCAACCCGTCCAAAAGCGCCATGCAGCGCGCGGTGGCGGCGGCGCTCCTGGCCAACGGGAAAACGGTGATCCGCAACCCGGGCCTCAGCAACGATTGCCTCGCCGCCCTGGAAGTGGCCGAAAACCTCGGTGCCATGGTGAAACGCGTAAACGAAGAGATCCACATCACCAGCCGTGGCGTGGCACCCTTCTACGACGAGATCAACTGCGGAGAATCGGGCCTCGGCATCCGGATGTTCACACCCATCGCAGCCCTCGCCGACCGCAATATCACCATCAGCGGCCATGGCAGCCTCACTACGCGGCCCATGCACTTCTTCGAGGAAGTGCTCCCGCAACTGGGCGTCCAGATCAAAAGCAACGAAGGCAAACTGCCCCTCGAAATCCTCGGGCCGCTGCAAGCGAAAAACATTACCATAGACGGTTCCCTTTCCTCGCAGTTCCTCACCGGCCTCCTCATGGCCTTCGGCAGCGTGGCCGAAAAAGCCACCATCACCGTAGATAACCTGAAAAGCAAGCCCTACATCGCCCTGACGCTCCAGCTGATGGCGCATTTCGGGGTGAAGGTGAGAAACGAGAACTTCGAGAAATTCCATTTCGAAAGCAAACAAACCTACCGCGCCGGCGAATACACCGTGGAAGGCGACTGGAGCGGTGCGGCGTTCCTCCTCGTGGCCGCGGCCGTGGCCGGCAAGGCGGAAGTGCATCATCTCAATACACAGTCTGCCCAGTCGGACAAGGCGATCATGGAAGCCCTCGAGAAAGCGGGCGCAGACATCCTGCCGGGCATGTTCACCATCATCGTCGGCAAAGACGGATTGAAACCTTTTGAAATTGATGCGACCGATTGTCCGGACCTCTTCCCGCCGCTGGTGGCCCTGGCCGCCAATTGCCAGGGAACTACCGTGATCAAAGGCGTGAGCCGCCTGGCGCATAAGGAAAGCGACCGCGGGCTTACGTTGCAGCAGGAGTTCGGCAAAATGGGCATCCGTATCGACCTCGACGGCGACCTCATGCACGTGCATGGCGGGACCGGCATCAAGGGAGCGCGGGTGAGCTCGCACAACGACCACCGGATCGCCATGGCCTGCGCCGTTGCGGCGCTTACGGCCGACGGGCCCGTTGTGATCGACAACGCGGAAGCCATCAATAAATCTTACCCCGAATTCTACGATCACCTGCAACAGCTGGGTGTGACCGTAGTAACAGAAGGGGAAACCGTAAAACACTGACAACATGAACAGCTTCGGCAGATTATTCAGGGTGAATGTATTCGGAGAATCGCACGGGGAAAGCGTTGGCGTTAACATCGACGGCGTTCCTGCGGGCATCTCCCTGCGCCAGGACGATTTTCTGGCCGACCTGGAGCGCCGCAAAGGCGGTGCGCGCGGCACCACGCCCCGGAAGGAAGACGATTTGCCGTTCCTGAAATCGGGCGTGTTCAACGACCGTACTACCGGTGCGCCCATCACGATCCTTTTCGAAAACAATAATACCCGGAGCGCGGACTACGCCAAGCTGCGCGAGTTTCCGCGGCCCGGCCACGCAGATTTCGTAGCGGCGAAGAAATTCGGCGGATTCGAGGATTACCGTGGCGGCGGGCACTTCAGCGGCCGGCTCACGCTCAACCTCGTGGCGGCGGGCGTGATCGCGAAGAAGATATTGGGAGACAGCATCTCCGTGAAAGCCGAGATCACCGAAGTAGGCGGCATCGCCGATCCTGAACAGGGTTTGGAGGAAGCCATCAAAGCCAAAGATTCGGTGGGCGGTATCGTGGAGTGCAGGGTAGACGGGTTGCCGATCGGGCTGGGGGAACCGTTTTTCGATTCCATCGAATCCAGCCTGGCGCATGCCGTGTTCGCCATCCCGGCGGTGAAGGGCATCGAATTCGGCGCAGGATTCGCCGCGGCGAAGATGAAAGGCCTCGAACATAACGATCCCATCATCGATATGGAAGGCAAAACAGCTACAAACCACGCCGGCGGCGTAGTGGGCGGGATCACCAACGGTAACCAGCTGGTGTTCCGCATCGCGGTGAAACCTACGTCTTCCACCCCGAAAGAGCAGCAAACGCTCAACATCACGACGGGAGAAGTAGAAACATTCTCGGTGAAGGGTCGGCACGATCTCTGCATCGCGCTGCGCGTGCCGGTGGTGCTGGAAGCCGTAACAGCCATGGTGCTGGCGGATTTCATGCTGCTGGAGCAACGCAGGCCCAAGGTGTTCGGCGAATAATTCAACTGGCATCTCACCTCATTGAAGCCCGGCCCCTCAGCCGGGCTTTTTTTGCCCGCACGGATGTAAGTCCGCAGCAGCCCGATTTCCGGAAAACGGTAACGGATATAAAACGATGTGTGGTAATGGGAAGATAAATCCTAAGTTTACCCCAAAATTCAACAATGCAAATCATCATTTACATATGCACGCTCATGGCGTTTTTCCTGATCGGATGTCAATCGAAACAGCAGCCTGCACAACAACAGCAACAATCTTCATCAACCGGGCCGGCGAATCCAAAACGGGAAAAGCTCGCCGGCCGGCTGGATTCCGTCAATAACATCTGGATCGCCGACGACAAGCGATATGAGCCGTCCGGATTCGAAGGGAAGTATGCATCCGTCAGCCGGACCGACAGCGCCAGCGGCGCCTCCGTGATCGGGCTTATCAACCGGGAAGGGGAGATCGTGGTGCCCATCCGGTACGATGGCATAGACCTGGGATTCTCAAACGGGGTGAACAATGTGGTAAAGGGCGATAAATATGGATTGGTGAATGAAGACGGGGTGGAAGTGGTGCCTGTCATCTACCGGCATATCGGAACGCTGGTGGAAGACAGTTTGTTGCGTGTTTCGCTGGACGGGGAGAAATTCGGGATGATCGACCTGCAGGGTAAGGTGGTAATACCGCTGGAATATGGCGATGTGAGATCGGTCGGTGAAGGGATGGTAGCGGTGATGAAGGAACCGCAGCGCTGGGGGATCATGAACTGGAAACGCGAATGGGTACACCCTGCAGTGTTCACTTTTACAGACCGTTTCGTAAATGGCGTGGTGACATTGCAGAAGGCAGACGGTGAAGATTACCTGGTATATACGAACGGGGAGATCAAAAAGAAATAAACCGTAAAAATCAACCTGCTACATGCAAGATTTATGAAAAACAGTGCAATCCTGAAAATTGTTCTCCTGCTCATTCCCGCCATCGTTATGGGGTATGTGACGTACGTCCGGAAAGGTGTTTCCGGCGGCGGCGGAAGTTATGATCTGACCAATTTATACACCACCGTCGGAGTAGGGATCTGGTCGGCCGTTTACGTGATCGTTATGCTTGCGAAGAAAGCCCCCGGGCAGGTATGGTACCTGCTCGCGGGCGGATTTTTATTTGGGTTTTCCGTGATGATGTTATTGAAGATGTGGTAGGGGCCGCGACACGGTGATTTTTTTACCGGGATGCAATGTGATACTGGTACTGGCGGTGTGGAGTAGCTGCGAATACCGGAATAAAAAAAACTGGCGGGAACGATGTACCGGCCAGTTTTATGCGTTTATGCGGATGTGTTATTCTTTCACGATCTCCAGGAGCTGCACGTCGAACACGAGCGTGCTGTTGGGCTGGATCTTGGCGCCGGCCTGGCGTTCGCCGTAGGCCAGGTCTGCCGGGATGAAGAGCTTCCATTTGGAACCTACGGGCATCAGCTGGAGGGCTTCCGTCCAACCTTTGATCACGCCCGTAATCGGCAGTACGATGGGCTCGCCGCGCTGTTCGGAACTATCGAAAATGGTACCGTCTATCAGTTTGCCGGTATAATGCACTTTCACTTTATCCTGCAGCGAAGGTTTGGGGCCCGTCCCGTTCACCAGCACCTGGTATTGCAGGCCGCTGGGAGTCGTGTTCACGCCTTCCTTCGTTTTGTTGGCAGCCAGGAATTGTTCGCCGGCGGCTTTATTCCTGGTGGCTTTTTCCAACTTGATCTGCTGGAGATAATTCTTGACAACGCTCATCCCTTTTTCGGTCGTGATCATGGCAGAATCGCCCTTATAGATGTCTTCGATGGCTTTGAAGAAAAGCCGGAGGTTCAGCGTATCCAGTCCCTGCTTTTTCAGCATTTCGCCCATATCGTTCCCGATGGTGTACGACACGGAATCGAGGGTGGTGACGAGGGCAGGAGGGGGCGGCACTTCGGGGCCTTTCTTCTTTTTTCTCTGGCTATAGGCGGCCTGGACGCTCAAGACGCCCAGCAGACAGATAAACAGGCTTTTTCTGGAAATCATACAGATACATAAAATTTGTAGCGCAATATAACCAATTATTTGATCCGGCTCCAGATTTCGTACATCGGGTCGCCGGCAGTGCTTTTACCGCTGTGGTGCCACTTTCCGTCTTCCACTTTGGCGTCGAACCGTACCTGTTTGCCCACCCGGTTATTGTCGCGGGAGAAGAATTCGATGTTTTCGGTGTATTGGCCGTTCTCGAACGAATACGTGCCGCCGCCGGTGCCAAAGAATTCCCCGGTCTCGGTATTCATCGCGATCCACTGAAATCTTCCGCCGGTAAGCATTTTGAAGGTTTTCCGCGGGCCGGGCTTCATTTCCGACATCTTCCCTTCGTTCATCCTTCCGGTTATGCGCCAGGTGCCTGTGAGGCTGTTCGGCACAGCATTGGGCGCCCTTTTCCAACGCAGGACCTTGCCTTCAGGCAGGGTAACCGTGAGTTCGTCGCCAGCCTGCCGGAAAGCCACTTCATGCGGTTGCCCGACCATCCCTTTGTCGCCACTCGAAAATTCGAACGTACTGATCAATTTACCGTTGTCAGCCCTGGTGGCCCCGCCGAATGTGGTAACAAACGAATGGGCGGTGAAATGCGTTACGGAAAAATAGCCGTCTTCGATCAGCAATACCACCGAGGTATCGCTCGGAGCGTCCGGCTGATAGATCCAGGCGCCGTTGGCGCCCGATTGCGCGTAGCCCGCCGTGAGCAGGAAAGAAAGAAATGCGGTGAAGAGTGTTTTCATGGTTGCGTATTTTTTAACGTGGTGGATGAATCAATTCGAAAGAACGGGCAGCAAAATCCGCGATGCGTGCGCGGCGCTGTGCCAGATGTCGATGTCCGACGGCACGAACGCTTCCGGCCCGGCTTTGTAAATATCCGTAAAAGTCTGCGGATTCCGGTCTACCAGCGGGAACCAGCTGCTTTGTACCTGGATCATGAGCCGGTGTCCTTTCCGGAACGTATGCGCCACATCCGGGAGCGTAAATTTCACCGGCGTCACTTTCCCGGGCACGAAGGGCACGGGTTTTTCGAAGCGCTCCCGGAATTTGCCGCGCATCACTTCGCCACGCACCAGCATCTGGTACCCGCCCATGGGGTAAGTTGCCGAAAGATAACGACCGTGAGCAGTTGGGGCATCAGGCTCCCCATAACTGAAATCATCGGGGAACACATCGATCACTTTTACGATGAAATCGGCATCGGTAGTGCTGATGCTGGCCAGCAGCTCCGCGATCACCGGGCCGGCAAGGGTCATGTCTTCGGTCAGCACACCGGTCTGGAACACCAGCACATCGGGCCGGCGGGCCGCAAATCGCTGATCGTCGGTCATATAGCTGATGGTACGGGTATGATGGATTTCCGGCACGTAGGGCACCGGTTTGGAAGGATCGCTCGTATATCGGCTGGATTCCTTGCCGGACGAGGGTTTGCTGAACGACAACCCGCCGCCGGGCTGCAGGTACATCGCTTTTTCGGTGATGCCGGCGGCAGGCCACTGATCGAAATGGCGCCACTGGTTTTCGCCGGTAAAGAACACGGTGGCTTCCGGGATCGCTTTTTCGGGCGAGCCGAGCAGGTAATGGTCGAAGAACGGATGCTCGATATTTTCCTGGTACCATTCGGCGGTATTTGCGCCAAATTTCACATGGCCGAGGAAGGTGCCGTCGTTGGTAGACCATTGCCCATGATACCAGGGGCCCATCACGATGCGGTTGCTGATACCGGGATTCTGTTTTTCGATGGCTTTGTAAGTGGCCCATGCGCCGAAGCAGTCTTCCGCGTCGAAAGTGCCGCCCACTACCAGTATGGCGGGGCGTAGCTTTTGAAGATGCGGGCGCACGTTGCGGGCTTTCCACCAGGCATCGAGGTCGGGATGGCTGTAAAGATCTTTCCAGAAAGCGATGCTATCACCCATCAGTTGCGCGATCTGCGGCAGGGTGCCGGCTTCGAGGAAGAATTTATAGTTGTCTTTGGTGGGATAGGGGTAGCCGGTCGGCCCGACCGTTGTGGGATAAGGCCGCGGTTTGCCGAAGCCGCTGTAGAATGCGAAGGCGTCGTTGAGCATAAAGGCGCCGTTATGGTGGAAATCGTCGCCCAGGAACCAGTCGGTCACCGGCGCCTGGGGGCTTACGGCCTTTAGCGCGGGGTGATGGCTCAAAGCGGCCATGGTGGAGTAAAACCCCGGATAGCTGATCCCGGAAACGCCCACGTTCCGGTTGTTGTTTTTTACATTTTTTACCAGCCAGTCGATCGTGTCGTAGGTATCGGTGGATTCGTCGGTTTCATGCCTTTTAGGTGCGGGATTGTAGGGGCGAACGTCCATGAATTGGCCCTGGCTCATCCAGCGGCCGCGCACGTCCTGCTTTACGATGATGTACCCTTTGCGGAGGTAATGCGCGAAACTGGCGCGCATTTTCGGGAATTGGCCTTCGCCGTAGGGCGCGCAGCTGTAGGGCGTACGTTCAATAAGGATGGGATGTTGGCCCGGCGCGTTTTTGGGCGCGTACACCACGGTGAAAAGCCGGGTGCCGTCGCGCATGGGGATCTGCACTTCCGTTTTGGTGTAATTTTCCTGCAGCCAGGCGGGTTCCGGTTCCTGCTGCGCGCGACTGGCGGAAAATGCCAGCATGGCCACAAAAAGGGCCAGGGTTTGTTTAAGCATGTCTTATAATTGATCGGGTTTAAATATACGGTGTCTGCTTTACATGACCGGATTTTACCTAACTTCCCGCCACAAACTTAGCATCTATGCCCAGACCCATGAAGCCGGAGTACGCCGTGTTTTACGAGACCTACGTAAGCAGGGTGCCCGAAGACGATCTGACCGCCGCATTCCGCAAGCACACCGCATCCTTATTGGTGTTCCTCAACAAAATCCCCGCCGCCAAAAGGGAATACGCCTATGCCCCCGGCAAATGGACCGTCAAGGAAGTATTGCAGCACATCATAGACGCCGAGCGGGTTTTCGCCTACCGCGCCCTTAATTTCGCCCGGAAAGACGCAAACCCCCTGCCCGGATTCGACGAGAACGCGTTCGCAGCAGTGGCGCGCACGGAACATCGCGAGTGGAACGATATGGTGGAAGAATTCCAGTTCGTCCGCAACGCGTCCGACCACTTTTTCCGCGCGCTGAACGAAGAGGAGCTTTCCCGTACGGGCGTTGCCAGCGGGAACCCTGTCAGCGTCAGGGCCCTGGGGTTCATTATCCTCGGCCATGCCATTCACCATATGGAAGTGGTGAAAGAAAGATACCTGTAAAGCAAATTTCTATCAGTTCGGGCCGGTAAAAATCGGTAGCATTACGCAAATTTTATGTCCACGATGAAAATTAGCTATGCCCTTGCCGCATGTTTGTGCGCGGCCGCAACCACCTGTGCGCAGGAATCTCCACTTTGGAAGGAGTTCCTCGCCGCCCGGAAATCGGGCAAAACGGCCACCCTGCCGGATTTTTCCTACGCAGGGTACCACTTTTCGGAGAAACAGCCGCCGTCCGGCGATTTCAAAAAAATCTTCAACGTCACCGATTACGGCGCGCAGCCGGACGATGACCGGTACGACGATGACGCCATCCAGGCAACCGTTCGCGCGGCAGCGGCCAACCCGGGCGGAGGGATCGTATTCTTCCCTGCAGGGAAATTCCTCATCGCGCCAGACGACGACAAATCCAAAAAGATCACCATCCACAAATCGGGGATCGTACTGCGGGGAGCCGGAAGCGGCCCCGGCGGCACGGAAATCTTCGCCAGTAACATGCGCATCAACAGCCGGCAATTCCGTTTCGAACCCCCTTCCCGCGACACCCGCAAACTCGCCGTGATCACCGGCAAAGCGGAACGCGGTGGATTTTGGGTGAACGTAATTGACGCTTCCGCCCTCAAAGCAGGGCAAGATGTTACCCTCCGCCACAAAAGTGAAACTTTCACCCGCCGCTACTTTGCTCCACAGGAGTTGAAGCAGGACTGGTCGCGCCTCTTCGGCGGCAATGGCGGTATGGTCATCCAGGAAATCCACACCATCGCCGAAGTGAAAGGTAACCGTGTGCGTTTCGAAAACCCGCTCCACATCGCCATCGAGCCCGTGGAAGGCCACGATTTCATCCTCGAACGGTACGAAGCCCTGGAAGAATGCGGCATCGAAAACATCCGGTTCACCGGTAACTGGAACAGCTATCCGGAGGAATTCGTCCATCACAAAGACAGTATCCACGACGGCGGCTGGTGCGCCATTGCGATGGAATATGTGAAAGACGCCTGGGTCCGGTCCTGCACGTTCGAGCATTGGAACGAAGGCATCTTCATCCGCGCGGGCTACCGCGTTACGCTGGAAAACAACCGTTTCGGCGGAAAAGGCGGCCACAGTACCATCCACGCGCGCTCCGGATATGGTGTGCTCGTCCGTAACTGCGATTTCCTGTCCGGCCATCACGGCCCCGGAACGGGTTATACCGGTGTGAACACGGTGGTGACGGGGTGCCGCATGGCGGTAGACCAGAACATCGACAGCCACTCCGGCCAACCCTACGCCACTTTGTTCGATAACGTGCGTGGAGGTGTGTTCCGCAATATCGGCGGGCCGCAGCCAGGGTTCCCGCATCATGGCCGAGACCTCGTTTTCTGGAATTTCGAGCATCGCTCCACCTGGGATTTTACATATGATTTCTGGGATTTGCAGAAGCGGAAGAACCACACCTTTGCGCAACCGGTTTTCGTCGGGTTCACGGCCGACAGGAAGATCCAGTTCAAAAACGAAGGCCGGAACGATTCGCCCGGCAAGCGCGTGGCGCCGGAAAGCCTTTTCGATGCCCAGCTGGCACTGCGTTTGAAAGAATCCGGCATCGCCGTGAAAAAGTAAAATGGATCGTCGATCAAATAGCAAAGGCCGCCCGTAACAGGCGGCCTTTTTATATTTCGAAATGGCGGAAGTGCTAGAACATCAAATCGATCGAACGGGCCCCGTCGCGGCGGCGGTTGCTGCCGATCTTGGAACCGAACTTCGCGAAATTGTAGGTGAACGACAGCATGAAATACTGGTCTACCATGGCCGTCCGCGTGTCGAAGGTGCCGAGTTCGGATACCATGCGGCGGATGTTGGTGTTTTGACGGAAAAGATCGTAGCCGTACAACTTGATGTTGGCAGACCTTTTCATGAATTCATACCCGATCGCGGCGCTGTATACCGGCACGCCTTTTTTGAAGCCCGGTGCGATGTTGGAGTTGTAGGTGTATTGCAGATCGTTGTCGATGAAGAAATGCTTCGGCCAGTAGAGCGTGCCGCCCATCGTAAAACGCTGTGTGAAATTGCTCGTTTTGACGTTGGTACGGTCGTTGGTCACCTGGTTGTAGTTGGGGCGGTAATTCATGGTCAGGTCCAGCAGCTCTTTCCAGGAGAACGATGCGTTCACGTTCGGGCCGATGGAGAAGTTTTTGCTGACGTTTTTATGCACCGCGGTATCGCCCCGCTTGTTGTTGATATTGGAGTAGTTGACGTTGTTGGAATAGTTGACGAAAACGCCGCCGTTCGTACGGAACTGGAAATCCTTTTTCACTTTGTTGTAGCTGAGGTTGATGCTACCGTTCGCGTTGTACACGCCGTTCACATTGATGGTTTGGGTCACCTGGCTACCATCGCTGTTCACGCGGGTCATGGTCGAAAACTGGTTATTGACCGGGCGGAAGCTGGCATAGCTGAATATACCGAAACCGTTTGGTTTGAACTTGTTATAGTTGAGGTTGAATGATTGGGAGAAGACGGTTTTCAGGTCGGGATTGCCGAGGCGGATGTTCAGCGGGTTGCTGTTGTCCGGCACGGGTTGCAACTGCTCGATGCTGGGTTGCTGGCTGTATCCGTTGTAGGAGAACGTCAGTTGGCCCTTGTCGGCAAAGGTGTAGGTAATGCGGGAATTCGGGTTGAAGTTGACCTGGTCTTGCCGGAACGCCTGTTTGTCGTAAAACGAATAGTTTTCCAGCGTGTTGAACAGGACACCGCCGCCGATAGTGGCGTTGATATTCTTTTTCTTGTTGCTGAACTGGAAATTGACGGTGGGCGAATGGGTCATCTGCTTGTTGTTGAAACGGTTGGAATACAGGCTGTCGAATTCCGAATACCCTTTCTCGTTTTCGTTGAAATTATACGTTTCCCGGCGCGAGTTATTGACGTTGTAGCGGTAGCTGTACGAAGCGTTCATGCGCCAGCGGTCAGACAAGGGCTCCACATAGGTGATGGCAGCATCGTAGCTTTCCCTTTTTCCGGAAGTGATGCTTTGCTGGTCGAGGATGTTAGTGGAATCGAGCACGTTGCCGACATAGAATTTCTGATCGGAATAATTGAACGCGTTGCCGGTGGTTTCCCCGTAGTTCCCTTTGAACCGGAAACTGATGCTCCGGCCTTTTTTGTTCAGTGTGCGCATGGCATTGAAATCCAGCGAAAAATTGTTCTGATCGCTCCGCGAAGTGTTCCGGCCGTTGCGCTCGTTGGCTTTATCGTCTAGGTCGCGGAAGGTCGTTTCTTCGCTGGTGGTTTTGGAAGACTGGCGGGTGTTCGAGAACCGGGGAACGATGCTGAGGATGGTCATGGAATCCAGCTGGTATTCCAAGTTCAGGTTGACGTTGTGCGCCTGGTTACGGCCGTATCCTTCACGATTGCCGAAAACACTGCGGCCATCGTTATACCGGTTCTCCGAAAGGGTGGAGAACTTCGAATTGGTATTGTTGAAGTTATAGCTGGTATTGGATTTGAGGTCTTTGGACCATTCGTCGTTATAATTCACGCCCAGCATGGAGCCGGTGCGGATGCCTTCGCCGCCGCCGCTGAAGCTCATGCCGTTTACGTTCATGCCGCCGTCGCCGAAAGCAACGGTCATACCGCCGCCGCGCATGGGTGCGGCCGACATCATTTCATTGACGCTGAAACCGGATTTGTTCAGGTTGTTGGAAGAACCGAGGAGGCTGATCTGCCGGGATCCGTTGAAGAAGTTGATCATGCCGCTGGCGTCGTATCGCTCGTCCGTTCCGTATCCGCCGGTCACACGCCCGTAGAGGCCCTTCTTTTTACCGGGCTTGAGGGTGAGGTTGATGGTCTTGTCTTCCCCGTCCTTTTCGACGCCTATTTTTGATTCGATTTTCGTTTTGGTGTCAGACACCTGCACTTTGTCGATGATGTGTGTGGGGAGGTTCTTCAGCGCGATTTTGGAATCGCCGCCGAAAAAGTCTTTCCCGTCTACCATGATGCGCGACACGGGTTTGCCGTTCACGGTGATCTTACCGTCGGGGTCGATGTCTACGCCGGGCAATTTCTTGAGCAGTTCTTCCACCACGGCGTTGGGCCGGGTCTTGAACGCATCGGCATTGAACTCGATGGTGTCTTTACGGATACTGATGGGCGGCCGGTTCCCCGCTACTTCTACTACACCCAGTTCGCGTGGCGCAGGGGCGAGGGAGATGCGGCCTAGGTCTGGCGCGCGGTCTGTTCCCACTGTCTGTATCCAGGTGCGGTAACCGGTGTAGGAGACGAGGATGCGGACAGGCTTGCCGGCGGGGAGGCCTGTCAACCGGAAAGCGCCCTTCCTGTCGGTAAGGGTGTACGTGATGAGGCTGCTGTCTTTCGCGTCCTGGGCGGTAACGGTGGCCATTTCGAGGAACTCGTTGCTGGCGGAATCCGCTACGGCGCCCTTGACTTCAGTCCGCTGCTGCGCGGTTGCAGCCAAACAAAACATTAAGAGGATAATGAGGAATGCATTACTACGGTACATCGGAGGGTATTGGTTTCTAGATAGCAAATTACGAAATTTTCGTAGATAAACGAATTTAGTAGTTAAAAGATGCATGAGCGGAAAAAATCCACACGCCAGCGGCTGAAATTCTTCTGTGCGGGAAAAGGTAATTTGAAGTTAAATATATGATAGTCAGTGGTTAATGCGGAAAGTTTATCTTGTTTAAAATACTCCGTGGAATGGTATAAAAAGGAAACAGCGGCCCGGGGGCCGCTGTTCGCTATGGTGATGTCCGATCAATTCGATGTTATGCTTCGGCTTCAGCGTAAGCGCTGGTAGGCTCGCAGGTGCAGATGAGGTTACGGTCGCCGAAGGTGTTGTTCACGCGGGAAACGGAAGGCCAGAATTTGCTGGTTTTCACGTAATCGAGCGGGAATGCGGCTTGCTGGCGGCCGTAGGGGCGCGTCCACTCGTCGGCAGTGATCACCGCCTGGGTGTGGGGCGCATTTTTCAGCACGTTGTTCGCCTTGTCGGCCTTGCCTTCTTCCACCGCGCGGATTTCTTCCCGGATGGAAAGGAGCGCGTCGCAGAAGCGGTCCAATTCTGCTTTATCCTCGCTTTCCGTGGGCTCGATCATGATCGTGCCCGGGACCGGGAAACTCATGGTAGGCGCGTGGAAACCGTAGTCCATCAGTCGCTTGGCCACGTCTTCCGCTTCGATGCCCGCGGTGGCTTTGAAGGGGCGCAGGTCCACGATGAATTCGTGGGCGCAGGTGCCGCTTACGCCGGTGTACAGGATGTCGAAGGCATTTTCGAGCCTTGCTTTCATATAATTGGCGTTGAGGATCGCGTATTCGGTGGATTGCTTCACGCCCGTACGGCCGAGGAGGCGGATGTAGGCGTACGAGATCAGCAGGATGGAAGCGCTGCCGAAGGGAGCTGCGGATACCGCGTGCGCCTGTTTGCTGCCGTTACCTGCAGCCTGGAGGTCTACGTGACCGGGCAGGAACGGTGCGAGGTGCTTCGCCACGCAGATGGGGCCCATGCCGGGGCCGCCACCGCCGTGGGGAATGGCGAAGGTCTTGTGCAGGTTCAGGTGGCAAACGTCGGCACCGATGAGGCCGGGGGCCGTAAGGCCAACCTGGGCGTTCATGTTGGCGCCGTCCATATATACCTGTCCGCCGTTGTCGTGGATGATCTGGCAAGCCTCTTTCACACCTTCTTCGTATACGCCGTAGGTGGAGGGGTAAGTGATCATGACACCGGCGAGGTTGTCTTTATGTTGTTCCGCTTTCGCTTTCAGGTCGGTGATATCGATATAACCATTTTCAAGCGCTTTCACGATCACAACTTTATATCCGGCCATAACGGCGGAGGCGGGGTTGGTGCCGTGGGCGGAGATGGGGATGAGGATCACGTTGCGGTGCGCTTCGCCACGGCTTTCGTGGTAGTTGCGGATGGCGAGGAGGCCGGCGTATTCGCCCTGTGCGCCGGAGTTGGGCTGCAGGGAGCAGGCGTCGAACGCGGTGATCTTGCAAAGGTAATCGCTCAGTTCCCGGATGATCTGGAGATAGCCGCCTGCCTGGTCTGCCGGGGCGAAGGGGTGCATTTTGCTCCAGTGGCTCCAGCTGAGGGGGATCATTTCGGTGGCTGCGTTCAGTTTCATGGTGCAGGAACCGAGGGAGATCATGGAAGTATTGAGCGAAAGGTCTTTATTTTCCAGCCATTTGATGTAGCGCATCATTTCCGTTTCGCTGTGGTGGGTGTTGAACACCGGGTGCAGCAGGTAGGGGCTGGTACGCTGCAGGTTGGCCGGGATGCCGCTGGCTGCGCTTTCCACATCGGCTTCGGTTACATGGCCGGCGCCGAAAACGGCGAGCACGGCGTTCACATCTTCGACGGAAGTGGTCTCGTCCAGCGAAATACCCAGCTGGTTAGCGGAGATTTTGCGGAAGTTGATGCCGGCAGCCTGTGCTTTGGCGTGGATGGCGGATGCGTCGGTTACGGAAAGGGTGATGGTATCGAAATGGCCTGCATTTACGGTTTGAACGCCGGCTGTGGCCAGTTTGGCTTTCAGTGCGGAGGTGAGCAGGCTGGTTTTGAGGGCGATGTTTTTAAGCCCTTCCGGCCCGTGGAACACGGCGTACATGGCGGCCATGTTGGCGAGGAGCGCCTGTGCGGTACAGATATTGGAAGTGGCTTTTTCGCGTTTGATGTGCTGCTCGCGGGTCTGGAGCGCCATGCGCAGGGCGCGCTGGTTTTGTGCGTCGATGCTCACACCGATGATACGGCCGGGTATGGAACGTTTGAATTCATCTTTTGTGGAGAAGAACGCCGCGTGCGGGCCGCCGAAGCCCAGGGGAACGCCGAAACGCTGTGCGCTGCCCAGCGCCGCGTCTGCGCCCAGCTCGCCGGGAGGCGTGAGGAGCGTCAGCGCCAGCAGGTCGGTAGCCATGGCTACGTAAGCACCGGCAACATGCACCTTTTCGATGAAGGAACGGTAGTCTGCCACGGTGCCCTCGGCACCGGGGTACTGCACCAGCGCACCGAAGAACTGCCCGTCGATGGCCACGGTCTCGTAATTACCGAACACCACCTCGATCTGCAAAGGCATGGCGCGGGTCAGCACCACGTCTTTGGTCTGCGGCATCACGCGCTCGTCCACGAAAAACTTGCCGCGGGTAATATGCTCATGGTCTTTGTTCAGTGCGTTGAAGAACATCGTCATCGCTTCTGCCGCCGCAGTGGATTCATCGAGCAGGGAGGCGTTGGCGATGGGCAGGCCGGTGAGGTCGCTCACCATGGTCTGGAAGTTCAGGAGGCTTTCGAGTCGGCCCTGGCTGATCTCGGCCTGGTACGGCGTATATTGGGTATACCATCCCGGGTTCTCGAAAATATTCCGCAAAATCACGCTCGGCGTGATCGTGTCGTAATATCCCTGGCCGATATAATTCTTGAATACTTTGTTTTTCAGCGAAATGTCTTTCAGCATCGCCAGGTAATCGTACTCACTCATCCCCTCAGGAATGTCTAACGCGTGCTGCATCCGGATAGAAGCGGGTACCGTTTTGCCCGTCAGTTCATCTACACTTCCGATGCCGATCTTTTCGAGCATGGCGCGGGTTTCCGCCTCATTAGGCCCGATGTGGCGGCCAATGAAAGCATGCTTGAACGTATTCAATAAATTCATGATGTAAGCAGGTATTAATTGAAAGAATGCGCAAAGCTATGATGTTTTTCCACAATGGCCAAAACACCCGGTCTACAGGGGATATAGGGCTGATATTACCCGGCATTCCGCACCGCAGATTGTCACGGAATTTTCATACCGGGAGATTATCCTATTTTTGCGGTCAAATAGCGTACATGTCAGTCAGTCTCACGGATTGGGAGAAAAAAGCGAAAGAACAGCAGAAAGCGAACAAACAGTTCCTCCAGAAAATGCAGAACCGAAAGGGAAAAGGCGTCGAAAAACACCTGCCCGGCCTGCATGAGGAGGCCTTTTCCCAAATCGATTGCCTCCAGTGCGCCGGTTGCTGCAAAACCATCAGCCCCCGCTTCAAAACCCCCGACATCAAGCGCATCTCCAAACACCTCGGCCTCCGCGAAAGCGTGTTCATCGAAACGTACCTGCGGCTGGACGAAGACGGCGATTACGTCGTGAAACGCAGTCCCTGCCCGTTCCTCGGCGAAGACAACTACTGCGGGATTTACGACGTCCGCCCCGGCGACTGCCACAATTATCCCTACACGGACAGCTACGAATTCTTCAAGCGCCCGAACACGACGTTGCTGAACAGCACGATCTGCCCGGCTGTGTTTTACGTCCTGGAACGCCTGAAATCCATCATTAAATAAGGAAAAACTACGCCTTCAGGTCCAGCTTGCGCATGGCGGGGGAGATGATGTAGGTGGTGATCACGATGCCGAGCGTCATGCAGCCGCCGAACACCACCGAGCCCACGGGCCCGATGATCCGCGCCGCCACCCCGCTTTCGAACGATCCCAGTTCGTTGCTGGACCCCACGAAAATGGAGCTTACGGATGAAACCCGCCCCCGCATGTCGTCGGGCGTTTTGAGCTGGAGGATCGTTTGCCGGATGATCACGCTGATCCCGTCGAGCATCCCGCTGCCGAAAAGCGCCGCCATCGACAGGATGAAATTCTTCGAAATACCGAACACGATAATGCAAAGCCCGAACCCGAACACCGCCGCCAGCAACTTGATGCCGGGTTTGGTCACGATCGGGCGGTAGGCCAGGGCCATCATGGTCAGGAAAGCACCGATCGCCGGCGCGGCGCGCAGTGCACCGAAGCCCTCGGGCCCCACTTTCAGGATATCGTTCGCATAAATGGTGATCATGGCCACGGAGCCGCCGAACAGGACGGCGAACATATCGAGCGTCATGGCGTTCAGCAGCACCTTCGTGTCCCACACGAACTTCAACCCCTTCGTCAACCGTTCCTTCACCGTTTCCCCCATCTCCTTGTAATGTACCGGCTTGCGCTTGATCTGCAGAATGCAGAAAAGCGCCAACAGTATGCATCCCAGCACCAGGAGCATCGACCAGTGCACGCCGAACGCGGCGATGCAAAGCCCGCCCAGCGCAGGCCCGGCGATGGCGCCGATCTGCCAGGCGGAAGTGCTCCAGGTAGTGGCGTTCACATACAATTCGCGCGGCACCAGCAGCCCCAGCAGCGAAAAGTTGCTCGGGCTTACGAACGCACGGATGATCCCGCCGCAGCAAACCAGGAAGTAGATCATGAAAAGCACCCAGGATTGCGGAACGCCGCGCATGACATCGTCCCAGGTGAGGAGGAACAGCCCCGTTCCCACGAACACATAACCCAGCAGGCACTTCAGTACCATGCCGCGCTTCTCCTTCTTGTCAACGATATTCCCGGCGAAAAGCGCCAGGCAGAAAGCGGGGATGAACTCCGCCAGGCCGATGAGGCCCAGGTTGAGCGGGTCGCGGGTGAGGATGTACACTTTCCATTCGATAATGGCGAATTGCATCGCCAGCGCAAAAATCGTCGCAAAACGGATCACCAGGAAATACCTGAATTCCACATTCCGCATCGAGGCGTACGGGTCGTTCCGGGGTACTGAAACTTCTTCCAAGCGGGTCTGTTTTAATCCGTGCCAAAGGTAAGCGTTTCCCGTCAAAAGCTTTCCCGTTCCACCCTTCCCTTTTTTCAGCAACGTATAGCCGGAAACATTATTTTTATGTCGCTAAAATTCCATTTAATGAAACTAGTCCCTTTGATTTTCGCAGGTGCGCTTTCGACCTGCCCCCTTTTCGTTTCCGCGCAACAGGCACGGCTTCAACTGGTGACCGATGAAGTCATGTCGCCCGTTTGCATGGCCGTTCCGGGAGACGGCTCCAACCGCCAGTTCATCGTCCAGAAAGAAGGCCAGGTCTGGATCGTCCAGAACGGTAAGCTGCAGCCCAAACCATTTATCGACGTGAGTGCCGACATGGTGAAGGTAAACCCCGCGTACGACGAGCGCGGCCTGCTCGGCATGGCCTTCCATCCCAAATTCAAACAGAACGGCAAATTCTACCTCTATTTCAGCGCGCCCGTCGCCAATCCGCGCAAAGGCCTCAACCATAAATCGGTGGTGGCGGAATACCGGTTGGGAAAGGCGGCCGACAATTCGGCAGACCCTTCCACCAAGCGCGTACTGCTGGAATTCGACCAGCCCGAAAGCAACCATAACGGCGGGGATATCATCTTCGGCCGCGACGGTTACCTCTACATCGCGTCTGGCGACGGCGGCGGTGGTGGCGACAAGCACGGGGCCATCGGGAACGGGCAGGATCTGGGAACGCTGCTGGGGAAAATCCTCCGGATCGATGTCAACGGTTCGCCGTACGGCATTCCGAAAGACAATCCCTTCCTCAATACCGCCGGCGCGAAACGGGAAATCTGGGCGTACGGGCTCCGCAACCCCTGGCGTATTTCGTTCGATAAGGCCAATGGACGGCTGTTCGCGGGCGATGTCGGGCAAAACAAGTATGAAGAAGTGGACATCGTGACCAAAGGCGGCAATTTCGGCTGGCGGATCATGGAAGGGTACCACGAATTCAATGTTCCGGAAGGCGCCGGCAAAGCGAAACATATCGCGCCCATCCACGAATACGACCATGCAGACGGAATCAGCATTACCGGCGGATATGTGTACCGCGGGAAAGCGTTGCCTGCGCTGACCGGGAAGTACATCTTCGGCGACTACAACGGCAAAACCTGGACACTCACGGAAAAAGGCGGAAAATGGACGCGGGAAGACCTCGTTTTCGCCAACAAACCCGGCGGAAATCTCCAGTTGCTGAGCTGGGGCCAGGACGAAGCGGGCGAAATCTACATGCTGGTGACCATCGCCGGCGCCAACAACAAAGGCGGGGTTTACAAGCTCGTAAAATAGGACGAACCTGCCATTCCGGCTTACCAGTGGCGCCGCTGGCAGGCGGGCGGTAGGCCGGAATGGTATATTGCACGGTTTTTGCCGGCAAGAATATGTTAAATCGGATACAGGCCTTTAGAACTGCGTGAATTAGGCTTATATTTGAATAGAGAATCCGCAGGCGGCAACAGCCGGCCTGGTTTGAAAAAAATCCAATTGACAGGGTTATGAAGATGAAACTGAAAGCGGTCGTTCCAATAATGCTCATCGTTTGCTTATTGGCTGGCATATTTGCATTCGCGAAGATCGGAGTGAATGACGACCCACCCGGAAGATACCAGACGATCATGACCCTGGTGGGACAGATCCTCAAAGAAGGCCATTATCAGCCTAAACCGATCAACGACGCCTTTTCCCGTGAAGTATTCACGAAATACCTCAAGAACATCGACGGCGAGAAGAAATTTTTCCTGCAAAGAGATATCGATGAATTGAAGAAACTGGAAAACCATGTGGACGACGAGCTTAACGGCGCCCCGCTGGATTTCTTCTACAAAAGCACCGAGCTGATCAAGCAGCGCACGGTGGAAGTGTCGACCATTTACCAGGACATCCTCTCCAAACCGTTCGATTTCAGCAAGGCGGAGAAAATGGACATCGACCCCAATACCATTCCCTGGCCGGCAAATGAAGCGGCGCGTGTGGAAGCCTGGAGGAAAGCCCTCAAGTACCGCACCCTCGAAAAATACGCCGACCTCACCACTATCCGCGATAAAGAGAAAAACGGCAAAACCGACGCGCAGCTCGAAGCCGAAGCCCGCGAAAAAGTGAAGAAAGTATACGACCGTTATTTCGACCGGCTGAAAAACCGGACGAAAGACGACGACCGTTTCTCGCTCTACGTAAATGCCATCACCACCACCATGGACCCCCATACCGATTACATGCCGCCGCTGGAGAAACGCTCCTTCCAGGAGTCGATGGCCGGCAAGTTCTACGGTATCGGCGCACAGCTCCGCGAAGAGGAAGGCCGCATCAAGATCGTGAGCATCGTTACCGGCAGCCCCTCCTGGAAACAGGGCCAGCTGAAGGCAGACGATATCATCCTGAAAGTAGGCGAAGGCGATAAGGAGCCCATAGACATCAGCGGGTTCCCCGTGGAAGAAGCCGTGACCCACATCCGCGGCACCAAAGGCACTGTAGTGAAACTCACCGTGAAAAGCGTAGACGGCACCATCAAGGTGATCCCCATCGTGCGCGACGAGATCAAGCTCGACGACGTGTTCGCCAAATCTGCCGTGATCAACAATCAACATAAAATCGGTTATATCTACCTTCCCGAATTCTACGCAGATTTCAACGACCGCCAGGGCGCATTTTCGTATGACGATGTGGCCCGGGAAATCGAAAAGCTGAAAGCCGAGAAAGTAGACGGTATCATCCTCGATCTCCGCTTCAACGGCGGCGGCTCGCTGCCCGACGTGATCAAGATGGCGGGCCTCTTCGTACCCGAAGGCACCATGGTGCAGGTACGTTCCCGTTCCGGCGAAGTGCAGCAGCAGCGCGACCGCGATAAAGGCGTAGCCTACGACGGGCCCCTGGCCATCATGGTGAACGAATTCAGCGCCTCCGCTTCGGAAATCATGGCCGCAGCCATGCAGGACTACAAGCGCGCAGTGGTTATCGGCAGCCCCAGCACTTTCGGTAAAGGCACCGTGCAACGCCTCCTCGACCTCGACGCGTTCGTGAAAGGGGACGTAGGCGGCAGCCTCGGCGCCATCAAGCTCACCGTGCAGAAATTCTACCGCGCCAATGGCGGCTCCACCCAGTTGAAAGGTGTGGAATCCGACGTGGTGCTGCCTTCTCCCTACTACGAAGTAGGCGAAAAGAAAGACAAAGACGCCCTGAAGTGGGACGTGGTGCCCCAGGCCGAGTATGCCACCTGGAGCGAGCCGGTAGACGTGGCCCCGCTGAAAGCCAAATCCGCAGCGCGTGTCGCCAATAACGAAGCGTTCCGCATGATCAACGAAAATATCGCCACCCTTAAAAAGCTGGACGAGCAGAAAACCTACCCGCTGGACATCGCGTCTTACCGCGCAGACCAGAAAAAGAACGCAGCGGCACTCAAACGCTACGATTCCGTGAACGATAAGGTACAGCCGCTCAACATCTCCAGCCTCAAGGCCGATCTGGACAAAATAGGTGCAGACACCGTGAAACTGGCCCGTAACAAAGACTGGCTCAAGGCCCGTAACAAAGACCCCTACCTCAGCGAAGCGGTCAATGTCATGAACGATCTCATCATGCAGCAATCGTTCCCCAAGCTGAAAAACAATTACACAGAAACGAAGGTCAACGGACCGAAACGATAAAAGAAAAAGGGTAAAGCATCGCGCTTTACCCTTTTTTAGTTTTAGGCTGATGACGGATTCCCGGTTATTCTGTTTCGGCGGCGTTGCCATTCCCTTCCACGGCCAGGCTACGGTTTTTCCAGCAGGATGTCGATCACCTTGCGCGTTTTGCGGGTGCGCATCTTTTCGGGGACGCTGGCCAGTATTTCTTTCCGGAAAGCTTCGATGAGCGCCTGTTTGATGAAGTACCGGTGCGTGACGAGACTGATCTCGCGCACGGGCTCGGGCGACCGGAAAAAGCGGACCATGTTGAGTTGTTTGGCCGTTAGGTCCTGCAGGCTGAGCTCGGGCAGGATGGTATAACCTTCGTTGAGCTCCACCATGCGTTTGAGGGTTTCCACGCTGCCGGTGTTGTATTCCAGGTTCTTGAATTCGCCCATGCCGAACTTGTCCTGGCAGATGTTCAGCACCTGGTTGCGCATACAATGGCCTTCGTTGAGGACCCAGATGTCTTTGGTGTCGAGATCTGCCGCATCCACGAGTTTCTTTTCCGACAGTTTGTTGCTTTTGGCGGCGTAGATGACGAAGTTTTCGTAAAACAGCGGGTGTTCTTCGAGGTGCTGGTTGTGAAGGGGGGTGGCCAGGAGGCCGCAGTCGAGCTGTTCCTGCCGCAGCAGCTGGATGATCTGTTCGGTGGAGTATTCCCAGACTTCCAGTTTCACTTTCGGGTATTTTTTCAGGAAGGCCGTTAATACACGGGGGAGGAGGTAAGGAGCGAGCGTGGGGATGATCCCTACTTTCAGGGTGCCCTGCACTTCCTTCTTGCGGTCTGCGATGATTTCGCGGATGCGGGCATTTTCCTTGATGATGATGCGCGCCTGGGCGATGACGGCCGAACCGATCTCGGTGGGCACCACCGGGAGTTTGCTCCGGTCGAAAATTTTCACGCCCAGTTCGTCTTCCAGTTTTTGGATCTGCATGCTCAGCGTGGGCTGGGTCACAAAGCATTTTTCCGCGGCGGTAACGAAGCTTCGGTGCGTGTCTACCGCTACTACATATTCCAGTTGTACCGTAGTCATGATATTGGTAAAATCAATTGCAAGGTACGGGAACAATAGGCGATATCTATAAAAAAAATTACGAACGGCGGAGGTGCCGTTCGTAATGAATAGGGTGTGAACGTTGCCGGTTTTAGAAGATCCGGTAACGGTATTTGATCTTGTCGACATTGAGGGTGAGCTCGCGCATGTTGATGGACGCCTGGATTTCCTGTACGGCTTCGTTTTTGAGGCCGCGGAATTCGTTTTGCTTGGCTTCCACGATGGTGCGTTCTGCCAGGGCGTTGTCTTGCGCGAGGCGGAGCGAGTGGTTTACCTTGGTATAATAGGAATCCAGCAGGCTGAAGTACTCATTGTAGAGGTTTTCGAAGCGTTTGGTCATGAGCACGAGGTCTTCGAGCTGGTTGTTCGCTTCCTTCAGGTTGGGATTGTCGCGCAGGAGGCTTTCGTAGTTGATTTTTCCGCCTTTGGAATACTGGGTTTCCAGTTTGGCGAAGAAATCCACCACTTTATCTTTCCGGAAATCGATGAAATATTCGTTCAGCGATTCGGCGATGGTTTTGTTGCCGCGTGCGGGAAGGGGTGTTTTGAGCACCTGCGCGGTGAAGGCGAGGTGGTCGTACATATTATCCTGCAGGAGGGAAAGCTGGTCTTTATTGAAGTTGAGGCCGAATTCGAATTTCTGGTTCGCATCGTTGAGGGCCGTGTAATAGATCACATATTTATTCAGCTCCTTTTCGAAATCCTGCAACAGTTTGTGGTTGATGGCCTTGTTGGACTGGCTCACGCTGTGGAGGAAGTTCATCACCGAGCTGGCGATGGCCAGGGGCGGTGTGAGGGAGGTGAAAGATTTGAAGATCGGGCTGTTGATGATGGATTTGGTGGATTCTACCAGCTTGGTATTGCGCTCGTTCTTGTCGGATTTGCCTTTGAGGATGATCTTTTCGACCAGTTCCACGACGCGGTCGCTCAGCGAAAAGCCGAGTTCCTTGCTTTCCGGGTTGTTGAGCGAGGTGATGAACACGTCCAGGTTGGAAGTGGTGGTCCTGGATTTGAGGTCGATGATCTTTTTGTTGAGCAGATAGTAGGTTTCGGTGGCCTGTATCAGGTTGTTCTTGATCAGGTCGTATTTGGTGATGTTGTCCAGTTCCCGGCCGAGCGACAGCTGTTCGATGGCCTTGGCGTTCTGTTTATCGCTGTCGGCTACTTTTTGCAGATCCTCCATGATTTTCTTGATGGTCGTATCGGCGGTCCTCACCTGCGGCGGCTTAATATCCGTCGGAGGCGTGGGCGTAGGGTCCTGCGCCAGTGCGGTCAATGTCACAAATCCCGTCATCGCAAATGGCATCATCCATCTGATTAGCTTGAGCATGCTTGAAATGTCCTTTTTATGTTAAGAAAACCTTAAAGAAAATATAATGCCAAAAATAGTTCCAACATGTAAAGATAGTGATAAATTTTACTGCATAACCCCTAGTCAATAAATCCCGATCGTCGTATTAGGCCTTTTTTATACCTTTGGCGGCTGAATTACCCCTGTTTTTTGAATAAAAACTGATTGACATTGAGCATACGGCACCAGGCGGCATTGGCTAAGAAATATATCCGTTATTATATGACGGCGGGCAACCGGCACGATGTGCATTCGCCCTTCGTGTACGGTCTTGTAGAGGAAGTTCTCAACAAAAAGGGCTTCCGTCCGGCTTATGAGCCGGTTGAGCGGTTGCGCACGCGACTGTTGCAAAGCGGCGATGTGGTGGAGGTGACGGACCTCGGTGCCGGTTCGCTGACGGGTGCTTCCAATTCCCGGCGCGTCCGCGACATTGTGCGGCATGCGGCCAAACCGGCCAAGTTCGGGCAGCTGTTCTACCGCCTCGTCCAATACCTGGATGCAAAGAACGTCCTGGAACTGGGGACTTCGCTGGGCCTTTCCACGGCCTACATGGCTTCGGCCGGGGCCACGGTGCATACCATCGAAGGTTGTCCCAACATCGCGGCGCTCGCAAAAATGAATTTTTCAACCCTCGGACTGGAAAATATCCGCCAGCATACCGGCAATTTCGACAATGAACTGCGGGGAGTGCTCCAAAATATGCCGAACCCCGATATCGTGTATATAGACGGTAATCACCGGGAGGAGCCAACGGTCCGCTATTTCGAGGAAAGCCTGCCATTCCTCGGGCCCAACAGCATCGTTATTTTCGATGACGTGCATTGGACGGAGGGGATGGAACGCGCCTGGGAAACGGTGAAATCCCATCCTTCCGTAACCACTACCATCGACCTTTTCTTTATCGGCATCGCGTTCGTGCGCCCCGATTTCAAGGCGAAGCAGCATTTTACCATCAAATTCTGAGGAAATCGGCGTAAATTCCGGTATGCTTCCTTCCTTCGTGCCCGCCCACAAATGCGACGACAAGGCGATCGAATTGCTGCGCAAAACCGAATGGACGGCGGCAAGGCCATTTGCCATGGCTTTGATGGAGTGGCTGGAAGACATCAACAGCCCTCATTTCAACCCGATCTACAATTACCTCATGCCGCATATCCACGAACTGGCCGCGGAATTTTGTGATGTGTTCGCTACGGACAACGATATCTGGAAAACCAACTGCATTTATCTCCTCGAAAAAGCACGCGTTCCCATGGCAGAGCCGCAATTGCTGGCGATGCTCCTGCGCATGGCGCAAAATCCCACCACCGGCGAAATCTATCACGACACCTCGCAGGCAGCGCGCGAACTGGCGCAGGAATGGAATCTCCTGTGATGGAAAGGGTGAACCTTATTCATCCGAAAACTAATCGCATTTTCTCCGACTACGGCACGATCGTCGTAAACAGATACGTCGCCAGGATCACCAGCAACACCACGCCCTGCTGGATGTTGGTACGCCCGGCATTGAAGGAAATACTGATCGTGAATAGCGATAACAATAACAACAAGGTAGATTTCGTATCGATCCCCAGCGTTACATCGAACCCCGCGATGATCGACACCAGCGCCACGGCGGGGATCGTAAGGCCGATGGATGCCAGTGCCGACCCCAGCGCCAGGTTCAGACTCGTTTGTAACCTGTTTTTGCGGGCCGCGCGGATGGCGGCGAGGCCTTCCGGCATGAGGATCACCGCGGCGATGATGACGCCCACCAGGCTCTTGGGCGCGCCAAGGTCCATGACGATGCCCTCGATCGTGGGCGACAATTTCTTAGACAGCAACACCACGATCGCCAGCGAAACCACGAGGGTGACGAGACTGATGGCGGTAGTGAGGTGTGTCGGCGGTGCCGCGTGGTAATCTCCTTCGCTTTCTTCCGGCAGAAAATAGTCGCGGTGGCGGACGGTTTGGACAGACACGAAGCCGCCGTATAAAACCAGCGAAATAATGGCCACGAAAATGAGCTGGCTGGAGGAATAGACGGGCCCGGGCGTGGTGGTCGTGAAATTGGGCAGCACGAGCGTGAGCACGGAAATGGCCGTGAGGGTCACAAGCGCTGCGGAAACGCCCTGTTTGATATAGATCTGTTCCTTATGGAGATAGGAGCCCCAGAGCAGGCAAATCCCGATGATGCCCGTGTTGATGAGCATGATGGCGGCGAAAACGGTGTCGCGCGCGAGGGTAGTGGAGCCTGCGCCGTCTTTGGACAGCATCATCGACACGATGAGGGAAACTTCTATGACGGTGATGGCGAGCGCGAGGATGAGGGTGCCGTAAGGCTCGCCGACTTTATGCGCCACCACTTCGGCGTGGTGAACGGCGGCGAGCACCACGCTGATGAGGGAAACGCCGAGGAGCGCGGCCATCCAGCCAGACAGTTCCGCCCCTGCAAACGCGAGGAAACAGGCCCCGATGATCGGGGAAACGAGGGTCCATAACGGGAGCTTGATGTTCCATTTGCGGGAAAGGATGTGATTGTATGGCATGGTGTAAAATAAGTATTTGCCGTTCCCCGGCACCTTAAAATTCCGTTAGAATCCGGGACACTATGACTAATATAACTGATAAGTAAGGCGTTTTGTTGAATGGATGTTTGTAATATGGGGATTTGATGGTATGTTTAGGAATGTTTGAAAATGAGACACCATGCTACTGAATGAACCGGAAGAAACCGGGAAATGGAGGATCACGTGGGAACCGTTTGGCTGGACGAGTAGAATACCCACCTGGACCGAAGTTTTTATCGGCAGCGCTTTGTTTATCGCCATGCCGGTGTTGTATGTGATCGTTTACGATAAAGTTAATAAAGCCGAGGAAAAGGAACTTGCTGAAAACGGCCGGTATACGATAGGGTATACAACGGGCCAGATTTATCAGAACAACTCGCGCTACGTATTTTACTATTACTTTATAAACGGCAGAAGGTTTGAAACCTCCGGCAGAACTGCAAGAAGCACGTACGTAAACTTCGAGAACGGGCGTTATTACGTAAAATTTTCTTCGAAAAATCCCGAAATAGCCCGCATATTGTTCCATGTTCCGGAATGCAGGGATTCACTCGTTCCTCCGGATGGGTGGGCTGCATTGCCGGTAGAATTTGATGCGAAATGATTAAAGAGCATATTAGTGGAGAAATAGACATTCGGGGGAATTTGGTTTGCTGGATATCGGTTGGCCGCATTAGAAATTGGCTGATGAAACCTGTGAAATAGATCTGGCATCAATAAAAAAGAGGATGAGCAAAACGCTCACCCTCCTCATCCAATCTCTCCATTCCCTTCGCCGGCATTACCCGGATCAGGAAACTTCCTATTGGTTTGTAGCTACTTCAATTTATCTTTCTCTTTCATCACCATGTCCAGATGCATGCGAAGCTCGGGCAAGTGCCTGGTGAAGAATGCCTTGATATCCGGATCTTCCGCCTTTTCCGACATTTTTTCGAATAAATCTATCGCATCTTTATGCGCCGATTCGAGCTTGTCCACAAAAGCTTTGTCAAAATCCTTTCCGCTTTTTTCCATTAAATCGCTGATGTCTTTCGATTGACCGTCGCTGATGGCGGTAGGCGTTACGATGCTTTTTTCAGCGGCGAGCGCCTTCAAATCCTTATTGATCTTCTCGTGCGACTGCTGCATGTGTTTGGCCAACGTTTTCACGGATGCGGAACTGGCCTTCGATTGCGCGTCGGTGGAAAGCCGTACTTCGAACAGGCCGTCTTCAGCGGCTTTCACGAGGCTTTTGGAATCGTCGCGCACGGAATCGTCGGGCAGCACATCGCGGTTCGCATCACGGGCCATGTTATCTGTGATGCCCGTGTCTGAAGGCAGCGTAGTGTCGCCGTTGTTTTGCGTGCCACCGCTGTTACAGGCTGCGAAGCCTATCGCAACTGGAAGCAGGTATGCCATTATTCTTTTCATATTTGCAGGATTGGGTTCAGGTAATCCTTTGAAAATTCTATGCCATACGGATTCGCATGGCTGTTAACCCGACTTTGCGGAAAAGTGTGGAGTTTGCTTCCCGGAATGTCTGATCTGTTCTATGTATTATTATTTTTTATATATTTGAAGGAAGAAATTACGACCCTGTCCTATGATACTTTGGAAATACCTGGCTTTTCTGCTGGTGCATTTACATGTCAACGGGCTGGCAGACAAGCCGGCGTTCCCGGTGGCGGAGTTTTCGGCGCATGTGCGCACGGCTGAATGGCTGATCGAATACGACAGCGCCGCCTGGCGCCTTTCCGATACCGTAACCCACGCAGATATGGACCTGTTGCAGCGCACGGGAAAGGAATGGTTCGTGTACAGGGGGCGGGATAGCCTCTGGTACGGGGCGTATGGTAAGTTCCAGGATACGGCGTACGACCTGGCGCTGCATTTCCGCATCAACCGTTCCGATTCCATAGAAGCCGTCAGCGAGCCCAGGCCGGATACGGCCATGCTGCATGCAGTGTCCCGCTGCATACGGTCGTCTTACAAATATGCGGGCCTCATGCTGGGGCGTTCGTACGTACGGATGAACAAGTTCATCCGCCTCAATGGCGACCGCAGCATTTCCATTTACCTGCTGCCCGCCCTGCAGCCTGCCGATGTAGCCATGTATGGAGGGGAGTTTATGTACCGGTTCGATGCATCCGGCAGGCAGTTGCTGGAAAGATATGAATACTATCGAGGGGGCTTTAAAGGTTTCCGGCTCAATGCGGGGCGCGAGGTCAAACTGGCGTACGAAGACGTCAAATACCCGACGCTGGGCTCCGTTTACTTCGCCCTTCGTTACCGCAACCGTTTCCGGGAGATCAGCATCGAAACGCTGGAAAGCTTCAGCCAGCTCATGTTCAACCAGGTCCGCGGGTTTTATTGGGAACATAGGGAAAAGGGCTAGTTTAAAATCGACTGATATTCCGGAATTGAAGTTAATTTTCCCTAACGCCTACGGGATAACCGCAGCAGATTGTTAACAACCGCAAAAAGGCCCGGTAATTGCTTATCTTGAGAATATGAAACGATTTTTACTATCCTTGCTGATTTGCTGTCCGTTGTTCGCAGGGGCCCAGGGCTACGAAGCCCGCTGGTTCACGCGCGGCGCGGAGACGCTGCCGTACCGGTTCCTCCCGCCGGCCGGATACAATGCTGGTAAAACCTATCCGCTCATTATTTTCATGCATGGTATCGGCGAACGGGGGGCGGATAACGAAAAACAACTCGTGAACGGCGGGCCGTTTTTCGGGAACGATTCCATCCGCCAGCAATTCCCGGCTTTCGTCGTATTCCCGCAATGCGCCGACAATGCCACCTGGGCGCCCATGATGGTAACGCAGGACTCCACGGGCGACCGCATCTTCAATTTCCCCACATCCCTTCCGCCCACGGCGCCGTCGCGACTGCTTTACCAGCTGATAGACAGCCTCCTGGCCTCCGGTAGCGTAGACGCCAAACGTGTCTACGTCGGCGGCCTGTCGATGGGCGGGATGGGTACTTTCGATATGTTGTCGCGCTTCCCCAGGCGCTTCGCCGCCGCGTTCCCCATTTGTGGCGCGGGCAACGAAAAGCTGGCCAAGCGCTACGCCAAGAACACGGCGCTCTGGATCTTCCACGGGGCAGACGATAATGTGGTACCGCCGACTTCCAGCCGGAAGTTTTACGAGATGCTGAAAGAAAAGGGCGCCGACGTGAAATATACGGAGTACCCCGGCGTGGGGCACAACAGTTGGGATAACGCTTTCGCAGATCCGGAGCTGCTGCCATGGCTGTTCTCGCATCGGCTGAAATAAAAAAAGCTGCCCGAAGGCAGCTCCACTCTCACAATATTCAATTGATCGTTAACGATGTATGAACAGGCCCGGAGCATGGCGCTCCGGGCTGTTTTTTTTATGCTTTGATGGCCTGCATTGCCGCTTTGGCTGCGTCGATGGTGAAGCCGATATCTTCCTGGCCGAGGGCGTGGCTGATGAACCAGCTCTCGAATGCGGAGGGCGGCAGGTACACGCCTCTTTCCAGCATGGCGTGGAAGAACCGGCGGAACAGTTCGTTGTTGGCGCCGGAAGCGGAGGTGAAATCCACGATGGGATATTCCGCGAAATGCACGCTCATCATGGAACCGATGTGGTTGACCTGGTGAACGACGCCGGCCGCGCCCAACGCTTCGCGCAGGCCGCCAACCAGCGCATTGGTTTTTTCTTCCAGCTGGGAATAGATGTTCGGGTGATCGTTGAGCGTTTTCAGGAGGGTGTATCCCGCGATCATGGCGATGGGATTGCCGCTGAGGGTACCGGCCTGGTACACTTTGCCCGCGGGGGCGATGTGTTCCATGATCTCGCGCTTCCCGGCGAAGGCGCCAACGGGCATGCCGCCGCCGATGATCTTGCCGAAGGTTACGATGTCGGCCTTGATGTTGAACAGTTCCTGTGCGCCGCCACGGGCGAGGCGGAAGCCGGTCATCACTTCGTCCATAATGAAAATGATGCCGTTTTTATCGCAGATCGCGCGCAAACCTTCCAGGAATCCCGGCTGTGGCAGGATGCAGCCCATGTTGCCCGCAACGGGCTCTACGATGATGGCGGCGATCTGGTCGGGGTTTTCGGCGACGAGTTGCTCCACCGCGGGAAGGTTATTGTAAGGAACACTGAGGGTATCTTCCGCCACGGCCACCGTAACGCCGGGAACGGACTGTATGCCAAGGGTAGCCACGCCGCTGCCTGCACTTACGAGGAACGAGTCTGCATGCCCGTGGTAATTACCCTCGAACTTGATCACCTTGTTACGGCCGGTGAACCCGCGTGCGAGGCGCAGGGCGCTCATACAGGCTTCCGTGCCGGAGTTTACCATGCGCACCATGTCGATATTGGGCACCATGCTTACGATCAGCTCGGCCACGGTCACTTCCAGCTCGGTGGGCGCGCCGAAAGACGTGCTGAACGTGGCATGTTCCTGGATGGCTTTCACCACGGGCTCATAGGCATGGCCGAGGATCATGGGGCCCCAGGAGTTGATGTAATCCACATAGCGGTTGCCGTCTACGTCGTACATATACGCGCCTTTCGCGTGCTGCATGAACACGGGCGTGCCGCCCACGCTGCGGAATGCACGCACGGGAGAATTCACGCCGCCGGGGATCGATCTGCCGGCCTTTTCGAATAATGCTTGGCTTTTTGTAAACATCTTTGCAGGGTTTTTATTGGTTTAACAGGCGTACCGCATCTTTGGCGAAGTACGTGGCAATGAGGTCGGCCCCGGCCCGCTTGATGCTGGTAAGGCTTTCCAGGATGGCCTTTTCTTCATTGATCCATCCCATTTTCGCCGCCGCCTTGATCATGGCGTATTCGCCGGATACATGGTAGGCGCTCACGGGAACGGTTACACTGTCTTTGATCAGGCGGATGATGTCGAGATACGCCATGGCGGGTTTCACCATCACGATATCGGCGCCTTCGTCTACGTCCATCAGCGTTTCGCGGAGGGCTTCGCGGGCGTTGGCATAATCCATCTGGTATGTTTTCTTGTCACCGAAACCGGGCGCGGAATCCAGCGCGTCGCGGAAAGGACCGTAGAAGCAGCTGGCGTATTTGGCACTATAAGCCATGATGCCGGTTTTGGTGAAGTTGTTTTCTTCAAGGATGTCGCGGATAGCGCCGATGCGCCCGTCCATCATATCGCTGGGTGCCACAAAGTCCGCACCGGCCTGCGCATGGCTGAGGCTCATCTGCGCCAGCACTTCCACCGTAGCGTCGTTCACGATCTCTTCTCCCTCCACGATGCCGTCGTGCCCATAGATGGAGAAGGGGTCCAGCGCAACGTCGGTCATCACCACCATTCCCGGAACGGCGTCCTTTACGGCTTTGATGGCGCGCTGCATGAGCCCGTCGGGGTTCACGGCCTCGGTGCCTTTGTTGTCTTTCAGTTCATCCGCACATTTAATGAACAGCAGCACGCTCCTGATGCCCATGGCCCACAGTTCCTTCGCTTCCTGCACGGTACCGTCGAGGGAATAACGGAAATATCCTGGCATGGACGCGATCTCTTCCTTCACGCCTTTACCTTCCACCACGAAAAGCGGGGCGATGAAATTGGCCGGGGTCAAAATGGTTTCCGCTACCATCGCACGGATGGCGGGGGAGGTGCGCAAAATTCTGTTTCTTCTGATCATCACTGAAATATTTTAAGGTTCGTCTGTTACGGTTTTACCCACTCGCGCGGCTTGAGGTATTCCAGCAGTTCCGCTTCCGGGCTGCCGGGCGCCGGGTGGTAATCGTATTCCCAGCGCGCGCGGGCGGGGAGGCTCATAAGGATCGATTCGATCCTGCCGTTGGTCTTGAGCCCGAAAAGCGTGCCGCGGTCGTGGATCAGGTTGAATTCCACGTACCGGCCGCGCCGGTATTCCTGCCACTCCACCTGTGCTTCGCCGTAAGGAGCGGTTTTCCGCTTTTCAACGATAGGCAGGTAGGAGGATATGAACGCATTGCCATTGGAAAACTGGAACTGCAGCAGGTCTTCGGCCGTACGCTCCGCCGATGGGCGAAGGTAGTCGTAAAACACGCCGCCGATCCCGCGGGCTTCGTTGTTCCGGTGCTTGTTGACGAAGTATTCGTCGCACTGGCGCTTGTATTGTTCGTAATATCCGCCGCAGGCTTCCTTGAAGGTACGGTGAAAATGAACGCCGTCTTCTTCCTGAAGGTAATACGGCGTGAGGTCTGCCCCTCCGCCGAACCACATATCCCGCACCGATCCGTCTTCCCCGTACAGCTCAAAGTACCGCCAGTTGGCGTGCACCGTTGGCACATAAGGGTTTTCGGGATGGATGACGAGCGAGAGCCCCGCCGCCAGGAAGCTGCTGTTGTCCGGCACTTTGAACTGCTGTGCCATAACGGGCGGCAGTTTCCCGCTTACGACCGAGGTGTTCACGCCTCCTTTCTGGAAAACATTGCCGCCGGAGATGACGCGGGTGATGCCCCCGCCGCCTTCCGGCCGCTCCCAGCGGTCTTCACGGAACTTCGCTTTCCCGTCTGCCTGCTCCAGCGCAGCGCAGATGTCGTTTTGCAGCTGGTGGATGAAAGGGACGAAACGGTCTTTTACGGAAATATTATGCATAGTTCTTAACGGCTTCGATGAATGCTTTGGCATGATCTACCGGGATGTTCGGCAAAATGCCGTGGCCCAGGTTGGCGATGTAGCGCTGCGGCCCGAACGCGTCGATCATGGCTTTCACGGATTTCTGTATTTCCGGGATGGGCTTCATGAGCTGCGCGGGGTCGAAATTGCCTTGCAAAGTTACGGCAGGCCCTGCAAATTTGCGGGCCAGTTCCGGTTTGATGCACCAGTCGAGGCCGAGGCCCTGCGCACCGGTGGCGGCCATTTCTTCCAGTGCGAACCAGGCGCCTTTGGCGAACACGATCACGGGGGCAACGCCCTGCAATGCGGCCACGATGCGGCGGATGTACCGGAGGGAGAAGTTTTCGAAATCTTCCGGGCTCAGCAGCCCGCCCCACGAATCGAAAATCTGTACCACGTCTGCACCCGCTTCCACCTGCGCTTTCAGGTAGGCGATGGTGGTTTCGGTGATGCGGTTCAGCAGTTCGTGGGCCACTTCGGGCTGGGTATAGCAGAAAGCTTTGGCCTCGTCGAATGTTTTAGAGCCCTTGCCCTGTACCATGTAGCAAAGCAGCGTCCAGGGGGCGCCGGCGAAGCCGATCAGGGGCACGCGGCCGGCCAGCGTCTGTTTGGTGAGGCGCAGGGCGTCCATCACGTAATGCAGGCTGTCTTTCACGTCGGGGATATGAATGCGGTCGAGGTCTGCCGCCGATTTAACGGGCTGTGGGAGGAGGGGCCCCAATTTTTCCACGAGTTGCACTTCCATACCCATCGCCTGCGGTACCACGAGGATGTCGGAGAAGATGATGGCCGCGTCTACCCCTACCTGGTCTACCGGCATCACGGTGATCTCGGTGGCCAGTTCGGGCGTCTGGCAACGCTCGAAGAAGGAATATTTATCGCGGAGCTTGATATAGTCAGGCAAAAAGCGGCCGGCCTGGCGCATCATCCATACCGGGGGGCGGGGTACCGGGCTGCCCGAAAGGGCCTTCAGCAGCAGGTCGTTCTGTAATCCGTTCATTCGTTGCTATTATTGATGTTGTCAAAATAATCGATGGCTGTCTGCACCAGCGCGGGAACCGAAGCTTCCGCACCGATGACCGGCTGCCGGCCGGTAATTTCCCGCACAGCGGCGCCCGTCGTTTCGCCGATGGCGAAGTAAACGGTTGCCCCGTCAGGCGCATTCTGCTGGAAAAAGCTGCGGACGCTGCTGGGACTGAAAAACAGGACCCCGTCGTACCGTTCTCCCAGCAAAGCGGGCGTTTCCACGGTATGGTATACCACGAGTTCCTCCACGCCGATCTGGTGGGCGGAAAGGTGCTCGGGCAGCTCGTTCCGGCGGATGTTCCCGCAAAGGAACACCACTTTTCCGATGGTGGCGTCCGCTACGATCAGCTTCGCCAGTTCCAGGGAACTGGCTGCCGTCGCCAGCACTTCCGCACCGGGGATTTCGGCCTGCACCACTTCGAGCGTGGCGCCGCCAAGGCAGTAAATCTGCTGTTTCACGCCGTTATCCCAGTACCCGGTCACGGATTTTACCGTATTCGGACTGGTGAAAACGAGTATCTGTCCACCGAGGGCGATCTCCCGCAGCCGCGCGTCCAGTTGGGGCGTGCGTACCGGCAGGATGTCGATGAAAGGCTGGTCTACCAGGGCGATGCCGCGTTGTGCGGCGGCCTGGCGCAGCGATTCCTGGAGGGATTTGGTGCTTAATATGCGGTATTTATCGCTGTTGGGCATGTTTGATTTCCTGGATGATGGCGTCTCCGCCCTGGGAAATGATGTCGAGCGCGGCGTCGTGCCCCGTGCCTGCGGCCGCCGAAACGGGAACGCGGCGGGAGGCCAGGAGCGAGCGGCTGCCGTCGAGGCTGCAAAGGCTGCCTTCGAAAAACAGTTCGCCGTCGTTGATATAGGCGAAGGCGCTGATAGGTGTGGTGCAGCCGCCGAGGAGGGTGCGCAGGAAAGCGCGCTCTTCGCCGGTGCAAATGGCGGTATCTGCATGGTGCAGCGGAGCCAGGGCTTCGCGGACTGCCGTGTTATCTTCCCGGCAGGCGGCCACGATGGCGCCTTGCGCAGGTGCGGGGATCATCCAGTCGAGCTCCATTGAGTTTCCCGGGCGAACGTTGATCCGTTCCAGCCCTGCGGCGGCGAAAATGGCGGCGTCCCAGTTCTCGGCGGCGAGCTTTTCCAGGCGCTTGATAACGTTGCCGCGGAGGTTGTGGAGCTGGTGATGGGGGTACCGGCGGAGCCATTGCGCCCTGCGGCGGATGCTGCTGGTGGCGATGTTGGCGGTGGATGCGGGATCGTCGAGGAAAGCGGTGCTGCCTTTGTGGACGAGCAGATCTTTCACCGGCCCGCGCTCCAGGATGGCGGCGTTGATCAGCCCCTGGGGCAGCTGGGTGGGCACGTCTTTGAAGGAATGGACCGCCACGTCGATCTTGCCGGAGAGCAGCGCGATGTCGAGCGTTTTGGTGAAAATGCCCTGAACGCCGATCTCGTAAAGGGGCGTTATCAGGTCGATGTCGCCTTCACTTTTAATGGGGACCAGTTCTGCGGCATGGCCGTATTGTGTCAATAAATCTTTCACCAGGTTAGCCTGCCACATGGCGAGTTGGCTATCCCGTGTGCCTATTCGGATCATTTTGTCCATTGTTTTATTCCTGGTTTGCGCCGGTCTCGAATATTTCACTGATCATGGCGATGTACATATCGCCCTTTTCAGTTTCCTTGCGCACTTTTCCGGCCATGAGATTGATCATTTTCTGGATGATGCGGGAAGAAACTTCCTCGATGTCTTCCAGGTTATAATGTGCGCCGTTTTTCTGTTCCTTGATCTCGCGGGCATGGATTTCGGTGAGTTTTTCCTTTACCGCTTTGAGTACCACGGCATGCTTGCGCATTTTGTGCCAGTAGAGGAATTCTTCCATGTGCTCCTCGATGATGGAGATGGCTTTGGGAACTTCGTTGAGCCGGCGGGCGAGGGTTTCGTCCTGTATCTTGCCGAGATCGTCTACGTTCACGACTTCGACATGGGGCAGATCGCGCACGTCGGGGGCAACGTTGAAGGGGATGGAAAGGTCTACCACCAGTTTTGATGCCGTACCTTCCATGTGTTTGCGGAGGATCGTGGGCTGGGGGGCGTTGGTGGCCACCAGGATCACGTCTGCCGCGCGGAGCGATTCGTCCATCTGCTCGTAAGGAGCATACCGCAACCCGTGCTTCCCGGCGAAATCTTCCGCCACGGCCGTAGTCCGGTTAATGAGCGTGATGTTGCGCACGCCCAGGTAATCCATCATGTTCTTGCAGGTGTTACGGCCGATTTTGCCCACACCGAGCAATACGATGTTTTTATTTTGGATATCGGCCACTTTGGCTTCCAGGAGCCTTACGGCGGCGAATGCCACCGAAACGGTGCCGGAGCTGAGGCCGGTTTCGTTCTTGATGAGTTTGGAAACCTGCAGCACGCTGTTTACCAGTCTTTCCAGGAAAGTGCCCACACATCCGTTCGCTTTCGCAAACTTGGCAGCGCCCTTGATCTGGCCGATGATCTCATAGTCGCCGAGGATCTGGCTGTCCAGCCCCGTGCCCACCTGGTAAAGATGCCTTACGGCGCCTTCTCCCGATTTGACATATGCCATCTGCGCAAATACCTGCGGGTTGCCGTTGGCGGCGTCGCAAAGGAGGCGCATGAGCACCGTCGGGTCCGGCGCGAATCCGTAAACTTCCGTGCGGTTGCAAGTAGAGAGCACGAACAGATCGTTCATGCCGGCGGATTGCGCCGCCAGTAAAAGTTGCTGGTATTGGTCCTGGTTTATGGCAAAAAGTCCCCGGATCGCAGCGTCAGTTTTCTTATAGTTGATCCCAACGATATGAAAATTCGATATGTCTTTAGGCTGATTGACCTGCATGATTTTCTTAAAAGCTTCCGGGTGCAAAAATACTGTCATACCCTTCAAAACCACGTCAGGGGCTGTCACCGGTATGTCATTTCTCCCTATGGTGAATGCCGCTGTGAAAAAATGATTTTGATCAGGTGGCTGAACACCGTTCTGCTGCCGCATTGTAACAATCGCATGACGTAGAGCCATGATGGATGTCATGGTAAAGTCGGCCTCCGTGGCCGGTTCCATCAAAACGAATCTAACAATTTAATGACACATCATGCGGAAGTTCCCTGTAAAAGCACTTACTTTTGCAGGAATTTGACAAGTTATATGGTCGCAATATCTGATACCGCAATCGTGCTCATGAACCTTGGATCGCCGGATTCCACCGCTGTTCCGGACGTGAAGAAATACCTCCTCGAATTTTTGATGGACAAACGGGTGATCGATTACCCCTGGCTGATGCGCAAGCTCCTCGTGGGCGGCGTCATCGTTCCGAAACGCGCGGAAAAGAGCGCCGAAGCGTACAAGAGTATCTGGTGGAAAGAGGGCTCCCCGCTCATCGTGCTCACACAGCAACTCCAGAAAGCGCTTCAGCACGATCTCGAAATGCCGGTAGAGATCACCATGCGATATGGCAATCCTTCCCCCGAATTCACTTTCAACAAGATCGTGAAAGAACATCCCGGCGTGAAAAACGTCATCCTCGTGCCGCTGTACCCGCATTACGCGATGAGCAGCTTCGAGACCGCCGCAGAATACGCGAAGGAAATCTACCGTAAGAAAAAGTATCCCTTCGAAATGAAGATCGTGGAGCCGTTTTACCGCCATCCCGACTACATCCACGCCGTGGCGGAAAGCATGCGGCCTTACGTGGAGCAGGATTTCGACCATCTCCTGTTCAGCTACCATGGAGTACCGGTAAGGCATATACGTAAAGGCGACGTAACGGGCGGGCACTGCCTGAAAGTGAACGACTGTTGCCATGTGGATTCCCGCGCGCACAAGCAGTGTTACCGCCACCAGGTGACCGTTACGGCGGAGCTGGTTGCGAAGGAACTGGGCATCCCGAAGGAAAAATGGAGCGTTTCGTTCCAGAGCCGCCTCGGCAGGGAAGAATGGATCCGGCCGTATACCGACGAGCGCCTGCGCTCGTTGCCGAAAGAAGGCGTGAAAAAGCTGCTGGTGGCTTGCCCGGCGTTCGTGTCCGACTGCCTGGAAACGCTGGAAGAGATCGCGGTGGAAGGGAAGCATACCTTCATCGAGTCGGGCGGCGATTCTTTCACGATGATCCCCTGTGTGAACACGCATCCGGAATGGGTGAAAGCCCTCGGCATCCTGTGCCGCGAAAAAATGGAAACGGTCATGGTTTAAAAACCTTGAAAAAGATAGAAACGGAAGCCGGCGTGTGTGCGCCGGCTTTTTTTGTGCGGGTACGGGTGGTTTGCGGAGATATTTATTTCGGCCAGACCGGATTTTTTCACTAAATTCCATCAGCTAAATTCCAACCCGATGATCTTGGCCGTTCTCAAAGAAAATTCAGGTGAAAACAGGGTATCGCTCGTTCCGGAAGTCGTAAAGCAACTCGTTCAGCAACAGGTGGAAGTTTGGGTGGAGGAAGGCGCAGGGGCCGCGGCGTTTTATCCGGACAGCGGTTACCGCGAGGCCGGGGCAGCCCTCAAATCCCGTGAAGACATCCTGAAGGGCGCAGACGTGCTGCTGACGATCCGTCCACCGGAAGCGGCGGATTTCGAAAAGGTACCGCCCGGAAAAACCTGGGCCGGCGTGTTCCAGCCCCTGTTCAACCCCGCACTGATGCAACAACTGGCCGGCAGGCAGTTCACCATTTTCAGTCTCGATTCCATCCCCCGCACCACCCGCGCCCAGAGCATGGACGTGCTCAGTTCCCAGGCCAACATTGCCGGGTACAAAGCCGTACTGCTGGCCGCGTTCACGTATAGCCGCTATTTCCCCATGTTCATGACCGCGGCGGGCAGCATTCCGCCGGCCAAAGTGCTCATTCTCGGCGCCGGCGTGGCCGGTCTCCAGGCGATCGCTACGGCGCGCAGGCTGGGAGCGGTGGTAGAAGTATTCGATACGCGGCCGGCCGTGAAGGAAGAAGTGATGAGCCTCGGCGCCAGATTCGTGGAAGTGGAAGGCGCGGCAGACGCGTCGAAAGCGGGCGGGTATGCCGTGGAGCAATCAGAAGATTTCAAGGAACGGCAGGCGGCCCGCATCGCGGAAAGCGCCGCCAAAGCGGATGTCGTGATCACCACCGCCCAGATTCCCGGCAAACCCGCGCCCATACTGTTGCCCACGGCAGCGGTGGAAGGCATGCGGCCGGGGAGCGTCATTATCGACCTGGCGGCGGCAACGGGCGGGAACACGGGGTTGACGAAGAACGGGGAAACGATCGTCCACAAAGATGTCACCATCATCGGCAATTCCGACCTGGCCGGCACGGCGCCTGCAGACGCGAGCAAGCTCTATGCGAAAAACATGCATAATTTCCTGAAACTGCTCATCGGAAAAGAAGGGCAGTGGCAGCCGGATTTTGCGGACGACATCGTGCAGGGGGCCTGCATCGCCAGAGACGGGCAGGTGGTGAACGAGCGCGTTAAACAGCTGCAACCCGCGGCCGTCTGATATTTCATTCCATTCCAACAGATCGAATTATGACCGCAATCCTGGATTTTCTGCAACTCCACATCGAGATGGTATACATCGTGATACTGTCTGTCTTCCTGGGGATCGAAGTGATCTCGCGGGTTCCGTCCGTTTTGCACACACCGCTCATGAGCGGCGCCAACGCCATTCACGGCGTGGTGATCATCGGCGCCATCATCGTAATGGGAAAGGCCGAGGCGGACAACTGGCTGGCCCTGGTGCTTGGGTTCCTCGCCGTAATACTCGGCACGCTCAACGTAGTGGGTGGTTTCGTGGTGACCGATCGCATGCTGGAAATGTTTAAAAAGAAGAAATAAGCTCCTTATGTCCGGATTATTGACGCTCGCTTACCTCATCGGCTCCATCACGTTCATCGTGGGCCTCAAGATGCTCAGCAACCCTGCCACCGCCCGCAAAGGCAACCTCATAGCGGCGGGGGGCATGTTCATCGCCATTATCGGCACCATTTTCCTGTACGAGGAAAACGGGGAACGGCTGCATAACTACGGCTGGATATTCGGCGGGCTCTTCATCGGTTCCGTTGTCGGCGTACTGGCCGCGAAAAAGGTGAAAATGACGGCCATGCCCGAAATGGTGAGCCTCTTCAACGGTATGGGCGGCGCCTGCGCGATGCTCATTTCCATCGTGGAATTCGATCATCTCGCCAATCATAATTTCATCGACCTCGCCAGGTTCTTTAAAGAAGTGGTTGGGCCCGGCCTCACGATCAGCGGAGATATCCATGTGGGCGAAAGTTTCACCAACCCGGCCGGGAAATATCTCATCATCCTGCTCGGCCTCATTATCGGCAGCATTTCCTTCGCCGGCAGCATGGTTGCCTGGGGAAAACTGAACGGCAAAGTGAAGGATTTTTCCTTCAACGGACAGCACATCATGAACCTGCTCGTACTGGCATTGATCGTGATCGGCACCGCGTGGCTGCTGTTTGATGTTCATCATGCTTACGGAAATGGAGAGTTGTTCGTCGGTAATCAAATGCGCGGGCAGGGGATCGGTATGAAACTGGACGTTCAGCAAGCCGGTTCGATCGTACATATCCTGTTTTATACCGTGTTTGCATTGTCTTTGATTTACGGCGTCATGTTCGTTATGCCCATCGGCGGGGCGGATATGCCTGTCGTGATTTCGCTGCTCAATTCCTTTACCGGCGTGGCCGCTGCGTGCGGCGGCTTCCTGTACGACAATCCGGTGATGCTCACCGGCGGTATTCTCGTAGGGTCTGCCGGCACGATCCTCACCATTCTCATGTGCAAGGCCATGAACCGGTCGCTGAAGAACGTGCTGATCGGATCTTTCGGCGCAAAGGCAACATCCGCCGGCGGCGGTTCGAAGGAACAGGGCAATTACAAGGAAGTGACCATTTCCGATGCCGCCGTCATGATGCGGTATGCCGGCAAAGTGATGATCGTACCGGGATACGGCCTCGCCGTGGCACAGGCGCAACACGTTTGCCATGAGCTGGAAAAACTGCTGGAAGAAAAAGGCGTGGAAGTGAATTACGCCATCCATCCCGTGGCGGGCCGCATGCCGGGGCATATGAACGTGTTGCTCGCGGAAGCGGATGTGCCGTACGAGAAACTGGAAGAAATGGAAACGGCCAACGCCGCCATGCCGAATACGGACGTGGTGCTGGTTTTGGGCGCTAACGACGTGGTAAATCCCGCAGCCAAAAACGATCCTTCCAGCCCCATATACGGCATGCCCATCCTGGAAGTGGAACTGGCCAAAATGGTGATCGTGAACAAGCGCAGCATGAAGCCCGGTTACGCCGGCATCGAAAACGAACTGTTCTTCCAGCCCAAAACCTCCATGCTCTTCGGCGATGCCAAATCGGTGCTGCAACAGCTGGTGGCGGAAGTGAAGACGTTATAAATCTTTACATTTGCGGAAAATATTTCCGTGCCAGCATTACCTCAGGCATTTATCGATACATTGACAGGCCTTCCGGGATACGATGCCGCCGCTTTCCTGGCAGTGCATGAATCCCCGGAAAGGATCACCAGCGTGCGTTTGCAGCCGCAGAAGGTGCAGGATGCCACGTCCGTTTTTCCGCAGCTGGAAATTACGCGCGTGCCCTGGGCCCGCGGCGGCTACTATCTTTCCACCCGCCCGTCGTTTACATTCGATCCGCAATTCCATGCCGGCGCGTATTACGTGCAGGAGGCGTCATCGATGTTCCTCGAAGAAGCCCTGCGGCAAACGATCCCGGCTTCGGCGCCCCTCAGGGCGCTCGATCTTTGCGCGGCGCCGGGGGGGAAGAGCACGCTGATCCAGGCGGCGCTTCCGGCCGGGAGCTTCCTCGTTTCCAATGAGGTTATCCGTCCGAGAGCCGCGCTGCTGGCGGATAATTTATCGAGATGGGGCACTACCGACGTAGTAGTCACCAACAACGATCCGCGGGATTTTTCGCGGCTGGAAGGTTTCTTCGACCTGATGGTCGTGGATGCGCCCTGCTCCGGCTCCGGCCTCTTCCGGCGCGATCCGGAGGCGGTCAATGAATGGTCGTACGACAACGTGATGCTCTGCAGCCAGCGCCAGCAAAGAATCCTGGCCGATGCGCTACCGTCCCTCAAACCCGGCGGCGTGCTGATTTATTCCACCTGCTCGTATGCGCGCGAGGAAGATGAACAACTGCTCGACTGGCTCATGGATCACGAACAACTCGTTTCGCTGCCGTTGCAATTGCAGCCGGAATGGAACATCGTTGCTACAGCATCTCCTGTGCATAAGGCCTCCGGGTACCGGTTCTATCCGGATAAAGTGAAGGGGGAAGGGTTTTTCATCGCCTGTTTCCGGAAAGAAGGCGAAGCCGGACCACCAAAAAAAGGAAAACAGAAATTCGCGGAACTGCCGAAGAAAGATGCGGAGCGCATATTGCCCTGGCTCAAGCCTGGCGCGGATGTGCGCATGATGTTACACGATGGCGAAGTGCTGTTGCTGTCGCCCGCCGTGGCGGAAGACATGCCGCTGCTGCAACAGTTGTACATCCGGAAAGCGGGTGTGAAAGCGGGCCAGCTTTCGGCGAAAGAACTGATTCCCGACCACCAGCTGGCGCTTAGCACGATAATTGCGCAGGATTTACCCGGGGTGGAACTAACTTTGGAAGATGCATTGCATTATCTTCGCAGGGAAGACCTCCGGTTCGGCGAGCCGCTCAAAGGCTGGGCGCTCATGCGATATCGCGGGATGAACCTGGGATGGGCGAAGATCCTTCCCAACCGTGTCAACAACTACTATCCCAAAGAAATGCGCATTTTGAAATCCGGTATGCCGGAAACATAATATGGACGGGCTTCGCAGCGTTCTTACGGATGTGCATAATTCGCGTGGATATTTACTTTGCGCGCCAGGAGCCGTAAATTGGATGGAAACTTTTATATTCGTTCCCTTAAAGTATTAGTAAATATGTTAAAGTCAGTAATGTTGGGTGTTTTGATGGCCGGTACGATAAGGGTAGCCGCACAGGATACGCTTTTGGTACAGGGTAAATCGCCCGATCTCTATTTGACGCATTCCGTGAAGAAAGGAGAGACCTGGTACAGCCTCGGCAGGGCTTATGGCCTGAGCCCCAAAGAGATTGCGGCAAGGAACAAGACGGATATGGCGGCCGGGCTCAGCCTCGGCCAGTCGGTCCTCATCCCCCTCAACAAACAAAATTTCGTGCAAACGAAATCTGCCGGCGCCGGCGTGCGCCCGGTATATCACCGTGTCACAGAGAAAGAAACGCTGTACCGCATACATGTTAATTACGGTAAAGTACCGCTGGACAATGTGCGGGAATGGAACCGCCTTTCGGGCGACGGTGTGCAGAAAGATGCGTTCCTTATTGTGGGGTACGTGAAAGGCAGCGGCCAGTCGGTTGTGTTGCCCACTGCGTCTGCATCTACGCCGCCTCCTGCAGCGGAAACCCCGGTAGCGGCCGAGTCCAGGCCAGTGGAGAAGCCGCAGGCCGCGGAAAGCAAGCCGGTAGCGGCTGTGAGCCAGCCCGCCGCGCCGGAGACCAAGCCGGTGGCCACGCCGCCCGTGGAAAATAAGCCGGTATCCTCCAACAGCCAAACCGCCGCTCCGGAATCCAAACCCGTAGAGAAAGCGCCGACCAGCCTGGGCCGTACACCCGCAGTGCCAGATGGCGGCTTCGAAGGAATGTTCAACCAGCAAACCGGCAATGGCCGCGACGTGACGAAGGAGAAAGGCCCTGGTTCCTGGTTCAAAAGCAACGCAGTAGTGGGTTCTGGCAAATATTACGCCTTGCATAATTCCGTTCCGCGCGGCACCATCGTGAAGGTAACCAACCCGCTCACCGGCCGCTCCGTGTACGCCAAAGTGCTCGACGCCATCCCGCAGCTGAAAGCCAATGCGAACCTCATCATCAAACTGAGCGACGCCGCGCAGGACGCCCTCGGCATCAGCGAAGGCCGCTTCTACTGCGAGCTGAGTTACGAAGATCTGAAATAGCGCATCAACACCGCATAACGAAAACGGGGCCCTGTCACCAGGCGCCCCGTTTTTTATTGCTGGGGCCTCCGATATCCGGATTTGCATCCCTGTAAACATTATTTTTCTTCGCTACTCGAAACGGAATCCCCGCAGAAATTCTTCCACGCCCATTTTCTTTTTCCCTTCCAGCTGCAGTTCCAACACATTCAGGAAACCGCCACGGGCGGCGAATTTGAGGTAGGTTTTCTGATCGCTTTGTACCGTGCCGGGTGCACAGGTGTGCGCAACAGGGTCTGGCGAGGCTTTGTAGATTTTCAGGGTTTTGCCTTGCAGCGTCGTGAATGCGGCGGGGTAGGGGCTAAGGCCGCGAACGAGGTTGTAGACTTTCTCCAGTGGCTGTTCCCAGTCGATCCTGCAATCGTCTTTGAAAATTTTCGGCGCATGTTTCAGTTGGCCGGCGTCGATATCGTCTTGCGGCTGGCCGTGGAGATTCCCTTCTTTCAGCGCGGCCACGGTGCGGAGGAGCGTTTCGGCGCCTGCCTGCATGAGCGCGTCGTGCAGTTCGCCGGCGGTTTCATCGGGGCGGATGGGCACTTCCGATTTGAAGAGGATATTTCCCGTATCGATTTCATGCTGGAGCTTGAACGTGGTAACGCCGCTTTTGCTTTCGCCGTTAATGATGGCCCAATTGATGGGCGCCGCGCCGCGGTATTGGGGCAGCAGTGAGGCATGCACGTTGATAGTGCCCAGCGGCGGCATGTCCCACACCAGTTCCGGCAGCATCCGGAATGCGACCACCACCTGGAGGTCGGCCCGGTATCCGCGCAGTTCTTCGAGGAACGCGGGGTTTTTCAGTTTTTCGGGTTGCAGCACGGGGATGTTGTGCGCCACGGCATATTGCTTCACGGCGCTTTGCTGGAGCTGGAGCCCGCGGCCGGCCGGTTTGTCGGGCGCGGTGATCGCCGCCACTACGTTATACCCGGCTTTCACCAGCGCATCGAGCGAGGCAACGGCGAAGTCGGGCGTTCCCATAAAAATGATTCTCATGGGTGCAAATGTATTCAATTTAGAAATCGGTATACAACAGGTATTTCTTCCGGATGGATGCGAAACGTTGCAGGCCGGGCTGCCAGCTTTTGCGGATCGCCTCGGCGGAAAGGCCCTGCTGTATCTGTTTCCGGAGGATGTCGCTGCCCGCCAGTTTGTCGAAAAAGTTATTGAAGAAACGCGCTTTTTCGGGGAAAAGCCGGTAGGCGTTGAGGATGAAGCTCAGGTCGATCTCGTCTGCCTTCGGGTCGATGGCGGTAAGGTCGTAGCCGTAGCAGGTAGAGTCCATCAGCACGGGAGATTTCGCGCCGGGTACGCTTTTCGGTGTGAAGGAAAAGAGATTTTTGGGCAGCAGCGGATGGCCGTACACCTGGAAAGGCTTGTCTGTTCCCCGTCCCAGGCTGAAAACCGTCCCTTCGAACAGGCAGGTAGACGCGTACAGGTAAATGCTCCGCATATTGGGCAGGTTCGGCGAAGGTTTCACCGGTAGCTGGTACATGGTGGTATGGTCGTAGTTTTCGCAGGGCACTACTGTAAGGTGGCATCGAACTTTCCCGGCCAGCCAGCCTTCCCCGTTTAGCATTTGCGCGTATTCGGCCACGGTCATGCCATGCACGGTGGGTATGGGTTGCATGCCCACGAAAGAACGGAAGGCGGTATCGAGGATGGGCCCGTCGATATAATGGCCGTTGGGATTGGGGCGGTCGAGGACGATGAGGGGTTTGCCGAATTTGGCGGCCGATTCCATGAGTTCCTGCAGGGTGGAAATGTAGGTGTAGAACCGCGTTCCCACGTCCTGCACGTCAAAAACGAGGATATCCACATCCGCCAGGTCTGCCGCGTCGGCCTGCCGGTGTTTGCCGTAGAGGGAAACGATCGGCAGCCCGGTGCGCGTGTCGCGGCTGTTGCCGACCTTCTCCCCGGCGTCTGCCATTCCCCGGAAACCATGTTCCGGACTGAAAATCTTGACGATATTGACTTTGTGCGCCAGGAGGGAGTCTACCAGGTGAACACCCGGGCTGATCATGGCGGTCTGGTTCACGAGCATGCCCACCCGTTTGCCTTTCAGGAGAGGGAGGTAAACGTCGGTCTGCTGTGCGCCGGTGCGCACGTTCGCGTCTTGCGCCCAAACGGCCATGGGGAAGCAACAGCTGATCAGTAGTTTCAGGAATCGAGTCATGCGGAAATCGGGTTGAAATCAACAAAATAAGGCGGCATTCCGGAAATAAAAAACAAAAAACGTACCTTCACCTTCTATTATCTTATTTTAAAAATTTTATATGCAACAAGTTAAGACCGGTGATACCGTTCGCGTGCACTACCACGGACGGTTACAAAATGGCCAGACTTTTGACTCCTCCGAAGGCAGAGATCCGCTTGAGTTCAAGGTGGGCTCCGGTATGGTGATCAAGGGTTTTGACAACGGTGTCCTCGATATGAAGCCTGGAGATAAAAGAACGCTGAACATCCCGGTTGATGAAGCATACGGTGCAAAAAGCCCCGAGCTGATCATGGAGTTCCCCAAAGCGAACATCCCGGCCGATCTGAATCCCCAGGTAGGTATGGACCTCCAGATGAGCAACCCCCAGGGCCAGGTGTTCCCGGTTAAGGTGGTAGCCATCACAGAGGAATTCATCACCCTGGATGCCAACCATCCCCTCGCCGGCGAGCCCCTCGTTTTCGACATCGAACTGGTAGAGATCGTTTAATCGACGATCGTTCCCTCATACAATACCTGAAAGTAAAAAGTGGTCCGCTGCTTTTTACTTTCACTTTTTTAGACCCTTCCCATATGGACAAAAAATATGCATACTCCGTCACCGAACGCTTCCTCCGCTATGTGACGGTAGACACCCAATCCGATCCGCAGAGCGATACATTCCCTTCCACCGAAAAGCAAAAAGACCTGGGCCGCATATTGGTACAGGAATTGCAGCAAATCGGCATCGCAGACGCCGAGCTGGACGAACATGGGTATGTATATGCCACCATCCCCGCCACGACAGACAAGCCCGTGCCGGTTATTTGCCTTTGTGCGCATATGGACACGGCGCCCGATTGCTCCGGGAAAAACGTGAAGCCTATCGTACATAAAAAATACGATGGACAAGACATCATCCTGCCCGACGATCCCTCGCAGATCATCTCCGTGAAGGAACATCCGTACCTCTCTCAGAAGATCGGTGACGATATCATAACTGCCAGCGGCAAAACCTTGCTGGGGGCGGATAACAAGGCAGGTGTGGCTGAAATCATGGACGCGGCGCAATACTTCATCCAGCATCCCGAAGTGCCGCATGGCAAAATCCGGATACTCTTCACGCCCGACGAAGAAGTGGGCAGAGGCGTGCAGCACGTGAATATGGAAAAACTGGGCGCCGAATTCGGATATACGCTCGACGGGGGAGAACTGGGCGCGCTGGAAGACGAAACTTTCTCGGCCGACGGTGTCAAGATCACCATCCAGGGCGTAAGCGCCCATCCGGGAGCGGCGAAAGGCAAACTTGTGAGTGCCATCAAGATCGCTGCGGAGATTTTGCATTCGTTGCCCAAAGACATCCTCAGCCCCGAAACCACGGAAGACCGCCAGGGGTTCATTCATCCCGTGCGCATCGAAGGGATCGTGGAAAAGGCGGAGATCGAATTCATCATCCGTGATTTCACGACGGCGGAACTGGAAGGGCACGAGTTTTACCTCCGCAAGATCATGGAAAACGTAGTGTCCAAACACCCCGGTGCCACCGGCACTTTCCAGGTGAAGGAACAATACCGCAATATGAAAGAGGTGCTCGACAAGTTCCCGCAGGTGTCCGCCAACGCGGAAGAAGCGATCCGCCGGGCCGGTGTGGAGCCTTTGAAAATGAGTATCCGCGGCGGGACCGACGGTTCCAGGCTCTCGTTCATGGGCCTTCCCTGTCCGAACATCTTTACCGGCGAAATGGCGCTGCATTCAAAGCACGAATTCGTGAGCGTGCAGGATATGGAGAAAGCCGTTGATGTGATCATCCAGCTCGCTCGTGTATGGGAGGAGCGCGCCGTATAATTTATTGCCGGGGAATGCGTTTTTATTATTACTTTGATCCCTTGTTAATACAAAAAGAACGAAAATTTAATACATGTTGCTAGGACTCGTAACGCTTATGCAGGACTCGTTGCTGTTGCCGAAGGCCGACACCGTGGCCACGGCCGCACAAGGGGCCGCCACCGCCGCGCAGGAAATGAAGCTGTGGGATATGATCGTGAAAGGCGGACCGCTGATGATCCCGCTCGGGGTGCTTTCCGTGATCGCTATTTATGTGTTCGTGGAAAGGTATCTTACCATCGCCCGCGCCGGTAAGATGGAAAGCAATTTCATGCCGATGATCCGCGATCACATCACTTCCGACAATATCTCCGCCGCCCGCTCGCTCTCCAAGAACACGCAGGGCCCCATCGCGCGGATGATCGATAAAGGCATCCAGCGTATCGGCAAACCGGTAGACAGCATCGAGAAATCGATGGAGAACGTCGGCAAGCTGGAAGTATATAAAATGGAAAAGAACCTCGTGATCCTGTCCATCATCGCCGGCATCGCCCCGATGTTCGGGTTTTTGGGCACCATCGCCGGGATGATCCAGACGTTTTTCAACATCTCCCAGACGTCGGATATTACGCTGAGCACCATCGCCGGCGGTATCTACGTGAAAATGGTGACCTCCGCAGCGGGTCTTATCATCGGCCTCGTGGCGTATGTAGGTTACAGTTACCTGCAGGCGCAGATCGACAAAGTGGTGAACAAGATGGAAGCGGCTTCCTCCGAGTTCATCGACGTGCTGATGGAGCCGGTTAAACGTTAATTTTTCAATTGAAACTGAAGCATCATGAACCTGCGGAGCCGAAATAAAAGACATGCGGAGTTGCACAGCGGCGCTTTGAACGATATCCTGTTCATCCTGCTGCTGTTCTTCCTCATCGTCTCTACCCTGGCCAATCCCAACGTCATCAAACTGGCGTTGCCGAAAGCCGCTTCCAACACCAAGGCCAAGCAAACGGTGGTGGTGAGCATAGACGCGGGGCAGAAGTATTTCGTGGGCACCAACCCCGTTAACTTCAGCGAGTTGCAGGCTGCACTCGCCGCTAAAATTCCCGTCGGCGAAGTGGACCCCACCATCGTCATCAACGCGGAAGAATCCGTGCCCATCAGCGCCGTGGTTTCCGTCATGCAGATCGCACGGGAACTGGGCGCCAAAACGGTACTGGGCACCGCCAAGCCGCAAAACGCGCCGAAGCGGTAAAACAAGAAAACTGACGAACATTGATAAACTGCATCCGTAACGGGTGCAGTTTTTTTTATGCCTTCGTGGCGCGTACCATCCGGTCTTTCCCGAACATGTCTTTTTTAAGGACGACGTCGGTGAATTGTTGATGGAGGAGCTCCGTCTTCACCGCTTCCCCGTAATCTTCATGTATCTCGAAATACAGTCTGCCCCCCGGTTCCAGGCGCTCCTGGGCCAGCTGGCCGATGCGGCGGTAGAAAAGCAGGGGATCGTTGTCGGGGACGAACAGGGCCGTAGCCGGCTCGAACTGTTGCACGTTGGTGTCCATACCGGCTTTTTCCTTTTGGGGGATGTAAGGCGGGTTGCTGACGATGACGTTGAGGGCGGGAAGGGGAGCGGCGGCCTGCGGGTCGAGCACATCCTGCCGGATGAAATTGACGGGCGTGTGCTGCATTTGCGCGTTGCGGGCTGCGATTTCCAGGGCGCCGGGGCTCACATCCATCGCCCAGATATCGGCGGAAGGCCAGTGTTTTTTCAGGGCGATGGGGATACATCCGCTACCGGTGCCAACATCGAGCAGGCGGAGGGCGGGGTGGGAAGGATGGTCGAGCAGCACCCATTCCACCAGTTCTTCCGTTTCCGGCCGGGGGATGAGCACCTGGTCGGAAACGATGAGCTCTAAGCCGTAGAACCAGCTTTTGCCGGTGATATGCTGGATGGGCCTGCCGGAAAGCAGTTGCGCCAGGCCTTCCCGGTACTGCGATTCCCACCGGGGCGTGAGGTCCATTTCCTTATGCACGATGCGGTCCAGCTTGCCGAGCCCCGTGATGTGCTCCATAAGCAAATGCGCGATGTTGGCGGCTTCGCGGGCGTCGTACAGGGGGCGGATGGCATTGGTCAGGTCTGCGAATGCGGATTGGATGGTCATGTTATACGGCAAATCAGCGGAAAATCGCCGCTGAAACGATATTTTTGCAAATATCTCATTTACGACGCAATGATGGACCATCACCCGCACGAATTTTTTATGCGACGTTGCATCGACCTGGCGCTCAAGGGTTCCGGTCATGCCGCGCCCAACCCCATGGTGGGTGCCGTGCTCGTGCATGAAGGCATCATCATCGGCGAAGGATATCACCACTATTGGGGAGGCCCCCACGCCGAAGTCAACTGCGTCAATTCCGTTCCCCCGGAATTGCAGGAGCTGATCCCCCGGTCTACCCTCTACGTATCCCTCGAGCCCTGCGCCCATCACGGCAAAACGCCGCCCTGCGCAGATCTCGTGGTTTCGCAGAACATTCCGGATGTAGTGATAGGGTGTATCGACGCCTTCTCGAAAGTGGCCGGCAAAGGCATCGAAAAACTCCGCAACGCAGGCATCAACGTTACCGTGGGCGTGCTGGAAGCGGAATGCCGCCACCTCAACCGGCGCTTCTTCACCTTCCACGAACAGCAACGGCCCTACGTGATCCTCAAATGGGCGCAATCGGCCGATGGATATATCGCCCCCGCCAGCCGCGAACCGGTACGTATCTCAAACCCGTTTGCGGATCGGCTCGTACATCGCTGGAGAACGGAGGAAGCGGGGATCATGGTCGGAACACAAACTGCTTTGCTAGACAACCCGCGGCTTACCGCCAGGCTCTGGCCGGGCAAGTCTCCCGTCCGCATCGTGCTCGACCTGCAGGATAAAGTGCCGGGGAGCCATTATGTGAAAGACGGTTCGGTACGCACCCTCATCCTCACATCCGCCGAAATCGACAGCGCCCGGCCCCTCGTGCCGCAGGTGCTCGCGCAATTGCACCGGGAATCCGTGCTGAGCGTGATCGTGGAAGGCGGCGCCGTATTATTGCAGCAATTCATCAGCGGCGGGCATTGGGACGAAGTGCGCATCATCACCGGGCAAACGGCATTGGGCGGCGGCCTTTCCGCACCCGTGCTCAAGAACGCCCGCATGCTCGAAAGCAACCACATCGCCGGCGACCGGATCGACATCTTCGTTCCCGCCAAACATTAAACCCAGGAAATGAACGTTTACTATACGATTGATAAAAAGTCGACAGCGGAATTCAAAGACCGCGGAAGCAAATTCCTCGCCTACGCTTTCCCTGTGAAAAATGCCGACCAGGTCAAAGAATGCCTGCAGGAAGTGAAGAAGGAACATCCCAAAGCCACGCACCATTGCTATGCGTACAGGTTGGGGACCGACGGCCTCCAGTTCCGCGCGGTAGACGACGGTGAGCCCGCAGGATCGGCCGGGAAGCCCATTCTCGGGCAGATCGACAGCAAGCAGCTGACAGACGTGCTGGTGGTAGTGGTGCGGTATTTCGGGGGCACATTGCTCGGGGTTCCCGGGCTGATCAACGCCTACAAAATGAGTTGTGCGCTGGTGCTGCAACTGGTGCCGGCCATTCAGAAAAACGTGGAAGCACGGTTCCAGCTGATATTCGACTATACGATCCTTAACGATGTGATGATGGTGGTGAAGCAGAATAACTGCACCATTTTACAACAGGATATCCAGCTGTTCTGCAGCATGGAGATCGGTATCCCCAAAGCCAGTCTGGACCTCACTTTGCTCCGCCTGCGCGATATCTACAACCTCGAGATCAAGCCACTTTGATCAGGGGAGTGCGGCCGTAATTTCTTTCAGCGTAACGCCGAATATTTTCTTCGTGATCTCGCCGAGATGCTTCTCGCTGCCTTCCAGGTGGATGGTGCGGTGGAAGTGTTGCATCCTGCCTTTGGGTTTCAGCAATGCGGCCGGCGAAGCGCTCTGTATTTCCAAAAAACGGCCGGGGGCATCGGTATCGCCGGGCCCGTTGTTGCGGATGCGGAGCACTTCCGCACGCGCATCCGAAGCGGTTTCGCCGAGGTAGTGCTGCGGTTGGCGGGGCATGGTGAACTGGATAACGGTCAGCACGCCGCGCTCCGGATCGTAAATACCCATGAAATTCAGCGCCGCCGCCTGTTTTATCCCCAATTCCGCTTTATAATTTCCATCGGCCCTGAAAAACGCGACATTGTTCTTCACCACGAAACGCTCTTTGGGCAAAGGTGCTACGGTGCTCACATTGCCGCCGGGCTTCAGGGGAATGATGGCGATGGAAGTTGCACTGACCGGGAACATGCCGCGGATACGGATGGCGGTGGTGCCGTAAGCCGTATCCCAGCGATGGGTGCCGGTGTTGAGGATGATATTGTCTGAATGGAACCCCACGGCATGCACGCTCCGGTGAATGTCTGCGCCGAGATAGTTGTGAAGGTCGCGGCGGGAGAGAAGCGAAATGGTGCGGGAAATACTTGCGTTTAAAATGGTCCCTTTCGCGCTGGGGAGGTTGATATTGCCTTCGAAAACGGTAACGCCCCTGGCGGAGGAAACCTGCCGCAAAACGGCCGAATCGCGCAGGGGATCGGGAATGGCGGTGACGGTTGCCGAATCGGCGGAGCCATGCTCGGGGATCTGAAGGGCGCTGTCGGGCGAAGGGCCGAACAGCAGCCGGTCTTCTCCGCCGAATGTGCTGAAGTGATATTGCTTGCCATTTTCGATGGTACCGTAATTGAGCCACCCGAAACTACGCCCGTCGTCGGCCACGGCAGCAGTGACGACACGTCCCTGCCAGGCGCTCACGATGGCGATGGAAGACTTGCTGGTGCTGTCTTTCAAAACGGCCGGCGATGTGAAATCGCGCAGGAAGGCGAGGTCTTCCGCGAAATTGTCTGGCCGCGATATGGTTTGTTCCTGTTGAACGGGGGCCTTTGCTTCCCTGGGTTTGTTGTTACAGGCGAACAACAGCGAAAGGAAGCATACAGCCGGAATGGTTGTATGCATAGAAGAACGGTCTCGCAATCTAAGGATTGTACAATGATAAATCAATTTCTTTAATAACGGTAAGCGCGCATTTGCAGCATGGGCGCGGACTACAAAGTTTTCGACTGCACAGCGGAAAATTTTTTTCAAGTTTTTTGAGAATATTATTTGCGGTATTCAAACTCTTTCCTATTTTTGCAATCCCAAAACGGACAAGCGGAAGTAGCTCATTTGGTAGAGCACGACCTTGCCAAGGTCGGGGTGGCCGGTTCGAGCCCGGTCTTCCGCTCAGAAACAAAAGCCTGATTGCATCGCAGTCAGGCTTTTTTGTTGTATATAACCCATTCCTTTTCAGGCGCTTCCGCCGGTTTTTCGGAAAGTTCGGCTGGCGGATGGGTTGCCATTTGACGTTCATCCTTGAATTTCATCTCCCAATCCACTTCGATCATTGATGTTCAATCCATTTTTTCCTGCAGGTATTTCGCCGGAAAAATGGGCGAATAACGATGCGATGCGGGATGGGAAAGCGGGATGTAAAACTGACGAAAATCATCCTGCGGAGCGGAGCAAATGGAGGGGGGAAGGGACACAAAAAAAGCCGCACTTTTCAGTACGGCTTCAGATATTTTATATCCGGAGATTATTTGTATTTCGGGTTGTAAAGGGAGCTTTCGTTTACTTGCACTTTCGGTTTTTTGTAACGATGCTCAGACAGCTTGTAGCAGCCGCCCAGCACAAAACCCAGTACACAAGCCAGTTTCAGGTAAAACAGGAAACGGGAGGAAGAAACCCAGTCGCGGGTGAAGTCATTCTTATTTTCAACTGTATGCTCCATATACATTTTTTTCGCTGTGCAAACTTACAAAGTAAATCGGCAAAGTCCAAATATGGGATTTATTTCTTCCCTGACTTCGATAATTCGGAGAACTTCCTGCGGTTCAGGAAGTAGTAGCGCCAGATCATGATGCCGTGGAAAACGCCTTGCAGGTCGAACAGCCGCTTGCGGGGCAGGGTATCGGGCCGGTTTTGGTCCACTTCGCGGCGCCAGCGGTAATAATCGCGGTAGGCGCGGAAGATGGCGGTCATATCTTTCGGCTTGCCGGACACGAGGCTCTTGGCGGCGGCCATCATGTCGAGCACCAGGCGCTGCGTGAGAATGATCCATTGCTCCTGGAAATGGAGGTTCTTGCGCAGCATGATCAGGTTGTTGCGGAAATTGAGGTACAGCTTCCGGGGATTCCCCTGTGGAAGGCTCCCCCCGCCAACGTGGTACACCACCGAATCCGGGCAATACCCGATCCGGTACCCCGCACGCTGCAGCCGCCAGCAAAGGTCCACCTCTTCCATATGTGCGAAAAAGTAAGGATCGAACCCTCCGGCCTCGAAAAATGCCGCAGACCGGATGAAAAGCGCCGCGCCGCTGGCCCAGAATATGTCTTGCGGCGTGTCGTACTGGCCATTGTCTTTTTCCGTAGTGTACAGGATGCGCCCGCGGCAGAAAGTATACCCCAGGATGTCCATCCAGCCGCCCGCCGCACCGGCATATTCGAAACTGTCCCGCTCGGCCCAGGCGCGCAACTTGGGCTGGCAGGCCGCCATGTCGGGGTTGGCCAGCATATGGTTCACAACGGGCCCAATCCAGTTGGGCTCCACTTCCACATCCTGGTTCAGCAATACGAAAATATCGGCCTTTACGTGTTGTAAAGCCTCGTTATATCCGCCCGCGAAACCGCTGTTGGAAGCATTCCGGATGATCTTTACCGTAGGGAAATGCTGTTCGGTGAAAGCCACGCTATCGTCTGTAGAGGCATTGTCGGCCAGGTAAATGTCCAGCAGCCCGTCGTACACAGACGCGCACACGGAGGGCAGGAACTTCTCGAGGAATCCCTTTCCGTTCCAGTTGAGGATAACGACCGCGACCGTTGGCAGCATTGACAAAAGACGTAAGTTTTGGCTTTTCGGAATTTTTTTAGCGTTGCAAATATGCAACAAAGCCTCCAAATATTACTAAATTAGTTTATTGTTAACGGCTTGCGGGCCGTCATTATTCAAATCCTGATGTTTAAACAAATTATCGGCTGGAAATTTTCGCTGATCGCCGTGGCGGCCGCCATTATCATCACTACCATCTGGTTCGTCAACAACCTGTCCGAAAAAATACGGCAGGAGGAAACGAAGAAAGTGGCCACCTGGGTGGAGGCGAACCAGGAATTGCTGCAGTCGCCGTCAGACGCGAACATCAACCTGGCGGTGCAGATCGTGACGACCAACACCACGATCCCGCTGATCCTGACAGACGAGCAGGGCCGGATCAAAGACCATGCGAACCTCGATTCTGCGCAGATACTGCGCGATCCGGGGTATCTGGCCCGCCAGCTGGAGGATTTCCGGCGGCAGCACCCGCCGTTCATCATGGCGGTGGATTCGCATTCCAACAACTACATTTATTATGGTGACTCCCTCATCCTGCGGCAGGTGCGGTATTATCCGTATATCCAGCTGCTGGTGGTGGCGCTGTTCATCGCGCTGACGCTCTTTGCGCTGTCGTCCACCAACCGGGCCGTCCAGAACCAGGTTTGGGTGGGTATGGCGAAGGAAACCGCCCACCAGCTGGGCACGCCGCTGTCTTCCATGGAAGCCTGGGTGGAAATCCTGAAGGAAACGGCCGAAGTGCGCCCCCTTGCCGTGGAGCTCGCCAAAGATGTGGACCGCCTCAAACTGATTACCGACCGGTTTTCCAAGATCGGGAGCGTCCCCAACCTGGAGGAGCGGAATGTAGTGGAGCAGGTGGCGGCCGTGATGGCTTATATCAAAAAGCGGGCGCCCCAGAAAGTCAATTTTTCGCTGCATTCGGCCGAACAGGAAGTGATGGCGATGATTTCGCCCACCTTGTTCGACTGGGTCCTCGAAAACCTCCTGAAAAATGCGCTGGACGCGATGGAAGGGAAAGGCGAGATCCAGGTGCTCATCGAAAACCATTCCGCCCACCTTATCATCGACGTAAGCGATACCGGCAAAGGCATCCCGAAGCGGCTGCAGGAAAAGGTGTTCCACCCGGGCTTCAGTACCAAGAAAAGAGGGTGGGGGCTGGGCCTTTCCCTTGCCAGGCGCATCATCCAGGATTATCACAAGGGGCGGCTGACGGTGAAATCGTCGGAATTGAACAAGGGGACCACCTTCCGGATCTGGCTTCGGAAATAATTTTATTTGGATATTTGTGAAAAGGCTTTATTTTTGCAACCCCAACGCGGAGGTGGCGAAATTGGTAGACGCGCTACTTTGAGGTGGTAGAGCCCGAAAGGGTGTGAGAGTTCGAATCTCTTCCTCCGCACAAAAGCACCGGCTGAACATTCAACCGGTGCTTTTTTTATGCCCTTACTTTCCTAACATCGACTCCTATACGAAACGGTTTTTCGCGGGAAAACGCGGATCAAGTCAAATTCCTGGGGGATTTTAAATTTAAGCATACAATTTAGCCAGTCTGAAAAGGAAGAATTGAATATCTCTTACCCCTCTCATACTTTTTCTAAACGCTTTAACCTTCGCATTGAATGATTCTGCAGCAGCATTGGTTGACCTGTTATTGAAGAAGTTCAGTATGCCCAAATAATGGTGCTGTATCGTCCTGGCAAGGGTTCTGAAGGAAGCAAGCCCTGCTTCTTCCACATCATTATACCACAACGCCAGCTTCTTGAATGCCTGCTCCTTGCAGGTGGACAACCGATAAACTTCTCACAGCCGCAAAGACAGTTGATACGCTTTTTGAATAACAGGATAGCGGCTAAAAAGGAGTTCGCCCCTTTGCTGTTGTTCCCTTGTCCAGAGCCGGTGGTGTTTGAACAGCAGATACCTGCTGCGGGCCAGCAACTGCTTAAGCGTATCTCCATTAGGTAAAACCTCGGGATGATAGGCCTGTTGGTGCTTGCGGGCCTGCTCATAGGCCGCATTTTCCTGCTCGAGCGCTTCCCACCGGTAATGGATCCGGGTCTCCTGTACAGCATCAAAAGCTAATTGTTGCACATGAAAACGATCGGTTACCCGGTGGGCATTGGGGAAACATCTTTTGACTGCCAGATTTAAACT
>NZ_RXLO01000008.1 GCF_003958645.1 Chitinophaga rhizosphaerae
CGTCAAGCGGCTTACTGTATGGCTACCATGGCGCATCATCTACCTAATTTAGACAGATTTTTTCGCATTACTAAAGCCCTCGCACTAAAGTGCGTAGTTTTCAACTAACGGCTGGGACCAATAAAAATAGTGTCCCGCCCTAAATGGCGAGACACTAAATACAGAATTAAACTCAGGAAGGTTTGCAGAATACGGCAAAAATCTGAGCTCTCTGACCAGTGCGGAGAACACCATCCTTATCGATAAAGGTAAATGCCGGTTGAGCCGGAGTTGCACTAGGACAGGGGGAAGGATCAACGATAAGTTGAGCACAGCAGAAAACTTGGTTAAGTTCACCGCAGTTCAGACTAGCTGTATAAGACGAAGTAGTCAGACCAAGCAGCCCCTTGTTAACCTGAGAAGTCACATCAGCGTCGCAAACTTCCTGCTGGTTAAGCACGAAAGAATTAATTGCGCAAGTGGTCGGATCATAAGCAGGATTCAATTGGCTATAGCAGTGGGAAATAACTGCACGTTTAGCCACGGGTTCAGCCTTGGTAAAGGCGGTCAGACCGATTGCCAATACAGCAACAACAGCAAGAATGCTAACATTAAAGCGTTTCATAATGTTAATTTTTTTTAAAGGATTAAGAAATGATTATTGTCTGCCACGATTTAGGCTGTGGCAAGGCGCATCTAACGCCAGCCTTTGATGTACATCAGAAAATTTATTAGGAGAATATCGTAGATTGTAGATCGTATTAAATCGGCTGCTTGGTATATTCAGTATTCGCCGTACTCTTTCCCTTTTTGAGAATGCTCTCCATCCAAATCGCCAAGGCTGCCAATAAAGTGAAAACAGCATTAAAAACTAAGTGTACTTCCCAAGTCATCGCGGCCAATATACCGCCACAACTACAAGGCAAGTCATTTGCGTAGGTTAACATTATCCAAATATACCCTGTAAACATCGCCATTAGAAAAAAAGAACCCATCAAGGCAATCATTCTTGTTTTCCGAATAATCAAGCCAAGGGCAAGCAAAAGCTCTCCAACAGGAATAGCATAAGAAACGAATCCTGGCCCCCATTGCATAAATGGTGATTTATGTAGTTGGGAAAGAAATGTTTCATGATCCATTAACTTGTTCAATCCAGTATAAACAAAAAGAATAATAAATAGGGAACAAATAAACTGCTGAGCGATGTAAATGCGCCGTGTCTTAACCATAAATTGTTTTTTTGAACAAACGATGGGAATTGCTAAAAATATCTATTTATCACTAATGGTCAACTATCTCTTTTAGGTTCTCAATAATTGCGTACTCTTTCAATGATTATACCAGCAAATTAAAACAACATACGGCAACCCAATCGCAGTGTGGCTATTTTTTCAATTTTGTATCAAAAAAAATAAAATTTAATCCTCCATTATGCTCTCCTCAATTTCACCTGACACTTCCAATCTCCAAATTATAGATTAAAATATTCCCCCTTTTTTCAAATATCACATCTTAATATAAAGATTGGATAATCTTAATTTTACTACCCATTCAATCTGCAAAGATGTTTGGGTGTCATGAATTCCATTAAAAGTATAACTACAGCAAATCGTACCATGAAAATTAGAATTTTCTCCATGCTTTTTGTGACAACAATGTTTATAAGCATTAACCCTGTTTTGGCTCAAAAAATTTCAAATATCAATAGCCCATACTCGATTATATGCAAATTTTCAGGTCTTGCGAATAAGTCCAGCGTATTTTTAGTTTCGTCTGAAAATGATACATTAGGAAAAGCAACTTCAAAATTTGACTCAGTTTACTTCCATGGCACTTTGGAGCCTGGCGGGAGAATATTAAGAATCACTTTTGATTCATATACCTCTGCCAGCCCTACTGAGTATTTCTTTATTGACAACGATACAATCACGATTGAAGGTACGATGGGGGTCACATCTCCCATGTCTTCAAGTCCCATGCTACAACACATCGATATTTACGTTACGGGGAGCAACACCAATAAAGAATACAATAGCTATTTACGCGCAATTAATTCAACAAAACAACAATATCTCCAATTAAGATATAAGCGTAACAAAAGTAAAGATACCCTTGACATACTAAGCTTCGCCAGAAATAAATACTATGACGCAATCAGAAATTGGGCTAAGGGGAATCCACATTCAAAAATCATACCCTATATTTTACTAACAGCTCTGCGAGAAAATGATCAAGAAATTTATGCACAATTAGAAAACGATCTCCCTGACACCCAAAACATAAGTTATTATGAAAAACAAGCTTTAATGTTATTGAATGAATTGCACCGTGATTCAAAATTCAAGGATGGTTCAATATTAAGAGAGTTAGGTTTAAGGGATGTTCAAAACAATACATTTAACATTCTTCAATTAATCAATTCCCATGAATTCACACTAATTGACTTTTGGGCGTCATGGTGTGCTCCATGCCGAGAAGAAATACCAAATTTAAAAAAGGCATATCATGAATTAAAATATGCCGGTTTCAATATTGTAGGGATCTCTATTGATAAATCAGAAGAGAAATGGGTAAATGCCGTTAAACAAGACGGCACCCCTTGGCCTCACTTAATTTCAACAGACAATAAAAACTTAGTCGCCATTTTAGGCATAAATAGTATTCCAGCCTATTTACTAGTTGACAAAAAAGGGAGAATCATTGCTTACGATTGCCAAAATTGTCGCATACAGTCATTTGGGGGTAGCCTCAGGGGTGATAGTTTAATTAACAAAGTAAAACAGTTGCTTAACTAAAAGGCACTATCTCATTAACTGTGTAAGTTTCAAAAATCGGAGTTCTGTATTAGTACCTATAACTTGATTCTATTTTCAAAAATAGTTAAAAACTGATGGAGGACCACACCCCAGTTTCTTATTGGCATAGTCCATTTCTTTGTCACCTCTCTTAGCGCCAGGTACACCGATTTGAGCACAGCGTCATCCGTAGTGAAAGAGAGCTTGTTCTTAGTATATTTCCTAATCTTTCCGTTAAGGTTTTCAATCAGGTTAGTCGTATAGTTGATTTGACGGATCTCAATGGGGAAATCGAAGAAAACGGTCAGTTCTTCCCAGTTTTCCTTCCAGCTTTTGATTGCATAGCCGTATTTGCTGCCCCATTTAGCCTCAAAGCTCTCCAGAGCAGCCTCAGCTGCCTGGCGGGTATGCGCCGCGTAAATATCCCTCATATCCTGGGTGAACGCCTTTTTGTCTTTCCAGACCACATAGCGACAGCTATTGCGAATTTGGTGAACTACACAAATCTGGGTGGAAGACTGCGGGAATACTGCCCGGATGGTCTGGGTAAAGCCATTAAGGTTGTCGGTTGCCGTGATAAGGATATCCTCCACTCCACGAGCCTTCATATCCATTAATACGGACATCCAGTACGCCGCTGACTCATTCTTGCCCAGCCACATCCCCAGCACTTCCTTATAACCGTCTTTACGCAGCCCCACGGCTATGTAAATTGTCTTATTGATTACTTTACTATTCTCTCGAACCTTGAATACGATGCCGTCCATCCAAACGATCAGGCAAACGGGCTCCAAAGGGCGATTCTGCCAGGCTACGATGTCCTCCGCCACCCGGGAGGTGATCCGGCTGATGGTGGCCGTGGATAATTCGAACTTATAGACATCCTTAATCTGTTCCTCAATATCGCTTACAGTCATGCCTTCATATAAGGACACGATTACCTCCTCAATACCTTCCACCATGCTTTCCCGCTTGGGGACAACCGAGGAAAAGCGAAGCTTTGACGTAGGTTGCGAGCGAAGCTCAAAGGGTTAAAACTGGCGCCCCGGTCACGCGGAACTTTTATCTCTGCTTCCCAAAAACTGGTCCTAATCTTCTTCTTTCCATACCCATTTCGGGCATTAGAACTATCGGACTGCTCATTCTTTCCGTACCCTAAATGTACATCCAGCTCGCCTTCCAGCATTTTTTCAATAGCCCTTTTCTGGGTCTTGCCCAGGAAGTCATTGAGTTGCTCTCCGGTCTTAAATTGCTTCAAAAAATCGTCTGATAAAAAATCCTCTGCTTTCATTATTCTGTGTAAAGTTTAAAAGTAAAAAAATCGGAGCTCTTACGAACTCCGATTTTATATGTTTACACAGTTTTTGTTATAGTGTCTGCAAAGACAATTACACCTGTAAAAAAAGGCAGTGCAACCGCACTGCCCTTCACAATCATTTCACCAAACTCCTCACCACCCCCTCAAAAAACCCTTTCCCCTCCGCGATCCCCGGCAACGGGTCCGCCATGTTCTTCTCATACTCTATACTGCAAATACCCTTATAATTAATCTTTGCCATCGATTGCACGAAACCGGGGAAATTGATCACCCCGCGGCCGATCTCCGTAGGTTTCCCCTGGTTGGACGCCACCGTCACATCTTTGAGGTGCAGGTCGAAAATACGATCCTTATACAGCTTCATCGCCTGACCAGGCTCCTCTCCCGCCCGCATCGCATGCCCGATGTCCAGGCAAATGCCCATCCGCGCATCACGGTGCTTGATGAGGTCGTACACGTTCTTCGGGCCGGGGTACAGCTTGTCTTCCGGACCATGGTTGTGGATCGCCAGGCGGATGTTCGTCGCCTTGATCTTCGCCTCGGTGTAATCAAGCAGTTCGGGATTGGGAACGCCCACGATCAAAGGAACACCCACCTTCGCAGCATACGCGAATGCCTCATCCACCGCCTTTTCGGTTTTCATGTAAATCACACCCACGGCGTACACCTTGATGTCTGCCGCTTTGAACTTGCCCAGCACTTCGGCGATCTTCTCTTCCGAACTGTTCAGGGGCAGGTGGATGTCTTTCACGGAAATGTATTCGATCCCGGCGCGCTTCATCTGGGCGATCGCTTCATCCACACTGAACTTGGCGAAGGTATAACCCGCCATGCCCATGGGGAAACGCTGGCCTGCCGGCTTCGGCGCCGCCGCTACCGCTGCCAGGGGCCCCGCCGCCGTGGCGGCCAGTCCCAATGCGGTTTGCAACAGGAAGTTTCTTCTTGTAGACATATGTTTTGTTTGATTATTTTAACCCAATATGGGGATTTTCCGGGAATATTTCCGGGAGAAATGCGCTGGCAGGGCTTCCGGCGGCATTTCCATCGTTGTAAATGATTTTGAGGATTGTGTTTCCGGCAGGCTTTTACTGCCGGGGACCCAGGCGCTCACGTAAGAAACCGATCCCATGTACCGTACTTTCGCTCCAACGAAACACCTGGTTATTTATTTATCCCTCAAGCCAGGAGGTTCCGGCGCATTTTCATAAGCAAATCTCCCACCCGCTCCAGCTCCGACTTCGAAATATCCTTCTCGATCAGGCGGAAGAAATCGTCGAGCACCGGGTTAAACGCCTCCACATACTCCCGGCCGGCCTTCGTGAGCGCGATGATCTTGTTGCGCCGGTCAGACGGGTCCTCCCTCCGCACCACGAGCTTGCGCTTGCTGAGGTTGTCGATCAGCGGCGTGATGCTCGCCTTGTTCTTGATAAGCAAATTGGCGATCTCCTGCTGGTTCACTTCCTGCCCCCGCCAGAGCACCAGCAACAATTGTAACATCTCATACGTGATGTCATAATTCCCTTCCTTGATCTTTTTGGAAATGAACTGCCGCATGGCCGAACGAAGACTCGTGATCGCATCGAGCGCATTGCGGATGTGCTCAAATTCTTTCGATGGTATCATATCAAATTAAAGATAAGGACAAACTAGTTAAACATTAAACCGTCTCTGCTATTTCACTCCCACCTTACATCCTCGCACGTTAACAATCAATATTTTATACAATTCAGGGTTGAACGGATGGGTTTTCAAAGCCTAAAAGTAAACAGCGCGAAAGCAATTCGCAAGCATATGAAATAAAAAATAATCCACATTCATTGATTTCACCGGGTTTTGCGCTTATATTGGTATCGGAATCGCAATTCCGATAAGGAAAACGCTTTTCAACGGAAAATCATTCAGGTACGACAGCATTATTATCAAAATCAAATCGCTATTCCTTAACACATTGTAAAACAAACGGGAAACCCACGTCTGGATAACCCTTTGCCCAAAAAACGCGGGAACGGCAACCAATATAAATCGTGCAGCGAGCATGCAGTTCAGCTATGTCACTATTTGTCAACCAGTTATATCCTCTCACAAAATCAGCTACCATGAGAAAAATGCTCAGGCTATTAACGGCATTGTCGTTAATACTGTTTTTGCTGCCTGCCATCTCCCCGGCGCAGCAAAAAGCCATCACCGGCACCGTGCAGGGAGACGACGGCACACCCATGCCCGGCGTCTCCATTCGCATTAAAGGCACCACGCGCTATGCGCAAACCAATCCATCCGGCCAGTTCACCATCCAGGCGGCGCCCGGCGAAATGCTGGAATTCTCCTTCATCGGCTATGTCACCAAAGACGTGCTGATCGGGGACAACGCCACCCTCCGCATCATCATGGAAACCAGTTCCAGCGCTCTCGGCGAAGTGGTGGTCACGGCCATGGGCATTAAAAAGGAACGAAAGGCACTGGGGTATTCCGTGCAAGACATCAAGGCCGATGAACTGATGAAAAACAAAGACCCCAACCTCATCAATTCCCTCAACGGCAAGATCGCGGGCCTTAACATCACCAACTCCGGCGGCGCGCCCGGCTCATCCGCCTCCATCGTTATTCGCGGCGGCACCTCGCTCGAGCGCGACAACCAGCCCTTGTTCGTGGTAGACGGCATGCCGATCGATAACTCCACCGGCCAGGGAGACAACAGCGCCTTCGACGGGATGATCAACCGTTCCACCACCAACTCCAACCGCGCAATGGACCTCAACCCGGAAGACATCGAAAGCATTTCGGTGCTGAAAGGCCCCGCCGCCGCGGCCCTCTACGGCATCCGCGCCGCCAACGGCGCCATCGTCATCACCACCAAAAAAGGCAAAGACGGCGCCACGAGCGCATCCATCACTTCCCGGTACACCAACAGCTGGGTGAACAAACTGCCGAAACAGCAAAGCACCTTCAAGCAAGGCTCTTCGCTGAACGGCACGTTCACCGACCAGACCACCGTTTCCTGGGGCAAACGCTTCGAAGCGGGCGAAGAAGTGTACGACAACGTCCGCAACTTCTTCCAGCACGGCCAGGCGTTCGATAACAGCTTCACCGTTACCGGCGGCAACAAGAACGGCAACTTCTTCCTTTCCGGCTCCGCCCTCCGCCAAACGGGCATCGTGCCAACCACGGGCTTTAACCGCTCCACGGTCCGCTTTAACGGCGAACAGAAGATAGGACGGTTCACCTTCGGCATCAATTCCTCCTTCTCGCACGCCAACACCACCAAAACCCTCACGGCCAACGGGCTCTGGGACGCCCAAACCAACGGTGCGCTGGAAGGCGCGCTGGTATGGCCCCGTAACCGCGACATGCGGTACTGGCTCGATCCCAACGGCGCCAAGGTCCGCCTCCTGCCCGCCATCAGCCTCGATGCGAACGGCGACCTCGAAAACCCGAACTGGATCCTGCACCGCAACCCCCAGGGCGATAAAACCAACCGCTGGCTGGGAACGGCCTATGCCAACGTGAAAATCACCGACTGGCTGGATGCTACCTATCGCCTCGGTATCGATAATTACGTGACCCAGTTCTCCACCATCATTTCCCCCGGCTCTTCCGTGAAGGAAGCCTGGCTGAAAGGGATGATTTCCGAAACGGACAGGAACTATCAATACATCAATTCCAACTTCATGCTGAATTTCCACAAGAACATCGGCAGGGATTGGGACCTGAACTTCCTGCTGGGTACCACGGCGGAGGATTTCAAAACGAAATCCAATTCCCTTCGCGCCGAAAACCTCCTGCTGCCCAACAAATGGACCATCAACAACGCCGACCGCCGCGACCGCTACGCCCTGCAGAAGCTCGACCGCTCCAGGCTCGTGGGCGCTTACGGCGATCTCCGCGTTTCGTATAAAAACATGGTGTTCCTCAGCGCCACGGGCCGCAACGACTGGACGTCCACCCTCACGCAAGACAACTGGTCGTTCTTCTACCCCGCCGTGAGCGGCAGCTTCGTGTTCACAGAACTGATGGAAAAGAACAGCATCCTCAGCTACGGCAAGGTGCGCGCTTCCTGGGCCCAGGTGGGCAAAGTGGCGCCGGCTTACCAGACAGCCACTTACCTGAAAACCCCGGAACTGACCATCGGCGGCGGTTTCCGGAATGAATGGACGCGCGGCAACCCGAACATGAAACCCGAAACCACTACATCCACCGAAGTGGGTACGGAACTGCGCTTCCTCGGCAACCGCCTCGGCCTGGACGTAACGTATTACGTCAACAACAGCCGCGACCAGATCCTCCAGCCCCGCGTTTCCAATGCTACCGGCTACATCCTCAGCTATGTGAACACCGGCGAGATCGAGAACCGGGGGATTGAAGTATCCATCAACGCCAACCCTATCCGCAAAAAGGATTTCAACTGGGACGTGGCGCTGAATTTCTCCAAAAACAAAGGCACCGTGAAATCGCTCCCCGCCGCGCTCCCCATCCTTTACGTGACAGACGTGCAGGTCGGCAATGCGAAAGCCGCCTCGTTCGACGGCGGTAACTTCATGGGCCTCAGCGGCTCGCGCTGGCAGCACGACGAGAACGGCAACACCATCCTCGACTGGGATACCGGCCTGCCGAAAATCTCCGGCAATACCACCGAAAACGTGGGCAACCGCGAGCCCAACCTGCTGGGCGGTATCAACAACAGCTTCACTTACAAAAACTGGAACCTTTCCTTCCTGTGGGATTTCCGGCTGGGTGGAGATGTGTTCAACGGCACGGAATACATGCTCGTGAGCAACGGCCTCAGCACCATCACCGAAAACCGCGACCAGAACATCACCCTCACCGGCGTTTCCATGAACCCCGGCACCAACAAGTACGAGGCCAAAACCGCCACCGTAAAGGCTACGGAGAAGTTCTACCGCGAAATGTACCTGAACCATATCCCTTTCTTCGTGGAAAAAGTAAACTGGATGCGGCTGCGCTCGCTATCGCTCACCTATAACCTGCCGCAGGGCATGTTCTCCAACATGAAATGGGTGAAAAACGCATCGTTGAGCCTCAACGGCAACAACCTGCTGCTGTTCACGAACTACACCGGCATGGACCCCGAGACCAGCGCCGCCGGCGCGGGTGTGATCGGTTCCGGGTCTGTAGGCATCGATTACGGCGGGATCCCTTCCACTTCCGGACTGGGTGTTAGTTTACATGTTAAATTCTAAATCTGAGGGACATGAAAAAGATCATTTGCATTCTCACCATAGCCGCCGTTTCCTTCACCTCCTGTAAGAAATGGCTGGACATCAATCAAAACCCGAACGTTGGCCAGGAAGCGGACCCTACGCCCGAGCAGCGCCTTCCACCCATCCTGGCGCAGTTCGTAGACGGATATGAAAGCGCCGGCACCCGCGCCGCGCTCATCACCCAGCAGCTCGCCACCATTTACGTTAACAGCCTCGGCGCATACCAGATGAGCCGCTGGAACACTACCACCACCACCTCCATCGCCGGATGGCCCTGGCAGAGCTGGTACGTGAACACGGCCGTGAACATCCAGCCCATGATCGTAGCCGCGCAGAAAGTGGACGCCTGGCATTATGTAGGCGTAGGCAAGATCATCAAAGCCTGGGGATTCGGGTACATGGCCGATTATTACGGCATGCTGCCTTATGATGAGTTCGACGACCCGAAAGTGCTCACGCCCAAATTCGACGACGGCGCTTACGTACAAACGAAAGTGCTGGCCTTACTGGACGAAGCCATCGCCGACCTCCAGAAAACCCAGGGCGCCATCGCCCCCGCCCTTTCCAAAGGCGACTACCTGCATGGCGGCAACGCGGCCGACTGGATCAAGACGGCCTATGCGCTGAAGGCCCGCTTCCTGCTGCATACCTCCAAGAAAGCGGGCTTCAACCCGCAAGCCGTGCTCGACCTGCTCGACAAGGCCCCTAAAGCCGACGACGAGGGCGCCATCATGCAGTACGTAGACGAGTCGCCCGCCACTACCACCGTTCAGGCCGCGCTGCAATACGTGAACATCAACAACAACTATCGCCCTACGAAGCTGTTCATCGATTATCTCACCAACAATTACACCGGAGCACCAACCGGCGCCAACAACATCGAGGACCCGCGCGCCGCGCTCATGATCCCCAGTGCTTCGGACGTTAACGGTGTGCTGGTGCGCTCCGAAGGCGTGGATATGGCTTCCGATATGCCCAAATCCGGTCCTGCGGCGAGCGATGCCCGCTTCATCACCTTGCGGAAAAACCCCGCGGCCCCGAAGCCCGGCGATAAGATCGTGTCTACCGGCTCCTGGTACACCCAACGCGGCGGCAAAGGCCTGCTGATCACCAACGCCGAAATGCGCTTCATCGAAGCGGAAATGCTGTTCCGACAAGACAAGCGCGCGGAAGCGCTGGCTGCCTACAAGGCCGGCATCCGCTCGCACATGAATACCATGGGCATTGCCGGCACCACGATCGATAACTTCCTCGCCAGCACTTCCGTCGTGCAAAACGCGCAGGATATCACGATGAGCCACATCATGATCCAGAAATGGATCGCGCTGAGCTATTCCCCCGAAGCCTGGATGGACATGCGCCGCATGAATTTCTGCGCAGACGCCGGCGGCAATTACAACGAAGCCATGGGTGTATACAAAGGGTTCAAACGCCCGTCGCACGTCATGTCCGAAGGGTATCCCAACCCTACCGACTGGCCGCGCCGGTGCGCCGTTCCGTCGTATGAGATCAACTACAACATGGTCGAAGTGCTGGAAGCCAATCCCAATGCAGGCAACCCGACCTATATGGCGGAACCTGTGTGGTGGGATAAACCCTGACGCACGATGCTCCGCAATAGCAAAACGGCGCTCCCGGGACCGGGAGCGCCGTTTTGCTATTGCGAAAATGTTATGAATGGCTGATGGGTGGCCTTCGGGGATTGATTACCTTTGCGGGATGGATTATTTCAGCAGGCTCCGGCAGTTGTTGCAGCAGGAGAAGTCGGACGACAGGGAAAATTACCGTAAACTCACAGAAAGCGTATCCGTGGCCGAAAGGCGCGCTAACGGCCTTTCCTGGTACCCCGTGGCCATCCGCGGGTCCGAAATGAGCCGGGGCGATTACCTGACGGTGGAGATCGAGCGCACCACGCATCACGATGTGCCGCACCAGTTGCGTTTCGGCGCATCCGCCGTGCTGTTTTCGCAGCATGACCCGAAGGAATATCGTGCCGAGGGCACCATCGCCTGGCAAAGCGGCAACCGCCTGAAAATCACCCTGAAATCCGACGAACTGCCGGAATGGGCAGACAGCGGCAAACTGGGCATCGATCTGCTGTTCGACAATACCAGCTACGAAGAAATGTTCTCCGCTCTGCAGAAAGCGGAATCCCTCCTCGAAAAATCCACCGAAGGCCGCCTCGTGCGCGTGCTCACCGGCGCGGAAACACCCGCATTCGACGCATATCATCCACCGTTCACCTCCCAAACCCTCAACCCTTCCCAACAGGAAGCCGTTAATAAAATATTGTCCGCCAACGATGTGGCCGTGGTGCACGGCCCTCCCGGCACCGGTAAAACCACCACCATCGTACAGGCCATCAAGGCGCTCCTTTCCAACGACGATAAAAAGATCCTCGTAGTGGCGCCCAGCAATGCCGCGGTAGACCTGCTCAGCGAGAAACTCTTCGCCGAAGGCCTCCGCGTACTCCGTGTAGGCAATCCCGTTAAGGTCTCTGAAAAGCTGACGGACATTACGCTGGACGCACAGGTGAGCAATCATTCGTCTGTCAAGGAAATCCGCCGCCTCCGCAAGCAAGCCAACGAGTTCCGCAATATGGCGCATAAATACAAACGTAATTTCGGTAAGTCGGAGCGCGAGCAGCGGAAAGCCCTTTTCGCGGAAGCCCGCAACATCATGCAAAGCGTCGAAAAGATGGAACAGTACATCGTTTCGGACATTCTCGACAAAGCGCAGGTAGTGACCGCCACGCCGGTTGGCGCGCAGCATTACACCGTTCGCCACCTGCAATACGATACCGTGGTGATCGACGAAGCCGGCCAGGCCCTGGAGCCCGCCTGCTGGATCGCCGCGCTGAAAGGGAAAAAAGTGGTGCTCGCCGGCGACCATTGCCAACTGCCGCCCACCATCAAATCGGCAGACGCCGCGCGCGACGGCCTCGCCGAAACCCTGCTCGAAAAACTTGCCATCCGCCATCCGGGATCGGTGACCATGCTCGAAGAGCAATACCGCATGCACAATACCATCATGGGATATGCTTCCACCGCGTTTTACGACAGCCGGCTGAAAGCGCATCCTTCCGTGGCGGGGCACCTGCTGTTCGGCGAAGATGCGCCCCTGGCGTTCGTGGACACGGCGGGCTGCGGGTTCGATGAAAAGCAGGAAGGCACCAGCACCTCCAACCCCGAAGAAGCGGCGTTCCTGTTCCGACACCTGGCGGGCTTCGTGGAAACGTTGCTGCCGCATTATCAACCCGGCAACTTCCCCACAATCGCAGTGATTGCGCCATACAAGGAACAGATCGGTTTGCTGCGCGAACAGCTCGACCATCATCCCGGCCTCAAAATTTTCGGCGACCGGATTTCCGTCAATACGATCGACAGCTTCCAGGGGCAGGAGCGCGACGTGGTGTACATCAGCATAACGCGCAGCAATTCCGATAACAAGATCGGCTTCCTGTCAGACATCCGGCGGATGAACGTGGCCATGACGCGCGCGCGCAAAAAACTCGTGGTCATCGGCGACAGCGCAACGTTATCGAGACTGCCGTACTACGCGGGTTTCATCGCATACGCCGAAGCGAACGATGCATACAAAAGTGCGTGGGAATATATGGTATAAAAAAGTACCCGCCATGCTGCGGTGTAAACCTGGGCAGGGCGGGCGGTATATGTTGAGGCGGCCGGAGCCGCCGGGAGGTACCTGTGGGGATTGGCCCCAATCAAGTACAAGGCAAAGATACAGGCAAGTTGGATGCAACCATTGCAGCGACGCACTTTTTTAGGCACAACTTATCCAGCATATTTCCCGCCAAACGGCATTTACCTGAATATGCCGGGGTATTTTCCGGCAGGCGCTTTCCACCCATTCAATTTCACGGTAAAACCTGCGTAGAACGATCGTCCGGGAGCGGCGTTGTAGTACCGGCCGGCGGCGGCGTTGATGTCGTTGCCGAGGCTGTAGGTTTCGTTGAGGAGATTTTCACTTCCGGCGAAGAGGCGCCCCTCCCATCCCCGGCGCTTCAGCTTGTATTCGGCTTTGAGGCCGAGCAGGTTGAAGGCGGCGGATTTATCGGTATTGGCGTCGTTCATAAAGATATCATCGTTGTACAGCCAGGTGGCGAATACCGAGCACGCAGGACTGATGCGCACATCCGCCGAAGCGGTGAGCGCGTGCTGTGGCGTTCCGGGAAGGCGGTTGCCATTGAACGATTTGCCGGCCTGGGAAAATTCTTCGTACCGGAAATGATGGAAAGTCCACCCGCCACGAATCCCCAACACATCCAGCGGCTGATACGCAACGGCCACTTCCGCACCCTGTTGCACGGTGGCGCCGGCATTCACGAAGTAATCGGCGCCGGAGGCGTCTCGCCGCTGCACGATGGCGTCTTTCAACTGGAACCGGAACAGGCTCACGTCGTACCGGAAACGACTGTTGCCGCCGCGCGCCCCGGCTTCGTAATTCCATCCTTTTTCCGCCTGCAGATCGGTATTGATGACGCTGGTAGACGGCAGCAGTTCGGCTACCGCCGGCGGCGAGAAACCTTTAGACACTACGGCATACACGCTGGCCCAGGCGTTGAATCGTTTCAGGACGGCCAGTCGCGGCGCCCATTCCTTGTCGTATTGCGTGGTGAACCGGAACACCGGCGATTCCGAGACCCTGCGGATCGTAGTATTGGCGCTGTTCATGCTCAGGCCGGCGGTGAATACCCATCCGTCATCGAGCACCAGTTCGGACTGCGCGAAAAGGGACAGGAGGCCGTTGCGGATGCGATCGTCTGTCTGGAGGATGCCCGCTTCGCCGTTCTTATTCGCAGACACCCGTGTCCGGAAGTTCCCTGTTTGTCCTTCCGCGCCCGCCAGCACGCGCCAGGGCCCTTTTTTCCAGGTCACCACCGTGCGCGCCCCGGCGTGGGGCTCGTTGCGTTGTTCGTAATTCCGGATGGATGGGTTGCACAGCCCGCTCCAGGCGCCATACACGCCCACGGAGTGCTCCCAATGCTCGTTCCAGCGGTAAGCCCATTTCAAGCCGCCCCACAGCGTTTGCTGGTAAATAGCGGCATGTGCGCCTGCTGCGGATGGGAAAGCCCCTGCGGCAGGGCGCGCCTGCTTCGGATCGGCGAGAAACTGCGCCAGCGTAAGGCCGCCGGGCGTTTCGTAATAGAGATCGCCGGCCAGCAAATGTGCTTCTACGACAGCGCGTTCGCTCGCCTCCCATTTACCGCTCCAGCCCGCCACATAGCGGCGCATGTAGGTCCGGTCGCGGTACCCGCCCGCTTCCTGCCACGATGCCATGGCCTGCTGGCGGAACTTCGCACTGCCGAAAGCGGCGCTGGCCACTGCCTGTTGACTACCGAAACTGCCGGCCGAATACCCGGCGCTGAAGCTGTTTTCAGGGTCGAAGCGGCGGTCTCCCAGGAGAACGCCCCCTGTTCCGGCGCCGTACAGGCTGCTTCCCGGGCCTTTCAGCACTTCGAGGGAGGAAAATATGACAGGAGAAAACTGGTTAAGGTAAGTGTTACCGCCAGGATCGGTGAACGGCAGGCCATTATAATACATTTTGACGTTGCGGACGCCGAAGGGCGACCGCAGGGAGCTGCCGCGGATGTTCAACCGGTAACTCCCCGGCGAACGTTCCTCCATGCGCACGCCCGGCGCCGCGTTGAGCGCGGGCACGAGAGACCCGGGGGCCATCCGCTGCAAATCGGGTTCCCTGATCACGCTCACCGCCCCGGGAACGGTGGAAAGGTCACGCTGCTGGGCGTACCCCTGCACGGTATAACCGGGAAGCACCGTGGTATCCGTTTGTGCAGCGGCCGGTAGACCGAAGGCCATGGCCGCTATGATCATTTTTCTTTTCATAACTCGCAGCGCGTAAAATAGGAAAAATCCGGGTTTAATTATTTCGGGTTAATTTTGCCTTTTAAACGAATCCGAATTTGAGCGCACCCGTATTCCTTATAACGCCGCCTTTTACACAGCTGAACACGCCATACCCGGCCACGGCCTACCTGAAAGGTTTCCTCAATACCAGGGGCATCCCGTCCGTACAGGCAGACCTGGGCATCGAAGCCACCGTGGCGTTGTTTTCCAAAAGCGGCCTTTCCACCCTCTTCGCCCGCATTCCGGCCGATAGGGAACTGAGCCCCAATGCGGCGCGCATCCTCGCCCTGCAAGACGATTACGTGCATACCATCGACGACGTGATCTCTTTCCTGCAAGGCCACAACCCTACCCTGGCGCACCGGATCTGCAAGCGCGACTTCCTCCCCGAAGCCTCCCGCTTCTCCCAGCTCGAAGACCTCGGCTGGGCATTCGGCTCCATGGGCACGCAAGACAAAGCCAAACACCTCGCCACCATGTACCTCGAAGATCTGTCCGATCTTATCCAGGAATGCGTGGACGAGCACTTCGGATTCAGCCGCTACGCCGAAAAACTCGGCCGATCGGCCAACAGCTTCGATGAATTATACGAAGCCCTCCGCCAACCCCTCACTTACGTCGACGAAATCCTGATCAGCCTCCTGGAAGAACGGATGAAAACCATACAACCTTCCATGGTGGCTATTTCCGTGCCTTTCCCCGGCAACCTCTACGCATCCCTTCGCTGCGCACAATATATCAAACAACATTACCCGCAGGTGAAAGTGTGCATGGGCGGCGGATTCGCGAACACCGAACTGCGCTCCGTTTCCGACCCGCGCGTCTTCGAATTCTACGATTACATCACGCTCGACGACGGCGAAGCGCCCATCGAAAACCTCTACCGCCACATCACCGGCGAACTGCCGGAAAGCGACCTGAAAAGGACTTTCCTGCTGAAAGACGGGCAGGTCACCTATATCAACAACGCGTCCTGCAAGGATTATAAACAGGGCCAGGTAGGAACGCCCGACTACAGCGATTTCCATCTCGGCAAATACATTTCCGCCATCGAAGTCGTAAACCCCATGCACCGCATGTGGAGCGACGGCCGGTGGAACAAGCTCACCATGGCCCACGGCTGCTACTGGGGCAAATGCACTTTCTGCGACATTTCGCTCGATTACATCCGGCTGTACGAGCCCGTGGCCGCAGCCATGTTGGTAGACAGGATGGAAGAACTGATCGCGCAAACGGGCGAAACGGGATTCCATTTCGTGGACGAAGCCGCACCGCCTGCGCTCATGCGCGCGCTGGCGCTCGAGATCATCAAAAGGAAACTCACCGTGAGCTGGTGGACCAACATCCGCTTCGAGAAAAGCTTCACCCGCGACCTTTGCCTGCTGCTGAAAGCCAGTGGCTGCATAGCCGTGTCTGGCGGGCTGGAAGTGGCGTCTGACCGGCTTTTGGAACTTATTCAGAAAGGTATTACCGTGGCGCAGGTAGCGCAGGTGAACCGCAACTTTACCGAGGCGGGCATCATGGTACACGCCTATCTCATGTACGGCTTCCCCACGCAAACCGCCCAGGAAACCATCGACTCCCTGGAAATGGTGCGCCAGCTGTTCAAAACGGGCATCCTCCAATCCGCCTTCTGGCACCTGTTTACCATGACGGCGCATAGTCCGGTAGGCCTGAACCCCGAAAAATACCAGGTTAAACGTGTATCCGACACCGTTGGCGCCTTCGCCAATAACGACCTCGAGCATATCGACGACTCCGGCGCCGACCACGAACAGTTCGCGTTCGGGTTGAAGAAATCGCTCTTCAATTTCATGCACGGCATTTGCCTCGACGATCCTTTGCAGCATTGGTTCGAGATGAAAATCCCCCGCACCAAGATCCCGCCCGATTACATAGAAAAAGCCCTCCAGGAAGATGCGCTCGGCGCCCGCAAACCCACGGCCAAAGTGGTTTGGCTGGGCAAAAAACCGCAGGTGCAGACACTTACCAAATCGAAAAAAGGCAGTACCTGGGAAGTGACCTCCCTCACGTTCCAGACGCGCAAGGAACCGCTGAGCATCAGCGTGGGCAAGGAACAGGGGATCTGGCTGGCCGATATGCTGGAAAAGCTTTCGGTACAGGCCGCCACGCCCCTCACGCTAAAAGATGTGGAAGCGAGCTATAGTGCCGCAGGTTTGGAAGACTTCGAACTGTTCTGGGACAATAAACCCGTGAACACGCTGCATAAAGCGGGATTACTGCAGTTGTAGGATCAGCGTTTCTTCGGCCGTTTTTTCGGTTTGCCGTATTTCAGCTGCATTTTTTCCTTGTGGCTGACTTTCACGTTCACCTTTTTGTTCTTTTCCAGCTTTTCGTGGAACGCGCCGCCGCCTTCGGTGGTGCTGCGCAGTTTCAGCTTGATGTTGGGAACGATGACTTCCGGGATTTCGGATTTGATGAGGACCGTCGAAATCTCCACTTCGGCGGGGATCGCCTCCACCGGAACTTCGAACTTCATAAGCGTTTCGGCTTGCTGAAGCAGGGGCAATTCCTTTTCCGTCACGAAGGTAAGGGCATTGCCTTCCGCGTCTTTACGGCCCGTACGGCCAATGCGGTGGATGTAGTTTTCGGGGGATTCGGGCATGTCGAAGTTGATGACATGAGACACCTCGGCGATGTCGAGCCCGCGGGCCATGATATCGGTCGCAATCAGCACCCGGAACACGCCTTCGCGGAACTGGCGGACGCTGTTGAAACGGAAATTCTGGTCTTTGTTGGAGTGGATCACCCCCACTGCGCCCGGCATGTGCTCCGCCATTTTTTCGTAGAGTTCATCGGCCAGGGCTTTGGTAGACGCGAAAACGAGCACCTTGCTCATATCCGGCCGGTTCAGCAGCAGGTATTCCAGCAAATTGACTTTCGTATTGAAATTGGGGACGTGATAAACGGTTTGCCGGATGTTGGCCAGCGGCGTTCCTGCCGGTGCCGCCTCTATCACGGTGGGGTTATGGAAGAAATCGTGGATGATGGCGTCTACCTCGGGCGTCATGGTGGCGGAAAACATAAGGTTCTGCCGGCGAACGGGCAGCATGTCGAGCACACGGGTGAGCTGGGGGCGGAATCCGAGGTTCAGCATTTCGTCGACCTCATCGATCACGAGCCGCTTGATGCTTTTCATCTTGAGGGCGCCGCTGAGGATCAGGTCTACCAGCCTTCCCGGTGTTGCCACCACGATGTCGATTTTGCCGTCGGCCGCTGCCATCTGGCCTTTCATGTTCACGCCGCCGTAAAAACCGGCGGTTTCGACAGACATGTATTTGGTGAGTTGTTTCACGGCCGTGGTCACCTGTTCCACGAGCTCGCGGGTGGGAACGAGGATCAGCACCTGGGGATAGCGTTCCCGGGCGAACGACCACAGCCTCAGGCAGGGCAGCAGATAGGCGAAAGTCTTACCCGTGCCCGTTTGCGCGATGCCGCACACGTCCTGACCGGACATCACCACGGAGAATGCTTTTTCCTGGATGGTGGTGGGCGTGGTAACGCCCAGGTCTTCCAGGGCGTTCAGCAAAGGCTTGTTCAGATTTAAATCCTCGAATGTCATAGCCGGCAAAATTACGCCGATTCCTGCTGAAATCGGCATCCATCCGCGAAAAACACAATTCCTGCGGTGGAAATAGAAGGTATTACAATATTGAATTTCAATACTTTAACTATCTCAAACTGCATTCCGGAAAAAAAATCCGCCGTCCCGCATGATAAAAATATTACATTCGCCCACCCTCAGCGCGGCCGGCGAAGGCGAAAGCGTATCCGGGCGTGCGGGGAACAACTGTTTACATTTACAATCAACCTACAACTGACGTCTAAAACGCGCCACAGGAGCGCATATGCCATACTTTCAACCAAACTGATCCTTATTCCGCTATGAAATTACCAGGTAAAAACACATTTGGTTTATTGCTGCGCTTTGGCGGCATGATGTTATTACTTTCCTTTATCGTCCGGATGGCGCTGCTGATATGGTCGTGGCAGGATGCAGCCATCGGTTTCGCATCGTTTTTCCGCGTGCTGGGTTACGGGCTGCTGTTCGACATCGGGGTGGCGGTCTTTTTCAGCCTGCCATACGCGTTGTACCTCGTGCTGATGCCAGCGAAATGGAACGATACGTTCGTGAACCGGGCCTTTACGTATGTGGGGTTCTTCCTCACCACGCTCATCCTCATGTTCTCGTTTTTCGCGGAGTTCACGTTCTGGGAGGAGTTCGGGAGCCGTTTCAATTTCATTGCGGTGGATTACCTGATCTACACGTACGAGGTGATCAACAACATCAACGAATCGTACCCGCTGCCGGTCCTTATCGGCTCCATGCTGGCGATCACGGCGGTGCTGATGTGGACCTTCGTGCGGCGGGGCTGGTTCCGGATGGCGTTCAGGGGCCAATCGGCTTTCCTGCAGCGGGTCTCCGTGCTGGCGACCCTCGTGATCATTGCGGCGGTCTATGCTTTGTGGGTGCCCAATGCGCTCGCTGAAAACGGCAAGAACCGGTACCAGGACGAGCTTGCCAAAGCGGGTGTATATTCCTTCTTCTCCGCCTTCAAAAACAACGAACTGAATTACGAACATTTTTACCGGCTCATCGATAATAAGGAAGCCTTCGCCACGATGCGCCACCAGCTCGGCGATAGCCTTTCCACCTTCGACAGGAAGGATTTCTCCATCCGCCGGAGCATCAACGATAGCGGAGACGCCGTTCGCCCGAACGTCATCCTCGTGACCATCGAAAGCCTCAGCGCCGATTTCCTGGGCAGGTTCGGCAATACCAACGGCTTAACCCCCGTGCTCGATTCCCTGGCCAGGGAAAGCATCGTTTTCACGAACATGTACGCCACCGGAACGCGGACCGTCCGCGGGATGGAAGCCCTCACGCTCGCGGTGCCGCCAACACCCGGCAGCAGCATCGTGCGGAGGCCCGGTAACGAAAACCTCAGTACCGTAGGCGCCATTTTCCGCCAGCAGGGCTACGCCACCGGGTTCTTTTACGGTGGAGACGGGTTCTTCGACAACATGAACAAATTCTTCGGCAGCAACGGCTACGCCATTACGGATAAAGGGCGGAACATGCTGGTAGACGATGAGATCGATTCCGCCCGCACCACCATCCCCGATTCCCTCATCCACTTCCGCAACGCCTGGGGCATCTGCGACGAAGACCTCTATCACACCGTCATCCGCGACGCAGACGCCAGGCACGCCGCCGGCAAACCATTCTTCGATTTCGTGATGACCACCTCCAACCACCGGCCCTTCACTTACCCGGAAGGGAAAATCGATATCCCTTCGGGATCGGGGCGCGATGGCGCGGTGAAATATACCGACTATGCGATCGGGCAATTCCTCAAAACGGCCCGCACGAAACCCTGGTTCAACAATACCGTCATCATTTTCGTGGCCGATCATTGCGCCAGCAGCGCAGGCAAAAACGAAATCGACATCTCGAAATACCACATTCCCGCCATCGTCTGCAACCTTCCCGGCACAGGCGCCATGGAAATCGGGAAAATGTGTTCCCAGATCGATCTGTTCCCGACCCTGTTCTGTATGCTGAACTGGGATTATTCCAGCAATTTATACGGACAGAACGTCCTCAGCCCGAATTATACGGAACGGATCATGCTCGGCACTTACCAGAAGCTGGCGTATATGAAAAACGACCGCCTGGTGATCCTGAGCCCGCAACAGGTAGTGGAAACTTTCCGGTACAACAAGGCGTCCAACGAACAGGTGCCCGTGCCGGCCGACCAGCCGCTGGTGAAGGAAGCCATCGCCAATTACCAGACGGCCTACTACCTTTTCAAACACGGAGGTATGAAATTATAATACACCCAACCTACCACTGTTGCACCTTGGCCCGAACGCTTTATTTGGCGGTTCGGGCCTTTTAACTGCCCGTCTGATGCAATGCAAAGGCCCGGACCTCATCGGTCCGGGCCTTTGCCGTATGGGAATGTTTCCCGGAAATTATTTATTGGCTACCAGCTCCACGTCGATGGTGAAATCGTCGTAGATCGTTTTGTCGCCCAGGTTCTCGAAGAAGCTCTTGGAGCGGTACTTGATGTCGAATTTGGTACGGTCGATGGTGATGGTGGCTTTGGCGTTCAGCTGGCTGCCGTTCACGACTACGGTAGCGGGGAAGCTGATGGGCTGCGTGATGCCCTTGATGGTGAGGTTGCCGGTGATATCGTACGCATTGCCGGATTTCTTGTTGGCGGAAGTGATGGTGAACGTGGCGTTCGGGTGTTTTTCCACGGAGAAGAAATCATCGCTTTTCAGGTGATTGAGCAGGCGGGCGTTACCGTTGGCGTCTTTGATATCTTCCACGGTCATGCTGCGGGTATCGATGGTGAAGGAGCCGCCTTTCAGGGTGGAGCCGTCTACCTGCAGATCGCCGCCGGAGATGGAAATGGAACCGTTATGGGAGCCGGTCACTTTTTTGGCGAGCCAGGCAACTTTACTTTTGGGACCGTCTACCTTGAAGGCAACGGGGGCGGCTTCGTTTTTGAAGGCAGGAGCGTTGGACACGGGAGCGTTGAACGACATCAGCACGGCCGCGCCGCTGATAAAGAGGATGGTAGTAAGTTTACGCATGTGATGGTTTGATTTGTATGATCCAATATACTGCAGGATCGATAACTTTCACATTTGTTTTACAAACATTTCACATAAGTTTTACATTCTGACGGGTACTTTAGCGGCATGATCGTTCGCAGGTCTCCTCCGCCATTCTAAGGCCTGGCAATTTGCCGGTCTTTCATCCGCCCAAAAAAGCCCCTGAACGAACGGTCCTGTAAAACCCATTGCAACGCCTGACCCAGTGCAAAAGATATTCGAACCGTGGCGTACGAGCCGGTTCCCTCTCCCGGGGAACCGGTTTTTTTATGGCTGGTTGATATCGCCCAGGTTCACTTTCCGCCTTTCCTTGACGATGATATGCGTGGTATGGGTAAACACCTTGTCGCCGTTCCCGTATTCCAGGAGCATTTCCAGGGGCATCACCACCGGCGGGTACGATCCTTCGCGCCGCATCCGTTCGATCTGTAATTTGAAATGATCGGGCATGAGGGAATAACCGGGGAAAACGGAATGCGGATCGAGGGGGATCCATACGTAAGCCGTCACTTTCATATGCGAGGTGTTCACCACCCGCGGGTCGTGGCGCAGGTTCTGTGCTACATACTCCTCACAGGCCACGCCGGCGATCACTTTTTTGGACCCCGTGCGCAGGAGCTCGCTCAGATAGCCGATCTCTCCGGGGTAAACGGGCTCCATCCCCTCCAGCTCCAGCCTCGACTTGTCTCCACTCGCTACACCCGCCACACCGGCCAGTTTCAGCTGTGATTCCTTTTCAAAATCCCCGAAAAAATAATACTTCGTTCCCGTACTGCGGCTTTTGAGCTGGATGTTGAACGCCGCCTGGGTGCTGCTGTAATAAATGACGATGTCTTCCCCGCCATCTATCACCCGCTGGTTCCCCTGGAAAGCCTCGCTTTCCTGGTACACGGCCCAGTCGTATTCGTAAGCGGAATCGATGCTAACGGCCTCGTCGCCCCCGATGATCAGCGTGGGATCGGGCGTTGCGGGCACTTCCTCCGCGGCTTTCTTCTTTCCCGTAATTTTCTTCAAAAGCTGTGCGTGCGCGGAAAACGCGAGCAGCGAAACGAGCGCCGCCGTAATAATAGGTATTTTCATAGGTCCAGCGTAAGGCGCCGGAAAAATACTCATATTATTTTAAATCGCAATACTAACTCACCATGAGGCTGCAGCCGCGCAGGGCAGACCGGTCTAGCCGGCCGAGCACTTCAAAGCTGCCGTCTGCATGGATTTTGCCGATATCGTCGGTGGCGATGAAGGAGCAGGAATGGATATTGGCGAGATCGACGACGTTGATGACGCCGGCGGCGGATGCGGAACTGAGCTGGAAGGGATCGTTTTCGTCGCGCACGAGCACTTTCATCCACGGCGGGCAATTGAACACGCCGTTGCCTTTGGAATAGGCCTGGGACAGGAGCTCCGTCATACCATATTCCGCGTGGATGGCCGGGGTGCCGAGGCGTTCCTGCAGAAAGGCGTGCAGTTCCTGGCGGGTCCATTCTTCGCGGCGGCCTTTCATGCCGCCGGTTTCCATGACGATGGTATGGCGCAGGTCCATCCGGTGGTCCTCCGCGAAATCGAGCAATCCGAACGTGACGCCGATGAGCAGGGTGGGTTGCCGGCGGGCTTCGAGGGCCAGCAGGGTATCGGCGAGCTTTTCGTGCTCATAAAGGTAAAACCCGCTTTCGGGGCGGCGGCTGCGGCGGATCATGTCTTCCACCATATAAACCAGCGACGAATTTTTCCTTTCGAGGTAGGACGGCAGGAGGCCCAGTACTACGAAGTCTTCCACCGGCCCGTAAAACCTGCGGAAAGCGTCGAGAAAACTGCGTGTATAGAGGTCCGTATCCTTTACTTCGTGGCGGCTGTTGACGGTCTGGGTAGTGCCGCTGCTTTCGAAGGTGACGGCCGGTTCGAATTCGCCGGTCACGATGCGGTGGGTCTTGAAGAACGAAATGGGGAGATACGGTACCTGTTCGGGGGTGCTGACGGTGGAGGGGTCTACCTTCAGCAAGTCCACATAAGCCCTGTACAGCGCGTTACCGGCGTATTGGTGCCTGAAAATAGCAGGCACGAGGGCCATCGGGTCCTTTTCCGTAAATATCCTGGCGGCAAGTTCGTCCTTCATAGCGACGGCAAATTTACGAATCCCGGGCGTTTATGTAACAAACCATGCTGCCGCAGCGTTAAATAACCGGGCACTTTGCCTTTTGCCTAATTTAATGTACGTTTGTCATATGAAGAAAATCCTCATTCTCTCTGCGTTATCGCTCGTGGCATTCCTGGGATGTAAAAAGGATAAGGACGGCGGCACCAAGCCCATCCTCACCTTTAAATCCGCCACCACTCTCGACGTTCCCAAGGAGATGGAAGAGGTTTTGCTTTACTTCAATGTGAAAGACGGCGACGGCGACCTCGAAGGCAACTGGCACGTGGTGGAACTTTTCCATTATCCGGACCCCGAAAAGTTCGACGTCATGCCGCTTCCCAAACTGGAATCCCATAAAGGCACGAAGATCGATGCCGAAATGATCCTTATCCTGAGCGACGTGCGCCAGGGCAACTTTCTGCCTCTCCACTGGCCCGATCCGGTATATAATCCCGACACCGTTCAATACAAGATATTCGTGACCGATAACGCAGGTAATTCCAGCGATACGATTGTCACTCCCAAGATCGTTCTCCGCCGCTAAAACGTTGCTCGTGAATGACCGGCTTTCCGTACATTTACATTTATGAGCAAGATCCAGGAACTGCAATCCAAGATCGCCGAAGCACAACTCGGCGGAGGACAGGTACGAATCGATTCCCAACACAAGAAAGGCAAGCTGACCGCCCGCGAAAGGCTCACGCTCCTGCTCGACGAAGGCTCCTTCGAAGAGATCGGCATGTTCGTCCATAACCGTAACCGCGGCATGACCACCGACCAGGAACAGTTTCCCGGCGACGGCGTTGTAACGGGATATGGGACCGTCAACGGCCGGCTCGTGTACGTTTTTTCCCAGGACTTTACCGTATATGGCGGCAGCCTCTCCGAGCCGCATGCCCGCAAGATTTGCCGCGTGATGGACCTTGCGATGGAAAACGGCGCTCCCCTCATCGGTTTGAACGATAGTGGCGGCGCGCGCATCCAGGAAGGTGTGGTGAGCCTGGCGGGATATGCCGATATCTTTTACCGCAACACCCGCGCCTCCGGCGTCATCCCGCAGATCTCCGCGATCATGGGCCCCTGCGCCGGCGGAGCCGTATATTCCCCCGCCATTACCGACTTCATCCTCATGGTGGAAAACACTTCCTATATGTTTGTGACGGGCCCCAACGTCGTGAAGACCGTGACACATGAAGAAGTGACCAGCGAAGCGCTCGGCGGCGCACAAACGCACGCCACCAAAAGCGGCGTTACGCATTTCGCGTGCGCCAACGAAGTAGCGTGCATCCAGACGATCCGCGAGATGCTGTCTTACATCCCCCAGAACTGCGAAGAAACCGCGCCGTCGCTGCCATACGAACCCGGCAACGAATCGCGGCCAACACTCAATAATATCATCCCCGAAAATCCGAACCAGCCGTACGACATGAAAGACGTCATCGCCGAGCTCACGGACGCCGATTCTTTCCTGGAAGTGCACAAGGATTTCGCGGACAACATCATCGTCGGCTTCGCACGCATCGCGGGGCGCAGCATCGGCATCGTGGCCAACCAGCCCGCCGTGCTGGCCGGTGTACTCGACATTCACGCTTCCGTGAAAGGCGCGCGCTTCACCCGCTTCTGCGACGCTTTCAATATTCCGTTACTTGTACTGGTAGACGTTCCCGGCTTCCTGCCCGGTACCGACCAGGAATGGAACGGCATCATCACCAACGGCGCAAAACTGCTCTTCGCGCTGAGCGAAGCCACCGTTCCCAAGATCACCGTTACCACCCGCAAAGCTTACGGCGGCGCGTATTGCGTGATGAACTCCAAACACATCGGCGCAGACTTGAATTTCGCGTTCCCGCAGGCCGAAATCGCCGTGATGGGCCCGAAAGGAGCCGTGGAGATCATCTACAAAAGGGAAATCGACGCAGCGGCCGATCCGGAAGCGCGCATGAACGAACTGGTGGCCGAATACACCGAACGCTTCGCCAATCCCTACCTCGCCGCCGAGAAGGGATATATCGACGAAGTGGTGATCCCCGAAACCACCCGCGAAAAACTTATGAAAGGGTACGCCATGCTGGAAAATAAAGTGGCAGACATGCCGCGGAAAAAGCATGGGAATATTCCGTTGTAACGGAACCGGCCAAACGATATCTCCATCGCTCCCAAACCCGGGAGCGATGTGCTTTTCCACCCTACCCGGCCAAAATCCCATACTATGGAATTTAATCGGGGGAAGCATTTTGAAGGTTTGCCTGACGATACGGAATGGTTAAGTAAACGATTCCCTGCGATAATCATCGCCGTGACCGTTTTGCCGATTGGGAAATGCTCCGCATCGGAATTCTAACCCCGATTCCCTATTTTAGCGGCTATGTTTCGCGGATTTTTCAATTTCCTGTTGTTTAGCTCGATCTATATCGCCGGCGTGGCGCTGCTGATGGTTTGGGAAACGGAGGAAATTGCAGGCCTTTCCCTCGACCGCGGCAATTACTTCGGCTTTGTTTTCTTCTCCACCATTTGCAGTTACAATTTTCACTGGTACCTCACCCCCGGGTCCGAAAAGTATTCGGAACGGATCCTCTGGGGCCGGCGGAGGCGGCGGCTGCAGCTCATGGGCTGCTTGACCGGCCTGCTGGGCGCCGCCTGGTATGGGCTGCCCCTGCTGCATCACTGGCTGCCCGTCAGCGGCGCGGTGTTGCTCACTTTCCTGTATTCCGCGCCAAAAGTGCCCCACGCCACGTTCAGATGGCTGAAAAAGATCGCCGTGGGCAAAACCATTTTCCTCGCGTTCGTTTGGATGTACGTCACCACCCTCCTGCCCTATCTCATCGCCGACGCGGCCAAGCTGGACTTCTGGCAGGTGGCGCTGCTCTGCGTCTACCGATTTTTCATCATCTACGCCATCTGCATCCTGTTCGACCATCGCGACCGGGAGGAAGACCGGGCCGAAGGGATCCGCAGTCTCATCACCAGTCTCGAAGAACCCCATCTCGATAAGTTGTACTACGCTTCGCTCATCGTATCGGCCATCTGCGCCGTGGCGCTGGCGCCTGCGCTGCCGCTGTTCGTGCTGTTCAGTCTCCTGGCTGCCGTGGCCGTGGTATGGGGCGTGAAGCGATATGCGCAGACGCATCATTCCGATTACGTCTATTATTTCCAGCTGGACGGGCTCATGGCATTATCCGCCCTCATCCACGCCATGTGGCTGCTGGCAGGCGGCATTTGACGCGGATTGCTTACATTTGAAGGATATTTAACCTGAACAACAATGGCTAAAAAAACGAAATCGATACTTACGAAGGAATCTATGAACTTTCTGCGCACTTACCTCAACAACCCCTCTCCCACCGGGTTCGAGAAGGAAGGACAGAAACTCTGGCTGGAATACCTGAAACCTTATATTGATGATACCATCGTAGACGCGTACGGCTCGGCTGTAGGGGTGATCAATCCCGAAGCGGCTTTCAAGGTGGTGATCGAGGCGCATGCCGACGAAATTTCCTGGTTCGTGAATTATATTTCGCCCGAAGGGCTCATTTACGTGATCCGCAACGGCGGGTCGGACCAGGCCATCGCGCCCAGCAAACGCGTGAACATCCATACCGAAAAAGGCATCGTGAAGGCGGTGTTCGGCTGGCCGGCCATCCATACGCGCCTGCGCAGCGGCGACGGCAAGGAGCCCCAGCCCAAGGTAGACAACATTTTCCTCGACTGCGGCGCCCGCTCCCGGAAGGAAGTGGAAGAACTGGGTATCCATGTTGGTTGCGTGGTAACTTTTGATGATATGTTCGAGGAACTGAACTACGATTACTTCATCTGCCGCGCGCTCGACAACCGCATCGGCGGGTTCATGATCGCAGAAGTGGCCCGCCTGCTGAAGGAAAACAAGCAGCGCCTGCCGTTCGGCCTCTATATCGTGAACGCCGTACAGGAAGAAGTAGGCCTGCGCGGGGCGGAAATGATCGCCAAGCGCATCAAACCCAATGTAGCCATCATCACCGACGTAACGCACGACACCACCACGCCGATGATCAACAAGAACATCGAAGGCGAAATCAAATGCGGCGCCGGCCCCAGCATCACTTACGGGCCCGCGGTACACAACATCCTGCGCGACCTGATCATCAAAACGGCCAAAAAGGAAGACATCCCCCACCAGCTGCACGCCGTTAGCCGCAGCACGGGCACCGATACCGACGCCTTCGCCTATTCGAACGACGGTACTCCTTCGGCCCTCATCAGCATTCCCCTGCGCTATATGCACACTACCGTGGAAATGATCAAAAAGGACGACGTGGAGAACACCATCCGCCTCATTTACCAAACCCTGCTGAACATCACGCCGAAAACCAACTTCCAGTACCTGTAAGAAATTGGTGCTGGATATTTCATAATTGTTTCATAGGTTTGCCGCTAAATCCGACTAGTATGATCCGTCACGATTGGACAATCGAAGAGATAAAGGATATTTATAATACGCCGCTGCTGGAGCTGATGTTCCGTGCCGCCACCGTGCATCGCGAACACCAGGATACCGCGGAAGTGCAGGTTTGCACCCTGCTTTCCATCAAGACCGGCGGATGTTCCGAAGATTGCTCTTACTGCCCCCAGGCAGCCCGCTATAACACAGGTGTAGACGTTCAGGCGCTGATGCAGAAAGATAAAGTGCTGGAATACGCCCAGAAAGCCAAAGACGCAGGTTCTACCCGCTTCTGCATGGGCGCCGCCTGGCGCGAAGTGCGCGACAACCGCGATTTCGACCGCGTGCTCGATATGGTAAAAGGCGTGAACGAGATCGGCATGGAAGTATGCTGCACCCTCGGCATGCTCACCGAATCGCAGGCCCAGAAGCTGGCAGACGCCGGCCTCTACTCCTACAACCACAACCTGGACACCTCCAGCGAATATTACGGAGAGATCATCACCACCCGTACGTACGACGACCGTCTCAATACGCTCAACAATGTGCGTAAAGCCGGCGTAACCGTATGCTGCGGCGGTATCATCGGCCTGGGCGAGAGCCACGACGACCGTATCAACATGCTCTACACCCTGTCTTCCATGCCCGAGCACCCGGATTCCGTACCCATCAACGCCCTCACCCGCGTAGCCGGTACCCCGCTGGCGCACCTGCCCAAAGTGGAATTCTGGGACATGGTACGCATGATCGCCACCGCCCGCATCCTCATGCCCAAATCCATGGTCCGCCTCAGCGCCGGCCGTGCCGAAATGAGCGTTTCCGAACAGGCGATGTGCTTCATGGCAGGCGCCAACTCCATCTTCACCGGCGAAAAGCTCCTCACCACCAAGAACCCTTCCTTCGAGGAAGACAGTCTGATGTTCGAACTGCTGGGCCTCAAGCCCCGCCAAGCCTTCAAAGAGGAAAAAGCCGCCGGTTGCTGCGATCACGATCATCAGCACGCACACGCACATGCACACTAAGCATATCTATTAAATTTTGGAGAAGAGCCGCCCGCACAGGGCGGCTTTTTTTATGCCCGGAAAACAAAAAACCCGTTCCGGATAAACCGGAACGGGAAACTGAATGGACATCGTAGGGTTTCAATCAGCTGTATGACTCAAGGTAGCTGTTTGGTGAGTGCTTCCTCCAGTGCCGCGCCCCGAAGGTCTTTGGCGACGATCTTCCCCTGCGGGTCGATGAGGAAGTTGGCCGGAACGCCCCGGATGCCGTATAGCTTCACAGCCGCGTTGTTCCAGAATTTGAGGTCGGACACATGCACGAAATCCTGCAATCCGTCCTTTTTGATGGCCTCCTCCCAGAGGTCCTTGCGGCCCGGCTGGTCGAGGGAAACGCTGAGTACCACGAAGTTGCGGTCCCTGAACTTCTTAAAAGCCGCCACCACGTGCGGGTTTTCTGCCCGGCAGGGGCCGCACCAGCTGGCCCAGAAGTCCAGGAACACGTATTTACCCCGGAAATCCGTCAGGCTGACGGGTTTGCCGTTCAGGTCGTTCTGCGTGAAATCGGGTGCCAGTGCGCCCACAACAATGGTCTTTTTCTTGTACATGTTGCCGGCCATGCGCTTTCCGGCGGGGGAATTGCGCTGGGTTACGGGGAGACTGGCGAACAGGGGCTCCAGTTCCGCCAGGTCCATGTTATTGTGGACAGACAGCTCCTGCATGGCGAACATGGTGACGGGGGAATTCGGGTTCTTTTTGATGAAATCCCGGATGAGCCCCTTCTTGTCGTCGAGCGCCTTGCGGAACTTCACGTTCAGGGAATTCGCCAGTGCGGTGTCTCGCCGCTGCTCGTCGGTGGCGCCGCCCCAGATGCTGTTGATTTCCGCCATCTGGTCTTCGTAGGGCTGGAGGTGCTTTTTGTACGCCAGGTCCGCATCGTTCAGTTTCGAGCCTTTCACTTTGGCCGAAGCCATGTCGGACCCGGACGTAACGGTAATGGTGCCGGGCTCCAGGTACATGATCTTGCGGTCCATGCCCTGGCCCATGTTCTCAAGCCGCTGGCCGTCTTTGCTCAATGCGAGCATCATCAGTGCGGGTTCCATGGTGGTGCCTTTGAAGGAGAATTCCCCGTTCTTCAGCACCGCAGAATCGAGGAAACGCTCATCGCCTTCGGTGCGGTCGAAATACACGATGGCCGGGGCATTCAGCTTGCCGATCCTGCCTTTCAGCACAAATTTGCCATCTTGCGCCTGTACAACGGCGGGAATCAACGCCGCAGCGAGGATGGCCCAGGTTTTTGATCTTACGGTAATCAGGTCCATATTGTCGGTTTACTGTTTCGGTAATTGGTTTTATTCGCGGATGAGGATGTCGCGCGGAGCGCCGGGAACGCCGGTCACTTTTTTGATTAGTTCCCCGAACTGCCCAACGGCGGTGTTCAGGAAATGCACCTCCCCTTCTATCCCCGCTACCAGCAGGTTCCCGTTTTGCTCCACTTTCAGCATCGTGATGTCCTTGCCGCCAAACGTCGCGCTCAGCTCACGGATCTCTTCATTGAGCGGATTGTAGCGGTAAATCTTCCCGTTCCCGCTGAAGAAGAACACGCCCACGGGAGACACCGCCCATTTCGTGGTGGCCGTCACCAGGCTGTCTCCCCTGAATTTCTTCATTTCGCGGGCGTTGAAACGCTGCCTGCCGTCGCGCCAGTCGATCCCGAAACGCAATTGCATCGTTTTGCCGAGGGAGTCGCAGAAGGCGAAGATGTCGTTGTCACTGAATTTCTCCATGTAGATCAAATCCATCTTGAGGTTTTTGGGCACGAAAGCGGAGTCGAACACGGTGTAGGTGGTATCGAGATAAATGCCGGGCATGAAGCGCAGGAAACATTTCTTCTCCTTGTCGAACGCCAGGAAGTGAGACACCGCCTGCCCGCTTTCCGCCAGCTCCTGGAGCATTTGCGGCGCCAGTTTGTACCCGCCCGTCACCGGCACGCCGAAATACCCGTAATAGGTCCCGAAAGGCGCCGTTTCGAAGGTGCCCATGAACAGCTGATCGTTGATGATAGCCGTGGTAGTACCGTTGAGGTTGCGGAGGAAGTAATTCGATTTGGCCGTGGCCATGGGATCGTAGAAATTCTCCTTGAGCGTGCGCACCTGTTGCAGGGTGCTGGCATCAAGCAAAACGCCTCCATCGTCGCTGCCGGAGAAAGTGAGCCAGTACTGCGTGATCTGGTTCATGTAGAACTGGTTGCGCACGTATACGAGCTGCTGCGGCCCGCCGGGCAGGGTTTTCTTGTTGATGGCTTCGTACACGTCTGCCTGCAGGGAATTGTCGGGCTTGATGAACGACAGCGAAGAGGAATTCGCATCGCCGCTGAGCACGAGGGCGCCGCGCGTAAAGGCCGTCTGCCCGCTGATCACGAAATCGTAAAAGTATTTCTGCCCGGTATTGTTATCGGTCACTTTCAGCAACACCGTGTACCGCGCGGCGCCGAGGCCGTAAACGATCCGGAGTTCCCTGGTGAAATAATCGTCGGTCATGGCACGTTCGGGAATGTTGATCTTCCATTCGCAGGAATAATCGTTGGCACCGCTTTTCAGCGTGATCTTCGGCGCCACGATGAGGCTGTCGCCCGACATCACGTGGTACACCGAATCCAGCCCCGACATGAGGGGAGCCGGCACTTCCATATAATCGTAGTTGCCTTTATCCTTGTAACAGCCTGCGAAAACGGCTGCCACGCTGAGTATGAACAGGTATATCTTTTTCATGGCATTGCAGGGTTAGATGACCGGGTCTCCGTCTTCATCGGTGAAATAATAACGGCCGTCGGCCGGGTTGAGGGTGAGCACGAACTTTTTGGCGGTGTTGCCGCTGTGGTAGAATTCCAGCGTACCATTGGCGCCGGGTGTGATCACGTACCCTTCCGCCGGGTTCTCCGCCACCCAGGTTTGCGGGTTGGTGAGGAAGGAGCGGAAACGCCGGGTATGATATAGCACTTTCGGCGTCGCCTGCCAGTCTGCCCGGTCTTCGGTTAATTTGTTAGTACCGGAAACGCGGATGAACAGTTCATGTTTCACGCGGGAATATTCCCCCAGTTCGCCCTGCCAGATTTCCCACCACAGCGGTTTTTCCAGCCGGTTGGAGAAAATGATCTTGGCCGTGTCCAGCTTGGGGATGGTAGTCCCGAAATCGGCGGAAGGCTTCAGCTGGAGCATGAGCTTCACCGCTTTTTCGGCCAGCAGCGGATCGGTATTGTACATTACCACCGGGATGTCGAGCCGTCCGGAATCCGCCGGCAGCACATATTCCGCGGCCAGCGCCTTATAGTGGAGGCCCGCCTGGGCGGTGGTTTTATCGGCGATCAGCGCCACTTTCACCTTGCGCGCCGCACCGGTTCGGTTACCGGAAACGCGCACGGGTAAAAGGACCGTATCCGTCGCCAATTCGGGGAATAGCGCGAAGGAATAAATGACGCTGTCGATGCGCTGATGCGTAAGGTCGCTTTCCGCGAAATCGAAATAGACGCCATCGGCTGACTGGTACACCAGTTCCTCTTTTTTATCGCATCCTGCCAGCCATCCTGCAGCCAGCAGCCATATCGTGATGTTGGTTATTCTTTTCATACTTGTGCAGGTTTAACGGTTACCGTATGCAAGCTCATCGTCCGGCCAGGGGAAGACGAAAATCTGGGGAGAAGGCTGTATCGTATTGCCGCCCATGCCGGGCCAGGCGCGGTTCAGCCGTTTGTACATGTAGAAGATCTGTCCTTCGCCGAAGAACTCTTTCCTGGCGTCTTTCACAAGCTCGCCGAGGAACACGCTTTTCGCCGGATCGTTCAGCGGAACGCCCATCCCGCGCTGTTTCCGAACGGCATTGAGGTAATCCCATGCCTTGGCGGGATCGGTGTCGTAAATACTTTCCGCGGCGATGTAAAACATTTCGCTGAAGCGCAGCATGGGGATCATGAGCTCGTGGAGGTTCTTGTCGGCATTGCGGCTATATTTCTCCAGGCGCATGTAGCCGCCTGTTGAGCTGCTTTGCTGGCTGAACCATTGTTTGAAACGGAAATCTTCCGCGCCGGGGCCTCCCACTTCAAAGATCGTCCGCAACTCGCCGGGAGGCGTGTTGAGCGTGGTTTCGCCGTTACGCAGGCGGTCGAACAGCGGGTTGGTCATATTCGGTGCATACAGCCCGAAGAGCAATTCCTTGTACAAAATCCGGTCTTTCTGCTGATCGTCCGGGTTGAGGAAATCGGTCTGCCGCGTCCAGGGGAATTTATTCGATTCGATCACTTCCTTCGCCAGCGCCAGCGCCGCGGCATGATTGCCGGCGTAGAGCTGCACCCGCGCCAAAGTCCCCGTCACGGCGAAATAATTCAACCGGTGGCGGCGCTGCTGCAGGAACATCGGGCCGGAAACTTCCGTGGAAGAATCGGGCGTGGTATACCCGACTTTGTAACCGGGCTTCATGATGGGGTCTGCGGACCTGAGCAATTCCCGCGCCTGCGACAGGTCGCGGACCAAGGAATCCAGCGCCTGGCGGAGCGTATACACCGGCGTCGTGCTTTTGGAGAACGTCGTCACATACGGAATACCTTTCGCCGCAGGGCCCGCCACCGGTGCGGCCGCAAACTGGCGCAGCACGTCGAAGTGGCACCAGGCGCGCATCGCCAGCGCTTCCCCTTTGATAAGATCGCGCTCACCGGCGTCTAGCAACCCGCCGGAGCCATCGATGTGCTCCAGGATAAGGTTGGCATTGGCGATCACGTTATACAAGCCCGACCACACGCTCTTCTGGCGGTTGATGAAGTTGTTGTCCTTGTAATTGAAAAGCATCGTCTGGCGGAAACCAATCCGGTCTACCACGTCTACGAGGTAGTTCTGCGCTAGCACGTCGAGCGTACCAGCCGTCAGTTCCCTGCCGTACAATTCTTCCTTCACGCTGCGGCTATACAATCCGTTCAATGCATCCTGGTACCCTTCGCGGGTGGTAAACAGCAGGTCCATCGATACTTCCGACTTGGGCGACACGTCCAGCCATTTGCTGCAGGATGCGAGCGCCAGCATGCTACAAATCAGTATGATACTATATCTCATTGGGCGCATTTTTTAGAATCTGGTAGAAAGGGTGAATGTAATGCTCCGGGCAAACGGGTAATCGATCCCGCGTTCGGCCTTTACGGTAGACCAGTACGCCAGGTCGTTCATATTGGCCGACAGGCGCAGGTAATGCATCCGCAGTTTCTTGTAAAAGCCTGCCGGAAAATCGTACGACAGGAAAATGGATTTCAGCTCGAGGCGGTTCTCTTCCTGCACGAATCTCGACGAAGTCTGCGTGCTGCCCTGGTCGGCGATATTTTTGAAAAACGCGATATCCCCTGGCTTGATCCAGCGTTCCGACAACACGCGGCTGTCTACGTTGTAGCGCGGATCCGCATTCTCCACGCGGTCTACCAGGGTCTGGTTGTAGATATCACCGCCGAGCCGCGTCCAGAAGCGCACTTCCACCATAAACCCGCCGTAAACGATGCTGGTACCGAAGTTGCCTTCGAGCAGGGGCGTTTCGTCGCCTACGGGCATGATGTCTTTCACGTTGTAGTCGTAGGTACGGGTGCCGTCGGCGCGCAGGTAAATTTCCTTGCCCGTTTCCGGATCGATGCCGAGGGAGCGGACGGCGTAGATCGTGCTCATCGACTGCCCTTCCCTGAACCGCAGCAGCGGCACGGAGCGCAGTTCCGGTTTTTCCTGTTGCTGCTTGTCGATCTCGTCGTTGAAGCTCTTCAGCGCATTGGAAATCTTCGTGATCTCGTTGGTGTTGTGAACGAGGTTGAAGTTGAAGTTGACAGACCATTTGCGGCTGCGGAACGCGTTCATGCGGAGGAACACTTCGTAGCCCTTGTTCACCATCTCGCCGAGGTTCTCCTTGTATTTCGGGAAGCCGGTGCTGAGGGGAACGTTCACGTCGGCCAGCAGGTCGCGGGTATGTTTGAAATAGTATCGGGGCGCAAAGTAAATCCGGTCGTTCCACAGCGATGCTTCCATCCCCAGGTCGTAATTCTGCGTCCGCTGCCATTTCAGGCCGCTGTTGCCGTATTCCTTGAAAGTGGCGCCCACGCCGGTAGAATACCAGTCGCCGCCGTAATATTGATAAGTGGTGTTGGACAGGTAAGACGGGAAAGATACATCGCCCGTAAGACCGGTGGTGGCCCGCAGTTTCAGCTGGTTGATGAACGAATGGCCCTGCAGGAACGCCTCCTGGTGGAGGTTCCAGCCTACCCCCATCGACCAGAACGGTGCCATGCGCGAATCTGCGCCGAATTTGCTGGAGCCGTCCACACGGAACGTGGCATCGAGCAGATAACGGTTTTTGTAGGCGTAGTTGATCGTAGCGAATCCGCCCGCAAGCCTTTGCTGGCGCGACTCTCCTTCCGGATGCGCGTTCGCCTTGTACCGCCGTGCGAAGTTGATATCGTTGAAGCGGTCGTTCACGAACCCTTCGCCCACGGCTTCCTTCCTCCAGTAATCGACCGTCTGCATATTGAACCCGCCCGTTGCGGTGAAATAATTGCCGCCGATCTGCTTGTTGTAATTGAGGGTCACGTTACCGTCCCAATGCGATTCCTTGTCGGCCGCGTACGTGTATTGTCCCCTGTTTTTCAGATCGTCGCCCTTGTAGTCGTAATAATCATTGCTGAAAGGAGAAACGAACTGGTCGATGGATGATCCGCGGCGGATGAAGCTGATCTCCGAACGCACGCGCCAGTTGGGATTGAAGTTGTATTCCAGCGCCAGGATGTCCGTGAATTCGAGGTATTCGCTCTTGTCGAAATTACCGATGGTGGATTCGTACATCGGGTTGAGGACGGTAGAACTGATGACGCTGTTGGTTTCTCCGCCACGCGAATTCCACAGGTCGATCTCGCGGATGAGGCGGCCCAGGCTGTCGGTTTTCGGGTAGTAGGGATTCATGCGCACGTATTTCGAGAAGCTGCCGTACGGACTGTTCCGCTGGTTCACCTGTGTGATGGTAAACATGTTGCGGGCCATGAATTTATTGTTGCCCAGGTTGTAGCTCAGGGTGTTGGACAGGCTGTACCGGTCGCGCCCGGAACCTTTCATCACGCCGCCGTTGTTCTGGTAGCGCGCGTCCACCCCGTATTTCACGGTTTTGGTGCCGCCCTGGACGGATACGGAATGGCGCTGGCCCAGTTCCGTCTGGATGGGTTGCGACAGCCAGTAGGTATTTACGCCGGCCAGCACGTTGTTCCTTTTCCGGTAGTACTGTTTTTCCAGTTCGTCGGGAGCGTCTACGTCGTTGTTGGCGTACAGCCCTGCGAGGCGTTCGTATTCCAGTTTGTCTTTCGCGCCGAGCACGTTATAGGCCGTGAGATCGGGCGCCTGGATGTTGAGTTCGTAATTGTAGTGCAGCTCGAGCTTCCCTTCTTTCGGCGCTTTGGTGTAGATCACCACCACGCCGTTGGATGCACGGGAGCCGTAAATGGCCGTGGCAGCAGCGTCTTTGAGGAGCGTGATCGTTTCCACACGGTTCATGTCGAGGTCGAAAATGGCCTGTATGTTGGTCGGGTAACCGTCGAGGATGAAGAGCGGCAGATTGGTAACGCTGGCCAGCTGGTTGCGGCTGAGCACGTTGTCCGTATTGGCCGGAAGCGCGGTGGTGCCGCGGATGGAAATGTTCGGCAACGCGTTCGGGTTGGAGCCCGCCAGGTTGTTTTCGGCGATGCGGAACGACGGGTCGTACGCCTGTATGCTGGACAGGATGTTCTGCGGATTGAAACGCTTCAGTTCTTCGCCCGTGATCGTAACGGCGGAACCGGTGTAGTTGTCGCGCTTGATGCGCTGGTATCCCGTGATCACGACGTCTTTCATGGACTGCACGTCTGTGAGCAGTTTCATGTCTATCTGTGTGCGCTTGCCCACTTTCACTTCCTGTGCCTTGTACCCGATGAAGCTGTACACAAGCGTAGCGTTGGGCGGCACGTTGCGGATTTCGTACCGGCCGTCGTCGTTGGTTTTGGTACCGTTCACGGTGCCTTTAACGAGTACGGTCACCCCGGGCAAAGCGAGCCCCTGTTCGTCGGTCACCAGGCCGTGAACGGACGCCTGTTGCTGCGGGATGGCGTTGAGGCCTTGCAGCGCAGCGGCCCTGTCCGCCGAAGCAGCGGGCTGCGCGGCGGTAGTGGCGGGCGTTGCGGCGGGCGCGGGTCTGTCTTTCCGGTAAATGATGAAATCATTGCCCTGCGCCTGTTCCGCTTCGAGGCCGAAAGCGGCGAGGTAGCGGTTGATGTATGCGCTCACGGATTCACCGTTGTGCTGGGGCGGCGGCGGGTCGGCGAGTTGACTGCCGACGGTGTTGCCCATGTAATTGAGGCGCACATGAAGCTGCTTCTCCAGATTGGCCAGTACGCGCTTCAGCGGCTGTTTTCGGCTCCCCGTCTCCTGTTGGGGCTCCTGGTACGCAGGAGCGGGCTCCCTTTGCGGCAAGGTAAGTCGGGTGGCGGCCTGTGCGGCTACTGCCGTCAGGCACATCGCCAGCGTCAGGCATCGGCCGGCGTTGAATTGTCCCATAGCAATGTAGATTTAGGTTGGTTGTTTGTCCAATGTCGATTTCGGTCCATATCTCATCAGGCAAAAAAATCCCTGCTGCGCACCGCTGCATGCCGCGGGCGTAGTCCGGTTGCCCGGCGTTTTATATGTTCTGCTGATAATTTTCTTTTACTGTCCCCCTTTCCGGATCACGTAACTGTTTTTACCGTTTTCCGTGATGGTAATGTCGAACGACCGCGACAGCGTTTTGAAAAACACGTCGATATGATCGGTCGGGATGGTGCCGGTGAATGTTTCCTGCAGCATGGCGCTATCTTCCAGCTGTACCTTGATGCCGGTATTTTCTTCCAGTGCGAGCAAAACATCGGCCAGGGTTGCGTCCTGGAAGATGAGGCGTTGCTGCTGCCAGGCGGCGTAATGCCCGGGGTCTACCCGGTTGTTGGTCAGCTCCTTGCGCTCGGCAGACCAGGTGACCATATCTCCCGGCCGCATGGCGATGAGGGAGGTATCTTTCCGGTTGAGCTTCAGGTTTACCTTTCCGTTTTGCAGTACGACCTGTGTTTGCACGCGGCGGGTGTTGACGTTGAACGCCGTTCCCACCACCTGGATGTCTACATCATTTGTATGCACGATGAATTTCCGGTTGCCGGATTCATGTTTCACTTCGAAAAAAGCCTCTCCGCCCAGCCAAACTTCGCGGGCCGAATCGCCATCCCAGGAAACGGCATATTTAACTGTGGAATTTACATTGAGGCGGATCTCCGACCCATCGGGAAGCGAAATCGTCTTCACTTCGCCGAAAGCCGTGGATACGGTGTTGAACGCTTCTTTTTCCTTCCCGGGCAGCCATACGATGGCCATGATGCCGATCACCACGGCTGCGGCGGCCCAGGGCATCCAGCGCAAAAGGTTGTGGCGGCGCGGCGCTTCGTCTATCGAAGCCACGATCCTTTCCCAGGTTGCTTCCTGCAGATGGGCGGGCGGCGCGGCCTGTTGAGCGGCCGTTGTCAGCAGCCAGTCTGCCGCGGCCTGCATGGTAGCCGCGTGTTCCGGATGCCGGCGTGCCCAGGCTTCCCAAAGCTCCGTGGCGCGGGGGTCTTTTTCCAACACCCACTCCCGGAAGCCGGGCTGCGATAAGAAGTGTTCCAACGTGAAAGTCTGGTCGGCCATGATAATTACTTAACAGGTAAAGCAGGGATCGAACGAATTCTTAGCGCCGTTTCCCATCATTTTTCAAAAATTTTATGTCATCCCGTTCCGCCGTTCCCGAAAAAGGCCAATGCAAAAACGATTTTGTCGCTGTTATCTTTTAAATATTTCAGTGCTTTTGACAGCAATACGTAAGCGGAATTCACGGAAAGCGACATGATATCGGCCGTTTCGCGGGTATCGAGGCCATGATAATACCGGAGGTACAAAACTTCCTGCTGGCGCGGGGGCAGTTCCGCCATCACGCCCGCCAGGCGCGCACGGCGCTGCTGGTCGCTCTGTTTGCCGATAAGCTCGTCTTCGGGGGATGCGGACGGCGCGTCGTAGAACGCACCATCGTCGTCGGGCAGTACGAACTGTTTGCCGATGTGGCGGAGGATGCGCCGTTTGAGGCTGGAAAGCAGGTAGAACCGGATGGAGTCCGTGGCCGAAAGGCCGTTCCTCCCCTGCCAGATGCTCACGAATACGTCGTGGATGGCGTCTTGCACGAGGGTTTCATCCGCATGCACCTTCATCCCGTACCCGTAAAGCGGGCGGAAGTGCTGCCGGTAAATGTAATCCAGCGCAGCACGGTCGCCCTCCTTCACTTTATTCCACAGGTCCCGGTCTGGCAACCCGGCGTAAATACCGCCCGCCCCGATCATATGTTCGATACCATTGCTCAATGCCGTTAAAGATAAAAAGGGGATCGCTGGAATGCAAAAGAAAAGGCTCCCCTTTTGGTAAGAGAGCCCCTATATTACCCGAAATCAACTATTTTCAACGCTCCAGCAAAAACCGGAGCGCCAATTCATACCCTTTCATGCCCAAACCGGTGATCACGCCAACGGCCTGGCCGCCCGTTACCGACTTGTGGCGGAATTCTTCCCGGGCATAAATATTACTGATATGCACCTCCACCACCGGTGTATTGATGGCGGCGATGGCGTCGCGGATCGCGTACGAATAATGCGTGTATGCCGCGCCATTGAGGATGATCCCGTCGTATTCGAACCCGATCGCCTGCAACTGGTTAACGATCTCCCCTTCCACATTGCTCTGGAAGTAGGAAATATCTACCTGCGGGAATTTGGCTTTCAGGGTTACCAGGTATTCGTCGAACGAAAGCTTTCCGTAAATCTCCGGTTCGCGCTTGCCCAACAGGTTGAGGTTGGGGCCGTTGATGATGGCTATTTTCATGTGATGGTTTGATGCGTTATTCTCCCCAGCGGAACGTGTCCTGCTCCAGCCCGGCCAGGTCAATCACCCGGTCTACCACGGTAGCGGCCACGTCTTCGATGGACTGTGGTTTGGAATAGAACGAAGGCGTGGCAGGGCAAATGATCCCGCCGGCTTCGGTTACGGTCTGCATATTGCGGATGTGCACCAGGTTGTAGGGCGTATCTCTCAGCACGCAGATGAGTTTCCTGCGTTCTTTCAACACCACGTCTGCCGCGCGGGTGATGAGGTCGTTGGAGATGCCGCCGGCTATCCGGCCCAGGGTGCCCATCGAACAGGGGCAGATGATCATGGTATCGAAACGCCCGCTGCCACTGGCGAACGGTGCGTAAAAATCTTTCTGCGAATAAAACGGGAATGGCAACTGCTCGTACCCTTTTTCGTCCAGCTCGGTTTCCCAAACCGTTTTCGCGTTGTCGGTCATCACGATGGCCACCTGGTCTACCTGGTCTTTCATCACAGCCAGCTTCCGCAGGAGCTGCCGTGCGTAAACAGACCCGCTGGCCCCGGTAACCGCCACAACTATACGATGCTTCATGCAGCAAATCTACAAAAAACAAGGTCCTGTTAAAAAGCAATTACACTTTTCAACAGGACCATGGCGGTAAAAAATATTTTCTTTAGCTCATCTCTGCCAGTTCTTCCATGCGGATGGCCATATGGCTTTCGTCGTACACACATTCACCGTTGCGGATCAGCAACACCTGGGGCGATTCGTGCTCCACGCCGAACAGCTCGGCGATGCGGTTGCTGACGGGGCGGTAACGGATGAGGTCCAGGTAATAAAACTCCCACCCTTCGGGTGATACGGATCTTTCCAGCCGCGATTTTACCATACCACTGGTAGGGCAGCGCGTGCTGTGCTTGAATATCACCACGGGGTGGTCGAAAGACCGGTGCCGGATAGCTGCCAGCTGTTCTTCACTTTCCAACGTTGTCCACATAGCCCACAAAGATAAGGCTTACTAGCAATGCTTGCTTTGCTCGTGCTGCACTTTCGTGATTTTCATGGGGCAACCCAGCTTCTGGGAGGCACAGGAAGAAAACACGGCAGCCACCACTGCCATCACACAAAATATACCGAACATACGGCGTGCTGAACTCATAGTCTGCGTTTTAGTAATTAAACGAAATTTCATAGGCCTGGATTGTAGAACTTTGTGATGTGTATTTTGTAACGTTATTTTGCAAATATATACATTATATTAAAAAAAACAATCCTATGTGTTGCCGGCGGCATGGAAAGGATGACGAACGGCCCGGCACATGCACCTGAAATTATGGCAAATGTACATTTTATAGCAATAGGAGGCAGCGTGATGCATCAACTGGCGATTGCGCTGAAGACCAAAGGGTACCGGGTTACGGGGAGCGACGACGAGATTTTCGAGCCTTCGCGCACCAATCTCCGGCAGGCAGGCATCCTGCCCGATGCATTGGGATGGGACCCCGCCCGCGTAACGGCCGACCTCAGCGCCGTGATCCTCGGCATGCACGCACGGGCCGATAATCCCGAACTGCTGCGCGCCCAGGAGCTGAAACTGCCCATCTACTCCTTTCCCGAGTACATTTACCAGGAAAGCCGCAATAAAACCCGCGTAGCCATCGGCGGCAGCCACGGCAAAACCACCATCACCTCCATGGTCATGCACGTGCTCCAGCAATGCCGCCTCCAGTTCGATTACCTGGTAGGCGCCCGGCTGGAAGGGTTCGATCAGTCGGTCAACATCACCGATGCGCCGCTGATCGTTTGCGAGGCAGACGAATACCCGGCTTCCGTCATCGAAAAAAGGCCAAAATTCCACTTCCTGCACCCGCAGATAGCAGTTTTGAGCGGCATCGCCTGGGACCATATCAACGTTTTTCCCACTTTCGACAATTACCTCGAGCAGTTCGCCATTTTCATCCGGACGATGGAGCCCGGCGGACGGCTGATCTATAACGAAACCGACGATACCCTCCGCCGGCTGGTGGAAAAAGAAGGCCGGCACCTCGTGCTGGAGCCCTACGGCATGCCGGAACACGTCATCCGCAACGGCATTACCCGCGTACGGTTCGGCAACGCCTCCACCGACCTCATGGTGTTCGGCGGGCATAACCTCCTCAACATCCACGCCGCCCTGCTCGCTTGCCGGGCCCTCGGCATCGGGGATATCGACTTCCTCGCCGCCATCGCCACGTTCAAGGGCGCGGCAAAACGGCTGGAGCTCATCGGGAAAAGCGGGGAAACCGCCATCTACCGCGATTTCGCGCACGCCCCCTCCAAGGTAAAAGCCACCATCCATGCTGTGAAGGCCCAATACCCGGAACGCAAACTCATCGCCGTACTGGAACTGCATACCTACAGCAGCCTCAGCGCAGGTTTCATGAAAGAATACACCGGCGCCCTCGACCCGGCAGACGAAGCCGCCGTTTTCTACAGCGGCCATGCCCTAGAGATCAAACGCATGCCGTATCTTGCGCCAGATGTGATCCGCGAAGGGTTCGGAAGGAAAGACCTGCAGGTCTTCACCAACCGTGCCGACCTCGAGCAATGGCTCGACGGAAGGCAATATCCCAACGCTAACCTGCTGATGATGAGCTCCGGAGATTACGAAGGGCTCGACCTCGCAGGACTGAAAAAATATTTACCGGTTCAGAAACCTCAATCTTAATAATGTCTGCTTTACAACTTACCCGTCCCCTCGCCGTGATCGACCTGGAGACTACCGGCACCAACGTTGCCACCGACCGAATCATTGAAATCGCTGTCATCAAGGTGATGCCCGACCGCTCCGTGCAGCGCAAGGTAAAGCGGATCAACCCCCAGATGCCCATCCCCGCGGCCAGCACGGCCATTCACGGGATCAGGGACGAAGACGTGGCCGATGCGCCCACCTGGAAGCAGGCCGCCAACGAATTCCGCCAGTTCCTGGAACAGTGCGACATCGCCGGATACAACTCCAACAGGTTTGACATCCCGATGCTGGTGGAGGAATTCCTGCGCGTAGGGCTTACTTTCGATGTGAAAGACCGTCGCTTCGTAGACGTTCAGAAGATTTTCCACCTGATGGAAAAGCGGACCCTCAGCGCCGCGTACAAATTCTACTGCGATAAGGACCTTACCAACGCGCACAGCGCCGAGGCCGATGCCGTGGCCACTTTCGAGATCCTGGAAGCACAGCTGGAGCGGTACGCCTCCCTCCTGAAAGCCGACGTGGACGCCCTGGCACAGTTTACCAAGGAAGACGAGTACGTGGATTTCGCCCGCAGGATCGTGCGGCAAAATGGTATGGAAATATTCAATTTCGGAAAGTATAAAGGCCGGGCCGTTCGCGATGTCCTGAAATCCGAACCCCAGTATTACGACTGGATGATGAAAGCCGAATTCCCCCTCAACACGAAGGAGAAGCTGACCGAGATCTATCACGACATGATGCTAAAAAAACCATAAAAGTTTAGTTCGTACGGTAAAAAACCGGCGGATATTAACTATTTTCGCCATCCTTAAATCATTTCAGCTAATTGGAAAAATTAGTTATCATACCCACATACAACGAAAAAGACAACATCGCGCGCATGATCGAGACGGTCTTTTCGTTGCAGCAAGGGTTCCATATCCTTATTGTTGACGATGGCTCGCCGGATGGCACGGGCGCGATCGTCAAAGGTTTGCAACGGCAGTATCCGGGTCAGTTGTTCATCGAAGAACGGAGCGGAAAGCAGGGCCTCGGCACGGCTTATATCCACGGCTTCAGATGGGCGCTGCAACGCGGTTACCAGTTCATCTTCGAGATGGACGCCGATTTTTCGCATAACCCGAAAGACCTGGACCGGCTCTACGAGGCTTGCGCCAAAGGCGGGGCCGACGTGTCTGTAGGCTCGCGGTACGTGCCGGGCGGCAAAACGGAGAACTGGCCGTGGAACCGGGCGGTGCTGTCTTACGGCGCTTCGGTGTACGTTCGCCTCATTACCTGGATGCCCGTGAAAGACGCTACCGCAGGGTTTGTGTGCTACACCCGTAAAGTGCTGGAAACCATGGACCTGGGGGATATCCGGTTCGTCGGCTACGCGTTCCAGATCGAAATGAAATTTACCGCATGGAAGCTCGGTTTCCGGATCGCCGAAGTTCCCATCACCTTTATCGACCGGAAAGAAGGCTACTCCAAGATGAGCAAGGGCATAGTGAAAGAAGGTATTTTCGGAGTGCTGAAGATACAGTGGCACAGCCTCTTCGGAAAGCGCCGCTAATTTTGTGCAGTGAAGAAAGCGTTTTTAGAGTTACATCTCTCCGTATTCCTCGCCGGGTTTACGGGCATCCTCGGCAAACTGATCACCCTCAACGAGGGCATGCTGGTCTGGTACCGGCTGCTGATCACCGCCGTAACCATGTACGTCCTCTTCCGCTGGCAGGGGAAATTGAAAAAACTGCCGCTCCGCGACGTGGTGCGGATCGGCGGCGTCGGCTGCATCGTGGCCCTTCACTGGATTTTCTTCTACGGCAGCATTAAATACGCCAACGTCTCCATCGGCGTAGTCTGCTTCTCCCTCACCAGTCTTTTCACCGCTATTTTCGACCCGCTGATCAGCCGGCGGCGGTTCGACAAGATGGAGATGATCCTCAGCATGCTCACCCTCGCAGGCATCCTCCTCATCTTCCATTTCGATACGCAATACCGGACGGGCATCGTCCTCGGCATCATTTCCAGCATGTTCGCGGCACTGTTCACCGTGCTGAACAAAAAGCTGGTCGTGAAATACGACACCGCCAACATCACGTTTTACGAGCTGGGCGTAGGCTTCCTCGCACTCACGGCCGCCATGCCGTTCTACCTCCACGCCTTCCCCGTGGAAAGCCTGGTGCCCGGCCTCACCGATACCGTATACCTCCTGGCCCTGTCGTGGTTCTGTACGGTTTGGATGTACACACTGTCCATGAACGCGCTGAAAAAGATCTCCCCTTTCACCGTGAACCTCTGCTTCAACCTGGAGCCGCTGTACAGTATCCTCCTCGCCTTCATCCTGTTCCACGAAAACAAGCTGCTCCATGGCGGGTTTTACTATGGCCTGGGGCTGATCCTCCTTTCCGTGGTGCTCCAGATGCTCCGCGTGGCGCGCCAGGCAAAGCGGGCGCCGGCCGCACATTGACCGCTTATCATCATAGACGGGGAAACTTTCCCTGAAAGGCTTATTTTGCGGAAATCCTAACCAACTTTACGAACTAAAAAATACTGAACTGGCTTATGACCCGATCTGCAATGTGGCTCGTATCCCTCGGCCTATGGTGCACCGGCGCGATGGCGCAATCTAAAAAACCGCTGGACCACAGCGTGTACGACAGCTGGCAAAATATCGGCGTGAAACTCGTGAGCCCCGACGGGCGCTGGGCCGTTTACACCGTTACGCCCCAGGAAGGCGATGCCACCCTTTACATCCGCAACCTGCAAACCAACCGGCAATTCGCCATCGAGCGGGGCGCGGCGCCAGTGATCACCGAAGACTCCCGGTACGTGGTGTTCTCCATCAAACCACGGTTCCAGGAAACCCGGCAGGCACGCATCAAAAAAGCGAAGCCCGACGATATGCCCAAGGATTCCCTCGCAATGTTCGACCTCGAGACCGGCAAAACCATCCTCCAGGCCGCCAAAGTCAAATCCTTCAAAACACCCGAAAAAGGCAGCGGCCTCCTCGCTTACCTCGTTGAGCCCGCCAAAGACACGGCTTCGAAGAAAACACCCGCCAAACCGGCTCCCGCAGCAGATTTCGCGGATGCGGACGACGACGGGCCCGGTAAATCCGGCGGCGCCTCCACCGGCGATCTCATCATCGTTCAAACCGGCAAATCCCTCGTGCTCGATACCATCAAACATGTCACTTCCTACACTGTTTCCAAACCCGGCAACGCAATAACCGCAGTCGTAAACCCGGGAAAAAAGGACAGCCTCGCCCAACCCGGCATCCTGCTCTGGAACCCCGCCAAAAGGGAAAGGAAATTCATCTCCAAAGGGCATGGACAGTTCGCTCAGTTCGCGTTCGACGAAAAAGGCGAACAACTCGCCTGGACGGTGAGCCGCGACAGCGCCAAAGCCCCGGTGACGGTATACGCACTGGCCTTCTACGGTCCGGGCATGGACACGGCAAAGCTCGCCATCACCCGCGCCAGCAACGGCATGCGCGACAAATGGAGCGTTTCCGGGAACGGCAACATCGCGTTTTCCCGCAACGGACAGCGCATCTTCTTCGGCACCGCCCCCATCCCCAAGCCGAAAGACACGACTATCGTGGATTTCGAAGTAGCGAAAGTGGACGTGTGGCATTACCTCGACGATTACCTGCAACCCATGCAGCTCAAAAACCTCGACCGCGAACTGAAACGCAACTACACTGCCGTTTACTTCCCCGCAGAAAACCGTATGGTGCAGCTGGGAGACGATAGCATGGAGGATTTCAGATATGGTGACGAAGGAAATTCCGAATACGGGCTCGGTACCAGCGACAGCCACTCCCGCGTGGCGATGCAATGGACGGGCAAAACGAACAAAAACGCCTGGATGGTTCACATCCCCAGCGGCCGCAGGATGTCTGTCAAACAGGACCTGAACGGACAGATCTCTATTTCCCCCTCCGGGAAATACATCATCTGGTTCGATAACATGAACAGTCAATATTCCACCTACGATTTCCTCACCGGTTCCACCCGCATCATCAGCGCGGCGATTCCCGAGAAACTGACGGATGAAGAAAACGACGTGCCCGATTTCCCCTCGCCCTACGGCACTACCGGCTGGATGGAGAACGATAAATACGTGTATATCAATGACCGGTACGACATCTGGCAGGTAGATCCTTCCGGCAAGGAAGCCCCTGTCATGATCACGCAAGGCATCGGCCGCGCCAAGAAAACGGTGCTGAGAAACGTGAAACTCAATATGCACGAACGTTTCTTCGTACCGAAACAAACCCTCTTGCTGGAAAGCCAGGCGGATTCCACGAAGCATGGCGGTTTCTGGACGGTTCGCCTGCTCGACAAGGCTGCGCCCAAACCCGCAGTGAGCGGTCCTTACGCATTTACAGCCCCCATCAAGGCGAAAAACGCCAGCATGGTGTTGTACCAGCGCTCCTCCTACCAGGAATCCCCCGATGTTTTTGCGGGCGAGGAGCTGTCGACCGCCAAACGCATCAGCCGGCTCAATCCCCAGCAGCAGCAATACAACTGGGGCACGGCGGAGCTGTTTAAATGGAAGACTTTCAACGGACAGGAAACCGAAGGCATCGTGTACAAACCCGAAGACTTCGATCCTGCCAAAAAATACCCGGTGCTGATCTATTTCTATGAGAAGCTGACAGATGGATTGTATAGCTACCAGCCGCCGGCGCCCACGCCTTCGCGCCTGAACATCACGTTCTTCGTGAGCCGCGGCTATGTGGTGCTGGCGCCGGATATCCGGTACGAGAACGGGCATCCCGGGAAAAGCGCGTATGACTACATCGTTAGCGGCGCGGAAGCGCTGGCGAAAAATTCCTGGATCGACCGTTCCAATATGGCCATCCAGGGCCAGAGCTGGGGCGGGTACCAGGTTTGCTATCTCATAACGGCCACCCCCCTGTTCAAGGCGGCCTGGGCCGGTGCGCCCGTGGCGAACATGACGAGTGCGTACGGCGGCATCCGCTGGGAAAGCGGGATGAACCGGCAATTCCAGTACGAGCACACGCAAAGCCGCATCGGTGCTACGTTGTGGGACAAGCCCGAGCTGTACATCGAAAATTCTCCCCTCTTCCACCTCCCGAAAGTGACCACGCCGCTGGTGATCATGCACAACGATGCAGACGGGGCCGTGCCCTGGTACCAGGGGATCGAGATGTTCACGGGGCTCCGCCGCCTGGGGAAACCCGTGTGGATGCTCAATTATAATGGCGATGCGCATAACCTTATGCAGCGCCAGAACCGGAAAGACATCCAGATGCGCCAGCAACAGTTCTTCGACCACTATCTCAAAGGCGCCCCCGCTCCCAAATGGCTGAGCAAGGGCGTTCCCGCTACCGATAAGGGCCGCGATTGGGGGTTTGATGTAGAATAAAAACCCATTTTCATGAAGAAAGGGTGACCGGGCCGTGGGCCGGGGTCACCCTTTCTTCATTGATAGCAATACCCTTCAATTGTTATCGCCTCGTTAACTCGAAGATTTTCAATCTTTTCGACAAATAATAGAAAAATATCGAATTAAAACGCTTTTACATGTTGTTATTTATCTATATTTACATCGGTTGAAGTACCTACGGATGATTGAAAAATCGCAATTAGTCCTATGAACACCTATATCCTTAGTCCTAAAGACAGCCTCCATCCTTTCGTTCAGCGTTACATTGTGCTGGAGAACATCAGCTCCGCTACGGAGATCGCGAAAGCCAAACTATTTTCGGCCGGCAAACAGTACCTGGTATTTATCCGCCAGGGCGGGCTTGCTTTCAAACCGAACGACCATGCCGCTTTTGATTTGCCGGCAGCGGCCGTGACGGGGCCTTTTACCTGTGTGGTGAACGCACGGGTGACGGGGCCGCTGAGCGCCGTGATCGTGCAGCTCAATGCTTACGCCAGCCATCGTTTGATGGGCATCAGCATGGAATCCGTGACGAATTATTTCCGCGACCTGACACGTATCCCCGGCAATTGGGCACAGGTAACGGAAGACATCCGCCAGGCAACAGACATCCATACAATTCATCATATCCTGGACCAGGCGCTGGAAGGCCTGATCCCGCACCAGCAGTCTTCCTTGAAACAGGTGGATGAAATGGTGGATTACCTAATCGAACAAAAGGGAAAAGTCGCCATGATCGACCTCGCCCTTCGTTTCAAGACCAGCCGGCATACACTCGAGCGCCAGTTCATGGAAGTGACCGGGCTCACGCCTCAATTGTACAACCGCATTCTGCGCAGACAACGGTTTGCGTAACGTTTTTGACTTGTACGGAATATACAAATCGCCGGAGCGGACGCATCCGGCGTTTTTGTTTTATTTTAGTGCACCAAAAAACATCATAACCCATGCTACAACCTTTGGAAGCCACGAAAGGAAGTTACCGGATCAGTACAGATAAAGCACAGCTGCAATTGCCCGTTATCCACCGCTACCTCAGCGAAGACAGTTACTGGGCCAAAGACATTCCTGAAAACCTGGTGGCGACTTCCATCGAGAACTCGCTCTGCTTCGGCATTTACCGGCAAAATGAACAGGTGGGCTTTGCGCGGGTGATCACCGATTACGCTACCTTCGGTTACCTGGCAGACGTGTTCGTCTTGCCGGACCACCGCGGGAAAGGGCTTTCGAAATGGTTGATGGAAGTGATCGGCGCTCACCCCGGCCTGCAGCAACTCCGCCGCATGATGCTCATGACGCAGGACGCGCACGGGCTGTACGAACAATACGGCTATGCGCCGCTGGAACATCCGGGCTACGCCATGAGCAAAAGAGTGGGCGTTCCTTACACTGAATTGAAAAACAAAACGGCATGAAAAAAATCCTGACCTGGGCGGTCATCATCCTCTTCATCATCGGCATCTTCCTGCTGGGACGTTGCACCGGTTCCGGCAGCACCGTGAACGAGAAAGCGGTCAACAATGTGCTGTTGATCCGGGAGATCGCGGAACTGGCCAGCCTCGAGGTACAGGGGAACGCTTCTTTCAAGCAAAGCAATGTCGATAACAGCGGGGAATGGAGCGATAACCTCAAACGCGTGTTCGCCGAAAACACGGCCTGGGTTTCCGTTCCATATACTGCCAAATATGGCGTGGATACGGACAGTACCAACTTCAGCCTCACCGTTTCCGGGAAAACCGTCACCATCCGGCTGCCGCCGCCCAAACTGCTGAGTTTCGAGCTGCGGATGAACCAGATGGAGACATCGTCCCGCAAAGGCTGGTTCACGTTTTCGAATGATGAAACCTACACCGAAGTCCAGAAAAAACTCTACGATACCAACCGTTCGCAGCTCGAAGAAAACGTCATGTACCAGAAGCAAAGCATGAACAAAATCATCGCCATCCTTCGCAACTATTATACGCCGCTGGGGTACGAATTGAAAGTCAATTTCACGAACAGCTTAACGGACCTGGATACACCCGGACTGAAGTGAACGGACTATGCCGCGTGCTGCATGATATACTTTACCAGCAAGCGTTTGGCCACAGGCAGCAACGTTTCTTCCAGCGGGAATGTCATCCCGGTCTCCACCGTGTATACGGCAGGGTTAGGCAGCTCGCGGCGGTGGCGGATGAGGTCGGATTTGATGCTTTGCTGCGAGTTGGCGAGGCTGCGTGCATAGGTGCTGATAAACTGGGTGTGGATACCGCGGTATTTTTCGTCGGCCCGCTCGAAAATCGTTAAGCGGTACTGGTACACGTTGGTATGGCCGGCCCCTCCGTCCAGCAGCAGCATGTACCCTTCATGGCTATCGAGCGGAACAATGCCTACGGGCGCGATGTTCAACTGTACTTCCACGAATTCGTAGATTTCCGTTCCGCCCTGGATCACGGTGTTGATTTCGGGAACGGCGAATTGGATGATATTTTCCAGTTCTTCCATCAGTTCATCGTCTGCCACCAGTTGTTCGTACAGGACCTGGAGGCGCTGCATGTCTACCGCGGTGATGCGTTTGGGGAAGTGTTGCTGAAGGAACTGTTTGGTGTCTCTGAAGGCGACGAGGTTGTTGTAGTGGAAGATGACGTCGCCCAATTGCGGGTATAATCTGTTCTGGTCGAAACAACGGTTGATTTCCTGTAAATAAGCCAGCAAGGTATATTTTTTCAGCTCGAAATCGATGTATCCGTCGGCAAACCACGTTTCGCTCAATACTTTCATAGCCTTGACGATTAGATCCGTCCTACCTGAATTTACGGATTTTTTTTGGTCGGGGGGCGAAGTGCCCACGGAATAACTATTTTTTAACTAATATGTATATAATTCGATTTCTTACTAATATAAGTATCGCTTTTTCCACCTCCTCCATTGGGCCCGCTCTTGAAAATTAATTCCGGGTTCGTCGCTCAGAATATTGAGTTAATTACTTATCTTCATTCAGTATTATTTTTCATTTTTTAATTTTTTTATCATGAACATCTACGTAGCCAACCTCCACTACAGGTTGAACGATGAGGACCTTCACCAAATCTTTAGCGAATTCGGGCAAGTGACCTCTGCTAAAATCATTAAGGATCACGAAACCGGTCGTTCACGTGGTTTTGGTTTTGTCGAGATGCCGAATCAAGAGGAAGGCACTCAGGCAATGGAGCGTCTGAACGGTAGTGAAGTAGAAGGCAAACAACTGATGGTCAATGAAGCACGCCCGAAACAACCCTCCAATGGTGGTGGTGGTTTCCGCAACAACCGTCCTGGTGGCGGTGGTGGATACGGCGGTGGCGGACGCGATCGTCGTTATTAATAGGCTGATTAGTTTCTTATCGATCCTATACAAGGCTTCCCGGACGGGAAGCCTTTTCTTTTGTGCCCTATCCGGGAAGGCAATGCAGGTATGACAAGATTGCGCGACTTCTTCTGCTCCTGCCCGGTAAAATGCTCGCTGCATAAGGCTTTCAGCGCGTAAAAAATAAACGGGGCCCGTTCTTCCGGCGCTACCGCTGACTGCCAATCGTCATCCGTTTTCACGACGGCAACTTGCCCAACCATTCCTGCAAATGCCTTCTAACATCGAACATACCTCATCATAAAAAAGCGCGGAACATCCTTCCACCGTCCCAACTCCCCACCAATAAAAATACCATGACGAACGCTGTCAACCGTTCGCATTGACCACAAGCCACTATTATAAAAATGCGGGAAAGCCCGCCGATCCTTTGAACTGAACCCAAACAAAAAAGCGCGGCAGAAACAACGTTCCACCGCGCTTTCGCATGCTTTTTTCCTTATCAGAAACCCCTGGAGGGGTCGAAGTTTTCGAGTTCCGTAGCTACGGCGCTGAGGAAGGTAGAGCCCAGCGAACCGTCTACGATCCGGTGATCGTAAGACATCGACAGGTACATCATATGCCGGATGGCGATAGAATCGCCCTGTTCCGTTTCCACCACCACGGGGCGCTTCTTGATAGCGCCAACGGCCAGGATGGCCACCTGGGGCTGGTTGATGATCGGTGTGCCGGTAAGGCTGCCGAACGTTCCTACGTTGGTAATGGTAAAAGTACCGTCTTGCGTGTTTTCCGGTTTCAGGCGGTTCTGACGCGCGGCATTGGCGAGGCTGTTCACCTGTTTGGTGAGGCCTACCAGGTTCAGCGTGTCGGCATTGCGGATCACGGGAACGATGAGGTTTCCGGAAGGCAATGCGGTGGCCATGCCGATGTTAATATCTTTCTTCAGGATGATCTTGTCGCCATCCAGCGAGCAGTTCACCAGCGGGAATTTCTTGATGCATTTCACCACGGCTTCCACGAAAAGCGGCATGAAGGTGATTTTTTCCCCTTCGCGTTTTTCGAAGTCCTTCTTCACATTATCGCGCCAGCGTACCATGTTGGTAACGTCGCATTCAGCGAAGCTGGTTACGTGGGGGCTGGTGTGTTTGCTCCGTACCATATGGTCCGCGATGAGTTTGCGCATGCGGTCCATTTCGATGATTTCCACGTTTCCGCCGTAGCTGTTGGTGGCGGCCACGGTGGTGATTTCGCGGGAAGCGGGCGCCGGAGCGGCGGGGGCTTCGCGGATCACTTCGGGTTCCTGTACGTGGTTGCCGCGGTTGGCGATATAATCGAGGATGTCTCTTTTGGTAACGCGGCCTTCCGTGCCGGAGCCGGGGATTTTTTCCAGTTCCGCGAATGAAACGCCTTCCTGCTGAGCGATGTTGAGCACGAGCGGGGAATAGAAGCGGGCTTCGCCGGAAGCGGGTATAGCGGCGGGAGCGGGCTGCGGACGGGGTGGCGCGGTCTGGTACTGGGGCTCTGCGGGGCGGGGCGCTTCCGGCGCTGGCGCAGCGGCGGCAGGAGAAGGCGCAACCGTTGCACCTGCAGCGGTTTCCACCCTGGCGATCACCGTACCAACGGGCACCACGTCGTTTTCATTATAAAGGATCTCCGTGATCACGCCGTCCGCGATGGAGGGCACTTCACTGTCCACTTTGTCCGTAGCGATCTCCAGCACCGTATCGTCCACTTTCACCGCATCGCCCGGCTTCTTGTGCCAGCGAAGAATGGTGGCTTCCATGATGCTTTCTCCCATCTTGGGCATCACCAGTTCGACAATTGCCATATAAGTGATTGTTTTAGTAGATGACAAAAATAAGGGAATTTAACCTACCAGCCATTTTCGCAGTTCGTTCATAGCCGCCACGGTCGTCATCTCCGTATTGCGCGGCCGGTCGTACCGGAATTTATACAGCATGGTGCGGATGTCCCCCTTCCCTCCCACTGCGATCCAGACGCTGCCCACGGGCTTTTCGCCGGTTCCGCCATCGGGGCCCATGATGCCGGATACGGCCATTACGCAATCCACTTTGAGTACGTCGAGCGCTCCTTCCGCCATTTCGCGGACGGTTTGTTCGCTCACGGCGCCGTGTTGCCGGAGGGTTTCGGGGTTTACCTGTAACAGGTTGATTTTGGTTTCGTTGGCGTAGCTCACCACGCTGCCCTTGAAGTACCGCGAGCTGCCGGGAACGGCGGTGATCTGGCTGGCGATGCGGCCACCGGTGCAGCTTTCCGCCGTGCCGGCCGTAAGGCCTTTTTCGAGGAGGATGTTGCCGAGGATCTCGCCCATGGGCAGGTCCTGATCGGCCACGAGAATGTCTGCCACCCCTTTTTTCAGCGCCTGGAAGGCGTCTTTCATTTCCGCCGCGGCGGTTATTTTATCGGGTGCTTCGGTGGTGAGGCGTAATTTGAGCAGACCATAGCTCGGTAAGTATGCGAGTTTGATATGCGGGGGAAGCGCGGATTCGAAATCGCGGATCCTTTCTGCCACGAACGATTCGCCCATGCCGGAGGTGATGAGCGTATGGTGCAGCAACGCCGGTGTTTCGAAGCGTTCCTGCAACCTGGGGATCACTTCGTTCTCCATGATCCCTTTCATTTCGTGCGGCACGCCGGGCATGGACACGAAGATGCAATCGTTTTTCTCGAACCACATGCCGGGCGCGGTGCCCCGCGCGTTGGGCAGTACGGTGCAACTGTCGGGCACGAGCGCTTGCGCAACGTTGCGTTCCAGCACGGGCAATCCGCGGCTTTCGAAGATGCCCATTACATGCCGCAACGTCCCTTCATCCTGTACCATCTTTCCGCCGAAATATTCCAGCAGTACGGGTTTGGTGATATCGTCGGCCGTGGGGCCCAAACCGCCTGTGATCAGTACGACTTTCGATTTGGCGGATTCCTCTTCCAGCGCGGAAAGAATGGCGGGGCGATCGTCTCCCACGGCAACGCGCCGCTGTACCCAGATACCGGCATCGTTGAGACGCGTGCCCATCCAGGCGGAGTTGGTGTCAACTGTTTGCCCGATCAGCAGTTCGTCGCCGATGGTGATGATACTGGCCCTGATCCTGTTCATGAGCGGGATTCGTTTGCGTTGTTTTCGAAATAGGGTACGAGTTTTTCCCGGAGGATGTCGGGCATGTTCATGCGTTTTTTCGACTTCGCGTCGATGAACGCCAGTGTAACGGTGCCTACGTTCAGCAGTTCGCCGGCCTGGTTATAGAGCTCGGAATGGAACTGGATCTTATGATTGGGCGGGAGTTCTTTCAGTATAGTCTTAACCGTTATGACATCGTCGTAATACGCGGGCCGGAGGTATTTGACCTGGAGCTCGGCTACGGGCATGATGACGCCCTGTTCTTCGAGTTCGCGGTAGGTGAATCCCAGCTGGCGGATGGCGTCTGTACGGCCTACTTCGTAATAGAGGGCGTAGTTGCCGTAATAGAGGTAGCCCATCTGGTCGGTTTCTCCGTATCTCACGCGTATGTCTATCGTTGTGCTGTACATGATCCGTTGTTAAAAATCCCTGTAAATGTAGGGGATTTACGGTGGTAAAAAAAAGAGTTCCATGCGCCGGGGGCGCAGGAACTCTTGCGGATAAAGAACTTTCCGGGTAGGCGGGATCAATTGCCCAGCGCGCCGTCCAGCGAATATTTTCCGGGCCCGGCGATGAGCAGGGCGGTGAAACCGGTGAGGAACATGATGGCGAGCTCTCTTTTACCGACGGGGTCTCCGCCGTGGATCATGAAAACGATCACCACGAAGCAGATGATGAGGGGTACGGTGGCGAAGCGGGTGAGGAGGCCTACCAGCACGAGGGCGCCACAGAAAAACTCCGCGAAGATGGTGAGCCCGAGGGAAGCGGTTTTACCGATGCCGAAGGGGTCCGCGAATTTCTGCGCGTACGTCGAAAAGTTGACCAGCTTGGGCCAGCCATGTGTCATGATCAGCCCGCCGAAGAGCAATCGGAGCAACAACAGCGTCAAACTGATGCCGGAGTTGCTGTACTTGGTGGATAGCAGTTTTGCCATAGTTTTTGGTTTGATTCTTGATAAGAGTTCCCCTCGAAGAGAATTCGCTCAAATTTAGATAATCTTAATGTATATAACAATAAATGTCAAATTTAGCAGTCTCGCTCCTGCCGGGCAACTCGCATCCGGAATAGTTATCCACATCCGGCAGCTTATCCACATGCGGTAGATAACCTGCAAGAGGGAAAGTAAGCGCGATCCGGTATATTTGTCCCGTTTGTTTCCCTCATGACGTTGCCAACATCAGCCGGCCTCCCGAACCTTCCAGCGCAGTGCATTTTGCCACTCCTGTAATAATTCGCGGCCGGTGCCGTTTTTTCTAAAAATTGTCGACAATAATATCAAAAGCATGAAGCTATTCACCAGACAAAACTGCGCTTTTCCGGGCCTCCGCGTATTCCTGCTGGCCGCAGGACTTACCGGCGCCATCCCGGCCGGAGCGCAGCAAACCCGCATTCATACGGAACCGGATAAAACTTTCCGGGAAGCGCAGCAACTCTATCGGGACGGTAAATATGCCCTCTCTCTCCAGCTGTTCCGTAAAACCATCGACGGGATCGGCTATTTCTCCGAAACCAACCGCTCCCTGGTGAATACGGACGCACATTTCTATTACGCCATGTGCGCTCTGAAACTGCAGAACGAAGACGCGGAAAAGAAAGCCCTCGATTTCATCGACCGCTTCAACAATTCGCCCCGCGAACAAATGATCAGCTTCCAGCTGGCGCGGTACTATTTCCACCGCAACAAACTCCAGGAAGCCATCCCCTACTACGAAAAAGCTTCCATCGATAACCTTTCCAACGAAGAAATAGCCGACGCCAAATTCGAACTGGCCTATTGCTACTTCAACCTGAAAGATTTCGCGAAAGCCCAGCCCCTTTTCGCTTCCATCAAGGAAATCCAGGGCAAATACTACATTCCCGCCAATTACTATTACGGCTTCATCTCCTACTATAACAAACAGTATGGAGACGCCCTCACCAGCTTCCAGCGCGTGCAGCAGGAACCGAAATACGCCGCCGTTGTACCATATTACATCGCGGAGATTTACTATTTCCAGGGCAAGCGCGACCAGCTCATCAAATACGCCGAACCGCTCATCAAGAAAGGCGACATGTATTACGACGCGGAATTGAAACAGCTGGTTGGACAGGCCTGGTTCGAAAAGAAAGATTACGCCAAAGCCCTCCCTTACCTCGAAGAATATCACGAGAACGCGGAAGAAGTAAGGAAAGAAGATGTATACCAGCTTTCCTACGCCTATTATCAAACCGCCAACCTCGAAAAAGCCATCAAAGGCTTCAAACAACTGAGCAGCTCCAAAGACTCCCTCGGCCAGAACTCCATGTACCTGCTGGGCGATTGCTACCTGCGGACCGGCGACAAGCCCAACGCCCGCAACGCCTTCGCATTCAGCGCGCGCAACAGCTCCAACCCCAAACAGCAGGAAATCTCCCGCTTCAATTACGGCAAGCTGTCGTTCGAACTGGGATACCAGGACGCCGCCATCACCGAGCTCACCAACTACATCAATAAATACCCGAACGGCGAATACACCCGCGAATCCCGCGAGATACTCGTGCAGCTCTTCGCCAACACGAATAATTACAAAGACGCCATCACCCTGCTCGATGCGCTCCCGGAAAAAAGCCCGGCCGTGCTGAAGGCTTACCAGAAAGTTTCCTACGGCCGCGCCACCCAGCTCGTGAACGACGGCCAGCTCGCAGAAGCCGACCGTCTCCTCGGCATTTCGCTCCAACATAATTACGACCCGCAGATCACGCGGCTGGCGCAGTTCTGGAAAGCGGAAATCGCGCTCCGGCAAGGGCAGACCGACAAGGCCATCCCCGCGCTCCAGGCTTACCTCGGCAGCAGCGGCGCGCCCGTTTCCGGCGAGGCCAACGTGCAAACCGCCAGCTACAACATGGGGTACAGCCTGCTGAAAAAGGAACAGTACGCCAACGCGCTGCCCTATTTCGAAGCGGCACAGCGGACCAGCGGCCCCAACGCAGGGCGCATCACCAACGACGCGCTGCTCCGTGCGGCCGACTGCCACTACATGCTGCGCGACTTTCCCAAAGCCACCGCGCTGTACGAACAGGCGATCAGCCAGAACCAGCCCGGCGCGGATTACGCCACCTACCAGAAGAGCATCATCCTCGGTATCCAGGGCAAGCACGCCGAAAAACTGAACACCCTTCGCCAGCTTTCGTCCAAATATCCCGGATCCAGCTTCAATAACGATGCGGAAATGGAGATCGCGGATACCTACCTGAGCGACGAGCGATTCACAGATGCCATCCCCCACCTCAAAAATATCCTCCAACAGCACCCAGACGGGCCCAATGCCCCGAAAGCCTTGCTGAAACTGGGGCTCGCCTATTTCAACACCGACCAGGAAAAGACCGCCATGCAGTATTTCCGGGACGTGGTAGAGAAATTCCCCGCCTCCAGCGAAGCGAATTCCGCATTGCAGAACCTGCGCACCATTTATGTGGGCCAGGGTAAAACGGACGACTACCTCGCGCTCCTGAAAGCCGCCGGCAAATCGGTTAGCGCCTCGGCGGAAGATTCCCTCAGCTATGCTGCCGCCGAAACCCGCTTCAGCAACGGCGACTACACCGGCGCAGTTTCCGCCTTCAGCAATTACCTCCAGAAATACCCGAACGGCCAATTCGCGCTGCAGGCCAGCTTCTATAAAGCCGAATGCCTCTACAACGCGAAAGATTACACCAACGCTTTGCCCGCATATGAGTTTGTGTTAGGCCGCGGGAACAGTCCGTTTGCCGAACGATCCGCCCTGCAATCCGCTTACATGAATTATTACCAGGTGAAGGATTATAACAAGGCGAAGCAATACTACGCGCAACTGAAGAGCCTGTCCACCACCAAAGACAATACCCTGGCCGCTACCCGCGGATTGCTCCGCAGCAATTACCAGTTGGGGGCATGGGAAGAAGTGGCGCCGCTGGCCGAAGCGCTGCTGAGCGCACAGAACATTTCGACGGACGATCAGATCATCGGCCATTTCTACCTCGGCAAATCGATGCAGCAGCGCGGCCAGTTCGACGAAGCCATCAGCGAGTACAAGTTCGTGACGGGCCTTACCAAATCTGAAGTGGGCGCCGAAGCGCGGTATAACATCGCCAAATGCCATTTCGATAAAAACGACCTGGCGGCCGCTGAGAAAGCCGGGTTCGACGTGATCAAGATTACCTCCTCCTACGAGGTTTGGGTAGCGAAAGCCTACCTTCTCCTCGGTGACATATACCATCGCCAGAAGGATTATTTCAACGCCAAAGCCACTTACCAGAGCATCGCCGAAAACTGTCCCATCCCGGAACTGAAGGCCGAAGCCAGGGAAAAGCTGGCCAAATCGGAAGCGGAAGAAAAAGCAGGCTCTAAAATTAAATGAGGAAACACATGAAGCGCATATATATCGCACTCGCACTCGCCTTCCCGCTCAGCGCCGTTGCCCAGAAAGACACGCTGAAGCAGGAAACGATCGACATCATCTCGAAATACCAGCCCAAGCTGCCTAACGCAGCCAAGCTGAACCTGACGGCATCGCTGCCCAATGTGGACACGAGCCGCCCGCGCCTCGGGTACCAGGTACCGGCGCTGAACCTCTATTTCATGTACCAGCCCGTGCCCATCCGGCCGCTGGCGCTGGGAAAAGATACTTCGTCGCTCCAGCTCCAGAACAATTACGTGAAGCTCGGGTACGGCAACTACAACACCCCGCTCATCCATGCCGGGTTCGGGAGCGGCCGGAAAGACAAGTACAATTTCGGCGTACTGTTCAATTATACTTCGTCGAAGGGCGATATCCAGTACCAGGACGTGTCGCAGATGAACATCCTCGGTTCCGGTACCTATTTCACGCCGCTGTTCGAAGTGAACGCCAGCCTGGGGTACAACCGCAACCAGGTGTATTATTTCGGGTACGACCATGCCGTTCACCAGTACGACAAAAGCGATGTGAAGCAGGCGTTCAACGAAGTGGTGGCCAAAGTAGGACTGAAGAACAGGCCGCAGAACGATTGGGGCTTCCAGTTCCAGCCGCAGGCAGAATTCACCGTGTTCGGCGACAAGTACAAGCGGATGGAGAACACCTTTGTACTGAAGGCACCGATCCGCAAGCAGATCTTCGAAGATATCTGGCTGAAAGCCGAAGGATTGGTGGACCTGAGCGTGTTCAAGGAAGACAACAACGAGCAGATCAATAACAACATCGCCGCCATCCACCCCGCGGTGGAAATCACCAAACCCGGGTTCGTGCTGCATGCCGGCGCCAATCCTACCTGGACGAACGGCAAGTTCCACCTCCTCCCGGACATCGTGAACGAGTCGCACCTCATCCGCGAGAAACTCATCCTCAGCAGCGGCTGGATTTCCTACTTCCAGAAGAACAACTTCCGGAACCTCGCCTCGGAGAACCCCTGGTTCAATTCCTACGGTCCGGATATGCGCAATACCCGCATCGAAGAGAAATATACCGGCATCAAAGGCACGCTGGGCAATCATTTCAATTACAACACCAAATTCGGCGCCATATCCTGGTACAACCGGCAGCTGTTCGTGAACGACAGCACCGACGGCAAGAGCTTCTACACCCGCAACGAGGAAGAACTGCGCGCCTTCCAGCTGCATGCGGAAGTGGGTTATATCCAGGAAGAGAAGTTCCAGGCACGGGTGAGCATCGACTGGTATGATTTTAACAAACAGAAGACCGAGCTGAAGCCCTGGCACGTGCAGCCTTTCCGCGCCAGCCTGTTCGCCCAGTATACGTTCGGGAAGAAATTCCACCTGAACGCCAATCTTTATACCCTGAGCAGCACCTATTACGTGATGCGCAAGGAAGGGATGGACGCCATGGGCAAAACCAGGGCGGTGCAGGATTTGAACGCCGGAGCGGAATATAACGTGACGAAGAATTTCAACCTCTGGTTCAACGTCAATAATATGTTCAGTTCCAAGTACGAACGCTGGCATGGTTACCCCTCCTACGGGCTGAACGTGCTCGGCGGGGTGACCGTTAAGTTTTAATTGCGTAAACTTGCACTCAAAAGTTACCGGCCGCAATGCTCAAGCAATATATCACGGAAGTCCTTTTCAGGCAGCAAACCTGCACCGTTCCGCAGGTGGGCACCTTTACCATCCAGCACATCCCCGCGCAGTTCAGCATGGTGGACCAGACGCTGACGCCGCCCCGGCAGCAGGTGCAGTTCGACACCCGGTGGGACGATGACGGCTCGCTGCTCCGCTGGATCTCGCGGAAGGAAAACCTGCTGGAGCCGGTAGCGGCGCTGAAGCTGGACAAATACCTCCAGCAGTTCCGCGAATCGCTGCAGGCCGGCGACCCGCTCGACCTTCCCGGCATCGGCAACCTCCGGATCGACCCGCTGGGCCAGATCCGGTTTACCCCGCAGGAGATGCCCGACGCCTGGCAGCCCATCGGGCTGGAACAGGTGATCCGTTCGGAATCGGCGCCCCGCGTATTGCAGGGCACTACCGAAGTGGAGAACAACCAGGTGGTGGAACATATGTCTGCCGTGTACGAAGAACCCGAAAGCCAGGGACGCTTCCGGTGGTGGTGGGTGGTTTTGCCCCTGGTGCTCATCGGCGCCGGCGTGGCCGCCTGGCTGCTGAAAGACCAGTTCATGCCCCCGGCTCCCCAGCCCGAAGCGCCCAAAGCCGCCGTAGTTCCGGCCCCTGTGCCCGACAGCGTGGCCGCGGTGCCCGAGGAGCCTGTGGTTCCGGTTAACGATAGTATCTCGTATTATGTGGTGTTCCAGACTTACAAGGTCAAGCAGAACGCCGAGACCAACCTTAAACGGCGGCATAATTGGGGGTATAGCGACGTGGTACTTTTCTCTTCCGCAGATTCTACCCTCTATAAACTGGCCGTTCCCTACCGCTCGTTAAGGGCGGATACCACCGCGGCGATGGACTCCGTGGCCAGGCGGTTCCAGTCGAAAGATGTGCATATCGTTTATTAAAAAGCGTTTTTTGCGAATAAAAAAAGCGCCTCCGAAGGGGGCGCTTTTTTTGTGCCATAAGCAATAGTCACTAAACACTACTGCTCACTCCGCGCCGCCAATCCGGCATTTCAGGGATTTCTATTCTCACTACAGCCCCCCCTTCCATTCCCAAAATGATGCGGAGCGATACTTTTGCATAAACGTAAGTAATTACGTAATTACTTTCCAACAAGTCACCAACACCCCTCAAAATGAAGCTATTTCCAACATTCCTGCTCTGCTGCGCCATTTTCCTGGCGGGCTGTTCCAAGAGCAACAAATCCGGAGGCGAACCAGCGCCTTCAGAACCTCCTGCCGTTCGCGCACAGGGAACGCCGGTGGGGGATCCCGTCAAAAAAAATATCGGCGCCGCAGGCGGTACGCTCTTGTCGAAAGACAATACCCTGCGCATCGACATCCCCGCCGGCGCGCTGGCCGCCAACACCGAGATCAGCGTGCAGGCCGTGACGAACACCCTGCCCGGGAGCCCCGGCCCCGCCTACCGCCTCCTGCCCGAAAATGTCAAGTTCGCCAAACCGGTCAAACTAACTTTTCATTACACAGACCGGCATCTCGATAGCACTGGCGTAGATGCCCTGTTCATGGCCTTCCAGTCGGCCGACGGCATATGGCGGTTTATCCCTACAACCACGCTCAACACCACCGCCAAAACACTCTCCGTCGAAACCACGCATTTCTCCAGCTGGGCACCCTTTGCCATGTACTGGCTCCGCCCGGACCAGTCCAGCGTGGAAATTTCCAAATCAACCGGCGTATTTATCTACACATCCGTCGACAAGTATAAAGCCGGTTCAGAAAGTGCGCCCATCGCCATCATCCGTGAACGCGTGCTCGAAAATTCCAACAATATCCGGAACTGGCGGCTTACCGGCGCCGGCGTCCTCACTCCGGAAGACAGACATGCGTTTTACCGCGCGCCTGCTAAAGTACCCACGCCCAGTACCGTCACCGTTGCCGTTGATATCCACAATTTCATCCCGCCCAACTTCGCCCCCAACCGCGGCGCGGCGGGTAAACTCATCCTGCTTGCACGGATCAAGGTGGTAGACGATGTATACTTCTCCGGGACCGTGAACGGCTTGGAAATTTTCTGTATCGACCAGCACCATAAATACATTCCCGGCGGCTGGATCAACATTTCCGGATTGATCCGCACTAACCATGGGTTCTCCATCAACATCGAAAACGTTTCCCGCCCCATTGCAAAGGGGCAATACCAATGGTTTGCGCCAGACAAAGGCGGGACGGTCATGGGCGTCTGGGGCACCATCGCCGAACCCGTAACCATTACGGGCAAAACGTTCTACAATAAATGCGACGAAAACGGGACTGTAGAAGAATACATTAAATCACCAGGGTTACTGGTCATTCACGAAGTGGAAAACATCGGCGGCGTGGAATACATCAGGGGCGAATTGCGGGGCGAATTTTACCCGCAGATCAATTGCGGGCCAGGCACGCCACAACCTTTTGAACTAAGCTTCCGCACCAAAAATATACAATGAAATCAAACGCGCTGAATGATGGGGTATATACGCGATGGCGGCAGTAACGCTTCCATCGCTCAATTCAGAAGATGATAATTCCAAAACATCGAAGAGATGATCTACAGCCGGGCGATGTCCATCTTCCGGATTTTTCCTCCGAATTCTCCCCATCATATTCCGCCGCAGGAGCCTTTGCAGACACTGCGATGGAATCAACGAAAAACGAAGGGATGGCGCTTTGCCATCCCTTTTACTATCTGCGACTTTCTATTTCGATCTGATCTGCTCCACCACCACTTTCAATCCTTCTTCGAAACTATGCGGGGCATACCCCAGTTCCTTCACCGCTTTGTCGATCACGAAGCCTGTTTTGGCCGGTCGCGGTGCGGGTTGTTTGAAGGTGGATGCGTCCACTTTTTCGAGAAGACGCGTGTCCAGTCCAAGGTATCCTGCCACCTGCGTGGCCATATCGAACGGCGTGAGCATGTCTTTGCCGGACAGGTGGAAAACGCCTTCCGCCTTCTTATCGAGCATGAGCCGGATCCCTTCCGCCAGGTCTTGCACGAGCGTGGGCGTGCGCCACTGGTCGTTCACCACTTTCAGTTTTTTCTGCTGCTCGAGGTTGGATTTCACCCAGGTGATGATATTGCTGCGCCGCGGATCGTCTGCCAATCCATATACCAGCACCGTCCGCGCGATGCCCCATGGTGTTTTGGACTGTTTCACGATCCTTTCCGCCGCTACTTTGCTGGCGCCGTAATAGTTGATGGGATTGACGGGGTCTTCTTCGCTGTAAGGCCCCCCGAGCCCGTCGAACACGAAGTCGGTGGATACGAACAGGAAATACGATCCTGCCTTTTCCGCGCCCTGCAACAGGTAGCGCGTGGCGGTGACGTTCACCATCCAGCAGGCGTCTTTGTTGCGCTCACAATCGTCTGCCTGCGTCATGGCGGCGGCGTGCACGATCACATCGGGCTGATGCCGCTCTACCAGGCCTTTTACCGCCGATTCGTTGGCCAGGTTCACCGATTCGTAGGTGTATCCCGATTGCATGCGGAGGCGGTTGGGCCCGCGGCCGGTGGCGATCACTTCGTATTCCGGATGGCCGGCCAGCCGTTGAACCAGGTATTGTCCGAGGAGCCCATTGCTCCCAGTTATGAGCACTTTCATAATTCCAATATACAAAAACGCCGCGTAATGCGGTATTACGCGGCGTTTATTGATGAATGTGAATTGGTTACATTTTCTTCCCGGTGTTCACGTTGGAGAAATTCATCCCCAGGTTGTACATGGTGAACGACCAGATGTCGGTAGCCTCGTCGATGAGCTTGGACGTGGGTTTCCCCGCGCCGTGGCCCGCCTGTTTCTCGATACGGATCAGCACCGGGTTGGGCCCGCGATGGGCTGCCTGCAGCGCGGCCGCAAACTTGAAGGAGTGCGCCGGTACCACACGGTCGTCATGGTCGGCCGTGGTCACCATCGTAGCCGGATACGCCGTTCCCGCTTTCAGGTTGTGGAGCGGGGAGTATTTCAGGAGGTAGGGGAACTGGTCCGCCTTTTCGCTGGTACCATATTCGGTTACCCAGGCCCAGCCGATGGTAAATTTCTGGAAACGGAGCATGTCCATCACGCCCACGGCGGGAAGCGCTACCTTGAACAGGTCCGGACGTTGCGTCATGGCCGCGCCAACGAGCAGGCCACCGTTAGAACCGCCACGGATAGCGATCTTCGACGGGTTGGTATATTTTTCCTTCACGAGGAATTCTGCCGCGCCGATGAAATCGTCGAACACGTTCTGTTTCTTTTCCATCATACCGGCTTTGTGCCATGCCTCCCCGTATTCGCTGCCGCCGCGGAGGTTCACCACTGCGTAAATGCCGCCCTGTTCCATGAAGAAGAGGTTGGATACGGAGAACGCGGGCGTCATCGGGATGTTGAACCCGCCGTAGCCGTAGAGCAGCACGGGATTTTGCCCGTTCATTTTCAGGCCTTTGCGGTAAGAGAGGAACACGGGCACCTTGGTACCGTCTTTACTGCTGAAAAACACCTGTTTGGTTTCGTATTCGTCCTGGTTGAACTTCACTTCCGACTTACGGTACAGGTCGGATTTGCCGGATTTGATATCATATTTATAGATGGTCGGCGGCGCAACGAAAGAGGAGAAGGAGTAGAAGAACTGGCCGTCTTCCTTCTTCCCGCCGAATCCGCCGGCCGTGCCGATGCCCGGCAGTTTGATCTCGCGGTCTTTCTTGCCGGAGGGGTCGTACTGTACGATGCGGGTAGACGCGTCTTTCAGGTAGCTGGCGAACAGTTTGCCGCCGGCGGTGCCCACGCCCTGGAGCACTTCGGGTTGCTCGGGGATGATCAGCTTCCAGTTTTCCTTGCCGGGGTTCTTCGGGTCTACGAGCACCAGTTTGTAATTGGGCGCATCGTGGTTGGTGAGCAGCAGCAGTTTGTCGCCCACATTATCGATCACGCTGGGCTCATATTCGAACCCTTTTACCAGGAGCTTGAAATCGGTCTGCGAAGCGTCTTGCAGATCGCGGTACCAGACTTCGTTGCCGCTCGTGCCTTCGGAGGTGCTGAGGATGAGGAAACGCTCGTCTTCCGTAAGCCCTACGCCCGCGTTGCGGAGCGGATGTGCTTTATCGACGTACACCAGTTGGTCCTGGTCTTGCGTGGTGCCTACTTTATGGAAGTATACTTTATGGAATTCGTTCTTTTTTGACAGTTTGCTTTGCTCGTCGGGCGCGTCGTAGCGGCTGTAATAGAAGCCGTCGCCTTTCCAGGACAGGCCGGAAAACTTGATCCAGTCGAGTTTGTCGGACAGCAGTTGTTTGCTGGCCACGTCCATCACGAACGCTTCCTGCCAGTCAGACCCCGCTTTGGCGATGAGGTAGGCGGCGTATTTGCCGTCTTTCGAGAAAGAGAGGGCGCCGAGGGCGGCGGTGCCTTTGTCAGACAGTTTATTGGGGTCGATGAACACTTCGGGCGTGCCGTTCAGGCCTTCCTGGCGATAGAGCACGGCCTGGTTCTGGAGGCCGTCGTTCTTATAGAAATAATAATACTTGCCTTCGTGGAAGGGGGCGCCGAAGCGGGGATAATTCCAGAGGGCTTCGAGGCGCTGTTTGACCTGGCCGCGGAAGGGGATGGAGGCGAGGTAGTCCTGGGTGACGGAATTCTCCGCGTCTACCCATGCCTTGGTATCGTCTGCATGATCGTCTTCCAGCCAGCGATACGGGTCGGCGATAATGGTACCGTGGTAATTGTCTGTCGTGTCTACTTTGCGGGTTTCGGGATATTTGAGCGGTTGGTGCTGCGCCAGGGCGGTCCCTGCTCCCATCAACATCATCATACTCATGGCAACATGCTTATGGTTTAAATTTGTCATACGTATATTTTTATAAAATTCCTTCGTGTTTGTTTGATGGAAATTAAAAATTTAGTTATTTCATCGAATATCTGATAGGAAACTATTAAAAAATGTTAATTTCGTGCGCCCTTTATCGGGACCCACGTCTGGCAAAATACTATGAAATAACCATTACGCATGTGCCAGTGGTGTAAAAATTTGGATGGGTGATTGGAAAAACGATTTAGTAGGCGTAAAAAAAATTTATCAGGCGGCACGAGAATAGCAATTCGGGTGGCCAGGACAATATAGAAGATCACACATGAAAAAAGTGAACAACATCGCAGTTCTTACTTCCGGGGGCGACGCTCCGGGGATGAACGCAGCCATCCGGGCCGTAGTAAGGACGGGCATCTATCATCATTTGAATGTCTACGGGGTGATGTATGGCTACAAAGGGATGTTGACCGGGGAGATTTTTCCCATGGAAGGCAAATCTGTCGCCAATATCATCCAGCGCGGGGGCACCGTGCTGAAAACCGCGCGTTGCATGGAATTCTATCAGCCCGAAGGCCGCAAAAAAGCTTACGAGAACCTGAAGAAATTCGGGATCGACGGGCTGGTGGTGATCGGGGGCGACGGATCCTTCAAAGGCGCCCAGAAATTCAGCCAGGAGTTCGACATCCCCTGCATCGGTCTTCCCGGAACGATCGATAAGGACATCGCCGGTACCGATTTCACGATCGGGTTCGACACGGCGGTGAATACGGCCGTGGAAGCGATCGACAAGATCCGCGACACCGCCGATGCGCACGATCGCCTTTTCATCATCGAAGTGATGGGCCGCGACGCCGGGTACATCGCCCTTCACAGCGGCATCGCCACGGGTGCGGAGCACATCCTCATCCCCGAGCATAAAACCAATATCGACGACGTGATCGACAGCCTCACGGCCAACGAGCGCCGCTCCAAAATGGTGAACCTCATCGTGGTAGCCGAGGGCGACGAATTCGGCGGGGCAGACGAAGTGGCCCGTCACGTCAAGGAAAGAATGCCACAGCTGGACACGCGCGTGACCGTTCTCGGGCACATCCAGCGCGGGGGCTCCCCCACCTGCCTCGACCGCCTGGTGGCCAGCCGCATGGGCTACGCAGCGGTAGACGCCCTCATGAACGGCATCACCAACGTCATGGTCGGCATCGTCAACAACGAAATTCAATTCACCCCGCTCGATAAAGCCGTAAAAGCAAAACAGCAGATCGATCCGGAATGGTTAAAGATTGTCAAAATTCTCGCGAGTTAAATAAACGTCTATGAGTACAAAAGATCTGTCCAAATACTATCACAAGGAAATGGACAACCAGGCAGGTGCTTCGCATGCCAAACAAAAAACGAAGATTGTTGCGACCGTTGGTCCGGCCAGCGACACCTATGAGAAGTTGTTGGAACTTGTACAGGCAGGCGTCAATGTGTTCCGTCTGAACTTTTCCCACGGCAGCCACGAAGACAAACTGCGGATCATCAACTACATCCGCCAGATCAATAAAACCGAACCCTACAACGTTGCCATCCTCGCCGACCTGCAAGGTCCGAAACTGCGCGTTGGAGAGATCGAAAACAACGCCCTTCCCCTCAAAACGGGCGATATCCTCACCTTCACCACCGAAAAATGCGTGGGCACCATGGAAAGGATTTATGTTTCCTACCATGACCTCCCCCGCGACGTTCGCCCCGGCCAGAAAATCCTCCTGGACGACGGCAAGATCGAAACCGTGGTGAAAGAAATCACGCCCGACAACCTCATCAAAGCCGAAGTGCTGCTCGGCGGCATATTGTCCTCCAAAAAAGGCTTCAACCTTCCCGATACGAAAGTTTCCCTCCCCGCCCTCACCGATAAAGACGAAGTGGACCTCCAGTTCATCATCGACCATGAGTGCGATTGGGTGGCACTGTCTTTCGTACGCAACGTGAAAGACCTCGCCCTGCTGCGCAAGCGCCTGGCCGAGCGTAATTCCAAGATCAAGATCATTTCCAAGATCGAGAAACCGGAAGCGATCCAGAACCTGAAAGAAATTATCTGGGAAAGCGACGGCGTGATGATCGCCCGTGGCGACCTCGGTGTGGAATTGCCCGTTGAGCAGGTGCCCATGATCCAGAAAGACATTATCCGCAAGTGCATCCACCGTGCAAAACCGGTGATCGTGGCTACGCAGATGATGGAATCCATGATCGACCGCACCCGTCCCAACCGTTCCGAGATCACCGACGTGGCCAATGCCGTACTGGAAGGGGCAGACGCCGTGATGCTCTCCGGCGAGACCGCTACCGGCAACTATCCTACGCTCGTGATCGAGACGATGCGCAAGATCATCGGCGAGGTGGAAAAAGAAGCGATTATCTACAACCGCAACCTCATCCCTCACCGCCACTCCCCCACCTTCCTCAGCGACGCGCTGTGCTACAATGCCTGCAAAATCGCGGAAGACCTGGAGGCAGACGCGCTGATCGGCATGACGCAATCCGGCTACACCGGCTTCATGCTGTCTAGCTACCGCCCGAAATCCCCCCTGTTCGTCTTCACCAAAGAGCGCACGCTGGTAAACCAGCTGAGCCTCAGCTGGGGCGTTCGCGCATTCTATTATGGCGAAGAGGAAAGCCTGGACGATATCATCACCGACCAGATCAACATCCTGAAAGAGCGTGGATTCATCAAGGCAAACGATGTGGTGGTGAACACCGGCAGCACGCCCGTTAAGCAGCACCTGCCCACCAACATCCTCAAGATCACGAGAGTGCCCGAGCAGTAACCGGACACTTCACATAAAGAAAAATCCCGTTCCATACCGGAACGGGATTTTTTAATGCATTTTATTTTCTGCGGATCAGGCCCGCTGCAGCGAGGATTCCCGGTTATAGGTCAGCATATATACTAGGATGCCGATGCCGGTGAGCGCCAGGCCGGCGATACAGACACCCGTCCATTTCCCGATGCCCCACACCCAGAGCCCGATGCCGGAGCCGAGGGACGTGCCGAGGAAAGACGCCGTCATGAAAACGGTGTTCATGCGGTTGCGGGCTTCCGGCAACAGCGCGTAGATACGGGTTTGATTGGAGACGTGCACGCCCTGGAGCCCCAGGTCGAGCAGCACGATCCCCGCTACGATGCCCGCAATCGAATTGCTGAAAACCCAGCATACGATATAGGAAATAAATACCAGCGAAATACCGTAACCAATGGCGATGCGCGGGTTCTTCCGGTCGGCCACCCGCCCGATCAGCGGCGCTCCCAGCGCACCCGTGGCGGCTGCCAGGCCGAGGAGGCCGATCACGTCGCTCCCGTAATTGAACGGCGGGTTGCTCAGCAGAAACACCGACGTGGTCCAGAAAAGCCCGAAAACCCCGAAACAGCACGCGTTGATCACGGATGCTTCGCGTAATAAAGGCTGCTCTTTCATGAGCTGCCACACGCTTTTCATCAGCGCGCCATAAGTGCCCGTAAAGGCCGGACGGCTTTTCGGGAAAGAGCTCATCATCACCACCATCATCCCTACAGACAATGCCGCCGCGATCCAGAACATGGCGCGCCATCCGAGATGCTGCCCCACGAACCCGCTGATCGTCCGCGACAATAATATCCCGATCAGCAACCCGCTCATGATCACCCCGATCACTTTCCCCCGCTTCTGCGGCTCGGCCAGCGATGCGGCCATGGGGAGGATCAGTTGGGGCACGATGGAGGTGAAACCGATGATGAAACCCGTTATTTTCAGCATGGTGATGTTCATCGAAAGCGCCGCGGCGCCGAGGGCAGCAACGGCACAACCCGTCATGGCGAGGATCTGGCTGCGGCGCTCGAGCTTGTCGCCCAAAGGCACGCAGAACAGCAGGCCGAGGGCATAGCCCATCTGGGTGAAGAAAGTGACCTGCCCGGCGTTGGACTCGGTGACGTTGAATTCCCGCGCGATGAGGACCAGCAGGGGTTGTGCGTAGTAAATGTTCGCAACGATCAGGCCGGTGCAGATGGCCATGACCGTAATATTCCATTTGCTCAAAGACATGTTCCGTACGTTCAGGGCGCAAAGGTACGGCATTCGCACAAAACCGGCCGCCGGGCAAAAATTCTTATCTTTAAAGTATGAGTTTCGAGAGCAAATACCCCTACAACGGAGAAACCATCGCGAGCTATCCGGCGCATACGCCCGAACAACTGCAAGACAAACTGAAGGCCGGCCATCGTGCTTTCCAGGCGTTGCGGCAGGCCGGTGTGGCGAAGCGGGCGGAATGGATGCGGAAGGTGGCGGAATTACTGAACGAACAAGCCGACCGGCACGCTGAGCTCATCACCCGTGAAATGGGGAAAACACTCAAAGAAGCAAAGGCCGAAGTGTTGAAATGCGCATCCACGGCCGAATATTACGCGGGTAACATCGAAAATATGCTGGAGCCGAGGATCATAGCGTCCAATGCGCGCAAGAGCTACGTGGCTTTTGAGCCGAAAGGGATCATCCTCGCCATCATGCCCTGGAATTTCCCGTACTGGCAGGTGTTCCGGTTTGCCATTCCCAACCTGCTGGCGGGCAATGCCGCCGTGCTGAAACATGCCAGCAACGTAAGCGGCTGCAGCCTGGCGATTGCCGGGGTGTTCCTGGAAGCGGGGTTCCCGGAAGGCGCGTTCCAGTCGTTACTGGTAGCTTCCAAAGATATCGGGCCCATCATCGCCGATCCCCGCGTACAGGGCGTTACGCTGACGGGCAGCACGCCCGCGGGCATGAGCGTGGCCTCCCTGGCCGGGAAACACCTCAAGAAAACCGTGCTCGAGCTCGGCGGCAGCGATCCGTTCATCGTCCTCAATGACGCCGACCTCAACACCGCCGCCACCACCGCCGTGAAAGCCCGCATGCAGAACGCCGGCCAATCGTGCATCGCCGCCAAACGCTGGATCGTCGATAAAAGCATCGCGGAAGATTTCACACAGCAAGTACAAAGTCTTATCACCTCCCTGCGCCAGGGCGACCCCTTCCTCCCCGAAACCGACCTCGGCCCCATGGCCCGCCCCGACCTCGCCAAAGCGCTCAACGGCCAATTGCAAAGCACCCTCTGGCAGGGCGCGGAATTACTCGCAGGCGGCGAGCAACATAATGCCAATTTCGCGGCCACGCTCCTTTCCGGCGTAAAACCGGGTATGACGGCCTTCGACGAAGAAACCTTCGGTCCGCTGGCGGTGGTGATCACCGCTAACGACGAGCAGGATGCCATCCGCCTCGCCAATAATACCCCCTTCGGCCTGGGTGCCTCCATTTGGACGAAAGACCTCGAAAAAGCGGCCCGCCTCGCTCCGCTCATCGAAAGCGGGAACGTGTTCGTCAATGCCATGGTGCGGTCAGACGCGCGGCTGCCTTTCGGCGGTATCAAGCATTCCGGCTACGGGCGCGAGCTTTCCATCGAAGGGGTGCATGAGTTCCTCAATATCAAGACGGTTTATATCCAATGATCCGTCAACAGGACTGACTTTTCGACTTCCCACATTCGTAGTATTTCGTTTAATATTATCTAGTTCCGCTATTAAAGAATAGGGGTACTTCCTATATTTGAACGTCTTAGAGACAGAACCTAACATTATGCATTCGATCGATGTAACGGCACGGGCCAACACATCAATTTTACAGGGCCAATTTCCCCCAGGCCATGCCAACACCGGAAGCCTTGGTTACACGGGCTTTCGCGAAATCAACGGGCACGGATGCCCGGTGGAGTTCTCATGCTGTCAATCTGTTCGGTGAACTAAAACTTGATCCCGCGCGCGAAAGGCCCGCGGAAGAAACACACATTTATTATTTGGACCTGACGATCGAGCTGTGAATAAAAACATGGAAACAGACATGCTGGAACTGACCAGGTTACCGTCCCATTTGAACCTAACTATTGCTGGAAACACGGTAACCTCAAAATTTGACCTCATCATTCCCTGCTGCAATCCGCCGGAAGGCTGGGTAGGGCAAATGACAAAAGATTTCCGGGAACTGCAGGGGCTGATGCCCGGCACGGAAATCAGGCTGATACTGGTGAACGACGGGTCAGTCCGCAACATGCATACCGCGCTGTTGCAGGAACTGGCACTCCGGATTCCCGGCGTCCGCATCATCGACCACCCCGTCAACCGCGGAAAAGGCTACGCATGCCGATTAGGCGTTGCCGTTAGCGACGCGTCGTACATCGTTTGTACCGACTTCGATTTTCCGTTTGGTGTAGAGGCGGTGAAACGGGCTTTCGAACAATTGCTCGAAGGTGCCGACGTGGTAGCCGGCGCGCGCGGAAGCCAGTACGTGGCCATGCTGCCGCCCGCGCGGAAAATGATCACGCGGGTAAACCGGCTCATGAACCGCTGGCTGTTGCAGCTGCCTGTTTCCGACGCGCAGGCCGGCCTGAAAGCTTTCAATAGCCGCGGCAGGATGGAGTTTCTGTCTACCCGCATCGACGGCTTCCTGTACGACAGCGAGTTCGTCAAGCGCGCAGGCCGCAACAAAACGCTGAACATCCGTTCCATTCCCATTTCCTGCCGGCCAGACATTCAGTTCTCCGATTTCCGGAGTACCGTGTTGCTGCGCGAATTCGTTAACTTCATGGGCCTGCTTGTAAAAAGATGAAAAAGATCCTGATCAGTGTAGACGTCGAGGAATTCGATATTCCCGAGGAGTATGGCCAGCGCATCCCGCTGGAAGAGAAGCTGCGCGTGAGTGAAGCCGGTGTGAGAAAAACGCTGGACCTCTTCGCGGAGTGCGGTGTGCGGGGAACTTTTTTCATCACCGCTTTCTGGGCGAAGCATTTCCCCGAACTGGTCCGCGCAATCGCGGAACGCCACGAGATCGCATCGCACGCCTACTATCACGACCGTTTCGAAAACCCCGACCTGCTGGCCTCAAAGCTTGAACTGGAAAGGATTTCGGGCCGGCCGGCAATCGGTTTCCGGATGCCGCGGCTCCAACCTGTAGACCTCGACGCGCTGTATGCCGCCGGTTACCTGTACGACGCCTCGGTGAACCCCACCTGGCTGCCCGGGCGGTACGATAACCGGCATGTTCCCCGGCAGGTGCATGCCCTGGGGCCGATCTGGGAAATGCCGACTTCGGTGACGCCGCGGATGCGCATCCCGGTTTTCTGGCTTAGCGTCAAAAACATGCCGCTGTGGTTCTCGCAAACCTGTGCCGCCAGTATTCTCAAAAAAGAGGATTATTTCAGCTGCTACTTCCACCCCTGGGAGCTGGAAGATATCGGCCGGTACAAACTGCCCGTGTACGTGAAACGCGCACGCGGTCCGCATTTGGTAGAAAAGATGCGCCGGTGGCTGATCTGGCTGGGCACGAAAGGAACTTTCGTTTCTCACACGGATTACCTCCGCGAAACGGGCCTGCTCACGGGCACTACCGTAACTTCCGGCGGAAAGGCATAATCGTTCCAGTACGCTTCGGCCTGTTCGGCCGTCAACTCGCCATCGAACGTAACGATGCGGTAGCGCTGTGTATAGGATTGCCCGGGCACGAGGGGCCAGGGTTTGTTTTTCGTGGGACTGAAGTTCGCGAATACCTGTCCGCCCTGGTCGTTTTCCGGCCAAACACGGAGGGGTTGCGGGGAATTGAAGTTCTGCGGACAGGAGAGCACGAGCAGTCCCCCGTTCCCGGCTTTCAGCGCGCCCTGAACGATGAACCAACGCGCCAGCGAGCCATCTGCCTGCTTGCGGTCTTTCCCTTCAGACGTCAGCACTGTACTGTTCGCAGGATTCCATTCTTCTGCTCCGCGGATAGCAAATCCGCCGCCATAGCGGTATTCGTTGAGCGTGACCGGCGCGGCGGAGGCACATTGGAGGGTGGAATTATAGTCCCACACGAAATGTTCGTCTGCCGTGTTGTAGACTTTTATTTCCAGCAGCTCCGTCATGGCCGTCCGATCGGGGCTTCCGATCACGACGTGGTCCTGCATTTGCCGGAATCCGCCGAATACGTTGCCGGCAGTCAGGGAATTCTGCGGGGAAGACACAGGGCGCACGGTACCGGAGCGTTTTTTCAGGTTCCAGAAATCGACCGTTTGGCCTTCGAATTCAGTGTCTGTCCAGGGGCTCCAGATGCCGAGGTGATGGTAATGATCTTTGGGATGGATGTTGGTGAGCGATTTGCCTTGCGGCGTGAAGGCGGGATGGATGAAGCCTCCGCGGCGGAAAGCCGTATCGGCGCCGGCTGGCGGTTCCATGATGGCGGCGCGGTAATGCAGGACGGGATGCCCGCCACGGGAAATGGTATATCCGCCGTCTTCTTCCTTATATGTGATTTGACGCTTGTTTACAGGCACGTCCACTTTGCTTTTCAGCAACACGAGATCGAAAGTGCGCTCCGCACCCGCAGGCAGATCGTTCCGCAGTTGCCAGGCGATCTGGCCATCTTCCTGCTGAACGTTTTGCTCCACCTTCTTCCCGTTTTCCACGCTCACCAGGCGGTACGCCTTCCCCGGCTCCGCCTCAAACGGCACCTGGATGATCGTCTGGTGACGGTTTACGGCCCCCGCTTTTACGGTGATGCGCGCCACCACTTGCGAAGAAGCCCTGTGGCCGAATAAAAAGGCCATGCAGCATAGGACATAATACGGTTTCGCCATATTACAAATGATTATTATAAGATAAAAATACACATTCCGCCCGACAATCACAATAACTGGAATTAGTGTAAATTCGGAGTGCAATTGAACCCCAAAACCCCTCATCCATGAAAAAGGATAAAATCATCGTTTCCAATCGGAAGGCGCTGGAAAAGAAGTACGGCGCCAAGCTTCCTGCTTTTCTGCAAGACCTGGAAGACCTGAAAGCCGCTGACAAAGCGCGTGGCCTGAGCACCGAGATCGTGTTCGTGGACGACGCCAGGGTCATGAAAACCTACAAGGTCACGGCCGTGAAGAACGAGGCAGACGCACGGCAGAACAAACGGGCCATAGACGGGCTGTACAAACACTTCCAGCCCGATTACATCCTCATTGCCGGCGCGCAGGACGTAATCCCGTTCCAGCCGCTGAAGAATCTCGTCCACAGTCAGGACGACGAAGACGCCATCGTTCCCAGCGATCTGCCGTATGCCTGCGACAAACCCTGGTCAGACGATCCCGGAAAATTCGTGAGCCCCACGCGGGTGGTGGGCCGCCTGCCCGACCTTCCCCGCGGGAAGGACCCTAAATATTTCCATTCGCTCGTCCGCGATGCTATTACCAGTAAGCCCGGCAACCATAAAGATTATCTTAACTACCTGGCCATCAGCGTGTACGAATGGCGCCTGTCTACCGAAGAAAGCGTGCAGAACATCTTCGGCAACACCGAAAAACTGCACCTCTCCCCTACAAAAGGCCCCCGCTGGACACCTACGCAGCTCAAGGCCAAAACGCATTTCATCAACTGCCACGGCGCCCTGGAAGACGGGAATTATTACGGTCAGAAAGGCAGTAATTATCCCATTTCCCATACATCGGGATGGCTGGAGAAAAAAATCGCGAAAGGCACGGTGATGGCGGCTGAATGCTGTTATGGCGCGCAGTTGTACGATCCGGGCCTCACGGATTCCGGTTACCCGAGCATGGCGTCGCAATACCTCCTGCAACACGCCGTTGCGGTGGCGGGCAGCTCTACCATCGCGTACGGGCCAACGGAAGGCCAGGGGCTGGCGGACCTTATCACGCAATATTTCATTATTAACGTACTGCGCGGCGCTTCCACAGGGCGCGCGTTCCTGGAGGCGCGACAGCGTTTCCTCGATGAAATGGGCCCTACGCTCGATCCGTACGAGATCAAAACTTTGTCGCAATTCTATCTTTTGGGCGATCCGTCGCTCGTACCGGTAAACGTTCCTGCTAAAACGTGCGATGTGCGGGAGAACCGGCGGGAAGGTCTGCAGGCCAAAGGCCTCATGCTCGCACAGTTCCTCGCCGTGCCGAAAGCGCTGCCGGTTACTGAAGAGCCCGCCAGCATCAAGGCGCTCGTCAAGGCACATAAATTTCCCGGAAAAGCCACCAAGAAAGTTTTCGTGATGGAAGGCGGCCCTGCTCCCCTGGCCCGCGGACTACACGCCAAGGGGATGGGCGCACCCGTGAAATTTCACGTATATTCGGCTTCGAAGTTTCACGGCAAGTTCAAGGAAACCAATGTGTTGGTGGTAAAAGAAAGGGCCGGACAAATCCTTGGAGAAAGAACATATGTCAGAAGATAAACGTGAAAAACAGCAAAAGGTAAAAGGGAGATTAACGCTCCGGACCTTTGCAAGGAATACCAAAAGCGAAAGCCTGGGCGTGTACCTGGAAACGGCAGACGACTGTTTCCTCATACGCCCGGCTTCCGGCAATCCGTTTGAAAACCCCCTCGCCAAGCTGGCCGGCAAGTACATCGAAGCCACCGGGCGAAGGAGCGCTTATGTCTTTTTCGCGTCCAAATGGCGCGAAATCCCCGATCCGGACTGATGCCTCTCCAACTAATCCTGTTATTTCCGCTGGTGTAATCGCATGCAACCAAAAGGGCAAAACGGGTGTCCTTTATATAAACAAATCTGTCGCCATGATCCGCCATTCTAACTCCTGGTCGACTGTTTGTTTACTTGCAGTGCTTTTTCTGTGCACAGCGCCCCTGCAGGCAAACAGTCAGCAAATCAATCGCCTCATGCAGCAAAAAACCGCTGCATTGCCCGGCACTTATTGTATCTCGTTCAAATCTTCCCTCGGAACGCTTCGCTACATGCTGCATATCGACAGTACGAGCGGGATGTTTTTTTACGGGAAGATGGAAAGTGATCCGCGGTATATCACGAAGCGCCGGGACTTCTGTTACATCAAGGGGATCGTGACGCCTGGAAAGCGGTACGATTTCATCATGAAACCCGATCTGCAAAACGGCTTGCCGTACGAGCTTCCGTGTAGCCCGTACGAGTGGCTGCTGAACAACAAGGTGTATTTCTCGTTCCGTGAAGAGGGGATCATCAGCGGCTACATGGTGGTGCGCAATGAATTCAGTACGCCCAATTTCAGTTTTTCGGGCATGAAACAGGCGTTGCCGCAAGACGGTAATCTTACGAGGAGAGACTAACGGGTGCGGGTAAGCACAGCGCCCGTTCCGTTTCGGTCTGCATAGTAGATGACGCCGTTTTCGATGCGGACGCCGGTAGCGATATCTTCCGCGAGGAGGAGCGGCCCGTCCATGTCCACAAAATCGAGATAAGGGAGAAGGTGCGCAACGGCGGAAGTGCCTACGGTGCTTTCGTTCATGCTGCCGGTCATGACTTTCATGCCGCGTTGTTTGGCTTCGAGGATCATCCTGCGGGCGGGCGTGATGCCACCGCATTTGGTGAGTTTGATATTGATGCCGTGGAAATAGCCATGGCACCGGGCTACGTCTTGCTCCACGATGCAGCTTTCGTCTGCGATCAGGGGCAGGGCGGATTTTTCGAATACTTTCATCATACCGTCCCAATCGGCCGCGGGCATGGGTTGTTCGATAAACTCGACGCCCAGGCTGCGGAAGGCTTCCGCGTTCCGGAGGGTTTCATCCACGCCCCAGGCGCAGTTCGCGTCTACCCTGAAAACGGCACCGGTGTGCCGGCGCAGTTCCCGGATGATGGCGATATCGTCTTTCGTTCCCAGTTTGATTTTATAGATCGGCCAGGGGAATTCCTGCAGCTTGCGGACCATATTTTCCACCGTATCGATGCCGATAGTATAGTCGGTCATGGGGTTGAAGGAAGGGTCGAGATGCCAGACTTCGTACAGTTTCTTGCCGAGTTGCTGGGCGTGAAGATCATGCGCGGCGAGGTCGAGGGCGCAGAGGGCGAACATGTTGTTTTTGAGCCGGGGGAACATTTCGTCCCAGAAATCTTCCGGTGTATCCAGGGTGTAGCTTTCGATGAAGGGGCGATGGGCGTTGAGGGCGTCCATCAACATAGGTACGGTGATGTTGTAATAGGAATTGTCGGCTGTTTCGCCGAGGCCACTGAAGCCATTCTGCGAGAGTTTGGCCACGAGGAGCGGTTGAACGTCTTTGCTTTTCCGGGAGATGGTAAATGTATGCCGGAATTTGAGTTCAAAGGGATATAATGTCAATTCCATAGGATAAATATACGGCGGAAAGTTTCATTTTTTCATCCATTCTGGAAGGGCTTGAAAGGGTGGTTGAAATAATGCGAAAGTGGGAACGGACAAGCGGAAAACCGCTCCCCATTTCTTCGAACCCTGCTTTGGACGGGAGTTTCCGGTACTCAGACCGATAAACAATTGCTGATGACCGATGCTGTTTCGGCGTGTATGAGGCAGGGTTGTAGAAAAAATTCCACTATTCGGTATTCGGAATGTTGGGGCTGATCCCTGGTTGATGTGAAATGGGTCAACGACTGGCAATGCGGTATTATCGTTTTTTTGCGATCAAAAAGCGATTATCATATCCCGCGTTCCAGAGGCAATCGCCTGAAGTTATCTTATGGCCTTCGGGATGGAAATAATCATCGCTTCAGGTACTACTTTACCAATCATTACAATCGCGTTCGCTAAGCAACTCCAGGCTTTGTTGCCAGGGCGATTATTTGCCGATTCAGCGAACCGGTCGCATAGATCCTTCATATTACATCGATTGATTAATGGGAAAGGATGGCTTGCTGGCGATTATGACAGGTAAAAATCCGGATATCCCGCAGTTGTGTAGAGAAGGTCATTATGCTGGCTTCATCGAAGAAGTTCATTTTCCTGTTCTTAAAGTCAGTTGCGGTGCTCGCGGCCATGGGGTCACACCGCACGCCCCGCTTCGCTGATGAGGCGATGCACCCTGCCGCGGAGGGACGTTGCTTCCAGCAGGGATTCCAGGGGCAGGGGCATCCGGTAGCGCCAGTACCAGGGAAGGATGGCGGGAACATTGATCCGCTCCTGCGACGGGTCCTCCGGGTGCGGCAGTGAATCGTCGAGCGAAAGCCAGTCCTGCAGTTGCAGGATGCACCACATCGCGGGCGACTGCAATTGCCTGCGGATGGAGGGCTCCCGGTCGGTGGGGATTTCGCTTCGTAGCGTGCCCATATCATGCGTGGACGGCGTAACGACCGATAAATAAGGCGCGTCTGACGGTGTCCGGCCGGGATATCGGGGCATGCGGTCAACCTCCAGCCCCAGGATACCCAATGCAGACATTACTTCCGGAACACTGTGAGGGATCAGTCCCAGGTCTTCGCCGCACACCAACATATCTGTGGCGCTGGTTAATACCGGCAATTTATGCAGGGCGGATTGCTTCCAAAGTTCATCGTGACGATGGAAAAAGAAATCGTCCGACAACCGGCGCAAACTGGTTTGCTCCGATTCCGGTAGTGCCTGGAACGAAAGCGTGTCGGCCATCCCGAACCGGGGATGGAATTTATCAGGTTCCGGCTCCAGGAAAAGTACGTTGGCGGCTAACTGGCGAAGCGCGGCGGCGAACGTTGGTTTTTCCCCGGCAAAAGGTTGCGCCTGTTTCAGGCGGTAGAATCCCGGGGACTGAGGCTCGAGATATTCGGATTTCAGCCGGTCTGCCTCATGTCCAAACAGGGCAGAAATGACGCCGTCCGTGATATACGGCCTGCAATATCTTTCCCGCGAAAACGGAATACCCAGGTCCGTGATTTCGGACGCCGTCAACGGAAGGGACGGTTCGAAATATCCCAGCAGGGGGCTTGCGGCATTGCGGGGCACCTGCCAGAGGCGGAAGAACCCCAGCACATGGTCTATCCGGAAGGCGGAAAAGTATTGGGCCATGTGTTGCAGGCGGCGTTTCCACCAGTTAAAGCCGTCGGCTTCCATCTGCTCCCAGTTGTAAGTGGGGAATCCCCAGTTTTGCCCTTCGGTTGCGAATTCATCGGGCGGTGCGCCTGCCTGAACGGCGGTATTGAACAAACCGGGCTGCTCGAGCACGTCTGCGCTATGTAAAAACATACCGATGGGGAGGTCTCCCTTCAGCGCAATCCCTTTCGATCGTAATATGGCTACCGCGGTGGTGAGCTGCTTGTGGAGATGGTATTGCACGAAGCGGTAATACCCCTGATCGCTCGTTCCATCGCGCCGGCAGCAAAAATTCGCGTATGCCGGTAGCCAATGTTCCTGCGTTCGTTCCCAGTCAAGATAGGCCGCGTCCGGTGTGAACATGCGGTAGAATCCACGCAATGCGGCTTCCTTAAAGGCAAGCGTGGCTTCGTAATCCATTTCGGGAAGATCGAGTCGCTTTTGCTGCTCCGCATAGCCCCTCACCTTCCCGATCGCCGGGAGGTGCATATAAATGGGATGAAGGGCGAAGGCGGATACGGCGGCATAGGGATATGAATCCTGCCAGGTTTTGCTCCAGGTGGTATCATTGACCGGAAGCAATTGAATCATCCGGATACCTGCCGCTGCGGCCCACTCCGCCAGCAATGGCAGATCGGCGAATTCCCCGCAGCCCAGGCTCTTCCCCGAACGGAGCGAGAACACAGGCACCGCAACACCCGCACCTTTCCATGGCTGGAGCGGGAAGCGGGCGAACCCATCATCTATCGAAGCAGCGCCTTCAGAATAATACGTCCTGTTTTCACCGGGCTCCCATTCCCAATCGTCTTCCGACCCGGAAACACAATATTTATAAGCAATTGCCATCTGGACCGGCAATTCCACTTCCACCGAGAAAACCCCGTCGTTGCCTGCGAACATCTCCACCGCGAAATCAGGAGCCCAATTGCCGAGGGGCGACACATTCCCGATCAGCCAAACTTTCTTTTCAACCGGCAATAACGGCGCCCGTACCCGGAACCGATGCGAGCCGTTTCTACCTGGATTTGCCGCTACAAGCCCCTGCCTCGAAAAAAAAACATCCCTGAATGGCGCGCGCATCCACGATTCCGCCTCATTACCGGGGAAATGGAAGGTGTCGTGGATCGAGTAGGTATTTAGGTCTTGCGGAAAATTAATCTCCCGCAATGATGTTTCCTCCAGCCTTCCGTTCGAAAGGATGGCATAACGATATGTTATAAACAGGCCTTCCCATTCCAGGGTTAATGCCCACGTTTGCGGATCAACGTAATCCATGACCAACCGCTGCCCGTTTTCCAGGCAGAGGACCAATTGCTGCCCCCAGGAGGAAGCGAAGCGGACATAGAAACGCAGGGTCATGCCCGGAAATTACAAAAAAACGGTCATTCCTCTCACGGCCAATCCGCCCGCTCCCGCGGCAGGAAGAAACCGAGAATGCAATTCGGATTGCGGATACAGATTTGCGCATGGGTCTTATCGTAAATTCCGGCGCCCTCGAAAATTGGTTTTCCTTCCACGAAAACGCCCCGAACGGAATCATAAGGAGGGGATCTTTCTCCTTCCATTGCAGTGTGCAGGTACTCCAGCACATCACAATCGAGATTCCGAATTAAAAGATCCCGCGTAGCACCTACCGATTTATTTGTAGAAAGCAATTTACCAGAAAGCTGGTTGTCTACATGTAATTCTTTATGTGCCTCTGCTACAACCCTGAGGCATTTCTTATCAGTTAAATCCAGGCAATTACCTAACCGCAACACGGCGCCCAGCACGGCTGGATTTTCACAAACCGCTTTCCCAGGCGGATGCCGGGCAAATTCAAGCGCCCGCTCGAAGTTGTTTTGCCAGAAGTAATAGCCATGCCCCAGCCAGTCATAATCATTCTCACTTTTCCACAACATTTCACGACCAGAAATCACCGCGTCGCAAACAAGCTGACTACAACCATGAAAACCAATAATGAGGCCCGGTTCGGCCGTATATAATTCCCGAAGCGTCACAAACAATGGATTAATTTAATTATACCTGAGCGCCGTTTCCCGAAATCCTGTTCATTCGCTGAGAATACCGGCTGCCTTTCTTCAAAGCTTCCTTTAACCACTTGCGGTGATAAGCCCTTAGTTTTTTACCCCGGACAGGGTCATATGCTTCGTTGGCTGTATATTCTTTCAGCCCTTGTTCCAATTTCTGTCTTATCTCAAGACGTTTCCGTTTATCTTCCGCGGTTGCGATTGTGCCGTCGATATAACACCAGTATTCCTGGTGCATCTTTAAATAAGCCCGGTCATACAATAACAATCGGCGCCTTTCCATCATCGAAGCCCACAAAAAATTAAAATTTTCATCGTTCGAATAATACATCGTTCAAAGTTTTAAATGTTAACAATAGCCGATCAGATCGAAGCTTTGAAAACTTCAACCCGAATCGCGTCATGAATCATTAACCATTGGGAAGCGGGGAACAGCAGCAGCGTGGGTTACAATACAATTATAATACTCAATATAGGGAGTTTTGTGACACAAAACTTTTCTAAAACAAAATTCTCTTTTTGTCGTTCTTAGGAACATGATCCGACCCCTCACCTTCTGCGTCCTGCTCGCTTTCGGCTGCTCCAAACCTGCCGACCGCGCCACGCCTCCCGGCCTCCGCGAACACATCGTTCTGCCATCCGCTGCCAATTCAAATATCAACGCTTACAACGATCCGAACTACGCGTATGTTGTCCCCGACAACATACGCCGCAACCAACTCCTCGTCTTCCTCCCCGGCACCGGCGCCGAGCCTAAAAACTACCGGAAATTCATCCGCCTCGCCGCCGAAAAAGGATATCACGCCATCGGCCTCATGTATCCCAACGAACCCGCCGTCAACGAGCTCTGCGCCGGCTCTGCCGACATCACCGCCCATTCCCGGGCACGACTCGAAATCATCGACGGCACCGACCGCCACCCCGGCGTATCCGTCGATCGCACCAACTCCATCATCCAGCGGCTGACCGATCTCCTGCATTACCTCGACCAATCATTTCCCGGCGAAAACTGGGCGCAATTCCTCAACGGCAATCAGCCCGCCTGGGAAAAGATCCTCGCCGCCGGGCACTCCCAGGGCGCCGGCCATGCAGGCGTGATGGGAAAGCAATATCCCCTCCGCCGGGTAATCCTCTTTTCCGGCATAGACTACCTCTCCAACGGACTAATCCCCGACTGGGTGCAAAACACCACCCGCCATAATATTTACTATGCGCTACATCATGAAAAAGACGAGCTTCTCGACATCTCCATCGTAAAATCCGGCTGGGCGCACCTCGGCATGGCGCCACCCGTTTCCGCCGACGCAAGCATCCCGCCCACGGCGCACACCCTCACTACCACCGCTACACCCGCGCTCCTGCTGCCTTTGCGCTTCCACAACATGACCGCCGTGGATGTTTTCGCGCCCGCCTCCATTGCAGATAACGCCTGGTTGCATTTCCTGCAATAAAAACTTCCCAACATAAAAAAAGCCCGGACGCTTTCGCATCCGGGCTTTTCTGTTATTCGTAATAGTCTTTATTTCACTTCTTCGAATTCCGCGTCGGTCACAGTATCACCATTGGTCCCTTGCTGACCGCCCTGCTGTTGCTGGCCTCCCTGCTCAGGTCCGCCATTGGCGCCACCCTGTGCCTGGGATGCCTTGTACATTTCTTCGGAAGCGGCCGTCCATGCAGCATTCAGCTCGGCGGAAGCAGCGTCGATCTGGGCGATGTCCTGGGTTTTGTTTGCGGTACGCAGTTTCTCCAGGGCAGCTTCGATCGGGGCTTTTTTATCGGCCGGGATCTTGTCGCCATACTCCTTCAGCTGTTTTTCGGTCTGGAACACGAGGCTGTCTGCCTGGTTGATCTTCTCGATCTTCTCGCGTGCCGCCTTATCTTCCGCTTCGTTGGCCTTGGCTTCGGCTTTCATCTTTTCGATCTCATCCTTGTTCAGGCCGCTGCCGGCTTCGATACGGATGTTCTGGGATTTGCCGGTGCCCTGGTCTTTCGCAGTTACGTGCAGGATACCGTTGGCGTCGATGTCGAACACCACTTCGATCTTGGGCACGCCGCGGGGAGCTGGCGGGATATCGTTGAGGATGAAGCGGCCCAGCGTCCTGTTCTGGCTGGCCATGGGGCGCTCGCCTTGCAGTACGTGGATTTCTACGCTCGGCTGGCTATCGGCCGCGGTAGAGAACACTTCGCTCTTTTTCGTGGGGATGGTCGTATTGGCCTCGATCAGCTTGGTCATAACGCCGCCCATGGTCTCGATACCGAGGGAAAGCGGGGTCACGTCCAGCAGCAGCACGTCTTTCACCTCACCGGTGAGAACGCCGCCCTGGATAGCCGCACCTACTGCCACTACTTCGTCGGGGTTTACGCCCCTGTTCGGCTTTTTGCCGAAGAATTTCTCTACTACTTCCTGGATGCGGGGGATACGGGTAGAGCCGCCCACCAGGATCACTTCGTCGATCTTGCTGATCTCGATACCTGCGTCGGCCAATGCTTTGCGGCAAGGCTCCAGGGTCCTTTCCACGAGGCTGTCACTCAACTGTTCGAATTTGGCGCGGGTGAGTTTTTTCACCAGGTGTTTCGGCACACCGTCTACCGCAGTGATGTAAGGCAGGTTGATCTCGGTCTCCTGGGAAGAAGACAGTTCGATCTTCGCCTTTTCAGCAGCTTCTTTCAGACGCTGCCAGGCCATCGGGTCCTTATGCAGGTCTACGGCTTCGTCTTTCTTGAATTCGTCTGCCAGCCAGTCCATGATCACTTTATCGAAGTCATCGCCACCGAGGTGGGTATCGCCATTGGTGGATTTCACTTCGAACACGCCGTCGCCCAGTTCAAGGATAGACACGTCGAAGGTACCGCCACCGAGGTCGAACACGGCGATCATGCTGTCGTGATGTTTCTTGTCCATACCATACGCCAGTGCGGCGGCGGTAGGTTCGTTGATGATACGGCGAACGGTGAGGCCCGCGATCTCGCCGGCTTCTTTGGTTGCCTGGCGCTGTGCGTCGTTAAAGTAAGCCGGAACGGTGATCACCGCTTCGGTCACTTCCTGGCCGAGGTAATCTTCAGCCGTTTTCTTCATTTTCTGAAGGATCATGGCCGAGATCTCCTGGGGAGTGTACAGCCGTCCATCTATATCGATGCGGGTAGTGTTATTGTCGCCCTTTACCACTTTGTAGCTCACGTGGCTCAGTTCATTGGACACTTCGTCGAAATGACGGCCCATGAAACGCTTCACCGACATGATGGTGTTAACGGGGTTGGTGATCGCCTGGCGTTTGGCGGGATCGCCCACCTTTCTTTCTCCGTTCTTTAAAAAAGCAACGACGGACGGGGTGGTACGGCGCCCTTCGTCATTTGCGATAACTACCGGTTCGTTGCCTTCCATTACAGCAACACAAGAGTTGGTAGTTCCTAAGTCAATACCTATGATTTTTCCCATAATGATAATATTCTCCTTTGTGAAACAGTGTATCCCGGAAAACCGGGCTTGTCTTCCCTGGACAATGATTATGCCAACGGCAGGCAATATGAAAATATGTCAGTTTCCGTCCAACAGCTTTGTATAACGAATAAAAAGATGTCTTCCCTAATAGAACACAGTCAGGTGTTTTTTGTTTTCAAATACGTACACAACCGACATTCATATGAAAAAAACCATGTTCCGGTGGGTCATTTGCGTCATGACCGCCCTGCCCCTCGTTAGTGTTGCCCAGCAATCCGACCCTCCCCCTAACCCGCATGGCAGCCTTTTCGGCGGCGGCGGTATGAACTACAGGACCTTCTCCGTCGGCATCAACGGCGGCATCACCGCCCCTTCCGTCCTCATCGGCGGCAGCAACGATTTCACCAAATCGCTCATCAGCTACGGCTATGGCGCTTATGCCAAATGGCAGCTCCTCCATTTCTTCAGCCTCCGGGCCGATTATATGGGCGGCCGGCTCAAGGGCGACCAGAGCCGCGAGCTCGGCAACGGCGCCAATCCCAACCGGGCGTTCTCGTCTTTCGAAACCCGCCTGAAATGGACCGCCAGCCTCAGCGGCGTATTCAACTTCGCCTCCATCAACTGGGCCTATAAAAAGCCCATCGCACAATTATACGCCTCCGTTGGCGGCGGCCTCGCCGGCTACAGCCCCCGCGTTACCCCCGGCGGCGGCACGGAGATGGAATACAAGACAGACGGTAATATCAAGGAGCTCATCATTCCCGTGGGCGCCGGTATCAAGTTCAGGCTCAATGACTTCATGAACCTCGATCTCGGTTATACCATGAACTTCCTCGATGCCGACAACCTGGACGGCTATAAATACGGCCCCTCCAAAGACCGCTTCTCCTACGGATACGCCGGCCTCGAATTCGCCATCGGTTCGCGCACCAAACCGCAACTGCAGTGGCATAACGGGCCCGCCGTCATGTACGACGACCTTGTGGGCCAACGCGACCAGCTCCGCCGCGAGCTCGAAGCAGAAAAAGCCAACAATGAAAAACTGGCCGCCGACCTGGCGCAATTGCAGAAAGACAGCGACGGCGACGGCGTTTCGGACGTATTCGACAAATGCCCGAACACGCCATCGGGCGACAAGGTAGACGGCGCCGGCTGCTCACTGCCAAAACCGGACACCGCACGGCCCGTTCAGGTCATAATTACAGACGACGATCGCCGGCTCGTGAAAAACGCCATCGACAACCTAGAATTCGCCACGGGAAAATCGGATATCAGTCCTAAATCCTTTACTTCGCTGGACCAGGTAGCGTCGCTGCTGGTGCGTAAAAACCTTAGCCTCAAACTGGCAGGCCATACGGACAATACCGGTAACCGCACCAAAAACATGGCACTTTCGAAAGACCGTGCCGAATCGGTAAAATCCTACCTGGTGTCCAAAGGCGTAAACCCCAGCCGCATCGAAGCCACAGGTTACGGCCAGGATCAGCCCATCGCTTCCAATAAAACCGCCGCGGGCCGCCAGGCGAACCGCCGCGTAGAATTCACCATCTATTAAAAAACAGGTTTCTAATATAGTGACGTCCTGACAAAAGCCCTTCCGGTAACTCCGGAAGGGCTTTTTTTCGCTCCGGCATGTATTTTGTTACACCAATCCTGCCAATTTTGACATATTATGAAAAAATCCATTTTCTTATTCCTGACCATATGCCTGCTTAGTGTTGCGGCGCAAGCGCAACAAGTGAAATTTGGTATGAAAGGCGGTTTAAACGTCGCCAAAATCACCAACATCGACAATCGCAAATCACGTCCTTCCATCTATGTCGGCGGTTTTGCCCGGGTAGGGATCAACGAGCAGTGGAGCATTCAGCCAGAACTGGTATACTCCGGCCAGGGATTCAAGATCGACCCTCCCTTCTTTGATACCTACACGGAAGCCGTTAACTACATTAACCTGCCTGTCATGGCGCAGTATCACATCATCCCCGAATTTTACCTCGAAGCCGGTCCGCAGATCGGATTCAAAGTAGCGGCGAAAATTAAGAACGACGGCAATTCCCACGACGTCGGCGATGCGTATAAAGGCGTCGATTTCGGACTGGGGTTCGGTCTCGGCTATGATTTCGACTTCGGCCTTGGTGTGGGTGCGCGCTACAACTTCGGCCTCACCAACGCAGCCGACACCGACAAAAAACATGCGAACTCCGTTGCGCAGTTCGGCGTAACGTACACGTTCGGCAATTTCCGCATTAAAAAATAGTAAAGGCATTAGCCTGTAAAACCCGAAGCAGCGTGCCGCAAGGCCGCTGCTCTTTTTTTTGCCCTTCCGAACCGTTACCTTTGCCCTCTACCATCAATTGATATTCATGAGCGTAGTTGCTTCCATTAAACAGGCCGCCGCAGAAGCGGTACAGGCGCTGTACCAACAGCCTTTCACCGCGGCCGACGTTTCTGTCAACACCACCAAGCCCGAATTCGAAGGCGAGTATACCATCGTCGTGTTCCCTTTTACCAAGTTCAGCCGGCAAAAACCTGAAGAAACCGCCGGGGCCATCGGCACCTGGCTGGCGGAGCACCATCCTGCGCTCGTGGCCGGTTTCAACGTTGTCAAAGGCTTTCTCAACCTCTCCGTTCACGACCAGTTCTGGACCAGTTTCGTGCAGAACGCGCATCATAATACCAACGTGGGCCAGCAGCCTGCCAACGGTAAAAAGGTGATGGTGGAATATTCCTCCCCCAACACCAACAAACCCCTTCACCTGGGGCACCTCCGTAATAACTTCCTCGGTTTTTCCGTGTCTGAGATCCTCAAGGCCAACGGCTTCGAAGTGGTCAAAGCCAACCTCGTGAACGACCGCGGTATCCATATCTGCAAATCCATGCTCGCATGGCAGCTCTTCGCACATGGCGATACGCCGGAATCCACCGGCAAAAAGGGCGACCATCTCGTGGGCGATTATTACGTCCATTTCGAATCCATCCTCCGCGACCAGGCCGAGCCGATCATTTCGCGCGTGCTGGAAGGGAATTTCGGGGATTTCGAAGGCGAACAGGTGGAAAAGCTCATCAAACTGCACGCCGCACTAAACAAACCTGAATTTAAAGCCAATGTGGAAAAGGCGGAAAAACTCAGGCATGACATCAAAGCCCTCGCCCGCACTGCTTCCGCAGAAACCAAAGAAGTTGTATCAAGGATAGAAAAAGGCGATTTTTCCGATTTTGAAGGGGAAGACAAGGCCCGCGCCAAATCCCTCCACCAGGAACTGACACCCGCCATCAAAAGCGACGAAGAAAAAGCGGACAAAATCCATGACGACATCAAGGAACTGTCCCGCAACCGGACCGAGATCATGCAGCAGGCCAAGATCATGCTCCAGCAATGGGAAGCCGGCAACCCGGAAGTGCGCGCCCTCTGGCAAACGATGAACAGCTGGGTGTACGAAGGTTTCGAAAAAACCTACAAACGCCTCGGCATCGATTTCGACAAAATGTATTTCGAAAGCAATACGTACCTGCTGGGGAAAGACGTGGTGGAAGAAGGCCTCCGCAAAGGCGTGTTCTTCAAAAAAGCCGATAACTCCGTGTGGATCGACCTTACCGCCGACGGGCTCGACGAGAAACTCGTACTCCGCGGCGACGGCACATCCGTTTACATCACGCAGGACATCGGCACCGCGCGCCTCAAGTACGACGATTACCACATGGACCAAAGCATCTACGTGGTGGCCGACGAGCAGAATTACCACTTCAAGGTGCTGAAACTCATCATGCAGAAACTCGGCGAACCCTCCGCCGACGGCATCGCTCACCTTTCCTACGGCATGGTGGAACTGCCGCACGGGCGGATGAAAAGCCGCGAAGGCACGGTGGTAGATGCAGACGATCTCGTGGAGGAAATGGTGAGCACCGCCGCCAAATACACCGAAGAGCTCGGCAAAGTGAAAGATTTTACGGAAGAAGAACTGCGCGAACTCTACGAAACGATCGGCCTGGGCGCCATGAAATTCTTCCTGCTGAAAGTGGACCCGAAAAAGAAAATGGTATTCAACCCGGAAGAGTCCATCGATATCCATGGCTTTACCGGTCCGTTCATTCAATACAGCCACGCCCGTATCCGGTCGATCCTGCGCGAGTTTTCCGCGGAAGACCTCGCTGCATTGGCTTCCTATCGCCATAACGATGCGCTGCTCCCCATGGAAAAAGAGCTCATCAAGATCAACGAGCAGTTCGGTGAAGTACTGGCGGAAGCCGGCCGCGAAATGAGCCCTTCGGTGATCGCGAACTACGCGTTCCTCCTGGCGCAAACTTTCAACTCGTTCTACGCGAAAAAGGAAAGCGGAAAATACACCTATTCCGTCCGGGACGCGGAAAACGAAGACAAGCGCAAGCTGCGCCTGCAGATCGCTTCCCTCACGGCCAATACCATCCGGCAGGCCATGAAGCTCCTCGGCATCCGGGTACCGGAAAGAATGTAGGAAAAGAAACTGACGAAATGTCAATGACGCAACTGTCATTGACATTTCGTTCCCCCGTTAATGTAACTGAAGCGCCTGGTCGCAGATGCGTTGCCCCTTCACCACTTCCCCCGAACAGATATAGGATTTACCGAGCATGAACATCGCGAAGGCGTTCTGCGGCTGGAGCACGAGAATACGGTTCCATTGCATGGCAGCTTCCGCGTAGCTTTGCTTTTTGAAGTAGGCATGGGCCAGCTGCTGCATGATGCGGATATCTGCGCTGCGCAACTGGAGGGCTTTTTGAAGATTTTGAATGGCGTCGTCGTAAGCTGCCTGTTGAAGGTAGGCGATACCCAGGTTTGCATAAAGGTCCGCATCGCCGGAAGCTCCGTACCTGGCTGCCATTTCAAATGCGCCGGCGGCGTTTTTGTAGTTTTCCATATTAAAATGCATCATTCCTGATTCCAAATATAAATCGGCAGACGTACTGTCTGTCTTCAGTGCTTTTTCGTAAATTCTGAGGGCCGCGGCGTAATTTTCTTCCTGCGCGTACAGTCTTGCCAACCGGCGGCTGAGGGCGGGTTGACGGGGATCTTCCGCCAGCGACCGTTCCATGGCCCGGATGGCTTCCCTGGCATGATCGAGCGCGGCGTAGCTCATCCCGATGATAGCATACATGCCCGGCGCGCCCTGCTCCTGCGCGCGCATGGCCCAGGTAAGCGCATCTTCCCAGGCCCCCTGCTCGAAACTCACTTCCGCCATTCCCGCCAGCGCCGAAGGCTCTTCCGGCACCTCTTTCAACAAATCGAGATACCGCTGCCGCGCCAGCTCGCCATCACGCCGCAGCCGGTACAGTACCGCCAGCTGAAGGTAAGGTGCCGCATACTTCCGGTTGGCCCCGATCGCCGCGGCAAAACATTGCTCAGCTTCGTCCAGCCTGCCTTCCAGCATGCATTGCTCGCCTTTTCTGTATAATTCCGAAGCGCGGTCGCCCCCGGACGGAGGCACCGAAGCGGCCACTGGCTGAAACGCCGGGCCGGACAGGCATAGGATAAGGATACAGCGGTATAGGAACATGGTTCAATGTGCTTAGGCACTGAACCAAATATATATAAATTATTTCATACTTTTTGCAGAAAATGATAAAGGCATGAGGTCGGCGCTGTCTGCCACTACAATTACCTTTCCGGAAAGCCCGCCGAGGATGAGTTTGATGGGTTGGTGGAACCGGGCCTGGTATTCCATGAGCGTTTGCCGGCAGATGCCGCAGGGCGCGATGGGCTCCACCGAGGGCGCCAGCTCGTTGTCGTAGCTCACGGCAATCACCAACACGGGCACGTTGGGATGCAGGCCCGAAGCCACGGAAAGCACCGTCCGCTCCGCACAGATACCCACGGGATAGCTGGCGTTTTCCTGGTTGGTGCCGGTCAGCACTTCCCCATTCTCCAGCAAGGCGGCCGCCCCCACCCGGAAGCGGGAATAGGGCGCCCAGGCATCTTTCGTGGCGGTACGTGCCTGCCGCAACAACGCGGCATCTTCGGGCGGAAGCGCGCTGATGTCTGGATATGTTTCAAATTCTATGATGTGCCGGGTCGGTTCCATGATCGGGAGTTTGCGTAAAAAAGGCAGTCGCGCTGCCGGCTCCGAAAGTACATTTTTTTCGGGACGGTGGCGCGACTGCCGTTATAATCAACTGTGTATGAACGTTTTTATTTAATGGTACGGAACAGGCGGCTCCAGCGTATGCCGTTTTTGCCGTAGCTCATCCAGATCATCCAGGCTTTGCCCACGATATGATCTTCCGGAACGAAGCCCCAGTAGCGGGAATCGAGGGAACGATGGCGGTTGTCGCCCATCATCCAGTAATAGTCCATTTTGAAGGTGTAGTTGCTGGCGGCCTGACCGTTGATATAGAACTGGTTGGGGCCTCTTTCTTCCAGCTTGTTGCCTTCATAAACCGCAATAATACGGCGGTACATCTCGATGGAAGCGCTGTCCAGCTTCACCGTGGCACCTTTCTTCGGGATGTAGATGGGGCCGAAATTATCGATGGTATACTTGAAATTCGAGGTATCGTGCGGCCATACGTCGGGAGAAGCTTCTTCGTACACGTAAGGCGTAACGCCGGTAACGGCGGAGCCGAGGTTTTCGACGGATTTGGCTTCGGAGGGCGTCATGTTAAGCACGTTCCCGGCCGGCGATTCTTCGATCCCCAGTTCTTCGAGGCGCATGGGGTTGATGTTGCTGCCGTCCCGCGTTTGCACGGTGTAATACCGTTCGCCTGCGGGCGGCGGGGTTTCGGCTACGCCGTTAACGACGATAACGCCGTTGCGAATGGCGAGGCTGTCTCCCGGAATACCCACACACCTTTTTATATAATTCTCACGTTTATCTACTGGCCGGGAAATGATGTGATAGGAATTCCACACGAAATCGCGGCCGTTTTTGCGCACTTCGTCCGAATAGAACCCGCTTTCCTGGATTTCCAGCGCCACGGTGTCTCCTTCGGGGAAGTTGAATACCACAACGTCGTTACGTTTGATATCGCTGAAACCGGGCAGGCGGCGGTATTTCCACTGAACGGCCTCGGAATAGGCCTTGGTATATTTCGTGAAAGGAAGGGTATGATGGGTGAAGGGTACCGCCAGCGGTGTCATGGGGATGCGCGGGCCGTAGCTAACTTTACTTACGAAAAGGAAGTCGTTGACCAGCAAGGTCTTCTCCATGGAAGGCGTAGGGATGGTGTAGGCTTCGAAAATGAAGGTACGGATCAACGTTGCCGCGATAATGGCGAAGATAGCCGCATCCAGCCATTCCCGCACTGCAGACTTCTTTTTCTTCGGCTGGCCGTCCTTCTTCTTCCAAAATACCAGGTTCATGCGTAGTGTTTTAGTTTATTTTATCAACAAATATAATATTCTGTTAATTGTCAGCTGTTTTTTCTGAAGATAAAGTTTTCTTAAAAAAATACCACGTAAGTTTCGGTTTCAAAACAACGGTTGAACCACTTTATTTCTATTTTTGTTTAATTCTATATCCAGAACCTTGAACAGCTTCACGATAAAAGACATTGAAAGCCTCACCGGCATCAAGGCGCATACCATTCGAATATGGGAACAGCGCTACAATGTGCTTCGTCCCAAGCGGAAAGACACGAACCATCGCGTCTACGACAACGGCGACCTGAAGCACATCATGCGTATCGCTTACCTGTACCGGCATGGTTACAAGATATCGAAGATCGTGGGAATGTCGGAGGAAGAGATCAGGCAGCTTTCGCTGGAGGAGACCGGGCATAAGGGCAACCACCTGCACCAGGTCTACATCAACCAGCTCGTGGAAGCGATGATCGACTTCGACCAGATCCGTTTCGAAAAAATCTTCCACAACGTCTTGCTCCGCATGGGCTTCGAACAGTGCATCCTGAAGGTAATTTATCCTTACCTGGAGCGCATCGGGCTGCTATGGCTCGTGGATTGCGTGATCCCCGCACAGGAACATTTCGCCGCCAATATCATCCGGAAAAAGCTGATGGTCGCCATCGACGGGCTCGATATCCCGCAATCCTCCGCAGAATGCTTCATGGTGTTCCTCCCCGAAGGTGAATGGCACGAAATCCCGCTGCTGTTCATGCAATACCTGCTGAAGAAAAACGGCTGCACGGTCGTGAATTTCGGTGCAAACGTACCCCTGGAGGATCTTTGCTTCTATACCGACCGCAAGCAGGTAGACCAGATCTATACCCACATCATCACCAATTTCCCGCAGCGCGCGCTCGATAATTTCGTGAAAGACCTCGGCCGCCTGTTCCCCACTATCCCCGTCACGATTTCCGGCCCGCAGATCGCACGCATCTCCGTTCCCTTGCCCGAAAACGTGAAAACGCTGCTTTCGATGGACGAAGTGCTGCAATACGCCCGCCGAAAGCCCGTAACTACTTCGTCCTGAGGCTTTACAACAGATTTTTTTCCAGAATGTTACTGATTTCCTGCGCGCGGTTCATAATCATGAAATGCCCGCCCTTGACGATCGTGTGCGTAGGGGTAACGTAGCGCCGCGGGAACGGCCTGTCCGAACTGCCATGGATATGGACGATACCGGGCGGCATCCATTCGTTGTTCCACTGCAGGATGGAATTCAGCGCCCAGCGCATGTACCGGAGGTCTTTTTTGCCGAGGTAATCATTGAGCAGCAACCGCTCTTCCGTGCTCTGGCACTGCATGAATAGCTGTACGATGAAGCGGCGGTTGGTGAAAAGCAGCCTGTCGGGCAGGCTGTGCAAAACTTTCCGCGCGAAGTTGTTGTAGTATGGCGGCAATTCCTGCCGGTTTTTGACGCTGGAGATGAGCACTACCTGCCGCACCGGCAGCTGCCGGGCGATCTCGATGCTCATCATGCCGCCGAAAGAAAGTCCGACGAGGATGGGTTCCGGGTGCAGGATCCTCCGGGCCATGCGCCCGGCATATTCGCCGATGGGCTCATCGGCGTTGAGGGGCGGGATCCACGGAAGGTAATGCACATCGTAATCGGCCGGGAACACCAGCCGTTCGAACACCCTTTCGTCGGCGCCCAGGCCACTGATCAGGTATATGTGTCTTTTACTCATCCCCGTCGGCAGTTTTGCGGATGCCGTAACGTTCCATCTTGTTGTAAAGATGGCTCCGCTGAATGTCTAGCGCATGTGCGGTTTTCGTCACGTTCCATCCGTTCTTTTGCAACATGAATTCGATGAATATCTTTTCCACTTCGTCCCGGAAATCGTGCAGCTTCGTTAAAACGAGCAGCTCGTCATTCAGGTAGTGGCTTTTTTTTTGTCGTGATTAGGCACTACGTAATTTTCTACATCGTCTGCCGTGATCGTTTTCCCGGAGAGGATCACCAGTCTTTCCACCACGTTCCGCAGTTCGCGGATGTTACCCGTCCACTGATGGTGCTGGAGCGCCTTCATCGCGTCTTTGTCTGCCGTTTTGCGGGCGATGCCATATTCGGCGCAAACGAGGTCGAGGAAATGGTCTACCAGCAGGGGTATATCGTCGCGGCGGTCGTTGAGCGAGGGTACATGGATCAGGATCACGCTGAGGCGGTGGTAGAGGTCGAGGCGGAAGTTCTTGTCTTCCACTTCCTTCAGCAAATCCTTATTGGTGGCTGCAACTACACGAACATCCACGCTGATCTCCTTATCCCCGCCCACTCTTGTGATCTTACCTTCCTGCAAGGCGCGCAGCACTTTGGCTTGTGCGCTGAGGCTCATATCGCCGATCTCGTCGAGGAAAAGCGTTCCGCCGCTGGCTTGTTCGAATTTACCGATACGTTGCTTCACGGCGGAGGTGAACGAGCCTTTTTCGTGGCCGAACAGTTCGGATTCGATGAGCTCCGACGGGATGGCGGCGCAGTTTACTTCTACGAGCGGGCCGTTGGCGCGGTTGCTGTATGCATGGATCCAGCGGGCTACGAGCTCCTTGCCGGCGCCGTTTTCGCCGGTCACGAGCACGCGCGCATCCGTGGGCGCCACTTTATGGATGGTTTCCTTGATTTTGGAGATGGGCCCCGATTCGCCGATCATTTCCTGGGTCTTGTTCACTTTCTTGCGCAGCGTTTTCGTTTCGGCCACCAGGGTGGTTTTGTCGAGCGCGTTGCGCAGCGTGATCAGCAAACGGTTCAGGTCGGGTGGTTTGGAGATATAGTCGAACGCGCCTTTCTTCACCGCGTCTACCGCCGTATCGATATTCCCGTGGCCGGACACCATGATGATGGGAACGTCGGCGTTGGTTTCGCGGGCTTTTTCGAGGAATTCGAGCCCGTCCATTTTCGGCATTTTGATATCGCACAGCACGGCGTCGTAGGTTTTGGCCTGGAACATCTTGAAGCCTTCGGCTCCGTCGGCGGCTTCGTCGATTTTATATCCTTCGTAGCTGAGTATCTCGGTGAGCGTTTTGCGGATGCTCTTTTCGTCGTCGATGATCAGAATGTTGGCCATAAGATTGTCTATATTTTTGAACAGGGCAAAAATAACGGAAAACGGCCGATGTAGCACAATTCACTTACTTTAAACGGCAGCGGAACAAAAAAATGTACCCTGACGGGCGTTTTAGGCAAATAAAGTCTACCAATCTTGTCGGTTTTATCAGTAATTTTAGCCCGACACAGGTAACAAAACGTTATGATGCACCAACTACTCGAATTATTGAAACAGCGGCACGCTGCGGCCGGCGCTGTGCCATATCCCAGTTCGGAAGCCGTCTGGCAGTTTTGCAGCGACCTGATCAGCTGGATGTTTCCGGAGCATACCGGCCGGGTGCTGGACGATGCCGCCATCGAGCAGTACGCGGTGCGGCTGGAAACGCAATTGAACGATCTGCTGCAGCATATTTCGGCGCAATTGCCCGAAGCGCCGCCCGCAGTGGGCCGACAGTTCATGGAAATGGTGCCGGGCATATATGCGGATTTGACGAAGGATGCCGAGGCCATTCTCCAGGGAGACCCCGCCGCTACGTGCCTCTACGAAGTGATCCGGGCGTACCCCGGCTTCTCGGCGATTGCGGCATACCGCGTGGCGCATGCGCTCCACCTGCTGGAAGTGCCCCTCCTGCCCCGCGTCATCACCGAATACGCGCACGCACGTACGGGTGTCGACATCCACCCGGCGGCGGAGATCGCGCCGTATTTCTGCATAGACCATGGCACGGGGATCGTGATCGGTGAAACCACCGTCATCGGCCCCCATGTTAAAATATACCAGGGCGTTACGCTCGGCGCATTGAGCATCGACAAATCGATGGCACGCGCCAAGCGCCACCCCACCATCGAAGAAGGCGTGGTGATCTACGCAGGCGCCACCATTTTGGGTGGAGACACCATCATCGGCCACCACAGCGTCATCGGCGGTAACGTGTGGCTCATCAAGTCGGTGGACCCTCATTCCAGGATTTATTACAAAGCAGACGGCAGTATTAAAGTAATCGAACAATGAGCACAGTACTGGATTTAGTGGGCAACACACCCATGGTTGCCCTGCAGCGCATCCCTGAAAACCCGGACGTTACGATCTACGCCAAGCTGGAAGGCACCAATCCCGGCGGCAGCGTGAAAGACAGGGCGGCCTTCGGCATGATCAAGGGGGCGCTCGACCGCGGCGAGATCCGCCCGGGCATCAAACTCATCGAAGCCACCAGCGGCAATACCGGCATCGCGCTGGCCATGATCGCGAACCTTTTCAACGTGGAAATAGAGATCGTCATGCCCGAAGACGCCACCCGGGAGCGCGTGCTTACCATGGAAGCCTTCGGCGCAAAGGTCACCCTCACCCCGAAAGAGCAAAGCATGGAAGGCGCCATCGATTATGCGCACGCACAGGTGGCGAAAGGCGGCTATCACATGCTGAACCAATTCGCCAATCCCGATAATTACGGCATGCACTACCGCACCACCGGCCCCGAAATCTGGCGGGACACCCATCACGGCATCACCCATTTCGTGTCGGCCATGGGCACCACAGGCACGATCATGGGCGTTTCCAGGTTCCTCAAGGAAGTGAACCCGGCGGTGCAGATCGTGGGTTGCCAACCAACCGACGGGAGCAAGATCCCCGGCATCCGCAAATGGCCGGAAGCTTACCTGCCCAAGATTTTCGAGCGGCAGCGGGTAGACCGGACCATGGATATTTCAGAAGCGGAAGCCCGCGAAATGACCAACCGCCTGGCGAAAGAGGAAGCCATTTTCTGCGGCATGAGCAGCGGCGGAGCGGTAGCGGCGGCGGTAAGGCTCGCGGGCGAACTGACCAGCGGCGTGATCGTGGCAATTATCTGCGATCGCGGCGACCGTTACCTCAGTACCGACCTTTTCGGCAAATAATTCAGCTTTCTATATCATCAACCATCAATCTCAATCCGGCCGCGCCTCATACCGGGGGCGCGGTCTGCGTTTCCGGGCGGGGTAAAAAAAAGCTGCGCCCCGGTGTGGAGCGCAGCTATGATTATGCACTGTAAAGTTGACTTTTACTTTTTCATGTACATCACTTCCTTCACCAGCTTCACGGTACGCTCCACGTCGGGGAGGTACAGTTTCACGAGGTTGGGCGCGTAGTGCATGGGAGCGTCTTGCGCGGTGATGCGGCGGATGGGCGCGTCCAGGTAGTCGAAACCTTCTTTCTGGATGCGGTAGGAAATCTCGGAAGAAATGCTGGAAAACGGCCACTGCTCTTCCACGATCACCAGGCGGTTGGTTTTCTTAACCGATTCCAGGATGGTGAACCAGTCGAGCGGACGGATGGTGCGAAGGTCGATCACTTCGGCCTCGATACCTTCTTTGGCCAGTTCTTCGGCGGCGCCGAGGGCTACTTTCATCATTTTGTTGAAGGAAACGATGGTCACGTCCTTACCGGCGCGTTTGATATCCGCTTTACCGATGGGGATGATGTATTCTTCTTCCGGAACTTCGCCCATATCGCCGTACATCTGCTCGGATTCCATGAAAACCACGGGATCTTCGTCGCGGATAGCGGCTTTGAGGAGGCCTTTCGCGTCGTAAGGGTTAGACACGGACACCACTTTCAGGCCGGGGATGTTAGCGTAATAATTTTCAAATGCGGTGGAGTGTTGCGCACCCAGCTGACCTGCGGAACCGTTGGGGCCGCGGAAAACGATGGGGCAGCCAACCTGTCCGCCAGACATGGCCAGCATTTTGGAGGCGGTGTTGAGGATCTGGTCCAGCGCCAGTACGGCGAAGTTCCAGGTCATGAATTCCACGATCGGGCGGAGGCCGTTCTGCGCGGCGCCTACGCCGATGGCGGTGAATCCCAGCTCGGCGATCGGCGTGTCGATCACGCGGCGGGCGCCGAATTCATCGAGCATTCCCTGGCTAACTTTATAGGCACCGTTGTATTCTGCCACTTCCTCTCCCATCAGGAACACCCGTTCGTCACGGCGCATTTCTTCCTGCATGGCTTCTCTTAAGGCTTGTCTGAAGGCTATCTGACGCATTTGATTCTTTACTATATGTTTAATGATGTTCCTTTTTGAAAAGGCAGGGCAAATTTATCGTTTGTTTCCCAAAAAGCAAAGGAATTAGATTTTCTCTATGACCATTGCGCTGGCGCCGCCGCCTCCGTTGCAGATCCCGGCTACGCCGTAACGGCCGTTTTTTTGCTGAAGGATGGACGTGAGCGTGACCATGATACGGGCGCCGGAGCAGCCGATGGGGTGCCCCAGGGCAACGGCGCCGCCCCAAACGTTGAGCTTCTCGTTGGGAATGCCCAGGTCTTTTTCATTGGCCAGCGCCACGCAGGAAAACGCTTCGTTGATCTCCACGAAATCCATCTGCCCGATGTCCAGCTTCGCCTTGGCTAGGGCTTTATTTACGGCTTTCACGGGCGTGGTGGTGAACCATTCCGGCGCCTGGCTGGCGTCGGCGAAGCTCACGATGCGCGCTAACGGCTTGAGGCCCAGCTCTTTCACCTTTTCCCCGCTCACCAATACCACGGCGGCGGCCCCGTCGTTGATGGCGGAGGCATTGGCCGCCGTCACCGTCCCGTCTTTCTGGAAAACCGGCTTCAGGGTAGGGATTTTATCGTAGTTCACTTTTTTATACTCCTCGTCCTCGCTTACGGTCACCGGCGATTTGCCGCCTGTTGTCACGGGAACGATTTCCCCGGCGAAATACCCTTTCTCCCAGGCTTCCGCGGCGCGTTTATAGCTTTGGATGGCGTATGCGTCCTGGTCTTCGCGGGAGATTTTATACTCCGTGGCGCAGATTTCGGCGGCGTTGCCCATGTGGAAATCCTTGTAGGGGTCCCACAGGCCATCGCGCAGGATACCGTCGATCACGGAACCATGCCCGAGGCGGTAGCCGTTGCGGGCTTTATCGAGATAATACGGGATGTTGCTCATGGATTCCATGCCGCCGGCCACTACGATGTCGTTATCGCCGAGCAGGATGCTTTGGGCCCCGAGCATGATGGCTTTCATCCCCGAAGCGCATACCTTGTTAATGGTGGTGCAAGGAACGGTATTGGGGAGCCCTGCGTAGAGGCTCGCCTGGTTGGCGGGCGCCTGGCCGGTATTGGCGCTGATCACATTGCCCATATATACTTCCTGCACCTGTTCTTTTGCGACGCCGGCACGCTCCAGTGCAGCTGTTATGACCGTAGCACCCAAAGTAGTGGCGGGAACGGACGCCAATGCGCCGTTGAATGCCCCGATGGGGGTCCTGGCTACGGATACGATAAATACTTCTTTCATAACTTGATTTTCCGAATGTTTTGGTGGAATCTGACAAATATACCGATTTACGCCACCGCCGCCAAAAGGCGGACCGTCCCGAAAAATTGCGTTAAGTTTGCATTTGGTTCATTGCTGAAAATTTTGCCCGGCCGCCTGAAAAACTTTCAAAAATCGAAAGGCCATTTTGACGATTCCGTAGCAAAATCTTTAGTAATTTGATAGACGTTCGATAACAGCAGACCGGCATTGATCTCCCAAAACACCATACAAACCATCCTCCACCGCATCGATATCATCGATGTGGTAGGCGCATTCGTGAAACTGAAGAAAAGAGGCGCCAACTACATGGGCCTCTGTCCTTTCCACAACGAAAAATCGCCCTCATTCACGGTTTCCGGCACCAAGGAAATCTATAAATGCTTCGGCTGCGGCAAAAGCGGGAACGCCATCAACTTCGTCATGGAGCACGAAAAGTACTCCTATGTGGAAGCCATCCGGTGGCTGGGGCAGCGCTACCAGGTGGATATCGAGGAAACGGAGGTCAGCCCCGAAGTCAAGGCCCGGCAGCAAATGGCCGACAGCCTCTTCATTATCAACAACTTCGCGCGGGATTATTTCGTCAAAACCCTTTTCGAGACCGATGAAGGCCAGAACGTAGGCCTTTCCTATTTCGAAGAACGCGGGTTTTCGGAAGAGATCGTCCGCAAATTCCAGCTGGGGTATGCGCTGAACCTGCGGGAGGCTTTCGTCCGCGAGGCGCAGCACAAAGGCTATAACCTGGAATACCTCCAGAAAACGGGCCTCGTGACCGTCCGCAACGATCAGCCGATCGACAACTACCGCGGCCGCGTCATCTTCCCCATCCACAACCAGAGCGGGAAAGTGCTCGGGTTCGGCGCGCGCATCCTCGTCAAATCCGACCGCGCCCCCAAATACATCAACTCCCCGGAAAACGATATTTACGTCAAAAGCAAGGTGCTGTACGGCACCTACTTCGCCCGGCACGCCATCGACAAGCTCGATGAATGCCTGCTGGTGGAAGGCTATACCGACGTCATCTCCCTGCACCAGGCCGGTATTGAAAACGTGGTGGCCTCTTCCGGTACATCGCTCACTACCGACCAGCTGCGGCTCATCAAGAAATACACCAACAACCTCACCATCCTCTACGATGGCGACAACGCCGGTGTGAAAGCCGCCCTCCGCGGGCTGGACATGGCCATCGAAGAAGGCCTGAACGTGAAACTCGCGCTTATTCCCGATAACGAAGACCCCGACAGCTACGTCCGAAAGATCGGCGCGGAAGGCTTCCGGCAGTTCATCGCGGATAACAAGCAGGATTTCATCCTCTTCAAACTGCACGTTTCCATGAAGGAAGCGGGCAACGACACCACGCGCAAATCGCAACTCGTGAACGAGATCGCGGAAACGATCGCGCGGATCGATAAAGTCGAGGATTTCACCCGCCAGCAGGATTACATCCGCCAGTGCAGCCAGTTGCTGAAGATCGACGAAGAAAGGCTGGTAGACCTGGTGAACAAATTCATCCGCGAACGCCTCTCCAAACAGGCGCTCAACGAACAGAACGGCAACAGGAAAAAAGGCGGGTTCGATGCGCCGCCGCCGGAAGGCGACGGTCCATCCCTGGCCGAAATGTACCCCGAATACTTCCCCGACGGAGCGGAAGCCCCGGCCGCGTCTACCGAAAATATTTTCAATACCTCCGAACGCCAGGAGCGCGAGCTCATCAAGATCCTGCTGCGGTTCGGCGACAAAATGTTTGACGAAGAACAGCATACCACCGTGGCGGATTACATCTTCCACCTTCCCTACGATTTCGAATCACTGTCCGAAAACGAAATCGTGAAACGCATCCTGCGGGAATACAAGGAACATTACGACCAGGGCTCCATCCCTGACAAGAAACTATTCCTTTACCACCCAGACAACGATGTGGCGCGCAACGTGGCCATCATCCTGGAAGACAAGGAAGCCGAGCTGAGCGCCGCCTGGAGAGAACGTTTCGAGATCAAGACCGTCTATGGCGACGATGCTTTCCGGCGCGATACCGTGAGCACCACCAATTACCTCATCATCCGCAAAATCCAGAAGCTGATCGCGGAAAACCAGGAGGAAATGCAGACGGCGACCGACTTCGAGGCGCAGATCCGTTGCCTGGAGATGGACAAACATCTCAAGCAGATCATGAAGGAACTGACGGAAACGGTTGGCACGGTGATCTTCAAATAAAAAATGCAGCCTTTTCCGGCTGCACTTTCCCATTATTTTTCAAGGAATTATTTCCGTTCCCAGGTTTCGAACGTGAAGGCGTAGGCATGCTTTTCGTCGGCCGGGTGTTCCTGCGCATGCACGCGCTTCCATTCCATCGGGTTGATGTCGGGGAAATACGCGTCGCCCTCTACCGTGGTGTGGACGCGGGTGAGGTAGATGCGCTGGATCTGGGGCCAGGCCTGGTTAATGACTTCCATCCCCCCGATCACGAAGTACTCTTTCGCATCGTCCTGCCTCGCCAGCGCGAGGGCGTCGGCCAGCGAATGCACGACAGACACCCCGCTGGGCGCGTAGTCCGTTTGCCGGGTGATGACGATGTTGTGGCGGCCCTTGAGGGTGGCGCCGCCGAGGGATTCGAAGGTTTTACGGCCCATGATGACCGGGAAACCGTAGGTGGTATTTTTGAAGAACTTGAAATCGTCGGGCAGTTTCCAGGGAAGCTGGTTGTTGATTCCGATGACGTTATTCTCGGAAGCGGCTACTATTACGGAAATCATACGGCTACCGGGGCTTTGATGTGAGGGTGCGACTGGTAATTTTCCAGGGTGAAGTCTTCGAATTGGAAGGAGAAAATGTCTTTCACTTCCGGGTTGATTTTCATCGACGGCAGGGGGAACGGTTCGCGTTCGAGCTGGAGGCGGGCCTGATCGAAGTGGTTGTTGTACAGGTGAACGTCTCCGAAGCTGTGCACGAATTCGCCCGGCTGGAGACCGCATACCTGTGCGATCATGAGCGTCAGCAGCGCGTAAGACGCGATATTGAAGGGAACGCCGAGGAAAACGTCGGCGCTGCGCTGGTAAAGCTGGCAGCTCAGTTTGCCGTCGGCCACGTAGAACTGGAACAGGCAATGGCAGGGACTGAGGGCCATATCCGGCAGGTCGGCCACGTTCCAGGCGTTGACGATGAGGCGGCGGGAGTCGGGGTTCTTTTTGATCTGGGCGATGACGTCGCTGATCTGGTCGAACGTTTTACCATTGGCGCCTTCCCAGCTGCGCCATTGTTTGCCGTAAACCGGGCCGAGGTCCCCTTCCGCGTTGGCCCATTCGTCCCAGATTCTGACCCCATGCTCCTGGAGGTAGCGGACGTTCGTATCGCCCTGAAGGAACCATAAAAGTTCGTAAATAATGGATTTGAGGTGCAGTTTCTTGGTGGTGAGCATCGGGAAACCGGCCTGCAGATCGAACCGCATCTGGTAACCGAATACACTCCGGGTGCCGGTGCCGGTACGGTCCGTTTTGTCTGCCCCGTGATCGAGAATATGTTGAAGAAGGTCTTTGTACTGTTGCATAGCTTCTGCAAACTTAATGGTAAATGGAGAATTAACGGCCAGTTTTCTCCTGACATATGTGGATAAATGGCTGAAGCAGGACAGCAGGGCGATACAAATAGCGGGATGGAATAATATAACGGAATCCTCCCACATAAACAAATCTCGTTTTTCATAAATTTCGTTAATCTGCGAAGGTGCGACTTGCCCCGTCGTGTTACAACAGATCGAACCGAAAAACTAGCAGTGATTCCGACATTTAACCAGTTGAAAAACAGCACTTGGAACTGAACCCGAATATGAGCATCACCATGTAATGAAAAACAGGACCTGACAAGCAGCTGAATCGAGCCAGGGGCAAGACAATTACAGCACCGATGTATGTAGAAGAAAGGCCATATCACGTGAAGCGGGCAGATTCCCGCGCACTGTAGACGCAGGTACGCAATGATCAAACATGCAAAAGCATCCGGACCGGAAAACAGCCGACGTTAACCCGCCGGCATCGCGCCATTAAGTTCCGCGATTTTATCGCGCGTGCGAACGCGTGCGGAAAACTGTTTGCCCTATCGCCTGCCTGCCCCGAAATCGTTTTTATCAACCTCTAAATCTATCGAATCATGCTTCAACGCGCCACTGATCCTTAGCAGCAACGCCAAGTAACGTACGACCTTATCAACCTCCCATCATTTCTCTAACCTCTAAATCGCCAGAACATGCATTTCCTTAAACAATGTACCTGGCTGCTCCTCCTGCTTTGCAGCGCGGTTTCCGCGTACGCCCAGCAGCGTGTAAGCGGCCGCGTTACGGACAATGCGGGCAATGGACTGCCCGGTGTTACCGTCCGTATCCAGCATACCAACCGCGGGACCGTTTCCGATGTACAAGGCCGCTTCGCCATCGATGCGCCCGCCGGCAGCACGCTCGTATTTTCCTTCACGGGATACAAAACCGTTTCGCAGGCAGCTTCCGGCAGCGCCATGGCCATTACGCTCGAAGAAGACTTCGCCAATCTCGATGAAGTCGTGATCACCGGCCTGGCCACCAGCGTGAAGCGCAGCAACCTCGCCAATGCCGTGGCCACCATTTCCGCGAAAGAACTATACGGCATGGCGCCCGCCCAGACTTTCGACGCCGCGTTGAGCGGCAAGATCCCCGGGGCGCTCATCACCGCCAACTCCGGCGCGCCCGGCGGCGGGATGTCCGTTAAAATGCGCGGGGTAACGTCTATCTTCTCCAACAGCCAGCCGCTGTACGTGGTAGACGGGATTTTCATCAGCAACGTCTCCGTTCCCGCAAGCCTCAATATCATTACCGCCGCTTCCCGCGCCGGGAACGAGCAATACCAGGATAACCCCTCCAGCCGCGTGGCCGACATCAACCCGGACGATATCGAAAATATCGAAATACTCAAAGGCGCTTCGGCCGCCGCCATTTACGGCTCCAAAGCCGCCGCGGGCGTGATCATCATCACCACCAAAAAAGGCCAGGCCGGCCGGACCATCGTGAAGGCGCGGCAGGACGTGGGGTGGACGCAGGCCCGGAAGCTCCTCGGCATGCGGCACTTCACCGAACAGACCGCTTTCGATAAAGGCGGCGCGGCGGCCAGGGACGCCTTCATCGCCGCGAGGAACGCCGGCAAGCTGTACGATCATGAAAAAGAAATGTACGGCGAAAAAGGCCTCCTGCTCAATACGAACGTGAGCGTTTCCGGTGGGGACGAACGCACCGGGGTTTTCTTCTCCGCCAACCGGAAAGACGAAGACGGCATCATCAAAAACACCGGCTATTCCAACAACTCGCTGCGCCTGAACGTAGACCACAAGCTCAACAACCGCATCTCCGTAGGGTTGCGCGCCACGTATATGAAAACCTCGGCCGACCGCGGGCTTACCAATAACGACAACAACTCCGTCAGCTACGGCGTTGCCCTGTCCGCCGCGCCGGAATACGTGCCGCTCCTGCCCGATGCGAACGGTAATTACCCCATTCTCGTGGGCGCACAAAACCCCATCGAAACACGCGACAAAATGCGGAACAACGAAACCGTGAACCGCGTGATCACCGGCGGCGAAATCAAAGTGCAGCTCCAGGAAAGCCAAAAAAGCAACACCCGGCTCATCGTTCGCGGCGGGGTCGATTTCTTCCATCTGAAAACGGAAGCCATCTTCCCCCGTTCCCTTCCGTTTATGAAAGACAACCTGGAAGGCGCGTCGATCCAGGGGAATACGAGCAACCTCAACTCCAACCTCGCCGGCATCCTCGTGAACCAGTTCGCCGCCAACAACAAACTGAACTTCACGACGTCGCTGGGCGCTACGCTGGAAACCAATTACCTCGACCTGATCATCGCCACGGCCACCAACACCACGCCGCTGCAGACCAACGTAGACATGGCCGCCAACGCCGCGTTGCAGCAGTTCCGCACCAAGTACCGCGACAACGGTATTTTCATCCAGGAAGATGTGCTGATCATGGACGCCATCACGCTGGGCGTGGGTTTGCGGTTAGACCGTTCTACCAACAACGGCGACTGGAAGAAATACTTCGCGTTGCCCAAGGCTTCCGCTTCGTGGAACATCGCCAAGATGCCATTCTGGAAGATGCAGCTCATCAACAGTTTGAAACTCCGCGCCGCATATGGCCAATCGGGTAACGTGGCGCCCTATGGCGCGCGGTTCCTGGCAGCGCTTCCCAACAACATCGGCGGGAACGGCGGTGTGCTGGTGGATAACCAGCTGGGGAATCCCGACATCAAGCAGGAAAAACAGACCGAATTCGAAGCGGGGCTGGACGTGAGCTTCCTGAACGGCAGACTGACGCTGGAGGCAACTTATTATAACAAAAACATCTTCGACCTCCTTATCCGCCGGAACCTCCAGCCATCCACGGGCTTTACGGCACAGTGGCTGAATGCGGGAGACCTCAAGAACACGGGTATCGAGATCGGGATCGGCGCCCTGCCCGTCAACAAGAAAAATTTCCGCTGGAACACCCATGTCAATTTCTGGAAAAACAAATCGAAGATCACCAAGCTGCTGATCCCGCCCTTCCCCATGGGCGCATTCGGCAACTCGCTAGGCAACTTCTATATCGAAGAAGGCAAATCCGCCACCCAGATCATCGGTACGCTGGGCGCCACGCCAGGCATCGGGGTACTGGGGAATTCGGAGCCCGACTTCCAGCTGAGCACGCTCAACGAAATCAATTTCCTCCAGCGTTTCAACCTGCGGTTCATGCTGCATTGGAAAAAAGGCGGCGACAACATCAACCTCACCCAGCTGCTGAACGATCTGAACCAGACTTCGCCGGATTATGACGACGACAAGAACGGCAATGGTATCAAGGACGGAGACGACCGCAACACCGCATTCGGAAAGGGTGAAGCGGCAGGTTTCGTGCAGGACGCGTCTTACGTGCGGGTCCGCGAGATCGGGTTGTATTACGAACTGCCCATCCCGCGCAACAAATACATTACCGGCGTGAACATCGGGGCGTCGCTGAACAACTGGATCACCTGGACGAAGTACAACAGCTACGATCCGGAATCCTCCAACTTCGGCTCCAACACCCTTTCCACCGCCACTTCGAGAGGAAGCAACGGCCTTTCTTCCGGCGTGGAAGTAATGCCCTACCCCGCCTCGAAACGCGCCACTTTCCACGTGAACGTAACGTTCTGATTGTTTCATCCGAAAAGAATTCAACATGAAAAAGCATCTGATCATAATGTTGGGATCGCTCATCGGCCTGGCCGCCTGCCAGAAAGGAGAAATCCCCAACCTCAACAGTCCCATCGTGGACGACGCCATCCGCAACGGCACCAAGGTCAAACTCGACAACCTCATGGTGGGGCTGGAATCCGGCACGCGCAACAGTCTTGCCACCTATTACGACGCCATTGGCCTCATCGGCCGGGAAATCTACCGGATGTCTGCCTCCGAGCCCCGGTATACCAAAGAGCTCATGGGCGATGGTGCGCTCGACAACAATACGTTCTACATCACCAATCCCTGGGCCGCGCGCTACCGTGTGGTACGCCAGGGAAACATCATCCAGGAAGTGATCGCCAACGCCACTTACCTTTCCGACGCGCAGAAAAAAGGCTATACCGGTTACACCAAAACCATCATGGCTTACCAGTTGCTCATGAACCTGAACATGACGTATACGAACGGGATCCGCACGGACGTGAAAGATCCGAACAACATCGGGCCCATTAAGGGTTACGCGGAATCGCTGGCGGATATTGCGGCGTTGCTCGACCAGGGCAAGGCAGAACTGACCGGCGCGGAAATCGCGTTCCCGGTTACGATCGGCACCAACATCAACGCCGCGAGCCTCGTCAGGTTCAATCGGGGTATTGCGGCCAGGGTGGCTATTTACAGGCAACAGTGGGCGGCGGCGCTGACCGCGCTGAACGAGTCGTTTTTCGATCTGAACGGTGATTTCTACATCGGATATTACCATTCCTTCAGCAACAAATCCGGTGACCAGCTCAACCCGCTCTTCCTGCCGCAGAACACGACTTCCGGCGAGTTCAGGGTGGCAACGCCGTATTATGCCGCTGAAATCAAGGCCGGCGATGACCGGATCGGCAAAGCCACGCTGCGCACGGAGCCCGCGTCTCAGCTGGGGCTTGTCAGCAACCGCGATGTGTGGATCCATAAAGGCAACGAAGCGCCGGTGTACATCATCCGGAACGAGGAACTGATCCTGATCTACGCCGAAGCGAAAATTCAGCTGAACCAGATCCCCGATGCCATCGTGGCCCTGAACCGCCTTCGCGTCGACCATAACCTGACGCCATATGCAGGCAGCATTACCCAGGCCGCGCTCATCACCGAAATGCTGTATCATCGCCGGTATTCGCTCTTCGCCGAAGGCCACCGGTGGATAGACATGCGCCGGTACAACAAACTGGGCGAACTGCCCAATCCCCGGCCGAACGATAAAGTGTGGGACAAATTTCCCGTTCCGCTGACGGAAGGGAACTGATTTGAGGGAAACAGTGAAAAATAAAGAGGGCGCCCTTGCTAGGCGCCCTCCCTTCTTTTACATGGCAAAAGAATATAAGTATGGTTTCCGTTTAACGCCGCCTGGGTACGGGCGGTCAGTTATGTGTAAGACGTACCATATCTCCCGAATGTTACAGGTGGAGCGGAAATAAAAAAACCGCTACCCGGAGGAAGCGGTTGTCTTTTCACGACAAATATTTTATAACCCCCTGCGTTTCATCTCTTTACGGATCAAACCCAGCTCGCGGCCCATTTGCCCGGCGATGGAAGTGTTTTCCTGTGCGCGGCGGATGAGGTACGGCATTACGTCTTTCACCGGGCCGTAAGGCAGGTATTTGGAGACGCGGTAGCCGGCATGGGCGAGGTTGAAAGTGATGTTGTCGCTCATCCCGTAGAGTTGGGAGAAGCTCACGCGGGGCGAATGATGCGGGATTTTCTTTTCGTCCATCAGGCGGGCGGCCAGCATACAGCTGTCTTCGTTATGCGTGCCGATGAACAGGCCCAGCGAATCGACGCGGTCCAGGCAGAAGGTCAGCGCTTCGTTGTAATCTTCGTCTGCGGAAGGTTTGTTGGGCTGGATGGGCGATTCGTAGCTCAGTTCTTCCGCGCGTTTGCGTTCTTTTTCCATGTAAGCGCCGCGCACGAGCTTGGCGCCGAGGAGGTAACCATTGGCTTTGGCGAGATCGAACGATTTTTTGAGGTATTCCAGCCTGTCGTGCCGGTACAGCTGGAAAGTATTGTAAACGAATACGTTATCTTTATTGAAGCGGCTCATCATTTCATCCGTGAGATCATCAACCGGCTGCTGGACCCATGATTCTTCGGCGTCTACGAGCACGGCGATTTTCGCTTTGGCGGCGGCGGCGCAGATGGTGCGGATGCGTTCGCGGACGCGGTCGAATTCGGCTTGTTCGTCGGCCGTGAGGGTTTCATCCGCATGGATTTTTTCGAGCAGGCTGAACCGTGCGAAACCGGTGACTTTGATGGGGAGGAACGGGATGTAGGGTTTGCCGGCGGCATATTGGATGGCGCGCAGGAATTCGGGGACCGCCTTATCGTAGTTTTCTTCGCCTTCGAGGGCTTCCACGCCATAATCGAGCGCAACGCCGACGCCGAAACGGCCGAGGGCTTCTGCGGCGTGAACGGCTTCCTCGAGGGATTCGCCTCCGCAGAAATGGTTGAAGATGGTGCGCTTGATGAGGCCTTTCACAGGCAGGTGGAGCTTGAAGGCCAGCGGTGTGGCGAAGGCGCCGAATTTCACCAGCCAGGGCTTGCCGATATTGCTGAACAGAAAATTCGCTCTTTTCAATTCCTTGTCCGACATATGCTCGAAAGCAATGGCTGTATTCTCAAACGATAAGGGTAGCTGTTGTTCCATGGCCCGCAAAGTTAAGGGGAACGATCCCTTCTAAAAAAATCCGTTTTTTCTTATGATCAATTTCTGACATACAAGAACGGGAGCCAGCAAGGGTTCAGCCGAATTTTTTACTATATTGTAGCCGGGACGTACACCAAATCTTTTTATTCCCAACCATGAGTGCACGAATCAAGCAAAACAGACGGCCACGATTTCCACTGTATATGAAAAGGCGGCGCAACTGGCAACCTGTTGCCCTCGCGCTGATACTCGTCATGCTCATAACCGGAGGCGTGTTTTATTACCTGGCCGGCCGCCACCAGCGGAGTTCCGCCATGTTGCAGGCCGGCATCCGGTATACGCTCTACCAAAGCCGCTACGGGGAAAGGAAAGCGATCCGCCTGCCAGACAGTACGTTGGTCATCCTCAATTCCCGTTCCCGCCTCTACATGCCATCCGATTATCCCGGCCGCCGAGAGCTGGTGCTCGACGGGGAGGCGTTTTTCTCCGTGCCCCAGGGCCCGCAGCTCACGGTTTGGACAGACAAACTCAAGACCATAACGCCCGGCGCCACTTTCCGCCTGCATAGCCTCGAATCCCAACAGGGCGCCTTCTGCTATGTGCTCAGCGGCTCCGCCCATGTCCGCAAATCGTACCACTCCCCTTCCGACAACCAGCCGGAAGACCTGGTAGCGGGCCAAAGCGTGCTCGCCAACAAGATGATCGACCTGATGGAAAAGGAGACTTTCGAGCTGGAAGAGCAGAAAGACTGTCTCAATAATCGCCTCGTGTTCCACAATACACCACTGCCTGCGGCGTTAAAGAAGATGGAAGACTGGTATGGCGTGGAAATGGAAGTGAAAGGCAATCGCGGCGAGCCATCCCGCAACATCACCGGCGAGTACAGCAAAGAAACCCTCCGGGAAATGCTGGAAGCCCTGCAAGACAGTATGGGCTTCACTTACCGGATCACGCGTGACAAAGTCGTGATTAAATTCTGACAAAATCCATATCCTCTGGAAAAAAGCCCCGGTATAAGGGGCCATAAAAAAGGGTGACGATGCAGATCGTCACCCTTTGTATTTTTTATGACCGGTACTACCATTCGCGCTCCTCGACCGGCAGGTTGCGGATAAAATTATCGAACATATCGCCGTCGTAGTCGCTATATGCGCCATAAGCGTTAATGATATAACCCTGGATACCGTCCGTGTTTTCCAGCAGGTACAACACCGCCGCATCGTCCGGGTTGGATTCGCCTTCGAACCGGTAGGTGCGGATGATCTTCACCCCTTCTGCGCTGAAGGTGCGCCCGGAATCCGTGTCCAGCAGCTTCCCGTCTTCCATGAGCCGCAGTTCATGGTCTACGCCTCTTTCCTTCAGCACTTCCATTACGTCTGATAGCGTTGTCATGTTTTGTCCTGGATTTGTGATCATATTGCGATGGATTTGTAACGCTTATAAAAAACAAAGGGCCGGTCCAATTGTTCGTCAGCTCAGTTCCATACCCACACGTTTCAGCAGTTCGAGCGTTTTGCGCACGCCTGCGTCTTCCGCGTCTTTCATCCCTTCGTATTCGATGCCGATGTATCCGGTATATCCCGCCGCTTTGACAATTTGCAGCATTTTTCTGTAATCCGTTTCCGTTTCGTTGCCATTGGCATCAAAATCATGGCTTTTGGCGCTTACGCCTTTGGCGAACGGCATCAGTTCCGTTACGCCCATGTAACGGTCGTATTCTTCGATGCACTTGGTGGCGTGCCATGCTTCGGGGGTATTGTCTTTCGGTTGGGACCGCTCGATGCAGAAGTTGCCGAAGTCGGGCAACGTGCCGCAACCCGGTTTGTTCACGCCTTTCATTACATCCGACAGCCAGCTGCCGTTGGAGGAGAATCCGCCATGGTTTTCCACGATCACGCCGATGTTGAAATCTTTCGCGAAATCGGTGAGTCGGTCGAGGCCGTCGATGGCGGCTTTCTTCACTTCTTCCGCCGTGCCGTGGCCAGCTGCGTTAACGCGGATGGAGTGGCAACCGAGGAACTGTGCGGCTTCCACCCATTTGTAGTGGTTTTCCACGGCTTGCGTGCGCTTTTTGGGATCGAGATCGCCGAGTTCGCCTTCGCCGTCGCACATGATGAGCACGGAGGTAACGCCGTTATCGTCTGCCCGTTTCTTCAAATCGGCCAGGTAGTTTTTGTCTTTGGCTTTGTCTTTAAAGAACTGGTTCACGTATTCCACGCCGGTGATGCCGTAATCTTTTTTCGCTTTTTCGGCGAAGTCGAGGTTGGACATTTTACCGGAAAACAGGGCGTTATGGAAGCTCCATTCTGCGAGGGAAATCTTGAAGAAGAGGTCTTTCGCCGTGCCGGTGGCGCCGGTGCTGTCTGCCTTTGCGGAGTCTGCGTTGCCGGAGGTGCCGCCGCTGTTGCAGGCGGTGAGGAAAGCGGGCCCGAGGGTAACGCCGGCCGTGAACATACCGATCTGGCGTAAGAAATGTCTGCGGTTCGTGGATGATGACATGGGTGTTAAGATTTGAAGTATTGAAACAGTAAAGACTACACGTTAAACTCCGTGAACGTGGAAGTATCAAACAAATTAAGCAAAAAAAACAGTAAATCAAACCGTCTTTCGGGGATCAGGCCTGTTCCTGGAGCCAGTAGTAATAATTGACGACGGCGCGGATTTCGCCGTACCCCACTTCATCGCCCAATTGTTCCCTGATGCGGGTAAGCCCCTGCGCGCCGGCGTTTTCGACGGCCCGCAGGATCCAGGCGAGGCGGCCGCTGTCGGGCACCATTTCCCGGATGTCCAGCTCCCCTTTCCGGATAAAATCGGCGAGGTGGCTTTCTACGGTGGAAACCGCGAGCCCCCTGCGCGCGGCGATCTCTTCCACCGCCATGCCTTCCTGGAACAACTGCAGGCTCGCGCGCTGGCTGTTGCCCGTCTCGGGCTTCGGTTTGCGGGGCTTGACGGCCTTTCCGGCCTTGAGGTGCATCTGGCTCTGGAGGCCGTGGCGCTGGCAATATTGCATCATGGCATCGAGGAAAGGTCCACCGTATTTGGCGAGCTTCACTTCCCCGAAACCCGAGATCCGCGCCAGTTCCCCCATGCTCTGGGGCAGCCAGGAACATAGTTCCGCCAACGTAGCGTCGGAGAAAATGATATATGGCGGCACACGCTCCTTTTCCGCCAGGCTCCGGCGCAACTGCTTCAGTTCCGCCAGCAGCAGGGGTTGCGGAATGTCGCCGGCATTGCGGGAAGCCCCGGATTGCAATGCATTCCCCTGCGGAGCGGCCACCTGGGCCGTCAGTTGCACCTGCACTTCGCCGCGGAGCACGCTCCAGCTGGTATCGGTGAGGCGGAGGAGCGGATATTCTCCGGTCGACTGCCCCAGGAACCCCAGCTGCATCAGCTCGCGGGCATATTGTTTCCATTGGTCTTTCCCGATGTCTTTCCCGATGCCGTAGGTTTTGATTTCCTGGTGCGCTTCGCGGACGCCGGCGCCGCCGCGCAGGAAATCCACGACGTAATTCAGCCCGAACCGTTCCTGGAGGCGGTATACGGCGCTCAGCAGCTTTTGTGCGGCTACCGTGCCGTCGGCCTTTTCGTACTGGCCCTGGCAGATATCGCAATTACCGCATGCGTCGGGGGATTCTTCACCGAAATAGCGCAGGAGGTATTGCCGGCGGCAGGTGATCGTTTCACAAAGACCGGCCATTTGTTCCAGTTTGCGGAGCATGACGGCGGATTGTTCTTCGTTACCGTCCACGCTGGCAAACCGCTTCATCTTGAAAACGTCTCCCGCGCTGTAGAACAGCACGGCTTCGGAAGGGAGGCCGTCGCGCCCTGCGCGGCCGGTTTCCTGGTAATATCCTTCGATGTTTTTAGGCAGGTCTACATGCACTACGAACCGTACGTTGCTTTTGTTGATCCCCATGCCGAAGGCGATGGTGGCCACCATGATGCGGATATCGTCGCGCAGGAACCTGTCCTGCCGCTCTTCGCGCACGGCCCGTTCGAGGCCGGCGTGATAGGCGGCGGCGGAGAAGCCTTCGGCCTGAAGGTCTTCCGCGAGCGATTCGGTGCCGGAGCGCGACAGGCAATAAATAATACCGCTATCGTCCGGGTGCTGCCGGAGATATTCCACCAATTGCTGGTAATGGTCTTTTTTCGGGCGAACGCTGTAATGAATGTTCGGCCGGTTGAAGGAATTTTCGAATACGGCGGGGTTGCGGAGCCGGAGTTTGTCGAGGATGTCCTGCTTCGTGATCCCGTCTGCCGTGGCGGTCAGCGCGATCACGGGTACGCCGGGGAATTTGTCTTTCAGTTGCCCCAACGCCAGGTATTCCTGCCGGAAATCGTGGCCCCAATGGCTGATACAGTGCGCTTCGTCGATGGCGAACAGCGCTACTTTCAGCGTGGCGAGCCATTGCATGAAATTGGCTTCGCCGATCAGCCGTTCCGGCGCCAGGTACAACAGTTTTATCTGTCCGAGCTGCATCATCTGCATCACGGTTTGCTGTTCTGACATGGACTGGGTGGAGTTGAGATAGGCAGCGGTGATCCCGTTCTGCCGCAGCGCGTCTACCTGGTCTTTCATCAGGGCGATGAGCGGGGAAACGACGATGGTGACGCCTTCCAGCGCCAAAGCAGGCAATTGGTAGCAAATGGATTTACCACCGCCCGTAGGCATTAATACCATCGTATCTCCCCCATTCAGCACGTGCTCGATGATAGCCTGCTGATTATGACGGAATTGCGTATAACCGAAATGTTGTTTCAGAAGCGCGAACAAAGACTGCATACCCGACTAAAATTTAGCTTCCGGGCAAATATAGGATAAAAGGATGTGCATAAATTTAACATCAACAACCATACACGGAAAGAAAAATTCTTTATATTTAGAACGAGAGTCGAAGCTACTTCAATACTAAATCGAAAAGCAAGAAAGCAAGACTGATACAACTAATACAACTGTCGCACTAATTACCCAAACAGAGAACTTATGGAACTGCTGGCACCCATTCCTACACTGGCTACACCATCACTCCAGGAAACGGTAGACTTTTATGTTACCGTGCTGGATTTTACCTGTAAGGCGCTGGACGAACAATGGAAGTTCGCGTCTATCCAGAAAGACAAGGTCACCATGCAACTGGTGCATCCGCAGGCGAAATATCCTTTCGGCAGCTCTACACCTTTCGAAGAGCCCGTTTTCACCGGTGAAATCTATATTCATATGGATGGGATCGATGAATTGTGGGAGAAGGTGAAAGACCGTGCGGAGATTTGCTTCCCTGTTCAGAATTTCGATTACGGCATGCGCGAGTTCGGGATTTACGACAATAATGGTTACCTGATCCAGTTCGGACAGCAGATCAGCGCGTAAAATCCATGATGGAAGCGGCGAAAAAAAACCGCAGCGGATCCGCTGCGGATATTATCCATTAAGACTCACATTCCTTCTGCTCCGTAGGGTTTTCGAAAGGACAATGCGTTTTTTAGATGGAAAATAATGTATGTTAAGCGACGATAATCAATGTGTTGAGGAAGACAGATTCAGATTTACATAAATATAGTTAAATTCGTTGACTCGCATACATTTTTTTTAAAACCCCGCTTCCGCATGAAACCTGCCCTCATCTTACTACATGGCGCACTGGGCGCTGTACGGCATTTCGACAATATCGCATCTGTATTGGAAGACCAGTACACTGTTTACCGTTTCAACCTGTACGGGCACGGTGGTACGCCGTTGCCGGAAGCCCCCCTCCGCATAGAAGCCCTCACGGGCCAGCTGATCGACTACATCCGGAGCCAAAACATCGGCCCCGCGGCAGTTTTCGGCTACAGTATGGGCGGCTACATCGCCCTGCAGGCCGCCATCCAGGCACCTGACACCATTTCGCGCATCCTTACGCTCGGCACCAAGTTCGACTGGACGCCCGAGGTGGCCGCCAAAGAAGCCCGGACGCTCAACGCCGACTTCCTCCGCGAAAAAGCCCCCGCGTTCGTCAGCCAGCTCGCCGAATTCCACGGCCCCTCGGCCTGGGAACCGCTGCTGCCCGCCACCGTAGGCCTCATGGAAGCCCTGGCCCAACACCCCCTCCTCACCCCGGAAACCGTTACCATGGCAGACATTCCGGTGCGCCTCATGGTGGGCGACCGCGACCATATGGTGAGCGTGGAAGAAACATTAGGCATCTTCCGCAGCCTGCCCAACGGCTCCATGGTGGTGCTACCCGACACGAAGCACCCCATCGAAAAAGTGAACAAAGCCGTGCTGATCTGGGAAATCAGGTCTTTCATGACACTGTAACGGCGGCGCAGGGGTAAAAAAAAGGCGCTCCCGGCCGGGAACGCCCTGTGCATCCGCCGGCACGGCATTTATTTTACGACCACCACCCCGTCGGCGATGATCACGATGTCTTTCTTCGGTGCATTGATCTTTTCGATCTCGGCTTTGCTTTTGCCCGCGTCTTCCGCGTAATGGCGCAGTCTTTCCACGGAAGTTTCCGTCACTTTCGCGTTGCCTTCCAGCACCACCGTTTTGCCTACGATGTTCTGCGGCATGAAAAACGCATAATCCGTGAATTTCACCATCACGGCTTCACCGTTTTCGCGCTCCAGTTTCATGAAGCAGCCTTTCTTTTTGCACACTTCCACCACTTTGCCTTCGATCTTGCCGGTGTAGGAAGTGTCTGACCCGATCTGCTTTTCGAGATCGTTCAGCGCCACAGCGCCCTGTGCGTCAATGGATTTGCCGTAGGTAACGCCGGGTGCGGCAGGTGCGATCCGGGTTTGGGCCTGTGCCCCGCCGGCGGCCATGAGCGCCGCGGCTAACAGGAAAAGGACTTTTCTCATAAGGAAGCTGATTTACGGTCCTCAAATATACGGTACAAAATCCGCGCCCGAGACATGGTTATTTTTTAATTTATGAACGGTTATAATATATATTTGTAACGTGGGAACCGACCCACCGGATACACCATCTGAAACGGGCGTTCGCTTTGTCGGCGCCCGTATTTTTTACGCCTCCCCGCTGATCTTCCCTACCGCTTCGGCAAAGGCCGCGCCGATGGGAATGTCTGTATTGCCCACATAGACGCAGTTCCGGTCGATGCGGTCTACCCGCGCATTGGCCACAATGTAAGACCGGTGTACCCGGGTGAACTGGCCTGCGGGCAAAAGGTCCAGCGCGTCTTGCATGGAAAGGCGGCTCAGCAGCTTGCGATCGCCCAACACGAATTGCACGTAATTGCCGGCGCTTTCCACGTAATGGATGTCCTGGAACGCGACTTTGCATTGCTCGTACCCGCTTTTTACGAAAATGTAATCCTGCGGTTGGGAAACGGCGGACGGTTTGTCCTGCTTCAGCAGCAACAGGCTGTGCGCTTTATTGCAGGCTTTCAGGAAACGTGCGAGGGAAAAGGGTTTCAGGAGATAATCGATTGCGTCCAGTTCAAAACTTTGCACGGCATGTTCGGAATACGCCGTCGTGAAAATGGTCATGGGCGGCTCGTGGAGGCCCGACAGGAAATCGAGCCCGGAAATATCCGGCATTTTGATATCGAGGAACAGCAGGTCGATTTTCTCGCGGCGCAGGTAATCCATGGCTTCGAAAGCGTTGGTGAACGAACGTTTCAGTTCCATGAAAGGGACCTTCTCCGCGTGCGCGGTGATCACCGAAAGCGCCACGGGCTCATCGTCTATCGCTATGGCTGTCATTTTCATATGCACAATTTACGATTTCAGGCTTTATGGAGTAACAGCAGCCTCCGCGCGGAAGCCCAGAGTTTGCGGAAGCTCCGTCCATCGGCCCGTTCCCACTCCTCCACCAGTTTTTCCGATTCCCGGCGCCGGGCGAATGCCGTCAACCCGAAAATATGGTCCATCACTTCCTTGTCTGCCGCTGCCGCGCCTTCCGTAAAATGCTGTTGCAATTGCTTTTGCTGTGTGGCCGACAGTTCGGATTCGTTGATACTGGACGCCGTGATAGCCGCCAGACGGGCGTCGTACTCGCCTTTGGGCATCATGAGCTTGGTTAACAGCGGCATGATCTCGATGAGGGTAATGATGAACACGATGAGGCGGTACCGCTGTCTGAGCGGCGGTTTTTCTTCCGTGAGCGTATTGAGCGCCTCCACCTGCGCAAGAAACCCGTCTGTCAACGTAGCGCGGTAAGCGGATTCGCGGGTGCTGTCGTCTGCCTGGATGACCGCCAGTGCTGCCAGCGGACCTTCGCGGAGGGTAGCGGTCTCGGACCTCAATTGCCGCAATTCGTCTTCGGCTTTCAGGTATTCGTTCCGTTTCACTTTCGCGATGGCGTATTCGCCGATTTTCCCGGAGCCGCCGGTGCCGTCGGTTTCGCGGATGTAGGCGTCTTTGTAATCCTTCACCTGCTTTTCTCGGTCGGCCAAGGTTTTGTCGAGCCCCGCCAGCTGCGTGCGCAGCCGCGTGGTACGTTCCGAATTATAGGCGGTTTGCTGTTTGCGGAAATCTTCCATCTTCTTTTGCCGGTCTACCACCATCTGCGCCTGCACGTCTTTCTGGAAAAGCATCAGCACAACGGGTTGGGAGATGAACAGGCCGATGGTGATGGCGAGGATGAGGCGGAAGGCCACGGGCAGTACCTGCACTTTCCCGTTGCGCTGCATGGCGGCGATGAGGCTCCTGTCGATACACAGTACGGCGAACCCGAAAAACAGGGCCAGTCCGTAATTGAGCAGGTCGTCTTTCACGACGGTGGAGAAAAAATACCCCCAGGCCAGGGTGGCGAAAAGGGCGGTCACGAGCACCGCCAGGCCGATGATGCGGTACCTTTCGCGGTCTGCACGGCAATCTGCCAGCACGTCGGGGTCTGCGGCGGCGAGCCACCACAGGAAGCGGCTCCATCCATCGGGTTCTTTGCTTTTCACCGGCCGGTGATCTTGTTGTTGCGTGGTGTCGGTCATGCTGATGGAGCTATTTTTTCGGATTTGAGGGTCAGGTGAACGAAGAATTCCGACGCTGTTTCGCGGATAGACAGTTCATGCCTGCCGGGATAAACATGCTCCAGCCGTTGGCGGACGTTATTGAGCCCGATGCCGAGGCTGTTGCGTTCCGGATCGTTTTCCCTTTTGGGATGGAGGCTGTTGTAGGCATCGAAATAGATGTGATGATCGTCGCACGAGAGCGACACCACGATCCACGACCTGTTTCGCAGGCTTATGCCGTGTTTGAAGGCGTTTTCCACGAACGGGATGAGGAGCATGGGTGCGATGGCGTGCTCGCAGTTGGCGTCCTGGATATTGACTTCGATCTTGATGTCGGGCGATTCCTGCGTGCGCAGTCGTTGCAGGGCGATGTAGTTCTGGAGGTAGCCTACTTCCTTGCTGAGGTGGATTTTCTCTACCGTGTTTTCGTGGAGCATGAAGCGCATCATGTCTCCCAGCCGCTGAATCCCTTCGCTGGTGCGGCCCGCCTGTTCCTGGAGGGCGGTGCCGTAGAGGGTGTTGAGGGCGTTGAAAAGGAAATGAGGGTTGATCTGGGAGCGCAAAAAGTCCAGATTGGCGGAAGAGCGACCCAGTGCTTTCTCCAGGGTCAACACCTCATTTTTTTGGCTGAGCGTGGCCCAGGTGAGCCACCAGGCCAACGGCGGCACAATCAGCAGCTGGCAAACAAATATCAGGAAATAGAATGCCGACATGTTACTGATATTGGTGGACGCGTCTGCCAGTACGCAGGCCAAAACATAAGTAACGAGAAATACCATGATGGCATTGGGAAGCAGCTCTTTCCAGTGGCGCTCCTTGCGCAGCAGGGGGCCGAAAAAGCGGCGGCTGATAAAGTAATAGGCGATAATATAACAGCCTCCTGACCAGAAAATGAGATTGGTGCGGGCGGGGCGCCTGTCGAGAATGAAAAAGAAGGTAGCTGCGAGCCAGATGATGATGAGGATGATCATGTCGACCGGAATTTTGATACCGGCGATGCGGCGGCCGAGGCCGTTTTCGGCGCCCGCTAGCACGAGGGATTTTATCCCGCTATAAACGGCAAACACGACGAGGCAGACGAAAACGATGATCATGGCACGGCCGGCGCACCAGTTATGAAAAGCCCGGACGCTGGAGAAATCTGTACGGTAACCGAATTTCCAGCTTTCCGCGACCATCAGCAACAGGAAGCCGCCAACGGCCGTCCCCCCCGCAATGGCAATTCCCCTCCAGTACCGGTGATGTTCCAGGAACTGGGGCATGGCCCTGAAATTCAGGAGCAGGAATCCGCCGTACAGGGCGGTATAGGTGAGCAGTCCCGGCCAAACCGAATGCAGGAAATGATCATAGGGTACACCATTCTCGTTATATAACCAGGAAAGCCCGGAATGCCGCCCGTCGTAAGAAAGTACAGGGAAAAGGATCGTGAGCAATGCCAGGAGGTAAATGCCCGTGGCCACCCATATTTCCACCTTTTGTAACTTATTCATGCAAGATTTCTTTGATGCAATATTAACAAAGCCGCGCCGTCCCATTTCGTAAATGGGATGAAAAGTTGGGATTATGGGACGAACCTGTCTTTTTTATAACTTTGCGCCCATGTCTAAAGTAAAAGTCGGCTACGTTCAGATGAGCTGTTCCGCCAACAAGGCGGACAATCTTGCCAAAGCCATCGAAAAGGTCCGGGAAACCGCGGCCAGCGGGGCGCAGATTATCTGCCTCCAGGAACTGTTCACTTCGCTGTATTTCTGCGATGTGGAAGATTACGGGAATTTCAAACTGGCAGAGCCCATCCCCGGCCCTTCCACCGAATCCCTCGGCGCGGTGGCCAAAGAGCTGGGCGTGGTGATCATCGCATCGCTGTTCGAAAAACGGACGGAAGGCCTCTACCACAACACCACCGCCGTGCTGGACGCCGATGGTTCCTATCTCGGCAAATACCGCAAAATGCACATCCCCGACGATCCGGCGTATTACGAGAAGTTTTACTTCACCCCCGGCGATCTCGGCTATAAAGTCTTCAAAACCAAATTCGCCACCATCGGCGTGCTCATCTGTTGGGACCAATGGTACCCCGAAGCCGCGCGCATCACGGCGCTCATGGGCGCGCAGATCCTTTTCTACCCCACCGCCATCGGCTGGGCCACGAACCAGGACGAAGCCACCAATACCGAGCAATACAACGCCTGGCAAACCATCCAGCGCAGCCATGCCGTCGCCAACGGCATTCACGTGGTGAGCGTGAACAGGACCGGTTTCGAGCAAGACGGGCTTATGAAATTCTGGGGCGGCTCGTTCGTAGCCAACCCCTTCGGCACGGTGCTCCACCAAAGCTCGCACACCGATGAAGAAAACGTGGTGCTGGAGCTCGACCTTTCCAAAACAGACCGCTACCGCACGCATTGGCCTTTCCTGCGCGACCGCCGCATCGACTCCTACCAACCGATCACCAAACGCTATATAGACGACGAACAATGATACAACCTACGCCCCGGGAACTGGGTTACTACTTCCCGGCTGAGTTCCATCCGCATACCGCCACCTGGCTGAGCTGGCCCCACAAGGAAGCCAGCTGGCCCGGAAAGATCGATACCATCTTCCCGCATTACAGCCGTTTCATCAAATACCTGGCAGACAGTGAACTGGTGCGCATCAATGTCCACGGCAGCGCCATGACCGCCTTCGCTGCAGATCACCTGCTCCGCGCCGGCGTGAATATGGATAACGTGGAGTTTTTCCAGCATCCCACAAACGACGCCTGGTGCCGCGACCATGGCCCCGCGTTCCTCATCAACCCCAACGCCGAAAAGAAAAAGGCGGTAGTAGACTGGAACTATAACGCCTGGGGCGGGAAATATCCTCCCTTCGACCTCGACGATGTGATCCCCACCCGCATCGCCCGCCATTTCGACCTGCCGCTTTTTGAGCCGGGTATCATCATGGAAGGCGGATCGGTGGAATTCAACGGGAAAGGGACCATCCTCACCAGCACCTGCTGCCTGCTCAACGAAAACCGTAACCCGCACCTCAACCGCGAACAGGTCGAAAAGTACCTGCACGATTTCTACGGCGCCGACCAGGTGCTTTGGGTGGACGAGGGCATCGTGGGCGACGATACCGACGGGCATATCGACGATACCATCCGTTTCGTGAACGAAGACACGGTGCTGACCGTCATCGAATCCGATAAAAACGACGAGAACTACGAAATCCTCCAGCAGAACCGGCGCCAACTCAAAGCCATGCGCCTGCTGAACGGCAAGCCCCTCAACATCGTGGGACTCCCCATGCCGGACGCGGTGATCTGGGAAGACCAGCGCCTGCCCGCCTCCTACGCCAATTTCTACATCGCCAACAAATACGTTATTGTTCCCACTTTCCAGTGCAACAAAGACGAGCAGGCCCTGCGCATCATCGCCGACTGCTTCCGCGACCGTGAAGTGGTGGGGGTAGATTCTACAGACATCATCTGGGGCCTCGGCAGTTTCCATTGCCTGAGCCAGCAGGAACCTGCGATTTAACGCGCTTAATTATTCCCAATAGAAAAGGGCTGTATCATCCTCTGATACAGCCCTTTTCCTTTATTCGAACATGCTTATCTGTATTTGAAGCGGTACGCAACGGTAGCGGTGAATTGCCGCGGCGGGATCGGGTTGATGCTGTAGTTTTCATGCACCAGGAAGTTGTATTCGTTGGTGATGTTGGACAGCTTCGCCATTACGGAGAATTGTTTCCAGCTGTAGCCGATGTTCAGATCGAGCGTGGTGTAGCCGTCGACATTGAACATACGGTCGGGTTGCGCCGTGGTATTGTTCCAGCCCACGTTGCGATCGCCGGTGTAGAACGCCATCACACCGAATTTCAGGCCTTTCGCGGCGCCGTTCTGCAATGTGTAGAAAACGCTGGCGTTGGCGGTATGATGCGGATTGTTCACGAGGCGGTCGCCTTTCAGGAGGTTGCCGTTGGTTTTGCCTTCGGCGGGAGAAATGGCTTTGGACACGAAGATGTCATTATAGCTGTAACCTGCCACGATATCGAGCCCTGCAACGGGATGGCCCGCTAAATCAATTTCAACTCCATTGCTGGTGGTACCGCCGATGAGCTCCTTCATATTGGCGTCTCCGTTGATTTGTCCGTCGCGGGTATAAGTGGCCACCTGTGCGAGGTTGCTGTTCCTGATTTTGTAAACGGTCAGGTTGGCAGACAGTTTGCCGGCAAAGAAATCGTTCTTCACGCCCGCTTCGTACTGATCGATGATCGAAGGTTTGAGGGCCTCTTTATTCAGGTCGTACCCGGAGTTGGTGGAGAAGGAATTGCTGTAGCTAACGAACAGCGCCGTGGTGGGGATAGGTTTATACACCACACCGAAACGGGGCGAGAAAGCGTTGCTGTATTGGCCTTTGGTGAAGGTTTCCGCGCCGGTCTTGTACACTGTTTTCCTTTTTGCCTCGTTGCCGATATAGCTCCAGCGGATGCCGGCGAGCACTTTCAGTTTTTCGGAAATGCTCACCAGGTCTTGCACGTACCCACCGAACCGGGAAACGGGCAGCCTGTCGCTCTCTCTGGCCGTAGCCATCGGCATGTCCTGGCGGCCGGGCTTTTGACCGAGGTCGCGGAAGCTGATTTTGTCGTACAGGTTTTTGTTGGTGCCGTAAGCGCCTTCGTAATCCCAGGCAGTGGTATTGTCAGTCGTATATTTATCTGCATCTACGCCTGCAAGTACGGTATGTTCAACGGAACCTGTTTTGAACTTACCGGTGAGGTCGATCGTTGCGCTCACATATCTTTCGTCGTTAAGTGCTTTACCGAGGGGGCGGTTCAGCGAATCATTCGCGAACTGCAGTCTTTCGATGGAGTAATAATCCCTTTTATATTGTTGGAAAGCCACGTTGCCGTTGATGCTCCAGTTGCTGTTCAGCTGATGCCTTACGGTAACGCCCGCGGTGGCCTGCTGTACTTTGGAATACTGCCAGGACGTGCCGAAGAAGGTGTTCCGCGGAACGTCTACGATGGATTTGCCATTGTTGGTACCGATCCCGAAGTCGGGCGTGTAATCGTGTTTCAGGTAATCGCCCTGCACGATGATTTCCGTGCGGGGAGCCACTTTGAAGAGCAGGGAGGGGTTCACGTAGTAGCGTTTGCTGCTGACGTGGTCTCGGAAGCTGCCGGCGGATTCGTAGGTGCCGTTAACGCGGTAGGCTACTTTGCCGCTAATGGGGCCGTAGATATCGAAAGCAGGTTTGTAGAGGTCGTAGCTGCCTACGCGCATGCTCACTTCGCCACCGCCTTCGAATTTGGGCTGTTTGGTGACGAGGTTCATCACGGCGCCGGGGGCCACCTGTCCGTAGAGGATAGCGGCGCTGCCTTTGAGCACTTCCACGCGCTCGAGGGAGCTCATTTCCGGGAAAGTGCCGGAGTTGACACGTGCGCCGTTTTTGAACATATTGTAGCTACCGAAACCGTAACCGCGGGCGGAGAAGGTTTCCTGGGTGCCGGCGCGCGTGGCGGCGAGGTACACGCCGTTCACGTTTTTCACCACATCGCTGAGGCGCTGGGCCTGCTGTTCGCGGATGGTAGCCTGGCCGATCACGGTTACCGCCTGGGGAAGGTCCATCACGGGGATGGGCAGTTTGCTCAGGTTAACGGGACGGTCGTTCTGGGTGCGTTTGTCGGAAATCACCACTTCGGAAAGCTGGTGGGCCGTTTCTTCCAGCGAAATGCTGATTTCTGTGCCCTGTTCACCGGTGATGGTGATCTGTTTTTCAACAGGCTTGAGGCCGACAGACGATATGAAGAGGGTGTAAGTTCCGGGTTTGAGGTTGCGGAGGGAGAAGGACCCGTCTTCGCCGGTGGTGGTGCCGCGGTTGAGTTCGCGCACCACAACGGTTACGAAGCCGGCGGGCTTGCCGTCTGCGGTGGATACATGTCCTTTGAGGGAACCTTTGGCGGGGTTTTCTTCTTCAGATAAAGTGGCTGCCGTGTCGGAAACCGCTGCTGCCATATAGTAGGTTGATCGTGCTGCCGCCGTGTGTGCCCCAAGGGCGCCGGCGAGCATCAGGAGGTAAACTTGCTTCATTTGCTCACGCTGAATTTTTGCAAAGAACAGCCGTTTTAACGGTTATACCCGATCGGATCGGGAAATCCATTTACGCGATCGGGAAAAACTTTGCTTGTGAGCGCATTTCAAATAACCCGCTGAATTTCAAACATCCACATCCGTAAAATCGTTGTTGCCCAATACTTCATTCCCGATTCGAAATTTTCTATCATATTGACTATCAATTAGTTACCGTTTTTACTATTCATGGGTCCTACAGCGGGAGAACGCCTTTCCGGGGAAAATGGGTGTTCCCGTTTGGGCCGGAATCCGGCAGGAGATGACACACTTGCCCGGAGCTCATGTCAAAATTTCCCCATCCGTTCCCGTTCGTCAAATCCTCTTTTCCCAAATCGGATACTGATCGGGAAAGACAATTTCCCCGGATGAACGTCTTTTTTCAACCGATGTAAAAAAGTGCCGGCAACTGATTTTTAAAATTCTTTGGGATTTTTTGGCACGCCCATTGTTTGTATTTCCATGAACCAAACACAAAGAGTCATGAACAAGATCATCATCGCAGCTTCCGTTTTGGGCACCGCCGCCGCCGGCATTTACTGGTATATGAAAAACCGCCAGCGCGCAGACGCCGCCATCGACGATATGAAGAAAGCTGCCCGCAATGCATACGACCGCGTCAGCAGGAAAGCGGCAGAGGCCAGCCATAAGGCAGACCGTAAGGTTAGGGAGCAACTTGCATAATTCTCTCAACACCATTATATACCAAAAGGGCCGTCATTTTTAAAATGACGGCCCTTTTGCTTTTTAAAGCGATCCATAGCTTCTTCTGTCTCGCACCCGGAATTCCCCGGTGACTTTTTTCACCGGAGGGCTGCAGCTCGTGAACCTGAACATGCCCACGCTGAAGTTGCCTTCGATGTATTTCACGCCATTCAGCGTTTCGATCTTCGTGATCCGGATGCTGCCGGCGGCGTTGATATCGTCCCCGGAAATGCAATGGGTATACACCGTATTGTAGAGCAGCTTCCCGGCTTGGGAATAATCTTCTATATAGACATATCCTTGCATGTTCATATTGTATGTACCGACGCCGGCGCCTTTCGGCAGGTAAAGCCCGAAGTGGGCCGCCGTACCCGTAAAGCCGCCGATCAGCATAATATCTTCCCCGTCTTCTTCGAAAAACCAGTGCTGTAGCGTATTATAATCGGCACCACCATTGGTTCCGTAGAAATAGGTATCCTCGTAAATCCGTATTTTTTTGAAAAGGATCGCTTTGCCGGTGGCGCCCCTGCCGGGGATCATACCGGCGGGGATGAAATTGTGGATTTCCACGCTAACGGTCACGGGGTTCGGATCGGGCACTTTCGCGGGAGCGTTGTAATTGGCCAGGAATGGCTTGGCATCGGGCGTAATCGTTCCGCCGCTATTGACTTTCCAGTTCCTGACGTTTTCCGTGCTTTGCAGCACTTTTTCCCGTGCGATCTCCACTTCGTCCTGGTTCAGGCTACTGAGTAAAAAATCTTCCGTGACATGGACAGACAGCAGGGTCGATTCTTTGGGTTTGAGTGCATTCTTGATCGCCGTGAGCCAGAACATGGCGAAGGGCGCCCAGTCGGAGAAGTGACCGGTCTGAATGGTGAGTTTTTTGGCCGTTCTGTCCAGTTGCGTTTTGGGCAACATGCGCCAGATGCCGTCTTTGGCCTGATAGGCCATGAACAGCGCTTCTTCGCTGGTGCTGTCGAGGTCGGAGGCGTTGTAGGTAAATTCCAGCGTCAGGGGTTTGGCGAATTTGACGCCTTCGGGCCGGAGCCTGTAGGCGATACCCGGGCTACCTGGCAGGGTGTTGGAAATGGGTTCGACGGAAAACTGCGTATTGGCGGCGAGAGCGCCGGCGGGCACGGTAACTTTCAGTTTGCCGTCGGCCGAGACGATGTTCCCGCCTGCGGCGCCGATGTCTTTAGTGACGGGAGCGCCGAGCGAGGTGCCGGCGGGGCGGACTTCACCTTTTGGCGCCTGGGGCTGAGGGGTTACATTATCTTTATTTTTTTCTGAAGTGCAGGCATACAGGAAAAGTATGGCCAGCATGGGAACGATGATCCGTTTCATGTCGGGGTAAAATAGTTATGAGCTGTGATGATGATGAATTCCAATGCAAAGGTACTTTTGCGGTACATGACCGGCAATCGGCGATGGTACGTAAATTCAGCGATTCAGTAATTCTACTGATCTGCAGTTCTTGCCATTTGCTTATGGTAAAAATGGAATGATGCCCGGTTGATCGGAATCAACAACTCTTTATAAGATTTCCATCCTACACCGCCCAAAAAAGTTAAGACAATGTTAAATTCACCTACCTCCGTTGACCGAAATCATTGCGGATTAATAAATCACCCCGTACTTTTGACAGATGAATACCACCATTGCTCCGAATAAGAAAGCGGGGACCAACTGGCTGCACGAGATGGACTTCATTGGGATGCACCTCGTGCCCTTTCTCGCTTTCTTCACGCATGTAACTGCTTTCGACTGGATTTTGTGCGCAGTGCTCTATTTCGTGCGCATGTTCTTCGTAACCGGCGGATATCACCGATACTTCTCGCACCGATCGTATAAAACTTCCCGTTTCTTCCAATTCCTGCTGGCCTGCGGCGCGCAGAGCAGCTTCCAGAAAGGGGTGTTATGGTGGGCCGCCAATCACCGCGTCCATCACAAACATTCCGATACCCCGGAAGACCCCCACTCCGCCAAGATCTACGGCTTCTGGCATGCCCATATCGGCTGGATCATGGACAAGGAACACAAGGAAACCCGTTATGACCTCATCAAGGATATGAAGCATAAAGAACTGTTCTGGCTGAATAAATACCACTTCGTTCCACCGCTGATCCTCGCCGTTGTCGTGTACTTCATCGGCAACAAAGTGAATGGTGCGGGTTGGTTCGACTGGTCGGCCGGGCTATCCACGCTTTTCATCGGGTTCTTCCTCAGCACGATCCTGCTGTTCCACGGTACCTTCACCATCAACTCGCTCATGCACAAATGGGGCAAGCCCCGCTATAAAACCGGCGACGAATCCAAAAACAGCCTGATCCTCGCACTCGTTACGCTCGGCGAAGGCTGGCACAACAACCACCACTATTACCAGCGCGCTACGCGGCAGGGTTTCTATTGGTGGGAGATAGACATCACGTTTTATATCATCAAGATGCTCGGCTGGTTCGGCCTGGTGTGGGATATTCACGGCGTGCCGGAAAAGGTCAGGGAAAACAATAAAGTTTCGGTATAAAAACGCTTTGCAAAATAATGAAGCCCCTCCGGCCGGAGGGGCTTCATTATTTTAATCCGTTTCATCCGGCAGATCGAAAAAGCGGATCGTTCCATCTATGAACATGCCGGCGAACCGGCCGAAACTTCCGCTGGGCGGGCGGCTGGTACATTTGGCATGGAGCGATCAGCAAACAGCCCCTATCTGCAATGAAGTAGCTATACTGTCACCTGAAAATCCATGAATTCCTTCCGAAATTTTTGCTTCATAAATAATTTACCGAATTGAATTGTCAGACGGTGACGGAAGCAGTGGAGAGATCGCATCCATCCCTTCAATATCATTCGCCAAACGATCAATAGTCCCATCCGAACGCCCCATAAATTCCTACGCAACTTATCCTCCATATTCCCTTCCCTTTGATTAAATTAGCCTATATGCAACGTTTCCTGATCCTGCTTTTGCTGATAGCCGCCACCGGCAAGGCGCAGCAAACCCAAAAGCCACCGCTCCACGGCCGCCACTGGATGGCCATTACGGGTAAACCCCTCGCCGCCACCGCCGGCGCCGCGCTGTTCCAACAGGGCGGCAATGCCGTAGATGCCGCCTGTGCCATGCTGGCGGCAACCTGCACCATGTGGGACGTGCTGAGCTGGGGCGGTGAAACGCAGGCGCTCATCTATCATCCCAAAACTGGGAAAGTGATCGCCATCAATGCCCTGGGCGTGGCGCCCACCGGGGCTACCGCAGCGTTTTACAAAGGAAAGGGATACGCCTTTCCGCCGGAATACGGCCCCCTTTCCGCCGTAACTCCCGGAACCCCCGGCGGTATCTGTCATATGCTGTCTTACTACGGCACCAAAAGCCTCCGGGAAGTACTGCGCCCCGCCATGGAAATGGCCGCAGGATACCCCATGGAAGCACAAACGGCCAACAGCATCGAACGCGGGAAATCGTGGATCAGGCAATGGCCCTACAGCGAAAAGGTTTTCCTCACCCATCCCGGCCAACCCCGCGAGGCGCCGGAAGCGGGTGAGATTTTCGTGCAGGCCGACCTCCTGGCCACCCTTCAAAAAATGGTGGATGCGGAAACCGCGGCGCTGCGTGCAGGTAAATCCCGGAAAGAAGCCATCATGGCCGCCTTCAACAGGTTCTACAAGGGAGATATTGCGCAGGAATTCGTTCGGGGTGCCCGCGAACAGGGAGGCCTCATCACGATGCAGGACCTCGCCAACTGGAAAGTGATCGAAGAAGAACCCGTCCACATCAACTACAAAGGCATCGACGTCTACAAACTCCGCGAATGGACGCAGGGCCCCACGATGCTGCAAGCCCTCAACATCCTCGAAAACTTCGATCTCAAGGCGATGGGATACAATTCCCCGCAATACATCCACACGGTCTACCAGGCCATGAACCTCAGTTTCGCCGACCGCGATTTCTATTACGGCGACCCGTACGGAACGCTGAAGCCCCCCATCCGCGGGCTCCTCAGCAAAGCCTATGCCCGCCAGCGCGCCGGCACGATCGATCCGCGGCAGAACGCTACGAACGTCATGCCCGGAGACCCCTACCCTTTCCAGAACGAACGCAATCCCTGGAAACGCTTCCTCGACCTTCGGCCCGCATTGTCTGACACCACACGACAAAACCCGCCGGGGCACTTCGTCCCGAAACACGACGCCGTCGCCCATCAGCCATGGGACAGTGCGTACCACCACCGTCTCTGGCGCGGCACTACCAGCGTGGAAGCCGCCGACGCGGAAGGATGGGTGGTCAGCATCACGCCCAGCGGCGGCTGGCTGCCCGCCTGCATCGCGGGCCGCACGGGAATAGGCATGAGCCAGCGCGCACAAAGCTTCGTACTCGATTCGGCCATGAACCCTTTCAACGTGATCGCTCCCGGCAAAAGGCCGCGCGTCACGCTCACGCCTTCCATGGCGTTGAAAGACGGGAAACCGTTCCTTTCCTTCGCCGTGCAGGGCGGCGATACGCAAGACCAGAACCTGTTGCAATTCTTCCTCAATGTGGTGGAATTCGGGATGACGGTGCAGCAGGCCACGGAAGCGGCGAACGTTAACAGTAACCAGCTGTGGCTGTCGCTGGGCGGAACGGCGGTGAAAGACAGGGTCCCCCGGGCCGGGAGCATCCTCGTTGCCAGCGCCACGCCAGACAGTACGCGCCGCGCGCTCGAAAGCATGGGCTACGTACTTAGTTTCGCGGCGCGCACCAGCGGCCCCATCAACGCCATATTCTTCGATACGCTGCACCGTTCCATATGGGGCGGCAGCAGCAATCATGGCGAGGATTACGGTATCGGATGGTAGTTTCAGGCGGCGGGAACGGACAGCACGCTCCCACCGTCCGGAAAACACACCGGTATGCTTTTTGGGCGTACCTTTGCAGGGATTTGTAAAACCCGATTTCCTGTCACAAAAAACCACGCGGTATGTTATCGATCGGCACCCCGGCACCGGATTTTAATTTGTATTCAACACCCGGCCAGCGGTATACACTGCAAGACTTCCAGGGAAAGAACCTCATCATGGCCTTCTACCCGGCAGACTGGAGCCCGGTTTGCGGCGACCAGATGTCGCTCTACAACGAAATGCTCCAGTTATTCCGTAAACAGAACGCAGCGATCGTGGGGGTTTCGGTAGACAGCAAATGGTGCCACCAGGCCTACACGCAGGCGCGCAACCTGCACTTCCCGCTGCTGGCGGATTTTGAGCCGAAGGGAGCCGTCGCCCAAGCGTATGAGGCGTACGACGATAAGGAAGGCCAATGCCATCGGGCATTGTACGTGATCGACGGCAACGGCATCATACGCTGGAACTTTTTGTCGCCCCCTGCTGTTAATCCAGGAGCAGACGGGATTCTCGATGCACTGGAAAAAATTCAGGCTAAAAAAATATAAACTGTCTATGGCAAAACTCACACCACCGGCCGGCCCGCAAGATCATGCACGGGGTAAGGAAGGAGCGCCTGTTACGCTCGTGGAGTATGGCGATTTTCAATGTCCGCATTGCGGAAAGGCTTTTCCCGCAGTGGAAGACATCGTTAAAAAAATAGGGCCCGGATTGCGGTTCATCTTCCGTCATTTCCCCCTTTCCGAATCCCACGCCATGGCCAAACCCGCAGCCATCGCCGCGGAAGCCGCCGCCCGGCAGGGAAAGTTCTGGGAAATGCATCACGGCATCTTCCAGAACCAGGCCATACTGTCCGCCGAAACCCTCTTCGCCATCGCGCAACATATCGGCCTCGACCTCGAACAATTCCGGAACGACATACAGGATACGGCATTGGAAGACAAGGTGGACGCGGATTTCGAAAGCGGCGTAAGGAGCGGCGTGAACGGTACGCCTTCATTTTTCATCAATGGACAAAAATACAACGGCAGCTATGACGAAGAATCGCTCATGGCTTCCCTCACTTTTTAAACGCAGGTTATGAGCGCATTTAATGATCTGATCCAATCCGAACAACCCGTACTGGTAGATTTCTATGCAGACTGGTGCCAGCCCTGCCACGCCATGACGCCCGTTATCAAGGAAGTAGCGCAGGCGGTGGAAGGCAAAGCGCGGGTAGTGAAAGTGAATATCGACAAGAACCAGCAGGCCGCCAGCCATTTCAACGTAAGCGCCGTGCCCACTTTCATCATTTTCCGGAAAGGGGAAGTGGTGTGGCGGCATGCGGGGATGATCGACAAAGGGAGCCTGCTCCGCCAGTTGCAGGCCGCGTCTGCATAGGAAAGGTTTCCGGTTTTTCGTATCTTGACGGAAATACGGATTCCACATGAAACTAGCCGCCTTTTTCTTACTGGCAGCCCTGTCTGCCAATGCCCAGTCCGACTCACTGCACCTGCTCGTGGCAGACGGCGCCAAACCCGTGCTCATATCCCATCAGTTCAAATTCACGGAAGGCCCCGCGCCCGACCGGAAAGGCAATATCTACTTCACCGACCAGCCGAATAATTCCATCTGGAAATACGACACCAAAGGCAGGCTCAGCCTCTTTTCCGGCAATAGCGGCCGCGCCAACGGGTTGTACGTCGATAAAAAAGGGAACATCCTCGCCTGTGCAGACGCAGATAACGAGCTCTGGTCGTTTTCCCCTAAAGGCGTGCATACCGTGTTGATGGATAACTTCGAAGGGAAAAAACTGAACGGCCCCAACGATCTCTGGATCCATCCCAACGGCGACATCTACTTCACCGACCCTTACTATCAACGCAGCTACTGGACGCGCCAAAAGCCCGAGATCGACGCCATGCGCGTGTACCGGCTGCCCAAAGGCGCCAGCGCACCGGTAATCGTGGCAGACGATATCGTGAAACCCAACGGCATCGTGGGCACGCCAGACGGAAAGTACCTCTATATAGCCGATATCGGCGGGGATAAAATTTACAGGTATGAAATTTCGGGGGACGGAACACTCGCCAACCGCATACTTTTCACCCATAAAGGCGGTGACGGCATTACGCTCGACGAGCGCGGGAACCTTTACCTCTGCGGCAACGGCGTATTCATTTATAACCCGCAGGGCCAGCAGATCGGGCATATCGACGTCCCCGAAAAATGGACCGCCAACGCCTGCTTCGGCGGCAAAAAAAGGAACATACTTTTCCTCACCGCATCCACAGCGGTATATACCGTTGCAATGAAAGTAAAGGGAGCGGAATAAATTTAGGACGGCAGGAACCAGATCCCCTTCGACGGCAATGCCACGAAAACGGCATCGCCCTTCTGGTATTTCGGCGCAGTGGTGCGAACGGTGAGCAGGTTGCCCGGCACTTCCACCACCACATCGTGATAGCTGCCGCCGAACATTACATCCTTCACCACACCTTTGATGGCCTCGCTGCCGTCTTTCGCGAAACGGAACTGCTCCGGCCGCACCACCAGGCTGCGCCCGTTCACGACGATCCCGGGCATGAGGGCAAACACTTTCGCCTTGTCGGGCGGAAAGAGTTGAAAATCGCCCAGGAGCCCCGCAGCATAAGCATCTGCGGGCTTGCTGTACACCTCCGCCGGACTGCCCTGCTGTACGAACTGCCCGTCGCGGAGGATAATGAGATGGTCTGCCCAGGGCAGTACATCGTCCGGGTCGTGGGAAACGAGGAGGCTCGTGATGCCGAATGCTTCGCCCAGGTCGCGGATCACGGATTTGAGGATGTGAGTATGAATGAGGTCGAGGTTGGAATAGGGCTCGTCCAGCAACAAAAGCTTCGGCTTGGTGACGAGCAGCCGCGCGAGGGAAATACGCTGCTTCTCCCCGCCGGAAAGCTGGTCGGTCTTCCGTTTGAGGAGATGGCTGATCCGGCAGATGTCGAACAGCCGGGTGGCCTCGTCGTCGGTCAGCTGGTTGGCATACGCGAGCAGTTCTTCCACCCTGTAATTATTCCGTAGCTCGTAATGTTGCGAGAGGTATGCGATGCCGGGGTGGCCGGGAATCAATTTCCAGTCCGGCCCCAGTACTTTCTCCCCTTCGAACAGGATGGTGCCGCCATCCGGCTGCACCCATCCCGCGATCATCCGCAGCAATGTGCTTTTTCCCGATCCGGAAGCGCCCATCACGGCTACTTTCTGTCCACGCTCCACTTGGAAAGACAAAGGCTGCAATTCGAATCCCAGCTTGTCTTTCCTCGATATATCAGAAACTTGTAAAAACGTCATAATCCCTAAAATTGCCGGCCGGTTACTGCAAAGCGCGTTCCATTTCCGGAACATAAAGAAAAAACATTTCCGCGAATTGGTCTGACCGGCTTTTGGGAAGAACGCTAACGAATGGAGGATCAATCCATTACGAATAACGGATACCTTCAACCGCAACATCCTTCGCTTCAGGACTATCTGCATATGTTTCAGACATGAATATCGACACCCCGGCGGAAGCCCCTGAATTGCCCCCTTCAATCCCCGTAATTTGCATTCGACTTTTTTATTATACCTAACGAGATCCGTGCCGTTCCGCGGAACGATTTATTGACCTCAACCATCTCTCATGAAACCATTCTGCTCAATTGTGGCGTGCGCCGCCATGATGCTGCTTTCCAGCGTACGATCATCCGCCCAGGCCACGCGAAACGTCCGTTTCACCATCGATGCATCCGCTCCCAACAGGAAAGCCATCAGTCCGCTGGTGTACGGCACCAACGACCATTATCCCTATGCACCCGCCAAACGGATGGGCGGCAACCGCATCACCGGCTATAACTGGGAAAACAATGCCAGCAACGCCGGCGAAGATTGGGTGCATCATAGCGACGACTGGGTGCCGGCACAATGGAACACACCCGGGAACCAGTACGATGTGCCCGGTTCGGCGCTCAAGGCCTTCCACAACCAATCGCTCCAGCAAGGCGCCTATTCCCTGGCCACCTTGCCCATGGCGGGTTACGTGGCGAGAGACAAAAACGGCACGGTCAGCGAAAACGAAACTGCACCGTCTAACCGCTGGGTACCGGTAGTAGCCCGCAAACCCGGCGGGAACCTGTCGCTCACGCCCGATGTGAATGACAATGCGGTGTATGTGGACGAGGAGCTGCATTTCCTCCTCGATGCTTATGGCCGCAGCAATACCGCCACCGGCATCAAAGGCTATTCGCTCGACAATGAGCCCTGCCTCTGGACCAGCACCCATCCCCGGCTGTTCGGCACCACCGGCGTGTCTGTCAATTACCTCATGAACAAATCTTACGAAACGGCGGAACTGATCAAGGAAATGGACCCCTCGGCAGAAGTGTTCGGCCCTTCGCTCTGGGGCTACACCGCTTATCAGAACCTCCAGTTCGCGCCAGATTGGGACCAGGTACGGGGCAATTATGAACTGTTCGTGCATTATTACCTCGCCAACATGCGCGCCCGCAGCCAGGCAGCGGGGAAACGCCTGCTCGATGTGCTCGACCTGCACTGGTACCCGCAGCAAAACCGCGACTTCGGCAACATGAGCCCGTTCGACGACGAAAACGACGATAATTCCGTACTGGGCCGCATTTCCATGTCGCGCGGACTGTGGGACGATACCTACCAGGAAAATTCCTGGGTGAACGACGCCTCCAACGGACAGATTTTCCCCGTGCTGCCCAAACTGAAGCAAATGATCGCCGACTTCTATCCCGGTACCCGGCTCGGGATCACGGAATACAGTTACGGGGGAACGAGCCATGTTTCCGGCACCGTTGCGCAGGCCGATGCGCTGGGCGCTTTCGGGACGGAACAGATCTATTTCGCTTCGTATTGGGGCGCGGTGATCGGCTATATCAAAAGCGGGTTCGACCTGTATTGCAACTACGACGGCAATGGCGGAAAATTCGGCAACACTTCCGTCAAAGCGCAAACAGACAATCGCGCGGTGAGCGCGGTGTACGCTTCCGTGAACGCCTCCGGCGACGAGTTTCTTCATACCATCGCCATCAATCGCAGCATGACCGATACCGTGGTGGCGACCGTGGCTTTTTCGGGAGCGCGCCAGTACAGGAGCGCGTCGGTATATGTGGTAGACAGGAATAGTCCCGTGGTGCGCAGGATGGAAGATATCCGTACCGTGGAGAACAATTCCTTCCAGCTGAAAATGCCGCCCATGACGGTGTACCACCTGGTGTTGTCAGAAACCGATCTTACGGTGTACCCCTACATTACGGACCTTACCATTGCGCCGGCCATCGGTTATTCTGACGGGAACGCCCGGTTTACCGTATCCGCCACCATTACCGATTCCGATAACGATATGCGCCCGCCGACGATCGACCTGAGCTCTCTGGGAGGCAGTGCTACAACCCCGCTCGTGCGCAACGGCGATCAGTATTCCATCCAGTATACCGTACCCGCCAATACCGCTTCCGGCATGAAAATGCTGACCGTTTCCGCCGCAGATGCTGCGGGGCATAGCGTATCCGGGAATGTCACCTACCGCGTGATCCGCGAACTGCCGTCTACCGACATCTGGAACGGTGACGCGATCCGCGGCGGCGAGGGCGAACGCTTCAACGACGGCAGCGATCAGACGGCCGGAACGCAAATCATCGAAAGGCGGGCCACGGGCGGCAATACCGGTCCCGGCAGTTTGTACATGCGGTTCAAGCACGATCCCAATTACTGGGGGCTCATGACCTGGCGCATCGATCCCAATGCCGGCGGTGCAAGGGATGTGAGCGAATTCGGGTATCTCGAATTTTACATCCGTTCCAACGCTCCGGAATATGCAGACATAACATTCAGCGTGAGAGACGCCAGCGCCAACATGAACGTTTCCAACAGCGTGAACCTCAAGGCCAACGGCTACATTTCCTCCTTCCACCCCACTCAATTCACGAAAGTAAAAATCCCCTTCTCCGACCTGTTCACCGGCTCCGGATTCGACCTCACCCGGCTGTGGCAGTTCAATTTCCTTGTCAATTCCGCGCAGGATGGTTTTGATGTATGGATAGACGATGTGCGCGCCCTGCCGTACGACAACCCCACGGTACAACCGGTCCTCAGCGATGTGCGGATCAACCCTGCTGCGGGTTTCGCGGATGGCATCACCCCGGTCCAGCTCAGCGTGCTGGCCAGCGATCCGAACAACGACCTGGCCTCCGTCACCGTCGATCTTTCCCCGGTCGGCGGCGCCAACAACCAACCGCTCCTGCTGGTGAACGGAAGATACACGGCGAGTTTTACCGTGCCGGCCACAACGCCTCCCGGCCCCCGTTCCTTCCACATCACGGCAACCGACCAGAAAGGGAACACGGCGCAGATTAAGGTGGATTATCTCGTATGGGGCCGCGCCTCGTCTGACGTGATCTGGGATGGCGACACCAAAAATCCCGGCATCGTCCACAGCACCAGTAACAACGCTTCGCTGCTCGTGGTACGGCCCACCGGCGGGAACAAAGGCCCGATCAACATGTCCGCGCATATCGAGCCGAACCCGGAACCCTTTGCCTATGTATTCTGGGACCTGGCGCAGGACGTAGACGCCCGGATGGTCGACCTTCGCCAGAAAAGATACCTCAACTTCAGCATCCGCTTCCCCAATACCGCCGGCCTCGGCAATTTCGATCTGCAGATTTTCCTGAAAGACCGCTTCGGCGGCGGATCGAATGCCGCATTCCTGCTGCGCGACAAGTACCTCACACAATTGTCGGGCAATTATCAGCAGGTCCGCATCCCGCTCGCCGATATGGTGAATGGCGCTGAGATCGATCCGTCGAAAGTTGCGCTCATCGGATTCTTGTCGGAACAGATGCCCAACAGCGGCGTGGATTTCCAGGTAGACGATATTTACCTGAGCGGCAGTCCCGTAGCGGATGTAGAAATCGTAACGCAGCCTTCCGCATGCGGTAACAACGGCCGGATCGAAGTGAAGAAGGTGGTACCCCCATCCGGTAATTACCAGTATTCCATCGGCGGCGCGGCGCAAGCCAGCCCTGTTTTCGAAAACCTCCAACCCGGGCAGTTCGACCTGCGGATCACCGGGCCGGATAATTTCGTGTACGTGGAAACGGTGGTAATCAGCGGTGGACAAGGTTTGCAGGGAAATATCCAGGTAAATGACCAGGCCGGCGATATCGATCTGACCATCACCGGCGGAAGCGGGAATTACATCTTCGCCTGGTCGAACAACGCTACTACAGAAGACCTGACAAACGTACCTTCCGGCGATTATACGGTGAATGTGAAGGATAACGTTAGCGGATGTACGTATCATGGAACGGCGAAGGTTACGCGCCAGCAGGTTGTACTGTTCACCGTGAAGAACGCGCAATGTTTTCCCAACGGCATCATTACCGCCACAGTAAGCAACGGTAGCGGCGTATATCAATATTACATCAACGGGAAAGCCAATCCGAACGGCATCAACAGTAACATTTTCGGACAACTGGAGCCCGGTGTTTATACCATTCGCGTCACGAATGCGAATGGATTCGATTATTCCCAGGCTGTGACGATGGGCGGAACGCTGAACGACCTCCTGATCACCCAAACCATCGATCACCGCTACGGCAATATCGATATTACGATTACCGGCGGCAGCGGGAGTTACCGGATCAATTGGGCGCATGGGTCTACGGTGGCCGACCAGTCCGGCCTGGCGTCCGGGCAATATCATATCGAGGTGACCGACCGTACCACGCAATGCGCGACGGCCATGACGCTTACCGTAACGCGTACCGGCCCGGACGTGACTTTCACCGCTACCGGCGCCTCCTGCAACACAGGCGGTACCATTACCGTCAGCACCACCGGGGCCAGCGCGGCGCCGTACCAGTATTTTATCAATGGGCAAGCCAATCCTGCCGGCATCAACCAGCCTGTTTTCCGCAATTTGCAGGCGGATTTCTATGAAGTCAGGATCACGGGGGCGAATGGTTTCGAGAAGAATGAACGGGTGGAGGTAGACGGATGGATGAACGATATGGATGTGACATCGCAGATCGATCAGACTACCGGCGCGATCGATGTGACCGTGACGGGTGGCAGCGGCAATTATACCTATCGCTGGTCTACCGGCGCCACCACGCAGGATGTTAGCAACCTCGCTACCGGCGATTACTGGATGGAAGTGACCGATGCATCGGCTGGATGCGTGACCAGGAAAGATTTCCGGGTGACGCGGCCCGTCCATCCCACGATCACCTTTACCGTTACCAACGCCAACTGTGGCGCGAACGGCGTGATACTCGTGAACCTCAGCGCCGGAACTCCTTCCGATTTCCGGTATTTCATCGACAACAGGGAAAACCCCGCGGGCCCCGCCAACCGGGAATTCCGCCACCTCGCACCGGGCAACTATGCCATCCGGGTGACCGGCAGCGGCGGATTCTCGAACACGCAAACCGTTACGGTAGCCGGTACGGTTAACCGGCTGGTGATCATCGGCACGGCGGACGAAGACGGCAATATCAACATCAGCGTGAACGGCGGCAGCGGGAATTACCAGTACTTATGGTCCGATAAATCCACCACCGAAGACCTCGAGCAACGGGCGCCCGGTTTATATACCGTGAACGTCACCGACAAGGCAACCGGCTGCACGGCACAATTCAGCATCCTGGTGGCTGCGAGCCGGGAGTCTCTGTGGATTTACCCGAACCCTGCCCTGGAGGGTTTCCGTGTCAAATACGTGATCCCCGAATCCAGTAAAATGGAATTGACCGTAACGGACCTTTTCGGCCGCGTGACGTACCGGCAGGTACTCACCGAATCGCAGGGGAATATCTATGTTCCGGCAACGAAACTGCGCTCCGGTATGTATTTCGTGCAAGTGAAATCCGGGAAGCATAAACAGACAAGGCCTGTTATCATCGCCAAATAAATGGATAGCGTAAAAAGTAAAAGGCCGGTGCAAATACCGGCCTTTTTTTGTGGGGCAATGAACGGATTTATGAGAGGTTGCGGCATAAAAAAAACCGCCGTTGCCGGCGGTTTTTCTCACACACTACAGGTTTAATTCCTGATTACCCCTGATATTGTTAACCGCGCTCGCGGCCACGGCTATTCTCGCTTCCACGGCTGCCGGGCTCTGTTCTGCGGTCGTTTCCACGGTTCCCGTTATTATTGTTCCACTGGCGTTCTGCAGGGCGGTTCGGCGTTACTTCCCGGCGTTGTTCGGCGGGGCGGTTTGGTGTTACCCGGCGTTCCGGGCGATTGTTGTTTTGATTCCATTCGCGGCGTTCTGCAGGACGGTTGTTATTATTATTCTGGTTCCATTCGCGGCGGTTATTGTCGCGATCGTTGTTTCGTTCGTTGTCGCGTGTCCATTCGCGGCGGTTGTCGTTATCTACCCGGCGCTGTACGGGGCGGCTGTTCCATTCGCGGCGTTCTTCCGGGCGGTTGTTCCAGCGGTTGTTCCATTCGCGGCGATCGCCGGGCCGGTCTCGCCAAACGATCTGCGTATAGTTGTTCCGGTAATGTGAATACTCCCTGCGGTAGCGTTTATGGAATCTCCAGGGATCGCGCTGGTTGATCACCACCTTGTAACCCCGGTAGAAGTCGTAATATCCATAACGGGCCGGCAGATAGCGGGTATGGACCCATCGGCCGAAGTCGAAATAGATGTACGTTTGCGTCGGGATGTAATAGTAAATGTCGATATCAGGAAGGTAATAGTACTCCGCGTAGTCGTAACCCACGGGGCCCCAGGCGGGCTGAATACCAAGGTTGATACTCACGTTCACCTGTGCCGAGGCGGGAGACGGGGTAGAGGCCGTAAAAGCGGTCATCACAGCCAGGATGAGAAAAATCCGTTTCATACATGCTGGTTTTAGTTCTTGTTAATTAGACGTTGTAAATGCGATCAGGTTTACGCGTTACAACAGGTTTAACATATTGTATGGTAATGCATATTTGATGCCAGAACAGCTGTAAACGGGAATTCTTTCATATCTCCCGGGAAACCATTAATATTACATATCTAATCGATTCGCATGAACCGCATTACTATCGCACTGGTAGACGATCATCCGGCCATTCTCAATGGTTTGCAAATGATTTTGCAGGGTTTCCCGGACGTTTCCGTGTCGGGGGCCTGGCAGAACGGCGACCAGTTGCTGGACGGTTTGCAGGCCGGTGCACCGGAGGTCCTTTTCCTGGACATCCAGTTGCCGGGGCAAGACGGGTTGGCGCTGTGCCGGCGGGTTTCGGCCGATTTTCCGGATACGCGGGTCATCATTTTCACGAATGTGGAAGATAAGCATACCATCCGTACCGCATTTCAGAACGGTGCGGCAGGATACCTGCTCAAAACGGCCGGCAGCCGCGAGATCCGCGAAGCGATCGATGCCGTGCACGCGGGCGATCAGTATGTACATGGAGAATTGAAAGACCAGATGTTCCAGCAGATCATCCAGCGGAAACCGAGCCGCTACGCACCTTCCCTCACGCGGCGCGAAAAGGAAATACTGGGGTTCATCGCCCAGGGAAGCAGCAACCAGGACATCGCCGACAAGCTGTCTCTCAGCGTGCGCACTATCGAAAACCATCGCTATAACCTCATGCAAAAGCTGGATGTAAAAAATACCGCCGCCCTGGTAAGAAAAGCCATGGATCTGGGGCTCGCCAGCTAGTACATCTTCCTGTTTCCGGTTCCTCTCCTCCATCCCGGGTAAGTAAAACTACTCAGTTTTAAATACGAGTAATACATCGCAAAAATCCGTTTGCGTTGTCAGGTAGTTTTGAGGAAACTTCATGACCATGTTGCTTGTAGAAAAGAAAGCTCCCCTTCTCTTACAAACCATGATCGCCGGACTGCTGGCGGCATCGCTGCTATTGCTGGCCTTCACCGTTCACCCAAACGGCGCATCCGGCGGAATGGCCGTCCTGCTCGCGCTGGCAGCCGTGACCATTACCGTTCTGTTGCTCCGCATGCCGGGTGAAAAACAGCCCGTTGCCGCGGTTCCCGACCGGGAAGCGGAAGTCCGCTTATTGCAGGAGCAGGCTTTGCAGGCGGAATTACAGGCCCTGAAAGCGCAGATACAGCCTCATTTCCTCTTTAATGCCCTCAACCGGGTAAACGCCAGCCTTCCTGCCGAGCAGGAGGCGGCCAGGGAGCTCATCGCGCAGCTGGCCGATACGTTCCGGTATGCGCTGAACTCCACCCGGACGGATCTGGTGCCCCTGGGCCAGGAGCTTTCCTTCCTCCGCGACTACCTCCAAATCGAACAACACCGCTTTTCCTCCCGCCTGCAGGTTGAAATAGACGCGGCGGCATCGGTTCAGGGAATGCGCATCCCCCCGATGCTACTGCAACCGCTGGTAGAAAACGCCGTAAAACACGGGATCGGCCCCTGTATCAACGGCGGCGCCATCACCATCCGATGCGCCCGGTATAAAAACAAACTTCGCTGTACCGTCAGCGATACTGGTGCCGGCTTCTGCGGCCCGCTCGATCAAATCATGCTCGGCTCCGGCATAGGGCTCCGCAACACCGCCCTGAGGCTGGAGAAACTCTATAACACCCCGCTGCAGGTAGAACGTAACTCCGGCGGCGGTCTCCAGTTCATGTTTGATATCCCCATTCAACCCTGACATGTAAGCAGACATCGTGCTTCCGGCGACCGAACGGCTATACTCCGTACGGTCGCGTTGTTTTTAACCGACCGGATTCCGTACTTTTAAGGCATGACCATCCGGAAGTTCCAGCCCTCGGGCACCCTTGCGCCTTACATCAGCGAGTACCTCCTGATCGAAAGCGACGCGGACATCCTCAACCAGACGATCCCCGGCACTTCGCTGGTGCTTTCGTTCCGGTTCAGCGGCCGGATCGTACAGGAATCGGACGGTAAATCGGAGGTTTTGCCCGGTTCCGTTATCAGCGGATTGCGAAAGAACGCGCGGGGTTTCCGGTACGAAAAAGGAACGTTCAACCTCCTGGCCGTTTTCCGCGAAGGCGCTATTCATGCTTTTACCCGGGTGCCGGCGCATGAGCTGTTCGGGCTGAGCGTAGATACGCAGGATATTTTCCCTTCCGCCGAAATCAGCGCGTTGCAGGAACGGCTGGCCGAAGCGCCCGGGCATCCGCAGCGGCTCTTGCTGCTGGAAGCATTCCTCCTCCGCCAACTCACCCCAATCCCGCAAGACGGATTGATCCTGGAAGCGGCGTCCCTGATCAAGCGGCAAAACGGCAACCTGCGCATCAAATCGCTGGCGGAAGCCCTGCACATCAGTCAGGACCCGCTGGAGAAGCGGTTCCGCGCCAGAATCGGCGCTACACCCAAGCAATACGCGGCGCTTGTGCGGCTCAACGCGCTCGTCGGGCGTTACCACGACACCGAATCGCTCACACAGGCCGCCTACGAAGCGGGGTATTTCGACCAGTCGCACTTTATCCGCGATTTCAGGCAGTTCACCGGCCAAACCCCGAAAGCATATTTCAGCGTTGCCCGCGGTTGGTAAATCAATGATTTTTTACAATTTCTCCCGCGGCGCCGCAGGTAGTTTTGTGAAAAATTCAAGATGATGACTACCATACTTTCCGCAGCCAGCCTGGCCCTATCAGTTTCCCTCAGCCCGGAAACCGCTCCCATACAACATTTCCCGTCCCCCGCCATCGAACAAACAGATAATGGCACCGCACAGCGCAACAAGCAGGCAGTACGCCAGCTCTTCGAGCGGGTGATCAATGAGCGGCATTTCGCCGACATGCCGAAATACGTGGCGGACGAATACACCGGCCCTTCCGGACTGAAAGGCCCTGCAGCCTTTGAAGCCGCCATCGCAGGGCTGATCCGTTCCTTCCCCGACATCCGGTGGCAACTGCTGGAATTTATCGCGGAAGGTGATAAAGTGATGGTGAAATGGCAATGGGAAGGCACGCACCAGGGCGATTTCCAGGACATTTCCGCCACCGGCCTCCACATCCTCCACAACGCCATTGCCATATTTACGCTTAAACATGAAAAAATCGTTGATGGATTTTTGTTCAACGACAGGTTGGGATTCCTGCAGCAGCTCCGGCAACTGCCCGCCGATGAATCGCAGATCCGTGCGAAAAACCAGCCGGGGGAAGTGCGCTTCGTTGACCATTTTACCGTGCCCGCAGCAGCGAAAAAGGCGTTCCTGGAGCGTGTCCGCATTAACCGGGATTTCATCAAAACCCTGCCGGGATTTTTGGAAGATGAGCTGCTCGGCCATACCGCCGCCAATGGCGATCTCATTTGCTTCACCACCGCGAGGTGGAAAAACGCGGAAGCCCTGCAGGCCGCTAAAACCGCCGTTCAGCAAGCTTATCAGCAAGAAGGTTTCGATCCGGCGGCCTTCATGCAAAAACTGGGGATCAGGATGGAAAGAGGCGTTTTCGAACCGATAGCTAACACCGCCCGATAAACTTTCCCAAAACAGGACAGGCGGCCCGGAAAGAGCCGCCTGTCCCATATTCCATCGATCTCAACATCAATACTTCATGATCGCGCGAACGGTTTTTACCACACCGTCAGACACATGCAGGAAATAGATGCCATCGATCTGTGAAGAGAGGTCCAGCTGCACCTGCGTGGCGCCCTGGCCCTGGGGGATCACCGTTCTGGCCACCTGGTTGCCCATCCGGTCGATGACCTGGAACACATAGCCCCGGTCCTTTTTGTTTTCCAGTTTCACGGTAACGGGGCCGCGTGTAGGATTGGGGAAGATCGTGATACCGATAGGGTCTGCGATCAACCCGATCCCCAGTACGAGAATCCCCTGTTCCGCCGAGGCGGATTCATACAGTGCGGAACTATCTGCCAATGCGCGCACCGTCACGATCCCCGTGGTCGTGAGTTTCAGGGAGTTTCCGTTCAGTATCCCACCGCCATCTACCAGCGCAAAACGCACCGGCATACCGATGGAGCTGGAGGCCTGCAGTTGCACGGTCTCGTATTTCAGGCGGGGAGCGATAGGCGGGAAATGGAGGGTTTGTATGCCTTTGAGAACGGTAAACGTCTGCACCGTGTCTGCCGGGAAATAATTGTCGGACCCGGCTGCGGAGGCTTTCACCGTCACCGTTCCAGGCCCCGTGAAAGTGAGCTGCGAGCCCTCCAGCACCGCGGGCCCTTCCACCAGCGAGAAGGTAACCGGCAGCCCGACCGTAGATTCGGCCACCAGTTGCAAGGGCGCAGTTCCGTACCGGCGCTCGCCGATGCTGTCGAATACGATAGCCTGCATCCGCCGTTCGAACAGCTCCCATTCCGCAAACTGCGTGTTGCCTTCTCCGTTATTTGCCGTCATGTTGAAGCGATAGTAAACATAGGCTTTCGTATTGCCCGGAACATCGAAGGAGCGCAACTGTCCGCGGCCGGAGAATGTTTCGCCGGCACGAACGTCGAGCGTATCCCAGTTCAGGGAATCGTTGGAGCCGAGGAGCGACCAGTCGCGGGGATCGCGGGCGGGGCGGTCGTTCCCGGAAGTGATCGTGTAACGCACAACGATGGCGGGTTCCGTTGATTTGTACTGTACCCAGAGTGCCGTGCGGCCGCTGCGGTAGTATTTGGTGCCGGGATTGTTGTCGATGAGCGAAGGCAGGTCTTCCGTGGGTTTGGAGGTATTCGGGTACTGACCGGAGATCGTTCCGCCGTTGTCGGTAATGTCGATATTACCGATCCTTACCTTGATGGCGGACGCGCCGGAAATGGCTATCTCGCCCGATGCGTTGAGGGCTTTGGCCGTTATGGAATAATTACCCGCGGCCGGCCCGTACCACCGCAATGCGTATGGCGCCGTGCTGTCTGTCCCGATCAGCGTCGTATCTGCGTAGAACGACACCGACATAATGCCGCCCAGGCTATCGGAAGCCGTAGCCGCCAGCTGGATATATACCGGCGAAACGAACACCGTTCCTGCCGCCGGTGAAATCAGTGAAACATCGGTACCGCGCGGGTTCACCGTCACCAGGGATTGCGCAACGGCGGACTCACGGCCCTTCCGGTCGAATGCCTTCACCGAAATGCTGTGTTGGCCGTAAACTGCCGTCCAGGCGAATGCAAAAGGCGCCGATGTATCCTCCCCTATCTTCACCCCATCCACAAAAAACGCGACTTTATCGATCGTATCGGAAAATGAAATCGCGGTCGCCTCGATGGAAACAGTATCGCCGGCTTTGATCAGCGCACCGTTAACAGGAGCCGTAATGCCGGCACGCGGCCCGTCGCCGCCGGCGAGATAGCCGACCATGGTGCTATCCAGCGGAATGGCTTTCACCGGCGCAATGGAAAACTGATCGGCGCCCGCGTCCATAGGGGATGTACGGGGCTGACCGTCCAGATCTACCGTCACCAGCGGATAACCGGCGCCACCTTTCCCGATGGCAGGACTATTCTGCACCAGGTGCCAGATGCCGTTCGCATCCCGCTCCAGTAGCGGATTTTCAACGGTATACGAAGTATCCGGGAAAATACCGGCCGGCACGTTGTACAGGATGTTCCCCAGCCAAACCGAGCCCGTACTGGGACCGGCGATCTGCAACGCATCGAAAGTACTGTGCTGAATGATATTGTAAGCGCCGGTGATGTAAGTAGAGCCCAAACCATCCGTGCGCGCGGCCTGGCGGATATTCTGCGCGTTGCCGTTGAGCGTGTTGAACGCGATCAGGACCCGGTCTGGCCGGTCGTGAGAGGTCAGCGCCCCGCCTTCCGACACTTCCGCACTGCCGTTCCCGATATTGATGGCGATGCTGCAACTGTCGAAATAATTGGAATGGATGGTATGATCGTCCCCGAAAATGCGGATGCCCGGCGTTTTGATGAAATAGTTGCCGTACACCTGGCAGAAATTCCCGTGCCGAAGCGTAAACTGCGCGGGATTGTTGCGGATGGTATTGTAGCGCAGCGTTACGTGCGACGCCTTCACCGAAATCCCCTCATTTTCCCCATCGCATTCTTCGAAAAGATTGTACTCCACCACGCTGTGGCTCGAAGAAAGGCTATACCCGCTCAACCCGAACTGGATCGTTTCGGAACCGTTGCCACCCCCGGGATATTGCTTGTAGAAATAGTTGTGATGCACCCAGATCCGTTGCGCCACCTGGCTGCCGCCGTTGCCCGAACCATGGATCGATACGTATTGGCCCAGGCCGCGCTTGTTGCGGAACGTGCAATACGACAGCTCATGATCGTTCCCCTGGATATTCAGGTTATCGCCTTCGCCGGGCGTCTCGTAGACATTGTGCATGAGGCGGACGAAACCGGTCCCCTGTGCGGTAGACGATTTTCCCGCCGCATGGCGGAATATAAACCCGGTGATGGTAATGTAACGGGCAGGGCTCAATACCTGGAACCCGCCGGCACCATTGATCTCCACACCACCCACGGTTTCCGCCGCGATAATGATGGGCTGCGCTGCTGTGCCCTGGCGTTTGACGGTAATCGTACCGGTTGTGGTGTATACACCGTTTGCCAGCACGATCACGTCGCCGGGAACAGCAGCGTTGATGGCGGACTGCAAAGCGGAAATAGACGTCACGCGAATAATGGCAGCGTGCAATACCGTGTGCGCCCATAAAAACAGGACGACGAGGGGTAAAATTCTTTTCATAAGTGGAAGTTTTCAATAACGTGAATCAATGCAATCGTTTGCAATTGTAAATAACAGTAAAAAATGGAGGTGAAGTGATAGTTTTTTCACAGGAATTGACGGTGAATTGACGGAATTAATGGGAGGATTTGCCGGCCGGCAAGCGCAATGCGTAAGAAATTCCACTACATGATGAGGTGGAAATGATTAATTTTCAGGGATATGGAAACCGAATTTTACGATCAGGCTTTCGAGCGGCAGGACTATCGCGCGCAACCGCTCCCGCCCGGTGAATACGAGGCATGTACCTTCCGGAGTTGCGATTTTTCCGAGAGTTCGCTCATCGATGTCATTTTTATCGACTGTACCTTTTCCGGCTGCAACCTTACCCTGGCGAAGATCAAGGGAACGGCGCTGCGTGGTGTGAAGTTCCAGGACTGCAAACTCCTGGGTCTCCGGTTCGACGAATGCAATTCCTTCAACCTGTCGTTCACATTCGAGCGATGCACGCTCACCAGTGCCTCCTTCTTCGGCCTGAAAATCAAAAAAACGACGTTCGCCCATTGCCAGTTGCGTGAAACGGATTTCACGAACGCCGATCTCACGGGGTCCGCATTCCCGCATTGCGACCTGCTGAACGCGGTTTTCAGCAATACGATACTGGAGCAGGCAGACTTCCGCACGGCAGAGCATTACCTTATCGATCCGGAGCGGAACAAAATCAAAAAAGCGAAGTTCTCCGTGCCGGGTGTACTGGGGTTATTGGGGAAATACGATATTCATATCTCATAAAAAAGCAGTCCCGCGGGACTGCTTTTTCATTTATTTGCTTTCAGGTTTGACGTCGTATAGGATCACGAATTCGATGCGCCTGTTTTTGGAGCGGCCGTCTTCCGAATCGTTCGTTGCGATGGGGTGGCGCGATCCCAGGCCCCAGGTTAGCAGCCTGTCGGCCGAAACGCCGTCTGCGGTGAGCTGGTTCTTTCCGCTCACGGCCCGTTTTTCGGACAGGTCGTTATTGATCTGGTCGGTGCCGGTATTGTCTGTATAGCCCGTTACCAGGATCTTCGTTTTGTCGAACTTGTTCAGTACTTCCGCAAACCGGCCAAAGGTGGGCTTGATTTCATCTTTCAACTGGTCGGAGTTGGTGGCGAACATCACGTTGTTGGGGAAGATGACTTTCAGGCTGTCGTTCAGGATGGAAACATCCGCTTCGTTCAATACTTTCTTCAGCTCCTTGTACTGCTTGGTCATATAAGCATGGGAAGTCCCTTTCTTGGACGCCGCACAGGAGGTTAACAGTGCCGCCGCTACGAAGAACAGGAGGCTTCTGAGATTAAAAGCAGGTAAGGTCATATGCTTGCGATTTTGGGCACAAATTTATGTAAATCCCCAATAATCAATCAGTTATAGCAATAAACAACCATATGACGAGGTAATTACATAGGTTTCCTTTTCAATACCAGATCTTCGTTTCCGGCCCATCCGCCGAAGACTTGCCGGCTGGGGGAGGCGGCCATGAGGTTGGGGCTTTTATCCTGCGTGCAGGCGATCACGGGGATGCCGGGGCCGGGAAATATTGCGCATTTTCGTGACCGCATGACGGGGCGCCTTCATCATCGAGGCCGGTAACGAGCACCAGCACCGTATCCATCGGGCGGGTGATGACCGGCCGGCAATAGGTGAGCGCGGCAAAGTTGTTGGTATGTCAGCTCTTCGGTAAGATGCGCGACGGCGGCGGCGAACACGACCATCTTCGTACTGATGACGGGGCAATGGGAAGGCCATCGGCGAAAAATTATGTCCGCCTCGCGCAGGGTATCAGCCTATCGAAAAAAGTTTTTTTAAAAAAACCGGCGCCGGGGCTTGACTCTCCCCTTACGTCATACCCTATATTTGCCCGAAAGGTATAAATCCAAACGATGGACAAATATTCCGTAAAAAAGCTCTCCAGGCTTGCGGGCGTAAGCGTGCGCACCTTGCACCTGTACGACAGGATGGGCTTGCTCGAACCATCGGTCCGTACCGAGGCCAGGTACAGATTGTATGGTGAAAAGGAATTGTTGCGATTGCAGCAGATCCTTTTCTACCGGGAGCTCGACTTTCCGCTTAAAGACATCCTTGCGATCCTGGAAGACCCCGCGTTCGACCTGGAACAGGCGTTGGAAGACCACCGCAAGGCGCTTTTGGCGAAAAAGGAAAGGATAGACACATTGGTTGGTACCATCGACAAAACATTGGTAACACTTAAAAACAAATCCATGTTACAAGTAGAAGATTTATACGATGGCATCCCCAACGAAAAGATGGAAGCATACCGGGCCGAGGCCATGGCAAAATGGGGGAAAGACACGGTCCTTTCCGCCGAAGAAACGCTGCGCGGCTTCAGTAAGGATGAGATGAAAGTCCTCCAGCGCGAGCTCACCCGCATCAACGACCGCCTTGCCGAACTGATGGGCACCGATCCGAAAAGCGCTCCCGTGCAGGAATGCATCGCCCGCCGATTTGCGATCATCCTGAAACTGAGCGGCGGCAAGATCGAAATGGAGAAACTGGAATACTTCCGCAAACTCGGCGAACTGTATGTGCAAGACAACCGCTATACTCCGGTGAACGGCATGCCCAGCATGGAGCTGGCACAGTTCATGAAGGAAGCGATGGACCATTATATTGCGCAGCAATCTGCCTGATCGTTACATCCGAAAGCCGCAAACGAATGTTTGCGGCTTTTCAAATTTATTACGGCAAGGTTCGGTTATTCCAGCATATTTCCTCAATTTTCTATTTTTGCGATCCAACTCATGTAAACTGATCATCATGAAACAACAAACCGATACATTGCTCCAACAGCTGAAATCCAATGCCCTTGCGTTTAAGGACGTGATCGCATTCATCGAATCGCATTACCTGCACCAGCCTACCGCTTTCAAAAACGGCGAAGCTTCTAACGAAGCTACCCAGAACCAGGGCAGCGCCAAAGTATTTTCATTCGCAAAAATAAACGGACTCGGGAAGGAAGATACCCTGCAGTTGTTCGCGGAACATTACCAGGCGGTGCTCAGCACGCCCGGCGGTACCGATCACCAGAACATCCGGCAGTTCATGCAGCACGGATGGGCAGGAATCGTGTTTGAGGGAGAAGCGCTGACCGCGAAATAAGCTTAAAGATTGATCTCGGATTTCAACCGGGTGAGTTCGCCCAGCAACCGCGTGGCGCTTACTTCGCCGGCCTTTTGCATATCGTCCGCCATCTTTGCGATGGCGAGGTTCAGGGTGTCGATTTCGGTGGGCCGGTGATGCCGGATATCCTGTAAGGTGGAGATCAATTGTCCGTCAGACATTTGGCTGATGGTGACCACGCTATCCACCACTTCTTCCTCCCCGATCTCCACACCTTTCGCCCGGGCAACGCCAACGCACTCCCCGATCACGCGGCGGGCCAGCGCCATCGCTTTCTCATTTCGGTGAAAAAGCCCGTTATCTGTTTCCAGCAAAGGGCAGATAGAATTGAAAACGCAATTGGCGATGGCCTTTTTCCAGATGATCGGCTGCATGTTGCGCTCGGCGCGGAAAGGAAAAACAGGTGTATCCAACTGCGCCGTCAAATCCGCCAGCCTTGCCCCGCTTCCCCGGATCGCCCCCACCGGCGATGGCGCCACCGGTTTGAAACGGAGCCCCCCATCGTCCGCAAACTGGCTTGTAGCAAATAAAACGCACCGGTACAAATCCGTAAACCCTTCCTGCAGAAACGGCATTTCCACTTCCAGCCCGTTTTGCAGCAGCACCACCGGCGAATCCCCTGTCTTACACTTCAAAGCCCTGGCCAGCGCAGCATTGCCGAACGATTTGTTCGTCAGCACCACGATCCCGTCGAGTACGGGATGGTTCTCGAGCGAGTCGATGACCACGGGATATTCCAGTTGCGCTCCCGGCGTTTTCACCCGGATAAGCCGTGTTTCCCGCTGCTGATCCGGGGTACTTCCCCGCAGGAGCACTACGTTCCTTTGATGAATCCCGAGCGCCACGGCCAGTACCCGTCCGATGGCGCCAGCCCCGATGATGAATATGTTTTGCATGATCCGGTGTTTTGATGCCTCAAATGTCAGCCGTTATCTTCAACCCGAAGGATGGCAGATGCAACAATTTCCGGCAGATCAGTTGGCCTTTCTCCACTTATCCCCACTTAGCTGTTACAACATCAATCCCACCATGAACTAACCGTAAATCAATGTTTTAATCGATTCCATAAAAAGTGTACTTTTATTTATAAACCTAATTATACTGCTGACATACTGCTGTCATAACCCGATCTGAAATTTGTTTCATCAAACAGAAAAACCCATGAAACAGACTGTTCTTTTCCTGACGATTGCTGTTTTTGCCCTTTGCGCAAAGGCACAAACCCAAAAATCCGACAATATGTTTACTGTAAAGCCCTTCAAGGTAAATGTCCCGCAGCCGGTGCTGGACGATCTCCAACAACGCCTCCGCCAGACCCGCTGGCCCGATGCACCCGAAAACATCGGGTGGAATTACGGAACGGACCCCGTTTTCCTCCAAAACCTCGTGAAATACTGGCAAAACGGGTATGATTGGCGCAAACACGAAGCTGCCATCAATGCCATCCCCCAGTTTACCGTGGAAATCGACAGCATGACGATCCATTTCCAGCACATCAAAAGCAAAAACCCCAACGCCAGGCCCCTCCTGCTCGTACACGGGTGGCCCGATTGCTTCTACCGCTTCCACAAAGTGATACCGCTGCTGACCGACGATTACCATCTCATCATCCCATCCATCCCCGGGTTCGGATTCTCCGGGCACGCGGCCAAAACGGACGACGGATCGGCGAAGATTTTTGCTACGCTGATGAACGAGGTGCTGGGTTACAAAACCTACTTCGTAGCGGGTGGGGATGTGGGGCAAGGGATCGCCAAATCGCTTGCCAACCTGTACCCGGACAATGTTGCGGCCATCCACCTGTCAGACGTTGGGTATCCGAACGGTTCGGAAGACTGGAGCCAGATGTCGCCGGCAGAACAGCAATTTGGCCAGTTCATCCAGGGCTGGTGGTACCGGGAAGGCGCCTATGCCATGTTGCACGCCACCAAGCCGCAAACGCAGGCTTACGGGCTGAACGATTCCCCCGCCGGGCTCGCCGCCTGGATCACGGAGAAGTTCAATACCTGGCGCACGCCGGACGGCTCCATCGAAGATCATTATTCGAAAGACGATCTGCTTACCAACATCATGATTTATTGGGTGACGCAAACGATCAATTCTTCGATGCGCACGTATGCGGTCGACAATCCACAAGGGCTCGCCTCCAATAATAAAGTGAATGTGCCTACCGGCGTGGCGATTTTCCCGGGAGACGCACCCACGCCGAAGGAATGGGCGGAACGGAGGGTCAACCTCAAACGGTTCACCAAAATGGATAAAGGCGGCCACTTCGCCGCGTTGGAAGTACCGGAACTGTGGGCCAATGAGCTGAAAGCATTTTTCAATAGTACCGGCGGAAAATAAATCATTAAAAAAGCAGGCCCGTGCAGCGGGCCTGCTTTCTACTTTTCTTCCTTCAAGAAGCGTCCCTCCAACCGGAGTTCCGGCGGCGGGACGCTTTTATTACTACACAACCGGCATAACGGTTACAGCAATTTCCCGAGATATTCTTCCAGTTCAGCACCGCGCCATCCAATTTTCAGGAGACTGCCCTGCTTATCGATCAACATCGTGGCCGGGATGGCTTCCACGTTGTAATCTTTCGCTACCTGGCTTGTGGGGCCGCTTTCGCCGGTCAGCTGCGGCCAGGTCAGCTTGTCTTCCGCAACGGCTTACAGCCATTTGGCATTGTTTTCGTCGATGGAAATGGAAACGATCGAGAGGCCCTTATCTTTGCATTGCTCGTTGAGTCTGGCCATACGCGGGTTTTCCTCGCGGCAGGGTTTGCACCAGCTGGCCCAGAAATCGATCGGCACATATTTGCCTTTGAAGTCGGCGAGGTTGTGGAAATTGCCGTTTTTGTCGATAACAACGTAGCGGGGCGCCTGCGTAATGCGATAGCCATCCTAGAAAAGCGTTTTGGAAAGTTTGTCTTCATCACTCACGATCACCGTCAGGTTGTTAGGGCCCGTAATGCCGGCCTTCTTCGCCAGCTACATCCACAGCTTTTCAAAGCCCGGGGTATGCCAGGCGATCGTAGCGCGGCAAGTTGGCAATGCAGTAGGAGCACCAGTGCGCCCAAATATCGATCACCACCATTTTCCCTTTATATCGGACAGGCGGACGGTTTTGAATTTTTCGTTCTTCGCCGCAAAGTCAGGTGCGGGCTTACCTTTATCCAGCACTTCGTAACGGGCGTACAAAGAATCGATATACTGGCGGGCTGCCGGGGATTTCACGGCACTCTGGAATAAGAAGTGAAGTAGTCTACCATTACAATCACTGCAACTTCACCAATCCTAAATAGAAAATCTTCAGGAACAGGCAAATTATACAACAAAATGGACCTATAATATTGAAGTCGAACGAGTTGACCGCAAATCGCAAATATTCAAAGGTCGTCGTACTTTTTGGCGTTCCCCTTTGCCCTTTCGACTGGATACTTCAGAGCGTTTTTTCTAATTTTTCCGATTACGATTTCGTTAATGTCAAAATCGTATTTATCTGCTAGTTGCAGAGCGTAAGTAAGAATATCAGCTAGTTCCTCTTTTACTTTTTCACGGTCTGCATCCTCAGCATTCTTCCAGAGAAATAATTCATTGAGTTCACCCGCTTCAATGCTTAACGCAAGTGCAAGATCTTTTGCATTGTGAAACTGGCTCCAATCACGCTCCTGATTGAACTGTCTGATTAGATTTATTAACGAATGCCAATCACTCATAGCTAAGACTTTAATTTATATGTCATTAAAAAGATTCCAAAAGTCACCTCACAGCCTTACCATCCTATCGAAATTCCAAAAAATATCTCCTCTTGTGATGAGCATAATGCCATGCAAAATAGTCTTGTGTAATTTCATTGTAGTATGCACAGGTATTTTGATCGATTCCCTCAATGTATTGTCTGACTGTTTCAGTAAGCGGGCTTTTTCGGACAGACACTACCTTTCCATTGACAATACTTATATATCCCCTTTCATACAGTTCATCGCAGCCCAATTTACACAAAGGCATAACGATAAACCTGTTGATACGCTCTTCGTGCGAACAATTCGCACGTCTTTTAATATGCGCCGTCACAAGCAATGAAACCGGAAAGATTTTATGGCAAATTGCACATGTATTTTCGATACGGTTGTAATGTAAAAGATAAGTAAGTAAATCATGTTCCTTTCTAGCAACAACGGTGGTAATACGATCTGTTTTGGGTAAACGCTTCAACTTATCCTCAGCTTGCGACTCACTGCCTGAAACTTCATCTGTTCCTCCGTTAAGTTCCTCCAGGCCCAACTGCTCGAGGATGAGCCTGCTTTCTTCCTCATATAATACGTTGAAACCCTGGATATTTGCGTTGGGTTTATTCCCTTTAATCATATTAAAATCCTCAACACTTATATCCAGTTCATTAACATCGGTGAGAAAATACATACATTCCCAGGTAGATGGCACATCTTCCCCATTGTCTTTCCATAACTGAAATGCAGCCTTCTTATTACGGATGGTTAAGGTAACGGTCCCGGAATAAAAAATACGTCTTTCCTTAGCAAAAAAAGCGATATCTCCCGGCATGATCCGTTCCCATTTTCCTACATTGATATCCTTGCTTTTAGGCTCCACGCCCCAAACACGACATTTGCCGTCCGGGTAAATCTGCGCCAATTCAAATTGCTGATCCGGTGTCAGGAACCGATTGATGCTCGAAAGCGGTACGTCCTTAAGTACCGTATCCCGAAAATGTTCATAAGCCAAGGCATCACGGCATGGCTGCAGAATAATCTTGGTCATCCTTTCTGTTGATTTTGATGCGCTAAAAATAGGCAGGTCAATAGGAAATCCGGTCGCCTGTTTTGGGGATCCAATATTTGAGATCGCTTAGGGGAGGTACCGGTTTACCGATTCGTTGATCAATAATAAAGTTAAGCAAATAATCGGATTGCAACCTCTCGGGCGACATAAGTAAAACAGAAAAGGCAGTCCTCAACGAACTGCCTTTAATTTTTTGATTCCATCAAGTTTGGGATCAGGTGGAGCTGAGGAGCAGCCAATCGAACTCTTGGTTGAATTATTAAAGTTATTTAAAAGTATTAAATACTGATTTTCAGATATTATCTGGTTTATGTGCCTAAACCTGATCAACTTTGGATCACTTCTATTATAAAAGCTTTTATTGAAGTGGGATATGTTTAACTTTTTATTGACGGTCATGTGTTACTTAGTGTTGATGTGTTTTGCCATTATAGATCTATTTTGTATGCTTTTTCATATACTCCTCCTCAAATCCCTCAACTATCTGTGTTGCAGGCAAGTTTTTGGGCAATGAAAAGTTTGAATGCTGCATGGTTACACGCGAAAGGCTAAATCGATACCTCCCAACATTTAGAGAAGGCTTAAAACGTTTGAAATCAGTACTAAGGTCAATATCCGAAGTTATTTGGAGCTTACTTAGAATATCACTAATCGATGGGATCATTATCTTTTTTACCAATACATCAACAAATTCGAAATATATTTCAGGCCACATATAAACCTCTACCGAGGGCATTATATCTACTCCTGGGATACAATTCCTGAAAAGTTCAAATACCTCACTGGCTATCAACATAGCTTGTATTCCATCTGATTGATTTATGGCGTAGATACCATTTGAAAAACTGTAAGTAGAAGAAAGGGCAGCTTTTTGTTTTGAACAACCGGTCATTTGCTGATGTAAAACATCAAATGCAGATAACTTCTCCGATAGTACTTCTAAGGGAAACCCTTTTTGATCGAGAGATAACAAATCAGCTATTAGTTTAGGTTTATGTTGTATTTTGTGAGAAACCAAGTTTTCATAATCTTGTCCATATATTTGTGAGCAAATCTGTAAGATTTTGTCCATGTATGAATCTACTGCCAGATACCACATCAAAACCGATGAATACCTTTTAATACCATTCAAAACAACAGTTTCTGATTTTTCTAGCACCTGCAAGTTTTGGAGCGTATTATAGTATGCATCCGTGGCAAGTAAATCATGAACGATCAATAGAGGGAGTGAGCGGTCACCATCTATAATATGGAGCATCGCCCTCATGTAATCATTTTTCCTAAAATTTTCCAGCGTTCTCATTTTCCTCTCGGTTTTTGTTTTTCATAACTGAATATTTTCAAGATTACCATCATTTTTCGGTATGCGTTATGATTTAACCTTGATAGCGGTTTAAAATTATCCTTTACCAGTTTGTCAATATGCTGCAAATCCGGATAGGCACGATAACAATTATCAACGTCAACATATAAACTATCCAATGATCTCTCCCCCGGATATTTGTCTAATGTTTCCTTTAGGGGAACAATGAGGTTAGAATATACATTTGAGAAGAACGTAACATTACTGTGCGGTTTCCATTTTTTGTAGACATTGATACACTCGTGTTTTACGCTATAATCAACTACCTGTAAAGTCATCAGACTTCTTTCTAAAAAACGTTCTATTTCAAATTGGCTGTTTCTGAATACTTCTTGTCTATCGTTCAGTAAATTTGTAAAAAGCTCCATGTTTTTTATCGCCCCTTCTTCCATATCTTTGATACTACCAATGATTTCAAAGACTTTGGTCACTGCTTTAGTTTTTAACCTCTTTTTGCCACACCTGACATAGTGGTTAAGAAATACCGAGTAATCGATTTTTTCCAGAAAATAAAGATGTGCAATTATCTTTAGCTGGAATCCCGCTGAATGTATTTCCACAATAGACGGGGCCTCAATTGACTCTTTCACTACTTCATAATTTTTTCTGCACTCCTGGGCGAAGTTGTACAATAGGAGGTTTACTGATTGCCGGTAAGTTTTTCTTACTCGCCAGGCATTGATCCGATTGATTGTCCAATTGGTTAAGATACCAGCGCCAAAAATCAAAATGGTTATGATAATGGTATATGAAGTGTTTGCATCTACTCCTGTATAGTCCTGCATTGACTTAAAAAACAAACGAATGTGATTGCTTGGAAGGTTATCAGTTGATGTCGGAGGTTTTGCAGAAACCATGATTTTATGTAAGGTATCGGCAATAGGCTTTTGGGGGAAATTCATAGATGCTGTTTAATTGTTGTATATTTCTTCTAACTGTTTAATTCTATCTTCAGAGCCTTGCGTATTATATTAATTTTATAAATTCGTGTTGAAAGCATTAGAATTGGGGTGGCTGTCTGACCTCCTCTTTTCTCTTAACTTATACATATATCTACCGAACAAAACAAGAGGTCTATATACGCGTAGATAATAGTACAATAAAAGAAATTCGCTCTGGTCGTAACAAAGGAGATCTATGATTTTCTCAATTGCTCAGGCAAAAACTTATCGATTTCCTCATCCGAAAATGTAAATTCTTCCTGTTTTTGAAGAGCGATCGAAGCCTCATTGTATGCTTTGCTAATAGTTTTCGGAGCCCCCCGGTATGTGTTTACAAGTTGTTCATTCAGCTCGTCCCTTCTTTGTTGAAGTAATGGAATGTCCTTGTACCCGACTTTAATGTCTACCAATAAAGAGAGGAATTTTTCCCTAATTTCGAGTATGTTCAACGCGGCTTGTTTGTGTTTCTCCGCTAAGGCTAGTAAGTTAAAATCTTTTGAATATAATGTTAGCCCGAGCAGAATTGTTGAAAACAATGCAGCAAGGAATTGAAATATCTTTCCGTCTCCGAATACTAATACCAGGATACTCGTTGTTGTTGCGGCGGATAGTATAATCTCTGCAAGTTTGAAACAATCACTTCTGGTTTTAAGAAGGTCAGCGCATTTCTCATGTGTTTTATGGGCGTAAACAACTCTCCCATATACTTCTCTTATTTGGGATTCAAGAATATCATACTGTTCTTTCATAGTATTGTGTGTATATAGTTATTCGGAAATTGGTACATCAATTGTGTCTCGAGCCACTACTACGTCATCCTTGATGATATAACATTCGACAAAATGGCTTCCCCTAAATGTAGTGGTTTCAATCCTTGTGAATGAACCGTTGTCATCAATAATCTGGCCCCTGATATTGTTTCGTTTTATTGCTTGCCCCCCCCCTGTTGGTCACTTTCCATTTGACGGTATAAGGATGCGGAACATCTATTCTTTCAATGTAGAATTTTAGTGACTTGTTTGGCATTAATCTTATCTTTTTAAAAAGATATTCCCGCAGCAACCCATCACGATATCCATCTTGTTTGATTTCACAGTCGATTTTAAGATCGTAACGAATATCTACAGGGTAATATGCTTCGATGAACTCTTCGGTATCAGTGTAATGCAAATTAATTGCTCTTGCCTCTTTTTCTTCATCTTGATATTTAGGAAAGTCGTTCCCAAAAATATCCCGCCATTTATTGTGTTTTGTTTTATCAGAAGCTGCTTCAATGGCTTGATCTGCCAGATCAAGTGCCATTTTTGCTTTCTTTTTAAATGACTTTCTTACTTTAACACGTTGCTTACTGCCAAGTGCGCCATATTCCTTTTGGTCCTTGGGTTGATCATGCAAGAACTTAAAAAAGTTACGGCACATTTCATCATAATAATCATAACTCTTTTCATCGAAATACGCCGTGGATTTTAGAAAATTATATGCCAGAGTATCGATCAAAAGTCCACCCATGTTAACTCCATGCTTATTTTTCCAAGACCTGGCCATTTTACAAAGTCTGCGAAGATTTCGATTCTTATTAGAGTCGAATTCGACCATCGCATCTATTTCTTTTCGTGGTTTCGTAACTTTCCAAGTACCATCCCCATATGTATCCGGATACGTGTAATCTTGATCTTCTTCAATAAAAACGGGTTGAACATCTATATGGGCATCCTTGAAATTTACAGTTACGACGCACCTGTCCACTTTAATGTCAGAGGAGGCATATGTATTAGAAATGGCGGATTTGGTATCTTGAAGTAACTTGACTTGCCCTCCCGCTTTGTTATAAGTTGCCCATTTTGACGCGGGAATAAAATAAAGCATATCTAGATCCGAAATGCCATTGATACCTGTATATCTACCATAAGAGCCAACTTGCAGACTATTTGCCGTTTTGGAATCTGTGTCGCGAAAACATTCATTAAGTGCTTTGGTAATCCGTCCGTAACGATAGGAGATATTTTCGGCTTTTATTTCTTCGATTTTAATATTTGATAGGAAACTTTTAAATACTTCGGATGTTTTCATTCTTGAGAGGTTAATTCATTCCACCAATGGTTTGCCTTGTAAGGTGTATTTTTGGACGGCTCAATGTAATGAAAAAGTTTCACCTACCTAAATTTAGTCGCTTATTTTATAGGTCTTTCTGCAATCTGCATCTGCCAGATGGCACCAGGTGCCTTGAAACCACATTTCGCACCATTCACCCGGAGACAATAGCAATATTTCATCAGGGTGAAGTGTAATTGCCAGGTTTGGTGGTGAGATAGGTTTTGGATAGATCAGGAACCGGGAAGTAATTCGCACCGTAACCCGCAAATGCTTTCCACGGCGTACCGCGCGGTAAACCCATTTTTTGGGGTCGTTATGCTGGAAATTTCGGAGAAAGTGGTTCTTCTTCAATTTTGGTGGTAAATAAACGATAGAAGTCCCTGGTATTCGTTATCCGTATAATGAATGCCACAAAAATAATCTTCAATCCTAAGGATCCCTTTCGGGTTATTTCTGTAGATAACCAAATCGATAGGTTAAATATTTATGTTCAGAGTAAACGGAAAAGCAGCCACTGTCCCAATTGCCTGGAGGCTTCTTCTAGGACCCACAGTTATTATACCAGAAAGTTTATGGATTTACCTTCCTTTGGGAAGTCCACTACAATATTCTTGAGGGCACGTAAATTTTACTGTCGTACTGATGAATGTCCATTCAAGGTATTTACAGAAAGATTTAACGATCATTTCGAACCATATAAGCGATTAACAAATCGGCTTAGTGAAACTTTATTGAAAATTGCCCTGGAAGCTGGTGGAAAGTCAGGAGAACGCATTTGCAGACAGTGTTCGATCGGTATCAGTGACAGCACACTGTTACGCATTATTTATAATGCAGATTTACCGAATTGCAAAGAAGTTATTGCGCTGGGAGTTGATGACTGGGCGATAAAAAAGCGTGACCGTTACGGTAGTATCCTGGTAGATCTCACCACAAATAAACCTATCGCACTACTTGCCGACAGAGAAGAAAATACGCTTACAGCTTGGTTAAAAGATAGACCGGAAATACAGATCGTATCCAGGGACAGGTATGGTAATTATCAGCGGGCAGCGAGTAAAGGTGCTCCACAGGCTGTTCAGGTAACCGACAGATGGCATCTTTTAAAAAATCTGGGAGAAGCTGTCCGAAAAGTCATCGATCGTGAGCATGCTTCCATGAAAAAAGTTCGTACAGTGTATAAGGAAACAAGACAGGCCAAGATTGAACCACCAAAGAGTCTTGCTTCTGAACGCCAGCATGAAAAGTTCAGGGAGGTCAAAAAAATGCTCAATGAAGGTGTTTCTATCAAGGAAATCGCCAGAACTTTTAAAATGAGCCGTATAACAATAAGGAAATACAGGTATTGTGAGGAACTTCCAAGGAGAAATTACCCCAGTCCTTCTGGATTGGAAAAGCATCTGACCTACATAAAAGAAAGGTTAAAAGAAGTGCCTGAACTTCAACTGAAACAGTTACTTGCTGAATTGACAGACAGAGGATATCCTGGTGCATATAGCACACTTTCAGACGGACTAGCCAGATATGGCTTTGCGCTAGGTAAGAAAAGGGGCAGAAAAACAATACTACCGTCCAATTTGGCACTATGGAGGCCATCAAAGACATCAATGCTATTTTTCGGAGATAAGCAAAAATTGACCACGCAAGAACAGGATATACTTGAGGGATTGTGTAAACAGTCAGTGACACTGAACCAAACCAGAGAGATAGTAGTACAATTTCGCCAAATGATGCTGAAGGAGCGCACTAGTGCTGGATTGAAAGAATGGATATGGAAGGTAGAAAACTCGGCTATACCAGAGCTAAGAGGATTTGCTAATGGACTACTGCAGGATTTTGAACCTGTAAAAAATGCATTCGATTATCCATGGAGCAACGGACCGGTTGAAGGGAACGTAAACAAGCTCAAAACTATTAAACGACAGATGTATGGCCGCTCATCACTGAATCTCCTAGAGAGAAGGCTAGTGTTGACACCATCATAACCACCAAAATTGAAGAAGAACCAGAAAGTAGCCCCCTTATTACGGGGCAAAGTGGCCACCAGAATGGCTACCGGATGCGGTGATATTATTCCTTTCCCCTGAACAAATATACCTAAAATCACTGACTACCTCTGGCTACCGGTTAGCACATTCCAAAAACCTGCAGCATTTCCTATACAAACCAATTTTTGCTGGCAAAAGCCCTTTTTTGATCAGTATTGTCAGAGAAATTTGCCCCGGCCTCAAATAAAGCGCTATAAGCACATGCAAAAACCCCAAAGCCCCTTGGTGTCAGCCCCTGTGACTTCGTGATTCTGGCAGGCTTATTTTGGCTTTATTTCAAAACATCGAAGCTTGACACTACAAGTAGAAATCGTGCTCAAATGGTAATTAATGGCCACTTTGCTCCGTAATTGGTGATCAGTTTAAACCGAAGAGGGGTGTAAGGTAACGCTAACAAAAAATGGCGAATGTGGCGAACTAAATTCGTAGCTTTAAGTATGCTATTAATCTGTAAAGAATATGGTAGCAGATTTATATATTCGGGTCAGCACTGAAGAGCAAAAACTTACTGGTTTCTCCCAACGTTACCAGGAGGAAATACTAAAATCCTATTGTGCAATTCATTTCCTAACTATTGGTCGAGTTATTTTCGAAGATTACTCAGCAAAAACTTTTGACCGCCCGGCCTGGAAAGCACTTCTCAACGCCTATCGCACCTACAAGCTGCCGACACCCCGCTTATTACTAGTCACCAAATGGGATAGATTTAGCCGCAACACTGCCGAAGCCTACCAAATGCTGGGGAAATTATCCAAGCTTGGCGTGGAAGTCCGCGCTATTGAACAGCCCGTGGATATGACTATTCCTGAAAACCAAATGATGCTGGCGTTTTTTCTTGCCGTACCTGAGGTGGAAAATGCTCGCCGATCGCTCGAAATAAGAAAGGGGCAACAAAGAGGCATAACAGAGGGTCGATGGATGGGCCTGGCGCCGTATGGTTACGTCAACAAGTTGGATACTAAAGGCACTAAATACATAGAACTGATAGAAATGCCATCTCAGATCATACGCTTCGCTTTTCAACAGCTATCTACGGGAATCTATTCTGTAACCGAAGTCTTCCACCATGCAGTGGATTATGGTTTTAACAAAAGCATTAATTGTTTTTGGAGGGTTATTCGCAATCCGGTGTACTGCGGTAAAATAGCGGTTCATAAAAGTGGCCTGGCCTATACAGTTCCCGGGCAACACGAAGCTGTTATTTCCGAAGAATTATTTCTAAAAGTGCAGCAGATCTTAAACCGAAAAAAGTTAGTGACTAGAAATACTATTACAAAAGATCTACTACCATTCCGAGGTTTACTACTTTGCCCTGTATGTAACCGGATTTTGACAGGAAGTGGATCAACTGGAAAAAGTGGAAAAGTTTACTATTACTATCACTGCCATTCGCTGTGCCATGTGCGATTCAAGGCACAACAAGTCCACGAACATTTGGAAATGTTTATAGGCACCTTACATCCTACCTCAATATTTAACCAACAATACAAAGATTTAGAAAAGCAACTATCAGCCCTGCAGTTAGAGAAACATCTTCTCGCCAATGGTAAAGCCCTGAAAAAGGTCGAAGCATTTAAACAAAAGCTTCAACGCCTCGACAAACTTCTGCTGGAAGGAGCAATTGAACTGACTCACTATAAAATATTAAAGCAGGAATGTGAAGCTGAGTTTGCGATTGTAAAAGATGCGTTTGCGATATCGTCTTCGAATCTGGAACATATGCGTCAGTTACAAAATCAAAGCACTCCTGGTTTAGGCAGACTAGGTGAACTTTACACCAGTTTAAATGCCGAAAAGAAAAAGAGGCTGGTTTCCTGCTTATTCCCCTTTGGATTAACATATACACCGAACTACTTGGTCTTAGGAGAAATAGCTGAAAGTCTTCAAATCATCTTCGAAAAAAATGGATCATCAGGGCAAAGTACTCAGCATCATCAAATTATAAACCCATCAATTTTTGAAGTGGAAGATGCAATAGATAGCACTATACTCAGCAAATTAATAACGGCAATTCAAGAAAGCGACTCCCATATACAACTTAAACAATCAAGGGAAATTGCTTCATTTTTTCTAACCATCGCGCAAATGACGTTAGATCTATGATACATTAGTGGTGTTCGAATCCACTATTGATGGTAGTTCGACTTTCCCTTCAAGTCCCAATCATAACACCCATATAATACCATTATGAATATATAATTACCATTCTTCGGAATTTACATATTACAATACTAATCTGTATAATAGATTAATTACCAGTTACATTTGGTGGAATCTCAAGCATTATTGGGCAAAAAAAATATCTATCCCGTTAAGAGATAGATATTTAAAGGAAATTATATTTCCAGGTGGAGCTGGCGGGAGTCGAACCCGCGTCCAAACATATTCCCGGAAAGCTTTCTACATGCTTATTTCCTTATTGCTTTTTCGAGGCCTGGCAGGAACGGAACAAACCAACCTTGCCCTTATCCGTTAAGTTTTTCGTTGCACACTCACAGAAACCATGTGCACTTATCCATCTGTGGTTTTGATTCAGCGGCGGGAGTCGCAGTAGGACACAATTCCGGCGGCTATAATGGGTACCTAATCTGATTAGGCAGCCATGGCGTAGTTAGATTCGCCAATTAAAGTTTGGGTATTCAGATTTACGTGCTAATTATCCAACGCACGACATGCTTACACTTTCAAAGACCTATGCTGTCAAAACCGGTCAGCCCCGGTATTTTTGCTCTGCAAAGATACGAATAATTCCTGATTTATTTTCCGGTGATCGCTCGCCAGATATCCAAACCGTTCGCATACAACAGCAAACCGAACAATAACACCATCCCCACGATCTGCGCATACTCCATGAACTTCTCGCTCGGCTTGCGGCCCGTAATGATCTCATAGATGAGGAACAACACATGCCCCCCGTCCAGCGCGGGTATCGGGAGAATGTTCATGAACGCCAGGATGATGCTCAACAGCGCCGTCAGCGTCCAGAAACTCTGCCAGTCCCACTCGGACGGGAACAGGTTCCCGATGCTCATGAACCCGCCCAGCGACTCACTGGCCTTCACTTCCTTGGAAACGAAAATCAAACGCAATTGCTTCACATAGTCTACCAGCGTTTCGATGGCCGTTGTAAAACCTGCCGGGATCGCCTCGCCGAATGTATAATGCTTCGTTACGAATGTAAGATGCCTGTCAGGGAAAACATTCACGCCCAGGTACCCCGCAGCCGGGATCTTAGCACTTTTCACGAGCGTATCCGCCCCACGTTTCACTGTTACGGTCACCGTTTTACCGGAGTCCTTCACCACCAATTTCGATATCTCGTGGAAATAATGCACCGGCTGGTCATTGATCGCCAGAACGGTATCCCCGGCCTGCAATCCCGCCTTGAATGCGGGCGTCTCCTCCTTTTTCACTTTCGAAATAACGGTATCGATCACCGCCGGCAGGCGGACTGCCGCGATGGCCCCTTTCTTCTTGATCGTACCGCCCACAAATCCGGCTTTAATGTGCAAGTCGATCTGCTTTCCGTCGCGGATCACCTGGATGGTTTTGGCTTCGTCGAGGATGACGCCTTTGGTGATATCGCGAAAATCTTCCTTCTTTTCGCCATCCACTGCAATGATCATGTCGCCTTCCTTCAGCCCGATGCTGTAACCCACCGAATCCGTATGGATACCGTATTTCACATTGTCGACCGGCAGGATCTGCTCGCCCCAATGCCAAAGGATCATCGTATAAATCAGAAAACCCAGTACCAGGTTCACCGTCACCCCGCCGATCATGATGATCAGGCGCTGCCAGGCCGGTTTGGACCGGAACTCCCAGGGTTCCGGTGGCCGGTTCATCTGCTCCTTGTCCATACTCTCGTCGATCATCCCGGCGATCTTCACGTAGCCGCCCAGCGGCAACCAGCCGATGCCGTATTCCGTATCGCCTTTCTTGAATTTGAAAAGGGAAAACCAGGGATCGAAAAAGAGGTAGAATTTCTCCACTTTCGTTTTAAACAGTTTGGCCGGGATAAAGTGCCCAAGTTCATGCAGGACCACGAGGATCGATAAAGAAAGGAGCAACTGGCCTGCCTTGACTAATATTGCGGTTGTTTCCATGTATTTGCTTGAAAAACCAGGTATTTTTTTGCGAATGTAAGTAATTAGGTCAGGCTATGTATCAATTCTGCGGCATGATCGCGGGCAGCTGTGTCGGCCTGGTAATATTGCTGTAAAGTCGGCTTCTCGACGAAGGGCACCTTTGCCATCGTTTCCTCGATCACCTCCGTCATTTGCAGGAACCCGATCCTGTTTTTCAGGAAAGCGTTCACCACTTCTTCGTTGGCAGCGTTCATAACGCAGGCGGCATTACCGCCCTTGCGCAGCGCCTCCATGGCGATCGCCAGGTTGCGGAACGTTTTTACGTCGGGCTGTTCGAAGGTCAGGGAAGGATAATTCTTGAAGGAAAACCGCGGGAATTCGTTGACCAGCCTGTCCGGATACCCCATGGCATACTGGATGGGCAGTTTCATGTCTGGCAATCCCATCTGTGCTTTGATGGACCCGTCGGCGAATTGCACCATGGAATGGATGATAGACTGCGCATGGATGATCACCTCGATCTGGTCTGCATGCAAACCAAACAGCCATTTGGCCTCGATCATCTCCAAGCCTTTATTCATGAGGGTGGCCGAATCGATGCTTATCTTGGCGCCCATGCTCCAGTTGGGATGCTGCAGGGCGTGGTCTTTCTTTACGTTGATGAGGAAATTCGTCTTTTTGCCGAGGAACGGTCCGCCGGAAGCCGTCAGGATCACCTTTTCCACTTTGGAAAGCGGTTCGCCCTGCAGGCATTGGAAAATGGCGGAATGTTCGGAATCCACCGGGATGAGGGGAACGTTTTTCTTGCGGGCGGTTGCCATGACGATGTCTCCCGCCACCACAAGGGTTTCCTTGTTGGCGAGGGCCACGGGCGTGCCCTGCTCCAGGGCGCTCAGCGTAGGCGCCAGTCCGGCGAAGCCTACAACGGCAGACAGCATCAGGTCGATGGAATCCCATGCGGCCACTTCCACCATGGCGGAAGGGCCCGCAAACACTTTGATCCCCTGGTCGAATAAAACGTCCTTCACTGCGGCGTACTTGGTTTCATCGCCGATCACTACGGCATTGGGCCGGTGCTTCAGCGCCTGCTCGATCAGCAGCGCGTCGTTCGATTGTGCCGTCAGCACTTCCACTTCGAACAGGGCCGGGTGGGCTTCGATCACTTCCAGCGCCTGGCGGCCGATGGAGCCCGTAGACCCGAAAATGCCTATACGTTTTTTACTCATGATCAGATTGAATCTCTCCTTGCGTTTAAATTTAAAGGTTTTTTCAATTGCGGCGTGCGAAAAGGGCCGCCCCGCCTGTTCGGCGGGGAAATTAACCTGGGAAATGCCGTTTGTCAGCGGCCTTCCAGGTATTTGCCCAGCTCGTCCGCGATGGTACGGTCGTTGCTGAGGCGGGGCACTTTGTTCTGCCCCCCCAGTTTTCCGATGGATTTCATATAGTCGATAAACCCGTTCTTGCGTACCGGCCTGATTTTCAGGGTTTGCAGGATATTGCCGGTCAACAGGTCGTTATAATAAATATTCTGCTCCTGCATCGCCGCGTCTACCTCCTGCGCAAAGCCGTCGAGGTTGCCGGGCACGTCTTCGAACTCCACGAACCACTCGTGGTAAGGCAGTTCACCGTTCACCTGGATTTTGGGCGCAACGGTGAATTCGGTGATGCGGACGCCGTGGCGGCCGGCCACGCCCATAAGGCTGTGCTCCACTTCCTCGCCGATGACGTGTTCGCCGAAGGCGGAAATGAAATGCTTGGTACGGCCGGTTACGACGATACGGTAAGGGTTGCGGGACACGAACTTCACGGTGTCTCCTATATTATATGCCCACAATCCGGCATTGGTGCTCACGATCATGGCATAATTCACCCCTGTTTCCACGTCTTTGAGGGAAATACGGGTGGGATTGGGCGAAAAAATCTCCGCCGCAGGCACGAATTCGAAGAAGATGCCGGCGTTGGTGTTGAGGAGAAGGCCCTCCTGCTGCTGGGTGTCCTGGTAGGCGAAAAAGCCTTCGGACGCGGGAAAAGTTTCGATGGTGGTCACTTTCCGGCCGATGGAATCCATCAGTTTGGCGCGGTACGGCTCGAAGTTGACGCCGCCGTGCACGAGGAGGTTGAAGTTGGGGAACAGTTCGCCGACAGGCTTGCCGCTCCGGGCGATCAGTTCGTCGAAATACATCTGCATCCACGGCGGAATGCCGGAAATGAGGCGCATATCCTGGTGGATGGTCTCGTCCACGATCTTGCCCAGCTTGGTTTCCCAGTCTTCGATACAATTGGTTTCGTAGGTGGGGAGCTGGTTGGTACGGAGGTACCGGGGGATCTGGTGGTTGGCGATGCCGCTGAGCCGGCCGGTGGGGATGCCCGCGATCCTTTCCAGTTCGGGGGAGCCGGAAAGGAAGATGAGCTTGCCGTCGAACGCCGACGCATCGCCCGTTTCCACGACGTTGCAGAAAACGGCGTTACGGGATGTATTAAAGTGGTGATCGATCGATTCCTTGGAGATCGGGATGTATTTAACGCCGCTGGTGGTGCCCGACGTCTTGGCGAAGTACATGGGCAGGCCTTTCCAGAGGATGTTGTGGCGCCCTTCCTTGATTTTCTCGATCCAGGGCCGGAACTGCTCGTAGTCGCGGATGGGAACGGCCTGTTTATATTCCTGATAGGTGTGAATATTGTCGAATGTATGCTCTTTCCCGAACTCTGTTTTCCTGCCCGTCTTCAGCAAATCCTGGAGGATGGCCTCCTGGTCTTCCGCCGCCCGCATCATTTCCTTCTTCACCTTTCCGGCGATAATGGAAGCAAATGGTTTGGCCAGCAGTGATTTAAACTTCATGCCCCGTTATTTTAATGATCAACGTAAGTAACAAATGTATAAAAATTGTCCGCAAGTTAAGCGTTTTTAGAACCGGCCACTGGCGGGGCTTGCGGGGTGTAAAGCGGCAGGTGGCCTGCGGGTGCGGGGGAAGGGGGATATGTATACAATTGTTAAAAAAAACTAAAATTGTAAAAAGTGCGTATCTTTGATATGTAATCTACTATTTTTCAAGCCTGTAAAAACCCATGCCGGGTGAACAGGCACTAAAATTGCAGGAATTGTTTTGTTGATTAAAAAACAAAGTAATACCTTTGCAGGAAATTATTTTTGGAAATACTATGTTCGCAGTTGTAACAATCGCAGGTCAGCAGTTCAAGGTGCAAAAAGATCAGGAGATCTTCGTTCACCAACTGGCTGGTAACGTCGGAGATAAAGTAGAATTTGCAGAAGTTCTGCTGACTGACAACGACGGTAAGATTACCGTAGGTACTGATGTAAAATCAGTGATCAAGGCTGAAATTCTGGGCCATGTGCAAGGTGATAAGGTGATCGCCTTCAAAATGAAGCGCAGAAAAGGCTTCCGGAAGAAAGTGGGCCACCGTACCCATTTCACCAAGATCAAGATCAACGAAATTGCTTAAATTCATATTGACTAAAAGTTTCTAAAGTTATAATACAATGGCACACAAAAAAGGTGAAGGTAGTGTAAAGAACGGCCGGGATTCCCAAAGCAAAAGGCTCGGGGTTAAAATCTTCGGCGGTCAGGCAGCTGTAGCCGGTAACATCATCATCCGTCAGAGAGGCACCGTGTACCATGCTGGTTCCAACGTAGGTATCGGCAAGGACTTCACGATCTATGCGCTGACCGACGGTGTGGTGGAATTCAGGAAAGGTCGCGAAAACCGCACTTTCGTTTCCGTTAAATCATTTGACACCACTGCGCAGGCGGAAGCCTAATTCAGCGTAGTGTTTGCCATAAAGTTTTTTTAATACCCAATTTTAATTACTAACCCAAAATTCAAAAAACAATGGCAACAATTAAGAAAGCCGCTGCTAAAAAAGCTGCTCCGAAAAAAGCTGCTGCTAAGAAAGCCGCTCCTAAAAAAGCTGCTGCTAAGAAAGCTGCTCCTAAAAAAGCCGCCGCCAAGAAAGCCGCTCCTAAAAAAGCCGCTGCCAAGAAAGCTGCTCCGAAAAAAGCTGCTGCTAAGAAAGCTGCTCCTAAAAAAGCCGCTGCTAAGAAAGCCGCTCCTAAGAAAGCCGCTGCCAAGAAAGCTGCTCCTAAGAAAGCCGCTGCCAAGAAAGCTGCTCCTAAAAAAGCCGCTGCCAAGAAAGCTGCTCCTAAGAAAGCCGCTGCCAAGAAAGCTGCTCCGAAAAAGAAAGCTGCTAAGAAAGCTGCTCCCTCTGCTCCTGCAGCTCCGGCCATGTAAGATCGGATTTACAAACTGTAGCATAAAGAACCTCGATGAAAATCGAGGTTCTTTTTTTTGCTAACTTACACCCCTATGGATAACTACGTCATCGCCGATAACTTCTCCCTGCTCGCCAAACTCATGGACATCCACGGAGACAATCCCTTTAAAGCCAAATCCTTCGCCAACGCGGCATTCCAGATAGAAAAACTCACCGTTCCCCTCCAGGAAACTCCCAGAGACGCTATCTTCCGCATTAAAGGCATCGGCGAATCCACCGGCAAATCCGTTTGCGAAATGCTCGACACCGGCGCTTTCCCCCTCCTCGAAGTATACCTCGCCAAAACGCCCGCAGGCATCCTCGATATGATGCGCATCAAAGGCATCGGGCCCAAAAAGATCGCCACCATCTGGAAAGAACTCGAAATCGAAACCCTCGGCGAACTCCTCTACGCCTGCAACGAAAACCGGCTCACCCTCCTCAAAGGGTTCGGCGCCAAAACGCAGGAATCCATCCGCCAAAGCATCGAATTCTTCCTCTCCAACCGCGAAAGATTCCTCTTCGCCGAAGTAGAACCCTTCGCCAAAGAACTCCTCGCACTCCTGGAGAAATCCTTCCCCGGAACGCCCATATCCCCCACCGGCGCCTACCGCCGCCAGCAACCCGTTATCGATGAACTGGAATTCGTTGTAGGCACGCCCATCGACCACGTCTCCGAAACCTTCCATGCGCTGGACGGATTCGAAAGACTCGGCAATTCCGACGATTCCATCCTCGTTCAATTCCGTGAACAGGTCAAAATACGCCTCTTCGGCACCGCACCCGAACATTTCGCCACCAAACTCTTCACCACCACGGGTACCGACGCCTTCCTGACCGCGTTCTTCGCACGAGAAGGCGCTGCCAACGGCGGCACCGAATCCACCGAAACCGAAATTTTCACCCGCGCCGGCCTCCCGGATATCGCGCCCGCCCTCCGCGAAACACCCGATATCCTCCTCAAAGCCGCCGCCGGCAAACTCCCCCAACTCATCCAGGCCAGCGATATCAAAGGTATCATTCACTCCCACTCCCAATGGAGCGATGGCGCCAGTTCGCTGGAAGATATGGCCAAAGCCGCCAGGGATAAAGGTTTCGAATATCTCGTCATTTCCGATCACTCCCGCTCCGCGTTCTATGCCAACGGCCTGCAGCCCGACCGCATCCTGGCGCAACATGCGCAGATCGACGAACTGAACAAAAAACTCGCGCCCTTCAAAATCTTCAAAAGCATCGAAGCGGATATATTGAACGACGGTAGCCTGGATTACCCGGACGACATCCTCCGCAGCTTCGACCTGGTGATCGCCTCCGTGCACTCCAACCTCAAGATGCCGGAAGAAAAAGCCATGGCCCGCCTGCTGGCAGCCATCGCAAACCCTTACACGACGATCCTCGGGCATATGACCGGCCGCCTCCTGCTGAGCCGCAACGGTTATCCAGTCAACCATCCCGCCATTATCGACGCCTGCGTGGCCAACCAGGTAGTGATCGAACTGAACGCGCACCCGCGGCGGCTCGACATCGACTGGGAATGGATCTCCCTGGCCATCGACAAAGGCGCGATGCTCTCCATCGACCCGGACGCGCACACGATCGAGGGGTTTGCCGACATCCGCTACGGCACGCTCGCCGCGCAAAAAGGCGGCCTTACCGCAGACAAAAACCTGAGCAGCTTCAGCCTTTCCGAACTGGAAGCCTGGCTGGCGGCCCGGAAACAATCCAAAGGAATCTGACATGTTAATGAACGCATTCGCCCTGGCCGTTGCGCCAGGGATCGCCATCATGCTGGCCATTTATGCGCTCGACCAGCGTAACCGCGAGCCCCTGGGCCTGCTGATCCGCTGTTTCCTGCTGGGCGTCCTCTGTGTGGCTCTGCCGCTGTTCGTGCAGACGGTGGCGGCTATCCGCGGCTGGCAGCCTTCCGGCGACGGTTTGCTCAGCAGCGCGATCTATGCCTTCCTCATCGTGGGGCTCAGTGAAGAGGGCGGAAAATACCTCGTACTACGGTACTTCACTTACCCGAAAAAAGCATTCGACGAGCCGTTCGACGGTATCGTGTATTCCGTGATGATCGGGATGGGATTCGCAACGGTGGAAAACATCAGTTATGTATACCAATACGGAATGGCCACGGGTTGGGCGCGGATGTTCATTTCCGTGCCGGCGCATGCCTGTTTTGCGATTTTGATGGGTTATTATACGGGGTTGGCGAAGTTTATCCCCCAGCACAGGGGCACGTTGCTGTTCACGGGGCTTTTCTGGGCGGTGGTGTTCCATGGCGCGTTCGATTTCTTCCTCTTTATCGGCGACAGCATCTTCCAGGTACTGGCGTCGCTGGTGTGCCTTTTCATCGCCGTTCGCCTGTCTATCCGCGCGATCCGGCTGCACAGGGCTACTTCCCGCGAGTGGGAAAGGCTGCGGCAGGAAAATGAAAACACGGTAAAAATGGAAAAAGAGCGGGATCCGGATTGACGGGCGCCATTTATTTGCTATTCACAGGTTAATAACGGTATCGAAGCCGGGCCTTCGCACCACCCGCCGTCGGCCGGAACAAAGACCGGAAACCGGACAACACTAGTTGAATTTTCACTATAAAGGGGGATATCAGGCGAATTACCGGCATTAATCCGCTGTAAGCAACATCAGACAAGTTTGACGTTACTAACGCCGGATCAGGATTGGTTTTCGGAAATGCTTTTCCGGGTTAACCAGAAATAGAGCCCGTATCCCAGGAAGGGCACAAAAAATACCAGCATGAGCCATTTCAGGTGGTAAGGGCGGTTATTATCGGTCCTTTTAAAAGTATGAAGCACCACAAAACGGACCACCAGCCACAGGTGGGCAAGAAACAGTATCATGAGCAACACTTCCTCATTCATGGTCATCCGGTGCATTGGTATGTTTTAAATCTAGCAATTTTTCGGAAGAATGCATAAAAAAAGAGGCCCGACTTGACAATCAGGCCCATCCTCCAAATTAACTAGTAATGCAAAGTGGATATAAAAAGTTTGTGAAAGCAGATGTCATTGATTTTCAGGAAAGGGCCATGGCGAAGCGTTTTCCTTCTCTGTAAATCTACAAAAAATTAATTATATAGTTAGGATTGCTAAACTATTTCTGTAAGCCCGGCAGAAAATTTTCCGGTGGATGATAGTTTGAGTGGAGCAGTCGGAAAGGGGGTAAAATGAAAAGAGCCCGATAAGACAACCAGGCTCGTTTTTCTCCAATTTAGCTTAAGACAAAAATCCCTTATTCCCTAATAAGACTCTTTGAAATGCTTTTTGTAAGATCGCCGAAAGAAAAACTGAAAATAGAGCCCGACACGAACATCAGGCTCGAATTTTTCTCCAATTTAGCTTAAGACAACTCTTACTGCCATGCGTTGCCGCATCGGCAAATATCTTTGATGTTTAAAATCGGAATCGTGTTGGAAAGAACTTTGGTTGATCACTTTTACAACAGCCTCACTTATGGTGTCAATCTTTAAATCAAATCTAATTTAAAAAAATGAAGATTCAAAACCTTCACGTTAGGATAACTAACTATTAACCAAAATAAACCCGGATAAACAACTATGAAAGGCGAGGCGAAACATGTCGTGTATGCTTGTTCGGGAGTATATACGTAGCTGGATAAATTTCAGATGCAATTATCTGGATATTTATTTCACTAATGTATAAAATTTTATCCGTTAAAGCAATCGGGGAGCCGGTTTTTTATCTTTCTGGAGGCTGAACCGATAATTCAGCATCAGTTCGTGCGATCCGCCCTGCATGCCCTTCAAATGCGTGTTCGATGCAAAATCATACGAATACCCGAACTGGAAGTTCTTCGACACCTGCACCTGCACCGTTGCACAGGCGGATTTCTCCGTTCTCCAGGTTGCTCCCGCCCATAACACGTCCTTCAAAATGAACATCGCATTGATATCAGCCTGTACACCGGTCCCGCTCACCTGGCGCAAAACCACCCCCGGCTTAAATTTCAGGAAATCATTGATCTTGGTGATATAAGCCCCGTGCAGGTACATATGCCGCTTGAACTCCACCTTGTTCACCGATCCGCCCAGGTCGAAATTGTGGAAAGAGGGGGCGGAAAAGCCAATGAACCACTTGTCGGAAAATAACACGAAGCCGAAACCCACGTCGGTTTTCCAGTACGACTGGTTATTGGCGAACACCGGATCGTCAGGACTCCCAAGATGTTCGTTGTTCTCCCGGTACTGTTCCATCCCACCCTTCAGGCCCATCGCCAGGTAGAGTTTGTCATCCAGCTTGACCTTCTGGGAGATGTTCAAATGGTACCCCGTTTGGGAATACACCGTGATCTCGTCTTTCAGCGCCATAAACCCGACGCTGGTGCCCGTGGACCGGATAGGTGAATAGAAGGAAAACGTCGCAGTTTTGGGCGCGCCTTCCATCCCCACCCATTGGTTGCGCATCACCACGGTGGCGCTGCCGAACTCGTCCATGGAAGGATATCCGGGATTGATCACCATCCCGTTATACTGGTACTGCGCATACAGCGGCTGTTGCTGGGCGGCAGCTTCCCCGGCCACGAAGAGCGCGGCCAGGGAAAGGAAAATCTTTTGAATGCCTGTTTTCATCTGAAAAACATTTAAAGCTTATTGGGCGGATTTCAGTACGATATAGCCGGTGAAACGCGTCATCTTACCGTCTGCGTCCCACACCTGGAGCACGTAGAAATAAGACCCGTCGGGCAGCCGGCTGCCATTGCCACCGCCCCGGTTGGCGATGCCTTTGAACGCGTTGTTCTGATTATGATAATTCGTGGTCTGGAAAATGGTACCTCCCCAACGGTTCACGATCACGATCTCGTTGCGGACATACTTTTCGACGTTCTCGATCACCAGCGCATCGTTCTTCCCGTCACCATTGGGCGACAGCCCCTTGTGCACCCGGATCTCCATATCGGGGATCACATCGTCGTTCAAGATGACACCCACCGCTACGGCGGCCGTCCCCATCGTGGGCACGTTCTGCGAAGAAGCCACCACGGCTGCTGTCAGCTTCACGGCGAAGAATTCGTCTTCTTCCACGTTCACATCGCCGATCACCGGCACTTCGATCACTCCTTCTACTTCTCCTGCCGCGATCACGATCTTGCGCGTGGCGTCCTGGAAGTCTTCGGCAGACTTCGCCCGCTGGGGGTCCTTACCGGCTCCCTGGCCTTCGAACGCGTCTGCGAACGCATATTGCAACTCGATCGGGCGCGTGCTCTTCCGGCTCAGCGTCACTTTGAACGCCAGCATGGCCATTCCGGAATTGCCTTCGCCGATGCGCGCACTGTCCGATGCGAAACCGATCACCAGTGCATCGTTGTCTTTCACCACGGTGCCCGATCTATCGGCCGCTCCCACGCCGTAAGGCTGGCCCGCGCCGCTGTGGGGCAGAATGGCGAGGTTGATGTACCCGTCGTCATCGTTCGTATCGTTTTCGTCGGACGTGAGCTGGAAGGTAACTTCCGTCTGGTTGGCCGGCATGGTCACGGTGAGCGTGGTGCCCGTCCGCGGCGTGGCTGTGCTCACGGAACGCACAGCGTCGTGCGTGAGCGTGATCTTCACGGGAATGGCAGTGGGGAAGGCTTCCGACGAACGGAGCGTGGCCGTCATATTACCGCCTTCGGTAATTTCCACCGGCGCGGTTACTTCCATTTTGATCTGGTCGTCGTCGTGCAGGTTCACTGTGGCGGTATTTTGTGCGGCGATGGGCCAGGTGTAGCTGCCGATCGGTGCGGAGGCAGCCGACAGCGTGATCACGATGGTTTCCGAGCCTTCCAATATGAGGTCGTTGACGGGCTGGATCGTGATGATGGCTTCTTTCTGTCCGGCCGGGATGTCTATTGAACCGGTGAGCACCTGGTAATCCGCGCCTGCGGATGCGGTGCCGCCGATGTTATAGGTCACGTTCACCGGCACCACCGTCGTTAAGTCGGTATTTGCGAAGCGTACGCGCACGCGGCCCTGTGTGGCCGGTTCTGCGGCATCGGCGATCTTTTCGATGAGGATGCTCCGGTCTATGCTCGCATCGTCGTCTGCCAGGGTCATGGACATGGCGCCGGCGGTGGCGATGTTTACGGGAACGGAGGCGCCCAGGTAATCGAAGCTGCCGGACACCAGCGTCATCGTTATGGTTTCATTGTTTTCGAGGATTTTATCGTCCAGCACGTTCACGTTTACGTTCACACCTGCATCGCCTGCTTTGATGACGGCGGTGCCGGATAATGCGGTGTAATCTTTCGTGGAAGTGGCGGTGCCGCCGGTCGTGTACAACACGGTGATATCCGCAGGCGCCGTGCCGGAGGCCAGCTGGATGCGGAAGGTACCGTTGGACGAGGGTTCCGCCGCATCGGCGGTTTTCGTCAACGTTACACTCAATCCGGGCGCGGGCTCACCGGGAATGGTGATAGTGGAAGCCGGCGCGAATGTAAACCCGGTAGCGGCGGCGGTGATTTGCAGCACTTCGGCCACTTCGGCGATCATATCCTGTACGGCGGTAAGCTGTACTGTTACGTCCTGCTGGCCCGCACCGATGGCCACGGGAAGCGGAGAGATGGAGAAATCAGCCGCTGTGGCGGTTTGTGCGGCGTTCGCTCCTACCGTGATCGTAATGGGCAGGGCCGTGGTGATACCTGCGGGCAGGGAGAACTTCACTTTCGCGGTATTCCCTTCATGCAGGGTGGTAGAATCGATGGTGATGGTAATGAGGCGGTTGGCAGGGATGAGGCCCGTTCCGTCCGCGATTTCGATCACACCTTCTTCAAAGCTGAAACCTGCGGGCGGATTGCCGCCGATGCGCAATACTTCAACGGGTTCCAGGATGCCATCCGCAGCGGCGGTGATCGCGAAATCCGCGCTGGAAGCAGCCAACGCAGGGATGGTCACAAGTGCGGGAATCGCACCGTGATCGGTGTCTGCCGCGGTGGACGTTGCGTCTACCTTGGCCAGCTGCACCGCGATGTCGGTGCTGGAAGTGATGCCCGCGGGCAGGCTGAGCCTGAACTGGCCCACCGTTCCTTCCGTGATCCGCGCACCGGCAGGCAGCAACGAAATCTTCGTGTTGGCGGGATCGAGGCTGGTTGCGTCTTCCAGGCTGATACTGATACCGTCTACCGTAAATCCGGCAGCGGTACCTTCCAGTTGCAGCGATTCGAGTTGTTCGAGAATATTATCTGTTGCCGCGCTGACCGTAAACGTTGCGGAATGTTGTCCGTCGCCGATGGTCACGGAAGCGGGCAATGCCGAATGATCAATATTGGCAGCGGAGGAAAGGGCGTTTCTGGTGATGTTCACGACGATGTTGCTGCCTGCGATATAGCTGCCCGGCAGCGCAACGGTGATCGTTGTGCCGGAAGCGCCTTCGCGGATGGTAGCTGCCGATGCCGTCATCGAGATGTTGCCGGTTACGGGCGCATCATGGATATCGATCTGGACAGACTTGTTGAAGGTGAAGCCTCCCGCTGCAGAGGGCACCAGTTCCAGCTTCTCGACCGTTTCGATGCGGTCGTCCGTTTTTGTTTCGATGTCCAGCGTCATGGAAGGCGAACCTGCCGGGATGGTCACAGAAACGGGGAACCCTCCTTCCAGGTCGGCCGCAGCCGCCGCCGGGGTAGAGGTACCTTGCGCCAGGTTGATGACTACGGGTTGTTCGGAGGTTACGCCCGCCGGCAGGCTGAACGTCCACGTCACGGTATTCCCTTCCACCACCGTAGCCGGACCGGCCACTGTGATGAGCTTATTGGAAACATCGGTGATCGTGATGTCTGCCGATTTGGTGGTCGCAAAACCGAATACGTTCGCAGATGCGTTGATCTGCAACAGTTCCGCGCTTTCGATAATATCGTCCGTTGCCGCTTCCACTTCGAAAGTCTGGCTGTTAGCACCTGCAGCGATCGTTACGGTAGCCGGGAAATCATAATCGCCGGCCATCAATGTTGCCGCGCTTCCGGCGCTTTTGGCGAGCGTCACGCTAATGGGCTGCGTGGTAATAATATTGGCAGGCAGCGCCACCGTCATCACCACTTTATTGCCTTCCGCAACTGATGTTACGGCCGGCGTGAATTGCAACGTTTTGTTGGCATTGGTACCGGTTGCGTCGGTCACGGTGAGCGTAGTGCCGGTTACGGGGATATTCGGATTGGCCGTGCCGCCGATCACGAGCGTTTCCGACGGTTCGAGCAACAGATCGGTGTTGGTTGAAAGCGTGAACGTTCCTTCCGTGGCTCCCGCCGGAACCGTGATTACGCCCAGCGCGCTATGTTCCGTATCAGACAGGGTAGACGCCCCTCCTTTCGCCAGCGTTACCGTAATACCGGCGGTAGCCGTTACGCCGCCGGTGAGGGTGGCTTTCACTACCGTGCTGCCGCCTTCCGCCAGGCTGGCGGGCGCCACCGAAAGCGTGATGCCTGCAGCGGCGAGGTCGCTGTCTGTGATGGTAAACGATGCAGGTTGGGAGAAAGTGAACGTGGCGGCCGAGGGGTTCAGGATCAGCGTTTCGCCCGGTTCGATGAGCCCGTCTGCCTTCGCGGTAAAGGTGATGTCTACAAAAGGCTGTCCTGCCGGGATTTTCACTACGGGCAGACCGGTCAGATCGCCGAGCGTTGCCGTAGCGGCCGCATCCACGGCCAGGTTGATAATAATATCGCTGGAAGCGGTTACACCAGTCGGCAGACCGAAGCGGTAGGTGATGCTGCTGCCTTCCGCCACGGTGGCAGGACCGGTTACTGTGATGTGTTTGTTGGAAACATCGGTGATCGTGATAGCGGATTTGTCGGTCGATGCAAATCCGGATACCGTTCCGCTGCCTACCAGTTCGAGCTGCTCGGGGCTTTCGATATTGCCGTCTGCGATCGCCTCCACATCGAATGTGGCGCTGTTCGTCAGCGGATCGATGGTGACCGTTGCCGGGAAACTGTATTCACCCGCCGCGAGCGATGCGGAGCTGCCAGCGCCTCTTGTCAGCGCAACTACGATCGCCTGGGTGGACAGAATGCCCGCAGGCAGGGCAACCGTCATCGTTACTTTTCCACCTTCCATGATGGTAGCGGTGGCGGGTGTAAGTTGCAGTGTTTTGTTGGCGTTGGAGCCGGTGGCGTCTGTCACGGAAACCGTTACCGGCGAAACCGGGATGGCCGGACTCGCCGTGCCGCCGAGCACCAGTGTTTCGGTGGGTTCCAGCAGCAGGTCGGCGTTGGTCGTTAATGTGAAAGTTCCTTCCGTATCGCCGCCGTTGATCTCGATGGTGCCCAGGCTGCTGTGCTCGCTGTTCCCGAGGGTGGAAGCGCCGTCTTTTGTGAGGGTGATGACGATCTTGTCTTTCGCGGTAACGCCGCCTGTGAGCGTGGCTTTGATCACCGTTCCCGCACCTTCCGCGATTGTGGCGGGCGCTGCGGAAAGCTGGATGCCTGCGGCTGCGAGGTCGCCGTCGGTGATGGTGAAGGTAACGGGTTGGGCGAAGGTGAATCCTGCGGCCGAGGGGTTCAGCGTGAGCGTTTCCGTCGGTTCGATCTGCAGATCGGCCTTCGCGGCGAAGGTGACGTCTACGAACGGTTGGCCGGCCGGTATCTTCACAGCGGGTAACGCCGTGAGATCCGCCAGGGTTGCGGTAGATGCCGCATCCGCCGTCAATGCAATATTAATATCGGTAGCTGCCGTCACGCCGGAAGGCAGGCCGAAGCGGTACACGATATTGCTGCCTTCGGCAACCGTCGCCGGACCGCTTACCGAGATGGTCTTGTTGGAAACATCGGTGATCGTAATGTTGGAAACCGCCGTGGATGCGAACCCGAATACCGTGCCGGCCACGTTGAGCCCGAGGGTTTCGTTCGTTTCGATATTGCCGTCTGTCAGTGCGGACACGTCAAACGTCTTGCTGTTGCTGTTCGCGTCGATGGTAACGGTGGCGGGGAAACTGTAATCGGAAGCCGTCAGCGAAGCGGAACTGCCCGCGCCTTTCGTCAGGGTAACGGTGATGGCTTGCGTGGTGATAATGTTGGTCGGCAGTGCGATCGTCATCGTCACCTTCCCTCCTTCCGCCACGGTGGCGGTGGCAGGCGTGAGCTGGAGGGTTTTATTGGCGGCGCTGCCGGTAGCGTCCGTCACCGTAACGGTAATGCCGGTTACGGGGATGGAATTGGTGGCCGTACCCGCGAGCACCAGCGTTTCGGTGGTTTCGAGGAGCAGGTCGGTGTTGGTCGTAAGTGTGAAGGTGCCTTCGGTGGAACCCGCAGGAATGGTGATCGTGCCCAGGGTGCCGTGCTCGGTGTTACCGAGGGTCGATGCGCCGTCTTTCGACAAGGTCACTATCACATCGTCCGCCGCTTTCACGCCGCCGGTGAGGATGGCTTTGATCACGGTGCTGCCGCCTTCCGCTACGCCCGACGGCGTGGCCGAAAGGGTGATGCCCGCGGCAGAAAGGTCGCCGTCGGAAATGGAGAAAGTAACGGGCTGGCTGAACGTGAACCCTGAAATGGTGGACGGGTTCAGTACGAGTGTTTCCGCCGACTCGATCAGCTGATCGGCTTTCGCGGTGAAAGTAATGTCGGCAAAAGGCGCGCCGGCGAGGATCTTCAGGGAAGGAATGCCCGTCAGATCCGCCAGGGAAGCCGTAGCGCCCGGGTCTGCCGTCAGCGAAATATTAATATCGCTGGTGGCGGTAACGCCCGCAGGCAGCTCGAAACGCCAGGTGATGGTGCTGCCTTCGGCCCCGGTAGCCGGACCGCTCACGGTGATGTGTTTATTCGAAACGTCGGTAATGGTGATATTAGATACGTCGGACGATGTATATCCGTACACGGTGGCGGTAGCCGTCAGTTCCAGGAGCTCCGGCGCTTCGATGAGCGCGTCGGCCACGGCGGTTACGTCGAACGACTTGCTGTCGCCGCCCGCGTCGATGGTGACCGTGGCGGGGAAACTGTAATCGGAAGCCGTCAGCGAAGCGGCGCTACCCGCGCCTTTCGCCAGGTTAATGGTGATGGGGCCTGCCGTGGTGATGCCCGCGGGCAGGGAAACCGTCATCGTTACTTTGCCGCTTTCCACGATGGTGGCGGTGGCAGGCGTGAGCGAAATCGTTTTGTTGGCGTTGGTGCCGGTTGCGTCGGTTACGCTGAGGGTGGTGCCGGTTACGGGGATAGACGAAGTTGCCGATCCGCCGATCACGAGTGTTTCCGTGGGTTCCAGTACCGCGTCGGTGTTTGTGGTCACGGTCACCGTTCCTTCCGTTGCGCCCGCTGCGATGGTGATATTGCCCAGCGCGCCGTGCTCGGCACCGCCGAGCGTAGACGCGCCGTCCTTAGCCAGTGCAACAGTGATGCTGCCTGCGGAAGTGACGCCACCGGTCAGCGTTGCCTTGATCACCGAACTGCCGCCTTCGGCCACGGTGGCCGGAGTGGCAGACAGCGTGATGCCCGCCGCAGCCAGGTCGCTATCGGTAATAGTGAAAGTTACGGGTTGGGAGAATGTAAATCCTGTTGCGGCTGCATCAAAGATCATCGTTTCTCCGGCCTCGATCAGCTGGTCGGCCGGAGCGGCGAAAATGATTTCTCCGAAAGGTTGTCCTGCCGCGATCTTCAATGCGGGCAAGGCGCCAAGGTCGGCCATGACAGCCGTGGAGGCGGAATTCCGCGTCAAGGCGATATTGATGTCGCTGGTAGCGGTTACCCCTGCAGGCAGCGCGAAGCGCCAGGTAATATTGTTCCCTTCCGCAACGGTAGCCGGCCCTGATACCGTGATATGTTTATTGGATACGTCGGTAATAGTGATTTGCGAGGTGGCGGTGCTGTTGTTGCCGAATACGGAAGCGTTTGCTTTCAGTTCCAGCAGTTCCGCCGCTTCGATCTGTCCGTCGGATTTGGCTTGCAGGATGAATTTCGCGTTGTTCTGTCCGGCTTCGATGAGCGCGGTGGCCGGGAAACCGTAATCGGTGGCTGTGAGCGAAGCCGCGCTGCCAGCGCCTTTCGTCAATGTCACGGTGATATCCTGCGTGGTGATGATGTTCGCCGGCAGGCCAACGGTAATTTCCAGGTCGCTGCCTTCCAGGAGGGTAGCGGTAAGCGGGGAAATCTGGAGGGTTTTGTTGGCGAGGGTGCCGGTAGCGTCGGTTACGTTAAGGGTAGCACCGGTAACGGGGATGGCGGAAGTCGCAGTTCCCGTGACCACCAGCGTTTCCGTCGGCTCGAGCAACAGGTCGGTGGTGGTGGTCAGCGTGAGCGTACCTTCCGTATCACCTGCTGCAATGACGATGTTGCCGGGTGTGCCATGCTCCCCGTCGCTGAGGGTCGACGTGGCGCTTTTCGCCAGCGTAACCGTAATATCTCCGGCAGATTTCACACCACCGGTGAGGGTAGCCTTGATCACCGTACTACCGCCTTCTGCCACGGGGTTCGGGGCAAACGACAGTGCGATGCCCGCTGCAGCGAGGTCGTTGTCCGTAATGGTAAAGGAAACCGGTTGCGTGAAAGTGAACCCTGCGCTGGCGGAGGGCGTGAACTTGAGCGTCTCGGTGCTTTCGATCAACTGGTCGGCCTTCGCGTTAAAAATAATTTCACCGAAAGGCTGGCCTGCTGTTATCTTCAGCGCAGGCATGGCGGTAAGATCGGCCAGGGTGGCGGTGGATGTGGGATCGTGCGCCAATGCGATATTGATGTCGCTGGTGGAAGTTACGCCCGACGGCAGCGCGAAGCGCCAGGTGATATCGCCGCCTTCCGCTACGGTTGCCGGACCGGTCACCGTAATTTGTTTATTGGAAACGTCGTTGATGGTGATATCCGACACATCCGAAGATGCGAATCCGAATACCGTCCCCGAAACGCTTACCTGCAGCAATTCTGCCGGTTCGATGATGCCGTCGGTATTGGCATCCAGGTCAAACTGCACCTCATTGCCCATCGCCGGGATCACAACCGTGGCCGGCATTGTGTAGTCGGAAGCGGTGATGGTGGCTGCGCTGCCCGCGCCTTTCGTGATAGTTACGGTGATCGCCTGTGTGGTTTTAATACCAGCCGGCAGGCTCACTGTCATTTTCTGCTGGCTGCCTTCGTTCACGGAAGCGGTTACCGGCGTGAGGGAAAGCGTTTTGTTGGCGTTGGTGCCGGTTACATCTTTAACGGTAATATCTTCTCCAACAACGGTATAGGTGGAAGCTCCGCGCACGGCGATCAGTTCATCGGGTTCCAGCAACAGGTCGGATTTGGTTTGCAGCGTGAAGGTGCCGGAATTTGCGCCGGCGTTGATGTGTATCGTGCCGAGGGGATCGTAGTCGTCGGTTACCGTTGCGGTCGATGCGCTATGCGCGCTCAGCACTACATCAATGTCGGAAGTGGCGGTGAAGCCGTCGAGCGTAGCGGTGATCACGGTGGCGGCGCCTTCGTTCAGGGTGGTGGCCCCGGCCGTCAGCCGGATCTGGAGGCCCGCGGGGTCGGTGTCTTTCACGTTCATGCCGATTTGCTGCGTGAAGGTGAAACCGTCGGTGGAGGAAAGCGTCATCTCCAGTCTTTCCATCCCTTCCACAATATTATCCGCTTTCGCAACGAAAGGCACATCGATATGAGGTTGTCCTTTTGGAATGGTGGCAGAAACCGGGTATCCGCCGGTAAAATCCGCGCCGGTGGTCGTGTTGCCAACCGTTGCCACGGCGATGTTCACAGTGATGGGTGTTTCCGACGTAACGCCTGCCGGCAGTGCGATGCGCCAGTTCCCGGTGAACCCTTCCGTTACTTCGGTGGGGCCGGTCACCACCAGTTGCTTCATGGCAGTGGTGCGCACATCCTTAATCGTTACATTGCCTTTGCCGGTTTGAGCGGTCCCCCAAACGGTGGCGGAGCCTTCGATCTCGAGCAGTTCATCCGCTTCGAGCACATTATCGGCATTGGCATGCAGCGTGAAACTGATCTCGCTGCCCATGGCGGGGATGATCACGCTGGCCGGCATGGTGTATTCCAAAGTCTGCAGATCCGCGCTGCTGGCCGCGCCCCTTCCCAGGTTCACGGTGATGGCTTCGGAAGTTTTGATGCCGGAAGGCAGGCGCACCCAAACGGTGAGGTCGCCGTTTTCGTTCAGCGTGGCCGCCTGCGGCTGGATGCTGATCTTCTTATTATTAACGTTGCTGTTTTGCAGATCGGTGATCTGGAACGTCAGTCCTTCGAAAGTATAGCCGGTGGATTGGCCGCTCAGTTCCAGGGATTCCTGGATTTCGAGGAGCTGATCGTCGGTGGCGTAAATCGTGAATGTGCCCGATTGGCTACCGGCCGGGATCTTGATGGATGCCGGCGTGGTGGTGAAGTCGGCGGCTTCGGCCGTGGAGCCGCTGCCGATATTGAGCGTGATGGGAATATCCGCGGCCGCGGTGCCGTATTCCAGCGATGCGGTGACGGTGACGCCGCCGGGCCCTTCCGTGAGGGTGAGCGGCGTGGCGGTGAATTTGATTTTGGTGGACGGGGGGGCGAGGATGGCGATCTTCGCCGTGTCAGACACAGCGGGCGTGAGGGCCAATGTGGCACTGCCCACTACCTTGAGCGTATCCTCCGGTTCGATGAGCGCGTCTGTAACGGCGGTCAGCGTGATGGAGGCGCTGTTGTCGCCCTGGGGAATGATGATTTTCGTATCCGGCAGCGTGTAATCTGCCGGGATGGCGGTGGAGTTGTCGAACGTGAGGTCTACCTGCACCGCGCCTTTATGTTTCAGCGCCGGTTTGGCGAGCCTTGCGGTGATGGTGCCGGTGTTGCCTTCTTCCACATTCGCCGGGCCTTCCACGATGAGGCGGAGATTGTCGGGGTCACCTGCGGTATTGTCCACGATCTTCACCATCACATCGTTCAGGAAAGTGAAGCCCAGCTTGGAACCGGACAGGTGCAGCTTTTCCATGCCCTCGAGCCAAACCGGATCGTTGGGGATCGTAAAAGTGTATTCACCATACGATTCATTTTCCAGTATCTCCACTTCAAAATTCCCCGTATAGGCGATATCGTTAATATCCGCATCGGTTGCGGGGTCAACGGTTTTGATCTGGATGGGGAACCTGATGCCGCCGGGAGGTGCAATCCCGAAACCGGTCATCTCGAACATAATGGTTACCTGGCTGCCGTTTTCATAGGCGGTGGGGCCAGACATTAACAATACGTTGAGCTCCCTGCCCACCGGACTGTCTTCTATTATTAACGTACCCGGCATCACGGTGAAGGCGCCGTCGTGGTCGGAGGCCGATCCGTCGAAATTCCAGTATTCGTAGAACTCTTCCATCACAAAATCTTCTTCGAGGAACATGCTGTGTTCTTCTGAATTCCCGTATGCGGGGATCGTGATGGAATTGGGCATGGTACTTACGTCAGACGCATCGGCTGTATTGCTCGGGTCTGCCAGGTCGATATTGACGGTGATGGGTTTTTCTGTGGTTACGCCGTCGGGCAGACTGGCTTTCACGGCCACCGTTTCGCCCTCTTTGCCCTGGGGCACGGAGAGGGTGATGACGCGGTTGTCAGGATTGAGGCCGGTCGTGTCTACAATGGTGACGGTCACTTTGTGCGTGCTCGTTTTAGTGGGGAACACGGCGGTGGCCTCGATATCGATTTTTTCGTTTTCTTCCAGGATGCGGTCTGCCGTGGCCGTCATATCGAAGAAGGCTTCCCATTGGCCGGCCGGGATGGTCACGGAATTGGGGATGCCGGAGTAATCCGTTGTTTCGGCGGCAGGCTCCCCTACCGCGGGTTTGGTCAGCGTTACCGTGAGGTCGCTGGCGAGGGGGGTGATGCCGGTCACTTTTACTTTCACTCTTACATTTTCTCCTTCACGAACGGCTGTGGATACGGGCTCGAGGAAAATGCGGTTCTCATCGTCATCTATTATCGTGTATTCGACCACGTTATTTGTCCCGAGCAGCAGGTGCGGCGAACAGGTGAGCGGCCGCAGTTCCACACGGAACTTGCGGTCGTTGTCGACGATCGTATTCCCCTTGATTTTAATAGGATCGATGGCTACGACCGAATCCCAGTACCTGCCCGGTTCGATGATGATCTTTTGACGGATCACTTCATAGTCGGTCCCGGGAACGGCATGGCCGGCCCCGGCTCCGAGGGGAGTGGCCACCACTTCGAGAATTTGCGGCAGGTTGAACTGCCCCCTTCCGATCATCAGTTCGAGCCCGGTGATGGCATGGTCGCTGTTCCCCTCCACCCCTTCCGGAGCTGCGGAAGCGAAGTTGACCGTAGCATTGAAGATCCGCATGGGATCGTCTTCCACGCCCGGCGCAGGTACCGGCGGATCTACGGGCGTGACGCCGTTGATTTCCGCCCGGTCGAAACCGACTACGAATTGCTTGGAAGCGTGCCGGTAGGTAGTTAAATCCAGATGAGGGACGATCTCTACTGCCTTGTGAACGGTGATCCCCATGTCGAGCGGCGCATTGTCGGTCATGACGTTGGTAAGCAGGAAATCGCCGTTCCTGTCGTCGCGGCTGATGAACGGGCGCGATGCGAACGAAGAAAACGGCGCTTCCGTCTTAAAAACGTGCGTGGTGGTTGAAGTGGCTCCGCATTCGCCGGTGGTGCGCGTCACTCCTATCGTACTGTAAAAATCGACCACGGCCCCGCTGGAGCTCGTCATGGAATAATAATGGTCCATGGTGCTGGGGGTAACGCCGTCCTTGAACCCTTTCGCACAGGCGCTCCCACCCATGAAAGACGCTTCCGACAGGTAAAAGTGCAGCCAATAAGTTCCTCCGTTGGTACCATCGTGCGCGGTTTCGCTGGAGGTTACCATGAAATCGATGGTGTAATATTTGTTCCCGGCTATGTATTTATAGGTGGTGCTGATGAAATAGTCGTATCCCCGCTTATTATGGATGCTCGATTGCGCCACTACCTTCCAGGGGTTGGCGGCAGAACCGTCTCCGGAAACTTCGGAGATTTCACAATGTTTCAGGTATTGGGGATTTATGTCGGCCGGAACCTTGGGCCCCAACTCCTGTTCGAGGGAGAAATAGGTCCGCAACCCGCCCCTGGCGTACCGGTCCAGCATCGGGTCGAGGGAAAACTGGTCGGCGCCGTTATGCCTCACCTGCACGCTGGTGTCGGTGATGGTGATCCTCAGGTCGTTACCGCCTGCGTTGCCGCCCGTGGGATTGATGGTGACAGGGGTAACCTGCGCCATGGCCCCGCCGGAAAGAAAGAGGAGGGTAAGCACGATCGCGATGCACCGGGATGCATTGGCGAAACGGATGACCGCTTTCATAGGATAGGATAGGACTAACATAAAAAACTTTAAAATTTCTTTACATACATACTTTTTCGCCTGAAACTGGCGTTTTTTTTTGACTCCGGAGCTAAGGACCGCATCCCCGGCGGGAACTGTCGGCACGATACCCAATGCCACCACGGGCGCCCCTGGGAAGGCGCCTCGCTCCTACTTCAATGACTCCGGATACTGAACAGATAACTGGACGGAATCCACCTATCAGAGCAAATGTATAATAATTATAATATTAAAACAAGTAATAATTATAGTTATTTATCTATATATAATTACGAAAAGCAGGTAAATAACTATTCAAACTGATGTAGATATGAAGGGATTTTAGTTTATGGGAATAGGTAAAATAAAGGTAGATTTGCAAAAAATTATTGGAATGTCAACGATAACGAAATCCAAGATTGATTTGAGCCTCAAGTACAAGGTCGCAGATATGTCACTGGCTGATTGGGGACGTAAGGAAATCCAGTTAGCGGAAGCTGAAATGCCCGGCCTCATGGCCCTGCGGGAAGAATACGGTAAAACCCAGCCCCTCAAAGGCGCCCGCATCGCCGGCTGCCTGCATATGACCATTCAAACGGCCGTGCTGATCGAGACCCTCGTAGCCCTCGGCGCTGAAGTACAATGGTCTTCCTGCAACATCTTCTCCACGCAAGACCATGCCGCCGCCGCCATCGCTGCCGCCGGTATCCCGGTTTACGCCTGGAAAGGTATGAACGAAGAAGAATTCAACTGGTGCATCGAGCAGACGCTGTTCTTCGGCTCCACCGACCGCCCCCTGAACATGATCCTCGACGACGGTGGCGACCTCACCAACATGGTGTTCGACGTATATCCCGAGCTGATCCAGCACATCAAGGGCCTCAGCGAAGAAACCACAACCGGCGTTCACCGCCTGTACGAGCGCATGAAAGCAGGCACCCTGCCCATGCCCGCCATCAATATCAACGACTCCGTTACCAAATCCAAATTCGATAACAAATATGGCTGCCGCGAATCCTGCGTAGATGCGATCCGTCGCGCTACGGACGTGATGATCGCCGGTAAAGTGGCTGTTGTGGCTGGTTTTGGCGACGTAGGCAAAGGCTCCGCAGAATCCCTCTCCGGTGCAGGCGCCCGCGTGATCGTTACCGAAATCGACCCCATCTGCGCCCTCCAGGCCGCTATGGAAGGTTATGAAGTGAAGAAAATGGCTGACGCCGTGAAAGAAGCCGATATCATCGTAACCACCACCGGTTGCCGCGATATCATCACCGGCGAACATTTCAAAGCCATGAAAGACAAAACCATCGTCTGCAACATCGGCCACTTCGATATCGAGATCGACGTTTCCTGGCTGAACAAGAACTACGGCAATACCAAAGTGGTGATCAAACCGCAGGTAGACAAATACACCATCGACGGGAAAGATATCATCCTCCTCGCCGAAGGCCGCCTCGTGAACCTGGGCTGCGCCACCGGCCACCCGTCTTTCGTTATGTCGAACTCCTTCACCAACCAAACCCTCGCCCAGCTGGAGCTTTGGACGAACACCGAGAAATACGAAAACAAAGTGTACGTTCTTCCCAAGCACCTCGACGAAAAGGTTGCCCGCCTCCACCTGAAAAAAATCGGTGTGGAACTGGACGAGCTCACCGCCGTTCAATCCGAATACCTCGGCATCCCCGTTGCAGGTCCCTTCAAACCGGAATACTATCGCTACTAACAGCGGTTTTACCGATATCACGAAGCAGCCTCCGAAAGGGGGCTGCTTTTTTTCGCCGCGTTCCTTCCCTATAAATCGTAATTTTGCGGCATGACTAAGCTGAGTGTTAACATCAACAAGTTTGCGACGCTGCGCAATGCCCGCGGCGGCAATCTTCCGGATATTTTGAAAGTAGCGCAGGATTGCGAAGCATTCGGCGCAGACGGGATCACTGTTCACCCGCGGCCAGACGAGCGCCACATCCGCTACCAGGACGTCCGCGACCTGAAACCGCTCGTCACCACCGAATTCAACATCGAAGGCTACCCCTCCCCCGATTTCATGGACCTCGTGCTGGACGTAAAACCCCACCAATGCACCCTCGTCCCCGATCCGCCGGGCGTCCTCACTTCCAATAACGGGTGGGACACCGTCACTCACCAGTCGTTCCTCAAAGACGTCATCGGCACCCTCAAAGCCGCCGGCATCCGGGTTTCCATCTTCCTCAACGCAGACGTCAGCAAAGTGGAAGGCGCCAAATCCGCCGGTGCAGACCGCATCGAGCTGTACACCGGCCCCTACGCCGAAGAATACGCCAACGCCCGCACGCAACCGCAGAATTTCAGGCTCTTCAACGATTATAAGGACACGGCCCGCGCCGCCACCGAAATCGGGCTGGACATCAACGCCGGTCACGATCTCAACCTCGATAACCTGCGCTTCTTCAAACTGCACATCCCGCAACTGAAAGAGGTTTCCATCGGCCACGCCCTCGTTTGCGACGCGCTGTACTTCGGACTGGAAAACACCATCCAGCTGTACAAACGCCAGCTGCAGGACTAACCCCCTCCCATCAACGAAAACAGGCAGCGCCCGCGCACTGCCTGTAACAATATCCAGAAAGCTGACGGCCGCCCGTCAGCTTTTTACGTCTTTCCAACCCGATTTCCGGTAAGAACCGTACAACAGGTAGCACAAAGCGGCCGAAACACACGCAAAAAGCGCCACGCTGCCGTAATACAGCACCGGCGTCCCCTTCCCCACGAACCCCAGCAGGAAATGCGCCAGGCCGATGATCCCGGGAATGGTCATCACCAGTAAGTTGCGCATCAGCTTCCCGGTACCTCCCGCCAGGTCGGGCGCGGCGGAAAACGGCAGCTCCCGCAGCACGATGAGCGCATACAGCAGGCTGATCACCAATACATTGATGAAACCCAGGATGAGGTCTGGCAGGATCTTCAGCCCCCATATCGCCGCCGCGAACACGGAAACGCCCGCGTACACCGGCAGCAAAAACTTCACCAGCGCCGCTTTCCAGGCGCCCACGAGAATGGGGCCCGGTGCTTCCAGCGGTGAAGTAAAATACACCCAGGCAGCCTTGTATCTTTCGGAATACACCAGTTGGGAAATGGCGGTGATGAATATGAAACTGCTCATGTAGATGAGGAACAAATAAATCGGCGTATCCCTTATCTGCCCCCATTTCTGCTGGAACGATCCACGATCGGAGAAGAAAACGATCCCTACGGTGATCACGAACACATACGCGACCGATGGATATACTTTCAGCTTGAATTCGCGCGTGCGGGCCGTCAGCAGCCAAACCAGCTCGAACGACAATTGTTCCTGCCCACCTTTTGCGAAAAGACGCGACATTTTCCTGTAAAACGGTTCCTTTCCGTCCACGGTCTTAACCGGTTTCAAGACCTGTGGCGCCGGGTCGCCGGCACCCATTCCCGCGATTTTCCGGTTGAAGCTCGGTGCGAGGAAGCGCACCACCACCCAAAGGCACACCATGGGCGCCAGGAAAGCCAAAGCAATGTTGAGCGCGGTGTTCGCCCTCCATCCGTCCACCAGCCAGCTGAACGCTCCCGCAAACCACCACGTAGGCGCAAATGGCAGCCAGGGAAAATCTTCGCTCCTGAATACCCCTTCTACCTGGATGTTCCGCAACACGCGCGGCCCCAGGAAGTACACGCCGAACATCACGATCGAAAACACGATCTGCATGGAGTTGATCACTTCCTTGAACCTTTCGGCCGACGTGATCCGCAGCACCAGCAAATAAGCGAGATTGATGAAGAATATCGCCAGGAACGTCAGCATGAGCGCCAGCAGCGCAAACCACAGCCCTGGCAACACGCCGTATAAATAACAGATATACAGGAACGGCGACAATCCCATCGGCACCGCGAGCTTCGAAATATGCAGCGCAATATGCAGCAGCCGGCTTACCACCAGCGTGCGGTCGCTCACGGGCCGCGGCAGCAGGATGTGGTTGTCGCGCGGGTCGATCAGCACGTACGAAAAATCCGTGATGAGCGTGATGCACATCGTGAGCAAATACGCGGAAAACCAGAGGAACGATTGCAACCGGATATCCGTCCCCACCGTAAAAACCGACAGGTAGATCATCCCGATGAAAAACGAGAGCACCATCGTAAGTATGGCGCTATTGCGGACCGGTTTCGTTGAGCCCTGGCGCGAGCCGCGGTTGTAGACGTTGGGCCGGCGGTCGTCTATGCGCAGCTTGGTGTCGAGGATGGTGCGGAGTTGCATGACATCCACGCCCAGCACGCGCCACAGCGGATTGAAAAGCGATACCATCGCCAGCATTATTGTATTCATGGGCGCGGTATTTTATTGGCCGAGGGCGTTGATGAACTGATCCGCCTGTTCGCTGAGGCGCTGCTTGCCGGTGAGCCGGGCAAACACCTGCTCGAGGGTTTCCGATCCGGATTGCTGCAGTTCCCGGAAGGTGCCGTCGGCCACGATGCGGCCTTCGTCTATCAGCACGATGCGGTCTGCCACTTTCTCCACCACGTCCATCATATGCGAGCAATAGAAAATGGTTTTGTTCTCTTTCTTGAGCAGGGTGATGATTTCCTTCACGATGATCACGGCATTGGCGTCCAGCCCGGAAAGCGGCTCGTCGAGGATGACGATCTGCGGATTGTGGAGCAGGCCGGAAATGATGAGGACTTTCTGCCGCATGCCCTTGGAGAACGTATCCATACGCTGGTCTTTGTTCTCCTGCAGCCCGAACGCCTGGAGCATGCGCTGGGCGCGCTCCGCGATGGTATCTTCATCAAGCCCGTACAGTTTGCCAGTGAACGACAGGTATTCCATGGGCGTGAGCACTTCGTAGATTTCCGCGTTTTCGGGGACGTATCCGGTGAGGGCTTTTACAGCCAGGGTGTTCTCGCGCAAATCGTGCCCCATCACGCTTACATCGCCTTCGTAATCGCCCAACAATCCGATGAGGATTTTCACGGTGGTGGATTTACCGGCGCCGTTGGGGCCGATATAGCCGATCACTTCACCCGGACGAACTTCCAGGTTGATGTCCATCAATACCTGTTTCTTTCCGAAGTGCTTGTTTAAATGCCGTATGGCGATAACTGGTTGCATATGTATGTTGATGAAAGATAATGCGGCGGGATAATCCGGGTCAACGCCCCGCGCGCCCATCGAAAATACCGATTCCTGCCCATTGTTGCAAAGGAATACTGCAACCGATATGATGAAAGCCCACAGCCCGCTGGTACCAGCTTCTCGCATACCGCAGCTGGAACTTCTTCACCACCACGCCCACGCCCAGCGAAAAGCCGCTCATGCCGCGGCGCTCCGGCAGCGAAAGCTCCCGCCGCCGCAAATGGTTATAGGCGCCGGTGATCTCGAGATATTTCCCGATGTTCCATTGCGCGGCGAGCACAAAATGCCGGAAAAGGTTGTCGATACCGGAACCCTTCGTGCGCAGGGTATCGCCGTTCCCGATGCGGATATCGTCGCGCAGGTCGGGGCCGCTGTAGCGGATGTCGAACTGGTGGAGATGATGGATAGTGGCGGATAGCTGGATCGGTACGTGCGCCAGTTTCTTCGAAATCCCGACCTGGAGGTCGAAAGGCAGGGTCGCATTTTCGTCTGAAACGTATTTGGTGAACTGCGTGCCCATCTTCATGGCCACGAGCCCTGCCTGCCAGCCGCGCGCGGAATCGGTGAACGTGATGCCGACATCGGCTGCAAGGCCGGTGGAGCTGTAGTCGAAATATTCGGAGCGGATGTATTTCAGCGTGAGGCCGTAATGCCATTTTTCGAGGTAGCGGCGGGAGGCGGTCAGCTGGAAGGAAAAATCCACCGGCCGGAAGGTCCCTATCACATTCCCGGTTACATCGGTATGCTGCATCTGCCCGTACCCCACATACTGGAGGCTCGCGGCGAAAGAAGTCCGGATCCCGGGAGCGTAGGCGCCGAAGGCGGCGTGCCCGTACTTGATGCCGCCGTTGTACCCGGCCATGTTCACCTGCAATTGCCCGCCCATTTCCGGCCGGAGCAACGCGGGGTTGAGAAGCGCCGTGCTCACGTCGTTCCCCAGGATGGCTACATTTGCGCCTCCCAGCGCGGTGATCTGCGGTGAGGGCGGCAGTTCCAGGAAAGCGTACGAGCTCCGGCCTCCCAGCAACTGGGCGGCAGCGGCGAACGGCAGAAACAGCCATATGAGGAGGAAACGGATCTTCACAGGGAAATGGCAAAGGATTACGGCCGTTAAGTTACAACTTGGACGGAATAAAAAAGAATAAAGCCACCCTTCCTGGATGGCTCTATTCAAACCCTTAAACAATCAACATGCGCTCACTTTTTTCAAGTGAACATGGTGGCACGGTTGCGTCAGGAGTAACGGACCGTGCGTCCTACCTCTTTAATAACGCAGTTTCGAGCACTTGGTTCATTTCGCGCACATAATGGAACTTCAGCCCCTTGATATAGTCGGGGTTGATGTCCTGGATATCTTTTTCGTTCTGCCAGCAAAGGATGATCTCCTTGATGCCGGCGCGCTTGGCGGCGAGGATCTTTTCCTTGATACCGCCCACGGGCAACACCTGTCCGCGGAGCGTGATCTCGCCCGTCATAGCCAGGTAAGGTTTCACGCGGCGGCCGGTATACACCGAGGCCAGCGCCGTGAGCATGGTCACACCCGCACTGGGACCATCTTTCGGTACCGCTCCTTCCGGAACGTGGATATGGATGGTCTTTTGCTGGAACACTTTCGGATCGATCCTGAAATTGAGGGCGTTGGCTTGCAGCCAGCTGAGCGCCGTTACGGCCGATTCTTTCATCACATTGCCCAGGTTCCCGGTCAGCTTCAGCTCTCCTTTCCCGTCTGACAGGCTGGATTCGATGAAGAGGATGTCTCCGCCTACATACGTCCAGGCCAGGCCCACGGCTACGCCGGGAGGGTTGCCCGTTTTGTACATTTCGTTGCTGTACTTGGGCTTGCCCAGCGCCTGCGCGATCCTTTCTTCGGAGACGGCTTCTTTCGGCGTTTTGCCGAGTGCCACATCTTTGGCGAGAGAGCGCATGATGGCCGCAAACTGGCGGTCCAGCTCACGGACGCCGCTTTCGCGGGTATAATTGGCGATTACTTTTTCGATCACTTTATTGGCGAACGATAACTTCACGTTTTCGAGCCCGTGCATTTCCTTCTGTTTCGGCAGGAGGTGGCGCTTGGCGATCTCCACTTTCTCTTCGATGGAATAACCGCTCAGGTCGATGATCTCCAGGCGGTCGCGCAGGGCGTGCGGGATGGCGCTGAGGTTGTTGGCCGTGGCGATGAACAATACCTTGCTCAGGTCGTATTCCAGTTCCAGGTAGTTATCGTAGAACGTGCTGTTCTGTTCGGGATCAAGCACTTCGAGCAGCGCCGATCCCGGATCGCCACGGAAATCGTTGCCGATCTTGTCGATCTCGTCGAGGATCATCACCGGGTTGGAGGATTTCACCTTGCGGATCGTTTGCAGGATACGGCCGGCCATGGCGCCGATATAGGTTTTACGGTGACCGCGGATCTCGCTTTCGTCGTGCAGCCCGCCGAGGCTGAGGCGCGCGTACTTACGGCCGATCGCGTTGGCGATGGAGCGCCCGAGCGAGGTTTTACCGATGCCCGGAGGGCCCACGAAGCAAAGGATCGGCGATTTCATGTCGCCTTTCAGTTTCAGCACGGCCAGGTATTCGAGGATGCGGTCCTTGATCCGGTCCATCCCGTAATGATCGTGATCGAGCACTTTCTTGGCCTTCTTCAGGTCGTAACTGTCTTTGGTATATTCCTGCCAGGGCAGGTCGAGCATCAGATCGAGGTGATTGTACACCACGGAGTAATCGGGCGTGCTGGGATGCATGCGCTCCAGCTTCTCGATGCCTTTGGTGAACAGGTCGCGCGCGGCATCGGGCCATTTCTTGGCTTCCGACTTGCGAATCATTTCCTTGATCTCGCGGTCGTTACTGTCTCCGCCCAGTTCTTCCTTGATGGATTTCATCTGTTGCTGGAGGAAGTAATCGCGCTGCTGCTTGTCGAGGTCCTGCTTGGTTTTATTATTGATCTTGTTCTTCAGTTCCGCGAGCTGCAATTCCAGCTGCAGGAGCTTCATGAGCACTTCTGCACGCTGGCGGAGGTTGCTGATCTCGAGGATGCGCTGTTTTTCCTTAACGTCGCTGTTCAGGTTGCTGGACACGAAGTGGATGAGGAAAGGCGCGTTTTCGATGTTTTTGAGGATGATGCTGGCTTCCGACGGGAGGTGCGGGCTGAGGGCGATGATCTGCCCTGCCAGGTCTTTGATGGAAGAAACATAGGCGTCGAACTCCGAATCGCCTTCTTCCACTTCATCGCTGAGGATGTCGTATTTCGCCTTGAAATAAGGGTCTTCCGTCACGATTTCCTTGATACGGAAGCGTTTGCGGCCCTGGATGATGATGGTGGTGCCACCATCGGGCATTTTGATCAGCTTCACGATTTTGGCGACGGTCCCCACTTCGTTGAGGTCTGTCACCGCAGGTTCTTCGACATTGCTGTCTTTTTGTGCGACTACACCGATCATTTTGTCAGTCTTGTACGCATCGTTCACCGCCTTGATCGACTTGTCGCGCCCAACGGTGATGGGGAGCACCACGCCGGGGAACAGTACGGTATTGCGGAGGGGTAAAATTGCCAGTTCTTCGGGAATTAGGTCTTCTTCCTGCCCTTCTCCGTCTTCATTAAGCGGGATGATGGGCATAAACTCCATCTCTTCCTCTGTATTGCCCAAGAAAAATGTATTCATCTGTCAGTTTTAAGTATCGGGACAGAATGTCAGGATTCCCCTTACAAAAGTCCCTGAAAATAGAACAAGCCTATATAGTCAACTTTAGTGCCATTGCTGCGCGCATGCCAAAATAGGAAACGCGGGAAGGCGGCCGGAGGTTGCCCGGGGGCAAAAAAAGACCGCCCCGTTTCCGGAAGCGGTCATCGCTCAGTTGTAGGTATACTTAGAGGGTAATACCTACGCCTAATTGAATAGATTGATTCTTCCACTTTTCGGGATTGGTACCGTTGGCGAAAGTAATGTCGTTGACGTTGGACAGGCCTATCACGTAGCGGGCGCTGATGTTCACGATCGGGAGCTGGAGCCAGAGGCCGCCAACAGCGCCGAAGTCGCCGCTTTTAAATGCTTCCTTTCCTTCCTGGAACACGTTCCTTTTCTTGCTCGTCATGATGCTGAACTGTGGGCCTACCTGCAGTTTGAAGCGGGGAGAACCCAGGTCGATGTTGGCGAGCACCGGGATGGAAAGATAATCCAATTTCGGCTTATTCTCTTTTACCTGGTTCAGTTCGTATTCGGTTTGGAATTCGCCGGTGTTTTTAATTTCGGTTTTGGAGCTGGAATAGATCAGTTCGGGCTGGATGCCGAAACCTTTCACCAGGTTGATCTGCGCGAAACCGCCCAGGTGCCACCCGAGTTTGAAGGCGTCGTCATACCCCGTTCCGTCGATCTTCCCCAGGTTGGCGCCACCTTTGAAACCGAAACGGATCATTTTCTGGGCTTTTGCGGAGGATACGGTCAGGCCCGAGATTACAGCAAGGGCCAAAAACAGTTTTTTCATATTCGATATTGATTTAGTGTTAAGCAGCAAATTTATCTTGATGGACTTGATTGCGAACCACTTCCGTCCTTAAAGACGAACCCCGGGCCCGCATCCCCTACGCTCGTCGCAAATTCCGTGCTAAAAGAGGGCTTGATCAGTTTTCAAAATGTAACGCTCACGTTGGCAGTAAAGTATCCCGATACGGAAGTGTCCGGGCCTTGCAACATTTTGAACAAAGTGAAAGACGGGGATATCGCAAACTTGCCGATGATGTAAGACACCCGCAGCCCCAGGTCCACCGCCCGCGGCTTGAACGCGCTTCCGTCGGATAAAATGGTTTCCGTTTCCTCAGTAACGGGTCCACCGCCATTCCCATTCCCTCTTCCGCGGCCATTATTCTTCTTTTCGCTGAATTTCCTGATAGCATTCCCCCGCGTCGCGTACCGGAAACTTCTCATGCTCGAAAAATATTTCGCGGTGCCGGTCGTCAATCCCGCGATGGGCATGATCAGCAGGCCATCGTCGGCCTTCAGTACGTCCATAAACAAAAACGGATGGCGGACGTCTGCGATCACGTTGAAATCATTCCCTTGTTCTTTCAACGAACCGGCAGCCCCGTCCCGCACATAGCTCCCCCAGCCAAAATCGAGGCTCAGCCCGGGTTGCAGCCACCATTTGCGGTAAATGAAATAGGCGTACAATTCGTTTTTGACGGGTGTTTGCGGCACGTCGGAACTATCGGCGTAGAAATACCGCGTGTAGGAAATCCCCGTCATCAAATCCCGGTTGCGGGTATAGTCGTACCCGCCGCCCAGGTCGAATTCGAACCAGGGTTTGTTGCCGCCGCTCAACAGGTAGTACGCCGCGGCGTTGGCGAACAGGCCGCTTTTATGCGTGTAGGTGACCGAAGGGGACAGAAAAGGTTTCATGTTTATGGGCCGGAAAGCATCCGCCGCTTTGCCGCCGTACGCGGGGTTGTTGCCGAACCCCACCGCCAGGGTCACCTCGCTTTTGTAACGGCTGTCCAGCAGCGAATCCAGCTGTCTTTCCAGCTCGGCGAGATTTTGCGCCCGGGCGAACGAAACCGGCAGTATAAAAACAAGGAAGATGACGGCGAGGTTTTTCATCGCCCGCAAAATACAGAACTTATACGAGTTCGATCACGGTGATCTCCGGCAGGATGCCCACGCGGCCGGGATATCCCAGGAAACCGAAGCCCCTGTTCACGTACAGCCGTTGCTTGCCCTCCTCGTACAGGCCGGCCCATTGCCGGTAGATGTATTGTGCCGGGCTCCATTTGAAGAACGGGATTTCCACGCCGAACTGCATGCCGTGCGTATGGCCGGCCAACATGAGGTCGATGTCGGGATATTCGTTGCGGATTTGTCCGTCCCAATGCGTGGGGTCGTGGGAAAGGAGGATTTTGAAGGGAACGTCTTTGGTGCCTTCGTACGCCGCTTTCATATCGCCGAGCCGCGGGAACCGGGGGTTCATGCTCCAGTTCTCGACGCCCAGCAGCGCGATCTGCTGGCCGTCTTTTTCGAGGATTTTATTTTCGTTCATCAGCAGGCGCCACCCCATTTTGGCGTGGATGCCCTTGAGGGTTTCGAGGTTCTGGGCCTTGAGGCGCGAGCGGCGGTTGTTATCGTAATCCGGCCAGGGGTAATAATCGCCGTAGTCGTGGTTGCCGAGGGTGGAAAACACGCCCATCGGGGCGTTGATCTTATCGAACACGTCCGTGTAATCATCCATTTCGAGGGAGCGGTCGTTCACCAGATCGCCCGTAAACAGCACAAGATCAGGCTTTTGCGCCTGGATGAGCTCTACGCCGCGCTTCACGGCTTCCTTGTCGTTGAAGGAGCCGGAATGGATGTCGGATATCTGCACGATTTTCAGTCCTTTGAAAGCCGAAGGTAAATTGGGGTAAGCCAGCCGCAGTTTGCGGACGTGGTAATTGTATTTATTGGAAAGTCCGTACAACAGGGTTCCCATGAGGGTGCCCCCGACGAGGAATCCCGATTTGAGGAGGAAGCGGGAGCGCGACATGCCTTCGGTTTCGCGGTTGCCTTCTTCCCTGGCCTGAACGGCGGCGGCAACGGCCGGGGCGGAGCGGACTTTTTCCACGACCCACATTACGGCGCGGCGGCCATCGTCGATGAAGAGGAAAAGCGCCACCATGAGTTTGGAGAAGGAGAAAGAAAAGGCGAAGGTGAGGTAATAGGCCCTGGCCTGCATGAATTTGGCCCAGGGGATCTTGCCGTAAAAGACGATGGAGGCCATCACAATAGCGGAAAGCACCCAATAAAGGGAGAATACGACACCTCGGAGCCTGGGGGCGGCGTTGGCCATCAGGGAACGGAGGGCGTAAAAGACGTAGGCGTCGAGCGCCAGCATGATGATGACGAGGAGTATGGTGGAGAGTAAATTGGGTCCGGCTCGCATAATATCGTATGGATCAATGATTTAATTATCGAAGCGATCCTGTAAAATTAGCACAATCGGGCTGATCGGGATGGCTTCCGTGGTAAGGTAGACGAATATCTGACCAAAAAATTGCAAAGTAAAACCTAAAAAAATGTGATTTTTCCCCAGCCGGAGGTGTGAATAAATAAATAGGGAGCATGGCCCGTTATTAGGTGATTCGTTGTATTTTTGTCCGATTAGGTCATATTATTATATCATTGCAATATGAAATTCACCTATTACGGGCATTCCAGTTTTGCGGTGGAAGTGAAGGGAAAAAAGATCGTGTTCGACCCGTTCATTACGCACAACGAGTTGGCAAAATCCATTGACGTTGAACGTATTGAGGCGGATTACATATTCGTTTCGCATGGTCATTCCGACCATGTGGCCGACCTGATGGCGCTGGCGAAGCGCACGGGCGCCATGGTGGTGGGGGCCTACGAGCTGACGGAGTGGGTGCAGCGGCAGGGGCATGAAAAAGTGCACCCGATGAATACGGGCGGCAAGTGGCATTTTGACTTTGGTACGGTGAAATGTACCATTGCGCATCATTCCAGCGGTTTGCCCGACGGCAATTACGGGGGTAACCCGATGGGTTTCCTGTTCATGACCGGTGAGGGGAATTTCTACTATTCGGGGGATACGGCTTTGACGTTTGATATGGAGCTGATCCCGCGGTGGGCGAAGCTGGACTTTGCGGTGCTGCCGGTGGGCGACAATTTCACGATGGGGGCAGACGATGCCGTGATCGCAGCGGAATTCATTGAATGCCAGCGCATTATCGGAGTACATTACGACACATTCGGATATATCAAGATCGACAAGGCTGTTGCACAGCAGTTGTTCGAAGAAGCGGGGCTGACCCTGCTGCTGCCGGGGATCGGTGAAACCATCGATGCCATCGGCTGATATCCTATTTTATCCTATTAAACCTGGAATTTAAGACAAGACAATGGCAAGAATCATCGCAATCGCCAATCAGAAAGGGGGCGTGGGGAAAACGACCAGCGCCATCAACCTCGCCAGCAGCCTGGCGGTACTGGAGTACAAAACGCTGCTCGTGGACGCTGACCCCCAGGCCAACAGCACCACCGGGCTGGGCTTCGACCTGCGTAACATACAGCAGAGCCTGTACGACTGTATGGTGAACGACGTGCAGGCCCGGGACGTGATCCTGGAATCCGACACGCCGAACCTGAAAGTGTTGCCTTCGCACATCGACCTGGTGGGCGCGGAGCTGGAACTGATCAACCATCCCAACCGGGAGCGGGTGATGAAGCAGGTGATTGACACTGTCAAAGATGAATACGACTTTATTATCGTAGACTGCTCCCCTTCGCTGGGCCTGATCACGGTGAACGCCCTGGTGGCTTCCCATTCGGTGATCATCCCGGTGCAGTGCGAGTTCTTCGCGCTGGAGGGCCTGGGCAAGCTGCTCAATACGATCAAGATCGTGCAAAGCAGGCTGAATACGGAACTGGAGATCGAGGGTATCCTCATGACCATGTACGACGGCCGCCTCCGCCTCAGCAACCAGGTGGTAGACGAAGTGAAACAACACTTCGAGGAAAGCGTGTTCAACACCATCATCCATCGTAATACCAAACTGGGCGAAGCCCCGAGCTTCGGCAAGTCCGTTATCATGTACGATGCCATGAGCACCGGCGCCATCAACTACCTGAACCTGGCGAAGGAGATCCTGCAAAAGCATAACTTTACCAAGATCAATCAAGAAGACAAAATACTAGCAATTAACGATGACCAATCCGAGTAAGAAAGAGGCGTTGGGCAAAGGCATCCGCTCGCTGTTACAGAATATCGACACAGACCTGAAGCAAACCACCGGTGCGCTTGCCGAACAAGTGGTAGCCCAGGCAACCGGCATCGAGCGGATCGCGCTGGAGCTGATTGAGATCAACCCCAAGCAGCCCCGCCGCGATTTCGACGAGCAGGCGCTGCAGGAGCTGAGCCAATCCATCAAGCTGCACGACATCATTCAGCCCGTAACCGTTTCCCGCATCGGCAAGAAATACCAGCTGATCGCCGGGGAACGCCGTTTCCGTGCCAGTAAAATGGCCGGACTGAAGGATATTCCCGCGTATGTAAGGCAAGCCAACGACCAGGAGCTCCTGGAACTGGCGCTGCTGGAAAACCTGCAACGCGAGAACCTCAACGCCATCGAAATCGCCCTCAGCTACAAACGCCTCATGGAAGAGATCGACCTCACCCAGGAGCAGGTAGCCGAAAGAATGGGCAAGGAAAGGAGCACCGTTACCAACTACATCCGGCTGCTGAAACTGCCCCCCGATATCCAGGTGGCCGTTCGCAACAATAAACTTAGCATGGGCCACGCCCGCACGATCATCAGCATCGAAGACGTGGACAAACAACTGTTCGTTTTCGGCGAGATCATGAAAAATGGCTTGTCGGTCCGCCAAACGGAAGAACTTGTCCGTAAGGTGAACGCCAACGACAAGGCCAATGCGAAAAAACCGGCCAAAAACCTCCTGCCGCCGGCTTACCAGAAAATCCAGGACAACCTGTCGTCCCACTTCTCCACCAAGGTCAACCTGGCCCGTGGCAAGAACGGGAAAGGCAACATCCAGATCGAATTCTATTCGGACGAAGAGCTGGACGCCATCCTGGAAAAATTATCATTGTAAGTGAAAAACAGCGCCTGTTTCCTGCTTTGCTGCCTGCTGCTCCTCCCCTTTTCGGGGCTCCTGGCGCAGACGGATACTGCCAATGGCAACCGTATGATGATGGACTCGCTCAAACGCAGGCCCACCACCACCGAACTTGGCGTAGACACCGTGTATGCCAGCCCGGCAGACAGTATCGTGGCCAATTACAAGCCACTGCACAGTCCAAGGAAAGCGGCGTTTTACTCCGCCGTGCTCCCGGGCCTGGGGCAGGTATATAACCGCCAATACTGGAAAGTGCCCATCGTGTATGCCGCTATCGGTGTCAGCACGGGCGTTTTCCTTTTCAATATCGATAAATACCGGGAGTTCCGCGGCGCATATCGCACCCGCGTTGCTAACCGCGATAATCCTGACTGGGCAGACCCGTATAAGCGGTACGTAGACGCAGACCTGATCTACCTCCGCGATGCCTACCGCCAGTACGTGGATTATTCGGTGCTCGTGTTCGTGGCCGCTTACGCGCTCAATATCGTGGACGCCACGGTGTTCGCGCATTTACGGCAGTTCGACATCTCCAACGACCTGAGCATCCGCATATCGCCCAAAATGTTCGACAAACGGACCATCGGCGTGGGGCTCACCATCACCCTCAACCCGAAGCAGCAACGCTCCGGAGGGTTTTCATTCAAATAATCACAGTATCCTCTTACAGATATGAAAATCGCACTCATCGGGTACGGCAAAATGGGCAAAGCCATTGAAGCCATCGCCACCAGCCGCGGGCACGAAGTAATTCACCGCATAGACATCAACAGCAGCCACCTCCTGGAGAAGGAAAACCTCTCCCAGGCAGACGTTGCCATTGAATTCACCACCCCCGAAACCGCTTACCACAACATCCTGAAATGCTTCGAAGCAGGCGTTCCCGTGGTGTGCGGCACCACCGGCTGGCTCGAAAAGCTGCCCGAAGTGAAAGCCATCTGCCTCGAAAAGCACCAGGCATTCCTGTACGCCAGCAATTTCAGCATCGGCGTAAATATCTTTTTCGCGCTGAACCAGCGGCTGGCCGAACTGATGGCGGGCCAAACCTCCTATTCCGTTCGGATGGAGGAAATCCACCATACCCAGAAGAAAGACGCACCTTCGGGCACGGCTATCACCCTGGCGGAGCAGATCATCGACAAGCTGCCCGGCAAGAAAGGATGGGTGAACGATGCCACGCAAGACGCTTCGCAGCTGTACATCCATTCCAAAAGGATCGACCCCGCAGCCGGCACGCATATCGTTGATTATCATTCCGCTATCGATGATATTACCATTACACACACGGCGCATTCCCGGGAAGGTTTTGCCGCCGGGGCGGTAACCGCGGCTGAATGGCTGAAAGGCAAGAAAGGCATCTTCAATATGAGCGACGTCCTCAACCTCTGATCTTCCCCTCCCGGCGAAAGCTGCCGTTTTTTGTTATATTTGTACAATTGAGAGTGCAAAAATTACTGGAGACTAAGGAATATGCTGTCTAAAAAAACACAATATGCGTTCCATGCCTTGATCTACCTGGCAGAGAATGTGGATAAAGGTCCTATACTGATTTCTGAAATCGCTTCGGAAAAAAGCATCTCCATCAAGTTCTTGGAGAACATCCTGCTGGAGCTGAAGAATGCCGGTATCTTAGGCAGCAAGAAGGGAAAAGGCGGTGGCTATTATTTGATGCGGACGCCCAAGGAAATTCCGCTGGCGCGCATTATCCGCCTGCTGGACGGGCCTATCGCCCTGCTTCCCTGCGTGAGCCTCAATTATTACGAGCGCTGCGAAAACTGCAAGGACGAAGCGATCTGCGGGCTGCACGAAGTGATGAGCAAAGTCCGCGATGCCACGCTTAAATTGCTGGAAAACAAATCTTTGAAAGATATTCTTACAAGGGAATAAGAAATTCTCAGGGTTATAAGTACAGAGGCTGTATCGATGCGATACAGCCTCTTTTGTATTGGCGCAATTACCACCTCATACTGAAATAATACCAATTGAGCGGGGAATTCTACGGGCTGAATGGACGGATTTTCACCCAAACCCATAGAAAATACTCAGAAGTGAGTATTGTCAGAAGTTTCGGGGGCCGGTACCTTTGTTGCAACGGATATTTCTCCGTCAATGTATACCTGTTGTCATGGAAACAGCGCAATGCCGGCTACCCTATTCAACGTGTATACTTTTGATTTCCAACCCGCTTACATTGCTTTCGCAGCGTTTTTTCCAGATATGACGTTCCCCAGAAAAGTCGCCGAAGGGCTCCGCAGGACGGGGCTCTTCCCTTTTCACGAAAATTAGTCTATATTTTTTATAGACTTTATGTATTTTTGTTGAACGGACACTCAGATAAGGATATGAAAGATTTAACGGGCATCATTGCCCAGCAAACGGACATCGCCACGGGAATACGCATATTGACGGAGGAATTTCCGGGAGCTGTGGTTTTTTCCACCTCTTTTGGGCAGGAAGACCAGGTGCTGGCAGACATCATCTGGCGCAACGCCCTGCCGGTACGCGTTTTCACGTTAGACACCGGCCGGCTTTTCCAGGAAACGTACGACCTGATGGACATCACCAGGGCACGTTACAAGCAGCCGTTCGATATCTATTTCCCTCAAACCGCGGCAGTGGAAAACCTGCTGAAGGAAAAGGGCACCAACAGTTTTTACGATTCCGTCGAGAACCGTAAAGAGTGTTGTCATATACGGAAAGTGGAGCCACTGGGCAGGGCGCTCCAGGGCGCCAAAGTCTGGATCACCGGGCTGCGGGCCGAACAAAGCGAAAACAGGACGGATATGCCCGTGCTGGAGTGGGACGATCATCGCGGACTGTACAAGTACAATCCCCTCATCCACTGGAGCTACGAGCAGATGATCGCCTATCTGAAAGACAATAACGTGCCGTACAACAAACTGCACGACAAAGGATTCATCTCCATCGGCTGCGCGCCCTGCACCCGCGCCATCGAACCGGGAGAACATCCCCGCGCCGGCCGCTGGTGGTGGGAGCTGTCCAAAAAAGAATGCGGATTACACAGTTAAGACTTATAACAGCAAGATATGAGTAGCATACAATGGCAATTTCCAAGGGCCCTCGAGGACGAAGCGATTTACATCCTCCGGGAAACCGCCGCGCAATTCGAACGCCCGGCGATCCTATTTTCCGGCGGTAAAGACTCCATCACCCTCGTGCGCCTCGCACAGAAAGCCTTCTATCCAGGAAAGATCCCCTTCCCCCTCCTCCACGTAGACACCGGTCATAACTTCCCCGAAACCATCGAATTCCGCGACTGGCTCGTGGAATCGCTTGGGCTCGAACTGATCGTCCGCAATGTGCAGGACTCCATCAACCAGGGCAAGGCGAAGGAAGAAACCGGCAAATACGCATCCCGCAACGCTCTTCAAACCGTAACCCTCCTCGATGCCATCGAAGAACTGAAGTTCGACGCCTGCATCGGCGGCGCCCGCAGAGACGAAGAGAAAGCCCGCGCCAAAGAGCGCATCTTCTCCGTCCGCGACGAATTCGGCCAGTGGAACGCCAAAATGCAACGCCCCGAGCTGTTCGACATGCTCAACGGCAAAATCAACATCGGCGAAAACGTACGCGTGTTCCCCATTTCCAACTGGACGGAGCTCGATGTATGGAATTATATCCGCGAAGAAGAACTCGCCATCCCGTCGATCTACTTCTCGCACGAACGCGAGATCATCGAGCGCGACGGCATGTACTGGCCCTTCTCGCCCTATCTCAACACCACCGAAGAAGAGGTTCCTTTCCGCTCGAAAGTACGCTTCCGCACGGTAGGCGATATGACCTGCACCGCCGCTGTATTGTCTGAAGCCGACAAGCTGGAAGACATCATCGAGGAAATCCTCGCAGCGAAAATTTCCGAGCGTGGCGCCCGGATCGACGATAAACGGTCGGAAGCCGCCATGGAAAAACGCAAACAGGCAGGCTATTTCTAACAATCACCGATAACCGCAACGCAACATATGGACGTTTTACGTATCACCACATCCGGCAGTGTAGACGACGGCAAAAGCACCCTCATCGGGCGGCTCCTGTACGATACCAAATCCATCACGCAGGACAAAATGGAAGCCCTCCAGGCGGCCAGCAAAAGAAAGGGGCTCGACTTCACCGACCTCTCGCTCCTCACAGACGGGCTCATCGCCGAGCGCGAGCAGGGTATCACCATCGATGTGGCGCACATCTACTTCAGCACCCCCAACCGCAAATACATCATCGCCGATACACCGGGGCACTTCGAGTACACCCGCAACATGGTGACCGGCGCATCCACCGCGCAGGTTTCGCTCATCCTCATCGACGCCCGCAAAGGCATCGTGGAGCAGACTTACCGCCACTTCTTCATCGCCTGCATGCTGCGCATCCCGCACCTCGTGGTCTGCATCAACAAGATGGACCTCGTGGAATACGACGAAGCGCGCTACAACCAGATCGTGGAAGATTTCCAGCAGCTGTTGCCGGGTTCTTTATACGAAGGCAAAGAAGTGAAATGCATCCCCATTTCCTCGCTGTACGGCGAAAACGTGGTGACGCGCACCGAAAAGATCAGCTGGTACAAAGGGCTCCCCTTGCTGGAGTTCCTGGAAGAAATCCAGTTCGACCGGAACGATCGCAACCATCCCGCCCGCTTCCCCATCCAGTACGTGATCCGCCCCAAAACAGAGCAGTTCCACGACTTCCGGGGTTTTGCCGGCAAGATCGCCAGCGGCAGTTTTTCGGTGGGAGACACCATCGTATCACTCCCCAACGAGCAGAAAAGCAAAATCAAATCCATCGAGAAATTCGGTGAGCAACTGCAGGATGCGCATGCCGGTGAAAGTGTGGTGATTACGCTGGAAGACGAGATCGACATCAGCCGGGGCAACCTGCTGGTGAAGGAAGGGCAATCGCAACCCGAAGGCCTCCGCGAAGTGAAAGCGCAGATTTGCTGGATGGACCAGAACAAACTCACACCCGGCAAGACGTACCTCCTGCAGCATGGTCCTACCCGCATCAAATCCAAGGTGCAGCAGATCACCAGCGTAACGGAAGTAACGACCAACCGGATCGAGGAGAAAACGGAAATGGGACTGAACGATATCGGCCGCATTGTGCTGAAAACCGCCCAGCCCGTGTTCGCCGACAAATACGGGACCAATCCCGCCAACGGCACGTTCATACTCGTCGACGAGTTTTCGAACGCCACGGTGGCCGTGGGTTTCATTGAATAACTCGCACCATCTGTCAACTAAAATATAAAGCCGGGGACCATTGCCCCGGCTTTCCTGTTTTATCGCATTTTAGTGTCTCATTTCATGTTGTTGGAAGCGGCGCCGGCCATATCGTGACCGGCCGTTTTGCGTTCCGGCACCTGCAGCCATACCAGTTTGATTTCCCTTTTGTTGTCGGGATTGCGTTTCAGGGTTACGAGCGTCCGTTTCACGGGGTCGTAGTCGCTGAACGCGAAGAGCGCCACCTGGCGGTCGGTTTCCGTGCTGAAAACGAAATCGCGCTGCGGCACGGGGTCTTCCCCTTCGAGGGTGTAATAGAAACCGTGGCAGTTGCTGATGTCGCGGATGGCGGCCTGGCGCGAGGGATCGGTGGCTTTTCGGCGGGCGTCGAGGTCGTTGATAAGGATATACCCGGGTATGTAGGTGAACAGTTTGTACTGGTCTTCCCATTGGAAGGGCGCGTTCACGTTTTCGCGGGCTTTGAGGTAGAAGGGTTTCATGACCACGCCCTGGTTGATGTGCCTGCGCGGGATGATCCAGCTGTTAATTTCCTTGCCGGTGCTGTCGTAATTCACGACCGCCACGTTGGCCAGCACGGTGCTCACTACGGTGGGCGTATTGTTCATCATGCGGATGTGATTGTCCAGTTCCTCGAACACGATGCTGTAGCCGCCGTCTGCCCGGAAGAACACGTTCTGCGGAACGCCGTTGTATTCCGTTTCGGAACCGAATGCTTCCTGCTGCTTCTGGTTGACGCCCCGGAAATAAATGTCTTTGGCGAAGGAAATATTCAATGCAGGAAGTTGTACCACGGAACTGCGCGTCAGGATGCGTTCGGTTTTCTTTTCCATTTTCTTCACGGCCTGGAGCAGGAGCAGTTGTCGGGTTTGGGGGTTGTATTTGACGAAAGCTCCTGTCACTGCGTCTTCTGCGGGGAAGCGGAGATCGTGGAATTTAAAGAAGACCATACCGCTGTCGAGCGTAGCAAGTTTCATGACGAGGCTGTCGCCCGATTGGCCTTTATTTTCTTCCATGCCGAGGATGCAGAGTTTTTCTTCGCCGATGACGGCCATGTCCCAATACCGGAAGGGGGCGCTGTGATCGAAGTTTTTAAAACGGGCGCGGCTGATTTCCCGGTGATTGGCGGAGAAGTGGACGATCTGGTATCCGGCGTCGGATGCATCGTCGGTGTTGAAATACATCCAAACGGCGTAGCTACCGGAGTGGGGATCGCGGATGATGAGAAAGTCCGAACTGGCGAGGGATTTCTTCCGCAGGTCTACTTTATCCTGTTCGGCGATAACGCTGTCTTCGGTAAGGAGCCCGTTTTCTGCGCTGATGGTGAGCCGGCGGAGGAGGGGATGCCTTTTGGAGCGATCGCTGAGGAAGATGGTGGCGTTGCCGTTGCCGGATTCGAAGGCGGCGTCGAGCTGGGCGTTTTTATAGGCTTTCCAGTCGGTAACGGGGGGCAGGGTGTCGATGCGGTGGTGCTGGCGGTCGAACAATTGCAGCTGGATACCCTGCTTCGGGGTGAAGTGGATGAAGAGGGTGTTGCCGTTCGTGAGCTGGAGGATGCGCGCGTTGCCGTCTCCCGGCTCCTGGAACGCGGGACTTTCGGCGATGGTGGTAAATTGCGCGCGGGCCTTACCGGCACCAAGGGCCAGCAGGCAGAGGATCAAGGTTTTCTTCATAGGATCGGGTGGCGCAGGGCCGATACAAATATAACTAATTTATAATAAGAAACCGCCATCGGGGCATTCTGCCTGAATGATATGGATGTTCGACCCGGCGCAATTAAAATGCATGGGTTGGCAGGAAGGAATTGGAAATATCATGACGGCACAATCGTCCACCAGCTTTTTCCAGCTTATACTCCGAAATGATCTGTTTATATTCGGTATTTGAGATATCGTCTTTCCCATACGTTCCTGTTTTGGGATAAAAACCGATCACGGTCACGGCAGCATGTTCCACCTCCACGACATAATAGATCCGGTAGCCGTTGGATTTTCCTTTAGCTGAGTTGGAAGACGCAAACCTGGATTTTTGGAAATGCACTTTCCCACTTGCACCCAACAGTTTGGGTTGCATGGAAATCGCTTCTATATCCTTATTGGCAAAAAATGCGCAAAGATCTTCGCAACAACGGCTATAACTGTCTTTCTTCCTGTATTTTTCGATGTCGTTGCGAACGCTTGAAGTGGTATAAAACTTCATTTTGGGGCCGGTTCATTTAGTCCTTGAAAATATCATCCCATTCCGATGTATCGTTCGCTTTGAAGCGGGAGAGATCGTGCACCATTTCACGTAATTCGCTAAACTCGGCTTGAAAGTCTGTCAGTAATTGGGGCAAGTCCGCATCCAGACCAGTTTTGGCGATGGTAGCGAGCAACTTGTCGGCAACGGGAAAAATAGGGAAGATATTACTGATCACTTCCCGCGCCTGTTCCTGTGTAAACAGGTTGAAGTTTTCCTCGATATCGTCTGTCAACACCTTGAAAGCGTCACCAACGACTTTTAGTATTCCGGATAATTTAATGATCGCATCCAGATGCTGGTCAGATCCACGAACGATCTCTTCCTGTCCGGATTCGAGCGTAATGATCGCATTGTTTATTCTTTCGTGGTAGTCCATTGTCGTGATATGTGCCATTAGCATTGATTTTTGGGGCATTCAAAAAAGGACGATACAAAGTGTAATTTAAATGATTAAATGATTCGCCGACATTATCACCCATTTTTTTTAGCGCCATTGAAAAACCCCGGCAAAAATGCCGGGGTACAACCTATAGTAGTGTTAAAATGAGATTACATGCCTTTCTGAACCCTGAGGTTTTTGAGCATATCCGCCGTCATTTTCTCCAGGTCGAATTCGGGTTTCCAGCCCCAGTCTTTGCGGGCCAGTTCGTCGTCGATGCTTTGCGGCCAGCCGTCGGCGATGTGCTGGCGGTAATCGGGCTCGTAGCTGATGGAGAAAGTGGGGATATGTTCGCGGATGGCGCCGGCGATCTCTTTCGGCGAGAAGCTCATGCCAGTCAGGTTGTAGCCTGAGCGGACGGAGATTTTCGCACTGTCTGCCTCCATCAGTTCGATGGTGGCGCGGATGGCATCGGGCATATACATCATGGGCAGGTACGTATCTTCCGACAGGAAGCATTTGTAGCTGCCTTCCTCGAGGGCTTCGTGGTAAATTTCCACCGCGTAATCGGTGGTACCGCCACCGGGGGCGGATTTATAGCTGATAAGGCCCGGGTAGCGCAGGCTGCGCACGTCGATGCCATACCGGGTATTGTAGTATTCGCACCAGCGCTCGCCGGCGAATTTGGAAATACCGTAAATGGTAGTGGGTTCGATGATGGTGTGCTGCGGCGTTTCCTGTTTGGGGGAATTGGGGCCGAACACGGCGATGGAGCTGGGCCAGTAGATTTTATCGAGCCCTTCTTCCTTCGCGATATCGAGCACGTTGAGCAGGCTCGCCATATTGATATGCCAGGCCAGCAGCGGATTCTTCTCGCCGGTGGCGCTGAGGATCGCTGCCAGCAGGTAGACCTGGGTGATGTTATGACGGATCACCAGTACGTGCAGCATCTCCTTGTTCATCACGTCCAGCGAAACATAGGGGCCGGTTCCCTTCAGCAGATCGTGCTCTTCGCGCAGGTCGGATGCGATCACGTTGGAATCCCCATACATCTTGCGCAGGGCCAGTGTCAGTTCCACACCGATCTGGCCGCAGGCGCCGATAACCAGAATCTTGTCTTTCTTCATATAGCGATTAATAAAAATGAGTGGCCAAATTTAGCTTCTAGTCGCAATATTACCCGAATTACCCATCCAAACAATGACAATACCATAACAATTTGAACGAACGCCTGTTGCCCTTCGTAACGCGGGCATCAGCCATATCGAAAATTAGGCCTAATTTTGCGCCGTGCAACCCCGGGCGGTAGCACACCGATATTGAATAAACAGTCTAACAGATAGCAATGAAAACTTTACAATCGCTCTTCAAAGAGCAATATCATCCTGAAAACTTTTTCCTCATCGCAGGCCCCTGCGTGATCGAAGACGAAGACCTGGTAATGGGCGTGGCCGAAAAAGTGTCCGCCATCTGCAAAAAACTGAATATCTCCTACGTCTTCAAAGCCTCCTATCGCAAGGCCAACCGCACTTCCATCAATTCCTTCACCGGGATCGGCGACGTGGAAGGGCTCGACCTCCTGCAGAAAGTAGGCAAAACTTTTAACGTACCCGTTACTTCCGATATCCACTCCGCCGCCGAAGCCGCCATGGCCGCAGCTTATGTGGATGTGCTCCAGATCCCGGCGTTCCTTTGCCGGCAGACAGACATCCTCCTGGCAGCCGCCGACACCGGTAAATTCGTGAACGTGAAAAAAGGACAGTTCCTCAGCGGCGAATCCATGAAATTCGCCGTGGAAAAAATCCAGCAGGCCGGTAATGACCGCATCCTCCTCACCGAGCGCGGCACTACCTTCGGGTACCAGGACCTCGTGGTGGATTACCGCAACATCCCCGTCATGAAAGGCCTCGGCGCACCGGTGGTGATGGACTGCACGCATTCCCTGCAGCAGCCCAACCAGCCCGGCGGCGTAACCGGCGGCAACCCGCAGATGATCGGCACCATCGCCAAAGCGGCCATCGCCACGGGGGCAGACGGGCTTTTCATCGAAACCCATCCAGACCCCGCCTGCGCGAAGTCCGACGGCGCCAACATGCTCCGCCTCGACCTCCTGGAGCCCCTGCTCGAAGAGCTGGTACGCCTCCGCGAAGCGGTGTACAAAAAGTAGCTAAAACAAGGCAGCGCCCCCACGGTTCTGCCTTTTTTACTTTTTAGTTCCCCGGATTTCCATTAAATTCATAGCAATACTGAATTCGATTAGCAAAGTTTTCAAACCCAAAAAACACTGCACTATGATTCATTTGCATGATTTAAAGACAGGCGATCTTGTGCTGGCAAAATTCGAGGAACAGTTATCGGAAGGGCCGGTCCTGCAGATAGACCGCGAGCTGGGCCAGGCCTGCGTGCTGGTCGGGGAGCAGGAAAACTGGTATGAGCCGGCGGATTTATTTCCCATTCCATTGACGGTGGAACAGTTGCTGAAACTGAAATTCAAGAAATCGGAAGAAACCACCATTAACGGCGCGCCCGACACATACGTCCGCGGCCCCTTCACCATTACCCTCCACAGCGGCTCCGATCCCCGCACCATCCTGCATTACCGCGATGAAACGCGGAACATCGCCGGGCACCTCATGGTCCATCAGTTGCAGAACCACTACCACGGGATGACGCTTTTCCATCTCGAATAATACGGATGCAAACATCACCACATAAAAAAGAGGTTGCCCGTCGGCAACCTCTTCGTATTTAAGCATCACTCGCGGCGGAAACCACTTATATCCTTATTTCAATTGCAGCCGGACGGTGTCTACCGTCGTAATCTGCCCCAGCACTACCGGCACTGCGTTCTTCACGGCCGGCAGGAAGTTCGTGTCGGTCGGGATGAAATGCAGGCTGTAGGCACCGGCGGGGATGCCGCGGAGCAGGTAGCCGCCGTTCAGCGAATACGTGCTGGCAACGGTGTCTGCGCCCTGGATGGCGAGCACGGCCGTTTGTACGGAATCGGGCAATACACCGCCCCTGATATTACCGCCAACGGCTTCGAGCACGGTGCGGATCACGGGTTTGAGGATGTATTTACCGCTGTTGCCGGCTTTTACGATGGATTTGGCAACGTCGAAATCAAGGGTGAGCTTGTTGATGATGCCGCCGATAACGGCCTGGTGGATGTTCAGCTTGAGGCCCGATTGCTGCGCGCTGGGCGTGGTGAGGGCGATGCGTTCGCCTTCGTTGGTAACGAGGTAATTGTCATCGCCGAGCACGAGGCGGATCTGGGAAATTTTGCCGGTGGGGATTTCCGCGTCGGCCAGGATGGTATCCCTGTCGTTCACGAGGTCCAGCAGATTATAGGCGCCAGCCTTCACCCCCGGCAGGGGCACCCAGTTTTGGTCGTCCGCATCCGAACTGTTGATCCGGATCTCTTTCACATCGATCCAGACTTGCGCATAATCTCCGGGGTCGTCTGTGAGGGCGATCTGGAGGCGTGTTTTTTCGGGCCCGCCGTTGGAATCGGTGTTGGAACAGGCTGTCAAGGTTGCGATACCGCCCAGCATAAAGGTGCCGAGGGCCAGGTTTTTCCATGTGTTTTTCATCAAAAGACGGTTTAAGTTGAGCATGTTGTTAGGTAACTCAAAGTCATTTGATCCATTCCGACAGGAAAAGTTTAAAGGAAGGTTAATTTTTTTTCCGGGGGATGACGGACGGGGTTGTGAAAACTGTTGGATTACAGGTAACGGAGGGGGTTGCGGCGGGCGTTGGTGATATAATTTTTGATGTTCATCCAGAATGCGAGGATCATGTACACGATCAGGGGGGAGCCCATCGTGAGGAAAGTAGCATAGATGAAGAACAGACGGATGCGGGACGTGGCGATGCCGAGCTTCTCCCCGATGGCGGTACAAACGCCAAAGGTCTTCCACTCCACAAAATCTTTGACCTTATTCATATATCAAATTTATTGCAATCCAGCAAATTTAACAAATGAAATTGCGCCCATTAACAAGAGTTTTAACTTTAAAAAAAGTACGGAAATGATTAACTTCGCCGTGCAAATTTTAATGTAACCGCTCTTAAATTATTTATTTCCATGGTGTTTGATATTGACATGATTAAAAAATTGTATGCGGCACTCCCGGGTAAAGTGGAAGCTACCCGTAAGATGTTGGGCCGGCCGCTTACACTGGCAGAAAAGATCCTTTACGCGCACCTGTACGAACCGACGACCACACCGTACGAAAGAGGGAAATCCTATGTGGAATTTGCTCCTGACCGTGTGGCCATGCAAGACGCTACCGCGCAAATGGCTCTGCTGCAATTCATGACCTGCGGCCGCGACCAGGTTGCCGTTCCGTCCACCGTTCACTGCGATCACCTGATCCAGGCGAAAACGGGCGCAGCGCAAGACCTTGCCACCGCGATCGACACCAATAAGGAAGTATACGAATTCCTGTCTTCTATCTCCGACAAATACGGTATCGGTTTCTGGAAACCCGGCGCCGGTATCATCCACCAGGTTGTGCTGGAAAACTACGCCTTCCCCGGCGGCATGATGATCGGTACCGACTCCCACACCCCTAACGCAGGCGGTCTGGGCATGCTGGCCATCGGCGTTGGCGGTGCAGATGCCGTAGACGTGATGGCGGGCCTGGCCTGGGAACTGAAAATGCCGAAACTCATCGGTGTGAAACTCACCGGCAAACTGAGCGGCTGGGCTTCCCCGAAAGACGTGATCCTCCGCGTTGCCGGCATTCTCACCGTAAAAGGCGGCACCGGCTGCATCGTGGAATACTTCGGCGAAGGCGCCGACTCCATGAGCGCCACCGGTAAAGGCACCATCTGTAACATGGGTGCGGAAATCGGCGCCACCTGCTCCGTTTTCGCTTACGACAAAGGAATGGCCGAATACCTGAAAGCCACCTCCCGCGCCGAAGTAGCCGCCCTGGCAGACGGCGTTCGAGAACACCTCCGTCCGGACGACGCCGTGTACGCAGACCCCGCCAAATTCTACGACCAGGTGATCGAGATCAACCTCGACGAACTGGAGCCCTATGTAAACGGTCCTTTCACACCGGACCTGGCATGGCCCATCTCCAAATTCGCACAGGCCGTTAAGGAAAACAACTGGCCCGAAAAACTGGAAGTCGCCCTCATCGGTTCCTGCACCAACTCTTCCTACGAAGACATCTCCCGTTCCGCATCCCTCGCGAAACAGGCTATCGATAAAAACCTGGAAGTGCATTCCGAATTCACCATCACCCCCGGTTCCGAACTCGTTCGCTACACCATCGAAAGAGATGGCCTGCTCGATACGTTCGACCAGATCGGCGGCGTAGTGCTGGCGAATGCCTGCGGTCCCTGCATCGGCCAATGGGCCCGTCATATCGACGATCCCAACCGCAAAAACTCCATCATCACCTCCTTCAACCGCAACTTCGCCAAACGTAACGACGGCCTCGCTTCCACCCACGCTTTCGTGGCCAGCCCCGAAATCGTTACTGCACTGGCTATCGCGGGAGACCTCACCTTCAACCCCCTCACGGACACACTGAAAAACCGCGACGGGCAGGAAGTGAAGCTCGACGAGCCCAAAGGCTTCGAACTGCCTCCCCAAGGCTTCGACGTGAAAGACGCCGGCTACCAGGCGCCTGCAGCAGACGGCTCCGGCGTTCAGGTGATCGTATCCCCCACCTCCGACCGTCTCCAGCTCCTGGAAGCGTTCAAGGCATGGGAAGGCACCGACCTGAAAGGACTGAAACTCCTCATCAAGGCGAAAGGTAAATGTACGACCGACCATATCTCCATGGCAGGCCCCTGGTTGAAATACCGCGGCCACCTGGACAATATCTCCAACAACATGCTCATCGGCGCGGTAAATGCGTATAACGACAAAACCGACACCGTGAAGAACCAGCTGACCGGCGAATATGGCGCCGTTCCGGCCACCCAGCGCGCCTACAAAGCCGCTAACATCGGTTCCGTTGTTGTGGGCGACGAAAACTACGGCGAAGGTTCCAGCCGCGAACACGCTGCCATGGAGCCCCGTCACCTCGGCGTTCGTGCGATCCTCGTGAAATCCTTCGCGCGTATCCACGAAACCAACCTGAAAAAACAGGGCATGCTCGCATTGACCTTCAACGACAAGGACGATTACGAAAAAATCCAGGAAGACGATACGTTCGATATCGACGGCCTGACCACTTTCGCGCCCGGCACTCCGCTGACCGTTGTACTGAACCACAAAGACGGATCGAAAGATTCCATCACCGTGAACCACACCTACAACCAGCAGCAGATCGAATGGTTTAAAGCTGGCGGTGCGCTCAACGTGATCCGCGCCCAGTTCGCAGCGGCGAAAAAATAAAATCACTGAAAAGCATATATTACAGGCCGTTCCCCACCGGGAACGGCCTGTTTTTTGTTCCAATCACCCCAAAATCCCGAGGCTATGCAACCCGATGCGATCAGGAAATACTGGATGGACCTTAACCAGCGATGCGGCAGCCCGCCCCAGGCGGCCTGGCACGAAATCGACCGGATCACCTTCCAATATTCCACCCATGGCCGGCATTATCATAACCTCGATCATCTCGCCGAGCTCGTCAAGCTGCAACGGCAATACGCACCCCTGTTGCTGGACAATGACTCCGTGCTCTACGCCATTTATTTTCACGATTTTATCTATCAGCCGAAACGGAAAGACAATGAGCTGAAAAGCGCCGAGGAAGCCATCTTTTATCTCCGGAAAGTAGGCGCACCGGTGGAGCGGCAAGATAAAGTTTACCGTTACATCCTGGCCACGGCAGGCCATCAGCCGGAATTATCCGACCCCGACCTCGATTATTTCCTGGATTTCGACCTGTCCATCCTTTCCGCTCCGGAAGAACGCTATAAAGTGTATGCGAAAAACATCCGCCGGGAATACCGGATGTATTCCTGGCTGGATTACCGGAATGGCCGTGTGAAGGTGTTGCAACACTTTCTGGCGATGCCGCACATTTACCGCACGGAACTTTTCCGCGAGAAATACGAGCGCCGCGCACGGCTGAACCTGGAAAGGGAACTGGAAAAACTGTGATCAGAAAAGCGGCTTCCGCAGCCCGAACCGGCGTACGATGCTGAAGCGGAGATTGCCCGCGCCGAAGGTCTGGTAAGCCCTGTCTACCGGCGCATCGCCGCGCGTGGAGATATCTACGTAATGAACGCCCACATAGAATTTGCTGGAATTATACCCCGCCGCGAAACGGAACGTGCTGTTCAACTGCCATCCGAAACCATGCACTTTGCCTGAACCGTCGTTGAAGGCCAGCACCGTGCGGTTCACGCCCGCGGCCACCGCCAGCGAGCCCGTGAGGAAGAAATGCTTCGCGATGACGAGCGTGTACGCGTATCCCCCGTTCAGGGCGAAACTGACATTACTGCTCCGCGTAAACGGCATGCCGCCGTAAAAGCCGTCGTTACGAAGGTCTAACGGCACCAGCGCCGAATCTCCCCGCATCTGCCAGGCAAAAATCTCCGCGCCCACCAATGGCGTGCCTGCGCTTTTCTGCTGGTATTCGTTCTGGAGGAATGCCGCGCGGTAGGAGAACCGCCTGTCGTTGAAGATATACTGCGCGTGGAGGCCGATATTGGTATTGATGATATCCGGCCGGATGCCATTGGCCTTCACCGAAAGGGCGTTATCGAAAAAACGCTTGGCAGTGCCGATGTAATAACCCTGGTAATATTGCCCATAAAAATCCACAACCAGCTTGCGGGTGTATAAATGCGTCTGCAAATCGAGGTATTTCGTCTTGCCGTAACGGTCATTGTCGTTATTGATGAAGGGCAGGTTGAAGCCGAGATTGAGGCCGATGAACTTGTAATTGGCGCCGAAACCCACGTTGTTATTGGCGTTGGGCCGGTACAGCAGTTCTTCGTTGACCGACCGGTGATGCATGTCGTAATAATTGTACTTGCGGGAACCGTAGAGGCGTACGGTCAGGTCTTGCGTCAGGTCTTCGATGTAGGCCGTGTCGTTATCGGTGTGGAGCCAACGCAGGAAACGGCGCTCCTGTGCGCGGGAGAGCGCAGGACAGAGCAGGATGAGCCAGCAGATGGTGATGATCCGGAGTTTCATGCGTGTAACAGTCGTCTGGTATACAACAATCCTTTAATCAGGCAGTTCAATCACTTCGAGATTTTTAATCTCTCCGTTCAGGCATTCGAACCGCACGAGGGTTTTTACCTTGTGCCAACCCTGCTTACCGCAGGCGCCCGGATTGATATGAAGCAATTGCAATGCCGGATCGGGCACAACCTTCAGGATATGGGAGTGGCCGGTAATGAAAAGGTCCGGTCTTTTTTTGTGGATGTGCGGTTTGAGGGCGGGCGTGTATTTCGGGGGATAGCCGCCGATGTGGGTCATCCAGACCTTCACGCCTTCGCAGATGAAAAGATTGTGTTCCGGGTAACGGATACGGATATCCTGCCCGTCGATATTCCCGAACACGGCCTTCAGCGGCTTGAAAGCCTCCAGCTCGTCGGCCAGTTGCACGTTCCCGATATCTCCCGCATGCCAGATCTGGTCTACCTGTTCGAAATACTTGAATACCAGCGGGTGAAGGTACCCGTGCGTGTCTGACATCAATCCAATCTTCATGCCGCTAATATAGGAGAATTAATCGCCCTGCCGGAGGAAATAATTCATCACCGTTTCGAACACCAGCGATGCGGCCAGCTTGGCGGTGCGATTGTCGATATCGAGGGAAGGGTTCAATTCTGCGAAGTCGACACCGGCCAGTTTGCCGGTCCGCAATACGGTGCGGAAACAGTCGAGGAACAGCGCGTCCGGCACCAGGCCGTTATATGCCGTCGCGGAAACGCCCGGAGCGTATGCCGATGCGAATACGTCGAGGCAGGTGGTAAGGTATATTCTGTCTGTCCGCTGGATGAACGACCGGATGGCGCCAACCAGCTGATCGTGGTATTTCTGCTGGAAGAGGCTCGCCGGCAGGTAATCCGCCCCTGATTCCGCCGCGGTTTTAAACAACCGGGGCGTGTTGGAATTTTGCTGGATGCCGAGTACGAGATAATGGAATGGCTGCCCTTCCTGCTTCCTTTCCTGCGCGATCTGCCAGAACCCCGTTCCCGACGAAACCCCTTCCCCACCAGGCTCCCGGAGGTCGAAGTGCGCGTCGAAATTGACGATGCCTACCACTTCCTTCCCGAAATGCCTGCTGATGCCCCGTTCGTGGCCAAATGCCACTTCGTGCCCGCCGCCCAGCACCACCGGCAGGTAACCCGCCTGAAGTATATGCGCCACCGTGGCCGACAGCGCGTCTTGCGCCATTTCGAGCTGACGGCCGTCGCAAACGATGTTGCCGGCGTCTACCAGCAGCTGATTGCCGAAATGAACGGGAAAGGAAGCGCATGCCTTGCGCAGGGCTTCCGGACCGGCGGCGGCGCCGGTGCGGCCACCGTTGCGGCGAACACCTTCATCGCAGGCGAACCCCAGGAACGCGATACCCTTCTGGCCTTCCGGGATCGGCGGCAGCGGGGCCCGGCTCAGGTCTGCCAGTTGCACGCGCTGGTGCCAGCGTTGGAGATCGGGGTCGTTGCCGTCGTTCCGGCCCTGCCAGGCACCGGGAGACGCGGGTTGGTAACATACGAGGGTCATGGGTCTGCGATTGGGTCTGTTGAGATTGCTAATATCCTGAAAAATCAAATGCGCTCACCATTTTTCCACACAAACGAAGGTTTGAGTTTGCCCTGGTGGTACAATATTTCCCTGAAATCCGCGCAGGGATAGGCTTGCAGGTCGGCCGACGCGGATTGGATACCGAGCGCCTTTGCCGCGCGAAACGTGAGCCCGGCGAATACCTCCGCTGCCGACAGCCGTTCGGTTGCGCTCATGACGGCCGCCTGCATGAGGAGGTCGCCCATGGGCGCGGATCCGGGGTTCCAGTCGCTCGCGATGGCCACGCAGGCGCCGGCGTCGAGGAGCTTGCGGGCGGGGGCGTACCCCATGCCCAGGCCCATCGAGGCGCCGGGAAGCACCACCGCCACCGTATCCGAAGCTGCCAGCCGGCGGATGTCTTCCGCGTTAGACGCTTCGAGGTGGTCTGCGGAAAGGGCACCCACTTCCACCGCAAGGGCGGAACCGCCGCTGGTGAATTGGTCTGCGTGTACGGTGAGCTGGAATCCCATCGCTTTCGCGGCCTGTAAGAACGGGCGGGCCGCCGCCACGGAGAACGCCGTCTCTTCCACGAAAATATCGACGCGGTTGGTCAGGTGCTCATCTTTCAAAACGGGTAACAGTTCGTGCAGGATCCAGTGCAGGTAAGCTTTTTCGTCGCCATCGAAATCCTTCGGGCGGATGTGCGCCGCCAGGCAGGTGGAGACGAATTCGGCGGGCGTAAACTGGTCGGCCGTGCGGATGGCGCGCAGCATTTTCAGTTCGCCGGCCATGTCCAGGCCGTAGCCGCTTTTCACTTCCATGGTGGTCACGCCTTCGCGGAGGTGCCGGTTGGCGCGGGCTACCACATTCTCCATGAGCTCCGTATCAGTAGCCGCGCGGGTTTTGGTCACGGAATCCCAGATGCCGCCGCCGGCACGGGCGATGTCGAGGTACGACTTCCCTGCCGTTCGCATGGCGTAATCGCGGCTCCGCGATCCTGCGAAGCAGATATGTGTATGGCAATCGACGAAACCCGGTAACAATACCATGGGCTCGTCGATCTTTTCAATTTCAGCGGTGGGATGGGCTTTGCGCAGCGCATCGAAATTTCCGAACTGCAACGTCTGTCCATCTTCCACCAACACACCGCCGTCTTCGATGATCGCCAGCTGTTCGTCGGAGATGGGCCCTTTTTCCGGGAGACCGGTCAGCGGCAATATCTGTGAGAATGGTCCGATGATTTTCATATGGATGGATGTTGGAGGTTTATAATCCGAGGCCGAATTCGTCGCGCACTTCGATGGCTTTTTCATAACCCGCGTCTGCATGGCGGAAGATGCCCATGGCGGGATCGTTGAAGAGCACGCGCCTGAGGCATGCCTCCGCACGGTCTGTCCCGTCTGCCAGCACTACCATGCCCGCGTGTTGCGAATATCCCATGCCTACGCCGCCGCCGTGGTGGAAAGACACCCAGGTGGCGCCGCCGGCGGTATTGCTCATGAGGTTGAGGAGCGTCCAGTCGGAAACCGCGTCCGAACCGTCTTTCATCGCTTCCGTTTCGCGGTTGGGCGACGCTACGGAGCCACAATCGAGGTGATCGCGGCCGATGACGATGGGCGCTTTCACTTTACCGGTGCGCACCAAGTCGTTGAACAGCAATCCTGCTTTTTCCCTTTCTCCCATACCGAGCCAGCAAATGCGGGCGGGCAAACCCTGGAAGGCTACGCGTTCCTGTGCTTTGGTGAGCCAGTTGTGAAGGGGCTTGTTGTCGGGAAAAAGTTCCATCAGCGCGCGGTCTGTCGTATAAATATCTTCCGGGTCGCCGGAAAGCGCCACCCAGCGGAAGGGTCCTTTCCCTTCGCAAAAAAGCGGGCGGATGTAGGCCGGCGTGAATCCGGGGAAGTTGAACGCGTTCGCTTCGCCGCCTTCCTTGGCGAATTCGCGGAGGTTGTTGCCGTAATCGAAGGTGATGGCGCCCTGGCGCTGCATTTCCAGCATGAAACCCACGTGGCGCGCCATGCTTTTGAGCGCCAGCTGCTTGTAGGCGGCGGCGTCTTTGACGCGGAGTGCTGCGGCGGCTTCGAGGCTCAAATTGTTGGGCACATATCCGTTGATGGGATCGTGCGCGGAGGTTTGGTCGGTGAGGATATCTGGGATGATACCGTCTTTCAGCAAGCGTTCCAGCATATCGCCGGCGTCGCTGACGAGGCCGATGGAAATGGCTTCTCCATTCGCTTGCGCTTCGCGCACCCAGGCGATGGCTTCGTCGTAGGAATGCGTCATGCGGTCGAGGTACCTGGTCTCGATGCGTTTCTGCAGGCGGGTGGCGTCAACGTCTGCCCCGAGGAACACGGCGCCGGCCATGGTGGCTGCGAGCGGCTGAGCACCGCCCATACCGCCGATGCCTGCGGTCACGAGGAGTTTCCCCTTCAGATCGCCGTTAAAATGCTGGCGGCCGCACTCCACGAAGGTTTCATACGTTCCCTGGAGAATTCCCTGGGTGCCGATATAAATCCAGCTGCCGGCGGTCATCTGTCCGTACATCATCAGACCTTTCGCGCGGAGCTCGTTGAAATGCTCCCAGGTGGCCCATTTCGGAACGAGGTTGCTATTGGCCAGCAGTACGCGCGGCGCTTGCGGATGCGTGCGCACCACACCTACCGGCTTGCCCGACTGCACGAGCAGGGAATGCTCTTCGTCGAGCGTGAGCAGGGAACGGATGATCTGCTGCAGGGCTTCGCGGTTGCGCGCCGCCTGGCCGATGCCGCCGTATACCACGAGCTCGTCGGGGTTCTCGGCCACTTCGTGATCGAGGTTGTTGAGGAGCATGCGAAGCGGGGCTTCGGTTTGCCAGTTGCGTGCGTGCAGCTCTGTGCCGCGCGGGGCTTTGTAATGCGGATGTGCGGCGTATTGCCGGATAAAATCAGTTGTATTTTTCATGATAGCGGATCGTTTTGGTGGATGAATCAAGAAAGACGGAATGTATCGTTATAAGGCCCGTTGAGATCGATGCCGTTGGCTTTCGCCGCAGCGGTGGCCGTGGCTACGAAGGAACCGTCGGCGATGATGGTGTGCAATGCGGCGATGTCGTTGGCGAAGATGCGGTCCTTCTTCGCGAAAGTCACTTTCTCGCGGGTGTAGGCGTGCAATGCTTCGAGGACGGGCGTGGATTTGAGGGGTCTCCTGAAATCCACCGCCTGTGCGGCATACAGCAGTTCGATGGCGAGGATGTATTCTACGTTCCCGATCACCTGGTGCAATTTGCGGCCGGAAATGGAGCCCATGGACACGTGGTCTTCCTGCCCCAGCGAAGTCGGGACACTGTCGGCCGAAGCGGGGAAACAGAGGGTTTTGTTCTCCGTGACCAGCGCCGCGGTGGTGTATTGCGGGATCATGAACCCGGAATTGAGGCCGGCGTCTTCGATGAGCAGTTTCGGCAACCCGAACCTTCCTTCGATCATCATGTAACAGCGGCGGTCGGAAATATTGCCGATTTCCGCGGAAGCGAGGGTGGCGTAATCGAGCGGGAGCGCCATGGGCTGGCCGTGGAAGTTGCCGCCGGAAATGGTGTCGTCTGCGGCAAAAATGATGGGATTGTCCGTCACCGCGTTCAGTTCGATGGAAGTCAATTCTTCGAGGTGCTTCCACGCCGTGCGGGAAGCGCCGTGTACCTGCGGCATGCAGCGGAGGCTGTAGGGGTCCTGCACCCGGCCGCAGTCCATATGCGCGGCCATGATACCCGATCCGCTTAATAATGTGTTCAACCGGTGGGCTACGAGCTGGTTGCCGGCGTATGGGCGAATGGCGTGCAGCCTGGGATCGAAGGGTTTGTAGGTGCCCATGAGCCCTTCCAGCGACAGCGCGCCAGCCAGGTCGGCCGCCTCCAGGATATTATGCATCCGCGCTACGGCGCTCACGGCGAACGAAAGGATGAACTGCGTGCCGTTGATGAGGGCGAGCCCTTCCTTGGGGCCCAGTACCACCGGCTCCTTCCCTTCCAGCTGCAACGCTTCCGCAGCCGGCATCCGCTGTCCTTTCCGCCACACTTCACCGAGACCGATAAGCGGGAGGAAGAGGTGGCTCAGCGGGGCGAGGTCGCCCGAAGCGCCTACGCTCCCTTTTTCGGGAACGAGCGGTGTGATGCCTTTGTCGATATGCCAGACGATGCGCTCCAGCGTATCCGGCGCTACGCCCGAGAACCCCTGTGCGAGGGCCTGTACCTTGGTGACGAGCATGAGCCGCGAGATGGTTTCGGGGATGGGATTGCCCACGCCCACGCTATGGCTTTGCAGGATATTGTACTGCAGGGCGCGGGTGTCTTCTTCGGAAATCTTCGTGTCGCACAGCGGACCGAAGCCGGTATTAATTCCGTACACGGTACGGTGTTCCTTCACGATAGCTTGCACGTGCCCGTAGCTCTGGCGCACGCGGTCCATCACTTCGGGCAGCAACACGCCCCGAACGCGCCCTTCGGCGATATCGAGGGCCTTGCGGGCCGTCAGCTGGTCTTTTCCGTAATGAAAGTTTTGGCTCATGATGAGATGGTTTTGGCGTTGACGTCCATGGCGCGGAGAATGCGGGCGGAGAGCGGGTCTTCCGCTACCGAGCGTTCCACGGCGCCGATGGCTTCGAGTATTTTGCGGCTTTGCGGATCTTCCTGTACGAGGCCTTCCATCGATTCCCCGATGGCTGTCCAGACGGGCAATACCTGCTGCAGCAGCGCGGCACCTTTTTTGGTCAGCTCCACGAGCTGGCGGCGCCCGTCTTCGGCGCACCGCGTAGTAGTAACAAGTCCTTTGCCTTTCAGGTTGGCGATCAATTGGGAAACGGCGGAATGGGATACTTCCAGTTCCTGTGAAATATCCATCAGCGTGAGCTGCCGCCCTTCGGAAAGGAGGTAGAACAGGGGGAACCAGCTGGCGTCGAAGGCGATGGCGGCCTGTGCGTACACTTTGTTCACCTCCGCCAGGAAGTATTCGCTGAGGCGCCGGAGGCGGCTCCCGAATATCAGGTAACCGAGTTTGGGATAGAAGCTCATGTAAATTATATAAGTGCTTATATATTTTACAATATTAAAAAATCCTTCGCAATCGCGGAGAATTTTTTTGCGGGGGATTTATTTCCGCTTCACGTCGAACCAAACGGAGGAAACGTCTTCCGGATCGCCGTTGTAGTTGATCTGCAGTTCCTCGCCTTTTTTGATGGCGCGGCGGGTTTTGATGGCCATGGTTTCCGCATCGAAATCCATCTCGTACTCGCAGTTGGGATCGTAGGAGTGGTTATAGATGGAGCAGTAGCCAAGGGCCACGCAGGAGCGGGTTTCCCTCACTCCCCAAAGGAAGATGTAGTTATGCAGTTTGGTAGTGTCGGCGATCTGGGTATCGCTGTTGGACAGGACCAGTACGGGCGACACTTCGATGGTAGTACCTGCGGGAATGGCTTCTTTGGTGAAAACACCGCGGCCTTTTTCTTTCGTCTTCTGTATGTACAAATACGGCTTGATCATAAATGACTTGGGAATAGATAAGCAGGGCGTAAATTAACACTAATACCGACACTAATCAAAATAAGCGGGATGGTTATTATTTTTGCGGCATGATCAACTACAATCCTACAGACTGGTTTACCTTCATTTTCCGTATCCACCGGGCGGATACGGTGAAGAAGCTGTTCCCGATGTTCATCGCTATCGCCTTGTACAGCTGCGTTATCGCCTGGCTGGAGCTGACGTTCATCCGGGTGCAGGCGGAGCGGGACCATCTGAAGAACATTTCGGCCATGCACGGCCTGTTGGGTTTTGTGATCTCGATGCTGCTGGTTTTCCGCACCAACACGGCGTACGACCGTTGGTGGGAGGGCCGCAGGCAGTGGGGAGGATTGGTGAACAGCAGCCGCAACCTCGCCATGAAACTGAAGGCCATGCTGCCCACGGGGCACCCGGCGGTGGCCTGGTTCGCGCATATGGTCCCGAACTATGCCTTTGCCCTGAAAGACCATCTGCGCGGGGAGTTCCATCCAGACAAGCTGGAGAACATACCGGAAGCTGAACTGGAGCGCCTGGGCAAGGGGATCCACGTCCCCAACCGCATGGCCACCCTCATCCTGGAAAAAATCAACGAGCTCCACCGCCAGCAGGTCATCTCCGGCGACCAGCTCATCACCATCAACGCGCAACTGGAATCCTTTACGGATATCTGCGGCGCCTGCGAGCGCATCAAGAATACGCCCATCCCCTTCTCCTACAGCGTTTTCCTCAAGAAATTCATTTTCTTTTATGTGATGACCCTGCCCATGGGATACGTTTTCGGTTTAGGCTACCTCGTTGTGCCCATGGTCGTTTTCATTTTCTATGTACTGGCCAGCCTCGAACTGATCGCCGAAGAGATCGAAGACCCCTTCGGGAAAGACGCCAACGATCTCCCCACGGAAACCATCTCGGCCAATATCCGCCGGCACGTTCAGGAGATCATGCAGTAATTACCTATTTTCGCGCAAGAGTCAGGATTTATGGAAAATGAAGCTTTACTGGAAAAGTTCGAAAAATTGGCCCGCGAGCAGCAACCCCAGGAACTACGTTCGTTCCTGGACGATCAGCTTATAACGGACATCGCCGAGCTGATCTACGAAGACCCGGAGCAGGGGCCCCTCATCATCAACCACCTGACCCTAAGCCGCGCCGCCGCGGCCTTCCGCATCCTCGAATTCCCCACGCAGGAAGAGATCATCAAAGACCTCCCCGCCCACAAAACCGCAGAGCTCCTCAACGAGCTCCCGCCCGATGACCGCACCGCCTTCCTCGAAGAACTGCCCTCGCAGGCCGTGCAGGAACTCATCAAACTCCTCGACCCCGAAGAAAGGAAAGTAACCCTCTCCCTCCTCGGATACAAGGAAAACAGCGTGGGCCGCCTCATGACGCCCGATTACATCGCCGCCCGCTCCCACTGGACCGTCGCCAAAGTGCTGAACCACATCCGCATGTACGGTAAGGACTCCGAAACGATCGACGTAATATATGTCATCGACCGGCAGGGCAAACTGCTGGACGATTTCCGGATCCGCGAATTCCTACTCGTATCTCCCGAAACCGTTGTGGAAACCCTCATGGACGACCGCTTCGTGGCCCTCAATGTGAACGACGACCAGGAAGATGCCATCCAGACCTTCCGCCTGGAAAACCGTGTGGCCCTTCCCGTGCTCGACGATAAAGGCGTAATGCTCGGGATCGTGACGATCGACGACATCCTCTGGATCGCCAACGAAGAACATACCGAAGATATCCAGAAGATCGGTGGTACCGAAGCCCTGGACGAGCCCTACCTGGACATGCCGCTGCTCCGCCTCATCAAAAAGCGCGTAGGCTGGCTGGTCATATTATTCATAGGCGAAATGCTCACCGCCTCCGTGATGGCCTATTTCGAAGATGAGATCGCCAAGGCGGTGGTACTGGCCATGTTCATACCCCTCATCATTTCCAGCGGCGGCAACAGCGGATCGCAGGCGTCTACCCTCATCATCCAGGCCATGGCTTTGGGCGAGATCACGATCAAGGACTGGTGGCGCGTCATGCGCCGCGAAATCCTGTCGGGCCTCATGCTGGGCAGCGTGCTGGGCCTCATCGGCTTCGTCCGCATCCTCATCTGGAACCAGTTCTTCCATACTTACGGCGACCACACCATTCTCATCGCCGCTACCCTGGGCGTTTCGCTGATAGGCGTAGTGCTGTGGGGAACCTTCTCCGGCTCCATGCTGCCACTGTTACTGAAAAAAGCCGGCGCCGACCCCGCCAGCTCCAGCGCACCGTTCGTAGCCACACTGGTAGACGTGACGGGACTGCTGATCTACTTCTCGGTAGCGTATATGTTCCTCCAGGGAATTCTGTTGTAAATCAATACCGCTTGCGGATGTAACGGCTGTCTTTCCGTGTTTTCCGGATGATGAAGAGATTGCCGTAATCCTTATCGGCGATGCTGTCGATATCCGGTTTGGCGTTGAGGCTGCGCATGAGCGGCAGCAGGGTGTTGCTATGACCGATCACGAGGATACGCTTCCCCCAGTCGCCCCGGCGGGAAATCTCGTACAGCAGGGCTTCTCCGGTACTGTCTGCGGGGTAGGTCACCGTATCGATCCCCAGGCGGATGCGGAGAGAGTCGCCCGTTTGCATGGTACGGCGGAAGGGAGTGGAATAGATGCGCTGGATGGCGGAATCCTTCAGCAACTGGTACAGCTTTCCGGCCCGGCGCTCCCCGGCGGCGGTGAGCGTGGAATCCGCACCGGGATTTTTCTCGGCATGGCGGACGAGAAAGAAGGTACCCGTCAGGAACGTGGTATCTTCCGCCACAGGCGTGACGGCCCGCTCCTTTTGCTTCGCCGGCCCGCATCCCGCTGTAAGTGCCAACAGGAAAGCACCGGCCATCATTTTACGCATCATCGGGTTGTCTTGTTTAGTATCTTGTGCATCAAATTATAAAATATCTCCAAGCAAACCAATAATCAATCGCCTGTTTACGAGATTATGCCGACACACATCAAACGCCTCACGCTACTCGCAACCCTTTGCTGGCCCGTTACCACTTTTGCCCAGCAATTGCAGACCCTGACCGTGGAAAAGATCATGCGCGACCCGAAATGGATCGGCACTTCGCCCGATAACATTTTCTGGGGGCTGGACGGGAAAACCATTTATTTCAACTGGAACCCGGAAAAATCTCCGGCCGATTCCCTCCACGCCATCACCCTCGCTAACCACAAACCCGTGAAAACGGAGCCTGCAGACAGAACGCACATCCAGGCGCTCCAGTCCGGCGAGCTCAACCTCGCCCGCACGCGGCTCGTATACACCTGGCAGGGCGATGTCTGGCTGCGCGACATGCAATCCGGGAAAGACACGCGCGTTACGCAGACCAACGACCTCGAGACCGGCGCGGAGTTCGGGTTCCAGGAAAGCAAAATCCTCTATCGCCGCGACCGCAATATCTTCAGCTGGGACCCCGCTACCGGGGCCGTCGAACAGCTGACCGATTTCGTGACCGGCGCCAAACCCGCCAAACGCGGCGATTCCGCAGGCGAGCAGGAAAAGCACCTGAAAAACCAGCAGCAGGAACTGTTTGAAGTACTGCGCGACAAGAAAGCCACTTCCGACGCCGCTACCGCATTCAATGATAATCTCCTCAAATCCAAAACCCTGCGTTCCCTTTACCTGGACGACCGCTCGCTCAACGATGCAAGAATGAGCCCGGACGGGCGTTTCGTAGTGTACCGTGTTTTCCGGGAGAATATGTCGCGCGGAACCGAAGTACCCGAATTCGTGACTGAAACCGGTTACACCACCGGCATCCGGAGCCGTTCGAAAGTAGGCGGTGCGCAGCCGCAGTACGAATCGTTCGTGCACGACAGGGTGAAAGATACTTCGTTCGCCATCAAAACCACGCAAATCCCCGGCATCTACGACAAACCGGATTATTCGAAAGACTATCCCGGGCGCGAAACCGCCAAAGCCGCGCGGCCCGTCATCATCAACGGCCCCTACTGGTCGGAAAAAGGGACGCGCGCCATCGTGAACATCCGCTCGCAAGACAATAAAGACCGCTGGATCATGCTGCTCGACGCAGCTTCGGGGAAACTCACGCCCGTAGACCGCCAGCGCGACGAAGCCTGGATCGGCGGCCCGGGCATCGGCTGGGGCAGCCTCGGCTGGATCGACGAGCAAACCTGCTGGTTCCAGAGCGAAGCCACGGGATACAGTCATCTTTATACCGTGAACGTGCACACCGGCAAGCGGACCGCGCTGACGTCCGGGAATTTCGAAGTGCAGGAAGCACAACTGTCCATGGATAAAAAGCATTTTTATATTACGACCAACGAAGTGCATCCCGGCGAGAAGCAATTCTACAAACTGGCCGTCGCCGGCGGAAAGCCCGAGCGCATCACCGCCATGAGCGGCGCGCATACCGTAAGCATCAGTCCGGACGAAAAGTGGATCGCCTACCGGTATTCCAACTCCAACCACCCCTGGGAAATGTACCTCCAGGAAAACCGCGCCGGCGCGCCGGCAACGCAGATCACCCACCAGGCCATGAGCCCTGAGTTCCGCTCCTATCCCTGGCGCGAGGCCAACGTGATCACGTTCAACGCCCGCGACAACCAGCCCGTTTACGCCCGCCTGTATACCCCGGATGCAGCGAAGAAAAACGGTGCGGCCGTGGTGTTCGTACATGGCGCGGGATACCTGCAAAATGCACATAAATGGTGGAGCCAGTATTTCCGCGAGTACATGTTCCACAACCTCCTCACCGACCTCGGATACACCGTGCTCGATATCGATTACCGCGGCAGCGCGGGTTACGGCCGCAATTGCCGTACGGGCATCTATCGCCATATGGGCGGCAAAGACCTCACAGACCAGGTAGACGGCGCGAAATACCTCGTGCAACAGCTCGGCGTAGATCCCGGGCGTATCGGGATTTACGGCGGCAGTTACGGCGGGTTCATCACGCTGATGGCACTGTTTACCGAGCCCGACGCATTCGCGGCCGGCGCGGCGCTGCGTTCCGTGACCGACTGGGCGCATTACAACCACGGGTATACCAGCAATATCCTCAACGAACCGTTTACCGACAGCCTCGCCTATCGCCGCTCTTCCCCGATCTATTACGCGGAAGGGCTGAAAGGCAAGCTGCTCATGTGCCACGGCATGGTAGACACCAACGTGCATTTCCAGGACATCGTGCGGCTGAGCCAGCGGTTGATAGAACTGGGGAAAGACGGATGGGAACTGGCCGTATATCCCGTGGAAGACCACGGGTTCACCGAGCCCAGTAGCTGGACGGACGAGTACAAACGGATCCTCCGGCTTTTCGAAAACGAACTGAAGCCGGCAGTGAAATAACGGCCGGTATTCCAGCAAGGGTGGGTGTGTCATTACTGATGACGCACCCTCTTTTTTTCGGTATATTTGGATAACACCATCCCTTTCAACCTTATGATTTTCCGGAAAATACTGGCACTGGGGGCGTTCCTGTTGACCATTACCTCCATTTCCGCGGCGCAGCAGCCCCGGTACCAGGGCCTTTTATGGGAGATTACCGGGAACGGGCTCAAAAAGCCTTCTTACCTCTTCGGCACCATGCACGTCAGCAGCAAGCTGGCTTTCCACCTCAGCGATTCGTTTTACCATTGTATCCGGAATTCGGACATGGTGGCGCTGGAAACCAATCCGGAACAGTTGCAGGAAGATTTCTTCAAAAGCCGGATGTTCTTTCTCGGCAGTATGGCCTCCCGCAGGGCGCCGCTACGCAAAACCCTCCCCGACCAGGCTTTCACCGTTTCGTCTTACGCAGACGCGCTGCAAGCGGGGCTCGCCTATCGCCCGGAAATGATCAACCACCTGTTGTACCGTTCCTACGCCATGCAGGAAGATTTCGAAGAAAACACCTTCCTCGATATGTACATCTACCAGGTAGGCAGCAAACTCGGCAAAAAAGCGACCGGCGTGGAGGATTTCGACGAATCCGAAAAACTGATGTTCGAAGCCTACCGCGATGCCAGCCTCGACCGGCAGAACAAGCGCGAAAGGCCCGTCCGCTACCGCAGCGGATCGGGAGAAATGCTCAACGACGCCTATCGCCGCGGCGACCTCGACATGCTCGATTCCCTTTCCAACCGGCAATCCGAATCGCCCGCGTTCCTGGAAAAATTCCTATATAAACGCAACGAAAACATGGCCCGGTCCATCGACTCCATCGCCCGGAAAACGAGCCTGTTCGCCGGTGTGGGCGCGGCGCACCTTCCGGGAGACCGCGGCGTCATCAACATACTGCGGAAAATGGGGTACACGCTCCGGCCCGTGCAATTCGCCAACCGCGACAGCAAACAGAAAGAAGAGCTCGACAAAATGCGCGCGCCCGTTCAGTTCCGTGAATATCTCGCAGACGACCGGAGCTTTTACGTAGCGCTTCCCGGCACATTGTTCAACTTCAACCGGCCCGGCGCCGTCAACCAATTGCAATACGCAGACCTCGCCAACGGTGCCTACTACCTCGTCAGCCGCATCCGGACGAACGCTGCCACCCTCGGGCAAACGACGGACGACGTCATGAAAAAGATCGACAGTTCGCTGTATGAATTCGTGCCGGGAAAGATCACTTCCATCAAGAAAAACACCAACGCATCCACGCCCGGGTTCGACATCGAAAGCAGGACGCGCCGCGGCGATCTGCAACGCTACCGCATCTTCGTCACACCGTTCGAAATACTCATTTTCAAGATCAGCGGGAACGGCGATTACGCCGCCGGCCCTGAAGGCGATCGTTTCCTGCATTCCATCCGCCTGCAACCTTCCAGGGACAGTGTGGCAAAGCCGTTTACCTATTTATCGTCTTACGGAGGGTTCAGCGCCGAAGTGACCGGTCCTCCTTTCTACACAAATACGATTTCGGGACCCGGCTCCGTGCAGCGGCAGGAATTCGGGATGCTGGACCGGCAGACAGGCAACAATTACCAGGTGTTCAGGATACCGCTGCACAGTTATACACGACTGGAGGAAGATACCGTTGAGCTGTCGTTCGCCGAAGAATCCTACCGCGCCACATCATCCATCCGGCAAACCGCCGGCAGGAAAGTCATCCGTTGGGAAGGGCGCGATTGCCTGGAGATGCTGTACAAAAACGCGGACGGCAGCCATACCATCGCGCGGTTCTTCGTGCAGGGGCCGCATACCGTAATGGTGGCCGCCAGGTTCAGGCAAAACCGCAAAGCGGCGGAAGATTTCCTCGCCGCGTTCAAACCCATCCTTTCAAAATACGGCCGGCCGATGACCGAGCGCGATACCATGCTGCAATTCACTGTGCAATCGCCCGTAAAAGCCATGCAGGACGATATGGCCGAAGCCGTGGAAGAATCGCTGGCCTGGAGCCGTAATTCCGGTGAAGATTCCCGCACCAAAACGCGCTGGTTCGTAGCAGACAGTACCGGCGAAGCGGTGCGCGTGATGGTCCGCAAATACAATCCCTATTTTTCGATAGACAGCAGCGAATACTGGCAAAGGATCACCGACGATCTCGGTGGAGACGACCACCTCGTTATCGCCTCGCGCGAGCGGAGCCGCTCCGGCGAAACGGAAAGCATGCTGCTACGGATGCGCGACACCAATTCTTCGCGCGCCATCCTGCATAGGGTGATCGTCCGCAACCACATGCGCTACCTGCTTTCCGCCCTGATCGATTCCACCGCGGGACCGTCGGATTTCGTGAAAAATTTCTTCGGCAGCTTTCAGCCTTATGGCGATAAATCCGATACCGGAACGATTTTTTCACCCCGCGGAAGCCTGCTCGTCCGGGATTTTTACGCGACAGACAGCGCCACGCGGGCAGCTGCGCGGATGTCGGTTTCCTCCGCCAATTTCCGGGATGCCGATGCGCCAGGACTGATCCGTCTGGTAAAAGGCTGGAGCATGAAGGAAAAGGATTACCTGTCCGTCAAATCCGAACTGCTGGGCAGCCTGGGCACGTTACACCATAAGGAAGTGTTACCATTTTTGAAAAGCGCGTACCTGGCGGCGGAAGACACTTCCGCCCTGCAGCAGGCCGTGGCGCGGGCGCTCCTCATGCAAAAAACCACAGCAGCCAATTCGCTTTTCAGGGAACTCGTGCTGGCAGACATTCCCATCCTCAGCGAAGGCGACCGGATATACGACTGGTTCTTCCCCATGTACGACACACTACAGCTCAGCGCCGGCCTTTTCCCGGAGCTATTGCAGTTAACGGCATTGTCGGTATACAAAAACAGCATTTACCGCATGATGGCCCTGGCGGTAGACAGTAACGCCCTCGCGCCGGCGCTTTACGCCGATCACATCGGCCAGATCGCGTTCGACGCGCGCGCCGCGCTCCAGGCGATGGTCAGCGAATCGCAGGTACAGGAAGAGGATAACGCAGGAAAGCGCAGTTACGAAGCGCCCGACGACGACATCACGCAATTCGCCACCCTGCTCCTTCCCTTCCGCACGCAAAACCGCAATGCCGCACGCTTCTTCAACAGTCTCGAAAAACTGCGCCAGCCGGGGCAGCAGATCAGTTTGATAACGATGTACCTGCGCCGCGGAATCCCCGTGAAAGACAGTCTCCTCGAAGCCATCGCCGCGCAGGACCTCTACCGCGCGAAACTCCTGGAAGAACTGGAAAACATCGGCCAGGCCGCCCGTTTCCCCCAACGTTACCGGAAGCAGGAATTGCTGGCCCGGAGTGCGCTCATGGCCACCCCGGCATGGGACAGCCGGCTGGATTCTGTGGTGTATATCGGCAAACAGGCCACCACTTTCCGCATGAAAAAAGGAACGGTATATTTCTATAAATGCCGGATCAGGAATGTAGACGAATGGTTCCTGGCCGTAAGCGGCCTGCAGCCTGAAAAGGAATCCGAAGTGCGGAGCGGGATGGCCTTGCTGGAAGTGAACGACAAGCCCATGGACCCCAAAATACCGGTGGCCGGGCAGCAGGACCGCCTGATGCGGAAGGCACGGTATAAAGCGCAGGTGCGGGCGCTGTATGAGGAATAGTTTCAACTTGCCACCAATAATCCGGGGGAATGCGCTTCAGCAAATGATAGCGGATTCCCCCGGAACATTTTTACCCATGACCGTTCAACCCAAATGGAGCGAGCGCCGCACGCGTAAGATCCCTTCCTTCTCCGCCGCCGTTTTCGCCAGATCGTATGCCTGTTGGTAATGCGTGGCCGCTTTCGCGGGATCGGAATGGCGCGTCAGCTCGCCCAGCAACATCCAGTAAAAGTGGTTTTCGGTAAGCTGGAGCTTTTCCGCTTCCACCAGCGCAATATCTGCCCCATGAGCCTTGTACAGCGCAAAAGTGCGGTTGAGCGCGGCGCTGGGGGAATAGTTGATGATGAGCAGCTCGTTGTACATGGCCAGTATCTCCAGCCATTTCTCCGGCGTATCTTCCTTGCGGCAATGCAGGAAAGCGATGCGGGCTTCGAGGTGATAGGAGCTGAGCGTGTTGCCCGTGGCCGAAAGCCCCAGGAAGTGCATGCCCTGTCGGATCAGCTCGCGGTCCCAGAGGTTTTCGTCCTGCTCGTCGTACAGCACCAGCGTATCGGCGGCAGATTCGCGGGCTTCGAAGCGGGAAGCGTGGAAGCACATCAGCGCGATGAGCGCAAAGGTGCGCGGCTGCGCCGTGACGGGGAATGCGGTGAGGAGGAGGCCCAGGCGCATGGCTTCCAGGCAGAGGTCTTTTTGCAGGATGGCGTCTTGCGTGCGACTGTAATATCCTTCGTTGAACAGGAGGTAGATAATGTGCAGCACATTATCGAGCCGTGCGTCCAGCAAATGTTCCGGCGGCAATTCCATGCGGATGTTTTCCGTGCGGAGTTTTTCCTTCGCGCGGAAGAGCCTTTTGTTAATGGTTTCCTTGTTGGTGAGGAACGCCGCGGCGATTTCATCGATCCCGAACCCGCAAAGGATCCGCAACGCCAGTCCGATCTGCGATTCGCTCGCGATGGCGGGGTTGCAGATGGCGAAGATCATGCGCAACTGGCTGTCCTGGATGTTTTGGGCCGAAAAGTCGAGGTCGGTTTCGGGCTCTTCCGTTTCCAGTCCGGCCTTCACGGCCGGGAGCACTTTTTCCTGCCAGGTGGTGCCGCGCCGGAACATGGCCAGCGTTTTCTGCTTCGCCACCACGTACAGCCATGCGGCCGGGTTTTCCGGGATGCCTTTCTCCGCCCAGTTTTCGGCGGCGGTGAGGAATGTATCGCCCACGATGTCTTCCGCCGTTTCGATATGTTCCAGCCCGAATTGGCGGCTGATCACCGCCACCATTTTGGAGAATTCCTGCTGAAACAGCACATCGATCGTTGCGCGTTCTTTGTTCATGGATGCAAAATAAACGGTTCGCCCCTATGCCCGGGCGAACCGCGTCTAAAAATCTTCATCAACCCATTACCGGCCTGATCTCCACACTGCCGCCCACTTCGATGGCAGGACAACCGTGTGCGAGCGTGGTAGCTTCATCGAGGTCTTCCGCCCGGATCACCGTGAGGCCGCCGAGGCGTTCGCGGATTTCGACGAAAGGCCCGTCGGTCACCACACCGCCGGGTTTCAGCACCCGGCCCTGGTTCGGGATCAGGCGCGTGGGCGGCGAAACCAGTTTGCCCTGCGCAGCGATGCCGCCCAGCCAGTCCTGCCACTTTTTGACCAATGCCGCCTGTTCGGCTTCGGGCAGTTGGAGATGATCATATGAAGCTTGACGGAATAATAATGCGAAATCTTTCATCTGTTAAATTTTTTAAAGGATGCCTGAAATTAAATATTTAATGGTTCAAACCGCCGCTTTCGCGTTGAACATACCGGGAACGTAGTTACCGCCGGTGATCTGGAATGCGATGTTGAAACGGTTATAGCTGTTGATGACCATCGTTGCGAAGGTAAGTTCCGTCAGTTCTTCTTCGGAGAAAATCTCCCGGGCTTCTTCGTACACTTCGTCGGTCACCTCCCGGTTCTGCAAGCGGGTGATGGCTTCCGCCCAGGCGAAGGCGGCGCGCTCACGGTCGGAGTACAGCTGTGTTTCGCGCCAGGCGTCGAGCATCAGCAGGCGTTGCGCGGTTTCGCCCATGGCGAGGAGGTCTTTGGAATGCATGTCCAGGCAAAAGGCACAACCGTTGATCTGGGAAACGCGCATATAAATAAGGTGCAGCAGCGGTTGTTCGACAACGGGGTTCTTATGCAGGTACGCGCCCATGCTGAATAATGCCTTGGTAACCGGGAAACCTTTTTCGATGGGATTGAATCTGTGAGACATGATATTGTATTTTTACATCAATGAATAATTTGTTCGTATACCCTAATAATGCATGAACTTTCCCGAATTGGACACCGCGGACAACTTTTTAAAATATTTTTTAAGTTCCGGTACGATCCGGTGGAAAAACCACTCATACCAGTTTGATTTAATATCATTTACTCATATTTTATTTTACTAATATTACCGGAAAACTTTTATAAAGCCCGCTGTTAATTGCCTGATTAATCTTACATTGAAGCCGTTTTTGTTTTCACTTAACCTCTTAATCTACTGAAATCAATGTGTGGAATCGTAGCCTACATCGGCCATCGGGAAGCATATCCCGTTGTTCTAAAAGGACTGAAAAGACTGGAATACCGCGGATATGACAGCGCCGGGGTGGCTTTGCTCAATGGCGGCAAACTGAAAGTGTATAAAAAGAAAGGAAAAGTGGCCGAGATGGAGGAATACGCTACAGGGAAAGACGTCAGCAGCCATATCGCCATCGCCCACACGCGCTGGGCCACGCACGGCGAACCGTCTGACCGGAACGCCCATCCCCACCTTTCCGGAGACGGCAAGCTGGCCATGGTGCACAACGGCATCATCGAGAATTACATGCAACTGAAGCAGGAGCTCCTGAACAAAGGGCACCAGTTCTCCAGCGACACAGATACCGAAGTGCTGGTCCATTTCATCGGGGAAATCAAGCAAAGCAACGACTGCTCCACGGAAGAAGCCGTGCGCATTGCGCTGAAACGCGTGGTGGGCGCGTATGTGATCGTGATCGTCGATCAAGACAATCCCGGCACCCTCATCGCCGCACGGAAAGGCAGCCCTCTCGTGATCGGCGTGGGAAAGGGCGAGCATTTCCTCGCGTCAGACGCATCGCCCATCGTGGAATACACCAAAGAAGTGGTGTACGTGAACGATTACGAGATCGCCATCCTCCGGGCAGACGAGCTCATCCTCAAAAATATTTCCAACGAGATCCAAACCCCCTACATCCAGAAGCTCGACATCGAGCTGGCTGCCATCGAAAAGGGCGGGTACGATCATTTCATGCTCAAGGAAATCTTCGAACAGCCGCAAACTATTTTCGATAGCCTCCGCGGCCGCCTCGACGCCAAATCCGGCACCCTCACCCTGGGCGGCCTCCGCGAGCATCTGGACGTGCTCACCGCCGCGCGCCGCATCATCATCGTTGCCTGCGGCACCAGCTGGCACGCAGGGCTCGTGGCCGAATACATCATCGAAGAGCTTTGCCGCATTCCCGTGGAAGTGGAATACGCCTCGGAATTCAGGTACCGCAACCCCGTGGTAGGCCCGGGAGACGTGATCATCGCCGTGAGCCAGTCCGGCGAAACCGCAGACACCCTCGTGGCCATGGAAAGCGCCAAGGAAAAGGGCGCCATCATCCTCGGCGTCTGCAACGTGGTCGGCTCATCCATCGCCCGGCTCAGCAACGGCGGCGTGTATACCCATGCCGGGCCGGAGATCGGCGTAGCCAGCACCAAAGCCTTTACCGCACAGCTCGCCGTGCTCGCCATGATCGCGCTTAAAATCGCGCAGGCGAAAGGAAGCATCTCCGAACAACGGTTCCAGCACCTGCTCGAAGAACTGAACGACGTATCTGAAAAAGTGGCCAACTCCCTCCAGCTCAACGACCAGGTGAAAGCCATCGCGGAGAAATACAAAGACGCCCGCGATTTCCTGTACCTCGGCCGTGGCTATAATTTCCCCATCGCCCTGGAAGGCGCGCTCAAGCTTAAGGAAATCAGCTATATCCACGCAGAAGGCTATCCCGCCGCGGAAATGAAACATGGCCCCATTGCGCTGGTAGACGAAAACCTGCCCGTAGTGTTCGTTGCCACGAAAGACAGCTATTATGAAAAGATCGTGTCCAACATCCAGGAGATCAAGGCACGGAAAGGAAAGGTGATCGCCATTACCACAGCGGGAGACGCCACCATTCCCTCCATGGCAGACGATGTGATCGTGGTGCCGGAGGCCGACGAGCTCGTGGCGCCCATCGTATCCGTTATCCCCCTCCAGCTCCTCGCCTATCATATCGGCGTCAGCAAAGGGTACGACGTCGACAAGCCCCGCAACCTCGCCAAGTCCGTAACCGTAGAATAATCCGCGTATGAACCAAATCCTGAAAAAACCCCTCAGCCAGCTGGGCTACCAGTTCGTAGAAGGGCCCTATCTGCCGAAAGGCCGCAATGAATATTACTTGCGCGACCAGCAACGCGGCGCCTCCAACGTTTACCGCAAACTGAAAGCCGGCGAGATCGAAACCCTCGTCCGCAACGATAATACCTCCGACGACTGGAACCAGATTTTCGTGGACAACGATTTCGACCCCCAGCTCGTCCAGCACTGCCAGTTCTACGGCATCGTCCGCATCGGGAAACTGGAACCCTACTTCCTGGAGTTCCACAACCTGCGGCTGCCCGTGGGCCTGTATTACAGCACCATCGCGTCTTGCGACATCGGAGACAACGTCGTGATCCACAACGTGAATTCCCTGTCGCACTACATTATCGGCAACGACGTCATCATCACCAACGTCAACGAAATGGGCGTCACCGACCACAGCAAATTCGGGAACGGCATCGTGAAGGAAGGCGAGCCGGAAAGCGTGCGCATCTGGCTGGAACTCTGCAATGAAAACGGCGGCAGGAGCGTATTGCCGTTCGACGGCATGCTGCCCGGCGACGCCTGGCTCTGGACGCGCAACCGCGCAGACGATGCGCTGCAAAACCAGTTCAAAGCCTTCACCGAAAAGAAATTCGACAAGCGGCGCGGTTATTATGGCGAAGTGGGAGACCGCTCCGTCATCAAAAACTGCAAGATCATCAAGGATACGAAAATCGGGACGGACGCCTATCTCAAAGGCGCCAACAAGATCAAGAACGTGACCGTCAACAGTAACGCCGTAGCCCCCACGCAGATCGGTGAAGGTTGCGAGATCGTGAACGGTATCATCGGGTATGGCTGCCGCGTTTTCTATGGCGTGAAAGCCGTAAGGTTCGTCATGGCGTCGCATTCGCAGCTCAAATACGGCGCGCGCCTCATCAACTCGTACCTCGGCAACAACGCCACCATTTCCTGCTGCGAAGTCCTTAATTCCCTCATCTTTCCCGCACACGAACAGCACCACAACAATTCGTTCCTCTGCGCCGCGCTTATTCTCGGGCAAAGCAACATGGCCGCCGGCGCCACCATCGGCTCCAACCACAATTCCCGCGGAGCGGATGGCGAAATCATCGCCGGGAGAGGTTTCTGGCCGGGATTATGCGTCAGCCTCAAACATAATTCCATGTTCGCTTCCTTCACGCTCATCGCGAAAGGGAACTATATGAGCGAACTGAACATTTCCATTCCTTTCAGCCTGGTGGTGAACGATGAGCACGAGGATATGCTGAAGATCATGCCGGGGTACTGGTTCCTCCACAACATGTACGCCCTGGCGCGGAACGCGTGGAAATATGTGGACCGCGACCGCCGGACAGACAAAACCCAGCTCATCGAATACGATTACCTGGCGCCCGATTCCGTGGAAGAGATCTTCACCGCGCTGGAACTGTTCGAAACCGCCGTGGGCAAAGCGATCGGGAAAGACCGCAAGGCCGGTCGCGCATTGTTGATGGAATCTCCCGCGAAAGTGGCCGGCATGGAAATCCTCGCGGAAGGATGCGAGAATTCGTCGCGCAAAACGCAATTGCTGAAGGTAGACAAAGCATACCCGCTGTTCCGCAAACTCGTAACGCTGTACGCGATGCGCAATTTGGTGAAAGAGTACGCACGGTTCAGGGACTTCGCGGAACTGCAATCTTTCCTGAAGCAATGCCGCCGTTCGGCGTGGAATAACGTGGGCGGACAACTGATCCCCGAAGACCGGGTGAACGATATCAAGCAGCGCATCCGTAAAAATAAAATCGCCAGTTGGGACGCACTGCATGATGTTTACCGCGAAACCGGCGACAAGTACGAGGAAGACAAACTCCGCCACGCACTCGGCAGCTTGCTGGAGCTGCACGGATTGAAAGCTTCCGCGCTCACACCCGACGCGCTGCGCAGCTTCCTCTCGGAATCCGTGGAAACACTGGCTTCCATCACCGATAATATTTTCAAATCGCGCGAAAAGGATTACCTTAATCCCTTCCGCCAGATGACCTACGACAGTCCGGAAGAAATGGAAAAAGTGGTCGGCAAGCTGGAAGACAATAGTTTTATCCAGCAAACGGCAGAAGAATTGAAAGGATTTAAGAAACAGATAAAAGACTTAGTGAAGCAATGGCAATTGTAAAAGAAAAACAACGCTGCGGATGGGCGGGCGCCGATCCGCTGTACAACGCGTATCACGATGAAGAATGGGGCGTTCCCAGCCACGACGACCATCACCTTTTCGAAATGCTGAACCTGGAAGGCGCGCAAGCCGGCCTGAGCTGGTACACCGTACTCATCAAGCGCGAAAATTACCGCAAAGCGTTCGATAACTGGGATGCGGAAAAAATCGCGAAGTATTCCGAGAAGAAAGTGGAATCGCTGATGCAGAACCCCGGCATCATCCGCAACCAGCTGAAGATCAGGGGCACCATCGCCAATGCGAAAGCATTCCTCGCCGTACAAAAAGAATTCGGCAGCTTCGACAAATACATCTGGCAGTTCGTAGGTGGCAAAACCATCCACAACAAATTCACCAGCATGAAAGAAGTGCCCGCCAAAACACCGGTCTCTGACGCCATGAGCAAGGATCTCAAGAAACGGGGCTTCAAGTTCATCGGCAGCACCATCTGCTACGCCTACATGCAGGCCTGCGGTATGGTCGACGATCATGTGAAAGGATGTTTCAAATTCCATCCCTGATATAACGCATTCCTGAAAACGAAAATACCGGCACTAAGGCCGGTATTTTTTTTGCGAACGTGCGAGGTTTTTTTTGCGGGTTACAACAGACGACGGTTCTGTTACACGTTCACGGGTTTTCCAACACAAGCCGTTTATGACGGGTTCATGGCCATGTCGAGGATGGGAAGACTGTTCACGAATTCTTTCGTCACTACTTCCACCTTCACTTTGGTCAATCCCCAGTGGATGAATCCCAGTTTTTTGGCTGCGGCCTGCGTGAGGTCCACGATTCGGCGGTTGGCCGCGTGCAGCCGGTCGGTGACGCGCACCACTACCCAACGGTTGTTTCGCAGGTTCGTGACCTTGATGAAGGTCCCGAGCGGAAGGGTATTGTGGGCTGCCGTCATTCCGTTGTTATCAAAAATCTCTCCACTGGCCGTTTTCCGCCCGTGAAACTTCTGGGCGTAATAGCTGGCCGTTCCTACACCTGTTTTCACCTGCGCCACAGCGGGAACGATCCCCGACAATACCGGCAGCAGCATCAACAGTGCATACTTCAACACTTTTTTTAATACATTTTTCTGCATGACGTGGGGAATTGGCAAAAATGCTGCCAAAAACCGTTAAAATACCCTACAAGATTTGTTAAAACCGGGGCCAAGAGTCCTTACTTTTTACTAACCAATCAATTATAAATTAAGATTTCGCTTAACGACTTATTATTGATGAAGGAATGATCTGTCAGGGTTGTGAGGAAGAAGTACAACTGCCGCTGTTCTTCCTGGCTTAAAGGTATGCCATTTTTCACAATCGGGTCGATGGTGGGGGTTTGTTCGATCCCGGAACTATAATGCTCGAAAACGTCGTAAATGTCGTAAAAACGGCCGTCGTGCATATACGGTGGACTTTTGATGATATTCCTGAGCGATGGCACCCTGAATTTGAGGTAATCGCCCGTGCTGTTGGTGATGCGCATCCGGCCGGCATCGTTGAGGAATTCATTGTAAGGCAAGCCGTTATTGCGGAAAGAACCGTCGGTAAACAGGGGTTCCTTGTGGCAAGCCGCGCATTTCGCCTGGAAAATGGCGTAGCCGGCCTGCTCGTCGGGCGAGAATTGGGCCTTGTGCGTGAGCACGCTGTCGTATTTCGCGTTGAAGGAATTCATGGTGGCCATAAACTGCGACAAGGCGCGGAACAGCTTCTGGCTATTGATCTCCCCCGGGCCGAACGCGCCGTCGAACATCGACCGGTACTTTTTATCGGCATTCAGCCGGGCGATGAGGCGGCCCAGGTCCTCCCCCATTTCATTGGCGTCGGAGATAGGCGTGAGCGGCTGGATGTCGAGGTGATTGACGCCCCCGTCCCACATGAAATCCTTTTGCCATAGCAGGTTAAATAGCGAAGGGACCGACCGGAAACCGTTGCGGTTATCGATACCATGACTGAGCGCGTGATCGAAATGCGCGAACGCGGCGAACTGCTGATGACAGAACCCGCAGGAGATGGTGCTATCGCGCGACAGCCGCGGGTCGTAAAACAGGCGCCTCCCCAGCGCGACCCCTTCTACCGTGGGCGGATTCCGTGAAAGATCGTACACCGGTTGCGGAAAATGTGCGGGCAGCGAAATCGTGTATGGCGTTGGCCCGGCGGGCGGCTTATTGTCGCCCGATTTACGGCAGGCCCAGATGAGCGCCATCACGAAACAGGTATACACGACGTATTTTTTCACAGGTCGGTGACGTTGGTAATGCGGAACATGTTTTTATAATTGACCGAAATCTTCCACGCGGCTTCGCCTGGCGAGTGGATAGTGGCCGTTGTGGCGAATGATACGATGTTCGGCGGTCCGAACCACTTGTTCAGGTCCGTCCTGAAAGTAACGGCCGGTTCGCGGTCGGGCCCCACGGTAATGGAGATCGGCGTCTGGATGCGGATATCCTGCACGGCGTTGAACGGCCCTTTGAAGCCGCCGACGTGGAACGTGAGCGTTTTATCGGGCGCGGCGGAAACCGGTGATTTGCCTTCCATTTTCGCCATGATGTACCCGCTGTTCCAGCTCCAGAACATACCCAGTACGGGATCGAGCGCATCTGTTTGTGCGCCACTCACATTCCGGGAGCTGTCTACCCCCAGTTTGAACCCGATGGCGCGGTATTCTCCCTGCGGGGCGAGGAGGAGGATGGATTTCGACTCCGGCTTGCTTTCGTCGACCAGGTGGTAGGTGACGGGCAGGCGGAGGAGGGAATTATCCATCTTCACGAGATAAACATTGCTGATATAGTATTTGAAGGCGGTGACGGTGTAGCTTTCGGCGGAGGGGTTTTTATAAGTGGTGGTGCCGAGTTTCAGGAGTGACGTATCGACCCTGTGTTCGAAATTCAGCTTGAAATTCCCCTCTTTTTTCGGGATGAGGTCTTTCTTGCAGGCCATGCAACAGATCAGCAACGTGAAAATGAGATAGCAAGGCTTCATGGGGAAAGCGGTATTTCCCTAAGTTACACAAAAAAACGCTGCAAACCCGGGCGGATTTGCAGCGTTTTCGACTTTATTATCAATTGAGAATCAATTCACCCTTCCGAGTTTAAAACCTTTGGTGGCAAACCAGAGTACCACAAGGAAACAAACCACGGGAATAATGTATGCCGTCTGGATGCTGGTAGCGTCGGAAATGAGCCCCATCGCCGGAGGGAAAATGGCACCGCCTACGATAGACATCACCAGTAAAGACGAGCCCAGCTTCGTATGGCCGCCTTCCAGCCCTTCCAGTCCCAGGGAGAAAATGGTGGGGAACATGATCGACATGAAGAACGGTACCGCCAGTACGGTGTAGATCGCCACGTCTCCTTTCGTAGTCATGGCAATGCCGACCAATACTACATTGACAAGTGCATAGAGCGCCAGCAGGGTGTGCGGTTTCACATATCTCATAAGGAAAGTTCCTACGAAACGACCGATCATAAAACCGAGCCCGGCCACTGCACCCAGCAGGAATCCCGCATCTTTCTCCGGCATATGTCCGGCGAACTTCGCGAAGCGGATAAAGAATGCGCTCACGCCTACCTGCGCGCCTACGTAAAAGAATTGTGTTATGATGGCGGCAATGAGGTGCTTGTGTTTGAAAATGCTGCCCTCTTTCTGTTGATTTCCGGCCGTTGTCTTTTCATCCTTCTCCTCCTTGATATCGGGAAGTTTGGTAAAAATGAACAATACCGCAACGAGGATCACCACGATGCCGATGATCATATACGGCATTTTCACAGTAGCGGCTTCGCCGGCCAGGTACTGTTGCAATTCCGCCGCAGGCATGGCTTTCAATTCCGCTTCGGTATGTTCCGTTCCGGAAAGGATGAACTGTGCGCCAATGATGGGTGCTACAAAAGCGCCCAAACCGTTAAAACATTGGGCCAGGTTAAGGCGCTGTGTTGCCGTTTCCGGCTTACCGAGGATCGTCACATACGGGTTCGCCGCCGTTTCCAGGAAAGTAAGCCCGGAAGCGATCACGAACAACGCGATAAGGAAAAATGCATATTGGCCGGAATTGGCCGCGGGGATGAATAGCAATGCACCTGCTGCATACAGCATCAACCCGAGGATAATACCAGCTTTGAAACCGAACCGTTTCATGAAGAATCCCGCAGGCAAGGCCAGCAGGAAATATGCGAGGAACACCGCAGAATCGATGAAAGACGACTGCGTATCCGTGAGCATACACGCCTTTTTCAGGTGCGGGATCAGGATCGGGCTCAGGTTATGCACGAGCGCCCAGAGGAAAAAGAGACTGGTCACCAGGATAAATGGAAATAAATATCCCGATGCCTTGTTACCCGACGGTGCGGTCGTGTATTGCGTGGTGGTTGCGGCGCCTCCTGCCATAATTTGTCAGTTTAATTGGTGATATAACGGTGGAATTAAGAGATTGATCTGTCGAGATGCGTATACCCTCCGTCTACGTAAATGATCTGCCCGGTGGTGTGCGAAGAGCGGTCGCTCAGCAGGAATACCGACATGTTGGCGATTTCCTCTGAAGTGGTCATTCTCTTTTCCAGCGGGATGTTGGCCACGATGGAAGCCAGTTTGGCTTTCGGATCGGGCAGCGAATTGATCCAGGTTTCGTAGAGCGGCGTCCAGACTTCGGCCGGGTTTACGGTATTGACGCGTATGGAATAGGGCAGCAGTTCCACGGCCCATTCGCGCGTCAGCGCATTGATCGCGCCTTTGGACGCGGCGTAGCCGGATGTGTTGCCCTGCCCTGTTTCCGCCACTTTCGAACCGATGTTGAGGATCGAGCCTTTAGCGGCTTTGAGGTACGGCAGCGCGAAGTGCGCGAGGTTGTAATAATGGGAAAGGTTATTCTGAAGGGAAGCCATGAAACGCTCGGGGCTTCCGCTTTCCAGCCCCACGCCGTCGTTGGCGCCGGCGTTGTTCACGAGCCCGTCTATCCGGCCGAATTCCTTCACGGTAGCGTCGATCACGTGCCTGCAATCCTCCACTTTCCCCAGCTCCGCACGGATGCCGAAAGCTTTGCCGCCGGCTTTGCGGATGGCGTCTACGGCTTTATTGTTGTCCGCTTCGCTCCTGCCGGCGATAACGGCAACGCCGCCTTCCTGCGCGATCAGTTCTGCGATGGCCGCTCCGATGCCTTTGGCGCCGCCTGTTACGATCACTACTTTATCCTGTAACCCGAGATTCATTTGTGGTATTGATTTAAGAGATGTTATAAAATGCCGCGGCGTTGTTGCCCATAATGCGCTGCTGCTCGCTTGCGGAAAGTGCCGATATGAAATTATCGACGATGCTTTTCTGCCGGGCGTAATCAGCCGCCAGCAGGCAAACCGGCCAATCGGAGCCGTACATGAGGCGCTCCGGCCCGAAGGCTTCCAGCACCGTATCCAGGTACGGCCGGAAGTCGGCTTCCTTCCAGTTTTGCATATCGGCTTCGGTCACCATTCCGCTGAGCTTGCAATGCACCTGCGGCGAGCGCGCTATGCGGCGGATGTGTTTGGTCCAGTCGCCGATTTCTTTCTTTTTGATGTAAGGTTTGGCGAGATGGTCGATCACCAGCGGCTGCTCCGGGTGCCGCTCCACGAACTGTTCCACGGCGGGCAGCTGGCGGGGGAACACGAGCACGTCGTACGTGAAGCCATGCTTTTTCAGCGCAGCGATCCCGTTATTGAAATCTTCGCGCAGCAAAAATCCATCGTCCGGTTCGCCCTGTACGATATGACGGAAACCCTTTACCAGTGGCTCTCCCGCCCAAAACGCCAGCCTTTCGGCCACGTTGGGCGAACGCAGGTCTACCCATCCTACCACTGCCTTCACGATATCGCTGCCTTTGGCGCAATCCACGAGGAATTGCGTTTCGGCTTCAGACTGGTCTGCCTGAACGGCCACACAGGCGTCTATGCCTGCGGATTTGAGAAGGGGTGCCAGGTCGGCGGGGAGGAAATCGCGGCGGATGACGTTCATCTCTTCCGTGATCCAGGCGTCGCGTACGGGGTCGAACTGCCAGAAGTGCTGGTGTGCATCAATTGTCATAACGTTGTAATTGGCGTGGTCGTATCAGTTCTACAATGAAAATACCTTGTCCATCATCACCCATTTCTCGCCCGGTTTGGCTACGGGGATGGATTGCTGGTATTTCCACATGAGCGTTTCCCATTCCTGCACTTTCGGGTTGGCCGCGTCCATGGCGGCTTTCCTTTCAAACGAGAAATCCGGCCCTACTTCCATGATCATGAACATACGGTTGCCCGCACGGTAGATCTCGCAGGCGGTAACGCCGGCGCCTCGGATGCTGTCCAGGATTTCCGGCCAAACGGCGCGATGGTACGCTTCGTATTCTGCGATAAGCGCCGGATCGTTTTTCAGATCCAGCGCCAGGCAATATCTTTTCATATCGTTATTTTTTCCAGGCTTCAGCGGTTTGTTGGGAAGTGCCCAGCCCGTCGATCCCCAGTTCGATCACGTCCCCGGCTTTCAGGTAAATCTGGGGATTGAAGCCCAAACCTACACCAGCAGGGGTTCCGGTAGAAATCACGTCGCCCGGGAGCAGGGTCATGAACTGGCTCAGGTACGAAACGATGAAGGGGATTTTGAAGATGAGGTTGGACGTGTTGCCGTCTTGCATGGTTTTGCCGTTTACGGTCAGCCACAGGCGCAGATTGTTCACATCACTGATCTCATCTTTGGTAACCAGCCAGGGGCCGAGCGGCGCGAAAGTGTCGCTAGATTTGCCTTTCACCCACTGCCCGTTTCTTTCCAGCTGGAATTCGCGTTCGCTGTAATCGTTGTGCAGCGCGTAACCGGCCACATAATCCATGGCTTCGCTTTCGTCTACATAGCTGGCTTTCTTGCCGATCACTACGGCCAGTTCCACTTCCCAGTCGGTTTTCACACTGTTGCGGGGGATCACGAGGTTATCGTTGGGCCCAACGAGCGAGGAGGTGGATTTAAAGAATACGATGGGTTCTGCGGGAATGGCCGCGCCGGTTTCTTTCGCGTGATCGGCGTAGTTCAGGCCGATGCAGATGATCTTGGAAGGGCGCTGCACGCAGGGACCGAGACGGGTACCGGCGGGAACGGACGGGCACCCGGCGCCGTTGGCAGCCCACCAGGACTGTAAACGGGCAAGACCGTCGGTCTCAAAAAAACGCTCTCCGAAATCCTCTCCGAAAGCGGACACGTCAAACATGCCGTTGTCTGTAACTACACCCGGTTTCTCTTCACCCGGCAATCCGAACCTGATTAATTTCATATCCTTAGATTATTTAACTGTTTGCATTTGTTTGTATCCGATACGGCCGTTCACGATGCGTACCTGGTAGATGTCTTCCATTTCCCCGTCTTCCAGCTCCAGCCCTACAACGCAATGATCTTCGGCAACGGCCATGATATAGGGTTTGGTGCCTTTGGGCGTCGGCATGTCGATTTCCCGGCGAACGCCGCCGTATTCCATGTACACGCCTACTTTTTCGGGGGTGGCGTTGCGCAGGTCTACGATGAATTCGGCGATGATCTGCCCGGATTTCACCTGTTTGGCGTACCGGGTCACTTTTTCATAGTTGCGGATGGCGTCTCCCAGGCCCAGGTCTTTCTCCATGTATTGATAGATACGCTGCGGCGGCGAGGGCACCCAAAGGATGCGGAGCGACTTCCCGTCCTGGGAGCCGTGATAATAACGGGTGTCGCGGTTTGGTTTGATGAACCCGATCCAGACGCTGTTCGGCGCGTCCCACAGCACTTTATACAACGAAGTGTCTGTAAGGTTTTGCATGAGCGGGAGGTCGTTGAACGTTTTGTCGTATTTCAGCGAATCCACCGTCCAGTAAAAAGTGACTTTGGAAGTATCTTTTTCGCGGTCCTCGATTTTAACTTCGAGGGTGCCGGCGGGTTTTGCAGGCGCAACGGGCGCATCGCCTTCATGGTAATTTTTGCGGGCCTTTTCATCAGCGCTGGGGCCGCCACAGGCGGTTAGCAGCACGAGCAGCATCCCGGGGATGGTTTTGTACATGATCAGTTGTTCAGTTTGATAAAGCCCCCGTCTATCGGGTAATCGCAACCGGTGATGAAACCGGCTTCGTCGGAACAAAGATACAACGCGAGATTGGCCACTTCAACAGGCTTGGCCATCCTGCCGATCGGCTGCGTTTTCGACAGCTTTTCGAACATCTCGGCTTCCTTGCCGGGATAGTTTTTGGCGATGAAACCGTCTACGAACGGCGTATGCACGCGCGCGGGCGAAACGCAGTTCACGCGGATGTTGGCGCCCAGGTAATCTTTCGCGGTGGAAAGGGTCATGGTCAGCACCGCACCTTTGCTCATGGAATAGGCGAAACGGTCGGGGATGCCCACGCTGGAGGCGATGGATGCGATATTGAGGATGACGCCGCCGCCCTGGGACTTCATTTGCCCGATCACGGCGTACATGCAATTATAGGTTCCTTTAACGTTGACGTTGAAGACGCGGTCGAAGTCGGCTTCTGCCGTGTTTTCGAGGTTGCCCACATGCGCGATGCCGGCGCAGTTCACCAGGATGTCGAGCCGCCCGGCGGTGGATGCGATGTTATTCATTACGGTTGCCACGGCGGCCTGGTCTGCCACGTTCACCGCGTGCACGAAGGCTTTCCCGCCTTCGGCGGCGATCTCGTCGGCCGTCACTTTACCGGCTGCTTCATTCAATTCCAGCACATGCACGGTGGCGCCCGCCTGGGCGAACGACTTCGCAACAGCCTGGCCGATGCCGCTGCCGGCGCCGGTTACCACGGCTGTTTTACCATCTAATCGGAACAAACTCATCTTTGTGTTAATTTAAGGGTTCTAAAATACCTCAAATTGTACCACTATTGCAATTCTTTTTTAGCCTCATTCTGTACGATCTTGACTATTTTTGAGCAGTTCTAAATCGATACTCGTGAAAAATCTATTTATCCTGTGCTTTTTGACGCTTGCCCCGGCCGCTTTCGCGCAGCAGGTCCTGCCCAATAAATACGGCCTGGCCGTAGTGAGCGACACCCTCCAATACCAGGCGTTGGTTAAACTCGATCCCGAACAGGAACTGGTGCGGGTGACGGATATCCCGATCGATGTGCGATACGCTACCGACAGTAATTTCACGCATTCCGTATTGTATCCCTATCCGGCCGTTTACGTGCGGCGCCCCGTTTACGAGGAACTGAAGCGCCTGCAACGTTTCCTGGCGCCCATGGGTATGAGCCTCAAAATCTACGATGGTTACCGCCCCTACCGCGTTACGGAAAAAATGTGGGAAGTAGTGCCCGACGAACGATATGCCGCCGATCCACGAAAAGGCTCCGGCCACAACCGCGGCGCTGCGGTGGATGTTACCCTCATTTATACCAAAACCGGCAAGGAACTGGAAATGCCTTCGGCGTACGACGAATTCAGCGAAAAAGCCCATCACAGCTATGAAAACGTAACCTTCGAAGCCGGTGAGAACCGGCACCTCCTGTATTCCCTTATGACGGCTTACGGCTTCGTTCCCCTCCAATCGGAATGGTGGCATTACGCGCTCAAAGGCGCCTCCAAATTTCCGCTCATGGATATACCGTTTGAGCACCTGAGATAATTTAATTAGTTTAACAGCCTAATTCATTACTCCGTATGATAAGATCGATCCTCATGACTACACTCGCCCTCACATTGGGCGCCAGCTGCTCGGCCCAGAAAGGTGGCTGGATCAAGCTGTTTAACGGGAAGGACCTCAAAGACTGGGATATCAAAATAACCGGTCATGCCCTGAACGACAATAACGGCAATACTTTCCGCGTGAAAGACGGCGCCCTCGCCGTGTCTTACGAAAACTACGATGCCTTCAACGATCAGTATGGCCACATCTTCCATAAAAAGAAATTTTCCGCTTACCTGCTGGTGATGGAATACCGCTTCGTGGGCGACCAGGTGAAAGGCGGCCCCGGATGGGCTACCCGCAACAGCGGCGCCATGATCCACTCGCAATCTGCCACGTCCATGGGCAAAGACCAGGATTTCCCCATTTCCATCGAAGTGCAGTTGCTGGGCGGCCTGGGCCGCGGCAAACGCAGCACCGCCAACCTTTGCACCCCCGGCACCAATGTGGTGATGGATGGTAAACTCATCACCGCGCATTGTATAGACAGCAAAAGCGAAACCTACGACGGCGACCGCTGGGTGCGCGCGGAAGTACTGGTGCTGGGCGATTCCATCGTGAAACACATCGTGGAAGGCGATACCGTGCTGACGTACGAAAAACCCCAGATCGGCGGCGGCAGCGTTTCCCACGCCGATCCCAAACTCCAGCAAAGCGGCAAGCTCCTCTCCGAAGGTTACATCGCCCTGCAAAGCGAAAGCCATCCTGTGGAGTATCGCAAGGTAGACCTGTTCGACCTCGCACCGTACATGAAAGACAAAAAGAAACTGGCGAAAAAGATCGAAGAGCTGCAAAAACGCAAGCAATAACCGAAGCCGGTTGATAACGATAATGAATGGCCCGTTCACACGGGCCATTTTTTTATGCGCATCCGGCAAAAAGTAAGGGCTGACATCTTCCGACGTCAGCCCCTGGATTTCTCCATGTTCCTCTATCCTATTCGTATCCGTTCGGCTTTAATTGCGGATTGGTATTGATCGCGCGGTTGGGAATGGGGAATACGGAGCGGTCCTTCCCATCCACCGGCTTATCCCACCACTCGGCGCCAAACCTGTTCCAGCGAACGAGGTCGGTGCGGCGGTGGCGCTCGCCGAGGAATTCGCGTCCCAGTTCGATCACGAATTCGTCTTCGGTCAGTTTGGCCAGGTTGGTCGCGAAGCTGTTGGCCGGCCAGGCCGCGTCGGTAAAATTGCGCTTGCGCACCGCATCGAGCAGTGCAGCCGCTTCGGCTTTGGCGCCTGCGCGGAACCTGCATTCCGCATATGCGTAGTAGATTTCAGCCAACCGGATCTCCGGTGCGGAGTTGAACTGGAAGAAACCCTGCGACAGGGGCAGCCAGGGGAATTTCATCATCCTGACGCCTGAATTCTCTTCTCCCGTCAACACCTGCGACCCTTCTGCCCAGCGGCCGCCCGGCTTTTCGGAGAATCGGGCCACCATATCCACATATTGCAACGGCTTTCCCTTATACTCTTCCGTTCCTACCACCGGCTTGGTGCTGTCGAACCCGACACCGCCCGGCACAAACGCATATTGCTGGCCCACGAGGAAGAACCCTTCGTATGTGGCGTTCCGCGAGGTAGTCCGGAAAGGTTGCTTGCGCTTGTCGCCGGAAGCATATCGTTCGTAAGGCATTCCCAGCTTGTAATTGTAAAGGACGCCATCGGGGTTGCGCGAAGGCGTGAGGTGGATGCCGTTCCAGCCACCCCAGTCGTTATCGAGGGAATAGCGGGCCTGGTAGTGCATCGTGGCGTTGTACATCCATCCGAATTCATAGATGTTCTTGGCATGGGGGAACTCGAAAATATTCTCGGGCGACCGGTAGCCGTTGATACCGGAGCGGAAAGGCCCGCGGTAATCGGTGTCCAGCGAATAAGTACCATATTTCCCGTCGATGATATCTTTGGCCACGGCCGCGCATTCCGTGTACTTGGCCGTGCCGGTCCATTTTTCAGCGTTCAGGTACAGGCGCACGAGCAACGCCGCAGCGCCGCCCTGGTCCCACCGGCCCTGCCGGGTATTTTTGGGAAGGCTGGGCAATGCTTCCTTCAACTCCTTTTCGATAAATGCGAAAACTTCCGCCGGCGATGATGCGGGCACGAGCTCCTGCGGCGTATTGTAAAGCGGCACGGAACGGAAGAAATCGATGAGGAAAAGGTAGTACCAGGCGCGGAGGGTGCGCAGCTCGGCGATGTGATGCGCCTTGTCCTGGTCGGTAAGGCCCAGTTTAGGATAATCCTGTTTTTCCAGGTCGCGCATGATGAGCACGCATTGCGAAATGCCCTGGTACGGGCCCGACCAGGCGCCGTAAATGTGGTTGTCGTCGGCCGTCCAGTTGTGTCGGTGCAGCCGCTGCCAGTCGCCGCCATCGTACCCGTGGATGCCTTTCTGCGTCCAGACGAACTGGTCGGCCGTCAGCTCCGCAAGCAGCCAGCGGTCGCCGTCCCAACCGCACCAGTGGCCGTGCTCGTAAGGCCGTACCACTGCGGCTATGACGGTGTTTTTATCCTGGAAATAATTGTTCCCGTCGAGAATACTGAACGCCTCTTCGTCGAGGTTCGTGCACGACGTGGCGGAGAATATGGAGAGCAGCAACAGGCTGCCTAATTTGGTTCGGATGTTCATGGTCTTTGCATTTACGTGGTTAGAAAGTTACCTGGGCGCCCAGCGTGAAGGTGCGGGTGACGGGATACAGGCTCAAGTCGCCATACCCCGGGGTAAGGCCTACAACGCCGATGGCGGTGGGGTCTAGCCCGGAATAGCCCGTGATCGTGAAAACGTTGCGCACACTGCCGTACACCCGGAAATTGCTGACGAGCTTCGATTTCAATTTGGGCGTCCATCCCAGTGTAATATTATCCAGCCGGAAATAATCGCCGTCTTCCAGGAAGTAGTCGGTGATGAGTTTGGATGACTTGATATGACCATTGCGGGTGTAGGCATCCTTCAGCAGGTTGATGCCCGCTTCCGCCTGCAAACCGTAATACATCTGGTAAAGGTTCAGGATTTGATAATCGAAACGGCCACGGAAAAACAGGCTGAGATCAAAAGCTTTGTACGACAGCGAATTGCCCCAGGCCAGTTCATACCTTGGCGCGCCATGGCCGATATAGGTACGGTCGCGGTCTCCGTTGGCATTGGCGTAATTGATCGCTTCCTTCCCTACCTGGCCATCTTTCCAGATCATGATCTGCCCATCGTCATTCACACCGGCATACTTGTAACCGTAAAAGCTACCCAGTTCGGTGCCGGGATCTAACCGGTAGGCGCGGCCCGGATTGCCCGGCGAAGGTAAATCCTGCAGGGTGCGGAATGCGCCTTTGAACGCATCGTTGGACCAGGTTACCAGTTTCGATTTAACATACGAAGTGGTGAGATTGGTGGAATAGGTGAAATCGCTCGTTTTCACCGCATCCCAGTTGAGGGTGAGCTCCACGCCTTTGGAACTGGTGGTGCCCACGTTCACGAACATCTGGTCGTGCGGGAATGCGCCCACGGCTACGTCGTAGTTGTCGAGGATGCCTTTGCTGCGGCGGTCGAACACGTCGATGCTACCGCTGAGGCGGTTGTTGAGCAGCGCGAAATCAAGCCCCACGTTATACGCGATGGCGCGTTCCCAGGCGAGGTTGGGATTGAAGTTGTTGCCGGGTCCGTACACATTGATCCATGCACCCTGGTCGTTCTGGTACATACCATACTTCTCGTAGCGGAACAGCGCGGTGTAGCGGGAAAAGCCGGAGCGGCCGGTAACGCCGTAAGACGCGCGCAGCTTCAGATCGTCGAATAACCGGCTGTCTTTCAGCGCGGGCAGGTTGGAGATGCGCCAGGCGGCAGACACGGCGGGGAACATGCCCCATTTGTTGTCTCGCCCGAATTTGGTATTGCCTTCATACCGGAAAGAAGCCGTGAGGAAATACGTGTCATCGAAGTTGTAATTGATACGGCCGAGGAAAGCGATGAGTTTTTCCTTTGTTTTTCCCGAGCCCATGCCCAGGCGCCCTGCTTCGCGGTTCCAGAGGCCTGCGTCGAGGTTATTGTAGCCGAACGCGTCGCTGGGGAAGTTCATGTTTTCGGCGTTGAAGTTCTGATAATTGAATTCCTGGTACGAGTAGCCGCCCATGGCGCTCAGGTCGTGTTTCCCGAAGGAGGTGTTGTAATTGCCGATCCATTCGAGGGTATAATCCGACCATTTCTCGGTGCCGAGCCGGGCGCGGCCGGTGCGGTTGTTGGAAATGGATTCAGGCGCTTTGGAAGTATAATATTCCCGGCGGAGTTTTTCCTGTCCCTGGCGGGCGAGTTTGAGTTCCGTATTGAAGTTTTTGAGGATATGGAATTTCGCGTTCAGGTCCACAATTGAGTAATTCACGTCTGCCCCGTTTTCCCGCGTGAGCAGGCTGGCCACGGGATTGTAGGTGTCGTAACCTGCGAGGAACGTGTATTTCGTGGGGTCTGCGGGGTCCATGATGGGGATGGTCGGATTGAGTTTCGCGGCCTGGTTGAACACGCCGTAGTCGGTGTATTCTTCCTTTACGAATCGCTGCGACAGGTTGCCGGACAATTCCAACCGGCCATCGATGGCTTTCTGCAGGAAGTTGGCGCGGTAGCCGTATTCCTTGCGGTCGGAAGCGATGTCTACCCCTTCTTTGGTGCGGTAGTTCCCGGAGAGGCGGAATACGGTGTTTTCGTTGCCGCCCGAAACGGTGAGGAACTGGTTGGTGCCGATGTTGTTTTTATGGAGGAGCTCATCGTACCAGTTGGTGCGCGCGCCCTGGTCGGTGCCCCGGTTATGCGCCAGGTATTCATCCGCGGTGAGGATATTGGGTTTGGCGGCAACGGCGTCGTGTTCGAGGTAGCTGTCGTAGGTGACGGTTACTTTCCCGCTTTTCCCTTTTTTCGTTTCGATGAGGATAACGCCGTTGGCGCCGCGGGAGCCGTAGATGGCGGCAGCGGCGGCGTCTTTGAGCACGGTTATGGAGGCGATGTCTTGCTGCATGATGTTGCGCAGATCGCCGCCGGGCATGCCGTCGATAACGATGAGCGGGGAGGTGCCTGCGCCGAGGGAACCAGCGCCGCGGACCTGTACGTCCGTATTGCGGTTGGGATCGGCGGCGGCGGGGTTGGAAACGGTGACGCCGGCCACTTTACCGTCGATCTGCTGCAGGGGTGAGTTGAAGCCGCCCTGGATGAAGTCTTTGCTTTGCACGGTGGTGACGGCGCTGGTGAGGTTCCGTTTGGCGACGGAGCCGTACCCTACAACAACGACGTCTGTCAGTGTTTTTCTCGAAAGGGCGAGCACGATGTTGAGCTCGGATTTTCCGGTTACGGGAATTTCCTGTGGTTCGTAGCCGATGAAGGTGACGTTGAGCACGGCGTTATCTGGCGCGGTGAGCTTGAATTTCCCTTCGCCGTCGGAAACGGCGCCGGAGGTGGTGCCTTTGATCTGGATGGTGACGCCGGCGAGAGGGGTGCCGGCATCGTCTTTCACGGTGCCGGTGATGTTTCTGGATTGCCCGAGTACCTGTGCGCAGGTGAGGAGCAAAATAGGGACGGCGAGCCGAAACCCTTTGCTAAATCGATTTAGCAAAAGTCCGGACATGCCCCTTGCAAGGAGTGTTGCAGTTTTCATTGTAGTTATGTTTTAGGATTGAGGAACAACTTCCCGGGCTAACAAGCCGGATGACGGCGTTAGATAATGGCGTTGGCGAATGTTCCTGGCTACTTTACCGAAATCGAATCATGAAAATCGACCGGATATGCATCGGCTCCGGTGCCTGGCGCGTTGGCGGATAGTGTTCAATCTGGTCATACGTGGGTCAATGAATTTTGGTTTCATAATACAATTCGTCCGTGGTTTCTCTACGTTCACTGCCGGCAATTTTTTTCTGTCTGATATGGCGGTTGACGGCGGGTAACTAGTGTTCGTCGATGATTTCGAAATATGGTTTCAAGCAATAAAATCCGGTGGTAAACCGTCTGACCAACAAGATAAGAAGAAGGTAACTTACATCCAAATAAAATTTATCTATATCTATGCCGAACCTCGCGCTGCACGCGTACTACAGCAAATTTCAGGCCGAGGCCCCACCCCCTTCCCCCCTCCCCTGATCACGATAACAAAATTGGTTCCCGTACATTATTATATCACTGCGCTCATCCCCCAGCATCCTCATATCCTTCCCATTCTTAAACCGAATTTACTTTCCGCCTATGCTGCAGATTGTAGCAACCGAAGCTACCGGGAAATAAAAATATTGCCGGTATGCTTTGATGAAGCCCATTAACACATCCGGAAACAGAACTGCTTGCCGTCGATGGATGAAACCATCACATCCCGAACGCCTTAAAACGACGAAAGACCGCACCATGGCGGTCTTCCGGAGGATAATATATCGGTTCGACTAGTAGATCTTGTTCAGTGCGTCCACATAAGCATGCACGCTGGCGTTCACGATGTCGGTCGAATATCCGAAACCGTAGTAGGATTTACCGTCTTTATGCACGCGCATGTTCACCTTGCTCACGTCTTCACTACCGCCGCGCATCGCCTGGATGCTGAATTCGTCGATGGTGATCTCGTCGTTGATGATATTGGAAATGGCGTTGATCGTCGCGTTCACCGGACCGTTGCCGGCCGCGCTCGCTTCCTTCTCTTCGCCGTTCACCCGCAGTTTCACCGTAGCCATCGGGCGGAGGGGATCGCCGCAAACCACCTGGAGCAGCGTTACCTTGATCGCCTTGTCGTCGTAATGGTTCGCATCGCCATCGCCCATGAGCACCAGCAGATCGTGGTCATTGATTTCCTTTTTGCTGTCGGCCATTTCGAGGAAACGCGCGTACACCTCGTCGAGGTTGATCTTGTCGATCTTGTAACCGAGTCTTTCGAGGTGGTGCTTGAGCGCGTGGCGGCCGCTGCGCGCGGTGAGGATGATGGCGTTGGACGACAGGCCGATATCTTCGGGATCGAGGATCTCGTAGTTTTCGCGGTGCTTCAGCACACCGTCCTGGTGAATGCCGGAGCTGTGTGCGAACGCATTGCGGCCCACGATCGCCTTGTTCGGCTGCACGGGCATGCGCATCATGTTAGACACGAGGTTGCTGATCTCGTAGATGCGTTTGCTGTTGATACCTGTTGTATAACCCAGCGCGTGGTGCGTTTTGAGGATCATCGCTACTTCTTCCAGCGATGTATTGCCGGCGCGCTCGCCGATACCGTTGATGGTACATTCCACCTGGCGTGCTCCGTTGATCACACCGGCGATGGTATTGGCGGTAGCCAGGCCGAGGTCGTTATGGCAATGCACGGAAATGATCGCCTTATCGATATTCGAGACATGGTCTACGAGGTACTTGATCTTGGCGCCATATTGTTCCGGCAGGCAATAGCCGTTGGTATCCGGGATGTTCACCACGGTAGCGCCCGCGGCGATAACGGCTTCGATCATTTGCGCGAGGTAAGCATTGTCTGCACGGCCTGCGTCTTCTGCATAAAATTCAACGTCGTCCACGAATTTGCGGGCGTATTTCACGGCGCTCACCGCTCTTTCGAGGATGGCTTCGCGGGTGGAGTTGAATTTATATTTGATGTGCATGTCTGAAGAGCCGATACCGGTATGGATGCGCTTACGCTTGGCGAACTCCAGTGCAGACGCTGCAGCGTCGATGTCGGCCGTGTTGGCGCGCGTAAGCGCGCAGATGACCGGTTCGGACACTGCCTTGGATATCTCCACAACGCTCTGGAAATCGCCGGGGCTGGAGATGGGGAAGCCGGCTTCGATCACGTCTACGCCGAGGGCTTCAAGTTCTTTTGCTACGATAATCTTCTCCACGGTGGTGAGCTGACAGCCGGGCACTTGCTCGCCGTCGCGCAGCGTGGTATCAAAAACGTATACTCTATTTTTATCCATGATATTGTAAACAGTTGATTAGTTAAGGTTTTTGAGCACCTGGGCGCCCATCGCATCGGTACCCAGCAGCATATCGTTGGCGGTATGTTTATTGGCGATGTCCATGGTCCGGTAGCCCTGGCGCAGCGTGGCGTCAACGGCGCGGATCACGCGCTGCGATTCGTCTTTCAGCCCGAAAGAAATATCGAGCAGCAGGGCGGCAGACAGGATGGAGGCCAGCGGGTTGGCGATGCCTTTGCCGGCGATGTCGTGCGCGGAACCGTGGATCGGCTCGTAGAAACCTACGCGGTCGCCCACGGAGGCAGACGCCAGCATTCCCATAGACCCCGCTATCTGCGAAGCCTCGTCGGTGAGGATGTCGCCGAACAGGTTGCCGGTCACCACCACGTCGAAGCGTTTCGGGTCTTTGATCAGCTGCATGGCGGCGTTGTCGATGAACATGTGTTCGGTTTCCACGTCGGGAAATTCTTTCGCGATTTCCTGTACAACTTCTCTCCACAGGCGGGAAGCCTCCAGTACGTTGGCTTTATCGACGGAGCAGAGTTTCTTGCGGCGCGTGCGGGCGGCTTCGAAGGCCTTCCGGGCGATGCGCTCCACTTCGTATTTGTGATAGATCATGAGGTCGGAAGCGGTGGCGCGGTCTTCGCTGCGCAGCTTCTCCCCGAAATACACGTCTCCGGTCAGTTCGCGGAAAAACAGGATATCGGCCCCCTGGAGGATTTCCGGCTTGATGCTGGAAGCCTGCAGCAGGTCGTCGAACAATTTGATGGGGCGCAGGTTGGCGTAGAGGCCCAGTTCCTTGCGGATTTTGAGCAGCCCCTGTTCCGGGCGCACCTTGGCAGTAGGGTCGTTGTCGTATTTGGCGTGGCCGATGGCGCCGAAAAGGATAGCGTCGGATGCGCGCGCCTTGTCGAGCGTTTCAGCCGGCAGCGGATCGCCCGTGGCCTCGATGGCTACGTGGCCCATGATGCCCTCGTCAAACGTAAATGTATGATTGAAATTCACCGCAATCGTTTCCAGCACTTTCTTACCCCACGCGGTTACTTCCTGTCCGATCCCGTCTCCGGGTATTACCAGTATTTTCTTTGAAACTCCCATAGATTTTTTTAGAAATTAAAAGGTCTTGTTGTTTCGTATGTTTCGATCTCGTTGCGGAGGCTGAGGAGATAATCGATATCGTCGTACCCGTTGAGCAGGCATGTTTTTTTGTAAGGATTGATGTCGAAGTTTTCCTTCTCCCCCGTTGCTTTGATTTCGATGAACTGCTCTTCCAGGTTCACTTCGATAGCGGCGGAAGGCACTTTCTCGACGGCGCGGAAGATCTTCTGCAGAAAATCTTCGCTCACCTGCACGGGCAAAATGAAGTTATTGAGCGCGTTGTTCTTGAAAATATCGGCGAAGAAGCTGCTCACCACTACTTTGAAACCGTAGTCGCCCAGCGCCCAGGCCGCATGCTCGCGGGAGGATCCGCAGCCGAAGTTTTTGCCGGCTACCAGCACTTTGCCTTTGTAGATATCGTTGTTGAGCACGAAGCCGGCTTTCGGTGTATTGTCTTCGCCGAAGCGCCAGTCGCGGAAAAGGTTTTCACCGAAACCGTCGCGGGTGGTGGCTTTCAGGAAACGGGCCGGGATGATCTGGTCCGTATCGATGTTTTCTATCGGTAAGGGTACCACGGAGGATACCAGGTTTGCGAATTTTTTGTCCATGTTGATGGTGCTGTTTCAGGGAATTAAATCATTGCGCGCACGTCTGCCACTTTGCCGGTGATGGCCGCGGCCGCGGCGGTCAGCGGGCTTGCCAGGAAGGTCCGGGCGTTGGGGCCCTGCCTGCCTTCGAAGTTGCGGTTGGAGGTAGCGATGCAATATTTTCCAGCCGGGATTTTGTCTTCGTTCATGGCCAGGCAAGCGGAGCAACCGGGTTGGCGCAGCTGGAAGCCGGCGGCTTCGAAGATCTTGTCGATCCCTTCTGCGATGGCCTGCGCTTCTACCTGCTTGGAGCCGGGCACGATCCAGACGGTTACGTCTTCGGCTTTCTGTTTTCCTTTCACGAATTCGGCCACCATGCGGAGGTCTTCGATGCGGGAATTGGTGCAACTGCCGATGAACACGTAATCCACCTTTTTGCCGAGGAGCTGCGATCCGGGCTGAAGGTCCATGTACTGGAGGGATTTGGAGAACGAAAGCTGTTCTTTCTCGTCGATATCCGCCAGTGCAGGGATGTTACCGGTAACGCCCATGCCCATCCCGGGATTGGTGCCGTAAGTGATCTGAGGCTCGATGTCGGCGGCGTCGAAAGTCAGTTCGGCGTCGAACACGGCGTCATCGTCGGTACGGAGGGTGTTCCAGTACGCGAGGGATTTTTCCCAGTCTTCGCCTTTGGGAGCGAATTCCCGTCCTTTGATATATTCGAAAGTAGTGTTGTCTGGAGCGATGAGGCCGCCACGGGCGCCCATTTCGATAGACATGTTGCAGACGGTCATGCGGGCTTCCATGCTGAGGCTCCGGATGGCTTCTCCGGCGTATTCCACGAAATAACCGGTGCCGCCGGCGGCGGTGATCTGCGAAATGATGTAAAGAATGATGTCTTTGGATACGACCCCTTTCTTCAGCTGGCCGTTTACAGTTATGCGCATCCTTTTGGGTTTGTACTGCAGGATGCACTGGGTGGCCAGTACCTGTTCCACTTCGCTCGTGCCGATCCCGAAGGCTACGGCACCGAAGGCGCCGTGGGTGGAGGTGTGGGAGTCGCCGCAGACGATGGTCATGCCCGGCAGGGTGATCCCCAGTTCGGGGCCGATCACGTGAACGATGCCCTGGTAAGGATGGCCGAGGCCGTATAATTCCACACCGAACTCGGCGGTGTTTTGCGTGAGCATTTCCACCTGCTTGCGGCTCAGGGCTTCCTTGATGGGCAGGTGCTGATCGAGGGTGGGAACGTTATGGTCTGCCGTGGCCCGCGTTTTTGCCGGGCGGAACACGGGAACCCCGCGCTTCCGCAATCCGTCGAAGGCCTGGGGGCTCGTTACTTCATGTATGAAATGCGTGTTGATGTACACCGCGTCCGGATGGCCCGGCCGGCTCGCCACAATGTGGCTGTCCCAAATCTTGTCGAATAATGTTTTCCCCATGCGAATTTGACTTTATAAAACCGGGCCTCAATACATGCATCTTGACAATTATATATTAAATGTTAACCCTCAATATGCATTTATCTTCAAACCCGTATATTTGCTTTTCCTGTCACTTTACATCTTCAAATCTAATTGACACTTTTAAACCTCAGTTCGTTAAATTTGTCAATATTACGATTAGCAACTGTCGCCTGATGCCATTAACTTATTGAAAGTCAAATTATTATAATCCAATAACAACGATGTCCAACACGCAGAACGACGCCTTGTTCATACTAATAAAAACGCTCACCAAAGCAGAAAAAAGGAACTTCCAGCTGGCTTTTAACCGGGACAATACGAAAGAAGACGTTCTTTTCATACAGTTGTTCAATGCGCTCGACAAGATGAAGGAGTACGACGACGAGCAGATCCTCCGCCGTGTTCCCGACATCAAGAAGCAGCAGCTGAGCAATATCAAGGCACATCTGTACAAACATCTTCTCACCACCCTGCGGCTGCTCTATAAAACGAAGGATGCGCTCATCGAGCTCCGGGAGCAGCTGGATTATGCCAGGGTATTGTATAACAAGGGGTTATACAATCAAAGCCTGAAAATCCTCGCCAAAGCGAAAGTTTCTGCCCGCGAGCAGGAAGAAGTGATGTTGCATTTCGAGATCGTGGAGTTCGAAAAGCTCATCGAAACACGGCACATCACCCGCAGCCTCGACAACCGCGCCGAAGAACTGTCTGACGAAAGCCGCCTCATCAACGAGCAGCTCAACAACGTATCGCGCCTGTCTACCCTGGCGCTCCGCATGTACGGGCTTTATCTCAAACTCGGCCACGCGCGCGACGAGAAAGATACCCTCATGCTCAGGTCGTTCTTCGATACCAACCTGCCGCCCGTTCAGCATCAGCAGATGAGTTTTTACGAGCGCATCTACCTCTACCAGGCGTATTGCTGGTATTACTACATCCTGCAGGACTTCGTCATGTATTACCGGTATACGCAGAAGTGGGTGGACCTTTTCAGCGAATATCCCGCCCTGAAGGATGCGGATGTGGATCTGTACATCAAGGCCATGCATAACCTGCTGACGGCGCACTTCCATACCATGAACCACGACAAGTTCACCGAAGTGCTGCAGGAGATGGAAAACTTCATCACCGAAAAAGAGGAAAGCCTTAACGAGAACACGCGTACCAACGCGTTCGTGTACCTGTATACCGGCAAGGTCAACCGCCACTTCCTCGACGGCACTTTTTCGGAAGGGCTCAAGCTGGTGGCAGAGGTAGAGGAAAAGATCAGCGAGCATCAGTTGACGGTAGACCAGCATCGCGTGCTCGTTTTCTACTATAAAATCGCATGTTTGTATTTCGGCAGCGGCGATAACGATAACGCCATCGTCTATCTCAATAAAATCATCCAGCTGAAGATCGGGAACCTCCGGGCCGATATCCAGTGCTTCGCGCGGATCCTGCACCTGATCGCGCATTATGAGCTGGAGAATTACAGCCTGGTGGAATATCTCATCAAATCGGTGTATCACTTCATCGCCAAGAACAAAGACCTTAGCCAGGTGATGGAGGAAATCCTGAAGTTCCTCCGCAAGAACATGTATGCCAATCCGCGCGCGCTGCGCACCGCATTCCGCGACCTGAAAGGCAAACTGGAGATCATCGCAAAGAACCCGTACGAGCGCCGCAGCTACCTGTACCTCGATATCGTGAGCTGGCTCGAAAGCAAGATCGAGGGCATCCCCGTGCAGGAGGTCATCCAGCAAAAATTCCGGAACAAGGTGCCCCGGATCTAGGAATGCTTCTTGATACGATCTTCACATTGACATCTGTTTTTTGACCCATTCCCGCGAATACTCCTTTCCCCGCCGGGAACGATCGTACGTTTTGAGGGGTATCGCCTCCCATCAGTTATGCATTTTTACCCGAACGGTCCGCCGGGAAGAAATGCTTATTTCCATGAATGTGCAAATAATTGGGTTTCAACTCCCGAATCGGCATATATTTTAACTGTGCTAATATGTGCCAGAAAATCAACACATTGCGAGAAATCCTCATAACAAATACCTGCATTTATGTGTGTAAAAGCCCCGATCCGCCACCCCTGCGGCATCTCCAAAGTTGTTGAGTTCTTTATCCACATATGGGGGTAACTTATGAATTTGTGCAGGGGGTTTGATCATTACATTTGCAGCAGTTCTTGACAACGATGTGCTGGCTTCCGGACGTGTCCGACGCGAGGAATTAAAAGGGAACCGTGTGAGAATCACGGGCAGGCGCGCTACTGTAACCCCCTGTCAATGCCGGTTTCTACAAATTATGCCACTGTTCCGCGAAAGCGGGGCGGGAAGGCCCCCGGCAAGGGATAGCCAGGAGACCTGCCAGCACTTCGGACAACGTCAAAACCTTCGCGATTCAAGGTATTGGCTGACAGCCCCTGCTACTTTCCTTACGAGGATGAGGGGCCTTCGTCGCCCTTCGGATCACGTTCAATCACAAAACTGGCAACTAACACTGGTTAACCATATAAAAAAACTTGTATGAATAACGAGAATGAGATATTACTGAAGGAAAACAAAGACAGGTTCGTACTCCTGCCCATCAACTACCCCGCCATCTGGGAACAATACAAACGCCACGAAGCCAGCTTCTGGACGGCCGAAGAGATCGACCTCTCGGGCGACCTGTCTGACTGGGCCAGGCTGAACGACGGCGAGCGCCACTTCATTTCCCACGTGCTGGCATTCTTCGCCGCGTCGGACGGGATCGTGAACGAGAACCTGGCCGTGAACTTCATGAGCGAAGTGCAGATCCCCGAAGCCCGCTGCTTCTACGGGTTCCAGATCATGATGGAAAACATCCACTCCGAAACTTACGCCCTCCTGATCGATACTTACGTGAAAGACCCCGCCGAAAAGGACCGTCTTTTCCACGCCATCGAAACCGTACCGGCCGTGAAGAAAAAAGCCGAATGGGCCCTCCGCTGGATCGAGAACGGTACCTTCGCCCAACGCCTCGTAGCATTCGCGGCCGTGGAAGGCATCTTCTTCTCCGGCTCCTTCTGCTCCATCTTCTGGCTGAAAAAACGCGGCCTCATGCCCGGCCTCACCTTCTCCAACGAGCTCATCTCCCGCGATGAAGGCCTCCACTGCGAATTCGCATGCCTCCTCTATTCCATGCTCGAAGGCAAACTAAGCGAAAAAGAAGTGCACGAGATCATCGCCGACGCCGTTACCATCGAGAAGGAATTCATCACCGAAGCACTGCCCGCAGCCCTCATCGGCATGAACGCCGACCTCATGAAACAATATATCGAGTTCGTGGCAGACCGCTGGCTCCAGGCACTGGGCGCAAGCAAAATCTACAACAGCGCCAACCCCTTCGATTTCATGGAAATGATCTCGCTTCAGGGCAAAACCAACTTCTTCGAAAAACGCGTGGGCGATTACCAGAAAGCCGGCGTTATGGGCAGCAAGGAAACACAAACCTTCAGCCTCGACGAAGATTTCTAGTCAAAGAATCATAACCACCATCCGACCATATTCAATTTTTCACCCACTAAATTCATCACACTATGTTCGTTATAAAAAGAGACGGCAGGAAGGAAACTGTCAAGTTCGACAAGATTACGGCAAGGGTAGAGAAGCTGTGTTACGGACTCGCGCCGGAATACGTGGATTCAATAGATGTAGCGAAGAAAGTGATCCAGGGACTTTACGACGGTGTTACCACGAGCGAGCTGGACAACCTCGCCGCCGAAACCGCCGCCTCCCTGACGACCAAGCATCCGGACTATGCGCAGCTCGCTTCCCGCATCGCGGTGAGCAACCTGCATAAAAATACGTTGAAGTCGTTCTCCAAAACGATGAAGAAACTCTACGAATACGTTGATCCCAAAACCGGTAAAAACGCCGGCCTGCTGGGCGACGACGTTTGGGAAATCATCAAGGCGAACGCCGACATCCTCGATTCCACCATCATTTACGACCGCGATTTCGCGTTCGATTATTTCGGGTTCAAGACGCTGGAGCGTTCTTACCTCCTGAAAGTGGACGGCAAGATCGCCGAGCGCCCGCAGCATATGTTCATGCGCGTAGCTGTCGGCATCCATAAAGAAGACATCGACTCCGCCATCAAGACCTACAACCTGATGAGCGAGCGCTGGTTCACACACGCCACCCCTACCCTGTTCAACGCCGGAACGCCGAAGCCCCAGATGAGCTCCTGCTTCCTGCTGACCATGAAGGGCGACAGCATCGACGGCATTTACGACACCCTGAAGCAGACCGCCAAGATCTCCCAGAGCGCAGGCGGCATAGGCCTCAGCATCCATAACATCCGCGCCACCGGTTCCTACATCAGCGGCACCAACGGTACCAGCAACGGGATCATCCCCATGCTGCGCGTGTTCAACGACACGGCCCGTTACGTAGACCAGGGCGGCGGCAAGCGCAAAGGCGCGTTCGCCATTTACCTCGAACCCTGGCATGCCGACGTGTTCGAGTTCCTCGACCTCCGCAAAAACCACGGTAAGGAAGAAATGCGCGCCCGCGACCTCTTCTACGCCCTCTGGATGCCCGACCTGTTCATGAAACGCGTGGAAGAAAATGGCGACTGGAGCCTGTTCTGCCCCCACGAAGCACCCGGACTGGCCGATTGCTGGGGCGAAGAATTCGAGAAACTGTACGAAAAATACGAGTCCGAAAACCGCGCCCGCAAAACCGTGAAGGCGCAGGACCTGTGGTTCGCCATCCTCGACGCACAGATCGAAACCGGCACGCCGTACCTGCTTTACAAAGACTCCGCCAACCGCAAGTCTAACCAGCAGAACCTCGGCACCATCAAATCCTCCAACCTCTGCACCGAGATCATCGAGTATACTTCCGAAGACGAAGTAGCCGTGTGCAACCTCGCCTCCCTGGCGCTGCCCCGGTTCGTGATCGACGGCAAGTTCGACCATCAGAAACTCTACGAAGTTACCTATCAGGCTACCATCAACCTGAACCGTATCATCGATCAGAACTATTACCCGGTTGAAGAAGCCCGCAACTCCAACCTCCGCCACCGCCCCATCGGCCTCGGCGTACAGGGCCTGGCAGATACGTTCTTCCTCCTCCGCTATCCCTTCGAAAGCGAGCCGGCGCAACAGCTGAACAAAGAGATCTTCGAAACGATCTACTTCGCTTCGCTGACCGCTTCCAAAGACCTCGCCACCACCGAAGGCAAATACGCTTCCTACGAAGGATCGCCCATTTCCAAAGGCATCCTGCAATACGATATGTGGAACGTGCAGCCGTCTGACCGTTGGGACTGGACCGGCCTGAAAGCCGAGATCAAAAAGCACGGTGTTCGCAACTCCCTGCTGCTGGCGCCCATGCCCACCGCATCCACTTCGCAGATCCTGGGCAACAACGAGTGCTTCGAGCCATACACTTCCAACATCTACACCCGCCGTGTACTCAGCGGAGAGTTCGTGGTAGTGAACAAACACCTGCTCAAAGACCTCGTAGAGCTCGGCCTGTGGGACAACGACATGAAGAACAAGATCATCGCGGCGAACGGTTCCATCCAGGGCATCCCCGAGATCCCGTCCAGCATCAAGGAACTGTACAAAACCGTTTGGGAGATCAAGCAGCGTACGATCATCGATATGGCGGCCGACCGCGGCGCGTTCATCTGCCAGTCGCAATCCCTGAACCTGTTCGTAGACAAGCCGACAGCTTCCAAGCTCACTTCCATGCACTTCTACGCCTGGAAGAAAGGCCTCAAGACCGGCATGTACTACCTCCGCACGCAGGCTGCAGCGCAAGCCGTTCAGTTTACGGTGGAAAAACAGGGTGGCCAGAACATGGTGCCCGTGGTACCCGAAAACGGCTCCGGTGAAATGGAGATCGTGGAAGGTGCGGTTTGCACCATGGAAGAAGGCTGCGTAACCTGCAGCGCATAAATCCGGTTATTCATTGCAGATAATAAAAACCCTGCCCGGGAGCGAAAGCTTCCGGGCTTTTTCATTTCGCGGAAAAGCGAGGCAGCCCGTCATCCCATTTTGTAATTCCACCCGTCCCCGCCGCCAGTTTGCGGCCCGCTGCCAAGCCACCACGGTCTTATCCGGTAACTTTCCGTACCCCAACAATCAGCCATGATGTTACCTGAAAAATTAAACGGACTGGGCGGTCTGCAGATCATGCAAACGCTCTACCAGGGCGTTCGCAGCACGCACCCCACCCTCGTAAAGTGGATCGAATCGGACTTTGATTCCGACAAAATCGATAATGCGTTCGTGATGGACATGGTCCTCCATTCCCTGCAATTCCTCGAAGAAGCGCTGGTGCTTTCGGCCGACGAATCCATGCTCCGCAGCAGTGAGCCCGACGTCCGCGCCAGCCTGGCCGATATGGATTTGGTGGCGCACTGGGTGAAGAAGATCCGCCAGTCGCGGAACCTGTACCGCTCCGAAGCGGCCATCAAATCCATCCAATGCCTGTACAAAACCATTGCCGCGTATTATTTCGACGCGCCGGCCGGGTTCCCCGACGAAGTAGCGGGAACGGCGCTGCTGGCGGCCTTTGCAGGCAGCGGCCTCGTCAATGAAAATACCGCGGCCAACATCACAGCACTGTTTGTCGACCGCGGTAAAGTCACGGAAAAAGATTGGCAGGAATGGGACGAGATCACCCGGGCAGAGGGGCTCGACGGGGTTTTCCGCGCCTATGTGGAAGACCAGGTGCGGAAGGTAAGGGTGATGTGACCATCTTCTGCCTGCGGAATCATACTGCAACATTTCATTGACCACGAACATACCAGGCCAGCCTAATCAGTCGAATGACGGTGGTGCCGACAGTCTTGCACATCTCTTCAGCGAGAAGCGACCGGCCTCACAGGGTTTATTTCAGCTTTTCAAGTTTGGATTCAATTTCCGCCAAACGTGCTTCCACCAGCTTCCTGTTGCTTCAGGATAGAGATAATCAGTATTTCGGTGAATCTGACTTTTTTCATAATTGCCCCTGGACCAGTTTTATGGGAGGAGGTCAGTAGACAGAGTTATATACTTACATTGGCCCCATTATAGATTCTCATTTCCTTTACCTTCGACCATTCACGGATAACGGCCCCAAGCTCAGCTACACTATTACGTTCCAACAGAAAATCGATCTTTATTCTGGTTCCCCCCATCTTGAAATTGATTGAATTTCCAGCCCCTTGCTTCATAGAAATGCTGTTAATTGCATACATTTCGCCTCTCACATCCACTAAAAACAATTCTAAATCCAGTATATTTTGCAATAAAAATTCCGATCTGCCATCGTGTTCGTTTACAATAATCGTATCCTCCAAAATAATTACATTCCCGACAATCCTATAATTTCTCACCAAAACAGCTGCCCCTATGCAGGCGATCCCTAAAATTGCCCATACAGCAAAATTTCCGGAGTAGAAGATCAGATCAATAATAGCGCAAAGCATAATAAGTAACCCCAATATGAGTAAACCGCGAATGATCGCGACATTTTTCTTTCTGATCAATGGTAATACTAGTTGCATCCAGGAAAATTGTTACCTCTACTTTTTAAATTATTGACCATATTAATAACTTTCCAACGCACCAGCGTCATTCAGAAAATTCACGGCCGTATTTACCTCCTGTAAGCCAACTCCGACTTCAGCAGTAACACCTGCCCCATGTCCCATGGCGGCAAGACCTAACGCGCCAAATCCAGGATAAGCCGTTGCAAGTGCTATCCCTGCAAATGCTTTCTCAGCTTTACGATTAGCGAGGCACTTTTTATTGTTGCTGATGATAACGTCTATATTTCCTCTCCTGTCAATCGGCGATCACTTCCACCTCCCGCATCACCGCCCCCTCGTCCATCGCGCCCTGCACAAACTTCCGGTACTTCTTCCCGGGATGGATGAACAATGTAGCCGGCAAACTCCCCTTCCACGAAGCGTCTATCAGCGAAGCGAATTTATTGGCATTACTTTCCGCCATCCACCATACTTCGCCGCTCAGTCCGATCCGGTTCACGAACGAATCGATCTCCCGGGGCCAGGCTTCTTCCAGATCCAGGCTGAGGTATACGAACTTCACGCCCGGATTCGCTTTGGCCGCTTTTTCGAAATGCGGCAGCTCTTCCACGCAAGGAACGCACCAGGTAGCCCAAAGGTTCACCACCATAGGCGAATCGGCCGCGGCCAGGCGTGCCTGCACCTCGGCGGGGCTCACCCGCTCAACGGCCGATCCGGCCAGCATCGCCAGTATGACAACGAAAGCGTTCATTATTCATCTTCTTTAAAGCCCCATTCCGCCAGCAGCATGTTCCGCTGCGCATCCGGCAGCGAGGGGGCCGCGTAATGCCCGGCGAGGGATTTTTGCCGCATGGCTTCATAAATACTCACAGCGCAGGCCACCGAAATATTTAGCGAACGGATAATGCCCTGCATGGGGATCACGAAATTACCATCTGCCAGCGCCCGGATCTCGGGGCTCACGCCTGTTTGCTCATTGCCGAACACCAGCGCCACCGATCCCGAAAAATCGATGTCGTAGAGGCTCATGGCCCCGTCTGCCAGGTGCGTGGTGTAAATTTTGCCGTATTTCGCGCGGAGCACGGCTGCCAGCTCGTTCGTGTCCGTGAACTGGTGAACGGTGAGCCACTGCGCGGCGCTCGACGAGCTTTTCACGCCCCAGCGCTTGTGGCGCGGTACTTTTGTGGTAAGCACATATACGTCCTGGATGCCTACCGCGTCGCAGGTACGCAATACGGCGGATACATTATGCGGATCTTCCACATTTTCCAGCACCACCGTAAGGTTGGCCTGACGTTTGTTAATTACCGATAAAAGCCGTTCTTTCCGTTCCGGTGTCATGCCGTTATATATATTTGTGTCAAAAATAACGAATTTACTACCGATATGATCCGTAGCTTCATTTGCCAACACGTAAACCATAACAACTTCACCCTATGAAACTCAAGAAGATACTGAAAGGTATCGGCATCGGGTTGCTTGTGCTCATTGCACTGCTCGTTGCCATTCCGTACCTGTTCAAAGGCCAGATCATGTCGAAGGTCAAAGCCGAGCTGAACAAGAGCCTGAACGCCAAGGTCGATTTCAAGGACGTGGACATCAGCCTGTTCCGCCGCTTTCCACGGCTGGCCGTGGCGCTCGAAGAGCTTCACATCACCGGTACCGGCCACTTCGCCGGCGATACCCTGCTGGCCGTTCGCCGGCTCGACCTGGCCGTAGACCTCATGAGCGCCATCCGCGGCGAAAAGATCAACGTCCACAACGTTTCACTCCTCCAGCCCCGCATCTACGCGGTAGTGGATGAAGAAGGCCGCCCGAACTGGGACATCGTGAAACCGGACACCGCCACCGCAGGCGCGCCCGCCGACACTTCCTCCAGCGAATTCGCCTTCAGCCTCCAGCAATACAGCATCGAAGACGCGACCGTGAAGTACGACGACCACCAGGGACACATGCACCTCGCCATCGCCGGCCTCAACCACAAAGGGAAAGGCGATTTCACTCAGGATAATTTCACCCTTAGCACCAGCACCACCGCAGGCGCGGTGAGCTTCGCGCAGGGATTCATCCCCTACCTGCTCGATGCCAAAACAGAAATCCTCGCAGATGTCAACATCGACAACAACGCCGGGAAATACTCCTTCAAAACCGACAAGATTTCCGTCAACAACCTGAAACTCAGCACCGAAGGGTTCTTCCAGTTGCTGAACGACAGCTCCTATAACATGGACATCCGCTTCCAGGCGCCCAGCACGGATTTCAAAGACATCCTCTCGCTGGTGCCCGCCGTCTACAGCAAAGATTTTTCCAGCATCAAAACCTCCGGCAACGCTACGCTCAACGGCTTCGTGAAAGGCGTATATTCCGGGCAGCAGATGCCGGCGTATGAAGTTCACCTCGGCGTGAAGAATGGCTTCTTCCAATACCCCGATCTTCCCAAACCAGTTAAGAATATCAACCTCGCGGTAAACGTCACCAACCCCGACGGCGTGCCCGACCACACCATCGTAGACGTGCCACAGGCGCATCTTGAAATGGACGACAGTCCGGTGGATTTCCGGCTCATGATCAAAACGCCCGTGTCCGACCTTTACCTCGACGCCGCCGCCAAAGGCCGCCTCGATCTCGGCAAGGTAACCCAGATCGTGAAGTTCGATAAAGGTACCAAACTGGCCGGCCTGCTCGATGCAGACCTCCAGGCCCGCGGGTACATGAGCGCCATCGAACGGGAACAATACGAATCGTTCAACGCCTCGGGCAAGGTTGCCCTGTCGGACCTCGAATATCAAAGCCAGGATTACCCCGATGGCGTGAAAGTATCGTCGATGCTCATGTCTTTCAACCCGAAAAATGTCACCGTTTCAGACTTCAAGGGGCAATACCTCGGCACCAATTTCAACGCCAACGGGGAAGTGAACAACCTCCTCGCCTATCTCTTCCGCAACAACGCGCTCAACGGCAGGCTTGCATTACAAGCCGATCAGATCAATCTGAACAAGTGGATGGGCACCCCGGAAACCGCCGCCTCCGGAAAACCGGCGGATACGGCGTCCAGCACGCCTTTCGCCGTACCCAACAACCTCGACTTTACCCTGCAGGCCCAGGCCGGCAAAGTACTGTACGACAACCTTGCCCTCAGCAACCTCAACGGCACACTGCTCCTCCGCGATGAAGCCGTGATCATGAAAGACATCAAAGCCAACGCGCTGCAGGGCTCCATGGAAATCGACGGCTCCTATTCCACCAAAAACGATAAAGACCATCCCGATATCAATATTTCGTACGACGTGAAGGAGCTCGACGTGCAGGAAACGTTCAAGACCTTCAACACCGTACAGAAACTCATGCCAATCGCACAATTCCTCAGCGGGAAAATGAGCTCGCAGATGACGGTAACGGGCAAGCTAGGGAAGGATATGTCGCCCCTGCTGAACACGCTTACCGGTGATGGAAATCTCCTGCTCATCCAGGGTTTCCTGAAGAAGTTCGCGCCGTTGGACCAGCTGGCCAACCAGCTGAACGTGTCTGCCCTGAAAGACATTTCCATCCGCGACATCAAAAACTATTTTGCGTTCCAGAACGGACGGATGACGGTGAACCCCTTCCGCGTGAAACTCAACAATTTCAACATGCTCATCGGTGGCTCGCACGGTTTCGACCAAACGATGGATTATACCATGCAACTCGCCCTGCCCCGCACTTTGCTGGGCGCGCAGGCCACCGGCCTCGTGAACAACCTCGTGAAACAGGCCAGCAGCAAAGGTTTCAACGTGAACATAGGCGATACCGTGTACCTGAACGTGCTGATGGGCGGCAATATCATGAAACCGTCCGTGAAAACCGATCTGAAGGAAGCGGCGGGCAAAGCGGCAGACAACCTGAAAGACCAGGCCACGGCCATGGTGAAGAATAAAGTCGATTCCGCGAAACAAACCGTGAAGGATTCGCTGACGCACGTAAAAAACGAAGCGGTAAACGCGGCGAAGGATGAGTTGAAAAAACAGTTGCTCGGCGGAAAAGATTCCACCGGCTCCGGCGGCGGCCTGAAGGGAGCGGGCAAAGCAGCGGAAAAAACGTTGAACAATACCCTGAAAGGATTGATCAAACGCAAAAACACCGCACCGGATTCAACAAAGCAGTAATTTCGATTGTATTTATAAGCGTGGCACAAATTGTGCCGCGCTTTTTTTATGGACAGCATTTTACAAAGCCCCTACTGTAACGCCAGTCTGCTTGCCGGATTGCTGTTCCTGTTCATGGGTTACATGATCCGGCGCTTTCCTCCCCGCAGCATGAAAACCTGGTATGGTTACCGCACTTTTTCTTCTACCATCAACCCCGACACCTGGAACGAAGGCAACCGTTACGCCGCGTATATCTCGCGGTGGCTTGGCTGGCTCCTCGTGCCGTTCGGGATTTTGATGGGGCTGGTCTTCCGCCGGCAATCCGAGCTTTTCCTGTACCTGACCGTCACGCCCGTGATCGTGGGCGCCCTGCTGCTGGCAGGATTCACGGAATGGCATTTGCTCCAGGTCTTCGATGAAGACGGTCTTCGGCGGAATAAAAACGGCGGGAACCAGAAGCCCGCCGTGTGATCGTTATGGTGTGCGCCGGCGGGCGAATGGCGGGTGGGCTCCACGCCGGTAACCGGTGCGTTGTAGGCATAGCTTCTCCGTTCACACGACGCTAGCTGCACCTCGACCATGGCCACCTCCACCAGGGCCATACCATGCTGTCTGCCGAACGCACGAAAAACGGAACACACCTCGATCCCGCAAACATTGATAATTACCTTGGGGAAAAAGCGCATGCCGTGCTCATCCATCAGGATTCGAAAGCCTTTGTGCACGTGCATCCCGAACTCCGCAACGGGCGCTTCGTGTTACGCGAAAATCTTCAGTACACAGGTTGTTTGGAACGCAATCGAAGCACAAAAAAACCCGGGGCCTTCCGGCTCCGGGTAACTATTAAAATGTCAGATTGCCTTATTTTCTGCCGCTGAAGATGTGTTTTTCAGCGTGGTAAGACGAGCGGACGAGCGGCCCGGCTTCCACATAATCCAGGCCCATGTTGTAACCGATCTCACGGAGCTCGGCGAACTCGTCGGGATGCACGAAGCGCACCACGGGGAGGTGTTTGGGCGTGGGCTGGAGATACTGGCCGAGGGTTACTACGTCGCAACCGTTATCGTACAGGTCTTGCATGGCTTGCACCACTTCTTCCTTGGTTTCTCCGAGGCCGAGCATGATACCGGATTTGGTACGCATGCCGCCTTGTTTGAGCCGGCGGATCACTTCAAGGCTGCGGTGGTATTTGGCCTGGATGCGGACCTGTTTGGTGAGGCGTTCCACGGTTTCCAGGTTATGGGATACCACTTCGGGGGCGGCTTCGATCACGCGGTCCAGGTTTTCCCAGATGCCCCGGAAGTCGGGGATGAGGGTTTCCATGGTGGTTTCCGGGTTGAGGGCACGAACGGCCTTGATGGTATTGTTCCAGATGATGGAACCACCGTCTTTCAGCTCGTCGCGGTCAACCGAGGTGATCACGGCATGTTTGACTTTCATGAGATAGATGGCTTCCGCCACACGCTGGGGCTCATCCCAGTCTACAGGTTCCGGGCGGCCGGTGGCTACGGCGCAGAAACCGCAGGAGCGGGTGCATACGTTGCCGAGGATCATGAAAGTGGCGGTGCCGGCACCCCAGCATTCGCCCATATTCGGGCAGTTGCCGCTTTCGCAGATGGTATGGAGTTTATGGGTGTCTACAAGGTTCCTGACCTGCCTGTAGTTCTCTCCGATGGGCAGCTTCACGCGCAGCCAATCGGGCTTTTTCACTCTGGGCGCTGCCGGTCCGGCGGCGATTACGGGTAATTCTTGCATCGCAAATCCTTTCTTTAATAAAGTGCAAAGTTACTTATTCCAGCGTTTACCTAACTGCAAACCTACATAAGCGTTGAAAAAGAAGGACTTACCGTCCTGATCCACCATAATTTGCACCTTTTTCGTATAATATTCCGCGTTTACCCCAACTTCCAGGGCGGAGATCACGTCGTTGAACTTGGCCCAGTCGAACCGGAAACCCAGCTTCGCATGGAGCCCGGGGTTGAATTTCACTTCGCCCCAGCCTTTGGAGAATCCGCCGGCGCCGTAGATATTCGTTTTATCGAGGAATTCGTCGTTGTTCTCGGGGGTCCATTTCTGGAGTTTCCGGGAATCCGGATCGCCCGCGTCGTTCATGAGCTCCAGGTAATAGGGCTTCACGAGGCCTGCGGAAATCCCCCCGTAATAAATCGCGTTCACTTCCACCCCGTTCTTATTGCCTTTGCCACCGATGAGCCGCTTCTGGCCGAGGCCCAGTTTGGCCTGGTAGAAGTTGTTCATTTTACCGTAAACGTAAGGGGAAGTGCTGATATAATAGCCCATAACCGGTACGAAGGTGGAGGAACGGTCTTGCTTCGGATCTTTCTTCTCCGAAAACTCGAACTGGAAGAAATTCACTGTGGATGCGCTTTTGCGGTACCCCATCTCCAGGAAGCCCGTCCACCCGTCGGTATTGAGGCGTGCGCCACCGGAGAATTCGCGGTTGTAAAGGTTTTCACCTTCTTCGATCTCGCGGAACAGGGAAATTTTCCGAAGCTTTTTCTGTTCCCTTTCCGCTTTTTTGTCGGAGCGGTTAGACTGAGCGTGCAAAGCGAGGGAAGCCAGCAGGAGTAGTAAAAGTGTGTTGAATTTTTTCACCGTGTTGCGCAATTATGATTATTAAACGCGGGATATCGTTTTATGTTTTATTCCTATACAAACATACACAAATTTGTTCGTAGTTGCCGGGCCCGTCCGCTATTCCCGGAACCCGGCGGCCATTCTTAAAAATACGCTTATTTTTACATCAAAATTCATTTACAATGCATACCGCTGCCATCCTTTACAACGGCGAACTCAGAACTACCGCTACCCATCCCCGCTCGGGCTCCGTTATCGAGACCGATGCGCCGGTAGACAATAACGGCAAAGGCGAACGATTTTCCCCGACCGACATGGTAGCTTCGGCCCTCGGTTCCTGCATGCTCACCATCATGGGCATCAAAGCCCGCGACAAGGGTTGGAACATCGACGGCACAACCGTGAGCATCGACAAGATCATGGGTACCGATCCCCGCCGCATCACCGGCGTGAAGGTACTCATCGCGGTACCGCAAACCGCCGGGCTCGACGATACCGCCCGCAAGATCCTCGAAAACGCGGCCCTCACCTGCCCCGTTGCCAAAAGCCTCCATCCAGACATTCAACAGGATGTGACTTTCACCTGGTAACCGTACAACGGCGCTCCCGGGCCAGGGGTTACAACCTCCTGCAAAGTCTCTCCGAAAACGAATACGGCCGCCCCGCGAAGGGCGGCTTTTTCGTGTCACCATTCGAGCTCCGCACCTTCGTCTCCCCAATCCGACCAGGCTTCTTCCCCAAGCTCGGAAGCGAGCCAATGGTCATCACCCAGCAACCCTTTTCCTATCCTGCAATCCAGGCATTTTTTCTCATCGCAGAACTGTTGCCGCAGCTCGATGAGCGCCTGGGATTCCCCGGCCGATCGCGCTTCCACCCCTTCCCGCGCCCAGGCGCGCATAATGCGGTTGTTTTCCGCGCCCAATGCCTGCCACAGCGCCAGCGCCCGCCGTTGCAGGGCCTCGCTTTTCAGGTACTGCCCGTAAGCGTAAAGCAGCGGCGCCACGGCATTGATCAGCACATGCCTGACCGCCTGGCGGCCCATGGAAGCCGTGCGGACAGACGGTATCCCGAACCGGTAATGATCGTCCCAGTACGCCGAGGGCTGCACGGTGAGGAGGGCTTCCAGGCTGTCGGGGCTTTCATGGTCGAGCATAGCCGAAAAGAGATGCGGTTCCTTGTGCAAAAGCGCCGCCAGGCAAGCGATGCGCATGGTCGGGAACGACGATGGCCGCATCCGGAGCCAATGCCAGGCATGGGGCGCCATGGATTCCAGGCTGTACTTGCGGCAGAGGAAACGGTATTCTTCCCGGAGCTTCGCGGGCCAGGGTTCTTTGGAAGCTTCCGGAAGCAGGCCCGCCTGTCCGAACAGCAAGGCTTCCAGCGACAGGGCATTGTGCCGGATGCGGGACAGCACCCGCCAGGGCGTGGCGGCCATCAGCTCACGGAAAGCATCGGTGTTGACCGGCATGCCGAAGCAGGCGGCCACGGCGCGGAGGCACACTTCCTCCCAATTGGAGCCGGTCTGCTTCAACCAGCCGAGGTACACGCCGGCCTTTCGCTCCATCCGCCCCGCAGCCAACCGGGAGAGCCAGTCTTCCCAGGCACTGTCGGGCACGCGGGCCAGCAGCCGGGAGCAGGGCAGCTCATCGGCATTGTCCATCAGCGCGCGGTAGCGCCGCAGCAGGATTTTGGGCACCCGGGGCTGAAGCTCCAGCACAGGGATGTTCCCCGTATCGGCATCGTGCTGGAATACGACGTGAAGGATCACCCGGTCGTACCGCCGGTCGTGCTGATGGCCGTGTCGCAGCCAGTCGGACGTCCGGTAGTGGATTTCCACATTTCCCGCCCACAACAGCGGGCCGATGCGGATGCGGGCCGCGGAGAAATCGGGACCGGCGTGGCGGTTGAGCTGGCCCGGATGGAGGATTTCGAGGGGCTCGCCGGCCACGGTGGCCAGGCGGTCCGTGTTAAACCTGCCGGAAATCCAGATGAACTGCAGGAGGGATTCCGGGCAGAGGGGGGCAACAAACGGTTTCATGAAAAAAGTATTAGATTTCGTTCAAAATTTACCATAAAAAACAAAGCAAAAACGAAAATCGTGGAAGGAATTTGGAAATCTGGCCTTCCGCACCTTACCTTTGCGATCAGTTCTTAAATATCACTTATCCAGAAAGGCAGAGGGTACTGGCCCTGTGAAGCCTTAGCAACCAATTCCGCCCATGGCGGGAAAAAGGTGCTAATTCCGGCCCCGGTTTACGGGGAAAGATAAGTTGGCAGAGATTTTCCTTGTAGCGCAACTATTAGTAGCGATATGCTCTTCCAACCCCCGGAAGGGCTTTTTTGTTTCCGACTGACATAATGTGAATTTAACCTGTACGTTTGCAGTGAACGTTGCGGCACAGCCGTTTCGTAAAAACAATGATCAACCATGCCCGCCACCAGCAGGGGAATGCCGGGGCGGACAAACAAAACCAAACACAGATGAAACCATCTACGCAATTGATCCACAGCATCCCGGTAGACGAACTGACCGGTGCGATTTCGGTACCTATCTACCAATCGTCCACCTTTGTGCAGGAAAGCCCCGGGATCCATAAGGGCTTCGAATTCTCCAGGGCCAATAACCCCACGAGAAAAGTGCTGGAAGACATCATCACCAGCCTCGAGGAAGGCTACGCCGGATTCGGGTTCGCCAGCGGCATGGCCGCCATCGACGCGGTGCTGAAACTCCTCAAGAGCGGAGACGAGATCATGGCCGTGGAAGACACGTACGGCGGCATCTTCTCCATCTTCAACCACATGTTCGAACGCTTCGGCATCAAGGTCAATTTCGTGGACATGAGCGATACGGATAAAGTGCTCGAAAAGATCACGCCGAAAACGCGCATCATCTGGCTGGAATCTCCCACCAACCCCACGCTCAAGATCTCCGACATCAAATCCATCAGCAAGATCGCGCGGCAGCACAACATCCTGCTGGTGGTAGACAATACTTTCAGCACACCGCTCCTGCAAAAACCCATTCCCCTGGGTGCAGACATCGTCATCCATTCCGCTTCCAAATACCTGGCCGGGCATACCGACGTGATCGCAGGGCTGGTGGTAGTGAACAGCAAGCCCCTGGCCGATCAACTGAAGTTCAACCAGAACATTTCCGGTAGTATACTCAGCCCCTTCGAAGCCTGGCTCACCATCCGCGGCATCGAAACGCTCAGCCTGCGCCTGGAAAAACAGTGCGCCAACGCCCTGGCCATCGCCAACTGGCTGGCCGAGCACCCGGCGGTGGACAAAGTGTTCTACCCCGGCCTGGCCACACACAAGAACCACCACATCGCCAGGAAGCAACAGAAAGCTTACGGCGGAATGGTCAGTTTTTCGCTGAAGGAAGATTTGATCAAAAACGCGATCCGCATCGTCAACACCACCAAACTCTTCAAACTGGCGGAAAGCTTTGGCGGCGTGAAAAGCATGCTGGCCCACCCGGTCACGATGACGCACCGGAACATCCCTGAAGAATTCCGCCGCAAGGCAGGTCTCCAGGATTCCTGCATCCGCCTGTCTATCGGTATCGAAGACGCGGAAGACCTTATCAACGATCTCAAACAAGCTTTAGATAAACTTAACCAGCCTATCGGCAAACAAATTACCGTACTGCAATAAATATGGAACAGAAGACAATCAATCTCGGCATCTTCGGCTTCGGCTGTGTTGGCCAGGGCCTCTACGAAGTGCTGAACAGAACGAAAGGGATCAACGCCCGGATCAAGAAAATCTGCATCAAAGACCCGAACAAGCCGCGTCCGATCGACATGAGCTATTTCACGACAGACGCCAACGAGATACTGAACGATCCTACCATAGACGTAGTGGTGGAGCTGATCAACGAAACGGAGGCCGCCTTTGAGATCGTGAGCACCGCCCTTCGCAACGGCAAAGCCGTAGTGAGCGCCAGCAAGCGCATGATCGCCGAGAACCTGCCTGCGCTGTACCAGCTGCAGGTAGAGAACAAGGTGCCCTTCCTCTACGAGGCTTCCAGCTGCGCCAGCATTCCCATCATCCGCAACCTGGAGGAATATTACGACAACGACCTCCTCAACGCCGTGGAAGGCATCTGCAACGGTTCTACCAATTACATCCTCACCAAAATATTCGAAGAGCACCTCAGCTTCGAAACCGCACTCCAGCAGGCGCAAGACCTCGGGTTCGCGGAAACCGACCCTACGCTCGACGTGGAAGGCTACGATCCAAAATTCAAGATCGTCATCCTCCTGCTGCACGCTTTCGGCACCTTCGTGAAACCCGAAGAAGTATTCAACTTCGGCATCAATCACCTCAACGATTTCGATATCAACTTCGCGCGCCAGCGCAATTGCACCATCAAGCTGATCGGCAATTGCCGCCGCCAGAACGGCAGCGTGAACGCCTACGTGCTCCCGCACCTCATCCGCGAGCATAACCTGCTGTACGATGTGTACAACGAATACAACGGCGTGCTCCTCGAATCCGCATTCACCGACAAACAGTTCTTCGTTGGTAAGGGCGCGGGCGGCACCGCTACCGGCTCCGCCGTACTGAGCGACATTTCCGCACTGCTCTACAATTACCGATACGAATACAAAAAGATCAAACAGCAAAACCAACCCTCGTTCACCAACGATGTGCAACTGAAAGTATACCTGCGCTTCAAATCGCCCGACCAGGTAGACCTCGCCTCGTTCTACAACATCTCCGAGAAATACGAATCCCCGGAATGCCGTTACGTGGTAGGCACCATCAACCTGCAGAAGCTGAAAGAAGCGAAATGGCTGAAGAATAAGGATGTGAACTTGCTGGTATTGGAGCAATAGTCCCCACAACTGATCTATAAACGAAACGGTCCGCCACTCCAGGCGGACCGCCGACATCGCATTCCATGCCCGGGAGCCCGGTTAACCGGAGGGATTTCTTCTACGGGTATAGTAAACGATAGCAACTTTTTAATGAATATAAAAGGGAAGCCAGGTGCTTCCTTTTTTTATCCCTGCCAGCAATGATGTAAATCTCCCTTATCGGAATGCTAATTTACCGGTTAACCATGTCGCCCATACGCTCTTCCCATTGAAAAATGAGGTAGCCTTTGCAAACATGCATGTATATCCCCGTAGTATCTTGTTTTTACATAATTCCTCACCCAATAAACCCTTCATTATGACCCGTAAAGTTTGTTCCATGTTCGCCCTGATGGCAGCCCTCGTTATGTTCCAGTCCGAAACCTCCGCCATCCAGCCCACGAAAACAAAAGTGCCCGTTCCCAGGTTCAGCTGCTCGTTTACCCAGACAAATTTCAGCCTTTCCCTGACCGGTAATCCCGCTACGTCGTACACGTATACGATGATCGATTTTGCAGCGCATTACTTCTCCACCAATCCCTACACGCAAGCCCAATGGGAAACCGGCGTGGTGATCGGCAACGTTACCGGCTGCACTTCCTCCACCCGCGTGCGCGGTACCAAAGTGCAGTCAGACGGCAGGTTGATGGAATGCACCATTTCCACATCAGGGGTTGTGGTGATCCGCTGGGTTTCCGGCCCACCCATGCCTTCTTCCGGACCGTTGACACATTATGCGGTTGAATTCGCCACCGTGCCGATGTCGGCGTACTAATGAAAGAATTTTCGCAACAAAAACGGGAAGCCATGAGCTTCCCGTTTTTGTTGTATGCGGATGGGGTGGCATCATTTGGTGACGAAGGTTGGATGCACGCCCCCACGATCACCTGTACGCGATCATTGTATACGCTGGTGACGGAAGTGTAAGGAGTTTTATGATGAAGGGATTTGTATTTGTTTTTAGAAATATGGCGAAAAGGTGTTTTGCCTGCTATCGGTGCTGAAAAAGTTGATACGCGAATTGACGGGTGAAGTCGGCCGTTGCAGGAGCGGAGAAATCTTCGCGCCGCCAGTTCATGCTTTCCAACCGTCCGCCGGAAAGGTAAGCGTGGCCGTAAGAATTGCGCCAGCGGAGAGTGCCGAGTGCCGAAGCACCTTCTTCCACCGACCTTTCGTTTTCACTGAGCGCCGCAAAATCGCGACCCGTCCAGATGAAATAGCACCAGGGCGGGAAAACGCGCGCCAGTGCCGGCTGGTCCGTGTACTGGTATTTGATGGCGCCGGTGCGCACTTCCGTTTCCGCGATAACATCGAAGCTTTCGGAGCGCACTACGTTCCCTCCTTTCCAATACAATTTGAACATCTGGTTGCGGGCGCCGGCATTCACGACGTGCAATTCGGCGAGTTGGTTGCCGCTGTACACGAGGGAGTCGTAGTCGGTGACGGACCACTGCCCGCTATGATCGAAATTATGATACCGGATCCTGGTGAGGCGATTGCCGGTGTACAGGAAAGAACGGTCGATCCGTTGCTGCTGACCGAAGAAAAGATACGTGAAGACGAGCTTCCCGCCCGCCCAGGCCACTGTTGAGGAGTCTGTCCCCGAAGCGGTACGGGTTACCCACGCGGAGGGTTCTCCGTTGCTGTTGTAGTAAAAAAAGGTGGATTCACCGGCTCCGGCGATTTCCGTCAGTTTCCAGACGGGTTCGGTGGGGCGGGGTGTTATTTGTGTATCTTTTTTACTGCAAGCCGCAAGCATCATCAGTGCGGCGGGTAGCATTTTCTTCATAGGTATTCGGTTGTCTGAACGCGGGTTCCGGAATTAATCCTACAATTTCGCCAGCCGCTCCGCCACCTGGCTGATGGGCAGCCCCATTACATTGTAGAAATCGCCGTTGATACCGTCGATCCCCACGGCCCCTATCCACTCCTGGATAGCGTAGGCGCCGGCTTTATCGTAAGGCTGGTAGTTGTCTACATAAAACTCGATCTGCGCGGTGGTCAGCGGTTTGAAATGCACTTCCGTGGTCTGCGAAAACGCCTGTTCCTCTCCGTTGCGGACGATCACCACGCCCGTGATCACCGTATGCACCCGGCCGCTTAAACGGCCGAGGATATGGATGGCATCGGCCCGGTCTGCCGGTTTGCCGATCACGTCGCCATCCAGCACCACGATGGTATCTGCGGCCACGATGATATCGTCTGCACTGTAATGCGCCTGCACGGCCTTCGCTTTCTGCCGGGCGATGTGCTCCGGCACTTCGGGAACGGGCATGCCTTCGGGCCACGACTCGTCGGCCGCACTAACTTTTACTTCGAAGGGGATGCCGGCCTGCTCAAGAAGTTGCGCGCGGCGGGGGCTCTGGCTGGCCAGTATAACGGGTTTGCGGGAATACATGCTACATGATTTTAAAAAACACCATAGACAGGATGCCGGTCAGCATCACGATCTTGATCCAGGTGGAAATGGAATGATAATGCTCCGGCTGGTACGCCTTCGCCAGCGGCCGCTGGATGAACCACGCCAGCGGGAAAACGACGAACATGCCCACATATCCCACCGCGGCATACCAACCCCGCAGGAACGTGACGATCATCAGCACCAACAGCAACACTTCCAGCATGCCGATCAGCACCATGGTGAAGTGCTTCGTTTTTTTCACGCCCCACACAATGGGAAGCGTGCGGCAACCGTCTTTACTGTCTCCGATCATATCCTCCATATCCTTCACGATCTCCCGGATCATGGACAGCAGGAACGCGAACAGCGCGTAAATGCCGATGACCTGGATAAGCTTCCGGCCGGCGGGCGACATGATCGCCTCGAAGCTCCCGTAAATCTGTTTTTCGTAAAAACCCACCACTACAACGCTCAGCGCCGTCAACAGCGAAATCACGACATTGCCGATGATCACCTGGCGTTTGAACGAAGTGGAATAGAACCACAGCAACATGGTGCAGATCACCTGGATGAAGCCCAGGTAAAACTGGCCGATCCTGAACGCCACGAGGAAACCGATGGATACCCCGGCCATGTTGAGCATGGTATGCCAGGCCATGGCCCAGCGGCGGTTGATGATCTTTTCCACCACCATTTTTTCCGGCTTGTTGACCAGGTCTATATTGATGTCGAAATAATCGTTGATGATGTAGCCGCCTGCCGCCACCATCAGCGTGGAAATGCAGAGCAGTACAAAATGCGGCCAGGTAAGGGAGGGCTCGAGCCCGCTTTTCTGCAGCACGGGCGCCACTACGCAAAACTGCAACAGCAACTGCGTGAGCGCGATGTAGATCAGGTTCGGATACCGGATCATCCTGAAAAAAGCTGCGATAAGGGTCATTATATATTTTTATGCATGGAAATTTCGGATTGGGCTACCTGGCACTGATGCCCTCGTCGAGCTGCCAGTCGCCATTGAGCTTCAGCACTTTTTCGATGACGTCCCGCGCGCATCCGGCACCGCCGGTGACGGGAGAAATGTAACGGCTGATGGATTTGATCTCCGGCGCCGCGTCTGCCGGACAAGCCGCCAGCCCCACCAGCTGCATGGCGCGGTAATCAGGGATATCGTCTCCCATGAACAGGATCTCGTCCCATACAAGATCGTGCTCCAGGGCATAGGATTCCAGCCTTTCCACCTTGTCGGCCACGCCGGTAAACACGTCGCTGATCCCCAGTCCGTTGAGCCTCGTTACCACGCTCTCCGACCGTCCGCCCGAAATAATGGCGATCCGGTAGCCTTTCTTCACCGCCAATTGCAGGGCGTACCCGTCGCGGATGCTCATTTTACGGCTCTGTTCGCCACCGGGCAGCAGCAGGACCGTTCCGTCGGTCAACACGCCGTCTACGTCGAACACGAAAGTGCGGATGCGGGAAAAATGTTCCAATACGTTCATAACTATCTGTCTGTCGTTTCTGCGTTGGCCGGCCGGGAGGCCGGTGCGCAAAAATATTCGTTAATCGGGAGACCGCCAATCATTTATGGAACTGGAGTATACTCTCCGACAGCAACGGGTAAATTTGGGCCATGGAGGGGTAGTTGACGAGCAGGGATTCGTGCAGGGCCATGGTTTTTTCGTCATTTCTCACCGCCGGGCCGGTTTGTACGCTTTCCGGCGGGAACTTGTCGAGCCGCTGGAAAGTTTCCCGGATGAGGGGGGCCAGCAGCTGGAAATCGCGCCCTTCCTGTTCGCAATAGAATTTGGCGAGGGCGATGAGGTGGTTGGTGAAATTATTGCAGAAAACGGCGGCCAGGTGCATCTGGAGCCGCTGTTCGGAGTTCATGATGGAAATGGAACCACTGATGCTCTGGGCCAGGGCCAGGAGGCGCTTCTGCACTTCGTCAGACGAGGCTTCCAGCATGAGGGGGATCTCGGGGTAGGATTTAGTCTCCTTCCGGATGCTTTGCAGGGGGTATAATACGCCCGTATTGGTGGAAATATTGCCGATGGCCGACAGGGGAACTGCCCCCGCGGTATGCACCACGATGCGGCGGCCCAGGCGGAGATCGTTGTTCAGCCGGGCCAGGGCATCGTCTCCCACGGCCAGCAGGTACACGTCTGCCTCCATATGAATGTCCATCAGGTCGCCGGAAGATTCGGCGCCGAGGGATTCCGCCAGCACCCGGGCGTTGTCCTTGTTACGGCTGATCACCTGCTTTACAGGATGGCCGTGCAGCTTCATGAGGTGACCAAAACAATGCGCTACGTTCCCTGATCCGATAATGACGATGTCCATGGCATTCGATGTAAGTAAAAATGAATATGTAATATAAGCGTCTTTCGGCGAAAAGGAGATAACATAATAATATGGCGTCTGTTGCGCGCTGGAATTCAAGTATTTAACCTTATCTATTTTTTATATCATCCTACTTTTATATAATTGCATCAATCGGATTTGTAATATTGATACAAATTTCAGCGTAATTACAGACATAAAAAGGCGTTCATGGCTAAAAATCTCGTGATTGTAGAATCCCCGGCAAAGGCGAAAACGATTGAGAAAATATTAGGAAAGGATTTTGAAGTGAAATCTTCTTTCGGTCACATCCGTGACCTGGAGAAAGATGACATGGGAATCGACATTCAGAATAATTTCAAACCGAAATATATAATACCGGAAGACAAGGAAAAGGTTGTCAAGGAATTAAAAAAACTGGTGAAAGACTCCGAGGAGGTTTGGCTTGCAACGGATGAGGACCGCGAAGGGGAAGCCATTTCATGGCACCTTTGCGAAGTGCTCGGCCTCGACCCCTCCTCTACCAAACGCATTGTATTTCACGAGATTACGAAACCCGCCATCGAAAAAGCCGTTCGTACGCCCCGCCTGCTCGACATGAACCTGGTGAACGCCCAGCAGGCCCGCCGTATCCTCGACAGGATCGTGGGCTTCGAGCTGTCTCCCGTGCTCTGGCGCAAAATGAGCATGCGCAACTCCCTTTCCGCAGGCCGCGTACAATCCGTTGCCGTTAGGCTGATCGTGGAGCGCGAACGCGAGATCAACCAGTTCGAGACCACCAGCTCCTTCAAAGTGGAAGCCTGGTTCATGGCCAAAGATATCCAGGGCCGGACCATCGCCTTTAAGGCCGACGGCCCCTCCCGCTTCAAAACCGCGGAAGACGCCGAAAAGTTCCTCGGACAATGCGTCGGCGCCGCCTATACGGTGAAAGACGTGACGGTGAAACCGGGAAAAAAATCACCCGCCGCCCCCTTCACCACTTCCACCCTCCAGCAGGAAGCCTCCCGCAAACTCGGGTACAGCGTGTCCAAAACGATGCTCCTCGCCCAGAAACTCTACGAATCCGGGCAGATCACCTACATGAGAACGGACTCCGTAAACCTGTCGGACACCGCCATGGAAGATATCAGCAAAGCCATCCACAAAAACTGGGGCGACCGCTACTATCAATCCCGCAAATACAAAAACAAGAACGAAAACGCCCAGGAAGCGCACGAAGCCATCCGTCCCACTTACATGGAAAACGCTTCGGTAGACGATTCCGACCTCAAACGCCTCTACGAACTGATATGGAAACGCACCATCGCCAGCCAGATGGCCGACGCGGAACTGGAGAAAACCATCGCCAAAATCGATATCTCCACCAACCACGAAGAACTCTCCGCCAGCGGCGAAGTATTGAAATTCGACGGCTTCCTGAAAGTATATATGGAAAGCCGCGACGATGAAGATGCCGACGAAGAGGATCAGGAAGGCGTATTGCCGCCCCTGGCCGTGAAACAGGCGCTGGAACTGAAGGAAATGAAAGCCACCGAACGCTTCACCCGCCCCGCTCCCCGATACACGGAAGCCTCGCTGGTAAAGAAACTCGAAGAGCTCGGCATCGGCCGCCCGTCTACCTACGCCCCCACCATCACCACCATCCAGAAACGCGGATACGTGGAGAAACGCGATAAGGAAGGCGTGAAAAGGGATTTCCGCATCCTCTGGCTGAAAAACGACGAAATCAGCAAACAAACCGACCAGGAAAATACCGGCGCCGAAAAAGCGAAACTCTTCCCGACCGACCTTGGGATGCTGGTGACCGACTTCCTGAAACAATATTTCGACCGGGTAATGGATTACGGATTCACCGCCCGCATCGAGGAAGAATTCGACGAAATCGCCGGCGGCAAAAAGAAATGGAACAAAATGCTGTCCGACTTCTACGCCCCGTTCCATAATAATGTGGAAGAAACGCTGGAAAAAGCGGAAAGGGTGAAGGGAGAACGCCTTCTCGGCGAAGACCCCGCCTCCGGCAAGCCCGTTACCGCCCGTATGGGCCGTTTCGGCCCCATGGTGCAGATCGGGAAGGTAGACGACGAGGAAAAGCCCCGTTTCGCCAAACTGAAACAGACCCAGAGCATCGAGACCATCACGTTCGAAGAAGCGATGGACCTGTTCCGCCTCCCCCGCAACCTCGGCCTGTTCGAAGGCACGGAAGTATCCGTGAACATCGGCAGGTTCGGGCCCTACGCACAACACGACAAGAAGTTCTATTCCCTCAAAAAGGAAATGGACCCTTACACCGTGGAGCTGGAAGAAGTAGCGCCGCTCATCGTGGAAAAACGCCAGGCCAAAGACGAACGCACCATCAAGGTGTTCGAAAAGGAAAAGATCCAGGTGCTCAGGGGCCCCTACGGTCCGTACCTGAAAGTAGGCCTGCGCAACTATAAACTGCCGAAAGAAAAACATGAGACCGCCGCCGATATCACCGTGGAAGAAGCCAAAGCCATCATCGAAGAGCTGAAAGCGAACCCACCCAAGAAAAAGGCGCCGCCCCGCAAAAAGAAAGCGGACTAGACAAAAATTCGTAACTTAAAGACAAGAATCCTTAACTCATTCCATTGCACGAAACAAGGGAAATAAACGCGTTATTCCATCTGCTGGACGATCCTGACCAGGAAGTGTTCGACACTGTGGCCAACAAGATCCTCATGTTCGGGAAAGAAATCATACCAAACCTTGAGCATTTGTGGGAAACGACGGTCGACGAACATATCCAGGAACGTATCGAAATGCTGATCCATCGCGTCCATTACCAGGACTTGCAGGAGGATTTCCGGGTTTGGCATTCCGGTGGCTCGCAGGAGCTCATCAAGGGCGCATTGCTTACCGCCAAATACCAATACCCCGACCTTACGGAGCAGTCCGTTCATACCGAAATCGACCGCATCAAACGCAATATCTGGCTCGAACTGAATAATTACCTCACCCCGCTGGAACAGATCAATGTCCTCAACAGCATGATCTACAACTATTTCGGCCTGAAGGGCGAAGAAGTAAGCTACCAGCGCAAAAACCAGTTCTTCATCAACCAGGTGATCGAAGGCCGCAAAGGCAATCCCCTCACAAACGGGATTGTGTACCAGGCCCTCTGCGCCATGCTCGATTTGCCGGTGTACGCCGTCAATATTCCGCGGCAATTCATTCTCGCGTATTTCGATACGTTTTATGATTTCACGGAGCCGGCAGACCCGGGAGACTATCGCATCCTCTTTTTCATCGACCCCATCCAGGGGCAGATTTATACGCAGCAGGATGTGGATACCTATCTCAAACGCGTAAACGTGCCTGTAAATCCCGAGTTCTACAAACCGCAGAGCAATGCCCGCATCGTCCGGTTTCTGCTGGAGGAAACGGCGAAATGTTTCCGCAACGACAAGGAACAGTATAAGCACGACGAGCTGCTGAACCTTGCCCGTATTCTCGACTGATGTGATTCCGATGTATAAAGAAAAGCGGTCCCGGTTAAACCAGGACCGCTTTTCTTTATTGATAAAGCTTCAGATTATTTCGAAGAAGGATTGTAATACTTCATGGCTTCGGGCATGAGCTTTTGCAGCTGCGCGATGCGTTTCTCGTCGCTCGGGTGGGTGCTCAGCAATTCCGGGGGTTTCTGTCCGCCGCTGGCTTGTGCCATACGGCCCCAGAAGGAGATGGATTCCTGCGGGTTATAACCGGCCATGGCCATGAAGATCACGCCGAGATGGTCTGCTTCCAGCTCGTTCTGACGGCCGTAAGCCATGAGGCCGAGCGGGCCGCCTACGCCCACGGCTTGCATGAAGATATTCTGGGCCTGGGGGTTCTTGTTGAGGGCAACGGCGCCGGCGATCTGGATGCCTTGTGCCACGAGGCCCTGGCTCATCCGTTCGTTGCCATGCCGTGCGATGGCGTGGGCGATTTCGTGGCCCATTACGCAGGCGAGCGCCGTTTCGTTCTGGGTCACGGGAAGCAGGCCGGTGTATACCACCACTTTGCCGCCGGGCATGCACCAGGCGTTTACCTGTTTATCGTTCACGAGGTTGAATTCCCATTTGTAGCTGGATACTTCGTTGCCCATGCCATGCTGGGTCATGTACGTGGTAACGGCCTTGGCGATGCGCCCCCCAACCCGTTGAACCATGGCGGCATCTTTGCTGCTGCCCGGCGAAACGGCTTTGTTCTGGGAAAGGAAAGACTGGTATTCCTGCAGCGCCATGGATTGCATGGTGGCTTCAGGAATGAGGTTTAACTGGTTGCGGCCGGTGATGGGCACTCTCGAACAGGCGTAAATAAGACCGGTTCCTGCAACCAATAACAACGCAATTTTTTTCATCGGGTCGATAGTTTAATAGAAGGTGATAGTCGCTCCGCAATACAATAACACGTTGCTGCGAACGGTTGTTGCGGTGAATTTACCAATTCCTGAAAGAAGAATGCAATCGTTGTGCCGGATTTGCGGGAACGGGGAATTACAGGTCGCTTCCGTGCCTGTTTTTCCGGTTTTTGAAGAGAGGGACCTTGGATTCGTTACCGCTGAGCAGGCGAACGATGTTCTTCTGGTGCGTAAGCACTACCATCACCGCAACGGCAATGGCGAAAATGCGGTAATACGTCTCCTCTTCACGGAACACGAAGAGAATGAGTACCGGGAACGCGATGCTCGCCAGGATGGAACTGAGCGATACGTACCGGGTGAGGAACAGGATCATGAGGAAAACGCCCACGCAGTACAGGGCCACCAGCGGCTGAATGGCGAGCACCATCCCGAAGAGGGTGGCAATACCCTTACCGCCGCGGAAACCCGCCCAAATGGGGAATATATGGCCAACAACGGCAGCCAGGCCAAGGCCCACCTGCAGGTTGATCAGTTGCTCGATGGAATCGTGAGGCATAAGGTAGGATAGTCTGACAGCCAGCACGCCTTTCAGCATGTCTACCAACATCACGAACGTACCGGCCTTGGGGCCCAGCACGCGGAACGTGTTGGTAGCGCCGGCATTACCGGAACCATGCTCGCGGATATCGATACCGAAAACTCCCTTGCTCACCCACACAGCGGTAGCAAAAGAGCCAATAAGATAGGCGCAGATAATTAGCAATAATTCTGTCATCACAATAAGTTAGAACTGCTAAGGTAGCAATAAAAGTGTTAAAATGAATGTAAATTTCACTGCAATAATAAGATAATTACGCTGGAATCAGTAATTAAAATATGATAATTTTTCCACATTAACCGGCGATGAATGAAAGCGCCAGCCAGTGCTCCCTCTCTGCCCGTTTTTCGGGACGCAGCCCCTCTGCCTGGGCCGCCTTAACAATTGCAGGTTCGTCTTCCTGCAATATACCACTCAAAATCAATATACCGTGTTTTTTGAGGATTCTTTTCATCTCCCCCATATTGGCTAACAAAATGTTACGGTTGATATTGGCCAAAACCACGTCGAACCGGCCGCCTTCCTCGGCGGAAAGACTGTCGGCACGGCTGAAGTGCACATTCCCCGAAGCATTCGTCTCCGCATTCTCCGCCGCGTTCTCCACCGCCCAGTCGTCGATATCGATACCTTTCGTTTCCGCAGCGCCCAGCTTATCCGCCAAAATCGCCAGGATACCCGTGCCCGACCCGAAGTCGAACACCTGCTTTCCCTTAAAGTCCACATCCCGCATGAGCCGCACTACCGAAAACGTGGTGGCGTGGTGCCCCGTGCCGAACGACATCTTCGGCGTAATGATGATCTCATGCGCCACCGCATCGCCCAAAGGCGCGTGGAAACCCGCGCGGATACCACAAAAATCGTCTACGAGCACCGGCTCGAAGCTGCTCTCCCACAAAGCGTTCCAGTTCGCCTGTTCGATCCTTTCCTTCGTATAATCCACCCCGTGAGACCCCACGAGCCCCTGCAAATCGTTCTCGATGAAATCCCCCTCGGGAATAAACGCGACCAGCGCATCCGGGCGCTCCTCGAAACCTTCGTAACCCATGTCGCTCAATTGGGCGACCAGCACATCCCGCAGCGCTTGCGGCGCGGGAATCGTAATGGCAATGTAAGACATGGGCGCAAGATACATTTTTCCTCCCCCACCTCAATTTTCTTGGCCAATTCCCGGACTGTATTTATATTTGATTTTTATTAAATATAACCTTATCCTATGAAAAAGCTCATCCTCCTCGCAGCCTTACTGGGCGGTACTTTTGCCGTATCCGCCCAATCCACCATCGTACCGCACGAATACGAGAAAAAAGACTCCGTATTTTACCAGTTGCCCAATGCGGTGCTGGTGATCGACAAACTCGATATCGAAGACTACTTCAAAAACCTCGATACCATATTGATCCAGAAGCAGTACGATAAAACCGTTTTCCGCAACATCCAGTTCTCCCCGTTGAACCCCGAAGAAGTGCAGCGCCATTACAGCCTCGCCAGCAAGTTCTGGACCGCGTCCAAAGCCAATCCGCTCAGTTATAGCACCGACAAGATCACGCTGTTCTGGAACGACAACGAAGGCATCATCCTCCCCTATATCGACGAAATCATCCCCGACCTGCTCGAAGCCGGCAAAGTGCAGGTGGTAGACCGTTCCACCAACAAACGCGTGAAACATTACAAGCTGGATTATGAGGACGTGAACGGCAAATCGTTCCGGATCTTCAAGCTGGAAAAGGGAAAGGTGATCTGGCGCGAAAGTGAGGTATTTGTGGAGCAGGTGTACAACGCCGGCAGATAAACGTTCATTTTAACCTGAAACTGAAAACGCTGCTTCCGGGCAGCGTTTTTTTTGCAAAATGAAAACGCCCCCGTTTCCGGAGGCGTTTTTCTTATGTAAGCTATTCACACGATTCTTATTGCTCGTCGAACACGGGGCCCAGTTCAGGACCTTCGTTCTGTTCGGTTTGCTGGGAAGGACGGGGTCCGCGATCGCCACGGTCGCCACGGTCACCACGATCACGACGGTCGCCTCCGCGGTCACGATCGCCACCGCCACGGCGGTCTCCACGATCACCACCACGGTCACGACGATCGCCACGGTCTCCGCGGTCGCCACGTTCTTCACGTTCGGGGCGTTCTACGTAACCTTCGGGTTTCGGCATGAGGATTCTGCGGCTCAGTTTGAATTTACCGGTTTTGGGATCGGTGCCAACCAGTTTCACTTTCACTTTATCGCCTTCGCTCAGTACGCCTTCCATGTTCTCGAGGCGTTTCCAGGAAACTTCGGAGATATGGAGCAGGCCTTGTTTGCCGGGGAGGAATTCAACGAAAGCGCCGTAGGGCATTACGCTTTTCACAACGGATTCGTATTCTTCACCGACTTCGGGTTGGGCAACGATGCCTTTGATCCAGCGAACGGCTTTATCGAGGTTTTCTTTCTGGGTAGCGAAGATGGAAACTTCACCATGCTGGCCAACTTCTTCGATGTTGATGTTGGTGCCGGTTTCGCGCTGGATTTCCTGGATAACTTTACCGCCGGGTCCGATCACCGCGCCGATGAATTCACGGTCGATGGTCATTTTCTCCATGCGCGGAGCGTGCGGTTTCGGTTCAGGACGTGCGGTTTCGATGGTGGCGTACATCGCGTCGAGGATGTGCAGGCGGCCCTGGCGAGCCTGGGCGAGTGCTTTGCGCATTACGTCCATGCTGAGGCCGTCCACCTTGATATCCATCTGCACGCCGCAGATGCCATCGCGGGTACCGGTTACTTTGAAGTCCATATCACCGAGGTGGTCTTCGTCGCCGAGGATGTCGCTCAAAACGGCCCATTTCCCGTCCGAGGCGCGGGAGATGAGGCCCATCGCGATACCGGATACGTGTTTGGGCAGGGGCACGCCAGCGTCCATGAGGGCGAGGGAGCCTGCGCAAACGGTAGCCATGGAAGAGGAACCGTTGGATTCGAGGATATCGGACACTACGCGCACGGTATAGGCGTAATCGCTACCGGGCATCATGATGCGCAGGGAGCGCATGGCCAGGTTACCGTGGCCCACTTCGCGACGGCCGGGGCCGCGCATCATCTTCACTTCACCGGTGGAGAAGGGAGGGAAGTTGTAGTGGAGGATAAATTTAACGTAGTTGGAAACAGCTGCGGACTCTACCAGCAGTTCGTCGTCGGGCGTACCGAGGGTTACTGTGGTGAGGGATTGCGTTTCGCCGCGGGTGAACAGTGCGGAGCCGTGGGGGCTGGGCAGCAGGTCAACTTCCATGGCGAGGGGGCGCACCTGGTCGAGCACGCGGCCGTCGAGGCGGATGCTCTGATCGAGGATCATGTTGCGCACCACTTCTTTTTCCAGCTTGTGGAAGTATTTGCCGACGAGCGGGGCGTCTTCTTCGGAAAGTTCGCCGAGGTGCTCTTTCAGTTCTTCTTCGATTTTGCTGAAAGCATCGCCGCGTTCGTGTTTACTGAGGGCGGATTTGGAAACTTCGAGGATTTTGCCGGCGGCAAACGCTTCGATTTTCGCTTTCAGTTCTTCGTTGGCGTAAGGCAGGGCGAATTCGCGTTTGGCGGGGTTGCCGATGAGGCCGCGGAGCTCTTCCTGTGCTTTCACCTGGATGCGGATGGCGTCGTGCGCGAGTTCGATGGCCTTTACGAGGTCTTCTTCCTGGCACTCTTTGGATTCGCCTTCCACCATCATGATATTTTTCTCCGTTGCGGCTACGATGAAGTCCATATCGGCGTCAGCGAGCTGGGTACGGGTGGGGTTGATGATGTATTCGCCTTTGATGCGGCCGATGCGCACTTCGGAGATGATCTCCTGGATGGGCACGTCGGACACTGCGAGGGCGGCAGACGCTGCCAGTGCGGCGAGGGCGTCGGGCATTACTTCGGGATCGGAGGAAATGAGGGTCACCAGCACCTGGACATCACAGAGATAATCATCGGGGAACAGGGGGCGCAGGGCACGGTCGATCAAACGGGATACAAGCACTTCGGAGTCGCTCAGTTTACCTTCACGTTTGAAGAAGGAACCCGGGATACGGCCTGCAGAAGCGAATTTCTCCTGGTAATCTACGGTAAGGGGGAAGAAAGACTGCCCGGCTTTGGGCTCTTTATTGGCCACCACAGTAGCCAGCAGAATACAATCGCCGCAACGAACGGTAACGGCGCCATCGGCCTGTCGGGCCATTTTGCCGGTCTCGATCGTCACTTCACGACCTCCGCCTATATCAAATTTAACCGAAGTAGGTGTGAGATTCATACTTGTGTGAGGATTAAAATGGTACACATACAAAAAAACTATTCCCAACCAGAACAGTTGGGAATAGCGCTATCAATAAATTCGGATTATTTTCTGAGACCTAACTTCTCGATAAGGGCGCGATAGCCGGAGAGGTTGGTTTTGGACAGATAGGAAAGCAGGCGCTTTCTCTGACCTACCATCTTCATCAGACCGCGGTGAGTGGAGAAGTCCTTTTTATTTTGCTTCAGGTGAGCGGAAATGCTGTTGATACGCTCGGTAACCAGTGCGATTTGCGCTTCCACAGAACCGGTATTCTTTTCGTTACCACCGAATTCCTTGAAAATATTTGCTTTCTTTTCTACAGTTAAGTAAGACATCTTTGATAAAATAAATTATTACTCGCTATTTTTCCGGTGCAAAGGTAAGAAGTAATATGGCAAGTTCCAAATAGAATTATTTGGACCACCCCTACTGTAAACCAATGCTTTACTTATGCAAAATTTACTGCTGCATTGTCCGTCACCTGCCCGTTTTCCGTCCGCAGCACCCTTGACGGGAACTTCTGCAACACAATATAATCATGCGTCGCCATCACGATCGTGGTACCGTCTTCCCGGCAGATCCGGAACAGCAACTGCATGATCCCGTCGGAAGTTTCCGGGTCCAGGTTGCCCGTGGGCTCATCGGCCAGAATCAGCTTCGGCCCGTTCAGGAGCGCCCGGGCGATATCCACCCTTTGCTGCTCCCCGCCCGACAACTCGTACGGCATCTTGAACCCCTTGGTAGCCAGCCCCACCTTCTCCAAAACGTCCGCTATCTTGTCCTCGATCTGCTTCTGGTCCGTCCACCCCGTGGCCTTCAGCGCAAATTTCAGGTTCTCGTGCACGGTACGGTCCGTCAACAACTGGAAGTCCTGGAACACCACACCAAGGTTCCGGCGAAGGTAAGGCACCTTCTTCCAGTCCATCTTCGTGAGGTCGAACCCTGCCACCTGCCCGCTCCCCTCTCTCAACACGAGATCGCCGTAGAGCGTCTTAAGCAGGCTCGATTTGCCCGTGCCCGTTTTCCCGATCAGGTACACAAACTCGCCCTTGTTGATCGAGATGTTCACGTCAGACAGGATCAAAGAACTTCCCTGGTATATATTAGCGTTCGTCAGCTGAACTATCGGTTGATCGACCATCAATTTCCTGTTTTAAAATCCAAAAATAGTTAAATCCCTGTCAAAGACCCACATACGTTAATAACTATAAAATTAGTTTGTAAACTAAAATAATAGTTATACATTCGTACCAACAACCGAAATCCATTCCTTCGCCGCCGCTTTGAAGTAACGCTTCAAGCGGGAAATTGTTAAAAATCCGGCGAATGGAAGCATTACGCCACAATATAACAACGAAGGCAGAAAGCGGGTGAAAAATAAGGTAAATAATTACAGAGGACAGACAGACCGGGCGCATCAATAATCGGGCATCAATCAGCAACACCAGGAGCACACCATCAGCACACAACTAACCTACTCCATAAACAGCGACACAATGAAAACACTGACAAAAGCGGAAGAACAGATCATGCAGGCCCTTTGGGAGCTGGGCCCCTCTTTCGTGAAAGACATCATCACTTTTCTCCCCGAACCGCAACCCCATTACAACACGGTATCTACACTCGTGAAGATACTGGTCGACAAAGGGTTTGCCGGTTACAAGGCCTTCGGGAAGAGCCACCAGTACCATGCGCTTATCTCCAAGGACGAATACAGCAGCCGCACGGTGAAGAACCTCGTGAAAGGGTACTTCGGCGGCTCATTCTCGAACCTCGTTTCGTTTTTCGTAAAAGAGAAAAACATGTCGGTTTCCGACTTGCAGCAATTGCTGGACGAAATCAGGGAATCGAACCCTACAGAACCACCTAAAAACGACGCGCCATGAGCCTGATCCTGATGTACCTCGCGAAAGCGGCCCTTTGTTCCGGCCTGCTGTTCGCCTATTACTGCCTGGTGCTTCGCAACCAGCGCCAGCATCGCTGGAACAGGGCTTACCTGCTGGGCCTCACGGCCGTGAGCCTCCTGTTGCCGCTCATCAGCATCCCCCTTCCCGGAAGCACCACCGGACCAGCCGCCATCCTTCAATACACCGCATCTGCATTCACCGTCAACGGGAACGCCGGCGGCCATACCGCGGGCTCCTGGCACTGGTCGTTTTTCGCTTACGCTGCAGTGGCGGCGGCTTTACTGGCGCGCTTCGGTTATGCCGTCTGGCAGTTGCGCAACCTCATCCGCGGGGGGCGCAGGCAGGCAGGCCAACATTACCAGCTCATCCTCCATCCTGCCGTTTCCTCGCCCTTCAGTTTTTTCCGTTTCATCTTCTGGAACCCGGACGCAGAGCAGCAATCCGCCGAAAGCCGCCACATTTTGCAGCACGAACAAACGCATGTGCGCAAAGGCCATAGCTGGGATACGCTGTTCATGGAGCTCGTCACCGCACTTTGCTGGGCCAATCCCATCTTCCATTTCGTGAAACGCGAACTGCAGGTAGTCCACGAATTCGAAGCAGACGAAGTGCCCGCGGGCAACGGCCAAACGAAAGCCTATACAGAAAACCTCCTCCGCCAGGTGCTTTGCGCTCCTTCCGCCAACTTACTCATTCACCACTTTTCCCAACCTCCCGTAAAACGCAGAATCATGATGCTTACCCGCAAAAACAACACACGTTTTGCCGCCGTCCGCAAGCTGATGACGTTGCCCCTCGCCGCAGGACTCATCTTCGCCATCTCCTGCACACAGAACAAGCAGGATGTGAAAGTTCCCGAGGCAGCACCCAGTTATCCCCAAAAAGAAAAAGAAATAGAATACGTCGAACAGCCCAAGTACGAGCTTTTCACACAAGTGGAGGAGCCGCCTGTTTTTCCGGGCGGAGACGCCGCGCTGAACAAATACCTCGGCAATAACATCAATTACCCGAAAGCCGCCATGGAGGGAAGTGTGCAGGGAACGGTCATCGTACAGTTCACCATCCGCCGCGATGGAACGATCAAGGACGTGACGACCGTCGGCAAAAAAATAGGCAGCGGGCTGGAAGAGGAATCTATCCGCGTCGTAAAAGGCATGCCCAAATGGAAGCCCGGCGTCCAGAACAAGAGGCAGGTAGACGTACGGTTTAACCTGCCTATTCGCTACACGCTGCAGGATGAAGACAACAGCACCTCTTTCTGGCCAGGCCAGTCGCCCTTTATGCCCGGACAAAAGACAACATGTTAGATTTTTCCCCCGTTACAATAATTTAGCAAACATTTACCGGCGCCGCAGTCATGCGGCGTCTTTTTTTGTGGAAATGCAAAGGGCGCGCATCTGGATGTAAACGGCCTTCCATGACGATCCGATTCATCGTCCCGATCTACGTGATGTCTGTTATTGCAGCGTGTTCGCGGAAAAATTCTACGCTACCCGATGCGGGAACAGCAATCATCCAAACCTCGGTTGACAGCATCGCCGAAACAACTTCAGTGGAAATTCCTGATGAAATCATCTGCTGTTTTCCCTGTGAGCCCATCCCCCGGTTCCCCGGTGGCGAACAGGCGCTGGTTGACTTCCTGGAGAAAAACATACAATATCCCGAAGCAGCGCTCCGCGCCGAAAAGTCAGGCACCGTATTCGTAACATTCGGAGTGAATGCTGATGGGAAGCTTTCCGACATCGGAACGGCGGGCAGTTCGCCCGGGTTCGGAATGGACGAAGAAGCGTTACGGGTAGTGAAAATGATGCCTGACTGGGAGACAGGCGTGCTGAAAGGAAAACCTTCAGTCACCCGGTTCAGCCTTCCCATACGGTTTTCGCTGGCGGATGAAAAAAAGTAAAAGCCGGTGGCCTTTTCGGTCCACCGGCTTTTTCGTATATGCCTTGCTGTGATTATTTGTATTCGAACGTGCCGAATTCGCTTTTCACGGTCACTTTCTTGCCTTCGCCGGCCTCCACGCGGCCTACGATCCGGGCGTCGATGTTGTAGGTCTGGCTGATGCGGATCAGGTCTTCCGCGATTCCGGCGGGCACGTACAATTCCATGCGGTGGCCCATGTTGAACACCTGGTACATTTCCTTCCATTCGGCGCCCGATTGTTCGCGGATCAGCTGGAACAGCGGGGGAACGGGGAACAGGTTATCCTTGATGACGTGCAGGTTTTCGATGAAGTGCAGCACTTTGGTTTGCGCTCCGCCGCTGCAATGCACCATTCCGTGGATTTGCGGGCGGAATTGCTCCAGCATGTGGCGGATCACCGGCGCGTAGGTGCGCGTGGGCGACAATACCAGTTTGCCGGCCGTGATCTGGCCGAATCCCGGAACGTCGATCATATCCGTCAGGGATTTTTTACCGGCGAAAACCAGCTCCTGCGGGATGGCGGGGTCGTAGGATTCGGGGTATTTCTCGGCTACGGATTTATTGAAAACGTCGTGACGGGCGGAAGTGAGGCCGTTGCTGCCCATGCCGCCGTTGTATTCGCGCTCGTAAGTGGCCTGGCCGTAGGATGCGAGCCCTACTACCACGTCTCCCGCCTGGATACGGTCGTTCGAGATCACATCTGCTCGCTTCATGCGGGCCGTTACGGTGGAGTCTACGATGAGGGTGCGGACGAGGTCTCCCACATCGGCGGTTTCCCCGCCGGTGCTGTAGATGCCCATCCCGTAGGAGCGCAGCTCTTCGAGGATTTCTTCCGTACCGTTGATGATGGCGGCGATCACTTCGCCGGGGATGCGGTTTTTATTGCGGCCGATGGTGGAAGACAGCAGGATGTTATCTGTTGCGCCCACGCAAAGGAGGTCGTCCGTGTTCATGATGATGGCGTCCTGCGCGATGCCGCGCCAAACGCTGATATCACCCGTTTCCTTCCAGTAGGCGTATGCGAGGGAGGATTTGGTGCCCGCCCCGTCTGCATGCATGATGTTGCACCAGGCTTCGTCGCCCCCGAGCAGGTCGGGGATGATTTTGCAGAATGCACGGGGGAATAATCCCTTGTCGATATTCCGGATGGCGTTGTGCACATCTTCTTTGCCGGCTGAAACGCCTCTTTGGGCGTAAAGGTTCTGATCCACGGTAGGTTCCTTTGTTTGCGATTAAAGTGCAAAAGTATTGTAATCCCGTCAAAACATTTAGATTTGCACGGCGTTTTTGCAAATATGACCGATCCACCATGCAGGTTCACAGAGATTTAAAGAAATTACCCGCTTTCCGGAACGCCGTGATCACCATCGGCACTTTCGACGGGGTGCATACCGGCCACCAGCACATCCTCCAGCAACTGCAGGAAGCCGCGCACGCCTGCAACGGGGAAACGGTCATCATCACATTCGACCCGCATCCGCGGGAAGTGCTGGCGGGCGATAAATCGGTCCGCCTGCTCACTACGCTCGATGAGAAGATTTCGCTCCTCGCGCACTGGGGCATTCATCACCTGGTGGTGGTCCCCTTCACCCGGGAGTTCTCGGAACGCTCCGCCACGGCCTATCTTGAAGATTTCCTCATCGAAACCTTCCGTCCACATACCATCATCATCGGGTACGATCACCGTTTCGGCCACAACCGCGAAGGCGGGCTGGAACTGCTGGAGGCCGAGCAGGAAAAATACGGTTTCCGGTTGCTGGAAATCCCCCAGCAGGTCATCCAGGACGCCGCCGTTTCCTCTACCCGCATCCGCAAAAGCCTCCAGGAAGGCGATGTAACGCTGGCCAACGAGCTGCTCGGTTATCCGTACTTCCTCAACGGCATCGTGGTACACGGCGATAAAATGGGCCGCCAGCTTGGGTTCCCCACCGCCAATATCTCCCTTAACGACTACCGCAAGCTCATTCCCGCACAGGGCGTTTACGCCGTGACGGTGACGGCCGGCAACGACGGGCAGCTGCACAAAGGCGCGCTCAACATCGGCACCCGGCCTACGTTTAACGGCACGGAACTGCGCATCGAAGTGTTCATCCTCGATTTCGACAAAGAAATTTACGATGCGCCCATCCGCGTCGATTTCCTGGAATTCATCCGATCAGACAGGAAGTTCGGCAGTGTGGAAGGGCTCGTGGCGCAGATGAAAAACGATGTGGAGCAGGCCCGGGCGGTTGCCTCAAGGCCGTAAAATGCGGTAAACCATTTCCTTCATCAATTCTCCGTCTTCATTCCCGGCGTCGCCGATACCGATGCTGCGCAGATTGTATTGCGCCAGGAGCAGAATGGCGCGCTCGGTGCCGTTGGGCCCGAAATTGCGTGCGGCCGACATATAATCTTTCAGGAAAAAAGGATGCACGCCCAATGCGGCGGCCATTTCCTTCTCGCCGCCCTTGGCGCCGAAAAGCAGGTTGATCTTGGCAAAATATCCGTAGAGGGAAGGGATCACCACCTGTATGGGCGCGGCTTTGGGATTGGCGGAGAAATAACGGACGATGCGCATGGCCTTGGTCATATCCATCTGCCCGATCGCGTTTTGCAGCTCGAAAACATTGTATTCCTTGCTGATGCCCACGTATTTCTCGATGTCGGACTCGTCGATCTTTTTGCCTTGCGGCAGGTTGACCATCAGTTTCTCGATCTCGTTGGCGATGCGGCTGAGATCATTGCCGATGTGGTCGGCCAGCATGACGCAGGCTTTTTCGGAGATGGCGAGCCCCTGGGAGCGGACGTAAGCCTCCGCCCACTGGGGGATCTGGTTGTCGTACAGTTTTTTGGTGGACAGCATCACCCCGCGCTCCTTGACGAGCTTGGCCATTTTGGAGCGGCCGTCCAGCTTGCCCTGCTTGTGGGCTACGACGAACACGGTGGACTCGAGGGGTTTATCGATGTAGGGCTCGATCTTGAGGAGATCGCGCATGGCCTGGGCTTCCTTAAGGATCACGACCTGGCGTTCGGCGAACATGGGGTAGCGGCGGCAGGCATTGATGATGGTGGCCCAGTCGGTGTCTTTACCGTACAAAACGGTGAGATTGAAACCTTTATCGGCTTCGGAGAGCAGGTTATGCTCCGCGTAGTTGACCACCTGGTCTATAAAAAAGTCTTCCTCCCCTTCCAGCCAGTAGAGGGGTTTGAACTTGTTGTTCTTCCAATCCTTGATGATATCCTGGTAATCCATAACCCTATCTGTTTCTAATGGTCCAACAATTTACGCGACCACGGCCACGCTGTCTTTTTCCATGAGCGGAAGCCCTTTGAAGCGGAGCAGGAGCTGGCCCACGGTGAGCACGTCTTTCTGACAATACTCCACGATGCGGCGGAGGTCCTTTTCCTCCCAATATACCTTCCCTACCTGGCTGCCGTCGATATCGTCTTTCGGCGTGGGAATGCCCAGCACGGCGGCGAGGAGCTTGAGGGAGGTGTAATTCCGGAAGTCCCCGAAGCGCCAGATCTGGAGGGTGTCCAGCATGGGCTGCTCCCAGGGTTTAAGCTGGTGGAGCAGCAGCGGCGCCGGCAGCATGAGCCCGTTTATGACCGCGCGGCGGCAAATATAGGGAATATCGAACTCGCGGATGTTATGCCCGGCGAATTGAAAACGTTGCATTTTTTGGTGAAATCTGGTGACGGTATCGAGGAAACCGGCGAGCAGTTCCTTCTCGTCATCCCCATAAAATGATTTTATACGCAATTGATACTGACCGTTTTCCGCAAAGAAAAACCCGGCGGAGATGCAAACGATCTTTCCGAACTCGGCGGTGAGGCCGGCGCGTTCGAAAAAGTCGGCCGAAGGATTTTCAGAATCTGGCAAAGTTTTTGCATTCTTTTCCAACCAGAGCGCCTGTAACTCGGCCGGAAGCTGATCCAACGAAGGTGTTAGCGGAGTGGTTTCAATATCTAGCAATAATAACTGGTCGAGCGCAACGGTATATAACACAGCCTACAATTTTAAAGCGTGTAATTTAGTTAAATTTTAACGTTTCAATTTCGAGGGAAAAATTTTACCCATATAACAACAAACAACTTAACAAAACATCAATCATCATGGCGGAAAACACCTTTAACGCTGGTACGCCCAATCCCGGGCCCGAAAAACCGAAAAGTAACAAGAACGGCCTTATATACGGTATCCTCATCGCTGCACTCGTAGGCACCTGGGGCTATATGTATTATGACAAGAGCCAGACCAGCAAGGAGATCGCTATCAAAGAAAACCAGCTCGACACGATCTCCAACTCCCGGAACGAACTGCAGGCGGAATACGACGCCGCACAGGCCCGGCTGGACGATCTGATCTCCCAGAATAGCCGGATGGACAGCCTCGTGAAAAGCAAGGATAAAGAAATTGCCGACATGAAAGGCCGTATCACCAGCATCCTCAGCAACAAAAACGCTACCGCAGCCCAGCTGGCAGAAGCCCGCAGGCTGATCGAAGACCTGAAATCCAGGACCGAAGGCTACGTAGCCACCATCGAACGCCTGGAAGGCGAAAAGATCGTGATCACCGGCGAGCGCGACTACGCCCGCAAAGAGCGCGATTCCGTAGTGGTTGTGAAAGACAGCCTCGGCAAACGGGTAGACCTGGGTTCCGTGCTCCATGCAGACAATATCAAACTGTCTCCCATCAACGTGCGTAAAAACGGGAAGGAAGAAGTGACGTCCAAAGCGAAACGTGCGGATATGATGCGCGTCTCCTTCGACCTGAACAACCGCATCGCTACCAGCGGCGACAAAGAGATCTATGTAGCCATCACGGCTCCCGACGGTGCTCCCCTCGCAGTAGAAGCCCTCGGCAGCGGCCGCTTCACCCTGGAAGACGGTACCGAGAAACTCTACACCGTTAAGAAAACCGTTTCTTACGCTGCCGGTGGCAACACCCCCGTAAGCATGGACTGGAAACAGAATTCCGACTTCAAACCCGGCGATTACAACGTAGAAATATACCAGGACGGGTTCAAGATCGGCGCCGGTAAAGTAAACCTGAAAAAAGGCGGCATCTTCTAAAAAGCACGATAGACAATCCAACATTCATAGAAAAAGGGTGTGGCCGCGGCCATGCCCTTTCTTTTTTATACCTGCTTGTTAAAGTTTGGTTATTGCAGGTTAAAAAATATTAATATTAAAATAAAATTAACTTTCTTTGCGGAGAAATTACGAAACGGCTTTGGATGGAATGCTTTGTGGGGCCCTATACACCTATGCTAACGGAAAATGGAATTGCGGACAGTAAACGGAATATTATGATGCGATTCGATAATATAATTGACATGGCACAGCATAAAGTAGTTTATGTGATCGACGACGACGAGATTTTCCACTTTATCGTGAAGAAGATGTTCGGTTTGCAAGGGTGGGACGTCAGTGTCAATTCATTCCTGTCTGCAGAAGACGCCATTGAAGACCTGAACGATTTCGCGGCCCGCCGCCTCCCCTGCCTCATCATCCTGGATATGAACATGCAGCGGATGAACGGGTGGGATTTCATCGAGGCCTTCCGGAAGCTCAAAACGAAGCTAACGCAGGATGTGCCCATCATCATGTGCTCCTCGTCCATGAACATCCAGGATATGGAAAAAGTGGAACGGACGCCGGAACTGATGGCTTACATCACCAAGCCGCTGGACAAACATAAAATGAAAGTAATCGAAGAATATCTCTAAAGAATCTCTCAGCAAGAGGGAGCTAATACCCAAAAAAGTGACCCATAAAAAAAGAGCGGATACTTCCGCTCTTTTCTATTTTCTGTTGATTTCAATTTTGTCAGGCATTCACCGGCTCACCGTACATTTCGGCACGGAGGGTTTTCACGCGCTCATCTTCCAGGTACTCGTCGAACGAGCAGAGGCGGTCGATGATGCCGGCAGGCGTGATCTCGATGATGCGGTTGGCCACGGATTGCATGAACGTATGGTCATGCGTGGTGAACAGCACGATGCCCTGGAAGGTTTTCATGCCTTCGTTGAAAGACTGGATGGATTCCAGGTCGAGGTGGTTGGTAGGTTCGTCGAGGATCACGACGTTGGGGTCTTGCAGCATCATGCGGCTTACCATGCAACGTACTTTTTCACCACCGGAAAGCACCGTGGTCTTTTTCATGATCTCGTCGCCGGAGAACAGCATTCTTCCGAGGAAACCGCGGAGGAAGGGCTCGTCTACGTCCGTCACGTGCGGGGGAACGTACTGGCGGAGCCAGTCGAGCAGGTTGTAATCGCTTTTGAAGAATGCGGCGTTATCGTCGGGCAGGTACGCTTTGGTAACGGTGGTGCCCCATTCGAGCTTGCCGCTGTCTGCCTGCTGATCGCCGTTGATGATATCGAAGAAGGTGCTGAGGGCCAGGTGGTCTTTGGACAGGAACGCGATCTTGTCTCCCTTGTTCACGGAGAAAGACACGTCGCTGAAGATTTTGCGGCCGTCGATGGATTTTTCGAGTTTTTCGATGTTCAGTATCTGGTTGCCCACTTCGCGCTGTTGCTTGAAGATGATGCCGGGGTATTTACGGCTGGAGGGCTCGATGTCTTCGATCACCAGTTTATCGAGGGCTTTCTTACGGGAAGTAGCCTGTTTGGATTTGGAAGCGTTCGCGGAGAAGCGGGCGATAAAGTCCAGCAGATCTTTGCGTTTGTCTTCCATTTTCTTGTTCTTATCGGAAATCTGGCGGGCGATCAGCTGGCTGGATTCGTACCAGAAGGAGTAGTTACCGGTGAAGATTTTGATCTTGGCGCGGTCTACGTCGGCCACGTGCGTGCACACGGCGTCGAGGAAGTGACGGTCGTGGCTCACCACGATCACGATGTTTTCGTAATCAGCCAGGAAGTTCTCAAGCCAGCCGATGGTTTCCACGTCGAGGTGGTTCGTCGGTTCGTCGAGCAGCAGGATGTCGGGGTTACCGAAAAGCGCCTGCGCCAGGAGCACCCGAACTTTCAGGGCGCCGCTCAGGTCTTTCATGAGGGTTTGATGCAGGTCTTCCTTCACGCCCAGGTCGCCCAGGAGCACACCGGCGTCGCTTTCGGCGGTGTAGCCGCCCATTTCGCCGTATTCAGCTTCCAGTTCGCCTGCACGCATACCGTCTTCCTCGGTAAAGTCTTCCTTGGCATAGATCGTGTCGCGCTCATGCGCGATGTCCCAGAGCTTCTTGTTGCCCATGAGCACGGCGTTGAGCACGGTCACCTCGTCGAACTCGTAGTGGTTCTGCTTGAGGACGGACATGCGCTCGCCGGGGGTGATTTCCACGGACCCCTTGTTCGGCTCGATTTCGCCGGACAGGATTTTGAGGAAGGTGGATTTGCCGGCCCCGTTGGCGCCGATCACTCCGTAGCAATTGCCTTTCGTAAAGTTGATATTCACTTCATCGAACAAAACCCTTTTGCCGAAAGAAAGCGTGACGTTTTTAACACTGATCATACCTGGCTTGAATAAATTTGAAGCCGCAAAGATACGAAATCCCCTCCATAAGTCCATGCTTTCCCCAACTACCATAATCCGCGGTTATTGAACATTTTAGGGATATGTATTGTTATCAATGACAATCAAATCATATTACCATGATCCATGAACTGTCCAAATACTGGGGTTATATCGTTTTCAGGGGCGTCATCGCCGTCATTTTCGCCATTTTCGCGTTCATCTGGCCGGCCCTGACCCTTTCGGTGCTCGTCATCTTCCTGGGCGCCTATTTCCTGGTGGACGGGATATTTTCCATCATCCATGGTTTCCAGATCATGAAAAAAGACGAAAGCTGGTGGACGTTCCTGCTGATCGGCCTCATGGGCATCATTGCCGGTGGCATCATGCTGTTCATGCCTGGCATCACCGCGGTATTTCTCGTAACGCTGGTGGCGATTTGGGCCATCGTGACGGGAATCCTGGAAATCATCGTGGCCATCCGCCTCCGGAAAGAACTGACCAATGAGTGGATGCTCATCCTGGCGGGGATACTGTCTGTCGCGTTCGGGGTGCTCCTCTTCATGCAGCCGCTCGCCGGTGTGGTGGTACTGGCCTGGTATATCGGGTTTTACGCCCTTTTCCTCGGCTTTTTCCTCCTTTCGGTGGGCTTTCGCCTCCGGAAAGTGCATAAAAACTTTGAAAACCATCACGGTAAACATGCCTGAAAGACTTTGCCATAGATAACGTTAAAGGGTGTCCCGTCCTAGAATAAGTTGACGGTTTTAAACTGGATTAATTGATCCCTGGTTTTCATCGGCCAGGGATTTTTCATGTGCCTGAGTTGGTGTCAGGTATCTTAAACTTAAATGTGGTCTTATGTC
>NZ_RXLO01000009.1 GCF_003958645.1 Chitinophaga rhizosphaerae
GCGGATACACCTTCGTGCGGACGGAAGACCACAAGTTCACCCTCGCCCTCGACGTCAACAAACTCCTCGTTCCCACACCTCCCATCTACAAACTAGACCCCGACGGCATCCCGACGGGCGAGATCGAGAAAGGGAAAGACCCCGACAGGAGCGTGGTGGAATCCATCTTCACTTCCTTCAGCGACGCGCCCGGAGGCTTCCGGGAAGAAGTCAGCGAGTTCTCCTTCGCAGGAGGCATCGAGTATGCTTACCAGAACAACTTCTTCGTGCGGACCGGTTACTTCTACGAAGACCCTGCAAAGGGCAACCGGCAGCAGTTCTCGGCGGGCTTCGGCGTCAGGGTCCAGGGCTTCCAGCTCGACTTCGCATACCTCGTGCCCACCGGAGGGAGCCTCCGCCAGCGAAAGAGCATGAATTTTACCATTATGTACACTCCCTTCAGGGATAACAGATAAATGAAACCTTTCTTTTCATTGATAAATCACCTATCCATGTACAGATTTTCCATACTCACTATTTTCCTGCTGCTCACCGGATTTGCCGGTGCGTATGCGCAAAACACGCAATGGAAGCCGGAAGACGGCCGAAGCGTTAAGGAACGGCTTTTCAAGGAAGGCATACCTAAAAAGTTCAAACCCAAAACGGCCAAATCTCCGGAAGCTGCCATCACCAGCAAACAGGCTTTATGGCAATACATTTTCCCCGGCAGCCCGTCGGGCCCGCAGACTACTTTCAAAAAGAGCCAGCTCCTGAACAGGAATACAGGCGGCACACAGCTTCCATCCAATGCCTCAGGCGCGGACGCGGCGAATAAAGAAAGCGCAAAAGCCGCAGCAGTGAAGCCCATAGACCTCAATGCGCAAGGCAAGGAGCCTTCGCTTCACTACGAGAAAGCCAAAGTAAATACCCCTAAAAATTGAGCACGATGAAGAAAACGTTATTCACCATATTCATTTGCATGACGATCGCGCTGGGCAGTTACGCCCAGTCGGGGCTGTCGGGCATCAATTACCAGGCAGTTGCGCGAAACAGTAACGGCACTGTGCTGGCCAACCAGGCGGTCAGCGTCCGGTTTTCCGTACGCGGCGGCGGGCCAAACGGCGCCGTGCAATACCAGGAAACACATAATACGGCCACCAATGCCATCGGCCTGTTCACCTTGCAGGTGGGGCGTGGTACGCCCGTGACCGGTACTTTCGCCGGCGTTCCCTGGGGCAACGCCAACCAGTTCCTTCAGGTGGAAGTGAATACGGGCGGTGGTTTCCAGACGCTGGGGACCAATCAGTTCATGAGCGTTCCCTTTGCACAATTTGCGGCGAACGGTAACCCGGGGCCTGCCGGGCCGCAAGGGCCTGCCGGGCCTGCGGGACCAGTGGGGGCCGTGGGGCCTGTGGGACCTGCCGGTGCTACCGGGCCTGCCGGAGCACAAGGGCCAGCGGGACCGGTTGGGCCGATTGGGCCTACCGGCGCTGATGGAGCCGTTGGGCCGCAAGGGCCTGCAGGACCAGTTGGAGCTGCCGGTCCGCAAGGGCCGGTTGGACCTGCCGGTGCAGACGGAGCCGTTGGGCCACAAGGGCCTGCCGGACCAGTTGGAGCCGCCGGGCCGCAAGGGCCGGTTGGACCTGCCGGTGCAGACGGAGCCGTTGGGCCACAAGGGCCTGCCGGACCAGTTGGAGCTGCGGGGCCGCAAGGGCCGGTTGGACCTGCCGGAGCTGATGGAGCCGTTGGGCCACAAGGGCCTGCCGGACCGATTGGACCCGCCGGGCCGCAAGGGCCGGTTGGACCTGCCGGAGCTGATGGCGCAGTGGGACCACAAGGGCCGGTTGGGCCTGCGGGTGCAGACGGAGCAGCCGGGCCGCAAGGGCCTGTTGGACCTGCCGGTGCAGACGGAGCCGTTGGGCCACAAGGGCCTGCCGGAACTGCCGGACCAGTTGGAGCCGCCGGACCGCAAGGGCCGGTTGGACCTGCCGGAGCTGATGGCGCGGTGGGACCGCAAGGGCCGGTTGGGCCTGCGGGGCCGGTTGGACCCATCGGACCTGCCGGGCCGCAAGGGCCGCAAGGGCCTGCCGGTGATATTAACGGCGTTGCTGCAGGCGGATCGCTCAGCGGAACCTACCCAAATCCCACCATTGCCAACAATGCAGTAGGTACGCCGCAAGTGGCGGATGGGTCCATCACCCTGCCCAAACTCGCGGCAGGAGTGATCCCGACTAGCTTGCCTCCGAATGGCGCAGCGGGTGGTGACCTCGGTGGAAATTATCCCAATCCCAACGTCGCAAAAATCCAGACCGTACCGGTTTCCAATACGGCGCCGGTAGCGGGTCAGGTATTGAAATACGATGGCGTGAGCTGGATACCTTCGGCGGATAATGCCGGTGGTGGCGGGCTTACGCTCCCCTACTCGGCGGTAGAAAACAATGTTGCTACGCTGTTTTCCATCACGAACAATGGAGATGGCGCCTCGCTGGAAGGTGTGAATAATACGACCTCGTCCAATATTGCCACGGTGCGTGGGGTGGTTTCATCGACGTCGCCGGGTGGTTTCTCGGCCGGTGTACGCGGTATCAATAATGGCACAGGCGGTTTGGGCGTAGGCGTATATGGATCGCAGAATGGCTCGGGATGGGGCGTTTACGGCACTACGCCGAATGGTTTAGGTGTATACGGGAACGCATCCGCAAACGGTTACGGCGTATATGCGAATAGTAACACAGGTACAGGTCTCAACGCAACGAGCAACAATGGCATTCCCGCCAACTTCTCCATCTTCAACAATTCGAACAACAACAATGTGGTTGTGGCCAATACTGTGGGAAACGGTACGGTAGTCAATGTTACGACGACCGGGAACGGCGCCGGGGTGCGTGCTTCCACCCAGGGAGGATTCGGTGTTCATGGCATCACCAGTTCGCAGACCAGTGCAGGTGTAGTGGGTGATAACAATGGCGGCGGCGAAGCCGTAGTTGGCCGTACCACCAGCGATATCGCCGGTGCGGTAGTTGGCCGGAACGATGGCGGTGGATATGGCGTACGCGGTTTCATCGCCACCAACGCATCGAATACGGGTATCGGGGTACTGGGACAGGTTGGTTTGAACAACAGTACCGGCCGTGCAGGCAGATTCGAAAACTTCAACGCAGACAACACGGATGCCAACACCTTCGAAGTGGTATCGAACGGCAAAGGCAACATCCCCGACAATACGATCGGTAACGCTTCCTCCTTCCTGCTCGACAACAACAACAGTGTAGGCGCTGCCGTTAGAGCCGAAGTAAATACCATCTTCGGGAACTTCGGCGCAGCCGGCGTGTTCGGGATTTCTTCCGGAACAGGTGGCCGGGCGGGGCTGTTTTATGCATCCAACCCTTCCGGCAACGGCGCATCCCTGATCGCGCTCACTGATGGGAACGGCAATGCCATCACCGCAAACGCCGGCAAAAACGGCAACGGGGTGGAAACCAATATTGATGGCACAGGGAATGCCCTCTACGCATGGGTCCCCACTTTCTCGACCGGCCGCGCAGGACGTTTCGAGATTTTCAACGAAAACAATACGAACGATGTAGTTACCGTCAAAACCGTGGGGAACGGTACGGCGGGCAACTTCATGGTAGACAGGACCACCGGTACAAGTCCCGCCGTTAAAGGTGAAGTGAATTCCCAGTTCGCTAACTTCGGCACCGCAGGTATATTTGGAGAATCCTCCGGAACGGGCGGCTATGCAGGCCTGTTCTATTCTTCCAATCCCGGCGGTAATGGCCCTGCGGTTCTTGCGCTGACGGAAGGAACCGGTAACGGCATTACTGCAAACGCAGGCGGCAACGGTGATGGCGTGGAGGCATCCTGCGATGGCTCGGGCAATGCCATTTCTGGGTTTATCCCCAATTTCGGTACTGGTAAAGCCGGACGTTTCGCTAACTTCAACAGCGCCAACGGCCAGCCGGTCATTCACATCACTACCAACGGAACCGGAAACGCGATGCTCGTCAACCACCAGGGCCCCAGCGGCAGCGTGGCCGTGTTTCAAAGCAATAGCGCCAACGTTGCCCGCATCAACAAAGCAGGCCGCGGGTTCTTTAACGGCGGTACCCAAAACAGTGGTGCAGACATTGCCGAAGCATTCGATGTGCATGGCGACCTTGACGCCTATGAAACCGGGGACGTGCTCGTGATCTCCAAAAGCAAAGACCGGATGGTCGAAAAATCGGCGCAGCCCTACTCTACCCTCGTTGCCGGCGTATACGCCACCAAACCCGGCGTGTTGCTTACCGAACAGGAAGGTACCGACGATGTGGAAGGACAGGTACCCATGGGCGTGGTAGGCGTTATCCCCACCAAAGTCTGCGACGAAGGCGGCCCCATCTCCCGTGGCGATCTCCTCGTAACTTCCAGCAGGCCGGGCTACGCCATGAGGGCCGATCCCGACAAAGTGAGAACCGGGCAGGTGCTCGGCAAAGCCCTCCAGGAACTGCAGTCGGGAACAGGTAAAATCAAGGTCCTCGTAAATGTGAAATAATTCAACTTCTCCTTCCCTGTTTTTAATCAGCAAAGGCAGTCTCCCCCGAGGCTGCCTTTTTAATGCATGGCTATTTGATAAAGCCTGTTTTTGGGCGGTTAAGCATACCATGAGGCCAGATCACGACAAGGGAAGACAATGGGTTTGCATGAATAGGTGTCTAAAGCCATGCTTAGGTTCTTTCTACACTTTTTAGAACAGCATCGTGAAGTAAAGGGGGGAACAACAATTCCCGGCGAAGGGATTTTCTATGGAAATGTAATGTAGGCCATGATGGCATTGCGGTAGCAGCGCATAAAAACATAAGGCTGACCCGGAGTACCGGATCAGCCTGCAATATGTTTACAAACCGTCTTAAAAAAACGGAATGGTTATACCTTGAAGTGGGAGAATGCCTTGTTGGCTTCAGCCATACGGTGAGTATCTTCTTTCTTTTTGAAAGCGGCACCTTCACCTTTGCTGGCGGCTACGATTTCGTTCGCCAGTTTCTCAGCCATGCTCTTACCGTTTCTGTCACCTGCGTAACGAACCAGCCATTTGATGCTCAGAGATACCTTACGGTCGGGACGAACTTCAGCAGGGATCTGGAAAGTAGCACCACCGATACGACGGCTACGTACTTCAACCGCAGGAGTTACATTGCTAAGCGCTTTTTTCCAAATTTCGTAACCGTTTTCATTGGTCATTTGGCTTACACGGTCAACCGCATCATAAAAAATACGGTAGGCAATGCTCTTTTTTCCTTGCTCCATGATGTTATTCACGAAACGGGTTACCAGTTTGTCCTGGAACCTGGGATCGGGAGCCAGGGGTAATTTTTTCGCAGCTTGCTTTCTCATTTATTTGAAAAATTTCGACTATTTATTACAAATTATTTTTTAGCCTTTTCCTTTTTGGTACCATACTTGGAACGGCTTTGCTTCCTGTCTTTCACACCGGCAGTATCGAGGCTACCGCGAACGATGTGGTAACGAACACCCGGAAGGTCTTTCACCCTGCCACCACGGATCAGTACGATAGAGTGCTCCTGCAGGTTATGGCCTTCACCCGGAATGTAAGCGATCACTTCCACCTTGTTGGTAAGCTTCACTTTCGCAACCTTACGCAGTGCGGAGTTCGGTTTCTTCGGAGTGGTAGTGTACACACGGGTACATACGCCACGACGCTGCGGGCAAGCATCCAACGCTCTGGACTTGGATTTGGCCCGGATAATTTCTCTTCCTTTTCTTACTAATTGTTGTATAGTAGGCATTCTTACCTATTTTATATTTTACTACGTTTTACAATGAAACCCGATGTTCCCGATAAAGGGAATTTGGGAGGGCAAAGGTATCACTTCCCTATTACATTACAAAATTACAGGGAAGTTTTTTCCGAAAAAGGCCAATTAACGGGTATTTTCCATCAATAAAGCCCCCGAAAGATGATCCCACTCCTCCTCCAAAGTACCCCGGAACACAGGCTTCCCTGCCCGGGCATACCAATACGCCGCATTGCCCGCGTCTCCCTCCTTCCGGTGAAGATACGCATGCACCCACGACCCCGCACGCGAATGATCCTCCTGTGCGATATCGTGACTCCGGTCCCAATTCCCCCTGCCATCCCACCACATCGCCAGCAAAGCGGGCGTTAACCCCGCCGGCGGCACGTCGTGCTGCAAAGTAGTTTTGAATACCGAAAGCGTCATAAGGCCGCAAAGATACGACGATTCCCTGTGCCCTGCAAGCACCCCGCTCACTCCTTTATATACATGATATCCCCAAAATAAAAAACCGGGCTGCACTTTCACAACCCGGCTTTTGGTATGAATATCTACTGATTATCAGTCAATTATGAAATTCCAGCCGCGAACATCCGCAACTTTACCCGTCCGGATCGCGTCCAGACGCTTGATAACTTCCGGCCCCACTTCATATTTGGCAGTATCCAGGCTGATCTTGTGATCCTTATAATCCAGCTGCTCCACGTAAGCCACGCTCGCCGCCGTGCCCGTACCAAAGACTTCGCGCAGGGTGCCGTTCTGGTGAGCCGCCACCACTTCCTCGATGGAAATCGGGCGCTCTTCCACTTCCAGCCCCATATCGGCCAGCACGTCCATTACACTGGTACGGGTCACCCCCGCCAGGATCGTCCCATTCGTGAGATCGGGCGTAATGGCCCGGTTGCCGATGATCACGAACACGTTCATGGTACCGCACTCCTGCAGCCACTTATGCTCCGCGCCATCCACCCACAAAATCTGGTCGTAACCATCCTTCCGCGCCTGCATGGTCGGGTACATCGCCCCGCCGTAGTTGCCGGCAGCCTTCGCATACCCCACGCCTCCGGGGAACGCACGGATGTATTTGTCCTGCACCAGCAGGTGAATAGGCTTGTTGAAGTAAGGGCCCGAGGGACTATTAATCACCGCAAACCGGTAGGTATCCGAAGGACGAACACCAATGAACTCGTCCATCGCGATCATAAACGGCCGCAGATACAGGGAACAGCCTTCGTTGGAGGGCACCCAGCCGCGGTCGAGGTCGATCAGCATGGCCATGCCGCCGATAAAGAGCCATTCCGGCACTTCAGGCATACCCATCCGCTCGGCGCTTTTGTTGAAACGCGCGTAATTGTCGTACGGACGGAAGATCATGGGGTTGCCCTGCTGATCGTTATACGCCTTGATCCCTTCAAAAATCGCCTGCCCGTAGTGCCAGGCGGCGTTGGAAGGGCTTACGGAGAAGGGCTGGAAAGGGACGATTTCCGCGTTTTTCCATTCTTTTCCGTCGAAATCAGCCACCAGCATATGGTCTGCATATTTCTTCCCAAATACCAGGTGATCGAAATCTACCTCGGAGAGCCTGCTATGTGAGGTCTTCGTCACCTTAATCCTCTGCTTCGCTTCTTCCATCACGGTAGATTTAGCGGTGGGATATTCTACTGCCATCATGGTTAATCAATTTTATCTCAATATTTTTACACGCTCATTTGCATGATTCCGTTCCACCGAACGATCCGCAAATAAACGTTTTTTCCCACACATGGGATTATCACATTAAGTAATAATTCAATATTTATGAGCCTTGAGCGATTACAGCTGGACCCGTTTCTGTTGGCGCAAATGTACCACCAGCCTATCATTCCGGAGGAAATCATTGTTGTTCCCGCCGAGGCCAAAGTGTTACCTGAAATCAAATATTTAGGCGAAAATCAAAAAAACATCCTGCTGCTGATACAAAACGAAAGCGAAGCGTATTTAAGCGAAGAAACGTTTAATCTCCTCGCCAATATATTAAATGCATGCAAACTGGGCATGCAGGATGTTGCATTGGTCAATGCAGCAAATTACCCCGGCCTCCGGTTGCAGGATTACCTCCGGCAGATCCCCGCGCGCCAGGTCATCTATTTCGCCATCGACCCCGCCAAACTGGGCCTTCCGCCAGCACAACCCTATCAGACCGGCTCCTTCACGGGCATCCCCGTGCTGTATTCGGACGACCTGCAACTCATTGCAACCGACAAGGCATTGAAAGGCCGCCTCTGGATGGGACTTAAACAATTATTCGGTATATAAACAATCTTATGGAACTGGTTTTTGCGACGAACAACGACAATAAGGTAAAAGAGATCCGCTCCATGCTGGGCGATCAGTTCTCCATCGTTACCCTCCGCGAAGCGGGGATCGACATCGATATCCCCGAGCCGCACCCTACGCTGGAAGAGAATGCCCGCGAGAAATCGCTCACCATTTATAATATGACCGGCAAGGATTCCTTTTCGGAAGACACCGGCCTGGAAATCGACGCCCTCAATGGCGAACCCGGCGTGCTTTCCGCCCGGTATGCCGGCGAAGCCAAGAGCGCAGACGATAATATCGAAAAAGTGCTCCGTCTCCTGGAAGGCAATAACAGCCGTTCTGCCCGGTTCCGCACCGTCATCAGCGTGTTCCTCGATGGCGTGGAGCACCAGTTCGAAGGCGTGGCCGAAGGTGAAATCCTCACCGAAAGATCGGGCGGGAAAGGGTTCGGGTACGATCCCATCTTTAAACCGGCCGGCGGCGACCGCTCTTTCGCCGAAATGGAGATGAGCGAGAAAAACCAGTACAGTCACCGCGCGAAGGCCTTCAAAAAGCTCATCGCGTTTTTACAGGAACGCCATGGCAAGAGTTAAAATAGACATGCCGGAAAGCTACCGGTTCATCACCCAACTGCCGGTCCGCATCACGGACATCAATTACGGCGGGCATCTCGGCAACGATGCCATCGTATCTATCCTCCAGGAAGCTCGCGTCCGCTATCTCGCTTCTTTCGGGGCAACGGAACTGAAAGCCCTCGGCACCGCGCTCATCATGGCCGACCTGGCCATCATATATAAAGGTGAGGGATTTTACGGCGATCAACTGACAGTCGAATTGACGGCTGAAGAGTTCAGCTCCGTGGGCTTCGACCTGTTTTACCGCATCAGCACCTTCCGCGGCGGACAGCTCACCATCCTCGCCGAAGCCAAAACCGGGATGGTCTGCTTCGACTATTCCGCCCGGAAAGTGGCCCGGCTTCCCGAAGAATTGAAAACACAACTCAGTAAAATCAACACATGACGAATAATATACAGGATACCATCCTTTACCGCCGCACGGTGAAACCGACGGCCATGAACGGAAAGAAGATCGAAGACGAAACCATCCGGGAACTGCTGCAACTGGCCGACTGGGCACCCACCCACGGCCTTACCGAGCCCTGGTACTTTATGGTATACGGTGGCGAAAAGGTACAGCAGTTCTGTACCGACCACGCGGAGCTGTACAAACAGTTCACCCCTTCCGCACAGTTCATCCTTGGGAATTACGAGAAACTGAAGACCCAGGGCGACCTGGCCTCTCACGTGATTGCCGTGGTGATGCGCCGCGGCGCCAACCCGAAAATCCCCGAGATCGAGGAAGTGGCGGCAACGGCCTGCGCGGTAGAAAACCTCTGGCTCGCGGCCACTGCAAAAAATATTGCGGTGTACTGGGGCTCTGGTGGCATGACCTACTCCCCTGCCATGCAGGATTATCTCGGCCTGCGCGACGAAGACAAGGTGATGGGGTTCCTCTACCTCGGGTATACCGAAGAGGCTCCACGTACCGGGCGGCGCGTGAAGCCTCTTGAAGAAAAAGTTAAATGGATGTAATCCTGTTACATTAACTCAGCCGGTACGTTTTGGCCAATTCCTGGAAATCGCGTACCTGCTGGGTTTCCCATTCCCCGTTCTTACCCGTTTCCGCAGCCATGATCCTGGCCACTTCCGGCGCGATGCGCAGGGCTTCTTCGGCGTCGAGGAACAATGCGCGGGTGCGGCGGGCGAGGATGTCTTCCACCGTTTGCGCCATTTCGGAACGGATGCCCCAAACTACCTGGTTACTGTTGATCCCCAGCGATTCGCTGAGCAATCTTCCGCCACCATGGAGGTTTTTCACGGTTTGCGCGTCTGCACCGTAGTAATATAAAGGATCGCTTTCGTCGAGTTTGATGGAAGCGCCGTGGACGGCGAGGCCGCGGGTCACGGATTCCCTGGCGGCCCATCCTTTCACCTTTTCCAGCCGGTCTACCACATCTTCCCCCATTTTCCGGTAGGTCGTCCATTTGCCGCCGAGGATCGTTACGAGCCCGGAAGGCGTTACCATGATTTTATGATTGCGGGAAATCTCTTTCGTTTTCTCGCTCTTTTCGGGTTTGGCCAACGGCCGGAGGCCCGCCCATACGCTTTTCACGTCTGACCGTTGCGGCGTTTTGTCGAGGTACTGCCCCGCGGTTTCCAGGATAAACTGGATTTCCTTTTCCATGGCCACAGGGTCGAGGCTGATTTCGTTGACAGGATTATCTGTGGTGCCGACAACAATTTTATTATGCCAGGGAACGGCGAAAAGCACGCGCCCGTCGGAGGTTTTGGGGATCATGAGGGCATTGTCGCCCGGGAGGAACGAGCGGTCGAGCACGAGGTGAACGCCCTGGCTGGCCACGATCTTGCGTTTTACAGTGGGGTCGTCCATTTCGAGGATATCGTCTACGAACACGCCGGTGCAATTGATAATGCCTTTGGTGCGGAAAGTGAACCGGCGGCCGGTTTCGGTGTCTGTTGCCCTGACGGCGTTCAACTGGCCGGCGGCATCTTTATCCAACCCTGTGACTTTCACATAGTTAAGTGCCACGCCGCCTTTATCGTAGATCGTCTGCATAAGGTTTACGGCCAGGCGGGCATCGTCGAATTGTCCGTCATGATACAGGATACCGGCGGTGAGGTGGTCTTCCTTGAGGCCGGGCAACAAGCTGAGTGTTTTTTTCCGGGAGATATGTTGGGAGCTGCCGAGGCTGAGGCGGCCAGCCATCCAGTCGTACATTTTCAGTCCGATGGTGTAAAAAATGCCTTCCCACCAGCTGTAGGCGGGGATGACGAAAGACAGGTTCCGGGAAAGGTGCTGCGCGTTTTTCAGGAGGAGCCCTCTTTCGATGCTGGCTTCGCGGACGAGGGCAACATCGCCCTGAGCGAGATAGCGGACGCCGCCGTGAAGGAGTTTCGTTGCTTTGCTGGACGTGGATTTGGCAAAATCGGATTGTTCCAGGAGGAGGGTTTTGTAGCCGCGGGTCACGGATTCCACTGCGGCGCCCAGGCCGGTGGCGCCCCCGCCGATCACGATTACATCCCATTCGCTGGTTTCCCCGAGTTGCTGCAGTTGTTCTAAACGGTTCATTTTCGCTATTGGATTCAAGGCATTATTATACAATATACATCGTATTCCGATACTTGCAAAATTAATCGATTTTACCCGCTATTTCCGGGAAATCTGGAATTCTGCCGGTGAATTTTGTCTTGTCATTGCATATCAGGGGTTTATAATATTAACGCGGACAGGGGGGATTTGTTCCCTTTGCCATGTTACCGCTGTATTGCCTTCCGGATTTCCGGACGGTTGGGGTAACAAAAGACATTCCCGGGGATGTATGCCCGGGAATGCCTCCTTTTTTCGAATGTCCTGAAATAAATATAAGCTGGACCCGGAGATGCGGCTACGCCGGCCCCGGGTGATCGGAAATCTAGAAATCCCAGTTTTTTACGCGGGCCACGGCTTTCTGCCAGCGTTCGCGCAGGGCGGGGCCGGGCTGTTCTTCAGGACCGAAAACCCGTTGGATGGTATATCGCTCACGGATTTCCTGCAAGGTCCAGAAGCCGGTGGCCAGGCCTGCGAGGTATGCGGCGCCGGTGGCGCTGGCCGGCATAACGGCAGGCCGCATAACGGGGTATTGCAGGATATCGGTCTGCATCTGCATGAAAAAATCGTAAGTGGCGGAAGTGCCGTCTACCCGCAGTTCGCTGATCGCGCGACCGCTGTCTTTCTCCATCGCGTCGAGCGCATCGGCGATGCCGAGGGCTACGCCTTCGAGCGCGGCGCGGGCGATGTGGCCGGAAGAAGTGCCGCGCGTGATGCCGATGATCATGCCGCGGGCGTAGGGGTCCCAGTGCGGGGTACCCAATCCCGACAGGGCGGGAACGAACATCACCCCGCCGTTATCCGGCTCTGTTTGCGCCAGTGCCTCGATCTCGGCCGTGGATTCGATCAGTCCCAGTCCATCCCTGATCCAGCGGAAAACGGAGCTGCCGCCGAATACGCTGCCTTCGAGGGCGTAAGTCGTTTCGTCCCCAATTTTCCACGCGATGGTGGTGAGCAGGTGGTGGTCGGAAGTAACGGGTTTGGGGCCGGTGTTCATCAAAGCGAAGCATCCGCTCCCGTAGGTATTTTTTACCATGCCGGGCTCCAGGCACATTTGTCCGAAAAGGGCGGCCTGCTGATCGCCCGCCACGCCGGCGATGGGGATCGCGGCGTCGAGGAGGCCGGGTTGGGTATAGCCGATGATCTCGCTGTTGGAGCAGATCGCGGGTAATAATTGATGGGGGATATTGAACAGGCGCAGCAGTTCTTCATCCCATTCCAACGTATGAATGTTGAAGAGCATCGTGCGCGACGCGTTCGTCAAATCCGTGACGTGCGCCTTTCCGCCGGTCAGTTTCCAGATCAGCCAGGCGTCGATGGTCCCGAAAGCGAGTTTCCCCTGTTCGGCCCGGAGGCGCGCGTCGGGGATGTGATCGATGATCCAGGAGATTTTGCTGGCGGAAAAATAAGCATCGAGAATCAGTCCGGTTTTACGCTGCACCAGCCCGGAAAAACCCTGGTAACGGAATTCGTCTACCAGTTTGGACGTGCGCCGGTCTTGCCAGGCGATGGCATTATATACCGGCTCCCCTTTCTCCCGGTCCCAGATCACGGTGGTTTCCCGTTGGTTGGCGATGCCGATCCCGGCGATCTCGTCTGCCCGGATGCCCGCCGAAGCGATCAGTTCTTCCATCACCGACAACATCGTATACCAGATCTCGTTCGGGTCTACTTCGATCCAGCCCGGTTGCGGATAATATTTTTCGTATTCTTTCTGCAATTGCCTCACCACCTGTCCCTCGCGGGAAAAAAGCACGGCGCCCGCAGCACTGGAGCCGAGATCGAGAGAGAGGATATATTTCTTGTCGCCGTTCATCTGCCGGGAATTAATTTAAACATGCTTCAGGTCGGTTATGGCCTGCATCAGTTCTCCGAGATACTGATACATCGTTTCCAGGTATTCGTTGCCGAGGTCTGTCAGCTGGTAATATTTTCGCGGAACGCCTTCGTCCATCTCCACCCACCTCGATTCCACGAGTTTCTCTTTCTTGAGCCGGCTCAACAGCGGATAAATGGTGCCTTCGGCGATATCCATGTCTGCCAGCTTTTTGATTTCGCTGATCAGTTCATACCCGTACCGTTCCTTTTTCTGCAACAGCAGCATAATGATATATTCGAACAATCCCTTTTTGATCTGGGATTGCCATCGCGTAATAAAATATGCGTTTCCTTCTGGCTTTCGCTCCATAAACGGGGGGTCGGGTGCGTGAATAATTAAATGTAAAGTAATTATTGCAGTAAATGCGGCCGTTCGTTGAATACTTTCCAGATGAATTCGCCGAAGATCGTATTGGCCCATGCGAACCATGAGCGGGTGAACTGTGCGGGATCGTCTTTATGGAAAGATTCGTGCATGAAACCTTTGCCGGCGTGGCAACTTTTGAGGATGCGCAGGCATTCGCGGATTTCCGCTTCGTTCTTGCTGGTGAGCCCCTGCATTACGAGGCTGATGGGCCAGATACGGTCCATTCCCGTATGCGGGCTGCCGATCCCTTTCCCCGCTTTTCCTGAAAAATGGAAAGGGTTTTCGGAAGAGAGGATCATTCTACGCGTGTTCGCATAAATGGGATCGTTCGGGCTCACCGCGCCGAGGTACGGCAGCGACAGCAGGCTGGGCACGTTGGCATCGTCCATCAGGTTGAAGCTGCCGAAACCGTTCACTTCGAACGCATATACTTTTCCGAATTGCGGATGCGTGGTAACGGCGTATTTCTTCAGCGCGCTTTCCACTTCGGTGGCCAAAGCGCGGCATTCCGCAGCCAGGGAAGCGTCGAGCTTTTGTGCCGTGAGGATTTCCGCCGCCTGGCGAAGGCTCACCACGGCGAAGAAGTTGGAAGGGATGAGGAACGGGAAGATGGTGGCATCGTCGCTCGGGCGGAAAGTGCTGCAGATGAGGCCTACAGGCTTCACCGGGTATCCGTACCCGGCGAGGGGAACGCCATCCGTAGCCCAGGAAGTTGTCCGCTGGAATGTATAAGGTCCGGGACCGTTTTTCCGCTGTTGTTCGCGGAATGTTTTCACGGTGAGGGCGATGGATTCCTTCCAGGCGGGATCGAACGGCGAGGTGTCGCCGGTTTTCTTCCAGTAGAGGTAAGCGAGGCGGATGGGGTAACAGAGCGAATCGATTTCCCATTTGCGCTCGTGGATACCGGGCTTCATGTCGGTGATGTCTGACGCCCATTCGCCGCGTTTGTTCCCGTCTTTGTAGAACGCGTTGGCGTAGGGGTCTTTATGGATGCATTTCACCTGGTGATGGATCACCCCGGCGATGAGATGCTGCAAATCTTTGTCTTTGGCCACCAGCTGGAGGTACGGCGAAACCTGCGCTGTACTGTCTCTCAGCCACATGGCGTCGATATCCCCGGTGATGACGTAAGTATCGGGCCTTCCGTTTTCGGAGGTGTATTCGACGGTGGTATCGAGCGTATTGGGAAAGCAGTTGTTGAACAGCCAGGCCATTTCGGGATCCTTCACACCTTTCTGCACGGCGGCGATGGCATCTTCTACGGCTTTGCTGCGGAACTTACGCTGCGCTTCGGGCACGCGCACCACGGGAAACGGATCGGCCGAAGCCCAGGAGAGCGCAGGGCGGAGGAGCGCAGCGGAGGAAAGTATGGCGGTTTGTCGGAGAAAATTTCTTCTGCTCATATCAGTTGATTAAACCTGAAAAATAGAAAATCCGGACTAGAAAACTGCATTCCCGTCCATGAAAAAATCCCGGGTCGAATTTTTACGAGCGGGTAAGTAAAGCGATGAGTTGGGCGTGTTGCGGGAATCTTGCGCCCAGTGTTGCGCGACTGGCCAGTTCGAAGTCGGCGAAATCGAACCCTGGCGCCACGGTGCATCCGGCCAGGCAATATCCGCCCGATTCTTCGACGCTGGAAGCGAACCAGCTGCCTGCGGGAATCAATACCTGCAACTGTTCTCCATTGCGGATGTTTCGGCCCAGCAAATGAACTTTCAGCGTACCATCCGGCCGGATTTCGTAAATATGGAGCGGTGTGCCATCGTAAAAATGCCACATTTCGTCTGATGCGATGCGATGGAAAGCGGAGAAATCGCCGTCTTCCAGCAGAAAATAGATCGCCGTGGAAACGTTCCTGGGTCCGGCGAACCCGTCTGGCTGAATGGCCATCGGTGCGCGGTAAGTTTCACGGAAAGAGCCGCCTTCGATATGTTGTGTCAATTGGAGTGTTTCCCGCCAGTAGGCAGCAGATGTTTTCATTTGCTAAACTTACTGTTTTTATCGGCACCGGCGTACAGGAATTTAAGATAATGCGGGTTGCGGCTGAACGGGCGCCCGCTTCGCTTCGGCTTTCTTTGCCTTCTTCGCTTTCTTTTTCCGGCCGAGCCAAACGCAGAGCCCGGTGATGGGGAGGCTGGCGCAGATGAGGCTGGCGAAGAACATCAGCAGTTTGCCCGGCAGGCCCCAGACGGCGCCCACGTGCAGGTCGTAGTTCATGCGGCGGAATTTGTCGCCCATGGCCGCATCCGCATATTTGCCGGCATAGGGGCCCGTGGCTTTGAGGGGTTGGAGCGTGTATTGGTCGAAGAGATAGTTGTCTGTTTTGTAATAAGTACCGGGACGGTGGTTGATGGTTGCGCTGATGGCGGCCTTCGGGTCTTTGTCTGCCCCGAAATACATCGACATGCCCGATTCCGCGGGTTTGGATTTCCACACCCTCGCCCAAACGATATCGGTATTCTGTGCTACGGAATGACCGGGTGTAAGGCGGGTGGTATCTGAAATGGGGATCACGGCCTGGGAGAGCGATTTGCCGCCGGTGGTCACGAAATACAGTCCGTTGCTCCACCACTTGAACCCCCACACGAGGCCGGTGATCACGAGGATGAGGGCGATGCTCATCACATAAAAGCCCAGTACGTTATGGAGATCGTAGTTCTTGCGTTTCCACTTCGCATCCCACTTCACGGAAAAGCGTTGCTTGCGGGCGGCTTTGTTGCGCGGCCACCAGAGCACGAGCCCCGACACCAGGAGCACGAAGAAAACGAGGGTGGCGTATGCGACGATGGGCTGGCCGATCTTGCGGGGGAGCCACAGGCTGAAGTGCCCTTCCAGCACCACGCGGAAAAAATCCGATTTGGCGTCCCACACCTTCAACACCTTTCCATTATAGGGATTAACGAAAACCTGCTGATAATAAGCGTTTTCTCCCCGGCCGTAGAACTGCACCACGGAAGAATAATTTTTGCCGCCATAGATAACGCCCTGCGCCGTTTTGCCGAGTTCCTTCTCGGCGATGGCGCGGAGGGCAGACGGGGGAAGCGGAGCTGCCTGCGCACTTTTGGCGCCCGGCTCCAGGTGGAACCATTGTTTGCCGAACAGGCTGCGCAACTCCCACTCAAAAGCCAGCAGGCACCCGGTGATGCTGATAATGAATACGATCAACCCGGACGCCAGACCCAGCCAAAGATGAACTTTCCCTACTAACTTTCTCATATGGAGCAAAAATGTTCTGCAAAAATGCGACAGCGCAAGCGCCCGGGGTGATCGTATCGGGAAATTGAGTTGCGCGATCGGGAAAAACGCATTTTCATATTCCCGATTTTCTTACTATATTTAGGTTGCTTTGCGTTCCTTCCTGGCCATATGTCTTCTGGCGCTCACCAGCGTTCACTTCGGGATCCGGATTACCGGGTACATGCAGTGTATGGTGAAAGCCTACGTGATCGACCACCGTGCTTTCGCGGAGGATTGCGGTTGCGCGAAGATTATGGCCGCCGCTTTCGGGAACGCCTTGCCGGAAGAGCGGCAGATGCTTTCTGCCCCCGTTACGCTGAAGTTTGCAGACGTTGTGATGCAGACCGAAAGCCCCCGCCCCGTCGTCTCCGACGCAGGGGCGAAACCCTTTACGGGATGGGTGGACGAACGCTATCCCTCTCCCGCCGCAGGCGCCATCTTCCGCCCGCCCTGCTGACCCTTCCTCACGCAATTTTTAATTTCCATTCATTTTTAATTCCTCACCAAGGCGGTTGGGTAAACGTGTACGTCTACCAGTTTCCAAGACCCAGACGAACGGCAACCAGGCCGCCGGTAGAATGAAGATATGCAGGCATGCGAACGTCCGCATGCGTACTCAAACTTTCCAGGCAAGCCGCCTGGCGCGCGAACCAGGCGGCCGAGCGGCCGGATGCCTCACCGGCGTCCGGCCCACATTCCGCACCCGGGTTGGCCGGACTGCAGCCGGCGATCAGGCTGCGGAATGTCTACCGAAAAAATATTGACGCGCTGCCTGACGGCCGAAAGCCGGAAGGACCGCCAAAGCATGGAGCCGCCTTTTCAGGGCGGCTCTTTTTTCATTCCATACCATTGAAAATCAATCCCCCATCCCTCCCACCCCGCATTTCACCCCATCCAGTCCAAAAAATATTTTAAAAGTAAGCGAACGCTCACTTATCTTTGTGGCATCATGCGACCCAGGGACGAAAACAAAATATGCGAGATTCACAAACGGGCGATCGAGATGATCGTCCGCGAAGGGCTGGACGGGTTTGGGGTGAACAAGCTCGCCCGTGCGGCCGGTGTTTCGCCCGCCACGATCTACATTTATTTCAAGGACCGGGAAGACCTCATCCTGCAAGTCACTTACCGCGTGGCGGATACCATGCTGGCGGAAAGCCTCCAGGATTTCGATCCCGACATGCATTTCGAAGAAGGGCTTCGCAAGCAGTGGCAGAACCGCGCCAACCACTTCATGAAGCACCAGCTGGATGTGGAATTCCTGGAAAAGATGCGGTATTCGCACCTGTACAACAAGGTTTCGGGCAAGATTTATACGGCGTTCAAGGATGTGATGGGAAGATTCGTGCACAACGCGATAGAGCGGAAAGAGTTGATAGCGCTGCCCTTCGAAGTGTATTGGTCGGTAGCGTTCGCGCCGCTGTACCAGCTGATCAAGTTCCATACGCAGGAGAAAACGTTCGGCCACAAACCGTTCGAGCTCACGCCGGAAGCCATGGAACAAACGCTCCAGTTAGTGCTCAAAGCCCTGAAACCCGCATGACGCGTAACCTATCCAATCACCATTAAACCTGACGCCATGAACCCAGCTTATGCAACGGCATCCGGAATGGAAGTGCTCGTATTCCGGACCAACCTGCGATTCAAAAAAGACCTCCGGCAGGTGGCCCCTGTCCTCAACGAGGCGCCCGGCCTCCACAAATGGACCGTTGACCGGGAAGACACAGACAAGGTGCTCCGCATCGAAACCCGCAACCCCGACCCCACGCCCATTATCCGGCTGGTGGAAGCCTGCGGTTATTTATGCGAGGAATTGCCCGATTAACCATTTGCAATAACAGTCACACACTACGTTTCAAAGCCTCCAATGACAACAAACGCTCCCAAAGAACGCGTGTTTACACGCTACCAGGTGCTCATGATCGTACTATTATCGCTCATGCAGTTTACCGTGGTGCTCGATTTCATGGTCATGAACCCCCTGGGCGAAATCCTTTTGCACGATTTCTCCGCCAAACAGTTCGGCATGGTTGTGGCCGCATATCCTTTCAGCGCCTGCATTTCCGCCATCGCGACGGCAGGCTTCGCCGACAAGTTCGACCGTAAGAAGATCCTCATGATATTTTACACCGGTTTCATCATCGGTACTTATTGCTGCGCCCTGGCCAACGATTATCCTTCGCTGCTCGTGGCGCGCATCGTGACGGGGCTTTTCGGAGGTGTGATCAGCTCCATCGGGCTCGCCATCATCGTAGACCTCTTCCGCCCCGAAACGCGTGGCCGGGTGATGGGCTACACCCAGATGGCATTTGCCCTCAGCCAGATCCTCGGCATCCCCATCGGCTGGGAACTGGCCATCCGTTTCAACTGGCATTTCCCATTCTGGATGATCGCCGTGTTCGGCACCATGCTCGGCCTGATGCTGGGTTATTTTATGAAGCCGATCACCGGCCACCTCGGCAAAGGCACCGAAAAGAACGCATTCAAACACCTCGCGCACACGGTGCAGAACCCGCGCTACCGGCTGGCTTTCTTCACCACCGTGCTCATCGCGACAGGCGGTTATATGCTCATGCCCTTCGGCAACGCGTTCTCCCAACACAACATGGGCATTTCCAAACACGACATCACGCTGCTGTTCATGGCTTCCGGGCTGGCGAACCTGCTGGTATCGCCCATCATCGGGAAACTGTCCGACAAAGTGGGCCGCGCCAATATCTTCTACGCCGCCAGTTCGCTGACGCTCGTGATGGTACTGATTTATACGAACCGAGGGCTGACGCCGTTCTACCTCGCATTGATCATCAACGTGTTGATGATGGTATCCGTTTTCGCAAGGATCATTCCCATGCAGGCGACCATGACATCGCTGCCCACGTTGCAGGACCGCGGCTCGTTTATGAGCGTGAACGCAGCCATACAGCAGCTTTCCGGCGGTATTGCCGCAGTGGCGGCCAGCCGCATCGTGCACTCCACGGAAACGGGGTACCTGGAACATTATCCTGTATTGGGTTACGTGATTTCGGTGGCGCTCCTGATCACGATGGTCATGATGCACTTCCTCAACCGCCAGGTAACCACCGAAGCCGCCATGAAACAGGCTGCCCCGGTTGCCGCAGTATCCTGATCCATATCGCCTGCCATAAAAGAAGGGCACTTCAGCCTGAAGTGCCCTTCTTTTATGATTTCACCTGGAATAAGGGATTGTAGATCAACCCGATGATATTCCCCCAGGGATCGGTTACCGTGGCTACTTCGATGGGGCCGCCCACGTTCTGCGGTCCGGTATGCGAAGTGGCACCGAGCGAAAGGAGGAAATCATACGCTTCGCGGACGTTTTCCACTCCCCAATAAGTTTCCACGCCGCCGGTCCCGGGATGTTTTTCCCCGGGCGCCAGCGGATGAACGCCCAGTTCGTAGCCGCCGATCTCGAAACCTACGTAAAAAGGCTCGTCGAAATAGGGATCGGTCTGAAATGCCTTCCGATACCATTCTTTGCCCGCCGCAACGTCGGGCACGCGATAAATGACGGTCCGCAGACCGGCGAATCTTTTTTGCATGTATTCCGGTTTGATCCAATATTACAATACTTTCCCGTTCCCGCCTTTGGGAAAAAATTAACAATTCAGCTCAAACCCTCATCCCGCTTCACTTTCCCCCGCATTCCGAAAATTTTTTCCACATGGTTTGATGGGCGTATCGATTGGCGCCGTAATTTTGCTTCATAACCCGTTCCTCCCCCTTCGATTCATTTTCTTAAACCGAAAAAGATTATGGAAAAACAATCCATTCGCGATGCGTACAAGCGTTACTGGCTTGAAAATGGCCAGGCGCCTGTTTCCGTGTTCGCACTCTGCAAAATCCTCGATGTGCCGGAGGCGGAATTCTACCAGTTTTACAGCAATTTCGAAGCCCTGGAGGCCGATGTCTGGCTGGATTATTTCCAGCGCACCCTCGACCAGCTGAAGGGCGACGAAACCTACCAGCAGTATTCTTCCCGGGAAAAGCTCCTCGCCTTCTACTTCCTTTGGGTGCAACGCCTGAAGGACGACAGGAGCTACATTCTCCAGCAATACCGCCGTTCGCAGCTGCCGCTCAGCCAGCTGGGCCAGTTGTCGGAGTTCAAGAAGGCATTTTACGAATATGCTTCCGGCCTCGTGAAAGAAGGCTATCTCACCGCCGAGATCAAGGAAAGAAAGTACATTTCCGACCAATATGTGCACGGATTCTGGGTGCAGGCCCTGTTCGTCCTCAAATACTGGATCGGCGACAGGAGCGAGCAATTCGAACTGACGGACGCGGCCATCGAAAAAGCCGTGAACCTGAGCTTCGAGCTCATCCACAGCAATACGATCGACAGCCTGATCGATTTCGGTAAATTCATGTTCACCCGGAAATAGCGACCGCCATGAAAGAACAACAACACCTCCCCACCGGCAAAGTGGAGCGGGCCGGCCGCTTCGTGAGCACCGGGCTGAAAGTGGGCACCAACTATATTAAACATTACACCCGCAAGCTCATGGACCCCTCGGTGTCTAAAGAGCAGCTCCATCACGAAAATGCGGAAGATATCTACGATACGCTCAGCCATTTGAAAGGCAGCGCCCTGAAAGTGGCGCAGATGCTCAGTATGGACCGCGGCATGCTCCCAAAGGCTTATTCAGACAAGTTCGCCATGAGCCAATACAGCGCACCGCCGCTCTCCGGGCCGCTCGTGGTAAACACATTCATTAAAACCCTCGGCCAGCCGCCCTCCCAGCTGTTCGACAGGTTCGACCTGAAAGCGTCCAACGCCGCTTCCATCGGCCAGGTCCACAAAGCGGAGAAAAACGGAAAGCCCCTGGCCGTGAAAATTCAATATCCTGGCGTGGCCAGCAGCGTAAAATCCGACCTCCGCATCGTGAAACCCTTCGCCGTAAGGATCGTGGGCATGAACGAAGTGGATATGGACAAGTATTTCGAAGAGATCGAATCCAAACTCCTCGAAGAAACCGATTACCAGCTGGAACTCCGCCGCTCGCGGGAGCTCAGCGCCCGGTGCGCCCATATTCCCAACCTCGTGTTCCCGGAATATTACCCGGAATGGTCGTCTGACAGGATCATTACCATGGACTGGCTCCACGGCAAGCACCTGAAAGAATTCCTCGCCACCGATCCCTCACAGGAAGTCCGCAATAAAATCGGACAGGCGCTGTGGGACTTCTACCAGTTCCAGGTGCATCACCTCCGCACCGTTCACGCCGATCCTCACCCCGGCAACTTCCTGCTGCGCGAAGACGGCACCGTCGGTATTTTCGATTTCGGCTGCGTGAAGGAAATCCCCGAAGACTTTTACGTCAATTATTTCCACCTTACGGATAAAGACATCCTGGCCGACGAAGCCCGCCGCCGCGAGATTTACACCCAGCTCGAAATGATCCATCCCAGCGACACGGAAAAAGACATCGTTTTCTTCTCCGGCCTGTTCCAGGAAATGATCCGCATGCTCACGCTTCCCTTTACCGTAGCGCATTTCGACTTCGGAGACGAAGCTTATTTCAACGAAATCTACGCCTACATGGATTATCTCTACAACCTGAAGGAAGTCCGTGAATCGAAAGTAGCGCGCGGCAGCCGCCATTCGCTTTACATCAACCGTACCTACTTCGGTTTATATTCCCTTCTCAGCGATCTCAAAGCGCAGGTCAACACCAGCCGTGAAAGGATCGACGAGCTCGGGAAACAGGAATGGGATTCCGATCTCCGGTAACGATACATGATTGGATGAATAGTCCTGAAAAATTTGACTCGTTTATGATTCCCGGTCTGCCTCTATGGACCGGGATTTTTTCATGAACCAAACGCCTCTCTGACGAGGTGATGTTGCAGCAGCAATACTTTGTTATAGGCAGGACAACGGTAATAATAACTAACAAGATGGTACCCGGAAAACGTCTTCTTCCCGAAATCGGGCAGCAGCGAATTAAACCCCGCTACGAAAAACACGAAATCCCCGTCCGTATCCACTTTTGACAGGTCGATCTCCGCCGGCCGTTCACCCAGCCACAGGAGCGATGTGGACAGTATGACGCGATCCATATCGTCTGCCGTAGCGGCGAGGAGCGCCTTTGCATCGGCCGCGAGCTGCGCGCGGTGCCGCGAAAGTTCCGGAACGGGATACCGCCCGATGAGCCGCGCAAAATGGTAGATCAGTACCGGGGAACGCGCGTAGTGCGGGGAGATGTAGGCCGGGTGGGTCATGTACTCACGGTTGCGAATGAACGAATCCAGCAATTGAACGGTGGCACTGTCGAACCGGGAGCCGGCCATCCCGTAATGGTGCATGAAGTATAGTGTATTCGCCAGCACACAGGCATCAAAATCGATGGGCATGCTTTTGCCGAACCAGGTGGAATACGCCGGGATATGGCGGTATTTTTTGAAGGTGTTCCGGATGCCGTAGCTTACCGTGTTGGCATGTTGCTCCATCAGCGCCTTGGTGGCGCGCGCGGTGGCAGAATCCGCTTCCATGGCCATTAGCAGGATCGATGTATCGTCGATATCGTCGGGCAGGGAATGCCATTTTTTGAACAGGTTCAGGAACCCGGAATTCGGGAAAACCATGCAGGGATTGGTCCGCCAGAAATTGTAAGTGCTGCGGCCCGATTTATTACGGAATTTCGGGAACGATGCGCAGGCGTTTTTTCGGATTTTGCGGCAGGTGGCACTGTCGGCACCGGTGAAATTTTCCTGCAATTCCCCCAGCGTCATGGCGATGAGGCCGGTGAAAAACACGTTGTTGTCGTGTTTCATTTTGCCGTCTGGCGCGCCGTAGTAGCGGTGGCTGGGGAACATGCCGGCATAGTAGAAGCTGTCGCGGTCACATTGCGCTGCGGCGATCTCCTGCAGCATGCGCGTGGAAAAAGTATCCTGCTGGGCGCGCGCGCCCATCGATCCGGTCAATATAAAAAATAAGATCAGGCGGAGATTCATGCGGGGAAGGGTTTGGTGGATGAAAACAGGCGCTGTCCATCGCGGCACTGCTGGAAAGTGTAGCGCATGCAATGCCAGATGTTGGCGGGTTTCTCCATATCCACGATCAATGTTTTGCGCGGGAGCGTTTTGAGGTCCGGCAGTTGCGGCGCGGCGCCCTGAATGCGGCGAAGCCTGGTAACGGCCATGTCGCTGAAGGAACAAATCGCCATCATATTGAGGAGGAACGCGCGTTTGCGGGATTCCGGCACCGGCAGTCCGCCGATGATTTCCATCATTTCCCGGACTTGCGCCGACAGGAATTCGTGGAACGCGTGTGCGTCGGTCATCTTGTTGGGCAGGGTTTGTACGCCGGCCTGGATATCTTTCCAGATGTCGAACAGATCGTTGGTGAGCTGAATGATGCCGCCGATGCGGTACCAGCAGCTACGTTCGGCTTCGGAGGCGTCGTGATCGAGGTAGAAGTGGCAGAGGAGCACCGCATATCCGCCTTTTTCCAGCGTGATGCGGAGCAGTTCTTCTGCAGACATGGGCTCGGGGCACGATTGCTTCCCCGAATCCACCTGGGCGCGGAAGAGGCCGCGGGCGGCCTGGTCGTAGGAAGTGCGGTCGCGGACGAAATTGCGCAGGGCCAGGTGGCAATGCAGGAACAATTTTTCCTCGATGCGGCGCGGCTGGAATTTTTCGGGGGCGAATGAAATGGTGTCGAGATCTTCGGGAGAGAGCTCGTTGCGGTCCACGAAATCGTCGAACGCGCCGCTGCAGATAAAATACTGGATGAGTCGTTCTTTTTCTTCCAGGGTGGCTTTGCGGCCGCGGAGGGCGGTGAACGCGTCGATGATCATGGGTTGGTAGATGCTGTAGCTGACGATCACCTTGCGGCGGGCTTCTTCGGGCATGCGTCCGCCGAATCGGGCTTCCAGCCTTTGCATGAGCGCCCCGGCGCGGGGGGCTTCCTTCTTCCTTTCCGACATGATTTCCCACACCCTCGCCCCTACGCTTCCGCCAAACTGGAATATGTTCATAAGATCATAAACTGGATGAACAACATCGACAATATACCCGTCAGCATTACGAGCTTGATCCAGGTGCTGAGCCGGTGATAATCCTGCACCGCCCGGGCGCCGAAGACTTTCAGCAAAATCCAGCCCAGTGGGAGGATGATGAGGCAGATGGAATAGAGCGACAGTATGGAAGTGCCGCTTCCCTGCGCCCAGAGGACAGGTTGCAGGGCGGCCAGCACGCCGATGAGGCTGAACAGGGCACCCGCCACGATCCAGTGCGCCGTGCGCGCTCCCAGTACGATGGGCATCGTTCTGCCGCCGTACCGGCGATCGCCCTCGGCGTCTTCCAGGTCTTTCACCAGTTCACGGGCAAAGGAAAGGATGAACGCGAAACCGGTATAAAGGATCGTGTAGATCGTCATATAGCGCAGGGTTTCCGGGAAAATGCCGCCCGCATCGCCTTCCACGAGCGCGAGCACGGGAACGGCGGAAGCGGAAATCCCCGCCACGAGTACGTTCCCGATAAGAAAACGTTTCTTGAAGAAAGCGGAATAAAAATACAGCAACACGATACAGGCGAAAATACAATACAACGGCGCCCATCCGCCCAATTGCCAGCTCACCGCGCAACCGAGCCCCGCCGCCAACAAGTTCATCAACACATAGGCTGCCAGTGCCCCGCTCCTGCTGATGCCGCGGGTAATGAAAACTTTATCGGGCTTGTTGACCGTGTCTATCCCCAAATCGAAATAATCATTGATCACATATCCCGCCGCCGCAACCAGCATGTACGCCGCCGTGATCATAAAAAAAGCGGCTGCTCCCACTTTGGGTTCCAGTCCCGCCGCTTTCAACAGCGGCACGATTACACAATACTGGAACAACCACTGGGTAAGAAAGATAATTACGAGGTTCGGCCATCGTATCAACTTGAAAAACAATACACAATACTTCATGCTACAGGCAATAAGGTTATAGGTCCATTCTACTGATGCTCACTGGATATACGCTGTCTGATCTTAGTTGCAGGCGATTACATTCACATCCGGCCCGAAAATTACTCAATCCCAATCATCTATACAACAACCCGGCCGCCGACCGGGTTTCCGGTCAAGAAAAATATTTGGCCGTTTGCGGAATATTGCCCCTGTTCGTGTCAAATTAACGCAAACAAAATGTCCGGTTTCCATGCCTATCAAAACCCGGCAGTAACGACCGTCCTGGTGGTTTTCGGCGGAACCGTTTCATAACGGCCGGACGTTGCCGACCTGTACGACTTCGATAATATGCTGGAACCCCTCCTGAGCGCCAACCTGCGGCAACCTTCCACATCCGCCGCCACGGCACCATCGAATAGGTAGACGAGATCTACACGACGGATTCTTTCCGCGAAGTGCCTGACGTTCATTGCTTTGCCACGGAACGATATTTCCATTAACGTAACTTTGAAGGATGCAAAACCCAAGTAACCTGCAAATGCTCGATAACCCCGCGTGGCATGCGCTGAATGGCCCGCAGCTCCACCTGGCCAATGTTTCCGGCGGCGGCGCGCGGTATTTACCGGAAGTGGTGCCGTTTGCCGCGGTGGCCCGGCCGGATGAAAGTAGTGCGAAGGAACTAAACGGGCTCCTGGTGCCGGGGGACACCTTTTTCCTCATCGGGGAACTGCCGCCCTTGCAGTCCGGGTGGCAGATCAAACATCAACTGCCATGCCTGCAAATGATCAGCGAACGCCCGCTGGAAGCTCCTGATCCTTCCATTCCCCTCCTCGAACTTTCGCCGGAGGCGGCGGCGGAACTCTACGCCCTCGTACAACTGGTGCAACCCGGCTATTTCATGCCCGAAACCTGGCGCATGGGCCGCTACACCGGTATCCGCGAAAACGGCCAACTGGTGGCCGTTGCCGGGGAACGCATGCGGCTGGACGGGCTCACCGAGCTGAGCGCCATCTGCACCCACCCCGGCTTTACCGGCCGGGGATATGCCGGCCAGCTGATCGCCGGGCTCGTGAACCGCCAGCGCGCGGAAGGCAGCACGCCCTTCCTGCATGTGGCCAGCCACAACGAACGGGCGATTCGCCTGTACGAAAAGCTCGGTTTCAAAACCCGGCGCGAAATCACTTTTCACCTCCTATCGTGTTAATTGTTAAGATATGATGAAGTTGTAACCTTTTCTGGATAACCACCGTTTTACCCTCATAACGGTGCCGTTGCCTAGTGAAGATGCCACTTCATCATGCTTAAAAAAACACGATTTATGAAATTGCCCAAAGTCCTGATCGGCGCCATCATCGCCGGTATCGCCATCCACACCCTGCCTTCCTGCTCCAAAGACAACGACGTGAACCCCAAAGACAAAAAGGAAGCGGAAAAGAAGAAAGAAGAAAATAACCGCTTCCCCTGTCCTGCCTGCAGCATGGGCTGATCCTGACCATCCAAACCGAATTACTTGCCCCGTTTACTTTCTACCGTTGCCTGCAACCTGGACCCCCAATTGCTGGGAGCCTGCCTGCCGCTGTTCGAATCCGGCGAAGCCGACGCCATCGAGTGGAGCTTCGATGCGCTGTACCGCCTCCACGAATTGCCCGAATGGTTTCATGGATTGATCGGCGCTTTCAGTGAAGGCGACCGCCTCATCGGCCATGGCATTTTCTTTTCGCTGTTTTCCGGGAAATGGCACCCGGAGCAGCAAGCCTGGCTGAAAGAGCTCTCTTCCATCTGCGACCGCTACCGGTTCGATCACATTACCGAGCATTTCGGGTTCATGACCGGCCAGGATTTCCATCACGGCGCGCCGCTCAATATTCCGTATACCGCTGCCACGCTACGCATCGGGCAAGACCGGTTGCAACGGATCGCGGAGGCCTGCGGGCGGCCCGTGGGGCTAGAAAATCTCGCGTTTTCTTATTCTGCGGATGAAGTTCGCCGGCACGGCGACTTCCTCGACAACCTGCTGGCCCCCGTCAATGGTTTTCTCATCCTCGACCTGCACAACGTGTACTGCCAGGTGGAAAATTTCGATATCGATTTCGATACCCTCGCGGCCATGTACCCTTTGCACCGCGTTCGGGAAATCCATATTTCCGGCGGCAGCTGGGAACCATCGGCAGACGGGTCCCAAAACATCCGCCGCGATACCCATGACGGTGCCGTTCCCGAAAAAGTTTTCCAGTACCTCGAACGTATCATCCCCCAATGCCCGCATCTCCGGTATGTTGTGATGGAACAACTCGGCGCCGGATTGCAGACGGAAGCGTCTAAATCCGCCTTCCGCGCAGATTTCAGACGGATGGCAGACATCGCCGGAACGTGGAACAACCCTGCGTCCGACGAATCCATCCACCCCTTCACCCCACCTGCTTCCCGCCTGCAAAGCGCTCCCGCCGAAGACCCGGACCTTCATCGACAGCAAACCGAACTGTCTTCCATTCTCGAAAACGCAGCTTCGCTGGAAGATGCGCTCCGTTCGCTGGAAACCTCGTCTCTCGCACAATCCGACTGGCAGGTAGAGCAATGGTCGCCGTACATGGTAGAAACCGCGATGCGCATCGCCCGGAAATGGATGAAAAAAGATTAGACAATTTCCCGATCCGTAACAGTTGAACAAGAAAAAGCCTCCCGGCAGTGCGGGAGGCTTATCAATATCCGATCACGCGGAACTAATTGCGGAAGCGGAATTCGAAGAACCGGCCCCTGCCCGTCCAGCCATACACTTTCCCGTCGATTACCCCTACGTGCTGGATGGTAGATGTAATATTTTCCTGGAGCACCATGCGCCAGGGGCTTGCAACGGCAGGATCGTATTCCCACACACGTTTGTTGATAACGAAATAAGCTTTGCCGTTCAGCGGGAACGAAGGCGTTTTGAATCCGGAAGACTGTCCTGCGTCGGGAATGAGCGGCAATTCCGTCAACGTACCGCCAGCGCCGTTCGCCGTGAATTTATACACGGATTCTTGTTTGCTGCCGGTCAGCGTTTTCAGCGCCCTTCCGATAATAACGTCGTTATTCAATACTACGGCCGCACCGGCAACGATCTGGGCGTAAGGCGCATCCACGGCTTTGGTCCAGGTGTTGGCGGCGGGGTCGTAATTGTAAATATGCTTTTCGCCCAGGCCGCCCGCGGCATAGAATTTATTGCTGACGGAAAATGCGAATCCCATCACAGCATTGTCTTTCGGATACGCCGCGATGGGCTGGATGGCATCATTAGACGGGTCGAACGACCACCATTTGCCATGATTACTTTCCGGACTTCCGTTGCCCATGTACACTTTATTTCCCAGAACGGCTGCCGACAGGAAGCTGATCGATTCAGGCAACTTACCGGTGAGTTCATGCAGTTGCCAACCTTTATCCGCCGCGGCAGGGTCGTATACATTGTAAAAAATACGCTTATCGTTACCGCCGAGGGCGGTGAAGCCCCAAAACAGTTTTTTGTTGTAAGTGAAAGAAGTCCCGTTCGCGAAGATATTGGCCGGCGCGGTGTTGGGCGGTTCGGGCAGCAGGTGCCAATCCGCATATTTGCCGGTTGTTGTGACCGTGAAATCCTGCGCGGACGTAAAGGTTTTGCCGCCGCCTTCCACCACGATTTTGTGTTTGGTAAGGCCGGTATGGTACGGCACTTCGAACCTGATCTGGCTGGTGCTGGAAGAAATCACCATTCCCTCGAGCCCGTTGATCGAAACTTTCGGGGAAAGCGGGAAATTGACGCCTTTGATCGTGACTTCCGTACCGAAAGGCCCTTCCATCGGAGAAAACTCCGCGATGCCGTCGGGCAGCGGATCTACGGTAAAGGTATTTGCGGAAGTGACGGATTTGTTACCGTTTTCCACCTTGATCTTCCCGGAAACCGCGAGGTAAGGCACTTTGAACTTGAGCGTGGTGGCCGTGGCCTGTGTTACCACCATTTGATCGGGACCGAGGAACAATTTGTTGTCGGGGATGTTGGTGGAAAAATTCTTGCCGGAAACGGTCACTTCCGTGCCGGGAATCCCGTGTCCGGGCGTGAAACCCGTAATTTCGGGCTGCTTGCTGTTGTTGATGTCGATATCGACTTTGTCCTTCTTTTTGCAGGACATGATGGTGGTCAACATTACAATAAACATAAAAAGCAGATGGTTTCGCTTCATCATGAGGTTGTTTTTGGGTTTGGGGCGCTCTTCAGTTTTGTCTGCATCTGAAAAAAAATAGCAGTCCCCGTACCCGGGAACTGCTATGCTGCGTTGCAAAATTACATCTTAAAACGGCATTCCGCCAAAAATATTACAACTCGTTATCTGAACTGACAAATGTACATCCCCAAGTTGCATTACCGGTTCAATTCGGCCATCGCCAGGGTACCGACTGCGAGGTCTGTAGCGGCATCGGGCCCCAAATTATCTTCGATGAACCACACGGCCGACAGCGCCGCCCAGGCCACGATCCATTCCAGTAAACGCTGCCGTCCGATCCCGGTTTCGCTGCAAACGGTTTGCAGCCGCCGCTGGAACGCTGCAGGTGCTGAAGCGATGGACAGGTCTGGGTTACAGAAGATATTTGCGAAGTCGAAGGCACGATCGCCATATAGTTTTTTAGGATCGATGGCGAGCCAGCCTTTTCCATCGAAATCCAGCACGTTTTCGTGATGCAGGTCTCCATGCAGGACGCACTTTTCGATCTCCTCCGTCACCAGGCGGCGCGCGAGTTCCAGGCCATGGGCAATACTGCCTCCGTACTTATGCCCATGCGCAAACAGGTCCGCGAACCAGCGGTCCATCGTGATCATCCCGTCCGGCGGCGGTTTCGGAACGGCATGCAACTGAAGTGCCGTGGCGCAGAGGATTTTGGTGGCGGCATCGTCGGCTCCGTTCATCGACATGGTTTTCAGGTTTCGCGGGCCGGTGGCGCGCTCCATCAGCAAAGCTTCTCCGTTATGTGCCAGCACTTTTGCAGCACCTTGCCCGTTCCACCATACCATGATTTCGTTCCCGAGTTTCTCATCCTTTTCCACCGCCACTTTCAACATGGCGGGCAGGCCTCCGTGCAATACCGGCAACAATCGGCTGCTGTGTGTAATGACCGGCTGCCCGTCTTGCTGCAGTTGCCATTGATCCAGATATAATTGAAAATCCATATCGCGCTTCATTTATGTGTATAAAAACGTAATTTTCCGGTTTTTTGATGGAGTCGACACATTCTACGCATATGTCTCACGTTTCGATGCTGCTATATTATCACAGCGATGTTACCGGCGATGAAACCGCCGAAACCGTACTGGCTTTGCCGGTAGACGCCACGAAAGGATTTTACCGGATAGACGGGATCCCTTTCTATGCGCCAGGCCTTGCCTGTGGCGATGTGGTGCAGGCCACGCCCGACAAACCCGGCGCTCCGCTGGTGTTCCGCCGGCTGCTGTCTGCTTCGGGCCATTCCACCATCCAGGTGTTCGTGATGGACGATGTGAACGATGCCGCCATTCTCCGCGAACTGTTCCAGGACCTCGGCTGCGCAACGGCCAGCACCGGTTCGGGGTATTTCGTGATGGATGTGCCGGTGCATGTGGACTACGTACCCGTCAAAAAGCAGCTCGACGACTATATGTTGGGCGGCATCCTCGATTATGCGGAGCCCTGCATTTCCAATCGTCACCAGTATTGATCATTCCCATCCGTCTTTCATCCAGTACCTGACATTGCTGACCATCCCCGAGCCGATGTGCCAGGTAAAAACCGTGGCCGACATTTCCTGGCCCACAACACTTCCCATTCCAACTCATTGATTTTCCGGGCGTACCGCCGGGCTCACCCGTTTCGTGTAAATGCGTGTTCCATACCAGGCCCTTGTGGTGAGATGCGATTTCCGGCCGGATCGCCGTCGTGGGCAGACATCGTCATGAACCCGAAAACGATTTGTGCCAGCGCATGCGGATCGAACACGCGGAAGAACGCAGGTGTGAGCAGATCGTAATTCCGCGCGATCACGAACGCATCGTTGCGATACGGTTGAAAGCGGACGGAATCGGGCGCGTCCGCGACTTTTTCCGGCATGTTTTCGTATGCGTAATTTTCCCGCTGCGATCCGATGAACCGGTCGATGGTAGCGATCACGGATTTTTCCTGGAAGCGGGTGCGTTCTGCACGAAAGCCATGTATGGCAGCAGCGCGACCGCCCAACGCAATCTTTTCAAGCAAGCATGATTAACGGGATGCAAAATAAGGGAATTGGCGGAAGGGAGACCTGTTTTCCGCGGTAGTTGCTGTGTGGATGAACGTGCTTAGTGTTCGGACAGTAGTTCCTGCAGTACGATGGCCTGGTTGTGTTGCTCGTCGCGCGCGCCGTAGAGCAGGGTTACGACTTTGTGTTTATGGATCTCGGGGAGGAGGGATTCTACGGCGCCGGAAGCTTTCAGTTCCGCGCGGTAGCGTTTTTCGAATTCGGTCCAGTTACCGGCATCATGATGGAACCATTTCCGCAGATCGTTGGAAGGTGCTACCTCTTTCGCCCACAGATCGATGTGCGCGTTTTCCTTTTTGATGCCGCGGGGCCAGAGGCGGTCTACCAGGATGCGGAAGCCATCGGTTGCGGCCGGCGGCTCGTAAATGCGTTTGGTTTTGATCATACCTGTAAAACGTTGAGTGCGGTCAAAAGTTTGACGAATAGCGCCGGATGTGCGAAAGCGTCTTACCTTTGTTGCATGCAAGCAGGTCAATTCATCAGCAGTACGCCGGCGCTGGAAGGCACTGTTTTCGAAAATACGGTGATTTTCATCGCCGAATATAACGATAAAGGCGCTCTCGGCTTCGTGACGAACCAGCCGTTTTCGCGGGGGCTCAACGAGCTGGAGGAGTTCCGGCACGGGAAAGCGTTCCCGTTGTACCTGGGCGGGCCGGTGGACCGGGAGCACCTGTATTTCGTGCATCGCCGGCCAGATCTCATTGCCGGGGGTGCGGAAGTGGATGGAGAGATCTTCTTTGGCGGGGATTTCAACACGACGGTGGAGCTCATCAACCAAAACCTCCTCACCGAACGCGACGTCCGCATTTTTATCGGGTATTGCGGCTGGGAAAAGGGGGAACTGGATGCCGAGATCGCCGAGGGCAGCTGGGACCTGCTCGAAGCGGCCACGCTCTTCTAAACCCGGAATTCCCATTTCCCATCATGCCTGCCGGTGAGGCGGAATGCAGCGATGGCCCCATTTTCCACGGCTATTACCGTCAACAGGAAAGTTTCCTCCCGCGCAAAATTATATGTGATTACCAGGACCTCCTTTTCGCCCTGTAGCGCGCGTTTCCACGTACCTACCTTCTCCCATCCTTCCCCCGTCCAAACCACGCCGCCGTTCCGCGATCCCGGCGGGAAACGGAGGCGCTGACCGGAAAGGACATCCTTGTATTCCGCAGTTGAAAATGGCAACATGATTAGGGTCATTTCTTAATGCATGATAAATTACAAAATATTTGAAAATCAATGCGTAAGGAGATGTTCTTTTACGGAAACCGGACAATAGCGGCGGCCGGTCCGGCGTTAGATTTGCAGTAGTAACCATATCCGCTCCACTTCAAAACTTCCATCATGCCGAGCAGCATTTCCATCCTCGTTTTGTCTGCCATTGTGCTATGCAGTTGCAACGGCGGCATGCGGTCTGCCTTCCAGCGGAAAGAACGGGTGTACCAGCCTCCACGGCTTGGCGCGGAATACCGGTTCGAAGACGGGCTCCGGCGGCAGAAGCACCCGCAAAATCTCTGGAGCAAAAAGGAACGGAAGGAAATGGAAAAAATGGGCCGCTACACGCCGAAAACTACCGATGCGCCCGGCACCCGCATTTCGGCCATGCAGGCAGACAGCCTTCTCACCGGTAAAACCCGCGATACCACGCAAAACACCACCACTGCGCCCGCCGATACCCTCCAACGGAAACAGGAACCCTGATCCCTTTGCCAATCCCCCGTTTTATCGTATCATTGAATAAATCCCTATCTCCTGGCTTATGACGACCTTCCTCATCATCCTCGCGATCATAGCTGTAATCGCCGGTTTGCTTGGTTTCATTTATCTCAAGCGCCTCCGGCAACGCCGTCAATTGGTCCACAAAAAAATGCAACGAATCGCGAAACTGGTGGAACAGCTGGAAAACGGCCGGGAGCTCGATTCCCACGATGTGCTGCCTTTCGCCGCCAATCCCGCCACGCGGGTGATGACCTTTGCGCTGCTGCATAATTTCGACCTGAAATACCTCTTTCCGCAAAACCTCCACACACAGGTAAAAGCTGCAGAAAGCCACCTCGTCAACTGGCTGGAATTCCCCACGGAACTCGATGCCTTGCCGGACGAGATGGAACATCTGCAAACCCAATCCATCGACGCAGACGGAAACGGGCAACAGTTCGTGCAATATGAAGTTTTCAGGTTCCGGATGCGGCCGCCGCATTGGGCCGCCGATAAAGACTGGATGCTGGGCGTGGCGGGACCGTACTTCCCCGGCGGCGAACCCTACGATCATCCCCCCGCCACTTTCAGCCGGCTCACGCAGCAGGATGACGGGGTTTCTCCCGAAGAAGAAGTACGCTGGGTACATGCGAATATTTACGCCAGATCGTAAATCAGGCAAGCTGCAGCCAGAGTTTGCCGTTTGATAACTGTAACGGATAAACGGGAATTCCCGTTGTAGCAGGACCGGCCTTGACGGCGCCCGTATTTACAAGAAACTGCGACCCGTGCCAGGGGCATTGCACCGTGCCGCAGATGAGGGCTCCGCCGGCGAGGGAGCCGCCGCGATGCGGACAATGGTCGGCGAACGCCGCGAACCCGTCTTCCATCCGCGCCACCACGATGCGCCGCCCGTCTACATGCACGAGCATCATCTGGCCGGTTTTCAGGTGGCCGTAACCGGCGATTTCCACCCGGCCGTTTTCCGCGTTGAGATACACTTCCTTCCACTTTCCGGCATCCGCATATCGATGGTCGACGCCCACCTGGTTGCGCGCTACGAGCGTTCCGCCCATCCATCCGGCGATAACCAGTAATACCACGCCGGCGGTTTCCAGCAATAAAATGACGTTCATACTGGCGTCCGGGGTATTGCTGCGGTAAACGAGGGAGGCGGCGAAGATCAGCAATACGCAAACGTTAATGATGCCATGTTTGGCCGCGCGCTTTTTGCCCGAACTTTTGGGGGGCACGGTGTAGAGGAAATCGATGAATCCCGGTACGGCAGCGATGAGCGCTGAAATGATGCCGGCGATGATGAGTACAACGGCCATGCTATTGTAGAAAATTTTTCCCGTGAAATACCCCAGTACGTCGAAAACGAGTGTGGCGGTGAAGAAGGCGATGGGGAAAGACACCAGCATCGGATGCAGTGAATGGCCTTTGACGCTTGCTTTGCTTCTCATGGCTGGAGGTTTTGATACGGTTGTTAACGATGCGCTTACAGTATGATGCAGCAAAATGCAGGCCGTCACCGTCAAGCCACTTCACATAGATCAATATGCTTTTAGGGAGGCCCTGGGATGCTGGCGCGTTCATCGGGTAAGGGTAATGGGGATCGGATAATATCGTACCGCATAATCCCTGCTTCGTGTACTGCTTCGGAAAAACCTGACGAAAAAGACTATTTGGAAATCTTCCACCAATCATTAACTTTGCATTTCAAAGTGCTTTTCAAATATGAAATTCCGTTTTAACACCGGTTACTTTTGGTTGACGCTGCTGCTTTTTGTGACGGAGGTGCTTATTGCGCTGTATGTTCACGACGATTTCGTAAGGCCGTATGTGGGCGATTTCCTCGTGGTGATGCTCATTTACTGTTTCGTCCGCAGTTTCGTGGAAGCGCCGGTGTTGCCGGTGGCGCTGGGCGTGCTGATATTCTCTTACGTTGTTGAGATGCTGCAATACTTCCAGGTAGTGAAGCTCCTGGGCCTGGGCCATTCGCGCCTGGCAAACGTGGTGATCGGGAATCATTTCAGTTGGTCGGACATGGCGGCGTACACCCTCGGGATCGCGGGCGTGATAATATTGGAATGGGTATGGAAGCGGTCCCGCGCCGCGGAGCCCACGCGATAAACTGCGCGCGGCCCGGAAACATGGCCTCCCATCCCACCCCGTTTCAAACTTTCCTACACCGCGGCCCGGATGGCTCGGTCCTTTGCCTGGACCGCCTCCTGGCGTTGTATTTCCAGCTGTACTGCCAACCGGTTCAGGTCGGCCCGTTTGCTCATGTCTATCGGGGAATTCTTCCTCATCCTTTTGTATGCATAAAAACCGTTCATGAACGTCGACATCAGGAATGCGCCCCACCTTAACGTCAATGCTCCGCGAACGATCCTCCGGAAGGCGTACCATGGTGAAAATGACTTCTTCCACAGGGCGCGGTGCGCGTTCAGTAGTTGCGTTTCAGTAATCTTTTTCGGGACGAACGCTACGTTATAGCCATTGTAGAAATTCCAGTTCCTGTTTTCCAGGATGCGGCCTTCCTGTTTCAACGTGGAGTAGATGGGCGTTCCGCGGAACGGGGTCATGATACTGAGGAATGGCACGTCGATACCGATTTCCATGAGCTGGTCGGCCATTTGCACGATGCTTTTCTCGTCGTCGTGATCGAACCCGGCGATGAAACCCGCCATGACGGCGATTCCCCGCTTCCGGATGGCCTTCACCGCCACGCTGTACTGCTCGATCCGGTTTTGCCTTTTGTTCGCATCCGCCAGGCTTTCCACCCCGAAAGATTCGATCCCCAGGAATACCCCGATACAGCCGGAGGCCTTCATCAGGTCGAGCAGTTCGGGGTCTTTGGCGATGTCCATGCTCGCTTGTGTGAGCCACCATTTTTTCAGCGGGACCATTTCACGGAGCAGTTCGCGGATGAAAGGCCGGCGGATGGTCAGATTATCATCCCAAAACCAGACGATCTTCCGCTGCCACCACCAGGGAAAGTGGTCGTAGGACGCGTCGCGCACCACGTCTGCCACGGGCCTGAGCCGGAAGCCGGGGTTGAGCGAGGGCACCGTGCAGAAGGAGCATGAAAACGGACAGCCTCTCGTGGCCTGGATCACTTTTTTGATGAAGAAACGATTGGGCAGGAGGTCGTACCGCGGTGTGGGCAGCGATTGCATATCGCAGGGTGTGCCTTTGTATATGGTTTTCAGTTCCCCTTTTTCCAGGTCGGCGAGCAGCGCGGGCCAGGCGCTTTCGGCTTCGCCGGTGACCACGGCGTCGAAATACCCGAGGGCTTCGTCGGCGCAATAGGTGACGTGCGGACCGCCGGCTACGACAATTTTCCCTCTTTTCCGGAATTCCGCGGCGAGTTGATAGGCGGGGATGGCGAAACCGCTGAAGAACGAGATGGCGATGAGGTCGGCATCGGAGTCTGGCGGGATGGGGTCTACCTGTTGGTGGAATACCCGGACCGTGTGATGGGCGGGTGTGATGGCGGCGAGATGGATCCCTGTGATGGGCGGCACGAAATCGCGTTCGTGCCCGAATTCATACCGCTGGAGGTAGGCGATGATGATGTCTATTTTCATAAACCACCGGCTTTGAAGGTGAGGTAACTTGAACGGTACAAAGATAATTTACTTTGTAACTCAAAGTACTTTTTACTTCGGATTTCTTTTCCGTTACATTCGGCCTCATGTATATAAAACCTTACCAGGTGGGGTTTGCTGGCGATTGTAGCGGGGTCGAGCCCGATTTCGTGTTTTTCGGATGGATATGGCATTTCCCGTACCCTCCGGTTCATCGGCAGCGGTGTATCCCTTTTCCTGTCTCTGGAATTTCCTATATTAGATGATATGAATACCGTTACCTTATACCGCCCTACCGGACTGAAAGAGTTCCTGCTGATCGCCGCGTCGGGTTTCAAGCGTTTTCCGCCCCGTCTTACCTGGCAACCTATTTTCTATCCCGTTTTAAACCAGCCATATGCCGAGCAGATTGCGCTGGATTGGAATACGAAAGACGAGGGTTCCGGTTTTTGCGGGATCGTTACGCGGTTCGATATTCCCGAAATGCTGTTCCACCAATATGAAGTGCAGAACGTGGGCGGCGATATACATAATGAATTGTGGGTACCGGCGGAAGAGCTGGAAGCGTTCAATGGAGATATCCGGGGAGGGATCGGGATCGTGAAAGTGTTCCTGGGCGAAGGGTACGTTCCGCCAGCCGATGCGGAACTGGCGAAAATGCTGGGAGACCTGGCGGAAAAGTAACTTTTTAGTAACGAAACTGGGAGAATCAACTAACCTTATACTTAAAGATTAATAACATTGAATGATGCCTTGATTTTCGCTGCAAGAAAAATATTAGGCATAAATGGCAACTGGAATCACTTGTAAAACCGGAGCTTTGAATTCAGTCACCAATTCCGTATTTTTTAAATTGATTTTTGATCTCGCCATCTAATTTGACTCCTAAAAACGCGAACGCATTACTCAAACCAATCTGACTTTTAGCCCTGCCAGCTATTTCATTAGAAGTTGAATCAACAGTATTTAATGTATTAATTTGAACAAATCCATCTTCAGGCGTCGCTAGAATATCAAATACATACTTTTGACTCCAATATAAGGGAATGGGGTAATTCAATTGAGTAAGATCATTTGGTTGAATTGATTAAAAATTACGCGGAGCAAATTTAAGGACCTTCTGCTATACAGAAAGGCTTTCAAGCAGATGCTTAAAAGCCTTTTCTTCGTAGCGAGAGAGGGAGTTGAACCCTCGACCTCAGGGTTATGAATCCTGCGCTCTAACCGCCTGAGCTATCTCGCCGGTTCGATCCTGATCCGTTACCGGTTGTTCAAAATCGGAGTGCAAAGATAACGGCTATCCTTTAAAAGTCAAAAAAAATCATGGAAAAGTTTTACGTGCCCTAAAAGACACGCCCCGCAAAGGTTTAACGCATCCGCCGCACCATCGCGCCCCCCAGCACCAACATCAACATCCATCCGAAAAGCATCACCGTCGTCAGGAATTGAACCCCCAGCTCCATAACCACCCATTCCATCCAAACATCCACCAACCACCGGCCCGTCACCGCGATAGATAACACCGCACCAAACACCATCCCCGAACGACCGGGATAACACTCCCCCATCCATCCTAGTATAATCGGAAACCCTCCCCCCAGGCCCCCTCCCATCAATATCATCCCCAATCCCACCGGTAAAAACCCGCCACTCACCTTCAACAACAAAATTCCCGCCGGCAACAGCAGCATACTCACAGCCAGCAGCTGTCGCGCCGGAACGTTACGGAATATACTACCGGCCAGCATCCGCATCACCGTGAACCCCGCTGCGTACAACGTAAGCCCATACAGCGCCTCCCGCTCTTCCATCCCGCGGCCGGCTGTTACATATACCGTCGACCAGTTATACAAAACCGTCTCGAAACCGGCCTGTAAAAATAAAAACCCTCCCGTGATCCATAACGCGGGATCCCGCAGCCAGCGGCCCTCTCCGGATAGCCGGCGCGCCGGGAAACGGATCCACACAAACAGCCATGCGAGCCCGAGCGACAGCCAGCCCATCCACCGCAACACGCCCTTCCACATCAACAGCGGCTTCAAACCCGCCACCACCTGCGGCATCGCCAACATGCCCAACCCGAAAAACACGCCCATCAGACTTAACCGCACACCCTTTTCACGCACGGATATGTCGGCCACCACGGCGTTCGCAGCCCCGTTCATCATGCCGCCGGAAACGCCGATGCAAAACAGCCAGCACGTCAGCGCAGCGGTACTGTCCGCCGCCGCCATCCCGCGAAACCCCACGAAAAACCCCGTCGCCGCAAGCCCCAGCAACCAGCGGTATCCCCATCGCTCACTGGCCGGCCCCATCAGCAGCGTCCCCCCAAGCATCCCCAGCAGCAACCACCGGGAAAGGGACCGCAGCTCCGCCTCTCCCAGCGCAAACGCCAGCCGCAGGTCCAATGCCATGGCGCCCGGCATCGCCAGCGCCGCGCCCAACAGCAGCAGCCCGGAACAGCCCGCCCAGAATATGAAATGCTTGTCGTAATTGTGTCCTTTCCTTAGCATCGGTCGAGTTCTCTGTATGTGACAGTCTCCCCGATGCACACCGTTACGCGACAACCGTTTTTCCGGCGGCAACAAAAAAGCCCCCCGGTTCCCGGGAGGCTTCGCAAATATGCATGCAGTATTTAAATGTCGGAATATTCCATCGGCCGGAGGAAAATCTTCTCGTTGCGCGACACATTGTTCTTGTATTGCTCGTCGGCCTGGAGCTTTTTCCAGTCTTCATCCGCCGAAAACGCCTTCCAATGCGCATCGCGGTCTTCCTGGTCCTTGAATGTGGTCATGTACATGAGGTTCGGCATCCGGGAACCGGCCAGCACTTCGCCATAAAATACGGCGTTGAATTTCAGTTTTTTGAAGATACCGATCTCGTCTCCGGCGTTGAACATCTTCACTTTGTTGCGGTAATATTTTTCCGTCGGACTTTCATAACTCCGCAATTCATACACACGCTGGCTCTTCGGGCCGGTCAATTGCGGCTCCTGCATGGTTGGCATGCCGGAAAACGCTTTCAGCAGGATGGTTTCCAGCCGGGTGTAGGGAACCTGGTCGTGAGGCGCGTCAATATAATCCTTCCCGGCTGAAAGCCACTGCTGGTCGTTATCAAGGCGCGATTGCAGGGAACTGAAATGTTCGAGGGATTGGAATGGGACGAACACGTAGATCCGCAGATCGGCCGTGTCTTGCACGATCGGCCGGAAAACGCCGACGGATGCGATGCCGTTGCGGTGCAGCGCGGGCAGGTGCGCGGTGCGCAGGTAATCGCTGACCTTTTGCAGCTGGGCCATCGTTTTGAAATGATAGATGCGGATTTCGTAAATCTCGGGCGATGCGGCACGCGCCAGCATGGTGCAAAGGAGCGCGGCGGCGAACAGGAAATGTTTCATATGGAATTTTTAAAATGCACCGTCAAATTACGGCCCGGCGGGAAAAGTTGCAAGCCCGGCATTTTTATGTAGTTTCGGCCCGTAAACCGGTCCAACCTTATGAAAATCGCTCCAGACAAATGGAAACACTTCTTCGTAGGCATCCCCATGGGCGCCGTGCTCCTGGGATTTTGCGCCTACATCCTTCCATCGGCTCCCATCAAAGCCGCTGCGCTGGCGCTTATGCCGGTTGTCGGCATCAGTTATGGATTTGAGTTGTTCTCAAAAATAACTGGCAAAGGGCATTACGATGTAATGGACGCCTTTGCCAGCATTCTTGGCGGGATGGTCGGCATCGGGGCCGTTCTCCCGTTCCTTCTGTAAAAGATTTATTGCACCGCGCCGATGCTCGTTTTGCCGTTCACGACACGCGACTGACCGTAGAAATCGACCGTTCCGGCTTTTTCGTCGGCCACTACGAAACCCGCGTTCTTCGCGGGGGAATTGGCGGGAATGCGGAAGTCGCCCGGTAAGAGGGGGTCTTTTCCGTGGATGCTCGCCGCATCTACGCCGGAAGCCGTTTTCCAGGCAGCGAAATCGGTGATGGCAGTACCGTCGATCGAATTCCATATCCAACCCGCGGGCGCCAATGGCGCGAAATAGAGGTTATTGTCCACCACATTCCCGCTGCCGGTGTTGGTGTATTTGTGGAAGAATAGATCGTCGGCGCCGGCTACTACGAGGTTGTTCCGGAAAACATTGTCGAAGCAGTGCTCCGTCATTCGCAGTTCTCCTTCAATCTCGCCATAGTGGCCTCTTTCCCGGTTATTACCCACGAGCGTGTTGTTGAGCACGTAACACCTGCGGGAACCGCCGCCGGTGTAATTCAGGTATCCGCCCATGTAAATGCCCACGCGATAGCAGCCCGTTACGATGTTGTTACGGACGATGCAGTCGCTGGTCGGGTATGCGTCCGTTTCACTGACCACACCGATGCCGCGGTCGCAATCGCGGACGCGGTTTCGTTCCACGATGATATTGCGGGCTCCGTCTACATAAATCCCGATGGCGCCGTGGCCATGGGGGCCGCCGATGGGGCCGGTGGTCATGTCGATGTTCCAGAGCTCGTTTTCGGAGATGACGCCGTTGCGGGCGTAGTTGCGCTCTGCCACGGGGTTTCCGGCGTATCCGCCGGCCGCATCGATGCCGATGTTTTCGGCGTTGTAGATTTTGTTACGGCGGACGATGAATCCGTCTACATATCCGTTGATGGTCAGGTTTTCGCTGTATCCCGTGTTGCAATCGTGGATCTCGTTATCTTCCACCAGCACGTTTTTCATCGGCACGGCCGTGTTGCCGATGATCTCAATGCCATGGCCGCTGCGCCCGTCGGCGGGCGCTGCATTATGCTCGATGTTGTAGATTTTGTTCCGGCGGATGATGATATTGCTGGAACCTTCGTCTGCCAACACGCCGTTGGGGTTCACCCAGGGCGCGCTGCTGATGAGGTTGCAGATATCGAACCCTTCGAGCGTCACGTAACTGGCGTTGTGGATGATCACCATGGCATCTTTCCCGTTTACGCCCAGCCCGGTTCCATCAAGAACGGGCTTTTCGCCGGGGTAAGCTTTCAGTGTGATGGATTTCCCTTCGCGGCCGCTTCGCGGGAAGCGTACTTTTTCGTAATACCTCCCCCCTCTGACCATCACGGTATCGCCGGCCACGGCTTTCGCCAGTGCGCCGTTGATTTTCGCATAGGGCGCATCCTTCGTTCCGGGTGCGTTGTCGTTACCGGTGGTTGACACATACAGCGTTCGGGGCCCGTCTTGCGGTTTCGGGCTTTCCCCACCGTTCCCTCCCTTGCTGCAAGCGGTAGCCGCGAGCAGCACCATGAGCGCAAATCCTTGTATAATCATCCGTTTCATACTTTAATTATTCAGATACGATCTTTCTGACCCGGTTATTGTTTTTATCGAGCACATAAGAGATGCCGTTGTTATCGGTAGTGATGCCTTGCGGGCCGGCGAATTTTGCGGATTCACCAAGCGCGTTGGCATATCCGTAAGCGTTGCTGCCGGCATAGGTGCTCACGCGGCCGGTCCTGCCGTCTATGAAGCGGATGCTTTGATCGGCGTTACCGGAGCCTCCGTTCCAACTGCCGTTCCCGGCAACGTAGATATTGCCTTCGTCGTCTACGCACAGCGCCCAGGGCAGGGAGAACTGCGCTTCTTCCGCCGTTCCGTTCCGGTAACCTGGAGTAGCGGCAGACCCGTCGGCCGCGAGTTTCCCGGCTACAACGGTGCGCGCCCAGGTGTCTTTGGCATATTTGAAGATCGCGTTATGACCGCTGCCCGACATATAGAGGTTGCCTGCTTTGTCGAACCCGATCCCTGCGGGCCACAGCATATCGCTGACAATGGTTTCTTCGCCGCCGTCGGGTTTGATGCGGTAAACGCCGCCTGCGCCGGTAGAGCTGTAGAATACTTCGTTGGTGGCTTTATTCACGGTAATGTGCCAGGGTTCCCGGGAAGCATTGTGATAACTGGTCACCACGCCCTGGGGAGATATTTTCTTGATCTTCCAGGTGCCGGGATCGGCGGTGTAGAGATTCCCGTCCTTATCGATCGCCAGGCCGTATGGCAGGCTGAACCGTGCTTCGGTGCCTGTGCCGTCTGCATCGCCGGATACATTGCTGCCTGCGAATGTGGTTACGCGGCCGTCTGTATCGATCTTGCGGATGCAGTGGTTGCCTGCGTCAGTTACATACACATTACCGGTTTTATCGGTCACGATGCCGGAACCGCGTACCCAGTCCGTACCTCCGAAGTCGAACATGGCGTCTTCGCCTTTGGCGTTCAGGTATCCCGCTACCCCACTACCGGCAAAAGTGGTAACGGTGCGGGTGAAGATGTAGTCGAATTCACCGGAACTGGCAATTTCCTTCCCGCCGATTTTCACGGAGATGGCGCCGGAGCCGCATCTTTTGGGGACCACGGCCATGATCTGCCGGGTGTTGCAACCTACGATCGCGAGCTTCTTGCCGTTGATGGTCACTTCCACCTCGTTGGAATCGTTACTGAAATTGGAACCGGAGATGAGGATAGACGTGCCGTGCCCGCCCGTTTGCGGAACGAACCCGGAGATGGTCATGGGCACCCCGGCCTCATGCTGCTCCTTGTCCTTCGAGCAGGCCGTCAGCAACACGGCGGCGGCCAGCAGGTATCGTGAGAATATTTTTAACATGTTTGCTTTCATTGAAATGAGGAATGAAATTACCAACCGGGATTTTGTACCAGCGCGCGGTCGCGCTCCATATCGCCCTGGTCGATGGGGAAGAGATACATCTTATCTCTCCAGTAGCGCTGCTGCAACAGTTTACGGGTATATAAACCGGTAAAGGAAAAGCCCTGCCCATTGTCCGGCGCATTGACGTCGAGCGCATACACGGCGGAGTATTCGGCTTTCCCGAGCAGGAGGCGGCGGGTCAGCGTCCAGTAGCGGTCGCCTTCGAAGCAAAGCTCCACCATTCTTTCGCGGAGGATGTGCTTTCGCATTTCGTCTTTGTTCCCAACGGCGCCGCCATACACGGTTTCAATGCCCGGCAGGCCCGCGCGGGTACGCACTTCGTTGAGATACTTCACGATATCGGGGTTGGAAGGATCGTATTCGTTGAGAGCTTCCACATAGTCGAGCAGTATTTCCGCATAACGGAAAAGGATAAACGGCGCTTTATGCGGGACCAGCTCCGTATAAATATTGCTGGTGCTGCTGATGCGCTTGAGGGGCATGTACCCTGTGATGCTGTTGCTCCCGTTCTCGCGCTGGCCCGACTTCCCGGAGTAATAAAACTCTATCCGTCCCGTTCCGTCTGCATTTCCGCCGGAAGAGTAGCGGTTGCGCTCGTCGGGCGTAGTGGCGGGAACGACGGTTTTGCCGTTGTATTGAATGAAAGCGTAGAAACGGGGTTCGCGGTTGGCGTACATGTTCCACTGGCCTTTCTTATGGCCCCAGCTTTCGGCCTGGTTATCGTCCGCGAAACCGGTTTCCTGGTAAGTGGATGCGGGATCGCTGATGATGCGGCCGTTTTTCATGGAAAACGCGTCTACCAGGTTCTGGGTGGCGCAATACATGCCATAGCCGCCGGGCTGCGGGGAGGCGCATTTGGTGAAGCCCCAGCGCCACCAGGTGATCACGCCGAGGATGATCTCGTCGTTCCAGGCGGTGGTATGCACGTCGCGAACGGATTCGTATGGATTGAAAGAACTTCCGCCGTTGTCGGTGTTCACGAACAGTTTGTAAGCATTCAGGTCGATCACGGCTTTGGCGGCCGCGGCGGCATCGCGCCAGCGGTCAGGATTTTTGGAGGCCGGTGCCAGGGGCTTGCCGTCCTGGTTCTTGAAGCTGGCGAAATTGGGATTGCCGTTCCACAGCTCGCTTGCCGCCAGTTGGGCCACTTTCGCCTTGATGGTAAGACAAGCCCCTTTCGTAGGCCTGCCGTTGTTGCTGATGGATTCCCAGGCTACAGGGAGCCCCGCGGCGGCCGCGTCCATCATTTCATTGATGTACGCCGCACATTCGTCGAACGAAGCACGGGGGTATTGGTTGTAATCGTCGTTCCGGCTCATGATGTCTTTCACGAGCACGAACGGACCGAACTGGCGGAGGAGGAAGAAATAGTAATACCCGCGGAGGAAGCGGACTTCAGCTTTGTATTGCGCTTTCAGCTCGTCGCTCAGCTGGTTGGAAGGCACTTTATCGATGTTCTGTTCGAACACGAATGTTTTCCGGATGCCGGCATACATGCTGCCCCAGTTGTTGAAGTATCCGGACGCGGGGCTCCAGTTCCCGGAAACCATCTGGCGCGAAGCCGTGGTGCCGATAGACACGTGCGATTCGTCGGAAGCGCCCATGGTAGCGAAGTCGCCGCCATCGGTCAGGTACATGTGGCTGTAGGTGTTGTACAGGTAGCCTTCTGCGTTGGCTTTGGTCTGCCAAACCATTTCCTCGGTCAGCAGGTTATCCGGCTGTTTGTCGAGATATTTCGTACAAGATGCGAAGCAAATGGCCAGCAGCGGAAAAATTATCTTCTTGATCATATCGGATCTTTGTAACGGTTAGAATTGCGCCCTCAGCCCGAGGGTGATGGTCCTGGAATACGGGTACCTCGCGCCGTAGGAGCCGAGCTCGGGGTCCCACAGTTTGAATTTGGTAAAGGTCAGCAGGTTGGTCCCGTTGGCGTAAACCTGCAGGCTGCTGATGCCTTTCACGTGCATGGCGGAGGTGATGATATTGTAGGAAAGGGATGCCTGCTTGAGGCGCATGAAGCTCCCGTCTTTCAACCACCAGTCGCTGTCGGTGTAGTTATTGTCTGATGTATTGGCAACCGTGAGGCGGGGGTACCAAGCATCCTGGCGGGGATTATCCTTCGTCCAGCGGTCTTCCATTTTGCTCAGCACGCTGGCGGTATAGAGCCCGATGCCGGCAAACGGCACCACACCCACACCCGCGGAAGTTCCATCTCCCTGGTCGATGGCAGACCCGTTGGCCATGATGCCTACATCGGCCACGCCGGCAAACAGCGCGGATAATTCCCAGCGGCGGTAACCGAGGTTAAAGCCATATCCATAAGACCAGATCGGGAAATTGGTTTTACCGAGGTAATCCCTGTCATTCGCATCCACCACCCCGTCTCCGTTCAGGTCGCTGAACTTGATATCGCCGGGGTGCATGGGGCGGAGCTGTTCGGGGCTGCGGGCCACATCGTCTTCGTCAGTGAACAGTCCCAGGTTCCGGTAACCCCTGAATTCGCCGAAACTGGTGCCTTCGAACTGCTGGTACGGATAAATGGCGACGGGATAATCGGCGTTGATGATGCGGTTGCGGGCGTAAGTAGCATTTCCGAACAGGCGAAGGGTGAAATCCTTACCGAGCTTGGTATTGTATTCGATGCTTCCGTCGAAGCCTTTGTTTTCCATTTCACCGAGGTTGGCATAGATCTCGCTACCCGCGTAACCTCCGATGGCGGAAATAGATTGCCTGTTGATGAGGATCTGGCGGCGGCGGTCTTTGAACACATCGAACGTCAGGTTCAACTTATCCCACAATCCCACATCGAGACCTACGTTCGTTTTCAGGGAAGTTTCCCAGGTGAGGCCTTCGGTGCCGAAAACGGAAACGGCGATGCCGCCGAAATCGCTCGGTTGCGTACCGAACCCGATGCCGGGTTTCCCGTTTTCCAGGTACGTCAGGTATCCGAAACGGTCGTTAGCGATCGCGTCGTTACCGGTTTTGCCGACAGACAGGCGAAGCTTCAATAAAGAAAAAGCTTTCTGCTGTTCCATGAACGCTTCCTTCGAGATCACCCAACCGGCGGAAACGGCGGGGAAAAAGCCCCAGCGTTCGCCTTTCTCGAAGTTTTCGGAACCGGTGGCGCCGAAGTTGCCTTCCAGCAGGTATTTATCCATGAATGAATACGTAACGCGTGCCGCGGCGTTCTGGCTTCGGAACGGGATGGAATATTTCAGGTTGCCGGAATTTCCCCATTGACGGTTGCGGATCGCTCCCACCAGCAAGGCGCCGATCGTATGCTGCCCGATCGTGCGGTCGAAGTTCAGGTTCCCTTCCAGGTACATCATCCTTTCCCCCGAAGAAGAAGCGCCGTATCCGAGGAACTGGTCGCCGAAGCGGGTTTGCGTGAGCACCAGGTTACCGTTCGCATCGCGCCTGTTGGCGAACCACAGGTCGTTGACGCCCCGGCGCTGGTTCGAGAATTCGCCATAAGAGTCAAAAGAAAAACGCCCTGTGGCGGTAAGCCCGTTCAGAATACCATCGAGATTCTGCGTGAGGGATAATACGGATTGCACCGATGGTTTGAACTCGGTAGCGTAACCCTGGTTCTGCACGAGGTTGAACGGGTTCACACCGGCGGTATTCGGGGGGCCGGCCGCCAGATCACCGGGGTAAGAAATCGGGTAGGCGATGGGATTTGTGGCGTAGGCCGAATACCATATGGCACTGGCCGAAGCGCCCGGGTAGCGGCTATTGACGAGCATCGCCGCAAGATTCAGTGATAAAGTAGTCGTTTTGGTAAGGTTCAGGTCCACATTGCTGCGGAAATCATATCGCTTGAAATTGAGGTTCGGATTGTATCCATTCTTTTTCGTGACGTTGTATTGTCCATCCTGGTTGTAGAACGACATGGATACATAATACCTCATGGATTCTCCGCCGCCGGTCACGTTTACGTTGGCGTTGGTCATCGGCGTCCAGGGTTTGTAGATTTCGTTGATCCAGTCTACGTTCGGGAAAAGATATGGATCGAGGCCGCTGGCGGTTTTGGCGATTGTTTCGTCGGAATATTGGGGTTGTTCGCCCATATTGGTGCGCGCTTCGTTATACAATTGCATGTATTTCACGCCGTCTACCATTTGGGGGAGCTGGGTGAGGCCGCTGGCGCCGGCTTCCGCCTTGGCGGATACTTTCGGTTTGCCCGCCACACCGCGTTTGGTGGTGATGATAAGCACGCCGTTCGCGCCTTTGGCGCCGTACACCGCGGTGGCGGACGCGTCTTTCAGCAACGAGATGCTCTGGATGTCTTCAGGATCGATGTTATTGAAAGCGCCGCCATAGGTGCTGTGCACGTCCTGTCGCTGCACGCCGTCGACGATGATGAGCGGGCTCACGCTGCCTTTGAAGGTGCCGATGCCACGCAGGGTGAACGTGGGATTGTCGTACCCCGGTTCGCCGCCGCCGCTGCCCATGCTGATCACACCGGCTACTTTACCGGCGAGGGCGTTGGTGAGCGAGGGAACGGGCATGCGCATATCCGCCATGTTCACGGAGGCTACGGAGCCGGTTACCGTTACTTTTTTCTGTTTACCGAACCCCACAACCACCACTTCATTGAGCTTGTCCACTTTCGTGGTGAGCGTCACTTTGAGGGTGCGTTGCCCGTTGTAGGCGATTTCCACCGGGTTCATCCCGATCATGGCCACGCGCAGCGTCTGCCCTTCGGAAACGGCGATGCTGAAAACGCCCATTTCGTCGGTAGCCGTTCCGCGCGAGGTGCCGTTTACCGCCACCGTGGCCCCGGGCAGCGCGTTCCCTTCCGGGTCCATGACTTGCCCGCGCACGGTGGTTTCTTTTGGCGCTTCCTGCGCTACGGCCGGCTTTGCGGCAGGCGCCGCCTTGCGCTCGAGCACAATGCGGTTGCTGCGCACCTGGTAACTGAGGTTCCGGCCTTTCAGCACGAAATCCAGCACTTCCTCCAGTTTCGCATTACGAAAATCCAGGTTCAGCCTGTCGTTGTCGTTCAACAGCTGATTGCTGTACACCAGCGTGAAGCCGGTCTGTTTCTTGATGGAGCGGAACACCTGGACGATCGGCATGTTGCTGCCCGTCACGGTCACCGGTTTCTGCAGGGCCGGATCTTTCTCCTGGCCGGATGCGGGGATGAACGCGGAAAACATCAAACATACAATCACCAGGGATCGCACTGCCTGCCGGCAATTGCGCATACATTTTCTCATGTGGAAAAAATTGGTTTTGGTTGATATCAAATCAACATAACTACACCTGGTTCACCGGAATGGGTGACAGGGGTCGAAAAAATTTTTCGGGGGAAGGAAGAAAAAATCAGTGGAGGCGGACCGTCCGGCCGTCGTAATCCACTTTTCCGCCGGTAGTGATGGCGAGATCGTTGAGGAATTCAGGGAGGCGCGCCCTGTCCATCAGGCCCGTCACCTTCACGCCGTCGAACTTCCCGGATTCGGCTTCGAACGTGATCCCGTAGAACCGGGAGGCATCTGTCAGCAGATCGGGCACGTTGGCATGATGGAAATACTGGATGCCGTTCATCCAGCTGAGCACATCGTCTGCGTCGAACGGCGCGGCCGTGAGCCCTGTGCCGGAGCTTTCCGCCTGCTGGCCGGGCGCCAGTTTGAGCTGGCGGCCGTTGCGCGCCTGCAGCAGCACGCTCCCCTCCACCAGCGCGGTTTTATCGGAACCGGCCGTGTAAGTATTGATATTGAAGGAAGTGCCCAGCACGCGCACATCCGCCTGCGGCGTATGCACGATGAAAGGCCGGTCGGTTTCTTTCGCTACATGGAAATACGCTTCGCCTTCCACCGTCACCTCGCGTTGCCGCGTTCCGAACTGGAACGGGAAATGTAGGCGTGTGGAGGCATTGAGCCATACTTCGGTACCGTCAGACAATGTCAGCCGGTAATTTCCGCCGGCAGGAACGTTGAGCACGGTCATGGTGGTATCGGCGCTTTCGTAATCGAGTTTGCCGTTTTCGGAGCGCAGGGTGGCCTGGCCGAGGGATACGGTTTGCGCGGCGCTGTCCGGATGGAAGTTGACCGTTTTTCCGTTGGCCATGGTGAGGCTGATGCCGGGCATGGGTGCCGCGGCGTTTTGCGCCGTTTTCGCACCTTCTTTCGAATCGAAATGGAACGCGAACCATACGCCAGCGCCCAGGACCGCGGCGGCGGCGGCGTAAGGCAACCAGGCGCGGAGGGGCCTCCGGGGCTTCCTGCGCTGCTTCAGTTCATCCAACCCTTCCACCGGCTCCACGGCCTTCACGTATACCGCCGTGCGCTGCGAGCGCGCGTCGGCCGAGAGGGCTTCCCAGGCTTCGCGGAACGCGGGATCTTCCTCCAGCCTCCGCTCGATTACGGCCTCCTCTTCCGGTGATAATTCACCGGAAAGCTTGTCCATGTATAATTGAAATATTTGGTCCTGGTACTCCATGATGCCGGTTAACAAGTTATGGTTTTTTCTGATGAATGACCGAACGCAGGAGTTTTAGCCCGCGTTTCAGGTGGGTTTTGAATGAATTGACGCTGATCCCCATCTCGTCTGCCGCTTCCTGGTAACGCTTGCCCTCCATATATACCATGTGGATCGCCATACGCTTCTGGCCGGTCACCTGCTCGAGCGACGATTGCAGTTGCCGGTAATACTCCCCGCCGCTGCCCTCCTGCTCCGGCCGCCAGCTTTCGTCTTGCAGGCTGGAAAACGCTTCCTGGTGCCCGTCGCGGATCTTCTGGCGCTTCAGGTGGTTGAGGCAACGGTTCTTCACCGCCATGTGCAAATAGCCCTTCACATCCCCGTTGAACTGGAGATATAGCTTTTTGTCCCAGATGTCCATGAAGAAAGTCTGCACCAGGTCTTTCGCTTCGTGTTCCTGCTGCAGGAACCAGAAAGCATTGGCGCAGAGAACCTTATAATATTTCAGGAACAATGCGTCGAACGCGGTAACGTCTCCCTCCTTCAGCCGGTCTACCAATAATATGTCTGGAGATTGGTCCATAACGTATTCCTTAACCCCGATGATTGCTGTCGTCTAATGAAATCGATTCCCGATGATGCTGGTTGATTGGATGCCGTAAGTTAGAAAATTTCTCCGGGGTTTTTCCAACCTCTTTTTTGTTTCGATTTCTGGTTTTATTTCCGTTCACATTATTTTAATATACTTAAAAAATGTTTTTTTATATTTTGACGTCCTATATCTCTCAAACCACGTCATCATGGATAACAGAAGGGAATTTCTGCGGAAATCAATGCTCCTCTCCGGCGCCGCCGGCCTGTCTTCTTTCGTACCCGCTTCCATTCAGCGCGCCATGGCCATCGAGCCCGCACCGGGCTCCAGCTGGGCCGATGCCGAGCACATCGTCATCCTCATGCAGGAAAACCGGTCGTTCGACCATTGCTTCGGCACTCTCCAGGGCGTCCGCGGGTTCAACGATCCCCGCGCCATCACGCTCCCCAACAGGAAACCGGTCTGGCTGCAAACCGATAAGGACGGCAAAACCTTTTCGCCCTTCCGGCTCGATCTGAAAGACAGCCGCATCACCTGGATGGGCGCATTGCCGCACGGGCGGCACGACCAGGTAGACGCCAACAACAAGGGCAAATACGACCAGTGGCTCCTCGTCAAACAATCCGGAAAGGCCAGCTGGAAGAACATGCCCCTCACCCTCGGCTACTTCACCCGTGAAGACATTCCCTTCAATTACGCCCTGGCAGACGCTTTCACCATTTGCGACCAGAATTTCTGCTCCGCCATGACCAGCACCACGCCCAACCGCTCGTTCTTCTGGACAGGCAAAATCACCGTTCCCGAAAACGGCGCGCCGAAAGCGCACATCCGCAACACCGATTACAGCTATGGCAAACTCGGCTGGGAAACTTTCCCCGAACTGCTGTCGCAAAACGGGGTAGACTGGAAATTCTATCAGAACGATCTCTCCTGCGGCGGCGGCTTCCAGGGCGAAGAGCGCTCCTGGCTCGCGAACTTCGGTTGCAATCTGCTCGAATTCTTCAAAGTATATAACGTGCAGTTCTCCGACCGGTACGTCACCAATCTGCAAAAACAGATCGACGAGCTGCCGGCCGAAATCCGTGCGCTGACGGAAGCCAGCCCTTCGTCTGACGAGGTATCGAAGAAAAACCGGGCCGCTATCAAAAAGAAACAGGAAGTGCTGGACAAGGCCACCGCAGAAATGGCAAAATGGGGGAAAGAAAGCTATGCAAAGCTCGACAACAGGCAGAAAGAACTGTTCCACCGCGCTTTCGTGATCAATACCAACGATCCCCAGTTCCGCAAACTCTCGCAGCTCGATTACGACGACAACGGCACGAAGCGCACACTGCCCGTTCCCGCCGGCGATCTGTTCTTCCAGTTCCGCGACGACGTGGAAAAAGGAAAACTCCCGACCGTATCGTGGCTCGCGAGCCCGCAGAATTTCTCCGATCACCCCAGCGCGCCCTGGTATGGTGCGTGGTATGTGTCTGAAGTAATGGACATTCTCACGAAGGACCCGGAAGTCTGGAAAAAAACGATATTCATCGTTACCTATGATGAGAACGATGGGTACTTCGACCACGTACCGCCGTTCTCCATCCCCGACAGCAAAAAGCCCGGAACAGGAAAAGTTTCCGCCGGTATCGATACGGAAATAGAGCATGTGCGCAAGGAAAACGAAGTGGCGCAAGGCATTGCGGAGAAGCACGCCCGCGAAGCCCCGATAGGCCTGGGGTACAGGGTCCCGTTGTTGATCGCATCGCCCTGGAGCCGCGGCGGGAAAGTGTGTTCCGAAGTGTTCGATCATACATCCACCCTTCAGTTCCTCGAAACGTACGTCGAAAAGAAATTCAAAAAGAAAATCCGCAGCGGCAACATCAGCGAATGGCGGCGCACGATCTGCGGCGATCTCACGTCGGCTTTCAGCGAAACCGACGCCGTTCCTTCGTCGAAACTGCCTTTCCTCGACCAGCAAAAATTCGTGACGGAGATTTATTCCGCGCAGTTCAAAGACCTGCCGTCCGGTTTCCGCGAAATCAGCGGCAGCGAACTGGACAACATGATCGCGCATCCGGAGAAAGCCAATCCGCTGGCCAGGCAGGAAACCGGCACCCGCCCGTCTACCGCCCTGCCTTACGAACTGTATGCCAGCGGCGTGTACAACGCCTCCAAAAATGCGTTCGTGATCGTCATGGGCGCGGGCAATAAATTATTCGGGCAACGATCGGCGGGCTCGCCGTTCACCGTGTACGCCCCGGAAAGCTTTGCCGGCGAAACCTGCCGCAACTGGCACTTCGCGGCCAAAGCAGGCGACCAGTTCACCTACGAATGGCCCCTGGCTGAATTCGGTCCGGGGAACTACGCACTTCGCCTCCACGGCCCCAACGGCTTCTACCGCGAGTTTCGCGGCGGCAAACAGGATCATGGCGTGCGTGTAGACGTCAATTATGAAACTTCGGGAAAAAAGAAATCCCCGACCGGCAACCTCCTCCTCTCCCTCGAAAACCGCGGTGCAGAAGCGGTAGCCATGCGGCTGCTGGACCATGGTTACGGCAAATCCGACAACGCCTTCACCATCGCTCCCGGTGCCAGGAAAGAAATCATCGTGACGAAAAGCGAACATAAAGGCTGGTACGATTTCAGCGTGCTGGCAGACAAGTTCCCCGGCTGGAGCCAACGCTTCGCAGGGCGCGCCGAAAGCGGGAAGGAATCCATTACTGACCCCGTTATGGGCAAAGCGATCAGCTAAGTTTACATTGCCATAAAATGGAAACAGCCGGCGCTCCTGGAGATGCCGGCTGTTTCATGCAATAGCGGTGCGGTTTGTTTAAATCAGCCCGTCCGGATTAAAATAATCCAGTTGGATGGAAGGTTCGCGCAACATTAATTTTCGAAAGCCGTGGCGGTGGCCAGGGCTTTGACGGCTGCGAGATCGAGGCCCACGGCGGCGATCTTCTGTTCCGCCAGCTGATAGGCATCTGCGCCGAGGAACAGGTGTAGCGGGGCCGTACCGTTTTCCAGGACGCGGATCATCACATCTGCCGCCTTGTCAGGATCGCCGGGCTGCTGGCCGTTGTAGTCTTGCTGATGGAGCGCCTGCATTTCACGGACATTCTTATATTCGGGCATTTCGGTGGCCGGAACGCCGAGCGACCCGCCCAGGAAATCTGTCCGGAAATAGCCCGGAGATACCACGGTAACGCCCACGCCGAAGGGTTTCACTTCCTGGGCCAGCGACTCGGAAAGCCCGTGCACGGCGAATTTGGTGGCGCAATAGATCCCGAAAGCGGGGAACCCTCCCGTGAAACCGCCGATAGATGCGATGTTGAAGATATGACCGCTTCCCTGGGCGCGCAGGAACGGGAGCGCCTGCCGGATCACGTTGAGCGATCCGAAGACGTTGATGTCGAAATTGGCGCGGGATTCGGCGTCTGTCAGTTCCTCGATCGCGCCAACTTGTCCGTACCCGGCATTATTGACGATAACGTCTATCCGGCCGAAATGCGCTACCGTAGCGGCAACGGCCTGTTGAACGGCAGATTCGTCGCGGATATCCAGGGCGATGGGGAGCAAATTGGCGGAAGTTTCGCCGAGTGCAGCCACGAGATCGGCGCTGCGGCGGGAAGTAGCGGCTACGCGAAAGCCTCTGCCGATAAGGGTTTTAGCCAAAGAAAGGCCCAGGCCTTTGGAGGCCCCGGTTACAAACCATACTTGATTTTTCATGAATTTTCAGTTAAAAGGTGATCGTTCTGTGAGAGGAACGAATGCAAAGTTAGGGGCCCAGGCGGGAGGGACTTTACACGCAGGAAACCAAAAATTGCATAATTCAAATCGCCGAATCCCCCCTTTTGGCAAAAAAAACCGCATTTCCGGGGGGAATGGCATGATTTTGATAGGAAAAGTTGAACCAGGATAGGATTGGACTGTTTATATTAGTGCTATCAAATCCTTTTTAACCACATTAAATATCGCGTATCATGGCAAAATCGGTGAAGCAGCCCGCAAAGAAGGCCGCAACCAGCACAACGGCGAAAAAAGCCGCAACCCCTAAGAAAGCCGCTGACAAAGCAGCTGCACCCAAAAAGGCTGCCGCCAAAACTGCCCGCAAACCCAATGCGGCTTTCATGGCCCCCCTGACGCCCAGCGCTGACCTCGCTGGCGTAATCGGTGCCGCAGCCGTCCCCAGAACTGAAGCCACCAAAAAAATCTGGGACTACATCAAGAAAAACAAACTGCAGGATGAAAAAAACAAACGCATGATCAATGCCGATGCCAAACTGCTAGTAATCTTCGGTGGTAAAAAGCAGGTTTCGATGTTCGAACTGGCCGGCATCGTGAACAAGCACCTGAAGTAATCCTGCCCATAAGCATTTCAGAAAAGGAGGCCTTTAACAGCCTCCTTTTTTTATGCCCCCAATGTCCGTTTCCGGACACCTGCCTGTACCATTCCGGACAACTCCGTCTTATCAACGAATTGGTTATCAATAACTAACGGTTTTGGCCTTTTTTATGCCGTTGACCTGCTTCATATTCGTTCATGTATGTGGAAAATCCAATTGCTGACCGCCTGGCGCCGCCTCAAAAACAACAAACCTTACGCGATCATCAACATCGCCGGTCTCGGCGCAAGCCTTGCCTGCGCCATCCTGCTTTACCTGTTCATCAATTACCATCTCCGGTTCGATAACTTCCATCCCGATGCCGACCGCATTTACCGTATCAGTTCCAAAACCAATTATGGTGGGATAGAAGACTTCAACGCCGGCATCCCCCACCCGCTCGGCAAAACGCTCCGGAACGAATATGCGCTGTTCGATGAAGTGGCCATGCGCGTAGGGCTCGGCTCCCCGCTCGTCAGTATCAAATCCGCCAGCGGCCTCAAAAAATTCGACGCCACCTCCGCATTCGCCGAACCTTCCTACTTCAAGATCCTTAACTTTCCCCTGGTTTCCGGCAACGCCAACGTGCTGAGCGACCCTGCCAACGCCATCGTCACGGAAAAGATGGCGGAAAAACTCTATCCCGGCCAGGACCCCGTCGGCAAAACGGTTACCGTAGCCGGCAGCGATTTCACCATCAAAGGCATCGCGAAAGATTATCCGCCCAACACCGATCACCGTATCGATATCTACCTGTCCCATATCAGTTATAAAGACTGGAGCCCGTATATGTTCAGCGACAGCAGTTGGGGCTCCATCTCCAGCTCCATCCAGTGTTTCGTGAAACTCAAGCCCGGCGTCAAACCCGAACAGGTGGAAGCCGTTTTTCCGCAAATCGTTAAAAAGTACAACCCCGACGAGGCCGAAGAAATGTATTTCGTGATGTACCCGCTCAACGATGTACACTTCGATACCCGCTTCAGTGGCATCATCCAGAAGAAATATCTGTGGTCGCTGGCGTGGATGGGCATATTTCTCGTTTTCACCGCCTGCATCAATTTCATCAATCTTTCCACCGCACAATCCATCCGCCGGTTGCGCGAGATCGGTGTGCGAAAGGCGTTAGGCAGCACCCGCCTGCAGATTTTCGGGCAGTTCCTTTCCGAAACGTTCCTGCTCGTAGCCGCATCCGTCGCCATCGCGGCAACGGCCGTATCATTTTCCATTCCGTATCTCAACAAACAATTATCCACCGATATTACGCTGGATGGGCAAACGCTCGGCATGCTCATCGTTTTTTCCGTCCTGCTGTTGCTCGTGGTGATGTTGCTCGCCGGCTATTATCCCGGTGTGAAACAGGCGCGGCTCAATCCTGTAAAGGCCATCCGCGCGCAGGCCGGGCCCGGTGGACAAGCAGGTTTCCCGCTCCGTAAAACGCTCATTGTCGTACAGTTCGCTATCATGCAGGTCATGATCGTCGGCGCCATCGTCATTGCGCGGCAAATGCATTATTCGCTCAACAGCGATACGAACATGCATAAAAAAGGCGTGCTCCTGGTGGATGTCCCCGAACACGATCCCTCCACCCTGCAAACCCTGCGCAACCGCATCACACAGCTGGCCGGCGTTCAAAAAACCACTTATTGCAGCGCGGCGCCCCTGTCTAACAGCAACATGTCCACATCATTGCGCGTTGGCGACAAGGAGCGTGTCGAAGATTTCCAGGTGGCTGTGAAGTATGCAGATGCGAATTACCTTTCTACGTTCGATATTCAACTCGTGGCCGGCACCAACATTCCCATGTCCGATACGGCCAATGGCATGCTCGTCAATGAGCTGCTTCTCCGGAAACTGAACTACCCGTCGCCCGACGCCATTATCGGTACACAGATCCGTGTCAATAAGGTGCTAACCGTGGTGCGCGGGGTTTTCAGGGATTTCCACAGCCATAGTTTCCATAGCGACATGGACCCGCTTTGCCTTTTTTCCCAAATCGGGGCGTTCGAAGAAATGGCGATCCGGATAGATATGCAGCAGGCATCCACACTCATGCCCGCCATCGAAAAAATCTGGAACGAAACCTTCCCCGATTACCTGTACCATTTCCGGTTCATGGAAGAGGAAATCGCCAACATGTACGAAGCCGAAACGATGCTGATGCAACTGGTGGAGATATTCGCCGTGGTGGCGGTGCTGATCGGCTGCCTGGGGTTATATGGGCTCATCAGCTTCATGGCCGTGCAGAAGAAAAAGGAAATCGGCGTCCGGAAAGTGCTGGGCGCCAGCGTCCCTTCGGTGGTGTGGCTCTTCGGCCGCGAGTTCACCTGGATGCTCGTAGCGGGTTTCGTACTGTCGGCACCGTTATCCTGGTGGCTGATGAGCAGTTGGCTGGAAGGATTTCATTACCGGATCGATATGGGGCCTGAAATCTATCTCGTTACCGTATTGCTCTGCGCCTGCATCACGCTGCTCACGGTAGGATATACGTCGATCCGCGCGGCGTTGATGAACCCTGCGATCAGCCTGAAAACGGAATAAAGTTTAGTAAGCGAGGATTTCGCGGATTTGCGCGGTCACTTTTTCCGGCGTGGGCAACATCTGTTTTTCCAGTTCGGTGTTGAGCGGAACGGCGGGCAGATCTAGCGCGCCGTAGGTGAATACCGGTGCGTCGAGGAAACGGAAGCATTGACGGGAAATCCTCGCCGCCAGGGATTCCGCGAAAGAATTGCCGAGCTGTTCTTCCGTCAGCACCAGGCATTTGCCCAGTTTCTTCACGGATGCGAACACGAGCTCCTCATCGAGGGGGAACAGCGTCCGCAGATCGATGATTTCCACCTTCCCCGGAAACTGCGCCGCAGCGGCTTTCGCCCAGTAAACACCCATTCCGTAAGTGATGACGGTCATACCTTCTTCCGCTTCCTGGACCACGCGCCCCTTGCCCAGCGGCAGGATGTAATCGGCCGAGGGCTCTATGGTCATCGCGTCTTGCGTACCCGGGACCTTGCTCCAGTACAGCCCTTTATGTTCCAGCATCACCACCGGGTTCGGATCGAGGAAAGCCGCTTTCATCAAGCCTTTCAGGTCGGCAGCGTTAGACGGGTATACGATCTTGATGCCCTTGATCGTCAGCAACGTACTTTCCACACTTCCCGAATGATACGGCCCCCCGCCCCCGTAAGCCCCGATAGGCACGCGGATGAGCGATTGCACGGGGAATTTCCCGCAGGATAAGTAACAGCTTTTCGACAATTCGGTCACCAACTGGTTGAAACCGGGGTATATGTAATCGGCGAACTGTACTTCCACGATGGGTTTCACGCCGGTAGCGGAAAGTCCGGCGGTGCTGCCGATAATGTATGCTTCCTGGATGGCGGTGTTGTATACACGGTCGTCCCCGAACTTTTCGGCCAGCGTGGCCGCTTCGCGGAAAACCCCTCCCAGCCTTCGACCCACATCCTGCCCATATAAGATCGCTTCCGGATGCGCCGTCATGATTTCTTCGATGGCATGTAACGCCGCATCCACCATCACCACTTTACTACCGCCGGCGGGCATACGTTCTCCGGATTCTTCCGTCACCGGCGTGGGGGCGAAAACATGGTCGCGAACGGTGGAAATATCCGGGTCTGGACTGGCCACTGCGGCGGAAAAAGCCTCTTCCACGTCGCGCTGCGCGTCCAGCTCGATGTCTGTCGCTTCCCGGACGCTGCCGATCTGGCTGCGGAGGCGCGGCAACGGATCGCGGGATTGATGGCGGGCCAGGTCTTCCGGCGTGCGGTACCATTCCCGGCGAACCCCGGAAGTGTGGTGGCCAAGCAGCGGAACGGTGGCGTGTACGAGAATGGGCTTGCGTTCCGAGCGAACGAAAGAAATTGCGGATTCCATGGCGCGGTAGCTGGCTTCGAAATCGGCCCCGTCTACCCGGATGCGCTCCAGGCCCTTGAACCCGGCGGCGTATTCGTAGGCGTCCATGGCGCGGGCCTCGTCGGCGCTCACGCTGATGCCCCAATCGTTGTCCTGCACGAGGAAAATGATGGGCAATTGTTTCAGCGCGGCAAACTGGAATGCTTCGGCCACCTCGCCTTCGGTAACGCTGCCGTCGCCCAGGGAACAGAGGACCACGGGTTTCTCATCGTCTGCCAACAGGCCGGAATTTTCCAGGTATTGTACGCCCTGGGCCATGCCGGTGGTGGGGATGACCTGCATGCCGGTGGCGCTGCTTTGGTGGGGGATGATCGGTTTATCGGTGTCGCGCGAGCTGGGGTGGCAGTAATACGAGCGGCCTCCGCTGAAGGGGTCGTCGCCTTTGGCGAGGAGTTGCAGCATGAGGGTGTAGGGAGAAAAACCGAGGGCGAGCATCATGGCATCGTCCCGGTAATAAGGACTAACGTAATCGCAGGGTTTGAGCTGGAGGCCGGCGGCAACCTGGATGGCTTCGTGGCCGGCGGAGGTGGAGTGGACGTATTTACAGATGGGCCTGTTGGCTTCGTACTGGTCTGCCATTCGGCGCGCGGTGCACATGAGGCCGTACGCTTTGCGGAGGAGGGCCTGGAAATCGGGGTCTTCCTCCCGGTGCGTCATGGTGGCTTTCAAAACAGGAACGCTTATGTTATCTTTAAGCACGCAATATTGTTTTGGTGATGATGGCCGGATCGTTCAATTAGTTGCCATAGCAACTATTGCTACTGCAAATTAATGAATATGCATGAATCTTTCGTGAGTAATCCGTCTTTTTTTAAGCTGGATGCCACATTAAAAAAAATAAAGAATTACTGGCAGAAGAGTTTCGATGCCCGCGGGCTGGACATTACGGTGGACCAGTGGTTGCTGATCGAGAATCTCTACAAGCATAAGCGCATAACCCACAATGAGTTAGCCCGGCTCACGTCGAAAGATATCACGACGGTTTCGCGGATTATCGAGTTATTGGTGCGGAAGGAACTGGTGGAGCGGCAGGGGTCTACTGACGACCGGCGGAAGGTATTTTTGCAGTTGACGCCCGAGGGGGTGAACAAGTATAAGGAAGTGAGGCCCCTGGTGCTGGAGATGCGCGAGATCGGCTGGAAGAACCTGACGGAAGGGGATTTTCAGGAAATGACGCGGATCCTGGACGTGATCTATTCCAATATCCCGTAAAAAGAAAAAATTAAAAAGGAAAAAGCCCGTACTCTTTTAACTTTTTAATTTTTACTTTTTAGTCTGGCGGACAGGTGAACGGGTCAATTATTTTATCATGAATTCAAGCAGGCTGTCGTTTTCGATGAACGCTTCGAGCGTATCTCCGATTTCGACGGGGCCCACGCCTTCGGGAGTTCCGGTGAAGACGAGGTCACCGATATTAAGTGTAAAGAATCGGGAAATATGGGCGATCAGTTTGTCGAAAGAAAACAGGAGATCGGCCGTGTTGCCCTGTTGGACGATTTCCTTGTTTTTGTAAAGACAGAAGTTCATGTCTTTCAGGTCCATAGTTTCCGTGATGGGGATGAACTTTCCGACAACGGCCGAATTATCGAACGATTTGGCGATTTCCCAGGGAAGGCCTTTGGCTTTCTGCTTCTCCTGGAGATCGCGGGCGGTGAAATCGATGCCAACCGAGATATGGTCGTAATATTTGCTGGCAAATCTTTCCTGGATGTGTTTCCCGTTCTTTGAAATCCTCAGCACCAGCTCGCATTCATAATGAAGGTTATCCGTGAATTCCGGATAATAAAATGGATGGTTGTTTTGCAGCAGGGCATTTTTTGGTTTCATGAAAATCACGGGTTCGGAGGGCACTTCGTTCTTCAGTTCTTCTGCATGTTTGGCATAGTTTCTTCCAACGCAGATAATTTTCATAATGCGTGTATTTTGTAAGGTTAATAAAGCCTATGGTTAGACCCATAGCCCACAACACATTGTCCACTGTACGCACTATCATCCGGATGTTTGGAGAAAATATGCCGGTTGATATAACGATCAGTGGTACACGGATCATGACCTATAGCGGTTAAGGTAGGGACACCTTTCGGCATGAAATATACAATTTACATTTCTATAATGGAAAAGTAAGGTTGTTATAATTGTTCATCGTACGCGGCAGGCCGATCGCGGCGAAACTCTCCACGATTTCCACACATGTATCGATCTTCTGCTGAACAACCGGTTCTTCTTTGGCCGACCATTTGCCGAGCACATAATCTACCTGCCGGCCTTTCGGAAAATCGTTGCCGATGCCGAACCGGAGGCGGGGATACTGGTTGGTGGCGATGCTGTCCTGTATGCTTTTGAGGCCGTTGTGGCCGGCGTCGCTGCCACCGGGGCGGAGGCGGAGCGTTTCCAGCGGCAGGGCGAGCTCATCCATGATCACGAGTACGTTTTCGACAGGGATCTTCTCCTTGTCCATCCAGTACTTCACGGCACGGCCGCTGAGGTTCATGTAGGTAGTGGGTTTGATGACCACGAAGATTTTGCCTTTCCAGCGAACGTCTGCCACGTCTGCCAGCCGGTCGCTCCGGAAAACCGCCTGATGTTTGGCGGCAAACGCGTCTGCCACATCGAACCCGATGTTGTGACGGGTGTGGTGGTATTCCGGCCCGATGTTCCCTAATCCTACGATCAAATATTTCATATGGGAGGCGATGAAAAATATCCCGGTTATACGGGATGCCAAAAATAAAAAGCCCGGCCGATATTCTGCCGGGCTTTTTAATATAATTATTTTGCCAATTTATTTCTTCTTGGACTCCTTCTCTGCCGCAGCTTCTTCCTGTTTCAGCTGACGGGTCATTACCACGGAAGCAACAGGGATACGGGGAGAGTTGATCAGCTCGATGCCTTCTGCCTTCACGTCTTCCACACGGAGGTTTTCGTTCAGGTCGAGGTTCGTGATGTCCAGCTCCAGGTATTCGCGCAGATCTTTCGGGAGCGCTTTCACCTTGAGGGTTTTCAGTTTTACCACGAGTTTACCGCCGGCTTTAACACCTACGGACTGGCCGGTAACGCGGAGAGGCAGGGAAGCAACTACTTTCTTGTCTTCTACCAGTTCCAGGAAGTCGATGTGCGTGAGTTCGTCGGTAACGGTGTCGAACTGAAGATCTTTCAGGATGGCACGGTAAGTTTTACCTTCCAGTTTGATTTCAGCAACCTGGAATTCAGGTGTGTACACCAGGTTTTTAAAGGCAGTAGCCGGAGCGGAAAAAGCAACGATTTCTGCACCCCCATAAATAACGCAAGGCACTTTTTCCTCAGAACGGAGAAGGCGGGTGGCTTTTTTGCCGAATTCGCTTCTGAGTTGTCCTTCGATGGTTATTGATTTCATTGTTTAAACATTTATGTTGTAAAAAAATACACTTGGTTAAGGCATCCGGCGCTGGCTGTGAATGAACAGGCTGGTGATGGATTTGTTTTCGTACATGTTGCGGATGGCAACGGCGAAAAGTTCGGCCACGCTGATCACTTTTATTTTGGCGCTTTCCTGTCTGAGCGGAATGGTGTCGCAGACAACCAGTTCTTCGAGGACGGAGTTCTCAATATTTTCGTACGCCTTGCCGCTGAACACGGGGTGGGTACAAAAAGCCCTTACGCTGCGGGCGCCTTTCTCTTTCAGCAAGGCGGCGGATTTGGTGAGGGTGCCGGCGGTATCGCAGATATCGTCGATCAGCACGATGTCCCTGTCCGTCACATCCCCTATTACTACCATGGAAGCGATCTCGTTGGCACGCTTGCGGTGCTTGTCGCAGATCACCATTTCAGCGCTGAAATAGCTCGCTACTTCACGCACCCTGGTGGTAGAACCCACGTCCGGGGACGCAAAGGTAAGGTTTTTCAGCTTGAGATTCTCTATATAAGGAATAAAAATGGCCGAGCTGTCGAGGTGATCTACCGGGATATCGAAGAAACCCTGGATCTGGGGAGCATGTAAGTCCATGGTAATCACCCTGTTAGCCCCCGCAGCGGTCAGCAGGTTGGCGATCAGCTTGGAACCGATGGCCACGCGGGGCTTGTCTTTCCGGTCTTGCCGGGCAAACCCGAAATACGGGATAACCGCGGTAATATACCCGGCAGACGCGCGTTTGGCGGCATCTATCATCAGCAACAGTTCCATGAGATTGTCGGACGGGGCGTTGGTGCCCTGAACGAGGAAAACATAGTCACCGCGGATGCTTTCCAGGAAAACCGGCTGGAATTCGCCGTCGCTGAACTTCTGGATATTCACTTTACCCAGACCGTTTCCATACCTGGCGGCGATGCGCTCAGCCAGGGCGGGGTTACTGTTACCCGTAAAGATTTTAACCGATGGATTCATGACAAAGACAAAGACAAAGACAAAGACAAAGAAAAGAGGTTGCAAAACTAAGGATTTAATCAAGGATATGCAGAAAAAAAAATCCGGGACAGCGGGGAAAAAATTACTAAATATTTTAGCATTCCGGAAAAAAGGCGTACTTTGATGGACAATTCCGAAGATATATGCAAGCCGTTTTTGTTAACCCCGCCTACCGCGAACCCGCGCCGGTAAGGCATTTGAAGGTGCTGAGGCGCCGTCGCATGAAAGAATGGCCGGAAGATGACCGGCCGCGGGAAAAAATGCTTTCCACAGGAGCCGCATCGGTCAGCCTGGCCGAGTTGCTGGCCATCATCATCAATACGGGAACGCGGGAAAAATCGGCGCTGGACCTGGCGCGGGAAGTGCTGGCCTACTGCGGCAACAACCTGCGGGAGCTCGGGCGCCTGAACATCCGGCAGCTGCGAAGTTTTCCGGGGATCGGTCTTAAAAAGGCCGCAACCATCCTGGCGGCGCTGGAGCTCTGCCGCCGGCGCCAGCAAAGCCAGCAGCGGGAGCAACGGGAGGTGACGTCTATCCCGGAGGTCGCGGATTATTTCAGGTCCCTGCTGTCGGAGCATGCCTGCGAGCGTTTTATCGTGCTTTATCTCAATCATGCCAACAAGGTGGTGCACGAGGCCTGTATCAGTTCGGGCGGTATCACTTCCACTACCGTGGATCCCCGGATCGTGTTCGGTATTGCGCTCGAGCACCGGGCCACGCGGCTGTTGCTATGCCACAATCATCCTTCCGGCACGTTGCGCCCGAGCAAGGCAGATATTCATATAACCCGCCGTTTCCAGGAGATCGGGCGCCTATTCGATATCGAGGTGCTGGACCATCTGATCGTCACGGAAAGCGGTTATCATAGCTTGCGGGAGGATGGGGCGTTGTGATGTTCGGGGCTTTCGGTACTGATGAAGTGCTTGTCGGCCGGATGAGCGGAGGTGATTTGCAGGGATTGCGGTGGATGTGAAACGCGCCAAGCAGGATGACAAGGGGGGCTCCGGATCAACGCAGCAACGTCGTGACGCCTTTCTGGAAAATCCGGGTGTCCAGTTCGGTGTTCGTGAATTCTAGCACCCAGGCATAAGTGCCGACAGACGCGGGAGCGCCATTGATCCGCCCATCCCACTTTTGCTGCCAGTTGCGGGATTCAAAAACGAGTTGCCCGTTCCGGGCGAATACCCGGAAAAGGAGGTCCGCGGTCTTGTACCCATTTACCGGGTACAGGAAATCATTGATCCCGTCATTATTCGGCGTAAACGCCGTGGGCACTGTCACGTAGCAGCTGGGCACGGTTTTCAGCACATGAATTACCGTATCCTCGCATTGGAGATTATCGGTTACGATCAGTCTGACATTATAGGATTCCTCGCGGGAAGACATCGGGTAGCGCCAGGCGGCCGGGGTCCGCAGTATCGATCCTGGCCCGATTCCCATGCTCCATCGGTAGGCCGTAATGTTGCCGCGGCTATCGTTCGTGACCCTGACCATATCCATCGGGCACAATACGGTAGCACCCGGCGTAAAGGCAGCCACCACTTCCACCGGCAAAGTGATCCTTTCACTATGTACGGCCTGGCATTGTCTGTTGGCGACCATCAGCCTTACGTCCCGGAAACCATTTGGCCCACGCACGAATTTTTTGGTGGCTTCGCGGGTGGTTTGTGTAGTACCGTCGTCGAACTGCCAGGTCCATTGCGAAACCTGGTGGGCCCCATCGTGCCGCATATACAGGGTATCCGCGTCACAATCCAGGCTCGTCCGGTACGCAAATGCTGCGTTCACGGTATCGCTGGTTGAAAAAGGTATGAATTGCCCGAGGGGAGTTTCCACGCGGCATTCGTTGATCAACGTATTGCCGTCGCTGCCACGCACGAGGTTCAGGCGGTAATCGCTTTCCCGTAAAATGGCGCCGTTGAGCTGTATCTCGATGCTGTCCGTCAACTGGTTATCGCAGAACACTTTCGCGCTTACCACGGAAACATTGGGACCGGTACCCAGGTTCGCGATCACGAAATCACTGCCGTTTGTTGCCACGGAGTTACAGCGCACGGGAGACTTCAATCTTACCATTAACCTGTCTGGCCGGCATGCTACCGGCCTGATGGAATCGAAAGGCGCGGGTGGAAAAATGGGAATATCCAGGTTGATGGTCTCCCCTGCCGTCATGGGGTTATCACAGGCATCTAGCAGGGTATTGCCGTCGCTGCCCCGTTTGAGGCGGACCGTATAGCTGCCGGGTGTTAGGGGCCGGTCGAGCTGAAGAACGACGGAATCCATATCGAACGCGCCTCCGCAGTTGACGCCCTGCACGCCGGTGATACGCGCTGCGGTACCCAGCAGCTCGAAATCGCTGCCGTTGGCGGCCAGGGTGGCACAACGGAAGCGCTTGGACAGTTTTACGGCCACACGGTTATCGAGACATTTATAGGCGGCAGATTCGAATTCTCCGGTTTTAGGGTCGGTGATCACGGCCGTGCCCCCACCAAACGCGAGAGAATAGCCGCTTTGCGTATTGGTAAAATGACTGACGAGCAAAAGGTACTCATGCCCCACCTGCAACGTCGGCATACTGCTGAAGTTCGGATAACTAGGCCCGGCGCAATTGATGAGCCCCTGCCCCGCCGCGCTGGCGCCCGTTACGCCGGGGATCGAGCTCCAGTTGCCGCAAACCTGCATCGACATGTCGGAGAAAATATCATTTACGTTCCTGCCCGTCACGTCGAAAACATGCCAGTCGTAATCATCGCCCAAATCTTTCGGCGTGATCGTGAACTCCAGGGTGCCGGCCTGGTAACAGGTAAATTTGTAATAGTAGGGGTTACGATCCGTGTAATCCGTCCGGGGATCAACCCTGCTGCAGAAGTCCAGCCGGAGCACGCGCCCGCCGCACAGCGGCACAGAATCCTGTATCAGGTTCCTCGTGCCACAAATAGGGAATGCGCTCTGGGGCGTTTGTCCGAGGTTGGAACATGACTGTCCGACCGCCTGAAACGACGATAATAGCTGTAAAAATATGGCCAATACTAAGAATCGCATTTGGTTGTTACGGGGGTCCTACGAATATATATAAAGTAATAACATGTCGTTTTGTTACATTTGCAGGAATTTTCACAAAAAAAACAGCGAATGCTTAAAATCGGCTTGTTTGGAGTAGGGCATCTGGGAAAAATTCACCTGTCCCAATTATCGACGATGAAAGACGTGGAAGTGACAGGCTACTTCGATCCCAGCGATACCAATGCGGAAGGTATCCGGGAAACGTATCCCGATCTTCGCCGGTTCGAAGCTGCAGAAGATTTGATTCGTGCTTCCGATGCGATCGATATCGTGGCGCCGACTACCCAGCACTTCCTGCTGTGCGAAACGGCAATCCGGATGGGCAAGCATGTTTTTGTGGAAAAACCCATGACCAACACCATGGAAGAGGCCCGGCTGCTGGTGAAACTGGTGGAAGAAGCCAATATCAAATTCCAGGTGGGCCATGTGGAACGTTTCAACCCCGCATTCCTCGCCCTCAAAGGGGTCGATCTCAAGCCCATGTTCATCGAAGTGCACCGCCTGGCGGAATTCAATCCCCGCGGAACCGACGTGAGCGTGATCCTCGATCTCATGATCCACGACATCGATATCGTGCTTAGCATCGTACAATCCAGCATCAGCCGCATATCCGCCAGCGGTGTCGCCGTGATGAGCGATACGCCCGATATCGCCAATGTTCGCATAGAATTCCATAACGGTTGCGTCGCCAACCTCACGTCCAGCCGCATTTCCCTCAAAAAAATGCGGAAAATGCGCCTGTTCCAGAAAGATGCCTATATCGGTATCGACTTCCTCGACAAAAAAACCGAGATCATCAAACTGAAAACCCCGGAAGACGAAGGCCTGTTCACGCTCGACATCGCCACCAACAACGGCAAAAAAACCATCGCCATCGCCAACCCGGAAATCAAACAGTCGAACGCCATCCGTATGGAACTGGAATTTTTCCGTGACAGCATCCTCGAAAACAAACCGGTGCCGGTAAACGTGCGCGACGGGTTCCAGGCGCTGGAAGCGGCTCACCAGATCCTTCAGAAGATCGGCAAAGGCCAGTCGGAATAACCTTTTCAGGCCCCATAGTAACTCAAAACCCGCCCCAATTAAATTTAGAAATCATGAAGTTCGGATGGATGCTATTTTTCGCAGCTGCGGTGTTGATGATCGGATCATCCTGCAAAAAAGATGAACAGATACCATCATTAGACCACTCGCTGCAATTTTCCGAAACCTATTGCAACGACCCCTGGTCTAACGACTTACAGCGGACGGACCCCGACTTTCTAAAAAAACTGGATGCCTGGCTGGAAGCCAAAACCGGCGTCAGGATCCCCGAGCCTCAAATCAAATTCCACCCCGGAAACGCCGGCGCATGCTCGGCTTGTACCTGCAAAACAGGGAATGTGCTGACCATCTGGCTGCCCAGGGGAGTAGACGCCAAATTTACCGCGCTGGGTTTTAAATAGTTAAGGCAATCATTCGACCGAAAGGAGTTCTCCGCAATTTTTCGCCGTAAAAGGACGCTTATCATCTGTTATTTTCAGGCTTGTCCGTCCGGCGCCATGTAACCTTTCGAATTCCGGGCACGTTTCAGGAATAAATCACGCGTTTATGAAAAACGGCCTCCTGTTACTCCTCACTACTGTATCCCTCCTTCTTTTCTCCTGCCGAAAGAAAGATAAACTCAACATGAAAGGCGCATTGGTATTTAATGAAACCCAATGTTCGGACCCATGGGGTGGAAAAGTAACGGGGCCCAACGCAGAAGAATTTATACAAAACCTGGAACTGTGGCTGGAAAAGGAAACCGGCGCCTCCATCAACAACATCAAACGCATCCCGCCCCGTAAAGACCTGATTGTTTGTGATGCCTGCCACTGCACGTCCGGTTATCAGCTCCTTATTTGGCCGGTACCTGGTTCGGAACAAAAATTCATCGACCTCGGATTTACAAAACCACAATAATCCCGCTACTCCAGTAAAACTCCGCTCATGAAGTACGCATTGTTACTCTTGCTTGCCATCCCCCTTTGCACTGCCTGCAAAAAAGGTAAAATCCCTAGGCTCGACGAGGCCTTTCAATATACAGAAACCTATTGCAGCGACCCTTGGAACAATCAAGTGGAACAGGGAGATAATTTCCTCGAAGACCTGGAAATCTGGCTGGAACTCAAAACCGGCAAAGCGATCAGGAAACCGTACATGAAGTTCTTCCGGGACAAGATGACCATGTGCTACGCTTGCTCCTGCACTTCCGGCAACGTCATTTACGTTTGGCCGCCGGCCGGTTCGGAACAAAAATTCCTCGACCTGGGATTCCGGAAACCGTAATTATTTTTTCAGGAGAACTTCCGCAATGGCAAGGTCCAGCGGGCGGGTGATCTTGATGTTCCGCTCCTCTCCTTCCACCAGGTGGATTTCGGCGCCGAAACGCTCTGCCACGCTGGCTTCGTCGGTAAACAGGGGATCGTAGGGCTGTTCGAACGCGGGTAAGAGTTGTTCGGACAGGAAGGTTTGCGGTGTCTGGATGATGCGGAAGCGGCTGCGGTCAACGGCCAGGTTGCCTTCGTCGTCGACCTCGCGCAGACTGTCTTTTACTTCGATGGCGGGGATGGCGTTCCCTTTCGCCAGGGCGCCTTCGCAGCAACGGCGGACGAGCTCCGGGGAAATAAGTGCGCGAACGCCGTCGTGCACAAACACCACGGCCGGTCCGGTGATAGTGGCAAGACCGTTTTTCACGGAATGGAAGCGGGTTTCACCGCCATGAACGATGGTCAGGGAAGGCGGTACGTCGAAAGAAACCAATAGGGGCGCGATGAAAGCGCTATGCGCTTCGGGGATGACGAGCACGATGCGGATGTCGGGGTAAGCGTTCCGGAAGGCGTTGATGGTGTGATGGAGAACGGGTTTTCCGCCGATTTCCATGAATTGTTTTGGAATGGCGCTCCCCATCCTGAGGCCGGAGCCGCCGGCAACGATGACCGCTATCTTATTCCTGTCTGGCATATTGCGAAGTAAGGATATTTTGACAAAAAAAGGCAAACAGCGGAAACTGTTTGCCTTTTACATATCCGGGAACCGGATTAAAGAATGAGCATGGCGTCGCCATAGCTGAAGAACCTGTATTTTTCCTTGATGGCCTGCTGGTAAGCTTCCATGATCAGGTCGTAACCGGCGAAGGCGCAAACCATGATGAGGAGGCTGGTTTTCGGCAGGTGGAAGTTGGTTACCAATGCGTTAGGGATCGAGAAATCGTACGGAGGATGGATAAAGGTGTTGGTCCAGCCTTCGGCCGCTTTCAGGTGATTCTGCGCGGTAACGGAAGATTCTACGGCACGTACGGAAGTAGTTCCCACGGCGCAGATCTTGCGGTTTTCTTCTTTCGCCTTGTTCACGATTTTCACGGCATATTCATCGATGTGGAAATATTCCGCATCCATTTTATGCTTGCTCAGGTCTTCCACCTCGATGGGGCGGAAGGTGCCCAGGCCGGTGTGAAGGGTCACTTCGGCGAATTTCACGCCCTTGATCTCGAGGCGTTTGATCAGTTCGCGGCTGAAGTGAAGACCTGCGGTGGGGGCGGCTACCGCACCTTCGTACTTGGCGTACACGGTCTGGTAACGTTCCTTGTCTTCTTCTTCCGGCTTGCGTTTGATGTACTTCGGCAGCGGGGTTTCTCCCAGGCTGTCCAGTACGGCCTTGAACTCTTCATCGTTCCCTTCGAACAGGAAGCGGATGGTACGGCCGCGGGAAGTGGTGTTGTCGATCACTTCCGCCACCAGGCTCTCATCGTCCCCAAAATACAGTTTGTTACCTACACGGATCTTCCTGGCCGGATCCACGATAACGTCCCACAGACGGTTTTGCTTATTCAGCTCACGGAGCAGGAACACTTCGATCTTCGCTCCGGTTTTCTCCTTACGGCCGTATAAACGCGCAGGGAACACTTTCGTGTTGTTCACGATCATTACGTCCTTGTCGTTGAAATAACCCAGAATGTCTTTGAAAACCTTGTGCTCTATTTTGCCGGTGGCGCGGTTTACTACCATCAGGCGGCTCTCGTCTCTTGTCTTGGAGGGATGTTGTGCGATCAGGTTTAAGGGCAGATCGAACTTGAATTGTGATAATTTCATATTACGGTATGAATGAATTTAAAGTCTGCAAAGGTAGGAATAATAACGCATATCGTGAAATAAGGTTCACCGGCCCGGGATCGCAGCGATCAACTCGCGCGTGTAATCCGAAGCCGGACGGTGGTACACCGCCTCCGCAGGCCCCATTTCCGCGATCTTCCCCTTTTGCATGACCATCATGGTATCGCTCATAAAATTCACAACCGACAGGTTGTGAGATATAAATATATACGTGAAATTAAATTCGTGTTGGAGTTCCCGCAGGAGGTTGAGCACCTGCGCCTGCACGCTCACGTCCAGCGCCGACACCGATTCGTCGCAGATAATGAACTCCGGGTTGAGCGCCAGCGCCCGGGCGATCACGATCCTTTGCCGCTGACCGCCCGAAAATTCGTGGGGATACCGGTTGTAATGCTCCGGCAACAGGCCCGTCTTTTCCAGTAAAGACATCACCCGCTCCCGGCGCTCCGGGTCGTTGCCGAACATCCCGTGCACCTGCATCGGCTCCATAATGGCCTGGCCTACCGTCATGCGAGGGTTCAGCGAGGAATAGGGGTCCTGGAAAATAATCTGGATATGCTTGCGCATCTCCCGCATTTCCCCGGCAGAAAGCGATAGCAGGTCGCGGCCGCGATAACGTATAGCCCCCTGCGTAGGCTCCACCAGCCGCAGGAGCGTCCGGCTCAGCGTGGTTTTCCCGCAACCGGATTCGCCCACGAGCCCCAGCGTCTCCCCTTCCCGCACCGTAAAACTGATATCGTCCACGGCTTTCGTCCAGCTCTTGGGCTTCCCGAAAAGCGATCGCCCCACCGGGAACCAGGTGCTCAGGCCCTCCACTTCCAGCAACGGCGGCCTTTCCGCCAGCATTTCGGTACGCGCCTTCATTTCCGCCGCCGGCATCTCCAGCGAACGGACGAACGCCTCCACCTCCACCGGCTCCCGGCTGCCCGTGAAATCTTTCACGACGGGCAGGCGGCGCAGGCGAAGGTCCATCGGCGGGCGACAAGCCAGCAACCCTTTCGTATAGGCGTGGCCGGGGTGCGAGAAGATCTGTTCCACCGTTCCTTCTTCCACGATTTCACCTTTATACATAACGGCTACCCGGTCCGCGATCTCGGCGATCACGCCCAGGTCGTGGGTGATGAAAACCACGCTCATCCCCATTTCGCGCTGCAATTCGCGCAGCAGTTCCAGGATGGTTTTCTGGACGGTGACATCGAGCGCGGTGGTGGGCTCATCGGCGATGAGCAGGCGCGGACCGCAGGAAATCGCCATGGCGATCATGACGCGCTGCTTTTGGCCGCCCGACAATTCGTGCGGATATTTATCATACGCTTCTTCCGGCCGGGGCAGTTTCACCCGTTCGAACAGGGCGATGGTTTGCCGGCGGGCTTCGCGCGGAGGTATTTTTTTATGGAGGATGATGGCTTCCGCCACCTGTTTACCGCAGGTGTGCAGCGGGTTCAGGCTGGTCATGGGTTCCTGGAAGATCATCGCGATCTCGTGGCCCCGGTAGCTGCGCATGGCCGCTTCCGGCAGGCGAAGCAAATCCACCGGCGGTTTATTTTCCGGTTGATAGACGATCTCGCCGCCGCCGATGCGCCCCGGTTCGGCAATGAGCCGCATGACGCTCAGCGACGTAACCGACTTTCCCGAACCGGATTCGCCCACGATACCGAGAATTTCACCGGGCTGCACGTCCAGCGAAATGCTTTTCACGGCTGTGACCACATGGCCGTCGCCGCGGAATTCGACAGTCAGGTTACGGATGGAAACCAGCGGTACAGGGCTCAAAATCGGAGGTGTTTAACGGTTTGGTGACTGTTGATGAGATTTTTCAGGGAGTCGATCCCGATGCGGAGGTGCCGGTCTACGAATTCGCTCGTCACTTTTTTATCGCTTTCCTCGGTTTTCACGCCTTCCGGCACCATGGGCGAATCGGAAACGAGGAGGAGCGCGCCGGTTGGGATCTTATTATAGAAACCTACCGAAAAGATGGTCGCCGTTTCCATATCGATGGCCATGGCGCGGATTTTCTCGAGGTATTTTTTGAAATCGGCGTCATGTTCCCAAACGCGGCGGTTGGTGCTGTAACAGGTGCCGGTCCAGTAATCGCAGCCGTATTCGCGGATGGTTGTGGAAATGGCTTTTTGCAGGGCGAACGCAGGCAGGGCGGGCACTTCGACCGGGAAATAGTCGTTGGAGGTACCTTCTCCCCGGATCGCCGCGATGGGCAGGATGAGGTCGCCAATGGTATTTTTCTTCTTCAGTCCCCCGCATTTCCCCAAAAACAGCACGGCTTTCGGCTGGATGGCGCTGAGGAGGTCCATAACGGTGGCGGCGCCGGGGCTTCCCATCCCGAAATTGATGATGGTGATGTCTCCGGCGGTACAACATTGCATGGGGCGGTCGGCACCCACGATTTCCGCGTTATGCCACTGGGAAAATTGAAGTACGTAGTTGGAAAAATTGGTCAGCAGGATGTGGGAACCGAAGTTCTCCAGCTTCTCGCCCGTGTACCTGGGCAGCCAGTTAGCTACTATCTCTTCTTTCGTTTTCATAGCCTTTTGACAAGTGAATGTAATGTTTTTTCGGCAATCGGGCGTCAATCCCTAGTTTTACGGTATGATTTCCATCCGTTTCCCGCAACCCGACTTCAAGATCACGGCTAATGACGGCAAAGACATGATTTATGACGCTTACCGGAAGAAATACGTGGTGTTGACGCCGGAGGAGTGGGTCAGGCAGAATTTCCTGAATTACCTCGTCAAATCCCGCCAGTATCCCGGGGCGCTGCTTAGTATCGAAAAGGAACTGCATCTCGGGGAGCTCCGCAAGCGGTGCGACATCGTCGTGTATTCCCGCGAGGCCATGCCCTGGATGATCGTGGAGTGCAAGGAAATGGGCGTTCCGTTGAAACAGCCGGTCCTGGAGCAGATCGTTCGCTATCACATGGCCCTGCCGGCGCCCTGGCTGGTGATCACCAATGGTGTGAACACCTGGTGCTGCCGGTTAGACGGGGCGGCGGGGAGCTGGGTTTTCGAGCACGATTTGCCGGATTATCCGCCCGTTGTGCCGCCGCCGGCTGAAGAGTGATCGCGATTGTTAAAATAGTAACGGCCGGGCAAGGTGCCCGGCCGTTGTCGTACAGTCCATATTCGGTGCAAGATCAGGGGAAAATGCCCAGCTGCTCGTAAGCGGCGCCTACCTTGTCGATAGCGCAAACGTAAGCGGCGGTGCGCATATCCTTGATCTTTTTATGTTCGAGGGATTTTTCGCGCACTTCGTGGAGGGCAGTGATCATGGTTTCTTCCAGGCCGGAATATACCAGGTCTACTTCGTCGGCACCGTGGGCGATGAATTTCCTTTCTTTTTCGGATACTTTTTTGCCGGTCAGTTCTTCGATCTGGCCGAGGATGTGGATGTTCATGTTTTCGTCGAAGCGTTTGCCGAGGCGGCCATAGCGCACGTGGCTGAGGTTTTTCAGCCATTCGAAGTAAGACACGGTAACACCGCCGGCGTTGAGGAACATATCGGGCACAACGATCACGCCTTTTTTGACGAGGATGTCGTCCGCTTCGGGTGTGAGGGGGCCGTTGGCGGCTTCGCCGATGATCTTCGCCTTGATTTTGGGCGCGTTTTCGGCGTGGATCACATTTTCGAGGGCGGCGGGGATGAGGATATCGCAATCCACTTCGAGGCCATCGGTGTTCTTTTTCAGGTTTTTGGCGCCGGGGAAGCCGGTGATGGAGCCGGTTTCCAATTTGTGTTTCAGCACGGCGTCGGGGTCGAGGCCTTTGTGGTTGTAGATAGCGCCATCCCATTCGATGAGGCAAACTACCTTGGAGCCGGCTTCGTGGAAGTATTTGGCGGCGTGGTAGCCCACGTTGCCCATCCCCTGAACGGCTACTGTTTTGCCTTCGAGGCCGGGCTCGAGGCCGATGCGTTTCATATCTTCTTTCACGTTGCAGAGCTCGCGCAGGCCATAGAACACGCCGAGGCCGGTGGCTTCCTTACGGCCGCGGACGCCGCCCTGGGACACAGGTTTGCCGGTCACGCAGCCGTAGCCGTCGATCTCTCCGGGCCGGAGGCTCATGTAAGTGTCGAGGATCCAGCTCATTTCGCGTTCGCCGGTACCGTAATCGGGGGCGGGAACGTCGATACCGGGGCCGATGAAGTTTTTCTTCACGAGTTCGGCGGTATACCGGCGGGTGATATTTTCGAGCTGGAAGGGGGTGTAGTTACGGGGATTGATGCGGATGCCGCCTTTCGCGCCGCCGAAGGGCACGTTTACGATGGCGCATTTGTAGGTCATAAGTGCGGCGAGGGCCATTACTTCGTCCTGGTTCACTTCGTCGCTGAAGCGGATACCGCCTTTACAGGGCAGCTTGTGGTGGGAGTGCTGCACACGGTATGCCTCGATCACTTCGATCCCGTCGCCCACGCGAACGGGGAATTTCATGCGGTATACGGCGTTACAGGCTTTGATCTGCTCCAGGATGCCATTCTCCCATTTGGTGAATTGCGCAGCCTTGTCGAAACTCATTTCCACGCTGTGGAAGAAGTTATAATGCGGTTCTTGCGTCAGCGCTTTTGCTTTAGCCATAAAAAACGGTTTAGATATGTTGTTTTGGTGTTGTAAGCAGACTTGTAATGGGGGCGGCGTAGCGGGCTATTTTTCTTTTTCGAGCCTGGAGATCTTCCGGTCCAGCCTTACGAGGTAGATCGTGATACAGCTGAAGATGATCACCAGGATGCCAACGGCCACATAAATTTTGCTGTTGCTGCGGAAAAACTCGTTCACGGGACCGGTCTCTGTATTTTGCTGGGTAGCGGCTTGTTGTACGGTTTCGGCGTTTTCCTGTCCGAAAACGGCGGTTACGAGCAGCATGAGCGCGGTGAAAATGGAAAAGGATATTCTGTTAACCATGAAGGATATTTTTAAGAGCCAATCTTTTATAACGGTTGCGAAGGGTGTAGATCCAGATGCCGAGGAGCGTAAAGCCGATGAAGGCAGGCCAGAGCACCATTTTGATGGTGCCGGCGGTGTCTTTATCGCTGAAGCCGGGGCTGCTGGCGCTTCCCGGGTGAAGGGAATCCACCGTCCGGGGGATGATGTAAGTGAGGGGGATGAGCAGGGCGAAGGCGAAAACGTTGTAGATCGCCGACACGCGGGCCCTTTTGTCGATATCGGTGAACGACATGCGGAGCACCAGGTACGCCATGTAGATCGCCAGGGCGATGGCGGTGGTCATCTGCTTCGGATCGTTCACGATGGTGCCGCCCCAGGTATAGGTGGCCCAGAGCATGCCGGTCAGGAACCCCATCACGCCAAACAGTACGCCTACGCTACCCGCGCTGGAAGCACGGACGTCCTTTTTGAGATCGTTGGTTGCGAGGTACCATATGGAATTAACGACGGAAATCGTGAGCAGGGTATACATTGCCATCCACATCGGCAAGTGAAAGAAGATGCTGCGGGCAGCCTGCTGGTTGTTGCCGATCACCGGCACCGGAACCATGAACCCTCCGATGATCACATACAGGAGCAACATCACGGAGAGTATTTTCCACCAATTTTTAGCCATTTCTCAAATTGAAATATTGGGGGCAAACCTACACGATTCTCCGCTAACGGCAAAGCAAATTGAGGATTTTGATGAACCTGCAAAGCATCCGTTCCGCTTTGAATAATCCGCACCCCGGAAGGTATTTTGTTAAAAATTATTCTTTCCACAGGAAGGGGAAGAGGATGAGCGCCAGCGCCACTACCAGCAGGTCCATCCCCGCCAGCATGAGGAACATCCTCCCCAGCCCGGGCTGTACCACCGGCGAAAACGCGCTCTGGGAAACGTTGCTGAGCAAAATCAGGATGGGCATGATCAGCGGGAAACCCATGATCGCCATCAGCGCCGCATTCTGGCTCGCCTGCGCCGCAATAGCCGCCAGCATGGTGAACAGCAGGCTCAGGCTCACCCCTCCCAGGAGCACCACCCCCAGGAAATACCACGGCTTCACCAGCGGGTTCCCCAGGAACATCATGCAGCAAAGCAGCGTCACCCCACTGAACAGCAGCATCAGCAACACATTGTAAATCAGCTTCGCCGCGATGAAATAACGGGGGTGTACCAACGAATAGAAGTACAACAGCCGCCCACGGCTCTCCTGCAGAAAACTCTTCGCCACCGCATTCACGCACACGAAAAGCTGCACCACCCAGAACAACGCATTCCACATCCGCTCCTCCGGCTCCCGCACCATCAAATTGATGACGAACACCGTCGAAAAAACGTACAGGAGTATGCCGAAAAGGGCGTGGCGCTGGCGCCATTCAAGCAGCACATCCTTGCGGACCAGTGCGTAAATCTGGGAAATGGGACTTTTCACAACAGCAAAGATAACTTTGATCCGCCAATTTGAAATCCATTAACTTTAGCGTTTTATCGCAATGCCAAGCATATGAAGAAAATCGTTGTCGCCAACCGGGGAGAGATCGCACTGCGCGTCATGCGCTCTGCCCGCGAGATGGGAATCGCTACCGTAGCCGTTTATTCTGAAGCCGACCGTACCATGCCGTTCGTTCAATATGCAGACGAAGCCGTGTGCATCGGCCCCGCCCCTTCTTCGCAGAGTTATCTGCTGGGCGACCGGATCATCGAAGTAGCGAAATCCACCGGCGCCGACGCCATCCATCCCGGTTACGGATTCCTCAGCGAAAACGCCAAATTCGCGCAGGCCGTAGCCGATGCAGGGCTTATCTTCATCGGGCCATCCGCTTCCAGCATCGAAACGATGGGCAGCAAACTCGCCGCCAAACAGGCCGCGCAGAAATTCGGCGTCCCCATGGTGCCCGGCACCGAAACACCGCTTACGAGCATCGACGAAGCCAGGGAAGTGGTCAAAAAAACCGGTTTCCCGATTCTGATCAAGGCTTCCGCCGGCGGCGGCGGCAAAGGCATGCGCGTGGTGGAAAAGGAAAGCGAACTGGAAGAACAGATCAGGCTGGCCAAAAGCGAAGCCCTCAGCGCCTTCGGCGACGATGCCGTTTTCATCGAAAAATATGTGGGATCGCCCCGGCATATCGAGATCCAGGTGTTGGGAGACCAGCACGGCAACCTGGTGTACCTCTTCGAACGCGAATGTTCCATCCAGCGCCGCCACCAGAAACTGATCGAAGAAGCCCCCTCCTCCTGCCTCACTCCGGACGTCCGGCAGGCCATGGGCCAGTGCGCGGTTGACGTGGCTCGCGCCTGTAACTATTATGGGGCGGGCACGGTGGAATTTCTCGTCGACGAAAAACTGAATTTCTATTTCCTCGAAATGAATACCCGCCTGCAGGTGGAACACCCCGTCACGGAAATGATCACGGGGCTCGACCTGGTGAAGGAACAAATCCGCGTAGCCCGCGGAGAAAAACTCCCTTTCGGGCAGAACGACTTGACAATCAACGGCCACGCCATCGAGCTGCGGCTTTGCGCGGAAGATCCGGCCAATAATTTCCTGCCCGATACCGGCAGACTGGAAACGTATATCCGGCCGCAGGGCCCCGGCGTAAGGGTGGATGACGGGTATGAAGCGGGCATGGACATCCCCATTTTTTACGACCCCATGATCTCCAAGCTGATCGCCTGGGGGGCAGACCGGGAGGAAGCGCGCCTGCGGCTGATCCGCGCTATCGACGAATACCGGGTCACGGGTATTAAGACCACATTACCTTTCGGCAAGTGGGCATTACAGCAGGAGCCGTTCATCGACGGGAATTTTGATACGAATTTCATCGGCCGGTATTTTACGCCACAGGCGCTCGACGCTTCGCCCGACGATGAAGCCGCCCGCGCAGCCGCCATCCTGGCCGCCGTTATTTGGGAACAGCCCGCTGCGGCGCCATTACAGGTGAATGGCAGCGTGAAAGCCCCGTCCCAGTGGAAACAGCGGAGAAAAGCACGTTGATCCGCGGCAAAGGGATGTTAAAATCCGCATTCCGGCCGGAAGAATTCCTTTTTCGTTCGTAGCTTTGCCCCGTTTTTTACGATGAAGCAGTTGATTTTACATATCCTGGCCCTTTTTTACCGGCCGTTCGCGAAGGTGATGCCCTTCCAGACCTTCCGTTACCTGGCATGCGGCGGGGGCAATACCGTGCTGGATATTTTCCTGTTTTTCATTTTCTACAATTTCGTGCTGAAGAAAGCCGTGGTGCAATTGCCTTTTATTGCGCTGAGCCCGCACATTGCGGCGGTGTTCATGGCTTTTCTGGTAAGTTTTCCGACAGGGTTCCTGTTAAATAAATACATTGTTTTTTCCGACTCCAACCTTCGCGGGCGGGTGCAGCTGGCCAGGTACTTTTTGCTGGTGGCGGTTTGCCTGTTGATGAATTACGTGCTGATGAAGCTTTTCGTGGATTACTGCGGCTTCTATCCTACCATCAGTAAAATCCTTACTACGGCCGTTGTCGTATGTTTCAGTTACATCACGCAGAAGAAATTCACGTTCAAGGTGAAGGCAGACCCCGGAAGCCTGGTGGAAACGGAGGCTCAGGCATCTTCTCCCAGCGCGTAACAATGACGGCACCGGGGCTCGTAGTGGTCCTTTTCACCGAGTAAAACCGTTTGCGATCCGGAAGATTTCCGGTAGGAATGTGTGGCAATGTTACCGCATCGCACACAAATGGCATGTAGTTTGGTGATGTAGTCGGCCTTTGCAAGCAAGGCAGGGATAGGCCCGAAAGGTTGCCCGCGGAAGTTCATATCAAGGCCCGCCACGATGACACGGATGCCCTGGAGCGCCAGCTGGTCGCACACATTGGGCAACTCTGCATCAAAAAACTGGGCCTCGTCGATACCGACTACGTCTACCCCTTGCCCCAGCAGCAGGATTTGTTGCGAACTTTCGACAGGTGTGGAAAGGATACGCGATTCGTTGTGAGACACGATATGTTCATCATCGTACCGGACGTCCATCGCAGGTTTAAAAATCTCGACGGTCAGGTTAGCGATCTTCGCACGTTTCAGCCGGCGGATCAGTTCTTCCGTTTTACCGGAAAACATCGATCCGCAAATCACTTCGATCCATCCTCTCCGGCCTCCCGCAAGCGAAGGTTCAATAAACATATTGTACTATTTTGATAAACAAGTGGTTAAAAAAGTATAACTTAGTTGCAAATAAAATAATTTTTTGCGGACTACGTTATCATCACAGATTTACGGAACAAAATTCAATTAACGCATGGAAAAGATATATGCCTTAATTGACAAACTGCAGGAACTGAAAAACTCGGCCGGCAGTTTGCAATCCATGTCCTACTACACACAGTTGCTGCAGGCGGAGATCCTCCACCAGCGGAGCCTTCAGAAACAACAGGAGCACGCTTCCCATGGTCACGTTGCCGTGATCATGCCGGCGCACGTCCATGTTGCAGAACATATCCCTGAACCGGTACCCGCTCCCCCGCCTCCCGCACCTGTTGCCGCTGCTCCCGCCGCGGTTGCACCTCCCGTTGCGGCGCCGTCTTCCAACGGCCATGCCAATGGATACGCGCCCGATCGCGTGCCGGTGAAACAGCCGAGCCGCCCGGCGGAGAAACCCGCCGCCAGCGTCACCCTTTTCGACCCGCCGGTCCCCACACCGGCCCAGCCCGTGCAACAGCCTGTTCAACAACAGTTTGCACAACCGCAGCCCGTGCAGCAACCGCCCGCTCCGGCGCCCGAAGGCAATGGCATCCGCCGCGATCTCAACGAACTGGTAGGCAAGCCTGCCGCTTCGCTGAACGACCGTTTCAGCAGTAAAAACATGGAAGTGGGAGAAAAGATCGGCAATATGGGCGTGCCCGACCTGAAAAGCGCGATCGGCATCAACGACAAGTTCCAGTTCATGCATGAACTTTTCCGCGGCGATAAAGATCATTACGAGCGTTCGGTGAAAACCATCAACGAATGCCAGTCGCTGCAGGAAGCCGAATACTGGATCGAACGGGAGCTGAAGATCAAGCTGGGATGGGACGAATCCGATGCCGTGGCACAGCACTTCTACTCGCTCGTCAGGAAGCGTTTCTCCTGAATATAGCCCATGATTTTCCCCGTCGCCCCCTTGTGGTCTTCCACGAACCGGGCGGCGATTTCCGCGGCCTGTCCATAATAAAAGGGATCGTTGAGTGCCGTGATCGCCTTCGACAGCTCATCCGCGCCCTGCACCACGATGGCCCCTCTCAGCTGCACGAGCATTATGGCTTCGTGGAACTGGTGATAAATAGGCCCGATGATCACCGGCCGGCCATAAGTAGCCGGTTCCAGGAGGTTATGAATCCCCGCTTTCCCGAATCCCCCGCCCACAAAAGCGATGCGGCCGTACCGGTACAGGGCGGACAGCATCCCTACGTTATCGATCACCAACACATCCGGCTGGCGGCCGTTTAGCTGCGAGAAACGCACGGCGTCGGGAAAAAGTGACTGAATTTTATCGAGATGGGCGGCATGGATTTCATGGGGCGCCAGAATTAGCTGACGGCCTTCCTTCCCGCCGCCGTACCACCATTTGGCCAGGGCTTCTTCATCGGCCTCCCAGGTACTGCCGGCCACGAGCACTTTTTCCACCCGCAGCGCCGCTTCGATGGCGGGCAGCCTCACGGGGTTTTGGCGGAGCGCCCAAACGCGGTCGAACCGGGTATCCCCCGCCAACGTCACCTGCCGGATGCCGATGTTATGCAGCAGGCGGATGGAAGTCTCGTTCTGGACGAAAAGGTGGTCCATTTTCTTGAGCAAATCCCGGAACATGCCGCCATATGCCTTGAAAAAGAGCTGTTTAGGACGAAAAATACCGGATATGAGGAGAACGGGGACCTGCCGGGCGTAAAGGGCCTGCAGGAAATGGAACCAGAATTCGTATTTGATGAAAATAGCCAGTTGGGGGCGCACCTGGCCGAGGAACCGGGCTGCATTGGCCGGGGTATCGAGCGGGAGATAGCAGATAAAATCCGCTCCAGGCCAGTTTTTACGGACTTCGTAACCGGATGGCGAAAAAAAGGTCAGCACAATGCGGTGATCGGGATATTCCGTACGGAGGGCGTCCAGGATAGGCCTCCCCTGCTCGAATTCCCCCAGCGAGGCGGCGTGCACCCAAATTGCCGGTTTGGGGCTGGCCATGGCGGATTCCAATCCGGGCCAAAGCCGCTCCCGGCCGTCGATCCAGGCTTTCGCCTTTGCTTTTCCGGCCTTCGCGGCCAGTCCTACCACGGCCCGGTACATCCGGATGCCCATGTTATACAGAAAAATCGATACGCCCACGTTATTGAACTTTAACCAGATAAAAACTATTTGCCCTGCAAAGATAGTCTCTGCAGCCTAACCCAAAATTTGTAAATTTGCCCTCTCATAAAAAGACATCGTTCATGGTCCCAATTCAGATGGTGGATTTAAAACGCCAATACAATAAAATAAAGCCCGAGGTAGACGCAGCCATGCTGGAAGTGCTGAACGGCGCCGCATTCATTAACGGAGCCCCCGTCCAGCATTTCGCACAGGAACTGGGGCAATACCTGGGGACCAGGCATGTCATCCCCTGTGCCAACGGGACGGACGCCCTTCAGATCGCCATGATGGCGCTGGGGCTTCAGCCCGGAGACGAGGTGATCACCCCGTCTTTCACTTTCATCGCTACCGCCGAAGTGATTGCCCTGCTGCAACTGAAGCCGGTGTTCGTAGATATCGACCCAAAAACATATTGCATTGATCCTCAGGCGATTGAAAAGGCGATTACGCCGAAAACGAAAGCCATCGTGCCGGTTCACCTTTACGGTCACAGCGCGGAAATGGACAGCATCATGGAAATCGCCGAAAAACACGGCCTTTATGTGATCGAAGACAATGCCCAGGCCATCGGCAGCGATTATACCACGAAAAATGGCGTTACCAAAAAGGCAGGGACTTTCGGCCACATCGGCTGCACTTCTTTCTTCCCCAGCAAAAACCTGGGATGCTATGGCGACGGCGGCGCGCTCTTTACCGACGACGATGCCCTGGCGGCGAAGATCCGCATGGTAGCCAACCACGGCCAGTCTGCCCGTTATTACCACGACGTAGTGGGCGTCAACAGCCGGCTGGATACCCTGCAGGCCGTGGTGCTCCGCATCAAGCTGCAACAGCTCGACCAATACATCGCCGCACGCCGCGAAGTGGCAGCTGCTTACGACAAGGCTTTCGCGGGCAACAAATATATCGTCACGCCCTACCAGGCGCCTAACCAGGTGCACGTGTTCCACCAGTATACGCTCCAGATCGAAGGGAAAGACCGCAACGAATTACAGGCCTTCCTGGCCGGGCAAAAAGTGCCGGCAATGATCTATTACCCCGTGCCCGGGCATCGTCAGAAAATGTTCGAGGGCATGACCGAAACCCATCAACACCTTCCTGTTACCGATACACTGACCACCAAGGTCATCTCACTTCCCATTCATACAGAAATGGACGCAGACCAACTGAATCACATCATTGAATCCGTTCTTTCATTCTTAAAATGATCCCCCATGAAAATTACAGTGGTTGGCACCGGTTATGTTGGTCTTGTGACCGGCACCTGTTTTGCTGAAACGGGCAACAACGTTACCTGTGTCGACATCGATGCCGGCAAAGTGGCGAAACTCGCCGCCGGACAGATTACTATTTACGAGCCAGGTTTGGAAAAATTGTTCGAGCGCAATCTCAAGGAAGGCCGCCTGCAGTTCACGACCCAACTCAAGGAAGGCGTGAGCGAAGCCGACGTGATTTTCCTCGCGCTCCCTACCCCTCCGGGTGAAGACGGCTCCGCCGATCTTTCCTACATCCTGAAAGTTGCCGATCAACTGGGTTACATCCTGGATGATTACAAAGTGATCGTCGATAAGAGCACGGTACCGGTTGGTACGGCCGACAAAGTGCGCGACGCCATCGCCAGGAATGCGAAAGTGGAATTCGATGTGGTGTCTAACCCGGAATTCCTCCGCGAAGGCGTGGCTGTGGAAGATTTCATGAAGCCCGACCGCGTCGTGATCGGAACATCTTCGGAAAGGGCCCGCAAGGTGATGGGAGAACTGTACGCTCCTTACGTTCGCCAGGGCAACCCGGTGATCTTCATGGACGAAAAATCCGCCGAGCTGACCAAGTACGCGGCCAATTCGTTCCTCGCCACCAAGATTTCCTTCATGAACGAGATCGCCATCCTCTGCGAGCGCCTGGGCGCAGACGTAGACATGGTGCGCCGCGGTATCGGTAGCGACGACCGTATCGGCAAGCGCTTCCTCTTCCCCGGCATCGGGTACGGCGGCAGCTGTTTCCCGAAAGACGTGCAGGCGCTGGTAAAATCTTCGCAGGATGCAGATTATGATTTCCGCATCCTCAATGCCGTGATGGATGTGAACGAACAACAGAAAGTGTTTCTCCTTCCCAAGATCGAAGCGTATTTCGACAACGATCTGAAAGGAAAGCATTTCGCGCTGTGGGGCCTTGCCTTCAAACCCAATACGGACGACATCCGCGAAGCACCCGCATTATACATCATCGACCGGTTGCTGGCGGCGGGCGCTACCGTTTCCGCTTTCGACCCGGAAGCCATGAACAACGTGAAACAATTGATCGGCGACCGCATCCGTTACGTGGACCATCAATATGAAGCATTGGAAAATGCCGATGCGCTGATCATTGCCACGGAATGGAGCGTATTCCGTACGCCCGACTTCGACAAGATCCGTACCCACCTCAAAGATCAGGTAATCTTCGACGGCCGGAACCTGTTCGATGTACCCAGGATGCAGGAACTCGGTTTCCATTATGAAAGTGTAGGAAGACAAGCCGTTACCCGTTTAAACTCTGTAGTAAAATGACAAAAAAACGCGTGCTCATCACAGGTGCAGCGGGGTTCCTCGGTTCCCACCTTTGTGATCGCTTCATCAAAGAAGGATTTCATGTGATCGGGATGGACAACCTCCTCACCGGCAACATCAAGAACATCGAACACCTTTTTCCTTTAAAGGAATTCGAATATTTCCATCATGATGTGACCAAGTTCGTCCATGTCCCCGGCGAACTGGATTACATCCTGCATTTCGCTTCACCCGCCAGTCCGATCGATTATCTGAAGATGCCGATCCAGACGCTGAAAGTGGGTTCCCTGGGCACGCATAACCTGCTGGGGCTGGCCAAGGAAAAGAATGCCCGCATCCTCGTGGCCTCCACTTCCGAGGTATATGGCGATCCCAACGTTCACCCGCAGCCCGAAGAATACTGGGGCAATGTGAACCCCGTGGGCCCGCGCGGCGTGTACGACGAAGCCAAGCGCTTTATGGAATCCATCACCATGGCTTATCACAACTTCCATGGCGTGGATACCCGCATCATCCGGATCTTCAACACCTACGGCCCGCGCATGCGGCTCGACGACGGCCGCGCATTGCCGGCGTTCATGAGCCAGGCGCTTACCGGGCAGGACCTCACCGTTTTCGGCGACGGCTCGCAAACACGTTCCTTCTGCTACGTGGCCGACCTCGTGGAAGGTATTTTCCGCCTGCTGATGAGCGATTACCATATGCCCGTCAACATTGGCAACCCGGCAGAAATCACCTTGCTGGAATTCGCGGAAGAGATCATCAAACTGACAGGTACCAAACAGAAAATCGTTTTCCAGCCGCTGCCGAAAGACGATCCGAAACAACGCAAGCCCGACATTACCAAGGCGAAAGCATTGCTCGGATGGGAACCGAAGGTAGACCGTGCAGAGGGACTGAAAATCACCTACGAGTATTTCAAACAGGCGCTCGGGAAAACCTGAGCCAATAAACGCCATATGAAGAAAACCATTTTGATTACAGGGGGAGCCGGTTTTATCGGCTCCCATGTAGTCAGGTTATTCGTCAACAAATATCCTGACTATCAGATTGTGAACGGAGACGCCCTGACTTATGCCGGTAACCTGGAGAATCTGAACGATGTGCAGGATAAGCCCAACTATACATTCGAAAAAGTAGATATCACCGACGAAACCGCCATCAACGCGCTTTTCGAAAAGTACGCCTTCAGCGGCATCATCCACCTCGCCGCAGAAAGCCATGTAGACCGTTCGATCCAGGACCCGCTGACGTTTATCCGCACCAACGTACTGGGTACCGCCGTGCTGCTGAACGCTGCGCGTAAATACTGGAAAGACGCCATGGACGGGAAACGCTTCTACCATGTGTCTACAGACGAAGTATATGGTTCCCTCGGCGAAGAAGGCTTCTTCACGGAAGAGACCGCCTACGATCCCCGGTCGCCCTACTCCGCTTCCAAAGCCAGTTCAGACCACTTTGTGCGGGCGTATTTTCACACCTACCATCTCCCGGTTGTGTTGAGCAACTGTTCCAACAACTACGGCTCCCATCACTTCCCGGAAAAACTTATCCCGCTGGCCATTCACAACATCCGTAACAATAAGCCCATCCCCGTTTACGGGACCGGCGAAAACGTGCGCGACTGGCTCTTCGTGGACGATCACGCCCGCGCCATCGATACCATTTTCCATAATGGCGTAACCGGCGAAACGTACAATATCGGCGGCTTCAACGAGTGGAAGAACATCGACCTCATCCGCCTCCTTTGCAAGATCATGGACAGCAAACTGGGCCGCGAACCGGGCACTTCCGCACAGCTGATCACTTTCGTGAAAGACCGCGCAGGCCACGATCAACGCTATGCGATAGACGCCTCCAAGCTCAACAAAGCGCTGGGCTGGGCGCCCAGCCTGCAGTTCGAGGAAGGATTGGAAAAGACGGTAGACTGGTACCTGGCCAACCAGGATTGGTTGGACCATGTGACCAGCGGCGCTTATAAAAAATATTACGAAGAACAATACCAACAACGATAATGCCTTTAACCGCCACCGGCTTTCCCGGACTATATGTTTTCGAACCCATTGTGCATACCGATGCACGCGGGTATTTTTTCGAAAGTTACAATGCCAATACGTTTCGGGAAGAAGGCCTGGATTTCCAGTTCCGGCAAGACAACCAGGCGCGCTCTACTTATGGTGTATTGCGCGGGCTGCACTACCAATTGGACCCATATTCCCAAACAAAACTGATCCGGGTGCTGGAAGGCCGCATTTGGGACGTAGTGGTTGATATCCGTAAAGGGTCGCCCACATACGGGCAAGTATATACCATCGAGCTTTCGGCCGAAAACAAAAAGCAATTGCTGATACCACAGGGGTTTGCACACGGATATTCCGTGCTGAGCCCTACTGCTGAAGTGTTCTACAAATGCGATAATTTCTATCACAAGGCGAGCGAAGGCGGCATCCGTTACGACGATCCCTCGCTGAACATCGACTGGGGCTTCCCCCTGGCCGATGCCATTATTTCCGGGAAAGACGCGGATTTGCCGCTGCTGGCAGACTGCCGGCATAATTTCACCTTCCAGCCTTAAAAAAAGACGCCATGAAAAAAATACTGGTAACCGGTGCCAAAGGTCAGCTAGGCCTGTCTATGCAAGCCGTTTCCGCCAAATTCCCCGACTTCCAGCTGGTGCTGGCCGACCGTGAAACGCTCGACGTCACCGATGCCGACGCCGTTGCCGGTTTCCTGGACAGCCAGGAGATCGACGGAGTGGTGAACTGTGCCGCCTATACGGCTGTTGACCAGGCGGAAACCGACGAAGAAGCGGCTTTCCTGCTTAATTTCCAGGCCGCCCTGCAGCTTGCCGAAGCCGCCCAGGCGAAGGGTATCGCCTTCATCCAGGTGTCTACCGATTACGTGTTCGACGGCCGTCAGAACCGCCCTTACACCGAAAGCGACGATGCCTCACCGCAGAGCATCTACGGTGCGTCCAAACTCCGTGGCGAAGCGGCGGTGCTGGGCTCCTATCCCAACGCTATTGTAGTGCGGACCTCGTGGCTGTATTCGCGTTTTGGCGTGAATTTCGTACAGCGCATGCAGGAACTGATGAAGGAAAAGGAAAGCCTCAGCGTAGTGTTCGACCAGACCGGCACGCCTACCTATGCGCCCGACCTGGCGGAAGCCATCTTCACGATACTCTCCCACCCCGCCCCCGAAGGCGGCGTGTACCATTACAGCAATGAAGGGGTAGCCACCTGGTACGATTTCGCGGTAGCGATCCGGGAACTGACCGGCGCGGCCTGTAAAGTGCAGCCCATCACCTCCGATCAATACCCTACACCGGCGCCACGCCCGGCTTACAGTGTATTGAACAAAGGCAAGATCAAAGCGGCTTTCGGACTGGAGATCCCTTACTGGAAAGACAGTTTGGCAGTATGCCTGGGAAAATAGTCCGCTAAGCGACTATTTTCCCATCCTTCATGACGAGTTGCCGGTCGCTGAGCGTGGCCAGTTCCTCGTTATGGGTAACGATAATAAAAGTTTGACCGAACTGGTCGCGGAGCTGCAGAAAGAGTTGATGCAGCTCTTTTGCATTGTGGGAGTCGAGGTTGCCGGTGGGCTCGTCTGCCATTACCACATCGGGGTTGTTGATGAGAGCCCTGGCAACGGCCACGCGCTGCTGTTCGCCGCCGGAAAGCTGCGTGGGGCGGTGATGGAGGCGATCTTTGAGGCCGAGCGTTTCAAGCAGGTATTCCGCCCTTTCGCGCACTTCGTTTTTACGGGTGCCGGCGATAAAACCTGGGATACACACGTTTTCGAGGGCGCTGAATTCGGGCAGCAGGTGGTGGAACTGGAAAATAAAGCCGATATGGCGGTTCCTGAAATCTGCCAATGCATCGCCTGCCAAATGGCTGGTTAGCACATCGTTAATGAAGATTTCCCCGCCGGAAGGCGCATCCAGCGTACCGAGGATATGCAGCAACGTGCTTTTCCCTGCGCCAGACGACCCTACGATCGTGACGATCTCCCCTTTACTGACAGAAATATCCACCCCCCTCAAAACAGGCAGGTTGGAATAATTTTTGGTGACATTGCGAGCAACAAGCATAACCGAACGATAAATAACCGTTAAAATAGTAATAGTTGTTTATTTCAAATTAAATAATACTTTTGCGAAAATTTGGAAAAGTAAAAATTTATATACGATGTACTGGACCTTAGAACTAGCGTCGTACCTGGAGGATGCTCCATGGCCGGCCACAAAAGACGAGCTCATAGATTACGCCATCCGCTCCGGTGCACCCATCGAAGTTATCGAAAACCTTCAGGAACTGGAGGATGAAGGGGAAATTTATGAGGGCATTGAGGATATTTGGTCAGACTACCCGTCACAAGACGACTTCTTCTTCAACGAAGACGAATACTAAAAGACGCCGTATTCCTGCCCCATTGACATTCGCCCCTTAGCGTATGCCTATGCTGCAAAAAATTAAACCGTCCTGGTGAGCAACTCCCGGGACGGTTTTTATTTTTTTGGCCCGAAGGCGCAAGGCTTATTTTTCCATTTGTTCGATCACGTCGCGAGAAACACCGGTGAAGGAGAAACCGCCGTCGTGGAACAGGTTCTGCATGGTTACCATGCGGGTATAGTCGGAGAACAGGGTAACGGTGTAATCCGCGCACTGGTCGGCGGATGCGTTGCCGAGAGGGCTCATTTTTTCAGCGTAGCTGATGAAGCCGTCGAACCCTTTTACACCGCTGCCTGCGGTAGTACGGGTGGGCGACTGTGAAATGGTGTTGATGCGCACTTTATTCTTCACGCCGTAATGGAAACCGAAGCTCCGGGCGATGGATTCCAGCATGGCCTTGTTGTCTGCCATATCGCTGTAATCCGGGAATACACGCTGAGAAGCGATGTAAGTGAGCGCCACCACGGAGCCCCATTCGCTGATCGCATCCAGCTTGTAAGCCGTCTGCAACACGCGGTGAAGAGACATGGCCGAAATATCGTTCCCTTTATGGAAAAAGTCGTAATCCAGGTCGGTATAGGGTCTTCCTTTGCGAACGTTGACGCTCATCCCGATAGAATGCAGGATAAAGTCAATTTTACCACCGAAATGTTCCATGGACTTGGTGAACAGGTTGTTCAGATCGTCCATGCTGGTGGCGTCTGCAGGTATTACCGGGGCGTTGCAGGTTTCGGCCAGCTTGTTGATCTCCCCCATGCGCATGGCGATGGGAGCGTTCGTCAGCACGATTTGCGCGCCTTCTTCCACACAACGCACGGCTGTTTTCCAGGCAATGGAATTTTCATCCAGCGCACCAAAGATGATCCCTTTCTTCCCTTGTAATAAGTTATGAGCCATTGATTAAAATTTGGGCAAATTTAGCAGTTAAAGTCGAAAATTGAAATCTTATTGCGTAACCATCTCCCGGGCGTTCTCCATCGCCGCCTGCGTAGGCTTCTCCCCGCCCAGCATCTTGGCGATGGCCGTGATCCGCTCTTCCTGCGAAAGCAGCCGCACCCCCGTCTTCACCTTATCATCCACCAACTGCTTGTACACAAAGTAGTGTGCGTCTGCCTTACCCGCCAGTTGCGGCTGGTGGGTGATACAGATCACCTGGTGCCCGCGCGCCAGTTCTTTCATAATGATACCCACCTGCCTGGCGGCTTCGCCCGAAATACCGGTATCGATTTCGTCGAAAATGAGCGTGGGCAATGATACCGAACGCGCCACCAGCGATTTGATGCACAGCATCAAACGGCTAAGTTCCCCGCCCGAGGCCACCTTGCGGATGGGCCCGAACTGGTTGCTGCGGTTGGCGTCGAACTGGAACTCGATCGTATCTTTCCCGAAAGCCTGCAGCGCGCCCTCCGCGATATCCACCCGGATGCGCGCATTGGGCATGCCCACCTGCGCCAGCAAATCGTTCACTTTCGCTTCGAAGGGCGCCGTTTGTGCCTTGCGCTGGTCGGATAGCTTTTGCGCGTCTTTCTCCAGCGATTCCTGGCTTTCGGCCAGTTGCTTTTCAGTTTCGCGGATGCGGTCGTCGAGATTGAGGACGCCGTCCAGTTTTTCCTGCAGCTGGTCGCGGATGGCCAGCAGCGCGGCCGTATCCTGCACACCGTGCTTCTTCAGGAGCTTGTAAGCCAGGGCCAGCCTTTCATTCAGCTGTTCCATCCGCTCACCGTCGAACTGTACGCCGTCGTTGAGGCGCTCCACTTCTGCGGCGAGGTCTTGCAGCTCGAGGTAGCTCGACTGCATCCTTTCGGCGATGGGCGGCACATCTTTATGGAAAGCCGACAGCCCCTGGAGGCTTTGCTGCAACTGGCGGAGCTGTTGGAGGAGGGGTTGTTCGTCTTCCTTCAGCTGGAAATAGATCCGGTTCAGCGTGCCCTTGATCTCTTCGGCGTGGCTCAGCAGCTGCTGTTCGGCTTCGAGCTGTTCTATTTCATTGTCCTGCAGGCTGATATCAAGCAATTCGTCGAGCAGGAACCTGTTGTAATCGGCTTCTTTGTTGGCATTGTCGCGCAGGGCCGTCAATTCCCGCATTTCGCGTTGCAGGCGGGCATAGTGGCTGAACCGCTTGCCGTAGGCCTGCAGGAGCTCCGTATGCCCCGCCAGCGCGTCTACCACTTCGCGCTGGAAGTTGGATTTCTCCAGCTCCAGGGTGTCGAACTGCTGGTGGAGGTCCACGAGGAGGGCGCTCAGTTCCTGGAGTTGGGACAGGTTGACGGGTGTATCGTTGATGAACGCGCGCGATTTGCCGGCGGCGCTGATCTCTCGGCGGATGATCACAGGATCGTCGAGGTCCAGTTCATTGGCCTCGAAAAAGGGTTGCACCTGTGCCGTTTTTACACGGAAAGCGCCTTCTATGACGCACTTCCGGGTTTTATCGAATAGCACGGCCGGGTCTGCCCTTTCTCCCAGGATGAGGCTGAGGGCGCCCAACAGGATAGATTTACCGGCGCCGGTTTCGCCGGTAATGACGTTTAGGTTGCCGGCGAAATCGACTTCCAGCTCGTCGATGATCGCGTAATTCTGAATAACCAGGCGGTATAACATATCAGTGTTGTTCCGTTGTTTTATTTACCGTCGAGCCGGAGCATGCCGGATTTGGCGCGCTGGTCGAGGGAATTTTTGTAATCGTGGCCTTCCATATCGAGGCAGGTCTGGAAGTAAGTCCGGGCTCTCTGTTTGTCGCCCGCTTTTTCATAGATGTACCCGGCCTGGAGCGCCGCCCTTGCGGCAAAATATTCCGGCCGGTTGGTGCCGATCTTGATGGTGGCGTCGTACAGGCGGAGGGCGGCCGAATCGTTCCCCATTTCGTCGTAAATCCGGGCCAGGCGGTAGGCGTATTCCAGCTTTTGTTCCACCAGGGAGAAATCGGTCGTTTTTTTGGACAGGAGCAGGTCGCGCGCTTCGGTATAAAATCCGCCGTCGCTCAGCAACCGGGCTTTCAGCAGTACGGCATTGGGCCATTTGCCGCTTTTGGCTTCCTTCTGTGCCTGTTTGTCGGCGTCAGTTTCCATGTTCCCGCGTTGGGGAACGAGGTTCCGGTAATATTGCGCCTTCGATATGTCGCCTTTCAGGTAATACGCCCAGCTCAGTCGCTGGAGGGCTTCTTTCATATAGAATTTCCCCTTGAAGCCGTTCACGAATTTTTCGAGGTGGGCGATGGCGTCGGCATCGCCGCGTTCGAATTTCATGAGGCCCATGGCGTATTCGCTGTACCAGAGATGTGCGTATTCCGGGCTCGGGCGGCGTTCTTCCAGCACCCGGATGCCCTGGTCGGCTTTCTGGTTGTTGAGGCTCAGGTTGGCCACCATCAGGGCGAAAAGATAGTTATTTTTTGTATCCAGCTGTTTTTTCTCCACGAAATCCCAGAGTTGTTCCGGTTTGTTTTCGATGAACAGCTTGAGGTAGCAGTAGTAATAGTAGGATTCTTCGCGGAAAATATCGGCCACGGGGTCGTGGCTATCGATGACCTGGGAGAGGTTGCCCATCCCCTGTTTGATGCTGCCGCGCAGGCCGAGGATATTGGTGATCCATTTATAGCCTTCGGGGATGGTGCCGAACACGGTTTGCATGGGCCCGAGGATCATTTTATTGGGCAGGAACCCGGGATATTTGCGCTCATTGTCTTTCAGGGTGATGTACGATTTGCGCACTTCCCAGACGGCGTCCCATTTTTCCCCGAATTTCACTTTGATGAGGGCCCACTGGAATTTTACGACGGCCTGTGTGTAGAGGTAAAACGGACTGTCTTCCGGGCCTTCCGCCAGCCTGTCTAGCCGCACGGCGCGCTGCTTCCGTTGCCGGGCGTAGGCATTGGCGTCTTCATTGAAAAACAGGGTGAAGAAATCCGCGTAGTTTTCGATGAAATATGGAAGGAGGTTGTCGGGGTTTTCGCGTTTTTCCGCTTCCAGGAGCCCGATGCCCGTTTGCAAACGCAGCTGCATGATCGCATGATAGGCTTGCTGGCAGCGGCCGTTGAAATCGTACCGGGGCTGCTGCGCGCTCACGGGCACGACTATACTGCATATCAGGGCGAAGAGGAGTATGAAACGCATAGGGGCAAAAATAAGGAACTCCGCGCAATGGATATGCGCGGAGTTCCTAACATGTTATTATTTCGGCTACCGGAACTTAAATGGTTACGGTGGCGTCGAGATCATTATCTACCAAGATACGTCCGCAATGTTCGCAAACGATGATCTTTTTGCGATGGCGGATTTCCGCCTGGCGTTGCGGGGGGATGGCGTTGAAGCAGCCGCCGCAGGAATCGCGCACGACGGTTACCACGGCCAGGCCGTTGCGGTAGTTCTTTCGGATTTTTTCGTAAGCGGCGAGGAGGCGGGCATCCACTTTGGTGCGGGCTTCTTCGCTTTGCTTTTCGAACCCTTTTTCTTCTTTTTCGGTTTCGCCGATGATTTTCTCCAGTTCCCCTTTCTTATGTTTCAGGTTGGTTTCCTTGTCGCCGATGGTGCGCTTGGCGACCTCGAGGGAGCGGGATTTTTCCTTGATATCGTCGTTAGCGTCGCGGATGTGCTTTTCCGCCAGTTTGATCTCCAGCTGCTGCATTTCGATCTCTTTGGAGATGGCTTCGAATTCACGGCTGTTCTTCACGTTATCCTGCTGCTTCTCGTATTTCTTGGCCAGCGCTTCCGCGTCTTTGATGGCGTTTTTCTTGGCGGCTACGAAATCCTGGATGCCTTTGATCTCGTCTTCGATATGAGCCAAACGGTGGTTCAGGCCTTCAATCTCATCCTCAAGATCCCGCACTTCGATCGGCAACTCCCCTTTCAGGATCTGGATTTCATCCAACTTGGAATCGATCTTCTGTAAACGCAGTACAGAAACCAGCTTTTCCTCGACGTTGTATTCTTTTACAGTAGCCATGTATTATAAATAATTTACCGGGTTTGTGTTGATGGTAGATTTTAGAGGCGCGAAGTTACTAAAATTTTCAGTCAATATATGATAAAATAAGTCTACTGCGAACTGTTCGCTTTCAAAATGTCCGACATCTGCGATAATTAATTGATTTTCAGCATCAAAAAATTCATGGTATTTAAAATCGGCCGAAATGTAGGCATCCGCCCCGGCGCTCCGGGCCTGCCGGAGCAGGAAACTCCCCGCACCGCCGCACACCGCCACTTTCCGTACATTTTTGCCCCGGAGGGGGGTATAGCGCACGCAACCCGTCCGGAAACGCTCCTTTACCATCCGGAGAAAAGCCATTTCGTCCATCCCTTCCGGCAGTTCGCCGATCAGCCCCGATCCCACTTCGGCCCAGCGGTTTTCCAGCTTCACCACGTCGTACGCCACCTCCTCGTAAGGATGCGCCTTATGCAGGGCGGCCGTCACCGCTCCCTCCAGCTGCGCCGGGAATATGACCTCCACCTTCACTTCCGCCTCGCCATGCCGCTCGCCGGGCTTGCCGGCGAAGGGGTCAGTTCCCTCGCCTCCCTTGAAAGTGCCCGTTCCTTCATGGTAAAAGCTGCATTCGCTGTAGTTGCCGATATGCCCCGCCCCCGCGGCAAACAGCGCATCCTGCACCGCCGGCGCGTGCCCGGCCGGCACAAAGGTGTACAACTTGCGCAAAAGGCCGGGTTTCGGGTCGAGGACGCGGGTTTTCTCCAGCCCCAGCTGCTTTGCCATCATGGCGCTGACGCCGGCGCGCACATTATCGAGGTTCGTATGGGCGGCATACACCGCAATATCGTTCTTGATGGCCTTGATCGCCACCCTTTCCACGTAATTGCGGCCCGTGATGCGCTTCAGTCCCCCGAAAACGATCGGGTGATGCGCGATCACCAGGTTGCAACCCTTTTCGATGGCTTCGTCGATCACCGCCTCGGTAACGTCCAGCGTGAGGAGCACGCCTTTCGCTTCCCATCCGGCATGGCCGAACAACAGCCCCGCATTATCATAACTTTCCTGGTAAGCCGGCGGCGCAAACCGCTCGATCACTTGTATGATGGATTGAATCGTCATATCTTCAAGATAGTCAACATTCCGCATCCGCAATTGCTGGCGCGGATTAGTTGATTAGATTTGTAAAATAAACCGCTTTTCATGACAGTGCAAAAAACTTCAGCAGACCTTTACCAGGACTATACCGCCCGGATGCAGCAAATCGCAGATGTACGCAATTCCGTGTCCATCCTCGGATGGGACCAGGAAACCTACCTCCCCGAAAAAGGCGCGGAATTCCGCGGCCGCCAGATCACCACACTCAGCACCATCTCCCACGAACTGTCTACCGCCCCCGCCCTCGGCGATCTCCTGCAGGAACTGAAAAACCGCCAGGACCTCGACGACGTGCAGCGCCGCAACGTGGAACTGTCTGCCGAAGACTTCGAAAAACAGCGGAAATATCCCGGTCCCTTCGTAGCCGAGCTCTCTACCGCCTCCAACGCCGCCTATCATGCCTGGATCAAATCCCGCAAGGAAAAAGACTTTTCCGTGTTCGAACCGCTGCTGGCCAAAATGGTGGAACTGAAGAAAAAGGAGGCAGACATCCTCGGATATACCGGCCACCCTTACGACGCGCTCCTCAATGAATACGAAAAAGGCGCCGACGTAGCCATGCTCGACGCCATCTTCCGGGACGTGCGCCAGTCGCTCCACCCCCTGCTGCAGCAAATTGCCCTCCAAACCCCGCCAGACAAGAAGTTCCTGAACCGGCTCTACCCCAAAGACCAGCAATGGCAATTCGGGATCGATATCCTCAAAGCCATGGGCTACGATTTCGGGGCGGGCAGGCAGGATGTGTCCGAACACCCTTTCACCACGAGCTTCAACCCGCTGGACGTCCGCGTGACCACGCGCATCGACGAGCAGGACCTCGGCAATATGACCTGGAGCTGCATCCACGAGGGCGGCCATGCCCTGTACGAACAGGGCTTGCCCGTGGAACAGTATGGCCTTCCCTGCGGCGAAGCGGCCAGCCTGGGCATCCACGAATCGCAAAGCCGGCTCTGGGAGAACAATGTAGGCAGGAGCCTCATTTTCTGGCAGAAACATTACGGCCACCTGCAAGGGCTGTTCCGCGCCAACCTGCAAGCCGTTCCCATCATGGATTTCTATAAAGCCATCAACCAGGTGCAGCCCTCGCTGATCCGTACCGAAGCCGATGAGCTCACCTACCATTTCCATATCATGATCCGATACGAGATCGAAAAGGGGCTGATCGGCGGGGAATTGCGGACCAAAGACCTCCGCGACATCTGGAACCAATACTATCTCGATTTCCTCAACGTGAAAGTGACGGACGATATGCACGGGGTCCTGCAAGACATTCACTGGAGCCACGGCGCCTTCGGATACTTCCCTACGTATTCGCTCGGCAGTTTTTATGCGGCGCAGTTCTTTTCCGCCGCCCGCAAGCAGATCACGGGGCTGGACAATGCCATCGCCGACGGCCGGTACAACGGGCTGCTGCTTTGGTTGCGGGACAATATCCACCGTCACGGCAGGTATTACACTTCCAACGAGTTATGTGAAAAAGTGACGGGCGAGAAGCTCAATTTCAAACATTTCATGGCGTACGCGCAGGAGAAATACGGGAAGATGTATAATCTGGGGGCGTGAAATTCCTTCCGGAAGTAAACAGGATCATTCAAATCATCATTCCGATAGATTAAAAAAGGGGCACTTCAATATGAAGTGCCCCTTTTTCATTTATTTCATCGCTTTGCGGAATTCTTCCGGTGTTACGGTCCCGGATTTCCGCCAGACTTCCTTGCCATTCCTGTACAGGATGAAAGTGGGCAATTCGGTGGCGTTGATGGATTTCATGACATCGGTGTCGTTTCCGCCGTCGACGTTCAGTATTTTGATTTTCTTTTCTTCGGTGAACTGTTTCACGACGGGCGCCATTTTGCGGCAGGGCGGGCACCATTCGGCGCCAACGTCTACAAGGATCCACTGGCTGCCGGAGATGGCCTGTTCGTAATGGTCCATACGCATTTGCGGGACTTTTTCGCCCCCGGCGATGGGCTTGCTTTCGGCTCTCCAGGCGTTGATGCCGCCGGAAAGGTCGGTCACGTCCTTGAAACCGTTATCTGCCAGCCATTTGGCTGCAGCGCCGCTCCGGCCGCCAACGAGGCAGTATACGAATACGGGTTTGGATTTGTCGAGGGATTTGACGCGATGGGCGAATTCTTCCTTGTTGGTAAAATCGGCCTGGAGCGCGTTGGGCAGGTGGCCGGTCTTGAATTCCCTGGCGGTGCGGACGTCGAGCAGCTGAACGTCTGTCCGGCGGAGGCCTTTTTCAAACATATCGGCCGAAACGGTCTGTTGGGCGTTGGCAAAGGTTACGCTACAGAGCAAAGCGGCAATGGCTATGAAATTTTTCATCGGTTTCCTTGATTGTTTTGTCTTTAACGGCTAATCCATAAAGATACACAATCTGCAGGAAACGTTACGACCGGCGGCGGCCTACGCTGTCGAGCTTCCGGAAATTGATGAACACTTCCCTGCCTGACCTTGCGGGATGCGAGTTATAGCAGGGGGCAAAGGTTTTGAAAGCGAAATACGGTTCGAACATCCTGCGGTAAACCTTGATGCCGCCGCCGAACGGGGGGCCGGGCTCGTCGAACTCGCGGTTATGGATTTCATGACATCGGTGTCGTTTCCGCCGTCGACGTTCAGTATTTTGATTTTCTTTTCTTCGGTGAACTGTTTCACGACGGGCGCCATTTTGCGGCAGGGCGGGCACCATTCGGCGCCAACGTCTACAAGGATCCACTGGCTGCCGGAGATGGCCTGTTCGTAATGGTCCATACGCATTTGCGGGACTTTTTCGCCCCCGGCGATGGGCTTGCTTTCGGCTCTCCAGGCGTTGATGCCGCCGGAAAGGTCGGTCACGTCCTTGAAACCGTTATCTGCCAGCCATTTGGCTGCAGCGCCGCTCCGGCCGCCAACGAGGCAGTATACGAATACGGGTTTGGATTTGTCGAGGGATTTGACGCGATGGGCGAATTCTTCCTTGTTGGTAAAATCGGCCTGGAGCGCGTTGGGCAGGTGGCCGGTCTTGAATTCCCTGGCGGTGCGGACGTCGAGCAGCTGAACGTCTGTCCGGCGGAGGCCTTTTTCAAACATATCGGCCGAAACGGTCTGTTGGGCGTTGGCAAAGGTTACGCTACAGAGCAAAGCGGCAATGGCTATGAAATTTTTCATCGGTTTCCTTGATTGTTTTGTCTTTAACGGCTAATCCATAAAGATACACAATCTGCAGGAAACGTTACGACCGGCGGCGGCCTACGCTGTCGAGCTTCCGGAAATTGATGAACACTTCCCTGCCTGACCTTGCGGGATGCGAGTTATAGCAGGGGGCAAAGGTTTTGAAAGCGAAATACGGTTCGAACATCCTGCGGTAAACCTTGATGCCGCCGCCGAACGGGGGGCCGGGCTCGTCGAACTCGCGGTTGAAGAGCACCCCGACGAGGCGGCCTTCTTCCCAGAGGAGGTCGTACATATGCCGCGCGTAGGCTTGCCGGAGGGCCGGGTCCAGCGCGCAAAGGAAGGTTTGCTCCACGATCAGGTCGTACTCCGCCTCATGCTCGAAGAAATCCCCCGTTTCGAATTTGATCCCGGTCCCGGAGAATTTCTGCTTCAAACGGTCGATGATCACGGAAGAAATATCCAGCACCGTAATATCGCGGAACCCACTGTCCCACAAATACTTGGCTTCATAACTGTTGCCACCGCCCGGGATGAGCACCCGGAGGTTCTTGTTGGGCAGCTGGTCGAAATAGTCCCGCAAAGGGGGTGATACGGTTCCCATGTCCCATTCGGTTTCCCCGCGCTCATAGCGCGCATTCCAATAAGCTTTATCCAATTCAGCCATATCCATTTGGTTTGGAATCCGGACGTAAATTCAAGTAAATGTACTTCTTACACATCCGTTACGGGGGCAAATAAATAATTAATCGCTTAACACGATGAAAACATAATGTTAATATAAACAGATAATTCTTTTTTAAATATTATTTTTACCTCTTTGACACAAAAGCCCCGAGCGGGTTATACCTCCAATTTTCGGGTAAACCTATGATCAACCGACGCCAACTGAAAAACCATATTGCGGCCGTATGCTGCTGCCTGACCATTCTCTGTTCGTTCACGGCCCGTGCACAACAAGCCTCGTTTTCCGCCGACGTTACCGCCGGCTGCGCACCGCTGACCGTTTCCTTCACCAATACTTCCGACGCCGGCGCCACCTGGGACTGGGATTTCCAGCTGGGCGCGCATTCCACCAACCAGCACGCTTCCAAGGTATTTACCGCGCCCGGAACCTATCACGTCCGGTTAACGGCCACGTACCCCGGCGGCACCCGCACGGCCACGCAAACCATCACGGTGTACCAGAACCCCGTGCCCAGGTTCTCCGCCACGCCACTGTCGGGCTGCACGCCCATGGCCGTCCGGTTCACCGACGCTTCCGCTCCCGGATCGGGCACCATCCGCTCCATCACCTGGGATTTCGGCGACGGCAACTCCGCTTCCGGGGCCGATGTTTCCCATACCTTCAACGTCAACGGCGCCTTCTCCATCTCCACCATCGTGGAAAACAGCTTCGGCTGCAAGGAAGGCCTCACCTTGCCCCAATATATCCGCGTGGGCAGCACACCGCAGATCGATTTCGTGTCTGACGTGCAGACTTCCTGCACCACGCCCCTCACCGTCAACTTCCGCAGCAGCGGGCCCGGCGGGCTGACCTATGCCTGGGATTTCGGGGACCCGGCCTCCGGCACCGCCAACACTTCCGCCGCGCAACACCCCTCGCACACCTACGCCAACGAAGGCAGCTACACCGTCACGCTGCGGGCCCGCACGCCCGAAGGTTGCGAGAACACCGTTTCCAAAACGGCGTTCGTAGTGATCCAGCGCACGCGGACAGACTTCGTGGTAGACGGCACCGCCTGTATCGGCGCGCCCACCCGCTTCCGGAACACCACCTCGCCGAATCCCACCCTTTCCAGCTGGACTTTCCCGGACGGGAGCACATCTTCCGGCAGGGACGCCTCTTTTAGTTTTACGGCGCCCGGAACGTACAGCATTACGCTGACGTCTGGCAGGCCGGGCTGCCTCGAAACCGTCACCAAAGCGGTTACCGTACATCCAAGGCCCGCGGCGGGTTTCACGGCAACGCCCAGGACCAGTTGCGCCGCACCGTTCGATGTGCAGTTTACCTCCACCTCTACCGGGGCATCTACCTACCAATGGACATTCGGCGACGGCACCACCGGCACCGGCCCTTCCCCGCTACATACCTACAATAACTTCGGCCAGTTCGACGTAACGCTCGACGTTTCCAATGCAGCTGGCTGTACCGACCGGCTTTCCTTGAACGATTTCATCATCGCCGAGCGGCCGCAGGCGGTGATCGACGTGCCGGACCCCGAGGGCTGTATCCCCCACACTGCCGCATTCAGCGCCCGGTTGCTGACGGCCGGCGTCATTACCGGCTACCAGTGGGATTTCGGGGACCCGGCTTCCGGCGCCGCCAACACCTCTACCTCGCCCAACCCATCGCACACCTATAATAACGAAGGCGCCTATACGGTACGCCTGGTGCTCATGGTGAACGGGACCTGCCGGGTAGATCTGCAAACCACCGCCCGGGCTGGCCGCATCCCGGTCGTGGCGTTCGACGCGGCCCCGAAAGCGCCCTGCCAAAGGGACCCGGTGAGCTTCACCAACCTTTCCCAGCCCCGCGGCACCGAATGGGAATGGGTATTGCCGGAAGACGGCGGGATGATCCTGCGCACCGAAAACCCCGTGTACCGGTTCCGCAACCTCGGCCTGCACGATGTAACCCTCACCGTTAACAACTTCGGTTGCCGCCGCACGCTCACCAAGCCCGATTTCATCCGCATCCTCCCGCCCATCGCCAATTTCGGGATGAGCAACCCCTGCTCCGATAAAATGCGCGTAACGTTCACCGACCTCTCCGACTTCGGCCCCATTCCCGGAACGCCGCGGTTCTGGAGATGGGAATTCGGCGACGGAAACACATCCACCGATCAATCGCCCACACATGTTTACGCTACGCCCGGCACGTACAGCGTCCGGCTGGTCGTAACCGACGGGAATTGCGAATCGGAAATGACGCAGGTGGCAGACATTATCGACGAGCGGCCCGTCATCAGCGCTGCTCCGGCAGTCTGCGCCGCCAATCCGCTCGTGTTCTCTCGCAGCAATGTGGACGAAAACAATATCGTTCGCTGGGAATGGAACTGGGGAGACGGGACTTATGCGCCGGTTGGCGGCAACAATATCGCCAAGGTTTTCTCGCAACCTGGGCGCTATAACGTAGTGCTGACCGTGACCGACCGCAATAACTGCGTGACTTCGTCTAACGTGCTCGACATCCAGGTGAATGGTTCCACTGCGGATTTTGCGGTGACGGGCCGGCGTTGCGAGGGAGACGAGCAAACGTTCAACGATGCGTCCACTTCCTTCCACGGCCATGCGATCGAAAGCTGGACCTGGAATTTCGGGGACGGGACGGCGGATGAAACCGTGACAGCCAAACCCACCAATTACAAACACGCTTTCGCATCCAGCGGCACTTTCAACGTGGTGCTCCAGGTGAAAGACCAGGCCGGCTGCCTCACTTCGATTTCGCGGCCGGTAACCGTGCGCGACGTGGAAGCTGGGTTCCAGGCGCCGGCACAGGTTGCCTGCAAGAATACCGGGTTCCAGTTCAGCAATACCTCAACCGGCACCAATCTCACATATGCTTGGGATTTCGGGGATAACTCCTCCTCTACCGACCGCCATCCGCTGAAAACGTTTACCACCGCCGGTATTTACACCGTAAAACTGACGGTAACGGACGATGAAGGATGTACATCCACCGAAACCAAAAACCAGTTCATCACCGTCCCTGATCCGCAGGCGAAATTCACCGTTCCGGGACAGGTGGCGCAGTGCCCGCCGGCCCTCGTTTCGCCCGATAACCAAAGTACCGGTTACGCTCGCGCCGTATGGGAATTCGGGGACAACAGCCGCTCCAACCTCGACGAGCCCGATCACGTGTATAATCTTCCCGGCAACTATACCATTACCCTGAACGTGTATTCCGCCGGCGATTGCGTGAGCACTACCACGCAGGATATCTTCATCGAAGGCCCCATCGGCACCAAGACCATCACTCATAAAATCGGTTGCGCACCGCATACCACCTCCTTCAGCGCCAGTTCGCCAAACACCGCCAAATACACCTGGGACATGGACAACGGCACCGTGACCACCACCAATACCAATACTTTCTCCTACGAATACACGCAGCCCGGCGTTTACTATCCCCGTGTGGTGCTGGAAGACGCGAAAGGATGCAAAGTGCCCGCACAGGGCCTGCCCGACAGCATCGTGGTAGACAGGGCCACGGCCGGCTTCACCATGAGCACGCTCGCGGCCTGCGACCAGGCCGATGTGCTGTTCACCAATGCTTCCACATCCCTGTCTGCCGAACGCCATGGCGATGCCATGCAATACCGCTGGGATTTCGGGGTGGATGCAAGAACGGACGACGTGAGCACCGACGAACACCCGCGTTTCGCCTACACCGGCGCGGCCGACTACCGCGTTAAACTTTTGGCCATTACCCGGTATGGTTGCGAGGATTCCGCTTTCCTGACATTGAAGATCGACCCGAAACCCGAAGCCGCCATTGCGCCGGCAGGCCCCGTTTGCGTGAATGAGCCTGTGCAGTTCTCCGGCTCCGAGAACCGCGGGCTGCCCGCCACCAGCTGGACGTGGACGGTAGACGGCCAACCCGGCAACAGCCCTTCCCTGCCCCCGCGCCTCGTTTACCAGCAGGCCGGCTTGCACGACGTCAGCCTCGTGATCCGTAATTCCGAAGGCACCTGTCCAGACACGGCGGAATTCAGGCTGGTGGTGAACCCGCTGCCTTCGCTCGCGGTAACGCCCCGCCAGGCGCTCGTTTGCGAAGGCCAATCCCTGCAAGTCATCAGCAACGGCGGGCCTGCGCAATACAACTGGACGCCTTACAATATTTCCAGCGCCACAGCCGAGAACCCCGTGATCAGTCCGGTGCTGGACACCCTTTACCGCGTGTCCGCCGTCAACCAGTACGGCTGCCGCGCGGTCGATTCCCTTCGCGTCCGCGTATCGCATCCTTTCACGGTCAATGCCTCCAACGCCGAGATCTGCGAAGGCAAACAAACCCGCCTCCGCGCCACCGGGGCCGTCCGCTACCGCTGGATCCCCGCAGACGGATTGAGCGACGCCGGCCTCCAGGACCCCGTGGCCACACCGCAAGCCACCACGCAATACCGGGTGGTGGGGTATGGCAACGACGCCTGTTTTACCGATACCGCCCGCGTGACCGTAACCGTGCACCAACCGCCTGTGATCACCGTTCCGCAGACCCTGAACGTTCCCAGCGGCACCGTGATGCCCGCGCCGGTGACCGGCAGCCCGGATATCATCACCTGGGCCTGGTATCCCGAGAAATGGCTCAGCTGCTACGACTGTCCGCAGCCGGAAATGCAGACGCAGGGGCTTGTCACCTACCAGATCACCGCCACCAACGTGTACGGCTGCCAGTCGACCGTTCTGCTGCCCGTAAAACTGTTCTGTTCCGGAAGTACTGCGTTCATTCCCAATACTTTCACGCCGAACGGCGACGGCCAGAACGATATTTTCTATGTGCGCGGCCGCGGCGTGAGGGCCATTAAATCGTTCCGGGTGTTCAACCGCTGGGGGCAACTCGTGTTCGAACGGGCGAATTGCCAGTCGGACGATCCGGGATGCGGATGGGACGGGCGTTTCGCCGGACAAGCCCTTCCTCCGGACGTATTCGTTTACTATGCGGAAATCGTGTGCGACAGCGGGGAGCCCATGACCCTCAAAGGAAATGTGACTTTACTGAGATAGGGGAATTGGAAAAAATATAATAAATTTGTATAATCCATAAACCTATACTTTCCCATATCCTGTGAAAAAATGAAAGCACCTGAGAAGAAAAACCTGATCCGATTGTTGTGGGCGTTGCTGGCTTTGCCGGCGGGCGCCTCGGCCCAGCAGGCCGGGTTTACCTATACGGTGGCGCCGGTGTCGCAATGCGCGCCGGCCACGGTGACGCTGAAAAATACCAGCACGGGAGGCGCGGCGTCGTACCTCTGGGATTTCGGCGACGGGAGAAGTTCCACGGAAACCGATCCCAAGGTGACTTACAACACACCGGGCCCCGTTTCCATCAAGCTCACGGCATATTATACCGCGGCCACGGCCACATCTACCGCCAATTTCACGATATATCCCGTGCCCGTGGCGGCATTCAAGGTGGATAAACAAAAAGCCTGCGGCACTTATACCGCCACTTTCACCGACGAAACGCCCGGCGCAACCGTCCGCACCTGGGATTTCGGGGATGGATCGGCGCCCGTGACCTCGAGCGCGCCCACCGTTCAGCATACCTTCAGCAAGATCGATACATTCGATGTCTCCTTAACGGTGACCAATTCCACCGGCTGTACGCAGACTTTGCGGAAAAACGATTTCATCATGGTTTCCGCGCCCGTCATCACCATGAATTCCGCCCCGCAGGAAGGCTGCCTCCCGTTCACCGCCGTGTTCGACGCTTCGGTGCAGGCACCCGCCGGCGACCCCGCAGTCTCCTACAGCTGGGGGTTCGGCGACAATACCACGGCCAGTTCCACCACGCCCGTCATCACCCATCAATACACGGCCGCCGGCGATTTCAACGTGACGCTGACCGTTACCACTCAGCAGGGTTGCGCCGTGATGCAGACTTTCCCGAAACAAGTAAAAACCGGCAGCAAACCATCAAATGTGAGCTTCACCGTTTCCCGGCCAGACGATTGTGCCGGCACCATGGCGCGGTTGCTCGCCACTGCGGTGGATGCGTCGCGGTACCGGTGGGATTTCGGGGACGGATCCACCTACGAAGGCCCGGAAAACGATATCAACCATGCGTTTCGTGCAGCCGGCAACGTGACGGTCAGGATGAGCGCCGGAAACAACGGCTGCTATACCGATGCCGCACCGGTTACGGTAACGAATACCGGTCCTGTAGCGGATTTCAGGTTTTCGAGGGATTGCGGGAGCGGGGGGATGACGTACACGTTCATGAACACGTCCACCGCCACGGCCAGCGACACCTATGAATGGAATTTCGACGACAATTCCCCGTCCGTCAACACCATCCATCCCACCCACACTTTTTCCCAACCCGGCACCTACAACGTCCGCCTCATTGTGCGGAATGCGGCCCAGACCTGCATGAGCACCATTTACCATACCATCCAGGTGTTTGCAGCGGATTACCACACCGGCGTAGGTTCCATTTGCCGCAACAGCCAGGTGCATTACGGCGTGGTGCAGGTGCCCCATGCACTGGTGCGCCACTACGACTGGCGGTTCGGAGACGGCGAGCGGATCGTAACTACGGATGTGGATATACGCAGACTGGTCAACACCAAAGGCGTTTTCTCCGACACCCTCATCATCTTCTACAACGATGCCGCGCTTTGCCCGGACACGATCATCAAAAAAGACCATCTCACCGTTATGGCGCCCGAAGCGCGCTTCGCAACCGGCGCTTCCGCCTGTGCGGGGCAACCGGTGCAGTTCGTCCAGCAATCCGTCCCCACACCCAACATCCCCCTGATCGCCTGGAAATGGGAATTCGGGAATGTGGCCATGTCCGACAAATCGACGCCCGACAAGCCCACCTTCAATTCCAGCGGTAATTTCCCCGTGAAACTGGTGATCACCGACGCGCGGAACTGTATGGATTCCATCACGTTCAACGTGGCCGTCCATCCCACGCCTTTCCTCAACGTTCAGGCATCTGCCGTCAAAATCTGCGAGGGCGGCACTTCCAACCTCCAGGCCATTTCCAACGGCAACGTTACCTGGGAACCGGCTTGGCAGCTGAATTGCAGCAATTGTCCCACCCCGGTGGCCTCCCCTACCGAAGACACATCCTACATCGCAACGGCCATCAATACGTTCGGCTGTACCGTGAAAGACACCCTTTCCCTGCGCGTAGTTCCGAAAATATTGCTCACCGTGAGCCCCGATACCGCGATCTGCGCCGGCAGCAGCGCCCGCCTCAGGGCGAGCGGCGCCGCTTATTATGACTGGGCTCCGACGGTAACCGAAGGCGGCAACACGGCGATGCCCCTCATTACGCCTACTGTTACCACCACTTATACCGTAACCGCAGGCAACGGTCCCGCATGCCCCACCGAAACGCGGCCCGTGAAGGTGACGGTGAAACCCACGCCCACCGTGAACGCCGGGCCAGACCAGGTGCTCGTGGCCGGCAATACCGTAGTGCTCGAAGCCTCGTATAGCGCCGATGTGGTGCGCGGCGAATGGAAGCCCAATACCTGGATCGATTGCGCAACCTGTCCGCAAACCGTGGCTACGCCGCGTTCCGGCATCGATTACGCGTATGAAGTGACCAATAACGAAGGTTGCAAGAAGTCGGACGTGATGAATGTCAGGCTGATCTGCGACCAGGGCAACGTGTTCCTCCCCAGCGGGTTTTCCCCGAACAACGACGGGATGAACGACGATTTCTTTCCCCGCGGCAAAGGCGTGCGGAGCGTCAATTCTTTCCGGATTTACAGCAGGAGCGGCCAGGAAGTGTTCAGCAGGAGCAATTTCCAGATGAACGATCCAGCTGCGGGCTGGAAAGGCTTGCAGAATGGGAAACTCCTGGCGCCCGATGTCTACATCTGGCTGCTGGACGCGGTTTGCGATACCGGCGATCGATTCACCTTACAAGGAAATGTAACCTTATTACGATAATCACATGAAAACGCTGAAAAGCATGAAGAAATACTGGTTAAGCGGAATGCTCGCGTGCATCGGGCTGCCGCTGTGCGCGCAAGACATCCACCTGTCTCAGTTCATGGAAACGCCTATCCTCCGCAATCCCGCGCTGATCGGGCTTTTCAAGGGCGATGTGCGGTTCCAGGGCGTATACCGGAACCAGTGGAACAGCGTCACGATACCGTATCAGACCGGCACGCTCAGCGGGGAGATGAAGTTCCCGGTGGGGCAGTATAACGACCACGTTACGGCCGGGATACAGGCTTCGTTCGACCGGGCGGGCTCGTCCAACCTGCAATCCGTCCAGTTCCTGCCGGCGCTCAATTACCATAAATCCCTCAGCGAAGACAAGAGCAGCTTTTTATCGGTGGGCTTCATGGGCGGGTATGTGCAGCGGCAGTTCAACCCTGCGCATCTCACGTTCAACAATCAATATACCGGCGGGCGCTTCGACCCCGCGGCGCCAACCGGCGAGGAAGGCCGCCTGAGCAAGATCGGATACGGATACTGGGACGCGGGTGTGGGGATGAGTTACAACGGCGTGCTGGGCGAGGCTACCAACTGGTTCGTGGGTGCGGCGTATTACCATTTCAACAAACCGAAAGTGTCTTTTTACGACGACGATAAAGTGACGCTCGACCCCAAGCTGAGCTTCAACCTGGGCTTTACGGTGCCGGTGTCTGAAAGGGTGCGGGTGATCGCGCATTACAACCAGGTGCACCAGGGGGCGTATTCCGAGTTCATCGGCGGTGCGTTCGTGGGGTACGGGTTGATGGACGACGGGCTGGAATCGGACCGGGGGATGTACGGCGGGCTGTTTTACCGTTGGAACGACGCCGTTGTGCCCATGTTCCGCCTCGATATGGGGGCCTGGGAGATCGGGGTGAGCTATGATGTGAATGTGAGCCGGCTGCGGACGGCCAGCCAGGCCATGGGAGGGTTCGAAGTGTCGATGGTTTTCAAGAATTTCCTAAATCGATGGAATTCAACGCTTAACAGCGTAACCTGCCCGAGTTTTTAAGTGAGCAACGGACGGCTGTGGAAAAAATTGTTAAAAACGTTAAAATTTCAGAAAAAAGAGCAGGGAAATTGCACAATTTGGCAGACCGTTTGTTATCTTTATATAGCAACCAAACCGCAAAAATTTGGGTAATATTTAAAAAAATTTATATCTTTGGGTTCTATGTACAAAACCGTTACTCTCATCCTATTTACTTTCTTCTGCGCCCTGTCGTTACCGGCATGGTCCCAAAGCAAGTCTACCAATCCCTCAACATTCCCCGAGGGCGAGAATACGAGTAAGGTAGTGAAGGCCTATCCGAATCCCGCTACAACCAAGATTTATTTCGAAATTCAGCGTAATAACGATAAGGTTTACGAGATTATTGTATATAACTTCCTGGGCAAGAAGGTGGATCACCTGAAGAACCTTGCCAACCGCGCGCAACTTCCATTGGACAATTATTACAGCGGTCTTTACATTTTCCAGTTAAGGGAAAAAGACGGGACGCTGGTGGAATCGGGGAAGTTCAACGTCGTCAAATAACCGTTACGAGTAGGAATATTTAAGATATAAAAGGCTGACAGGATGCACAGGCACCGTCGGCCTTTTTTCTTTCTCTTGCATGCCATGAAAAACGGCGCCCCCGGACCGGGAGCGCCGTTTTCGATTATCGTTTTCCCGGACCGGGATTATTGTACTTCCACGATAAGGAACTTCAGGTACGTCGTGTTCTCGATGTTCCAGAGGATGGGATGGTCTTGCGCCTGCGTCTGGAACGTAACCTGGCGGAGGCGTTTGCGCGCGTCTTTCGCCGCCATGTCGATCGTTTCGAGGAACATGGACGGGTCTACCAGGTTGGTGCAGCTCGCCGTTACCAGGAAGCCGCCCGGTTTCAGGAGCTTCATCCCGCGGAGGTTGATCTCCTTATATCCCGTGATCGCTTTCTGGATGTTTTCACGGCTTTTGGTGAAGGCCGGCGGGTCGAGGATCACCACGTCGAACTTGCGCTCTTCGCGGGTCCATTGTTTCAGTTGGTCGAACGCGTTCACCGCCTGGAATTTACAGATATCCTGCAGGCCGTTCAGCTCCGCGTTGCGGCGGGCCGTGTTCACGGCGTGCTCGGAGATATCGAGGCCCAGCACGCTTTTGGCGCCGTAATGCCCCGCATGGCAGGAGAAAGTGCCCGTATAGCAAAACGCTTCGAGCACGTCTGCCCCTTTCACGATGTGCTGGATAGCGCGGCGGTTATCCTGCTGGTCGAGGAAATAACCGGTTTTTTGTCCACCCACGATATCCACATGGAATTTCAGGCCGTTTTCGTTGATGATGATATTGGTGTCGAACGGATCGCTGAGGAAGCCTTTCTTTTGTTCGAGGCCTTCGAGTTCGCGCACGGGCACGTCGTTCCGTTCGTAGATGCCCTTGGGTTGGAAGATTTCGTGGAGGGCGTTCACGATGGCGGGTTTCCAGCGGTCGATGCCGAGGGCCATGGTCTGGAGCACGAAGTAGTCGTTGAACTTGTCGATGATGAGGGCCGGCATATCGTCTGCTTCGCCGAAGATGAGGCGGCAGTTTTCCACATACCCGAGCTTTTTCCGGTATTCCCAGGCTTTGCGGAGGCGGTGGAGGAAGAACCCTTCGTCGATGGTCTCGTTCCGGTCGCGGGTGAGCAGCCGCACGAGGATCTGGGATTGGGGGTTGATGTATCCCCGGCCAACGAAAATACCGTTATGCGTGAACACGTCCACGATATCGCCGGCGTTCACTTCCCCTTCGATCTGGCCCACTTCGTTGCCGAAAACCCAGGGGTGCCCCGTCAATACGCGGTTCGCTATCTTTTTCTTGAGAAATACCTTGGTCATTGTTTATTATTGGAGCGCAAAGGTACAAAATGCAGGGAATCCTTCCCGATCCTGCCAAATTGTCCAGAAACGGGCGCTTGGCAAAGTTATTGTCGAGGGGTAACTTGCAGACAATAAGTACGATTATGACAGAAAAAGATAAAGATATGCAGGCAAATGGGCAGGAACCCCGTGAAATGGACATCAATTCCGATGAAAACCAGGCCGGATCTTCCCACTTGAACGATGCGCTGCCGGAAGAGGACGAGGCCGACAAGCTCCGTTCGGACCTCGACGAACTACGTAAAAAATATCTCCTGCTGAACGCGGATTTCGATAATTTCAGGAAGCGAAACGCCAAAGAACGGATCGAGCTGATCAACACTGCCAACAAAGAAGTGATCGTTGCCCTACTCGATGTGCTCGATGATTCCGAAAGAGCCGCCAAACAGCTGGAAACATCGGGAGAAGCCACCGCAGTGAAAGAAGGTGTGATGCTGGTTTTCAACAAATTCCAGCACATTCTGCAATCCAAGGGCCTTAAACCCATGGAAGCCATGCAAGAGGAATTCAACCCGGACCTCCACGAAGCCGTGACCGAAATCCCTGCCCCTACAGACGATCTGAAAGGCAAGGTGCTCGATGTACTGCAAAAAGGCTATTACCTCAACGACAAAATCATCCGCCATGCCCGCGTGGTAGTCGGAAAATGACGTTGTGACAGCAGTTTTGCCAGTCCCATAGAATTTTCATAGCCTGTTCCACCGGAATGGGCTTTTCAAGTGTATAAACATGTCGACCAAGAGAGATTATTACGAAATATTAGGGGTTGCCAAAACCGCTTCCCAGGATGAAATCAAGAAATCGTACCGCAAGGTGGCGATGCAGTTCCATCCCGACCGGAACCCCGGCAATAAGGAAGCGGAAGAAAAATTCAAGGAGGCGGCGGAAGCATATGAAGTGCTCAGCGACCCCGACAAGCGCGGCCAGTACGACCGCTTCGGCCATGCCGGCATGGGCAACCGCGGCGGCTTCGGCGGCAGCGGCCACATGAACATGGACGATATCTTCTCCAACTTCGGGGATATTTTCGGGGAAGACATCTTCGGCAGCTTCTTCGGCGGCGGCGGCCAGCGTGGCGGCGGCGGCGGACGCAGGCAGCGGGGCACCCGCGGCAGCAACCTCCGTGTGAAGATCAAACTGAACTTCGAAGAGATCGCCAAAGGCACCAATAAAAAGATCAAAGTCAAGAAACACGTCACCTGCAACACCTGCAACGGCCTCGGCGCGAAAGACAAAAACGCTTTCCAGTCGTGCACCACCTGCCACGGCTCCGGCCAGGTACGTAAAGTGACCCAGACCTTCCTCGGCCAGATGCAAACCGTGACCACCTGCCCTACCTGTAACGGGGAAGGACAGATCATCACCAACAAATGCACCAGCTGTAAAGGAGAAGGCCGTCAATATGGAGAAGAAACCGTTTCGATCGACATTCCCGCCGGCGTAATGGAAGGCATGCAGTTGTCCATGAGCGGAAAAGGAAATGCCGGCGAACGCGGCGGCGCTCCGGGCGACCTGCTCATTCTCGTGGAAGAAGAACCGCACCCGGAATTGCAGCGCGACGGCCTCAATGTCGCCTTCGACCTGCACATCTCCTTCCCCGACGCGGCTTTCGGCGTTCAGCTCGAAGTACCGACCATCGACGGCAAGGCCAAGATCAAGGTTCCGCCGGGAACGCAGAGCGGTAAAATTTTCCGGCTCAAAGGCAAAGGGTTCCCTTCCGTCAACAGCTACGAAAAAGGCGATCAGCTCATCCAGGTGAATGTCTGGACGCCGCAGACGCTCACGGCCGACGAAAAGGCCATGCTCGAAAAAATGCAGGAATCCGGCAATTTCAAACCCAATCCCGAAAAATCCGAAAAAGGGTTCTTCGAGAAAGTGAAAGACATCTTCAGCTGATTTTCCAGCATACGATATGGCAGCAGCCGGAACGGACTTCGTTCCGGCTGTCGCTTTTTGGGCCGCCCGCTGGCGCATCCGGGAGGAAAATCGCATATTTGCACACGATTATGTCCGATAAGTACCAGATGTTCGAAAACCGGCTGGCCAAGGTCTACAAGCACCTGGCCAAGACCGCCCGGCGGCAGGGGATCACCTGTTTCCGCCTTTACGACCGCGACCTGCCGGAATTCCCGCTCATCATCGAGCTGTATGAAGACAAGGTGTCTGTAGCCGAATACATCAGCTCGCACGGGATGGACGACGATGCGTACGACGCGTGGCTCGAGCAGAGCGTGGTTTCCGTCGGGAAAGTGCTGGAAGTGCCGCGGGAAGACATTTTCCTGCGTACCCGCCAGCGCAAGGCCGACCGGCAAAGCCAGTACGAAAAACTCAGCCTGGAGAAAGCGGAGATCCATGTGAAGGAAGACGGGCTGACGTTCAAAGTCAATCTTTCCGATTACCTCGATACCGGTCTTTTCCTCGACCATCGCATCACGCGGCATATGGTACGGGAGGAATCGGCGGGCAAGCACGTCCTCAACCTGTTCTGCTACACCGGATCTTTTTCCGTGTATGCCGCTGCCGGGGGAGCCGCTTCCGTTACGTCGGCCGACCTGTCCAAAACCTATCTCAAATGGGCGGAAGACAACTTGGAGCTCAACGGCATCTACGATCCTTCCAGGCATCATTACGTGCATGCAGACGTGTTGCAATATGTCGACGAATTGAAGATCAATACGTTCGACCTGGTGGTGATGGACCCGCCCACGTTCTCCAACAGCAAGCGCATGAAAGATTTCCTCGACATCCAGCGAGACCACGTAACGCTGATCAACAAGGTGCTCATGGCGATGAAGAAAGACGGCGTGCTGTATTTCAGCAACAACCTGCGCCGTTTCGAGCTGGACGAGCCCGCCATAGCAGCCAGTTCCATCAGGAATATCACAGCGCAAACCATTCCTTTCGATTTCCAGGGGAAGCTGCAACGGCATTGCTTCCGCATCACCAAATAACAGTATATGCTTACGGCCTTCGTACTGATCTACCTGCTCATCACCATTCTGATCGGCCGCTGGGCTGCGCGGCGGGTGAAAAGCGCCGGCGATTTCATCGTGGCGGGCCGAAGCCTTCCGTTGGGCATCAGTACCTGCGTGATCTTCGCCACCTGGTTCGGTTCGGAAACCTTGCTGGGCGCCACGAGCGAGTTTGCGCAGCATGGTTTGCCCGGGGTGATGGAAGACCCGTTCGGCGCATCGCTGTGTTTGCTGCTGGTGGGTTTATTTTACGCAAGGAAACTGTACCGCATCAACGTGCTGACGTTTTGCGATTATTTCCGGGTGCGTTTCGGGAAGAAAGCGGAGATCGTATCGGCCCTGCTGATGATCCCCTCCTACTTCGGCTGGATCGCGGCGCAGATCGTAGCCATGGGGATCGTAGTCAATACCGTGATGGGCGTTTCGCAGGAAACGGCCATGGTGGCCAGCGGGCTCATCGTGATGGGCTACACGTACATGGGCGGGATGTGGTCGGTTTCCATTACGGATTTCATGCAAACCATCATGATCATCATCGGCCTTCTCGTCATCACGTTTTTGGTGGTGAACGAGGCGGGCGGCGTTACTGCGGTGGTAGAACGCGCACCTGCGGGCACATTCCGCTTCTTCCCCGACCGCGATTGGCATAGCTGGCTGCATTATATGGCCGCGTGGTTCACGATCGGCCTGGGCTCCATTCCGCAGCAGGACGTATTTCAACGGTTGATGAGCTCCAAAAGCGAGCGGGTGGCGCAATACAGTTCGTACCTCGGCGCGCTGATGTACCTGGTGATCGGTTCGTTGCCGCTGCTGATCGTGCTTTGCGCGAAGCAGTTGTATCCCGGCCTTGGCGCAGCCGATACTTCCACCATCCTGCCCGACATGGTGATGCAGCACGGCAATCTTTTTATACAGATCCTCTTCTTCGGCGCACTGCTGTCTGCCATCATGAGTACCACCAGCGGGGCCATCCTCGCTCCTGCCACGGTGCTGGGCGAAAACCTCGTTAAACCGTTTTTCAAAGACATCAGCGATAAAAAGTTCCTGCTCATCATCCGGTTTTCGGTGGTGGTGGTTTCGCTCATTTCTATCGGCATGGCCTTCGCCAGCCAGGACATTTACGAGCTGGTGGCTTCGTCTTCCGTGCTGAGCCTCGTTTCGCTGTTCGTGCCGCTTACGGCGGGGCTGTACTGGAAACGCGCCAACCAGGCCGGCGCCAATTTGTCTATTTTGCTCGGTACGGCCGGTTATATTTATTCGGAATGGATGGATACCGCTACGCCGCCGCTGTTCGTGGGATTGTTGTGGAGCATTGCGGGGATGCTGATCGGGTCGCTGTTCTGGAAGCCGGGGCCACAGGATGTACCTGCTGCGTAAATGGCTACTTCAGCCACGGGGTATGCTTCTTCAGTTGTTTAATTAGTTTGAGGAATTCTCCGCGGTAACCGCCGGGATCGGGGCCCAACGAGCGCTTCGCGATGCGTGTTACCATTTCCACGCTCCCGTTGCCGGCGTATTGCGATTTGCGGAGCAACATGCCGAAAAGCGCCACGGAAGCCGCGAACCGGCAGTCGTCGGGCGCTTCGTCGAAACTGGAGACGGGGGAACTGATCATCTTTTCCAGCTGATATTGCTGCGCTTCCCCATCCGGCCGCCAGGTGAGCGAAACGGTTGCCAGTGGCCCGTCCGATTCGGGGTTTGCGGGTTCTATCTCGTACATCGCCACCACGCAATGCCCCGACCCCACAATTCCGCCGGCCACTTTCAAACTATCGCCGTTCTCTTCCTTGAGGATTTTGTTTTCGTAGCCCAACAGGCGGTAAGCCTTTACCCGACGCGCGTCAAACGTAACCTGGGCGTGCACTTCACGGGCCACGGTAAACAGCGTGGAGCCGAATTCCCGGGCAAAAACCTTGTTCGCTTCCTCCAGGTCGTCGATATACGCAAAATTTCCGTTGCCTTTACTGGCGAGGGTTTCCAGCTTCGAATCCTTGTAATCCTTCATCCCGAAACCGAGGCAGGTCAGCAATACGCCGCCTTCTTTCTGCTGCTCGATGAGGTCTTCCATATCCTGGTCGCTCGTTTGCCCGACGTTGAAATCCCCGTCTGTGGCCATGATGACGCGGTTGTTACCGCCCGGGATGAAGTTTTCGCCGGCGATGTGATACGCCATTTTGATGGCCGCTTCTCCTCCCGTGGCGCCACCGGCGCTCAGGTAATCGATGGCGTGGAGGATCTTTTCCTTCTGGTTGCCCGGAGTGCAGGGCAACACCAGGCCGGGCGTGCCGGCATAGGCCACGATGGCCACTTTGTCCCGCGGCCGAAGATTATTGACCAGCACCCGGAAAGCCGCCTGCAGCAAAGGGAGTTTGTTGGGTGGGCCCATACTGCCGGAGCAATCGATGAGGAACACGAGATTACTGGCAGGCAAACTGTCGGTCTCGATCTTCCGGGCCCGCACGGCCACCTGGAGCAGGTTGTGCCGGGGTTCCCAGGGGCAACCGGTATAATGGCTGTACATGGCGAACTGCGAATCCTTTCGCGGCAGCGGATAATTGTAATGGAAATAGTTCAGCATTTCCTCGATCCGTACCGCATCTACCGGCACGGGCTGTTTCAGCCGCGCAAACCGGCGCATATTGCTGTAGGCGGCCCGGTCTACGTCCAGCGCGAAGTCGGACACGGCGTTGCGGCGGGTTTCCACGAACTTGTTTTCGTATAGCCGGCCATAGGTTTCATCGAAAAAGCTGGTGATGGTGACGCCGAGGCTTGAGTAATTGGGATTGGAACTGGCGGCATAGCGCGCACGGGCCTTGGCCGTGGCAATCTCGTTGCCGGCGCCGGAACTTTTCTTTAGCGGACTGAGCTCAATAAGCATGCGGTCATGCTGAAGCGGCACGGATTTGCTGACGTAAGCGGGGTGCTCGAAAACCAGGTGGGTGCTGCCGTTGGGGACTTCTATCCTGAATAATCCGTATTGATTGGTCTGCACGGAAGCAGTGTCTGGCCAAACGGTGACCTTTACGCCCGATACCGGATCGTGCCGGAGGCTATCCTGCACGGCGCCGGTCACCACTTTTCGCTGTTGCGCCACTCCGATCATGCTCCAGCTTGCACAGAGAAACAACATGAGGAGCTTATACATCGAAATAATTTACATACACCGATATATAAATGTAAGCATTTCCTTGTTTCAACGGCCGCAGCGGCAAAAAATTACTCGGCCAGCTGGTAGATTTCGGGGAGATTCCGGCCCAGGCCGTCGTAATCGAGGCCATAGCCGAGGAGGAATTTGTTGGGAACGGAGAAGCCGAGATAGTCGATATTGACGGGATGCGTGAGGGCGTCGGGCTTGGTGAGCAGCGAAACCACCATGAGCTTTTCCGGCTGCTGGTGTTCCAGCTGTGGGAGGAACTGGCTGAGCGTTTTGCCCGTGTCCACGATATCTTCGAGGATCACCACGGTGCGGCCGAAAAGGTCTTCGTCGAGCCCGATGGCGGTAATGACGTTGCCGGTGGATTTGGTGCCTTTGTAAGACGCCAGTTTGATGAAGGAGATTTCCGCTTCGATGTGCAGATATTTGAATAAATCGGCAGCAAACATGAACGATCCGTTGAGGATGGCGATAAAAAGCGGTCGTTTCCCTTCGAGGTCGAGGCTGATCTGCTGCGCCATTTCCCTGATCCGCGCCTGCAGTTTCTCTTCAGTGATATAGGGGACGAACTTCTTATCATGTACCTGGATCATCGTATGTATTCGGTTTAGCGGTTATTTTTTCACGATCAGTTGTTGACCGATCTTGATGGCATTGTCTTGCAGGTTGTTCCATTGCTGCAGTTGCGCCACGGTGCAGCCGTATTGTCGGGAGATGCTGTACAGCGTTTCCTTTTCACCTACGGTGTGCGTTTGTTCGCGGGAGGAGGTTTGCGCGCCTGCTTTCTTGAGGTCTTCGATCATGCCGGGGGGCAGGGCCGACGGGGCTTTTTCCGGTGCGGGCGGCGGCGGTGCGGGCCGGTTTTCCGCAACGGCCGGGGCCGAGGCTTTCTCGATTTCCTTTTTGATATCCTGGATGATCTCGCGGGGCTTCAGGTCTTCGTGCTCGTCCACTTTCGCAACGGAATTGCTGCCGAGGCGCGGCTTGGCGGATGCGTACCCGTCCAGCGCGATGCGTTCCCCGGGCGCGGGCTGTTCGCCTTCCTGGAGCTTGTTGCGGCGGCGCACCCAGCGGAGCTGCACCCCTTCCGCCTGGGCGATGTCGTGCAGGGTTTCTCCTGCCGCCACAATGTGGAAGTCGTTGGAGCCGCGCTTGCTTTTGCTTTGCAGGAAGATGACCATATCTTTTTCCAGGGGCAGGTCGGCCGCGAGGTCGTTATATTTCAGCAAAGAACTGAGGCGGATGTTCCGGGCGGAAGCCACCTGGATCAGCGCCGTTCCCTTCTTAACAAAGATGGCTTTGCGATTGTTGATGCGGAACTCGCCGGTTTCGGGATACTTCTTCGCGGGTGCGGCGGCCGTCACCACCGGGCGGGAGGCCGATGAAGGCTGCGCGGGGGTGTAGGAACCGGGGTCTGCTGCGAAAACGTCGCCGGTCCTGATCTCGCCCTTGCCCATCGCGATGTCTGTGTATTGCTGGAGCTGGTAAGTTTCGATGATCTGGATGAGCTGCTGCGGATACGTGCGGCTGGTGGCGTAGCCTGCCGTTTTCAAACCGTACGCCCAGGCTTTATAATCGTTCGGATTGAGATCGAACAGGAATTTGTATCGGGGATTGTTGCGGAGGAACTCGGAATGGTCTTTCCAGGATTCCTGCGGCGAACCGTATTTGCGGAAGCATTCGCCGCGGGCGTCATCGTCGTACGAAACGCTGGGGCCGGTCCAGTTATTTTTGCATTTGATGCCGAAGTGGTTGTTACTGTTCAGGCAGAGCCATCCGTTGCCGGACTGCGTTTCCAGGATGCCCTGTGCGAGTTTGATGGATGCGGGAACGCCGGAGCGGCGCATTTCCTCCATCGCGATCAGCTTGTACGTGTCGATGTACTGTTGGGTGCTGATGGTTTGGGCAAAGCTCTTGATGGCTCCGCCAAGCAGCAAACAGATGGCCAGGCAGTATGACTTCACTTGCATTATATGTCGAATTTAATGGGTCGAATTATTTTTTGCGGATGAGGAGCACCCCATCGCGCAGGGTGAGCAGCAGCGTTTCGGCGCGCTCGTCTGCCACGGCCTTTTCCACGAAGCGGACCATGGCTTTGGCGTTGTTGCTTTGTTCGGTTTCCGGCAATACCACTTCTCCGTGATAAAGCACATTGTCGGCCAGCATGAACCCTCCGGGCCGGAGCTTCTCCCACACCAGATCGTAATACCCGATATACCCGGCCTTGTCTGCATCGATGAAAACAAGGTCGAACGTTTCGTTGAATTGCGGGATGATGCCGGCGGCTTTGCCGATGTGCTGGGTGATTTTCCGGGTAAGACCGGCCTCTGCGATATAGCGAGCCGCCATGTCTTCCAGCTCTTCATTTACATCGATGGTATGCAGCATGCCGTCTTCCGTGAGGCCCTGGGCAAGGCATATCGCAGAATAACCGGTGTAGGTACCGATTTCCAGGATGCGGCGCGGCCGGAGCATGTGGCTCACCATCGACAAAAAAATCCCCTGCACGTGCCCGCTCAACATATGCGGTTGGTCCACCTTCAGGAAGGTTTCCCTGTGGAGGCGATATAACAGGTCCGCTTCCGGACTGGTATACTTCTCTGCAAACGCCTGAATATCCCCGGGTATTACCTCCATTCCTGATTTTTTTGCAAACCTAAGCAATTATCAAGTAAATGCGATATATGTGAAGGATTGAAAATAAATCGAGCCTGATAGTAATACCAGGCTCTTTACCCCATGTTAACCATTAAAGACACAACTATTGACCATATACTAATGCGTTTAATGGTCCATTTAGGCTGTGACTTTATAAATATATATGCAATTCCAACATCATGCATAAATATATTTCATGTGTATATAACTTAAAACTAATTTAAAAATTGGGGCGTAATTTGTTGGATGCGTAGAACTCGCGGAAGTAGTCCACTACCTCGTCTGCCGTGTCGAACACCTTCAGCAGGTTGAGATCTTCGGGGTGGATATTACTTTCCTTTTTCATCATCACATTATCGATCCAGTCGAGCAATCCGCCCCAATATTCGCTGCCCACGAGCACGAGCGGCGTTTCGGTCATCTTTTTCGTTTGGATGAGGGTGGCCACTTCGAAGAATTCGTCCATCGTGCCGAATCCGCCGGGCATCATGACGAAGCCCTGGGAGTATTTGGTGAACATGACTTTGCGCACGAAGAAATAATCGAAGTTGAGGCTTTTATCGCGGTCGAGGAAAGGGTTGGCGTATTGTTCGTGCGGCAGCTCGATGTTGAGGCCCACGCTGGTCCCGTTAGCCAGTTGCGCGCCTTTGTTGGCCGCTTCCATGATGCCGGGGCCGCCGCCGGAAATGATGCCGAACCCGTCTTCCGCCAATCGCCTTGCCACCTCGCAGGCCAGCTCGTAGTAAGGGTTTCCGGAGCGCGTTCTCGCCGAGCCGAAGATGGAAATACAGGGGCCTATCTTGGCGAGGGCTTCGAACCCTTCCACGAATTCGGCCATGATTTTGAATATCTGCCAGCTCGAATGCGCTTTCGTTTCCGTCCAATCGCGCATCTTCAAATTCTTTAACGTATCATTCATCTGCTATTCATTTTGTTACTGTAATCTACACTTTTTTACTGCAGTGCGGGCAGGGCGTTCTTTTTGCGGGAGAACAACCATAAACCAATATACGTAAACAGGCCGTTCACGATCAGCAATTCATTGCCGAATTTATACCCGCCCATCCATTGTTCCGAATATTGCTTGAGGATAAAGCACAGCAACGGGGAAACGAGGCAAACGATGAGGGAACCGTAATCGAGGATGGGCCGCTTGTTCAGTATCCCGAAGGCGAAAAGCCCCAGCATCGGCCCGTATGTGATGGTAGCGAGGAACAGCACGGTATCGATGATCGCATCGTTGTTGAACTCGCGGAACAGCAGGATCGTGACCAGCAAAGCCACGGCGCAACCCACATGGATCGCGTTCTTGATATGTTTACGCCGCGCGTCGATCCCGTCTGTCGGATACCCCAGGATGTCGATATAAAAAGAAGTGGTAAGCGTCGTCAGCACACTGTCTGCACTGGAGAACGTAGCCGCCGTGAGGCCCACGATGAAAATCACCGACGCGAACGTGCCCAGGTGTTGCAGTGCCAGCAGCGGGAACACCTGGTCGGTAGCCGGCCCGCCCTTCGCCGTCAGCGGCATGGGGATATTGTTGGCATGCAGGTATTGATAAAGCAGTATCCCCAGGCTCAGGAAAAACACATTCACGACGAGCTGCATGATGCTGAAAGAATAAATGTTCTTCTGCGCTTCCTTCAGCGAGCGGCAACTCAGGTTCTTCTGCATCATATTCTGATCGAGCCCCGTCATCGTTACGGCGATCATCATCCCGCCGAAAAATTCCTTCGGGAAGAAATTCCCTGCTTTCCAATCCCAGAAAAATGTTTTGGAATGCGGACTGCCGGCGACGTTGGAGACCAGATCCCCCAGCCCCCAGTTCAGATCCCGGCAGATCACCACGATGGTCAGCACCACGGCCAGGAGCAGGAATATGGACTGCATGGCGTCTGTCCACACGAGGGTTTTAATACCGCCGCGATAGGTATACACCAGCATCAGCGCGATCATGATGGAAACCGACAGCGCGAACGGGATCCCGTAATAATCGAACACGAACAACTGCAACACGCCCGCCACGAGGAAGAGCCTTGCCGCCGCGCCCACGAGGCGCGACAGGATAAAGAACATCGCCCCCGTTTTCTGCGTCACCGGCCCGAACCGCTGCTGCAAGTACGTGTAGATCGAAGTCAGGTTCCGGTTATAATACAACGGCAACAGCACCGTGGCGATCACGATGTATCCGAGAATATATCCCAAAATCGTTTGCAGGTACGAGAAGGAAGCTACTTCCACCTTGCCCGGTACGGAAATGAAAGTGACGCCAGACAGGGAGTCGCTGATCATCCCGATGGCCACGAGGTACCAGACGGAGTTCCGGTTCCCGATGAAATACGACTGCTCGTCGACCTTCCGGGTGGTGAGGTAAGACACCAACAATAACATGATAAAATAGCAGGCTATGAAAAGGACAAAAATCCCGGGTGATATTGGCGACATTACGTAAGTATAGTTTAAACCCAATAAAAATAGGGATTTCCGCATAAAAACGCATAAAAACGCATAAAAAAAGGGCCTACTGAAAAGCAGGCCCTGTAGCATATCACAAATACGGGAAATTATTCCACGGCGGTCACGTCGCGCGCGAGGCCGAAAGACAATGTCATGCCGGCTCCTCCCATCCCGTTCACGATGGTGACGCCGGGTTCGGGGTGCAGGACGAGATCATGGCCGCCGTTGGTCAGTTTCGGATATATGCCGTGCCAACGCTCCTGGATGCCCATGGTGGGCGCCTGGAGGAAGGTGTTGATGAATTGAAGGATGAGGTCGTTGATGTGCTCCTTGTCGAAGGGGTCTACCGCCAGACCGTATTCGTGGGAGTCTCCCAGCGAAAGCTCACCGGCCCCGTTCTGCGTCACCATGAGGTGGATGCCGTACTTCACATATTCCGGCAAAGTGGCGTCCACACGCTTTTTCACGGCTTTGAGGCCGGGGCAGTGGGCGAAAGACGCATAGTGCAGCATCGACATGCCCGTTACCAGCGTAGGGCCCAGTTGCCAGCCATCGGGTTGGGGAACGGTGCGCATCATCTGGAGCTTGCAACGCGTGAGGGGCGCCGCGGCGAAGATATCGGGATACAAGGTTTCGAAGTCGTACCCTGTGCAGACGTACACCTTATTCACTTTCCACTTTTCGTTTTTCGTTTCGATATGCGGCAGTTGGATACCGTTGACGGCAGTGCCGAACCGGAAGGTGACGCCATGTTCGCTTTCGAGCCAGGCAGCGAGGCGGGCGCAGGCTTCGCGGGGGTCTATGGTGATCTCGAGGGGGCTCCAAAGCGCGGCTTTCAGACCCTCGGGCCGGAAAGCCCTGCTGCGGCCTGTTGCGGCTTCCGGCGTGAGGATTTCGGCGTCGCGGCTGGAGGTGGACACGAATTCTTCGAGAACGCCGGCTTCGTCGGCATGATAGGCCAGCAAAAGCGAACCGGACTCCTCGGCGGGGAGGCCCGTTGCCCGGGCCAGCTGTTGCCAGATACCGCGGCCGTAAAGCGCACGGTCGTAGATATGGCCGTCTTGCTGCCCCAGCGTCCAGACGTTTCCGAAATTGCGGTATGAAGCGCCCAGCGCACGGGGGCTCCGCTCGAACACGACCACTTTCCGGCCTTTCAATGCCAGGTGGTACGCCGTGGCCAGGCCAACGATGCCTGCGCCGATGACTGCTGTATCTGCTTGCTGGTACATGCAACAAATATAGCAGTATTTGTAAATAATTGTTTAGTTATTCTTAACCCTTAACAGAGATTTAAAACCCGAAGTTCCCGCCGACGGAAAACACGGGGCGGTTGCGGTAAGGGGAGTTATTATCCTGCAGTACGTCGTACAGCAGCATAATCACCAGGGCCGAATTGCCGCCGATGGGTTGGGCATACCCCCCGCCAAGCAGTAGGCTGGGCGCGTTGAATTTTGCTTTTATCGTATGCGGAGGGTCCGTATAATATTTGCTTTTCAGGCTGATGGAGTTGAATTCGGGTTGGGCGTGCACGAAGAGCATTTCCAGCGGGTAATACCTTCCCCAGATGCCGCCGCCCAGGATGGAGGAATTATCTTTTTGGGTAACGGTATTGTATCCGCGGTATTTCTCCCAGGTGAATTGGGCGTTGATATTAATACCTGCGGCGAATTTCGGGCTGAATCGATACCCGATCATCGGCGACACGTTCAGCAGCGAATAATCGCCGAAAGCGAAGCCGAAGTTGCCGCCCGCCATCAGTTTGGAAGCGTCGAACCCGCGGGAAGTATCCACGCGGTAGGGGTTTTGCGCGAAAGCGAATTGTAAGGAAAGCAGGAATGCTGCAAAAAGGTAAATCCTTTTCATGTGCACCGTTTTATTACACGGCTAAATTATCGGTTTTTTCCCGACGGCCGTTCAACATTAACTTTTTCTTTATCAGAAAGAAGGGCAAAGCGTATACCGCTTGGCGTGGGAGAAACTCCGGTTGGGGTACAGGCCCAGGTACAGCAGGCTCACTTCGTATGCCCCTTGCCGTTTGTTGGCCGCTGAAAGGGCACTGGTGGTCACATCATAATTGAACATCAACCTGAAATTCGCCACCTGGTAGCCAACAAGCAGCGCCGCAGCGTCTTTCAGCCGGTAATAAGCCCCGCCGAAAAGCTGCTGGTTACCGTCGCCGGAAAGGTTGTAGGCCGCATAGGCGCCGAACATCGTTTCGCTGACGTTCGCCTGCCGCGCGTAGTACGCGCCCGGGTTGAGGATCACTTTATCGCTCATCTTGAGGCTCGCGTTCAAAAAGCCGATATACCTGCGCTCGATCTGGTTGTTGCCGTCGTAAAAGGATTCGCGGGGTGTGTTGACGTGGTGTACGGAAAATCCGCCGTTCACATATACCAGCTCATTGGGAAAGAACGCATAATTCATCCCCACCTGCAGATCCAGGTATCCCACGGAAGCCTGCGTGAAGGGCTCTCCGGAAAACATCTGCGAATCGAAGAACTGTCCGTTCCATTGCGACCCGAACGTCAGTTTGCTCAAATCCACCCGCTTGTCTGCATATCCTACATTAAAACCTGCAGACAGCAGGCTGCTTTGCCCGAGGAGCTGGTGATACGCTACAGACCCGTACGCTTTGGTACTGGCCAGGTTGCCGCTGCCCGCCACATCGCGGAGGATCATGCCGCCCAGGCCCACCCAGCCATACGTGAGCCGGTCGCGGAAAAGCTGGAAGTCGCCGAATACGGACATGGTTTTATACGGCACGGGAATCGTTGCCCACTGGTTGCGGTAATTGACGCCGATACGATAGTTGCCGTCCGGGATAAACCCGGTATTGGCAGGGTTGGTAGACAAGGGTGAATTGAAGAACTGCGAAAAATGCAGGTCCTGCGCTACGGCCGGGAAAGCCGCCCCAAGGCAACAAACGAATAATATATGGTATACAGCTTTTCTCATAGCCCGCTATCTTAACAATGTTACGTTTCCTGTTTTCGTGATCTTGCTCCCGTCCGTAAATTCGATATTCAATACAAACGCGTAGGCATCCATCGGCTGCACCGTTCCGTTGAAACGGCCATCCCATCCCAGTTTCTGATCGTTCGACTGGAACATCAGCTGCCCCCAGCGGTTGAAGACTTTCATGTCGTACCGTACTATACCGAACCCTTTGATTTCCCACTTGTCATTAATACCATCGCCGTTCGGGGAGAAGGCGGTGGGTACGTCGTACAGCGGGTTCACGATCGCCGAAACTTCCTGGCAAACGGAATCTTCACAACCGAATTCCGTATAGGCCGTCAGGCAAACTTCGTAAATACCGGAACGCAGGTACTGGTGTGTGGGGTTCGGATCGGTAGAGGAATTCCCGTCCCCGAAATCCCAACGGTACCGTACGGCATTGCGTGATTCGTTGGTGAACGTGGTAGGCGTATTCTCGACAGGCTTGGTAGGCAGGAAGGAATATCCGGCGGTAGGACCGGGCAACACGGTAATGAAGCCGGTCGTATCGTCCTGCAAATTGCAGGTATTGGGGTCGAACGCGCGGAGGCGGACCTGGTACCGGCCGGGTGTTGTATACGTATGCGTGGGATAGATTTCGTCCGAAGTCGGGCTTCCGTCCCCGAAATCCCACTCAAACGTAACACCGCCTTTCGAGATATTGTCGAAATGTGCGGTGAACGGCGCACAGGAGCTGTCCTGAACATTGAAAAGCGCCACCACGTTTGCCGCCACCCGCAACTGGATCGCCCTTTCTTCCGGCGCGTTGCAATAATTCGTATCTACCAGCCGCAGGCGAACGGTATATAAACCTTCTTGCGCATAACGGTGCGTTTGCACCTGCAGGCCCGCTCTTACCAGCGGCGTATTATCCCCGAAATCCCACACGAAAGAAGTATCGGTAAATGGCTTGCCCGCCGGCGCCGTGGAGGTATTGGTAAACAGGTACTCCAGCGCCGTGCAGGGCGGCTGGCGCTGCTCGGTAAAGTTCACAGTTGCCTGGTCGTTGCGGACCCGCAGCGGCAGGTACGCCGTATCATATACGTTACAACTCGCCGGATCGTATTTCACGAGCATGACGTTGTAGTCGCCGATGTTGTTGTATCGGTGCTGCATCGTAGGACTGGTATTCCTGATCTCGGGCGTTCCGTCCCCGAAATTCCATATCCAGGCGGTGGCATTCACGTTGGTAGTATCGATAAACGTAATATCGGCCGGTGCGCAATAGTTGCGTCTCCGCTCCGCCGTGGTGAACCCGGCCCGCACGCCATCGAGGTTGAACGCGATCTTGAGGGACCCGAGGTTACAGTAATCGGTCATCCCGGTATAATACGAGCCCGGTGTGCTGGGGAAACGCGTTCTCCGCGGCAGGTCGAGCTGGCAGGAAGCGCAAATGGCCTGGTAGATGACGCCGTTGCGGTCGAACCGGCTGGTGCCCCCGTCTACGTGCTCCGCCAACCCGTTCCCCCCGAAATAGGTCCCGTACAATATGCCGAGCGCATCGCGCTTCATCACGAAGAAATAAAAATCGTCGCCGTCCGTGCGCGACTGCCGTGCGTCCGGCGTAATGGGCAGGCCGCGGGTATTGGAGGCGTTGAACCCTCCGTTCAGCCGTCCGCCCCAACCCGACACGTACACGTTCTCGCAACGGTCTACGAGGAACGCCACGGGAGAAATGCTGGGCGTGGGGCCCGCCTTACCGAAAGTGGTGGAATAAATGATATCTGACAGGTTGGGCCTGAGCTTGGTGATGAACTGGCGGGAATTGTCGTTATAAAAAGTAGGCGTACCGGCTGGCTGTTTGATAGGCCAGTTGCCTTCGGTAGTGCCCATCACATAGACGTTGCGGTTTCTGTCCAGCTGAATGCCGTACACCTGGTCGGCCTTCCCGTTATCCGAGCCCATGAAAGTGGATGCGATGATGTTCCTGCCGTCAGACGATAATTCGGTGATATAGCCGTCGCAGGCGCCGCCGCGGTAGGTATTGTACACGCCGTTCCGCGTGGGGAAGTTGTTGCTGGCGGTGCCGCCGGCCACGTATACGGTATTTCCCCCGTTGACGGCGAGTACATAAGCCGCGTCTTCCTGGCTGCCGCCGAGGAACGTGGCCCAGATCACGGCATTACAGTTGGGGTTGATCTTGATGACCACCGCATCCTGCCTGCCGCCCCCGTAAGTACCCTGTACCACGCCTGCGGTCGTCAGGAAATCCTGCGATTGGGTAGACCCCGCGATATAAATATTCCCGTTGCCATCGAGCACTACTTCGCTGCGGGCGTCGTCGCCGTAGTTGCGGAGCAGCCCGTCGATACCGGAAACTTTATTGGGCTGCATGTTGGCGCCGTCCGTCCCCGTTCCGCCGATGCGGATAGAGCCGATGATGGCGGTGCCGTTGGCATTGAGCTTGGTCACCACGATATCGTGCCCGCCGCCGGGGCCGTGGGTATTGGGCGCAGGGTAGCTGCCACCCGAGTTGCTGCGGCCGGAAATCACGAGGTTGCCGGCGCCGTCCGCATAGAGGGAATGCGGCTGGTCTTCCCCGCCGCCGCCGATATAGGTGCTGTAAATGATCCTGCTGCCGGTGGGGTTGAATTTCGTGATGCCGATATCGTATTTGCCGCCGTTGAAAGAATCGTCTACCGCCCCGGGAGAAAGCGGGTAACCGGGCCCGAAGACGATGCCGCCGCCGTAAAAGTTGCCGGCGTCGTCATAGGTGGCGGTGAAGCCCCAGTTGTCTGCGCGCGAACCGGTCAGCGTGGCGAACACGACCACGGGGTCTATCACCAACGGGTATTGCTGATCGTACCGGCCGGATACGCTGAAGCTCAGCTCGTTGCCTTTCAGCCTGTATTGTACGTTTACTTTTTTGCGTTGATTATCGATGAGTTGGTAGGCGTAAGGTTGCAGCTCCATGATCTCTCCTACCGAGGTCTGGATATGCAGATTCCCTTTTTTCAGGGCGAGGGATTGCGCGCCGGTATATTGCATCCGGATGGCGGAGGGGTCTCCGCCGGGGCGCACGATCAGGTCGTATTTCAATTGACCGCTTTCGGAGTACACCTGCATATCGATGTTCCGGTAGAGGTTTTCGTAACCTACGGACGTAAACGAAGAAAGGCCGGATTTCCAGCGCGATGGGTCGTTACCGATAAAATAGTTGATATTCTCCCGGGAAGGTTTGGATGGGGAGATGACCGGGTTGGAGTTTGCGTTGAGGAAGGAAATATCATACACATGCCCCCTCACCTTCCCGGGAACATATCCGCCGCCGCCGCCAACGGCGCCATTACCCGTTCCGGGCTGTTGCGCTCCGGCGGACCGGGTGCCGAATTTCCCGCCGTCGGGATTATAAGTGGTATCTCCGCTGCGGGGGTGGCCATGGTTGGCTTCTACCATCCGCCGCATGTCGTCCGGGTTGTAGAACAACATCCGGATGGCGTTCTTTTTCAGGAAGATATTACCGCCACCGAGGTTGGCGCGGTAGACGAAGTCGCCGTCCCACTGCCCTTTATTCTCAATGAATTCGATCGCGGAACGCATGGCACCGTGGTCGTGCGCCGCTTCCTGAGACCATGTTTTCCCGGCGATCAACACCAGTATTCCGATCTGTAGCAGGCTGAAAATTCTGATAGGGCGAGTAGATTTCAAGACGGTATAAATTTTTTAAAGATGGTCCCTTAAAACTAGTATACTTTAATAAACGGACGGGAGCAGTAAAATGTTACGGTCCGGGATTTGGTTGGCGACCGGCAGTGGACGGTTCACAATTAGGTATCAGGCGGGCTCAACATGCAAAACAAACCATCCCTGCCGGTCATTCCATGATGAACAACGCAAAAGCCGTCAGGATATTTTACTCCATGCCGATTTTGACCGTTGGGTGGCGAGAAAATCGTGTAACGGGCCGTTTTCAGGGAGGGTAAGATCGGGATCTTCCGAAAGGATTTTCTCCGCCACTTCGCGGGCTGCGGCCAGTATGGCGCGGTCCTGGACGATGTCGGCCAGCTTGAGGTCGAGCAGGCCGCTCTGCCGGGTGCCCTCGATATCGCCGGGCCCCCTCAGTTCCATGTCTTTCTCGGAAATGACGAACCCGTCGTTCGTCTGTACCATCACCTTTACCCGCTCCTGCGAATCCTTGCCGATCTTGTTACCTGTCATCAAAATGCAGTAACTCTGTTCCGCCCCGCGCCCCACGCGCCCCCGCAGCTGGTGTAACTGCGACAGCCCGAAACGCTCCGTGCTTTCGATCACCATCACCGAAGCGTTGGGCACGTTCACCCCTACTTCGATCACCGTGGTGGCCACCATGATCTGGGTGTCGTTCGTCACGAAACGGTGCATATTCGCTTCCTTCTGGTCTTGCGGCTGCTTGCCGTGGACCATGCTGATGTAATATTTTGGCTCCGGGAAAAAGGCTTTCACTTCCTCATATCCCTTCGTCAGGTTTTCGAAATCCAGGCTGGCCGATTCCTCGATCAGCGGATACACTATATATGCCTGCCGCCCCTTCCTCACTTCCTCCTTGATGAAATCCATCACCTGCGGACGTTGATACTCAGTCTTATGTATCGTGGTGATCGGCTTTCTGCCCGGCGGCATTTCGTCGATCACAGACACGTCGAGGTCGCCGTAAACGGTCATGGCCAGTGTCCGCGGGATAGGCGTGGCGGTCATGACGAGGATGTGCGGCGGCGTGTCGCTTTTTTCCCATAGCCTTGCCCGTTGCGCCACACCGAAGCGGTGCTGCTCGTCTACGATGGCCATGCCCAGCTTCTTGAAAACCACTTCCTTTTCCAGCAGGGCGTGGGTGCCGATGAGGATGTGGATATTGCCTTCTGCCGCGGCGGCGAGGATTTCCTTGCGGGCCTTGCCTTTGATATTGCCGGTTAGCAGCGCAACGTTGACGGGCATATCTTTCAGGAGCCCGGAAATGCCTTTGAAGTGCTGCTGCGCGAGGATTTCGGTGGGCGCCATGAGGCATCCCTGGAATCCATTGTCTATGGCGATGAGCAGCGACAGCAGCGCCACCATCGTTTTGCCGCTGCCTACGTCTCCCTGCACGAGCCGGTTCATCTGGTGGCCGGTGGTGGTATCTTTCCGGATTTCCTTCAGCACGCGTTTTTGCGCGCCCGTCAGCGGGAAAGGCAGGTATTGATTATAAAAAGTATTAAAAACATCGCCTACGGCGTTGAAAACGAAGCCATGGGAATTTTTATGCCGGCGGATTTTGAGCCGGAGGATGCGGACCTGCGCCACAAAAAGCTCTTCGAACTTCAGCCGGCGCTGCGCCTGCCGGGCTTCTTCCTCGCTGGCGGGGAGGTGTATCTTGAAATAAGCCTGCGCGCGCGGCATGAGCCGGTACAGTTGCAAAACGGGCGCGGGAATGTTTTCGCGGATTTCGGACAGGGAAAGCTGTTCGAGCAGGTTGCGGGTCAGCTTGCCGATGGCTTTGGCGGTGAGGCCCCGCGCCTTGAGTTTTTCCGTGGTGTAATAAACGGGCTCCAGCGTCTGTTTCCCGTCTGCCGTAGCCTCGGTCAGCAATTCCATGTCGGGATGGGAAATCTGCAACTTGCCGTTGAACTGCGACATGCGGCCGTACACGAGGTACTGCACGTTTTCGCGAAGCGATTTTTCCATCCATTGCCATCCCTGGAACCAGACCAGTTCCAAACGGCTGGTTTCGTCCTGGAAAGTGGCTACCAAGCGTTTGGCGCGCTTCTCTCCTACCACTTCCATGTGCGTGATGCGCCCACGGATCTGGACGAATTCTTCCATCCCGCTGAGCTCGCGGATTTTGTCGATACGGGTGCGGTCGATATACCGGAACGGGAAATATTCGAGCAGGTCGCGGAAGGTGTGGATATTGATTTCCTTGCGCAGCAGCTCTCCCCGCTGGGGGCCTACGCCCTTCAGGTATTCGATCGGATTGTTCAATATGGATGCGATGAAACTCACGGCTGATTCGAAGGTACGAAGTACGGCAATTTAAGAGGAAATGGCAAACGCTCCGTGTCATAAAAAAGCCCGGAAGCCATGGCTTCCGGGCTGATATCTTATGTTAAGGTCCGGCCGGATTAATCGGCGGATGCTTCTACCTTACCTTCAACGAATTGCTTCATCCACTCTGTAGTCACGGATTTCGGACGTTCGAGGGAAAGGCCGAGCGCGCGGTCCCAGCAAAGGGAAGCGAGTACGCCCAGCGCGCGGGACACGCCGAACAGCACGGTGTAGAATTCGTATTCCTTCAGGCCGTAGTGCAGGAGCAGCGCGCCGGAGTGCGCGTCTACGTTGGGCCAGGGGTTTTTAACCTTGCCGAGGTCGCCCAGGATGCCGGGAACGGTATCGTATACGCTCCAAACGATCTGGACCAGCTCGTCGCTGGCCAGGTGTTTCTTCGCAAATTCCTGTTGCGCGGTGAAGCGGGGATCGGTTTTGCGGAGAACGGCATGACCGTAACCCGGTACTACCTTGCCTTCCGACAGTGTTTTCTTGACAAACGCCGCGATCTGTTCTTTGGAGGGAACGCCGCCACCCAGTTCTTCGCGCATGTCGAGGATCCATTTGATCACTTCCTGGTTGGCCAGGCCGTGGAGCGGACCTGCGAGGCCGTTCATACCGGCTGCGAACGACAGGTAAGCGTCGCTGAGGGCGGAGCCTACGAGGTGCGTCGTGTGGGCGCTCACGTTACCACCTTCGTGGTCTGCGTGGATAACCATGTACAGGCGCATCAGTTCCTTGAACCCTTCGTCTTCATAGCCGAGCATGTGGGCGAAGTTGGCAGCCCAGTCGAGCATGCCATCGGGCTGAATATGCTGGTCGTTCTTGTATTTGCGGCGATAGATATATGCAGCTACGCGGGGGAGGCGGGCGATGAGGTTCAGGGTGTCCTCATACATATAGCTCCAGTAATCCTTTTTGTTTATGCCTTCGGCGTAAGCTTTGGCGAAAACGGATTCGGTTTGCAGCGCCATCACGGCCACGGTGAACATGGTCATGGGGTGCGCGTTGAGCGGAAGTGCGTTGATGGCGTCGAACACGTGGTTGGGCACGTGAGAGCGGCGGCCGAGCACACTGCTGAGGTTCTGAACATCTGCTTCCGTGGGCAGTTCTCCGATCAGCATCAGGTAAAACAGGCCTTCGGGCAGGGGCTCCGCGCCTCCGGGAGCTTTCGGGAGATGTTCGCGCAACTCGGGGATGGAATATCCGCGGAAACGGATACCCTCGTTCGCATCCAGCAGGGACGTTTCCGTTACCAGCCCTGTAATGCCACGCATGCCCTGGTATGCCTGGGCCACTGTAACATCGTCCAATTTCTTTGTTCCATGATTCTTGAGCAGGTCCTTAACCTCTGCGCCCAGTTCATCTGCCTTTGCCTTGAATTTCTCTTTTATATAACTCATTTTCCCACAATGATTTAGAAAAATTAACGTAATCGATCAATGAACAAAAGTAATGATTAAAAAATTAAATCCCGCCGTTTAAAGACAGATTTAACGGAGGAATTCCGGTTTTTGGCTGAAAATGGTCAGCCGGGTTACTTGGGCGCCCTTAAATAGAGATAAAAGGCCAGTCCGGCGAAAACAAAGTTGGGAATCCATGCCGCCAGAAGAGGATCGAGGTCGGCTTTTGTGGCGAATACGGTGGAGAATTGCATGAAAAGGATATACGTAGCGCTGATCACGATCCCTATCGCCAGGTGCAGCCCGCTCCCGCCCCGCACCTTCCGGCTGGAGAGGATGGCGCCGATCAGTACCAGGATCACCACTGCCACGGCGGCCGACGTCCGCCGGTACTTCTCTACATAATATACATTGAGCCCCTCCGCCCCGCGCAACTCCTCCATTTCCAGGTAACGGTCCAGCTCGGGCGTGGTCATCGCCTCTTGTTTGTTCTTCACCTCGATCAGTTCGGACGGTTCCAGCGAAAGTTTCAGCGCCGTGTCCTGCCGAGTGGTAAACGTTTCCTTCATTCCGTTGATCTTCCTTTCGGTGACGCCTTCCAGCTTCCACTTTTTAGTGGCGGTATCATAATTCACCCTTTCCGCGCGCAGCGTATAGAGCAGTTTCTGCTCGTCGATACGGTTGAGGATGAAGCTGGAGCCCGTCCGGTAATTGGGATCGTAATATCCGAAAGTGATGTAGGTATTCGTGTCTACACGGAGCGACTTGTCTTCCAAAGCTTTATGTTCCTTGGGCGCGCTCACGTATTTGGCTTCGAAAGTGGTGCGGATGCGGTTGGCGCGGGGCACCACCCATTGGTTGGCAGCCCAGAGAATGCCACCGAAGAGGACGGCGCCTACCCAGTAAGGCCGCAGGAACCGGCGGAAGCTCACGCCGGCGCTGAGGATGGCCACGATCTCCGTGCGGTAGGCCATTTTGGAGGTGAAAAAAATCACCGAAATGAAAATGAAAAGCGGGAACAGCAGCGCTGCGATATGCGGGATGAAGCCGATATAATAGTTCATGAACACGAACCCGAAAGAGAGATCGTGCTCCAGGAAGTCGTCGATCTTCTCCGTGATGTCGATCACCACGGAAATGACCAGCAGCACCATCAGCGAGTAAATAAAGGTACCGATGAACTTACGTAATATATACCAGTCGATCTTCTTCATATGGATTTTTCGGAACGGCCATGCCGCCAGGTTGCAAAGCTAACATTCCCGGCGGATTGCCGGGGCAATATATCGTATACCGATCAATTTTAACATACTTGTTACAGGCGCGTCTGCAACTGCGGCACCATCTTCCGTTTCCATTCCCCGTAAGTGCCGGCCAGGATCTGCTGCCGGGCGGTTTTTACGAGGTCCAGATAAAACGCCAGGTTGTGGATGCTCGCCAGCGTGAGGGCCAGGAACTCGCCGGCCACGAAAAGGTGGCGCAGGTAGGCCCGGGTATAGTTCTGGCTGGCGAAGCAGGGCGTTTTGGCGTCGATCGCCGAAAAATCTTCCGCCCATTTCTTATTCTTGATGTTCACGACACCGTCCCACGTAAACAACATCCCGTTGCGGCCGTTGCGGGTGGGCATCACGCAGTCGAACATATCGATGCCGAGCGCTATATTATTAAGGATGTTCCAGGGTGTGCCAACGCCCATGAGGTAGCGGGGTTTCTCTTTCGGGAGGAGCTCCGTCACGATGCCGCACATCTCGTACATTTCGTTTTCGGGCTCGCCCACGCTGAGGCCCCCGATGGCGTTGCCGGCGCAATTACGGCTGGCGATGGCTTCGGCGGAGGCGCGGCGGAGATCTTTATACGTACTGCCCTGCACGATGGGGAACAGCGTTTGCTCGTGCCCGTACGCGGGACCGGTTTCCGCGAGGCGGCGGATGCAGCGGTCGAGCCAGCGATGGGTCAGCTCCATGCTTTTTTTGGCATATTTGTATTCGCTGGGGTACGGCGGGCATTCATCGAACGCCATAATGATATCGGCCCCGATGCTGCGCTGGATGTCCATGACATTTTCGGGGGTGAACAGGTGGCGGGATCCGTCGATATGGCTTTGGAACACAACGCCTTCTTCCTTGATCTTGCGGTTGGCGGCGAGGGAAAACACCTGGTATCCGCCGGAGTCTGTGAGGATGGGGCGTTCCCAGCCGTTGAACTTGTGGAGGCCGCCGGCTTTTTCAAGGACGCCGGTGCCGGGGCGGAGGTAAAGGTGATAGGTGTTGCCGAGGATGATCTGCGCGTTGATATCGCTGCGGAGCTGTTCCTGGGTAATGGCCTTCACGGAGCCGACGGTGCCCACGGGCATGAAGATCGGCGTTTCGATGGCGCCATGGTCCGTGGTGATGACCCCGGCTCTTGCGCCCGAGGGGTCTGTGGTAATCAGTTTGAAATCCAAAGCCTCGCTGTTTTTTTCAGGACGCAAAGGTATTGAATTTAAAATTGTCCCCGAATTGACTGTACATTTGCTGCCGCCCGGCAAATTCCGGTTTCGCACCCCGTCGTGGATATATTAATTTTTTCCACAACATTATATAGATAAATAAAAACATATATTTTTGACCCTTATGTCAGATAATCTGGGCTTGATCTTCTTCTATACTTTCGCCGCGATCGCGGGCATCCAGGTATTGTATTACCTGATATTTTTTTCCCGCGTAGCGTTTTACCGCCGCGATTTCGACCTCGACCATCCGCCAGCCGAAGACATGTCGGTCATCATCTGCGCAAAAAACGAGGAAAGGAGCCTTCCCATGAACCTCCCCACCGTGCTGCAGCAGCGGTACCATGTGCACGCCACCCCGTCTTACGAAGTGATTGTGGTGAACGACAATTCGGAAGACGATTCCAAATATTACCTCGCCTCTATCGAGAACGGTTATCCACATTACCGCCACATCGAGATCAAGCAGGCCGCCAAATTCATTCCCGGCAAAAAATACCCCCTGTCCATCGGAATCAAAGGCGCGAAGCACGACACGGTGGTGCTGACGGACGCCGACTGCAAACCGGGTTCCATCCACTGGCTGTCGATGATGGCGCAGGGATTCGCCGGCGGCAAGGAGATCGTGCTGGGATATGGCCCCTATTACAAGAAACCCGGCTTCCTGAACAAGGTCATCCGTTACGAGACCTTCTTCAGCGCCCTCCAGTACCTGTCTTTCGCCCTTTCCGGCATCCCGTATATGGGCGTAGGCCGTAACCTGGCGTATAAGAAAGACCTGTTTTTCCGCCACAAAGGCTTCACCGCACACCAGCATATCGCTTCGGGCGACGATGACCTGTTCGTGAACCGCGCCGCTACCAGCAAGAACACCGGTGTGGTGATCGACAAAATGGCATTCGCCTATTCCGAGCCGAAGCGCAAGTGGAAGCACTGGTTCAGCCAGAAAACCCGGCACATGTCTACGGGCCGCTATTACCGCCCGGTACACAAATTCCTGCTGGGGCTCTTCTCCCTCACGCATTTCCTCTTCTACCCGGCTCTCGTGCTCGCGCTGTTTTATACGCCCATGCTGTATTTCACGCTCGGCATCCTGGGGCTTCGGATCATCACCCAAACCGTCATTTCCGGCTTCGCCCTCAAAACCCTCGACGAGCGCGACCTGTTCTGGTACGTTTGGCTGATGGACATTCTCATGTTCCTATATTATGTTATCTTCACGCCCGCGTTGTTCTTCGCGAAAGGAAAGAACAAGTGGAAATAGCATGGAGCAGATTTTAAAGTATTTCAGTGATTTTACCCCCCGGCAGCTCGAGCAGTTCGAACAGCTGGGGCCTTTATACAAAGAGTGGAACGAGAAGATCAACGTGATCTCCCGGAAAGACATCGAGTCCCTTTACGAAAAGCATGTGCTTCACTCCCTGGCCATCGCCGCCGTGGCCGATCTGCCCGCCGGCTGGCAGGTGGTGGACCTGGGCACGGGGGGCGGCTTCCCCGGCATTCCCCTGGCGATCTTCTTCCCTGAAGTGAAGTTCCATCTCGTAGACTCGATCGGTAAAAAACTGAAAGTGGTGGAAGCGGTCGCGGAAGGGTTGGAACTGAAAAACGTGACCGTCCAGCACACCCGTGTAGAAGATATCAGGAACCGTAAGTTCGACCTGGTGGTTTCCCGCGCGGTGGCGCCCCTGAAAGACCTTTGGCGCTGGAGCAAACCCCTCATCAAAAAACCCGCGGCAGCCGGCCCCACCGGCCTCATTTGCCTCAAAGGCGGCGACCTGGCCGCCGAGATCAGCGAAAGCGGCGTACGCCCCAAAATGGTGCCGATCTATAAACTCTTCCCCGAAGAATTTTTCCAGGAAAAATACGTGGTGTCGGTCCAATAGTCAGAACCCGGCCTGCTCGCCGGTATGGCTGTATTCCGTTTCCAATGTGGCGTGAACGATGTTGAGCGATTCGAGCAGCTGCTTGAGGTCGCGCTTCACCCGTTCCACCTCCTCCCCCGTCAGCGCCTCATCTATCGTTACGTGCGCCGTCAGCGCGTTTTCCGTGGTGCTCACGGCCCAGATGTGGACGTGATGCATGTCTACCACCCCGGGAATCCCCCGCGCCTGTTCCTCCACCTTTTCCACCGTAATGCCGCCCGGAACGCCGTCGAGCGACAGGCGCAGGCTGTCCCGCATCAGTCCCCAGGTGCTGTACACGATCACGATCATCACGAGCAGGCTCACGGCGGCGTCTATCCAGAACCATCCGGTAAACAGTATCGCGAGCCCCGCCATCACGGTGCCCAGCGAAACGAGGGCGTCTGCCACCAGGTGGAGGTATGCGCCCTTGATATTCAGGTCTTTATCTTTATCTTTCAGGAACAGCAGCGCGGAAGCGGCATTGATGAGGATGCCCACCCCGGCCACGACGGCCACCGTTCCCCCGGCCAGCGGCACCGGATGTTGCAGCCGGCGGATCGCCGATACGCCGATAGCGCCCACGGCCACCAGGAGAATGACGGCATTCAATAATGAAATGAGGATGGTACTTTTTCGGTAGCCGTACGTATACTGTGAGGTTGGCGGGATGCGCGCCAGCCGGAAGGCCACCAACGACAGGCCCAGGCTGGCCACGTCGCTCAGGTTATGGCCTGCGTCTGACAGCAGTGCCAGCGAACCTGTAGCCACGCCCATGGCGGCTTCCACGGTCACGAACAGGAGGTTCAGGCCGATCCCTATGAGGAAAGCCCGGTTCAGCTGGCCGGATAGCGGTGTGGAAGATGGGGCGTGGTCGTGCATCATATAAAATTACAAGGACCGGTAAAAAAAGTTCGGAAATCCTACAATATGCGGCCTACCCGTTCGTCTTTAACCATAAGATGAACGAGTGGCTCTCCATAAAAAAACCCATGGCCCTGGAACAAAACGAGCGCATACAGCGAACGGTGGAAAAAGAACGCCAACGGCTCCTGCAATTCATCCGGAAACGGGTGGACGACAGCGCCGATGCGGAAGATATTCTGCAAGACGTGCTGTACCAGTTCACCCAGTACCTCCGCGGAGGCTCGCCGATCGAATCCCTCACCGGATGGCTCTTCGCCGTAGCCCGCAACCGCATAACAGACTGGTTCCGAAAGAAGAAGGAAGACCGTTTCTCCGACCACGCACTCGAGGGCGCGGATGGAGACGGCCCCCTCTACCTGTCAGACATCCTCGCCGCGGCGGATTCCCGGACCGATGAGCCCATGCTCCGCAAGTTCATGTCGGAAGCCATCACGGAAGCGATCGACGAACTACCGGAAGATCAACGGTTTGTATTCCTTCAGCACGAAGTCGAAGGCAAACCTTTCAAACAGATCGCGGAAATGACCGGTGTGCCCGTCAACACACTGCTCTCCCGCAAAAGATACGCCGTGCTTTACCTCCGGGAAAGGCTGGCACAATTGTATAACGAATTGAAAAACGTATAATAAGATGAGGCACAATAAAGGACTGAAAGCATTGAAAATCGTAGGATTCGTCATCCTCGGCATCGCCTGCGTCACCGCATTCGGATTTGCCATCATGCTACTCTGGAACTGGCTCGTACCCGAGCTTTTCCACGGCCCCGTCATCAACTTCTGGCAAGCCCTCGGCCTGTTCATCCTTTCCAAAATCCTTTTCGGCGGATTTATGAAAGACCATGACAAGAAAAATAACTGTAAAAAAAGAAAGTGGGAACGGATGCAGGAAAAAATGGAACACCTGTCGCCCGAACAGAAAGAAAAACTGAAAAGCCATTTCGATCGTTGCGGATGGGGCAGAAGATGGGAACGCGACGAAGAAACGCCCGCCGAAAAACCGGCGGAATAACCTTTCAAACATCCAAAACCTGACATATGCAACGCCATCTCTCCGTATCTGTAAAAGCCAATATTGGAATATTCAAGACCAATATCGGCACCATGAAAGCCCGTAAAACCATTATCAGTGCAATTTGTAATACCTTTGAAGTAACGTCCTGCAACGTTGACATCGAAGACTGCGACAAGGTACTTCGTGTCGTGGACATGAAAGTCGACGAAGGGTCCATGATCCGCTTCGTCCGCGAGCAGGGCTTCGAATGCGATGTGTTGGAATGAAACCCTCCCAATTATGCAAAAACCAGAGATTCAGCAACTTTTAGATAAAAGCTTTTCAGATTTCACCACATTTATCGGCACCCTGTCCGACCATCGGTTTATTGTTTCCCCGGAAGGGAAATGGTCGGCCGGCCAGCAGCTCGACCATCTGATCCGCAGCGCCAAACCCGTCAATACAGCCCTTTCCACTCCCAGGTTCTTCCTCCGCTGGTTCGGCAAACCCGCCAAAGCATCGCGCAGTTTCGAGGAAATCCGCGACGAATACCGCGACCGGTTGCAGCATGGCGCCGTGTCTACCCGGCCGTACATCCCGCCCGTAACGGAAATCGGGCAACGGGAAACGCTTCTCAAACAGTTCGGCCAGCAGAAATCGAAAATGATCGAACTGATGGGCAATTGGGACGAGGCCGAGCTCGACCGCTACCAGCTTCCCCATCCCCTGCTGGGAAAATTAACGACCCGGGAAGTGCTCTATTTCACCATTTATCACAATTATCACCACCTCCACACCCTCCAGTTGCGCGAAAAACCCGAGCAACCCTGGCCAACCCAGCTCGAACGCGTGATTTTCTAAAAAATTTTTCGGGGACGATAGGGGTAAAATCCCGCTCGCGTGTTATACATTGCGAAGACAGGCCCGTTTACCGGCGCCGCATAACCCGACATTGGACAGCAACGGCAATAAATACCTGGCTACTAACTTTCAGTCCGTTTTTCATACCTGGTATGGAAAACTGCATCGCTATGCACATACCTTGCTGAAAGACCCGGACGAAGCCAACGACGCCGTGCAGGCCGTGTTTTCGCGGTTATGGGAAAAGATGGAGGAGCTGAAAGACCAGGAAGACATCGGCCCTTACCTCTACCGTTCCGTCCACAACCATTGCCTCAACCATATCCGGAAGGAAGGGAACGGCAAAAAGTATGCGGACTGGCTGGCGCGCCACGAGGCCGGCACCACGGGAGACGCAGGCGCCAAACTGGCCGTGGCGGAACTGAGCACCCGGATCGGCGAAGCCCTCGACGCATTGCCCCCGCAATGCCGCCTGATCTTCACCCTCAGCCGGGAACAGGGCAAGAAATACGCGGAAATCGCGGAAACATTGTCGCTTTCCGTTAAAACCGTGGAAACGCAAATGAGCAAGGCGCTGCGCATCCTGCGGGAAAAACTCGCGGATTATATCGCTTTGGGCGGCGCAGCGTATTTATATATCGATAAATTGCTATCTTAAAACCGGACTTGAGCGAACAAACACATATCACCGTCACCGACGAGCTGCTCGTAAGGTTCCTGGCCGGAGAGGCGGGTCCGGACGAGGCTATGGCCGTAGGCCTGTGGCTGGAAACGCCCGCCAACGCCGCCGCTTTCGAAAAGCTGCAGCAGGCATGGGATACCTCCGGCCCGGGGCGCCCATATACAGCGCCAGACGTACCGGCCGCGTGGCTGCAATGGCGACAGGCGCGGCAAGCCGCCAAAGTCCGCCGCATCTGGCCGCAATGGGCGGCGGCAGCATTGGTTCTGCTGGCGGGGAGCGCGTGGTTCCTCCTGCGCAACGATCCCGCGGAAATCGGGAAGGACTTTGTTGTCGAATCCGGCGTAACGGAAAAGCGGCATGTTTTGCCCGATGGTTCCGAAACGATCCTTCAACCAGGCGCCAAAGTGACTTACCCGGCACCGGAAGAAAACGGCAGATTCGCTGAACTGACAGGCAGCGCCACGTTCCACGCAAAAGCCGATCCGCAGCATCCGTTTACCGTACAGGCCGGCCCGTTAACGATCCGTGTGGTAGGCACTACTTTCGAAGTGAAACAATATACAGACAGCATCACCGTTTCCGTGCGCGATGGCGCCGTGATGGCCATCGGGCAAAAGGACAGCCTGCTGCTGAAAGCCGGCATGAGAACGAATTACCTCCTGCAGGAAGCCCGTTTCACGACCCAACATTCGCTGTTGCCCGGCGGCCGGCCATCCAAAACGGTGTTCGAATTCAACGATACGCCGCTGGGAGAAGCCGTGCAGAAGCTTTCCGACGCATACGGCATCCCCGTTTTGCTGGACAATCCCGCATTGGCGGATTGCCGCATCAATACTTCATTTACCGACAAACCGCTGGATTATGTGCTGACCGTGATCACGGAATCTCTGCGGCTGGAATACCGCAAAGCCAACGATACGGTTTACATTTATGGAAATGCTTGTGAATAGGCGGTGGTTGCGATGGTGGCCCCTGGCGTTGCTCTTTTTCGCCCTCCGTTCGACGGGGCAGGACGCTTTGCGCAAGCGGGTTTCACTGCCTTCCACGGTGATCGCCGCGGGCGAATTGCGCCAGGAAATCTCCCGGCAAACCGGGCTCCAGTTTTCCTTCGGTTCCAACACCATCCGGCCGGGTCAAATGATCCGGCTGCCGCGAAAGGACTTCACCGCGAAAGCGCTGCTGGATGTCATGAAACTACAGCTGAAAGCGGATTACAAAGTCTACAAGGACCATATCATCTTCACGAAACATTCCCAAACCCGGAATGGTGCGAATCGTCTGGCGGATGTGCGCGCACATCAAAAAAAGCAACCGACTCCGGATGCGGACAAGCTGACGGGTAAATTGGATAAGACGGGCAAGTCAGCGGATGGAGGTGCCGGTCAAAAAATCAATTCCAAACCTAACACAGATAACCTGGTTGGTAAATTGGACAAGCCACGGCCGGCGGAAGCACGCCTCCATCAAAAAGATGCTTCCGCGTATTTCGCCACATCGCGAACAAACACGGAAAATACAACAAGCCCCGCACAAAGGAATCCCGGCTACATCCAGTTATCCGCCGGTCCGTCCAGCCCAACCGTTTACGCAGACGAACGCCTACGCCAGCGCGCCTATCGCCTCACACCGGAACGCCGCGACACTCCGCGTACCATCGCGGAACCTCCCGGCGGCGCCCCGGCTTTCCGGCAACGCAAATCCAGGTTCGGCAACGGCAACGGCCTGTTCAGCCGGTATACAGCGACGGGTATGGAAGTCACAGAATACTTCCCCGCCAACGCCGTGCTCAAAGCCGGCCTACCCGTGCTCCACGGCATCATCGGGTATAGCAGCAACATCTCCCACGGATCGCTGCGCTACGGCGCCGGCTCCCGGTGGACGATCACCGATCGCTGGCATGCCCAGGCCCAATTCACGACAGGCTTCGTGGTAAAAAACCTCCTCTCCGATTCGGGCATTATCATCCCGAAAACCATCCGGATCAAGGAAACGCTCCACCGCATCGGGATACAGGCAGAACGTACGCTGGGGAAACGTTGGTCGCTGGTGGGAGGATTGTCGTGGAACATGCTCAACAGGACCAACACCGATGAAGGAGCACGCCTGGCACCGGGAGACCGCGCCCTCAGCGATCCCGTTCCAGACGAAGGCTACCGCGCCGTAAAACCGCGCTACACCTTTTCCTCCCGGTTCGATGCATCCAGTAAAACCTGGAAAGACCGCTGGCTGGGGATCCATGTCGGCATATATCTCCGTTTCTGATTTTTTTTGACTGTACGTTCAGGGTAAGCCTGCGGATGCGTGTGTTACAGGGAAACCAATTCGGAGAAACCATGTACATCTCGCTTCGCCAGCAATTCAAAAAATGGTTCTATCACGCGCCCGTGCTGTGGCCCTTCATCGAAACCCTCCAGGGCCTAGCCTATGTGGCAGACTATTTCTACTATTACCGCATGCCCGGCCATAAAAACCGCCTCAGCGTGCGGGAGATCAATATCGAATTCGCCAGCCAGTGCAACCTGCGCTGCTCCTTCTGCTCGCTAGATCACTTAAAGCCCAAACAGGCCATCAGCGCAGAAACGCTCGATCTGTTCTTTTCCCAGATGATGGCCGATAGCCGGTTCCGGAAAGTGGAAGTCATCAATCTCCACAACGGCGGCGAAATCCTCCTGCACCCCAAACGGCTGGAAATGCTGGCGGTCATCGGCAAATACAAACAGCAGGCCCGCGCCCTCCGCCTACCTTTTCCCGAGATCCGCATGCTCACCAACGGCATGCTGCTGCGCGAAAAACTGGCGGAAGACATCCTGCAGCTCGGTGTTGTAGACGTGATCGGCCTCAGCTTCGACGGCGGAACGCCGGAAGCGTTCGAAACCATGCGCAAAAACGCCATCTGGCCCGTCTTCTTCCAAAACGTAAAAAACCTCCAGGCCGTTAACTCCCGCCTCGGCAAACCGGCACGTCTGTACGGCATCACCTGCATACCCGCCGGAAACCCGCTCAATACAAAATGGATGCACCCCGAATTCAGGGAACTGTACGACGGGCTCGACTGGTTCGAACTGCGCCGCCTGCACAACTGGGCCGGCGAAATTTCGACGGTTTCCGCACGCGAGAAACGGCACAAGATCGGTTGCAGCATGCTCATGAAACAGATGGTACTCCTCCCCAACGGCGACATCACCGTCTGCTGCAGCGATCTCAACAGCAAAGGCGTTGTAGGCAACCTACAGCAACAAGACCTCGTTTCCATCCTCCACTCCGAAAACCGCAAGCGCTATCTCAACCTACTGCTGCGCCGCCGCAAATCGCAGCTGGACCTTTGCCGCGATTGCGAAACCTTTTAACCTGTAACTATATGCTTAAAAAAAAGGCTCCCGGTGCGGGAGCCTTTTCATGTATCCGGATAATTTCCCTTACCGGGAAACCGCTTTGTTGTTGCTCCGGTCGATATCCGCCAAACGCTGGCTGGGATCGATCTCCACGGATTGTAATTGCGACAGCGGATGGTCCAGCTCCACGCGATAGCTGGGCTGCGTCCATTTCCAGCCGTCGTGCACGATGCGCTGCACGCTTTCGTCTTCAGCAGGCTTGATGCCGAACATGAGCGTCAGCGGGATGTAATGCAGTTCTTTCCGCCCATTTTTCATTTCCACCATCAGGTCGACGGGCATGGGAAAATCGCCGGCGTTGCGGATCACCACGATGGTTTTGCCGTTGGATTCGTATACACTGTCCAGCGCATAATTAATATGGCGGGTGGTGTTCATCATGTATTGCAGGTACCAATCCAGTTGCAGGCCGCTTTCTTTTTCCATCACGCGCACGAAATCCTTCGCGTTGGGGTGCTTGAAGCGCCAGTCGCGGTAATAACGGTGCAGGCCTGCGTCGCGGTTGGCCGCGCCGATCACATAGCCCAGCTGTTCGAGGAACACCGCGCCTTTTGAATAGGAGCTGATGCTGTATCCGATGTTGGTGTTGTAATGATCGGAATGCATGCTGATCGGCTCTTCGAAGCCGCGGCGCACGAGCATGAAATAATTGTTGTAGCTGCCTTCGTGGTGCCATTTCCCTTTCAGCGAATCGATCGTTTCGCCGATGGTATTGTCTTCCGCGAAAGTGGTAAAACCTTCGTCCATCCAGGGGTACAGGCTTTCGTTGGTGGCGAGCATACCCTGGTACCAGGAGTGCATCCATTCGTGGATGGCCACGCCGTACAGCCCGTCGATCTTGCCGTTGCCCAGGATGAGCGTGGCCATGGGATACTCCATGCCGCCGTCTCCTCCCTGGATGAAGGAGTATTGGTCCCAGGCGTATTCGCCGTAATGCTTCTTGATGTAGGCGTAGGCCGTGGGGATCATTTCCGCCAGCTTCGGCCAGGTTTCGCGGGTGGTTTCGTTTTCGAGGTAGAAGAAGTGGGCGGTGAAGTTGTCCACTTTTTTACTGATGTGTTTGTATTCCGGATCGGCCGCCCACACGAAATCGTGCACATTCGGCGCGATGAAGTGCCAGGTGAGGGTGTTTCCGGAAGGGCGCGTCACTTTCGTGCCCGGCGTTTCATAACCGTACCCGATAGAATTGGGGTTCTGGAGGTAACCGGTACCTGCCAGCACATATTTCCTGTCGATCGAAATCTTCACATCATAATCGCCCCAAACGCCGTAAAATTCCCGGGCGATGTACGGCGTGGGATGCCAGCCTTCATAATCGTACTCGCACATTTTCGGGTACCACTGCGCCATGGAATAATCCACCCCTTCCTTGTTGTTCCGGCCACTGCGGCGGATCTGAACAGGCACCTGCGCCTCGAACTCCATGTCGAAAGTAACGGTGCTGTGCGGAAGGATGGGCTTGTCCAGCTGCACTACGAGGATCGTTCCTTCCGTTTTCCAGGCCTGCTGGCGGCCGTCCATTTTGAGCGACAGTACTTTCTGGTAGCCGATCTCGTCTGGAGTGAGTTTGGAAATGCGGTCGGTAACGCGGGCGTCCCAGTCGTGGCGGTTATTGCCCTGCGCGTCTTTGCCTACGATCTTCCTGCCCAGTTCCTGGCTGCGCTGGTCCATCATGCTGCCGGGCTGGAATGCGTTCCAGTACAGGTGATAAAACACGCGGAAAAGGGTGTCGGGAGAATTGTTGGTGTATGCCAGCTGCTGTTTGCCGGTAAAGCGATGGGCTTTCACGTCCATCGCGATATCCATTTTGTATTTAACGCGCTGCTGCCAACGGTCGGTTTGCGCGTTGGCGGCGGCGGTGCCCAGCAAAAACAAGACAACCGGGCCAATTAATCTTTTCATGTCGACTAGATTGGTAAAGGGGCGAAAATAGGGAAAATTCGGGGTTGGGCTCACAGAATTGGGATGCGCGGGAAATGATTATTTATCGAATTCCTTGAAGCGCCAGAAGAGGAAGACCCCGGTGAGGTTGGTCTGCGTGCCGGCTTTTTCGCCGGAGAACATGAAGTATGCGGGTTTTTCGGCTTTGCCTTCCGTGGTGATCGTTACCCGGATGAAGCTTTCGGGCCCATTGCCGGAGGGGTCCTGCATCCAGTCCTTGATATCGTCGAGCACCCAGCAGTTGGAAACATCGACCACTACTTTCGACTGCACGCCTTCGTACAGCAGGTCTGCCACTTTCGCCGCTCCGCCCATCCGCGAACCGGCGTCGGTTTTCATGAGCAGCAGGGCGCCGTAGCTGCGTTGCAGGAAGCGCGCGCCGCCGTTGGGAACGGCGGCCCAGTTGACGGTCCCCAGTTCCTTGCGGATCTCGTCGTCTGAAGGGTACGTTTTCGCCATGGCGTCCTGCACTTCCTTGATTTTGTAGAAGTTCTCGATTTCCTTGAGCAGTTTCGCTTTGGCTTTTTCCGCTTTTTCCGAAGCTTCCAGGGCTTTGGCGTTTTTGTACACCTGGTCTTTTTCGAGGCCTTTCTTTTCGTAGACTTTCTGGGTGGTGCCGGGGCCGGCGATGCCGTCTGCATATTCGCCCATGGATTCCTGGAGGTCGTATACCGCGTTGGCGAATTCTTCCGAAGATGCGTCGGTGGCGCCGGGCTGGAACAGCTCCGGTTTCCAGCCGATGGCTTTTTCGTACCGGGGGTTGGTGCGTTTGGCTTTGTCGTGGTCGATCTTGCGGCTTACGGCTTTAAAGGCCTTGTCGAAATCGATCTGTCCGGAAGCCGTTTCCTTGCCGGTTTCCAGGAGGCGTTTCAGTTCTTCGGGTTTCTTGCCCGATTTCTTCAGCGCGTCTACCATGGATTTGAAGTCTTCTTCCGTCATGGCTTTATCGCCTTTTTTGAAGACTTTGTTCAGGTCGGCGAGGATTTCGTCTTTATATTCGGCTTCCCATTCCTTGCGGGCTTTTGCCACGGCCGGATCGTTGGGATTGATCTTGTCGAGCCCCGCGCCGATGGCCCCCATTCCGCCGCCACTGCCTTTTTTCATCCTTTGACAGCCTTCCGCTTCCGCGAGGTACGGTTTGAGCGGCGTGCCTTCCAGCAGATCGATCATGAAATTATGCAGCTTTTCGCCTACGACCGCATCCATCAGCGCCTGTGCCGCGGGCCGGGCGATGTTCGTCTCGAAGTAATCCGTTCTCGACAGCAAGCTCAATCCCGCAGAAATGCCCAATTGCGCTACCAGCCCCCAGAGGCAACCCAGTGCGGGCGGCGCTCCGCAAGACATGATCTGCACACCCAACCGTACCGCGATTTCCACCTTGTCCAGGATTTCGCGCCATTGCTGGATGGTTTCCATGGCATCGGTGAACTTTTTGATATCCTCCTCGTGCTTTTCCACCTCCTTATCGAACATTTCCTTGAAACCCATTACCTCGCAGCATTGCGGGCGCAATTCCTTCAGCATCTCGTCAGCCTTTTCTTCCAGTCCCTTTTCATATTTCTTCACGATCACGCCCAGGACGCCGTTCATGCATTTCACGAATCCCTCGAACGCGATGCTGACCATGTCCTGGAATATTTTCACCGCGAGGCGGATAATGACCTTGGTGGCTACTTTCTTCCACCCGTCGAACACACCGGAGCCGGATTTCAGCGCTTCGGCCTTCTGTTTATGCTTGCGGAATTTGTCGCGCACTTTTTCGAAGAGCGCTTCTACCCTGTCGAACGTTTTGGCGAATTTAAACCGCAGCGCGCCGAATATCCGCCCACGGAGGCCGCTCCAGAAGCGGATGTCTTTCACCTGCTTCAGTTTCTTGGCCTGGTCGGCAGACGATGTGATCTTCAGTTCCTTGTCTACTTTCCCCCGTTTGAAAACGCCTTTGGCCTGTTCTTTCAGGAATTTCTTCGGTTTCTCTGCGCCTGCATGCCCGCCTGCCCAGGATTTGCGCTTCTCTTCCCACTTATTGTGCGCGGCGTCCCAGTCCGTTTTTTCGTCTTTCTTTTGAATACGTTTGGTACCGAGCACAGGGTTCATATCGGGCTTCTTCTTGCGGAGGTCTTTCAACAGCGGATCGAGCAGTTTGAGCTGGTTTTCGATATGCTCGGGATATTTCGGCGGCGCATAAGGGTCGTTGATGAGGAAGTATACGGCGATGCCATGGCCCACATTATACACCCAGACGCGCTGTTTGGTATCTTTTTTCAGGATGGCGTCCTTACCGTAGCTGTTATATTGGCTGTCGAATTTTTTGTAGTTGATGGCATCGGGGATGAGCGGGTCCAGGTCCAGCACGTGGCCGCTGATCTTGGCAGGCGCCATGCTGCCGGTTTTGCCGGGGCGGTTCGTGTCTTTGTAAACCTGTTTCACGAACTCCTGGAACCCTTCGATGTAGTGGCTTTGCTGGTTGTACGCGCCGCTGAGCGTGCCGGCCGATCCGGGAAAATCGAACAGGAACAGCGGCTTGATCTCCCCGATCCAGAAGTTGTCCGGGAAGTTGGGAGACCAGTTCCAGGTATCGGTCTTAGCGGTATATCTCGGTCCGCGCTTGATGGCGTTGGCGTTCTGTTTCATGGCGGCGGCGCGCGCACCGGACTGCATGAACCCTTTGTAGGTGTAATCCACATCGTCCTTATCGCCGCCCGCACCGCGGATTTCGGCCTGAACGGCAGAAACCACGTGGCCATCGGATTTGTACAGATCGGCGAAGCCCGCATTGTTGATTTTGGCGCCATGGCGTGTGGCACCGGGTATGCCGGCTTCGGTGATGAGGTTTTTGTCTTTCCCCCGCATGCCGGCCTGGATGTTATGGTGCGCCCAGTTCCCGATCTTCGCTTCTTCCGCACGCTGTACTTTCGGCTGGATGGGCGCGGCGCCGGTTTGCTGGACAACGTGCGTCAGTTCGTGCGCCAGCAGTCTTTTCCCGGCGTCCGATCTGCCGTCGAATTTATTCTGGTTGAAATAGATATCTGATCCGTGGGTGAAGGCCTGCGCATTGATGCTCGCGGCCATTCCTGCGGCTTTGGAGCCCTGGTGCACACGCACATGGCTGAAATCCTGCGCAAACCGGCCTTCCATGTGGGTGCGCACATCTGCCGGAAGTGGATGCCCGCCGCCTTTGCTGGCGCCCAGGGCGGATTCGAACCCTGAGCTGGCGGGCCCTGCGCCGCCAGGCGCGGCTTTGGGGCTTACGGTACCGCCAGCGTCGCCGCCGCCGGTTTCCTCCGGCTGCGCTTCTTCTCCGATGGCTTCGGTTTCCGCCTCCTCTTCGTTTTCCTCTTTCGTCGCCTCCCCGATCTTGCATTCGTCGCAATCCCGCTGGATGATGTTCCCGCCGGTCACGCTACTGTAGGGCGAGCGTTGCACCATTTCCTCCTTTTCACAGGTTTCGCATTTCCGCTGGACGGGCCTGTCGTCCTGCGCATCGCAAAGCGCGCATTTCCGTTGTACCAGTTCCGTCAAACCACCTGCATACACCGATCGCTGCACTTTATCTTCCACTTCGCATTGTTCGCATTTCCGCTGGACGGGCGTTTCCGATCCCATATCGCATTGCGCGCATTTCCGCTGTACCCCTTCCACTGGCGCGCCCGTATACGCCGACCGCTGTACCCTATCTTCCGCGTCGCAGGCTGCGCAAGACCGTTGGACCGCCATCGCCGGCGCGCCGGCGTATTCCCGCTGTGCGAAGGCACTTGCGCCACCGGGTATTTCCGGCGGGGCAGACGGGTCGGGCGATCGCATGACCACATCGGCCACGGCATCGGCTTCCCGCTCCTGCGGATCGTCTGGCGGGCTCACTTCCAGCTTCGCCTGCACGGGCAGGCCGCCGAAGAACGGACGCTCTTCGTGACCGGTGCTTTCCGCGCGTTCCTGCGCAGGCTGGTTGCCGGGATGTACTTGCCCGATATGCGGTGCGGGATTGGAATGCATGTTGATTACGGGATCGTTACGCCTTGTGTTTTAACCGGCTGATCGAGCATCCAGTTACCTTTGTTCATTTCGTTCAGGAACGTTTTGGTGCGGTATACCGTGGGCCGCAATACCTTTTTCGAATGCGTGGCCAGCCAGTGCTGCCGCGTTTGGGTATAGGCGGAGGTCCACGCTTTTTCATCGCCGCCACGCAGGGGCGTCCGCTCCGCGAACCGCGCGCGCAGGAATCCCGGAACGGTGCCGGAATGGATGAAGCTGTCGTAAATCACCAGCAGGCTCAAGGGCAACGCAAACTGCTCGGCCAGGAAAAAGTGCATGGCCGGGGAGAAATACAGGATATCAAAGGTTTCATCCTGGGCCTGGCGCATCAGCGGGTCTTGCTGGGCGCTCACTTTCAGGAGGCGCTTGAATTCCTTGTCGTCTACCAGCGGCGTAGTACCGATCTTCGGCAGGTATGCCCGGAAAGCGTCTGCGAACAGGCCGTTCAGGTCTACATAACGCCCGATGAGATTGCGGAGATTCCCCTGCTCGGTGGTCTGGCTGCGGCCATAAGTGATCTGGCGCGAGCCGTGCCGCCCGTCGGGGAAAATAGCGATCGCGTCGTATTCGCCTTCGGCCGATCCCGTTTCGAACACGTTCACGATGGCAATGATCTTCTGTTTGATGGCTGGAGTAATCATGATGAAATTATTGATGGGTTATTTTCCTTCTTTTTCCAGTTCGCGCTTCACGCCGCGCAACACGTCTGCATGCCCTATCTGGGGGCTCCCCCGGTCCAGCGCCTGCAAACACACATATTGCACCACGTTCAGTATATGCGACCCCGTTAGCTCGAACTGCTCTGCGATCGCCTTGAGGTCCACGTCCTTCTGCAGCTTCGCCGCCACCGGGAACGCTTTCTTCCACAACAGCAACCGGTCTTCCGCCCGCGGCGGCGGGAAATAAATGATGGAGTTGAACCGGCGGATGAACGCATCGTCCATATTGTTCTTGAAGTTGGACGCCAGGATCGTGAGGCCGGCGTGGCTTTCGATCCGCTGCAACAAATAAGACACTTCCTGGTTGGCGTACTTGTCGTGCGCATCCCTGACGCCGGTCCGCTTGCCGAACAGCGCGTCGGCCTCGTCGAAAAACAGGATCCACGATTTATCTTCCGCCTTGTCGAACAACGCGGAAAGGTTTTTTTCCGTTTCACCGATGTATTTGGATACTACGGACGACAGGTCTACCCTGTACACATCGCGCCCCGTGTACTTGCCGAGGAGCGTTGCGGTGAGGGTTTTGCCCGTTCCCGGCGGACCGTAGAACAAGGCCCTGTATCCGGGTTTCAGCTTCCTGCCCATGTTCCAGTCCTCCATCAGCGCGCCCTGGTGCGTGATCCAGCTTTCCAGTTCGCGGATCTGGGAGCGCACGCCGTCGGGCAGCACGAGATCGTCCCACTCCAGCAGCGTTTGGATGTACTCTGCGGGGAATTGCATGCTGAGTTTCGGGCGGGCGATGTGGCCGGTCATGAACACTTCCGCATATTCCGGATCGGCCATGAGGCGGCCGCTGAGCGCGGGTTCCCCGGCGCGGACGGGCTCGAGCGACAGTATCCTGCTCCTGAACAGATAGCTACCATCTCCGAAAAGCGGCAGCAGCCTGAGCCGTAGCCCGGCATCGTTGCCGGCGAGGAGGAACATGGCCGTTTCGCCGGTCGGCAAAGTGCCGCGGTGATGATTCCCTTTCATGCCGCCGAATTCCGGGAATTCGCCACCCTGCGGGAGGTACGATTGCACGAGGTTATCGAAGAAACCCGCTACAACGCCGGGCGCCAGGGCGCAGGCGAGCAGCAGCAGTTCTTCTGAAGCGAGTTCCGCATGGCGGACGTACCGGGCAAATGAGCTGTCGTCGCTTTCTGCGGGCACGGGCGCATCGGGTCGGGCAAAGGGAGTTTGGCGGAAGTGGGCTTCCAGCCGCGCAGTGGTAAAGGCTTTGAGGAATTCAAGGGTATGAACGAGAAAGGGTTCCTGCAGGCCGTTGCCGGAAGCGCGTGGGGGTTTTATGTTGGATGTTTTAAGCATATGCGGTTCCTCCGTCTTCTGATGGGTTTGCGGGCCGTTCCGGGAAATCGCCCGGTTCTCGCCGCGGCGTGGGGAAATCGCCCAGTTCTACCCTGCAAAGTTCGATGCCCGGATCGTCATAAATAACGGTTACGTTGGATTGGGGTATGCGCAGCATGATGGCCACCTGCTCGCGGAATAAATTGAAATGCCGCAGGCGGGCCGCTTCCGCGGGATTGTTCATGATGCCGCCCCCTACGTCGCGGAAGCCTCTGCGGCCGCCGGTGGCGTAGTTCGTTCCATTGGTGGTAAAATATTCTTCGGCATTGCCGATCATGTGACCGAATTCGTGGGTGATGTCTGTCCTGTCTGCCGTTCCCCAATCCGTCATGCTCGACGTTCCGCCCACGCCCGCGCGCCCGCCGGTGGTGCCGCCGGCGCCTTGCGGGTTGATGGAATAATGTGCGTCGGCCGCTCTCCGCTGCCACTGAATATCCACATGGATGGGCATTTTGCATGGGCCGAGCCTGGAGTGCACGGGCTGTATCCGAAGGTACATATGGTTGCTCCATCTGCTCTCGATCGCCGCGGCCCAGGCTCTTTGTACAGCAGGCGTGGCCGTGGAATGGAGGCGCATGATGAGATTGGCCCGTCCGCGCAGCGCGTCCAGCACAATGTTGAATTTCGATGTCCAGCTGAAAGTACCGTTCCAGGCGGCGTAAGCGGCGGGCGCACCGGAAATGGTTTCCGTGCGCGCTTCAGACACCTCGCGCGATTGCCGCAGGCGGAACGGCCATTGGTAACGTTGGATCTTTTTACGTGCCAGCGTCCCCCGCTGCTGCACCACGTGCGTGAGCTCGTGCGCCAGCAACTGGCGGCCGGCATGGCTGTGGGGCGCGTACTCCCCGTCATTGAAGAAAATATCGTTGCCGGTGGTGAAGGCCCTGGCGCTGAGGTTCCTGCTGAGCTGGCCGGCGTCTCCGCCGGTATGCACGCGCACATTCCCGAAATCGCTGCCGAAGCGGTCCTCCATGAACCCGCGCGTTTCGGCGGGCATGGGCTGCCCACCGCCTCGCATGCCGTTGATGGCGCTTTCCGTTCCCGCGCCCACGGCCGGCGCCGGTGTGTCCCCGGAACGCTGGGCCTCTTCTTCCCCTTCGCAGGCTGCGCATTTGCGTTGTGCTGCGGGCGCCGTTACCGGTGTGATCCGGTCTGCCAGGGGCATGCGATGCAACTTTTCGTCTTCCTGTTCGCAGGCGGCGCATTTCCGCTGCACGGTAACGCCCGCTCCGCCGAAATGACCCTGGGGCGCAGGCATCCGCATCACGTGGTCGGCCATCGCATCTGCCTCTTTCTCATGTGCGTCTCCCGGCTCGTTCACGGCGAGTTTGGCCTGGAAGAACGGCATCCCGCGCGGGGCGGCAGCATGAGCGGCCACCGGGGTCGCGCTTTTTTCCTTTTTCATCCGGATGCATTTTAAGTTTCATCAAAAGCCGCACGCCACATGGGCGCGCGGCTTCATGAGTCCTCCTGTGATAAAAGGGCGCCGGCATGCCTGCCAGCCTTCCCTCCTATTTTTTCTTTCTGCGCAGCAGCAGGAACAGGATGATGATGACCAGCAACAGCAGCAGCCAGATCAGCCACTGCGGCAGCCCCATCACCGATCCCGGCTCCCTGCCCGCGTTTTCGAGCTTGCCGGTATAGATTTCGTGGCCCGCCACAACGAGTTTCGTTTCCTCTTCGATCTTTCCACCGAAGGTGATCGTATAACTACCGTCCTGGTGGTCTACCACGCTTTGAATCGTGATGTTGGGATTGGTTACGGAGAAGGCGTTCCCCATGGCGGGGCCCAGATACCTTCCGTAGCTGGTGATCGGCCGGAAAGTCATCACCAGCGTACCGTTCACGATTTGCGTCGCTACGTTGGACGCTGCCATGTCCACATCTCCGAAGGCAACATACACCGCTTCGGTGAACGTGCGCTCCAGTTTGCCCATGGCGGGTGTTTCCGCCGTTACGAAATACACGATCTGATACACGCCGGCAACTTTCAGGCTGTCGAAAGTGCCTTCGTATTTTCCGTCGGCCACATGGCTGAGGGTTACGATGTTGCTATTGCCTTTGAACTGGGCGCGGAAGGCGGAATCCTTCATCAGCTCTTCCCATTTCTGCACGCCGGGCGAAGTGGAATCCGCCGCGTTGGGCTTGATGATAAGCGCATTGCGGGCCAGCACGTCGCCCACATCGTCTCCAGGCCCGATCACCGCTGCTTTAACGATAGCGCCGGTCAGCGGGATCTGCAGGCGCGTGAGGTTTACGGTCAGCTTCAGCTGGTTCTTCACGCGGGGAGTTTTGGGAGCGAAGGCACTGGTAATGTCTACATAATGGTCGTCTGCCACTACGTTGAGGCCCAGGCGGAGGGATTTCGGAACGTTGGCCGCCACATGTGTGGCCGCCACGCCGATCACCGGTTCAAAATAAGCCACTTCCCAATCTCCGCCCGATGTCAGCGTATCTTCATTCGCGCCGAAATCGAACACGAGGAGGAAGTTGCGGGTGGAATTGCCCACATAGCTCAGACGGGCTTTCTGTGCAATGTTCAAACCATTTTTCTTTACTTCGATCAGCTGACGGAGGTAAGGCAGCTGGGTGGAAGAGAAGTGCATGTTACCGGTGAATTCCAGTACCAGTTTGGGTACATCTTTGTTCAGCGAGAATTTCGCCAGTTCGGTACGCCCGGCGCTGGATACGAATTTCACGGAAGAGGTTACCAGCTGGGGACTGAATTCGGACAGCATATTGATGAACTGCTGCGTGAAGCCGCTACCCATGCTGAGCGAGCCATCGTCGTCTCCGCCGGGCTGCGCCGTATAGTCGATCCCGTTCAGGGTGGTATTGTATTTCCCGCGGTTGTTGTTGGCGAGGTTCATGAGTACGGTATGGTATTCTCCGGCGGGGCTGCCGATGCCGATCGTGGCGATCTTGATGCCGCCCGCGCCACCGGGGAACGGCGGCTGGCCTTCAATACCGTTTCCTTCGGTCAACACATAGGGATGGATGTTCTGTTCCCCGTCCGTGAACAATAAAATGCCGCGGGCGCGTTGGGGCGTATTGAGTTTCCCCACGGCTTCCTTCATGCCCAGGCCTATCGCGGTCATATCGGCAGGGTTTACGGTGGCCAGCTCACCTGTCACGATCGCCGGGAGGCCAGCGTCAACGTCTTTCAGGACGCCGCAGCAGGGCGAAACCGGAGATACATCGGTATGGAAATACACGATCCCCAGGCGGCTCCCGGGAATGGCGTGTTCCTTGTACATATTGGAGAAATTGGACACGGCATCTTTCAACGCCTGCCAGCGCGATGGCGAAGTGGGCTCGCCGCTCGTTTTCGAAGTCATACTGCCCGAACGGTCGAGCACGAGCACGAGATCGAGCGGATACACGGCTTCGAAAATCACCTTGATCTGCGCGGAATTGACGGCGATATCCGGAGAAGGATTGTCGACATCACGCACGCGGATATTGATTTCCCAGGCACCCGCCACCAGCGGCGTTCCTTCCACCGACATAACGCCGGTTGCAGGGGTAGTGGCCCCTTCTTCCGCCGGAAACTTGCCTTTCCAGCCGTCTTTCTTGAAACCGAATTCCCCGGGATCAGGACCGGAAAGGCCCGGAGGCGTCGGGTCCTGGATCGTCCATTGCACCTGGCCCAACGCACCGCCCACACCGATGGTGATAGACATGGGCGGAATGGGGTCGCCGACTTTCACCGCCGGCAAATTGATCGTCTGCGACGAACCGATGTTGACGGTGTACTGGCTGAAAACCAGGCTGGGGAAAATGAGCATCAGCAATAAACCGAGAAGGTTCCTGCCACGCTTCCAAACAATGTAATTGGGAGTCTTCATGATATGTGTGTTTTAAAAAATTTTCATATCCAGTTTACGGCCAGCAACTGCTCCATCCATGACAGCCGTACCATCGAGCAACTCCACGGCAACCGGTTGATCAGCACATCCTGCGCACGTTTCTCCATTTCCAGCTGCAGGCCGTCAGAAGCGGTCCGCAGCATGCCCGGGCGTTGCAGGAACCCTTCGCGCAAGCCGTCGCGGCCCGTGTTTTTCAGGGCGCTCCAATGGCTGAGCACGGCGTCGAGCAGTTCGTTGCAGGCGTCCAGCATGGCGGTGGTGGCGGGGGCGATGGCTTCGAGGGGTTCCTCCGGCGCCATGCCCGCCAGTACTTTATGGAAAACCAGCCGGTATTCGGGAAGGTCCGCATCGTTGTCTGACAGGTAACCGAGCAGGCGAACGGCGGTTTGCCGGCCGCCGGGCGCCCAATCCTTGCCTTCGCGGCAACCGGTGGCGGCAAAGAGTTCCGACAGGAAAGGATGCAACAGCACCAGGCCGGCGGCCTCCACGTATAGACCTTCCGCTTCGGGTATGATATCCGGTTCGGTAATTTTTTTTGAGGAGGGTGTCTTTCGGGGTTGGGGGTCAATATCCGGTTGATCCGGGCTTTTTCCGGGGGCGGATACGCGGGCATCGGGGGTAATTCTGATTTCGTCCTTCAGCCATTCTGATGTAAGGAAGGCTTGCAGTGACGGGCGTTTCACCTCCCGCTCGTTGTCTAACAGAAAGCTGCGCAGGCTTTTCGGGGTTTGATGTTGCGGGAAGATCCATTCCCATTGGTTTTGGCCGACTCCGGGTGTGGGGGGCAACTGCAACACGAGTGTCCAGTAGCGTTGGCGGAACGCGGGGAAGAATCCGGGGTACCCCTGCGCGGCGGTGCCCAGCCATTCCCATTCAGCCAGCAATTCGGTGATATTCCAGCCTTTTGCCTCCGCTACCTTCAACAATACCGTGTCTTCCAAAGATTGTACGCAGCGGATGCACTCCGCGGAAATGAAAATATTACCGGGGATGGAAGTTGCATTTCCCACCGCTTTTCCATCTTCTATCGCGTGCCGGATTTCACGTATATCCGATCCCGTTAGATGTTGCTGGAACGATTTGCCGAAAGCATCTTTCGCGTCTTCTGCAAACCACCATGGCAACCGGCCTTGTGCCAGGAAAAAGAGGAATGCGGCGAGCGGGGCGTCTTTCCCGTCCAGCAGCGCGGGGGGGAATTCGCGGCGGGGATCGTTTGCTGTGTTTTTCTCTCCGTTTGATGAAGGGTTAACCGTAGAGAAGGAATTTCTTTTTTCGGATGGCCGGGAGGAAGATTTTCCGGTGAAAGCGACGTTCCCCTGCGCGGAGGCTTCTTCCCGTTTCACCCGCAAACCTTGTACCAGCCGCTCCCGCAGTCGGTTTCCGGCTTCTTTTCTGAAAGCTTCCTTTCCACCGAAAACACCCAAATCGATTTCCAGCCGGTCGATCACCAGGTGTTCCCCGCTTCTGTCCGCCTCCCGGAAACACGCTTCCAGCACAGGCAACAGCAGATCCCGGTGGAAATCCGCGGTAGTGCGGTCCCATTCCCAGGCCGGTTGCCCCGTCCGGGCCGTCAGCTCAAATAGCTGGCGATGGATCATATGACGGAGGTCATTCATTTTCAGCAGCAGCGGTTATATCATTCAAAACAGCCACCAGCGCATTACGCGGCGCCTGCAACTGTACAACGTCCGTTTCATCGGTCAGCCACGCGTTCTGCCAGGCCAGCCAGGCCGTTTCGAAGCGCGTGAAACCCGGGGCGCCAACCGGAGCGCCCGGCAGCTCACGGTCTACCCAATAAATGCGCGGCAGTATATGCGCCGGGCAAGCCGTCCGCACCTGCTTTTCCGCGAACCGGCGGAATTCGGGGTCCCGGTATTTCGCCGGCATGATCTCCTGTAAAGGACCGCCGCTGAAATCGTTAGCGTAACCAGACGGGAATACCACGCTCACCTGGAAAGAATAAGGGTCTTTCACATCGGGGATCACCAGTTCCGGCGCAGGCGTATCGCCTGGCGCGAGCAGCAGGTGCTCCGTCAGGTAAAGCCCTTCACCGCTGAACAGGCGGTTCAGCATCGTCCAAATTTCGCGCACGCGCGCCTTTGCGGCGTCCATCGTCGGCAAGGCAGCCGCAGAAACCGCCAGCACCGTGTCGGCCGATTGCATCAATTGTACATTGAAGGCATTCCCCGCCGGAACGATGCGGTAGTTTTCCAGCTTCAATCCCTTTTTCAAAGCCAGCCGGATGCCGCTTTCCGCCGCAGCCACCGCTGCGGGATCGTTTGCTCCGGTATATACACCTTCACTAACGAGCAAAACCGTTCCTGCATGAACAGCTGCCGAAAACAGCCGGAATTTCTTTTGAATGGGCGGCGGCTCGTCGAACACTTCGAAGTAATCCATAAAAGGCGCCAGCAGCGGCCTTTTCTCCTGCACCACGATTTCCAGCAAATGGCTCAGTTTCCTTTCCAGCGGCGAAAGCGCGAACCGTTGCCAGTGGCCGCGGACTGCCGCGGTAATGGCTGCGATGTCTGCATTGGCCGTAGGAACGTCGGGGTACTGCGCCACGGAACGACCGTACGGCGGCGCATCGGGATGTTCACGCAATTGCAGGTGGAACGGCGCGGCGCCGGGCTGCGGAGCCAGCCCTTCGCTGTAGCGCGCCAGGCTCATCGCAGCGGCCGCCTGCATGAAGGCTTTCATCGCCGTTTCTCGGGCGTGGGCGGAAGTAGGCTCCTCTTCGGCGGTATATCCGCGCAGCAATGGTTGCCCCGCGGCGTTGAGGACCGTCCAGTTGTATTGCCCGGCCGACAACGTAATATCTACCAGCGAATCCTGCATCCAGACCGGGTTCCCGAAAGATTGCGCCCTGTGCCGGCTCAACACCGGCAATGCGTAATAAAATGCGGATTTCTCCCGGATGAGCTGCAACGACGCTTTTTCCATCTGCGACTGCTGATGTGCCAGCAAATCTCCCAGCAATAACGGCGTAGCCTCGTCTGGCTGCAACGCGTCATGGAACGCGAAACTGGACGTATCGTTCATATTCTCCCCGAATGCGGCCAGCAGGTGATTCAACACCCGGTTCCTCCTTTGCTGGAACTGGACGGGCGTTTCCGCCGCCGTTTGCAATGCGTTCTGATAACCGTCTCCCAGGATCAGCTGCGACTGGGGCAGTTGCGGCAGCGGCTGGTTGAAAATGGTACGGTCGATGTCGGGACTGGCGGAGAAGAAAGAATTGAGGTTGGCGAGCTGACTGGTCAATCCCGCCGTCAACTGTTCGAAAAACAGCATGTAGCCCTGCAACTGCAACGCCTGCGCCTTTCGCAGCGTAGTCGCGGAATCGGGTAGGCCAGCGGAGCCCACGCCATACACCAGCGGCAAATCTTCCTGGATAGGATAATAATCCTTCACGGAAAAATTTTCACCGGCAGGCAGCGCCAGGTCGTCGCCCGTACCCAGACTGCCGTTCAGCCAATCGTCTTTCAGTTGTTCCACGCGGGCCAGCACCTGTTCCCAATCGTACGGAACGGGAATCCCGTTCCGGAATAAGGTAATGCGTGATTTGGAATAGCTCAGATGCGGGATGTGTTGCTGGCTGTTGGCGAGGCACAGGGTATCGCGGGCGGTTTCGGTGACGATGCGGTTATCAATGTACAAAGACATGCCAAGGCTGAGCACCGACACGATCCTCCGTTCGTTCACGTTCTCGCGGACGTTCACGTCTTCGTTGCCGGCGTTGCGGTGGCGGAGGATGATGCGCAGGATGTCGGAGCTGAACAGGCGTTCCGGGAGGTTCGTGGCTACGAGGGTTTCATCGGGAAGAAATCCCCCGTGCAGCGGCGGCCCTTCAAACAGCTCGTCTACCGGAACATCGGCCCCCATCTCCGAAATCCCCCTGATCACGGCCACCGGCGTAATATGCTGGTCGATGTTGAACAGGATCGATGCGATCAGTTCTTCCGGCGCTACGCCCGCATTGATCTCGATCCCCGCCGCTATGGCCACTTCCTGCAGCCGAACGGGCTTGAAAGTGGCGAAGCGCTCGCAAAGGTTCCGGTATCCGCGCATGTAGACTTCCACCGTGCGGACAGCCGTAGATGCGGCGATCACCCAGCGGTTGTACTGTTTGAGGAGCGATTGGTCGGCCGGGGAATTGTCTCCCAGGGTGGAAATATGCGTTTGCAGCGCCTGCAGCACCTTCGGCACCTGTTGCAGCGGGTCCTCCAGTGGCGTATTGATCTGCACCACTATTACCAGCTCCGTCACCGAAGCGGCGGGCGGCTGGTAATTGACGTTTATGCGTGCGAGGTAGGAAGTGGAATTCTCGATCAGCGCCCAGTTCGCCCCGCCGCCCAAATCCTGGAACGTGACGGTTTGCAGCTGGATGTCGGTGCTGAACGGCCGAACGGCCGCTTCGTCCCAAAACGGCAGCGCCACGTCTATCGAAACATTGACGATCTGCGGCGGATCGGGCGGGGTGCTCACGTCTACGTTCAGCTGCACGTTGAAGGTATTGGTGTTGAGCTGCTTGTCTTCGAATTCGAGGAGCACTTTCAACAATCCCCCCAGCGTAGCGTCTACCGGAAAAACCCACGCATTCCGCACCAGCGGATGATCGATGAGGGTTTTCCGGAAATCGTTGATGGTGAGCGGCGCCATGGGCAATACCACGCCCGGGGTGGGACTTTCCTGTTCCTTCCCGCCGGCATCGCTTACGAGCAGGTCGCGCATGGGAATGCCGGCTTTGAGCCCCACTTCGGTGAGGGCATAGCAGCAGGCTTCCAGCAGCGTGATGCCGGGATCGCTGAGGTTGTGGTTCGTCCAGCTGGCGCCGGCCGCGGCTTGCAGCACTTTCAGTCCTTCTCCCCGCAACAGGTTGAAGTCCTGCCCTTTCATGGGAGGTGCGCCGGCCGGTATTTGCGTGATCGGTTCCATGATGTATTATTTTCCTTCGAGCGCGCTTAATCTTTTTTCCAGTTCCTGCACGCGGTTGGTCAGTTCCTGGATGGCGTTTACCATGACGAACGTCAGCGGACTGGCGTTGAACATCACTACATCGTCTTCCTTGCCCGTGGCTTCGTCTATCGCTTTGCCGGTAGAAACCATGTAGGGGAAGATTTCGCGGATTTCCTGCCCGATGATGCCGAATTCTTCATGGTCGGAAGAAGTATTGTATTTGCCGTTGTAGCGGTAGCGGACGGTGCGTACTTTCATCAGTTTCTCCAGGCCGTCTTCGAGGTTGCGGATATCCTGTTTGGCGCGAAAATCCGACAGATCGGCCCAGGTGCCGCCACCGCGGGTTTTGGCGGCATGTCCGGAAACCTGCAGCATGTGGTTGTTGCCGTTCACATCGTTCATCACCGCGCCGGGCAGCAACGCGTTGGTATTCACGAGTACCGCGCCGCTGGTATGGAGCGTCATCCGGTTGGAAAGGCGGCTGTGTGTGAAGGAAATGTTCTGGGTGGAAGGCGCGTTGATAGCCACATCGCCGTTCGGGCCCTGGCGCAGCGCGTAGTTATTGGTTTGTGCAACGTGCGTGGCATGGCCGAATACCGCGAAATCCGTAAAGCCGGAAGCGCCATTGGCTGCCGCCGCGTTGCCGAACTTGGCCATATCGATGGCCGTGGGGGCTACAGTATTGAACCGCACTTCCAGGCGCGCGGTAGGCGCAACGTTACCGACGTTGATGCCCACGTTACCGGCGCTGTAGCCGACGTTCGGGGTGTTGTTGATCTGTTGGAAAACCTCGTTCCCGCCGCTGATGGCGCCCCAGGTGGCGCCGTTGTGCACCTGCACCTGGCCGCTGTTGAAACGCAGCGTACCGGCTTTGCCCTGTGCCGTGTCTGCGAGGTTGATGCCGCCGGGAATGTTGAGATTGTGGGTGAGCGCATCTACCGTCACCGCGTCGTCCGTTTTGCAGACGAAGGAATCGATCAGGTCTTCGAAGTCTTTACCGGTCGGGCGCTCGCCGTCCCGGAACTCCTGTTTCAAATGGGCTTTGCTACGTTCTGCCATGATGCAAGTTTTTGAGGATTAAGAAAAAATGATGAAATCGAGCCCGATGACCATTTGCCCGATGCCATCCTGCAATCCGCTGCAGGTAATGGCTCCGTCGGGCAGCGCCATGATACGGTGACTGCCGTTGGAAACCAGGATGGCGTCTGGCCGGGTGGCCGAAGCAACGTCTACCGGTTCCCCGATCACGAAGTCGACCCCGATGGCCTTTCCTGCGATGGTATTGTCTTCCGAAGACGCGATCACCGGTTCCGGCGTGATCCCCACGATGAAATCCGTCCCGATCTTCATATCTCCGATCCCTCCGCCCGGTTCCGTATCATGACGGTGGTAAAGGGCGAAGTTGACGATGTAGTTCACGTATTCACGCCCTTCGATGAACGACTGGATTTCAGAAGCGTGCAGTTTCCCGCCGAAAACGATGTCTTGCCCTTCGTCGTACGCCCATGGGCTGAGGAAGCGTTTCAGGTCTTCTTCCAGCACCTGGCCATAATATCCGGGATCGAATCCGGGGTTGAAGCTGACCTGGCAATCGATCAGCAGGGTTTCGTATGTCGGGTTGTCGATTTGCAGGTTGACGAACGGTGAAGTAAACGCTCCCGTGAGGAAATCCCCCATTTCACGCAGCTGGTGCAAATTCGCTTTGGGCTGCAAGGGGTCGCCGGTAGGGCGTTTCCGCCAGTCCGGCACCACCACCATCCGCACCTGCCCAGGTTCCATCCAGCCGTCGCGCGTGTTGTGCGGGATGCATTTCACTTTGTAGATGCCGGGGAAATATTCCAGCAGCATGCGTTCGAAATCTTCGGTAGATACGGCCCTGTTCTTATGCCGCAACCGTTCGCTCACCCGGCGGTAGAACGAAGTATCCGATTCCTGGCTTTGCCCGTCGAACGAAGCGAAAGGTTGCGTCACTTTCTTCAGCGACGGTATTTTCCGTACCAGTTTAGTGATGGAGCCCGCTGCCAGGGGTGCCGCCAGGTGATTTTCGAATCCACCGCTGCCCGTTTCCGGGAGCAGCAGGGTGGCGGTGGCGGCCTGCGTGAAAATTTCTTTCACAGACGCGGCCCCGCCGGGATTATCGTCTACATGCAGCCGCAGCCAGCGCATGCCCGAAGGCATCCTGCTGTGTTCCAGGCTGGCGTCCGCGCCGATGTTGAGGCGGATGATGCCGGGGCGCTGCAGGCCGTTGGTGCTTTCTTCGAGAATGTCGGTGCCGGTGATCGCCCGCCACTCGCTGCCGGAAAGGTAGCTCCAGTGCAAATCGGCGCTGCGCAGCAGGGTATCGCTTTCGAGGCTGCCTTCTTCGATCTGGAGGAGCAGCGAAACGGTCTGCGGCGCTTCGGCGCCTTCGAGCCCCAGGTACAGCGCGCCGCCGCCGGGATGCTCGGGCAATATGCCAGAAGATTGATGGGGAACGGGTTCCGCCGGGCCGAACAGGTCTTGCAGAAAAAACTGGTCGATGCCATTGGGCTGGTCGGGCAGGAAAGTATCTTTCGCCGTATAATCCATCGCCACGCTTTTGAGCACGGGGTTGTAGGGCGTTTTGGGCAACGGAGGAGGCGTGCCGCTGGTCATTTTGCTGATCGCGATGACCGTTTTCGTATATACGACAGGGTAAGTTTTATGCCCGAACGCTTCGAAAGGTTCTTCCGCCGGCATGTTGTCCAGTTCGGCGGCGGTGGGGGTTACGAGGGAAAGGCGGACGAAGCCCTGGTTCACATCGTGTGTGAAGCCGTCTCCCAGCGCCAGCGAGGGATTGCGGCGATAGGGCTGGGCGGCGGTCTGCGCCGTGAAAGTGCTTTCGATGACGGTGATGGGCGCGGGCGCGAGGGGGTTGTTGCCTACGAACAGCAGCGCCTTGTTCAGCAGCCGGATGTCCCAGTTGCGGTTGTTCAGCAGGTGAACATCGGCACGGAACACGCCGTTCTGCACATTATCGTTTCCATAACCTTCGTAATATTCGCTGAAATCGGCCGGCGGGTCCTGCCATTCCAGCGTCAGCTTCATCGATGTCAGTGTTTTGCTGAACGCTTCCTGGCTGCCAACGTAAAAGGAGGAACCGATGCGCGGCTGGCTGGTAAACGGCGATACGGGTTTATCGGCGGCCTGCAGCGCCTGGTCGTTTTGCAGCACCAGTTTCTTCATTCCCTGCGCGCCCACGTCCAGCGTCACGTCTATCAAAGTATAGGCGCCCAGTTGCTCGATGAGGAAGCTCTGGGGCTCGAGGCTTACTTTCATGACGGGCCATTGCGTGCGGAAGGCGCCTTTGTGCACCGCTTCCTTGTACGCGGTGATGGCGGGCAGTTCCACAGGAATGGTCACCGTTACTTCCAGCGTAGCTTCATTGTCTGCGTTCAGCTGCTGTACGCCTTTCGGTTTGAGTATGGCGTTGTAGGCGAAATCTGTCTCCATCCAACCCTTTTCCGTGCTCAGCGCCACTTTCAGGTGCGGGGTGATGATAACGGCCGTGGTGATGACGGGTGCTTTCATCCGAACGGTCATCTTCACCGTCCGCAGCCCTTCGGCAAGCAAGAGGTTCGGCGATGCCGCGGCCCATCCGATGGTAGCGGTTTCCATGCGGCCGCTATCTTCCGGGATGGGCAACTGCCGGGTGCCGAGCGGCCGCCAGGCGGTGCGGGTGCCGATGCGCACCGTGGATGCGTCCATCGAACGGAATAAAATACTCTTGCCGTTGGTATTGAAATCGCGGTAGCTGTTGCGGAGCCCGCTGATTTTCGCCTGTGTGACCACCAGGTCGCTGTCGAGCGCGTAATGAAGGGGTTTTCCGTTCTGTGCCTTGCCGCCGTCGAGTTCCGTGCCGGCTTTCAGGAGGAGGGGCTTCGCAAATTTCGATGGTTCGAACAATACGTGCACTTTATCGGGCCGGGCGGAAGTACGGCGCAGGCGCAGCACTTCTTCGTAATAATAATCGAGTCGTTTTTTGGTGAGCTGGTTGATATCGGCACGAACGATGGAGAACGCTTTGAAATAAGCCATGAGCAAGGCCAGGTGGGGTGAAAGGTTCCCCGGGCCTGTGAGCATCGCCTGCAGTTCGGATTCGCTCGCACCGCTGATCTGATCGAAAAACGCCTGCCAGTCGCCCTGCGGAAACCGCTGATCATCGTAATACCGTACTTGTGCCGCCAGTTTGTGGATGAAAGCGGCGAGGTCGCCCAGGGTGCGGCCGTCTACCGGAAGCGCGGCGGGGTCCAGCGCGGGCTGCGAGCGGCCGGGCTGGTTCAGGCCATCGGCCGACAGCAGGTATTGCAAGATATGTGCGGATGCGCTCATGTTATTTTTCGGTTAGATAGAACGGGTAAACAAGGTTGTGGCGCGCATTGGTGCTTCTGATCGTGTAATCCACGATAATGATCACTTTCCCGGCTTCGGCGGGATCTTGCTGCAACACTACTTTATTGAGCTGGATGCGCGGTTCGTATACGATCAATGCGGTTTCGATTTCCGACTGGATGGCCGTAGCCGTGGTGGTGCCGAGGGATTCGAAGATCCAGCGGTCCCTTTTCCAGCCAAACGAAGGTTGCATCACCCGTTCTCCCAATTCGGTGGAAAGAACGATTGAGATGCAGCTTTCGATGTCGGCTTCGGCATCGAGCATTTTTACCGACTTGTCCTGTTTGGAGAAACTGGGCGGGAAGCTCCAGCCTCTTCCGAGAAATGCGTTTTCCTGGGGCATAACAAATCTTTTTAAACGTTAACCGCCGATCATGACGGTAGGGCATCCGATGGCGATGGAACCGCCGTGCGCCGTGCTGTCTCCCATCCGCGCCGCAGGCATCCCGCCGATCATCACGGTAGCGGAGCCTTTCACCACGGAATCCGGCGGACCGGTACACGTGCACATATCGCCCACGCGCAGGGCCGGCATCCCGCCGATCATTACGGTAGCGCCGCCGGGGGGCAGCGCGGGGCCGCCCACATGTGGCACCGTTCCTGTTACCATGGGGCAAATGTGCATATCGCCCACTCTTGCGGCCATTGACATAATCGGTCAGTTTATTTGTACCATCGTTCCCTTGATCACGGTATTGGCGCTGGAGCTGATCTCCATCCCCGCCGAGCCTTCCGCCTTGAACTGCGTACCGGCCTTGGCTTCAAAACCGGTGGAGCTTTCCAGCTTGATACTGCCGGAAGCCTTCATCACCAGGTCTTTCGCGCTTTCGATCGTGATCCCGTCCTGGGACAGTACGATTTTGTTATCGTTTTTGTCTTTTATCGTGACCTCGCCTGCGTCTTCGTCGAGCGACACCAGGTGCCCGCCGGGCGTATCGATGACGAGGGTCTTTTTATCGTCGTTGAAAAGGATGCGCATTCCGCTGCGGGTAAACCATCCTTTTTCATGATTGTCGTCTTTGGGTTCCAGCGGCGCTGCTTTGGCGCTGCTGTGCAGGCCGCCGAGCACTACGGGGTATCGGGGGTCGTCGTCCAGGAAGCCCACCAGCACTTCGTCTTCCAGTTCGGGAAGGAAGCAGCTGCCGCGCCCGCTGCCGGCATCGAGTGTGCAAACGCGGGCCCAGACGCCGTCGTCGCCCGTGTCTACGGAAGGTATTTGCAGCAGGATGCGGCCTTCGCCGTCGGGGTCGCCTTCCAGGGCTTTGACGATGGCGGTGTGAAGACCGTTGATCCCCGGCAGCAGGGCGCCCGCGGGCTTGGCCTGAACGGGGAATTTCTCTGCGTGCTTTTCGGGCTGCATGCCCAGTTGCAGCTCTACGGTCCAGTTACCCGCGGCGATTTCGTGGCGGACACCGCTCACCCAGGCCATTCCGTTCATCCGCGGGCCCATTCCTTCGAGGGCAACGGTGATACCGGGCATGGCGGAAGGAAACCCCTGCACCTGGGCCCTTCCGCAGAGGAAGGCCATCCGGCTGCGGAGCGCGGCGGCATCGGCCCATTGCTGTACTTCTTCTTCTTTCAGTCCTGCAGGCTGGCGCAGCGTCACGAGCGGCAAGCCCATGTCGGCCGCGGCCAGGTCGCCGGGCGTAGTCCATTCCGGTTCGGTCGATTCGGCTTCCAGCAAGGCTTGCTGCGCGGGGTCCCAGCTTTGGGCCTTCACGCTGCCAAATTGCAGATAACCGTCAATTTCACCGTCGAATTCCAGGAGGTTGGTGCCGAAACGCAAGGTGGCAACGCCTTCTGCCGCCACGGCGGGTTTGATAATATCGATCTTGTCGAGATTGGCCACCGCAACGAACCCCAGCGCATCGAGCCGGGTGATGAGAAAATCCCAGTCGGTGGCGTTGTATTGCACCATTTCGGCGTGCGTGACAGGCGTGTCTTCGATCTGTCCGGTCAGTTCTTCCGCATCGAGGATGGTGGCGGCGATCTCGCTGTCTTTCTGATCCTTGAACAGCGCCGATTTCCGGCCGATGGCGAGCAGCGAGCTTTTGTGGCGGCATTCCACCTGCAGTTCAGACGAGTGCTGGCGCAGGCGCAGGGAATGCGAGGCCACGAGGCCGGTGAAAATGATTTCTTCGAGGCCGTGGTAGCCGGCCGTAATTTCTATTTCGTTGCCGGGAAGGAAAAGTTCTCCGGCACTGACGGGCCAGTCTGCCAGGGCCGCGTCGCCGTCAGACACAACCAGGGTTGCGCCGGCGATGCGGTTCGCCTCGTTCCAAACCGTGATGGAAAGGATGGGAATATCCCCTGTCACCAGTTCGCCGTTCACCGTTACGGTAAACGTTACCAGGCTCGTTTCCTGTTCTATCGGCAGTAAGGTCTCGTCACTCATTTTCCATCTTTTTTAACAGGCGGGAAAAATATTTCGGAACCTTCCTTCAACCTGCGAAAATTGTACATTTTATTCGCCCGCGCCACTTCGATGTAAGTATCCGGCGTTCCGTAAATGTCCTGACACAGCAGCTGGATATTGTCGCCGGCGATCACCTGGCGAACGTGCGTGAGGTCTGGCGAGCTTTTCACTTCTTTCTTCTCCCGCAACATATCTTCGATCGATCCTTCAAAACCTGCGCGGGCTTCGGCGCGCAACGGCGTACCGTCGGGCTTGAAGAGTTTGTAGGTGATGGACAGCGTGCTCAAAACGCCCGTGAACACGAGTTTTCCCCAGTTGAGCTGTACGCGTCGCGGCCGGTGCTCCTTTCCTTCGAAGTGATACACCACTTTCGCGAACTTCTGCAGTTCGGTCATGACATCGTATTCATCGCCGCCGGAGATCAGGTCGGCAATGGCACCTGCGATGGGCACATTGTCCAGCGGGCCGGCCGGTTTCGGCACCACGCCCGTACCGTCGAACAGGAACGTGAATTCCAGTCCGGGCGGCGAGGTATGTGTGTACCGGGCAACCGATCCGGAGTTGCCGGGTGCGGGGCGGCGGTTGTAATTGACGCGGTAATTGATCGCGTAATTGTCCGGGTTTACCTGCACCATGTACTTGTCGCCGTCGGCATCGCTGAGAACGGGTGTGTCCTTGGCTTTCGTTGTGGGCTTGAAAGCGCGGATGATCATTTTCTCCAGCTTTCCGCCGCCAAATACGGATTCGAGCATGTTAGCGTTCTTTTTGTTTCTTCAATAATCGCATGACAGCGTCGGTGCATGCCGCCACGATCTGCTGGATATCGGGTTGGGAAGAGGATGCGGCGCCTCCGCCGGAGGATGTTCCTGCGGGGCCGGATGGTGCCGGCTGGGGTTCTTCGACCCTGGCGCGGATCACGAGTTCCCGGATTTCGATGGGCATACGCGGTGGTTTTTAGATGCCGATACTGACGTCGAGCGAGGCGGTGAGCCCTGCGGCCAGGTCCAGCCCGACGCTGATGGGGTCGTAGTACTTGAAATACTGGTAGGACAGCGTCAACGTTTCCACGACGATCTCGTTGTTGCCCGCGTTGAAGGAGCTGACTTCGAGTTTTTTGGGGATGGCGTTGATGAGGTACCAGTTGTACAGCGGCACATGGTCGGCGTTCATCAGGGAAATGAGGACGTTGCTGGGTTTGAACCGGAATTCTTCCAGGCCCTGCCGTGCCCAGTGGAGCACGCCGGAGCCGAGCATTTTTCCGCGTTTCAGCGTTACGTCGCCAAATTTGGAGCGAACGGGGAGGTTGTGCACGAAGCGGTGCTCGCCGCCTTCGGCTACGGTTTCCATCTCCAGGTCCACCGAAAGACCAGACACTTCCTGGAAGCGCACGTCTTGCGGGAATTGCGGAATGATCTCGAAAAGGACGAGGAAATGAAAACCGACCTGTGGGGTGTCAAAGGCAGACATATGCTATTCGTTTTGGATCACCAGGCCTTCATGTGCCAGTTCGATGGATTCGATGGCTACTTCGTTGCCGTCAGATTTGAGGTCTGAGCTTTGTACCTTGATCGGCCATGCATTTTTGACTTTCCATACCACCACGGGCTCGTGGTTTTCGTTCAGCAGGCTGATGGTGACGTTGCGCCGTTCGATGGTGTTGAGCGCCACGGTGTTCCACCAGTCGTAGAACTGGTTATCACCTTTAAAAGTGCCGCGTTTCATGGTGATGTTGCTGTATTTGACCATGCCCGGCATTTTTGTTTTGACATATTCCGGGCTGGCACCGTCGCGGTACTCGATCGGGTCTATCTGGACGTCGAGGCCGGATACTTCTGTGAACCCGATGTTTGCCCCACCCCATTCAACCTGGAAGTGGAATTTGGGAAGCGGATAATTCGCCATAACTCATTTTTTTTATTGAATGGATGATTGAATCAGGATTCCTGCATTTTGTGGCTGAACCGGAGCACGATGAATTCCGCAGGACGAACGGCGGCCATGCCGATCTCTACGATCAGCCTGCCTTCGAGGATGTCTTGCGCGGTCATCGTTTCACCGAGGCCTACTTTGACGTAAAACGCCTGTTTGGTGGTAGCGCCGGCCAATGCGCCCTGGCGCCATTGCAGCGTCAGGAAGTTTTCGATCATGGCGCGGATGCGCACCCAGGTGTTGGCGTCGTTGTTTTCGAACACGAAAGGTTCCGATGCTTTTTTCGTCGATTCTTCCACATAATTGAAGAACCGGCGAACGTTCACATATCGCCATTCGTTATCGTTGCCGGCCATGGTCCGTGCGCCCCAGACGAGGATCCCCTTGCCGGTGAACGCCCTGATGGCATTTACGCTTTTCCCGTTTTCGTTCACGTTCAGGCCGCTTTGCTCCAGGTCGTTCAGTTTGACGGCAGGTGCCACCACGCTGCGGAGGCTCATATTGGCAGGGGCTTTCCACACACCGCGGGTACGGTCTGTAGTGGCGTACACGCCGGCCACGGCGCCCGAAGGCGGCAGGTAGCTCATCTCCAGTTTCACCCGGTCGTTCACCGCTTTAAAAAACGGATGTTGGGTGAACAGGAGGGTTTCGGCATTGTCTGTACGGTTGATCGCATCCTGCAACACGGCCATGTAGGCGTCGGCTACTTTTTCGAATGCCTTGTGCAGGGTAACGGAGTTGGCTACGTTCTGAACGGTTGCGAGCGGTGTGGCACCCGTGTAAGGATTGATTTCCGCCGGGATGGCATTGACATCGGCCCCGGATATCCAGTCGGTCGTGCTAATATCAGCATAATCTGACTGGACCATCGCTTCGGTGCGTGCCGGAGGTGGATGCGCCGCCAGAACAGCAGGGTTCTTTTCAAATGCGACCAGGTTAATGATTTGTTGACGCAGATCGAGATTCCCTTTCAGTTTATTGATGACTGCTATCATTTCTGGCGTATTACCAGCCTCGAGCTCTAATTTCCGCGGAGTTAGCGCCAATTCCCTAACAAACCGCATCACGGGCATGTACATATTGCGTGCATTGGCATGCGTTACTGCCGACATGACATTCATCCTCAACTTTTCGAACAATGCGCTTAACGGATTATAGTTCGAACGACGAAGTGCCGGCGCAGTTATTTTGGAAAATACTCTCCCTTCTTCCACCAGCCTGTCGCGCAGCGTTTGCACCATCGCGCTCTGCGCGGGAATGATATTGTTGATCGTAGCAGGAGGAATGGCCACGTTCGCATTGTCGATGAATGCCAGCTGGGTGAAAAGCAGTGATTTCGGATACGACGATTGCAGCCAGGGATAATACGCCGCGGCATATTTCAGTTCCTGGTTGCCGGCGCGGTCCCGGAAATTCCCTACCGGGTTTTCGGCGTGATTCAGGGGGAGTTGTCCGCCGGGGATGTCGAGGATCGCGAAGCGGTCCTGCAATTTCGCGCATTGCTGGATGGCGGCCTGGTGGAAGTTGCCGGCGGCCGTGAAATCGGGCGTACCGTCCCCTTCTTTCAGCGCACCGGTGTCTGGCGCGCAAATGAGCGTGGGCTCGTCTTCCCGCGCAACGGCGGCCAATCCGCCGAGCAGGCCGGTAGTGGCGTTGCCGAGCGTCACATCTGTCGAGAAATTCCCGACGGAAACCACGTAGCAGGGGCCGCCGCCGTTATCGAAGAAATGCTGCATCGCGTCGAACAGGAAAAATTTCCGGCCGTTTACCGGCGTCACCGTCGCGATATTATTCTGTGCGTCCAGCTTTACGGTGTAAGTGGCGGGCGTGTAAGCGCCGCCGAAAAGCGAAGTAAAATCCAGCATCGACGTGAGGCGGATGGGCCGGTTGATGAGGGTTTTACCCGCGGCATCCGCCGTTAGGGCGGTGTGACCGATGAATGCGGGGATGGCTGTGGCCACCGCCGCTACGGAGGGCGGTATCAGCGAAAGCTCTTCGACGAATACGCCTGGGGTTTTATAATCCATATCCGTTCAGATTAACAGATGAAAGTATCAGGATTCCTGCATTTTGTGACTGTACCGCAGTACGATGAATTCCGCCGGTCGCACCACGGCCATGCCGATCTCAACGATCATGCGGCCTTCGAGGATGTCTTGCGCGGTCATCGTCTGTCCCAGTCCCACTTTCACATAAAAAGCGTGTTCCGGTTTGGCACCTGCCAGCGCGCCGGCGCGCCATTGGAGGATGAGAAAGTTCTCGATCATGGCGCGCACCTTCACCCAGGTGTTGGCATCGTTCGGCTCGAAAACGAAGGGTTCCGAAGCTTTTTTGGTCGATTCTTCCACCATATTGAAGAACCGGCGGACGCTCACATAGCGCCATTCGTTATCGTTGCCCGCCAGCGTGCGTGCTCCCCAAACGAGGATGCCTTTTCCGCTAAAAGACCGGATAGCGTTCACGCTTTTGCCGGTAGTATGCACGTTCAGGTTTTCCTGCGCATCGTCGCTGAGCGTCACCATGGGTTTGCGGACGAAGCGGAGGCTCGTGTTGGCGGGGGCTTTCCACACGCCACGTGTAGCGTCAACCGTACAATACACACCGGCGATGGTGCTGCTCGGCGGCATCACGACCGGCATATCCGCGATCGTATTTTTGATCTGGTGATACAGTTTATTGGCGACGTGGTACAATGAATTCTGTTCGGTGGCCGGGGTGGGATTGAAGATCCGAAGCACCATGGCGCCCGGCACGGGATTGCCGTTCAGCGAACCGGTGATGGTCACGGCTTCTTCGTTGTAATTCAATGTGAGCGAAGTTTCCAGGTGCGGATAGTAAGCCGCGCCATAGAGGAGGTTGTTGTTGCCGATGAGCATCCGGAAACCATTGGCGTTATCGTCGATCACGTTGGTATTGGCGGGATTGGTGTAATCGAGATGACCGTTGAACACGTCCATGATCACGAACCGGTCTTTCAAATCCGCGCACTGAGCGAGGGCGAGACTATTGAGATTGTAGAAGTCGCCCTGGGGGAGGATTTGCCCGTCGGGGAACACCAGCAGCGTGGGCTCATCTTCCTTGGCGATAGCGGCGAGGCCGGCGGTGTAGTTACCGATGGTAGCGGCCGGAGGGGTGGCCGTGTCCGGCCCGATAGACACGATGTAACAGGGGCCACCGCCATTGGAGAAGTACATCTGCATGGCATAGTACATTCTGAAAAGCGCCGCCGGAGCGGCGGGAGGCGTGGCTACTACGTGCGTGCCGTTGACGGTGTTAACGGCAGCGGTGAATGTTTCGAGCCTGGCGCCGAAGATGGCTTCGTATTCAACGAGGGAAGTAATACGTACCGGCTTGTTGACCAGCGTGTTGCCATTGAGGGTGGTGAGCCGGGTGTAGCCGATGAAGGCCGGGATGGCCGTTTCCACCTGGGCTACAGACGGCGGGAACTTGGGTACCTCGTCTATGTAAACGCCGGGTGTTTTAAGGTTTGCTAAGTTTAACATGATCGGTCATTTTAATCAGGTTCTTTGAAAATTTATGCTGTATTCCCGTGGCTGAGGAGCCAGGTGCCAGGCTTGTTTGAATATGTCGATCACACCGCAGACGTCGGCCGTGGCGGCAGATTGGTCGAACACTACTTTTTCCTGCAGGGGCGCTCCGCCTTCGAGCCTTACCACATACGCACCGCGTGGGTGTGGGCGCAAATCCAGGCCTGTACGGTCTTGCAGGGGAGTCACGGTTTCGTTGAGGGAGAAGGAAATGGGGGCTCCGGCGGTGATTTTTCCGGCGCGGATCTGGTTGAAGGCGCCGGGGGTTACTTTGTGCGACAGGAGATATCCGCTGAGGGCGCCGTTTTCGGTGTTGCCGGCATTGGCGGCGGCGGTGAGGGCAACCACGTTTCCCGCGAGGTTCGCATCGATGGCACCGGTAGGTGTAAGATTGCAGGCGTAGAAAATGCGGCGCCCCAGTTGCTGGGAACCCTGTTCGAAAAAATCGGGCAATGCGGCGCGGGATTTATCGATGATCAGCCAAAAGGTGAACTGCACCGGCTGCGTGAGCGCGGTGGCGGGAACCCAAGTCACGCCATTGAAATGTTGTTTGCAGAAGGCGGTCAGCCCTCCTGGGGAGGAACGGATGAGTAGTCCGAAACTGGCCGCAGTAGCGGCACTGAGCGGCGCCATTTCCAGGCGGACGCCCTCGCCGGGGTCTGCGTTGTTGATACGTATGCGTATCCTGAATTCCGGAGTATAACGCCAAACCAGTTTTTCCATGGCTTGTATCAATGGGGTTTATCAGTAACGGGTTTTTCGCGGTGCGCTTTTTTATTGCTGGGCGCCCAGCACCTGCGTTTGCAGGTTGATCTCCGAAATGATGCCGGAGCCGGATTGCGGTGCGTCCTGGATTACGGCCATGCGCATCTTATATATGACAGACGGGATATACTTCCCTCCCATCACGCTCCACAACTGGTTCAATTCCTCGAACCGGGTGGAATATAAATCGAAGATGACGCGGTTCAGTTGCAACGTTCCCAGCACGGGCGTGTCTGCCGGCGTGAATACGAACTGCCGCTGAAAAAACGCGATCACCTGCGAAATGCGCTGCAGGGCCGTGCTGTAGGTGTTCTTGTTTGCGCTGACCAGGATGAACACATTGAGATGGATTTCGGGTTGGCGTTCCACGACTTCCGGGATACCGTTGTTATACACGGTGCGCCGGAAAGGCAGGTTGCGCAATGTTTCCTCCTGCTGAATATTCACGACGGATACAACGATCTTGTCGCTCAGATTCTGCGAAGGCGTTTCCTGGAAAGCGTCCGCGAACGAAATGTTGCCGAGGATGACTTCCGGGTCTAACGTGCCGATATATGTGTTCAACTTACTTACGATCGCGCTCAAAACCTGATCGATCATCGATGAAGGATTTCGGGGTTTGCGCTTTACAATTACTGGAAACCGGGGTTTAACTTCTCTTCACTGATAGTGCTGCATTGCGTTTGGGGCTGTGCTACTATTCCAAGGTTTTTCTATCCATGTAATATTATGCAATAAAATTCACACTGCAAAAAAAAGACGATAACCGGCGGGATGTGGATGATATCTGGCGGAATTCTTATCTTTCACGAGATGAAATCTTTCCTTAAAAACAATGAACTTCCAACTGTTGCAGCACTACAGGATGTATTAAAATCTGTATCTTCCTATTCATTCAGCTTCATCACCCTTTCGCAAAATTACTATGCGCAGCTGGTTGACTCGCTCCCCCATCACGCGGTTAATGTAGACGAATACGCACAAACGATCAGTATTTACCCTTCCATATCGTCAGAAAAAATTTTAAACAGGAAAACAGAAATTCTCGCCTGCGCCCAATCGTTCCGGTTGGCAGCTAATAACCTGATGTCCATGATTGGGGATAATTTCGATGTGGATCTACAAACGTTGGACGGGTTGTATCATTTAAGATTTATCGAAGGGATTCGTGTAAAATCCCGAAAGTTAAATGACGAATGGATTTTCAGTCTTCATGGTGCGGAATGCAGATTCGAAAATATCATTACCGGGCAAAAACTGGCGGTAATTATCATCACATTCCCCGAATTCGGTTATCTGAATGCTTATTTCTTCCACTTATTTATGTCGACCACAGCAATATTCAAGCCGCTCAACAACTATCTCGAAAACAATCTGACGAATGTATCGAAAGCGCTGGATTTGTTAGTATTGGAAGGTATGCTGACGGAGAAAGAAATGCCTTTGGGCAGCAAAAGGAAGATTGCATTATGATGTAGCAGGCACGTTATTCCTCATCTTCATCCCGCGTTTCCTTCCTGTCGCGCGTGCTTTGCTTTTCCGGCGCGCCTTCCACGATAATGACGATTTCGCCTTTCACGCCTTTTGCCTGGAAATGGTCGCGTACTTCAAGGAGGGAGCCCCGTTTGTTTTCTTCGAACATCTTGGTGAGTTCGCGGGAAACGCAGCATTGCCGGGTTTCACCGAAATACTGCATGAAATCTTCCAGCGTTTTGACGAGGCGGTGGGGCGATTCGTAGAACACCATGGTGCGGGGCTCGGTGGAGAGTTGCGTGAGCAGGGTGTGACGGCCTTTTTTGGGAGGAAGGAAGCCTTCGAAAGCGAAGCGGTTCATGGGGATGCCGCTATTGACGAGGGCGGGAACGAAAGCCGTGGCGCCGGGGAGGCATTCCACATCGATCCCTTCGCGGATACATTCGCGCACGAGCAGGAACCCCGGATCGCTGACGCCCGGTGTGCCGGCATCGGTCACCAGTGCCATGGAGCGCCCTTCGCGCAACTGTTGTACCAGGTGCTGTAACACCTTATGTTCATTATGCTGATGATAAGGTGTTACAGGCTTGCTGATACCGTAATGTTTGAGAAGTACCCCGGAAGTCCGGGTATCTTCGGCAAGTACCAGTTCCACCGTCTCCAACACCTTTACAGCCCGGTACGTAATGTCGCCCAGGTTGCCGATAGGCGAAGGAATGAGGTAGAGCCTGGCCAATGCTTATTGAATATTTACTTCGTAAAATTCCATTACCTGGTTAGCCAGCAGTTTCTGGCAGGCGTTCTCGGCGATCTGTTGCGCTTCTTCCCTGGAAGCTGCGTCGATCTGGAGCGTAATATGTTTGCCTACCCGTACGTCGTGTACATTTCCCAGGCCCAGGTTCTTCAATCCGCCCAGTACAGCCTTGCCTTGGGGGTCCAGCAGTTCTTTCAACGGCATCACGTTGATATGCGCAGTAAATGTCATTTGTTCGAAAAATTTAGACGCAAAACTAGCAATTAGTTATCAAATTCCCCGGAAGGAATTGTGAAATCAGCCTTGCTGGCTCTTTGGAGGTACGATGAGCGATAACACCACGTACGCCGTGAACACGAATGGAACCGTCGCATACCCCAGTACCGGGATGCTCGCCACGGTGAGCAATACCAGCAAAAACCGCGGCCAGTTGTCCTTTACCGACAGGTTTTTGAATTTCAGGCTGATCATGGGATGGGAGCTCACCATCAGGTAGCACAATACTGCGATGATCGCGTACAGCACCCAGATATTTCCCAGCCACTGCGCCAGCCCGAACGGGTTATACAGCATGATCATGGGGAAAGAAGCCACCAGGAACCCCGCCGCCGGCGTAGGTACGCCGATGAAATGTTCCGTCTGCCGCGTATCCAGGTTGAAAACCGCCAGGCGGTACGCCGCGAAACAGGGCACCAGCAAGGCGGGAGCCAGGTTGAAGACCGACACGTCGTACACATCGGGCATCTGCATATAGGCGCTTTGCAGGAGGCGGAACAGCATCATGCCCGGGACCACCCCGAAAGATACCACGTCGGCCAGCGAATCCAGTTCCTTCCCCATTGCGCTGGACACTTTCAACAGCCGCGCCACGAACCCGTCGAAAAAATCGATGATGCCGGCCAGTACCACCAGCCCGCTCGCCCAGTAGATCGGTTCCGGGTTGGTGATCGTATACTCCGTACCGTTGAACTCGGCGATATACTCCGGCGCATGCAGGATGAAAATTATGGCCAGCGCGCCGCAGAATAAATTGGAAAGCGTCAGGATGTTGGGAATCTGTTTCATGTTACCGGTTGTGGGCGGTTGCGCCCGTGAGCGGGAAGGTTTTCGGACAAGTGCCCGGTTTCCCGGCGGAAAAATATTAAAAATCGAAGAATATAAAACAAAAGCATTTTATTCATTGCTGCAAATGGTATTAACACCTGCTGTGGTATAAATGAATAAAATGAACAGGAAAAGAAAAGCCCGTCCCGGTTGCAGCGGAACGGGCTTCATGGCGAAGATCACCTTTATTTTTTCATCAGCGCCTCGATCTCGTCGGCCGTGACGGGGATATTTTTCATAAGGTCCACATTCCCGGAAGATTTCACCCAGATATTATTCTCGATGCGGACGCCCATCTTTTCTTCCTCAATATAGATGCCCGGTTCCACCGTCAGCACCGCCCCATCGGGGATCGGCTGGTGGAACGAAGGCCCGAGGTCGTGCACGTCCACGCCGAGGTGGTGGGAAATGCCATGGTACAGGTATTTGCGGTACGCAGGCGTTTCTGGGTCCTCGTTTTTAATGTCGGATTCCGTCAGCAGCCCCAGTTTCACGAACTGTTTGCCCGCTTCCACACCCACCTGCTGATGATAATCTGCGATGGCAATGCCTGGTTTGAGCAAGCCTTTCGCGAAATTGTGCAGGTGCAGGCAGGCATCGTACACCTCGCGCTGGCGGGGCGTGAATTTGCCGTTCACCGGTACGGTGCGCGTCAGGTCGGCATTGTAACCGCCGTAAGCTGCACCGAAGTCCATAAGGACCAGCTCGCCGTCTTTACATTCCTGGTTGTTGGATATGTAGTGCAGCGTGCGGGCGCGGTCGCCCGAAGCGATGATAGACCCGTAAGCCTCTCCCGTGGCGCGATTGCGCAGGAATTCGTGCCAGATTTCTGCATGTATTTCATGTTCGAACACACCCGGCCGGATGAACCCGAGCAGGCGGCGGAACGTCTTTTCCGTGATATCGATCGCCGTCTGGATCACCCCGATTTCGGCTTCGGTTTTCACCGAACGGAGCTCTTTCAGCAGGGGTGCGGCGCGAAGGAAGTTGTGAAGGGGATAGCGGGTACGGAGCTCCTGGGCGTAGCGGTAGTCGCGAACGGGCACCAGGTTGGCCTTACGGTTGTTTTCGTTGGAATTGAGGTAAATATTGATGGCATCGTGGATCCAGGGCTGGAGGAGGCCGTCGAGGACGTCGAGCCAGACGATGGTTTTGATGCCGGAAATGGCGGTGGCTTCTTCGCGGCGGAGGCGATGGCCGTCCCATTTCTCCTTCAGCTCGTTCGGGCGTACCAGCACGAGCACTTCGCGGTACTTGGGGTCCGGGTTGTCGGGGAAAAGCACCAGCATGGTGTCTTCCTGGTCAATCCCTGTAAGCCAGTACAGGTCTGCGTTTTGCTTGAAGGGATGAAGGGCGTCGCCGTTGGAAGGCAGTTCGTCGTTCGAATTAAAGATGGCAATGGAGCCGGGTTGCATTTTTGCCGTAAAACGGTTGCGGTTCTTAATGAAGATCTGAGGATCCAGTGGCAAATATTTCATTTGATGAGTCTTTTTACTGCTGAGCTTGCTTTGGACGTCAAACTTACCGGAAAATCAGTTACCCGCAAAACAACCATATGCAGACCGGTACGGTATTCCCCGAAACTGGTAGATTATTCACCTTGAATTTATTATGGGGCTAATTTGATTTTCGGGCAAATTGAAATCGGTAGAAATGAATATTTTCTAAAAACAGGCCCTAAAAAGTAGATTTTTTAATAAAAATATTCGTTGCAACACCCATCAAATTTAACGTTATCAAAAAAACCATAGTTTTGCCATTACACCAAAACAATCTTTCTTTATGCAAATCAGCAGTGTAAGGGATACACTCAGAGAATTGAGGGAACTGGGCATAGAGAACGTCGCCGATGTACATTACCAACTCTCCCCGGAGGAGCTGACGTCGCAGACGTTGCAGCGTTCCGAAGGCTGCCTGAGCAGTACCGGGGCGTTAGTCGTCAACACAGGCGAGTTCACAGGCCGTTCTCCGAAGGACAAGTTCATCGTGAAAGACGAGTTAACTGCCGACACCGTCAACTGGAACGACTTTAACCAGCCATTTTCTGCTGACAACTTTGAGAAACTGTACCGGAAGATCACCCGCTATTTCACTGGCAAACCCGTTTGGGTGCGCGACTGTATGGCTTGCGCCGACCCGGCGTACCGCCTGAACATCCGCGTCATCACGGAATCGCCGTGGAGCAATCTTTTCGCTTATAATATGTTCCTGCGCCCTTCGGAAGAGGAGCTGGAACACATCGAACCGGACTGGACGGTAATCCAGGCCCCGGGGCTGCATGCCGATCCGGCTACCGACGGTACGCGGCAGCATAACTTCTCCGTCGTGAGCTTCAGCCGCAAATTGATCCTGATCGGCGGTTCGGCTTATACCGGCGAAATCAAGAAAGGCGTGTTCACCATCCTGAACTACCTGCTCCCCCATGCCCGTAAGGTATTGAGCATGCACTGTTCTGCCAACCAGGGCTCCGGCGGCGATACGGCTGTTTTCTTCGGGCTCAGCGGTACCGGCAAAACCACCCTCAGCGCAGATCCGCAACGCAAACTCATCGGCGACGATGAACATGGCTGGACGGACAATGGCGTTTTCAACTTCGAAGGGGGGTGTTATGCCAAAACCATCGACCTGAGTGCGGAAAAAGAGCCGGCCATTTTTAATGCCATCCGCGAAGGCGCCCTGTTGGAGAACATTTCGTTCTTCCCCGGCACCAACGAAGTGAATTATGCTGACGGGCATATCACGGAAAACACCCGTGTGAGCTACCCCCTTTCTTACATTGCCAATGCGAAGGAGCCCTCCGTCGGGGGCATTCCCAAGAATATTTTCTTCCTCACCTGCGATGCTTACGGCGTATTGCCACCCATTTCGCGGCTTACGCCCGGCCAGGCCATGTACCAGTTCATTTCCGGGTACACCGCCAAAGTTGCAGGCACGGAAACTGGCATCACGGAACCTAAATCCACTTTCAGCGCATGTTTCGGTGCGCCTTTCCTCCCCCTGCACCCTGCCCGTTACGCACAGATGCTGGGCGAAAAGATGCGCGAGCACGACGTGAACGTCTGGATGATCAACACCGGCTGGACCGGCGGGCCTTTTGGCACGGGGAACCGTATTAAGCTGTCGTACACCCGCGCCATGATCACGGCCGCCCTGAACGGCACGCTCGACAAGGCCGCTTACAAGACCTATGGCGAGTTCAAGCTGGCGATCCCGGAATCCGTTCCCGGCGTTCCGGACGAGTTGCTCGAACCGCGCAACACCTGGGCCGACCCCGCTGCGTATGACGCCAAGGCCGCCGACCTTGCCGCCCAATTTGTAAAAAACTTCGAAAAATACGCCGCGAAGGCCGATCCCGAGATCCTCGCCGCCGCGCCGACAACCCGCTGATCCACCGTTTTGCCTTTATAATTATAAATTCCTACGTTCATTTATCAATTTGGTTGAGGGGCTGCCAGGCTAGGCAGCCCCTTTCGTTTATCCGCCATTTTCCGTACCTTTGCGCATGCAAATTTTAGACGGTAAACTCACCTCACAGGCAATTAAGGACCAGCTGGCCGAACAAACGACCGCATTAAAGGCCCTTGGCAAAAAAGCGCCTCACCTCGCAGCCATCCTCGTCGGAAACGATGGCGCCAGCGAAACCTACGTGGCCTCCAAAGTGAAATCCTGCGCGGAAATCGGGTACAACTCCACCCTCCTGCGCTTTGAAGACACCATCTCCGAAAAGCACCTGCTCGATCATATCATCATGCTGAACGAAAACCCCGATATCGACGGGATCCTCGTACAGCTTCCCCTGCCCAAACACATCAATGAAGAACTGGTGATCAACACCATCGATCCCAGCAAGGATGTGGACGGCTTCCATCCCATGAACGTAGGCAAAATGGTGAGCGGCCTCCCCGCTTTCCTGCCCGCTACCCCTTATGGGATCATGCTGATGCTGGAACATTACAACATCGAGACGAAAGGCAAGCACGCTGTGGTGATCGGCCGCAGCCACATCGTGGGCACACCGGTTAGCATTCTGCTGAGCCGCAACAGCAATCCCGGCAACTGCACCGTTACGCTTTGCCATTCCCACACCAAAAACCTCCGTGACATCTGCCTGCAGGCAGACATTATCGTTGCCGCGGTAGGCCGCCCTCAATTCGTGACGGGCGACATGGTGAAAGAAGGCGCTGTGGTAGTGGACGTGGGCATCCACCGCCTCCCGGACGAAACCAAGAAAAGCGGTTTCCGGCTCGTTGGCGACGTGAAATTCGACGAAGTGGCACCCAAAGCCAGCTTCATCACCCCGGTTCCAGGAGGTGTAGGTCCCATGACGATCGCTGCCCTGCTGAAAAACACCTACCAGGCGGCAATCGGCCAGAAAGGCAACCAGAACTGATCCTGCAATCCAGCTTTCACAGGCTGGATGCAAACATACTATCAGCCCATGCCCCGCGAAAAGCGGGTCCATGGGCTGAATCTTTAACAACCGATCCGCAAATGCGGCACCGAACCACCATCCGGGCCGGCGAGGGCCGCGGCAACGCAGATTGACGTACCTTTACACCATGACAACAGCGACGCTCTATACAACAACCGTATTGCCCGTGATGGAATCTTTCTACACCATCCAGGGGGAAGGATTTCACCAGGGAAAAGCGGCCTACTTCATCCGGCTCGGCGGATGCGACGTGGGTTGCGTATGGTGCGATGTTAAGGAAAGCTGGGATGCCGATAAGCATCCAAAGCGCCCCATCGGAGAGATCGTAGCGGAAGCCGCCGCCCAACCCGGTCGGATCGCCGTAATTACCGGCGGCGAACCCCTGATGCATGATCTCCAGGCTTTAACAAGTGCGCTGCAGGCCGAGGGGTTCCGCACACATATGGAAACGTCCGGCTCCTCGCCCTTAAGCGGACAATGGGACTGGATCACCCTTTCCCCCAAGAAATTCAAAGCCCCCCTCCCCGAAATCTGTGCCGTAGCCCACGAGCTGAAGATCGTGATCTACAATAAATCCGACTTCGCATGGGCAGAACAATACGCCACACTGGCAGGCCCCCACTGCAAACTATACCTGCAACCGGAATGGAGCAAAGCCAGCCAGATGACGCCATTGATCATTGAATACGTCAAGTCGAACCCCCAATGGCAGATTTCGCTACAGATTCATAAGTATCTCAATGTTCCGTAGGATACGTAGTTAATTTCCGCCTTAACTGATCTTATTACTTTCAGGGGGGTATCCTTCTGTTCATTAATTGGTGAATAAATATCCTTTATTGGGTGAATAATTACTCCTTGCTTGCAATACAATGCTTCCATGGCGTGAATAAGGACTCCTCGCTAATATTCATACTACTTCCAAGTGAATCAATAAGTACCCTGCGTTTCCAGGCACACGCCTTCCAATGGACGGAATAAACATCCCGCTTAGGGTTACACAACATCCAATGCAGTAAATACCACCCCGTTGGCAGGCTCACGCCTTCCTATGAACGGAATAAGTATCCCGCTTAGGGTTACACAACATCCCATGCAGTAAATATCCGCGTTGGCAGGCACACGCCTTCCTATGAACGGAATAAACATCTCGCTTAGGGTTACACAACATCCAATGGAATAAATACCACCCCGTTGGCAGGAATACTCCTTCCTATGAACGGAATAATCATCTCGCTTAGGGTTACACAACATCCAATGCAGTAAATACCACCTCGTTGGCAGGCACACGCCTTCCAATGGACGGAATAAGCGTCCTGCTTAGGGCTATACAACATCCAATGCAGTAAATACCACCCCGTTGGTAGGCACACTCCTTCGTATGGACGGAATAAACATCCCGCTTAGGGTTACACAACATCCAATGCAGTAAATATCCGCATTGGCAGGCACACCTCTTCCAAAGGAGTAGCTTTGTACCCCTCGTTAACAGTCGCACTTCCTCCAGTCGATAATCCGTAAAGCAGGAACCAACGCCATTGAAGTTTACCCACAACAACTTAGAAATACGAAATAAACTGATATTCACCGTTAATTTGGCGGAGGATGGAACAGCTTTGTCACATCCCGGTTATTAGTCAATCCGCTTCGTATAATCATAAACCTTCATTTTTTTCGTTATTTAGTGGTCGACTATGAAAAAACTCCTGTTCTGCTGCTGCCTTGTGAGCATGCATGCGTTCGCACAAAAAACGGACAAGGCCACCAGGAAAGCCATGGAATTGCTCGAATCTTCCATGACAGCCATGCGGTCTTACCAATACCCGGAAGCCATCCGCTACCTGCAGGAAGCTATACGGGTTAAACCTACTTTCCCTGATGCATACGGACAAATGGCGCTCACCTACCTTGCCATGAAACAATATTCCGATGCAGAACAGGCGTTTCTAAAACTGGGTGAGCTGGATTCCTCCGGCCTGCGCTCTGTCTCACCTTCCTACGCCAAAGCCATGGCCGGGAATGGAAAATTCCCAGAAGCACTGGCCCTCCTCACCATATACGAATCCACCGCCAAAAACATATCCCCCCGGACCCGGCAACTGAAAAAAGACATGGAATTCGCCGTAACGACGAAACCCGTCCCCTTTAAACCGCTAAACCTCGGCGAATCCGTGAACACCGCTGATCCGGAATACTTCCCTTCCCCCACGATCGATGGGAAAACGCTCGTTTTCACCCGTCGCGTAGGCGGGAGGAATGAAGATTTCTTCATCGCCGGGAACGATAGCCTCCAATGGACGCACACCCGAGACATGGGCGAACCGGTGAACACCGCATTCAACGAAGGCGCACAAAACATCTCACAGGACGGCGCAATGCTCGTGTACACCGGCTGTGACTTCCCCACAGGCCGCGGCTCCTGCGACATCTATTTCTCCCTCCGCACGGAAGACGGAGGCTGGACGCAACCCAAAAACATCGGCCCCGCCATCAACACCGAAGCCTGGGAATCACAGCCCTGCCTTTCGCCTGACAAGCAAACGCTCTATTTCGTCCGCGCCACACCCGACGCGGGTTCCGATATCTTTTTCAGTACCCGAAACGCCGAAGGACGCTGGTCGCCCGCCGAGCGCCTGGGACCTTACATCAATACCAAAGGCCGCGAAACCACGCCTTATCTGCATGCCGACGGACAAACGCTCTTTTTCGCGTCTGACGGGCATCCCGGATTTGGGGGGCTCGACCTCTTCTATTGCCGGAAACAGGCAGACGGATCCTGGGGAACACCCGTTAACCTGGGCTATCCCATCAACACGATCGAAGAAGAAGGAAGCCTGACGGTAGCCGCCGACGGCCGCACCGCTTATTTCGCTTCCGACCGCAGCGACTCCCGCGGGGCGCTCGACATCTATAGCTTCGAACTGTATCCCGAGGCGCGCCCGTTACCGACGCTTTATATCCGCGGATACGTGTATGATGCCAAGACCCAGGCACGTCTCCCGGCGGAATTGGACCTTATCGACCTATCGAACCGCCAACCCGTAGCTACCATCCAAAGCAATCAAAACGGCGATTACCTCGTTCCCCTGCCAACCGGGAAAGATTACGCCTTTAACGTCAACCGGAAAGGATACCTCTTCTACTCAGACAATTTTTCACTGACGGGTAACCTCGACGGCAAGCCCTTCGAAAAAAATATTCCCCTGACGCCGATCGAAGCGAATGCTACGCTCGTGCTTAGAAACATTTTTTTTCCCACCAACCAGTTCGTGCTGGAACCCGCTTCTGCCGCCGAACTGGATAAACTCGTTGAATTCCTCCGCGAAAACGCGACCTTGCAGGTCGAAATCAGCGGGCACACCGATAATGTCGGCAGCGATGCCGCCAACCTGCTGCTTTCCCAGAATCGCGCGAAATCAGTGGTCGACTACCTGGCGCAACATGGCATAGCAGCCACCAGGCTGAAAGCCAAAGGTTATGGCGAAACGAAGCCTTTGGAAAGCAACGACACCGATGCAGGACGCGCACAAAACAGAAGAACAGAACTCAAAATCATCAGCCTACAGTAATTATTACATGGAAATACTTTTCCCGCTCGCACAAGCCGATGTGCTACTCCCTTTGCTGGAACGACTCGCTCCCGACACGCAACCGCGCTGGGGAAGCATGAACGCTCAGCGAATGATAGAACACCTGGATGTAATCCTACAGTTTTCCATCAGCGACAAACCAGCCCCCGTCGTTACTCCGGAAGAAAAACTGCCGCATTTACTGCAATGGCTGCGGACAGACAAACCGCTGTCGCGCGGAATAGGCAGCCCTGCCGCTAACGAGGGGCCATTGTTGCACCCGGATTTATTGACGGCTACAAACCACCTGCTCACGTCATTACAGGAATTTTTCCGGCATTATTCGGAAAACCCTTCGCACCAGGCGATCCATGTCTTCTTCGGACCGATCGGGTATGAGGATTGGCAGCGTTTCCATCAGAAACACTTCCGGCACCACTTCACCCAATTCGGTTTGCTGGACGAATGATACTTAAACCGGCGGCTATCAACGAGCCGCCTTTTTTCATGCAAGCAGCCGTATGAATACGCTCACGAGATATCCATCCAGCGCTACACACACCGGTTTACATCTGGCTTTCACCCAAAATAGCTGAAGCAATCGATACCGACCTGCAATGGGCCTCAGATGATGACGCTATACTGCGTTCACCATCATGCGAAACCACATACTGGCAAGTTCGAGACCCTGTACTTCAGAAAAATTGAGATGGCTGAAAGTCAGTAACCTACCCATGGGCCTCCAAGGATGCCGCCTTTCCGCGATTCATCTATATTCGAAACCACCATGTGCATGCACTATCAATTATCAGCCTTCACACGTAATATCAGTCCCAATTTCAAATACGTACCCCAGGTTAACAAACCGGGCTAACAATCAGCCGTACGTATCTCTCCTGTATAGTTTTTTTTATAACACCACAATTACTCCACACGCAAGGCACTGCGCAGTGCACTGTCTACCCGCGCGCCCTTCGGCACTAAAGCACTCAGCCAATCGCCGTACATCGCGTTCGGGAGCATGATGTACCGACTCCCCAATTCCTGGCGCAACCCCTCCACTTTCACGTTTCGGGCATCCGAAGGCTGGCGGTAGAAAATATCAGTAAAGTCATTCAGGTTATCCCCTACCAGCATCGCTATTTCATACTTGCGCGCCACTACCTGCCGCCGCGGCTCCTTATCCGAATTCCCCGACGACATGAGCAAATGTTCGTCATCCGCCTGGGGGAACCCGCAACGCTGCAGATTCTTCAACGTCGCGGCACGCTCACTTTCCATCCGGTTCGTAATGTAATAGATCGTAAACCCGCTTTCCGCCGCGAACCTGAAAAATTCCACCGATCCCGGCACCGGATCCGCCGCCGCTTTCTTCGTCCACTCCTCCCACGACGCCTGCGACCAACTCTTACCCGCCAACGCCACCGCCGCGGAATACGGACTGTTATCCAGCACCGTTTCATCGACATCCGTCACGATCGCACGCGGACGAAGCGTCTGCTGATGACGCATCACTTCCACCCGCTCGCCCGCCACACGGTACGCCTGCAGGCACAACGCCCGGTACTCTCCCGCCCGCTGCTGCCACAAAGCCGCCCAGGCAGGGCCTGAAACCCATGGCCCCGCCTGCCCCTGCGCACCCGCCGCCACCGGGCCCGCCGTTTTACAGGCCGCAAATAATATCAACAGAAAAATACCCAGGTATCGCATACACGAAAGCTTTTGATGTGAAGCAGGAAGTTAACGGGGCAAAAATCGGGAAAAATCTGTTCGGCGCCTGTAAAAAAGGCCGAGAATATCTCCGGAAATCGGAGAAATTCTCAGTGCAGGTTTCCGCAGAATTCCCCTAGCTTCGATGCCCAAATTCTTTCATCCATGCCAACCGAAACCCAATGCCGCATCGCGCTTAGCTTCATTCCTCAAGTCGGTGACGTTGTGGCCCGTCATCTCGTCGAACATTTCGGCGACGCCGCCTCCATCTTTTCCGCGCCCCGCCGCGAGCTCGAACGCATCACCACCGTTGGGCCGTCACGCGCAGACGCCATCCGGCAATTTAAAGACTTCTCCCGCACCGATTTGGAAATCCGCTTCCTCGAGCGCCAGGGCGTCCGCGCCATATTCTGGACAGATGCCGATTACCCCACCCGCCTCCGCCATTGCTGGGACGCGCCCGTTCTCCTCTACGCCCGCGGCCAGCCCGACCTGCAAGCCCCCCGCATACTGGGCGTTGTAGGCACCCGCCGGCCCACGCCCTACGGCATCGAATGCTGCCGGTCGCTCATCAACGGCCTCGCACCGCTCAACGTCACCATCGTCAGCGGGCTCGCCTATGGAATAGACGTGGCCGCCCACCAGGCCGCCATCGAAGCCGGTTTGCCCACCATCGGCGTGCTGGCCCACGGGCTCGACCGCCTCTATCCATACCGCCATGCACGCATCGCACGGCGGATGGAGGAACAGGGCGGCTTACTCACCGATTTCCCCAGCGGAACCGTCCTCAACCGGATGCATTTCCCCCGCCGCAACCGTATCGTAGCGGGCTGTTGCGACGGCATCCTCGTTGCGGAAAGCGGCATCACCGGCGGCTCGCTCATCACGGCCGGCCTGGCGAACGATTACAACCGAGACGTACTCGCCGTTCCCGGCCGAATCGGCGACACCGCCTCCGAAGGCTGCCTGGCCCTCATCCGCCAGAACCGGGCCGCCCTGGTCACTTCCGCCGCCGACATTGCGGAAGCCCTGAACTGGCAGGGCTCCGCCATTTCTGCTCCGCCGGCCATCCAATCCGCCCTGTTCCATGACCTCACGGCCGAACAGCGGCTGCTCCTCGAAACCCTCGGCGCAACGCGCCTCAGCCTGGATGAAATCCAGTACAGGAGCGGCATTCCGCGGTCGCAGGTTACAGAAGGCATGCTGGCGCTGGAAATGATGGGCGTGGTACGGGCCTTGCCTGGCCACACCTTCCAGCAAATGGCCCGCTGACACACATGTTATTTAATCGGTACATAAAAAACGGTTTGCGCGGATTCGATAAAATAGTCGTACATTTGCGTGCAATTATTTAGAAACCTTACCAAAATAATTGCAATATGCCTGCGGGAAAATCCAAAGAGAAATTTGTAGCTGACGGTCTCACCTTCGATGATGTTTTACTGGTACCTGCCTACTCAGAAGTGCTGCCCAGAGAAGTGAACATCTCCACTCAACTCACCAAGAACCTTCGTATCAACATCCCCATGGTATCTGCCGCCATGGATACCGTAACGGAAGCCACCCTCGCCATCGCTTTGGCACGGGAAGGCGGTATCGGCATCCTGCACAAGAACATGAGCATCGAGAAACAGGCGGAACTGGTAAGAAAAGTGAAACGCAGCGAGAGCGGCCTCATCCTCGACCCGGTTACCCTCAGCGCAGATTCCACCATCGGCCAGGCATTACGCCTCATGCGGGATAACGGCATCAGCGGCATCCCCATCGTAGACGGCGATAAAAAACTCATCGGCATCCTCACCAACCGCGATCTCCGCTTCGAAAAGCAAAACACCAAGCGCCTGATCAGCGAAGTAATGACTAAAGACAACCTCGTGACCGCTCCCGAAGGCACGGACATGAAGAAAGCCGAAAAAATCCTCCAGCAGCACCGCATCGAAAAACTTCCCGTAGTCAATAAACAAGGTAAACTGGTAGGGCTCATCACCTACCGTGACATCCTCCAGCTGCAAAGCTGCCCCAACGCCGCAAAAGACATGTACGGCCGTCTGCTCGTTGGCGCCGCCCTCGGCATCACGCAAGACCTGCAGGAACGCGCAGCCGCACTCCTCCATGTTGGTGTGGACGTGGTTACGCTCGATAGCGCCCATGGCCATTCCATTTACGTGCTCGAAGCCCTCAAGAAACTGAAAAAAGCATTCCCGAAACTGCAGGTGATCGGTGGCAACGTAGCTACCGCAGAAGGCGCCCTCGCCCTGGCAGCCGCCGGTGCAGACGCCGTGAAAGTAGGCGTTGGCCCCGGTTCCATTTGCACCACCCGCGTAGTGACCGGCGCCGGCTTCCCGCAGCTTTCCGCCGTGATGAACGCCGCACAGGCCCTCAGGAAAGCCGGCATCCCGGTGATCGCCGATGGCGGTATCCGCTACACCGGTGATATGGTGAAAGCCCTCGCCGCAGGCGCTTCCACGATCATGGCCGGCTCCATCTTCGCCGGTGTGGAAGAAAGCCCCGGAGAAACCATCATCTACGAAGGCCGTAAATTCAAATCCTACCGCGGCATGGGCTCCATCGAGGCCATGGCGGAAGGTTCCAAAGACCGCTACTTCCAGGATGTGGAAGCCGATATCAAGAAACTCGTTCCCGAAGGCATCGTAGGCCGCGTTCCCTACAAAGGCACCCTTTCCGAAGTGGTTCAGCAATTCGTAGGCGGCCTCCGCGCAGGTATGGGTTATGTAGGCGCCAAAGACATCAAGGCCCTGCAAGACGCGCAATTCGTCAAGATCACTTCCGCTACCGTAAAGGAAAACCACCCGCACGACGTGGTGATCACCAAAGAAGCGCCCAACTATAGCCGCTAACATCATTTTCCCGTGATATTTCGAAGGGCCTGCACGCGCAGGCCCTTTTTCTTGCGTTCCCTGTTTATATTTGAAAAATGAATGCAATCCTGCAAAAACGCAGTGCCCTGCTGCTCAGTATCCTTTCCGGCCTCCTGCTGTGGGCGGCCTGGCCTACTTCCTCCCTTACCTTCCTGATCTTCATCGCGTTCGTTCCCCTGCTGGCCATGAGCGACCGTATGACCGGGCGCCCCGCCGCTTATTTCGGTCTCCTTTTCCTCGCGTTCTGGATTTGGAACACCGCCACCACCTGGTGGGTCGGCAACACCACCGTTCCCGCCAGCGGCATTTTCGCCAACGCATTCAACGCCCTGCTCATGACCATCCCCTGGATGTGCTACCGCACCACCCGCCTTCGTGCTGGCCGTACCACAGGGTATTTTGCACTGGCGGTTTACTGGATGACGTTCGAATATATTCACCAGCATTGGGAACTCAGCTGGCCCTGGCTCACTCTTGGCAACGCGTTCGCCATGTACCCGCAATGGGTGGAATGGTACGAATACCTGGGAACGGAAGGCGGATCGTGGTGGATCCTCATCGTCAACATCCTCGCTTACCGCGCCATCCTCCAATACCGCAGCACGTTCAAATTCAGCGCGATCCTCGCCCCGGCGCTCGCCATCCTGATACCCACCGTCGCTTCTATCTTTGTTCCGGGGGATAAAAACGTGCCCGCCGATACGAAGATCGTTGTCGTGCAGCCGAACATCGACCCGTACGACGAGAAATTCGCGCGGGGCGCGGCGGCAGAACAGCTCCGTAAATTGATCGACCTCACCGCGCAAAAAACCGATTCGTCGACCCGCTTCATCATCTGGCCGGAAACCGCGCTCTTCCCTTCCGGCGCCTGGGAGCATGACCTGAACGTTCAGCCGGAAGTATTGGCCATCCGCGACTTCCTCCGGCGTTTCCCCAAAGCCAGCGTCATTTCCGGCGCGGCTACATACCGTCAATACACGGTGATGGACGAAATCCCTTCCACCGCGCGCCACGCTTCAGAAGGCAATTACTGGTACGACGCGTTTAATGCCAGCATCCAGATCGATACTTCGGCTAACGTCCAGGTATATCATAAAGCCCGGTTGGTGCCCGGTGTGGAACTGACGCCCTACATGCGGTATCTCCCTTTCATGAAAAAGCTCGCGCTCGACATGGGCGGCATTTCAGGAAGTTATGGACTCACGCCCGGGGTGCCGCTGTTCACCCATCCAGACTGCAACGTTTACACCGCCATTTGCTACGAATCCGTCTACGGCAGCTTTGTTGCGGAAAAAGTGCGGGAAGGCGCGCAGTTGCTCGTAGTGGTGACGAACGACGGATGGTGGGGCAATACCGCCGGGCACCGGCAGCATCTGCAGTATGCACGCCTTCGCGCCATCGAAACGCGGAAATGGGTGGCCCGCAGCGCCAACACGGGCATTTCCGCGCTGATCTCGCCGCAGGGGCAGATCACGGAATCGTTGCCGTATTGGGAGCCGGGCGTGATTTCGGGTATGGTGGGCTGCTCTCCCGACCAAACGTTCTACGTGAAATATTGCGGTTTCATCGCGTTCGCACCGGTGATCTTTTGTATCTTGCTATTGATATACACGATTGTTTTACGGGTAACCAGGAAGAAAAATGTGGAAAACATTCGATAACGGAGGACAGGAAGGCGCGTATTGGACGGAAGGCCAGGGAGACGCGGTGCTTTTGTTGCACGGTTTCGCGGAAGACCATTCCGTTTGGGAACACCAGACCGCCTATCTCCGCGCGCATTACCGGGTGATCGTCCCGGACCTCCCCGGCACGGGGCGCTCCAATATCACAGCGCCGCTCAGCATGGAAAGCATGGCCACCTTCGTGTGGAGGGTATTGCAGGCCGAAGGGCTCGGCAGTGCCGTCGTGATCGGTCATTCCATGGGCGGATACGTAGCCCTCGCATTCGCCGAAGCCTACCCCGATGCGGTGGATGGCCTCGGGCTCTTCAGCTCCACCGCCCGGCCAGACACCGAAGAAAAACGCGAAAGCCGCCGCAAATCCATCCGGATCATGCAGCAATACGGCGTCGAATCTTTCGTGAAACAATTGCTTCCCAATATGTTCGCCGGCGGCTTCCGGAACGCACAGGCAGCCAGGGTGGAAAATTACATCGACCAGGCCGTTAAAATTCCCATGGCCACCATGATCGGGTATTACGAAGCCATGATCGCACGGCCAGACAGGACCGCCGTATTGTCGTCCATCCGGAAACCGGTATTTTTCTTCGTCGGGAAAGAAGACCAGGCCGTTCCGCTGGAAAACAGCATGAGCCAGGTGGTACTTCCATCCACCGCCAGCATTCAGATATTCGACCATGTCGGGCATATGGGCATGCTGGAAGTGTTCGAAGAAAGCAGTTTGCTGCTGCATCAATTCATTACCTTTTGCCAACACGTTCAGTAAAAATATTCCGGCCCGGCGACGAAAACCCCGGGCCGGCAATCTCCTCTTTTCCCCGTTCTCCCTCCCGCCGGCATAAACTTTTCGGTTAAACGAAAACCCGCCGGAATTCATCCCGCTATCCTACAGCACCTTACACTTGACGGCGAAATTTATGTAGCCGCCTGCCACTTAAATTTCAGCAACCGCGCGATTTTCCGTAAATTATGGTTACAAGTAAAGCCTCTCCCCATGGGCAAATTTGTAACGCTCCTCATCTTACTGGCCTGTTTTCTGAGCTGCACTGTGAACGCTTACCACATTATCGGTGGGGAAATATTTTATCGGCATCTCGGCATCAACCCCAACAACGGGGCGCACCGCTACCGCATCATCATGAAGTTGTACCGGGATGGGGATTTCGTGTGCGGCACCCGGCAAGGCTGCCTGGATTATTTCGAGAACCCCGTCCCCTTTTCCATCTTCACCGCCACCGGCGCGCGGTTAGGCGTTCCGCGGCTGCTCACCATCGCCCGCACCGCTTCCATCCGCGACACCCTTAAAAACCCCTGTCTTGCCCCGCAAACCATTTACCTCGAAGTGGCCTTTTACGAAAGTGAGGTCATCGAGCTGCCCGAAATCAACGGCGGGTATTACGTGACGTACCAGCGGTGTTGCCGGGGCGAAGCACTCACCAATATCTACAACTCCGAACGCGAAGGTTCCAATTTCTACACCTGGATCCCCGGCATCGGGAACCGCCCGGAAAACAACAGCGCCTATTTCGACATCGAAGAAGCACCCGTCATCTGCGCCGGCCTTCCTCTGAGATACAATTACCGCGCTACCGACCCCGACGGCGACAGCCTTACCTATTCCCTCTGTAACGCCCTCACCGGTGGCAGCACCCGCGCCAATGAAACATCCGCCACACCGCCGCCCTACAATTCCTACGTGAGCTACATACCGCCATATACCGGCGCCAACCCCATGGGCGGCAATCCCCAACTCAGCATCGACAACAACGGGCTCATCACCGGAACACCGAACCGGTCCGGCAAATTCGTGGTCTCCGTTTGCGTTTCGGAATGGGACCGGCGCACGAAACGATTACTCGGGACGCATCAAAAAGATATCCTCATCACCGTTTATAATTGCGCCACCCGCATCACCGCATCCACCCCTTCGTCGCTGTACCATTGCAACGACTCCCTCGGCATGCGCGTCCCCATCACCAACAACAGCGTGGCGGGCTATACCTCGCGCTTCCTCTGGTATTTCAGCGACGGGACCGACACCATTACCGATTCGCGGAACATCTTCTTCAAAACCTTCGCCGACACTGGTGTTTATACCGTAAAACTGGTCGTGAACCCCGGGCTGCCGTGTACCGACAGCACTACCGGCCGCATCTTCAATTACCCGGGGCTGCGGACGGGTTTCACCGTGCAGGGCGTCTGCCGCGAAAACCCTGTCTTCTTTACGGATACATCGTCTTACCGGAATGGCGTGATCACCTACCGGCAATGGGATTTCGGCGTGCCCGGAACGGACAGCGACACGTCGAACCTTACGGCACCGTTATACCGGTATGCTAACGGAGATGTATATACGATAAAGTTACACATCCAGACCAATCGCGGATGCGACGCCACCGTCACGAAAAATTTCCGGTTATACGAAGTGAAACCGTTTGCGGGGAATGATACCATCCTCGCCAGGGGACAGCCTTTGCGGCTGAACGGACAGGGCGGGGAAATTTACCGGTGGTCGCCCGGATCGGGGCTCGACAATCCGGACGTGGCCGATCCGATGCTGAACTGGAACGAGGAAATCACGTTCCGGCTGCGGGTCAGTAATCCGCAGGGCTGTGTCGGGTTCGACGATATCAACATCAAATATTACACTGGCCCCGAGTTCTACATCCCCAATGCGTTTTCGCCGAACGGCGATGGCAACAACGATTTTTTCCGGTTCATTCCCGTGGGGATCAAGGAATATTATTATTTCCGGATCTTCAACCGGTGGGGCGAGCTCGTCTATAATTCGCTCGAATTCCGGAAAGGATGGGACGGTACTTACAAAGGCAAGCCAGCCGCGATCGACACGTATCTCTGGATTTTGGAGGGCCTCGATCTGAACGGGGTCAAGATTTCCAAAAAAGGGACCGTAACTTTGCTTCGCTAAACGTTCATAACATGAAGACTGGAAAAACCGCACTCATTACCGGCGCTACCGCCGGGTTCGGAGAAGCTTGCGCAGAAAGGTTTGCGCGGGAAGGATATCGCCTGATCGTGACCGGCAGAAGACAGGAAAGGCTGGCCGCCCTGCAACAGCAGCTGGAAGAAAGTTTCGGGACGGAAGTAATGCCGCTGCAATTTGATGTCCGCTCGCGGGATGCCGTTACCGCCGCGCTGGAAAGCTTGCCGGACAACTGGCGGCAGATCGACGTGCTGGTGAACAATGCCGGTCTTGCGCTCGACCTTTCCACTATCGACGAAGGGAATGTGGACGATTGGGAGACGATGATCGACACGAACGTGAAGGGACTTTTATACGTGAGCCGCACGGTGATCCCCTGGATGAAAGAACGGAAATCCGGGCACATCATCAACATCGGCTCTACCGCCGCCAAGATCGTTTATGCCAAAGGGAATGTGTATTGCGCCACCAAAGCGGCCGTAGACGCGTTATCTCAAGGCATGCGGATCGATCTGCTGCCTTTCGGGATCAAAGTGACGGCGGTTCACCCCGGTGCCGCGGAAACCGAGTTCTCGCTGGTGCGCTTCAAGGGCGATGAAAGCCGCGCCAAAGATGTTTACACTGGTTTTCAACCGCTTAAAGCGGAAGACGTGGCAGCCGTAGTTTGGTATTGCGCTTCCCTGCCGGCCCATGTCTGCATCAACGACCTGGTGGTGACCGCAACGGCGCAGGCGAACGCTTATTATACCTTCAAATAAAAAACTACACATTAGTGTTATTATACATTTTATAATATTCTATTATATTTGAAATCCCTATAAACTGGGAGAGCCGCAGGGACTGAAAAGCGCCCGGCATAAGGGTTTGCCTTATAAATACCACTTACAGACGAGCGACACAGAAAGTACCATCCCGCCAAAAGGGTGAGATGCCCAACGACGAGCCTATTGATAATCCTATAACCATATCCCTATGCTAACATTTGTTACTATGTACATCATCAGGTTGTACTATCCGAGATGTAAGGAATTTCTGGGAGCGTATTTTGATAGTTCCCGAAGAAACAATTACGGCCGCTGGGCCATGCGTCAGAGCTGGAATGCCGAGAAGCAATGGTCGTGGGGCTACAACTGACTCTCAAACTACCGCATTAAAAAAGAGGACGCCGCAAAGCGCCCTCTTTTTTGTTTTATTCCCGATATATATGGATCGTCAATCCCAATCCACTCTTCTCACACAGATCATTTCCTTTCCCCTGGTCCTTTTCCGGTACGCTACCGCCACCGTTCTTTCCGCCACCGGTTTCATGACGGGGAACACGGATTGCTCGCCTTCGCCGGTCAGGTAGCCGGTTGACAGGGTTTTGCCTTCGGGGGATTTATGCACGAAGCCGATTCGGTTCGTGGTGGTATCGGAAGGCTCGTCCCAGGCCAATAACAAATCGCCGCGGGATGCGGAAACGAGCTGCGGGTGCTTCGCCGTTGGTTTGGCGCTGATGCTTTCCCGGTTGGAAAAGCTGATACCGTTGTTGATGGATTTTCCGTAGAAAACGCCCTGTCCCCCGCCCATCGTGAACCACGCGAAATGCATTCCGCTGCGGTTGCTGGTCATCGTAGGGCCGGTGTGCGGACAACCGTTCACGGCCCAATTGTCGGCGCTGATGCGCGCGGGTTGTGTGAATGTTTGTCCACCGTCTTTCGAATAGATATGCACCATATCGCGGATCGTGTCGTGGATGATGTCGCGGAACGCAACATGGAGGCCGCCTTGCGGATCGGTGTAGAGGGATGTGCGGCAGCACTGGCAAACCGTTTGCACGAGGGGGCGCGGCCGCTCGAACCCCTCCTGCCCCGAAGTCGCGATAAACAGCGTGGAACCTTCAAGGGAATGGTCTTTCCGGTTATCCAGCCAAACGCACGCTACTGTTCCGTCCGGCAACGGCGACATATCGAAATACCGCTGATCGTATCCCGCGGTATCCGTCACCAAAGGCACGGCCGGCTGCCAGTTTTTACCGCCATCGGAAGAGCGGGTGTACCACACTTTGCCGGCGTATTTGTTGCGCGGATCGGGGTTCCGGGTGCCGAACATCGCGATCGCTTCACCGTTTTTCCGGAACACGATCTTCGGCATATTTTCCGGTTGCGGCGAAATGCCGGTAGCGGTGGTTACGGGAACGGGCTGACCGAAATGTTCGCCACCGTCTTCAGAAACCGCGTACCAGAGCGATCCTTCGTCGGCCCCCGGCTCCTGTTCCACCCAGCTTACGATCAGCCGTCCGCCCGCGTCGTGGGAAATATGCGTGCAGGAAGCGAGTTTGCTCGTGTCGGAAAGGATATGCTCCCCTCCCGCCCGGAATCCCTGTTGTTGCCCGCAGCCCGCGGCCACGGCGGTTATGAAAAATAATATTAAAAACCTGTGCATGTTAAATTTTGATTGACGATGAAAACAGGGGCTCCGGAACCGCTGAATAGCGGAAGCGTAAACTCCCTGCATCACGACTGCTGTTTGGCGGTAAATGTATAGGCGACGCCGAAGTTGAACGTGCGCACCGGCCCCGGGCGATAGCTGGCGCCGAATGCGCTTTTTTCGGCCGTGGTGGCGTAAGTGGCGTCGAACAGGTTACGGCAGTTGACCCAGCACTCCACCGGCCCAAACTGGTAACCGGCCCGGGCGTTGAAGAGTTCGTAACCGCCGTAGCGCACCGTGTTGGCGGGGTCCATGAAATAGCTGCCTACATGCTGCCATTCCATCCCCAGGCGGAGGTGCCGGATGGGCTTCCAGGTCACTTCGGAATTGGTGATCCATTCAGGGGCGGTGTTCATCCGGTTGCCGTCGTACTTTTTCCCTTTATCCTCGAACGTCACAAAGTCATGCCGCGCAAAAGTACCGCTGGTACGAATTTCCAGCGAAGTCAGCAACGCATAGCGTGCACTCCATTCCACACCTGCGTGCTTCGTTTTACCGGCGTTACGGTTTTCGGAGGAATTGTCGGCCAGGCGAACGCTGATGATCTCGTTTTCGCCATCCATCCGGTAGACGCTCACTTCCGCATGTCCCTTTCCTTTCGCAAAACCCATCCAGCCGCCGATCTCGAAGTTGCGGTAACTGGCGGGCCGGAGCGTAGGCACCTTCACGCCGCGGTACAGTTCCGAAATGTTCGGCGGTGCAAAACCCACGCTGTAATTGGCGTACAGGCCGCGGTTGTGGCCAAAGTCGTACGTAAGGCCCAGCTTCGGCGTCCAGGCTTCGTAATGGTTCCGCTCGTCGGGGGAACCGGTAAATGCGGACGGCGGCAGGTGATTATCGAACCGGTAATCCATCCGGTCATACCGCAGCGCCGCGATCAGTTTCATATTGGCGAAGGGGTTCATTTCGCCCTGTACGTATAGCGCTGTATTCACGAGGTCTACTTTGTAATCGGTGAGCACGGAATCCGTTTTCGTATAGCCGGTGAAGTAACCCCTTCCGTCTCGGTCCACGTCGATGAACCGGGCGTAGTAAGTAGCCGGGCTATAATCCGCGCTTACGCCCCCGGTCAAAGAAGCACCTTTCCACCCGAAACGTTTCCTGTGCTGTATGAGCAGGCCCCCGCTCTGGAACGCGTCGCTGTTGATTTCGCCCCTGGCTTTGAGGGGATTGCTGGTGGTTTTGATGGCGTAAAAAGGGTTCTGGCCGATCTCGTTGTGGCGGTAGAAAACGGAGAAACTCGTCTGGTCGGCATCGCTCCACTGTTTTTCCAAAGTGCTCCGGAACCGGAACGCCTTCACCAGCCGGTACGAGAACGTGTGCATGCTTTTGTAGTTGCGGGAGTAGAAGTTGGCGCTGTCTACACCGCCGGTCTGGTCGGTCCTGTAATCCACGAAGGTAGCGGCGTTCGTCCAGGTGGTGCGCCCGTCGAACTTGTATTGCGTTTTGAGGGTGAGCGCCAGTTTATGGAAATCGCTGTGCTCGATGCGGCCGTTGCGCTGATCTGCGTAATATCCGCCAACCCACACGCCCAGCTTGCCTTTCGTGCCCGACAAATTAAAATCGGTGCGCTTGTATCCGCCATCGCTCATTTCCGCCTGGATTTTCCCGGTAGTAACGGGTGTAGGTTGCGCGGTCAGAAAATTGACGGCCCCGCCCACGGCTTCGCTGCCGTACAGCGACGAAGCCGGCCCCCTGATCACTTCGATCCTTTGCAGCGCCGCCATGTTGATCTCGATGAGGGCGTTGTGGTTGAAATCGCCGACGGTGCGGATGGGCAATCCGTCTTCCAAATATAAAAACAGGCTTTTATACCCGATCGGCTGGCGGATGGCCATGGTGTGCTGTTCGTTCCCCAGGTCTACCATGTACACGCCGCTCACCTTGTTCAGCACCTGCTCCAGTGAAGTGGCTTTCGTTTCGCGTAGGGTTTGGGCGTTGAGCGTGCTGATGGCGATGGGCGCATCGGAACGGTACTGGCGCTGCCGGCCGGCAGACACGATGATTTCGCCGAGCTTGCCGGCGAGGGGCTCCAGCACGAAAACGTGTTCGTCTCCCCCCGAAACCTTCACACAGCAGGCGGCATAACCGATGCAGGAAGCTTTCATGGAATCGGCCCCGGGCGGGCAATGCAGCGAAAATCGGCCCGAAGCGTCTGTCTGGCATCCCGTTCCGCCGGCCTGGACCGTTACGTTGGGAAGGGCTTGCCGGGTAAGGGCGTCTATCACCCTACCCTTCACCTTTTCCTGCGCACTGGCGGAAATCCCCGCCAGCACGAGGCAAAGCAATATGTATAAAATGCGGTGCATGTTGGATCGCTATTGATGTATACGTATGCAGGCGCATACCTGTTGCCGGTCGCATGCAAAATTGCGCACGGAATGTCCGGCAACGGAGATCGTATACGGGTAAATGGAAACCGGTCCCTCTGCAGGACGGTATTGCAATTCGTCTGAAAAAATATAAATGGGAAGGAATTACGCCCGTGGAGGGTGGAACACGGCGTGGAGGGGTCTGGTTGGCACATCCGTCAAATATGCCGGGCGGATGCGCACCGCCTTTTCGGGACGCAACAGCAGCTGCGAGGCGGTTTGGGCAATGAGGATCTCGAACTTCTCGGTGACCGAATTACCGCTATGGTCTTTCTTCTGCTGCTCCTGCATCTTTTTCATGAGCACGCAATGACCGTCGCAATGCAATTTCGGTTTCGACCTGTTGATACAAAGCACCCGGGAGATATACTCCTTGTTCAGCGAAAATTCCGCCAGCACGAGACCTTTGCTGAACGTCTGCAGCAATAGTCCACCGAGAATGAATATGACGAAAATCTGTTTCATGAACGCCACAAAAATACGCGCTGAACAGATACGGTGGAATGATTTATATCAATCCCGCAATAAAAACGGGGAGACCGTCGTCATCGGTCTCCCCGTCACCAGGTTGCTTATTGTCAGCCGGCCGCTATTGCGCCAGCATGAACCGCAAGGTTACGCCCCCTCGTGTGTTCGTAATCGGGTACGCCGTCGAAATCACGGGGATGGTTTGCCGTCGGTCGTAGAAGAATTTGATATTCAATCTGTTATTGACTACATAATCGATAGATGGCGCGATGCTGACCACTTTCTGCCCGCTGGTCGGGATCACGATGTCGGCATCCAGCCGGTTGTTGACCGTTTTATCGTCGCGGAAGCTGAGGTCCATCCGGAAGTTGAGGTCGTTCTCCAGCCGTTTCCCGCCATCTTTCCCGATGCGGATGGGCAGGGGCAAACCTCTCACGCGGTAGCCGCCGCCGATGGTGATCTCGCTCGAGCGCATTTCGCTCAGCTGGTAATCGATGAGGCTGAGGCTGAGGGTCCGGCTTTTCCGGAAGCCCACACGGATGTTCAGCGAATTGGTGAACGTAAGGTCGGCCTCCAGCAGCGGCACGAACTGCTCGGTGATGGTGAGGTTCGGCACGAGGAAATACGGCACGTAGTTGCCCGAAACGGTATCCCGGAAGGCCGGGTAACCGAGGATCAGCGGGTCGTAATACATGAGCGCCGTATTGTAGGAGTTCATGCTCAGCAGGCCGGTATAGGCGTGCGTGAGGGTGAAGTTGGTCAGGAAGTCGGAGAACGGTTTGATGCGGCTCAGCCCATTATAAGTGATCCGCCAGTTCGGGCGCGGCAGGATGTTCTTGAACGGATTGGACCGCACGTTGGCATTGGAATGCTTCAGCAGCGGCGCGTTTTCCGGGCTCGTTCCGGTGTAGGCGGCGAGGAATGCCGGCACCAGCACGTCTTGCGCATACCGGCCGTACCCGTAACGGTATTGCGGGTCTTTCGGATCGTATTTGGGAACGGAACCATTGTTATTGTACGGGTTCAGTTTGCCGAGGCGTTCGGAAATGGCCGCGCGGAAATTCTCGAAATCGCGGAAGGTGGTAGACACGCCGTCTTCCGTATTGATCTTGCCCCACATCGTTTTGATGGCGATGAAAGTGATCTCGAAGCCGCCCGCGTCGTAAGGGTTCAGGTGATTAAATACCCCGTTGCCGATGGTATCCTTGAACAGCTCGGTGTGCGTTTTGGAGAAGGAACGGGTAAGGTTCAGGTCGATGCGCAGGTCGCGGACAGGCTCCAGTTGCGCCTGGATGTCGAGCCGCTGGGTAAACTGCTGTTGGAACTGGATGTTGAACAGGGTATCCGGGCTGAGGAGACCTTTCTTCGCGAAATTGTCCATCCAGGCCTTGTCGGGCTGTTTGCCGAGCACGAATCCGATCCCGGGAGACATCGACTGCCAGTTCATCCCCAGCAGCTTGGTGCTGTCGAGGTACCCCGGCATGCGGGTCCCGGAATTTTCGCTATAGTTCACGTTCACGCGTTTGAGCGCCATGACGATCCGCATGAGGGTTTTGGCGACGCCCGAGGGGCGGCTTTCCTCTTCCTTCTTGGTATCCTGCCCGCTCTTCTGCGGTGCGTTATTCATTAAAGGCGGAACGTAATCGGAGCCGCCGGCGCTGGAGATATTCATCTTCCGCAGCCATTTGCTCTTGTTATACAGATCGTTGAACTTGAATTCCGCCGCCACCGTTTTCTGGTTGGAGTTCTCGATGGCGTTCCCGAGGTACATCGCCAGCCGCGATGCGCCGATCCACCGGTATTCCGTTCCATAACTCAGCGCCACGCTCGTCCAGCTCAGGGCCGGGAATTTGGCGGTGGGCAAAGTATAGGTCAGGTTGGCGTTGTGGAAATAGTTAGTGGTTCGGCCGCCCTTGAAGAAGTTCCCTCTCACGGAATCTTTCTTGTTGCTGGTATTGATCCGCCCGTCCGGCTCGTCGATGCGCGCGTTGTTCACGGCGTTGAAGTCGAGCGAAAGGTTGCGGGAGAAATCCCATTTCAGGGAATAATACCGGTCGAAGCGGAAGAACTTGTCGTACGTTTCCGGCAGCTGGAACTGGCCACCGCCGATATTGCGCATGCGGGTGGCGCCGAACTGGCGGGTAATGTCTGCCCGGAAGCTCATGAGCGTGGGTACGTAATTGACGTTGAAGTCGCGGATAAGCGCCAGCCAGGGAGATTTGTTCTTGATGAATTTAAACGGCTCCAGGAATTTCTGGGTACCGTTGAATGTATAGCCCAGGCCGCCGCGGTGACGGGTGAGCACATCGCTCTGGATCACGGGGTTGTGGCGGGTGATCTGGCTGAAGGAATAGCTGATGTCGAAGTTTTCGATATCCCACAGGCGGTTTTTGGTTCGGCCTGCAGACAGCTTGCGGACGTTGGTGAGGTTCAGGCTCTTGATGGAGGTGAAATCCTGCGCGTTGCGGCGGATGGAATCGCGGTGCTCGCGGTTCCGGGCCATGGCGAGTTTATCTTTCAGCTTGATGTCGAGGTCGTAAGGGTCGTATTCCGGGTTGCTGGTGGTTTTGGAATAACCGGCGTACACGGGGATGGTGATGCCCGCGCGCTTGGGGAGCAGTTTCCCGAAATCGAGGTTGGTAGCGATGTCGTACTGGAGGAAATTGTCCCGGAAACGGTCGTTCACCCGCTGGTCGATCCCGCCGAAGCCCGCCGTGTGCATGTTACCGCTGAACGTCACGGTACCCAGGTCGGCCAGGTCGATGTCCATCCGCGCCAGCGCTGCATAACCGCCTTTCTCGTCCAATCCCGTCAAACGCATTTCGTTGAACCACACTTCGGTACATTTCGATAAACCGTCGTCTTTCGGGTTGGTCACCCCGATCATCACGTTCCGCACATCGCCCAGGCTGGGGTTACCCACCACTGCCACGATGGCGTTGCCGTCGCGCTCTTCGTACGGGATCAGCGGCGACGCTCCATTATTATTACGTGCCATCTTCAGCTTCGCGAAGCGGTCGAGGTCCAGGTCGAGGTTATTGGCTTCCGGCCATATTTCCGTATCCCGCGCCGAGCCCCAGGGCGTCAGCTTCATGGGAATGCGGTATTCGTAATAGTTCTCGGTGAAGTCGCTGCCCACCCGGACGATCGCCTGCAACTGGTCATCTTTCAACGAGATGGGATCGCTTACGGCTTCCGCGTGGATGAACATCTGCAGGCGGTTATATTGCCTGAGGTCTAGCTGGATATTTTTATACATCGCCCGCGTTTCCCCGTCTTTCAAATCACAGATCTGCGCGGAAATGGCCTGTTCGTTCAGCAGGATGTTGGTATTGTTGGTGCTCAGCGTATTCTGGCGCAAGATGCCCGGAGGGAGCACATACGGAACAGGACGGCGCTTGGCGTTTTCTTCGATGTTCACGGCAGACACGTTGAAAGTGGTCTGCTGGTCTACCGGGATGGGGTCTCCTGGCTTCAGTTCATATAAATACCGGCGCCATTGGTTGCGAACGAGGTCGAGCTTCGCGAAGCGAAGCACCACCGAATCCTCGAATCCCGTCATGAACATACGCATGAACCGGATGGATTTGAAATCGGGGATATTGCCCACCTTCCGGTCGTACTGGTTCACCGGCACCTTGAACTGGTACCAGGTCTGGTCGGCCATTTGTCCGTTGGGCAATTGTACCTTGGTCACGAACCGGTCTACCACGTAGTTGCTGCCCACCTGCATATCGGGGCGCAGGTCCACACGGTACTGGAAATATTCCTCCGTTTCGTTCATGGTATTGTCGCGGTTGAGGTCTTCCGACTCGGGATAGTTGGTGGCCGCGTTGGAGAACTGCGAGTTGTCGTTGGAAACGGGCGAGTTGCCGTCCGGCCCGTTGATTTTCTTGTAACGGCCGAGGATGTCGGTTTTCGCGTCGTCATACGCCTTATCGCGATACCATTTATAATCGTCGTTCGAGGGGTCGTTCGCTACGTTCCTGAAAGCGTCGGAACCGGTGCCGAAATTGGAGGCCAATTCCAGGAGGTAGGGCGCGTGGAAGTTTTTCTCATCGCCGTTTTCGAGACCGTCGAAGCCCACGTCCTGGTAGCGGCGGATGGCGGGGTCGTTGTCGAACGCCTGCGTGATCTGCTGCTGGAATTTGGGGATGCGCCCCCAATGGGTGGAATCGATTTTATTACGGTCGCGGTTCGGGTCGGGCAATCCGTTTTCGAAAGACTTGCGGGAATCTTTCAGCACGTCTTCCGACACGTTTCCGAGGTTGAAGTACAGCGAACCGCCGGCGGATGCGGGTTTGTCGAAGAAGGGATCGGGGATCCAGAATTCGATGAACTCGATGTTGGAGGTTTCGAAGTCGGAGTTGTCGATAGCGCGCATGATACCGCCCCAACGCTGTTTGGGATTCCGGAGGCGGCCGTTGGCCTGAAGCTCGAGAGACGATGCCTCCATATTATAAGGCCCTTTCTCTTCCGGGTAGTACGCCAGGTCGAGAGTGCTCAACTGGCTCTGGCCGAAGTCGGTGGAACGGTTGGGGAATACGTCTTTCTGATAGATGAGCCGTGTGCGCGGATCGGTCTGCGAAGCCTCGTTCACACCGGGCGGCAGGTTGCTGGACCGGGGGATCTGCAAGGTCGGCTCAATGATATACCAGGCCAGCAGCGCCCTGTTCTTGCCGTAAGCCAGCGTATCGTTCAGTTCGGCTTCGGGGAAAAGGATGGCGCCTGCGGCATTGGTGGCGTCGCGCGGCGTGGAGGCGAGGCTCCAGGCGGTAGACGGGAACTTCAGGTCGTACCCGCTTCGCGTTCCTTCAAAATCGTCGATCATCACCTGCCCCTGCTTGGAGCCCGGCGCGTTCACCAGTTTGCTATGGCCGGGGAAGAGCCGCGCCACCTCGCCCGTGAAGTTGATACCCGCGGGGCGCGAGGTCTGGAAATTGGGCAGGCGGTCGAGCAGGCGGGTAAGGCCGCGCCACTCGGAAATATAGTTACCGTCGAGCCCCACTACGGTGTTCTTGATGGGATCGTCGCCGTAATTCACTTTCTGGTAATAGGGCCGCTCGCTCATCCGCACCACGGTACCGCCGAGGTTCAGCTTGTCGTTCACGTAATAATCCAGCCGTGTACCCATATAATTCCTGACCTGCTGCCCGAACAGCGCGTTGTTCTCGAACTGCACGTTGATGGGCACGCCGGCGCTCAGCACCCCGCCGTTAATGATCTTGATCCGCCCCATGTTGTAATCGATGAGGTAATCGATGTCTTCGCGGAGCATTTGCCCGCCGGCCGTAACGGTCACGGAACCGCGGGGGATGTTGTAGGCGTTGAGGGATATCTCGGAAGCGTTGGCCGATTTGTACGACCCGCGCATGATATAGCGGTTGAGGTTGGGGAACTGCTGCGCGATCACCTTGATGGAGTCGTACAGCATGGTGTACATGTATTGTTTTTCCAGCGTCGCGTCTCCGTTGAACGCTTTTTTAACCCCTTCGCCGAAGGGCTCCAGCACGGGGAACATGATTTTCCCGTTCATGGGGAAGATCGTGTACCCTTCCACGTAGTCGAACACGCCGTCGGGCTGGGGATCGTTCTGGTTATTGAGGCGGTCGAGGTTCAGGATGGTGATGATGGGCGCTCCCTGCCATTGGCCCGATGCGTCCGGCAGATAGCGTTTTTCGCTCGGAGCGCGGGTTTCGGTGCCGGGGTCCTTGTACAATACGTCGAGCTTGAAGTCGGCGCGGTTGACCTGGTAGGCATCGGTGGAGTAGATGTTTTTCATCATGAGGTCCCAGATGGGAAGGGCGGGCCTGGCCGAGGTGGCTTTCAGCATCTTGAGGAAGAGGATCTGCTGGTTGGCCGAGTTTTTGGGGTCCGGGGGCACGTCCTGCGAGAATTCACCGACCTGGTAAACGCGGCCGTTGTAAGTGTATTGGTAAGCCACGGCCAGCACTTCGTCTGGCTGTAATTGTTGTTGCAGCGAGATGAAGCCGATCTGGCGGTTGAGGGTGAATTCGGTGGAATCGAGCTTCCGGGCGAAGGTTTTTTCGAAATCCTGCACAGGCTCCAGTTGCAGGCCGAGCAAACGGGAAACGACCGTCCCGGTAAACCGCGCGCCCGGGTCGCTGATGAGGTTGCGGTACAGATCGTTCGTATTCCGGTCGGGCAGTTTGTTCGACGTCAGCGGCTGGATCACGGGGTTGGAGGGCTTTTGCTCCGCCAGGTCGGCCAGGGCCACGATGTCGCGCGTTTCGGTGGTGGCACCCGATTTATTGGTGACCCACACCTCGATGCGGTTGATATATACCTGCGACCGTATTACGGGCAGGTTGCTCATGGCGTAATTGAAGGTGTCGCGGAAGAATTGCGCCAGCAGGAAGTGGCGGTTATCTTCATATTCGTCTGCCCGGCGCACGAAATCACTCACGCTGTTGCCCCCGCGAAGCACCATGTTCTGCTTCTGGGATTTCTGGTTGGAAAGTACGCTGGTGACGGTGAGGCGGCCGAACTGGAGTTGGGTCTTTACCCCGAAGAGGCTTTGCACGCCGGGGATGAGGGAACTGCTGAGCGGGAAGCTCACGTTACCCGCTTCGATCTTTTTGATGATCTCGTCCTGGTAGCCGGTATATTCGAGTTTGACCTGGTTTTCGAAGTCGAAGGTGCTCTGGGTGTTATAGTTGGTGATGAGTTTGAGCTTCTCCCCGATCTTGCCGGTCACGTTCATGTTGATATCGATATCGAAATCGAAGCCCCCGTTCTTGCGGGCCCTTTCCACGAGCACGGGATTTTTCACGTTCTGGCCCTGGTAACCGAAAGTAAGCCCCAGGCTCCCCTGTGGCTTGATGTCTACCTTGGTGCCGCCAAACACGCGGTCGAAGAGTTTATCGCCATAATACAGCTGGGGCGCACCGCTGCGCTGGTTGAGGTTGCCGATGGTGCCGGCCCGCTTTTGCCAGTATGCCTGTTCGCTTTGAGCGGCCTGCATGCGGTAAAATTCGCCAAAAGTCATGACGGTGGGCTGCCGGTAATGGCGGCCGCCTACTTTTTCTGTAACGATGTATTCCTTGGAAACGGGGTCGTATTCTACATTCTTCTGGATATTCGCGGGGTCTTTCAGGTCGATGGCGTTGCGGACGGGATCCGTCACGGCCGTACCCCTCCGGTCCCGGATAGGATATTTCAGCGTATCCGGCTTCGCTACCGTATCAGGGCGTGTCACATCTATTAAGTTCCAAATCCCCGCGTGCTCAATATTTTTTTTGAAAGTATATCCCGAACTGTTCGTGTTTCTGGCGGCTGATTCAACAATGACTAAAGATACAACACCGATTACTGCAAGTACTCCAAGGTAATTCTTTCTTGCCAAGCGATCTTAGGTTTTATAGAGGTCAAGGATTATAAATTTATAAATTTTTGAGGGATTTCTTTATAAGTACCTCCAATTCATGCAATTGCGGCTCCGTTTTCAGTACTTTCCGTACTGCCTGCTCGGCCATGTTTCTGGCAATTCCCAGCGTTACCAGAGCATTTAACGCGTCATCCTCAATCGTATTGTGGGTTTGGGCAGATAAATATACGGTTTCCTCCCTGTGTTTTTTCATTTTGTCTTTGAGTTCCAGGATAATGCGTTTCGCGGTCTTGTTCCCGATGCCTTTTACGCCCTCCAGCATCTTTTCGTTTTCCATCACAATGGCCCGCTGTACGTCTTCCGGGGTCAACGAACTCAACATCATTCTCGCCGTGCCGGCTCCCACGCCGGAAACACTGATAAGTTGGAGGAAAACCGTCCTTTCCACGTCGGAAAAAAATCCGTACATGGTGTGGGCATCCTCCTTGATATGTACGTAAGTGAGGAGTTTACAGGATTCCATTCCCGTAATCTGGGTCCAGGTATGGAGGCTGATCTGGACCTCGTAACCTACTCCATTTACATCCAAATGCACCATGGCTGGGGATTTGAAGGCAAGTTTGCCGTTCAGGTATGCTATCATATAGGATTTTATCTTCCGGCGAATTTAATTCATTAATAAGATTATTCGTTTAAGTCGTATTTTTACGCCCATTTTATAACTTATCCTAACAATATGAGTAAAATAACAGCCGCCATCACGGCGGTGGGTGGGTATGTTCCCGACTATGTACTGACTAACCAGGAGTTGGAAAAACTCGTTGAAACGACAGACGAATGGATCATGACCCGTACCGGCATTAAGGAACGGAGGATACTGAAGGGGGAAGGGAAAGGCACCTCGGAACTCTGCGTGCCTGTTGCGCTCGAAATCTGCAAGAAAAGAGGCATCACCCCGGAAGACATCGACCTGCTCATTGTAGCCACCGTTACGCCGGACATGGTGTTCCCCGCCACTGCCAACGTTGTTACGGATAAGATCGGCGCCAAAAACGCTTTCGGTTTCGACATCAGCGCCGCCTGCTCAGGCTTCCTTTACGCGCTCGACACCGGCGCCAAATTCATCGAAAGCGGAAAATACAAAAAAGTAATGGTCATCGGGGCAGATAAAATGTCCTCCATCATCGATTATACCGACCGCACCACCTGCATCATCTTCGGAGACGGCGCCGGTGGCGTGCTCCTCGAACCCAACACCGAAGGTTACGGACTGGTTGATTCCGTCCTCAAATCAGACGGGCACGGCCGCGAATTCCTCAACATGAAGGCCGGCGGCTCCAACTACCCCGCCTCCGCCGAAACGGTGGCCAACCGCCAGCACTATGTATTCCAGGAAGGCAAAACCGTCTTCAAATACGCCGTGGCCAACATGGCAGACGCCGCCCGCACCGTGATGGACCGTAACCATCTCACGGCCAACGATGTGGCATGGCTCGTTCCCCACCAGGCCAACCTGCGCATCATCTCCGCAACGGCAGACCATATGGGCCTCCCCAAAGAGAAAACCATGATCAACATCCACCGCTTCGGCAACACCACCGCCGGCACCATCCCCCTCTGCCTCTGGGAATGGGAACCCCAGCTCAAAAAAGGCGACAACCTCATCCTCGCAGCTTTCGGCGGCGGGTTCACCTGGGGCGCCAGCTATGTGAAATGGGCGTACGATGGCAAAAAAGATTAATAACCAGCATATTATATTGAAAAAGGCATCCGGTAAGGATGCCTTTTTTATGTTACAAATTTCCCGGTTCTTCATTCACGAACCGGTCAGACCGGTAAAAAGCATACAAATCGGTACCACAAAACGGACAATACCGGATGTTCAACCGCTTCACCTCCTGCCCCACACTATACCCGGGCGTTACGTAAAAACGGTAAACATGCCGGCCGTCTGGCCGCTCGTCGGGATGCCGCTTCACCACGCGCAAATTCATCCCGTCCTCGCGCGATACCTCATGTCTAATGCCAAACCTGGCACAACAATATTGATGATACATAGGCGCTGTTTTCATAGTCAGGTGTAAAAAATGGTTTCGAAGGGTAGATTGCGACAGCTTATGGGGCATGATTCATTTCATTATGGCCGTCAAAAACAGGCGCTTCGGCGCAAGGGAAGATGCGGATAAACAAACACATTTGCTTGGGTTTTGGAATAAGGAAGTAACTAAATCGGTAATGCCGGGGCTGGAACTAAAGCTATATCTCGAACACGAATCCATGCTGGGTCAATGCATCGTACTTTTTCCTGTCGAACCGGTACAGATGCGCCCCTTTTTTGGAAGTGCTTTTGTCTTTCTCGTCCAGTTTCTCAAGAATGTCCATCGCCAGGATTTTCTTCCTAAAGTTACGTTTATCTAACGGCCGTTGATAAATTTCTTCGTACAAATTTCTCAATTGCGGCAGGGAAAATTTTTCCGGAAGCAGCTCGAAGCCGAGGGGGTGGAATTTGGCCCGGTCGCGCAGGCGCTCCAGGGCGTCGCGAAGCATTTCGTTATGGTCGAAAATAAGTTCGGGGATTTGATGGAGGCTGAGCCAATGCGCGCCATGCTGCTGGGCCAGGAGCTTGTCGTGCTCACTGATGCGGATGAGGGCGTAATAGGCCAGCGAGATCACGCGGGCGCCAGTATCACGGCCGGCATCGCCGTAGGCGCGGAGCTGGTCCATAAAAATGTCGCGGATGCCCGTCGTTTGCCGCAACACGCGAATAGCCGCATGGTCCGTACTTTCATTTTCCTGGACGAAGCCTCCCACCAGCGAAAACGCGCCGGCAAGCGGGGCCACTTTCCGCTGGATGATCAACAGTTTCAGTTTCCCGTCTTCAAACCCGAAAATGATACAATCCACCGCCACCAGGTGGTGAGGCGCATTGGCGTAAAACGATGCAAGGCTCATTAGCTCCGATTATGGCTGTAAAATAAGGGGAATTATTTTTTCCATCCTGTATATTCGATGAAATCGGTGGACGGTATCCGCGGCACCCCCTGCTGGCGCAACATCGTCACCAGTTGCCCCCGATGGAACGCGCTGTGCGTGAACGCCTGCATCAATATCCGCGTCACCGGCGACTTGCAAACGCCTTTCACCGGACTGTTGAATTCCACCGTATGCGCCAGTTTCGCGTCAGACGCGCCCGCCACGAACGCCTTCAACGCCTCGCTCTGCCTTACGAACAACCCGGCCAGTTCCTCCATACCACCACTGAAACCCGCCGCCGGAGGCACTACCGGGCTCGCCAGCAGCAACCGCTGGTACCAGACGCTTTCCGCATTCCAGACATGCAACACCGTTTTCCGCAATGTCGGGAAACTGCTGCCCATGTCGCGGTCCAGCTGCTCATCGGGCAATGCCGCCATCACCTTCATCAGCCGGCCGTTGGCCCAGGCGTTATGCCCGGCCAGTTGCACCAGGAGATCCTTCATTAATATCTTATTTTTACGTTCCGTTGTTTACCTTAACAAGATAATCATTACCAAAAAATAATTCAAACGATATGAACCCTTCACCACTCACTGGCTTCAGTTCCGTCTGCATCCACGCCGGTCACGAACAGGACCCCAGGTACGCCCATCTCACGCCTATCTACGCTTCTTCCACCTACGTGTACGACTCCGCCGAACAGGGCATGCGCCGTTTCAGCGGCCAGGAAGACGGATTCATCTACTCCCGCTGGGATTCTCCCAATTTCCGGGAAGCGGAAGCCAAGATCGCCGCGCTCGAAGCTTTCGGGCTTACGGGGCCAGACGGCAACCCGCTCGTTCTCAAGGCGAAACTGCACGCCTCCGGCATGGGCGCCCTTTCCACGCTCTTCCTCGCCCATCTCAAGTCGGGCGATAAGATACTATCGCATTATTCGCTCTACGGCGGAACCGACGAACTGTTCCGCAAGATCCTCCCGCCCCTGGGCATCGAAGCCATCATCATGGACCTCCGCGACCTGAACGCCGCTGAAGACATCCTGAAAAAGGACCCTTCCATCAAAATGATGTACCTCGAAACGCCCGCCAATCCTACACTTCGCTGTGTAGACCTGGAAGTGCTGACCGGCCTGGCGAAAGCGAAAAACGTCATCACGGCGGTAGACAACACCTTTGCCACGCCGTACCTCCAGCAACCGTTCGCCTACGGGGTCGATTACGTTTTCCATTCCACCACCAAATTCCTCAACGGTCATGGCACCGCGATCGGCGGCGTGCTGATCGGGCGCGATGTGGAATTGATGAACGGCCCGGTGGAAAAGGTGCACCGCCTCCTCGGCGCCAACTCCAACCCGTTCGACGCATTTATGCTCACGCAGGGCATCAAAACGCTGGAAGTGCGCATGGAGCGGCATTGCCACAACGCGATGGAAGTGGCCGGCTTCCTCGACGGGCATCCGGCCATCGCCACCGTGAACTATCTCGGCCTTGCCGATCACCCCGATTTCATGATCGCATCGCGGCAGATGAAACATGCCGGCGCCATGCTGAGCTTTGAGCTGAAAGGCGGGCTGGACGCGGGCAAGCGGTTTATCGACAAGCTGAAAATGTGCCTCCGCGCGGTGAGCCTCGGCACCACCGATACGCTTATCTGCCACCCGGCTTCCATGACCCACTACAGCGTCCCGAAAGAATTGCGCGAGAAATACGACATCACCGACGGGCTCATCCGCATGAGCACAGGCATCGAATCGGTAACGGATATCCTCACCGATCTCGACCAGGCCCTCGCCTAAACAACTATATTTGCAGCATGATTACGATCCGCAACGCTGAAAGAAAAGATTGCGCCCGCATGATGGAACTGGTGCGGGAACTGGCATTATATGAAAAAGCACCCGAACAGGTGACGGTGACTTTGGAACATTTCGAGGAATCGGGATTCGGCCCAAACCCGGTATGGTGGGCATTTGTAGCGGAAGAAGACGGTATTGTCGCCGGAATGGCCCTGTATTATATACGCTATTCCACCTGGAAAGGGACCCGCATGTGGCTCGAAGACATCGTGGTGTCTGAAAGCTACCGTGGCAAAGGGCTCGGCAAACTGTTGTTCGACCGCCTGCTCGAAGAAGCGCGGGCAAAAGGTTTCAGCGGCATGATGTGGCAGGTGCTGGAATGGAACGGGCCCGCCATCAATTTCTACAAAAAATACAACGCCAAATTCGATCCGGAATGGCTGAACGTCAGCATCGATCTGTGATGTGGACGGAATAATAAAAAAAGCGTCCCGGCTCTGAGGAACCGGGACGCTTTTTTTATATCGTTCGGCGAAGGGTTACGCCAGCACAAGCGTATCGCTCACGCCGTCGGTCGCAACGTTCTTGTCGATTTTAGCGATGAGCCCCTGCAGCACTTTACCCGGGCCTACTTCGGTGAAGCGGGCGCCGCCATCGGCTACCATGGCCTGAACGCACTGCGTCCATTTCACGGCGCCGGTGAGCTGGGTGATGAGGTTCTGTTTGATTTCGGCGGGATTGGTCACGGCTTTGGCTGCCACATTCTGGTAAACGGGGCAGTTGGGCGAGTTGAACGCGATAGATTCGATGGCAGCCTGTAGTTCTGCCTGGGCGGGCGCCATGAGCGGCGAGTGGAAAGCCCCTCCTACCGCGAGCTCCATAACGCGTTTGGCGCCGGCGGCCTTGAGCAGCTCCATGGCTTTGGCGATGCCGGTTTTGGTGCCGGAGATCACGAGCTGGCCGGGACAGTTATAGTTCGCGGGCACCACGGTATCGTCCGTGATGGTGGCGCAGATCTCTTCCACTTTGGCATCGTCGAGCCCGAGCACCACGGCCATGGTGGACGGGGTGATCTCGCAGGCTTTCTGCATGGCGTTGGCGCGGATAGACACGAGTTTGAGCGCGTCGGCGAAGCCGAGGGCGCCATTGGCCACGAGGGCGGAGAATTCGCCGAGGGAGTGGCCGGCCGTCATGTCGGGACGGGCGTTTTCCAGGCAGAGGAACCCGATCACCGAATGGAGGAATACCGCCGGCTGGGTTACCTTTGTTTGTTTGAGGTCCGCTTCCGAGCCTTCAAACATCACGTCGGAGATCCGGAATCCGAGCAGTTCGTTGGCTTGCTCGAAGAGATCGCGGGCCTTGGGGCTTTGTTCGTAAAAAGCCTTGCCCATACCGGTAAATTGTGCTCCCTGACCGGGAAAAACGAATGCGTGCTTCATTGATATGATTAATTATCAGATGGCAAATATATATAAAAAATTATGGTTTAATCCAGCACGGAAGTGTCCGGGTCAAACCATATGTGTTTTGGATCAATATGATAACGGCTGATTAGCGCCGGCCCATGAGGTCGGAACTGATGAGTTTCATGAATTCGGCACGGGTGGCGCCGTCTTCGAACTGGCCGCTGAAAGCGGACGTGGTGGTGACGGAGTTTTGTTTCTGCACGCCGCGCATCATCATGCACAGGTGTTGCGCTTCGATCACCACGGCCACGCCCTGGGGCTGCAGCGTATCCTGGATGGCGTCCAGGATCTGGTGGGTGAGGCGCTCCTGCACCTGGAGGCGGCGGCTGAAAATGTCCACCACCCGGGCGATCTTGCTCAGCCCGGTGATAAAACCATTGGGAATGTAGGCCACGTGCGCTTTTCCGAAGAAAGGCAGCATATGGTGCTCGCACATGGAATACAATTCGATGTCTTTCACGATCACCATTTCACTGTACGCTTCCGTGAATTTGGCGCCGTTCAGCACTTCCTTCGCGTCTTGCTGGTAACCCTGTGTGAGGAACTGCATGGCTTTGGCCATCCGTTCAGGGGTTTTCACCAGCCCTTCGCGCCCGGGGTCTTCGCCCAGCAGGGCAATGCTATTGCGGTAAAACTCCTTCAACCCGTTCGTCACTGATTCGTCGTACTGCTCTTCTTTATTGTAAGCCATGTGCTGCTGTGTTTTTACTGGTTATTTACCGCCATAGTATTCCACGTAGATCTTGGAAGTTTCGTGCAACTTGATGCAATGAAGCTGAACGGTTCCCGGCAGATGTTTTTCGAGTTGTTCCCAAATGGCGATGGCCACGTTTTCCGCGGAAGTGAATTTGTCTTTCATGAAATCCACGTCGAGGTTCAGGTTCTTATGGTCGAGCTTCTCAACCACCACATCGTTGATCAGGACCCCTAACGTTTTGGCGTTGAATACAAAACCGGTTTCAGGATCGGGTACGCCTTTTACCGTTACGTGCAGTTCATAGTTGTGCCCATGCCAGTTGTCGTTGGCGCATTTGCCGAAAACTTCGTGGTTTTGCTCCTTGCTCCACTGCGGATTGTACAACTTGTGCGCGGCATTAAAATGCTCGACGCGCGTCAAATAGATCATTTGTTCCTTGATAAATTTCTGCAAAGTTAAAGCAATTCGTCGAAAACGTACCTTTATGGGATGAAACTGCTCGTTGCCGCCGCTACGGAGGCGGAAATCCAACCCACGATCGCCTGGCTGAAGGAATCCGGAAGAACGGACGTAGAAACGGTTATCACGGGCATCGGCCTGTTCAGCGCGGCTTTTGCGCTGGGAAAGCGCCTCGCGGCCGCCGATAAGCCCGCTTTGGTGCTCCAGGCCGGCATCGCGGGCACTTTCGACCGGAACGTGAAGCTGGGCGACGCGCTGCTGGTGGATAAGGAGTATTTCGGCGACCTGGGGGCGGAAGACAACGGCGTTTTCCGGGACCTCTTCGGCATTGGGCTCTGGAAGCATGATCAGCACCCGTTTACGAATAATTTTTTATTGAATCCGTTTGACAGGATGCCACCGGCATTGGCGCAGCTACCCCGGGCATCCGCCGTTTCCGTCAATACCGTATCCGGCGAAGCCGTCACCATCGCCCGACTGGAACAGCAGTTCGCCCCCACGCTCGAAAGCATGGAAGGCGCGGCGCTGCATTATGCGGGTTTGATGGAAAACGTCCCCTTTCTCCAGCTGCGCACCGTATCCAATTACGTGGAACAGCGCGACAAATCGAAGTGGGACATCAAATCGGCGGTGGCCCGGCTCAACGGGCTGCTCCGCGATACGATCAACGAATGGAATAACGAACGATAAAAAGAACGATATATGCAACTGAGCTTAGGATTTTCGCCCTGCCCGAACGATACTTTCATTTTCGACGCACTGGTGAATGGAAAGATAGATACGGAGGGTTTGCAGTTCGACACCCGGCTGGAGGATGTGGAAACCCTCAACAAATGGGCCCTCCAGGGTAAACTGGACATCACGAAACTGAGCTTCGCCGCCGGTCTCCGTGTGGCGGACAAATACCGTCTCCTCAACAGCGGAAGCGCGCTGGGCCGGGGTTGTGGCCCGCTCCTCATTGCCCGGGAGCCCCTTTCCCCCGAACAGATCCCACACCTGAAAATCGCCATCCCCGGAGAAAATACCACCGCCAACCTCCTCTTTTCCATCGCTTACCCCGACGCGAAAAACAAGGACATCATGGTTTTCTCCGACATCGAACAGGCGGTGATTTCCGGCCGGGCAGACGCCGGCGTCATTATCCACGAAAACCGCTTTACCTACCAGCAAAAAGGCCTCGTAAAAATCACCGACCTCGGCGCTTTCTGGGAAGAAAAAACCGGTCATCCCATCCCGCTGGGCGGCATTTTCATCCGCAAAGACATTCCCGAAACCACCGCCCGGCAGGTAGACGCCCTCATCGCAAAATCCCTGCAGTTTTCTTTCGCCAACTACCCTACCCTCGCTCCTTATGTCAAGGAACACGCCCAGGAGATGGACGAGCAGGTGATGCGGCAGCATATCGAATTGTATGTCAACGACTTCAGCCTGAATTTAGGCGAACAGGGCCACAAAGCGATCGAGGTGCTGAAGGAGAAAGCAGGCATGCTATAGCGCTAATTCAGCATTGGTTTCAGTATTCGCATATCAGGGCTTCAGTCCCTTCCCGTACACTTCCAGCGCCCGTTTCCGCGCCATTTCATGATTGACGACCGGCTGAACGTAAGTGAGTTCATCGATCTCGGGCACCCATTTCCGGATATATTTTCCTTCCTTATCGAATTTCTGCGCCTGCAACGTGGGATTGAACACCCGGAAATACGGCGCCGCGTCGCAGCCGGAGCCCGCTGCCCATTGCCAGCCGCCGTTGTTGGCCGCCAGGTCGTAATCGAGCAGCTTTTTCGCGAAATAGGCTTCGCCCCAGCGCCAGTCGATCAGCAGGTGCTTGGTGAGAAAACTCGCCGTCACCATCCGCACGCGGTTGTGCATGTAACCGGTTTCGTTCAGCTCGCGCATTCCCGCGTCCACGATGGGGTAACCGGTCTGTCCCTCGCACCAGGCGCGGAATTCCCGCTCGTTGTTCCGCCAGGCGATGTTGTCGTATTCCTTTTTGAATGACGCATGCACCACATCCGGGAAATGCCACAGAATCATCTGGTAAAACTCGCGCCAGATCAGCTCCTTCAGGAATGTATCGTTCAGTTTCATGGCGCGGCGCACCAGTTCGCGGATGCTCACCGTCCCGAAGCGGAGATGCACGCTCAGGTGGCTCGTGCCCGGAATGGCAGGATAGTCGCGGGTTTGATCGTAATGTTTTATTAATGCGTCTTCCGGATCGGGCGCCGGGAAATCGCGGCGCGTGGGCGCGAAGCCGATGTCGGGCAACGAAGGGATGGGGCGCCCGTCCTGCAGATGGAAATTGCCGAAATACTTTTCCGTTGGATAGGATTTGACGAAAAACGGCTCCATGGCGGCCAGCCATTTACGGCTGTAAGGCGTGAACACCGTATAGGGTTCCCCGTTATCCTTCAACACTTCCCCCCTTTCGAAAATCACCTGGTCTTTGAAGGTTTTGAATGGAATGCCTTTTTCCCGGAGAAGCGCGCCGATGGCTTCGTCGCGCCTACAGGCGTATGGCTCGTAATCGTGATTGGCGAAAACCCCGGCTACATCGTACACTTCCGTGAAATACCGGAACGCGGCGGCGGGGGGGCCGTGATATACATGCAAAGTGCTTCCCAGTTTCAACAGCTGCTGCTGCTGGCCGGACAGCGCATCGTGGATGAATTGCAGCCTGCGGTCGGCCCGGTCTTCCAGGTCGTCGAGGATTTCAGTGTCGAAAACGAACACGGGCACAACGGGGCAACCGCTGCGGAGGGCGTGGTATAATGCAGCCTGGTCGTGCAGGCGAAGGTCGCGGCGAAGCCAGCAGATAACAATTTTCATGCGCAGGTTTTAACAGGCGATGCTGCTCCCCGGGCGGAAAAGTTCAAGTCAGATGGAAAATCGAAGATACGTCGAACTTACAACATGGATTCGTACAGCAAGTCGTGCAGGATGGCGGACGTGGCGTTCCCGTAACTGGTATCGCCGAATTCGCCCACCCAGCGGATGCCGTAGATGGCGTTGGTAAGAAAAATCTCGTCGGCCGTTTGCAGATCGCGCACGGTCAGCACCCGCTCCTGGATGCGGAACGGGAAATCGGTGGTGAGGATGTGTTTGCGCATCACGCCGCACACGCATCCTTCCGTCAGCGGTGGTGTGAACACATCGCCGTCTTTCACGATAAACACGTTCGCTACGGTCGTATCCGCCACGCGGCCGTATTGATTGAGCAAAACGGCTTCGGCCACCTCGTGCTGACGGGCGTACATGGCGGCCAGCACGTAAGGCAGGCAGTTGTTGGATTTGACGTTGCTGAGCTTGTCGCCGGTTTTCACGGCGTCGGGGAACACGTCCAGCGAAAGCCCCGTGCTGTTCAGTTCGAAAATATGGTCCGGCAATTCCCAGGACTGGATGAGGAAATGCGGGGTATGATCGACCGGGTCATACAGTCCCGTTCCCGCGCGCCATACGGTGAGGCGTACACGCGCCAGGTCGCTCACGCCGTTGGTCCGGCAAAGTTGCTGGATGAGGTCGATGAAATAGTCTTTCGTAAAATGCGGCGGAATATGAAAATGCAGGATATGCAAACTGGCGACCAGCCGTTCGAAATGCAGGTCCGCCAATAACAGTTGCCCCTGGTACACTTTCATGGTTTCGAAGCACCCGTCGCCATACCGGAAACTGCGGTTATCTACGGTGAGCAACGGTTTGTCGGCCGCCATAAATCTTCCGTTATAACACAATTGCATACCGTAAGTTACGATTATAAAACCATTTCGGGAACATCGCCGTCAACGACCAGCCGGCCGGCCGTTTTGGCTTTGATTTCGTCTACGCTCACGCCCGGCGCGCGTTCCAGTAGCCGGAACCCTTCGGGCGTAACATCGAGCACGGCTATTTCGGTGACGATTTTCCTGACGCAGCGCACGCCGGTGAGCGGCAGGGTGCATTGGGGCAGCAATTTGCTTTCGCCTTTGGGATTGGTGTGCATCATGGCTACGATGATGTTTTTGGCCGAAGCCACGAGGTCCATGGCGCCGCCCATGCCTTTCACCATTTTCCCGGGGATTTTCCAGTTGGCGATATCGCCCGAGTCGGAGACTTCCATGGCGCCCAGCACGGTGAGGTCAACTTTCCCGGCGCGGATCATGCCGAAGCTTTCGGCGGAGTCGAAGAAGGCGCCACCCGGCAGGATGGTCACCGTTTCTTTCCCGGCGTTGATGAGATCGGGGTCGATGCCTTCTTCCGTCGGGTAGGGCCCCATGCCCAGCATGCCATTTTCGGATTGCAGCATGATGGAAATGCCCTGCGGAACGAAGTTGGACACGAGTGTGGGAATGCCGATCCCCAGGTTCACATACATCCCGTCGCGCAATTCCTGCGCGATGCGTTTGGCGATGCCGTATTTATCAAGAGCCATAGCGAAAATCAGATTTTGACGGTTTTTCTTTCGATGCGTTTTTCGTAATCGTGCCCCTGGAAGATGCGGTGCACGTATATCCCGGGAACGTGGATCTCGTCCGGGTCCAATTGCCCGGGTTCCACCAGTTCCTCCACCTCCGCGATGGTCACATTGCCCGCCCGCGCCATGGAAGTACTGAAGTTGCGGGTGGTTTTGCGGAAAACGAGGTTCCCCATCCGGTCGCCCTTCCAGGCTTTCACGATGGCGAAATCGGCCGGCAGCGCCAGTTCCATGAGATAATCCTTCTCCCCGAAACGCCGCGTCTCCTTCCCTTCCGCAATTTCCGTCCCGAAACCCGCCGGCGTGAAAAAAGCAGGAATGCCCATCCCCGCCATGGCGATGCGCGTGGCCAGGGTGCCCTGCGGAATAAGGTCTACCTCCAGCTCGCCCAACAGCAATTGCCGCTCGAACTCGGCGTTCTCGCCCACGTAGCTCGACATCATCTTTTTAATCTGTCTTGTCTTCAGCAACAATCCCAACCCGAAATCGTCTACCCCCGCATTGTTGGAGATACACGTCAGGTTGCCTACGCCCTTGCGCACAAGGGCTGCGATACAGTTTTCCGGAATGCCGCACAGGCCGAATCCTCCGAGCATGAGGGTGGCGCCGTTGGGGATATCGGCGATGGCCTCGTCGGCGTTTGCAACGATCTTGTTCATCTTCTCAGTTTTTGTTTGTAACCGAAAGATGGAACGCCTCCCGGGGCGTTTCATGTTTTGGTGTGTATAACGTCAGAATATATTCAGTTTCAAACTATCCGGGCTGGGCCAGAACAGGGAATCCATACGGGTGCGGCCCAATTTGCGCTGTTCTCTTTCATTTCGCGCCCGGTCGGTGGAATCGATGGCTTCGCGCTTGCGGCGCACCACGTCGGCCATATCTTTATAGATCGCCTCCAGCCTGTCTGGATGCGATTCGTAAAATTGCCAGCTTTTCGTGAACGTTTCGCGGTCGGTTTTGTGAAGCAGCAGGATCTGTGCATACAGGGTTTTGCTCGCCGAATCGCGCATGGCTTCCGTGATGTCTACCGAACTGCGGCCTTCCATCATCTGCTCGCGCGCAAACACGTCTGCATAGTTCATATCCAGCAAAATATCGCGCATTTCATTTTTTCCCAATACGCCTTTCGGTGTACGGTCCGCTTCGCCGCAGGCAGCCATGAGGGCTGCGATGAAGAGGACACCCGCTATCTTTCTCCAATTCTTCATACTCTTATATTACTTCATTTGCTGGTACTTGTTGGCATTCGGCACATCGAGGACGGACAGCATCTGGATGGCCCGCATTTTTTCCTGCGGCGGCGCCTTGGAGAAGAGTTTCATCAGCTCTTCGTTCTTGGCGGCGAAAAAGCTTTGCACCACCATCGAGTTGGGCTGGTCTTCCTGGATGCCCATCAACATGTTCAGGCAATTCATGATGGCGGCGCGGCCCTTGTTCACGTCTTCGTACATCTGGTCGAGCCCCAGGCGGTGATAGGTATACATCACGTCGTGGAACCGCGCGAACTTGACGTTCAGCAGGTTGTCCTGCAGCCAGTAACGGTTGCGGTTACCTTCGAAAGCCTTCCACCCGGAAACGTCTTTTCCGTCGGGGGCGTTATTCACAATATTAAGGGCTTTTTTAAAATAATTGTCGCCGCCGCGGGGGGAAAACGAATCGTAATCCAGCCCTAAGATGATATAACAATAATAGGCGACAACCGCGGTGAGATTGGATGCCAGGGGATCGTTGCCGGAAATGCGCTGTTCGTTGAATTCCATGGGTTGGAACTCTACGTAGCGGAAAACCAGGTTGTTATCCTGGGTATTGAAAATGCTGGAGGTATAGCTCGTGTTGTAGACGGGCCGGCCCGCCTGCACGGTGAGGCTCGCGCGGTAGGTATTGTTCCCCAGGTCCTGGGTTACGTTGAGGAGGAAGTTGCATTCGATGCGTTCGGAAGTGGTGAACGCGTCGTCCGTCCACCGCCGGCCGTTGATGAATTCGTTGAGGGCGGTCTGGAGGGTGTTGAAGATGCGTTTTTCCACGTTGGTGCCCAATTGGGCGGCCTGAACGGAAACATTGGCGCGGAATTCCTGGGCGCCCGCGGCAAGGGATGCCATCAAACAAAGGCAGAAAGCGAGAAGTTGTTTACCCATGTTGCATGTCGATTATAGCCGAAACGATTTCCCTGGCAGCGTCCTGCTTGGATTGCAGGGGAAGCTGGCGCTCCTGGCCATCGGCACGGAGGAGGGTGATTTTATTGGTATCGAAGTTGAAGCCGGCGCCGGGGTCGTTCAGGGAATTGAGGACCACCATGTCCAGGCGTTTGTCGTTCAGTTTCTTCAACGCGTATTCGCGTTCGTTATTGGTTTCGAGGGAAAATCCGACGAGGGTTTGACCGTTTTTCTTCGAAGCGCCGAGAGCCCGGGCGATGTCTGCCGTTTTCTCGAGTTCGAGGTTCATTTCGTCGTCTTTCTTCTTGATTTTTTTGTCGGCTACGTCGCGCGGTCGATAATCCGCCACGGCGGCGGCCATGACGAGGATGTCCGCCTTCGGCGCGAAGGCCGTGCAGGCGTCGAACATCTGTGCGGCGGTCGTCACTTTTTCGGTGGAGACCCCGGCGTGGTGGGTTTCGCGGGGGGTGGGCCCGAGCACGAGGTGTACGGAAGCGCCGGCTTCGGCGAGGGCTTCGGCGATGGCGATGCCCATTTTACCGCTGGAATGGTTGCTGATGAAGCGTACCGGGTCTATGGGTTCCTGGGTGGGGCCGGCGGATACGAGGGCGGTTTTGCCTTTGAGGGGTTGCCCGTCCGGCCTGCCGGAAAAGAAGTTGTAGAGGAAGGAAACGATGGCTTCGGGTTCGGCCATGCGGCCTTCGCCGAAGAGGCCGCTGGCCAGTTCGCCTCGGTGAACGGGGAGCTGGCGGTGGCCATAGGCGAGCAGTTTGCCGACATTGGCCCTGGTGGCGGGGTGGAGCCACATATCTTCGTCCATCGCAGGTGCGAAAAGGACGGGGCAGGTGGCGGAAAGGTACACGGCGAGGAGGAGGTTGTCGCAAATGCCGCCCGCCATTTTGGCGATGGTGTTGGCGGATGCGGGGGCGATGAGCATGACGTCTGCCCAGCGGCCGAGCATTACGTGGTTGCTCCAGCTGCCGTGTTCGGAGATATGGACGCCGACTTCCTGTTTCGATAGGGTGGCGAGCGTAAGGGGCGTGATGAAATCGCAGGCGGAGGGGGTCATGAGCACCTTCACCTGGGCGCCTTCCTTGACGAGGAGGCGCACGAGCAGGGCAGCCTTGTAGGCGGCGATGCTGCCGGAAACGCCCAGTAGGATCTTCTTACCTTGTAACATCTGGCAAAATAAAAGCGGCAGAACAACGATATTCTGCCGCTATGAAATTAGTATTTTTCACAAATACAACGAAGGATCAGGAATACAGATCGTCGTCGTTTTTGCGGAAATAGATCTTATTGTCCAGGAATTCCTGGGTAGCCTGAATGGCGGAATTTGCCATTCTTTCGTAGAAACGGGAGATTTCGATCTGCTCTTTGTTCTCGTGCACTTCTTCCAGGTTATCCGTGTGGGAGGCGAACTCTTCCAGTTTGGAGTGGAGCTCTTCCTTCACGGTAATATTGATCTGGTTTGCCCTTTTGGCAATAATGGCAATGGATTCGTACAGATTACCGGTTCTGTTTTTGATATCGGTCGTGTTTTTAGTCTCAACCCAGGGGTTCAGGCTACTGGACAGACTCCGTTTTATTTTGCTCATTTTCCAGCGTTTTAATGTTATTTTTTGCTAAGGTAAAGTATTTTTCGGCATCCCCGCGCAATTTGCTGGAGGGATAGCGGTCATTGAACTCGAGATATTCGTTTACGACGGTTTCGTATCGCTCCTTCTGGCGGAAATGTACGCTGTTCCTGGCATAGTTATAATATGCCTTGATAGCCATGTACTTATAGCTGTCGCTCCGCTCGGAGTCCGGGTAAGCGCGCATAAGGCTTTTGAAGGCCACACCCGATGCTTTATAGTGGCCGAGGTTGTAATACAGCTCGGCGGCGTTAAAATCTTTCTGTTCCAGTTTCCGGCGGAGGAGGTCGATCACGACGGAGGCCTCGGTGGATTTGTCGGACTGGGGATAGGTGTTGATGAAGGTTTGCATGGCTGCGATGGCCTTCATGGTATTGGTCTGGTCCAGCGCAACCTTGGGGGAGAGTTTATAATAGCAATAGGCTTGCTGATAGTCGATCTCCATGGCCCGGGGGCTGGATGGCAGGGCGTCCAGGTAATTTTTGAAGTGGAAGGCGGCCTGGGTGTAATCTTTCAGGTAGAAAGAACAGTAGGCGTATTTATAATACAGCGGCTCGAATTTGTCAGTGCCTTTGAATACGGGGATCATTTCCTCATATAAGGTCTGGGCCATCTGGTACTTCTTCTTCTCGTACATTTTATCGGCATACGCTAACTTCTTGTCCAGGTCATTGCTTTTTTCAATGCGTCTGAGTTCCCGGTTGCAGGAAACAGTAGCGAGCGTAAGGGCCACAAGGCCAGCTAGTAAGAAAATTTTCCTCATAAAAAGAATCGCAAAGGTACGAATTAAAAGCAAAATCCGGACTTGACATAATGGATGGCCGTTAAAAATTTGCAAAAAAGCGGATTTCCGTCCCACGGCGCGTTTTCAACAACAAAACCCCGGTTATAAACATTTTTTCCACATACCCCCGACTTTATCCACAACCCACCTTCTCCCGCACACCTCAAACCTGCGCCTGTAGGCACGATCCTCGTGTGGAAAAAATATAGAATACATTTTTTCGGTTAAAAGTGGGAAAAAGTGTTATTTTGTGTTAGAAAATGGTAATCAGGTACTAAAACGAAGCATGACGGGCTTTTTAGGAGAATATGAATCTACGCTGGACGCAAAAGGGCGTTTCCTGCTCCCTGCCGGGTTTAAACGGCAGTTGCCGGAAGACGCTGGGGCCCAGTTTGTGCTGAACCGCGGCTTCGAGAAGTGCCTGACCTTGTACCCGATGCGTGAGTGGACGCCTATCCAGGAGAAAATTGCCAAGTTGAACGATTTTGATCCGAAAGTTAGGGAATTCCGCCGCTATTTTCTGAATGGTGCAACCATTGTGGAGCTGGACAGTGCAGGCCGCCTCAACATCCCGAAGAACCTTGCCGTACATGCGGGGCTGGACAAAGACATCGTCCTGGCCGCCGCCAACAACAAGATCGAGATATGGGACAAGGCCAAATACCAGGAGTTCTTTGATAATTTTTCACCGGAAGCCTTCAGCAATCTGGCCCAACAGGTCATGTCGCCCGACGGTAGCAATATTCCCGGGTTGTAAAAACGGTACGTATGGAAGCAGGTTTCTATCATCAGCCCGTCCTTCTCCAGGAAGTGATCGAGCATATGCAGATCCGGCCAGACGGCCTGTATATCGACGCCACTTTCGGCGGCGGCGGTCATTCCCGGGCGATACTTTCGCACCTGGGGCCGCAGGGCCGGCTGGTGGTGTTCGACCAGGACGAAGACGCCTACCGCAACCGCATCCCGGACGAGCGGGTCACGTTCGTCCGCGAGAATTTCCGGCACCTGGAGCGTTTTTGCAAACTGCATAAGGCGCTGGGCGCCGACGGGATACTCGCCGACCTCGGGGTTTCCAGCTACCAGTTCGACACGGCGGAGAGAGGGTTCTCCACGCGGTTCGACGGGGCGCTGGACATGCGGATGGACAACCGCGCGAAGCTGACCGCCGCAGACGTGCTCACCACTTATTCCGAGCACCACCTGCACCAGCTGTTCCAGGACTATGGCGAAGTGACCAATTCGCGCACGCTGGCCAAAACCATCGTTACGCTCCGGAAAGCACATCCGCTGCGGACCATCGGGGAATTCAAATCGCTCATCCAGCCCATCGTGAAAGGCAATCCGGCCAAATACCTCGCACAGGTATTCCAGGCGCTGCGGATCGAGGTGAACGACGAGCTGGGGGCATTGAAAGACCTCCTCACCCAGTCTACCGCCGTGCTCAAACCCGGCGGCCGGCTGTCGATCATCACCTTCCATTCACTGGAAGACCGGCTGGTGAAGAACTTTATGAAGAACGGCAGTTTCGAAACGGTGGACGAAAACCCGTACAGCTTCGAAACCCCGCCGAAAGTGTTCAGCCTGGTCACGAAGAAACCGGTCACGGCCGGCGCCACCGAGCTGAAAGAGAACCCCAGAAGCCGGAGCGCAAAGCTCCGGGTCGCGGAGAAACGCTAAAGTTGTTACTTCCATCCTATCATCCCCTTTTACCGAATATACTGTCAGCATCATCAATCGCTAAACACGTAAAGGTTTGCAGGAAGAAGTAAAAGACATATCAGCGGAAATACCGCAGGAAAGCACCCCGGCAGCGCCGCGGAGGGAATGGCGGCTGCGGATCAACTACCGGATGATCACGGAAAACCTCCCCTTCATCCTCTTCCTCGCCGTAGTGGCATTGGTATACATCGCCAATAATCACCTCGCCGAGAAGAAGGTCATCCGGATCAACCGGCTCAGCCGCCAGATCAAGGAACTGAAATGGGAATACCTGAGCGTGAAAAGCGAACTGATGTTCAGAAGCAAACTCAGTGAAGTGAGCAAAGCCGTGGAACCCCTCGGCCTCAAAGAACTCAGCACACCGCCCCAACGGATCGAACCGAAGGCGAAAACCGACAACGAACAATAGGAAATTCACACCGATACTGATTCTAACCCGGCAAATGGAGATTAAAAAAGACATATTATGGCGGTCGTATCTGTGCCTCATCGGCATGGGCATCTTCGCGGTCGCCATCGTCGGACGGGCCGTTTTCCTCCAGCAGGTGGAAGGCAGCTACTGGCGCAATATGTCGGACAGTCTCCACACCGCTTATATGGACCTGGATGCCGACCGCGGCACCATCTACTCCGAAGAGGGCCGCATGCTGTCTACCTCCATCCCCTACTTCGATATCCGCATCGACTTCAAAGCCGACGGCCTGCGCGATAAAAAGAAAACGGTTTTCAAGGATAACGTCGACTCTCTTTCCCGCGCACTCGCCAACCTGTTCATGGACCGCTCCGCGGCCGATTATAAAAAGATATTGCAGGAAGGCTATAAAGAAAAGGACCGTTACTTCCTCCTCAAGCGCGATATCCGCTTCGACCAGTACCAGCAGCTCCGCACTTTCCCCTTGTTCCGCCTCGGGCGCAACAAGGGCGGCCTTATCGTTGAGACCAAGAACAAGCGGATCAATCCCTTCAAGCTGCTCGCCAACCGCACCATCGGCCTCGCCCGCACCAACTCGCAGAACGTAGGCCTGGAAAACACCTACGACGCATATCTCAGCGGCGTGACCGGAAAGCGCCTCATGCGCAGGATCGCCGGCGGCACCTATATGCCCGTGGAAGGGTACGACATCGAGCCGGAAAACGGGAAAGACGTCATCACCACGCTCGACGTGAACATGCAGGACATCGTGGAAACGGCGCTCATGCGGATGATGGTCCAGAACGAATGCGTGCACGGCACCGCCATCCTCATGGAAGTGAAAACCGGCAAGATCAAGGCCATCGCCAACCTCGGCCGCCAACCCGACGGCTCTTACTGGGAAGATATGAACCATGCCATCCAGAAAGGGGAACCCGGCTCCACCTTCAAACTGGCCACCATGATCGCCCTGCTGGAAGACGGATACATCACGCCGAACTCGATGGTAGACCTTAATTACGGCCGCTGGCCCATCAACCGCCGCATCGTATACGATTCCGAACCGCATCACCTCACCAACGTAACCGTCAAACGTGCATTCGAGCGCAGCTCGAACGTAGGGATGGCCAAGCTGGTATATCAATATTATGCGAAGAAGCCGAACGAATTCTCGGCCCGCCTCCGCAAACTCCACCTGGACGAGCTCACCGGCATCGACCTTCTCGGCGAAGGCAAACCGATGATCAAGACCACGGCCAACAAAAGCTGGAGCGCCACCACCCTGCCGTGGATGGCGTTCGGTTATGAAGTGACGCAAACGCCCATGCACACCGCCATGCTGTACAACGCGGTGGCCAACGGCGGCAGAATGATGAAGCCCTACCTGGTGAACAGCATCCAGGAATACGGGCAACCGGTGAAAAACTTCGAGCCGGTGATCGTGGCAGACAGCATCTGTTCGGCTAAGACCCTGAACGCGCTGCACGATATGCTCGAAGGCGTGGTCCTGAACGGTACCGCCGCCAAACTGCAAACGCCCTATTACCGCTTCGCCGGCAAAACCGGTACCGCACTCATCGCGGATGGCAAGCGGGGCTATGCCGACAAGATTTACCAATCGTCTTTCGCAGGATATTTCCCGGCAGACGATCCGCAATACACCTGCGTGGTAGTGATCCGGAACAAGCCCCATGCCGCCAAATTCTACGGCGGCACCGTGGCAGGACCGGTTTTCCGCGAAGTGGCCGACAAGCTCTACGCCCTGGCCGTGAAGAAACCGCGTTACCTCGCGGGCAACGGCGGGCTGGATTCCATGATGGTCATGAAAGGCGGGAAAGGCAGTGAGTGGAAAAGCATAGCCGCCACGCTGGGCCTCCCTTACTCCGGCAGCCTCTCCAGCAGCAACTGGGTGAAGGCAGACGTGAAAGGGAAAAAACTGGCCTTCGAACCGGTAAAACAACAAAGCGGCACCGTTCCCGATGTAAAGGGGATGGGCCTGAAAGACGCACTGTACCTGCTGGAAAACGCAGGACTGCGCGTAGTGATCCGCGGCGCGGGAAAAGTGACCAGCCAGTCGCTCCCCGGCGGAACCAACATCGGAAAAGAACAAACGATCATTATAGAACTGAGCTGATACAGATGATGAAGACGTTGCGGGACATATTATACCAGGTGCAGATCCTGGACGTGCAGGGCAATAACGACATTGCCGTGCAGGCGCTGCATATCGACTCCCGCCAGGTAAAACCGGGCGACGTGTTCATCGCCATCCGCGGAGTGGCGGCCGACGGGCATGCCTACATCCCGAAAGCGGTGGCGCAGGGCGCCGCTGCCGTGATCTGTGAGGAAATGCCGGAGGTTACGGCCGCCAACGTTTGCTATGTGCGCGTCAGCAACAGTCACCAGGCGGCAGGTATCATGGCCGGCAACTTTTACGACAACCCGTCGCGCAAGCTGCGGCTCGTCGGCGTTACGGGCACCAACGGCAAAACCACCGTGGCCACGCTCCTGTTCCGTTTGTACACGGCGATGGGGCATCATTGCGGTTTGCTGTCGACCGTGCAGAACCAGATCGGCGAGCGCATCGTTCCGGCAACGCATACCACGCCCGACCCCATCAACCTGAACGCCCTGCTGGCAGACATGGTGAACGAAGGATGCGATTACGCTTTCATGGAAGTAAGCTCCCACGCCATTCACCAGCAACGCATCGCGGGGCTGCAATTCGCGGGCGGCCTCTTTACGAACATCACGCACGACCATCTTGATTACCACAAGACGTTCGACGAATATATCCGGGTGAAAAAATCGTTTTTCGACAACCTTCCTTCCTCCGCCTTCGCTCTCACGAACCTGGACGACAAGCGGGGGAACGTCATGCTGCAGAACACGAAGGCCCGCAAAGCCACGTACAGCCTGCGCACCATGGCCGAGTTCAAGGGAAAGATCCTCGAAAACAATCTCACCGGGCTGGTAATGCAGATCGGCGCGAAAGACGTGCACTTCCGGCTGATCGGCGAATTCAACGCCTACAACCTCCTGGCCGTGTTCGGCGCCGCCGTGCTGCTGGGAGACGATAAAGATACCGTACTGGCCGCACTCAGCAACCTGAACGGCGCGGAAGGGCGGTTCGATTACATCGTGTCGAAAAACGAACGCATCATCGGCATCGTGGACTACGCCCATACGCCGGATGCGCTCATCAACGTGCTCGCCACCATCAAAAACCTCCGCCAGGGCCATGAGCAGATCATCACCGTGGTAGGTTGCGGCGGCGACCGCGATACAACCAAACGCCCGATCATGGGTGAAGTGGCCGCCGAACATTCGGATAAAGCCATTTTCACGTCAGACAACCCGCGGTCGGAAGACCCCGCGGCCATTATCAAAGAAATGGAAGCCGGCGTAAATGTGACCCAGCGCAAGAAAACGCTGTCGATCGCCGACCGCCACGAAGCCATCAAAACCGCCGTCAGCCTCGCGAAACCGGAAGACATCATCCTCATCGCGGGGAAAGGGCACGAAAAATACCAGGAGATCCGGGGCGTGAAGCACCCGTTCGACGATAAGCAGGTGCTGCGCGAGATCCTGGAAATGTTTGACAAATAGAAGATCACGACCAATTATATGTTATACTATCTGTTCACTTATCTTAAAAACGAGTTCAACTACACCGGTACCGGGATGTGGCAGTTCATCACGTTCCGTATCACCATGGCGTTGTTGCTCTCGCTCGTGATCTCGCTGCTGCTCGGCAAGCGCATCGTGAAATACCTGCAGCGCAAGCAGATCGGGGAAACCATCCGCGACCTGGGCCTGGCAGGCGAACAGACCAAAAAAGGCACTCCCACCATGGGCGGCCTCATCATCCTTTCCGCCATAGTGATCCCCACCCTGCTGTTTGCAAGGGTGATGAACGTGTATATCCTCCTGATCCTCCTTTGCACCATCTGGCTGGGGCTGATCGGGTTTATTGACGATTACATCAAGGTATTCAAGAAAAATAAGGAAGGGCTTGCGGGAAGGTTCAAGATCCTCGGCCAGGTAGGCCTCGGCATCATCGTAGGTACCACGCTGTACTTCAATGAAAACGTGGTGATGAGCCGCGAGATCATGGACGGCAAGAAACTGGCGCCTTACGAAAAAGTGGTGAGCAACGAGCGCGTAACGCCCGACGGGCACCGCTTCGTGGACGTGAAAACGCCCATCACCACCATCCCTTTCGTAAAAAACCACGAGTTCAACTATGCCAGACTGATTTCCTGGATCCCCGGTGCGGAGAAATTCACATTCGTGCTCTACATCCTCATCGTGATCCTCATCATCACCGCCGTTTCCAACGGAGCGAACCTGACGGATGGGCTGGATGGCCTGGCGACGGGCGTCTCGGCCGTGATCGGGGTCTGCTTCGGCATATTCGCCTACGTGAGCGGCAACATCCAGTTCGCGGAATACCTGAATATCATGTATATCCCGCACCTCGGCGAGCTGTCGATCTTCATCGCCGCGTTCGTGGGGGCCTGTGTCGGGTTTCTCTGGTACAACGCTTACCCCGCCCAGGTGTTCATGGGCGATACGGGGAGCCTGGCGCTGGGGGGCATCATCGCTTCGCTGGCCATTATCGTCAGGAAAGAATTGTTACTGCCCATCATCTGCGGCGTTTTCTTCGTGGAAAGCCTCAGCGTGATGATCCAGGTGGCATATTTCAAGTATACGAAGAAGAAATACGGTGAAGGAAGACGCGTGTTCCTCATGAGCCCGCTCCACCATCACTACCAGAAACTCGGATATCATGAAAGCAAGATCGCCGTGCGTTTCTGGATCGTGACGATCATGTGCGTCGTATTCGCCATCGCCACATTGAAAATGAGATAGTCAACATGAAAAAACTCGTCATACTCGGAGCCGGAGAAAGCGGCATTGGTGCGGCCCTGCTGGGGAAAAAGCAGGGATACGAGGTATTCGTGTCTGACGGTGGCGCCATCAAAGACCTGTACAAACAGGAACTGGCGGTGAACGGCATTCTATTCGAAGAAGGGCATCATTCGTGGGACGTGATCCTCGGGGCCGACGAGATCGTGAAATCGCCCGGCATCCCCGAGAAGTCGGAACTGATGAAGAAGGTCCGCGAGCGCGGGGTTCCCGTAATATCCGAGATCGAATTCGCCTGGCGCTTCAGCAAGGATACGAGTAAGGTGATCGCCATCACCGGCAGCAACGGCAAAAGCACCACCACGGCCCTCACCCACTGGATTTTCAAGACCGCCGGCCTCAACGCCGCGCTGGTAGGGAACATCGGGGTGAGCTACGCCAAACAGGTAGCAACCGAACCGGCTGATTATTATGTGGTGGAAGTGAGCAGCTTTCAGCTGGACGATATCGTGGACTTCAAACCGAACGTGGCCATTCTCCTCAATATCACGCCCGATCACCTCGACCGGTACGCGTACAAAATGGAGAATTATGTGGAAAGCAAATTCCGCATCGCCATGAACCAGACCAGGGAAGATTATTTTATTTATTGTATAGACGACCCGGTGATCCGGGAACATATAGCCAAGAAACCCATTTATTCTACAACAATACCTTTTAGCATTATGGAACAATTGAAAGAAGGTGGATTCATAACGAACGACCAGCTGAACATTCAGGTGAAAGAAGACGAACCGGTAATTATGTCGATGTACGATCTGGCATTAAAAGGTAAGCATAATTTGTATAATTCAATGGCAGCAGGGATTGCAGGCCGCACGATGGATATCCGGAAAGAAAAGATCCGGGAAAGCCTCAGCACGTTCTCCAGCCTGGAGCACAGGATGGAATACGTAACTACCGTGCGCGGAGTGGATTTTATCAACGACAGTAAAGCCACGAACGTCAATAGCGTATGGTTCGCCCTCGAAAGCATGGAACGCCCCGTGATCCTGATCATGGGCGGTGTGGACAAGGGGAACGACTATAGCGCCATCCGCGAACTGGTCCGCGAAAAAGTTAAAGCGATCGTTTGCCTCGGGGTCGACAATCGCCCCATTCACGAATCCCTGTCCAAAGACATGGAAGTGATGGTGAATACCGATAACATGAAAGACGCCGTGGCCCAGGCCTTCAACCTGGCCAGCAAAGGCGACGTGGTATTACTCTCGCCTGCATGCGCAAGCTTCGACCTCTTCAAGAATTATGAAGAGAGAGGCCGCGCCTTCAAGGATGCGGTGAGGGAACTCTAACAACAAAAACGGAACAACGTGAACAACTTGCTTCAAAAGACGAAAGGCGACAAGGTGATATGGACGATCGTGTTCTTCCTGTCTGCGGTAAGCTTGTTGGCAGTGTACAGTTCCACAGGCTCTTTGGCATACCGCGTTTACAGCGGGCACACGGAATACTACCTGTTTAAACAGCTGTCGGTACTTATCCTCGGGATCCTCATCATTTACTTCGCCCACCGGGTGAATTATACGATTTACTCCCGGGTGGCGCAGATCGGGTTTCTTTTATCGATCCCCCTGCTCATGTACACCCTCGCATTCGGCTCTAACCTGAACGATGCGAGCCGGTGGATCAAACTGCCGGTCATCAACCTGACGTTCCAGACTTCCGACATCGCGAAGCTGGCATTGTTCATGTACGTGGCGCGGCAGCTGTCGAAAAAACAGGGTGTGATCGATGATTTCAAGAAGGGATTCCTTCCGATCATTCTGCCGGTTGTCGTGATTTGCGGGCTTATCATGCCGGCGAACATGTCTACCGCCCTGCTGCTCGGCGCGAGCTGCATGCTGCTGTGCTTCATCGGCCGAGTGCCGCTGAAATATCTCGCAGGAATGGTGGCGGCGGGACTGGTGCTCGTAGTGTTGATGTTCGGCGTTGCGAAGCTCACGGGCATGGAAGGCCGTACCAAAACATGGATGAACCGCATCGAGAGCTTTACATCTGCGGAAACGCACGAAGAGCCCTACCAGGTGCAGCAGGCGAAGATCGGGATCGTGAACGGCGGGTTGCTCGGGAAAGGGCCCGGAAACAGTACGGCAAGAAATTTTCTTCCGCACCCGTATTCCGATTTTATTTTTGCGATTATTCTTGAAGAGTATGGTATCTTTGGCGCCTTTTTGGTGATGGCCGCTTACCTCATTTTACTCCTCAGAAGTATCCGGATTTTCAAAAATTGTCCGTACGCCTTCGGCGCATTCCTGGCCCTCGGCCTGAGTGTGACGCTGGTGATCCAGGCGCTGATGCATATGGCAGTGAACGTGAACCTGTTACCCGTAACGGGGTTAACGTTGCCGCTGGTGAGTATGGGAGGATCGTCGGTAATATTTACCAGTCTTTCCATCGGCATCATCCTCAGCGTATCGCGGCATGTGGAGGAAGCAGAAAACAAACAGGCGGTAGCTGCACAGGCAGTGGCCGCATAATCATATAAAACCGAATTGTATTTGGCACACAAGATCATCATAGCAGGCGGCGGAACCGGGGGGCACATTTTCCCCGCGATCGCCATCGCCAACGCCATCCGCAAGATCGAAGCGGATGCGGAGATCCTGTTTGTGGGCGCCAAAGGCAAAATGGAAATGGAAAAGGTACCCCAGGCCGGGTATCCCATCGAAGGACTGGAGATCGCCGGTTTCAACCGCAGCAATATTTTCAAGAATATCCTGCTGCCGTTCAAACTGCTCAAATCCCTTCGCCAGGCGCGCAACATCCTCCAGCGGTTCCAACCCCATGCCGTGGTTGGCGTAGGCGGGTACGCGTCGTTCCCCATCCTGCGGAAAGCGCAGAAAATGGGCATCCCCACCCTCATCCAGGAACAGAATTCCTATGCGGGCAAAAGCAATAAAATCCTCGGCAGGAAAGCCAACGTCATTTGCGTAGGCTACGAAGGAATGGAAGCCTTCTTCCCCGCCGATAAAATATTATATACCGGCAACCCCGTGCGCGGGTCCATCACGCAAAGCGCCGTCACCAAAGACGAAGCCATGCGCCACTTCGGCCTCATGATGGGCAAGCCCACGGTATTTGCAGTAGGCGGAAGCCTGGGAGCCAAGTCCATCAACGACGCCCTCCTGCCCCGCCTCGCGGATTTCGTGAATAAAGACATTCAGCTCATCTGGCAAACCGGGAAAGGGTATTATGAAACCGCCAAATCCGCCGCCGCGCCGTTTTCCACCCACGTGAAAGTCTTCGACTTCATCAATGTCATGGATTTTGCGTACAAAGCGGCCGACGCCGTCATCTCCCGCGCAGGCGCCCTCGCCATCGCGGAGCTCTGCGTAGCGCAGAAACCCGTGATCTTCGTACCCTACCCGTTTGCGGCGGAAGATCACCAAACCAAAAACGCGGAGAGCCTCGTGCATAAAAACGCCGCACTGCTCATCCCCAACGCCGATGCCGGCGCCAAACTGGCCAACGAAGCCCTGAGCCTCGTACAGAACAAGGCGCTCATGCAGCAACTCGAAACGAACATCGCCCCCCTGGGCAACAAAAACGCAGATATGACCATCGCCCGCGCAATACTCGGGCTGATAAAATAACAGGATGGATTTGAACAACTTACATAGGATCTATTTTGTAGGCATCGGAGGCATCGGCATGTCGGCCATCGCCCGCTACTTCAACGAAAAAGGAGTAGCCGTGAGCGGATATGACCGCACTTCCACCCAACTCACGCAACAACTCGAAGCGGAAGGCATCCGCATTCATTATACCGACGACGTTTCGCTGCTCGACCGCGAAGCGCAGCTGGTGGTATATACACCGGCCATCCCCGCTACCATGTCAGCGCTCGTTTTCTACCGCGAAAACGGGTACGAAGTGGTAAAGCGCAGCGACGTGCTCCAGGAAATCACCCGCTCGCTGTTCGCCATCACCGTGGCAGGCACCCATGGCAAAACGACCGTTTCCACCATGATCGCCCACCTGCTCCGCGATTCCGGGTACGGCTGCAACGCCTTCCTCGGCGGCGTCAGCGCCAACTATGGCAAGAATTTCTGGTCGAGCGAAAGGCCCGTGGCCGTTATCGAAGCAGACGAATACGACCGCTCCTTCCTGAAACTGAGCCCGGACATCGCCGTGCTCACCGCCATGGACCCCGACCATCTCGACATCTACGGCACCGCCGAAGAAGTGGAGAAAGCCTTCATCCAGTATTCCGCCAACATCAAACCGAACGGAACGCTGCTGGCGAAACACGGTTTGCACCGCGCATCGGAGCTGAAAGGCGGCAACAAATTGTCGTACAGCCTGCAAAACGACGCGGCCGATATCTACGCCACCAACATCCGGCTGGACGATGGCGGGTATGAATTCGACGTGGTGCAGCAGGATTGGATGATCGACAACGTGCAGTTGCGCATCGGCGGCATGCACAATGTGGAAAACGCCGTGGCGGCTATCGCGGTGGCGCATATCCTCGGGATTTCAAACGAAAAAATCCGCGGTGCGGTAGCCTCCTTCAAAGGCATCCGCCGGCGGTTCGAATACCTGGTGAAGCACGACCGGCATGTGTATATCGACGATTACGCGCATCATCCCGAAGAACTGCGGGCCCTCATCACGAGCGCCAAAACGCTGTTCAGGGGTAAAAAATGCACCGTGATCTTCCAGCCGCACCTCTTTTCCCGTACGCGCGATTTCGCGGACGGATTCGGGGAAACGCTGTCGCTGGCCGACGAAGTGATCCTGTTGCCCATCTATCCCGCGCGCGAACTGCCGATCGACGGCGTTACCACGCAGATGATCGCAGACAGGATCCAGGGGCCGGATGTACATATTATGGACAGCAACGCAGTGCCGGACTGGATAAGAGCACATCCCGCCGAACTGCTGATCACCGCCGGAGCCGGAGACATCGACCTGCTGCGGGAACCTTTGACGGAAATTATTAACAATCAATAAAAGGAATTCATTCATCATGCAACCTAAAACCAAAACGGCTTTGAAACGCGTAGCGACCGTCCTCCTCTGGACAGGCGCGCTCACGGGGTTTGCCGTATTGCTGGCGGCTGCGGTGAATGACAAGAACGATACGAAATGCAAGGGCATCCGCGTTACGCTCAAGGGCGACGACCGGAATGCGTTCGTGGACGTGAAGGATGTGAAGGCGATCATCACGGGAGACAAATCCCTCAATCCCACGAACAAACCCATCAGCGAAATTAACCTCGCGCAACTGGAGAAGATCGTGGAAAGGGATCCCTGGATACGGTCGGCCCAGCTGTTTATCGACAACAACGATCTGCTGCAGGTGGATGTGGAACAGCGGGACCCCCTCGCCCGGGTTTTCACGTTTTCCGGCAACAGCTTCTACCTCGATAGCGACGGCGAGCGCATCCCGGTTTCAGACAGGTTCTCCGCCCGGGTGCCCGTGTTCACCAACTTCCCGGCAGACGCGCAAAAGCTGCGGAAGGAAGACAGCCTGCTCTACGCGCAAATGCGCGACATGGCGGCCTTCATTGCGGCAGACACGTTCTGGAACGCGCAGGTGGAACAGGTGGTGATCACCGAAGACCGCAGGTTCGAGTTCATCCCGAAACTCGGCGACCATGTGGTTTATTTCGGAGACGGCACCGATGTAGCCAACAAATTCGACCGGCTGCTTGTCTTTTACAGGGAAGGACTGAGCAAAGCTGGCTGGAACACATACACGAGGCTGAACGTAGCGTTCAAAGACCAGGTGATCGGAACGAGAAGGGATGGAAAGAGCGCGCCGCCTCCGCCGATGTATAAGGATTCGTCGGCCGCAGACATCGCGGTTACAGACGACGACGCGACGGTTGTAGCGCCCGTGGCCCCGGTAACGGCGGCGGCAGCGCCCAAACCCGCGGAAAAGAAACCGGAGAAAAAAGTGGAAAGGAAACAGGAGAAGCCGGCAGCCAAACCCCAAAAACAAACGCAGAAACCCGCAAGCGCCGAAAGGCAGCCGAGGGCGGTATATCAGAAACCTAATCAACGTAATCGCAACTAAAAACAATAAAGAACCATGAATCAGGAAGCTCCCATCATTGTAGGTCTCGACATTGGAACCACGAAGATAGCAGCCATCGCAGGAAGGAAGAATGAATACGGGAAATTGGAAATCCTCGGATTCGGGAAAGCCCCATCTTTCGGTGTACAGCACGGTATGGTGCTGAATATCGATCAGACCATCAAAGCCATCAGACAGGCATTGGAGAACTGCTATGCGTCTAACCCCAACCTTGAGATCAACGAGGTATATGTGGGTATCGCAGGCCATCATATCAAAAGTTTGCAGACCCGCGGAGACATCGTCCGGAACGACACCGACGCTGAAATCTCCCAGAAAGACATTGACCAACTGATCAACGATCAGTATAAAACGGTCATCCCTGCCAGCGACCAGATCATTGACGTGATCCCGCAGCAGTACATCGTGGACGCCTTGCAGAACATCACCTATCCCATCGGGATGAGCGGTGTGAAAGTGGGTGCGAATTTCCACATCATTACCGGCGACAAGAACGCCATTCGCAACATCAACCGCAGCGTGGAGAAATCCGGACTCCGTATCAAGGACCTGGTGCTCCAGCCCCTGGCATCCGCCGCGGCCGTTATGTGCGATATGGATTTCGAAGCCGGCGTTGCGATCGTAGACATTGGTGGTGGTACCACCGACCTGGCCGTTTTCTATGAAGGCGTCCTGAAACATACCGCTGTGATCCCGTACGGCGGTGAAAATATCACCAACGACATCAAGAACGGCCTCGGCGTGCTCAAAACCCAGGCGGAGCAGATGAAGGTACAGTTCGGTTACGCCCTTGCGGACGAAGCCAAGAACAACGCCTACATCACTATCCCCGGATTGCGCGGTCAAAGCCCGAAAGAGATCTCCGTGAAAAACCTGGCCCATATCATCCAGGCGCGCATGAGCGAGATCCTCGATTTCGTGGTGTACCATCTGAAACAGATCGGCATGGACAACAAGATGCTCAACGGCGGCATCATCCTGACCGGCGGCGGTTCCCAGCTGAAACACCTGATCCAGCTGACGGAATACACTACCGGCGTGAGCGCCCGCATCGGTTACCCCAACGAGCACCTCGCCAGCGGGCATACCGACGAGCTGACCAAACCCATGTACGCCACCTGCGTAGGGCTCATTCTCAAAGGCTATAACGACTATGAGAACGATCGCCGCGCGCTGGAGGAGAATTACGTGAAAATCAACACCAGCTACTTCGCGAAGGAAAGAGTGGCCCGCCAGGCCGAAACCGGAGAGGAGTGGATGGAAGAAGAAGCAGAGGAAGAAACGGCAGACGCACGGCAAGACCGCAAGTCGCGCGAGCGCAATGCCTCCCTCAAAGGTTTCCTGGACAGGATGAAAACAAAAATCATCGACATGTTCACGGAAGAAGAAGACGCCAAACTGTAAAGGTTTCGGCTTGATTGTTGCAATTCATTTACGTTCATATAAAAACGATCAAAGTAACGTAGGATACGGTACACCACTAATACTAACCCATATAAAGAGCTAGAGTCATGATACATTTTGATCTTCCAAAGGAAAAATCTTCCATCATCAAGGTGATAGGCATTGGTGGCGGAGGAAGCAATGCGGTGAACCACATGTTCAGCCAGAACATCGAGGGTGTGAATTTCATCATTTGCAATACCGACGCACAGGCGATTGCAAACAGCCCCGTACCCAACAAGGTACAGCTGGGCCCGCATTTGACGCAGGGACTCGGAGCCGGCGCCAATCCCCGGATCGGCGAACAGGCTACGGAAGAATCATTCGAAGAAATTAAAAAAATACTGGAGGTGAACACCAAAATGGCGTTCATCACCGCCGGTATGGGAGGCGGCACCGGCACCGGCGGCGCACCCATCATCGCCAAAATATGCAAGGAACTGGGCATCCTCACCGTGGGCATCGTTACCACCCCCTTCTCTTACGAAGGTAAAAAGAGAATGATCCAGGCCGAAGAAGGCATCAACCGCCTCAAGGATTATGTGGATACCCTGCTGATCATTTCCAACGATAAGCTTCGTCAGAAATTCGGCGACCTCAAATTCAAGGCAGCCTTCGAAAAAGCGGATAACGTGCTCGCCACCGCGGCAAAATGTATCACGGACGTTATCAACTCCACCGGCCAGATCAACGTCGACTTCGCCGATGTTTGCACCGTTATGCGCAATGGCGGCGTAGCCATCCTCGGATCGGCCGTCGCTGAAGGCGAAAACCGTGCACAGGCCGCGATCGAAGACGCACTGACTTCCCCGCTGCTGAACGACAACGATATCAAGGGCGCCAAATGGATCCTGATCAATATCTCCTCTTCCGAAGGCGAATTCGAGCACACGCTCGATGAAATGGACATCATCCAGGCCTATGTACAAAGCATGGCAGGTGAAGATTGTGACGTGATCCTCGGTGTCGGCTACGATCAAAGCCTCCAGCGCAACCTGGGCGTTACCATCATTGCCACCGGCTTTGAGCAGAACCCCATCCGCCAGGCCAAATCGCAACAGCCGGCCGTTACGACCGAACAACAGGAAGAACCCAAGATCGTCATGACCCTCGGCGGCGAAAACGAAGAAAAGAAAATGCACAACCAGGGCATGCTCTTCTCCGACGACGAGCCCGAGATCATCGACATCATGGCGCCCCGCCTCGTGGAACCCACCGTTACTCACCCGGCCAGCGCAGCTTCCTTCATGCCCCCCGCTCCGCAGCAACCGGAACGTGAGACCTACACGCTCAACATCGAGCCTGTAGAACCCTCCACGCCGCAGGCACAAGCCGCGCCGCCGCAGCCCCAGCCCCAGCCCGTTCAGCCGAAGCCTGCTACAAGCGCAGGTTCCGGAGGCTATCTCAACCGCCCTTCCAATATTTACGTGGAACCGGTGAGCAACAATAACGTGCAGCAGCAGGAGGAAATGAAAATGGTGTACCGGGAAGATGCCAACAACGCACCCCTTCCTCCCCCGCAGCCCCAGGCGCTGCACGACGATCAGGCCGAAGAACAACGGAAGAAGCAGCTGGAACGCGTAGCCAAACTGCGCAGCATCAGCTTCAACGTGAAAAATATGGATAACAACACCGAAATCGAGAACATTCCCGCGTATCTCCGCCGGAACATCGATCTCGACAACGGCGCCGGTTCCGCCGAGCATTTCTACTCCAGCTACACGGTTGGCCAGAACGGCGAAAACCAGGCGGAGATCAACACGATCAATACCTTTCTCGACGGGAAAAAGCCCGATTGATGAATTTTAAGATGATATTAGTTTGATTGTTTTTTAGTTGTGTTAAAAAAAAATCCTCCGATTCCTCGGAGGATTTTTTTATGCTTCATATTGATCGCTTACAAACTGTTTATCACGGCAGCTGCGGCTTTCACCATATCTTCCGCCTTCTTCTGCTTCAGGCGGTTCCATTCGAAAGTTTTCAGCACTTTTTCCAGCTGCGGCCCCTTCCCTTCTTTCTTCAGGATCTGGATCTTCTCATACGCCTGGATGCCTTCCGCCAGCCGCTCGAAACGGATCGAGGAACGGCCGCCGGGGTAAACGAGGTAAGTATCGCCGGCAGCCCAGGTGCGGTAGCGGGAATCGCGGAGCGGATCTTTCACCCAGCAATTGTACGCCCAGCGGAGATAGCCCTTATAATCCTTGCCTGCAGCGTAATACCCCAGCCACGCGGATTCTGCGGGGGGCGAGAAGGTAAAGGTATTCGGGAAACCTTCCGTACAGCAGGTATAATAAGTGGTCGGCCAGTTCTTACCGAAACGCATGGCGCGCTCTTCCGGCGTGAAATCCTGTCCGATGGCGATACAATAATCGTAGATATCGTTCACCAGTTCTTTGTGGTAATTACCCGCCAGCGACACTTTGAAATCCTTATCCACACTGCGGATCAGCTTGATAGCGGCCTGCATGGCCTCCATGGGGCGCTCATCCATCGCGATGCAGGTGATATCGAACCAGCCTTTCTGTTTCAGGTGTTTCGCGAAATCGGTGAGCATGGGGCGCCAGTGGGCGTCGTATTCTGCAGAGCCAGGCTTGGCCACGATGTGGGTCATTTTGCCAGTGGCTTCTTCGTAATAGTAGAACTTCAGGTTCCAGGGGATCATGCTGTAGCATGCGATCTGCTTAGTGACGCCGCATTCCATCATGAATTCCACCCATTTGTCGAATTCGGTATAATCGTAGGTCCAGGAGCCGTCGCGCTTCCGGGTCCATTTTACCATATCGCCGTAAATATCTTCGGTCTGGCTGTTCCATGGGTCGTAAATGATGCTGGCGGTGATCACTTTCTGCCCGATGCCCGCCAATTGGGTCATATAGGGCCGCATGGCGTCGAAATGCTCCTTGCTGAAGGGTTTTACGTTGTGGTAGCGGGAGATCGCGTATGGGCTCTGCCAAAGGTCGAGGTGGTATTGCCAGTCTTTGGCGTCGGGGAGCGTACGGGCATTCACGGTTACGTCGTACCGGAGGGTTTTGATCGACACGCCCTTGTTGTTTTTCACGGTCACCGTGCCTTTATAGACACCCGCAGCCGTTCCCGCCGGCACTTTGATGCTGAGCCACACCGGTTGGGTGGAATTGGCGGCGATGTTGATGGACGATTGATAATCGATGGCGTCTGCCACGAGGGAGGAATCGAATTCTTCGGGTTTGCGGTAACCACAGCCGCCGCCTTCGCTGTTCAGCTCATCGGTCATCACATACCGCAGAAAGCCGGTGGAAACGGCGCTGGCGGGGATGGTATTGCCTTTCCCGTCAGAAAGCGCGGATTTGGAAACCGTAACGCCGGGCTGGGCCTGCGTGGTGTAAATAACGAACTGGGTGTGGATTTTCTCGTTCTTCCAGGCGTGGGCACTCCAGGAAGTGGCCAGGCTGCCGGCTTCCGGGGCATAAAGTTTGTCGTACCGGAAGTCTGCGCTGCCGAACTGAACGTGCGTTCCGGGCCGGATGGCGCTCCAGGCCGCGGGGTCTACCTTGCGCCAGTCTTTCAGCTCCGAATAGTCGGAATTAATACCGGCCTGTCCGATCGCGGTAAAGGAAGATGCCACGAACATGCCCGTGGCGAGTAGTTGTCTTATCATAAATGACGAATTGCGTAAAGGTGAAGCTCACAATATACTGCTCGCTTCCCATCCCTGCAAACCGTCAGTCATCGAATCTTTGCCGGTCGGCCACCCTTTTGAGTTGCAGATTGGTAACCGGGGCCACCACCAGCGGGAATTTCTCGATGGTCACATAGCTGGAATCCAGCCCGAAACCACGCTCTTCCGACAGCCCGATTTTCTTCAGCATAAAGTAAATCCGCATGATGATCCGTTCATGCAGCGGCAGGTCGTTATCGTGGGAAAGGAATTTTTCCATGACGATAAACTGGAAATCCCCTACCACATTGTTTTTGCTGAGCGATTCGTACCGGCTGGTGATATTTACTTCCTTGTTGCGTACCATATCTTCCACCACCATTCTGAACATGAGGTTGATCCGTTGTTCCACCCTGAACCCGAGCCGGAATTCGACGCGGATCACTTCGTTGGGGATGATGGTCTGCACGGTGTATTCGCTCATGTAAGGCTCATCTACCACGTCTACATGCACGAACCAGTAAATATCGGCGCGTTTGGGTTTTTTATTGAGGACGGAATAGATGATCTTATGCTCGATCTCTTTGGGGTTGTCAGCACTGCTCATGTATACGAGGTGCGTGGCGTATTTGGGGATGGAAGAATCGTTGCTGAGCTCCTGCAGGATGGGCAGGTAATCTTCCAGCTTTACGAATTCCACATACCGGTTCTTGATCTTGCGAGAGCGGTACCAGGCGTACATGACGACGAACAGCGCACCGCCCACGATCACCGTCACGTAACCGCCATGGGTGAATTTCTGGAGGTTGGCGAGGAGGAACGAGAATTCGATGGTGAGGTAAACGGCGAGATACAGCCCTATCCACCAGAGTTTTACCCTGCGTGTATACAGGTAAAACGCGAAGAGGCACGACGTCATCAACATACAAAGGGTAATCGACAGGCCGTAAGCCGCTTCCATGGCCGATGATTCCTTGAAGATCAGCACGATGCCGCTACAGCCGACGAACAGCATGAGGTTGATGCCGGGAATATATAACTGACCGCGTTGTTCGGTCGGATAGTTGATTTTGAGTTTGGGCCAGAGGTTGAGGCGCATGGCTTCCGAGATCAGGGTGAAAGAGCCTGATATGAGGGCTTGCGATGCGATAATGGAGGCGATGGTGGCGATGAGTACGCCGAAGATCACGAAACTTTCCGGCATGATGAGGAAGAACGGGTTTTCGCCGTTGAGTTTCTGACCGGTTTGGGTGAGGAGCCAGGCTCCCTGGCCCAGGTAGTTGAGGATGAGGGAAATCTTCACCCAGATCCAGGATACGCGGATGTTGCCGCGCCCCACGTGCCCCAGGTCCGAATAGAGGGCCTCGGCCCCCGTGGTACACAGGAATACTGCCCCCAGCAGCAAGAAGCCGTGTGGGTAAAGGGTAAGCAATTTAACGCCGTAGTAGGGATTGAATGCCTTGAGCACGGAAAGATCGTCTGCGATATGCATGATGCCGAGAATGGCGAGCATGCCGAACCATATGACCATGATGGGGCCGAACAGTTTGCCGATAGACATGGTGCCGAACTGCTGCATGAAGAACATGCCGGAGATGATCAGCAACACGATCTTCACGATGGTCATGGTATCGAGGTCCTTGAACACGGGCAGTGTTCGCAAGCCTTCTACGGCGGAGGTAACGGTGATGGGCGGCGTGATGATCCCGTCTGCCAGGAGCGCCGCGCCTCCTATCATGCCGAATATGACGGTCCATTTACCGTGCCGCCTGACGAGGGCATATAATGAGAAAATGCCGCCTTCCCCCTTGTTATCCGCCTTGAGGGTGAGGATAACGTATTTTACGGTTGTTTGCAGGGTGAGGGTCCAGATGATGCAGGAAATACCACCTATGACCAGCAGGTCGCTGATTTCGTTGGTTCCCACAATGGCTTTGAATACGTAGAGCGGAGAAGTACCGATGTCGCCGTAGATGATACCCAGTGCCACAATGATGCCGGCAAGGGTAGCTTTATTGAAGTTTTTTACCACGCTAAAAACGATATAAAGTTTAGGCTGGTCAAATTTAGTGATAAATAATCAGGATTCGCAAGAAGTAAAAAACGCGATGTAAATAAAACGGTGATTGGGGCCCGGGGGTTCACGGAAGTAAAAAAATTTAACGGAGATGGGCCATAAAAAAAAGGGGCTGCCTGGTGAGGCAGCCCCTTTCGTTATTTTACCCAGGCGAGGTATTAGTTGGCGGGATTCAGATCCACGGTACCAGCGTCGCCAGGAGTGTTTTGTTTGATGAAACGGCCGCGGTCGATGCCTTGCTTGTCAGCCAGGTAGTCGATCACTGCGTCTACGCGACGGCTGCTCAGATCAACACCACCTTTTTTACCTTTAGCACCAGCGTGGCCGGTAACCAGGATGTTGCAGGAGGGGTTGGAACGGAGGGTGTTAGCCACGCTGCTCAGGATAGCTTCGTTTTCAGAAGAAACCTTGGTAGTAGAACCTTTGAAGGAAACGCTGGGGAATACCAGGGTTGCGCAGGTTACTTCAACGCGGTTTTTGCAGCACTCAGGATCCGGGCATTTGCCTACACCGTCTGCGTCAACAGGCTGGCAGTAAGTCGGAGTGATGAGTTGTTTGTCTTTGTAGTCAGGAACGCCGTCACCGTCGGTATCTTTAGCTACACCGTGAACGTCAACAGGAGCACCAGCGGGAGTGTTGGGTTCGCGGTCGAACTGGTCGGTTACACCGTCGCCATCAGCATCAGGCAGTACGGGAGCCGGCAGTTTCATACGGCGGGGAGTGTTGAGCTCGTTGTAGGCGAAATCCAGCGGGTTAACCCACCAGAGGGGTTCTACGCGTTTGCTGGAGTTACCGAGGTTGAAGTTCAGGCGAACAGAGGTGTAAGAGAAGAAGTCTTTGCTCTGATCGTATTGACCTGCGGTGTAACCGTCCAGATAATCATCGAACGGCAGCGTCAGTTTCTCTTCAATACCGATGTTGAAACGTTTAGACACTTTGAAAGCGATACCTGTACCTACGTTCAGCGCGTGACGCAGCAGTTGGTTGTCGTCTTTACGGCCGATCTGTACGCGGTTACCCTGTGCAGGAGCGTTTTGCTCATATTTACGGTCGTAGAAGTCCTTCAGGTCCTTACGGATGTCTTTCTTCTTACGTGCGAAGTCGATGGTAGCGTAGTTGTAAGCAGCACCTTGTTCGTTCAGTGCGTCTACGTCTACGTCAGCCAGCATCAGGCCATAACCACCCAGTACATACCAGTTCACTTTAGGCTGCGCCTTGTAGAACAGGATGTTGCTCAGGGAAGCGATGAAGTCCAGGGAGAGCTGGTGAGTCGCTGTTTTGTAGTTGGGAACGATTTTACCACCGTTCGCAGCCGCTGTTGCACCCCAGGGGTTAGCTCCAACAGCATTGATGGTCGGCTTCAGCTGATAATCCAGACCGTAGTCGAAAGATCCGGTATATTCAGCTCTCAGAGAGAACGTGTGACCGAGTGCTTTTCTCAGCGAGATACCGCCACCGAAACCGGGAAGAGCGGAAACATCACCTTGAATAAAGTGGTAGCCACCGTGGAAACCCAGTTCCCACATGCTACGGGGTTTTGCGGGGTAATCAGACTGGTTGTTTCTGAAGCTGTTGAATTGCGCCATATTCTTAGCCGAAACTTTCGAGGAGTCCAGGGCATCATATGAGGGCTTAACCTGCGCAAAACCAGGAGATGCAGCCAGAGCGGACATTGCACCTGCCAGTAGTAAGTACTTTTTGCTTGCCATAATTGTTTTTTATTTAAAAACTGTTAAAGATTTTACAATTAACGCGTTTTTTACCAAGCAAAGGTAAAAATCCTAAATGAATATACAAATTTTTCTTGCGATTTTATTTGCATTGATAAGTGCTTCAAAATTAAACGCTAAATTAAGGAACATCCAGCTAATGCTTACAAATTCGGGGCCAAATTTGCAAAATGTCCGATTTTAGGCCTAGCTTAGCGTACCTTTTTATTAATAGCATGGAGGAAATTAAACAACTGATTGGGAAGGAATTACACGATTTCGAAGGAAAGTTTGCAGACGCCGTAAAAAGCCATGTTCCCCTGCTGGACCGGATCATGCACTATATCGTAAAACGTAAGGGCAAACAGATCCGGCCCATGTTCGTGCTCCTCTCCGCACGGCTGTTCGCCGACACCATCAATGAAAACACCTACCGCGCCGCCGCGCTGGTAGAACTCCTGCATACCGCCACACTCGTCCATGACGACGTGGTCGACGATTCCCTCGAACGCCGCGGCTTCTTCTCCATCAACGCATTGTGGAAGAACAAGATAGCCGTGCTCGTCGGCGATTACCTCCTCTCCAAAGGCCTCCTCCTCTCCGTCACCAACAAGGAATTCCGCAGCCTCGAAATCCTCTCGCAGGCCGTGAAGGAAATGTCGGAAGGAGAGCTCCTCCAGATCGAAAAAACCCGCAAACTCGACATCAAGGAAGATATATACTTCGAGATCATCCGCCGCAAAACCGCCTCCCTCCTCGCCTCCGCCTGCGCCGCCGGCGCATGGAGCACCACGGCAGACGACCAGGTGACCGAACAAATGCGCCTATTCGGCGAAAAAGTCGGCGTCGCATTTCAAATCAAGGACGATCTCTTCGATTACGGCACCGCCAACATCGGCAAACCCACCGGCATCGATATCCGGGAAAAGAAAATGACCCTCCCCCTCATCTACACCCTCCAGCACGCTTCTCCCGAAAACCGGCGGAAAATTATCAATATTGTGAAAAACCATAATAAAGATAAGGACCGCGTCGCCGAAGTCATCGCCATGGTCAACGAATCCGGCGGCATCGATTACACCCGCGAAAAAATGTTCCAGTACCGCGACGAAGCCCTCGCCATCCTGCACACCTTCCCGGACAACGACGTCCGCAAAGGCCTCGAATCCCTCGTCCGGTTCACCACCGATCGGAAATTCTAGTCCCCTCCTCCTTTTTTCGGAGAATTTCCCGCATTTGGCAGAAATACGGCAATCATCATTATATTACAACCGGATTCAGCCAGATCCGCCGGGATGCTTCCCTATAATACAATTGCATGCAGAAACGCTGGACAGTAAAGAAATATCAACCATCTCAGGAGCAGCAGCTCCAGGCAGCTTTGAAAATCCATCCCATACTATGCCGCTTGCTGGTACAAAGGGGGATCACTAAATTTGAAGATGCACGCCATTTCTTCAGGCCCTCGCTAGACGATCTTCACGATCCATGGCTCATGAAGGATATGGACAAAGCCGTTTCCCGGCTGGAAGAAGCGTTCTTCCGCCGCGAGAAAATCCTCGTGTACGGCGATTACGACGTAGACGGCACTACCGCCGTGGCTACGGTGTATGGATTCCTGCAACAACTGTACGACAATATCGAGTTCTATATCCCCCACCGCTACCGCGAAGGGTACGGCATCTCCATGCAAGGCATTGAATATGCGCGGGATAACGACTTCGGGCTCATCATCGCGCTGGACTGTGGCATCAAATCCGTTGAGTACATCGGCCACGCCGCGTCCCTCGGCATCGATTTCATCATTTGCGACCACCACCTTCCCGACGCCATCCTTCCCCCCGCCGTCGCCATCCTCAATCCCAAACAGGTAGATTGCCCCTATCCTTATAAGGAGCTTTCCGGCTGCGGGATCGGGTTCAAGCTGATCAGCGCCCTGGCGCAGAAGAAAGGCTTCCCCATGAGCGGGGTGTATCAATATCTCGACCTCGTGTCTACCAGCATCGCCGCCGATATCGTTCCCATGACCGGCGAAAACCGCGTGCTGGCCTTCCATGGCCTCAAACAGGTCAACGAAGCCCCATCGCCGGGGATCAAGGCGCTGCTGCGGCTGAGCAACCTGAAAGAAAAACTCACCACCTCCAACCTCGTATTCGTCATCGCGCCGCGCGTCAACGCCGCCGGAAGGATGGACGATGCCCGGAAAGCCGTGAACCTTTTCATGGAAACCGACGAAGACAAGGCGTTCGCCATTGCGGAAATGCTGCATGGAGACAACCAGGAACGAAAGGGGATCGATATGAGCATTACCCAGGAAGCGGTCAGCATTATCCAGAACGACGCAGCTATGATCGCCCGGAAATCCACCGTGCTGTTCCAGCCCCACTGGCATAAAGGGGTTGTGGGCATCGTGGCGTCCCGGCTCATCGATAAATATTTCTACCGGCCCACCATCATCCTCACCCAGAGCAACGACAAGGTGGCGGGTTCCGCACGGTCCGTTTCCGGTTTCAACGTATACGAAGCCATCCACCAGTGCAAAGACCTCCTCGAAAACTACGGTGGCCACTTCTACGCGGCGGGCATGACCCTCAAACCGGAGAATGTGACAGCTTTCCAGGAGCGCTTCGAAGCGGTGGTGTCTGCCACCATCAGCCCCGACCTGCTCATTCCCGAGATCGTCATCGACACCGAAGTGTGGCTGTCTGACCTCACTCCCGCTTTCTACAACATCCTCCGGCAATTCGAGCCCCTCGGCCCCGAAAACCTCCGGCCCGTCTTCATCGCCAGAAACCTTACCGACACCGGGTTTTCGCGCATCGTGAAAGACGAGCACCTTAAACTGTCTGTCCGCCAGCGCGGCGGCACCCCGTTTTCCGGCATCGGCTTCTTCATGGCCGATAAATTCGAGATCATTTCCGGCAAAAAGCCGTTCGACCTGGTTTTTACCGTGGAGGAAAACGAATGGAACGGCAATACTACCCTTCAACTCAAAGCCATCGACATCCGGCCTTCCGGAGCATAAGAAAACCCCGTAGCCCATGGCCACGGGGTCTTGCCTGCGACGGTACGGCCGCTATTATTTCGTGTATTGATTCATCCAGGTGAACAGTGCGGGATCAGCGTAAGCCCTCGTCCAGGAATCATGCCCGCCCGTAGCGTTTTCCGAATATTTCACCAGTTTGCCGCCACATGTTTCGATGGCGTTCACCATATCGCGGGAGCCTTTTACGGGAACGGTAGGATCGTCTGCATTGTGAAAAACCCATAATGGCTTGTCTTTCAATACACAACCCTTATCCGGCGAACCTTCCCCACAAATGGGCACTGCGGCGGCGAAACGGTCGGGTTTAGCCTGGATCCAGCTCCACACGCCATATCCGCCCATACTCATACCCGTGAGGTATACGCGGGAAGGGTCGACTTTATAATCTTTCATGACCTGTGCATACAGCACTTCGAGGCTGGGAATGTCCCACCAGCTGGTCACTTTGCATTGCGGCGCGATAAGGATGTAAGGGAACTCCGTGTCTTTTACCGCTTTCACCACCAATGCCGAGCGCTTCACGATATTGATATCGTCTCCCCGCTCCCCCACGCTGTGAAGCGAGAAAATGACGGGCCACTTTTTGTTTGGGTCCTCATTATACTTTGCGGGTAAATAGCGGAGAAAATCAGTGACCTGTTTCGGACTTTTCACTTTTTGCGCGGTCAGCCCGGTGGTTAACGGACCTGCGGGCGTTCCCGGATTGGGGGTCTCGGTTCCTCCGCCTCCTGGTGTGGGTCCTGGTGTAACTTCAGGGTCTCGGCCACAACTCATTACACATGTGGCCCAGGCTAACATCATAAACAATCTTACATTCATATTTCAATTCATAAGTAAGGTTACTGCGAAAATACATCACCTGCGCTACAGGGAAAATAACACTTCCATGCCATAAACGCGCCATGGTGGCGGACCTGGATCAACAGTACAATTAATTTTAAGGTAACTATATACTTGTTAAACCCATAGTTTAAATATGGGGAGGTTAAGATAACTCATTTCCGTAGGGCAAAATATCATTGGGAGTGGCATTTAAAGCCTCCATGAGCCTAACAATAGTGGTTATTTGCAGGTTAGATTCTCCTTTTTCGAGTTTTTGCACCTGATTATATTCCATCTTAGCAATCAAGGCTAATTTTCTTTGACTTAATCCCTGTTCTGTCCTTATCGTTTTGAATTTGGCAGCAATCAAGCCTAGTATTTTCTTATCCTCCGGATTATTCATACTTGAAATTTCGTTCAAAAGTACGGCTAATTGACGTATTATATTGCGTCAATATGGAAAATTTTCGTATATTTGCTAAACAATTGGCACTTAGACTTGAAGAAACGATTATCCTAAATATTTAAAGGGGAATAATCAGAACAATTAATGGATTTAATCGAAGTTATGCACTGTAATAATTTACTAGATATAGCAGAAACATTTCGGGATAAGAGTATTTGTTTGGACTATTTAGCGTCAAAGAGGTGGAATGGAAGTGTATACTGCGTGTTTTGTGGTTGCAATAATATTTACACTCTAAAGGGTAAGTATAAACGTTATAAATGTGGTGATTGTCGGAAACAATTTTCGGCCATTAAAGGAACTATATTTGAAAATAGTCCTATTCATCTTCAGAAATGGTTCATGGCTATATTCTTAATCACTACTCACAAAAAAGGTATTAGTTCAATACAATTGGCAAGTAGCTTAGGGGTTACACAAAAAACTGCATGGTTCATGGCACAAAGGATAAGATATGCCTTGAAAGTAAAATCATTTGATAAAAAGCTGGATGGAGTAATTCAGTGTGATGAAACATTTGTAGGAGGAAAGAATAAAAACCGTCATGCTCACAAGAAGGTTCCAAATTCGCAAGGACGGAGTTTTAAGGATAAAACGCCTGTATTGGGAATGCTTCATACTGGCGGGGATTTAAGATTAGTTGTTATGCCAGATACAGCTTCGGCATCTATTCAGCCATCCGTAAAAGAACACGTTGAAGAAGGTTCAATAATTGTATCAGATGAATGGCATGGATATAATGGTTTGGATAAAAAATACCTTCATGTTGTATTAGATCACCAGCAGAAAGAATTTGTGAGGGGTGCATTTCATACAAATAGTATAGAAGGATTTTGGGGCATATTCAAGCGCGGTGTTATCGGGGTATATCATTACATGAGCAGGAAACATTTACAAAGATATTGTGATGAATTTTCTTATAGATATAATTCACGTCTATTACCTAATGGAGTAAGGTTTGAGAATAGTTTAGAAGGAGTGAATTGCAGGTTAACTTATAAGGAATTGATCGGTAAAATGTAATTAACTTTCACTTTCAAGTTCTTTGAAATATTTGGTTTAACTGATTTAAATGTTATCACTATTTAAAAATGTATTAAGTAGTAGTATTAAAATTAGTTTAATGAGCATAGAAAAATGGCATGAAGTGAAGCTATATTTGATCGCCCTGGCCGTAAAAATTATAGAGAAAGGGTATTGGCATGAAAATGAAAATGGCAAAGTTAAATTTGAACTCGTTCCAAATCACATTGCCATTTTAGTAGAGGAATTGCAGAATAACTTACAAATTAAGATTTAAAAAATTCTTCTAATTTATTAACATACAACTCAATAGTTTCTTCTTCAAATGAATGTACTTTTAATTCATCATTAAGAAACCAAATACAGTTATATTTACCTGTGAAGGGGTCTTTAGGAAATTTTTTGGTTATATCCTCGATTGTCATTCTTGGACCACCAGATTTTAGGCGCACTTGATCGCCTATTTTAAAATTGGGGATGCGTTCATCTTTTTGTTCCATAATAATGATTTAAATTTACTGATTATCAATTTAACAAAAAAAAAGCAACAGTACCAAACAAATATTGAATGCCTAATAAGTCAAAACATACTAAACCTTCAAGAACTAATAATAACGAGAATAAGGATAGTTTTTCCTTGTTTGAAGAAGCTATGGGCAAGATAGCCAACACTCCTAAAAAAGATGTTGAAAAGGCAATTAACGAAGATAAAGCGAAAAAGGAAAAGAAAAAATAAGCGATATGCCTAATCCTGAAAGAGAAGTTTCTTTTCTTATTGATACAATAGAGAATTTATTGTATAACAAACATAAAAATGACCATCTTAAATTCCTTGAAACGCTGGTTAATGATGGGTTTTCGATTACTTTTTATCGAATTGGTGATGATGAACCATTAACCACAATCAATGACATAGAACATTTCGAAAACTTTAAGCGAACTAGAGGAATTAGGTAGATTGAGAAAATAGAAAAAGCCGTTAAATTAATAACGGCTTAGTTCATTCAAAAACAAATAGCTAATGCTACTTCAGATAATATTGAGTACCGTTGTCAATTTCTAAGGTCTTGGGGTCAATAATTCGAATGTAATGCACTTGACCAAAAGATTTACGAGTAACCCTTATTTTATCCCCTTCTACAACATAAGAATATTCTTCAGCACGGTATTTATATCTGCGCTTCCATTCTAAAGTATTCCCATCTAGGAATTTAACATAAAGACTTCCAGATGTACTAGCAAATGTTGACCCTGTAAACTCATTCCCACAAGAAATTAATTGGAGCAGTAGAAGGAATAATGACACTTGTAATAACCCTTTCTTCATAATCGCTAGATTGAGTTAAGCTTTAGTTACGGTTCTAACACTCGCATCTGGATACTGTGCTTGTGCAATCCTTTTAGCTTCCAGATCAGTACCCGCTTCAATAATGGGGTAAATGGTGCGAGATGCACCATGATTGTCTTTTACGATTACCATCACTTTGTACTTGTGAGTTTGTGCCATAACATTTGAGGTTTAATGTTCACAAATATATTACACATACCTGTACGTGTGAAATATTTTTTCAGACAATGATTCTTTGTGGGTCTAAATAAACCCATACATGACTGAAAAACTTCATACGGCTATCGAACAATATGTAATCGACAAAGTGAAGGAAAAAAGAATCGAAAAGGGCTACTCCCAAAAGGAATTAGCCTATATGCTGGATATGTCAGTAGGTTTTATCGGAGACGTGGAAAACCCTAAATACAGGGCTAAATACAACCTCAACCACATAAATGAACTTGCGAAGATATTTGAATGCTCACCCAAGGATTTCCTACCAGATAACCCATTTTAACATTCTGATAATATTTAATATTTAGAACATGGGTTTAACATGTATATAGTTACCAATTTTAATTCATTTTATTATATAACATTCAACAGGTTAAATTCCAGTTTCATCCCGCATTTTATACGTTTACCGTAACCGGGAAAAGCATAAAAAAACCCGCGGCCCGGGGGCCCGCGGGGTCAATTTCGGTTATTTGCCGTTATTTCTTTTGCTGGTTTAACCAGGTATACAATGCCGGATCGTTATACGCTTTCGTCCACGCATTATGCCCGCCGGCAGCGTTCTCCGTGTATTTCACCAAAGTACCGCCGCAACTCCGGATGGCATTCACCATATCCCGCGAGCCCTTTACGGGAACGGTAGGGTCGTCGGCATTGTGAAAAACCCACACCGGCTTATCTTTCAGCACACAAGCCTTTGAAGGGGTGCCTTCCCCGCAGATCGGTACGAAGGCGGCAAAACGGTCCGGTTTGCCCAGGGCCCAACTCCAGGTGCCGTACCCGCCCATGCTGAGGCCTGTCAGGTAAATCCTGGAAGGGTCTACGTTATATTCCTTCACCACCTGGTCGTACAGCACTTCAAGGCTGGGCACGTCCCACCAGCTGGAGGCCTTACACTGCGGAGAAATCACGATAAAGGGAAAGTTGGGGTCCTGGGCGGCCCGGGCCGCCAGCCCAGCCCGTTTTACCTGGTTAATGTCGTTGCCGCGCTCGCCCACGCCGTGGAGGAAAATAATGACCGGCCATTTCTTACTCGGATTGTCGTTGTAAGTGGCAGGCAACTGGCGGAGGAAGTCGGTCACCTGCTTGGGGCTTTTCACTTTCTGTGCGGTAACCCCGGTAGTCAGATTGGAGGTCCCGGTGGCAGGGGGCGGTGTTTCCGTGCCTTTATCATCAACTGGTTTGGCAGGCGCAGGCACTTCGCTTTCGCGGCTGCAGCTCATCATCAATGCCATTAAGGCCAACGTACAACACGTTCGGATCTTACGCAAGTTAGTCATGTCTGATATGGTTAAATTATGGTTCTCGTGCTATCCGTAACTCAACTTCCATACCATAAAACCTGCCATGGTAGCAAATTTCAGCCAATACATGATACTTACTCATAACTTAGAAACGATGTTAATATGCAAAAGTTTCTGCATCATTCCCGATCATGTGTCCATGACGCTGCATCTACCCAATAAAAAAAGCAAAGCACCGGAGCGCTTTGCTTTTTCCTTGTATGGCCGGATTGTGATTATTTCTCCATCAGTTCCACGCTGCGGTTCACGAACGCGGTAAGATCGGCGCCCGTCAGCAGGCCCTGCGACAGCAGCGCCAGGTCGGCGAGGTTGCGAACCTGCTTCTGTTGCAGCCCGCTGTCCCCTTCTCCCAGGATGCGCTGGTAAATAGGATGATTGGCGTTGACGGTCATGGTGATTTCGTCGGGCATGCCGGCATACCAGCTGGCGGCCGATCCGCCCATGGCGGCCATGTCTTTCATCCTGCGCATCAGCTCGCCGCGGGTAACGATCACGGGCTGATCCTGCGCGCCGAGGCCTTTCAGTTCCACTTTCACGCCGGGCAGTGCCACCTGGCCGGTAAATATGTCTTTCAACGTTCCTTCCTGCGCTTCGCTGAGCACGCTTTGCGTGGCGGCGTCGGGGTTGATGAGGTTATCGGCGATATCGGCGTCTACACGGGTGAACAGGACGTTTTCCCATTTGTGCTCCATTTGGTTGATGAAACCGGCGTCTACCATCGTTTCCATTTTCACCACTTTATATCCTTTCGCTTTTGCCGCGGCGATGTAGCTGTCTTGCTGCGTGGGATTGGTGGCGTAGAGGACCACGAGCTTGTTTTCCTTGTTGGTCTGCACGGCGGAAGCCGCGGTGCGGTATTCTTCCAGTGTGTAGAAAGTGCCGCCGTCCACGTCTTCGAGGAGGTGGAATTTACCGGCTTTATCGAGGAACTTGTCTTCGGTCATCATCCCGTATTTCACGAACAGGGCGATGTGTTCCCATTTTTCCTCGAAAGATTTACGGTCGGTCCGGAACATTTCGTCCAGTTTATCGGCCACTTTCTTGGTGATATGTGCGTTGATTTTCTTCACGTTGGGATCGCCCTGGAGGTAGCTGCGGCTAACGTTCAGGGGGATGTCGGGCGAGTCGATCACGCCATGGAGCAGCATGAGGAACTCGGGTACGATGTTCTTCACCTCGTCTGTCACGAAAACCTGGTTGGAATACAGGCTGATCTTGTCTTTCTGTATTTCGTACGTTTTCGTGATTTTGGGGAAGTAGAGGATCCCGGTGAGGTTGAAGGGATAGTCTACATTGAGGTGGATCCAGAACAGGGGCGGTTCCGCGAAGGGATACAGCTCCTTGTAGAAAGCCTGGTAGTCCTCTGCGGTGAGATCCGACGGTTTTTTGACCCAGGCGGGGGATGTATTATTGATTTGTTCTCCCTGGAATTTGATGGGCACGGGGAGGAAGCGGCAGAATTTTTCGAGGATGGTGCGGATGCGGTGCTCGTCGAGGAATTCTTCGCTTTCTTCATTGATATGCAATACGATATCGGTGCCGCGGGATTCTTTTTCGGTGTTTTCGAGTTGGTATTCCGGGCTGCCGTCGCATTCCCAGCGAACGGCCTGGGAATCGGGTTTCCAGGATTTGGTAAAGATTTCCACCTGGGAAGATACCATGAAGGAGGAGTAGAACCCGAGGCCGAAGTGGCCGATGATATTGGCGCCGTCTCCCTGTCCTTTATATTTCTTCACGAATTCTTCCGCACCGGAGAAGGCGACCTGGTTGATGTATTTGTCGACTTCTTCGGCGGTCATGCCGATGCCACGGTCGGAGATGGTGATGGTTTTCTTTTCCTTATCGAGGGAAACGGTGACGTCGGCCTCGCCGATCTCGCCTTTGAATTCGCCTACGCTGGCCAGGGTTTTGAGTTTCTGGGAGGCGTCTACTGCGTTGCTGACCAGTTCTCGCAGGAAAATGTCATGATCGGAATAGAGGAATTTCTTGATAATGGGGAAAATGTTCTCTGTTTGTACACGGATTGCACCTTTCTGCATATGTTTTTCAGTTTTTTAGACGGGGAAACCTTGTCAAAGGGTGTGCCATGGCGGGGCGACTGCCAAGTTGACCGTCAAACAAAAATTCCCGCATTGATTTTCAGCCAGTTGCGGGTTATTTGGCGGAAAACTGCGATCCGGTTGGGATTGGGTGGGAAAAAACGTGGAAATTCGCGCCAGATAAGCGTGAGAATCCAAATAAACCCCTTATCTTTGCACTCCATTTTAATTTTAAATCACTAACAAGGGAAAATTATGTCAAACTACGAATTGATGGTGATCTTTACCCCTGTGCTTTCTGAGGAAGACTACAAAGCTGCCCAGAAAAAATTCGCTGACCTTGTGAAAGACAATGGCGGTGCGATTGTGCACGAAAATCCCTGGGGCCTGAGATCACTGGCGTACCCGATCCAGAAGAAGACCACGGGCATGTACCTGGTACTGGAGTACACTGCGCCATCCGACTTCAATGAGAAGCTGAAGATCCAGCTGAACCGCGATGAAAATGTATTGCGTTACATGTTTACCAAACTGGACAAGCACGCGGTAGCGTACAACACCCGGAAGAAAGGTAACTATGATGCTGAACCTAAAACCGCAGAAGCTTAAAAGTTATGGCAGTTAAACAAGAAATCAAGTACTTAACCGCGGTTAAGCAAGAGAAGCGCCAGAAAAAATACTGCCGCTTCAAGAAATTGGGTATCAAGTATGTAGATTACAAAGATGCCGAGTTTCTGAAAAAGTTCCTGAACGATCAGGGCAAGATGCTGCCTCGCCGTATCAGCGGTAACTCGCTGAAATTCCAGCGCAAGGTAGCCGAGGCTATCAAGAAAGCCCGCCAGATGGCGCTGTTGCCTTATGTTACTGACCTTTTAAAGTAAGAAACAATGCAAGTAATCTTAATACAAGACGTAGACAATCTGGGCCAGAAGAATGAACTGGTAGCCGTGAAGAACGGTTACGCCAGGAACTTCCTGATCCCCCAAAAGTTCGCCGTAGAGGCCAGCGAGTCTAACCTGAAGCAACTCAACGAGCGCGTGAAAGTGCAGAAAGTGAAGGAAGAGAAAATGCTCGCTGAAATCGCCAAGGTGGTAGAAGTACTGAAAGCCGCTCCCGTTAAAATCGGCGCGAAAACCGGCACCTCCGGCAAAATCTTCGGTTCTGTTACCGGCGTTCAGATCGCCCGCGCGATCAAGGAACAGAAAGGTTATGAGATCGACCGTCGTCGTATCCATATCCTCGGTGATGTGAAAGAACTGGGCCTGTACAAAGCCCGCCTCGATTTCGGTAAAGGCAACGAAGCCGAACTGGAATTCGAAGTGGTTGCTGAATAATCAGCCCGATCACCATATTAAAAAAGCTGCATCCAACAGGGTGCAGCTTTTTTTATGCCTTTGACCCGTCCTGAAATAGGTTGACACAAATTTTCTCACAATGAGGAGATATCAATCACAGGGCGATGTCCGCCGTACGCAGAAGGATTATACGATGTCCTTTAAAATGCAGGTAGTAATGGAAATTG